>NZ_CP049838.1 GCF_013085465.1 Streptomyces asoensis
GCGCTGTGGCATGGCTCCGGGCCCGTGACCATCTACGCCACCTACGCGTCTCTGGGTGTCCTGGCGGAGGCATTCGAGGGCGTCTACGGCCAGAAGTTGGACCCGGTAGACCTCGCGGTAGTTGATGAGGCCCACAGGACAAGTGGGTCGATGGGTAAGGCGTGGGCGGACATCCATGACCAGACCGTCATCCCGGCGTACCGGCGGCTGTACTTGACGGCGACGCCGCGGATCTGGGAGGAGCGGCTGAACCGCGAGGTTGCCGAGGGGGTGCGTGACCCGCTGCCGAGGGAGATGGCGGCGAGCATGGATGACGAGACGGTCTTCGGGCCCGTCCTCTACAAGCTCTCGCTGGCCTCTGCCGTCTCCCGGGGCCTGTTGGCGCGGTACCAGATCATCGTCCTGGAGCTCCAGGACCCCGTCGTCACCCCGGAACGGCTGATGGGCGAGGAGCGGCACACCGAAGAGGTCCGCGGGCAGCGCCTGGGAGCCCTCCAGGCCGCGTTGCTGCACACGATGGCGCAGCACGACCTGTCGACGTGCATCACCTTCCACCACCGGACCATCGAGGCACAGGCGTACGCGGAGGGCCTGGAGCGCGTCGCGGCCAAGCTGCACGCCGACCAGCCTGAGACCTACCCGAAGCGCATCTGGGCGGACTGGCTGTGCGGTGAGCACGTCCCCGAACGCAGGCGAGAGGTCCTGGGTTCGTTCGGGACCACGGTGCAGCGGGCCGTGCTCTCGAACTGTCGTGTCCTGGGCGAGGGTGTCGATATTCGAAGCGTGGATTCAGTTGCCCTACTGGACCCCAAGGGTGCGCCGCACGACATCGTCCAGGCCATCGGCCGGGCGCTCCGGCAGAAGCCCGGGCAAGGCAAGCTCGCTTCCCTGATCGTGCCCGTCTTCCTCCAGCCGGGAGAGCAGCCTGAGGACATGTTCACCTCCGGCTCCTACCGGCCTCTGGTGAAAGTCTTGGAAGGTCTGCGGGCCCACGATGAAGAGGCCGTGGAGTTACTCGCCATCCCCCAGGAGCCGCAGAAGGACGTCGCGCAGCCGTCCGTGAACATCGGTGTCGCGCCAAAAGACGGCGAGGAAGAATCCCGCCTGCTACTCCGTTTCGCCGCTCCGCGTGACTCTGTGATGGTCGCGGACTGGGTGTCCTTCAACGTGATCGACACCGAACGCCAGGACTGGGCGCGCGGCTGGGCGGCACTCAAGAAGTTCACCGAACGCGAGCGGCACGCCCGCGTGCCTTACGGACACCGCGAGGGCGCGACACCACTTGGGCAATGGGTCGCGGAACAACGACGGGCCTACGGGGCGGGGCAGATGAACGGCCAGCGCGCTCAGCGACTGGAGCAGCTCGGCATGGTCTGGAGCCTGGCGGATGAGCGGTTCCAGGAGAACCTGGAGGCCGCGAAGGCGTACTACGACCAGCACTGGACACTGTGCGCGCCTCGACCCGCGACGATGCTGGGCCGGCCTGTGGGGCAATGGCTTTCGAATCTGCGGCGGCCGGGTGCCCTCGACGGACACCCCGAGTGGAAGACGGCGCTGGAGGTCGTGGACGAGGACTGGAACCCGTCATGGCCGGCGGACTGGCAGCGCCACTACGCCGCCGTACGCGAGCTGCTGCGCGAGGAGGCCGGCCTGACCGAGCTACAGCCGGGGATCACCTGCCACGGCATGGACGTAGGGAAGTGGCTGGCCCGGCAACGCAAGCCCCAGGTCTGGCAGGCCCTGACGGACGGGCAGCGCGAGCGCCTGGAGCAACTCGGCATCACACCACTCGCCCCGAAGCAGGAGGAACCCGTCAGGCCATCCACGGCTCCCGTGAGCGCCTTCGAGCGGGGCGTTGCGGCCCTCGCGCAATACAAGACCCGTACCGGCTCGGTGACGGTGCCCAGAGGGCACGTAGAGCGGCTGGAAGACGGCATCGAGGTCAAGCTCGGGGTGTTCCTGAGCAACAGTAAGAGCAGGCGCGGGAAGTTGACCGCCGACAAACTCGCCGCACTCGCCAACCTTGGACTGGAGTGGGCGGGGATTCGGAATGTGGAGTGTTGACGACATCACCCGCCGCCAGAGCCTGGCGCGTACCGACTGCGGTTTCGTGTGTGGTCGGGGCTCCCCTGTGCCCCGACCACACACGACGCCCTGTCATCGGGAGGTAATCGCGGTGATCATGGTGCCCATGAGCGTCAGTCCTGCCAGGCCGACGCCGATCGGCACAGCCCAGGTGGGGTGGCGGTGTACGAGGTAGACGAGACCGCCGAACAGCATCAGGCCGACCAGCCCGAGGAGCAGGCCGACCAGCAGGACAAGCGTGGACATGAAGAGTTCCCCCTTGGGAGGTTCGGACGCCCCGCAGGGGGTGTCAGGAGTCTGGTTCTGGCGTCGCACGCCCTCAGCCCGGGCGCCGAGTTCCGTCCGGCACCGGTTCCACGACGTGGACGGGCCGAGGTGTGCCCGGATGGACGGCCGGCACATTCCCTGGCCGCCGACCACTTCGCTTTTCCAGCTCAACGATCTTGATCGTGCGCCGTCGCGCACCTACACCGTGGCGATGCAACGCCCGGCGTCCTCGCGTGGACCGCCTGTCCTCAACGGTCAGTGTCGTCATCGACCCGCGGAGCCGATGCCGATGCCCCGGCGGCCGACGACGTCCTTCACCCGGTACGAGTCCGGGCGGGTCAGCGAGGACTCCGGGAGCGTCTCCAGATAGCCGTCGAAGGCGGCGAGCACCTTGTAGCGCGTCGCCGCGTCCAGCTCGATGGAGCCGCCGCCCGGCGCGAAGCGGCGCTCGAAGTCGCGGATCTCCGCCATCGAGTCCAGCAGGCCGAAACGGGTCAGCGAACGGGCGTCCCGCAGCGCGTCCAGCAGCGGGCCCTGGGCGGTGTCCAGCGTGAACGGAGGCACCTCGTCCCGCTTGGCGCCGGCCGCCACGGCGTGGATCCGCTCCCGGTAGGCGGCCGCGTAGGTCTCCACCAGCTCCGTGATCTGCTCGTCACCGAGCGCCTTCGCGTACCCGATGAGCGCCACGGAGGCGGCGAAGCGCTTCAGGTCCCAGGTGAAGGGCCCGACGTACGCCTCGTCGAAGTCGTTCACGTTGAAGATCAGACGGCCCGTGGAGTCCATGTACGTGCCGAAGTTCTCCGCGTGCAGGTCGCCGTGGATCCACACGCGCGAGGTGCGCTCGTCCAGGTAGGGACCGGACCCCTTCCCGTCGTCCAGGTCCTTGTAGAACAGGCACGCCGTGCCCCGGTAGAACGCGAAGGCCGAGGCCGCCATCTTCCGGAACTTCACGCGGAACGCGGCCGGGTCTGCGGCCAGCAGCTGGCCGAAGGCGGTGTCGAAGACGGCGAGGATCTCCTCGCCACGGCGCTCGTCGTCGAACTGCGGGGACCGACCACGATCTGGAGGTTCGAGACGATGCACGCGCCCCGTCCTGGCTGACCGACGACGTCAGCCTGCCAGTTGCCAGACACGAACTGGCAGCGCCTGAAGGTACGGGGGACACCCCTCGCGGTGTCAGTCCCGAGGCTTAGAGTCTGAACGGCCGAAGGCCCTTCAGACGACGAAGGGAGACCCTGCGAAGCCATGCCCTGGAAAGCCGCTTCGCGAAGAGGGTCTCCCCATCGCCTCACGTCGGGCTCCCGATCCCTCGAAGGAGTACAGAAACCGTGACGTCCCTTGACCGTACCCGAACGGGTACGGAGTCCTCCGCAGCCCGGTACTACCCGTGGCTGCCCGTCCTGACGACGCTGGCGACCCTCGCCACCGTCCTCGTCCTCGCCCTGACCGGCAACGGCACGGCCGTCGCCGCTGTCGCCGCCGCAGGAGCCACTGCCAGCGGCTTGCAGATCACCGTGCACATCCGGCGATGACTACCGCCCAGGCGCCTGCCGGGGCGCCTGGGCACACCCTGCCGGTACGGAAGATCTCCGCCGCCATCACCTGTCCCTCCCTGTCGTTGCCACAGTAGGACCGGGCACTGACAACGGCCTTTTCCGCAGGATCACCACCACCCCTCCGCCCTGTCCACGGCCCCGACCATCACAGGTCATGCCCGTGGACAGGGCGGCACGCCATGGCCCGTCTGGAACGACGAGGCGGTGAAGGCGGCCTCCGAGTACCAGGACATCTTCGGCAAGGACCGCTACTTCCTGGAACTGATGGACCAGGGCATCGACATCGAGCACCGGGTCCGCGAGGACCTGCTCCGCGTCGGCAAGAAGCTCGGCATCCCGCCGCTCGTCACGAACGACTCGCACTACACGTACGCGCACGAGGCCACCGCGCACGACGCGCTGCTGTGCATCCAGACCGGCAAGAACCTCTCCGACCCGGACCGCTTCAAGTTCGCCGGCACCGGCTACTACCTGAAGTCCGCCGACGAGATGTACGCCGTCGACACCTCGGCCACCAGGAGGGCTGCGCCAACACCCTGCTGGTGGCCGAGCAGATCGACACCACCGGCATGTTCGAGGCGAAGAACCTCATGCCGAAGTTCGACATCCCCGACGGCTACACCGAGGTCACCTGGTTCCAGGAGGAGGTCCGCCGCGGCATGGCCCGCCGCTTCCCCGGCGGCATCCCCGACGACCGGCAGAAGCAGGCCGAGTACGAGATGGACGTCATCATCCAGATGGGGTTCCCGGGATACTTCCTCGTCGTCGCCGACTTCATCATGTGGGCCAAGAAGCAGGGCATCGCCGTGGGTCCGGGCCGTGGTTCGGGCGGCCGGCTCGATCGTCGCGTACGCCATGGGCATCACCGACCTCGACCCGATCCCGCACGGACTGATCTTCGAGCGGTTCCTCAACCCCGAGCGCGTCTCCATGCCCGATGTCGACATCGACTTCGAAACCGAGGACGGCGTCCCCGTCGGGATCGAGGACATCACGCCCAACGTCCGCGCCGGGCGTGGTCACCGAGTTCAGCAACCGGGGCGAGGTCCCGCAGTTCGCTGGCCAGCGGGGCGAGAGCGGGAACCTCCGCCCGCACGAGGCGCCGTCTGCGGAGCCCCCTGGAACAAGCCTGGCCAGCACCTTGAGGGGCCCCTCTCGGTGAGATGCCGGAAGCCAGGCGGCTGAGCCCCGCTCGGATGCGGGCGCGCCGTCTGCTGGCACCGCGACCGACGAGCTCGTGCGCCTGGCCGTGAAGGCATCCGCGTACGGCGTGATCCGGTCGATGTACGAGAACGAACCGGACGTCAAGAAGGTCATCGACACCGCCAAGGGCGTCGAGGGCCTGGTCCGGCAGATGGGTGTGCACGCGGCCGGCGTGATCATGTCCAGCGAGCCCATCGTCGACCACGCCCCCATCTGGGTGCGGCACACGGACGGCGTGACCATCACCCAGTGGGACTACCCGCAGTGCGAGTCGCTCGGCCTGCTGAAGATGGACTTCCTCGGCCTGCGCAACCTGACGATCATGGACGACGCCGTCAAGATGGTGAAGTCCAACAAGGGCATCGACCTCGACCTGCTGGCCCTGCCGCTCGACGATCCGACGACCTTCGAACTGCTCCAGCGCGGTGAGACCCTCGGCGTCTTCCAGTTCGACGGCGGCCCCATGCGCTCGCTGCTGCGCCTGATGAAGCCCGACAACTTCGAAGACATCTCCGCCGTCTCCGCGCTCTACCGTCCCGGCCCGATGGGCATGGACTCGCACACCAACTACGCGCTCCGCAAGAACAAGCTCCAGGAGATCACCCCGATCCACAAGGAGCTCGAGGAGCCGCTCGAAGAGGTCCTGGCGGTCACCTACGGCCTGATCGTCTACCAGGAGCAGGTGCAGAAGGCCGCCCAGATCATCGCCGGGTACTCGCTGGGCGAGGCCGACATCCTGCGCCGCGTGATGGGCAAGAAGAAGCCCGACGAACTGGACGTCCTTTCCCTGGCCGCTTACGGAAAGCTCAATATTTCTCCTAGGCAGGTACTTTCTTTTAGAGTGAGATATCGATGTAGTCGATGCCTGTGAATTCGACTTCGAGATGGTCGGCGGGTCATCCGTGGTAAAAAATATGTTTCCTGGATGCCTTCGGCGATAACTTCGTGGATCGACTGGTCGCTGATGCCCTTCTGTGTGTCGAAGAGGTGATGCGCCGTGTGCGGCCGTCGTCGGTGGTGCCGATCGGCGCGCTGTAGGCGAACCGGGCGCGGGGCTCAACGGTGATTCCGGTCGTGGCGGCGGCCTGCTTGCGGCGCCGGTCGCGGAACGCGGGGCTGCCAGCGGGCGCGTACAGCCGCGCCAATCCGGTCGGCGATCTCCTTAGGGCGGCTGCTTGCGCGCGCCAGTGCGGTAGCGCTCCACGGAGCGCTGGGTGATGCCGAGTTCCTGGGCTACGGCCCTGGTCGTCTTGAGCTGCTTCAGCAGGAAGTTGATGCGTCCCGGGGGTCTGCCGTCACGGTTGCCGCCTCTCGTATGGAGAGGTTGGTACGGCCGGGTGCGGCGGCGGCTGCGGAGCGCTGGACCAACGGACGGGGTCGCCGCCGGGGCCGCCGGTGAGCCAGGAACCGTCGCCCAGGGGCACCAGCTCGTACGGGTTGCTCGCCTCAACGGTGAACTCGCCGCTGAGGGTGCCCGTGCGTACGTCGACCAGGTGGTAGCGAAACCACTCCTCCTCGTCCTGACTCTCACCGCCCAGGGTGACGATGGC
The DNA here is from genome assembly GCF_013085465.1 of Streptomyces asoensis. Taxonomy (NCBI): domain Bacteria; kingdom Bacillati; phylum Actinomycetota; class Actinomycetes; order Kitasatosporales; family Streptomycetaceae; genus Streptomyces; species Streptomyces asoensis. The sequence goes on from NZ_CP049838.1 coordinate 6,662, forward strand.
CGTGTCCTCGGTCAGGTAGCCGCCGCTCCATTCCACGAAGGACTCCTCCGGGTCGTACCCGAAGGCTTCGACGGGGAGGGTGAAGAGCACGTCCCCGTTGGGGTGGTCGTGGAAGGCGACGTCCGCCTGCCCGTGGTCCACGGTCATGAACTGGTGCCCGGACGGAGCCAGGTCGATCAGGCAGCGGTCCGGCCACGGGTACGTGACGAATTCCGGCTCGCTGTCCGCCCCGCCCGTGCTTCGGAGAATGACGGATCCGTCCTGGCCCTCACCAATGTCGAGGTAGACGCTGCCGTCCACGGGATGCACGTGGTGGAAGGCGCCGTGCCCGACCGTCTCCAGCTCCCGACGGGCGACAACCACACCGCTGTCGGCATCGTGCACAACCCACTGGTCTCCGCCCCCGCGGCCCGCCATCGCGTCCGGCCGGTAGACCCACACCGTCCGGCCGTCCAGAGACAGCGCACAGCCAGGCCGGTGGCCATGGCGTACGTCAGAGTGCGGTTCGAAGTCCGCAGCCCACATGAGGTCGCCGGCGCGCGTGAGGCAGACGACTCCGTTCAGCGTCGTGTACACGACCCGCTCCAAATCCTGCCGGACCACCGACGCTACGACCTCCTCGCCATCCCGCGGCTGGAAAACCGCTGCGGGCTCCAGCGTCCCGTAGACGCCGACGCCCACGACGTAGGCGTGGATCCGCCCGTCGCGGAGACGCGTGATGACCTTCGGTGGCGGCTCAGGAATCATCCGCTGAGGCTAACGCCCCCGCCTGAACCTCAAGAGCCGGGGCAGTGTGCCGCCCGAGGGGGGTAGGCACGGGCTAGCTGCAACGCTCAAGGGCCAACGAGAGCCGCCAAGTACTGCGCTCGTCCGCCAAGTAAAGAACCGCATTCACCCGACAAGCTCGCCGCACTCGCCGACCTCGGGCACGCAGAGGTTAAGGAATGGGGTAATTTTCTGGCTAAGCGATGTCGGGTTCTGATGTGAAGGTGCGGGGATATGGCATCTGAGGAAGAGCTGTTCGCGTCGGTCGACGCTCTGTTGAACGAGGAGCCGCACCTGCCGCCTCCGGCGGAGCGTGCCCGGCTGCGTGAAGCTGCCGGCATCACGCAGGCCCGCCTGGCCACCGCGTTGAAGACGACGACCCAGTCGGTGAAGAACTGGGAGAACGGCCGCAGCGAGCCGAAGTCGCCGCGCCTGGATGCCTACCAGCGGCTACTGAACGGGTGGGCGGCGAAGTACCCCGCCCCCGGCACAGCTCCGACAGCTCCGGTTGCCGCGACCGTGCCTGCGGCGTCTGCCGAACCGGGTGCGTCCAGGGCGGAGACGGCAGATGCCCCGGCCCCGCAGGCTTCCGCCGTTCCGGCTGCGGCGCCGGCACGCCCTGCCGTCCGGCCCGCTGCGCCGTCGCGGCGTCCGGCCACGAAGAGGGCGGCGCAGCCCGCAGCAGACCCGCGCTTCCCGCACGGCCCGCTCGCGGTCCTGGACGGTGACGGCTGCGCGTACGGCACGGGCGGGATCGTGCTGGACTGCCCGGCGACCACCGTTCCGGAGTTGGTGGAGTGGACGCTGCGCGAGTCCGGCCTCGGTGCCGCGAAGCTCAACCGCTACGGCAAGGACTCCGACCCGCTGATCGTCCTCACCGCCGCAGCCGCCGTGAAACTCGGACTGCCCGAGCGCTTGGAAGGCCACGAACAGCGCCGCTCCCTGCGCCTGCCCGAGGACCACCCCGTGGTCAAACAGGTGGCCAAGGCGAAGTGGCGGCTCACCCAGCGCGGGTTCGGCCCCTGGGCAAGGATCTACCGCAAGGCCCAGGGCCGCGAGCGGCAGTGCGTGCAGTTCGCGATCCTGTCCTGGGACGCCCTCGACGAGCGGTCCTGGCCCGGGGTGGCGGAGATGGAGCCGGCCGACATCGCCCGCGTCCTCGGCGTGTACGCGACCCGGGTCATCACCCCGCGCGGGTCGACGGCCGTATCGGGGCTGGAGCTGATGACCGCGCTGCGCCCGCCCACCCGCGCGGTGCGCGACGAGGCGAGCGGGAACTGGGTGCCCGGCCACAACCCCGGCAGCCTTGGCACCGAGCCGATGGACCCTGCGCCGCCGGAAGCCACCCCCGAACACCCCGTCGTCGTGGACAGCGGCTGGAGCGGCGGGTTCTTGAACGAGGAGGCGTACCAGTGGGTGCGGCCGGTGGACCTGCTCAGCGATGAAGAGTGCACGCTGCCCTTCGCGGTCGGCCTGGACCTGAACACGGCGTTCCTCGCCGCCGCGGCCCGCCTGGTCGTCGGCCTGTCCGCCCCCGACCACTTCGTGGGCCCGACGTTCAACCCGAAGATCCCCGGGAGCTGGCTGGTCGACCTCTCCCACGTCGAGGTGGACCCGCGCCTGCCCTCGCCGTTCACCCCGGACGGCAGCCGGCCGACGGGACCTGCCTGGTACCAGACACACACCGTCGCCTACGCCCAGGAACTCGGCCACAACGTGGCTCCCCTGGAGGGGTACCTGCGCCGCGGGACCGGCGCGTACCTGGACCCGTGGCACGACCGGCTCAAGGAGGCGTACGTCGACACCCTCGCCGACCTCGGCGTCACCAAGGAGCTCACGGACGTTCAGTTCCTGGCGGCGATGGAGCGGCACAAGGACACCGACCCGGCGATGGCGGCCGTCCTCGCCGCCATCAAGGCCACCGTCAAGGGCGGCATCGGCAAACTGCGCGAACGCCCCCAGGGCAAGAAATACAAGGAAGGCGAACGGTGGCCCGCCCTCCAACGCCCCACCTGGCGCCCCGACATCCGCGCCGCCGTCATCTCCAAAGCACGGGTCAACATGCACCGCAAACTCACCAACATGGCCAAGATGACGGGGCTGTACCCGCTCGCCGTACTCTCCGACTGCGTCGTCTACCCCTCGCCCGGGGACAGCCCGCTCGACTTCCTGCCCTACGCCGCCTCCGGCAAGCCCCAGCCCGGCGGATTCCGCCTCGGACCCACCCCCGGCCTGGCCAAACTCGAAGGCGTCCAGTCGATGCTCTGGGCGGTCGACCTGATGGAACAGGGCCACAACCCCGCCCGCCACATCAAGGGCGGCGACGCCGTCCTCGACGAAGGAGAGTAGGCCAGTGCCCGACACCGGCCCGATGCATAAGACCTGGATCCCGCTGGCCAACACGGGTGGCCAGGACCCCACCGTCGAGAAGGGCTGAGCCGTGGCAGAGATCGACGACGCCATCGAACGAGCCGACCGGGAAGCGTTCACCCGCCAGCCGCCCAAGACACTCCAGGCGCGCATCAACTTCCTGATCAAGCAGCTCAAGACGACCAAAGCCGTCGCACGCGAGATCGGGGTCAGCCAACGGTCGGTGGAGCGCTACCGCAAGGGCGAACGCAAACACCCGCCACAGGCCATCGCCGAACGGATCGACGCCGCCGTACGGCAGCGGTGGCAGCCCCAGGTCCGCAAACGCCGCCGGAAGCAGGCCGCCACCACCACGGGCATCACCGTGGAGACCAGGGCCCGGTTCGGCTACACCGCACCCGTCGGCACCACCGACGACGGACGCTTCCGCCGCCTCACCGTCCATCTCCCCCCGGCCTACGCACAGCGCCTGTTCAACGCCCGCGACACCGGAGCCAGCGACCAGCAGATGCGCCAGATCATCGCCGAAGGATTCAAAGAGATCTACTTCCAGGACAACGGAGCCCGCGCCACGGGACTCTCCGACGTCACCCTCAACGACATCGACTACCTCGACCTCGACTACTAACCCCCACCAACCCGGGAGCCCGGCACCCGCTCGTTGTGACTGAGCACTTGAGCCGAAGCACGATAGTTGTCACCAAGGCAGGCGTGCTGTCACCAGGGCCACCGGGCGGCGAGTGTCGAGCGGAGTTCTGGACCGCGGTGCAGTCTCAGCTGTCCACCCCGGCTTCCCACTTGCGCCGGCGCAGCACGTGGTCGCTGAAGAGGTGTCGGCTGCGGTCGAGCAGTTCACCCACCTCCGGATCCCCGCGCCGCCCGTCCGGTGACGGATGCCAGCGCTGCACTGATTGCGCGGCCCAGGTGCGCAGCTTCATATCCGGATCCTCGAACAGACCGACTGCCGCCCGGAGCGCCACGATGCCGCCACGCTCGTCGAGCAGCCGGAACGCGCCGACGCGGACGTGCCGCGGTCGCTCGTAGTTGGTGCGCTCCAACAGCCAGTCAGCGGGCAGCTCCTTGGCCGAGGGCAGCAAGGCGGCGGCGGTCTCGCGGACAACCCCGGCGGCAGGGTCGTCGAGGAGCGGCCGTAACTGCTTCGCATCCACACAGTCCAGCGCCCGCAACCCTGCCACCGCTCGCGCCCGCACCCCGGCCGCCGGGTGCACGAGCAGCGGCCGCAGCAGCACGGCGTCCGCGCGGTTCCCGCACTCGGCCAGCCCGAAGACCGCACCGGGCGGCAACTCGGGGTCGTCCGCTGCCGTGCACCGCTCCCGGTACCAGGCCGCCGGGTCACCACCCTGTTGTCGTACGACATACCGGGCACAAGCACGCACGAGCACGGAACGGTCGCTGAGAAACGACTCCGCCTGCTTCGACCGCCCTGCCCGTCTCAGCGCGGTGACGCCGGCCGAACGGACACGTGGGTTGCGGGCGCACAGCAGTGGAGGCAGCACACCCTCGTAGGCCTCCTCATCCCCCAGAGCCGTGAGCGCCGCTGTGGCACACAGGTCCTGGACCACGGTGTCCTGGTCCCGGGCGGCCGCGCGGGCCAGCTCGGCGGGACGGAGCAGTCGGCCTTCGACGGCCAGCCGGTAGGCGAACCGCCGGACGATGCGGTCGGGGTCAGCGAAGAGTACAGCGAGCTGCCCGTGGGCTGCCTGACGCAGGATGTGGCCGAGCGCCTCGACGCCGAAGGCACCTCTGTCGCGGCGGCCGACGCGGAGGATGAGCGGCGCGAGGTCGAGGGCAGAGTCCACATTCAGGGCTTCGCGCAGCAGCCGCCGGGCGTGCTCGCGCACCGGCTCGACCCAGTCGGTGCAGCGGATCACGACCAACGGCAGCAGGCCGGGGTACCGGACCGACTGGCGCAGAGCCTCCTGACGGATCCGCCCGTCGCGGTGGCAGAGGGCGAGTGCGAGCCGGGACTCGCCGAGCTGAGTGAGGTCGACGGGCAGTGGGGCGGAGTGCTCCCACCCCGGACGGAACTGCGGGCGGTACCAGGCCGCCTCGCGTACTGCTGCGTCCAGCGTGAGCCAGTCAGCGGGGTCGGCGACATCGAGCGTGCTGTGCAGCGGCGCACCTCCCGCGAGCCGCGTCGCTGCCGCTGTCCTGTCCCCGATGTCCTCGAGCATTTCCGCCCCTCCAGCAGTCGTACCAGGCGATCGTAGGAGGCGGGGTTCGCGCAGGGCGCGCGAAATATGGCCCGTGATCGCCGAGGGCCGCCGCCCGGCACCAACCACAAAACCAAGTCGGTGACAACCACCACGCTTTGTCCTACTTGAAGCCGCAGGACAGCGGATGCCGATGGTGACAACTATCGTGCTTCGGCACATGTGACTCAGCGGCAGACGAGGGCGGCAAGTTGGGAGGTGACCTCTAGCCTTGTGCAGTCGGCTCTCGGAACCCGGCCAGCCCGCCGGACGCGAGCCACCCAGTGGCCGAGTACGAGATGGACGTCATCATCCAGATGGGGTTCCCGGGAAGAGCTGTTCGCGTCGGTCGACGCTCTGTTGAACGAGCCAGAGGCCCGTCGGCCCCAGCACGGGTGAGGGCGTCGGTCAGTAGCCGGTCACCGGCAAGGGCTTTGGCCGTAGCCAGGGCCTGAGCGTCGAACGTCTCGGGGACGCTCAGGGTGCGGCCGGACAGGAGTTCCCGGGTCCGGCTGTGCGGGTCTTGCCCCTCTGATGACGGCAAGGCGGTGTACCGGGTGTCGTACTCGGTCCAGAGGGTGCCCAGTACAAGTACGGGGCCACGTTCTGGAGTGGTGAGCAAAGTCTGGAGTGCGGCGGCAATCCGTTCGCCGGCTTCCCGATAACCGAGGTAGTGCTGGGCTTCGTTCAGCCACACCACGGTGCGCGGCTGGACACGGTGGAGGTCTTCCAGGGCTGCGCCGGCAGGGGTCGGGTCGAAGGATGCCATAGCCGCCACCTCTTTTCTGCGAGCGGCTGCACGGCCTCCCAACAGGCTCGGGTCTTCCCGGTCGACGAGGTACCCACCAGGATGACGATCCGACTGCGGCCGGCCGCCACATCCTTGACAGCCTCGTCCAGCACGCGGTCATGGTCACGCCGCACGTACCCGGGCAGCGGCCGGGTACCGGGCACGTCGGAGCCGTCAACCGCCTTGCTGTGCCCAGCCGGATGGATCTCTAGATCGTACGGTTCCCAGTCCGCGATCAACCTTCCGGGCCCCGGCCGTTCGTCAACGCCACCCCGGGCCGCCTCCCGCCGCAGCACCAGTAACTCCTCGACGGGCAGCTTCAAGGCTTGGGCCAGCGCGGCCACGGTCCGTGCCGAGGGGACCGGCCCGTCGGCCTGGAATGCCTGCGACACGATCGTGCGCCCCAGCCCCGCCCGTCCGGCCAGAGCCGTCTTGTCCAGCCGCATGCGGGCCAGACCGCTTCAGCCTCCTGCGCAGTTCGGTGAGTGCCGGATTGTGGCCGTTCTGCTCGTCGTGCACGTGCTCGCCCCCGGGCCGTGATGTGTTCGCTGGTGTTCATCTTCGTCCCGGCGAACCCCGGCGAACACCACTTCCACGACCTTCGTCCACGTCAACACACCTTCGTGTACTGGGAGTCTGCCGTGACCGTCGCCGTCGTCCTCCTCGCCACCGCCCTCGTGATCGTCGTCGCGCTGCTGACCGCCGCTGGCGCCGGCAAACTCGCCCACATGGACGGCGCGACCTACCCCACCGCACTCACCCGCGCCGCCGTCGCCTTCGCTGCAGTCATCACCCTCGCCACCACCGCGGCCAGCGTCTTCGCCACCCTCCTGACCTGACCACCATGGACCTGGGACAAGCCCGCGTGACAGACATCCTGACTGCGGTCTATGCGACTGTCCCGCCGACCACTGCCGGGGATCCGTGGCACCGCAGCGCGCAGTCACGAGTTTCTGCGGGACGCGGTCGCCACGCGGCAAGGATCGGCCGACCGGACACCTGGTCCACCCCCGCAACTCGGTGGCAGCGCGGCAGCCAGCACACCGAAATCCGATCCGTCGCCGAGCATTTCGACGGCCCCGAGGGCGCCGACCACGCGATCGCCCGCCAGGCCTTCATCGAGCTGTGGAAGGCGCTGCACGAGCGCTGATCTGCGCGAAACGGCGCCCTCAGGAAGAGTCAGACCGTACGCGACCTCGCCAACCTCGGGCTGTCCTCTGCAACAGCAGCCCCAGCACCGCCAAGCAGCAGAGGGAAATCCCACGACGGTCACTACATTCCGAAACGATCACTGAACGCGCACTTCAGAGCCTCTGGGGCTTCCGGAACTCAAGGGAAACCCCAGCTCAATTCCGCACGACACGAGGTCAAGCAATCCTGAAACGATCACTAGACCAACAGGTCGACGCATCGTTCATCTAGTGATCTTTGGCAGATTTGTCAGATGACCGGCCAGCGCGCCCGGCGGCTGGAGCAGCTCGGCATGGTCTGGGACGCCGCTGATGCGGCTTTCGAGGAGAACCTTGCTGCCTGCCGTGCCTACTTCGAGCAGCACTTCACTCTCTGTGCGCCGCGTACAGCCGTCGCTCTCGGCAAGCCCGTCGGACAGTTTGTATCCAATCTGCGCAGGCCAGGTGTGTTGGACAGGCATCCTGAACGCGCCGCGGCGCTGGCCGCGATCGATTGCGACTGGAACCCGGCCTGGCCTGTCACCTGGCAGCGCCACTACGCGGCCGTCCGCGAACTCCTGCGCGACGAGGGCGGCCAGACCGAGGTGCAGCCCGGCGTGACCGTCAGCGGGTTGGACGTCGGGGCATGGCTCGCCAGGCAGCGTCAGCCGGCCGTCTGGCAGGCCTTGGCAGACGGGCAGCGGGAGCGTTTGGAGCAGCTCGGCATCGCGCCCCTGTCCGCGGCCCGGGAGGCACCTGCCAAGCCGCTCAAGGGTGGCGCTGGGGCGTTCGAGCGGGGTGCGGGGGCGTTGGTGCAGTACAAGGCGCGTACTGGGTCTGTGGCCGTTCCACGGGCCCACAGAGAGCGGCTGGAGGACGGTACCGAGGTGCGTCTGGGGGTGTGGCGCAGCAATATGCGCAGTCGGCGGGCATCGTTGTCGGATGCGCAGCGCCAGCAGTTGGCGGATCTCGGCCTGTTCGACTGAGGGCTGGTTGGGCCGGGCGGGGTCGGCTGATTTTCTGTTGGACTCATTACCCGATGGCCGGTGAGCCGTTCGTGTCGGTGTGCAGGGGGCAGAAGCGGGGCGGGGCGGGGCGGGGTGACGTTGGTCGATGTGCGGTCTGTCGACGTGGTGTTCGGTGAGGTGGGGCGGGAGTCGAGCTGTCTGCGCTGGTCGGAGGCTGCCGTTGGAGTAGTCGGTATCTCCCGTTGCGGAGGCGACGGTCCGCAGGCACGGTCGGATCCTCCGGTCACTCCTCGACGTCGGGACGCGTTGCCGTTGACCATGTTCGGCTTCTCCCCCGCGCAGCGCGGAAGGAGCGCGCCATGTGAAGCCAACGAGATGCGGTGGAGATGCATCGGCGGGCACTTGTGCGGGCCGTCTGTGCGCACCGGACCATCGACGCGTTGAGGTGCCGGCGGCAGTACGTGTACGCCCTGCCTGCGGCGCGCGCCTCCGGCTCCCTGTGCCGGCACCGGTTGCCGACGCCTCACGTCCCGGCCGAGCCGGACAGTGCGCCCAGGCGTTCACGGAGGTGGTGCAGGATCGAGCGTGCGGTGTGCGGGCCGTGGTAGGCCCTCTCGTGGCGCAGTGCCCCGGACAGGCGGGCGTCCTGCGTCATGGTGAGACTGAGCGCGAGCGTGGCCGCCGCCGCGTCGGACGCCTGGCGGGTGGCGTAGGTCAAACGGGAAGAGTCCTGGCTTATGGGCATGACGTCGGTGCGCATCGCGTGCATCGGGGTGGCGTCGTCGCGCTGCCGGTCCAGGGCCCAGCCGGTCACCCCGTGCAGGCGCAGCGCGGCGTGCCCGAGGGCGTACCGAAAGAAGCCGGCGTCGCCGCTGCGGCCCAGCACGGTCTCGGCGAGCAGCCCGAACGGCAGGTCGACGGTGGCCGAGGCCTCGCGGACGGCCTCGTGCGTCTGCCGCAGCAGCCGGTGCCCGCCGTCCTGCGACACGTCCACCGGGATCTGCACCATGTTGGCGAAGTCACCGACGGCGGTGCGGTGTTCGGGCCGCAGCCGGCCGTGGGACGGCGTGGAGAGGATCATCCTTTCCCGGCCGAAGTGATGGCCGAGGGCGCTGGCGAACGCCGCGGTCAGCAGCGAGTACAGGGAGACCCTGGCGGCCCGGGCCGCGTGCAGAAGTTGCCGGGTCTGCTCGGTGGAGAAGTCGAGGGGTTCCTCGTCGTAGCGGTGGCGCAGCGCGGGGGGCCCGGCGGTACGGCCTGGCAGCAGGTCCCCGGCGCCGTACGTCTGTAACAGCGCGGCCCGGGCGGCCAGGCGGGCTGCGCGGTCGTCCAGGGCCTGGCGGGTGGACTCGGCGCGGATGAGGTCGAGGTAGGAGAAGGCGGGCCGCAGCGGTACCCCGGCGGCCACCCTCCGGTTGTATGCGTGGGCCAGGTCGCTGAGGAAGAGGCGGTGGCTGGCCGCGTCGAACACCAGGTGGTGGAAGCAGGTGAGCAGGACGTGGTGGTCGGGGGCCGCGCGCAGCAGGTAGGCGCGTCCCAGGGCTTCGGTGACGTCGAAGGGGCGGGTGCTGAGGTCCACCAGGAGCGGGTACGGCCGCGCGGGCAGCAGGGCCTCCTCCAGCGGCAGGGGCGTGGCGCGAAGCGTCTGGTGGGGCCGGACGACGTCGGCGGCCCGCTCCGGCGGCTCGTCCAGCCGCAGGCGCAGGGCGTCGTGGTGGAGTGTGACCTCGGCGAAGGCCTCCCGCAGCGCGCCGGCGTCCAGCGGCCCCAGGAGCCGCAGGGCGGTCGAGCAGTCGATCGAGACCACCGCAGGATAGGGCTTGCCGTGGCAGCGCTCCCACTCCCAGCACAATTCCTGGCGCGAGGAGAGCGGAAGTGCCGGGTGCCGGGGACCGGTGGTCGTTTTCATACCCTGCCTTGGGGTCGGGTACTGCGGGACAGAGTGGGGGCCGACGCCGGTTCTGTGAGGAAGGTGCCGTCGGCGGTCAGGTGGTGGAGCTGCCTCACCAGGACGTGCTCCTGCGGGCCGGGGCGGAGCAGGGCGGCAGCCGGCCGTCGACGTCGGCCAGGCGGTTGAGGTGGCGGGTGCGCTCGGCCAGGCCGGTGGCGGCGTCCGCGTCCGCTGCGGCGAGGTCGAGCACGGTGCGCGCCAGACGGACCCCGCCGTACGCGGCTGGGTCGTCGGTGTGCACCTGCTCCAGGTCGGCGTGGAAGATGGTGGGTCGGGCGGCTTCGGGGGTCAGCCGGCGGCTCGGCGGCAGGCAGGGGCCCGTCGGTGGCGTCGGTCGGTCCCTCGGTGTCGCAGGGCGTGTCCGGCGTCGGGAAGGCGTCCACCGCGGATATCAGGCCCTTGGCTGCGGGCTTCAGTCCCACCGTGACCGGGGCGCCCGGCGGGCCCAGAAGTGCGTCCGCCGTGGACCGTACACACGTCGCGGCGGCTTCTGCCGGCCGGATGAAGTCCGTCCCTGTCAGCACCCGGCGGGCGTCCTGCAGAAGCCCCAACGCCCGTATGCCCGCCTCGCCCTGAGCTGTCGGTGCGCCGGTGAGGACCTCGTCGGCCTCCGGCTCGCTCGCGCCGGCCGGCGCCTGTACCTCGTCGCTCACCGCAGCACCGTAGAGCGCCGGCCGCCGCTCCCGGGACGGATCTCGCGGATCCGCCATATCCGTCGTGTCTGACCGGCCGTTTCTTCTCCGGTATACGGGGCGTAGGGAGCGTCGATGTGGGAGCCGGGGTTCCGCTGCGGCCTTCCCTGCCGCCGGGCGCCGTGGTGTCGTCGGACGGTCAGCCGTCCGCTCTGCGGCTGCTGTTCCGGTAGCCGCAGCGGTGGTTCGTGAGGCTGCGTGTTCCGATCGGCAGCCGCGGCATCAGGGAGGGCGCTGCCGCTGGTCCGCCGGGGTTCAGAGCCGGAAGACGCGTTCGGCCTCTTCGCGGTGGGTGGTGTGCAGTTCCCAGTAGAGCGGTGAGATCTGCTCGGGCCGGGCCGTCGGCAGGCCGGGGATCACTGCGGTGCCGATCGACACGTCGATACCCACGTGTGCGGCCTGAACGCCGGTGCCGGCCAGCTCGTTGTGCAGGTTCTTCGCCCAGTTGCGCAGCGCTGCGGCGGCAGCGTTGACGTTGGCGACCCTGGGGTCGGGGACGATGGAGCCCGCACCGGTGGTGTAGAGCAGGGTGCCGGCGCCGGTGTCGCGCATCGCGGGCAGCACTGTCTTGGTGGCCGTGATCGCCCCGTAGAGCTGGAAGTTCATCTCGAATTCGACGTGGGACGGCTCCGTCGCGGTCGGAGCGGTCAGTGCGGTGGTGCTGAACGTGCCGACCGGGGAGTACTCCAGGACGTCGATGCCGCCGAAGTGCGCGGCTGCATCGTGCAGAGCGTTGGTGAGGGCGTCGTGGTCGAGTACGTCCGCAGGGAACGCGGCGGCGGGGATGCCGTCGGCGGCGAGTTTGCCGACGAGGGTGTCGAGCTTGTCGCGGTTGCGGGAGATCAGGGCGATGTCGAAGCCGCGGGAGCCGAAGGTGCGGGCGATGGCCAGTCCGAGCTGGGGGCCGGCTCCGACGATGGCGATGCTGGTCACAGAAGGTCCTTTCGCGAGGCCGTCTTCTCGGGGTCCGCGACCGGGTCGCGGTGTGTGGGAGCGTTGCCGGGAGTACAGCCCCAAATCGATATGGATAGGTCTTTCCGGTTTGGATTCGGAAAGGCCTATCTGGTTACGTCGGCCACGGTAGCACGCCAACCGGATAGGGCATTCCGGTTCGCTAGACTGACGCCATGAGCCCGGACGACACCACCACCCAGCCCCTGCGCAGCGACGCCGAACGCAACCGGGGACGGATCACCGCCGCCGCGCGCGCAGTGTTCGCCCGCGACGGCCTGAACGCCTCCATGGCTTCGGTGGCCCGCGAGACGGGAGTGGGAATCGCCACCTTGTTCCGGCACTTCCCCACGAAGGAGGACCTGGTCGCCGCGGTCTTCGCCGACCGCATGGACGCCTACGCCGACGCGGTCGCCACCGCCCTCGACGACCCCGACCCCTGGCACGGATTCACCGGCTACATCGAGGCCGCCTGCGCGATGCAGGCAGCCGACTACGGCTTCGCCGACGTCCTGACCACGACCTTCCCCACCGCAAAAGCCCTGGAGAAGCGGCGCAACGAGGCGTACGAGGCCATGCTCCGGCTCATCCACCGCGCCAAGGCCGCAGGCCGACTGCGCGACGACTTCGACCCCTCGGACCTGGTGCTGCTCCACATGGCCAACGCCGGCGTCGTCAACGCCACCGGCGACGCAGCCCCCGACGCCTGGCGGCGCGTCGTCGCTTTCTTCATCCAGTCCTTCGAGGCCCCGGCCCGCGGCCCCCTGCCCGAACCGCCCGAACACGAAGCCCTCTACCGGGCCATGCTCCGCGCCGGCCCGGCGGCCACCGATGCACCGGTGCCGGACAAGAGCAGCTGACCACCACCGGCTCGCCCACCGATCACGGCGCCGTCCGGTGATGCCAGACGCCGGCCGAGTGCGACCGTGCGTCAACGCCCACCCCACACGCGTCACCGAAAGCAATGGCCCATGGCGCGAGCGCGGTGCGGGCGCGGAGCTGATCCGCAGCCTGCCGCCGACAGACCCGGCCGCCCAGGTCGACCGCCTCATCAAAGAGACCCAGGCGCTGAACGCCGGGCGTCACACCGATGACCTAGCGGCACTCCGCCTCGACTGGGACAACCGGTGGGCGCAGAACCACCCCTTCGGCTTTCTGCGCCTTCATGGAACAAGACCCGCAGCCACCGCGGCGTCAGACCCCGCGCCGCTGGTTCACCTGCCCGGCAGCGAACGGCTGAGCACACCCGTCCCGACCGAGGTCGTCGGCGCGTGCCCTTGGCACCGGATCGGCCCGCTCCACCGGCCGGCGGCCATCCGCCTCCCCCGGGCGCCGTGGACCCTGCTGTCGGTCGCCTAGCTGCCGTTGGCGGCCGGGCCGTTCATGGCGGGGCCCAGGTCCACCGGGGTGGACGTGGCGTTCGCCGGCGGGGGCAGGACGACCAGCGGCTGGCCGGCGGGCGGGACCGGCGGGGTCATGTCCGACTTGGGCAGCTTCGGCGGGGTGGTCTGGGTGAACAGCGTGGTGTCGAAGTCGACCAGGCCGGTCTGCTCCATCACCGTGATGTGGTCCAGGACGGTGTCGTTGGCCTGGTCGGCCAGCGCGCGCACCAGCGTGTTCTTCGTCGTCGAGCGGATCTTCGCCACCGTGTTGAAGATCGAACCGTGCGTCATGCGCAGGATGTTGGCGAAGTCGACGTCGAACTGCTTGCCCTGGTCCGCCTTCAGGGTGTTGACGAACCCTTCCTGCTGCGGACTGGCTATGTTGGGCAGGGTCACGTTCAGCAGTGGCGCGATCTTGCGGCAGGTCTCGTCCAGCGCCGCGTGCCCGTCGACCAGGTGCTGGCTGGCGGTGAGGACCCCCTTGCTCTGCCCCTTCTGGAGCCCGATCAGCCCGACAGGATGCTCCCACAGACCGGCTGCGCGCACCGCCACGACGAAGGCGCGGTCGCCCTCGGTGAACGGACCCCACTGGGTGTTGGCGATGATCCGGTCGCCCGAAGCCGACACGGTGTCAAGTCCGAGCATCGACGGGTAGGCCAGCGCACCCAATGTCAGGGTCAGTGCGCCCCCTACGACGACAGTGCCCACCATGTTCCGCGAAAGCTGCACCAGTCCTCCTGCCCGTCAGGAAATCCGCTGACCTGCTCACCCGATGGGGAGCGGACGAAGAGAACTACGCGCGCGGCACCATTCCGGCTCAGCAGACCCAGCAATATCTTCATAGGCAGGACACAGGAAGAGCCTCTAGGCCCCCAAAGGGAACGAACTGAAGCCGGAGGCATCGAGCTCGACGAGGGTGCGGAGGTGAGGCCGCCCCCTGGGGCTGGTCGGGGTCCTCATCCACTTATGCGGATCCCCTGCGACCGCGGCCGGCTCACGCTGAGCAGCCACGGTTGGGGGATGTCAGGACGCGGTGGGCACCGCTGCGTCGAGGCCGCGGGATGCGACGAGCTGCGCACTGCCGTCAGCCAGGCGGTAGCACAGCCCCACCACGGCGGCTTGCCCGGCGGCGACTCTCTCGGCGAGCACCCGGGAGCGGTCCAGCAGCAGGTCGACGGTGTGCCTTATGTGCTCGGCGAGAATCTCCTCCGGCTCCACCCGACCGGCGGCCCGCGCCGCGAGCACGCTGGGGGTCACGCGCTCCACGACGTCTCGGACGTACCCGGCCGGCACCATGCCGTCCTCCAGCGCGGCGCACGCCGCGCCGACCGCGCCGCACGAATCGTGACCGAGCACCATCACCAGCGGGCAGCCCAGTACGTCCACCCCGTACTCGATGCTGCCCAGCACTTCCGCACCGATGACGTGGCCCGCGGTGCGCACGACGAACAGGTCACCCAAGCCGCGGTCGAAGATGATCTCAGCGGCCAGCCGGGAGTCGGAACATCCGAACAGGACGGCGAAGGGCTGCTGGGCCGGTGCGATCTCGGCGCGGCGGGTGGCGTCCTGGTTGGGGTGCTCAGGGGCGCCGGCGACGAAGCGCTGGTTTCCGGCCAGCAAGAGCGCGAAAGCCTCGCGGGGCGTCGGGGCCTCGATTCCGGTCATGACCGCAGCCTAGGAGCCGGCACCATCCATGGCATCGCCTGGCCCTGCCTCAGCTCGTCGGAGAGGTCCACGCCGAAGGGCTGGGGCATTACCCCCAGGCGCCAGGCGAGAGCGGTCTCGAGGTGGGACCTCAGCGCGCGGCACTGCGACCCCGCCCCGGGTGGCCACTGGTCCACAACCCCCTGCGTGTCGTTCATACCCGCACAACGAGCGAGGCGCTGCCCGCGCTGTCGGCCGAACGAGGGCGGGGCAGCCCTGGACCACCGAGGACGACGGTGGCGTACTGCTCTCGGGCGCCGGGGACGAGGGGATCGGTGACGGTGGTGGGTCCGTCGTAGGTGATGTGGATGCGGGCCGCGGGCCCTTCGTACAAAACGGCCTCGAGGCGGCGATGGCCGGGGAGCGCCTCGGGTCGGGTCCGGCTCTGGTGCGGGCAGCACGGCCGGCGCCAGGTCGGCGGCGCATGCCAGGGCGCGGTCGGCGTCGCCGAGCTCCCGAGGTGCCTCGACCCCTCGATGCCCGGAGTGTGTCTCTTTTCAGCCATGCCCCTATGACGTCCCTGCACGGAAAGGTACTTCCGCACAGGAGCATGCACCTGACATCTTGCATCCACCATTCGTTTCGTACGGCCCCGCCGGTGCCCTCAGCGCGGCCGGGCCGTCTTCGGAGGACGCATTGATACCCCCCATATCCGGCCGACCCAGACGCACGCTGGTGCTGGCGGCCACGCTCGGCGCCGTCCTCGCGTTCGGCGCCCCGGGCGCCCTCGCGGGCACGCTCCCCGTCGCCCCCTCCACCGCGTCGGCCTCCAAGGCCCACGCTCCGGCCGCCGTGCCGGCTTCCCGGAGTGCGACCTGGGTGGCCGGCACGCGTGCCTACCTCGTGATCACCGCCCCCGGTGACAGCTCTGCGGTCCGTTCCGCGATCGCGGCCAACGGCGGCACCGTCTTCTCGGACTTCGACGCCATCGGCGTGATCGTCGCCCACTCGGCGTCCAGCGGGTTCGCCGCCGCCATGCGCGGCGTCGCCGGCGTGCAGCAGGTCGGCGCCACGCGCACCTCGGACGTCCCGGCCGACGCCTACGACCCGGCGCTCCCGGCCGATCCGGCCCAGGCCTCGACCCCGGCCGGAGAACCGGTCCGGGCCGACATGAGCCAGATCAAGGCCGACCAGGCCTGGGCCGTGAACCCGGGCTCCGCCTCGGTCAAGGTCGGCATCCTGGACACCGGTGTGGACGACCGGCACCAGGACCTGGCGCCCAACTTCGACGCGGCCGACTCGGTCTCCTGCGCCTACGGCAAGCCCGACACCCGGGCCGGCGCCTGGCGGGACGTCGACACGCACGGCACCCACGTGGCGGGCACCATCGCCGCGGCCAAGAACGGCAAGGGCGTCGTCGGCGTGGCCCCCGGGGTGAGGATCTCCGCGGTCCGGGTCGCCGAGCCGGGCAATGCCTTCTTCTTCGCCGAGAACACCGTCTGCGGCTTCGTCTGGGCGGGTGACCACGGCTTCAAGGTCACCAACAACAGCTACTACACGGACCCGTGGCAGTTCAACTGCCCGGACAACATCGACCAGGCCGCCATCATCGAGGGCGTCAAGCGCGCCCAGGAGTACGCCGAGGGCAAGGGCTCCCTCCAGATCGCCGCGGCGGGCAACGAGAACTACGACCTCGCCCACAAGACGACCGACTCCGCGAGCCCGAACGACTCGACGCCGGTCACCCGCACCATCACCAACGCCTGCCTCGACATCCCGACCGAGCTGCCGGGCGTGGTCACGGTCGCGGCCAACGGCACGGGCGTCACCAAGGCCTCGTTCTCCAACTACGGGCAGGGCGTCATCGACGTCGCGGCGCCGGGCAGCAACGTGTACTCCACCGTCCCCGGCGGCGGCTACGGCAGCAAGAGCGGCACCTCGATGGCCACCCCGCACGTGGTCGGCGTGGCGGCACTCATCGCCAGCGCCGACCCGGGCATCACCCCGGCGCAGATCCGCGCCAAACTGGCCGCCCAGGCCAACGACATCGCCTGCCCCTCGGACAGCCGCTGCACGGGCACGACGGCCAGCAACTCGTTCTTCGGCGAAGGACAGGCCGACGCCCTCAAGGCCGTCGGGACCACCCCGCCGCCCGGCAAGTACTTCGAGAACCTCGCGGACTTCGCCGTCAACGACAACGCGACCGTGGAGAGCCCGATCGCCGTGACCGGCGTGACCGGCAACGCCCCGGCCACCCTCAAGGTGGGTGTGGACATCAAGCACACCTACACCGGTGACCTGAAGGTCGACCTGGTGGCGCCGGACGGCACCGTCTACACGCTGCACAACCACGCCGGCGGCAGCGCCGACAACATCGCCCAGACCTACACCGTGAACGCCTCCTCGGAGGTCGCGAACGGCACCTGGAAACTGCGCGTCAACGACAACGCCGCCTCCGACACAGGCAAGATCGACGCCTGGAACCTGACCTTCTGACGCAGGGCCCGGCAACGCCCGCGTCGGCACGCTGTGCGCCGACGGCAGCTCCCTGTCCGCGGCCGCGGACGAGGCGGGCTGCGGCCGGCCAGGGCTGGAACCGCTGCGCGGCAGAGGGCACAGGGGCCTCGGCGGCGGTGAACGCCGCGGCCGGGGCCGCCATGCCGGAGGCGTCCGGGAAGGCCGCGAACGGCCTGGGGCCGGTGCCCGGCTCACCGTGCGCCTCCCTGAGGAGCTGCAGGGCCGTGTCCGCGCCGACCGTACGGTCGGCGCGGACACGGCCGCGCGCGCCGCGGCCCTGAGGGGCGTCCGGCGGATCGCTGCGGCGGTCCCCACGGGGCGCGGGGCCGTCTCCCCCAGCCCATCGCGGCTTGCAGTCGGGCGAAGGCCGGTCTCTGCTCCCGGCGGGCCTTGGCGCGCAGCCGTGACCCGACGGTCAGCACGACCTGCGCGGTCGCCGCCCCCGCGCAGGCGGCCGGCGAGTCCGCGGCCAGCCGGTCCAGGTGTGCGCAGCGGGCCGAGCAGCACGAACACCACCAGCGACCCGGCCAGGCCGGCCGCCGCACCGGCGGCCCAGTCGCGGTGCCGCTCCTACCACCGGCGGGCCGGCACCATCACCACCGGCGCCTGGAACGGGCCCGTGCCCTGGCCCAGCAGGGCCAGGGCCACGTAACGCCAGGCTGCACACGGCGGGCACAGCCTGGCGTCGTCCGGACCGCCTCCGGCCAGGTCACGGGTTTCAGGTGCGCACCACGAAGTAGAGCCAGCCGCCCCACGTGCTCACGTTGCCGAGGTCCTTCGTGGAGCGCTCGTACTTGGAGCGGACGCGGAACTTCTGGTTGAGCGCGTTGGTGAGGCTGAGCTGTGCCTTCGCGCTGCTCGTCGGCGACAGGGCGTAGCAGCCCGACGTGGTGAGCGTGTGCCAGGCGGCGCTGTAGTACCGCTGGACCTGGAAGCGCTCGCACTGGCCGGCTTTGTTGGGCATGACGGTCGCGGTCACCGTGGGCTTCACCGTCTTGTGGAAGACGCGGTAGGTGCTCCCGCTGTACGTGGTGCTCGTGTAGTAGCCGCCGAGGGCCGTCGCGATCTTCACGTAGCCGTTGACGGCGCGGGTGGCCGTCGCGGGGGCGTAGCGGTAGTCGCCCGCGAAGGACGCGGTGAAGGTGGTGTTGCGGGTGACCTTGTAGGTGGTCTTCAGGTTGCCGTAGGCGTCCACGGTGCCCGTCGTGACCAGGGTCTTCGCCCCGCCGTAGGGCGTGGCGTAGATCGACACCGTGCGGCCGTTGTATGTGGTGCCCAGGTGGGAGGTGACGGTGGCCGTCGCGCCGTACGCGTATGAGGGCGCGCTGCTGGTGACGGTCAGGGCGGTCGCCGCGCGGGACACCTGGACGGTGGCGACCGCGGTGGCCGCCTTGTGGGAGGCGTCACCCGGGTAGGTGACCGTGTAGGTGTTGGCGCCGCCGATGTCGGGGGTGTCCTTCACCGTGATGGTGCCGTCGGCGGCCACCGGCGTGCTCCAGGTCACCGGGGTGCTGTGGGCGGCGTCCTTGCGGGAGACGGTGACCGTCCGGCCGGCGGCGTACGGGCCGTCACCGAGCTTGCCGCCGAAGGACAGGGCCGCCCCTCGGACGGCGGCCGCCGGGGCGCTCAGCGTCAGCGCCGGGGCGTACGGGGCGACCACGAGGCTCATGCCGCTCTCGGACGGCTGGTGGGTGGCGTCCCCGGCGTACGTGAAGACGTACATGAACGAGCCGGCGCCGCCCGGGACATCGGTGGCGGTGAACCGGAGGGTGGTCGGGTCCACGGGTACGGATCCCAGCGGCACGCTCTGCTGGGTGCTCTCGTCGCGCCGGGCCACCTGGACGGTGGTGCCCTGCGGGAAGGTGCCCAGGCCCAGCTGGGCCATGAGGCGGCCGGTGAGGACGACCGAGCCGGGGGTCGCCGAGGTGATGTCGGTGCCCACGACATCGGTCGGCAGCTTCGCCACGTTCACGATCAGTGAGGCCGCCGCGGGGCGGTGGGTGGCGTCACCGGCGTACGCCACCTGGTAGGTGTGCGTGCCCTCGTCCTGCCGGAGGTCGGTGAACGTGAACGTGCCGTCCGCGCCGAGTGTGGTGTCGGGCAGGGCGGTGCCGTCGCGGGTGACCTTCAGCGCGGCGCCGGCCGGCAGGAGGCCGCGGGTGCTCAGCGAGCCACTGACCGTGTACCGCTCGGTCGGCACCGCGTACTGCGGGTGCCGCAGGACGAGTTCGCTGTCCGTCAGCTTCGGGGCGCCCAGCACGTTCAGGCTGTAGGCGCCCGAGGGGTCCTTGGTGACGGCGTAGAGGGTCGTGCCGTCGGCGCCCCACTCCAGGCCGTCCGGGGCGACCGTGCCGGACGGCAAGGTCAGGTGGTTCTCGGCGAGGGTGCTCGTGCCGGCGTAGAGGTAGACGCCGGAGGTGCCGGCGGCGGCGACCGTGCCGTCGGTGTCGACGACCACCGAGCCGGGCGCGGAACCGGAGCCGCCGGTGAAGTACGCGGCGGGGTCTGCGGCCGCGAGGTCCGTGCTGCGGTACGACCGCAGGGCGGGCTGCTGCGGGGCGGCCAGCAGCACCCGCGTGCCGTCGCCGGTGACGGCGAGCCCGGTTGCCGTGCCGCCGTGGACCAGGGTGTCCGCCTTGACCGACGCCGTGCCCGAAGCGACGCCGAAGGTCGCCACGTGGCTGAGGTTGCCCTGCGGTTCCTCGGCCGCGAGCACACCGCCGCCGGTGGCGAGCAGTGGTGCGGTCGTCCACTGCGACAGGGCAGGCTGCGGGATCGCTGCCGGCGCGGGCGCGGACGGGTCGACCGAGCCGATGCCGCCCTTGCCGTCGGCCGTGTAGCCGTACCAGACGCGGCCGCCCGCCACCGCGACGGAAACCGGGGAGCTGCCCGCGCCGGTGGACCAGCGGGCGGTCTCGGTGAGCGTCGCGGTGTCGATCGCGGCGATCGCGCCGCCGTCCGCCAGCGCCGCGTACAGCGTGCCGCCGCCGGGCGACAGCGCCAGACCCGTGGCGCCCTGCTCCCCCGCAACGGTGGTGACCGGGGTGCCGGACAGATCGGTCACCACGATGCCGGTCGAGCCGGCGCCCTGGCTGACGAAGACGTGCTGGTGGGCGGGGTCGACCACCAAGTGCGCGTAACCGGACAGCGGCAGCGCGGCCGTGTCGTCGGCGTACACCGCGGAGCCGGCCAGTCCGACGGTGGCGGTGGTCAGGCCGGCCACGAGCGAGAGGGTCGCGACCAGGGAGACCTGTCTGAGGCGCATGAGGCTCCTGTGAGAAAAAGGGAACAAGCAGCGGGACGATAGCCCGCCGACCCGACACGCCCGGAAGCAGGGGCCCACTACGGGCGGGCAGTCCGCGGTGGCTTCCGCCGGGGCGCCGGTGCCGCGGTGGCTTCCGCCGGGGCGCCGACCCGCCGGTGCCGCCCCCGGCCGGGCTCACGAACGGCCGTCGGGGCAGGCGCGACCACTTCGGCGACCGCGAGCCCACCTTCACCCCGACGCTGGTTCAAGCCGCTGTCTCATCGGCGGCTCCGGCACCGGCTGGACCAAGACGCCCCCCCGCTCTGCGGGCCATCGCCGACCGCTGGCCCAGACGCCTTCGCTCCTGAACACCCCGTGTCACCAGGGCCGGCGTTCTCGTACCTGCCAACACCGGCACTTTCGGGAAGTCCGCATGCCCCGCCGGACACCGGGCGAGATCAGGTCCCAGCTGCCGCTGCGGGACACCAGGCACTTCAGGCGGACCGTCATCAGAGGACTGTCCGCCTCCACGAACCGACAAATCGCCCAGTTCGGTTGCAACTTGCAGCCTCCGTCCCCGTGCTCGAAGGGAGTTGCAAAGGGAGTTGCAAGCTGCGTTGGCGCCGATCGACACACGCGTTCCAAAGCGCACTGTCAACGATCCATTCGCTCCACGACACCTGCCCTGGTGGCAACGGCGCATCGAGGTTTGACCCCCGACGCAACACCGGGGCGAGGCCAGAGATCACTCCTACAGCCACCCGCCATGCGGGCACGGACGATTCGACGTCATCACCTGTCCGGGGCGCCAGCACACCTGAGGTTGCCCGGCCTGACAACCAGGACCCACGGGCGTCTTCGGTGGACAGCCCCGTAGTCGGCGACAGGCACTGCACCGCGTCAGGAATTCTGGACGGCGCCTACGAACCGCTCGACCTCGCTTCGCAGGTCTGGCGAGAGGCCGGAGAGGCCGCCGACGATGAAGGTCAGTTGCCTTGCAGGATCCGGATAAGCGCTCCAGATCGCCGAGTTCCTGGTCAGGACTGCGCACAGCAGATCGCCCTCGCCCATGTGGCCTTCGGCCAGCGGATTGTCACGAAGCACCTCCACCGCGAGCGGAAGAAGCACCGCCAGCCCGATGTCCTGCCTGATCAGCAGGCGCAGGTCCTCGACGGTCAGAGTCCCGACCGGCCGGCTCCGCAGGGCATGAACCCTCGACATGAGACGGGTGGCGTCAGGTGGGGGCGCCTGCCAGCGATCACGTTCGAGCTCCTCGAGGGACCGACTACGGTCGATGGATACAGTCACCAGGCGATTCTCGCGCAACCGCGGTCTCAGGTCGTTCGAGACCGGACACCCTGTTCTCCTGCCGGCCAACACCGGACACACGGAGCAGCTCCGAAGCGCTCCTGGATGCTGTTGCTCGCGCCGAAACCGGTTCAGCACCTTCCCAGACACTGTGACGGGCCGATCTGGCTGCCCGGTCGGCAGGAGCCTGGCGGGATCAGGTCACAAACGCGGTCGAGGTCTGCCGCTGTCCGGCCGCGGGCCAGGACGGCCGCACCAGTGTCTTCACGCAGAAGGACGTCCTGGCCCAGGAACCACCAAAAGCCGTGCTCCTCGCCGGTGGGATACGCGGGGAACGGCAGCCGGACGGCGGTCTGCCATCTTCCAGCCCGCCCGCGCCCACCGCGGCCACGCCGCCGCCATGCTGCGCGCCCTGAACCTGCACCCGGGACAGGAACTGCTGCTGATGCAGCTCTTCGACCACGACGGCCGGACACAGGCAGAACTGCTGGAGCGTGTCGGCCTCGACCACTCCACCGTCTCCAAGTCACTGCGCCGCATGCCGAGGCCGGACTGCTCACCCGGGAGACCGCCCGCTCCCCACGACCGGCGGGTCATGGTGGTCAGCCTCACCGATGCAGACCTGCCTCAGGCCACCCGGATCCGGGTGTGGGGAACCTGCGTGGTCCGGGACAGCGGGCATCGCTCCGCCGGCGCCGGGTCCTGGGCCCGGTGTCGGCGGAGCGGCTTCGCCTCGTCTAGCGGGCGAGCGATCCGTTCTGAACGTCGGACGCGGACTGCCACGCCCGCATGCCCGCTCGGGACGCCTCCTTGGCCTGCTGCCACTTCGCGGCCGCCTGCTGGGTCGGGGGCACGTCCATGTCGCGGATCATGCGCCGACCTGCCGTGAACACGGCGAAGGCTCCGATGGCCATGCCGGCGCATGCCACTGCGGCACCGGCCGCGGTGAGCACGGCACCGGTCGTGACGAGCCGGGTGTCGATCTCGATCGTCCGATGGGACTGGTGATGCTGGTTCATGACTCCACCATCCAACGGGGGGAACGGCCCCGCATCCCAACCAGGACCCCTGTCGGCTGCCCCCACGTCGGTGCCACGTCGGTGCCTGGCTCGACCGGTGGGTGAACCGCGCATGGACGGGAGCCTCGAGGGGGCCGGTCAGCAGGCTTTGCGTGCGGAGCGGGGCCGGTCCGGGCCGGCCGGCTCGATGCAGCGGGGCTGGACGTGCTCGTAGACCATCGTCGTCTGCACGTCGACGACTTCACGGCGTTCGGTGAGGCGGTCGATGACGAAGGCGTACACGCCGTCCACATCGGGGACGGCTACGTGGATGAGGAAGTCGTGAGTGCCCGAGGTGACGAACAGGCCGATCACCTCGGGCAGCCGCGCCGCCCATTCCCGGAACCCCTCGATGACGGGGCGGGCTGGAGGCCGGATGCGCACGGAGATGAGCGCTTGGACGGGGCGGCCGGCCGTATCGAGGTCCAGGGCAGCGTGGTAGCCGGTGACCACACCGCGCTCGCGCAGCAGTCTCACCCGCTCCAGCGACGTGGAGGGCGAGACCCCGGCTTTGCCGGCGAGGTCTCGGTTGGTCTGCCGTGCATCGTTCTGCAGCTCTCGGAGCAGGACCCGATCCAGTGCATCAAGTTCCATGGAATCGACTCTATGCCGAATTAGATGTGGAGAGCGGGAAGTGTGGTCGCACTTCTTCCTGCTCTCGCCGGTCATGGACATACGAAAGAACAGTCCGGCGGCCGGCGCGATTCCGGTTCTGTCGGCGGCGGTGCTGTGGGGCACTGTCGGCCCTGCCCAGGTGCTGGCGGCCAGTCCCATGACGCCGGCGGCCCTGGGCGGGTGGCGGCTGCTCGCGGGCGGCCTGGTCCTCGGGGCGTTCACCATTCGTCCGGGGAAATTTCGGGCGCCGGCCGCGCGCAAGGCCATGGGTCCGCTGCTGATCTGCGCCTTCTCGACGGGCATCTACCAAGTGGCCTTTCTGTCCTCGGTGGCGCGGACCGGCGCGGCTCTGGCCACGGTGGTCGCCCTGGGCACCGCCCCCGCCGCGACCGGATGGTGCGCCCGGTGGGTGATCGGTGAACGGATGGGGACCGCCTGGATGGTGAGCACCGGCGCGGCCGTCGCCGGCTGCACGCTCCTGCTGGCGCCGGGAAGCACCCGCGTGGACCCGTTCGGTCTGCTCCTGGCCGTGGCCGCCGGCACCTGCTACGGCCTGTACACCGTCTTCGCCAAGAAGCTGGCCGCCGCCGCTCCCGCTGCCCACCTGCCCGCGTTCTCCGCGCTGTCGCTGCTGGTGGGCTCTCTCACTCTGCTGCCCTGGATGATCAAGGATGCCGCCCCGGTGAACAACACCACCACCCTGGCCTTGATCGGCTGGCTGGGCATAGGTGCCACCGCCGCCGCGTACTGGCTGTTCACCATGGGCCTCAGCCGGGTGCGGGCCACCACGGCCGGGACGCTCAGCCTCGCCGAGCCCGTGGCCGCGGCCCTGATCGGCGTGCTCCTCCTCCATGAGCGCCTCTCGCCCTCGGCGTGGGCCGGCTGCGCGCTGATCCTCACCGGAATGATCACCCTGTGCCTGGCACCGATGCCCCGCAGCCGTACTTCCGTACGGGCGGCGGCGGATCCACGCGCTTGCCGTAGCACGTTCGCTGACGGTTCCGGGCTCTCCGGCAGGCGCAATGCGGGAAAGCCGCTCGAGTTCCTCGGACAGGACCAGGGGCCGTGCGAAGGCAGCAGGGCCACCAGGTGGCGGACAGGTCCGGTCGGGTCGGGTCGGAGCCCGGAACACCGTCCGAACCAGTCCCTCAACGGGCCGGCGCTGCACGGCGGGTTCGCGGCCGGCCGGCCGAACGGCCTCCGTACGAGGAGTTCGCCTGCCGGCCGGCCGGCCCGGCAGGTACGGTCGCGGATCAGGGCTGCGCAGCCGGCCGTAGTCCGTGTGCCGGTCACGCCAGACGGAGCGCGGGTGCGGTGCGGTGGTGGAGTACGGCTCGTCCATGCGCAGTTCGATCCGGACCGCGTCGCCTGTCGCCGTCAGCCGGGGAGAACCGGTGCAGGCGGCCATCGTCTCGTCGAGTTCCGCCCCGTAGCGGGCGAGGACGCCGGCGGCGCTCGCATCGTCGACGCCTGTGCAACTTCGCACAGCCGCGGCGGCCAAGGTGTTCGACACCTTGGCCGCCGGCGCGGACGCCGGCAGGCAGCCGGACGAGTGCCGAGGCCGTCCCGCCCCGGTCTGCTCCGCCTGGCTCAGGAAACCGGCTCGGGAACTTCGCCGGGTCTGACCGGCACGATCTCGACACGGGTGCAGCCCACGGCTTTCAGTTCGGTGCGGCGGTGCTTTGCGGACCGCTTGTCGTACCTGCCGGCGGACGCCTGCGGGGTACCGTCCGGGTCGGTCCAGAGGAGACCGTAGTTCTGCATCGCGCTCGTCATGGAGATCATCACTTCCCCGGGCCCGGTAGCCGTAAGCACGCGGCGAGTCGCCCGTGGATGATCACGCGGCCGCCGATTCCTCGGCAGGGGCATCGGGGGCTGCCGCTGCTCGAGCTGCGGCCGCGAAGAGTCCCGGCCTCACGAACGACTCTCCTGTACACCGTCGGCTTCCCAAACGGGGTGGCGGCACTTTGGCAGGCAGGCGGGCAGGCCGTGTTCTGCCCGGCTGGGCCGGCTCGGGTGCTGCGGACCGGCCGCGCGGCAGCGGCGGGGATACGGGTGCGGCTCCGGGCCGGCGAGGACGCCGGCCCGGAGCCGTAGGCGAAGGAGCGTGGTCGTGAAGGGGCGGTCGCCTGCGCGGCGAAAGGCTCTGCGGGGCTTCAGCCGGACGATCGTCCCCGCAGGCAATAGGTGAGGCCCGGGGACACTGTCCCCCTCACGACCACGTCCTGCACAACACCCGCCACCACAGCGGCATTCCCGCCCGCCCCCGCCCGGCCGTCCGCCGGCCGGGCGGGCGGGGGCGGGCGGGCCCCCGTCCCGGCTCGGCTCGGGGACGCGCGGGACGCAACTCCCGGGCTCGGTCGGCCCGGCTGCGCCCGGGAGTGCGGCCCGGCCGGCCGGCTGGACGGACGGGCGGACGGGCGGGCGGGCGGGCGGCCGGCTGGACGGGCGGGCGGGCGGGCGCTGTCAGCCCTGGCGGGCCTTGAGGCGGGGGTTCTTCTTGTTGACGACGAAGACCACGCCCCGGCGGCGGACCACCTGGGCCCCCGGTCGGGACTTCAGCGAACGCAGGGACTTACGTACCTTCATGGTCTGCTTCCTCCTGTTGGGACGACGGCCCGCGGTCAGGGCCGGGCCGGGGCCGCGCGGCCGTAGCGACGCTCGAACCGCTCGACCCGCCCAGCGGTGTCCACGACCCTCGAGGTGCCGGTGCAGAACGGGTGACTCGCCGATGAGATGTCGACATCGATCAGCGGGTAGGTGTTGCCGTCCTCCCACTCGACCGTCTGGGCCGAGGCCGCTGTGGAGCGGGTGAGGAAGAGGGCGTTCGCGGCGCGGTCACGGAAGGCGACCTGCCGGGATTCGGGATGGATGCGGGGCCTCATGGGGTTTCCTTACCTGTGGCTGTCTGCCCGGGGCGGGGGCGTGGTTCAGCGTTCCTCGCGGAAGGCGACGTGCTTCTCGGCGAGCGGGTCGTACTTGCGCAGGACGAGCCGGTCGGGGTCGTTGCTGCGGTTCTTGCGCGTCACGTAGGTGACGCCGGTCCCGGCCGTCGACTTCAGCGTGACGACAGGACGCATGCTGTTGCGTGCCATGAGGTCCTCCTTTCACCCGCACCCCCCGGATTGACCGGAGCATGTCAGGTTCATGCTGTGCAACAACCTCTCCGGCCGCCTCATTCCCGGCCGGCGCGAAGCTCCGGTGCCGCAGGCACTTCGGCACAGCTGTCTGCCGGCTTCCGTCGGGCCGCCCGTGAGCTGTACCGCGACGGCTTCCGGAGCCTCTCGAGCACCACCCTTTAGGGGAATGTGCTTGCTGTTCCTCGTTCTGGAGGTGCCCCCGGCCACCGGCTCGGCCCGGTGGGAAGCAACCGGGGCCGGGCCTCTTGCCTCACGGCCCCGTGGGCCGGGACTCGTTGCGGCCTCGTGGCCCGGTACCGCGCCACCGGGCACACGCTGTCAGGCCGTCGGGATCTGCCGGGCCTCGGTCGGGGTCTGCGCTGCCGATGACGTGATCAGTTCGGAGGACCCGGTCCCGCGGTCGGTGAGGCCGGCGAGGAGGGCGAGGGCCAGGCCGGCGGCGGCGAGGGTCGCGCCGACCAGGGCGGGCGAGGCCCAGCCCCAGCCGGCCGAGATGGCCAGGCCGCCGAGCCAGGCGCCGCCGGCGTTGGCCAGGTTGAAGGCGGAGTGGTTGGAGGCCGCCGCCATCGTCGGGGCGTTCTTCGCCTTGGCCATGAGCAGCATCTGCACGGGGGTGGTGACCAGCGCGCCCATCGCGCCCATGAAGGCGAGTGTCACCAGGGCGGGAACGGGGCTGTGGACCGTGAAGTAGAACGTCACGAGCGACGCGCCGAGCAGGGCGAGCCCTCCGTACAGCGTCGGGCGCAGGGCGCGGTCGGTCAGCGGGCCCGCGATGAGCGTGCCCAGCGTCATTCCGGCGCCGTAGAGCGCGAGGACCCAGGTGGTCGAGGAGTCGGAGAAGCCCGTCAGGTGGGTCAGGATCGGCACCAGGTAGCTGTAGACGGCGAAGAAGCCGCCGAATCCCACGACGGCGGTGGCCAGGCCGAGGGCGACCTGCCGGTTGCCCATGGCGCGCAGTTCGTGCCGGATGCCGGCCTGGGTGCTGCGGGGCTGGTGGGGGACGAAGGCGGCCAGCGCGGCCAGCGCGACGAGGCCGATCACGGCGACGGCGCAGTAGGCGTAGCGCCAGCCCAGTTGCTGTCCGAGAGCCGTGCCGGCCGGGACACCGATGATGTTGGCGATGGTGAGTCCGAGGAACATCCTCGACACGGCCCGCCCGGCTCGTTCGGGGGCGACCAGCCGGGAGGCCACGACAGCGCCCACGCCGAACAGCGCTCCGTGGGGCAGGCCCGCCAGGAAACGCGCGGCGAACAGCAGGCCGAAGCCGGGAGCGAGGGCGGACGCGACGTTGCCGATCACGAACAGAGCGGACAGCAGGAGCAGAAGCCGTTTGTGGGCGATGCGCGCGCCGATGCCCGTCAGGAGCGGGGCGCCGACGACGACGCCGAGCGCGTAGGCGGAGACGATGTTGCCGGCGTGCGGCACGGACACGCCGACCCCGTCGGCGATCTGGGGCAGCAGCCCCATCGTGGCGAACTCGGTCGTACCGATACCGAACGCGACGAGGGCAAGGGCCAGCAGGGCCAGTGGCATGGAGCGGAAGTACCTTTCGCGGGCGGCGGTCCGGATCGTGGCGGAGCAGGCGGGACCACGAGGTGTCCTGCTCCTGTGGCCATTCGCGCCGGCCACCGTTGCCCGGTGCGCCCCCCAGGGCAGGGAAGGCCCACAAGCAGTGCAGCGGTGGCGCATGCCCACGCATTCCAAGATCGGCCGACAGCAATTATGGCCTGCATCACACCGGCTCCGGGGCCGGCCATACCCCGGGCGCGCGCAGGGACAGTCTGCGGGCGGCGGCGTCTGCGGTGCAGGGCGGCCGGGCGACCTCGCGGCTGCGGAGGGCGGCAGGGGGCCGGTCTTCGGCCGGTTGCCGGCGCTGAGCACGCAGGTGCTTGAGAAAGGGAAATGGTCAGGCGGCCGCGGTCGTCATGGACGGGGCGCGGGCGGCCGGCCCGTGCCCCGCCGGCCGCCGGCTCCCGGCTTCGCGGTCGTCGGCGTCTCGTTCGGCTGCTGCGGCCGCCGGTTAGGGATCCGGCGGCTTTGGCCGATGACGGGAGAGCGGGTGAGAGCGCGTGCCCGAGGAAAGGGTCAGTGGTGCTCGATGCCGAGTTGGTCCGCGGCAGCGTCGACGGTCTGGGCGAGCAGGACGGCGATGGTCATCGGGCCGACGCCGCCGGGCACCGGGGTGATCAGGCGGGCTCGGGTCAGGGCGGCGTCGAAGTCCACGTCGCCCACGTTGCCCCGGTTGTAGCCGGCGTCGATCACCACCGCGCCGGGCTTGATGTCCTCACCCCGGATCAGCCGGGGCCGTCCCACGGCCGCCACCACGACATCCGCTTCCCGGATGATGTCCGGCAGGTCCGCCGTGCGGGAGTGGCAGTAGGTCACCGTTGCGTCCCGGGCGAGCAGGAGCATCCCCACCGGTTTGCCGAGGATCGCGCTGCGGCCCACCACGGCGGCACGCCGGCCGGTGAGGTCGACGTCGTAGGCCTCCAGCAGTCGCATGATGCCGCCCGGGGTGCAGGACACGAAGCCCGGCAGCCCGAAGCTCATGGCGGCGAAGGAATGTGCCGTGACCCCGTCGACGTCCTTGTGCGGAGCGATGGCCTCGAACGCCGCTCGCTCGTCGATGTGCGGGCCGCAGGGATGCTGGAGCAGGATGCCGTGCACGTCCGGATCGTCGGACAGGCCGGCGAGGGTGTCGATCAGCTCGGCGGTCGTGGTGGCGGCGGGCAGAGCGATGTGCCGGGACCGGATACCCGCCTTCGCGCACCGCGCCCGTTTCATCCGGACGTAGGTGACCGACGCGGGGTCCTCCCCCACCAGCACCGTCGCCAGGCAGGGGCTGGTCCCCGTGTGCTGTGAGATCTGTGCCGCCCTGGCGGCAGCCTCTTCGACGATGCGTCCGGCAAGACCGGTGCCGTCCATGAGCTGGGCCGTCTGAGTCGCGGACATCGTTGCCTCCGGGTGTGGCCGACCACTCGCCCAGGCGCACGGCAACGACGTCTCGTCAGACCGCTCCCCGGTGGTGCTCCACCTCAGCGCCAGTCACGGCCCACACCGCACTGTAGTAGACGCGCAGCCTGCTCACCCCGGTCAATGTCCGGCGCCGGAAGGCGACTTGCCGGGGCCCGCCGGCTCGGGCCGGGGCCAGGGGCGGGGACGAAGGGTGCGGTCGTGAAGGGGCGGTCGCCTGCGCGGCGAAAGGCTCTGCGGGGCTTCAGCCCGGACGATCGTCCCCGCAGGCAATAGGTGAGGCCCGGGGACACTGTCCCCCTCACGACCACGTCCTGGACAACGCGGCCGGGCGTGGCGGCATTCCCGCGCCGTGGGCGTACGGATGCGTCAGGCGCTGCGGGGTCTGGGCGCGGGCGGGTTCCTGGTTCGTTCGGTGAAGTCCGGCTCGGTGCGCACGCACGGCGGAGGGAGCGGCCACGCCCGGCCGGTGCGTTGCCCGACGGCCGTCCCGGTGGCCCGACTGGTCGGGGCCGGCCGCGCATCCGGCCGGGCAGGGTCCGTGCCGGCAGGGTGTACGGGGCATGCGTGAACGGCGGCAACGCGTTGGTGTGGCCGCTCACACGGCGCGCTCCATGCAGAGCAGTTGATCCCGTGTCTCCCATGATTCGGCGGTGGTGAAGCCGAGCCGCTCGTACAGGGCGATGGCGCTTGTGCGCCATTTCCACACCGACAGGCGTACCGTGCCGACGCCGTTTTCCGCGGCATGCGCGAGGGCGGCGCCGATCAGGCCGGACGCGATACCCCGGCTCCGGAATGCCGGGTCGGTCCAGAGTCTTTTGATCTCCGAGTGTCCGTCGGCGGGGGCGGTCAGCACGAGGCAGCCCACGGCTGTGCCGCCGCTCAGAGCCATCAGCACGGTGTCGTCGGCGAACGCGGCCCGCGGGTCCGAGATTTCTGTCCGGTAGCGGTCCGGCAGCGCGTCCGCATCGGCGACGGCCTCGCCTTTCTCGGCCTGAGTCCGCAGGTGGTAGGCCGCCAACAACTCGGCCAGCCGGTCCGCTGGAGGTCCCTGGCCCGGCCGGCGGACGATGACCACCTCGTGTTGATCGGTCATTGCGCCAGCATCACACGGGCCCGTGCCTGACGCCGCCACGGGCCTGTAGCAGTGCCTGCGCCTGCCGCGGGGGGGCCTGGAGCCGACAGGAGCGGCAGAGGTGGGTCCGGCTAGTCCTCGAGCCCCCAGCTGTGGATCCGCCTCGGGTGGATGCGGATCACCTCCTCGCTGAAGTGCGGGCCCAACTCGTGGGGGCCGATGAGGAGTTCGGCGTCCCCTCGGATGTCCACCCCGCGCACCGTCCAGGGCCGCAGGCTCACGATGTCGTCCACGACGAGCGCGGCCTTCGGGTTCTTGCGCAGGTTGCGCCACTTCTTCGTCTGTCCCATGGCGAACCCGCCGATCAGGATCGTGCCGTCCTCTTGCAGGAAGAACCCCACGGGATTGGCCTGCGGCTGCCCCGACGCATCGACCGTCGCGAGGCGCCCCAGCCGCTGTGCCACCAGGTACGCGCGTTCGGTCGCGGTGAATTCGGTCATGCCGGCAGCCAAGCATGTTCCGGCCCCGCGCACATCGGGTCACCGACCTAGGTCCGGGGGCTGAGCCCGAGTCCCAACCCCTGCGTCGGTGAAGGCGAGGGTGGAGCCGGAAAAGGCTTTGACGTGTGGTTCGCGGTCGCCGATGGCGGGCCGGACATTCGGGTCGGGAGGGCCCGAACCGCCGTGCCGGCGGCGGCTGCCACGCGGTGAGGGAGTTGTGCATGATTGTCGTGTCGGCCGCTTCGGGGGCTTTCGGACGGCTGGTCATCGACCGGCGGCTGGCCCGGCGCCCCGCCGACCGCATCGTGGCCGCGGTGCGTCATCCCGACGGGGCCGCGGATCTCGCCGCTCGCGGGGTCGAGGTCCGCCTGGATGACTACGATGCCCCGGCGACGCTGCGCACGGCGTTCGAGGGAGCCGACCGGCTGCTGCTGATCTCCTCCCCCGAGCTGGATTCCGCCCGCCGCGCCGGCCAGCACCGGGCAGCCGTCGAAGCGGCCTGCGACGCCGGGGTTGGACGAACACCAAGTGTGCGCGCAGGTTGTATACGACTGTTCGACGGCTTGCCGTGTCCATGTTCTCCCTCGCCCTGGTGGTGAGCGCCGGATACCTCGCCAGTCTCCTGCTGCGTATCGACGGTGTTCCCAGCCAGCAGGTGCTCGTCAGTGCCGTGCTCGTCTTCGGTGTGCCCGTCTCCGGCTATCCGGAGCAGCGCGTTCTGGAGAACCTGGTCGGGATCGCGGTGGTCATTCTCCTCGGCCCCCTGCTGTGGCCTCCCGACCCTTGCCGTCTCCTGTCCGGCCGGCTCGACGTCTACCGCGACCGCCTCGACCATCTGCTGAAGGAGCTGGGCCGCCGTCCCGGCCGGGCCCCGCTTCGGCAGGGGGCGGGGCAGACGGAGGGTCTGTGGCAGCAGCCCCATGACCTCGGGCGGGATCTGGAGCGGGCCCGGCAGGCGCTGCGCTGGAGTGTGACGCACCGTCGGTCGGCCGCCGCGCTCGACGAGGTCGGACACCGTATCCACCTGGCCGAACGCACCGCGGCTCCCTTGCACTGTCTCACCGCACAGCTGCATACCGCGGGCGGGCTGCCGGCGGCCGGCCCCTCGGACGCTCACGCCTCGGACGCGAACGCCTCTGCCGGTCACGGCCCGCTGCTGGACGCCGTGCGGCACGCACTGGTCCGCGCGCTGGACGGCGCCGATCCCGCAGAGCCGATCGCCCGGGCCCGGGCGATCGGCGGACAGGACGGGCTCGCCCGGAGCGGCCGGCACGACAGCCTGCTGCGCGGCATCCTGCTGCTCGTCCTCGACCGACTCGACGACTACCGCGAAGCGCACTTCACCGGCCAGTGACCGGCCGGCGGAGCGGCGGCAGCACAAGGGCCGGGTGCCGGCCGGTCTCGAGGCGGAGCCGGCCAGGCGTGAGGGGTGTGCGCAGGACAGGACAGGACAGGGGACGTGACTGCGCAAGCCGGGTTCGGTGGCGTTCCCCTGGGAGGCCGGCCGGGCCGGGCCGGGCCGGGCCCCGCTGGTTCGGCCCACGAGCCGGGGAGGGGCGCCCTCACACCACGGTTACGGCAGGCGCTCCCCCGCGCAGACCAGGCGGGCGACCTCACGGAGTTTGATGTTGTTCTCCTGCGAGTAGCGGCGCAGCACGTCGAAGGCCTGTTCTTCGGTGATGTGGTGGTGGCCCATGAGGATGCCCATGGCCTCGCCGATGGCGTGCCGGGTGGCGATGGCCTGTTCCATCTGGGCGTGGGTGCGGGCGCTGGAGAAGGCGACCGCGGCGTGGGAGGCGAGCAGCCAGCCGGCCGTCTCACTGGCCTGGCCGAACGCGCCGGGCTTGCGGGAGTACAGGTTCAGCGCGCCGAGGTCCTCGTCCTCGGTGAACAGCAGGAAGCCCATCATGCTGCCCACGCCGAGCGAGTGGGCCCTGGGGGCGTAGGCGGGCCAGCGCTGCCGCTCGCCGGTGAGGTCGGCGATGCGGAAGACCCGCTCTCCGCGCGCGCTGTGGGCGGCGTCGAAGCAGGGGCCCTCGCCGAGCCGTTCCTGGAGCTGGTCGCTGTCGACGACCAGTGGGTCGGTGGGCGCGAGGGTCTCCACCTTCGCGGCGTGCAGTACGAGAACGCCGGCCGCGTCACAGCCGTCGACCAGCTCGGTGGCCGATGCCGTGATCCGCTCCAGCGTGGCACCGACCGAATCCTGCGCCAGCAGATCACGCGCCATCGAGGCCATCTCCTGCGCGAACCGACCCCAGTCCACTCCGACTCCCGTCCATCGCCCGCCTGGACAAGCCTCATACCCAGCCTTTCACGCAACCTGCACAGCGGTGCCGGTGAGTGATGCGCCGGACAGGACACGCACGGACACGGCCGGATCGATCGACACGGATCGACGGCTGTGCGCGCCAGGCTCCGACTAGCCCGGAAGGGTTAAATCCAACATCTCGTCAGAGATAAATCCGGGGTCCAGCCCTGCTAGTGTCCGGGAGCGAGGAGGTGCCCCGTGGCGACCCAGGAAGAGCTGTTCGCGTCGGTGGACGCGCTGCTGGAGGAGGAGCCCCAGCTGCCCCTCCCGGCGGAGCGGGCCCGGCTGCGCGAGGAGGCCGGCATCACCCAGGCCCGGCTGGCGCAGGTGCTGAAGACGACGCCCCAGACGGTGAAGAACTGGGAGAACGGCAGGACGGAACCGCGCCCGCCGCGACTGGAGGCCTACCAGCGGCTGTTGGAGGGCTGGGCGGCCAAGTACCCGAAGAGGGCCCCTGCCGTTCCGGCCGCGCCCGCCGCACCCGCACCCGCACCCGCACCCGCACCCGCACCCGCCGCAGCTTCGGCTGCGGTCCCGGTCCCGGTCCCGGAGACGTTCACCGGCACCCCGCAGGAGGCGGCCCCCGCGGCCGAGGCCCCAGCACCGGCGGCCCAGGCACCGGCCCCAGCACCGGCTGCGGCTGCGGCTGCGGCCGTCGTCGCGCCCCCGGAGCCGCCCGCCCGGCGTCTTCCGCATCGGTTCCACCCCGGGCCTGGCGAAGGTCGAGGGCGTGCAGGAGATGGCGTGGGCGGTCGACCTGATGGAGCAGGGCCACAACCCCGCCCGGCACATCAAGGGCGACGGCCACGACGCCGCGTACGACGAAGGGGAATGACAGGCCGTGGGAGACATCGACGACGCCCTCGAGCGCGCCGGACGCGAGACGTTCACCCGGGAGCCGCCCAAGACCCTCAAGGGGCAGATCGGCTATCTGATGCGCCGGCTCGGCATCACGCGGGCGGTCGCGGCGGAAGTCGGGGTCAGCCGGCGGTCGGTGGAGCGCTACCTCAAGGGCGAGCGCAAGAGGCCGCCCCGGGCCATCGCCGACCGCGTCGACGACGCCGTACGCGCCCGCTGGCAGCCCCGCGTACGCCAACGCGCCCGCAGTCAGGCGGCGGGCGCCACCGGGATCACCATCGAGACCCGCGCCCGGTTCGGCTACAGCGCCCCCGCCGGCACCACCGACGACGGACGCTACCGCCGCCTCACCGTCCATCTCCCGCCGCAGTACGCGCGGCGGCTGTTCGACGCGCGCGACGCCGGGGCCGGCGACGCGCAGCTGCGCCACATCGTCGCCGAAGGGCTCCAGGAGATCTATTTCAAGGACGGCGGCCGCCGCGCCGACGGCCTGGAGGTCGAACTCAACGACATCGACTACTTCGACGTGTCCTTCTGACCGGAAGGCGGCCTGCACACAGCACAGTTCGGGAAGGCCGCAAAGGCCCGCGCAGCCCCTGGTGCGGCATGCGCCGCCGCAACAAGGGCGCGGCGCACCGGGGACGGCGTGTTCGCTACCGTGGCGGTCCATGACGGTCCTGATCACCGGGGGCAGCGGTTTCCTGGGCGGCGCATGATCCGGCAGGCCGCCGCGGCGGGGCGTCAGACATCTGCGACGTTCGCGTCCCGTCCCGGCCCTGCCCTGCCCTGCCCTGCCTCGGACGGTGTGGTCTGGCGTCCGCTCGACATCCGCGACCCCGCGCGTGTCGCCGCGGTGATCGCCGACGTGGCCCCCTCCGCCGTGATCACCGCCTCGAGCGGCGCCGACTGGGCGGTCACCGCCGACGGCGCCGTCCGCGTGGCGCTGGCCGCCGCCGAGCAGGGCTGCCGCCTGGTCCATGTCTTTAGCGACGCGGTGTTCTCCGGGGCGCGCGTCCGCTACGACGAGCGCTGTCTGCCCGATCCGCTCACCCCGTACGGCGCCGCGAAGGCCGCCGCCGAGACGGCGGTGCGGCTGCTGATGCCGGCCGCCGCCGTCGCCCGGACCTCGCTGATCGCCGGACACGGCCGGTCCGTGCACGAGCGCACGGTGCACGCCCTGGCCGACGGCACCCGCGACACGGTCCTGTTCACCGACGACATCCGCTGCCCCGTCCATGTCGACGACCTGGCCGCCGCCCTGTGGGAGATCGCGCTGTCCGGCGCGGCCGGAATGTTCCACCTCGCCGGGCCGGACGCCCTGGGCCGCCACGACCCCGGTGTGCTGATCGCCCGGCGCGACGGCCTCGACGGCGCGCGACTGCCCGCCGGACGGCGAGCCGGGTCCTCCCGGACTCGTGGGCGGGGTCGGGCAGTACGAGAACAGCCACCGGCTCTGTCATGTCCGCGGCCCCGAGGGCGTCATCGTCGCCCCGGCCGAGCAGCCCGGCTGAAGGCTGCCTGCGTTCCGGACGTCCGACCGACGGGGCGCACCGGACCGGGTTCGCATCGCCGGCAC
Organism: Streptomyces asoensis; assembly: GCF_013085465.1. Taxonomy (NCBI): domain Bacteria; kingdom Bacillati; phylum Actinomycetota; class Actinomycetes; order Kitasatosporales; family Streptomycetaceae; genus Streptomyces; species Streptomyces asoensis. Next base: position 42,729 of record NZ_CP049838.1, read on the forward strand.
GGCAGTAGGGTGAAAAGGTGACCGCTCTGCCGGAGGACCGGCCGCCGCTGATCGGCGAAGACGACCGCGACACGGCCGTGCGGCGCCTGCGGGAGGCGTACGCCGAAGGTCACCTCTCGCACGAGGATCTGGACGAACGCCTGCACCGGGTGCTCACCGTCACAACGCACGGCGAGCTCGTGGCGGCTCTGGCCTCGCTGCCGGAGGAGGATGCGGGCACCACGTCCACGATCGCCGCCGCCGGCGGACGGATCAAGCGCGGCGGGGCATGGCGGGTACCTCGGTTCCTCAAGGTCGAGTCCGCGTTCGCCAGGGTGCTTCTGGACCTGTCCCGGGCGGTCGTCGAACATCCGGTGGTCGACATCGAGTTGCAGCTCGGCACCGGCAGGGCGAAGATCACGGTGCCGCGCGACGCGATCGTCGAGTACGAGGATCTGCACACCGGGTGGAAGGACACGCGGTACAGGCCCCCGCGGAGCTCCCGCCCCGGCGGGCCGAGGATCCGGATCTCCGGGGCCATGGGGTTCGGACGGCTGAAGATCCGCCACGCGCGGCGTTGAGGCTTCCGTCCGGCAACCAGGACCACCTGTTCGGGCACTTCTTCGTCCCAGCTCGACTGCCCATGCCGTGAGCCGATTCTGGGGCGGTGGACTTTGCGGGCGGGTAGGCGGCACGGTGTCCTCGTCGGCCTGCACCAACTGGGCGATCACCGGCTTCCGTTCCCGCCGGCCGAGGCCGCCGGCATCGTCGCTCGCCCGTGGTGCACCGAGCCGGTGCTGCCCCAACGCACCATCTGCTGCCGGCCGTTGCCGCGCCTGATCGGTCAGTCTGCGCACCCGGACCGGCGCGGCCACCGCACCTCCGGCGATCGACAAGGGCGCGGCCTGGCCGCCCGCTGCGGCAAGACCGCCGGCATCCCTGCCGCCGCGCACGCCTCGGCGGCGTGTCCGCGCCCCCATGCCTTGGCAGGAATCAGATCACTCCTGCTCCCCGTAGTCGTATCAACGACTGACTGCGTCGGGACGCCGTCCGGCCCACGGCGATGCTCGGTGCTGACCGCTGAATACGGTGGAGGGGCCCGGTGGAATGAGAGGACGCGAAGACGTGGATGTGTATGAGGCCGTGGACAGCCGCCGGGCCGTTCGGGCGTTCAGTGATGATCCGGTGCCCAAGGAGGTGCTCGAACGAGTACTGAACGCAGCGACGCGGGCTCCGTCCAGCGGAAACCTCCAGCCGTGGCATCTGTATGTCGTGACCGGCGAACCCTTGGCCGAACTGAAGAGGCGCGCGACCGGCAGGGCGCTGTCGGGAGACCCGGGCGATGAGCGGGAGTATCCGATGTACCCAGACGAACTGACCTCGCCGTATCTGGACCGCTTCTCCGCGGCGGCGGCCCAGCGGTACGAAGCGCTGGGGATTGAGCGCGACGCCCCCGACCGGCCCCGGAAGATCGCTGCCTTGAACTCGGAGGCGTTCGGGGCGCCGGTCGTCCTGTTCTGCTACCTCGACCGGACGATGGGGCCCGGACAGTGGGGTGATGCGGGGATGTACTTGCAGACGGTCATGCTGTTGCTGAGGGCGGAAGGGTTGCACAGCTGCCCCCAGGTGATGTGGACCATGTACCGCAGGACCGTCAGCCGAACCGTCGGAGCCGATGACGAGCGCGTGCTGTTCTGCGGCATCTCAGTGGGATTTGAGAAGGAAGGCGTGCCACGGCTGCGTACCGGACGGGCGGACATGACGGAAACGGTGAGCTTCATCGGAGTGTGACCGCTGACGTCCGAGATCGACAGGACAGGCCCTGGTCCTGATCGCTGCCCAACGCTCCGCCATCGGGCAGCGCGAGCTGCCAACGCCCGTCCTGCTTACGCTACTTGAGCGTGGCCGAGACCGTCAGCAGGTCGGTCCGAAGGGCCGTGAGCGGTTCCTGGTCACCGACACTCTCGGCCTGCTGCCAAACGAGCTGCTGGAGACGCCTCAGGAAGACCGGATCATGATCGCGTCATGAGCTCGCAGGAAAGGATTTGAGCGAGGCGGCGCCCCGCTGCTACTTTCGTGATGGACCGTGAAGTCGTCGTATGGAGGTGAGCCCCGTGAACACAGTTACCCATGGGTGCTCCCTCAACCCGTCACGGTCCGGCGGCTGACGTTCGGTGTCGCCAGGAGCGCCTGAGATCGAGGCACTCCTGGAAAGGGACTCCGATGAACACGAAGCCTTTCACATCTGGCCTGGGCGAGAACGCGGTGATGATCACGCGCGTCGCGGACCGGCAATGGCATGCACTGGATGACGACTTGGTGGTCGGCCGCGGGCATGCGGAGCACCGGCCTGACGGACGCTTGTTCGTCAGCATCGACGCCTGGCACGACGCCGCCTTCGACCGGCTCGCCGAGGCGATGCTGGCGGAACTGCCGGCGCCGCTGTACACGGTGGTCGACGAAGCCGACGCCGAGCTGACGGCCGGCTGGCGGCGGGCCGGTTTCTCGATCCGGCGCCGCGAGTGGGAGTACGTCGTGCCGACCGACCCGCAGGTCACAGGGCTCGAAGCAGTCCTGCCGCCTTCGGGCGTGACGATCGTGCCCGCCGGGCAGGCGGACGAGAGTCTGCTGCGGGCGGTGGACCGCGCGATCCGCGACGAAGTCGAGGCAAGCGTCGGGTGGCAGTCGATGCCCGCGGAGGTGATTCGCCGCCCCGAAGGCGACACCATCGTCGACCCGTCGAAGTACGCGGTGGCCGCGGCGCCGGACCGCTACCTGGGTCTGATCCGGGTGGTGACGGTGAACCGGCCGCGCATCGGGCTGGTCGCGGTCCGGGCCGGCGAGCAGCGCCGCGGCATCGCGCGGGCGCTGCTGGCCCACGCGCTGGAGACACTGCACCGCTCCGGGTTCGTCGCGGCCTGTACGGAAGTCCACGAGTCCAACCAAGCAGCCTCGGCGCTGTTCGAGGGCATCGGCGCCCAGCCGATGAACAGCAACCTGGAGCTGGTGCGATGACGAAGAACAAGAACGTCATCGAAGTCGAGGGCAAGGTCGTCGAGTGCCTGCGCAGCGCCATGTTCACCGTGGAGCTCGAGAACGGCCACCAGGTGCTCGCGCACATCAGCGGGAAGATCCGCAAGAACTACATCAAGATCATGCTGGAAGACCGGGTACTGGTGGAGCTCCCGCCGTACGACCTGACGCGCGGCCGGATCGTGTTCCGGTACCGGAACTGACGGCGGTCGACACCTTCCGCGGTAGCTGACCCCGGGGGCCCCGGTCACGGCGTTTCCGTGACCGGGGCCCCGATGATGGCTCGCACGGCCGCAGCGGCCACCGCTCCAGCCACCGCCGGCAGGTCCGGCCCGAGCCGAACTCCGGCTCCAAGGACAGCAGTTGCCAGGCGATGTCGTTGTGCAGCATGAGGCCCAGTTGGCGGACGCCGTCCTGACCAATGCGGATCCGGCGCGGTCGCACCTCGTGCGAGCCGACCTGAGGCGGATCCAGGCGGCCGGGGCGCACTTCGACGACACGTACCTGACTGGGGCTGAAATGGAGGATGCCGACCTGAAGCGGGCCAGCCTCGTCCGTGCCAGCCTGCCCGGCGCGATCCTGCGCGGAGCGGACTTGAGGCAAGCCGGTCTCCGTGACGCGGACTTCACCGGAGCGGACCTTACCGGCGCCGACCTCACCGGGGCGAAGAACCTGTCGACAGCGGGTTTCGATGGTGCCGTCCTCAAGGACACCCGAGGGTTGCCTGCATGACCACAGCCCGATTTCCACCACCCCGGCTCATTGCGTCAGCCGTTCTCACTCGACGTGATCCACAGGTTTCGTCCCGTGGGGCCGTACGGGCACGCGGAGGGGGTTCCCGCCGGTAACAGGAACCCCCTCGATCCCCGACGTCGTGCTGCCGGTCCCAGGAAGACAGGAAGACAGGACAGTTCCTACGGGGTGCGGCCGGGCCGCTGTCTCCCAGCTCATCACCGAACCGCCGTGACCACAAGATCGTTCGCCTCTTCGGGAGCCTTCGGAAGGGGCGCCGGAGTTTCGGAACGCCGTACATGCAGGTCACAGCGGTGGGGGTCGGGATGGTGGGGTTGTGCTGCGGCCGGGTGCGCCGGCGGGCGCGGCAAGAAGCCGGTCAGTATGCGACACGGACCGAAGACTTCAGAAATAGATCGGAATACCCGTCAGCCGGTAACGGAAAAGCGGAATCCTGATGCGGCAGGAGATTCCCCGAGCTTTCTTGAGTTCCGCTCGCATAACAGCCTTGCCGCGGAACGTCTTCACCTCCAGGGTCGGGGAATCCAAAACGCCTCGTGTCCCGGCCGGTAACCGGACACGGGGTGCTCCGTGCGGCGAATTGGCGTCGCTCCCAGGAAGACAGGAATTCGTTCATGCTGCATCGATACAGCCTTCTCCGTCGGCAGCAGTTCCCGGCCGGCGCGCTCGGCATCGGCACGGCCACCGCCGGTGCCGCCGGCGCGGGAGGTGTGTGATGGCGTGGGACCAGGTGCCCGGCAGGCGGCAGGCGGCGCATGACACCGTGCCGCCGCGGATCGGCAGCCGGCAGCAGTTCCGTGAGGAACTGACGAGACTGCGCACCGGGCTCGGTGTGTCGCTCGCCCAGCTCGAGCAGGCCAGCCAGCGGCAGGGCAAGAGGCTCCCGCCGGCCACCGTCTCCAATGTGCTGTCGCGGGACAGGCTGCCGGAGTGGGAGTTCGTCGCCGATTTCCTGGCCGCGTGCGGTCTGGACGAGGCGCAGCGCCAGCCCTGGCAGCAGGCCTGGCGGGAGCTGGCCGCGGTGTCCGCGACCCAGGCTTCCGTCCCGGCCCCGGCCCAGGCCCCTGCTCCGACTCCGGCTGGGGCTGGGGACCCTGGTGGTTCGGAAGCAGCCGCGTCTCCTCCCCCGGTGCCTTCCCCTCCCCCGGTGCCTTCGCCGCCTCCGGCAGCGCCCCCCGGCAAGCCGCCGGGCAAGTCCCCGGACGACATCCCGCCCGCCGACGGCGGCCGGTGGAAGGCGTGGCGGGCCGGGCTGGCGCGCCGCCGGGCCGCCGTGGCGGTCTGTGCCGCCCTCGCGCTCGCGGTGGCCGCCGGGGTGTACGCCGTCGACCAGCACGATCAGCGTGTGCGGCGCGGCAAGCAGCTGGAAGAGGAGAGGCAGCGGCAGGAGAAGTTCCGCGAGGAGCACTGCGGGACCCTGAACCCGGCGCTGGTGACCGAGGCCGGCGGGGAGTGCACGGGAGTGACCGACGGCCTCGACCGCTCCGACGTGTTCGGCTCCGCCCTGGAGCCCGTGCTGACGGCCATCGGTGCGGAGAACCACCGGGCGGCCCGCGGCGGCCAGTACGTCACCATCGCGTTCCTGGCGCCGCTGACCTCGGTGGGCCAGGCCGGCAAGGCCAAGGACCTGACGCTCGACCAGTTCGTCGGGGAGGTCGAGGGCGCCTACACGGCCGTCGAACGGGCCAACACCGACGACGGCCCGCTGAAGATCCGTCTGGTCCTGGCCAACATGGGCAGCGGCGAACTGCACTGGAAGGACACCGTCGAGGCGCTGGACGGGGTCGAGAACCTGGTCGCCGTCACCGGGATGGGACTGAGCCAGCAGGAGTCCGTCGACGCCGCCCGTGCGCTCAGCAAGAAGGACATCCCCATGGTCGCCGACCTCATCACCGCCGACGGATTCGACACCACCGGCACCATCGACAGCCCGCAGAGCGGACCGGAACGCATCAACGGGCTGGTCCGCGTCACCCTGACCAACGCAGCCCAGCTCAAGGCGCTCGGCGAGGAACTGGCCGGCGACACGCGCACCGCCGCGCTGGTGCGCACCGACGTGACCCCGAACGGAACCCGCGACTTCTACACCGACTCCCTCTACCAGGACTTCCGCACCGTCAGCGGGCTGAAGAAACACCTCGACCCCGCGGCGGACTTCTTCTTCGACCCCCGCGGCGGGGCGGCCTCGATCCTGGACACCATCGGCCAGAACCTGTGCAACACCCAGCGCCCCGTCGACACCGTGTACTTCGCGGCCCGCGAGAAGTACCTGCCCGACTTCCTCCAGGCCCTCGGCCGGCGCAGCTGCCACCGCCGGCCCATCACCGTCGTCTCGGGGTCCGACACGGCGGCCCTGGACCCCAAGACCCTCACCGGCCTGAACCAGGAGGGCGAGGCACCCATCGCCGTCCTGTACGCCTCCCTGCCCGCCGCCGCGGCGCTGCGCGGCCCCGGCAACAGCGACCACAACCTGTACGACAAGTTCCTCGAGGCCTTCGCCGGCGACCACCACGGGCAGAAGTTCCCCGCCGGCCACGCCACCCGCGGCTACTGGCCCGTCCTCGCCCACGACGCCGTCCTCACCGCGACCACCGCCATCCGCAACGCCACCACCCCCACCACCGCACGCCCCAACCGGTACGCCGTCCTCAACCACCTCTACGCCCTCACCGACGGCGCCGTCCCCGCCGCCACCGGGCGCTTCGGCATCGACACCACCGGGAACCGCACCAGCGTCCCCATCACCCTCCACCGCCTCGGCACCACCGCCTCCTGACCCCGGCCCGGGCATCCGGCCGCGTCGCTTCGGGGTGCCCGTCGTCAGGCGGGCACCCCGGCCTCGTTCATGACCACGGCCATCGCGTCCGGGGGAAGGGCCGGGTTGGCGCCCGCGCCGTCGAAGGCGATCAGCCGCAGCAGCAGCGGTGTGGGGAGGGCGGGGTTGGCGGCGACTCCGTTCAGCGCGGAGGAGTGGAAGGCGACCATGTCTGCGCTCCCCCGGCCCGCCGCGTTGCGCGCAGCCCTCTTCGGACGTCTGCACGGCATCGGTCTTCCGGCCGGCCGTCATCCTGCCATGCGGCGGACCGTCTGTGCACGTGATCGCCGGGAGCCCGCCCACCGTGTCCGGGGCTGTTGCCGCCCTGGCCGCAGCCGGCTGAGAACGAGGAAGCCGGGGCGCGGCACGCCGCTCGGGAACGGGCGCTGCACGGCCGCCGAGGCACCGCCGACCAGCTGCCCCGGCTGCCCGGTTCATCGGCTCAGGAACAGGGGCCGGGAACCTGTGGACCGGGGTGCCTGTCATGCGTGCTGCGGACCCCGGAGCTTCGGTCTGTGGGGGCGTGTCCGCGAACGCGCGACAGCGGCCGGCCGGGTACACGTGAACGTGCCCACTCCGGCGTACCGCACAGTGCCGGGCCGTTCGGGAGGAGACCGCCCGGGGCCGGTGCCGGCCCTCCGCCTCGTGGCTGTGGCCGGCGAGGTCGTGGCGCGGCGGTTGCTCGGTTCATTCCTGCGTCCAGGTTTGGAGCAGGGCCTTGCGCGCGTGCGGCTTCGGTGTTGCCTCCTGGCCGTGCTCACAGCCCCAGGCCTCGAGGGCTCGCAGGTCCGCGGTTCCTGCCACGAAGCGGGCGAGCAGGTCCTGGGAGAGCGCCGTCTCCTCGGCGCCGTATCCTCCGGCCGCCGCCGAGTACACCGTCACCTGCTGCGGCCCGTCCTCCGTTTCCAGCCGCAGCGTCATCGCGGTCGGGCCCTCGCCGATGAAGGCGCCGGCCGCGGCCGAGACCACCGAGCCGAGGAGCTTCGCCACACGGCCCGACGGGTTCTCGGTGGGCACGTCCTCGATGACCGCGGAACGCAGTCCTTCCCACGTCCACGTCCGTGAGCCGCCGGGGTCCAGGGCTTCCAGCCCGTCGGCGGTCAGCCGGACACCACCCCCGACGGCGGTCGGCGGCGACCCCACGTACACCGCGTCCGGAGTGATCCAGAACAGTCCGACCATCGTCACGCCCGACTCCCACTCTCGTCGCTCCGGCACGGGCCCCGCCCGCAACCCTTACCGCCCGACGGGAGCCGAACGCCGCCGCCACGCCGAGGTGCCGTGCCGGGACGGTGCCGCCGCGGTTTGGTTTGGCCTGGCCTGGAAAGGCAGCGCGGGATGCGGGCCGGGGACACTCGTTGGCTGCCGGCCGGTCCGGTCCGCCGGTAGGGGTGCGGTGGGCTGCCGGGTCAGGCCGCGGTGTTGTGTTCCGGCGGCAGGATCAGGGTGGGTTCGAGGGGCACGCGGGCGGCGGCGGGCTCTTCGTGGATCCGGGTCAGGGCGGGGCGTGCGCCCCGCTGCTGGCGCCAACCCGCCTGGGCGGCCACCACGGCGACGTAGGGGATGAGGAAGGCGCCGGCCAGGGCGCAGAGGGCGAGGGCGGGCCAGCGGTTCCAGGTGGCGGCCATGACGACCACGCAGGCGCTGCGTACGAGCATGGCGGCGAGGTAGCGGCGCTGGCGGCCGCGGACGTCCTGGGTCAGGCCGGTGCGGGCCTGGGTGATGGACTCGGGGCGGGGGCCGTGCCGGTGCCAGGGGGTTCGGCGCATCAGGGCCTCCGTGGACGCTCCGGCTCGAGTGCCGGATGGCCGGAAAAAGAGGGCGGAGCAGGCTCCCTGCGGGCTCTCTGCGGAGCGGGGCCGAGGGGGCCCGCGCGGTGCGGGTGTTCGCCTGTGCCGCCGGTGCGGGCCGGCGGCACGGGGGCGGCGCGGGTGGTCTGTCCCCTGACCGCCCGCGCCGCCGGGTCAGTGCAGTTCCTGGTCCGGTTCGCGTCCTGGCTGGAGGGCACCGGGCCGGGCGGTGTCCAGGTGTCCGTTCGGCGAGGCGTGGCCGTCCGGGGCGTGGTCGAGGTGTGCGCGGGCCTGCTGCATTTCCTGCGGTGTCGGGTGGGGGATCTGGCCGCTGTTCAGCCAGCGGCTGAGGCGGTGGCGCAGTATCTCCTTGCGGGCCCGCGGGTTGGGCACACCGTCGTGCTCGGCCGCGGGCGCCGGTGCCGTCTCGCGGACCTCCCTGGACAGCAGGGCGTACTCCTGTCCCCGGTCGAGGGGCTCGTGGACCTCGACGAACTCGCCGTGCGGCAGCCTTCTGATCTTTCCGGTCTCGCGGCCGTGCAGGAGCTTGTCGCGGTCGCGCAGCTGGAGGCCGAGGCAGATCCGCTTGGTGATGACGTAGGTCAGTGCCGGGACGAGGAAGAACCCGATCCGTACCGCGTAGGTGATCTGGTTGAGGGAGAGGTGGAAGCGCTCGGCGAGGATGTCGTTGGCGCCGCCGAACAGCAGGACCAGGTACAGCGCGACGAAGGCGCAGCCGAAGGCGGTGCGGGTGGGGTGGTCGCGGGGCCGGTCCAGGAGGTGGTGTTCGTCCTTGTCGCCGGTGACCCAGGCTTCGAGGAAGGGCCACAGGGCGAGGACGAGCATCATGAGGGTGGGCAGGATGACGGCTGGTATCAGGACGCCGAAGTTGACCGTGTAGCCGCCCGGTACGGTCCATTCCCAGGCGGGGAAGGCCCGCAGGGCGCCTTCGAGGAAGCCCATGTACCAGTCGGGCTGGGAGCCCTGGGAGATCTGGTCGGAGCGGTAGGGGCCGTAGGTCCACACGGGGTTGATCTGGGCGATGCCCGCGGTCAGGGCGAGGACCCCGGAGACCAGGAAGAAGAAGCCGCCGGCCTTGGCCGTGTAGTGGGGCATCAGGGGCTGGCCGACGACGTTGTTCTCGGTGCGGCCGGGGCCCCGGAACTGGGTGTGCTTGTGGTAGAAGACCAGGATCAGGTGGATGACGGTCAGGGCCAGCATGATGCCGGGGATCAGCAGGATGTGGAGGCTGTAGAACCGCGGGACGACGTCCTGGCCGGGGTATTCGCCGCCGAAGAGGAACATGGTCGCGTAGGTGCCGACCACGGGGATGGCGAGGGTGACGCCTTCGGCGATGCGCAGTCCGGTGCCCGAGAGCAGGTCGTCGGGCAGTGAGTATCCGACGAAGCCTTCGAGGATGACCAGGACGAGGATCACGAAGCCGATCAGCCAGTTGACCTCGCGTGGCTTGCGGAACGAGCCGGTGAGGAAGTGGCGCAGGGTGTGCAGGCAGAGTGCGCCGATCATGGTCAGGGCCGACCAGTGGTGCAGCTGGCGGATGAACAGGCCGCCGCGTACTTCGAAGCTGATGTCGATCGTGGAGGCGTAGGCCTTCGACATCGGGATGCCCTGGAGCGGGACGTACGAGCCGTGGTAGACGGTCTCGGCCATGCTCGGCTCGAAGAACAGGGTGAGCCAGGTTCCGGTGAGGATGAGGATGATGAAGCTGTAGAGCGCGATCTCGCCGAACATGAACGACCAGTGTTCGGGGAAGACCTTGCGGGCCAGGAATCCGAAGTTGTAGATCCCCAGCCGTCCGTCGGCCCAGTCGGCGATGCGCTCGCCCTTGGGCGCTTCGGTGCGCCCGCTCGGCGGAGCCTCCTCGATCGTGCTCATACCCGCGCGCCCTCCCGTCGCCGCTCGGCCGTCACAGGCACACCCCGCCCGGCCGGTGAGCGGTCGGGGGTGGGGGCGGCCTGCCGCGGCGCAAGCGGGCCCGTGCCCTGGAGCGGATCGAACGCTATCGACGCGTGAGGAGGGCGAACAACCGCGCTCAAGCGAGACTCAAGTCTGTACCGGGTTGATTCCGGGGCGAGTTGGGAGCCGGACGGGATCCGGTCTGCGGCCGGCGGCCACAACAGGCCTTGATTTACGGCCGGGTTGGCGGTTCGTGAGCGTTCCTCTTCACTCAAGTGGGCCTGGTCGGCGGCTGGTTGATCCACTCCTGTCATGTGCGCAGCGTAGGTCCGGGCCGCTTCGGCGCGCGATGGGGCCGAATCCGCCGTACGGCTCGAACACGCGGGTGCGCCAGGGGGGTTCACGGCCGCCGCTGGTCGCCTGCGGGTGCCGCGGCCGGCCAGGGAGCCTGCGGGCCCGTGGGCCGCGGCCGGGCGGCCAGGGCGGCGGGCCCGGTGGCCGGTACGTCCGGCGCGGCCGGGCGGCGCCTTCGCGCTTCGGGGCCGTGGGTGAGGCTGGGCGGTGCCGCCGGGGCCGGGCCGTGCGCGGGGCGCCACGCGGCCCGCAGCAGGCGGGGCCGCAGCGCGGCGGCGGGCGGGGCGGCCGTCTGGTGCTGGTGGAGCAGCAGCGTCGCCGCGTGCCGGTCGGTGGTCGCGGCGGCCGCCATCCGGGCCGCGTACCGTCTGCCGAGCCGGGCGCGCAGTCCGGCCGGCAGGCCCTGGGCCGCCTGCGCCGCGTTCAGGCTGCGGATGCCTGCCCGCCAGGCGGGGGCGACGCGGTGGGCGAGGGCCTGGCGCAGCCGGTAGCTGAGGCCGACGGCTGTTCCGTGGCCGGCCAGCAGGTCGTCGAGGACGAGTGCGCACTGCACGGCGAGCGTCATGCCGTGGCCGTGGGCCGGGTCGAGGGTGGCGAGGGCGTCGCCGACGACGAGGAACTGATCGGGCCAGCGGCGCAGTTTCTCGTAGTGGCGCCAGCGGTGCTCGCCGGGGCCGTAGCCGTAGAGCGGGCCGAGCGGGGTGGCGGCCTCGAGGAGGTCGCGCAGCAGCGGGTGGGGCAGGGCGGCCGCGGCGCGCAGCAGGCCCTCGTGGTCGGTGGGCGGGGGTGTGCCGTCGCTGGAGCTGAGCGACACCGACCAGCGGCCGCCTTCGACGGGGTTGAGCACGCCCTGGCGCGGGTTGCCGGCCGAGGGCATGAGCAACAGGCTCTTGAAGTCGGCGACATGGCCGACGGGCGGCGCGAACACGGCGGTGGTGTGGACGGTGCGGGCGGCGGCCACCGACTGCGCGGGCGGCTGGTAGCCGAGTTCGGCCAGCCACCGGGGGGCGGACGAGTCGCGCCCGGAGGCGTCCACCACGAATTCGGCGGGTATCAGGCGCCGGGGTGTCCAGCCGTCGGGGGCCTGCCGGTCCCGGCCGCGGGCCCATACGCCGGTGACGGTGTCGTTGCCGCCCTCCCGCAGGGCGACGACCTCGTGGGCCGGCAGGAAGGCCACCTTGGGGTCGGCGCGCAGCCGGTCGCGTATCACCGAGTCGATCAGGTCGCGGCCGGCGCTCAGCATCGACAGGCCCGAGTCGAACCGGGGCAGCCAGCCGGCAGGGCCGAGCAGCAGCATGTCCTGGGGCATGCGGACGCGGACCGCTCCGGCGCGGGTGAGGTCCCGGCCGATGCCGGGGAACAGCTGCTCCAGGCCGTGCTGGGCGGTGGTGGTGAGGCTGTGCGGGTGCCGTGCCTGGGGTACGCCGCGGCGGCGCCCGGGGCCGCGTGGCAGCCAGTCGCGTTCGATGACGGTGACCCGGTCCATGAAGTTGGCCAGGGCCCGCGCCGCGGTGAGCCCGGCGAGGCTCGAGCCGATCACGACGGCGTGGCCGTGGCCGCCTGCGTCGACGGCGCGTGCGTCCAGACTCAACTCGGCTTTCCCCCCTGTGTGTTGTGGTTGCATCATGCGGTGCGGGGCCGGCCGTGCGGCAGGGTGTGTCCGGCCGGCCGGTGGGGCCGCCGGGTGGGGGCGGTGCTGTGGTGGGCGCGGCGGGGACGGCGGGTCGCCGGGGGTGTGCAGCGGCGATGTGCCTGGTGGGATGCGCCTGTCCGGCGCCGTGCGCGGGCGCCGGACGGCGCCCGTGCACGGCGCCGGTTCCGGGGCGGGGGTTCGAGCGGACGTCGAGGGATTCACGAGGAGGACTCCGGCGGCCGTCGAGGACGCGGCAGGCCGCCGGACGGGGGCCGCTGCGGCGGCGGGGCGGTGTGCGGGCGGCCGGGGCGGGGCGCGGCGGCTCGGCGGTGCCCCGAAGGCCGGTTGCGGGCGGGGCGGGAACCGGCGGGCGGGGCCGGGCCCGGCCCCGCGTCGCGGGGGCACTCCCCGCGTACCGTGCTCACCCGCCATCGGGCGGCCCGGCCGGGCCCGGGAGCAGCGGAAGAACCCGGCGGCGCCAGCCATGTTCCACCCGGTCGTCGTCGGCGGGTCATCGTCGGCGGGCGCCGCCGTGGCCTGACGGCCGGCGGGGTGGTGGCCGGTGGGGTGACGGCGGCGGACGCGACGGCCGATGGGGTGACGGCGGCGGACGCGACGGCCACTGGCGTGACGGCCGATGGCGTGAGGGCGGCGGACGCGACGGCCACTGGCGTGACGGCCGATGGGGTGACGGCGGCGGGCGCGACGGCCACTGGCGTGATGGCCGGTGGGGTGGCGGTTGGTTCGGTCATCGGTCGGCCATCAGGTGGGCCACCCGGTGGGCCAGTTCCACCGACTGGCCGTGGTTGAGCCGCGGGTCGCAGGCGCTCTCGTAGCGCAGGCCCACGTCGGCCGCGGCCACGGGGGCCAGGGTGCCGCCCGCGCATTCGGTGACGGGTGCGCCGGTGAGTTCGAGGTGCACGCCGCCGGGGTGGGTGCCGAGCGCACGGTGCACCTCGAAGAAGCCGCTGACCTCGTCCACGATCGCCTCGAAGTGGCGGGTCTTGTGGCCGCTGGGGCTCTGCACGGTGTTGCCGTGCATGGGGTCGCACACCCACACCACCGGGGCGCCGCCGGCCGTCACCTTCTCCACCAGGGGCGGCAGCACGTCGCGGACGGCCGCGGCGCCCATCCGTACGATGAAGGTGAGGCGGCCGGGTTCACGCCGGGGGTCGAGGCGGTCGGCGAGCGCGAGGGCCTCGTCGGCGGTGCTGCGCGGGCCGAGTTTGACGCCGACGGGGTTTCGGATGCGGCTGGCGAACTCCACATGGGCGCCGTCGGGCCGGCGGGTTCTCTCGCCGATCCAGACCATGTGCCCGGAGGTGGCGTAGCGGCCTGCGGTGCGGGCGTCGAAGCGGGTGAGGGCGCTCTCGTACTCCAGGAGCAGCGCCTCGTGGCTGGTGAAGAGCTGCCCGGGCGGGTCGTCCGGGCGGGCGGCCGGGCGGGTGCGCAGGTAGTTCAGGGTGGCGGCGGAGGCGTCGTACACGCGGGTGAGCCGTTGGGCGTCCGGGGTGCGGGCCTCGGCGGTGAAGCGCCGGTCGTTGACGGCGTCGCCGCGGTAGGCGGGCAGGGTCAGGGCGCCGCGGGTCTCGGTCGGGCTGGAGCGCGGTTTGGCGTACTGGCCGGCGATGCGGCCGACGGTGACGACGCGAAGGCGGGTCGCGGACGTGAGCGCCGTGGCCATCCGGCCGAGCGTGTGGAGTTTGCCGTCGAGCTGGTCGGCGGTGAGCGCGTCGAAGGTCTCCGCGCAGTCGCCGCCCTGGAGCAGGAAGGCCTCGCCCCGGGCCACGGCCGCCAGCCGCTCGCGGAGCAGGTCGCACTCGCGGGCCGCGACCAGCGGCGGGCGGGCCGTGAGCGCGTCGACCGCGGCGCGCAGGGCGGCGGGGTCGGGCCAGTCGGGCTGGTGGGCGGCGGGCCGGCTCCGCCAGGATTCGGCCTTCGGGTCGTCAGGCGGCGGGCAGGCGCCCGCGGCACCGTGAACGGCGGCAGTCACGAAAGACATGACCTCAATTCCTCAGCTGGGGTCGCCCGGGCCGGCGAGCGTCCGGCCGGCCGGTGGGCCGGCTGCCTGGGCGCGTTCCGGCCGGGTCGGGCAGGGCGGCTGGTGCGGCGTCGGTACGGCGTCGGTACGTGCGCCCGCCGGCGGGGCCCGGGGCGGGGCGGCCGGGGCGGGGCGCAGTGGCGCGGCGGTGCCCCGAAGGCCGGTTGCGGGCGGGGCGGGAACCGGCGGGCGGGCCGGGCCCGGCCCCGCGTCGCAGGGGCACTCCCCGCGTACCGTGCTCACCCGCCATCGGGTGGGGCGGCCGCGGGGGTCGGTCTGTCGGAGGGGGACACGGTCTGGCGCAGCGCGGTCTCCTTGATGAAAAGCCCCGCGACGAGGACGGCCGCGCCGGCGCCGGCGGCGGCGAGGAACGCGGCGTGGGTGCCGGCGGCGGTGGCGTGCCGGTAGGCCTCGCGCACCGGTGCCTGCAGCGCGGACAGGCTCGCCGCGTCCAGCCGGGCGTGGTCGAGCGCGGGGCGGCCGGGGGCGCGCTCGGCCATCGCGTCCAGGACACGGCTGTTGAACAGGGCGCCCATGAGGGCGACGCCGATCGAGCTGCCGAGCATGCGGAAGAGGGTGACCGCGGCCGAGGCGGCCCCGATGTCGTTCCTGTCGACGCTGTTCTGCGCGATCAGCGTCACGATCTGGACCAGGCAGCCGAGGCCGGCGCCGAGGACCGTCATGCACAGCGCGGACTGCGGCCGGGAGGTGGTGGTGTCCATCTGTGACAGCAGTACCGTCCCGGCGAGCAGCAGCCCGCCGCCCGCGACGGGAAAGATTCTGTAGCGTCCGCTGCCGGTGACGACCCGGCCCGCGAACGCGCCGACCGCGGTCATCGAGACCAGCATCGGCAGCAGCAGCAGCCCGGAGCCGGTCGCGGAGGCGCCCTGTACGGCCTGCTGGTACAGGGGCAGGAAGAGCACGGCGCCGAACAGCACGAAGCCGGTCAGGAACGCGATCACCGACATCAGCGCGTAGTTGCGGCTGCGGAAGATGTGCAGCGGCACGACCGGCACGGCGGTCCTGCTCTGGCGGACGGCGAAGGCGGCCAGGCACAGGGCGCCGCCCGCGGCCGGCGCCACGAGGGTGCCCGGGTTCCCGGCGTACGGGGCGCCGGCCCGGGTGGTGAGCAGGACGATCGCGGTGATGCCGGCCATCAGGAGCACCGCGCTCAGGTAGTCGATGCGCGCCGGGGAGCGCCGGTGGGGCAGCCGCAGCACCGACGTGGTCAGGACGAGGGCGAGCGCGCCGATCGGCAGGTTGATACAGAACGCCCAGCGCCAGCCGAGGTGGTCGGTGATCGTGCCGCCGACGAGCGGGCCGCCGATCATGGCGGCCCCCATGGTGGCGGCGAGCAGGCCCTGGTAGCGGCCCTGTTCGCGCGGGGGTACGAGCTCGCCCACGATCGCGACGGCCCCGGCCATCAGGCCGCCCGCGCCGATGCCCTGGAGGGCCCGGAACGCGATCAGCTGGCCCATGTCCTGGGCCAGGCCGCACAGCGCGGAGCCGGTGAGGAAGACGGCGGTTGCGCCGAGGAAGGCGCCTTTGCGTCCGTGCAGGTCGCCGAGTTTGCCCCAGACCGGCGTGACGGCGGCCGTGGCGAGGGTGTAGGCGGTGACCACCCAGGTCTGGTGCCGCACGCCGCCGAGGTCGCCGGCGACGGTGGGCATCGCGGTGCCCACGATCATGTTGTCGAGCTGGGAGAGGAGCATCGCGAGCAGCAGCGGGATCAGGGCGCGGCGCCTGTCACGGCGCTGTGCGCGCTGCTGGTGCGCGCTGCCCGTCGCCTCACCGGCTGTGGTGGCCACCCTCGCTCTCCCTGCTCGACTCGCCTTGTTCCATGGGCAGTTGTGTGCGCTCGTGGTCAGCAGATCTTCATCGTCGCCATCATGCCCATGGCCGAGTGGTCGAGCATGTGGCAGTGGTACACGTAGGTGCCCCGGTAGCTGTCGAAGGTCATCTGCAGCTTGACCGTCTCCCCCGGCTTGAGCACGACGGTGTCCTTCAGGCCCGACTCGGCGGGCCCGGGTGCCGCCCCGGCCCGTTCGAGGACCCGGAACTGCACCAGGTGCAGATGGAAATTGTGCGAGGCCTTGGCGTTGGCGTTGGTGACCGTCCAGATCTCACTGGCGCCGAAGCGGATGCGGGCGTCGACGCGCTCGGGGTCGTAGAGCTTCTCGTCGATGTAGGCCTTCGGGTCGACGCGTCCGTCCTCGTCCATCCTGAGCACCACCGTGCGCTCGGCGGTGGGCTGGGGCAGCGGCGGCAGGGTGCGCAGCGTGGAGGGTACGGAGCTGGGGTCGTCCGCCGTGCGCACCACGTCGAAGCGCATCACCTGGCCGACTTCCTCGACCGGGCCGAAGCCCGCGGTGTTCTTCAGGACGATCTTCGTGCCGACCGGGTAGCGCGAGAAGTCGATGACGACGTCGGCGCGTTCGCCCGAGGACAGGTAGACGGTCTTGGTGGTGTACGGCTCGGGCAGCAGTCCCCCGTCCGAGGCGATCTGGATCATGTCGCTGCCGTCTTCCAGGCCCAGCTCGACGAAGCGCTGGTTGGAGGTGTTGGCGAAGCGCAGCCGGTATTTACGGGCGGCGACCTCGAAATACGGGTAGGGCGCGCCGTTGACCAGGATGGTGCTGCGGGCCCGGTCGCTCATGGTGTAGATGAGCTGGCCGGTCGTGGTGTCGAAGTGCGCGTCGCGGATGCCGATCAGCACGTCGTAGGCGTCCTTGGGCAGCGGCAGCGCCGCCTCGTCGGCGTCGCTGAGCAGGTAGCTGCCGTGCAGGCCGCGGTAGACGTTCTCGGACTCCACGTGGTGGGCGTGGTCGTGATACCAGAGCGAGGCGGGCCGCTGCCTGTTGGGGTAGGTGTAGACGCGTTCGGCGCCCGGCGCGATGACGTCCATGGGGCTGCCGTCGCTGTTCTGCGGCACCGAGGCGCCGTGCAGGTGGACGGAGGTGTCCACAGCGGTCTCGTTGCGCTGGCGGATGACGACGGGGCGGCCCCGGCGCGCCTTGATGGTGGGGCCGGGGAAGTGGCCGTCGAACGTCAGCAGGTCGGTCGTGAGACCGGGGAGTATCTCCTTGCTCGTCGCGCGCATGGTGACCTCGTAGCGGTCCACGCCGCCGCTGGTGGACACGGGTGAGAGCACGGGGACCAGGGGCATGGGGACGCTGAACGGCGTCACTACGGGGGCCGCGGCCTGCTGCGGCGCCGCCGCGGAGGCGTCGCGCGCGTTGAGTACCGGGAGAAGGGAGACCCCGGTGAACCCCGTGCCGCCGATGGCGAGTCCTGCGCCGAGCACACGGCGTCGGGCGACCATGATGTGTCCTCCTGTGGTGCGTGCCGGAAAAAAGGTGAAGTGGCGGGCTCAAGTCCAGCACCAGGAACTCGTGTCCCGCTCGCGCCGTGAGCGCGGTTCGACCCGCTGCCGAGCAGGGTTGCGGCGGGATTCGAGTGCGCCGCGCTCCTGGTACTGCAACCGTGCTCGTTCTGGGCGCCGGGCCGTTGTCGTGGGCTGTGTCCGCGTCGTGGGCAGTGACGGACGCGGGCTTGGTGTTGTCGTCCGCGGCGCCATGTCGACCAGTGCGGGAGGTGGCCGACGGGCGGGGCCGGCGGTGGGTGGGCCGGGCGCCCGGCGGCGGGCGCAACGTCCCACGCCCCGCCGGCTGTCGGGCTCTGGAGCGGGGCGGCGGACCTGCTCGGTTCCGGGCCGCCGGGGCTACGGCCTCTCGGCCCGTATGACGGCGAAGAGGTCCCCCGCCCTGCCGCCGTCGTCCTGATCCTGGTCTTCTGCCCTTTCCGTCAACCGCAGTTCGCGGGCGGCCGGATGTGCGGTGCGTAGCGGCCCCAGTCGGCATGTCCGGGCTCGAGGTCGCGGGTGCACAGCGCACGGCGTACCCGTTGCTCGTCGAGGTCCCAGAGGCGGATCGTGCCGTCGTTGGAGACGCTGGCCAACCGCTCCCCGCGCCCGCGGGGATGGCTGGGAGGACTGCGGCGGGGCGTGTGATGCCGACGGTCATCGGGACCTGATCGCCGTGGGCAGTCGCTTGCCGTGGTGCTCGGCTTCGATTCCGATGATCGGACCGTCCGGGATCGGCAAGTCCTCGCTCCTGCGCGCCGGCGTAGCCGCGGCAGTGGCCCGCGGGGCCCTGCCGGAGTGGCAGCCGGGCGCCTGCGAAGTGCTGTATCTGCGCCCACCGGGCGTCCGCTGGACGAGCTGCGCGGCCAGGCCGTGCGACGGCCGCTGGAGTCCTACGCGCTGGTGATCGTGGACCGGTTCGAGGAGCTGTTCACGCTGTGCCAGGAGCAGTCCGAACGGGAGGCGTTCATCGAGGGCCTGTGCCGCAGCGCCGCAGACGGCCTACCGGTGGTGCTCGGAGTGCGCGCGGACTTCTACGGACACTGCGTTGCCCATCCCCTGTTCTTCGCAGGGAATCCCGGCCTTCAGGCCGGGCGGGAATGCGATCCTCGGCCCGCAGGCGCGAAGCGCCGGAGTTCTCTGCGTCTTTGGGGTGACGGTCAGGTCGGCCGCTTCTGGTTGTCGATGTAGTCCTTGACGATGCTCAGTGGTGCGCTGCCGCAGGATTTCGCAAAATACGACGGGGGCCAGAAGACGGATCCCGTGCCGATCCGGTTGACAGCGTCGGAGCACCCTGGACAGCTACGTACTCCGCGCCGAGCACGCGCTGCTTGCGCAAGCTGATCACTGCGTTACGCCGCGAGGGCGCGGGCCCGGTGCGCGAAGGCCGACGCCGGAGCCTGCCCCTGGAGGACCAGGTGCTGCTGGTGACCGCTTCCGCCCGCACTCCACGGGCTCTCGATCAAGTCACAGGTGCGCTGTGGAAGCGTTGCCGCGCTCCCCCTGTACGGGCCCGGCAACGACAGCGGCACGGCAAGCCGCGCGCAGTGAACGGAGATCCCCATGACCTGGCCGACCGGACCCGACGCCGCGCCCGCACCGAGCGCGGCGCTGTACCCGGAGGTGTCGGGGTTCTACGCCCGTCAGATGCAACGCCTGGACAGCGGCGACGCACAGGGGTGGGCGGCCACCTTCACCGAGGACGCCCTCTTCCACCTGCCGACACGCCCGGAGCCGATGCGCGGCCGCGCGGCCCTGGAGAGCGGCGCCCGTACGGCGGCGGCCGCGATCGCGGCCGCCGGGGAGCGCCGCCGCCACGTCACCGGCATGTTCGTCATCGACGAACGCCCGGACGGGGCGCTGGACGTGCGCGCGTACACCGTCATCTACGCCACCCGGATCGGGGGCGCCTCCCGGGTGCACCAGGTCTGTGTCTGCGAGGACGTCCTGGTGCGCGCGCAGGGCGGGCTGCGGGTCCGCAGCCGCCGGGTCAGCCTGGACGACCAGGCCACCGGCCAGACCACCGGCCAGACCGCCGGCCAGGCGGGCGGCCAGGCGGGCGGGGCGGGCCATGCGGGGCGGGCGGGCCAGGCTGCCGAGGCCGGTCCGGGCAGGTCGGGTCCGGGCGGGTCCGGTCCGGGCGGGTCCGGGCGGCCCGGACCGGTGCGTCCCTGAGACGCCCGGCGGCCCGGGAAAACAGCCGCAGGCGCCGCGGTCCGCCCGGGAGTACGGCGCTCCGCCGGCGAAGGCCGGTCCGGGCGGGCCACGCCGGCCCGGGAGGGTGCGTCCCTGAGGCGCCCGGCGGCGCCGGAAGGCAGCCGCAGGCGCCGCGGTCCGCCGGGAGTGCGGTGTCTCCCGGGTGAAGGCCGGTCCCCGCGGGTCCGTGCCGCACACGGCGTGGGGCACCGGCCGCGGGACACGTCCTTCTCACCCTTCTCACCCTTCTCACCCTTCTCCTCTCGCTCCTCCGGCTCATCCGGCTCCTCTCGTCTGCGAGGTCTTCATGACGGAACTGACCGGCATCACCCGAGCGGCCGCGCCTGTCGCCTTCCCCCAGGACCGCGGCTGCCCCTACGAACCGCCCGCCGCCTACGCCGCCTTGCGTGACGGGCCGGCCCTGTCCCGCGTCGCCCTCTACGACGGCCGCGAGGTCTGGCTGGTCACCGGCCACGGCGCAGCCCGTGCGCTGCTGGCCGACCAGCGGCTGTCCTCGGACCGCTGCCGCCCCGGCTTCCCCCAGCTGTCGGCCCGCCTCGCGGCCATCCAGAGCGACCGCAGCCCCGCCCTGTTCGGCACCGACGACCCCGAACACCAGGTGCAGCGGCGGATGATGATCCCGTCGTTCTCCCTCAGGAGCGTGAACGCACAGCGGCCCCGCATCCAGCGGACCGTGGACACGCTGCTGGAGGCGATGATCGCGCAGGGCCCGCCCGCCGAGCTGGTCTCCGCCTTCGCGCTGCCCGTGTCGCTGACGATGATCTGCGGCCTGCTCGGCGTGCCCTACGCCGACCACGCGTTCTTCACGGCCCAGTGCCACAGGATGCTGAGCGGCCCCACGGGCGCCGACGCGCGGGACGCCCGCGGCCGGCTGGACGAGTACCTCGGTGACCTCATCGACCGCAAGGAGCGGCAGAGCGCGCCCGGCGAGGGCCTGCTGGACGACCTCGTCCGCGACCAGCTGCGCGCGGGCACCCTGGAGCGGGCCGAACTCGTCTCGCTGGCCCTGCTCATGCTCGTCGCGGGCCACGAGACGACCGCCGGAATGATCTCCCTGGGCACGCTCACCCTGCTCGCCCACCCCGAGCGGCTGGCCGAGCTGCGCGCCGATGCGGCGCTGTGGCCGGCGGCCGTCGAGGAGCTGATGCGGATGCTGTCGATCTCGGACGGACTGGCACGCCTGGCGCTGGAGGACATCGAGGTCGCCGGTGTCACGATCCGGGCCGGTGAGGGCGTCCTCTTCGCGCTGTCGGTGATCAACCGCGACGCGTCGGTGTACGACGCGCCCGACGCCCCCGACTGGCACCGCCCCGCCCGCCATCATCTGGGGTTCGGCTTCGGCATCCACCAGTGCCTGGGCCAGAATCTGGCCCGCGCGGAACTGGAGATCGCCCTGAGCAGCCTGTTCGCGCGGCTGCCCGCGCTGCGGCCGGCCGTCCCCGTGCAGGAGATCCCCTTCAAACCGGGCGACACCACGCAGGGGCTGCTGGAACTCCCCGTCACCTGGTGAGGGGCCCGGCCGGCGTCAATGCCGCACGGCTGCCTCGACGACCGAGGCGTGCGGTGAGGCCTCCACCACGCTCACCACGGCGAACCCGGCCTCGGCGAGCAGCGCTTCGTACTGCGCGCGCGTGCGGCTCTTGCCGTTGAGCACCGTCATCATGACCATGTCGATGGTCTTGCCGGGGTGCGGCTCGTTGCCCGGCGGCACCAGCGCGTTGATGACGAGCAGCCGGCCGTGCCCGGGCATCGCCCGGCGGCAGCTGCGCAGGATGCGTACGCACTCCTCGTCCGGCCAGCTGGCCAGCACGTGCTTGAGGAGGTAGACGTCGGCCCCCGGGGGGACCGATGTGAAGAAGTCCCCCGCCTCGGCGCGCCAGCGGCCCGTCAGCTCCGGGGTGTCGAGCACATGGGCGCTGACCACGGACTCCAGGTCGAACAGCGTGCCCGTCAGCTGCGGATGGCGCCGCAGGAGGGCGCGCAGCAGGCCGCCGCGGCCGCCGCCCACGTCGACGGCGCTCTTGGCGCCGTCGAGGTCGCAGGCCGCCGCGACGTCGTTGGTGAGTGTCTCCGAGAAGGCCGCCATGCTGGCGTTGAACGCCGCCCCCAGTTCGGGGTCGGCCGCCACGTAGTCGTAGAAGGGGACGCCGTACAGGCCCTCGAAGGCGGTCCGTCCGGTGCGTACCGCCTCGTGCAGCCGGGCCGCGGAGTGCCAGAAGACCTCCTCGCCGCGTACCAGGACGTAGTCGCGCAGTGAGCGCTTCGCGTCCGTGCGCAGCGGCTGGGCGAGCGGTGTGAGGTGGAAGCGGCCGGCCTCGTCCTCGCTGAAGACGCCCTTGGTGGCGAGGAAGCGCAGTACCCGGTACAGCTGCGGCCCGTCGACGCCGGCCGCGCGGGCCAGCTCCGCGGGGGTGCGCGGGCCGTCGGCCAGCAGGTCGGCGATGTCGTAGCGGGCCGCGGTGTGCAGCGCCGCCGAGTACAGGTAGCCCAGGGACAGTTCGAGCAGCTGCTCGGTCGGCTCCCCGAGGGCGCCGGCCGCGTCGGCGGGGGCGCCCGGGGAGCCGGCCGCTTCCGCGCCGGCCGGGCTGGGGAAGGTTTCCGCGGCGTCGGGGTCAACAGCTGTCATCGGGCGCTTCGCCTCTCTCCTGCCTCTCACGAGGCACATCAACCGGATCCGTTCGTGCCCCAGCCTGCGCCGCGCGCATCGCGGTCCGGTCGAAAAGCGCCTGAGCCGCAGGCGGACGCCGCCCCCGCTGCGGCGCCGGTGCGCCGGGCGGGCGGCGGCTGTCGAGCCGTCCTCGACCGGCCGCCGAGCCCTGGCCGAGTCGGGGAGGACATGCTTGCCCGCGACCCTTTGACCTTTTCGACCCCCGTCTTCCGCCTTCCGTCTTTTCGTCTTTTCGCCTTCTGGCTTTTCGTCTTCTGGCTTTTCGTCTTTTCGTCTTTTCGTCCTTCGGCCGCGGTGCCGTCCTCCGGCGCCGCGCGCACACCTACGCCGCGAGGGGATCCCATGGCCGACGCCGCACCGCACGGCTTCACCGACGCCGCCGCACTGCGCCGCAAGAACCGTGCCACCGTCGAGAAGTACCTGGCGGACACCAAGGGCGAGAGCCGCCTGCGCCGGCACGAACTGTTCGTCGAGGACGGCAGCGGCGGCCTGTGGACCAACGACACCGGCGCGCCCATCGTCATCCGGGGCCGCGACCGCCTGGCCGAGCACGGCGTCTGGTCGCTGAAGTGCTTCCCGGACTGGGAGTGGTACAACATCCAGGTTTTCGAGACGCAGGACCCCGGCTTCTTCTGGGTGGAGTGCGACGGCCACGGCAAGATCTGCTTCCCGGGCTACCCGGAGGGCTACTACGAGAACCACTTCCTGCACTCCTTCGCCCTCGACGACGGGAAGATCGTGCAGAACCGCGAGTTCATGAACCCCTTCGAGCAGCTGCGCTCGCTGGGCATCCCCGTACCGGAGATCAGGCGCGCCGGAATTCCCACCTGAGGAACTGGAGAGCCCGTCCATGACCGGCATCCCGGCCATCTCCGCCTATCCGCTTCCGACCACGGGCCAGCTGCCCGCGGGCCCCGCCCCCTGGGAATTCGACCCCGGACGCGCGGTGCTCCTCGTGCACGACATGCAGCGCTACTTCCTTGCCGCGCTGCCCGCCCCGCTGCGCCGTGAGCTGCTGGACAACGCCGTCCGGCTGCGCGAGCACTGCGCGCTGCTCGGCGTGCCCGTCGCCTACACCGCCCAGTCCGGCGGCATGAGCGCGAAGGACCGCGGCCTGCTCAAGGACTTCTGGGGTCCGGGCATGCGCACCTCCGCCGAGGACCGCGCGATCGTCGCCGGACTGGAACCGGGCCCCGCCGACCCGGTGTTCGCCAAATGGCGCTACAGCGCCTTCCACCGCTCCCGGCTGTCGGCCTGGCTGCGTGAACAGGGCCGCGACCAGCTGGTGCTGTGCGGCGTGTACGCCCACATCGGGGTCCTGGCCACCGCGGTCGACGCGTTCAGCCACGACATCGAGACGTTCCTCGTCGCCGACGCCGTGGCCGACTTCTCCGAGCGGCAGCACCGTCAGGCGCTCGAGTACGCCGCGGCGCTGTGCGCCAGGGTCGTGACGACCAAGGAGGTGGTGAGGTGAGCGCGCTGCTGGAGCGGATCCTGACGGCGCCGCCCGCCGCGTACGCTCTGCTGTACCGGCCCGAGGCCACCGGGCCCGACCGCCTCGACGTCCTGACGGGCGAGGTGTCGCGGCCCGCGACGCTGGCGGAGATCCCGCTGGCCGAGCCGCCCTTGGCCGGTTCCGGCGCCCGGCACGAGCAGCTGGTGGTCGTGCCCTACCGGCAGATCGCCGAACTGGGCTACGCCTGCCCCGACGACGGGGCGCCGCTGCTGTCGATGACGGTCACCGGGCAGGAGACGGTGTCCCTGTACGAGGCGCTGAGCCGGCTGCCGCGGGTGGCGACCCCCCTGTCGGCGGGGTCCTTCGACCAGGACGACGACGCTTACGCGCAGACGGTGCGCGACGTCGTGCGGGAGGCGATCGGCACGGGCGCCGGCGCGAACTTCGTCATCAGGCGGTCCTTCGTCGCGGACATCACCGGCTACGGGCCGCACAGTGCCCTGGCCGTCTTCCGCCGCCTCCTGGAGAGCGAGTCGGGCGCGTACTGGACCTTCGTCATCCACACCGGCGAGCGCACCTTCGTGGGGGCGTCGCCGGAGCGGCACATCAGCGTCGAGGACGGGCTGGCGGTGATGAACCCGATCAGCGGGACCTACCGCTATCCGCCGACCGGGCCCACCCTGCCCGGCGTCATGGACTTCCTGGACGATGCCAAGGAGACCGACGAGCTGTGCATGGTGGTCGACGAGGAGCTGAAGATGATGGCCCGGATCTGCGTGTCCGGCGGCCAGGTCAGGGGCCCGTACCTCAAGGAGATGGCCCGCCTGGCGCACACCGAGTACTTCATCGAGGGCCGCACCGGCCGTGACCCGCGCGAGATCCTGCGCGAGACGATGTTCGCGCCGACCGTGACCGGAAGCCCGCTGGAGAGCGCCTGCCGGATCATCGCCCGGTACGAACAGGGGGGCCGCGGCTACTACAGCGGGGTCGCCGCGCTCATCGGCCACGACGGGCGGGGCGCGCGGACGCTGGACTCGGCCATCCTCATCCGTACCGCGGAGATCGACGGCGGCGGCCGGCTGCGGATCGGCGTCGGCTCCACGCTGGTGCGCCACTCCTGGCCGCAGGCCGAGGCGGCCGAGACCCGGGCCAAGGCGGCCGGGCTGATCGCCGCTCTGGAGGCGGGCGGCGACAGCATCTCGTTCGCGCAGCATCCCGACGTGCGTGCCGCTCTGGAGCGGCGCAACGACCGGCTGGCGCCGTTCTGGCTGCACGCGGGCGGCACGGCGGTCGTCTCGCCGCCGGAACTGGCCGGGCGTACCGTCCTCGTGGTCGACATGGAGGACACCTTCACCGCGATGATCGCCCATCAGCTGCGGGCGCTGGGTCTGGTCGTGACGGTGCGGCGGTTCGACGAGGCGTACACCTTCGACGGATACGACCTGGTGGTGCTCGGTCCGGGCCCGGGTGACCCCGCCGAGCCGGGGGACCCCCGTATGGAGAGCCTGCGCGGCGCGGTGCACACCCTGCTTCAGGGGCGGCGGCCGTTCGTGGCGGTGTGTCTCAGCCATCAGATGCTCGCCCTGCGCCTGGGGTTCGCGCTGATCCGCCGGGAGCTGCCCAACCAGGGTGTGCAGAAGGAGATCGACCTCTTCGGGGAGCGGGTGCGGGTGGGCTTCTACAACACGTACGCGGCACACGGAGCAAGCGACAGCGTGCTCGTCGACGGTATCGGGCTGGTCGAGGCGGCCAGGGAC
Organism: Streptomyces asoensis; assembly: GCF_013085465.1. Lineage (NCBI taxonomy): Bacteria > Bacillati > Actinomycetota > Actinomycetes > Kitasatosporales > Streptomycetaceae > Streptomyces > Streptomyces asoensis. Next base: position 68,503 of record NZ_CP049838.1, read on the forward strand.
CCGGCCACCGGCGAGGTGCACGCGCTGCGCGGCCCGCACTTCGCGTCGATGCAGTTCCACGCGGAGTCCGTGCTCACCCCGGACGGCCCCGGGCTGCTGGCGCAGGCCGTGCGCACGGCGCTGGGAGTCGACGCGGCCCGCCCGGTCGCCGGCTTGGCCGGTGCGAGGACGGGCCTGCACCACCGCGCGGGGGTGGCCGCGATGACCCGGCCGCAGGGACAGCACCGCGAATCCGGCACCGGGACCCGGTGAGCGGCATGCACTCGTATCTCGTCGTGGACGCTTTCACCCGTGTGCGCCTTCAGGGCAACCCCGTGGCGGTCTTCTTCGACGGCGACGACCTGTCCGCGTCGGTGATGCAGCGCATCGCGCGGGAGATGAACCTTTCGGAGACCACGTTCGTGCTGCGCCCGCGGCACGGCGGCGACGCCCGGATCCGTATCTTCACCCCGGTCAACGAGCTGCCGTTCGCCGGCCATCCGCTGCTGGGGACGGCCGCCGCGCTCGGTGAACGCACCGACGGCGACACGCTGCGCCTGGAGACGGCCATGGGCACGATCCCCTTCGAACTGCACCGCCGGGACGGCCGGGTGACCGGTGCCCGGATGCGGCAGCCGATACCGACCTGGGAGCCGTTCGAGCGGGCCGGTGAACTCCTCGGCGCGCTGGGCGTGGACAAGTCGACGCTCCCGGTGGACATCTACCGCAACGGGCCCAGGCATGTGTTCGTCGGCCTGGAGAGCACGGCCGCGCTGTCCGCGCTGCGCCCCGACCACCGCGCCCTGTCGCGCTTCGAGGACCTGGCGGCCAACTGCTTCGCCGGCTCGGGGGCCCACTGGCGCACCCGGATGTTCTCGCCCGCCTACGGGGTGGTCGAGGACGCGGCCACCGGGTCGGCCGCCGGCCCGCTGGTCATCCATCTGCTGCGGCACGGGGCCCTCACCCAGGGCCGGAGCGCCGAGATCACGCAGGGCGTCGACATGGGCCGCCCTTCCCGCATGCTCGCCCGGATCGGCGGCAGCGGCGAGGACTTCACGAGCGTCGAGGTCGGCGGTGACTGCGTGATCGTGGCCCGCGGGACCCTTCTCGTCTGAGCGGCCCGCGTGGCCGGAAAGGAAGGACATGACAGCGAGCAGGTCGGAGAGCCTCACCGGCACCCTCCAGGTGCCGTTCCCGGAGTACGAGGACCCGGTCGCGGACCCGGTCGTACTGCTGCGCGGGTGGCTGCGGGAGGCGCGGGAACTGAACGTACGGGAGCCGGCCGCGATGGCGCTCGCCACGGCCGACGCACGCGGCCGCGCGTCGGTGCGCACGGTCGTGCTGGCGCGGGTGACCGACCGCGGTCTGCTCTTCGCCAGCCACCGGGGCAGCCGCAAGGGCCGGGAGATGCGCGAGAACCCGTGGGCGTCGGGTCTTCTGTACTGGCGTGAGACCAGCCGTCAGGTCAGCGTCAGCGGGCCGGTACGGCGGGTGTCCGACGCGGCGTCGGACGCCCTGTGGGCGGCCCGGCCGGTGTTCACCCACGCCATGACGGTGGCGTCCCGGCAGAGCGAGCCGCTGGCGGACGCGGCGGAGCTGCGCGAGCGCGCGGCCCGGCTCGCCGGCTCGGCTCCGCACCCGCGTCCCGACACCTTCGTCGGTTTCGAACTGGACGCCCAGTGCCTGGAGTTCTGGTCCGACGGCACCGACCGGCTGCACGAGCGGCTCCGCTACGAACGCACGGACCAGGGGTGGTCCGTCACCCGTCTACAGCCCTGACACCGGACCCCGCCGGGAGCGGCAGGCCCCGCTCCCGGCGCCCGGGCGCCCGTCGGCCCGGCGCAGGACCGGGGGGCGAGGCGGTGGCGCGGCGGCGGCCGTGCACACCCGCGGCACCGCGGGGAGACGCGCGTCACATTCGCCGGCCTCACATTTTGCGGGGCTGTCTCGTCGTAGAGGTGTACCTGCCGACAAACATTTAGGGATGCGTCATGGAAGCCCGCTTGAACCTCTCCGCCAGCCCGCTCGCAGGCAAGGCCTTGAAGTACATCGCCTCGGCGAGCAAGGCGATCTTCGACGGCACGACGGTGCCGAAGGCAACTCAGGACCTGGTCATGCTCCGCGCCAGCCAGATCAACGGCTGCGGCTTCTGCACCGACATCCACACCAAGGACGCCGCGCACGCCGGGGAGACCACGGTGCGGGTCAACCTGGTCGCGGCCTGGCGCGAGTCCACGGTGTTCACCGACGCCGAGCGCGCCGCCCTGGAGCTGACGGAGCAGGGCACCCGCATCGCCGACGCGGCCGGCGGTGTGACGGACGAGGCCTGGTCCGATGCCTCCAAGCACTACAACGAGGAGGAGCTCGTCGCCCTGTCGACGCTCATCGCCCTCATCAACGCCACCAACCGTCTGGGCGTCATCACCCGGCAGCAGGGCGGCAGCTACCAGCCCGGCCAGCTCGGTTAACCAGCAGGAGACGGACGCCGCGTCATGCGGCGGCAAGGACGCCCCGGGCGCCGCACACCGCGGCCCGGGGCGTTTCCCGTCCCACCCGGCGATCCGCCGTGCCCCGTGCGCAGCGGACGCCGTGAGCGCACCGGGCGGCGGGCGCGGGCCGTCTCGCAGTGCGTACGGCCCGCGCCGGCTCGAGGGCACGCAGATGCTCCGTCAGAGCGTCCAGGACCGGAGCTTGTCGGGGTTGAGCACCGCCCAGATGTGCTTGATCCGGTCGCCTGCCACGTCGAACGCCAGCACCGACAGGGCGACACCGTCGCGTTGCAGCACCAGACCGGGCTGGCCGTTGACCTTGCACTCCAGGATCGTCAGGTCGGGTGCGGTGCCCGCGGAATCGATGAAGAAGCGGGCGACCTGCTCGCCGCCCTCGACGGGGTGGAGCTGAGCCCCGACCAGGCCGCCGCCGTCGGTGATCGTCGTGGCATCGGGATCGAGCAGGCCGATGAGGGCTTCGATGTCCTGGGACTCCCATGCCTGCTTGAAGTCCCTGACGATGCCCGCGCGTTGGGCTGCCGCGGTCTCGGGAGCCTGCTGCCCGCGCATACGGCGGCGGGCCGACGAGGCCAGCTTGCGGCATGCCGCCGGCGTCCGGCCGACGATCTCCGCCACTTCCGCGAACGAATAGTGGAAGACGTCGTGCAGGATGAAGGCGACGCGCTCGGCCGGGGTCATCGACTCGAGCACGATGAGGAAGGCCATGTTGACCGACTCGTCGAGGGTGACCCGGTCGGCCGGGTCGACGGCGCCGCCGGACCGCCCGCTGAACCACTCCATACGGTCGGGCAGCGGCTCCGGCACCCATTCGCCCACGTACATTTCGCGCTTGGCCCGCGCCGAGCCGAGCAGGTCGAGGCAGATGCGGCCGGCGACCCTGGTCAGCCAGCCGCCGGGAGACGCGATGTCCTCCCGCTGCCGTGGGGACATGGCGTACCAGCGGACGTACGTCTCCTGGACGACGTCCTCGGCGTCGGCCACGGAGCCGAGCAACCGGTACGCGAGATTGATCAGCTGACGCCGCTCGCTCAGGACCGCGCTCAGAGCCGGATCGAGCCGGCCGTCTCCTAAATCGGACTGCACGCTCATGGTGTCGCCGCCCCCCTCGGCCGCGCCTTTCCCCACCGGTGTGACGAGGCGTCATACCCGGGCGGCGCGTCGCCTCAGTTTACCTGGGGGGACTTGGAGATCACCTGAGGAGACAGCCCCGATTGACAGCGACCGCCGGCCGCCGTTCGAGGCACCGTCTCGCGCCGGTGGAAACGCGGTGGAGAGCCGCTGCCCGAAGCCCCTGACGGGTTCGGTTCGCGTGGACCTGCCCTCACCTGCGCACGGTGCCGCGACGGCGCCGGTTCCCGGCCGTGCGGCCGGTGTCCGAGCGCGGAGGTTCCGATGTTGCACACCGCGTCGCGGCCGACTCGCGCGTCTATGGTGGCGCCGGTTGGATTCGCCCCCGGCGGCGGAGGGCACGCCGAGTCGAGGAGCGCCATGTCGAGAGCAAACATGCCTTGGGCGGGGTCCTCCCGGCAGCGGCAGCCGTGCCCGGCGCCCTGACCCGGACCGGCCGCACGGCGGGCGCCCGCACCCCGGTCGGCACAGCGGCCGCCCGGCCGTCGGCCCGCGCGGCGCCGTCCACGTCAGCGGCGACCCGCCGAACGCCGGCGGGGGTGCCGCTGAAGTTCCGGCCGCCTGCCCCCGGTTCACCTGCTTCTACAGTTGCGAGGCATCCATGACGCAAGAAGCCGTGACGGAACCACTCGTCGCCTTCCCCCAGGACCGTACGTGTCCCTACCACCCGCCGGCCGGGTACGACCCGCTGCGTGCGGCCCGTCCGCTGTCCCGGGTCAGGCTCTACGACGGGCGCTCGGTGTGGCTCGTCACCGGGTTCGCCGCGGCCCGGGAGCTGCTCAGCGACCCGCGGCTGTCCGCCGACCAGGACAACGAGGCGTTCCCCTCGCCGACCGAGGGCTTCAAGAACCGCGTCCGCGGGCGCCGTCTCTCCCTCCTGGGCATGGACGACCCCGAGCACAAGGCGCTGCGGCGGACGGTGATTCCCAGTTTCACGGCCAAACGCATCTCCGCTCTGCGCCCGCGCGTCCAGGAGATCGTCGACCGGCTCATCGACGACATCATCGCCCAGGGGCCGCAGGCCGAGCTGGTGAGCGCCTTCGCGCTGCCGGTGTCGTCCCAGGTGATGTGCCTCCTGCTCGGTGTGCCGTACGCCGATCACGAGTTCTTCGAGGAGCAGTCGCGGCGGTTGCTGGCCGGCCCGACGGTCGCGGACACGCAGCAGGCCGGGGAGCGGCTCGACGCCTACCTGGGCGCGTTGATCGAGCACAAGCAGCGCGAGCCCGGTGACGGACTGCTCGACGAGCTGATCCACGAGCAGCTCGCCGAAGGGGTCATCAAGCGCGACGAGTTGATGGCGCTGGCGGCCCTGCTGGTCGTCGCGGGGCACGAGACCACCACGAACATGATCTCTCTTGGGACGTTCACGCTGCTGGAACATCCCGACCGGCTCGCCGAGCTTCGCGCGGACCCGGAGCTGATGCCCGCGGCCGTCGAGGAGCTGCTGCGTTTCCTGTCCGTCGCCGAGGGCGGGATGCGGGTGGCGACGCAGGACATCGACTTCGGCGGGCAGACGATCCGCGCCAACGACGGCGTCATGATGTCGACGTCCCTGATCAACCGTGACACCGCGGTCCACAGCGAGCCCGACGAGCTGGACTGGCACCGCCCGGACCGCCACCACCTCGCGTTCGGTTTCGGCATGCACCAGTGCCTGGGGCAGAACCTGGCCCGGGCCGAGATCGAGATCGCGCTGCGCACCCTGTTCGAGCGGCTGCCCGGTCTGAAGCTCGCGGTGCCCGCGCGGGAGATCCCCTTCAAACCGGGGACCACTCTGCAGGGCATGATCGAACTCCCGGCCACCTGGTAGGTGATGAGCGTGCGGATCCACATCGACAAGGACCGGTGCATGGGCGCGGGCATGTGCGCGCTCACCGTCCCGGGCGTCTTCACGCAGGACGACGACGGTCTCAGCGAGATCCTGCCCGGGCGTGAGGACGGCGCGGGTGAGCCGCTGGTGCGCGAGGCCGTACGGGCCTGTCCGGTGCAGGCCATCGCCGTCGAGGGAGAGTGAGGCAGCGGCCGCCGGGCCGGACGGGTTGCTGATGTCCGGCCGGGGCGGGTGAGAGGCCGCGGGCGAGGTGCGCCCGCGGCCTTCCGGGCGTACAGGGCGCTGCGCTGCGCGCTCGGCGGCCGGCCGTTCGGTGTGCTTCTTCCCCGTCACGGGGCGCCCGACCGGCGGTGTGGTGTGCCGGTACGGGCGCCGCAGGAGGCTGCACCGCGGTGCAGCCTCCTGCGGCGATTCCCGGGTGGGTGAACCGGGTCAGCGGGCCGGGAACTTCAGGAGTTCGCCGCTGGTGCCGAGTGCGTTGTTGGTGACGTAGATGTCACCGCGCGGGCCGACAGCCACGCCCAGCGGCACGGTCAGGCGGTTGCCGGTGTCGATCGGGGTGAGGGCGCCCGTCCTCTTGTTGATCCGGGTCAGCGCGCCGGGCAGCGGGGCGGTCGAGGTTCCGGTGTTGTAGGACAGGGCGATCAGGTCGCCGTCGGGGGCCAGGGCGAGGTCGATGACGTCGGTCAGGCCGGTGGCGAAGACGGTCGGCGTACTGCCGGGGACATAGCGCCAGACACGGCCGAGGCCCTGCCGCAGGGCGCTCATGTCGGAAATGTAGAAGGCGCCGTCGCGGCCGCGCACGATGCCGGTCGGCACCGCCTGGGCCTGTCCGGCCGGGGTCAGCGGCTGGACGGCCGGGGAGGCGGCGGGCAGCACGTTGTTGGGGAAGACGAACTCGGTCGTGGTGGTGCCGTCGGGGTGGACCCGGATCAGGTCGTTGGCGCCGGCGTCGGTGACCAGGAAGTCGCGGCCGTCCCTGGCGAAGTCGGCCGGGTTGGAGAAGACCTCGTTGTTGCCGGTCACGGAGTCCGGGTCGTGCCGGGCCTCGTGCCCGGCCAGGTCCCCCAGCACCTTGCCCCGGGCCGTGCTCAGCGTGCCCAGCGGCCCGCTGCCCGCGCCGAGCGCCGCACGGTCCGCGGGCAGGCCGCTGAGGCCGTAGACCACCCGGTAGGCGCCGTTGCGGCCGGCTTCGGACCGGAGTGCTCCGGTGACCAGGCTGGAGCCGTCGGTGCGGTAGATCAGCTGGGAGGGCAGGCCGGTGACGACACGGCTCTGCCGGGAGCCCTTGACCCGGTAGAGGGAGCCGGTGAAGCCCAGGCACCGGGTGATGGCGCCGGGCGACGCCGTGCAGGGGGTGGCCGGGCCGCTGCCGGCCTCCGCGACCAGGACCGAGCCGTCGGGCTGCACCGTGACGCCCCGCGGGTTGTGCAGGCCGCTCGCCACCACCACGGGCGCGGCCTTGGGCGGGTGGGCGGCGGACGCGGCCCGGGTCCCGGCCTGGGCCGGGATCACCGTCGCCGTGAGGCTGCCCACGACCGCCGCCGCCAGGAAGGCCCCCGCCCAGGACTTGCTTGCTTTCGACATGTCACTCCTCAACTCGGCACGCCCCCACAAGAAGTGGGTGAATTCAACCGGCGGTCACCATAGGCGCAGGAGTTGACCGGAACGCACTGTGCAACATCGGAAAGGGGGGTGTGGGCGCACCGGCCGCACGGGCAGGAATCGGTAACCGTCCGGCGCCGTGCGCCGGGTGAGGGCGGAGTGCGGACGAACGGATTCCGTGCGTGGTCCGGGGAGCGGCTCCCCCGCCTTGCGCGGCGTGGCCGCCGGTGTATTGCGCGGTGGGTGCCGTGGTGGCGGGGAAAGGGCAGCTGTACCGGTCAGCGGGCCGGGAATTTCAGGAGCTGGCCGCTGGTGCCGAGTGCGTTGTTGGTGACGTAGATGTCACCGTTGCGGCTGACGGTCACGCCCGCGGGCATGTTCAGGCGGTTGCCGGTGTCGATCGGGGTGAGGGCGCCCGTCCTCTTGTTGATCCGGGTCAGCGCGCCGGGGCCCGGGTCGGCCGGCGGGAGCGAGGTCCTGGTGCCGTAGGACAGGGCGATCAGGTCGCCGTCGGGGGCCAGGGCGAGGTCGGTGACGTCGGTCAGGCCGGTGGCGAAGACGGTCGGCCGGCTGCCGGGAACGTAGCGCCAGACACGGCTGAGGCCCTCGTGCATGCCGCCCATGGTGGCGAGGTAGAAGGCGCCGTCGCGGCCGCGCACGATGCCGGTCGGCACCGCCTCGGTCTGGCCGGCCGGTGCCAGCGGCTGACCGGCCGGGGAGGCGGCGGGCAGGATGCTGTTGGGGAAGACGAACTCGGTCGTGGTGGTGCCGTCGGGGTGGACCCGGATCAGGGTGTTGGCGGCGGCGTCGGTGACCAGGAAGTCGCGGCCGTCCCTGGCGAAGTTGTGCGGGTTGGAGAAGACCTCGTTGTTGCCGAGCACGGAGTCGGGGTCGAGCCGGCCCTCGTGGTCGGCGAGGTCCCCCAGGGCCCTGCCGCCCGCGATGCTCAGTGTGCCCAGCGGCGCCGCGTCCGGGCCGAGGGCCGCACGGATGGCGGGGGTGCCGTTCAGGCCGTAGACCACACGGTAGGTGCCCTTCGCGGTGGCCTCGGCCTGGATCGCCCCGTTGACCGCGGTGCTGCCGTCGGCCCGGACGCCCATCTCGGAGGGCAGGCCGGTGACGACACGGCCCTGCCGGGAGCCCTTCACCCGGTAGAGGGAGCCGGTGAGGCCCAGGCACCGGGTGCCCGGCGTCGTGCAGGGGCCTCCCGAGCCGTTGCCGGCCTCCGTCACCAGGACCGAGCCGTCGGCCTGGACCCGGACCGCGCGCGGGTTGTGCAGGCCGCTCGCCACCACCACGGGCGCGGCCTTGGGCGGGTGGGCGGCGGGCGCGGCCCGGGTCCCGGCCTGGGCCGGGATCGCCGTCGCCGTGAGGCCGGCCGCAACGGCCGCCGCGAGGAAGGCCCCCGCCCAGGACTTGGATGCTTTCGACATGTCACTCCTCAACTTGGCACGCCCTCCGCGAGTCAGGGGCGAATCCAACCGGCGGTCACCATAGACGCAGGAGTTCACCGGAACGCAGTGTGCGACACCGGACATTCCGCGGTTGAACACTGGCCACCGAGGCTGAAATCAGCAACCCTTCAACTCCGAGCAGCAACTCGCCTCCTTTCACGCGAAAGGCGGCGCCCCGTGCGGCAACGTGCGCGGTAATCCGCCGGCTTGTGTGTCTGTGCAAGGCGGAGAGTTGTTCACCCGAGCCGCTCCGGAATCCTGTCGTCCGCGCTGTGTCCTTGTCTGCGCACGGCGCAGAAGGGCCACTGGTTCTTCATCTCCGTGGCCGCAGGTAATCGCGGAATCCGCGATGTTGCACACCGCGTTCCGGCAGAACTCTCGTATTTGTGGTGTCGCCGGTTGGATTCGTCCCTGACTGCGGGGGCGTCAAGTTGAGGAGTGTCATGTCGAAAGCATCCAAGTCCTGGGCGGGGGCCTTCCTGGCGGCGACGGTCGTGGCCGGCCTCACGGCGACGGTGGTCCCGGCCCAGGCCGCGGCCGGCTCGCAGGCGCCCAGGGCCGCGGCCGCCCCCGTGGTCCTGGCGAGCGGTCTGCACAACCCGCGGGGCGTGCGGGTCCAGGCCGACGGCTCGGTCGTGGTGACCGAGGTCGGCAGCGGCTCGGGGGCCCCCTGCGCGGCACCGCCGGTCGGTGCCCCCCTGGCCCGGTGCCTGGGCTTCACCGGCTCCCTCTACCAGGTGAAGGGCTCCACGCAGAGCCGTATCGTCACCGGTCTGCCCTCCGAGCAGATCGTCCGCAGCGACGGCCTCACCCGCGTCAACGGGGCGATCCAGAGCGAGGCGACCGCGAAGGGCGCCTACCGTGTGGTCTACGGCCTCAGCGGCGTCCCCGCGGACCGTGCGGCGCTCGGCGCGGACGCGGCGCCGCTGGGCACGCTGAGCATCGCGGGCGGCAGGGTGCTGGGGGACCTGGCCGACCACGAGGGCCGGCTCGACCCGGACTCCGTGCTCGGCAACAACGACGTCTTCTCCAACCCGCACGACTTCGCCCGGGACGGCAAGGACTTCCTGGTCACCGACGCCGCCGGCAACACCCTGATCCGGGTCCACCCCGACGGCACCACCACGACCGAGTTCGTCTTCCCCAACAACGTGCTGCCGGCCGCCGCTTCGGCCTCCGGTGCGCAGTCGTCCGCCGACGCCACGGTGCTGGCGGCGCCGGCCGGCCAGACCGAGGCGGTGCCGACCGGCATCGTGCGCGGCCGCGACGGGGCGTTCTACATCTCCACCATGAGCGGCATGAACAAGGACCTCACCCGTATCTGGCGCTATGTGCCCGGCAGTGCGCCGACCGTCTTCGTCACCGGCCTGACCGACGTCATCGACCTCGCCCTGGCCCCCAACGGCGACCTGATCGCCCTGTCCTACGGCACCGGCCCGGCGTCCGCCCTGGGTCCCGGTGCGCTGACCCGGATCAACAAGAAGACGGGCGCCCTCACCCCGATCGACACCGGCAGCCGGCTGAAGGTGCCCTTCGGGCTGGACGTCAGCGCGAACGGTGACGTCTACGTCACCAACGACATCGACACCACCGGCGAGCTGCTGAAGTTCCCGGCCGCCGTCTGACCCGGCCGCCGGTGGACCGCCCGCTGCTCTTGCGGCGGGCGGTCCGCTGCCGTGGGCCGGCCGGGTACGGGCGGCGGCTACCGGGCGAGTTCGGCCAGTTCGTCGATCCGCGTCAGCTTCCGCGGGTTGCGCACCACGTAGACCCGGGTGACCCGCCCGTTCTCCACCTCGAGGCTCACCGCGGCCGGCTCGCCGTCGAACTCGATGCGGCCCGCCGGCGCGCCGTTGAGCCATACGGCCGTCGTCTCGAACGCGGCCACCACCCGGTTCGCGCGTGCGAGGAGTTCCGCCACCGGCTGGGCGCCGTGGACCGGGGCCAGAACGGCGGCGACCAGCCCGCCGCCATCGGCGACCAGGACCACGTCCGGCGCCATGACCTCCAGCAGTTCCTGTAGTTTCCCGGTGCGCAGCGCGGCCAGGAACCGCTCGACCACGGCCTGCCGCTCGGACTGGCTCACCTGCACCCGTGGCCGCTTGGCCGCCACGTGTTCGCGTGCCCGCCGGGCGATCTGCCGTACCGTGGCCGCGGATTTCCCGATGGCCTCGGCGATCTCGCCGTAGGGCATGTCGAAGACCTCGCGGAGTACGAACACCGCCCGCTCCGTCGGCCCGAGCGTCTCGAGCACGGTCAGCATGGCGATGGAGACGCTCTCCGCGAGTTCGACGTCCTCGGCGACGTCGGGGCTGGTCAGCAGCGGTTCCGGCAGCCACTCGCCCACGTATTCCTCACGGCTGCGTGACAGTGTCCGCAGCCGGTTGAGCGCTTGCCGCGTGACGACGCGGACGAGGTACGCCCGCGGGTCACGCACCTGTAAGGGGTCGACGTCGGCCCATCGCAGCCAGGATTCCTGGAGCACGTCCTCCGCGTCGGCCGCCGACCCGAGCATCTCGTAGGCGACGGTGAACAGCAGGCTGCGATGGACGACGAACGGATCATCGGTCATGGCGTCATGCTACGGCGGGGCTCTGCGCACGCTGGGCCAGCGGAATCTCGCACACCTCGGAGTAGCCCTGCGAGGTGATCCCGTGCGCCGTGTTGATCCTGGTGGCCAGGTTGGCGTAGCCGATGAACACGGTGAGCTCGACCAGCGCCGCCGCGCCGAGCCGCTCCAGCAGGCTCGCCGACAGCTCGTCGGTGACGGTCGGCGGCGTGTTCGTCATGGCCTCGGCGTATTCCATCACGTCCCGCTCGAGCGGCGTGAACACGTCCGAGTCCCGCCAGCGCGGGACCTGGCTCGCCTTGGTCATGTCGAGGCTCTGGTGCAGTGCCGCGAAGTAGTTGATGTCGAGGCACCAGCTGCAGCCGACCTGCGCCGCGACGGCCATGTGGGCGAATGTCTTCAGGCCCGCGTCGGCGTAGTCCCACTGGGCCACCTTGGCCGAGAACTCCTGGTTGGACGTGGCGACGTCGGGGGCGTTGTACACCACCTCGACGGGCTCGGGCACGGCGCCGAGCTGCTTGAGCAGGCTTTCCCTCAGCTCGGTGGGGAGCTCTACCTTGGGGATACGCAGTGTCATGGTGTTCTCCTTAATCGGTGGCCTGTCGGCCTGTGCAACATGAAGACACCGCCGGGCCCGCGAATGTGACATCCGCGGCCGGTCAGCCGATCCCCGCCGGCCGCAGCAGCGGCTTCACCCGGGGCGTGAGCACAGCGGGACGGGGCGGGTGCGGCGGACGCGGCGGCGGTGTGTCCGCTGCCCGGCCGGTGCGTGTGCGGTGTGCCGGTGCGGTGTGCGCGGGGGCTATTCGGCGCGCTGCTGGAGCTGTGCCGCCAGTTCGCTCCAGGCGGCCGCGCAGCTGCGGGCCAGGTCGGCGACCTCGGGAGCCCAGTGGCAGGGCAGTCCCTGCTCGAGGGTCTCGATGCTGTCGCCGTCGACGGAGTAGTGGTGCAGCCAGCGCAGCGCGCGCCGGCCGGCTTCGTTGAGCCGCAGCGAGGGGTCCTCGCTGAGCTTGGCGAGCAGCTTCTGCCGGTCCACCGGGGCGACTTCGCGGTCGGCGGGGGCGGCGGGCGGGCGCGGGCGGTTCGTGGCGGGCCGGGTGTCGCGGACGCTGCGGTAGCGGCCCGGGACGGGGTCTTCGCCGCGGTCGATGCGCTGGCGCACGTCGCGCACGGTGGCCGGGGAGAGCCCGGTGGCGCGGGCGACCTCGCGCAGACCGGCGTCGGGCCGGTCGAGGAAGATCGCTGCGGCTCGGCGGCGGCCCTGGCCGCTGTCGACGGGGCGCATCCGGCCGTCCCGGCCGAGTCTGGTGCCGGACTGCCCGCTCTGTTCTGCGGAGGACTGCGAACGGATGCGGGAGACGGTCTTGTCGGAGATCCCGGTGGCGGCGGCGACCGCGCGGTCCGACCACCGCGGGTGGGTCAGGATGATGCGTGCCGCCGCGGCCGCCCGGTCGGCCCGCGACAGCGGCAGACCGTGGGTGACGTTGGCCTTCACGGACAGGACGAAGGCGGCGGCCTCGTCGCAGTCCAGCAGCCGGGCGGCGATCCCGCCCCGGCCGTTGAGCAGGGCCGCGCGCACCCGGTGGGCGCCGTCGATGACGCGCAGGGTGGGGCGGTGCACGGTGATGGGGGGCAGGGCGTCCCCGGCCTCGGCGAGCATCCGTACGTGGTCCTGGTCCTCTCCGTCCAGACGGGGAGAGTCCTCGAAGACGAGCGAGCCGATCCGTACGCGGGTGATCGGGTGCGATTCGATCCAGATCGCCGACGACTCGATCTCGTCGAGATCGGCAGTCGGATATGTCAACTGCTCGGTCAGAGACAACTTGCACCTCCTGACAGCAATGCGGAAGCGGAGCCCATTTCCGGTGGCTAGGTTATTCGGATCCATGCTGGAGGGTGCAGGCCCTGACATGTTCAGTGAATACGGCTGTCATGCGTGTTCCGTTCCCCCGTTGTTGCGCAGATCCCCCGTTGTGTGCCCATACGTGACTCGGGGCACTGGGAGATTTCCACGGGCGATCGGGGGTGTCAACGTTCTTTCTACCGGAGCGAGAGCAATCGTCTAGCAGTGTGTGAGTTTCTCTTTCACCGTCAGAAACCGCTGAAGGGGAGCTTGAGATTCCGTCAAGGATCCGGCTTGCGGCGGCTGAGAGGTGTCCCTCGCGTAAACAGGCGGGAACGGTGCCGCCGCAGAGCCGGTTTCACCCGAGGGCGTCGAGGACGTCCTGGAAGCGGCGCGGGTCGAAGTAGTCGTGGCAGGCGCTGATCAGCCCGTCCTGGAACCGGAAGACCGCGATGCTGTCGTTGGTGTACACCGCTCCGCCGGCGAGTGTCGCGCGGACCCTGTACTGCACGCAGATCGCGTCGGAGCCCACGGCGGGGTGGACACCGGTCAGTTCGGTGCCGAACGTCTCGTACACCGCGAACAGTTCCTGGTACGCCGCGACGATCTTGTCCTTGCCCTCGGTCGGGGACGGGCTCCCCTGGGGGGAGTACGGCACGGTGAGCACACCTTGGTCGTGCCACAGCTCGCCCCACGCGTCGAGGTCCTTGGCGTTCAGCAGCTCGAAGAACCGGTGCGCCGTGCCGACCTTGGCGGCGAAGACGCCCAGGAACGCGGCGGTGTCGACGTACTCGGTGAACTCGGCGATCCGGTTGTGCTCCAGCCGGAAGATCGACGCCCCCCGGTTGCGGTAGGTGCCTCCGCCGAGCAGTTCGATCTCCAGCGTCCAGGTGGCCAGCACCCGCCGGGGATCGGCCATCGGTTCGGCGTCCCAGGTGAACCGTGTCGTGCCGAAGAGGGCGAAGAACTGGCGGAGCCCGGCCACGATGGCGTCCCGCCCGGCGAACTCCCCGGGAACGCCGTACGGGGTGACGGGAACCCGGTACACGGCGTCCGCCGTCCACAGTTCCGCGAACGCGTCGAGGTCCTTGGCCTCCAGGGCGCCGTAGAAGGCGTGCACGACGCGAACGGCATGCCGGCGCTGCTCGTCCGGGTCCGCCGCCTGCGGCAGGTCTGTGTCATCACTCTGATCAGTCATGGGCCCGATGATTTCCTTGCTGTGGGAAGGGTCTGACGGTCCGAGGGCCTCGCGCCCCTCGGTTTCCGCGGCGTCCGGGCGGCCCGGCGCCGCCATGGGAGTGCGCGCCGGCTGTCACCTGAGGATTTTCCGCAGAACCTCCCACTGCAACGGACCGAATTGATAGTACGATCCGACGTTGAACCATTCACCGTCAGGCGACCACTTGACGATCGAAATGCTGAAACGCTCCCCCTCGTACGTGTACGGGGTGCCTGTCACGAACCGCTTGATCTCCGGCTCGACCCGGGCCTGGATCACCGGCAGGTCCAGGCTTCGGGCAAAGCTGATCCGCTCGATCTTCGAAGAATCCCAGCCGAGGGTGACGTAGACCCTGAACGTTTTGCCGGCGGACTCCAGCAGCTCCTGCTCCGGTTCCGGCAGACCCAGCTCCTGGAGCATCGAAAGAATGACCTTCGGTTCGATGCCGGGGACCTGGAAGTACAGATTCGTCGTCCTGTTCCGGTAGTCGATCGCGATCATCGCGACGTCGTCCAGGCCGTGCCGGGCGAAAAACCCGGCGTTCTCGGCCAGAGCGGGCGGAATGGACGGGACGGCGGCGAGCTGTGACACCGACTGCACGTCACGGGGGAAGTGCACATAGACCTTGTTGAACCCGCCGACGACTCCGAAGTCGATGAGGTACTCGTCGATGGAGCACCGCTCATGGAGGTCCGAGAGCAGGGAGCCGACGGGATGGTCGGTCTTCTCGAGAAAGCCGTTCGCCAGAGCATGGGCGTAGGGATCAGCGATCCGTCGGGGCACCTGGATGGTGAGGTCGAGGTCTCCCGCGTGGCGCTCGCCCGCCGATGCGCTGAAGATGACCCCGCCCTCGAACGGCGCGAACGCGGTCAGGATCGGCCCGACCGTGTCACGTGAGCAGGGCACGTTCAGCAGTGCGGCCGCTTCCTCGATGGCCGCGTAGACCTCTTCCACCCCGGCAGTTCCGGGCATTTGTCCTCCAGGTGTCGGCATGAACGCTTGCTTGAACAGGGATTTCACGATCCGTCCTCCCGGGAGAGGGGACGGGTGACGAGGACCCGGGGGCCGGGGACCCGGGGAGGGATGCCGCGGCCGCCCCCGGGGGGCGCGCACGTCGGTACGCCCGCCCGCCCTCGGGGGATGGAGGCGGGCGGGCGCGCTGGGGGGTTTGCAGGCTTCACCCTAGGGACGGCTGATCCACAAGCCCCTTACGCGCTGCGGAACTTCGAGCTCACCTGCAGCGATGCTCCGGCTCACGCCGCCGCACCGAGGCCCTGGACGCCCTGCCGCTCCTGCCGCTCCTGCCGCTCCTGCTCGGCTGCGTACACCGCGAGGAAGGCGGCGAGCCCTCGCACCCCGTCGCCGCCCGCCGCGAACACGGTGACCGGGACGCTCCGCCCGGTCCCCGCCGACAGCGTGCTGTGCGCCCGCAGCGCAGCGGCCGCCAGTGCGCCCGGCAGGTGGTGGACGTCCGGGCCGGCGCCGGCCATGGCGAGGGCCTCGGCCCGGGCCCGGGAGGCGAACTCGGCCTTGCGCGCGGGCGGCTGCGGGATCGGCATGGCGGCGCTCCTCGGCGTGTTCGGGGGCGGGTGCGGCGTTCTCCCGGTGCGGGTGCGGGTGCGGGTGCGGGTGCGGGTGCGGGGGTGACGTCGCCGGCGTCGCGGTGGTGACGGCCCGACCAGGGCATTCCACAAGATCGCGGCACGGGCTCCGGGCGGCGATCAGTGACGAAAAGGGAAATTTACAACTGCTAGATTATCGCTCTCGTCCTGGTGGGGTGAACGTTGACACCCCTGAGCGCCCATGGAACTCTCCCAGTAATCCCAGAGATTCGCATGGACAAGCATCGGAGGGGGCTGCGCAGTATCGGGGGAACGGAACGCGCAGAGCAGTCCTGCCCGCGGAACGCGTCTGGGCCTGCGCCCGCCAGGAATGATCAGGACCCTTTCCGGGATTCTCTGGACGGGCCCGTTTCATTTACATCCGCGATGTCTTCCAGCGACCTCGGCGTGCGGATCAAGAAATACCGCCCACTCCCCCGGGGCTCCGATAATGCATTGATTGCGCAGCAATCCGTATGGGATACGTGCGATCCATGACGATTGCGGGGCGAGCCATCTCATGAAGGAGATTCAATGGAGTTTCACTCATGCCCCAGGGGCCATGCCCAGGAAATCCGTGCCGCCGCCGGATCCTTCCTCTGCGCCCCTTGCATCAGGCAGGTGGAACGTAACCTGCGCGCACTTCCCGGGCTCCATCAGGAATGTCTGCACCACATAGCATCGACATCCAGGCGGATGAACAATCCGACGAAAGTGTCGGGGAGCCGCAGGCGAGATCATCTGAATGTTTCCGCACTCGACACCCGGCACAACATTCTCGCCATCCTGGAGTCATGGTCGGAAATCATCGTGGAGGAGCTCGAAACCGTTTTTCCGACTCGCTCCGTTCCGCATCTCGCGCGCTTTCTGATACTCAACCTTGAATGGCTTGCCGCCCAGCCTCCGGCGGCAGACTTCGCGGACGAGGTCGAGAGTCTCCACGTTGAGCTGCTGCGCACCATCGACCCTGAGCCGGGCAACCTCCGTGCCCTGATCAGGGAGTGCGTCATGGACAACTGCCCGGGGATCATCAACGCCTCACCGCAGAGCGGCGGGAGTGCGGGAAAGAGCAGCATCAGCTGTTCTTCGGGACATTCATGGGAGATGCACGAGTGGCTTGCCCTGCGTCATCTCATGAATCGGCAGCGAAAGGATGCCGCATGAACAGACCGCCACGCCACAGGCTCGTGCCGACGAATGTGGCCGCCCTCGCCGCGGGCGTGTCCGAGGCGACCATCCGGAAGTGGGTGAGCCGGGGGAAGATCACCCGCTACGGCACGCCGGGGCGCTCGGAGTTCGACATAGAGGAGCTCACGGAGATCGCGCTGCAGCGTCGGCACTGACCCGGCCGGGTTCCCGGCCGGGCTCTCCGTTTCCGTGCGCCGGCCGGCGGGGCCGACCCGGCCCGGTCTGGTCTATTTCGTGCTTTGCGGGGGCAGTGACCGGGACAGCGCGCGCTCCGTCAGCGGGCCGGCGGCCCCGGTGTACGCCTGCGCCGCGAACAGGTCGGTGAGCGAGGCGCCCGACAGGACGGCCGACGCCCGGTCGTCCTGGCCGAGGATCTCGGCCAGCGGCTCGCCGGTGCGCGCCGAGCGGGCGGATGCCTCGTTCAGCAGTTCCCGCGCCCGCGCCTTTCCGAGCAGCGGCGCGAGGACGGCGGCGATCCTCTCGGAGACGATCTGTCCCCCGGTGATCTGGGTGTTGGCACGCATGCGTGCCGTGTCCACCGACAGCTGGGAGACGAGGTCCGCCGCCTGGTGCGCCGCTCCTCCGGTCAGCCGCAGAAGGGCGCGCAGCGGCTCCCATTCGGCGTGCCAGGCGCCGGCGGAGCGCTCGTCCTCGCTCAGCAGGCAGCCCAGTACGGTCGCCGCGAGCTGCGGTGTCTGTAGCGCGGCGGATCTGATCGCCGTCGCCAGGACGGGGTTGCGCTTGTGCGGCATGGCCGAGGACGCGCCGCGGCCCGGGGGCGCCGGCTCGTGCACCTCGGCGACCTCGGTGCGGGTCAGTGACAGCACATCGACGGCGATCTTGCCCAGGGCGCCGCAGGTGAACGCCGCGGCGGTGGCCACGTCCACCACGGGTGTGCGCAGGGTGTGCCACGGGATGAGGGGGGCGGACAGCCCCAGTTCGGCCGCGAACGCCTCGGTGAGGTCCTGGACGTAGGCGGCGGGTTCGGCGCCCTGGGCGTGCTGGAGGTATCCGGCCAGGGTTCCGGCGGCTCCGCCGAGCTGGACGGGGAGGTCCCGGCCGGTGAGGCGGTCCAGTTTCTGTGCCGCGTCCAGGACGAGGTGGCGCCAGCCTGCGGCCTTGCAGCCGAAGGTCGTCGGCACCGCGTGCAGGGCCAGGGTGCGGCCTGCCATGAGGGTGTCGCGGTGTTCGCGGGCGAGTGCGGCCAGCGCCTGCTCGATGCGTTCCAGGTCGGTGCGGATCAGCCGCAGGGCCCGGCGGGCCACCAGGACGGTCGCCGTGTCGAGGATGTCCTGGCTGGTGGACCCGCGGTGCACGTACGCGGCCGCGTCGGCGTCCCGGGCCGCCACCAGCGCGGTGAACTCCCGTACCAGCGCCACCACGGGGTTGGCGGACTGGCGTGCCTGCCGGGCCAGGGACATCAGGTCCAGGCGGTCGGCCCGTGCCGACTGTGTGATCACCCGTGCGGCTGTCTCGGGCACCGTGCCCAGGCGGGCCTGCGCCCGGCTCAGTGCCGCCTCGGCGTCCAGCATGGCCTGCAACCAGGCGCTGTCGGACACCGCGGCCGCGATGGGTGCGTCCGCCCAGACCGGCGAGAGCAGGCCGCAGTCCGGCTGCGCCGCGGCCGGGCCGGCGGCCGGGTCCGCGGTGAGGGTGGTGTCACTGGGCATGTGCGAGTCCTTGTCCGGTGGGAGCGTCCTGTCCGTGTGCGGTGTCGCAGCCGAGTGCCGCGCGGGCGATGGCATCGGCGTCGGTGAGTGTCACCGAGTTGACGCCGGGCCGGATGCCGGCGGCCGTCACCCAGTGCACCGACTCGGTGGGCACCCCGAAGGCGAAGCGGCGCGGATGTGCGCGTCCGCTCGCGTCGATCAGGCGGAACGGCCGCTCGGTGACGGCCATGCCCTCGGTCTGGTAGGTGTCTCCGGAGCGGGTGCGGATGCGGTAGGCGGTGCACTGTCCGGTGTCCAGCAGATGGCGCAGGAGTGTGTCATCGGTGCGGTTCAGCGTGATCACGGGCAGGCGTGCCTCGACGAGGGCGTCGACCCGGACCGCCGAATGGGGCACGAGCGGTGAACTGGCGGTGTATCCGGTGCGGTCGACGGCCACCTGGATGTCCGGCCCGACGATCCGCAGCGTGTCGGCCTCGATGAGCGCCGCCATCTCCTCGATGCGCCGGGCCGGCGGGCCGATCGACAGGTGTGCGTTGAGCGGGGTGTACCAGCCGTCCAGGTCGGTGCGGTAGGAGTCGCCGTGCAGGCCGCCGTGGTCGACCGCCAGGCGGATCTCGTTGCGCAGGTCCCGCAGGACGTCGAGGGCCGCCTTGAGCGGGCCGCTGACGTTGCCGGACTTCGCTTCCGCGGCGTCCTGGCGCAGGTAGTCCAGGAGCCAGCCGGTGAAGTCCTGCGGGCCGGTGAACTCCCGGTTGCGGTAGGGCTTGGCGAGCAGTTCCCAGTCCCAGCGGTCCTTGTCGCCGATGCCGTACGCGTCGAGGACGGCGTCGGTGTGCCGCTGTCCCCAGCCGGCTCCCAGGTAGTCGGCCTGGAACCGCTGTGCGTGGAGGGTGTCTCCGCGTGACCTGAGCAGCGTCGCGTAGTAGACGGCTTCGACCTCGCGGGAGATCAGCGGCCACAGGTCGTCCTTGAAGTCGGCTCCGGAGCCGTCGTGGGTACGGCGCAGCTGTGCGATGCGATCGAGGGTGAGCAGGAGCGGCTCGTGGCGGCCGTGGGGGCCCTTCTCGTTCTCGCCCCGGGCCTGGTAGGGGATGCCGCGCCGGGAGCCCGCGTGGATCAGCGGCTCCTGTCCGGAGGCGTGGTAGGTGAGCCGGCCGCTGACCTGGGTGAAGGAGCCGCCGCGGCCGACGGTGAGCTGGGCGAGGTAGTCGAAGAAGTTCAGTCCGAGTCCGCGCAGCAGCACCTTCGTGCCGGGGGCCAGGACGTCCAGGTCGACGTCGGCGGGGTTGGCCGGAGGGATGTGGCACAGCCCCCGCCGGCGTACCTGGGAGAGCAGTTCCTGTTCGGCGGTGTCCGGGCGGGCCGGCAGGTGTCCCTGGCACAGGATCACGGCGTCGAGATCCTCCAGCAGGGTTCCGTCGGCGAGCGTCACCCGCTGGCGGGGGCCGTGCGGGCCGTCGGGGGCGTCGTCCAGGGCCACGGCGCGGCAGCGGTGGGAGGTGACGGTGAGGCCGGCGGGCGCGCCGTCGACGATGCGCCGGTAGGCCCATCGCAGGTAGCGGCCGTAGAACGCGCGGGTGGGGTAGGTGTCGGGGCCCAGGGCGCGGGCCTCTTCGAGGACGTGTGCCGGGTGGTCGTCGCCGCTCTCGCCCGCGGTGAGCGCCACGGCCCACTCGTGCAGGCTCGGTCCGGGTTCCAGGGGGCCGCGCATGTCGACGCTGGCGTCGGTGAACACCGATATCTGTCCGGCGACGGTGTTCATGAGCAGGTGAGGGGACTGGTCGGTGCGCCATACCCTGCCGGGTCCCGGCGGGTAGGGGTCGACCACATGGACGTGGACGGTGCTGCCCTGGGGTATCGAGCGGGCGTTGGCGGACAGCCGCTCGAGCACGCAGAGCCCGCGCGGTCCGGCACCTATCACGCACACCGTGCGATGTCTCGCTGTCATGTCTACCGTTTCTGCCGATGTCGGGCAACAGAGCGAGGGCCGCGCCCGGCGGGCCGCCGCTTGCGCGCCGCTGCCGCGGTGCGGGGCGGCGGTGCCGCCCCATCTGCCCGGGTCACGGGGGGCGGTGTGGAGAGGAGCTGCGGACGGTGCTGCTCGTCTCTCCCGCCCCGGTGGTCCTGAAAGGCCCTCAACCGGGCGGATGCCCAGGCCCGTTCTGTCACGGCGCGCGCGGTTGCGTCTCCGCGAACAGTGCGGGGGGCGCGGCGGGAGGCAGGGCTCTTCTCACCACTCGACCAGTGCGAATCCCGCTGCCATGCCGCCGCCGAAGCCGGCCAGGAGGATCAGGTCGCCCTGGTGGAAGGCGCCCGTGCGGGCGGCCTCGTCCAGGGTGATCGGGACGGAGGCGGCTCCGGTGTTGCCGTAGCGCGTCAGTGTCAGGTGCATGGTGGCGTGGGGAAGGGCCAGGTCGGCGAAGACCGTGCCGAGCATGACGCCGTTGGCCTGGTGCGGGATGAAGTGGCTGATGTCGTCGGGTACGACACCGGCCTCGTGCAGGAACTGCTTGGTCAGCTGCGGCACGCGGTCCTCGACGAAGCGGCGCACTGCGCGCCCGTCCATCGTGAAGTAGTGCAGGCCCGCTTCGATGGCGGCGGGGTCGCAGGGCAGCCGGCTGCCGCCTGCGGGCACCTGGATCAGGTCCGCCAGTTCGCCGTAGGTGTGCAGCTGGAGGTGGCGGATGCGGGCGCCCCGGCCGTCCGCGCCCAGGACCATGGCGCCGGCGCCGTCGCCGAACAGCACGACCGTCCTGCGGTCGAGCGGGTTCAGGATGCGCGAGTACAGGTCCGCGCCGATGACCAGTGCGTAGCCGCCCCGGCGGGCGAGCACGCTCTCGGCCGCGGACAGCGCGAACACCTCGCCGGAGCACACGGCGTTGATGTCGAATGCTGCCGCGCCGGCCGCGCCGAGGTTGTGCTGCACGTAGGCGGCTGTGGGCGGCTGCGGCCGGTCCGGCGTGGAGGTGGCGACCACGATCGCCGACAGCTGGTCGGCGGTGATGCCGGCCGATGCCAGCGCGGCGCGTCCGGCGGCCGTGGCCAGATCCGAGGTGGCCTGGTCGGGGGCGGCCCAGCGGCGTTGGCGGATGTCGGTCTTGCGGATGATCCAGGTGTCGTCGACCCCTGCTGCCGCGCTGACTTCGTCGTTGGAGACGACTCGGTCCGGCACATAGGCGCCCGTTCCCAGGATCCCGATGTCGGTCATGCGCCTGTCCTCTTTTCCAGGGGACTTCAGTTGGCTGGGGGAAAGGCCGTCAGGTGGGCGGCCACGGCTCGTCCGCGGTGGGCGGCCGTGGCCGGCTGCCCGGGTGCGGGCGGGTGACGGCGGCGCTAGCTGTATTGATCACGAGCGTTGTTGACACTCGCCGGTGCTTGATCATGGCGAAGACCTCCGGTGTGGTGGAGCTGTCTGGGACTGCACCGCACGGAGGTCTTCGTGTCCCACCGTGATGCCCGGCTGACCGTTCACGGCAGGCGGCGGCCACATGGTCCTGGGCCGACAGGCCGGCGGCGCCGCCCGCAGCAGCGTGGGCTTCGGCTACGTCCGCTCCGCCGCCGACGACCACAGCCGCCTCGCCTACAGCGAGATCCACGGTGACGAGAAGGTTGCAACCTGCGCGGGCTTCCTCACCCGCACGGCATCAACGCCTGGGCCTACCGCAAGGGCCTGGCCTGGAAACAGGCCCTCGCCGAGATGGGTGCGACAGGAAGACCGGCCCGCGCCTACCGACCCCAGACGAACGGCAAGGTCGAACGCTTCAACCGCACCCTGCCCGACGAATGGGCCTACCAGCGGCCCTACACCAGCAACGACGAACGCACCGCCGCCCTGGGCGACTTCCTTCTCGCCTGCAACTGCCATCGCTGCCACACCGCACACGCAGGCCGGCCACCGATCAGCCGCGTGAACAACCCTGCGGGTCAATACAGTTAGCGCCTTTCGTAGATGCGCTTGTGGCCGCGCAGCGCCGCGAGCCGGAAGGGGCCGGTGGTCTGCGCCGGGGTGGGGTGGTCGCCGCCGTCGGTGGGGAAGGACCACTCGTGCAGCTCGCGGTAGGCGGCGTAGTCGAGCAGCCGGCGTCCCTCGATCGCCTCGCGGTGCGCCTCGGTGCGCAGGTGTGCGCGGTAGCCGGGCACGACGGTGCCGGCGAAGAACTCGGCGACGCTGCCGGAGCCGTAGCTGAGGAAGCCGACGGGCCGGCCGCTCAGGTCGTCCGCGTGGTCGAGCAGCGCGGCGAGTGCGAGGTAGACGGATGCGGTGTAGCTGTTGCCGACGACCGTGTTGCAGGCTGTGGTCTGGCCGATGGCGCGCTTGATGTCGCTCTCGTCGGTGTCGTAGCCGCAGGTGTTCAGCAGGTGGCGGTGTGCCTTGTGGGCCATCTTCGTGAACGGCTGGTGGTAGCAGAACGCGCTGAACTCCTCGAGTGAGCGGCCGCCCTGTTCCTGGTAGTCCTTCCAGGTGCCCTCGACCGCTTGCAGATAGGCGGTGATGGACTCCTGTCCGTCGACGAGTGCGGCGTCGCGGTAGTTGGGCCGCCAGAAGTCCATGACGTCGGCGGTGAACAGGCCCGAGGGTTCCTCGATGCGTACCAGCGCGGGGTCGGCGGTGACCAGCATGGCTACGGCGGCCGCGCCCTGGGTGGCCTCGCCGGGGCTGTCGAGTTCGTACTTGGAGATGTCGCTCGCGATCACCAGGACCCGTTGCGCGGGGTCGCGGTGGACGAGGCCGATGGCGAACTGCAGGGCCGCCGTCGCTCCGTAGCAGGCCTGCTTCAGTTCGACGACCCTGGTGGCCGACGGCAGCCCGAGCAGGGAGTGCACGTACACGCCGGCCGACTTCGCCTGGTCGATCGACGACTCCGTCGCGAAGACGAGTGTGCGGATCTGGTCGGCGCCGTGCCGGGAGATGATGGGCGCGGCGGCGGCGGCGCCCATGGTCACGATGTCCTCGTCGGCGCCGGCCACGCTCATCGAGTGCTGGCCGATGCCCACATGGTATTTGCCGATGTCGGTGCCGTTGTGTTCGGCGAGCGCGGTGTGCGGCAGGACGAACCCGGTGGTCGCGAACGACAGATCGTGAATGCCTATGGCGGAATCGCTGGCCATGCCCTAAACACCAACCTTTGCGGTCTTGTTGTCGCGTTCCAGCTGGACGTGTGCGCGCATGAGTTCGCCCGGGTTGGTCTGGGCCGCGAGGAGGGAGAGTTCGCCGCACAGCACGGTCGCCGCGGCGATGACGGCGAGGCGGCGGGCGTTCTCCCCGGGGGCGCGTTCGGCCCGGCAGCCGAGCCGGGCCAGGTTGGTGTCCACGAAGCCGAGCCCCTTGCCGTTGCCCACCGTGCCGACGATCAGGTTGGGCAGGGTGCAGGCGAAGTAGAGGTCGCCGTCGCGGTCCTCGGCCAGGACGACGCCCTGCGATCCTTCGACGATGTTGGCGGCGTCCTGGCCGGTCGCCAGGTAGAACCCGAGGAGCATGTTCGCGAAGTGGGCGTTGGCCGAGCGGATTCCGCCGGCGAGCAGGGTGCCGAGCAGGTTCTTGCGGATGTTCAGCTCGGTGATCCTGGCGGCCGTGGTGTGCAGGACGCGTTCGACCACGTCACGCGGCACGAGCAGTTCGGTGACCACGTTCTTGCCGCGGCCGAGGATGCCGTTGATCGCGGTCGCTTTCTTGTCCGTGCAGTAGTTCCCGGAGATCGATCCGTAGGAGATGCCCGGGATCGTCTTCAGCAGATGTCCCAGGAGCACGTCGGAGGCGAGGGTGGCCATGTTGTGGCCGGAGGCGTCGCCGGTGGAGAACTCGAAGCGGATGAACAGCAGGTTGGCGTTGATCTCGTGGCGGATGCCGATCAGTTCGGCGAACCTGCTGGAGGTGCGTACCAGTTCGCTCAGTTCGCCGATGCGGGCGTCGATGGTCCGTGCGGCGGTGAGTGCGGTCTGTGCGTCGGCTGCCTCGACGAGCACCGAGCGGGTCATCCGCTCGTCGACGAGGGTGGCGACGATGCCCTGTTCGGCCAGCATGGAGACTTTCGCGCCGCGGCCCACGGAGGGCCACAGCGGCGACTCGTAGGTGGCCAGGGGGACCTGGGTCTCGGTGGTGGCGACGTTCCCCGAGATGCGTACGGGTCCCACCCAGCGCATGGGGACCCCGGCGATCGCGTGCGCCTCAGTCATCGTGTGCTTCCCGTCATCTCGTGGAGGGCGGCCGGGCTGCCGGAGCGCCGGGCCAGCGGCCGGGTGTCGATGCCCCGGTCGGCGCAGAAGGACCGCAGGTCGCCGTGGAGGAGCACGTCGCAGCGCGTCAGGTCGGCCGGGGTGCGCGCGCCGAGCATCGTCTGCAGCGCCGCCAGCTGGTCGAGCCAGGTGGCGAGCTGCGCGATCAGCGCGGACACGCCGCCGTCGAGGAGGGTGCGCAGGAATCCCCCGGACGCGCCGACGCCGGCGGCGCCGAGCGCCAGGGCGCGGGCGACGTCGAGCGGGTTGCGCACGCCGCCGGAGGCGAGGACGGGCAGGAGGCAGCCCTGGGCGTCCAGGAGGCAGGCGGCGGTGGACTGTCCCCAGCCGTGGAGGTAGGCGTAGTCGGCGAGTTGGCGCCGGCCGTTCTCGATGCGGGCGAAGTCCGTGCCGCCGCGGCCGCCGAGGTCGGCGACCCGCACGCCCAGGTTCTTCAGCGTCGCGACGGTCTCCCGGCTCAGCCCGAATCCGACCTCCTTGACGATCACGGGAACCTCGACGGCGGCGGCGATCTTCTCGATCTGTCCGGCCCAGGAGGCGAAGGAGCGGTCTCCTTCGGGCATCACCGTTTCCTGCACGGTGTTGACGTGGATCTGCAGGGCGTCGGCCCGCAGCAGGCCGACGGCGCGCTGTGCGTTGTCGGCGGAGGCCGTGGCGTTGATGTTGGCCATGACGAACCCGTCGGGGTTCTCCTCGCGCAGCACGCTGAAGGTGCCGGCGCAGGAGGGGTCCTTGAAGTAGGCGCTCATGGATCCCGACGCGATGGGCACGCCGGTCTCGCGGGCGGCGATGGCCAGGTCCCGGTTGATGAGGCCGGTGTTCTCGCTGCCGCCGGTCATCGCGTTGATGTAGAGCGGTACCGGCCAGGAGATGCCGGCGAAGGTCGTGGCCAGGGAGACGTCCGGCCGGTCGATGCCGGCCAGGGCGTGGTGGACGAACGACACTTCGTCGAACTGGTTGTGTCCGCTGTGCTCGCGCTGCTGGTCGGCGGCGAGCCGGACGTGGTCGTCCTTGCGTTGTGCGATCATTCCTCGTTCCCTTCCGCGGCGGGACGGACCGGCAGGGGCAGCACCCCGGCCGTGGCCCACCGTTCCCGCACTTGATCGATGTCCCGCGGGGCTTCGGCGTCCAGCAGGGCGATGCCGCAGTCGCCGCCGCCGGCCCCGGAGGGCTTGGCCGCGCCGCCGGCGGCTTCGGCGGCGTCGCACAGCGCTGTCAGGGGGGGCGTGAAGATGCCCAGGCCGACCTCGTCGTCCAGTCGGGCCAGCTCGCGGCGGGCCCGCCGGATCTGTTCCAGCAGGCTTCGGCGGTCTCCTTGTTCGAGTGCGGCGGCGCAGGCGTGCACGCAGTCGGTGGTGGTCTCGACGAACGTGCGGTGGGAGGCGCTGCCGCGCCAGGTCCGCCGGTCCAGGTCGGAGACGAGGGCGGCGGTGGAGGCGGGTGTCCCGGTCCAGCCGACCTGCAACGACAGTCCTGCGGGCGCCGGCAGCCGGCGCGCCGCGAAGTGCGGCCAGGGTGCGCGCAGGGCCTCCTGGACGCCGTGGCGGCGGGCCAGGTCGCGCACGGCGGCCCGGTCGGGTGCCTGGTAGGCGATCCAGCCGCCCCATGTGCTGGCGGCGAGGTCGCCTCCGGAGGCGCGGGGGTCGATCTCGGCGGTGGCGAGCAGGGCCAGCCGGAAGCGGTCCTCGGGCGGGAGCTGTAGGCCGCAGAAGGCGGCGACGGCGGCGACGGCGGCGACGGTCACCGCGCCGCTGGAGCCCAGCCCGTACTTGGTGCCGTTGTCGTGCAGGCCGCTTTCGACGCGGAGGCCGAATCCCGGTACGGGCAGGCCGCGTTCGGTCAGCAGCCGGGCCACCGTCTCGGTCGCCGAGACCACGTGGGCCAGGCCGGCGGGCGCGCCGGGCCCGTCGTGCGTGCCGAGCCGGGCGCCGTGCCATCGCAGGCGTACCGCTCGCGGGCCGAGGTCGGAGGTGAACTCGATGCCGGTGCCGGGCAGGCCGGTGACGGTGACGGTGACGTAGCGGTCGACCGCAACCAGGATCGCCGGGTTGCCGGGGTCGACGACCGCGTACTCGCCCGCGACGAACAGCTTGCCCGGCGCGCGCCGGACGACCGTTCCCCCAGGGGTCATTGTGTGTCCTCGGGCAGCAGGCGGGCGCCCCGGCCCGGCCCGGCGACGAGGACCGGGCCGCCCGGGGCGGCGCCGCGCAGCGTGTGGGCCACCCGGTCGGCGTCCGCGCGGTGGCAGAGCACCTTGACGTTCGGCCCGGCGTCCATGGTCGCGTAGGCGCTGACGCCGTCGCGGCGCAGCTGGAGCACGCTGTCGAGGACGGTGAGCGTGGCCGGTGCCAGGTAGCGCACCGCCGGGCGGGCGGCCAGCATCGTCGCGTGCATGCCGAGCGCGTTGCGTTCCGCGATCTCCCCCACCGCGTCGAGGTCGGCCCGCGCCAGCGCCGCGCGCATCTCGCTCAGGTCGTCCCTGCTGGAGAGCGCCCACGGTTCGTACAGCGGGGAGGTGTCGACGGTGCGCCGCATGGCTTCACGGCTGGAGACGGCCTTGGGGCCCGCGTTGACGACGGCGATGACCAGGGCGGGGTCGAGGCCGGGGGCGGGCACCGGTTCCGCGTAGGAGCCGAGGTCGGCCTGTGCCGGGGTGGCGGTGGGTGGGCCGGCGTGCCACAGCGCGAAGCCTGCGAAGATCGACCGGGATGCCGAGCCGGATCCGCGCCGGGCCAGGCGCGAGTGCGCGGTGGCGTCCAGGTCGAGGCCGTACGCGGCGGCGGCGGCGACGGCCAGGGCGGCGAAGCCGCTCGCGGAGGACGCCAGGCCCGCCCCGGTGGGGACGGTGTTGTGGCTGTCCACGACGGCGCGCAGCGGCCGGCCGGCCCGGGCCCGTACCAGGTCGAGGAAGGAGACGACGCGGCGCAGCGCCTCGCCTTCGGCGGGTACGCCGCCGAGTGTGACGTGGTCGTGGTCCGCGTCGGGGGCGAGGCGGACGCGGGTGGTCGTGGGGTAGATGTCCAGGGTCATCGACAGGCTGTCGACCCGTGGCAGGACCAGCTGCTCGTCGCGTTTGCCCCAGTACTTGACGAGGGCGATGTTGGGATGCGCGACGGCGGTGGCGTCTCCCGGGCCGCTCTGCGGCGGCGGGGCGGTCGTGGTGCGGTGTTCAGCGCGCATGGTCGGCAAGCCCTCTCAGCGGTACGACCCAGGTCTGTACGGCGCCGGCTTCGTGCAGCTGCCGGGTGACCTCTCTTGCCTGTACCGGCTGGGTCAGGGCGATCACGCAGCCGCCCAGGCCGCCTCCGGTGATCTTGGCGCCGAGGCTGCCCGCGGTGAGCGCGGCCTCGACCAGGGCGTCGATCCTCTTGGTGCTGAGGCCGGCCGCGCGCAGCAGGTCGTGGTAGTCGGTCAGCCGTGCGCCCAGCCGTTCCGGCCGGCCGCCGGCGAGGGCGTGTCTGGCCTCGTCGGTCAGCCGCGAGGCGCGGCGCACGAAACGCTCCTGGGCTCCGGCGTGCTGCTGGAATCCCTCGCGCAGCAGCTCGACGGCGTCCTTGGTCCTGCCCACGACGCCGCTGTCGGCGATGATGAACAAGCCGTCGCAGCCGATGCTGAGTTCCTCGCTGCGGCCCGCCTGGAACAGCAGCGGGGCCAGCGCGCCGACGGCCCGCGCGTCGACGCCGCTGGAGCGGCCGTGGGCCACGTTCTCGGCCGTCTGCACCAGGTCGTAGGCGGCGGCCTCGGTCAGGTCGCGGCCGAAGAGGTCGGCGAGGGCGAAGACGACCGCGCGGGCGCAGGCCGCGCTGGAGCCCAGGCCCCGGCCGTGCGGGATCGCGCCGTCGATGATCACGTCGAGGTGCGGGCTGCCGGCCACGTCCATGGCCGCCTTGAACTCGGTGGTCAGCCGGCGCAGGCTGTCGGAGGCCTGGGTCATCATCGGCCGCGACGGGGAGCCGGTCATCGTGAAGGAGACATCGCCCGGATCGTCGCCGGCGTGGGAGGACCAGCCGGCGCTCGCCGTGACCGTCAGCTGCGGTACCGGCAGCGCGAGCGCCGGCGCCCCGTACACGACCGCGTGCTCTCCCAGCAGAATGGCCTTGGCGTGGGCGCGGCCGATGCCGACCGAGCGAGCCCGGTGGTTTTCTGACACCCCCTCCGCTGAGGTCGGTAGGGTCAACGCGCTCAGCTCCCCTGGTCGGTTCTGCATGGAGATCGCGGTATCCAGTTCTGGAAAGGAATGAAGCACGACGTCAGGTCCGGGAGTGCCGGGCGCAGGCCGTCCGCGCCGGGTCCCGCGTCGCTGCGCGCGCCGCGGAGCAGGAGGGCGTGGCCCCTCGTGCGGCGGTGGGGGGCGCGGCGGGAGCGTTCAGCGGTGGCCGGCGCCGCGCGGGAGGCGGCAGCGGCAGCGGCCGTGCGTCGTGCCCGCGGGCGCCGCGGCGTGCCGGTGCCCGAGGTGTGCCGGCACGCCGGGCGCGGTTCAGACGGATCCGCCGGCCGGCACGGATTCGGTGCTGCGGGGTGCGACCGGCGCGGGCCGCTTCCTGCTGCGGCTCCAGCGGCGCATCACCGGCTGTTCCACCAGGCTGAACAGCAGCCATGCGGCCAGCAGGTTCGCCGCGAACAGCACGCTCAGCATGCCGAGGGCCGGCAGGGTGTCGTAGGTACGCGCTCCGAACACCTCGGGCCGGCCGTAGAAGATCACCAGTCCCTGGACGAGGTAGAAGGCGAAGGAGACGCTTCCCAGCCAGACCATGGTCCGGCTGCTGAGCCAGCCGTTCCTGCCCCGCAGGTCCGATGTGGCCGCGGCGCAGATGATCATGCCGACCGGGACGATCGTGGCGAGGCTGAAGTTGTAGGGGCTCGGGACGACGAGCGCGACCCAGTATCCGCCGGCGAAGAGGGCCGCCGAGGGCAGCAGGCCGATCCGCGGCCACAGGTCCGCGGCGACGATGCGCGCCAGGATCATCCCCAGCACGAACTCGAACAGGCGCGGCGGCGGGAACCCGTAGCTGAACCACAGCTGGTTGGTCGTCAGGCCGTATCCCGGCACCGGGACACCGCCGGGGATGAACCGCGTCACCAGCGTCACGCCGGCCACGCCGGCGACCATCGCGGCGGCCCACAGCCACAGCCTGCGCTGCGCGATCCGCCGCACCAGGATGATGAACAGCGGGAACAGGGCGTAGAAGAGCACTTCCGAACACAGTGACCAGGCCGGGAGGTTGACGCTGGACACGGTCTCGGGCCGGTTGCTGAAGTTGTGCACCAGCAGGAGGTTCGGCAGCCAGGCGTGCACCGGGCTGGAGGAGGCGAACAGCCACATCGCCAGCGCCCAGGTGACGATGTGGTTGGGGTAGATCTTCAGTACCCTGCGCCGCCAGAACCCCGTGACCGGGTCCCCCTGGGTCGCCGACCAGGTGAGGACGAAGCCGCTGAGGACGAAGAAGAAGGACACGCCGATGGGGCCGGCGAACTGGAAGAAGTCGGCCAGCGGCTTGGCGATGTCCTGGTCGTTGAAGAAGCTGATCGGGGCGGTCGGCCGCAGGGGGCCTGCGAGCAGCGTGGCGTGGGTGAGGAACACGAGCATGGCGGCCAGGAACCTGAGGCCGGTGAGCGAGGGGAGCGATTCCCTGCGCTGTGGTGGGCCGCTGACGGTCGATGCGGCGGTTCGGTCTGCCATCGGCGTACTGCCTTTCGGTCAAAGAGGCGCCTGCTGAGCGGTCGGCGTGCGGCGCGTTCGCGCAGAAGGCGCGCCGCGCGGTCGGTCGTGTCGGGGTGGCTGCCGGGCAGGCGCCGGTCGGGGACGTGTGCTGCGTGGCCAGGGCACTGTTGCGGGCCCGCCGCGGTGAACTCCGTGTCCGCGCAGGCCTGTTGCACGGGCGCCGGGCGGTGGGGGCGTGGCGGGCGGGGCGGCGCCCGGGGGGACCTGGTGGGCGGTCCCGCGGTGCCGGGGCACCGAAGGCGGGTGGCCCGGACGGGTGACCGGATACGGGTGACCGGATACGGGTGACCGGATACGGGTGACCGGATACGGGTGACCGGATACGGGTGCGGGTGCGGGTGCGGGTGCGGGTGCGGAAGGCCGCGGGGTCGCACGGCAGGGCCAGGGCGTGCCCGGCCCCCGCACGGCCGCTCAGGGCATCAGGGCACGCCCCCGCTCCCGGGGACGGCGGCACAGAGAGCACCACGGCATGCGGGGAGGAAAGGGGAGGAAATCCGGTGCCGTACGGGCATGGACTCGGTCTCGCCTACAGCGACCGGCCGGTACGGTGCTCAGCCCGCCGGCTTGGAGCGGTCTCCAGGCAGGGCTGACGTACGGGAATAGTGACACGGGTGGCGGCCCCGCGCCAAGGGCCCCTGAAAGTGACGCGGGTCACTCCCCCGCGGTGCCGCGGCGGGCGGGCGCAGCGCGGACGCGGCGCACGCCGCCTGGCGTGCGCCGCGTCCGGCTCCGGCTGTGCGTGGGGTGCTATGCGCACCGCTGCGGCGGCCGGGCGGGGGCGGGGCGCCGTGCCCCGGCCCGCGTGCGGCTCACCTGGCGGCGCCGGTGGCGGTGGGCTCGGCCGCCGCCTGGCCGGTGGCCGCTTCGGCGGCTTCGGCGATCGGGTCGCGCATCTCGGCGTCCACCTTCTCCAGCAGCGCCAGGATGAACAGCGCTCCGGCGGCCAGTACGCCGGCGCCGATGCGGAACGCCAGCGCGTATCCGTCGGTCTGCGCGACCTGCGGGAGTGTTCCGTCCTCGATGTGGTCGCCGGCGTAGCGGAAGGCGAAGGGGACCAGGGTGGCCAGGCCGAGCGCCGCTCCGACCTGCTGCATGGCGGTCTGGACGCCGGAGGCCAGACCGGAGTCCTGGCCGGTGACCTCGTGCAGCGCTCCGTTGATCAGGGCCGGGTAGGCGAGGCCGTTGCAGAAGCCGAACAGGAGCAGCCCGGGCATGAACCCGCTGACGAAGGAGGCGTCGGGGGCGAAGCCGGCGGCGGCGACGAACAGGGCCACGGCGCCGCCGAGGAACGCGGTGGCCATCACCGCCTTCACGCCGACGCGGGGCATCAGCACGGTGGACACGCCCGCGCCGACGAGCGCCGTGACGGTCAGCGGGATGTAGGCCAGCCCGGTCTTCATCGGGGAATAGTCGTGCACCTGCTGGACGTACAGGGTGAACAGGAACATGTAGGTGAAGAACGCGGCGAAAATGGCCACGGTCACGACGTTGGTCGTCACCCGGGTGCGGTTGCCGAAGAACCGCAGGGGGATCATCGGGTCCTCGGTACGGGCCTCCCACACGACCATGAAGACCAGCAGGGCGATCCCGCCCAGCAGCGGCAGCAGCACGCGCCCGGAGCCCCACGGATGGTCGGCGGCCTGCAGCAGGCCGTACACCACCGCGGCCAGGCCGGTGGTGGCGGTGACCGCTCCGACCGCGTCGAGCCGGCGGCCGTCGCGGGCCACCGCCTTCTCCGACATCACGCGGCCCACCATGATCAGCGCGGCCACCGCGATGGGGACGTTGATGAAGAAGATCCACCGCCAGCTCACCAGGTCGGTCACGGCTCCGCCGACGACCGAGCCGACCGACCCGGCCACCGCCGACAGGCCGCCCCAGATGCCCAGGGCCCGCATCCGCTCCTTGCGGTCGGAGAACAGCACGGGGATCAGGCCGAGCGCCGCCGGGCCGGCCAGCGCCTCGCCCAGGCCCTGGACGAAGCGGCTGGCGACCAGCATCCAGGACTCGGTGGCGGCGCCGCAGACGGCCGACGACACGCCGAACACCAGCACGCCGACCATGAACATCCGCCGGCGGCCGAACATGTCGGCCAGCCGCCCGCCCAGCAGCAGGAACCCGCCGGCCACCAGCACATAAGCATTGACCACCCAGGCGAGTCCCCCGTGGGAGAAGCCCAGGTCGCTCTGGATGTCGGGGAGGGCGACGTTCACCACGGTGATGTCCATGACGAGCATGAACTGCATGGCCGCCAGTACGGTCAGCGCCAGCCAACGCCGGGGGTCGGCACCGGCGGGGCTGCCGGCCCCGCCTTGTGATTCTTTGCCCACGGTAGTCACTGCCTTGCGTCTCCTCGAATGATCAGCGGCCGAAAGGGGGGCCGCCGGGTGGACGTTGCCGACCGCCGTGCCGGTGCGCGCGCCGGCAGGGGTCTGTACTACGACGACGCTGCGCCCCGGAATGTGAGGCCCCGCGCCGATCCGGTGGCCGGTGCGCCGCCCGGGACGGCCGCAGAAGGCCCCTGGCACGGGCCCTCTTCCCGCTCTGCGCGGGCGGCGCGCACCAGGTCCGGGGCCGGAAGGCCGGGCCGGCGGTCCACCCCGCCGGCCCGGCGCCTGAGACATGCTGCGAAAGGCCGCGCCGGGAGCATCCGCGGTGCACGGCCGAGGTGTTGCGGGTCGGGCGGGTAAGGGGGAAGGGCGTTCACCGGGCTGCGGGCCGGGCCGTCCGGGCGGCTGCCGCGGACAGGCGGGCGGACAGGCGGGCAGGCAGGCAGGCGGGCGGGCGGTGAACGCGGGGGCGAGGAGGGGCGGGCGGGGGCGCCGGGGGCCGTTTCCGGCTCCGCGGCGCCGGGCCCGGCGCCGCCTCCTAGCCGACCAGGTAGCGCTGGATCGTGGGGGCGAAGACGTCGACGATGTCGTCCGCCGTCGCCGACGCGACCGGCTCGAGTTCCACGATGTAGCGCAGGACGACCAGGCCCCACACCTGTGCCTGTGCCGCGTTGATGTTCAGCGCCGGCACCTCGAGGAGTTCCGCGACCTGGTTGATGTCCATCGCCTGGGACACCCCGAGCGCCTTGCCCAGCTGGGTGAAGATCTGGGAGGACTGGGAGGACATGAAGTCGCGCATCTGGGCCGCGCCCGCCTCGCTGGTCAGCGCGGCGAGCAGGCCCTCGAGCAGCCGCGGCCTGATCTGCGGGTCCTCCCACTGCTTCAGGGAGGCCCGCAGGAGTCCCTCGGCCATCCGCTCGCGCTGCCCGGTGAGTGACGCCGCCCCGGCCTGCGCGAGTGCGCCCCCCAGCGCGGTCAGGGCGGCCGACCCCGCGTCGATCTCAGTGGTTTCGGACACAGTTCCCTCCAGTGTCATGTCGACAGGAGCCTCGTACACAAAAGGACTTCCGCAACGCCGCCGATCGTGGGGGCGTGGAACACCATCGTCACGCATGCCCGCTTGCCGTCTGCTTGACCTGCGCTTGACTTGCGCTTGGGGTTCCTGCGGTGGTGGCGCCGGGGCGGTGCGGCGGGCGGGACGGGCTGCGGGAACTCA
Organism: Streptomyces asoensis; assembly: GCF_013085465.1. Taxonomy (NCBI): domain Bacteria; kingdom Bacillati; phylum Actinomycetota; class Actinomycetes; order Kitasatosporales; family Streptomycetaceae; genus Streptomyces; species Streptomyces asoensis. The sequence goes on from NZ_CP049838.1 coordinate 102,599, forward strand.
CCGGCGGGCGGTGCTCACACGGGCTGCCCGGTGAGCTGCTGCAGCAGCTTGCGCATCAGGGGCGAGAGCCGGCAGTACGGCCCGAGGTTCAGGTACTGCCCGTCGGCGGTCCATTTGACGGCCGCGATGACGATGGGCGGGCCCGCGTACGTGCGCCGGGAACCGTTCACGAACTTCTCGACCTCCGGCTCGACGGGGACCGGCAGGTGCGAGGGGTCCCAGCCGCGCACCGGTGAAGGGGCGTAGCAGATCCGCTCGATCCGGGAGGAGTCCCAGCCGAGGGTGACGTAGACGCGGAAGGACTTTTGGGCGAACTCCAGCATCTTCCCGCTCGGTTCCGGCAGGCCGAGCTCGCGGTGCAGTTCCAAGATGTTCTGCGCGGTGCGGAATTCCTCGGGAAGGTGGGCGAAGTAGAGGTTGACCGTCTTGCGCTGGTAGTCGATCCCGATCATCGCCACGTCGGTGAGGTGGTGGCGGGCGAAGAGGTCTGTGTTGTCGGCCAGCGCCGGCGGCATGGAGGGGATGTCCGCGAGCTGCGACAGCCCCAGCAGGTCGAAGGGGAAGTGCGCGTAGATCTTGCTGAAGCCGCTGACGACTCCGCAGTCGATGAGGTGCTCGGTGACGGGGACCCGGGCCTGGATGTCCGCGAGCAGGGTGCCGGCGGGGTGGTCGGTGTCCGTGACGAAGCCGTTCGCCACGGCGACGGCGTAGGGGTCGACGGTCCCGGAAGGCACCGTGATGGTGTAGTCGAGATCTGCGGGAGGGTGCTCGACGGTCGACACGCTGAGCACGATCCCGGCCTGCGGGAGAGCCTTCTCGTACGCGCTCAGGACCGGCCAGACCGTCTCTCGTGAGCAGGGCGTTCCCGCCAGCCGAGCCGATTCCTCGATGGCCGCGTACACGTCTTCGGCCACAGTGGCTTTGGACATTCATCCTCCAAGTGCCCATGGGTTGCTGTTTGCAGCAGGGGTCCCGCGGGGGGCGGGGTCTGTGAGGGGGCGGGTGCCCGGTCGCTCATCCCCGCCGGCCGTCCGTTCGACGCCTGCCGGCGCCGGGGCTGCGCCAGGCCGCGAGGCGCGCCCGCGCCGAGGAGCGTGCCGGCCACACTTCCCGGGCGTGCCGGCGTTCCTCCTCGGACAGCGGGATGTCCGCGCGCAGGCGTTCGGGGTGGGCGGGCGGCGGCCCGGCGCGTGTCCCGGCCGCGCGTGCGGGAAGGCGCTGCGCGGGTGCGGGAGTCGCGTACTGGTGGGCGAGGGGGCCGACGTAGAGGGCCCCGAAGACCGTCAGGCAGTGCAGGAGCGTGCGCAGGCAGTGGGCCGGTGTCCACCGGACTCCGTGCCGCCGCGGTGTCATGTCCGCCCTCCTCGTCGGGTGGGGCGAGCCGTGGCGGCGGGACGCGGGGCGGCGCGTCCCGCCGGCGGTCGGCTCAGTAGCGGTAGTGGTCCGGCTTGTAGGGGCCTTCGGCGTCGATGCCGAGGTAGGCGGCCTGCTCGGGACGGAGGGTGGTCAGCTTGACGCCGAGTGCGTCCAGGTGGAGGCGGGCGACCTTCTCGTCGAGGTGCTTGGGCAGCACGTAGACGTCGGTCGGGTACTCCTCGGGCTTGGTGAACAGCTCGATCTGGGCCAGCGTCTGGTCGGCGAAGGAGTTGGACATCACGAACGACGGGTGGCCGGTGGCGTTGCCCAGGTTCAGCAGGCGGCCCTCGGACAGCACGATGAGGACCTTGCCGTCGGGGAACTTCCAGGTGTGGACCTGCGGCTTGACCTCGTCCTTGACGATGCCGTCGATCTTCGCCAGGCCGGCCATGTCGATCTCGTTGTCGAAGTGGCCGATGTTCCCCACGATCGCCTGGTGCTTCATCCTGGCCATGTCGGCGGCCATGATGATGTCCTTGTTGCCGGTCGTGGTGACGAAGATGTCGGCCGTCTCGACGACCTCGTCGAGCGTGGTCACCTGGTAGCCGTCCATCGCCGCCTGGAGCGCGCAGATCGGGTCGATCTCCGTGACGATCACCCGGGCGCCCTGGCCGCGCAGCGACTCCGCACAGCCCTTGCCCACATCGCCGTAACCGAAGACGACCGCGGTCTTGCCGCCGATCAGGACATCGGTGGCACGGTTGATGCCGTCGATCAGGGAATGCCGACAGCCGTACTTGTTGTCGAACTTCGACTTGGTGACCGCGTCGTTGACGTTGATCGCCGGGAACAGCAGGCTCCCGTCACGGTGCATCTCGTACAGCCGGTGCACACCCGTCGTGGTCTCCTCGGTCACGCCGCGGATCTCCGAGGCCAGCTGCGTCCACTTCTGCGAGCCGTCACTGATGGTGCGGTGCAGGAGCTCGAGGACGACCCGGTGCTCGTCGTTGTCCGCCGTGTCGACGGCCGGGACCTTGCCGTCCTTCTCGTACTCGACGCCCTTGTGGACCAGGAGGGTGGCGTCACCGCCGTCGTCCAGGATCATGTTCGGGCCGCCGGTAGGGCTGTTCGGCCAGGTCAGGGCCTGCTCCGTGCACCACCAGTACTCCTCCAGCGTCTCGCCCTTCCAGGCGAAGACCGGGACGCCCTGCGGGTTCTCGGGCGTGCCGTTCGGGCCCACCGCGATCGCGGCGGCCGCGTGGTCCTGGGTGGAGAAGATGTTGCAGGACACCCAGCGGACCTCGGCGCCCAGGGCGACCAGGGTCTCGATCAGGACGGCGGTCTGCACGGTCATGTGCAGCGAGCCCATGATCCGGGCGCCGGCCAGCGGCTGGGTGGCGGCGTACTCCTTGCGGATCGACATCAGGCCGGGCATCTCGTGCTCGGCCAGGGTGATCTCCTTGCGGCCGAACGCGGCCAGGGAGAGGTCGGCGACCTTGAAGTCGGTGGGCTCAGCAGGCATGGAGGATCCTTGCGCTCGGCGAACTCAGGACGTTGCGGTGGATGTCCAGTGCCGCCGTGGACTTGTTGAGGGTGATGTAGTGCAGGCCGGGTGCGCCCTCGGCGAGAAGGCGTTCGGCCATGGCGGTGGCGTACTCGACGCCGATGCGGTGCGCGTCTCGCGGGTCGTCGCGGGCCGCGTGCAGGCGGGCGGCGAGGTCCTCGGGGAAGGCCGCGTCGCAGAGTTCGGCGAAGCGGGCGATCTGCCGGTGGTCGGTGGCCGGCATGATCTCCGGGATGATCGGGATGTCGCAGCCGGCGGCCGCGACCCGGTCGCGCAGCCGCAGGTAGTCCTCCACGTGGAAGAACATCTGCGTGATCGCGTAGTCGGCGCCCGCCCGGCACTTGGCGACGAAGTGCCGGATGTCGGACTCCCAGTCGCGCGAGCGGGGGTGGCGCTCGGGGAACGCGGCCACCCCGATCCTGAAGTCGCCCAGCGAGCGGACCAGTTCGACCAGTTGACTGGCGTAGGCGAAGCCCTGCGGGTGCGCCGTCCAGGCGCCCTTGGGGTCGCCCGGCGGGTCGCCGCGCAGCACCAGGACGTCGCGGATGCCGGCGTCCGCGTAGCGGCCGATGATGTGGCGCAGTTCGGCGACCGGGTGGCCGACGGCGGTCAGGTGGGCGACGGGGCGCAGGGTCGTCTCGGCGGCGATGCGCCGGGTGACGGCCACCGTGCGGTCCCGGGAGGAGCCGCCGGCGCCGTAGGTCACGGACACGAAGTCCGGGCGCAGCGGCTCGATCCGGCGGATCGCCTTCCACAGGGTCTGCTCCCCGGCGGCCGTCTTCGGCGGGAAGAACTCGAAGGAGAACGTCGTCGCGGGCGGCCTTGCGCCGCCGGGGCGGTCCGGCTGCGGGGCGGCCGGCTGCGGCAGGTGCCGTGGCGCGGGGGCCTGTTCCCGGACGCCCGTGCCCCTCGCGCCTCTCGCGCCTGCGGCGGGGCGGGGCCGGCCGGGGGTCATGACACGCCTGCCAGGCGGGGTTCGGCGGCGCGGGCGGCGTCGTCTCCGTAGGTGCGGCCGATGCGGTCGATCAGGTCGGCGGCGAGGAGTTTGTACTCCTGGGTGCCGACCGATTCCAGCACGGTGGTGGCCAGGGCGCAGCCGAGCCGGGCGGCCTGCTCGGGCGGCCACTGCCAGGCCAGTCCGGCCAGGAATCCGGCCCGGAAGGCGTCGCCGGCGCCGGTGGGGTCGGCGATCTTCTCGGCGGGCACGGCCGGTATGTGCAGGCGGGGGGTGCCGGAGCGGGCCAGGGTCACCCCGTCGGCGCCCAGGGTGGTGATCCAGGTGCCGGCCCGCTCGAGGAGGTCCTCCTCGCTCCAGCCGGTGCGTTCCCTCAGCAGGGCGGCCTCGTAGGCGTTGGTGAACAGCCAGGTCGCTCCCTCGACCAGCCGGCGGGCCTGTTCGCGGTCGAGGCGGGCCAGTTGCTGGGAGGGGTCGGCGGCGACGGGGATGCCCAGGCGGTGGGCGGTGGCGGTGTGCCGCAGCATGGCCGCGGGGTCGTCGGCGCCGACGAGGACGAGTGCCAGGCCGGTGCGGCGGGCGGTGTCGGCCAGGTCGATGTCCGCGGCCTCGGCCATGGCGCCGGCGTAGAAGGTGGCGATCTGGTTCTGGTCGGCGTCGGTGGTGCACACGAAACGCGCGGTGTGCAGGGTGTCGCTGACCCGCACCGCGGAGGTGTCGACTCCGGCGGCCCGCAGCCAGGCGCCGTACTCGGCGAAGTCCGTGCCCGCCGCGCCGACCAGGAGCGGGTCGCAGCCCAGCAGGCCGAGGCCGAAGGCGATGTTGGCGGCGACGCCGCCGCGGTGCACCTCCAGCCGGTCGGCGAGGAAGGACAGGGAGACCCGCTCCAGTTGATCCTTGATCAGCTGTTCGGTGAAGCGTCCGGGAAACACCATCAGGTGGTCGGTCGCGATCGATCCGGTCACGGCGATACGCACGGCACGTGCTCCTTGGGCTCCTGGCGGGGCGGTCCGGCCGGTGTCCGGGGCGGCGAGTGGGCCGGCGGGCAGAGAAAGCGGGAGCGGAGAAAAACGGGAACGGAGAAACGGGAAGGGGAAAGCGGGAGTGGAGGAAGCGGGAGTGGAGGAAGCGGGGAGCGGTGGGACGGGGGGTGCCACCGCTCCCCGCCGGTCTGGGCGCCGCGGTGTTCCGCGGGGCTGTCCGGTCAGCCGGCGGCGACCGCCGCGCGCAGGGCGTCGGCTCGGTCGGTGCGCTCCCAGGTGAAATCCGCCAGCTCGCGGCCGAAGTGGCCGTAGGCGGCGGTCTGGGCGTAGATCGGGCGCAGCAGGTCGAGGTCGCGGATGATCGCGGCGGGGCGCAGGTCGAAGACGGCCGTGATGGCGTCCTCGATCTTCCGGGCGGCGACCGTGCTGGTGTTGAAGGTCTCCACGAACAGGCCGACCGGTTCGGCCTTGCCGATCGCGTACGCCACCTGTACCTCGCAGCGCGTGGCGAGGCCGGCGGCGACGACGTTCTTGGCGACCCAGCGCATCGCGTAGGCGGCGCTGCGGTCGACCTTGGAGGGGTCCTTGCCGGAGAAGGCGCCGCCGCCGTGGCGGGCCATGCCGCCGTAGGTGTCGATGATGATCTTGCGGCCGGTGAGGCCGGCGTCGCCCATCGGGCCGCCGATCTCGAAGCGGCCGGTGGGGTTGACCAGGAGGCGGTAGTCGTCGGTCTCGAGTTTGATGCCGTCGTCGGCGAGGCGGGCCAGGACGGGTTCGACGACGTGGGTGCGGATGTCGGGGGTGAGCAGGGCGTCGAGGTCGATGTCGCTCGCGTGCTGGGAGGAGACCACGACGGTGTCCAGGCGGACCGGGCGGGCGCCCTCGTACTCGACGGTGACCTGGGTCTTGCCGTCCGGGCGCAGGTAGGGGACGGTGCCGTCCTTGCGGACCTCGGTCAGGCGGCGGGCCAGGCGGTGGGCCAGCTCGATCGGCAGCGGCATCAGGGTGGGGGTCTCGTCGCTGGCGTAGCCGAACATCAGGCCCTGGTCGCCGGCGCCCTGGCGGTCCAGGTCGTCCTCGTCGTGCTCGGTGCGGCCGGTGTCGACGCGGACCTCGTAGGCGGTGTCGACGCCCTGGGCGATGTCGGCCGACTGGGCGCCGATGGAGACCGAGACGCCGCAGGAGGCGCCGTCGAATCCCTTGGCCGAGGAGTCGTAGCCGATGTCGAGGATCTTCTGGCGGACCAGGGTGGCGATGTCGGCGTAGGCGGAGGTCGTCACCTCGCCGGCGATGTGCACCTGGCCGGTGGTGATCAGGGTTTCGACCGCGACGCGGGAGGCGGGGTCCTGGCGCAGCAGTGCGTCCAGGACGGTGTCGCTGATCTGGTCGGCGATCTTGTCGGGGTGTCCCTCGGTCACGGATTCCGAGGTGAACAGGCGGCGGGACATGACAGCTCCAAGAGACTGGGGTGGTGGACACACGCCGGTGACGGGCACGCGCAGCCGTCGGGGTGCCGGATCAGGTGTGTGCGCCCTTGGCCGACAGCAGTCCGGCGACCTCGGCCGCCGTGCCGGCGGCGGCCAGTTCGTCCGCGGCCACGTCGATGTCGTACTGCTTCGCCAGGATGACCGCGAACTCGATGAGGACCAGGGAATCCAGGTCGAGACTCTCGAAATCGGTGTCGGCCGTCGTTTCGGGGGGGACGTCGAAGTGCGTCTTCAGAACGTCGAGTACGGGCTCGGGCTGTATGCCGGTCCGTATCGTCATGGGATTTCCTTTCCAGGCGTCGTCGGTGCTGTCAGGCGGGGGTGATCGGCGGCCAGGTCAGGGCGATGGAGCCCCATGCCAGGCCGGCGCCGAAGGCGGTCAGCAGCAGCCGGTCGTGGGGCCGGAACCGGTTGCGGGCGGCGGCGTCGGCCAGGGCGAGCGGGATGGAGGCGGCCGCGGTGTTGCCCGCTTCTTCGATGTGGGAGACCACGCGCTGTCTGTCCACGCCCAGTTGCTGCGCCAGGCTGTGCAGGATGCGCAGGTTCGCCTGGTGGCCGACCACATGGTCGATCTGGCCGACGTTCCAGCCCGCTTTGTCCAGGGCCGCGGCCGAGGACCGTTCCATCCCGTGGACGGCCTGGACGAAGATCTCCTTGCCGCGCATGTGGATGTAGTGGCCGTCCGGGTGCGGTTCGCGGCCGGTGGCGCGCTGGCGGGAGCCGCCGTCCGGGATGGTGGCCAGGTCCCTGCCGGTGCCGTCGGCGCCCAGGTCGACGGCCAGGACGGCGCCGGGCTCGTCGGTGGTTCCGGCGCGCAGGACGACGGCGCCGGCGCCGTCGCCGAAGATGACGGCGGTGCCGCGGTCGGCGGGGTTGAGGACGGTGGAGAAGACCTCGGCGCCGATGACGAGGACGCGTTCGGCGTGCCCGGCGACGAGCGCGGCGGTCGCGGTGGCGAGCGCGTAGACGAATCCCGAGCATCCGGCTGCCATGTCGAAGGCGGCGGCCGGGCCGAGGCCGAGGCGGGCCGCGACGTCCGGCGCGGTGGCGGGCAGCGGGTGGTCGGGGGTCGAGGTGGCCATGATCACCATGTCGACGGTGTCCGCCGTGCCGAGGCCGGCCGACTTCAGTGCCCGGTGGCCCGCTTCGACGGCGAGGTCGCCGGTGCTCACTCCGGGGTCGGCTACGTGCCGCCGGCGGATACCGGTCCGCCGGCGGATCCATTCGTCGCTGGTGTCGATCCGGGCGGACAGTTCTTCGTTGGTGACCGTGCGGGGCGGCAGATAGCCGCCCAGTCCGCTCAGGACGGCGGCGCGTGCGGTCATCGGCTGCTCCTTCCCGAGGGGGCGCTGGTCAGGGAGGGTTCCGGCAGCAGGTGGCCGACGCCGGCCCGGGCCTGGACGCCGTGCAGGCTGCCGACCACCTCGGCCGTCCGCCAGGTGCCGGCCGGGGAGGGCAGGAGCCTGGTCCGCTCCAGTGCGGCGCTCACCTCGTCGGCGGGCCGCGGGGACGGGGTGCCGGCCGTGACGCGGGTGCGCCGCATCCACAGGTTGTTGCTGTGTGCGCGGTCGATGTCGTCCAGCGCGTACAGCAGGACCTGGCCGAGCTGCAGGGCGGCGACGAAGGCGTCGATCATGGTGGCCGGGGCGTCCGGCGGGACGGCATGTGCGGGGTCGGAGGCCAGCGTGACGCGGGCGCGGGCCCGCAGGTCGTCCGGGCCGTCCGCGGTGACGCGCACTCCGGTGAGCAGTTGCCGGCGGGCGCGGTGCGAGATGCCGTACGGCGTGTTGTTCCAGGGGCCGGCCAGTTCCTGCTCGCAGGCGTAGACGCGGTCGGCGCCGGACGGGGTGCGGCCCGGGCTGTGCCGGGCGTGCACCCTGGCCGTCAGTGAGCCGATCCGGCAGTCGAGTGTGGTGGACCACTCCTCGCCGTTGCGCTGCGCGGCCACGAGCCGGCCGCTCACCGGCAGCGCCGCCAGGTCGTCCTCGTCGGGGCGCGAGCCGGCTTTCAGGTCGACGCGCTGCACGGTGAAGCGGGAGTCGGGGGTGAGCCCGAGGGTGTGGGCCGCGTACAGGCCGGTGAGCTGGGCGCCGAAGAGCATGGCGTCGATGGTGCTCAGATGGGGTTTGGGGCTCTGTTCTCCTTTGCGCGACCAAAGGCCCGGTATGGCGATACGGGCGGTGGCTCGGATCCCTCCGACGCCTTCGTCTCCCGGCGATACGGTGAGATCGCTCAGGGAGTGCTCGACACGCTTGAAACCCTCGCCGAGGAACCGGCTGTCTCGCGGGCCGAGGAAGTCGTCTATGGAGGCAAGTTCCAGGGATGGCACAGGCGCTCCTTGTCTCGCCGAAGAGCCGCTGTCCGCCCCGTGCCGCTCAGCGCACGGTGCGGGTCATTCGGTGAAGGCTTCGGCGATGGCGTAGCTGTCTTCGTACATGTGGTAGCGGGTGATCCGTGCGTTCTCGACGCGCACGTGCAGGGCGTAGCTGTTGGTGAAGCTCTTTGCGGTGGCCAGGACACCGAAGACGGAGTCGGCCGTCACCACCGCGTCCTGCCCGTCGACGATGCGCGCGGTGAGGGTGAAGCTCTGCGGGCCCGTCAGCACCTTGGGGAAGATCTGGAAGAATTCGGAGATCTCCGCCTTGGTGGTGCGGGTGCCCGTCCACGGCACGCGGGGGCTTCCCTGGACGCGGAAGTCCACGTGGTCGGCGAACAGTTCCAGCAGGCCCGGCAGGTCGCCGGCCCCGAACTTCTCGAAGAACGAGTCCAGGACCGCCTGGGTGGACCGCTGCTGTGTCGTCATGTCGCTGTCTCTCTGCTCGTGCGCTACCGGTGGGTCAGTGCCGCGCGTCCGGTGAGGAATGCCGCCGTCTGCTCGGCGACGCGCCGGCCCAGGTGCTCGGCCGTGGCGATGTCCGCCTTGTGCACGGCGTCGGGGGGCAGGTCTCCGGGCAGGGTTGCGGCGGCGCCGTTGAAGTACCCGAGCCGGTTCAGGTCGTTCTCGCTCTCGTGGCTGAGGTGCCAGCCCGGGAGCAGGCCGAGGCTGACCCAGATCATTCCGTGCTGGGCGCCCAGGGTCGCGAAGTAGCCGAGGCTGGAGTCCTTGTCGCCCGCCTTGCAGGCGCTGATGGTGAACCCCGAGCCGAGTTTGTCCTTCCAGGCCTGGCGTGCCCAGCGCTTGTTGGTCGATTCGGCGAAGGCGTGGAACTTCCCCGACGCCGACCCCATGTAGGTGGGCGCCCCGAACACGATCGCGTCGGCCGTGTCGAGGATCTCCCACTTGGCGTCGTCCATGGCGTCGACGATCACCATGGTCGTCTCGGCGCCCGCGGCCTGCGCGCCGGTCCGGACGGCCTGCGCCAGTACCTCGGTGTGGCCTCTGCCGGAGTGGTAGGCAACGGCGATTCTGGGCGGCTTGTGCATCGGTGTTCTCCTCGATGGCAGGGGGCTCACGCCCGGGCGGAAATCCGCTCGGTCTCCATGCGGAAGTCCTGCCGGCCGTACTCCTGGCGGGCCAGTTCGATGGCTTCCGCCGTGCTCATGACCGGCTTCAGGTCGAAGATCCCCGCGATGGTCTCCAGGCGCTGCGCCATCGCGCCGCCGACCACGTGGTAGGGGATCTCCAGTTCGTCGAGCGTGGCCAGCAGCATCGTGTCGATGGTCGCGCGGAACTCGTTGTTCATCGGCCGGTGGCCGTCCGCCGCGATCGGCAGTTCGTGGCGCAGGTGGACGTAGGCGTCGTAGGTGCTTTTGACGTGCTGTTTGAACGCCTGTCCGTACTGTTCGACGACCTGCGCGAAGAAGGCCATCTCCTCGGAGTCGTGTGCCGTTCGGCGGTCCTGGCCGTCCGCGGTGGCGTTCGGGTTCATGCCGTACCTGACCCGGGCCGCCCCGTACAGCCATTCCTGCAGGGAGGAGCCGTCGGAGATGAAGTTGTCCCCCAGCAGCGCTTCCTGCACGGCGCGGCCGGTGTGCCGGCGGAGGGTGAGCTGAAGGAACTGGGGCGGCGTCACGTCCGCGAGTTTCAGGCCGGGGAGGGCCTCGGGCATGATCCCGCGGATCGTCCGGGCCAGGCTGCGCGGAACGCCGGTGTAGTGCGACAAGGCCATCACCGTGGAGGTCTTGCCCGAAGAGTAGGTGCCGGATACGGATATCTTCACGAGTGCTCCCAGTGGTGACGGGTCCTCAAGCGGCGGCCCGGACCGGTCCGGGCCGCCGTCTTCGCCAGGGGGCCGGCGGTTCGGCCGGTCAGGCGACCTTCGTCGCGGACAGGATGGCCTGGACCGGGATGACGTCCGGCGGGATCTCGGAGGGGGCCTTGGTGACGGCCTTCGTCACCTTGAACCCGCACTCCTCCAGCCAGCTCTGGTAGACCGACAGCTGCTGCGGGCCGCCCTGGCCCATGGCGCAGCCGATGAAGAAGGCCGGGAAGAAGTCGACGTTGTAGTTGTCGGTGTCGGTGATGTCCTCCGGGTACACCGGCACCATGATGTTGACCTGGCCGCCGACCTCCAGGGACGCGTTGACCCCCTTGAGGATCCTGAAGACGTCGTCCTTGTCGAACATGTCCAGGAAGTGCTTGATCAGGACGATGTCGAAGCCCTCGGGGACGCCGTCGAAGACGTCGCCGCCGATGAACGAGCAGTGCTCCGCCACCCCGTGGGTCCTGAAGTTCTCCAGGGCCTCGTTCTCCTTCTCCGGCAGGTCGAAGGTGGTGACGTGAAGACCGGGCGAGGCCTTGTGCCGGTAGGTGTGGATCGCGCCGAGCCCGGTGTTGCCGGCAAGGTCGAGCACCTTCGCCCCGGCCGGGATGTCGACGTTGGCGAAGAACCAGGGGTCGATGTTGGCGGTGACCGTGTTCATCAGGTTCGCCCAGGCGTCCCGCAGGTCCGCGTGGTCGGCGACCGCACCGTACAGGGTGCCCTCGTCCACCCCGTACAGCTCCTTGAGTCCGACGATGGTGCCGGTGCGGGTGCTCTCGGTGAGGTAGAAGAGCTGGCGCAGCGCCACCACTTTGATCATGTTCATGTAGGCGAGGGCGCGCCGCAGGTCGCTCTCGGCGACGCCGGCGAGGGCGTCGAGGCGGTAGGTGCCCAGTTCCTCGTCCCGGGCGACGAAGCCCTCCTTGACCAGGAGGTGCAGAAGCTGCTGCACGGCGTCCGGCTTGGCGCCGACGGTGTCGCCGAGCTCGGTGGCCGTCAGGCCGGGCCTGTCCCGCAGCGCGTCGACGATCCCCAGCTCGAAGCAGGACAGCACGGTCATGAACCGCGAGGGGCCCACCATGTATTCACGCAGTCGTGCGAGTGTGGCTTCCGGTGTCATTGCACTCGTCTCTTTCGCGTTGGTTGTCTGCACCGCAGGGGCGGTCTGCCGGCCGCGGGTCACGTCCGGTCCTCGAGCTGGTCCTGGAGCCGGCTGGCCAGTGCGAGCCGCTGCACCTTCAGCGTGGCGGTGCGCGGCAGTTCGGCCTGCGGGATCTGGATCGGGTCGGCCAGCTGGGGGAAGGCGGCGACGGCCGCGCGCCAGCGGTCGCGGTCCAGGGGCCGGTCGTCGTGGGTGCAGATCACCGGGACCGGCTCGGCGTTGGGGCCCTGGATCACGACGAGTTCGCTCAGCTCGTCGAGCCGGCCGAGCACGAGGTCCTCGACTTCGAGGGAGCTGCGCACCCCGGCGATCATGTCGACCTCGCGGTCGAGCATGTGCAGGCAGCCGAACCTGGTGCGGTAGCCGACGTCGCCGGTCCGCCACCAGTCGCCGTCGCGGTTGCTGTCGTAGCGCTCCTGCTCGGCGAAGTAGGTCTTGGCCAGGCCGGGCCAGGCAACCTCGATGAAGCCGGGGTTCTTCTCGGACGGTGGTCTGCCGTCCCGGCCGACCACCCGCACCTTCGCCGCGCCCCGGGGCATCTGCCAGCCGACGCAGCGCCCGTCGACCTTGTGGGCGGAGCCGCGGAAGTAGGCGCGGCCGACGGCGGGGCCGACCTCGCTCTGCCCGTAGATCTGGAAGAACAGGGCCCCGCGCCGCTCGGAGGACTTCAGCAGCCGGCTCATCGTGCGGGGGTGGATGGCGTCGAAGGTGCTGCTGAAGTACTTCACCGAGGCGAACGGCCTGCGGGCGTCCTCGGTCAGGCCCTCCCAGTCCATCAGCGAGTTGGGCAGTGCCTCGATGAGCCCGGGCCGGTGGGTGAGGAACAGCTCGGCGACCGTGGCGGGGTCCGACTCGTTCATGAGCAGCACCGGCATCTCCCGCAGGAGTGCCAGGGCCATCGCCGCGACCATCCGGGAGTGCACGAAGGAGATGTGGATCGCGGCCGTCTCCTTCTTGCGCATCAGGGACAGCAGCCGCCACTGCGGTTTGAGGCGGATGCCCTGGGTGCGGGGCGTGTGCACGACCAGCTTGGGCAGTCCGGTGGTGCCGGAGGTGTGGGTGATCACGGCGGCCTCGTCGATCGGCCGCACCACCGGCTTCACCCGCGGCGCCCCGGCGAACTCGCCGAGCGAGTGCGCCCCGGGCCGCGCACCGCCGACGGTGAGCACCCGCCGGGTCAGCTCTGCCAGCGGCACCTCGGCCAGCGCGTCCAGCTTGTGCCCGTCGGTGAGCAGGCTGGGCCGCTCGACCCGCTCGAGCAGGGCGGCGACGGTCGCCGGGTCCAGGCCGGGCGACAGCATCACGGGCACCGCGCCGATCCGGGACGCGGCGCAGGCCAGCACCCACACATCGGCGTTGGCCCGCTTGTGGACCACGATGTGCTCGTCGGGGCGCACCCCGGCCGCCCACAGACGGGCCGCCAGGTCGTCCACCAGGTCGGCGAGCCGGGAGACCGTCAGGTGGCGGCCCGCCTCGGGCAGGACGTCGAGATCATGGTCGAGGGTGATCGGCGTCGACCCGTTGACGGCCGCGGCCAACGCCGGCAGCAGGCCGATGTGAAGGCCGCGCTTCTGTATCGATTGATAGGCCACAGAGCCCTTCATCGGGACTGTCTCCTTTGCGGTGGGCGATGGACATGCGGGCTGTCGCGGCCCGGTGCGGGATGCACGGACCCGTACGGCGGGGCCGTACCGGGCGCGGCACGGCGGGTGTCCGGCACGGCGGGTGTCCGGCACGGCGGGTGTCCGGCACGGCGGGTGTCCGGCGCGCCGCGGGCCGCCGGGTCCGCGGCGCGCCGGCGGTGACGCGGGACCGGGAGCCGGGGGCGAAGCGGGGCCGGGGGCGAAGCGGGGCCGGGGGGCGGCGACGGCGGGCGGGCCCGCGGCCGCCGCGTTCGCCGGCTCTCGTGACGGCACCCGGGGGTGGTCCCTGCACCGGTGGCCGGCGGCGCCGTTGCCGGCACGGGTGCGGGTGGGGTGCCGGGTGCTTGAGCGCCGCGGGCAGGGCCGGCCTCTGACCGGGCAGGGATCCCGGGGGCGTCGGCGGCCCTTGCCGGTGCCGGCGCGGACGTCCTGCGCCCCTGGCTCCGGCCGCGGGCGGCCCGTTCGTGCCGGGGCCGCGGCCTGCGGCGGGCGGTGTTCCTGAGGGCCGCCCTGGAGTGCCCGGCCGCGGGCGCGGGCGCCGAGACCGCCGCCGCCGCTGCTGTTGTGGCGGCGGGTCAGGAGGCTGCGCGGCCGGCCTTGAGCGCCGCCGCGGTGTCCACGACGCGCCGGGCCTGGTGGCGGGCGGCCTGGAGCACCTCGTCGCCGGGCGCGCCGGCCCCGGCCACATGGGAGGTGCCGTAGGGGTTGCCCGTCCGGAACTGGATCGGGTCGGTGTAGCCGGGCGGCACGATGATGCCTCCCCAGTGGTAGAAGGTGTTGCTCAGCGCCAGCAGGGTGGACTCCTGGCCGCCGTGGGCGGTGCCGCTGGAGGTGAAGGCCGAGCACACCTTGCCGGCGAGCCTGCCCTGCTGCCACAGGGGGCCGGCGGTGTCGATGAACGCTTTGAGCTGGCTGGCCGCGTTGCCGAAGCGGGTGGGGGTGCCGAACAGCACCGCGTCCGCCCAGCCCAGGTCGTCGAGGGTGGCCTCGGCGACGCCGGCGCTGTCTTTCAGGTGCTGGGCCCAGGCCGGGTTGGCCTCGACCGCCTCCGGCGGAGCCAGTTCGCGGACCTTGCGCAGGCGCACGCCGGCGCCGGCCTTCTGCGCGCCCTCGACGATGGCCTGCGCCAGGGCGTGCACGGTTCCGGTGGAGCTGTAGTAGATGACGGCGACGTTGACGGGTTCCACAATCGGTTCCTTCTCTCGGCTGTCCGCCGGGTGGGGGCCGCTACTGGTGGTCGGAGACCAGCAGGATGTTCTCGACCCGGGGCTGCCACCGGTAGTACGACTGGAGCTTGTGGTACTCGCCCTTGGGTGACGACGTGATCGCGTAGACGAACTGGCGGTCGTCGGTGCTGTAGGGCGCGTTCTTCACGAAGTGCTCGATCTTCGGTTCGATGCGCACCGGAAGTGTCGTGGGGTCCGGTGTCATGGCGGCGATGGTGATCCGCTCGACCTTCGCCGATTCCCAGCTCAGGGTGGCGTAGATGCCGAAGGCCTGCGCGCCGAGCCGCAGGAGCCGCTCGCTGGGCTCGCCCAGTTGGGCGTCGCGCAGGATGGAGGTGATTCCCTCGGGCCGGAAGACGTCGGCGGGCGCCGCGCCGAAGTACAGGTTCAGCGACCGGTTGGGGTAGTCGATCCCGACCAGGCTCACCCGGTCGGCCAGTGCGTACCGGGTGAAGAAGTCGAGGTTGGCGGCCACGCTGTCCGGCAGCGAGGGCAGTTCGGCCAGCCTGGACAGTGACTGCAGGTCGTCGGTCGGGAAGAACGACCAGGTCTTCTTGAAGCCGCCGACGACGCCGAAGTCGATGCCGCTGCTCTGGACGGGGAATTCCCGGTGCAGTTCTTGCAGCAGGCTCCCGACGGGGTGTGCCGTCTTGGGGGTCAGGCCGTTCGACAGGGCGACCGCGTAGGGGTCGAGGTCCTTGGGGAGCATGGTGAAGCGGCAGTCGAAGTCTCCTGCGTTGCGCTCCCCCGTCGCCACCCTGAAGGCCACGACGGCCTGGGCGAGGGTGTCTGCGTACGCGGTCAGGATCGGCCAGACCGTGTCACGCGAGCAGGTGACGCCCGCCAGCCGGGACGATTCTTCGATGACTGCGTAGAGACCTGCCAGCTCGGTGTTTTCCGACATACATCCCCACATTCGGTTACGGGCACGGTGTGCATCGGGGCGCGCGGCGAGGCGTTCAGGCTGAGCGCGCCGGTTGCGCGCGCCGTGGCGGTCCCGGCGGGTGCCGGAGCCGGATTGCTGTTACCGGGCGACGACCAGGGTGGCGGGCGGCGCGGAGTGGAACGAGACGTCCGTGAAGCCGGCCTTGATGAGCCAGTCGCGGTAGTCGGCCTGGCGCCAGGTGCCTCCCTGCTTGCTCTTGAGGAGCATCTCCGAGGCGAAGATCAGCGGGAAGGCGGGGCCGCTGCGGTCGTCGTCGACGACGTAGTCGCAGACCACCAGGGCGCCGCCGGGCCTGAGGGCCTGCCGCAGCCGGGCGAAGACCGCGACGTTGTCCTCGGGGCCCTCCTGGTGGGCGATGTGGGAGTACAGCGCGATGTCGTAGGCGGCGGTGCCGAAGTCGGTGGTGTGGAAGTCGCCGTCGATGCAGGTGAACCGGTCGGCCACGCCGCGTTCGGCCAGCAGCCGGCGGGCGATGGCGTTGATCGGCTCCCAGTCGAGCTGGGTCGAGCGGGCGGCCGGGTTGGCCTGGAGCCAGACGCCGGAGTAGATGCCCGAGCCTCCGCCCACGTCGAGGATGGAGATCTCGCCGGCCCCGGCCAGCCCGAGCACCTCGGCGGCGACCGTGGCGGCGGGCACCGACTGTGCGGCGATGGCGGGGACGACCTCCTCCCAGTGCGGGTTGTCGGCCACCTCGGTGGCCGGGTCGCTGACCGGTCCCCCGGCGCGGACCACGTCGGCCAGGTGGCGCAGGCTGCCCATGTGCTTCAGCTTGAGCTGGGCGAAGCTGCTCAGCGAGGCGGGTTTGCCCTCGACCAGGTAGGCGGACGCCTCGGGGGTGTTGCGGTAGCGGCCCGCGTGCAGCTCGACGAGGCCCATGCCGACGAGCCCGTCGAGGAGGGTCTGCGCGCCCCGTTCGGAGATCTCGGCGCGGGCGGCGAGCAGGGCGGCCGTGTCCGCGCCGGTCTCGAGGTGGGTGAAGAGCAAGTGGGAGGCCGCGGCGCCCAGGACGCCGGTGGCCCAGTATCCGTTGATGAGCCGCAGGACGTTGTCCGGTGACGGTGCGCTGTCGGTCATGCTGCCCCTCCTAGGGCCTTGGAGGAGGCCGAGTGGGTGCGGACCGCGCTGCGCAGGGCGGTCACGACCCGTTCGACCTGGTCCGCGGAGAGTTCCGCGTGCATGGGGATGGCGAGATTGCGGCGGAAGAGGTCCGCCGAGACCGGGCAGGTCTGCTTCGACTCGAACACGGGCTGTACGTGGGTGGCCCAGGTGCCGTGTCCGCAGCCGATGCCCTGGGCGCGCAGTTCGGCGGCGACCGCGGCGCGGTCCACGCCCGCGTCCAGCGTGACCATGTAGGACTGCCAGGCGTGGGTGCGGTCCTCGGGCACGTGCGGGACCGTCAGGAGGTCCTCACCGGCGAGGAGTTCGCCGTAGCGGGCGGCGACGGCGGTGCGGCGGGCCAGGAGTTCACCGATGCGGCCCAGCTGGACCTGGAGGATCGCGGCGGCGATGTCGGACAGTTTGAAGTTGTAGCCGATCTCGGTGAATTCGGGGATGGGCAGGCCGACGACCTCGCTGATGTCGAAGATGCTGCCGATGCCGAAGGAGGAGCGCAGCCGCGCGTCCGCCCCGATCTTCGCGTCGGCGGCGAGCAGGGCGCCGCCCTCGCCGCTGGTGGCGCCCTTGCGGCCGTGGAAGGACAGGCAGCCCACCTCGGCGAGGGCGCCCGCCTCGCGGCCCTGGTAGGTCGCGCCGACCGCGCAGGCGGCGTCCTCGACGACGAACAGGCCGTGGCGGTCGGCGATCTGCTGGAGCTGCGTGTAGTCGGCGGGGAGGCCGACGGTGTCGACGGCGATCATGCCGACGGTGCGGGCGGTGACCAGGTCGGCGACCGCCTGCGGGTCGATGGTGCCGGTGTCGGGGCGTACGTCGGCGAAGACCGGGACCGCGTCGAGGTAGCGCACGGCCTGTGCGGGTGCGGGGAAGGTGTAGTCGGCGACGATCACCTCGTCGCCGGGTTTGACGCCGAGGGCGAGCAGGGCCAGGTGCAGTGCGGCGCCGCAGTTGCTCACCGCGACGGCGTCGCCGACGCCGTACTTCTGCGTGAGCTGGGCTTCCAGGGCTTTGCCGCGGGGGCCCTGGCCGGCCGGCCAGCCGGAGGCGAACACCTCCGCGACGGCGGCCAGTTCCTGTTCTCCCAGACTCGCGTGGACCAGGGGAATCGATTCCATCGTCGGTCGTCTCCCGTCAGGCGCCGGGCTCTGCGGCCGGTTCGGCGGCCAGGAGCGTGGGGGGTGTGTAGCGAAGCGGTGTGATCTGGCTGACGTCGTAGCGCTTGCGCATCTCTTCCACGGCCGCGGGGTCCACCGAGGTGCCGCGCGACCAGATCTGCGCGATCTCCTCGAAGTACAGCTCGTGGTCGGGCGAGGGGTAGCTCTGGAAGAGCATCCGGGCCGGTCTGTCGGTGGCGTTGCGGAAGGCGTGCGGGGTGCCGGGGGGCACGAACATGCAGGCGCCCTCGCCCGCGCGGACGACGCGGTCGCCGCCGGGGGACTCCCAGTCGTGCCAGCTGTCCCCGGTGCGCCGGGCCGGTTCGAAGGCCAGCAGGTCCAGCTCTCCCTCCAGGACGTAGAAGAACTCCTGGGAGTGGCTGTGCACGTGCGCCCCGACGTCGAATCCGGGCGGCACGACCACCTCGAAGATCGATATGGAGGAGCCCTTGGCCTCGGTGGCCTTGAAGGTGACTTCCTGCGCCGGGGTGATCAGCTTGCGCCCCGCACCCGGGGGAACGATGAGGTCGGTCATACGGTTCGCTTCCTTGGGTCCGTGCCGGGGGGTCAGTCGGCGCTCTGCGGGCTGTCGTCGGCCCAGGTGCCCAGCGCCATCTCGGCGGTGATACCGGGACCGAAACCCGCGATCAGACCGGTCGCGCCGGGCAGCGGGGTGTCCTCCTCGAACAGCCGGCGGGCGGCGTCGAGCACGACGGCGCTGGCGATGTTGCCGTATTCGGTCAGGGTCGCCCAGCTGTGCCGGAACACCTTGCGGTCGACTTCGAGGAACTTGGCGAGGTCGTCGAGGATGCGCGGGCCGCCGGCGTGGACGATGTAGAAGTCGAGGCTGCCGGCCTCCCAGCTGTGGTCCTTGGCCAGTTCGCGCAGGACCGGGGCGAGGGGTTCCATCGTCCCGGGCACCCGGCGGTCCAGCTGGAAGTGGAAGCCGGTGTCGCGTACGGCGTAGGAGATCCAGTCCTCGGTGTTGGGGATGAGGTAGGAGGCGTTGCGTTCCAGCTCGATGCCGGTGCCGCCCAGGCCCCGCACGACGGCGGCGGCGACCGCGTCGCCGAACAGGCCGTCGGACAGCAGCGATCCGATGTCGTCCGCGCTGGGCTGGTAGCACAGTGAGCACAGTTCGCAGGAGACGATCAGTACGTTGCTGCCGGGGTGGGCCAGGCAGAAGTCGTGGGCCCGGTTGATCGCCGCTCCGCCCGCCGCGCAGCCCAGCTGCGCGATGGGGATCTGCCGGGTGTCGAAGCGCAGGCCCATCTTGTTGATCAGCCATGCCGTCAGGGACGGCATCAGGAACCCGGTGCACGACACGTAGATGATCGCGTCGATGTCACGGGCCGTCAGCTCGGCGTTGGCCAGGGCCTGCTCGATGACCTCGGGGCAGCGCTTCTTCGACTCGATCTCGTAGATCCGGTTGCGCTCTTCGAAGCCCGGGTGGTGGAGCGTCTTCTCGATGGGCTGGACGATGTGCCGCTTCCTCACACCCGTGTTGCGGATCAGGCGCAGTGCCAAGGGAAGCTGCGGCTTGCCGGCATGCGCCTTTTCGGCAAATTCCAGAGTCTCTTCCACTGTGATGACATGTTCCGGCGCGCTCATCGCCGGTTTGCATAGCCTCGCCATATCTGGAATCCACTTCTTTCGGAGTCTCGGCAGCAGGGGCAGGAGGACGGTGAGCTGGCCCCGGTCCGTCAGCGAGGCTTGTGGCCGCTGACGGGCTCGGGCGGTGCGCCCGCGGTGTCCCCTCCGGTCGGGGGGCGGGCCGTCGCGTCACGCCGCGGGTGCGCCGGGCCCACGGGCCCAGAAACGGGGGGATGCTCCTTTCCGGGGCCTCGTCAGGGCGGGCGCAGGCGGCAGGCGTGTACCGGCCGCGTGCCGGCCGGTACGCGGCAGCGGCGGCGGGCGTGGTGAGCGGGCAGCGGCGGACCGGCGTCCGGTGCGCGGGTGTGCGGGTGTGCGGTGCGCCGGCGGGGCCGTCCGGGCATGCGGGATGAGCAGCCGGCTGCCGGACAGGTGCCCGGCGGGTGGTGCCCGGCGCTCTTCGGCAGCGCCGGGTGGCGGGTGGTGGGTGCGTTCACGCCCCTGCCGGGCGGCGTCCACCGCCGGCGGACGGTGTCCGCACGGTGTCCGCACGGGGGGGGCGGGCGGCGGGCGGGCGGTCGCGGGAGGGCAGCCGGTCTGTCCGCCTCGATCGTGCGGGAGGGGGCGCCGGCCGCCGGGGATGCCGCCGGCGGCGTGGGTCGGAAAAAAAAAGGGGGGGCTCGCTCCGCCCGTACGGGCGGGGCGGGCACGGCGCCCAATTCCCTGCCGTGCGACTGTTTTTGGGCAGGAAAGGCGTGCGGAAATCGTGACACGGGTGAAGCCCCCACGCCAGGAACATCGCTAGTGACGCGGGTCACATATCAGGTGGACTTTCCGTCGTCAAACACGGCGAAGCGCCCCGGGGTGCCCGGGGACGGGCGCCGCCGGGCACCCCGGGGCGCTGCCGGGCAGGGGGCGCCCCGCCCGGGAGTGCGGCGTCCCCTGCCCGGGCGGGGCGGGTGTGCGGGCGGCGGTCCGCGCGCGGGTCCGTCAGTGCCCGGCGGCGCGGCGGGCCGGGGCGGCCCGGGGCAGTTCGTCCTCGCCGAGCAGCTCCAGCACCTCGGCGACGGTCTCGGCGCCGTCGAGGGTGGGCAGATGGCGCAGCAGCCGGGCGCACTGGCCGGCCAGCAGGGCCGCGTCGGCGTCGCAGACGCGGGCCCGGTCGTGGACGACGGTGAGAAGCCGTGAGCCGTCGGCGCCCTCCCGCACGAGCAGGGCGAGGGGCAGCAGGGAGTGCGAGCCGCGGGCGTGGCGGTGCCCGAAGCGGATGCCGGCGTCGGCGAGCCGGGCCTGCAGGGCGGGCAGCGGGCGGGGGGCGGGCTCCAGGCAGACCAGGCTCTCCAGCTGGCGGGCCGGGCGGCCGGTCCACTCCTGGATCTGCCCGGCGCACACCCATTCGTAGGCGGCCATGTCCAGCGCCCGGTCGCGCAGGGCCGCCAGCAGCCGGCCGATCGGCCGGCCGGCCTCGACCGGGACGGTCATCGGCAGGCAGCCGCGCATCGGTCCCACCAGCCGCTCGGCGCAGTCCAGGGGGATGCCGCGCCCGGAGACGGTGATGCCGAAGCCCACCGGGACGGGTCCGCTCTCCTGCGCCGCGCGGTACAGCAGCAGTGCCCACGCGGCGTGCAGCACGCTGGAGTCCGGCAGGCCCCGGCCGGCCGCCCACCGGTGCAGCCGGGCGGCCTCGGCGGCGGCCAGCCGGGCCTCGGCGCGGCCGTGGCCGTGCTGGCGGGTGGGCGGGCCGGGCAGCGCGGGCAGCACGGCGGGGGGGTCCGCGGGCAGGGCCCGGCGGAAGAAGTCCTGTGCCGCGGTGGCGTCCTGGCACTCCAGCCAGTGCATCCAGTCGCGCACGTCCGGCCGGCGTTCACCGCCGGGCAGCACGCCGCCCCCGAGGTAGGCGCGGCTGAACTCGTTCTGCAGGACGGACACGCTCAGGGCGTCCAGCAGCCCGTGGTGGAAGGTGAGCAGGACCCGGGTGATGCCGGGGGTGCCGGTGTCGACGAGGGTGACGCGCAGCGGGCCGGGCCGGCTCAGGTCGAAGCCGTGCAGCCGGTCCTGCTCCAGCAGTTCGTCCCAGTCGACGGTGCCCGCGCGGTGCCGTACGACCTCGGCGCGTGCGTGCAGGTGGAAGACGACGCGTGGCTTCGGGGCGTATTCGAAGGCGGCACGGAGAATCGTTTCTCTGTCCATGACGGACTGCCAGGCGGCGGTGAACCGCTCGGTGTCCAGCGGCCCGTACCAGCGCCACCAGGCCTGCTCCACGTGGCGTCCGGTGGACCGGTTCACGACGGAGTCCAGCAGCGCGTCGCACTGGTGCCGGGCCGCCGGCGCGGGCGGCCGTGCCGTGCGGGCGAGCGCTGTGGGGCGGCGGTCGGTACGGATCCATGCACGGCGCCGGCGGCTCGACCTCGCCATGTCTCGTCCTCCTCGCAGTCACTGCCGCACCCGGGCCAGGACCGCAGGTCACAGGGTTCCCGGAAAGCGGCATACCCGGGTGTGGCACTCCCGGGCGCATCATGCAGGACTCCCCCGTCAGCGCCCTGACGGCACGGCGACACGGCTCGAGGACCACTCGTGAACGCCTTGCGGACGGCTGGAGCCGGACGGCGAGGGCGTCCCGGCGGGCCCTGCCGCGCCCGCGCCGCCCGGGGCGGCGGCCTCCCCGCCGCCCCGCCGCGCCCGCCGCGCCCGCCGGGCTGGTGGGCTGGTGGGCTGGTGGGCTGGTGGGCTGGTGGGCTGGTGGGCTGGTGTACCCGGGTTGGTGTGTCGCGCAGGTGCCGGGCGCCGGTTCCAGGCCGCCGCTGCGGGCCGGGCGCGGGTGAGGCGCTGTGCCCGCGCCCGGAGCGGCGGGCGCGTGGCCGGCCGGCGGCGAACCGGCCGGCCCGAGCAGCCCATCTGCTCCTGGCCCCGGGGCCAGGAGCCGGGGCCGGGGCGAGGGCCCGGAGGCCGGGAGCCAGGGGCCAGGGGGCCGGAGGGGGCAGGGGCCGGAGGGGGCGGAGGCCGGGAGCCAGGGGCCGGAGGGGGCGGAGGCCGGGAGCCAGGGGCCAGGGCCCGGAGGGGGCGGAGGCCGGAGGGGGCGGAGGCCGGGAGCCGGGGGCCAGGGGCCGGAGGGGCCAGGGGCCGGAGGGGCCAGGGGCCGGAGGGGCCAGGGGCCGGAGGGGGCGGAGGCCGGAGGGGGCGGAGGCCGGGAGCCGGGGGCCAGGGACCGGAGGGGCCAGGGGCCGGAGGGGCCAGGGGCCGGAGGGGCCAGGGGCCGGAGGGGCCAGGGGCCGGAGGGGGCGGAGGCCGGGAGCCAGGGGCCAGGGCCCGGAGGGGGCGGAGGCCGGAGGGGGCGGAGGCCGGGAGCCGGGGGCGGGTCTTGTGCCGGAGCGTCACGCGTCCGCCGGGCCGGTGCAGGTGGCGGAGGGTCAGGTCAGGCCGGACGCCTCGCGCAGCATGAGGCGGTCGAGGCGGCCGAGCAGGTCCTGCTGCTCCTGGGCGAGCCGCTCGACGCGCCGGCGCAGCCAGGCGATCTCCTCCCGCAGCAGCGTCACGTCACTGTCGTCGCCCGGGGCGCGGCCCGGCACGCCGCCGGCAGGGCCGGTTGCCGGCTCCGGCCGCACCGGCAGGCCGAGGCTGCCGCCGGGGCCGGGGTGGGGGCCGGGGCCGTCAAGGTCGAGGCTGCCGTCGGGGTCGTGGTGGTGCAGGATGGCCTGCATCCGGTGGCGCAGCGTGGGTCCCGGCTGGATGCCCAGGTCGTGGACGAGCGTGCGGCGCGCCCGTTCGTAGGTGAGCAGGGCCTCCGCCTGCCGGCCGCACCGTTGCAGCGCGGTCATCAGCAGCTCGTAGAACCGTTCGCGCAGCGGGTGGGCGATCGTCAGTTCCTCCAGCTCGCCGGTGATCTCGCGTCCGTGCCCCGCGCGCAGGCACGCGTCGTACAGGGCTTCCAGGGCGACGAGTCTGCTCTCCTCCAGCAGGGCGGCTTCCGCCGAGCAGATGGCGCCGCGGCCGCTGCCCTGAAGGGCCGCGCCCCGCCACAGGGCGAGGGCCTCGCGCAGCAGGCGGGCCGAGCGGGCGGGGTCGGCGGCGAGCAGCGCCCGGCCCTCGGCGGCCAGGCGGGTGAAGCGGCGTGCGTCGGTGTCGGTGCCGCCCAGCCGCAGGACGTATCCGGTGGGGCGGGTCACCAGCCCCTCGTGGCGCCGTGTGCCCGGGCCGGGCGCGGGGACCGGCAGCAGCCGGCGCAGCCGGGCCACATGGGCGTGCAGGGCGTTGGCCGCGTTCGCCGGCGGGTGCTCGCCCCACAGCTCGTCGACGAGGCGCTCGCAGGGCACGACCTGGCCGGCCTTCGCCACCAGGGCGCCGAGCAGGGCGCGTTGCTTGGCGCCCACGGGCACGATCCGCTGGCCGGTGCGGGCGTCGCAGACCTGCACGGAACCCAGAATCCCAAACTCCATGCCGTCCTCGCACCGCAACGTCCGACGAGATTCCCGGCAGGGTAGTCGGCGCGCCGGGCGAATACAGGAGCGGGCGGCGGGCCGCGGGCCCGCGTGGACCGATTCTCCAGCAGATCTCGACTCCGGCTGCCCGGCGGCCGGTTGGGGCGGACCCGCCTGCCGGACCGGGCGAGGCCTCATTCCCGTAACCCGTGGCGCGTGGCAAGCACTACGGCAACGAGACGATCCGTATCAGCCCCGACGGCGAGGTGAGCATCAGACTGCCCGCGCCGCTGGCGTATCTGGCGAACGCTCCGCACGGCCGTTACGTCCTGGCGTGCCGGGTCGTGTTCGCGCACCGGGGCGTGGAGTGGGCGGACCGCGTCGCGGCCGGCCGGGCGGTCGCCTACCGCATTCACTTGGATACGGGCCGGGAGCGCTGGTATCTGACCGCGTCCTGGCAGATCCCGCCCACCCCGGCCATCCCGATCGAGGCCGCCCTCGCCCATGGCGTGATCGGTGTCGACATGAACGCCGATCACCTGGCCGCCTGGCGCCTGGACGTGCACGGCAACCCGACCGGCAGCCCGCGCCGCTTCTTCTACGACCTGACCGGCACCGCCCACCACCGTGACGCCCAGATCCGCCACGCCCTGACCCGCCTGCTGCACTGGAGCAGAGTCTGTGGTGTGAAGGCGGTCGCGGTGGAGGACCTGGACTTCACCACCGAGAAGACCCGGGAGAAACACGGCCGCAGGAAACGCTTCCGCCGGCTGATCTCCGGTATGCCCACCGCCAAGCTTCGTGCCCGGCTGGCCTCGATGGCGGATCAGACGGGGATCGCGGTCATCGCCGTGGACCCGGCCTACACCAGCCGGTGGGGCGCCCAGCACTGGCAGAAACCCCTCACCAGCACCACCCGCACAACCACCCGCCACGATGCTGCCGCCGTGGCGATCGGAAGGCGCGCCCAGGGACACCCGATCCGGCGACGGACGACACCGCCCCCACAGCACCGGAGTGATGCGGTGGGGCATCGGACCGTCCGGGCCGGACCAGGATTCCTTGGGCGTGAGGGAACCCGCCCCCGCATCCCCGGACCACGGACACGATCCGTCGGCGCCGGACGCGGAACGAACGCGGGCAACCAGAACGCCCAACACCGTCCGGGGCGTTCGGCTGAACATGAATCCTGGAAACAGGACTCACTCCCGCTCAGTCCCTAGGAACGGTTGCCGGTCCTGCCGCGGCGGGCGGCCGGATTCCCGCGGGCCTCGCGCTCTTGCGGAGGCCTTTCCCGGGACGGCACCGGGGCGCCGTCCGCTGCGCTGCGGACCGGACCGGGCTGGACCGGTTCCACGCGGGCGGCCGCGCGAACGCCCGGCGCTCCGGGCCCGGCAGGCCGGCAGCCGCACAGCGCGGTGCGCGGGAGGCGTGAGCGGAAAGGCGGCGGGCTGCGCGCGGCGCCGGGGTGTCGCGGGGCGCTCCGGGGTGTCGCGGGGGTACGGCCGGGCCGGGGTGTCCCGGTCCGGCCGTAGCGCGGGTCAGTGGGGGCGGGCGACCAGCCGGCGGTCCGCGGCCTCCGCCGCCGCCCCCGTCGGTGCGGGGGTCTCGGCGCGTGCCATGAGGATCGAACGCTGAAGCCGGCTCAGTGCCGCCGACGGCTCCAGACCCAGTTCGGACACCAGCGTCGCCCGCAGCCGCTGATAGACGTCCAGTGCCTCGCTGCGCCGCCCCGAGCGGTGCAGCGCCAGCATGAACTGGCCGTGCACGCTCTCATGCATCCGGTACTGATTGACCATCACCGTCAGTTCCGGCAGCAGTTCACGATGGCGGCCCAGCCGCAGATCCGCCTCGATCCGCTGGTCCAGCGCGCACAGCCGCGCCTCCTCCAGCCGCCGCCCCTCCATCTCGGTGCGCGCGCCCGCCTGCACATCCGCCAGCGCGGGCCCCCGGAACAGCGACAGCGCCTCGGCCAGCAACCGCGCCCCGGCCCGGTAGTCCTCACCGTCCATCGCCCGGTACCCCGCACCCGCACGCCGTTCGAACTCCCGGAAGTCCACCCTGCCCGACCGGGTCACCAGCCGGTACCCGCCGGGAACCGTCACCAGCACGTCCTTGGCCGAACACCGTTCGTCCCCGCCGCGTGCCAGCGCCACCCCGATCAGCTCCCGCAGTTGCAGCACATACGTCTGCAACGTCGTGCGCGCACTGCGCGGCGGGAGCACCCCCCACAACTCCTCCACCAGGGCCGACACCGGAACCACCTGATCGGCGTTCAGGGCCAGCAGCGCCAGAACCTGTCTCGGTTTGGGTGCCGTCGGCACGACCGACACCCCGTTCTCCTGTACCGACAATGCACCCAGTACTTCGATGTCCACGGTCTCCCCCATGAGTCCAGGCCCGACACCTCCATCTCCGGCCGGCTCACAACCCGCCACCCGAAGACCCGGTGCTCTGCATGCCACTCGAACCCCCAGATAAAAAAACAGCACAGTCGGTTTGTCAATGCGATACGACTGTCGCCCCCCTGTGGCGACGCTATCCAGCCAGCCGCATATCAAACTGACGTTCACCTCACCTTGCCCCCGCCAGGAGAAACCGCAGGGTGAGGCTCTAGTTCCGCTTGTGCGGTGCACCCAGCAGCGAAAACAAGGAGCCACCGGAAGTCCAAAACGGTGCGGCTGGAAACATGCGCCTTCTTTTCCCGCCGCAGGCCCGCCGCAGACCGTGCCGTCCGCGCCGGCACGTCCGGATCCGGCCAGGACGCGGCCCCGCCGGCCCGGGGCAATATACGTGGCCGTCCGCGGCGCGAGAGCGCCGGGAGGTGTCCGCGCGCCCGCTCCCGCCGGCCTCGTGCGGCCGCCCCTGCTGCGCCTGTTGCACCTGGTGGGCCTGCTGCGCCCGCCCCCGCCCCGCCCCCGCCCCGCCCGCCGCCGCCCGGGCGGGGCGGGGTGTCCCGGCGCAAGCCCCGTCCCTCCCGCGCCGGGAAGGGGGCACGGGCGGCGCGGGGCGCAACTGCGGCCCCTCCAGGCGGACCTGAGCCCTTTTCGAGCCCCGGGGCGGATCATGGGGCAGGGTGTGGCGGGACCGCGGACGCCGAAGGCCTCCTCCCCCACCCCGGCTCACCCCGGCCCGGCCCCCGCGGCACCGGGCCGGGCGCCCGTATCCGCCGCACCGGGACCGCCCGCGGCCCGCCCCGCCTCCCGTGAGGTCACCGGCCCCTCTGCGACCGTCCGAAGACGACACCGACCAACCGACGTGACAACGCCGTGCCGCAGCGCACGAGGAGAGGACTCACATGGACACCACGCTTGACGCGGACGTCATCGTCGTCGGAGGCGGTCCCACCGGCCTGATGCTGGCCGGGGAACTGCGCCTGGGCGGGGCGGGCGTCATCGTCGCCGAGGCCCTGGAGCAGCCCACCGGCCAGTCGCGGGCCCTGGGCTTCACCACCCGGGCGCTGGAGTCGTTCGACCAGCGCGGTCTCGTGCCGCGCTTCGGCGGCCTGGAGACCAGCCCGATGGGGCACTTCGGCGGGATCCCCTTCGACTACACCGTCCTCGAGGACGCCGACTTCGGGGCCCGCGGCATCCCGCAGTCCCAGACCGAGGCGGTGTTGCAGGAGTGGGCCCGCGAGCTGGGCGCCGACATCCGCCGCGGCCTGGAGTTCCTCGCCCTGGAACAGGACGCGGACGGCGTCACCGTCACCGTGGCCACCCCCTCCGGCGAGCAGCGCCGGCTGCGCGGGGCGTTCCTGGTGGGCGCCGACGGCGCACGCAGCACGGTGCGCAGGGCCGCGGGGATCGACTTCCCCGGCGCCGCGGGCAGCCAGCTCATGCACCTCGCCGACGTGGCCGGCTCCGGGGTGCGTCCGCGTCCCTTCGGCGAGCGGCTGCCGGGCGGCCTGGTGCAGGTCTTCCCGATGGCCGAGGGGGTGGCCCGCATCATCCTGTCCGAGTACGGCGCGTCGCCGGACGCCCACGGCGGGGCCCCCGGATTCGCCGAGGTCGCCGCGGCGTGGCAGCGGGTGACCGGCGAGGACATCTCAGCCGGCGAAGCCCTGTGGGTCAGCTCCTTCACCGACGCCACCCGCCAGGCCGCCCACTACCGGCAGGGCCGGGTCCTGCTCGCCGGGGACGCCGCGCACATCCACCTGCCGGTGGGCGGCCAGGGCATGAGCACCGGCGTGCAGGACGCGGTCAACCTGGGCTGGAAACTCGCCGCCACCGTCCGCGGCACCGCGCCCGGGGACCTGCTGGACACCTACCACGGCGAACGCCACCCGGTCGGCGCCCGCCTGCTGGCCAACACCCGCGCCCAGGGAATGGCCATCTTCGGCGGCGAGGAGTCCCAGGCACTGCGCGACCTGTATGCCGAACTCCTCACCCTCGACGAGGTCCAGCGGCATCTGGCGGGCGCGGTCAGCCACATCGACATCCGCTACGACCTCGGCGAGGACGCCCACCCGCTCGCCGGCCGCCGGCTGCCGCCGCGCACACTGACCACCGGGGGCGGCCCGGTGCGCACCCCCGAACTGCTGCACCCGGCACTCGGAGTCCTGCTCGACCTGGACGGCACGCCCGCCCTGCGGACGGCCGCGGCCGGCTGGAAGGACCGGGTCACCTCCGTCACCGCCACCCCCGAATCCCCCGAGACCTTCGGCAAGGCCGCGGCACTGCTGGTACGCCCCGACGGCTACATCGCCTGGGCCGGCGACGACCCGGACACCCTCACCGCCGCCCTGCACCGCTGGTTCGGCTCCCCCGACCGCCCCTAGGCACCCAGCACGGTTGAGTCCTGCCGCCAGGACTCAACCGCTCAGCCCGACAGCCCGAACGCCCCGAACGCCCCGAACGCCCCGAACGGCAGCGGGCGTTCTGGCGGCACGCGCCCGCTCCGCGGCCCGGCGGCCCGCAGCGTGCGCGGGGTCCGCACAGGCGGGGCCGGGGCCCCCGCACACCCGGGGGCGCCCGGCCCGGCCCGAAACGCTCCGATGCCCCTGCACATCGCTCCGGCAGGCAAGGGGCGGTGCCGTCCGCCGCCGACACCGGGCGCCCCCGGGCGCGCCGCCCGATCACCGCAGCACCAGCGTTTCGTGGCAGGCCGCGGCCGGATACGCGCCCCGCACGGCCGGTACGTGCCTGCCTGCCTGCCGGGCGCGGTTCTCCCACCGGGGGCCAGGAGCGGGCGCACCGGGCAAAGACGGACCGGGCCGTCGCCCGCCGCATCACGCGACGGGCGAACTCCCCTGCCCGTCCCGGAGGAACAGCACCCGGCCCCCGCCCGCCCGGCGTGCACTCACCACCTGCACGCCGCCACCCGCCCGCCCCCGGGCCGGACCCCGCCCCGCCCCCGGCCCCGCACGAACCGGGCCCCCACGTGCCGGGCCCCCACGTGCCGGGAACGGCCTGCGGGCCCCACCCGGGGCGCGGGCGGCAGGCGGCGGGTGCGACGGGCGCGGGGAGCTCCGGCCCGGGGGCGGCGGGCCGGGGGCGGCGGGGGGCCGGGGGCAGCGGTTCGGGGCCCGGGCAGGGGTTCGGGGCCCGGGCGGGGGTCAGGGCCACTGACCGGCCGCTCCCGCGCCGGGTACCGGCTTGCCGATGAGGGCGAACGCCCCCCAGAAACCGGCCTGTCCGATGACGAGGGCCAGCGTGGCGATCGCCTTGTCGCCGTAGTGCCGGGCGACTTCCGTGTACAGCTCGTCGGAGACCCGCTCGCCCCAGGTGCTCGGCTGGAGCACCGCCTCCGCCAGCTCCAGTGCAACCCGCTCGGCATCGGTGAAGTACGGCGCGTCCCACCAGGTGGCCACGGCCGCGATCCGCTCCGGCAACTCCCCCGCGCAGGGCGGCCGCGTCGCGCAGCGCCGCGTAGGTGCTGCCCAGGAGCCGGCCGGTGCGCAGGCGGATCAGGCCGATCGTGGCCTGCGGCACCGAACCGTTCGCACCGGCCCGGCACAACGCGCCCGCCACCTCTGCCAGTTCGGGGACGAGGGTAACGGGGTCGGGCATGCGTGATCCCACGGGTTCCTCCTCGGCACGGAGCGTGATCCGCTCTTCGGTGTGTCCTCATGCGTCCTCACCTCCCTGACGGATCACGGCCCCCGTGGTGACCGCCCGGGGCGAAATGCCTCATCCCCGGGCCCGCGCCCGAAGTGCCCGCCCGGGGACGAGGAGTCCGGGCCCGGCCGGTGTTTGACGCGATCTTCCCTTTCCTTTCTCCCGCCCCCGGGGGCGGGCGCACCGCCCCGCTCAAGAACGGCTCCGGGATCGCTCGAGATTGCGGCACCCGGCGGGACCCCTCATCCGGCGGCCGGCCACGGGCGGGCCTCGGGCCATGGAGAACACGGCCGCCGAGACCCGCAGCTCCCGGACCCTCACGGCCTGGCAGATGATCACTTGAAAATCCGGGAATACATCACTCCATTTATCGTGCGGGCGGAGCCGCGCCTTCCCGGTGGAAAGTAAACCGGCTGGTATGTATCTTCGTTTTTCCGAGGGGGCTGCCCCTCGGAATTCAAGGCCGAGGCGGCTCAGGGGGAGCTATGTCTGCGAGCGCGTTCCGCATACACCGCGCGATATCCGGCGCAGCACACACACAGGCCGGCGCGGCCGTGCCCATGGGGGCCGGTGACACCCTCCCGCCGTCCCTGACCACCACCGTGCCCAAGGAGTTCGTCCACCGCGCCAGCGTCGCCGAGGTCCTGCTCACCGACTGGGCGCGGGTGGACGAGTCCCGCTTCACCGTCGCCGCCCAGTGGCCCCGCGGGCACAGCTTCTTCGCCGCCGTGGACGGCTGCCACGATCCGCTGATCGCCGCCGAGACGATCCGGCAGACCGGAATCCTGCTCGCGCACGCCGAGTTCGGTGTGCCGCTGGGCCATCACCTCCTGGTGGAGGACCTGGACGTGCAGGTGCGGCCCCCGCACGTGCGGGTCGGCCTGGCGCCGGCCTCGCTGGACGTCGACGTGACGTGCTCGCAGGTGAAACGGCGCCGCGGCGGCGCCCTGACCGGCTGCCGCATCACGGTGGAGATCTACCGTGAGGGCCACCTCGCCGCGACCGGGGGCGGCTCGTTCACCTGTGTCGCGCCGGCCGTCTACCGGCGGCTGCGCGCCGCCCGGCTCGCGGCGGGCGGGCGGCCCCGGGTGCTGGCCCTGACCGCGCCGGAACCCCCGCAGAGCGTCGGCCGGATGTCACCGGTGGACGTCGTCCTGTCCCCCGCCGGCCGGCCCGGGAGCTGGCAGCTGCGGGTGGACACCCGCCATCCCGTGCTTTTCGACCACCCCGTCGACCACGTGCCCGGCATGGTGCTGCTCGAAGCCGCCCGCCAGGCCACGGCCGCGACACTGGGCCGCGCCTGCCTGCCGCTCGGCATCACCAGCGAGTTCCTGCGCTACGTCGAGCTGGACACGCCCTGCACCGTCGAGGCCCACCGCACCGCGCCGCCGCGCCCCGAACACGAGGAGAGCGTCCTGGTGACCGCCCAGCAGGACGGCACCCCGGTGTTCCGGTCCACCGTGACCATGGCGCCGCCCGCCGAATGACCCCCCGCGGCCCGCGCCCCGCACAGCACCACCCCGGCACACCGCACCCCGCCGGACGGCGCCCGGCCGGACGGCGCTCCGGCAGACGGTGTTCCGCAGGGCGGCGCTCCGCAGGGCGGCGCTCCGGCAGACAGTGTTCCGGCAGACGGTGTTCCGCAGGGCGGTGTTCCGGGGAGCACCCCCCCCGGCAGACGGCGCTCCAACAGGCCGTGCCCCGGGGGACCGTGCCCCGGCGGGCCGCTCCGGCGGGCAGCACCCCGCGGGGTGCTGCTGCGGCGGACGGCGTCACGGCGGGCGGTGTTCCGCGGGACGGTGTTCCGGCGGACGGTGCCCCCGCAGAGGGTGCTCCAACAGGCCGTGCTCCGGCAGGCCGTGCTCCGGCGGGCAGCACCCCGCGGGGTGCTGCTGCGGCGGACGGCGTCACGGCGGGCGGTGTTCCGCGGGACGGTGTTCCGGCGGACGGTGCCCCCGCAGAGGGTGCTCCAACAGGCCGTGCCCCGGCGGGCCGTGCCCCGGCGGGCCGTGCCCCGGCAGACGCTGCCCCGGGAGAGGGGATCCGGTGTGCCGGGCGTGTCCTGCGGGGCCGGTGCCGTGTCACGCCGTGCCGGGGCTGCCGGGGCGTACCGGGCGTGCGAGGCGGTCCCCGGCGGGCGCGGCGGGCGCCGCGGGCTGCTGCCCGGCCGGGGCGAAGGCCTCCAGATGATCTTCGGCCCACTGTGCGAAGGTGCGGGGCGGACGGCCCGTCACCGCGCGGACGGTGTCCTCCACCTGGGCCTTGGCGCCCGCCCGCTGCCGTTCGGCGCTGTGCAGGAGCGCGTCGGCGACCGGCTCCGGATAGCGTGCGGCCCAGGCGGCGCGGGCCTGGGCGGGGCTCAGTTCCACCAGCCGCAGGGGGACCCCGAGGAGACGGCCGAGCTGCTCGCACTGCCCGGCCGCGGTGAGCGTCTGAGGCCCGGTCAGGGTGTAGGCGCGTCCGGCGTGTCCCTCCTCGGTCAGGGCCCGCACGGCGACCTCCGCGACGTCACGGGGATCCACACAGGCGTTGGGCGAGGCCGGGTAGAGGGCGCGCACGGTGCGCTCGCCGCGCACGGAGGCCGCCCAGCCCAGGGCGTTGGACATGAACGCGCGCGGACGCAGCAGGGTCCACTCCAGGCCGCAGCCGCGCAGCTGTTCCTCGCCCGCACGCTGCCAGCGGGTGATGAAATCGTCGGCCCCCGGGTCCAGGACCGCCGCCGCGGAGAGCTTCACCAGCCGCCGCACACCGGCCCGCCGCGCGGCGGCCGCGAACGCCGCGTCGTCGCCGCCGCCGGCGCGGGTGGTCACCAGGAACGCGGCGTGCACCCCCGTCAGGGCCCGGGCCAGCGAGAGCGGGTCCCCGTAATCGCCGGCGACGATCTCGGCCGCAGCCGGCGCGCCCGTGACCTTCGCGGGGTCCCGGGCCATCAGACGCAGACGCACCCCGGCGGGAAACCGGCGCACCACCTGCCCTCCCACCGTCCCGGTGGCACCCGTCACCAGGATCATCCCGCCCACCCCGCCCCCGCCGCCCACAGCACCCGCAGCCCCTGCCGCGCCCCCGCCGCCCGCAGCGCCTGCGGCGCCTGTGCCCCGTCGTCCCGCACGCCCGGTCCTCCCCGCTCCCGCCGCGATCTCTGCGCGGTTCCATTGAATCCAGTACATCCGGGGGTGCTGTTCGAAACACACCCCCTGTAATGTACGAACTGGACGGTTTTTTATTGGGTCTCCGGGCTCATCGACGAGAAGGAGGCCGGGAATTGGTGAAGCAGGACCGGGCGATCCGCACCCGGCAGACGATCCTGACGGCGGCGGCCAAGGTCTTCGAGGAGCGCGGCTACCAGGCCGCGACGATCAGCGAGATCCTCCTCACCGCCGGGGTGACCAAGGGCGCCCTGTACTTCCACTTCCCCTCCAAGGAGGACCTGGCCGAAGGGGTGATCCACGAGCAGGACCACGACCTGCCCATCCCGCTGCGCGCCTGCAAGGTCCAGCAGCTGGTGGACACGGTGGTCCTGCACGCCTACCGCCTGCGCACCGACCCCCTGGTGCGGGCCGGTGTCCGCCTCGCGCTCGACCAGCAGACCCAGGGACTGGACCGCAGCGGCCCGTTCCTGCGCTGGAGCGATGTCGGTATCGCCCTGCTGGAGCAGGCGCAGGCGCAGGGCGAGCTGATGCCGCACATCGTGCCCGCCGAGACCGCCGACGTCCTGGTGGGGGCGTTCGCCGGCGTGCAGGCCATGTCCCAGGCCATGTCCAACTACCAGGACCTGCCGCACCGGGTCACCGCCCTGCTGCGGCACGTGCTGCCCAGCGTCGTGGTGCCCTCGGTACTCGCCGCGGTGGACATCACCGAGGGCAGAGGAGCCTTCGTCCACGCCGAACTCGACAGCCTGCGCACCCCGCAGCACCCGGCGCCCGTCAGCTGACCGCGCCCGCCGCCGCATCCCCCACCTGCCCGCCGCCCGCCGCGCCTGCCACCTGCCCGCCGGCCGCCGGATCACCCCCGGCCTGCCCGCAGTCCGCAGCACCCCCGGACGCCGCACCCCCGGACGCCGCGTCCCCGGGTGCCGTGTCCCCGGACGCCGTGTCCCCGGGGGGCGGGGTGCCCGGGCCGCAGTACGCCCGCAGGGCGGGGGCCAGCGCGCCGCCCCCCGCCGCCCAGCCGGCATACCCGTCGGGGCGCACCAGCAGCGCCTCGCAGTCCAGCGCGGGCACCGGGGCGGCCCGCACCACCCGCACCAGCTGTGCCCACGGCCGCGCCTGGCGCGCATAGCGGCCGGCCCGCTCGCCGAAGAGCAGCAGCAGCGGCAGGCCCGCGGCCAGCAGGCCCGTCACATCGGTGCGGCCCTGCGGCGTGCTCAGCGCGGCGTTGGGCACGAAACGCCCCTCCCAGGGCGAGGAGCCGGCGCCGCGCGCGGGCAGCACCGTGTCCTGGGCGCTGACCATGGACGCCAGGACCGTGCCCTCCGCGCCGCCGCGGGCCATCAGCTCGCCGAACAGCGCGCGCAGCGGGTCGAGTCCGGGATCCGGCCGCATCAGGGCCAGCTGGGCGCGCGTGTGGTCGATGACCCGCTGCGCGGCGGGCCGGCGCTCCGCGCCATAGGTGTCCAGCAGGTCCTCGCCCGCCCTGCCGCGCACCGTGAACGCCAGCTTCCAGCCCAGGCCCAGCGCGTCCAGCAGACCCGTGCTCAAGCCCTGGCCGCCGATGGGGAAATGCACGTGCGCCGCGTCCCCCGCCAGCAGGATCCGCCCCCTGCGGTAGGAGGAGACCAGCCGGGAGAAGTCACTGAACCGGCTCAGCCACCGCGGGCCGTCCATCGCGATGTCACGCCCCGCGATGAAGGACACCTCCCGGCGCAGCTCCTCCAGATCCAGCGGCGCATGCCGGGCCGGGTGCGCGCCCGAGCAGTTCAGCGTGCGCAGGCGCATCACACCGCCGCCCGCGTCCTTGGCCAGGATCCAGCCGCGCCCGCTGCGGTGCCAGCCCGGCCGCAGCGCGTCCGCCTGCCCCAGCCGGACATCCCCCGCCATCGCCGACACCGTCGCCGGATACGTCCGCGCGCCGAAACCCGCCAGCTCACGCACCACACTGCGCGCACCGTCCGCCCCCACCGCATACCCGGCAACGAAACACACCGGCCCGTGCGGCCCCTGCGCCTCGACCCGCACCCCCTGCGGCCCCTGCCACACCCCGCTCACCCGGTACCCACGCCGCACCTCCGCACCCGCAGCCCTGGCCCGCTCCTCCAAAGACCGCTCCAGATCCTCCTGCGCACACTTCACCACCGCCCGCGGCTCCCCCGCCGGCGCCCCGATCACCAGCCCCCCGATCCCCGCAAAATGAAAAGAACTCCCCCCCGACACCCCACCCGCACCCGCACCCGCACCCGCACCTACAGTCACGCCCGCGGCCTCCCCCGGCCCCGGCCCCTCCCCCGCCTCCGCGCCCACATCCGCGCCCGCATCCGCGAGCACACCGAGATGACCGCGCCGGGCAAGACACTGCACGGTCCGCGCATGCAGCGTGGTCGCCTTCGGCTGCCCGCTCACCGCCCCCCGCGCCTCGACCACCACCGTCCGCACCCCGTACCCGGCCAGCTCACACGCCAGGAGCAGCCCGACCGGCCCCCCACCCACCACCACCACCTGCGCCCGCACATCCCCCGCCATACCCCGGACCCCCTCCTTCGTCCCCGGCCCACGCCGGGAGCCAGTATCACCGACCGGACAGCAGCCGGAGAGCAGAAAAACACCACCCACCACCAGGGACTGCCCGGCCGTGGAGGCAGGACGCACCGGATGATCCGGACGGGGCCGGATACCCCGCCACCACCACACCCGGCACACCCCCACGCCACCGCCAGGCCGCCAGGCCGCCAGGCCGGCAGGCCCTGGACCGGCGGACCGGCGGACCGGCGGCGGAGCAAAGCGCCTGCCCAGGCCGCCAGCCCCCCAGCCGCGGGCCAGGCCGGCGCTCCCGCAGCCGCGGGCCAGGCCGGCGGACCCGCAGCCGCTCCCAGGCCGCCCGGGCCCCCGCCCGGCCCGCACGAGCTTCCCGCCCCACCGACCGGGCCGCCCACGGCACACGAACAGGACAGAAAATATACGGGACGGACGGTTCACTACCACCCCTGCCCCACAGCCGCCCGGAGCACATCAGGGACCCCACCGGCCATCCCGCCCGCGCCTCCCACCGCCGGTCCCGGCCGCCTCGGCCCGGACCGGCAACAGCCCCGGCAAGCGGGCACCGCCGGCACCCACACCGTCGCCTCCGGCCTTGACCTGCACACCTCCTGCGGCCCGGCGGACCGCGTCGCGGGCGGCACCACCCGCGCCCGCCGACGGCTTCGTTTCAACAGCTCAGACGGTCCGGCACGAGGTCCGCACAGCACGCACGATGATGATTCCGTCATGCACGGTGGCAGGCATGACGGAACAGGACATCTACCACCACCTGCGTGAGTTCCGTGAGCCCTTCGACAAGCCCGCCCCCCTGGCCTGGCCCGAAATCAGCCGAGGCCAGCTGCTTGGTGATGAGCCGGAAAAGCAGCACCAGCCCGTCGCGCACCGGCTGCGCACCCGGCTGGAGCCTCAGCTGGCGGCGGATCTGGTCCTCATGCTGGAGACCGACGCGGAGGACGCCGCACTGGGAGTCCTCAGGGTCCCGGACCTCATCGTGACCGACGAGGAGGAAGCAGCAGCCGCCGGTGACGCGATCGACCCCCGCCGTTCCCCTCTCGTGATCGAGATCGTCTCGCGGCCCAACCCCAGCAGGGCCGGGACGGCATGCCGGGCGGGCCGGAGGCACGGGGCCGGAGGCACAGACACAGGCACGGGGCCGGAGGCACGGGCAGGCGCAGACCGGCAGGACACAGGCGGAGCCGGAAGGGCGGGCGTAGGCACCGGCCGGGCCGAAGGCACGTACAGCCGTACAGGCATGCGGGCATGCGGGCATGCGGGCATGCGGGCACGGATACAGGGCCGGCGAGGCGGACAGGGGGCGGGGCCCGGCGCGCGCTTCAAATCTGCTCCACAGCCGCTCGAGCCACCCCGGCGCACGGACCCCGCCGCATACCGGCGCCCGCCCGGCCACGATCCGCCAACTCCCCAGCCGCACAAGCCCCGTTACCGGGCCGCGACGGCGGGCGGGACAAGCCGTTCAGCGACGCAGATCACCCTGCCCCCCGGCTACAGCACGGCCCGGGAAATGGGTAGT
The DNA here is from genome assembly GCF_013085465.1 of Streptomyces asoensis. Classification (NCBI taxonomy): domain Bacteria; kingdom Bacillati; phylum Actinomycetota; class Actinomycetes; order Kitasatosporales; family Streptomycetaceae; genus Streptomyces; species Streptomyces asoensis. The sequence continues at coordinate 139,675 of NZ_CP049838.1, forward strand.
CTCGGACCGACCACATATGTTACCGCTCGGTAGTCCCGTTTTCGCAGGTTCGAGGAGTCCGCCCATGCAACTCGCCGCGATCATCGTGTCGCTGGTCCTCATCGTGGTCGGTGTCGCACTGTTCGGCCGGGCCGTCCTGGCGATCTACCGCTTCATCACGCTCGGCCAGCCGGCCGCCGCCCGGACCCGCACCGACCGCCCCCTCACACGCACCCTCACCGTCGTCCGCGAGTTCGCCGGCCACAGCCGCATGAACCGCTGGGGCGTCATCGCGGTGGCGCACTGGTTCGTGGCGGTCGGCTTCTACACACTGCTGCTGACCATCGTCAACGCCGCCGGCCAGCTCTTCCGGCCCGACTGGCTCCTGCCCGTCATCGGCGACTGGACCCCCTACAACGTCTTCGTCGAGTTCCTCGGCACGATGACGGCACTGGGCATCATCACCCTGATCACCGTCCGCCAGCTGAACCGGGCCGGCCGCCCGGACGGCAAGTCACGCTTCGCCGGCTCCAAGACCGGCCAGGCCTACTTCGTCGAAGCCGTCATCCTCACCGTCGGCATCTGCATCGTGGTCCTGCACGCCCTCGAAGGCGCCCAGCACCACATCCCCCGCTACCAGGCCTCGTTCTTCATCTCCTACCCCCTGCTCACCCGCCTCGAAGAGCTCGACACCTCCACCCTGCACACCCTCACCTACTTCTTCGCCGGCCTGAAGATCGCCGCCTCGTTCATCTGGATGATCGTCGTCGCCCTCAACACCAACATGGGCGTCGCCTGGCACCGGTTCCTGGCCTTCCCCAACATCTGGTTCAAACGCAACCCGGACGGCGCCACCGCCCTGGGCGCCCTGCTGCCGATGACATCGGGCGGCACACGAATCGACTTCACCGACCCCCGCGACGACGACGTCTTCGGCGTCTCCCAGGTCGAGCAGTTCTCCTGGAAAGGCCTGCTGGACTTCTCCACCTGCACCGAGTGCGGCCGCTGCCAGTCCCAGTGCCCCGCCTGGAACACCGGCAAGCCCCTCTCCCCCAAGCTGCTGATCATGTCGCTGCGCGACCACGCGCACGCCAAAGCCCCCTACCTCCTCGCCGGCGGCGGCAAGAACATGGAGGGCGAGGAGAAGGCGACCGCCGAGCAGCTCGCGGACGTGCCCGCCGCGGCACTGGCCGAGGCCGAACGCCCGCTGATCGGCACCGCCGAGGAGAACGGCGTCATCGACCCGGACGTGCTGTGGTCCTGCACCACCTGCGGCGCCTGCGTCGAGCAGTGCCCCGTCGACATCGAACACATCGACCACATCGTCGACATGCGCCGCTACCAGGTCATGATCGAGTCCGCGTTCCCGTCCGAGGCGGGCACCATGCTCAAGAACCTGGAGAAGAAGGGCAACCCCTGGGGGCTGGCGAAGAAACAGCGCCTGGAGTGGCTCAAGGAGGTCGACTTCGACATCCCCGTCGTCGGCCGCGACATCGAAGACCTCACCGACGTCGACTACCTGTACTGGGTCGGCTGCGCCGGCGCCCTCGAAGACCGCGCCAAGAAAACCACCAAAGCCTTCGCCGAACTCCTCCACATCGCCGGCGTCACGTTCGCGATCATGGGCGGCGACGAGAAGTGCACCGGCGACTCCGCCCGCCGCCTCGGCAACGAGCCCCTCTTCCAGGAACTCGGCATGGAGAACGTCATGGCGCTGAACACGGCGTTCGGCGAGGAGACCGGCGACGACGGCAAGGTGACCGAGGCCTCGCGCAAGCCGAAATCGGCGAAAAGAATCGTCGCGACCTGCCCGCACTGCCTCAACACCATCGGCAACGAATACCCCCAACTCGGCGGCGACTACGAGGTCATCCACCACACCCAGCTGCTCCAGCACCTCATCGACGACGGCAAACTCACCCCCGTCACCCCGGTCGAGGGCCTCATCACCTACCACGACCCCTGCTACCTCGGCCGCCACAACAAGATCTACACGCCTCCGCGCGAGATCATCGCCAATGTCCCGGGTCTGCGGAACGAGGAGATGCACCGCCACAAAGAACGCGGCTTCTGCTGCGGCGCCGGCGGCGCACGCATGTGGATGGAAGAACGCATCGGCAAACGCATCAACAACGAACGCACCGACGAAGCCCTCTCCCTCAACCCCGACATCATCTCCACCGCCTGCCCCTTCTGCCTCGTCATGCTCACCGACTCGGTCAACGGCAAGAAGAACGAGGGCAAGGCCAAGGAGTCCATCCAGGTCGTGGACGTCTCCCAGCTGCTGCTGGAGTCGGTCAAGACCCCGGTCGACGACGAGCCCCCGGCGGGCGAGGCGCAGACCGAGAACACACCCCAACCACAACCCACCACATAAACGGCAGACCACCAACACACCACCCACCACACACCACCCACCACACACCAACCACCCGACGCGATAAAAAAGGCCCAGAACCTCCCCGAACCGACCACCACAACCACTTCACTCAGACCGTTACTCAGCTGGTGATCGCGGACGGGAAAGGCGAAGCAGGCCAGGACACCGGGACACTTCAGCAACTCGCCGCTGGAAACCGGGGTGTTGCTGACAACGTGAAAGTCACCCTTCGCGCCGACCACCACACCCCTCAGCGTGTGCACACCGGCAGCGGGCCGGGCCATCGCCACAGCCTGTCTGCACCTGGCCCGCGGCAACACCCGGGCCGCCCTCGGACGACCCGGCGCGACCTTGCCAAGTCATGTCCTCGCTCTTGGCCCTGTATGAGAGGGGTTCTCGGCGCCCATGGTCAGGGCCGAGAACCGCCGTAGGTCAAACCGTCACCAGAGGCCCCGTAAGCCCTAAGAGCTCGTAACAGGATCATGGGTGGGCGTTTTTGAGGCGTCGCCAGCAGATGAGGCTGAATGCCAGGGAGACGAAGGCCTCGTGGAGTTCGAGGCGTCGTTCCCATCGGATGGCGTGGCGTTTGAACTGGTGGAGGAGGGCGAAGGCCTGCTCGGCGACGTAGCGGAGTTTGTGAAGCTCCGCCTGTCGTTCGCGAAGTTCAGCCGTGTGGCGTGCCTGCTACCGGTTGGCCGCGAGGAAGTCCTCCAGGATCTCGACAAACCGCGCCGGCTGCTCCTCGGCCGGGTAGTGGCCGCAGTCGTCGAGGACGACCCCCGTGACGTCGTCGGCCGCCAGCCGCATCGTCTGGGCGGCATTCGCGCCGCTCCACAGCGCGCCGCCGACGGCGAGCACCGGCAGCGTCAGCCGGGTTTTGCTGCGCTGCTCGTTCTGCGCGATCGTCTCGTCCAGCGCCCGGTAGTACGCGAAGCTCGCCCGCAGCGCGCGAGGATCCGCGGCGATCGCATCGACGTAGACGTCGACGGCGTACGCGGGGATCGCGTCCGGGGTGGCTGCCTTCTTGGCGAACTGCCAGCCGAAGAAGAGCCGCTCCCGTCCCCGGACCAGTTCCTCGTTGAGGTCGGTGAGCCGGTTGAAGCCGAACTGCCAGAGCTTCAGGTTGACCGCGGCCGGGCCGAAGAACGGCGGGGACGGCGTGAGACCGGGGATCACTGCTTCGAGGATGGCGAGCCGGCCCACCCGCTCGGGGTGATCGGCGGCGAGGGCGTATCCGGTCCACGTACCGATGTCGTGGCCGACCACGTCGAACCGGTCGTGCCCGAGCGCGGCCATCAACGCGACCAGATCGGCGGCCAGCGTGCCGGCGTCGTACCCGTCGTCGGGCTTGTCGGAGAGCCCGGCGCCGCGCGAGTCGACGGCGACGACGGTGTGCTGGCGGGCGAGCGCGGGCATCACCTCCCGCCAGGCGTACCAGGTCTGGGGCCACCCGCCGATCAGCAGCAGCGCCGGGCCGTTTCCACCGGTGACCGCGTGCAGCCGCAGCCCGTTCACCTCCACGAGCCGGCTGGTGAATAAGTCGAGGAATCCGTCAGGCAGTTGCAGCGAACGCAAGCTTGTCATGCCGGCGACCATACCCATCTTTGAATGATCGGTACAAGATGTGTAGGCTGACGGACCATGGCAGGCCGCAAGCAATTCGACGTGGACGAGGCGCTACGACGTGCGATGCACGTCTTCTGGCGCTGGGGCTATTCGGAGGCCTCGATCGATCGCCTGACCGAGGGCACGGGCCTGGGCCGGGGCTCGCTCTACGGCACCTTCGGCGACAAGAGCGCCCTCTTCCGGAAAAGCCTCCAGCGGTACGCGCAGACCTACCACCCGCTGTACGAGCAGGCGCTGTCCGGGCCCCACCCGAGCCCGAGCGCCGTTGTGGCCGCCTTCCTACAGGTCGCCCTGAACCGTATCGCCGACCCGACGGTCCCGGACGGCTGTCTGCTCACGGTGTCGGCAACGCAGTTCCCGGCCCTTGACGCGGAGGGCCGGGCGATGGTCCGCGCCATGATCGACGGTTTGCGGGCGAGGCTGGAGCAGGCGTTGCTGGCGACGGGGGCTGGTGAGCAGGAGGCGGCAGAGCTGGCGTTGTGCACGCTGGCGACGAACAAATCTCTGGCGGTGCTGAGCCGCGCCGGCTTCTCGGGCGAAGACCTGGCAACCGTCGCGGCAGCCGCCGCCAAGAATGCCAAGGCTCTGCCGAATCGACCGGCCGAACCGTCGGGGCCGCGATAGGCGGGAACGACTCCGTCGCCAATGGAGCTACAGAGACCTTGGGGCAGCCGGCGGCTCGGCAGGAAGTGACTCGGCACAGCCCTACTGGGGGCTGAGCCGACCCGGGCGACTCGATCGCCCCACCGGGGGAAGGAGCTGACCTGAGCCGCCTCGGTCTTCGGGCTCTTGGAGCTCGTAAAAGGGTCATGGTGGGCCTTCTTGAGGCGTCGCCAGCAGATGAAGCTGCAAGCCAGGGAGACGAAGGCGTCGTGGAGTTCGAGGCGTCGTTCCCATCGCCGGTCGCGTCTCCCCTTCCTTGGCGCGGCCGTGGGTGCCGTCCACGCACGCGCGGGTCCAGTCGAGTTCGCCGGCCGCGTTCAGTTCCGCGAGCAGGATGCGGTCCAACCTGTCGAAGACGCCTGCCTGCTGCCAGCGGTCCAGGCGCCGCCGGCAGGTCTGCCCCGAGCCGAACCCCGGCTCCAGGGGCAGGAGCTGCCAAGCGACGTCCTGGTGCAGGACATACAGAATGCCCTCCAGACACAGCCGGTCCGCCACCGGCTTCGGCCCCGGAGACCGCTCGGGCCAAGGCGGCAGCAACGGCTCGATCAGCGCCCACAAGTCGTCGTCCACGATCCACGGCCGAGTCGTCACACCCACCCGAACGATCAGACCGTCACAACAGTCACGCCCGACCAGGACCGTTCAACAAGATCGGGTTACGAGCTCTAAGGATTGCCGAGGGGGTTCGACAGCACGTGTGGGGCCGATCTCGGTGCACTGTACGCAGAACAGCTGACCGGCTGACGACAGCCGGGTCGGTCAGGGGAACAACCCCTCGGTGACGGCCGGCACGGCGGGGAATGTCATCTCGAGCAACGGCAGGAAGTAGAACACGGCGAAACCCGCCGTAGCGGCCGTCAGCGTCAGCGGCCACCAGAACAGCCATCCGGCCGGACCCGCTTGGGGACGGATGAGGCGCAAAACCCGTGCGGCCAGATGCGGCCAGCCCACGAGTGTGATGCAGCCACACAACAGTGCTCCCAACGACCAGGGCAGAACGGGCTCCAGAGTAAGAGTCGCCTCGTTGTACACCCTGCCGTAGGGAGTCAGTGGCGTCAGCCGGCTGCCGACAATGACGCCTAGGGCCAAGAGCATCACCCTTGCGGCCGCGTCGGCCAATGAGCGCGCAAACGAACTGTTACCGTGCCGCTCCTGCCGCCAGACGCCGACCGCCATGAAGCTTCCAAGCGGGGCTCCGACCAGTAGATTCATGAAAAAGAAGGTCGGCTTCTCGGACGGGTCGATGTGCAGCCTGTTACTCATCGAAGCCGCGACGGTGACACACGAGACCCCTGCCAAGACACCTCCGAGGAGGACGTAGAGCCAGGGAAGACGCAATAACCCACCCGGCTCGGCCAGCAGACGCAGCCGGGCCCGAACGGGGGGATGACACTTCCACCAAGCGGTCAAAACCACCCGACCCAGGCGTCGGGGCGCGACGTGGCTCCGTTTCCGCTCGGCGAGTCGAAGCGCCAGTTCGAGCTCTTGCGGTCGCGTCCGGGCAGCACGCAGATCGGCGTAGTTCTCCCGGCAGCGCAGCATCTCCCTGATGATGAGCTCGATGAGGAGTGCGAACAGCGTCAGCGTCAGCGCACCGAACAGCAGGCCAGTGTGGCCTTGGCCGGCCGTGTCGAGCGCCAGCAGACAGGTGAAGAGAAGGGCGCTCACCAGATTGCCGCATCTGAGTCCCGCCAACAGGTGGAGCAGCATGACATCTCGATTGCGCAGGTGGGCGAGTTCGTGGCTGACGACCGCCGTAAAGATCTGGCACGCGGTGTCATCCCTTCTGTCGCCCAGAGCGAGCAGGCCCGGCCCCACGACGAGGTAGGGCCGCCAGACGGGCATCCAGGTGCTGCCGCCTACGAAGGCCTGGTCACCGATCCTCGGCACCAAGAACACTCTCGGGCGCCGTTTGAGTCCCACCTCCGACGCCAACGCGTCGATGCGCTGGGCGGCCAGAGGGTGCCGGACCAGGTCGAGCGGCCGGCGCCCCCTGTTACGCACCACTCTCCAGCTCATCTCCGTACCGAAGAGCACCAGCCACCAGACCCCATACGCGACGGCATAGGGAATGTGGGTATTCGGGATGACACGCTCGTCGCTCCCTCCCGGGAACTGCTGCTCGGCGTAACCGACGGCGGTCTCCATATACACGCAGACCGCGATAAAGAGAAGGAGGAAGAGCAGGAGGGTGTTGCGCGGGTGGGCAAACACATCAGTCCGGCGGTCCCGAACTACGCGCGCAGCCGGCCGGTCCGTCGCAGTCACGTGCCCTCCTCCACAACCAGGCAGGTCACGACAGCGTCCGCAACCGCTTTGGCGTGCTCGTAGGGCAGCATCCGCTGCGCCTCGGCGAGGGCCTTAACATGAATCGCCGTGAGCTGCTCAGCCGAAAAGCTGCCGGAACGAATCACGGCTTCCGCCTCGGTCGGCCGCCGCAGGAGCCTGCTCAACAGCCGCGTCACGGAACGACCGGTGGCGTCGGCAAGCGGTTTCGTGACGCCTTCCGTCAGTGCCTGCCCGAGTGCCACGCAGACGAAGACGACGGCAGGAGCCATCACATCGACCAGGCCGATGCCGCTCCCACAGGCAATGTCACGCTCACGCCCACGGTCTTCCCGGCGCAGTTGTGCCCGGGCCCGCCTCAGATGGTCAGGCATGTCGGCCTCGAAAGCGGCGACTTCGTCCGGGGCCACCTGCCGCAGCACGCGGAGCGCGAACTCCGCGAGGCCGATCTCGCTACGCCCTGCGGCCTCTTCTCCTCCGACCGCCCCACCCCGGCTCGTCTCCATGAGGATCCCCCTTGCAGCGACCATGTCGTATTGAGCTCGTCAGCCGAGCAGAAGGAGATCTTCCTGCAATCCAGCGGCGTCGTGGGTGCAGTCACTTCGTTTGATCGGAAGACGTCGAAAAACTCTCACTGCGGAAATTCCCGCGCATAAAATCGCAAGGTGCTCTCGGGCAAAGTGTTCCCGCCTCGACGTAGAGATCACAACCGATCGCTGTCACCTGACGCTTGTCGGGCAGCCGCCAAACCTCCGCTTTCCGCCGTCAGGAAGTACCCGGCCCAAAGTCCCGCGTGCCGGCCGGGGAGGACGGACGCCACCGCGGCGACGCATCTGCCGCATGGCCCGAGGATGATGCCACCCGCTCCGGAGACACTGACAGACCGCTGACCAGGAGGCTTCACAAACGGGGCCGCGCCGTCGGCCGCCCCGAGTCGCAAGCGCTGCGACAGCCGGTCGCCGACATCCTGGGGGGACGGCCCGGTCCAGTCGAGCGCCCGGGCTCTGGACAGCGGTCCAACTCGGCCTGCCGGTCACCCGCCCCCAGCCCCACAGCAGTTACGGCGCGCCCTCGCATGTTCTCCGCTTCTCCCGGCGTGACAGGCACGCCTGGATAGCCCTGCCCGACCTGGACGCCGTAAAGATCGCCAGGCGTACGAGATACCTACCGAACGGATTAGCGACAAGGGAGTGGAGTCCTCGCAACGACTGGGCCGCCACCGCTGGACCGTAGAGCGCACCATGGCCTGGCTCGCCGGCTGCCGCCGCCTCCATCGACGCTACGAACGCAAAGCCGACCACTTCCTCGCCTTCACCTGCATCGCCTGCACCCTCATCTGCTGCCGCAGGCTCTGCGGGGCACGTTCAAGTGCTCCCCACGGGCGTGGAACGCCTTCGCCGCCCCGCAGGTTGGCCGCCCACTTGTCGTCCTGCGTGCGCTTCACCGGCCGCTTCTCCTCGGCGGCAGGGGCTAGGGAGAACGGGTACAGCCGGACGGGGGACGCAGGTGCCACGGTACGAGGGCGTGCGGGAGGTGGCTCATCATCGGCCCGGCCGTCGGGATGTGCCCGTCAGGCCCTTGACCGGGTGCCGCTTCGACGGAGGATGGGGGAAGAGAGCGGGTCTGCGTGGTGAAGTGTGGGCCTCTGACAACTCCGACAGCAGGGAGCGTTTCTTCCGATGACCGCACAGCCCGCACGTCCTGAGCGCAGCGGTCCCGTGACCGCCTCGGTCATGGATGTCTCGCCGTTCAAGCCTTCTCTCGTCAAAGCGGTGTTCAGGGACGTGACCCCGATGCACGTCTCTCGGTCGGCCGCGTGGGCCGCCTCGTCGGTGACGCGGACAGTGCTGACGGAGATCATCGACGGCGCGAGGAGAGCGGCGGCGGCGGAGGCACGGAAGAAGCTGATTCCTGGGGACCTTCTCTCGGCGATCGACCGGAACGTCGAGCTCGAGGTGGGAGCCAAGTGGTACGACCACAGCCCGACGTTTCAAGGCCTGACCGGTGTCCTGTACGACGCCGAGGGTGTCATCGTGCCTTCTCGTAAGCGCAGCAGGTCGCGCAAACCGAGTGCTGTGGTCGGCGCCCACAGGTTCGAGGCCGGGGTCAAGAAGCTGCTGTGGAGCCAGGGGGCGACGGCCGTCCCGGCGATGGTCCGCGACCTGGACGGAATCGCGAGCGTGTTCCTGACGGACCTCGCCCGGGACGCGGCCATGGTCGTCCGCGAGGGCGGGGTCAAACGTTTCGGTACGGTCACCCTAGTGATGGCGGGCGAACCGGCCCCACCCCCGTTCCTCAAGGATTCCCTCCGGGCCCCGTACGCCCGCAGGGGGGACGGGCGGACCATCGGCAGGGATGACATCCTGGCCGCCACCACGATGCAGTTGTTCGGCGGCAACCTCAGGCAGCGAGCCCTCACCGAGGCACGCGAGGCGACACAGAACACTTCGGCCGGCTGAGCGGGTGCGACCAACATCGCTGCCTGCACCCTCATCTGCTACCGCAGACTCGCCAAATGAGATGGCCTCTGAGAGCTGTCCCGTAAGTGATCTTTGGCATGAGAGTGGTTGGCCAGGACTGGATCGTGGGGCTCCGGTGGGCTCCACCGCCACGGCCGTATCGTTCTCGCGGACTGTCCGGTCTGATCACTTGGCGTCCGAGGCGACCCAGGGTGCGATGGATGGCGGGCGGATCTGCCCGGGGGGAGATGAACGGCAGAGTCCGCCTGCTACGGTGCGCCGATGTCAGCGATCAAGAAGTTCCAAGTCACCTTTGACTGCGCAGAACCTGAGCGTCTTGCTCGTTTCTGGTGCCAGGTGTTGGGCTACGTCATACCGCCGCCACCAGAGGGGTTTGCCACTTGGGGCGATTTCAAGCGTTCACAGCCCCCTGAGCAGCGGGATTCGTGGTTCGCCTGTATCGATCCCTCAGGTGTGGGCCCGCGACTGTACTTCCAGCGCGTTCCCGAGGGGAAGGCCGTCAAGAACCGGGTGCATCTTGATGTTCGGGTCGGCACCGGACTCGTGGGTAAGGAGCGCCTCGCCGCACTTGAGGCCGAATGCGCGCGATTGGTCCCTCTCGGTGCGGTACACGTGCAAACGCTGTATGACGGCAACGATGCGTGCATCCCGATGCTGGACATCGAGGGCAACGAGTTCTGTATCGACTGAGCATTCCCCGAGCCGGGGTGGCGGGGAGCCACCTTTCTTGGGTCTCTCCGGCCTCGTACGGAGCGGGAGTCACCCCGCGAGGGCGAGGTTGTGCAGCCGGGCGATGCCGAGCAAGGCCGTGTGAACGCCGGCGCCCTTCAGACGGCAGACACGAAGGATCTCCCAGGTCTTCATCCGGGCGAACACGTGCTCGACACGGGCGCGGACCTGCTTGTGGGACCGGTTGTGTTCCTCTTTCCAGTCCGGGAGTTCTTCGCCCTTGCGGCGACGCTGCGGAATGGCCAGTCCGGTGCCCAGACAGCCCCCGTCGGCGATGGTCATCGTGTTGCCGACTGCGGCCGTGGCACCGGACTCTTCCCAGCCGCGGGAGTCGTGCCGGTTGCCCGGCCTGGGCCGGGCCGGCCACCACGACCAAGCCGGTGTCAGCGCCGATGACGACCTGGTGGGCCGTGGAGTAACGGTAGTTCTTCGACTGCTCGGCAACGGTGGAATCCCCGGAGTACCAGCGTGCCGACGACGAGGATGGTGTCCTTACGGAATCGCCTGCGTGGCTGCACGGCGAGCATCGGCCCGAAAATGGTCGGCGGCCGACTTGGAGATCCCGAAGAGCGGTGCCAGCTGGCGCATCGCCAAGTCCGTACGCCAGCACGCCGCGACCAACGGAATACGGTCCTCCAGCGACAGGCTCCACGGCCGCCCGCGATGCACGTCGGCCGCCTGCTCGCGCTGTACAGCGGTCACCAACTTACCGAAGCAACGCGGGCTCAACCCGGCGAACGAGGCTATCCAGACACCTCAGGGTCCCAACTCGTCAAGCCGTGGCCGTCATCCCGCTGTGTAGCCTGTCGATCTGTTCTATCGGGATGCGGGTGGCACGTGCAGACGTTGGTGGAGGAGGATGTCGCGGAGGCGCTTCGTGACGGGGGCGGCGAGGCGATTCGCCTGTACGTCTCCGCCTGCACCGAACGTATGGCGCCACTGTTCGTGGGCCTGCGGGCGGGCGTGCCGGGGCGGGAAGCCGAGCTGGACTTCTCTGCGGAGTCCGTGCGCGATCTTTGGTTTGTCGAGCGACCGCTCGTCGACGCCGCCGAGCGCGTATGCCTGCTGGAGCGGTTCCCGGAGCTTCAGCTGGACGAGGAGGGGATCACCCATGTCGCCGACACTTACGCCTTCTTCGCTGTCCTCTGCCTGCGATATGCCCCGCTAGCGCACGGGTCAGGAAGCGCTGATGAGGCGGTGTCCTGCGGCCATGCGGCGCTCACCGCGATGGGGATGCTGGACCAGAACGTGGCGGGTGCCAGCCTTCTCGCCGAGGAGCAACGGCTCCAGTCCCTCTCGCTGAGCGGTGACGCCTCAGGCCTGTGGAACGCGAGCGTCACGGCAGGGCGGGAGAGGTTGCATGCTGTGCTGGACCGCCTGCCCGGCTAGGCATGCTCCTGATCGCTGCCGGTCAGATACGGCCTCTTCTTGGAACTCCTAACGAATGATCTTCGAGCTGGTTGGATCGCTCCGGGGCTGACGACCTGGGAGTGTGCGGTGGCGCGGCCGAAGCCGTGGGAAGTCGAAGACGAGCTGTGGGCGGTGATCGAGCCGTTGCTGCCCAAGGTGGAGCGTCGGACGCGGCATCCGGGACGCAAACGGCATCCTGGCCGGTTGGTCTTGCAGGGCGTCCTGTTCGTGCTGTGCACCGGGATCGCCTGGGAACATCTGCCGCAGGAACTCGGCTTCGGGCCGGGAATGACCTGCTGGCGCCGCCTGGTCGAGTGGACCGAGGCGGGTGTATGGCCCCGGCTGCACGGGGTCCTCCTCGCCGAACTCCGCAGCGCGAATGCCCTCGATTTCTCCCGTGCAGCCGTCGACGGCTCCCACATCCGGGCGTTGAAGGGAGGCGCCAAGACTGGACGAAGCCCGGTGGACCGCGGGAGGACGGGCAGCAAACACCACCTGATCACCGACACCACCGGCATCCCGCTCGCCGCCACCCTGACTGGGGGCAACCGCAACGATGTCACCCAGCTGATCCCGCTCCTCCACGCCGTGTCGCCCGTACGCGGCAAGCGCGGCAGGCCCCGACGCCGCCCCGACGTGGTGCTGGCCGACCGCGGCTACGACGACGACAAGTACCGCCGACTGGTCTGGACCCACGGGGTGAAGCCGCCGATCGCCCGCCGTGGCACCGAGCACGGCTCCGGACTGGGCACCCAACGCCGGGTCGTGGAGCGCGTGTTCGCCCATTTGCATTGGTTCCGCCGCTTGCGAATCCGCTGGGAGATACGCGACGACATCCACGAAGCGTTCCTCACTCTCGGTTGCGCACTCATCTGCTGGCGACGCCTGATGCGATCGCGTAGGGGTGCTGGGTGAGACGACGTGCCGGACTTCCTGACGTCGCAGTTGCGGAGATGCGTAAGGCCGTAGTGGCGGCGAGGTTTTCTGACGGGACGTGCCGGTGGGGCGGATCAGTGGGTGAAGGCGACAGATTCAGCGAGATCCTTCTGAGTCTCGAGCGCGGTGAGACGTTCGGTGAGTGCCGCGTGGATTGCGCTGTAGGTGTCGGAGCCGAGAGTCAGGCGCAGTGGCGGGCTCGGGTGGCGGGTGGTGTCGTAGATGGCGGCGGCGAGCTTGGCCGGGTCGCCGGTGAAGACGCTCTCGTCTGCGGTTTCCAGGTAGTGCCGGGTCTGGCCGACGGCATTGTCGCGGTAGACGGTCGTTTCGGTGGTGTATTGCAGGGCCGAAGCGAAGCCGGTGCGGGTGGCGCCGGGCTCGACCAGAGTGAGGTGAATGTTGAAGTCGCAGACCTCGCGGCTGACGCTCTCGGTGAAGCCCTCCAGCCCCCACTTGCCCGCGTGATAGGAGCTGTGAGTGGGGATACCGACCTGGCCGCCCACGCTGGAGATCTGGATGATCCGGCCACCGCCCTGCTCACGCATCGGCGGCAGGAAGGCACGGGTGATCACCATCGGCGCGAGCAGGAGGACCTCGATCTGGTCGCGAATCTGCTCGACGGTCATTTCCTCGGCGGCGCCCACAACCGCGTATCCGGCATTGTTGACCACAATGTCCACCGGCCCGGACCGGAGAGTCCTGCCGACCACCTTGTCCACGTCGGCCGGCCGCGTGAGGTCGAGGATCTCGACAGTCAGCCGGTCGCCGTACGTCTCGCGCAGGTCTTCCAGGGCTGCCGGGCGGCGGACCGTCGCCGTAACGCGGTCGCCGTTCCGGAGGGCGTGCTCGGTGAGATGACGGCCCAGCCCACCGGAGGCTCCGGTGACGAACCAGTGACGTAAGGCCTTTTCGGAGGGAGCGGGCATGGGGGTCTCCTGAAGTAGAGTGATACCGGAATCCATTCCGTTTAAAGTTAAGCGGAACGGATTCCGGAAAGCAACCGGAGACCGACACCGAAGGAACCCGCATGCCCGCCACGCCCCGCCGCACCAGGAGCGACGCGCTTCAGAACCGCGAGCGCCTGCTGGAGGTCGCCGCGCAGGCCTTCTCCGAGCAGGGGCTGGACACCGCGCCTGCCGCCATCGCCAAGCAGGCGGGCGTCGGTGTCGGCACGCTCTACCGGCACTTCCCGACTCGGGAAGTCCTCATCGACGCCGCCTACCGGCGCCAACTCACCCAGGTGTGCGAGAAGGTGAACGACCTTCTCACCCAGCATCCGGCCGCCGAGGCCACCCGGATGTGGATGGAACACTTCATCCACTACGCCACGGCAAAGAGCGGAATGTCCGAAGCCCTCAACGCGGTCATCGCCTCCGGCATCGATCCATACTCCGACAGTCGCGCACTCCTTACCGACGCCGTCGCCACCCTCCTCACGGCCGGCGCCCGAGACGGAAGCCTGCGAACGGACGTCGCCCCGGACAATGTCCTACTCCTCATGGGTGGCATCGCCTATTCCGTGCAGCACGGCACCAAAGAGCAAGCCCGTCCGCTCGTCGACCTCTTCATGGACGCGCTGACCAAGAACTCGACCGCGAGCTGAGCCCAAACTCCCGGACCGGCACGCCAACGCGAGTGCAGCCACGGTCAATTCATCGAGTGGCTGTGTCGGCATACTGACCTTGAATGCGTGATGTCGTCTGTCCGGTGACATCGAAGTTGGTCGGTTGCGGCGCCTTGACCTGCGGCAAACAAGGTCGAGGACACAACTTCCCAGCGTCCGCGCTGGGCCGCAGTGTTAGAAGCTGAGTCACATCTCCTTTCAGCAGGTCACAGCGCCATGAAGCCCGGTCGTGATCTGGTTTGGCGTTCGGTCGGGCGTCGATGGGCGGGCAGCCGAACGGCACGGAGGTACCTTCAGGCGGCTGCCGCGAGAGTGGCCGGGACCGCCTTGGTGCGGCGGAGCTGCCGGGCCAGGCGGCGGGACATCAGGGTGATGAAGGCCCACTGAATGTGGGCTTCGGCATGGGACATATTGCGTTCGTAGTCCCTTGCGTTGCGCCGGGCCCGCCTCGTCCACGAATTCGACCGTTCCACCACCCACCGCTTCGGTAGCACGACAAAGCCGTCGGCGTCCTTGGGGCGGGGAACTCCTCGCCGCCGTAGGCGTTGTCGGGAGAAGGCGTTCGAGCAGGGTCCATTCGAGGTCGCTGGTGTCGGAGGGGTAGTGGTAGCGGGGCAGCAGCATGACGGTGCCGGGCCACGGCCTGTGGAGGGAGCCAACTGCGGGGCGGTCGCGGCCCGTTGCCTGTCTTTCCGGTTCACTCCAGGTTGGACAGCACCTGGAGGGTGAACTCGATCGCGCCCATCTCGGCCATGACGGTGCGGATATAGGGGTCGTCGGGGGTCTTGGTCTGGTGCGGGAGGAGGATTCCGGCGATGAAGTTCTCGACGCGGTGGTGGACGGTGTCGAAGAAGGCCCGTTCGTAACCGATCCACACCTCCGGCGCGTCGTCCAGCAGCTGGTATCCCCACTTTCTGTCCCAGGTCACGGGCGGCAGACCGCGCGCGGCGGCGACCTTGCGCAGGTGCGCGAGCCCGGTGTGGATCTGCGCGCGGGTGCGTTCGGTGGCGGCCATGAGCTGGGTGATGGTCAGTCCGGCGGGGCGGGCCTCCTGCCGGGCGCTGAGGATCGCTTCGGCGTGAACGTGAGCGGTGACTCCCCGCCCCATCGCCTACTCACCCGAGCCATTCAGCAGCTTCTGGAGCTGCTCGTCCAGGTCGATCTCGCCGCGGGTGACGGCGTTCTCGATCCAGTCTGCGGCGACGCGTACCCGCGAAAGTCCTCGGCCGATGGTGTCTCGTTCGGCGTCGTCGTAGTGTTCGCCGCGCAGGTTGGGAACGATCCTGCCGGCCGTGGTGACGAATTGCGCGCAGGCTGCGACCAGGTCCATGAACTGGGCACTGTGCTCCATGTGTAGTTGCGGGGCTGCCTCCTGGTGCACGAACTGGGCCTGCTGGCGGAACCGGTCGAACTGGGCTTCGTTGACTGCATGCCGGGCGGTGTCGTCGGCCATGGCCTTGTTGGCGACCGCCGGACGGCGCAGGAAGTCAGTGGTCACCGCCGCCGCGACCGCGTCGTCGGTGGCCAGGTCGTGGATCGCTTCGGCCTTCTCCTGGACGCTCTCCGGGGAGTCGACCTTCCAGCCCACCATGCGTTTCGCGCTGTCGTGCGTCCACCGGGCCTGGCCGCCGCGCGGGCTGGGCGGGGGGGTGACCGCCTCGAAACGTTCCTGCTCATCGGGGATGCCGGCCAGGATCTTGTGGATGGTGTGTGAGACGTCCGCCCGTCGGCTCTCCTTCGGCCAGCGCGAGGACACTCACCGGTAACTGCGGACCGTCGTATAGGCCAGTCCCACGTCTTCGGCGAACATCCGGATGGCCTCACTGGCGGTGAACAGGTCTTCCTTCCCGGACGGATTCGCGCCCCCCATACGAGCGCATCGGCTCGATCTCCACAGCCGCGTCCCCGAGCCGCCACTGAGCGCCACTCAGCGTGGCCACCCAGTCCCGCCCCAGCTTGACCAGCTCGTCGTAGCGTTCCCGGGTCACACTGCCGATCATCGCGGGCATCCGGACATCACCCCCGGCGGACCCGGGTGCGGCACCCATTTCATGCCGTCAACTCGCCCCGGCAGACCGTCGCATCGCACGATCCGACCGGCACCAAGGCCCCGCCAGGGCACACGCCCTCGCAGCGAAGCACGATGCCAGCCGCCGAATGCGCGGTCTCACAACCGGGCGTCCCTCGCGCGCCGCTTGTGCCAGGCCCGTTTGCGGCAAGCGGGAGAGCAGTACCTTGTCGAGGCAGGATGCTCGACCCCGACCGTCCACCACGCGCCGCACTCCGGGCAACTGGACGTCACGCAGGCCTGGACCGCCTCGGTCCTCGCCCGCGCCCGCCCGCCGCATCCGCCGCCGGTGCCGCGACCGGCAGGCCGACGAACAGAACACTGCTGTCACCTTCGCCGACGGCATCAGCGGACCACCGCACCCACGGCACAACCGCGGCCCCGCATCGTCGTCCGTGACCACGCCCAGCCGCAGCCGGGGCACGCCGTCCCTGCCCATGCAGTCACCGTACGACCAGCCGCATGGCGCCCGAGGGAACAGGGCCTCGGTGCCTCGAGGCGGGTCCGCGGCGCTCACGCAGATCTGCAGCAAGAACTTTCCTGGTTGGGCCTATGACGAAGCTGACAGGACGGCACAATGCTGCTGCTTGCGTGAGCGTACGGCTACGCAGAGGGATCAGCATGCTCGGAGGGCAGTATGACGGGGGCGGACGATGGGTCGTTGTACGAACGGGCGAGCGATCGGCATCGGCGGGGGCGGCCGGAGGAAGCCGTGCCCCTGCTGCAAGAACTCCTCCGGCAGGAGCCCGAGCACGTTGCCGCGCGGTACGCGTACGGGATTTGTCTGACCGACACCGGCAGGCATGGCGAAGCGCAAGTGCAGTTCCGGCGCCTCCTGGACGGCGATCCGCGGCACTACGAGGCTGCCTACCGCCTGGGCCGGCTCCTCCAGGCAGACGCCGATCCGCAAGGGGCGGCGGAGGCGTACCGCAAAGTCCTGGAGGCTGCCCGGCAAGTGCTCGGGGTAGCCGAGTTCCGCGACACAGCAGCCAGGCTGCGAGCCTGCCAGGACACTCCCGGAACCACCGTCCCCGTGTCTCCCCCCGCCCCCGCCGGGCTACCTGTCACCGGCAGGCCCATCACCCCGGGCCCACCGACCCTGCGCGCCCAGTCCGACACCCACCGCGTCGCCGACCGGGGCGCACCGGGGAAGAAGGTCCGCCTGATGCCCCGCCATCTCATCCCCGCCATGGTGGGGAAGGCGTTTCTCGCCGTTGTTGCAGCCCTTGCTGCGGCCCAGGTTCTGGTGGCCAACGAGGTCGCACTGCTGCTCCTGGCCATCACCTTCTTTCTCCTGCCATGGGTTGTCAGCCTGCTCGTCGGTGCTGCCGCCGTCGTGGGCACGCTCACGGGAGTCTTGGGGGGCGAGAGCCTGCTGGAGTATCTGTCGTTTGTGCCGATGACCGTGGTACTAACCGTTGCGGCCGGGGTCCCGGTGGCCCTGGTGAGGTCGCGCACCTGGAGTGCCGATTTTTACGAATACGGAGTCGACGTAAAGTCCGGCTTCATCCGCCGCAAGGTCCAGTTCGTCTGGTACTACCAGATCGTCGAGTCACCCAGCTATGTACGCACCTTCGGCACGTACTTCACCAACACGGCGTCACTCGGCCTCCGCTACAACGAGGCGGGCGCTTACTCGACTGCCTACGTGGAGCTGCCGGGTATCGGCACTCCGAACCAGGTGAAGGAGATCGGCCGGTACGTCGAGTCACGGATCTTCCCCGAGCGTTATGACGTCCGGAAGTTCGTGACGTGACCCCGCCCCGACCCAACGGGCGGCCGCAGGAATCACTCCATGGTGCCCGGCGGGTCGATGGCGAAGAAGCTTTCATGACCGCACGCACTGGCGTCCCCGTCTGGGCAGACCTCCCCGTCCCCTTCCGTACCCGTCACTGGGCCGTCGGGCAGCCCACCGTCGAATTCGAACCCGGTCGCTCCGAAGTCCTCCCCGGGAAGATGCTGTTCGGTATCCCCGGCCGACCCGCCGCCCGGGACCGAGGGCTGCTCCTGCCCGCCTTCCTGCCCAGACGAGTCGCCCGACACAGGAGACTGCTGAGGCTGGCCCGGTCCGCCGCCCTGCGCTGCATAAAGTGCGTCAGTGACCGCGTCTTGTCCCTGGGGCTGTCCGGTGTCGGCTGTCGGACCAGCAGAGCTGAGGCCCGGCATCGGCACAACAGAGGTCGCATCTTCCGTCGAAGCATCCAGAACAGCTGCGGGAGCAGCGCCGCCGGTGCTGACGGCGACCTCAGTGACCTGTGCGGGGGCCGGAGCGTCGGCCGTGGGGCCGGGACATTCGTCGCCCGTCGGCAAGGCAGTTGACGATACGGCCTGTTCCGCTTGATGCAGGGGCTGCTCGACTTGGTGGTCCGGTGCCTGTTGACCCACTGGATCCTGGTCGGCATGAGTGTGCGCGTGCGTCGCCATCGGTGGAAGCCCGGCGTTGACTGCGGAGCCTGGCACGGCATGCGGGTGCGAGGAGTCGATTGGCTCCTTGCCGGGGGTCGCATGCGGTGCTTTCTCGTCCCAGTCAGCGGAATGCTCGGCCACCTTCGCCGGTTGGGTTCCCGTCTGCGACAAGCCGCCGCCTACGCTGGGCGAGCAGCTGAAACACGTGACAGGTGCGTCGGGGGACGGTTCTGCGCACGCTGTGGTCTCGGGTACGCCGGCTACGACGCCACCGTCCTGGTACCCGTACGGCAACGATGTGTCCGGGTGAGCGACGTCTGCGGTGGCGTCTGGTGAATCCTGCTGCTGCAGCCGCAGCAAATCGGCTTCCGCGTCCCGCACGCCGGCAAGTCCCCAGGCCAGCTGATCCGGACCACCAGGACTCACTGGCCCATCTCCCGAGCGGAGCCATTGGCCCAGACCCGTCCGCTTCACGATTTCTTGCGTGACAACAAGGAAACGCATGTATGTCGCGTTCCCGTCGTCGAAGACGTGCTGGTAGCTGTAGAGGTAGTGCTCAGCGGCGGCCAGGTCTTGATCCCTCCAGTAGCGAGGGATGTCATCGCGATGGTGCTTCGCCAGTCCCCAGGCGTTCAAAGCGCGCTCTTGGGGACTGCTGCCAGAGGCCATGCCTCGAAAATGAGCTATCCAGTGGCTCACACGGTCCGCGTTCACGGCCGCCGACGGAGTGCCCCGCCCGACCATCGCCCCTCCGTCACGGTTCGTGGGGGTTGATGGGCGTGGGTGTTGTGATCACGCCCTAAAGGTCTCCTGATCAGTTTGCGCTCCGGACATGCCCGAGATACAGGCATGTGTCCACTCTGCTGAGAGCAGCCGGCCCGTCCCGCGCCCAGGCCCGTGCGTGTCCGCACCCGGAAGCCGGGCGCAATCCGGCTGTCCCTGGCCCCACTGCGCTGAGCACCCACTCTTCGACATCCCGAGCACATACTGGCGGCGCGTCGAGGCTTCGGAGACGTCCGGGAGTAATTCCGCGGCGAATTTTCCTGGTTGGGCCTATGGCGAAGCTGACAGGACGGCACAATGCTGCTGCTTGCGTGAGCGTACGGCTACGCAGAGGGATCAGCATGCTCGGAGGGCAGTATGACGGGGGCGGACGATGGGTCGTTGTACGAACGGGCGAGCGATCGGCATCGGCGGGGGCGGCCGGAGGAAGCCGTGCCCCTGCTGCAAGAACTCCTCCGGCAGGAGCCCGAGCACGTTGCCGCGCGGTACGCGTACGGGATTTGTCTCACCGACACCGGCAGGCATGGCGAAGCGCAAGTGCAGTTCCGGCGCCTCCTGGACGACGATCCGCGGCACTACGAGGCTGCCTACCGCCTGGGCCGGCTCCTCCAGGCAGACGCCGATCCGCAAGGGGCGGCGGAGGCGTACCGCAAAGTCCTGGAGGCTGCCCGGCAAGTGCTCGGGGTAGCCGAGTTCCGCGACACAGCAGCCAGGCTGCGAGCCTGCCAGGACACTCCCGGAACCACCGTCCCCGTGTCTCCCCCCGCCCCCGCCGGGCTACCTGTCACCGGCAGGCCCATCACCCCGGGCCCACCGACCCTGCGCGCCCAGTCCGACACCCACCACGTCGCCGACCGGGGCGCACTGAGATTTTCGGTGAAGCTCAAGGCACGGCACCTGCTGTCCGTGATCGCGAAGCGCTTCCTGATCGCCGTCGCGCTGACCTTGGCCGGCTACGTCCTCGCGGAGCTGGGCATCGGTCTGGGAATGCGTGCGTACAGCCTGGTCCCCGCGCTAGTGGCGTGGATCTACTTCCTCTCCTCCTTCGTTCTCCTGCTGGTGAAGCCACGGACCAACGGCGCCGACTTCTACGAATACGGAGTCGACGTAAAGTCCGGGTTCATCCGTCGCAAGGTCCAGTTCGTCTGGTACTACCAGATCGTCGAGTCACCCAGCTATGTACGCACCTTCGGCACGTACTTCACCAACACGGCGTCACTCGGCCTCCGCTACAACGAGGCGGGCGCCTACTCGACTGCCTACGTGGAGGTGCCCGGTATCGGCACCCCGAACCGGGTGATGGAGATCGTCCGGTACGTGGAATCGAGGGCCTTCCCCGAGCGTTACGACGTCCGGAAGATCATGACCTGATCCAGAGTCTCCGGGGCGGCCTACGCCATCATCCCGGGCGGGGCGAAGGAAGCGAGGCTCTCGAAGCCGCCTGCTCCGGCATCCCCGTCATGGGCCCCGGCACCGTCCACGCCGGGGCTGTCCGCGCCGGCATCCGTCACGGGGCCATCGGGCAGTCCCCCGTCGAAGTCGAACGAAATCGCCCCAAAATCTGCCCCCGGAAGGTGATGCCCGGCCTGCGCGCCGTTGCTGGATGCGGAGGGCTGCTGTTGCCCGCCCTCCTGCCCCGAGTCTCCCGAGGCAGAAGACGGCTGCAACTGACCGGCCTCGTCGCTCTGCCCTGTCGGAGGAGTGGCCGTGACCGACTCCTGGAGCGCCTCCGCCGACAGGGGTGCCCCCGTCGGCGGCCCGCTGACGGGGATCCCGTCCACCGAGTTTTCGGGACCTTGAGGCTGCCCAGCGTCGGCAGGCGGCCCGGCGGGGTTGGAGCCGGGCGCCACCGTCTCGGTGCTCGCGTGATCAACCGGGGTGGCTGGCCCGGCTGCGAAGGCTGTCCCCTCGTCGGAGCCAACCCCAAAGACCTGCGCGGGAGTAGGGCTGGAAACTCCGGGGACGACAGGATGCCCATCGCCCGTCGGAGAACCACCAGGCGAGAAGGCGTGTATCCCGCCATACGCAGACCCGGCATGGTCCGTGGACCCCGGCGCCATCGGATCCTTGCCAGCATGTGCGGGATGCGCCGCTCCTGGCAGAGATCCAGGATCCGCAGCAGAACCAGGCACTGCGTGTGGGTGTGATGCATCCAGGGTCCCCTTGCCCGGGACCGCGTGCGGCGCCTTGTCGGACCAGTCCGCCAAATGATGTGGCTGTTCCTTGCCGGGAGCCGCGTGCGTTACTTTCCCGTCCCAGCCGGCCCAATGCTGATCGTTGGCCGACGGCGCTTCGTGATGACCCGCAGGCCCCGCACCGACGTCCGGGCCAGGTACGCCCGAGTCATGGGGAGGAGGCGAGGCAGGAGGTGAAGGGATCCGGTGTTGCTCCGCGCTGGCGTCCGGAGCAGACGCACCTGCGTCACTGGGCGGGGGCGGACCGTTTGTATGCGTGGGGGGCCTGTGCCAGCTGTCTTCGGGAGCGGTTCGACCTTGGTCTTCGCCGTCTCCCTCACCACCGATCGCGGCTGGGTTCTGCCCAGTCGCAGGCCCAGGGCCCTTGGGTGATGGGGGCGGATTGCCTTGCCCCGTGACCTGGCCCCGCCCCCACCAGCGGCGGCCAGACCACTCTTGGCTTCGCTGGGCACCTCCCCCTTCGCCGTCGCCGCTTCCGGTACGCCGACGGCGGCGCCCTGTGCTCCGCGGCCCGCCTCGGCCGTTATGTCCACCCATTGAGCCACCCCCGATGACACGCATCTCCACCTGCTTACCCCAATGTCGCAAATGCGGCCCGAATTATCATCAAGTCGCCCAGATTGATGGGCAGTTTGGCGACAAACAGGAGCGTGCCGGCGCTGGCTCCCGCTCGCTGCGTAATGCCGTGAGCTGCGGAAAGAGGATGTGACACAGCTTCTTACGAACCGCTACGAACGCGATTTCCCATGCGGAGGGTCTCCCTGTGGTGGCCCCACTGACGCTCCGCGGACACCCTGAGATCCGTCACGCTGAGCCAAGTGCCGGTGTCACAGGCTGTGGGCGATGGGGTGCAGCGGTTCGTACAGCGGTAGTTCGGCGCCGCTGGGGAGCCGGATCGCGGTCAGTCTGCCCCAGCGCTGTTCGCTGACCGGGCGGGTGATCTCGACGCCCTGTGCGCGGAACTCGGCGAGCTGGGCATCAAGGTCGTCGCACATCAGGAAGAACTCGTGCTGGGGCGGGCCGTCGGTCGGGTGCACGGCCACCTCGGCCGGGGGCAGCTTGAAGATGAGCCAGCCGCCGCCCGCGTCGACGCCGGGAAAGTCGAGGACGTCTCGGAGGAAGGCACGGTCCGCCTCGGCGTCCTGGCTGTAGAGGATGACATGTGCACCGCTGATCATGGCTTGCTCCTGCCTCTTCGACGTGCGCGCGGTCGTGACCTCGGCATCTTGGCACGCTCAGGTGGAACAACAGCCGGCCGCGAGTCGGCCAGGACGCATGCGGCCCCGTGAGCGGCGTCAGCGCTCGCGGATCCTTGACCACCACCAACCGCCCACCGTAGGTCTGTTCACCCGGCCCAGGGTTCGGCGGAGTGCGGCCTCGAACTCATCGTGGATGCGAGCAAGTAGCCGACCGAGGTCACGCCGGGCACCGCGAGGGAGGTGAAGCATCACCTGGCAGGTGGAGGCCGATGTTCATCTCGGCAGTCGGGCCGTTGCCGTCCGCGGCCCATGCGCCGCCGATGGTTTGCCGGACGGTCTCGCCGACGTAGGTGCCCAGGGCGAACAATGCCGCCCCCTGCTGGTGGCGTACTTTTCCGGTCACAGCACGAGCACGGAACCGATCGCTGTCGTGAAGGCGCAGGCGCTCGACGACAGGAGCAGCGAGGAGCGCGCCGCCTGCCCAGGGCCCCGGATCCCGTCGATGATGTTCCACGCACATCCCCCACCCCCACCTCCGCCCGGGCCTTGCGATGCCGCCGTCTCAAGTCGCCTTTACGTGCGCACACTTGAGTCGCTCCCCGGTCCACGAAGCAGGCCGCTGAGGTAGGTGCAAGGGTATGGAAACTGACGGTCCGTCAGGTTACGCTCCTGCGCATGATTTCCACGGTGGTCTGGGGTACCGGCAACGTCGGCCGTGCGGCGATCCGTGCGGTCGAGGCGCATCCGGCGCTCGATCTCACGGCCGTGCTCGTTCACAACCCCGAGAAGGTCGGGCGCGACGCGGGCGAACTCGGCGGCCTCGGGCGGGGCCTGGGCATCTCGGCGACCGACGACATCGACGCCGTGCTGAGCGAGGGCCCCCGGGCGGTGGTGTACGCGGCGTCGGGCGACATCCGGCCCGACGAGGCGCTCGCCGACATCGGCGCCGCGATCCGGGCGGGTGCCGTGGTCGTCACTCCGGCGCTGTACCCGCTCTACGACCAGCGCAACGCCCCACCCGAGTTCCGGGACCCGGTGCTCGCCGCGATAGCCGACGGCGGAGGGTCGCTGTTCGTGTCCGGCGTAGACCCGGGCTGGGGCAATGACGTACTGCCCCTGCTGATGAGCGGCCTGGGCACCGTCGTCGACGCCGTCCGCTGCCAGGAGATCTTCGACTACTCCACGTACGAGCAGGAGGAGTCGGTGAGGTATCTGGTCGGGATGGGCCAGCCGATGGACTACGAGCCGCTCATGCTCGCCCCGTCGATCCCGACCATGGTGTGGGGCGGGCAGATTCGGCTGATGGCCAGGGCCCTCGGTGTCGAACTCGACGAGATTCGCGAGACCTTGCAGCGCCGCGCGCTCGACGCGACGGTGAGCACCCGGACCATGGGCGAGTTCGAGACAGGCACCCAGGGCGCGGTGCGGTTCGAGGTGCAGGGCTTCGTGAAGGGGGAACCCCGCCTCGTCATCGAGCACATCACCCGGATCCACCCGTCCTGCGCCCCGGAGTGGCCGTCGCCGCCCAACGGCGACGGGGCGCACCGCGTGATCATCGAGGGCCGTCCACGCATCGAGGTCACCGTCGAGGCGACCGACGAGGGCGAGAACCGTTCCGCGGGCGGGAACGCCACCGCGGTCGGCCGGCTGGTCGGCGCGATCGACTGGCTCGTGGACGCGGAGCCCGGACTGTACGACGCGCTCGATGTCCCGCTGCGGCCGGCGGTAGGAAGGCTCGGCGGGAAGTGACACCGACGCACCCTTCCGTATCCCTCCGACACCACCAGGACGAGCCTCCTGTCGCCGGCCGGGGCCAGGGGCGTACACGAAGGAGTCCCGGATGAACGTCGACATCCCCGAAGGCAAGAACCCGATCGAGTACGTGTGGGGCGACATGGTCCCCGGCATCGGGCTCGCCGCCGCGAACTTCTCGCTGTCCGTCTATGCCCATACGACCCTGGGACTCCGCGAGTTCGAGGCGGCGCGGCTCCGGATCGCGCAGATCAACGGCTGTCTCTTCTGCCTCGACTGGCGGACCGAGCGGGACGAGCAGAAGGTCGAGGAGGAGTTCGCCGACGCGGTGGCCGAGTGGCGCACGACCGACGCCTTCGACGAGCGCACCCGCCTGGCCGCCGAGTACGCGGAGAGATACGCCCTGGATCACCACGGCCTCGACGATGAGTTCTGGGACCGGATGACCGCGCACTACAGCCAGACCCAGATCGTGGAGCTGACCATGAGCCTCGGCTCGTGGCTGGCGTTCGGGCGGCTCAACCGTGTGCTGGGGCTCGACGCCATGTGTGTGCTGCCGGGACATTGAGCCGGTCCGGGGCCGTCCGGTGTCCGGGCGGCCCTGGTTCGTTCCATTCCAAGTCCCTATCGTTCCTCGCTCGTTCCCCTCTCATGCCTCTTTCCGGACGGGGTCCCGTTCAGTTCCGGCCAGCACGTGCTCGGGTCGCCGCTACAGGTCCGCGGCGATGATCGCTTCTATGTTTCGTTCGGCGAGTGCTGTGATGGTGACGAACGGATTGACGCTGGTGTTGCCCGGGATGAGCGCGCCGTCGATGACGTACAGACCGGGATGTCCGTGCAGGCGGCCGTAGTTGTCCGTAGCCTTGTTGAGCACGGCGCCACCGAGGGGGTGGTACGTGAGATGGTCGCCCCAGATCTTGTAGGCGCCGAAGAGGTCGGTCCGGTAGATCGTCCCCTCCTTGGCGTTGATCTTGTCGAAGATCGTCTTGGCCATGTCGATGGACGGCTGCTTCCAGGCGGTCTGCCAGTTGAGGTCGACTGTTCCGGCCGCCGCGTTCCACGAGAACTGGGCACGGTTGGGGTTCTTGGTGATCGACAAGTAGAACGAGGCGTAGGTCTCGATGCCGGTGGGAAGTGGGGCCACCTCGGCGAATGCGCCGCCTGCGGCCCAGTTGTCGATGCCGGAGCACGGGATGGACGACTGGAGGGCGCCGGTGGGGTCCCACAGGTGGTTGGCGCGGCCGCACATCACATTGCCGTTGTCGCCCCAGCCCTTGCCCACCTCGCTGTTGAGGCCCGGCAGCGCGCCGGTCGCCTTGAGCTTGACCAGGAGCTTGCTGGTGCCGACGCTGCCGGCCGCGAAGAACACCCGGTCCGCGGTGACGGTCTTGGTCGCGGTGGTGTTGCCGCCGGTGTCGAGTCGGTCGATGACGACCGTGTAGCCGCCTCCTGTTGCCGGGGAGACCGAAGTGACCTTGTGCAGCGGTGAGATGGAGACCCGTCCGGTCGCCTGCGCCTGGGCGAGGTAGGTCTTCTGTAGGGACTTCTTGCCATAGTTGTTGCCATAGAGGATCTCGCCCGCGAGCGCGGACTTGGGTACGGTCCCGGCAGCCTCCTGCTCCATGTAGTCCCAGTCGTACACGTCGGGCACGAAGACGAACGGGAAGCCCGAACGCTGGGCGTGCTTACGGCCGACCCGCGCGTACTGGTAGCAGTCGGCGGTCTCGAACCACGTCGGGTCGACCGTGGCGACGCCGAGACCCGCGTTGGCGCGCGGGTAGTAGACGGAGTACATCTCGTCGGCGTCGACCGACGGCAGGACGGCGCCGAAGTTCTCCCGCTTGGGAGTGACCGCCATACCGCCGTTGACCAGTGAACCGCCGCCGACGCCCCGGCCCTGGTAGACGATGATGCCGCCCATCTCCTCGGCGTCCAGGATTCCGGTGTAGCGCGGGACGTCCTTGTCGATGGGGAAGCCGAGGAAGTTGCTGAGCGGCTGCTTCGTCCTGGTGCGCAGCCAGAAGGACCGGTAGTCGGGGCTCGTCGTGTTGGCGAAGATCTTGCCGTCCGACCCGGGGGTGTCCCAGGCCATGCCCATCTCGATCATGTGGACGTCGACACCCGCCTGGGCCAGGCGCAGAGCGGCCACGGAGCCGCCGTATCCGGTGCCGACCACGAGGACGGGCACGTGCGCGCCCGGTTCGATCACCGCGGCTGCGGCTGTGGTGGCGGCATGGGCCGGGACTACTTGCCCGGCGAGCGCGGCCGACCCGAGAAGAGAACCAGTTCCAGCGATGAATCTTCGTCGGGATACGCCTCTCAGGCGCCTCCCACGTGGGAAATCGTCGTTCATGCGCGGCTCCTCACTCTTCATAGAGTGCAACGGGTTCTACTGGCACCCAGATGAGAAGTCACGCCATACCCTGAGGTAACTTTCAAAAGATCACATATTGGGCATCACAGGGGATCGGTGCGCAGCAACTGCCAGGACTGCTGGACGATGCTGCCCATGCCCTGTTCCCGGAAATGCCAGTCCCAGCGCACGATGCCGTGGTCGGCTCCGCCGACGACGAAGGCGAACACGGTGCCCGGAGCCCGCACCACGTCGGAGCGGGTGACCCATTCGCGCCCGCCCCGGCGGTTGCGGCGAGCACGTTGAAGTGGCTCAGACCCAGTTCGCCGATCAGCGTCCACCGCCGGCACCGCCGGGTCGTCGACCAGGGAGCCGTCCGGGTCGAGGGTGAGGATGGGTATCTTCGCCACCCGCTACCGGATCGCGGCCGAGGGACTGGCCGCAGGACTCCGGCGCGCCCTCGCCGCCGGCCGGCTCAAGCCGGAAGCCGGCCCCGACCAGGTCGCCCGCGAGATCCTCGCCGTCTCCGACGGTCTCCAGATCCAGTGGGCCATCGCGCAGGGCCGCCTCGACTTCGTCGCGGAATACCGCGCCTACCTCGACCGCCTCGCCCGCACCCTGACCACCGACGGCCGCGCACTGGACCGACCGCAGCACCGGCGAAGCCCCGCGGCCGCCTCGCTCCCGTCGTGGAGTCCTCGACTACGAACGGTCCGAAGGGCCCACAGCCCGAGCAGGTCCGCGGAGGGGGTGGTCAGTACAGAGTCAGGCCGAAGAGCGAGAGGACCTCCGCGACGGGCTGGTAGTAGGTGACGCCACCGGACGCGCAGTTGCCCGAGGAGCCCACCGCGAATCCGAGGGCGACCGACCCGGAGTAGGCCGGCGCCCCGGTGTCGCCCGGTTCCGAGCACGCGGTGGAGCGGAACAGACCGTAAACCGTGCCGTCGGCGTGGTTGACCGTGACGTTGACCGCGGTCACCGTCCCGCAGTGGACGCCGCTGGTCCGTCCGACGTGGCAGACGGACTGCCCGATCGCCGGGTTCGCGGCTGCGGTCACGTCCTGGTAGACGCCCCCGCCCAGCGCGATGTCACCAGGGAGGACCAGCGCGCTCGTGGTGTAGCGGACCACGCCGTAGTCGTCGATCGGGTAGGAGGCGCCCGCGGTAACGCCGACCGGCAGGGTGTGGGCCGCGTCCGCGTACCAGGTGGTGGAGTGGGTGCCGGAACAGTGGCCGACCATCACGGCGTAGCGGTTGACCCCGCTCACCGCGTTGAAGCCGACGACACACTGCGCGCCGGTGGCTGCGTACAGCAGGGTGCCCCCGCGGATCGTGGGCACCTGGACGGCTGTGGCGCCCGTACCGGTGCCGAACAGCAGGGCGACCGCCGCTGTCACGACCGCGGTGAACATCGTCAGGCGTGTGTGCGGACGTCTCACGGCCCCTCCAGGGGAGTCGGTCGTTCTCGTACCGGGCAGTGCCTCCATCGTGCGGGAGGCGACGTCCACGGCGACAGACGCGGTCCGGCCGTACAGCCGTCCTCACCCCCGTCCGGTCCGGACCGACCGCCCCGGTGGGCTCCGGTCGACGGCAACAGCGACTCGAACTTCGATGTCAGCGACATCGCGAACACGCTGATCACCCATCTGCTGCCCCTCCAGGACCAGTTCGGCGGCGCCGCCGACGGCGCCCACGCGAGTCGTCCCCTCGCTCACGACTTGGCCGACCTGTACCGCCTGGTCGACGAGGAACAGGCCGCGGCCGACTCCTACCCGCGCGCCGAACAGGTAGCCCGTGCCTGGCACGCGGCACACCACGTGGACACCGCCCGCCGGGCCGCCGCAGCACTGCCGCCTCCGGGAGCCCGGCACCGAACGTTCGCCCCGTA
Organism: Streptomyces asoensis; assembly: GCF_013085465.1. Lineage (NCBI taxonomy): Bacteria > Bacillati > Actinomycetota > Actinomycetes > Kitasatosporales > Streptomycetaceae > Streptomyces > Streptomyces asoensis. The sequence continues at coordinate 168,431 of NZ_CP049838.1, forward strand.
GAGCGACGCCTGGCCCGTTGCTTCACCGGCAGCCACCCGACGTAGGCCGTTTCTCCCAACTCCCGTGCGGGGTTGTGGGCTTCGCCGATGCTCGTAGTCTCATGACGTGGCATTCATGAGCACCCCGCACTGCTGCTTCCTGTGACCGGAAGGCGCTGAGGGCGATGCCGAACGGCGTCGCCCTCCTTGGTGTGCCTGCCGAGTGACCCACGATCCCGACACTGCCCGTTTCTTCCTGATGCAGTGACGTTCTGAGCGCGCGTGCAGGCACGGTCTCTTCCCTTCGCCCTTGCCAGGAGTGCCTCGTGCCCGTGTCGCTTTCCCCTGCCCTCGAACTGTCCCTCGACCTGCTGTGCTGCCCGGCCTGCCGCACACGCCACCTGCACCCCGTCCGCGGCGCACTGCGCTGTCCGGTGGGCCACACCTTCGACATCGCCCGCCACGGCTACGCCGGCCTGCTGACGGGCACCCGCGCCACCAGCGGCGACGACGCAGCCATGGTCCGTGCCCGAAGCCGGTTCCTGTCCACAGGCGCCTACGCGCCCATCCGCGAAGTCGGGGCCCGCCTGGCGGTCGACACCGCGCCTGAGCAGGCCACGGTCGTGGACGTGGGATGCAGCACGGGCTACTACCTGGCCGGCGTACTCGACCGGCTGCCCGACGCCCGCGGTCTGGGTCTGGACACATCGGTGCGCGCGCTGCGCTCGGCAGCCCGTGCCCACGACCGGGGCGCCGCGGTGGCCTGGGACGTCTTCCGTCCCTTCCCGCTGGCCGACGGGGTGGCCAATGTCGTGCTGAACGTGTTCGCCCCGCGCAATCCGGCCGAGTTCCGCCGCGTGCTGCGCCCGACCGGCCGACTGATCGTGGTCTGTCACACCGCTCGGCACCTGGCCGAGCTGCGCGACCGGTTGCCTGCGATGGTCACGATCGACCCTGTCAAGGAACGGCGCCTACACCGGGCGCTGGACCTCTTCTTCGAGGCCGCGGCCACCGAAGAGGTGGAATACTCCGCAGCCCTGACCAGGCTGGATGCCCTGGACCTGGTGGCCATGACGCCGAGCGCACGCCACGTGAGCCGTGCAGACCTGAACAATGACGGCTTCCTGCCCGATCAGGTCACCGTCTCCGTGCTGGCCACCGCCTACCGGCCTCGGTGACCGAGAGCGGGCGCGTGCGCCTGAGTTCGGTCCCTGGCAGAAGGTGTGGAAGCGCCATCGCAGGCCGGCGGCTGACGGCACCTGGGACACGGTTCCGACGCAACTGAAGCCCAGGCGGCCTCCATCGACGACTGGAGGGCAACTGGACGCGGTGGCGAAGAGTGTCCAAGCGCTCGCGTCTGCTGTTCGGGCAGCCGGCGAAGATCTACCGATGAGTTCCGCCGGCCGGGCCGGTCTACCAAAACGTACGCCATCGAGACGCCGACTGGAGACCCACCATGACCAATCCCGCACACCCCGGCCGCATGCTGTTCGTGAACATCCCCGTAGCGGATCTCGAACGCAGCAAGGCGTTCTTCGCTGCTCTCGGGTTCAGTTTCAACCCGAAGTTCACCGACGAGACCGCCGCCTGCATGCTGGTCGGCGAGCACGCCTCCGTCATGCTGCTCAGCCGTGAGAAGTTCGCGCAGTTCGCGAAACTGCCGATGGCCGATCCCACCACGCACACGCTGGCGCTGTACTGCTTCAGCGTGTCATCCCGTGCTGAGGTCGATACGGTCAGCGCCGCTGCACTCGCGGCGGGCGGCTCCGAGGCGGATGGCGCCGAGGACTACGGCTTCATGTACTCACGCAGCTTCTTCGACCTCGACGGCCACGGCTGGCAGGTCATGTGGATGGACCCGGCGGCCGCAGAGCAGGGCCCCGAGGCGTTCGCGGCCTCCACTCAGGACGCCGTCACCCCGGCCTGACCCACCACCACGCAAGCCACGTGGTGTGCTGTGGCGATCGAGGCGGGGCGGGGGCATACACCTGCGTTCATGGACAGCTGACAAGGGGAGCCGTCGACGCCGGTCGGCCCGTGCTGCACTGCGGTTCACGGATCGAGGTAGTTCGGCGTTGTCCGGCGCCGTTCGCGCTTGTCCGTGTCAGGCGCTGATGTCATGAACAGGGCCGCCCGAGGGGCCTTGGGGCTTGGGCTTCCGCCGTTCCTGCTGCCGGCCGACGGCTCCCCCGCCGAAGGCCACAGCGACCAGACCGAAAATCGCCCCGCCCCGCAGGATCATGCTGGATGCAAAGATCGCCTTGACCCCAAGGTCGATGACCACGGCGATGCCCCCAGTACGAACAACCGGTCCCGCCAAGGCGCACGCTGCTCTTTCGGCATCAAGTCCTCCTCGCGCGCACCTTACTCGACGTCGGCGGGCGACTCTGGCCGGGAGCGCCTAGGTGCCAGGCACAATTCCCGCGCCAGTGTCCCGAGTCGCCCGCCCCGTCCACAGCCACCACTGGGACAGGTCGAGTCCGTCCCGGACGAACAGCGCGTCGTAGCCCAGCTCGGCGGCCAGCTGTGCCTTGGTTCCGGAGCCGACCGTGCCGAAGACTCGCGCGGCGCCGTACGCTCACGCCATCCGCGCCGTGGCCGAACCGACTCCACCGGCCGCCGCGTGGATCAGGACCGTCTCGCCCTCGCACAGGCGCCCCGCCTGCGTCAGCACTCCGTAGGCCGTCGGATACACGCACGGCACCCCGGCCGCGTGCGCGAGCGGGAGTTCACCGACCGGCCGGAACGAAGTCCGTGCCGGGGACGGCGAACTCCGCATATCCGCCGAACGCCGGAAGGTGGGCGGCAACCCGTTCGCCGACCACCGGTTGCGTCACCCCGCTGCCGAGCGCCGCCACCGGGCCGACGACCTCGAGCCCGGGCACGTCATATCCGCCGGGACCGTCGGGATCGCCGAACTCACCCCGGCGATGCTGCACCTCGGCGAAGTTCACCCCGGCGTACGCAACCTCGATCAGCACCTGCCCCGGGCCCGGCCGCGGGGTCGGCACCTGGATCTCCTCCAGGACTCCCGGTCCGCCGTTCGCCTTCACAATCCCCCTGACGATCCGAAACTCTCCTGCGACAACAGCACCACGCGCCCCGCCACGCTGGTGTCCGCCTCCCGACCCCGTGCGCAGTCCGCCCAACGGCGCTCGCTCCGCGCAGAATGAAGCCCTCACATGGCAACCATGTTGTCTCCCCGAGGAGATGGAGACCCCGCCATGGTTCGGATGTCACGTATGGCGCTCACGCTGACCGTCGTGATCGCCGCGTTCGTCGCCTTTCTGGCCGCCGTGGTGACCGCAGTCCTGTCGCGGCTGGACGGCAGCCAATGGCCGGCCGCGGTCCTGCATGGCGGTGCCGCCTTCGGCGGCACACTCACGCTCGGCGTGTTGCTGATCGCCCTGTACCGGTCCGTGTGAGCGGCGGTCCGGTCACGGCCACAGCCTGCTCACGTCCGCGAGCGCCCGGCACACCTCCGTCGCCGCCGCCGGGCCACCGGCCGCAGCGACCAGAGGTGCCAGATTTCCGATGTCGTCAAGGAGTTCAGAGCGGGGCCGGCGGGAACCGGCGGACATGAGCGCCGTCCACTCGGCCCCTGCCGGATACCTTGGTACCTCCGATACGGCAACGGCCAGCCGCACGAGGCACGTGGCACGGTCGTCGGGATCGTTCACGGTCGCCGCCTCGGTCAGTCCCCGGGCAACGAGATCCGGGCGCATCGCGAGGGGCGCCGACTCCGCCAGCGCCGCGAACGCGGCCGCGCGCGTCGCGGCGTTCCACTGCTCGTCGACCCCGTCCACGAGCCGCTGGACGAACTCCTCCAGCGGCGGGCGGACCCAGGGCAGCAGCCGTGCCGTCGACACCAGGTGTCCGTAGTCGGTGAGACCGGGTCGGCCGAGCACGGAGCGCACGATCATGTCGAGCGACTTCTGTCGTTCCTCAGTCCCGAGGTGCGGCAGGAGGGCCACGGCCGCCTCGGCCCGCAGGCCGCTGGCCCGCACCGTGTGGGCCACCATCATCGCCTCGTGTACGACCTCAGGGTCGATGCGCACCAGCTCGGCCAGGGTTTCCGGAATACATCGCCCGTCCTCGTACGTGCCGTCCGCGGCCTTCCGCAGGAGGCGCAGGGCATGGCGGACCCCCCACCGGCCGGCCCATCCGGGCAGGAGGGGTCTCAGGACGGCCAGGCACATCGCCGTCTCCACCGGATCCAGGGGCCCGACCAGGACGGTCGCAGCCGTCCGCAGCACCGACACGGTGGACCGTGGTCCGGGGGCACGACACGCAAGTGCCGCCGTACCACGTGCCCTCGGCACACCGGCGCGGCAGCGGTCGAGAACCCGCCGAGCCCGGGGCAGCAGACCGGTCGGCACCCGCGGTACCAGCGCCGCGCATGCCTCGGCCACGACGGGCGGCAGCTCGGGACCGTCCGGCCGGGGGTCGCTCACCCAGGTGTCGCGGGCGAACGATTCGACGGCCTTCCATGCCGACGCCGCCTGCCCCGGGTCGAGATGGTCCCCAAGGACGGTCAGGACGCGGCACGCCGCTTCCGGATCGGCCCCGCTCGTGGCCATGACCCGGTCCAGTACCAGCGCGGTGTACGCAGAACATGCCTCGGCATCCATGTGGGGGAGGAAGCGGGCGATCGCCATGGAGATCGCGGAGGCGTCGGCGCGCGTCTCCAGGAGCCGGACAGCCCGTGCCAGAGCCTCGTCCGGCAGGTGCCCGGCGATGTCGGAGAGCGCGCGCAGTCTGACGTCGTGTTCCAGCGAATCATCGCCCTCGGCGGCTTCGAGGCGGGCGAGCACGTCCAGTGCTTCGGCCTCGTTCCGGACCTCGCGGGCCACCGAGGCCCGCAGCAGCACGTCGATGCCGCGAGCCTCGGTGTCGAGCGCCCCCTCCCGCCGGATCAGCCACGCGGCCACCCAGGACATCACCCGGCGGGCCAACGCTCTGCCGAACCTGGGGAGTCCGCCGAGCACTGTCGACAGCGCGTGCCGCAACTCGATGTGGGCCATCTCGGGGAAGCTGTCGTACGGGAAGGCGTCCCGGAAACGGTCCGGCGCGGCGATGGCACAGGCGACCGCTGCCACACGCACCTGCCGCGGAGGCACCCTGTTCCCGGCCGCGACCGTGACGGACAGGGGCAGGAAAGCCCGTTCGTACCAGTACCGTCCTGGAGATTCCAGGCTCCACCCCAGCAGAAGGCCGGCGAGTGTGGCCGGTACGAACCGGCTCACAGCGATCCGATGCGACCACAAGGCCACCGCGCGTTCGAAGGCCGACGCACCGCCGGCGCGCGGCACGCGGTGGCGGGTGGCGGCGAAATCGCACAGCCGCTCCCGGGAAGGGCCGTCGGTGTGATCGAGGAGCGTCAGCAGGGCGGCAGCAAGCACCGGAGAGGCGTCAGGTGCAGCCGCCCGGAGCAGCCGCGGAAGTACCGGGGCACGGTGCTCGGGCGCCAGCACCGGATACAGCAGAGCCCAGGCGGTGAGCCGTTCGTCCTCGCTGAGCCGTGCCGTCCGGTCGATCAGCGCCTCTGCCTCCCGCACATGAGCCGGTGCCAGACCGGCGGCATACCGGAGGAGACAGGCGAGCCGCTCGCGGCCCGCCCCGCGGTCAGGGCCGGGCAGTATGCGTTCGACCAATTCCTCGCGCGCCTGGGTACTCAGCAGGGGCAGAGCGACCGAGAGGGCCCGGCGGTCCGCCGCGTCGTTCGAAGCGCATCGCGCGGCGGCCTCGTACAGATCCTCGGCGAGCTCGTGGTCATGCGGGAAGCTACCGACCAACTCGGCCAGCCGAAGGACGCGCACCCGCGGTTCGACGACCTGGGCGACCACCAGGCGAGCCCGTTCGGCGTTCCACACACCGCGGTCGAGCAGCCGGCGCAGCAGCCCTGAAGGGAAGTCGGCGAGAGCACCGGGCAGAGAAGCGAGGACCAGGGCGTACCGGACTTTGGCCCCCACTGCGGCCCGCTCCTGCCCCGGACGGGACGCGGCCAGCGCGCTGCGCAGGGTGGTCGGCAGCGCCGAGGCGTGTTCGTCCTGCTCCAGCCGCTCCAGCAGGGACATTCGCGGTCCCGAACCGCCATCGGTGATCTGCCGGAGCATCCTTACCAGCACAGCGTGGTCGACGCGCCTGCCGGAACGCAGTTCGAGGGCACTCAGCAGTTGTTCGGTACGGAGCCGGTCGAACTGGTTGCTCACTCGTCGTCCCATTCGACGGCGTCGTCGACGAAGTCGAGAAACCGGTTCTCCACCACGTCGATCCCCGCCGTGGTCAGGAGAAAATCGAGAAACGACTTGTGGTAAATGCGGTACCTGGAGCGTCCGTGGACGTCGGGCTGGGCCCGGTTGAGGAATTCCCGCCACGTCTCCACCGCCCCACGGACCCGCTCGACGGGCAGGTCCCACGTCTCGGCAATGGTCTCGGCCGTCGTCTCGTGCAGGACGGCGAAGCCTTGGATCACCGGCCGGTGCACCTCGTCGAACAGCTCCGGATCCCCCGCGCGCATCATCCCCCAGTGCCGGCGGTAGTACTCGCGCAGACCCAGCGGCAGATCGTCGACGTGTCCCCGCCAGGGCAGCCCGCCGCGGGCGATCTCCGGCAGGACCCGGACGGCGTACAGGAAGTTGCCCTCGCTGCGCTCCAGGAACCGCTCCACGAAGTCGTATCCCTCCCGCTCGGCGGACCGCAGGACGGCCGCCATGCGTTCCGCGTTCTCCTCGACGAACGTCTCGACGTAGAGGAGCAGGTCTGCGCGGTTGAACTCGCTGTCGTCCTCGATCTCAATGTGCCGGATCCGGTCCGCGTCAAGTTCGTAGGCATTGCGGCCGCGGGATGTGACGACGACGTACACGTTGTCCGGGAGCTGACGGGGCAGGGAGAGCCGGTTGGCTCCCGGCGCCCCGTCGTCCGCCGCCTCGTCGATGGCGTCCACCACAATGACGAGCGGGGAGTCCTGACGGGCGGCCACCCTGCCCAGCAGGCCCAGCAAGAACAGGCTGTCCCGCCCGGCACGCGGAGGCAGCGACTTGTGGCCCAGGGAGTACCGGACCACGAGCTGGGCGCAGATGTTGCGCAGGAATGCCTCGGTCGTGGACGCGCCGGAGGTGGCGATGTTGAAGTGGTGGAGCCACTTCCCACGGCGCACCAACTCCGCCATCAACGACGTCTTGCCGATGCCTGGTTCACCGGTGATCAGGATGTACCCGGAGGGCAGCGTGGTGTCCCCGACAGCGGACTCGACGGCATCGATGTACCGGCTGCGGCCGACGAACCCTCGCGCCAGCGGTTCGAGGATCCCGTACGCGAAGTCAGCGACCAGGAGATCTTCCGCAATGCCGGCCGGCGGCGCGGCGAACTCGGACCACACTGGCGAACCGGGCGGCGCCGAGGCTGCGAGGCGTGCCTGCTCCAGGGCCGCGTCACGCAGTTCTTCGAGCGGCACGACGTCGGCGCCGGTGGCATCCGCGATGCCCTCCAGGGTGCGCAGTGCGGGGACCTTGGACCCCTCGCCGGTGGATATCAGCCGGGCATTGAGGGCGGCGGACAAGGTATTGCGGCTCACACCGACCTCGCGGGCCACTACCTGAACCTGGTATCGGAGTCCGAACTTCGCGACCACGAGGGCGCGCAGCGTTCTCGACAACAATGCGAGTGGATCGACTTCCTCCGCCACACCGCTCCCCGTCGGCTTGTCGGCGGGCCGACCTTGGTGGCCCGCCTTCACAGGCCGACAGTGTCGCGCAGCCCGGCGCGGCTTGTCCGCCGGAGCCCTGATCCTGGTGAGGAAGCGACGCCGTGAACTCACGGTGGAACGCCACAGTCGACAACCTGCCGGCACGCCCTCCCCCTACCTCCCTTCCGCCGGGGCACCCACCCTGCCCATATGCCTGAACGCACGTTCGCAAGGTTGATGAACTCCCGACGTCTCGCCCGGGACTACGAGACATCGTCGGCCGGCAGCGAGGCGGTGATCCGGTGATCCGGTGGTCACGCAGACAAGCCGGCGTCCGGCACGGCCACGGGCCGTCGGCCGGCACTGAACATCACCGCTGCCTCCAGGAGGATCCACCTGCGACCTGCCAGGCCCGTGGCTCCCTCACCCCGAGCAAGACCATGCCTGACCAGCAGAAATCAACGGATCGCGTTCGGTTGAGCCAGGCCTGCTGAAGTCACATCCATGTCGTCGCCAGCCAGATGGTTACGGCCGCTGCGAGAAGGAGCGTGAGGTTGAGGGCGATCTGTCGGTCTCCGCGGGCCAGGTGAACCCTGGTCGCTCCGACCTGAAGGATCGCGAACCCGATGGCCGCGGCCAGGGCCAACCAGGGCGCGATCCCGGTCAGTGGCGGGAGGATCAGCCCGATCGCGCCGAGTACTTCGAGGAGCCCGATGGCCCTGACGGCCGGCATCGGCGCGCTGTCCACCCAGGCCATCATCGGCCGGAGCTGCTCACGGCTCCGGACCATCTTCACCCCGCCTCCGTAGAGGTAGAACAGAGCAAGCAGACCGGCAACGATCCCATAGGCGACGTTCACAATTTCCTTCCACGGGCGAAGTCGGTGGCGGGCTCAGTGGCGTAGCGGCTCATCGTTCGGATATTCGCCCGTGGGGTCAGCGCCTGGCCGCCGGCCGTCATGTCCCGCAGGTCCCGGAAGTACTGCACGTACAGGTCCGGCGTGAAAGTGCCGAGCATGACGGCCGGCTGGTCGGTCACGTTGGCGAACGTGTGAGGGGCTCCGGGCGGGACCATCACGAGCGTCCCGCGGTCGCGTCGTAGTCGTTCTCTCCGACGGTGAACCGCACGGTGCCGGAGATGATGGAGAAACCCTCGTCGTGCCGGGCATGACGATGCTGCGGCGGTCCGGGCGTGCGCGGTGCGAGGAGGGACTCGGCGATCCCCAGGCAGTGCCCCGTGTTGCTGCCGTCCTCGTTGCTGCCGTCCTCGAGGACGCGCATGCGCGTGGTGCCCAGGAGGATCGTCTCCCCGTCGCCCGGACCGACCACCGATACGGCGGGCTCGGCCGTCGACTCACGGGTCTTTGGTTCGTCAGTCATGCGCCGATTCCACGGCCAGGGCGCAGCGGCTGTCCAAGACCCATTCTGCGACCTCGATACCGTACGGGTATCGTCGCACCATGGAGCTACGCACACTGCGCTATTTCGTGGCGGTCGCCGAGGAGCTCCACTTCGGCCGGGCCGCCGCCCGGCTGCACATGAGTCAGCCCCCGCTGAGCCGGGCGATCAAGCAGTTGGAGACCGAGGTCGACGCCGCACTGTTCGACCGGTCCTCCTCCGGTGTCAGGCTCACTCCGGTGGGGGCGGTGCTGCTCGATGAGGCGCGCGCCCTGCTCGACCAGGCCGACCGGGTACGCGCACGCGTGGCCGCGGCGGCCGACGCCGCGACCATCACCGTCGGCATCCTGGGTGACAGCACCGACCCGGGCGCAACCCGGCTGGCCCGCGCCTACCACCGACGGCACCCGCGCGTCGAGGTCCACGTCCGCGAGACCGACCTGACCGATCCCACCTGCGGGCTGCACGCCGGACTGGTCGACGTCGCCCTGACCCGCGGGCCGTTCGACGAGAGGGGCCTCGTCGTGCACGAGCTGCGTGCCGACCCGGTGGGCGCGCTGCTGCGCGCCGACGACCCGCTGGCCCGGTGCGACAGACTGAAGCCGGCCGACCTGGCCGACCGCCGCTGGTTCCTCTTCCCGGAGGGCACCGACCCCCTCTGGCAGTCGTACTGGAATGGCGGGGAATCCCGCGAGGGTCCAGTGGTGCGTGCCGTCCAGGAATGCCGACAGGCCGTTCTCTGGAACGGCACGGTCGGCATGACTCTCCTGGACCACGATCCGGGAGAGGGGCTCGCTGTGGTACCGCTGATCGACATGCCGCCGAGCCGGGTGGTGGTGGCATGGAATGAGGGGGACACCAATCCGTTGATCCGCTCGTTCCTCCGGACCGCGATCGCCGCCTACCGTAACTGAGCGCCTTGCGCGGCCCGTTGTGCGGCCCGATCGGCGGTCAGCAGGACTCCACGTCGACGGGCGAGACGTAGATCGCGGACAGCACCCCGTCTCCGTCCACCGTGACCGGGACGGGGGCTGTCGTATCGGTCAGCTCCAAGTCGTACGGCAGGGATCCCAGCGGAATGTCTTCGCCGAGGTACACCACCGAAACCGTGCCCTGGCAGCCGTTGCCCCCCGGCGGCGCGGTGTCGGGGACTCGGCCATCCCGCGGGCCGGCTTTGTAGGCTTTGGCGTTGAACAGCGTGTACTGGTACTCATAGCGGGCTGGGGTGACGGCAGTTGCCTCTCTCGTCTTCTCGACATCGACCCAGTAGTGGGCGAGCTTCACCGTGAGTGCCTCGCACGGCCTCTGGGTCGCCTCCGGAGTGAAGTTCAGGCCGGAGGAGTCCAGGATCAAACCCTTGGACTGGTATTCGCCGCTGCCGCTGCGCAATTCCTTCAGATAGCCGGTCAGCTGCGCAACGCTCATGCCCTTGGTCTTCACGCACTCGGTCGCGGCCGTGGTCGGGCTCCGCGTCGGAGTGGCTGAGCCGGGAGCAGCCGTGTAGTGAGCGAGCTCAGACGGGGAAGCCTCGGCTGCCGGCTTGTCCTCAGAACACCCCGAGACTGTGAGCAGCGCCGCTGCGGCGGCAGCCGATATGCAGAACTTACGTGCACTTCGCATGAGTTACCTCGCCTGCTTCGAGACTTCTTCTCCAACCGAGCAGCCCACAGTACGAGTTCGGTGAACAGGTCCACCGGCGACTCGGTGATCTCCGTCTGTCGGTCTCGGCACAGAGCAGCCGACTGAAGTGAGCCGCCGTGGCAGCAGCGGAGGGCGGCGGCGAAGCCGAGTAGGGCCGGACATTTGCATGGATGGCGTTCGTGGTGGTGGTTGAGTCGGCGGTATCAGGTGAACCAGGACATGGCCCGATCGTTCACCCACCTGCGCCGCCCGATTCGCATGGAGCAGTTCCGTTCCCGTCGGCGACTGCCGCAGCCACTCGCCCCACTCCTCATCCCACACCGCCGGCTCCTCCTCGCGGGCTTCCCGTCGCCCGGCCCCGCCAGAGACCCGTTACCAGCGCCGCCCCACCCCACCGCGTCGATCATCGGAAAGGCCAGGGTTCCAGACAGACGCCGTACCGGCGAGCAGGGAGGGCACCTTCGCCAGGACTGGAGGGCAGGGTTGGCAGCTCGTCCGGGCACTGATGCCGGTTGTGCCGTCGCGGTCGAGACGGCGGTTCTCCCGTAACAACCGGCCTGTGGTTCACCGACGTTGAGTGTCCGCGTCGCACAGCAGCGTGGGGAGTCAATTGACCTTGATCTCGTGGGGACTTGAGTGGGGCATAGTTGATCCACAGCGGCTCGACGGCTGCTCACCACCACCTCCCATTCCACTGCTCCAAAGGGGCTGCTTCGTCATGACTTCCCTGCGTGCCCGTTCCGTCCTGATCGCCGCTACCGCCGTGGCGGGGACGCTGTTGATGACGGCATGCCAGAACGGCGACACCGCCCAGGACTCTTCCTCGGACAGTGCGTCGACGGCGCAGGCCGCTGCGGGCAAGGGCGGGGTGAGCGGCACCTTCACACAGGGCACGGTCACCTACCTGGCTCCGGGCAAATACACGGTCACGACCGGCGGTAAGACGCAGCAGTTCTCCCTGGCGGAGGACACGAAGATCTGGGGCGCCGGCAAGATCTGCGGCGATGCCGACGGGCAGGCCGCCGAGCAGTGCACGGAGGCGGAGCTGGAGAAGGCCACGAAGACCGGCGCGGTGCCGGCGGACGTGGTACTGAAGGACGGCATAGCCGTGACCGTCACCGAACGGCCCGCCGACGATTCCGGCACAGGCGCATCCTCCACCACCGGCGGCTCGTCGACCGGCGGTTCGTCCTCTGCTTCGGGCGGTTCGTCCTCCTCTTCGGGCGGTTCGACCTCGTCCGCGAGCGGCGGTTCGAGCAGCGGCGGGAGCGGTTCGTCCGGCGGCGTGAGCGGGACCTGGCTGGGAACGGTTTCGTACCTGGCGCCCGGTAAGTTCACGGTGTCGGACATGAAGGACACCCAGCAGCAGTTCTGGCTGGCCGAGGACACCAAGATCTGGGGTGTGGGCGGGATGTGCGGCGATGCCGACGGGCAGGCCGCCGAACAGTGCACCGAGGCCCAGCTGGAGAAGGCCGCCAAGGCGGGCACCCTGTCCGCCACGGTGAAGATCACCGACGGCATCGCCACCAGCATCACCGAGGAGCCGTAAGCCGTCGATCAGGTGCCTGTCACGGGGTCGCCGACGGCCGGAGCGGGGCGCGAGGCCGTTGGCGATGTCCGGCGGCAGGTGTGCTGGTGGAGGATCGCGCCGTAGAAGTCGCAGGGAAGCTCAGGTCGTCCCGGCAAGGGTCGGCCGGGGAACTGGACAGCATCGCCGCTTGGACCGGCCGTTGGTCGCGCAGCCGGTAGGCGATGACTTCACCCGACGCGGCACGGTGCTTCCTGTCGGCGGTCAGCGCGATCTCCTCATGTTTTCGGGCCCGTTCACCGTGAGGTGGACGGGCCCGTTCGCGCGCTGCGCATGCTCATGCGCGGGTTGCGTGTTCACGCGGCATCCGCGTTACTGCTGGGCGGCCTTCTTTGCGCCGGAGAACGCGGCGAACGCGCCAATGGCGAGAAACAGGAAGGTCATCGCGTCGGCCGTCTCGCTCCAGCCCTCGGTCAGCAGGTCGAAGTGCTCGGTGAACAGCGAGGTCGCGGAGACGTCGAGCTCGTCGGCTCCGATCATCGCGATGCCGACGAGCTGGCCGAGGTAGACCGCGCCCAGCGACAGCACGGCGCTGACCACGGGCAAGACCGGGTTGGTGCCACCGATCTTGCCCGCCGCAAAGCCGATGAGGAAGCCGACGCCGACGGCTGCGTACCCGATCTCGTACTCGGTCGCGCCGACGATCCCGCCGTAGATACCAGCGGTGACCAGGGCTACGACGACGGCGACGACCAGGCCCAGGGCGAGGTTGTTGCGGGCCGGCGCGGCCGCGGGCGCGAACGGGGCCGGGGGCGGTAGGGCGGCACCGGGCTGCTGGGCATAGGGGTTGCCGTCGGTGGGCTGCGGGGCGCCCGGTGCTCCGACGGCGGGCTGCTGGGCGAACGGGTTGCCCTCGGACGGCGGCGGAGCTGACTGGGTCATGACAGGATCCCCCCACGGGACTGATGCGACGAGTGGTGTGGTGTGTGCGCACGATTATGCGGCAAGACGCCGAAGACTAGCAGGCACGGTGACCCTCTTCACCAGGGATTACGCGGGGCATATCGGGTGGGAGTCGGCTGGCGGGACCGCGCCGGAGAGTGCGGGAATCCGTGGGAAATCGGCGCGGCGGTCCGAGCGGAACAAGCTCTTGCCTGCGCGACCGCAGACGGCCCGCCTGCCACATTGTTTCCACAGTTCCAAGTGCCGGGGTGCGGCACGAAAAAAGGGTCTCGAGGGGTCCCCCGAAGCGCCGAGGTCATACTGCACACCGACCGGGCTCGCCCCGAAGGCACCGAAACGAACTCAGTCCGGGCCTGTCCGGGATATTGACGTGCCAGCGACAACGGTGGCTTGATGGACAATACGCAGCATGGGAGCGCTCCCATGCGTGCGTACCGCACTCCCGCTCCCGCCCCACTTCGGGAAGGACACCCGTGCGCAGCAGACGCCACCCCCTCCTCGCCACTTTCCTGGCCGCCCTGCTCGTCTTCGCCGCCGGTTTCGGCCTGGCCGGCGCCCCGTCCGCCGCGGCCGCGACCCCGGTACGGATCATGCCGCTCGGCGACTCCATCACCGGCTCCCCGGGCTGCTGGCGCTCCCTCCTCTGGAACCAGCTACAGAACGCCGGTTACACCGACATCGACTTCGTCGGCACACTGAACGCCCAGAGCTGCGCCCTCACGCACGACGCCGACAACGAAGGCCACGGGGGCTTCCAGGCCACCGCCACCGCCGACCAGAACCTGCTGCCCAGATGGCTCGCGGCGACCCTGCCAGACATCGTTGTCATGCACTTCGGCACCAACGACGTCTGGAGCAGCATCGCGCCGGACACCCTCCTCGCCGCGTACACCAAGCTGGTCAGCCAGATGCGGGCCAGCAACCCGGCTATGAAGGTGCTGGTGGCCCAGCTCATCCCGATCAATCCGAGCAGCTGCGCCGAGTGCGCCGCTCGAACAGTAGCCTTCAACCAGCGCATTCCGGCGTGGGCCCATGGCATCACCACCGCGCAGTCGCCGGTAACCGTCGTCGACCAGTGGACGGGCTTCGACACGGCCACCGACACCTACGACGGCGTCCACCCCAACGCCTCCGGCGACGCCAAGATGGCGGCCCGCTGGTACCCGGCGCTGTCGGCCCTGCTCACCCCGGGTGACCCGGGGGACCCCGGGGACCCCGGGAGCGGTGGCTGCTCGGCGGCCTTCCGGGCGGTGTCAGTGTGGCAGGGCGGCTACCAGGGTGAGGTGACGGTCACCAACACCTCGTCCACGGCGGCGATCTCTTCCTGGGCGGTGACCCTCGTACTCCCGACGGGCAGCCAGCTCACCCAGGTCTGGAACGGCACGCCGACCGGGACGACGGTGCGCAACGCCGGGTGGAACGGCACGATGACGGCTGGGGCGAGCACCACCTTCGGCTTCCTCGCGAGTACCTCGGCTGCGGCGGGCACGCCTTCGGTGACGGCCACGTGTTCGGCGTCTTGAGACCGTCCGGTGGGCAGCGGGATGATCTCGAAGCATCACCGCCACGGTGGCGGTGCCGTGCGCGCCCATCCTGGTATGCGGCGTTGGGGTCCAACGGGGCACGTGCCCCGGGCTCTGAGCGGTCGTTGGATCTCGTTGCAGGTGAGCGGTATCAGCTCGTCGGGTGAGGGATGACGGTCGTGTTCGTTCGCGCGGACGACGGCGAGGAAGGCGTGCGCAAGCATGGCCAGGGTGCCCCAGCGGGACCAGGACGAGCAGCGCCGGACCTGGTGCTCGTCCAAGGCCGCCAAGCCCTTGCCGGACTGGAAAAACTCCTCGACCCGCCACCTTGGTCCAGCGACACGCACCAGGGTGGTCAGCGGCACTGCGGCCGGCGAGTAGCAGCGGTAGTAAGCGAGTTCGCCGGTGCTGCGGTTGCGGCGGTCAGCAACTGCCGGCTCCCGGGCCGGGGGTCGGTGAGGTCGATGACGGCCCAGTCGTAGAAGCGGTGGCCCTTGGCTCCGACCCCTGCGGACAGCTTCTGCCAGGCACTCTTGGGCACCTTCCTGGCCACCGTGTCCGCGCGGAACTTCCCGGCGCCTGTGGTGACTTCGTACGAGCAGGCCACCGCTAGGACGTAGCCGGTGCCGCGTTCCTCCAGCGCGGCGCGCAGCCTCGGGTTGCCGCCGTAGACCTCGTCTCCCGCGACCCATGCGGCCCGGTGGCCGGCGTCCAGGAATCGGGTGACCATGCGGGCGGCCAGCTCTGGCTTGGTCGCGAACTCCGTCTTGTCACCGAGTCCGGCGGCCCGGCAGCGGTCGGGGTCGGAGGTCCAGGAACGCGGAACATAGAGTTCCCGGTCGATCTCCGCGTGCCCTCGCGGGGTCGAGTAGGCGAGGTAAACGGCTACCTGGCTGTTCTCGACGCGTCCGGCGGTGCCGGTGTACTGGTGCTGGACACCGACAGTGTCGGTGCCTTCTTCACGTCGCCGGTCTCGTCGACCACCAGCACCGCCTCGTCGTCGTGCAGATGCTCCACCACGTAGTCACCCACTTCGTCGCGGACCTGGTCGGCGTCGCATTTGGCCCGCCCGAGCAGGTGCTGCATGCCGTCCGGGGTTCTGTCCCCGGCCCACTCGGCGATGGTCCAGCAGTTCTTGCGCGGCAGGTCCGGCAGCAGGCCGAGTACCAACTTCCGGGCTCGGCGCCGGGATTAGACCCGCGTGAACCGTCCCGCTATCCGGCTCATCAGGCCCTCGAACGCCTCCTGCCAGTGGGCAGGGTTTACGCTGTGACCTGCGGCCACCACGTGATCTTCAGTCTTCACACACCGATGATCAACGGTGGCCGCACCCGTCTCCACAGCGCGTCAGGCTCGCGCAGCGTCTGTCTGCCGTCCTGTGTCTGGAGGACTTGTGCAACGTGGCGAAGTCTGGTGGGTCCAGTTCGACGAGCGGAGGTTGGTCGTACTGCTGTCGGAAGACGACGCGTCCGGGATCCGGGTGATGCAGGTCGTCGCTCCGGCGGGCGTCGACATCAGCGGTCTGGGCATCGAAGTGATGGTGGGCGCCGGTGAAGGAGTGCCGTTCGAAGGCGTGCTGCGGCTCGCGTTCCCGCGTCCAGGCTTCACCCCGTGCACGTGGCTGACCACTGTGTCACGGGACGACCTGATAGAGCGGGCGGCCGTCCTGTCCTCGGCGAAGCTCAGCGAGATTGACGATGCCCTCCGACTCGCTGAACAAGCGCAGGAGCATACCCCGGCGACGACCGCGAAGCTCAGCGCGTTAAGGGACGCCCTCCGTCTCGGTGAACTCGGGTAGAGGGAGAAGGAGCCGACGGCGTGGGCGGTCTCGGCCAGGCTTCCGCGAACTGCAGCGCCGATGCGAGCGCATGTCCTCCAGCGTGCTCAGCACCCGCCTCGACGAGCTGACCGGCGCACGCCTGCTCACCCTGCACAGCGACGGCTACCACCTCACACCACTCCCTGGATGTCCAGGACGTCGCTCTTGGCCACGACGACGTGTCGGTCACTGATTACTCGGCCCTTGTAGCGGCTGTCGCGCGCCACAAGACACGCATGCCGACTCTCGCCACGTCCAACCCCGACGCCGCGTGGCGCGCGGCCGCGCTCCTGCACACCATCGTGCGTCTCGAACCGCTCCCCCACCGCAACAGCCTCTTCGCCGGCTTCGTCACCGGCCAATACATGGACCAGTCCGAAGAGGGCATCGACCCTCCCTATGGCGCTCTGTCCGACCTGATCAGAAAGGTCCGCGAGACCCGGCTGAGCACCTACGACGTCGCGGACGCTCTCCGCTCCTGGCGGATCTGAGGGGTTGTCCCGTATCCGTAGTGGGTAGCCAGTTGGACGCGACCGCCGGGCCCGTCTTCACCGTCACGTCGGCGCTCGCTCGTCCCCCATCCAGGGGGTGAAGAGTCTCTGTGCAGCTCAGAAGCATGATCAACCGTGCAGGCAGGTAGGGCACGCGAAGCGGCCCGGCGAGCACTGGGACGCAGCCCTTCGGACGACATCACGGGGGTGAGCCTATGAGCCACTGGGCGCTGCCGCATCCTGCCCACTACACGCCGTCCATGCCCCGGCAGCAGGACCAGGAATTGGTGAGCCCACGGGACCACAAGGTCCGCGTCCACCGGCACTGGCCCGACAGTCTGCTCGACGGGACCGGTCCGGCACCCTTCTTCCTGGTTGACACCTGGCGACCGTCTGACAATGCCGGACACCTCGCCTCGTGCACGCCGGAGACCTGCCGTCGTTGGGTCGAGGCCGCCCTCGCCTACGCCACCGCCGTGGACGAAGTCAGCGCTGAGTTGACCGCAGCCCACCAGGGCGCGGGGTCCGTCCCGCGCTGGAGGTACTTCGCCGCGCGCCGCGCCCTGCACGACTGGGAAAAGGCCCGAGAGCGCTACGAACAGACAGTGCGGGAAGCCGGCGAGGCCTACCAGCCGATCTGCCGGGAAATCTGGCATGCGGTGTGGGCCGAACACGACCGGGCGGGCTTACGGGCACGGGAAGAGGCCCAGGAGAAGCAGGAAGACGCCCGGGTGGAGGCGCAGGCCCGACGGCGGGCAACGGAGCTGGCCGAACGGCCGATCTGGGGCTGGTCGGTGGTGACGAGGAAGAAATGGAGCATCGCGTATGTCTTCCGGCACGACGTCCCCCACAGCGACGAGCGCGTGTCGGCCGCCCGACAGGACAGGCCGTGTGTCAACCTCCCGGAGCTGCGGCAGGCCCTCAGGGACCTGAATCCGGACCGGCTGCACTGGGACGACGCCGCGCTCGCCGAGACGGGACGCGAGTTGGACGGTGCGAGCTTCGGGCGCTGCTGGCGGGAGCTGTTCGGCGAGGATCACGGCACCTTCACGTCGATTTCGCCGTATTCCCCGCCAACCCGGCGCCCCACCGACCGGGACAACCCGAGTGGCGGCAGCGCCACCAGCGGCACGGGCGGCTATGGCAGCGGATTCAGCTGTGGCAGCTTCGGCGGCGGGTACTGACGCAGACACCGGATCGCAGCAGCGGCAACCGTTCGCATTCGAGCGGGAGGTCACCACCGCCCACTCTCCCGGACGGCTCCCCGGGCGCGTCACCGCTTCATGATCGCACCCTCCGCCAGGCCGGACAGGGAGTGGAGACCCTGGAGATCGCGCCGCGCCGCCCCACGCGCGTCGGGTAGCCGCACCTCGTTCCCCACCACGTCGCCGGCGAGGATGTTTCGCGAGTTGCCCGCGCCGACCTGCCTCCGGCCAGCCGTTGCCTGGAAGAGTCACCCCCTGCACGCCATGCGCCGCCCGCTGGGCACCGGTCCACGCACCGCTGCTGACCGTGACCTTGAACAGCACCCTCACCCACTGCGGGATGTCGTCGCCCAGGCTGTCGGTCACCAGTTCGTCGGCGGCGCCGAGGTGCTTCTCGGCCTGGCGCTCGTCGCCGAGGGCCGCGTGGACCCGCCCGGTCTGGGAGGCGACCAGCGGCCTGGTCGCGGGCAGGCCGGCCTTCGCTGCGGCGGCGCCCAGCAGTGCGAGCGGCGAGCGCTGCGATGCCTGGTCAGGCAGAGGCGAAAGCCTCCTCGGGGGCTTCGTCGAGGACGAATCCGTTGTCGAGCCGGACGCGGACCGTGACGCGAAGCATCCGTCGCTGGTAGGCGGCCCAGTGCTCTTCCAAGGCCCCCACCTGCTCCTCCAGTTGCTTTCTGCTCTCCGACGGCATCTGGTGGCCGAAGTCGTCGAGGAGCGACTTGAGGCGCAGGTACTCACGGGCCTCGTGGCTCTGCTGCCGGTGATGCTCGTCCACGCGCTCGACAGTGCCTTCGATGCCTGCTGCCAGTGCCACAGAGGCGGCGAAGGCACCCGTCTCCTCCGGGGGCTCCTCGGCTGGGGTCACCGACCCGGCCAACCGGAGGTCCGCCGCCAGCCGCACCCGTTGGCCCACGTTCAGCGTCATCGATCCTTCGTCTTCCTCGTCGGTCACCGGCCATCCGGTAAACGTGGCGATGCCAGGCGTACCGGAGAGGAAAGGATCATCCCACCCTCGCCGACCATCGCCTGCACACCGCGCGACGGGCAAACAGGAGCCCGAGACGGTCTGTCGGACCTGGCGAGAGCGGCTGAGCCTGTTCGTTGACGTGTGCGTAACCGAGTTCGCAACGGGCTCCCGGTGGACTGGCCTCTGTGGGAGGCCGACTTCACAAAGTGCGGGCCGTGCCGGCCGGGTGACAACTACCACTGATCCCGTGGGACCACGCACAGCTCGGACCGTCACACGATGGCCCGAGCTGTGATTTTTCATGGCCTTTGCGGGCTTTCATCTATTTCGCATACGGCGCAGGAAGCAGCCGGGTAGCTTGGCGCCCCTCAAGCCCGCTCTGCTTGTGAGGACCGATGTCCAACGCCACCCCAAGGCCCCAGCTGAGTACTGGGACACTTACAGGCCGCATCGCGGCCAGGACCTCCAGCCGCGCCCGGCGGCGGAACGCTTCGAGTGGACGGGCATTGCGGGGCACGGGCCTGGTTCGGAGTTCCTCGGATCGCCGACAACCGCCGTGGACTTCTCTCCCGTCCAGGTGAACAGAGCGCGGAGCTTCTAAGCCGACCTCCCCGGGCCGGAATTCGTCCACGCCGAGGCCTGCGCATTCCTCCGTGACGACCTGCGCCAGCGGGACGCCATCTACTCGACGTGGGGCGCTGTGAGAGACCTGCCGCCGTGTGGCCAGGCCGGTCATTCCCGCTGAGGTTCCGAGCCGCCGAAGTCCGGGCTGGTGTAGTCCGGGCTGGTGAAGCTCGGACGTGAGCCTCCCGGGAGGCCGTCGTCGGGGCTGCTGAAGCCGGGACGCTCGTAGCCGAGGTGCGGGATGCGGCCGGTCCGGTCCGGCTGGGCGGATTCGGAGCGCAGTGCCGCAGCCGCGCCGGGCTCGGCGAGTGCCTCCCGCAGAAACGGCAGGATGCCGCGCTCCATCAGCGCCTCACGCCACGCCTCCTTGGCCCGTGCCACATCCTCGCTCAGCGGGTCACCAGGGTCGGCGCCCGATGAGGTGGACGCCTCGCGCAGGGCGGTGGCGATCAGCCGGATCACTCCGCCAAGGCTCACCAGGATCATGGTCCCGCCCAGGACAAGCCCTGGGACGATCAGCCGGTCGGCCGCCACGGGTGCCGTGCCGAGCCACTTCAGGCCGTATCCCATCACCAGAAAGAGCAGGCCGAGCGCGCCGAGGAAGAGGGACGTGGTGATGGCGAGGGCAGCGGCCCTGCCTGGCTCCGGTGCGCTCCTCGCCGGGGCAGGTCCACGGCTGCGCGCAACGGGACGCGGGCGCGCGCCAAGGACAACCGCGGCGAGCCGCAGCCGGAGAGGCAGTCGACGGAATCCGGCCCTGCCCGGCTGTCTGCCCGCCCGGTGCTCGACGCCCAGGACGCCGGCGAGCACACGCCGACCGATTCCCGCGGTGCGGCGTGGCAGGCCAGCGGCGACACGCCGGCGCGGGATCGCCACCGGGTCGGCGGGATCGCGCAGTTCTTCGCGGACTTTCACGTAGTGCTGGTACTCGGCCGCCGCCGCCGCCGTGATGAGCGCGGTGGCGTTGAGGGCCATGGTGCGCAGCTGTTCGGGGTTGAGCCGCTGCCCGACGGCGGCCAGTTCCGGGTGGTGTGGGGCCAAGCGCAGCGCCTCGTCGAGGATCCGCTCGTACTCCTGGCGGTCCTCGGTGTTCAGGTGCTGCGGAACGCTGTTCACCATGGTTCCACCACCAGCCCGCACGGGGGCCGCAAGAGGGGCCGGGTCACGACGCCTCCTCGATCCGGCGGTCTGCGGCCGAGGGTTGCCCGGGCAGCGGGAGCGTCTCTGCGGTTCGGCTGCCGGGCGATTGCGCGGCGCCCAGAACGGCGTCGCTCACCGACTGCGCCTGGCCCAGCTGGGTGAGCAGCAGCGGTGCCGACATCCCAACAACCAGAGCGGCGTACGCCCCGCTGATCTGGCCAGTCGTGCCGAAGAGGACGGCGGCGCCGGCCCCCAGGGCGCTGTGCACGACAGCCGCCACCGAGTCGGCGACGGGATCCACGTAGTCCTGGAAGACCGGCACCTCGGCGTCCGGGCCAGCGGTCCCCTGCCGGTGCTCGCGGCGGGCCGCGTGCCACTGCGAGAACCCGGCGTAAGCGTCCAGGAGCCCGCGTAAGAGACCGCCGGACGCCCCCAGCAAGATCAGCGTTCCAACATCCATGGTCTCCCCCGGCTTCCGGACACGGCACGAGCGTAGGGCCGGCGCATTCCTGGGGGAAGCAGGGGGCACGGACGCTTGCCGGCGCCCGCCGTCGGTCGGTCGAGGGTCGCTGGTTTTCTCCCGACCCACGGGCCCGGCAGACCGGGAGGCGAGGGCCTCTCACACACCTACGACGGCTGATGTGCCGATGCAGGTCGACGAGCGACTGAGGGGGCTTCGGATTGGACACTTCCCTGAACCAGACCGGCCCCGATCGTGTCCTCAGTGCCATCTGCTGGGAAAGAGGCTCCCCCAGGGGCCATCTTCGCTGCCGGAACTGACGTGGACCGTTGGTTGGCCCAGATGTGAGGTTAGGCATCGGCGCCGAGGTCTTTACGCATGGCATCCCGAAGGGCCTGATATGCCCGGTCGTAGCGAAGCCGCCCGGTGACGTACTCGTTGCTGTCCCGACTGAATCCGTCAGCGACCACGTCACGCAGGTCACGAAGCCGCCGGAAAGAATCGTTGGACTTCTCGACCACGTAGCGCGGCGCGCAGATCGACAGCTCGTATCGCAGGCTTGTGCAGTGCATGAAGCTTCCGGGCAGGTCGACCGGGCGCCGGCGGCGCTACGCGCGCCGGGGCCCGCCGCGCCGCGTCAGGAGCGTGGTGACACACCCCGGATCCAAGTGGGTGCGCCCGGTTGTCCGCCACACGGTGGGACGGACAATTCGCGGCACCTTTCGGTTCTCCACAGACCACGTCCGGTCTGTGGCGGACCAACTGAAGCTCATTCTCCGCTCAGTGCGGGCGAGGGCAGTGCCCGTCTCGATAACGTGCCCTGTCGGTAAGGCCGTTGCCGTCGCGGGGAGCGCCCCACGGCGCTGCCGCTGTCGCGTCAGCGGCTTTTCGAGCACAGCGGCTGTGCACGCAGTTTCACACCCAGCCTCTCAGGATCCGTATCTCCATCATGTGCCCCACCTCGCTCCGCACGCCTCAGCAGCCCATTCGGGCGATAAAGACGACCGCGTCTCCCCTTCCCCCTGTCCACCAGACCCTTCGCGCTCCCCCGGGCGCCGCACCAGCTCCCATCACCTCGGGGACGGCCGTCGCTGCCACCCCTCGTTCGCCGGACACCGCATCGGAAAGCAGCGCCGAGGTCGGGCTGATCCCGAGGAGCTTCAAGTGATATCCGAAATGCATGAGTTGGCGGGCGATATCCAGTATCCGCTCGATCTGGCCGGGGTCTTCGCCTTCGCCGTCCACGGGGCGCTGATCGCCACACGCAAGGACTTCGACTTCTTCGGCACACTGCTGCTGGCCGAGTCCGCGGGTGTGGGCGGCGGTCTCTTCCGGGACCTGGTGCTGCGCACCCAACCCGTCGCGTTCACCGACCTCGGCTACGCGACCGCCCCTTTCCTGGCGACCCTGTTGGTGTTCTTCAGCTCCCGGGCGCAGTCCTGGAAGCTGGGCTGGCATCTGGCCGACGCGGGCGCGTTGGGCATCTTCTGCGTCACCGGCACCGTCAAAGCCCTGAATCACGGTCTGAACTCCCCCGCCGCCGCCGCTCTCGGGGTGACCACGGCAGTCGGCGGCGGGGTCGTCTGCTCAGTGCTGGCGCGTGAGGTCCCGTCGTCGCTCGTCTGGGACCGCGATCTCTACGTTGTGCCCGCGCTGCTCGGATCCGCTCTGGTGATCATGCTGCACGCCACCTCCACCCTCAGGGTGGCCACCGCGGTGGCGGCCGGGCTGCTCGCCTTCGCGCTACGTCTGTCGGCCGTGCGGCTGGGCTGGCGCACGCCGAGGTCTGCGCTGTGGCGCGTGGGGCGCAGCCCCAAAGTCCGGCACGCTGCCGGACGGGCGGCGGGAGAAGACCGCGCTGTCGTTGCCAGGCGGAGGACGTCTTCATGTGGGACCGGACCGACAACACCTCCTCCGGCCCGATCGAGGGCCCGTCCAAGGCGGCAACACTCGTCCAACTCAGCAAGGACAGCAGCAAGGTCGTCTACCTTTCGGGCTCCGACACCTACGGCCACGACGAGAGCTCGGGCACCGACCAACTGATGCCGAACGTGCGAGGCGTGGCCATCGGTCCCACCGGCCTCTATCCGCTGTACGCCCCGCACGACACGAACGGACCGTCGCTCAACTGCGCGACCTGGACACGGGCACCGACGAGATCGTCTCCGCCCAGCCCGCCTCGGCCGGGACCGACGCGGTCAGCACCGGTGGGCGCGACGGGGTCTTCCACTCCGCGGCCGACGACATCGTGCCCGGCGACGCCAACGGCAAGTCGGCCGTCTTCATCCGCCGCTTTTACTGATCGCCCCGGCCTCCACGACCTTCTCCAGCGCAATGCTGATCAGGTCCGCCGGGCGGTTCTTCGCCGTGGCTTCCTTCCGGATCGACGCCTCGCGGCCCTGCGGGAGTTCTTGACCATTCTCGCGGCGTCCAGGAACACCAGGGACCACGGCCTACCTGATTGCCGAGGCCCTGGTGCGCGGTGTGGCGGCTGGGCAGGCTAGTTTGCTCGGGTGAGTCTCCTTGATGATGTAGCTGAGCGCGACGGCTGGCGCTGCTGGGTGTGCGACGAACCGGTCGACCCCGACAAGTCGGTGAACGACCCGCAGGGGCCCAGCGTTGACAGCCGGACCGCCGACCGGAAGGCCAAGGTCGCCGAGCGGCTCGCGCACCGTGGGTGCAACACCCGCAAGGGCGCGGTCAAGGCGGTCATCGCCTGGCCGGACCGCCTGTACGTGGTCGAACCCGCGCCGCTGATCGCCGTTGCCGCGAGGCTGGAGCGCAAGGGGGGCCGCGAGATGGTGGGCCGTTGCCCGACCAGGCAGGACGCCCAAGAAGCGGCGGATTGGCTGGTGGACCGGTTCTCCCGACTGGTACCGGGACTGCCGGTGACCGCCGGCATCGAGGCGGGCGGCGGCCAGTTCCTCGTCATCCTGGCCACCGGCCACCGCTGACCGAGGATCCCTGGGTCTCATGTGTCACCCGCCCGCTCACCAGAGCCAATCGGCTGCCGTCGGGCTTGACGCTTGCCCAGCCATGAGCGCCTTTTTGACGATCGTCCTTTTGGGGTGACCGGCCGGCTCTGGCGGTACTGGTGCAGTGCCGGATGGCGACCGCCGAACAGATGCACCAGATCATCGCCCCGGGGGGTGCGGATCGAGCACACCCGGCGCAGGTTGGCCGAACTCCGAGCCGAGGGCCTGGTCAACCGCACCCTGCCGCAGGCCGGGCGAACCCGGGTGTGGTTCGCCACCGCGTACGGGGTGCAGGTCGCCGCGGAGTGGCCGGAGCTGCGCGGTCGGCGGCCCCCGAAGCCGGCGTCGGGTCCGGTCGCCACGTGGCTGCGGGTGAGCCACACCCTCACGGTGCATGATCGTCACCCGTCACCCCCGCTCCGGTGAGCTGTCCCTGCCTCGAGACGACGGGCCGGTACGGAGCAGCCGGAACGGCCCGCCTGGCGAGGAATCGCACCCGCTCGGTCTGTGCCGTCTCAGTGATACGTGCTGTCTCCACCGACACGTTGAGCCACCGCTGAGCAATCTTCACCACGGCGTTGACGACAGAGACTGACGGCCTCGGTCACCACCGTTCCGACGATCACAGGCTCCATGCCTCGCTCCTTCCTTTCACAGAAGCGCCCATCCCACTCACTCGCATCACAACAGTGCTTCTTGCGCGGCGTGTTGTGGCCTCTGCCAGGTCAGGCCCAGGTCAGGCGCCACCGAAGCAAGTGGAACCGTCGGCTCCTGACGCGGCGCGGCGGGCCCCGGCGCGCGTAGCGCCGCCGGCGCCCGGTCGACCTGCCCGGAAGCTTCATGCACCTGCAATGATCCGTCTCGGTCCGGGCTGGTAGACATGGTGGCGTGAGCATTCCAGTGCTGCTGCACCGCAGGTTGTACGTGGATCTGGCGCGTGTCGACGCGTCGATGTGTCGCCGCGTCTGACGTCGCCTTCGCCTGTCCAGCAGGCGGCGACCCCGGCATGACATCCCCGTAACGGCAGCACGCAGAGGGAGAGCCATGAGCACTGTCGCGAGCTACGAGATCCGGCGGGCGGGACCGCGGTTCGGTGCGGAGGTGACCGGCATCGATCTGAAGTCGGGCCTCGACGACCGCACAGCCGAGGAACTGCGCCGCGCCTTCCGGGAACACAAGGTGCTGGTCTTCCGCGGCCAGCATCTGACTGCCGCTCAGCACGTCGAGGCGGTGCGTGTCTTCGCGGAACCGTTCGACCACCCGACCGCCGTGAAGGATCCCGCCCATGCGCTGGTCTACCCCTACGACGTCCGGAAGACGGGCAAGGCCAGTACCTGGCACATCGGCGGTCTGTGGCGGCAGCCCGTCTTCGCGATCGAGTCGCTGACGTACGAAGTGGTGCCCGAGCTGGGTGGGCACACACTCTGGGCCGATCTCCAGGCTGCGTACGACGACCTGTCCGAGCCGTTCAAGGTGCTGCTCGGATCGGTCGGCGCGGTCTACGACGGCAATGCGGGGAATTACGCGCAAGCCAGCAAGCGGACCCCGGTCGGGGAGACCGTCGAGCATCCGGTCGTCCTCGAACACCCCGAGACGGGCCGGAAGGGGCTGTTCATCAGCACGTCGGCGATCGGCCTGACCGGCCTCACGCCGTCGGAGGGGAAGGTGCTCCTCGACCATCTGCTGCGGCACGCGTCGTCGCCCGACTACACGATCCGGTTCGGCTGGGACCCGGGCGACTTCGTGCTCTGGGACAACCGGGCGACCTGGCACTACGCCGTGGACGACTACGGCGACGGCGCCCGCGCCTACCGCAAGGTCATCGGAGTGGAGCCGGTCCGGCAACCCGCAGTCTGACCAGGGGCGGTGAAGTCCTCGCCATCACCGAGGACTTCGCGCCCATCCGTACCAGCCTGGGCGCCGCCGCCCACTAGATCGCCTTCGCCCGCGCGACCGCTGACCCGATCGTCTTCATCGAGGCGGCGAGATCGTCGATCTTGCGCCCCCTCCGTGCCCTCGGCAAGCCCGAGCACGAGCGGACCAAGGACCTCAAGAGCAAGGTCGTCCGACCCACCGCAGTCCACCGCGACCCCACGGCGCATCCACGATCTCCCCCACTCCACCACCTTCTCCCTAGCGACAAGGAACGGCCATGTCCGGTCGCTGCGCCCCATGACCGGCCCCCTCATGGTGGAGGCCGCCTCCACCACGGCCTACGGCGTCGTCTTCACCTTCCTGCCGCTGACCGCCTCGGCCGCACCCGGGGCGCTGCTTGCCGCGCAGGCCCCCACCGTGCTCTCCCGGCTCGGCGCCGGGTGGCTCATCGACAGGTACGGCGGCCGCCAGGTGCTCTTGCCCGCCGTTCTGGCCACGACGATCGGCACCGCCTCGGCCGCGGCATCGCACGCGCCGGCTCTGTTGCCGGCCGGTACCGCCCTGTTCGGAGCGGGCTTCGGCGCGGTCCAGAGCGCCACCCTGGTCCTCGCCGTGCAGGTGGCCGGCGACCGCCCCGGCGGCCTCGGCGTGGCCGGGGTCGCGTGGAACGTCGCCTTCGACGGCGGTACCGGGATCGGATCGCTCGCGGGCGGCCCCCTGCTCTCCCTCGGCGGCCCGTCCGCCCTCTTCCCGGCGACGGCGGCCGTGCTGGCCGCATTCTTCCTCCTGGACCTTCGCAGAGCACATCTGCCGGATTCGAAAAATTGCGGTTCATCTCAGGACAACTGACCGACCGCCACTCCCCGTGCATTCGCTCCACCGGAAGCCTCCGACAACTGCACGCCGTTGAGCCCCAGTTGCTAGTGTTGGGTCATGCGGATCGGTGTGAATGTCCCCAACTTCGGTCCGGGTGCGAACCCGGACAACCTGGCCCGCTGGGCCAAAACCTCGGAGGGTCTCGGATTCGACCTGTTGATGCTCTCCGACCATGTGGCGATCACATCGGATGTCGCCAGGCAATATCCCGCCCCATTTTACGAACCTTTCACAACTCTCTCCTGGCTGGCCGGAATCACGACGAGGATAGAGCTGGGCACGACGGTGCTCATCGCGCCCTACTGGCCCCCTCTGCTGGTCGCCCGCATGGCCGCCAACCTGCAACAACTCAGCGGCGGCCGACTGATCCTCGGCGTCGGGGTCGGTTGGGCACGGGAGGAGTTCGAGGCGCTGGGCGTCCCGTTCGAACGGCGTGGTGCTCTGACCGACGAACACCTGCGGACCATACGCGCCGCATGGGAAAACGACGACGACTATCGCTGCGGACAGATTCCCATCTGGGTCGGCGGCAACAGCGACGCCGCAATACGGCGTGCCGTTCGACTTGGCTCTCCATGGCATCCACTGCGGTTCACGATGCCCTGGTTCAGGGACGCTTTGGATCGGCTGAAGGATATTTCGGCCGAGCTCGATCAGCAGGTACCGGAGTTGGCGCCGCGCATCTATCTCCGGCTCACGGAAAAGCCGATCGCCGACCCGGATCGCCGGGCCGGCGAGGGAACCCTCGAGCAGATTCTCGAGGACATCGAGGAATTGCGCCTCGCCGGTGCCGAAACCGTGCTGCTCGATCCGTACCACGGCGATCCGAACGAAACCCTGCGGCCCGAGGCGGCATGGCAGGCACTGGCGACCGTGGCCGCGCACCGCCCCTAGCCGACACCCCAACGAGACGGAGCAACAGTGGCCCTCAACGACCACGACCTTCCCGCGAGCGGCGCCGACCGCTCCACCACCGTCACCGAAGCCGAACTGCCCTATCTGCGCCGCTGCATCGAGCTGGCGGCCGAGGCGGTGGAGGCCGGCGACGGGCCGTTCGGATCCGTGCTCGTCGATGCGGACGGCAAGATCCTTGCCGAGGACCGTAACCGCGAGTCCACCACGGGCGACCCGACCCGGCACCCCGAATTCGAACTCGCCCGCTGGGCCGCGACCCACCTGAGCGCAGAGGAGCGGGCCACGGCGACCGTGTACACCTCGGGTGAGCACTGCCCGATGTGCGCGGCCGCCCACGGGTGGGCAGGACTGGGCCGCATCGTGTACGCCAGCTCGTCCCAGCAGGCTCGGGACTGGAAGGCGGAGTGGGGCGTCCCCGTCACCTCGCCCTTGAGTCCGCTGTCCATCCAGGACGTCGTGCCCGGTCTCGAGGTGGCAGGTCCCGTCCCGGAACTCGCCGAACAGGTACGTGAGTTGCAATGGCGCTTCCGCACCGGGAGCAGCGCGAGCGGCTGACGGTGGCACGAACACCGGGGCCTGGCAGCGGAATCGCTGCCAGGCCCTGTTCGTTGCCGTGGGTTCGCGGGTCAGACCATGCACCGGTCGTACTTCGCCATGTGCTCCTACAGTTCCTCCAGGCTGGGGTTGCGCCCGTTGGCCGTCAAGCGCCCCAGGCCGCGGAAGTAGTCCTCACGGTTGCAGATCGGGTAGAACATGATCAGCAGCGTGGCGTCCTCGTTGCCCCTGTTCGTGAAGCCGTGCGGCTCGCCCTTGGGCATGTGGGCGAACGCGCCGGGTTCGCCCACCACCTTGCGGTCGCCGATGGTGAACTCGATCTCGCCCTTCACCACGCAGAACGCCGTTGCGGGCAGGCCCGTCTCCACATGCGCCTTCTCACGGGCGGCCTGCTCTCCGCCCTCCCCTCGGGAGCCGACCACGACAACCTGATGTCCCTACCATGCGGCTGCATCGACGCGGCGACAGGGAAACCGGCATCCGAGACTGAAATCAGGCAGTGCACAACCTGGCAGCCCGACCGGCTGTCGAACCCCGCCCAGCGGCCCCTGCTCCCGGTCTAGGTCAACGCGTGCTGTTGGCGCGAGGCGAAGTCGGATGACTTGGTGCAGCTCAGTGCTGGTGTCGTCGACAAGCGGATGCGACATGTGTGGTGCCGTCGCCGGATCGAGCGAACGGGGTCAGGGCGACCAGGCGGTGCACGTCGGCTCGTGGTCGGTCCAGATCCCGAGACTCGGAGCCGGCGAGCGTTCGTGGTCAACGCACTGGCCGAGCTACAGGAACTCGCTTCGGTAGGTCGAGGCCAATTCGGCAGCGCGGCGGCGGCGTTCCGCGAGCTCGCTCTCCGACAGCTGCGGCGGCGGCGCGTCCTTGCCGGCGACGACGTCACCGATGCGCATGAAGTACTCGTCCTGGCCGGCGGGGGTGCACATGCACAGCATGCGGGCCGGTGCACCCGATGCGTTGCGGAAGTTGTGCGGCGCGTTGGCCGGGATGTTGATCGTGGACCCGGCCCGTACGGTGTGCTTCTCGCCGCGGAAGGTGAACTCGATCTCGCCCTCGAGGAGCGTGAACATCTCCTCGAAGTCGTGCCGGTGCGGCGGCGGGCCTCCGCCGTCGGGGACGCGCATGTCGATCAGGCAGTATCGGCCGTTGGTCTGCTCACCGGTGACCAGCATGGCGTACGTGTTGCCCACCAGCGAGACATACGTCGTGCCGGGGTCGTCGGGGTTCGCCACGGTCAGCGAGCGCGACGGATCGTCGTCGGGGATCATCGTGGTCGTCTCCTTCACAGGTCGGTCGGGTGGGCGTCAGGCGCCGGGCGTGACGACGACCTTGCCGCTGGGCAGTGCGCCCGCGGCGGCGTCGGCGTGCAGGGCCGGCAGCTCGGCCAGCGGCACCCGCCGGGCGACCTCGATGCGCAGCTCGCCGCCGTCGATCAGCTCCGCCAGGTGCGACAGCTGCTCCGCGTCGCTGCGGACGAACAGGTCGATGCCGCATACGCCGCGCTCCTCGTCGGTGGGCGCGGGCATCCACACGGTGGTGTTCACCAGGACACCGCCGGGGCGGATCAGGCCGAGGAGCGCATCCAGCTGTGCCGGTTCGACCGGCGCGAGGTTGAGCACGACGTCGACCGGCCGGCTCACCGCCGCGACGACGTCGGCGGTCGTGTGGTCGATGACCTCGTCCGCACCCGCGGCCGTGACGCGCCGGCTGCTGCGCGGACCGGCCGTGGCGATCACGAAGGCGCCGGCCTGCTTGGCCAACTGCACGGCGTAGCCGCCGACCGCTCCGCCCGCGCCGTTGATCAGCACGCGCTGCCCCGTCGTCAACTTGGCCTGCTCGAACAGCGCCTGCCACGCGGTCAGGCCCACCAGCGGCAGCGCGGCCGCGTCGGACAGCGCGACGCTCTTGGGCGCCGGCGTCAGGGCCTCAGCCGGTGCCAGGACGTACTCGGCGGCGGCGCCGGGTCCCTCCATCGGCAGGAAGCCGATGACCTGGTCCCCGACCTGGATGCCGGTCACGCCCTCGCCGAGCGCGTCGACCGTGCCGGCGACGTCGATGCCGGGTGTGTGCGGCAGCGTCACAGGGATCGGCCCCTGCATGAAACCGGCGCGGATGTTGGCGTCGACCGGGTTGAACGACGTCGCCGCAACACGGACCCGCACCTGCCCGGCGCTCGGAACCGGCTGCTCCGCGTCCTCGTAACGCAGGACATCGGGGTCACCGTACTGGTGGAAACGCACTGCTTTCATAGTTTCTTACTGCTTTCACCGGAGGGGTCGCGTCAGTATCGCTTCGCATGCGAAGCAAGGCATGGTGCCTGTGGCGCCGGGTGCAGCCGCCAGGCGGTAGATCGTTATGGGGGTTGAAGCGCAGCCAAGCGTAGGAACGGTCGTGCGTAGAAAGCGTGTACCTTCGCGACACGGGATGGGATTCCGGCGACATCCTCATCAGGGCGGAGGACACATGACGAGCAGGCCGCGTTTCCTTGGTCCGGGCGGCAAGGTGGGCACATTCAAGGTCGACGCCGACTCCACCGGCACCGGTCGCGGAACGTGGGAACCGTTCATCGACACCTGGAACGAGCGTATGGGGGACCTGTACCCGCTGCCGGAATTCAGCGCTCCCACGGTCGACGGCTTCCGGGGAACGATGCGCTCGGTGACCCTGGAAGACACCGCCATCAACGAACTCTGGGCATCCTCACCCGTGAGCACCCAGGCAGTCGGAACGCACGAGCACGATCAGATCAGGTTGTACGTCGGGCTGCGCGGCGCGGTGGCCCTCCAGGACCCGCACGATCAGGGCGGTGACGCGTACGTCTCGGCCGACACCTACTTCATGCACCATGTCGTGACGGAGAATCACTTCCACACCACGCCCGTGATCGGCACGCGCATCTTCATCTTTCCCGGCGACGCTCTGCGCTCCCTGGTCGCCGGTGAACCACGCACCGGTCAGGCCACCTCGCCCGCGTCACAGATGCTCATGGCACACACCAGCATGGTGCAGCGGACCGTGAGCGACCTCAGCCCGGCGGGAGCGCACGCGTCCCGCAACGCCCTGCTCGAACTCGCCAAAGGGCTGATCCTCGACCACTTCGACGACCGCGAGCCCACCTTCACCCCGGCGCTGGCGCAGGCGGCCAAGGACCTGGCCGAGGCCCGGCTCACCGACGCCGAGTTGTCGCCAGCCGCGATAGCCGCGCAACTGCACGTATCAGTACGCACCTTGCAGCGGGCCTTCGCGAGTCTGGACGAGTCGTTCAGCGCCTACATCCGCCGCCGGCGCCTGGAGGAAGCGGCCGAGGCGCTCACCGCCTCCGGATCACGACTCAGCGTCTCCGAGGCCGCCGCACTCTGG
This sequence comes from Streptomyces asoensis, assembly GCF_013085465.1. Classification (NCBI taxonomy): domain Bacteria; kingdom Bacillati; phylum Actinomycetota; class Actinomycetes; order Kitasatosporales; family Streptomycetaceae; genus Streptomyces; species Streptomyces asoensis. The sequence continues at coordinate 200,417 of NZ_CP049838.1, forward strand.
CATTTCACCGACAGCAGCCACTTCATCCGCGCGTTCAAGAAGCAATATCATGCGACACCAGCGCAATTCGCACGCCGCCTGACGTGACGACTCAGCCGGCCGCCGCGCGGAGCAGCGCCGGGAGGGTCGCGAGGCTGTCCACCACGTGCCCCGGTGTGACCACGGTTGCTGCCGAGCCCGCGGGGTCCAGTGTGTTGCGGCTCCCTTCTGGTTCAGGGCACGGGTCAGCTCGCGGTTGGCCGCTCGGGCAGCTTCCAGCTCCGCGTCCCTCTCCTCCAGCCGCGTCGATGGCGCAAGGTTTCCACGGGCGCTCGTGGCCACAGAAGTGCGCTGACCGACACGCGGCTCCCGCTACCAGCCCGACGCCGGCCAGACGGCCAGACGGTCAGACGGTCAGACGGTCAGACGGTCAGACCACCGTCCACCGCTCGTAGAACGGCGTCCCGGACCACCGGGGCGGGGCGCAGGCAACTCCTTTCCTTCCGGTTCCAGACCGGGTGCCGGGCCCGCAGCGGCGAAAACGCCCTCCCCCGCGGCTGGTTCAGGCGCAGACTCTCGGACAGGACGGGTCCCGCGTCCCTACAGATCCCACCACCAGGTTTCCAGGTCGCCGTCATCGGCGAACTCCACGGGAACCGCATAGGGCGATCGTCGGGCAACAGCCAGGGCGTCCGTGCGGCGGACGACAGCGCGGAGGTCTTGCACGGCAGGCATGTCGGCGAGTTCGGCGACGTCGAAGGGGCAGCCGGCAGGGCCGCCGAGGAGGGCGCCGCAGCCGAATCCGTACCACGTTCCGATGAGTTCGGGGTCCCGCTCCTTCTCGGCGGCGACGGCGACCTCACGCACGACTTCGATCAACCGGGCGGGGCGGGGCAAGGCGGTGTCGGGGCCGTCGAGTTGGCCGGCGGCGGCCAGGCGCCGCCACAGTGCGGTGCCCGCGTCGCAGTAGAGGAACGGCGGCTCGACGTAGCCGTCTTCGAGCCAAGACGTGTAGCCGTCGAAGTCGGGGGCGTCCTCGTCGAAACTTCGAAGAGCGGTGAACTCCGTCAGCGCGTCGAAGTACGCGGACCGCTCGGCATAGTCGGGATGCCGGGAGACCGGCATGCGGTAGGTGTGCCCACGCCGCAGCAGGACGTCCATCACGCGGAAGTTCGTGAACGAGCAGTCGTACCCGTCCTGGAATTCGTACAGGGCCGCGAACCAGTTCCGCACGCGTGGGTCGCCCGCCTCGGCGTGGCCGTCCAGGACGCGAACCGAGTCCGCGACCAGATCCTCGATCGTATGCTCGGACATCGACTGTCCCTCCTTGAGCCGACGACAACCTACATGCCCCGGCCGGACTCCGGTGCGACCGGACTGCCGCACGAAGAGCTCTCGCCGCGGGCCTTCACGACGCTCACGTGCACGGGCACTCCGCACTCCGCACTCAGGCAGTCCCTACTGCAACATCCCTCACCGACGGCCCCGGGGACGCGATCGCGCAGTCGGGTGACCATCGGCGGCACAGCACGCTCGGGGTGCCGCACATCGACGGATTCGTCTGTTCCCCAGTTGGGCAGTGGACTCTAAGAATGTCATGAGCACGACTGCCCTTCCCCCACAAGGAGGTCGATCATGCACGTCCGTACGCTGACCGGTGGCCTGGCCGCTGCCTGTCTGATGTCTTTGGCCCTGGCAGGCGGTCAGGCCGCGGCCACCCCCCAGGCGCAGAACGCCCCGGCAGCCGCCCGTGTCCTGATCTATGACGCCGGCGGCTCCGCGGAGTTCCGCAGTGCCGTCGACCGGGGCGCGGCGATCTGGAACGAGAGCGTCGACACCGTCGAGCTCCGACCCGCCGCCGCCGGGCAACGGGCGAACATACGAGTCCTCGCGGACAACGGCTGGCCGCGCGCCCTGCCCACCACACTGGGCAGCGGCACCGTGTACATCGGACGCCAGGCCGTCGACCAGGGCTATGACACGGTCCGCATCTCCGCCCACGAGCTCGGGCACATCCTGGGTCTGCCGGATCGCAAGCCCGGTCCCTGCTCGAGTCTGATGTCCGGTTCCAGCGCGGGCACCGCGTGCACGAACCCGTACCCGAACTCCGCGGAGAAGGCGGAGGTCGAGGGGAACTTCGACGGAGCCCTCGTCGGCCGGACCCCGGCGGAGCGCGCCGAGGTGATCGTGGACTGACGCGTGCCGCGCCGCGGACGCCGGGTGGTGGTTCGAGACAGGGCGTCCGCCTCCGATCCGCAGGACACCCGCCCTCTGGCTGGACCGCGCTCTCATCGGGACGGTCGCATCACAGGCCATGGGCCTCACGGACTCACCGTCGGGGCGTCTGCGGCGCGGGCTCAAACGAACCTCTACCCGCCACCTGGCCGTAGCTGTACGAGCGCATCCCCTCAGGAGGCCGCTCTGGAGGGCTACAGCGATCTGAGCGCGTCCGTGCAGCTGGAGCACTCCCAGGGCCTCATGTTGGGTGGCAGCCACGACGCCCCCGGCTCCGGAGGCTGGTAGTCCACCCGTTCCATGTCCAGTGTCGGCTTGCCGCAGAACGTGCGGTCGCCCACGTCGCCGAGGGCGTCCGGCTCAGCCGTTGCCGCGTGTACCGCCGCGATGCGCGAGACCGCATCGCCCGGGCCGAGGTCAGTGGAGAGTTCCTTGCGCAGCTCGCGCAGCACGACGATCGCCATGTGGCCACTTTCGGTGCTCCCCGCCGCGGCCGCATCCCGGGCACGGCGGACGACTCCGCCAGGCCCACGGTTTCGCTGACGTCATGATCGGCATGCTTGAGGCGATGTCCGCCGCATCCGCCGGCCGGAAGACTCCCTCACCCAGGGTGTCGCATCCGATTGCGGGGTCCTCGCGCTGGATGCGACTCTCTAGCCCGCCAGCCAGCGCATCGCCTGGGCCGGCCGGCAGCGTCCGCCCTGTGAAGCGCGGGTTCGGAGCAGCCGCTCGACGACTGCTCCGAACGCGCGGGCCGGTCAGTTGACGGTCAGGGCCGCCGTGTTGTTCGTGAGGTCCGGGTCGAAGTCGAAGGGGGACTCGCCGAACTCGCCGAACGGGGGATGGATGCTCACGGCGCCGGTCGCGCCGGGCACCACCGTGTCGACGCGCACGGAGAACGCGAACGTGCGCTGGGTGTCCTCCAGCACCCAGTACGGCAGGTGGCAGTCGTAGCGCGGCGCGCCCGCCTGCCTCGGGTAGTAGCCGCCGGAGAGGGTGTGTGGAGAGCAGCCGGACGGCACGCCGGTGACCTTGGTGCCCGCGGGAACGATCAGCCGGACTGCGGCGACCGGGTCGCCGGAGCCGAGGTTGCCGAACCAGGCCGGGCCGTTGTTCTTGAACGTGAGCTCGGCCGTGGCCGTCTCGCCCGCAGCGCCGGAGATCGCGTCACCGGTCACGGAGAAGTCCGCGGTGTTTTCCGCGCCGATCTGGACGATCACGTAGTCGTTCTGGGAGTCGATGTCCTGGGCGCCGCCGCCGGGCTCGATGCCGATGTCGAGCCGCTCGTTCAGCGCGTGCGGGGCGAGTCGCACCGTCAGCGGCTCGGGCAGCTCGAAGGAGTCGCCCGGCGCCAGCACCTGGTCGAACGTGCAGATTGCCGTGTTCAACGGTGCGTAGTCGTCGCCGTCCGTCGTGGTGTAGGTGCAGGCGTCGTACCGGCTCAGGTCCGTCAGGCCGTACGAGGTGTACAGCGTGACGGTGAACCCGTTCGCGCTCTCGTTGCCGTTGTTGGTGATCTTCAACGGGATCGTCCGCTCGTCACCGGGCTGAGCGTCCTCGATGTCGGCCAGGGGGTCGATGGCGAGGTCGGGCCCGGAGCCGACGGTGAGCGTGGTGGCGTAGCTCTCGTGCGGCGCGGTGAGGGTGCCGTCGGGCCCGCCGGTGGCCGTCGCCTCGTAGGTGATCCTGCCCTGTGCGCCGGCTTCGGCGCCGTCGGCCGCGCGCACGGTCAGGAGCACCTGGTGGGCTCCGGTCGTGGGAACCACGGGGATGTCGCAAACGGCGCTGGTGCCGCTCGGCGTGCAGTTGTCGGGCCAGGTCACCTCGGCGACCCCGGCGAGGTCGGAGACGTCGACGGTGAGCCTGCCATCGGTCACCGTGAAGTTCTCGTTGTCGTGGTAGATGCCGACGCCGAGGATGAGGGACTGCGGCTGACCCCCGTCGGTGCCGAGCGGCAGCGTTCGCTCGGTCGGCTCGCTGATCGACAACTGGTCGGTCTGTGGCGGGTCGTCGGCGGCGAACGCGGGCGCGGCGAGACCGGCAGTCAGCAGACCGGCCACCACCACGGCGGCGCCGGATCTGAGGCGTAACGGGCGTCCAGCGGAGATCAGTCTCATTGCTATCCCCCAAGGGTGTGATACCGCGACTGACGCGCCGGCAGCCCCGGCGCACCGGCAGGATCATCACATGGCACGGCAGCCCGCCGCTCCCGGGTTTCCCGGCCCTGTTGGAGAACACCCGGCTGCCGGCCCGCCCGGACGATGCATCAGGCCCTGGCGAGCCGGTCCACCAGCAGTTCCACCCTCCGCTCGGTGTCCCCCGGCGGCAGCCGTCCCGCCCGGGTCAGGGTCGCCAGCCCGTGCAGGGCCGCCCAGAACACCTCGGTGAACAGCGCCGGATGGATGCCGTCCCCGGCGACCTCGCCGAGGCTCTCCAGCAGGGCGGCGAAGGCGTCCTTCAGAGGCTCCGGGGTGTCCTCCTTCGCGAACGCCAGGCCACCGTCCAGCTGGAACATGGCGTCGTAGACCGCCGGGTTGCGCTCGGCGAAGTCGAGGTAGGCGCGGGCGAGGGCGGTGACACGGGCGTGCGGGCCGTCCACGGCGGAGGCCGCGGCCCGCAGTGCCGCGGCCATCTCGGCGGCACCCTCGAGGGCGACGGCGCCGATGATCTCGCGCTTGCCGCGAAAGTGGCTGTAGAGGACGGGCTGGCTGTACTCGATGCGCTCGGCGAGCCGGCGGGTGGTGACCGCGTCCCAGCCCTGCTGCTCGGCGAGTTCGCGTGCCGTCGCCACGATGAGGCGCTCGCGGCCCGCCCGTTCGCGCTCCTTGCGTTCCTGTACCGACATGACTCGATTCTAGCATCGCTAGACAAGCGAGCGGCAGCAGTACTAGCGTTGCCTCATCATCTAGCAACGCTAGATCTCACGAGGGGTCATCATGCTCAATGCACTCGAGGTCTTCACCACCGTGGTCGTCGGCGTGATGGTGGGGGTGGAGTTCTCCGTCGCCTTCTTCGTCAACCCGATCCTCAACGGCCTCCCCGGCGACAACGGCCTGCGCGGCCGCACCCACGGGGCCCGGCTGCTCGGCGCCGTGATGCCGTTCTGGTACATCGGCTCGCTCGCCCTCAGTGCGGTCTGGGCCATCGCCGGATGGCACCACGACGGCGCCGCCCTCGTCGTCACCGCCGCCGCGCTGCTGATCCTCAGCGTGGTCATGTCGATCCTGCTGCTCGTCCCGATCAACAACCGGGTCAGGACGTGGACCGCCGACGGCCTGCCGACCGACTGGAAGCAGCAGATGAACCGCTGGGACCGCTTCCACTACGTCCGCGTCGCCGTCATCGTCGCCGCCTTCGCCCTGCTGGTCGCCGCGCTCGCCTGAGCCCACAGGCCGAGACCGCACAGGTGGCGCACACTCCCCCTACTTCGCAGACGGTAGCGGGCCGCCGAGATACCGCTCCTCCGTGAGACGCGCCGGCTGGTGTTCGATCTGATGAGCACCCTCGACGGGTGACTCACATCTACCGAAAAGACGTTGGGACTGTTCAACCACTACGACCTCGGCAGCAAGCAGCCGCTCGTCGGCCGCACCACCCCCGTCTTTGGCCTCGGGGACGGCACCCTCCCGGGCAACCTCAAGACCATGTTCCGCGAGGACGGGCCGGAGAGACGCCGGCCTTCTTCAACAGCGGCCCAGGCGACCCGTGTACACCCTGCTCGCCCTGGAACTCAGCATCGGTACATAGGATTTGGCGTCGTCCGGGCTGGACCACGGCGGCCGATCCCTCGCCGGTCAGCATCTTCCGCAGCCAGGTCAGCTCGTGCTCGCCGCCGATGAAGACCCCCGACGCAGAGGCCGGCAGGAACCCGGCATGGGCCGGGCCCGAACGGTGTGCGCCCGGTGCACGGCCTTCATCGGCAGCACCACGATCCGCGCGTCGTCACCGCTGATCGCCGCACCGATCGACCCGGCCCCCACCGGCCTGTCATCGGTCACCGGTCACCTCCACCCGCACCCGCTCCTGCGGGCCGTGCTCGTTCACTGCTGTGACGGGTGGATGGTGGTGTGGTCGCCAGAAGCCGAGCAGTGCCGGCACCGCGCCGCCTGATCGACCTCACCACCCGCACACCATCGTGCCGACCCGGTGAGCCATGCTGAGGGCGGGCCCTTCGAGCATTATCCAGGTGTGGGCCGGCACGAGAAGGTGCCAGAGTCACCGTCGTGACCTTGATGAACGTGCTCGTCGACTTCGCCCGGACCGGCCGTATCGGCCCGCTGCACTGCGGCATGCCTCTCGCCGAGGCCGAGGACCTCCTGGGCCCGGGACGCCCGCACCCCGCCATCCGGATGAGACCGGACATCGACGGCTACCCCTATGCCTGGAACGGCCTGGAGCTGGTCGTCACCCGGCGCCTCGTCAGCGGAATCTCGATCAGGCTCCGGCCGGGCTCGACGACCAAGTTGCCGCCCCTGGTCTTGCCGGACTCAGAGTCCTACCCGTCCACAGTGCTCCGAGAGGACCTGATCTCCGGCCTTGACGCCGCCGACTGCCGCCACGACGTCAACGACCGCCTCACCTTCGGAGAGCAATCCAGCATCCTTGCCCAACCCGCGAACGTCTGCGCGGTGTTCTTCCCGCCTGGCCGTGACGACCACGTGCCCCACCGTGAACGCCTCTACCTCGGCGTGATCCATAAGCACACCGCCTGACCGTGGGCGTGGCCGGCCCGGTGCGGCGGAGCCACTACGTGGGCTGCGCGTCCCGGTGGAGGGCCTTGTTGACGCCGGTGATGACCACGGTGATCAGGCAGAGGGCGATGACGGTCTCGGCCCACAGGAAGGCGAACCAGTCCAGCACGCAGCCGATCGGGGGTGTGCCGGGGGCGGTGTTGCGGAACGCGGCGAGAGCGAACAGGGTGGCGGCCATCCAGGCGAGGCCGGGCCAGACAAGGCCCTCGCTGCCGGTCGTCAGGTACCAGGCCCCGATGAGCACGGACGCCGCCAGCGCCCACATCACCACCATCATGAAGACCGCGAAGACGAGCAGGCTGCCCGATCGCGCCAGCTCCAGCGCCATCACGGCCTCCTGCCGGGAGGGCGCAGGTTGCGCGGAGATCGAGAAGAGCGTGTCGTTGTTGGAGAACAGCATCCGTACGGGCACCTGCTTGCCGCCCAGCTGCGCCCGGAACGCGATGTCGGTCTCGTAGGTGTCGAACGGGTAGTCACTGATCGATCCGCCTGTGAGCGCAACCTGGACGTCTCTCGTCGCGAGCCGCTCATGCGCCGTGAACTCCAGGTCGCTGAGGGTCGCCCCCGAGGTCTGGAGGCTGAGATCGGCCACCGGGGCCGCCCCGTCCGCCTCGCCGAGAGTCCCGCGCGGGGTCACCCAGACCCGCAGTACCAGCTCTCTGCCCGCGGCGTCGACACTTTGGACGACGGCCTCCACGTCCACCCGGTCGGCGGCCGAGGATCCGGCGGTGTGCACCGTGTCGACCGCCTGCCGCTCGGTGAACTGCAACCACGAGCCAACGGCCACCGCGACCACGATCAGGAACGCGATGGGGATGAGCACGGGCAGGATGGACCTCCCGGAACGTCGTGGGCGAGGCGAGTCGGCAGGTGCCGGACGGCCCTGACGCATCACTTGGTCCAGATACCCAGCAGTCGGTTTGCCGCGTCGGGGAGAGGGAGGATTCCGGCCCCGTAGCGCCCTTGCTCGATGCCCCGCGGGCGCAGGGCATCGCCCACACTCACCGCTCCGTCCGTGACGCCGGCGAGCAGTTCGGTTCCGCCGATGCGACCAGTGCCGTAATGGCCGGCCCAGCGGACGAGTGCCCCGGGGGCGGTTGGGACGGACCCGTCTCCGTACCGCTTCCAGGGGGAGGAGTCGGGAGTGCAGGAGCCGTCCTTCTCGTCGTACGACTTCGCCTTTCCGGGAACGTCCACTGCCGGGGACAAAACCATGCGCAGATCCAGCGGGGAGAAGAACTCCTGCTGGATGAAGGTCGGGAACGGCTTGCCGGTCACCCTCTCGACGACATGCGCCAGGAGGACGTAGTGGGAGTTGGAGCAGGAGAAGCCCTCCCCTGGCGAAGCCTGTGGCTGTGAGTCGAGGATGGCCGCGATCGCTTCCTCCTGGCCGGCCGGATCTGTCAGCTCGATGCCCTTGGCCTCCAGCAGTTCCTGGTGGTCGGGAATGCCGCTCGTGTGGCGCATCAGGTCGCCCGGCGTGACGTCCCGCGCCCAGGCCGGAGGGTTGTCTAGGTAGTCGGACAGGGGCTCGTTCAGCGCGAGTTGGTGCCGCCCGGCCAGCAACAGGACCGCGTCTGCGGTGAATTGCTTGGAGTTGGAGGCCATGTCGAAGACCGTCTTCGAGGTGATGGCGCGCCCTGTCGTCAGATCGGCTTTCCCTCTCCCCGCCTCCCGGACAACGCTTCCCCGTACGCCGACAGCTGCCGCACAGCCCGGGCCGTCGGGGGAAGGCACCAGCTCGTGGAGAACCTCCGCGCCGCGCGTTTCCCGGTCATCGCCGCTCGCGTAGGCGTGCGGGTTCGCGACACCGGCCACTACGACCACAGCCATGGCGCCCCCGGCGGTACCCAACGCCGCCATCGGACTCACGGACACCACCTGCTTTCGCCACCTGGAACGAGATCGGCTCGGTGCCATCTCGAACTTCGGAGGGTTGAGGCCATCAAGTCCGCTGCGGGTGCGCCGCCACCGGTGCGCCGTGATGCGGCGCCGGCCGACACCGGGCCGAGTTGTCAGGAGAATCAGGACACCCTGGCAGCCGGCGCCCCGATGCGGAAGCTGCGCTCTGCCATGTGATCCCGTTCCCCTACCGACAGCCACAGGGCCTCCTGGGCGACGCCGAGGCGGTGTTGGCGGAACGCACGTAATCCACGCTACGGGGTGGTCCGAGGACGTGCATGCGGACGACGTGGCGGCAACAAAGCGTGCGCCGCCTGCCTCGGGCATACGGCTGGGTGACCACCGCCGGAGCGGGGGCGGCTCCGGCCCCTGCCGACCGAGCGACCGGGGTCAGCCCCCAGTCCGAGGTGGGGCTGCTCCAAGTGGAGGCGACGAGTGGTGGAAGCCCTTGCCCGAACGCAGGCTGACGTACGCGCCCTGCCCGGCCATGCGGCGCGGCGCAGCCATGCCAACCGTCCCCCGACCGGAGTGGCCAGGGACGTCAGAGAGACGAGATCACATGGCGGAACACGACATCGGTCCCGGGCCCCTGCCCTCCTTCTCCGGGACCGGGACACCTGTACGGAGCCGGGCTCGACACACCCCTCCACGACTCAGCCGGAGGGCGCGTACGAAGGCGGCGCTCCTCGCCGCCTGTCTGGGTGTCCTCGGTACGGTCGGGACCGCGCCGAGCAGCGCCCAGTCGACGCCCGCCGGCGGGCCGCCGCCGCGGCATCCGGCGCGCTTCGTGCCGGGCCCCTGCCCACAGACGCCCGAGCCCGTTCCCGGGCGGTGCGGGTTCCTGGAGGTCCCCGAGAACCGCGAGCGCCCCACGAGGCGGACCATCCGGCTGGCCGTCGCCATCATCCCGGCAGCGTCGAAGACGCGGGCCGCGGACCCCGTGGTGTTCATGGAGGGCGGTCCCGGCGGAGACGCGTTCGGAGCCATCCCCTTCCTGATCGACTCCGACGTGAACCGCGACCGCGATCTGATCGTCGTGGCCCAGCGCGGCGCCCTCCACTCACAGCCGAACCTCGCCTGCCCGGAGATGGACCGGTTCAACGCGACCGCCGTCGGCCTGCCCTACGACGCGCCGTCCACCGGACGAGGGCTGGTACGCGCGGCGAAGGCGTGCCGGGACCGTCTGACGGCCGAGGGGAACGACCTCACGGCCTACAACACCACCGAGAACGCCGCGGACTTCGCCGCCCTCCGCAAGGCCCTGGGCATCAAGAAGTGGAACGTCTACGGCTACTCCTACGGCACCGACCTGGGCCTCACCTACCTGCGCCGGCACCCCCAGGGCATCCGCTCGCTGGCGATCGACTCGGTCGTGCCGCCACAGATCGTGAGCCTGCCGTGGGCCTGGGACAGCGCCCAGGAGGGGATCAACGCGATCTTCGCGGCATGTGCGGCCCAGCCCGCGTGCAGGTCCCGCTACCCCCACCTCTCCCGCACGCTCACGCAGCAGGTCCGGCGGCTGGAGGCGAACCCCCTGAGGCTGACCGTGCCGCCGCCCGGTGGCGGAACCCCGGTGAAGGTCGTCCTCGACGGGGGCACGCTGGTGAACCTGCTGGTCACCAACGGCCAACTGGTTCCCTCCGTCGACGTCCCCGCGGCGCTCTACGAACTCGCCGCCGGCAATCCGGAGCGCCTCGCGCGGGCCCAGGCCGCCGGCGCGACGCCCGCCATCGGCGAGTTCGCCCACGGGCTGACACACTCGGTGGCCTGCGCCGAGTGGGTCCCGGGCTTCTCGAAGCGCGACGTGCTCGAGGCGGGTCGCCGGGCCTTCCCCGGATGGCCGGACTCGGTGCTGGCCCACGCACCGCAGCTGCCCTTCGAGCACGACCTGTGCCGCGTCTGGAACGTCCCGGACCGCACCGCGGTCCAGCGGGTGGCCACCCGCAGCAAGGTGCCCGCGCTCATCATCACCGGAACCTTCGACGCCAAGACCGGGGCGAGCTGGGGGCCGTTCACCGGCCGTACGCTGCCCCGCTCGACCGCGGTGGTGATTCCCGGAATCACCCACTGGGTGGTGCCGCAGAACCCCTGCGCCGCGTCGGTCCTGCGCTCCTTCCTGGCGCGGCCGACCGCGCCCGACACCGGCTGCGTGCCGGGAGTCCGACCCAAACCGTTCACCATCGTCCCCTGACCGGAGTACGCACGATGTCCCCTGGTACGACCCTCAGCCGGCGCCCCGCTCGACGGCTCCCGGCAACGCTGGCCGGAGCCACGGTCGGCGCCCTCGTCGTCGGCCTCGCCGCGATGCCCGCACAGGCCGAGTCCGGCACCGACGGCCCGATCGGCACGGTCGCCCGTACGGTGGGCGACGCCCACTTCGAACCGGGCCCCTGCCCCAGGACGGCGGACCCGATCCCCGATCTCGCGCGCGCCCGCTGCGGCACCCTCACCGTGCCCGAGAAGCGTTCCAAGGCCACCGGGCCCAAGGAGCCCAAGGGGTACGGGGGCGACGACGGACGCGAGATCACCCTCGCTGTCGCGATCATGCCCGCGGAGAGCAGCAGACCCGCGCCCGACCCGATCGTGTGGCTCGCCGGCGGCCCCGGCGACGACGCGGTCTCCGAGATCCCGATGGCGCTCGCCGGCAACCTGAACCGTGACCGCGACGTGATCTTCATGTCCCAGCGCGGCACCTACTCGGCCGACCCGGAGCTCACCTGCCCGAACATCGACCGGTTCAACGCCCGCGCCCTCGGCCTCGTCTCCAACGCGCCGTCCACCGGGCGCCTGCACGTCGAGGCGACCCGGGCCTGCCGCGAGCGCGTGGACGCCCAGGGCGCCGATCGCAGCACCTACAACGACATCGAGAGCTCGGCCGACTACGACGCCCTGCGCAAGACGCTGGGTGTCAAGAAGTGGAACGTCTTCGGGATCTCCTACGGCACCCACCTGGCGCTCAACTACATGCGCCTGCACCCGAAGGGCATCCGCTCGGTCGGCATCGACGGCATCCTGCCGCCGTCCATCGCCGGCGGGGCCGTGACCTGGAAGGCCGCACGAGAGGGTTTCGACGGCCTGTTCAAAGCCTGCGAGGAGCAGCCCGCCTGCAACACCCGCTACCCGAACCTGAAGGCCACCTTCCTCCGCCTCGTCAGTGAGCTGGAGGCCGACCCGATCACCACCACCGTCACGGTCCCGGTCCACCCGGAGCCGGTGAAGGTCGTGCTGGACGGGGGCAACCTGGTCACCTGGCTGACCTCGGCCACCCACGTGGCGGCCGGGGTGCCGCGTTCCATCGACGAACTGGCCCACGGCAACCCGCAGCGGATCGCCGAGCAGCTCGCGGGCGGCAAGTACAGCCCGCAGGCCATCGGCAGGGTCGCCCACGGGCTGGTCTACGGCGTCTTCTGCCGCCAGTGGACCCCGTACGAGAGCCGGGCCGACATCATCCGGGGCGGGCGCCGCGCGTTCCCGTCGTTCCCCCGATCGATGCTGGCCAACGCCCCGCAACTCGCCTGGCTCCACGACGACTGCCGTGCCTGGGACGTCCCCCCGGCGCCCCCGTCGGTCCGGGACGTGACCCGCAGCGACATCCCGACCCTCGCCCTGTCCGGCGGGTTCGACGCCCAGACGGCGCCGAGCAACGGGGCGTACGTCGCCCGTACGCTGAGTCGCTCCACCGCCGTCACGGTCCCCTACGTCGCCCACGTGGTGTTCGCCGACTCGCGGTGCGCGCAGACGATCACCACGTCGTTCTTCGCCCGTCCGACCGCGCCGGACACCAGCTGTCTCGCGGGACTCCAGCCGCCGCAGTTCGAGATCGCACCGTAAGGCGCTTGCCGACCACCGCCACCCACGGTGCCGGAACCGCCGGGGCCCGCATCCTCCATGGTGGTGGATGCGGGCCCCGACGGATTCGAGCGGTTGTGGAACGAGAGTTTCGACCGACTGGAGGACCGTCCGGGCCGACCCGCCCCCTCCCACCCGACGCGACACCTACGTGCAGGACCTCGAGCAGACACGGCAGGAGGAACGACCGATGGCAGCAAGGCAGGAAACGCGGGCGGAGCCGGCGACGGCCGACCCGCGGCAGCCGGTGTTCGAGGCGTTCACCGAGGTCCGGCACCTGTCGCGGTGGTGGGGTCCGGAGGGGTTCACCACCACCACGCGGTCCTTCGAGTTCAGCGCGGGCGGGGAGTGGGACTTCGTACTGCACGGGCCGGACGGGACCGAGTGCTCCGAATGGATCGTGAGCAGCCTGGCGGCCTACGTCACCGACCTCGCGCGGAAGGGAGTTGAGGACTGATGGCCGCAAAGGTGTTCTTCAGCGTGACGATGTCGCTGGACGGCTTCATCGCGCCCGAGTCCGTGCCCGTTGAAGACGAGCTCTTCGCACCCGATAAGCAGGACGACCCGGACGTTCAGCGCTGGATGGCGCAATGGGCGCAGCTGCAACAGTGGCTGTTCCCGCTGCGGTTCCTCCGGGAGAACCTGAAGCTGGGCGAGGGCGGCGAGGAGGGCCGCGACAACGACGTCGCGCGGGAGACGTTCGAGCGCACCGGCGCGAGCGTCATGGGCAAGCGCATGTTCGACCTCGGCGAGCAGGCATGGCCGGAGGAGGCGCCCTTCCACACCCCGGTCTTCGTCGTGACGCACACCGAGCGTGACCCGTGGGAGCGGCCCGGCGGCACCACGTTCCACTTCGTCAACGACGGCATCGAGCACGCCCTCGACCAGGCCCGCGAGGCCGCCGGCGACCGCGACGTCCGCATCGCCGGCGGCGGCGCGACGATCCTGGAGCACCTGAACGCCGGCCTGGTCGACGAGTTCTCGATCACGCTGTCACCGGTGCTTTTCGGCGCCGGCACCCGCCTGTTCGACGGCGTGGACGCGTCCAGGGTCGCGCTGGAGCAGGTCCGTTCGGAGCCGTCGTCGCGGGTGACGCACCTGACCTACGCCGTGCACCCACGCTAGCCGCGCCACCACTCCACCCTGGCGACCCGAGCACCCATGGTGCGGACTGCGCCGCCCAAGCACTGCGAAGCCCGGCAGGGTATGCCCCCCGCACGACATCCCAGGTATGACGCAGGTCACATTAGCCGAGTGTCACGCCCTGGCGAGCCGGTCTGTCCCATGGACGTCATCGGGACGAGGGAAGCCCGGAACAGCAAGACGACAGGAGTCACGGCGATGAGGGTTCTGCTGGCGGGTGCGAGCGGCGTGCTGGGCCGGAAGATCGTGCGGGAGCTGACTGCGGCCGGGCACGAGGTGGCCGGTCTGGGGCGGGGTGCGGAGAACACCCTGCGCGCCGATCTGCTCGACCGTGAGGCGGTGCTGCGCGCCGTCGACGGGCACGGCTTCGATGGTGTTGTGCACGCAGCGACCGCTCTGCAAGGCAAGTCGCTGATGCGTCACCAGGACATGGAGCCCACCAATCTCCTGCGCACCGAGGGCACCGCCAACCTGCTCGCGGCGGCGCGGGAGACCGGCGCGCGGCGGTTCGTGGCCGAATCGATGGTGTTCGGCTACGGCTACGGGGACCACGGCGACGCGAAGCTGACCGAGGCAGACGCCCGGTTCGGTCCACGGGACGCCAATCCGTGGCTGGAGCGGCACGTCGGCGCGATGCGGACCAAGGAGGAGCTGGCGTTCGGCGCGGACGGAATCGAGGCGGTGAGCCTTCGGTTCGGCCTGTTCTACGGCGCCGGGGCCACCGACACCACCGTCCTGCCCATGCTGCGCCGGCGCGCGCTGCCGGTGGTGCCGGACAAGGGCCGGGCGCTGGCCTGGGTGGACGTCGACGACGCGGCGCGCGCTGTCCTCCTCGCACTGACCGTCTCCGGTGCGGCCGGCCAGGCGTACAACATCGCGGACGACGCCCCGCTCGGCTTCGGCTCACATGTCCGTGCGGTCGCCCAGGCCTTCGGCGCCCCGGCCCCGCTGACCGTGCCGCTCTGGCTGCTCAAGCCCGCGCCGCTGGCGCACACCATCATGTCGAGCAATCTGCGGCTGGCGAACGACAAGGCCCGGCGCGAGCTCGGCTGGGCCCCCACCCACGCCGGGTGTGCCACCGGGCTGCAAGCTCTCGCCGACCATCTGGCCCTTGCCGAAGCGGCCGGGCCACTGGCAGCCTGACGCATCATGATCGAATCGAAGCCCGATCGCCCTGACACCCAGCCCGACCCCTTCACCGAGCACCGTCGGCTGCTGTTCGCCACCGCCTACCGAATGCTGGGCAGCGTCGCCGACGCCGAGGACCTCCTACAGGACGCCTGGCTCACCTGGTCCGGGGTCGACCGGTCGCAGGTCGGCAACCCGCGGGCCTACCTGGTTCGTGCGGTCACCAACCTCGCCATCAACCGCCTGACCTCCGCCCGGGCCACCCGCGAGTCCTATGTCGGCCCGTGGCTGCCGGAGCCCTGGCTCACCACCCCCGACATCGCTGAGGAGGCAGAATTGGCCGACAGCGTCTCCATGGCAATGCTGGTGGTCCTTGAAACCCTCGGCCCGGTCGAACGGGCCGTCTTCCTGCTGCGCGAGGTCTTCGGCTACTCACACGCCGAGATCGCCCAGACGCTCGACCGGCCGGAAGCGACAATCCGTCAGATCGCCCACCGCGCCCGCTCACACGTCCAGGCCCGCCGCTCGCGCTTCGACACCGACGCGGCCGCACGGCAGCAGGTGACCGAACGCTTCATGGCTGCCTGCGCGGGCGGCGACCTCAACGCCGTCATGGCGCTGCTCGCCCCCGACGTCGCCGCCTGGTCCGACGGCGGCGGCAAGGTCACCGCAGCTCTTCGCCCCCTGCACGGGCCTGATGCGGTGGCCCGTTGGATGCTGGGCGTGCTCGCCAAGCCCAGACTCCACGGCGTGGCCATGGAGTCCGCCGACATCAACGGCGAGCAGTCCGTCCTGTTCACTCTGCACGGCCAGCCCATCGGCACGCTCTGCTTCGACCTGGTCGACGGACGCCTCCAGCATCTCCGCCTCCAGGCCAATCCCGACAAGCTCGGCGGCCTCACCCCCCGCCCGTGACACCGCCCCGCAAAAGGCCGCCGAGACGCGGGGCCGCACCGTGAAACTGCGCAGCGCCAGTGACACCCGCAGTTCCAGCGGTGCGGTTCGGAAGGCCAGGGGGTGACCAGCAAGGTCCATCTGCTGTCCGACGACCCGGGGGCCCGCCCCTGCACCACACGACTGCCGATCACGGGCGGATGACATCGCCTCCCACGAGTGATTGCCGAGCGGCGGCGGACCAGGCTCAGGGGCGTCCCGCGGCGTCGGGGCTGCGTGCGTCACGGCGCGTGGTTCCCGTCCCTTGGTGCCAGGGTTCTCGCGGGGCCTCGGAACGGGTGCGGCCGATGAGACCGAGCAGGAAGCCCGCGGTGATGGTGATCAGCCCCGGGGTCTGGAGCGGGAACCAGTGGAAGTCGCGGTCGGGGAAGAGCGCGATGGGCGTGCCCGAGACGGCGGGGGACCCTGCCAGGAGCAGTGCGATCAGCGGCAGGGTCCCGTAGACGGTCCAGCGCGCCCCGGTGGCGGTGTGCCCCGGCAGGAAGAGCGCGTACAGCAGGACCGGAGCGAGCACCGAGGCCGCGACGGTGAACGACAGCGAGATCAGTGTCAGTCGGCCGCGGTCCTGGACGATCACGGCCAGCACGACGGCGGCGGCTCCGACCAGGACGATGCCGATCCGGGCCCGGCGGATCTCGCCGCCGGGCGAGCGGCGCGCCGTTCCGTGGACCGGCCGGCCGCCGAAGTCGCGGACGAGGCTGGAGGCGGCCGCCAGGGTGATACCGGCGACGGCCGCGAGTGTGGTCACGAAGACGGCACAGGCGACGGCCGCGAACACCATGCTGTGCCGGACTCCCCCGGCGACCGGGTCGAGCGCGCCCGTCAGCATCAGCAGCGCGGTCGCGCCCCCGGGGTCGGCGGCCCGCAGCAGGTCCCGGCCGATCAGGGCGCAGGCGCCGAGTCCGGCCACCACCACCGCGGCGCACACCACCGTGACGGGGCCCACGGCCCAGCCGACGGCACGGCGAGCGGTACGGGCGTCGCGCAGCGGGTGCAGCCGCATGGTGAGGTGCGGCAGACAGGCGGCGCCGAGCAGGAGGGTGGTCTCGAAGCTGATCAGGTCGAGGCGCCCGGCGAAGGAGTGGCCGAAGTGCAGTCCGGGGCGCGCGTAGTCGGCGCCCGCCTCGGAGCGGTCCCGGGCGGCGTGGAAGAGGCCCGCCGGTGACCATCCGTACCGGGCCAGGACGAGCCCGGCCACCAGCAGCACCGCGGTCAGCACGACACCGACCTTGAGGACCTGTACGTAACCGATGCCGCGCATCCCGCCGAAGGCGGCGTAACAGACCATCAGCGTCCCGGCAGCGATGGTGCAGCCGGTGAGCGCGCCGTCGGGGAGGCCGAACATGGCCACCATGATGTGGCCCGCGGTGGAGAGCTGCACCAGGAGCAGCGGGGTGAGGACGACGAGGGTGGCGACGCCGAGAGCGCGGCGTACGGAGGGGTCACCGAGCCGGTCGGCGAAGAAGTCCCCCAGGGTGAACACGCCGCCGCGGCGCAGGGGTTCGGCCAGGATCCGCATGACCAGGTAGAGCGAGACGACGGTGGCGAAGGCGAAGAGCATGCCGTCGGCGCCGTCGAGGGCGACCGAGCCCGTGGTGCTGAGCAGGGTGGCCGCGGAGATGTAGTCGCCGGCGATGGCGAGTCCGCTGCCGACCGGGCCGAATGCGGCGCTGCCACCCGCGTAGAAGTGCTCGGGGTCGTCCAGGTCGGCCGCCGCCAGCCCACACATCAGCAGGGACACCGCGACGAAGACGAGGAAGACCACGACGGCGAGCGAATGTCCGTCGCCGGTGCTCATGCTCGGCGCTCCGGTGCCGTTGCCGCGTACGAAGTCGTCGAAGCGGACGGGGCTTTAGGCGCGGACGGGTCCTTCGGTGCGGATGGGTCCTTCGGTGCGTACGGGCCTGGCGGTGGAGGGGATGCGGAAGACATGCCGGTCATGCCATCAGCCGGCCGGGGCCGCGTACAGCGGGCGGGGCACGCGGGAGGCGGTGGCACAGCGGGGTCGCGGCGGGGATGTGCGGTGGCACAGGCTCGCGTCGACAGCCCTCCCCCGCATCCGCACGCGGCCGCGTTCACGGCCGACTTCCGCACGTGGCCGGTCAGGGCACGGCCGCGGTTCCGGCTTGGTCAGAACAGCTCGTCCTGCTCCCCGGGGCCGGACCGGCACCCGGCGCGCCGGACCGGTTGCCGGGCGGGCGGCTCCTTGCCGAAGAGGGGGACCGTGCCGTACTCGTCGGGTTCGGCCGGCACGGGGATGGGTCCCGTCCCCACGTTCAGACGCAGCGGGACGTCCCGGTCGAAGTCCGACGGCGTCATCGCCGGCCACTCGCGGTCCTGACGTTCACTCATCGACACCCCTCCGCCCTTGCACCTTCTCCTTCTCCTACCCCTGACCCTCGGCCGGCACGCCCGGGCGATGATCAAGGACCCGTACGGCCGGACGTCCGGCGATGTCACCCGGCCATGTCGTCCCGCTGCGTCATGGCCTGCCCGTCCGCGGCGGTTGACGAGCACGGCGCTTGCGGCAGACAGCAGTTGACCGAGTGTCAGCCCCCGTTGTCCGACTCCTGGGCGGCGGTGGAGGCCGTGGTCGCGTCCTCCGGCAGGGGTGCCGGCCACTCACCGATGTCGCGCAACGGCGGCCCCTGCCACCGCGTCGTGCGTGGCGGGTTCGGCGGCGCGACCGCTCCCCCGCCCCCGTCCGCTACGGAGTCGCACCTCGTGGCCACGTTGACCCTGCACGCCCAAGGCCTCGCCCCCGTCGACGAGGTGTGGTCGCGCTACGTCGCCCCGCCGCGCTGACCCTCGTGGTCGCCGCAGATCCGCGCCTTACGCGCGGGAGTGGACCTGGCGGGTACGGCTGGGCCCCTTGCGGCCGCGTCTGCACCACAGCGTTGGCCCGCGCGGGAACAGGACGGTGACGACCTTGCGGCAAGGACGGATTCCTGCGACTGGGACCGCCCCGGCAGGACGGGGCCGGGGGCGTACTCGCGGGCGTTGGTCACCAGCTCGCCGACGACCAGCTGGGTCAGGTACCTCGTACGGGCGGGTACCGGCAGGTGATGGGCGCGGCTTGGGCCGCGTGGCGTGGTGGCGGGCGTCGGCGGTGCAGCCGAATCCGTGCGCGGCCGGCACGACCAGCGGGTTGTGCCCGTCCCGTACAGCCACAACAGATCGAACGCGACGAAGTGGGCCGACCGCTCCGCTCCCCCGCGGCCCCGCGTGCCGCGCCGACAGTCCCGGTGCCGCCATGCGGGCGTGCACTGCTTGACCAGGCGGGTCGTCGCTTGCAGAGTCGAGATGCGGCACCACAGCAGCGCCGCCTCACTCTGCCGACCGGTTCGCCCGTCCGCAAGGCGGCCCGACGGTCCTGACACCCAGGAGCGGCTGATCCGATGGTCCTCGACCTGGTTGTGATCGGTACGGCCATCACCCTGGGGCCCTTGCACAACAGCGCCTTCATCCTGCTGCTCTCCTCGCGGCACGGCGTTCGCCAGGGCCTGGCGTTCCTGCTGTCGTGGCTGGCCAACCTGGTCGTGGTGATCGCCTGTGTGATGCTGCTGACCGGCGGTCAGCCCCCGGCCCGTCACAGCGTGCCCTCGACCGCCGTCATCGTGGCGAAACTCGTCATCGGCCTTGCACTGGTGCTGTACGGCGCACACCGGCACCGCCGACCGCCCCGCCCGCACGGCCCGCCGCGCTGGACCGCCCGGATCGACAACGCCTCCCCGGTCGCGGCAGCCGGCCTGGCATGGCTGCTCCAGCCCTGGGCACTGGTCGGCGCCGGCGCCGCGACCACCGTCGACGCGAACCTCTCCACCCTCGCCGACTGGCTCGCGCTGACCGGCTACTGTCTGCTGGCCACACTCAGCCTTGTCGTCATGGAGATGTACGTGGTGTGGGCGCCCACAGTCGCGAACGCCCGGTTGAACGCCCTGCGGAGGTGGCTGGAGCAGCACCAGGAGCAACTGATCGTCACGCTCTCCCTGCTCCTCGGCCTGTGTCTGACGGCCCGGAGCATCGCCGAGCTGGTCACCTGACAGGGACGGCCCCGGCGGCGCGCCCCCTACATGTGTCCCGGTGGTGGGCTGACATTCCGGGGTATCTCCGGGAGGGCTTCGGTCGGCTGACCGTCTTGACCATGAGGGTGACGGCAGCGGCTGCGCGCCGGAGGTTGGCCTTGCCCAGGACCTGGCGGCGGGTCAGTCGGCGGCTTCGGCGTTGGTCACCAGCAGCACCTTCGTCCGGTGGCCCACTGCTCATAGGGGGCGAATGCCGAGCGTCGGTACTCAGTCGCACGGAACTGCCGCTCCGTCCCAGTTGCGTCAGTAGCCGGTGCCGCGCTTGACCTGGGTCCGCTCGATCCCGTGGGTCGCGCCCTTGTCGTCCAACGTGCGACACGCGTCGGCGATGTCCTGGCTCAGGCGATCGATCTGCTCACGGCTCAGAGTCTCCTTGACCAGGGCGCGCAGGATCTTCACCCGCTCCGCGTTGGGCGGGAGCGTGTATGCCGGCACCATCCAGCCCCGCTCGGCCGAGAGCTGCCAGGCGATGTCGGACTCGTCGTAGGCGTGCTTGCCGGCGAGACGGAAAGCGACGAGCGGCAGCTGCTCGACGTCGCTCCCGATCACTTCGAAGCGGCCGCTGCTGCGCAGGTTGTCCGCCAATGCGCGGGCGTTCTCCTGCATCATTTTCATGACGTAGGTGTAGCCCTGGCGGCCGAGCCTCACGAAGTTGTAGTACTGCGCGAGCACCATCGACGCGCCGGTGGAGAAGTTCAGCGTGAACGTCGCGTCGGTCTTGCCCAGGTAGTTCTCGTAGAACACGAGGTCCTTGGCCAGGTCGGACTCCTCACGGAAGACCAGCCATCCGATGCCGGGGTACACCAGGCCGTACTTGTGTCCCGAGACGTTGATCGAACGGACCTGCTCGAGCCGGAAGTCCCACTTCGAGTCCGGGTAGAGGAAGGGCCACACGAATGCGCCGCTGGCGCCGTCGACGTGGATCGGGATGTCGAGGTCCCGCTCTTTGCGGACGTCCCGCAGGAGCTTGTCGATCCCGACGACATCGTCCTTGTGGCCGGTGAACGTGGTGCCGAGGACGGCGACGACGCCGATCGTGTTCTCGTCGAGGTGGGGCTCCACGTCCTGCGGGCCGATCGTGTACTTGTCCTCGGCGAGCGGCACGATCCGCGGCTCGACGTCGAAGTAGCGGCAGAACTTCTCCCACACGACGTGGACGTCTCCGCCGAAGATCAAGTTGGGCCGGTCGGTCGGCAGGCCGGCCGCCTGGCGGCGCTCGCGCCACTTCCACTTCAGCGACAGCGCGCCGAGCATGATCGCCTCGGACGAGCCCTGAGTGCGGCATCCGGTCGTCCTGCCCGGCGCGTGGAAGAGGTCGGCGAGCATGCGCACGCAGCGCTGCTCGATCTCGGCGGAGATGGGGTACTCCGCATGGTCGATGAAATTGCGGTGGAGGTTCTCGGCGATCAGCCGTTGCGCCTCCGGCTCCATCCAGGTGGTGACAAACGTGGCGAGGTTGCGCTGTGGGTCGCCCTCCATGGCGAGATCCACATCCACGAGCCTCATTGCGTCCGTCGCGGCCATACCTTCCTCGGGGAAGGTCTCCGAGGGAGCGGGCACGGTCAGGAATCGGTTACCGAAAAGAGCCGAATCATCCTTTTTGGTCATACGGCGATTCAAACAGCGCTGGAGCCTGCCGCGGGCGAGGGACACACCGGGACGGAACTGCGCGCCGGTCACGAACGGGCCCCCAAGCACGGAATCCCTGACGGCCCATGGGCCGCGGCGTGAGGGTATGTCCAGGTCGGACCATCCGGTGATCATGCACCTGCCGGCGAGTCGTCGTACCTCGCACAAGCCTGGAACAGCGGTGGCGAGGGACGGCGGGACAGCACGTGGTGCCCTTCCTGCGGCCGCACCTTTCACAACTCCCAGGCGCGCCTCTGATCAGCGGACACATCCAGGGAAGCCTGTGCAGCAGCGGGGACGACACCACCGCGACGGGGTCCACCGCCCCCACTGCCACGGCGTCGACCACACCGGTGTCATCCGCGCCGGCGGACCCGGACGCAGTGAAGGAGACCGCGCTCGAGGTCTACCAGAGTTACTGGGGCGAGACGCAGGAGCGTTGAGCCGGTCGGCCAACGCGTCACCAGGGTGATCGCGTTGGCCGACGACGGCGACGTCCTCCGCGCGGGCGGCGACCGCGGCCGCCGGCGTCGCTGCGGCCGTGGGCCGCGGCCCGGCAGAGTGGCGGGCCTGGGAGGCCGGCAGAGTCGGAGGGGCGTGAGCGTCCTGGGGTCAGTACCGGTATCCACGATGTGCGCGTGGAAGTGACCCGATCCTCATCGTTGAGACGGCACGGCGACGCGTCAGGATTCGAACTCCGAAGTCCAGGTGCCCAGGGCGATCTCGGCCGTGATGCCGGGCCCGAAGCCGGCCATCAGGCCGCGGTGGCCCTCAAGGGTTGATTCCTCGTCGAACATGCGGGCCAAGGCGTCGAGTACCACCGCGCTGGCTATGTTTCCGTACTCGGTGAGCGTGGCGCGGCTGAAGCGGAACGCCTCGGGGGGCACGTCGAGGAAGAGGCTCAGGTCGTCCAGGATGCGCGGACCGCCGGCGTGGATGATGTAGAAGTCCATCTTGCTGGCGTTCCATTGGTGCTGTTCCGCGACGGCCTGCAGCGCCGGGGCGAGTGGCTCCATGGTCCCGGGCACGCGCTTGTCGAGCTGGAAGTGGAAACCTGTGGACCGGACCGCGTAGGAGATCCAGTCCTCGGTGCTCGGGATGATGTACGAGCCGTTGCGTTCCAGGCGGACTCCGGTGCCACCGTTGCCCCGGATCACGGCCGCGGCGATTCCGTCGCCGAACAGGCCGTTGGACAGCAGCGACCCCACGCCCAGATCGGTGGGCTGATAGCACAGCGAGCAGAACTCGCAGGCGACGACGAGCACGTTGGCGTCGGGGTACGCCGTGCAGAAGTCGTGTGCCCGGTTGATGGCTGCGCCGCCTGCTGCGCAGCCGAGTTGGGCGATCGGCATCTGTCGTGTCTCCGGCCGGAAGCCCATCTCGCCGATGAGCCATGCGGTCGGCGGGGGCATCATGAAACCGGTGCAGGAGACGTAGATGATCATGTCGATCTGCTGCGGCTCCAGTTCCGCATGGTCGAGCGCCCGGCGCACCACGGCCGGAACGCGGGCCTTGGTGTGCGCCTCGTAGGTGGTGCTGCGGGCGTCGAAGCCCGGGTGCTCCAGCACCTTCTCGATCGGCTGTATCAGATGCCGCTTCTGCACCCCGGTGTGCTCGATCAGGCTGAGGATCAGATCGAGCTGCGGATGGTCGCCGTGCAACCGTTGCGCCAACTCAAGGGTTTCTTCGTTGGTGATGACGTACTCGGGTACCTGGATTGCCGGCTTACAGAGAACCGCCATGGAATGCCTCCCGCAGACGTGGTCCACATTGAGCCGGGCCCTGGCCGGATGCGGGCTATTCGTCTTCCGGCGGCAGCCACCCGGATCCGTCCGCGCGGAACCGGTGCGAACAGACCTGTGGTGGGCTCCGGCGCCGGTTTCGATACCCCTGGCACGGGCGCGGTCGGGGCAGATGTCGAAGACTCAAGTTCTCCCCGTTGGGGCGGAAGCTGATCCGCCACGGCTTGATCAGCCGTCCGACCCACGCTACGACGGGAGGGTGAGCGTCGCATGTCGGGCGAGAAGCACAACGGGACGGCTCGGATCATGGCCCCGCCTACCAGTGGACGTAGATCTCGGTGATGTCGACCACGACGGAAGTTCTCCTCATCCGGGCAAACCGTCAGGGATGGGGAAGTACATGATCCTCGAACTTGCCGGTCTGCCGCGCCAAGCGGACCCCCGAGGGCCTGATCGACCGCATCACCCTGCCGCAGGCGGGGCGCAGCCGGGTGTGGTTCGCCACCGCGTACGGGGTGCAGGTCGCTGGGGAGTGGCCGGAGCTGCGCGGCCGGCGCCCGCCGCGGCTGGCGTCCGATCCGGTCGCCGCGCGGCTGCGGGCGAGCCACACCCTCACGGTCACCGAGACGGGGCTGCAATTCCTGCTGGACGCGCGCCGTCGTGGGGAGGTGTGTCGGCCGCTGGACTTCCTCCCGGAAGCCCACCACCCCATGGGAGGCGGGGAGGCGGTCATCCCGGACGCATTGATCTACTACCAGCGCGGGAACCGGGACGGTGAGGGGCGTTCGATGCTGCGGGCGTTCCTCGATGTCGACCGGGCGACCATGGGACCCGAACGCCTCGCCGCCAAACTCCGCGCCTACGCCCGGCTCCACCAGTACAGCCCTGCGCCCGTCGGCCGGCCGCACGGCGGAGACGGTCCAGGGAAGCGAGGAGGAGTGGGGGCGGCACTACCCGCTCTTCCCACGGCTGCTGTTCGTCCTGGACGGCACCAGCCCCGTCGGCATCGACACCCGTCTGCGGGCATTGCACGCGGCTGACGTAGACCCGGCGGTGGCCCGCTTCCTGCGGGAGGTGACGGTGCTGGCCGCACCGATGACCGACCTCCTCCAGCACGGACCGGCCGCAGCCGTGTGGCACCCCATACAACGTCGATCACCGGGACACTTCGCGGTTCGTGAGGACGAGCAGGGCTCTGACCAGGGCGGTCGCCCAGGTCGGGTCGGTGCGGACTTTGCCCAGCACGCGCCAGTTTTTGAGGTGGGCGAAGCCGTGCTCCACCGGTGCCCGGACCGCTGCCAGTGCGGTGTTCGACAGCTTCTGTCCTCGTGTCAGGGGCCGGTTCCGGGCGGCCTTGTAACCGGTGATCACTGCGGGGCCGGTGTCGGGGCCGCTGTCGTCGAGCCCAACGAAGCCCAGGTCGGCGATCGCCCCGAGACCGGCCGCCCGCAGCTTGGCGGTGAGCTGGTCGTGTCGACAGGCGGTGATCTCCGAGGTCCGTCCGGGCCGGGCCGCCGAGACCCGGAGCAGCCGGCCGCGATCGTCGGTGAGCGCGATCACGAGCAGGCCATGGCATTTGCTCTTGCCGGAGTAGTTCTTCCGGTTCTCTTTGCCGGAGCGCCGGCGGGTGCGGATCAGCGTGCCGTCCAGCAGCACCATCCCGCCACCCTGGCGGGCGATCTTTTTGAGGGCGCGGTCCAGGCGCGGGGCGCGGGCGGCCAGCAGGCCGACGGCTTCCCTGACCCACCGGGTCACAGTGGTGCGATGTATCCCGTTGCCACCGGCCAGATCACCCGGCCGCTGGTCACAGCGCAGTACGGCCAGCACGAGGGCGGCGATCCGTCCCTGAGGCAGGGCCCGCCACCGTGACCTGATCTTCTTCAGGTGGCCGCGGATCAGGCCGGCGAGCCAGTTCAGGGTGGCACTCGACAGCGGCAGGCGGGCAGTGCAGACAAGGCCGTCAGGGCCCTCGACGGGATGGTTGTTTTTCTTCACACCAAACTCAACTGCCGCCGGGCGCCAGCCAGTTACGCCACGTCGGCGCCTGCCTCCCCACGCCTGGGAGCGTGCGGCGAATCTGCCCTCAGGACGCTTGTGCAGCCAGCCGCGGTCGGCGAGCTTGGTCATCTTCGCCCGCAACGGTTCCAGCTTCCCGCGCACCGTCACCTCAAGGCCCAGCTCCTCGCCGACGGCCCTGACCTGCACCGGGCCGTCGGCAGCCCGCACGATCGCCAGGATCTTGCGGTAGTCAGCGGGCAGCGCGGCCTCATCGCCCGTCCCGCCGCGGTGCGGGATCAGTAAAACCGCCCGTCCCGCCGCCCGGGCCGCCGTCGGGGCGACGGCCGCGGCGGCCTCCGTCACAGCCTGGTCCTGTTCGGTCAGCCGGTGCAGGACCCGCTCGGCGATCACCAACTCCTCCCGCTCGGCCTGGACCTCCGCCAGCTGCTTGGCCAACTCCTCTGCGAGCGTGTCCAGTTCATTCCGGCGAGCCGTGATCCGCTCCAGCTCCAGCATCCCCACGCCCTCCCCGCGCTCTCCCGGCACCGGCCCGGTCAGGGATCGCAGGAGGGGCACGGCGGTCGGCGCAGCAGAACCCGACAACGGCCCTGGCGACAGGTCAGACGATCTTCACCATGGACACCCGCCGACGACCAGCGCGAGTACCCCGCACACCAGACCCGTGACCTGCGTACTTCATGTTGCACAGTCTCATTGGGAATGCGGCACTCTTCGCCCGGATGCCGACCCGCGGCGTGCGTGGTGGTACGTCTTCGATCAGCGGTCGATGGCGGCCATGTTGTCCGCGTCGTAGCGCTCGCCGGAGGCCGGGGGCAGGTCGTTCAGGCGGGCGACGTGGCTGGCGGTGAGCTCGATGTGGTCGGCGGCGGCGTTCTCCTCCAGCCGGGCGATTCGCTTGGTGCCGGGGATGGGCGCGATGTCGTCACCCTGGGCGAGCAGCCAGGCCAAGGCGGCCTGCGCGGGCGTGGTGTCGATCTCGGCGGCTACGGCCCGGACCTCGTCGACGATTCGCAGGTTGCGTTCCAGGTTGCCGTCGGCAAAGCGGTGGTTGGTGCGGCGCCAGTCGTCGGCGTCAAGATCGTTCAGGGAGCGGATGTTGCCGGTCAGGAAGCCGCGGCCAAGCGGGGAGTACGGCACGAAGCCGATACCCAGTTCGCGCAGGACGGGCAGGATCTCGGCCTCCGGGTCGCGGGTCCACAGCGAGTATTCGGACTGGACCGCGGTGACCGGATGCACGGCGTGAGCGCGGCGGATCGTGGCGGGGCCGGCCTCCGACAGGCCGATGTGGCGGATCTTGCCTTCGGTCACCAGTTCGGCCAGCGCGCCAACGGTCTCTTCGATGGGCGTGCCGGGGTCCACCCGGTGCTGGTAGTAGAGGTCGATGTAGTCGGTACCCAGGCGCTTCAGTGATCCCTCCACGGCCAGGCGGATGTTGGCCGGGGTGCTGTCCGGAGCCGAGCCACCGGTGTGGGAGATCAGTCCGAACTTGGTCGCCAGCACGACCTCGTCCCGGTGCCCCTGCACGGCCCGGCCGACCAGCTCCTCGTTGATGAAGGGGCCGTACCCCTCAGCGGTGTCGATATGGGTGACCCCGAGATCCAGAGCGCGGTGGATCGTGCGGATCGACTCGTCGTCGAACTGGCCGGCGCCGGTGTAGAACGCCGACATTCCCATGGCTCCGAGACCGATGCGCGAGACCTTGAGGCTGCCGAGCGAAATGGTTTTCATGGCGCGGACTTCCCTTCCCATTAGTTCAGTACCGGTCGGTGCAGAACAGTAGCACATCAAGACCGACCGGTACCGAATCGTGTTCGCCACCTTGTGGGGATGAAACTGCTGGTCAGCGGGGATCTGTACCGAGTGGTACGCTTGTGGCATGGGTGACTCCCGTAAGGCCGTCATGGGTCGGCCTCGAGGCTTCGACATCGACCAGGCGCTGGAACGCGCGATGCGGGTGTTCTGGGCGCGAGGTTACGAAGGTGCAAGCCTCGCTGAACTGACCGGCGCCATGGGGATCACCAAGACGAGCATGTACGCGGCCTTCGGCAACAAGGAGCAGTTGTTCCGCAAGGCCCTCCAGCGCTACGGCGCGGGGCCGGCCGCCTACGCCACGCGCGCCCTGGAGGAGCCCACCGCACGGGCTGTGGCCTTGGCGTTCCTCCGCGGAGCGGTCTGCACCACAACTCCTCCCGATGGCCCCTCCGGGTGCCTGACCGTGCAGGGTGCGCTGGCGTCGAGCGACGAGAGCCGGGCCGTCCACGACCTGCTTGTCGACTGGCGCAACGACGCGGGGGTCCGCCTCGAGGAGCGCTTCCGGCGCGCCGTCAACGAAGGTGATCTTCCGGGCAACGCCGACCCTCGGCGTCTTGCCCGGTTCATCATGACGATGGGTTTCGGCATCGCGGTGCAGGCCGCCAACGGCCTCGGTCCTGCCGAGCTCGATGAAATCGTCGACACGGCGCTGCTCGGCTGGCCCGCGTAGCGACTGCGCCCCTTCGCTCGCCCCGGTGAGACATCTCCTCACATGAGGGCCGTGACAGTGCGGGAAAACTTCGGTACCGTCCGGTACGGAAGTTTCGGGCAGTGGTTCCTCCCCCTGCCGACGATCACCGCGACGAAACCGTCAAGGGCCGTCGCGAAACACCGAGCATGACCTCCGCTCCGGGGGCCGAAGAAGGGGATCATGTCCGACACCGACCTGCGCGAGTTCTACCTGCGCTACATCGGGGCGCTCAACGCACACGAGATCTCCCGCATGGACGAGTTCATCCACGACGAGACCACCCTGAACGGCGAGCCGGGCACTCGGGACCAGGTCATCGCTGTGCTGAACGGCGACATCGACGCGGTCCCGGACTTCCACTGGGAGCCCCGGGAGATCGCGGTCGATGGTGATCGCCTGGCCGCCCGTCTGACCAACACGGGCACGCCCGCCAAGGAGTGGCTCGGCGTGGCTCCCACCGGCGCCTCGTTCGAGATCGTCGAGTACGCCATCTACCAGGTTCGTGACGGGCGGTTCGTGCACATGACGGCCCTGCACGACGCCGAAACCCTGAGGCGGCAGCTCGGTGCCTGACCCCCGTAAGCCGATCGGCGTCGGCATCGTCGGCCTGAGCGCCACGGGAGGCTGGGCGGCCGGGGCTCACCTGCCCGCGCTGAGCGCCGTCGACGGTATCGAGCTTCGCGCGCTGGCGGCGAGCTCCGAAGCCTCGGCCCAGGCCGCAGGAGCGGCGTATGGCGTACCCGCGTACACGTCGGTCGAGCAGCTCGCCGGCGACGAGAACGTCGACCTCGTTGTTGTCGCCGTCAGAGTGCCTCAGCATCGCGAACTAGTGTTGCCCGTGCTGAAGGCGGGAGTGCCGGTGCTCTCCGAGTGGCCGCTCGCCGTCGACCTGCGCGAGGCCGAGGAGATGGAGCGTGCCGCCGGGACGACGCGTACCTTCGTCGGTCTTCAGGGACGCTCCTCGCCTACCTTCCGCTGGCTGGCCGACCTCGTGTCCGAAGGATTCGTGGGGGAAGTGCTCTCCGCCACCGTCGTGGCGTCTTCGACCGAATGGGGCACTCCGGTGTCTCAGAACATGGTCTACACGGTCGACCGCAAGCTCGGGGCCACGATGCTGACCATCGCGTTCGGACACGCGATCGACCTGGTGTCGATGGTCGTCGGCGAGCTTCAGGAAGTGGTTGCTACGACCGCGACCCGGCGCCGCCACGTTCCCCTCGGGCGCACCGGGCAAGTCGTTCCGATGACCGCCGAGGACCAGATCGCGATCTCGGGCACCGTGGCGGGCGGGGCGATCCTGTCCGTCCACCACCGTGGAGGCGCGGCATCGGGTGCAGGGTTCTCTCTGATCATCGACGGCACGGAGGGGAGACTCGAGATTACCGCCGCCGAGTTCCCGCACATCGGTCCGGTCACGGTGTGTGGCACACGCAGCGGCGGTCGGCCTACGAAGGTCACGCTGCCCAGCGGCTACGACGTCTATCCCGGCCTGGCCGGAACAGTGATCCACACGCTGGTGCACGCCTACGCCGCGATTCGGGACGACCTCATCCACGGAACGGCTGTCGCCCCGGACTTCACCCACGCCGTCAAGCGCCACCGACTCCTTGACGCGATCGTACGTTCCGCCGCCACAGGCCAACGAAAAGCCCTCCATCCTTAGGCTCGCAGCCAGTCGATTTCGACACTGTCCGACATCACTTCGCCACATCGGCCCCTGCCATGTGCGCCGGCATACTCGGCCGCACGCTGACCGATCGAGAGCGGACACGAGCGAGCGTGGCGTTCGGCGCAGCAGAACCCGACAACGGCCCTGGCGACAGGTCAGACGATCTTCACCATGGACATGGGGCTGTTCATGGTGTGGCTGCGGTGGGCGCCGGGCAACGGTGGCCAGCGCCAGGCCGTCGTCCCGGGGCCGGGAGGACAGCCGGTCCGCGGGGATGCGCGAATCAACAAGGTGCTGACCGCGGTACGGATGTTCCTGCTTCACGCGGTGGTCAACAAGGCCGCGCCAGCCTGGGTCCTTGAGCAGCTCTACGAGCTGGGGGATGACCGTGACCTGCCGGTGGAGGCACGGGGCGAGAGCGGTGGGATGCAGTATCGGCTGCGGGCCCGTCACCGGCTGCAGGAGCCGGAGACGGAAGTGGACCGGGCCAGTGACGAGGAAGTCGTGGCGATGCTGCGGGCCTGTCGGTCAGCCCGGGACAGGTTGATCGTGCTGCTGCTGTCGCGGGTGGGGTTGCGTCCGGGGCAGGTCGCGGGGCTGCACCGCTGTGATGTCCACCTGCTGATGGATTCGCGCTCGCTGGGGTGCGGTGTCGAGGGGGCCCATCTGCACGTGATCCGGCGGCAGAACGTGAATGGCGCCTGGTCGAAGTCGAGGAAGTCGTGGGTGATGCCGGTGGACTTCCTGGTGGTGCAGGCCGCCGACCAGTACGCGGTGGAGCGTTACGAGATCCTCGGGGAGGGTGGAAGTGACTTCTTGCTGGTCAACCTCTTCCGCCCGCCCTTTGGCTCGCCGGTGACCACCGGCGCGATTGGAGAGCTGTGCGAGTCGCTGTCGGGACGGGCGGGGCTGGGCCGCCGGGTTGGGCCGCGGATGTGCCGGCATGCGATGGCCGGCAACGTCGTGGATGCCGGCGGCACGCTGGATGAGGTTCAGGCTCTGCTGGGCCAGAAGAACCCGGCCTCACCCCGTCCCTACCTTCATCCGGACCGAGCTCGTCTGCGCGCGGCCGTTGACCGCGTGGCTTCGCCCCGCCTGACTGAGGGGGAGACCCGGTGAACCTGGCGGTCGCAACGCCCCAACGCGGGGCAGGGGAAGACACGGTCACCACAGGGCTCATGGGCGCCGTCCAACCGGAGTTCCTGCAGCTGCTCAGCTGGGATCCTCACGTCCGGGTTCTGGTGCTGCCTCGCTCGCACCCGCAGTTCAGCGGTGAGGAGTGCCTGGTGGCTGGCTGCGACAAGATGTCCTACTACGCCTATCAGAAGGGAATGTGCACCGGTTGCGCGGAGCGGTGGAAGAAGAGCGACCTGCCCTTCGAGGAGTTCGTCACCATCCAGCGTCCCGGCCGGATGGTCGGGTTCTTGCCTTGCCAGGTCGCGCACTGCGAGCGGCCGGGCAGACGCGCGACACTCCTGTGCTCGTCGCATGACTATCAGAGGCGCAACGTCTACGGGCTCCCGCTGGAGGACTTCCTCGCTCACCCCGAGGTGCAACCGCTGC
This sequence comes from Streptomyces asoensis, assembly GCF_013085465.1. Lineage (NCBI taxonomy): Bacteria > Bacillati > Actinomycetota > Actinomycetes > Kitasatosporales > Streptomycetaceae > Streptomyces > Streptomyces asoensis. Next base: position 231,568 of record NZ_CP049838.1, read on the forward strand.
CAGCCCTGGGGCCTTGTCAGGTCGCTGCCTGTGACCGGCAAGGCGAGACCAGGAACGGTTACTGCACGCCCCACGCCGATCAATGCCGTGACCTCCGCCAGGAAGGCGTCTTGGAGGACGAGGATCTTTGGCGGCTGACCACCCCGGCCATCGCAGAATCCCGCAAGGTCAGCCTGCGTGGACTGCCCGACCGTGTGGTCGCCGAGATCCTCTACGGCCTCCAGGAACGGACCGCGCAGGGACTCCTGCACAAGGACTACCTGCCGCGCAATTTGTGCAACAACGCCCGTGCTCGGCAGGTTACTTCACTCGACGAGCTCGACTTGGACGTTCTCACCCGCACCGACAGGACCCTGGCCAGGGGCTTCCTCAAGCACATCCGCCGCTTCGGACTGAGTCCGGAGACCGAACGCCACAAGGACGTCTGGGACGCGAGTGTCTTCGGCCTCGGTGGCACCTTCTCTTTCACCGGGATCACCCAGCCCTGGCTGAGGAAAGGAGCCAAGGCCTGGGCCCTCGACGACATTCCCCGGCGCCGCGGAAAGAGTGGCAAGACCGCGGTCCAACGCACCCTGATGTCCCTGAGCCGTTTCTCCAAGAGCCTGCACCTGAGCCGGGATGACCACGGCGTCGCCCTGCCGGTGCTCGGGCGCACCGACATCACTGCCTTCCTGGGCCGGCTGAGCTTTCTCAACGACCGCGGCGACATCTCTGGCTGCACGCAGTACATGACCGTCCGCGACACCCGATGCGTGCTGACCCGGCTCCGGACCCTGGGCCTGACCAAGCCCGGCCAGCCCCTGCACGGCCTGGCGGACGACTTCGCCCTCCGCCAGGAGGACATCCCCGACGACCCCGAGGACTCCGAAGCCGGCCGAGACCTTCCTGCGGAAGTCATGCGGCAGCTCTGCGCCAACCTCGACTCCCTTGAGACCGTCAGCTCCACAGACGTCCGCACGGCCATCGAGCTGATCATCGACACAGGCAGGCGCCCCAACGAGATCTGCAAACTGCCATGGCAGTGCCTCGACCGGGAAAGCGACGGCAGCCCCGTCCTTGTCTACGACAACACCAAGAACCTTCGGCACGCTCGCCGACTACCGATCCCCGGCGCGACCGCCGCGCTCATCATCAAGCAGCAACAACGCGCCCGCGCCCGCTTCCCCAACACCCCGACCGACAAGCTCAAACTCTTCCCCGCCAGCCTGGCCAACCCCCACGGCACGAAGGCGACAACCTACGAGTGGGTGTCGGCAAAGCACCGAGCCTGGGTGAAAAACCTGCCCGACTTCCAGGTCCCCACCGTGATCGTCGAAGACGGCAACCGGGTCACCACGATGCTGCCCTTCGACAAGAACAAGATCTACCCCTACGCCTACCGGCACACCTACGCACAACGGCATGCCGACGCCGGGGTCCCCCAGGACGTTCTCCAATCGTTGATGGATCACCGCGAAACCAGCACCACACCGCGGTACTACCGCGTCGGCGAGAAACGCCGCCGCGAAGCTGTCGAGCGGGTCACCACCATGCAGTTCGACCGGCACGGCACACGCGTCTGGCGCCAGGCCAAAACCCTGCTCGACTCCGAACACGCCCGCCGCGCCATCGGCTCCGTCCAAGTCCCCTACGGCACCTGCACTGAACCCTCCAACGTTGCGGCCGGCGGCCATGACTGCCCCGTACGCTTCCGCTGCGTGGGCTGCGGACACTTCCGCACCGACATCTCCTACCTCCCCGACCTTGAGGCATACCTGGCCGACCTGCTGCGCAACCGTGAACGTCTGGCCGCCTTCGCCAACGCCGACCCCTGGGCCAAGACCGAAGCCACACCATCGGACGACGAGATTGCCCGTGTCCGCCGCCTGGTTCAGCGGGTGCGCCAGGACCTCGACGAGCTCACCGACGAGGACCGGGCCCAGATTCGCGAGGCAGTCGCACTGGTCCGCCGCAGCCGCGGCGTCTCCCTGGGCATGCCGCGCGTCCGCCAGCCCCTGCCCGACCTTCGCCCGGAGAGAACCGGATGACCAGCATGACCGACGGGCGGCGGGCCGACTCGGCCCGCCGCCGCGAACGAGTTCTGAAGACCCTCGATGTCCTGCTGCGAAGCGACCAGGACATCACGGTCTCCGGACTGGCTCGCGCCGCACGAGTGGACCGCACCTACCTCTACCGGCACCGCGACCTCCTCGAACGCGTCCACGCCGCCGCAGCCGCCCCACCAGAAGACGGCCGGATCGCGGCCGTCAGCCGGGCCTCGCTGCGGGCAGACCTGACCAACGCGCTGGAGCGGAACAGGCGGCTGACAGTCCGGGTCCGGCAGTTGGAGAAGCGTCTGTCCGAGAGCCTCGGTGAAACCGTCTGGAAGGAATCCGGCCTTGGCGCATCCGCAGACATCGACGAACTTCAACGCCGCATCACGTTGCTCGAACAAGACCTGGCCGACATAAGGGGCCAGCTCGATGAGCGGAGCGAGGAACTTGATGCTGCGCGGGCGGCTAACCGGGAACTGACCCGGGCGCTGAACCAGGCCCGCTGACGCTGATAGGGCTCTCTGGAAATGGCTCTGCCCACAGTGCCGTGAATGATCATGCACCAGCAGCCTCGCAGAGTGACACGCACCGAGACACCGTGGGGTCCCTGGGAGCCGGCAGCCCTGGCCGATGTAGCGACGCTGTTCTCGTCGGTCGAGGTCCCCTGGTGGGTTGCCGGGGGTTACGCCATCGAGCTCGCGGTCGGCTACTCGTTCCGAGATCACAGCGATCTCGATGTCCTATTGCTCCGGCGCGACCAACGGGGGTGCCACTTCTCCCGTTTCGACCTGAGTTCGGGAGTCACCTGGCGCGCGTTTTCATGATCAATGTCGATGGGAATCGATGTCACTGTGCCGCTGCATGCTCGTCTGCGGGCCCGGATTCTCCAAGCCGTGCCGGCCAGCCGCCCTTTATGCACGAGATATCCTGTCAGGCGCTGTTTCGGTCGCCTTGACCACTCTTTTGCGCTCAGGGCTGGGCAGTCGGCGGGCCCTGGTTACCGATCTTCGATAGGGAACGCGCCAGTGCGGGGAAGGTCTTGTTCGGCCCAGGCGCCCATGGTGGCCAGCACGACCTCGAGTCGTGCGCCTGCCGGGGTGAGTTCGTACTCCACGCGGGGCGGGATCTCCGCATAGGCCGTGCGGGTGACCAGCCCTAGGAGTACGAATCGTCGCAGCCGTGAGGACAGGGTCTTGGGGCTGATCCCCGGAAGCCCGGCGCGCAGCTCGGTGAAGCGTTTCGGGCCGGTCAGCAACTCCCTCACGATCAGCGTCGCCCAGGGCCCATCCAGCACGGTCAGGAACCGGGCGATCGGACATTCCGGCAAAGGGTGATCCAGCTCACTCATGCTCTCCCCATTAGTTCATTTGAGGGAACTGATTCCCTCAGGGAACTATAGCCGGAGCAGCCCGCACCCCCACTCCTTGGAGAACCTCATGACCGCGATCAGTACGGCCAACACCGCGAGCGAGATGGTGCGCTCGGCCACGACCACCGCGTTGCGGGTCGCCGCGCGCAACCTTGAGCTCTACGACACCGGCAACGTCGCCGGAGCGGACGAGGTGTTCGCCCCCGACGTGATCGACCACAACCCCGCTGACGGCGCCGCCTCGGGCATCGACGGCATGCGAGTGCTGATCGCCGCGGTCCGCGACGGATTCACCGGCACGCAGCACCGGATCCTGTTCCAGCAGGAGCTTCCCGGCGGCTGGGTGGTCCTCCACTGGCGGATGACCGGGACCCACACCGGAGACGCCTTCGGCTTCGCCGCCAGCGGCAACCCGGTCGACATCACCGGCACCGACATCGTCCGCGTTGTCGACGGCAAGATCACCGAGATCTACCACGTCGAAGAACTGCTCAAGCTCACCCAACAGATCAGCACCGGCACGCAGCCGGCCTGAAGATCGAGACCTTCTCGGACCACGCCTGCCCCCGAGCCCTGATCGGCACCCGCCGCCTCGACGCGGCGCACTCGCTCCAGGGGCCAGTCCGGGAAAGGCACGCCGGCGGCCATGAGCGGGTGGGGCGGCGGGCCATCGGCACCGCCGGAGCCGCCGTCCCTGACCGGGGGACGGGCTCAGCCGGCCGCGGCGCGTTCGGCCTGCGCCTTGGTGTGGGCGAGGCGGTAGGGCTCCGCCCCGGTCTGGACGATCGCACCGTGAAGGTCCGCCGGTCGACGATGCCCGTGCTGCGTCGCCTCGCCGCACCTCGTGGACCGCAGTGCCGGACGCTCGCCGGCTCGGTCCCGCCGCCACGGCCGTCACCGCTGCCCAGCTCCGGCAGGCCGCTTCACGAATGCCATCCGCGACAGCGGGATCGGCGAGTACGGGGCTTTCCCGGACCTGACCCCAGCGCCGTCACCACGTACGCGCACGACCTGCGCTGACACGGCCGTCGCTGTCGGACGAACCGCCGCGGAGCCGTACGCTCCCCGGCAGCAACTCCCGGCGAAGATCACGAACATTCAACTCATTGCTCAGCATCTACCGAGCCGCCATACCGCTCACCCGTTTACAACTTGCCCGTCCTCATATCGGCACTGCTCTTGAGGATCGCAGAGTCGAGGCTCCAGTTCTCCGGTTGGACCCTCTCCCAGAGACTGCCTTTACCGATTTCCCTTCCCACCTGGTCCTCCCGGCGGAACCACTCCTCAGCACTCCTGATCCTGTTGGGGTGGATTTCGTCGAGCAGAGCGTAATCCCGGGTGATGATTCCGTGCTTCCACGTATTCCAGAAGCCCGTGAAGTTGTCCCGGAAGCTCATGGTGCTTTTGTCGTTGGGATCGGCGTTGTAACCGGCGGGCTGATCAGCAATGCCCTTCACGTCCGGCGCGTTCCAATAAGTGTCCAGATCAGTGTCGATGTACTGCGCCGGATGCCCGGTGACCTTCTCGAACGCCGCAGCCATGTCGGCATATGCCATGTGCTCGATGGCGACTTCAAGGTCCATGCCATTCGCGCGCTCCGGATGATCGAAGAGCCAGCGCACGTAAAAGCCGCAGTCTTCCAGTGCCACGTGAGGAACGGCTCCCTCGCCGAGAGGGACTCGCCACGTGACGACACCGTTTTCAACGCTGGGCGTCATGGGCGTGAGCGGTGAGATCACCATCTCAATGTAGGGACCTGACGTGAAGACCGCTACCCCCATCCGGTCCCTGTTCTTTTCATTTTGAAACAGCACCCATTCGGCCATGCGGCCTTTACCATCATAATGCCCGGTGCGGAACCTTGAGTCGTAGCCGGACTTCTTGAGGGTGTAGTCGAGGTTTCCGTAGACGAAGAACTTGATTCCTTCTTCAATCGCTATCTCGTAACTGCGGATCGCCCAGTAGGTCTCCGTTTTCTCACCGGTGTTGAATCCGTCGATGTTGAGGAATACGCCGTCACAGCCTCGAAACCCTTCCCGCAGCACATCCTCGTCGGCGAACGACCCTTCGAGGAGGGAGACGTTGCCGAGCGCGAGGAGCGCCTGGGCTCGGGGGGAGCTGGAATCGCGCGTGAGAACCCGGACGGAGTATTTCTTGTCGGCGACAAGAGAGCGGACGATGGGCATTCCTTGAGCCCCCGTACCGCCGATCACGAAGATATTGGAGGTGGTGTGAGAAGACATGGCGTTCGACTCCCGAGGTTGAGTACGCACGTGATCAGTACGCGAGGCGATCGAGAACCCCTCTGGGAAACCGATCGGTTTCCAACACGTTACACCGATCGGTTTCCGTGCGGCAAGGTCTCAGGCAGTGGCACCTCGACGACCTCACGATCCCGGGCACGGAAGGCGCCCATCACGGTCGGCCAGGACAGATGCAGGTGCCAGGCAGCCTGGATGACCGTAGACCCGGCAACCCTGCACCGGCGCCCGGCCGTCGTCCGCAACCCCGGCAGACACGCGTCGGCCGGCACCGGACTCTTCGCAACGGGTTGAACCTGTGCGGCCGGAGCCCTGCGCCTTCCTCCCGTTGAGCCGGGAGGGAGGTTTGTCGACGCTCCATCGCAACGCGCATCCGTCTGCCCGGGGAGCTCCAAAGGCGATGCGTCAGCGCATGCCTGCCGCATCGAGCAGGAAGGCCGCCATGGGCGCGACGAGCCCCGTCAGCTTGTCGGCGCCGATCCCCGCACGGGCGCTGGCGCCATCGAAGACCACCATCAGCTGCCGGGCCAGCCGTCCCGGATCGCTCACCCCGCCCTGTTCGGCCTCGGCACGGAAAAAGGCCATCAGGTTCCCCTTGACCCGGTGGGCCACCCGGCTGGCGGGGTGGCGCTGATCCCTCAGGCCGATCTGCACAGCCTGGTACGCACAGCCCCGGAATTCCGGCGCCCCCGCCTGCGACTCCAACTGCTCGAAGACATGCAGGATCCGCCCCCGGGCGGAAAGCCCGTCTCCTGCCTCAGGCAGGAGACGGGCGGCGTAGGAAGCGGCTCGCCGCTCCAGGCCCGCCGCCAGCAGGTCGTCCTTGCTCTCGAACAGCTGGTACACCGAGCGCTTGGACACCCCCGCCGCCTTGCACAACGCCTCGACGCTGATAGTGACGCCGTCGCGGTAGGCGAGCGTGGCCGCTGCCTCCAGCAGCCGCTCTCGGAACGTCGGCTTCGCCTGTTCAGTCATGATGTGAGGCTTACTCGGCTTTCCGTAATCTGGCGGTCCATGGCTTCGGCCGGGCGCTGGTTGAACAGACTGCGCGGGGCGATGACGCGCCAGCCGACGATTCGTCGGCTGGCTCATCCGGCTTCGGCTCCGTAGGGATGCGGGTTTTAGGGTTTGAGTACCGCCAGTACATCGTCGAGTGAGACGTTGGCGGGGTCGCTCATATCGACACCATCAAACGTCTGCCAGACATAGGACGCCGCCCCGCTCTCCCGCAGCGGATGCAAGTCGGCCAGGGCCGGATCGTCCCGGAAGCTGATGAACGCCTCTTCGGACTCCCATTCAACGAGAAACAGGACCTGCCGCGGCGCGATGTCACCGGCTACGCTGTCTCGGAAACGACCGAACGCCACCATTCGACCACCATACTGCGGAGCCGCTTCGGGCAAACGACTGAAATACGCGAGGTACTTCTCCAAGTCGACCACGTCAAACATGTTCAGGGCATAAAACTTCTTCTTCTGCGAATTCGCACTCATTGTTAATGCTCCCTCCGGTTTCATGAATTTGTGTTCGCTGCTCTAGGCGAGCGGGTCACTGGCAGCAGGACGCCGGCATTGTTGATGATGGCGCTGACGAAGGCCGCGATTTATGACATCTGAGAGACTGGCTGGCAGAATGAACATCCAGTGCCCGAGTGAAGACTGAGGTCGGGGGAATCTGAGTAGTGTGTCTTTTGTTCGGGTAATCTGCCCGATGGACGCTCGTGGACCTCACGCCACCGAGTTCAACAGGTCGGCCAGGACATCGGGCCTTTCCAGCGCGATGAAGTGCCCCGCTCCCGGCACCTGTGTGAAGTCGGCGGCCGGCAGCAGGTTCTTGTTCGCCTGCCGGTCCGAGGGACGGGACCAGTCCTTCTCCCCGTAGACGAGGTGGACGGGCGCCTTGACCTCGGGGTAGCGCGAGCGGGCGGCGATGAGACTGGGCAGGGCCTGGTACACGGCCCGGGCGACAGTCGGGTAGCCGGGGCGGCCGCCCACCTGGAGGAGCTCGTCGACGTAGTCCTCGCGCAGTGCGCTCTTGTCGCCGAGGCCGCCCTGCAGGATCTTGCTGAGGGCGGGCTTGGGCTCCACCCCGGCGATCACCGGACCTACCCCTGGGGCGAGGACACCGGTGACGACCACGCGGGCGAGGAGGCTCGACCGGGCGATTCCGCCGCGGAAGTCATAGGTGTTCACCGCGACGACGCGTCGTACCCGCTCCGGGAGATCGGCCGCTGTGGTCAGGGCGAGCACCGCTCCCATGGACTCCCCGACCAGTGTGACGTCGTGGAGGTCGAGTTCGGTCAGGAGCCTCTTGACGCCCGCGCGCATGGCCGGCTCGTCGTACGACGCCCCGGGCACGATCTCGGAGTAGCCCATCCCCGGCAGGTCGAGGGCATACACGGTGTAATGGTCCGCGATCAGCGGGATGAGGTGGCGGAAGTGCTCGGCCTGCGTGCGCACGGTGTGCAGCAGGACCAGGGGGGCGCCGGTGCCCGCCTTGAGGTAGCGCAGGGTCCCCTCGCGGCCGCCGGATCCCGCGCGCGGGGCGAGGGTGTGGCTGGTGGTTCCCGGAATGTGGATCGTGGGACGTGACTCGTGGCTGGGCATCTCGCCGACTCCTCGGGTGTAAAGGGGGTTACTTCGCCAGCTGGGCGTACAGGCCGGCCAGGTCGCCGGCCAGGCCGGCCTTGACCTGCCGCGAGATGTCGTCGGCGAGCACCTCGTACGCTCCCGTCTCGACCCCGTCGAGGGCGAGTGCGGCGACAGCACGGGGGTCGGACTTGGGCGCCTCGACACCGGCCGCGAGGTCCGTGTCGACGTAGCCGACGTGAAGTCCGGTGACGGCGATGCCGCGCGGCTGCAGCTCCAGGCGCAGGGAGTTGGTCTGCGACCACAGGGCGGCCTTGGACGCGCTGTAGGAGCCGCCGAGCGCGATCCAGGAGAGCACGGAGTGCACGTTCAGGAGGTGGCCGCCGCCGTTGCGCTCGATGAGGGGCACGAAGGCGCGGGTGAGAAGCAGCGGGCCGTAGAAGTTGGTCTCGAACTCCCGGCGTACGTCGTCGACCGGGGAGTCGAGGAACGACGCGCCGACCGAGGCACCGGCGTTGTTGATCAGCACGGTCACGTCTTGCGCCTGCGCGGCGGCGGCCGCCACGGAGGCCGGGTCGGTGACCTCCAGCGCCACCGGGACCGCGTCGGGGTGCGTCACCGTGCGCGCGTCGCGGGCCGTGGCGTAGACCTTGCCGGCACCGCGCGCGTACAGCTCTTCCACCAGGGCCTTGCCGATGCCTCGGCTGCCGCCGGTGACGAAGACGCTGGCGCCCTTGAGTGCGGTCATGACTGCCTCCACAGAACGAGAAACCGATCGGTTTCCATCACGGTAAACCGATCGGTTCCCAGACGCAAGCCCAACCGGCCCCCCGGACTTACCGGGGCGTTCCGTACCCGTGGATCCCCGGGATGACGAGCCCGCCACCTGCCTGACCGGCCTGGTCGATGTCGGCGTCGTCCAAGCCGAGTCGGAGCTTGAGGTCGAGTTTTCCGACCGTGTCGTAGAGCCACTCCGGGACGGTGTCGGGCGTGAGATGGAGGCGCAGGACTGGGGGCAGGGGGATGCCTTCGACGCCGGAGAGGGTGCCCGTCAGGTTCTCGACGTACCTGGTGATGCGGCCGCCTCGCTGTGTGGACGTCGAGCCGGGCGCTCCGTCGATGTGCTGGATCTGCCCGCCGACGGGTACGGCCATCTGCAGGTCGCGGATCGTGGCGGCCGCCGCGGAGAACTTGAGCACTCGCTTGGGGGCGGCGGCCGTGTCCACGGTCACCACGCCACCGACGGCGAGGTCGTGCAGTTCGAGGCGGCTTCCCTTCATGGTCCAGGACTCGGCGGCGAACCGACCGGCGCTCTTGCCCTCGGGGACCTTGGGATCGCTGATGTCGCAGATGCGGGAGGCTCCAGTGGTGGGCTTCCGCTGGGGCGACGTCTCGGTGGTCCGGCGGCCTGGAAGATCCAGACCAGGACCCCGAAGGTCGCGGTCGGTGACGCACCGACCAAGTACGCCTGGGGCGTCCTGTGGTCTTGGCGGTGCCGCGCAAGGTGTCCGACGCCGATATGAGCGCTCCGCCTGTAGGACAGCCGTGCCGCGACGCCGATCAGCCAGTCGCTTGGCGGGGCAGCGTCGTCGGCCTACGCGGACTTCAACCCTGTCGGGCCCGTCCCGGGCCAGAAGCGACCCGTTCACTTGCGCCTGGGAAACCGATCTGTTTTCCTAGGTGGAAACAGATCGGTTTCCGGCTGCTGGTCGGCCCATGACCAGCGACTTAAGGGGAAATGTGAGTACCACCTTCGACCGCGGGGCGCCCGCCTCCGGGAAAACAGACTCGGGCCGCCGCGGCTCCCATGCCATGCGCTGGTGGGTGCTCGTCGTGCTGGGCGTGGCGCAGCTCATGGTCACGCTCGATGCGACCGTCGTGAACATCGCGCTGCCCGAAGCGCAACATGACCTCGGTTTCAGTGACGGCAGCCGGCAGTGGGTCATCACGGGGTACGCCCTGGCGTTCGGCAGCCTGCTGCTGCTCGGTGGCCGACTCGGTGACCTGTTCGGCCGGCGTACGACCTTCGTGACCGGCCTGATCGGTTTCGCGGGCGCATCCGTCGTCGGCGGCGCGGCCAGCAGCTTCGAGATGCTCGTCGCGGCGCGTGTGGCCCAGGGCCTGTTCGCCGCGCTGCTCGCGCCCGCGGCGCTCTCGCTGCTCAGCGTGACCTTCACCGACCCGGCCGAGAGGCCGAAGGCGTTCGGTATCTTCAGCGCGTTGTCCGGTGCGGGTGCCGCGGTCGGACTCCTGCTCGGCGGCATGCTGACCGAATGGGCGTCGTGGCGTTGGGTGATGTACGTGAACGTCATTTTCGCGGGCGTCGCGTTGGCCGGTGCGTTGCTGTTGCTGGCCAAGCCCGTGGTCACCGAGCGACCCAAGATCGACATTCCCGGTACCGTCGTGGTGAGCGCCGCGCTGTTCGGCATCGTCTACGGGTTCGCGCATGTGGAATCCACCAGTTGGACCGACCCGGTCGCCCTCGGCTCCATGATCAGCGGCGTGGTGCTGCTCGCGGTGTTCGCCTGGCTGGAGCTCAGGGTCTCTCATCCGCTGCTGCCGCTGCGCGTCGTGCTGGACCGGACCCGGGGCGGTTCGTTCCTGGCCGTGTTCGTCCTGGGCATGGGGATGTTCTCGATCTTCCTGTTCCTGACCTACTACCTGGAGGCCAGCATCGGCTACTCGCCGATCGAGGCCGGTCTGTCCTTCCTGCCGATGGTCGGGGGCATCGTCGCCTCGTCGACCACGGTGCCTTCGCTGCTGCTGCCCAAGGTCGGCCCGAAGGCCGTGGTCAGCGCCGGCTTCCTGGTCTCCGCGTCCGGCATGGCCCTGCTGACCCGGCTCACGCTGGACAGCGGCTACGTCGCCAACATCATGCCGGGCATGATCCTGCTGGGTCTCGGTATCGGTGCGGTGATGACCACCGCGTTCCAGGGTGCGACCGCAGGCGTGCACCACGAGGACGCGGGCGTCGCCTCGGCCCTGATCAACACCAGCCAGCAGGTGGGCGGCTCGATCAGCACGGCGCTGCTGACCACCGTTGCATCGTCGGCCGCGACCGACTACCTCTCCTCACACAAGCCCGGCGCGCTGACCGTGGCCCAGGCCGGGGTCGAGAGCTACACGGCCACCCTGGCGTGGGGCGCCGGCATCTTCGTGGTCGGCGCGGTGCTCACGGCGTTCCTGATGCCGAATTCAGCTCTGGCGCCGTCGGAGGGCGAGCCTGTGATCGCCCACTGAGCCTGAAGCCACCGTGGTGAGAAATGTCCTGCGCTGATTGATGCCCTCCAGGCACACATCAGCGCAGGACAGGGGCATCTCCGAGACGGTCCCGTACGTTCCCTCCTCAGCAAACCCGTCATCGCCGGTCGAGGGCACGCACGATGGGGGCCGAGCTTCCGAGGCCGGCGAGACACACCGCCCATTCTGGAGACCGTGGCGGCGACGCCGAACCGACTCGGCCATGGGCGGCGCCGTAGCACACTCCGGCCAGCATCGTAAACCGATCGGTTTTCAATGGGCCGGAATCGAGTTAACCTCGCAATATGACCACCGAAGCAATGGCAAGCTCCCGAGAGCGACTGCTGGAGGCAGCGGCCACGCTCACCTACCGAGACGGCGTCAACATCGGCGTCGACACGCTGTGCAAGGCGGCGGGGGTGTCCAAGCGCTCCATGTACAAGCTGTTCGAGAGCAAAGACGAACTGCTGGCGGCGAGCCTGGAGGAACGCGCCTCCGCCTATATGGCGGCACTCCTTCCCGCGCCGGACGACAACCGTCCACCCCGCGAGCGGATCCTGCATGTCTTCGAACAGGCGGAGAGGCAGGCGGGTGCACCCGACTTCCAGGGCTGCCGGTACCTCGTCGTACAGATCGAGCTCAAGGACCCGAGCCACACCGCGAGCCGGGTGGCCGGTCGGGTCAAGGAGAACCTGACAGGCTTCTTCCGCGCCGAGGCCGAACAGGGCGGGGCGAGCGATCCGGACCTGCTGGCCCGTCAGCTGATTCTGGTCTTCGACGGCGCCAGCGCCCGAGCTGGAATCAAAGCCGACGCACAGGCCGGGCTCATCACCCCCACCGTGGCCGCCCTGCTCGATGCGGCGGACATGCGCTGACGCATCGCGTGACGAGCGGCCTCGGCGAGCCATGCGCTCGGTGAGCCGCAGCCGAGCACCGGCGACCGAGCAACTCCCATGGGTCCACGCCCGTTGCCGACCGAAGGCCAGCACCCCGCCCCGACTCGCGGGCCGACGCCCGACCGCCTGGCGATCGATCACCAACGTCCGCGAGGAACTTGATCGACAGCCCGAAGGACAGGCTCGCCGCTTGGGCTTGCACGCGAAAACCGATCGGTTTACGGTGGTGAAACTGATCGGTTTCTCACCCGTGGTGGCAAGCCACGTACCCACACCCCCAGGAGCACGGATGACTACCGCGCGCGACACCGAAGGGCAACCCGCTCATCCCCCGCTCCCGGCGAAGCTGGCGGCCCACCCGTCCGTACAGGCCGTACTCGCCCGACGCAGGGCCGGTGACGTGGGCCGCCCGCCCGCGGTGATCGACGCGGACTGGCTGCGCGAACTGTGCCTGGCGGCCGGCGCGGACGACGCCGCCGCGGTCAGCCTGGACCACCCCGACCTGGCCGGCGAGCGCGAACACGCCCAGTCCGCACTACCCGGCACCCGCACCCTGATCGCGATGGCGGTCCGGATGAACCGCGACAACTGCCGCTCCCCTGCCCGCAGCGTGGCCAACCAGGAGTTCCACCAGACCGACGAACAGGCCAACCACGCCGCCCGCAGCGTCACCCAGGCGCTCCAGGACGCCGGATACCGCGCGCTCAATCCCTCCGTCGGCTTCCCCCAGGAAATGGACCGCTTCCCCCGCGAGCGGATCTGGGTGGTGGCACACAAGACGGTCGCGGTGGCCGCCGGGCTCGGCGTGATGGGCCTGCACCGCAACGTCATCCACCCGAAGTTCGGCAGCTTCGTCCTACTCGTGACCGTCCTGGTGGACGCGGAGGTCAGCGCGTACGGGCAAGCGCTGGACTACAACCCCTGCATCGACTGCAAGTTGTGCGTCGCCGCCTGCCCGGTCGGCGCCATCGCCAAGGACGGCGCCTTCGACGCGCTGGCCTGCACCACGCACAACTACCGCGAGTTCATGAGCGGGTTCACCGACTGGGCGCAGACGGTGGCCGACAGCGAGGACGCCGCCGACTACCGCTCCCGCGTCACCGATTCCGAGAGCGCCTCCCTGTGGCAGAGCCTCAGCTCGCCGCCCGGCTACAAGTCCGGCTACTGCCTTGCCGTCTGCCCCGCCGGCGAGGACGTCCTCGGCCCCTACCTGGACGACCGCAAGAACTTCATGGACACCGTGCTGCGCCCGCTCCAGGACAAGAAGGAAACCCTGTACGTCCTGCCGGACTCCCACGCACAGGAATACGCCCGGCGCCGCTTCCCCCACAAGCCCGTCAAAGAAGTCACCGGCGGCTGGCAGCCCCCGGCGAAACGCGCCACAGCCGCCGACCGAGAGACCCGTACGCCATGAGCGACAGCCACCTCTTTTACGACCGAGAGGGACTGCACCGCATCCCGGCGGATACGAGGCCGGAGAAGACCGCCGTACCGGCATGACGGCAGGCCGCCCAAGGCGGGCCATTACTCGGAGTGGCCCCGGTGTGCGCCGTCCTGACGGGGACGACAGGCGCGCACACCGTCATGGCTCGGCGACGGCCCTTCCCTCAGGCCGTCGCCGAGCCTCTCTCCCGGAGGCCCCGGAAACCGATCGGTTTTCATTTCGTCCGTTTCGGGTTAACCTCGCGGTATGACCACCGAAGTGAAACTGAGCCCCAGGGAGCGGTTGCTGGAGGCGGCGGCCACGCTCACCTACCGAGACGGCGTCAGCATCGGCGTCGAGGCGCTGTGCAAGGCGGCAGGGGTGTCGAAGCGCTCCATGTACCAGCTGTTCGAGAGCAAGGACGAACTCCTGGCAGCAAGCCTGAAGGAGCGTTCCTCCGCCTACGTGGCGACCCTCCTGCCTGCGGCGGACGACGGCCGCTCCCCCCGCGAGCGGATCCTGCACGTCTTCGAGCAGGTGGAATCGCAGGCAGAGGCGCCCGAGTTCCGGGGCTGCCGGTATCTGGCCGTGCAGGTCGAGCTCAAGGACCCAAGCCACCCGGCGAGCCGCGTGGCCCATCAGGTCAAGGCGAATCTGACGGCCTTCTTCCGTGCCGAGGCCGAGCAGGGCGGGGCGGGCGATCCGGATCTGCTGGCCCGGCAGCTCAGCCTGGTCTTCGACGGCGCGAGTGCCCGCGCGGGGATTCAGGCCGACAACCTGACCGGGCTCGTCGCGCCCACCGTGACGACCCTGCTCGACGCGGCAGGCGTGCGCTGACGCGTCGCCCGTCCAGAAGACTCCCTCACCTCCCGGCGCTCGCGGGAAGCCCGATGGCCGTAAGAGTGTTGCCGAGCATGCCGCAGGCGAAGAAGCTTGCGGTCCTGTCGGCATCAGCGCCCAGCGACAGGTGCACGGTTTCCCAGATACTCATCCAGCCGGCCCGGACGACCTCGCCGATCAGGTCATCGCCCTGCGCCTCGGCGGCCGCAACGGCGGCATATCCCTGCATCTGCATCAGGAGGGTCTCGGGTCGCGTCGAGATCAGCCGCGCATAGGCGTCTGCCATCACCTGCCGGGCTCGCTCACCCCCCTCCACCCCGTCGGCCGCCCTCGCGAAAGCCAAGCGGGTGTCTTCCATGCTCCGCACCAAGGCGGCGACGAAGATCGCCCTCTTGTCCGGGAAAAGCCGGAAGAGATACGGCTGCGTGACGCCGACCCGCTCGGCGATCGCCGCGGTGGAGGTGCCGTGGTAGCCCTTGAGCGCGAACTCGGCGATCGCCGCGCGAATGACGCTCTCACGCCGCTCCTGCGCACTGATCCTGCCCATGACGGCATTCTCCCTGCTTGAACCTACATGCGGAAACCGATCAGTTTATTGTAGTGGAAACTGATCGGTTTCGAGTGAGTGCGGGAGTCCAGGATGACGGCAGATCAGCCGGCGGCGCGGCCGAGGAAACCTCCGTCGAGCGCCCGGTCCGACTTCGACACCAACGTCTTCGGGGTCATGCGCATGGTGAACGAGGCCCTGCCGCACATGCGTGCCCAGCGACGCGGGCGCATCATCAACATCTCGTCCGTGCTCGGGTTCCTGCCCCAGCCCTACATGGCCGCCTGTGCCGCCTTCAAGATGGCGATCGAGGGCTACACCGCGTCTCTCGACCACGAGATCCGCGACCACGGCATCCGGGCACTCATCATCGAAGTCGCCGGCCGGGCCCGCCTTGACCTGCCGCGAGATGTCGTCGGCGAGCACCTTGTACGCGCCCGTCTCGACCCCGTCGAGTGCGAGGGAGGCGACGTCACGCGGGTCGGACTTGGGCGCCTCTACGCCAGCCGCGAGGTCCTTGTCCACGTATCCCACGTGCAGTTCGGTGACGGCGATGCCGCGCGGCTGCAGCTCCAGGCGCAGGGAGTTGGTCTGTGACCACAGGGCGTCGGTGGATCACTCAGTTGCCCTCAGAGACACTCCAACCAGCGATAGCACCACAGCTGTTGCACTAGCTAGAGTTCGACCACGAGTGGCTGAGCTGCACAAACCCGAGGTGCACACCACTGCGACAGCCTCACTCCCCCAGAGAAGCTCGGGAAGTCGGTGCCGTCCATACCGGCATTAGATCGATTGTTCGATTTCCTTGCCAAGCGACTCCCCGGCGACAGCCCGGATCAGGCGGGCCGGTACGGGTTACGGAAATACGGGTGCCATGAGGCAACGTGCACACTTCCGAGCCTGCGCCTCGCCCCCACCGTTCAACCTGGCCACCCAACTGGCCGCCGCCCCTCTGAATACAGGGGATAGCGGATGCGGTGCAGGTGGGCAGGAAGTCGCAGCTCGCAGCTATCGAATACGCCCGGGACGCAGGCAAGAGTGCTACCCGTCCAGCGGGGTTGCGCGGCTAGGCCGTGTCTCTTTGATCGGTTGGTCAGTTGATCGGATGTGTCTGTCCGGTTAGTGATCACTGATGCTGTGTGGGCCCGGATTGAGCCGCTGATGCCGGCAGACCCGGCCCGTGGACGGCGGTGGGCCGACCACCGCCGAACCCTCGAAGCCATCGTGTGGAAGTACCGCACCGGCTCACCCTGGCGGGACTTGCCAGAAGAGCTCGGCTCGTTCCAGACCGCTCACAAACGGCTGCTCAGGTGGGCCGTGGACGGCACCTGGGAACGGATCTTCGTCGCGCTCCTGGCAGCGGCCGATGACGTTGACGACATCGGCTGGACCGTGTCGGTGGACTCCACCGTCTGCCGAGCCCACCAGCACGCTGCCGGTGCTTGGAAAAGGGGGCGTCAGGTCGGGCCGAACCCGAAGACCACGCGCTGGGACGCTCCCGGGGCGGCTTGAGCACGAAGGTCCACTTGGCCAGCGACAGCCATGCGCGGCCGCTGGCCGTCCGCGTCACCGCGGGGCAGGCAGGTGACGCACCGGCCTTTGAGGCCGTCATGGCCGGCATCCGCGTTCCGCGAAGTGGGCCCGGGAGACCAAGGACGCGGCCGGATGCCGTCCTAGCCGACCGCGCTTATTCATCCCGCGCGATCAGGAGCCACCTTCGCCGGCGCGGCATACGTGCCGTCATCCCTCAGCCCAGAGACCAGGCCGGCCACCGTCTCCGGCGCGGCCGCGCCGGCGGCCGCCCGCCCGCTTTCGACGCCGACGCGTACAAGCAGCGCAACACAGTCGAACGATGCATCAACCGCTTCAAGCAGTGGCGCGGCCTGGCCATGCGAACCGACAAGCTCGCGATCGCCTACCAAGCCGCACTCCACCTCGCGAGCATCCTCATCTGGGCGCGAAGGTGATCAATGAGCAGGACTCAGTTCCACCAGTGGATGTCTCCGCTGCTGTCGACCTTGGGGGCGGTCACCGCGCCGAACCAGGTCGACTGGCCGTGATGCTCCATGGCTTCCGCCACTTCGTGGAGCCATGAACCCAGACTGGGCCACCCCAGAAAACATCCCTGGTCATCGTGAACAGCATCGCCGAGGTGGTTGCGCCACATCCCTTCCCCGGCATCGATGAAGTGGTCGTCTCCGTCACCTCCGGAGATGGGGACCCACTTCGTTCCCCACCAGGGTGTTTGCGCCTGGTCCGGGTCGTCCGGTTCCCACATCTCCATCCGCATCTCGCGGACCTCGATGATCTCCGACACCGAATACAGCCTCCGGCAGGGGAGCACACCCAGCAGGGATGTATCTCCGTCGTGGCACCGCAGCGACTCGCGGAGATCCGCAGGAAGCGGGAACCCCAAGCGTGCCTCGGCTTCCTGAATGCACTGCCACGAGGCCGGGGGCCTGAGGTCTGCCAGAGCCTTCGACGCGTGTCGGGACAACCAGGCGTCGATGCGGCGCCAGGACGTCGCGACCGGGGGCACGACAGGATCTATGCCTCGGCGAGGAGGTCGCATCATCATGCGGAACATCATCCATCGGGGCTCACGCGGTCAACCACACCGAGCCACAGACCAACCTCCGTCTCACCGAGTGAAGCCAAAGAGACAGAACCTAGAGCGTGTCTCTTTGATCGGTTGGTCAGTTGATCGGATGTGTCCGTCCGGTTAGTGATCACTGATGCGATGTGGGACCGGATAGAGCCGCTGATTCCGACCGATCCGGTCCGCGGTCGGCGGTGGGCCGATCACCGCCGAACCCTGGAGGCCATCGCGTGGAAGTACCGCACCTGCTCGCCCTGGCGGGACCTGCCGGACGAGCTCGGCTCGTTCCAGACTGCTCACAAACGCCTGATCAGGTGGGCCGTGGACGGCACCTGGGAACGCATCCTTGCCGCGGTTCTGACAGCGGCCGAGGGCGCTGACGACATCGGCTGGACCGTGTCGGTGGACTCCACCGTATGCCGAGCTCACCAGCACGCCGCCGGAGCCAGGAAAAAAAGGGGCTCCAGGTCGGGCCGAACCCGACGACCACGCACTCGGACGCTCCCGAGGCGGCCTGAGCACGAAGGTCCACCTCGCCAGCGACAGCCGTGCACAGCCCTTAGCCCTCCGCATCACCGCAGGCCAGGCGGGCGAAGCCCCGGCCTTCGAGACCGTCATGGCCGCAATCCGTGTTCCGCGGAGCGGACCGGGAAGACCGAGGACCCGACCCCATGCCGTCTTGGCGGACCGCGCGTACTCATCCCGCGCGATCCGGAACCACCTCCGCCGACGCGGAATCCGCGCTGTCATCCCCCAGCCGTCCGACCAGGTCGGCCACCGTCTGCGGCGAGGCCGTGCGGGCGGCCAACCGCCCGCTTTCGACGCCGAGGCGTACAAGCAGCGCAACGCGGTCGAACGGTGCATCAACCGGCTCAAGCAGTGGCGCGCCCTGGCCATGCGAACGGACAAGCTCGCCATCACCTACCAGGCCGCACTCCACCTCGCCGCCATCCTCATCTGGGCCCGGCGATAGCCCGCTCAGCGATCGACCACCCAGCGCGCGTCCGTCGGCCAGGACCCCGTGGCAACGATCTGCTTCACGAGCCTGAACGCCTCACAGATGGGGACGGTGTCCTGATCCGGATACTCGTCGTCCTGTCCGTTGGAGAGGACGAACCCGCCGCTCGACCCCTGAGCCCCGGGGTCCACGGCATGCTCGCCGGGATCGCCCTCGTCTTCGAGCAGCATCACCATCGCGCGCTCGGTATTCGTCACGAAGGCCAGCGACCGTCCGGACGAACTGGTCAGCCACGTCTCAAGCTGACCGCTGTCGACCCTCGACCGAAGAGCCTCCGGCACCACCTCGGACGACACGGGGATAGGGCTGTCGTCATTGAGCACCCAAGACTCGATCACGAGCACGACGATCTCACGGACGGATCTAAGCTTGTCGTTTAACCCCATCAAGGGGTGACGTAGTCGCCCCAGCCGAAAGTGGCGACGTAAGCCCGTCGAACGGCTTCTCCGCCGCGTCCGCCCCTGATACGGATGACGGCCAGCGCGAGGATGAACCAGGCGGTGAAGCACCCCGCGACGATCAAAGTCCAGCCAGGGCCGGAGAAACTGGCAGTGACGACCAGGGCAATGATCGTGATGCCTACTCCTATGTGGCCGCCGCCGATATCCGTGCCGGACCTGCCGCCGCGTGTCATAAGAGTCCCCCGCCAAGAGCACGCCGTTCTGGTCAGAGCAGACTACGGGGCTCTGCCAACGGTGTCAGTGCCGCTTGTGCGACGGGGTTTGGTGCCCTTCCTGTGGTGGGCGGGTCGGGTGTGCGCCTCGCCGGTCACGAGGACTCTGCCCACGTCATGACGGGTGGCTGGTCGGCGGTTCTTCGACCCCGGTGGCCGGCCGGGCCCGGGACGAGACGGTTTCGGTGCACCGGCCGGAGAGCCGGTCTTCGTGCACAGGTTCCTGAACCCCCTGCGAACACGGGCGGGTGTAAGCCTGTTCGGCTCGGCCGGCTTTTCCCAGGGGCGCCGGAGGTCGGTGGCCAGTGGCCGGGCGAGCCGGAGCTGGGCATAGGCAGCGATCACCAGCCACGTCCACCGGTCGGCCGCCTCTGAGCTGCGGAGCCGGGGCTTGGTCCACCCAAGTGTCTGCTTGAACAGGCGAAACGTGTGCTCCAAGTCGAAACGACGGAGGAAGGACTGCCAGCAGCGGTTCACCTCTGCGGCGGTGGCGGAAGTGCCCGACCACCACAGCCAGACCGGCTTGTTCACCCCGCCGCTGGGCAGTTTCTCCACGACCAGGCGCATGATGGTTCCCTCGATGATGGGCAGCGGTCCGTGGTGATCGAGCCAGGCCGCCCGCCGGGTCAGCCGCGGGTGCAGCCGGTCCCACGCCTGCGCGGTCGCCTTTCCGTAGAGGCGGGTGTCGGTGACCGTCACGCTCTGCTCGGTGCCCCAGGTGGCGGGGTTGCCGAAGACGAACTCACCGCCGTGCTTAGGCGGTCGGCCGCCCTTGGGGTCATAGACCCGCGGCGGTGTCGGCCGCCGCATGACACGGTCGGAACGCAGGCGGCCGAGGATCTCGACGGGCAGGTCGCTCAGCAGGTGAGCGATGCGGGGTGCGTCGTATCCGGCGTCCAGCACGACCAGGACCTCGGGATCGCCCGGCTTCCACTGGCCAGCCGCGACGAGCCGCTCGACGACCTCCCGGAGCTGGACCGTGGTCACCGCGGCGACGTCGGCACCCGGCTCCAGGCGGACCGCGTCCAGCACCGCCGTCCACGACGTTCGGCCGGTCTCCAGCGCGGCCACGATCGAGTACGGCCAGCCCGGAATCATCTGGTGCTTGCCCTCACCCCGGCCGAACGTGTGGCAGAAGGCCCGGTCAGCACAGGTGTTGGCGTCCGGCCGCAGCCACGGCGAGACGTCTGCGGCCAGCACGATCCGACCATCCGCCGTCCTCGGCAACGGCATCGAGGCCAGCGCGCGGCGCAGCCGGGCCACATCGATCCGCCCCTGGTTGAGGCCCCCGTAGAGGGCGCCGTGTCCGCGGCGGTGTTCCGGCGCGAGTGCCAGGTCGACCAGCGTCCGCACCGGCCCGTCCGTGCACAACAACGCGTCGCACAACTCGAACAGCGCGTCGCCCCGCGCGGTCAGACACGCGTACAACTCCGTCCGGAAGCGTGACACTTCCGCGAACGCATCCTGAAGGACGCCCTGATGCTCCAGACTCACGACCACGGCCTTCCCGCTGATCCACTCTGTGACGGAGCACAGGATCAGACGAAGGCCGCTCTCACGTCCGCTGAACTGCGAAAACCCTGATCAAGTTCCATCCTCGCTCCACTCACGGCGGGCTCCGCGCACGCGGTGGCCGCGGAGCCCGTCGCCCTGCCCCTCGCCGGTGAGTCCCGCGACGACTACATCCGTGACGCCTTCCGCCACTGGAACTCCGGCGGCGACCCGCCCGACGGCTGCAACGCCCACGGCGAGGTCCTCATCACCGAGGTCGTCACCGCCCCCGCCTGTTCCATGGGGCCGCCAGCGTCTCCGCAGGGCGGCATTCTGAAACGATCAGTAAGTGGACCGCCGTATCGCACCCACAGCAAAGTCGGGATTCGGCTGAGGCCGACACCCACCAGAAGGCACACTACTGATCTAACGGACATATGGCGGAGGGTCGGACCGCCGAAACGTCAGGGGGGCGGTTGTCGGAGATCGGGCTCGCCGCAGCGATCGAGGAGCTGCGACAGGAGTTGTACCAGGCACAGGAGGCAGGTATACGGGAGCAGTTCGCCTTCGAGGTGGAGGAGGCGCAGCTGGAACTCATCCTGGAACTTCGTTCTGACGTACGGCCGGAGGGAAAGCTGTCGTTCGGACTCGCCACCGTGGGAGTGGGCGGGACCTCCGCCTCCGCACGCACCCACAAGCTGATACTGAAGCTGAAGGTCAAAGACCAGGCTCTCGGCGACCGGAACGCGACGGTCAACGCCGACGGCGAATCCGGCTCCGTCGGATGGTGACGGGGTCCTGACGCATGGACGAGCACAGGTTGGCCGACATCCGGGCCGGCCATGCCGGGAAGCACCGTCCCTCCTCCCTGGGATCGGGCTACCTCGTCGCCCCCGCTCTGGTTCTGACCTGCCGGCATGTGGTCATGGACCGAGCCAGTGGGATGCCCTTCGCAAGGATCGTCGTTCGCGTCGGCCACCCCCGTGAACCCGTCGAGCAGCGCGCCGCGACCGTGGAGTGGCTGCCGCACGAGGGGGATGACGTCGCCCTGCTGCTGCTGGAGGAGCCGGTCGACGTGCCGGGGGCCGTGCGCTGGGGCAAGCCCTCCGGTGACGAACCACTGAGCTACGTGGGTCTCGGGTTTCCCGAGCACGCCCCGCCACTGGAGAAGGGACAGCGCGGTGTCGACCAGCTGAGGGGAGAACTGCCGCCGCTGGGCACCGGGCCGGAGTGGGGCGCGGTGCTGGACCAGAAGGCCACAGCAGTCCGCCGCCGACCCGGGAAGCAGCGAGAGTGGGGCGGGGTGTCGGGGGCTGCGGTGTTCTGCCAAGGGCTGCTGGTGGGCGTGGTGTTCTGCGACGACCACGAACACGAGAACCGCCGTCTGTACGCGCTGCCAGCCTGGACGTTCATCACGCGGGACGGGTTCGCAGATCTCCTGCAACGACACACCGGCCACGCCCCTGTGCTGGAATCGGCCCACGGCGGGCCCGTCGTCCCGGAGTCCGGTCACCTCCTCGTGGTGCGGGAGTTCGCGGCGGAGCGTTTCCAGGGCCGGGAGCGGGAACTGGCGCAGCTGCACACGTTCAGCACGGCTCCTGAGGGCAGCGCGCCTGGATACTGGCGCTGGCTGGCACCCGCCTGGTCGGGCAAAACGGCCCTCATGGCGGAGTTCGTCCTTCATCCCCCTTCGGACGCGGACGTGCTGTCGTTCTTCGTGAGCATCCACGACCACCCGGAGCGCTCCGACCGTGACGGCTTCCTGCGGAGCATGGGCGACCAGCTGCGTCAGCACCTGGGTGACATCGGCCTTGAGTGCGACTCCCGGGCGCGGTTTCTCAAAGCCCTGGAGCGCGCGGCGGAGCGCTCCGTATGCCGCGGGCGACGGCTCGTGCTGGTCGTGGACGGTCTGGACGAGGACGCCGGGGTCACCAGCGGGACCAGCGGCCAGAGCATCGCCGGACTCCTGCCGGCCCATCCCTACACGGGTCTGCGGATCCTCGTGACCGCACGCCCCGATCCCCCGGTGCCCATCGACGTGCCCGCCGCGCATCCGCTGCGCGGCGACGCGATCACTCACCGCCTGGAGGCCTCACCGGCGGCCCAGGTCATCCGGCAGGAGGCCGAGCGGAGCCTGTCAGCACTGCTGGACGGCAGGAAGGACGGCGACGGCGAGGAGCTGGGACGGAACGTCACCAGGCTCCTCGCCGCCGCAGGTGGCGGCCTGGGTGCCCGCGATCTCGCCGCCCTGACGGAGGCGGTGCCGCGCGAGGTGTTGCGGGTGCTCGGGGGATCGATCGGCCGCTCCTTCCACAGGCGCCGGGCCCGGCACGGCGCGGATGGCTCCCCGGAGGACGCCCCGTACTTCTTCGCCCACCGAGAGCTCCAGGAGGGTGCCTTCGCGAGCCTGTCCCCCACCGTCCTCGCGAAGTGCTGCCAGGGGATACACGACTTCGTCGAGGGCTGGCGGACGAGGGGCTGGCCAGCCGAAACGCCCGAGTACGCCCTGTCCGGCTACCCGCACCTGCTGCGCCGGCTCGGCGACGCGGACCGCCTGGGCAAGCTGGCCTCCGACATGGCGCGCCACGAGAGGCTGTGGCATGCGACGGGCTCGGACGCGACGGCACTCGCAGAGATCGACAACGCCTTCCGGTTACTCCGCGACGCCGGATGTCACGATCTCAGGTTGCCGGTGCGACTGGCGTACTGCCGCGACCTGATCCGCCACAGATCAGTCGACGTTCCCGACCAGTTGGTCACCCTCTCGGCCTTCCTGGGGCAGACCAGCCGGGCCGTCGCTCTCGCCAAGTCGCATCCCGATCCCCGGCACCAAGTCCACCGGCTGATGGCGGTCAGCGAAGCCCTGCTGGAGGCACACGACACCACGGCGGCCCGGGAGGTGGCGCTTGACGCCGCCGCACGAGCAACGACGATCACCGTGTCGAGCGCGGAGGATCACGTGTGTCTGCTGGTCCGCACCGCCCGGATGCTGGCTCGGGTGGGAGCGGGAGACATCGTCGGTCTGCTGCGCCGGGCCGTGGGCATCGCGGAGACCATCACCCAGCCCGGCCGTCAGTCCCAGGATTTCGCTGTCCTGCATGACTCGCCGCTGTCGCAGGTCAGCGCCCTGGCCCGGGCGTGCACGGTCCTGGAGGAGGCACAGGACCTGTGCGGTGCCGATGCCTTCTCGAAGGAACTGGCGGCCAGGGTGGAAGCGCTGGCGGAGCTGGCGGCACGCATCACCCGTACCCTGCACCGCGACATCCAGCCCCACCATCTGGTACCTGCCGCGTCCATCATGGCACGGGCGGGACACCCGGAACGGGCCGTCGAACTGGCCGCGGCCGCGCTCGCCCATGTCCCGTACGACGTGGGACAACGCTGTGATCACCTGGCTGGAGTCGCCGAGGTTCTGGCGCTCGCGATGGAGCCGGATCGCGCGGCCGAGCTGTGCCGGGCAGCCGCTGACCTCGCCCGCAGCGTCACCGGCGCCACCCTGCCGGCCCAGCACCTGCTGGTGGTGGCGAAGGCGTCGCTGACCCTCGCCGATGCGTCCACGCCGGCACGTGACCGCGTCAGGGAGCACACGCGGCAGGCCGCACTGCTCGCGCTGGAGGCCGCCGCCACCGCCCTGCACCAGGGAGAGCAGGACCAGCAAGGACATCAAGCGGACGTGCTGGCGTGCGCCTGCGACGTGCTGACACGGTCAGGCAGCCCCTGGGCGGCGGCGCAGGTCGCCCAAAGCCTGTCCGATCCCGCCCGCAAAGCCCACGTGCTGCTGGCCGCAGGCCATGCGTTGGCCGACTCCCGGGAGTCCCGCCTCGCTGCGGCACTGGCCCGGGAAGCCGCTGGCACCATCCGCTCCCTCACCCCCGCGAAGCACACGATCGCCGCACTGGCCGAGGCGGGCCGACTGCTTGCCCGTACCGGTGAACCACACCGCGCCGCCGAGGTAGCGGAGGAAGCCGGTGGTCTGGCCCGGGACCTCACCGATACCCGTCCCTCGGACCTTACCCTCGCCCACCTCGTCACCGCCCTGCGCCAGGCGGGCCAGCTGCGGCGTGCTGTCCCCATGGCCCGATCGCTCAAAGATCCCGCGGCGCGGTCCACCGCCCTGGCGCTCGCCGCCGGCGCCCACGCACAGGCCGCAGAGCTGGCCATCGCGGTCGGCCTGGTGGCTGAGGCCGCCGAAGCCGCGCCCACGGTCTTCTCCGACCTGAGGGCCGAGGCCCTGGCGCAGGTCGCTCAGGCACTCGCACGGTCGGGAGACCTTGAGCACGCCGTCGAACTCGCCGGAGACGTCGTCCGGCACTTCCGCTCGGACTTCGGCCTCCCGCTCGACGCGCTGGCTGGCGTCGTCCAGGCTCTCGCCGAGGCGGGGCGGACCGGCGAGGCCCTGGACCTCGCCGCGACACTGACCGGCACGGAATCCAAGGCGGACGCCCTGGCACGCGTGGCCGTGACACTGGCCCGCCCGGACTTCCCGCGTGCCTGCCGCATCACGACCGACGCCGCGCTCCTGGTCTTCGACGAGGACAACCCGCTGAGCCAGGCCTTCGCCCTTGCACGGGTCGTTCGGTCGCTGGCCGGCCCGAGGAAAGAGCGCCACGGTTCATGCGAGCTGGCGCACGTCGCCATCGACGTCGCGCTGTCCGTCACCAAGCCCTGGACGGACCCCCAGCTGATCGCTGAGGTCTGCGAGGCACTGATCCAGGCAGGAGACGTCGGCCACGCCGTGGAACTCGCCATGGACTACGCCCACTCCGTGGCAGACGACGCCGATCCCGAACTCCACGCCGCCGCGCTGGCGCACGCGGCGTGCACCCTCGCCCTCGCCGGAGAGACCGGGCACGCCGTGGCCTGGGCGACGCTGGCGGCCGAGGAGGCTCGCGCCCTCCGCCATGTAGGTGACCGGGCGGATGTCCTCTTCACCGCCGCCACTGCCCTGACGGAATCGGACAAGGCGGACCGAGCCGCCGAACTCGCCGCAAAAATCCCGGACATGGAACTGCGGTCCAGCGCCCTCGCCACCGCCAGCCACAGCCTGATCAGGAAGGGCGAACTGCCGCAGGCCCTCAAGGCCGCCCGGGACATCCGGGATCCCGCCACCCGGGCCGAAGCCCTCGCCCATATCGCCAGCACGCTGGGCGACACCGGTCAGCACCAGTTGTGCCTCACATACCTCTCCGAGGCCGCCGAGCACGCCAGAACCGTCACCAACCACTACCAGCGGGACACGCTTCTGGCCGACCTCGCATGCGCCGCCCCGGACGAGCACACGGGACGCGCGCTGCTGGCCGAGCTGCTCAGTTCCGGTGCCTGGGAGGCGGCACTGCCGGCGATGGCACAGGTCGCCCCCGAAACCCTGAAGACCATGGCATCCCTGCTCGCGGAACCCGGCATGCCGTCAGCCGCGCAGCCGTCGAGGACTTCGCTGAGCACGGCCTGATCGGCAGGGTCTACGGCAAGCTTCCAGCGGATTTTCACGGTCATCGAGGTCGTCCGAGCCCGCTGACGTCAGCAGACGACTCGGGCCCAGTTGGTGATCTTTTCCACCTGAGATTCGTTGGACGGGCGTGAAACTGTCGCCGAAACCATGCCCGGGGTGGAGCACTATGCCGAGACGACGGCCGAGAGTGCCCTGCCACCTCGCCGATTCCGCAGGGCCAGAGAGCTGGAGCCAGGCGGCCGCGGACGACGCCCTGGATGCGATAGACACCCTCGCCGGGGCACTGTCCGCGCTCGGGCCGGACGTCGCGGCCGCCCTTCTCGCCGGTGACGACCGCCACCACCAATGCACGCCGACAGCTCGGGCTTGGCAACGATGGAGGCACGGCGGTCGTGGGGGAAGTGCCGGGCCTGCGGCGTTCCGCACAGCGTTGCCGGCGGCGCGGGCTTGGGCCCGCCTTCAAAGGTATCCGTACGGACGGCTGACCACAGGCGCGCAAGGCCGTTGGCCAGGACGCAAGGAGCGTACGACTGCTCCGGCGTGCACCACCGAAGCAGCAATGCAGTGGGCGCCCTCACCGCAGCGGCCTTGGCACCAGAATAGAAGAGGGATACCTCTCCTATTCGATTCGAAGGTGATGCCCCCCGGATCGGACCCGCTGCGTCATCGTGGGATCCGGCAGTAGCCCTCAAGAGGCAGGTTCAGCATGAACACCGTGTTGTACCGCCGCCGGATATCGCTCACGCTCGCAGCCGAAGGCTCGCACAGGAACCGGTAGGCGTTAGCCGGTTGCTCAGGCTCGGGAACCAAGGAGCCTGGCAGGTCCCAGGTAAGGGTGTGCCCGGCGCGGGTCAGCTCGCCCTGTCTGCCCTCGCTGGCGATGTCGGGGGTGAAGGGGATCCCGGACAGGACCTGTTCCCCCACATCGAGGATCCGGGGACGGTCTCGGCCTGCGGCAGCGGGGAACTGTAGTAGGCCGTCAGACGCATCCAGCGGGACACGCGGTAGGCGGATCTCACCGGAGTGAACAGATCCCAGCTGGCCATGCCTCGGGTGTAGTGGTCCTCAATGACCAGGAGACGCAACACCAGGGGTGTGCTCTCCGCGTAGGCGTGGGCGATGGCGCGCAGCCGGGCCTCAGTGTCCTGCCGAGCCCGACGGGCGGTATCACTGTCTGCGAGCTGGTGGGCTGTGCGGCGGCTGGTCGAGCCGAGGAGCGTCCATATGCGGGCCACAACAATAAGACATCGTTTCTTATGGCCCGATCGCGCGTTGAACCGGGCATGACGAATCTGGTTGAGCGGTTGGCACCGGACGAGTTGTGGGCTCTGTTCCAGCGGGTGGTGCCGCCCGCCGAGGTGAAGCGTCCGCAGGGCGGGGGCCGGCGTCGAGCCGGTGACCGCGAGGCACTGGCCGCGATCATCTTCGTCGCTACCTCCGGTTGTACGTGGCGGCAGCTCCCGCCTGTGTTCGGTCCGGCCTGGCAGACGGTGTACCGGAGGTTCACACAGTGGAGCCAGGACCGGGTCTGGGCCCGGCTCCACCGCGTGGTCCTGGATGAACTCGGTGCCCGGGGTGAGCTGGACTGGTCCCGGTGCGCAATCGATTCGGTCAGCATCCGTGCCGTAAAAGGGAGATGCTGACGGGACCGAATCCGACCGATCGTGGCAAGTCGGGATCGAAGATTCATCTGCTCACCGACCGGAACGGACTGCCGCTGGCGCTGGGCATCTCCGGAGCCAACATGCACGACAGCCAGGCCCTGGAACCGCTTGTGCGCGGCATCCCGCCCATCCGCTCCCGCCGCGGACCTCGACGCAGACGCCCGGCGAAACTGCATGCGGACAAGGGCTACGACCACAAGCACCTGCGACGATGGCTCCGCAGCCGCGGCATACGCCACCGCATCGCACGCAAGGGCATCGAGCCCTCGCAGCGGCTCGGCCGTCATCGATTGGTCGTTGAACGTACGGTTTCCTGGCTTGGCGGATGCCGTCGCCTGCACCGGCGCTACGAACGCAAGCCCGAGCACTTCCTCGCCCTCGTCGGCATAGCCGCCGCTCTCATCTGCCACCGGCGCCTCACCACATGAACGGTGGAGAGGCGTTGTGGCGTCGGCGGGATCAGTCGGTGGTGAAGCTGGACAGTGTCGCGGCCGGGTAGCGGCTGCCCGCCGAGCCGTGGGGGAGGATCTCGGTGATGTGGGCCAGGTCGGCGTCGGTGAGCTGGACGCTGTCCGCGCCGGCGTTCTCCTCGAGACGCTTGGCACTGCGGGTGCCGGGGATGGGCACGACGTCCTGACCCTGGGCGAGGAGCCAGGCCAGCGCGAGTTGGGCGGTGGTGATGCCCTTGGCCGCGGCGAGTTCCTTGAGCTGTTCGGTGGCGCGGAGGTTGTAGGTGTAGTTCTCGCCCTGCCAGCGCTCGTCCCAGCTGCGCATGTCGTCCGCGGGGTATTCGCTCGCGGGCTTGACCGCTCCGGTCAGGAAGCCTCGGCCGAGCGGGGAGTAGGGCACCAGGCCGATGCCGAGCTCCCGCAGGACGGGGAGGATCTCCTCCTGCACCTCGCGCTCGAAGAGCGAGTACTCGTACTGGAGGGCGGAGACCGGGGTGACGGCGTGGGCTCGGCGGATGTACCGGGGGCCGACGTTGCTCAGGCCGAAGTACCTGACCTTGCCCTCGGTGATCAGTTCACCGACGGCGCCCGCGACTTCCTCGGCGGGGACGTTGGGGTCGGAGATGTGCTGGTAGAACAGGTCGATGTGGGCGGTCTGCAGGTGACGCAGGCTGTTTTCGGCGACCTCGCGGATGTTCTCGGGGCGGCTGTTGAAGCCGGAACCGAGCGGCTGGGAGGTCATGTCGAAGCCGAATTTGGTGGCCAGGACCACCTCGTCGCGGAAGTCCCGGACAGCTTTGCCCAGCAGGATCTCGTTGCTGCCGGTACCGGCGCCGTACAGCTCGGCGGTGTCGAAGAAGTCGATCCCGAGTTCGTGGGCACGATGGATGGTCGCGGTGCCCTCGTCATCGTTCGAGGTGCCGTAGGCCATGGACATGCCCATGACGCCGAGACCGAGCGCCGAGACGCGCAGGCCCTGAGAGCCCAGGTTGCGGTGCTGCATGAGTTCACTTCCTCAGTGCTTGTCGGCCCCACCCCGAACGGGTCGAACCGAACTGTTCGGTTTTAACGTTACGCGCAGGTGCTCTGCAACGCCAAACCAAACCGTTCGGTGCTTTATCCTGGGGTTATGTCCCATTCCCCCGACTCCGGCCAGGCACCAGTGCACGCTGCTGCTTCTGGCAGCAGCGACACCACGCGTGAGCGGATCCTCGCCGCTGCCATGGAGGAGTTCGCCCGCCACGGCATCGCCGGCGCCCGCGTCGACCGCATCGCCAAACTGGCCCGGACCAGCAAGGAGCGGGTCTACGCCTACTTCCGCAGCAAGGAAGCGCTCTACGCCCATGTCGCCGCGCGAGAGCTCTCCGTCATCGCCGAAGCCACCCAGATAGACCCGTCCGACCTTCCCGGCTACGCGGGCCGCCTGTTCGACTACTTCACCGCCCGCCCGGACCATCACCGCCTGATCACCTGGGGTCGCCTCGAACTGGCTGACGCCGCGGCCACCGAAGCCGATCCCACCCGGGCGACCATCACCCGCAAGCTCGACCAGCTCCGCCAGGCTCAGCAGGCCGGGCAACTCAGTCCCGCCTGGGACCCGGCCGACGTCCTCGCCCTGGTCAACCAGATCGCCACTACCTGGGCAGCCCAACCCGAACTCGCCGAAGCCGCGGCCGAGCACGCCACAGACTCCTCCACCGCGGCCCGCCGCGCCGCCGTGGTGACCGCAGTCGAGCAGCTATTCCCCCGAGCGGTCTGACTAGCACCGGTTTCGGGCAGGGGACCCGCACGCAACGGGGTACGTGCGCTGGTGACCGGAGTTGGGTTCAGGATGCCGAGCCCCCGGGCATCCCTGCTCACCAGCACCACCACTGACGGAACCTCACAGGAATCCGTCCGACACCGTTCAGCGACCGATCACGCCATAAGAAACGACCTCTTACAACGGCTAACACAATGAGCTGAGTTGTCGGTGGGTGATGAGGCAGCAGGCGAGTTTGAGGAACGCTTCGTGGATGTCGGCTCGCCGTTCCCATCGGATGCGCAGACGTCGGAAGCCGTGCAGCCACGCAAAACTCCTCTCCACGACCCAGCGGTAGGTGCCCAGTCCTGTGCCGTGCAGGGTGCCGCGGCGGGCGATCGCGGACACGATGCCGCGGGCGCGGACCTGGTCGCGGTAGATGTCGTGGTCGTAGCCTCGGTCGGCGAACAGAGAATCCGGCCTGCGGCGGGGACGTCCGACCCGGCCGCGGACCGGCGGGATCGCGTCGAGCAGCGGCAGCAACTGCGTGACGTCGTTGCGGTTGCCCCCGGTCAGCAGGACCGCAAGCGGGGTGCCGTGCCCGTCGGTGATCAGATGGTGTTTCGAGCCGGCCCGGCCCCGGTCGACCGGCGAGGGGCCCGTGTGGATCCCCCTTCTAACGCCCTGACGTGGGAGGAGTCGACCACGCACCTCGACCAGTCCAACCGGGAAGCCGCATTCAGCTCGGCCAGCAGGACCTCGTGCAGCCGCTGCCACACTCCGGCCCGTGCTGCGGGTCAGGCCGTCTGCGGTGCCGATCGCGGTCAGACGGCCGGTCAGATCGTAGCCGAGGGTGGGGGTCGCTGTCGTTGCCTCCGCGCCCGTGCCTGTCTCTCTCGTCAGGCGGCCGAGGCCGTCATAGGTGCGCTCACGCCTCACTCCGCCCGGCAGGAGCTCGGTTACCGGCCGGTCCGTCGCGCTGCACTGGGCCGCCAAGGGTGCACGCCTCTCCCGATGCGGCTCATCGGTCGCGCTCCGGCTCAGTCGCTTGGGCATCTCCAGTGCGTCGTCGAACTGTACGAACCCTTGATCCCGTCGAGCCACGTGGTGTTGGAGTGTCGTTGCTCGCGGGACGCATGCTGATCAGGCTTGCGGCGAGTAGCAGAGCGCCCCCGATGTAGAAGGGGGCGCGAAGCCCGAAGGAGTCGGCTTCAAGACCCGCGAGAACAGCGCCGAGCGTGATTCCGCCGCCGATGACCATCTGGTAGGCCATGCCGACCCGCCCCAGCAAGTGAGCAGGGACGAGTGCCTGGCGGAGGGACACTGCGGTCACATTCCATGCCAGGTTCGCCGCTCCGTACGCAGCGATGCAGGCGCCGGCGATGAGGCCCGAGGAGGCCGCGCCGGCAGCCACTGCGGTGCCTGCGGTGACCGCAGCAGTCAGCCGCAGAACTCGAGGGGGTCCGTAGCGGGCGCTCAGGCGAGGCGTCGCCATCGCCCCCGCTACGCCGCCGATCGCGAAGGAGGCGACCAACAGGGCGAATCCGAGACTGGTCAGGCCCAGGGTCTGCCGGGCGTAGAGCACCAGAATGGCGATGAGGCCCCCACCTACAAGGTTCGTGATCCCAGACGTCAGGCAGAGGCGACGGAGCAACGGCTGCTGCCAGAGCCAGCGCACCCCCTGAGTCGTGTCGTCGAGCAACCTCCTCCAAGGGTTTGGTGTGGCTTGCGGCCGTGGACGGAAGTCGCCGCTCAGCGTCAGGGCCAGTACGGCAGCGGCCGCGAACGACACCGCATCGACGGCGAAGGGAAGCATGGCGCAGACACCGAAGAGCAACGCGCCCAGCGGGGTGCCGAGGAGGGTGTCGGTGATGAGAGAACCGGACTGCAGACGGGCGTTGGCGCGCGTCAGGTCCGGGGAGGCAACCAGCGTCGGCACGATGCCTGACCAGGCTCCGTTGTAGAGGGTCTGTCCAAGCCCGAGAAGGAAACCGATGC
The DNA here is from genome assembly GCF_013085465.1 of Streptomyces asoensis. Taxonomy (NCBI): domain Bacteria; kingdom Bacillati; phylum Actinomycetota; class Actinomycetes; order Kitasatosporales; family Streptomycetaceae; genus Streptomyces; species Streptomyces asoensis. Next base: position 263,847 of record NZ_CP049838.1, read on the forward strand.
CGGCCAGCAGAAGCACCGTCATCGCGTGAACTGCCACTGCGACGGCGAGCACCCCGACGACCACGGCTCGGACAGCGTCGACGACCCACAGGATGCGACGGCGGTCGAAGCGGTCCGCTATGGCGCCCGAGAGGAGGCCGAACAGCAGCAGGGGCAGTTGTTCGGCCACATAGACGAAGGTGACCTGGCGAGGATCGGAGGTGAGCTGAGCCGCGAGCAGGGGCAGAGCGACGAAGCGCATCCCGTCGCCGAGGCTGGAGACGATCACCGAGGCCAAGAGGCGCTGGAAATCCGGCCCGAGCTTCGTGCGCGTGCTGCCTCTGGATAAAAACATGAACTAGACTCTGGTTCGTGTTTTGGGAAGGTGTCAAGGAGTTCGATGGCCGAGATGCACGAGCCGCAGCAGCAACGCAGTCGAGAGAAAGTCGCCCGCATCATTGAGGTGACAGCTTCGCTGCTGGAGACCACCTCCTACGACGATCTGGGCACCAAGCTGATCGCGGCCGAGGCCGGAGTGTCGGTCGGCGTGCTGTACCGGTACTTCGCCGACAAAGAGGCGATCGTCGCCTCGCTGGTGCGCAGTTGGCTTCGGCTGGATGTGCAGATCGCCGAGCGCGTCACAGCCGAGCCGCTGCCTGAACGCTCGCAGGACCTGTTGGAAAAGCTGATCACCGCGTACGCCGACCGCTTCCGCGAAGAGCCCGGCTACCGTCGGATCTGGTACCACGGACCACGCGTCGCGTCACTGCGAGCCGACACCCAGCAGACCGATCGGGAGATCGCTGACCGGGTTCACCGGGCCCTCGTCCGCGGGTATGCAATGCCGGACACTGACGAATCACGTCGACGAGGTCGGCTCGCTGTCGAGGTCGGAAGCAACCTCCTCGACCTCGCCTTCCGCGACGATCCCATGGGGGACACGGAGACTCTTGCCGACGCAGCACTCATGATGGATCGCTACCTCTTCGCCCCACCAACCAGCTCGAGTTGAGGGCCATCCAGCCCCTTCGTCCACCCCGTGACTACCCGCAGCGGTGACCTGGCAGGGAACGAACGCCTGATGATGAGACAGGTACGGTAGCTCGCACAAACGGGGACTGGTGGTGGGGAGGAGGGCCGGCTCGCTTTCGAGCGGCTCCAGCAGCGCCTGCCCCGGCGAGGCAGCGCAGCAGGGGCGGCCGCGACACGATGGCCCGCCCAGTTCGTGGTCTTCGACGTGCTGCGCCTGGCCGGCACCGACACCACGACCTGGTCGTACCGGCGACGCCAGACCGCCCTCAAGGAACTCTTCACCGACCTGCGCCTGCAAGCCCCCCGGACACTGACCCCCACGACCACCGACCCTGGCATCACCCACGGAACGGTGCCGTGCATGACGACTACCGCTGAGTGGGCGGACGCTGACAGCCCGCTGGAAGCCTTCCCTGCGAACTCCTCCGGGGCCCCGGTCGGGTACGCGCGCGTGTCCACGAAGGGGCAGCTGCTCGACCGACAGATTGCCGCGCTGACGGAAGCCGACTGCATGCACATCATCGCCGACAAGAAGTCGGGCAAGAACGCGGAGCGCGAGGAACTGTGGAAGTGCCTCGACTCCGGCCCGGCGACACCCTGGTGGTGCCCTCCCTCGACCGGTTGGGCCGCTCAATCCAGGACCTGATCTCGATCGTCTCCGGCCTGCGGAAGCGCGGGATCGACTTCCAGTCGCTGGACACCACGACCCCTGGCGGCCGCCTGGTCGCCCGCGATGGCGGACAAACAGGTGTGGCACGCGCGGGCCTTGCTCACGGACCCGGAGAACACGATCACGTCGATTGCGAAGCTGCTTGGCGTCTCACGGACCACGGTCTACAAGTGGTGCCGGAGTTGGCGGCGGGCAGGGACTCGCTGGTGGCGACCACGCCCCGGGCGGCCCTGCCCGCCCCTCGGTGACCTCGGGTCAGTTGACGGAAGCGGGCGGGGCGTCGTCGAGGTGGCTTCGCAGGTGGGAGCGGCCACCACTTGTCGACGAGTTTGGGTTCTGGTCCAACTCTTGTGGAGCGGTGACACTCAGTGTTGTTGAACAGATCTGCGATGGTGATGTGCCACCACCACCGACGGTGTGTCGGTGGGACAGTCGATAATGCCGGTCATGGCAGATCGCAGTCCGGTGCTCAGGATCATCACCTCGGCGGCACGGGAGTCCTTGAAGCCGCTCGGCCTGGCCCAGCGCGGGCGGTCGCGGCTGTGGATTGATGATCACGGGTGGTGGCTCGGGGTTGTGGAGTTCACTCCGCCGCGGATTTCCGGCAGTGGTTTGTACGTCGGTGCGATGTGGCTGTGGCACGACGTGGACCACCTGGCCTTCCACGTGGACTCAGTCCGGGTCGGCTCCGAACTGTTCCGTACCGAGGACCAGTTCACGCCGCTGGCACTCGAACTCAGCCGGCAGGCGGCTGCGAACGTGACCGCGCTGAGGGAGAAATTCCCGGCTCTGCCGGACGTCGCCCGATATCTGACGTCCAGGCCGGTGCGGCGGGGATTCTTCTGGGACAGCTTCGACTCTGGGATCGCGGCCGCTCTGGTCGGGGACCCGGACACGGCCCGCGATCACTTCGAGCGAGTCCTTCGAGAGGACGCACTGGCCCCGTGGATGGTCGAAGCCCAGGAGAAGGCGCGTGAGCTTCACGCGATCGCGGCAGATCGCGATGCCCTGACCGCCTGGGTCACGCGGGCCGTCGACTCATGCCGGAGCAAGCTGGGCCTGGATCCCGTGCCGTTTGCGATCAGCTGAACGGACCCGCTCGTCGAGCGACAGAGCTGCGGTCAGGCAAGGAGGACTCGCTTCCGCAGCAGGCCGAAGCCGGCCCGGCCGTACATCTGGCGCTTGATCATTTTGATCCGGTTGACGTGACCTTCGACGACGCCGGAGTTCCAGCGCAGCGTGAGGCCGGCGGTGACGGCGGCAAGGCCCCGCTCGAGGGCGTTGACGAAGGTGTGGAGGCTGGGAAGGTCGTCGGCCCGGACCGCCTTGATCCATTGCGGAAGTTGGTCGCCCTGGAGCTGGGTGAGCATCTTCCCGAAAGCGCTGACGTGCACGGTGAGGGCACCCAGTTCGGGGCAGCCGGCGAGGACGGATTTGAGCTTCAGGTGCTCGTTCTCCGGCAGGGTGTCGGGGTGAGTCAGGATCCATCCGGCGACCGTGCGTGGGGACGGAGGACGGGCTGCAGGTGCGGTCGGGGATGTGCGAACGGCTGGAGGTAGGCACGGACGGCTCCGTAGCCGCCGGTGTAGCCGTGCGTCTTGATCTCTTCCCAGAGGTTCCAGGCGTTCGTGCAGCCCTCGGCCCATCGCTCGTGCAGGTACGGCTTGAAGTCGTCGAGCTTGGTCTGGCGGTTCTGCCACTGCCCCTGGAACAGGTCTTCCGACCTCGCGGCGTCGGCCAGCCGTTGGACGGGGCGGTAGGTCATGCCGAGCTGGCGCTGGATCGAGCGTCGGCTGTGGCCGGCGGCCAGCAGCGCGTGGACGGCGGCGTGCTTGGCACGGGTACGGTCGGCGAACCGGTGCCCGGTGGGCCATGGCGACCCGTTCTCGGCCGGTGCCGGAGCCGGAACCTTCTCCGGCGCCGACTCGGCGAAGGATGCGCGGAGGCACGAGCGGTGGCGGGAGCGGTGGCGGGAGACACACCGCTCGGCCGCTTCGCCGAGGTTGCGCCACAGGTGGAACCGGTCGGCGACCTGGACCGCGGTGGGCGCCCCGATTCTGGCGCCCTCGGCGAAGCGTGCGTGTGCGACCTGGCAGACAGCCTGGGCGCGCCAGTCCACCGTCAGCCACCACCTGAAGATCACGACCGAGGCCGGGCTGCTGGACCGAGAACGACGCGGCACCTGGGCCTGGTTCTCCGTCAACCACGACCGGCTGCAGCGGATCCGATCCATCCTGGACCCGGCACCCCGCGCTGCATGCAACTGACCGCTGCTTCGGGCTGCTGACGGCGCCCGGTCGGACGGCCGGCTGTCCTTCCTCGATCTGACGGATGCCCAGCCAGCAACAGCGCTTCGTCCGTTGCCCGCACGGGTTTGGTGATCCACGATCCTGCTCAATTCCCCGCCTGCGCGCCGAAATGACCCGGCAGAAGCATGGGCCGAAAAAGCCCGGCAAGAGCGAAGGCACCGGGATCTGTGACGACGGCTTAGCGAACGGGGCACACACCTCAGGTCCGGTTTCGGAGGAAGCGCACCGCCCGAGCACCCTGGTTGTGGCCTGCCACCACCGAGGGCCATCCAGCACGCTCTCCAACTCCAGCGAGTACCACGCCCCCACGTCACGTGAGATCGCTCAGAGCCCGCCGGTTGCTGCGCCAACCGCTGCACGACACGTCCGAGAGCAACTGAGGTCAGTCCGGAACAAGTTGCGGTGTGCCAGATCAGAAAGCCACTGTCCGGAGAACCCGCAGGTCACTTGCTTCTGAGAATCGTCCGCCTGCTGGTAAAACATCGCAGGTCAAAAGACGCTCAGAGGGCGAAGATCACTTCATTTGCTGCTGGTCGTGACAAGGGTGGCGCCGCGCCTGCGTGCGGCGCGATTCGGCCAGCTGCTCATCTGCCGTGCGCCGAGCCGTAGTTACCGGTGCGTAGAGTAGGACGGTTGCCTGAAGGTCATTTTGAGAAGGGATCATGGAGTGCGTCGGTTGCTTGGCCTGGCGGTGGTGTTGGCAGGGATGGCTCTCGCCTTCTGGTTGGTCCTGGGGCCTTCGTCCGACTGGGAGGGTGCCGCGAAGTTCATGCACTTCGCCCTCCTGCTGTCCTGCTTCCTGGTGATCGGCGGCGGGGTGCGGCTGGTCTTCCCCGACAAGTCCGCGGACGAGGTGGCGGAGAGCGCGGGGTGAGCAGCGCTCTGCGCGGGCGGGTCGCGTGCGGACGGCTCACCGCGGTCCGATGTCCGGAGCAGTACGTACGCCGAACTCGCGGCGAAGGGCGGACAGCGCGGCAAGGTGTCCCGCCATGCCGTGGACGCTCGGTCCGGGCGGCGTTGACACCGAGCACAGGTACACACCGTGCAGCGGGGTGCGGTACGGATCGAAGCGGGGCACGGGACGCATGAGGGACTGCCAGAGGGGCATGGCACCCCCGCCGATGTCTCCCCCCCCCCCACGTAATTCGGGTTGTACTCCTCGTACTGTGCGCCGCCGATCCCCCGCCGGTGGATGACCGTGTCGGTGAATCCCGGCGCATAACGCTCGATGCACGCAGTGACCGTCGCGGCCGGGTCGACGGCGTCACCGTTGGGGACGTGGGCATAGGCCCATACGGGACGTCGTCCGGCTCTGGCGCGGCCGGGGTCGGCCGCGGCCGGGTCGACCAGCAGGACGAACGGCTCCTCGGGCCGGATGCCGGCCGCCGCCGCTGTCTCGGCCCGGTACATCTCTGCCTGGGTCCCGCCCAGGTGGACGGTGGCGGCCTGTCCCACGGCGGGATTGGCCCAGGGGATCGGCTCGGAGACGAGAAAGTCGACCTTCGCCGCAGCGGGCCCGTACCGGAACTGGGCGAGGCCTCGCCGGTAACGGACGGGCAGCCGATCGGCGGCGATCCGGGCGAACGCCTTGGGGCTCACGTCGAGCAGCACCGTCTTGGCACCGGGGAGCTCCTCGAGACCGGTCACGTGATGGCTGGTGTGGAAGGTTCCGCCGCAGGCGACGATGTCGGCGGCGAGAGCGTCGGCGATGCGGGCGCTTCCGCTCTCGGGCACCGGCCAGCCACCGGCGTGCGCGAGGTGTCCGAGAAGCACGGCGACCGCGCCCGAGGCCAGGGACGGCAGCCTGCCCACCGCGTGGGCCGCCCGGTGAGGAGGGAGCGGGCCTCTTCGGTGCTGAAGTGGCGGGGCGCGGGGCTGTGTCGTACGTCGTCGTCATGCCAGCTCCAACGGGCCAGCCGTGGGATAGGGCGTGTAACACCCGTCCGGGTAGGCGGGTCACTGGTGACGAGATGGGGGGCGGGTGCGCTGGCCCTGTTGGGTGGGGCCACAATCACCGCCATGTCAGAGACCTTCTGGACCGCTGTCGGGCGCGATCGGCGGCACGCTGGCCTTCTTCGGCGTCGTGTGGCAGGTATTCCTCACGCGCGCGTCGCTGAAGACCAGTCAGCTGATGACCGCGGACGCGATCCGCAGCCGGCTCGACTCCCAGGCCCCGGACGTCACCCTCAAGCTGAGTCCCCCACCATTGGAGCCGCAGGCGTGGAACAGCACGGGGATGCCGTGCAACACATGGCCGCAGGGGCATCGCTGGCACTTCCCGGCGGATCAGGACGGCGCCAACCGGCTCGTGCCCCAGCAGGTTCTGGTCCTGGAGAACCTCAGCGACCGCAGAGTGGAGGCCCGGTTCGACGGCGACCTGGTCGTGGCCGATGAGGACAGGCGGCCCAGCCCCGCCGGCGTCATCGTCCTCGAGCCGGGCGAGAGCAGCCCCTTGCACGGCCCCGTGCTGACCACCGGTGAGCACCCGCCGTACCCGCCGGACCCAGGCGCGCTGTGGCGGACGGAAACGCCCATGCCCACCGGCTACTCCACTGACCGCCAGGACAAACGCCCCGCCTGGTAGACCCAGCCAGCACCGGCCGGGGACCGCCTCGCTCACGGCTGGGGCAAGGTTGCCCGATCACCGGACGGTCCCGACGGGCGGCGCATCTGAGTAGCGGTGCTCATGTGCAGTGCCTGCCACTTCAGCATGCTGGACGGCATGCGATTAACGGGATGTCACCAGCAGTCGGAATGGTGGTGGGTATGAGGTCCGGGGGTGAGCCATCGACCGGCGAGCAAGTTGGGGTCAGCGTGGCATTTCTCGTCATCGACCTGATGCTTATCGCCTATTTGGTGTTCATCCGCTACGGGATGACGGGCTGGGCCGACGCCTACGACAGCGGCAATCCGCCCGATGCGCCTAGGGAGGCGCTGCGGGGAATGTGGCTCCTCGTCGGAGGCGCAGTCGTTACGGGTGGTGGTCTCGTTGTCCTGGGATGGCGTATTCCAGGTGTTGTGCAACTGATTGTCCTGGGCGTCGGAGCTGGGTTGCTCGCCTTCGCCGCCCGTGGATAGCGCGAGTCCGCCAAGCAATAGGGGTCGTCGATCAGCCCCGCGATCGACGCCTCCGGCCGGCCGATCCCGCCTTGCCACTCCAGCGGCGTCCACTTCCTCGTCTACGCCCACCGTGCCGCGCAGGAGAGCGACGGCTGGCTTCGCCTGGCAAGCGTTCCCTCAGCCGTGCAGCGGCTGCTGCACATCGTCGGCCTCGATGAGCTCCCCGCGACGTATGCCACGCTCCAGGCCGCCCTCCCCGCCTGAACAGACCGGAGTCGCCATGCCCGGCCTCCTGCTCGGTCGGGTGGAGAAAGGACGGGATCGGCGAACTTCTGCGGGTGCTGGCGCGTAGTGCCGTGCATGAAGAACGTGTTTCCGAACCTCGGGGCAGTGACCATCTGGGCGGGTCAGCACATGATCAAGCACGGATGCTGTAGTTGCGAGTGGTTATCTTGAATTCTTTTCCCTCTGTCGAGATGTTCTTCAACCTGATCCCTGCGAAGATCTCTTCATTTTGGTCGGGGTTGTCTTTGTCCACTGCTGTGCGGGGCAGGGTGAACGTCACCGTCTTCTTCACGGTTGTTTGCCCCGGACCGGGACGGATCGTTTGGACCTTGGTGGCGATGTGGTCACTCGAGACGGGGTCGTCGTCCCAGAGCTTGATTGTGGCCTGCCACTCGTAATTGTGACTGAGCTCTGCGGTGTTAAAGGCGCAGGTGTACGTGACTTTGAAGGTCCACTGGTTCCCAGAGCGGCTGTATTCGAGGTTGGCCCTCGTCAGTGCAGTGGTCGGCCGGACCGCTGAGGGTGTGGTCGAAGTGCTTTCAACGGTCGCGGCTGAAGCGGGCACTGCAGCCACGAGACCACCCATGCCCAGTGCCGCCGAGGTGAGCACCGCTATGAGTTGATTGCGCATGTGAAACTCCCCAAGGTCGTCCTGTGCTCTACCTGGCGTGCTGCACGCCAGGCCCACCAACCTGACACTTGGGCGTGACCGCACCACCAGCCCGGGTCAAGTAACGACGCAGGATGGCCGTTTCAGATCCGACCCTCAAAATCAATCCTTCATGGGGCACTACATCCCTGCAATAGGACCTGTTGGTGATTACATTTCGCTGAAGGCGCCCCACGGAAGTTCAGCCCGAGCTGTGTGACCTGTGCTGGGACCGTGATCGCGGACAGGACGGAGCACTACGCATTCGTGCGGGACTCCTCAGCAATCTACTGGCATGACCCGAGGCTGAACGGCGGACGCATAGTTCTCGGGTGCTCGCCCGAGCACCTGGAACAGCTCGTTGAACAGTACAGACACCGGCCGTTCCTCAAGGAGGAACTGTGGGTGGGGAAGGTTGCCCGGGCGATGTTCTGTCATGCCGGGGAGGTCAGCGAGGAGGAGCTGGTGGTGAACCCTGACCGCCCTATCCGGGCAGATCCCGGAGGCCCTCGCGGTCCGAGTGCCACTGCACGGCCACGTCCAACTCCCGGGCCACCGGCTCCGGCAGCGGCTGCTGCCCCAGCGCCCAGCCGATCACCGCCTCCGCGATCGTGTGCAGCTTGATGTTGGTGTGCTGGGAGACCTCGCGCAGCACCTCGAACCCTACGGCCGGCGGGATCCGGTGAGTCGCGATGAGGACACCGAGGGCCTGGTCGACCGTCGCATGGGAGCCGATCGCTCGCCGCAGCTGCGCGTTCTCCTGCTCCAGGCAGGCGGCCGCCGTGGCGTTGCGCATGCCGTCGTCGGGCAGGTGCCGCGGTACACGGGACGAGGTGGTCATGGCCGGGTCTCCATACAGGCGTGATGTTTCCCGTACGCCTGCCCCGGACCCCAGCGGCAAGACACGCCCAGCGCGGGTAAGAAGATCACATGGACCGTGGGCGGGCTCTTCGCGTGTATGCGGCGCTGGTCGCCCGTTGATCCACATGCTCAGCGGGTAGATGGGTCGTCATGGCTGAAGTGGTGGAAGCTGGACTGTGGGGGCTGGTGGCGGGCTCGGCACTGCTGCTCGGTGCCGCGCTGGGATACGGGCTGAGAGTGCCGCAGAAGGTGATCGCGACCGTGATGGCCTTCGGGGCCGGGGTGCTGATCTCGGCGGTGTCCTTCGAACTGGTCGGGGAGGCGTACGAGGAGGCGGGGCTTACTCCCGCGGTCGTCGGCACCCTCATCGGCGCCATCGCCTACACCGGCGGCAATGTGTGGCTGGCCCGCCGGGGTGCCCGCCACCGCAAGCGCTCCGGTCACGCCCGAGCGCAGGCGCAGCCCTCGGAGGCCGAGCAGGGCGGATCCGGGACGGCGCTCGCGCTCGGCGCCCTCCTCGACGGGGTACCGGAATCCGCGGTGATCGGCGTCAGCCTCCTCGACGGCGGCGCGGTCAGTCTGGTGACGGTCGCCGCGGTGTTCATCAGCAACGTCCCCGAGGGGCTGTCCAGTTCGGCGGGGATGAAGAAGGCCGGCCGCACCAAGGCGTACGTCTTCGGTGTCTGGGCGGCGATCGCCGCCGCCAGCACCGTATCGGCCGTCCTCGGATACACGGTGGTCGGTTCCTTCTCCCCCGCCGTGATCGCCGCAGTGACCGCGGTGGCGGCCGGAGCCATCCTCGCCATGGTCGCCGACACGATGATCCCCGAAGCGTTCGACGACGCCCACCTGGCCATCGGACTGATCACCGTCAGCGGCTTCCTCGTCTCCTTCGCCCTCTCCCACACCTGACCACAGCGACCGGGAGCGGTAACCATCCCGCGGTGCCGCGAGCACGACCTCAAAGCCCACAGCCCCCGACCAGCGCGTTCCTGAGCCCCTCGGGGCGGAGGGAGGTCTACTCCTCGTAGTCGTGCCCGATCAGGGTGGCGAACAGCGCCTCGTAACGATTTTGACGGCACGGCAGCCGAGTGGAGAAGCGCCGGGGCTGGCCGCTGACGGGCTCGCGCAGCTTGCGGCGCTCGGTGTCGACTGGGCCCGAACGCCACCCTCTGGCCTACCTGCTGGCCGTGCGCGGAACGAAGGCCGAGGCGTACCTGCTCCGTGTTGCCGAGCAGCACCAGCGCATGGGGTACGGGCAGATGGCGTACCGCAAGGAGAAGGCGTCCCGGTGGATCGCGGGCGTCTACGCGCCCAGCTACCACACCCAGCTCGCCATGGCCGCGCTCGAAGGCATCCCGCCCGAGGCGATCCACGCCCACGGCTGGCCTGGCTGGCTGCTGCTGGCCGTGCCGGACCACACCCTCTTCACCCTCCCGTGGACGACCACGGGGGCGGTGCAGGCACTGGAGATCACAGGAGGTCCGGTGGACCGCAGGAAATTTCTGATCACCACATCCGTCACCCTGGGCACCACCGTGGCGCAATGGTCCGCCGCCGCCCCAGCGGGAGCGGCCCCCACCGCGGGCAGCGAGATCGGCACGGACGTCCCCGACCACTTCGAGCGTCGCCTCGACAGCCTGCGCCGGCTCGACGACACCGTCGGCTCCGGCGATGTCTATGACGCGGCCCGCACCGAACTCCGCATGATCAGGGCCACGCTCAAGAACGCGTCCTTCGGCGAAGGTGTCGAGCGCCGTCTGTTCGCCGCGGCGGCCGAAGCATCCCGCAGCGCGGGCTGGACGGCCTACGACAGCGGGAAGACGGCCGCCGCCGAACGCCACTACTCCACCGCCCTGCGGGCCGCAGCCAGCGCCGACGATCCCGTGGTCGCAGCGAACACCCTCGCCTTCTGGGCCATCCAGCACTACTCCACCGGCGACCCCCGCGGCGCGGTCGACCTCGTCGAAGCCGCCCTGTCCCAGGCACCGAAGACCGGCTCAGCCCGCATGACCTCCATGCTCCACGCCCGGGCTTGCAGGGCCCACGCCCGAGCCGGCGACACCCGAGCCGCCGACCGGTCCGCAACGCAGCCCTTCACGCCTACGAGCACGCCGCTCCCATCGACGACGATCTCCCCTGCGTCTACTGGTACAACCTCGGTGAAGCCCACCAGCTCATCGGGAGCTCCGCCCTCAACCTGGGCAACCCCAAACAGTCCGTCGTCCACTTCCTCGAAGCCTCCGCCGCCCACACCAGCCAGGAGGCGTACAACGGCGACGCCTTCCCCCGCGGCCACGCCATCTACCTGGCCCGGCTCGCCGAAGCCCACCTCAGCCTGGGCGACGTCGACGCCGCCGTGGCCACCGCCCACGACGCCGTCGACCGGATGGGCGGCGTCACCTCCGCCCGCGGCACCAGCACGCTGGAAGACCTGCGCAAGAAACTCGCCCGCCGCCGCGGCATCCCCGCCGTCGCCGACTTCCTGGACTACACCGACACCGAGTGAGGCGACGGTGTGCACCATCACGCCGAAGAACGTAGCTGCCTGCTGCCGTGATTGCGCCCTGACCTGAGGTTTCCACTCAGATTCGGTCTCCTCCACCAGGACGGCCTGGAGCCGCTTCTGCGGGGCGTCAGCGAGTCCGTGGGGCCTGGCGTGCATCCCGCACGCGATCTTCCTGCGGGCCCAATGTCAGTGCGGGTCACTACAGTTGCTCCGCCGGCCGCGCCCGTGCGGCCGGATCCGTTCTCGAAGGAGCTCTTGAGGTGCGTTTACAGAGACGTGCGGCGGGTGTCGCGCTGGTCCTGGCGGCCGCGTCGTTCAATCTGCTCGGTGTCCCCGGCACGGCATTGGCACAGCCCCAGGGCGGCATCGTCCTGCCCGTGCGGTCGCACTGGCAGACCCTCGCCGACAGCCGCCATGTGTACGTCAGCGCGCCCGGCGACGACGCGGTGCTGGCCACCGACCACGACGGGCAGGTCGTGAAGAAGGTGGAGGGTCTCGACGGGGCGCGAGGCATGGCCGAGTCGGCCGACGAGTCCACCCTGTACGTGGCGCTCCCGGACGCTGACGCGATCTCCGTCATCGACACCGCGACCCTGACCGAGACGCGGCGCATCTCAACCGGCGCCGACACCGAACCGGAGAGCCTCGCCCTCGCCGGCGGCCGGCTGTTCTTCGGCTACCGGGCCACCGTCTTCGACGCCGGCATCGGATCGGTCGCCATCGCCGAGGCAACCCCAACCGTCAGCCTCGACGACAACCCCGTCTGGTACGGCAAGCCGCGACTCGCCTCGTCGCCGGGCGCGCCCGACCGGCTCGTCGCCGCGGAGAGCCAGGGCGCGCTGGGCATGCGCGTGTACGACGTGGGCTCCGGCACGCTTCAGGAGACCGCCTACAGCGAAGCCGTCGGCGATGTCGAGGACGTGGCGGTGACGCCGGACGGCAGCAGTGTGATCACGGCGAACGGCGGCAACTACTACCACCAGCGGTGGCGCCTGTCGGACCTGACGGAGGAGACCCAGTACGACACCGGCGCCTACCCCAACTCCATCGCTGTCGACTCCCACGGCACGGTCGCCGCGGGAATCGTGGCGGGAGGGGAGTGGGACGTCTACATCTACCGCCCGGGAGAGACCGCCGCGTACCGCACGGTCGCGTTGTCGCCGGGGTACGCGGATCTGCTCGACCGAGGCGTGGCCTGGGCGCCCGACGGCAACAGGCTGTTCACCACCCGCTTCCCCTACTCGGGCGAGGTCGTTCTCGACATCATCACCGACGTCGCCAAGGCATCCAGCACGATCACTCTGTCCGCCCCGCCGACGAACCCCGTCGGCACGCCGGTCACCGTGGAGGGGAACCTGACCTCGCTGGTCCCGTTCCCCGAGCAGGGAGCGGTCACGGTGACGCGCAACGGTGTGGAGCTGCCGGATGTGAAGGTCGGGCAGGACGGCACCTTCAGCTTCCATGACACCCCGCCCGACTGGAACACGTATCCCCAGTACACGGTCACCTATGCGGGCGACGCCCGGCATGTGCCCGGCGAGGCGACCGTCATGGTCGAGTTCGTCAGCTGACCAGGCCGGGCAGTTTGCCTGAGCCCGTCAGCGCGGTGTGGGGCCGGTGTCCCCGGAGGACACCGGCCCCACACCGCGCCGGCGTACCGGATGTCGTTGGGCCAACGGAATCGGATCCGCGCCCAGGCCGGAGACCCGCCGCGGGAACTCAACCCGCTGAACATGCTGCACACCGTGCGGATCGAAGCCGGGCGGCGGCACCTGGACCGGGACATTGTGGCGGCACCCTGGGCGGAGGAGCGGGAGCCCGGCCGCCGGTAGGACACACTGCACCGGTTGTCGACCTAGCCGGTCAGGCGGCAGGTCTTCCAGCTGCGGCCGTCGCGGACCAACGCCCCGCGCTCCTCCAGGTTGGCCAGGTGATAGGCCACCGACGCCGGGCTGCGCAACCCGATCTCCCGCGCCATCTGCCGCACGGACAGTGCCTCACCGCGGTCCTGGATGGAACGGCGGATCGCACGGGGGATCTCCTCCTCGCGCGCCGTCAGGTGTTCCGGCCGCCGGTTCACTGCTGCCGCTCCAGCACGCGGCCAGGCCCTGACCCGTCCGCATTCGTCTGCCTGGGCAGCCAGGTCGGCCCGTGCGCCGTCTGCCAGCGCAAGACACACAAGTACGGCCACGGCGGCAGTCCCCTCTGCCACTGGTGCATGGCAACGGCCCTGAAAGGATGGGGCCGACCGTCCGCCACACCAGCACCCGCGCCTGACCAGTCAGCACGCCTGGCGCCGCGGGCCGGACCGTCCGGGAGTGCACCCCCAACGCCACGGCCGTCCGATGGAAGAGATCTCCGGTGACGTGGCGCCTGTCCCAACCGATGCTGACCACCTCGACCACCGACCCCGCCCTGCCGCCCGGCTGGGCCGCAGAGCCGAAGTTATGGATGGGGTTTCGTTTTGTCCGTTGTCCACTGCGGGCATGGCTCAGGGCTCTCCGGCGTGAAGGGCCCTGGACCGGTGGTGGCGTCGGTTGGGGAGCCGTTAACGAGCGGCGAATCAGGTGCCAAGTAACTCGTGAACCGCCTCCGAGGTCGCCGCCGCAAAAATTCCAGCTGAACGGCGAAGCCCAGCCTGGTGGCGCCGCCTTTGTTCCGTACCCAGCCCGCCTCGTCGCAGGACAGGGTGAAGTGGTCCACCACCCCGTCCAGATCCAGATCCCGCCCCACCGACAGCCCCATTCGTCACCCCCGTTCCCAGCGTTCGGGCTGGACGGTATGGGCGCCGGTGTACAGCGGGGACGGATATCGGCGAAGGACTCCCTCACGGAAGGGGACCTGATAGATGGGCCGCCGCCGGAAAACTGTCATAGGCGTCAGCTGTGGCCGAAGGCCGCCGCGGTGGCCACGCACGAGAGCGATGTGCTCGCCGAGGTCACCGAACGCAGGCTGCTAACCAGGAACTTGCGGACCGTCAACGCCCTGACGGACCCGACGGTCCTCGAGCCGGTGATCGCCGGTGTGACCGCGGGCTCAAAGGGGGCGGGCACAGTGTCGCCGGTCGGGCGCCTGTCCATGTGTGAGTGGGGCTGCCGCATGGACAGGCGTGACCGTGGGCCTCAAGCCGCTTTGAGGAAGGGGTAGTCGGTGTACCCCTCGGCGCCCGGCCCGTAGAACAGTTCCGGCCGCGGCTCGTTCTCCGGGTGGCCACCCTGCCAGCGCTCGACCAGGTCGGGGTTGGCGATGAGGGCCCGGCCCACGACCACGGCGTCGGCGTGGTCGGCCTCGATCTGCTGGAGCGCCTCCTCGCGGGTGGTCTGCCCCCCGAAGGGGCCGCTGTTGACGATCAGCTTGCCGTCGAAGCGCCGCCGCAGATCCTGTACAAGGTCGCCGCCCGGCTCGGCGTGCAGTACGGAGAGGTAGGCCAGGCCCAGCGGGCGCAGTTGGTCCATCAGGGTGCCGTAGGTGGCCAGGACGTCGTCCCGGTCGGTCTCGAAGACGTCCCCGAGGTCGACCTCCGGCGAGATCCGCAGCCCGACCCGCTCGGCACCGACGGCCTGGGCGACCGCCGTGACGACCTCGACGACGAAGCGGGCGCGGTTCTGCGGCGAGCCGCCATATCCATCGGTGCGCTGGTTGGCCGCCGGGGAGAGGAACTCCTGGAGCAGGTAGCCGTTGGCGCCGTGGATTTCCACGCCGTCCACTCCCGCCTCGATGGCCCGGCGGGCCGCGGCGACGAAGTCCTCCAGGGCTGCCCGGATCTCTGCGGTGGTCATCGCTTCCGGTACGGGGTAGGGCTGCTCGCCCTTCTCGGTGAACGTCTTATTGTCGATGGCGATCGCGCTGGGGGCGAGGATGCGGCGACCGCCGTTGATGTCGGGGTGGGTGCCGCGGCCGGCGTGCATGATCTGCAGGACGATGCGGCCGCCCTCGGCGTGCACCGCCTCGAACACCCGCTGCCAGCCGGCCGCCTGCTCGTCGGTGGCGATGCCCGGCTCACCGACATACCCCTGCGACGCGTGGTCGGGGTAGGTGCCCTCGGTGATGATCATTCCGACGCTCGCCCGCTGCCGGTAGTACTCGACCATCAGGTCCCCGGGAATGCCGGAGGAACCGGCCCGGACCCGGGTTATCGGTGCCATGACGATGCGGTTGGCGAGCTCGATCTTCCCGAGGGAGACGGGGGAGAATAGCGACGGAACGGGTGAAACTTCTGAAATGTTGACAGTCATGGGTTTCTTTCTTTCTGCAATACGGAGGGAAACGGGATGAAGGTCTGCGACGCAGGGCGTCCAGGCTGTCCCGGCGGAGGCGCGGATGCGGTTCTCGGGCAGGCGCGGGCCCGCTGACGGTGACGCGGTTCCATGACCGCGATCGGGGTGTGGGTGGTGTTGGCGGCGAACGCGGTGAGAGCCGCATACCGTCGGCGTCGACGCCGGTCAAGCGCAACTGCCCGCCGAAGTACGGGTGTTCGTTCCTTGCGCACGATCAGCAGTAAGCCAGGTGACGAAGTCATGGGTGCCGCCGCCGGACCCGGTACGGATCGGTGTCTGGAGGCCGCGCCGCGACCGGCTCCCTCGTCGCGCCCCCGCGAAGAGGACCGATACACGGCTTCACCTGGAACGCGCTTCCGGCGGTGGCGGGAACAGCGATCTCAGCGATCCTCGTTCGCACTGGCGAGGCGCTTCCGCCGGCCGATCGCCCATCGGACAGCCCGCTTCACGAAGGCGCGGGCTTAGCTGAGCGGCACGTCCGCGACAGCCTTGAGGTGGCTGAACGTCTCGAGGGAGTACCGGCCGTGGTACCGGCCCATGCCGCTTTCGCCGACGCCACCGAAAGGCAGGCCGGGCATGAGCAGTTGCATCACCGGCTGGCCCCAGGCGACGCCGCCGGAGGACGTCTCCTTCACGAGGCGCGACTTGGTGGCCTCGGAGTCGGTGAAGGCGTAGAGCGCGAGGGGCTTTTCGCGTTCGTTGATGAAGGCGATGGCGGCATCGAGGTCTTCGACTTCGACGACGGCGAGGATCGGACCGAAGATCTCCTCCTGCATGACCGGCGATGCGGGGTCGACATCGGTGAGCACCGTCGGTGCGATGAACAGGTCGTCACGGTCGTGCTGGCCTCCCACCGCCGCCCGGCCGGAGTCCAGCAGAGCGGTGAGCCGGTCGAAGTGCCGCTCGTTGATGATCCGGCCGAAGTCGGCTGAGGTCTGCGGAGTGGTACCGAACTGAGCTTCGACCGCCACGCGGAGGGCGGGAACCAGTGCGGCAGTGGTGGCAGGATCGGCCAGAACGTAGTCGGGGGCTATGCACTGCTGCCCCGCGTTGCCGAACTTGGCGCCGACCAGCCGCTTCGCGGTCTCGTCCACGTCGGCGTCGGGCGCCACGAAGACCGGCGACTTGCCCCCGAGTTCAAGCGTGACCGGGGTGAGGTTCTTGGCCGCTGCTGCCATGACGATCCGGCCGACCGTGCCATTGCCCGTGTAGAAGATCTGGTCGAAACGCTGCGCCAGCAGGGCCGTGGTCTCCTCGGCACCCCCCTCGACCACGGTGAGCACATCGGCGTCGAAGTACTCACGCAGCAGGCGTGAAGCCACCGCCGATGTGTGCACCGACATCTCGCTCGGCTTGGCCACCACGGTGTTCCCGGCGGCCAGCGCGCCGATGATCGGGTCGATGAGAAGGTGCAGCGGGAAATTCCACGGAGCGATCACCAGGACGACCCCGAGCGGGTCGTACGTGGTGTAGGCCGTGGTCGTGGGACCGAAGTGGGCAGGAACCTCCACCGGCCGAGGCTCAAGCCAGCTCTCGAGATTCGCCAGCGTCTCGTCGATGTCGGCGACGGTGAAGTCGATCTCCTGCATCTTCGCCTCGGCGGCGTTCTTCCTCAGATCCGCCCAGAGCGCTTCGATCAGCTCCTGCTCGTTCTCGACCAGCAGGGCCCGCAGCCGCTGCAGCTGGCTGACGCGCCAGTCCAGTGGGCGGGTGACGCCGGTGTTGAACGTCGCACGAAGGCGGCCCACCACCTCCGCAGCCGTTTCCGTCCGGTGCGTCCTCGACTCGATCCCCTGTGTTGCGCTCATGGGATGTACTCCGTTCTTGATGCACGCCACGCCCCGGCCGCCTTCCGGCCGGACACGGTGACCAGCGTCCCGGAGGGGCCGGCATCCACCCAGGCCACGGCATTGCGTACGTGCGCTGTGCCTACCACTGGTTGGGTCAGGCTGGCGTGCGTGCGACCGTGGATACTCGAGGCATGGACGAATACCCCGAACCGGTGCACGAGCCCGCCGCCGGCGCGCTGGACCCGCGTGCCGAGCTCAGCGAGTTCCTGCGCACCCGGCGGGCCCGGCTGAAGCCGGAGGACGTGGGGCTGCCGGACTTCGGACGGTACCGGCGGGTGCCGGGGCTGCGCCGCGAGGAGCTGGCGCAGCTGGCCGGGGTGTCCGTGGCGTACTACACGCGGCTGGAACAGGGCAACGGGCGGCACGTGTCGGCGGAGGTCCTCGACGCCATCGCCCGCGCGCTCAGGCTGAGCGACGCCGAGCACGCCCACCTCACGCACCTGGCGAAGCCGAAGCAGCAGAAGAAGAAGCCGGCCGGCCGCGCCCAGCAGGTGCGAGGTCCCCTGCGGACGCTGCTGGACACCATGGACGGCGTTCCGGCGATCCTCGTGGGGCGGCGCTCGGACATCCTCGTCTGGAACCGGATGGCCGCGGCGGTCTTCGGCGACTGGGCCGAGCTGCCGGCTAGGGAGCAGAACTGGGCGCGGCTGGTGTTCCTGAGGCCCGAGTACCGCGACCTGTTCGTGCACTGGGAGCACAAAGCCAGCGACGTCGTCTCTCAACTGCGCATGGACGCCGGCTCCCATCCGGACGACCCCCGGCTGTCCGCGCTGGTGGGCGAACTCTCCGTGAAGAGCGAGGAATTCAGGCGGCTGTGGGCCACCCACGACGTCAAGGAGAAGTGCCACGGCACCCAGCGCCTGCACCACCCGCTCGTCGGCGAACTCGACCTCCGCCTCGAGTCGTTCCACCAGGCCGACGCCCGCGAGCAGATGTTGGTGACCTACCACGCCGAACCGAACTCCCCGTCGGCGGAGGCTCTGCGACTGCTGGCCAGCTGGGGCGCGGATGCGACCCGGGTGGGAACGGGCACGTCGTCGGCACGCACGGCTTGATGACTCCCCTTGATCATCGGTAGTCGGTTGCGCTCCACGCACAGCGTCCTTTCGCACGCCAGACGCCTCCGGGGGTGTCGGATTCAGGACGGCCCGGGTGGCGCGGGCGTGCTGCGGTTGGGCAGCGGAGAACGGTGCCGCCACTGCGCAGGGCGTCGTTTTCGAGGACCTGCTGGCGGATGGCCTCCTCGTACAGAGCGAGGGTGCGGCGCAGGTCGGTGTTCTCCTTCCCTAGCCGGCTCAGGTTGGCAGGCCCTCCGGCGATGGTGCCTCCAGGACAGCGGGCGATGCAATGCATTCGCCACCCGGTGATCGACATGACGCTGGACGATAGTCCGTGGACAGCTCAACAGCGCATAACCGAAGCACGATAGGTGTCACCAAGGCAGCGTGTTGACACAAGGACTGTCGGCCCCTGTCAGCGGTCAGGCGGTGAGTGCCGTGCGCAGGGTGGTGGCCATCAGATCGATGGCTTCCTTCCCGGCCGGTACCGGGCCGGTGTGGGTGAAGTAGTGGTCGACACCCTCGAAGCAACGGTGGGTGACCGGAACGCCGGCAGCTTCCAGGGCCTTGGCGTACGCATCGCCCTCCTCGCGCAGGCGATCGTTCTCCGCGGTGATGACCAGGGCGGGCGGCAGCCCGGCTAGGTCGTCGGCCAATCCGGGCGACACCAGCGGATGGGCCAGGTCGGCGGGATCGGAGACGTAGGCGGCGGTGAAGACCCGCATGAGCTGAGGGGTAAGCAGGGGCTTGACGATGGGTGACTGCTTGGTGGCCGGGTCGGCGAGCTGGTCGAGCGGTGCCGAGTCGATGATCTGGAGGCGGGGCGTGAAGGTGCCGCGGTCCCGAGCGGTGCGGCAGACCGCGGCGGTCAGGTTGGCCCCGGCGCTATGTCCGCCCACGGCGAGTCGCGAACCGTCCCAGTTGTTGGCGGTGCCGCTCTCGGCCACCCAGGCCGTGACGTCGTACGCCTGGGTGACGGGTACCGGGTACGGCCGCTGCGGGGCAACAGCGTAGTCCACGTTGATCACCACGCAGTCGGCCGTGGCGGCTATGTAGCGGCAGATGTGGTCGTCCTGCTGGGGGCGGGCGACCACGAAACCGCCGCCGTGGAAGTTGACGTACACGGGGGCAGGGGCTGCGACGGCCGACGGGCGGTAGACGGTGCACGTCACCAGTCCGGCGCCGGTCTCCACCCGGATGGATTCCGTGCGCTTCGGGATGTCGGTGAAGCGCAGATCCTTGTGCACGCGGCTCATCATTCGGCCGAGCAACAGCTGAACCCCTCTGGCCTGGATTCTGGGCCTGAATGACATGACTGGACCCCATCGCTACAAACTTAAAGTATCAGGATTCCTGATAATGGAGGCTCGTCGCTGATCACGCAAGGGGCGACCGCGAGCCGACTGCCGAAAGGGGGATGGACTCCAGGGGTAGCGCCCCGCCTGTCCGTCAGGGCCCCGTGTGGCTCCAAGCCCACCTGGCTGCATCCGGCGGAGGCAGCCAAGGCCGCAGCAGCGCCTGAGCCCCGGTCGGGTCCGCTCTCCTGGTGCGCAGCAGAACAGTGCCGACCATGGCAGCCACCGCGCCAGCGCGCAGCACGGCCGTCGCATCGGCGGCGGTGGCGATCCCGCCCGCGGCGATGACGGGCAGGGCGACGGCGTGGCGGACCTCATAACGGTCACCGACGGCAGCAGCTTCCTCACCGAACGGACCTACGGCCCGCTGGTGGCCCCGAACCAGGGGCATGCCCTGATGACGTCCTTCGTCCTGCGCCAGCACGACTACCGCCCGGTCGCCGCATGCCCGGCGGAGGCGGGGCTGGAGGACTGCCGCTCGCCCATCTGCTATCCGCAGCGCGTCCGGAACGTCTGCCGCAGCATCGACCAGCGATACGGCCTACCTGGCAGTCCGAGCCCCCGACTCTTCTGCAGGCTGTAGTCGTAGCCCAGACTTCGAACCCGGCGCGTCGCAACAGTCCTGCGATCTCGTCCGGTTGCTGCCGGTACCAGTCGACGCAGATCGCTTTGCCGAACGCCTCGGCGCGGTGACCCTGGCCGTCACCGACCTGGAAGACGAGCATTAACTGCCCGCCCGGTGCGAGGACCCGGTGGAACTCGAGGAACACTTCCGTTCGTCGTTCCCATGGGATGTGGATGATCGAGTAGTAAGCGAGCAACCCGCCAACGGACGCCTGCGGTAGATCCAGGGCCAGCATCGATCCCACCTCGAAACGGAGCTCCGGGTAGGTGCGGCGGGCCACGGCGATCATCTCGGGCGACAGATCGATACCGAACGCGTTCAGTCCCAAACGGTGCAGGGCCGCCGTGACCTGGCCGGGTCCGCATCCCACATCGGCGACAGGACCATTTCCGCCTGCCTGCGTCAGCTCGGCAAAGGCGACCAGCAGGGCACGGTCGAGTGGCTTGGCGTCCAGGTCAGAGTCCACCTTTTCGGCGTACTCCACGGCCATGACGTCATAGGAGGCTCGGGTCGCGGCGAGGAAGCGTTCGTCGGGCATGAGCATGAAGATTAGGCGGCGCGGTGTCGCCCTGCACCCTGGTCAGGTAGCGACCGCCAACGATGGTGAGGTGCAGGTGATCTCGGCAAGCTGTCCGCAGTGGTGAGCTTCCGCAGCACTCAAGATCGCCAACCGTTGCCTGCAGTGCTGACCAGCCGCTGCTGCTTCACATGAACGACGCCAGGGCGACCTCTGGTGATGCCGCCCAGGGGGTTCGGTGCGCGGGTGCTGCTGTCGGCGTGGATATCGGGTCGGTCACAGGAACGAACGACCGCATTGACGAAACCTCCGGGCAAGAACGACTCAGGCATCCCTCCACCCTGTCTTATCGCTACCTCTCACGCTCATAGCTTGTCCCGACGATTGATCCGCCCCGAGTCAGCCCGCCAGATGACCTACTCCGCAGGCTCCCTGCAGAAAATTCTCGTGCCCGACATCTTCGACGGCATGGACGTAGACCGCGTACGACGTCTTCGCCGATCGGACCTCGGCATACCTCACACCGAGGCGCTCGGGTGAGCCGACCGGCCCGAGGAACTGCTCAACCGAACGACCCCGCCTCAAGGCCCCGATGATGAAGGGCTCCACCAAGTAGCGCATCGGGGCACAGTACGACCCAGCCACGACAGCTGACCAGCTTGACGATCTATAGGAGCTTCAACACCTGTGTGGCTCTCCTTGGAGTATCCGGTTCGGGGCGGGTGTTGATCTGGGTCCTCACGGGTGCCTGGCCGTGACAGTTTCCTTAGAAGCAGCACCCGGCCGACCCGGAGACCAACAGTCAGCGCCTCTCCGGCCGGAGCCCGGATCTGCTCGGCAGCATTCCCCGGCCGTACGAAATTCCGGCCAACCCGGCTGCGCGGCCACCGTCCTGACTGCCGGCCAACGACCACCGGCACCTTCGACGAACCCGACATCTCTCACGTAGGCAGCGTCCCTGGCTCCGGCAATGTCCGGGCCCGGTGCTCGTCAGGCTGAGGGCGCTGGGGCCGCTGCCGGGGTGTCGAGCAGGGGGATGCGGGCCGTGATGCGCTTGCCGACCGGCTGCTGCTCGACGACGAGGTCCTTGGCGACAGCTTTGACGATCTCCAGGCCGTGCTGGCCGATCCGGTCGGGATCCGCGGCCCGGGCCGCGGGCACCGTGGGGTCGCTGTCCCACACCACGACGTCCACGGCACGGGTGCTGATCCGCAGTTCCACCAGGACCGGGCCGGGGGCGTATTTGCAGGCGTTGGTGACCAGCTCGCTGACCACCAGCTGGGTCAGGTCCCTCGTGCGGGCGGGCACCGACAGGGGATAGTCGGCTGCGGCCTGGTCGAGGAAGGCGAGGGCGTGCCGGCGGGCGTCGGCGATGCAGCCGTCGTCACCCCCGAGGGCGTAGCCGGCGCGGATCAGGTACTCATCCGGCGCCGGAGGGCCGTCGCCGCCGTTATGGGATGCCTCTGGCGTCGCCCTCATTCACCATTCACGAGCGCGCCACTACCCCCGATCCCGTCCTGCATGTCTGAGGCATGTCATTCGCCACGGCCGTCTGCGTGTATGGGGTTCAGGCGGTGGGGCAGAATCGTCCGTGCACGCCCTGTCCTGGGGGCAGGCCCAAGCGCATTCGAGAAGACGGTGAGCAACATCGAGCAAACGGACCGGCCCGACCGGTTCTCCGTCGCACACCGAACGGTCGACGGCGTGCGCGTCGTGACCGTGCAGGGCGAGATCGACCACGACGTCCAAGAGCTGCTCAGCGCAGCCCTGCTGTCCGCGGACAGCGCGGCACAGGCGTCGCGGATCGTGGTGGACCTCAGCAGGGTGACCTTCATGGACTCCAGCGGCATCAACGTCTTCATCCTCGCCCACCAGGCCGTCAGTGCCGCCGAGGGATGGCTGCGTCTCGCCGCCGCCCAGACACCCGTGCTGCATGTCCTGCGACTGGTCGGCATCGACACATTCATCACCTGCCACCCCACCCTCGAGCAGGCCCTCGAACCCTGACCGCCCTACTGCGGCCGGCCCGGGACGTCGTCCTGACCCGAGCGGCACTGCACGGCCTGGCCCAGCTCCCGCTCCACCGTCTCCGGCAGTGACTGCCCCAGCGCCCAGCCGATCACCATCTCGGCGACCGTGTGCAGCTTGACGTTGGTGTGCTGGGAGACCTCACGCAGCACCTCGAACCCGGCGGCCGACGCAATCCGGTGGACCGCGACGAGGACACCGATCGCCTGGTCGACCACCGCATGGGAGTTGACGGCCTGCCGTAGCTGGGCATTCTCTTGTTCCAGACGGGCCAGCGCCCTCAGCCGGAGGAATCACGGACCCGCCAGTCCCTCAGCTCCTTGACCGGCGGCCTCAGCGGGATCGGCGGCGCCGGCGCTGCCTCCTGAG
This sequence comes from Streptomyces asoensis, assembly GCF_013085465.1. Taxonomy (NCBI): domain Bacteria; kingdom Bacillati; phylum Actinomycetota; class Actinomycetes; order Kitasatosporales; family Streptomycetaceae; genus Streptomyces; species Streptomyces asoensis. Next base: position 287,280 of record NZ_CP049838.1, read on the forward strand.
CAGTCACCCTGCGTGTGAAGAGGCCCCCGCCAGAATCTGGCGGGGGCCTCTCGACCGGTGTCCCGTCATGCTTCGCGCCGGTGCGGGACCGGGGCCGTCCCAGGAAGGGGGTGCCGCTTGTGGCTCAGCCCGCCCCCACCGCCACAGGGCCGACCCGGTCCTCCAGCCACGCCGGCAGGTCCAGCAGCCGGACCCCCTCCTGTTCGTTCGGGTCGGTCCGCGCCACCAGGCACACCATCTCCTGCGTGCCGCTGTTCACCGGCATGTGCGGGACGTCCGCCGGGATGTGGATGTAGTCGCCCGCGCGCAGCACCACATGCTCGGCAAGCCCTTCCCCGTGCCACACCTCGACCTGTCCGGACTGGATGAAAATGGCCGATTCGTGACCCTCATGCAGGTGAGGCCGGCCCCGGCTGCCCGCGGCCATCACCAGCCGGTGCAGACACAACCGCTCCGCCCCCGCCGACTGCGCGCTGATGCCCGCCCCGAAGACACCGCCCTGAGCTCCCTCGTAATGCCCGGTCCGAACCACCGAGCACCGCTTCTGATCTGCCATAAACGCAGTACAACAGCGCGAACAAGACCGTTCGAGTGGTTCACGCCAGCCCCCATCCCACCGCATGCCGGCGAATCACGCGGCGCAGAGGAGTGCCCACTCGGCCGACGTCACCGAAAGGGAAGGGAACATAGAAGGTGTTCACCTGCCGCCGTCGGCGGTCGCGACGGACAGGACGACCTTGCGCAGTACCGGGCCCGAACGGGTCTGTGACAACCCCCAGGTGGAAACGGTGATGGTCGAGGGTGCGGAGCACTGAAGCTGGAGGCCTTTCTCCCGAACAGCCGTTCCATGCAAGGGAGCTCACCGCTGAACGGCTCGCTGCACTCGCAGCTCCCGGACTGGACTGGGCGAGGGCGTGAGCCTCCAAGGCAGGCGTGAACCTGGCCCTCAGGCCGTGGGTACCTGCTCTGCGGAGTGGGTGCTCCGCCACAGTCGCACCAGGGCGTCCTCTCCTCCCCGGACCACGCCCTCGCCGGCGGCCCTGGCTTCGCAGTGAGGTGCTGGGTTGGCGTGCCGCAGGAACCACAGGTCGTACGCGCTGTGGGTCTCGTGGACCAGGTGGAGGCGCCAGTCGCACTCGTAGCAGGTCAGCGGTGCGGGCCGCTTGGTCTTGTAGATGCTCGCCCTGTCGCGGCCGCAGCCGAGGTCAGCCTGGGTGACGTCGATGCGCCCCCGCTCTCCGTGGACCCCGACGAACACCATCACTGTCTCCTTCGCTCGGTGGCGGAACCTTGTCCACAGCGGACGTTAGGGATCAGGTCTGACATGGCATCCCCCGATCAGAGCAGCACAATGCGCCAGGCGGGGCCCAAGCGTCCCTCCCCCGCCGCACCCAGCAGGCGCTGGAAAGTCACCGCCGACAAGCTCCAGGCACTGGTGACGCTCGGTCTGGAGTTAGTGAGCGGCCGGGTGACGGGCGAGCCGCTTCGGCGCGGTGAGCGTCGAACGGTTCGTCACATAGTCTCCGCACGCTGGCTGCTTCCGTCTGGGGGCGCAGCCGGGCAGACGGTGCGGGGATGGCGCCGTTGGGGATGCGCCGCTCCTGCACTGATGGAACAGGGCCGTAGCCCCGCCCTCCGCATCAAGGGTGACGGCTACAGCTCGGCCTGCGGAAGCTTCCACCTGGCCGCCACCCTCTCGAGCCGGAAACTAAAGTTGTCGATATGGATCTCGGTAACTATAGTTGTCGCATGGCTTCGATTGAGATCACCTCCGAAGAGCGGGCCGAGCTGGGGAAGGCCCTTACTGATGCCCTCAACCCGCTCGCGGCGGCCATTCGCTCCCGCGAGTCGGAGCTGTCCGAGGCCCGCATGTGGGAGGCAGACCCGGTTGATGTGACTCTGTCCGTCCTCGCCGCCTGGAAGGCGGTGGACACGGAGATCAAGCGGCTGACGGCGATCGCCGCGGCGACAGCCGGCTCCTACGGCGCGAGCTACGAGCAGATGGGTGCGGTCTGGGGCATCACCCGGCAGGGCGCGCGCAAGAAGTGGCCCGACGCGGTCCCCCGCCCCTCGACCGCACCAGCGCGGACAGGCACAGCGCTCCAACTCTTCGGCGGCACAGCCGAACTGGCGCAGGACCCGTCGTCCCGCGGCTGGACCTGGTCGGGCAAGGGCGCGGACGAAACGCGCGGCGCCGCCGAGGACGACACCTGGTACGCGACGAAGGAAGAGGCCGCCGCTCATGCCGGAGCCTTCCTGCGAGAGCATGCCGCCGACCCGTCGTAGTACTCCAGTGCGGCTCCGTGATCTATCCGGCGTCGGCGTGGGACGCCTCTGTCCGCCTCATGCGGGAGTTGGGATGGAAACATGGACTGTGTTACTCGTTACCCATGTTTCTGTGACTCTCAGCTGCATCGTCCATTTATGCCAGTGGCGTCATGTTGACGGCTGAAGGGATCTCACAGCCCTTGCAGCAGCTGGATTTCACCGGATCTCGCCAGCCTGGTCCGGGGCGGATCGTCACCCGAAAGTGAGTAACAGCGTGCGCCCTCACGGCAGCCGGGCATGGGGGCAGAAGCTGTGCCGGCCGCGGCCGGCACCTCGTCAGCTCTTCGACGGGATGCGCGCGCCGATCTCGCGCGCCAGGCGGCCCGCCTCCTGCGCGGCCGCCCCGCCTTCCTCTGCGGCTGTGCGCACTTGGATCAGCTCGTACGCCTCGTCCAGCGTCAGCAGGCGCAACCGCTCGGTGTCGTGCTCCATGGGCGCAAAGTCGATCTCATCGAGGTCAAGGTGTTCGTATCCGTCCATGATCAGGGCAACGTCACACACCGTTGACAGGACACGGCAGGAACGTCTGCGGCCCCGGCCTGCGTAGGTATCGCCCACCCACTCCGGGGCCGCGTACTCGGCATCTATTGGTAGGCCTGGTTCAGCGCCCAGATCGCCCAGACAATCACGGCCAGCGACAGCACAACGGCCGTCGTGCCGAGTGCGACTCCCGCCCGCGCCCGCGAGGGAATCGCCTCCTGCTGGCCCCGCGCCCTGCGCAGCGCGGCAAGGCCGCAGGCGACCGCACCGATCCCCGCGGGCACAATGAAGTACACGGGAAAGAAGCGGAACCAGGGCGGGACCCAGGCAGGCAGAAACGGGCACACCATCATCGCGACGGCGGCAGCGCCCAGCACAAACGATGTCGTGCCCCGCTGCCGCTGCCGCACCCTCAGCTGTTCACTCGACCCGACTGTCTGCTCAACGGAACTCATGCTCCGGAGGTTAGGCAGCGGGCACCGTGCTCCGCTTGGGCGCGAGCACCTAGATCGTCCTGAGTAGCCCGGCCCCGCCCAAACCTGCCGCCCGGCTGAGCCGCGGAGCCGAAGTTGTGGGACAGAAGCCATGCGACGGCGCCACGAGGACACATTCCTCAAAAAGGCCGCCCAAGCCGCGGACTACACAGCAGGCCTGGACCACATCACCCGCATCCGGCAGGCCGCCGTCCCTCCCCGGCGCCAGATCCCGCGGCCCAAACCCAACAGCCGGCCGAACCTCCCGCTCCCCCTCCATGACGCCTGTTCTGTGACAGCAAGACCTTGAGCGGCTGCCACCAGACTGAGCCCCCGATACACCGCCGTGCACGGGGGCTCAGGAGCGCCGCCCTCCCGTATTCCTCGCGCCGGCAGCCGCTCGGGCGGCCCTCGTCTCCGAACCCCGCACCCAGGCAATTCGGAACTGCTCAACGAGCGGATTGGTGATCCTCGCCAACCGCCTCTCCAGGGCAACCCGGCAGCCGTCCACCACTCGGTTGGCGCACCCCGACGGATCCCCTTGCTGAGCGTTGCTGCCCCTCTGCGACCGCGGGGCCCGCCGCGCCTCCCGGACCCCCGCGGGAGACCACGCGGCTTGGCCGGGTGCAGCTGGTGCGGGCCGCGGGCGCCCCTCTGATATCGACGCGTCGTCCTTGAAGGCGGCGGGAGGTCGCGGCGACGGTGACCGGCGACCTGCTGCGCCGTCCGGCCGTGATCGCCCAGGTCAAGCCCGCCGACAAGGTCAGGGCGGTCGAGGAGCTGTCCCGCGAGGACGAGGTCGCCGCCGCGATCGCCCCGGACATCCTGCGGCGCCCCGCCGTCGTCGCAAAGGTCAAGGCTGCCGACAAGGTGAAGGGCGTCGAGGAGCTGACACGGGACGAGAGCGTCGCCGCTGAAGTGACCACCGGTCTGCTGCGCCGCCCGGCCGTCGCGTACACCCGAGCGAAGCCTCGCAGCGCTTCAGTCGACGATCGGCACGGTCGGAGCACCTGGCGGCATGTTGAACGGCGTGACCACCTGGATCGCCGAGGGAAGCGAGGGGCCGTCGTCGGGGAGTGCCTTGTGGGCGCGCATGATGACCTGGCAGGCGCGGCGCATGTCCTGGCGCAGGTCATGGTGGAGGACCGCGGACAAGCGGCGCTCGCGCAGCAGGCGGGTGTTGTCGTGGTCGAGGTCGTGCGCGATGAACACCTCGCACTCCCGTCCGAGCGCGTCGAAGGCGTCGAGGGTGGCGAGGTTGCCCCCGCCCGCGGAGTAGACAGCGATGATGTCCTCGTCCCGCTTGAGCGCCTCCAGCACGAGATCGTGCTGGGTGGCGTCCAGTCCGTCGCTGTCGGTGACCTCCACCAGGGATCGCCTGGGATCGGCGAGACGCATCGCGCTGCGGAAGCCCATCTCGCGTTCCTCCTCCCCGCGGAAAGAGCCCCGGCTGATGGTGGTGAGCACGTTGCCGGCCCGCTTGCCCAGCCACTGTCCGAGGAGGTAGGCGGCGGTGGCGCCAGCCGCGCGGTTGTCGATGCCGACGTACGCCAGACGGGCGCTGTGGGGCAGGTCGGTCACCAGGGTGACGACGGGGATGCCGGCCGCGACGAGCCGGCCGACCGCGGCGGTGATCTCTGGCTCGTCGGGAGCTTTGAGGATCACGCCCTGCGTGCCACGCTTGGCGATCTTGTCCAGGGTTCCGATCAGTTCCTCGGGAGGGCAGGATTCCCGGAAGTGGAAGCGTGAGCGCACGAGAGCGGGATGCAGGGAGGGCAGCTCGGCTTCGAGCGCGTCCCGCACCGCGGTGGAGAACCGCTCCGGGGTCTGCATCACGATGTCGATCATGAAGGTGCGGCCGCCGAGCCGGACCTGGCTCTGCTGGCGGTCCAGGTCCTTGATGGCTTCGTGCACCTCCCTGATGGTGCTCTCCGTCACGTTGCCCCGGTCGTTGAGGACGCGGTCGACGGTGGCCGTGCTCAGTCCGGCCTGGCGAGCGATTTCCCTGATCGGGTAGGGGTGTCGCATGACTGATCCCAAGGATGATGATGGATTTTTGATGTACTGATAAGCATTGAATGATGTGTTCGGGTTCTCAAGACTGGCAGAAATGCACGGACTGCGAAAGGACCCGGATGTCTCCCACAGCCGCGGGAGCGCGGACTTGGCTGACCGAGGCGGACTGCGATCTCGACGCGTTCCGCTCACTGGTGGAGCAGCGCACCGACCTCGCCGATCACCCCTCGGCCGAGCGGGTGGAGCACAACGTCCCGCTCTACGACAGCGCACGGCTGCGCTCCCTGTCGGCCACCCCGCAGGGCCGCCGGAGCGTGCAGGACGAATTGATACGGGCCCTGCTCGACGGGCCCGGCATCGTGGTCCTCAAGCGCGCCTTCACCGACGCGGCCGTCGTGGACGCGACGTCCGAGGCCTTCCACGCGCTGATCGAGGAGGAGCGCGCCACCGGTGCGGCCCGCGGCGACCACTTCGCCGAGCCCGGCGCGAACGACCGCGTCTGGAACGCCCTGGACAAGGTGGCCGTACGGGCGCCGGAGGCGTTCGCCGACTACTACGCCAACGACATCCTGGAGCTGATCGCCGAGGCCTGGCTCGGCCCCGCCTACCAGGTGACCTCCCAGGTCAACGTGGTCAACCCAGGGGGCGCGGCGCAGAGCGTGCACCGCGACTACCACCTCGGCTTCCTCTCCCAGGAGCGCGCCGCCGCCTACCCAGCGCACGTCCACCGCCTCTCACCGGTGCTGACCCTCCAGGGCGCGGTGGCGCACTGCGACATGCCCGTCGAGTCCGGCCCGACGCTGTACCTGCCGCACTCGCAGAAGTTCGAGCCCGGCTATCTCGCCTGGCGACTGCCGCAGTTCGTCGAGTACTTCGACGCCCATCACGTCCAACTCCCGCTGGAGAAGGGCGACGCGGTCTTCTTCAACCCGGCGCTCTTCCACGCCGCCGGCCACAACCGTTCGGCCGACATCAGGCGCATGGCCAATCTGCTGCAGATCTCCTCCGCCTTCGGCCGCGCCATGGAGACGGTGGACCGCGAGGCGATGGCGAACGCGCTGTTCCCGGTGCTGTTGCGCCGCAAGGCCGAGGGCATGTCGCAGGACTGGCTGCGCCGCGTGGTGGCGGCCATCGCCGAGGGCTACCCCTTCCCCACCGACCTCGACCTCGACCCGCCGGTCGACGGTCTCGCCCCGCCCTCCCAGGCGGACACCCTCCGGCAGGCCGTCGTCGAGGGCTGGGCCCCGCAACGGCTGAGCCAGGAACTGCAGGCCGCCGCCAAGCGCCGCCGAAGCTGAAAAGGACACAGCACTCATGGGACTGCTTGAGACCCCTCTGCTCGAAAATCTGGTCGTCCTCGTCAACGGCGGCAGCCAGGGCGTCGGCGCGGGCATCGTACGGGCAGCCGTGCGGGAAGGCGCGAACGTCGTCTTCACCGGCCGCCGGGCCGATCTGGGCGAGAAGCTCGCCGCGGACACGGGTGCGCGCTTCGTGCAGACGGACCTCTCCGACCCGGCGCAGGCACGCGACAGCGCCGTACAGGCCATCGATGCTCACGGACGCGTCGACTGCCTGGTCAACGCGGCGGGGCTGACGTCGCGCGGCTCGCTCCTCGACACCACGCCGGAACTCTTCGACCAGCACATGGCGATCAATCTGCGCGCGCCGTTCTTCGCGATGCAGGCGGCGGTGGCCGACATGACGGCCCGCAAGGCGCCGGGCACCATCGTCAACATCATCTCCAACTGCGCGCACGGCGGTCCGCCCCACCTGGCGCCGTACTCGGCGGCCAAGGCCGGTCTGGGGGGCCTGACGCGCAACGCCGCCCACGCGCACCGCTGGGACCGCATCCGGATCAACGGCCTCAACATCGGGTGGACGGACACCGAGGGGGAGGACGCCACTCAGCGCGCCTTCCACGACGCGGGTGACGACTGGCGGGAGAAGGCCGCCCGGTCTCAGCCGATGGGCAAGCTCGGGCAGGTCGACGAGATCGCCGACTTCGTCGTCTTCCTGCTCTCCGACCGTAGCGGGGTGGTGACCGGCTCGGTCATCGACTGGGACCAGAACGTCTTCGGCGGCCAGGACTGAACCGCCCTCGGGCTGAAGGAGCAAGATCATGCGTATTGGCATCATGGGGCTGGGCCGGATCGGCAGCTTCCACACGGAAACCCTGTCCGGGCTGGACGCGGTGGACTCCCTGGTGGTCACCGACCCGGTGGCCGCAGCCGTCGCGACGGCTACCGAACGGTTCGGGGCCACCGCGGTGGACTCCCCCGAAGCGGTGCTCGCCGCCGGAGTCGACGGCGTCGTGATCGCCGCCGCGACCGATGCGCACCCCCGGCTCATCCTCGCCGCCGTGAAGGCGGGCATCCCCGTCTTCTGCGAAAAGCCCGTGGCCCGCGGCGTCGAGGAGAGCCTGGAGGTGCTGCGTGCGGTGGAGGGCAGCGGCGTCGAGGTGCACATCGGCTACAACAGACGCTTCGACGCGGGCTGTGTGGCCGCGCGCGAGGCCGTGGTGAGCGGTGAGCTCGGCGACCTGCACACCGTACGGTCCACCACTCTCGACCCCGCACCGCCGCCGCCCGCCTACGTGGCCGTCTCCGGCGGCATCTTCCGCGACTGTTCCGTGCACGACTTCGACATCGTGCGCTGGGTGACCGGCCGCGAGGTGGTCGAGGTGTACGCGACCGGCGGCAACCGCGGCGCGGACTACATCCGTGAGGCGGGCGACGTCGACACGGCGTCCACTTTGCTCACCCTCGACGACGGCGCGATCGCCGTCATCTCCAACTCCCGCCACAACGCCCGCGGTTACGACGTGCGCCTGGAACTGCACGGCATGAAGGACAGCATCGCGGTCGGCCTGGAGGACAAGCTGCCGCTGCGGTCGGTGGAGCCCGGGGCGACCTTCCCGGCCGGTACCCCGCACGACTTCTTCATGGACCGCTTCACCGCCGCCTACCGCGCCGAACTCACCGCGTTCACCGAGGTCGTCGCGGGCACCCGTACCTCCCCGTGCACGGTCGCGGACGCCATCGAGGCGAGCTGGATCGCCGAGGCGTGCACCCTGTCCCTCCATGAGCACCGGCCCGTACGACTCGACGAGGTGCGTAAGGGATGACGGACGAGCCCCTGCGGATCGGCGTCCTGGGCGCGGCCCGGATCGCCGAGCTGTCCATCGTCGGGCCGGCCCGCGCCGGCGGCCACCGCCTCGTCGCGGTGGCCGCCCGCGACCGGGACCGGGCCGAGGCCTTCGCCGCCACGCACGGTGTGGAACGGGTGGCCGGCTCCTACGCCCACCTTGTCGCCGACCCGGAGATCGAGGTCGTCTACAACCCGCTGGCCAACAGCCTGCACGGGCCGTGGAACCTGGCCGCCCTCCAGGCCGGCAAGCACGTCCTGACCGAGAAGCCGTCCGCGAGCAATACGGCGGAGGCGGCCGAGGTCCACGACGCCGCCGCCAAGGCGGGCACGGTGTTCATGGAGGGCTTCCACTACCTGTTCCACCCGGTCACCCTGCGCCTGCACGAACTGCTGGACAGCGGAACGCTGGGCGAACTCCGGCACGTGGAGACCATGGTCGCCATGCCCGCCCCGCCGGACAGCGACCTACGGTGGTCGCTCCCGCTCGCGGGCGGCGCGCTGATGGACCTCGGGTGCTACAGCCTGCACGCCCAGCGCATGCTCGCGCCCTGGGCGGGCGGGGCGCCCCGGCTCGTCGCCGCGCGCGGTGGTGAGAAGGCCGGGGCCCCGGGGGTCGACGAGTGGCTGGACGCCGATCTGGAGTTCCCGGGCGGTGCCACGGGCAGCGCCCGCTGCCACATGGCCCACGACACCTGGCAGATGAGCTGCCACGTCGTGGGCTCGCGCGGCGAAGCCACGGTGGTGAACTTCGTCCAGCCGCACCTGGACGACCGGGTCGTCGTGCGTACGGCCGCCGGGGAGCGCACCGAGGAGCTCGGCCGCCGGTCCTCGTACACCTACCAGCTGGAGGCCTTCGCCGCCCACCTGCGGCACGGCGCACCGCTGGCGCTCGACGCCGACGACGCGTTGACCACCATGCGGCTCATCGACACCTGCTACCGGGCGGCCGGGTTCCCGATCCGGCCGCGTACGGTCCTTCCGGCCCCTGCATGACGAAGAGCGAACGGGGGAGGGCGGTACCGGACCGGTACCGCCCTCCCCCGTTGTGTCCACGGACTACCGGTACAAGGCCGGCCGTTCGATCATCTCGACCTCGACGCGCCGTCCCTCCCGCTGGGACAGCACGCCCGCCTCGCACACGGCCGCTGCCGCGTAGCCGTCCCAGACGCCGGGGCCGGTGACCTCCCCGCGCCGCGTGGCATCCACCCAGCCCTGCACCTCACGGTCGTATGCGTCCTCGAACCGCTCGACGTAGTCCGGCGTGATACGTCCGCCCCAGTGGCCGTCGGCGCTCGTCCGCGGCCCGTGCTCGTCACCGATGCGCACGGTGCCCCGCTCGCAGACAGCTTCGGCGTGCACCTGGTAGCCGTAGCCGCAGTGGCCGAAGATCTCGACGTCGGCCAGGGCGCCCGAGTCGGTTTCGAAGAGGATGAACTGAGGGTCGTTCATACCGGCCGGAGCGTGCGACGTCGGGGCCGGCTTGTGCACGGTGACCGCCGTGATCTCCTGATCAAGCAGCCAGCGCGTCACGTCCATCTCGTGGACCACCGAGTCGTTGATGAGCATCTCTTCGGTGAACCACGGCGGCATCGACAGGTTCCGGTGCCGATGGTGCAGCATCAGTGCCCTGCCGAGTTCCCCGCCGTCGAGGAGCCGCTTCAACTTCATGTAATCGGTGTCGTAGCGTCGCATGAAGCCCACCTGGATACGCCGGTGTCCGAGCCGCTGCTCCGCCTCAAGTACGCGAAGAGCGGCGGCCGCATCGGGGGTGAGCGGCTTCTCGCAAAGCACCGGCAGGTCACGGCTGAGGGCTTCCAGCAGGGCCGCCTCGTGGGCCGGCCCCGGGGAAGCGATGAGTACGGCGTCCACGTCCTGGGACGCCATGGCCGCCGCGAGGTCGGTGTACGCCGTGCAGCCTTCGATGGCGTTCGCGAGCGTCTTGGCGCGCTCCGCCTCGATGTCGACGACGGCGCTCACGCGTGCCCCGCTGATGACGTCGTGGAGTCTGCGCACATGGTCCGCGCCCATCTTGCCGGTGCCGACGACGGCAACACCCAGTGCTTGCTGAGGTGGCATGTTCGTGGTGTCTCCCGTGCTGGTGAGGGTCAGTTGGGCTGGGGGGCGCCGACCTGTAGGTCGGCCTCCTCGGGGAGCTCCTCTACGTCCACGCCGCGGACCTGGGACAACTCGTGCTTGAGAGCCGCGAGTTCGGCGCCCCCGGCCATGTGGTTGGTCAGCTCCTCCAGCGTGATCCGACTGCGCTCCGCACTGAGTTCCATGGTGCCCAGGCGCAGGACGCTGAAGTGGTCGCCGACCATGTAGGCGTGGTGGGGGTTGTGGGTGATGAAGATGACGCCGAGGCCGCGGTCGCGGGCGGCGGCGATGTACTTCAGGACCACGCCGGACTGCTTGACGCCGAGGGCGGCGGTGGGCTCGTCCAGGATGAGGACGCGGGCGCCGAAGTGGACGGCGCGGGCGATGGCGACGCACTGGCGCTGGCCGCCGGAGAGGGTGCCGATGGGCTGTTCGAGGTCGTCGAGGACGATGCCCATGTTGCGCAGTTCCTCGTCGGCGGTCTTCTTCATCTTCTCGATGTCGAGCCGGCGCACGGGCCAGGGGCCCTTGGTGAGTTCGGAGCCGAGGAAGAAGTTGCGCCACACCGGCATCAGCGGGACCGTCGCGAGGTCCTGGTAGACGGTGGCGATGCCCTTGTCGAGAGCCTCACGGGGAGTGGAGAAGCGGACAGTCTCGCCCTGGACGAGGAACTCGCCCTCGGTGTGCTGGTGCAGCCCCGAGACGATCTTGATGAGGGTGGACTTGCCGGCGCCGTTGTCACCCAGCACACAGGTCACCTTGCCGGAGTACACCTTCAGGTCAATGCCGTGCAGGGCGCGGATGTTGCCGTACGACTTGCCCGCGTCGCGCAGTTCGACGAGGGCGGTGTCCGTCGTGGGCACGCTCTCCTCGAGGACGGCCCCGTGCGTGCCGGTTGCGTTGGTACTTGTCATTCGGGTCACCTCCGGGTGGCCGTGCGCTGGACCCACAGATTGATCAGGACGGCGCCCAGGAGCATGACGCCGAGGAAGGCCTTGAACCAGTCGGGGTTCCAGCCCGCGTAGACGATGCCCTGCTGCACCATCCCGAACATGAACGCCCCGAAGACCGGGCCGATCGCCGAGCCGGCGCCGCCGGTCAGCAGACAGCCGCCGATGACGGCCGCGGAGATGTAGATCAGCTCCTGCCCGACACCCTCGCCCGACTGCACCGTGTTGAACGTGAACAGCTGGTGCATCCCGACGAACCAGGCACCGAAACCGACCAGCATGAACAGCGAGATCTTCGTGAACGTCACGGGCACGCCGACCGCCCGCGCGCTCTCCTTGTTACCGCCCACCGCGAAGACCCAGTTGCCGTACTTCGTCCGCAGCAGCACCCAGGTGGCGATGGCCGCGAAGACCAGCCAGTACACGATGGTGATCTTGACCTGGACGCCGCCGACGTCGAAGGACGAGGCGAAGACCTTCTTCGCCTGACCGAAGCCGTCCATGTCACTGATGTCGTCGGTGGCCACGTTCGTGGTGACCAGCTTGGTCACCGCGAGGTTGACACCCTGGAGGATCAGGAACGTGCCCAGCGTGATCAGGAAGCTCGGCAACCCAGTCTTCACGACCATCCAGCCGTTGAGGAAGCCGACCGCCAGCGACACCAGCAGCGCGACGACCACGCCCACCCAGACGTTCATGCTCAGCTGGTAACAGATCATGGCGGCGGTAAGCGCCGAGGTGATGACGGCGACACCGGCCGACAGGTCGAACTCGCCGCCGATCATCAGCATCGCCACCGGCAGCGCCATGATCCCGATCGTCGACGACTGATACAGGATGTTGGCCATCGAACTGCCGTCACGCACCGGCGGCGCCGCGATCAGGAAGAACACGTACACCGCGACCGCACCGAGGAACACCCCCACCTCGGGACGCGCCAACAGCCGGATCGCCAAGGGGCGCTGTGCGGTGCGCCCGTCCTTCTGGTGCGCCGGCGGGGCCGGCGACGGGGAGCCCGTCGCCGGAGCCGTGGTCTGGGTCATGGTGGTCACCGGGTACCCTTCGCGGCGAAGGTGGCGATGGTGTCGACGTTGGTCTTGTCGACGAAGGCCGGGCCGGTGAGCACGGGCTCCTCGCTGCCGCCGCTGTAGTTGCCGTTCGTCTTGTAGAGCCAGAGGGAGTCGACCGACAGGTAGCCCTGGAGGTAGGGCTGCTGGTCGACGGCGAACTGGATGCTGCCGTTCTGGACGGCCTTCACGAGGTCCTTGTTGAGGTCGAACGTGGCGAGCTTGGCCTTACTGCCGGCGTCGGCGATGGACTGGACGGCTGTCAGCGCGTACGGGGCGCCGAGCGTGACGACCTCGTCGATCGTCTTGTCCTGCGTGAGCTTGGCGGTGATCGTCGACTTCAGCGCCGGCATGTCGGCGCCGTTGACATAGAGGATCTGCGTCTTGCCCGTGAACCCCTTCTTCACGCCCGCGCACCGGGCCTCCAGAGCGACGTGGCCCTGCTCCTGGATCACGCAGACGGCGTTCTTGGCGCCGAGGGCGGACAGCTTCCTGCCGATCGCCTCGCCGGCGACCGTCTCGTCCTGACCGAAGTAGGACAGCAGTCCCTGGCTCTTCCAGTCGTCGACACCGCCGTTGAAGCCGACGATGGGGATGCCCGCCGCCTTGGCCTTGGCGACGACATCCTTCATGGCGTCGGGCTTGGCGAGAGTGACCGCGATGCCGTCGACCTTCTGGTCGATTGCGTTCTGCACCAGGTTGGCCTGGTTGCCCGCGTTGGGATCCGAGGAGTAGACCAGCTTGACGTTGTCCTTGGCTGCGGCGGCCTCGGCGCCCTTGCGGATGGTGTCCCAGAACGTGTCGCCGGGGACCGCGTGCGTGATCATCGCGACCGTCATACGGGGAGTGCCGGCCTTGCCTGCGGAGGCTGCCGAGCCGCTCTCTTCGGACTGCTTGCCGCCGGAGCTGCTGGAGCAGCCGGCGACCAGCAGTGCGGCGGCTGCCGCCACTGCGGCTACGGGGACGATTCTGCGGGAGCGGGCGTGGGAGGAACGGTCCATCTTTCCGGCACCTCACTGTGCTACAGGGGAAAGGGAGAAGCGGTTGACCGGCGAACACTGCCGATCACATGCCGTTAACACGGCTGTTGCTCATGACGAGATAGAACCGTCACGCCACCCTGAGGTCAACGTTTGCAATGACATCATTTGCCCATCAAGGCAAGATGTCAGAACAATTGCTTGACGGTGGTTGTCCGTGACCTCTACACCTGAAATGGCCGGGCGTCCCCGGCCCTTTCCCCTCGCCTTCCTGATCGCGACGGGGAGATGCGCGCCCGCATGCAGGAGATCCGCGAATGAACACTTCTTTCGATGTAATAACCATGGGTCGGACGGGCGTCGACATATATCCCCTACAGACCGGGGTGCCGCTGGAAAAAGTCGAGAGCTTCGGCAAGTTCCTGGGAGGCTCCGCTACCAATGTCGCGGTCGCCTCCGCCCGTCTCGGACGTTCCACCGCCGTGATCACCCGAACCGGACAGGACCCGTTCGGCAGGTATGTGCACGAGGCACTCAGGGGGTTCGGCGTCGACGACCGCTGGGTGTCGCCCGTGGCAGACCATCCGACGCCCGTCACCTTCTGCGAGATTTTCCCCCCGGACGACTTCCCCCTGTACTTCTATCGGCAGCCCAAGGCCCCCGACCTGGAGATCAGGACCGAGGAGCTAGACCTGGACGCCATCCGGAACGCTCTCGTCTTCTGGATCACCGGCACCGGTCTGTGCGAGGAGCCCAGCCGCTCCGCCACGCTGGCCGCCCTCGAAGCACGCGCCAAGCGGGGCATCACCGTCTTCGACCTCGACTGGCGCTCGGAACTCTGGAACGGCACAGCCCGGAAGGACCCCGCCGAGGCCCGTCCGTACTATGCCGAGGCGCTCCGGCACACCACCGTCGCCGTCGGCAACCTCGCCGAGTGCGAGGTCGCGACCGGCGTGCGTGAACCGAATGCCTGCGCACAGGCCCTGCTGGACGCCGGTGTGGAGCTAGCCGTCGTGAAGCAGGGCCCCAAGGGCGTGCTCGCCGTGCACCGAGACGGCACGGTCGCCGAGGTACCGCCCACGCCCGTCGAGGTCGTCAACGGACTGGGGGCCGGCGACGCGTTCGGCGGTGCGCTCTGCCACGGCGTCCTGGCGGGCTGGGACCTGGAACGGATCATGCGCTACGCGAACGCGGCCGGCGCCCTCGTCGCCTCACGGCTCGCCTGCTCCTCCGCCATGCCCACCCAGGACGAGCTGCGCGACTTTCTCGCCGTCCGCTGACCCCCACACGCCTCATCGAAAGAGGTCATCCATGACCATCGGCATCACCGACCTCCCGGCGATCCGGGCACGGCACCCCGAGGCCGTCGCCGAGGCCGCCGCCCGGCGCACACGCCGCCCCCTGCTCGGTGCGAGCGGCCGCCTGATGATCATCGCCGCCGATCACCCGGCCCGCGGCGCCCTGGCAGCCGGCGGAGAGCCGTACGCCATGGCCCGGCGTGCCGACCTCCTGGAACGCCTGTGCACCGCGCTGTCGAGGCCCGGCGTCGACGGAGTGCTCGGCAGCGCCGACATCCTCGAGGACCTGCTGCTCCTCGGCGCCCTCGAGGGCAAGGTGGCGATGGGCTCGATGAACCGGGGCGGTCTTTCGGGCGCCTCCTTCGAACTCGACGACCGCTTCACGGGCCACCGGCCCGAGGACCTCGCCCGGCTGCGCTTCGACGCGGGCAAACTACTGGTCCGCATCGACTACGACGACCCGGGTTCGCTGACCACGCTGGAGTCCACCGCACAAGCCGTCCACGCGATGGCCGAGCGCCGACTGCCGCTGTTCATCGAGCCGTTCATCTCCCGGCGGACCGACGGACGTGTCGGGAACGACCTGAGCGCCGATGCGGTCACCCGCTCCATCGCGATCGCCTCCGGCCTCGGTGGCACCTCCGCCTACACCTGGCTCAAGCTTCCCGTGACCGCCGACCCCGACGACATGGCGCAGGTCTTGGAGACGTCCACGCTGCCCGCCGTCCTGCTCGGCGGCGACGTCGGACCGTCCGCCGGGGAGCAGGAGGCCGCGTACGAGAAGTGGCGCAAGGCCCTCCGGCTTCCCACCGTGCACGGTCTCGTCGTCGGCCGTTCGCTGCTCCACCCCGCCTGCGGAAGCGTGGAGGACGCGGTCGACACGGCCGTGGGTCTGCTGTGAACGGGCGCAGCCCGAACGAGGCTCACGTCGTGTCCCGTCCGCCCGAGCCGCGAGGTCAGGACCACCGGTGCCACCTGCCTGCGGGCAGGGCCGCAGGCGGCCCGTACGCCGTTGACGTCACGCCCCGGACCGCCGGCTGGGAGTTCTCCGGTCTGCGTGTTCTCGACCTGCCGCCCGACGGTTGGCACGACTTCGACACCGGGGACAGCGAGTGGATCGTCCTCCCGTTGTCCGGCTCCGGCACGGTTGCCGTCGGTGGCCGGACGTTTCGCCTCATCGGACGGGAGAGTGTCTTCACCGGCGTCACCGACTTCGTGTACGCCCCGCGCGATGCCCACGTCTCCCTCGCCACCCGGGGCGGCGGCCGCTTCGCCCTCACCGGAGCGCGCTGCGACCGGCGTCTGCCCGCCCGCTATCAGCCCGCATCAGCCGTTACCGTCGAACTGCGCGGCAGCGGCCGGTACAGCCGACAGGTCAACAACTTCGCCGCCGCGGGGGCCTTCGAGTGCGACAAGCTCATCGCCGTCGAAGTCCTCACGCCAGGCGGCAACTGGTCCTCCTTCCCGCCGCACAAGCACGACGAGGACCGTCCCGGCGAGAGCCGGCTGGAGGAGATCTACTACTACGAGATCGCCGGTGACGACGGCCTCGGCTACCAGAGGGTCGCCCCCTCCGGCAACGGACGCAACACCGATCTCGTGGCCGAAGTCCGCGACGGCGACATCGTGCTCGTGCCCGACGGTTGGCACGGTCCCTCCGTCGCCGCACCCGGCCACGACATGTACTACCTCAACGTCATGGCCGGCCCCGGCGTGGACCGCGCCTGGCGGATCTGCGACCACCCCGACCACGCCGGCGTCCGCGACATCTGGGACGGCCGACCGGTCGACCCCCGCCTGCCTCTCTACACCGCCCCCGACAGCCGCCGCGACCAGGCCTGAGTCCGGCCGTCCGAAAGGAAACCCGCACCCGATGAAGAACCTTCAGCACTGGATCAACGGCAAGCCCCGCGAGGGTTCGTCCGAGCGCCACGGCGCCGTCCACAACCCCGCCACGGGCGCCCAGGAGAAGCGGGTCCCCTTCGCCTCCGTCGACGAGGTCGACGCCGCGGTGGCCGCCGCCAAGGACGCCTACGCCACCTGGGGCACGTCCTCGCTGGCCAAGCGGACCACCATCCTGTTCAAGTTCCGGGCGCTGCTGGACGCGCACCGCGACGAGATCGCCGAGCTGATCACCGCCGAGCACGGCAAGGTGCACAGCGACGCGCTGGGCGAGGTCGCGCGTGGTCTGGAGATCGTGGACCTGGCGTGCGGGATCACCGTGCAGCTGAAGGGCGAGCTGTCGACCGAGGTGGCCAGCCGGGTGGACGTCTCGTCCATCCGCCAGCCGCTGGGCGTCGTCGCGGGCATCACGCCGTTCAACTTCCCGGCGATGGTCCCGATGTGGATGTTCCCGATCGCCATCGCGACCGGCAACACCTTCGTGCTGAAGCCGTCCGAGAAGGACCCGTCGGCGGCCCTGAAGCTGGCCGAGCTGCTGGCGGAGGCCGGGCTGCCGGACGGCGTCTTCAATGTCGTCCACGGTGACAAGGTCGCGGTCGACCGCCTTCTGGAGCACCCGGACGTCAAGGCCGTGTCCTTCGTCGGCTCGACCCCGATCGCCCGCTACATCCACACCACCGCCTCGGCGAACGGCAAGCGCGTCCAGGCTCTGGGCGGCGCGAAGAACCACATGCTGGTGCTGCCGGACGCCGACCTCGACGCGGCGGCCGACGCGGCCGTCTCGGCGGCCTACGGCTCGGCGGGCGAGCGCTGCATGGCGATCTCCGCGGTGGTGGCCGTCGGCGCGGTCGGCGACGAGCTGGTGCAGAAGATCCGCGAGCGCGCCGAGAAGATCAAGATCGGTCCCGGCAACGACCCCACCTCCGAGATGGGCCCGCTCATCACGAAGGTCCACCGCGACAAGGTGGCGTCCTACGTCACGGGCGCGGCGGCCGAGGGCGCCGAGGTCGTCCTGGACGGCTCCGGCTACACGGTCGAGGGCTTCGAGGACGGTCACTGGATCGGCATCTCGCTGCTGGACAAGGTCCCGACGACCGCGAAGGCCTACCAGGACGAGATCTTCGGCCCGGTGCTGTGCGTGCTCCGCGTGGACACCTACGACGAGGGCGTGGCCCTCATCAACAGCTCGCCGTTCGGCAACGGCACGGCGATCTTCACCCGGGACGGCGGCGCGGCCCGCCGCTTCCAGCTGGAGATCGAGGCCGGCATGGTCGGCGTGAACGTCCCGATCCCGGTCCCCGTGGGCTACCACAGCTTCGGCGGCTGGAAGGACTCGCTCTTCGGCGACCACCACATCTACGGCAACGACGGCACCCACTTCTACACCCGCGGCAAGGTCGTCACGACCCGCTGGCCGGACCCGGCCGACGGCCCCGGCGGCGTGGACCTGGGCTTCCCGCGCAACCACTGACGATGCCTGGGCGCCAGAAGGCGGACAGCGGCACGGCTGTGCTCGGCATCGCCATCGACCGGCAGAGCCCGGTTCCGCTCTACCACCAGTTCTCCCGGCAGTTGGAGCAGGCCATCGAGCATGGCCTGCTCCTCCCGGGCGCCCTGCTCGGCAACGAGATCGACCTCGCCGAACGGCTCGGCCTGTCCCGGCCGACCGTCCGGCAGGGCATCAAGGCCCTGGTCGAGAAGGGGCTGTTGGTACGGCGTCGAGGCGTCGGCACCCAGGTCGTGCACAGCACGGTCAAGCGCCCGCTGGAACTCACCAGCCTCTACGACGACCTGGAGGAGGCCGGGCAGTCACCGAGCACCCGGGTGGTTCGCAACGACGTCGTGCCCGCCTCCACTGAGGTCGCCGCAGCTCTGGGTATCGGGCAGGGGGACAGCGTGGTCCGGCTGGAGCGGATCCGGTACGCGAACGGACTCGCCGTGGCCGTCCTGCGCAACCACCTGCCGACCGACCTGCTGCTCGATCTCGACACCCGACGGCTCGAGGCCACGGGGCTGTACCGGCTCCTGCACGGGGCCGGTATCAGTCTGCACAGCGCGCATCAGGCGATCGGCGCCGGCGCGGCCACCGCCGAGGAAGGCGGACAACTCGGGGAACCCGAGGGCGCGCCGCTGCTCACCCTGCGGCGCACGGCCTACAACGCCGCTGGGGAGGCCGTGGAGTACGGCACGCATCTCTACAACGCGGCGCGCTACGTGTTCGAGTTCCAGCTGCTCATGCGCAGGTAACGCGTGGGCAGCCGATCCGCGTAGACAGAGGCGAACAGGGGTGGCGGGACGACCGTGGTTTCGTCCCCGCCACCCCTGTGGCCTTCACCTCGCTACTTCACCAGCGCCGCGGCACTCCGGTACGCCGCCGCGGCGGCCTCCCGCACCGGCAGCGCACGGTGCACGTCGGAGAGGATCTCCACGCCCCAGGGGCCGCGAAAGCCGGCCTCACGGAGCGCACTGACGATCCCCGGGAGGTCGAAGGAGCCCTCTCCGCACAGGCGACGGCGATGGACGGTGTCCTCGAAGAGCGTGCCGACGACCTGACTGTCGGCGTCGTTGAGCTCCACGCCCACGATCCGCGACCCGGGTACGTCCGCGAGGTCGGCGGGCGGTGTGTGGGCGCGCTCGGTGTGCCAGACGTCGATGATGAGGCCACCGGCCGGGTGACCGGCGGTCTCGACGAGCCGCAGTCCGTCGTGCACGGTCTTGAGGTTGGACCAGGGCAGGGGCTCGACCCCGAGCCGGGCGCCCACCCCCTCGGCCTGCGCCGCCAGCGTGGCGAACTCCTTGGCCCAGACGTCGAGGTTCCAGGGTTCGTCGGCCACGTCGGGGCCGATCTTGAAGGTGCGTGCGCCGAGTGCCTCGATGGCCCGCAGCATTCCGACGCGGACGGCGTCCGACGCGGCCCGCCGGGCTCCGTCGGCCCACCAGTCGGTCAGCAGCTCCAGCTCGATGTGGCTGATGCCGTTGTCCTCGAAGAGGGACCGGATACCGGCCAACCCGTACTCGCGCTCGGCTTCCACCAGGTCCCGGTACAGCAGCCCGAAGGCCGTGAATCCGGCCTCGCGCGCCGCTTCCACCCGTTCCCGCAGGTTCAGCGGACTGCGCTGATCCTCCTCGTCGGGCGCGGCGTCGCCCGCGGTGGTCCAACAAGTGGCCAGAAATTCGGCAGCGGTCATTTCTTTTTCCTGTATTCCTCATGTTCGGAAAAGACGCCGGCAGGCGACGAATGGCAATGTCACGGCAGGGGACCGATGTGGGCGCGCGTCGCCTCGGCATTCTTGGATGCCCCGCACACACCGGTCAATCCCTCAGAGGACATCAAAAACACATCAGGACCGTGGACGGTCACGCGACACCGCGCAGCACCGCGCGCAGATGTTCAGCGCTGGCCCACACGTCTTCGACCGGCCCCTTTGCCGTGGGTTCCTCGGTCAGGATGGTGTCCTGTTCCAGGACGTACCAGCCGTCGTAGCCGCGTGCGCAGAGGTGGGTGACGATGGCCTGGACATCCACGTCTCCCGCGCCCAGTGGGCGGTACATGCCTGCGCGTACGGCCTCGGTGTAGGTGAGGCGGCCCGATCGGACCTTGGCGGCGAGGGAGGCGTCCACATCCTTCATGTGGGTGTGGGCGATGCGCTCGGGTGCCTGGCGGGTGAGCTCGGCCGGGTCGGTGCCGCCGATGAGCAGGTGCCCGGTGTCGAGGCAGAGGGAGATCGCGGAGTGCTCCAGGACGCGTCGGACGTCGTCGCCGTTCTCGATCATCGTGCCGACATGCGGGTGCAGGACGGCGCGTACGCCGTGTTCGGCGGCCAGCGAGGCGAGCCGGTCGAGATTGGACAACAGCAGCCGCCAGCCGTCGGCGTCGAGTTCGGGGCGGGAGTCGTAGCCGTCCTGGCCGGTGACGGCGGACAGGACGAGTACCTCCGCCTTCGAGGCGGCGTAGCTCTCCAGGAGCTGTTCTGCCTCGGGCAGCGGGTCGTGTCCGGGCACGTGCAGCAGCAGAGGGGTGAAGCCGCCGACCGCGTGGAGGTCGTGGTCGGCGAGGACCCGGGCCATGGCGTCCGGCGTGCCGGGCAGGAAGCCCTCGGGGCCGATCTCGGTGGCGGCCAGGCCGACTTCGCGCATCTCGTTCAGTACGCGTTCGGGCGTCAACTGGTAGCCCCAGCCGGGGACTTCGCACACGCCCCAGGAGATGGGCGCGCCGGCGATCCTGTTCAGGGGTGAGGTGGTCATGCCGTGGCCTTTCGGAGGTTCCAGTCGGGGTTGGCGACCGCGGCCGGCGGGCGGCCCGCGAGGACGTCCGCGACCCCGCGGGCCGCGTCGACGAAGGTCAGGGTCATCGCCCGGCGTGTCATGCCCATCAGGTGCGGGGTGAGGACGACGTCGGGGTGGTCGAACAGCGGGTGGTAGAGGGCCGGTTCGGGCTCGAACACGTCCAGTCCGACGCCCGACAGCCGGCCCGACTCCAGGGCGGCCAGGGTGGCGTCCGAGTCCAGCAGGCCGCCGCGGCCGCAGTTGATCAGGATCGCTCCCGGCTTGACGCGGGACAGCAGCCGCTCGTTCACGAGGTGCCGCGTTTCTTCGACCAACGGCGCGTGCAGGGTGAGCACATCGCTCGACGCGGCCAGTTCAACGAGGTCGGCACGGGCGAACTCGGGCGGCACAGGGCTGAAGGGGTCGTGGGCGAGCGTCCGCATCCCGAAGGCGGCGGCGAGTTCGCCCACCCTGCGGCCGATGCGGCCGTAACCGACGATCCCCAGGGTGGCACCGTCCAGGTCGCCGACCGGTACGGCGGTCCGTTCGGCCCAGCGGCCGTCCCGTACGAGGTCGGTCAGCGGCTTCAGTCGCTTGGTCAGGTGCAGAGCCATGGCGAAGACGCCCTCGGCCACGGCCCGGCTGCCGCTGTGCGGGGTGATGACCACGGCGATCCCGCGGGCGGAGGCCGCCGCCACGTCGACCAGGTCGACGCCGACGCCGGTGCGGGCGATGACCCGAAGCCGCGGCGCCCGCCGCAGGAGGTCCTCGTCGACCCGCCGGTCGGCGCGGACGATGGCGCCCTCGGCGACCGCGAGGTCGGCGGGCGTGGGATCGGCGACGAAGGTGACCCGTTCCCCGAGGACCGGGGCCACTGTGTCGGGGTCGACGGGGCCCAGGGCCACTACGACGTGCTGGGTGACATGCTGAGTCATACGATCAACTCCGCACCGGGTGCCCGAAGTTCGCGCCCGGCACGGCGGGAACCGGCTGCCAGGAGCCGCTCGCCGCGGAGGCGGCGGCCGCCGCGATCACCTCGGCGACGGCGTGCGCGTCGTCGATCGTGGAGTTTCGGTGCTCGATGCCGGCCACGGCGGCCAGGAACTTCTTGGCCTCGATCACCTTCAGGTCGTCGTAGCCCATGCTGTTGCCCGGTCCGGGCTGGAAGCTGGCGTAGTCGCCCATGTGGCCGTTGCCGAGCACGGTGGTGTAGCCCTGGTGGGGGCCGCTGCGGTCGAGGGCGACGCGCAGTTCGTTCATGCGCTCGAAGTTCCAGGTCACCGAGCCGTCGGTCCCGTAGATCTCGAAGCCGATGCCGCACTGCGGGCCGACAATGACGCGGGACGCCTCCAGTGTGCCGACGGCTCCACCGCTGAAGCGCACCAGGGCGGCGCTGTAGTCGTCGTTCTCCACGGCCGCCATCTCACCGTCCTCGATCACCGCGAAGTGCGTGCCCGAACCCATGGGCAGGATCGGGCGCTCGGTGTAGACGGTGCTGGTGAGGGCGGAGACCTCGTCGATCGGGGCGACGACGTAGCTGACCAGATCCACGACGTGGCTCAGCAGATCGCCGAGCGCGCCGTGCCCGGCCAGGTCCCGCTTGAAGCGCCAGGACAGCGCGCCCTTGGGCTCGGAGGCGTAGCCGGAGAAGAAGGTGGCGCGCACGTTGGTGATACGGCCGAGCCTCCCCTCGGCGATCAGCTCGCGGGCCCGCTCCACGGCGGGGGCGTGCCGGTAGTTGTAGCCGATGGAGGTGACGACCCCGGCCGCGCGCACCGCGGCGGCGACCTCGGCGGTCTCCTCGGCGCCGCGCCCGACGGGCTTCTCGATCCAGAACGGCTTGCCGGCCTTGGCGGCGGCGATGCCGATCTCGTGGTGGAGGAGGTTGGGCGCGCAGATGGAGACGACCTCGACGTCCGGGTCGTCGAGGACGTCGCGGTAGCCGGTGGTGGCCTTCTCGTAGCCGAGGACGTCACGGGCGTAGGCCGCGCGGTCCTGGGCCGTGTCGGCGGCGTGCACTAGGCGGGGCTTGATGCCCAGCTCGGGATAGACGGACGGCAGGGCCTGGTAGGCGCGGCTGTGGAGCTTGCCCATCCAGCCGACGCTGATCAGCCCGACGCCGATCTCACGCGCGGCGCCCGGGGTGTCCGTGGTCATGATCGTCCCTCCTGGGAGTCCTGAGAGCGCGAGGTTTCGGACCGGGCCTCGCTGAGCGCGGCGGACACGGCTGCCGCGAGCAGGGTCGCATCCGAGCCGATGCCGATGAACGTCCAGCCCTCGGCTCGTTTGGCGGCCGCGGCCACACCGTCGGGGACGAGCAGTCCGCAGGCCTTGCCATGTGCGACGGCGGCCTGGCGGACGCGATCCAGAGCTTCTCGATAGACCGGTGCGGCGAAGTCGCCGGGCACTGCAAGGTCGTGACTGAGGTCGCGGGGGCCGACGAACAGGACGTCGACGCCGTCCAGCGCGGCGATCGCCTCGACCTCAGCCAGGGCGGCTGCCGACTCGATCTGGACCACACCGAGGAGCTCGCCCTCCCGGTCGAGAGCCCCGGCGTCGAGCCCGAAGCGGCACGCCCGGTTGTAGGTGGCCACGCCCCGGTCCCCTGCGGGCGGGTACCTCAGGTGCCTCAGGGCTTCCTGGACTTCGGCTGCGGTGTCGAGGCGGGGCAGCATGATCCCGGCGGCGCCCAGGTCGAGGACGCGGCCGATGCGGATGCGAGCCGCGGACTCCACACGTACGACGGTCGGAACGCCGTAGGCCGCCGCGATCGGGAAGACCGTACGGGCCTGCTCCTCGCCCCCCGCGCCATGTTCGAGGTCGAGCAGAAGCCAGTCCGCCCCGGCGGCGGCGCACACCTCGGCCGTGACCGGGGAGGCGGTGCCGACGAAGGTACCCAGGGTGGTCTCGCCGGCGGCGAGACGGGCGCGCAGGCGGCCGTGATCCAAGGGGGAGGGGTTCAAGGGAGAGCCATTCATCCGTACCACCTCTGAGACGCCAGACCTTCTTCGTACTCGCCGCGCAGCTGCGTGACCGATTCCTGCTCGGAGACCTCGGCCGGGGCCACGTCCCACCACACACCGGCGCCGGGCAGGTCGGCGTGCGGTATCACGGGCACGACCAGGACGACCGGGCCGGCGTGGTCGCGGGTCTCGGCCAACGCGGCACGTACCTCGTCAGCGGTCGTGGCGCGGAGAGCACGAGCGCCGAGACCCTCCGCGATCTTGACGAGGTCGACCTGGAGGTAGTCGCCCTCCAGGCGCGCGGGCTTGCCGGAGCCTATGTCCAGGCTGCCGTCGCGGTAGCGGAACTCGTTGCCGAACTCGCGCCCGTTGCGCACCATCTGGAGGCGGTGGATGACCTGGTAGCCGTGGTTCTCCGGGATCACGATCGTGATCGGGAGCCCCTCCTGGGCGGCGGTGACCAGCTCGGTCGGGGCCATGAGGAAGGTGCCGTCGCCCAGGAGGGACAGCACCCGCTTCGAGCGGTCCGACTCGGCGAAGCGGACGCCGATCGCGGCGGGCAGCTCGTAGCCCATGCAGGAGAAGCCGAACTCCAGGTGGGCGAAACGGCCTTCGGTGGCGTCCCACACCTTCTGCAGGTCGCCGGGCGCACCGCCGGCGGCAGCGATGATCGTGTCGCCGGACCGCGCGTGCTCCTGAAGCAGGCCGATCACCTGGCCCTGGGTGAGGTCGGCTTCGGTGTCGCGTACGACGTCGGAGTCGTCGGGCAGCGACGCGGGGTCGAACGGGACGTCCGGGTCGAGGGCGGCGGTACGCTCCTGCCGCCACTGCTCGTCCAGGGTGCGCGCCTTCTCCTGCCAGGCGGCCGGTGTGGTGGTGCGATTCGCCCGTACGGCGTCCGTCAGCGCGGCCAGGGCCCGCTTGGCGTCGGCCACGATGCCGGTCGCGCCCAGGCGGCCCGCGTCGTGCACGTTGACGTTGATGCTCGTGAAGCGCACGTCCGGGTTCTGGAAGAGGGACTGCGAGGCGGTGGCGAAGTCCGTCAGCCGCGAGCCCACGGTGAGCACGAAGTCGGCTTCTCGGGCGAGGACGTTGACCGCCGGAGTGCCTTCGAGGCCGATGCCGCCGAGCTGCCACCAGGCGCGGCGCTGGACCGCGCCCTTACCCGCGAACGTCTCCGTGACGGGGATGCCCGCCGCGTCGGCGAGTGCCTCAAGCTCCTCGGTGGCACCGGAGTACACGACCCCGCCACCGGCGATGATCAGCGGCTTCTCCGCCTCGGCGAGCATCCGCGCGACCACCGCGACCTCGTCGGCGTCCGGCGCGGGACGGCGGATCGGCCAGTCGTGCTCGGCGAGGAACGCGACCGGGTAGTCGTAGGCGTGGGACTGGATGTCCTGCGGGAGGGAGACGACGACCGCGCCGGTGTCGACGTCGGTGAGGGCCCTCATCGCGGCGGGCAGCGCGGTCAGGAGCTGCTCGGGGCGGGTGATGCGGTCGAAGAAGCGGGACACGGGCCGGAAGGCGTCGTTCACCGAGGCGTCGGCCTCGACGGGGTGCTGCAGCTGCTGGAGCACGGGGCCCTGGTGGCGGGTCGCGTAGGTGTCGCCCGGCAGCAGCAGGACGGGCAGCCGGTTGACGGTGGCGAGGCCGGCCCCGGTCACCATGTTCAGCGCTCCGGGGCCGATGGAGGCGGTCACGGCGAGGGTGGCGTGCCGCCTGGTCGCCTTGGCGTAGGCGGTCGCGATGTGGACGAGTGCCTGCTCGTTACGGCCCTGGACGAAGGGGAGCTCGTCACTGAACTGGTCGAGGGCCTGGCCGAGTCCGGCCACGTTGCCATGGCCGAAGATGCCCAGCGCGGCCGGTACGAGCCGGCGACGGTGGCCGTCGGCCACGGAGTACTGCCGGGAGAGGTAGGTGACGACGGCCTGGGCGACGGTGAGACGCACCGTGCCCTGTGGCGTCCGGTCGGTCATGAGTCGGCTCCTGATCGGGGATGTGTACGAGGACGCGGGGGCCGGGTCACCAGGGACGGCCGTGCAGGACGACGGTCTTGACCTCGGTCATCTCGCTGACCGCGGCGCGGGGGCCTTCCTTGCCGTAACCGCTGCCCTTGAGACCGCCGTACGGCATGAGGTCGGCACGCCACAGGGGCGTCCAGTTGATGTGGACGGAACCGGCGTCGATCTCCCGGATGGCACGGACCGCTCCGGCCACGTCGGAGGTGAAGATCCCCGCACCCAGGCCGTAGGCGGTGCCGTTGGCCTGGGCGATGGCGGACTCCCAGTCGGCGGCCGAGCTGACGGCGACGGCGGGTCCGAACAACTCCTGCTGGCTGAAGGGGGAGTCGGGATCGACGTCGGCCACGACGGCCGGGGTCACTACGGTCCCGTCGCGTTCGCCGCCGGTCAGGACGCGTGCGCCGTCGGCGCGGGCCTGCGCGATGGCCCGCTCCACCCGCTCCGCCTCGGCGGTCGTGATCAGAGAGCCCATGGTCGTCTCGGGGGACGACGGGTCCCCGGTCCTGATGGCCTTGACCCGGGGTACCAGGGCGTCGAGGAAGTCGGCGGTGACGTCGGGGTGTGTGATCACTCGCTGGACGGAGATGCACACCTGCCCGGCGTTGACGTATCCGCCCAACGCGACGGCGCTCGCGGCGAGTTCGATGTCGGCGTCGGGCAATACGACGACCGGGCAGGAGGCGCCCAGCTCAAGGGAGAGCTTCTTCACCCCGGCGACCCCCGCAATGTGCCCGCCCGTCGCTGTGGAACCGGTGAAGGAGATCTTCCGTACGCGGGGGTCGGTCACGAGGGCGTCCCCCAGCACCCCGCCGGAGCCGACGAGCACCGACAGCACGCCCTCGGGCAGCCCGGCGTCCACGAAGCACTCGGCCAGCGCCAGTGCGGTCAGCGGGGTCGAGGTGGCCGGCTTGAGGACGACCGCGTTGCCTGCCGCGAGCGCAGGGGCCAGTTTGTGGAGCACGAGCAGGGCGGGGTAGTTGAACGGCGTGATGGCCACAACCACTCCGCACGGCTGGCGCAGGGTGAAGCCGATCTTGTCCTGCCCGGTGCCGCGGTTGGCGTCCAACGGCAGGGTCTCACCGTAGAGCTGGGCGCCCTCGAACGCCGCGAGTCGGATCAGATCACCCGATCGCGACGCCTCACCCGTGGCCTCCGTGATGGTCTTGCCCGACTCCGAACTGATGGTCCGCGCGATCTCGACCGCTCGCTGGTCGGCGAGCTCCGCCGCACGCAGCAGGATCGTCATCCGCTCATGAGCGGGCGTACGCCGCCATACCGCGGCACCCCGCTCCGCCGCCGCCAGGGCCACCTCGACATCCTCGGGACAGGCCACCCCCACGGTACCGACGGTATTGCCGTCGAAGGGCGACGTCACGTCCCGGGTCCGTCCCGACCCTGCCGACGCTTGCCATCGGCTTCCGATGAGTAGTTCCGCAGGCACCATTGCCTTCTTCCTCCAGGAACCGTCAGGGCTGATCCATAGCTCTCCGAGGAGCTTTCGAGAGACCCCTCACAAGGTCGAAGAAGTACTGATCAGCCGACGGTCAGACCGTTTACATGGGCGCAACGGTAGGTGGGCCGCAGGGCATTGCTGAAGGGGTAGAATCCATCATTATCGCGTCATGAGATACGTCATTTTTCCATCATCCACGCCGCCAGTGCGCCCGCACGGGATGGATCACGCGCGCTGACCTGATGTCTGTCGTCCGCTGCATCTCGAGCAGAAGGAAGCGCAGACCACATGGCGACGTCAGCGTCCAGTCCCGCACCATCGCCTTCACGATGCTCACCGCGGATCTGTTGATCTGCGGATCCACGGGTCGCCGAGGTCGTGCTCGGTCCGGACGGCGTCCTGGCACACAGCCGCGACACCCACCTCGTCGACATGAGCAGCGTCAGCCCGTAGACAGCCGTCACCACAAAGCGCGGCGAGGCGGAGCCTCTGCGCATGGGACATCCCAGCCGCCACCGAGAACCACAGCATCCAGTTCCACCAGTACCACCTCAAGGACATGGGTTCTCTGGGGGTAGGGACTGTGCTCTGAGGCGGGAGGGGAAGCGGCCCAGTCTTTGGTGTGACGGTGGCGGTGCAGGCCGGCAGCTTCGAACTCGTCGTGGGCTTGGCCAACTGAGCCCGCCCGGGAGGCGATCAGGATGGCGGCCGTGCCCGCCGTTCCGTACGGCGTGTACAGCAGGCCCTGACCCAGGAGGCCGCCGCGATCGCGCGCATCTCCTGGTCGCCGGCGCCCTGGTCGCGGGCGTCGAAGAGGCGCTGTGCGTAGGCCGGGGGGAGGTGGACGGTGAGGCGGCGGAATCAACCACCCTTGACCGCCGACAGGCGGGCGATTCACGCCCGCCACCGAGCACTGCGCCCCGCCGCCGGACCCGGTGGCGGGGCGCAGTGCTGCGGGCGGCAGGCATCCAAAGGCCTACAAGGGGACCTCGGACACATGGACTCGGCGCGTCGCCGGGGGCGCCGCGGTCACCAGATGACGGGCAGCGCGAGCGGATAGCGCCAGATCGACGTCCTGTTCCAGCGCACTTCTTCGGCCGGCTTCGCAAGCTTCAGGTCGGGGAAGCGCTCCAGAACGGTACCGAGTGCGACTTGCAGTTCTGTGGTGGCGAGCGGAGCGCCGAGACAGTGATGCCCACCCCAGCCGAAGGTCATGTGAGACGGGCCAGTGCGTTCCAGATCCAGCTCATCAGGACGGTCGAACTTCCGGCCGTCGCGGTTGGCCGTCAGATAGGAGACGTGCACGATGTCCCCGGCGTGGATCGTCACCCCGCTCAGTTCCACGTCTTCGGTGGCGACGCGGGGGATGCCGACGCCTTTACGGAAGGGGATGAAGCGCAGCAGTTCCTCGATGGCCTGCGGGAGCATCCCAGGATCGGAGCGCAGCATGGCGAGCTCTTTGGGACGGGTGAGCAAGGCGTAGGCGATGTTCCCGATCTGGTAGGTGGTGGTGTCCTGGCCGGTGATGAGCAGGACCATGGCCATGACTGCCAGTTCCTGGTCGTTGAGAATCTCATCTCCGTCACGAGCCGCGGCCAGAGTGCTGATCAGGTCCTCGCCGGGGTTCGCACGCCGGTGTGCCGTCAACTTCTCGAAGTAGGCGCGCAGATCGGCCTTGGCCTGTACGGCGTTGTCCCGGTTGTCGATGCCGGTGTCCATCATGGTCCGGGCGTGGGACCGCAGTTGGGCGCGATCGGCCTCGGGGATGTCGAGGACCTCGCAGATGGTGGCCAGGGGCAGGGGGTCCGCCAGGTGCTCGGTGAGGTCTGCGGGAGAACCGTGCTCCTCCATCCGGTCCAGCAGCTCGTCCACGACATGCTGGGTGCGGACCCGCATGCGTTCCATGTGGCGGGGCGCGAAGCCCTTGGAGATCAGGCTGCGCAGGCGGCTACTGCCCGGTGGGTCCATCACGTTGATCGCCTCGTCCTGAACGATGGGTTCAGGGGTCATGCGCGGAAAATTCCGGCCGATGACGGCGCTTCGGCTGAAACGCCGATCGGTAGTCACCGTGCGTACATCGTCGTAGCCTGTGACAAGCCAGGCTTCGCCGTCGCCGTGGGGCAGCCGGATGCGGGAGACGGGCTCTTCGGTCATCAACTGCTTGAGCACAGGGTCGAACTCGAGTGCCTCGGCGTAGTCGAACGGACAGTTTCTCGAGACAGCGGCTGGTTCCATGCGAGGCTCCCGATGAGGGTCTGATGAGTAGCTCGAAGATGCCCGGGGCCGGACAGGACATGGGTGCCCGATCACCTGCAAAGGCACTCGCCCCTCCGGCCAATCGGCCTAACAGTCCCTGACAAAGCCGTGGGACGTGGCGGTGCAGGTTCACCACCTCGGAGGAGTTCCTCGAGGCCAGGGGCGCGCAGGACGTACCGCGTGCTCTGAGCGGGCGGTTCGTAAGGTGATGTCTGTTTTCTGGCCGAGGTGGGAGCAAGGCCGCAGGTGGAGGTTCTGTCGGCTATTGCTTCCTGGCGAAGTTGCCGGTGCCGGCCTCGGTGAGGATCCCGAGTTTGGCCAGGCGTTTCAGCTTGGCGCGGGTTCAGTCGGCTTTCTTCGCCAGCAGTCGTCGGCCTACGACGTCAGCCTCGTCGGGGACTCCGCCTGACCGTTCGATCTGGTGAACGCCGGCGGAGAATCCGAGTCCAGTGCCCGCAAGAGTGGTGAAGAAACCAGGTGAATCAGCCGTGTGCTCTTCGATTCGCCGGGCACCAGGAGCAACGGAGGTTGATAACTATGGTTCCCCTGCTTCTCGTTCTTCTGCTGGCTCTGATCCTCTTCGGCGCGGGCTTCGCGCTCAAGGCACTGTGGTGGATCGCCGTCATCGTGCTGGTCGTCTGGCTGCTGGGCTTCGTCATGCGCAGCGCGGACACCGGCGGCCGCAAGGGCCGCTGGTATCGCTGGTAACCCAGCCAGCAGCAGCCAACCTGTTGGCCCCCGGGGACACCCGGGGGCCAACAGCCATGTCCCACCTCAGGACATCCCTTCCGACAAACCGTGTAGCCACCACCTTCACGGGCACCAGACCCCATAGCTGGGGCCCGGTGAAGCAGCGGAACCTGCCCTCCAACCACCGGACCCCAGCCACACCCGCACCTCGCACGGTCTGCGGCTTCGCTCCTCCGCACGCAATGGGTCACAAGGCGCGCCGGAAGACGGTCGCCGAACCGATGACGACGGGGCTGAACCCCTCGATCAACGCGGTGGGTATACGAACCCGGATTTTGTTGACGTCGCAAGCGTCATGCGCTTGCGTGGGGTCAGGACCCGACTCCGTCGCGTGGATCGCCGGAGGAAGAACGAGGTGGTCACATGCACGCATCCCCCCTGCCCGTCTCCCAGCACACCACTCCAGCCGGCGTGCACGTCCTGACACTGAGCGGAGAGATCGACCGCAGCAGCGTGCCCTTCGTGGGCTGGGCGTTCGACAGCGGCGCAGGCGACCGATGCGCACCCCGCACGGTCATCGACTTCGAAAACGTCACGTTCATGGACTGCAGCGGCGTCTCCTTCCTCCTCTACGCCCACCGGGCCGCGCAGGACAGCGACGGCTGGCTCCGCCTGGCCAACGTTTCCGCGCCCGTGCAACGGCTCCTGCACCTCGTCGGCCTGGACGACCTCATGCCGATGTATGCCACGCTCCAGGCCGCCCTCCCCTCCTGAAGAAACCGACCAGACTCCAATAGCTACATGCGGCGCAAGGATTCCCTCGTGCGCCTGCGCCGCGTAGGCGACGATGTGGCACCTGACGACAACTGACGGGATGACGGAAGCTTGAGGGCACCGCTAGACCGAAGACGCCATCTCTCAGGGAAATACGGGTGTCACCACTGGTTCGGCGGTCGCGACCTTGAGCACCCCGAGCACACACAGCACGTCGCCGTGCAGGCATTCGACGATCCCGCCTCGTTTGCCTTGCACCTACCCGCCATCAGGCCCGCCCTCCCGTTTCCAACGAGTCGTTTGGAGGATGGACCAAAATGTTCACCGACCCCCGGCTCTGCGCGGCCCATCGTCGACCGCCTCACCTTCAACGCCGCCATCATCGAGACCGGCACCGACTCCTACCGCCTCGCTAGCACCCGGGCCCGGGCCGAGGAGCCCGCCAAGGCCGGCCGACCCTTGACGGTCACCAAGCGAAGACACCAGAACTACTCGCGCTCAGTGCCTTGTTGAGCGTGCTCAGCAGTCCTTGCCTTCCATTGGTCTGCAGTCATCCGCCAGATGACATCAATCCCTACTTCGCCTGGAGCTTCGGGCCCTTCAGGTGCTTGTATGCGCTCGACTTCAGTGAATCCCAAGCGGCGGGCGACGCCTCCGCTGGCAGGGTTGGCGGCATCGTGATGGATCTCGATGCGGTCGATGCCTGCCAACTGGAAGCCCTGGCGGACAAGAGCCGCAGCGGCCATCGTGGCCAGACCCCGTCCGGTCCAACGAGGGTGAAGCCAGTAGCCGATATCGAGGCCGCCCACTCCGATGCGACGCATGAGGCCGCAGCTGCCGATCACCGCAGCATCTGACGTGATCGCATAGCCGAAGGCTTGCCTGGTCTTCCACTCTTCCTGGTTCCGGGCGAGGAAATCAGAGGTTTGCTGTCTGCCAGGGTCGGCTGCCCAAGGCATCCACGGCACCAGCTGGTCCAGCGACTCGTAGATCGCCCGTTCCAAGGCGTCGAGATCGCTCATGCGCCACCGGCGCAGTTCCACCTGGTCAGAACTGAGACTTTCGACAGGCTCTTCCATGCACCGGATGCTCTCGCAGCCCGGCTGAGACCGACAACGCATTATCAGCTGCCCGTTACCCGACCAGGCACGGTCGAGGCTCCTCAGGCAAGCGGGACGTCATTTCTCTCGCGAACATCTGCGGAGGCTCGCCCCCTCCCTCGCCTCCCAAACGGGTGGACAAACGCTGCTGATGAAGGCGAACGCAGCCAGTCCTCCCGCACAGTTCGTGAGTGTCGAATCCTGTCAAGCGACAGGAGGCCCCTGGCGCTGCCGAGGGCCACGGACGCTCTGTGTCCGCCGGATCGAGGTCGCCACCGTGAACAATGCACTGTTCCCCGGCGCCCGGCAAGCCATCGACCAACTTCGCCGAATCCCTATTCCGCTGGCGAAGCCGAGCAGGGCACGCAAAACTGGTCTGGGGGCACCCTGACCGGCGAGGAGACAAGGACAAACCATGTCTTTCGGACGTCGAGGAACTCTCAGACATTCATTGCGGCTACTAGTCGCCGGCGGCCTGATCAGCGCAGGAATAGCGGGCCTCGCCCCGTCCCCTGCCCAGGCTATAACCGGCGGCAACGCGGTCACCGACAGTTCCCTGAACTTCGTTGCCAAGGTCTCGTACGTCGGGGGAACCTTTTGCACCGGAACCCTCATCAGAAACAACTGGGTGCTCACCGCAGCGCATTGCGTGGGCGGTGTCACCAATCCCGGCGACATGACCGTGCGTGTCGGCACCAATCTCAAGGACACCGGCGGGCAAGTCAGGAAGGCCATCGCGCTCTACTCCTATCCCGGTTACACCGGCGGGCACAATGACATAGCCCTTCTGAAACTGGAATCTCCGGTGACCGGCATAGCGCCGATCAGTTTGGCCGATCCCAGCCAGAGCTACCGATGGGACGGCCAGCAGGGCGGTCCTTTCACGCAGTACGACGACGGCGTCATTGCGGGATGGGGCAAGAACGGCGCCGGGCAGCTTCCCGATCGGTTGCAGTTCAAGGGCGCGTCCATCATGCCGGCCGAGCCGGACGGCGTGGGACTGAAATCGATCCCGACCAGCGGCGGCCCCTGCCCGGGCGACAGCGGAGGCCCCCTGATGGTTGACATCAGCGGTGAGCTCTTCCAGGTGGGCGTCATGAAAGGCCAGAACTGCTCCACCGGCGCGAACTACAGCGAAGTGGGCGCCGGCTATCTGCAGACCTGGATCCTGAGCCACCTCTGATCGACCCGACTGAGTCGTTCTTGCCTTCAGCGTGATTGATGCGGTTCAGCCTGATCGTCGCCTGCGGAGGTCGAGGCAGAATCAGCTTGTCTGCCACCGCGTCACGGACTCCGGCTCGGGCCTCTTGGCCGTGCGGCCGTCTCCCGATGAACGGCCGCGCAGCCGCCGCCACAACCAGGGGCCGAGAAACGCCCCAGCCCAACGCACGTCGGCGACTATGGCTCGTAGGGCCGGGATCGGGGTGAGCAG
This sequence comes from Streptomyces asoensis, assembly GCF_013085465.1. NCBI lineage: Bacteria > Bacillati > Actinomycetota > Actinomycetes > Kitasatosporales > Streptomycetaceae > Streptomyces > Streptomyces asoensis. The sequence goes on from NZ_CP049838.1 coordinate 320,970, forward strand.
AGGCAGCGGTTCGGTCCAGTCGTGATGGCCTGCAAGGCCGAGCGTGTGGGCCATGCCGGCGGCGATCCTGGCGTGTCCGAGCGGACTCGCGTGCAGGCGGTCGTCGCTCCACAGACGCGGGTCTGTCGTGACGGGGTGGAGGAAGACGTCCAGGACCGCGACGTCATGCCGTTCGGCGGCAGCGAGCAGGCGGGCGTTGAGGTCGCGGATACGGGGAAGCACCCGGCGTGCGAGCGGGGATACTTTGCCCAGGTCAGGGAAGGTAACCGTGGCCACTCGGGCGCCCGAGGCGGTGAGGCGGACGAACATCTCCTCGATGTCCGCGATGACGGACGCGGCGTCGAAGCTCGATCTGATGAGGTCGTTCATGCCGGCCATGACGGTCACCAGGTCCGGCTGCAACGCGAGTGCCGGGCCCAGCTGTTCAGTCTTGATCTGCGCGGCGGTCTTCCCCCGCACGGCGAGGTTGGCGTAGGTGAACGCCGGCTGCTCTTCCGCAAGGATTTCGGCGAGCCGGTCGGCCCAGCCGCGACACCCACCTGAGAGGTCGGGGTCTCCGACGCCCTCGGTGAGACTGTCGCCGAGGGCGACATAGCGAGTGTAGGGGTGCGCCGTCGTCATGGTGCGAGAGTCTATGGGCAACCGGACAGGACTCAACGTGCCTCGTGATCGAAAGAGTCTGATGGGCCATTCGTCAAAAGTTCCGATCGCCTCGCGGCCGAGCTACGTCGTGGCAGGCGATCGGGATGCGCGTCAGCCGAAACGGTCACCGCATCGAGTCAGCGGTCCTGTATCCCGATGCGATCCCGGCAGTGCAAGTACTCCTCCCCGACAACGAAGCAACCCTCACCACGATCGGCGAGATCGCAGCCGGCGAGAGCCGAGCCCGCCTCTACGTCGTCCCCATGGCGGCGGAAGCAGACGGTGGTGAGGCACTGCGGCTGTGCTTACGCGGAGCGCCTGGCGCAGTGGGGATGTCGGGCCCGGTCGCGGCCTACGTGGACGTTCTGCTGCCGGACGCGGCAGGCGATGCCGGTGGCCTCCGCGCGGTACCAGGACACCGGCGACAACAGGGAGGCGCCGCACTGGAAACGCATGGCCCGCCGGCTGCTCGTGGCCGAGCGGTCAGCCCGCAGGAGGAACGGTGCCAGTGTGCGGGTGGTCTCCGGCGGTCTGCCAACGCTCGGCAAGCACCGCTGACCAACCCATGCGCCGGCCGACTTCGGGCTGGACTTGTGACCTTGTCGCTTATTGCTTGTCGCTTGTCGCTTGTCGCCAAGCAGGGCAGGTTCAGGTGTCAGTTGCCGACTGGGCGGTATGCCATGCCTGGTGAGGTGTCGATGTCGTCCAGTTGATCAGCATCACGCCGCCGCCGGCGCATCCCCGGCAGCGCGAGCCGGCAGATCCGCATGGCACCCAACAAGTTCACTTCCAGCAGATGCCTCGCCTGCTCATCACTGACATCCTCCACCGAGCCCGCCTGCGGCACACCGGCGTTGTTCATCACCGCCCACGCACCACCTCCAGTCATCTCCTCCACCCGGGCCATCGCCCCTCGGCAGGAGAACGGGTCCGCCACATCCAGCACCACCGTCCGCAACCCGAGCCCCCGCCTGGCCGCAGCCGAGACAAGGAGATCCGCCTTCTCCTGGTTGCGCGCGGTGCCGATCACATCCCAGCCCAAGCCGGCCAACCGCAACGCCGTCGCCGCACCGATACCGCCCGTCGCCCCCGTGACCACCACACTGCGCCTCGCGCAGCGGGACGCCCCAGTCACGCATCAGCTCCGGGAGTGGTGTGTCCCGTCCTTGACGGTGCGGAGGCGTCGGTGAGGTCGGCGCCGGTGTCGGCGTCACGCTGGGAGTGGCCGACGCCGTGCCAGTCCAGGCACATCACGGTCGCGTCGTCCTCCAGGTGGCCGATATTGGCGTCGACGATCGCCGCGATGAGGGTGCGGGCGACTTCGCGGGGATGCAGATCGCGGGTGCGCACGATCAGGTCGGACAGCTCGAGGCGGTTGGCGTTGCGCTCCAGCATGCCGTCGGTCAGCATCACCAGCCGGTCGCCCGGCCGCAGGTCCAGCGACTGGACCCGGTAGGTGTGAGGGGCAGGGAAGCCGAACGGCATGTCGATCTTCGGGGTGATCTCCCGTACCCGTCCGTTCCGCATCCGCAGTGGCCAGGGGTGCCCGGCGTTGATGAACTCGGTCTTGCCGTCGATCAGGCTGATGCGCAGGAGCTGGCCGGTGACGTAGCCCTGGCGGCCGTGCTCGCGCATGGCCTGGTCGGCCTGGCGGGCCTGTTCGGCGAGGTCGCCACCGGCCCGCCGAGCGCGGCGCAGGGCGCCCACCAGGAGGGTGGCCAGCAGCGCGGCGTCGACGTCGTGCCCCATGGCGTCGGTGACGGAGAGCTGGACGGTGTCCCGGTCGATCACATAGTCGAAGGTGTCACCTCCGACATGGTCGGCCGGTTCCAGCGCCCCGGCCACCGAGAACTGCGCGGCCTCGCACGCCAGCGAGGCCGGGAGCAACCGGTGCTGGATCTCCGCGGCCAGGCTCAGCGGGATGGTACGGCGGCCCCACTGGTACACGTCGGTGTAGGACCGGTTCGCGATGACGATGTACGCCAGGGCGTGCGCGGTCTCGCCGATCTCCCGCATCGCCTCCGCGTCCGGCGCCGCGGGCAGGAACAGTTCGAGGAGCCCGATCGCGTCCCCGCGGTTGGTCACCGGGGCGACGATCCGCACCAGCGCGCCCTCCCCCTTGTCCTCCACGCTCGGCCGCTGGGTGCGGATCACATCGTCGTACAGGGTGCCTCGCAGCCTGATGCGCCGGGCGGGTTCATCGGTATCGACGCTACCCGCCGTCCCCAGCCGTACGACCGAGCCGCCGGTGAAGTCGGTGATGAGGAACGACACCGCCGCGGCCCCGAGGTGCTCCTTGAGCATGCGCGCGACCACGTCGAGCGACTCCACGGGCGCCGCTGTCTCCGCCGCGGCCAGTGTCCCCGCCAGAGTCATCGCCCTGCCCCGGCGGCTCGCGCCCCCAGGAAGACGGGCGGCCCGCCCGCCGTCCGGCCCTCTTGCGGTCACGGCGGCTCCTTCACTGGTCGATGACACCCAGGACTCCGTCCCAAATGCGCGAAAACCCGCCCGGCACCGGACAGGTCACATTGCACCACGAGACAGGGGGCCCGCCCCTCCCACCGGCCTCTCCCGGACCATGCGCGCGGCCAGAGCCCGCCGAGTCCTGCGCTCCCGCATGCGCCGGACGCGGTCAGGTGGCTGCCAGGAGGATGGCCGTGTAGTGCGCGGTGAAGGCGGCGATCGTCAGGGCGTGGAAGACCTCGTGGAAGCCGAACCAGGCCGGTGAGGGGTCAGGGCGTTTGAGTCCGTAGACGACGGCGCCCGCGGTGTAGAGCAGACCGCCGACGATGACGAGTACGACGACCGAGGTGCCGCCGGTGCGCGCGAATTCGGGCAGGTTGAACACGGCCACCCAGCCCAGCGCGATGTAACACGGGGTGTACAGCCACCTCGGAGCCCCGATCCACAGGATGCGGAAGGCGATACCGGCCAGCGCACCCGCCCACACCATGGCCAACAGCACCCGCTGCCGGCCCTCGGGCAGCAGCAGTACGGCCAACGGGGTGTAGGTGCCGGCGATGATCAGGAAGATGTTCGCGTGGTCCAGCCGCCGCAGGACCGCCTCCCCGCGCGGGCCCCAGGTTCCGCGGTGGTAGACCGCGCTGGTACCGAAAAGCAGGCAGGCCGACAGCGCGTACACCGTGCAGGCCGCCACTGCCGCAGCCGAGCGCGAGACGGCGATCAGGACGACGCCGCCGACCAGCGCGAGCGGGAACACCCCGGCGTGCAGCCAGCCGCGCATCCGCGGCTTCAGCGCAGCCGCCGCGCGCTCCACCCCGCCCTCCAGGCCGACGGCCGTCTGCCCGGCAGCCGGCCGGCCGGTAGCACGGGCGGGCACACCGGCCGCCGGAGGGTGCAGGGCGTCGAGCGTGACGTCGGGGCCGGACTGGGAATCCCGTCCGTGTACCGGCGGTTGGGCATCTTCGGCGATCATGCGCTCTTATTCTGATTCTGAAATCGGCAAAGGAGTGCGGCCCGGCGCGTCGCTGCGCACTGCGGGTCAGATAGCGGCCGTGTGCCCCGAGGCGGCACGGCGGTACTCGGCGTTGATGCGCTGGGCTTCCTCGAGCTGGTCTTCGAGGATGATGATGCGGCAGGCAGCCTCGATGGGCGTCCCGTGGTCGACGAGTTCCCGGGCGCGGGCGGCGATCCGCAGCTGGTAGCGGGAGTAGCGGCGATGTCCGCCCTCGGAGCGGAGCGGGGTGATGAGGCGGGCCTCGCCGATGGCGCGGAGGAAGCCCTGCGTGGTGCCGAGCATCTCGGCGGCCCGGCCCATGGTGTAGGCGGGGTAGTCGTCGTCGTCGAGACGGCCGTAGGAGTCGTCTGCTGTCACTTGCACCTCTCTGTGGAACGCGTAGAGGGGCCCTGGCACCGTACGGCGCCAGGGCCCGAAGGAACTGCTACACCACCTGCCGGCCCTGCTGCTGCGCCGGCCTTCTGTTTCCGCAGACCCGACCGACATGCTGTCGGGCGTGCTGGGATCGCGGTTGCTCGACCGGAGACCACCTCACTATCGATGTCCTGCGGTACCCGGGCTCAAGACTTCCGCCCGGGCGATCCTGATGGCGTTCGGCTCCTCCGTTCTTCCCTCGGTGATCAACTGCTTGCCAAACGGGGCTGCGTACTGCCCATTGACTTCACTGCTGGGTACTGCAACTGCGGTACTGCCGCCCGGCAGTTCGTGTCTGCCGGGCCCTGCTGTCTCTCTGGGCTACGAGAGAAACCATAACCACGCCACCGACCAATGTCTACTCTCGTCGACATAGATTTTCATCTGCCAGGTGGTGAGGTATGGTCTCGGGCGACAGATGGGAGGGCAGCTCCGGACAGCGCCCTCAGGAGACCGAGGAAGGCTGAGGGGGGCCGATGGAGACCGGTCGGCGCACGCGTGACGTGGATGCCCGGGTCTTGTTGACCCCCAGCAGAATCATCCACACACGCCCTGACCCGGGGCAGGCCCAAGCGCAGTCGAGGATACGGTGAGCGACATCGAGCAAGCGGACCGGCCGGACCGGTTCTCCGTCGTACACCGCATGGTCGGCGGCGTACGCGTCGTCACCGTGCGGGGCGAGATCGACCACGACGTCAAAAGCGTCCTCGGCCAAGCCCTGCTCTCCGAGGACAGCGCGGCGCAGCCGTCACGGATCGTGGTGGACCTCAGCGGCGTGACCTTCATGGACTCCAGCGGCATCAACGTCTTCGTCACCGCCCACCACGCCGTCAGCAGCACCGACGGATGGCTGCGCATCGCCGCCGCACAGAAACCCGTCCTCCATGTCCTGCGACTGGTCGGCATCGACGCCCTCATCACCTGCCACCCCACCATCGAACAGGCCCTGAACCCCTGACCGCCCCACCCGGGCAGATCCGGGAGCGTCCTCCTGGCACAAGCGCCGTTGTACGGCCTCGCCCAGCTCACGCTCCGCCGTCTCCGGCAGTGGCTGCCGTGCGCAGCCATTCGTCAGCGGAGCCCGGGGTCGGTTCGGGCCGGCCGCCCGCCGGCGTGAGGACCACGGCCGCCAGCTCCCAGTACCGGTTCAGACGAGGCTCGGCCGCGAGGCGGACGGCCAGCGGGCGACGGAAAACTCGGCTGTCGCGATTGCCGTACGCGCTCGCGTACGCCGCCACGAAGGCGTCCAACGCCTCACCCGGGTACGGATCCCGTCCCCGCCGCACCTGCGGGCCCACCAGCTCGTACGCCTCGGCGAGACCTGCGTACAGCGCGGCCGCCCCGCGGGCCCCGGCCACCCGGTGCACCTCCGGCTGAGGCTGCCGGCCGCCCGGGCAGGGTGCCGTCGTCATCGCGTGCAGCCGGGCGAAGGCGAGCACCTGCGCCGGATCCGGCTCGGGCGCCGCTGCCCAACTGGGGGCTGTCCGGCAGCCGGTTCCGCCCGGCCCGTGCGGTCCCGCACGCGGGTGCCCTGCCCGTCGTCCTTCTCCGTGCGGGGCGGGAGACACCCGAGATCGCCGCCACCGTAGAGGCGTTCGTGACCGCGTCCAAGGACTGCGGGGCGCATCTTGAACCGGTCGACGTACCAAACGGCCACCACGGCTTCGAGACCCTCGATGCCACCGAGGAGACCCGCTCGGCCCTGCGCCACGCGATGCGTTCGGTGGTGACCCACCTGACCGGCTGACGTCCGGGCTGTGCGCCGTGCCCCCCGCCGATGGAAGTTCCGAGGTCGCCGGACACGCTCGGCGCTCATCCCGGACGGTGCGCTCGGCGGTGGAAGTGACGCTGCTGCCCCAGCCCCGGCGTGGGCTGTCCTGTCGGCGCCGATTTCGCTTCGCGATGCGCGCCCTGGGCTGCTGCCGCGGCCGTCGGCTCACTGATCCGCGTTGCTCAGCCGACCGGTCCCGTCATCGCGTGCGGCCGTACCGCCGGTTCGAGCAGCGACAAACTCCGCTGCTGCGCGTCGAGGGCGACGCGGGTGCCGACCGGCATCGGCAGATTCGGTCCGGCGTGTCCCACCTCGACGTTGCCCAGGACAGGGATGTCACGGTCGCCGAGGACGTCGAGGACTATCTCGCGCAGGGTCGGGGACGCGTCGGGCGAGTCGAGTCCGTCGATCGCGGTCGGGATGCCCACGACCATGCCGGCGATCCGATCGAGGATGCCGGCGTGCCGCAGTATCTGTAGATAGCTCCACACATACGATGCCTGGCCGCCCAACTCCTCCCAGAACAGCACCGCGCCGTCGAACCATTCGAGCGGCAGCGCGTAAGGCGTCGCCTGCGCCAGCACGATGCGGTTGATCACCCCGCCGATCAGCCGGCCTTCGGTGCGACCGGCACGCCAGCACTCCCACGACGGGCCGGCCGGCAGCGCACCGATCGGCTCCGTACTGGTCAGCAGCGTCGCGTAGAGCCTTTCGAGTTCCGCTCTGCGTGCGGCGGGGGCAGCCTGCCAGTGTCCGCCGAGTCCAGAGGTGGCCAAGTCGGTATGGAACCCGACCAGACCCGTTTGCGCGTAGAGCACCAGATGCAGCAGCGAGATGTCGCTGTAGCCGAGGATCGGCTTGGGGTCGGCGGTGATCGCCTCGACGTCGATCAGGTCGAGGTAACCGAGCACCGTCTGGCCGCCGTCATGCGCGATGATCGCGCGCACCTCAGGATCACGCAGAAGACCATTGAACTCCCTGGCGATCTCCGCCGGCGTCGCCGCGCTCCACCAGCGGTGCCGCCCTGCTTCGAGGAGCGGCGCCCTACGCACGCGGAATCCCATCCTCTCGAGCACGACCACCGCCTGCTCGAGATCGGGCTCGTAATCGGCATGCAGCGGCCCGGACAGCGATGCGATGACGACGAGATCTCCGGGCCTCAGGGCACGAGGGCGAAGCAGTTGAGGCAGCGCAGAACTGATCACCGACGCAGTATCCCGACGCGCGCAACAACACGCGACCCATATACCGATCGACCGCCCGGCAGACCCAGCCCGCGCAGCCCCCAGCTGGAGTACCGCTGCGGCTCCGAGAGGACTGGGTGTCTCACGCGGCGCACCTTCGCGGACGAGATGCGTTCGCCGCCGATGGTTCGGGGAGACGAAGAAGGAATGGGCCCCGGTCTCCTGTCTCTGACCCACGACCGTGACCGGGACCAGGACCAGCCGGGCCGCCACGCCGGATTCGCCCTGCAACCGCACAGGCCGGTTCGGAGCCGTGGTCACGTGGCTGGGAAAGGGTTGGACGGGGTGATGCTCGGGCTTGAGGCTTGCAGCGGACCGTGACACCGCCCGAGGAGGTGAGACTGCCCCTCGCCCCGCTCGTCGCCGCCCACCCGGGCGACGCGGCACTGTTCAAGAATCGTCATGCGTCGTGGGCATGCCTCGCGCTCTTCCTCCTGATCCCGCTGCTCATGGCCCCGTACACGCACAGAGAGCGCCTTGACGGTCGGCGCCGCCGCACCCTGCGCGCTCCTCGCCAGGCCCTCATCGAGACGATGAATGGGCGCCGGTACTCAAGAGCACCGGCGCCCACGGATGACACCGCTCACCTCTACGCCGGCCATTCTCGAGTTGCTCGGCATTCGGATCCCGCGCGTCTGGCGGCGGCAGCGCGGTCAGACCCAGGCAACGGCGTCCTCGAGGGGCACCCGGGGCAGCCGCGGGAACCACGGGTCGGCACCGGGGTGACCGATGTTGACCACCAGGTGCGAACGCCAGCTGGTACCGGCGAAGAACTCCTCGTCCACGCCGGCCTTGTCGAAGCCCGCCATGGGACCGGCCGCGAGCCCCGCCGCGCGCACCGCGAGCAGGAAGACCCCGGTCTGCAACGCCGAGTTGTAGGCCGCGAGGCTCTCGCGCGCCTCGGTCTGGTCGGCGAACGCCGCTCGCAGCATGTCGCCGCGGGCCGGGAAGACGGTCGGCATCTGCTCGTGAAAATCGACGTCGTAGGCCAGGACCGCCACGGCCGGTGCACTGAGCGTCTTGGCCCTGTTGCCTTCGTCGAGATGCCGGACCAATCGCTCCTTGCCATCGCGGGTGCACACGAAGAGCACACGCAGAGGCTGGCCGTTGGCGGCGGTCGGCGACCAGCGGGCGAGCTCCCAGATCATGGCGAGTTCGTGGTCGGTGACGGCCGTTGCAGCGAAGGTGTTGGCGGTGCGGGCCTCTGTGAACAGCAGCTTCCGCCCGGCGTCGTCAAGGACATCGAGGGCCTGCGGTTCGCGATAGGTCATGCTCACGGTTTCTCTCTTACTTCGGTTGTCCGGATGGTGGGTGCCGGGGCGGGTTGACCGCCCCGGCACCCCGCGGTGGGGACGGGGTTGCGGGAGCCGGGCGGGGCACAGAGTCCCGGTGCTGTGACGTGGGCGTGAGGCCCCTGGCCAACGTCATGTGTGGTGTGTTGACCGCGTGTTCCGCTCCGCGCCCAGGCCGGCGCAGTAGGCGATCGGGTCGGGGTTGTCGACGCGGATCCGGTCGCGCAGGGCGTCGTCGAGGGTGACGCCGGGCGCGCGGGGACGACGAACAGCGGCATCCAGTAGCCACCGTCGGGTTCCTCCCCGCCGATGACGTGGATGGACGAAAGGTCGTGACGGAGGGTTCGATGCCCAGCTTGGTCATGGCCGGCAGGTACCGAGGGCTGGTGCCGAAGGCGGTGACCTTGTGGCGGTCCGCCGGCCCCGGAGGATGTCCGGGCGCGCAACCGCGCAGGGCTGCCGTCGCATGTGCGGGTGGTGGACGACGGGATGCTGCGACGCATGGCCGAGGATCGGAATGCCGCGCAATGACCGTGTGGAGCAGTGGCCGGTCTCGGGCTCCGTGGCCATGGGCTTGCTCCTTTGCACGGAGAGGGGGGAAGGACAAAGGCGCCGTTCGGTGCGGGAAGTCGTCGCAGCGGCGTTCCGAGTTTCCGTACGCTGTACGGAACTGCTCGATGGTACCGTACGACGTATGGAAAAGCAAAGGAAGGCCCCCCGTGGGACCAGGAAGAGGGATGTCCCGCTTACCCAGGACGGCATCTACGCCATGGCACTGAAGCTCATCGACGCCGACGGGGTCGAGGCGCTCACCATGCGCAAACTCGCGACTGCGCTGGATGCGAATCCGATGTCGCTGTACCACCACGTGCCGAACAAGGAAGCCCTGCTGCACGGCGTGGCCGCGCTCGTCGGCTCGCACTTCCGCGAGGGGAAGCGGGAGGACATGCCCTGGCAGGGCCGCATGCGCCAACTGGCTCTGGACTTCCGCGCCCTGGCACACCGCCACCCCAAGCTGATGGAGTACTCCTTCGCGCGCGCCGACTACGTCCAGCCGGAAGACCCCTTCTGGCGGGGACTCACCGACACTCTGGCCGCCGCCGAACTGCCGGCGTCCGCGATCCCGCGCGTCGCCGCCTCCCTGTGCGCGGTCTTCACGGGGCTGTTGCTCAGCGAACTGACCGGAGCACTCCAGCGGTGGACCACCCTGCCTCCGGCACCATCGGGCCCCGACGGGGAAGCAGCGTCCCCACCCGCGAAGGAAGTGGTCGACACGATGTTCGACTATGCGCTGGACGCCACGATCGCCGGCTTGGAGAGCCAGATCGCACGAACCCGCAAGGAGCCGTGACGGACCGAGCGGCTGCCGTGGGCTCCGCCGATGGACCCTTCTCCGCCGCCTCGGTGACTGTGCGCTGAGGGCCGCGAAGCGGCGGACGTCCCTGGTCAGTCATCTGCCCCCAGGCGCGACCGTGCCTCGGCCGGAGGGCATGCCATCGCTCGTCCGGTGCTCGGCAGAACGTCCCGCACGCGGAGCGCAGCCACCCGTGGTGTTACGCCGGCGGCGACGAGGAGCGCGGTCGCCGCCGCCTCACCCGTGGGATCCGCCCAGGTGGACTCGGCGTTCTCATCGGCGAGGGCCAGCATCAGCGCTTCCAGCGCCCGGGCGAGGACGGGCGCCGGAACATGGTCCGCGAACACGCCTTCCTCCTGACCGCGACGCACGGTCGCGATGGCCTCTTCACGCACCGGTGCCAGGGTGGCTCGGATCTCCGCCTCTCCCAGATCGCGGCGCCCCAAGGAGATGAGCATGCGGTACCGGTCACCCACCGACCATGCCGCCAGGGCCATCCGCGCCATCGCCTCCAGCGGGCCGGCATCCGGAACACGGGCCGCGGCGAACGCCTGTTGTAGCGCTCGGCCTGCTTCCTGCGTCAAGGCGGCGATCAGCGCCGGCCGGCTGGAGAAGTGTCCGTAAAGGGTGCGCCGCGCGACGCCGGCCGCCTGGGCGACGGTCTCGAGACTCGCGTCGGGGTTGTCCCTCAGTTTCTGCCGAGCGGTCGCGAGAATTCGTGTGCGGTTCGAGCGAGCATTACTGCGCCGCGGGGTGCGACCCAGAACGTCGGTCATCTGCATGACTCCCATCTCCACTTCTGGATCATGTGTGCGCCGCTACGGAGGACGCCGGGTTCGGTACCGGCTACGAGTCGGAGGCAGCCGTTCCACGGCCCGCGGCGGAAGGAGCGTGCCCCTGCCCGGCCTCCCCTGACCCGGAGTCGGAGCGTGCCGGGTCTCCAGATGCCGGAAGCCGTGGGCGCCGGTGCTCCCTCAAGCACCGGCGCCCACTCACCCCTGCCCGAGGTGGCTTTGATATCCCGCTGGACAGGTGTCAGGGGACGAGGATGAGACGGATCGGGTCGCCGATCTTGTTCTCCAGCCGGTGGACGGCGTCGGCCGCCTCGGCGAGCGGGACATGGTCGGTGATGGAGGGGGCAAGGTCGAGGCGGCCGGCTGCGGTCAGCTGCACGAGCTCGGTGACGGATTCGGGGAAGCCGCCGTAGTGGCCGCGCACCTGCTTCTGCATGTAGTTGAAGGTCAGGCCTTCGGTGATGGTGAGGGGCCTGGGCGTGATGCCGACCAGGATCAGGGAACCGCCCAGGCCGAGCACGGAGGCGGCCTGCTCGCGGACGGCGGGAACGCCGGCGCAGTCGAAGGCGAAGTCGAGGCCTCGTCCGGCAGTGGCCGTGCGTACCTGGTCGGCGAAGTCGGGGGCGGTCGGGTCGAGTGCGATGTCCGCGCCGAAGGCCAGGGCTCGTTCCCGGGCGCTGGGCAGCGGGTCGACGGCGATGATCGGTGCGGCACCGACCAGGCGGGCGAGGCGTACGTTGTGTGCGCCGACTCCGCCGACGCCCCAGACGCCGACGGACTGGGCGGGGCGTACGCCTGCGGTGGCGACGACGGCGGCGTAGGGGGTGGAGACCGCGTCGGGGATGATCGCGGCCTGGTCGAAGGGGAGGCTGTCGGGGATGGGGATGAGGGTGTCCTCGCGGGCGACGGTGTACTGGGCCCAGCCGCCGTCGTAGTCGATGCCGGCGGTGAGCATCTGGGTGCAGGGGCGGTGGCGCACGCAGCCGGCGCACCGGCCGCAGGTCTTGCCGGCCTCCAGGGTGACGCGGGTGCCGACGGTCAGCCCGCGCTTGAGGTCGGGGCCGGGAGTGTGGATCACACCGGAGACCTCGTGGCCGACGGTGACCACGTCGGAGGTCGCGAACAGCGGGACGAGGGAGCCGTCGATCAGGTGAACGTCCGAGAGGCAGACGCCGGCGGCCTTGACCTCGATGAGGACCTCGCCCGGTCCGGGCACGGGGACGGGGACCTCTTCCACGACGAACTTCTTGCTGTCCAGGTGGAACCGTCCGGCGAGCATGGTGTCCATGGTGATCTGCTTTCTGTGAGCGGCAGGTCCCGGCCGGTTCGGGCCGATGGGTGCCGTGTGGTGTCCGGTGGGCTTGTGGTGGCCGGGAGGCGTGCGGGTGGCACTACGGCCGCTTGCCCGCACGCCTCCCGCCGTCCGGGGGTCAGGCGAAGACGTCCTGCTGGTAGCGCTCGTCGGCCTCGAGCTGGGCGAGCCACTGCTGGGCGGCCTCGTCGTCGCCGCCGGTGTGCTCGCGGTAGACCACGGCGAGGGCCTCACGGACAGCGGGCGCCATCCGGCGGCCGTCACCGCAGACGTAGATGTACGCGCCGTCTTCGATGGCCTGCCACACCGTGTCGGCGGCGTTGGCGATGGCGTTCTGCACGAACCGGGCCGGGTGGCCGGTCACCGCGGAGTACGCGGTGTGGACCTGAGCGATCCCGGCCTGCTCCCAGTCCTGCATCTCCTGGCGGTAGAAGTAGTCGTGCTCCGGGTGGCGGCAGCCGACGAAGACCTGCGACAGGCCGGCCTGCGTGCCGTTCGCGTGCTGCCAGGCACGCTCCTCCAGGAAGCCGCGCAGCGGCGCGATGCCGGTGCCGGGGCCGATGAGGATCAGCGGCGTGGCGGGGTCGGCCGGCGGGGCGAAGGTCGGGGAAGGCACACGCACGTAGCCGTAGAGGACATCTCCCGGCTCCAGGCCTGCGATGTAGGTGGAGCAGGTGCCGCGGTACCGGCCGTCACCGGACAGGGCCGGGCCCTCCAGCAGGCCGACGGTCAGGCGCACGTGGCGCGGGTTGGCCGGCGGGGCCGAGGAGATGGAGTAGAAGCGGGGACGGATCGGCCCCATCATCTCCAGGAAGACGGCCAGCGGCAGCTCGACCGCGGGGAAGCGCTCCAGCAGGCCCAGCACCGAAACGCGCTTGCCGAGGATCTCCTTCTGGTAGCGCTCCTCGGCATCCTCGGTGTCCGCCGTGTACGCCTCCAGCTGCGGCCGAGTCCACGGGCACTCGGTGTGCCCCGCCAGGATGCGCACCTGGCTGCGGGTGGCCACATCCTGTAGCTCCAGAAACTCGGTGAGCAGCAGACCCGCGGTGACCGGCGTGCCGACCGGCAGGTGCGTCCGGCCGCCTGCGGGCTGGTCCAGACGCAGGACCTGGTCGCGGTCGACGCCGAGGCGGGCGAGGGCGCGGTCGACCAGGGCGGGCTCGTTCTTGGCGAAGACAGCCAGGTGGTTACCGGTGTCGTAGGTGACGCCCTCGGGCAGTTCGATGGTGATGGACTTCGCGGAAGGACGCGGCGGCTCGAGGCTGAAGTCCCACAACCCGGTCGCGTCGGCCACGAGTTCCTCGTTGGCGACCACCGAGAGGGGGTAGGCCAGCTCGGAGACGATCGCCGGGCGCACATCCGCCTCGGTGAGCAGCTGAACCTGATAGCGCGGTCCGCTCGCCTCGGAGGTGTCGGCGGCGTACTCCTCGGCCAGGGTGGCCCACAGGGTGTCCGTCCAGCGGGAGGCCATGCCGTCGAAGTCACCGGCGGCGTCGGCGATTCCGCGCTCCACCACCGGGGTGGCTCCGGCGGCCAGCAGTGCTTCGTCGATCCGCGTGGGGAAGGCCTGGTAGGTGGCCACCCACTGGGTGTTGCCGGCGCCGAGCAGCGCGAACCGCACGTTCGACAGGGAGCCCTGCGGGAGTCCGGCGGCGATCAGCTCGTCGAAACGCTGGGCGTTGTCCGGCGCCTTGCCGTTGTAGCTGGCGGCGACGACCACGAGCAGTCCCTCGGTGGGCAGGTTGTCGCCCAGCTCGTCCAGGCTGGTCAGTGTGGTGCCGAAGCCGGAGCGCTCGCCGCGGTCGGCGATGGTGCGCGCCAGGTCCTCGCACGAGCCGAGGCTGGAGCCGTAGGCGACGGTGAGGTTCACCCCTACACCGCTGACCGCGGCCTGCGCCCGCGTGTCATCCGTCTGCCGGTCCACGGCGCCGAAGACGGTCCGCTCGTGCTCCTGACGGGTGCGCACGTTCAGTTCGAAGCCGCCGGGCTTGCGCGTCAAAGCCTCCTTGACGTCCATCTTGTAGTCGGTCATGTCGGAGAACTTGAACTTTTGCAGCACCAGCGCGAGGGCCAGACGGGCCTCGGTGAGCGCGAACTGCCGGCCGATGCAGGCACGCACGCCGTTGCCGAACGGCTTGTAGGCGTGCGGGTGGTGGTTGACCCGGTTCTCCGGCAGCCACCGGTTGATGTCGAACTCCTGCGGCCGCTCCCACGCCTTGGGGTGGGTGTGCAGCGGGCCCTCGATGATGTTGACCCGCGCGCCCTTCTTCAGCTCGTAGCAGCCGCCGATGACGGTGTCCTCCAGCGGGGACTTGCCGATCATCGGGATGGGCGCCCACAGGCGCAGGGTTTCCTCGAGGATGCGCGGGATCACATCCATCTGCATGATCGTGTCGTAGTCCGGGACGGTGTCGCCGGGCATCAGCCGGTCGACCTCGGCATAGGCCTGGGCCAGGATGTGCGGGTTACGCATCAGCGAGTACGTGGCGAACGACAGCAGACCACTGGTGGTCTCGTGACCGGCGATCAGGAAAGTCAGCACCTGGTCACGGACGTTGTCGTCGTCCAGCGACTTGCCGGTCTCCGGGTCGGTGGCCTCCAGCATCAGACCCAGCAGATCGTCCTCACCCGTGCCCTTCCCCTGACGGCGCTCCTTGATCACACTCTCGACCAGGTCCTGCATCTGCTGGATGTTCGCGCGGTATTTCTTGTCGTCGGCCTTGCGGAGCTTGGTCATCATCGGCAGCTCCTGCGAGCGCCGCAGCGACTCCACCAGCGACTCCAGCAGCGCGTTGAGGAAGGGGTGCAGCTCCTCCTCGGCGAAGGAGCCGAACCGGTAGCCGAACCCCGTCAGGGCGATGGTGTCCAGGGTCAGTCGGGTGTAGTCGTCGGTGATGTTGACCGGCTGTCCCTCCCGGCTCTCCCACTTGCCCACAAGGTTCTGGGCGATCTCCAGCATCTGCCCGTAGTAGGCCTTCATGGCCCGCTGGCTGAAGGCCGGCATGAGGACACGGTGCGCCATGCCCCATTCCTCTTCGTGCTGGTGGGCCGTGAACAGTCCCGCCCCCGCGTAGTCCCGGACATGGGCCAGCGGTGTCTTCTCGATCTGCTTGAAGAACCGCGTCTCGTCACAGACCTCGGCCACCAGGTCCGGGTCATAGACGAAGACCTGCTCGATGCCGGCGATGTCCATGCCGTAGATGCCCTCGGGGAACTGCTCGGACAGCTCGCCGAAGTACTCCACCGGGTTGGTGCCGGGGATCTGCGGCGTGTGGCCGAGGAGGGGTATCCCGCGCGGGGACCGAATGGGGCGAAGGCTGTTCGACGTGGTCATGGCTTGCTCCTTCGTGTGGAGAGGGATGGGCAAGGGCGCCGGTCGATGCCGTGGTGCACCACAGAAACATACGCCGTACGGAAAAGTACCGTACGCCGTATGGAACATCGAACGCAACCCGGTCGCGGGCGCGTCCGCCTCGCCACCGCATGGTCGAGTCCATGCCCGTGCGCCGCACGAAAGCCGTTACCGTACGACGTATGAAAAAGGTGAAGGGCTCCCCGCGGGGAACAAGGAGGAGAGACGTACCTCTGACCGAGGCCGGGATCCATGCCGCCGCCCTGCGGCTCATCGACGCGGACGGGGTCGAGGCGCTCACCATGCGCAAACTCGCGACCGCGCTGGATGCGAACCCGATGTCGCCGTACCACCACGTGCCGAACAAGGACGCACTGCTGCGCGGCGTGACGAGGATGGTCGGCGCCCAGTTCCGTACCGTGACGCTGGAGGACGCTCCCTGGCAGGAGCGCATCCGCCTGCTCGCCACGGATTTCCGGACGCTGGCGCACCGCCACCCCAACCTCATGGCCTACTCGTTCAGCCAGCCGGACATCATCCAGCCCGAAGACCCGTTCTGGGCTGCGCTCATCGCGACACTGGAAGCCTCAGGGGTATCGCACGAAGAGATCCCGCAGGTCGCCGCGCTCATGTGCGCCGTCGTCATCGGTGTCCTCATCGCCGAGCTCAGCGGCGCGCTTCACCAGTGGTCGAACCTCAAGCCCACTACCCCCGCCGCCGGCGAAGACTGGTCCCCGGACGTAGGCCCTGAGGAGGACCGCATGTTCCGTCTGGTGCTCGACACGATCATCGCGGGCCTGGAGAGCCGGCTCGCCGCCGCTGGTGACGGCGAGGACATCCGCCGAGGCGTTTCGCCCGAGGCGGGCCCGTAGCCGGGCGGGCTCGGGCTGCGACGCACAGGGACAACCGTCGCACCGGCCGGGCAGTCGATCTTTGCCCCCCCCCGCTCACTCCTGTTCACGATGCCCCACCGTGGTCTGTCGTGAGGGTCCGTTCCCTGCGAGCGCGCTTCCCTGACGCTGCCTGCGCGACTGGAGTGTGAGCTCGGGTTCACGGTGCGGGCCCTGCACGAGGTGGAGGCAGGCCAGACCGAGCGGTGAGAGCCTCTCAGCAGCTCACCGTAGAAGCCGCACAAGTTGTGCCATCAGCGCTGGTGGTGGCCGGGCAGGTGAAGGGGTCCAGGATGCACAGGCCAGGGGTGCATCCGGGCCGTCCCCGCACTTCGAGGGCGGCTCGGGCTCCACGTTCCCCGTCGTGGCCACCGCAGTGTCGCCCCCACGCCGTCGGGGGTAGCCCTGTCAAAAGGGAGACGCCGGCGATCGCCACGTCGTCCCCGCGCCCGCGGATCCCGCGGATCCCCCGGCCGCCTGGCCGCCTGGCCGCCTGGCCGCCAGAGCACCGTCCCCTGCACCCCTCGCACCCAAGCAGCCGAAGCAGCCGAAGCAGCATCCGCCGCTGGTCGGCGGACCGGTCGTGGCGTGGTGCGACACGGATGGCCGCCGGCCGCCCGAAGAGTGGTCATGGCCGGCCCGGCCGTCAGTCTCACCGCATTGGGTCGCTCTGTTCTGTCGGCCGAGCCTCCTGACCGTCCATGGCCGCCAGATCGACCAGCCGACGGGTTCCAAGTTCTCTGCCTTCAGCCAGGGGTCGCGCAGACTTCGCAGATGCTGCAAGTCAGGTACGTCGAGCACCTTCGCCCACTTGATCAAATACTCATGCCTCTGCACCGCCTGCTGCATCAATCGCCGAGCCAAGTAGCCGTAGAGAAGAGCAAGGGCGGCGAGCCCTCTTCTCGGCAACCGCCAACGTCCTGCCACCCAAGCCAAGTCGACAGCAGCGTAGTTGGACGCCGGTGTAGCCAACTTGCCGCAGAGGGATACCGACGATCTGCTCGTTAGCGCCGACATCGCGAGCCTGTTCGACTACGGCGGCACCGCCTCCTTCCCCAGCACCCCCGCCAGGGGCGCGTCGCGTATCCCCGAGCTGCCCGAGCCGGACCCCCGCCGGCGACAGCGCGCAGCGCTCTTCGTCCCTGGACCATCCGGCCCCATGCCGGTCGTGACCCCAGGACCACGCGGTCGGCCCAGCCGACCGCGGATCAGGCGGATCAGGCGGATCAGACTGCCAGGCGGCGGATCGCGACCACGGCCGCGTCGTCGTCGAGGTGTCCGTGGACGTGGGCCAGCAGGTCGTCCTGGAGAAGACGCAGCAGTTCGTCGGGGCCGTTCTTGGTCCACTCGGGCGCCCGTTCGGTGAACGGGTAGAAGAGTCCGCCGGCATTGCGTGCTTCGATGACGCCGTCTGTGTAGAGGAGCAGCAGGTCGCCGACCTCGAACGGGAAAGTCTGAACGTCGTAGGCGGCCATGCCGAAGACCCCGCCGAATCCGATCGGGAGGTGGCTCGCCTCGGCCATGAGCGGGGTGAGGTGATTCCCCCGCAGGAGGAGCGGCGGTGGGTGACCGCAGGTGATGAGGTGGACGACCGGATCGTGGTCGGGGATGTCGAGCAGCAGGGCAGTGGCGAAGTCCTCGTTGGTGTCCTGCTCTGCCTGTGGTCGCCACTGGCTGGTGTCCCAGCGGAACGCTGCGTCAAGGTGGATGGCGAGGCGCGGGAGGGTGGCCTGCCGATGGGCGGCTGCACGAAAGGCGCCGAGCAGCAGGGCTGCGTTGTTGATCGCGGACAAGCCGTTGCCGCGCACATCGCCGATGAGGAGCCGGGTGCTCTGGTGGGCGGTCCGTGCGACCGCGTACAGGTCTCCGCCCAGCTCGGCCTCTTCCTCGGCGGGGATGTACAGGCCGGCGATCCGCAGCGGGCCCGTGCGTGCGGGCAGTGGCTGGAGCAGCACACTCTGCGCCGCCTCGGCCACCGACCGCACCCGCTGCAACTGCCGCTCACGCCGGTCCCGCACCACGCAGACGGTGACACAGACGATGGAGACGACGATCAGGGCAGTGATCTGGGCCTGGATGTTGGCAGTGGACAGGACCCCTCTGAGCACCCCGATCAGTACCTGGGCCGCCACCGCGAGAGCTCCCATGAGCGCGGTCACGCGGGCACCGGCGAATGCCACCGTGATCGCGGGGGCCGCCACCAGCAGTGGGCCGAGGTGGATGTGCGGCGGAGCCAGCACATCCACCACACAGACCGTGACGATCAGCGCCACCGGGATCACGAGCAGCGCGGGGGCGTGACCCGGCCGCCAGGAACGCCGGAAATCCAGCCGTGGTCGAAGGGCCATACCTCAAGCCTTCCACCTACCTCCGCGTACGGGGTTGCGCCGCTCCGAAAACCGCAAGCCGTGGCTGTACAGGACGGCAGTTGTCCTGGCTCATGCTCCGCCGCAACGGGCCTACGCAGCAGCTGCGCGTCGTCTGCCCGCAGGATCGAGCGAGTGCTTCGGCTGGAGGGCGTCGGCCGCGTTGCCCAGGTGTCTTCAGGCCCTCGGGGGCAGCGGTCGCGACACTCTAGTGGTAACGGTCGTCGAAGGAGTCCGCGATCATGAGGTGCTCGCCGACCCGGGCGAGGGCAGGGTAGCTGTCGGTGGCGACGAGTTCACGGAACGAGCCGCGGGGATTGTCGGACGGGGTCTGCTGCTCCTGGGTCAGGCCACGCGACGACAGGACCGGAAGTCGCATCACTGACGCCTCCCACCCGTCACGGCGTACGGAATCGACGACGCCTGGAATGATCCGCAGGTGAGAGCACAGTCCGAACGAAAGGATTCCGTGGACCGGTTCGGAAGGTAATTCTCTAGCAACCCTCCAGCCTGATTCCCACGACACAGACCCGGGAATTCCAGGGCCCGCCGAATTCCGCCCGGACACCAGTAGTTGCCAGCGGGTGTGGACCGTGTCTCGACGGCCGGCCGCAGCGGTCGGCGACCGGACGGGACGGCGTCTCACCTCGATGGCGGACAGCGCACCGACCGGTCGAAACGGCACCCAAGGTGCAACCCTTGGGTTGCACCTTGAGAGTCGATGTGCAACCGTGGAGTTGCATCCGAAGGTGACGATGAAGGAGCCCCTCATGAGCGAGGACCGAATCGAACGCGAAACCCTGATCGCAGCACCCCTGGAGCGGGTCTGGTCGCTGGTGGCCCAACCCGGGTTCTGGGTGGCCGACAAGGCGAGCCTGCCCGGCACCGTGGCCAGGGAAGGCGAGTCGATGGTGGCGAAGAACGCCGAGCACGGCGACTTCCCGGTGCGCGTGGAGAAGGTCGAGCCGCCGACATACCTGTCGTATCGCTGGACCAGCGCGTTCCCAGGAGAGGAACTGCGCGAGGACAACAGCACTCTCGTGGAGTTCACGTTGACCCAGGAGGGCGACCAGACGCGACTCCGCGTCGTCGAGAGCGGGTTCGCGGCGCTGGCCGGTTCCGAGGAGTTGCGCAGTCAGAACCTCAAAGATCACAGTGCAGGCTGGCCCCTGGAGCTCGACGCGCTCAAGACACGTGCCGAACAGTCCACCACGTGACGGAAGAACGCCCCGAAGCCGCCGAGGTCGTCGACAGCGTCCTCGGCGCGCTGGCCGACCCGACGCGACGCCAACTGCTTGATCTGCTCGCCGCACAGGGTGAGGCCACTGCCACGACACTCGCCGAACGACTGCCCGTCTCGCGGCAGGCAGTGGTCAAACACCTCGCCGTCCTGGACGCCGCCGGGCTGGTTTCCGGCGGCCGGGTCGGACGCGAGGTTCGCTACGCGGTGCGACCCGCGGCGCTGGACACGACGGCGCGGTGGATGGCCTCGCTCGCGGCGGACTGGGACCGACGGTTGGCGAACATCAAACGCGTCGCCGAGGCAGCGGAACGGGATCCGGATTCGGCACGCCCCGACTGAAGGGAAACAGCGTCGACGCCTCGATCGCAGCGGTCGCTCCGGGCGTCGTCGCCGGCTCCACGTCTGTCCTCTCCCCGACCGCTCCGCGCTCCTCGCTCCTCGCTCCTGGTCCACACCGACGGCTTCGTCGAACGGCTACGACGACGTCGCCCTCCCCGTCCACCGGCATCCGGGGCAGTTGAGCCGCCTCCGCCGGACATCGGCATCGCGGCCGCACTCGAGCGGCGCTCGGCCCGCAACCTGGCGTAACACGGTTCAGATGAGTTCGGGCTGCGGTTCCGGTTGCCGCGCTGATGCGGTCCTCGGTTCCCACAGTGCGGTGGTCCGTACGTAGCCGTAGACCACCGAGGTCATCGCCAGCACGAGAAGCGGCCCGGACACCCACGGATGCTCGGCCATCTCCAACGGCAGGTAGCGGTATGACACCAAGAGTGCAACGAAGACCGTCGCACCGTAGGCGACCAGCTGGGTTCCTGATCGATCCCAGCCGCGGGCGAGCGAGCGCAGAGCTGCCTCGATCGTGCACGCGAACACCACCCCGGCAATGAGATCCACTCCGTAGTGGTAGCCGAATCCCAGCGTTGCGGCGAGCGTGGCAATCAGCCAGAACGTGCCCGCGAAGCGCAAGAGCCGCGGGCCCTTCCGGGAATGAATGAAGATCGCGGTGGCCCACGCCGTGTGCAGGCTGGGCATGCAGTTGCGTGGGGTGATCTCGTCGAACGGCATGTGGTGCGGGACAGCGATCGGAGACGGCGTTACCGGCCACAGGTTGGCCACCGCCCACTGCTCGCTGGGCGGCGTCTGCGCCCACAGGCTGACCGACGCCCAGTGCTCGGCACCGGTGCCGTAGGCGAAGACCGGTCCGACCACCGGGAAGATCATGTAGATGGCCGGCCCGAGGAGGCCGATCACCATGAAGGTGCGCACCAGATGGTGACCCGGGAAGCGACGCTCGACCGCCACGCCACGCAGTTGGTACAGCGCGACGATGACCGCGGCCACCGCGAGCTGGCCGTAGACGACGTCGAGAAAATTGAAGCCGATCGAGCCGGTGGCAGTGACAATCCGACCCGCCAGCCACGACGGCGCACCCAGCGCGTGATCAGCGGTTGCGACGTACTGGTCGAGCACCATGGGGCGGGTCTTCGAGGTGATGACCAGCCAGATGTCGCCGGTCTTTCGGCCGGCCACCAGCAGCAGGCCCAGCCCGACGCCCTTCAGCAGCAGGACGCGTTCCTCGCCGGTGCGGCGCGTGACAGCGATGACCGCATAGCCCAGCATTACCCACAACGCGCCGTTGCCGAATGGGTGGCCTTCGGTCACCTCGGCGTCGACCGCCCGCCGGACCAGGAAGAAAACGGCGTCGATACCGAGCGCGGCACCAGCCGCGATGAACCGTTGCCGCCAGGTGAGAACCACCATCATCAACGCCAAGCTGGCGTACAACAGGAAGCCCGATTTGGGAGGGAATATCAGCTCCCCCACCTGGTTGCTGATCGGCCCCGGCAGGCCGCAGCGACGCGCCGCGACTTCCAGCGCGATGAGGAACCCGAGGGTGACCACACCCGCCGCGGCCCACAGTATCGCCCGGGGATGACGCCCCACGAAGTACGCGGTTCTGCCTTTTATTCGCGAAAGCGCCCGCAACGATATGTATATCAATTACTCAACCAATTTGCTCGATTTTGACTGAACAAGTTACTTATCACACCAGATGGCATGCTTTTCTAGCGAAGGACGGGCATGGGGGGCGTTCGTCGCGAGTTCGAACATGTTAACGGAGTGGTGCGGGTGGGTTACGCCGAAATGTGCATCGGCGAAGCGGACCGTCCACGCAGCCGTGCTGTCACGAGTCGAGCACTCCCCCGCCGAACCTGGCCGAGCCCTGCGGGCCACGGTCGACGGCTGCGCGACCGGCCCCACCGGCGTATCGGCCACACCGAGGCGACCCGCGTCGCACGAACGGCCGACGTGATGCCCTGGGCGGGGCCGGCGGAGGGCGACCTCGCGTTCAGTCGGTGGAGCGGGAGTGCACGCTGACGGCGTAGCCGCCGTCTGGACGGTAAGGGTCGCCGTCCCAGGTGGCGAAGCGCTGCCGCAAGGTCAGTCCGGCCTGCGTGCACCACTGGTCGAACTCCGTCAGCGTCACTGTCGGTTCCGGCAGCGGCAGGTGTTCCGCGTCCAGTCCCATGCCGGTGACCAGCAGTCCGCCGATGCTCAGTACGGCGGCCAGTTGCCGGACGACCGCTGGTCCGGTACCGGGGGCCAGCAGGGGGATGACGTTTCCGGCGGCGAGCGCCAGGTCGAAGCCGGGTTCCAGACCGAGGTCGTCCAGGCGGGCCAGGTCACCGTGGAGCCATTCCTGGTCGGGGGCATTGCGGCGCGCGACGGCGAGCATGGAGCGGTCGAGGTCCACGCCCGTGCAGAGGTGACCCAGCACGGCAAGCCTGATCGCGATCCGCCCGGTGCCGCAGCCGGCGTCGAGTACCCGCACGGCGGGTTTCAGCAGCGCGTCACAGAAAGCGGCCTCGCCGTGGATGTCGTGGCCTGATTCCGCGAGCCGCGCGAACCGCAGGGCGTACTCCTCTCCGGCCTGTCCGCCTGTCAGTTCCGCCCAGCGGTCGCGTTGGCTGCTCATGATCTGCGTGCCTCCCGGTGGTCAGGGGCGAGGACGGTGCCATCGCGCGTCTCCTATCGTAGGTACAGACCTTGCGGCCGCTGAGGGGCGTTTCGTTCCGGCTGGGGTGTTTGGTATCTCGGTCGAAGGGGGTGTTCGCGCCTGCTGATCACGCGTATGAGGGTCGAGCCGCGTGTCCGCGCGAGGACGGCAGTGGTGCGTGCGTGGCTGGCGTAAGAGGTGCTGGGGTGCGGGTTCCGCCTACCCCGGGCGAGGATCCCCTTTCCGGGCCGTGACCGGCTCGATGCCGGTGACCTCCGACCACGCGAAGCGGTCTTGGTCACGGGGCGTCGGCCTGCGACGGGACCGCCTCCCCCGCGGGTGCCGGAACGCCTCCGGTGGCGGTGTGTGCCTTCCGCCATGGCAGGAGGAGCGCGCTCGCCGTACACAACGCCCCGGCGATGACCAGCGCGCCGCGGACGCCCGCCGCATCGGCGATGAGGCCACCGGCGATCATGAAGACTGCCTGGCACGTCTTCGAGCTGACCGACCAGGAAATGCCGACGCGGGACATGAACGCGTCCTGTGTGGCCTCCATGCGGTAGGTGGTGAACGACGGGTTGAAGACGCCGGCGGCGAAGAGCAGGCCGAAGTCGGCGGCCACGATCGTGAACACGCCGACGGCACCGGAAGGCGCCAGCGGCAACAGGATCGTCCAGAGCGTGCGTGCGACACCGGACACCAGCAGAATCCGGCGCTGTCCGAACCGCCGGGTCAGCGGCGGGGTCAGGCGTGAACCCAGCACGCCGCCCAGACACGGCAGCCCCAGAGCGAGCCCGTACTGCCACGGCGCGAGGCCGAGGTCACGCAGCATCAGGACGGCCATCAGCGGCGACGTCATCATGATGGAGCCGCCGAAGAGCAGGGAGTTGTAGAACAGCGGGTGGCAGTACCTCCTGGATGCCGCAGGAGGTACTGCCAGCCGGCGACGATGTCGCGGCCCAGGCGAGGGGCGGCGCCGGGTGTCGGTGGCGCGGGTTCGGGCCGCCGGATGCGGCGGACACCAAGGGCGGATCCGAGGAACGACGCGGCGTCGACCGTCATCGTGGCGGTGGGGCCCAGGACACCGACCAGGAGCCCGCCGACGGGCGGCCCGGCGCTGACGCTGATCCAGTTGGTGGTCTCGAACAGGCTGTTGGCACGCAGGCGGTGCTCGGGCAGGACAAGCGCCTTGAGGTGCGCGCCGCTGGCCGCGTCGAACGCGACGGACGCGGCCGTCTGGAGGATGCCGACGACACACAGGTGGGCGAATGTGAGCCCACCGAAGGCCGCCGCGACCGGCACGCTCAGCAGCACCGCGCAGCGGGCCAGATCGGCGGTGATCATGACGGGCCGCTTGTACTGATGCTCGATACGGACACCGAGCGGCAGTGCGATCACCGCACTGGCCACGGCGGACAGAGCGGTGAGCAGGGAGACCTGGAACGCCGAGGAATGCAGCACCAGGAGGGCGACCAGCGGCAATGCCCCCATGGCGACGGCGCTGCCCGCAGCACTGACCCCGTAGGCGCCCCACAACCGCCGGAAGTCCTCCCCGAGCGGGATCTGCCGTCCCAATGAACCCTCCCCCGCGTGAAGGCACGCAGCGTAGTGGCTTCGACGGACTCGGTCGCTTCGGTGGTGACCCATGCGGCGGGCGACTTGGGGGTCTTGAAAGGAATCGGCCGCTCCCAAGGCAGCCGTACCGTCCGACGGTCGGGGGTCTTGGCCGCGTCCGCTCACCCTGCCGCCCCCTCTGCTCGCCCCGAGTGCCAAGCGGTGGTCGGCTGCCGGAGGCGGTGGTCTGCCCGGGAGGCCGTGGGCCGTCAAGGGGCCTGTACTGGGGGCATGTCCGAGAGCAGGCGGGTCAACTCCAGGGCGGGGAACAACTCTGCGGCCAGACCAGCAGCCGCAGGGGCTGGGGCTGGGGCGCCACGGTCACTGCCGTCTGCCGGGGCGGGCCGACCTGCGGTCGCTGGTCCGTGAGGAGGAGGCGGCCGGCGATGGCGGGAGTTGGATGCCGGTGGAGGGAGCGATGTCCAGGACCCGGAGGTCGGCGTCTGGGGTGCCCGCCAGCTCGTGTCCACCCACCGTTGCACGGCGAAAGCCGTGGGGGCCATGGCCGACCAGCGGAGCCTCGGCACGCATCGCGCGGTGCCGGTCCGGGGGCGGCTGCATCAGGCTGCGGGCGGTGGCGTCGCTGCCAGGGGGTCGAGCAGGGGGATGCGGGCCGTGATGCGTTTGCCGACCGGCTGCTGCTCGATGAAGAGGTCCTCGGTGACGGCCTTGACGATCTCCAGGCCGTGCTGGCCGATTCTGTCGGGGTCGGCGGGCCGGGCGGCGGGGACGGTGGGGTCGCTGTCCCACACGATGACGTCCACGGCGTGGGCGGTGATGCGCAGTTCCATCAGGACGGGGCCGGGAGCGTACTTGCGGGCGTTGGTGACCAGCTCGCTGACCACCAACTGGGTGAGGTCCCTCGCCCGTGCGGATACGGGCAGGTGGTGCTCGGCGACGGCCCGGTCGAGGAAGGCGGCGGCGTGGTGGCGGGCGTCGGCGATACAGCCGTCGTCTCCGCCCAGGGCGTAGCCGGCGCGCATCAGGTGTTCATCCGGCGCCATACAGCCGTCACCGTCGGCATGGGATCCCACTGGCCTCGCCTCATTCCCCGTTTTACGCGCGCTACCCCCGATTCCGTCATACATGTCAGAGGCACATTGTTCGGCACAGCCGCCCGAGTGTATGTGGCCGGGGCGGTGGGGCAGAATCGTCCGTGCACGCCCTCAATCGGGGCAAGTCCAGGCACAGTCGAGGAGACGGTGACCGGCGTCGAGCAAGCGGACCGCCCAGGGAGGCTCTCCGTCGAGCGTCGCGTGGTCGGTGGCGTGCGTGTCGTGACGGTGCAGGGCGAGATCGACCACGACGTCGAGAACGTCCTCGGCGCTGCCCTGCTGTTCGGGGCCCGCGCGGCACAGTCGTCGCGGGTCGTGGTGGACCTCAGCGGCGTGACCTTCATGGACTCCAGCGGCATCAGCTTGGTCGACCCCCGCGTGGGAGTCGACGGCGTGCCGCAGCTGCGCGTTCTCCTGCCCCGGACCGGACCGGGAAGCCACCTCAGTGCGGCGCGAAGATCACGTAGAGCGTGGGGAGAGACTCTTCGCCGTCCATGGTCGGCGAAGAGTCCGAGAGGCTGTCTCCCCAACCCCTCCCCTGCCGAGTCGCCCTCACAGCCACGCTCACACTCGCTTCGTACCGCCAATAGTCGGGTTCGTGAATGACGCCTTCGCTGTTGATCAGCGCTGGTCGAGGTTCGGGATTCCTCGACCAGCGCCTCGACGGAGCCGTGCCGTACGGGATCTCCCTCGATGCCGCGTCGCATCGCCGGGCCCGGCCGAGTCGTCGTCCTACGGTGTGCCCGGTGCTTTGCGGGCCACGTAGACGGTGTTGGTCGAGGTTCCGCCTTGCAGAGGGTTGTCGAAGTCGACGACGTGGGCCGCTGCTTGCGCGAAGGCCTCCTTGAGCGTGGAGGTGAACTGCTCGTCTGGCGGGTCGTTCGACCACAGGGCGAACACCCCGCCGGGGTGGAGGTGTTCGGCGAGGGCACGGAGCCCGGCGGGTTGGTAGAGGGCCGCGTGGCGTGGGTGGAGCACATGGCGTGGTGAGTGGTCGACGTCCAGCAGGATGGCGTGGAAGCGACGGCCCGGGGCCTCGGGGTCCAGGCCGCGGGGGTCGGCGGCCAGCGCGAAGAAGTCGCCGTGCGCCAGGCGGCAGCGGGCGTCCGAGGTCAGCTGGGCTCCGAGGGGTACCAGGTGCCGCCGGTGCCAGTCGATGACTTCGGCGAGCGCTTCGATCACGGTCAGCGAGCGCACCCGGGGGTCGTCCAGGGCCGTCTGGGCGGTGTAGCCGAGCCCGAGTCCGCCGACGGCTACGTCCAGTTCGGGCTGTTCGGTGTTCGGCAGAGCGGCCAGTCCGAGTTTCGTGAGCTCGATCTCGCCGGTGGTGAAGAGGCTGGACATCAGGAACTCGTCGCCGAGCTTCACCTCGTACACGTTGTCTCCCGAGACCGGGTGGCGGCGGCGCCGCAGACTGATCTCGCCGATCGGTGTCGGCTGCCAGTCGATCTCCTCGAAACGCAGGCCCATCCGTTCACCTTTCTGACGTTCGTGGATGCATGGGCGCCGTTGCCGGCGTGGCGACGGATGCTCCGCCCCGGCGTGGGAGCGGGGAGCTGGGGTGGCGGGCCCGGTCAGGCGTCGATGATGACGGGGATGATCAGCGGCCTGCGGCGGTGCGTGCGGAAGGCCCAGTTGGCCACGGCGCGGGCGACGAGCTGTTCGAGCTGGTGGGCGTCGCCGACGCCTTCCTGGGCGGCGTTGGCCAGCGTTTTCTCGATGACGGGGATGACCGGCTCGAAGGTGGTGTCGTCGTGGACGAAGCCGCGGGCCAGGAAGTCGGGGGCCTCGGCGAGGGCGCCGGTGTCGGCGTCGACGATGGCCACGACCGTGATGACGCCCTCCTGGGCGAGGGTGACGCGGTCCTTGAGGGACGCCTCGGTCGCGCCGCCGACTTCCATGCCGTCCACGTAGACGTTCCCGGCGGGCACCTTGCCGGTGATGGAGGCGCGGCCGTCGACGAGGTCGACGACGACACCGTCCTCCGCGATGACGACCCGGTCGGGGTCGACGCCGGTGCGGATGGCGAGGTCGGCGTTGGCCCGCAGGTGGCGGAACTCGCCGTGGACGGGCATGACGTTGCGGGGTCGGACGATGTTGTAGCAGTAGACGAGTTCACCGGCGCTGGCGTGGCCGGAGACATGCACCTTGGCGTTGCCCTTGTGGACGACGTTGGCACCCCACCTGGTCAGGCCGTTGATCACCCGATAGATGGCGTTCTCGTTGCCGGGGATGAGGGAGCTGGCGAGCAGGACGGTGTCGCCCTTGCCGATGCGGATCGCGTGGTCGCGGTTGGCCATCCGGGACAGGGCGGCCATCGGCTCGCCCTGGGAGCCCGTGCACACCAGGGTGATCCGGTGGTCCGGCAGCTTCTCCAGTTCCTTGGTGTTCACGACCAGGCCGGACGGGACCTTGAGGTAGCCGAGGTCGCGGGCGATGCCCATGTTGCGGACCATCGAGCGCCCCACGAAGGCCACCTTGCGGCCGTGCTGGTGGGCGGCGTCCAGAACCTGCTGGATGCGGTGCACATGACTGGCGAAGCTGGAGACGATGACCCGGCGTGGCGCGGTGCGGATGACCTGTTCGATCGCGGGGTTCAGTTCGCGTTCGGAGGTGGTGAAGCCGGGGACCTCGGCGTTGGTGGAGTCGGTGAGGAACAGGTCCACGCCCTCCTCACCGAGGCGGGCGAAGGCGCGCAGGTCGGTGATCCGGTCGTCCAGGGGGAACTGGTCCATCTTGAAGTCGCCGGTGTGCAGCACCAGACCGGCTCCGGTCCGCAAAGCCACCGCGAGCCCGTCCGGGATGGAGTGGTTGACGGCCACGAACTCGCAGTCGAACGGGCCGAATCCGCGCCGATCGCCCTCGCGCACGCGCACCGTGCGGGGGCGGATTCCGTGCTCCTTGAGCTTGGCCTCCAGGAACGCGAGGGTGAGCTTCGAGCCGACGACCGGGATGTCCGCCCGCTCCCGCAGCAGGTAGGGCACGCCCCCGATGTGGTCCTCGTGTCCGTGGGTGAGCACGACGGCCACGATGTCGTCCAGGCGGTCCCGGATCGAGGTGAAGTCGGGCAGAATCACGTCCACCCCGGGCTGGTTCTCCTCGGGGAACAGCACACCGCAGTCCACGATCAACAGCTTGCCGGCATGCTCGAAGACGGTCATGTTGCGACCGATTTCCCCGAGGCCGCCCAAGGCAGTCACCCTCAGCCCGCCTCTGGGCAGCGGCGGGGCGGATTTGAGTTCTGGGTGCGGATGGCTCATAACCTCACGTTACCGAAGAGTCCGCCGGTGTGATCCACCGCGGCACGTTCCTCGCGTCGGCGGCGTGCTGGTGGGTCCGCACCGCTGTCGAGTCCACCGACACGTCCCAGTCGACCCCACCCGCAGCGTCCTCGGCGGCGTGGTGTCCTCGATGAGGACGTCAGTGCAGGTCACCGCCCCGTCCTCCACCGTGATCACGGCTGCGGGCCGCCGCCGGGGGCCCGCTGCCCGTCCGGTGCGGTGATGCTGCTCGTGCACTCGCGGCGGCGGGGCTGTTGCGCCCAAGGCCCATGACCCGGCGCGCGGCAGCGAGGTCGCTACCCCGGCACCGGGACAACACGGCACTGGACCGGCCAATGCACTGTGCGACAGGCCCGCCGCTCAAGATCCCGGCCGGGATGGGGGAACCCGGCGAAGAAGCCTGGGAGACGGAACTGGCGGTCCTGCGTTCGTCCCACCGCGCACACAACCACCTCGCCCCCAGGCGCAAGAGGCGGTCTGGGGCGAGGAAGCGAGTCTGCCAAAAGGAGCAGACGCAAAGCCACTACGCCGGACCGGGGTCGTCGTGGTCCTTCGCGCCATTCACGCTTCGCATCAGCTCGTGAGTGCGGCGGACGGCGGATCCGCAGAGCGCGCCACCTTTTCTTCGCCTTCTTGATGAGGACATGATGGGAGGGGGCAGGTGATCGAGACCGTGTTACGCAGCGAGGATCTACCGGTCGCCGATCGGTTCGAGTGGTGGCAGGAGCTGACGTCACACACGCTCACGCCCACGGAGATCACCAGCGACCACGCCGATGACTTCCGGGCCTGCGTCCGGCTGCTGGATCTTGGGGCCGTTCAGGTGTCGGTGCTGTCCTATCCGTCATTGCGCTCGCGTCGCACGCCGGCGTTGGTGCGTCGCTCCGACCCCGAGCTGTACCACCTGGCCCTCACGCTGAGAGGCCGACAGAGCATCTCCCACTGCCGGCGTGACGCGCTGGTGGGGGTCGGGGACCTGTTGCTGTACGACACCTCGCACCCGTACGACGCCTCGGCCTTCCCCGACGACGACGGCACGGTCGAGGGGATCGTCGTGAACGTGCCCCGTGCGGCGTTTCCTCTCCCTGCGGCGAAGGTGGACCGCCTCCTCGCGGCGCCGTTGCCGGGTGATACCGGCATGGGGGCTCTCCTGTCACAGTTCTTGCTCCGCCTGGCACCTGAGTCCGACTCCTGTCGGCCGCAGGACGCCATACGTCTGGGCGGGCTCACCGTGGACCTGATCACCGCGTTCCTCGCGCACCACGCGGACACCGAAGACGGCGTTCCACCCGAAAGCCGCCACCACGCGCTGATGGTCGGCATCCACTCCTTCATCGAACGCAACCTCGGCGACCTCAAGTTGTCGCCCTCCGCGGTCGCCGCCTCCCATCACATCTCCGTGCGGTACCTGCACCGGCTGTTCCAGCCGCAGGGCATCACCGTGAGCGCCTGGATCCGGCAACGGCGCCTGGAACGCTGCCGCCGGGACCTCGCCGATCCCCGACTGTCCGACAGACCCATCGGCTTCCTGGCCGCACGCTGGGGCTTCGTCCATGCATCCGAATTCACCCGCGCATTCCGCAGGGCCTACGGAATCCCGCCGAGCACCTACCGGCAAGATGCACTCCGAAGCGAACCGTGTATCGACCGCCCACTCCGGGCATCCAGCGGACCGGGCGATCCGATGCCCAGGTAGCAGAAAGTGCCGATGACCCGGCAGGCCTGCCTGTATGAATTCGACTTTCTGGTCCTGCATTTAGCGAGTGGTCGCAGATCCCCCGGGCCGAGCTGCCGAGCTGCCCCTGCACTCCAACAGCCACGACCTGCTGAGCGCCGGGCCGCCCAGGCCGCCCGGACCGAGGACCACGGGGTGCAGGACGTGCGCTGAGTGCCAACAGCCGTGCACGGAATCCCAACAACACCTCGAACATATCGAGCACCATGTCAACGCATACCTCACCGTGCTCTTGTTGGTCTTTTCGGTGAGCTTTTTCTCAGTCGAACGACAAGGAGATCAGAATGCGTAAGGCATTGGCCGCGTCTATTACCGTCGGATTGATGCCCTCGCCACTCTGGTGACAGCCGACCCCGCCTCCGCCAGCGCGACCGTTTGCGGAAATGGCGGGGACCGGGGTCCCGCACGGCGAGGCCGAGCCGCCGAGCGCAGCGAGCGTGGCCGCTGGCCCATCGGTTGGGCCAGTCCCACGCTTACCGGCTGGTGGCCGCCGCCCGGTTCGGTCACCGTCTCGGTCCCGCGACGGCGTAGGCCGCGGTGCCGACGACCGCGAGGACCAGGGCCGTCCAGGTGCCCGCCGCCGTGCCGGGAGGCAGCAGCATCCAGGTCGCCACCTGCATCGGCGCACTTGTCGGGGGCGGGGCGAAGAACGAGAACGACAGCCAGGCGAACGGCAGCGTCCATGCGTACTGACCGCCCGAGAGCGCCGCGCCCAGGGCGACCAGTCCCATCAGGCCTGCGCTGTCCCGGACGACGAACGCGGTGGCGGCCATGTCCTGGCCCAGCGCCCGCGCTGTCAGCAGCACCGTGCCGACGACCGCGCCGGCGAGCAGCACGTGCGCCGCTCTGCGGGGCACCCAGCGGATCGCGGCCGTCCGGTCCAGCGCGAGGTCCTGCCCGCCGAGCCCGACGGAGGCTGCCATCGCCCCCGCAGCGAGCACGAGCACGGGCAGCCGCGGATCACCGGGCCCCTCGCCCCCGTCCCGGGCGAGCGCCCACACCGTCACCGCGCCGATCACCACCGCGGCGAGCGACGCGGGTACCTGACGCGAGCGCGCGTACAGAGTCAGCCATCTCACCGGGACGTACCGCCTTTCAGCGCGTCGAACGCGTCGCCCTTGCAGGAGAACCCGGCGGAGCGCATCGCGTTGATCCGCGAGAGCTGCTCGGCCCGCGGAAGCGCCTTGAGTTCCTTCCACACCGGGCGGGTCTCGGCGTCGAGCTCGCGGCGCACACCTGCCGACGTGCCCGGAAGCGGCCTGAGGTCCCCGAGGACCCAGCCCACCGCGACGGTCTGCGCGAATTGATCTCCCCCGAAGCTGCTCCAGCCGACGGGGGTGCACCCTGGCACCATGCCTTTGGCGATCAGGGCCCAGGTCAGCTCCTCGCTCTTCGCGGCGGCGATGATGTCGTCGTCGAGGTCGAACAGCACGGTCTTGCGGGACCACTGCGGCGTGGAGCCGTCCGGCAGTACGGCGGTGTTCTCCCGGACCGAGACCGGCGCCTGACTGCCCAGGGCGCCGTGCAGCAGGCGCAGTGCCTCCTTGCCGGGACCCGCGAGGTCGGCGAGTCGTGCCTGCTGCGTCTTCGTCACACACACCGGGCCGTCGCACACCAGCTCCGCGGCCGCCTCGTCGACGACGTACATCCGGCCCGGGTCGGAGGGGAGGACGAGCAGGGCGAGCGCCGCGCCCGCCAGGACGGGCGTCAGGGCGATCAGCCGGGCGCGTAGGGTCGCGGCGACCAGCAGCGCGAAGCCGGTCGCGGCCATGCCGAGCAGCCAGATCGTCTGCCCGACGTGCACGGAGGCGGAGAGCGTGACGAGCACGTCGTGCGCCTCGTCCACCGCCGGTGACAGCAGGGAGATCCGGTTCGGTTCCGTGCTCGTGATCCCCGTCGCCGTGGTCGTCTCCGTCCGGCCCGGCGACATGTTCATGAGGGCCGTGAACACGAAGGCGCCCATGGCCAGCGCGGGCGGGGTGAGCGCGGATGGCAGGGCCCGCCCGGCCCCCATGCCCAGCACGGCCCCCGCGACGAGAGACAGTGCCCCCACCAGGGAGATCGGCAGCCACCCGAGGTGCATGTACTCGGTGTTGGCGAGCACCTGGACCCCACCCACGAGGACGAGGAGCGCAAAGGCCGAGGCCAGCGTGATGGCCGTCGTGCCCGCCCCCGTGGCCGCGCGGTGCCGGGCGGGCCGCGGTGTGCTCGTCAGCAGCTCGGACATCTTCGAGCGGTGGTCGCGCAGGCCCTGGAGCGCCCCGAGCCCCACGGCGAGCGGCCACAGGTAGAACAGCAGGGCGCGGGTCCACAGGGCCATGGACGTCCACTGGGCCGTCCATGCCGTGGTCCCCGTCCACCACGCACCGTTCAGCAGGTACAGGAACGCCAGCGCCGTCGCCAGGATCATGGCGCCGGCCCACGGGGCGACGGAGCGTCTCAGTTCGATGCGCAGGACACGGATGTTCACCAAGTGCCCCTACCGTGCTTGGGGTTGAGCAGCAGCGCCGAGTAGCCGCGCTCCAGCGGGCTGTCACCCACGTGCTCCGGGCCGCCCACCGAGGCCAGCTCGTCCGGAGGGCCCTGGAAGACCAGCCGGCCCTCGGCGAAGAGCACCACGTCGGTGCAGGCGACGGCGACGTCCTCCACCAGATGGGTCGAGACGACCACGCAGGTGTCCGTGCCCAGTTCCTGAAGCAGCTCGCGGAAGCGCAGCCGCTGCGCCGGGTCCAGGCCGGCCGTCGGTTCGTCCAGCAGCAGGATCAACGGGTCGTTGACGATGGCCTGGGCGATGCCGACCCTGCGCACCATGCCGCCCGACAGGGCCTTCATCTTCTCGTCGACGCGGTCCGCCAGGCCCACCCGCTCCACGGCGCGCTGCACCGCCGCGGGGATGTCCGCCTTGGGCACCTCCTTCAACCACGCCATGTACTCGACGAACTCGCGCACCGTGAAGCGCTTGTAGTAGCCGAACTCCTGCGGCAGGTAGCCGATCCGACGGCGCAGCGCCCGGTGCTCGCCCATGCCGCCCGCGGCCTCGCCGAGCAGCTTCAGGGTGCCCTCGGTGGGGCGCAGCACGGTGGCCAGCGTCCGGATGAGGGTGGTCTTGCCCGCCCCGTTGGGGCCGAGGAGGCCGTGCACGCCGGTGCCCAGCGACAGGTCGAGGCCGTCGACGGCCATCCGTTTCCTGCCGACCCTGACCTTCAGCCCGGTCGCCTGGATCTCCCAGGCGTAGGCCGTCGGTGCGATGTCGGCCGCGCTCACCGCAGACGTCATGTGGTGTTCCTTTCCGATCGTCATCGATGGGCTCCCAGCACGGAGTACGCGCCTCTGCGGGCGATCACGACACCGATGCCGAGTGCGAGGATCAGCCCCCACGCGGGCAGACCGCCCGACTGAAGGGCGAAGGTCGTACGGCTGGTGGCCAGGGTCGGCGCCACGACCACGGCGGCCCACACGGCGGCCAGCACGACGGCGGCGCGGGTCACACCGACGACACCGCCGAGCGCCAGGGTCGTCGCGGTGAAGGCCAGACAGGGCAGCAGCCACTGGGCCACCATCACCCCCGTCACCCATCCGCCCACCAGCAGCGCGGGGACGACCACGCCGAGCACGGACGCGGTGCGCCGCAGCACCAGATAGAGCCCGACCCTGGGCACCGAGGCGGTCAGTTCGTACGCCGGGTCCAGACCGCGCGACCAGGACGCCGCGACCCCGAGCACGGGCAGGACCGGCGCGAACAGCAGCACCAGCGACACCTCGCCGGAGCCGTTGTAGACCAGGTCGAGCAGCGGGGCCAGCAGCGTCACGCCCACGACCATGGCGAGCCACGGCACCATCGTGGGCGTCATCCACCTCGACAGCCGCGCCGACCAGCGCCGTCCGCGCGGCATCGTGGCGGTGACCGCCAGCTGGGGTTCGAGGCCCGACCACACGGTGTCGACCAGCGACGCCACGGCGGGCACCTCGGCACCGACAGCGGCAGACAGCCGGTCACGGCACACCCGGCACGCCTCCAGATGGGCCTCCACGGCCCACACCTCGTCGGCGGCGAGGTCCGTGCCGCCGCGCGCGTATCCGTCGATGATCCGCATCGACGCGTGTTCCACACTCATGCCAGCGCCTCCCGCATCGCGATCCGGGCCCGGCGGGCACGGGTCTTGACCGTGCCCTCGGGCAGCCCGAGCAGGACCGCGGTCTCCCGGACGGACAGCCCGTCGAGCACCATGGCCTGGAGTACCTGTCTCAACTCCGGCGCGAGGCGCCGCAGCGCGTCCCCGACGTCACCGCCGACGGTCGCCGCGAGCACCTCCTCCTCGGCGGCGGGCGCCGCGTCGGGCACAGCGGCGGCCGGCGGCGGCTCCGCGTGGTGAGCCCTGCGTCGGAAGGCGTCGACCAGGCGGCGCGCCGCAATCGTCCACAGCCAACCCGTGGCCGACCCTCCGACCGCGGCCCCGGCGAACGCACCCGCCGCGCGCCACACCGCCAAGTAGGTCTCCTGCATGACCTCCGCGACGATCTGCTCGTCCACACACCGGCGGCGCAGCCGCACCGCCATCCACGGCGCCGTACGCCGGTACAACTCCTCGAACGCGGCACGGTCGCCTTTTGCCACCAGCCGGACGAGACGCTCCTCGTCCACCTCGTGCAGCGCTGCCGCCCTGACTGATCTCACGCCAGCTAGACGCTCGAGCCCGGCCGCAGGTTTTCCCCTCGACGTGATCCCCACCACATGCCGCCCACCGCGGCAGAGCCGGGGACCTGGTCCCGGTGACTCTGCCGCGGTGGGCCTGAAGGACTGGGGCTACAGCGTCGAGCCGAAGCTCCAGTGCCCCGAACCGACCGCGTACACGGCTTCGGTGGTCGTGGAGCGCACCGGGTGCGCGCCCTTCGGGGCGGTGATGTGGCCGTCACCGGTGGGGACATGGATCTCCGCCGTGCTGCCGGCCGGCACCTCCACCGTCAGGCGGAAGCGGTCGCCCGTGCGGGCCCAGTCGGTGCGGGCCGGACCGTACGGGGTGCGGTACGAGCCGGACGCCGAGGTCAGGTCGCCCTCGACGGCCGGGTCGATGAGCAGTTCCGCGTAGCCCACCGACCGGGGCGTCTGCGCGATGCCGGCGACCCTGCCGGTGAACCAGGAGTCGATGGCTCCGAGCATGAAGTGGTTCTGCGACTGGCCGGGGCCGCCGTCCCAGGACTCGCCGAGCGTGGTGTTGCCGGCGGCCACCTGGTAGCCGTGACTGGGGCTGGTGGTCCGGGTGGCGATGCGCTGGACGACGTCGTCGCGGCCGGCCCCGGAGAGGACGCGGAACGCGGCGGGCAGGGAGATCTCACCGAGCAGCAGGTGGTGGCCCGCGGTCTCGACGGCTCCGATGAAGTGGGCCAGCAGGCGGTCCTTCTCCCCTTCCGGGTAGGCGCCCATGTCGAGGGCGAGGGCCTCCGCCCCCTGACCGCCGGCCGCGAAGGTGCCGGTCGCCGCGTCGTAGTACTTGGCCGCCAGGGCCCGGGCGGCGGTGTCGGCCTTCGTCCGGTAGTCCGCGGCCGCCGCGTCGTCGTCGAGGACGGTGGAGATCCGGGCGAGGGCGTCCACGACGCGCCAGTAGCCGTACGTGCCGGCCACCGCGCGCGGGAAGGTGCGGTCCGGGGTGAACCAGTCGCCGAGGCCGTAGTCGAGGATGCCGTCGGTCACCTGGGTCTGGAGGAAGGCCGCGTACCGGCGCATGCGGGGGTAGTAGGTGCGCAGGGTGTCGGCGTCGCCGTAGGTGGTGTACAGCTGCCAGGGCACCAGGACGAAGGCGCCGCCCCAGTTGGAGTCGTTGCGGTACGCGCCCGGCAGGCTCGTGTACTCGGGAACGGTGCTGGGGATCAGTCCCTCGGCGGTCTGCGCGTCGGCCATGTCCCGGACGATCTTGCGCAGCTGGGCCTGCATGTCGTAGTTGGCGGCCAGTGCGGGGAAGACCAGCTGGTCCTGTTCGAGCCAGCCCAGCTTCTCCCGGCTCGGGCAGTCGGTGAGGACGCTCATCATGTTGCCCTCGATGGCCCCGCGGATCAGTCCGTGGATGCCGTTGATCAGCGGGTCGGAGCTGGTGAAGGTGCCGGCCGAGGCGTTGTCTGTACGCAGCACCTTGCCGCGCACGGTGACCTTCGCCCCGTCGGGCAGGCCTCTCAACTCCAGGTAGCGGAAGCCGTGGTAGCTGAAGGTCGGATGCCAGGTGGCACTGCGGGTGTCGCGGGTGGTGTAGCTGTCCCACAGGGGGCCGCCGACGTTGCTGATGGACTGGAAGGCGTGGCCGTCCTTGAGACTCTCGGCCGGGTAGACGCGGATCTCCGTGCCGGCGGCCGCGCTGACGGTGATCTCCGGCCAGCCGGCGATGTTGCGGCCCAGATCGAAGACGCGGCTCCCCGCGGCCCCGTCGACCTCCTGGCCGGTGAGGGTCTGCACGACCCGGATCGGTTCGGTCTCACGGGCGCTGAGTGCGGCGGGCGCGTCCGTGGTGCCCGGGGCGGCGACGGTGACCGCGCGGTCCCAGGAGCGGCGGTCGCCCCGGGGCTCGTCCCAGCGCGGGATCTCGCGGCGCGCGTCGTAATCCTCGCCGCCGTACCAGTTGCTGGAGGTGGTGGGACCGAGTGTGGTGCGCCAGTCGTCGCCGGTCTTCACAATGCGGACGCTGCCGTCGGCGAGCGTGATCTCCAGCTGCGCGATGAGCTTGGGGTCGCTGATGTCGCCGTACAGCTTGCGGTAGCGGTCGGCGGTGCTGACGACGTTGGACATCCCGTTGCCCAGCGCCACGCCGAAGGTGTTGGCGCCCGCTCGCAGCCGGTCGGTGACGTCGTAGGTGGCGTACTGGACGCGTTCGCGGTAGTCGGTGTTGGCCGGCTCCAGCACGGCGTCGCCCACCGGCTCGCCGTTGAGGGTGGCGTCGTAGATGCCCAGACCGGCGATGTACAGGCGGGCGCTGCGCACGCCGCGCGGCAGCGTGAAGTCGTCGGCGAGCAGCGGCAGTCCGGCCGGAAGGTAGGACTTCGGTGGCTGCCCGCCGGTGACCGCGGAGACCCGGGTGTACGGTCCGGTCGCGTCGTCGGCCGTGGACAGGGCGTAGTCGACGGGGAAGTTCGGGACGCGGCCGTCGGCGGTGAGGACGTCCGCGCGCGGATAGAGCGCCACCCGGTCGAAGGCCTTGGCCGACTTGAGGTCGAGGGTGAGGGTGACGGGGGTGGCCGAGGTGTCGGCGGAGGTGTGGGCCGCGCTGGAGTAGCCGGCGGCGGTCTGGAGGGCGCTGTTGGGCAGGCCGTCCACCGCGAGGGCGGGCTCGTAGGTCTTGCGGATGGTGGTCGTCTCGGAGGCGGTGACCGTGGCGCCCTTGGCGAGCCCCGCCGTGGAGGTCTCCGAGTCCCGTACGTCGATCTCGCCGAGCTGGAGCCGCCAGGTCCGGGCGTCGACGCTCTCCTTGAGCGGCAGGCCGAGGCGGGTCACGTCGAGCCGGAGGTAACGGGCGGTCGTGCGGGGCAGTTCGACGACGACCGGCTCGATCTCCCGCTGGCTCAGTCGCCAGTCGGGGTGGGTGATCCAGTCGGCGTCCCAGTCGGACGCCCGGGTCAGCCCGGTCTCGAAGACGGCGGTGTCGCTCCAGCCGGAGTCGCGGCCGGCCCCGGACCAGAGCATGACGCGCCAGTGGACGCGGGTGCGGGAGCCGAGCGCGCGGCCCGCGTAGGTCGTCTCCGGTACGGCGGAGGAGACCTTGCCGGAGTCCCACAGGTCCGCCCGGCCAGACCGCAGGCGCTCGGCCGAGGTGGCCGCCTGGATGCGATAGGCGCTCTGCGTGACGCTCGCGGTGCGGGCCGTGGTCTGCCAGCTGAGCACCGGGGAGGTGTCGTCGATGCCGAGCGCCTCGTCGAGGTGCTGGGTACGCAGGTGCCCCGGGGTGAGGGTGCCGGCGGTCGCGGCGGAGGCCGTGACGGTGCCGGAGACGGCGGTGACGAAGGCGGTCACCGCGGCGGGCAGCAGGAGGGCGAGGCGCCGGCGTCCGACGCGGGATCTGGATCTGGGCATGGAGGTCCTTCGGGAAATGGTTCCTTCGGCCGGAGAGGTGCGCGTCAGACGCGGTCGAGCACGGCGGTCACGCGGCGCCGGAAGCGCAGGCTCACCGGGCCGAGCAGCCCGGAGGGCAGCGGCTTGTTGCGCTCGTTGGAGAGGGTGTTGGAGACGCGTACGGCGAGGCGGTTGCCTCCGGGGACGAGCAGACCGGTGACGTCCGTGACGAACGGCGCCCACAGCAACGGGTCGAGTTCCTTGCCGTTGACCGTCACCCCGGCCACGTCCCGCACGTCGCCGAGGTCGAGCAGGACGCGCCGGCCGTCGAGGAGGGCACGGTCCACGTCGATCCGCGTGGTGTAGGTGCCGCTGCCGGAGAACAGGGGGGCGGTCGTGGTCCAGCTGCCGAGCGGGCCGGTGACCGGGGTGTCGCCGTCGCGTTCCAGGGTGAGCGTCCAGTCGCCGGTGACGGGGACCGGGGTGAGCGTGTCGTCGACGCGGACCGTGCCCCGGTAGGTGCGGCCGGAGTCGGTGCCGGTGAGCCGATGGGTGCCGGGCTCCGACACCTCGACCGTGGCCCGCAGGTCGCGGCCGTGCCGCTCGACGGAGAGGACGTCCACGGAGGCGTCCGTGAGGTGGGGCGGGGCCGCGGCGTTCCGGCGCACGACGAGGATCCGGGTCTCGTACGCCTCGAAGGTCAGCGGTACGTGCAGGCCGCGCCTGCTCGCCCGGTGGACGGGCGCCGGCGTGGTCTCACCGGTCGCCGGGTCCCACAGCTCCGGAACACCCTCGGCGGCCAGGACCGCGGTGGTCGCGACGGCCGTGGCGCTCTCGTTGTTGAACAGGAAGGCGGTGTCGTCGCCCCGGGTGACGCGCAGGGCCCGGATCGCCTCCCGGGCGGGTTCCAGGACGGCGACCGCCGCGCCGGCGTCCTGCGCGGCCGCGCCCAGGGCGGCCACGTCGGCGACGCGTACCGCGTGTCCCCGTCCGAAGGTGCGGCTGCCGGGGACGCCGTCGCCGAACAGGTCGTTCAGGGCGCGGGTCAGGGAGCGGTCGTTGCCATCGGCCTCGTCGGCGGGCAGCGTGCCCACGGCGACGACGGTGCCCCCGGACCGGACGAAGTCGCTCAGGGCCCGTACGGTGGCCGCGTCCAGGGTCGGAACGACCGGCAGCACGACGAGGTCGTAGCGGGCGTCTCCGACGGCGAGGCGGCCGGACCGCACGCGAGCGTGGGCCAGCAGGTCCGGGTCGTCGGTGAGGGCACCCTCGTGGAGGAGGTCGAAGTCGACCTGGGCGCGCTCCAGCGCGTAGGCGGCGTCGGCGAGGGCTCCGTCGATCTGGCCCTGCCGGTCGGTGCCGGTCCACTGTTCGGCGGCTCGCTGCGGCTGGAGGATCGCCGTACGGGCGGCGGACGTGCCGCGGCCGGCCTCCATGACCCGGCCGATCCACTCGGCGAGCGGACGCATGGACCACCACCAGGGGGCGCGGGGGCCGAAGGGCGGCGGGAAGTAGACGACCGCCTCGTCGGTCCACAGCGCGTGCAGGACGGTCAGGTTGACCCCGCGGGCGGCCTGCGCCCCGACGGTCGCGTGCACGAAGCCGGGCGTGACCTGCCAGCCCATGTTGCCGAACATCTCCATCAGAGCCCGCTCCCGGCCCATCTGGTGGGCGACCGAGACCGGGTTGCGCGGCAGCATGGTCTGCTGCCCGGCCACGTACTCGGCGGTGATGATGTCGCCGCCGGGGACCTGGGCCCACTGGTTGACCTTGTGCAGGTCGCCGGTGGTGGGGATGCGCTTGGTGGGGGCGGCCTCGTCGTAGAGCGGGTTGGTGATCAGTGCGACGTTCCGCTCCTCGCACCAGCGGGCCTGGGCGCGGAAGTACTGGGCGAACCGGTTGGAGACGGCCTGCCAGTAGCGGCCGCGCGCGATCCGGCCGGTGCGGCCGAGGTCGTCGAAGGCGGCGGTGTAGGCCACGCCGGGCTCGACGTCGACCGCGCGCAGCGCCTTGTCGAGCGTCGGCGACCAGGGCAGCCGCTTGAAGTGGGCCTCGGCGGAGGCGAAGAACGGCTCGTCGTCCCAGAATCCGGGGACGACGGTGCCGAAGTACCTGCGGAAGCGGCGGTGGTACTCGCCGGGGACGATGTCGAGGAAGAGCCGTACGGGCTCGTCGTCGAGCAGGTCCACGTAACTGCGGCTGTAGCCCTGGGTGTCGTCGATCAGCGGAACGCCGCCGAACAGGTCGATCTGCCAACGCCCCGCGGGGACCTGCCAGTTGCCGTCCTTCGTGAGCCGTGCCGTCAGGTCGACCACGTCGGACCCGTCCGTGGTGCCGGCCGGGCGGGCCGCGGCGGCGACGGCCGTGACGCGGAGGGACTCCCGCTCGGGGAAGTCGCCCGCGGCGGCCGCGTCGTCGAACGTCGTCGAGTACAGCGTGGTGCCGTCGGCCGCGATGACGGCGAGGCTGTCCCACAGGCCGCGTTCGTCGCCGACCGCACGCACCCCGACACCACCCGCGGGGTGGCGCTCGTCGGTCACGGAGCCCTTGTCGCGGCCGTCGAGGGTGACCGAGACGGTGGCGCCGCGGACGGTGACGGCAAGGGTGTGGAACCTGGTCTTGTTGAAGCCGTCGGTCCGGGTGCTGCGCAGCAGTTGCACGGGGTCGGAGCCCCGGGTCAGTCGCTGCACGGTGACGACACCGGTCTGATCGAAGGCGACCGCGTAGCCGTCCAGGGCGTCCGCGGAGGCCCGCACGACGAGCCCGGCGGCGGTGTGGTCCGCCTTGGCGCTCGCTGTGACGGTCAGGTCGCTCCACTCCTCCCCACCGCGCAGCACGGTGGCCCCGTCGAGGACCGCGGCGTCGGCGACCAGGCGTCCGGCCTCCACGCCCACGCCGGTGCTGCGGCGCAGGTCGGCGCGGGCCGGGCCGTGGACCACCGTGGTGGAACGCCACAGGGCCTTGAGCCGGAGGTCCGGGCGGGGCCGGTAGGTGCGGGAGCCGACCGTGCCGCCCTTGACGATGTACTCGCCGGCCCGGCCGCTCGGGAAGTGGTCGTCGTTGAACAGCCACACGCGCATGCCGGTGCGCTCCGCGGTACGCAGCACGTGCTCGACGATGTCGAACCAGTCCTCGCTGAAGAAGACGGGCCGCATGGCATCGTTGTCGAAGGAGAACAGGATCACCTCGTACATGCCCTTGTCCCGCAGGTCGGCCAGCTGCCGGTCGACGAGTTCCGCGGTGACGGGGCCGTTCCAGTACCAGTAGACGGTGGGGCGGCTGTCCTTGGGCGGGTCGGTGAAGCGCCGGGTGGTGAAGGCGGCGGGGGCGGTGCCGGGTACCGAGTCCCCGGGCGCGGCGGCGGCCGGTACTGCGAGGCCGAGACCGGGCAGTCCCGTGGCGACGGCGGTGCCGACGCTCGCTGCGGCGACGAATCCGCGTCTGGACAGCGGGACTTCGGTGGCCCGGTCGGGGGTGATGTCGGACATGCGTGAGCTCCTGCGGGCTACGGCACACGGCCGTGACGGATCGGGAGAGGGAGGTTCGCGTGAGGGTGCTGCGGGTGCGAAGGGGTGACGTGCTCAGCCGGTCGCCAGCCGCGCCACGTCGGACGCGCCGAGTGCCCGGTTGTGCACCCGTAGATCGCGTACGGCACCGTGCAGATACGGATGGGTGCTGTTCTGCGAGCGCCCGAGAAAGCTGCGGGTGGTCCTGCCGAGCAGCAGCGGGCTCGCGACCATGGCCGGGTTGCGGCCCGCCTCGGCGCCGTCCAGGTAGAGCACGCCGGTGCCGCCGCCCAGGGTGAGCGCGATGTGCACCCAACGGCCCAGGGGCAGGGGGCCGGTCGCGTCGACGAAGTCCTCCCGCTCCATGCCGGCGATCTTCAGTGCGGCACGGGCGCGTCCCGCGCCGGTGGTGGCGGCCAGGAAGAGATAGGTGTCCTTGTGGTACCCGAAGTCGAAGACGCGGGCCGAGGCGGCGAGGGTGTCGACCCGGACCCGGACGCTGATCGTCACCTCGTCCAGTCCGCTCAACAGGCCGGCGGGCAGGGCGACATGGCCTCCGCTGCCGTTGAGGGAAACGGCAGGACCGGT
The DNA here is from genome assembly GCF_013085465.1 of Streptomyces asoensis. Classification (NCBI taxonomy): domain Bacteria; kingdom Bacillati; phylum Actinomycetota; class Actinomycetes; order Kitasatosporales; family Streptomycetaceae; genus Streptomyces; species Streptomyces asoensis. The sequence goes on from NZ_CP049838.1 coordinate 363,928, forward strand.
GCCGTCGTCCTCCCAGGTGGCGCCCTGAGACGGGGCCGCGTCGGGGAAGGTGCCGGTGCGGTCGGCGGCGGCGCCCGTCCCCTCGTCGAACGGGTAGTGGGCGACGTCCCGGGCGCGGCCTCGGCGCGGAGTCACCGCCCAGTAGACGTTGTAGCGCTGGTGGTGCACCTCGTGGAACGGCCGCAGTGCCACGGACCGGCCGTCCGCGAGTGCGGTGAACCGGGTGGAGGTGCCGGTGACGGGGCGCAGCGACTGCGGGCTGATCGTCGGGACAGTGGCGAGTTCGGTGTCGCCGTACTCGCCCGCCAGTACCAGAGGGCCGTATGACAGCGATGTCACCTGGGGGTTGTCGGGTGCCGGGGTCCACACTGCCCGGCGCGGGAGGGTCAGCTCGACCGTGTCCCCGGCGCGCCAGGAGCGTTCCACCGTGGCGTAGGCACCCGGGCGGACCCGCGTGGTGAACGGCTGTCCGTTGACCTTCAGCGCGGCGATGTGCCCCGTGTCGGCCACCCAGGCGGGGATCCGGATCCGCAGCGCGAAGCGCCCCCGCCCCGCGGTGACGGTGAGCCGTGTGTGTCCCTCCGACGGGTACCGCGTCTGCTGACGAATCGTCACTCCGCCCTGTCCCCAGTGGACTTCGGAGGGAATGAACAGGTTGACGTAGAGCGACGGCGACCTGTGGTCGCGGGAGCGGAAGTAGACCGAGTCGGCGAACTTGGTGTGGGTCTCCAAGCCGGTGCCGTGATCGCAGGAGAAGTTGTCGTAGTCGCCGCTGTAGCTGCCCGGGGCCGAACCGAGTCCGCCCTTGGGTTCACGCCGGGAAGCGGCCCACAGACCGGTGTAGTAGGTGACGAACCCGTGCGCCGATTCGGGGTCCTGCTCCGCCAGCATCTGGTTGTAGAGGGTCCACTCGTAGTGGTCCATGTACTCGGCGCGGTCGGGGCGGTGCAGGAAGAGGTGCCGCCCCAGTTTCAGCATGTTGTAGCTGTTGCAGTTCTCGCAGGTGACCTCGGAGAGCCTGCTGACGATCTCGTCGGGCGGTCCGAAGAGTTCCTGGTTGGAGTTCCCGCCGACGGCGTACGAGTGGTGGCGTACGACGGTCGTCCAGAAGGTGTCCGCGATGTCCAGGTAGCGGGACTCCCCCGTGGCCTCGTAGGACGGGACCGTTCCGACGATCTTGGCGATCTCGGTGTTGGCGTGGCGTCCGGCGAGTTCGTCGCGGCCGGCGGCGAGCGGGGCGTACAGCTCCTCGTGGTCGAAGCGGCGGGCGGTGCGCAGGTGCGCGGGATCGCCCGTCACCTGGTACAGCCGCGTCAGCACGTCGTTCATGCCGCCGAACTCGACCTTCAGCAGGTTCTGCATCCGCTCGTAGGACAGCGGCGCGGTGCGGGCCTCGGCCCACGCGGCCATCTCCCGCAGCACCTCCAGAGCTTCACGGTTGCCGCTCAGCCGGTGCTGGTCGAGCAGACCCGCCATGATCTTGTGCAGGGTGTAGTAGGGCGCCCAGGGCTTCCCTCCCGCCTCCAACTGGTCGAAGACCGACTCGGGGAACGCCGAGAGGTAGCCCGGCGTGAAGCCGGCGGCCGGGGCCGCCCGCTGGCACTCGGCGAGCGCGGTGACCAGGGCCCGGCCCTTGTCCGCGTACGCGGAGTCACCGGTGGCGGCGTGCGCCTGGGCCAGGCCGCTGAGCAGATGGCCCGTGGTGTGGCCACGGAGCTGGACGTCGGGAGCCTCCCACCCGCCACAGGGCTCGGCCGTGGTGGGCAGGCCGACGGTCCGGCGGAAGGTGTGCAGAAGCCGGTCGGCGTCCACGAAGAGCAGATAGGCGCAGGTGCGACGCATGTTGGCGAGGAAGGGGCTCTCCAGGAGCCGGACCTCGGAGAGGTCGAAGGCGGCGAGGGAGGGGCCGGCACCGGCCCCTCCTGCGGCTTCGACCGGGCGGGGGGCCGCTTCGGCGGCGCGGGCCGCCGTGGACGGGCCGACCGCCGTGACGGCCACCGCGGTCGTGGCGGTGAACAGCATCTGACGACGGGACGGGCCGGCGGTGTCGCGTGGTGCGGGCAACGTGCGGGACTCCCTTCAGCGGGACGCGGAAAGCACGAGACAGGCAACCGCCACTCCGCACCGACGGGCGAAGCGCTGCGCTGCGCTGAATTGAATCGTTCTACTGTGCAGGCGCAGACGCTAAGCTCGGCCATGACAAGCGTCAAGACTTCTCACAGGGATTGACCGAAGCCACTCAAGAGGAGGGGATGAACCCGCAGTTGGGAGGCGTACTTACGCATGCTGCGGAAAGTTTCCCGTGCACGCTGAATCACGCCTTCATCTTGAACAAGGGAATTGAAACGTTCAATTCGCTTGGATCGCGCGAGGGTTGAGGAGCGGCATGCGGGGACTCGCCCGCGTTCGGGTCAGCCGCCCTCGCGGGGCGCGACGGCATCTGCATCGGCGGAGGCCGAGGGGTCAGTCGCGGAGCACGTCGACGTCACCGTTGACCGTCGTCAGCGTCATCGCCGGGCCCTGGCGGTCGTCGCTCCTGGGCACGCCCACCGTGGCCCGGCCGTTGTCCGTACCGGCCGTGATCAGATACGCGGGGGCGTCGTGCGGAACGGTGACGCCGACCGAGCCGTTGGTGGTGGCGGCGGTGACACCCGACGGCGCGGTGGCGCACGCGAGGATCACGTCGCCGTTGGTGGTCGCCGCGTCCAGCCGACCCGCGAGGAGTGCCGTCGCGCGCACCGAGCCGTTGCGGGTGGCCAGCCGTACCGGTGCGTCGTCCTTCCCGGAACGTGTCACCGTCACATCGCCGTTGACGGTCGTGACGTCCAGCGCCGCGACGAGTCCCGCCACGTCCACGCCCGCGTTGCGGGCACTGACCGTGACACTCATGCCGCCCGGGACCTTGACATAGGGCATTCGGGGGCACGCTTGCTCGCCCCGCTCCCGCTCCCGCTCCCGGTCCGTGCAGGACAGGTCCAGGGTCCAGGTGTCGCCGTCATGCGACCAGTCGCCGTCGGCGCGATCGTCCACGGTGACACGACGGCCGTCGGTGGGGCGCAGCAGCAGCCCGTTGTCGGTGGTGATGACGAGGTGGGTCCCGGATCGGGCGAGGGCGGGCGGTCCCGCCGCGGCCGATCCACCAGCTCCCTCGTGTTCCTGGTCACCGCATGACACGGCGAAGGGGAGGACCGTCAGCGCAACGGTCGCAAGCAGCACGCGCCTTGCCGGCTTCGCCTTCATGCCCGTCCGGGTGCCCCGAGTCGGCACCGTCATGACCGCGACACACCTCATGCCCCGCGCCCGGTCGCCGAGGCCGTGCCCGTCGGCCACGGCACGTCGGTGGCCGCCCCCTGAGAGACGGCCACCGAGTGGGGCTCGGATGGAGCCTGGTCAGCCGGTGATCACCTCGTCCTTCGCGAGACTCCGCGTCCGGGACGTGACCGTGCGTGGATCACGGGAACGAGGTCACCTTCGACGGCACGGTGTCCGTCCCCGAGGTCGGGGCGCCGGTGTCGTTGATGACATGGGCGTACTGGCCCTTGCCTCCCAGGGAGATCACCTGGAGGTTGTGCATCCTGACGCCCGCCTTGACCGGGACCTGGAAGCCGTGGCGCTGCACGATCGAGGGATCGGAGGTGTAGTTGCAGTAGCTGCCCAGACCCCACGCCTCGTGCTCGGCCACCGTGTCGGCGACCTTGTAGGACGCCCATCCGACGATGCCGTCGTGCGTGATGGCGGCGGCGTTCGGGGCGTCGTACGCCTTCTCGTTCTGGAAGAAGATCGTGCGCCCCCTCTCACCGCTCCATACGACGTCGTACTTGTTGAAGTGCTCCACGAACAGGCCGGTGGCCAGGACGTCGTCGCCGTTGACCCGCAGTCCGTAGTCGGCCCGGTTGGTCTCCCAGCCGACGCCTTCGCCGTGGTCGGCACGCCAGATCCAGGTGTGATCGATGACGACGTCGTCGCTGTTGACCACGACGGAGTCCGTCGCCAGGCCAGGGCCTGCGCCGCCGATACGGATGAACACGTCCTGCATGGTGGTCGGGTTGGCGGAGTGGTCCGCGGCCGCTCCGGCGGGACCGATCTGGAGCAGGGTGTCGGACCGGGTGGCGCCGGCGTCGATGAGGAATCCGGCCAGCCGGACGCCGTCGACGTCCGCGACGTGCAGAGCGTCGATGCCCCCGTCGGGCACGATGGTCGCCAGGCCCAGCCCGAGCACCACGGTGTCGGCACGGGTGACGTTGATCGTCCGGTCGAGGTGGTAGACGCCGGGCGTGAACAGCAGGTTCAGGCCCTGGGCCAGTGCGGTGTTGATGGTGGCGGCCGTCGCGCCGGGTTTGACGACGTAGAACTGGCTGAGCGGGAGCGAGGTCCCGGCGTTGGCTGGCCAGGACACGCCACGCGCGTTGGTGCGCTTGGCGGGGACGAAGACCTTGTAGTCGTCGCCGTCGAGGTAGAGGAACGGCTTCTCGCGGGAGATCGGGGTGGTGTCCAGCGTGGTGTAGGGGCCGGTGTCGAAGTTGGTCGCCGGGGCGCCCTGGACGCCGGTGAACGTCATGTTCCACACGCCGTTGGTCCAGCCGCCCACGGAGCTGTCACGCGTGTACCACTGCTGCTGGGAGTAGGGGCCGACCGTGCCGTCGATCTTGGAGTCGGCGATGTAGCCGCCGGAGGCCCATCCGTAGCCGTTGGGGGCGAGGTTGAGGCCGCCCTTGACGTGAATGCGGCGGAACGGAGCGGCCTGGGCGACGGCCCAGCGGTCGGTGCCGTTGGACGGTGTGATCGCCAGGTTCTCCGCCGAACGCCAGAAGTTCTGCGTGGCGTTGCCGTTGAACCAGCCCGCGTCCACGGTGATGTCGCCGTTGATCTGGGTGTCGTCGGGGTTCAATCCGAGGCCGGAGATGGAGGTGTAGAAGCCGAGTTGGGCGTTGATGCCGTTGTAGGTTCCCGGCTTGAGCAGGAACTGGTAGCGCCCGGAGCCGAACTGCGCGGACTCCTGCTGGGCGAAGACCTGGTCGAACTTCTGCTGGAGGTCGGGCGTGGAGGGGTCGACGACGATCACGTTCGGGCCGAGGTCTCCGCCGCCCTGGACCGGGCCTCCGGTGCCGCCGGCCGTGGTGTGGACGGCGACCTCCCAGAGCGAGTAGCCGTAACCCGTCCCGCGAGCCGTCCCGAGGACGCGGACATAGCGGCCCGTGCCGCTGACGTCGTAGGAGGCGCGGCCGCCGGTCGCGCCGGTGACGGTCTTGAGGGTGTTCCAGTTCTGGCCGTCGGCGGAGGCCTGGATCTGGAAGTCCTTGCCGTACGCGGCTTCCCAGTTCAGGTCGATCTGGCAGATGTCCTGGGACGAGCCCAGGTCGACGCGCAGCCACTGCGGGTCCGCGGCCCGGCTGGACCAGCGGGTGGAGTCGTTGCCGTCGAACGCGGCGGACGCGGGGGTGCCGGCGTTCTCCGTCGAGGACGCCGAAGCGGTCTTGCCCCGCGCCGAGTCGGCGGTAGAGCAGCTACCGGGCTGAGACGTTCCGCCGGTGGTGCCGAACACCTGGAACTCCCAGACGGAGTAGCCCCATTGCGTCGCACGGTGGACGCCCTGGAGACGTACGTAGCGGCCTCGACCGGAGATGGCGAGCGTGTCGGTGCCGCCGTCTCCGCCGGTGACCGTGCGCAGGTCGGTCCAGGTGCTGCCGTCGGACGAGGACTGGATCTTGTAGTCCTTGCCGTAGGCCGCCTCCCAGTTGACGACGACCTGGCTGATCGTGGCGCCGGTTCCCAGGTCGACTTGGAGCCACTGGTCGTCGGTGGCGGCCGAGGACCACCGGGTGCCGGTGTCGCCGTCGACCGCGTAGGCCGCGGGCGTGCCCGCGTTCTCGTTCGAGGATGCCGTTGCCGTTCTGCCCTGGGACAGGTTGGCGTCGGCGGCCGCAGCAGCCGGTGGCCGGATGGTGGGCAGGGTGATCAGCGCTGCCGTGGCGGCGAGCGCGACACCCAGGGATCTGAGTCTCATGAAGGTCCCTGCGGGTGCGTCGGGAAAGGACACGAGGGCGCCGGCAGCAGACGCGGCGGTACGCCAAGGTCACTGCTGCGACGCTTAGTTCACGTCTTGATTTAACTGATGAGTTCCAAGTCTCGGCAAGCCTTCGAAAGTTGAAATCTTTCCGGACTTACTTTCGCCGCATCCCTTGACACGTTGACGACACGCCCTCGACACTCCTCGGCGAAAGCGCCCTTCCCTCCCCGCCGGGCGCCCCATGACGCTCTCTCCGTTCAAGTGTCGACATCGCCCACCGGCATGCCCGCGACGCGAGCGCGCTCTCACGTCAGCCGCCGCTGTGCCCCCACGCGCGCCGAACCGGGTTCAGGAGACCCCGCATGCGGAGTTCCGCCGCCGCACCCACCCGCGGGCCATCGTCCGCAGCCGTACGCTCCCGTGCGGCAGTCTGCCGCCACGAAGCCGCGCGTTCCAGCATGGAAGGCAAGACAGCGTCACAGCTGTGCGGCCGTGCGGATCAGCCCGGCGAGGGCGAGGGAGCGGCTGTGCGCGGGCCAGGCGATGTGGGTGACGACGGGGGGTGCATCGGTCAGGGGGACGGCGGTGTGCTCGGCCCATAGCCAGGCGCGAGCGGAGTCGGGGAAGACGGCCACGGTGCGTCCGAGGGCGATCAGCTGGGCCAGCTGCGTCTGGTTGTGGATCTCGGGGCCCGGGCCGGGAGGGTACGTGCCGTGGCGGGGCCAGCGGGCGAGCGGAAGATCGGGGACGTCGCTGACGTCGGCCAGGGACAGAGTCCTGCGCGCGGCGAGGGGGTGCCCGGCGGGCAGGATGGCGATCTGCCCCTCGGTCATCAGTTCCTCGCTGTCGAACCCGGCGAGGGAGTTGAACGGCGCGTGCATGAGCGCCACATCGGCGCGGCCATCGCGCAGCATTCCTTCCTGCTCGCACATGCCGCACGGCAGCACCTCGATCTCGGCGGCATCGGGCTCGGCGGCGTAGGCGTCGAGAAGCTTCTGTAGCAGCTCGTGAGACGCGGCGGCCTTCACCGCCAGCACCAGGCGATTGCGGGAGCCGCCCGCACGGTCGGCGCCACCGGCGCGACGGGCGCGGCGAGCGGCGGCGGTGGTCACATCGAGGGCTGCGCGCCCCTCGTGCAGCAGCACCTCTCCGGCGCCGGTCAGGGAGACGCCGCGGCGATTACGTTCCAGCAGGGAGACGCCGAGGCGCCGCTCGAGCTGCTGGATCGCCCGGGACAGCGGCGGTTGGGCCATGCCGAGGCGCTCGGCGGCGCGGCCGAAGTGCAGTTCCTCGGCGACGGCTACGAAGTACCTCAACTCGCGGGTCTCCAAGGTGTCCACGGCCACAACGTACCCCAGTGATACCTACCGGGTATGACAGGACACCGTATCGGTGTTGGATGCACCGCTCGTCCGCGAGCGAACATCAACGGCATGAGCGAAACGAAGATCGCGCTGGTGACCGGCGCGAACAAGGGAATCGGGTACGAAATCGCGACGGGGCTGGGCGCCCTCGGCCACCGAGTGGGGGTGGGAGCCCGCGACGAGGCCCGACGCGAGACCGCCGTCGAGAAGCTGCGTGCCGCCGGGGTGGACGCGTTCGCGGTGCCGCTGGACGTGACCGGCGACCAGAGCGTCACCGATGCCGCGAAACTGATCGAACGGCAGGCCGGGCGCCTGGACGTCCTGGTGAACAACGCCGGTATCTCGGGAGGGACGGGACCGGGGTGGGCGCAGGACCCGACCACGCTCGACCTCGACGTGGTCCGTACGGTCGTGGAGACCAACGTCATCGGTGTCATCCGGGTGACCAACGCGATGCTGCCGCTGCTGCGACGCTCGGCGTCGCCACGCATCGTCAACGTCTCCAGTGCCGTCGCCTCCCTGACCCGGCAGGCGGACCCGGACATCGAGATCGGCCCCGTCATGGCGGCCTACTCGCCGTCGAAGTCGTTCCTCAACGCCGTCACCGTGCAGTACGCCCGGCAGTTCGCCGGTACGAACATCCTGATCAACGCCGCCTGCCCGGGCCTGGTCGCGACCGACTTCACCGGCTTCCACGGACCCCGCACTCCTGAGCAGGGCGCGGCCACGGCGATCCGGCTCGCCACGCTGCCCGACGGCGGCCCGACCGGTTCGTTCTTCGAGGACGACGGCGTCATCCCCTGGTGACCCCGAACCTGTCGTGATCACGCTGTAAGCCCTACGCCCAGGGCCTGTTGTGCTGGTTGCCGGTACCCGTCGATGACTGCGACCAGCACAGCCGCGGCACCAGAACGACCCCGGGACAGGGTCCGGCATGCGAACTCGATATGGCAGGGACCCCGGTCGAAGCGCCGGACCCGGGCGCCCTGGCCGCCTCTCCGCGGATGGTTGTACGCAAATACGCAAGGACTGGCGCGAGGCCGTCGTCGAGGACAAGGACAAGGGCAAGGGAGCCACTGGCCGAATCCAGAGGTCTCCGCCCGCGCCGCAGGCCGCCCGGTGCGCTTCCACGCCCAACCGATCGAACAGTTCCGCGCCCGCAGCGAGGAGATGGCCGCCATGGACGACTGGTTCAACACCGTGGGCTTCCGCGCCGATGTAGCAACCCTGCGCGAACATCACCCCGAGCTGACCACCCTGGCCACGTGGGTGCGTAGCCACTGGTCGGCACCGGCGGAACCGAAGGGCGGGTCCTGGTCTGCCTTTTCACCGGGGGCTCGCGGATCGACACGATGCACAGCCCGGGCCCCGAGCAGGCCCAGCCCCAGCCCTGGGCGCCGTGCACGCCCGGCGCGCCAGAGGCCCCGGGCCGGGCCCGTCGGCTCCACCCTCCAGGGCGTGCCGGCCTGGGGGTTCGGCCCGCTGGTGTTCACTCCGCGGATCGGCCCGTTACTCGTACCGGTACTTCAGCGAGTCCGCCTCCGCCTGCTCGACGTCGGCGATCGTCAGCTCCGGTATCCGCAGTTGGGCCAGTGTCACCTCGGCCGAGGTCGGCTGGGCGTCCGCCGGCAGCCACTGCTCCGGCTTCCAGGCCCCGCTGCGCAGCAGCGACTTGGGGCAGTGCGGGTAGACCTCCTCGATCCCCAGCACCAGCGCACTGGCCGGCGGCTTTCCCACGGCGGTCAGCTGCGACAGCAGCTCCGGGCGGGTGGAGACGACAGCCCGGCCGTTCACCCGCAGGGTGGTGGTCCGCCCGGGGATGACGAACAGTAGCCCGGCCCGTCCGGTGGCGATGACGTTCTGAAGGGTGTCCAGCCGCTTGTTGCCGGTCGCGTCCGGAATCGCCACCGTCCATGCGTCCAGGACGGCGACGAACCCGGCGGGACCGCCGCGCGGCGAGACGTCGCAGTTGCCCTCGGCGTCCGCGCTGGCGACCAGGACCAGCGATGAGCAGCCGATCAACCGCCGGGTGTGTTCGGTGAGTTCGGTCATCTGCTTGCGCACGGCCGCGTCACCGGGGAGTTCGTACGCCCGGCGCAACGCCTCCTGGTCGGGCACGGCGTCGAGGCGGAGCGAGTCGAAGGCACTGCCGGCAAGGGGTGTCGTCATGCCTCCGACCCTAACGAGCCGACCTGCGATTGGTGTGGGCGCAGATCACCCCCGTGATCTTCGGCCCTGGCTCCCCATGACGGCCGGGCCATCCGGCTTCCAGTCGACGGGCGGGCGCAGGCTCTGGCCCGCCGCGGCGACCGACAGGGCGCGGAGCGGGCGGCAGAAAGGGCGCCGTGCCCGGTTGCGCCGCACGGAGGTCTTCGTGCGGCACAACCCTTGGGCGGATCAGGTGATGCGCAGCCTGATCGTGCGGGATTCCGGGCGGAGGGCGAACTCGGGCCACACGTCCGGGCCGCACGCGCGCGAACCGAGCCCGTGTTGGGCGGCGTCGACGATCAGGTGGCTTGTCGTCGAATTCGGCAGTTCGAAGGGATGTTCCGCTCGGGCGATCTCCTGGGGCGTGTGCCGGCTGAGGGTGAAGCCGGGGCGGCGACCGCGTGTGTCGGGGAGCGCCTCGACGCGCAGCACTTCGGTGTCGGCGCACGTCAGCGTCAACCGGCGCAGTGCGGAGCGGTGTCCGGTCTCCTGGGGACGCGCGTAGTCGACCGCCAGGTCGCGGACCGTGGCGGAGAAGCGCCCCGTACGTGCCGCACGCAGGCTGTCGGGGTAGGACTCGAGCGGGCCGAGGCCGAACCACTCGGCGCCGTCGACGGGAGCGTCACCGTCGGGCAGGTCGAAACAGATCCCGATCCTCGGCCACACCGTGTGCCACCCGCGTGACGGTTCGATCTCCACCCGCAGTTCCACCTCGTCGCCCTCCAGCGACCAGATGGACTCGACCATCACCCACGACCCGGAGTTCGCCGCGGAGACCTTGTCGACCGTGCGGAGGGCCCCGGCGGTGCGCTCCACGGAGACGCGGCGCGTGGTCAGCCGGTCGAGGCCGTCGCGCCGCCAGAGTTCGGCGTTGGAGACTCCGGCGATGCCGGCGTCGCTCTCCCCCACCTCACCCCACGCGCCTTCGTCGTTGTCGGTCGGTGCACGGAACAGTTCCAGCCGCGGGCCCGTCACGGCGCGGCCGCCGAGGCGTACGAGGGTCCCGTCGACGAACTCGGCGGTGCCCAGGGTCAGGGTGCCGTCGGCGGGTCGCCAACCGGTGCGGGCCCGTACGCGGGGCACGGGGCGGTGGAGTGAGCGGTCCAGCTGGGCGGTCGCGATCACATGCCCTTCCTCCGCCCAGGCGGTTCCGGCCGCCAGCACCGCCTCGACGGTCAGCCAGGTCTCGGCGTCCTGCGCCACCGGGATCCTCGGCAGCGAAACCCGGGCCGAGTCGCCCGCCACGACGGCCGGAACGTCCAGGTACCCGGAGGCGACGGGCGCGCCGTCGTGCTCGACGCGCCAGCGGAAGCGCAGGTCGGACGTGTCGGCGGTGTGCCGCAGGTTGCCGATCGCCACCTTGTCACCGTGGAAGGTGAAGCGGAGCGGCTGGACGACGGCCTTGAACTCGTGAAGGCTCGGCGTCGGGACGTCGTCGCTCAACAGCATGCCGTCCATGACGAAGTTGCCGTCGTGCACGACCTCCCCGAAGTCGCCGCCGTACGCGTAGAACGGCGTCCCGTCCGCGGTGGTGGTCAGGATGCCGTGGTCGCGCCACTCCCAGACGAAGCCGCCGTGCAGCCGCGGGTACTGATGGACCAGCGCCTCGTACTGGTCGAACGCCCCCGGCCCGTTGCCCATCGCGTGGGCGTACTCGCACAGCAGGAAGGGCTTGGTGCGCTGCCGGGCGCCCTGGGCGGGAGTGCAGTGGAGCAGCGGGGAGCGGGATCCGTCGGTGCCGATCTGCTCGGTCTCCGGCACCGAGGCGTACATGCGCGAGTAGACGTCGGTGTACTCGCCGGTGTAGTCGCCCTCGTAGTGCACGGGGCGTTCGGCGTCGCGGGCGTGGACCCACGCCGACATGGCGGCGAGGTTGCTGCCGGTGCCCGCCTCGTTGCCGAGCGACCAGATCACGATGCTGGGGTGGTTCTTGTCGCGTTCGACGGTGCGCTCGATGCGGTCGAGGTACGCCTCGCGCCAGGTCGGGTCGTCGCTGGGGTTGCCGACCCAGTCCACTTCTCCGAAACCGTGCGTCTCGAGGTCGCATTCGAGGACGACCCAGAATCCGAGTTCGTCGGCGAGGTCGAGCAGGCGCGGGTGCGGCGGGTAGTGGCTGGTGCGGATCGCGTTCACGTTGAACCGCTTCATGCGGGCCAGGTCCTCGCGGGCGTGCGCCTCGTCGAAGACACGGCCGCGCAGCGGATGGGTCTCGTGGCGGTTCACGCCGTGGAACACGACGCGGCGGCCGTTGACGAGGAACTGGTCGCCGCGGATCTCGACCGTGCGGAAGCCCGCCCGCAGGGTGACGGTCTCCGCGGCCGTCGACACGGTGACGTCGTAGAGGCGGGGCCGCTCGGCCGACCAGGGGTCCACGTCGGCGATGTCGAAGGGGGTCACCTCGGCCGGGGCCGACCAGGTGCGCTCGATGCCGAGTTCGGGAATGCGCAGGGTGACCGGGTAGGCCGTCGGCTCGGCGGTGATCTCCGCGTCGACCCGGCCGTGTCCGTCGGTGAACCCGGTCCGCAGCCAGACGTCCTCCAGGCCGCCGGCCGGCCGGGCGGTCAGGGTGACGTCGCGGAAGATTCCCGGCAGCCACCACTGGTCCTGGTCCTCGACGTAGCTGGCAGCCGACCACTGGTGCACCCGTACGGCGACGACGTTGTCGCCCGGGCGTACCGCGGACGTCACGTCGAATTCGTGGGCGAGCCGGCTGCCGCCGGCGCTGCCCATCTCCACCCCGTTCACCCACACCCGGAAGAGCGACTCGACACCGTCGAACCGCAGGACGACACGCTCGGCGTCCGACCAGTCCGCGGGCATGTCGAAGTGGCGGCGGTGATCGCCGGTGGGGTTCTCGTCCGGGACGTGCGGCGGGTCGATGGGGAACGGGAACTGGATGTTCGTGTAGATCGGGCGGCCGTGGGCCCCGTCGCCTTCGAGTACCCAGTGGGAGGGCACGGGCAGGTCGTCCCAGTCCTGATCGTCGAAGTCCTCGGCCGCGAAGTCCTCTGCCACGGACGCCGTGGGCGACAGCCGGAATCGCCAGGACCCGTTCAGCGAGCGGGAGGGCGCGTCGGAGTGCAGCCACGAGCGCGCCGGGCGGAGCGCGCCACGCCCCGGTGCGGTGTCGGAAACATGGGGGGAGAACCGGGAGAGCAACAGGTCACGACTCTTTCTTGGTGACGAACGGGAACCGGAGGCCGACGGCGGTCGCCGGCCCGGGTGCGGGCGGTGCGGGGTGGGCCTGACCCTCTCCCGTGAGCGTCCCGTGAGCGCTCCCGTGAACGTTCACGGGAGCGCTCACGGGACCGCTTACAAGATTCCTACGGATGGATCTCCAAGTGCGGGGCGGAACGTTCGGAAGTTTGCGCTCAGGCGCGGAGCCATGTCAAGACATTCGAGGCGGATGCCCGTCCCTGGCCTCAGGCCGACCCGCTCAGGTGAAGCTCAGCGTGGACGACCAGCTCGTCGGCCTCCAATGTGTCCAGCCCCGACAGCAGCCGCGCGACCTGCTCGATGGCGAGTGCCCCGAGCTTTCGCGTGTCGAGGGCGACGCTGGAGAGCGGGGGTTCGACGAGTGCTCCGAGCTGGAGGCCGTCGAAGCCGATCACCGCCAGATCCCGCGGGACTCTCCGGCCGAGCCGGCGTGCCTCACGGAGTGCGCCGATGGCGATGATGTCGTTGAAGGTGAAGACCGCGGTGACCTCGGGATGAGCGGCGAGCAGGGTTCTGAGCGCCTCCCCTCCCCCGTCGGCCGACTGGTCGGCACCGACCACCCGGCCGGTGTCGACCCCGTGCGCCTTTGCCGCCGCCGTGAACCAGTCGTGCCGGATGCTCGGCTCGGCGCGGGTGTGGTGGTCCAGCATGCCGATGCGGGTGTGTCCCCGCGCGACCAGGTGCGCGATCGCGGCGTGAACGCCCCTCTCCCCGTCGATCCGGATCGAGCTGAACCGCGTGCTACGGCCCTCACGGCCGATGAGCACGACCGGCATGCCCCGGGTGTACGACTCCAGCTCGCTCTCGGAGCAGCTGAAGTAGCCGATGACCGCGTCCACCTGCGAGGTGATCACCTGGAGTGTGCCGCGCTCTTCCTCCGCCCGGTCCGTGGTGTCGTACACGACCACGTGCCAGCCGCGGGATCTGGCCGCCTCCAAGGCGGCGGCGGCGACCTCGGTGAAGAACGGGTTGAGCAGGTCGGGGATGACCAGTCCGATGGTCATGGTGTCCTGGCGGACCAGACCTCGGGCGAATCGGCTCGGGCGGTAGCCGAGCGCGCGCGCCGCGTCGAGCACGCGCTGCTTGGTGTCGCTGTCGATCTCGCCCTTGTCGTTGAGCGCCCGCGACACGGTCTGTCGGGACACCCCGGCGGACCTGGCGACGTCGTTGATCGTGATCTTCCGAGGCTCAGCCCCCGGTGTCGACACCATCGCCCACCTCCTTCTTCTCCGCTCGCGAACGCCGGTGCGTGCGCAGAGCCTGAGTATGCATGGGCCAAAGGGTCGAACGAAGCCGGGCGTCCTCGCGGCCCGGGTGCCGCCGGCGCCGAACTCCGGGAGAGCCCACGTGATCATCCCGCGTCTTCCGGTGCGCCGTTCCTCCCACGCACCGTCATCGGTGATCTTTTCCGTCCGTGCATCGGTCACCACCCGCCGGACGGCTGGCGGCGGCCCTAGATTCGGCGCCGGATCCGCTCGGCGCGGCGGGTCGTACGAGCCGCGCCGGGCGAACGGGTGTGCCGTCGCGCGCCCGCGTTCACCACGGTCCGGGGGCCCGGGCCCCGCGGAGGGGGAGACTGCTCATGACACTCATCGACAGGACACTCGGACGGCTGTCGCGCCGGGTGGGCGTCGTCGCGGCCGCCGTCGTCACGGCCGCCGCGTCTGCGCTGGTGGCCGCTCCACCGGCCTCGGCGGCCACGTACCAGTACGACTGCCGTCGGCTGCTCGGCTCGGGCTCCTACAACAACCCCGTCTCCCTGGGAAACGTGACCGGGCGGACCGTCGTCGCGGTCAACTGCCCGCCGCTCACGTCCGGCGCCGGCTACGCCAACCGGTACTTCAGCTTCACGCTCACCCGACCCGCGCGCGTGCCGTCGTACGCGGGCGCCTCCTTCGCCTTGGACGCGACCCGCAGGTCCGCCGTCAACCCCTCGCTGAGCAGGGGGGCTTACACGATCATGCACACCTCGGCGGGCGTGTGGACGTACAACCGCGCCGGTGCGGCCAACGGGCGCTACCTGCCCCTGGGGCCGCTGCCCGGCGGCGGGGTGCTACCGGCCGGCACTTACCGCCTCAACCTCCAGAAGCTGGACTCGCCGCTGAGGTCGATCAGCACCCCGTGGTTCAACGTGGTGGTCGCCATCTCCTGAGCCGCGCGGGCGGCGAAACCGACGGGCCACCTGGTGCTGGACCGCCGGCTTCGCCGCCCGCCGTCGGTGTGGTCGTACGCCGGGGAGAACGTCTGGTCGAGCCCGTCGGCGTTCTGCGGGAGGTGGCGGCGCGGTGCGGCGTCGCCTCTGAACCCACAGGAGCCGTCCAGCACGCATGCGCAAACAGCCGGTGTCCCGCAGCCGGATCAGCTCAGCGATGCGCGCGTGAAGTGCCGCACCTGAAGTGGTGCGACGAGGTACTCGTCCTCGCCCGGCAGAACCACGGGCTGGTCACGCCAGTGCTCACCGGCGTAACCGATCAGATCCTGCTCGCTGCGCCAGCGACTGACGTACAGCAGCGAATCCGGCGGCGCGAGCAGTACCTCGTGGTCGACCAGCCCTGGGTAGCGGCTGGGGAACTCGCGTACCGCAGAGACGATCATGTCGCGGAATGCCTCGAACCGTTCAGGACGTACGCGTGCCTCACTCACTCTGATGATCACGGTTGTCAGAGTGTCACGCGGTCAGCTGTGCGGGCACGCCGATGCGTCCGACGCGGACAGCCGCAGTCGGCAGATCTCGGCGAAGCGGGCCGACAGGTCCAGGTTCCACAGCCGTACGGTCCCGTCGTTGCTGCTGCTGGCCACCGTCCGCCCGTCCGGGCCGAACACGGTTCCCCAGACCGCGTTCGTGTGCCCGGTCAGCGTGGCCCACGGCCGCCGCTCTGCCACGTCCCACAGCCGCACCGTACGGTCGGCGCCCGCCGATGCCAGCAGCGCGCCGACCGGGGCGAACGCCACCGAGAACACGTCTCCGTGGTGCCCGGTGAGCGTGGCGAGGAGGCGGTGGGTGGCGACGTCCCACAGCCGGACCGTGCCGTCGGAACCGGCCGAGGCCAGCGTCCGCCCGTCGGGCGCGAACGCCACCGAGAACACGGCCGAGCGATGCCCCCGCAGGGTCGCGACGGACCGGTGTCGCGCGGCTCCTCTGGCAGCAGCTGGCGGACCCTCGACTGGCCGGTCAGGAACGGCTCTTCTTCGAGATCTACGGGCCCGCGCTGCGGGGCCGCCCCGAGGCCGTCCCGGTTCTCGAAGGGCTCGTGAACGACTGGCTGGAGCCGCTCGTCGCCGCCGAGGTCGCCGCGGGGGCGGACCCTGCCGTGGCCCGGAACGCGCCAGGCTGGGACTCGCCACCGTCCGCGGTCTGCTGCTCGATCTCCTCGCCACCGGTGACCGTGCAGGCGTCGACGCTGCGATGGCGGAGTTCCTCCGGCTGTACTACGGCTCGACGTGACGGAGTCGCCGATCAGGCCAGGCGGCTGGGCCAGACGACGGCCGACGCCCTTACTGGATACGGCGAACAGCACACGATGCCTCTGTGGACCGCACGTAGTCGCGCTGTCGGACAGCGCGGGAACGCCGGCTCCACGCCGGACGAACGCGCGCACCCGCGCAGCCTCGCCACCCGCACCGCGCCGGATTCGGCGGAGGAAACCACGTCATCCTCCACAGGTGTTCGTCAGGACTGTGTGCGTCGTTGCTGTTCGGCCGTCATGTCGGGATGCCCGGCGGGCTGCGGCGCGGTCAGGTCGAGCAGGAGCATGGCGTCGTGGTCGGGGGTGCCGGGCTCGGCGGTGTAGACGCCCAGGCGTTGGCCCGGGGTTTCCTCGAGATGCATGCTGTGGCCGCTCAGGGTGAGGACGCCGACCTGAGGATGATGGAAGGTCTTCTGGACCTTCTTGCGCCCGACGACGTCGTAGCGCTCCCACAGCTTGACGAAGTCGGGGCTCTTGAGCAGGAGCTCGCCCACCAGGCTGGTGAGATCGGGGGCGTCCGGGTCGGTGCCGGCCACGGCGCGGAGGCGGGCCACACAGCCGCGGACCAGGTACTCCCAGTCGTCGGGGAAGAGAGTGCGCGCGGTGGGGTGGAGGAAGAGGTAGCGGGCGAGGTTGCGCTGGGTGGCGGGCCAGTCGGCGAGGCCGGCATAGAGGGCGAGGCCGCCGGGGTTCCAGGCGAGCAGGTCCATGCTGCGGCTGATGACGTAGGCCGGGCTCGGCCGCAAGGTTTCCAGGACCACCTTCAGGTGCGGGGGCACGGTTCGGCTGGGCGCCGGAGGTTCGGAGGCGTACCGGGCGGCCTGGGCGGCGAGGTCGCGCACGTGCTGGTGCTCGGCGTCGTCAAGGCGCAGGGCGCGGGCCAGGGCGTCGAGGACGGAGGGACTGGGACGGGTCTCTTTGCCGCGCTCCAGGCGGATGTAGTAGTCGATGCTGATACCCGCCAGCGTGGCCAGCTCCTCGCGGCGCAGGCCGGGGGTCCGGCGCAGGCCCGCACCCACGGTGAGGCCGACCTGGTCGGGGCTGGTCTGGGTGCGACGCGCGCGCAGGAACCGACCCAGTTCCATGTCGGCGCTGCTGCTCTGCTCGGATGCCATAGCCCCAGTGTCACGCCGCGCTGACCTGCATGGGAGGCGTGTGGGGGGCCCTGCCACACCCCTGAACACCAGTCCCTGGCACATCTCGGCCTGCCATCGGGACCGGAAAGGCGCGAGGCTCGGTTTCCGTCAGCACACCAGGTTCCCAGTACAGGAGAGCATCCCTTGTCCACGTCCGCCTCGCCCACATCGCTCGTGGCCGGCGCGGCCGGACCGCTGCCGCGGAGCAGGCCCGGCGCACGTCCGGCGCCGGCCGCCGCGGTCGTCGTCGGGTTCGCCCGGAACGTCGGCTTCTACGGGATGATCTTCCTGCTGGGCCTGTATCTCCATCAGGTGCACGGGCTGAGCGCGCTCGCCACCGGCGTGGCCTTCCTGCCGATGACCGTGCTCACCTGCTTCATGGGCCCCGTCGCCGGCCGTCAGCTCGGCGGCGCCCTCGCTGTCGCGGTCTTCGGTGCGCTGGTCGCCGACCGGGCCGGGCTCGTCTCCGGTCTGCACACCAGTCTGCTGATCGCCGCGGCAACAGTGGCGGCGAGCGTCGTGGCCACCGTGCCGCTGCGCACTCGCGTCCCTCATCAGATTCCGGCCACCACCGCCGACGCGGGCCTGCGCCTGCTCGAACGCTGACCGGTCGGCTGTCCCACCCCGTCCCGTACAAAGGAAAATCCCATGCAGAGCGTCACCCTCAACAACGGCGTCGAGATGCCGATCCTCGGCTTCGGCGTGTTCCAGATCCCGGCGGAGGAGACCGAGCAGGCCGTCACCGACGCCCTGGCCGCCGGCTACCGGCTGCTGGACACGGCCGCCTCGTACCAGAACGAGGAGTCCGTCGGCCGCGCGATCAAGAACAGCGGCATCCCGCGCGAGGAACTGTTCGTCACCACCAAGCTGTATGTCCAGGACGCGCCCGCCGAGGAGAACACCAAGCGCGCCTTCGAGACCTCGTTGAACAAGCTCGGCCTGGACTACCTCGACCTCTACCTGATGCACCAGCCCTACGGCGACGTGTACGGCCAGTGGCGCGCCATGGAGAACCTGCACCGCGCGGGCCGCGTCAAGGCGATCGGCGTAGCCAACTTCTACCCCGACCGCCTCCTCGACCTCGTCATCAACAACGAGGTCACGCCCGCGGTCAACCAGATCGAGACCCACCCGTTCTTCCAGCGCACCACCGACCAGGAGCTGATGCGCGAGCACGGGGTCCAGGTCCAGTCGTGGGGCGGGTTCGCCGAAGGCAAGAACGACCTCTTCACCAACCCGGTCCTGAGCGAGATCGGCGAGAAGCACGGCAAGTCCGTGGCACAGGTCGTGCTCCGCTGGCTGACCCAGCGCGAAATCGTCGCGATCCCCAAGTCCGTGCGCCCCGAGCGCATGGCGGAGAACCTCGACATCTTCGACTTCGAGCTCACCGACGACCAGATGGCGGCCATCGCCACCCTGGAAACCGGCGGCTCACTGTTCTTCGACCACCACGACCCGGCCATGGTCAACTGGCTCAGCGCGCGGCGCCTGGACGGCTGACCCGGCCGCCGGCGACAACGCCCCAGGACTCTCGCGCGTGTGCCTTCACCCCGCCCGGACCGAGGTGCCCGCGCGAGAGGGTCTCCACCTCGGCGCCGTCCCACGGCGCCACCCACCTCACGGACGAGGGCCTCATCATGTCCCAGAAGATCACTGACGTACTCATGGTCGGCGCGACCGGCAGCATCGGACAGCTCGCCGTGCGCGCGGCGGAGCGACACGGCCTGCGCCCTCGGGCACTCGTGCGCGAGGTGCGGCGAGCCGAGCGACTGCTCCCGGGCGTCGAACTGGTACAGGGCGACCTCGAGGACGTCGCCTCCCTGCGGCGCGCGGTCAGCGGAGCCGATGCTCTCATCCTCACCCACGGATCCGGTGGCGACGCCCGAGCGGACGCCCGGGCGCACGTCGACTACGGCGGCGTACGCAACATCCTGGAAGCCCTCGACGGCGCCCGGCCGCGCGTGGCGCTGATGACCTCCGTCTACGCCACGCGCAGCGACATCCCCGGTGCCACCCCGTGGAAGCGGCGCTCCGAACGCCTCCTGCGGGCCAGTGGTCTGCCCTGCACGATCGTCCGGCCCGGCTGGTTCGACCACGCCGGACCCACGCAGCGGCGCCTCGTTCTGGAGCAGGGCGGTACGGCCGACGGTGGAATCGCCCGCGACCAGATCGCCGAGACGCTGGTACGCAGCCTGCTGACCGGCACCGCACTCGGCAAGACGTTCGAGCTCATCGCCGCCGAGGGCGAAGAGCCGTCCGACTGGACGGAACTCTTCGGCACCCTGAAGAGCGACGAGTCGGGCTCCGTGGACGGCGTGTTGGACCCGGCCGACCTGCCTGTCGAAGCCGAGCCGCAGACAGTGCGTGCGGATCTCGACGCTGTCCGTTCCCTGAACGAGAGCAGCGGATGACAGCGGGCGGGTTCGGCACCAGGAAGAACACACCGGCCGCGCCGGGGCGACGCACGCTCCTTCGTGGCGTACTTCTGGGAGGAGCCACCGTCATGACCGGTGTCCAGATCACCGGCTGTTCCCCGTCGCAGTCAAGCGGGACGCCGGCGGAGTCCAGTGAGCGCCCCGCCTCGGCCACCGGGTCCGGGAGGCGGGTCCTGCTGGCCTACTTCTCGCGGCCGGGTGAAAACTATTCCTACGGTGGGCGTACGAATCTCGAGATCGGGAACACCGAAGTCCTCGCCCGGATGATCAGCGGCCACATCGAGTGCGACGTCCACCGCATCGAAGCCGCCGATTCCTACCCCGACGACTACGACGAGACGGTCGCCCGCAATGTCCGCGAACAGGACGCCGATGCGCGGCCGGCCATCGTCGATCCCCCGTCCTCGATCGATCGTTACGACGTAGTGCTACTGGCCGGCCCCATCTGGAACGTCCGAGCACCGATGATCATGTCGACCTTCGCCGACAGGTACGACTTCCGCGGCAAGACGGTCCATCCGGTCACGACGTATGCGATGAGCGGACTGGGCACCACCGAGCGCGACTACGCGGCGTCCTGCCGGGGCGCGACCCTGGGGGAAGGGCTCGCGGTGCGCGGCGAGGAAGTCCGGGAAGCCGATGCCGAGGTCCGGTCGTGGCTGCGGCGTATCGGCGTTCTCCAGGACTGACGTCAATTCCCAAACGGCCCAGTCTGACTGCGCCGTGTCGTGTGAGACAGACGGGAAAGGGGCCCTGTCACACCCTGGCTGGCCGTTCCCTGGCACAACCCGGCCTGTCACACGGCGAGTTGGTACAGCAGGCTGGGTCGAAGCCCAGCCATGAGTTGCAAGGAAGCGCAGTCGTCGTGGGTTCACGCCGATGCGCAAGTCCCCCCACCCTCCTCGTGCCGAGAGAGTGACCATGTCTACCGAGACTTCCGAGTCAGCCACGTCTCCCCCCACCCGGCCCCCGTCCACACCATCGCGTCGTACCTTCATCGCGACGACCTCCGCGGCCGGCGGTGTCATCGCGGCGGGCGGTCTGGTCGCGGGTCCTTCCTTGCTCGGCGCCGAGGAGGCCGCCGCGGCCGAGGCGTCGCCCAGCAGCCACGTCTCACTGACCGTCAACGGTGAGCGGCACTCCGTCACGGTCGACAACCGCACCTCGCTGCTGGACCTGCTGCGCGAGCACCTCGGCCTGACCGGCTCGAAGAAGGGCTGCAACGCCGGTGCCTGCGGGGCTTGCACGGTTCTGGTCGACGGACGCCGGGTCAACTCCTGCCTCACCCTGGCGGTCCGCCTGGAGGGCGCCGAGGTCACCACCGTCGAGGGTCTGGCCGAGGGCGATCAACTGCACCCGCTTCAGCAGGCATTCATCGACCAGGACGCCTTCCAGTGCGGCTACTGCACGCCGGGCCAGATCGTGTCGGGCGTCGGCTGCATCCAGGAGGGCCACACCGGCTCCGCGGAGGAGATCCGGGAGTGGATGAGCGGCAACATCTGCCGCTGCGGGTGTTACGTGAAGATCGTGCGCGCGGTCGAGCAGGCCACGGGCCGGAAGTGAGTGCCGATGTATCCCTTCTCCTTCGTCAAGGCGCCCAGTACCCGTGAGGCTCTCGAGGCCGGCCGGCGCGGTGGCCGCTACATCGCCGGCGGGACCACCCTGGTCGACCTGATGCGCGAGACCGTCGAACGCCCGGAGACCCTCGTCGACATCAGCGGCCTGCCGTTGGACGAGGTCACCGTCACCGAGCGCGGCGGGCTGCGCATCGGCGCACTGGTGACCATGAGCGAGGCCGCCGCTCACCGCAAGGTGCGCACCACCTATCCGGTCGTCTCACAAGCGCTGGAGCTGAGCGCCTCGGCGCAGTTGCGCAACATGGCCACGACCGGCGGCAACATCATGCAGCGCACCCGGTGCACGTACTTCCGTGACGTGACCGCCGTCTGCAACAAGCGTGAGCCCGGTTCGGGGTGCGCCGCACTGGAGGGTTTCAACCGCAGCCACGCCATCCTCGGCGCCTCCGGCTCCTGTGTGGCCACCCACCCCTCCGACGTCGCCGTCGCGTTCGCGGCACTGGAGGCGCGGGTGCGCCTGCTCGGCCCGCACGGCGAGCGCACCGTCCCCTTCGCCGACTTCCTGCTCAAGCCGGGCAACACCCCGAACCGGGAACAAGCCCTGCGAAAGGGCGAGTTGCTCACCGCGGTGGAGATCCCGGCCCTTCCCCGTCCACTCAAGTCCGGTTACCTGAAGGTCCGTGACCGGCAGTCGTACGAGTTC
This sequence comes from Streptomyces asoensis, assembly GCF_013085465.1. Classification (NCBI taxonomy): domain Bacteria; kingdom Bacillati; phylum Actinomycetota; class Actinomycetes; order Kitasatosporales; family Streptomycetaceae; genus Streptomyces; species Streptomyces asoensis. Next base: position 386,041 of record NZ_CP049838.1, read on the forward strand.
GCGCTGACCTCGGCTGCGGTCGCGCTGCACATCCGTGGCGGGGTGATCCGGGAGGCGAAGGTCGCCGCCGGCGGCGTGGGCACTGTGCCCTGGAAGCTGCCCGCCGTCGAAGAAGCCCTCGTCGGCGAACGCCCTTCGGACCGGCTCTGGGCCGAGGCCGCCGCACACGCCGCGGACGGCGCCCGCCCGCTGGCCCACAACCGGTTCAAGGTCGAGCTGCTCAAACGCACCGTCGAACGCCAGCTGCGCATCGTAGGAGACACCGCATGAGCCCCCAGCCGCAGGCAGCCGTCGGTGCTCCGCTCTCCCGGGTGGACGGGCGCCTGAAGGTCACCGGTCAGGCGCAGTACGCCGCCGATCTCCCCCACGCTCGAACAACCTCGCGCGGGGGGACCCCCGTGCCGGAGGGGGTCGTGCACGCGGTCGTGGTCGACAGCAGCGTGGGCCGAGGCCGGATCACCGGTATCGACACCCGCGCCGCCGAAGCCCAGCCGGGCGTACTGAAGGTGATCCACCACCGCAATGCCCCCAAGCTGCCCTACGGGCCCAATCCGGGGTCACTGAACCTTCCGGGTGAGCGGCTGCGCGTCTTCCAGGACGACCAGATCCGCTTCCACGGCCAGCCGGTCGCCGTCGTCGTGGCCACCACCTTGGAGGCCGCCCAGCACGCGGCGAGCCTGGTGAAGATCGACTACGACACCGAGCAGCCCGCCACCGCCCTGGCCGACGCCCCGGCCACGGGTGAGCCCGTGACCTACGGGCGCGGCGACGCCGAGGCGGCCCTGCGGTCCGCCCCCGTACGGCTCGATATGACGTACCGGACCGCCCGGAACCACCACAACGCGATGGAGCTCCACGCCACCGTCGCGCAATGGGACGGCGACCGGCTCACGCTGTGGGACAAGACCCAGTGGGTGCAGAGCCCGCGGGACGAAGTCGCCGCCAACTTCGGCATTCCGACGGAGAACATCCGCGTCATCTCCCCGTTCGTCGGCGGCGCGTTCGGCAACGCCGCCCGTGCGTGGCCGCACATCACCGTCGCGGCCCTCGCCGCCCGCGAGGCGGGCCGCCCGGTCAAGCTGGTCCTGACGCGCCGGCAGTTGTACTTCGGGGTGGGCTTCCGGCCGGCTTACGAGTACCAGGTACGTCTGGGCAGCGACCGTCGCGGGCGGCTGACGGCCATGACCCACGACCTGCGCGCCGAGACGTCCCGTTACGAGACGTTCGCGGAACGCGGCGTCCTCTCCCCGGGGCAGATGCTGTACACCACGCCCAACGTCAGCCAGACGTACCGGACGGTGCCGCTGGACGTGAACACGCCGACCCCGATGCGCGGCCCGGGCTACTCGACCGCCGCCTTCCCCATCGAGAGTGCGATGGACGAGCTCGCCCACGAGCTCGGCATCGACCCGATCGAGCTGCGGCGACGCAACGAACCCGAGAACGACCAGTCGAGCGGGCGGCCGTTCTCCACCAGGCGGCTGCGCGAGTGCTACACCGTCGGCGCCCACGAGTTCGGCTGGAACCGCCGCAATCCCAAGCCCCGCTCCACCCGCGAAGGCGACTGGCTGATCGGTACCGGCATGGCCACCGCGCTCTACGACACCCTGCGGGCCCCCGGCCAGGCCGGCGTGCGGCTGGACGCCGACGGCACCGCCCTGGTGGAGTCCTCGACCAGCGACATGGGACCGGGAACCTACACGTCCATGACGCAGGTCGCCGCCGACGCCCTGGGCCTCGCGGTCCGTAACGTGACTTTCCGGCTCGGCGACACGGACATGCCCACGGCCCCGCTCCACGGCGGCTCGCTGACCATGGCCAGCGTCGGATCCACCGTCCAGGACGGCTGCGACAAACTGCGACAGCAAGCGATCAAGCTCGCCGTGGAGGACGAGGACTCGCCGCTGTACGGCGCCGACGCCGCGGACATCGTCGTACGGGGCGGCCGGCTGCACGTGAAGGACGACTCCGCACGCGGCGAGACGTACCGGCAACTCCTCACCCGCAACAAGCGCGCGTACCTGGAGGCGACGGGCTCCTGGACCCCAGGCCGGTCCCGGTCCTCGATGTACGCCTACGGGGCAGTCTTCGCCGAGGTCGGTGTGGACGCCCGCCTGGGCCTGGTCCGGGTGCGGCGGATGCTCGGCGTCTTCGACGCGGGCCGGATCATCAGCCCCAAGCTGGCCGACAGCCAGGCCATCGGCGCCATGGTCGGCGGTATCGGCATGGCCCTGCTGGAGCACACGGTCACCGACCACCGCGACGGCCGGATCGTCAACGCGAACCTGGCCGACTACCTGGTCCCCGTCAACGCCGACGTCCGCGACCTGAAGGCGATCTACGTCGACGGCCGCGACGACGAGGCCGACCCCCTCGGCGTCAAGGGCCTCGGCGAGGTCGTCCTGGTCGGTGTGGCGCCCGCCATCGCCAACGCCGTCTTCCACGCCACGGGCCGACGGGTGCGCGACCTGCCCATCACCGCCGAGTCCCTGCTCTGAGCGCAGCCCTGGGCAGCGGTGCACGCCACACCGCTGCCCGGACCCCGAAGTCCGGCGCCCTTCCTGGAGACCCCACCCATGCTGAACATCGCGGACACGCTGCACACCTGGTGCCGCGAGGCCCGGCCCTTCGCCCTCGCCACCGTCGTCCAGGTCAGCGGCAGCGCACCACTGCCCATCGGCACCGCTCTCGCCGTGGACACCGACGGCAACGCGGTCGGCAGTGTGTCCGGAGGATGTGTGGAGGGCGCCGTCTACGAACTGTGCCAACAGGTACTCACGTCGGGTGAACCACCGACCCGGGCTCGGTTCGGCTACTCCGACGACGACGCCTTCGCCGTGGGCCTGACCTGCGGCGGCGAACTCGACGTCCTGGTGCAGCGGTTCGACCCCACCGAACGCCCGCACCTGACCGCCGCCCTCGACGACGTGACGTCCGGCCGACCCACCGCCGTGGCCCAGATCATCGACGGACCCGAGGAACTCCTCGGCCGCACCCTGAGCGTCGCCGGCGACGGCAGTACGCACGACTCGGCCATGGGCGGCGGCGAGCGGTGGGAGCAGTCGGTGGCGGGACAGGCTCGAGCACTGCTGCGCGCGGGCCGCACAGGCCGGGTCGAGGTCGGCGGGGAAGCGACCACCTGCCCGGAGCGGCTGTCCGTCCTCGTCCACACCCACGCCTCCCGCCCCCGAATGCTGATCTTCGGCGCCGTCGACTTCGCCGGCGCGCTCAGCGAGGTCGGCCGCTTCCTCGGCTACCGGGTCACGGTGTGCGACGCCCGCCCCGTGTTCGCCACCTCCGCCCGCTTCCCGCACGCCGACGACGTCGTGGCCGCCTGGCCGCACCGCTACCTCGCCGCCACCGAGGTGGATGCCCGTACCGCCGTGTGCGTCCTCACGCACGACGCCAAGTTCGACATCCCCCTGCTGCGCCTGGCCCTGAGCCTGCCCGTTGGCTACGTGGGCGCGATGGGCTCGCGCCGCACCCACGCGCGTCGTCTCGACCTGCTGCGGGAGGCCGACGTACCGGAGGAGCACCTGGCCCGCCTGCGCTCCCCGATCGGCCTCGACCTCGGCGCCCACACCCCCGAGGAGACGGCCATCTCCATCGCGGCGGAGATCGTCGCCCACACACATCAGGGCTCGGGTATGCCCTTGGCCTGGAGCACGGGGCTCATCCATCACCGGACGACACCGTCAATGGCTTCTTCCCCCGCATGACCGCTGATCCTCAACGGCCTTGCGCCGCGGTGCCGACGAGTCCTCCGCAGGATTCCGGGGGCCGGGGGCGCACGAACCTCCGTCCTGCTGTCCATGCCAAGTCATGCCAAAAGCGCTCTGTCGATTCGTCTGGATGGCGCCGGCTGCTCAGTGCAGCCGGGTGGTCAGGTGGTACCGGCCGGACGGAATCCGGTACGAGGACACCCCCTCCGCGTGGCCGAGGAATCGCACCCCGTCCACGCGGGCCAGCGGGGTCCGTCCTTCGCGGACGGCATCGGCCGAAACAGCGGGCAGACGCTGGGTCGCCTCACTGTTCGCGGGCACGACCAGCTCGTACACGAGGGTCCGGCCTCCGTCGCCGACCTCCCACTCGCTTCTGATCTCGCCGTACGGCGACTCGTACGAAGCCGCCACCCGCGTGATCCTGCCGGTGGGATCGACGTGGGGTTGCAGGACGAAGTGCTTGAAGCCGGGGCTGTCCGGGTCGCGGGCGATGCCGGCCATGTACGCGTACATCCACTCCATGATCGCGCCGTAGGCGTAGTGGCTGAAGGAGTTCATGCCGACCGGCCCGAAGCCGTCGTCCTCGGAGTACGAGTTCCAGCGCTCCCAGACGGTGGTGGCACCGTTCTTCACCGAGAACAGCCAGGCTGGCATCGCGTCCTGGTGCAGCAGCCTGTACGCCAGGTCCGCGCGGCCCTCGTCCGTGAGGACGGGGGCGAGGACGTTGACGCCGAGAAAGCCGACGGACAGCGTGTTCTCGGCATACCGGACCCGGATGCTGTCCGGATGCGCGGCCTTGTAGGCCTCGTCGTTGCCGATGTTGTCGGCGAGATGACCGACGAGCGTGCGGCGCTGGGCCTCCGTCTCGTAGAAGCCGAGCTTGAGGACCCAGAGCAGCGCCGTCTGACTGTTGTCCTCCGTCTTCCGGTCGGGGTCGGAGCCCGGTTCGATCGGAGAGGCCTCGCCAAGGCTGGACCTCCCGTCACGTTCGCCATCGGCGCCGGGCCCCCGTTCACGGGCTGGGGCCGACGCACCGCGATCCTCGAGCAGGCCAAGAACTCCACGGCCGCCAAGCTCTTCCTCAACCGGCAACTGTCGGCGGAGACGCAGAACGGATCCTTCAACGGTTGCTCCGTCCGCACGGACATCACTCCGCCGGCGAATCCGAAGCCGCTCCGGGACTGCCCCGACGCCCACGTGGACAGCTTCCGGCTTCCCTCCGCTTCATGGCCGACCTTGCAGCGGTCGAGCGCTGGCAGCAGACCTTGGCCCTGCACTTCGGCGAGGTCAAGGGCGAGCCCGCACCCGGCCGGCTCGGGCTGCACGCGCGGGCGTATCGGCTGTGTCCGTGGTCGCACCGGCCTTCCAAGGCATGATCGGTACGGTGGTACCGGGACGACCAGAGGGGCGGCGCGACCGTGGGCGAGCAGACGGAGATCACGACGGCGAAGGATGCCGCGAACCACGAACTCATCCTGGCGTTCGGTCGGCTACAGGGCGCCGCCAACCGGCTGGAGTACATCCTCGGCCGGGCGCTCGAGGTGGAGTGCGGTATCAGCCATCTGATATTCGAGGTGCTGCTGATCCTGGGCCGGGCGGGCGAGCCCGGACTCTCCATGCGGGCCGTCGCCCAGGAGCAGGTACTGACGACGGGCGGCGCCACCCGGCTGGTGGACCGCATGGAGGCGGCCGGGCTGGTCGAGCGCGCGGAGGATCCGGACGACCGGCGCGGGCGGCTGGTGCGGCTGACCGCGCTGGGCGAGGAGACGGCCGTACGGGCGTCCAGGGTCCACCTGGAGAACATCAAGCGGTACCTCGTGGACCCGCTGCCCGCGGCGGACCGGAAGCGGTTCGCGGAGGATCTCCGGATCCTCAGCCACACGGCTCGCGACCTGCTGCCCCGCCTGCCCTGACCTGGCCTGGCCTGGCCTTGCCTGGCCTGGCCTGGCCTGGTCTGCGGACCACGGGCGGCGCTGATGTGGTGATCTCAGTTCCGCCCGTGTGTCCCACCTCACAAGCATCCGGAAATACCTGACGCGTCAGTTACTGTTTCGTCAGGTGAATCGCTCGCAACCGGCGGGCGCCACTCCTCTGCCGAGGTCCTCGATGAAGCTCGTCTACGTCTTCGACGCCTACTGCGGCTGGTCGCACGGGTTCTCCGGAACACTGAGCGAGGTCGTCTCCCGTCATCCCGAACTGCCCGTCGAGGTCGTCTCCGGCGGCCTGTTCACCGGGTCGCGCCGGGTGCCGATCCGCGAGTTCGGCTACGTCCAGGGCGCGAACGCCAAGATCGCCGAGCTGACCGGCGCCGCGTTCGGCGAGGCGTACGAGCGGCTGATCGCCGACGGCTCGTTCGTGATGGACTCGGAGGCCGCCGCGCGCGGTGTCGCCGCCCTGCGCCAGGCCGCTCCGGCCCGTGCGGCGGAGCTGGCTGCGGCGCTCCAGCGGGCCTTCTACGTCGACGGCCTCAGCCTCTCCGACCCGGCGACCTACCGGACGCTCGCCAACGAGGCCGGGCTGGACGCCGACGCCGTCGTCGCCACCTTCGAGGGATCCGCGGTGCGGGTGGCGGCGGGCGCCGACTTCCACCGGGCCGCCTCGCTCGGTGTCACCGGCTTCCCCACCCTGCTGGCCGTCGACGGCGACTCGGTCACTCCGCTGGCCCACGGCCATGCCACCGCCGACCAGGTCGACCGACAGCTTTCGGCCCTTCGTATCCCCTGAACCTCCCCGTCCCCACGCCCTCTCCCCACAAGGAGTCAATGATGACCACCCTCTCCTTCAAGGTCCTCGACCTGGACTTCCCCGCCGGCAGCAAGAACAAGACCGCCACCCTGGTCACCGGCGAGAACGAGGCACTGCTGGTCGACGCCGCCTTCACCCGCGCCGACGGCCACCGCCTGGCCGCCGAGATCCTCGACTCGGGCAAGAAGCTGACCACCGTCTTCGTCAGCCACGCAGACCCCGACTTCTACTTCGGCGCCGAGGTGATCGCGGACGCCTTCCCGGACGCGGTCTTCGTCGCCACCCCGATCGTCATCGAGCACATCCAGCACTCCTACGCGGGCAAGCTGAAGGCCTGGGAGGCCCTCGGCCCGAACCTGCCCACACGCCTGGTCGACCTGAAGCCGCTGACCGGCGAGCTCACCCTGGAGGGCCACCGCTTCGAGCTCAAGGGTGGCGCGGCCGGCCTGCCCGACCGCCACTACCTGTGGCAGGCCGAGCACCGCGCCCTCCTCGGCGGCGTCCTGCTCTTCCAACAGGAGCACGTCTGGGTGGCCGACACCCCCACCCCCGGCGACCGCGCCACCTGGATCGACCTGCTGGACGAAATGGCCGCCCTCCAGCCGGAGTTGGTTGTGCCCGGCCACCGCCTGCCGGGCACCCCGGCCGACGCCTCCGCCATCACCGCCACCCGTGACTACCTCCTCGCCTTCGAGGAGGAGCTCACCAAGGCCGCCGACGGCGCCGCCCTGACCGACGCGCTCGTCAAGCGCTACCCCGACAACGGCATGCTGATCGCCGCCCAGATCGGGGCGAAGGTCGCCAAGGGCGAGATGAAGTGGGGCTGACCATGGCCGAGTTCGCGACCTCCACCTCCCCCGCCGACGTCGTACGGCGCCAGTACCTGGCCTCCGCGGCCGGCGACCTGGAAGCCCTGCGCGCCACTCTCGCCCCCGACGTGGAGTGGACGGAGATGGCCGGCTTCCCCCTGGCCGGCACCTTCCGCACCCCCCACGGCGTGACCTCCAACGTCATGGAGAAGCTCGGGCAGGACTGGGAGGGCTGGACGGCTCACGACGACACCTACGTCGTCGACGGCGAGAACGTCGTCGTCCTCGCCCGCTACACCGCTTCCAACAAGGCCACCGGCAAGTCGATCGACGTCCGCGTCGCACATCACTTCGTCGTACGCGGCGGACTCATCGTGCGCTTCGAGCAGTTCGTCGACACCGCCCTCGTCCGCGAGGCCATGAGCGACTGAGCGGTTGCGACTGTCTCGCGAGCACCGACGGTGCAGCAGTCGCACAGCCGACGGGTGGAGTACGGCTGTCTCTCCCCCAAGACCAGCGATGCCGACCTGACTGCCTCCGGCTTGACGGGCGGACCCTGCGCCCGTCAAGCCCGGGGCGGTTTCGCCGCCGGTCGTGTGCCGGCCGCTTCAGCGATCGGCCGGCCGGTAGTCGAACCAGTCGAAGTGGACGGAGCCGGCGACGGCGAACATGCCGATCACCCGACCGGTGAAGCCGCCGGCGACCTCCGTGGAGAGGTACCGACCGTCCAGTGACGCAAGTTCGACGAAGGTGCCGTCCGGCTCCTCGATGCCGATCGTGACGGTGTCCGGGCCGGTGCGCGCATCGTTCACCGCGTGGACGGCGGCCACCTCGATGCGGAGAACCACAGGCCCGGGAGGCGTCGACCGGGACGCGACCACGGTGTTCGACGGACCGATACGGGCCCGCACCCGCACCTCGCCGGGCGAGGCCTCGATCTCGTAGTGATGCTGCTCGTCCAGGCGGACAGCCAGGCCACCGCGACCGTCCGCCGCATCGATCAGGGTTCGCGCCCGGCAGGACAGATGCTGCTGCCGCCGGCCGACGAACGTGACGTCGGTGTCGTCGAGCGATCCACCACGGGCCTGGAGAGTGAGCCGGCCGGGGCGTTCCTTTGTGGTGCAGACCTCCGGAGTGCGGTGCCGCAACGAAATCCAGTGCGGGGCCAGTTCACTCAGCTCGAAGTCGTCCCGGTCGGGCACGACCACAGGCGGGTGCAGCGGCCAGGAGGGTGCGGGCATGGAGGACGACAGCTCGCCGACGACCGGCCAGCCGTCGACCCAGTCGACCGGCACCAGGAACGTCTCCCGGCCGAGTACGTGCCACCCCGGCGTACCACCGCCCGGCCGCACGCCGAGCAGGACCATCCACCACGAGTCGTCGGGCGCCTGGACCAGGTCCGCATGGCCGGTGTTCTGGATGGGGTGGTCGGTGCCCCGGTGGGTCAGGATCGGGTTGGCGGGGCAGGGTTCGAACGGGCCCGTGGGCGTACGGGATCGGGCGATCGAGACGCTGTGGCAGCGCTCGGTGCCGCCTTCGGCGATGAGCAGGTACCAGTAGTCGCCGATCCGGTAGAGGTGCGGTGCTTCCGGGGCCTTGGCGCCGGGGCTGCCGGACCAGAGCCGGCGCGGCGGGCCGAACGTCTCCCCGGTGTGGGGATCGATGCGGATCTGTCCGACTCCGGCGGTGGTGCACCAGCAGTTGCCGTCGTCGTCCCAGGCGAGGTCCGGGTCGATGCCGTGCACTCCGGGCAGTCGGACGGGATCGGACCAGGGGCCGGCCGGGTCGGTGGCGGTGAACAGCAGGTTGCCGTCCCCGCTGACGTTGGTGACGATCAGCCAGAATCGGCCGTCGTGGTGGCGCAGGGTGGGGGCGTAGATCCCGCCGGAAGAAGGCGTGTCGAGCGGCAGGCGCAGCTGACTCGGCCGGTCGAGGGCGTTCCCGATCTGGGCCCAGTGCACCAGGTCCCGGCTGTGGAAGATGGGCACACCGGGGAAGTATTCGAAGCTGGAGCAGACCAGGTAGTAGTCCCCGCCCGCCCGGCACACGGACGGGTCGGGATGAAAGCCCGGGATCACCGGATTGTTGATGGTGTTGCCCTTCTCGGGGATGCTCGACACCCTCATTGAGTCCTTTCACTGGTGTGATGGTGCGCCGGTGTGCCACGCATGGGGACACCGGAGAAACGGGGATCGCCGGTCAGCGTGCGGAGCGAAGCAGGACGACCACGATCGAGTACGGGGGCACGGTCTGGCGGGTCGCGCTGCTCGTCGCGCGGAGCCACGTGGCGTACTGGACGAGGTGGGTCGCGTACGTCGTGGCGGTCCTACTGGCGTGGTGGTCGGTTTCCCACGTGGCGCCGTAGAGGCCATTGCCGTAGAACTCGCTGCCGATCTCCCAGTACTTCACCCCGTAGCGCTTGGTCACATTGGCATACCGCCCCCAGGCCGCCGCCTCTTCGGGGCGCCCGAGCCGTGGTCGGCGGTGATGATCGGCTGTGGCCCGGCGGCCCGCGCTGTGCCCATGTAGGCGTCGAACTCCGTGTTGGGCGCGACGTGGCCGCCCTCGACGGTGTGGGTCTGCCAGCGGTAGCCGTCGGCGTAGCTGCCGCCCGGGTAGCGGACCAGGCGGGGCTGCCATGCCGGCCCCGGCCCCCGCCTCGGCCAGGGACACGGCAGCGGCCGGCCCGGCCAGTCGGGCACGGTACCTGTGGATCAATCTCCGCATGATTTCCTCCTACGGAATGACGACCGAGGCGGGTGGAGTCGAGCCGGGCAGCACAGCCTGCGCGCGAGCGGGTTCCGACGGATGCTTGCGAGGTGCGAAAGTTTCGTGCGTTGTGGAAAGAAAGTTTCCAGCGGGAGATTAGTGATGGCCGCCCCAGTGGTCAATGGCGTGCGAGCCTCTCCTCACCGGGAACGCACCGGCCGCACCGAACGCGCCAGGGCAGCCTCAGCCGCCGCGCCGCCGACCGAGGGCGCCGACGCGGCTGGTGAAAGGACAGATCGGCCTGACGAAGTCAGCTCTTGGGCGGAGCCGTGCTCGCCCGGACCGTCAGGGTCGTCGCGATCTCCAGCCCGACCTGGGGTGCCTCCTCGCCGCGACCGAGCGTGAGTGCCAGTTCGGTCGCGGCTGCGGCCATCTCGGTCAGAGGCTGATGGACGGTGGTCAGGGGCGGATCCACCCAGGCGACCACCGGCAGGTCGTCGAAACCGACGACGCTCAGGTCGTCGGGAATGCGCAGGCCGGCCTCGCGCGCCGCCTGATAGACACCGAGCGCCTGGAGGTCGTTGGCCGCGAAGATCGCTGTCGGACGCTCGGCCAGGGCCAGCAGAGAGCGCGCGGCCACGCAGCCGTCCTCGCTGGTGAGCGGCGCGTACGCGACAAGTTCCGGATCGACCGGCAGGCCGGCGGCCTGGAGCGCGGAACGGTAGCCATCCAGCCGGGCGCAGCAGTACAGCTGGTCCTGAGGGCCGCTGATCATGGCGATGCGGCGGTGCCCGAGTTCGGTGAGGTGGCGGGTCGCGGCCCGGCCGCCGGACCAGTTGGTGGCGCCCACGAACGGGACGTCGTCCGGCAGTTCCGTGGCCGGGTCGAAGACGACGAACGGGATACCTTTCGCCTTCAGTTGCTCCCGCTCGGCCTCGGAGAGCTGAGCCACGGACAGGACGCAGTTGGGACGCCGGGAGACGGTGTCGTCCCAGGTGGGTTCGGCAGTGTCGTGCAGCCCGAACTCGGAGACCATGAGGCCGACCCGATGCCGGCGGGCCACCCGCTCGACGCCCCGGATGATCTCGACCGCCCACATGTGCTTGAGCTCGCGGAACACGAGTTCCACGACATTGTTCCGGTTGGCACCCGTGGGCTTGCGGTAGCCGAACTCGTTGACCAGCGCCTCGACCCGCGCGCGTGTGTCCGCGGAGACCCCCGACTTTCCGTTGATCACCTTGGACACGGTCGGCACGGAGACCCCCGCCGACTCGGCGATGAACGCGATGGTGACCGGCCGGGACATGTCGCCCTGGCCGCCGTCTCCGTCCGCCGGCCCGTCAGCTGCGTAGTCCGCCAAGGTCGCCTTCCCGATCATCGAACCGCTCGCACCCGGCGGAGGCCGGACGGGGAGCCGGTTGAACAGCGTCGCGTGGGTGTGCCCGGCCATTCTGGCATCTCTTGCCGCCGAACCTGTGGCCCCTAGCGCATCTTCATGTTAATTTCTCCGCCGCATAGAGAGAAAGTTTCCTTCACCAAGTCACATCTCGGTCGGCCCGAGCCGGCCCCCACGTGTCGAGCGCGTCCGGCAGGGACCCGTCGGGGCCTGCGCCGCCCACCAACCGGAAGGTGCACGTGATGACGAGGAGACCGGCACGATTCCTCCCACGACGACGCCAGTCGTCACGGCCGCGACGGAGACTGACGGCACTCCTGCTGGCGATTGTCCTGCTGCCACTGGTGCCCGCCACAGCACAGGCCGACGATCCGCCCTTACCTCCCCCGAGCGCTCCGGCCGCCCGCAGTGCGGTGGCGGCCATGCAGCCCGGCTGGAACCTCGGCAACACCTACGACGCCATCCCCGACGAGACATCCTGGGGCAACCCGCCTGTGACCAGGGCGCTCCTGAAGAAGGTCAAGTCGCAGGGGTTCAAGAGCATCCGTCTGCCCGTCACCTGGGGCATCCACCAGGGCGCGGCGCCCGACCACAGGATCGATTCGGCCTGGATGGCGAAGGTGCGGCAAGTCGTCGAATGGGCCCTGGACGAAGACCTGTACGTGCTGCTCAACATGCACCACGACTCCTGGATGTGGGTCAACAACCTCTCGACGGATCACGACACCGTGCTCGCCCGCTTCAGCGCCACCTGGACGCAGATCGCGGCCGAGTTCCGCGACGAACCATCGAGGCTCGTGTTCGAGAGCATCAACGAGCCTACGTTCAGTGGCACTTCGGGTGACGACGAGAACTACCGGCTGCTGGCCGAGCTCAACCGCGTGTTCCATCGGATCGTGCGGGAGTCCGGTGGCAGGAACGCCGCCCGCCTGCTCGTGCTGCCGACCCTGTACACGAACGCCGACCAGGGTCGGCTCGACGCACTGGCCACCGAACTGACCTCCCTGCGCGATCCCATGGTCGCCACGACGATCCACTTCTACGGCTGGTGGCCGTTCAGCGTGAACATCGCCGGCTACACCAAGTTCGACACCACCTCCGAGCAGGACCTCACCAGCACCTTCGACCGCGTGTACGACGCCTTCGTCGAGCGGGGCATCCCGGTCGTCATCGGGGAGTACGCCCTGCTCGCCTACGACCACAACCGTCCCGGCATCATCGAACGGGGTGAGGTGCGCAAGTACTTCGAGTTCCTGGGCGACTACGCCCGCCGACACAAGCTCACCACCATGCTGTGGGACGCCGGTCAGTTCCTGAACCGCAACACGCTGCAATGGCGGGACCCAGAGCTGTTCGCCCAGATCAAGTCGAGCTGGACCACACGGTCGGGAACCGCCTCCAGCGACACGGTGTTCCTCCCGAAGTCGAGTGCCGTCACGAGCCAGGTACTCACGCTCAACCCCCACGGCACCGACTTCCAGGGCCTGCGGCGCGGCTCCCGCAACCTTCTACGGGGCAAGGACTACACCGTTTCCGGCGACCAGCTCACGCTGACGGCCGCCGCTCTCACCGAGTTGGCAGGCGACCGGACGTACGGGGTCGGTGCAACGCTGGAAGCCCGGTTCTCCCGAGGGGTCCCGTGGCGCATCGATGTGATCACCTACGACGCCCCGGTCCTGTCGAGCGCCTCGGGCAGCACCGACGGCCTGAGCATCCCCACCCGGTTCCGCGGGGACATGCTCGCGACCATGGAGGCCAGGTACGACGACGGGAGCAACGCGGGCCCGGCGAGCTGGACTTCGTACCAGCAGTGGGACACCGCCTTCACGGCGTACACCGGAGACTCGATCAAACTGACCTCCGACTTCTTCACCTCGCTGAAGGACGACTCCAGGGTGACGCTCACCTTCCACTTCTGGAGCGGCGCCTCGGCGACGTACCACGTCATCAAGACGGGCGGCACCGTCACCGGTACGACCGCCTGACCTCGTCGATCGCAGTTCTCTCCCCCACTCGGTCAGGCCCTCGTCGAACACCTCAGAATCCACCGGCGAAAGCAGCCCAGCCATGACCCGGGCCGTGATCCGCAGAACCCTCCTGAGCACGGCTTCCTGACCTGCTGTCACGGCTAGACGATCGGCGCGATCGCCTGCGCTGCTCAGGTCTGCGCGACGGTGACCTCGCTGAGCGGATGTGGCGGATCCTGCTCTCGTCCCGGAGCTTCTTCAGCTCGCCGATCTGGTCCTCGAACGGGGTGTCGGGGTCGATGCGGTGCAGCTGGGACAGGTCGATCCGCTCCACGCGGAAACGGCGCAGGCTCATCTCGGCCTGCCGGCGCAGCCAGGTGGGGCGGCCGACGGGCGATCCGCCTCGACATGGCCGCCCATGACCAGTCCTCACAGACGGATCCGGGACAAGACCGTGCCGAGGCCGAGGCGCAGGATGCGGTCGAACCGCAGTACTGGCGTCCGCCACCCACGGCCCTCGAATTTCGCCGGCCAAGGTTGTCGGGGTCGGGCCGCCGCGTACTCCGGTGTCCAGTGCGTCGAGGGCGGCCACGTCGTCGAGTGTGAGCGCGAAGTCGAAGAGGACCGATGTTCTCCGCGATGCGGTGTGGCTTGACGGACTTCGGGATGACCGAGAGGCCGTGTTCGAGGTGCCGGCGAAGGATGACCTGGGCCGGGGTCTTGCTGTACTTCGCGGCGAGTTCGGTGACGGCCGGGGTCCTGGAGAGGGTTCTTGACCGCGTGGGGGTCGCCGGCCCTGTAGACGTTCACCCCGCCGATGGGCGACCAGGACTGGGTGACTATGCCGTGCCGGGCGTTCGCCTCGCGTACCTCGGACTGGATGAAGTACGGGTGCAACTCGACCTGGTTGACCGCGGGCACGACGTCGGTGCGGTCGATGAGGTTCTTCAGGTGGTCGGGGTTGGTCTGAACCAGTGACCGTCCTTCGGCCGAGGCAGTCGGCAAACCTGTGGCAGATCGGCACCGCCCTGGGTCAGGATGCGGTCATGCGTGATGTCCGGAGCGATCCCGAGTTGCAGGTTTTGGTTCGGCGGTTCGTCACACCTGATCGGCGATACAGTCGGTTGGGTGGGAGCGTTCACCGGCTAGGCCCGGTCGAGCGCTCCGCGTTTGTGCGGGATCTGGCTCAGGCCGCCTACGAGATCACTCCCGCGGAGCTCGGCATCCTCTTTGAGGGTGGCTGGCGCGAGCGCAAGACTGCCGCCTGGCTGGTAGCCGTGGCCCACAGGACCGAGTTCCGCGACCTGATCGGCCGGCTTCTGCTGGCCAGCGGAGGGCCGTATGCGGGCGCGGCGTACTGTGTCGCCCTTGCGAAGTTCGGCACTGCGGCGGATGCCGAACTGCTCAGCGCCTACCTTGATCACTACTTGTCACGTCCCGACCTCGCCTACGACCAGCCAATCGTCCTCGGGACGCTCCTGTATCTCGATGGGGTGCTCGGCTCCGAGTCCGCATCGCGGTTCATTGCCCCGGGAGGCCCCTGGGACCGGTGGCTCGAAGCCCGGGTCGTGGCGGCCCTCGACCCGCAGAACTACCAGCAGGCCATGCAGCAACTCTGCGCTTTCGTCGACGAGACCGCTGAGGCCTTCGCACCGCTGAATCATGGGCGCCAACAGTCATGACCGAACGAGACGTCATCCTCAACGAACTCGCCCAGGGCCTGCGCCCGATGTCACAGGGCATCGAGTGGTTCGACATACACGGCCCGCGGGAGCAGGCCGAGTTACTCCTGTTCCTGCGCCATCACTGCATGCAGGCCCGCGCCGTCACCGAAGACGGACCGGAGAGCATCCGCCGTGCCGGGCTGCGCCCAACGCACACGCCTGCGGTTCTGATCACCTGTGGCCCGATCGACCAGCAACTGGGGAAGATCGCCGGCCTCACCCCTGCCGACGAACGCCGCAAGGCGTTCCGGCTGCTGGTCGCAGTACTCGCGGTCGCGGACGAACGGCGCCGCGAACGCTTCTGCTCCGGCGGATGCGGTCACTGGTGGCACAGCCTGCATTCGGCGGGTGATGACGATTCCCCGCCTCACGAGCCGGCCTTCCCGCTCAGATGTTGATCAGCGCCCAGACCGCCCGGACGATGGTGACCACAGCCGTCACGATGGCCACCGTGCCGAGGGTGACCCCGGCCCCCGCCCGGTTGCGGCAGGCTCCCTCGTCGCCGCGCATGCGTCGCAGGGCGATGGCTCCTGAGACAACCGCCCAAACCCCCAGGGGCAGGACGAAGTAGACAGGGAAGTAGCGGAGCTGGTTCGGGACCGACTCCGGAAGCACGGGGCAGCCGATGGCCACGACAGCCATGCTGCCCAGCATGAGTGACCACGCGCCGGTCAACTGCGGGCGAGCCTCTTCTTCCAACGGGTCGATCTGGTGTGCGGAACTCATGGTCGAAGGCTAGGCGGGGGACGATGTGCTCCGCCTCGGCGCGGCTACCCAGGTGAGCGTGAGTACGCCGAGTCGATCCCACTCCGCATGGGTCAGATCCTCACGGGCCGTACCGCCGGCCTGAGTCGGGTGTTCAGCGCGTGGGAGTCAGTTCTGCCGCCTGCTGAGGCTGCTCCTCCACATGCGCCGCAGGCCCGCCGAACCATGCCACCGCGACCGCGCCTGCCACCGCCAGGACGAAGCCGAGCATCGCCATCCAGGCGAGACCAGCCCGTGAGGCGTCGCCGAGCCACAGCACGCCGATTGCGCCGGGCAACACGGTCTCGCCGACGACCAGGGCCGCCGTGGCCCCGTTGACCGAACCGATCTGCAAGGCGACGGTATGCAGGTACATCCCACCTACGCCGGCCGTCACGATCGCGTACAGGGCGGGATCCGTCAGCACGGCGGCCGGATCGAAGGGGGTGACGCCGTTCAGGACACGGACGCCCACGCCGAGCGCGCCGAAACCGAGTCCGGACAGCAGTCCGGCAAGGATCGCGGCGCGGGGACCGAGGAGGCGTACCGCGAGCGTGCCGCCCACCATCAGAGCAAGCGAGATCGCCAGGAGCCACCAGTGCGTGGCGATCGGGACGCCGTGTCCACCGCCCTCCTCCCCCGCCGCCGTCGCGAGCAGAACGAGCGCCACGCAGACCACGCCGATGGACGTCCACTCGGCGCGAGTCAGCCGGATACGGAGGAGCCTGACGCTCAGCACGGCGGTGATGATCAGGTTGGCGCTGATCACGGTTTGCGAGAGGAACAGCGGCAGTAGCCGAGCAGCCAGTGCCCCCAGTGCGAAGCCCACGAAGTCCAGGACGGTACCGACGACGAATTCCCAGGTCATCGCGGCCTTCGCGGTGGAGGAGAGGCTGGGCCCCCCGTACTGGGTGCTGGCAGTGGTGGCCGCACCGCTCCGCGCGGATCTGCGGGACCCGATGGCTTGCAGGACTGATCCTGTGCCGTAACAGACGGATGCCGCAACGGCTGTCAGCAAGCCGATCAACACGATTTGCTCCGTTCCTGATGGGCACCGACTCAGCGCCATCTCGGTTGACGAGACGGCTTATGGCCATGGAGCGTTGCCTCGCTGTCCTCTTCGCCGCCCGCCCGTTCCGTAACCGGGGTGGCGGCGGGACGGAGGACGTCATGCGGGTCGGCACGATCAGCACCTGATCAAGGCCATGGTGAGGCGCAGCGTCAGCTCGGCGGGCGCCGTGGGCAGCGGGCCCATCTCCCCATAGTCTCCAGCGACGCCCTCAAGTCGCCGACGAGAGTGAGCTCGAGAGCGGCACCACGGCAGATCTGCTGACCTGCCGCCGCCTGAATCTCCATCGTCCGCACCGTGCGGTCGGGCATCGCCCAGGGGGTGTTCAGCACGCCCATCCCGGCCGACGCGGTCCGGGCCGTTCTGATCATGGGTCAGGGGGTGGCCAACTGGTACCGGGCGACGGCCCTCTCGGCGCTGCGGAGATCGCCGAGCGGCACGTCCTTCTCTGCCTCGGCACGGTGGGCTGCGCGGAGGCGGCCGAACGCGCCCGTTCTGACTTCTCGTCACGGCACCGTGATCACGGCTTTGCCGCGCGCATGTCCCCGTTCCAGGTGCCGCACGCCCTCGGCCGTGTCGGCCAGGGTGTAGGTCCGGCCGATCACCGGGGTGAGCCTGCCCGCCTCGATGAGCGCGGTGACGGCGAGCAGGTCCTCCCGGGTCGGTCCGGCCGGGGCCGACGGGAGGATCGTGCGGAGCTGTTGCCCGACGAACCCGTTGACCGCGATCACCCGGAGCATGGAACCCACCGCACCGAACGCCCGGCCGGGCGAGCCGCCGCCGTTGGCCACGAGTGTGCCTGTCGGGGTGAGGGCCCGGCGCAGCCGGGTCAGCGGATGGTTGCCGACGTTGTCCAGGATCACGTCGTAGCGCTCGCGTCCTTCCGTGAAGTCCTCCCGGGTGCGGTCGACGATGTGCGCGGCGCCGAGTGAGCGCACCAGATCGACGTTGGCGGTGCTGCACACCCCTGTGACCTCCGCGTCCAGGGCCACCGCGATCTGCACGGCGAACGTCCCGACACCGCCGGCGGCTCCGTTGACCAGCACCCGCTGTCCCGCCCGCACCCGGCCCACGGTCCGGATGCCACGCAGGGCGGTCACCGCCGCCATCGGCACCGCCGCGGCCTGCTCGAAGGTCAGGCCCGCAGGCTTGGGGACCAGGAGATCCGCGGTGGTGCGCGCGTACTCGGCGAAGGAGCCGTGGCAGAAGCCCAGTACCTCGTCGCCCGGCCGGAGGCCTCGTACGTCGGCGCCGACCGACTCGACCTGTCCGGCGACGTCGATGCCGGCCACCCGGCACTTCGGCCGCGTCAGCCCCACGCCCCCCATCAGCCGCGCCACATAGGGATCGCCGCGCAGCATGTGCCAGTCGTAGGGGTTCAGCGCGGCGGCGCGTACCCGTACCG
Source organism: Streptomyces asoensis (assembly GCF_013085465.1). Classification (NCBI taxonomy): domain Bacteria; kingdom Bacillati; phylum Actinomycetota; class Actinomycetes; order Kitasatosporales; family Streptomycetaceae; genus Streptomyces; species Streptomyces asoensis. The sequence continues at coordinate 404,331 of NZ_CP049838.1, forward strand.
ACACCTGGTCGGCCGAGATCTCGGGCCGGTCGGTGTCCACCAACTCCAGGATGTCCGGCGGGCCGAACCGCTCCTGCACGATCGCCTTCATCGAGTCGCCCCCTCGTTTGCGGCATCGATGGCCGAGGAGCCCACAGCAGATGCCTTTCGGCACGGCGGGTGTACGCCGTACACCTCTGTCAGGCACGGTAGGTGTACGGCGTACACCCGTCAAGAGGGAAGGCAAGGAGAAGGCGACAGGGAGGGACCGTCAGGTCGTGCCCAGGAGTCGTTCGAGGCCGTCCAGTGTCAGGTCCAGCGCGAACTCGAACTCGAACTGGTCGTCGCAGCCCGCGCCGACCACGGACTCCGGATCATGCGCGACCGCCATGGCCAGTTCGGTGATGTGCGGGTAGCGCGCGGCCATCTCCTCGGGCGGCATCGCGTCCGGATCGGGATCACGACCGTCGGCACTGTCCTCGAACAGCTCCTGGGAGAAGCCCAGCAGACGGCTGCCCATGACATGCATCGCGTGATGGACCAGGTGGACCGAGAACCCCCCGGCCCGGAAGATCCCGATCATCGAGTCCAGGTACGCCATCACCGCGGGGGTCGGAGTGGTCCGCGCCTTCGTCCGCGACTCGATGACCGCGGGCGCCCACGGGTGGCGCAGCAGCATGCCGCGGGCCGACAGCACCCGCCGCCGCACGGTGGTCTTCCAGTCGGTGTCCTCGGCCGGTGGATCGATCTCGTCCATGAGGACGTCGATCATGCCGTCCAGCAGCTCGTTCTTGTTGGCCACGTGCTTGTACAGCGCCATCGGCACGACGCCGAGCGCCTGGGCGATGTTGCGCATGCTGAGCGCGTCGACTCCGCCTTCGTCGGCCAGCGTGACGGCGGCACTCAGCACCCGTCCCCTGCTCAGCGGCGGGCGGGACTGCGCGGCGACGACCGCCTTCGTCGTGATCTCCACCATCTCCTCTGCCGTTCGACGACGCCGTCAGGGCGCCGGGCGGGACAACAGCGTATGCGTGAAGGGGGTGACGGGGCGTTCGAGGCGCTCGCCGTCCACCGTGATGTCGACCGCCTCGTTGTAGAAGGCGAGCAGCTCGCCGATGGCGGCCACGGCGGGCACCGGAGTGGGGTAGCTCCACACGATGTCGGGCGGGACGTCCGCCTCGCCGGTCCAGGACCAGTACGTGGCGGTGCCCTTGTAGGGGCAGCCGGTGCGGTGGTCCGTAGGGGTGAGCAGGTCGAGGCGGATGTCCTCGCGGGGGATGTAGTAGCGGGTGGGCAGGCCGGTCTCGAAGAGGAGGACCGGGCGGCGGGTGTCGGCGACGACCGTGCCGTCGATCTCGATCCGGACGTGTCGGCTGCCGGGCAGGGCGTCGACCCGTTTGTGCGGGTCGCGGGGGTGGATGAAGATCTCCTCCTCTTCCTCGTACCAGTGGTCGAGTCCCCTGCCCGTGCGCCGGAACCACTCGAAGGCGATATGACCGGCCAGGTCCTCGGCGGGGAAGGTCCAGGCCGCGTTCTCCAGCAGCTCGCCGTCCACTTCGAGGTCGTAGAAGATCCGCGAACCCGTGTGGGTGCCGACCGGCGGGTTCTTCGCCGGCCGCAGCAGGTCCTCGCGCACCTCCTCGCGCGGGAAGGCGTACAACGGCACCGGCACTCCGGGCTCCCACACATAGACGGGATGCCGACTGTCGACGACGGTGAACTCGCCCTTGCGGCCCCGGACCCAGCGCGGGCCGGGCTCCCAGAGGAGACCTTCAGGGGTGGTACGTACGGAGTCGGCGGTGCTGAGCCTGGTCATGTCCGTTTCCTCCCTCGAGCGCTCCGCTCCTCCTCCGGGTTCCCCGAACGTGGAACGCTCTCACCGTCCGTCCAGTGCCTCCGGGTCGTCGGCACCGCTGTAGGTGAACGACCGGAACAGCACCTCGCCCTCGGAGCAGGTGAGTCCGACCGTCCGGCCCGTCATGCCCGCGGCGACCTCGGTGGAGAAGTAACGGCCGTCGATACGGCCGAGTTCACGGAATCCGTCCGGGCCGGATGTGCCTGCCACGACTTCGTCGGGCCCCATGTCGGTGCCGAAGGGCGTGGCGGCGCTGTGCGGTACGACGCGTAGTTCGAGGGTCGTCTCCCCGGTGGCGGCGGCCCCGGTGACGGCGGCTTCGCCCAGGACCGCGTGCGCCGCGCCGATCCGGGCGACGGCACGCACACGGCCGTCCGCCACTTCGACGCGTACGGCGTGGCGGGCGTCGATCCGCAGCTCCAGACCTCCGGATCCGCCGGGTCCACCGGGTCCGCCGGTCTTCTGGCCTGCGACCACCACTGCCCGCGCCCGCAGGTACAGGTGTTCCTGACGGCGGCCCACGAAGGCCCGGCCGGTCGTCGCGGTCAGTCGTCGGCCGTGGTCCGTCACCTTCAGCACGTCGGCGGGGAACGCGCCGGGCGCCACCCAGGACGGCGGCAGAGGCTGCCCCGCTTCCGTTTCCGCTTGCGTCAGGTGCTCGGTGAGCTCCGGTGCAGCGTCCGGCTGGATCGGTTCGGCCGTGCCGGGCCAGCCCTCGCTCCAGCGCACCGCGCAGGCGAAGGTCTCCCGGCCGAGCACATGCCACTCGGGGCTGCTGCCGCGCGGCCGCACGCCCAGGTAGACCATCGCCCACGTACCGTCGGGACGCTGCACGAGATCCGCGTGACCGATGCTCTGGACGGGAGCGTCGCTGCCGCGCGCGGTGAGGATCGGATTGCCGGGGCACGCCTCGAAGGGGCCGGAGGGTGAGGACCCCCGCGCGATGGTGACGGCGTGGCCGCGTTCGGTGCCGCCCTCGGCGATGAGCAGGTACCAGAGCGCGCCGATGCGGTACAGGTGGGGGCCCTCGGGGAACTTGCCGCCCGTCCCCTGCCACAGCCGCCGTCGCTCGGTGCGCAGGGCGCCGGTCCGCGGATCCAGCACGGCCTGCACGATCCCCTCGCCGAAGCGGGTCCAGGTCAGCAGGCAGGCTCCGTCGTCGTCCCAGGCGAGGTCGGGGTCGATGCCCAGCGCGTCGGGGATCCACACCGGGTCCGACCAGGGGCCGGCCGCGTCTTCGGCGGTGACCAGGAACATCCTCGGCTCGCCCACCAGGACGGTGCTGATCATCCAGAAGCGGCCGTCGTGGTGACGCAGGGTCGGCGCCAGGATGCCGCCCGAGGCGGACACCCCCTCCAGCGGCAACTGCGACGGCCGGTCGAGCGCGTGGCCGATGTGCTCCCAGGTGCGCAGGTCGGTCGACCGGTGGATCGGCACGCCCGGTGCGTATTCGAAGCTGGAGTTGGCGAGGTAGTACACGTCTCCCACGCGACAGACGCTGGGGTCGGGATGGAATCCGGGGATGACCGGGCGGACGGGCAGCGGCACGGCGTGACCTTCTGGTGGTCGGTCGGAGGGGGTGAGGGGCAGGGCAGGGGTGGGCGTCCGGCCCGCTCAGACGGCCGCCGCGTCATCGGTCTCGGGATCACGCAGCGGCGGGATGAACAGGGAGAGCACGAGGGCCAGGAGGGTGACGAGGGCGCCGAGCCAGAAGACCCAGGCGTAACCGGCGTCCTGGTAGAAGGCGGTGCCGTCGACCACGGTGCTGTGGGCGCTGAGGAGGGCGTACGCGCCGGCGGTGACGATGGCGCCGAACAGGCTGATCAGCATGTTGAGCATGCCGCTGCCCAGTCCCTGTTCGTCACGGGAGACGACACCGACCACCAGCACCGGCGCTCCCGCCACCACGACACCGGCGCCGATGTTGGCGACGCAGGACGTCAGGGAGAGCTCCAACTCGTTGCCGTGGAAGAAGCCGACGAGCGCGTAGCCGACGGCCATCACCGTCAGTCCGGCGATCCAGACCTTGCGGGCGTCCAGACTGCGCAGGAAGCGGCTGACGAGGATGCCGGTCCCGAACATCACCAGGTTCCAGCTCACGCTGACCACGGCGTTGTGCTGCGCCGTCCATCCCAGCCCGGCCGAGACACCGGGGATGTACGGAAAGAGGGCGAGCAGAATGGCCAGACCTGGCATCGTGAACGCGACGGTCTGGGCGAGGCCGCCGGCGGTGAGCGCCAGAGCCACGGGGCGCCGGCGCAGAACCGTCAGATCGAGGATGGGGTGGGCGCTGGCCCGCTCGACGAACAGGAACGCGATCAGGGCGGCAGCTCCGGCACCGAGCCAGCAGAGCGTCCGGACGTCCGCCCAGCCCCAGCTCTGGCCCTGGCCGACGGCGTAGATCACGGCGGTGAGACCGCCGCCGAGGACCAGTCCACCCGGCCAGTCGAAGCCCGAGTCGAAGGCGTGCCGCGGCGTCTCCGGCACCAGCAGGGCGACCAGCAGGAACGCGACGGCGGTGGCGGCGGCGAGGAACCACAGGGCGCCGCGGTAGCCCCAGTGGTCGACGAGCCATCCCGCGAGGAAGGGGGTGCCGAGGGCGACCAGTCCGACGCTGCTGCCGATCATGCCGCTGGCCGACTTGACCAGCCGACGCGGGAAGATGTCGCGCACCGCGGCGAAGGAGAGAGCACCGAACGGGCCGTAGAACCCGGCGATCGCGCGGCCGACCAGTACCAGCCAGAAGTCTCCGGCCAGGGCGGCGAGCGCCTCGCCGCCGGCACCCAGCGCCATCATGGCGAGCATGACGCGCTTCCTGCCGTACAGGTCGCCCAGCTTGATGGCGAACGGCGTCAGCAGGGTGGTGGCCAGGGTGAGCGTGAGGCCGAACCACGCCACCTGGGTGGTGTGGAAGCTCTGCGCGACGCTCGCGGTGGCGTTGGCACCGAGGATTCCGCCCGCGGCGAGCAGCTGGGTGGGCCAGGCGAGCGCGATCAGTATCGCGACCAGGCGGAGGTTCCAGCGTCCGCCTGCCTCGGCGGGCGGCGCGATGTCGAGTGAGGGGCTTGGCGACGTCGGTGTCATGCCAGCCCTCCTTTCACGGAGGTGCCGAAGGGAGTGAGAGGAGATGTGGGGGTGCGCGGAGGATCGAACCCGCCGTGACACGTCGCTCACCGGGAGGTGACAGCGTGGCAATCCGTCGTCGCGTGACGTCGATGATGACCCGAACACCTAGTGCTTACTAGGTGTTCGAAGAGTGACCCATGTCACATGCGTGCCAGGCGCTCCCCCGCCCGCCACGGACGCCTCACAGCACCCCGGTACCGTTCTTCCATGGCGACACCCAGGGGACCGCGCGGCGGCTACACGGCAGGCCGGGCACGGCGCACCCAGATCCTCGAGGCGGCACTGCTGCGCTTCGGGCAGGACGGCTACCGCAAGACCTCCCTCGCCCGTATCGCCCGGGACGCAGAGATCACCGACGCCGGACTGCTGCACCACTTCCGCGACAAGCAGCAGCTCCTGCTGGCCGTGGTCGAGCACTGGCACGACCGGATGGACACCCAGTGGCAGCGGGTGTCGGAGTCGGTGCGGGACGCGTTCCGCTGCCACGTGGAGGACACCGCGGAGACGCTCACCATGCCGGGCATGGTGGAGCTCGCCGTCGTGGTCTCCGCCGAGGCGACCGCGCCGGACCATCCGGCCCACGACTTCTTCGCCCACTGGCAGGAGAAGGGCGTGAAGGAGCTCGCGGAGCGACTGCGCACCGGAAGCCACAACGGCGAACTCCTGCCCGACCTGGACCACGACGGCATCGCGCGCGAATGCGCGGCCGTCGACGCCGGACTGCGGCAGCAGTGGCTCGCCTCCGGCCGCTCCTTCGACCTCGTCCCGGTGATGCACGCCCACCTGGACCGCCTGATGCGCTCCATTTCCGCCGACGGACAGGGGCTCTAGGGCAGCGCGGGGCGAGCCCTCGCACACCACAAGGACTCACGGTCGGCGCCCCATGTCGGCCGCCCGCTTGTCATGCTCATGACTATCCAAAATCCCCATCATGTGTTTCACGTCATATAGGTCAACACCTAGCGTCCACTAGGTATTGGCGCGCATGATCGAGCCTGCTCATCTCCGTCCCACGGACCCCACCCACCCGACACCAACGCCCACGGCGCCGAGGACTCGACATGCCCCACCCCTGCACCGCCCGCGTCATCTCCCCCACCCGACCGGGGCACCCGTCCGCCGCCGCGGCCCGGCCGGCCGCTCTGCTGCGCGGCGAGTTCACCCTGCGGGCAGCGGTCAGCGCGGCCCGGCTCTCCGTCACCGCGCTCGGCGTGTACGAGCTGGAACTCAACGGCGCCGTGGTGGGCGACCACGTCCTCGCCCCCGGCTGGACGAGCTACCGCCACCGCCACCGCTACCAGGTCTTCGACGTGACGGACCTGGTCCGCGAGGGGGCCAACGCCTGGGGCGCACACCTTGCGGACGGCTGGTACCGGGGGCTCCTCGGCTTCAACGGCGGCACCCGCGACATCTACGGCGAGGACACGGGCCTGCTCGCCGAGCTGCGGATCGAGTACGCCGACGGCACCGCCCACACCGTCACCACGGGCGGGGACTGGCGCTGGAGCCCCGGGCCCGTGACCGCGGCCGGTCTGTACGAGGGCGAGGAGTACGACGCCCGCCGCGAGCAGGCCGGGTGGAGCGAGCCCGGCTTCGACGACTCGGCCTGGGAGCCGGTACGACTCCTGCCGTTCGACACCTCCGTACTCTTCGAGGCCGACAGCCCGCCGGTGCGCCGTATCGAGTCCGTCACCCCCGTCGCCGTCACCACCTCCGCCACCGGCCGCACGCTCGTCGACTTCGGCCAGAACCTGGCCGGACGGCTGCGCATCCGCGTCCGGGGCGAGGCGGGCCGGACCGTCACGCTGCGGCACGCGGAGGTCCTGGAGGACGGCGAGCTGTGCACCCGTCCGCTACGGCACGCCACCGCCACCGACCGTTACACCCTGCGCGGCGACGCGGACGGCGAGGTGTGGGAACCCCGCTTCACCTTCCACGGCTTCCGCCACGCCGAGATCGACGCCTGGCCCGGCGAGCTTGACCCGGCCGACGTCACCGCCGTGGTCCTGCACAGCGACCTGCGCCCCACCGGCTGGTTCTCCTGCTCCGACGCCTCGCTGAACCGGCTGCACGAGAACGTGGTGTGGGGGATGCGCGGCAACTTCCTCGACGTGCCCACCGACTGTCCACAGCGCGACGAGCGGCTCGGCTGGACCGGTGACGTGCAGGTCTTCGCCCCCACCGCGGCCTTCCTGTACGACGTCCGCGCCTTCCTGCGCTCCTGGCTGCGCGACCTGGCCGCCGACCAGCGCGACGACGAGCGGGGCGTCCCGCCGGTGTTCAGCCCCGACATCCCGGTCATCACCCCCGTCCCGATCCCGCCGGGCAATCCGCCGATGGCCGGATGGTGCGACGCGGCCGTGATCGTCCCGTGGGTGCTGTACGAGCGTTACGGCGACACCGAGGTGCTGCGCGCCCAGTACGCCTCCATGCGCGGCTGGGTCGACGCGGTCGACCGCCTCGCCGGAGACGGCCGGATCCGGGGTGAGGGCTTCCAGTTCGGCGACTGGCTGGACCCGGCCGCACCCGCCGACGACCCCGGACGGTCGACGACCACCTCCAGCCTGGTCGCCACGGCGTACTTCGCACACTCCGCCCGGCTGCTGGCCCGTACCGCCGATGTGCTGGCGGAGAAGGACGACGCCGAGCACTACGACGCCCTGGCCGACTCGGTCCGCGATGCCTTCCGGCACCGTTTCCACACCGGGGGCGGGCGGCTGACCGAGGAGACCCAGACCGCGTACGCCCTCGCCTTGTGCTTCCGGCTGCTGGACGACGACGCCGAGCGCGCCGAGGCGGGACGCCGCCTGGCGGAACTCGTGGCCTCGGGAGACCACCGCATCGGCACGGGGTTCCTCGGCACCCCGCTGGTGTGCGACGCGCTGACCGACACCGGACACGTGGACACGGCCTTCGGGCTGCTGACGCAGCGCTCCTGCCCGTCCTGGCTGTACCAGGTCGACATGGGCGCCACGACCGTCTGGGAGCGCTGGGACAGCATGCTTCCCGACGGCAGCGTCCATCCCGGCGAGATGACCTCCTTCAACCACTACGCGCTCGGAGCCGTCGCCGACTGGATGCACCGCACCGTCGCCGGTCTGGCGCCCGCCGAGCCGGGCTACCGCCGACTCCTGGTCCGTCCCCGCCCGGGCGGCGGTCTCACCTGGGCCCGCGCCACGCACGAGACTCCGTACGGCCGGGCCGAGACCGGCTGGCGCGTCGAGGGCAGCCTGCTGCTGGTGGACCTGCTCGTTCCGCCGAATGCCTCCGCCCTGGTCGACCTGCCGGGCGCCGAACCCGTGACCGCGGGACCCGGACGGCACACCTTCCACACCCCGCTTCCGCAGCTACAGCCACAGCAGTGACGCACGGCCGCGGAGGCACGGAGAGCGCCGTACGCGCGGCCGCCCTCGCACGGCTCTCCTCCCCCGTTCCTGCGCCGGCCGCCGACCCCGGCCCTTCGCCGGCCCGTACTCCCCCACCCGCGATCCCCCACCCATGGAGCAAGCAGTGACCCACCCGTACCAGGACCCCCGGCGCAGCATCACCGAGCGCGTGGCCGACCTGTTGGCGCGCATGACCGTCCAGGAGAAGGCCGGACTGCTCTTCCACCACGTCATCGGCATCGGCGACCGGCCCGCACCCGCCGGGCGCACCGCCGAGCAGATGATGTCCGAGAGCCTGATGTCCCACTTCAACCTGCTCGGAGCCGGCAGTCCGCGCCAGATGGCCGACCTGCACAACCATGTCCAGCAGTTGGCCGCCGACACCCGCCTCGGCATTCCGGTCACCCTCTCCACCGACCCCCGCCACGCCTTCACCGACAACCCGGGCACCGCGATGCTGGCCGGCCCGTTCTCCCAGTGGCCGGAGTCGCTGGGCCTCGCCGCTGTCGGCGACGCCGAACTCGTACGGCGGTACGCGGACACCGTGCGCCGCGAGTACCTGGCCGTCGGCCTGCGTGTCGCCCTGCACCCGCAGATCGACCTGGCGACCGAGCCCCGCTGGGCGCGCGGCTCGGGCACGTTCGGCGAGGACGCCGATCTGACGTCGCGACTCGTCGCCGCCTACATCGAGGGACTGAGCGGACCGGGCGACGGCCTCGGCGCCGACAGTGTCGCCGCGATGGTCAAGCACTTCCCCGGAGGCGGGCCGCAGAAGGACGGCGAGGATCCGCACTTCCCCTACGGCAAGGAGCAGATCTACCCCGGCGGCTTCTTCGACTACCACCTCAAGCCCTTCAAGGCCGCCATCGCCGCGGGCGCCACCCAGGTCATGCCGTACTACGGCATGCCCGTCGGCACCGAGCACGAGGAGGTCGGCTTCGGCTTCAACCGCGGCATCATCACCGGGCTGCTGCGCGAGAAGCTGGGCTTCGACGGCATCGTCTGCACCGACTGGGGTCTTGTCACCGACCAGCTGGTCATGGGCGAACCGCACCTGGCGCGGGCCTGGGGTGTGGAGGACCTCTCCCCCGCCGAGCGGCTGCTGAAGATCCTGCACGCGGGCGCCGACCAGGTCGGCGGCGAGTCCTGCCCCGAACTGATCGTTGACCTGGTGCGCGCGGGCCGGCTCGAGGAGTCGCGGCTCGACGTCTCCGTGGTCCGGCTGCTCGGCGAGAAGTTCCGCCTGGGCCTGTTCGACGACCGGCGCTACGTCGATCCCGACGCCGCCGAGGAGACCGTCGGCCACGCCGACTTCCACGCCGCCGGCAAGGTCGCCCAGCGCCGCTCGGCCACCCTGCTCAAGAGCGGCCCGCTGCCCCTGTCCGGCAGGCCCCGTCTCTACGTCGAGGGCGTCGATCCGACGACGGCCGCCGAGTACGCCGACATAGTCGACGACCCTGCCGACGCCGACTTCGCGGTGCTGCGCCTGACCACGCCGTACGAACCCCGGCCCGGACTGTTCGAGTCCTTCTTCCACGCCGGCCGTCTCGACTTCCCCGAGGAACGCCTCAAGGAGATCCTCCGCCTGCTCGACGCCGTACCCACCGTCGTGGCGATCCATCTGGAACGCCCGGCCGTCATCCCCGAGATCGCCGACCGCTCGGCGGCGCTCCTCGCCGTCTACGGCACCGGCGACCGCGCCCTGCTCGACCTCCTGTTCGGCCGGGCCGTACCGGAGGGCTCGCTGCCCTTCCAACTCCCGCGCTCCATGACCGAGGTCGAGGCCGGACACCCCGACGTGCCCCAGGAGAGCACCGACCCGCTCTACCCCTTCGGCCACGGCCTGCGCTACGCGGCCGACGCATGAGGCCGTGGGCGTCGAGGCATCCGGACCACACGTCGAACGCCTTGCTCAGCAGGGGCCGGACGCGCTGCCTGGGCATCGGCCGCCTTCCTTCCGCACCCAGCTGCCCGCCCGTGCCCGCGCCTTGCGTCCGGCTTGGACCTGGGGTTTCTGGGCACACGGGACACGCACCCGGCTGGTCGGCCCAAGGAGAGAGCATGGCGAAGGACTCACCGTTGAAAGCTGTCGGATGGGCGCGCTCGTTGCCGGTGAGCAGCGGGGTGAAAGTCGCCAGGGAGTGGACGCGTCAGCATGTGGCCACGCTCGGCTGGTCGCAGACGGCACCGGATCTGGTGGATTCGATTCTGCTGGCGGTGTCCGAGCTGGTCACCAACGCCCACGTGCACGCCGGTAGTGCGGCACAGCTGATCCTCACCTGGGACGAGGAGTGCTTGCACGTCACCGTGCATGACTCCTCGCCTCACCTGCCCGAGCCGCGCGACCCGGGCAACAGCGCCCCAGGAGGGCGCGGTCTGCTGCTGGTCGATGCCGTCGCCGACAAGTGGGAGGCCTATCGCTGCCCCCGCGGCAAGAGCGTCACCGCCTGCTTTCAGGCACCCACGTCCGCCGCGCCCGGAGCGATCGGCTCAGGATGAGAGGCCCGGTGCCCGAGAGGGGGCCCACCCCGTGAGATCCGACGAGGACGAGCAGCTCGAACGCGCCATCCTCGACCTCCTGGGACGGCGGCGGCCGGATGCGTCGGTCTGCCCGTCCGAGGTCGCTCGGTCGGTCCACCACGGTTCGGACGACGGGTGGCGGCGGCTGATGGAGCCCACGCGTGCCGCGGCCCAACGGCTGTCCCAGGCGGGTCTGGTGGAGATCACTCAGGGCGGGGAGCTCGTCGACCCGGCGACGGTCCGAGGCCCGATCAGGATCCGCCGGACACGCTGACGCCGTCCGCGGAAGGCACCGGTCGCCACCGCCCCGACCCCGACCCGGTCGCCGTCACTGCGGCCGTCACTGCGGGGGATTGCCGTGCTTGCGCGAAGGCAGGTCGGCGTGTTTCGTGCGCAGCATCGCCAGAGCGCGGATCAGCGTCTCACGGGTGCCGGCGGGGTCGATCACGTCGTCCACCAGACCGCGTTCGGCCGCGTAGTACGGATGCATCAGCTCCGCCCGGTACTCCTTGACCATCCGCTCCCGCATCGCCTCGGGCTCGTCCGCCTCCGCGATCTGCCGCCGGAAGATGACGTTCGCGGCGCCCTCGGCGCCCATCACGGCGATCTCGTTCGTCGGCCAGGCATAGGTGACGTCCGCGCCGATGGACTGTGAGTCCATGACGATATAGGCGCCGCCGTACGCCTTGCGCAATATCAATGAAATGCGCGGCACGGTCGCATTGCAGTACGCGTACAGCAGCTTCGCACCATGCCGGATGACGCCACCGTGCTCCTGGTCGACCCCCGGCAGAAACCCCGGCACATCCACCAGCGTCACCAGCGGAATATTGAAGGCGTCACACATCTGAACGAACCTGGCGCCCTTTTCGCTCGCCTCGATGTCCAGGACACCCGCCAGGACCCGCGGCTGACTCGCCACGATTCCCACGACCTCGCCGTCCAGCCGCGCCAGCGCACACACGAGGTTGCGGGCCCAGCTCTCATGGACCTCCAGGAATTCCCCGTCGTCCACGAGGTGACCGATCACCTCGGTCATGTCATAGGGCTGGCTGCCGTCCGCCGGCACAAGATCCACCAGCGCCTCCGACCGCCGCCCCGGCGGATCCGTCACCGGCCCCCGCCGCGCACACTCGCGGTTGTTCTGCGGCAGCAACGACAGCAGATACCGCACCTCCGCGATGCACGTCTCCTCGTCGTCGTAGGCGAAGTGGCACACCCCCGAAGCCTCCGCATGCACATCCGCCCCGCCCAGACCGTCACGCGTCACCTCCTCACCCGTCACCGTCCTCACCACGTCCGGCCCCGTCAGGAACATCTGTGACGTCCCACGCACCATGAAGACGAAATCGGTCAGCGCCGGACTGTAGGCGGCGCCTCCCGCACACGGCCCCAGCACCACCGAAATCTGTGGAATAACCCCCGACGCCCGCACATTACGACGGAAAATACCGCCGTAACCCGCCAACGCCACCACACCCTCCTGAATACGCGCACCCGCACCGTCGTTCAAAGACACCAGCGGCGCACCCGCCGCCAGAGCCATATCCATCACCTTGTGAATCTTCTCCGCATGCGCCTCACCCAACGCACCCCCGAACACTCGGAAATCATGCGCGTACACGAAGACCTGCCGGCCCTCGACCGTGCCCCACCCCGTCACCACACCATCCGTGTACGGGCGCCGTGCCTCCAACCCGAACCCACTGGCCCGATGCCGCCGCAACAAGCCCACCTCGACAAACGACCCCTCGTCCAGCAACAGGCCGACCCGCTCCCGCGCCGAGAGCCTCCTACCGGCGCCCGCCCCACCACTCGGCCCCGCCACCGCCTCCGCACGCACCTCCATCAACTCCGCCACCGCCACACGACTACCAGGAACGTTGGAAACCTCATCTACACCGCTCACGGCATGTCCCTCCGTCGTAACGAACCCAGCACCCCCGAAACCCCCACCACGTCGAACCGCCCATGCGGTTCACATGACAGGGGTAAACAACGCCAGGCCTGATACTCCGACACCAAGGACCACCAACCGCCCCACAACCCACAACCCACAACCCGGCCTACCGCCAACTGCGCGGCGAGCGGTAGCCGGAGCTCCGCCGCAGGCCATGCCACTCCGGCACACCCCTGACCTGCCCCTCATCCACATCAGCACGCCGTGCGGCCAGCAAGGACGCCACCACCGCCACCACGGCAGCGACGTCCGCCTCCGTCACCCCACCGCCCGCCACCCGCACCACCGCGTCCCGAGAGACCTCGCTGCCCATGTCCCCACCTCCCTACAGCCGTCGGCGCCCCTTCTGATCCCCAACCCTCCACCACCCCGCTCAAAACCAACCGGGGCCCCGCTCGAAACCCACTCACCTCTCCCCCGCGCGCACCTCGCCGGACTCCCGCCGAACTCGTCTGAAGCATTTGCGCCGGTCCACCGCGTCTGTGAGGTGTAGGCCAACGGAAAGGCGCCGAGGGGTGGGAATGAGAAGGTCCCGGACATCGTCCCGGACAGATGAGTTCATGGAGTTCGCCACCGGACGCGCCGGGCATCTGCACCGCTCCGCGTGCCTGCTCACCAGCGGGGACACTCACCTCGCCGAGGATCTGGTGCAGGAGACGCTCAGCCGGATGTACACCCTGTGGGGTCGCATGTCCCGGATCGACAACCCTGCGGCGTACGCCCAGACCGTTCTCGTCCGTACCTTCCTGACACACCGTCGGCGGTATTCCGCGGCCGAGCGCCCGCTGGCGGACCTGCCGGACGCCCCGGTGCCCTGGAACACGGACGACCCGGCTCTGCGGCTCGCGCTGCTCGAGGCGCTGCGGGAACTGCCGCCCAAGGACCGGGCGGTGGTGGTGCTGCGGTACTGGGAGGACCGCAGCGTGGAGGAGACGGCCGACGCGATGAACGTGAGCTCCGCGGCCGTACGCACCCGCTCGACCCGGGCGTTGGCGAAACTCCGCGAACGGCTCGGGGGCAGTCTCGCCGAGCTGATCACCCCGGCCTGATCACCCCGGCCTGACCTCCTGCCGTTCGTTTCCCCACTGCTGTGAAGAGCCGGGTCGACGAGGGCCCGTCCCGTTCATCGCTCCGCACTCCCGTCCGCACCAACACAGGAACTGGTGGTTCCGTATGCCCTTCGAAGACGAACTCGGGAAGGTACTCCGCAACACAGCGGGCACCTTCACCGCCGACCGGCGTTCCCTGGCGGAAGGCAGCCTGGCGCGCGGCCGCCGCAGGCTGGCCCGCCGCCGTGCCTCCGCCGTGGCCGGGAGTGCGCTGGCCGTCGTTCTCGTGGCGACGGCCGGTGTCCAACTGGCCGGCGGGCAGGACGGCGACGGCAAGGTCGGCGGCCTGGCCTCGACGCCGCCACCGGGTGGTGGCTACGGGCACTTCGCGGTCACCGGCATGGGCAACTCCGGGATCGCCGTCAGTCACGAAAAGCTCCAGGCGACGGGCAGTTCCGAGGCGAGCCGGTCCGCGACGGCCTCGATCGACTTGGAGGACGGCTTCGGCGCGGCGAGGGTCACGCTCTCGGTGCGTCGCGTCGACCCGGCCGAGCAGGACCTGAGGAAGCTGATCACCTGCCCGCCCGAGCAGGGTTCCCCGTACGAGGAGTGCACGACACAGCCCGTCAGCCGGGCCGTGAAGGGGTACACCGAGGCGGGCAAGGCGGGCGGGATCAAGAAATGGGCGGTCACGATGCTCTCGTCCAACGGGTACCTCATCGAGGTCGCCACCCACAACGTGGCGTCGACGACAAGCGCTGACGCAGAACCCCTGACCCGCAACCCGCGCATGAACCCGGGCAAGCTGCGCTACCTGGCGATGTTCGTCGACGGCTCGTTCGCCCCCGACGGGGAGCCCGGCTCCCTGGGGACAGTCGAGCCCGGCTCCCAGGCCGAGCCGGGCGACATCCTGCCCCTGCTCAAGGAGCTGTTGCCCGAGCGCCTCCACATCTACTCGCAGGGCGGCACCGGAGCCGAGGGCCATGTCGTGGTCGTCGACCCCAAGAGCGGCAAGCGGACCTACATCGAGGCCACCCGGATCGCCGGCGACAAGGAATCATGGAACGAGACCCTGTCCGACGGCACCAAGGTGGGCACCCGGCAACTGCCCGGCCGGCAGCCGGGAGTCGTACAGCTCCGGGTCGACGCACTCCGGGTGAACGGGCTGTGGATGTCCGTCTCCGCCTACAACGCTCCGAGTCCGACGTCCAAGAAGAGCGGCGCCGCGCCCTTGATCACGGCCGAAGAACTCAAGGCCATCGCCATCAGCCGGTCCTGGCTGGTCGCCCGGTAGCGCCGGCACCGCGGCGAGACGTTCGCCCGTCGCGGTGATCAGGCCGGGCGCGTGATCGAACGTCCGACAATCAGCCCAGCAGACGATCACTCGGCGGCATCACCCGTGCCGGGCGCCGGGACGACCCGAGGTGTCCCCTGCGTCCAGGCGAGCGTGATCTGCATGTCGCTGAACCTCCAGCCCGCCGGCGTCAGCACGGCGGTGCAGGCCGATCGCAGGCCGCTCGTCCGATGGGGCGGTTCGCCGTCGCGGTAGAAGTACACGAGTTGGTTCGCCGTCGCCGTCGCACGATCAGCGTCGACATGCACCAGCACGTCACCGTGCACGTGCTGGGTGTGCTCTCCCTCGACCTGGCTTCGCTTCAACAGGGCGGTCACTTCGTCGAGGCCGCGCAGCTCGCCGTTCGGCCCCCGCACAACGACATCGTCGTGGTAGACGGTGGCGACGTCGTCGTGGCGGCAGTCGTCCAGCAGGTTGGACAGGCGGGCGAAGAGTTCGGCGATCTCGACGCGATCGGCGGTCCGGGCGGCAGTGGACACTACATCTCTCCTTTGAGGGCTACTCCAGCATTGGTGGGACCAACACTACAGATGGAGCGTTGGTCCCACCAACACCTATACAGTGGTCGTCATGGACGAGATCCCCGAGCGCTTGACAGTGAAGCCGAGCTGGTTGATCACCCAGCTGGCCGTGCACGCCCGCCGGCTGGTGTTCGGCGGTTTCACCGCCGCCGGGGCGCGCGGGTACCACTACCGCATCCTGGCGGCACTGCACGAGTTCGGGCCCGCGAGCCAGGCAGAGCTCGGCCGCCGGTGCCGCGTCGACCGCAGCGATGTCGTGGCGGCCGTCAATCAACTGGTCGAGCAGGGCTTCGTCGACCGGGCGCCGGACCCGGAGCATGGACGGCGCAACAAGGTGACCCTCACCCCGGGCGGCGTCCAGCAGCTGCGGCGCATGGATCAGGTGCTCGATCAGGTGCAGGACGACCTGCTCGAACCGTTGTCGGCCGAGGACCGGCAGACGCTGACCCGCCTGCTCGGCCGAGTTCTCGCCCACCACGAATCACGGTGACTGCCCGGCCGGCCCGCTCGGCCCCGCCATGCCGAGGGTTCAGGGGGGCCGGCACGCCATACTCTGTGCGCCGCTCAGGAGGTTTTCGTCGCGGACGGTTTCGCGCTTCCGCTCCTCCTGGCGCCCGCACTGCTCCGACCGGGTTTGGCGGGCGCTCTCTTGCGGCTCACGGCTTCCTTGGTACTCGCGGCTTCCTTGGTACTCGCGGCTTCCTTGGTACTCGCGGCCTCCCGCGGCGGCGCTGCCCGGGTCGGTGCGGTGGGCCACTTGAACTCGAACTCCAGCTCGATCTGCCCGTCGCCGACCTCGATCTCGATCTCGGTGCGCAGGTCGTCGGGGATCCGCAGACTCAGTATCCCGGGACCGAACTCCAGTTCTACATCCCCGCCCTCCCTCAGCGCTGCCGCGAGCGCCGTGAGCTGGTCAGCCGCCTCCAGACGGGACAGCGAGCGCTTCTGCTCAAACTTGAGGTCCTTCATGAACGCCTCCGATCCGGTATGAACACCACATAACGCCCATACTGGGGCCATGCACGGCATCGGACATCCGGTGCGATCGCACCCGTACACAGGTCAGTCCACCGGGTGCCCCGGTTCGATCGCCACGGCGTCCGCGAGCCTCAGCAGCGGACGGCCGTCGGGCTCGCCCTTCGCGCCGGACCGCACCGGGTCCAGGACGAAACCGACGTGGTCGCCCGCATCGATCCGCTGCTCGATCCTGCCGACGAACCACGCGTCCGCGTCCTGGAGGACGACGGCGCCGCCGTACCCCTCCGTCCAGCGCGTCCGCGCGAACTTGTCCACCCGGTCGCCGGTCTCGCCCCCGAACAGGGCAGCCAGTTCGAACTGTTCGGGCGTCAGCAGATGCACGGCGAGGAACTCGGCGGCGCGGGCCACCCCGTAGGTCCGGTTCACTTTCGACAGCCACACCACGAACCGCACCGGCCGCATGGAGCACTGGGAAGCGAAGCCCACGAGGCAGCCGGCCCGCTCGCCGCCCGCCTCGGCCGTCACGACGCACATGTCGGGGTTCAGCCGGTCGATGAACGCGTCCATATCCGTCATGCCCATGCCCCTCCGCCAGCCATCCCGTGTCCGTCCTTGCGCCGGGCGAGAACCTGGTTCCCGTCGGCCGTCCGTCTACACGACCAGCACAGCACGCCGCGGCTACGACCGTTCGTATCCCCACGCCCGTTCCGCCCACCCCTCAGGAACCGCATGGGCTGCTCGAAAGGCCACGCAAGTCTTCCCCGTTGGCTGCCCCGAAGCCCTTGAGACGTGCTGCCCGGCCGGTCCACGCTGATCGGTACGACGCCGACGAGACACCCCGGAACTCGGGAGATGTCACGTGACCGGCACCTGAAGAGGAAACACACGGACAGACGGACATGGTGCGCAGAGCAGAACAGGACCCGATGTCCGCGTATGCCGGGCAGCAGCCTGCCCGGCGTTCGGCGGTGCCCACGGCGCCCGGCATGGCGGCTCGTGTATGGGCCGACCTCTCCGGCCGAGGGCTCGCCACCCGAGCCGGCGCGGACACCATCGCCGCGCTCCAGCAGAGCGCGGGCAACGCCGCGCTGAGCCGGACGGTGGGCGCCGTGGACGGCGCGCGGAGCAGTGGCCCGACCGGCTCCGCACGCCATGTCGTCCAGCGGATCGGCACCCTTCCCGGCGGCAGCTACCCGACCCACCGCGAGGAGGAGGACCGGGGCCCGCACTTCATGGAGCAGGAGCAGGAAGCCCGGGTGGTGGCCGGCAGCGGTGCGACCCTGGGCCCTCCCGGCGTCCCCGAACGCATCCGATTTCCCGCCCGTGAGGTCAAACCGGCCGAAGCGGGGCTGCGCGTCGCGAACGACGGCACGCTCGCCGTGCTCGACAAGGACGAGCCGAAGGAGTTCTACGCCGTCCAGCAGGTCGTCGACAACGCCAACGCCTCCCTGGACGCCTCGGGCAGCATCGTGCGCCTCGCCCTCCAGGGCAGGAGCATCACCGTCGGCGGCCGCCGGCTCTCCCGGGTGCAGCCGGTGCTCGCGCAGCAGGCGCAGCAGCCGACGAGCGAGGAGTTCGTCTCACTGGTGCGCAGCACCTGCATCACGGTGGCCTGCAAACTGATGGGCTCCAGCCGGGACAAGACGAGCCGAGTGGTACTCGGCGGCGGTACGGGAGGCTTCGACATCACCCCCGGCTCCGACAGCGATCCACGGATCAGCAGCCTCGCCGGGCAGATCGCCTCCTCACCCGACGGCGGCCTGGACGTGCCCGGGGCGGTCGACGCGGCCGGGGCCAGGGACCGGGCGGCGCCGGACAACGGAAGGGTGTACGGCGAGGCCGTCAGGAACGGCGGACGGGACGGGACCGCCGCTCGGCTGGGCGTCAATCAGCATGCGTCGCCCCACGTCGGTGAGGGGTTCGCGATCTTCAGCATGGCCGCCGAGGACCAGCGCGACCACTCCGTTCAGCCGCCGACGGCCCGCGGCGACAACGTCTGGGGCTATCACTTCGCGGCCGTGGTCGCCTCCTCCCTGGACAGCAGCTGCCGGGTGACGCTGGAGAACTACGCGCGCAACGACTTCGACAGGGTCGCGCGCGAGGAGCTGTACGACAGGCTCTACCAGCGGGCGAAGAAGTCCGGCGGCTGGTTCAGCACCATCAGCGCGCTGGAGGAGACCGACGACCAGCAGGCGTTCAAGAAGAAGTTCGACGACGTGATGCGCAGACTGTGCACGGACCCGGCCATCAAGGAGGTCCAGGGACTCCCGCGGCGCAGGCTTCAGGAGGACTTCGAGGATCACACAGGTCGTGCCTGGTTCTTCCGCATCTACGGCGGCGGCCCGGGCGAGAGCTTCCACGAACAGCAGTCCGCCTCCGGCTACTTCAACAATCCGCTCACCGTGCGGGTCGCCCGACCCTGACGGGCGGACGCGGGCCGATCATCGTCAGGGGACGGCGGGAGCGGCGGAACGCGCCGGTGTGAGCGACCGGCACGGTGGCCGGATTGGACGCGGACTCGTTCCGTCCGTCCTACGGTGTCCGGGTGAATGACGTGAGCCACGACGCATACTGCTCCGAAATCAGCTCCCGGACCGACGAGTTGCGCGCTGCCGTGCGGTGCGCCGAGGCAGGCCCGGCAGGCACGCCCGTTCCCACCTGTCCCGGTTGGTCCCTCACACAGCTCGCCCGGCGCGTCGGCGGCACGCACCGCTGGGCGGCGCGGATCGTCCGGACCCGAGCCACCCTGCCGGTCCCCCACGACTTGGTCGACGACGTCTTCTCGCCCGGCCCGGAGACCCCCGCCGCTCTGGACGCCTGGCTCGCCAAAGGCGCCGCGGAGCTGACCGGCGCTCTGCTCGACGCCGGTCCCGACGCCCCGGTGTGGACGGTCGCCCCGAGCGGCACCGCGCGCTTCTGGGCCCGGCGGATGACCCACGAGACGACCCTGCACGCCGCCGACGCCGCCTTCGTCACGGACGCGTTCTTCGCCGTACGCGAGGATCTGGCCCGGGACGCCCTGGACGAGTGGTTGGGCTTCGGGGCGCTGCCCCGGGTCCTGGCGGCCGCCGGGCCGGACGCCCCGCCGCTCACCGGCCCGGACCGCACGCTGCACCTGCACGCGACCGACGTCCGTCAGGCCGAGTGGCTGGTGGACCTCACGACTGAGCCGATCACCTGGCGCCACGCCCACGAGAAGGCAGCGGTGGCGGTACGCGCCCCGCTGACCGACCTCGTGCTGCTCCTGTACGGGCGCCGCACCCCCGCCGACCCGTCCGTCGAGGTGTACGGAGACACGGACCTGCTGACCCTGTGGCTGGAACGATCCGGCTTCTGGCTCCGCAAATAGGCGCCCCTACTTCTCCGGCTTACTTCACCGGCTTACTTCACTGGGTGACTCGCCGGTGTCGCGTCCCCCGGCCAGCCGCAGTGTCACCAGGGCCGCCAGTCCTGCCAACACGCCGAAGGTGAGAGCGGCCGGGACGCCGTTGCCGAGTTTTGAGAACAGGTACACGGGCCCCCACACATCGACAGTGTCGTCGATCGCCATGTGCAGCACCTGACTCGCCAGCAGTCCCCACACCGTTGCGCAGACCGCGCCCACCGTCATCGCCGGCACCGTGGTCCGGGTCAGCAGGCCGGGCAGCAGCCGCAGCGCCCACCACACCACTGCCAGCATGAGCACGTCGACGGCGCGGTACAGCAGCCAGTCGCCGAGCGGCCCGGTTGCCGGGCCCGTCCACGCGCCGAGCAGCAGCCACTGTCGCAGCAGGTCGCCGGGCTCGGACAGCAGGCCTGCGCCGCCGAACGAAGTCTGGATCCAGGCCGCCACCGACTGGTACGAAAGGATCACCACCGACAGCGCGACCACCGCGGTCCCGACGCTCGCGGCCAGGCGGGCGGCGCGCGGCGGCACACTATGCCGGGGCTGCGGCTCCGCGCCCTTGGCGGTGAGATGCGCGACAAGCACCGTGGCCAGGGCGGTCAGCAGCCCCGCGAACACCGCGACCGGTCCGCTCGACGCGCTCACGCTCGCCAGCTGTGGCAGTACGCGGTAGCTACCGTGGCCCCGGGATGCGATCAGCCACGGCGCGGAGACCGTCACGGCCAGCGTTGCGGCCACGGGGCCCCAGGCCCACAGCGCGAGCAGCGTGGCCGGCGTACGACCCTGCGTCGGCGGAATCCTGTGGACCAGCAGCAGCGCGCCCGCCAGGAAGAACACGAAGACCGACACGAACCTGATCTGCATGGCGGTGCTGTACAGATCGGCGTACTGGGTGCCTCCGGTCAAGGCCGTGTCCCCGCCCGCGGCGCCGTCAGACAGCGACCCCGTCGGCGGGTCGTACGACCAGGGCGCGAGCCATCGCCGGAGTTCACTCACGGACTGGATGTCGAACACGCTGGTGGTGCCGCGCAGTTGTAGCGCCTGCTCGCTCGCCCCCGCCCACCACAGCAACAGCGTGATCAGCAGGCCGCCGACCAGTGCCGGTATCACCGCGCGCCGATATGTCATGGTGCCTTCCCCCGTCTTGATCCTGAATCAGTGAATGTCGATCAGCCGAAGAGTAGGGGGTGATGATCGGTTGCGGCATGTGCCCCCTCTCGCCGGTCACGCGGTAGACGACGGTGGCGTGGTCGGGGTCCGTGACGGCCGTGACCGCCTGCTCGAAGTCACCGGCGACGCCGAGTCCGCCCCCCTCTCTCAAGACGTCGCCAACCCGATGGCACGACCCCCTGTCCGGCCGGTACGGCCCGTGTGTCGCTCAGCTCTCATAATTCTCGTGCGGCCGCCTGCGGCACCTCATACGATCCCCTCGCCGCTCGTACACCAGTGCGCATCAGGGCACGGGATGCGGGCGCCGGAACCGGAGGGACCACTTGACCATGTCTTTCGGCACGCGATCGCGTGCCGTTCTCGTGTTTCTGGGAACACTCGGCCTGGCACTGGCCGCCGCGTCGCCCTCGATCGCGGCGGACAGGACGCCTACCGTGCCCACTGACCTGTTCAACGGACGCCAGAGCTGCTCGACCGACGCGGACCGACCCACGTACCTGTGGGCCGGCACCGGTCTCGGCGTCGAGGGCATCCCGGGGACCACCGACACCACCGACAACTCCCTGGTCACCGCGCAGTACCGGGTCTGGCCGGTCGTCGATCCGAACAGCATCACCACCGCCACCCGTCCTCACGCGCTCCCCGGCATCGAGGCCCCCGCCACTCTGTCGGCTGCCGCGCTCACCGACGGCCAGACCTACGCGTGGCAGGCACAGACGGTGGCCGACGGCACGGCCTCGGACTGGTCGGCCGCCTGCTACGTCACGATCGACAACACCCGTCCGGCGACCACGCCCACCTTCTCCTCAGCGAACTACCAGCAGGACGTGCCCAACCCGGGTGGCGCTCCGGCCAAGTTCACGCTGAGCGCCGACGGCGACGACGATGTCACCGGATTCGAGTACGCCTGGCTGCTGCCCCTCCCGATCGTCGACATCGCCAACATCGGCGATCACGGCATTCCGCAGTTCGTGGACCCGTACTCGAAACCCACAAGCTTCATGCGCGCCGACGCCCCCGGCGGTTCGGCGACGGTCAGCCTGGTCCCGCCGAGCGGCTCCGGTCCGAAGACCCTGTGGGTGCGAAGCCTGGACCGGGCCTTCAACGGGTCGGAGATCACCAGCTACATGTTCTTCGTCAGCCCCACGGTGCCCAGCGTCACCCCAGCCGTCTCGTCGCCCGAGTTCGGCGAGCCGACCGAGTTCACGCTCCGGCCCGCCCCTGGACTCCAGTCGACGAACCCGGTCGTCAGCTACTCCGTTCGGACCATCGGCGGTCAGATCTACGGCAAGCCGGTCGAGGTCGCGGCGGATACGGACGGTACGGCGAAGGTGACGGTCGTCCTGGACGGCATCTACGGCGAGGCTCTTGAGGTGACCGGCAAGAGCGGAGACGGATGGGTCTCCGATACGGGCCGGTGGAGCAGTACCTACGACACCACTCCCACGGTCGTGTCGGACATCTACCCCGAGAACGGTTCGGGTGGCGGAGTGGGAGTCCCGGGCTCCTTCACGTTCACGCCGAAGGTGAAGGACGTCGTCAGCTACACGTATTCCGTCAACGGGGACCCCGAGGCCACCGTCACCGCGGGCGACGACCACTCCGCGACCATCGACTGGACCCCCGCCTCCGACGGCTTCTACGACCTCCAGGTCTACGCGACAACCAGCTCGGGCGTGCAACTGGCGCCCTACGACTACTACTTCACCGTGAACTGAAACGGTGAGCCGTTGGCAGTGGGGCAGTGCAGCTGCCGCGGCTGAACGGCGGGCGGCCCGCACCCATCGGGGGGTGCGGGCCGCCTCCGTCAGTGGCCGGATCCGTGTCGGCCGCCCAGTTGGTCGCGGTGGCGCGGATCGCCCAGGAACGTGTCCGCGTCGAAGACGGGTGCCGACTTGGCCTGCGCCTTCGTCCGGGACAGCTGCACGATGCGGGCGTCGTGGTCGATGCCCAGGACCTCGCCCGACGGGATCACCACGTCCTTGCCGAGTACCCACAGGCCGGTGTGCACCACCAGGAAGCGCGGGCCGAGGTCCCTGGAGTACTTGCTGACCTTGCCGACGTGACCGTCCGTGGCGTCGACCTGGTATCCGGTCAGGTCGTCGTCCGGGGTGTGGCCGGCGGTCGGCACGTGGTGTGCGCGGTATTGGCTCACGATGTCCTCCCTCTCGTCCTGCTCCTGCTAGTGCCCGCTCAGGCGCGTGGCAGACGTGCGGGAAACATCACGGCGCACGTCGCAGGGCTAGGTCGTGTCCGCAAAGTCAGGGGAGCCAGAGTCGTAGGCAGGCGAGGGTGACCAGGGCCTGGTAGTGGCGGGCGCGTTTGTCGTAGCGGGTGGCCAGGGCTTTGTTGTGCTTGAGCCTGTTGAAGCAGCGTTCGACGACGTTGCGCCGGCGGTAGGCCGCGCGGTTGAGCCGGCACCGGCTCTCGCCTCGCCGGATACGGCCGTTGATCTGGTCGATCCGCTCGGGGATGGCGGCCTTGATGCCTCGTCGGCGGAGATAGGTGCGGATCTTCGTGGACGAGTAGCCCTTGTCGGCGGCCACCAGTTCCGGCCGGGTGCGAGGACGGCCCGGCCCGCACCGCTCGATGCGGATGCGGGCCATGACCTGCTCGAACTGGGTGCAGTCGTTGACGTTGCCAGCGGTGAGGGTGAAGGCCAGGGGTCGTCCCCGGCCGTCGCAGGCGAGGTGGATCTTCGTGGTCAGTCCGCCGCGGGACCGGCCGATCGCCTCGCCCGGCCAGGGCCCCCTTTTCGGGCCCCGGCGGCATGCTGGTGGGCCCGCACGGTCGTGGAGTCGATGCATACGATCGACCAGTCGACGGCTCCCACGGCGTCGGAGTGCTGTTGGACGTGGGCGAGCAGGCGGTCCCAGGTGCCGTCCGCCGACCAGCGGCGAAAGCGTTCGTAGACGGTCTTCCACGGCCCATAGCGCTCGGGCAGATCCCGCCAGGCCGCGCCGGTGGACAGCTTCCACCAGATCCCGTTCACCACTTGGCGGCGGTCCCGCACCGGCCGGCCCATCCGGGGAGGGGCCAGCAACGGTTCGATCACCGCCCACGACTCATCGCTCAGCTCATGACGACGCACCATGAACCGACCAACGAGCAAGCGACTTTGCGGACACGCCCTAGGCCGTCCACACCCGTTCCGCGTAGTCGACGAAGTTGCGCCCCATGATCTTCTCGATGCGGTCGGCGGTGTAGCCGCGCTGTTCCAGCAGCCGTATCAGTTCGCGGAACTGGTCCACGCCCCGCAGGTCGATCACGAACGGGTAGGTGTCCGCCCGTTCGCCGGCCGCGGAGACCCCGGCCTCCTGGCGCTGCGCCACGTGCTCGGCCAGCCGGGCCCGGTAGGCGTCGAGGTCGTCGATCGCGGTGACGGAGCCGTCGGTGCCGATACCGACGTGATCCTCGCCGCAGACGTCCACGGCGTGCGCGATGTGCTCGACCACGTCGGTGGCGCGCGCGTGCCCGGTGGGGCTGAGGAACGGCATGAAGTAGATACCGACGAAGCCGCCGCGGGAGGCCACCAGGCGCAGTTCCTCGTCGGTCTTGTTGCGGGGCAGGTCGGTCAGCGCGCGGCACCCGGTGTGGTTGATCGACACGGGGACGCGGGAGTGCGTGGCGGCGTCCAGACAGGTCCGCTCGCCGCTGTGCGACAGGTCGACCATGAGGTGGTGGTCGTTGAGGGCGTCGACCACCTCGCGTCCGAACGCGGTCAGCCCCGTGCCGGACGGTGCCATCGAGCCGCCGCCGAGGCGGTTGGCCTGGTTGTAGGTCAACTGGACCACGCGCACGCCGCGTTCGGCGAAGGTGGCGACCCGGCCGGCGTCGTCCCCGACGGCCACCGCGTTCTGGAAGCCGTAGATGACGCCGACCCGTCCGTCGCGGGCGGCCGTGCGGATGTCCGCGACGGTGGTGACCTTCAGCAGGTCGTCCGGGTGACGGTCGATGATGCCGTCCCAGATGTCGATCTCGTGCAGGGTGTGCTCGTAGGGCGGCAGGTCACCCATCACATAGCCCAGGGTGACGTTGACGGCGGTCAGGCCGGAGGCTTGCGCGTCGGCCAGCGTCCGGGCGTCGACGGTGTACTGCTCGCCGGTCGGGTTGAGGTCTCCCGCCGCCTCCATCGACTGCGGGGCGTTGGGGTTGTCGAGCTGTCCCAGCGCGTTGATGATCAGGGGCGTGCCGGTCAACGGGTCTCCCGGGATGGGGTGGTGGCGTAAGCGGCGCGCGGGAAGCGGCGGCCCCGCTTGACGGTGAGTGTGATGGTGCGCAGGTGGTCGATGTCGGCCAGCGGGTCTCGCGCGAAGACCGCGAAGTCGGCCAGTTTGCCCGGCTCGACGCTGCCCGTCAGGTGTGCGGTGCCGGCGCTGCGGGCGCCGACGAGTGTCGCGGAACGGAGCACGTCCGGGGCCGGGATGCCGCACCGCTTCACCAGGAAGGCGAGTTCCTCGTGCAGGGCGGGGAACGGCTCGCCGGGAGCGGTCTCGTAGTCGGTGCCGGTGGCCAGCGCCACGCCGGCCCGGTGCGCCTGCGCCGTGAGCGCGATGGCCAACTCGGTCTGGCGGCGGGCGCGTTCGACGCTTTCCGGGTCGTCGCCGGCGAGCTCCGCGCTCGCCCACATGCCGGCGGTCGCGTCCAGGACGACGTCCTGTTCCCGCATCCGGGCGAAGAGCGCGTCGAGCCGCGCGTCCTCGCCGGTGACCAGATTCTCGTGATCGACGGCCGGCTTGTCCTTGTAGCTGGTCAGCGGCTCCTTGGCGGCCTCGTGGGCCAGCAGGGTCACATGCGAGACGGTGTCCACGCCGGCCGCGACGACCTCGCCGGGCGTGGCGGGGAACACGGCCGCGTGCGCCCACACCGGGATGCCCTGCCGGTGCGCTTCGGCGGTGACGGCGGCGACGAGGCCCGCCTCCAGGTCGGCGTAGACCTTGATGGCCGACGCGTAGGTGCCGCGAGCCAGGGCCACTGCCAGGGGGAGGTCGGTCGTGTCGGTGACGGCCTGCATCCAGGGCACGTGTCCGGGGACGGCGCCCCGGGTCACCTGGTGGGTGCGGGGGTCGTCGAAGAAGCCCGGGCCGGCCATGAGGGCCGCGTAGTGGATGTCCGGGGCGGCGATCTCGCCCACCAGCGCGGCCCGCGCGAGGTCCCCGACCTGACGCAGGTCGTCCGCCATGTCCCGCACGGCCGTGACGCCGCTGTGGACGAGGCGGCGCAGGATCGCTTCGGCGGCCGGGCGATCGGGCGGAGTGGCGAGGTGCTGGTGCGCGTCGATCAGTCCGGGCGTGACGAAGTGACCGGTGAGGTCGACGACTTCGGCGCCGTCGGCGAGGGCGGCCGCCACGTCCGTCTCGTCCGCGACGGACCGGATCACGGAGCCGTCCACGACGAGCGACACGGCGGGCCGGGGCGCGCTGCCGGTCCCGTCGAACAGCGTGAAGCCGCGGTAGACCACCAACTCGCCGGCCTCGGGCGGCGCGAAGGGGGTCGCCGCCCCGGAACTCTCGTTCGTCAAGGTCACCACTCTCGATCTGTTACGCTCTACGTAACAACTCTCTCGCTGCTCGAAACAACCGGTACCCTACCCCCGAATCCCGGCGTCGGACACGCCTCGCCGGGACGGTCTGTCCGGTCATCCGGGAAGGGTTTCGATGCCGCAAGCGAAGCAAGCAACGCGAACGGCCGTGGACAAGGCGCTGGATCTCGTCGAGGCCGTCGCCCGGGCCCCCCGGCCGCCCCGGCTCACCGACCTCGCCGACGAGGTCGGGCTGCACCGGGCCACCGCCTACCGCGTCCTCGTGGACCTGGTCCGCCGCGGCTGGGTCCTGCGCGTCGACGACCGTTATCTGCCGGGCACCGCCGTCCTGCGCCTGTCGGCCCGGGCGGCGCACAACTCGCTGACCTCGCTGGCCCGCCCGGTGCTGGAGGACCTCTCCGCGCGCACCGGCATGATGGTCAACCTCCAGGTCCTCGAGAACGACGGCTCCCGGGTGGTGGACGTGATCCGCCCGGACCGGCTGGCGATGATCAGCACGCTCCGGGACGAGGCGCTGCCCGTCCACCGGTTCGCCGGGCCCCTCGCCCTGGTGGCCGCCCTGCCCCCGGAGGCACGCGGCCCCTACCTCGACGTGGCGCGCAAGGCCGGACACCCCCTGGACGGCGAGGCGGGTCTGCTCGCCGACCTCGAGCGGACCGAGGCCGACGGGTTCGCCGTCGAGCACGGCCGCAACGAGCAGTTCGTCGCCTCGCTGAGCCGCGCCGTCGTACCGGTCCCCGGAACTCCGGTGTGCGCCGTCACCGTGGTCGGCCCGGACGCCGAGATCGACGAAGCCCGCATGCGCCGACTGCGGGAGGAACTGGCCTCGGCGGTGGACACCCTCTGCGGCCTGCTGTCCGGCCCGGGCACGGCGAGCGGCGCGTGAACGACGTCCTCGTCCTCGACCGGGCGGCCACCGCGGCGGCCCTCGACCCGCGCCGCCTGATGGCCGCCGTGTCCGACGCGCTCGTCGCCGTGGCACGGGACGCGGTGTCCGCGCCGCCCCGGATAGCGGCCTTCGCGCCCGGCGGTCTGCTGGGCGCCATGCCCGGATACGTGCCGGGTCTCGGCCTCGCGGCGAAACTCGTGTCGGTGTTCGCCGACCCCGCCCGCCCCGGGCGCAGCACCCACCGGGGCATCGTGGCCCTCTTCGATCCCGAGGACGGCCGTCCCCTGGCCGTCATGGACGCCGAACCCGTGACGGCCTGGCGCACCGCGGCGGCCGCCACGCACAGCGCCTGGACCCTGGCCCGACCGGGACCCGTCGTGGTCATCGGCACCGGCGCCCAGGCCCGGGCCCAGGTCTCCCTCCTCGCCGCGCTCCACCCGGCCGAACCCGTCACCGTCGCGGGCCGCGACCCCGAAGCGGCCCGCGTGCTGGCCGCCCTGCACCCACTGGGCCGTGCGACGGACGGCATCGAGACCGCCGTACGCGAGGCGGCCACCGTGTACTGCTGCACCGGCGCGACCCGCCCCGTCCTGCGCCGCGCATGGCTCGCCCCGGGCACCCACGTCAGCTCGGTCGGCGGCTCCCACGGACCCGAACTCGACGACGACACCATCCGGAACGCCGCACTCTTCACCGAGTGGCACGGCGCCGCCACGACTCCCCCGCCCTCCGGCGCCCACGAGTTGCAGCGGCTGCCCGGGGACCGCGACGTCGTCCTCCTCGGCTCCGTCCTGTGCCGCGAGGCCCCCGGCCGGACCTCCCCGGATCAGCTCACCGTCTTCAAGTCCACCGGCCACGCCGCCCTGGACGTGGCCGCCGCACACGTCGTCCACCGCACGGCGACCGGCCGCCGTGCGGACGAGCTGCCCCGCTAGCGCGCGACACCGAGCGCCGCCCGACCCTCACCAACCTCCCCCGGCACCCGTTCGAACGATGCGACCCGCGCTGCCCGCACAGCACCGCCGCGCCCTCTCAGCACACCCGTCACTCGCACAACATCCGAGGTCAGAGCGCCGCAAGGGTTCTCACCAGGGAGTTCACGGAAGTCTCTGCGCGCGGTCCGACACCCGCATAGCGTGCGGTCACCCGAACACACGCACCGCTCCCCCACGTTCGCGCGGTCCGCACCCCTTGGGGCCCACGACCCAGTAGGAGATCTTGGGATGTCCACCGACAGCTCCGACTTATACCCGGCGCGGCACCGGCCCGGACGGCACGCCTCCCCCGCCGCGACCCCGCAGTGGGCCACCCCGCAGGAACAGACGCATCTGCCGCACCGCACCCGCCCGTTGAGCGGCAGTCACCGCGACCTCCGCCGCCTGCGCCGGGCCTGTCGCTGGCAGCGGCGCGTCGCCACGTTCGCCGCGCTCGGCTACTTCGCCGTCTTCCTCACCCTCACCGTCGAAGCCCCCTCCGTCATGACCCGCCTCGCGCCGGGCGGCCTTCCCACCG
Source organism: Streptomyces asoensis (assembly GCF_013085465.1). Classification (NCBI taxonomy): domain Bacteria; kingdom Bacillati; phylum Actinomycetota; class Actinomycetes; order Kitasatosporales; family Streptomycetaceae; genus Streptomyces; species Streptomyces asoensis. Next base: position 433,557 of record NZ_CP049838.1, read on the forward strand.
GACTCCTCCTCGCCCTGGTGCAACTGCCCGTCACCTGGCTGGCCGTACTCCTGTACGAGTACACCGCGCGCCGGTACGTCGACCCGCTGGCCCGGCGCGTTCACCGCCGACCCGACCCCGTCCCGCACGAGGAGCCACGGTCGTGACGGACTTCGACGGCTCCGCGCAGTCCTGGTCCCTGGTGGCGTTCTCCAGTGTCGTGGCCCTGACGCTCATGCTGTGCGTGCTCACCGGACCCGACCGCGACGACCTAGACGAGTTCTACACCGGCTACCGCTCCCTGTCGCCCCTGCGCAACGGCCTGGCCATCGCCGGTGACTACATCTCCGCCGCCACCGTGCTCACCATCGGCGGGGTCATCGCACTGTGCGGCTACGACGGTGTCGTACTGGCCCTGAGCACCGTGCTGTCCTTGCTGCTCCTGATGGTCCTGCTGGCCGAACCCCTGCATCACACCGGCCGGTTCACCATGGCCGACGCACTCGGCAGACGGCTGCCCGGCCGCGCGGTGCGCATCACCGCGTGTGTCGTCACCCTCGCCTCGCTGGTGCCGATGATGGTCGTACAACTGGCCGGGGTGGGCCAGTTGCTGGCGTACGTCCTCGGTTTCTCCGACAGCGCGATGCGGACCGGCTGCATCGTCGGGGCGGGCACCCTGATGATCAGCTACGCGGCCATCGGGGGCATGCGGGGTACCGCCCTGATCCAGATCCTCAAGACGGTGATCCTGCTCGGGTCCGGACTGATCGTCGCCGGACTCATCCTGCACACCTTCGGCTGGAGCCCCCGGACCCTGTTCCAGACCGCCGCCCACGGCAGTGGCGCCGAGGAGAACTTCCTGCGCTACGGCCTTCAGTTCGCCAACGGGCCGCACCGCGGCCTCGACATGGTGAGCACCCAGTGCGCCATCGTGCTGGGCGGCGCCTGTCTGCCGCACGTCACGATGCGGATGTACACCGCCGGCAGCGCTCCCCAGGTGCGCCGCGCGATGTCCTGGGCGATCTCGACGGTCACCCTGTTCATCGCCGTGATCACCGTCATCGGCGTGGGCGCCACGGCCCTCATCGGGCGCGCGGGCGTCGCCGGAGCCGACCCGCGCGGCAACACCGCCTACCTGCTCGGTTCGCGCGCCGCGTTCGGGATGCATCTCTCCCGCCCGGAGAGCCTGCTGTTCGCCACCGTCACGACGGCGATCTTCCTGACTCTGCTGGCCTCCGTGGCGAGCATGACGCTGGCCTGCGCCAACTCCCTGGCCCACGACATCGCCGCCGCCCGCCCCAACGTCTCGCCGCTGCGCGAGATGGCCCTGGCGCGGCTGGCCGCCCTGGCCGTCGGCCTCCCCGTCATCCTGCTCGCCGTCATGGCCCAGCACCGCAGCCTCCAGCCCCTCGCCACCGTCTCCTTCTGCCTCGGCGCGTCGGCCATCGCCCCCGCCCTCGTCTACAGCCTCTTCTGGCGGCGCTTCACACGCGCCGGCCTGCTGTGCACGCTCATCGGCGGATCGGTCAGCGTCCTCGTCCTGATGACCGGCACCAACCTCGTCTCCGGCTCTCCCGGATCGGCGTTCCCGGAAGTCGACTTCAACTGGTTCCCCTTCACGACCACAGCTCTCGTCTCGGTACCGGCGGGCTTCCTCTGCGGCCTGCTCGGCACCGTCCTGTCCGGCAGGAAGGCGACCGCACGCGAACGCGATCGCTACGCCGCCATCGAAGCCGTCCTCCTCGCCGGACCGCCAAGTCCCAGGAGCCGCTGAACCCGGCCCGGCCTGGACCGCCGTGAACCGCCCGGCCTGAACCGGACCGGCTGGACCGACCCGGACCGGACCGGCCCGGCCCGACGGCCTCGACATGTCCGACGGCCGGGACATGGGCCGCAGGGTGAGCAGCGGGCCGAAGGCCAGGCGCAGCCGTGTCCCCGAGCCGAGCATGATCGTTACTCCCGTTGCCGAACGGCCACCACGTGGTGAGCGCATCGGCATCCACTCATGTGTGCTCCGTCCGAGGCGCGCACACCGTCAGCGGAGAGGAACTGCTCTGGTGAGCGGCTGGATCACCGTCGGTCTCGGAACCGCCGCCGCGCTCTGCCCCCTGCCGGGCGCCGGCGGACCCGCGGTCGTCGTCCACACCACCCCCACCACCACGCACGTGGTGATGTGTTCCGCCGACGGCTGGGTCGAGATCGGCGCCCCCTCCCGGCAGCGCCCCGCCGCCCCTTCGTCGCCTCCGCCCGCATCACGGCCACCGCGCACGCCGGTCCCTTCGACACGGGCGGAACAGGCAGCACAGGCGCCTCGCCCTGTCGGCGCCCCACCGGCTCCGTCCCCGTCGGGAGCCCCGCTCCCCCGGCCCGTCGAACACCGGGTGCCCGCGTCGGAACCGCTGCCCGAGGCCGACGCCGTCGTCGCCGACCCGCCCGCCCCCGCACCTGCCCTCGCACCCGCCCCGGCGCCCCGTGCCGCGCCCTTCCGCTGGGTGCCCCGCTTCCACTACGGCGGCGGCTCGGCACGTCCGGCACCCGCCGGCCTGTCCACCACGATGACCACCGTCGTGATCACCACCCCGGCCGTCCTGGCCGCCGCCGCGCTACGCCCGGGCTCCCGACGCCGAAACCGCGGCTGACCCGCCCACGGGCCGCCCTTCACCTCGTCCACTCGGCTTGCTCATCTGCTCATCTGCTCACCTCTCATCCTGGAGTCCTGCTGTGCCGGAATGGCTGATCTACACCCTGGCCTGCGCGCTGGTCTGCGCCTTCGTGGTCGCCGCCACCGTGATGCGTCACCGCCGCGTGGCGGACGACGAGGACACCTCGCAGACGCCCGACGTGCTCGAGTACATGGTGATGATGGTCGGCGTCGTCTACGCCATCGTCCTGGGCCTGGCGATCGCCGGCGTCTGGGAGGCACGCGGCGCCGCCGAGGACACCGTGCAGCGCGAGGCCCAGGCGCTGTACGAGATCGACCAGCGCCTGGATGTCTACCCCGCCGCCTTCCACACCCAGGTTCAACAGCACATCGACGCCTACGCCCGGCACGCCGTGACCACCGAGTGGCCGGCCATGGAGGACGACGGTCCGATCGACGCCACCGGGGGCCGACTGCTGACCCGCATCCGCAGCGACATCGCGCACCACACGCCCACCGACGAACTCCAGGCCCAGGCCTACCAGCCGCTCCTCGACCAGGTCGCCGCCGCCGACGACGCGCGCCACCAGCGCCTCGACAGCGCCGGCAGCACCCTGCCGGGGGTGGTCTGGTTCGGCCTGATCGCCGGCGGGATCGTCACGCTCGGTCTGCTCTACGCGCTCCAGATCCGCCGCTCCGCCCGGGAGTTGATGCTGGCCACCGCGTTCAGCGCCCTGGTGGTCTTCCTGCTCTTCATGGTCTGGAGCTTCGACGCTCCCTTCGGCCACTCCGGCACCGACTCGGCTCAGCCGCTGCACGAGTTGTACGCGAGCACGACCTGAGGCAGCACGACCTGAGGCAGAAGGCTCGCACCCGTATCCGTACCCGGATCATTTACGGGACCGGGGACAGCCCTCGGGCAGGATCGAGCTTGGTGAATGCTTGTCGGCTGTGCACGATCAACTCGCGCACGGCAGGGTTGTGCGTGCTCTTCCAGATCAGGGCGAGCACCGCCGGTGTTTCGATGTCGTCGATGACGCGGGCCGTGAGCCGTTCACGGTAGCCGGCGGCCATCGACTCGCTGAGGACCGCGACACCCAGTCCGCGGGAAGCGAGGTCGGCGATGGCATCCGCCGCGCCGGCTTGCAGCGCGACCGCGGGTTGCAGGCTCTGTGCGGCGCAGGCACGGTCGAACACCGCGCGCAGGCCGGTGCCGGGTGGCATGCAGACGATCGGATGGGCGACCAGGTCGCGCAGAGTGACCCGGCGTTGTCCTGCCAAGGGGTGTCCCGTGGGAACAGCTGCGACGAGCCGCTCACTGATGACCGTCAGCGAGTCCAGCCCGTCCGGGGCGGCGCCTGCGGTACCGATGAGGGCCAGATCGATGACGTCGGCGCGCACTCCCTCGATGAGCCTGTCGGAGTTGTCCTCCAGCAGCGAGATCTCCACACCCCGATGAACCCGGTGAAACGCGGCGAGGGCGTCGAACAGCGGGGTGAGGGTGCAGCCGATGACCATCCCGACCGTGAGTCGGCCCCGGATCAGGTCGGTCACCTGCCCCACTGCCTGGCCGACCGCCTCAGCTGCGGCAAGTGCGGTGCGGGCGTGTTCGAGCGCGGCACTTCCCGCGACGGTCAGGGTGACGGTGCGCCCCGACCGGTCGAACAGCTCGGCTCCGAGTTCACGTTCCAGCCGGCGGATCTGGGCGCTGACGCCGGACTGGCTGATGTGGACTCGCCCGGCCGCCCGGGTGAAGTTCTGCTCTTCGGCGACCGCGACGAAGTACTCCAGCTGCCTCAGGTCCATGACTGTGGATTCTAGCTTCCAGCCAATCCATCTGTTGGACTTCTGATCGGTGGGCGGCAAGGCTGGGGAGCATCGAAGCCGGACGTCAGGAGGAACCCATGCAGGAGTACGAGAAGGCCGTGCGGCCCGAGGACATCACTCGCTTGTTCGTCGAACGATCCAACGCGGGTGACGCGGCCGGGGTCGCCGCGCTCTACGAAGAGGATGCGGTGCTGGCCTACCCGCCCGGGGAGCTGACGGTGGGGCGGGACGCGATCCGTGCGGTATGGGAGAAGGTGCTGGCCAACCGTCCCCGCTTCGAACCGGAACCGCCGCTGCCGACGCTGATCAGCGGCGACATCGCCCTGACCTCGACCCCGCCGAGGGACGGATCCGGCGCCCGGGCACAGGTCGTCCGACGCCAGCCTGACGGAAGCTGGCTGCGTGTGCTCGACCAGCCCGAGTTCGCCCCGCCCACCCGCTGACCGGCGGTCACCCCGCGCTCGTCGTCCGTGGCGAGAAGTCGAGCCGGTCGTCATCGCCGAGGTCGACGGCGAACGCGCGGGCTGCGTGTTCCTGGTCGCCGACGACCAACCGGGGGTGGCCAAGCTGCGAGTCCTGCTCGTCACCCCGGGCGTCCGGGGCCTCGGTCTGGACACCCGCCTCGTCGAGGAGTCCCCGACCTTCGCCCGCGAGCCGGCTACCAGCGCGTGACGCTGTGGACCACCGACAACCTCGTGTCCGCCCGCAGGATCCACGAACACTTCGGCTTCACCCTCGCCGACGAGGAGCCCCCTCACCGTTTCGGCCACGACCTCGTCGGTCAGAACTGGACCCTCGACCTCCACGAAGGCCTTGCGGAGGGTTGACGACTCTGCCGTCGGCCCGAGACCGGCGCTACTCCGGCCTGCGGACCATGAAACTGCCGACGGTGCCTTCGGCCGGACCTTGCAGCAGCCGTGCGGTGACAACCAGCCCGGTCTGCTCCAGCAGTTCGGAGATCCGGTCCGCCGGCAGCCGATAGGACTCGAAGGGTGCGGGGTGGTCGCCATAGGCAAGCGTCCGACTCAGGTGCTCGCCCTTCCCCACACGGCAGACGAGCATCAGGTAGCCCCCGGGCGCAAGGGTGCGGTGGAATTCGGCGAACACAACCCGCAGCAACTCCGGCGGCGTGTGGTGCGTGGAGTAATAGGCCAGAATGCCGCCGAGTTCGTGATCCCCGAGCTCCAGCGCGGTCATGGAACCCACTGTGAACCGCAGGTCCGGATGAGCCTTTCGGGCCAGTTCGATCATCTTCGGCGACACATCGACACCGAAGGCCGAGAGTCCCAGACCAGCCAGGTGCGCTGTCACCTTGCCGGGGCCGCACCCCACGTCTGCAACCGGCCCACGGCCGGAGTCCCTGACGAGTTCGGCGAACGCGGCCAGCATCGCGCGCGACACCGGATCCAACTCCGCAGGGGGCTTGACGCTTGCTGCGTAGTCGGCGGCGACGGTGTCGTACGACTCACGGACCGCAGAGAGGTAGGAGGTATCAGGCACACCGCAAACCTAAAGGGGACCACTGACCTCGGCAGCCGAATTCCCCTTGGTGATCCGCGAGTTGTCGTTACTGATCCACGGGTTGTCGTCGCTGATCCACGGGCGACCCCGCGCCACTACCCCGTCAGCTCCGCCAGCCACGGATGTCCGGGGTGCACACGGTCCAGCCACTCACTGAGGCGATCCCGCCGCGCCCGGCCCAGCAGCGGCAGCATCCCGTCGAAGTCCGCCTGATCCTTGGGCCGCGTCGCCTTCGCTTTGAACAGCAGCACCAACTCCGGTACCAGGTAGGGGATCCCGTCCACCGTCCGCTCGATGATCGCGTCGTACGGCAGCCGCAGACTCTCGTCCCGCCGACAGATCCATGTCCTGCCCTCGTGCGGCTCACGAAAGACATCGAACAGGAACCGACCGCTTGCCGGATCCCGGAGCCAGGTCTGATGCGTGGCCGCCAGCGCCTCAGCTCCCGCCCCGGCCCAGACCCGTCCCGAACCCACCGCGTCCCACGCGTACTCGGGGAAGCGGTCTCCAATCTCCGGGAATCCCGCCGCGGGCACCGCGATCTCCAGATCGCCGTGCGGCCGCGACTGCTCCCCGCGAAACAGATCCAGCGCCCACCCCGCGGCGATGCACCAGGGCGTACCCACCCCACCCAACCGCTCCGCGACCTGCTCCGGCCCCCAGGCCTCCGCCCACCGGGCATGCAGTTCGTCCGCATCGGGCACAGCGCCGCCGGGCGGCAGGGGTTCGGTCATCGGCACAACTTACTTCTACCAGCCGCTTGGTGGGGTCCTTGTCCGGACACCGAACGCAGGCCCCGACGCTGAAGCTCACCGACAGGGTAGGCGTGGACGACCCGTTGAGGTCGCGCAAATTGACCCATGATCCCGACCTCAAAATGCACCCCGTCACCGGTCGCTCGGCTCTCTAGAGTCGTAGCCATGACGAAGAAGAACGAGACCACGCAGACCACGCAGACCACGCAGACCGCTCAGACCGCTCAGACCGCTCAGACCGCGAACTTCGCCCCGATCCTCACCCGCGCCGCCGACGCCGAGACGACTCGTGATCCCAGCAGTGTCATGACGCTTCTCGCGGACTCCGGCCACACCGGCGGGCGGCTCACCAGCTACCGGTCGACATTCGCCGAAGGCGCGGTCGGAGCACCCGCCCACCTGCACACCAAGGCGTCCGAGGCGTTCTTCGTGATCGACGGCGCGCTCCAGGTGCTGGTGGGCGAGGAGATCAGCGTCCTGGAGGCGGGCGACTTCCTCGTCGTGCCGCCGCACACCCCGCACGCCTTCGCCGCGGCGCCCGGCAGGACGGCCGACGTACTGTTCGTCTTCACCCCGGGCGCCGACCGCTTCGACTACTTGCGGCTCCTCGGCCGGGTGATGCGCGGCGAGGCCGACCCGCAGGAGATCAAGGACTCCTCGGAGCGGTTCGACAACCACTACGTCGACAGCCCGGCATGGCGCGAGGTACTCGCCGCGCGCGGCTGAGGCGCTGACGACGTGACGTCGCATGACCCACCTGCACATGCGTCCAAGGCCAGTCGGTCAGTGCCAGTGCCAGTGCCAGTGTCAGTGGTGGCGGATACGGTCTGCACATGGTTGATCAGTGGGCGGGGACACGCGATCGTGTCGTGGCGCTGGGAGTTCAGTCGGCGAGCAGTGAAGTGTTCGGCTCGCGCGGGCACCGGTGGGTCCTGGACGAACCACTCACTGAGGCCGAGCTCACTGAACTCGAAGAGCAGATAGGTGTCAGGCTGCCGGAGGAGTACCGGACCTTCCTCCTCCACGTCGCCGCAGGCGGTGCCGGCCCCGCTCACGGCCTATTTCCCGTGCGACGGGTGCAGGGCCGCTGGCGTTGGGAAGGCGACGGCGCCGACCTGGCCGAGATCTCCATGCTCGCTGAGCCGTTCCCTGAGCGGGGCCCGGACCCCAAGACCGTCGAGGAACTCCTCGCCCAGCGCCCCGAGGAAGAGGACTTCGACGAGATCGAGAACTTCGACGACGCCATGGAAGCCTGGGATGAGCAGTGGGACGCCCTCATGTTCGCTCCCGAGCGCACCGTCGGCGCCATCGTGATCTGCCACCTCGGCTGCGCCCTGCGAGAGTGGCTGATCATCAGTGGCAGTCACCGAGGGACGGTCTGGTCCGACGGCCGGGTGGACGACGTCGACCTCGCGCCACTCCTGGACGACGACAAGAAGCCGGTGACTTTCGCCCGCTGGTACACCGGCTGGCTGGAGAGGGCCGAACACACGGCACTGCCGACGTCGTCGGGCGTCTGACGCACTCCTCGGCCGTCGGTGGCGACGGCTGAGCTTCACTGCGTCGGCGGCGTCGGGCGGGTACCCCGCTGGGGTGCCGGGTCAGGCGAGGGGCTCGTGGTTGACCCAGATCGCCTTGTACGGGCGGCGGGCCTGCCAGCTGTCGATGAACTCGCCGATACCGGGGAGGGCGAAGGCGGTGTCGAGGGCGTCGAGGTCGGCCAGGCCGAGCTGGACGACGGCGGAAGCGACGGCCACCGGGGCGTGGTCGTCGCCGGGGACGCGCAGGTGGTGGCGGGCGGCGAAGGACTGGAAGGGCGTCCGCGGCAACGGGGTGCCCGGTATCGAGCCCGTCGCCGGGTTCGGTCCCGAGGTCGCCGACGGTGCCGAGCTGACGCATATGGTCCTGCTGGGACGAGCGATCGCGGTGCTGCCGCGATCGCTGGCCCGGCCACAGCATCCGGGGCTCGTTCATGTTCCGGTGGCCGACGCGCCGCGTAGTGCGCTGGTCCTCGCCTGGGGGCAGGAGGACCGGCGGCGACTGGTCGCGGACTTCGTCGCCTCAGCGGTGGAGGCGGCGCAGGGCTGAGGCCGTACCGCCACCACTCCGGCACTTCCTCCCGGTTCGGCGGGAGGCCGCCAACCGTCCAGCCCGTTCGAGCCGCGGTGGGAACAGGCTCAGTGGCTCTTCCGGATGTGGCGGCGGAGCCGCCGGTACGTGCTCACGGTCGAGGCCGGCTGCTGTGCGTCGGCCACACGGTGCTTGCGGTGAGGACCTGCACCCGCTCGGTGCCAGCGGTGGGCTCGGTCGGCGGCTATACGGAAGGTGAGGCACTGCCACCCGGCCCGGTAGGACGAACGGGCCACGCGGCCTGCCACCTTCGGCACGACGCGGGTGCCGGACCGGAGCCCGCCGCTGGTGTTGAACATGACATGATCAGCAGCATGACCGAATTCTCAGTATGGAAGGGCGGCAACCGCCCCGTCCGGTGAGGTGGTTGGACGAGGCCGTGGCCTCCGGCACCGCCACGACGCCCGCCCATCATTCCCGTAGCGCGATACTCGACGCGGTACGCGCCGACCGCACCGGTGCTGTCGCCGTCCGGTTGCTTCAGCTCGCTCACGCCGACGATCCGTTCGTACGCCGTGAGGTCATGGCCCTCCTCCACAGCCTCGCCCCGGACGGGCCCTGGCCCGAGGCCGCCGAGGTGGCGCTGGCCCGGCTCAGCGACGCTGACGAACAGGTGCGCCGTCGAGCCGCGCGACTCGTCGTCCGTACGGGGCGCCAGGATGTCGCGCTCAACGCCCTCGGCGAACTCACCGACCCCGTGGTGCGCAGCGTCCTCGCCGACTCGCTCGGGGGCTTCGTGTCACACCTGCGAGCCGACTCCTTGCCGTCCGTCCGTTTCCTCGCTCACCTGGAGACCCTGCGGGCCGCCCCTCCCCAGCAGTGGCACGCCCTCGACAGGGCCCTGCTCGCAGATGCCCTGGAGGCTGCGCGTCACCTGAGGAGCGTCGGGCGGCGCTGGGGGTCGGTACTGTTCCGGCTGGGGCGCGAGCGCCACACGTACGCCCTCGCAGCGCGCCTCCTCGCCGGTCCCGGCACCTCGGACATCGGCGCCGAACTCGCCCGCGAGGCGTGTCACGACTGGAGGGCAGCTGCGGTCGAGCTGCTGCCCCTGCTCGCCCGTCAATGCGGGCAAGTGGTCAGCCCGGCCGCGGCGAAGGCTCTCACCACGGCCTCGATCTCGGAGGCCGCCATGCGCACACACGGCGCCCTGGCCGCCACGGTCCCCTTCACTCCGTATCCCAAGGTCCGTGGGTCCAGCGGCAATCCGCCCCCGTCCTTCAGTTGCCCATCCGCCGCTGCGCTCCTTGCGGCCAGGCCCGTGGGAATCGGCCGACTCGCACACGCCCCCGAGATCTTCGGGGCCCTGCTGGACGCGGGCCCGCTGACCTTCCGGCAGGCCGCCCAGCTCTACAACCTCACCTTCCAGCGCCCGGGTCGGATGCAGGCCGGGTGCGCCCCGGTGTGGCTGCGGCACGCGGGCCCCACCGCCCTCCCCCGGCTCCTCGCCCTCATGACCCCGCATCTGAGTGAGTACACGGTCGGTGAGTACTACCTGGAGGGCCTCGCACGGATGGGCCGTCAGGCGTTGCCGGCACTGCCGGCCGTGACAGCGCTGATCGACCGGCGTACCCGCATCCCCGTCAACGACTCGACACGGGATGCCGAGACGATGCTTGACGAGCGCCTGCTGGCAGCCGCGCTCGACGCCCGCCATGCGATCGATCCTCACGGAAGCCACTCCGCGACCACCAGCCCACCCCTCGGACCTCGGTGACACGAACCCAGCGGTCACCGATGGTCTTGATGCTGTTGGGCTGCGTGGCCTACCGCACCTTGCTCGGGGCCGGGGCGCTCGGCGGATCAGTCCTCGGACAGGAGCCAGCCGATGTGCAGTTCTCTCGCACCCGGGCGGAATGTCCGCATGAGCTCGGCGCGCTCGGGGTCGTCTTCTGGAAGGTTGTCGGCGAGGAGGGCCTGCGCGGCGAGTGTCTGGGGCCGGGCGCCGAGCGCGGCGCGCAGGTGGAGTGAGCGGCGCAGCATCGCGAGCCGTTCGGCGGGCTCCTTGTGCGGTGCGAGGTGCCGGATGATGTAGGACTCGAAGTAGCCGTCGCCGGACTTCGTCGCGATCTCGAGAGCTGTCTCGTAGCGTGGGAGGGCGCCGGCCGGGTCCTGGTCGATGTTGTCCAGCAGGACGGCCCAGTGGTACACGGCCCAACCGCGCAACTTCTCGTCGCCGCTCTCGACCGCCGCGCGGTAGCCGGCCTCGGCCACGGCGCGGTCGTCGGCGCGGGGGTCGCGCCGGAACAGCAGGCGACTGTAGGCCAGTCGCCCGGTGAGCAGGTGCGCGGTCGGCGATGCGGGATCGAGCGCCGCGACCGCTTTCTCGGCCTCCTCATGACCCTCGATCCGGAAGAACCAGCGGTCGACGGCGATCTCCGCGCGCAGCTCGGGTTCGGCATCCGGGCCCAAGGCGGCGAGTGCGGCGTCCCACTCCCCGAGCAGGTGAAGGCGGCGGGCTATGTAGGTGTCATCAGATAACATGGCACCTACACTAGGAAGCGGCGATGTAGGTGGTCAAGTGCAATACGGTGACTACATGGGGAACGTGGCGCGGTTGGCCGTCGAGCTGGCCAATACCGGGACCCTCGACCAGCACGGCGAACTGGTCGCCAAGTTCTTCGCAGAGCACGAGGTCACACCGCCGCCGGGCGGCGACTACGGCGAGCTGCCGGACCTCGTGCGCGCGGCCCTGGCACAGTCGGTCGACGGCGCCGCCCCCGAAGCCGTGCACCGCCTGCTGCGCGACTATCCGCCGGAAATGCACCTGTCCGACCACGACGGCCTCGGCGGCTGGCACATCCACTTCAGCCGCAACGGCACCCCGGCCAAGCGCTGGGCCGGCCAGCTGATCGCCGCCAAGCTCGCCCTGGTCGCGGCCGGGGATCCGGCGGTCACGCTGGGGCGGTGTGCCGCGGCCGGATGCGGAAACTACTTCGTGGACCAGTCACGGAACCGGACGCGCCGTTTCTGCTCCAACGCGTGCGCGAGCCGGACGACGGTCGCGGCCCATCGGGCCCGGGCGGCGAAAAACTCCTAGCAGAGTCTGTGATGGTCGGTGGCCTTCGCCGCCGTCGCCGCCCCGCTGTGCCTGCTTCTACCCGGCCGCGTCAAGCACTGGCCCCCGCCGACAAAGCCGAAACAGCCGCTGCCGCCGAGGTCTGGGAACTTCGGGCGATCATCACCCGGCGCGCCGGACCGTTGTCGATGTGCTCGGCGCATGGAAAAGCGAAGGGGCCCGGCGATGCCGGGCCCCTTCTTCTCGTAGCGGGGACAGGATTTGAACCTGCGACCTCTGGGTTATGAGCCCAGCGAGCTACCGAGCTGCTCCACCCCGCGTCGTTGCCACCACTCTACACAGTGGTCCACGGGGCGATGCGGTGGGGGGCCGGCTCAGCCGCGGACGATGTTCTCGGCCTGCGGGCCCTTCTGCCCCTGGGTCACGTCGAAGGTGACCGGCTCTCCCTCCACCAGTTCCCGGTAGCCGTTGCCGGAGATGTTGGAGTAGTGGGCGAAAACGTCCGGTCCGCCGCCGTCCTGGGCGATGAAGCCGAAGCCCTTTTCGGAGTTGAACCACTTCACGGTGCCGCTGGCCATGCTGCTCGTCCTTCGATTCTTGCCGGGAGGCCCCGGCTGGTCCATGTGCGGGGCCGTCCACGACCGGAAGGCACCCGGCGTTCGTTCTACCCCGTCGACGGAGCGGTTATCCGACTTCCTTGGCGGACGCAGCGCTTCCGCTGCCGGAGCCTGGTGCGGCGTGGTTCTCGCCCTCGCGGGCTGGGTGCCACCGATGCTCCGATTGCGCTCCGTGCCCTGTCTGGCCCAGGTCCGCCTCCGCAGCCTCGGGCAGTGCGGCGCACGGCCCTCGCCCGTGTCCGGGGGCCGCGGCTTTCGCGCGGCCGCGCGTTCTCGAGCCGGGTGCACAGGGCGCCGTGGCGGCCGCGGTCTCTGGCCGGTGGGGTTGCCGGATGGGCGTACCGCATTCCTTGACGAACTCTGGAAGGAACGGAGGGACATGATCGTCGGCTGTCGGGCAACGAGGGGGAGGTGACACGTATCGGACTGGTGGTCCTCGTTCTGTTCGTCGCGCTCGCGGCGGCCGCGGCCGCGGTGGGGAGTTCGCCGTGGTGGTGGTTCGCCGCAGCGCCGCTGCTCGTGATGGGCCTGCTGGGCGTAGGGGACCTGATACAGCGCCGGCACTCCGTGCTGCGCAACTATCCCGTCCTCGGGCATGCCCGCTTCCTCCTGGAGAAGATCCGCCCGGAACTACAGCAGTACTTCATCGAGCGGAACTTCGACGGCCGCCCCTTCGACCGGGACACACGCACCATCGTCTACGAGCGGGCGAAGGGGACCGACGCCGAGCAGCCGTACGGCACCGAGCGGGACGTCTACCGCCCCGGCTACGAGTTCCTGGTGCCGTCGATGGCGCCCTGTGCGGTGCCGGAGACCGCACCGCGGGTGCGGATCGGCGGACCCGACTGCGGCCGTCCGTACGACATGGCGCTGCTGAACGTGTCGGCGATGAGTTTCGGCTCGCTCTCCGCGAACGCGATCCTCGCGCTCAACGGCGGTGCCGCGGCCGGGGGTTTCGCCCACGACACCGGCGAGGGCGGACTGTCGGAGTACCACCTGCGGCCGGGCGGTGACCTCGTCTGGGAGATCGGTACCGGCTACTTCGGCTGCCGGACCGACGAAGGCGACTTCGACCCGGCGGAGTTCGCCGACAAGGCCGCGCACGAGCACGTGAAGTGCGTGTCGCTCAAGCTCTCGCAGGGCGCGAAGCCCGGCATCGGCGGAGTCCTGCCCGGAGCGAAGGTCAACGCCGAGATCGCGCGGGTGCGGGACGTGCCCGAAGGTCGGACGGTGATGTCACCGCCCTACCACCGGGTGTTCTCCACGCCGCGCGAACTCGTGCGCTTCATCGCCAGGATGCGGGAACTGTCCGGTGGAAAGCCGACCGGTTTCAAACTCTGCGTGGGCTCGCGCCGACAGTTCCTCGCCGTGTGCAAGGCGATGCTGGCGGAGGGCACCGCCCCGGACTTCATCGTGGTGGACGGGGCGGAGGGCGGGACCGGGGCGGCGCCCCTGGAGTTCGCCGACCATGTCGGCACCCCGCTCACCGAGGGGCTCCTGACCGTGCACAACGCCCTCGTCGGCGCGGGTCTGCGCGACCGCGTCAGGATCGGGGCGAGCGGCAAGATCGCCACCGGCACGGACCTGGTCAAGCGCATGGTGCAGGGCGCCGACTACGGCAACGCCGCACGGGCGATGATGTTCGCCGTCGGCTGCATCCAGGCGCAGCGGTGCCATACGAACACCTGCCCCACCGGCGTCACCACGCAGGACCCCCGGCGGGCCCGCGCGCTCCACGTCGGCGACAAGACACTCCGGGTCCAGCGCCTGCAAAAGGCGACGGTGGCGAGCGCGCTGGAGATCATGGCGGCCATGGGCGTCACCGATCCCGCACAGCTGCGTCCCCACATGCTGCGTCGGCGCATCGACCCCCGCACCGAACGTTCCTTCGAGGAACTCTACGAGTGGCTGGCGCCCGGGCAGTTGCTCGCCGAGCCGCCCGTCTCCTGGGCGGCCGACTGGGCCGCCGCCGACCCCGACCGCTTCACCGTCTGATCTGGAGGATCCCGTGGCCCGAACTGTCGCGCGCGTCATCGTGGACGCCCTGAGCGAACTTGGCGTGCGCCAGGTCTTCGGCGTCGTAGGCGACGCGCTCAACCCGCTGACCGACGCCATCCGCACCACCGAGGGCCTGGAGTGGGTGGGCTGTCGGCACGAGGAGGCCGCGGCCTTCGCCGCGAGCGCCCAGTCGCAGCTCAGCGGCACCCTGGGCGTGTGCATGGGCACCGTCGGCCCCGGCTCGGTGCACCTGCTCAACGGGCTGTACGACGCGGCCAAGAGCCGTACCCCGGTGCTGGCGATCGCCGGACAGGTTCCGCTCGCCGAACTCGGCAGCGACTACTTCCAGGAGGTCGACAACGACGCGCTCTTCAGCGACGTGGCCGTCTTCCGGGCCACGATCACCTCGGGCGACCAGCTGCCGCAGATGCTGGAGACGGCGGTGCGCACCGCGCTGGGCCGCAAGGGTGTCGCCGTGCTGACCGTCCCCGGCGACCTGGGGGAACGGGAGCTGAGCGCGGACCGGCCGGCCCGGTTCTCGCTGAACGCCCCGGTGAGCCGACCGGACGAGTCCGCCGTCCGGCGAGCCGCCGAGCTGCTCGACCGGGCGCGGCGGGTCACGCTGCTCGTCGGACGAGGCGCCCGCGCCGCGCGAGAGGACGTACTGGCCCTGGCCGACAGGCTGGCCGCGCCGATGGTGCTCACGCTGAAGGCGAAGGAGGGCTTCGAGGGCGACGCCAATCCCTTCCAGGTCGGCCAGACCGGGCTGATCGGCAACCCCGCGGCCGCGTCGGCCCTCCAGGACGCGGACACGCTCCTGCTGCTGGGCACCGACTTCCCCTACCGGGACTGGTATCCGGAGGGCCGAACCGTCATCCAGGTGGACACCGAGGCCGCCCACATCGGACGCCGGGTGCCCGTGGAGCTGGGGCTCGTCGGTGACACGGGCGCGACCGTCCGGGACCTCCTGGCCCAGCTCGCCGCCACGCCCGCCCGGAGCGAGGGCGCGCGTGACCGCTCGCACCTGGAGGACGCCCGCAAGCGCTTCGAGCGGTGGCGCGAGGGCCAGGCGCGGCTCGCCGACCCGGCGCACGACAAGGGTCTGGTGGGCCGCCTCCGTTCCGCGCTGGACAACCGGGCCGGCGACATCCGTCCGGAGGCGCTGGCCGCCGTGGTGGACCGCCTCGCCGACGATGACACCGTCTTCACCTCCGACACGGGCATGGCCACCGTATGGCTCTCGCGTTTCGTCGAGATGCGCGGCGAGCGGCAGCTGATCGGCTCCTACAACCTGGGCTCCATGGCCAACGCCATGCCCCAGGCCCTCGGCGCCCAGTGCCTGGACCGGAACCGCCAGGTCGTGGCCTTCTGCGGCGACGGCGGACTGAGCATGCTCCTGGGCGACCTCATGACACTCAGGACGAGTCGGCTCCCCGTCAAGCTCGTGGTCTTCGACAACCGCCGGCTGGGCATGGTCAAGCTCGAACAGGAACAGGCCGGACTCCCGGAGTTCGGCACCGTGCTGGACAACCCCGACTTCGCGGCCGTCGCCACGGCCATGGGCATCACCGGCATCCGGGTGACCGACCCGGCCGAACTGGAGAAGTCCGTACGCCGAGCCTTCAGCACCCCCGGGCCCGTCCTGCTCGACGTGCTCACCAACCCGGACGAGATCGCCGTCCCGGCCAAGCCGACCGTCGCACAGGGCTGGGGCTTCGCGGTGGCCAAGGTGAAGGAGGTCGTGCGCAGCCAGGGGGACACGGACACGCACTGATCGGTGCACGGTGCGCGGGATCTCCGACGTCGGTGGCGCAGAGGGTGGTGTCCTCGCGACGCTCCGAGGTCTCGCGGCACAGTGGGACGGCACCGATCCGATCCGGAGGTTCGGCCGAGCCGCCCCGACGAAGGAGTTCACCATGGAATACCCCGACCTGTCGGCCCTGCCTGCCGAGCTGCGGGAAGCCGTCACCGAGCGCGGTTCGCTGAACGTCTTCCGCATGATCATGCACTCGCCCTGGCTCGCCCCCGGCCTCCTGAAGCCGGCCGACGCGATCTTGCAGGCCAACTCTCTCCCGGACGAGTGGCGCGAGCTCGCCATCGTGCGGGTCGGCCACGTCCACCAGGCGCCGTACGAGGTCCACCACCACGAGAACATCGGCCGCCTGGTCGGCCTGAGCCAGGCCGCGATCGCCGCTGCCAGAGGCGTCGATCCTCCGCTGCACGGACCGTCTGCTCGCCCAGCACACCCTGAGCGACGCCGAGCGTGTGGAGGCACTGGAGTTCCTCACCGTGGGCCAGCTCTCCGACCTCGTCATCACGGTCGGCTTCTACCAGCTCGTCAGCAACTTCCTGAACACCTTCGGCGTGACGACCGAGGGCGAGACCAGCCCGTACTGAGCCGCCTCCGCACTCGAGGAGTCCCCGGCGACCTCGTACGGCAGGTCAGTCCTGCTCGCGCCCCAGCACGTACAGGTGCGGCAGGTTGACGACGATCGCCTCCTGGGTGCTGCGGGCGATGACCACCAAGAGGTGATCCCGCTGGGGGCGCGCACCCTCCCCCCCCCCCCCCCCCCCCCCCGAGGCGCTGCTCGGCGCGGACTTCGGGCATCCGGCGATCGTCGCAGCCTCGGATCTGTTCGCGCGGGCGGAGGGGGTGGTGATCGGCACGCCCGTGTACAAGGCCGCCTACTCGGGCCTGTTGAAGTCTGCTCGACCTGCTCCCGCAGTACGCGCTGACCGGCAAGACCGTGCTGCCGCTGGCCACCGGCGGCAGCACGAGGCGGTCGTCGTCATCGACCAGGACGCCGTCCGGCACATGAAGCACCTGCGCAAGCTGTCCATGCAGCTCGCCTCCAAGATGCGCTTCGTGTCGGTGCAGTTGGAGGCCCTGCTGGCCAAGGACCTGTGGCTGCGCAACGCCCGCCACGCCAACGAGATGGCCCAGCGGCTCGCCGAGGGCGTGCGGGCCGTGCACGGCGTGGAGATTCTGTACCCCGTGCAGGCCAACGGCGTGTTCGCGCGGCTCCCGCACGAGGTGAGCGAGCGGCTCCAGAAGAACCCACGTGCTGGCCATCGACTACGCCCTGCGCCCGGTCCTCAGTTCCATGGGCGCGGCGCACATCGTGCCCGGGTGGTTCACGCTCGACCGGGACATCGCCGCGGAAGTCGGCGCGTCGCTCCTCGCGCCCGCTGCCGCGGTGGCACTGGAGCAGGTCACGGACCAGTTCTCTCCGCCTCGCTGGGCGGCCGCACGGACACCCTCGCCGCCACGGGCTGAGGCGCCGGCTCTCGGTGCCGCCGGCCCTTGTCCGGGGCACCCGACCCGCTCCGTGGTGGATTTCCGTGGTCAGCACGGAGGCGCTCCGTCGCCGGCCGGGAGAGGCTGTGACCCACAGCGACGGGCCCGGCAGGACCCGCCGGGCCGATCGCGGTCCACGCCTTGATCACGGGAGCAACCATGACCAGCACCGGAAGCAGCACGTACGAGGGATTCACGGCCGAGGAGCGGGCCGCGATGAAGGAGCACGCCGAGGGGCAGAAGAAGGCTGCGCGCCGCGGCTCGCCCGCGGACAAGGCGGCGGAGGCGGAGCGGGACGTACTCGCGAAGATCGCCGAGATGCAGGACTCCGACCGGATCATGGCCGAGCGCGTCCATGCCGTCATCACGGCCCACGCCCCGGCCCTCGCGCCGAAGCTCTGGTACGGGATGCCCGCCTACGCACTGGACGGCAAGGTCGTCTGCTTCTTCCAGAGCGCGGCGAAGTTCAAGTCCCGCTATGCGACGCTCGGGTTCAGCGACCCGGCGAAGCTCGACGAGGGCACGATGTGGGCGACCGCTTTCGCCCTGACCGAGGTGACGGCCGAAGCGGAGGCGCGGATCATCGCACTGGTGAAGCAGGCGGTGAGCTGATGGCGCACCGGCCGGTGAACGGGCGGGCCGGCGGGGTGAGATCGGCTCCGCCCCCGCCCGGCCACGCCGCTCGCGTACCGGACGCATGGGTGAAGCGGCTACCGGACGGCCATGGGGGCGAGACCGAGGTCGGCAAGCGCGGCCATACCGACGGCGGCATGTTCGCCCCCGGCGAGCACCAGCGTGCGCGCTGACTGATAGGGGCAGCCGGCCGCGTCGAAGGCCGCGGCGGCGGCGAGTTGCGGCGCCGGGTCGCCGTCGAGCAGGGCTGCCGCGCGGTCCACCTGCGCGGTGGCGATCGGATTGCCGGCGACCACGGTCCGGGCGGCGTCGATCCTGGCCCGGGCGTCCGGGTGCCCGGCGAGCACCGCGGTCTCCGCCCGGAGCGCCACGTACCAGTGGAGCCAGACCCAGGACACCCACTTCCACACCTGATCCGGCTCCGGCGCGACCCGCTCCGACGCCGCATCCGCGTCCCCGTTGTGGAGCAGCACCATGGCGTCGAAGACCGCGCCGTAGCCGTGGCGGTGCTCCGGTGCGTTGCCCGCCCGGTCGACGATCGCGCGCCAGGTGTCCCGGCCGTCGAGGTCGCCGCGCAAGCCGTGCACCATGGCGACCGAGGCGGCGGCGGGGCCGAGGGAGAACGACCGCTGACGGCCGCTCCGCTCCCACGCGTCGAGGAACCGCACACTGCCGGTGAGCACCTGGTCGCCGTGGCCGGCGAACGCGTCCGCGACCAGCAGCCAGGACGTGGCGTGGTGCCCCACCTCGGCCAGCAGCGGGTGGTCGGCGAGCTGTCTGCCCCACCGGCGGGCTTCCGGCAGCCGGCCCACGCCGACGGCGGTTCCGGCGGCCATGGCGAGGGCGTCCATGAGCTCGTGCGCACCGGCCGGGGTACGCGGTGCCGAGTCCAGGACGTCGATCCGGCGCTGGGCGGCAACCGCGGCGGCGAAGGCCTCACCGGTCCAGCTCCGCGCCCCGGAGAGCGCGTCGAGGGCGGCCGACTCCGCCACCGGGTCGCCCGCGCACCGGGCGAGGTCGACAGCACGTTCGGCGCGTACGACCGTCTCCTCCACGGTGTTGACCAGGTCGCCCTGGACGGCGCCGAACGCGTCCGCGACCACCGCCGCCTCGGCCAGCGCGATGGCCGCCCCGGCAGCCGGGGCATCGCCGGCCAGCTCGTGCGCCGCCGCGAGCAGGGCGGTCACCTCTTCCCTGGAGGGAACCTGCGTGAACGTACTGGAGAAGCGGTACGCGTTGGTGGCGGCGGCCGCCAGGTCGCGGCCCGCACCGGCGGTGTCCCCGGCCCGGCGCGCGGCGTCCCCTGCGGCACGGTGCAGCCGGAACATGTCGTCTCCGAGCCTTCGGCACCCGGCCACGGCGGCGGCCTGCCGCAGTGCCGCGGCCCGGCCTGCGTCGTCGGAGAGCCCGGCCGCCTGCTCGTACCGCTGCTGGGACTCGCCGAGCAGGTTGCGGAAGAAGGCCAGCTCGGCCAGGGACAGGGCGAGACGACGCGCGTCCGCGCGCCGCTCCGGCCGGTCGGCGGCCCAGGTGAGGGCGGCCCGAAGGTCGTCCGCCACGGCCTCGAACCGGGCGCGCCAGTCCGCACCCGACGCTCCCATGAGGACACTCGCGGCTGTCGAGCACCAGTCCACGTGGCGGGATCGGACATGATCAAGCTCGTCGGCGTCACCGAGCCGCTCCGTCCCGTACTGGCGGATGGTCTCCAGCGCGTGGTACCGGGTGCCGGTGGCTGACGACGTCACGGCGAGGAGGCTCTGCTCGGCGAGCCTGCCGAGCCCGTCGACGACGGCGGCCGGATCCAGTGGAGCGAACCCGGCGACCTCGGCGGCCGCCTCGGCGGTGAACGGCGCGGCGAACACCGACACCCGGCGCAGCAATGCCTGGCTCTGCGGCTCCAGCAGGCCATGGCTCCAGTCCAGCACCGCCCGCACCGACCGGTGCCGGTCGTCGGCGCGGGGTCCGCCGGTGAGGATCCGCAGCTGATCGGAGAGGCCTGCCATGAGGCCGTCCGGTCCGAGGGTGGCCCACCGCGCCGCAGCCAGCTCGATCGCCAACGCCATGCCGCCGAGCCGTTCGCAGATGGTCACGACCTCCTCGTTCGCCGCCGGACCGGGTGGCCGGCCGACCGCCGACGCGCGGTCCATGAACAGGGCCACCGCCTCCGAGTCGTCACCGCCGGCCCGCGACAGCGGCGGGACCTGGAAGACCCGCTCGAACGGCACCATCAGCCTGGCCCGGCTGGTCACGAGCACCGTCAACCGCGGACAGGCTGCCAACAGCCGCTCCACGAACGGCGCCACCGCGTCGCTCACCCGCTCGCAGTTGTCCAACACCAGCAGCGTCCGACGATCTGTCAGCGCGGCGAGCACGGCGTCGTCGATGCCGCGCCCCGGTTGCTCGCCCACCCCCACGGCCGCCGCGACGACCGCGCCCACCCGACCCGGTTCGGTGACCGGGACCAGGTCGACGAACCACACCCCGTCGGCGAAGTCGTCGGCCATGTCCGCCGCCACCGCCAGCGCGAGGCGCGTCTTGCCCACCCCACCCGGGCCGACCACGGTCACCAGTCGGTGCGCTTTCACCGCCTCGGCCAACTGCCCACGCTCTGCCACCCGGCCGACGAACGCCGTCAGTGGTGTCGGCAGGGCGGGTACCGGGCGCGACGGCTCGGTACGGGCGGAATCGGCCGCGTGCCGGGCGAGTGCCCGCCGGTCCGGCAGTTGGAGCTTGCGCAGCAGCGAGGAGACATGCGACTCGACGGTGCGTACCGAGATGACCAACCGCGCGGCGATCTCGGCGTTGCTGAGGTGCTCCCCCAGCAGTGCGAGCACCTGGGCTTCCCGGGCGGATACCTCTGGACTGGTCACCGCCCCATTATCCGTGGCGACTTCCGTGGTCAGCACGGAGGCGACCCGCATCCGGGCCGGGAGAGTCTGTGACCACAGCGATCGGGCCCGGCGGGCTTCCCGGGGCGATCGTGACCCACGACCGCACTTCTGCCGATCGTGACCACGACGGACTTCCGGAGGACCGATGGACGCCGAACCCCGCTCCCACGCTCAGCGTCGCCACGACACCGAACACCGGCTCACCCACGACGTCGATGTCTGGGTGGCCAGTGCCTCGGCGGACGGCGCGCCGTACCTGGTCCCGCTGTCCTTCGACTGGGACGGCGAGGCGCTGTTGGCGGCCACCCCGACGAACAGCCCCACCGGCAGGAACCTGGCCACCACCCGTGTCGTTCGGCTGGCGCTCGGCCGCACCCGCGACGTCACCATGATCGACGGCGACGTCGAGGTCCTCGAGCTCGACGGGCTGCCGCCGGAGCGATGCGACCGGTTCGCCGACCGCACGGGTTTCGATCCGCGTGTGTCGGCCACCTCGTATCGCTGGTTCCGGATCGTCCCGCGCCGTATCCAGTCCTGGCGCGAGGAGAACGAGCTGTCCGACCGCGAGCTGATGCGCGACGGCCGGTGGCTGATCTGACGCTCCGGCCGGACGCCAACTCGACTTCGACACATGCCACGACCACTGGAAGCAAGGCCGAACTGCATCCGCTCCCCCGGTCGAGAGCGAAGTGGAGTTGCCGGTACGCAGCCGCGTACCGGCACTGGTGCCCCGTGCCCGGGTGGCCCGGGGTCGTTACGTGTGCGGTGACCACCGGGCCAAGGGCTCGGTCCAGGGGGCAATGGCCTCGGGTGCACGCGCCGTCAGGGAGGTGCTGCACGACCTCGGCGGGTAGCGCCGCCGCCGAAGGTCCGAAGAGCAGGGCGTGGGTACGCCGACCGGCATCGTCGTGCGGTCGTGGTCGTGCGGTCGTGCCTCCGGCCCCGAACGGCCGGGGGCGCGGAACGCACGTGACGTCCCACCGCCGCCACGATCTCAGACAGGCGCCGCCTCGTCGTCGAGCGGGATGCCCAGCCGACCGGCCACGGTGGTGAGGGCCGTTCCCAGTGGGAGCGCGACCCGGGTGAGGGCGTGCCGGTCGCCCCGGGTCGGGTCCCGGTTGACGATCAGCACAGGCGTCCCGGCCTGACCCGCCTGACGGACGAACCGAAGTCCGGACATCACCGTCAGTGAGGAACCCAGGACCAGCAGCGAGGCCGCCTCGCGGACCAGCGTGCGGCAGTGCTCGACGCGCGGCGGCGGAACGGCTTCGCCGAAGAACACCACGTCCGGTTTGAGGATGCCGCCGCAGACCGTGCAGGGCACCACGCGGAAGTCCCCGACCTGTGCGTCGGTGAGGTCGGCGTCACCGTCCGGGTTGATCGCGGCTGCCACGGGCTCGAAGCCCGCATTTGCCTCCGCCAGCCGTCGGGCGAGCTCGTGGCGCGGGCTGGAGGCACCGCAGGACAGGCAGACGACCCGGCCCAGGTTTCCGTGGAGTTCCACGACGCCTTCGCTGCCGGCGACCTGATGCAGGCCGTCGACGTTCTGCGTGATGACACCCGAGAGCAGGCCGTGCCGCGCGAACGCGGCCACGGCCCGGTGCCCGGCATTGGGGCGGGCGCGCCCGAAGGTGCGCCATCCGAGGTGGCTGCGCGCCCAGTACCGGCGCCTGGCCCGGGCGTCGCCGGTGAAGTCCTGGTAGGTCATCGGGGTGTGCCGGCTCAGGCTCCCGCCCTCGCCCCGGTAGTCGGGGATGCCCGACTCCGTGGAGATGCCCGCCCCGCTGAGCACCAGCACACCGCCGGCGGTCAGCGTGTCGACGACCTGCTCCAGACTGGTCGTGCCCGGCGGCAGGTCCTCGGCAGGGGTCCAGCTCAGAGTGGGGCGCATGCGCATGCCGCCAGGGTACGGAACAGGCTGCCTTCAGTGTCCGTGAATGGGCCTGAGGGCCGGGATCCCGCTGGACTTCCGTCACGGCACCCCCGGGCGGCAGCCCGCCGGGCGCGGTCCTTGGGATGCACCGCTCACGAGCGGGGACCCAGGTTCGCAGGACGCGAGATGGGTCACAGCATGATCCCGCGCAGTGGCCTCCGGAGCGGGCCTACGGTCCTGCCCACGCCGCGTTTACATGCAGCATGCAGCGAAGTGCGCACGGTCCGTAAGGGGGACATGTCCGCCTATCGTCGCTCTTTGGCCTGCCGCCGGCGCCGTCGAGCAGACCCGTCCCTGCCCCCGACGAAAGTAGGCGAGCGAAGCTTTGTCGACTGCCACAGTCGCCACTCCCCCGACCTCCCTCCCGACCGTCCCGAAGAACGCCACCGTCACGGACCCCGCCCTCGTGAAACGCGCCGTGAAGGCCGCCGCGCTGGGCAACGCGATGGAATGGTTCGACTTCGGCGTCTACAGCTACATCGCGGTCACCCTGGGCAAGGTCTTCTTCCCGTCCGGGAACCCGACCGCCCAGCTGCTCTCCACCTTCGGCGCCTTCGCCGCCGCCTTCCTGGTCCGACCGCTCGGCGGCATGGTCTTCGGGCCGCTCGGCGACCGCGTCGGCCGTCAGAAGGTGCTGGCCGTCACCATGATCATGATGGCCGCGGGCACCTTCGCCATCGGCCTCATCCCGTCGTACGCGTCGATCGGCGTCGGAGCCCCGGTGCTCCTGCTGGCCGCCCGCCTGGTGCAGGGCTTCTCCACCGGCGGCGAGTACGCGGGCGCCTCCACGTTCATCGCCGAGTACGCGCCCGACAAGCGGCGCGGCTTCCTCGGCAGCTGGCTGGAGTTCGGCACGCTCGCCGGGTACATCGGCGGCGCCGGCCTGGTCACGCTGATGACCGCGCTGCTGTCCACGGAGGACCTGCTGAGCTGGGGCTGGCGGATCCCGTTCCTGATCGCGGGTCCGATGGGCATCATCGGCCTCTACCTGCGGATGCGGCTGGAGGAGACCCCGGCCTTCACGGCCGAGCTCGAGAAGGCCGAGTCGAACCGCCCGAAGGTGCCGCTGCGCCAGATGATCGTGGGCCAGTGGCGGGCACTGCTGCTCTGTGTCGGCCTGGTGCTCGTCTTCAACGTCACCGACTACATGCTGCTGTCGTACATGCCGAGCTATCTGACCAGTGAGCTCCACTACGACGAGACGCACGGCCTGCTCGTCGTCCTCGGCGTGATGGCCGTGATGATGATCGTCCAGCCCTTCGCGGGAGCCCTGTCCGACCGTGTGGGTCGCCGACCGGTGATCGCCGCGGGCTGTGCGGGCTTCCTGTTGCTGTCCGTCCCCGCCGTGCTGCTGATCCGTCAGGGCAGCCTGCTCGCGGTCGCGCTCGGCATGGGCGCGTTGGGCCTGCTGCTGGTCTGCTTCACGGCGGCGATGCCGGCCGCGTTGCCTGCGCTGTTCCCGACGAAGGTCCGCTACGGATCGCTGTCGATCGGCTTCAACGTCTCCGTCTCGATCTTCGGCGGCACCACCCCGCTGGTGGTGACGGCCCTGATCGGGGCGACCGGGAACATGATGATGCCCGCCTACTACATGATGGCCGCGGCCGTGATCGGCGGTGTGGCGGTGTGGTTCATGGCTGAGTCCGCGGGGCGCCCGCTGCCGGGCTCGGCACCCTCGCTGTAGGGCTGAGGACGTCCGGACCGCTCGCCCGGGACACGGGGCACGAGCCGCCGGGGTCGTGACGGTCCGCCAGCCGGATCGGCGAGGCAGCCGCGCAGCCTCTCCCGAGCCAAGTATTCGCCAGAGACGTTTGTTCGAACGCGGATGGTGCACACGAGAAGCTGACACTGTCTTTACACGACGAAGCGGAGAGACATCATGGGCATCATCGCGTGGATCGTGATCGGTCTGCTCGCCGGCATCATCGCCAAGGCCTTGATGCCGGGCAAGGACCCCGGCGGCATCATCATCACCATGCTCATCGGCATCGCCGGCGGTCTGCTCGGCGGCTGGCTCGGCAAGGTGCTCTTCGGCGTCGACTCCATCGACGGGTTCTTCGACCTCTCCACCTGGATCGCCGCGATCGTGGGCTCCTTCATCCTGCTCGCTCTCTACCGCCTCGTCACGGGCAACCGGCATTCGCACCGCCACGCGTGAACCGCCGACGTCGTAGACGGCAAGGCATCCGGACGGCTCCTACCCTGCACACAGGGTGGGAGCCGTCGGCGTTGACGCGCCTGTCGGTCGGGCTTCGGCGGGCCCTGTGACCCAGAGTGCTGCGTGAGGATGTGACAGTCCCTACCGGCCTTCGGGGGAACTTCGGGGCTCCGCCGCTCTCCGGCGGTCGGCGAGTGGTACGGGCATGAGATGTCCACACCCCCCGATCAGCCCGCCTCGCCGCTCGAACGCCGAAGCAGCGGGGAGCCGCACGTGCCGGGTCTGTTGCGGACCGCGGCTGCGTACGCATGGCGGATCATCGCCGTCGGTGTCGTCGTCCGCGTCGCCTTCTCCGTGCTCGGGCAGTTTCACCGGGTCGCCGTCGCCGTCTTTCTGGGGCTTGTCATCACCGCCGTGCTCCGCCCGGTGGCCGGCCTCCTTGCGCGCTTCATGCCCCGGCCGCTCGCGGTCGCCGCCGCGATCGTCGGCGGCGCCGTCCTCGTCATCGGCGCGCTGGCCCTGGTGGGTGAGACCGCGGCGGATCAGCGGAGTGGGCTGGAGAAGGAGTTCGTCACGGGAATCGACCGGATCGAACGTCAGCTGGAGGAACCGCCCTTCCGCCTTCCTCCGGACGCGTTCGACGATCTCCAGTCCCGGATCGGCAAGCTCCTGTCGAGCCACCGTTCCACCCTCATCAGTACGGCGCTCAGCGGTGCGAGCCGGCTGCTCGAGGTACTGACCGTGCTCGCACTGGCCGTGTTCTGCGCGGTCTTCTTCACGTATTCCGGCGACCGGCAATGGCAGTGGGTGTGCGACCAGCTCCAGGACGGGGCACGGCGGCAGGTCACGGTCGCGGGCCGGGCCGCCTGGCGGACCTTCACCGGCTACACGCACGGCATCCTGCTGGTGGCCGCGACCAACGCGGTCCTCGTGGGCATCGCGCTGTTCGCTCTGGGGGTGCCGCTGGCGGTGCCGTTGGCGCTGCTGGAGTTCCTGGCCGCGTTCATTCCTCTGATCGGCTCGCCGATCGCCCTGGCGATCGCGGCCGTCGTCGCGCTCGCTTCGAAGGGAGCGGTCATCGCCCTGGTGGTCGTGGCCCTGATCGTCGTCATCGGACAGATCGAGGGCCACCTTCTGCACCCCCTCGTGATGAGCTGGGCCGTCCGGTTGCACCCGGTGGTGGTCGCACTGGCGGTCGTCGGCGGAGCGGTCGCGGCGGGGGTGATCGGCGCCGTGGTCGCCGTACCGCTGGTGGCCGTGGTGTGGTCCGTGTACCAGGCCCTGCGAGGTCGCGCCGACGGCCCGGAATGAGGCGAGGATCGTGCGGATACCGCCGCACTGCTGCGGCTCGCCGGCAGGTGGGCGCCGTCCGCCGGCGAGCCGAGGCGACCGTGGCTTCCGCAGGGGCCGCCGGCCGGGAGTCCGAGGTCACGCGACGAGCCGCGGTCAGGAGCGGACCAGGTCAGGAGCGGACGATACGGCGCACGTTGTCCACAGCGCCGCAGCCGGCCTTCAGCTGACGCCCCCTCTCCTCCAGGAACGCCTCGCCCAGCTCCTCCCGTCGCTCCATGGCGACATTCTCGCGGGCGCCGTTGAGGATCGTGCGCTCCTCCTCGTCGGTGTGGTGGGCGATGGCCTCCACGAGCTCCTCGAGCTTCTCGTCCCACTCCTCGGAGCCGACCTCGTCGACCTCCAGGAGCTCGAGGAGTGCCTTGTTGCCCTCCTCGTGCTCCTCCTCGCCGTGCTCGACCTCTTCGTCCTCGATGTTCTTGAAGCGCTTGAGGGCGGGGTACACCTTCGCCTCTTCCGCCAGCGCGTGCGCGATCAACAGATCGGCGAACTCCCTCAGGGCGGCTGCCCGGTCAGCCTCGACGCTGCGCATCAGACGGAACAGATCCTCCATTCTTCGGTGATCCTGGAGAATGAGTGCAACGACGTCTCGCGTGTCAGACATGTCAGCCATGGGAACGGGCTTCACTTTCGTACGAGGAACCTGGGGCAGGACCGAGTACCCCCGCGCGCCGTCTTCATTGATCCCTGCGATCCCCGCGCTGCGGCGGCTCACACTCGCGGAAGCGACGAGACGATGCGGGCTCGGCGCCGCTCCCCGGCCGATCAGACGAAGGCACTCTGCCCGGTGATCGCCTTGCCGACGATCAGTGTGTTCATCTCCCGGGTGCCTTCGAACGAGTAGATGGCCTCCGCATCCGCGAAGAAGCGCGCCACGTCGTACTCCAGGACGATCCCGTTGCCCCCGAAGATCTCCCGGGACCAGGCCACGACCTCGCGCATGCGGGCGGTGACGTGGGCCTTGGCCAGGGACGAGTGCTCGTCCCGGAACACCCCGGCGTCCTGCAACCCGGCGAGCCGATGCAGCATGCCCCAGCTCGAAGTGATGTTGCCCAGGCTCTTCACCAAGAGGTCCTGCACGAGCTGGAAACCCGCGAGCGGACGGCCGAACTGCTGCCTCTGCGTGGCATAGCGCAGGGCCAGCTCGTACGCGCCGACCATGACACCGAGGGCCTGCCAGGCGACTCCACTGCGCGTGGCGCGCAGGACTTCCGCGACGTCGCGGAAGGAAGACGCGTTCTGAAGCCGATCGCTCTCCGGCACCCGGACGTCGGTGAGGGTGACGTCCGCGTTCTCGACGATGCGCAGCGACGTCTTGTGGGCGATCTTCTCCGCCTTGAATCCGGGCGTGCCCTTGTCGACGACGAATCCCTTGACCTGGTCGTCATCGACGTCGCGGGCCCAGACGACGATGTGGTCGGCGAAGGTGGCGTTGCCGATCCAGCGCTTGGCGCCGTTGAGCACCCACGTGTCGCCGTCCCGCCGGGCGGTGGTGTGCATGCCGGCCGCGATGTCGGAGCCGTCGAGCGGCTCCGTGAGGGCGAACGCCCCGATGGCGTCCATCCTCGCCATGCCGGGCAGCCAGCGGTCGCGCTGGGCCTGGTCGCCGCAGGCGTGGATCGCGTACATGGCGAGTCCGTTGTGGACGCCGAAGAAGGTGGCGACCGAAGCGTCGACACGGCTCATCTCCATCGCCATCATCCCGGTCAACAGATGACTGGCGACGGGGCCGTGGTCGCCGTAGCCCTCGTACGACAGTCCGACCAGTCCACTCTCTCGGAAACGACCGATCAGCTCCATGGGGAAGGTCCCGTCGGCCCAGTGCTCGGCCACCAGGGGCTGCACCTCGTCGCGCATGAACGCCCTTGTCCTGAGCAGAACCTTGCGCTCCTCCTCCGTGAGAGCGGCCTCGAAGTCGTAGAAGTCGGCCACGTTCTGCTGTTCCGTGAGTGAAGTCATGGGGCCCTTCTTCCACGGTTGTGCCGAGCGATGCGCGCTGCGGACGTCGTCGCCAGAGAGGCAGGCGCTTCGATCTGCTCAACCTCGCCGACGAGGGCCATGGGCGGCCGGGTCTGCTTCCCTCCGTGTCCGCGCACGGTCGTAGGACACTGCGCCCAGCCCCACCAGGACGGCCGCCCCGAGCCCGTACAGCGGCAGCCACCGGGTCGTGGTGGATGCCAGACAGTCGGCAACGGCGTCATGTCTTTGGATGTCCTGCGCATGAGCCAGGGCCGCGCTGTCCCGACTGGCGAGGTTTCCCAACGAGGCCTCGGTCCGGAGGCTCTCGTACGTGCCGAGCTCCCGACATTCGCCGCGGGTGCCCGGCATCGGAAGGAGCCACGTCGAGCGCTGCAACGCCGGGGCCAACGCGATCGCGACGCACAGGCCCACCACCAGCGAGTATGCGACCAGATTCTGCGCATACGCGCTGCCGAGGCCGGGCGTCCACGGTGGCAGGCGGTAGAAGGAGACGATCACCGCGAGAAGTGTCACTCCGATGTATGCCGCGAACCACTCCCAGGAGCCCTCCGCGAGTGCGAACGTCAGGACGGCGGCAAGCCCGATGCCGATGACCCCTGCCTGGCCGGGGGCGTCGGCGCCATGGACGCCTGGGCTGACCGACGTGGATGTCCGGGCGTGTTGAGCATCGAGGTCGCCCACGGTCTTTCCTCCCTCGTCCGAGGCCACCAGTGTTCGCGCATATCGCCCCATTGACCCGACACCAGGCGGTCGGCCCGGCCCCGGAGCCGCCCGATTGGCGGATCTTGCCGGGGCGGCTCCTTGGCGATACGTGCTTGCCGGAGCGGGTTCCGGGTGGTGTGAGGAGCCGGGGCCGGAGAGCGGCGACCCTCATGTTGCTATGCCGTCAAATCGGGACTGGCGAAGGCCGTACAGCCTGGCTCGCCTGTTCGAACGGGTGGGGTAGGGCGTTGGTCGACGTGGCGAGTCCTGGCGCGCGTGTCCGAAGGCCTACAACCGTCACCGTCGGTATGGGATCAGAGCGCCAGCAGTCTGCCAGCCACGACAGCAAGCGGCCCCGTGACCAGCAGCGGCCAAGGGCCTCGGTGTGCGCAGCCGACCGGTCGGTGCGGGAAGTGCCGGCGGCTCTCGACCGGGAAACGCGACAGCGCGAGTGTCCGGGCCCTACCCACGGACAGGGCTCGCGCTTCCTGCGGTCGGTCCTGGCATCCCGATGATCCTGACCAGTGAATGCCCGCTGGTCCGGGCACGGCCACTCGTGCGACTGCCCGTCCCGTTACCGGGGCGGCACCGCAGTGAGGAAGTCCAGGACGAGCGGGCTTGCGACGGCCCGGAATTCCTCGAAGTAGGCGTGCCGCGCTCCGGGGATCATGTGAAGCCGGGCGCCGGGAATGCGGTTCGCGAGCAGGGGCGCGTTGGCGGCGGGGTTGAGCAGGTCGTCGCTGCCGTGCACGACCATCGTGGGTGCGCTGATGCCGGGCAGGAGGTGCCACGCGTCGTGCTGGTTGCTGGCCACCAGGTGGCGACGTTGGGCGTACGGGGGCATGGCCGGGTCGCCGAGTGTCCGGTGGGGGCCGGAATGTGTCGCCAGCCAGCCCGGGGTGTACATCAGTTCGAGCAAGGCCTGTCGCGCCGCACCCGGTTGAGGTTGTACCAACGACCTGCGCACGTCGTTGTCGCGTTCGACTGCGTGCGGGCCGCCGGGCGAGGTGCAGCCGAGCACCAGGGAGCGCACGCGGTGCGGATGGCGGGCCGCGAGCTGCTGACCTACGCGTCCCCCCATGGACGTGCCGTAGACGTC
Organism: Streptomyces asoensis; assembly: GCF_013085465.1. Taxonomy (NCBI): domain Bacteria; kingdom Bacillati; phylum Actinomycetota; class Actinomycetes; order Kitasatosporales; family Streptomycetaceae; genus Streptomyces; species Streptomyces asoensis. Next base: position 464,085 of record NZ_CP049838.1, read on the forward strand.
GGCCCGGTCGATGCCGAGCTCGTCGAGCACCGCGATCACATCCTGCGCGAAGATCTCGGTGCTGTAGGGGCTGTCGGGCTTGTCGCTCTCCCCCGTGCCGCGGTAGTCGACCGTGAGGGTGCTGCGTTCGGCATGGAAATCGTCGCGTACCCCGTCCCACCAGTGGTGGTTGTTCGCCTGACCCGCCAGCAGAACGAGCGGCGCTCCCTCGCCTCGGACCTGGTAGGCGATACGGACCCCGTCAGGCGTCGTCGTGTGCTGCATCGGCCCTTCTTCACTCGTCGTACAGCTGCTGCGAGGACTCTATGACCAGCGCGTAGCCCTCGGCGGTACGGGCGACCGCAAGCGCCCACGCGCGGCATTTCCCGTACCTGCCGACGAACGCCTCGGCCACGAAACCGATCGCACCACCGAAGGCGAACCGATGATCACGATCGTGAACTAAATCGCATACGCGGGGTTCAGCTTGCGGGCAGGGGTGGTGCGCATGTTCGGATGAGTCGATGCGCACCCCCCACCGCATGGATCCGGATCCGCATCACCGTCCCTACGACCGCTCGGAAGCGCCGCACAATCCCTACGAGGAGCTCGGCGCCCTCGACGACGGCCCTCTGGACGAGTTCCTCGGCGAGGGCACCGCCGAGGAATGGGCAGAGCAGGAGCAGGAGCAGGAACCGGAGCAGGAACCGGAGTGGACCCCGCCCGTCCACCGCCGCGGCGGCCGACGCCGGCGGCGGGGCCGTTTCGCCGGTCTGCCGCTCGCGGCGAAGGCGGTGGTGAGCCTGGTCGTCCTCGCCGCCTTCGTCACTCTCGCCGACCGCTGGGCGCTGCTGTACGCCGAGCACAAGGCCGCGGACACCCTCAAGGACCAGTTGGACCTGGCCGCGGCGCCCGAGGTGGAGATCGGCGGCTTCCCCTTCCTCACCCAACTCGCCGACAAGCGGCTGGACTCGGTGCAGGTGACCGTGCCGGACGTGTCGGCCGACCGGGTGTCGCTGGCGAAGGTGTCGGCCACGGCCCATGACATCCGGTTGGACGCCGACGGGCTCACCTCCGTGCGCGGCGCCCACGTCCCCCGGCTCGACGGCGACGTCCTGCTGTCCTTCGCCGACCTCAACCGCGAACTCGGCGCTTCCCAGGTGATGTTCACCGGTGACGGCCGTGACCGGGTCCGGGCCCGCGGCATCCTGCCGGTCGCCGGGCACGACCTGCGACTGCGCGCCGAGGCCACGATCCAGCGGCAGGGCGAGCGGGGCATCGGCACGCAGATCGGCGGCATACGCCTGGACATCGGGGACCTGGCCACCTACCGCCCCGGCACGCGCGCCTCGGACGGCCTCCACCTCACGCCCAAGGCGTCCGCCGACCTCGCCCGGGAGACCCGTAAGGCAAAGGCGCTGCTGTCGGTCCCGGCGATCGTGCAGCGACTGGGGGTGCCCAAGGCGACCGTGCGCGAGGCCTTGAGCGACGACGGCAAGCTGGCCGAACTGACCGGCTCCCCGCGCTTCGCCCGCCAGGCCCAGACCCTCAACCTCATCGACCTGGCACTGGACAACCCCGAGGTCCTCCGCGGTCTGGGCCTCGACCCCGACCTCCTCAACGCCCTGTCCCAGCTCACCCGTCCGGCCCTCGCCGGCCGGCTTTCCCTGGCCTTCGAGCTGCCGGAGCCGAAGCAGGGGGACATGCGGCTGCGGTACGTCCGCGTGGAGAAGGACGGCATCCGGGTGCGGCTCAGCGGCTCGGGGCTGACCCTGGGCAGCTCGTGATCCGCGTTCCAGTGCGATCGTGAACAGGGGTACCTGCGGGTGCTTCTGTTCTCCACGTCACCCAAGACGCAGGTGTGCAGGACCGTTTCGCGGGCATGCGGGGTGTGGCAGCTGTGATGCCGGGGGGCGGCTCTGCCTGGGGAGGTCTGCGCCGCCCCCACCCCCCTGTCGAACGTGGGAGGTCGGTGTGTCCGTCGTCCTTGCGTGAGCCGCGCGAATGAGGGCAGAAGCCACTATTAGCGCAGCAAACACCTGGTGCCTCACTCTGCACCCAGGTCACCTCACGCAAGACGAGTAAGGAACTTCAGTGGCTGACCTACTGACCGACGGGCAGCCCGACCCAGCGCGGTCCGGGCCGCCCGACATCACCAGTCTGCCCACACAGGTCCGTCAGGACCTGACGCGCAGGCTGAGGCGGAACAAGCGTCCCTTCCGCGACGAGGACGTCCAGGTCGTCGAACCACCACTGCTCCGACGTGCGGTCAGCGCCTCGGCACTCGGTAACTGCATGGAATGGTTCGACTTCGGCGTCTACAGCTACCTTGCCGCCACCATCGGAAAGGTCTTCTTCCCCGGAGCGTCTCCCGCCGCCCAGGTGGTCTCGTCCTTCGCCACCTTCGCGGCCGCGTTCGTCGTACGCCCGCTCGGCGGCCTCGTCTTCGGGCCGCTCGGGGACCGCCTCGGCCGGCAGAAGGTACTCGCCACCACCATGATCATGATGGCGGTCGGCACGTTCGCCATCGGTCTCATCCCCAGTTACGCCACAATCGGCATCGCCGCCCCGATCCTGCTGTTGCTCGCCCGCATGGTGCAGGGCTTCTCCACCGGCGGCGAGTACGGGGGCGCCACGACCTTCGTCGCCGAGTACTCGCCCGACCGTCGTCGCGGCTTCCTCTCCAGCTGGCTCGACTTCGGCACCTTCGTCGGCTACGCGCTGGGCTCCGCCCTGGTCACCACGCTCAATCTCGCCCTCAGCGACACGCAGATGCTCTCGTGGGGCTGGCGGATCCCGTTCCTGATCGCGGGCCCGCTCGGGGCGATCGGCCTCTACATGCGTCTCAAGCTCGAGGAGTCGCCCGCGTTCCAGCAACAGCTCGACGAACACGAGGAGAGCCTCGCCAAGGAATCGGCGGGTACCGAGTTCAAGACCATCGTCAAGGACCACTGGCGGGCCCTGCTCATCTGCATGGGACTGGTACTGCTCTACAACGTCACCAACTACATGGTCACGGGTTTCCTGCCCACCTATCAGACGGAGACCCTCGGCCGCTCCAGCAGTTCGGCGGACGTCCTCGTGCTCGTGGGCATGGTGTGGATCGTGCTGCTGATCACCTTCCTCGGCAGGCTCAGCGACCACGTCGGCCGACGCCCCCTCTACGGCTTCGCGGCGGCGGGAATGATCCTGCTCGCCATCCCCTCCTTCCTGTTGATCAAGATGGACGGAACCTGGCCGCCGGTCTTCGGTGTGCTGATCCTGTCCACCCTGCTGGCGTGCTTCGCCGCGCCGAGTGCCGCGACGCTGCCCGCGCTGTTCCCGACGGCCGTCCGCTACGCGGCCATGGGCATCGGCTTCAACTTCGCGGTGGCCGCGTTCGGCGGTACGACCCCACTGGTCACGGAGGCGCTGGTGAGCATCACCGGAAACGACATGATGCCCGCGTTCTACCTCATGGCCGCCGGCGCCATCGGGCTGTTCACGGTCCGCTTCCTGCCGGAGAGCGCCCAGGTGTCCCTCCACGGCTCCCAGCCGATGGTGGGATCGAAGAAGGAGCGCCGGGAACTGATCGTCACCTCGCAGGAGCTGTACCGGGTCGGCCGCGAGACGTCCGACCACCGCTGACCCTCACTCGACGCCGACGCCCGGTCTCCTGCGCAGGAGACCGGGCGTCGGCGTCGTCACCGGGCGGGTCGGCGAACTCGTCACCCGCAGCGAGGAGTTCCGCAGCGCCTGGGCCAGGCCCGACGTGCGCCTGCACCACACCGGCCGCAAGTCCTTCCACCATCCCGCCGTCGGCGTGATCACCCTCGACTTCGACGCCATGGAACTGTCCGCCCAGCCCGGCCTGACCCTCACCGCCTCCAGCAACGCCCCCGCCACCCCGACCCACGACAGCCTGCGGCTCGTCGCCACCTGGGCCGCCACCGAACGGCCTCACCTCACCGGTACCGACGCGAACGAGGGTCACTCGCGTCGGCGCCAGCGATAGCGCAACGAAAGTCACCCGTGGCGGGACACCCGAGATACGGGGTGCCGCGCGATCACATAGGGCGGGACTCGCGCGGTGGGGTCATGACCCAGCGGATGGTCCGGGTCAGGGCCTGCCCGGTGGGCCGTACGGCGAGATCCTCGACGACCGGCACCCGGGGCAGCCACAGCATGCCCCGGGCCCAGGGCGGGAGCAGCACGACGGCGTTCGCAGCCAGCCCGCCGTAGAAGGGCCGTACCGCAAGGGGCAGGGGAGGCTGGAACAGCAGGAATCGGGCGGCGGCGCGGGCCTCGGACGTGGCCCTGAGTTCGTACCGGTAGGCGGTCAGACGCTCGGACAGCTCGCGGCGGTCACGCGGTGGGTCGCTCACCCCCAGCGCCTCGGCGACCCGCGCGGTGTCGGCGACGTAGGCGTCGTAGCCGGCGGCGTCCAGCGGGCGGGCTCCGAAGCGTTCGTGGGCGCGCAGGAAGCTGTCCGTCTCGGCTGCGTGCACCCAGCCGAGCAGGTGCGGATCGGCCGCGTGGTACGGCACGCCCTCGGCCGTCGTCCCGCGGATCCGCTCATGGATGCTTCGGACGTTGTCGACCGCCCGCTGAGCGTCCGCGGCCGTGCCGTAGGTCGTCACAGCCAGGAAGGTGCTGGTGCGTTGCAGTCGGCCCCACGGGTCGCCGCGGTATCCGGAGTGCCCGGCCACCGCCGCCATGGCGAGCGGATGCAGGGACTGCAACAGCAGCGCGCTCAGCCCACCGATGAACATCGATGCGTCACCGTGGACGGTGCGGATCGGGCGGTCCGGTGCGAACCAGCGCGGGCCGGGAGTGTGGTGGATTCGCTCACGCGTCGCAGGTCCGTCGGGTCCGGCGACGCGGCGGAACAGGGCCCGGCCCAGTTGCTCACGGACTACGGTCAGCACGGTCGGCCTCCCCTCTCCTGCTGTCCAGTGTCCGCGATGCCCGTCCGAATCCGGACATGGCGGCGGATTGAGCGATCGCCGGGCGCGAGCCATGGCCTCGGGGAAACGCGTTCGCACCAGCCCCTGCGGGGGCGCCCACTGCTGCCGGCCGACGAGGACCGGCGCACCGTGGGCTCGGGCAGCCACGCCCAAGCGCACAGGGCGCCCGCCACGGTGCCCCCGGCACGAACGTCACTGGTACCGGCAACGAGAATCCACAGACCACAACGACAGCAACGACAGCAACGACAGCAACAGGGGAGTACCCGTGAACAGACCGGCCCCGCGCTGGGCCACGGCCCTGTACTCGGTATCCGCGACCTGCGCCGCCATAGGTGCCCTGCTATGGGTGCGCGGCCGGAGCAGCGAGCCTCCCAGGGTCTACGGATCGTTCCTCGCGGCCGACGGCTACACCGCGTCGGCCTGGCAGGTGTGGTCACAGGCCGTGCCCGAGGAACGCCTTGGCGTGTATCTGATCACGGCCGGACTGGTACTGGCTGTGGCGGTCCGTCTGTGTGCCGTCCGGCGTGGCTGAGCAGCACCGGCCGCGTAACCACGGCCGCGGAGATCAGCCGGACACGTCCTCCTCACTCCGTGGGTTCGACGGGTTGCTGTGCGGCGGGATGCTGCGCAGCCATGCGTCGACAGTGCGCTCGCGCCTCCTCGAGGCCTTCCCGCTCACCGCCGCCCTGGCCGACCGGGAGCAGATCCCCGGCGGCAACGAGAGCGGACCAGTACACGGAAGGGTCGCCGGTGGCCGTGACCTGGTTTCCCTTGGCCAGGGAAAGGTAGGCCCGGGCCAGGTCTCCGGTCCGAAGCCACCGGTGCAGACTGTGACCGAGCCCGCTACGGACAGCGCCCATGGCGCCGACCGCTCTGCCGAGCAGGGCACGGATCTCCCGCTCGCGCGCGTCCAGTCGGCGGTCGACGACGAAGACGTGCGACCGGTCGAGGAAGAGGGCGAGCGTTTCTTCCTCCTCCGGTTCGAGATCGGAGAAGAGGGGCTCCGCCTCGCGCACCCGCCTCTCCGCCTCCTCGCGCGCGATGCCCAGGCCGACGAAGATGGTGACCGCGGCGGCCCGAGGATCACCGCCCTGCCGCACCAGCTCCTCGAACGCCTTCGCCTCCGACGACAGCTCCACCCGCACCCTCCCCGCCTCTCCCCGCCTCTCCCCCGTCAACGTCCCTGCACCTCGTCGAGTTTCCACTGCCGACAGTGGTCGATCTTCCGACCGCCGCTCGTGGGGCGAGAGGCCTGGTGATCGAGATATTCGGGATAGGTGACACCTGATCTCGATGGTTGACACCATCCTGGGAAACGCCGAACCGTGACGGATTTCTGCCGTGCCCGGTCCCGCGGCCTGCACGGCGCTAGCGTTGGGTGCCATGATCGTATGGCTCAATGGCACCCACGGCGCAGGCAAGACGACGACCAGTGCACTCGTGCAGCAACTGATCCCGGATTCAAGGGTGTTCGACGCCGAGAAGGTCGGCGAGACACTCATGGACATCACACCGGGGCTGCCCGGACCCGGGACGGACAACTTCCAGCACTGGCCGCCGTGGCGGCCACTCGTGGTCGAGACCGCCCGCCGCGTACTCGACTACACCGGTGGCACTCTGGTGATGCCCATGACCGTCCTGGTCGAGCAGTACTGGCGCGAGATCAGCACGGGTCTCGCCCAACATGCCATTCCCGTACGGCACTTCGTCCTCCACGCCGACCAAGACACCCTCCGCGGGCGCATCGAGGGGGACACCTTTCTCGGCCCCTCCACGTTCCGCCTCAAATACCTCGAGCCCTACGCCGAGGCGGCCCGCACGTGGCTGCACGGCGAGGCCGAGGTCGTCGACACCACGCACCTCACACCCGCCCAGGCCGCCCGCCGGATCGCAGAGGCCGTCACGAGTTGAGGTCCGCCCGCCATGCGAAAACAGCCGCAGGCGGCAACAAGGAACGACGTTCCCCAACGGACACGCGCCTTCGCTCGACGGCATCCAGGGCCTGACCATCATTCAGTTCCGTACGACCCACGGGTGTCCTGAGGGTCATGGCTTCCAGGACGAGGACGGGACTCCTCGTCAACCAGCGGGCCGACATGACCACTTGCACGATCAAACGCACCTCGCGCGGTGGGAAGCTCAGCGTGCTGGGGACGGCCGACCTCGATGCGATGCGCGGGCTGTGGGAGTTCGACCTCCCGGCCGTCGGCACCCCACAGCCGGGCCCCGGCAGCTCGCGGCATCCCAGGTCTGGACGGACTACCCGTGCGAGGGCGTCGACCCCGCGGAGTACGCGTGCGGCGGGTTCTGATCCGAGCTGTGGGCGCTCGGCGACGGGCGGGTCGGGTTCATGACTCCGTTCGGGGGCCAGGAGGCCCTGGGCGGCGGGGCGCACCGGAGCGAGCTCGGGCTCGGGCTCGGCACGTTCGACTGGGAGTCCCCGGACCATGTGGTGGCGGCCGGCGGTTCCCTCTGCCCGCCGTGCTCCGGGGCGCATCGGGTGGCGAATCCGTGGAACCTGCCCAGGCACGAGAACCTCTCAACGCCTCCCGCCCCCTGGGACGGGATCGAGAACGGAGCGGACCGTGTCGGTCGATCTCGCAGGATTTCTCGGTGTGGTGATGGTGGCTTACCTGGTCCCCGGCCCGGACTTTCTGGTGATCGTCCGGGCCGCCACGGTGCGCGCCGCACTGGGACGGGCGGCGGCGCTGGGGGCTCAGACCGGGTTGTGTCTGCATATGGTCGCCGCCGCCCTGGGCCTGTCCGTGGTGGCCGCCCGCTCGCCCGTCGCCTTCACGGCGATCAAGCTGGCCGGAGCCGCGTACCTGGTGGCGCTCGGTGTTCGGGCCCTGGTGGCGGCCCGTCGTGTCGCCGTCGGCCGCCGGGGAGGGAGGCCCGGGCCGGTAGAGGGTGCGGATGACGGCGAGCGTGAACAGGTGTCGACCGGCCGAGCAGACTCGGGTCCCGGCGGGCACGGCACGTGGGGGCGGAGTTTCCTGGACGCCTTCCTGACCAACGTGCTGAACCCCAAGGCGGCGCTGTTCTTCCTCAGCGTTCTGCCTCAGTTCGTCGATCACGACGGCTCGCTGACCGGGCAGATCTTTTTCCTCGGGACAGTGGACGTGCTGATCGGCGTCGTCTACTGGCTGGCTCTGGTGGGCGTCGCCGCCAGGCTGCGCGCCCTGTTGAGCCGGTCGGCGTTCAGGCACCGGTGGGACGTGACCACCGGATGGCTCTTCATCGCCATCGGAGTCGGCGTCGCCGCAGCCAACTGAACCCTGCTCCCGGTGGGTCGGTCACATCGTCGATGCCACGAGTTCGGCGAGCAGGCCGCGTACCCGCTGTTCGATCTCGTCGCGGATCGGCCGGACGTCCGTGACGCCCTGGCCTGCGGGGTCGTCGAGCTGCCAGTCCAGGTACCGCTTGCCGGGGAAGACTGGGCAGGTGTCGCCGCGGCTCGCCGTGCGGGACGACGACATCCGTCGCGCGAGCGGGACGTCCGTACACGACGGCAACCACGCCCGGCCCGAGCGCGGCGCCGATCAGCTGGGCGGCGATGAACGGGGCGAGGGAGGCAGGGGCGATCCCGGCGAAGGTGTCGGTGAAGGCGCGGCCGACGGTCACCGCGGGGTTCGCGAAGGAGGTCGAGGACGTGAACCAGTCGGCGGCCCCGATGTAGGAGGCCACGGCCGCCGGGGCCAGGACGGTACGGCCGATACGCTCCAGGCCGAAGATGAGCAGGATCAGCCCGACCGTGGCGACGACCTCGCCCAGCCATAGGTGCGCGGACAACCGGTCGTGGGTGGAGAACCTCACCAACGGCTCGGCGAACATGGCGTCGGCCAGGACCGCCCCGACGATCGCCCCGACGACCTGCGCGGGAACATACGCCGCGACCTCCGGCAAGCTGGGGCCGGTGTGACGACGACGTCCGGTGACGTACGCGGCGAGGGGGGCGGCGGGGTTGAAGTGCGCGCCGGAGACCGGCCCGAGCAGTGTGATCAGCACGGCCAGGCCGAACACGGTGGCGAGCGAGTTGGCGAGCAGCTGCACGCCGACGTCGTGCGACAGCTCGGTGGCCTGGATGCCCGAGCCGACCACGACCGCCACCAGCAGGCCCGTCCCCACGGCTTCCGCGGCGGCGCGGCGGCCGAGCGGCGCGCTCACGCCGATACCTGGTGGGTCTGCGGCGTGGCCAGGAACGCGGCGAGCCGGTCCAGGACGCCGGGCGGCACCCGGCAGTACACCCACGTGCCGCGCCGCTCGCAGTCGATGAGTCCGGCCTGGCGCAGCAGCTTGAGGTGGTGGGAGATCGTCGGCTGGGACAGCTCGAAGGCCGGGTCAGCTCGCAGACGCAGACCTCGCCGCCCTCCCCGCGCGAGGCGATCATCGACAGCAGCCGCAGCCGCACCGGGTCCCCCAGCGCCTTGAACACCTTGGCCAGCTGCCCGGCGCGCTCCTCGTCGAGAGGGGCGGCGGCGAGACCCTGGCAGCAGGCGGTGTCCCTGGCCGATCACCTCAAGCTCTTGTTTCGATATTCCTCTATGTTGACGTTTCTCGATCCAAGGCGCAAGGTTGCATCAACGAACGTCAATACAGGCCGTTCCGGGGCACCGCCATACCCCTTCACCCAGGAGTGCGTCATGAGCGAACAGACCACCGACCTGCGCGAAACCGTCCGCCGGCGTTACGCCGCGGCCGCCGTGAGCGTCACCGAGGGCGGCTCCGCCTGCTGCGGCCCCCAGCCGATCGAGGCCGACGAGAACTTCGGCTCCACCCTGTACGCCGCCGACGAGCGCGACGCCCTGCCGGCCGAGGCGGTGGCCGCCTCCCTCGGCTGCGGCAACCCCACCGCCGTCGCCGAGTTGCGCGAGGGCGAGCGCGTCCTCGACCTCGGTTCCGGCGGCGGCATCGACGTCCTGCTCTCCGCCCGCCGCGTCGGACCGGCCGGGAAGGCGTACGGGCTGGACATGACCGACGAGATGCTCGCTCTGGCCCTGGCCAACGCGCAGAAGGCGGGCGCGACGAACGTCGAGTTCCTCAAGGGCACCATCGAGGCCATCCCGCTCCCGGCGAGCACCATCGACGTGGTGATCTCCAACTGTGTGATCAACCTGTCCGTCGACAAGCCGGCCGTGTTCGCCGAGACCTTCCGCGTACTCAAGCCCGGCGGCCGGATCGGCGTCTCCGATGTCGTCGCCGACGACGCCCTCACCCCCGACCAGCGGGCGGAGCGCGGTGACTACGTCGCATGCATCGCGGGCGCGCTCTCCTTCGCCGAGTACCGCGTCGGCCTGGAGGCAGCCGGGTTCACCCATGTCGAGATCACCCCGACCCACTCGGTCTCGGACGGAATGCACTCCGCGATCGTCCGCGCCACCAAGCCGGTGGCGGCTGAAGTCCCCACCGAGGCAGCGGAGTCGACTGATGCGTGCTGCGGGGTCGACGCCTGCTGCACCCCGGCCGAGTCCGCGGTCGATGCCGCGCTGACCGTCACCGAGGCCAAGACCGCGTCGGGATGCGCCTGCCAGAAGACACGAACGTCACGATGAAGAGATCAATGCAGGGCACCCCAACCCCGCGCCTTCCACCTCACATCGGCGGTGCTTCGGTTTCAGTTGCATTCAGGGTTTGCGGAAACTGATCCAGTTGACACCTGGCTATGTGGCGACGATATCGGTAGCTTCAGCTGCGTACGTAGCGAAAGGACCGACGTGAACCACAGCCCCCTCCCTCCCGCGCTGCCGGACACCGATCGCACCCGTCACCGTCGGCTGCGGGACCAGGGAAGCCTGGAACGGGCCGCACTCGAAGCGATCCTGGACGCGGGCTTCACCTGTCACCTCGGGGTGGTCGTCGACGGGCACCCGATGGTCGTTCCCACCGTCTACGGGAACGACGGACGGAGTCTCTATTTCCACGGATCAGTGGCCAGCCGAAGCCTGATCGCCTCGCCCGAGGCCACGGTGTGCGTCACGGTGACGCACATCGACGGCCTCGTGCTCGCACGGTCGGTGTTCGAACACGGCGTGAACTACCGCAGCGCGATGATCTACGGCGTCCCGCGCCTGGTCACGGATCCGGAGGAGAAACTGGAGGGGCTGCGCCGCCTGACCGAACAGGCCGCACCGGCACAGTGGGACTACGCACGCCGACCGAACCGCAAGGAACTGGCGGCGACGGTCCTGCTCGCCCTCTCGCTCGAGGAGGCGTCGGTCAAGATACGCACGGGCGGGCCGGACGACGGTGACGGACCCGACGCCGCCCTCGGGATCTGGGCGGGAGTCCTTCCTCTGATCTCGACCTGGGGCGAACCCGAAACAGACCCCCTCCTCCCGGCCGGCGTCGAACCGCCCGACCACATCGCGGCCCGCGGCGGCACTCGTCTCGGGTGATCAGCGCGAGGGCGAACACCCCTGGTCGACCGCTTCGCCCCGCGCCAGGGCCTGGGCCTTGTCAGCAGGCGTCGTACTTCCAGGCGTCGCCCTCCAACGCCCACGGCTGCTTCGTCCGATCGAACTTGGGCAGGCCCTCCACCTTGTAGGTGGCGCGACCGAGGTCGCCCGACACGTCGGCCTGCACGTCAGTTGCCGGGTGGTCGGGCCCGTAGTCCGTCTTCGCCTGCTGCACGACGCCGGCGTACTCGTCCTTGGTGATCTCCTTCGCGCAGCGCGCGGACAACATGGCGTACGCGGTGTCGGTGTCGGCGGCGAAATAGGCGGCGGTGTAGACGGCGACGGCGGCCATGAGGTCGTCGCCTTCGTGCTCGGCGGGCACGCTGACCGTGGGCTCGGCGGCGGGTGTCCCGCTGTCGCTCGCGGCCGGGGCGTCGTCGGACGAGGAGCAGGCGGTGAGCGCGGCGAGAAGCAGAGCTGCGGTGGCGATGGTTGCGCGGGTGCGCATGGTTGTCCCCCCTGGACGATGGTGCCAAAAAGGGCATGGTGTCATGGCCAGGACGGGCGATGGCCGCGCCGGTGGGCTTTGGGCGGGGCCCTGTGACAAGGCTGCCATGGGGATGTGACAGTCGGGCGCGCGTCACCTGCTCCGCCCGCACATCGCACGGCCGTTCGACCGGAGAGTCGCCCCGTGCATGCAGGTACGTGGCGTGCGCTTGTGGAAGGTCACGGTGATCGTCAACTGCGGTGCGATCCCCAGGACTTCGGGGGTGCCCACCTCGCCGCTCACGGCGACGTCGACCTCCCCGGCGGAAGAGCTGTGGGCCATGGGAACCTCCGGACCGACCGTCTCGAAGGCGACGCCGAGCTCCGCGAGCGAGGTCATCCGGTGGAACCGCCGCCCACGCAGTACTCCGACGCCCCCGAGCGACACCGGGCTCTTGGGCATCCGGACGGCGAAGCAGCCGAGCCCGTCGCGCCCCCGCCTTGCCGGCTTCATGCGGCGCGACCCTCCCTGCGGCCGATCGGCTCAGGCACGGCGCGCCTCGGTTGTGGGGACGGCCGCCGGTGGAGGATCGGTGGGGTGGCGCCCTCGGGACGGGTCGCCCGGCACCGCCCCACCGTGTGAAGAGGTCCGGCCGATGAAAGCGTTCGACGACCCGCTGTTCCAGCCACTTGCCGACCGGGCACCAGCACTTGTCAAGGTCCGCACCCCCGGCGTCACGCCGACCGCGACATGAGCGGCGCTGCGCGCGAGGACGCGCCGGGCGGTGGCCGCTACGGCGAGGCCGTCTTCCGTCCCGAACAGGCGGGCGAGGGCGAGCGCATCGACTTCGGCGCCCTCGCCTACGACGACACCACCATGGCGCGGCTGCGGGCCCTCGGGGTCGGCCCGGGGTGGCACTGCCTCGACCTGGGTGCCGGCACGGGCACGGTCTCCCGCAGGCTGCTGGAGGAGGCCGGGGTGACGAGTGTGCTCGCCGTGGACCGCGACGTACGTTTCCTCAGCGCGCGGCCCGTGCCCGGGCTCGACGTGCTGGAGGCCGACATCACCGCGCCGGACGCCGTCCCCGGCGTGTTCTCACTCGTCCACGCCCGCTTCGTGCTGATGCACCTGCCCGAGCGCGACCGCCTGATCACCGCGTTGGCCGAACTCGTCGCGCCCGGCGGTGTGCTGGTGCTCAGCGACGCGGTCGACCTGACGAGCGACCGCACGCCCCGCACGCCGTACAGCGCGGTGATGCGGGCGATGTGGCAGGGGCTGCGGGCCACCATCGGCACCGACGTCTCCTGGGTCCCGTCGTACCCGCACCTGCTGCGTGGGGCGGGGCTCGGATCCGTCGCCGCAGAGATCCATGTGCCGCCGCTGCTGCCGGGCAGTCCCATCAGCCGCTTCTGGGCGGACACATGGGAGCGGAGCCGGGCCGCGATGCTCGCCACCGGCCTGGTCGACGACGCGGCCGTCGACGAGGCAATCCGGTACCTGGGCTCCGACGAATGCGCCGCGCTGTCGGCCGGCATGCTCACCGTCTGGGGGTGGAAACCCGAGGAGGGTCCGTGATGAGTCGACGAACGTGCAGTCCGTTCACGACCGGATCAGAGGGTGAGCAGTTCCTCGTAGAAGCCGCCGAAGCCGTGTTCGCGGTCGACGAGGTGGATCTCGAGGATCCAGTGGCAGTGACGGCGAGCCTTGTCGGTGCGCCGCAGCGGGGTGTCGTTGGCGGGCGTGATGTACGACTCCGTGTCCGCGCCGTCGATCTTCTCGTGCGGGAACTCCCCCACCAGATGCCCGGCGTGCCAGCCGCCCAGCTCCCACCCGAGACCGTCGGCCAAGCGCTCGACCTCGGCGTACAGCGCCTTCCCGGTGATGTCCGGGTGGCTCTCGAAGAACCGCTTGCCCGCCGAGAAGACCTTCGGCAGGTCGTCCCGCAGCCGCCGCTTCACCGGGTCGTCCCCCAGGACGAAGGTGCGGCCGAAGTCGGCCTCGTACTCCTCGAAGATCGGTCCGAAGTCGGCGAACACGATGTCGTCCGCGCCGATCACCCGGTCCGGCGGGTTCTCCTTGTACGGCGCCAGCGTGTTCGGGCCGGAGCGGACGATGCGCTTGTGCCAGTGCCGGGTGGTGCCGAAGAGCTCGTTCGCCAGGTCGCGGACGCGGTCGCTGACCGCCCGCTCCCCCTGGCCGGGTGCCACCAGCCCGCGCTTCTCGATCTCCGCGAAGAGCCGTACGGCCTTCGCCTGGGCGTCCAGCAGTCGTGCCGCGCGTGTGGTCTCGTCGTCCGCCATGGAGCCGACCGTAGGAGCAGGGATCGATCTTCGGCAACCGGAAATCCTTCGACGAAGAGCGGCTTCACGTCGACGGACGCCGCCCGGAATCGGCCGCCGGTGAAGGCGAGAACACTGCTGCGGCGTTGGCTCCGGTCTGCCACACGCTTCTGGAACTGATACCCCGGAAGAGAACCGATGAGTGTTCCGGCCACTGCGATGAAGCACGAGCCAGAACCCGGTCCAACAGACGAGACCGTTGGAGAGTAACAACGATCAAACGCCCCAGCTGGACAAATGCGCAGGCGGGACTCCTGCTCGGATGAGTGCCGCGTGCAGGTGTGAAACTCCGTCGAGCAGGCTGAGGGGAGCGCGTCAATGCGGGGAATGACCGACCAGCTTCCGTTTGGCAAGCACGTCCGGGTCTATCGCAAACGCCGGGACCCTGACTTCCTCAGCAAGCGCGTCAGCACCGTATGCAGTGCTTTGCGGCTCTGTGTCTCAGGACGCGTAGCCGTGACTCCGCTGTCGAAGCTGCTCAGCCCGTGAGCACCCTTCCCAGGCTTTGAAGGCCCGAACCACAGATGAGCTGCGAGGGTGAGGTTGTACAGTCCGACGCTGGTCAGGACGGACCACATCAGCCAGGCTGGCAGGAATCCAGGTGGCGGATGGCTGTGGCTCACGTGCGTCCCGCTGACAACGAGGAGCAAAACAGCGAGGGGCGGTGCCAATACCGTCAGTGGGTTGACGCTGAAGCGAGAGCGTGTATAGAGGGCGGCTACGGTGAGGTGAGTCCCCAGAGTCGCCGGGACGAGCAGCCAGATCCATTGCTCTGCCGGAGCGGCTTCCAGAGCCGCGACCAGCGTGACAATCACCGTGATCGCCAGATGCAGGGTGGCTGTGAGGGCAACGACGGCTCGGCGGACCGGTCCGGCCTTCAGGTTGATCTCGACGGCCGCTCGCGGGACCTCCAGGAGTTGATCGTGGGTCGCTCCCTGCGGGTTGCTGTCCGACAGAGCATCACCGGCGGCGAGCAGGACATCTATTTGTACGGCCAACTCATCCTCGGCTTCGACGGCAAATCGTCGGGCGCGGGCGAGAATGTCCAGGCCCCAGGTACGGGTCTCCTGATCACTGCGGGAGTGCGCGACGGTTTGGAGAAGGGCTTCGTGCAGGAGGCGCAGCCACAGGCGGGCATGATCCGGTTTCAGCGCAGTGACGGCCTTCAGGGCGGGATCGAGGAGTCGTTCGGGCGCGGCGGCCACAGCGCGGTGGGCGCTGGCTGTGGTGTGGGGTTGCTCGCTGGCGCTGCGGGCGATGGCCTGCAAAGCGTGATGGTGCTGTTCGGCGATGAGGGCCTCATGGGTGAGGAAGTCCTCGACGAAGGTGTGGCCGCTTTCGCTCTCGACTTCGCCGAGGAGGACGGCGGCGAGTGGTTCGCCGATAGCGCCCCAGTGGCTGTGATCAGTGGCGGGGTAGGCGGTGGCCAGGACGTTCACCCACGAGGCGAGTAGGCGTTTGTCGGGCGGGGCCGCGGAGCCGAAGCCGTGGTGGTGGGCGTCGAAGGCCGCTGTGACGACTGCTCGGGCCTGGGCGATGTCGCCGGCACCGGCGAGGTACTGGGCTGTGACCAGGCTGCGGATCAGCGGGGCGTCGAACGTTTGAGGAGGCAGCAGTGCTTCGGCGACCCTGCGCAGGTAGTCCTCCTCGGTGGCGAGGAGCACTTGCAGCGGGTGGTCGCGGCGGACGGCTTCGGGGTTGGCACAGGTGAGCACGTCGGCCAACGCGCTGATATGACGGTAAATCACGGGGGTGGTGTGGCCGCTCGATGAGGTGTCATCGCCGAACACACATGGGATGTCGGCGGCTCCGACCTGCTTCCATGTGCTGTCGCCGTGGCCGGCTTGCTGTAGCTGGCGGATGCGTTCCACGAAGGATGATTTCGCCGTCTCATACACGTCTGTCGGGTTCTCGACGTCCCATACGTCGTGGGGTCGAACAGAGAAGGACTGCTCGACGAGGCCTGCGTGCAAGATGCGCAGTTCTCGCCGCAACTGTGGCCACCAACTGGCGTGTCTGCGGGCCAGCAGCAGAATGCGGATCGCCGGGCCTCCCTCGCGGGATTCGGCGACGGCACGGGCCAGGTCGAGGATCTGTGAGCGGCGGGTCTCAGCGAAGTCGACGGCGATCAGCAGGGGGCGGTGGGCGGAGGCCAGCATCCGATAGTCAGTGTGGCGGGGGTGCTCGGCGAGGAATCCGCCGGCCCATGGCTGCGCCGGAGGCGTCTTGGGTTGTGCCGGGGGCGGGTGGGCGAGGCGTTTGAGAATTTCGGTCACCAGGCGGGATTTACCGGTGCCGCCCAGCCCGGTGACCGCGGCGACGTCCAGGCCGTCGCGGCTGTGGCACCACCGTTCGATCCTGCTGATCAGGTGGGTCATACCTGTCAGTGAGACGACCTGGGCGCGGGGGTCCAGCAGGTAGGTGGAGGACAGCCGCGGCTCAGGCACGCCAGTCAGTAGCGGTTGCAGGTCGGCGGGCAGCAGTTGGGGACGCATCCCCGTGTGCTCGGCAACCGCCCGGACGAAGCCGTCGTCGGAGAGCAGGTTCACGACAGGGATCGCCAGCAGTAATCCCTGGAGCCGCGTGGGCACCGACGCGATGACACCGACGAGTACTCCCTCGCAGAACAGGCCGGCCCCGGACATGCCCTGCCAGTCGGCGACGTCGGCGGGTAGGGCACGACCGATCTCCAGTGCGTACCTCTGTGAGCGCGCCCCGGTGGCGGGTGTGACGTAGCCGTCGACGGTCTTGGCGTCGTCGACGTACGCCCCTGCGGTACCTGCTCTGCGGCGCATGGACCGAGGAAAGCCGGTCGTGGTGCAGCGAGGCCGGTGCGCCGGGTCGGTTCCGACAAGTTCGCCGAACCGCACCACCGGCACCGTCTCACCGAAGTTGCGGTGTTCGATCCGCAGCAGGGTGATGTCGCCGGAGGACTGGTCCCAGATGGTGAGGGCTTCAGCGAAATCGCCACCTTCCAGGTCTCGCACCTGGATGCGGCCTGTGCCGGGCTGGGCGACGTGTCGTGCGGTCAGCACCAGCCCTGGCGCAATCAGGCAGCCGGACCCGTACGACTGCGCTGTACGGTTGACGACCTCAACGGCGCGTGATCTGGCTGCCCATGTCATCCCGAGCCTCTCTGACTACTCCGCTTCCTCGATCTGGCCGCCACGATCTGTGCCCCGGCTGCCGATCAGCAGGTCGTTGCCGTCGCTCGGGGCCACAGCCAAGGTGATCGTCATCCGGTGCGATGCTGTATGAGCCCTCTCGCCACGAGCGTCGGCGGACACGACGAACGCCTTCACGCCTCCTCCGGCAGAGGTCGTACGGCGAATCTCAACGGCCAAGTCAAGCACGACATCCTTGACGGTGAAACGAAACGGCAGGCCGTCGCCATCCTGCTGCGCTTGCGCCAGCCCCGCCCTCACCGCGCTGATCGCCTCGGACAGTTCGGCCCCATCCCATTCCATGCGTCCCCCACGTCGCTGCGGCAGTAGGGACAGTCTGCCTACCCATGGGCCCGAGGGAGAAGAGACCACACATCATCCGGCGCCCTGCCGCGTCGCGGCGTTTCGACAAGTCTGAACGCCGACATCTCCTTCCGGACCCGCCCGAGAGCTGGAGCCCCTTGCGGCCGAGCCCGTCATCCCGACCATCCGCACCTCCGCCCAAGGCCGTCGTCGTCCACGACGGCCGCCAGCTCAGCGGGTCCGGCCCGGGCACCGTGCCGCAGCGTGCACGCTGAAGCGACGGCTCGCCGGGACGGCGTTTCGCCCGTCTTCGGTCCTGCCCGGGTTCTAGGCTCGGCCCGTGGGGCAACCTGAGCAGCGCGCCGAGGGCGCGGGACCGTTCACCACCCGGCTCACCTGGCACCTTCCCGACGGCGGCACTGCCGTGTGGGAGTCCCGGCTCGCGCGGCGGCGTGGGGTGCTGGCCGTTCGTCCTCGCAGTGCGGCGGCCACTCGTCACATCCGTGCGGACGCCGTTTCGATCACCCGGCTGCGCCGGCTCAACGCCATCGCCTCGATCGCCTTCGTCTTCGGCGGGGCCCTCTTCGCGGCCGGCGCGGCCGTCGCCCAACTCGGCTCCGGCGACGCCACCGAGTGCGCCTCGATCTACTTCGCGGGCGGCCTGTTCTTCACCACCGGCGGGTACGTCTCGCTGCTCCAGGTGATCAACGCACCCCGCCACGTCATCGGCGGCGAAGGACGGTTGGTCACCCGCCACTGGCGATGGTGGCGCTATGAGCCGACGCGGGTGGACTGGCTGAGCACGTTCGTCCTCTTCGCGGGCACACTCGTCTTCGCCGTAGACCTGCTGGACTCCTTTCTTCAGGGTCTGACCGTCCAGCAGGTCAACCGGCTGATCTGGGCGCCCGACGTGATCGGCTGCATTCTCTTCCTGCTCTCCGGCCACCTGGCCTTCGTCGAGATCTGCCACGGACGGCTCTGCGTCCGGCCGCACAACCTCGGCTGGTGGATCGTCACCGTCAACCAGCTCGGGTCCGTCCTGTTCATGGTCTCGGCGCTCGCTGCCTACACCCGCCCCGCCACCGGCAGCCTGGTCAACTCCGACATCGCCAACTGGGCCACACTCACCGGCGCCCTGTGCTTCTCCCTCGCAGGCATCCTCCAACTCGGCGAACACTCATAGGGCTGTAGGCGAAGTGACGCTGAGCAACCGTCTCATCGGCACTGGCGCAGGGCACTTCGCGAAGCCGGCCAGCAGCCGTGGTTCAGAGAAGTGACCAAGCCGAAGCTGACGGCACCTGAACAGACAGCTCGGGGCACGGGGCACCTCGCGGCTCGGAGCATGACGGAGAAGGAACTCTGCCCGTCCCGTTCCCAGGGGGACGGACCACCTCGAGCATGCGGTGCCACTTCGCCATGTCCTCCGCAGCGCCACGATGCCGACCGCCGACGGTCCTGGTCCCGCCGGCGCCGGAGGGTCACACGGGTCACGGCCCGGGCGGAGTACGGCTATGGCGCCGACCTCCGCCTGGTCGTGCCGGCCTGTACGGCTACGAGAGCGTCACCGCCCGCGTGGAGGCGCGGTCAGGCGGGCTGCCACAGCTCGATCCGGTTGCCCTCCGGATCGGTGACCCAGCCGAATCGACCGACGCCCTCCATGTCCTGCGTCTCTTCGGTCACGTCCGCTCCCTTGGCGCGCAATTGCGCGAGCATCGCTTCCAGGTCGCGGACCCGGAAGTTGAGCATGGTGCGCTGGGCGCGGGATCCGAAGTAGTCGGTCTCGGACTCGAACGTCGCGAACACCGTCGGGCCGGCTCCCTGATTCCACAGGCCGTTCTCATCGGCGTCCAGGCCCAGGCAATCGCGATACCAGGCGCTCAGGGCCGCCGGGTCGGTCGCCCGCAGGAAGTACCCACCGATTCCAAGCACACGTTCCATGGCGCCATCTTGCCAGGACGGCGATCGGGCGGGTCGGCACCACACCACCGGCCGCTTCACCCCCGTGTCACGGGTGCGGGCAGGTCCAGAGCGCGGCCGAGGGCCGAGGTGACCGGAGTGGCGTGATCGGGCAGGTGCCGCGCGGCCCAGGCGGCGGCCAGTCGGAGGAAGTCGACCAGGTCCCGCTCTGCGCCGGCGAGCAGGCGACGCAGGTCGGTGACGGGGACCTCGATCAGCGGACTGTCGTCGTGCTCGGCGTCGACCGTCAGTCGGACGACTTCGCCGTGGCGTTCGGCGAGCGGAGAGGGGTCGTGGCCGAAGGAGGCCCAGCCGTCGCCGTCGACGACCTCGAGCCAGTCGCACCTCTCCTCCAGCCCGTTGCAGCAGCCCGGCAGCAGGGTCGTGCCGGTGGCGGTGTCCGTGATCCGCAGGCCGCCGGACGCGAAGAGGTGGTCCATGGTCAGGAGTCCGTGCAGGAAGCCTCCGAGTGGGTCGGCGGGTCGTGGTGGGCGATCGTCGTCCTCGGGGTCGATGTCGTTGCACTCGGCGATGCGCATCACCGCTGTGCCGACCTCGGCAGGACGGAGTGCGCCGCTGAGCGGCAGGAAGCCGTACGGCCGGGATTCGGCGGCTGGCCAGAGGGTGAAGCCGTCGGAGGCGTGGATCTCCAGGACGGGCTGTATGACGATCACCCCGGAAAGTCTGGGGTACGCCTGCTCCCACCGCACTGAGATTACTGCGCGACGTCCTTCGGTGGTCAGCCGGTCGTCTCGCTGCCGCCGGTGACCGCGGCGGTCCTGTCCGCCGCCCGGGCCGCGGGTGCGGGGCCGACCGCAGGACTGTTCCGACGGCCGGGGCAGGCGGCCGCGAGCAGCACGGCCGCAGCGGTCAGTGTCGCCCCGGCCGCGGCCACCGAAGGCAGTGAGCGGCCGTGGGCCAGCAGAAAGCCCCCGAGCCAGCTCCCGAGCGCGATCCCCACGCAGAAGGCCGAGTTGTTGATGGTCAGGGCCATCGTCGGCGACGTCGTGCCGGCGGTCGTCACGGTCTGGGTGTTGAGCGCCGGAATCGTGCCGAAGTAGGCGGCTCCGAGGAGGCAGAAGAGGACGGCCACGGCCCATCGGCTGCCGGGCAGCAGGGCGAGCAGCACAAGGCCGGCCGTCGACGCGCCCAGGGTGATGAGCACGGCCGCGTACGGGGAGCGGTCGGCTGCCCGGCCGCCCACCGTGTTGCCGACGATGCCGCCCGCGCCGTAGAGCAGAAGCAGCACGGTGACGGCCTGCGGGCCGAACCCGGCGGCCTGCGTGAGATAGGGCGACGCGTAGGTGTAGAGGGCGAACACCCCTCCGGTGCCGAGCATGATGACCAGGGCGACGAGCAGCAGGGGGCCGGGGAGGACGAACGGCCGGGCGGCCCCGGGCACTGTCCGCCGGTCGTCGGGCGTCACCGTTACCGGCGGGGCCTCGGGCACTGCGCGGCGCATGAGCAGGAGGGTGGCTGCCAGGCTCAGTGCGGCGAGCGCCCAGAAGGTCGCGCGCCAGCCGAAGAGGTTGCCGATCAGAGTGCCTGCGGGGACGCCGACGACGCTGGACAGACCGATACCGAGAGTGATTTTGGCACCCCATGCGGCCCGTCGGTCGGCGGGCGCCATGTCCCGTGCCGCCGCCACGAAGGCGGCGATCAGGGTGGAGTGGGCCAGTGCGCTCACCACCCGGCCGACGACCAGCCAGCGGAAGTCCGGGGCGAGTGCGGCCAGCACGTTGCCGACGATGAACACGGCCATCATGCCCGGCATGAGCAGCGCTCGGCGGAGCCGGCCGGTGGCCGCCGTGAGCAACGGGCCGACGATGACGACCGCGACGGCGTACACGCTGATCAGCATGCCGACGGAGGTGAGCGAGACGCCGACGTCGTGCCCGATGGCCGGCAGGATGCCGGCGATGACGCTCTCGGCGGTGCCGATGCAGAAGGTGCAGAGCATCATCGCGAGGACGGGAAGCGGCATGGGATCTCCTTGGTGGCCGTCGCCGCGCGGCGCGGCGCGACCGCCGTTCCGGCACGGGAGCGATCGCTTCCGTGCCGGACGGGGACGCACCGCGCATCGACGTGTGCGACGGGAACGTGAGGTCTCAGGTGGTGCCGATGGTGACGGGCCGGTCGCTGTCGTCCCGGGGAGAACGCACGGCGGCCGGCGCCTCGGCCGCCCGGGCCGCCCGCGCTCGGCGCGCCCAGGCCCGCACCGCGGGTCGCTCGACGCCGACGTACAGCAGCCAGGCCAGCAGCAGGCTCACCGCGGCGACGAGCGCGGCCACGCCGATGGCGGCGGCGAGCGAGTCCGTCTCCCGGAAGCCGAGCCGTTCCTGGGTGAAGGACAGCAGGACCTGGTGGATCAGGTAGAAGGCGAAGGACACCTCGCCCAGCCACACCCACACGCGTCCGGCCACCGCGGTACCCCGCCCCGACGCGTCACGTGCCGCCGCGGCGGCGATGAGCAGGGCGAACGGGATCACGACGACCGCGTTCAGTGAGAAGAGGAACGGAACCCGCAGGCTCAGCGCGTACGCCGCCACCGTGAGCGCCAGCGCGGGCAGCACGCCGAGGCCGATCCACCGGCGGGACAGCACGATCCTGGCCATCAGGATGCCGAGCAGGAAGTCCAGCACCCGCAGCGGCGGGAAGATGTAGACGAGCCACATCTGGGTGATCGAGTGGCCGTACAGCGGAGAGTTGGCGTGGCTCGGCCCGAACGTCTCCCCGGTGGGCGACAGCTGGACGAGCAGCGGCAGCAGCACGATCGCCGTGGCGGTCCCGGCCGCCCACCACCACAGCCGCTCGGCGCGGATCCGCTGCACCGCCCGGTGCAGCAGCGGGAACAGCAGGTAGAAGACCAGCTCGCAGGAGAGCGACCAACTGGGGTTGTTGACGCTGAAGAACACATCGGCCTTCGGTATCCACGCCTGGAGCAGCAGGAGGTTGGGGACACCGCGTCCCCAGGTCGCCGAGGCGTAGGCGTACATGGCGAGGGCGAAGAAGAAGGTGACGACATGGTTGGGGTAGACCTTGGCCAGTCGGCGCCCCCAGAAGGCGCGGGTGGTGTCGTTGTCCCGGGCGGACCAGGCCAGGACGAAGCCGCTGAGGATGAAGAAGAAGGTGACGCCGGCCCAGCCGCCGTTCTTCAGGGCGGAGGCGAAGGGGCCGTGGCCCTGGCCGGGGGTGGAGTAGGCGTCGAGCAGCGACAGATGGAACAGGAACACCAGGAAGGCGGCGAAGAACCGCATCCCGGTCAGCGAGGGCAGCCGGGACGAGCGCCCGGGCACGGCGGAGTCAACGGACACGAGGATCACCTCGAGGTGTGAGGGCGGGAGGGTGGCAGGGCGGCGGCGGGTGCCAGGGGGGCCGGCGCGGCGGCCTGGTGGCGGCCGCCGGCCGACGTGATCAGGCGGGCCGGATCGACTGGGCGTGCCGGAACAGTCCGGTGGGGTCCCAGGTGGCCTTGACCTTCTGGAGCCGTCGGTAGCCGTTCTTGTAGTAGAGGTCGTGCCACGGCACGCCGGAGGTGTTCCATCGGGGGTCACCGAGGTCGACGTCGGCGTAGTTGACGAAGCAGCCGTCGTTGGTCTCGTTCGGCACCGGCACACCGCCGGTCGCGGCGAACATGTCGCGGTAGCACTCCCGGACCCAGGTGATGTGGGCGTCGTCGTCCGCCGCGTCGTTCCACAGGGAGACGACCTGGTACTTGAGAACGGAGTCCCGCTGCGGCACGGCGGTGTCGGCGGAGGCGACACGGTTCACCGCGCCCCCGTACGACGCGATCATGAGCAGCGCGCTCGGGTTGTGGAAGTCGTCGCGGGTCAGGTGGTGGTGGGCCGCGGCGATCTGGACGTCCGTGTAGGTGCGCCGTGCGTAGACGGACTTGCCCTTGAACCTGACCGTGGGGTCCGGGCCGGTGAAGCCGGGCCACTGGGTGGCGTGCAGCCAGGGCACCCGCCGGTACTGGCGGACCTGGGGCTGGATGCCGAGACCGGCGCCGACCTCGGATATGTAGTTCTGGAGCAGGCGCTCGGCGCCGGGAACGCCGGCGTCGATCAGCGAGTCGAGCACCACCGCTCCGTTCGACCTGTGGAACGGCTTGAGCTGGCTGAACAACGCGGTGTACGGGGAGTCGGGGGCACTGTTGTGGGTGTGCCATTCGCCGTGGTTCCACATCAGACGGCTGAAGCGGGCCTCGGTCAGCTGCTCCCAGGGCCAGGCCACCTCGCTCAGCCACACCTCGCGCGGCGGAGTGGGCAACTGTGCGGTCGGATCGTCGCCCCTGGCGTCGTGGGAGCGCAGCCAGTAGCGGGTCACCACGCCGAAGTTGCCGCCGCCGCCTCCCGTGTGGGCCCACCACAGCTCGCGGTGGGGGTCGTCGGGCTCGCGCGTGGCGGTGACGGCGCGGGCGGTGCCGTCCGCCTGCACGACCACGATCTCGATGCCGTACAGGTGGTCGACCGCGAGCCCGTCCCGCCGACTCATGGAGCCGTAGCCCCCGCCCTGGATGTGCCCGCCTGCCGCGACGGTGGGGCAGTTGCCGGCCGGGAGGTAGACGCCCCAGCCCTTGTAGAGGCGGTCGTAGACCCGGCCGAGGGCGGCGCCGGGCTGCACGGAGAACGCCCGGCGGCGTTCGTCGTAGGAGATGTCGTCCATGCGGGACAGGTCGAGGACGACCGCGATCTCCTGGTGAGTGGTGAAGTCCTCGTAGCAGTGGCCGCCGCTGCGTACGGCCAGCCGCCGGCCGGAGTCGACCGCCTGCTGTACGGCCCGTACGACGTCGCCGGTGGAGGTGGCGAGGACGATCTGGTCGGGACTGCCGACCCAGCGCTGGTTGGTGCCGCGTCGAAGGTCCGCGTAACGCCGGTCCGAGGGACGCACGGTGACGGCGGGCACGGCCGCGGGAGCATCGGCGCGGGCCGTCGCGGCCGCGGTGGCGGGGCTGATTCCGGCGGCGGTGACGGCGAGGGCGCCGCCCGCGACGGCCGTACCGGACAGGAAGGTCCGCCGGTGCACGGGCTTGCGCACGGTGGTGGGCGGGCCGGCGGGCGAGGACATGGGTGAAGACATGGGTGAGTCCTTGGAATGGTGGGACAACGTGTGAGCGGGGGGCGCGCCCGATCGCCGCGGCCGCGCGGGTGCGCGGGGCGGGGCGCGATCCGGTGGTGTCAGCCGGTCGTCGGGGCCTGGGCGCCGACGAGTGTGTCGAGGCGGATGCCGAACCAGTCGAGGATGCCGACGACGCGGCGGGCCTCCACGAGGTCGAGCGCGGTGGGTCCGGTGACGGCGCGGCGCTCCACGAACGTCCGCAGGGCGGCGGGCGTGAGCGCCACGGCCGTCCCGGGGAACAGACACTGCTCGGCGTACTCGGCGCCCCGGTCGGGGCCGGCGCAGGGCGCGGTGGACCACAGCAGGTACGGCGCCGGGATGCCGCGCGCCGATGCGTGGGCCCAGCCCGGGGAACGCAGTTCGCGCCGCAGCATGTCGTACAGGAGGTGGGCTCCGGCGACTCCGGCGCGGAACCGCATGGCCTTGGCCTCGCAGCCGCCGATCCGGTCGAGGCCGGCGTTGACCAGGGCGTCGACGGCCGGGATGGAGTACTCGACGGCGACCGCGACGGGGCGACCCTGCGGGCCGGGGGCGGGTGCGGGTGCGGCCGAGGCCTCCGACAGCAGCCCGCGCAGCAGACGTCGGAACTCGGCGGGCCCGTGGACGGGACCGGCGACGACCGTGCCGTTCGCGGTCAGGTGGCCGGCCGGCGCGCCCTCGGCGGCCGGCGGCAGCACGTCACGGACCGTCTGCGCGGCTTCGGCCCGAGACCGGGCGACCGCCTCCGGAAGCGTGCGCCGGCAGTCGAGCCAGAGTGTCACGTCGGCCGCCGCTCCGGGCAGCGGCCCGGGCGGACGGGTGGGTAACCTGACGAGCGTTCCCATGCGGATTCCCCCTGGATGGTCGAAAGTCGTAGAGGTGTGCGGCTGTGCCGGTGTGCTCGGCCGGCGCGCCGGACAGAACAGGGCCCGATGCCGAGCAGGAACACGCCTTCGGTCAGGGGCGGTCGTGCCAGCGCAGGTCACCGGGTGTCGCGCGGCGCGCCGAGGTCAGCGCCTCGTACGGCAGGGAGCCGTCCGGCATGTTGATGATCTCCATCTGGATGCCGATCGGGGTGCTGAAGTAGAGCCAGCGGTCGCCGGCGATCGGACCCTGCGTGATCGTCTCCGGCTCGCCCATCAGCGTCACGCCCTCCTGCTCGCGCAGATGGGCGGCGGCCGCGTCCACGTCGTCGACGTAGAAGGCCAGATGATGGCCGCCGACGTCGCTGTTGCGCGGGGGCCGCGACCGCAGGGCGCCCGTTCCGCTCTGGATCAGTTCACAGTTGGCGGTGGGGCCGGTGCGCAGCAGTGTCCTGCGGGAGTGCTCGGTGCCGGGCGGCCAGTGCCCGTCCGACCGGTCCGCCGGGTGCTGCGGGCTCTCCACCGGTTCCGCTCCGAGGACGTCCGTGAAGAAGGCGGTGGCGGCGGCGAGATCGGCGACGGTGTAACTCACGTGCTCCACCCCCAGCAGGCCCAGCGAACGCTCGACGGCGTTGGGGTTGGCGTTGGCGTACGGCGTCTCGGCGGGGACGAAGCCACGGTCGTCCCGGCGGCCCGGACCGCGCAGCGAGAGCAGCATGCCCCACGGGGTCAGAAACCACCGACGGGTCCCGGCGCGGGCGTCCGACGGGCCGAGGCGGACGGTGGCCGACCGGCGCAGATGCTCCTCCGCCGTGTCCAGGTCCGCGACCATCAGGGCCAGGTGATGACCGCCCACGTCGTTCGGGCCGGGCGGCGAGGTGATCTGGCCCGGCGCGGTGTACTCGAAGAGCTCCAGATTGCTGTACGGGCCGAGACGGACCAGGGCGACCTGGGCCCGCGCCCGTGCGTGCACGCCCAGCTTCCGGGTCATCCAGTCGCCGCCGGGGTCCTCGACCGGCCCCTCCCGGTAACAGAGTTCACCCCCCAGCACGCCGGTGAAGAAGGCGATGGCCTCGTCGAGGTCCGGGACGGTGAAGGCGTAGTGGTCCACGGCCCGCGCGGTGGGCAGACCGGCGAGCACCGGTGTGGACGAGGCCGCCGTGGATACGTTGAGCACGATTCCCCCTAGGACGAGTGCGCTCGGTGCTGGGCACCGCGCGGCACACGAATGCTCGGACTCCGGCGCCTGCTCGTGACCAGGTGCCGGACCGATGGCGACAGTAGGGGAATGTCGTTGCGTGCGCAAGGAACACCTCCCCGCACACAGGTGGGACGTTATGCGATTCACCCCACCCGACCTGCGCCGATGCGGATCGAAGGCGACCTGCCGAATGGTCACCGAGTCATGGAGCCATACACCTCCATGTGCAGACATGAAAAAGCCTGCGTACGGGAGGGTTTCCTTGGCTGCTGCCGCCTCGTACTCTGGGTACGGCTCGGCTGTCATGGGACGTGACGTGCCTCCCCTCCCCCCGCACGGCGCCCGGAAGGGCTCTACGGCGGCGGGAAGATCCTTCGAGCACCCTGAAGAAGGCGACATCATGCGAACGCGCAAGGAAGACAGTGTCGAGCTATGGAGTCAACTGTCGGTTCTCGTCGCGGAAGTCGGTACCGCACTGGACAGGCGACTCTCCGAGGACTTCGAGCTGGGTCTCACCGACTTCCTCTCCCTGCGCGCACTGAGCAACGGTGACCCCGCGGGCATCCGCATGAACGAACTCGCCCAGCTCCTCGGCCTCAACCAGTCGTCGGCCACCCGTGCCGTCCAGCGCCTGGAGGGCCGCGGGCTGGTCGAGCGGGGGGCCCACGCGACGGACCGCAGAGGCGTGGTCGTGCGGGTCACGGAGGCCGGCCGGACCATGGTCGCGGACATAGGCAATCTCTTCCGCCGCGAGGTCGGCATGGCGCTGGAAGTCGCGTCCATGGACAGCAGGACCAGTTCGGTCGTCGCCAGGCTGCGCTACGCCCCGACCCTCGACCGCTGAGCCGTCCGGGCCCATCGCGCCCCCTGCCGAACCCCGGCAGGGGGCTTTTCGCTGCCCGGCCGCCCGGTCGGCGCGGCCCTGAGCGCCTGATTTCTTGCGACAGCAAGCATTGGCTGCATGGTTCCAGCCATCCCGAACGGTTTCCTGTTCTGGAAAACCCCAGGTAATTACCGGTTTCATCATGGCTCGACAGGCCTCTCCTGGCCGGATACCAACCGAGCGAACCCGAGTAATCCTTGCGTGCGCAATGAACTCTGTGTCAGGGTCGGTGACGGCGACGGGGGGCAGGCCACGGTGCAGTGGCCGGATCCCGCGCAGGCGGCCCGGAGGGCTTCGCCGCGCGGATACCAGAACAGACTGCCCCGACCAGATTCGCGACGAACCCGAACCGAGACTCTTCGTCGGAGGCGGAAGCCTGATGCAGCACGAAACGCAGACCACACGGAACAACGACGGTCTCTTCGCGGTGGGAAGCCCGGTCACCCACTGGTCGGTCAAGACCAGCAACCCGGTCCAGTACGAGATACGCGCCTGCGAGAACCTGCTCGACCCCGAGAACTCCACCATCCTCGAGGACGCCCCGGGCACCGGACGGCGTCGCTTCGTCGTCACCGACCGCGTGGTCGACTCCCTCTACGGTGAGCGTATCCGCGCCTACTTCGAGCACCACGGTGTCGAGCACCAGGTGCTGGTCCTGGACGACGGCGAGACGCACAAGTCGGTCGGCGCCGTACTGAAGGTCACCGAGGCCCTCGACGCGTTCGGCGTCGACCGCCGACGTGAACCCGTCATCGCCTTCGGCGGTGGCGTCCTCATGGACATCGTCGGCTTCGCCGCCAGCCTGTATCGCCGCTCCACGCCGTTCATCCGCATCCCCACCACCCTGATCGGCCTGGTGGACGCGGGAGTCGGCGCCAAGACCGGCGTCAACCACAACGGGCACAAGAACCGGCTCGGCACCTACTTCCCGGCGGACCGCACGCTGCTCGACCGCTCGTTCCTGGCCACGCTCGACGAACGGCACATCAGCAACGGCCTGGCCGAGATCCTCAAGATCGCCCTGATCAAGGACGCCCGCCTGTTCGACCTGCTGGAGCAGCACGGCGCCGACGTCCTGCACACCAAGCTTCAGAGCGCGGCGGCCAGCGGTCCCACCCCGGCCGACGTCCCGGTGGACCAGCGTCTCGCGGCCCGCGGGCTGCACCTCGACCCCGCGACCGAGGTGGTCGAGCGGGCCATCCAGGGCATGCTGGAGGAACTCCAGCCCAACCTCTGGGAGAAGGTGCTGGAACGGGTCGTCGACTACGGCCACACCTTCAGCCCGACCATCGAGATGCATGCCCTGCCCGCCCTGCTGCACGGCGAAGCCGTGGCCATCGACATGGCTCTGACCACCGTGATGGCCGAGCACCGCGGACTCGTCAGCACCTACCAGCGGGACCGCATCCTCGAGGTGATGGCACGGCTCGGCCTGCCGGTCTGGCACCCGCTGTGCACACCGGAGCGGCTCGGCGAGGCTCTGCGGGACACCGTCCGGCACCGTGACGGAAAGCAGCGGCTGCCACTGCCCGTCGGCATCGGCAGCGCGGTCTTCGTCAACGACGTCACCGAGGCCGAACTCGGGTCCGCCGCCGAGGCTCTCGCGGGGCTGGTCGCGGGAGTGTCCCGGTGACGACCGCCCCCACCGCCCGCCCCGGGGAGGCGGACGTCCGGCCGGCCGGCCCGCCCGACTCCCGCCCGCACGCCTTCCGTTCGATCGGGACCGTGGCGGGGGCCGCGACGGTGCACGGTGTGCACGGCGCCGCCGGGCGCACGCACTGGAAGTGCTTCGCCGGCCGCCGTCAGCTCGACTCCCCCACCGAGGCGGTCGAGTGGGCCTCCATCCCCCCGGGCGGACTGAGTGGCGAACACCGCCACACCCGTACCGAGGAGATCTACCTGATCCTGCAAGGACACGGGGAGTTCCTGTTCAACGGCGTCCCCCATCGCGTCGGACCCGGCTCACTGGCCCTGACCGCGCCCGGAAACGTGCACGGGCTGCGCAACACGGGGGACACCGACCTCGACTGGTGGGTCGTCGAGACCCTCTCACCCGGCACCGACGCGGTCCTGTCCGGAGCCGATCTCACACCGGGAGTTCCCGCCATGGGCGACGCAGTGATTTATGACCTCTTCAAGGAGCGCACCGTCTCCACCGACGGCGTCTTCACCGGCCCCTTGCGCCAGATCGAGGCCGTCGACCTCGACGCCGGTCAGCGCACCGCCCTGGGCAGGGCCGACGCGGAACTCGCGGTGTTCGTGCACAGCGGCGAGGGCCGGGCCACGGCCGCCGACGGCACCGCGGCGGACCTCTCGGCGGACACCTGCGTCACCCTGGGCGCGGACACGCTCACCCGCTTCGAGGCGCGCACTCCGCTGCGGCTGCTGGTCGTCACGCTGGCCCTGCCCCAGCTGTCCGCGGAGGCGTCGTGATCATCACCACGACAGGCGAGGCGGTGCGCACGACCATGGACACCGTCTCGGGGGCCGACTGGACGTGCCTGGTCCGCCGGGGGATGTTGCACAGTGAGTGCGAGTCGGTGGAGCACTGGCTGCTCGCGCCCGCCGCCGTTCTCGCGGCGACCCCGCGGCACGGGGTGGAGGAGGCCGTCCTGGTGCTCGAGGGTGAGCTCTCCCTGAGCACCACGTCCGGCGAACACAGCGTAAGGGCGGGGCAGTTGGCGCTGCTCCCGCTCGGCTGCGCGGCACGTCTCACGGCGGGACCCGACCCGGTGCGGCTGATCACCGTGCGAACCCTGGCGGCCGCCGTCACCGACCGGCTGCCGCCGCGCATCCCCGAGCTGATCCGGTCCTGACCGGCTGCTCCCCTGTCCCCCTCCCTCCCCCCTCCTCCCCTCTCCCCCTCGGTCCCTCGCGGCCCCGATCCGGTGGCAATCCGGACGGGGCCGCTCCGGTCCGGTCGGCGACCCGGCCGGACCCCGGACCTCGACCTCGAACCTCGAACCTCGAACCTCGAACCTCGAGAAAGCGAGCACCATGCGTGCGGTAGTCCTCACGACATACGGCGGTCCCGAGCAGCTGGAGGTCGCCGACCTCCCGGAACCGGCCGTCCCGGACCCGGACGGCGTTCTCATCCGTACCGCTGCGGCCGCCGTCAATCCCGTCGACCTCCAGACCCGCGCCGGTCTGCACAGCGCGCACGGCGCGTTCCACCCGCCGATGGTCCTCGGCTGGGACCTGGCGGGCACGGTCATCGAAGTGGGCGACCGGGTCACCGGCCTCGGCGTCGGCGACCGGGTGGTGGCGATGTCCGCCCAGATGGCCACCGGCCGTGGGACCTACGCCGAGACCGTCGCCCTGCCCTCCGGCATCGTGGCCCCCGCACCCGTCTCCGTCCCCCTGACCGCCGCCGCGGGGTTGCCGCTGGCCGGCCTCACCGCCTGGCAGGCACTCGACGCCCTCGCCCTGCCCGAGGGCGCCACGCTGCTGGTCACCGGTGCCGTCGGCTCGGTCGGCGGGCTCGCGGTGCAGCTCGCCCGGCTACGCGGGCTGACCGTGGTGGCCCATGTCCGGTCCGTCGAGGACATCGAGCTGGCCCGTGCGCTGGGCGCGGCTCGCGTGGTCGTGGGAGAGGACGCGTCGGCGCTTCCGGCCGGCGCCGTCGACGGTCTGCTGGAGACGGCGGGTCTGCCGCGGGCCGTCGCCGCGGTGCGGGACGGCGGACGCGTGGTCTCCGTCGTGCCGACCCGGGTGCCGGAGGCGGAACGGGGTGTCCAGGTGGCCGTCTCGTACGTGGAGCAGGACGGCGAGGGTCTTGCCGCGCTCGGCGCCCTCGTGGACCGGGGTGAACTGGAGCTGCGCTCGGCGAAGGAGCTGGGCTTCGAGGAGGCGGGTGAAGCGCACCGCCTCCTCGAAGCCGGCGGCGTGCGGGGCAAGCTCCTGCTGCTGCCCTGACCGGATGCTCGGCGCCCCCGCCGGGAGGGGCGAGGGCACGGGACCGAAGACCGAGGAAGACGAAGCTGTGAGTGAGCCGCACGACAGCGACGGCCGTGAGACCGCCACGGAGGACGTCGCCCGGCTGTGGGAACGGGTCGCGACGATGTTCTCGTGGCTGGAGGGACAGCTGGACCGCACCCTGACGCGCCGTCACGGTGTGGGTCTGGCCCCGCTGATGACGCTCGGGGTGCTGGTGTGCGAACACCCCGGATCGGTGACGGTCGGAGACGTCGCCCGGCGGCTGAGCGTCAGCGCTTCGGCGGCGAGCCGGATACTGGCGCAGCTGGAGAGCTCGGGCTGGGCGACCAGGGTGGCCTGGCCCTGCGACCGCAGGATCAGCCGGATGGCGGCCACCGAGGCGGGCCGGCGCCTGTGGACCCGGGCCGGTCGGACACTCGACCGCGAACTGGACTTCTCCTTCAGGACGCTGAGGTTCGACGAGCGGTACGCGCACGTGGTGGCCCGCTTGTGCCGGGCCGAGGACGACAGGCCCGGCCACGCGCGCCACCACGAACCGCCGTAGCGGGCCACGCATGCGACGGGGCTCGCCGTCGGCGTCTCAGGAGGCCGGCTCCGGCCAGATGGCCATGGCGAACTCGGCCACCTGCTGAAGCTCCGCGGTGCTGGCGCCGTCCCGGGCCTGCTGGGACATGCCCTGGACGACCGCGGCGAAGTACACGGCCAGGGCCCGCGTGTCCGTTCCCTCGGGGAGCGCACCGCCGGCCCTGGCCGCGTTCAGTCGCTCCTCGAAGGACCGCACGTTCGCCACCCGGCGCTCGCGCAGATCCTCCTTGATGTCGGCCGTCTGGGTGGAGTAGTTGGTCGCCGCGGTGATCACCAGACACCCCGCGGGGTGGTGCGGGTCCGTGTAGGACACCGCCGCCGCCTCCAGCATGTCGGCGAACCCCGTGCGCGTGTCGCTCGCGTCGTCGAGCGCCTTGTTCATGAACGCGCCGAACGTGTCGCCGTAGCGGTCGACGACCTCGACGAAGAGCGTGCGCTTGTCCCCGAACGCCGCGTACAGGCTCGGCGGCGAGATCCCCATGGCGGCGGTCAGGTCGGAGACGGACGTGCCCTCGTAGCCGTGCTGCCAGA
This sequence comes from Streptomyces asoensis, assembly GCF_013085465.1. Classification (NCBI taxonomy): domain Bacteria; kingdom Bacillati; phylum Actinomycetota; class Actinomycetes; order Kitasatosporales; family Streptomycetaceae; genus Streptomyces; species Streptomyces asoensis. The sequence goes on from NZ_CP049838.1 coordinate 496,753, forward strand.
AGAGCAGCGTGGCCTGGACGAGTGCCGCGTCCCGGTCGAAACTCCGCGGTCGCCCGCGCTTCGTCGTCGTCATGAACGAATTTTACAACGATCGCTACGGAATTCGTGCTACAGTCAAAACGTAGTCATCGCTACAGAATTCCGATGCAGAGGGAAGGTCATGGGAACGCTGACGGGTAAGAAGGCCTTGGTGACGGGCGGCAGCCGGGGGATCGGACGCGCGATCGCCGAGCGGCTCGGGCGGGACGGGGCGCTCGTGGCCGTCCACTACGGCCGCAACCAGGCGGCCGCCGACGAGGTGGTCGCCGGTATCCGCGCACAGGGCGGTGCCGCGTTCGCGGTCCACGCCGAGCTGGGCGTCGCCGGGGATGTGGAGACCCTCTGGGCGGCCTACGACCGCCAGGCCCTGGAGCACTCCGACGGCGCCGACCTCGACATCCTGGTCAACAACGCGGGCATCACACCGCGCGGCGAGATCGAGGAGACCACCGTCGAGGCGTTCGACGAGGCCGTCGCGGTCAACATGCGCGCACCGTTCTTCCTCGCCCAGCAGGGGCTCAAGCGCCTGCGAAACGGCGGCCGGATCATCAACATCTCCTCCGGTGCGACCCGGATCGCGCTCACCGACATCATCGCCTACGCCATGACCAAGGGGGCCATCGAAGCCTTCACCCTGACCCTCGCCAAGTCGCTCGGCGGTCGCGGCATCACGGTCAACTCGGTGGCCCCCGGCATCATCGACACCGACATCAACGCCTCCTGGCTGCGGGGCAACGAGGCCGCCGAGCAGTCGGCCGCCGAACTCTCCGCCCTCGGCCGCGTGGGACGCCCCGAGGACGTCGCCGACGTGGTCGCCTTCCTCGCCTCCGACGACGGGCGCTGGGTGACCGGCCAGGTCGTCGACGCCACCGGCGGTTCCCAGCTCTGACCCGGTGACCGGCCGGGTGCCCACCCGGCCGGAACCGGAGCCTGCACGGGTGTCAACGGGGACACCGTGACATCGCGCACGACAGACACTCTGTACAGGGAGGCCCCATGCACGTCGTCATCGCCTGGTGGGACGGGACACGAGGTGCCGTATCCGGCACCGCCCGGACGGACCGGTCCGGAGAGGCCGGCTTCGGTCCGGGGGCCGCGGCCTCGTTCGCCGGCGAGTACCCCGGCCTGAGGGACGGTCAGTGGATCGACGAACCCGTGGCGGGCTGGGAGGGGCTGGCGCTGATCTGGGACTGCGCGGACAGCGCCGACCTCTTCCTCCCGGTGATCTCCGAGCAGACGTTCGGCTGCGCCCCTTCGCACCGATGGGCCTTCGAACTGGACGACGCGCCGAGCACACCCGGAGACCCCGGCATGCACCCGGCCGAACTGGAGCTGCTGCTGCGCGCCTGAACGTCTGAACGTCGCAGTCCCCCGCCTTCCGCGCCCCGGGCCACCCCCGCCCCGGGGCGCGGAACTGTTCACGGCCGCCCTGCTGGACTCATCGTCCGGAGTCACCCGGGCCCGGCGGGCGGCCGATGACGCGAACGGGGCGGCGTGCGCCGACGCGGTGTCGGAGTACGCCGCCCTCGGGCGGAACAAGGTGCGGGAGGCGACCCGCGCCGGCACGGCGGTTACTTCGGGTCGCGGTCGAACAGTGACTTGGACCAGAAGTAGCCGAGCACGGCGAGGCCCAGGCACCAGGCGACCGCGAGCCATCCGTTGTGGCCGATCTCGCTGCCGAGCAGGAGCCCGCGCAGGGTTTCGATGGCCGGGGTGAACGGCTGGTACTCGGCGATCGGCTGGAACCAGCCCGGCATCGCGTCGACCGGGACGAAGGCGCTGGAGATGAGCGGCAGGAAGATCAGCGGCATGGCGTTGTTGCTGGCCGCCTCGGGGTTCGGGCTGGACAGGCCCATGCCGACCGCGAGCCAGGTGAGCGCCGTGGCGAACAGGACGAGCAGTGCGAACGCCGCCAGCCACTCCAGGGCCGTGGCGTCCGTGGACCGGAAGCCGATGGCCACCCCGACGGCGCCGGCGAGGGTCACGCTCATCACGCACTGGATCACGCTGCCGACGACGTGCCCGAAGAGCACGGACCCGCGGTGGATGGCCATCGTCCGGAAGCGGGCGATGATGCCCTCGGTCATGTCCATGGAGACGGACACGGCGGTGCCGATCGTGGTGGAGCCGATGGTCATCAGCAGCAGGCCCGGCACGAGGTAGGCGATGTAGTCGGAGCGGTCGGCGCCGTCGCCCCCGATGCCGGCGCTCATCGCGTCGCCGAAGACGTAGACGAAGAGCAGCAGCAGCATGACGGGCGTGAGCAGCAGGTTCAGCGTCATCGACGGGTAGCGCCGCGCGTGCAGGAGGTTGCGGCGCAGCATCGTGGAGGAGTCGCGCACGGCGAGGGAGAGGGAGCTCATCGGACAGCCTCCTTGGGCTGGTCGGGCCGGCTGGACCGGACCGGCACGGTGGAGCCGGTCAGGGCGAAGAAGACGTCGTCGAGGTCGGGGGTGTGCACGGTCAGCTCGTCGGCCTCGATGCCGGCCGAGTCCAGCCGGTCGAGGATCGAGCGCAGCTCGCGCTGGCTGCCGTCGCTGGGGATCTGGAGCGCGAGCGCCTCGTCGTCCCGGGTGACCTCGCGCAGCGTGGAGGCGGCGTCCTGGTAGGCGGCCGGGTCGGAGAAGCGGAGCCGGACGTGGCCGCCGGGGATGAGCCGCTTGAGCTCCTCGGCGCTTCCCTCGGCGGCGATCCTGCCGTCGTTCAGCACGGCGATGCGGTCGGCGAGTTCGTCGGCCTCTTCCAGGTACTGGGTGGTGAGGAAGACGGTGACGCCGTCGGAGACCAGTTCGCGGATGATCTGCCACATGTTGTGCCGGCTGCGCGGGTCGAGGCCGGTGGTCGGCTCGTCGAGGAAGATGATCCGCGGGCTGCCGACGAGGGTCATGGCGATGTCGAGGCGGCGCTTCATGCCGCCGGAGTAGGTGGCGGCGGGCTTCTTCGCGGCGTCGACCAGGTCGAAGCGCTCCAGCAGCTCGGCGGCGACCCGCCTCCCCTCGGCCCTGGACAGGTGATGCAGATCCGCCATGAGGAGCATGTTCTCCTCGCCGGTGATCAGCCCGTCCACCGCGGAGAACTGCCCCGTGACACCGATCGCGGCACGCACCGCCTGCGGGTCGGCGGCGAGGTCGTGTCCGCCGACGCGGATCTCGCCGGAGCCGGGGTCGGGGGAAATGAGGGTGGAGAGGATCTTGACGGCGGTGGTCTTGCCGGCGCCGTTCGGGCCGAGCAGGGAGAAGATCGTTCCTTCGGGGACGGCCAGGTCGACGCCGTCGAGGACGGTCTTGTCGCCGTAGGACTTGCGCAGCCCGTTCGCCGCGATGGCCGGGTCGGTCATGACGATTGCTCCTCAGAGGCTGCGGGCGACGATGTCGCCGTAGGCGGTGGTCGCGTGGATGTTCAGGTCGGCGGCGCCTTCGGTGTTCTTGAGCGCGTTGTGGATGCGGCCGTAGGTGGTGCCGGCGTCCAGGGAGGCGGAGACTCCACGGGCGGCGCCGACCGACACCTCGCCGGCCTCGGTGCGCAGCATGACCGTGCCGTGCACGGCCTCGGCGATCCGGATGTCGCCCTTCTTGGTGCTGATCTCCGCGGGGCCGTTGAGGCGGCCGACCGCGACGTCACCGGCGAGCAGGGTGAGTCGGGCGCTCGCGGCCTCGTCGAGCTTGACCGAGCCGTGCGAGCCCTCGAAGACGACGTCACCGAGCCGTCCGACGCCCCGGAACTCGGCGCTGGCCGCCTTCGCCTCGACCCAGGAGTCGGCGGGCAGCTGGATGGTCACCTCGACGGATCCGGACTTGCCGAGGATCCGGTTCTGCACCGAGGCCTCGACCCGCAGGACTCCGCCGCCGAACTCGACCCTGGCCTGCTCCGCCGCCTTCACGTCGCGGCCGTTCGAGGCGTCCGCGGGCAGGACCTCGACCGTGGTGTCGGCCCGGTCGGCGGCGATGAACCGGATGCGCCCCGCGGGGATGTCGAGGACGGCGGCGATCGGGGCGGGGGTGTCGAACTTCTGCATCGTGCTCTCCTTCGGCCCGTTGTTTCTGACATCGGAAAAGCTACGTTGCATTCATAGATCCTTCAACGCTGTCGTTGCACTCAATCGCTATAATACCAGTTCAGAGCCTATAAATCGTTGCAATGGTTTGAAATTCAATGCAACGACAGCAGCCCGTTCGTTGCAATGGATGAAGGGTGAACGCTATGCTGGAGACACCACGGCACACGAAGGAGATCCCCATGCCGGGAGGCAGACTCACCCAGCAGGAACGCCAGCAGATCTCGCTGGGACTGGCCGACGGCCTCGCCTACGCGGAGATCGCCAGACGTCTGGATCGCCCGACCTCGACGATCACCCGTGAGGTGATGCGGAACGGCGGCCCCACCGCCTACCGCGCCGACCTGGCCCACCACGCGACCGAACGCCGTACCCACCGGCGAAGGCAGGTCACGCCCCGAGGGGCGGCGGCGCCCGCGCCGGCCCACGGACGCGACGCCGAGGCCGTGCGCGAGTACGAGGAGATGTTCACCACCCTCCTCATGGGACAGGGCCTGCCCAAGATGATGTCCCGGGTGCTGACCTGCCTCTACACCACCGACGCGGGCAGCCTCACCGCGTCCGAGCTCGTCCAGCGCCTCGAGGTCAGCCCGGCGTCCGTCTCCAAAGCGGTCGCGTTCCTCGAGAGTCAGGGCCTCATCCGCCGGGAACGGGACGAACGCCGCCGCGAGCGCTACGCCGTCGACGACGACGTCTTCTACCAGTCGACGATCGGCAGTGCCCGGTCCAGCGCCCAGCTCGCCGAGGCCGCTCGGCAGGGCGTCGGCGTCCTCGGCTCCGGCACCCCGGCCGCCGCCCGTCTGGAGAACATCGCCCGCTTCGTCGACTTCGTCGCCGAGGGCATAACCCGCGCCGCGGAGCAGGCCCGCGAGGTCCTCCACACGAAAGCCAAAGCGCCCTCGGACGGCACTGCCGAGCCGGCTTCAGAGCACGGATAGTCACCCACCGCTGATCGGCCATCGTCCCCATCGGCAGCGACCTCCGGACCACCGAGGACCTCGCCCGCGCCCTCGCTCCCGAAATGCGCGAGTTCCTCGGTGGCAGGGGCGGTTCAGCCGGTCAGGTGACGCTGAAGCCAGTCCGCGGCGGCCCGGCGGAACAGTCGCCGGTTGTCCGCGCGCAGGAAGTCGTGCCCCTCGTCGCGCAGGGTGAGCACCTCGGCCGGGATGCCCCGGTCACGCGCCGCTCGTACGAACTGCTCGGACTCCCCCGGCGGCACGTTGGTGTCGTGTTCGCCGTGGACGGCGAGCAGGGGGACGCGCAGCGCGTCGATGCGGGTCATCGGCGAGAGCTCCCGCAGCAGTTCGCGGTCGCGCTCGGGGTGGCCGTACTTGTGGGCCGCCGACTCCGCGAGCCAGGGCTCCGTACCGGCGAAGAAGGTCGCGAAGTCCGACATGCCGCAGACGGCGACGCCGGTGCGGAACAGATCCGGGTGCCGTACGAGAGAGGCGAAGGTCAGGTAGCCGCCGTACGAGCGCCCCATGACCGCCAGTCGGGTCGGGTCGGCGGGGCCCGCGGGCACCGCGTGAGCCGCGCAGTCCGCGACGTCGTCCAGCGCGGCGAAGCGTCCGGCGCCCAGGTCGGCGTCGACGAACGATCTGCCGTGCCCCGAGGAGCCTCGGACATCGGGGGCGAAGACGTCCAGCCCCCGCCCGGTCAGCTCGTGGTAGAGCGGGCTGAAGACCGGGCGTTCGTGCTCCTCCGGACCACCGTGCAGGTGGATCACGCAGGGCGCCGGGTCGCCCGGCGCCCGGCCCGGCGCCCGGTAGTACCAGCCGCTCAGGGGCAGCCCGTCCCGCGCCGTGAGCCGCAGGAGGACGGGCCGTACGGGCGAGCGGCCCGGCGCGACGGCGTCCTCGTCACGGGACGACCAGGGGGTGCGCAGCACGGACACGCCCTCGTAGGCCCACCACACCCCGGGCCGACGCTGGGACCCGGACAGCGCCGGCAGCAGTCCCCGCGGGCCGGCCGCCTCGACGCGGGTGACGACCTCGTGGGGCAGGGGGACGGGCGTCGTCGGCAGCGGGCCGTAGGGGGCCCGTCGCGTCGGGAGGGGCTCGACGAGTTCGAGCCGGCTCTCGCCCCGTTCGTTCCAGGAGAGTGCGGCGGTGCGGCCGTCGTGGGAGAACGCCAGGAGGTCGAGGTCGCTGTCCGGCCGTTCCGCCATGACGGACGTGCCGTGCGGTCGGCCGTCGGCGCCGAGGGCGACGGCGAGGAGTGCCGCGTACTCACGTTCGGCGTCGCTGCGCAGCCACAGCGTCCGCCCGTCGGGCGAGAACCGTCCGATCCACGGATCGCCGTCGGCGACCGGCACGGTGCACGTCGTCTCGGAGTCGGCCGTGCGCCGGACGGCCGCCTCCCGCCGTCCTCGCGGCCCCCGGCGCAGCAGCACGAGCCTGCCGTCGCGACTGATGTCGCACACCCGCAGGGTGGCGGCGTGCGTCTCCACGGTGAGGAGTACGGGGGACGAAAGACCGTCGGGATCGATCAGGTAGGCCGACAGACCGCCGTCGGGACGGACCGCCGGTACCGGGGGCCCCGTGGCGTCGGCCGCCTTCACGGTCTGCCCCGTTCCCTGTGCGGTTTCGTACGGAGTACCGCCCAGGAGCGTCGCCCGGCCGTCCCGGTCGGCCCAGTTCGTCGGCAGAGCGGCGTCCGCTCGGGTCGGCCCCGCACCGTCCGCGTGCGTGCGGGCGTCCGGCGCGGCGAGCGTGACGGCGACGGCCGAGCCGTCGTGCGCCCAGCAGCCCAGGTAGGCGGTACTGCCCGGGTCGGCCCCGGCCAGGACGCGGCGGCCGGTGCCGTCGGGTCGTACGCACAGCACCCTGGTGTGCTCACCACCGCCCGGTGCGGTGGTGTAGGCGATCCAGCGGCCGTCCGGCGACCAGGACACCTCCTTGACGGGATCCGGGAGGGAGTCGAGCAGTCGCACCTCGTCCCCGTCCAGGGGCCCGACCCACAGCTGGGGAACGCCGCCCCGGTCGCAGATGAAGGCCACCTCGGAGCCCTCGGGGTTGGCGGAGGGATACCAGCAGCCGTGAGCGCGCAACCGGATCACGGCGTCCCGCGGGCCGCTCGCCTCCGGCAGTTGAACCGGCGCCGGGGCCGGGGCGGCGGGGGCGGCGGCGCCCCCCGCGTCCGCCGACCGGGTGTCGGTGGGCGGCGCGGCGGCTGGGTCGCCGCTCAGCGCCGTCGGTGCGCTCCGCCCGTCACTCACGTGATGCCGTGCGTCTGAAGCCATATCTCCAGCAACGCTACCTGCCACAGGGCGTTCGCTCCCCGTTTGGTGCGGTGCTCGTCGGGCGCCTCGAGGAGCTCGGACACGTAGGACTCCTGGAAGAGGCCGCGCCGCCTCGCCTCGGGTGCCTCGAGCGCTTCGCGCACCCGCTTCAGGACGGGGCCCGCCATGTGCCTGATCGCCGGGACCGGGAAGTAGCCCTTGGGACGGTCGACGATGTCCGGGGGCAGCAGCTGACGGCCGGCTGCCTTCAGCACGCCCTTGCCGCCGTCGGCCAGCTTGAGTTCCGGCGGGCAGGCCGCGGCCAGCTCGACCAGTTCGTGGTCGAGGAACGGCACTCGGGCCTCCAGTCCCCAGGCCATGGTCATGTTGTCGACCCGCTTGACCGGGTCGTCGACGAGCATGACGTGCGTGTCCAGACGCAGGGCCGCGTCCAGGGCCGTCTCGGCTCCGGGAGCTGCCATGTGGTCCCGGACGAAACGGCCCGAGACGTCGTCGCCGGGCAGCATGCCGGGCTCCAGGATCCGGGCGAGGTCGGCGTGCGGCCGGTCGAAGTACGTGTCGGCGTACCGCTCGGCCGCGTCCGCGCGGGCGGCCTCGGCGAGTCGCGGGTACCAGTGGTAGCCGGCGAGCACCTCGTCGGCGCCCTGCCCGCTCTGCACGACCTTCACCTCCTTGGACACCTGCTCGGACAGCAGATAGAAGGCGACCACGTCGTGGCTGGTCATCGGCTCGCTCATCGCCGCTACGGCGCCGTCCAGGGCCGTCGACACCCGGTCGGAGGGAACCATCAGCCGGCGGTGGTCGGTGCCGAACTCCCGGGCCACCAGATCCGAGTACCGGAACTCGTCGCCCTCCTCCCCGCCCTCGGACTCGAACCCCACGCTGAACGTCATCAGGTCCCGCTGTCCCGCCTGGGCCAGCAGCGCGACGATCAGACTGGAGTCCAGGCCGCCGGAGAGCAGGACGCCGACCTGGACGTCGGACACCATCCGTCGGCGTACGGCCGTACGCAGCGCCTCCAGCATCGCGTCACGCCAGTCGTGCGCGCCCATCGCCGCGTACTCGGCCCGTCGCGTGTACGACGGCTGCCAGTAGCGGTGGTCGTGTTGGGTGCCGTCCGGTTCGACGACCCGCACGGTGGCCGGCGGGAGCTTGCGCACACCGCCGAGGACGGTGCGCGGAGCGGCGACCGTGGCGTGCCAGCTCAGGTACTGGTGGACGGCGACCGGATCGAGTGAGGTGTCCACCTCGCCGGCGGCGAGAAGGGCGGGCAGGGAGGACGCGAACCGTAGCCGCCCCGGCGTCCGTGCCAGGTACAGGGGTTTGATACCGAGCCGGTCGCGCCCCAGCACCACGCGTCCGGACCGGTGCTCGACGAGGGCGAAGGCGAACATGCCGTAGAAGCGCTCCACGCAGGCGGTGCCCCACTGCCGGTAGGCCTTGAGCACCACCTCGGTGTCGGATGTCGTCGTGAACCGGTGTCCGAGGCTCCGCAGCTCTTCGCGCAGCTCCCGGTAGTTGTACACACAGCCGTTGAAGACTCCGGTGATCCCGGCCCGGGAGTCGGTCATCGGCTGCGCCGCGAGGTCCGACAGGTCGATGATCTTCAGTCGCCGATGCCCCAGCGCCACCGCGCCCCGCGTCCAGATTCCCCGGCCGTCGGGACCACGGGCCGCGAGCCGCTCGCTCATGCGCTCGACGGCCGCGAGGTCGGGTCGTTGACCGTCGAAGCGGATCTCCCCGCTCAGACCGCACATGATGTGCCGCCTCCGTTTCGTTCGGCGTGGGCCGAGCGCCGGGACGTGGGTGCCGGACGGTCGGCGTAGGGAAATGGGTCGTCGGTGTCCATGGCGATTCACCTGCGGGTCAGCGGCCGCGCGAACCGGTGGGAGGGGTCTGTCACCCCGGCGGCGGGCGGAAGCTTCTTGCGGCGGGTGGCCGCCGCCCTGCCGGGCGCGCGTTCGCCGCGGGTCTCGGCGATCAGCATGTCGACACAGGCCAGCAGATCCTCTTCCTCTGCGATACGGCGCATACGGCGAGCCGCACTGCCCTCGGTGAGGGTCTCCTCCGCCAACGAGCGGACGGTCCCCCAGTCGCCGTCCGCCTCCAGGGCGGGGCGCAACCGGGCGAGCAGCTTGTGCACGACCTCCCCGGCGGGCGCCTCCAGGTGGGTCTCGGGATCCACCAGGCCGCCTTCGAGCCCGGACCGGGCCGCCCGCCAGGAGGCGCCGCGCAGCCACTCGTGCCGACCTTCGCAGTCCGGGGCGGCGCCCGTCCGAAGCCTCTCGCAGGCCTCGGTGACCAGGGCGCGGAACAGTCCGGCGACGAGCACGACGGTCTCCGCTCGCGGGCAGGAATCGCAGATGCGCAGTTCCAGCGTCTGGAGATGCGCGGAGGGGCGTACGTCGTAATAGATCATCCCCACATCGCTGATGATCCCGGACCGGACGAGATCGCGCACTGTGGCGTCGTACTCGGCCGCGCTCGCGAAGCAGCCGACCGGGCCCGCGGTGGGCCAGCGCTGCCAGAGCATGGTGCGCCAGCTCGCGTACCCGGTGTCGGCCCCCTGCCAGAACGGGGAACCGGCGGAGAGCGCCAGAAGCACGGGCAGCCAGGGCGAGACCGCGCACATCACCCGCACCGCCGTGTCGCGGTCGGGGACGTCCACATGGACCTGGGCACCGCAGATGAGCTGCTCGTCGGCGACCGTGCGGTAGTCCTCGACCATACGGCGATAGCGCGCTCCGGCGGTGGGGTGCGCGGCCGCCGCCGGCGCGAGTGGCGCCGCGCCGGCGGCCACCGCCGCCAGTCCCAGCGAAGACGCGGCCGCGTCGAGCCGCCGTCTCGTTGCGGCGAGGTCGGCGTACAGATCGTCGAGGGATGTGTGCACCTCGCTGTTCGACTCCACGGTGGACTGGTGCAGCTCGGTGGTGAAGGTACGCCGTGGGAGGCGTCGCAAGAGCGAATTGGCGCGCGGCACGAGCAGCCCGCTCTCCACCTCCAGGACGTGGAACTCCTCCTCCACTCCGATACGAACGCTCACGGTCACTCCTCGGGGTGATGCGGAGCGGCTGTTCGCCGCAGGCGAAGGGTCCCTCACCGGCGCGCACGGCGGCAGGTGAGGGACTTCGAGTCACCAGAACGGCGATTTATAAGCACACATTGCATATGTGACGTGAGCAAATCATGGATGAGCAGGTACATGGCCGGTGACATCTGGGATCCGGCGGTGACCGACACCGCCGACTGTGCCGTCGCGAAGACCTCTCGACCGCCCGCCGATGGCGGTCACCTGATTCCTCACCTTCGCGGCGGCAAGACAGCCGACCGCGCCGGGTCGGATTCCTGCGTCAGCACAGCGCGCCGACGCACGACCGGCTCCTGCGCGAACGCTTCCACGGGCCCGCCCGGAACCACCCATGGTCGCCGAGCAGACGGGCCAGAACTGACGCCCCTGAGCCGCCGAGGCGGTATTCCGGCCCGTTCGGCCAGGTCCATGGCCGGTCCGCGTAGGCTTCGCTCAGCACGGACGCGGCGGGGGGGCGAGGCACATGACGGCTCGGACGGCACTGAGGTGGGGGTCGACCCTCGATTCGGTGGTGGTGTACGCGCAGGGCGCGGTCTGCCGCCGCCTGGCCTCGGGCAGCGTGCCACCGGACGGCCGGGTGCGGGTGACGGGACTGCCCCGCTCGCTGGACCCAGGGTCCCTGCGGGCCCGTGTCACCGGTACCCCCGGTGTGCGCGTCACCGAGGCACGGGTGGAGGTCGAGGCCGAACCGCTCGCCGAGACCGCCCCCGACGCGCTGCGGCGCGAGGTGGAGCGGCTGCTTGACGAGTGCGCGGCCGCACGGGGGCGCCGGGACCGGCACCTGAGCCTGATCGAGGAGGTCAAGGGGCTGCGGCCGGTCCCGCCGGCCCGTAGGCGCGATGACCCGCACCGCCGCACCCCGGTCGACGCGTGGCTGGAGCTCGCCGAGTTCGTCGACGAGCGGCTGACCGGGCTGCACACCCGCCTCGTCGAGCTGGAGGAGGCACTGGGCCACGCCGAGCACGCGCTCTCCGTGGCCGCCGACCGGCTCGCCCGCGCCTCCACCGACGCACCGGCGGCGCACGTGGAGACCACGGTATCGGCGGTTCTGACCCTCGACGGCACCGGTGACGCGGAAGTGGAGCTGGAGTACGGCGTGCCGGGCGCGGTCTGGGTGCCGACCTATCGGCTCACCTACCGTCGGGACGACAGCAGCGGCCGTCTGGTGCTGCGCGCATCGGTCGCCCAGCGCACCGGCGAGGACTGGACCGGCGTGCGCATCGCCCTGGCCACCGCCGACCTACGGCGCCGTACCGACCTGCCCAGGCTCCGCTCGGTCCGGATCGGACGCCGTCAGCCCGCACCCCTGCCGTCCGGCTGGCGCGAGCCGCCGACGGGCCTGTCCGACCTGTTCGCCGGGTACGACATGGCACCGCTTCGGCCGGCCACGACCGTCACTCCCCTGACTCCCGGGGGCGTTCCCGTAGCCGCGGCCGCAGCGGTCGGCTCCACGTCCGGTCCCGTTCCGCCGATGCAACCGTCACCGCGGGGGTACGGCGAGTCGCTCGCGGCGGCACCACCGGCGTACGGCGCGCCGACCCCTCCGATGCAGTCGGCGCCGCAGGCCTACGGCGCACCGCCCCCTGTGCCTCCGCCGGGCAGCGCGGGCAGCGCCTACCCGGAGCCCTTCGGCGGCGGAACGAACGAGTTCGCGCAGCCGGTCCCGTCACGACCGGGCAGCGGGGGCCGGGGGCGAGCCCGCAGCCTGCCCCCCGCGGCGCCCGCCGCCATGGCTCCCCCGGCCCCTGCCCGCGCTGCCGCGCCCCCGGCACCCGCTGCCCCTGGCAGCGCCGCACCGGGGCAGGCTGCGGCGCCGGCCGCCGGTCCGCCACGGCCGAGCGGCGCCGAACTCGACTACACCGCCCTCGTGTTGTGCGGCCCCGACGTGCAGGGCGGTCGCCGGGGCCTGCTGTTCCCGGACTCCCCCTTCGACCCGGTGGCGGCCGAGCACCGCCGCCGCGCCGAGGCGGTGACCGCACTGCCGCTGCCCGGACACGCCGTGCGGCCTCGCGAGTCGGCCGGCTCCTTCGACCACCGCTTCGACGCCGTCGCCCGCGCCGACATCCCCTCGGACGGCACCTGGCACACCGTCACCGTCGGCGAGATCCCGGTCGGTCTGCGCACCGAGTACCTCTGCGTGCCGTCCGTCGAGCAGACCGTGTACGCGACGCTGGTGCTCTCCAACTCCACCGACCAGGCTCTGTTGGCCGGCCCGGTGGAGGTCACCGCCGGTGACGACTTCCTGCTGACCACCGCCCTGCCCACACTCGCCCCGGGTGGTGAGCGCCGGGTGGGGCTCGGTCCGGCCCAGGGCGTCCGGGTCACCCGCCGTACGAACCTGCACGAGTCGACCTCGGGGCTGCGCAACAGCACCACCGTGCTCGACCACCGCGTCCACGTGGAGCTGGCCAACCAGCTCGGCGAGCCCGTCACCGTCGAGGTCCGCGAGCGGGTCCCGGTCACCTCCGACGCGGACATCCGGATCGAGGAACGGGCCGACTGGACGGCGCCCCGGGACGGCGCGGGACCGGAGCAGCACGCACCCGGCACCCGCGTCTGGCGGGTCGACCTGCCCGCCGGCGCCACCACCGCCCTCGACGGCGGCTACGAGATCCGCATCGCGTCCGCCAAGACGCTGGCCGGCGGCAACCGCAGGAGCTGACACACCCATGTCCATCGCACCGGAGCCGATCCCCCTCCCCGTCACCGCCGTCACCTGTCTGGAGGACCGCGCCCACGTCGAGCGCACCACCGTGCTCGACCTGGAGGCAGGAGTCCAAAGGCTGCGTCTCGGGCCCGTCAGCGCACTGGCCGTCGACCGCACGCTCCACGCCGAGCTGACCGCCGAACACCCGGCGACCGTGCTCGACGTGCGGATCGTCCGCGACTGGACGCCGCGCGGGCCGCAGCCGACCGGCGACGACTCCGCCCTGCGCCACCGCGTGCACACGCTCGAAGAGGAGTTGCTCGCCCTGGGGCGCCGGCGCGACCGGCTGCACGCCCGCCTCGACGCGCTGGGCCGTCTCGCCGCCGATCTGCTGCGGGAGATCGCCGAAGGCGCCGGCTCGGGAGAGACCGAAGGGCTCCGCTGGACCCGCGAACTGGACCGGGTGGACGAGGAGCGCGACTCCCACGGCGAGCAACTGCGCACCGTGGAAGCCCGGCTGACGGCCCTCGGTGCCGAACTCGCCGAGGCCCGGCGGGTCATGGACCTCGCGGAGGAGCAACCGGCCGAACTGGTCGGTCACATCGAACTGACCCTCGAGGCCGCGGCCGCCGGGCCGGCCGATCTGCGCCTCAGCCACCTCACCCCGTGTGCGCTGTGGCGGCCCGCCTACCGGGCCGTACTCGACGGCGACTCCCTGACGCTGGAGACCGACGCGATGGTCTGGCAGCGCACCGGCGAGGACTGGTCCGACGTACGGCTGACGCTGTCGACGGCCCGCTCGGCACAGTCCACCGAGCCACCCCGGCTGGGCGAGGACCGGTTGACGCTCCAGGACCGCTCCCCCGCAGAGCGCCGCACCGTCGACGTCGAGCTGCGCGAGGAGGCGATCGCGGACCTCGGTCCGGCACCGGTGTTCGGTCTGCCGGGAGTGGACGACGGCGACGAGGTGCGGGTGCTGAACTCCCCCGCACCGGTCTCCGTGCCCGCGGACGGCCGCGCCCACCGTGTGCCGCTCTCCTCCTTCACCACGACCGCGAGCATCGAGTACGCCTGCACACCCGAGCTGTCCCCGCTGGTCACGCAGGTGGCGCGGTTCGACAACCGGTCCGGCCACGCACTGCTCGCCGGACCCGTCGACCTGATCCTCGGCAGCGGATTCAGCGGTCGCGGCACACTGGACTTCACTGCTCCCCACGCCCCCGTCGAACTCGCCTACGGCAGCCGCGACGACCACCGGGTCGTCCGGCACACCGAGGAGACCCGCGACACCGCCGCGCTCACCCAGCGGACCGTGGTCACCCGCACTGTCCGCCTCCATGTGTCCCGGTTCTCCTCCCCCGGTGAGCACGGCGACCGGGCGATCGTCCTGCGCGAACGGATCCCGGTCTCCGAGGTCTCGGCGGTGGAGGTACGGCTGCGTAAAGAGGCCTGCTCTCCCGCCCCCGACACGGTCGACGCCGATGGCATCGCCGGCTGGAGCCTGGCCCTGCCACCCGGCGGCCGACGCACCGTCACCCTGGTGTACGAGCTGTCGGCGAGCGCGAAGGTCGCCGGGCTGTGAACCGCCGTCCGGAGATCACTCGTCGTTCACCCAGCGCATGAGCCGCTGGAGCGGGTAGAACCCGTCGTGGGAGAGACCCGGTGGCATGCCGCCCGCCCCGCCCAGGGACACCACGCGCTGGACGCCGGCGCAGGCGAGGGCGTCGCGCAGCTCCGCCTTGCGGGTGGGGGGATACACGCCGACCGTCTGGGTGGCGACCCCGGCGTGTCCGACGGCTTCGGAAAGATCGGCGACCGGGACGACGTCGACGATCTTTCCGTCGGGGTGGAAGTCCACCGGTTCGGGCGAGCGGATGACCAGTCCTCGGCCGTCGTAGCCGCCCCACACCCGGTACTCGGGCGCCAGGGAACGCAGTACGTCGATCTCCTCGCGGAGTCCCGCCGCCACCCGCGGGCCGTCGGCCGAACTGAACTCCCTTGCCACTCCCAGGCGTTCGCAGAGCAGGGCGGCATAGCGGTCGGCGTCGTCCCGGGAACCCTCGACGAACTGGAAGCGGCTGGCCACGCACGCCTGCTGGTTGAAGAACGTGGCGTCGGCGGCGCCCGCCTCGGCTGCTCGGGCCAGGGTCTCGGGGGACTCGAACGCCTCGCGGCCGATCAGCGAGATGGATGTCTTGGGGTCGAAGGAGACCAGCTCGAATCCCGGGCCCACGTATCTCAGGGCGCCGCGGATGGTGGCCTCGCCGCCCCAGGCGACCAGCTTGTCGAAGAACTGCGGGCGGAACAGCACGCTCTCCACCGTCTCGTCGCCGCCGCGCCAGTACACCGCGGAGAACGAGCGCACCACAGGGTGACCGGGCGCCACCGCGGCCATCGTCCGCAGGATCGCGGTGGCGGTGAACAGGTCGTTCGACGGTAGCTTCAGGAGGTTGACGCCCTTGGTGAGGGCGCCGCGCACGACGGACATCGCCGCGACTCCGGGCGCGTTGCCGGCGATGATGTGCACCAGGCGTGGCGGGAACGCGCGGACGGCGGCCGTCCGGTCATCGGGCAGTCCCACCTCGCGCCAGCCGTCGAGCACGTCCGTCCCGCCGAGTTCGTGGTCGATCTGGGCATACAGGTTGGGTCGTCGGAAGCTGCGCCACAGCACGGCGTAGGCGCGCTCGAGCACCTGCGCCGGCAGCGGGCTGACGCGGACCATACGCTCCAGCGCCTCGGCGAGCAGGCCCGCGCGGTCCGCGCGGAGGGCCTCGCCGGTCTCCACCAACAGGTCGACGATCTCCGCGACGGGCACCTGGAAAGCGGGGCCGGGTTCGCTGCGGGGCCACACCAGACGGTCCAGGTCGAGGGCCGGTGCGGTGAAGGCCGCGCCCGGGCGGCCGTGGGTGGTCTGGGCGCCGTGGTCGACCTCGCCGCGGACGATGTGGACGACAGCCACCGAACCCGCCGCAGTGCCGGCCACGCCGTCGAGCGTCGTGTCGCTCATCCGTGGATCATCCCCCGCACATAGGAGTCGAGAGTCGCGGCGCAGGTGATCTTGTCATCGCCGCCGAGGTCGCCGTAGCGCTGGATGTCCGGCAGGACGACCGGTCCCGCTCTGCCGCACTCGCACGGGGAGAAGTCCACCAGGACGCGGTCGCCGCTGATCAGCCCGCCCCAGCGGCCCTCCAGGGAGACGTCGAGGAAGGCGAACCGCCCTTCCACGACGCCGTGTTCGGCGTTCAGCAGTGTCTCGCCCGGCTCGTCGAGCACCAGGGGGATCACCCACGGCGGTATGTGGTACCTGCTCTTCTCACAGGCGAGGCAGGAGCCCTGGAGCTCCGTCATGCCGTAGCTGCGCACGCGCCGTACGCCGGCGTAGAAGGCGGCGAACTGCTGCTGGTAGTCGTCGGGCAGCGCGCGGCCCTTGTTGCCGCCGCCGCTGAGCACCAGCGTGTCCGGGTGGAGGCTCCCGTCGGGCACACCGCGGGCGCGCAGCGCCTGGATCAGCGAGAACTGCTGGTTGTTCATGCCGGCGATCAGCAGCGGCTCGTCGCGGTGCGCGGCGATGTCCTCGACGATCCGGGCCAGGGCCGCGCCCAGTTCCCGCTCGCGGGTCTCGGACGCGGACTCGAAGGAGCTGATCTCCCGGGGGGTCGCGGTGCCCTCCGCCATCCGGCGGCGCAGCAGCGCGCTGCTCATCAGCTCGGACACCCGCATCGGGTCCTCGGTCAGCAGCCGGGTTTCCTCGGGCCGCGCGAAGACCTCGGCGTGCCACCGGAAGCCGTCGATGGAACGCATCGGGCCGCTCGCCGGTGCGAGCAGATAGCCGCGGCGGACGGGCTTCGGCGGGAGCGGGTCCGGCCAGCAGGTGAGCTGCTCCAGGATGTCGTGCAGGAAACTCAGGTCGCTCGCGTCGCAGTTGAGGAAGGAGACCTTCCCGGAGGTGCCGCTGGTGATGTACGGGCGGTGGCCGGCGGCGGTGACACGGTCCGTCCATTCGTCGATGTCGCGCACGCCGTCCACGTCCACGTCGTCAGGTTCGACCGCCGAGACGGTGGTGTACCAGCGCAGGAGCCGGTCCCATCGGCCGGCGGTGATGAGGGAGACGGGGTACGACTTGTAGCTGGTGTGCGAGAAGAGCAGCGGCACGAGGTCGTCGAGACTCGTGATCTCGCGGACGCCGGTCTCCTCCGCCCGGGTACGCAGCAGCGGGATCCGCTCGCGATGGGCGGTGAAGGTCTCCCGCGCGGCCTCCAGCCGCAACTCCTTCAGCTCATCGGCGGGTTGGTCGAAGGGGTCGCCGGACAGTACGAGGGATCGGATCTGCTCGCGGGCGCTTGCCACGGCATTCACCTCAATCAGTTGCATGAATTGTCTTTTCCGCGAGGTACGACGACTCGATCGCGTCCAGGTCCGCGCGCAGTTCCGCCGGGGTGCCGGTCATGGTGACGCGGCCGCGGTGCAGGACATACACGCGGTCCGCGATGTCCAGCACCTTGCGCACGTGCTGTTCGACCAGCAGCGCTCCCATTCCGCGGTCCGCCGCCTCGCGTACGGCGCGCAGGAGCCGGTCGACCACGAGCGGGGCCAGGCCCAGCGACAGTTCGTCCGCGAGGAGCATCCGGGGGGCACGGCACAACGCGCGGGCCAGCGACAGCATCTGCTGTTCGCCGCCCGACAGCATGCCCGCGCCGGTCCTCAGGCGCTTCGCGAGCTCGGGGAAGAGCTCCAGCGCCTGCTCCGTCGTCACCCGGCCGACCCGCAGGTTGTCCGCGGTGTCGAGCCGGGTGAAGACCGCCCGCTCACCGACGTACGCCAGGCCCTGCCGGGCGCGGCGGTGCAGCGGTGCGCGGCTGGGCTCGCCCAGCCAGTGTGCCTCGCCGTGCATCGGGAGCAGGCCGCCGGAGAGCGCCCGGAGGGTGGTGGTCTTGCCCGCGCCGTTGGGTCCGAGCAGGGCGACCACCTCACCGGGGCGGACCTCGAGTTCGAGGTCGCGTACGACGGGTCGGCTGCCGTATCCGGCGGACAGGGCGCGGGCTTCGATCAGGGGCACATCGGTGTCGTGCACGGGCTCTCTCCTCAGCCGGACGACGCGGCCGTCAGCACCTTGCGGACGTCGACGAAGGTCGATCCGGCCTTGGCCCACTCGATCTTCCCGTCGTGGATGGTCAGTTCGGTGGCGGTGGTGTTGTGGATGCGGTTGAGACCCTTGATCGGCAGGGCCGTCGCCGCCTTCCAGGTCAGCGGCGGCGTCAGGCCTCCGGTGTCGATGCCCGACGTGGTGTCCAGCTCCTGCACCAGCGCCTTCGCCGTGATCGTCGGCAGCCGCTTCACGGCCTCGGTGAAGACCTTGAAGGCCACCCAGGTGGTCCCGTTGGCGCCGTTGGTGGTGTCGATGTCCTTGTCGCCCTTGGTGGCTGCGAGGAAGTCCTTCCAGGCGGCGTCGGAGGTCGGCGGGTAGTAGCCGGTGATCGCGGAGCCCTCCAGGGGGCTGCCGCTCCCGCCGGTGCTCTCGGCCAGCTGCGGGGTGAGGTTGCCGACGACGCTGCCGAGTCTCGTCTTGGCGCCGGACTGCACATAGGACTTCACGAACAGGTCCGAGTGGGTGCCCAGGATGACGCTCACGCAGTCGCTGCCCTTGGTCGCGGCGGCCACCTGCGGGGCGAGGTCGGTGGCGGTGACCGGCACCTTGAGGTCCTTGGGCGCCGATCCTCCGGCGGAGGTCACGCCGAGGGTGAGGAACTGCGAGACGATGGCGGCGGCCGCCAGGTCGTACCGCACCCCGGAGATCTTCTCGCAGCCCTGCTCCACCAGCTGACGGCCGTGCGCCGCGAAGACCACCGGGGTACCGCCGTTGACCGGGAACGACAGCGGGTTGGAGAACTCCGCCGCCGAGACGCCGGTCCCGCCGAGGTACGGGATGCCGGCCTTCTCCAGGATGGGCATGTAGCGGTCACCCGCGAGGCTGTACGACCCCACCACCGCGACCACCTTCTCGGCGACCGCCTGCTGCGCGCACTTCTCGGCCTCGTCCGGGTCGTTCTTCTCGTTGCAGGTGAGCACCTTGAGCGGGGCGCCCTTGATGCCGCCGTTGGCGTTGATCCACTTCTCGTACGCCTGGGCGGTGAGCCGGACTCCGGGCTGGGCGCTGCCCTGGGTGTCCTCCGGCGTCCAGACCATCACCTTGACGGGTGTGCCCTTGAGCGAGGAGGTCTCGGCCGAGCTGCCGGACGCCTCTCCCCCACAGCCGGCGGCGAGCAGGGCTCCGGTCACCGCGAGACAGCTCGCTGCGGCGGTTCTGCGTCGGCGTGAGTCGTTCATGGTTCCTCCGCGGGGCTCGTCGTCGAGATGGCGAACAGCATGGGGTGCGTTTTCGGGTTAGTGAAGTACTCTCGGCACAATTATTTAAATGAATGTGCTGTCTGGCCCCTGCTACTGGGAGGTTCCCCGATGGACGACATCCTGCGGTTCGCGCTGCTCGGCCTGGGGCTGGGCGCGCTCTACGCGCTCACCGCGCACGGCATCGTGCTGGTCTACCGGGGCTCCGGCGTCCTGAACTTCGCGCACGGCGCGATCGGGATGACCGGCGCCTACGTCCAGTGGGAGCTCGCCGGCCGGCAGGGCGTGCCGTACTGGCCGGCCACCGCGTGCGGCGTGCTCGCCTCCGCCACGCTGGGCGTGCTCACCCATCTGCTGGTGCTCCGTCCCCTGCGCAGGGCGTCCTCGCTGGCCCGGCTGGTCGGCACCCTGGCGGTGTTCATCGTGCTCACCGCGATCGCCGTCAAGCGCTACGGCGACAGCCTTCAGCTGGTACCGGGCAAGCTGCCCACCCGGCTGCTGACCATCGGCGGCGCGACGGTGACCGAGGACCGCGTCTGGCTGCTCGGCATCGCGGTGGCCGTGACCGCGGCCCTGCATCTCCTCTACAAGCGCACCCTGTTCGGCCTCGGCACCTCCGCGGTCGCGGAGAACGAGGCCACCGCCGCCTCCCTCGGCTGGTCCCCGGATCTGATCGCCACCGGCAACTGGGCGCTGGGCTCGGCGCTCGCGGGACTGACGGGCATCCTGATCGTGCCGGTCATCGGTCTGTCGGTGACCGGGCTGACGACCCTCCTGCTGAGCGCCCTGGCCGCCGCCCTGGTCGGCAGGTTCTCGTCGTTCCCCGCCACCCTCGCGGGCGGTCTGGTCATCGGGGTCGTGCAGTCCGAGCTGACCCGCTTCGGCTCCGACGTCACCGGGCTCGCCTCGTCGGTACCGTTCCTGTTCATCGCCCTGGTCCTGATCGCGCGCGGCCGGGCGCTGCCGCTGCGCGGCACGTTCCTGGAGCGTCTGCCCGCCCTGGGCACCGGCCGGGTGCGCCCCGTGCCGCTGGCTCTCGCCGCCGTGGTCGCGCTGGTGCTGGTGAGCCTGTCGACACCGCTGTGGGCCGACGCGATCACCACCACCCTGACGCTGTCCCTGATCATCCTGTCGATCGTCGTGGTCACCGGGTACGCGGGCCAGGTCTCCCTCGCGGCCTACGCCCTCGCCGGGACCGGCGCCTTCATCGCCGGGCATGCGGCGGCCGACTGGGGATGGCCGTTCGAACTCGCCCTGCTGGTCGGCGTGTTGGGCACGGTGCCGATCGGGCTGCTGTTCGCACTGCCGGCGGTCCGCACGCGCGGCGTCAACCTCGCCATCATCACGCTCGGGCTCGGCACCACGCTGGAGGCGATGGTCTTCCAGAACACCGACCTGTCGACGACCCCCGGCAGCGACGGCATCGCGGTGGGCAAGCAGACCCTGTTCGGCATCAGTATCTCCGGAGTCGACCATCCGCAGCGGTACGCCGCCGTGGTGCTCCTGCTGTTCGTCGCCACCGCGCTCGTGGTCGCCAACGTGCGGCGCAGCCGGACCGGCCGCCGGCTCGTCGCCGTACGGGCGAACGAGCGGGCCGCCGCCGCGCTCGGCATCGACGTCCGCGCGGCCAAGCTCTACGCCTTCGGCCTGTCCGCGGCCATCGCCGCGCTCGCCGGCGTACTCACCGGCTTCCGCTCGACCTCGGTGGTCTTCTCCGACTTCGCCAGCTTCGACTCCATCACCGCGCTCGGGCTCGCGGTCATCGGCGGCGTCGGCTTCCTCGTGGGCCCGCTGTTCGCCGCGACCTTCGCGGCCGGTACGGTCGGGGCCCGGTTCGGCGACCTGGTGCTGCCCGGTCTGAGCGAGTGGATGCCGCTGATCGGCGGGATCATCCTGGTGCTGACCCTGGTGGGCAACCAGGACGGCATCGCCAAGGAACTCGGCGGCCGGGCGGCGGGCGTCCGGCGCAGGCTGTCCCCGAGGCGGGCACCGATGGTCCGGCAGGAGGCGTCGGCCGCCGTCGCGGACGTGCCCCGCGCCGCGCCCCTCCCGCTCCAGGTACGTGACCTCACCGTCCGCTACGGCGGTGTCGTCGCCGTCGACGGGCTCTCGCTGGACGTGGAGCCGGGCCGGATCGTCGGGCTCATCGGCCCCAACGGCGCCGGCAAGACCTCCGCCATCGACGCCGTCACCGGCTTCACCCGGGCCGCGTCCGGCACCGTGCGCCTCGGCGACCGGGACGCGACCCGCCTCCCGGTGCACCGGCGGGCGGCGGCCGGGCTGAGCCGGTCCTTCCAGTCGCTGGAGCTGTTCGAGGACATGACCGTCCTGGACAACCTGTACGCGGCCTGCGACCGGCCCGGCCGATGGGCGTACCTCACCGACCTGGTCCGGCCAGGCAGCCGCCCGCTCCCCTCCCATGTGCTCGTCGCGGTGCGGGAGTTCGGCCTCCAGGACAGTCTGGACCGGCCGGTGGGCGACCTGTCGTACGGCGAGCGGCGGCTGCTGGCCATCGCCCGCGCGGTGGCGGCCTCGCCGTCCGTGCTGCTCCTCGACGAACCGGCCGCGGGGCTGTCGGACGACGAGACGCGGGAACTGGCCCGGCTGGTGCGGCGGCTGGCCGAGGACTGGGGCATGGGAGTGCTGCTGGTCGAGCACGACGTCGACATGGTCATGAGCGTCTGCGACCAGGTCGTCGTCCTGGACTTCGGACGCCGGATCTGCGCCGGACCGCCGGAGGAGGTGCGCCGCGATCCGGCGGTCCGGGCCGCCTACCTGGGCGACCTGGAACCGGAGGCGCTGTCCTGACCGCGGTTCACGCGTCGCGGAGGTCCGCCACATACGGCTGGTGGGACAGCAGTCCGCCGTCCACGCGCAGGGTGTGCCCGGTGATGAACGCCGACTCGTCGGAAGCGAGGAAGACGACCGCCGACGCGACGTCCTCCGGGCGCCCCAGCCGCGGTGTGAGGTGATGACGCAGCATCGCCTCCCGGATCGCCCCGTGCGCCGAACCGGCGCTGGCCGGCGTGACGATGAAGCCCGGCGCGATGGCGTTGCACCGGATTCCCTGCTTGCCGTACTGGGTGGCGACGTACTGCGTGAGGTTGACGAGGGCGGCCTTCGAGGCGCCGTACGCGGGGTTGCGCAGGTCGCCCGCGAGGCCCGCCCCCGACGAGGTGTTGACGATCGAGCCGCCGCCCCGGGCGATCATGTGGGGGACGGCGGCCTGGATGGCGACCATCGTCCCGCGGAGGTTGATCCGCATCGTGTCGTCCCAGACCCCCGGATCGGCCTCCACGACGGCGAGGTCCCGGCGAGCGGCCAGGTGCGTGGCCGCCGCGTTGTTGTGCAGGACGTCGAGGCCGCCGTACGTCTCGAACGCGGCGGCCACCATGGCCCGTACGCTCTCGACGTCACCGAGGTCGACGGGGACGGCCGTCGCGGTGCCCCCGGCGGCGCGGATGTCCTGCGTCACCGCCTCGGCGCCGTCGAGGTTCAGGTCGGCGACCACCGTGTGCGCGCCCTCGGCCGCCAGGCGACGCGCGGTGGCCGCGCCGATGCCGGACGCGGCCCCGGTGACCACGGCCACCTTGTCTTCGAGTCGTCCCATGGCCGAACCGCCTTTCTCAGTCGGTGAGTTCGCTGCCGACGACGGAGACGAACGAGACGCATTCACCGGGTCCGCCGCCGAGGTTGTGCGTCAGGGCGAGCGAACGCCCCTCGGCCACGGACCTGACCGTCCGCTCGGGCGGTGCCTCGCCCCGCAGTTGCAGCCAGGCCTCGAACATCATGCGCAGTCCCGATGCGCCGATGGGGTGGCCGAAGGCCTTCAGGCCGCCGTCCGGGTTGACCGGCAGCGGGCCGTCCAGGTCGAAGACGCCGCTGGTGACGTCCTGCCAGGCCTGCCCGCGTTCGGAGAAGCCCAGGTCCTCCATGAGCACCAGCTCCGTGGGCGTGAAGCAGTCGTGGACCTCGGCGAGGGCGAGCTCGGCGCGTGGGTCGGTGATGCCCGCCTGCCGGTAGGCCTCCCGCGCGGAGGCGACGACCTCGGGGAAGGTGGTGAAGTCGTACGCCGGGTCGAGGAGCCCGTCCGCGGGGCCGGCGACGAAGGAGAGCGCCTTCACGTAGACCGGCCGGTCCGTGTACTTGTGGGCGTCCTCGGCCCGTACGACGATCGCCGCGGCCGAGCCGTCCGAGACGCCCGAGCAGTCGAACACGCCGAGCATGCCGGCGACGATCGGGGCCGACCGGATGCGCTCCGGCGGGACCTCCTTGCGGAACTGGGCGCGGGGGTTGCGGGCCCCGTTGACATGGTTCTTCCAGGCGATGCGGGTGATGACGTCCTTCAGCTCGTCCTGGGCCAGTCCGTACTTGGCGGCGTAGGCGGGGGCGAGGAGGGAGAAGTTCGCCGGCGCGGTGATCTCGCCGCGGCTGTCGTCGCCGGCACCCGGGATGACGGTGCCGGACAGCCCGGACATGCCGGAGTCCTTGAGTTTCTCCACGCCGACCGCCATGGCCATGTCGTACGCGCCGGACGCGACCGCGTAGCAGGCGTTGCGCAGGGCCTCGGAGCCGGTGGCGCACATGTTCTCCACGCGGGTGACCGGCTTGTGGGGCAGGTGGAGCGCCCGGCTCAGGGTCAGCCCGGACACGCCGGAGGCCTGGGTGCCGAACCAGTACGCGTCGATGTCGTCGAGCGTGATGCCGGCCGAGGTCACCGCCTCGCCCACGGCATCGATCAGGAGGTCGTCCGCCGATCGGGTCCAGTGCTCGCCGAAGGGCGTGCAGCCCATGCCGACGATCGCGACCCGGTCCCGGATTCCGTGTGAGCTCATCCGCGTGCCTCCCCAGTCCCGCCCGCGCGCACCGGCCGGGCCTTCCAGAAGTAGTTGTGGACGCCGGCGGCGGTGACGGTACGCCGGAACGTCATCTCCACCCGGGCGCCGATGACGGCGTCGGCCTCGGTGGCGTCGGTGAGCTGGCAGCGGAACCGGCCGCCGTCGTCGTAGTCGACGACCACGACGAGCATCGGCGGACTCGGGGTGTGGGCCAGCCGGTCGACGGTGAACGTGGCGACCGTGCCGCGCACCTGCTCCATCGGCTCGGCGGTCATGGCGTCGACACTCCGGCAGGAGGTGCACACCCGGTCCGGCGGCAGATGCCGGGCACCGCACTTCTCGCAGCGGGAGGCGACGAAACCGTACTTCCAGCCGGAGCGGCGGTGCGCGGGCGGCGCGCAGGGGGGTTCGGGGTCCGGCCGGCGGGGTGGTTCGCGGTCGAGGAGGCCGCGCCAGGAGAGGTAGGTGGCGTACGGCATGGGGGCGCCGCCCGCGGCGATCTGGGCGGCGACGGGGCGGGCGCCGCGATGGGCGGGCAGCGCGTCGGTGGTGCGCAGCAGCAGGACTCCGGCGCCGTCGCCGAGCACCACGAGCGCGATGGTCTCGCCGGGCCGGGCCCGGTCGAGGACGTCGGCGAGGAGCAGACCGGGCTGGGCGGTGCCGGCGTTGCCGATCGTCCCGGTGAGGTCCGGGGTCACCGCCTCGGGCGCCACGCCCGCCGTGCGCCGTACCGACGCGCACGCGCGCGCATGCAGGCCGGAGACGACGAAGTGGTCGATCGCCTCCCGTTCCAGACCCGCCTGCTCGAGGGCGCCGCTCAGCGCCTTGTCCGCGAGGGACACGTAGATCTCCTCGGCGAAGCGTTCCTCCCAGACCCGGGAGGCGGGCGCGCCCGGCAGCCGCCAGCGGTCGAGGATCTCGTCGCTGACCGTGTCGTGGGCGAGCAACTCCGCCAGGACGGGGGCGCCGTTGCGGTGTCCGCCGAAGACGAACGCCGCGGCGCCGTCGCCGCCGGCGACCTCGTCGCCGCCGCCCGGCAGACCGGTGCG
This sequence comes from Streptomyces asoensis, assembly GCF_013085465.1. NCBI lineage: Bacteria > Bacillati > Actinomycetota > Actinomycetes > Kitasatosporales > Streptomycetaceae > Streptomyces > Streptomyces asoensis. Next base: position 522,051 of record NZ_CP049838.1, read on the forward strand.
CAGATCGGACAGGACCGTCAGGGTCGCCACCGGGGAACGGGCCGCCGTCACCAGGGCGGCGAGGCCGGAGCGGACCGAACCCGCCATGTCGGCGGCGAGCACGTGCTCGTCCAGGCCGAGCGCGGCGTGCACGGCGGTCGCGTTCGTCTTGTCCAGGTAGGCGGGGGCGGCGGTGGCGAGGAAGAGCTGGCCGATGCGGGGGCGCAGTCCGTCGCGGGCGAGGGCGCCGCGGGCCGCCTCGACGGCCATGGACGTGGTGTCCTCGTCGTAGCCCGCGACCGCGCGGGTCCCCTTGCCCGCCCCCGTGCCCAGGACGGCGGCTACATCCGTCCGCGCGAGACGGTGGTACGGCACGTAGGCGCCGTATGCGATCAGTCCGGCCATGTCAGCGTCCTCCATGAGCGTTGGTTGCGTCCGTCGGCCGCGCGAAGACCGCGGCCAGGCCCTGGCCACCGCCGAGACACATGGTCTCCAGGCCGTATCGGGCCTGGCGGCGGTCGAGTTCGCGCAGCAGGGTGGCGAGGATGCGGCCGCCGGTGGCGCCGACGGGGTGGCCCAGCGAGATGCCGGAGCCGTTGACGTTGAACCGCTGGAAGTCGGTCTCGGTCAGGCCCCATGCGCGGGTGCAGGCCAGTACCTGGGCGGCGAAGGCCTCGTTGAGTTCGATCAGGTCGATGTCGGCGAGTTTCAGTCCGGCCCGTTCCAGGGCCCTGGCGGTGGCGGGCACCGGCCCGATGCCCATCGTCTGCGGCGGTACGCCGACGACGGCCCAGGAGACCAGACGGCCCAGCGGGCGCAGGCCGAGTTCGGAGGCCCGCTCGGGGTGGGTCACGACGCAGAGCGCGGCTCCGTCGTTCTGCCCGCTGGCGTTGCCGGCCGTGACGGTCGCCTCCGGGTCCTGGCGGCCGAGGACGGGCCGGAGCCCCGCGAGTTTCTCCAACGAGGAGTCGGGGCGCGGGTGCTCATCGGTGTCGACGACCGTCTCGCCCTTCCGCGTGCGTACCGTGACGGGCACGATCTCGTCGGCGAACCGGCCCTTCCGCTGGGCCGCGACGGCCTTCTCGTGTGAGCGCAGGGCGAGTCGGTCCTGCTCCTCGCGGGGGATGGCGTACGCACGGCGGAGGTTCTCGGCGGTCTCCAGCATGCCGCCCGGAACGGGGTGGTTGACGCCCCCGGAGGTGACCCGGCCGCGGGCCAGCCGGTCGTGCAGCGTGGTGCCCGCGCCGCGCACGCCCCAGCGGAGGTCGGTGCTGTAGAACTCGGCCCGGCTCATGGACTCGACGCCCCCGGCCAGGACGAGATCGCTCGCGCCGGTCTGCACCTGCATCGCCGCGGTGATGATCGCCTGGAGTCCGGAGCCGCACCGGCGGTCGATCTGGAGGCCCGGCACCTCCACCGGGAGGCCCGCGTCCAGGGCGGCCACGCGGCCGATGGCGGGAGCCTCGCCGTTGGGGTAGCACTGGCCCAGCAGGACGTCGTCCACGGCGGCGGGCGGTATGCCGGTGCGCTCCAGCACGGCCCGTACGACCGTGGCCGCGAGCTCGGCCGCGGTCACGTCGCGGAAGACGCCGCCGTAGCCGCCGACGGGGGTGCGCACGGGTTCGCAGATCACCGCGTCACGCAGGAGAGCGGGCATCAGGCATGCCTTTCATGAGTGATCACATGTACCGGCCGCCGGTCACCTCGACCACGGCTCCGGTGACGTAACTCGCCAGGTCGGAGGCGAGGAAGAGGACGACCTGGGCGACCTCGGCGGGTTCGCCCGCGCGGCCCAGGGGGATCTCGGCGAGCTTGGCGTCCCAGGCGGCCTCGGGCATCGCCTCGGTCATGGCGGTGCGGATCAGACCGGGCTGCACGGCGTTGACGCGGATGCCCGCCTTCGCGAGCTCCTTGGCGGAGGCCTTGGTGAGGCCGACGAGTCCGGCCTTGGCCGCGCTGTAGTTCGTCTGGCCGAAGTTGCCCACCTTGCCGGCGATGGAGGAGATGTTGACGATGCTGCCGCCCCGGCCGTGCGCGCGCATGGCCTCGGCGGCGTACCGGGTGCCGTTCCAGGCGCCGGTCAGGTGCACGTCGACAACGGCGCGGAAGTCGGCCAGGGCCATCTTGCGCAGGGTCGCGTCCCGGGTGATCCCGGCGTTGTTCACCATGACGTCGACCGGTCCGAAGGTGTCGGTGCAGTGGGCGACCAGGGCGGCGACCTCGTCCTCGTCGGTGACGTCGCAGCGCAGCGAGGTGGCGGCCACACCGCGCTCGGCCAGGCGTTCGGCGGCCCGCGCGGCGGCCTCTTCGTGGATGTCACCGAGGACGACGGCCGCGCCCTCGGCGCCGAGGACCGCGGCGATCTCCAGGCCGATGCCCTGTGCGCCGCCGGTGATCACCGCGTTCCGGCCGTCCAGCAGTCCCATGTCAGCCCGCTTCCGACTCGCCGCTATTCCCCTTAAATAGATAACCTATTATGCTGAAACAATCAATACAGCGATGAGCTGTGCCAGCGGGGCCGGACGAGGAGACAGACCAGGTGGACATCCGCTATCCCCCGGAGACCGAGACGTTCCGCACCGAGGTCAGGGCGTTCCTCACCGAGACACTGCCGGCGGACTGGAAGGGCATCGGCGCCCTCGACGAGGGCCCGGCCCGGGACTTCGCCCGCGACTGGCGCCGACGGCTCGCCGAGCGCCGGTACCTCTCCCTCACCTGGCCCGAGCGGTACGGCGGCCGGGGCCTGTCCAAGCTCCACCAGGTCGTCCTGATGGAGGAGCTCGCCCTGGCCGGTGTGCCGTTCGGGCTGCCGCAGGACACCTTCGGCGTGAAGATGCTGGCGAACACGCTGCTGCGCTGGGGCACGGAGGAGCAGAAGGCGCACTTCCTCCCCCGCATCCTCAGCGGCGAGGACACCTGGTGCCAGGGGTACTCGGAGCCGGACGCGGGCTCGGACCTGGCTTCGCTGCGCACCCGAGCGGTCCTGGACAAGGGGGGTGCGGGGAGCGAGGGGGGCGAGTGGGTGATCGACGGTCAGAAGGTGTGGACGTCCGGCGCCCATCACAGCGACTGGATCTTCGTCCTCGCCCGCACGAACCAGGACGTCTCGCCGCACCGTGGCATCTCCTTCCTTCTCGTCCCGCTCGGTCGGCCCGGGGTCGAGGTGCGGCCCTTCCGCATGATGAGCGGGCAGCTGCACTTCAACGAGGTCTTCTTCACCGGCGCCCGCACCCGTGCCGATCTCGTCGTCGGCGGCGTCGACAACGGCTGGGCGGTCGCCCAGAGCCTGCTGGGAGTGGAGCGCGGGGAGGAGGCGGCGACCAACCCGATCCTGTTCAAGGCCGAGGTCGAACGTCTCGTCGAGCTGGCTCGCCTGCACGGCAAGGACCGGGATCCCGTGATCCGGCAGCGGATCGCCTGGTGCTGGTCCAAGGTCGAGATCATGCGCTACCTCGGCTACCGGATCCTGACCGGCTGGCTCAAGGGCGCCGATCCGGGCCCCGAGTCGTCGATCGCGAAGCTGTACTGGAGCGAGTACCACACCGCGGTCACCGATCTGGCGATGGACATCATGGGTCTGCACGGCCAGGTGCCGGTCGGCCGGCCACCGCTGCGCACCTACCGCGCCGACGACCCCGGCGCCGCGAACTCGTCGGCGTCCTGGTCGACGACCTATCTGATCGCCCGCTCCGGAACCATCTACGCGGGTACCTCGCAGGTGCAGCGGAACATCCTCGCGGAGAAGGTGCTGGGGCTGCCGCGCGAGCCGCGGGTCACGAGTCCGTAGGCGGTTCGAAGGTGCTGAGCTCCGGGACCGGGCGCGGGCCGGTCCCCGGGAGCCAGCCCGCGTCGAGCTTGCGCAGGCCGACGCCGTCCGGCGCCCAGATGTGGCAGCTGTTCAGCACCCCGGCCGTGGAGCGCGGGCCATGGGCGGGCTCACCCGCGTCACGCCGCCGCGCGTTGGCGGCCATGGCCGCCTGCACGACCGCCGGGCCGAGCACCCGGGTGAGCTCGTAGAGGTGGGAGCAGCCGGATACCCCGCGAAACCGCTCCTGGATCGCCCGGTTGTACCCGGCGGCGACACTGCGCCCGACCAGGCCGTCGAAGACCGGGGTGACGAGCGGGCACTCGGCGTGCGGAAAGGTCCGCATGTCCGCGTCGGCGGCCACGACGACCATGTCCGCGAGCCGGACACGCACCGTGAGCGTCATCCGGTGCACGACGGCGGCCGACGGCTCCGCCCATGGCCGCTCGTCGCGCAGCTCCGCGGCCACCGAGATCTCGTCGCCGCCCTCCTCCTCGTAGGAGGTGACGGCGATGGTACGGCGGTGCAGCGGGGATTCGGCCCGGGTCATGACGCGGTCTCCGGCTCCGACCGGGACGCGGAGCCGCCGGGGACCGCCGCGGTCTCCCCCAGCCCCGCGAACTCCGGTGGCCGGCGCTCGATGAAGCTGAGGACGCCCTCGCGGTAGTCCGGGGCGCGCTTCGCCGTGGCCAGCAGCGCGGCCGCACGGTCGCGGCTGCCGGTGAAGGTCCGCGCCTGGTCGTCGGCGAGCTGCCGCTTGATGAGCGACATCGCGTACGGGCTGGCCGAGCGGGCCAGTTCGGTCGCGTACGCGAGTGCGGCCGGCAGCAGGTCCTCCGGTTCGGCCAGGCGGTTGACCAGGCCCATCGCCAGAGCCTCCGTCCCGGTGATCCGGCGTGAGGACAGCAGCAGATCGGCGGCGTTGCCGTAGCCGACCAGCCGGGGCAGGAGCCAGGACACGCCGTCCTCGGCCACCAGCCCGCGGGCACTGAAGGCGGCGGCGAACTTGGCGTGCGGCACGGCGAACCGGACGTCGCACATGAGCGCCTGATTGAACCCGATGCCCGCGCAGGCGCCGTTGACGGCCGCGACGACGGGCTTCGGGAAGGACATGGGGCGGGTGCGCGGAGGCAGCTGCTCCGTGGGCCACGGACGGGCGCCGGACGACGCCCCGTCCAGCACGCTCATGTCCATCCCCGGGCAGAAACCGCGTCCGGCGCCGGTGAGCACCACGGCCCGAACCCCCGGATCCGCCTCCGCACGGTCGAACAGCTCGTTGTAGAGCAGCTCCATCTCCAGCGTCCAGGCGTTGTGCCGGTCGGGCCGGTTGAGGGTGAGGAGCATGACCCCGTCGTCGGTGTACTCGGTGAGGATCACCGGGGTCGGATTCTCGGTCATCGAGGTCACTCCCACGGGCCCGTCGGCCTTGCGGCCGGCTCAGCTTATAGCTAGATGAATCATCTATATACCACCGGCAGCCCGGGCGCCAGATCGGGCCCGGACCGGCTGCCGCGAACAGAGGATCACCCATCCCTTGACCTGGTACCCTCGATGCACTAAGACGATTCATTTTGCTATATGAGGAGAGCCCACCGTGGCCGAGGCAGCCCGCGCAGCAGTACCGGCGACCGTGCCCGCCCCCTCCCGCAACCGGGTCGGACGCCAGGTCCGAGTGCCGAAGACCGCCGAACTGGTCGCCGCGCACCTGCGCCGCCAGATCGTGCGGGGCGAACTGAAGCCCGGCGACGCGCTGCCGCCGGAGTCGGGACTGATGGAGCAGTTCGGCATCTCGCGGCCGACGCTGCGCGAGGCGTTCAGGGTCCTGGAGTCGGAGTCCCTGATCACGGTGCGCCGCGGCGCCCACGGCGGCGCCCGGGTGAGCGCGCCCGACGCGGAGGTCGCCGCCCGCTTCGCCGGCCTGATCCTCGAGTACCGCGGCGCCACGCTGGGTGACATCTACCGTGCGGCGGCCCTCATCGAGCCGCCCTGCGCCCGCCAACTCGCCCTCAAGCACACGGCGGACGACATCGAGCGGCTGCGTGCCGCGCTGGCGGCCGAGAAGGCCGTACTGGACGACGCGCTCGACCTGGTGGACGCACAGGACGCCTTCCATGCCCTGCTGATCGAGCTCACCGGCAACCAGACGCTCATCCTGCTGTGCAGCATGCTGCGCAACATCATCGACCGGGCCAATGCCTCCTACACCGCGGGCGCCGCCGACGCCGACGCCCAGAAGGCGCAGGCCCTCAAGGGACACCGGGCCCATGTGCGGCTGGTCGGCCTGATCGAGTCCGGCAAGGCCGACGAGGCCGAGAAGCTCTGGCAGCGGCACATCTCCAGCGCCGACGACGTCGTGAACGCGGCCGGACCGAAGACGGTGCTCGAGCTCCTCGACTGAGCCCCGGCGACAAGCCGCCCTCACTCACCCCCGGCGACCCCTTGCGCTCTATAAACAGTTAGATAATTATAGAAGGCGTACTGAATAGCTCCTGGGGTCCGGAGGCGACGGCCATGGCCGAACAGCGCAAGCGCATCTTCGACTGCGACCAGCACATGTACGAGGAGCGGGACTCCTTCACCCGCTACCTCCCGAAGGAGTTCCTCGGTGCGGCGGTCGCACCGGTGACCCTGCCGGACGGGCGGGAGGTGATCCTCGCCGGGAACCGGATCGTCGTATGCCTGGAGCCGGAGTTCGGGCAGGTCTACCGTCCCGGTTCACTGAAGGAGATGCTCAAGGCGATGGCCTCGGGCAACCCGGAGGAGACGTACCAGTTCGAGCCGATGCACGAGTCGTACCAGAACCGCGACGCCCGGCTGCGGGTCATGGACGAGCAGGGCCTGGACCAGACGATCATGTACCCGGGCGGCTGGGCGCTGGTGGCGGAGGAGTACGTGAGCGGCGTCGAGCCGCTCTACGCGAACTACCACTCGTTCAACCGGTACATGAACGAGGTGTGGGGCTTCGACCACCAGGGCCGCATCTACGCCCCCGCCCTGCTCTCGCTGCGCGATCTGCCCAGCGCGGTAAAGGAGCTTGAGTACGTCCTGGAGCAGGGCGCCCGCTTCATCCTGATGCCCACCGGCCCGGTGTACGGCCGCTCGCCGGGCGACCCGTACTTCGACCCGTTCTGGAAACTGGTCAACGAGGCCAAGGCGAGCGTCTGCTACCACATCAGCGAGTTCTACTACAACTCACAGGTGGCGCCCGCCTGGGGCTACGACCCCAGCCCCATCCACTTCCGGATGTCGGCCTGGCAGTGGCAGAACACCTACGGCCGGCGTCCCATCGAGGAGACGCTGTCCGCGCTGATCTTCGACAACCTCTTCGGCCGCTTCCCCGACATCAACGTCCTGGTCTCCGAGTTCGGCTCCGAGTGGGTGCCGCACTTCGTGCGCCACATGGACAAGAGCCGCGGGATGGGCCGCAACGGCCCCTGGATCGGCGGGCAGTTGGACGAGCGGCCCAGCCAGATCTTCCGCCGGCACGTCCGTGTGGTGCCCTACCCGGAGGACGACATCGTGAACGTCGTCAGGCGCCTCGGCCACCACGAGTCCATCGTCATGGGCTCCGACTTCCCGCACGCCGAGGGCCTGGCCAATCCGGCCGACTTCCGCAAGCTCATCGCGGAACTCGACGAGTCCGCCCAGGACGACATCATGTTCCACAACGCCCAGCAGCTGATCACCCGCTGAGCCCGCGGGAACAGGCCCCGAGCCCGGTACCGGAAGTGCGGTACCGGGCTCAGTCCGTGAGATCCGCCGCGAGGTTCGCGATGTTCGTGAGCAGGGCCGTGCCACGCCGGGAGTGGTCGTAGCCGGCGAGCGGGTAGCCATTGCTCAGACACGCGAAGGACAAGCCGGTCTCCGGGTCCATGAACCCGAGTTGGTACGCGGCTCCGGCGCTGCCGAAGAGGGCGGGCGACCCGGTGGACGGCAGATTACTGCCGGCGTCGGGGCCGGCCACGGTGACGAACAGCCCCATGCTGGTTCGGCGGCCGGAGCCGCCCCCGTAGAGCCGGTCCCCGTACGGATGCTCCGTCAGCCGGATCCGGGTGCCCTCCGCCACCGCCTCCGGCTTCCACAGGCCCGAGTGCTCCAGTGCCTGGAAGTACAGGGCGACGTCGGCGGCCGTGGCGACCAGCGCGTGGCTGGGCTCCCCGGCCGCGAGCACCCGCGGATCGGACAGATACCAGGGGCCCCAGGGGTCGGCCTCCTGGTCGTCGCTCGAGCGGTCGGTTGCCGTCATCGGCGCGACGCTCCCTGGCTGCCGGTCCACCGGGACACCGAGTTCGAGCGAGGACAGGCCGAGCGGCCCGGCGATCCGCTGCCGCAGATACGCGGCGAAGGTCAGGCCCGTACGCCGTTCGACGATCTCGGCGATCAGCCAGGCGGCCGAGGTGAGATGGAACTGGAAACGGCTGCCCGGAGGCTGGTCGAGCCGCCAGCGGCCGAAGGCGGCGAGCCGCTGCTCGCGGTCGAGTGCCTTCGAGAGACCGAGCGGCGCGAAGGGGAAGCCCGCGGTGTGCGTGAGCACCTGCTCGACCGTCACCGTCTCCTTCCCGTTCGGGGCGAACTCCGGGACGATCGCGGCGACTTGCTCGCCCACGTCCAGGAGACCCTCGCCGATCAGCTTCCACACCACTCCCGCGACGATCGACCGCCCGACCGACTGAAGGACGTACCGGGTGTCCGGGGCCGCGTCGCCCCAGGTTTCGAAGGCCACCAGCCGGCCACCTCTCGCGACGGCCACCTGGGCGGACGGCAGCGGTCCGTGGTCGACTTCCAGGCGGATCCGGCGCAGGAGTACGTCCAGTCGGTGCGGATCGACACCCACGGTGTCCGGGCCGACCGGCGAGCGGTCGATCATGGGTTCCTCCTTGGGGCGGGTTCCCGAAGACTTCGGCGTACGACCTTGCCGTTCGCGTTGCGTGGCAGATCGGGCACGAACCACCAGCGAACCGGGACCTTGAACCCGGACAGCCGGGTGCGGGTGTGCGCCCTGAGCGCCGCCGGGTCGGGCGGGGCGTCGGGGTCGGACGGCACGACGAAGGCGACGACGGTCTGGCCGAGCCGCTCGTCCGCAACGCCGGTGACCGCCACGTCCGCCACGCCGGGATGCGTGGCCAGGATCGTCTCGACCTCCAGCGGATGGACGTTCTCACCACCGCGGATGATCATGTCGTTGTGCCGGCCGAGGAGGTAGAGATACCCGTCCTTCGCCATACGGCCGAGGTCGCCGCTGTGCAGCCAGCCCTCGGTGTCGGTCCGGAAGAGGTGATCGGCGCGGGCGTGGATCTCACCGACGCCGTCCGGTCCGGCGTCCGCGACCCTGACCTCGACCCCGGGGGCGGGCCGCCCCACGGACCGCAGCAGCTCGGTGCGTCCCGCGACCGCGTCCCGGTGGTCCTCGGGGGTGAGCACGCTGATGGGCGAGCCCTCGGTCTGTCCGAACATGTTCAGCATCCGGACGCCGGGCATCGCCTCGTACGTCTGCCGCAGGGTGCCGGGACGGACGGGCGCGCCGCCGTACTGGAGGACCCGCAGGGTGCCATGGCGGGCCTCGCCCGCCGCCAGCAGCGTCTCCAGCATCGCCGGGACCATGCTGGTGTGGGTGGTACCGAGGTTCCGCAGCAGGGTCCAGCCCTCGACCGTGAAGCGGGGCAGGCCGGTGATCAGCGCGCCGGCGGCGAGAGCGACGGCGAGATTGCCGAGGCCCGCGATGTGGTGGAAGGGCGCACTGCCGCCGTAGAAGCTGTCGGGGGCTAGCAGGCACAGGCTCCCGTTGACCCGGGCGCGGGCGGCCAGTCGGCGCTGGGTCATGGGCACGGGTTTGGGGAGTCCTGTCGTGCCGGAGGTATGCAGGACGGCGGCCAGGTGGTCCGGCTCAGCCGTCAACTCCCTTTGGATTGTGCACAGTTCGGGTACGACAGCCAGCCGTCGGCCGGAGAGGGCGGCGACCTGTCGGCCCAGATCCGCGAACTCGGGCTGGGTCAGCAGGACTTGGGAGTCCATCGCCTTCACCACCTCGGCTGTCTCGTACGCCGTCATGCGGACGCCGAGCGGTGCGAGCGGGTGGCCGGACCCGGCGCCGCCGATCACCAGGGCGAGGGCGTCGGCGGAGGTGGCGACCAGGGCGGGCACCGGTTCGCCGGGTTCGAGGCCGAGGCCGTCGAGCCGTTCGGCCGCGCCGCCCGCCCGGTCGAGGAGTTCGCGTCCGGTCCAGGTCCGCTCGCCGAAGCGGACGGCGGGGCGGGCATGGTCGTAGGCGCGGCTCACCATGGCGGTCCAGGTGACGGTCGTCGCGCCGGCCACCGGCTCAGGGCTCCAGGAGGGCTGCCGCGGTGCCGGTGACCACCTCGACGCCGTGCTGGTTGACCGTACGCACGGAGAAGTGCGCGACGGGGCCGTCCAGGGTGTCCTCGAACGACTCGACGGTGGCCGTGGCGGTGAGGGTGTCGCCGGGCCAGACCTGGGCCTTGAAGCGCACACCGAAGCGGAGAAGCGCCTCGGGGCCGACCCAGTCGGTGAGGACCCGGCCGGTCATGCCCATCGTCAGCATGCCGTGGGCGAAGACACCGGGGTAGCCGGCCGCCTCGACAGCGAACCTCTCGTCCGAGTGCAGCGGGTTGAAGTCACCGGAGGCGCCCGCGTACTGGACGATCCGGGTCCGTTTCAGGTCGTCCACCAGGACGCTCTCACGGGTCTCGCCGACCTTGATGTCGTCCGTACTCAGGCTCATCGGGTGTCCTTCGGGGTTGCGGGGCCCTCGGGCACGACGGCCACGGTGACGGCGCTGACGACGCGCTCGCCGTCGGCGTCCCGGTACTCGGTGACGCGCTCGCTGAACAGCAGCCGGCCGGTTCGGCCCTGCTTCTCCCAGCTGCGTCCGGGGACGGTGTGCGCGTACAGGGTCTCGCCGGCGCGTACCGGCCGGTGGTACTCGAAGTGCTGCTCGGCGTGCAGCCCGCCGCCGCCCTCCGGCATCGCGCCGGGGCCGCCGCCGGAACCGAACCACTCCTGACCGGGCTTGGGCCGCAGATGGTATTCGGGGTCGTAGTGGGCGCTCGCCATGGTGAAGGTGGGCGGCGCGAACGCGGCCTCGCCCCGGTACGCCGGGCTCTCGTCGCCGATGGCGCGGGCGAACAGCATGATGTGCCCGGCCTCGACGGGGAACGGCTGCCCTGTCATCGTCGTGCTCCTCGTTCGGTACAGCGGGTGAGTACGGCAGGTCGGTCCGGCCGGTCAGTACGGCAGGAAGGCGTCGCGGGTGGCCTCGGCCGGGTCGAAGTCCGGCGGCAGTCCCTCGAACTTCGGCTCCCGCTTCTCCATGAAGCTCGCCACGCCCTCGCGGAAGTCCGGCGAGCCCGCGAAGTACTCCATGGCGGAGTAGGAGCGGGCCAGGGCGTCGGTGAAGGTACGGTCCAGGTCGCCGTACACCTGGTGGCGTACGACGGCCATGGCGCGCGGGGAGCAGCTGCGGGCGATGTCCCGGGCGTAGGCACGGGCGGCGCCGAGCAGGTCCGCGGGTTCCACGACACGGCTGACGAGGCCGAGGTCCTTCGCCTCGTCGGCGTCGAAGATCCGGCCGGAGAGCAGCAGGTCGAGCGCGTTCTCCAGGCCGACGACGCGCGGCAGGACGTACGGCAGGTTGTACTCGCCGGCCAGACCGCGCCGGGTGAAGGCCGTGGTGAAGCGGGCCCCGCGGGCGGCGAAGCGAATGTCGCAGATGAGGGCCTGGACCAGGCCGATGCCCGCGCAGGCGCCGTTGACGGCGGCGATCATCGGCTTCGGCATGTCCCGCCTGCTGTACATGGGGACACGGGCCCGGAGGTTCAGCGACTGGCCCGGCCGCGCGTTCTGCTCCAGTCGCTCGACGTCCATCCCGGGGCAGAATGCCTTGCCCGACCCGGTGACGATCACGACCCGGACGGCCGGATCGTGCGCGGCCTCGTCGAGGAGCGCGAAGAAGCGGCGCTCCATGGGGATGCTCCACGCGTTCCTGCGCTCGGGCCGGTTGAGGGTGACGACGGCGACGCCGTCCTCGTCCACCTCGTACAGCACCAGGTCCGGGTCCTGGGGAGACGGCACGGGCTCCTCGGGCATCACGTCACTCCTCGTCCAGCGGTTCGATGGGGTCGCCGACGCCCGGCCGTTCCCCGGAGATGGTCACCACCACCTGACCCCGGGCGCAGATGCGTCCACCGGTCATCACGTCGACGTCGGCGAAGTGCACCCTGCGGCCGCGTCGCACACAGCGCCCGTAGGCGACGGCTTCCGGGCCCCGGGCGGGCGCGAGGTACTGGACCGACATCGACACGGTGCTGAGCCGGCTCCCGTTCGCGAAGTCGTGCCCGGCGATCACGGCTCCGGCGCCGGCGGTGTCGATGAGGGCCGAGATCACCCCGCCGTGGAAGATCTCCTCGTGTGCGGAGAGGGTCTCGGCGTAGGGCAGTACGATCTCGACGCCGTCCGGCTCCCAGCGCGTCACGCGGATGCGGCAGAGCCGGTTGAAGGCGACCCCGCGCTCCCAGCGGGCCCGGAACCACGCCCGGCGTTCGCGCTGTTCCTGGTCGGTGAGGGTCCTTGCCGCGACGGTCATCCGCACGCCCTCCGGTCTCGGCCTGTCGGCCGATTTATATAGTTACATGAATTGGATAGTTGAGCAATCACAGGGGGACACAGGCAGCAGCCTAGTTGTATTATTTATATAACTGATTAGCTCGTCGAGACCAGAGGGAGAACCCGATGCCGTCAACTGCCCTGGCCGGGATCCGCGTCCTCGATCTGTCCCGCGTCCTCGCCGCGCCGCTGGCCACCCAGATGCTGGCCGACCTGGGCGCCGAAGTGATCAAGGTGGAGCGCCCCGGAACGGGCGACGACTCACGGACGTACGGCCCGCCCTTCGCGCACGGCCCCGGGGGCGAGCGGACCGACACCGCCGCCTTCTACCTCTCCTGCAACCGCAACAAGCGGTCGGTGACCGTCAACCACGCCACCGCCGAAGGACAGGAGCTGATCCGGGCTCTCGCCGCCCGGTCGGACGTACTGGTCGAGAACTTCCGGGCGGGGACGCTGGCGAAGTACGGGCTCGACCACGAGAGTCTGCGCGCGGTCGACCCGCGGCTGGTCTACCTGTCCGTGACCGGCTTCGGCCAGACCGGGCCGTACGCCTCGCGCCCCGGCTACGACGGCATCTTCCAGGCCATGTCCGGGATGATGAGCGCCTCCGGGCACCCTGAGGAACCGATGAAGGTCGGCGTCAGCATGGTCGACATCCTCACGGGGCTCTATGCCTCCACGGCCGTGCTGGCCGCCCTGCGGCACCGCGACGCCACCGGTGAGGGCCAGTTCATCGACCTGTCCCTGCTGGACTGCGGCCTGGCCTCGCTGTCGCACTTCGCGATGAACTACCTGGTCTCCGGCGATGTTCCGCGGCGGCGCGGAAACGGCGGCTACGGCGGGATCCCGTCGCAGGCGTTCCGCTGCAAGGACGAGCCGCTGTTCCTGGTCGCGGGCAACGACAAGCAGTTCGCCGGGTTCTGCGCGGCGGCCGACCGCACCGACCTCCTCCAGGACGCCCGGTTCGCCACGACCTCCGCCCGGATCGCCCACCGCGAGGAGATCCTGCCGGTGCTGGAGTCGATCCTGCGCACCCGGACCCGCGACGAGTGGCTTGCCGTACTCGACGAACACGGGGTCCCCGCAGGCCCGTTCAACGAGATGCCCGAGGTCTTCGCCGACCCGCAGATACGGCACCGGGGGATGCTGGTCGAGGTCGAGGACCCGGTGTCGGGGCGGTTGCCGCTGCTCGCCAATCCGATCCGGTTCACGGCGACGCCGGTCGAGGGCTACACGGCGCCGCCCGCCTTGGGTGAGCACACCGCCGAAGTGCTCGCCGACCTCGTGGGAGTGACGGATCATCATCTTGCCGGGCTGCGGGCCCGCGGGGTCGTGTGACGGCGTCAGCCGAGCAGGGTCCGGCCGCCCTCCAGCATGAGGGTCGCACCGGTCAGATAGGCCATGTCGTCGCTGACGAGGGCGGCCACCGCCCGGCCGATGTCCCCCTCCGGGTCCCCGAGGCGGCCCAACGGGATCTCCCTGGCGAGTTCCTCCGCCTTCTGCGGATGCGCGGCGAGATACTCCTGCGCCGCCGGGCTCAGCGCCGCCGGGCAGATGACGTTCACCCGGATCCCGTACGCACCCCACTCCCGCGCGGCCACCCGGGTCAGGCCGCGGATCGCCTCCTTGGCCATCGCGTACGCCGCGAAGGTCGCCTCGCCCTGCACCGCGGCCGAGGAACCGAGGTTCACTACGCTGCCGCGGCTCTCCTTGAGATGGGGCAGGGCCGCCTGCATCGCGTGGAAGGCTGCCAACGGGCCACTGCGGTAGGTGAGTTCGACATCGTCGTACGACGTCTTCTCCAGCCGCCGCTGCACCGAGGACTGGGCGTTGTTGACCAGCACGTCGAGTCCGCCGAACGTCCGTACCGTCTCGGCCACCATGCGGTCGACGTCGTCCCGCTCCCCCACGTCCCCGATCACGCTGTGCGCCCTGCCGCCCCGCCCACGGATCTCTCCCGCGGCGTCCCTCAGCTTGCCCTCGGTGCGGCCGGTGATCACCACCGCCGCCCCCTCGGCCGCCAGCGCGAGCGCGATACCGCGCCCCACCCCCTGCCCCCCGCCGGTGACCAGGGCCGTCTTCCCGGCCAGCCGTGTGCCTCGCTCCATCACGTCTCCTTCCAGAAGGCCGCCCAGGTGGGAAAGGCCGTGGGCAGCGCCGGCGTGCCGGCTCCCGCCCAGCCGGTGAAGTCCACCGCCTGGGGGCGCTCCGTCACGTCGGCCGCGTACCAGTGCCGCTCACGCCGCCGGGAGAAGTACCACTCCCCGTCCACGCGCGCGTAGTCGTCCCGGTAACAGATCGCCATCACGATCCAGCGGTCCCCCACCTCGTGCTCGGCCCGGCAGTAGACGGCACCGGTCGCGGTGTCGCGGCCGGTGAACTCGACGCGGTGGCCGCAGATCTGGTGGACGGACCGGCAGAAGCCGCGGAGCAGGGGCTCGATGTGCTGCCGCAGGACCTGCCGGCCACGGCCGTGGCGCCCCATGTCCACGTCCGGCCGGAAGCAGCCGGCCCAGGCGTCGAGGTCACGGCCGTCCACGGCCAGCGCGTAGCGGACGGGCAGTTGCTGGATGGCCAGCTGCGACTCGATGCGGTCGACGCGCTCCTCGATGGTGGTCACGGCCGTGGCTCCTTCGGAAGGCCGAGGATCTGCTCCCCGATGATGGTGCGCTGGATCTCGCTCGAACCGCCGTAGATCGTCTCCGCGAGCGAGAGCAGAAAGGAGCGCTGGCGGGTGTCCAGGCCGTAGTCCTCGCCGACGATCTGTCCGGCCGGGCCCGCCAGTTCCAGGGCCAGGTGCCCGAGTCGCTGGTGCCGCGTCGATGCGTACAGCTTCGCGGTCGTGGCCTGCGCGCCCGGGGTGCGGCCCGCGGTCAGTTCGCCGATGGTCCGCAGGTTGGTGGTACGCATGATGCGTACGGAGATCCAGGCGTCGACGATCCGGCGGCGCAGCATCGGATCGTCGAGCGCGCCCCTTTCGCGGGCCAGGCCGATCAGCGCCTCGGCCTCCCGCTCGAAGGTGAGCTGCTGGGGCAGGAGCGTGGTGCCGCGTTCGATGCCGAGCGTGGCCATCGCCGTGCGCCAGCCCTGGCCGACCTCGCCCACCACCATGTCCGCGCCGGTCCGCGCGTCGGACAGGAAGACCTCCGCGAACTCGTCCTGACCGGCCAGGTTGCGGATGGGGCGGATCTCCACACCCGGCTGGTCCGTGGGCAGGAGCAGCATGGTCAGGCCCTTGTGGCGCACGGATCGCGGGTCGGTGCGGGTGAGGACGTAGAGCCAGTCGGCGTGGACACCGAACGAGGTCCACACCTTCTGTCCGCTGACCACCCACTGCTCGCCGTCGCGCTCGGCCCGGGTGCGGACCGACGCCAGGTCGGAGCCGGCGCCGGGTTCGCTGAAGCCCTGGCCCCACAGCTCCTCGACGGCGAGGACCGGTGGCAGGAAGCGCTTCTTCTGTGCCTCGTCGCCCATCGCGAGGAGCATGGGTCCGAGCAGGTCGAGGGCGTTGACCGTGGCCCGGTAGGGGGCGTCGGCCCGGGCGTACTCGTACTCGAAGACGATCTCCTCCAGGAGCCCGAGCCCGCGGCCCCCGTACTGCCGCGGCCAGCCCACGCCCAGCCAGTTCCCGGCGGACAGCTCGCGGTCCCAGGCGAGGCGGACCTCCCAGGCCGCGCCGTCCGTCGGGCCGCCCACGCCCCGGTGCTCGGCGAACTCCCCCACGAGGTGGTCCGCGAGCCAGTCCCGCAGTTCGTCGCGGAATTCGCGTACCGCGGGGCCGAAGTCCAGCTCCATGTCTGCTTCTCCCTGGGGTCTCAGATGCCGAGCCGGGTGGCGAGCAGTTCCCGGTGGTACGACGGTGTGCCGAGCAGCGTCTCCGAGCTCTTGGCCCGCTTGAAGTACAGATGCGCGGGGTGCTCCCAGGTGAAGCCGATCCCGCCGTGCACCTGGATGTTGTCGCCGGCGGCCTTGACGAAGGCCTCCGAGCAGAAGGTCCCGGCAAGGGCCGCCGCGATCGCGATCTCCTTCTCGTCGCCCGCGTCCAGGGCCCACAGTCCGCCGTACGCCGCGGAACGGGCGGACTCGATCTCCACGAGCAGGTCGGCGCACTTGTGCTTGACCGCCTGGAACGAGCCGATGGGCCGGCCGTACTGCTCGCGGATCTTCGCGTACGCCACGGCGGCGTCCAGGGCGGCGGCCGCTCCCCCGACCTGTTCGGCGGCCAGGAGGACGGCGGCGGTGGCGAGGGTGCGTTCCAGCGCCGGCCAGGCCCCGCCCTCGGTGCCCAGCAGGCGGGCCGGAGTGTCCGTGAACTCCACCCTGGCCTGCTTGCGGGTCTGGTCGAGGGTGGGGAGAGGGGTACGGGCGAGGCCCGGCGCGTCCTCGGTGTCGACCGCGAAGAGGCTGATGCCGGTGGGGGTGCGGGCCGCGACCAGGAGCAGGTCGGCGAGGTGCCCGTCGGGGACGTACGTCTTCGCGCCGGTCAACCGCCATCCGGCCGCGGTGTCGCGTGCGGTGAGGCGGATGCCGGGCTCGTCCCAGCGGCCGCTGTCCTCGGTGAGCGCCAGCGTGGCCACCGTCTCGCCGGACGAGATGCCCGGCAGCAGGTCGTGTCGTGCCTGCTCGTCGGCACAGCGCAGCAGCGCCTCGGCGGCCAGGGCGACGGTGGCGAAGTACGGGCCGCACAGCAGCGCGCGGCCCGCCTCCTCGAAGACGATGCCGAGGTCGACGTAACCGAAGCCCGAACCGCCGTACTCCTCCGGCACGGCGAGCCCCTGGAGGCCGAGTTCGCCTGCCATCCGCCGCCAGACGACGGAGTCGTGACCCCGCGGGTCGGCGGCCAGGCGGCGCACCTGCGCCTCGTCGGAGTGCTTGGCGAGGAACGACCGTACGACCTTGCGCAGTTCGTCCTGTTCCTCGCTGAACGTGAGATCCATGCCGGGCATCCCGTCCTCGGTGCGGGCGGGCCTGCCACCCGCTTGCCGCCCACCGCTCGATACAGTTAGATAATTATAGTATCCGCACTGAATACACCAGGAGCGCGACGTGACCGATCTCTACGCCCCGTTCACGAGCCTGACCTTCGAGCGGCCCGCGCCCGGCGTGCTCCGTATCGTGCTCGACGCCCCGAACCTCAACGCCGTGGATCCGCGGATGCACGGTGAGCTCGCCGACATCTGGCCCGTCGTGGACCGGGACGAACGGACCCGCGCGGTCCTGGTCCAGGGGGCGGGCAGGGCGTTCTCGGCGGGCGGGACCTTCGATTCCATCGAGGCCATGACCGGGGACTACGCGGTGCGGGCCCGGGTGATGCGCGAGGCACGGGACATGGTCTACGGAGTGATCAACTGCTCCAAGCCCGTGGTCTCCGCGATCCACGGCCCGGCGGTCGGCGCGGGGCTGGTCATCGGCATGCTGGCGGACATCTCCGTCGCCGCCCGCAGCGCGAAGATCGTCGACGGGCACACCCGACTCGGGGTCGCGGCCGGTGACCACGCGGCCATCTGCTGGCCGCTGCTGTGCGGCATGGCGAAGGCCAAGTACTACCTGCTGACCTGCGAGACGCTCACCGGCGAAGAGGCCGAGCGGATCGGACTGGTGTCGAAGTGCGTGGACGACGCGGACGTGCACGCCGAGGCCCTGCGGGTGGCGACCGCGCTGGCCGCCGGGCCGGCCAGCGCCATCAGCTGGACCAAGCGCTCCCTCAACCACTGGTACCGCACCGCTCAGCCGCTCTTCGAGGCCTCGCTGGGGCTGGAGTTCTTCGGGTTCGCGGGACACGAGGTCGTCGAGGGACTCGCCGCCCACCGCGACAAGCGCACCCCGGACTTCGAGGGCGTGAGCGGCAGACACCCGCTCGACCTGTGACCACCGTACGAGAGGAACCGATCATGGCGCCGGAACAGCTCAGCACCGAAGTCGCCCCGCTGGTGAGGGGCCTGACCTACGAGGAGATGCCGGTCGGGCAGGTCTTCCGGACCGCCCGCCGCACCGTCACGGAGACCGACCTCGTCAACTTCGTCACCTGGGGCGGCTTCACCGAGCCGCTCTTCTGGGACGCCTCGCACGCCGCGGACGGCGGCTACACGGGCCGGCTGGTCCCCGGAGCGCTGACGTACTGCCTCGCCGAGGGACTCGTCCTCCAGACGAACGTGCTGCACGGCACGGGTCTCGCCTTCCTGCACATGGAACTCACCGTGCGGCGGCCGGTGTACGTCGGGGACACCCTGTACGCCGTCGTGGAGACCATCGGCTCCCGCCCCTCCGGGAAGCCCGGCCGGGGCGTGGTGACCAGCCGTGTCACCGTACGCAACCAGCGGGACGAGGACGTCCTCGTCTACACCCCGGTGCGGCTGATCCGCGGCAGGGACTACGAGGCTCCGGCGCCCTGAGCCGGGGGCGCGGCCGGTACCAGGCGCAGACCGGCCGCGCGGCCCGCCTCGGGTACGGCGGCGCCGGCGAACGTGCCACGGCTCAGCCAGTCGGAAGGGATCGGCGGGCGCGGCGGGGGCTCGTGGTCCGGGACCGCCATCGCGTACAGGCGGGTGTAGCGGAACTTGGCCTCCAGATTGTCGAGGACCGACCAGTACTCGTATCCGCGCACGTCCACGCCGGCCGCCACGAGTCCTGCCAGCCAGGAGAGCCGGGCGCGCAGCAGGGCCCGGCGCCGGGCGTCGTCGCTGTGCCCCGTGTCGTCGACCAGGTCCAGGTCGCCCATGCCGTTGTCGATGACGGACAGCGGCGGCAGCAGTTCCCCGTACAGATCGTGCAGGCCGGCGATGGCGTCGGCAAGTCCTTCGGGGATGATGGGCCAGCCGTAGGCGGTCGTCTCCACGTCCTCGAACGGGACGATCGCGAAGCCGAGGCCCACGAGCAGGCGGTTCACCTCGTTGAGGGCGCTCTGGCAGTTCACGGTGGGCAGCACGCGCGGCAGGTTCTCCGGCGCGGTGACCCGGAACGGGGTGTGCCAGGACAGGCCCAGCAGGTCCTGTCCGGTGGCGATCGTCGCCAGGTCGCCGGGGCGTACGCAGCCGGTGGCCCCGACCGGTGAGACGTCGTCCTCGGTCACCATGTGCTCGCCGAGCAGCAGGGGGTCGAGGAAGAGGCGGTTGGTCCAGCTCTCCAGGCGCTCCAGGGCGAGGCGGTCGTAGGGATCCTCGGTGGCGGTATAGCCGCCGACGAGGGTGACCGTGGTGCCGATCCGGCCCTTCGCGCCGACCGCCCTGAGGGCCTGGGCGGCGAGCCCGTTGGCGAGCAGGATGTGGTGGACGGCGGGCAGCCCCGCCAGGCCGATGCCCCGGCCCGGTGGATACATTCCGGCCACGTGGTCCGCGAGCGTCGGCCCGGCCAGGTCGGACGAGGTGATCCAGCGTTCCACCCGGTCACCGAAGCGGCGGCCCAGTTCGGCGGCGTACCCGGCGAAGTGCTCGGCGGTGTCGCGGGCGAGCCAGCCACCCCGGTCGTCCAGCCACGGCGGCAGGGTGCGGTGGAGCAGCGTCAGGCCGGGCCGCAGACCCTGCGCGAGCAGGGAGTCGAGGGCCCGGTCGCAGCGGTCCAGGGCGTCCGGGTCCCAGCTGCCGGGGCCGTCGGGCTGAAGCCGCGGCCATCCGGCGACCATGCGGTGCGTGTCCGCGGTGGCGCCGGTCACGTGCCGGAGGTCGTCGGTCCACTGCCGGAAGTGGCCGCCGCGCTCGGCGGCGGGCGGCGGTGGGGCCGCGATCATGTCCGCGGTGGCGACCCCCCAGTCGACACCGCGAAGGGATGCGTGCGGGAAACCATCGTTCATGGTTACCGTCCAGGCGGGGGTGAATGGTTCAGCGCATTCAACTGAATGACCGCCGACCGGACGCTAACACTCCGAGCAAACTACGACAATGTTTCGGCCAGATCTCGCCACCTACGTCCCGAGGGGCCGGAACTCCTCCTCGTCCCACCAGGGGTATACGGGCGGCAGGTCCGTGCTGACCCGGCCCGGGAACGCGGGCGGTCGCTTGGCGAGGAACGACTCGACACCCTCCCTGGGGTCCGGGCCGCCGCCGATCTGGCTCATGATCCGCGAGTCGAGCCGGTGCGCGGCCATCGGATGGGGCTCGCCGAGCATGCGCCACATCATCTGGCGCGCGAGGGCGACCGAGATAGCGGAGGTGTTCTCGGCGATCTCCCGGGCGAGCCCGTACGCCGCCGGCAACAGCTCCTCCGGAGGGTGGACGGAACGGACCAGACCGGCCGCCAGCGCCTCCTCGGGCCCGAAGACGCGGCCGCTCGCCACCCATTCCATGGCCCGCTGGATGCCGACGGCCCGCGGCAGGAACCAGCTCGCCGCGGACTCCGGCACGATGCCGCGCCGCGCGAAGACGAAGCCGAACTTCGCCGAGGTCGAGGCCAGCCTGATGTCCATGGGCAGGGTCATGCTGGCCCCGACGCCCGCCGCGGGGCCGTTGACCGCCGCGATCACCGGCTTGGTGCTGGAGAAGATCCGCAGCGCCACCCGTCCGCCGGTGTCCCGGTGCCACGCACCCGCCTCGCGGTGATCGAAGGACGAGCCTGCGGAGCTGATGTCCGCACCGGCGCAGAAGCCGCGGCCGGCGCCGGTCACCACGATCACCCGCACCTCGTCGTCGGCGTCCGCCGCGTCGAGGACGTCGAGCAGGTCGGCCATCATCCGGGGGTTGAAGGCGTTGAGCCTCTCGGGCCGGTCGAGCGTGACGGTGAGGATCCGGTCCGCCACCTCGGCTCGCACGGTCTCGTACTCCTGCTGCGGCATACGCGTCCTCCGTCACTCCGCCGAGCCGTTTCCAGAAAGCTTAATTAGTTATAGCATTCAACTCTACTAACTCGTTGATGACTGATGGCGGTGAAGATGACGGACCTCTTGGTGACGGCCGTCGGGCCGGTCCGGCTGATCGAGCTGAACCGGCCGGACCAGCTCAACTCGATGAGCGAAGAACTGCACTCCGCCCTCGCCTCGGTCTGGGACACGGTCGCCGGGGATCCGGAGGCACGGGTGGTCGTGCTCACCGGACGCGGCCGGGCGTTCAGCGCCGGCGGCGACTTCGGCATCATGACCCGGGTCCAGCGCGACCGCGCCTTCCGGGAGCGGAACGTCGACGAGGCCCGGCGGATCATCACCGGCATGCTCCACTGCCCGCTGCCGGTGATCGCCGCGGTCAACGGCCCCGCCGTGGGCCTCGGATGCAGCCTCGCCCTGCTCAGCGACCTCGTGCTGATCGCCGACGACGCGCACCTGGCCGACCCGCACGTCCAGGTCGGGCTCGTCGCCGGCGACGGCGGAGCGCTGATCCTGCCTTTGCTGGTGGGGCCGGCCCGCGCGAAGGAACTGCTGTTCCTCGGCGACCGGGTGAGCGCCGACGAGGCGGTCCGGCTGGGAATCGCCAATCGTGCCGTACCGAAGGACAAGCTCCTGGACGAGGCCATGGACCTGGCCGGGCGGCTGGCCGCACTGCCCGCGCAGGCGTTGCGCGAGACCAAGCGGGCGGTGAACCTGCATCTGGAACACGCGCTCGCGACCGTGCTGGAGACCGCCCTGCTGGCCGAGCGGGACAGCATGCACTCACCGGACCACATCGCCGCCGTCGAGAAGATCATCGCGTCCCGCGGTCGTCGCCGAGCCCACGCGGAGGGCTGACCGATGGACTTCGCGTTCAGCGACGAGCAGGAGGAACTGGGGCGCACGGTCAGGGCGTTCCTGGCGCACACCTCACCCGAGACCGAGGTCCGGCGCCTGATGGAGACCCCGGAAGGATTCGACCGGGCGCTGTGGCGCCGGATGGGATCGGAGCTCGGCCTCCAGGGACTGGCCGTCCCCGAGGAGTACGGCGGTGCCGGATACGGGCCGGTCGAAGTGGGCGTGGTCATGGAGGAGATGGGCCGTGCCATGGTGTGCGCGCCGTTCCTGTCCTCGGCCGTGCTCGCGACGACCACGCTGCTGCGCTGCGCCGACGAGGGCGCCCGCAAGCACCTGCTGCCGGGCCTGGCCTCCGGTGAACTCGTCGGGACACTGGCCCTGACCGAGGACTCCGCGCGTTGGGACACGGCGGGCGTCCGGCTCACGGCCCGTGAGAGCGGCGGGAGTTGGCTGCTCTCCGGGCACAAGACGTTCGTCCTCGACGGCGCGGCCGCCGACGTCGTCCTCACCGTCGCCCGCACCGGCGACGGCATCGGTGTCTTCCGGGTGGCGGGTGACGCGGTCGGCCTGACCCGTACGCCCCTGCCCACGATGGATCCGACCCGCCGGCAGGCACGCCTCGACTATCACGACGTACCGGCGACCCGGCTGCGGACGCACGGAAACGGCTGGGACCTGGTGGCGGAGGTACTCGACCGGGCCGCGGTGGCACTGGCCGCCGAGCAGGTCGGCCTGGCCTCCCGCGCGCTCGACATGGCGGTCGGGTACGCCAAGGTGCGGCACCAGTTCGGGCGGCCCATCGGCTCGTTCCAGGCGGTCAAGCACCTCCTGGCCGATGTCCTGCTGGAGGTGGAGTCGGCGCGCGCCGCGGCCCATTACGCGCTGCTCGCCGCCGAGAGCGGGGACCCGGAGCTGCCCGCCGTGGCGAGCCTGGCCAAGGCGTTCTGCTCCGAGGCCGGTCTCCGGGCGACGGAGGCGAACATCCAGGTGCACGGTGGCATCGGCTTCACCTGGGAGCACCCGGCCCACCTCTTCCTGAAGCGGGCCAAGACCTCACAGCTGCTGTTCGGCGACCCGGCGTACCACCGGGAACTGCTCGCACGGCGCATCGGGATGGACACAGGCACCGGCACGTGCGAAGGAGCGGCATGAAGGTCGACGGCAAGCTCAGTGTGTGGCGCACCGCGGAGGTCGTGGCGGAGGCCCGGCACCACGAGAAGGCCGGCTACGACGGCCTGTGGGCGTCGGAGTCCAAGCACGATCCCTTCCTGCCGCTCGTGCTGGCGGCCGAGCACACCGAACGGCTGGAGGTCGGCACGGCCATCGCGGTGGCCTTCGCCCGCTCCCCCATGCAGCTCGCGTACACCGCGCACGACCTCCAGACCTACGCCGGCGGGCGGTTCTCGCTCGGCCTCGGCAGCCAGATCAAACCGCACATCGAGCGGCGCTTCGACATGCCGTGGAGTCGGCCCGCGGCCCGGATGCGGGAGTACGTGAGCGCGCTGCGCGCCATCTGGGCCGCCTGGAACGAGGGCGAGCGGCTCGACTTCCGCGGTGACTTCTACACGCACACCCTGATGTCGCCCTTCTTCTCTCCCCCGCCCGCTCCCGGCGGCGCGCCCAGGGTGTTCGTGGCCGCGGTCGGCGAGGCGATGACCCGGGTCGCGGGCGAGGTCGCCGACGGGCTCCTCGCGCACGGCTTCACCACCGAGCGGTATCTGCGGGAGGTGACCCTGCCGACCGTGCAGGCGGGACTGGCCACGTCCGGCCGGACCCGGGACGACTTCTCCGTCTCCCACCTGCTGCTGACCGCGACCGGCCGGACGGAGGAGGAGATGGCCCGCGCGATCGAGGGCACCCGAGCTCAGATCGCCTTCTACGGCAGCACCCCCGCCTACCGCGGGGTGCTGGAGCTGCACGGGTGGGGTGACCTCGGCGACGAACTGCACGCGTTGTCGACGTCCCGGCGCGAGGACAAGTGGCAGGCGATGAGCGGGCTCGTGGACGAGGAGGTGCTGCGCACCTTCGCGGTCGTGGCGGAACCGGAGCGGGTCGCGGGCGAGATCCGGCGCCGGTACGGGGCACTGGTCGACCGGGTGTCCTTCTACACCGCGTACGAGAGCGACGCCGAGGTGTGGGAGCCGATCGTCCACGAGCTGCGCGAGGCCGCCTGACGGTCAGCCGAGCAGGTCCAGGACCGTCGTCATGGACCTGCTCCGCAACAGGTAGTCCTCGGCCTCCTGGAGGTGGAGGCGCCACAGTTCCTCGGCCGCCTCGGCCCGGCGCGCGGCCACCAGCTCGACCAGCGCGCCGTGCGCGCGGAAGCCCCGGCGGTTGGCCCGGACGTTCTCGGGGCTGCCGGCGTCGAGGTCGACATGGGACCAATTCGCCTGGTCGATGATGTGCCGGACCATGCCGTTGAGGACGCTCAGCGTCTCGTTGCCCGCCAGCTCGACGACCAGGGCGTGGAACTCCATGTGGGCGCGGATGAATGCCGACGGGTCGTCCATGAGCCGTTCGGCCTCGGCGACGGCCGCGCGCAGCCGCGCCAGGTCCTCGTCCGTGCGGCGCCCGGCCAGCAGACCGGCACACGGAGCCTCGATGACCGTGCGGGCGTCGTAGACGTCCTTGAGCGTGGTGCCCCGGTATTCGAGGACCACCCCGGCGTAGCGGGCCGCGACCGTGCCTTCCGGGGTCTGCACCCGGGCCCCGCCCCGGGCGCCCCTGCGCACGCTGATCAGGGACTCCGACTCCAGTACCCGGAACGCCTCGCGCAGCGTCGGCCGCGAGACGGCGAACTCCGCCATCAGCGCCGTCTCGGCCGGCAGCGCCTCCCCCTCCGCCAGCTCCCCGCGCACGATCTTGCGGCGCAGCTGTGCCGCCACCAGCTCGGCCATCTTGGGGACCCGTACCGGCGTGTTCGCCACCGCGCCCACCTCCGCCCTCATTCGGTTGCCGCTCGCTCGTGTGTCGTGTCCGGTACGAAGTACGGAAGCGTGATCTCGTCCGTGAAGTGCCGGAAGGCCACGCGAACCCGCATGCCGATGGCGACGTCGTCCGGATCGCCGGCGTCGACGTGGGAGAGCAGGGCGGCGCCGTCGTCGAGGTCGATCACGGCGAGCGCGAAGGGTGTGTCGAACCCCGGGCCGGGAGCGCGGTGGACGACGGTCACCGAGTAGACCGCCCCGCGTCCCGCGCTCGGCACGTACCGCCAGTCCCGCGCCATGCACCCGGGGCAGGCCGGCTCGGGGACGAAGAAGCGCAGTCCGCAGGTCGGGCAGTGCGGGACGACGAGGTCGCCGCGCCGGGCCGCGTCCCAGAAGGGCCGGGAAAGCTCCGTGGGGACGGGGACGGGCCGGTCGCCGAGGGAGCTCATCGCATCCTCCCGAGCACGCTCATCTCGTAGTGCTGCGCCCCGGAGCCGGCGTTGCCGACGACCGCCAGCTCCGCGCCCTCCACCTGGTGCACGGCGGTCCCCCTCAACTGCCTTACGGCCTCGACGACTTTGAGCGTCATCTGCTGCGTGCCGTTCCACGCGTACGACAGACAGCCACCGTCGGGATTGACGGGATGCCTGCCCTTCACGGCGATGGCACCGCCGGCCGCCAGTGGTCCGCCCTCGCCCTCCCCGCACAGGCCGAGGATCTCCAACTGCCGGATGATCTCGAAGGAGTTGGGGTCGTAGAGGGAGAAGACGTCCACGTCGTGGGGGCTGACGCCGGCCATCGCGTAGGCGCGGCCGGCGGCCTCCCGGCCGAGCTGACCGACCTCCCGGTACAGCGCCGGGTTGGCGTACGCGGCCTGGTGGTACTCCATTCCGCCGCCGAGGACGGCCACGGGAGGGTGCGGGAGGTCCCGGGCCCGTTCGGCCGTGGTCACCACGAGGGCCGCGCCGCCCTCGCCGACGATGCAGCAGTCCAGCAGGTGGAACGGTGTGGCCACCAGCCGGGAAGCGAGCACGTCGTCGGCGGTGTACGGGCCGCGGCCGTACATCATCGCCTCGGGGTTGGTGGTGCCGTTGTTGCGGATCGTGGCGGCGACCTCCGCGAGCTGGCGGGAGGTCGTCCCGTACTCGTGCATGTGCCGGGCCGCCACGAGGGCGAACTGGGGAACCACATAGCTGCCCCACACATCGGCGAACTCCAGTGGCACCCCGGCCCCGACGGGTCCCGCCCCGCGTGAGACCAGCTTGCAGCCGCCGACCACGACGGTGTCCGCGAACCCGGCACGGACCGCTGCCGCCGCCTTCAGCAGACCCCGCGAGCCCGCGTTGTCGAGCATCGAGTCGCTGGTCCAGCGCAGACCCCGGCCGAGCAGACGGGCCCAGGAGCTGCCCTCGCCGGGCACGCCGCCCGGGCCGGGCCAGTCGACCTGGGCCCCGTCGACGTCCGCGCGGGTGAGTCCGGCGTCCTCGATCGCGCCGCGCACCGCCTCGAGGGCGAGGTCCATGGCGGAGCGGTCGGGGAGCCTCAGCGCCTGTTCGGTGGCGTGGACGCCCACGATGACGGGACGGCGGCCGGTCATGCGCTCACCGCCCCGCGCCGAGCGTTTCGCCACCGGGATATCCGCCGCCGCCGAAGCGGTCGTCGAGCGCCTCGTAGTCCTTGGCGAAGTCCTTGGTGCGGGGCAGCGCCTCGACGAACTCCACCGTCTTCGGCTTCTTGTACGAGGCGATCCGCTCCCGGCAGTGCCCGATGAGGTCCGCCGCGGTGACCCCGTCGGCGTCCGGGTGGAGCACCACGACCGCCTTGACGTCCTGGGCCCAGCGCTCGTTGGGCACACCGATCACGGCGGCTTCCTTGACCGCCGGATGCGCTTCGATGCAGTTCTCGACCTCGGCCGGGAAGATGTTCTCGGCGGCCGACTTGAGCATGCGGGTGGTGGTCCCGAGGAAGCTGATCGTGCCGTCGGGCTCGCGCCGGCCGAGGTCGGTGGTGTGCCACCAGCCGAAGCGGAAGCGTTCCTCGTTGAGCTCGGGCCGGTTCCAGTAGCCGAGATGCACGAGATCACCGCGGACGCAGATCTCACCGGCCTCGCCGGCCGCGCACTCCTTGCCGGCGCCGTCCAGGACGCGTACGGCGGCGAAGGGGCCCGGCCGTCCCGCGTTGCCGGCGCCCTGGCCACCGTAGGCGCCGGTCACGGCGAAGCCGGTGACCTCGGTCTGCCCGTAGCCGCGTCCCTCGCCGCCGCCGTTGCGGGTGAACCGGCTGCTGTCGGTGGGCACGGTGCCCTGCCACAGGGGTGCGGCGACGCTGGCCCGCAGATGGGAGAGGTCGTGGCCGGCCTCGCGGTTCAGCGCGACGAGCCGCGCGATGGTCGGGGGCATCAGATACGCGTGGGTGCACCGCTCCGCCGCCAGCAGGGGGAGCAGTTCCTCGGCGACGACCCGGCGGGCGATCACGTTCTTGCCGCCGTGGACGAAGGCGGGGACGCCCCAGAACTGGTAGTTGCCGATGTGGAACATCGGTCCGGCGCCGAGGAAGGCGGTCTCCGTGCCGATGTCCCCCATCCAGGCGGCGCCGGCGCCCATCGCGAGCAGGTTGCGGTGCGAGAGCATCGAGCCGGACTGGCGTCCGGTGATCGCCGCGGTGTAGATGACCAGGAGCGCGGAGTCCGGGTCAACGTCGACAGCGGGGTCCTCGGGCGAACCGGCGGCCAGGAAGGACTCGTAGCCGTCCGGGCCGTCGGTGTCGTGGCGGAGCCACAACGCCCGGTGGTCGTCGCCCAGTTCGGCGCGTGCCTTGCCGACCGTGTCGCCGATCTCCTCGTCCTGCCAGACGACGACCGCGGGGTCGAAGTCCTGGACCGCGAAGACCATTTCCGGAGCGGCCCACCGCCAGTAGCCGGGACAGACCATGGCGCCGATCTTCGCGGCGGCGCCGAGCAGCTCCCAGATGCGGAAGGAGTTCTGGCCGAGCCACAGGATCCGGTCGCCGGGGCCGACACCCCGAGCCACGAGGGCGTTGGCCAGCCGGTCGGTGCGCTCGTCCAGCTGTGGCCAGGTCAGCCGGACCTCGCCGTCGACGACGGCCACGTTGTCGGGGAAGGACCTTCGGTGCTCACGGATGATGTCGCCGAACGTCAGGCGGCGGGCGGGATGCATGCTCTTTGCTCCAAAAGGGCTTCGGAAGGCGGGAGTCAGACGCGGCTGATGCCGACACCCTTGACGTTGAGGAACTCGTCCAGACCGGCCTTGCCGCCCTCCCGCCCGAACCCGCTGAGGCCGACCCCGCCGAACGGCGTGGCAGGTGAGGTGATCGGGTTCGGGCCGGGATTGACGTAGACCGTCCCGGCCTTCAGCCGCGACACCAGGCGGTGGACGCGGGCGACGTCCCGGGACTGGACGTAGGCGGACAGGCCGTACTCGGTGTCGTTGGCGAGGGCGACCGCCTGGTCCTCGGTGTCGAACGGGGTGATGGCCAGGACCGGGCCGAAGATCTCCCGCTGGGCGAGGTCGCTGCGGTTGTCCACGTCGGCGAAGACGGTCGGGGAGACGAAGTAGCCGTCGCTGTCGATGCGTTCGCCGCCGTACACGAGCCGCCCCGCCCCGCCGTCGATCGCCTTGTCGATCACGCCCTGGACGCGGTCGCGGGCGGCCGCGTCGATGAGGGGGCCGATGTACGTCGCCGGGTCGAGCGGGTCGCCGACCGGAAGGTGGGCCACCACCCCGGCAACGCGCGCGACGACCTCCTCGTAGACCGGGCGCTCGACGAGCAGGCGGGTCGGCAGGGCACACCCCTGACCGGTGTTGCTCATGGCGAAGGCCGCGCAGTACGGGACGACGGTGTCCAGGTCGGTGTCGGCGAAGAGCAGGTTGGCGGACTTGCCGCCCAGCTCGAACACGACGGGCTTCAGGCTCGGTGCCGCGTCGGCCATGATGCGGCGGGCGGTGGCGGGCCCGCCGGTGAAGGAGATCTTGTCCACGCCGGGGTGGGTCACCAGGGCGGATCCCGCGTCGCCGAGCCCGGTGACGACGTTGACGACCCCTTCGGGGAGGCCCGCCTCGCGGGCCAGGTCGGCGAAGAGCAGTGCGGAGAACGGCGTGGACTCCGCCGGTTTGATCACCACGGTGTTCCCGGCGGCGAGCGACGGCGGGACCTTCATCGCCAGGGACAGGGCGGGCGAGTTCCAGGTGATGATGTGGCCGATCACGCCGTACGGCTCGGGGATGGTGTACTCGACGTTCTCGTGCGGGCTGAAGGCCGCGCCGACCATGCCCTCGATCTTGTCGGCCCAGCCGGCGTAGTACTCGGTCCACTCGGCGACGTGCGGTCCGACGCTCGTGGCCCAGCCTCCGATACAGACGCCGTTCTCCAGCGGACAGACGGCCGCGAAGTCGGGGATGTGGTCGCGCAGCAGTCCGGCGAAGCGGGTGAGCAGGCGGCGGCGCTCGGCGGGGCGCATGGTGCCCCAGACCTCGAAGGCCCGGCGGGCCGCCCCGACCGCCTGGTCCACCTCGGTGGGGCCTGCGAGCGGGATGTGGGCCTGGACCAGACCGGTCGCCGGGTTGCGGTGCTCATGGACTCCACCGGAGGCGTCCGTCACGTCCTTGCCGCCGATGACGAGCCGGGGCCGTGGCAGATCGCGCTCGGCTCTGTCCTGGTGCAGCTGCACATCGACCGTGACCACGGATGCCTCCTCGGAGCCGCACACAGGTTGAGTCTAAATAGCTAACCTATTTATCCAAGCTAGTCAATGACTCCCGCCTGGAGCCCCAGCGACCGGCCCACGATCTCCTGCATGATCTCCGAGGTGCCGCCGAACACCCGCTGCACCCGGCTGTCCCGCCAGATGCGCGCGATCTCGTACTCGTTGACGTAGCCGTAGCCGCCGTGCAGCTGCATACAGCGGTCGATGACCTCCCAGCAGGTCTCCGTGGTCCAGTACTTGGCCGCGGCGGCCTCGTCGGCGGTCAGCTCGCCCCCGACCAGCGCCATGATGCAGCCGTCGAGGTACCCGCGGGCAGCGGCGATCCGGGCCTTCATGTCGGCGAGGGCGAACCGGTTGGCCTGGAACTCGCCGATCGGCCGCCCGAAGGCGGTGCGGTCCTTGGCGTAGGCCAGAGTGACGCCGAACGCCTTCTCGGCCGAGGCCAGCGAGGAGACGGCGATGGCGAGCCGCTCCGTCGGGAGGTTGCCCATCATGTGATAGAAACCGCGCCCCTCCTGCCCGATCAGATTATCGGCGGGCACACGGACCTCACGGAAGAAGAGCTCGGCGGTGTCCTGGGCCTTCATCCCGACCTTGTCGAGCTTGCGCCCGCGCTCGAAGCCCTCGGCGCCGCGCTCGACGACGATCAGGCTGATGCCCTTGTGGCCGGCCTCCGGGTCGGTCTTGCACGCGACGATGACCAGGTCGGCCAGGATGCCGTTGGTGATGAAGGTCTTGGAGCCGTCGATCACCCACTCGTCGCCGTCCCGGCGGGCGGTGGTGCGGATGCCCTTGAGGTCGGACCCGGCGGACGGCTCGGACAGCGCGAGCGCGCAGATCGTCGCGCCGCTGATCACGCCGGGCAGCCAACGGGCCTTCTGTTCCGGGGTGGTGAGGCGCATCAGATAGGGCGGGACGACGTCGTTCTGGAGCCCGAGCCCGATGCCGACCGCGCCGGTGGCCGCCATCTCCTCGGCCATGATGGCGTTGTAGCGGAAGTCCACGACTCCCTGGCCGCCGTACTCCTCCGGGAACTGCCAGCCGATGAGCCCGGCCTTGCCCGCCGCCAGCCACGCGGCCCGGTCCACCTGGCCGTCACGCTCCCACTGCTCGGCATACGGGACGCATTCGCGCAGGTAGAAGGTGCGGGCGGTCTCGCGGAACAGCTCGTGCTCCTCGGTGAAGATCGTGCGACGCATACTCGGCTCCACTCATGCATCTCGCTTATTTAGCTGAAGTAGTTATACGATAGCGCTGTATCGGGAGCTGGGCGAGGGAGGGCGCGTGAGCGTACGGGACAAGGTGGCGCTCGTCACCGGAGCGGGACGCGGCATCGGCGAGGCGATCGCCGACCGGCTCGCCGCCCACGGGGCTGCGGTCGCCGTCTGCGACCTGGACCCGGCGGCCGCCGACAAGGTCGCGGTCCGGCTCGCGGAACGGTATGCGGTGCCCACGACGGGGGTCGGCGCGGACATCTCCGACAGTACGGCCGTACGCGCGGCCGTACAGCGGGTGACCGCCGAGCTGGGTCCGGTGGACGTGCTGGTCAACAACGCGGCCGTCGACGTCATCGGCCGCTTCGTCGACAGCGGCGAAGAAACCTGGGACCGGATCATCGCCGTCAATCTGCGGGGCACGATCACGATGACCCGGGCCGTCCTCGACTCCATGATCGAGCGCGGCGGCGGGCGGGTCGTCCTCATCGCCTCGGACGCGGGCCGCGTCGGTTCCTCCGGCGAGGTCGTCTACTCCGCGACGAAGGGCGGGGTCATCGCCTTCGGCAAGGCCCTGGCCCGCGAGGTCGCCCGGTACGGCATCACCGTGAACAGCGTGTGCCCCGGGCCGACCGACACCGCATTGCTCGGGCAGGTCGCCGAGTACAGCCAGAAGATGTACGACGCGACCGTGCGGGCGATCCCGCTGCGCCGCGTCGCCCAGCCCGCCGAGATCGCCGGTGTGGTGGCCTTCCTCGCATCCGACGACGCCGCCTACATGACCGGGCAGACGCTCTCGGTCAGCGGCGGCCTCACGATGGTCTGAGGTGAGCACCGTGCTGCGTGTCGAACTCCGCGACAGGATCGCCGTGTTGACCCTCGACCGGCCGGAACGCCTCAACGCCGTCGGCTCCGGGACGGTGGACCGGCTCACCCGGGCGCTGAACGACATCCGCGACAACGACGACGTACGGGCCCTGGTCGTGACCGGGGCGGGCCGGGCCTTCTCGGCCGGTGCCGACCTCGGTGAGATCGAGTCGTTCACGACACCGGGGCAGTTCCGTGCCTTCGTGGGG
This sequence comes from Streptomyces asoensis, assembly GCF_013085465.1. Classification (NCBI taxonomy): domain Bacteria; kingdom Bacillati; phylum Actinomycetota; class Actinomycetes; order Kitasatosporales; family Streptomycetaceae; genus Streptomyces; species Streptomyces asoensis. The sequence goes on from NZ_CP049838.1 coordinate 554,040, forward strand.
CGTCTGACCGAGGCGTACGCGCTGCTGGAGGACTTTCCCAAGCCCTCGGTCGCGGCCGTTCACGGGTTCGCCTTCGGCGGCGGCCTGGAGCTGGCGCTCGCCTGCGACCTGCGGGTCGCCGAGCGGGGCGCCCTGCTCGGCCTGCCGGAGATGAAACTCGGGGTGCTGCCGGGCGCGGGCGGCACCCAGCGGCTGCCACGTCTGGTGCCGCCCGCGGTCGCCAAGCAGATGATCCTCACCGGCGAGCCGATCGACGCCGAACGGGCCCGGGAACTGGGGCTGGTCAACGAACTGGCCGAACCCGGTGCTGTGCTGGAGACCGCGCGGGCCCTGGCAGCCCGGCTGGCCGCGGGCGCCCCGCTGGCTCTCGCCGCCGGCAAACGGCTGATCGACTACGGCCTCGGCATGGACCTGGAGGCGGCGGTCGCCTACGAGCGCGAGACCGTCTCGGTGCTGTTCTGCACCGAGGACCGGACCGAGGGGCTCAAGGCCTTCCGGGAGCGCCGACCGGGCGAGTTCCGCGGCATGTAGCAGGCGTTCCGACAGATCTGGAGGTGGGCCGTGCGGCCACTGGAGGGCATTGCCGTCGTCGAGCTGGGCATGTGGGTGGCGGCACCGGCCGCGGCCACCATGCTCGCGGACTGGGGCGCGGACGTGGTGAAGGTGGAGGCGCCGACCGGGGACCCCAACCGGTACACCCTCCGGCATGTCGGCCAGGACATCGACAGCGCGCCGCCGTTCGAGACCGACAACCGCGGCAAGCGCGGAATCGTCCTCGACCTGCGCTCGGAGGACGGCAAGGAGGTACTGGAGCGGCTGCTCGAACGTGCCGATGTGTTCGTGACGAACCTCCGGCCGGGCGCTCTGGAACGGCTGGGTCTGTCCCCGGACGAGGTGCGTGCCCGCCATCCCCGCCTGGTCGTCGGCACGTTGACGGGCTACGGCTGGACGGGGGCCGAGCGCGACCGGGCGGGCTACGACGTCTCCGCCTTCTGGGCCCGGCCCGGCATCGCCGCCATGCTCAATCCGGCCGGGGAGCCGCCACCCGGTATCCGGCCCGGCCTCGGCGACCGTACGGCCGCGTCCAATCTGGTGGCCGGGGTGCTGGCCGCGCTGCTGCGCCGTGAACACACCGGCGAGGGCGCCGTGGTCGACGTCTCGCTGCTGCGCTCCGGGACGTACGCCAACGGCAATGACCTCGCCCTGCACAACTTCTTCGGCAGACGCGGGCGTACCCGTCACCGCACCGAGCACGAGTCCCCCCTCTACAACTGCTACCGGGCCGCCGACGACCGGTGGTTCTGGCTGGTCGGCCTGGAGGGCAGCCGGCACTGGCCCGGTGTGGTCAAGGCGCTCGGGCGAGAGGACCTCTCGGCCGACGAGCGGTTCGCCACGGGCAAGGCCCGGCGTGGGCACGTACGCGAACTGATCGCCGTGTTCGACGAGGAGTTCGCGACCCGGCCGCTGGCCGAGTGGGCCGGGCGGTTCGACGCCGAGGGCGTGTGGTGGGCGCCCGTGCAGACGCTGGCGGAGGTCTCGGCCGACCCGCAGGCCGAGGCGGTCGGGGCGTTCGTCGAACAGCCCGGCATGGGTGACGCGCCGACGCTGCGGACGGTGGCGACGCCCGTCGCCTTCTGGGGCGTCGACGACAAGCCGCGCGGCGGCGCGCCGACGCTCGGCGAGCACACCGACGAAGTACTCCGCGAACTCGACAACCCCGGGAGGTAGAGGGTGGGCATCCTCGACGACAAAGTGGCGATCGTGACCGGCGGTGGCCGGGGCCTCGGCCGCGCACACTGCCTGGCGCTCGCCGAGGCCGGGGCGACCGTGGTGGTCAACGACCTCGGCGCGGGCGTACACGGCGAACGGACCGGTGACTCCCCGGCCGACGACGTCGTCGCCGAGATCACCAAGCTCGGCGGGCGGGCGGTCGCCAACCACGCATCGGTCGGCGACTGGGGCGCGACGGAGGCGATGATCGCGGACACCGTCGCGGAGTTCGGGCGGCTGGACGTCGTCGTGAACAACGCGGGGATCGTGCGTGACCGCATGCTGTTCTCGATGAGCGAGGCCGAGTTCGACGCGGTGATCGCCGTACATCTGAAAGGCACGTTCGCGCTCACCCGGCATGCCTGCGCCTACTGGCGCGAGGCCTCCAAACGGGGTGAGCGGGTCGCCGGCCGGATCATCAACACGACCTCGGGAACAGGCCTGTTCGGCAACCAGGGCCAGTCCAACTACGGCGCCGCCAAGGCCGGGATCGCCGGGCTGACGATCCTCACCGCGCTGGAGATGCGCCGCTACGGCGTCACCGCCAACGCCATCTCGCCCATCGCGGCGACCCGGATGACGGAGGGACTCGAGGTCGGCGCCGAACTGGAGGCCGGCGTCGGCGGCTTCGACCCGCGCGATCCCGCCAACGCCTCCGGGGTCGTCGTCTACCTGGCCTCCGACGACGCGTCCTGGCTGACCGGCCAGGTACTGCGCATCGAGGGCAACCGGCTCAACCGCCTCGAGGGCTGGACCGTTTCGGGCGTCTACCCCAGCAGGTCGGGCGAGGCACTCACCCCCGAGGAACTCATCGACGCCGTACCGCGGTTGTACGGCGCCGCGCCTGCGGGCCGCGCCACCGGGGTGGGCCAGTGAAGGGCCAGGACGCCGCCGCGCTCGCGCTCCGCGCGACGCTCGGTCCGATGCTCTTCGCCCACGGCTGGAACAAGGTCGCGGGGCCGGGCGGGCTGAAGGGCACCACCGGCTGGTTCGAGGCGCTGGGTCTGCGGCCCGCCGGGGTGCACGCCCGGATGGCGGCCGGCACCGAGATGGCGGCGGGGGCGGGCATCGCCCTGGGACTGGCGGGCCCGCTCCCCGCCGCGGCCACCGTCGGCCTGATGGCGGTGGCGGCCCGCACCGACCACCGCGGCAAGGGCTTCTTCGTCTTCAAGGGCGGCTGGGAGTACGTCGGTGTGGTGGGAGGCGCGGCCGTGGCACTGGCCGCGCTGGGCAACGGCCGGTACTCGGTGGACGGACTGCTCGGACGCCGACGGTCGGGCGCCGGGCCCGCGTTGTTCGCGGCCGGGCTGGGCGTGGTGAGCGCGGCGGCACTGCTGGCGGCCTGCTACCGGCCCGACGAGAAGCCGAACGGGACAGACGAGTGAGGGGCAAGGGAGACCACATGGACGCGGACGACTTCACAGCGGTGCTGTCGGAGGTCCGGCGCTTCGTCCGGGAACGCGTCGTGCCGCTGGAGGCGGAGATCGACGAGAAGGACGAGATGCCGACGGACATCCGCGAGGCGGCGAAGAAGATGGGCCTCTTCGGCTTCGCGCTGCCCGAGGAGTACGGCGGGCTGGGCCTGTCGATGTACGAGGAGGCCCGGCTGATGTTCGAACTGGGCTACACCACCCCGTCGCTGCGGTCGATGTTCGGCACCAACAACGGCATCGCCGGACATGTCCTGATGGTCGGCGGCACGGAGGGCCAGAAGGCGGAGTGGCTGCCCCGGATCGCCTCCGGCGAGGTGCTGGCGTCCTTCGCGCTCACCGAGCCGGACGCCGGTTCCGACCCGTCGACGCTCACCACCCGCGCGCACCGGGAGGGGGACACCTGGGTGATCAACGGCGCCAAGCGGTACATCACCAACGCGCCGCTCGCCGACGTCTTCATGGTCTTCGCCCGGACCGACCCCGACGCCCCGCGCACCCGGGGCATCTCCACCTTCCTGGTCCCGGCCGGCACGCCGGGCCTCACGGTGGCGCCCAAGGACCACAAGATGGGCCAGTTCGGCGCCTGGACCGCCGACGTGTACTTCGACGACGTACGCGTACCGGCCGAGGCCCTCGTGGGCGGCGAGGACGGTCTGGACCGTGGCTTCCACACGGCGATGGGCTGTATCGCGCACGGCAGGGTGCACATCTCGTCCCTCTGTGTCGGCATGGCCGAACGGCTGGTCGACGAGTCGGTGGAGTACGCCCGCACCCGCAGACAGTCGGGGAGGGCCATCGGCTCCTACCAGCTCGTCCAGGGCCTGATCGCCGACTCGATGACCGACTACTACGCCGGACGTGCCACGGTCCTGGAGGCGGCCCGCGCCTTCGACGCCGGCACGGACACCAAGATCGGGCCGTCCTGCGCCAAGTACTTCGCCAGCGAGATGGTGTGGCGGGTGGCGGACCGCGCGGTACAGATCCACGGCGGCGCGGGCTATATGCGCGGGGTCGCCGTCGAGCGCTTCTACCGCGACGCCCGGCTGTTCCGCATCTACGAGGGGACCAGCCAGATCCAACAGGTGATCATCGCGAAGGCACTGCTCGGCGAGGCCGCCCGCGGCTGAACCCGCTGAGGCGGCCCACCCGCCGCCTCAGATGCCGAGCCGGTCCAGCAGCCGCTCGTGGTAGACGGCCGGACCACCGAAGAGCAGCTGGGAGGACTTGGCCCGCCTGAAGTACAGGTGGGCCGGGTGCTCCCAGGTGAAGCCGATACCGCCGTGCACCTGGATGTTCTCCATGGCCGCGACCATGTACGCCCGTGAGCAGCAGGCGTGCGCCACCGCCGACGCGACCGGGAACCCCTCGGACTCGTCGTCGGCCAGCCGCGCCGCCTCACGGGACGCCGCCTCGGCCAGTTCCACCTGTACCAGCATGTCGGCGCACTTGTGCTTGACCGCCTGGAAGGACCCGATCGGCCGGCCGAACTGGTGACGGACGCGGGCGTGGTCCACGCTCGTCTCGAGGCAGCGGCGCGCCCCTCCCGCCTGCTCGGCGGCCAGCCCCGTCGAGGCGGTGTCCAGCACCCTGGCCATGATGCGCCCGCCCGCCCCCTCCGCGCCGACGAGCGTCGCGGGCACGGCGTCGAAGGTCAGCCGGGCCATGGCCCGGGTGGCGTCCAGGGTCTCCATCGGTTCCGCCGTCAGCCCCGTGGCCATCCGGTCCACGGCGAAGAGCGAGGGGCCGGCCACAGTGCGGGCGACGACGAGGATCAGATCCGCCGTTGTGCCGTCGACGACGAAGCTCTTGCGTCCGCGCAGCTTCCACCGGCCGTTTCCGGCCGGTACGGCGCGCGCGGAGACCATGGCGGGGTCCCAGGAGCCACTGTCCTCGGCCACGGCGAGGGTAGCCGTGGTCCGACCGGCCGCGATGCCGGGGAGGTGCTGCGCGCAGGCCGCCGCGTCGCCGGCGGCGAGCAGCGCCTGAGCGGCGAGAACCACGGTGGCGAAGAGCGGGGCACACCACAGGGCGCGGCCCGATTCCTCCAGCACGACGCCGAGTTCGACCATTCCGAAGCCGTCGCCGCCGTACTCCTCGGGGAGGGCCAGTCCCGGCAGCCTCAGTTGGTCGGCCGCCTGCGCCCACACCGCCGGATCGAAGCGCGGCTCGCTCTCCATGAGCTTGCGCACGGCTTCCTCCGGCGACTTGTCCTCCAGGAACTCCCGTACGGAGGACCGAAGTTCGCGCAGTGCGCTTTCGTCGGCGGTCATGGCCGCACCTCCTTGGCAGCGGTGGTCGCCGGTTCCTTGGGCAGACCGAGGACGCGTTCCGCGAGGATGTTCTTCATGATCTCCTCGGTGCCCCCGAGGATCCTGAGTGCGGGGGTGGCGAGGAGCAGCTCGGTCCAGGCGTACGTGCCCCACTGACCGGTGTCGGCGATCGCCCGCGGTCCGAGGGCGTCTGTGACGAAGTGGGCCGCCCTGGTGAGGTTCTGACCGTACATCAGCTTTGAGACGGACATCTCGGCGCCCGGCGACACCCCGCTGCGGAGCTTGCGCAGGGCGCGTGCGTTGAGGTGTTCGGTGGCCAGGGCGTCCACGAGGAGTTCGGCGAGGCGGGCGCGCAGGGCGCGGTCGTCCCAGGTCCAGGTGGCCCGCATGAGTGCCGAGAGGCGGTCCGGGGACAGGGCGGCAGCCACCGGGCCCGCGCCCTCGCTGCCGACCGTGGCCCGCTCGTTCATCAGGGTGGTCAGGGCGACGGTCCAGCCGCCGTCGACCTCGCCGAGGCGGTGGTCGTCGGGGACGCGGACGTCGGTGAGGAACACCTCGTTGAAGTCCGCGCCGCCGGTCATCTGGCGCAGCGGGCGGACCTCGACGCCGGGGGCGTCCATGGGGACGAGAAACGCGGTGATCCCGCGGTGCTTGGGCGCCTCCGGGTTCGTACGGGTGAGGGCGAGGCCGATCTGGCTGTGCTGGGCGACCGAGGTCCACACCTTCTGCCCGTTGAGCACCCACTCTCCCCCGCTCCCCCGGACCGCCCGGGTGGCCACGCTCGCGAGGTCGGACCCCGCGCCGGGTTCGCTGAACAGCTGGCAGGCGATGGCGTCCCCGCGGTACATCGCAGGCAGCCAGCGGTCCTTGACCGGGGATTGGGCGTGGGCCAGGATCGTCGGTCCGATCATGCCCAGTCCGACCACGCCGAGCACGCCGGTGTCGGCGACGTCGTACTCGGACTCGATGGCGTCGTAGAGCAGGTCGTGGACGGGGGTCAGGCCCCGGCCGCCGTACTCCTGCGGTCCCGTGATCCAGCCGAAGCCGTTCTCGTGACGGATCCGCTGCCACTCCCGTGCCCGCCGCACCTGTTCGCGCTCCTCCTCGGGCGGGAGACTGCTGAAGTACGCCATCGAGTCGTCGCCCTCGCCCCAGGTGAGAGCGGTGCGGTCGGGGGTCTTCGCCACGTGCGCGTCGAGGAAGCGGCGTACCTCGGCGGCGAAGTCCTGCATGTCCTGTCGCATAGCGGGTTCCCTGTGCTCTCAGGTGGAGAGGATCGTCACCGCCGACGCACCGGGCGCGCCGTACAGGTGGGTGTAGCCGACGCGGGGTGTCCCGGGGATCTGTCGCGAGCCCGCCGCACCGCGCAGCTGGAGCACGATCTCGTGGATCTGGCGCAGCCCGGACGCGCCGATCGGTTCCCCGTTGCCGAGCAGACCGCCGTCCGTGTTCACCGGGAGGCGTCCGCCGATCTCCGTGGCGCCCTCGGCGACGAGGCGTTCCTGCTCGCCGTCCTTGCACAGGCCGTTCTCGGCCATGTGGATGATCTCCGACCCGGCGTCGGTGTCCTGGAGCTGGGCGACATCGACGTCCTCGGGCCCGATGCCGGCCCGCTCGTAGGCCTCCCGTGACGCGTCCACCGTCGGGCTCGCCACGGGTTCCCCGACCGGGAACGACGGGCTCTGCACCTCGAAGGCGCCGAGCCGGCGGCTGCGCAGGGCGGTGGCCCGGATCCGTACGGGGGTGGCCGTGTACTTGTGGGCCTGGTCGGCCCGGCACAGCACGAGGGCCGCGGCGCCCTCGTTCGGGCCGCAGTACATGAACTGCCGGAGCGGGTGGTTGAGGACCGGGGACGCGAGTATCTCCTCCGGGCTGAGGGGCGTGCGGCGCCAGGCCTTCTCGTTCCCGGCCGCGTTGCGGAAGTTCTTCGACGCCACGCGCGCGAGCGTCTCGTGGGAGATGCCGTGGTCGTGCATATAGCGGTTGATCTTCATGCCGAAGAAGTGGGTGGTGAGGAACAGGCCGGTCTGCCCGTACCAGGAGGGGATGCCGGCCACGGACGGATCGGCGGCGAACGCGCCCCGCGGGTGCTTGTCCAGGCCGATCGCGATGGTCAGGTCGTGCTCGCCGGTCTCGATCGCGCGGGCGGCCAGCGCCACCGCGGTACCTGCCGTGGCACAGCCGTTGAACACGCCGCGCAGCGGTATGCCCGTCAGGCCGAGCCGCCCGACGATCGCGTCCGGGTTCGCGACCTCGTAGCTGCCGATGTAACCACCCTGGACCTGCGGCCAGTCGACGCCCGCGTCGGCGAGCGCCAGCCGTACCGCGTCCGCGCCCATGTCCAGCGCCGGCTTGCCCGGGAAACGGCCGAAGGGGTGGAGCCCCACGCCGATGACGACTGCCTCGGTCACGGTGTCTCCTGTTCGGACTCGGCGGGATCTTCGGCGGGGGCGAACGCGAACGTCACGACCTCGGTGCCGTCGTCCCGGACGGTGTAGGGCACGAGCGTCAGCAGCATGTGCTGCCCGATCCGCAGCTTCTCCGGGTCGGGTTCGGTGAGCCGGGCCTCGACCAGCAGCTCGGGAAGCTCGACGTACCCGACCGAGTAGGGCTCGAAGGCCCGGGGGCCGTCGTACGGCGGGGAGGGCGGGCGGAAGTTCTGGGTCGTGTACGTCCACAGCGTGCCGCGGTCCGACAGGAGCCGTTCCTTCGACTCCGTGCTCGCGCACCTGACGCAGTCCGGGGAGGCCGGGAAGCTCACCAGGCCGCAGGCCGTGCATTCGGAGCCGATGAGCCGGAGGGGGGCGGACCCGGTGGGCGGCCAGGTGAACAGGCCTTCGGCGACCGGCTGGGTGGTCGTCATGTCACGCCCCGTTCCGGTTGCCCAGGGCGTCGGCGTTCGGAGCCGCCTTGGCCACCAGGTTCGGGACGACGGAGGACAGCTCGTCGGGCGTCCACCGGGTGTCGGCGCCCACGCCCGGGCCGTTGACCCAGCCCTCGAGCACGGTGATCCGGTTGCCGACGACACCGAAGACCCGTCCGGTGACCTCGCGCGAGGCCGCGGAGCCCAGCCACACCACAAGGGGGGAGATGGCCTCGGGGGTGAGGTCCTGGGCCTCGGCGGCCCGCTTCATCATCTCGATGTCCTCGGTGAGCCGGGTGAGGGCGGTGGGCGCGATGGCGTTCACCGTCACGCCGTAGCGGGCGAGTTCGGCCGCGGCGATGATCGTGAGGCCGGCGATGCCCGCCTTGGCGGCGCCGTAGTTCGACTGGCCGGGGTTGCCGAAGATGCCGGACGGGGAGGTCGTGTTGATCACCCGGGCGTCGTTGCCGTGACCGGACTTGGCGCGCTCGCGCCAGTACGCGGCCGCGTGGTGCAGGGTGGCGAAGCTGCCCTTGAGATGGACGGCGAGGACGCTGTCCCAGTCCTGCTCGGTCATCGACACGATCATCCGGTCGCGGAGGATGCCGGCGTTGTTCACCAACACGTCCAGACGGCCGTAGGTGTCGACCGCCTGGCGGACGAGCCGGCCCGCGCCCTCCCAGCCGGAGATGTCGTCCGTGTTGGCCACCGCCGCACCGCCGGCCGCGACGATCTCGTCGACCACGCGCTGGGCGGGACCGGCCGAGGCGCCCGCTCCGTCGCGCGCGCCGCCCAGGTCGTTGACCACGACTTTCGCTCCGTGCGCGGCGAACGCCAGGGCGTGTGCCCGGCCGATCCCGTTGCCGGCGCCGGTGACGACCACGACCCGGCCGTCGACCACTCCTTGTGACATCCTCAACTCCTCTGTGGGGAAAGCCCGCCGGCCTCGCCGAGCAGGACCCGCGGGTCGTCGCTGCCGCAGCCGCACCGACCGGTGACGACCCGGCCCGCGATGGCGAGCGGTGTCTCGGGAAGCGGCGACGCGCGCCCCTCCCCGGCCGCCAGGGACAGCTGTCCGTCCTGTTCACCGACCCGCCATTCGGCGGCGTTGACGTGCGCACCGCACCGCTCGGGGCATTCGAGGGCGAGAGCCGGCCCCACGGCCGAGATCACGGCGGCGGTCACGCCCACTCCACGCAGCTGCGGTACGGCGGCAGGGCGGGCCAGCAGCACGGACGTGGACCGGAACATCTCGCCGAGGTCGGCGGTGCCGGCGAGCCCCTCCAGGGTCTGGGCCGAGATGCCGATCACCACGTGCGGGTTCAGTTCGCGGTGGAAGACCGCGGTGCGGCGGTGGTCCCAGCCCATCGCCTCCGCGATGCCGTACGTCACCTTCAGCGTGCGCAGGGCGCCGATCACCGCATGGCCCCAGAAGCCCTCGAAGCCGGACGCGGTCAGCAGGGCCCGCTGCCCGGTGGCGAGGCCGTGGTCGCGCAGCCTTGCGGTGACCCAGTCGGTGTCGCGGGCGAGTTCCGCCCAGGTCAGTTCCATGTCCCGGATGCCGTCGGCGGTGGGGAAACGTACGAGGTAGGCGAGTTCGGGACGGTCGAGTTGCCTGGCGCGGGCCAGGGTGTCGGCGCGGGCCATCAGCTCTTCACCACCCGAGGGAACTTGGCGACGCTGGTCATGGTCTTCAACAGGTCCTCCTCGGGGCGCATGTCGAGCACCGGCTTGACTCCGGTCCGCTCGTGCACGGCCTCGCCCAGCCGGCCGGCCAGCGCGTCGACGTCTGCGGTGAGCGCGGGGTCGTAGCCGACGCGCAGCCGCAGTTCGTCGACCTCGCGGCGGTCCCGGACGATCTGGAAGACTCCGGCCACCGTCTCCGGCTGGTCCTCCACCGCCTGCCAGACGTCCCGCAGGACCACGGACCGCCCCTGGACCAGGGTCTCGTCGCCGCGTCGTCCGGCCACCCACATCCGGGCGTGGGTACGGCCGCAGCCGCAGCGGTCCCGTGACAGGCGGACGAGGTCCTCGCTGCGGTAACGGATCAGCGGCGCGGCCCGGTTGTCCAGGTCGGTGGCGACCAGTTCGCCCAGATCGCTCTCCGGGACGTCGCGCCAGCCGTGCTCGTCGACCTCGACGCACTCGGCGAAGACGGTGTCCTCCCAGAGGTGGAAGCCGTCGTGCTCGCGGCACTCCCAGGCGGTGCCGGTGTCGGCGGCGCTGGTGTACTCGTAGACGTCGATGCCCCAGTCCTCGCGGATCCGCTCGCGCATCTTCCGGCTGAGGGGCTGCCCGGCGCAGGAGGCGCCCTTGAGGGAGGAGAACGCCTCCTTCAGGTCCGTCTTCTCGGCCAGGTGCTCCAGCTCGACCATCTGCGGATACATCATCTGGAGATAGGCGGGGCGGTAGGTGCGCAGGGCCTCGACGACCTCGTGCATCTTCCCGAGCCAGGTGTCCACCTCGATGACCACCGCGCCGAGGGCCTGATAGCCGGGGTCCATGAGGTTGCGGAAGGTGCCCGGCGGGCTCAGCACCCGGTCCCCCGGCCTGAGCCCGAGCTCCCACAGGTCGCGGACCTGCGCGGTCACCAGGGGCGGTGCGTCCTGCCAGATCTCGGCGAAGAACTCCGGGTCGCCGGTGGTGCCCGAGCTGGAGGAGACCGAGGTCAGCTCCTCGACCGGGACGCAGAGCAGCCCGCCGAAGGGATCTCCCGTGCGGGCCCGGTAGGCGCGCACCATGTCCTTGGTGACGAACGGCACCCGCTCCCGGAAGTCCTCCAGGGACCGGATGTCGCGCGGGTGCGTCCCGTGCTCGTCCCAGAGCTCGCGGTAGAAGGGCGAGTTGCCGTAGGCGTACTCGACCAGCTCCAGGACCCGTTCCTCCTGCCGCGCGCACAGTTCCTCGCGGGGCATGGTCTCCACCCGGGGCTCGAAGTACCTGTCCCCGGTGTCCCTGTCACCGCCCATGACGCCTCCTCGCGGCTCGGTGCCCAGATCTTCCAGCTATCAGCGCAATCAGTCAACCAATTCGACGGATTCAAGGCGAGGCCTCACATCCAGACGATGGATATAGTTAACTATTAGCACTCATTCTCCAAGCAGAGGGCACCGTGAAGATCGGATCGAGCGGCGCCGGAGCCGATCTCCCACCCTCCCGGCCTTCCCTTCGGCCAGCCATACAACTAAAATCGCTAACTGATTACATCCATTGACCCGAAGGAGCGTCATGTCGAAGATCTGGGTCAACTCGGGCGACTCCCATGTGATGGAGCCCGCCGACGTGTGGACCGAGCGGCTGCCGGCCCGGCTGGGCGCCCGTGCCCCGCGCAGCGAGCGCGGCGAGAAGTACGAGATGCTCTACATCGACGGCGAACGCATCGACCGCCAGCTCGGCGACTTCATGGACGCCATGCGTCCGCCGGGCGCCTGGGATCTGAAGGTCCGTCTCAAGGACCTCGACCAGGAGGGCGTGTGGTCCCAACTGGCCTTCCCCTCGATGGGGTTCTGGCTCGTCTCGATCACCGACCGCGAGCTCGCCCGGGAGACCGTCCGGGCCTGGAACGACTGGGCGCACGAGGAGATCCTCAGCAAGAACAAGCGCGTCATCACCACCGCCTGCGTCTCGACGGCCGACATCGACGACGCGGTCGCCGAGGTGGAGCGGGTCGCGGAACTGGGCTTCAAGGCGATCTTCCTGCCGTGTTCGACACGGGAGGGCGAGGAGTACGCGCTCGACCGCTGGGAGCCGCTGTGGACGGCGGTGGAGCGGGCCGGTCTGGTGCTCGGCTTCCACATCGGCACGGGCGGGCAGAACGTCGTCTTCCGCGGGCCCGGCGGCGCGGTCGTCAACTACATGGAGACGACCTACCCGGGGATGCGCGTGGTGTCCCACATGGTCGCGGGCGGGGCTCTGGACCGCCACCCGGACCTCCGGATCCTCATCGCGGAGGGCGGCGCCGGGTGGGTGCCGGCCATCGGCGACCGGATGGACGAGGCCTACCGCCAGCACGGCATGTTCGTCAGGCCGAAGCTGAGCCGGCTGCCCAGCGAGATCATCAGGCAGCAGGTCTACGCCTCGTTCCAGCACGACAGGAGCTCCGTGGAGATCGTCGAGTCGACCGGCTACCGCAACGTGATGTGGGGCGACGACTACCCCCACCTGGAGGGCACCTACGGTCACACCCAGTCGACGCTCCACGAGCTGTTCGACGGCGTGTCCGACGACATCCGCGACCGCGTCACACGCGGCACGTTCGACGAGCTGTTCAACCTGCCGGCGCAGACTCCCCAGGAGGCGGCCGTCTGAGCGGCGCCGACGGCGGATCTCCGGTGGCCACTCCCCCGTACCCCGAGGACCTCGAACGGCCCGGACTCGTCAGGACCGGGCGGTCGACCTTCGTCCGGCCCATCCGGCCGGAGGACGCCGACCGCCTGGTCGCCTTCGTCGGCGGCCTGTCCCGGGCCACTCTCGCCTACCGGTCGCTCGGCCCGGTGGTCCGGGCCCGCGACGACGTCATCCGGCGCGGCGCGCAGGTGGACTATCTCAACGAGCTGGCGCTCGTCGCCCTGGCCGGTGACGAGATCGCCGGTCTGGTGCGCTATGTCCGCGACCCGGAGGAACCGGAGCACGCCGAGGTCACGTTCACCATCCGCGACGACCACCAGAGCGAGGGGTTCGGCCGGCTGCTCCTGGAGCACATCGCCGCCGCGGCCCGGGCCCGGGGCATCCGGGTGCTGGAGGCCGACGTCCTCGCCGACAACACCCGGATGATCAACGTGTTCCTCGGCTCCGGCTACCGGACCGAGGCCGGTCCGCCCGGCCAGATCATCCACTTCGAGATCGCCATCGACCCGCAGGCCCAGGCCACGGCCCGGGCCGAGCGCCGCGAGCACACGGCCGTACGGCGGTCGCTCCGGCCCTTGCTCGAACCACGGTCCGTCGCCGTGATCGGCGCCAACCGCGATCCGCTGACGATCGGTCACGAGATCGTGGCCAACCTGCTGCGGGGCGGCTTCGGCGGCAGCGTGTTCCCGGTCAACCCGCGAGCGGAGCGGATCGCCGGGGTGCGGGCCCACCCGAGCGTCCGTGACCTGCCGGAGCCACCGGACCTGGCTCTGGTGGCCGTACGGGCGGGGGCGGTGCCCGAGGTCGTACGCGAGTGTGCGGAGGCCGGCGTCAAGGCGGTGGTCGTCGTCTCGACGGGCTTCGGGGAGACGGGAGTCGAAGGGCGGGCGACCGAGCTGGCGCTGGCCCGCTTCGCCCGTGCCTCCGGGATGCGGCTGGTGGGCCCGAACTGCATGGGCGTCGTCAACACGACACCCGCCGCGCGGCTGGCCGCGACCTTCTCGCCCGCCCTGCCGACGCCCGGCCGGGTGGCGATGTCCAGCCAGTCCGGGCCGCTGGGGCTCGCGGTGCTCGACTTCGCCCGGCGGCTGCGGCTCGGCTTCTCCGGCTTCGTGTCCGTGGGCCACGCCGTGGACGTGTCCACCAACGACCTGCTCCAGTGGTGGGAGGAGGACCCCGGGACCTCGGTGATCCTGCTGCACGTCGAGACCTTCGGCAATCCGCGCCGGTTCGCCCGCGTCGCCCGCCGGATCTCGCCGCGCAAGCCGATCGTCGCGGTGCATCCGGGCCACGCGGATTCGGCGGTGGGCTCGCTGTTCGCCCAGTCCGGCGTGATCCGCACCCGTGGTCTCCAGGAGCTGTTCGACGTCGCCCTGCTGCTCGCCCATCAGCCTCCCCCGCCCGGCAACCGGGTCGCGGTGATCACCAACGCGGGCGGCCCCGCCGCCCTCACGGCGGGGGCGTGCGCGGCGAGCGGTCTGTGCGTACCCGCCCTCGGTGAGCGGACGCGCCGCACGCTCCGTTCGGCCCTGGCGCCCCGCGCGGACGTCGCCAACCCGGTCGACCTCACCCCGATGGCCACCGCCACGCACTACCGGCAGGCCCTGGACGCGGTCCTGGCCGACGACGACATCGACGCGGCCGTGGTCCTGTTCATGCCGCCCCTGGCCGACAAGCCCGACGAGGTGGCATCGGCGATCCTCGACGCGGCCGCGGCCCGGCCCGACAAACCGGTGGTGGCGAGCTTTCTCGGCGGCGCGGGCGTCGCGGACCTCCTGCACCGGGGCGACCTGGTGGTGCCGACGTACACGTTCCCCGAGGCGGCGGCCGTCTCGCTCGGCCACGCGGCGGCGTACCGGACCTGGCGCGCCACCCCCGCCGGCGTCATCCCGGACCTCGCGGGAGTCGACACCGAGCGCGCCCGGTCGCTGATCGCCGACCGTGCTCCGGGCGAGGTCCCGGCGGCGGTCGCCGCGGAACTCCTGGACTCGTACGGAATCGCCGTACGCGACACCGAACCGCACCCCGGCCCCGACGCCTTCCTCTCCGTGCGCGCCGACCCGGTCTTCGGCCCGGTGGTCGCCTTCGGTCTCACGGGGGACTACGCCGACCTCATGGAGGACGTCGCGCACCGCGTCACCCCGCTCAGCGACCGCGACGCCCGGGAGATGGTCCGCTCGCTGCGGGCCGCTCCGCTGCTGGACGGCCGGGCGGGCGGCCCGGGAGTGGATCTCACGGCGCTCGAGGAGACCGTGCTGCGGATCTCGGCGATGGTCGAGGACCTCCCCGAGATCGAGGCGCTGGAACTACGCCCGGTACGGCTGCTGCCGCCCGGGAACGGGGTGGCCGTCGCCCACGCGACGGTCCGACTGGCCGACGACACCACGGGAGGTGGCCGCTCATGAGAGTCGGCATCTACTTCGACCTGCGCAATCCCCCGCCCTGGCGGCAGAGTTGGTCCCGGGTCTACGGGTTCGCCCTGGAGATGTGCGAGGAGGCGGACCGGCTGGGCCTCGACTCGGTCTGGTTCTCCGAGCACCACGGCTTCGAGGACGGCTATCTCCCCCAGCCGCTGACCATGGCGGCCGCGGTCGCGGCCCGCACCCGCCGGGTGCGCCTGGGCACCGCCGTCGTCCCCGCGCCCCTGCACGCGGCTCCCGAGCTCGCCGAACAGGCCGCGATCGTGGACATCATCAGCGACGGCCGTCTGGACCTCGGACTCGGCACCGGCTACCGGGTGCCCGAGTACCGGCTCTACGGAGCCGACCTCACCAAGCGCTACACCACGACCGACCAGCGGGTACGGGAGATCCGCGGCCTGTGGGCCGAATCCGTGGTCACTCCGGGCCCGGTCCAGGATCCGCTGCCGATCTGGCTCGGCTACCAGGGCCCGCAGGGCGCCCGGCGGGCCGGCCGGCTCGGCACCGGGCTGCTGTCGCTCAACCCGGCGCTGCTGACGCCGTACCGGGAGGGGCTCACGGAGAGCGGGCACGACGTGTCGGCGGGCCGGATGCAGGGCTCGTTCACCACGTTCGTCACCGAGGATCCCGACGGCGACTGGCCGGTGGTCCGCAAACACCTCGCCTACCAGTGGGACAGCTACCGCCGGTACATGGTGGAGGGCACGGACCAGCCCGCGCCCCGCCCGATCGACCCCGAGAAGTGGCGGGAGCGCGGTCTGGAGGCGACCGGCGTCGGCCAGTTCCTCTACGGCACACCGCAAACCGTCGCGCACGCCATCAGGGAGTACACCGCCGGGCTGCCCGTCGAGGGCGTGTTCCTGTGGGCCTCCCTGGCCGGCATGCCCGAGGAGATGATCGCCCGCCAAGTGCAGCTGATCGCGGGGAAGTTGCGTCCGCTGCTCGCCGACGCCTGACAGACACCGAGGAGCACATCATGCCGACGACGGGAACCGGCGAGAGCGGAGTGACGGCACCTAACGGGCACTGGGCGGGGACGGGCCTGCCGGAGCCACCCCGAACCGCCGGGGGCGTGACCCTCTGCGGTGGGTGCCGCGCCCTCGGGGCGTGCCGGCTGGGAGTGGAGCGCGAACGGCTCGACGAAGGCGGCGTGGCGCGGTTCGAGCTGAGCTGCCCGCGCTCCCACGAGGGCGGGCCCGATGTCGCGCACGGCGGCTGGACGGCAGCCGTCCTGGACGACTGCCTCGGCCATCTTCCGCTGCTGCACGGCGTGATGAGCGTGACGGCCGAGCTGACGGTGAGCTTCGTGAAGCCGGTGCCGGTGGAACGGCCGCTGGAGCTGCGGGTGTGGGCCGACCGGCGGGAGGGATCGCGTTGGTACATCGCGGGCGAGATGACGCTCGCGCCGGGCGGGGCCGTACTGGCCCGTGCCTCCGGAATCTGGGTGACCCGCGACCGGAGCCACTACGCGCGGCACGCGAAGTGGCTGGCCGGGCAGGTCGAGGCCACCGAAGGTCAGTAACTCCGCAGTCCCATGCTGCGGGCGATCCCGTTGCGCTGGATCTGGCTGGTCCCCCCGGAGATCGTGGCCACGATCGACTCGCGATAGCGGAAGCTCATCACGCTCTCGGTGGAGAAGCCGTGCCCGGCGCAGACCTGCATCCCGAGCCGGGCGGCAGCCACATAGGTCTCCGACCCCTTCAGCTTCGCCATTGAGCCCTCCCGCGAGCACGGCTTGCCCTGGGCCAGCAGCCAGGCCGCACGGTAGGCGAGCAGCCGGGCGGAGTCGATCTCGGTCTGGAGGTCGGCCATGGCATGGGCGAGCGACTGGAAGTTGCCGATCGGACGGCCGAACGCGTGCCGCGCGCGGGAGTATTCGAGCATCTCGTCGAGCGTGGCCTGAGCGGCACCCAGATAGCCGCCGGTGATGATCACCTTCTCCAGTTCGATGTTGGAGAGCATCACCTTCCAGCCCTCGTCGCGCGGGCCGACGAGGTTCTCCTTCGGCACCAGGGCACCGTTGAAGAAGACCTCGTTGGTGCCCAGGATGTGCCGGGCCAGGGTCGGTGTCCGGCGCACCTCGACGCCCTCCGTCGACGGATCGACGAGCAGCAGGCTGATGCCGCTGTGCTTGGGCTCGCGCGGCCCCGTTCGCACATAGGTGGCGATGGTCGTGTCGGGCAGTCCGCCGCCCGTGCACCATGCCTTCTGGCCGCTGACGCGGAAGTGATCCCCGTGGTCCTCGGCGGTGGTCCGCAGCGCCGCGGCGTCGGACCCGCTGTCCGGCTCACTGAGGCCGACGGCGAGCCGGTGGCGCCCCGTCATCACCTGGTCCCGGATGAAGTCGCGCTGCGCCTCGTTGCCCCAGCGGAACACCGTGAGCCCGGGGATGAGCACCCCGATGTAGCACATGGCGACGTCGAAGCTGGCCCGCCCCAGCTCCTCGGCGACGAGGATCAGCTCGAGCGGTCCGCCGCCGTCGCCGCCCTCCGCCTCGCTGAACGGCAGCGAGAACCACCCGAGCTCGGCCATCCCGCGGAACAGCTCAGGCGGTACGACGCCCTGCTCGTCCCACTGCTTGGCCTTCTCGGCCGGGCACACGTCTGCGACGAACTGCCGTGCCGTCGCGCGCAACAGAAACTGCTCGTCGGTCAACCCGAAGTCCACGGCCACTCCTCGCCACCACTAGCCTATTCATCTATCTAATTATTCTATGTTAGCGGATAAGGCGGGGTTCGGCTCGAGCTCTCGCCGACACCGGTCGGCCCGCGGCTAGCGGCGGGCGCTGCCGGACCGCTCCGCGCCGCCGGCACTGGGATCCGCGAGGGGTGTCGCGGTCATCGCGTACGTTCGCTCGAGTGTCCGGCCCAGTCGCCATGACAGCGGTCGCTGCTGCTTCTGCTCGGCCGGTGATCTGATCCCGGCCGGCGGCGACACACCGGCGCTGATGCAACCGACCCACGCCGACGACCTCACGTCGGGCTTCAGCAGCGCCGCGATCGTGGACGAGCGGAACAGGGCCAGACCGGGAGCGACGGCACGTCGTTCGCCCCTCTTCGCCTCGCCGACGGCACGTTGCCCGCGGTCGGCCACAGCACCGCCACCCGTCCGGTCCGAGCGCGGGTGGCGCGCCTGGTCTAGAGCAGGCGCAGGACGCCGACGACCTTCCCGAGGATCTGCGCCTGGTCGCCGCGGATCGGCGCGTAGGCCGGGTTGCGGGGCATGAGCCACACCTGACCGTCCTGTCGGCGCAGCACCTTGACGGTGGCCTCGTCGTCCAGGAGCGCGGCGACGACGTCCCCGTGATCGGCGCTGTCCTGGCGTCGTACGGTCACGATGTCGCCGTCACAGATCGCCGCGTCGATCATGGAGTCGCCGGAGACCGTCAGGGCGAACAGATCGCCGTCGCCCACGACTTGGCGGGGCAGGGCGTAGACGTCCTCGACCATCTCCTCGGCGAGCAGCGGGGCGCCGGCCGCGATCCGTCCGACGAGTGGCACATCCACCCGCATCTCGCTCCTGCCGCCCAGGTCGGGCGCCCACGACGGCCGGACCCGGTAGGCGCGCGGGCGTTGCGGATCCCGGTAGAGCACGCCCTTGCGCTCGAGGGCCATCAGCTGATGAGCGACCGAGGAGGTGCTGGCGAGCTCCACGGCCTGGCCGATCTCCCGCATCGACGGCGGGTAGCCCTGCCGCTCGACCGACTCCGTGATGTAGCGGACGATGGCCGACTGGCGGCTCGTCAGCTCTCCTTCGGCGGTCCGGGGCCCCGGGGGACGGCCCCGGCGGGCGGACGCGGTGTTCTCCATCCGGGGCACCTCCATGCAAGATCGTCGGAATGACCCTAACCTGTCATCCCCCATAAATGGAACACCTTATCGAATCTCGGGGGCTCGGGGGCCCGGGATCCGGGTCTCGGTGACGCTTTCCCGAGGCGCCGGTGAGCCACAGGCCGGCACCCACTGCCGAGGCCCTCCGACGCCGCCTGTCGAGTCCGCGTCGACGGGGCTCGGGCATCACCATGTCGTTCCGCCGGCGTCGGCGACCATGCGGACGAGGGTGTCGATGAGTTCGTCGGCGGTGGTGCCCGACCCGCCCGTGTCCAAGTGGCCGCTGAGCTCCATGTCCGCGCTGCCCGTGGTCACCCGCCTGGTGCGGATGCTGTCCGACCGCGCGCTCGACCGCGTCCTCGCCGCCAACCTGCGCCGCCACTAGCCGAAGGGCGCCGCGGCCTGACCCACCGACCCGACGGCAGGCACCGGAGCGTGGGGCCCGCCGATCACTCGGTGCCGACGGTGCCGTCCTCACGCAGAAGCAGGGCGAGCAGCCCGGGAAAGCGCTCCTCGAACTCCTCGCGGCGCAGTCGGTTGACCCGCTTCGGCCCCTCGTCGCGCTGTTCGACCAGCCCGGCGCCGCGCAGGACCGAGAAGTGGTGACTGAGCGCGGCCTTGCCGACGGGCACGTCGAAGCTGCCGCAGCTGCGCGTCCAGTCGGCGGAGCCCGCCAGGTCGCGGATCAGCTTGATGCGCACCGGGTCGGAGACCGCGGACAGCGCCGTGAGCACGGACACCTCCTGGGGATCCGTGTGCACCGGCGCCGCACGGTGACCACCGCCCGCAGCCTCGTTCGACATGCCCCTCCCGTCTCAACGCCTGCCCGACGGGACACCTCGCGGAGCGTCCCGGCCGGTTGCCGAGTGTTCGACGGATATCTTACAGTCCAAGTGTTCGCTTCCTGTTGAACACTCATCGAAGGATGCGGTGATCCGTCATGCGCGCGGTCGAGTTCCAGGAGTACGGCGCCCCCGAGGTGCTGAAGGTCGTCCGGGCCGAGACCCCCGAGCCCGGGCCGGGCCAGGTCACCATCGACGCCGCCTACGTCGGCGTGAACTTCGCCGATCTCAAGGCGCGCGCCGAGGGATACCGGGTGCAGTCGCTGCCGTTCCGGCCCGGCCTGGAAGTGTCGGGGCGGGTCCGGGCCGTGGGCGACGGCGTCCAAGGGCTGCGGGCCGGGCAGGAGGTCGCCGCGCTGGTCGGTGGTGGCGCCTACGCGGAGGTGGTCGTCGCCGACGCCGTCACCGTCTTCCCGCTCCCCGAGGGCCTGGACCTGCGCACCGCCGCCACCTTGCCCACCGTGGTGCCGACCGCGTACGCCCTGCTCCACGAGGTCGGGCGGCTGCGGGCCGGGGAGACCGTGCTGGTGCAGGGCGCGGCCGGCGGCATCGGCACGGTGGCCGGTCAGCTGGCCCGGGCGGCGGGCGCCGGAGCCGTGTACGGCGTGGTGTCGTCCGCGGCGAAGGCCGAGCACGCGCTCAAGCACGGCTACGACGAGGTGTTCATCGGCGACGCCTTCGCCGCCGACGTCCGCCGCGCCACCGACGGCAAGGGGGTCGACCTGGTGCTCGACCCGGTGGGCGGCGACACCCTGCACCGCGGCCTCGACGCGTTGGCCGTCTTCGGACGTCTGGTGTCCTTCGGCAACGCGAGTGGCGCCGAGCCGTGGCACGTCGGGCAGCCCGAGTTGTACGCCCAGGGCCGTTCGGTCGGCGGCTTCTCCATCCTGGGGCTCGCCCAGTCCGCGCCCGAGACATTGCGCGCCCTCGCCGAGCGCGCCTTCCGCACGGTCTCCGACGGCACCGTGAGCCTCCCGGTCACCGCCGAGTTCCCGCTGGCGGACGCGGCCGAGGCGCACCGGCTGATGGGCGGGCGCACGTCGACGGGAAAGCTGCTGCTGCGGGCGGCCGACTGAGAGCGGTCCCCGCACGCACCCGCCCCGCGAGGCGCGAATGGCGCACAGGAGTCGCACATCTGTACTGATAAGTTCTGAATATCCCATGGCTGGATTTCCGCCAGTAGGGTGAGCGGGCGGTCGAGCGAAAGACACACCGCCACCGGGGAGTTCCGGATGTGCCGCCCTTTCGTCTGCCGCTGTTCCGGAACTTCGGGCGGCCGGGCTGTTGTCGCGCCGCCCTGTGCCACGAGGGGGGCAAGCCATGCGGGTGCTCGCGGACAGATACGAACTGGTCGAGGCGGTCGGACGCGGAGGAATGGGGGAAGTCTGGCGCGCCACCGATCGGGAGCTCGGCCGCACCGTCGCGGTGAAGGTGTTGCCGCCGGAACTCACCCGGCACGAGGAGTTCCGCGTCCGGTTCCGCCGGGAGGCGCGCACCGTGGCGTCGCTGAACCACCGGAACGTCGCCGTGCTGCACGACGTCGGCGAGGACACCACCGACGGCGAGACAACTCCGTTCCTGGTCATGGAGTTCATCGAGGGGCGCACGCTGACCGCCGCGCTGGCCGAAGGCGCGTTCACGGTCGTCAGGGCGCTGGCGGTCGCCAGGGACATCGCGGACGCCCTCGCCCACAGCCACGCCCAGGGCCTGATCCACCGCGACATCAAACCGTCCAACGTCATGCTGACGTCCGAAGGCGCCATCAAAGTCCTGGACTTCGGGATCGCGAAGGTCGTCGCGGAGACCACCACCCGCCTCACCGCGACGGGCATGACGGTGGGCACCCCCGCCTACCTCTCCCCCGAGCAGCTCACGGGCGGGCCGGTGGACGGCCGCTCCGACCAGTACTCCACGGGCTGCCTGCTCTACGAACTGCTCACCGGCCGCCCCCCGTTCCTCGGTGACTCCCCCTTCGCGGTGATGCACCAGCACATCAGCCAGGAGCCGGTCGCGCCCTCCCGGCTGCGCCCGCAGATCCCGGCCGCGGTGGACGACCTCGTGCTGCGGACCCTGGCGAAGGACCGTGAGCAGCGGCTCGGCAGCGCGGCGGAGCTGCGGGACGCGCTGGCGGCGACCCGCACCGCAGTGAGCGCCCCGGCGGCCGCGCCGCAGCCGCGGACCGCCGCCCCGGCCCCGGGCGCGCCGCCCGCGCCCACCGTGCCGCCCGCGCGTACGAAGGCCGACACCAAGGCGGGTCCCGGGCACACGGCGCTGGCGCAGCAGGAGACCCGTACCGCACTGACACCGCCCAGGCCCGCCGTCCCGCCTCCCGGTGGACCGGTCGACTCGGCCGTGCCCGGCGTCGCGGACGGTGCCGCCCGGACGCCGTACACGGCGCCGACTAGCGGCGGACCGTCGTCCTCGCCGGGCGAGCGGCGGTTCACCCTCACCACCGGCAGGCTCATCGCCCTGCTGGGCCTCGTCGTCTCCGGCGTCGTCACCATCGGCTACCAGGACGCGTACGCGGACGCGTCCGACGAGCTCGTCGGTGTGTGGGTGGCCGCCGTCGTGCTCGGGCTCGCCCTGTTGCGCTGGCTTCCCCTCACCTCGACCCTGCTGTGGTGGGGGGCCGGGGCCCTGGTCATGGCGAGCGTCGCTGTCGGCGGCGGGGTCGACGACTACGACTACACCTCGGTCACGGAGACCGACTTCGGCACCCTCTACTACTACGACTCCTCCTACGGCGCCTACTACGAGCTGCCGGCCGACTCCTCCGGCCACCGGCTCTTCGAGGACGACTACAGCGGCGGGTACGATCCCGCGCAGGCCGAGGTCAGTCACGACTACACCGCGCACGACAACATCGAGATCCTCGCCGTTCCGGCCCTCGCCCTGGCCACGCTCTGCCTCGTCCGCGCAGTGAGCCGCCGACGCCCCTCGCCCCTCGCGGCGGCCGCCGGCCTGACCCTGGGCGGCCTGGGTGTCGGCTGGCTGGCCCTCGGTTCGGACGAGCAGACCGGGGTGTTCTCGGTGGCCTGGGCCGTGATCGTCATCGTCGCCGTCGTCCAGGAGATCCGCGCCCGCAGGAACGCCCCGCCTCGTGTCCGCCGCCGTCTGCGGTTCGTCACGGCCGGGTAGCCGGCCGGGGTCTTGCGGGATGCGGGGAGCCGCGTCCCGCTCCGGGGCCTCCTCGGTCCCGGGACGCGGGTCTCACGAGGTCGGTACCACCCGGTCGCCCGGGGCGGCGAACTTCGCGATCGCCGCCGGGGTGACCGGGGTGAAGAAGTTGACGAGATTGCCGTCAGGGTCGCGGAACAGCAGCGACCGGTTGCCCCAGGGCATGGTGGTGGGCTCGTTGACGAAGTCGGTCACGAAGCCGGTCAGGTTCCCGTGCACACGGTCCACGTCGTCGACCAGGAACTCGAGGATCACGCTGTGATTGTCGGCCGGGCGGGACGAGCCCGGCGCGAACAGCGGGACCGTACGGGTGCCGGCGATGGCGAGGGTGGCGCCGGGGGTCTTGAGTTCGGCGAAGTCCTCGGTGAACCACGTCGCCGGCACCCCGGTGGCCTTCTCGTAGAACTCGACGAGGCGTGCGACGTCGCCGGTGATGATCCGGATCGAGACGAAGTCCATGGTGTTCTCCCTGGTTCGTGAAGCCGTTGCGCTCCGCACGCTAGAACAAATAGTGGACAGAATCGGTCCACTAGTGGCGTTAGGGTCGCAACATGTCCCGACCCACCGGCCGCGTACTCACCCTCCTGGAACTGCTCCAGTCGGGCGGCACCCGGACCATGCGCGAACTGGCCGACCGGCTCGGCGTGGACGGCCGCACCGTGCGGCGGTACGTGGACCAGCTGATCGACCTCGACGTGCCCGTCGAGTCGGTGCGCGGCCGCTACGGCGGCTACCGCCTCGCCCCCGGCTACCGCCTGCCTCCGCTCATGCTCAGCGACGACGAGGCGATCGCCGTACTGCTCGGCCTGGTCGCCGGCCGCCGAGCGGGGCTGACGACGACGACAGCCACCGCGAGCGAGACGGCGGCGGCCAAGATCCGGCGCGTGCTGCCCGAGCGCCTCGCCCGCCGGCTCGACACGGTCCTGGAATCCCTCGCCTTCACGGAACCGCCCGGCGAGTTCGCCACCCCTGACGCCGGGGTGCTGCTCACCATCGCCGACGCGGTACGTCACCGCCGGCCGGTCTCGATCAAGTACACCGACCGCGACGGCCGGCGCAGCGACCGCACGCTGCACCCGTACGGGGTGGTGGCCCATGCGGGCCGGTGGTACGTCACCGGCACGGACCCCGGGATCGGGGAGGAACGGACCCTCCGACTCGACCGCATCACCGACGCGAGGACCCTGCCCGGGTCGTTCGAGGCACCCGCCGGACCGGACCCGGCGCAGCGTGTCCTGTCCGGGTTCGCCACGGCGGCGTACCGGCACGAGGTGACCTTGCGGATCCACGGGACGGTCGAGCAGATCCGCGCCCGGCTCCCCGCGAGCGTCGCGAGCGTGGAGGATCCCGCGTCGACGGCGGGCGCGGACCCGGCGACCGAGCGCTGGCTGCTCGTCGAACTGCGGGCAGAGCGACTCGACTGGCTGCCTCCGGTACTCGCCTCCCTCGACCGGCCGTTCACCATCGAGCGCCCCGACGAGCTGCGCGACCTCGTCATCGCACTCGCGGACCGCCTCGCGACCCACGCCCGGGGGACCGCGTCCCGCTGACGAATCGGGTGCGGTTCGTTGATCAAGGAGTCCTACGACCCCGCAGGGTTTCGGGCTCGAAAGCCGCCGCCCCGCACCCGATCGTCACTCGGTGTCGCGCCTCTCGCGCGCACGATCCGGATCAACGCGGCCGACTCCCCGGCGCACGGGCTCTCAGCGCCTCCAGCAGCAGGTCGATGGCCTCCTCGAAGGAGCTTT
Source organism: Streptomyces asoensis (assembly GCF_013085465.1). Taxonomy (NCBI): domain Bacteria; kingdom Bacillati; phylum Actinomycetota; class Actinomycetes; order Kitasatosporales; family Streptomycetaceae; genus Streptomyces; species Streptomyces asoensis. The sequence continues at coordinate 578,740 of NZ_CP049838.1, forward strand.
CCCCCATGGCGTGCAACTCTCGGCGCGCGGAGGTCAGCGCGGGATACGACGCGGGGTCCAGCCCTTGGTACACCTCGCTCCACGCCCGGTGGTCGCTCTCGCGCTGCTGCCGTGGGAGCGCCTGGAACGCGGCGTCCATGGCCGCGTGACTCAGCACGGTGTCGATGAACGTCAGATACAGGCGCGTCGCGTCGGCCGGTCCGAAACCCGCGGAGAGCAGGAGACCGATCCCGGTCTCCACGGCCCGGATCTCGTTCTGCCGCCGGGTCACCCGGTACGAGGCGAAGGCGGCCGCGCGGGGGTGGGCGAGGTATCCGGCGCGGACCCGCCGGGCCATCTCGCGCAGTGCGGCCACCCAGTCGTCGCCGGGGGCGAAGCCTGCCATGGCGTCGCCGATGATGCGGTCGGCGATGGCGAGCACCAGGTCGTCTGTGCCGTGGAAGTAGCGGTAGAGGGCGCTGGGGTCGCAGCCGAGGGCGGTGCCGAGCCGGCGCACGCTGAGCGCCTCCGGGCCGTGCTCGCCGATCAGCCGCAGGGCGGTTGCCACGATCAGCTCCTCCGACAGCAGCACCCCCGAGCGAGTGGGACGACGGCGGCTGCGCTCCTGCGGGACACGGGTGGTCATGGCGGGTGCTCCTGTCGGTCGGGGCCGCGTAGCAGCAGTGAAGGGGGCCCGCACCCTTATGTCAACGGGATTGACGCAAGACTCGCGCGAGGTGTTCCATCACAGTCCCGCGCGGCTCTTCCCCCGTCCTCCCTCCCCGCGAGGAGCCCTTCATGCCCTCCCTGTCTCCCCAGCCGTCCACACCGCCCGCTCCCCCGTCGCCCGCCCCGTCCGGTGGACCGGGCACCGGACTGCGCCGCTCCCTCGGCGTCGTCGACGGTGTCGCCATCGCGGCCTCCAGCACGGCCGCCACCACCAGCATCGCCATCGGCATGGGCACGATCGCCACCATCGTGGGCCTCCAGGCCCCGGCGCTGCTGCTGCTCGCCTTCCTGCCCGTGCTCGGTATCGCCACCGCCTACGCCCGCCTCAACCGCTCCGAACCCAACTGCGGCAACGGCTACACCTGGGTCGGCAGGACCCTCGGCCCCTGGCCGGGATTCCTGACCGGATGGGTCACCGTCGTCGGCTCGGTGATCTTCTGCGCCTACACCAGCGCGGTCATGGGCTCGGTCGTCCTGATCTTCGCCGGCAAGGCCGGTCTGCACAGCGTGGCGGGCATCGCCCTCGATCCGGCGTCCACCGGCGTCAGTACGGCCGTCGGGCTGGTGCTGCTGCTCGGCCTCACCGCCCTCGCCATCACGGGCACGCGCGCCACCACCCGCTTCCAGTTCGTGCTGCTGGTCTTCGAGTACGCCGTGCTGCTGGGGTTCTGCGGCTGGGCCCTGATCACCGGCGGGCAGTCCTTCTCCCTCTCCTGGTTCAACCCCTTCGAGATCACCGACGGCACCGCCTTCGCCCAGGGCATGGTCCTCGCGGTGTTCTTCTTCTGGGGCTGGGACGCGGCCTTCAGCGTCACCGAGGAGACCAGGAAGCCGGGCGACGCGGCCCGCGGCGGTCTGATCGCCCTGTTCGCGATGCTCGGCCTGTTCCTCTTCGCCTCGGTCGCCTTCCAGCGGGAGATGAGTCTGACCGAACTCATCGAGAACGGTCCGCAGGCCCTGCCGTACCTCGCGCAGAAGCTGGCCGCCGAGCCCTGGGCCACCCTGCCCGTGGTCGCCCTGATGTTCTCCGCCGCGGCCTCCGTGCAGTCCACGCTGATCCCCACGGCGCGCGGACTGCTCGCGATGGGCCGGGACCGCACCATGGGCCCGGTGTGGACCCGGGTGCACCCCCGGTACGGCACCCCCGCCGCCGGTACGGTCGTGGTCCTGGCCATCGCCTCCGCGATCGCCCTGCTGGCGGTCGCCATCCCGCGGCTGAGCGACATGCTGCTGGCCGCCGTCAACGCCATCGGTCTGCTCGTCGCCCTCTACTACGGGCTCACCGCGCTCGCGTGCGCCGTCCGCTTCCGCTCCGCCGGGCGCGAAGGGCTGCGGACGGCGGTGCTCGCCGTGGGGGTGCCCGCCGTGTCCGGTCTGGTGCTGCTGGGCCTCGGCGGCTATCTCGGATACTCGTACCTGACCATGAGCGACCACTTCGAACTCAGCCCCGACAACGGCTGGTTCATGTTCTCCCTGCCCGCCGTCATCGTCCTCGCCGGCCTCGGTATGGCCGCGGTCGCCAAGTACGGCCGCCGTTCGCCGTACTTCACCACCGGACGCGGCACCGACGCCGAGGCCATCGTCCTCCCCATGGACCGCACAGCCGTCTGAGTCGCCGCCCGATCCCGGCCGGCCGCTCCGCTCCCTCTCCGCCCTCATCCCCCCATGGAGTCCACACCCATGTCGCAGTCCCAGGTCACGGGCCCCGCCGAGCTCGTCCTCACCGGCGGACCCGTCCACACCGTCGATCCCGCCCGCAGCCGCGCCACCTCCGTGGCCGTGCGCGGCGGGCGGATCACGGCCGTCGGCCACGACGAGGTGCACGCGCTGATCGGTCCGGGTACCGAGGTCGTCGACCTCGCCGGCAAGCTGTTGCTGCCCGGCTTCCAGGACGCCCATGTGCACCCGCAGGGCGCGGGCCTGGAACTCGGCCTGTGCCACCTCGCCGACACGGTCGACCCCGCCGAGTACCTGCGGCGGATCCGGACGTACGCCGACCGGCACCCGGACGCCGAATGGATCACCGGCGGCGGCTGGTCCCTGGAGGCCTTCCCCGGCGGCGCCCCCACCGCCGCGGCCCTCGACGCGGTCGTCCCCGACCGGCCGGTCTTCCTGCCCAACCGCGACCACCACGGCGCCTGGGTCAACACCCGGGCGCTGGAGCGGGCCGGCCTCGACGCCCGCACCCCCGACCCCGCCGACGGCCGCATCGAACGCGACGCGGACGGAAACCCGACCGGCATGCTCCAGGAGGGAGCCGTCCACCTGGTGGGCCGGCTGGTGCCCGACCCCACCCCCGAGGAACAGCTGGCCGCCCTGCTGCGCGCCCAGGCCGTGCTGCACTCGCACGGTGTCACCGCCTGGCAGGACGCCATCGTCGGCGCCTACGCCAACATGACCGACCCGGCCCCCTCCTACCGCACGGCCGTGGACCGAGGGCTGCTCACCGCCCGCGTCGTCGGCGCGCTGTGGTGGGACCGCGCACGCGGCGCCGAGCAGATCCCCGAACTCGTCGCGCGACGGCAGGAGTTGAGCGTGGGCCGGTTCCGCGCCGGCGCGGTGAAGATCATGCAGGACGGCATCGCCGAGAACCACACCGCGGCCATGCTCGATCCGTACCTCACCGGTTGCGGCTGCGCCTCGGACACCAGCGGCATCAGCTTCGTCGAACCCGGCGAGCTGAAGAAGTACGTCACCGAACTCGACGCGCTCGGCTTCCAGGTCCACTTCCACGCCCTCGGCGACCGCGCCGTGCGGGAGGCCCTCGACGCCGTCGAGGCCGCCCGGACCGCCAACGGCCCCCTGGACACGCGCCATCACCTGGCGCACCTCCAGGTCGTCCACCCCGACGACGTACGACGGTTCCGGGCGCTCGGCGCCACCGCGAACCTCCAGATGCTGTGGGCCGCCCACGAGCCGCAGATGGACGAACTCACCCTGCCGTTCCTGGGCCCCGAACGCGGCGCCCGGCAGTATCCCTTCGGCGATCTGCTGCGCGCGGGAGCGACGCTCGCGGCGGGCAGCGACTGGCCGGTGAGCAGCCCCGACCCGCTCCAGGCCATCCACGTCGCCGTCAACCGCGTCTCCCCGGACGCCCCCGAGGGCACCCCGCGGTTCCTTCCCGGACAGCGCCTCGACCTCGGCGCCGCCCTCGCCGCGTACACGGCGGGCAGCGCCTACGTGAACCGCCTCGACGACCTCACCGGCAGCATCACCGTCGGCAAGGCCGCCGACCTGGTCGTCCTGGACCGGGACCCGTTCGCCGGCCCGCCCGAGGAGATCGCGGCCACCCGGGTCCTCCAGACCTTCGTGGCGGGGGAACGCGTCCACGCGGCACCCGACGCCTGAAAGCATGACTCACCGGGATGCGTTCACCCGTATTCCACGGCCGCGTCCAGCAGCCAGTTCGTCAGGTGGTCGGCGAAGGAGGAACGCACCAGCACCCAGAACCCCGCCCTGGGCTCGTCGCGGGCCACGAGGACGACCTGGGTGCGGGCCAGCGTCGTCTGGGCGCACCGGCCGGGGCCGAAGGCGCGCGGGTGCAGATCCAACCGGCAGCCGTGGGACAGCAGGTCGCGGGCGCGCGGTCCGCCGACCAGGACGGTGGTGCGCTGGGCGGAGACGTCGGTGACGGAGACGGGCGCGTCCCCGGCCGCCGAGCGGATCCGGCTCTCCAGGTCCCGCTGGGTGCCGGGCAGGCCCACCACCAGCCACTCGTCGGGGCCGAGCCAGACCGCGCGCAGGTCCCCTCCGCGCACGGCGGTGTCGGGCTCCAGGGGCAGTTGAAGCCCGAGGGCGAGTCCGACGGCGTCCGCCGCCGGGCTCTTGGCGTCGAGCCGGACGTTCAGCTGGGTCAGGAATGGGACTTCGGCCAGGCGGATCGCGCCCCCGGAGGAGCGCGTCGCGGCGGCGAGGCGGTCGACGGCATGCGCCAGGGGGCTGCGCTGCCGTGCGGTCGAAACGGTGTCAGCCATCGCGGCGGGCTCCCTCGGGGTCGTAGAGGACGGGGCTTGCGACCGTCACCGGAACCAGCCGGTCGCCCACGGGCGCGTAGAGACGTTCACCGATACGGTCCCGGCCGCCCTTGACCAGGGCGAGCGCGAAGGTACGGCCGAGGGCGGCGCTGCGGTAGCTGGAGGTGACGTGGCCGAGCATCGGGACGGGCGGCGCGGGCAGCACACTGTCGGCGACCAGGTGGGTGCCCTCCGGCAGGAAGGTCCCCGGGTCCTCGGGGAGCAGGCCCACCAGGTGCTTGCGGTCGGCGCGGACGGTGTCGGCGCGGGCGTACGAGCGCTTGCCGATGAAGTCGGGCTTCTTCTTCGACACCGCCCAGCCCATCCCGAGGTCCTGCGGGGTGACGGTGCCGTCGCTGTCCTGGCCGATGATCGGGTAGCCCTTCTCGGCCCGCAGGACGTGCATGGTCTCCGTGCCGTAGGGCGTGATGCCGTACGGGGCGCCCGCCTCGTACAGCGCCTCCCACAGGGCGAGGGCCTCCCACGGTGACACGTTGATCTCGTAGGCGAGTTCACCGGAGAAGCTGATCCGGCACACCCTCGCCTCGATGCCCGCGACCGGCGCGTCCCGCCATGCCATGAACGGGAAGTCGTCGTTGGCGACGGCCAGCCGGGGTGCGAGCGAGCCGAGCACCTCGCGGGAACGCGGGCCGACCAGGGCGACGGTGGCCCACTGCTCGGTGACCGAGGTGCAGTGGACGCGGAGTTCGGGCCACTCGGTCTGGAGCCACTCCTCCATCCAGTCCAGTACGGCGGCCGCGTTGCCCGTGGTGGTGGTGACCAGGAAGCGGTCCTGGGCGAGGCGGATGACCGTTCCGTCGTCGAAGATCATGCCGTCCAGACGGCACATGACGCCGTAGCGGATCATGCCGACCTTCAGGGTGCTCATCATGTTGGTGTAGAGCCGGTCGAGGAATACGGCGGCGTCCGGGCCCTGGACGTCGATCTTGCCGAGGGTGGAGGCGTCCATGAAGGCGACGCCCTCCCGGGCGGCCGCGCACTCGCGCAGGACGGCCGCCTCCATCTCCTCGCCGTCCCGCGGGTAGTACCAGGGCCGCTTCCACTGGCCGACGTTCTCGAACAGGGCGCCGTGCGCGACATGCCACGCGTGGACGGCGGTCGTGCGGATCGGGTCGGACAGCACGCCGCGGTCGCGGCCGGCGAGGGCGGCGAAGGAGACGGGGGTGTACGGCGGCCGGAACGTGGGCAGGCCGAGCGCCGAGATGTCCACGCCGAGGAGTTCGGCGACGATCCCGCTCGCCAGTGCCCCGCCCGTCTTGCCCTGGTCGTTGGCGGTGCCGGCCGTGGTGTAGCGCTTGGTGTGCTCCACCGAGCGCAGGCCCGCCCCGGTCGCCCGCGCCAGGTCGTCGACCGTGACATCGCGTTGGAGGTCGACGAACCGGGGGGCTCCGGTGGAGGCGGGGACGGCGAACACCTGCATGGGCGGGGTGTGCGGCGTGCCGACGACGGCCGGGAGGGCCGGCGCCTCGGCGGGGTGCCCCTCCGCCTCGACCGCGCGGGCGCCGGCCGCCGCGCCCTGCGCGAGGGCCGTGGCGAGATCGAAGGCCCCGTTCGCACCGCCCGCGACCTCCACCGCCTGACGGCAGCTGTCGGGAACGAACGTGCCGAGTACGTCGTCGTGGCGGAGCTTGCCGCCCGCCTGGCTGAACAGATGTGCGACGGGGTTCCAGCCGCCGGAGACCAGGAGCAGGTCGACGGCGAACTCCCGTGGTGCCGACGCCACTTGCTGTCCCGGCGTCACTCGCTGTTCCGCGGACTCCCCGTACGGGGCGACCGTGACGGCGGTGAGGCGGGCCTCGCCCTCCGTGTCCGTGACCGCGTGTCCGGCCAGCACCTCGATCCCGGCGGACCGGGCGCGCTCGGCCCACTCCCCCGGCTCGGACCGGGTGTCGACGATCGCCGCGACGTCCACTCCCGCCGCCGCCAGGTCGAGCGCGGCGGCGTAGGCGCTGTCGTTGGTGGTGAACACGACCGCGTGCCGGCCGGGCAGGACCGAGTACCGGTGGAGGTACGTACGGGCCGAGGCGGCCAGCATCACGCCGGGTCGGTCGTTGTCGCCGAACGCCAGCGAGCGCTCGTGGGCGCCGGTCGCGAGGACCACGCGGCGGGCGCGGATCCGCCAGACACGCTCGCGGGAGACCTGCTCCGGGGCCTCGGCGCCGAGGTGGTTGGTGCGGCGCTCGACGGCGAGGAGGTGGTTGTCGTCGTAGTGGCCGAAGACGGTGGTGCGCGGCAGGACGCGTACCTCGGGGGCGGCTTCGAGCTGTGCGCGCGTCGCCTCCACCCAGTCGAGGTGTTCGCCGGTGCCGAGCAGGCTGCCGCCGGATTCCGGCTGGTCGTCGGCGAGGATGACGCGGGCGCCGCTGCGTGCTGCCGCCGCCGCGGCCGCGAGGCCGGCCGGACCCGCGCCGACGACCAGCAGGTCGCAGTGGGCGTGTACGGCGTCGTAGCGGGCGGGGTCCGGATCGGTGGCCAGGCGGCCCTGGCCGGGGAGGCTGGTCGCGACGAGGCCGTCGTACAGCTCGACCGTCGTCGCGGGGAGCATCGGCTCGGGGAAGGGTTCCTCGATCTGGATGACGGCGTTGGGTTCTTCGACGCCGGCGGAGAAGATGCCGCGGGGGCGGCCGAGTTTGATGCTGGTCGCTGTCGCGATGACGCCGTTGGCGAGGAGGGCGGAGGCGAGGGTGTCGCCTCGGTAGCCCTGGTGGTCGATGCCGTCGAAGGTGAAGGTGAGGGGTTCGTCCCGGTGGATTCGGCCACCGGTGGCCAGGCGGTGCGGTTGGCTCTCGAGCCGTGCCGGGGGCTCTGCCCCCAGGCCCCCGTTCGGCCCTGAAGAGGCCTCGTCCTCAAACGCCGGAGGGGCTGAGACGGCAGACCTGGGCTCCAAGGGGGCCGGACCGGCTGAGACGGTCGGCCTGGGCTCCATGGTGGTCGGGCGTTCCTCCCCCGACCGGTACACCGCCAGGACCTCGTTCGTCGAGGTGTCCCGCACCGCGTTGAACCACTTGCGGCAGCCCGCCGCGTGGCTCCAGCGTTCGGCGAAGGGGCCCTTGGGGTTGTCGCGGAAGAAGAGGTAGCGCGCCCACTCCTCGTCGGTGAGGGCGGCGGAGTCCTCGGGGTAGGGCACGTGCGCCTGGCCGCCGTAGTGGAACTCGGCCTCGTCGCGGGGCCCGCACCACGGGCAGGAAATGAGCAGCATCGTTCGGCTCCCTAGTGGGCCACCGCGGCCGCGCCGTGCTCGTCGACGAGCGCGCCGGTGGTGAAACGGTCGAGCGAGAAGGGGGCGTTGAGGGCGTGGGGGGTGTCGTGGGCGATGGTGTGGGCGTAGACCCAGCCGACGCCGGGGGTGGCCTTGAAACCGCCCGTGCCCCACCCGCAGTTGAGGTAGAGGTTGTCGACCGGGCTGAGGCCGACGATCGGCGAGGCGTCCGGGCTGACGTCGACGATGCCGCCCCAGGTGCGCAGCACATGGGCGCGGGCGAAGACCGGGAAGAGTTCCAGGGCGGCGGACATCTGCTCTTCGATGATGTGGAAGGCGCCGCGCTGGGTGTAGGAGTTGTACGCGTCGATGCCGGCGCCCATCACCAGTTCGCCCTTGTGCGCCTGGCTGACGTACACGTGGACGGCGTTGGACATGACCACCGTGGGGTGGACCGGCTCCAGGAGCTCGGAGACCAGTGCCTGCAACGGGTGGCTCTGGACAGGGAGTTCGATGCCGGCCATGGCGGCGAGGACCGAGGTGTGGCCGGCCGCGCACAGGGCCACCTTGCCCGCGGCGATGGGGCCCCGCGTGGTCTGTACGCCAACCACCCGGCCGCCCACCACGTCCAGGCCGGTGACCTCGCAGTTCTGGATGATGTCGATGCCGGCGGCGTCCGCGGAGCGGGCGAATCCCCAGGCGACGTAGTCGTGCTTGGCGATGCCGGCGCGCGGCTGGTAGGTGCCGCCGAGGACCGGGTAGCGCACGTCGGGTGAGATGTTGACGATCGGGCAGACCTCTTTGACCTGCTCGGCGTCGAGCCACTCGGCGTCGACGCCGTTGAGGCGGTTGGCCTCGACACGGCGCACGCTGTCGCGGACGTCCTGGAGGCTGTGGGCGAGGTTCAGCACGCCGCGCTGGGAGAAGAGGATCGGGTAGTCGAGTTCTTCCGCCAGCCCTTCCCAGAGTTTGAGGGCGTGCTCGTAGATGCCGGCGCTCTCGTCCCACAGGTAGTTGGAGCGGATGATCGTGGTGTTGCGGGCCATGTTGCCGCCGCCCAGCCAGCCCTTCTCCAGGACCGCGACATCGGTGATGCCGTGGTTCCTCGCCAGGTAGTGGGCGGTGGCCAGGCCGTGGCCGCCGCCACCCACGACGATCACGTCGTACGACCGCTTGGGCTCGGGATTGCGCCAGAGCCGGTCGGGGTGGTCGGGGAGGTCGGCGCCGGGGGTGCTGGGGCTCATCGGACGGCTCCGTCGTGCGAGAGGTGCGGATAGAGCGGGTGCTTGGCCGCGAGGGCCTGGGTGCGGGCGCGCAGTGCGGCGATGTCCGGCTCGGGCTGGAGGGCCGGCGCGATCACGTCGGCGACCTCGGCGAAGTCCTCCTCGGTGAAGCCTCGGGTGGCCAGCGCCGGGGTGCCGATGCGCAGGCCGGAGGTGACCATGGGCGGGCGCGGGTCGAAGGGGACGGCGTTGCGGTTGACGGTGATGCCGATCTCGTGCAGGAGGTCTTCGGCCCGCCTTCCGTCGAGTGCGGAGTCACGGAGGTCGACGAGGACCAGGTGGACGTCCGTGCCGCCCGTCAGGACCTTCACTCCGGCCGCGGCCGCGTCGGGCCGGGTGAGGCGCTCGGCGAGGATGCGGGCGCCGGCCAGCGTGCGGGCCTGGCGTTCGGCGAACTCGGGCGATGCCGCCACCTTGAAGGAGACGGCCTTGGCGGCGATGACGTGCTCCAGCGGGCCGCCCTGCATCCCGGGGAACACCGCCGAGTTGATCTTCTTGGCGAGGTCGGCGTCGTCGGTGAGGATGACGCCGCCGCGCGGGCCGCCGAGGGTCTTGTGGGTCGTCGTGGTCGTGACGTGGGCGTGCGGGACGGGGCTGGGGTGCAGTCCGGCGGCGACCAGGCCCGCGAAGTGCGCCATGTCGACCATGAGGAGGGCACCGACCTCGTCGGCGATGCGGCGGAAGGCCGCGAAGTCCAGCTGCCGTGGGTACGCCGACCAGCCCGCGATGATCATCTTGGGCCGGTGTTCCTTGGCGAGCCGCTCGACCTCCTCCATGTCGACGAGGTTGTCCGTCTCGGCGACGTGGTACGGCACGACGTTGAGCATCTTGCCGCTGTAGTTGAGACGCATGCCGTGGGTGAGGTGGCCGCCGTGCGCGAGGTCGAGACCGAGGATGGTGTCGCCGGGCTGGAGGAGGGCGAAGAAGACGGCGGTGTTCGCCTGTGCGCCCGAGTGCGGCTGGACGTTGGCGAAGCCCGCCCCGAAGAGGGACTTGACGCGCTCGATGGCCAGCCGCTCGGTGACGTCGACGTGTTCGCAGCCGCCGTAGTAGCGGCGGCCGGGGTAGCCCTCGGCGTACTTGTTGGTCGCGACCGACCCCTGGGCCTCCATCACGGCGGAGGGCGCGAAGTTCTCGGAGGCGATCATCTCGAGAGTGGACTGCTGGCGGTGCAACTCGGCGCGGAGGGCGGCGTGGACCTCGGGGTCCAGCTCCGCCAGGGGGGTGTTCAGCGCGTTCATAGGATGTTCGCGTTCCTCTCGGCGGCCTCGACGACGTTGGCGAGCAGCATCGCCCGGGTCATGGGTCCCACTCCCCCGGGCATCGGCGCGAGCCATCCGGCGACCAGGGCGGCGTCCGGATGTATGTCGCCGGCCAGCCTGTTGTCGGTGCGGGTGATGCCGACGTCCAGGACGGCCGCGCCGGGGCGCAGCATCTCCTTGGTGATCAGCCCGGGCGAGCCCGCGGCCGCGATCACGATGTCGGCCTCGCGGACGTGCCAGGCCAGGCCCTTGGTTCCGGTGTGGCAGAGGGTGACGGTGGCGTTCTCGGACCTGCGGGTGAGCAGCAGTCCCAGGGGCCGTCCGACGGTGATGCCGCGTCCGATCACGCACACGCGGGCTCCGGCGATCGGCACCTCGTACCGGCGGAGCAGCTCGACGATGCCGCGCGGGGTGCACGGCAGCGGGGCCTCTACGCCCAGGGTGAGCCGGCCGAGGTTGACGGGGTGCAGGCCGTCGGCGTCCTTGGCCGGGTCCATGCGTTCCAGTACGGCGCCGGCGTCCAGGTGCCGTGGAAGCGGGAGTTGGACGATGTAGCCGGTGCAGGCCGGGTCGGCGTCGAGCTCGTCGATGACGTCCTCGACCTGCTGCTGGGTGGCGTCGGCGGGCAGTTCGCGGCGCAGCGAGGCGATGCCGACCTGAGCGCAGTCGCGGTGCTTGCCGACGACGTAGGCGTGGCTGCCCGGGTCTTCGCCGACCAGGACAGTGCCGAGGCCGGGCGGGCGGCCACCGATGGCGGTCGACTTGGCGACGCGTTCGGCGAGTTCACGGCGAATGTCGGCGGCGGTCGCCTTACCGTCGAGCAACTGTGCGGTCACCGACCGTACTCCTTCCTACGAGCCTGAGCAGCAGCGCCCTCAGGGGGCGCGGGGAACTGCGCGACCGGACACAGCGCACCCGCAGACGAATGACGACCCATCGCGGCACCCCCGGTGAATCGCTCAGCCACGGAGGCGGGACATCGTCGGGTCGAACAACGGCTCCTCGGCCACGACCGCCTCGACCCGTTGGTCGAAGTAGCCGATGTGGACCGCCGTTCCGGGGACGGCGAGTTCCGCGGGGAGCCAGGCGTAGGCGATGCCCTTGCCGATCGTGTAGCCGTAGGCGGCGCTGGTGACGTAGCCGACCGCGCGGTCGCCGTCGTAGACCGGCTCCTTGCCCAGGACGACCGACCGCGGGTCGTCGATGGTCAGACAGGTCAGCTTGCGCCGGACGTCTTCCTTGCGGCGCTCCAGGGCGGCCTTGCCGAGGAAGTCGCCCTTGTCGAGCTTGACGGCGAAGCCGACGCCGGCCTCGTAGGGGTCGTGCTCGAAGGTCATGTCGGTACCGAAGGAGCGGTAACCCTTCTCCAGGCGGAGGCTGTTGAAGGCTCCGCGGCCGGCGATGACACCGCCGAGCGGCTTCGCCGCCCGCCACAGGGTGTCCCACAGTTTCAGGCCCTGGTCGGCGGTGGTGTAGAGCTCCCAGCCGAGCTCACCGACGTACGACAGCCGCATCGCCGTGACCGGTACCGAGCCGATGTAGGCGCGCTTGGCGCGGAAGTACTTCAGGCCGTCGCCCGAGAAGTCCTCGTCCGTCAGCGGCTGGAGGACCTTGCGGGCCAGTGGGCCCCACAGGCCGATGCAGCACGTGCCCGGGGTGATGTCGCGGACCTGGACCGTGCCGTCGGCCGGGAGGTGGCGGGTGAACCAGTCGAGGTCGAGGTTGCCGTTGGCGCCGACCTGAAAGAGGTCGCGGCCGAGGCGGGCCACGGTGACGTCGCTGCGGATGCCGCCGTCGTGGTCGAGGAGCAGGGTGTACGTCACCGAACCGACCGACTTGGCGACCTTCCCGGTGGTCAGCCCCTCCAGGAAGTCCGCGGCACCCCGGCCGCTGACCTCGAGCCGCTTGAGGGCCGTCATGTCGTACATCGCGACCGTCTCGCGGGTGGCCTGTGCCTCGGCGCCGACGACGGGCGACCAGTACTGCGCGGCCCAGTCGTTGGGGGTGGGGATGTTACGGCCCTCGACCAGCCCCGCGTTGGCCTCGTACCACTGCGGGCGCTCCCAGCCGTTCGCCTCCAGGAAGAACGCGCCGTACTCCTGCTGGCGGGCGTGGAAGGGGCTCGTGCGGATCGGACGCGGGTCACCGGACGGCTGGAGGGGGTGGAGGATGTCGTAGACCTCGACGAAGTTGCGGCAGTCGCGGGCCAGGACGTACTCCGGGGACAGCTGGTGCGGCTCGAAGCGGTTGACGTCGCACTCGTGCAGGTCGAAGGACGAGCAGAAGCCGTCGACCAGCCATTCGGCCATGGCCCGGCCGACGCCCGCCGAGTGCGTGACCCAGACCGCCTCGGCCACCCAGAAGCCCTTGACGTCCGGGGACTCGCCCAGCAGCGGGAAGTTGTCGGTGGTGAAGGAGAACAGGCCGTTGATGCCCTCCTCGACCTTGGCCTCCTGGGTCGCGGGGAGCAGGGACCGGGTCTCGGTCCAGGCGTCGGCGAAGTCGTCCTCGGTGAACTTCAGGACCGACGGCATGTCGTCGGCCTCGTCGACGGAGAGGATGTCGTCGGCCGAGACGGGCATCGGGCGGTGGCCGTAGTAGCCGATGCCGATGCCGTCGAAGCGGTCGCGGTAGTAGAGGTCGGCGTCCTGGTGGCGCAGGATCGGCCGCACCGCCTCCTCCATCTGGCCCGCAAGCGCCGGCACCGGGCCGGTCCAGGCGAGCTGGTGGGCGAGCGGGGTCAGCGGGAGGTTCATGCCGACCATGCGGGCGATCCTCGGGCCCCAGATGCCGGCGCAGCACACGACGATGTCGGCCGCGATCTCACCGCGGTCGGTGAGGACACCGGTCACCCGGCCCTCGCTCCGCTGTACGTCCAGTACTTCGTGGCGGGCCAGGAAGGTGACGCCGCGCTCGGTGGCCCGGCGGATCTGCGCCTCGACGGCGAGGACGGCCTTGGCTATCCCGTCGGTCGGGATGAGGAGGCCGCCGAGGACCCGGTCCGGGTTGACCAGCGGGTGCTGCTCGACGCACTCGTCAGCGCTCAGCAGGCGCGCCTCGATGCCCCAGGCGGTGATCCAGCCGTGGCGGCGGTGCAGTTCCGCGAGGCGTTCGGGGGTGGTGGCCACTTCGAGGCCGCCGACCTGGAGGAAGCAGGGCTTGCCGTCGACGTCGAGGGAGCAGAACTTCTCGACGGTGTAGCGGGCCAGCTCGGTCATGGTCTTGGAGGAGTTCGTCTGGAAGACCAGGCCCGGGGCGTGCGACGTGGAGCCCCCGGTCGCGGGGAGCGGGCCCTGGTCGACCACGGTCACTTCGGTCCAGCCGCGCGCGGAGATCTCGTCCGCGAGTGCCGCTCCCACGACGCCCGCTCCGATGATCACCACTCGGGGTCCCGCCATCGCCGCACCTCCGGATCGAAAACCAGTCGAGTTGCTTTCTGCGCAACATGGTTCAGGTTGCGCAACTCAATGTGCCTGCCGCGGACAGGGGGTGTCAAGAGGTCCGGTGACGTCGGGAAACAGCCCGAAACGCGGCAATGCCCGGCGGGCGGCGCACACAGGTGCACACCGCCCGCCGGGCATCTCGGACCGTCCTGCCGACGTGGGTTACTTGATCCAGGCGTCGACCTTGGCGCGGTTGGCCTCCACCCACTTCTTGGCCGCCGCGTCCGGCGACAGCTTGTCCACCGCGATGTACTTGGCCACGGTGTTCTGGTCGTCGTTCGTCCAGTTGAAGCTCTTCACCAGGTCGTAGGCCGGGCTGCCGGACTTGGCGAACTTGGCGCTGACGATCTTGTCGAGGTCGTAGACGGGATAGTCGCAGGCGATCTTCGCCGCATCGGCGTCGCACCCCGTCGTGTAGGCGGGCAGATCAACCTTGACCAACGGCACCTCGGACAGGAACCACTGCGGCTCGTAGAAGTAGCCGATCACCCATTCCTTGTTCTTCTCCGCCTTGCGGAAGGACTGGATGAGCGCGGTCTCGCTGCCCGCGTACACCACCTTGAAGTCCAGCTTCAGGTTCTTCACCAGCGCCTCGTCGTTGGTGACGTACGACGGGTCGCCGTCCAGCAGCTGGCCCTTGCCGCCGGACTCGGAGGTCTTGAACTCGGCCGCGTACTTGTTGAGGTTCTTCCAGTCGGTGATGTCCGGGTGCGCCTTGGCCAGCCACGGCGGCACGTACCAGCCGATGATGCCCTTGTTGCCGGTCGAGCCGGCCGCCACGGCGGTCTTCTGGTCGGTGATGTACTTCTTCTTCAGATCGTCGTGGCCCCAGTTCTCCAGGACGGCGTCGACCTCGCCCGTCCCGAAGCCCTGCCAGGCGATCTCCTCCTTCAGGTCCTTCTTGTTGACCGTACAGCCGAGGTCGTGCTGTGCGACGTAGGCGACGACCGCCGCGTCCGCCTCGTAGCCCACCCACGGGTTGACGGCGAGGTTGAAGGTGCCGCACTTGCCCGAGCTGCCCGAATCCGCGGAGTCGTCACCGACCTTCGCGCCGCCGCAGGCGGTGAGGGTCAGCCCGATGACAGTCACGACGGCTATGCCGGCCACGCCGGTTCTCTGTCGTACTTGTGTTGCCATGCTGGTGCTCCTTATGAGCTCGCGCGTCGCGCCGCTGCCTGGGTGATCCGGTCGAACATGACTCCGAGAAGGACGATGGCGAGTCCCGCCGCGAGTCCCTTCCCGTACAGCTGCCCCTGTGAGAAGCCGGCCACGACGTCGTAGCCGAGGGCGCCCGCTCCTACCAGGCCGCCCACAACAACCATCGACAGCACGTAGATCAGGCCCTGGTTGGTCGCGAGCGTCAGGGCACTGCGTGACATCGGCAGTTGAACCTTGGTGATGATCTGCCAGGTGTTGCACCCGGCGGACGTGGCCGCCTCGACGGTGGTTTCGGGCACGGCCCGCACCCCGTCAGCGATGATCTTGATGGCGACCGGCGCCGCGTAGACGATCGCGGCGACGATGGCCGTGAAGCGGGTCGCGCCGAACAACGCCAGGAACGGCACGAGATAGACGAACGGCGGCATGACCTGCGCCGCGTCCAGGGTGGGCCGCAGCAGCCGGTCCACGAGCGGGCTGCGCCCCATCCACACCCCGAGGACCATGCCGAGCAGCATGACCAGCACCGTCGCCACGAGGGTCGACGCCAGCGTCGTCATGGCGTCCGACCACAGGCCGGTGCCGACCAGCAGGACCAGGCAGACGGACGTGGTGACACCGGCCCGCCAGCCGCCGAGCACCGCGCCCAGCGCGATCAGCACCGCGCAGACGAGCCACCACGGGGAGTCGGTGAGCAGCGACTGGAACGGGTTGAGCAGGCCGTTGGTGATGCCGTCGCGGAAGGCGTTGGTGAGGCCCGACAGGTTGTCCTGCGCCCAACTGGTCGCGGTGTCCGCCGCGCTCGCGATGGAGCTGCCGATGCCGCCGTCGCCGGGGAACTCCGCCGCCCACAGATAGGTGTGCGACAGATAGACGAGGACCGCCGTGACCGCCGCGCCCGCACCCAGCAGCGGCCGCCGCCATGTGAGGAAGCGGTTCTTCGAACGCCGGGCCGTCTCCGCGCGGGCGCTGGCCGCGGTGGTGACCCGGTCGAGGACGATCGCCATGACGACGATGGCGAGCCCCGCGTTGAAGGCCGTTCCCACGTCGAGCGACTGGAGTGCCTGGACGACGGTCTTGCCGAGGCCGGGCGCGTCGATCAGCGCGGCGATGGTCACCATGGCCAGGGCGGCCATGATCGACTGATTGACGCCCATCACCACGGTCCGCTTGGACATGGGCAGCAGGACCTTCAGCAGGGCCTGCCGTCGGGTCGCGCCCAGCGATTCGGCGGCCTCGACGGTGGTCTCCGGCACGGAACGGATGGCGTGCGCCGTGATGCGGATCGCGGGCGGTGCCGCGTAGATCACGGTGGCGATCGTGGCGGAGGCCCCTCCGATCAGGAAGAACAGGGTCAGCGGGGCGAGGTAGACGAAGGTCGGCATCGTCTGCATGAAGTCCAGAAAGGGCGTCACGATCCGGTTGACCCGGTCCGACAGCCCCGCCCACACCCCCAGCGGGATCGCGAACAGCAGCGCCACGAAGACCGCGGAGAGCGTGAGCGACAGGGTGTCCATGCTCTCCTGCCACAGCCCCTGCAAGCCCAGGAAGGTGAAGCCCGCCACGGCCAGCAGGGCGACCCGCCAGTTGCCCACGGCCCAGGAGACGTAGCCCACGATGCCGACGACGCCGAGCCATCCGATCTGCGGAAGGGGGCGGCCGGCGGAGGGCTGTGAGATCAGGTGCTGGATGAAGGTCACCAGGTTGTCGATGACCAGGCGGATCTCGTTGAAGAAGTAGAGGAACAGCGGGTTGGAGTTGCGGTCCGCGCCGATCGAGTCGTTGACGTCGTTGAACCACCGGTGCAGGTCGGTGAGGTCCGCCGCCGCCAGGGTCAGGGTCTGCCTTCCGCGGAGGACGACGAAGAGGAGCAGCCAGGCCACCAGGATCGCGGCCACCACCGTGCGCCGGCCGACCTTGCGGACGCCGGCCAGGGGCGCGGACTTCTCCAGGGCGACGGCCATCACGCCCCGCCTTCGTGCCCGGCGACCACCGCGAGGATCTCCTCGTCACCGACGATGCCGAGCAGCTTGCCGTCCTCCACGACCTTGACCGGCTTGTCCGCGGCCAGTACCGCCCGGGTGGCCTCCTTCACCACGACGTCCGGGCCCAGCTCGGGACCGTCCAGAGCGTCGTCGGGCTCCGCCGGGCGCATGATCCACCGGAGGGTGAGGACATCGCCGCGCGGCACGTCCTTGACGAACTCGCGTACGTAGTCGTCGGCCGGGGCGCCCACCAGCTCGTCGCCGGTGCCGCACTGGACCATCTTGCCGTCGCGCATGATCAGGATGCGGTCGCCCAGCTTGAGCGCCTCGGAGAGGTCGTGGGTGATGAACACCATCGTCTTGCCGACCTCGTGGTGCAGCCGGATGACCTCGTTCTGCATGTCACGGCGGATCATCGGGTCGAGCGCCGAGAAGGGCTCGTCGAAGAAGAGCACGTCCGGGTTGCCGGCCAACGCCCGGGCGAGGCCGACGCGTTGCTGCATACCGCCGGAGAGCTGGTCGGGGTAGGAGTTCTCGTACCCCGAGAGGCCGACCAGTTCGACGACCTCCAGGGCCCGCTTGCCGCGTTCGGCCCGGCTCATGCCGCGGATCTCCAGGCCGAAGGCCACGTTGTCGACGACCCGGCGGTGCGGCAGCAGCCCGAAGTGCTGGAAGACCATGGAGAACTTGCGGCGCCGCAGGTCGCGCAGGCGTCTGGCGTCCGCTTCGCGGATGTCCTCGCCCTCGAAGACGAGCTCGCCGGCGGTGGGTTCGATCAGCCGGGTCAGACATCGCACCAGCGTGGACTTGCCCGAACCGGACAGACCCATGACGACGAACACCTCGCCCTTGCGGACGTCGAAGTTCACGTCGCGTACGGCGGCGGTGCAGCCGGTACGGTCCATGAGCTCGCGGCGGGTGAGGCCGCACAGCTCCTCCGAGTCCGGCACCTGGTCGGCCTTCGGCCCGAACACCTTCCACAGCCGGCGCACGGATATGACCGGAGTACCGTCCGAATCCTCGGGCGCGCCGCGCCGCTGCGGCACCTCGGTCTGTGTTGGGGTCATGATCGACCTCTCTTCGGCGTTCAGCCGCGGAACCAGTGTTGCGGCCGGGGTTGGATGTTCTGCCAGATGTGTTTGGGCTCTCGGTACTCGTCCAGGCCGGTCGGTCCCAGCTCCCGGCCCACGCCCGAATGCCCGAAGCCACCCCATTCCGCTTGCGGCACGTAGGGGTGGTAGTCGTTGATCCACACCGTGCCGTGACGCAGCCGCCGGGCCACCCGCTGGGCCTTGCCGGCGTCCTGCGTCCACACGGCCCCGGCGAGTCCGTACTCGGTGTCGTTGGCGATCCGCACGGCGTCGTCCTCGTCGGTGAAGCGCTCGACGGTGAGCACCGGCCCGAAGGACTCCTCGTGCACGACGCGCATGTCCTGCCGGCACTCGTCGAGGACGGTCGGGGGGTAGTAGAAGCCGTCGGCGAGGGCGGGGTCGTCGGGCCGTTCACCGCCGCAGCGCAGCACGGCGCCCTCGGCGAGGCCCGCCGCGACATACGCCTCGACCTTCTCCCGGTGCTGCGCGGAGATCAGCGCTCCGGTCTCGGCCTCGGGGTCGAAGGGCCCGCCGAGGCGGATCTCCCGGGCGCGCCGGACGACCTCGTCGACGAGCCGGTCGTGCAGCGAGTCCTCCACGATCAGCCGCGCGCCGGCCGAGCAGACCTGCCCGGAATGCAGAAAGACGGCCGTGAGGGCGAAGTCCACGGCCGTCTCGAAGTCGGCGTCGGCGAAGATCACGTTGGGGTTCTTGCCCCCGAGTTCCAGCGCCACCTTCTTCACGGTCGCCGCGGCGGTGGCCATGATCCGTTTGCCGGTCTCCAGGCCGCCGGTGAAGGAGACCATGTCCACGGCGGGGTCCTCGGAGAGCGGGGCGCCGACCTCGGGCCCGGCGCCCAGGACGAGGTTGGCGGCGCCGGCCGGGAGTCCGGCCTCCGCCAGCGCCTTCATCAGCAGGATCGAGGTGGAGGGAGTGAGCTCACTGGGCTTGAGGACGATCGTGTTGCCGGCGAGGAGGGCCGGGGCGACCTTCCAACTCGCCTGGAGCAGCGGGTAGTTCCAGGGGGTGATCAGCCCACACACGCCGATCGGCTCGTGGACGACGCGGCTGACGGCGTCGTCTCGGCCGGTGTCGATCACACGGCCGGCGTCGGTGCCGCCGATCCCACCGTAGTAGCGGAAGCAGGAGACGACGTCGGCGATGTCGTACTCGCTCTCCACCAGCCGTTTGCCGGTGTCCAGCGACTCCGCGCGGGCGAACTCCTTGGCATCGCGCTCGACGATGTCGGCGGTGCGCAGCAGCACCGCGCCGCGCTCCCGCTCGGAGGTGTGCGGCCAGGGCCCCTCGTCGAAGGCGCGGCGGGCGGCGGCGATCGCCGCCTCGGTGTCGGGACGCGTCCCTTCCGAGACGGTCGCGGTGAGGGAGCCGTCAGCGGGGCAGCGGATCTCCCGGCGCCCACCGGCCGACGGGTCCCGCCATTCCCCACCCACATACAGGTCTGCCACGCGCCAATGCCCTTCAGCCGAAATGCGTTGCGCATCATGCATTCAATTGCTTGTGGTGAAACACCTTGACGAACGCCACAGACCTGCGTCAAGGGGTTGGCGGATGACGATTTCGCCATGCGGGTACTTATGCGGCCGCCCTTGACCGAAAGCGGAGTCGAGTCGACCATGTTGCGTATCGCTCACCATGTTGTGCAATACGCACCGACGGAGGTCGCTGTGTCCCCTAAGTACCCTCGTCCGCAGCCCGGTCGTGAGTACGTCCTCACCCTCTCCTGTCCCGACAGCGCCGGCCTGGTCCACGCCGTGAGCGGCTTCCTCGTCAGGAACTCGGGCAACATCCTGGAAAGCCAGCAGTTCGATGATCGGCTCCAGGGCCGTTTCTTCATGAGGGTTCACTTCGACGTTTCCGACCCGGACGCGAATGTGAAAACACTGCGTTACCGATTCGGTCCCGTCGCCGAGGCGTATCGCATCTCCTGGACCCTGAGCGAGGCGTCGACGCCGACCCGGACGCTGATCATGGTGTCCAGGTTCGGTCACTGCCTCAACGATCTGCTGTTCCGCCAACGCACCGGCGCACTCAACATCGAGATCCCGGCGATCGTCTCCAACCACCGGGACTTCGAGGGCCTGGCGGAGACGTACGGCATCCCCTTCCACCACATACCCGTCACCAAGGACACCAAGGCCGAGGCCGAGGCGCGCCTGCTGGAGCTGGTGAGGGAGCTGGACGTCGACCTGGTGGTGCTGGCCCGCTACATGCAGATCCTCTCCGACGACCTCTGCAAGCAGCTCGAGGGTCACGCCATCAACATCCACCACTCCTTCCTCCCCAGCTTCAAGGGCGCGCGACCCTACGACCAGGCCTACGACCGTGGCGTGAAGCTCGTCGGCGCGACGGCCCACTATGTGACCCCGGACCTGGACGAGGGGCAGATCATCGAGCAGGACGTGGTCAGGGTGGACCACTCCCTCGACCCCGGGGACCTGGTCACGGTCGGCCGGGACGTGGAGGCACAGGTGCTCGCGCACGCGGTCAAGTGGCACAGCGAGAGCCGCGTCATGGTGTACGGCAACCGCACGGTGGTCTTCCGCTGAGCGGTGCGACACCGGGGCGGGGTCGGAAGTCCGGCCCCGCCCCTCGTCTGTTCTGTATACAAGCGCCGCACAGGTGATTCAGCCCGTCCGGCGCTTGAGGTCGAGGCCCGTTCAGGGCCGAAGGGAGGTCCTGGGGCACAGCCCCCGGCAAGGTCCGCTGAGCCCACCTCAGCCGCCGAGCCGCTCCCGCACGGCGCAGCGCCACCGTTCCGTCTCCGCGATCTGGTTGAACGTGAACAGGTGCAGCCCGGCCACGCCCGCCGACGGCGCGGTGAGCGCCTTCTCCGTGCGCGCCAGCAGCCTGTCGGGTGAGTACCCGCCGGGTGTCGCGAACCGCAGGAACCACGAGGCGTGCTTGGTCAGGAATCGGGTCGACTCCCCCACCCCGATCTTCGCCGCCATGGACAGCAGCTTCGCCCGTTGTACCGGCCCCGCGACGCCCAGGTGGACGGGCAGCGTGATGTCCCTGCGCCGGATCCGGACGACCCAGTCCTCCAGCACCCGTGGGTCGAAGCAGAGGTTGCTCACGATGTACGTGGCGTGCTCGCGCTTGTCCCACATGGCCTGAACGGTGATGTCGTCGTGGATGAGCGGATGGCTCTCGGGATAGCCGGCGATGCCGACGTGAGCGAAGGGCCTGCCCAGTTCGCTCAGCCTGCGCAGCACCGGCAGCGACCCGTCGTAGGCCCCGGCCGGCGGGTCGGCGTCGCCCGCCGGGACGAAGACGTCGTCCACGCCCGCCTCGCGCAGCCGGTCGGCGACCTCCTTCAGGTGCACCTCGTCCCGCAGCAGCCGCGCGGGCACATGCGGGACGACGCGGTAACCGTGCAGCGCGAGCCGGGTGGCGAGGTCGAGGGTCGGCTCCAGGCCCTTGACCGGCGACGCCGTCACGGTGACGACGACCTCGCGCGGGACATGGGCGAGGACTTTGTCCTCGGTCGCCTTCGCGGGAAGCACCTCGTAGCGGACGCTGTCCAGCAGCGCCCTCAGCCCTGAACCGGCCAACGTCTACCCGGCCTGCTGCTGAGCGTCGCGGTGACGGTAGTACACAGCCTTCGACGGCGCCTGCGGCTCCTTGCCCAGGATCAGGTCGGCGGCCTTCTCGGCGATCATCATCACCGGCGCGTAGATGTTGCCGTTGGTGACGTACGGCATCACCGAGGCGTCCACCACGCGCAGCCCCTCCACGCCGTGCACCCGCATGCTGGTGGGGTCGACGACGGACATCTCGTCGGTGCCCATCTTGCACGTACAGGACGGGTGCAGGGCGGTCTCGCCCTCCTTCGCGACCCAGGCGAGGATCTCCTCGTCCGTCGCCACCTTCCGGCCGGGCGAGATCTCCCCGTCGTTGTAGGGGGCGAGCGCGGGCTGGTCGAGGAGCTTGCGGGCCACCCGGATCGCCTCGACCCATTCGCGGCGGTCCTGCTCGGTGGAGAGGTAGTTGAAGCGCAGCGCCGGGTGCTCGCGCGGGTCCTTGCTCTTGATCTTCACCGAGCCGATGGCGTCGGAGTACATGGGGCCCACGTGCACCTGGTAGCCGTGGCCGCCGGCCGGCGAGGAGCCGTCGTAGCGGACCGCGATCGGCAGGAAGTGGAACATCAGGTTGGGGTAGTCCACGTCCTCGTTGCTGCGGGCGAAGCCGCCGGCCTCGAAGTGGTTGGTCGCGGCGGGCCCCTTGCGGAAGAGCCACTGGAGCCCGATGAAGGGGGCGCGCCACTTGGCCATGTACGGCTGCATGGAGACCGGTTGCTTACAGGCGTACTGGACGTACACCTCCAGGTGGTCCTGCATGTTCTCGCCGACGCCCGGAAGGTCGTGGACGACGTCGATGCCGAGGGCGCCCAGCTCCTGAGCGTTGCCGACGCCGGAGAGCTGGAGCAGCTGCGGGGAGTTGATCGCACCGCCGCAGAGAATGACTTCCGCGGCGCGGACCTGCTGGGGTGCGCCCCTGCCGCGCCGGTACTCGACGCCGACGGCCCGCTTGCCCTCGAAGAGCACCCGCGTGACGAGGGCGCGGGTCCTGACCGTGAGGTTGGGCCGCTTCCTGACGGGCTTGAGGTACGCCTTCGAAGCCGACAGGCGACGTCCGCGGTGGACGTTGCGGTCGAACTTGGCGAACCCTTCCTGCCGGAAGCCGTTGACGTCGTCGGTGGGTGCGTAGCCCGCTTCCTGGGTGGCCTTGAGGAAGGCGCCGAAGAGCGGGTTGGTCGCGGGACCGCGCTCGAGGACGAGGGGGCCGTCGTGGCCGCGGAACTCGTCGTCCGGGTCGGCGGCGAGACAGTTCTCCATGCGCCGGAAGTACGGCAGACAGTGCGCGTAGTCCCAGGTCTCCATGCCGGGGTCGGCCGCCCAGCGCTCGTAGTCCATCGGGTTGCCGCGCTGGAAGATCATGCCGTTGATGCTGCTGGAACCGCCCAGCACCTTGCCGCGCGCGTGGTAGACGCGCCGGCCCCCCATGTGGGGCTCGGGCTCGGACTCGTACTTCCAGTCGTAGAACCGGCTGCCGATCGGGTAGGTCAGCGCCGCGGGCATATGGATGAAGACATCCCACGGGTAGTCGGAACGGCCGGCCTCCAGTACCAGCACCCGGTTCGCCGGGTCCGCGGAGAGTCTGTTCGCCAGTGCGCTGCCGGCCGAACCGCCGCCGACGATGACGAAGTCGTATTGCAGGGGAGCCATGGTGCCTCGTCTCGCTCGCGCCGTAGATACGCGAGGCATGCTAATACCGGTAGCGTCATGCGCACCAGGTTGCGAACGACGCAACTTGCAAGGTCTTTGTTTCGGCTTCGTTGCTTGCAGTCGTGTTGTTTACTGCGCGTATAGTTGTGTCGTGAGCAACCACAGCCAAGACACCGAAACGACAAGTTCGCAGGCCGGCGGAGTGCAGTCGGTCGACCGCGCCATCAGCGTCCTCGAGATTCTCGCCCAACGCGGCGAGGCGGGCGTCAGTGAGGTGGCCGCCGAGATCGACGTGCACAAGTCCACCGCGTTTCGTCTGCTCGGCGCCCTGGAGACGCGCGGCCTGGTGGAGCAGGCGGGCGAGCGCGGCAAATACCGTCTCGGCTTCGGGATCGTACGCCTGGCCGGTGCGGTGACCGGCCGCATCGACATCACCCAGCAGGGCCGCCCCGTGTGTGAGCGTCTCGCCGAGGAGATCGGCGAGACGGTCAACATCGCCGTCATGCAGGAGCACTACGCGATCAACCTCTACGAGGTGCGCGGCCCCGGCGCGGTCACCGCGCACAACTGGGTCGGCGAGCTGACCCCGTTGCACGCCACCTCCAGCGGCAAGATCCTGCTGGCCCACCTCCCTGCCAAGGAACGCGCCGCGCTGCTGGCCGAGGCCGGGATGAAGAAGGTCACCCCGCACACCATCACCGCCAAGACCAAGATCGAGAAGAACCTCGCCGAGGCCCGGGAGCGCGGTTACGCCTGGACCCTGGAGGAGCTCGAGGTCGGCCTGCACGCCATGGCCGCACCGGTCCGCAACCGTGACGGAGAGGTCATCGCGGCGCTGAGCGCCTCGGGGCCCGCGTACCGCTTCACCGAGGAGCGCCTGCACGAGCTCTCACCGGTGCTCCTCAAGGGCGCCCAGGAGATCAGCCACCGGATGGGCTACCTGGGCTGACCGGCCCGACTACCGCGGGCCGCCGCCCAGGCGCTCGTTCACCCAGTCGTGGAAGGCGCCGATGTGGTGCTCGCTGGGTACCAGCACCCCGCCCTTGGCGTACATACGGGAGCTCATCCCGGGCTGGGTGCGCTCGCATGCGTCGAAGTCCTGCCGGTTGACCCGGTCGAAGAGTTCCACGGACCGGCTGACGTCTTTGCCGCTCTCGACGACATGCGGGAGGTAGAGCCAGTCGCACTCGACGATCGTGCGGTCGACGGCCACCGGGTACATCCGGTGGAAGATGACATGGTCGGGGACGAGGTTGACGAAGACCTGCGGCCTGACGGTGATCGCGTAGTAGCGGCGGTCCTGGTCCTCCGCGACCCCGGGGATGCGGTCCAGTCCCTCGGAACCGTCGACGGTGAACCCCTGCACCTCCTCGCCGAACTCGGCGCCGTGCCCGACGTAGTACTGCGCGGCGTATCCGTCGGCGAACTCGGGGAGCACCTCGGTGAGTTCGGGGTGGATCGTGGCGCAGTGGTAGCACTCCATGAAGTTCTCGATGATGAGCTTCCAGTTCGCCTTCACGTCGTAGACGATCCGCCTGCCGACCGAGAGGTTGTCGATGTCGTAGCGCTCGATCGACTCCACGTCGCCGAGGCGGGCGACGACATCGCCGATGACGGCCTCCTCGAAGGACGGCGGGTCCTCCGCGAGGCACACCCAGACATAGCCGAGCCATTCGCGCACCGCCACGGCGACCAGACCGTACTCGGTACGCCCGACGTCGGGCATCTTGGTGAGGTTGGGCGCCGCGACGAGCTTGCCGTTCAGGTCGTACGTCCAGGCGTGGTACGGGCATTGGAAGGCCCGCTTGACCTCGCCGGCCTCCTCGGTGCAGAGCTTGGCTCCGCGATGCCGGCACACGTTGAAGTAGGCACGAACGGCGTTGTCACGCGCGCGGGTGACGAGGATGCTCTCGCGGCCCACGTCGACGGTGCGAAAGGCACCGGGCTTCGCCAGCTCCGAGGAGCGCGCGACACAGAACCACATGGTCTCGAATATGCGCTCCTGCTCCTGGGCGAAGATCGCCGGATCCGTGTAGGAGGAGCCGGGGAGGGTGGCGATCAGGCTGTCCGGCAGACTGGTCGAGGTCACAGGGCACTCCTCGGGAAACGTCGTGGAGGGGACATTCACGCGCCGGGAAGAGCGACTCCGGACGGCGTTGTGTATGAGGCAACGCTGCGTGCCATATGCAACCGCAGCATGGGATGCCACAGGGGCGGTGTCAAGACGTGGCGGCGGCGAGCTGCTTGCGCCAGCGCGTGAACAGCCGCGGCTGGTTCATGCCGAGCACCGCGACCGGATCTCCGGCGCGCCGGTAGACGGCCAGGACGTTGCGGTCGTCCACGGCGCCTTCCTCGACGGTCACGCTGTCGGCGCCGGCCGCGTGACCGGCGAACTGGATCCTGACGCCGTACTGGTCGGACCAGAAGTACGGCGGCCGTGGCACACCCGGCGCCACCGCGCCCCCCGCCAGCAGCGTGGCGACGGCGGCGTCGGGGCGCTCCCGCGCGCCGGTCCAGTGCTCGACGCGTCGGTGGGCGCCGGCACGGGGGTCGTACCAGTTGGCGCAGTCGCCGACCGCGACCACCCCGGCCAGGCCGGTGCGGCCGTCGGCGCCGCACTTGACGCCGTTGTCGAGCTCGACACCGGATCCCTCGAGCCACTCCACGCACGGGCGGGCACCCACACCGACGACGACGATGTCGGCCGGGATGCTGCGGCCGTCCTCGAGCAGAACGGCGTCCACATACCGCTCCCCGCTCAGCCCCTTGACGCCCACTCCGCACAGCAGCCGTACGCCGTGGTCCGCGTGCAGCCCGGAGACGATGCCGCCCATGGTCGCGCCGAGCGGCCCGGCCAGTGGCGTCGGGGCCACCTCGACGACCGTCACGTCGAGCCCCAGGGCGTAGGCGGTGGAGGCGACCTCGGCGCCGATGAATCCACCGCCGATCACCACCAGCCGTCCGCCCCGGGCCAGTTCGTCGCGCAGGGCGCGGGCGTCGTCCAGGGTGCGCAGGACGTGCACGCCGGCCAGGCCGTCGGCGCCCGGGAGCCTGCGCGCGGCGGCGCCGGTCGCGATGACGAGGCCGTCGACACGGACCTCCCGCCCGTCGGCCAGCCGCACGGCGCGGTCGGTACGGTCGAGGCCGGTGGCCCGGGTGCCGAGCAGCCACTCCGCGCCCAGGTCCTCGTCGTGCGCCTCCAGCGCGAGATCCGCCTCGCCCAGGGTGCCGGCCAGGAACTCCTTGGACAGCGGCGGCCGGTCGTACGGGCGATGGAGCTCGTCGCCGATGACGACCAGCCGTCCGTCGTAGCCCTGCTTCCGCAGCGAGCGCGCCGCCGACAGTCCGGCGAGCGAGGCGCCCACCACGGCCACGGTCCTCACGCGGAACCCCCGGCGAGGCGGGACGCGACACAGGGCGGCAGGTTGGGGGCGTCCGTCGACACCCGGACGTGGATCATGCCGTCCTCGACGACGACCTCGTGCGTGCGCACCGGGAGCTTGGCCGGCGGGGCGTCGACGGCGCCGGTGCGCAGGTCGAACTTCGAGGCATGCAGCGGGCATTCCACCTCGCAGCCCTCCAGCCAGCCGTCGGCGAGCGAGGCGTCCTGGTGGGTGCAGGTGTCGTCGATGGCGAAGAGCTCGCCGTCGTCGGTATGGAACACCGAGACCGGCGGATCGATGTCGAGCCGGAAAGCCTCACCTCGCGGGAGATCCGCGAGACGGCACGCGGGAATCTTCATGACACCTCGGTGCGTATAACGAAACGGATTGCGGTAAGCGCAACATCAGTCTGAAGTCGGCCCGAACCCTTGTCAAGGCATTCACGGGCCGTACAACTCGGCACATGGAGTTGCTACTGACGCAATGCAGTGCGCCATAGGCAACATAGCGAGTGGTTGCCCCACCCGTGCCGGGGACATGAAGGCGGCCCGCCTCCTCGGCCCGACGGGCCGGGAAACGGGCGCGTCGCCCTCTGCCCACCGGACGGTCAGAAGCCCTGGTCGATCCACTCCTGAAGGTGCGGAGCCTCGGCGGCGATGGTGGTCGTCTCCCCGTGCCCGGTGTACACGACGGTGTCCCGGGGCAGCGTGAGCAACCGGTCCCGGATCGAGTCGACGATGGTGGGGAAGTCGCTGTACGACCTTCCCGTCGCCCCCGGCCCGCCCGCGAAGAGCGTGTCGCCGCCGAAGAGCGCCGTCAGCGCCGGCACGTGAAGGCAGATCGCGCCGGGGGCGTGGCCTGGGGTGTGCAGCACGGCCAGGGAGACGCCGGCCACCTCGAGGACCTGCCCTTCGGCCAATTCGCCGTCGGGCGCGCGGTCGGGGTGGGTCTGCTTCCACAGCGGCAGGTCGTCGGGATGGAGCAGGACCGGGGCGCCGGTGCGCGCGGCGAGAGCGGGCGCGGCGTCGATGTGGTCGTTGTGGGCGTGGGTGCACACGATCGCCCGCAGGGTGCGGCCGCGGAGGGCTTCGGCGATGGCCTCGGCGTCGTGCGCGGCGTCGACGACGATCACCTCCTCGTCGTCCCCGATGATCCACACGTTGTTCTCGACGTCCCAGGTGCCGCCGTCCAACGAGAACGTCCCCGAGGTGACCAGGTGTTCGATGCGGGCGCCGGTCATCAAAGGACCACCACCGAACGCAGGACCTCGCCGCCGTGCATCCGGTCGAAGGCCTTCTCCACCTCGTCCAGCCCGATGGTCTCCGTGACGAAGGCGTCCAGATCCAGCCGCCCCTGTAGATAGAGGTCGATGAGCATGGGGAAGTCGCGGGACGGCAGACAGTCTCCGTACCAGGACGACTTCAGCGTGCCGCCGCGCCCGAAGACGTCCAGCAGCGGCAACTCGAGCTTCATCTCCGGGGTCGGCACGCCGACCAGGACGACCGTGCCGGCGAGATCGCGGGCGTAGAAGGCCTGCCGGTACGTCTCCGGGCGGCCCACCGCCTCGATGACGACATCGGCGCCGAAGCCGCCGGTCAGCTCGCGGATCGCCTCGACCGGGTCGGACTGCCTGGAGTTGACGGTGTGGGTCGCGCCCAGCTTCCTGGCCGTGGCCAGCTTCCGGTCGTCGATGTCCACCGCGATGATCTTCGCCGCGCCCGCCAGTCGCGACCCGACGACCGCCGCGTCCCCGACGCCGCCACAGCCGATGACGGCCACGCTGTCACCGCGTCCGACGTTCCCGGTGTTGATGGCGGCACCGATGCCCGCCATCACCCCGCAGCCGAGCAGTCCCGCGGCGGCCGCCGACGCGGCCCGGTCGACCTTCGTGCACTGCCCGGCCGCCACCAGGGTCTTCTCCGCGAACGCGCCGATGCCCAGCGCCGGGGACAGCTCCTGCCCGGTCGAGGCGAGGGTCATCTTCTGCTCGGCGTTGTGGGTGTCGAAGCAGTACCAGGGCCGTCCGCGCCGACAGGCGCGGCACCGGCCGCACACCGCACGCCAGTTGAGGATGACGAAGTCGCCGGGCGCCACATCGGTGACCCCCTCCCCCACCGACTCCACGACCCCTGCGGCCTCGTGCCCCAGCAGGAAGGGGAAGTCGTCGTTGATGCCGCCCTCACGGTAGTGCAGATCGGTGTGACAGACCCCGCAGGCTTCGATCTTCACCAGCGCCTCGCCCGGTCCGGGATCCGGCACGATGATCGTTTCCAGGCTGACGGGGGCACCCTTGCCCCGCGCGACGACAGCACGGACCTGGTGCGTCATGGCCACTCCTCGGCTGGTACGAGACCTCGGCTGATGTTGCTCATTACGACACGCATCTCACGTGCCGCAACGAAGCATCGTCGAGCGCCAACGGGAGGTCAAGGCCCCTGAAGCCCGACAGCGCTCGGACGAGGAGCGGCGATTCCGATTCGGCGGCCACCCTGGTTCACGGAAAGATCGCGCCGCGCGAATCCGAGACGAAAAGCAGAGCAATTCTTGATTTGCAAAACCAAGAAAAGTGTGAGCAATGCCCTTACCGAGGAATCCGCGTTGCTCACATGTCGCCCGAAAAAGCAAATCCCAACAGCGCATGTTCCCAGGCCTGTTGAGCGGATGTCGACGGAAACGTCAAGGGCGAGAATGACCACATCCATCGAACCGTTTCCCAGGCCCCATCAGAATCGAACGGAGTGCTATGGTCTGCCTCGCATTCCCACGGATCAGCGGGGCGTTCTCCCCATCCGACGCTCTCGGGAATGTATTTGCCCACCACTCTCTGGAGTTCCTCCATGCCTTCCGACAGTGCGACTGTCACCGCTTCGGCCGACGCGGACACGCGTTCCGGCTCCCCCGGCGGACGCCATCTGCGCCTCGCCCTGATCGTGCTCGCCGCCGCCCAGTTGATGCTGATCCTCGACGCCACCATCACCAACATCGCCCTGCCGAGCATCCAGACCGAACTCGACGTGTCCGACGCGAATCTCGCCTGGATCGTCAACTCGTACGCCCTGGCCTTCGGCGGGCTGCTGCTGCTCGGCGGGCGGGCCGGTGACCTCTACGGGCGGCGGCGTCTCTTCCGCGCCGGCATCGCCGTGTTCACCCTGGCCTCCCTGCTCGGCGGCCTCGCCCCCGACGAGGGTCTGCTGATCCTGGCCCGCGTGCTCCAGGGCGTCGGCGCGGCGCTCGCGGCGCCCAGCGCGCTGGCCCTGATCACCACGACGTTCCCGGCGGGCAGGGAACGGAACAAGGCGATGGGCGTCTACGCGGCCATGGCCGGCATCGGCGCCACCGTCGGCCTGCTGCTGGGCGGGGTGCTGACCGACGTCCTGGACTGGCGCTGGGTGTTCTTCGTCAACATCCCCATCGGTGTGGCGGTCCTGGCCGGCACGCGGCTGCTCGTCGAGGCCGAGCGCCACCCCGGACGTCTGGACGTGCCCGGCGCGGTCACCGGAACCGGCGGACTGATCGCCCTGGTCTACGGCATCACCCGGGGCGGCGAGCAGGGCTGGACCGACAGCCTCACACTCATGTCCTTCTTCTCCGCCGCCGTACTGCTGGGCGTCTTCCTCCTCGCCCAGCGGCGCGCCGAGCACCCGCTGATGCCGCTGCACCTGTTCAGGGACCGTACGCGCACCGGCAGTTACGCCACGATGCTGTTCATCGGCGCCGGCATGATCGCCTTCTTCTACTTCCTCACCCTCTACATGCAGCTGATCCTCGGCTACAGCGCCGTCAAGACGGGCTTCGCCTATCTGCCCTTCAGCCTCGGTATGGGCATCGCCGCCGCCACGAGCTCCAAGCTCGTCACCCACGTCGCCCCGCGTCTCGTGGCCGCTCCCGGTCTGCTGATCGCCGCCGGCGGCATGTTCTGGTTCACCGCCCTCACCCCGGACTCGTCCTTCACGACCCACCTCATGCCCGCGATGTTCGTGACCGCTCTCGGTCTCGGCATGAGCTTCGTGCCGATGACCCTCGGTGCGGTCCACGCCGTCACGCATCACGAGACGGGCATCGCCTCCGCGCTGCTGAACACCGCCCAACAGATCGGCGGCGCGCTCGGCCTCGCCGTCCTGTCGACCGTCTCCACCAACGCCGCCGACGACCGGCTCCCCGGGGCGGCCTCCGCCCTCTACCGGGGCCTGGCCACCGGCGACTCGGCCCTGATCGGGAAGGCGAGCGAGGCACTGACCCACGGCTACACCGCGGCCTTCGCCATCACCGCGGTCATGTTCCTCGCCGCGCTGGCCGTCACCGCGGCCGCCATCAACGCGAAGAAGCAGCAGCACGCCGAGGGCGCACCCGCCGTCCACCTGGGCTGACTTCAGCCCCGCACGCCGAAGGAAGCCGCCTGGCCCACGCGGCCGGGCGGCCCTTCCGCAAGCCGCGCCCGGAACGACGTCCGACTCCGCCCCGCCCCGCCCCGGCGACTACAGTCCGAGTGACTACAACCGCGTAGACGGTCTACAGCACTGTGGACGGCGAACGAGAGTCGAGGGCGTTCCCATGCCAGAGGGACACGAAGACCGGTCGGCCGGCGGGCGCCCGGAGCGTCGTCCCGCGGGCGAGCTGGAGGCGAGTGTCCTGGCCGCGCTCTGGGCCGCCGACGGCCCGCTCACCCCGATCGCTGTCCAGCTGGCACTCGGAACAGACCTCGCGCGCACGACGGTGACGACGATCCTGACGCGCCTGCACGCCAAGGGCACGGTCACCCGCAACCACACCGGCCGCGGCTACGCCTACGCCCCCGCCCAGGACCCGCCCGGCCTCACAGCCCGCCGCATGCACGCCGAACTGAACAAGGACGCCCACCGCGACACCGCCCTCGCCCGCTTCGTCGCCGACCTCGGCCCGCAGGACAAGGAGCTCCTACGGACCCTGCTCGACGAGGGTCACGACGACGGCGCGGCTCACGGCGGGACGACGATCCGGACATGAACGAATCCCGCACGAGTGGCTGGTTCAGGGCTTCGACGACGGTGGAACGGCGCCGATGTCCGGGGCGGCCCGCGGTGCAGCCGGGATCTGTGGCCGCTCTGGTGACGGCGCGTCGGTCGGATACTGCGCCGTTGTCGATGATGTTCCCGCCGTAGCCGTCCCGCTTGGCGCGGGCCGTCGGCTATTCGGACAGTTCGTCCAGGGACTCCCCGATCCCCGACAGCAACGGGGCGTGGTCCGGTGAGCCCGCCAGCCACGGCAGGAGGAAGGTCCACAAGTGTGTGACGCGGTCCACCGAGAGCCAGTCGCTGTCGGTCGCGCCCAACACCTCGAATCCCGCCGTCGCCGCCACGATCACGGTCGTCGCGGCGTCGACCGATACGTCCTGGGCGAGCTCCCCCTCGCGCTGTGCCTGGACGATGAGATCGTGCACCCACGTCCGCCACCATTGCAGCATCTGCGCCCCGTTCTTACGGGACGGGTCACCGCTGAGCCGGAACCCCGCCCTGATCACCGGATCGGTGACCACGGCCAGGAGCAGGCTGCAAGCCGTGTGCACCAGGGACTGCAACAGGGTGTCCGCCGCGCTGCGGCATCGTTCCGCCAGTTCCTCCACGGAGTCCGCCGCCGCCCTCTCCACCTCCCCGGCGAGATCGCTCTTGCTGGCGAAATGGAAGTGCAGGGCTCCGGTGCTCACACCGGCCCGCTCGCTGATGACGGGAAGGGAAGCCCGCGCATACCCCTCGGTGGCGAACAACTCGGCAGCCGCTTGGACAAGAGACTGACGTGTGCGCACCGCTCGCGCCTGCATGACCATCAGGTCTCCCTCCCTCAACCTGTACAGGACGACGCGGGACCGGGCCCGCCCGCCCGGAACGTGGAGAGCATCCCACCGGTGATCTACAAGTAAACCGCGCGTTTGGTATTTTTATACAGTAAGACATCCGCCCGATCGCCACCGGGGCTCGAAGTGCGAGACAGGCAGGGTGGGTTGCGGACTCAGGCGATGCCGCCGTTCGCGAAGAGGACCTGTCCGTTGACCCAACGCCCCGGGCCGGCCAGGAAGGCCACGGTCTCGGCGATGTCCTCGGGTGTCCCGAGCCGTTCCAGCGGGGGCTGCGCGGCGAGGCGGTCGATCGTCCCCTGGTCCTTGCCCTCGAGGAAGAGCGGTGTGGCCGTGGGGCCGGGCGCGACGGCGTTGACGGTGACGTCCCGACCGCGCATCTCGCGGGCCAGCACCAGCGTCATGGCCTCGACGGCGCCCTTGCTCGCCGCGTAGGGCGCGTACCCGGGGAAGGCCAGCCGGGTCACCGAGGTGGAGAAGGTGACCACCGCCCCGCCGTCGCGGACACGGCGCGCCGCCTCCCGGGCCACGACGAAGGCGCCACGGACATTGGTCCGCATCAGCCGGTCGAACGCGTCGAGATCGAACTCGGCGATCGGCCCCAGGGTCATCACACCGGCGGTGTGGACCACGACGTCGATCCCGCCGAACGCCCCCTCCACCACGGAGAAGGCGTCGGCCATGGCGTCCTCGTCGGCGACGTCACCGGTGACCGCGACCGCCCTGCCGCCGGCCTCCTCGACAGCGGCGACGGTCTCCTCCGCCGCCGCCTTGTTGCCCGCGTAGTGCACACCGACGGCCATGCCCTCGGTCGCGAGCCGCCGGGCCACGGCCCGGCCGATCCCCCCGGACGCGCCGGTGACGAGTGCGACGCGTGTGGTCTCGGACACGATGCTGCCTCCAGCTCATTTATGAACGCTGAGTCCATATAACCACGTTGTGAACGCTGCGTCCATATGCCAGGCTGTGGCCCGTCGGACGATGCCTGGAGGTCGGCGCAATGCAGGAACGGTCGGAACTCGAAGCCGCCCCCAGACCTCGGCGCGGCCGAGGCCGACGCCCCGCCGGAGAGGTGCGCGCGGACGTCCTCGACGCGGCCGGCGGTCTGCTCCTCGACAGGGGCATGGGCACGTTCACCATCGAGGCGGTCGCCGGGCGGGCGGGGGTCAGCAAGACGACGATCTACAAATGGTGGCCGTCCAAGGGCGCGCTCGCCCTCGACGGCTACTTCCACGTCGTGGAGGCCGTGCTGGCCTTCCCGGACAGCGACGATGTCGAGGCCGACCTCACCACGCAGCTCCGCGCGTTCGTGCGGATACTCACCGAGACGCCCGCCGGGCGGGTGATCGCCGAGCTCATCGGCCAGGCACAGACCGATCCGGAGCTGTCCGCCGCCCTGCTGGAACGTTACTCGGGCCCGCGGCGGGACCTGGCGGTCCGACGGATGCGGCGGGCGCAGGCAGAGGGTCAGCTGCGGGCCGACGTCGATCCCGAGGTCCTCGTGGACCAGCTGTGGGGCGCCTGCTACCACCGCCTGCTGATGCCCATCCTGCCCGTCACCGAGGAGTTCGCGACGAGCCTGATCGCCAACCTGCTGCGCGGCGTCCGCCCCTGACGAGGGACGGAAGACCACCGGCGCGGCTCTCCGCTCCGGACGCGGGCCCCCGCTTCTTCCGGCAACGCGTTCGCTCCCGGCTCTGGCCCCGGCGACCTACCGGGCGGTATACAAGCCCAGTCGAACGGTACGCCGACCGTACGGGACGGCGTCGTCGACGGGGCGTGGGCTTCAAGGGGGAGGAACTCGATGCAGCGCGAGGTTCGCACGGGAGTACCGGCCGATCGTCGCCGAAAGGGCGTCACCTTTCTTGCCGCACTGGGGAGTTGTGCCCTGGTCGCCGCTTCCGCGGCACCGGCCGCGGCGCACGGCGGAGGCGGGGGTGGCGGTGGCAGCCGGTACGTGGCGCTCGGCGACTCCTACACCTCCGGCCCCCTCATCCCCCGGCAGGTCGACGCCAACTGCGCCCGCTCCGACCACAATTACCCGTCGATCGTGGCCGGGCGGCTTCGGACGGCCACGTTCAAGGACGTCAGCTGCGGCGGGGCGACGACCGAGCACATGTGGAAGGCGCAGGGGACCAACGGCCCCCAACTCGACGCGGTGGGACGGAACAGCGACATCGTGACCGTCCAGATCGGCGGCAACGACATCGGCTTCGGCTCCATCATCGGCACCTGCGCCCAGCTGTCCGCGCAGGACCCGACCGGCAACCCGTGCCAGCGCCACTACGGCGCCTCGGGCGTCGACCAGCTCACTGTCGCGATAGCCAGAACCGGCCCCAAGGTCGCCCGGGTGCTCCAGGCCGTGCACGACCGGGCCCCGCACGCCCGGATCCTCGTCGTCGGGTACCCGGACCTGCTGCCCGACGACGGCAGCGGCTGTGCGCCCTCGGTGCCGTTCGCGACGCAGGACTTCCCCTACCTCCGGGACACCGGCAAACGGCTCAACCTGATGCTCCGTCTGGTGGCGCGCTGGAACCACGCCGAGTACGTCGACACCTACGGCCCCACCATCGGCCACGACATGTGCAAGCCCCCGGCGGAGCGGTGGATCGAGCCGTTGCAGCCCACGTCCCCCGCGGCTCCCGCGCACCCCAACGCCAAGGGTGAGGCAGCCATGGCGGGGGCCGTGTGGCAGCGCCTGACGCACGGGCGGGGCGGCCGCTGACCGGCGGAGTCCGGCGGACGGCGGACGGCGGAGTCCGGCGCCGTCCGCCGTCGCGCCGGTCCGCTCGGGCGGGGTCGCGGCGCGGCCCCGCCTCGTGCGGTCGGCTCACACGTCGGAGTCGATGCCGGTGACCACCGCCGGTCCCAGCGGCGCGCTGGTGTCGTCGAGCCCCGCGGCATGCAGGGCGGAGTCCGCGAGCCTGCGGGCGTCCTCCTCCGCGTGCGGACCGCTGTCCGCTTCGACGGCGAGCCGGATGGTGAACGTGTCGTCCTCGTTCACGGTGAGCGGGTCGAGGTCCTGCGCGCTGCCCATCCGCGTGTGGTGCGGATCGGCCGGGCGCAGGGCCTGACTCAGCCGCGTTCGCGTCTCGTCCTCCACCGCGGTGGTGAAGGTGCCGGGCACGGTGATCACGTACGTCGTCATGGTGTTCCCTTCCTCGGGTCCTCGGTCCTCGGGTTCCCTCCCGCATACCCCGGAGCGGGGCGGTCGATCTCCGCTCTCTTCGGGTAGGCCCCGCCAGCCTGCTCCCTGTCTCCTCGGGACGGGGCGAGCAGGGCGGCGGCGCCCGCCTGCGTGACCACCCGACCCGCGCGACACTGAAAGCCGCGGATGATCCTCGGGTGGCGCGCGGAGAGGAGCGCTGATGCCCAAGCGGCCGTCGCTCGCCGAATCCGTCCGGGCCGGCCGGCGTGCGACGCGGGTCACGGTCGCCGCGGCGGCCGGGTTCTATCCGGCGGCGTATCTCCTCGATCAGCCCGTGACCGCGGTCTACGCCCTGTTCACGCCCATCGCGTTCGGCGTCCTCTCGCCGGTGCCCGGGTCCGGTCGCCGACGCGCCGTGACCGTGCTGCGTGCCTTGCCGGCCGCCGCTGTCCTCACCGCCGCCGGCACGGCCCTCGCCGTGCAGACCTGGTCGGCCGTGGCGGGCATGCTGACCGTCGGGTTCGTGCTGATGTTCGGCTCGGTGTGCGGCCCGCGCCTGGCCGGCACCGTCCCCGGGCTTCAGCTGTTCTACATCCTCGCCTGTTTCCCGCCCTTCGCCCCGGAGACGCTGCCCCAGCGGCTGACCGGGGTCGCCATCGGCGGGATGTCGCTCGTCCTGTGCGAGGTGGCGGTGCTCCCGGATCCGCCGGATCCGTCGTACCGCGACCGACTCGCCGACACCCTGGACCTCGCGGCCCGGGCCACCCGCTCCCTGATCCACACGGACGGCCCGGAGCCCGGTCTGGCCGAACGGCTGAGGGCGGCCGGGCGGGGCCTGCGTTTCTCGCAGCAGCCTGCCGGCGCCCGCCCGACCGGAGCGGGAAGGGCGGACCGCGCGCTCGCCCAGGCGGGTTCCGCGACCCGGCGGCTTGTCGACCAGCTGGCCGCCCTCACCGAGATGCACTCCGCGCCCTCGGACACGGCCTCGCAGAACCTCCTGCACGGCATCGCGGCGGCCTGCGCCGAAACGGCCGGCACGCTGCGCCGGTCGCGCCCCGCGGTGGGGCCCGAGCTGATCGAGGAGATGATTGCCCAGTTCCTGACCGCACGCGACGGCGACCCCACCGAGCGCGTCCCCCGCCCGCACCAGGTGCTGCTGCGGCAGTCGACGGTGCTGACGATCGCGGTCGCCGCCGTGACCGTGCGCACGGCCGTCGCCCTGGCGCTCGGCGGCCGTCGGCCGGTGCCCGGTCTGCCCCGGGAGCAGTTCTGGTACGCGCGGACGCCGACGGTCCGCCTGTTCAGCATCCGCCTCACCGGCAATCTGACACGGCGCTCCGTCGTCTTCCAGAACGCGCTGCGCAGCGCGTGCGGTCTCGCACTCGCCCGCCTGGTGGCGGGCTCACTCGACCTGTCGCACGGCTTCTGGGTGCTGCTGACCGTGCTGACGCTGGGGCGGACCACGGCGGGTGCCACCTGGTCCGCCGTCCGCGCGGCCGTCGTGGGCACACTGGCCGGTGCGCTCGCCGCCGGGCTGCTCCTCATCGGGGCGGGCCAGGCCACCGAGGTGTACGCGTACCTGCTCGTACCGATGATGCTGATCGCCTTCGCGGTGGGACCCCTGGAAGGGCCGGCCTGGGCGCAGGGACTGTTCACCCTGGTCGTCTCCACGGCGTTCGCGCAGATCGCGCCCGTGACGTGGCGGCTCGCGGAGATGCGGGTCGTGGATGTGCTGACCGGGAGCGCGGTCGGGCTGCTGTGCGGTGTGCTCGCCTGGCCGTTCGGGGCCCGCGCCGAGACGCGGCGCAGCATGACGGCGCTGCTCCGGTCCGCCGCCCCCGTGGTGCGGGCCACCACCGCCGCCGTGACCGGTGACGGCCCGGCAGGCCGCGGCGACGGCGCCCACCAGGCCGTCCGGCTGACCCTGCACCGGCTTCGTATCGCGGAGGGCTCGTACGCGCAGTACCGCACCGAGCCCTCCGCCCGTGCCCGCGAGCCCGAACCCGACTACCTCGCCGCCCTCAACTTCGGCTCCCGTGTCCTGCTCGGCGCCTATTGGCTGCCCCGGACGGACCGTCCGCCCGAGCTGCCTCCCGCCGCCCTGCGCTGGGCCCGGCACATCAGCGAGGAGACGGAAACCGCCATCGTCAGGGCGGCCGAGTTCCCGCCGGGCGGCATCCATGTCCGGCTGACGCCGCCGCCCTCCCTGCCGTCCGAGGTCCCGCCACGGGTCCTGTCCCTCCTGACCGACATCGAGGTGTGGCTCAACGCGCTCGCGGCGGACCTCCGAACCAGTACCAGTCACCGGACGATCCGGACGGCCGCCTCCTGAACGGCCGCCCGGCCGAGACGCTCCGCGCCGGAGGACCGGTCGTGAACCCGCGTGCCCTAACCCGCCAAGGTCGCGACGGTGGGGCCGTCGGGGCGGACGGTGATGCCGTACGCCGCCTTGGTGGGGGTCGAGGAGAAGGCCAGGGTATGGACCGGCAGCAGGTGTTCGAGCAGGACGGTCGACTCGCGGAGCGCGAACTGCACACCGAGGCAGGCACGGGGACCGATACCGAAGGGGAAGTAGGCGCCGAGGTGCGCAGGCCGGCCGTCCGGAGTGACGAACCGCCCGGGTTCGAAGTGCTCCGGGTCCGGCCACAGTTCGGGATCGCGGTGCGTGAGGTACGGGCAGACGAGGATGTCGGTGCCCGCCTCGACGGTGTAGCCGGCGAGGACGTCGTCCTCGGCGGCGTGGCGGGGCAGGATCCAGGCGGACGGATAGAGCCGGAGCGTTTCGTGGATCAGGGCCTGGATGGCCTGGCGGCGTTGCGGCGAGCCTTCGCCGCCGGCGGCGAGAGTCTGTTCGCGGGCGGCGGGGTGCCGGTCGAGGAGCAGATACAGCCAGGTCAGAGTGGTCGCGGTGGTTTCGTGCCCGGCCGTGAGCAGCGTGACCAGCTCGTCACGGATCAACTGGTCGGTGTACTCGGGATGCTCGGCGCCGGCGTCGGTCAGGACACGCAGCAGGCCCGGTCCGTCCGGGCCGGCCGCCCCGTTTCGGGCGGCCTCGATGGCGTGCCCGGCGACCGCGTCGATCCGGGCGAGATCGGCGGCGACGGCGTTCCGGGCGTCGGAGGCATCGGCGGGCAGCGTCGGAAGGGCGGTAGCCACGGCTGCCACGGCGTCCAGTTCGCGCTCGGTCCCGTCGTCGAGGGGGTGCCCGGTGAGGGAGCGCCAGATGGCGTCCAGGGCGAAGCGGCGCATCTCCCGCCCGACGTCGAAGCTCTGCCCGGTACGGGCGTACCCGGCCCAGCGCTCGGACGTGGTCCGGGCGGCCTCGGTGATCCGCTGTTCGTAGCGGCGCATCCCGGTGCCGGTGAACTGGGACTGCAACAAGCGGCGTTGACGCTTCCACGCCGTACCGGTGGCGGCGAGGACTCCGTCGCCGATCAGCAGACGGGCGCGGTGGGAGCGCTTGACGTACCGCTCGGGGTACCGGGCGAGTACGTGCTGGACCGCCGACGGGTCGGTGACGAGCACGGTGGGAGACGGCCCGAGCCGGAAGGCGGCGACGCCGCCGCACCGCGCACGCACCTGGGCGAGCAACTCGACCAGCTCGCCTCTCTCCGAGCGCCACCGCTCCACGAGCCCGGACTCGATTTCGGGGACCGGCCGTCCCGTTCCCGAATCGAGCGAGAGAGAGCCGTGACCGGCTTCGGATTCCATGATTCTTCTCCTGGTCGACCGCCGTACCGAGCTGCGCGAGGGAGCACTCACACTGTGCGGACTGTACGGGATCGGACACCTTCGGTGACAGCGCACCGAAGCCGCCCCGAGACTGCCGCGCGTGGCTCCGCCCTGCCGCCTGACGCACCGTGATGTCAGGACGACGCCAAGGCCCTGGAGTGAGGGATCACCTGGCGGCTCGCCCGATCGACCCGATCACGGTGAACACGGGCACAGCCCCGCTCGTACCCACAACGGAGCCACCACTGAAGGGGCTTCACAGGCCCCGCCTAGGATGATCCCGATGAAGAGCCGCGAGCAGCAGCACCTTGCGCGACCGCCCGTGCGGCGGTGGCGGGCGCTGCTCGTGCTCGGACTGCTCGCCGGGCTACTGGCCATGCACGCCCTGGCCCCCGGCGGCACCGTCCACGAACAGGCCGGGCCACAGCACATGACGGCCGTCCCGGTCAGCGCCCATGACGACTGCGCGGGGGACGGCGGGGACTGCGGCGGAGGACACCTCCAGCACGCCGACCCGACCTGCCTGGCTGCCGCGGTGAGCGGTGCGCCGGTTCTGCCCGCGCTCGTTCCCGACCCGGTGACCGTCCCCGTACGTGCCGACGCCGTCCGCCCGTACGCGGCCGAGGACCCGGACAGCGCACGCGCGCCACCCTCCCTGGCGGAACTCCAACTCCTGCGGATCTAGACACCACGCGACACCACGTCACCGGCACGGCGACGCGGTGCGCCTCGACATGTCCCGATCCGATTTCGCACAGCCCAGCAGGAGTCTCAGCATGCGCAACACCCGTACCCTGACCCGCCGCGCCGCTCTCACGGCCGCCTCTGTCACCGCCGCGCTCGTCCTCGCCGCCTGCGGCAATGACAACAGCGGCGGACACGCGGGCGGTCACAGCTCCGTGTCGTCGTCGGCGAGCGCCGACGCCACGGCCGGAGCGCACAACGCCCAGGACGTGTCCTTCGCGCAGGGCATGATCCCCCACCACCAGCAGGCCCTCGAGATGGCGGAGCTCGCCGCGGACCGGGCCTCGTCCGCCGAGGTCAAGGACCTCGCCTCACGCATCGAAAAGGCGCAGGACCCGGAGATCAGGACCATCGGCGGCTGGCTGACGTCCTGGGGCGAGGACGTCCCGACGTCGTCCGACAGCACGAAGGAATCCATGCCCGGCATGGACCACTCGGCCGGGGCCGGGATGCCCGGCATGATGGACGGCTCTGACATGGACGAACTGGAGAAGGCGTCCGGCACGGACTTCGACACCATGTTCCTGACCATGATGATCGACCACCACGAGGGCGCCGTGGCCATGGCCACCACCGAGAGGAGCAAGGGCGAGTACGGCCCCGCCACGTCCATGGCCGACGACATCATCACCGCGCAGACGGCCGAGATCGCCAAGATGAACAAGCTCCTCGGCAACAGCTGACGAACGGGGGGAGGGGGCCGGATCACACGCCGGCCCCCTCTGCCCCTGTCACCCGGGAGCCCGGCCAAGGGATTTTCCATGGGCCGACCTCGCACCAGGCCCTGCCTCGGACGCTCGGCCGGGCAAACACCTGGCAGGCCCGTGGACGGAGAGATCATCATGTGAGGATGCCTCAGAATTCATCCTCGGCGGCTCCGACCGCGGTACGGCTCCTTCGGTACACGAGGGCGGAGCAGGACGAGATCCTCGGCGGCGGTGACGACCCCTTCGGTGTCGCCGCGACCGGGTTGAGCTGGCTGCCCAAAGAAGATCACTTCGGCGTCAGAGACGGCGACCGGCTGGTGGCACACGCCGGCCTGCTACGGCTGTCCGTCGCGGTCGGCGACACCGAGACGGAGGTCGTGGGCGTCGGAGGAGTGGCCGTCGCACCCGATGTACGAGGCCAGGGGCTGGCTCGGCTGGTGATCGCGGCGGCACTCGAGCACGCTCGCACGATGGGTCCTCGACACGCGCTCCTGTTCTGCCGGCCCCCACTCGTGCCGCTGTACCAGCGCCTCGGGTGGCGTCCGCTCGACGACGACGTACTCGTCGAGCAACCCGAAACCGATTGGTGACCATGCCGTTGCACACCATGGTGACGCCCCTGCACGACAACGCGCACTGGCCTTCGGGGCCGGTACGCCTGTTCTCCCTCCCCATGTGACGCTGTGACGCAGGCACCGCGCGGTCGGGCGACCGGCTCAGACGTGGCGCACCTGGGCGGAGCCGTCCAACCAGTGCCAGTTCACCAGGCTCACGGCCCTGAATGCGCGAGCTGTCACGCGGTGGCCCGTCGTCGTGCGTACGCCTCGATCTCGATCTTCATGCGGGGATCGGCGAGGCCGCACACCAGCATCGTGGCGGCCGGTCGGACCTGCCCGAAGGCGCGACGCAGGACCGGCCAGCACGGCTCGAAGTCGGCCCGCTCGGGCAACAGATAGCGCACCCGCACCACGTCGGCGAAGGTGCACTTCGCTTCGGTCAGCGCGGCCTCGATGTTGCTCAGGCACTGCTCGGCCTGTTCCACGACGTCATCGGAGATCGTCATGGTGGCGTAGTGGAATCCGGTGGTCCCGGACACCTGGACCCAGTCGCCGTCGACCACGGCGCGGGCATAGCCGATCTGCTCTTCGAACGTCGAGCCGCTGAGGATGGAACGTCGCTCCGTCATGCGCCGGACGCTAGGTGACCAGCACAGATACGTCCAATACGGCTTCAGGCATGGGGTGATATCTCTAGGCGTATGGAGCGCCCCGAACTTCCCCTTCAGCAGCTGCACGCCTTCGTGGTACTCGCCGAGGAACTCCACTTCGGCCGCGCCGCCACCCGCCTGGGCATCGCCCAGCCGCCACTGAGCCAGCAGATCCGGCGGCTGGAGGACAGGGTCGGGCACGCGCTGTTCAGCCGCGAGCCAGGGCGCATCGGCCTCACCCCGGCGGGCCGCGAACTCCTCCCCCCGGCCCGGCATGCCCTCACCGGCCTCGCGGACGGCCTGGCCGCAGCCCGCGAAGTCGGCAGCGGCAGAGCAGGCCGCCTGCGGATCGGCTTCGCCGCCTCCCTGGCCCTGACCGTCCTGCCCGGCCTGCTGCGCACCTTTCGGGAACGGTTTCCCGCCGTGCAACTGGACATCCAGGAAATGACCACCACACCGCAACTGGCCGCTCTGCGCGAGAGGACCATCGACCTCGGCCTGCTGCGCGAGCCGCCTGCCCACGACGCGGAACTCGGATTCGGGACCGTGCTGACCGAGCGGTTCGTGGCCGTCCTGCCGTCCGCGCACCCATTGGCGGCGCAACGACTCGTCCGCGTCGAGCAGTTGGCGGGCTGCCCCTTTGTGCTCCTGCCTCGCGCCGTCGGCCCGCCGCTGTACGACCAGATCACCGGCCTGTGCGTCGCGGCGGGCTTCACGCCCCGGGTGGCTCAGCACGCCGTGGAATGGCAGACCGTCTGCGCCCTGGTGGAAACCGGCCTGGGCGTGTCACTTGCCCCGGAGAGCATCCGCCGTATCCGCCTCAAAGGCGTTGCCTTCCGACGGATCGAGCCCGGCATCGCTCGCACACGAGTCGCCGTCGCCTGGCGTAAGAACGACTCCAACCCCCTGGTCCCACGCCTCCTGGCGGCTCTCGACCAAGAGCCGCCGGTCTGACGGCCCTGGCCCGAACGGCCACTCTGCCTCAGGAAAGGTCGATCGGACCGGTGCGGTCGATGAAACGTCCCGAGCCGGCGCCGGGCGCCTCGGTTGCGAGGCGGACGATCGCGTCGGTGCCCTCGGTGACGGACTGCGGGCCGCTGTGGCCGTTGAGGTCGGTCGCCGTGTAGCCGGGATCGGCGGCATTGACGCGGATGTCCTTCAGCCCCTTGGCGTACTGGGTGGTCAACATGGTGAGGGCCGCCTTCGAGGCGGTGTACAGAGGGGCGACGACCGAGGACTCGGCCCGCGACGGGTCGTGCGTGAGGGCGAGCGACCCCATGCCACTACTGACGTTGATGATGACCGGGTCGGGCGACCGG
This sequence comes from Streptomyces asoensis, assembly GCF_013085465.1. Lineage (NCBI taxonomy): Bacteria > Bacillati > Actinomycetota > Actinomycetes > Kitasatosporales > Streptomycetaceae > Streptomyces > Streptomyces asoensis. The sequence continues at coordinate 622,216 of NZ_CP049838.1, forward strand.
CGCAGCAGCGGGAGGAAGGCGGTGGTCGTGCGGACCGCGCCGAAGACGTTGACATCGAAGACGCCCAGAGCGTCCGCGCCGGTCAGGTCGCCGGGATCGCCGTGCGGACCGTGCACGCCGGCGTTGTTGATCAGAACGTCGAGTACGCCTTCGTGTGCGGCGACATCGGCCGCCGCGGCGTCGACGGAGGCGTCGTCGGTGACATCGATACGGACGAATCGCGCGCCCAGCGTGGCCGCGGCTGCGGCGCCCCGCTCCGGGTCGCGGGCTCCCACGATCACGGTGTGACCGAGTTCGACGAGGCGGCGGGCGGTCTCGTGGCCGAGGCCCTTGTTGGCTCCGGTGATGAATGTGGTGGTCATGCGTCGATCGTCCCCACCGCGGCGGGCCCCGGCCAGGGACGCTTCGACCGTAGGAACGGCAGTACCAGGATCACCGCGATCACGGGCGGGGAGGGAGTGGGGCAGGATGGGCGCCATGGCGACGAAAGCGGGAGCTGGACTGGGTGCGACGATCCGCGCCTGGCGAGAGCGGCTGTCCCCGTCGACCGTGGGGCTGCCGTCGGCCCGGACCCGCCGCGCGGCCGGGCTGCGTCGCGAGGAACTCGCCGAACGCGCCGGTGTGTCGGTCGACTACGTGGTGCGTCTGGAGCAGGGGCGGGCCACGGCCCCTTCGGCCCAGGTGGTCGCCTCTCTCGCCCGCGCCCTGCGACTGACCGTCCCCGAGCGCGACCACCTGTACCGCATGGCCGGGCTGGTCCCCCCGCACGACGACCTCATCCCCGACGACATCCCGCCGGGCGTGCACCGCGTGCTGAACCGGCTCGGAGACGTCGCGGTCGCCGTGTTCGCCGCGGACTGGCAGATGATCTGGTGGAACCCCGGATGGGCGGCGCTGCTCGGCGACCCGTCGACCACGCCGCCGGAGCTGCGCAACTTCGCCCGTGAGCGGTTCCCGGTCGGTTCCGACGCCGTGCGCATCGCCTCCTGGCCGGTGGCCGTGCGGAACAGCGCCGACTCGGACCTCGCCATCGTGTCCGACCTGCGCCGCGCCACCGGTCGTTTCCCCGACGACGCACGCCTGGCCGAGCTGATCCGTGTCCTCACCGTGGGCAATCCGACCTTCGCCCGGCTGTGGGCGAGCGGCGCGGTGGGAGCCCACCGCGAGGACCACAAGACGATCGAGCATCCTGAGGTCGGTCCTGTCGAAGTGGACTGCGACGTCCTGACCGACGGCGAGTCGGACCTCAAGATCGTCATCTTGAGCGCACTGCCCGGCAGCGCGCACGCGGCCAGATTGCGGCTCGCGTTGGCTGCCGACATCGACAGCGCGCCCTCGCGCACCTGCTGACCACCCTCGAACGTGCTCACGTACGTGGGCAGATCCGGCAGGTCCAGCAGGTCCGGCAGGTTCGGCAGGTCCGACTGCCGCCGGTCGCGCCGGGAAGCCGCCCGGTGACATGCCTCCGGCCGTTCGCGGAACGATCCGCGAACGGCCGGAGGGGCCAGGAGGGCTTGGCGTCAGCGCGCGGCGAGGAGTTCGAGGGTGTCGATCACACGGTGGGAGAAGCCCCACTCGTTGTCGTACCAGGCGACCACCTTGACATGGCGGCCTTCGACACGGGTGAGGGCCGAGTCGAAGATCGACGAGGCAGGGTTGCCGACGATGTCGGACGACACGAGCGCGTCCTCCGAGTACTCGAGGACGCCGGCGAGCGGGCCCTCGGCCGCGGTGCGGTACGCCGCCAGCACGTCCTCGCGCGTCACGTCGCGGGCGACGGTCGTGTTGAGCTCGACGATCGAACCCACCGGGACCGGCACCCGGATCGAGTCCCCCGACAGCTTGCCGTCGAGGTTCGGCAGCACGAGGCCGATCGCCTTGGCGGCGCCCGTCGTGGTCGGCACGATGTTCACGCCGGCGGCACGGGCGCGGCGCGGGTCGCGGTGCGGACCGTCCTGGAGGTTCTGCTCCTGCGTGTAGGCGTGCACCGTCGTCATGAAGCCGTGCTCGATGCCGGCGAGGTCGTCGAGCACGGCGGCCAGCGGCGCGAGCGCGTTGGTCGTGCACGACGCGTTCGAGACGATCGTGTGCAGCTCCGGGTCGTAGGCGTCGGTGTTGACGCCGTACGCGAGCGTGACGTCGGCGCCGTCCGAGGGGGCGCTGACCAGGACCTTCTTCGCGCCCGCGTCGAGGTGGGCACGGGCGTCCTTGGCCGAGGTGAACCGGCCGGTCGCCTCCAGCACGATGTCGACGTCGAGCTCGGCCCACGGCAGTCGCGCCGGTTCGCGCTCGGCGAGCACCTTGATGCGACGGCCGTCGACGACAAGGACGTCGCCGTCGACGCTGACCGGGCGACCCAGCCGGCCGGCCGTCGAGTCGAAGGCGAGCAGTCGCGCGAGCGTGGCGGGTTCCGTGAGGTCGTTGACGGCGACGATCTCGAGGTCGCTGTCTCGCTGGAGGAGCGCGCGCAGCACGTTGCGTCCGATGCGGCCGAATCCGTTGACGGCGATGCGAGTCATGAAAGTGATGTCCCTTCGGTCCTTCGGTTCGCCACCAGCCTCGCGTGTGGCGGCCATCGGTGACCTGGGCGTGAGCGCCATGGTTCGAAAGGATCTCGCCACGTCGCCACGCGGCGTACCCGGCGTACCCGGCCTGTCCGGACGGGCCCCCGTCGGCCCGGGCGTGCCCCGCCCGTCCGGCGTACCGGCTACTCGCCCTTGGCGAAGGTGCGCCGGTATTCGCTCGGTGTGGTGCCGAGGATCTGCTGGAAGTGCGTCCGCAGATTCGCTCCCGTACCGAGTCCGACGTCCCCGGCGATCTGCTCGACGCTGCGCTCGGAGCGTTCGAGCAGCTCACGGGCCATGTCGATACGGGCGCGCATGACCCACTGCATGGGCGTGTACCCCGTGTCCTCGACGAAGCGCCGCGAGAAGGTGCGCTCCGAGACGGCGGCGTGCCGGGCCAGTGTCTCGAGGGTGAGGGGCTCGTCGAGTCGGTGCAGCGCCCACTCCCGGGTGGCGGCGAACCGCTCGCCCAGCGGCTCCGGCACGCTGCGCGGCACGTACTGCGCCTGGCCTCCGCTGCGGTAGGGCGCGGCGACCAGGCGCCGGGCCGCGTGGTTCGAGGCGGCCACCCCGAGGTCGCGGCGCAGGATGTGCAGGCACAGGTCGATCCCGGAGGCGGCGCCGGCCGACGTCAGCACGCTGCCCTCGTCGACGAACAGGACGTTCTCGTCGACCTGGACGAGCGGGTGCTTCGCCGCCAGCGCCCGGGTGTAGTGCCAGTGGGTCGTGGCACGCCGGCCGTCGAGCAGGCCCGTGGCGGCCAGCGCGAAGGCCCCCGTCGAGATGGCGGCCAGCCGAGCGCCCCGGGCGTGGGCGGCCAGCAGCGCGCGCAGGACCGCCGGCGGCGGATCGTCGAGGTCCGGAAATCGGTAGCCGGGAAGAAACACGACGTCGGCCCACTCGAGCGCGTCCAGACCGTGCGCCACGTGATACGACAACCCGTCCCCGCCGGTCACCAGACCGGGCGCCGCGCCGCACACCCGCACCTCGTACGGCATGCTGGCGCGGGTCGTGAACACCTGCGCGGGAATGCCGACGTCGAGCGGCTTGGCCCCCTCGAGCACAAGGACGGCGACACGTTGCAGGCGGGAGGACGACACCCGGAACAGGGTACGGGGGTACGGGCCGTGGTATCGGCGGCACCGCCCGCGCCCACCGGCGCCGGGTGGTCGGCGGATCCCCGATGCGGCGCCGTCCTGCGGTGCTCCGCGCTAGACGTGCGCCCCGGGCACGTGCCGCGGCTCGGCGATCAGCCCGTAGATGACCAGCGCGGACACGACCATGGTGGCCAGCGACCAGAACGGGTAGACCGGCAGGAAGATCATCTGCCCGACCAGGCAGAACACCGCCAGACAGAGGCCCGTCAGCCGTGCCGCCCTGGAGCCCACGAGCACGCCGATGCCCGCCAGGGCCATCACGATGCCGATGGCGACCCAGATCCAGCCCCAGGCCGTGTAGTTGAAGATGAGCAGCCGGTTGCCCTCGGAGTAGGCCTTCGAGTAGTAGCCGTGATTGAAGATCGCCACGAATCCGTTGAGCAGGTTGAAAAGAGCGCTGACCAGCAGCAGGATCCCGGCGAAGGCCACCCAGTGCGAGCGCTCCATCGGAGGTATGGCGTCGTCTGAGAGAGAGGCTTGTCGCTGCATGGGATCCATCAGACGCAGCACCACGGCAGGTCGCAATCAGTGATGGCCCGTTGGGGTTGCGCGGCCGACGGTGTCCTCGGACGCCCGGCTCGTGGGTGCCGGCGGCAGCCGGCCACGGGCCCGACGGGCCTTGCCGACGGCGGCTCCGACAGGCGCCCCCGCATGGCCTGCCGGATAGTGGGCGGCGACGGCACCCTTGGGATTGGACGCTCATGGACCGCTATCCCCCCATCGCCGACCACGGTCTGGTCGGCGACCTTCAGACCGCCGCCCTCGTGTCCTCCCAGGGCGTGGTGAACTGGTTCTGCTCGCCGAGGTTCGACTCGCCCAGTGTCTTCGCCTCGCTGCTCGACCATGACCGTGGCGGGTACTTCCGGCTGGCACCCGAGCATGCCGACATGACGTGCAAGCAGCTCTACTACCCGGACACCGGCGTGCTGGTCACGAGGTTCATGTCGCCGGAGGGCGTCGGCGAGGTCATCGACTGGATGCCGGCGAACACCAGCCGTGTCCCCACCGACCGCCACTGCCTGATGCGGGTGATTCGCGTGGTGCGCGGCACCGTGCGGTTCCTGCTGGAGTGCAGGCCGCGCTTCGACTACGGCCGGGCCGAGCACGAGCTCGATCTGCGACCCCAGGAGGCGGTGTTCCGGGGCCCCGGGATCGCCGGTCATCTACAGGCCGGCTTCCCGCTCGCGCGGGACGGGCAGGACGTACGGGGTGCGGTCACGCTCGGCAGCGGCGAGTCGGCCGTCGCCGTCTTCACCACGTGCGCGGTCGACGGTGAGGCACCGCCGCCGCCCACGGTCGAGAGCGTGACGTCCGCTCTGTGGCGCGAGGTGGACTTCTGGCAGAAGTGGCTGCGCACCTCCCACTACCGGGGGCGTTGGGGCGAGATGGTGAACCGCTCCGCCATCACGATCAAACTCCTCACCTACCACCCGACCGGTGCGCCGGTCGCCGCCGCCACCATGGGCCTGCCGGAACAGGTCGGCGGTGAGCGCAACTGGGACTACCGGTACTCGTGGGTGAGAGACGGATCGCTCTCGGTACGGGCCCTGCTCGACCTCGGGTTCACCGAGGAGGCGTCGGCGTTCACCAAGTGGCTGGGCGACCGGATGCACGACCGGGCGGAGCTGCCCGGCGAACGCCTCCAGATCATGTACCGGGTCGACGGGGACCCGCACCTGACCGAGGAGACCCTCGACCACTGGGAGGGCTACCGGGGATCGAGGCCGGTCCGGGCCGGCAACGCGGCCGCCGACCAGTTGCAGCTCGACATCTACGGCGAGTCCCTCTACGCCATGGCCGAGGGCATGGACATCGGCGTGGAGCTGGGCTACCACGGCTGGAAGGGGCTGGCCCGGACGTTGGACTGGCTGTGCGACAACTGGGACCGTCCCGACGAGGGCGTCTGGGAGACCCGCGGAGGCCGTAACGACTTCACGTTCAGCCGGGTGATGTGCTGGGTCGCCTTCGATCGAGGCATGCGCATGGCGACCGAACTGAGCCGCCCCGCCGACATCCCGCGCTGGCGCAACGCCCGCGACAGCATCCTCGACCAGGTGATGGACAAGGGCTGGAGCCATGCCGAGCAGGCCCTGGTGCAGCACTACGGCGGCGACGTCCTCGACGCCTCCCTCCTGCTGATCCCGCGCGTGGGTTTCCTCGCCGCGAAGAGCCCCGGCTGGCTCTCCACCCTGGACGCGATGGAACGCAAGCTGGTCTCGGACAGCCTCGTGTACCGGTACGACCCGGCCGCCTCCCCGGACGGCCTGCGCGGCTCGGAGGGCACCTTCAGCCTCTGCACCTACCTCTACGTCGACGCCATGGCCCGGGCCGGGCGCGTACGGCCGGCGCGCTACACCTTCGAGAAGATGCACACCTACGCCAACCATGTCGGCCTTTTCGCCGAGGAGATCGGCCCGAGTGGCGAGCAACTCGGCAACTTCCCGCAGGCGTTCACCCACCTGTCCCTCATCATGGCGGCATCGACCCTGGACGAGGCCATCGACCGGCAGCGGCGGCTCGACTGAGCCGGAGTCGGCGAGTTCACGCCGGCGGACTTCGAGCCCCACGGGCCGCGGTGACCGTGCCCGCCCGCCTGCCCGCCTGCCCGCCTGCCCGCCGGGAGGGAGGGGACGACGCCCGGCCGGGGAGAGGTCCTACGGGCCGGGCTCGTCGGGCGGTGAAGCACCGGGGGCAGCGTCCCGGGTGCGCCGTCCCCCGATGCCCTGGGAGTCGGCCGTCCGTGCCTCGGCGCGACGGAGGTCGTCCGCGAACTCCCTTTCGACAGCCTCGTCGAGGAGACGGAGTTCGGCGTGCAGCGCGGGCCCGCACTCGTCCGGCAGGCTCGCGAGGAGACCTTCGAGCAGGGCCCGCAGCCGTCGGCAGACCTGGACGGAGGTCGCGCCGTAGTCGCGGATCTCGGTGACCGCGAGCTCCAGGTAGTCCTCCCAGGGCCGGCCGGACAGCACGAGGCGCAGCCGGCCACGGTCGTCGGCGAGCTCGTAGTGGCCGCGGGGTCCGGCGCGGCCGACGGTGTGCAGGAACGCTTCGATGTGGTTCAGCACCTGGACGGCGGTGGTGGGGTCGTTGACGGCGGGTGAGAGGGCGCGGATGGCGATGTCGACCAGGATGCGCAGGGCGAAGGCCGGGTCCTGCTCGATCGTCCGCTCCGCCCCGAGGGCGAGAAGGTCTGTCACCCGTTGCGGGTCGGGCGGGGACGCGGCGCTGTGGACCTCGACGACGGTGCCGCCGGGCGGCACGAAGTCGCCGACGGAGGCGGCCAGCACGAACACGCAGTCGTGCCGGGCCGCGAGCGAGACCATCCCGGGTACGTTCAACGCCTGGACGACACCGCCGCGTTCCGACCGGATACGGGTCACCGAGCCGGTCGTCGGCGGGGCCTTGTCGGGCGCAGCGGTGCTCCGTAGGTGTGCCGCCGCGTGATGGACGACCTGTTCGCCCGAGCGTCCCACGATGTCCGCGATCGCCACCGGCCGCAGGTTGTGGGTGAAGCGGTTGAGGTAGATCAGCAGGAGAAGGAGGCTTGCGGAGACGGCGATACCGGCCATGGACACGCCGAGGTTGGGCACGGAGTCCGTCTCGATGCTCCGCAGCAGCGTGTACGCGAAAGCGAAAGTGCCGGTGAACGTGCCCAGCACTGCTTTCTGCAACCGGTCGCGATACCAGAGCCGCATGTACCGCGGTGAGAGGGTGCCGGTGGCCTGCTGGATGACGAGGACGCCGATGGTGACGACGAACCCGAGCAGCGCGATCATCGATCCGACCACGGAGCTGAGGACACTGGTCGCGGTCGACGCGGAGTAGTCCCAGGTCGACGGCAGCCAGGACGCCCCGTCCACGGAGGCAGCCGCCTCGGCCAGGGCGACGCCGAGCACGAGCCCGAACAGCGGGACGATCCAGAGACTGGCCTTGACGTACTGCCTCAGTCGGAAGCGGGCGGCCCAGGAGGTCATACGGAACCCATCAGAACGGCGGTGTCGCCCGGCAGCGGTGTGATGGTCTGGGTCCCGGTGACCGGGGCCAGCCGGCCGTCGGCGCGGACGACGAACAGGATGTCGTGGTCCGGGGGGACCGGCGTGGATCCGGGCCGCACATGGAAGCGGGCACCCCGCTCGTAGCGGGCCGCGAGTCGCTGTCGGACGAGTGCGCGGCCGAAGAGGATGTCGCCGCCGGTGTAGGGGGCGACCACCCCGTGGCTGTCCCGCGGCGGCCCCACCCGGTAGACGGGCCCCTGCACGTTGTCCTTGATGACGACCGAGGCGAGGGCGTTGAAATCGTCGTCGTCGGTGAGCAGGAACACCGCCGTCACGCCCTCCAAGCGGGCTCGGGGGTTGGTGGCGGTCGCCAGCATCTCGCCATGGGCGAGGTCGATCCCGGCCGAGGTGATCCGCTCGCGTTCCTCGTCGAGTCCGGCCCACATCAGCACGTCGAGTCCCGCGGTCTTCAGGGCCTGTCCCAGGCCGATCACCCACGGGGCCCCGCCGACCAGCAGAGGGCGCGTCCGCGCCGACCGGACGACCTCCAGCTTCCGGGCCACGGGGGCGGCGGTCAGCGCGTAGAGCAGGACCGTCCCCACGATCACGAGGAAGGTGATCGGAAGGATCTTGGACGCGCCGGGCAGTCCCTTCTCCACCAGGGCGGCGGAGAAGGCGGACGCGGTCGAGGCGGCGACGATGCCGCGCGGTGCCATCCACCCGATGAAGCCCCATTCGCCCATGGTGAGATCGGACCCCCGGGCCGCCGCGTACGCGACGAGCGGCCGGATCAGGAGGACGAGCACGGCGATCAGGATCAGGGAGGGGACGAGCACGGGCACCACGGACGCGGGGGTGACGGCGGAGGAGATGGAGATGAACAGCAGACCGATGATCATCTGGACGAGTGTTTCGAGGAACGGTCTGCGGGCCGGCATGTCCATCCCCGGCAGGTTGGTGATGGCGAGTCCGGTGACGATGGCGGCGATGAGGCCGGTGTCGTCGCGGACGATGTCACAGAGCGCGGAGACGAGGATGACCGTCGCCAGCTGGGCGAGGGTGCCGAGCGTCTCGCCGAGCCTCAGCTTGTGCAGGGCCAGCCACAGGACGACGGTGGCCACCGCACCGCCCGCGAGGCCCACGCCCATGCTGAGGAGGAACTGCCCGATCTGGTAGCCCCGGCCGATGTCGATCGGATGGCTGGTCGCGACCGCGTGGAACACGATGGCGCCGAGAATGCCGCCGATCGGGTCGGTCAGCGTTCCTTCCCAGATCAGGATGCGCCGCAGCTTGTCCGTCGGTCTGACGTATTCGAGCAGGGGGCCGACGACGGTGGGGCCGGACACCACGAGGATCACGCCGATCATCGCCGCCACCCGCAGCGGGATGCCGAACAGGGCCGGTCCGATGCCCGCGACGGCGAAGAAGGTGACCAGGATGCCGATGATCAGCAGCCGTACCACGGTGCCGCGGGTACGGCCGGTGAGGTTGCGCAGGTTCAGTCCGAGGCCCGCGTCGTAGAGGATCACGGCGACGGACAGCGAGACCAGCGCGGGAAAGTCCGGGCCGACGAGCTGCCCGGGGTGAATGACGTCGGTCACGGCCCCCGCCGCGAAGCCGACCGGCAGCAGGACGATCAGTGCGGGAACACGCAGCTTGTTCGCCAGGATCTGCGAGCCCGTGGCGAGGGCGACGGTCAGGGCGATACCCAGGAGGATGTCCTCGCCGGTCATAGCGGTTGTCCTCCTCTTGACTCTCAGGCCGGTGGGATTCAACCGCGTCCGCACGTCCCATGGCCGCCGATCCCAGCCGGACACGGATCCCACCACCCCATCGGCCCCACCGAGGCCCCGGAGGCCTTGAGCGGACTGCTCGTCGGCCGGAGGCGGGGCGAAAACAGGGCTCACATTGGCCTAGACCTGACAAGCGGACCCGGCTAGGCTCTGCCGCGCCACATCTGAGAGCGCTCTCACCCATCCGCTGTTCCACCCCCACTTCCTGGAACGACGAAGGGCAACTCCCATGAGACGCACAAGGTTCAAGCACGTCTGCCTGGCCGCGCTCCTCACCCTGGCCGGGCTCGGTGGCGCGGGCACGCTGCCCGCGGCGGCGAGCGGGGGCGGTGCCACGGCCTCCTCCCCGTCGGCCGCCGACGCCGCCCCCGCCTCCGCCGCACTGCTCGACGGCATGCGGAAGGAGTTCGGGCTCACGAAGGAGCAGGCGGTGGCCCGGCTCGAGGCCGAACGCGACGCCACCGCGCTCGAACCGAGGGCGCGCCGCACGGCGGGGACTGCGTACGCCGGGTCCTGGTTCGACGCCGCCGACGGCCGTCTCACGGTGGCCGTCACCTCAAAGAGTTCGCAGGCCACGCGCGCGGCGATTCGCGCCGAGGGCGCAGGCGTCCGGGTCGTCGAGCACAGCGCACGGGTGCTGGACGCGGCGAAGTCACGCATCGACCGGCTCTCCGCCCCCTCGGGGGTGAGTGGTTGGCACGTCGACGCGGCGACGAACACCGTGGTGGTCACGGTCGTCCGGGGCGAGGACTCCGACAACGATGTCCAGCGATTCCTGGCGCAGGCCCGTGCCGCCGGTCCCGTCAGCGTCGAGACGGTCGCCGCGACCCCGCGCACCTTCGCGGCGGGCACGGTCGGCGGCGACCCCTACTACACGGGCAACGTCCGCTGCTCGATCGGCTTCTCGGTCCACGGCGGGTTCGTCACCGCCGGTCACTGCGGCCAGGCCGGTGCGGGTGTCCGGGGCTGGGACGGCTCGTACATCGGCAACTTCCAGGGCTCATCGTTCCCCGACAACGACTACGCCTGGGTCAACGTGGGCAGCGGCTGGTGGACGGTGCCGGTCGTGCTCGGCTGGGGCACGGTCTCCGACCAGTTGGTGCGCGGCTCGGCCGAGGCACCGGTGGGCGCCTCCGTCTGCCGGTCCGGGTCGACCACGCACTGGCACTGCGGCACGGTGCTGGCGAAGAACGAGACCGTCAACTACAGCCAGGGGGCCGTGCACCAGATGACGAAGACGAGCGTCTGCGCCGAAGGGGGCGACTCCGGCGGCTCGTTCATCAGCGGCGACCAGGCACAGGGCGTCACCTCCGGCGGCTGGGGCAACTGCACCGGCGGCGGCGAGACGTGGTTCCAGCCGGTGAACGAGATCCTCAGCCGCTACGGGCTCACCCTCCACACCTACTGACCGCGAAAGGAGAAGGACGGCCTGAGGGGTTCCGTGCCTCCGGCGTACACCCGGTGCGCGTCCGGTGTGCGTCCGGTGTGCGTCCGGTGTGCGTCCGGCGTGCGGAGCCCCTCCTGGACCGCTCGGACAGGGAGCGGACGCCATGCCCGGGGCGGTCACCATCGCCCGTTGACGTGGTCCGACGACCCCCAGGAGTACGGCAGTTGAACACTTCGCGTGCCGCCTGTCGGGCCGTCGGAGCGTCCTTACGCTGACGCGCGTGCGAGAACAGCGGCAGGCGGGCGACGACCGTCATGGCAGTGCCCTCGAGCGGTCCCCGCGGGCGACCCGGGCGCCCCACGTGGCCGGTCGGAGCAGTGGCCCGAATCCCCTGCTGGGGCTTCAGCAGACCGCGGGCAACGCGGCGACCGTCGCCGCGCTGAACGCGGCCGGCCCGTCCACCGTCCGGCGCAGGCCCCCGCAGGTACCGCCCGCCATCGAGGAGGTCGGGGACGACGCCCTCGAACTCCCGTCGTATCTACGGGACATGGAGGCGGCGGGGCTGTCCACGGCGTACGGGCTCACCGGCCACGAGTTCGTCACCACCACGCTGGCCGATGTCGTCGGGCGGCGCGACGGTGTGGTCGCCGAGATCGCCGCGGAGCTCGCCGGGCGTCCCGAGTCCTTCTACGGGCGCGGCCGGGCCTTCGCCGTCACCGGGGTGCGGGGTACGGACCGTTACGACGTCACGGTGAGCGTCTCGCCCGCCGACGACGACCGTCCCGGCGTCTTCTCCGCCGCGGGTCCGGACAGCGAGGGCGCGGCCACCAAGGTCGACGTGCAGCACAACTCGGCCGCCACCGTGGCGCAGAGTACGAGCGGATCCGCGTCGAAGGGCGTGGCGTTCACCGGGTTCGGGCTGGCCCCGGTCGCGCCCGGCGTCTGGGTCGGCGGGGCGGCCACCGTCAATGCCCAGCCGTTCCAGTCGTCGCGGGACTCCCGCACCCAGCGGAACATGGCGGAGCCGCGGGTTCTGCGCAGTGACAAGGGGTCGGTCGAGGTATCGCGCCGGGTCCGCTACAACGTGCGGATCATGAAGGACGGCGAGCGCTCGGCCCGGAACGCCGGTGGGGCCGGCGCTCTGACGATGCGGGTGCCGGTGGAGCATCTGGTGCCGACGGCCGCCGGGCCGCTGCCCCGTCCGCGTCCGGTGGCCCCCGAGACAGCCCGGGCCGTGTCGCTGGCCGATTCCATGGCCCCGCTCGCCGTCTCGGACCGGGCCGCGCCGCACCAGGGCGGCGGCGGTCTCTTCGACGCGGTCGCCTCCGCGCTGCATCCGTCCCTGACCTGGCCCGGTGCTCCCGGCCGGGCCCGGCTGTACGAGGCCACCGCCACCGCGACCGTGCTGGAGGACCTGCCCCGGCTGCTGCGTGACGGGGTCGTCGGCGAGGATCTGACCAGCAGGGACGGCAGCACCACCGGCACCTACCGGATGCGGGCCGCGATCACCGAGCTGGCCCCCGGGTGGAGCACCGGCAAGACGCAGCTGCGCACCCATCAGCAGTCGCAGCACGCGGTGACGGACACAGCGGGCAAGGGCCGTGGCGGTGCCTTCGGCGTCGGTCCGGCGGCGGGGTTCGGTGTCCTCGGGAACGCGGCCGCCGTCCGCGGCACCGTCATGCCCGTCGCCGGTGCGCGCAAGGCGCGGTTCAGCGTGGCCGAGCAGACCGTGTCCAGCCGGCAGGGCGCGGAGGTCCGCGGCGAGAAGGTGCTCTATCTGGGCACCGTGCTGTTCACCGTCGAGGGCACCGGTCCGACCTCACCCCTGACCAGGGCGCGGGGCGGCGGCCGTACCGCGCACCACACGATGCGGGTCTGGGTCTCGCTGCGGGCCGACGAGGCCCAGGAGCTGGGGCTGCCCCTGCCCGAGGGGGTGACGGCCGGCGAGTTCGTCAAGCGTCCGGAACGTGCCGGGAAGGACGTCAAGGGCAAGGGGAAGGCAACCGCGACCGAGCAGGACCTGACGGAGAACGGCGAACGGGCGGGCGAGGACGGAGCCGCCGAGCACGACGTGCGGCACCTGCCGTTCGGCGCGATGGGCTCCAGCGTGGCGATCAGCCGGCTGGACACCGCGCCGATGATGCGGGCCGTGACGCGGCTGTTCGCCACCGATGCGCGGCTCGCCGGGTATCTTCCCGCCTTCGGGGAGGAGGAGCAGCCGCGTGATCTCAGCCCTGAGGAGGCCGAGGTCCAGCGGCGCAACTACCGCGAGCTGGTGACCGTACTGTCGGAGACCAACCTGCGGGTCAACAAGGACCAGTTGCTGTCCACCGGCGTCCGGGTGCGGTTGCGCCGCAAGTCCCGCTTCCACACGCACGACGTGCAGCTGAAGGTCACCGGTTCGCTGCGGGAGACCGGTCACCTCGGTGAGACCAAGGACTGGCTCGTCCGCAGCCACGCGGGCGTCACGAGCAACCTCCAGAGCGGGCGGGCGAGTTCACGCACGGTCGGCGGGATGGCGCTCGGCCAGTTCCGGCTGATCCCCGGCGCTCTGACCCTGTCGGCGCGTGCCGAGAAGGGCCGTACGACGACCCGGCGCGGCCTCGCCGGGCCGACCCTGCGCACCGACGTCCTCACCAACGGTTCCGAGGACGCGAGCGTGTTCGGCGGGGCGCTGAGCCTGAACGTCGACGTGACGATGACATCCCGGCAGCGCAAGGCGGCCCGCGCGCTCACCCCCGGCGCACCGGGCCGGGACGCGCCCGCCGCCGCGCGGGTCGGCACGCTGCCCCTCGACGCTCAGGACGTGCGTCTGCTCACCCCGACCGCGTTCACCCTGGACGGCGACGCCAAGCGGCAGCTGGACGAGGCGACCGCCGCCCGCAGGGCGGGCCACCGTGATACGCGGACGGAGTTCACGGCGGCGGGCATCGGTGACCTGGCCGGTCTGGCGTCGCGGCAGCTGGGCGGCAGGCGGGGTGTGCGGGACTGGACGCTGGTGGAGACCGTGGGCGACGGGCAGCCGGTGCGGGACCTGGCCTTCGAGCTGCTGGCGCGGGCCGCCGCCCGCAACAAGGAGGCGCGGGAGGACCGGGCGCTGGAGACGGAGGGGCTCGCGCCGCGGCTCGCGATCGAGGACCGGTTCAGCCCACAGGCGGTGACGGCCGCGCTGCGGCAGGCCGTCTCGGCCGGCTGGGTGGTGCAGAACCTGCGGCACGCGCGGCGGCTGGCCGGGCTGACCGGCGCGGTCGGCACCCGGTTCGCGCTGACCGGTGGGCGGGTCGTCCATCAGGGCACGGGGGCGGGCACCGAGACCTTCGTGCTGGGTGGGCATCAGGTCACCGGGCAGGAGGGCACGAGTCACCACGTCTCGGTGCAGGGCGGCCTGACGGGCGCGGAGAACGGCGCCGAGTGGCGTCTCGCCGAGGGGGTGGCGGCCGGCCGGAATTTGGGCAGCGGCGACACTACGGCGTCCACGCTGGTCGGCACCGTCGAACGCAACGCGCACACCTCCCGCAAGAGCCCGCTCTATCTGGTGCAGTGCGATCTGGTGGTGCGCATGGTCGCCGAGGTCGCGGTGACGGGCGGCGGCCCGTACGTGGCGCGCGGTGGCCGTACGGTGCCGGGGGCGGTCGCGGTGTGGCTGACCGAACGTCAGCTACGGGCGGCGGGGCTGAAGGTACCGGGCGAACAGGGGCGCGAGGACGCGGCCTCCGGTTCGGGCACGACGTCGGCGAAGACGTCCGGAAAGTCCGGGAAATCCGAGAACTCCGGGATCTCCGACAAGTCCTCGCGGCCTGCCGGGACGGCACGGGCCGGGGCGGAGACGGAGACCTCGGCCGCGGCCACCTCGGCCTTCGGCGGTGCTCCGAAGAGCGCGCCCCTGGTGCCCCCGGCCCCGGTTCCCGCGCTGGCCGAGTCGCTTCCGCTCGGCTTCGGCATGATCGAGGACCTGCCCGACTTCGTGCCGCTGCTGGAGGGGATCCGGGGGCGCCTCGGTGCCTCCCTCGCGGACGACCTGCTGCCGCGTACCCATCTGTCGGACCGCAACGACAATGTGCAGCGGCTGCTACGGGTGCTCGACCGGGACGGCTCGGCGGGCCTGTTGTCGAGCGCGATGGACGGCGGGGTGGGCGTCGAGCTGCTCGACGGGCGCAAACGGCCCTACCGGGCGCTGTTCCGTATCCGCAGGACCGGGCGGGGCAGCTATGTGGAGACCGCGTCCGACGGCCGGGACATGGAGTACATCACCTCCGCCGCCGCCCAGCGGGCCACCGCGCACGACGAGAGCGACAGCCGGGGCGTCGAGGCGGTCCTGGCCGGTTCCGGGAAACCCGACGGGGGCGCGGGCCAGTTGAAGAGCGTCGGCGCCGCCGCGGGGCTCGGTCTCGGCGCGAGCGACTCGCGGCGCTCCGTGGGTGTCGGGCGTGCCCAGCTGGGCGTGAAGACCGTCGCGGAGGCGGCGTCCGCCCCGTCGGCCCGGATGAACGTGCCGATCGAGGCGACCCTGGAGGTGTTCTCCGGCAACCGCCGACTGGCCCTCGCGCCGTTGAAGGGCCTGAGCCTGACCCACCGGGTGCTCGCCGCGGATCTGCGTGCGCTGTCGCAGCTCGCCCCGGTACCGCCCCAGCAGGTCGGTGTGCACGCGGTGGCCGCCGCGGACGCGGGTGCCGACCGGCTCGGTCCCTGGCGCGACTCCGGGGTCCGGCTGCCGATGGAGGCCCAGGTCAACGGGTTCCGGGGGACGCCCAGGGTGCGGCAGGCGGTCGACGACGCGGTCCAGCGGGCGGGCGGCGGCGCGCGGTTCCGCACCGGCGGCGAGGCCGCGTATCACCTGTTGCGCGAGGCCGTCTCCACGGAGTGGCTGATCGCGGCGCTGCCGCTGCTGACCGCCGCGGGCGTCGACCTTCCGCCGGTGCACGCGACCGGCGCGTCGGGCCAGGACCTGCGCGCCTCGCTGCACGCCCGGCTGCGCGGCGGCCGGGTGCTGGGCGTGGGCGACAAGATGACCTTCGAGACGGTCGCGCAGAGCGGGCTGGACGCGCCGCGCCCGGCGGGTACCGACGGCCAGCAGGCCAACGAGCACGGCCGGTCGGCGCGCGGCCTGCTCGGCGCGGGGGTGTTGAACGCGGACGAGTTCCGGATGAACCAGCTCCTCGGCACCGTGGACGGTTCCGGCAGCGCCACCGCGACCGCCGCCAACGCCGCCGGTTCGATACCGCTGCACAAGCCCAAGGCCGAGTCGGTGCTGGTGCAGTTCACGCTGGACGTGCGGGCGGTGGCGGAGGTGAGCGACCGGGTGCGTTCGGGCCGCCGCGCGACGGCCGTGCAGGAGGTCACGCTGCCGGAGCCGGTGGTCGTCCGGATGCCCGCGCCCGCGGTGCGGCGCATGCTGGCCGACGCGGCGAACGCCGGGCGTCTGCGGGATCCGGGGGGTCACCTGGCCTGATGCGTCGGGCGCGGCGGTGCCGTCCTGCCGGGTCGGGGGCGCCGCCGGCGTGGACGACGAGCCTGCCGCCTTCCGCTACCGGGCCGCGCGGTCCGGTACACCCCCATCCACGTTCCGCCGCCGGACGTTCCCCGGCGGGCCTCCGGCGCCGAGGAGACCAGGTCCCTCGACGGCCGGTGCGCGGGTCAGAGCTTGGCGCCGAAGTTCTGTGTCCACCACGGGCCGCCGGACCCGTCGTGGATTCCCACGCCGATGTTCTTGAAGGAGCAGTTCAGGATGTTGGCCCGGTGGCCTTCGCTGTTCATCCAGGACGTCATCACCGACGCGGCCGTCTGCTGCCCCTTGGCTATGTTCTCGCCGTACGTGGACCAGCGGTACCCGGCGGCCGTGATGCGCCGGCCGGGGTCGGCGCCGTCGGGGTTGGTGTGGTCGAAGAAGTCGCGGGCGGCCATGTCGTCCGAGTGGCCCTGTGCGGCGTCGCGCAGCAGGCTGTCCTCCGTGAGGGGGCCGCAGCCTGCCGTCGCCCGCTCCTTGTTCACCAGTGCGATCACCTGGGTCGAGAGATCCGACGAACCCGCCTGCACGGTCGGCGTCTCGGAAGCGGTCCGCTTCGGCTCGGTCGACTTCGCCGGAGCCGCCGCGACCGCGGTCCTGCTGGGGCGGGGCGTCGGTGAGGCGCTCGCACTCGGCGACTTGGACGCGGACGCCGTCGGGGACGGGGACGGGGACGGCGAGCTGCTGCGGGCGCTGTCCGGCGTGGGGTGGTCCGAGGCGAGTGCGTCGTTCGCGGGCTGGACTGCGGTGCTCTCCCCCGTCCCGCCGTCCGGCTGCGTGCCGAAGTAGTAGAGGCCGCCGCCGGCCACGCAGGCGGCCACGACCGCGCCGCCGACCGCCCGTCGGCGGGTGCGGCGCCTGCGACGGGCGTCGGTGCGGGAGGTGGTGCGGTCCTTCGTGGCACGGTGGTTCAGCGCCGGGACGGACCCGCCCAGATCCTCGTCCCCGGCGAGCGGGGACGCCGAGCCGACCACGGCGATGGTGTCGGCGGCGGAGTTCGTCCTCGCCAGGAGCGCGGACGACGCCGCGACCAGCGCCAGACCGGCCAGCAGGCCCTCGGCGGGCATCAGCCCGCTCCACAGGCCCGAGCAGTGTGCGCAGCCGCGTGCGTGCCGGGCGGTGCGCTTGCGCCACAACGCCGAGGGCCGGCCGTCCCAGCCCGCGAGCGCGCCGCGCAGTTCCGGGCACTGCGGTCGCGAGTCCAGCGCCCGCACGACGACACGGGCCGCCTCCAGCTGCGCCTTCATCCGCTGTACGCGGACCGCCGTGTGCTCCGGCGTCAGGTCCAGGGCCGCTGCTATCTCGGCCCGGGTCAGTTCACCGGCGCACTCCAGCCACCACAGGGACAGCAGTCCCCGGTCGTCGGGCTCCAGCCAGCGCGTCGCCCGCGCGGTCTCCTGCCGCTGGCCGGACAGCTGGAGTTGCACGATGGTCAGGTCGACGAAGTCGGCCCCCGGATCGGCGACGTCGTCGGCCTCCTCGATGCCGCCCTGGACGGGCTGCTGCCGGTTCCAGTGCGCCCGGACCTGGTTCATCGCGATGGCCACCAGCCAGGAGCGGAAGCTCGCGGGATCCCGCAGTGAGCCCAGCGAGTCGAGGGCGCGCAGCATGGTGTCCTGCACGACGTCGTCGACGTCCACCGAACCGTTCAACGCCCGGCCCACGATGTTGTAGACGAGCGGAAGGTACGCGCCGACGAGCGCGTCCTGGGCCGCCTGGTCGCCCGCTCGGGCGGCGGTGACCAGCGCCACCGCCTCCACCGTGTGCCGTGTACTCATTGAGACTTCCCTGTCCTCGACGCCGAACGATGCTGTCCGTCATATGGGGGATCTCTGCGGAAGCAACGGATAACAGTTCCTCGGAAATTCGTGCGAGGTGAGGGTCGCCGGTTCGGGGCCATGAGTGCAATGGGACTCGTCACATCACGCGCGGGACGTCGGCCGCGGGGGCGCGGTCCGGGGGCACGTGACGGGTCGTCTTCGCCCTCGTCGAAGGGGTGTCGGCCTGATGGCCGCGACGACTACGGTGGCCCGGCCGGCCCGCCGTGTCCCACGCCCCCGGCGAACCGACGTCCGCACGGCACAAGGAACCCCTATGACGCGTATGCCTGTTACGGCCAGATATGCCCGCACACTGCTCGTCACCCTGGGCCTGTCGGGCATCGCCTGCTCGGTGCGGCTGACCGCGGCCGCGGCCGTCTTCGAGTCCGGCGCGCTGGGCGGGCTGGTGGTCGGGATGCTGTTGCTGGCGGCGACGGGGTGCGCGGTGCTCGCCGTGACGTCGCTGGTCATCTCGGCGAGGTTCGCCGACGGTGGTGGCGCGGTGCGCAGGGGCGCGGTCGTCGTCGGCTGGGTGATCATCCTGGGCAGCTCGGCCGCGGCCCTGGCCCATCACTTCGCGTGGGGCGCCGGTGTCGCCGCGGGTGCGCTGCTGGTGGCCCTCTCCAGCGGTGCGGCGACCAGGGAGTGGTTCGGTCGCTCGCGTCTCTTGAATGCTTGATTCAGCGTTCCTAGCATATCTTGGTGACTCCAATCACCTCACGGCGTCTTCGCCGCCCCCCACACCCCGTCAGACCCCGCCGCCTGTACGGGGCCCTGCTCCTGGTCCTGGGTCTGACGGTCCCCTCGCTCCCGTCGGCCACCGCCGCGCCGGCCGGGCCGGCCGTCACGGCGATCCCCCAGGTATGGCCGACGCCCCGGCACATCGAGTCCACAGGCCGACAGATCGACGTCCCCGACCGGGTGGTCGAGGTGGTCGGACCGGACACCGACGCCTCCGCCCGCCGCGTCGTCGAGGCCGCGCTGCGGGCCGCCGGAGCCGACCGGATCGTCACGGTCCCCTCCGACGCCCGCACGCCCGCGGCCGCGCTCACCGTCTTCGTCGGCGGCCCGCACGAGAATCCCGCCACCGCGGGCGCGCTGCGGCGACTCGCTGTCGGCTCCCCGGCCGGACTGCCCCCGGAGGGATACGTCCTGGCCTCCGGCCGCCACGCCGGACGCGCCCTGCTCGCCCTCTCCGGCGCCGACGCCACCGGCACCTACTACGCCGCCCAGACCCTCCGCCAACTCCTCACCGGCCCCCGTCTGCCCGCGGTGAGCGTCCGCGACCGGCCCACGGCCCGGCTGCGCGGGGTCGTCGAGGGCTTCTACGGCACCCCCTGGACGCACGCCGAGCGGCTGAGCCGACTCGACTTCTACGGGCGCACCAAACAGAACGTGTACGTCTACTCGCCGAAGGACGACGCGTATCTGCGGGAGCGCTGGCGCGACGAGTACCCCGCCGCCGAGCTGGGCCGGCTGCGCGAGCTCGTCGACCGGGCCGGCACCGACCACGTCCGCTTCACCTACGCCCTCTCCCCCGGCCTGTCGGTCTGCTACTCCTCCGCCACCGACACCGCCGCGCTGGTCCGCAAGTTCGCCTCGCTGTACGACATCGGGGTGCGCTCCTTCGCGATCCCGCTGGACGACATCAGCTACACGAAGTGGAACTGCCCCGCCGACGAGGAGGAGTTCGGCAGCGGGGGCGGCGCGGCCGGAGCCGCACAGGCCCGGCTGCTCAACCAGGTGTGGCGGGACTTCTCGGCCGGCCGTTCCGGTCTCCAGCCACTGGAGACGGTCCCCACCGAGTACTCCGACCTCGCCGACACCCCGTACAAGAAGGCGCTGCGCGAGCGGCTCGACCCGGGCGTGGTCGTCGAGTGGACGGGCGTCGGCGTCATCGCGCCGACGGTCACCGCCGCGCAGGTGCGGCAGGCCCGCGCGGTGTTCGGGCACCCGGTCCTGGTCTGGGACAACTACCCGGTCAACGACTACGCCACCAGCCGTCTGCTGCTCGGCCCCTACACCGGCCGGGAGCCGGACGTGGCCCGTGAGGCCGTCGGCGTCACCGCCAACCCGATGGTCCAGGGCGAGGCGAGCAGGCTCGCGCTGTTCACCTCGGCGGCGTACCTGTGGAACCCGGACGGCTACGACCCGCAGGCCGCCTTCCTCGCCTCCGTCCGTGATCTCGCGGGCAGTGCGCACGCGGGGAAATGGCTGCGGATCTTCGCCGAGAACAACTACTCGTCCCAGCTGAACGCCACCGAGTCCCCGACCCTGGCCCCGCTCATCGCCGCCTTCGGTACGGCCCATGAGGGGGACAGCGGCCTCGCCCGGGCGACGGCCGCGCTGCGGTCCTACTTCACCGACATGGCCGCCACGCCCGCCCGGTTGCGCGCCGGTCTCGCCAACCCCGGCTTCCTGTCCGAGACTTCCCCCTGGCTGGACAAGCTGGGCTCCTACGGCACCGCCGGACTGACCGCCGTGGACCTGCTGCTGGCCGGCAAGCGGGGTGACGACGAGGACGTGTCGACGTACTGGACCAGGCTGCGCAGCGAACGCAAGGCGCTGGACGCGATCCCGCAGCAGGTCGCGCCGGGTGTGCTGGACGGCTTCCTCTACCGGGCGATGATCCGGTACGCCCCCGACCCCGGCGCGGACCCGTCCTTCTCGCCCGCTTCGCTGTCCCTCGAACCCGGGGCGAGCGCCACGGTCACCCTCACCCTCGCCGATCGCCGGTCCACCGCCGCGACGTCCGTCGACTGGAGGCTCACCGTGCCCGACGGCGTCACCGCGTCCCCGGCCGGCGGCAC
Source organism: Streptomyces asoensis (assembly GCF_013085465.1). Classification (NCBI taxonomy): domain Bacteria; kingdom Bacillati; phylum Actinomycetota; class Actinomycetes; order Kitasatosporales; family Streptomycetaceae; genus Streptomyces; species Streptomyces asoensis. The sequence continues at coordinate 643,242 of NZ_CP049838.1, forward strand.
GGTCACCGTCCCGGCCGGCGGCAGCTCGACGGCCACCGTCACCTTCACCGCCGCCCGGGGCGCCTCGGCGGGTGTCCGCTCGGTCGTGGTGTCCGGCGGTTCCGGCGGCCTCACCCGGGCGATCCCCGTCCGGGTGACCGACGGCACGGGGACGCCACGGGCGCTCACCGCCGACTTCAGCGGCGGGTCCGTCAGTTCCGTCGACCTCGTCTCCGGGACCAGTACGGCGATCAAGGTCGGCGCCAACCCCGGCGAGGTGGTCGTGAGCGCCGACGGCCGTACCGCGTACGCGGCCGACCAGGGGTCGGACTCGGTCAGTGTGATCGATGTGCCGAGCGGGACGGTCACCGGCACGGTCGCGGTGGGGCGTGTGCCGGCCGGGCTCGCCCTCACCCCCGACGGCGGCACGCTCTGGGTGGCGAACTACACGGACGGCACCGTGCAGCCCGTCGACACCGGCACCCTGACGGCGGGCGCGGCCGTCCCCGTCGGCTCGGGTCCGGAGAACATGGCGGTCACGCCCGGCGGCGGCACCCTGTACGTGGCGAACATCCACGACGCCACGGTCACCCCGGTCGACCTCGCGACCCGTACGGCCGAGGCCGCGATACCGGTGGGGCCGTCGCCGTTCAACGTGGTCGCGGCGCCGGACGGGCGGACCGTGTACGTGTCCGACTCCGGGGGTTCGACGGTGACTCCGATCGACACGGCCACGAACGACACCGGCCCGACGCTGCTCGTCTCCGGTCAGGCCTACGGCCTCGCGCTCTCCCCGGACGGCCGGACCCTGTGGGTCAGCGCCAGCACCGGGGACACCGTCACACCGGTCGACACGGTGACCGGTGCCCCGGGGACGCCGGTCACGGTGGGCAGGTCGGCCTTCGACGTGGGCCTGAACTGGAACGGCAGCACGGCGTACGTCACGACGGCCGACGCAAACGCCTTGGTACCGGTCGACATCGCCTCGGGGAAGGCCGGTACCCCGCTCCCCACCGGTGCCTATCCGCTGGCGGTGGCCCTGATCCCCTAGGGACGGGGCCTCCCGGCACAGCGACCACGTGGAGCGTCTAGTGCTGTGACCGCATAGGTTCGCCGGGTCGGCGGTCGTGGCGGTTGCCTGTGCGGTGACATCGATCCGACCGCTGGAGGCGCGGTGGCCGAGCCCGTCCGTGTGCGCAGACTGACCGACCACGAGGGGCAGAAAAGCAGATCGTGCGCGGGCGATGATGCTGCTGGCCTCCGCTGGAGGAAGACGGGTGCCGGTGATCGCGCAGCTGGTGCAGGCCGACGAGGACACCGTCCGGGATGTGGACGACCGGGCGGCGTTCGAGTGGTGGGGCGGTCACCTACGACTGCCATGTCTGCCGGCAGCCCTACGAGCGCCCCGACCTGGCCGCCTGCGCCACGCACGACGCGGTAGGACGGCATCATCGCGTCGAAGGCGCCCTTGAACTGCTGAATCGACCCACAAAGCCCTGACCGCACCACACGGGCCTCGACCCGGAATCCTGGGGACAGGGACTGTGGGACGGGAACTCGACGCCACGTAGGCAGGCAATCTCCGGAATCCCAGCAGCACGCGGTGGCGGTAGCCCTCCGGCCGGCCGCCCCAGCCGTCCAGTCATGCCGGTATGGGCACAACGGCCGGATGACCTGTCATTTGGGGATTCGGGCCATGCCGCAGCCGGGACTGCCCGGATGGTCGCCTGGGCCTGAGGTTGGGGCCGCGCTTCAGCGAGGCAGCAGGACGTCGACCTGCCCCCGGATGTCCTGCACGATCTCCTCGACGCTCAAGGCGGTGTTCACGCCCGCCGCCATGCTGAGGAACATCACTGCGGACACGATGTGTGCCAGCGTCGCGGCGTCGCCCTCCGCGACCCGATCGTCTCGGCGCAGCACGGCGGCGACGGCCTCCTCGGTCTGCGCGACGATGGCCAGTGCCGCGCCGTGCCGGGGCTCCTCGGGGTCGCCGAAGACCATCTCTCGCAGGTAGGTGCGTCCGTTGTCGATCTGGATGCGGTTGCACTCGACGATCGGCCGGACGATCGCCAGCACCGCGTCCAGCACGCCAGGGATGGCCTCGGCGTCCGCCCGGCCCTGCTCAAGTGCTTCGACGTACTTGGCGTTCTGGACAAGGAGGAGGAGTTCGCCCTTGGTCTTGGCATAAAGGAACAGGGTCCCGGTGCCGATGTCGGCCTTGTCGGCGATCTGCTGGGTCGTGACCTCGTCGACGCCGTGTTCGGCGAACAGTTCACTGGCGGCAGCGACGATGCGGTCGAGTTTCTCCTGCTTGTTCCGCTCGCGCCGTCCGACCGACTGGGAGGCGACAGACATGGGTGGTGTCCTCGTGCGTTCTGTGTCGCCCGTCGCGGTTGCGGCGGGTCAGTTGTTGCCGATGACGGCCTTGCCGCGGATGCCGCCCTGGGACAGGGACTGCAGCGCCTGCGGGGTCTGGTCGAAGCCGACCACCTTTCCCACGACCGGGCGCACCACGCCCTGGTCGACGAGGGTGGTGATCTGGCGGAGCTGGTCGCCGCTGGCGCGCATGAACAGGAACTCGTACGTCACGCCGAGCTTCTTGGCCTGCCTGCGGATCTTGCCGCTCAGGCCTGCGACCGCCAGGCGCAGCAGCGGGTTCAGGCCGGCCTCGCGGGCGAACCCGGGGTCCGGGGGACCGGAGATCCCGATGGCCTTGCCGCCGCGCTTGAGCACCCGCAGGGACTTCTCGAGATTCTCACCACCGAGGCTGTCCAGCACCAGGTCGTAGCCGGTCAGGAGCTGCTCGAAGTCCTGACTGCGGTAATCGATCACCGTGTCCGCGCCGAGCGCGCGCACGAAGTCCGCGTTGGAACCGCTGGCGGTCGTGGCGACGCTCGCCCCGAGGTGCGCGGCGAGCTGGATCGCGATCGAACCGACCCCGCCGGCGCCGGCGTGGATGAGAACCTTCTGCCCGGGCCGCACCTTCCCGCGCTCCACCAGCGCCTGCCACGCCGTGAGCGCCGCCAGCGGCAGCGAGCCGGCCTCTTCCATGCTGATGGAAGCGGGCTTGAGCGCCAGGTCGCCTTCCGCTATGGCGATGCGCTCGGCGAAGGTGCCGATGCGGTCCTGGTGGGGCCGGGCGTAGACCTCGTCTCCGGGCTTGAAGCCGCGAACCGCCGTCCCGACGCTGATGACGGTGCCCGCGACGTCGTTGCCCAGGATCAGCGGCAGCTTGTAGGGCAGGATCTGCTTGAACTCACCGGCGCGGATCTTCTCATCCAGCGGGTTCAGTCCGGCAGCCTCCACCCGGACGAGCACGTCGTGCTCCCCCACGGTGGGTTCGGGGACATCCGCCTCTTGCAGCGGCTCCTTGTACTTGGTGACGACGAACGCTCGCATGGGGCGCCACTCCTTGTCTTCATCCTGTTTATCCAGGCGTGAGGCCAGATCAGCCAATTCGGCGTGCCATGGGGCCTCGCCTCACTCACTCACTCAACCCGAGTGAACTCAATTATGAGTCTACTCAGGATTATTCTCAACCGAGGGCGCCCTGGACCCGCAACGCGCCCTTCCCGGTGCCACATGCCGGCCGCGTGCACCCGCCGGCAGCAGCGGGCCCCGGCCACCACCGAAGACACCCCTCCGGCGCGAGCCGCAGCCCTGCCTCCGCCCCCGTGCGAGCCGCCGCCCCGGCCGCCGTCACCGAAGCACCCCCGCGAGCCGCAGCCCCGCCCCCTCCGAAGCCCCGAGCCGCAGTTCCGTCCTGTCCGGCCGTGCCCACAGGCCCGCCCCGTCCCGTTCGGCCGCGCCCGGAGCCGACCCGGCCGGGGCGGCCGGCGTCAGGCGACGCTCAGGACGATCTTCCCGGTGGTGCGGCCCTGCTCGCCGATCTCGTGCGCCTTCGCGGCCTCGGCCAGCGGGACGACGGTCTCGACCACGGGCGTGAGCGCGCCCCGCTCGGCCAGGGCGGCGATCTCGCGCAGACCCAGGTGGTCGGGCTCGACCAGCATCCACACCGCCCGCACGTGGCCGGGGACGTCGGCGGGGACGTCGTCGGGGCCGGGCAGGGTGATCAGCCGGCCGCCCGGGCGCAGCACCGTCAGGGACCGCTCGGCGTTCTGGCCGCCGAGCCCGTCCAGCACCACGTCCACGTCCCCGACGGCGTCCTCGAAGCGGACCGTGCGGTAGTCGATCACCTCGTCCGCGCCCAGCTGCCGCAGCAGGTCGTGCTTGCCGGCGCTGGCCGTGCCGATGACGTACGCGCCGCGGGCCTTGGCGATCTGCACGGCCAGGTGGCCGACCCCGCCGGCCGCCGCGTGCACCAGCACCCGCTCACCGGCGCGCACCCCGGCGGTGTCCACCAGGGCCTGCCAGGCGGTCAGCGCGGCCAGCGGCAGCGCCGCCGCCTGCACGTGGGTGAGGTTCGCCGGCTTGGGCGCGAGGTGGCGGGCCGGGGCGACGACGTACTCGGCGTAGGCGCCGACCTGCCGCGGGAACAGCGGCATGCCGTACACCTCGTCCCCGGGGCGGAACATCCCCACGCCCGGTCCGACGGCCTCCACGGTGCCGGAGACGTCCCAGCCGACCGCCGGGACCTCGCCCCACTCGATCAGGGCCCCGCTGGCCCGGGTCTTGAAGTCCACCGGATTCACACCGGCCGCGTGGACCCGCACCAGGACCTCGTTCAGTCCCGGCTCGGGCCGGGCGACCTCACGCTCCACGAGCACCTCCGGTCCGCCCCACTGCTCCACGACCACCGCACGCATACTGTCCGCCTCACTCTTTCCGTCTTGATCGGATACCGGCCGCCCGGGCCCTTCCCGGCGCGACGCAGTCCACGATCCGGCACCCGCTCCCACCATGGTGTTGGCCGTCAGGCCACTATGTGACAGGATCTGGCCATGAGCGAGATGCAGTGGCCGTGCACCGACCCCCGCCCCGACCCGAGCGCCGACGCGGCCGGGCGGCACCGCATCGCCGTCCTCGCCCTGCCCGGCGTCCCGCCCTTCGAACTCGGCATCCCCTCCCGCGTCTTCGGCAGCGTCCTGGACGCCGGCTCACGCCCGCTGTACGAGGTCACCGTCTGCACCGCCGACGGCGCCCCGGTCCTCAGCGACGCCGGGTTCACCGTGCAGCCCGCGGCCGGTCCCGAGGCCCTGGCCGCCGCGGACACCGTGATCGTCCCGCCCACGCACGCCATGCCCGAGCTGGGCCACGGCGGCCCGCTGCCGCCCGAGGTCACCGCGGCCATCGCCGGCATCCGGCCCGGCACCCGCCTGGTGTCCATCTGCACCGGCTCCTACGTCCTGGCCGCCGCGGGCCTCCTCGACGGCCGGCCCGCCACCACCCACTGGCACCTCGCCCCCGAGTTCCGCCGCGCCTACCCCCGCGTCAAGGTCGACGAGGAGGTCCTCTTCGTCGACGACGGCGACGTCCTGACCTCCGCGGGCGTCGCCGCCGGCGTCGACCTGTGCCTGCACATGATCCGCCGCGACCACGGCGCCGCCGCCGCCAACCGCGCCGCCCGCATGTGCGTCGTCCCGCCCTGGCGGGACGGCGGCCAGGCCCAGTACATCGACCGCCCGGTGCCCGAACCCACCGTCGCCACCACCACCGCCACCCGCGCCTGGGCCCTGGAACACCTCGGCGAACCCCTCTCCCTGAACCGCCTGGCCGAACACGCCCGGATGAGCCTGCGCTCCTTCACCCGCCGCTTCCGCGACGAGGTCGGCATGACCCCCGTGCAGTGGCTCACCGCGCAACGCCTGGAACTGGCCAAGCAGTTGCTGGAGACCACCGACCTGTCCATCGACCTGGTCGCCCACCGCTGTGGCTTCGGCTCCGCCAACTCCCTGCGCGCCCACATGCGCACCGCCTTCGGTGTCTCACCCGCCTCCTACCGCCGCACCTTCCATACCGACGACCTGGTGGAAGCGGGCGTCTGAGGACACATCAGCGCCGCACATACCCGCTCCGCGGGCCGGCCGGGATCCGCCTGATCATCCGCTGCCGGTGCCCCCTCCAGCGGAGGCCAGCAGCATCATCGCCCGCCGATGGCGCACCGAACTCGTGCTGCCCCGGCGCACGATCTGCTGCAGCTTCTGCCCCTCGTGGTCGGTCAGTCTGCGTACACGGACGGGCTCGGCCACCGCGCCTCCAGCGGTCGGATCGGATGTCACCGCACAGGCAACCGCCACGACCGCCGACCCGGCGAACCTATGCGGTCACAGCACTAGCCGGCGGTGCGTCGGATCCGTCCGGCGTACCGCCGCTCCAGCTCCAGGTTGCCCTCGAAGCCGCCGGGCACGTTGGCGGAGACGTAGACCGGGGGGCGGTCGCCGGAGGCGAGGAGCTGGGCGGCGGCCTCGGCGACCGTCATCTGCACCAACAGGGCGCCGGTGAGCGTGGACAGGGCGCAGACCGCGCCGCCGCCGGGCAGCGGGAGGAGGGCGTCGCCGGGCGGGGCCGCGTTGTCGAGGGCGACGTCGGCGAGGTCGGCGAGCTTCCTGCCGCTGGGGTGGACGGCCGGCACGGCCGCGGTGTGGGCCAGGGAGGTGATGGCGAGCAGACGGTGACCCCGCCCCTTGGCGTGCAGGGCCATCTCGACCACGACGCTGTTGACCCCGGAGTTGGAGATGACGACGAAGAGGTCCTGGGGGCGGGGGGCGGCGAGTTCGTAGAGGCGCAGCGCGATGCCGGGCTGACGTTCGAGGAGCGGGTCGTCGAGGACGCCGGGGTGGTCGCCGCCGTGGAGGACGAGGTCGGCCATCTGGAGGCGGTTGGTGGGCACCAGTCCGCCGGCCCGGCCTGCCAGTTCGAGGACGAGAGCCTGGGAGTGGCCGGTGCCGAAGGCCTGGACCACGCCGTCCTCGCGGACGCAGTCGGCGATCAGCCCGGCGGCCGCGCTCACGTCGGCGCGCGCCGACTCGGTGAGGCGGTTCAGGACGGCCAGGCTCTCGCGCGCGAAGGTCTCGGCACTCACGGACTCGACGGTCACGTCACACTCCCCACTGGTGGATTGAACCACCCCATACACATCTAGAGATGAATCAATAAATCACAAGCCGAGGGGCGCGGGCAACGGGCCCGGCAGGGTCGGCCGGTTCGGCCCGACCATCAGTGACCATCGGTCCTGATATTCAAGGGTCGTGCGAACGGGTGGCTGGTACCTTCTCTGCATGCCCTCGACCGATGTCACCACCCTGATCCGCACCGAGCTGCCCCGGCTGGCCGGCTCCCTGCGGAAGGTCGGCGAGCTGATCCTGGAGGATCCGGCCGCCGTCACCCACTGCTCGGCCGCGGAGCTGGGGCGTCGCACCGGCACCTCCCAGGCCACCGTCACCCGGTTCTGCCGGGCCGTCGGCCTCGACTCCTACCAGCATCTGCTGATCGAACTCGCCCAGGAGCGCGGCCGCGGCGAATCCTCCGACTGGGGCAGCGCCGAGATCGGTCCGGACATCTCCCCCGACGACAGCCTGGAGCGGGTCGTCCAGGTCGTCGGCACCGCCGACCTGCGGGCCGTTCAGCAGACGATCGACCGGATCGACCTGGACGCGATCGAGCGCGCGGCCCAGGCCGTGGCCCGCGCCCGGCGCATCGACGTCTACGGCGTCGGCGGCAGCGGCGCGGTCGCGCAGGAGACCGAGACACGGCTGTTCCGGATCGGCTGCGCGGTGCGCGGCTGGACCGAGGTGCACGCGGCCACCACCTCGGCCGCCCTGCTGACCCCGGCGGACGTGGCGATCGGCATCTCCCACTCCGGGGCGACCCGGGAGACGATCGAGCCGTTCGAGCTGGCCAAGGAGCGCGGCGCCACGACCGTCGCCCTCACCGCCGACTCGCGTTCGCCGCTGGCCCGCGCCGCCGACGTGCGGCTCATCTCCTCGTCTTCGGAGACCAGCTTCCGCACCGGCAGCATCGGTGCGCGCCACTCGGTGCTCATGCTCATCGACTGCCTCTACGTACGGGTCGGCCAGCTCTCCTATCAGCGGGCGAGCGCCTCCCTCGCGCTGACCGACCACATCGCCGGGGCGCATGCGGTGAAGGCCCGGCGAGCCCGCTGAGCCGATCGACCATGCATGGATGAGCCAACCAAAATGACAAGAGATGGTTGATTGAACCACCCTGCGGTGCCAGGATGGGGCTCCCCCGCGCACTCCTAGGAGCCCCATGCGTGTCATCTCTGTCGAGTCGACCGAGCTCTTCACCGGCACGGAGGACGAGCCGCGCCAGGTGGTCGCGGTCGACGTCGGGCACGACCCCGGCCGGCCGGTCCGGCTGAGCGTGACGGGCCCGGGCGTCCGCAGCGTCGGCGAGACCGCCGTCACCGTCGGCGAGGACGGCACCGTACGCGCCGAGATACCCGTGGCCGTCGACGGCCTCGCCCCCGGCGACCGCCGCGAGATCACGGTCACGGCCGTCGACGGATCCCGACTGGCCCGGCACACGGCCGAGTTCACCGTCGCCGAGCCCGGCTGGACGATGTTCATGGTCAGCCACTTCCACTACGACCCCGTCTGGTGGAACACCCAGGCCGCCTACACCGAGACCTGGGACGTCGCCGACGACCCGGCCGTCACCGGACTGCCCGCCCGGACCTTCGACTCGCGCGGCCAGTCCGGCATGAGCCTGGTGCGGGCCCACTGCGACCTGGCCCGGCGCGACCCGGCCTACACGTTCGTGCTCGCCGAGGTCGACTACCTCAAGCCGTACTGGGACGCCTTCCCCGAGGAGCGGGCCTTCCTGCGCCAGCTGATCCGCACCGGCCGGGTCGAGATCATGGGCGGCACCTACAACGAGCCCAACACCAACCTCACCGGCGCGGAGGCCACCGTACGCAACGCGCTGTACGGCGACGGCTTCCAGCGCGGGATCATCGGGGCGGCGCCGGAGACCGCCTGGCAGCTGGACGCGTTCGGGCACGACCCGCAGTTCCCGGGGCTGATGGCGGACGCGGGAATCACGTCCAGTTCCTGGGCGCGCGGCCCGTTCCACCAGTGGGGGCCGACCCTGTCGGTGTTCGGCGAGGAGCCCCGCGACCCGCGACGCATGCAGTTCCCGGCCGAGTTCAGCTGGATCGCCCCCTCCGGGCGCGGGCTGCTGACCGCGTACATGGTCAACCACTACGGCGCCGGCTGGGCCATCGACAACGCGCCCACGCTGCCCGAGGCGGAGGCCGCCGCACTCAAGCTCTTCCAGGGCCTGAAGAAGGTCGCGCTCACGCGCAACGTCCTGCTGCCCGTCGGCGGCGACTACGCCCCGCCGTGCCGCTGGGTGATGGGCATCCACCGCGACTGGAACGCCCGTTATGTCTGGCCGCGGTTCGTCAGCGGCGTGCCCCGGGACTTCTTCGCCGCCGTCCGGGCGGAGTTGGAGCGGGAGGGGCGGACGGCGTCCCCGCAGACCCGGGACATGAACCCGGTCTACACCGGCAAGGACGTCTCCTACATCGACACCAAGCAGGCCCAGCGGTACGGCGAGACACTGCTCGCCGACGCCGAGGCCTGGGCGACCCTCGCCTCCCTGGTCGCCGGGCACCCCTTCCCGGACGCGGCCCTGGACAAGGCCTGGCGGCAGCTGATCTACGGCGCCCACCACGACGCGATCACCGGCTCGGAGTCGGACCAGGTCTACATCGACCTGCTCACCGGCTGGCGGGAGCTGTACGACCTCGCCGGAGCGGTGCACACCGACGCGACCGACGCGCTGGCCCGCAAGGTGGTCGCGCTGCCCGGCGGCGCGCCCGACCTGGTCGTCTTCAACTCCGCGACCTGGCGGCGCAGGGACGTCCTGACCGTCGCCGACCCCGGTCTGGTCCCGCTGGACCTCGACGGCCTGCCGCTGCCCGCGGTGCTCGAGGACGGCACCCTGCGGGTCGTCGTCCCCGAGGTGCCGGGCATGGGCCTCAAGGCGCTCTCCCTCGCCGAGGGCCGGGCACCCGGCTGGACGGCCGGCGAAGGGACGACGATCCGCAACACGTTCTACGAGGTGACGGTCGACCCCGCGCGCGGCGGAGGCGTCAGCAGTCTGCGCGCGCTCACCGAGGGCGGCCGGGAGCTGCTGCGATCCGGGGACATCGGCAACGAGCTCGTGGTGCAGGAGGAGTATCCGCGGCATCCGCGCTTCGGCGAGGGCCCCTGGCACCTCACGCCGACCGGCACCACCCTGGCCCGCAGCCGTGACGTGACCGCTGACATCGATGTCGAGCACTCGCCGGCCGGCTCCCGCGTCACCGTCCGGGCCGATCTCGGGCTGTTCCGGTACACCCAGCGGCTCACGCTGTGGGCGGGCGTGGACCGGCTGGACGTGACGACGACCGTCGACGGCTACGACGGCGCGGACCGGCTGATCCGGGTGCGCTGGCCCTCGGACGTGCGCGGCGGGCTGCCGGTGCACGAGGTCGCGGACGCGGTCGTCGGGCGCGGCTTCGGGTTCGTGGAGGTGGACAGCGAGCGGTTCCCGTGGACGCTGGACAACCCCGCGAACTCCTGGTTCGGCCTGGGCTCCACGGCCCGCGTCGCCGTCCACGACGGCGCGGGCCGACTCCTCGGCCACCGGTCGATCGGCGTCGCCGAGCTGGTGTTCGCCGACTGGGACACCGCCGGCGAGCTGGGCACCCCCCTCGCCGCTGCCCTGGTACGGGTGGGCGTCACGGCCACCTCGACGATCGCGGGCGGCCCGCGCTACGGCGACCTGGAGGTCGACTCCAACCTGCCCGACATCCGGATCGCCGTGGGCGGCCCGGAGCGCAATCCCGTGGTCGCCGAGGCACTCGGCTGGGACCCGGCGGCGGCCCGCGAGGTGCGCCGCCAACTGGCCGAGGAGGGCCTGGCCGTCGTATGGGTGGCGCCCCGCGCCTCGCTGCGCGAGGAGTGGGTGCCCGGCGCCGACCTGCGCGACCTGGAACGGCTGCCGCTGCTGGTGGTGGCGGGCGTCGGCCCCGAGGACGACATGAAGGCCGTCGACGCGCTGGTCGCCGACCTGGACGACGCGACCGTACGGGCCACCGCGGCCGGTGGCGGGGAGGCGCTGCCGCCGGGCGACGCGTGGGACGGCCGGGGCTTCGCGGTCCTCAACCGGGGCACGCCGGGCTGTGTGGTCACCTCCTCCGGCGACCTCTACACGTCCCTCATGCGCTCGTGCACGGGCTGGCCCTCCGGTATCTGGGTCGACCCGCCCCGGCGTACCGCGCCGGACGGCTCCGCCTTCCAGCTCCAGCGCTGGTCGCACACCTTCGAGTACGCGGTCGTCGCGGGCGAGGGCGACTGGCGCGAGCTGGGCTGGCCGCGCGCCGGGCATGCCTTCAACCATCCGCTCACCGCGCGGCTGCGCGAGCCCTGCGAGACACCGGCCGACCTGCCGAGGAACGCGGCCCTGCTGAGACTTCAGCCCGAGGGCCGGGTGCTGCTGGACGCGCTGAAGCCGGCCGGCTCCCCGCTGGCCCGGGGCGGCACCGCGCCGCCCGACCCCGCGCACGGGGTCGTCGTACGGGTGCACGAGGTGGACGGACGGCCGGTGAGGGCGCGGCTGGTGGGTCCCTCGCCATGGACGGAGGGCAGCCGGGCGGATGTGCTGGAACGGCCCGGTCAGCCTCTCGACCCGGGCCCGGACGGCGCGTTGGAGCTCGACCTGACGGGCTTCGAGGTGGCCACCGTGCTGGCCTCGCCGTCGGCCGGCCCGCGGGCGGAGGGGCCCGGGGTCGCCGCGCGGGAACCCGCCCAGCCGGTGTACACCCGCTACTGGCTGCACAACTCCGGGCCGGCCCCCCGGGGCAACCTGCCCGTGGCCGTCCACCTCGCACCGGCCGCGCTCACCGCCGACGGCCCGGTCACCGCGACGGTCCGCGTCTCCTCCGAGCTCACCGACGCGCCGGTGTCGGGCACGGTGGCGCTGGAGGTGCCGCCCGGCTGGAGCGTCGAGCCCGCCGCACTGCCGTACGCGCTCGGCCCGGGCGGCTTCACGCTCACGGAGGTCACCGTCACACCGCCCGCGGACCCCGTGCCGGGCCGGTACCTGCTCGCCGCGCGGCTGGCGTACGGCGGACAGACGTACGAGGACGTGGTCGCCCTGGATGTGCCCGGGGAGGCCGCGCCGGGCGGACCCGACGGGCGGACCGGGCCGAGCCTGGTGATGGAGCTGGGCGCCGACCGGATCGAGGTGCGCCGGGGCGAGCGGGTGCGGGTGCCGGTGCACGTGCGCAACACGACGCGCGGTCCGGTGAGCGGGACGCTGTGGGCACTGTCGTCCTGGGGCACCTGGGCCGGTGTGGGGCCGGGCTGCCAGGGGTTCGCGGTGTCCGCCGGGGAGAGCGCGGTGTGCGAGGTGGAGGTGGACGGTTCGGCGGTACCGCCGGGCTCGTACTGGCTGATGGCCAAGGCCGGCTGGCACGGCTGCGTGGCCTACACGGAGGCGGTCGTGCTGGAGGTGACGTCATGAGCGGGCCCACGTTGGTGGGAGACGAGCCCGCGCCCGGACAGCCGGCGCCGACAACCCAGCACGCCCTGAGCAGGCACCCGGTGCTGGGAGACGAGGCCACCCACGGACAGACGCCGCCGGCGGCACGCCACGTCGTGAGCGAGGACGCGCCGGTACCGGACGAGGCGGCACGCGGACAAGCGGCGTCGGCCGCACACCACGCCGTGAGGGGGCATGCGGCGCTGGTGCGTGGTGAGGCCGTGCCCGAGGGGCGGGTGGACGTGGTGCTGGACGCGGTGCCCGCCCGGGACCGGGAGACCCGGCCGGAGGCACTGGCCCGCGCGCAGCGGCAGCGCAGACGGTGGGCCACGCAGGTCGTGGTCGTCGACGAACTGGCCCGCCGCGCCTGCGCCGAGCGCGGCCTCGCACCACCGCCCGAGGTGTCCCCGGCGCGGGTGCTCGCGGTGTCCGGCACCGAGGTCGCCGACCTGGGCAGCATCGTCGCCGTGGCACTCGCCCACTCCCCCGCGGTGCGCGCCCTGCTGGCGGCGCTGGAGGCCGAGCAGCAGGTGCCGGAGCAGGCCGCACGGGCCTACTACGACCGCAATCCGGACCGATTCCTCACCCCCGAGGCGCTGCGGCGCGGCGTCGACCCGTACGGAGTTGCCGGCGCCGGGGACTTCCTGCCGTACGCGGAGGTCCGTGACCAGGTGGTGCGGGAGCTGCGGCGGGCGGTGGGCCGGCAGGCCTTCTTCGACTGGCTGGACCGGGCCCGGGCCGAGGTGGAGTACGCGCCCGGGCACGAGCACCCGGGCGACCCGTCGCACCCGGACCACGAGCACCGGCACTGAACACGCCGGTAACCACCCGGAACCGAAAAGCAACACGGCAAGGCATTGACCTCCGATGAATTCTGGTCCACCTTTTCATCAATCGGAGTCCAAGTTGGTGATTTGAACCAGCAGTTTGGCCAGCGCTTGGACCGGCACTTTGGGCCAGCAGCCCGCATCAGCGGCTGCCGGATCGCAGGAGGCAACATGCGTGCGGGAAGACTGACCGGAACCGTGGCAGGCGTCATAGCCCTGGCCCTGACCGCGGCCGGCTGCGGCCTGTCGGGCGGCTCCGACGGCGGGGACGCCACGGCCGGCGGCTGCGAGGTCGACAAGGGCAACGTCGGTTCCGGGAAGCTCACCGGGGATGTCGAAGGGAAGATCACCTTCCAGACGACCAACCTGAAGAAAGACTTCGGCGACTTCTTCAACGGAGTGATCAAGGCGTTCGAGAAGGCCCACCCCGACGCCTCGGTCAAGTGGATCGACGACCCCGGCGACAACACCTTCACCCAGCGCACCGTCGCCGACGCCCAGGCCTGCACGTTGCCGGACGTCCTCAACCTCAACTCCGAGACCGGGACCGCCCTCACCAAGGCCGGCTACCTGCTCAACCTCGGCGTCAAGGACCCGGACGCCAAGGAGCCGTTCGTCCCGGCGTTCTGGAACTCCAGCACCATGAAGGACTCCTCGGGCATGCCGCAGCACACGGTGCTCCCCTGGTACACCGGCGGCATCGTCCTCACGTACAACACCGACCTGCTGGAGCGGGCCGGGATCGACCCGGCGAAACCTCCGACGACCCTGTTCGGACTGTTCGCCGACTACGAGAAGATCGCCAAGGCTGGCCAGGGCAAGTACTACGCGACGATGGCGAACCCGGTCTGGCGGATCCCGGCCGACTTCGACCAGATGAACATCAAGGTGCTGGCCGACGACGGCAAGACCGCCGTCTTCGCCGATGATCCGAGGACCACCGAGTGGGTCGCCTGGATGGCCAAGCTGTACAAGGAAGGGGCCATGCCCAAGGACTCACTGTCCTCCAGCAACGACCCCTCCACGCTGTACAGCCAGGGCAAGGTCGCCTACGGCTCGACGAACCCGAGCTTCGTGCGGTTCGTGAAGCAGAACAGCCCGTCGGTCTACACCAAGACCGGCGTCGGCCAGCAGCCCTACGACAAGCTCGGCCACACCACGGGGGCACCGCAGTACATCGGGGTCGCCGCCACCAGCAAGCACGCGCCCGCGGCGCTCGCCTTCGCGAAGTTCCTCACCGACGCCGAGAACCAGACGGCCTGGTGCAAGGACCCGAACGTGGTGATCTTCCCGACGACCACCGTCTCGCTGGACGACCCGTTCTTCCAGAAGGTGACCGGGGACGACCCCTTCTCCGAGGCCCGCAAGCTCGTCGCCGAACAGCTCAAGACCACCACCGCCTACCAGACCAACCTCTCCCCGGCCGTGCAGAACGCGATCGTGGCGCAGGTGCAGCTGGCGATGCAGGGCAAGAAGAGCCCCGAACAGGCCGTGAAGGACGCCCAGTCGAAGGCCGACGAGCTGCTGAAGCAGGCGGGCTGATCGTGGCGGCCCAGGCCATGAACGCCCAGCCCATGAACGCGCAGACCATGAACGCGCAGACCACGACCCCGGTGCCCGTGCCCGGTGGGGAGCGCACGGTCTCCGTGCCGGGCCCGGCCCCGTCCCGGGTCCGCCGCCTCGGCCGGGCTCTGCTGCCAGGCCCCTCCGCCGGCGCCAACGGCGCGGCGCTGTACCGCCGTTGGTGGCTGCCCTGGCTGTGGACCGCGCCCGCCGTCGTCTGCGCGGTGGTGTTCGGCGTGTTCCCGTTCCTCAACACCGTCCTGCTGTCGTTCACCGATGCCAAGCCGCTCGGCGGCGCCGCGGACTTCGTCGGGCTGTCCAAC
Source organism: Streptomyces asoensis (assembly GCF_013085465.1). NCBI lineage: Bacteria > Bacillati > Actinomycetota > Actinomycetes > Kitasatosporales > Streptomycetaceae > Streptomyces > Streptomyces asoensis. The sequence continues at coordinate 658,387 of NZ_CP049838.1, forward strand.
TACACCCGGATGCTCGACGATCCCGACTTCTGGCTGGCGACCCGCAACAGCGTCCTGTACGCGGTGATCGTCGTACCGCTGATGGTGCTGCTGCCGCTGATGCTGGCCGTCCTGGTGGAGAAGAACCTGCCCGGCATCGGCTTCTTCCGTTCCGCCTTCTACACGCCGGTGCTCGCCTCCAGCGTGGTCGTGGGGCTGAGCTGGCAGTGGCTGCTGGCCGACGACGGGCTGATCAACACCTGGCTGGAGAAGGCCCATCTGATCAAGGACGCCATCCCGTTCCTGTCCGATTCCTGGCTGATCCTCCTCTCCGCCATGGGCCTGACGCTGTGGAAGGGGCTCGGCTGGTACATGATCTTCTATCTGGCCGCGCTGGGGAACGTGCCGAAGGAGCTGCACGAGGCCGCGTCCATGGACGGCGCGGGCACGGTCCGCCGCTTCTGGCACATCACCGTGCCGGGTGTGCGGCAGGCCATGATGCTGGTCGGCACCCTGACCGGCATCGGCTCGCTGCGGGTGTTCACGGAGATCTACATGCTGGGCAGCTCCACCGGCGGGCCCGGCGGCGCCGACCGCACCCTGCCCTTCTACATCCGGGACGTCGGCCTGGACCCGCTCACCGGCAACGCCGGCTACGGCTCGGCGGTCAGTGTGGCCCTGTTCGCGCTGACGCTGGGGCTGACCCTGCTGGCGCAGCGTCTGACGAAGGAGGACGAGTCATGACGACGGCGGTGGACAAGCCCCGGCGGCTGGTGCCGCGCTGGCGGGAGTACGGCCGCCCCCGTGAACTGGTCGTCCGCTACCTGCTGTTGCTCTTCGTGCTCGGCATCACCGTCGGCCCGCTGGTCTGGCAGTTCCTGGCCTCACTGAAGAGCACGAGCGAGGACGTGTTCGGCGCCGACGCCTCGCTGCTGCCGCACCACCCGACGCTGCGGGCCTACCGGCAGGTCTTCGACCAGGTGCCGGTGGCCACGTACATCAGGAACAGCGTGATCGTGGTCGCCCTGTCGGTCACCAGCCAGCTGCTGTTCTCCACCACGGCCGGCTACATCCTCTCCAAGCCGGGCTGGAAGGGCCGCAAGGCGGTCTGGGTCGTACTGATCGCCTCCATGATGTTCCCCTTCGAGTCGATCATGGTGTCGCTGTTCCTGAGCATCCGCGACCTGGGTCTGGTCGACAACCTGGTGGGCGTGTGGCTGCCCGGGTTCGTCGGCGCCATCAACGTCCTGCTGATGCGTGGTGCGTTCCTGGCGGTGCCCCGCGAGATCGAGGACTCGGCGATGCTCGACGGCGCGAACGAGTGGCAGCGCTTCCGGTACCTGTATCTGCCGTCCGCCTGGGGCGCGATCCTGGTGGTCACGATCAACACCTTCATCAGCGCCTGGGACGACTTCCTCTGGCCGCTGATCGTGCTGCGCTCCGAGGGCCACATGACGCTGACGCTGGGGCTCTCCCGGCTTCAGAGCTCGTCGTTCGGCTACGACCAGCGGGTGGTGATGGCCGGCTCGGTGATCTCCGTGGTCCCGGTGCTGGTGCTGTTCGTGATCACACAGCGCTGGTTCTACAAGGGCGTGTCGTCGGGGGCCGTCAAGCTCTGATCGCGCCCGACCTCGAGGACGAGGGGGACTGCGGTGAGCGCCTCCCGTGCCGACACCGCGACCCGGATCTCCACCGCCTGTGACGGTACGACCGTCTCCAGATCGGCGCCGACCAGCTCCAGTTGGTCGGCGCCGAGGTGTATCGCGACCGTACGGCGCTCCCCCGGCGCGAGCTCCACGCTCCGGAACACCCGCAGTTCGAGCGTGCGCGGCCAGACGGGCGCGCGCAGGCGGCGGACGTAGAGCTGGACGACGCTGCGACCGGGCCGGGTGCCGGTGTTGGTGACGTCGACCTCGACGGTGTGCCCGGCCCACCGGGGCGGCCCGTGGTGGAACGTCGTGTACGACAGCCCGTGCCCGAAGGAGTAGAGCGGCCCGGCGTCGCCGTCGACGTAGGAGCCGTACTCGGTGTCCTTGTGGTTGTAGTGGACGGGGAGCCGGTCGGCCGAGCGCGGCACGGAGACGGGCAGGCGGCCGACGGGTTCGGTGAGCCCGAGGAGCACCTCGGCGATCGCCTCGCCTCCCCACGGGCCCGGATACCAGGCGGTGAGCAGCGCGGCGGCCCGGTCCGCCGCCTCCGGGACGGCGTGCGGGCGGCCCTGGACGAGGACGACGACGGTGGGTGTGCCGGTGGCCGTGACCGCGTCCAGGAGTGTGTGCTGGGCCCGGCCCAGCCGCAGTCCCGCGAGGTCGACGCCCTCGCCGCAGGTCATCTCGGACACGACCGTCCGGGCGGCCCCGTTGGCGTCGAACTGCGTGTCGGGGGTGCGGGCGCTGCTGCCGCCCAGCACCAGTACGGCCAGGTCACTGGCGGCGGCCGTCGCGACCGCCTCGGGGATGCCGGTGAGGTCGGCGCCGGTGAGGGCCGCGCCCCTGGCGTGGCGGACGTCCGTGCCCGGCGGGGCGAGGCGGCGCAGCGCGTCGAGGACGCTCACGCCGGTGCCTGGGCGCTGTGGGGCGGTGTAGTCGCCGAGCTGGTGGGCGGTGGTGGCGGCGTGCGGGCCGAGCACGGCGACGCGCCGCACGTCCGGCCCGACCGGGAGGACGCCCCCGGTGTTGTGCAGGAGGGTGACGCAGGCCCGGGCCAGTTCGGTGCTCAGTTCCCGTCCGGCGTCCACGGGCACCGCCGCGCGGCGGGTGTACGGCTGCTCGAACAGGCCCAGCCGGAACTTCAGCCGCAGGACGCGGGCGACGGCGGCGTCGAGAGCGGCCTCGCTGGCCAGGCCCCGTTCGACGGCCTCCGCCAGGTGGGTGAAGCCCTCGTCCCAGAGGCTGAGGTCGACTCCGGCGTCGAGGGCGAGAGCCCCGGCGGAGACCTTGTCACCGGTGATGCGGGCCAGCCGGTCCACGGCCAGCCCGTCGGCCATGACCAGGCCCCCGAAACCCCACCGTTCGCGGAGCAGTCCGGTGAGCAGGGCACGGTTGCCGCAGCAGGGCAGACCGTCCACCTCGTTGTAGGCGGCCATCACGGCGGCGGCCCCGGCCCGGACTCCGGCCCGGGCGGCCGGGAGATGGATCTCGTGCAGTTCACGCGGGCCGAGTTCGGACTCGGCGGAGTTGCGGCCGCCGACCGTGGCGCCCTGGCCGGCGAAGTGCTTGAGGACGACGGGCGCCTTGTCCGCCGCGAACCGCTCCCCCGCGCCCTGCATCCCCCGGACGAGTGCCTCCGTCAGCCGGGCCGCGAGGTACGGGTCCTCGCCGAAGCACTCCTCGGTACGTCCCCAGCGCGGGTCCCGGGCGATGTCCAGCGCGGAGACGAGCGCCAGATGGCCGCCCCGGGCGCGCAGTTCGGCGGCGGCGTGGGCCGCGGCCCGCTCGTACAGGGCGGGGTCCCAGGTGGCGCCGATCGCCAGGTTGACGGGGAGGACGGTGCCGTCGAGGGCCATGTGGCCGTGCGGCACCTCCTCTACGAACAGGGCGGGGATCCGCAGCCGGCTCCGCTCCAGGACATGACGCTGGACCAGGTCGGCGAGGTCGGCGCTGTCCTCGAGGCCGGGTCCGTCGCCGTGGTCGACACCGGACCAGGCGTCGGCGCGCATCAAACCGTAGAGGGCGCCTAGTCCTTCGAAGCGCTCGGTCTCGGCGTGCAGTGCCTCGGTGAGTTCGAAGTCCCCGGCCGATGTGCGTCGGTAGGCGTCCCAGCCGTACATCCGCTGGTTGAGCTGGCCGACCTTCTCGCGCGTGGTCATCCGGTCGAGAAGATCGGCGACGCGCGTGTCCAGCGGAGCGGCCGGGTCGAGGTAGCGGGCGGCCGAGTGGTCCTGGAGGGGCATGGGGGCGTCCTTGCGAGGCCGGGCGTCAGCGGGCGGTGCGACGGGCGTGACAGGTAGCCGGGTACGGAGCGGCCGGGTGGTCCTGGAGGGGCATGGGGGCGTCCTTGCGAGGCCGGGCGTCAGCGGGCGGTGCGACGGGCGTGACAGGTAGCCGGGTACGGAGCGGCCGGGTGGTCCTGGAGGGGCATGGGGGCGTCCTTGCGAGGCCGGGCGTCAGCGGGCGGCGCGACGGGCGTGACAGGTGTCCGGGTACGGAGCGGCCGAGTGGTCCTGGAGGGGCATGGGGGCGTCCTTGCGAGGCCGGGCGTCAGCGGGCGGCGCGACGGGCGTGACAGGTGTCCGGGTACGGAGCGGCCGGGTGGTCCTGGAGGGGCATGGGGGCGTCCTTGTGAGGCCGGGCGTCAGCGGGCGGCGCGACGGGCGTGACAGGTATCCGGGTACGGAGCGGCCGAGTGGTCGTCGTGCGGCGCGGGTCGTCCTTGCGCGGGGCGCGTCAGCGGGTGGTGCGGTGGGCGAGGCGGGCCAGGGCCACGGCGCCCGGGGAGCCGTCCGACACGGGAGTGATCGTGAGCGCGAGATGTGCCAGGCGCTCGGTGAGGGGGGTGAGCAGGGGGCCGTGCGGGGCGAGCAGGCCGCCGGTGACCACCAGGGGTTCGCCCGGGCGCGGGGCCAGGGCTGTCACGGTCTCCGTCAGTCGGCGCGCGGCCTCCCGCAGGATCTCCCCGGCGACGGCGTCCTTCTCCTCGGCGGCCCGGACGACCAGCGGCGCGTGGTCGGCCAGCCGGACCGGCGGCCGGTCCATGACGGCGGGCAGCAGATGCGCGCGGTAGGCGGTGCGCAGGACCGCGCTCCAGCCTGCGGTGTCCGTGACGCCGTAGGCCTCGGGGGGCAGGACGCCCGGCGGCAGCCCGAGCTCGCGGCCGACCGCGCGGGCGAGGACGGTGGGCGCGCCCCGGCCGTCGGCCGCCCGCAGGGCCGAGCGGACGGCCGCGCGGCCGATCCAGAAGCCGCTGCCGTCGTCGCCGAGGAGCCAGCCGTCGCCGCCGGAGGTCGCGGTCGGCGCCCGGGCGGCGATCCGGGCCGCGACCGCGCCGGTGCCGGCCACCAGGACCAGGCCGTCGGCGGGGTGGCCGGGGGCGGTGGCGAACGTGGTCTCGATGTCGCTGTGGACGTCGACCGTCGTGGCGGTGATGCCCAGCCGGGCGAGCGCGCCGGACAGGGCCGTGCGGGCCCGCACCCGGCCGGGCTCGTCGGCGCCCTGGCGCTGGTGACCGGTGCCGGCGAAGCCGCCCGCCACCGCGGCCACCCGCCCGCGCAGCGGTTCGGGCACGGCCTGCGCGAGAGCCTCGGCAAGGTGGTCGGCGAGCTCGGGACCCGGCACGGTGAGCGCGTTGCCGGGCCCTGCCGCGCCCTCGCCCCGCGGTCGGCCGTCGCCGAGGTCCGCCAGGACGGCACGGGTGCGCGTGCCACCGGCGTCGAGGCCGACCACGAGATCGCGGTCTTGGTTCAAATCACTATTCATTGCATCCCATGGTGGTTGATACATTCGCCCGAGACAAGGTCCGTCTCGCGAGGAGGACGCCATCAACACGCACCGGTCCGCGCCCGAGCTCCGCTTCGGTGTCAACTACACCCCACGCCGCGGCTGGTTCCACGCCTGGCACGACTTCGATCCCGGGCTCGCGCGCGAGGACCTGGCGCAGATCGCCGGGCTGGGTCTGGACCACGTCCGGGTCTTCCATCTGTGGCCGCTGCTCCAGCCCAACCGCACCCTGGTCCGCGCGTCCGCCGTGGACCAGCTGGTCCGCCTGGCGGACCTGGCCGCCGAGTGCGGCCTGGACGTCCTGGTGGACGGCGTCCAGGGGCACCTGTCGAGCTTCGACTTCTACCCGGAGTGGACGCGCAGCTGGCACCACCGCAACGTGTTCACCGACCCCGAGGCGATCGAGGCCCAGGCGCTGCTGCTGCGCACGCTGGGCCGCGCGCTGTCGGGTCACCCCCGTCTCCTCGGGCTCCAGCTCGGCAACGAGCTCAACAACCTGGTCGAGCACAACCCGGTGTCGGTGGCCGAGGTGGACCACTACCTCGACACGCTGCTGGCCGCCGCGCGGGACGGACTGGGCGACGGCGCCGGCCTGGTCACGCACTCGGCGTACGACGCCGCCTGGTACGGCGACGACCACCCCTTCACCCCGCAGGCCTCGGCCCGCAAGGGCGACCTGACCACCGTCCACCCCTGGGTGTTCTCCGCCGACTGCGCGCGGCGCTACGGTCCGCGCTCACCGCAGGTGCACCATCTCGCGGAGTACGGGACGGAACTGGCGGCGGCCTACGCCACCGATCCGGCCCGCCCTGTCTGGGTCCAGGAGACCGGGGCCCCCGAGCCGCACATCCCGGCGGCCGACGCCCCCGACTTCGCCCGCGCGACACTGCTCAACGCGGCCGGCTGCGCACGGCTGTGGGGCGTCACCTGGTGGTGCTCCCACGACGTCGACCGCTCGCTGGCCGACTTCCCGGAGCTGGAGTACACGCTGGGCCTGTTCGACTCCGCGGGCCGGCCCAAGCCGATCGCGAAGGCCCTGTCCGCCACGGTCGCCGAACTCCGCGCCACCCCCGGCCCTCCGCCGACCCGCACCACGGCCCTTGTTCTGCACTGCACCCCGTCCACGCGCTCGGTGTCCGGGCCCGGCGGCGCGTTCTTCGACGCCTGGATGCGGCTGCGCCAGGAGGGGACCCGCCCGGCGGTGGTCCTGGCGGAGCGCGCGGCGGACACGGCGTATCTGGCCGCGAGGGGGATCACGGAGCTGGTCGACGGGAAGTGAGACGCCCGGTGCGGGAGCGAGGGCGGGGGCCGGGAGGAGGGCGGGGGCCGGGGCCGGCCGGAACTCCGGCCCCGGAGTCTTCGCCCCGGTCAGGACGTGCGGCCCGTCAGGACCTCCGCCACCGCCCGCAGATTGACCCGCCCCCTGCCGTGCGAGCACACCGCGCTGCCCGGCTCCGGCAACCCGGTGGAGACCAGCAGCGCGTCCGGTCGCGCCGCCAGCAGCGCGTCCCGCATGCGCCCCTGCCAGAGGTACAGCTCGGCGTCGCACACGGCGACGACCAGCGGCCGTCCCTCGGCCGCCCGCAGCACCTCCTCGACGACGACCTCCACGACACCCCCGGCGTCCTCCGGCTCCCCGGCGACCGCCGTCCCGGTGACCGTCGGGTCGAGGGCGTACCAGGCGGTCAGGAGGTCCTCGCCGCCCCAGTTGAGGGCGGGGTGCGGGGCCGGGAACAGGTCGACGACATGGGCGCCCGCGCCGACGCCCGATTCCTGCAACGGCCCCCCGCGCCGCACGGCCCGCCGCGCCGCGCTCAGCCCGGCCTCCGTGTCCCACGCGGCCACCGCGCCCGGCCGGTACGGCAGCGCGTAGCGCAGCGCGAGCCGCCGCACCCTCTCCGCGGCCTCGGTCACCCGCGCCTCGGCCAGTTCCCCCGACCCCAGGGCGTCGAGCACGGCGTCCCGGCAGGCGAGGGTGACCTCCAGGTCCGGTACGGCGACGACGACCTGGTCCGCTCCCGCGGCGAGCGCGAGACGCGCGCCGGCCGCCTCGCCGTAGCGGTCGGCGATGGCCTTCATCTCCAGCGCGTCGCTCACCAGCACGCCGTCGAAGCCGAGTTCGCCGCGGAGCAGGTCGGAGAGGATGCGCGGACTGAGGGTGGCGGGCCGGTCCGGGTCCAGGGCCGGGAACACGACATGGGCGCTCATCAGCATGGGCACGCCCGCCTCGACGGCCGCCCGGAAGGGCGCGAGGTCGAGCCGGTCGTAGGGCCGAGGGTCGACCGCGAGCTCGTGATGGCTGTCGGTGACGGTCCCGCCGTGCCCGGGGAAGTGCTTGGCGCAGGAGGCCACACCGCGCGCCTCGGTGGCCGCGATCCAGGCACGCAGATGCCGGGAGACCAGCTCGGGGTCGGATCCGAAGGCGCGGGTGCGCACGATGGGGTTCTCCGGCCGACTCTGGACGTCGGCGACGGGGGCGTAGGAGGCGGTGATGCCGAGCGAGAGCAGGTGTCCCGCCAGGGCGTCGGCGCAGGCGGCGGTGAGCAGCGGGTCGTCGGCGACGCCGAGCGCCCAGGAGCCGGGCACCTCGGGGGCGCCCGCGGCCACCAGGTGACCGATGCCGCCGCCCTCGTTGTCGATGGCGATCAGCAGGTCCGGGCGCAACGTCCTCAGTGTGCCGGTGAGTTCGCGGACCTGGTCGGCGTCGCGGACGTTGCGGGTGAACAGGATGACCCCGCCCAGTCCGCGGTCGACGAGCCGTTTCAGGGTGTCGGGGACGGTGGTCGTGCCGTCGAAGCCCGCGACGAGGCAACGGTGGGCCGCCTCGTCGAGGTCGGCGGGGAGTGCCGGGCCGGCGGGCCCGGGGGCGGGGTGCGTCACCCCCGAAATCCTCTGGCTCGTCAAGCCGAAAGTCAATATTCCGGTGGATTGACGATTCAATCCGCCGATCGCGGGGGCGTTTCGCAGAGGCGGGCCCTCCAGTTGGTACCACTGGAACCGTAGGGGCCGCGCCTCAGGGCCGGTGCCCTGCTCCAGACCCTGGTGAAGCCGCCGTGCCTGGAGAACTCCAACGAGGCATTCGCCTGGCACGCCACCGAGGCCTGTCCGATCCTCAACTCCCGCAGGCTCCACTACCCGCCCAAAGCCGCCGTCGCCCTCGTGCGCGACGCCGCCGCCGGAACACTCGGCGTCGCCCGCATCGCCCGCCAACTGCGGGAGTGGACCGCCGCCTGATCATCGTCCCGGCCCGGGGCGATCCGGCGCTCCGAAATGGGCGCCGTCAGGGAAGCCGGGGCGGCGCAGCGTCTCGCGGGATGTCGGGCACGTCGGGCCTCGGCGGGGCGCCGAGCGGGGTTACTGTCGCCGGCATGGACCGTGATCACCGAGGATGGCTGCCCTGTCTGCTCGGCGGAGCCGTCTTCGCCGTGTGCATGGCCGGCACCACGCTGCCGACCCCCCTCTACGGCCTCTACCAGGAGAAGTTCGGCTTCTCGGAGCTGACGGTCACCGTCGTGTACGCGGTGTACGCCTTCGGAGTCATCGGTGTGCTGCTGCTGGCGGGCAACGCCTCGGACACGGTGGGCAGACGTCCGGTGCTGATGGCGGGCCTGGGATGCGCGGCGGCGAGCGCCGTGTGTTTCCTGGCCGCCACCGGGCTGGGCTGGCTGTACGCGGGGCGGCTGCTGTCGGGGCTGTCCGCCGGGCTGTTCACCGGGGCCGCCACGGCGTACGTGATGGACCTGGCACCGCCCGGCGGCGGCTCCCGGGCCACGTTCGTCGCGACGGCCGCCAACATGGGCGGGCTGGGCTGCGGTCCACTGCTCGCCGGAGTGCTCGCGCAGTACGCCGACTGGCCGCTGTACCTGCCGTTCGCCGTGCATCTCGCCCTGGTGGCCTGTTCGCTCGCCGTCGTGGCGTGGCTCCCGGAGACGGTGCGGCACCAGACATCGCTGAGCACCGTACGGCCGCAGCGGCCCGGCCTGCCCCCTCAGGTGCGGACGGTGTTCGGGCCGGCGGCGATCGCCTCGTTCGTAGGGTTCGCGCTGTTCGGCGTGTTCACCTCGGTCAGCCCGGCGTTTCTCGCCGACTCCCTCGACGTGCGCAATCACGCCGTGAGCGGTCTCATCGTCGCGCTGGCCTTCTTCGCCTCGACCGCCGGGCAGTTGGTCGTCGGCCGGGTCGGGGTCGGGCGATCGCTGCCGCTGGGCTGCGCCGCGCTCCTGGCCGGGCTGGCGCTGCTCGCTGGCGCGTTGCGGTGGGATTTGCTGGCGCTGGTGGTGCTGAGCGCGATCGTCGGCGGGGTCGGGCAGGGGCTGGCGTTTCGCGGGGCGCTGTCCGCGGTGGCCGGGGCGTCTCCCGAGGACAGCCGCGCGGCGGTGATCTCGACGCTTTTCGTCGTGGCCTACGCGGGCATCTCGGTGCCGGTGATCGGCGTCGGACTGCTGGTGGGTCCCCTCGGCCTGGAGGGTGCGGGGCTGGTGTTCATCGGGTGCATGGCCGTCCTCGTCTCGACGGCGGGGGCCTATCTGCTCCGGCGGCCGGTACGGGTGGGGATGTGAACGCCTGAGTCTTCGGACGCGGCCTGTCGCGCGCCGGGCCGCAGCACCGGCGTCGCGGGACAGGGCGGCACGCTCACACGCTTGGCCGCATCCGTACGGGTGGGGTCGGTCCCGGGGCGAAGCGACAGAGGGCCGACCGGCGTTGTGCAGAACCCATCCGTCATCACCGGAAAGGCCCCTCGATGCGACGTACCGCCCTCCTCGCCTTCTGTGCCCTGCTCAGCGCCGCGGCCATGGGATTCTTCACCACCAGCGCCGTTCGCAGCCGCTGAGACCCGGAAGCCGGGGAAGCCTTACGGCTGCCCCGGCTTCCGACCGCTTGTCCGTCGTCCGTCGTGCGTCGTCCGTCGTGCGTCGTCAGGAAGACCGGTCGAGGGTCTGCGAGCGGTCGTCGGACGGCTCGTCGGCCCGTTCCGTGCCGCTCGTGCCGCCGGGATGCCGGAGCGCGCACAGGTATCCGATGCCCAGGGCGATCGCCATCCCGTAGAACACCCACTGGTTGGCCTCGGCGAAGTCCATCCGGATCGCGGACATCGAGTCCTGCACCGTCCGCGCGACCGGGCCGCCATCGCTGAGCTGCCAGTCGTCGGCATTGCCGGTGATCGCCTCGGCGACGTTCCTCGCCGCGCCCTCCGCGGCCCCGGAGGGCACTCCACGCGACTGGAGCGTGTCGGTGACGTTGTCGGTCATGCGATGGGTCAGCAGGGTGCCGAAGAGTGCCAGGCCGACGCTCGCGGCGTAGTTGCGGATCGTCTGGGTGATGCCGGTGACCTCACCGTAGGAGGCGTCGATCGCCCGGTTCACGGCGTCGGTGGAGGCGGGCGCGAGGATGAAGCCGATGCCGGCCCCCGCGAGGGCCGCGTAGGGCCACTGGTCGTGCATGGACAGGTCGGTCAGCTTCCCGGCCCAGAGCGCGAAGCCCACCGCTCCGACCACGCAACCGATCTTCATGGTCGGCCGCGCGCCCCGCTTGTCCAGGATCCGCCCGCCCCACTGCGAGGCGAGGGCGAAGCCCACGAAGAAGTACAGCAGGTACAGGGCCGCCTGGTTGGGCGAGGCGCTCAGGGACACCTGCGCATAGACGGAGGCGAAGAAGAACAGCGGGACGAACGCGAGCATGGCGAAGAACAGCACGAGTCCGTCCGCCACGAAGGCGCGGTCCCGGAAGACCGCGAGCTTGACCAACGGGTGGGCCGTGCGCAGTTCGTAGCGGCAGAACAGCCACAGCACGGCCAGACCGCCCACGATGCAGACCCAGGTGAGCACGCTGTCCCAGCCCCACGCCGACGCCTGCTGGAAGCCGAGCACGCTCGCGCCCATACCGACCGCGATCAGCACCGCGCCCCGCACGTCCAGGGGCTCGTCACGGCGGCGATCGGACACATGGGCGAGCGCGGTCAGGATCAACGCGACGATGGCCACGGGCACGTTGACCCAGAAGATCGCCCGCCAGGTCCAGTCGGTGAGCCAGCCGCCGAGAAGCGGCCCGAGGGCGGTCAGGGCCCCGGTGACGCCGAAGAACAGGGCCAGGGCGCGGCCGCGTCGCTCCACCGGGAAGACCGCCACGACCACCGCGAGCGCCGCGGGGAAGAGCAGCGCCGCGCCGAGCCCCTGCGTCGACCGGAAGACGATGAGCCACGTCAGCGCGAAGTCGCCGCTGGGTACGCAGCCGCACAGGACCGACGAGACCACGAACACCAGGGTGCCCGCCACGACGACGCGCCGAGGACCGAGCAGGTCCGCCAGACGTCCGCCGAGGGCGAAGAACGCGGCCAACGACAGCAGATATGCGTTGACGACCCACTGCATACCGGAGGCGGACAGGCCGAGTTCGCTGACGATGTCCGGCGTCGCGATCGCCACGATGGTCTGGTCGATGAACGTCATCGCCACCGCGAACATCATGGCCGCGAGCGCCACCGACTGCGAAGGCCTGCGCGGACCCTCTTGCGCACTCCCCGCCTGCTGTTTGGTGTACATGCCAGTCACGCCCTCAGTCTGAACCCGCTCAGCTGACGACGCATCCGGTGCAGATCTCCGACGGGGAGGCAGGTCATCGCAGGGGGCAGGTGCCCGCCATGGACGCCTGACCGGCCGCGGCGGCGGCCCCGAACAGGGCGCTGCCGAGTCCGGTCAGCCGTGTCTCCGACGACCGTGGCGCCCCTGGCCCCGACGCGATGCCGGCGGTGGTGGTCGGGGAGCCAGGGGGAGCCGGTGGAGACCGCAGGCAGCGGATGCCGGGGTCCGTACCGCCGGCCGGCGCGCTCGCCGCTCCGGGGTGGCCCGCTACTCCGGCTGAGTCACCGTCAGTGACCACCGGACGTCGTCCGCCGAAGCGTCCACTCCCACGGTGAAGGAGCCGGCTCGCACCACGCCGGCGGCCATGGTCGCCGAGCCCACTCCGGCGCTTCCCGCCGGACAGTCGACCGAGAACGCGGCGACCTCGGCCTCCTGCGACTGCATCGTCACCCGCACGCTGCCACCGCCCTCGCACGCCACCGTGAGGACGGTCGGCAGCCCCTCCCAGGCGCCCCCCGACGCGACGCCGCCGTCCCCCGTCCACTCCTCCACCCACACCAGGCCGTCCGGACCGGGGTGCGGCAGCAGGGGATCCCCGGCCGCGGCGGCGGGCACCGTACCGGCACTCGTCAGCGCACAGGCGGCCAGCACCGTCATGACCAGGGACTTTCTCGCTCGGCTCATGTTCGCTCCTCCGTGATGTGTCATGAACCCCACAGTCTGCCGGGGTGATCGTCCCCGGACCTGAGTACGCGTACTCAGGGACGATCAGGTTGGCCGGAACTCAGCCAAGCCCCGACTCTCCCGCCGTCGGGATGCGCCAGGACCCGGCCGGGTGGACTCTGACGATCATGGCGCGAAAGGGTGTACGACCCGCTCGACCCGCTGCGGGGCACGAGGTGGAGCGGATGCTCGACGAGCTCTACGTCACACCGCCGGCCGACTTCGTCTCCCGACGGGAGCAACTGGCCGCCGAGGCCGAGCGCGACGGGCGCGGGGACGATGCACGTCGGATCCATGCCGCCCGGCGCCCCACCCTCGCGGCCTGGGCGGCGAACCTGCTGCTGCGCTCGCAGCCGCAGGAGAGCGGGCAATTCCTGGAGCTGGGGCGGGCGCTGCGCGAGGCGTACCGGACCCTGGACGCCGACGGGATCAGGGAGCTGTCCGAGCAGCGCCGGAGCATCGTCTCCGCGCTGTCCCGCCAGGCCGCCGAGCTGGCTCGTGATGCCGGTCACCGGTTGTCGGGCGCGGCTCGGCAGGACGTCGAATCCACCCTGCGCGCGGTGCTCGCCGACGAGGACGCGGCGGAGCGGTGGGCCACCGGTCGCCTGGAGAGCGCCCTCACCCCGCCGGCCGACTTTCCGTCCCGCGACGCGACGACAGCCGGCCCCTCGCGCAGACCGGCCCGACCGGCGCCCGCGCCGCCGGACACACGGTCCCGCGCGAAGGACGAGCTCGCCGAGCGGCGCCGCCGACGGCAGCAGCAGCTCGGCCAGGCCCGCCGGTCGGCGCAAGCCGCCGACCGCCGGCTCCGTGAGGCGAGCGCCGGACGGGCCGATGCCGACGCGTCGCTCCAGCAGGCCCGCGAACGGCACGACCGGGCCCGTGAGCACGAGTCCGCGGCGGAGGAGCGGCTGCGACAGGCGCGCCAGGAGCTCCGGCGCGCCGAGCAGGACCAGAAGGAGGCCGAGGAACGGCTGCGGACCGCCGCCGAGGCGGTGGACCGGGCCGAGCGGGCAGCCCGGGACGCCGCGCAGGAGGTGGCCCGGCTGGCCGAACCGACCGAGTAGGTCTCCTGGTGTCCGCTCGCCCGACGGCCGCTGAACACCGGGACGTGTGAGCGCAGGGGCCGGCGGTCGGCCCGCCGGGCCCCGGCCTGGTGGACGGCGGCGGGCGCGCCACGGATCACGCGTCGGCTCCGCGCCGGCGCTCATGGCCGGTGGCGGTCGCATCCCGCATGGTGAGGGGCGTCCGGTGGTGCGACGCTGGAGGCAAGGGCGTCCGACACAGGACAGGCCGGGAGGGCCGATGGGACGTGATGTCCCGGCGCTGGTCTTCACCCGCGAGGACCGCCGCCGGTACCGGATCAAGATGCAGGAGTGCCTCGATGTGTTCGCGCAGATGCTGCGCGAGTCGCGGTTCGAGTCCGAGCGGCCCCAGGTGGGTCTCGAGATCGAGCTGAACCTGGTCGACGACGAGGCCGAGCCGACGATGCGCAACAGCGATGTGCTCGACGCGATCGCGGATCCCGCCTGGTCCACCGAGCTCGGCCGCTTCAACCTCGAGATCAATGTGCCGCCGCGCCGTCTGACGCAGGGCGGCCCCGACGCCTGGGAGGCCGAGATCCGTGCCGCGCTCAATCACGCCGAGCAGCGTGCCCGGTCGGTCGGCACGCATCTGATCATGATCGGCATTCTGCCCACGCTGCGACAGGAGGACGTCGGCGAGTCGGCGCTGTCGGAGAACGCCCGCTACCGGCTGCTCAACGACCAGGTGTTCGCCGCGCGGGGCGAGGATCTGCACATCGAGCTGGACGGTGTCGACCGGCTGCGGACCTACGCGGACACGATCACTCCGGAGGCCGCGTGCACCAGTACGCAGTTCCATCTCCAGGTCTCCCCCGAGGAGTTCGCCGCCTACTGGAACGCGGCGCAGGCGATCGCCGGCGTCCAGGTGGCACTGGCGGCCAACTCACCGTTCCTGTTCGGGAAGGAGTTGTGGCACGAGACCCGGATCCCGCTGTTCGAGCAGGCCACCGACACCCGCCCGCAGGAGATCAAGGTGCAGGGCGTACGGCCCCGGGTGTGGTTCGGGGAGCGGTGGATCACCAGCGTCTTCGACCTCTTCGAGGAGAACCTGCGCTACTTCCCCGCGCTGCTGCCCCTGTGCGACGAGCAGGATCCGCGCGACACGCTGGCCGGAGGGGACGTTCCGGAACTGGGCGAGCTGACCCTGCACAACGGCACCATCTACCGCTGGAACCGTCCGGTCTACGCCGTCGCCAACGACCAGCCGCATGTGAGGGTGGAGAACCGCTGTCTGCCGGCCGGTCCGACCGTCGCCGACACCCTCGCCAACGGCGCCTTCTACTACGGCCTCACCCGGGCCCTGGTGGAGGACGAGCGGCCGGTCTGGTCACGGATGTCCTTCCGGGCCGCCGAGGAGAATCTGCACACGGCGGCGCGGGACGGCATCGACGCCCGGCTGTACTGGCCCGGCATGGGCGAGGCGCCGGTGGCCGAGCTCGTACTGCGCCGCCTGCTGCCGCTGGCCCACCGGGGGCTGGAACTCTCCGGGATGGACGCGGCCTGGCGGGAACCACTGCTCGGGATCATCGAACAACGGTGCGTCACCGGCCGTAACGGCGCCGTCTGGCAGAAGGAGATGTTCCATCGCATCACCGCCTCCGCCCAGGCCGGCCGCCACGAGGCGCTGCGGCGGATGACGCAGCTCTACATCGACTACATGCACCTCAACGCCCCCGCCCACACCTGGCCGGTCGACTGAGGGAAGACCCTCGCCGACCGCCCCGATCAGAGACTGTGAGCGCCGACACGACCCCCTCGATTCGGCAGCGCTCGCAGGACCGTGCAGGATAGAACCATGACGTTCAAGATCTACTTCGACATCACCATCAACGACGAGCCCGCCGGGCGGATCAACTTCAACCTGTTCGAAGACGTCGTCCCCAAGACGGCCGAGAACTTCCGCGCGCTGGCCACCGGCGAGAAGGGCTTCGGTTTCGCCGGCTCTTCCTTCCACCGGGTCATCCCCGACTTCATGCTCCAGGGCGGCGACTTCACCCGCGGCAACGGAACGGGCGGCAAGAGCATCTACGGCGAGAAGTTCGCCGACGAGAACTTCCAGCTCAAGCACGACCGGCCCGGCCTGCTCTCCATGGCCAACGCCGGCCCCAACAGCAACGGCTCGCAGTTCTTCATCACCACGATCGTCACCGACTGGCTCGACGGCAAGCACGTGGTGTTCGGCGAGGTCGCCGACGAGGCCAGCATGGCCCTCGTCAAGAAGATCGAGTCCTACGGCTCGCGCAGCGGTTCGACCTCGGCGAAGATCACCATCGCGGAGTCCGGCCAGCTCTGACCCCGGTCGTGAGCGCCCGCCGGCCGGGGGTCATCCCCGGCCGGCGGCGCGAGCGCCGTCGTTCCGGGCGCGGGTACACGGGCATGCTTGACATGATCAGGCCAGGGTCACCTCGACCGGCAGCCTCTTGATGCCGGTGAGCCGCGGGGCGTCGGACGTCAGCGGTAGTCGGGGTTGGGCGCGTCGAAGCGGCAGCCCGCGTCCCACTCCGAACGCTGGTTGCCGTGGGCGGGGACGCCGCCGTTGCGCTTGAGCAGGGTCGCGAGGTGCATCAGGTTCCACGTCATGAAGGTCGTGTTGCGGTTGGTGAAGTCGTTCTCCGGACCGCCCGAGCCGGGATCCAGATACGAAGGCCCGGGACCCGCCGGCCCGATCCAGCCGGCGTCCGCCTGGGGCGGGATCGTGTAGCCGAGGTGCTGGAGGCTGTAGAGGATGTTCATCGCGCAGTGCTTCACGCCGTCCTCGTTGCCGGTGATCAGACAGCCGCCGACCCGGCCGTAGAAGGCGTACTGGCCCTGCGGGTTGAGCAGGCCGGAGCAGCTGTAGAGGCGCTCGACGACCTTCTTCGTCACGGAGCTGTTGTCGCCGAGCCAGATCGGTCCGGCCAGCACCAGGATGTCGGCAGCCATCACCCGCTCGTACAGGGCCGGCCAGGCGTCGGTGGCGAAGCCGTGTCCGGTCATGTCCGGGTAGACGCCGGGGGCGATGTCGTGGTCGACGGCCCGGATCTCGTCGGTGCTCACCCCGTGCGCGTCCATGACGGCCCGGCTCTTGTCGACCAGGCCCTGGGTGTGGCTGAGCTGCGGGGACGGTTTGAGGGTGCAGTTGACGAACAGGGCGCTGAGGTCGGCGAAGCGGTACGTGTCGTCGGAGGAGGGCGAGGCTGCCATGACGGTCTCCCTTGCTGAAGGCGTGGGAAGCGTCTCGCGGAGAGTCCGTTTCGTCCCGGTCCGACGCGCGTACTGCGTCTTACGGAGTGATGACGTGCCGGGCGGGTCACGGGGCCCGGACCGGCCGCGGCCCTAGCGTGGCCGTATGCGTGTACTGGTCACCGGCGGTGCCGGGTTCATCGGGTCCCATGTCGTCGACGCCCTGCGTGCGCGCGGGCACGAGGCGCTCGTGTACGACGTCCGGCAGGACCCCGCCGCCGACGTGCGCGATCCCGTTGCGGTCGCCCGTGCCCTCGCCGGTGTCGACGCCGTCTGTCACCAGGCCGCGATGGTCGGGCTCGGCGACGGGGTCACCGACGCGGCGGAATACGTCTCACGCAACGACCTGGGCACGGCCGTCCTGCTCGCCGCCATGGCCGGGTCCGGCGTCGGGCGGCTCGTGCTCGCCGGGTCGATGGTCGTGTACGGGGAGGGGCGCTACGAGTGCCGGGAGCACGGGGTGGTGCGACCGCGGCCACGGGCCGTCGCCGATCTGGACGCGGGGCGGTTCGAGCCGCCGTGCCCGGCGTGCGGCAGGGCTCTCGCCCCCGGGCTCGTCGCCGAGGACGCCCCCGCCGATCCGCGCAACGTGTACGCCACGACCAAGCTGGCCCAGGAGCACCTGGCCGCCGCCTGGGCCAGGTCGACGGGCGGGACGGCGGTGTCGCTGCGCTACCACAACGTGTACGGACCCCGGATGCCCCGTGACACCCCGTACGCCGGAGTCGCCTCCTTCTTCCGCTCCGCGCTGGCCCGGGGCGAGGCCCCGCGCGTCTTCGAGGACGGGCGGCAGCGGCGGGACTTCGTGCACGTACGGGACGTGGCCGCCGCGAATCTGGCCGCGCTGGACGCCGACACGCCGAAGGGCGCGCTGACGGCGTACAACACCGGCAGCGGGGAGCCGCACACGGTGGGCGAGATGGCGCGGACCCTGGCCGCCGCGTACGGCGGGCCCCGGCCGGTCGTCACCGGCGAGTACCGGCTGGGCGACGTCCGCCACATCACGGCGGACTCCGCCCGGCTGCGGGCCGAGCTGGGCTGGAAGCCCCAGGTCGGGTTCCAGGAGGGGATGCGGGAGTTCGCGCGGGCCGGACTGCGCGGGGAGTGAGCGGCCGGGGCGGGAGCCGGCGGGCCCTCAGGGGGCCGTCGGCAGGGTCACCTCGAAGCGGCAGCCGCCCGGGATGTTGCGTACCGTGGCCCACCCCTGGTGGGCCTCCACGATGCCCCGCACGATGGCGAGGCCCAGCCCCGCGCCGGCCGGCGGGGTCCGGGCGTGCGTGCCGCGCCACCCGGTGTCGAAGACACGCGGCAGATCCTCCTCGGGGATGCCGCCGCAGCCGTCGGTGACGGAGACGACGACCCCGGCGGGCGAACGTTCGGCGGCGACGGCGACCGTGCCGTCGGCGGGCGTGCGCCGGATGGCGTTGACGAGCAGATTGCCCAGCACCCGGCTCATCTCCTTGCCGTCCACCTCGACCGGGAGAGGCTCGACACGGCCGCCGACGAGTCGTACGCCGTGTTCGCGGGCGAGCGGGTCGGCGCCGGCGAGGGCATCGCCGACCAGGTCGTACACGGACATGCGGGAGGTGGAGAGCGCGAGCGCACCGGCATGTATGCGGGAGAGCTCGAACAGGTCGCCCACCATGTCGTTGAGCCGCTCCACCTCGGTGCGGATCTGGCGCAGATAGCGGTCGGGGTCGGCCGCGACGCCGTCCTCCAGCGCCTCCGACATGGCGCGCAGTCCGGCCAGCGGAGTGCGCAGGTCGTGCGAGATCCAGGCGACGAGTTCACGTCGGGACGTCTCCAGGGCGCGTTCGCGGTCCCGGGACTCGGCGAGCTTCCCGCTGGTGGCCGCCAGCTCACGGCTCAGCGCGTCCAGTTCGGCGGTGGTCGGACCGTCGGGGGCGGTGAAGGCACCGCCGTCGCCGAACGAACGGGCGGCACGGGTGAGTTCACGGCTGCGGGCGACCACCCAGCGACCGAGGAGAAGGGCGGTGGCCAGGGAGACCACCGCGGCCATCGCCACGACCGTCGTCACGACACTCAGGTCGTGCCCGGACAGGAACATCGCCTGGGCCACGGCCAGCGTGCCCGCCAGCATCGCGGTCACGGCGACGGCGGCCACCACGGTGAGCGACGCGGTGAGCGACCGGCGGCGCAGCAGCCACAGCGCCCCCGCGCCGACCAGCCCGGCGAGCAGGGCGCCGAGGAAGGCGAACAGGGCGATGAGCAGGGTGTCGCGCACGGTCACTCCCCCTCTCGGTCGGGTCCGGGTTCGAAGCGGTAGCCCACGCCCCACACCGTCCGGATCAGCCGCGGCCTCGCCGGGTCGTCCTCGACCTTGCCGCGCAGCCGGCGCACATGGACGGTCACGGTGGACAGGTCACCGAACTCCCAGCCCCACACCTCGTGCATCAGGTCCTCCCGGCCGAACGCCCGCCCGGGATGCCGCAGGAAGAACGCGAGCAGGTCGAACTCGCGCAGGGTGAGGGCGAGTTCGTTGCCGTCCTTGGTGGCGCGGCGGGCGCCGGGATCGAGGGACAGACCGGCCGCGCCCAGCACCCGCGCCCCGGTGGCGGGCCGGCTGCGGCGCAGCACCGACTCCACCCGCAGCACGAGTTCCCGGGGACTGAAGGGCTTGGTGACGTAGTCGTCGGCGCCGACCTCCAGACCGAGGATGCGGTCGTCCTCGTCGCCGCGCGCGGTCAGCATGATCACCGGCACGGGTCCGTGCCCGCGCATCCGGCGGCACACCTCGAGACCGTCCATGCCGGGCAGCATCAGGTCCAGCACCACCAGGTCGGGCCAGTGCGCGGCGGCCCGGGTCAGCGCGGTCGGGCCGTCGTCGGCCCGGTCGACGACATAGCCGGCCCGGTCCAGGTATCCGGCGACGACCTCCGAGACCGTGTGGTCGTCGTCCACGACCAGGACCCGGGCCGATGCCGGTGGAGGGGGCGGGGACTCGTGCGGCTGCTGCATGCGCCCAGCCTCGCACCGCGACCCGGTCCGTGCGGCGCCGCGGGCGCCCCGGCGCCCGGACGTCCGCGTTTCGTAAGGAGCCGAAGCCCGGTTTGTCCTGTTCGCGTTCGTAGGGTGAAGACCGTGACCACGGACGTAGAAGTAGATGTCGTGCTCCCCTGTCTCAACGAGGCCGAGGCACTCCCCTGGGTGCTCGCCCGCCTGCCCGGCGGCTGGCGGGCCCTCGTCGTCGACAACGGCTCCACCGACGGCTCGGCGGAGATCGCCCGCGCTCTCGGCGCGAGAGTCGTCCACGAGCCGCGCCGGGGCTTCGGCGCCGCCTGCCACGCCGGACTGACCGCCGCCACCGCCGACGTCGTCTGCTTCTGCGACTGCGACGCCTCCCTCGACCCGGCGCTGCTCGTGCCGTTCGTCCACGAGGTCCGCGCCGGCACGGCCGATCTGGTGCTCGGCCGCAGGCGGCCGCTGGGCCGGGGCGCGTGGCCCGCGCACGCCCGGGCCGGCAACCTCGCGCTCGCCCGGCTCCTGCGCCGCCGCACCGGGCTGCGCCTGCACGACCTCGGCCCGCTGCGGGCCGCCCGCCGTGAGCCGCTGCTCGCCCTCGGGCTCACCGACCGGCGCAGCGGCTACCCGCTGGAGATGGTGGTGCGCGCCGCCGACGCGGGCTGGCGGATCACCGAGCACGACGTCCCCTACCTGCCCCGTACGGGCGTTTCGAAGGTGACGGGCACCTGGCGCGGCACCTGGCAGGCGGTCCGGGACATGAGCCGCGTCCTCAACGGCGTTCCGGCGCGCGAAGGGGTCGCACGGTGACCACGCTGCTCGTCATCGCCAAGGAACCGCGGCCGGGCCGGGTGAAGACCCGGCTCACCCCGCCGTTCACCCCACGGGAGGCGGCCGCGCTGGCGGAGGCGGCTCTGTCCGACACCCTGCGGGTGGTCGCGGCCACGCCCGCCTCCCGTCGCGTCCTGGTGCTGGACGGCGCCCCCGGGCCCTGGCTGCCGTCCGGATTCGACGTCCTACCGCAGTGCGCGGGCGGACTCGACGAACGGCTCGCGGACGCCTTCGCCCGGTGCGACGGCCCGGCCCTCCTCATCGGGATGGACACTCCGCAGGTGACGCCGGAGCTGCTGACCGCCGACTTCGACGGCTGCGACGCGTACTTCGGCCCGGCGCGGGACGGCGGCTTCTGGGCCCTGGGGCTCGCCGAGCCCGATCCCGCTCTGCTGCGGGGCGTGCCCATGTCGACGCCTTCGACGGGGGCCGTGCAGCGGGCGCGGCTCGTCGGCGCGGGGCTGCGGGTGCGCGACCTGCCGTGTCTGCGGGACGTGGACACCGCCCCGGACGCGGCGGCCGTCGCCGCGCTGGCCCCGCACAGCCGCTTCGCCGCCCGTCTCGCCGGGTTCACGGCCGCGGTGAGCCGATGAGCACCGCGTACGACCTGACCGGGGCCGGCGCCGGCCCCGCCGACGGCGGGGTGGCGGGGGTCGCGGGGGTCGCGGGGGTCGTCGCGGGGGTCGCCACCGACTGGGCCGCCGCCGACCCGTACAGCGCCGCCCTGCGCACCGGCCGGGGCCCGCTGTTCCTGCGCCGCGCCGACGGCTGGCTGCTGCCGCTGGAGGTGGAACGGTGGTGCGCCCGCGCCGACCCGGCCGATCTGGCGATCCTGGACCGGTGCGAGGGAGCGGTGCTGGACGTGGGCTGCGGCCCCGGTCGGCTGGTGGCCGAACTCGCCGCCCGGGGGCGGACCGTGCTGGGCATCGACGTCAGCGAGGCCGCCGTCGCCCACACGCTGGAGCTGGGCGGGCAGGCGCTGCGGCGGTCGGTCTTCGACCCGTTGCCGGGCGAGGGGCGCTGGGCGACCGTGCTGCTCATCGACGGCAATGTCGGCATCGGCGGCGACCCGCTCGCCCTGCTGCGCCGGGCGGCCGCCCTGCTCGTCCCGGGCGGCCTGCTGATCGCGGAGACCGTACCGGTGGACGTGGACGAGCGGGCCGAGGTCGAGGTCGTCGACCTGTCCGGGGCGCGCGGCACCGGCCGGGCGTTCCCCTGGGCGCGGCTCGGCACGCCGGCCCTGCTGCGGTACGCGGCCCGCGAGGACTGGCGGGCGGCCGGTCAGTGGACGGCCGGCGGCCGCTGTTTCGTCGCCCTGCGCAGTCGCAGCGCGAGGAGCAGCGCCGATCCGCCGAAGAGCACCGCGGTGATCAGCAGCCAGTGGGCGAGGAACCCGTCCGCCGAGCGGCCGGTGGCCGACCGGTAACGGAGCTCCACCATCCCGCTGATCAGCGGGAACCACACGAGCAGCAGCAGCCCGGAGAGCGCGGCCGGCACCCGGACGTACATCGCCCACCGCCGGTGACCGGTCGCGTCGAGCCCCTGGACGACAGCCCGGTCGGCCACGGCGTACAGGGGCAGCAGCGCGAGGTCGTGCAGCAGCGCCGCCCCCACCCACCACAGCGCCACGCCGAACCAGTCGTCGGCGAGGAGACGTACGCCCGCGTAGGCGGCGAGCGCGAACGAGCAGGCGAGCAGGAGGATCTGGAAGGGGCTGCCGATCGCCGGCCGTCGTCGCACGGGTGTCATCGCGTCTCTCCGAACGTCATCCGGGCCACCCACTTGGTGTTGAGCACGCCGGGCGCGGCGGGCACGATGACGCGCGCCGGGTAGCCGTGGTCGGGGGTCAGGGGCTCGCCGTTGACGTACAGGGCGAGCAGGGAGCGCGGGTCGGCGACCTGGTTGGCGCGCAGGGCGGCGTGGCGGAAGGCGCCGCGCCGCTGGAGGGACTCGACGAACACGTCCGGCGGATCGTCGTCGTGGCCGACGAGCGCGGCCAGGTCCCGTAGCCGTACGCCCCGCCACCACTGGTCCGAGGTCGACCAGCCCTCGACGCAGGCGATGGGCAACGCCGCACTGTGCAGCGGGAGTTCACCGAGCTGGGCGCGGCTGAGGCGGAGGGTGCCGGTGCGCCCCGTGACGACGAGGCGCCAGGCGTCCTCGTCCGTCTCCGGCGCGGTGATCCCGGCGTACGCGGCCG
This sequence comes from Streptomyces asoensis, assembly GCF_013085465.1. Taxonomy (NCBI): domain Bacteria; kingdom Bacillati; phylum Actinomycetota; class Actinomycetes; order Kitasatosporales; family Streptomycetaceae; genus Streptomyces; species Streptomyces asoensis. Next base: position 681,422 of record NZ_CP049838.1, read on the forward strand.
TCTTGTTGATCTGGAAGCCGTTCGGGCCGCTGCCCGGATCGGGTCCCCCGTGCGGAGCGAGCAGGGCGGTGCGCCGCAGCGGTCCGTCGAAGTTCTGGCCGGCCGTCGTGGCGAACAGCAGCAGCGAGCCGCCTCCGACGAACCACAGCGCTCCGCGGCGGGAGACGGTCGCGGGGTCCGGGCGCGGGGAGACGAGCTCCCGCTCGGGCGCGGGCGCGGACTCCTGCGACGAGACCGGCTCCTCCGCCCGCAGGCGGCGCAGATTGCGTACGGCCGCCGGGACCTTCAGCACGGCGTGGGCGACGAACGCGGCGAAGAAGACCCATGCCCCGTAGAAGTGCAGGGGGTAGAAGGAGCCGGGGAAGACGTAGTCGAGCTGGACGTTGAGTACTCCGGTCGTGAACTCGAACAGCCCGCCGCCGACCAGCAACAGCAGGGAGATCCGTTCGAGCGCGTGGGCGAGCGAGCGGGCCGGCGGCAGCACGAACAGCTTCGGCACCACCGACCACAGCTTGGCCAGCAGGACGGGGATCAGGGTGACACCGAGGGTGACATGGACGCCCTGATTGACCCGGTACAGCCAGTGCGGGTCGGTGGGCCAGGCGAACAGGTAGAAGCCGAGGATCCCCTTGTCCGGGGTCTTGTCGTTCACCGGCGAGAGGTCCGGGTTGTAGGCGGCGTACGAGACCAGGCCCGTCACGAACAGCACCGTGATGCCGACGAGCAGCACCAGGCCGAGGACCGAGGTGAACCAGGGGCCGCGCAGTGGGCTGCGCCAGAAGCCGGGAGAGGTGGGGAGCCGTGAGTCGTCTCGCATGCCCCGACCGTAGGCCGCGGCACCCCCGGGAAAGGGTGCGCGACCCATGACGAAACGCTGACGTCCGGCCCGGACGGCGGCTCGCGGCCCGCCGCTCGGCCTAGCGTGCCGATGTGACCCGCACCCTGCGCTCCGCCGAGCCGCGAGCCCCGCGCTCCGGTGGCATCACCCGCGACCTCCGCCGTGACCTGTACGCGGCGGGCGCCGCCGTCCTGCTCGTGACGGCGGCCGTGCTGATCGGCCACCACATCCAGCACACCCATCACACTCTCCGGGTCGACTGGCCACCGCTGCTGGGCAGTTGGGGCCCTCATGTGGGACCGGGAACGCCGGCGGCCGTCGTGGTGGCGGTCGCGACCGTGGGGTACGGACCCGCCCTGGCCGCCCGCCTGCCCTGGCGGGCCCTGCTCGCGGCGGCCTGGGGCACGGCCACGGCCTGGATCCTCTCCCTCGCCCTGATCGACGACTGGCAACGGGGAGTCGCCGGCCGGCTCACCACCCGCCATGAGTACCTCCAGGTCATCGACCGTTTCCACGACGTCCCGGCGACCCTGCGCGACTTCACCCACCACATCCTTCTGGAGTCCCCCGACAACTGGCCCGCGCATGTCGCCGGCCATCCCCCGGCGGCCACGCTGACCTTCGTCCTGCTCGACCGGATCGGGCTGCGGGGCGGGGGCTGGGCCGGGACCTGGTGCGTCGCCGTCGGCGCGGCGGCCTGTGTGGCCGTGCTGGTGGCGGTGCGGGCGCTGGCCGACGAGGGGCTCGCGCGGCGGGCGGCGCCCTTCCTGGTGCTGGCTCCGGCGGCGGTGTGGATGGGGACGTCGGCCGACGCGTACTTCGCGGCGGTCGCCGCGTGGTCCGTGGCACTGCTTGCCCTGGCGGTCACGGGACGGCGGGTCAGGAGCGGGGCGCTGGGCTCAGGCCTGCTCTTCGGCCTGACCTGCTACCTCTCCTACGGCCTCACCCTCTTCGCACTCGTCGGCGCGGCGGTGCTGCTGCTCGGGCGGGGGCGCGTCCGGGAGCGTCCCGAGGTGCTCGTCCTTCTGCTCGCCGGCGCGGCCGTCGTGCCGACGGCGTTCACCCTCGCCGGATTCGACTGGTGGGAGGCGTACCGGCTGCTGGTCACGCGCTACCACCAGGGCGCGGGCGGTATCCGCCCCTACGGCTACTGGGTGTGGGCCAACCTCGCCTGCACGGTCCTGATCACCGGCCTGGCGACGGCGGCCGGCCTACGGCGGACCGGCGCGACACTCCGCCGCCACCGCGGCGAGAGCCTCGCGCGACCGGACGACCCGCGCCGCTCCGGCGCGGACGCCCGGCTCGCCCTCCTCGTGGCCGCCGCCCTGCTCGCCCTGCTCGTGGCCGACCTGTCCGGCATGAGCAAGGCCGAGACGGAACGCATCTGGCTCCCCTTCGCCCTGTGGCTCCTCCCGGCCTGCGCGTTCCTCACCCGCCCGCGTGTCTGGCTGGCCGCCCAGGCCGCCCTGGCCCTGCTGCTCAACCACCTGTTGCTGACGGGCTGGTGAACCGGGGCGCGACGGCGCTCACCCGGCGAGTTCTCCGAGGAGCGCCCAGGTGCGGCGGCGTGCGGCGTCCCCGGCGATGCCCGTGCCCGAGAACACCACCTCCGTCGCCCCGGCGTCGCGGTAGCGGCGCACCTCGGCGGCGACCGTCCGCTCGTCGCCGATCACCGCCACGTCGGCTGCCCGCCGGCCGCCGGAGAGTTCGACGACCCGCGCATAGGACGGGAACTGTTCGTAGAACGCGAGCTTTTCGGTGGCCTTTTCCCGTACGGCGTCGGCGTCGTCGGTGACCACTCCGTACACCAGGGCGACGATCCGTGGCGCGGGACGCCCCGCGGCCTCCGCCGCGGCGGTGACGGCCGGGACGATGTGCTCCTCCAGGGCGCGCGGTCCCGCCAGATACGGCAGGATCCCGTCCGCCAGCTCGCCGCTGGCACGGAGCGCCTGGGGACCCATCGCGGCGACGAGCAACGGCACACCGGTTTCGGCGCCCGGCACCCGCGCCGGGATCGGGGTGGTCGCGGTGAGCAGTTCACCGTGGAAGTCGGCGGCGCCGGTCTCCGTCAACTGCCGCAGGGCGGTGAGGAATTCACGCAGGCGGGCGATGGGCCGTTCGAAGGGGATACCGAATCCCGCCTCGGTCAGGAGCTTGGTGCCGAGCGCCAGTCCGAGATGGTAGCGACCGTGCGTGGCCGCCTGGGCGGTCTGGGCCTGGCTGGAGATCAGCAGCGGGTGGCGGCCGAACACGGGAATCGCGGAGGTCCCCACGTGCAGGCCGGGTACTTCGCGCCCGACGATCGCGGCGAGCTGGGGTGAGTCCGCGCCGAAGGTCTGCCCGAACCAGGCCGACCGCAGCCCGGCGGCCCGGGCCTCCTGTGCGAGCCGCACGGTGGCGTCGATCTGGTTGTCGGCGTCGGTCGCGTCGAGTGCTACTCCCAAGGTCATGTCAGCGAGAACCAGGGGCGGCCGGCCGGGCATTCCGGTCCTGTGTGACGGCTCTTTGTCAGTCATGTGAACGCGGCCGTGGCACGCATCCGGCACGGGGGTCGCCCAGCCCGCGCGTCCGTTCCGCAACCGCACGGGACGGTCCGCCCGATCGTGCCGCATCGATACGGAAAACAGTGCAACCTTCGGGGCAATCGGGTTGTCTCAGTTTATGTCCGACACACAACCTTCGGGGGATGTCATGGTGCGAAGCAGAACCGTCTGGGCCACCGCCGCCCTCCTGACCGCCACCCTGGGCGTGGCCGCGGTCCCCGCCACGGCCACCGCCACCCCGGCCACGGCCGCCCGGGCCGCCGCCTGCCCCACCGGCTGGGGCAGCCTGGCCAAGACGTACCTCGCCGGCACGGCGACGCCGCTGACGAACGTCAGGACCGGCCGCCACGACTGCTACGACCGGTTCGTCGTCGACGTCCCGGGCGCGGGCGCCGCCGAACTGGGCTTCTCGGTCGCGTACGTCGACCGGCTCTACCAGGACGCCTCGGGCCGCCCCATTCCCGTCGGCGGCGGCGCCATCCTGGAGGTGCGGGTGAACGCGCCCTCCTACGACCCCGAGACCGGCACACCCACCTATCCGGGACGGGTGGCGCAGCCCCTGCCGGGCGTGAACCTCGCCGGGTACAGCACCTTCCGGGACACCCGGTACGCCGGGAGCTTCGAGGGTGTGACGCAGTTCGGACTCGGCGTACGCGCGCGCCTGCCGTTCCGGGTGCAGCACCTGGCCGACCACCTCGTGGTGGACGTCGCGCACACCTGGTGACACCGGCCGCCCGGACAACCCCCGGCGCTCGGCCCTCCGGGGCCGGCGCCGGGCGCGGCGCGGGTACGCCCGTCGCGAGCGCGTGTTCACGCGGCCCCCGGGACATCTCGGCCGGGATTTCGTAGGCTGTCGGTCGCCGTTCGCCACCCCCACCGCGCCCCATAGAGGACCGGATGCAGACCCTCAGACTTGTCAAGTACCTGACATCAACAGCCGTGGTTCTCGCGCTGCTGGCCCCGGCACCGACCGCGGCCGCCGCCACGCCGGTCGCCGCCCAGGGCGCCATCGCCTCCGCTTCCGCCGCCGAGGCCGCTCCCCCGCCGGCGGAGGACTGGCAGCCGCCCCTGTCCACCCGGGGCCGCTACATCGTCGACGCGCAAGGGCGCCGCTTCCGTCTGAAGTCCGCCAACTGGGACGGCGCCCAGGGCTCGTGGTCGGGAAGCGGCAGCACCGCCGATCCCGCCAACCACCACGCCGGCCAGAACTCCTCCGGCATACCCCTCGGCCTGGACCGCGCCCCGCTGTCCGAGCTGCTCGCCGACTTCCACCGGCTCGGCATCAACAGCATCAGGCTGCCGTTCTCCAACGAGATGATCCGCACGACGACCCCGGTGCCGGACACCGCGGTCGCGGCCAACCCGCAACTGCGCGGCAGCACACCCCTTCAGGTCTTCGACGCCGTCGTGGCCGCCCTCACCCGGGACGGGTTCGCGGTCATCCTCAACAACCACACCAACACCACCCGCTGGTGCTGCGGCGTGGACGGCAACGAACGCTGGAACAGCGGTCAGTCCACTCGGCAATGGACGGACGACTGGGTCTTCATGGCCCGCCGCTACTCCGCCGACCCCCGTGTCGTGGGCGCGGATCTCTACAACGAGGTGCGCCGTGACGTACTGGACGACCCCAACTGGGGCCTCGGCGACGACCACGACTGGTACGCGGCGGCCCAGCTCGCGGCGGACCGCATCCTCACCGAGGCCGACCCCGACCTCCTCATCGTCGTCGAAGGCATCAACTGGACCGGTCTGCCCGTGGACGGGCTGCCGCACGAGCGCCCCACCCTCACGCCCGTCCGCACGCTTTCGCACGCCCTCCTGGACGCGCACAAGCTGGTCCACTCCGCCCACTTCTACGGCTACACCGGCCCCCGGCACAGCGGTGCCACCGGGATCGGCGAGACCCACGACCCGCGCTACCAGGACCTGACCCGCGACCAGCTGTCCCAGGTCCTCACCGACCAGGCCTTCTTCGTCACCGCGGAGGGACAGCACTACTCGGCCCCCGTGTGGATCAGCGAGTTCGGCATCGGCGCCCAGGAGACCGGCGCCGCCGCCCGCACCTGGTTCGGCAACCTCACCGACTACTTCGCCGACCACGACGCCGACTTCGCCTACTGGCCCCTGGTCGGCTGGGAGGGCCACGACGACTGGGCGCTGCTGCGCTACGACACGACAGGGCGCCGGTACGGCATCCTCGACCAGGCCGACTGGCGCGCCGCCGCCTGGGATCACCTGATGACGTCCGCGACCCGCACCGGGACCGTCCCGCCAGTGCCGGTCCGGCGCATGCTCGCCACCGACCACGGCGACGCGGTGCGGTCCCGGCGGGTTCGGGCCGGCGGGGACTGGGATCCGGGGGCCTCCAAGGCCGCCTGCCCCGACGGACTCCGGCTGATCGGCCTCAGCCACACCGGCGGCCGGAGTCTGTGCACCGACACGACCGGCGGCGACCTGCGGGCCCCGGGCGACACACAGACGGTCGTCACCGACGAACGCCACGTCCCCGCCGGCGGCGACTGGGCCGGCGGATACACCAAACTCCAGTGCCCCGCCGGGCAGTTCCTCATCGGCCACAGCCTCCGTGGGGAACGCGTGTCGGCCGCCCTGTGCGTGCCCGCCCGCACCGCGCTGGGCCGGGCCGGACGGACCGTCTGGTTCGACCGGTCCGACAGCCGGCCCACCGACAGCGGCGGCGACTTCGCCCAGGGCCGCTACAAGGGCCAGTGCGCCGCCGACGAGTACGCCGCGGGCATCGCCTTCACCACCCGGTTCGGCAGCACACCGGGCCCCGCCGCCCTGCTGTGCGTCCCGCTGGGCCCGTGAACACCGCGCCCCCAACGGGCTTCGCACAGCCGCCCGTTGGGGGCGCGGACGCCCTTGCGTCCCGGAACCCCTGCGAAATTGTCCGTGATCGGTAACAGGCGGATCCCGCCGGGCCTTTTCCCCGTCCTGACAGCTGCACGGGATCACCGGGGGCACGGGATCCACCGACACGACACGAACAGGGCAGACATGGCGCGGCATGGCGGGCGGGGATGGTACGGCCGGGTTCTCGCGGCGGCGGTCGGTGTGACGGCGATGGCCGCCGTCACCTCGGTATGGACCGCGCAGGCCGGTCCGGTGGACGGGGGGCAGGCGGGAGCGGGCGCCTCGGCACGCCCCTCTGCGGATTCCGTGCCGGCCCGGGTGTCGGTGGACATCGCCCATGCCTCGGACCACGGTGCCCGCGGCGTCAACATCACCATCGACGACGGCCCGGACCCCGACTGGACGCCGCAGGTCCTTCAAGTACTGCGGGAGAACGGCGTGAAGGCCACCTTCTGCATGGTGGGCACCCAGGCCCAGGCCCACCCCGACCTGGTCAAGGCCGTGGTGGCGGACGGGCACCGGCTGTGCAACCACACCGTCTCGCACGACACCACCATGGACACCAAGCCCGAGTCCTACCAGTCGCAGCAGATCCTGGACGCCGAGCGAATGATCACCGAGGCCTCCGGGGGCGTCCGCCCCGTGTACTACCGGGCGCCGGGCGGCGCCTTCACCCCCTACAGCCGCGATCTCGCCGCCTCCCGCGGGATGCGGCCGCTGGGCTGGAACGTCGACACCAAGGACTTCGAACGGCCCGGCGCCACCGCCATCGTCGCCACCGTCGAGAGCGAGGTGTCCAACGGCCCGACGATCCTCTTCCACGACGCGGGCGGGGACCGCTCACAGACCGTGGCGGCCCTGCGCGAGGTACTGCCGTGGCTGCGGCAGCAGGGGTACTCCTTCGGCTTCCCGGTGCGCTGAGCGCACGGTCACTCCGCGCCGCGCCTGTCCTCCTCGCTCCAGGCCCGGGTGTCCCGGGGCCGGACGTACGGTTCGTCGCCCTCGGGCAACCCGCCGGCCACGGCCCGCTGCCGGGCCAGCTCGGCGTCGAACTCCAGGCCGAGCAGGATCGCGATGTTGCTGATCCACAGCCACACCAGGAAGACGATCACTCCGGCGAGCGTGCCGTAGGTCTTGTTGTACGAGCCGAAATTGGCCACGTAGAAGGCGAAGCCGGCGGAGGCGATCAGCCAGATCACCAGGGCCAGCACGCTCCCTGGCGTGATCCACCGCAATCCGCGCCCCCGGACGTTCGGGGTCGCCCAGTACAGCAGGGCGATCATGATCGTGACCAGGACCACCAGCACCGGCCACTTCGCGATGGACCACACCGTCAGCGCCGTGTCCCCGATGCCCAGCGCGGCGCCGGCCTGGCGGGCCAGACCGCCGGTGAACACCACGATCAGCGCGCTGGCGACCGCGAGCACCAGAAGCACCACCGTCACCCCCACGCGCAGCGGCAGCACCTTCCACACCGGCCGCCCCTCGGGCATGTCGTACACCGCGTTGGCGCTGCGGATGAAGGCGGCCGTGTAGCCGGAGGCCGACCACACCGCCAGCACGAGACCGACGATCGCCATGACCGAGCCGACGCCGCCCCGGCCCTGGAGCTGGTGCACCGCGTCGCTGATGATGTCGCGGGCCGAACCCGGCGCCACCTTGCGGAGGTTGTCCAGGACCTCGTCGGTCGCCGACTTCCCCGCCAGCCCCAGGAGCGACACCAGCACCAGCAGAGCCGGGAACATCGACAGCACCCCGTAGTACGTCAGTGCCGCGGCCCGGTCCGTGAGTTCGTCGTCCTTGAACTCCCGCAGTACGCCCTTGAGCACGGCCGACCAGGAGCGCTTCGGCAACTGTCCCGGCCCGTCCGGCGCCCGCCGTTCCACCTGCTCGTCCGGCCCGGACGTCCCCTCCCGACCGGTCACCGACGGCGTGGCGTCGTCATGGTCGGATTTCGATGTGCGTGCCATGACAACGGAGTAACCGCAACGGGCCGTTCCATGCGTCGACCAGGGCGGTGGCCGGAACCGGGTGAGTCCTGACGCAGCGTCCAGCCTGGCGGGGACTCGCCCTAGGCCCGCGCGGTCCCTTGCGCGACCATGGGGAGCGGGTCAGGAATCGCGCCAGGGGGAGGGGCGGTCGATGAGTGGTGGATGGCGTGGGCCGGGTCGTCGGCGGAAGACGAGCCCGCAGCCCGGTCCGGTGGAGCCGGAGAACGTCGGGAGCGGCGAGCTGGCCGAAGGCATCTCCTACAGCATCACGCGACGGGACGGGGCCGACGGCATCCCGGAAGTGAACATCACCTACACGATGACGCCGGAGGCCAAGGCGCGCTGGACCCTGAGCGCCGCGTACGAGAACAGGGGCGCGACGCATCCCGACACGCTCACCGCGGCGTTCGAGCTGGCCGAGGTGCTGAGGGAGCAGGGGTCCACGGGCGACGCGGTCGAGCTCTACCGCCACGCCGTGACCGGACGCCGGACCGTGCTCGGCCATGGCCACCCCGACACCCTGGAGGCCACATCGTCCCTGGCACAGGCGCTGGAGGAGCTGGGCGAGCTGTCGGAGGCGGACCAGCTGACCCGGACGGTGTGGGCCGAACAGGTCCGCGCATCCGGTGACGCCGACCCCGAAGCCCTGACGAGCCTGGCCCGGGTCGCTCGCCTCGCCCTCCGGATGAAGCGGACGGCGGAGGCGGAGCGACTGGTCCGCGAGGTGCTGGCGGTCCGCGAGCGGGTCCTGGGCCAGGAGCACCGGTCCACCCTGAGCAGCCGCAACGACCTGGCCGGTGTTCTGCGTGCCCAGGGGCGGGTCGAGGATGCCGAGCAGCTCTACAGACAGGTGGCGGAGGACGCCGGGCGGCTGTTCGGACCCGCCGACTCGCTGAGTATGCACGCGCGGGGCAACCAGGCCGCCGTCCTCGCCCACCAGGGCCGGTGGGTCGAGGCCGAGCAGCACTACCGGACGGTGGTCGACTTCCTCGTGCGGACCAAGAGCGCCGGCCACGTGGAGACGCTGTCGGCCCGGCAGAACCTGGCCTCGGTCCTGCACGGAGCGGGCAAGACGGGCGACGCCGAGGCGCTGATGCGCACGGTCGTGGACGGCTACTGCAAGGTCTTGGGCACCGATCATCCCAACTCGGTCGCCGCCATGCGCAACCTGGCCGCGATGGTGCACCGCCGGGGTGGCCGCGCGGAGGCGGAGGCGCTGTGCCGCAAGGTCGTCGCCGTCTACGAGCGCCGGTTCGGGCCGGGCGACCCCCGTACCGCCGAAGCCCGGGCGAACCTGCGTCTGGTCATGGAGACCGACGGCTGAACGATGCCTGTGTCGGTGCTGGTGCCGGTGCTGGTGTCGGCGCCTGTCAGACGCCCACGTGGATGTGCGAGGCCCACAACGACGGGAACCAGGCGTACCGGGTGTGCAGGTCGGCCACCGTGGCATGCAGGGCGAGCGCCACGTGGTCGTCCTCCGCCCGGGAATCCGCCCCGCCCGCCCCGGCCGTCCCGGTGTGCGTCGGCGCCCGTCCGGCGAGCGCCGCGTAGAAGGAGGTGGCCATCTCCGGTGCCAGTTCGTCCCCGACCGGCCACAGGGTGCCCACCACGTGCCGGAATCCCGCCAGTTGGAAGGCGCCCGTGATGTGGATGGCCTCGTCCACCAGCTCCTGCCGGGTGGAGGAGGTCGCGCAGGCGGACAGATAGGCCAGGTGTGCGCCGTCGAGGCGGAGCCCGGCCACATCGGTGACGGTGAGCGGACGTGTCGCGTGGTCGTGGGTCAGGATGCGGCACGCCGAGGGATCCTGTGTATCGGCCACGGCATGGCAGGCGAAGTGCACGGACCGCGCGTGCCGCAACGCCGCCAGCACGCCGTCCCGGGTTGCCTCCTCGTTGACGAGTGAGACAGGTGCGCGGCCGTTCGTCGGATACCGGCCCACCGCCTGGGCCTCGGCGTCCGCGTTCGGCAGGTCCCCCGCCCCCGGAGTCCGCGACATGCTGACGATCAGCTGTTCCGAGCCACCCGCCGAGGTGCCCCTGCGCCGGGTGCGCGCGTGCTGGAGCGCCGCCACGGTGGACGTGTACGACGAGGCCACCTTCGCCAGAGCGCACCGCTCGTTCTCCGGGTCGGCTCGGGGGCCGTGGTAGCCGGCCGCGTGGAGAGGCAGGAAGGCCGACGCTCCCTGGGGGGACCACCACACGCGCGTGGGAGTGCCGTCGATCGCGGACGGCAGGAGCCGGGTGAGCCGTTCCAGAACCGGTCCGGTGATCGTGTCCCACAGCCACTCCAGTGTCTCCGCGACCGTCTCCTGGCGGGCCAGCCGCCCGTCGAGGCCTTCGGAACCGCCGGCGGGCGCGTTGACGGCGGAGAGGAATCCGGTCACCCTGTCCTGGACCTCTTCGGCGGTGGTCCCCAGGGGCACGACGTCGAGTGCTCCGTCGGCCACGATCAGGGCGTCGCAGCGGATACTGATGTTGATCACCACGACCGGTCCCGCCCCGGCGCGCCGGATGATCTCCTGCGCCGACGCAGGACGCAGGAAGTCCGCCATCCCGGGCAGGGACCGGACCTCGGCCACCAGTTCGTCCCACTCGGCCTCAAGGGTCCGCATCCGCTCGGCGACCCGCTGCTCCCGCGCCGCCGAGTACGTGTCGGCGCCGAGTGGCACCGGATCCTCGACGTCACGCAGCCGTACGAATCGATCGGCCAGTACCGGCGCGCGCTCCCGCAGCCGCGCCACGTCGGTCTCCCGGGACCGCAGGAGACGGCCGAGCAGCACGCCGCGCCCGTGCTCCAGGACCTCCAGGGCCTGTTCGGGCCGGCCGGCCTCCAGGGCGTACGCGGCCGCCTCGGCCGCCAGACCGTGCTCGCGGGCCAGCACGTACTGCTGGTCCGCGCGGTCCAGGTCGCGGGTGGCCAGCCGCGGCAGGAGCCGCACCGCCTCCGTCAGCCAGTGGCGAGCGGCCTCCCAGTCGTGTCGCGTGCCGCACACCTGCCCGAGCGTGGCACGGGCGCGCAGCCGATCGTGGACGGGTGCGGTCCGCACCTCGACCGAGCCCCGAGCCACTTCGAGGGCTTCCGCCGACAGACGTTCGTCGTCCGTTGCCAGGGACAGTTCGTGCAGCGCCTCGGCGAGCGCGGTGCGCGCGGGGATCTGTGCGGGGTGATCGGCGGGGTAGCCGCCGACGAGGGTGCGCAGCAACTCGACGCATTCCGTCAGATCGGCCTCGCTGCCCAGGACCTCGGCGCGGGACCGCAGGGCCTCGGCCAACTCCCGGAGGGTGATCCGGCCCGCTCCGGAGTCGCCCGACCGCAGGGCCTGCACCTGGCGCAACAGGCCCACCGCCTCGTCGAGGTCGGCGGTGCCGACGCCGACGGCGTCATGGCGCAGTCGCAACTGGCGAGCGAGATTGCCCAGCATGAAGGGTCGTTGGACGTCTCCGGCCGGACACGCGGCGATACCTGCACGCTGGGTCTCGACGGCCTCGTGCAGCTGCGGTCGGTGGCCGGTGTGCTGGTAGCGGGCGAGCTGAGCGCTGCTGAGGGTGGACAGTACTGCGGAGCGGTCCGGCGAGTGCGGCGGCAGGGCGGCCAGGGCCCGGTGGAGGTGGTCGGTGCACTGGTCGAGGTCACCGAGGTCGTTGTCGCCGTAGAAGCGTTGCAGCAGGCTTTGGCCGAGGGCCGTGTGCAGAGCCGCGAAGTTGGGGCTGTGGCGCGGGAGGTGCCGGACCGCTTCCCGCCGGAGTGCGATGGCTCGGTCCAGGTCGGCGGGAGCACCGGTGCGGTCGTGCCGGTGGGCCAGCTGGGCGGCGAGCTCCGAGGCGGTGGCCCTGGCGTTCTCCGCGGAGTTCTGGTGCGAGCCGAACACGTCGAGGGCGGTGCCGAGCGTGGCGATGGCCGACTCGAGGTCGGCCGGGTCGTCGGTGAGGCCGTACCGGGCGGCGTGGGCCTTGCCCAGCTCGGACAGCGCGACGCCGCGGTTGGGATCCTCGTGGGGAAGCGTCCGAGCGGTGTCCCGCAGCGTCCGCACGGCCCGGTCGGCCCACCGCACCTCGCCGGAGCGCGCGGCACGCTGCAACGCGAGAGCGGCCGCCCTCAGGGTCAGCAGAAGGCGGTTGAAGTCGTCGAGCGCGTAATTCCCTTCGACGACGTGCCACAGGAGGGCGACGGCCTCGTCCAGTTCGTCCAGGCGGCCGTCGAGCCGGAACCTCTCCGTCAGGGACGCGGACAGATTGGCGGCGAGCTGCCACGGCTCCGTGCCACCGCTCCTGAGCGTCTCGTCGCGGGCCCTGCGCAGGCCGTCCACCGCCTCGTCCAGAGCCTCCCGCTCCCGCGTCAGCTCGTACCAACTGCTGAGGAACGAGGCGAGATTGACCTGCCGAGGCAGTCGCTCCGGGCTCTCCGGCGGGGTGTGGCCCAGCGCCTGCCGTTGTACCGCCACGGCTTCACGCAGCTGCTCCCGGTCGCCGTCGAGGTCGTACAGCTCCCCCAACGTCTCCGCGAGGCCACCGAGTTGGGCGGCCCGCTCGCCGGGCATCGCGGGCGGCAGCGCCACGCAACGGCGCAGCAGTTCGGCGGCCTCCTCCAGCGGTGAGAGCTCGCCGGTGCGGTGATGGAGCCGGCGCAGGGCGCGGCCCAGACCGTAGAGGTAGATCTCGCGGTACGGGTGTCCGCCGGGGGCCACGTCGATGGCGCGCCGATAACAGTGGATCGCGCGCTCCAGGGTCGGCAGATCCTGGGTGTGCTCGTAGAGTTCCGCCTCGGCGTGGGCGAGGTTCCTCAGGTGCACGTCCCGGCCGGGGGTGGCGTCGGAGGTGGCGTCGACGACCCGGCGGTCGAGGTCGCGCGCCCGCCGCAGCGCGGCGACGTCCCCCGTGCGGTGGTAGAGCTCCAACTCCCGTAAGCCCTGGCGGTGCAGCTCGTCGATGGACGGCCCGGCCGGCCGCCCGAAGCGGGGAACATCGTTGCCCATACCCACAACCATAGGGTCGTGGGGAGGCCCGGGGCAGGGTGCCGCAGACGCCTCCCCTGCCGGCTTCCGTCCTCAAGTCCCGGTCGGGGGCGGTGAGTCGACGGGATGCACGTACCGAGGAGGAGGCGGCAGGCCCTGCCGCCAGTGCAGGCACAGCGCCTCCGCCAGGCTCCGCTCCTCCTGGAGGCTGTCCGGCAGCGGAAGGTGCAGGGCCTGAAGCAGGTCGAAGCGGTGCAGTTCGAACGCCGCGCGCACGGCGTCGCCGTAGGTCAGTGCCGCCTGGACGGCCCCGTGGTAGGCGAGCAGGGCCACGGCGGCGGGAGCCAGGGCGAGCAGCACCCACCAGCCCGAGCGGAGCAGCAGCACGGTGCTGACGAGGGCGGTCACCGCGGTGGTGACGCACAGTCGTGCCGCCGCGTCGAGGGAGTCGCGGCCGTCGTCGACGACGGCACGCGCACGCTCTCCGAGCACGGGGTACAGCCGCGGCCAGGCGACCGCGGCGTCCCAGCCGTGGTCCCGGCCGGCCGTGTCCCGCAGCGCCGCCAGCACATTGCCCAGGGCCGTCGGCCGGACGAGGTGGTCCGGGAGCGGATACCGCCGGCGCAGCACGGCCGCCGCGGCGCCCGCCCGCTGCACCTGCGCGGGCGACGGCTCCCCGGCCGGCCCGGCCAGCTCGGCCCGCGCCGCCAGCCGTGCTCTGCGCCGGCGCTGGAGCGCCCGGAGCGGACCGGCACCGAGCGCTTCGGGCCATCCGCCCTCCAGCAGTCGCACCACGGCCAGTTGGAAGGGCTGGAACACCACGGCGACCACGGTCGTCCCGACGACGATCCACACCGCCTGCCCGGCGCCGACCGCGGTGGCGGTGCGCCAGGCCCGCCGCAGGGAGACGTCGGCTCCGGGCGCCCCCGCCCAGACCAGGAGCAGGACGAACACCGTCGCCGCGTAGGTCGGCAGATAGGCCACCGAGAAGAACCTGACCGAGCCGTCGAGCGGCTTGGGGACGACGGGCCCGAGGCTCACGCCGGGCTCACCCCAGTTCCATCGGACCGTGGTCGCCGGCCCGGCACACCGGGCGGTACCGGTCGTCGTAGAAGGCGGTGTAGGCACAACTCCCGCACACCGCGCAGCGGAACGCGATCACACTGAACCGGGTCGACTCGCCGGGGGCCGCGGCGCGCACCTCGTCGCCGGGTCCGCGGTCCTGCTGTATTCCCAGGACGGTTCGCAGATAGGTGCCCGAGGTGGCCCCGATCCGCTCGTCGCCGACGACGAGCAGGAGCCGGCCCAGGCGCTCCTCCGCGTTCAGCAACCGCTCCAGGGCCGCGGCGGCGTCGTTCAGGGCGGTCCCGGCGGGCAGCGACAGCCACGGGGCGCCTTCGCTCTCGGCCCTGGGATCAACCAACATCGCGTAGCTCATTCGCCGTTCAGCCCTCCGCCCCCGCCGGACCTGCCCGCCCGTACGACGCCCAGACTCTACCCACGGGCGGGCGTTGGACTACCGATGGGCGCCGGTCACCCGAAGGGTGAGGTGGTTGCGGCGCGCCGGCCGTAGTGGCGGGCCAGGGCGTGGAAGGCCTGCTTCGGTTCCCAGTGCCAGCCGGCTTCCGGGTGGCCGGGGCGCTTCTGGACGGTTCTGGTGACGGCGTAGGACGCCATGTCGAGGTCGTAGCGGGGGTCGTCGGCGCGGTGCGGGGCGTCCGGGGTGACGAACTCGAACGCCATCGCCGCGTACAGCCTCATCGACTCGAAGACGTCGAGGAGCGTGGTGACGTGGTCGGCCTGGGTGCGTTCGCTGCGGACCAGGTGGCCCTTGATCTCCTCGGGGTCCTTGTCGTAGTCGACCACGTCCCACCCCATGCCGCCGGTGTCCGGGGCACCCACGTGGGCGCAGGTACCGAACTCGGTGATGGCCAGCGGCTTCCCCCAGCGCATGTGGCGGCGCAGTTCCTTCACATGGTCGGCGGGTCGCGGGAAGGAGGAGTAGTAGTCGATGCCGACGACGTCGAACAGGGACCAGTCGACCTGGTCGTCCTGTGCGGCGGCGTAGGACAGCCGGCCGTCGAAGACCGAGCGGCCGGTCCTGGCGGCACGGGCCGTGAAGGCGTCCAGTCGGCGCTGCATGACCACGGGGTCGTAGGTCCCGTTCATGAGGTTGTGTACGCGTTCCAGTACCGTCTCGCCCGGCACGATGCCGGGCACGAAGAGCCAGAACTCGCAGCCCACGCTGAAGTCGACGCTCGCGCCCTGCCTGCGCAGCCGCTGCGCGACCCGGCCGGTCTCCGCGAGGTGTTCGAGGATGTCCCGCGCCGGGACGTCTCCGAGCGTGGGCTGGAGCCATACGTGCAGGCCGTGTTCGGCTGCCTCGGTCGCGGTCGCCGCGAGGCGTTCCACGCCGTCGCCGGTGACGTCGACCGTGTCGGCGTGCAGGTCGTGGCGGATGGCGCGGAGGTCCGCCCGCATCCGCTCGGCGGTCCACCCCGTGGCCGGGGTCTCGCCCTCCCCCACCGTGTAGACGACGCCCCGGTGCCGCAGCCCGCGCCCTCGTCCCGTGGCGTGTGCCCGTCCCGCCGGTCCGAGTACGGCCGCCGCGCCGACCGCCGCCGTCCCGGCCAGGAACCTGGCCCGACTGATCCGATTGGTTCGCTCCATGCCCCCACGGTGCCGGTGGCACGCGGAGGGCGCAGTCGGCCGATGGTCCGGATCGTCGCGACGAAGGTCGGTGAGGGGGCCGGGCCGGTGGTCGTTCCGGCGGCCGGGACACGTCCGAAAGGCGTCGCCCGGCGTGTGTCGCGCCCCGGCCCCGGCCCTTCAGCCGACGGTGACCTGTCCGTACGGCACGAGTCGTACGGGTCCCACGAGACCGAAGTCCTGTCGGGCGACGGCGCCGAAGACCGCGGGCTGGGCGACCCGGAGCCGGTTGACGAGCGGTATCGCCACCTCCACCTCGATCACGTTGCGGCCGCGCCGGAGCAGGGGGCCCACGTCGACGACCGGGTGGAGACGGTCGAGGGGCGGGGCGCCGGCGCCGTTGACGGTGACGCGGGCGGTGTCGGAGACCTGGCCGAGTTCCAGGTGGGCGCCGTGCGCGGAGGTCCACCCGGCGGGCAGGTCGATCGTCGTCCGGTAGCGTCCGATGCCCGCGGAGTCGGCCAGTTCCGGGATCCCCGACCAGGGCAGCAGCGTGTCGAGGGTCAGCGTGCGGTGTACGTGGTCGGTCCGGGTCGGGGCGGAGCCGGGGTACCAGTCGTCGACGTCCAGCTGCCAGCGGCCCGGGGTGATGGGGGCGGGTACGGACGGGACGGTCGTGGTGATCGTACGGCCCGAGGACAGCCGTGTCGTGCGGGTGCCCGCCTCGGTCGAACGGATCGTCAGCGAGCGCCCGTCGAACAGGGCTTCGGACGCGTCCGTGTCGACGACGTGCGGCTTGGCCCCGTTCCGGTCGCCGAAGAGTCCCGGACGTCCCAGTGCGACGATCATCACCTGGCCGGGCTGGAGGGCGACCCGCACGGTGACGTCGCCGTCGTCCTCGGTGTACCGGGCGATCCGCGTGGCCTCCCCCGTCCAGGGGTCGAGCAGGTAGGGGATCGTCGTCCCGCCCCGGGTGCGGCGGGTGTGGCGCAGCGTCACCTGGTGGTCGATCGCGGCCACCGGCGGTTTGACCGTCTCCGCGTGCTTGCCGTTGCAGAGGTAGTAGAAGTCGGCGTCGCGGGTGACGCGGTGGGCGTTCAGGAGCGTGGAGGCGGTGGCGTGGCGTACGTCCGGGGTGACTCCGAGCCCGGCGAGGACGTCGCCCACGGCGGCCTTGTCGGTGACCCGGGTGACGTGGGGCAGGGCGAGCAGCCGGGCCAGGAGCTCTCGCAGCCGGTCGGTCTCGCCGTCGTCGGGGACCCCGGGGGTGAGCGGCTGGTCGAAGGCGCCCAGCAGGACGATCGGCAGGCCGGCCTCGGCCAGCGTCAGCAGGCGGCGGGCGTCGGCCGTGGCGAGGGTGGGGGTGGAGGAGTAGAAGAAGTCGCCCTCGACGAACAGGGCCTTGTAGGCAGACCCGTTCGGGGCGAGTCGGCCGCCCGAGACGGTGGCGTTCGGCAGGTCGAGCAGCGGACCGCTGAGGAACTGGTGGGTCCAGCCGAGCGGAACGCCGGTCGCGGTGAACCAGGACGCGCCGATCCCGGTGGCGGCGTAGCCGGTCTGCCGGAAGACGGCGACATCGGCGCGGGCGGTGCCGGACTGGAGTACGCCGTGCACACGGCCGAGGTAGGCGGCGATGTCTGCCACGTGGTGCCAGCTGGGCTGCCGGGGTCCCCACGACTCCCCGTACCCGGGGCCGCCGTTGTAGGGGCTGAAGGCGGCGAAGCCGGGCCAGCTCGCGCCGGGTGCGGTGGCATAGGAGAACCCGTGGACGACGGTCTGGTTGACGCCGGCCGCGTAGGCGCCGCCCATGGTGCGCAGGAAGCGGTCCCAGGTGGTGCTGTACGCGGAGCCGTTGTAGGCGCCCGCCTCGCAGGACAGCACCGTGTGGCCCGCCATGTCCCTGCCGCCCGCGAGACACCGGAAGTCGTCCAGGTTCTTGAAGCCGAGGGATTCGCCCTCGGGGATGTCGAGGATCGACGCGGACTCGATCGCGTCGGTCTGGAGTCCGTAGGGCTGGGCGCGCAGGGTCATGCCGAGGGAGTGGGCCCAGTCCCGCATCGCGCGCACGTGGTGCCGGTTGAAGAGTTCCGAGAAGGTCTCCCAGAAGTCGTGTCTGATCTGCCGGGTCAGCTGCGCCTCGAAGGCGAACACCTGGTTGCTGTCGCTCAGGACGAGGGCGGGCAGGTAGGGCAGCAGGGGCCGGCCGGTGTGCTTCGCGAAGGCGTCCGGCAGCGACGGAGTCCAGGTCAGGCCGTCCGTCTCCAGTTCCACGGAGTCCTCGAAGAAGGCGCCTCCGGCCGCCTTCAGCAGGCTCCGCAGGGTGGGGGTCAGCAGCTGCCGCTCCCAGAAGCCGGTCACGGCCGCGGTGCCCGCCGGGTCGAGGTGGTCGACGACGTAGGCGGCGGGCGCGGAGTGCGGGCCCGACTCGGGCTGCTGACCGCTGCCGCGCGTCCAGTAGGAGATCAGCGTCCACTCCCCGGTGTCGGGAGCCGTCCAGGTCAGGGTGCCGTCCTCGGCGACGGTGGAGGTGAGGTCGCGGACGCTGGAGAGGTCGAGTCCGGTCTCCTTGCGTGTGGAGTGGGCGGGTTCGACGCGGGCGGCCTGTACGGCGAGGAGCCGCTGCCGGGTCACACCGGCGGCGGGCGCGTGCACGGGTGGCGGCACCGGTCCCTGGAAGGTGGCTCCGCCGCTCAACGGGGCCCGGCCGTGGACGAGTTCCTTGGCGGCCGCGTCGTCGTCCGGGTTGACGTCGGGGACCGCGACGGGCCAGCTCGGGCCGAGCGTGAGGTCGATGGTGAGGCCCCGTCTCGCGGCCCGGCGCAGCGCGGCCTCGACGCCGTCGCGCCATGGCCGGCTGCCCCACCCGTGGTGCGCGGTGTCCAGGACCGACTTGTCCTTGACGCTGTGATGGACGGCGGCGATCTCCGCGCCGCCGAACCCCGCGTCCGCGATCTGGTCGACCTCGCGGGCGATCTCGTCGGTGTTCACCAGACCGTCCGGCCACCACCAGCGGAACTTGGGCCGCACCGAACGGGCGGGAGCGGCGAACCAGTCGGCGGCGGGGCCCGGCGCCCCGGTGACGGACGGCGCCGCCGCGGCCGCCGTCCCGGGTCCCACGGCAGCCACGATCCCGGCCGCGATACCCACCGTCGCCCCGGCGGCGAGAACCGCCCGCCGTGACATTCCGCCGCCCTGCTCGACCTGCTCGACCGGTTCCCGCATGAGCGCTCCCAGATGATCGTTCTCGGTTTTGAATCGTTTCAATTCGACTCGAACGCGGGAACGCTAAGCCTCGGTTCGGAGCAAGGTCAAGATGTCGGACGGATCAAGTCGCGGAAAGGGCGCGGGTCATGGAACCGGCTCAGCCGATTCCGGACGACCCCGCTCGCCGCACTCGCCCCGCGGACGCCGATACAGGACGGCGAGTCCCGTCTGCGCGACGGGCAGCGTCGGGACGCGGCGGACAACGGGACCATGAGCGCGTCCCTGATGTGTTCCCGGAAGCGAAGATCGAGCCGGGCACGACCCGGCCCCCGGCGGGAACCCGCCGGGGGCCGATCTCCTGACCTCGACCGAGAAGGGTCAGATCCGACCGCCGGTGAGCCGGGTGAGAGGGCCCTGCGGCTGGCGGGTGGAGCGGCGCCCCACGGCGTACGAGGCCGCGGTGAGCGCGGAGAGGCCGGCGCCGACACCGGCGGCGATCAGCTTCCGGTGTGCGATGACCGTCCAGGCCGTCTTGGCGGTCGCGGCGACATGACCCGACGTCGCGACGATCGCCTGACGGCCCGCCTCGACACCGCGCGAGGCACTGTGCGCCGCGCTCTGCACGGCACCGGTCGTCGCCTCGGCCGAGCGCTGGACTCCGGCCCTGGTGGCCGACGCGGCGTCGTCCGTCTTCGTCGCGGCGCTCTTCGCGGCACGAGCCGCCGGAGCGGTCGCCTTGTCCGTGGTGCGCCGGGCCTTGGACGCGGTCACCCGCTCGGCTGCGGACTGTTCGTTCGTCTTCCTGTTCGGTTCACTCATGGACATCGCGTTGCCGCTCACCGCGACGGCAAACCCGTCCGGTCGCGCGACATGGACGACGGAGTCCCCTGAACGAGATCGGCGATCAGCTGCTCACCGGTCACGGACGGGTCGTCCTTGTGCGCTTCCCACCTCGTGAACGTCTCCGCGGCCGCCTCGGCGAAGACGGACGGTACGCCCACTCCCCGGCAGGCCCGGGCGATCTCGCGCATCTCCGGCTCCCAGCGCCATGCCCGCGGCCCGGCGGAGGCCAGGTGTTCCGTCGCGGCCAGCGGCGTGTCCGGCAGCATCTGTTTCGCCAGGTCGAGCAGGTCGTCCAGCACCCCGTGACCGTCGGCCAGCGCGCAGGCCTGGGCGGCAAGGGCGTACGAGATCTTGTTGTACGCGGCGAAGGCCAGCTTGAGCGCCGACGCCCGCCCGATCGGACCCGCCAGGGTGACCGGGGTGAGCGCGGTGCCGTCGAACAGGGCCGCGACCCGTGCCACGGCCGTGTCGTCGCCCGAGAGACAGAGCCTGGTCCGCCCCGTCTCCCGCGGGGGCGGTCCGGTGATCCCCCCGTCCACCACGGTCACGGCGCTGCCCTCGAACACACCGGTGATCTCGGCCATCCGCTCGGGACTCACCGCGTTGGCATCCACGTAGACGCCCCGGAAACCGGCGGCCGCCACCTGTCCGGCGACGTCGAGCGCGGCAGCGGGGGGACAGACGCTCAGCACGACCTCACAGGTCGCGGCCAGTTCCTCGATGCTCGCGGCGGACCGCAGCCCGAACTCCACGGCCCGGTCCCGACTCGCCGCCGACCGCCCCTGCGGCAGCCACCAGACCGCGGCTCCCGCCGTCACCGCCTGCGCCGCCACACGTGCGCCCATGGCTCCCGGGTGCAGAATTCCCACGTCTCGATGCCCCATGTGCGGACCCTAACCGGCAGGCCGCCTCTCGGACCACGGAGCACGGGACACCGGCCGGTGGCGGCCGACCCGTACCCGGCTGTCGCGCAGGGGCCGACGCGCATGCCCCTGCACGCGCACCGCGTCTGACGGCGGGTCGGGGCTCAGCCGCCGCCCGGGACCGTGTCGCCCTTGAGGCGTTCCAGGTCCGAGGGTCGGACCTGGATCACCACGATCGCGATCAGAGCAGCCAGGACCGTGAAGATCGCCGCCATGACGAAGGCGGCCGAGACGCCGGCCGTGAGGACCTCGTCGGACCAGGGGGCGGGGAGTTGCCCGGTGCGCCGGAAGTTCAGGCGTTCGGCCGGGGTCGCCTGGGCCAGGAAGTCGGAGACCTGCTCGTTCGCCTCGTTGCGGCTGGCCGTGCCGAACATCGTGACCAGGATGGACAGGCCGAGCGAACCGCCGACCTGCTGGGTGGCGTTGAGGAGTCCGGAGGCCGCGCCGGTCTCCAGCGGAGACACGTTGGAAAGCGCCATCAGCGTGAGGGAGACGAACTCCATGCCCATGCCCAGGCTGAAGACGAGCATCGGGCCGAGGACACTGCCCGCGTACGTGGAGTGGACGTCGGTCAGGGTCAGCCAGGACAGGCCTCCGGCCGCGAGGATCGCGCCCACCACCATGAAGGGCTTGGGGCCGTACGTGGGCAGGAACCGTGAGGCGAGGCCGGCGCCGACCGCGATGACCGCGCTGACCGGCAGGAAGGCGAACCCGGCCGCGAGCGGGCTGAAGCCGAGCACGTTCTGCACGAAGAGCGTGAGGAAGAAGAACATGCCGAAGATCGCGGCGGCTAGGCACAGCATGATGCCGTAGGTGCCCGCCCGGTTGCGGTCGGCGAACATGTGCAGCGGTGTGATCGGCTGCCGGGAGCGCCGCTCGATCAGGATGAACACCGCGAGGACGACGACGGCCGCCACGAACGAGGCGATCGTGAGCGCGTCCCGCCACCCTTCCTGCGCGGCTCTGATGAACCCGTACACCAGCAGCACCATGCCCACGGTGGAGGTCAGCGCGCCGGCGATGTCGAAGTGGCCGGGGTGGCGCTCGGATTCCTTGATGAAGCGGGGCGTGGCGAGGGCGATGAGCAGTCCGATGGGAACGTTGACGAACAGCACCCACCGCCAGTTCAGCCACTCGACGAGGATCCCTCCCGCGAGCAGGCCGATCGCGCCGCCGCCCGCCGAGACCGCGGCGAAGACCCCGAACGCCCGGTTGCGCTCGGGTCCTTCTGGAAACGTCGTGCTGACCAGCGAGAGGGCGGTCGGGGACGCGATGGCGCCGCCGACGCCCTGAAGGGCGCGCGCGGCGAGGAGTTGGGCCTCGTTCTGGGCGAGTCCGCCGAGCAGGGAGGCGAGGACGAAGAGCAGCACTCCGAAGATGAACACCCGCCGTCTGCCGAGGATGTCGCCGATCCGGCCGCCGAGCAGCAGCAGGCCGCCGAAGGTGAGGGTGTAGGCGTTGACCACCCACGCCAGGCTGGTGGTGGAGAAGTCCAGGGCGCGCTGGATGTCCGGCAGCGCGATGTTCACGATGGTGATGTCCAGCACCACCATCAGCTGGCACGACGCGATGACCAACAGCGCCATCGCGTTGCCCCCGCCGCCCTGTCGGGCGGTGGTTCGGGATGCTGAGGTCGGCTGCGGGAGGCTGCTCATGATGTGTCGCCCGCTCGGGAGCGGGCCCTGGGAGAGGTCAGTGGACGGAGGCGTCCGCTGTCGGGTCCACCGTTAGACGCTACGCCCGTGGCCGGACCGTCACCACTCGATCATCCGTGGGCCGTCCGTGGTCCGTCCGCCTGCGCGGTGCGCGCCGGCGGGCGTGTCCGTGCCGTGCCAGGACTCCCCCGTCGTCCTGGCACGGCCCCGGTGGTCGCGGCGGTGCGCCGCGGTGATCACCAGGATGAGGGAGGGGCGGGTGGTGTGTCGTTGGCGGACGGTCCACATCTGCTTGGCAGAGCGTCCACCGGCGGTGCCGAGGGGAAGACGTCCTACGCCTCGGTCAGCGCCTGTTCGCGCAGTTCGCTGGGCGGGAGGCCGTAGGCGGTGCGGAACGCCCGGGTGAACTCGGCGGCCCGGGGGTAGCCCCAGCGGGCGGCGACGGCACGGATGGGCAGGTCGCGCAGTCGGGGGTCGGCGAGGTCGCGGCGGGCGTACTCCAGCCGCCGGTCGCGGATGTAGGAGGCCACGGTGAGGCCTTCGGCCTGGAAGAGGCGGTACAGGTAGCTGCGGGAGACGTGGTGTGCGGCGGCGATCCCGGCGGGGGTCAGGTCCGGGTCGTCCAGGTGCCGGTGGATGAACGTCTTGACGTGGAGGGTGAGGGTGCGGTCGCGGGTCTCCGGCGGAAGCCGGAGGTCGGCGTCCACGGTGTGCGCGAAGAGGGCCGTGACCAGGTCCGCGACGACCGTGCCCAGCCGGGGTGCGTCCGTGGGCTGGTACGAGGAGGTGTCCGCGACCAGTTGGCGGAGAAACTGCGAGAGCAGCGCGCCGATCCCCTCGCGGCCCGACAGGAGACTCCCCAGGACCTGATCCGCTCGGTGCCCGGGAACGGCCACCAGAGCACGCGGCACCTCGACGCCGAGGACGGTGACGGGCTCGGAGCCGGTGAACACCTCCCACGACCGCGAGGAGGAGTTGATGTGGAAGTCGTTCATCCGGTAGGCGGCCTGCTGTCGGCCCCAGTCGGCCGCTCCCTCGCCCTTCAGCAGGAGGGACAGGTGGTACGTCTCGGGGTCGGACTGGCGGATGAGTTTCGGCGTGCGACGGAAGACCAGGTGGTCGAAGGTGGCGGGCCACACGACGACGTCGCCCAGCGCTATCACGCGTTGGGAGCCGCGGTAGTCCGCGTGGCGATCGCTGCTGAGCTGCATGGGCGCGTGGGTCCGGCCCATGCGTTCCGCCCACGCCTCGAACCGGTCGCTCACCGGCAGGTCCGTGGTGCGGAAGACCGACTCGTGCAACACGAGCGTAGTCAACCACACCGGCGGCACGGGCCTGTTGGCAGCGGGGGGGGGTCAGCCCAGGTGGGCGGTGTCGACGGTGACGGAGTCGGTGTCGGAGGCGGTGACGGTGATGTAGCCGGGGTCGCCGTTGCGGTCGAGGTAGCACATCGCGTACCCGACGGAGACGGACGTCTTCCGTACCGGGTTCTCGGTGACCTCCTTCCGGCAGCCCTCCGCCGTGGGCACCTCGGACGAACCCCACGAGGCCAGCCTGCCGTTGGTGGACATCAAATAGCCGCCCTGGAGGTAGAGGGCGTCGGTGCCGGTGCCGGCGACCACGGGCGGGGTGGGGGTGAAGTCGTAGCCCGTGGGGGCTTTCTGACCGTCCGACTGATCCATGACGAAGCCGCGCACCAGTGCGGTCGAGGGCGAGGACGTCGAGTCGGGCAGGGCGGCCGTGACCGCCGCGCCTCCTCCTGCGACGACCGCCACGGCGGTGACTCCGGCGATCAGCGGATGGGCGTACGCCAGGCTCAGCAGGGGCCCGATCACCGGGATCGAGAACTTCATCTGGGTGTTCTTCTGCGTGATCCGGGCGCTGCCGCTCGCGGTCGCCGTCTGCGTCGAGGAGTGATGGGTGCCGGGCTGGGGTGGCACGAAGGCGTCGTCACGGGAGTCCTGGTCGCCGAGGTGCGCGCCGCGCGTGCGGTCGGTGTTCATGGCTCGGGACGCTAGCGACAGGCAACCCCGCGGTCTTGTTTTGTCAGAGATTGCCGCCAAGGGGCCGTTTATGGCCGCTCGTTGTGATGCGAGTGATCGGCGCAACGGAGGCTTCGGACTTGCTACTCCGCAGTCATATTACTGAAACGTAACCTACCGACCGCTACCCGAGGTAACCCTGCCCTCGCTACGGTCCTGACAGTTCGTCTAAGAGCGGTACGGGGCAACGGTGGGCGACCGGGACCCGTACCGCTCGGTCGTCACGGTCCGCACCCCACCGGGCCGTCCGCCACCCGAGCCGCAGACGAAGGCTCGGCCTCCCCCTCACCGGAGGTCCGCCATGCCCGCCCCCACCCGCCTGCTGGCCGCAGCCGTCACCGCTGCCGCCTGCCTCGGCGTCACCGCAGTACCCGCCGACGCGACCCCGCAGTCGGACGCCGTGGTCTCGCGCGGCGTCACCATCCCCACGTTCTACAACCCGCCCGCCGCCCTTCCGGCGGCCGACGGCGCCCTGATCCGCTCCGAACCGCTTCCGCTGGCGTTGAGCCTGCCGGGCGTCGACGGACCACTGCCCGGCACGGCGACCCGCCTGATGTACAAGTCCACGGACTCGGCCGGCCGCCCCATGGCGGTCACCGGTGCGTACATCGAACCGACGGCCCGCTGGACGGGCAGCGGACCACGGCCGCTGGTCGCCGTGGCCCCCGGCACGATGGGCCAGGGCGACCAGTGCGCCGCCTCCCTCGGCCTCGAACACCCGCTCCTCGTCAACGGCCAGACGCTGTCGGTCGGTTACGAGGATCTGGCGATCTACCGTCTCCTCGCCCGGGGCATCGCCGTCGTGGTCACGGACTACACCGGGCTGGGCGCGACCGACCGGCTGCACACCTACGTCAACCGGGTCGACGAGGCGCACGCCGTCCTGGACGCCGTCCGGGCCGCCCGTTCCCTCGACTCCACGTCGTTGACGGCCGGCTCCCGGGTGACGCTGTTCGGTTACAGCCAGGGCGGCGGGGCCACGGCGGCCGCCGCCGAACTCCAGCCCTCGTACGCCCCCGACGTCACCCTCGCCGGGACCTATACCGGGGCTCCGCCCGCCGACCTGGTCGCCGTCACCAAGGCCATCGACGGCAGCGACCTGGCCGGTGCGCTGGGCTGGTCGGTGAACGGCTTCCTGGAGTCCGATCCCGCTCTCGTGCCGATCGCCGAAGCGCATCTGAACGCGGCCGGCCGCGCCGCGCTCAAGGACCTGTCGACGATGTGCGTGGGCGACGCCCTCCTCTCCTACAACTCGGCGAGCAGCACCGACTGGACCACGGACGGGCGCTCGCTCAGCGACATCGTCCAGTCCGAGCCTGCCCTCAAGGCGTTCCTGGCCGACCAGCGCATCGGCACCCTCGAGCCGGCGTCCCCGGTACGGGTGGCGACCGGTACCGCCGACGACCTGGTACCGCACGCACAGGCGCGGGCCCTCGCCGTCGCGTGGTGCGCCAAGGGCGCCGACGTCACCTACAAGCCGGTGATCCTGCCCGGTCTCGGCCGGTCCCTGATCAACCACTTCACGCCGTTGCTCGTCGACCAGGGCGACGCGATCTCCTGGCTGACCGACCGGCTCAACGGCAGGCCGGCCACGTCCAACTGCGCCACGCTTCCGCTTCAGCCCTGACACGAGTCAGCCGATGGCGCCCGGTACGCGCAGTCGCGACGTACCGGGCGCCGCCGGGGCACGGTCAGGGGCCGGGCGCGTGGCCGTCAGTCGGAGCCGGCCCGAGCCTGTCTGTGTCGTTCCTGGTCGTTCTCTCGATCGGTCTGCGTCAGTCGGACAGGCCCAGCCGGGCGACGATCCGCTTGCCGACCGGCTCCTGCGTGACGCCGAAGTCCTCCGCCACCGCTCTCACGATCTCCAGGCCGTGCTGGCCCACCCGCGTGGGATCCGGGGCACGGGGCACCGGCAGCACCGGATCGCTGTCCCAGACGACGATCTCCACCGCGGCCCCGGCGATGCTCAGCTGGAGCAGGACCGGCCCGGGCGCGTATCTGAGCGCGTTCGTGACCAGCTCGCTCACCACGAGCTGGGACAGATCCATGGCCCGGGCCGACACGGCCAGGCCGTCCCGGCTCTGCACACGACTCATGAAATCGCCCGTGAGCCGACGCGCCCGAGCGATACAACCGTCCTTGCCGTCCAGCGCCACCGTCGTCTCGGCCGGGTTCCCATCGGGGACGGAAGAACCCTGGTCGGGCGGGACAGGTTCCATCCGGACCGCCTTCACTACCCCGTTCATACCGGCGCGACTACCCGCGAACCCACCCCCTACGCCCCAGCCGCACCACTCACTCGGTCATCGTGCCGCCCGTCGTCCGAGGTGTCACCCGAAGGCGCACTCGGGTCACCGTCCGCGCCCGGCAAGGCCTGCCCCCGGTCCCGGCGCGCCGCCGCGAACCCGGCAGACGCCGCGAGGGCGCCGGCGCCGACCGCGAAGGCCACGACGAACGTGTTCAGCGTGTCGTAGACGCCACTGCTCTCGTAGGTGGTCCCGTCGTCGAGTACGCAGTCGAAGGCGGGCGGGAAGTAGGAGGCCCGGTGGGTCACGAGGCGCAGGCGGGCCTCCCGCGGGACCTCCTCCCCCCGGCAGGCGGGCGCGGGGGACGAGTCGGCACCGGACCGGGACTCGTGCTCGGCGAACGCCACCGCTCCGCTCGAGAGCAGGTAGCAGCCGACGGCCGCCGCGACCGCCATCCCGGCCGACCAGCGCAACAGGTGCACGGCCCAGTCCGGCCGCCGTCCCGGCAGCGCCACGGAGACGAGCTTGACGAGGACGGCGACGCACCAGAGCGGGCTCGCGAACAGGGCCGCCAGTCCTGACAGGGCCAACACGTCCGAGGGCTCCCCTTCTGTCATGTACTGCGCCTGTCGTATACCGCTTATGTCATGCACCGAGCGATCACTGCCGTGGGTAACAGTGACACGCCTCCGCTCGAAACCTCCGTCTCGAGCCGGGTCCGGGTTCACTCTGTAACGCTTTTCGCACCTCGTCCCAAGAACGGGTGTAGCGCCTTTGAAGGACCCGACAAGGAGACGCCTGTGGACGACGCGGAACGGTTACCGGGTGGGCCCGCCGCGGCGGTACGTGACCCGCGGCTCTTCGAAGAGTTCTACCGCCGCCACGTGGCCGCGGTGATGCGGTTCGTGGCCCGGCGCGTCGACGACCCGCACACCGCGGCCGACCTGACGGCCGAGATCTTCCTCGCCGTCCTGCGCTCGGCGCACTCCTACCGACCGCACCTCGGCAGCGAGACGGCCTGGTTGTTCGGCATCGCCCGCAACGTGGTGTCGTCGGAGCGCCGCCGGGTCGCCCGGGAGACCGAACGCGACCTGCGCTTCTCCGGACGGCGGCTGCTCGAGGCCGACGACATCGTCCGCATCGAGGACAGACTCGACGCGGAGAGCCCGGGGCGGCGCGCCCTGGCCGCGCTGGCGAGACTTCCCGAGGGCGAGCGGGCCGTCATGGAGTTGATCGCGGTGGACCAGCTCACGGTCACGGAGGCGGCGGCCGCACTGGGGATACGCCAGGTCACGGCCCGCGTACGACTGCACCGGGCACGCAAGGCGCTGCGGCGGGAGGCGGAGTCCCAGGCCGCGGAGACGACTCCCCCGGCCGCCCGCACGAACTCCACGGAAGCCACGACGCCGGACGCACCGCTGCTGTACATCGCGAGGGGGGAAGCATGAGCACGAGGCCGACGTTCGAGGACCGGCTCTTGGACGAGCTCAAGGCGGAGATCGAGCTGCGCGAGACAGGAGTCCGCCGGACCGGTTCGACCGCGGTCGAACCCCGTCCCGGCGGAACGAGGGGGGCCGTGCGCCGGCTCTTCACCCCGCCCCGGATCGCCGTCGTCGCGGCGGCCTGCGCGCTGGCCTGGTTCGGCGGGGCGCTGGTGCCCGGCTCGTCTGCCTACTCGACGGCGTACGCGGTGGAGCGCCACGGAGACGGCACCGTCACGCTCAGCGTGAAGGACCAGACGATCGATGTCGCGGCCCAGCGCGAGCTCGCGACGAGGGTGCGTCCGTGGGGCATCGAAGTGACCATCGACGTGCTGGCTCCGGGCTATGTCTGCGAGCGCAGCAGGTTCACCCCGTTCCCGGTCTGGGCCGTCGACAGGCACGGCAACCGTGTCCCCGTCATCCCGATCAAGGCCAGTTGGGACTTCACCCTGCACCGGGGCAACGTACTGACCTTCGAGAACATGGAGGGCATGTCCCGGCCGCGCGCGGTCGAGTTGTACTCCACCAAGAGCCAGGCCGAGCCCTGCGTTCCGCTGAAGGTCACCCTGCCGGACGACTGACGCCCCTCCCAGCCTGACGAGCCCCTCACCCGCACAGAATTCGGTCCACGTATGCAACCCCCGCCCTTGGTTCCTCCACGCCCGGAGAAGTCACCCTCCGTAATCGAACAGTCACTCAACCCACTCCCGCCGGCGCGGTTGGGGTGGCTCGACGCGTTGCGCGCCGTCGCGGCTCTTGCCGTGGTCCTCGACCACTCGTCGTACGCGTTCCTGCCGGAGTTCCGGCAGGAAGTGATGCCGCAGTTCAACATCGGGCGGTACGGCATCATGCTGTTCTTCCTGGTGAGCGGGTACATCGTGCCCGCGTCACTGGAGCGCCGGGGCTGCGTCCGGTCGTTCTGGATCGGACGGGTGTTCCGCATGTACCCGCTGTGGGCGGCCGCCGTCACCGCGATGCTCGCGCTCAACCTCCTGGGCGTCGCCGAGTTGCGCGCCGGCCTGGGCCGGCAGAGCCTCACCACGGTCGCCGTCGCCCATGTCACCCTGCTCCAGGAGCTGCTGGGGACGCCCAGTCTCCTTCTCGTCCTGTGGACCCTCTCCTACGAGATGGCCTTCTATCTGCTGGTCGTCGCGCTCTTCACGGTCCGTCTGCACCGTCGATCGGCGGCGATCGCCGTCACCCTCGCCGTGCTCGCCGCCGTGAGCGCGGCAGTGGGGGGCACGCTGCCGGTCTCCGCGCTCTCCGGCGCGGTCGGCACCGGCCCGCTGGTCGCACTCACCACGATCGCCCTGGTGCTCGCCATCTGCGGTGCGAGCTCCGCGACACCCGCGCTCCGGGTGGCCGGCGGCGTGCTGGGCGGGGTGGCGGCGCTCGTCCTGGTCGCTTTCAACGGCACGGTCGCGATGTGGGAGGGCCTGGTGATTCTCGCCGTGATGTTCCTCGGCACCGCGGTCCACCGGGCCGAGAACGGTGGGAGCGGCCGGCGCCGCATGGCCGGCACGGCCGCCGTGGTGGTCGCCTGCGCCGTGGGGGGTGCGTACTGGTACGGCGACGGCGCCCACTCCACCCGGCGCGGCTGGATCCTGGCGTTCCTGATGGCCGCGCTCACCTTCGGCGCCGGGCTGGCGGCGCGCCACCGGCGTGTACCGCGCCCGCTGACCGCACTGGGAACGATCAGCTACTCGGTCTACCTGGTGCATCCTGTGCTGCTGACGGTGACCGACGGCACGGTCGGCCGGTGGCGGTACGACGTTCCCGCGCTGGAGGCGGCGTTCGTCGCCGTGCTGCTGCCGCTGTGCGCACTGACCTACCGGTACGTCGAGGTACCGGGTCAGGCGTGGGGCCGCAGACTGGCACGCCGCGTCCAGCCGGGATCACGCGGAGGCGGTCAGCCGATGTGGTAGCTGTCGCCGTACACCTTCCAGTCCAGGGGCGGGTCGAGGTCGAGGTTGCCGTTGCGCAGGAAGACGCGCTGGGCGGTGTCGACCCGGCTGGTGTCGCTGTGCGCCTCCTCCTGCTTCATGGCCCAGACCCGGGCGTCGAGGAAGGCGTTCAGATACGTCGTCTCGTCGCCGCCCTGGGCCGGCGGCTTCGCCTTGGTCAGCGCGCGCTTGCGGATGTTGCGGAAGCTGGTGGGGTCGGTTCCGTCGCCGTGCATGACGATGGCGTCGTAGTAGGCGAACTGACCGAGGACCCGCAGGCCGTCCGTCTTGCCCTGCCGGACGGCGGGGTTGAAGTAGACGCGGTCGCGCTCGTCGTTCTGGGCCTGCTGGAAGGCCGTGTCCTGGGCGGCCTTGCGCCAGTCCTTCGGGTAGTTCGGGTCGAGACCGGAATGCGAGTCGGTACCGTCGACCTCACGCAGGGCGGGCAGGTACTTGGCGAGGACGTTGCCGGGCTTGCGGTCGCTGTAGAGCTGTACGAGGTCGAGCATGTCGTGGGTGCCGGAGCAGAAGCCGATGATGCCGGCGGTGTAGCCGCGTCCGTCACCGATGTCCTCGATGTACCGGTACTGGGCCTTCCAGTCGAGCGAGGAGTTCTCCGCGCTCGACACCAGCTTCATGGCGATCTCCTTCTTCGCCGGGTCGTCGAGGCTCTTCGCCGTGGGGGCCGCGGTCGCCTGCTGGGCGGCGAGGAGCGGCGCGACCGCCAGGGCGCCGGAGAGGGCGAGGAAGAGGCGGCGGGAGGTGGGGGCGGGGCCGTCGACCGGCCGGGATATGTGCACCACAGTGGCTCCAGGTGAGGAGTGGGGGGTGGGGTGACTACTGCACTGCGACTGACAGGAAAGTTTCCTATCAGCGCTGCCCGGCAGAAGTAACCCATCGAAGCCATGTTCGTACGATCGAACGAACGGCCGCCTCACGGAGCACACACACCGTTGCCGCCCACCGAATCCGACCGCCGATCGGAGAGCGGCGGAGCCATTCCTCATCCATTTCATCCCGATAAACTCTGAATTGTGATCAGATCAGCACGGCTCCGGCGTCGCCACCGTTCCTCCGGCGGTCAGGGGCAGGCCGTACTGCTGTCACCGGTGTTCGTCACCGTCCTCATCGCCGCACTGGCCTTCGCCACTCCGAGAGAGGTCGCCTTCAGCCGCCTCCTGCCCGCGGCGCCCGCCCTCGCCGCCGCGGTGTGGCCCGTCCTCCCGACGGTCCTGCTGGGGGCGTTCTGCCTTCTGGTCATGATCGGCATCAGCTTCTTCCACTCCGATCTGGGAACGCCGTACACGGCTGCCGCGATCGCCGCGGTCACCTTTGCGGCCGCATACGCGAGCCATCTCCGGCTCCAGCGCGAGGAGACGCTCTTCCAGGTCCGACTGGTCGCCGACGCAGCCCAGAAGGTGCTGCTGCGCCCGCTGCCGCACCGCATCCAGGGCATCGAGATCGAGTCGCTGTACCGGGCGGCCCAGGAGCAGGCCCGGATCGGAGGCGACTTCTACGAGGCGGCCGACACGCCGTACGGAGTCCGCCTGCTCATCGGCGACGTACGCGGCAAGGGCCTGTCAGCGGTGGGGGCGGCCGCGGCGGTGATCAACTGCTTCAGAGAGAACGCGTACGACCAGCCTGACCTGAACGGCCTGATCCATCGCCTACAGATCACCATGACCCGCTACAGCGCCGCGATCCCCGCCGACGATCAGCAGGAGCACTTCGCCACCGCTCTGATCACCGAGATCCCCTACGGCGGCAGACACGTCAAGGTCCTCAACTGCGGGCATCCGCCACCGGTGTTCGTACAGGGCGGTGAAATCCACGTTCTGGAGCCCACCCGGCCCTCCACACCCCTCAATCTCGCGGCGCTCCTCGGAGACCACTACCACGTGGACACCGTCGCCTTCGTCCCCGGCGACCAGATGCTGCTCTACACCGACGGCGTAACGGAAACCCGCGATCGCAACGGCAAATTCTTCCCGTTGCCGGACTGGATGCGCCGGCACCGCGCGGCCCCGCCCCGTGAGCTGCTCAACCAGCTTCACCGGGACCTGCTCCGCTACGCCGGCGGACGGCTCGACGACGACATCGCGGCCCTGGCCGTACGCTGCCGGCACGTCTCCGCTCCGGAGCACTAGCTGTTGCGGGCCATGGCGCCCCGGGCCCTGATTGCCTTTCGCGTCGAGCCACCGAGGGCTGGTGACCGGGCTCAGCCGATCCGCCAGGGACGGAGCTTCTCGGGGTTGCGCACCGCCCAGATGTGCCTGATCCGGTCGCCCGCGATCTCGAACGCGAACACGGTCGCGATGTCGCCGTCCTGCCGCGCCACCAGGCCGGGCAGCCCGTTGACCGTGCACTCCCGGAACGTCGTGCGGTCGCCCGACACCCGGGAGATCTCGGCGTAGGCATGTGCGACCTGCTCACCGCCCACGATCCGGTGCAGATGGGTGACGGCCAGCCCGCCGCCGTCTGCGGTCGCGGTGGCGTCGGGATCGAGCAGGCCGATCAGGGCGTCGATGTCCTTCGCCTCCCACGCCGTCCTGAACTGCCTGACGATGCCGGCCTGCCCGGCACTCGGGCCCGCCGAGGTCTGCGAGTTGCGGATGCGACGACGGGCGGACGAGGCCAGTTGGCGGCACGCCGCCGGAGTGCGGCCGACGATCTCGGCGACCTCGCCGAACGGGTAGCGGAAGACGTCGTGCAGGACGAACGCGACGCGCTCGGCCGGGGTCATCGCATCGAGGACGACCAGGAAGGCCATCGTCACCGACTCGTCGAGAGTGACCCGATCGGCCGGGTCGATCCCGCCGACGCCGGAGCGCCCGGTGATCCACTCCGTGGGCTCGGGCAGCGGTTCCGGGATCCAGTCGCCCACGTACGTCTCCCGCCTGGCCCGCGCCGAGCCGAGCAGGTTCAGGCAGGTGCGGCTGGCGACCGTCACCAGCCAGGCGCCGGGCGACTCGATGGCCTGCTGCTCCCGCGCGGACATGGCGTACCAGCGGGCGTAGGTCTCCTGCACGACGTCCTCGGCGTCGGCAAGCGATCCGAGGAGTCGATAGCCGAGATTGATCAGCCGGCGCCGCTCGCTCATGATCGCGCTGAGGCCCGGATCGCTCTGGTCGTCGCCGGGCTCGGCTCTGGTGGTCATGGTCCGGCGGTCTCCCTCGCTCGCTGCTGTGCCTCTACCCGTTACGACAAGACAGCGCACCGGAATGTGAGGCCGACGCACCGCCTCACATTCCGGAGGGCCGCGTTGTCTTACCGGTGAGGACGGCAACACGACGGAGAGGAAACTCGGATGAACGACTTCCAGGCCATCGCGGACCGCGTCGAGATCGAGGCACTGCGCGGCGAGTTCACCGACGCGGTGATGATGCGTGACCGACCCCGCCTGGCGTCGCTGTTCACGCCGGACGGCGCCCTGCGCATGCCCGACATCCCCGCCGAGCAGGTCGGCCGCGAGGAGATCCGCGCCGGGGGCGAGCGGCTTCAGAAACTGTGGGACTTCTTCGTACAGACCACACACCCCGGCACGATCCTGCTCGACGGCGACACCGCGACCGGCCGCGCCTACATCCAGGAGCTCGTGCGCACCCTCGACGGGTATCAGGGCCTGAACTACGCCGTCTACCACGACCGCTACCAGCGCACCGCGGAGGGCTGGAAGTTCGCCGAGCGGGCGTACGAGGTCAGGTACCTCGACACCTCCCCGCTGGCGGGCACGGCGCCCCACGCGGCACAGGACTCCGGGACCGACCGGGCAGACGCCATGGCCACCCCGGCTCCGGCCCGGTCCTTCACCGACCCGGCATCGTCCGAGCAGCTGGAGCGGGTGGCCGCCGCGCTCCGTGCCCATGGCTTCGCCGCCGAGATCCTCGACGACGCCGCCGCTGCGCGCGCCCGCGTCAAGGAGCTGATCCCCGAGGGCGCCGGTGTGTTCACCGGGGCCAGCGAGACCCTCCGGCTGTCCGGCATCGACGAGGACATCAACGCCGGCGGCCGGTACGACGCCATCAGGCCGCGCGTTCTGGCCATCGACCGTGCCACCGGCGCCGACGAGATCCGAAAGCTGGTCGCCAGTCCCGACTTCGTCGTCAACAGCGTCGCGGCGGTCACCGAGACCGGCTCGCTCGTTCTCGCCTCGGGCAGCGGCAGCCAGTTCCCCGCCAACTCGGGCGGCGCCGCCCACGCGGTCTGGATCGTCGGCGCGCAGAAGGTGGTGCCCGACCTGAGCACCGCGCTGCGCCGCGTCGAGGAGCACGCCCTCCCGCTGGAGAACGCTCGCGCCCTGGCGGTGTACGGGGTGCCCAGCGCCGTCAACCGCCTGCTCATCGTCAACGCGGAACCCCGCCCAGGGCGCTGCACCGTGCTCCTTCTCCGCGAGGCCATCGGGTACTGACCAGGCCCAGGGGCCTGTCGGGTGGGAAGGCAGGCTGCCCAAGTGGTCCTTCCGACGGTCAATGAGGTACGCGCGCCGCACGAGCGGTACGCGCCGTCGTACGAGGCGTGGAGAAGTTCGGCGCGGACAAGGTCCACGCCTTCGGCCTGCTGCGTGCCCGGTTCGGCGCACCCGACCTGACCTCGGCCAGGGCGCGCTACGGGCACGCGCAGGCCTGAGGCCGCCGGCGTCGCTCAACTCGCACGGGAACGGCCCAGGGCTAGAGCAGTTGGAGCACCTGAGCGGCCAGGAACCCGAGCAGGCCGACGTGGAAGAGGACCAGACAGATCCACTGCGGCACGGACATGCGCCAGGACGCCGCCTTGAGGATCTCCCACTCGCTGACCGCGAAGGCGGCCAGCACCAGGGCGAGCACCTCCCAGACCACGTGCCACCAGCCCGAAGGGGTCGCCCCCGTGGTGGCGTCCATGGCGGCCGGGATGCGCGCGACGCGCCCCAGCACGACAAGGCCGATCAGCAGCTTGTGCCAGCCATGACGGACCGTCGGCGTGGCGGTCATCACCCGAGGGGCGGGTGCGGATCCTGTAGGCATTCGCACATTTGATCACCCTCCCGAGATGGAAGCCATCGTTCCGCTCGCCCGGCCCAGGTGACCGCCCCCTCCCCCGCTTCGCGGGATCCCTTTACGCGGGTGTCATGCCCCTGTAACTTCCGTCCGCAAGTCCTTTCAGGAAGTTGCCGGTTGCTCTTTCATGGCGACTCCCTCCATCCGCTGCCCGTACCGGGAGAGGCCATGAGGCGCGCACCGAGAACGTCCCGCAGACGCAGGCCACCACGTCCGCTCGCCGCCGCCATGGCGGCGGCCGGGCTGTTCGCACTGCTCGCGGGCCCGTCCGAATCCGACCCCGTCCCGCTGCGGACGACGGCCGCCACCTCGAACGCGGCGACCGTCTTCTACTACACGAAGACGAAGAACTGGTCCGCGACCTATCTGCACTACGCCCCCGACGGCGGCGCCTGGACCACCGTCCCCGGCGTACGCATGGAGGCCGCCTGCACCGACTGGGTGAAGCAGACCGTCGACCTCGGCTCGGCCGCGGGGCTCCAGGCCACCTTCAACAACGGCAGCGGCACCTGGGACAACAACGGCGGTGGCAACTACGCGCTGGGCACCGGCACCGTGACCGTCAAGGACGGAGTGATCGCCCACAGCGATCCGTGCGCCGGCACGGAGACGGGCAGCGGCAACGAGGCCACCGTCTACTACTCGACCGCCACCTCCGGATGGACCACCGCCAACATCCACTACGCGCCCACCGGCGGCTCCTGGACGACGGCCCCGGGCGTCGGCATGGAGGCCGCCTGCACGGGTTGGTGGAAGAAGACCCTGGACATCGGTACGGCGACATCGCTCAAGGCCGCGTTCAACAACGGCACCGGCGTCTGGGACAACAACAACAGCGCGGACTACACGATCCCGCTCGGCACCACGACCGTGAAGGACCGGACGGTCACCTCCGGCGCGACGAACCCCTGCGCGGCCGAAGTGCCCGACACGGAGCCACCGACCGCCCCGGCCCGGGTCACGGCCGGCGCCACCGACACGTCGGTGGTGGTGGGCTGGGACGCGGCCACCGACAACAAGGGGGTGACGAAGTATCAGGTCACGCGCACCGGAGGCACCTTGGGAACAGTGGTCACGGACGTCGGCTCGACGGTCCTCTCCGAAACGGGGCTCGAGGAGAGGACCACCTACACCTACACGGTGAAGGCGGTCGACGCGGCCGGGAACACCTCGCCCGCCTCCGACGCGGCGACCGCGACGACCGGTGAACGCGCGCCGGCCCCGGCGGCCGGCACCCCGCTGGGCACCGACCCGCGCAAGGACCCCATCTACTTCGTGCTCACCGCCCGCTTCTACGACGGCGACACCGCGAACGACCGCGGCGGCAGCCAGCACATCAAGTCCGGGAACGCGGCGGGCGCCGACCCGATGTTCCGTGGGGACTTCAAGGGGCTGGTCGAGAAACTCGACTACGTCAAGGCGCTCGGTTTCTCGGCGGTCTGGATCACGCCCGTGGTCCTCAACCGCTCGGACTACGACTACCACGGCTATCACGGCTACGACTTCTACAAGGTCGACCCGCGCCTGGAGTCCGCCGGCGCCTCCTACCAGGACCTGATCAACGCCGCCCACGCCAAGGGCATGAAGATCTACCAGGACGTCGTCTACAACCACAGCTCACGCTGGGGCGCCAAGGGCCTGTTCACGCCGACCGTGTACGGGGTCCGCGACTCCCAGTGGAGCTGGTACTACGACGAGAAGGCCGAGGGCTTCGAGTACGACGGCCTGACGGTGGAGCCCAAGTCGGGGAAGTCGTACTACAACGGCGACCTGTGGTCGACGGCCGAGCCGACCGGCAACACCTGTCTGAACTGGGGCAAGCCCACCGGAGGCAAGAGCGCCGAGGGCTACACCCTCTACAACTGCCAGTGGCCGAGCCCCACTTCGGGCATGTTCCCGAAGGCCTACTACCACCGGTGCTGGATCGGCAACTGGGAGGGCGAGGACTCCCGGTCCTGCTGGCTGCACGAGGACCTGGCCGACTTCGACACCGAGTCGACGCCCGTGCAGAACTACCTCATCGGCGCCTACGACAAGTACATCGACATGGGCGTCGACGGCTTCCGGATCGACACGGCCGTCCACATCCCGCGCGTCACCTGGAACCGCCGTTTCCTGCCCGCCATCCACGACCGGGTCGCCCGGAAGTTCGGCACGGAGGCGGCCGCGAACTTCTTCGTCTTCGGTGAGGTCGGCGCGTTCGTCAACGACAAGTGGAACCGCGGATCCGTGAACCACTCCGCACAGTTCTTCACCTGGAAGGAGCGCAAGGAGTACAGCGCGGACGACGAGACGGCGGCCATCGAACAGTTCACCTACGAGAACAACCTCGGCACCGGAAACCAGCCCACGTCGACCAACGCCTTCCTGAGCGGCAACAGCTATCACACGCCCGACCGCAGCCAGTTCTCCGGCATGAACATCATCGACATGCGGATGCACATGAACTTCGGTGACGCGCAGAACGCCTTCAGCAACGGCAAGGACTCCGACGACAGCGTCAACGACGCCACGTACAACGTGGTCTACGTGGACAGCCACGACTACGGGCCGAACAAGTCGAGCACGCGCTACGGCGGCGGCACCGACGCCTGGGCCGAGAACATGGCGCTCATGTGGACCTTCCGCGGCATCCCGACGCTGTACTACGGCTCGGAGATCGAGTTCCAGAAGGGCAAGCAGATCGACTGCGGGCCGAGCTGCCCGCTGGCGTCCACCGGGCGCGCCTACTTCGGCGACCACCTGGCCGGTACCGTCACCGCCTCGGACTTCGGCACGGTCGCGAGTGCGAGCGGCACGGTCGCCACCACCCTGGCCCAGCCACTGGTCAAGCACCTCCAGCGGCTGAACCAGATCCGCCGGGCGGTCCCGGCTCTTCAGACGGGCCAGTACTCGACCGACGGGATCAGCGGCGGGATGGCCTTCAAACGCCGCTGCACCAGCGGCGGCACGGACAGTTTCGCGCTGGTGACGGTCACCGGCGGGGCAAGCTTCACCGGCATCCCGAACGGCACGTACACGGACGCCGTCACGGGTGACGTGAAGAGCGTCTCGAACGGCACCCTGTCGGTGGCGGCCCCCGGCAAGGGCAACCTGCGGGTGTACGTACTGAACGGGCCCGGGAAGATCGGCACCGACGGGCCGTATCTGAAGTAGCACCGCTGCGGGACCAGGGCTGGTTCAGGGGGCGCCCGGCGTGTCGCCCAGCCAGTCGAAACGGCGGTCGTCGCCGGAGCGTCGTCCGTACAGGGCACGGCCGCCGGGCCCGTAGCGGCCTATCTCCGTGATCAGCGCCACCTCGCGCAGCTCGTGCCGGGTCCGGTCCGTGACGTCCAGCAGCAGCCCGTCCAACGGGCCGCCCACGAGTTGCGCGTATGTGCGGTCCGGGCGGGGTCCCGCGTCGTCGTGATCGGCGCCGTAGACCCGGCCCCGCAAGAACTCAACCTCGTCCATGACCAGCAGCTTGTCACCCACCACTGACAACGGCCCGTTGAGCAGTCTTCGGCCAAGGCCATGGCGGAAAACCGGCATCCGGGCGCGATCCCCGACCCGGCCGGGTATCCACCCCCTACGCATCGTTGTGTATGGGGTGGGGGGGGCCGGCCCTGATGGCACGCAGGCGGAAGCGGGCGCGGACCGGCGAGTCGGCGCGGGCCCGGCGTCGACGGACCGTGCGCGAACTGCGTGCGGCGGGCCGCTACGGACCAAGGCTGCGCGAGGTACTGCCCGCCCTGGCCGCCTCGGTCGTCGTCGTGGGCGCCGCGCTCGGAGGACTCGCGCTGGTCTACCGCGCGTTCGGCGGTCCGGCCTGCGCGCTGTTGCTCGCGCCGCTCGTGGTGGTCGCCGCCGTCCTGCGCCGTCGGTCCCGGCGGCCCGCCCGGCGGCGGGGCGGGTACTACACCGCCCAGGAGCTGGCGGAGCTGGACATGCCGGAGCTGGTGCTCGCCGTGGCCCGGATGCTCCGTCGGGACGGCTGGCGGGTGTTGCCGCCGCCTCGGCACGACACCCACCATCTCGCCGCCCGCGACGGCCGCGGACGGCTGCTCGACGTGGCGTTCCGCCCCGTTGCCGAGCCGCTGCCCGACGAGGAGTCGGCCTGTTCCTGCCGGGCGCGGCTGCGGGTACGGGGGCGGGCCGGGCCCCCGCTGCGGCTCGTCGTGCACCGGGGCACGTTCACCCACCGGGACGAGGTGTGGGCCTCGCGCGAGCCCCACACGTTCCTGATCGACGGTCCTCGTCTACAACTCTGGGCGCGTGGAACGCCGTTGGCCCAGCTCGCGGGCGGGATCGTCCCCTCTCCGCGGCGCGTGTGATCCCCGAGCGCCGCCCGGGTCTGGGGGACCCGGGCGGCGGTGTCGAGCGGTCTGCGGTCGGCGACCGGACCGGTCAGAGAGTGAACCGGTCAAGGCGTGAACTCAGGGAGTGGACCGGTCAGGGCGTGAGCTGCCAGCGCTGGATGTACCCCACGTCGATCGACGCGCGGTCCTGGACCCGCAGCTTCCAGGTGCCGGTGAGGGGCTGGGCCGACGCGTCGATGGTGAAGGTCTGGTCGACGTTGTCGGCGGAGCCGCCGGTGCGGTTGAGGAGCGAGTAGACGGTGCCGTTGGGGCCGACGAGGTCGACGGTCAGGTCACCGCGGTAGGTGTGGACGATGTTGACGTAGACCGAGGTGGTGGCCGAGGCGTTGCCGTCGCGGCCCTCGATGGTGATCGGGGACTCCACCGCGGCGCCGTTGTCGGGGATGTCGACGCGGGTGGCGGTGGCGTAGATGTACGCGATCCGCCAGGTGAAGGTGTCCGTGACGGACGCGCCCGTGCTGTCGGTGACCGTGACGGCGACGTCGCTGGTCCCGAGGGTGGTCGGCGTCCCGGAGATCAGGCCGCTCGCGCTGAGGGTCAGACCGTCGGGCAGGCCGGTGGCCTCATAGGTCAGGCCCGCACCGGAGTTGGTGGTGTACGCGTCCACCTGAAGGCTGACCGCCTGGCCGACGCCGCTGGTCTGGTCGGCGAGCGGGGCGACGTTGACGCCGAGGGCTATGCGGCTGCCGACGTTGATGGCGGCCCAGGCGTCGGCGACGGCGAGGTAGGTGGGGCTGTACGCGCCGAACAGGTCGGCCGACGCCTGGAGGGTGGCGGTGCGGGCGCCGGCGTAGTTGGTCGACGAGGTCATGTACGTCGTCAGCGCCCGATACCAGATGGCGGCGGCGTTCTCGATGCCGATGCCGGTGACGGCCTGGCCGTCGAAGGTCGGGCTGTCGTAGGCGACGCCGTTGACGGTCTTGGCCCCGCTGCCCTCGGAGAGCAGGTAGAAGAAGTGGTTGGCCGGACCCGATGAGTAGTGGACGTCGACACTGCCCAGGGTGGAGCTCCAGCTGTCGCGGGAGGCACCGTCCTTGGAGGGCTTGTCCATGTACCGCAGCGGGGTGCCGTTGCCGTTGATGTCGATCTTCTCGCCGACGAGGTAGTCGCCGGGGTCGGCGGCGAGGTTCGAGTGGAACTCGACGGCCGCGGCGAAGATGTCGGAGGTCGCCTCGTTGAGACCGCCGGACTCGCCCGAGTAGGTCAGGTTGGCGGTGGCGGCGGTGACGCCGTGGCTCATCTCGTGGGCGGCCACGTCGAGGGAGGTCAGCGGGTGCGTGTTGCCCGAGCCGTCGCCGTAGGTCATGCAGAAGCAGCTGTCCTGCCAGAAGGCGTTGACGTAGCTGCTGCCGTAGTGGGCCCGGCTGTAGGCGGCGACACCGTCGTTGCGGATGCCGTTGCGGCCGTACACGTCCTTGTAGTAGTCCCAGGTGGCGGCGGCGCCGAAGGCCACGTCGACGCCGGCGGTCTGCCGGTTGGACGGGGTGCCGTTGCCCCAGACATCGTTGTCGTCCGTGAAGAGGGTGCCGGTGCCGGAGGTGCCCTGGTTCAGGTCGTACGTCTTGTGCCCGGCGCGGTCGCCGTCGGTGAGCTGGTACGTCGATCCCGCCAGCGTGCTGCCGACGGGAACCGTGCCGACGTACTGGCCGGTGCCGGTGCCGGTGTGCACCTTCTCGGCGGCGAGGATCTGCTTGCCCGTGGTCGCGTCGGTGACCACCTGGAGTTCGCTGGGCGTGCCGTCCTGCTGGACGCCGTCGACGACCGTCTCCCAGGCCAGGACGGGCTTGCCGGCGCCGGCCCAGACGACGAGACGGGGCGCGCGCTCGGTCTCGGTGCCGGTGACGTCGGCACTCTTCGCGGCCGCGAGGGCCTTGCCGGTGGCGTTGGTCGCGGAGAGCTTCGGGCTGAGGGACGGCAGCGTGAGTGT
Source organism: Streptomyces asoensis (assembly GCF_013085465.1). Taxonomy (NCBI): domain Bacteria; kingdom Bacillati; phylum Actinomycetota; class Actinomycetes; order Kitasatosporales; family Streptomycetaceae; genus Streptomyces; species Streptomyces asoensis. The sequence goes on from NZ_CP049838.1 coordinate 722,924, forward strand.
CGCCCCGCTCGCCTTGGACACGGTGGTCCGGCCGCTCTTGAGGTGGACGACCAGGTCACCGCCGAGGACGGGCAGTCCGGCGTAGGTGCGCTCGTAGCGGGTGTGCGTGGTGCCGTCGGCGTCCTGGACGACGTCCCTGACGACGAGCTTCTCCTGCGCGCCGAGGGCGAGCCGCTGGGCCGTGGCGCCGGCCGTGGTCTGCGCGCTCTTGATCAGCGAGGCGCGGCGGGCCGGGGACAGGGCCGTCGCCGCCGCACCGGCGCGAGGCGTGGCGGTGATCTTGGCGGGGCCGGGGTCGGCGGGCGCCGCGCCGGCGGTACCGGCCGGGGCTCCCAGCGCGAGCAGGGTCCCGATGGTCGTCAGCGCGAGGGCGGTGGCGCGTCTGCGCCGGAGGATGGGGTGGTGTCGCCGGGGCAACGGGTTCTCCTTCTGTGCGACGGTCGGCCCGTGGTGGGGACCGAGGTGGGGCGGACCGACGGGATGAGGCCGGTCCGGAGCGCTGCACGGCAGGCGGGTGGAAGGAGGTGGGGGGTGGGTGGGATGCCCCGCATGATGCGGGTGTGAAGGAAGGGTGAACTTCGGCAGCAGCGTGGCACTGCGTGCACAGGTTTGTCATGGGAATGCCAAAACAACGGCTGGAAATGACCATGCCCTGCTGGGGATCCGCCCTGCTCGGCGCACGTTTTCAGCCGCGGGAGCGGCCCCCTTTCCCGAAAGGGTGAATACGGGACCCCCACGGCGTGTCGCGGCACGCCGGGCAGCACCCTGCGAGTTCAAGGGGCGACGGCAGTCGACGGCGGGAGACAGGGGGCACGGTGGAAGAGCAGCGGCGAGGACCGACTTCGTTACGGGAGCGCATGCGCTACCGGTTCGACAACACACTGGCCCGCAGCACCGGCAGGCTGGTCGGATGGCTGGCGGTGACCTGCCTGGGCATCGTCGTTCCGGCGAGTGCGCTCCTGGTGTGGACGGACCCCTCCTCGCCCCGTTCGCTGTCGGGCCGGCTGACCGCGGTGTGGCGGGTGAGCGCGGAGACCCTGCGGCTGGGCGCCGTGACCGGCGCCCCGCTGCGGATGCTGCTGTCCGTGCTGCTGGGCCTGATGGCCCTGCTGTACGTGTCGACCCTGATCGGCGTGATCACCACCGGCCTCACCGATCGCCTCACCGAACTGCGCCGAGGCCGCTCCACCGTGGTGGAGACGGGCCACTCGGTGGTGCTCGGCTGGTCGGAGCAGGTGTTCACGGTCGTCGGCGAGCTGGTCGCGGCACGCGCCGATCAGCGCTGGAGCGCGGTCGTGGTGCTCGCCGACCGGGACAAGACGGAGATGGAGGAGGCGCTGGCGGCGGTGCTCGGATCCACCGGCACCACACGGCTGATCTGCCGCAGCGGCTCCACGGCCGACCCCGACGCGCTCGGACTGGTCAGTCCGGGGTCGGCGCACGCGGTGCTGGTCCTGCCCGGCGCGGAGGCCGCCGGAGACCTCGAGACGGTACGGACGCTGCTGGCCCTGCGCGCCGTCCTCGGCGAGCACGCGGGCCCGCCCGTCGTCGCCTGCGTACGGGACGAGCGGTACCGGACCGCGGCCCGGCTGGCCGCGGGTCCGCGGGGCATCGTGCTGGAGTCCGACCGGACGGCGGCCGGGCTGATCGCGCACTCCGCGCTCCACCCGGGCCTGACGCCCGTGCTGCGGGAGCTCCTCGACTTCGCGGGCGACGAGTTCTACCTCACCGCCGCTCCCGAGCTCGCGGGACGTCGTTTCGGCGACGTCCTGCTCGACTGCGCGACGGCCGCCGTGGCCGGGCTGGTGCGGGCCGACGGCACTCCCCTGCTCAACCCGCCGCCGGAGACCGTCGTCGCGCCGGGGGACCGCCTCGTGGTCGTGGCACCGGACGCGGACACCGCGCGGTGGGAGGACTGCCGGGACCTCGTGGAGCCGTCGGCGCCGGCCGAACACGGCGCCGGCGCGGTCGAGCCGTCGCGTTTCCTCCTGCTGGGCTGGAACCGTCGGGCGCCGCACCTGGTCGACCAGCTGCGCCGCTGCGCGCGGCCGGGCTCGGTCCTGCACGTCGTCACCGACCCGGCGGAGCAGGCGCCACCGACGCGGCCGCTGCCGGAACCGCGCAGGGATCCCGCGCTCGCCGACGGGCTCGCCGTGACCTTCGGGACCGCCGATCCGACCGACCCCTCGTCCCTGCGCGGTCTCGACCCGGACTCCTACGACCGGATCATCGTGCTCGGGCCGGACACCGGGGACGACGCCGACCGGCCGGACCACCGCACGTTGGTCGTCCTGCTGATCCTGCGGTCGCTGGCGCAGGAGGCCGGGCACGCCGTGCCGGTGGTCGCGGAACTCGCCGACGAACGCAACCGGGCCCTGGCCCCGCTCGGACCGGGCTCCGAGGCGGTCGTCGGCGCACAGCTGACAGGACTGCTCATGGCGCAGGTCTCGCAGAACGGGCACCTGGCCGGCGTGTTCGAGGAGCTGTTCGCCGCCGACGGCAGCGCGCTGCGGCTGCGTCCGGCACATCACTATGTGCTTCCGGACCGCGCCGCGTCCTTCGCCACCGTCGTGGCTGCGGCGCGCGACCGGCGCGAGTGCGCGATCGGCTACCGCTGTCACGACCCCGCCGCCGCGCCCGCCGGCCCCGAGGTCCGGCTCAATCCCGCCAAGGCCGGCAGACGGGTCTGGAGCCACACGGACGAGATCATCGTGATCGTGAGGGACGGCGCGGCCGAGGGCGGCGCCGGTGGGGCGGAAGGGAACCATGTGGCGCGGGCGGACGTCTCCTAGCGCGTCCGCCCCGGTCGTCGCCGCGCATCACGGCTCTGGGCCGTTCGAGTGGTCGCCTTCCGCTCGCCGTCGTAGCGTCGGTAGAGAACTTTCATCCGGGCGCGGGCACAGACGGCTCCCGGTTCCGTCGGGCGGGAGCGGACATGCGACACACGACGAGAACAGCGGTCATGCTCTGTGCGGCGCTGGGCCTCACGGCGGCCGTCGGCTCGGCCTCGGCCGTGCCGACCGCGTCGCCGCCCACCGCGCGCGCGGCCGCGGTGCGCCAGGCCACGGCGCCCGTCCTGGTCGACTGCCTCTGGCACGCCAAGGTGCGGCCCGGCGACTTCATCCTCGCGTGCGGCGACGGCAACAGCCGTCTGGTCTCGCTGCACTGGGACAGCTGGGGCTCGAAGTCGGCGCGGGCCACCGGGGTCAACGTCGTCAACGACTGCGATCCGTACTGCGCGGCGGGCGCCTTCCACCCGTACGCCGTCGTCGTGAAGCTGGACCGGCCGCAGCCGTGGAAGAAGCACCCGCAGGTGCAGCACTGGAGCCGGATGACCCTCACCTACCTCGGGGACCGGCCGGAGCAGTTCGGGCGAGTGGTCACCTACCCCCTCTGGAACTGAGCCTGCTGCGGGACCCTGTGTCCCGCCGTCTCGCGCCGACTCCCGGGTGTCCTTCCCACCTGCCATGATCGAGGCATGACACGGATACGGCCACGGTGGCGGCTCGGCGCCCCGGTTCTGCTCGCCCTGCTCGTCCTCACCGCCGGATGCGCCGATCCGTCGAGCGACCCCCGGGCGGCCGGCCCGGCGACTGCCTCGACCTCCGCCTCGGCACAGGCGAAGGGATTCTGCCCGCCCCCCGAGGACACCCGGGCGTCGCCCTCTCCGTGCATCAGCTACGGCTGGGACCAGCGGGTCGCCGAGAACCACGCCTACCGTCAGGCCCAGCCCATCACCGCCGAGCAACGGCAGCAGGCCCAGCCCCGGGCGACGGCACTGGCCACGGCACTCCAGGAACTCGCGCCGAAGGGGACCACCCTGGACGGACTGCGGACGGCCGCCGCCGAGGCGCTCGGCCTGGAGGCGGCGCAGATCGAGGTGCAGGGCAACTTCCTGGTTCCCCTGCACGACATGCTCGTAGGGGGCGGCGAGGGCCGGGTGTGCGTCAACGGGACCGTCGACAGCAGCGGTCACGCGACGGCGGAGGTCGTCGGGCGCACGGTCGAGGGGACGTGTCTGCCCGGGCTGGGCGGGCACTGACGTACGGCGGCCCGGGACCCGTCAGTCCATCAGGCCGGCCGCGACCGTGGCGCCCAGTTCCCAGCAGGCCGCCACGTCCGCCTTGTCGGGTTCCCCGGTGACGGTGACCGGCTCGGCCGCGCGCCGCCAGCCCAGGCCGGTGGTGATGGTCTCGATGCCGCGCACCGCGCCGGTGACGTCGTTGCCGCCGTGCACGTAGTAGCCGAAGGGCCGACCGCGGGTGGTGTCGAGGCAGGGGTAGTACACCTGGTCGAAGAAGTGCTTGAGCGCGCCGGACATATAGCCGAGGTTGGCCGGCGTGCCCAGCAGGTAGGCGTCGGCGGCCAGGACGTCGGAGGCGGTCGCGGCGAGGGCGGCCCGGCGTTCGACGCGGACTCCCTCGATCTCCGGCGCCGTCGCGCCCGAGACGACCGCTTCGAAGAGCGCCTGGCAGTTGGGCGAGGGGGTGTGATGGACGATCAGCAAAGTGGCCACGGCACGGAACCCTGCCCGTCCCCCGGCCCGGCCGCAAGCGAGGCCGCGGCCCGGACCGGGTCCGGGGCCCGCACCTGTCACGCGTCGGCACTCACGTCGGCCCTCACCCTGGACCGGGCACCGGCGTGACGGTCTCGGTCGTGCCGTCCGGGAATCGGACCTCGAGGGTGCCGTCGGAGACGAGGACCGCGCCCGCTCCGGTCCGTACGTCCGCCGCGACGAGCGGATCGGCGGTGAGGACCACCAACGTCGCCAGCAGTTGTGCGCCGCCCGGGTGCGGTGCGGTGAGGACGGGGACGGCCGAGTGGTCGCCGTAGGCGTTGTGGCCACGGGCCCGGGTCACCTCGGCGGTGGCGTCGTCCCAGCCGAACAGGGCGACGAGGGCCGAGGTGAGGCCGTCGGTGCGGCGGGCCACCGCCCAGGCCTCACCCGTCCGGGCGAGGGGCGGGGCGTCGTCGCAGGCCACCGCCCAGCCGCCGGCCCGGACGGGCGTGCCGGCGGGGGCCTCGACGCGGTGCACGCGGATCTCCCACGGCCCGCGCACCACGCTCGCGGTGGTGATGCGCAGGTGCTCGTCGCCGTCCGGGCCGAGCGGGGTGTGCCAGGACGCCGCGCGCCGGCCCTCCGCGTACAGCGGGTGGATGCGGCCGCGACGGGACGGGCCCGTGGGGGCCAGCAGGGCGATGCGGTTGTCGGGGCCGGGTGGTTCGCCGGGGGGCGGGGTCTCGGGGGCCGTCGCGGTGGAGTAGGCGAAGCCCGTGTAGTGCGGGCTGTCGTCGGACGCGGCGGGCGGCGGCGGGAGCCGGTCGGTGCCGTGGTTGACCAGGCGGACGATCCCGTCGGCGGCCGTGGAGTGCAGCAGCCACCCCGGCGCGGGCAGGGCCAGCTGCCGGTCGGCGGTGTCGACGGGGCCCGCTTCCTCGGGTGCCGTCCACACCGGGTGGTCGGCGGGCAACAGCAGACCGAGGAAGGCCTTGCTCGCCCAGTACGGGGAGGCCGGGCCCGAGTACGGCTGGGTGACAGGCAGGTAGGGCCCGTACCAGCCGAGGCTCAACAAGCCTCGCTCGTCGGGCACTTGGTGGTCGGCAAAGTGCTTCAGGGCGCCCGAGGCGAGGCGGCGGGTGCGCCCGGGTGGCAGCGGGGTGGCGTCGGCGAGGGCGCCCGCCCAGAGCGGGGCGGCGGTGGCGTAGCGGTAGATGAGGGAGCGGCCCTGGTGGACGGGGGCCCCGTCGGAGCCGAAGAAGTACTGGTGGCTGTCGAGGAACTCGCGAAGGCGGGCGCGGTGTGTGGCGACACGGGCGGGGTCCGCGCGGTGGCCGGCGACGCGGGCCCAGAGGACGGGGTAGAGGTGCAGGGCCCAGGCGTTGTAGTAGTCGAACTTGCGGCCCTCGCCGTCGGTGTACCAGCCGTCGCCCCGGTACCAGTCGTCGAGGCGGTCCAGTCCCCCGTCGATCTCGGCGCGGGCGTACGGCCCGCCGACGGAGGCGAGGAACTCCTCGGTGATGACCTGGAACAGCCGCCAGTTGGAGTCGTTGGCGGTGGCGCCGACGAAGCCGCCCAGCCAGGCGACCGCCATCTCCCTTGTGCTGTCGGGCAGTCGGTCCCAGATCCAGGGGCGGGTCTCGTGCAGGGCGATGGCGATGGAGGCGGCCTCGACCATGGGCTGGCTCCGGTCGGTGATGGGCGGCCAGTGCTCCGGATGGCGGGGGTCGACTCCGGCGGCGAGACCGGTGGCATAGCGCTCGATCAGCGTGGGGCCGACGTCTCCGCCCGAGCCCGCGATCCGGAAGGCGGCCAGGAGGAACGAGCGGGCGTACCCCTCCAGTCCGTCCGACCAGGCACCGGAGTGGCCGGTGCGGCCGGGCAGCCGGTACTGGGCGAGGCCGGGGCCGGCGTACGGGTGGAGCGCGGCGAGCAGCCGGTCGGCGGTGGCCTCCCAGTGGGCCCGGGTGTAGCCGGTGTACGGGGACAGAGCGGGGTCGGGGGGCGGCAGGTGGCCGGCGTCGGCCGACAGGTGCGGCGCGGTCATACGGGACGGTTCCTTAAGTCGGTCGGTGGGCGCGCCCGGGTGGGGGCGCGGCGACGCTGTCGCGTACGACGATGTGGGTGCCGAGCAGATGGTGGGTGGCGGCGGCCTGTTCGGGGTCGCGCAGGGCGATGCGCACGGCGGCGCGGCCGAGTTCCTCGGCGGGTGTGCGCACGGTGGTGAGGGGCGGGTGGAAGTCCTCGGCGAGCGGGATGTCGTTGTAGCCGACGACGGAGATGTCGTCGGGGACCCGCAGCCCGGCCTCGGCGATGGCGCGCAGGGCGCCGGCCGCGACCATGTCGTCCCCGGCGAAGACGGCCGTGAACTCCGGGCGCTCCTCGAGGAGTTCGGTCATCGCGCGGAGCCCGGCGGCCCGCCCCAGGCCGCAGTCGACGACATGGGCGGCCTCCGGCGGGAGCCCGTGCCCGGCGAGGGCGGCGCGGTAGCCGCGTACCCGGGCGTCCAGGGCGGTGTTGCCCGGCAGTCCGCCGAGGAAGACGATCCTGCGGTGGCCGGCCGAGAGCAGGTGTCCGGTGATGGCGCGGGCCCCGGCCTCGTTGTCGAACTCGACGACGAGCGCGGGGATGTCGGGGTCGGGGGCGGGCCGTCCGCACAGCACCAGGCGGGCCCCGGCGGAGGCGAGGGCCTGCGCGTAGTGCGCGACGCGCTCACGGTAGGCGTCGTCCTCGACGACCCCGCCGACCAGGATGACCAGCCGGGCGCCCTCCTCCCGCATGAGCTGGACGAACTCCAGCTCGCGCTGCGGGTCCCCGCCGGTGGTCCCGACCAGGCAGAGCCAGCCGTGGGTGGCGGCCTCCGCCTCGACGCCCTCGGCGACCTGGGCGTAGAACGGGCTGGTGACCTGGCGCAGGACGACGGCGACCGTCTTGCGGCCGCCGCCGACGAGGGCACGGGCGTGGGCGTTGGCGACGTAGTCGAGGGCGCGGGCGGCGCGCAGCACCCGGGTGCGGGTGGCCTGCGGCACCGGGTAGTTGCCGCTGAGCACGCGTGAGACCGTGGCCACGGACACCCCCGCGCGTTCGGCCACCTCGCGGATGGTCACCCGTCCCTGTGCCGTCATGTCGTACCCCGTTTCCCTCGCCCGTGTCCGTTCCGCCGCTGCCGCCGACTCAGGTGTTGGCGTCGTACTCCTCGGCGTACTCCCCGGCCATTCTGTCGCCGCCTCGCGAGCGCCATTTCCGCACCGCCTCGTCGTACTCCGACATCGGGGCACGGCCGGCGACGACGGCGGTGACCGTGTCGTCCATCAGGGCCTTGAGCGTGGCGCCCTGGGAGGTGTCGGTCGGGGACTTCAGACCGAAGGAGGCGTTGCGGATCGCGACCGGTACGACCGTCCGCTGCCAGGTGTGCAGGGCGCGCACGGCATCGGGCAGGCCCGGCAGGAACAGCACCTGAGGGCCCTCGGCCAGGTAGCGGAACGGCAGGTTGGAGACGTTCTCCACCTCGCCGAGCCGGGTCGCCCGCGGGGAGCCGTCCTTGCCCCGGGTGAAGTGGACGCCCTCCAGGCCGTAGTGGACGAGTTCCCATTCCTTCGTGCCGAACGGCGCGGCCAGGTGGTCGAGGAGGCGCAGCAGCATCTGGACGCGTTCCTTCCCGGCCTTCTTCAGGATCGTGTAGCCGAAGGAGCGGCGGGCGGCGACGATGCCGCCCGGGGTGCCGTCGACGCTGTACGGCAGGGCCGGCGCCGGGGTCAGCAGCCCCTCGGCGTCGGGGTAGCGGGTCTGGTAGGCGCCGAAGCCGTCCTGGAGGGCGGCGACGGTGCCGTTGAGGAAGAGGGTGCCGAGGTCCACCTGGGACATCGAGGTGGCGTCGGGGTGGTAGGACCCGTTCTTGCGCAGCTGGGCCTGGAAGGCGACGGCGGCCTTGTAGCGGTCGTCGCCGTAGTGGGGGTGGAAGGTGCCGTTCTTGTCGACGGCCCAGGCGTTCGGGGCGTGGTGGGCGGCGGCGTGCACGGCGTTGCCGAAGAGGGAGCCGACGGAGGCGCCGAGCCCGTACCGCTTGCCGTGGGTGGCCTTGCGGGCGACGGCGGCGAAGTCCGTGGAGGTCCAGCCGCCTCTCATGCCGGCCTTGGTGAACAGGCCCTGGTTGAGCCAGAGGGTCGAGCCGGGCAGCGGGCGTTCGAGGGGGATGCCGTAGAGCCGCCCGCCGATGCGGCCCATGTCGCGCCAGGCGTGGGTGGGGATGCCGGCCAGGTTGGGGTAGTCCCGGACCGCCGCGCCGGAGAGGTACGGCGTCAGGTCCTCGGCCCTGCGCTGTACGAACTGGGCCTCGCGCGGCAGGGTGACATTGGTGAAGACGTTGATGATGTCGGGCAGCGAGTCGGGGTCGCCGGCCATGACGGTGGCCATCTTCTTCTGGTAGTCGGCCTGCGGGACCACCGTGAACTCGATCTTCACGCCGAGGGCCTTCTCGACGGCCCGCCAGTACTGGTTCTGGTCCGCCGCCTTGGGCGGGGTGCCGAAGGTGACGGTCAGGACCTTCACGGTGGAGCCGTCGCCGGGGGTACGGGCGACCGAGGTGACGAGGGAGGAGGGGTAGGACGTGAAGCCCGCCTGGACGCCCGCCTCGGTGGGCGCGAGGTCGGGCCGGGGGCCGGCGGGAGCCGCGTAGGCGGGCCAGGGGGCGAGTTCCTTGCCCGCGTTGGAGACGCCCTTGTCGTCCGAACCCGTGGTGGAGCAGGCGGTGAGCAGACCGGGGACGGCGACGGCGGCGCCACCCGCGGCCACGGATCGCAGCAGCGTGCGTCGGGACATGCCGGACATGACGAATGACCTTTCTGCGTGGCGAGGTGCGGGATCAGCTCTTGACGGCGCCGGTGAGCACGCCCTTGGTGAAGTACTTCTGGAGGAAGGGATAAACGAGCAGGATCGGCACGGTGGCGATCACCAGCACGGCCATCTGGATCGTCTGCGGTGCGTTGACCGTGGCCTCGCCGGTGGTGGTGTCGGTGAGGCCGGAGCCGGCCACGACGTAGGTGCGCAGCACCTGCTGCACCGGCCAGTGGTCGCTCTCGAGGTAGAGCGAGGCGTAGAACCAGGAGTTCCAGTACGCCACCGCGTAGAACAGTCCGACCACGGCGAGCGCCGCCTTCGACAGCGGCAGCACGATGGACCACAGGGCTCGCCAGTCCCCGGCGCCGTCGAGGCGGGCGGCCTCGTACAGCTCCTCGGGGATGCCCTGGAAGAAGCCGCGGAGCACGACCAGGTTGAAGACGTTGACCAGCACGGGGAGGACCAGGGAGCCGTAACTGCCCAGCAGGTCGAGCTCCTTGACCAGCAGGAAGCCCGGGATCATGCCCGGCGGGAAGAGGAAGGTGAAGAGGATCAGCAGCAGGACCGGGCGGCCGCCGAACACACCGGGTCGGGAGAGGGCGTAGGCGAGGGTGACCGTGCAGAAGAGGCTCAGCGCGGTGCCGACGAGGGTGACGCCGGCGCTGACGGCGAGGGCGTGGGTGACGATGCCGCCGTCGAGGATGTCCCGGTACGCCTCCAGGGTGGGGTGTTCGGGCCACAGCACCCAGCCGCCGTTGGCCACGACCTCGCGCGGGGCGGCGAGCGAGGTCGACACGATGACGAGGAAGGGCACGCAGACCAGGAGGACGACCGCGGCGAGGGCGACGGCCTTCGCGGCCTGGGTGGCGAGCCGCGGCTTCTCCATCCAGCCGGGTCGGACGTGGGCGCTCACCGGTAGACCCCCTGTTCGCCGAGACGATGGGCGACCCGGTTGGCCGCGTACACGAGCAGGGCGCCGACCAGGCCCTTGAACAGGCCCGCGGCGGCGGCGAATCCGTAGTCGCCGCCGACGATGCCCCGGTAGTAGACGAACGTGTCGATGACCTCGGCGGTCTGCGGGCCGACGGCGTCGCGCTGGAGCAGCATCTGCTCGAAGCCGACGGAGAGGATGTCGCCGAGCCGCATGATGAGCAGCAGCACGATCACCGGCCGGATCGCCGGCAGGGTGATGTGCCAGAAGCGCCGCCAGGGCCCGGCGCCGTCGATCGCGGCGGCCTCGTACTGCTGCTCGTCGACCTGGGAGAGCGCGGCCAGGAAGATGATCGTGCCCCAGCCGGCGTCCTTCCAGATCACCTGTGCGACGACGAGCGGGCGGAAGGCGTCGGGATTGCCGACGATGTCGACGGTGTGCAGGCCCGCGTCGCCGAGATAGCCGTTCACCATGCCCGTGTCGCCCAGGACCTGCTGGAAGAGGGCGACGACGATCACCCATGAGACGAAGTGCGGCAGATAGGCCACGGACTGCACGAAGCGGCGGACCGTGCTCCAGGTGAGGGTGTGCAGGAGCAGCGCGAGGCCGAGCGGGACGGGGAAGTAGAAGACGAGTTGGAGGACCGCGATCCAGAGGGTGTTGAGGACCGCGTCCCAGAACTCGGCGTCCTCGAACATCCGCCGGAAGTTGCCGAGGCCGACCCATGGGCTGCCCCAGATCCCGTCGAACGGGACGTACTCCTTGAAGGCGATGACATTGCCGGCGAGCGCGCCGTAGTGGAACACGAGGAAGTAGGCGAGCCCCGGCAGCATGAGCAGGAACAGCGTCCGGCTGCGCGTTCCCTGAAAACGTTTTCGCTCGTTCCGGCGTCGAAACGAGCGACGGGACGCGTTGCTCTCTTCCGTTTTACTGGGGTTCTCACGCAGCAACGTCGCCACGGAGTCTCCTCCCCTCAGGGGTCGAGTGAGGTGAAGTTAAAACGTTTTCAGAACCGGGGTCAACACTTCTGACACAGCCCGGGCGTACCCCGGCGTATGAGAACCCGTGGCATGGCACGCTGACATGACGGGTACTCAGGGACTGGTACTCAGGGACATGACACACGGAGACACGGCACGCAGGGAGACAAAGGTGCTCACTCGGAGTTCGGTGATGGTGTGCGCGGCCGCGGCGCTGGCGCTGGCCGGCTGCTCTTCCGGGGACGACGGGAAGGCGGCGGAGCCGACGGACGAGACCGTCGTCACGGCGACCGTCTCGGACGCCCCGCCGTCGCCCGCCTCGCCCTCCCTCTCTCCCTCCTCGCCCTCCTCCGACGCCTCCGCCTCTCCCTCCGTGTCGGTTCCGGCGTCGGCGAGCCCGTCGCCGGTGCCCGTCACCGGGCCGGACCAGAAGCTGGTGACGATGACCGTCAGCGGCGGCTTCGCCGGGGTGAACCGGGAGGTGGTCCTCCGGGGCGACGGCACGGTCCGGACCACCGACAGCGGCGAGTCCGCGGTGCGTCGCACCACCGCGGCACAGTTCACGACGCTGCGGACGCTGCTCGGAGATCCGGCGCTCGCCGATGTCCCCGCCTTCGCGATCGACATGGGGTCGGCGGACAAGTTCCAGTACACGCTTCAGTTCGACGGCCGTACGGTCATGACGGACCGCTCCACCGACGCACCCGCGCTCGACCGTCTCATCGGCGCCCTGGAGAAGTGGCTGCCCACGAACTGATCTCGAGCCGGCCGACGCCCCGGCGTATGTGACAGATGCGTTCCGAACTCTTGACGGCCGTCTTATGACTGCGTAGACATGACAGCGCAGACATGACTGCGCAGTCAGGCGCACGACGTCTGGCATCATCGTGCGCACGTGCGGCCACCGGGAGACACCATGACGCGAGGAACAGGGCGGGGCGGGAACTCCGCGGCGCCACGCAGCGTGGACGTGGCCCGCCTGGCCGGCGTCTCGCAGAAGACGGTTTCCCGGGTCTTCAACGACGAGCAGTACGTCTCCGCCGATGTGCGCCGACGCGTCCTCGAAGCCGCCGAACAGCTCGGCTACCGGCGCAACAACGCCGCCCGGGCACTGGCCTCCGGGAGGACCCGCTCCATCGGCGTGGTGACGCTGGGCACCGCCCTGTACGGGCCCGCCTCGCTGCTCATGGGAGTCGAGCGGGCCCTCCGGGACACGGGATACGCGCTCCGGGTGGTCAACACGATGGAGGGGGACCCGGCCGGCATCACCGGTGCCGTGGACTCGCTCCTCGATCAGGGGGTCGACGGCATCGTCATCTCCGAGCCGATCGACGAACAGGGAGCCGACGGTGAGGTCTCCCTCCGCGTCGACGTGCCGGTCCTCGTCCTCGGCGCGCCGTCCCCCGTCGTCGCGCCCACGGTACTGACCGCGGGCGACGGAGCCGACCTGATGGCCCGCGTCGCCACCGAACACCTCCTGGACCTCGGGCACACGACGGTCCATCACCTGGCCGGACCGCGGCGCTGGTACGCCGCCCGGGACCGGCTGGAGGGCTGGCGGACCACGCTGGCCGCCCACGGCAGGGACGTGCCGCCGGTCGTCGAGGGCGACTGGTCGGCCGCGTCCGGATACGCCGCCGGACGAAAGCTGGCCGCGGACACCGCCGTCACCGCCGTGTTCGCCGCCAACGACGACATGGCGATCGGTCTGATCCGCGCGCTGACGGAGGCGGGACGGCGGGTGCCCCAGGACGTCAGCGTCGTCGGCTTCGACGACGTTCCGGTCGCCGCCTATGTGACTCCTCCGCTGACCACGGTGCCGCAGCCCTTCGACGCCGTGGCGCAGGAGGGACTCAAGCGCCTGGTGCACACCATCGAGAACCCGGAAGCGGATCCGCTGCCGGCGAGCGACCCACCGGTCGACCTCGTCGTCCGGTCCTCGACCGCGCCCCCGCCGAACCGGACGACCCCGGCTCGCGGACGGCGCACCGCCGCCGCCTCGCGCGCGGCCGCGCCCACTGCGCCACCGGCGAACGGAGGCCACTCGACACCGCACTGAACAGCACGATCCGACCCGGCCGACCACCCTCATGGCCGCGCGCGTGACCCGAAGCCGAGCCGCTGTACCGTCCGCGCCCTTCGCCACCGGCCCGTTGTCGGAGCCGCACCGGGCCGCCGCTGATCGCGGCGGACCCTGAGCCAGGTCTCCGACCTTCGCAGCCTCCCTCTCCCCCTCCTCAGCCTCGACCGCATCGGTGTGTCCGCCCCGGTCGTCGCGCCCACGCCTTCCTCCACCACGCCTGCGCACGCCCTCGCCAGGCGTGCCGTGACCATCGCCTCCGGCGGGAGTTCACCATGCCCCAGAACACGTCCACATTCATGTCCGGCCCCTCCCCGATGAGCCGCCGGCTGTTCCTCACCACGACGGGCGCCCTGTCGCTCGGCGCCGCCCTCACCGCCTGCGGCGGGAACGACTCCGGCGGTTCCGCCGGCTCCGGCAAGCCGGTCGGGCAGGCCGACATCGACAAGGCGATGAAGACGCCGACCGAGCTGACGTTCTGGACCTGGGTCCCGAACATGGACAAGGAGGTCGCGCTCTTCGAGAAGCGGTACCCGGCCATCAAGGTCAAGGTGGTCAACGCCGGCCAGGGCACCCCGCAGTACACCAAGCTGCGGACGGCCCTGAAGGCAGGCAGCGGCGCCCCGGACATGGTGCAGATCGAGTACCAGGCCATTCCGACCTTCACCATCACCGACAGCCTGCTGGACCTGCGGCCGTACGGCGCCGCCGCGCTCAAGTCCACCTTCGTGGACTGGACCTGGTCCCAGGTCAGCGGCAACGACGGCGAGATATGGGCGATCCCCCAGGACACCGGGCCGATGGGCATGCTGTACCGGCAGGACATCTTCGACCAGCACGGCATCGAAGTGCCGGGAACCTGGGACGAGTTCGCCGCCGCGGCCCGCAAGCTGCACAAGGCCGACCCCGACGTCTACCTCACGAACCTCGCGGCCAACCAGGTCGCCGCCTGGCACGGCCTGTTGTGGCAGGCGGGCGCCAAACCGTACGTGACGTCCGGCAAGGGCGACATCACCATCAGCGTCGACGACAGCGTCTCCCAGAAGCTGGGCGCGTACTGGGGCGGCCTCGCGAAGGAGGGGGTCATCGGCGTCGAACCCGACTTCACCGACTCCTGGTACGCGGCGCTCAACAAGGGCAAGTACGCCACCTGGATCACCGCCGCCTGGGGTCCGGTCTTCCTCTCCGGCTCCGCGAAGGCCACCGCGGGCAAGTGGCGGGCGGCCCCGCTGCCGCAGTGGGACGCGGCCAAGCCCAGCTCGGGCAACTGGGGCGGCTCGACGACCGCCGTCATCCGCTCCACCAAGAACCCCGTCGCGGCGGCGGTGTTCGCGCAGTTCCTCAACACCGACCCGGCCAGCGCGAGGATGTTCGCCACCGAGCAGTTCTTCTTCCCGGCGACCAAGTCCCTGCTGACGGACGCGGAGTTCGTCTCGGACGCCCCGTCCTTCTACGGCGGTCAGAAGGTCAACCAGGTCTTCGCCGACATCGGCTCCACGGTCAACTCCTCCTTCCAGTGGCCCCCGTTCCTCGACCAGGCGGCGACCGACTGGACGGAGACCGTCGGCAAGTCCCTCGCCGACAGGACCGACACCGTCCGCGCGCTCGGCACCTGGCAGTCACGGCTGACCTCGTACGCCAAGAACCAGGGCTTCACCGTCAAGGGGAGTTGAGATGCGCCGTCAAAGGGCGGCCGGACCGCTGTTCGTCGCACCGTTCATGGTGCTGTTCCTGCTGCTCTTCCTCGCCCCGCTCGGCTACGCCGCCTACCTCAGCCTGTTCCAGGAACGCCTCATCGGCGGCACGGCGTTCGTCGGGCTCGACAACTACGCCCAGGCCCTGAGCGATCCGCAGTTCCTGCACGGCATCGGGCGCGTCGCGCTGTTCTTCGTGTTCCAGGTCCCCGTGATGCTGCTGCTGGCGCTGGTGTTCGCCCTGGCCCTCGACAGCGGGCTGCTCCGGCTCGCCCGTGTCATCCGGCTGGGCATCTTCGTCCCGTACGCCGTCCCGAGCGTGGTCGCCGCGCTCATGTGGGGCTATCTGTACGGGCCGGACTTCGGCCCCTTCGCTCAGCTCAGCCGCGAACTCAGCCTGCCCGTCCCGGACTTCCTCAGCGAAGGGTGGATGCTCGGCAGCCTGGCGAACATCGTGACGTGGGAGTTCGTCGGCTACAACATGATCATCCTGTACGCCGCCCTGCGCACCGTCCCCGAGGAGCTGTACGAGGCGGCCGCGGTCGACGGGGCCGGCGCCTGGCGGACCGCCTGGTCGATCAAGCTGCCGGCGCTGCGCCCGGCGCTGATGCTCACCCTGCTGTTCTCGGTGATCGGCAGCTTCCAGCTCTTCAACGAGCCGAAGCTGCTGATGAACATCGCCCCGGACGTGATCAGCAGCTCCTACACCGCCAACCTCTACGCCTACACGCTCGCCTTCACCGGCCAGCAGGTCAACTACGCGGCCACGGTGTCCTTCCTGCTCGGCCTCGTCATCGTGATCGCCTCCTACGCCGTCCTGCTCACCGCGAACCGCAGGAGGACCTCGTGACGACCACGACCCCCACGGCCACGATCGCCGAGCCGACGCGGCCGGCCCCCGCCACTCCCCCGGGACGCCGTCGGCGCGGGCCCCGGCGCAGCACCCCGCTGACGATCGCCATGCTGGCCGCCCTGGCCTACTTCCTCCTCCCCCTCTGCTGGCTGCTGATCGCCTCGACCAAGAGCACCCAGGACCTGTTCAACAGCTTCGGCCTCTGGTTCTCGCACACCCCACAGCTGCTGACGAACGTCAGGGAGACCTTCACCCAGGACGACGGGGTCTTCGTGCGCTGGCTGCTCAACACGGTGCTGTACGCGGGTGTCAGCGCGGTCGGGGCCGCCCTGCTCGCGGCCGCCGGCGGGTACGGCTTCGCGAAGTTCCGCTTCCGTGGCGACCGGACCGCCTTCAACCTGGTGCTCGGCGCCGTCATGGTCCCGACCACCGCGCTGGCGATCCCGACCTATCTGCTCTTCGCCAAGGCGGGCCTGGTCAACACGCCTTGGGCGGTCGTCCTGCCCTCCCTGGTCAATCCCTTCGGCCTCTACCTCATGCGTGTCTACGCGCAGGACGCCGTCCCGGACAGCGTCCTGGAGGCCGCCCGCATCGACGGGGCCGGCGAGGCCCGGATCTTCTTCCGGATCGCCCTGCGGCTGCTGGGTCCCGGCCTGGTGACGGTGCTGCTGTTCACCCTGGTGGCGACCTGGAACAACTACTTCCTGCCGCTGATCATGCTCAACGACCCGGATCTGTACCCGATCACGGTCGGCCTCTCCTCCTGGGCCGCGCAGGCGCAGAACGGCGGGGCCGGCGCCAGCAGCGACATGCTCGCGCTGGTCGTGACCGGATCCCTGATCTCGATCGTCCCGCTCGTCGTGGCCTTCCTGCTGCTCCAGCGGTACTGGCAGAGCGGCCTGGCCGCCGGCGGCGTCAAGCAGTAACCCCTTCCCCGTGTTTCCCCTGCTCCCCCTTGCTTGCCCTGCTTCCCCTTGTTTCCCTTGTTCCCTCCGGAGGTTTCCTTCATGGCGGCTCTGCCTGCCCGCGTCCTCTTCGGTGCCGCGTACTACCACGAGTACCGGCCCCCCTACGGCGACGAACGCCCCGGCGAACGCCTCAAGACCGACCTCGACCTGATGGCCGACGCGCGTGTCACCGTCATCCGGGTCGGCGAGTCGGTGTGGTCGACCTGGGAGCCGGAGAACGGGCGATTCGACCTCGACTGGCTCCAGCCGGTGCTGGACGGTGCCCACGAGCGCGGCATCTCCGTCGTCCTCGGCACACCGACGTACGCCGTCCCGCCGTGGCTGGTCCGGCAGTACCCGGAGATCACGGGTGAGCGGCGGACCGGTGAGCGCATCGGCTGGGGCGCCCGCCAGGAGGTCGACTTCACCCACCCCGGCTTCCGGTTCCACGCCGAGCGGGTGATCCGTAAGATCGTCGCCCGGTACGCCGGGCACCCCGCGGTCATCGGCTTCCAGGTCGACAACGAGCCGGGCCTGGAGCTCTTCCACAACCACGGTGTCTTCCAGCGCTTCGTGGACCACCTGCGCGAGACGTACGGCGACGTCGAGACCCTCAACCGCGAGTGGGGGCTGGTCTACTGGTCGCACCGGCTGTCGACGTGGGCCGACCTGTGGACGCCGGACGGCAACGCGCAGCCCCAGTACGACGTCGCCTGGCGGGCGTTCCAGGCCCGCCAGGTCACCGAGTTCATCGGCTGGCAGGCGGACCTCGTCCGCGAGTACGCCCACCCCGGGCAGTTCGTCACCACCTGCATCTCCTACACCCGCCCCGCGGTGGAGGACGACGAGCTGACCGACCGCCTCGACATCGCCACCGGCAACCCGTACTACGACATGCAGGACGGCCTCCTGCTCCCGGACCCCGCCCCGGACGACCACGAACAGAAGTGGAAGACCACCGGCGTGTGGGCGCTGTACCAGACCGCCGACTGGATGTTCTCCTCCCGCCAGGAGCCGTTCCTGGTGACCGAGACCGACGCCGGCTCCATCGGCTTCCCCTGGGACAACCGGCCCGCCTACGACGGCCAGTGGCGGCAGGCCGCCTGGGCGCTCGTCGCTCGCGGCGCCCGCATGATCGAGTACTGGCACTGGAACACCCTGCACTTCGGCGCCGAGACCTACTGGGGAGGCGTCCTCCCCCACACCGGTCAGCCCGGCCGGACCTACGCCGAACTCGCCCGTCTGGGCGCTGAGTTCGAGGCGGCCGGTCCACTGGTCGCCGGGCTCGAACCGGACGCGGACATCACGATGGTGTACTCGACGCCGAGCAAGTGGCTGATGCAGAAGTACCCGCCGCTGGCCAAGCCGGACGGCGAACCGGACCCGGCCGCCTACCACCGCCTCTTCGACCCCTTCTACCGCGGCGCGTTCGAGGCCGGCCGCCAGGTGCGCATCGTGCACGCCCGCCAGCTGCACGACCCGCGCGGCGAGAGGGAGGGGCTGACGCCCGAGGAGGCCGTCCGCCGTCATCCGGTGCTCGTGGTGCCGGCGTTGTACCTCGCGGCCGACTCGACGCTCGACTGGCTCGCGGCCTACGCCGAGGCCGGCGGCCATCTCGTCCTCGGCCCGCGCACCGGCTACGCCGACCACGAGGCCCGGGCCCGGCACGAGGCGGCCCCCGGCCGGCTGACCGACGTCGCGGGCGTCCGGTACGACGAGTTCAGCAATCTCGTCGGGGAGGTTCCCGTGCGGTCGGCGTCCGGGGGCCCGCTCGACCTTCCCGAGGGTGCGACGGCGACCCGCTGGGCCGACGGCCTGACCGTCACCGACGCCGAGGTGCTGGTCACCTACGACCATCCGCATTTCGGGCGCTGGCCCGCGGTCACCAGCCGTCGGCACGGCGCGGGCCGGGTCACGTACGTCGGCACCGCGCCCGGACGCGACCTCGCCCGGGCGCTGGCCGAATGGCTCGCGCCGGCCGCGCGTCACGCCTGGCGCGACCTGCCGGCCTCCGTCACCGCGACGACCGGCACCGCACCCGACGGACGACGCGTCCACATCGTCCACAACTGGAGCTGGGAGCCCGCGGGCGTCCACGTCCCGCTGGCCCTCTCCGACGTCCTGACCGGCGCCTCCGTCCCCGCGGGCGCCACCCTGGACCTCGGCCCCTGGGACGTACGCGTCCTCGTCGTCTGACCCGACCCCCACGGACATCGCCGTGGCCGTCCCCCGAGGAGGGGCTGTGCAGAGAAGAAGAACAGGCCGAGTGCTGGGAACCGTCGTCGCGGCGTCCGCGATGCTGGCGATCCCCATGACCGGCGCGCAGGCGTACAACCCGACGGGCGGGATCCTCTACCAGCTCGGCAGCGAGCCGTGCCTGAAGGGGCGGGGCAACTGCGCGATCTACCCGAAGTCGGCGGAGCTGCCGGGCGGACGTCTGGTCGCGTCCTTCGAGAAGTCCACGGTCGTGACGGCGACGGGCAGCGCCGACCGGCAGACCCTCCCGGTCTACAAGAGCGACGACCACGGAACGACCTGGCAGTCGCTGTCGGAGGTCAAGGCTCCGGCGTATCTGTCCGGCGATGCCAAGTACGCGAAGTACACGAGCAACTGGACCAACCCGTACCTGTACGTCCTTCCGCAGGACCTCGGGAATCTGAAGGAGGGCACGCTGCTGCTCGCGAGCGTCGTGTCGGGCGACGACTCCTACTACAAGGAGCACAAGGCGGCCGACCCGAACTGGACGCCGACCAACGACGGCGACCGCAAGGACCTGGCGATCGCGCTGTACTCCAGCACCGACGACGGTGCGACATGGAAGGTCGAGAACGTCGTCGCCACCGGCGGCTGGCAGGGTGGCAGCGCGGGCGCGGTGGGCCAGAACATCGCGGCCGCGAACACGAGCCGACAGGTGGATCCCGTCTGGGAGCCGTATCTGATGGTCCACAAGGGCAAGCTCGTCTGCTACTACTCCGACGAGAACGACTACACCGGCTTCAACGCGACCACCGGTGTGCCGACCCTCGACCCCGCCAACGACACCGCAACCGACTCTCAGGGCCAGATCCTCGCCCACAAGACCTGGGACGGCACCGGTGCCCAGTGGAGCGCCCCCGTCGTCGACGTCGCCGGACTGACCCAGAACATGGGCGGCGGCAAGACGGAGATCGGCGGCGGGCGGCCCGGTATGGCGAACGTCGTCCGGACGACCGACGGCAAGTGGCTGCTGACCTTCGAGTACTGGGGCGGAGGCGTCAACACCAAGTACGTGCTCGGCGACGACCCGCTGAAGTTCTACACCGGCTCCGCTACGGGCACGGGCGTCACCGCCCTGCCGCTCGACGCCGGTTCCCACGCGCTCGCGACGGGCGGCAGTCCGGTGCTCGTCAGGCTGCCCGGTGGCCGCCTGGTCTACAACGCCGCCGGCAGCGGCAACGTCTGGGTCAACGACAGCGGACGGAGCGACAGCACCTGGAAGGAGTACCAGACGACCTCACCGGCCGGCTACAGCCGCGACCTCCAGTACGTCGAGGGCACCGGCCGCATCGCGATCCTCAACAACCAGGGCACCTCGACGATCGCCTATGCCGAGGTCGACCTCGGCCACTCGGACGGCGCCTACTACCAGTTGGTGAACCGCAGGACCGACCAGGTGATCGGCACCGGGAACAAGACCAACGACGCGAACATCGGCAACGCGGACGTGCCCGATGTCCGGCTCGAGGCCCCGGGCTCGGCGGCGAACGCGGACACCCAGTACTGGCACGTGACGACCGAGCCGAACGGCGGCGTGAGCCTGCTGAACAAGTCGGGCGGCCGGGCGGCGGCCATCTGGACCGGCAATGCCACAGCCGGCCAGAAGATCGGCCAGTGGGTCGACAACAGCGCCACCGGCAGCTGGAACCTCGTCAGGACCGCCGACGGGTTCTACAAGCTCCAGTCCGTCAGGAACACGAACCTGTACCTGACGGGTGCGTCCGCCGGAACGCAGCTGACCCTCCAGAACGCGCTCACCGACGGCTCACAGGACTGGGAGCTCGTCCCGTAGGGGGTCAGGCGACGCGGGCGGCCGGGACGGCTCCCGACTCGCCGTCGGCGGACACAGCGCGGGCGCCGACCTGACCGCCGGGATTCGAACCCGGGAACACCCGGGAACGACGAGAGGGGATCACGCGTTCCCGCAAGCGCCGCCGATCCGCTCAACTCCCGTACGCGCACGATCAAAAGGGCGCAGGGATCCTCCCGTTCCGAAGTTCCTCGGGCCAGTCCCGAAGCGCGTCACCCCGTCGGGGGACGGGCTCCGTACGTTCGAGTGACCAGCGGGGCCGGAGGAGCCCGACCCCGCGCGAGCGGCAGGAGAAGCGCCGTGGCGAATCTGGAGATCTCTATGAAGGAGACGATGACCGCGATCGAGGGGGCGGTGGGGGTCGCCGTCGTGGACTACACGAGCGGCATGGCACTCGGCACGCTCGGCGGAGGCAAGGACCTCGATCTGAACGTCGCCGCGGCCGGCAACACCGATGTGATCCGCGCCAAGGTCCGCACCATGGAACACCTGGGGCTGAAGGGTGAGATCGAGGACATCCTGATCACGCTCGCCAGTCAGTACCACCTCATCCGGCTGCTCAAGGGCCGGGGCGGCAGCGGGCTGTTCCTCTATCTCGTCCTGGACCGCGGCCGGTCCAACCTGGCCATGGCCCGCCACCAGCTCAAGCGGATCGAGGCCGAGCTCGAGGTGTAGCCGACCGGACTGCCCGCGGCTTCGCACACCCTCGAATTGAAGGTTTCTTCATCTCGACACATCCAGATCAGCGCATCACACGGGTGTGCGGAGCCCGCAGCCACCAGGATCGTGACGCAGCACGTGGCGCGCGGCGGCGTACGGCCGGCCGGGCGGGCCGCCGCGCCATCGCGCACCACGCACCGTACGCGGCAGGGAGCGAGCGAGAGACCATGCAGGTTCCCCTCTACCAGGCCAAGGCCGAGTTCTTCCGCATGCTCGGGCACCCGGTCCGCATCAGGGTCCTCGAACTGCTCCAGGGCGGCCCCGTCGCCGTGCGGGACCTGCTCACCGAGATCGAGATCGAACCGTCCAGCCTGTCCCAGCAACTGGCGGTGTTGCGCCGCGCCGGGATCGTGGTGTCGATCCGGGAGGGCTCGACGGTCAGCTACGCGCTCGCGGGCGGCGACGTGGCCGAGTTGCTGCGGGCCGCCCGCCGCATCCTCACCGAACTCCTCGCGGGGCAGAACGAGTTGCTGGCCGAGCTGCGCCAGGCCGATCTGCCGCTGCCGGTTCCGCAGGGCGGCACCGGACGAGCGTGACGGGGACGGGAGGAGGGCGGGGACGGGACGGGGACGGGGACGGGGACGGGGACAGCGGAGCCGGTTTCAGGTTTCCTTCAGGTAGCTCCTGAAGTTTGGGGCCCATGCACGGACACCGACCACGTACCCCCGCATCCGAACGCAGCCGTCGCTGGTTCATGAACAAGGCGCTGCTCGCCGGCGGTGTCGCCGCGATGGCGACCATGACCGGCTGCTCCTCCGGCTCCTCCTCCGACACCGCGGGCGCCGCCTCGTCCTACGGCGGCCCGGGCGGGATGCCCTCCGGGGGGCCCGGCGGCGGCGCCGGCGGAATGGGCCCCGGAGCCAGCGAGGTCAAGTACGCGGACTTCGTCGGCGTCACCACCGACGGCAAGGTCACGGACGACCTGTACTCGATCCACGCGACGGACGTCTCCACCGACAAGGTCGTCAAGGCCGCCCAGGCGTTCCTGGACGGGCTGACCGCCAAGGAGCGCAAGGCCTCCGTCTTCGAGGTGGACGACGACGAGTGGCTGGCCTGGAGCAACGTCGACGGCTATCAGCGCGAGGGCGCCCGGATGGGCGACCTGACCGACAAGCAGCGCGACCTCGGTTACGCGCTGCTCGGGGTCGCCCTGTCCGCCGAGGGGCTCACCCAGACCCGCAACATCATGAAGCTCAACGCCTTCCTCGGCGACTACAGCGGCGGCAACCGGGACACGCTCACCGAGGGCGCCTACTTCTTCACCTTCATGGGCACCCCGTCGACCACCGCACCGTGGGGCTTCCAGTACGAGGGCCACCACGTGGCCATCAACTACTTCGTGCTCGGCGACCAGGTGGTCATGACGCCCACCTTCATGGGCTCCGAGCCGACTTCGGCCACCTACGACGGCGAGAAGATCACCCTCTTCAAGAAGGAGACGACGGCCGGCCTCACCCTGCTGCGGTCGCTCACGGACGCCCAGCGGAAGAAGGTGATCTCCTCGGAGACCAAGGCCGGGGACAACCTGAAGGCCGGCGCCAGGCAGGACAACCTCGAGCTCGCCCACCAGGGCCTCGTCGCCTCCGGGTTCACCGCCGCCCAGAAGACCGGTCTGCTGGACCTGGTGCGCGTCTACGTCGGCAACATGGACGACGGGCACGCCGAGGTGAAGATGAAGGAGGTGGAGGAGCACCTCGACGACACGTACTTCTACTGGATCGGCGAGACGAAGGACTCCTCGGCCTTCTACTACCGCGTGCACAGCCCGGTCGTCCTCATCGAGTACGACGCCCAGTCGCCGCTCGCCTACGGCAACAAGGACAGCAACGGTGGCGGCGGCATGGGCGGACCGGGCGGGACCCCGACCCAGCAGCACATCCACACCATCATCCGCACCCCCAACGGCGGTGACTACGGCGTGGACCTGCTCAAGCTGCACCTGGAGAACGACCACTAGGGGCAGGCCGGCGGCGCGGGTCCGAACAGCAGCTCGGGTCTCGAACGAAACACACCGAAACGCCACGGTTCGCCACCCCTTCCGCCATGTAGAAATATCTACCAGCATGCATATGCCCGATCGGCATGCGGCCGGGGGCGGACGTGACACGGAGCCGACATGAGCGATGTGATGTGGACGCGCGGCGTGGAGTGGCTCGCCGCCGCCGCGACGGACCCGCGGCTGTGCAAGCGGGAATGGGACCAGGGCGACGGGATCGCCCTGCTGGAGGCGGGCCGTTACTGGGATGTCCTCAGCGTGCCCGACCGGCTGGGCCTGCTCACCCTGGATCTGCTCTGGCAGGCGTCCCGCCCCGTCCCGGGACCCACTCTCGTGGACACCGCGGCACACCGGGTCGGGTTCTTCCTCCCGCCGGATCCCGGCACTCGGTGGATCGGCGCGGGGCTGAGACGCGCGGGCCGCGGCTCATGGGTGGCGGTTCCCCCGCCCTACCGGGCCGCACGGTACCTGGAGTGGCTGGTCCCGCCGGACGGGACCGGCATGCTGCACGCGCCCGCCACGCTGGAGCTGGCCCTGCGACAGGCCAACGGCACACTGGCCGTACTGACCCCGATGTGCGGCCGGTAGCGCGTCACGGGCGGAACGTGCCGTCCTCGTCGCGGCAGAGGCGGCGAACCGAGCCGTCCAACTCACTTATAACGAACGGCAATTCCGACAGTCGACGCAGAAGTGAACAGATACCGAGCACTTTGGGAGGCAAGTCTCGCTCAACCGTGCGGGATCGATCGATGACGGTGTGTACTGTGCTGCGAGTGCCCGGTCCGAGCCCATCGGATCCGCCCCTGCCCTGAGCACCGAGACGACGCCCGACCCTCCCTGGAACCGAATCGATGATGGAACTACCGGACCTGGTGGCCGGCGGCCTGGCCGCCGGCACACTGTCCGCGCTCGCCCTCGGCAGCGGATTGCTGCGACTACGCCGGCAACAGACCCGGCAGCGGGCCGAGATCGCCGCGCTGCGCACCCAACTGGACGGGTCCTTGCGGGCGGTCACGGCGGAGGTCGAGCATCTGGCCGGTCGGCGGGTGCCCGCCGCGGCCCGCCAGGTGGCCCATCCGCACGTGTCCGAACCGGGCCCGCTCCAGCCGCTGACCACCGGCACCCCGCTGGGCATCGCCCTGGAGAACGTGGTGCTGGCGCTCCAGTCCGAGGTGGCCGCCCAGCGCACCCGGGTCGACGCGGCCGCGCAGGCCGGGATGCGCGGCGCCACCCGGGAGATCCAGGCGGCCCTGTACCGGCTCCAGGACGCGCTGCGCGGACTCCAGCAGCGTTACGACGACCCGGAGTTGGCACAGACCCTGTTCCGGCTGGACCACGAGAACGAGCAGTCGCTGCGCCGCGCGCAGGTCACCGCCGTGGTGTGCGGGGCGTGGGTCGGGCTGGCGCGCGAGGAGTCACACCTGGTGGACGCGGTGACCGGCGGCCAGGCCCGGCTCGCGGGCTACCACCGGGTCCAGGTCCACAACCACCTCGAGACCGGTACGGCACTGGTCTCGCACGCCGTCGAGCCGGTGGCCATCATCGTCGCCGAGCTGCTCGACAACGCGCTCAGGCACTCCGCCCCGGACACCGACGTCGTGGTGAGCCTGGAGCACGTCCACCACGGCGTGTGCGTCACCATCGACGACGCCGGTCTCGGCATGACGCGGGACGAACGCGACCGCGCCCAGCGGCTGGTGGCCGGCGACGACCTCATCCTGCTGACCGACCTGGGCGATCCGCCGCGCATGGGCCTGGCCGCCATCGGCCGTCTCACCAGGCAGTTCGACCTCGGCGTCGATGTCTCCTCGGCCTCGCCGTACGGCGGCGTGCGCGCGGTGCTGCGGGTCGACAGTCATCTCCTCAGCCGTCTCGACCCGGTCGACCGGCCGCCGGCCGCGAGCGCGCCGCGCACCACACGGAAGGCCGCGGCCGACCGGCCCGCGCCCTCCCATGCGTACGGCACGGAGACCGGCGCCCCCGAGGCGCCACCGGGGCATCACGAGCTCTCGGACACCGACGGCCTGCCGCAGCGCCGTCGCCGTACCCGGGCCGCCGCACCCGAAGAGAGCCCGGCACAAAGACCCGCGCGACGACCCGCGCGGAGACCGGAGGAGGCAGCGGCCGCGCTCGGCGCACTCCAGTCCGGCACCGCGGCGGCCCGCGCGGCCGCCGAGTACGCCGGAGCCGACGGCCACGGGAGCACCCCGGCCGACCGGATCGACCACACCGGCGAGCCCGACGACACGGACCACACCGACCACACCGACATCGAGGGGGAAGCGGCGAGATGACCAGCCGTAATACGGGCGACACGGCATGGGTGCTGGAACCGATCCTGCAAGTGCCGCACGTGCTGGCCGCCGTCATGCTGACCCGGGACGGACTGGTGACGGGCTATACCGACGCCCTGTCGCAGCCGTCGGCCGAGCGGGTGGCCGCCATCACCAGCACCGTGCAGGGGGCCTGCCGGACGGCGGCGGCCGCGTTCGCCGACCGGGAGCGGGCCGAAGTACGCCAGATCGTCATCGAGTCCGACCACGGCTATGTGCTGATCGTGCCGACCGACCACGGCACCTGCGTGGCCGCGTACGGCGACGGCGAGATGCGGCTGGACCTGCTGGCGCACCGGGTCCACTCCCAGGTGGCGCGACTGGGCGAGAAGGCCATGGCGGCCGCGCCCCGAGGAGCCGACGACAACCCGCCGGCATGACCCGCCGCCCGGCCGGCCGTCCCCTCGTCCCCGCGTATCTGTCGACCGGCGGTGTGGCCCGGCCCAGCCGGCCCCACCTGGAGCGGCTGTCGGTGCTCGCCCGCAGCGAGGAGCCGCTGCCGGCCGGCCTGCCGGCCGCCGAACTGGCCCTGCTGGACACCCTGGAGGGCGGCTCGCTGGCGGTGGTGGAGGCGGCGGCGCTGCTCAGACTGCCGGTCTCCGCGGTACGGGTGCTGGCGGCCGACCTCGTCGACCGGGACCTCGTTCTCGCCCGCGCGCCGATCCCGCCCGCCGAACGGTTCGACCCCGACCTGCTGAAGAGAGTGGCCGATGGCCTCCGCGCCCTCAAACACCACACCTAGCGCCGGCGCGCCCGGCGCCGTCCACCGCCCCGACACCGCCCGCGACCTGGTCAAGATCCTGGTCGCGGGGCCGTTCGGGGTGGGCAAGACGACCCTGATCGACTCGGTGTCCGAGATCCGGCCGCTGCACACCGAGGAACACCTCTCCGAGGCGTCCGCCGAGGTGGACGACCTGGCCGGGGTGCGGGAGAAGTCGACGACGACCGTCGCCATCGACTTCGGGCGGATCAGCCTCCCCGGTGATGTCGTGCTGTACCTGTTCGGCACGCCCGGGCAGGAGCGCTTCCGCGCCCTGTGGGACGACATCGCCTACGGGGCGCTGGGCGCCCTCGTCCTCGTCGACAGCCGCCGCCTCGACGCGTCGTTCGACGTGCTGGGTCTGGTGGAGGAGAGCGGGCTGCCGTACGCGGTGGCCTTCAACGCCTTTCCGGACGCGCCCCGCCACTACGGTACGGACCGGCTGCGCCAGGCGCTGGACCTGGAGCCGGGGACACCGATGGTGACCTGCGACGCGCGGGACCCCAACTCCTCGATCGACGCGCTGCTCGCGCTCGTCGACCATCTGATCGGACGTGACCCCGTGGAGGCCCGGTGACCATCCATCCCCCGGACCGGCGCGACTTCGCGCGCTCCGCGCCCGTGCGGCTGTGGGACGAGAGCTTCGCGGCCGACCCGCTCCGCCACTACCAGGCACTGCGCAATCAAGGGCCGGTCGGCTGGGGCGAGTTGGCGCCCGGGGTACCGGCATACGTGGTCACCGACCGGCGCGCCGCGCTGGACGTGCTGCACGACGAGGAGACGTTCTCGCACGACCCGCGCGCGTGGGAGTCGACCGTCCCCGACGACTCTCCGGTGCTCGGCATGATGCGGTGGCGGCCCAACGCCCTGTTCGCCGACGGGGCCGCGCACGTCCGCTACCGCACCACCCTCATCGACGTCTTCGACCTGGTGGAACCGCACGACCTGCGGGGGCGGGTGCACCGGGCGGTGCGGCTGCTGGTGGGCCGGATCGGGCCGAGGGGCGAGGCCGACCTGGTCGGCGACTTCGCCGAGCCGCTGATGGCGCTGGTCTTCAACGACCTGTTCGGCCTGCCGGAGAGCCAGGGCGACCGGCTGCACTCGGGCGTGGGCAAGATGATGGAGGGCGGCGACCGGGCGACCGTGGGCGAGGCGGAGTACGCCCAGTACGTACTGGACCTCATCGCCGCCAAGAGCGCACGGCGCGGCGACGATCTGCCGAGCCGGCTGCTGGACCACCCGGCGGGGCTGACCCGGGAGGAGGTCACCTGGCAGGTGTTCCTCACGCTCGGCGCCGGATACGGGCCGACCGCCAACCTGCTGTCCAACACGCTGTCGAGGATCCTCGGCAACCCGCTCTACTACTCCACCCTCACCGACGGCGCCCGCCCCGTCATGGACGCGGTGGTCGAGGTGCTGCACCACGAGACGCCGCTCGCGAACTACGGCATCTACTACGTGCGCCGGCCCGTGGCCTTCCACGGGGTGTGGCTGCGCGAGGCGGTGCCGGTGGTGGTGTCGTACGGGGCACTCGGGATC
This sequence comes from Streptomyces asoensis, assembly GCF_013085465.1. NCBI lineage: Bacteria > Bacillati > Actinomycetota > Actinomycetes > Kitasatosporales > Streptomycetaceae > Streptomyces > Streptomyces asoensis. Next base: position 751,157 of record NZ_CP049838.1, read on the forward strand.
CTCGCCGAGCGGGAGGTCACCGAGGGCCGGCACCCCAACGACGCCTCGCATCTGTCGTGGGGAGCGGGAGCGCACGCCTGCCCTGCGAAGCAGCACACGCTGCTGCTGGTCACCGAGGCGATCGAACGGCTCACCCAGTGGCTGCCCGACCTCGATCCCGTCGTGCCCCGCGACCGGCTGACCTGGCGGCCCGGCCCGTTCCACCGTTCGCTGACCGCGCTGCCCGTCCGCTTCAGCCCCCGCTCCCCCGCTTCCGAACCCTCAGGAGTCCGTTCGTGACCGTGACCGACCGCATCGTCCTCGACCCGTTCGGCACCGATGTGCACGCCGAGAGCGCCCGGCTGCGCGCCCTCGGCCCGATCGTGCCCGTGGAACTGCCCGGCGGCATTCCGGCCTGGGCACCCACCGGGTACGACACCCTGAAGGCACTGATCCTGGACCCGCAGGTCAGCAAGGACCCGCGGCAGCACTGGCGGCAGTGGGCGGAACTCGGCGAGCACCCTTCCTGGGGCTGGATCCTGGGCTGGGTCGGCGTGATCAACATGCTCTCCACGTACGGGACCGACCACGCGCGGCTGCGCAAACTGGTGGCGCCGAGCTTCACCCACCGGCGCACCGAGGCGCTGCGCACCCGGGTGGAGGCGATCACCGCGGAGCTGCTGGACACGCTGGAGAAGGGCGGCGACGCGGTCGATCTCAAGGCCACGTTCGCGCATCCCCTGCCGATGCAGATCGTCTGCGAACTGTTCGGGGTGCCGGACGACCTGCGGGAGGCCAATGTCCGGCTGGTCGCGGCCATCATGGACACCACGGACCCGACGCCGGAGCACGCCGCCAGCGTCCAGGAGCAGATCGGCACGGTGCTGGGCGGGCTGATCGCGTACAAGCGCGAGCACCCCGGCGACGACATGACGACCGAGCTGATCCGCGTGCGCGACGAGGAGGGCGACCGGCTCAGCGACGAGGAGCTGCTGTACACGCTGCTGCTGGTCATCGGCGCCGGTTTCGAGACGACCGTGAACCTCATCGGGAACGCCGTGGTGGCGCTGCTGCGGCGGCCCGAGCAGCTGGCGGCCGTCCGCCGGGGCGAGATCGGCTGGGACGCGGTCGTCGACGAGACGCTGCGGCTGCACCCGCCGATCGCCACGCTGCCGCTGCGGTTCGCCGTCGTCGACATCACGGTGGGGGACGTGACGATCCCGGCCGGGGACGCGATCATCACAACGTACGCGGCGGCGAACGTGGATCCGGCGCACTACGGGGCGGACGCGGACGTGTTCGACGCGGCACGCGCGGCGGACGACCAGCTGGCCTTCGGGATCGGTGTGCACCGGTGCATCGGGGCTCCGCTGGCCCGGATGGAGGCGCTGACGGCGCTGCCCGCGCTGTTCGACCGGTTCCCCGGGCTGCGGCTGGACACCGGGGCCGGAGAGCTGCGGCAGGTGCCCTCGTTCATCGCGAGCGGCTGGCAGGAGATCCCGGTCCGCCTGCGGGACTGAAGCACGGGGGTGCGACCGGTCCCCCGTTCCGGTCGTACCCCCGCCGCTCCTCGAAACTACGTGCCCGGCGAGCGGCTGGGAATCGTGTCGATGCCCGCTCCGGCCGCCGGAGGACTCACCTGTGCACAGGTGAGTCCGGATGGCCCGATTCCGTCCGCTGGGCGGATTCGTGCAGGTCGGGCTGGTCCAGGTCGCCCGCCGCCACATGGGCCAGGACGACCTCGTACAGGTCGCTGCCGGCCGCGAGAAGCTGGCGTTCGAGGACGGGTTCGGCGCTGCGGACGTGTTCGCGGACGGTCTGCGCGTGCACCCCGAGCAACTGGGCGGCGCGTTCGGCGTTGCCGCCGGCGGCGATCCAGGCGCGCAGCGTGCCGCGCAGGTCCCGGCCGTCGGAATCGAGGCGGGCCAGCAGTTCCCGCGCCCAGGCGCGCAGGGCCGGGCCGCCGAGCAGCTCGCCGAGCCGGGCGGGGGCCGCCGGGGTCCCTGTCAGGTGCCCGGCTATGGCGACCTGGGTGTGGAGTGCGAGGTGGACCGCGGCCCGGACGGTGAGGTCGGAGAAGTCCGCGCGCAGCAGGATCTCGACGCGCTCCATGCGGGCGCGGACGGTGTTGCGGCTGACGCCGAGCACCTTCGCCGCGTTGACGGCGGTGAACTCCAGGCCGAGCCGGGTGGTGGCGAGGAGTTCGGCGCGGGTGTGGTGCGGGAGGGTGTCGAGGGGGCGCAGCAGCCGGGTCGTCCAGGTACGCAGGACCTCGGGGTCCATCAGGCGTTCGGGGTGGGTGCGTTCGGCGTAGACAGCCGTCTTGTCGGGGCGGAAGCGGGCGACGGCGAGGGCGCTGACGGCCTGTCCGTAGGCGGTGGCGGTGCGGGCGAGGCTCTGGAGGGCGCTGCCGCCGAGGAACGCGCCGGCGTGCCGGTCGCACAGGGCACGCAGTGCACGGCCCGCGGTGTCGTTCGGGACGACGACGATGACATGGCCGTCCATGGCGGGACAGCGCACCACGAGAGCCTCGTCGTGGGTCGCCGCCACGCAGGCCGCCGCGAGACGGTCGCGTTCCTCGGGGCTGGTCTCGACCACGTAGACACAGGCGGTGTCGGTGTCGAGCAGACCGGGCCACAGGCCGGCGGCGACGCGGCGGGCGGCGACGGTGTCCTCGACCATGAGCAGCTGGAGGATGGCCAGGCGCAGGTCGGCGGTGGCGCGGGCCAGCCGGTGTCCGGTCGCGGCGGTCTCCTGCGCGCGCAGCAGGAGTTCGAGGACGCCCACGGTGTGCGTGACGATGGCGGCGGCGCGCCGGTCGAAGGGACTCGTCCGGGTCACGGCGAGCACGCCCGACGAGACCGGGCGCGGGAGTTCGACCCTGATCAGGCGCACGAACCTGCCCTCGCCCTCCCAGGCGGCGGAGGCGAGCCGGCCGCCGGTGACGGCGGCGACCAGGCTCTCGTCCAGCGGGGTGAGCGGACCGGCGACCGCGGCGCCGGTCTCGTCGCGCAAGGAGACCGTCGCGTCGAGCGTGTCCGCCAGCCAGTCGAGGACTCTGCGGAGGTCGCCGCCGGTGGGGCGCAGATGTCCGAGGAGTTCCTGCGCCCACGCCGAGTCGGCGTCGTCCGCCGCGTCGGTGTGGGGGTTCCCGTCGTCCCGGCCGGCCATCTCGGCGCTCTCCTCGTCCCTCACGGCCCGTGCGGGCCGAACCAGTCATATCGGTCGGGGACGTTACCTCACGCGGGGCGCAACGGCCGCCCGCGGGACCGGGGTGCCGCGGGTGGATCCGTGGCGGTCAGTCGGCGGCGGGCCGACTTCCTGATGCCGACGGCGGCCAGGACGCCTCCCGCGACGCACAGCGGGCCGGTGACCACGGAGGCGGCATGCAGGCCGTTCATGAAGGCCCGGCCGCTGCCCTCGACGACGGCCGCCCGCAGCTGCGCGGGCCTGGCGTCCGAGCCGGGCGCCACGCCCATCGCGAGGGCGTCCGTGGCCTCCTCCAGGCCTGGAGGGCCGTACCGAGCGGCGTGCAGAACAGAAACGGGCGCCGAACCGGCCGGTGGGCGCGGTGCCGAGCGGGGAGGTGTCCCGTCATACCCCTGTCGAACGAGGTACCCGTCTGCCGCCCGTGCCGTCCCCTGCCGCCCCCTGGCCGAAAAAGCCCGGTGTCGTACGATGTGAGCGTCCACCGGGGGGCGCGACCTCGCAGGTCGGCGGCCCCTTCGCAGTCGACCGGGAGGCAGTCTGACGTGGCCGGTCTGCGCGCCGCCCAGAAGGAGATGACCCGTCGGCTGCTGCTGTCGACGGCGTTGGAGCTGTTCGAGGCGCGGGGCTACGCGGGCACGACGGTCGACGACATCGCGAAGGCCGCGGGCACCACCCGGGTGACGTTCTACGCCTATTTCCCCTCGCGGGCGGCGCTGATGAAGGCCCTCGTCGCGGAGCTCGACGAGCTGCTGAAGCGCGGAAGCCCGGCGGAGCCGGGGCTGCCGACCGCACCGGCCCTCGTCTCCGTCGTACGGGCGGGCGAGCGGGCGGGATTCGAGGCGTGGCTGCGCGACACCTCCCGCCGGTGGCCGCGGATCCGTCCCTACGTGCTGGCCGCGCACGAGGCCGCGGCGGTCGAACCGGAGCTGCGCGAGCTGGTCGACCAGTGGTTCGACGAGGTCGTCTCCGCCGTCGAGGCGGGCCTCGAACAGGCCGGCCGGTTCGACCCGGGCTCCCGGCGACTGCGTGGTTTCCTGGCGCTGACCCAGCTCGACCAGCTCGCCCGGCGCTGGATGCGCCACGGCTGGGAGACCGACCCCGCGACGGCACTGGGGCTGCTCACCGACAGCTGGGAGTTCCTCCTCGGCGAACCGCACGGCGGTCCTGCGGGGCCGCCGCCCCGTGGCACGGCATAAGCTCGGCCAATGGCGAAGTACTACGACGTGCACCCCGACAACCCCCAGCCGCGCACCATCACCCAGGTCGCGGCCGCCATCCGGGCGGACGCGCTGATCGCGTACCCGACGGATTCCTGCTACGCGCTGGGCTGCCGGCTGGGCAGCAAGAACGGCATCGACCGGATCCGGGCCATCCGCGAGCTGGACGACCGGCATCACTTCACTCTCGTGTGCCAGGACTTCGCGCAACTCGGCCAGTTCGTACGAGTGGACAAGGACGTGTTCCGCGCGATCAAGGCGTCGACTCCGGGCAGCTACACCTTCATCCTCCCGGCGACCAAGGAGGTGCCGCGCATGCTCCAGCACCCGAAGAAGAAGACGGTGGGCGTGCGCATCCCGGACCATGTGGTCACCCAGGCCCTGCTCGCCGAACTCGGTGAACCGCTGCTGTCCAGCACCCTGTTGCTGCCCGGCGAGGACGAGCCGATGACCCAGGGCTGGGAGATCAAGGACCAGCTCGACCACGTGGTGGACGCCGTGCTGGACTCCGGGGACTGCGGCACCGAGCCGACCACGGTCATCGACTTCTCCGACGGCGAGGCGGAGATCGTGCGGCACGGGGCGGGTGACACCTCCCGGTTCGAGTAGGGCCTTCCGCACCCCGGCACCCTTGCCCGGGGGTCCCGGAGGGCAGGTGGATGGTGCATGCAACGATGGTCGCTGCCCGGCCCCCACCGGGCCGGTCGATCGCTCGCCCGCTCGCCGTAGTGCACCGCGCAGAGAGGCACCCCCATGACCTCCGTACAGGGAACAGCCGTGGACATCCCCACCGAGGACGGCGTCGCCGACGCCTATCTCGCGCATCCCGGTGACGGGACACCCCGACCGGGCGTACTGCTCTACCAGGACGCCTTCGGGCTGCGTCCGCACCTGCGGGCGATGGCCGACCGGCTCGCCGAGGCCGGCTACACGGTGCTGGTCCCGAACGTGTTCTACCGGCACGGGCGCGCCCCCGTCGTGGAGTTGCCCGAGTTCATCGACCCGGGCGCGCGTCCGGAGCTCTTCGCGACCCTGGGTCCGCTCATCCAGTCCCTCACCGCCGACTCGGTCGTGCGGGACGCCGGCGCCTACCTGCGGTGGCTGGCGGAAAGCCCGCTCGTCACGGACGGCCCGGTGGCGCTGACCGGGTACTGCATGGGCGCCCGGCTCGCCCTGTGGACCGCCGGCGGGCATCCGGACCGGGTCGCGGCGGCGGCCGGCTTCCACGGCGGTCGGCTCGTGACCGACGCGCCGGACAGCCCGCACCTGGCGGTCGAGCACATCACGGCCGAGGTGTATTTCGGCCACGCCGACAACGACCACTCCCTGCCGCCCGAGCAGATCGAGCGCTTCGAGGAGGCCCTCACGGCTGCGGGCGTCCGTCACACGTGCGAGGTCTACGCCGGCGCCGAGCACGGTTACACGCAGGCCGACACCACCGCGTACGACGAGGAGAGCTCCGAGCGGCACTGGGCCGCACTGCTGGAGCTGCTGAAGCGCACCTTCTGAGCACCGGGACCGAGCAACGGGCCGGGCAACGGGCCGAGCAACGGGACTGAGCAACAGGACCGGGCAACGGGACGCCCCTGGCACGAGTCGTGCCGAGGGCGTCCTTTCGTTTTCTGTCTCCGCCTCTGTTTCTGTCTCCGCCTCTGTTTCTGTCTCCGCCTCTGTCCACGTTGTTGACATGGGCACAACCTCGATGCGACTTTGAGAGCGCTCTCAACATGGTACGGACCAACCCCACAGGCCTACCCGCACGGAGGTGGAGAGTGCTCTCAAGGATCACGCTCACACTCAGAATCGCCGGAGCCGCCGCTCTCGTCGGCGCGCTGCTCTCCCTCGGCCCCCCGGCCCAGGCGGCCGTCCCCGACACCATCCCGCTGAAGATCACCAACAACTCGGGGCGCGGCGAAGCCCTCTACGTCTACAACCTCGGCACCCAGCTGACGACGGGCCGGCAGGGCTGGGCGGACGCGAACGGCACCTTCCACGCCTGGCCCGCCGGCGGCAACCCGCCCACACCCGCGCCCGACGCCTCGATCGCGGGCCCGGCCGCCGGACAGTCCGCCACCATCCGGATGCCCAAGTTCTCCGGCCGGGTCTACTTCTCGTACGGACAGAAGCTCGACTTCAGACTGACCACCGGCGGACTCGTGCAGCCGGCCGTGCAGAACCCGACCGACCCGAACCGGAACATCCTGTTCAACTGGTCGGAGTACACGCTGAACGACTCCGGGCTGTGGCTGAACAGCACTCAGGTCGACATGTTCTCCGCGCCGTACGCGGTCGGCGTGCAGCGTGCCGACGGGACCACCATCAGCACCGGGCACCTCAAGTCGGGCGGCTACAACGGCTTCTTCAACGCCCTGCGCGGACAGCCCGGCGGCTGGGCGAACCTCATCCAGACCCGGTCCGACGGCACGGTACTGCGGGCTCTCGCCCCGCTGTACGGGGTGGAGACGGGCGCCCTCCCGGCGAACGTCATGGACGACTACGTCAACCGCGTCTGGCAGAAGTACGCGACGAGCACGCTGACCGTCACCCCGTTCGCCGACCAGCCGGGCACCAAGTACTACGGCCGGGTCTCGGGCGGGGTCATGAACTTCACCAACTCCTCCGGCGCGGTCGTGACCAGCTTCCAGAAGCCGGACGCGGCCAGCATCTTCGGCTGTCACGGGCTGCTGGACGCGCCGAACGACGCCGTGCGCGGACCGATCTCCCGCACCCTGTGCGCGGGCTTCAACCGCTCCACACTCCTGGTCAACCCCAACCAGCCGGACACCACGACGGCGAACTTCTACCAGGACACGGTGACCAACCACTACGCCCGCAAGATCCACGCTCAGATGGCAAACGGCAAGGCGTACGCGTTCGCCTTCGACGACGTCGGGCAGCAGGAGTCCCTCGTCCACGACGGCTCGCCGAGCCAGGCGTACCTGACGCTCGACCCGCTGAACTGAAGTGAACTGAGCGCGCACGACGACGTCCCGCACGCGGAGGGAGCCCGCGTGCGGGACGTCGTCGGTCGGAGCGGATCAGCCGGTCGTGATCAGCCGGTCGTGACGGCGGTGTCGTCCACGACGAAGCTGGTCTGGAGCGAGGAGTCCTCGACGCCCGAGAACTTCAGCGCCACGGTGGAGCCCGCGAAGGATCCGAGGCTGAAGGACTTCTGGACGTAGCCGCTGGCGGCATTGAGGTTGGAGTAGGTGGCCAGGGTGGTGGATCCGGCGGTGACCGTCAGCTTGTCGTACTGCGTGCTGGTGGTGGTCTCGGCCGTGTCGACGTGCAGGTAGAAGGTGAACGTGGTGTTGGTGCAGCCGCTCGGGATCGTCACCGACTGCGTCAGCGTGTCGGTGTGGGTCGATCCGTAGCCGTCGAGCCAGGCCTTGTAGGAGCCGGTGCGGGCCGCCTGGCTGCTGGAGTTGGTGATCACACCACTCGTCGCCGTCCAGGTGGTGTTGCCCGACTCGAAGCCCGCGTTGCCCAGCAGCTGCGTGGCGGTGCAGGAGCCGCCGCCACCGGAGGAGCTGACCGTCCAGGTGAAGGCCGCGGTACCGGTCGCGCCGGTGCTGTCGGTCACCGTGACGGTGGTGCTGGAGGAGCCGGCCGTGGTCGGCGTACCGGAGATCAGGCCGGTCGAGCTGCTGATCGACAGACCGGCGGGCAGACCGGTCGCGGCGTACGTCAGCGAGCCGCTGTTGGTGCTGCTGGCGGAGATCTGGAGGCTCACCGCGGTGCCGACCGTGGCGGACTGGCTGCCCGGGTTGGTCACCGAGACGCCCGTCGACGGGACGGTGATGTGGCTGCCGACGTTGATGCCGGCGAAGGCGTTGCCGACCCCGGCGTACTGGGTGGAGCTGGAGCCGTACAGCGCCGTGGCCGCGCTGAGGGCGGCGGTGCGGGCGCCCGCGTAGTTGGTGCTGGACGTCATGTACGTCGTCAGCGCCTTGTACCAGATCTGGAGGGCCGCGGCCCGGCCGATGCCCGCGACGGCGACGCCGTCGGAGGTCGGGCTGTTGTAGGTGACGCCGTTGATGGTCTTGCTGCCGCTGCCCTCGGAGAGCAGGTAGAACATGTGGTTCGCCGGGCCCGAGGAGTAGTGGACGTCGAGGTTGCCGACGCCGGAGTACCAGCTGTCGGCGGAGCCGCCGTCCTTGTCGGGCTCGTCCATGTACCGCAGCGGGGTGCCGTCCCCGTTGATGTCGATCTTCTCGCCGATGAGGTAGTCACCGACGTCGGAGGAGTTGTTCGCGTAGAACTCCACGCCCGTGCCGAAGATGTCGGAGGTCGCCTCGTTCAGACCGCCCGACTCACCCGTGTAGTTGAGGTTCGCGGTGTTGGAGGTGACACCGTGGCTCATCTCGTGGCCGGCGACGTCCAGCGAGGTCAGCGCGTGGGTGCTGCTGGTGCCGTCGCCGTAGGTCATGCAGAAGCAGTCGTCGTCCCAGAAGGCGTTGACGTACGCCGTGCTGTAGTGGACGCGGGAGTAGGCGGCGACGCCGTCGTTCTTGATGCCGCTGCGGCCGAAGGTGTTCTTGTAGAAGTCCCAGGTCGTCTGGGCACCGAAGTGCGCGTCGACGCCGGCGGTCTGCGTGTTGGAGCCGGAGCCGGTGCCCCACGTGTCGTCGGCGTCCGTCATCAGGGTGCCGGTGCCGGACGTGCCGTTGTTGAGGCTGTACGTCTTGTGCGTGCCGCGCGTGGTGTCGTTCAGCTGGTACGTCGAGCCGGACAGCGTGGTGCCGATGGTGACGGTTCCGCTGTACTGGCTGTTGCCGGTGCCGGTCTCGATGCCCTCGAACTGGGAGAGCTTCGCGCCGGTGGCGGCGTCGGTGATGACGTGCAGCTTGCTCGGCGTGCCGTCGTCCTGGAGGCCGCTGACCACGGTCTCCCAGGCGAGCTTGGGCGTGCCTTCGCCGGCCCAGATCACCTTGCGCGCGCTCTGTGCGGCGGGGCTCTCCGCGTCGAGCGCCTTGGCCGCCGTCAGGGCCTTGGTCTCGGCGGCCGCCTTGCTGTACGTGGCGGTCGTGGACTTGACCGAGACGGTGCGGCGGTTGTTGTTGAAGGTCGTGCTCACCGTGCCGGCGGCCAGCGAGGCCGGGGGCGTGTGCACGACGAGGTCGCCGCCGAGGACGGGCAGACCGGCGTAGGTCCGCTCGTAGCGCGTGTGCAGGGTGCCGTCGTTGTCCTTCACGACGTCCTTGACGACCAGCTTCTCCTGGGCGCCGAGGCCGAGGGACTCGGCCGTGTCCGTCGTCTTCGCCTCGGCGCTCCTGATCAGCGTCGTGCGCTGGGCGGGCGTGAGGTCGGCGGGCAGACCACCGGCGCGCACGGGGCTGGGGTGGGGGGCTGCGGGCAGCGCGGTCGCCGGAACCGTCTGGACACCGAGGGCCACGAGTGCGGCGGTGGAGAGCAGGGCCGCTCCGACCGTGGTCCGCTTGCGGGGGTTGGGTCTCACTCGTTCTCCTACTGCGGCGGCCGCGGGGAACGGCCGGTGACAGACCGGGCAGACGGGTGTGCTGTCCGGGACGAGCTGAGTTGTGCGGGACCGTGAGCATGGGAAGACAACTTGCCGCTGGTGCGCGGTAGTTGGGTGGGAGAATGGCAGGCTTGACAGTGGCATGTCAGCCAAAGCCGGACGCTTCGAGGGTTATCCCTCGGTGCCGGGCGGAGACGGAGCCCCCACCCCCCGGCCCCGCTGTGAGAACCCTGTGCGCGGGCTGTCCCGACGGCCGAGGGGCGGGCCGCTCGGGCCGGTGCGCGCCGCCCCGGCCGTGAGATCATCGGCAACCGGAAAAAGGGGATCTGCGCGAGGACGGTGGGCGGCGTGGTGGCCGGGTGGGAGTGGGACGAGACGTTGTTCGCGGGTACCGCCGCGCACTACCGGCGCGGACGGCTCCCCTATGCCCCCGGGCTGGCGGACGCGCTCGCCGAGGCGCTGCGTCTCGACGGACGGGGGCGGCTCCTCGACGTGGGATGCGGACCGGGCATCCTCGCGCTGACTCTGGCCCACCTGTTCGGCGAGGTCGTCGGCGTGGACCCGGACCCGGAGATGATCGCCGAGGCGCGGCGTGAGGCGGCCCGAGGCGGAGTGGCCGGGAAGGCTCGGTGGGTGCGGGCCCGGGCCGAGGAACTGCCCGCGGGTCTGGGCCGGTTCACCCTCGCCACCTTCGGCCAGTCCTTCCACTGGATGGATCGCGAGCTGGTGGCCGCGACCACCAGGGACATGCTCCTGCCCGGCGGGGCGCTGGTGCACATCTCCGACCTGAAGACCGAGACGCTCACCGTCGACGGTCTTCCCCGTCCGGCGGTGCCCGGTGCGGTGATCGAGGAACTGATCAGGCACTACCTCGGGCCGGTCCGCCGGGCCGGCCGGGGCGTGCTGCCGCAGGGCACGCCCGGCGGTGAGGCCGCGGTGCTCACCCGGGCCGGATTCTCCGGCCCGCAGCGCCATGTGGTGCCTGGCGGACAGCCGCTCGAACGGACGGCCGACGACGTCGTGGCGGGGGTGTTCTCGATGTCGTTCTCGGCTCCGCACCTGTTCGGCGCGCGCCGCGACGCGTTCGAGGCGGACCTGCGTCGACTGCTGCGGGAGGCCTCCGCGTCGGGCCGCTTCTCCGAACGCCGGCCGAGCACCGAGGTCTTCGTCTGGGGAAAGAGCGCCTCGCCACGGTGATTGGGCTAGGACCCGGTGGGCACGCCCCTGTCCGCCGTCACCGGCGAGAACAACCCGGCGATGACGGCGGCGGGCTCTCCCGCGCCGGTGTTCACACGGACGTGACCGTCGACTCTCAGGAAACGCTTGCTTTCGCCACTCCCTTACCCGTAGACACGTTCTTCACGAACAGTCGTGACTTCGGGGGGAGTTGATGATGGAAGGCACGATAGACGGATTCCGGTACGGGGTGGTGACCCCCGTGGCGGCTTTTGTGATGGCCTGCATGGGGGGAGCGTTAGGACTGCGCTGCATCGTGCGGACGCTGCTCAACAGCGGCTCGTGGAAGCCTGGTTGGCTGGCGCTGGGGGCCGCGTCGATCGGCTGCGGCATCTGGACGATGCACTTCATCGCCATGATCGGCTTCCAGGTGGAGGAGACCCGGATCGGCTACCACGTCGGTCTGACCGTGCTCAGCCTCGCGGTCGCGATCGTGGTGGTCGGCATCGGTGTGTTCATCGTGGGCTACCGGGGCGCCGGCCGGGCGTCGCTGTCGCTCGCGGGGGTCGTCACGGGCATCGGGGTCGCCGCCATGCACTATCTGGGCATGGCGGCCCTCCAGCTCAACGGCGCCATCGAGTACACGCCGAGCACGGTGGCGCTCTCGGTGCTGATCGCCGTGGTGGCCGCGACCGCCGCCCTGTGGGCGGCCGTCACGATCCGAGGGTTCCTGACGAGCCTGGGCGCCAGCCTGGTGATGGGCGTCGCCGTGTCCGGGATGCACTACACGGCGATGGCCGCGGTCAGCGTCCATGTGCACGGCGCGACCTCGTCGTGGGCCGGCGACAGCCCCACCTCGCTGCTGCTGCCGATGCTGATCGGGCCGGTGATCTTCCTGCTGCTGGCCGGGGTGGTGGTGATGTTCGATCCGCTGCTCGTGCTCGGCGACGGCGAGTGGAACCGGCCCGCCCGGGCGGGGCGGGCCGGTACGGCGGAGGAGGCGGTCAGCCCGCCTGCCGTCCGTCGGTCGTGGAGCGGTGGGTGAGGGGCTCGCGCAGGCCCAGGTGCTCACGGAGCGTGCGGCCCGTGTACTCGGTGGGGTAGACACCGCGTTCCTGGAGTTCCGGGACGAGCAGGTCGACGATGTCGTCGAGGCCGTCCGGGATGAGGTACGGCGTCACGTTGAAGCCGTCGACGGCGCCGTGCCGCACCCAGTGGGCGAACCTGTCGGCGAGTCCGGCGGGGGTGCCGACGTGCCCGCGCTGCGGTCCGAGGGCGATGACGGTCTCGCGCAGCGACCAGCCGTTCGCCTCCGCCTTCTCGCGCCACTCGGCGACCACCACGCGTGGGTCGGCGACGCGCCGGGCGCCGAAGGAGCCGTCGTTCTCGGCGACGACCGGGTCCTCCTTGGGCAGCGGCCCGTCGGCGTCCCGGTCCGAGAGGTCGAGACCCCACAGCAGACCGGCGACACCCAACGCCGTTGCCGGTGTGACCTGTTGGAGGCGGATCCAGCGCTTCTTCTCCAGCGCCTCGGCCTCCGTCGCCCCGATGATGATCTCCGTGCCGGGGAGGATGCGCAGGTCGTCCTCGGGCCGGCCGACGGCGAGCAGCCGCCGTCGGAGGTCCTCGGCGAACGCGAGCGCGTCGTCGAAGTCGTTGCCGTGCGCGGAGAAGACGACGTCGGCGTTGCGGGCCGCGAAATCGCGTCCCTCGCCGGAGTCGCCGGCCTGGAAGATCACCGGATGGCCCTGGCCGCTGCGGGGCAGGGTGGGCGCGAGGTCGACGTCGAACTGCGTTCCCCGGTGCCGGACCCGGTCCACGGCTCCTGGCGCCGCCCAGGCGGGGGCGCCCACGGCGCCGGAGACGGCCCCGTCGGCCCAGCCGTCCCACAGGGCGCGGGCCACGGTGAGGAACTCCTCGGCGCGCCGGTAGCGGTCGGCGTGGTCCAGGTAGCCGCCGCGCCGGAAGTTGGCGCCGGTCCAGGCGTTGTCGGTGGTCACCACGTTCCAGCCGGCGCGGCCCTCGGAGAGCAGGTCGAGGCCGGAGAGCCGGCGGGCCAGGTCGGCGGGTTCGTTGAAGGTGGTGTTGGAGGTGCTGACCAGGCCGATCCGGTCGGTGACCGCGGCCAGCGCGGCGAGCTGGGTGATGGCGTCGGGCCGTCCGGCGACGTCGAGTTCGTGGATCAGTCCGTCGACCTCGCGCAGTCGCAGCCCCTCCCCCAGGAAGAACGCGTCGAACAGGCCCCGTTCGGCGGTCTGCGCGACCCGCCGGAAGTTCGCGGGGGCGATCTGGGAGCCGCTGGCCGGGTCGGACCAGATGGTCCAGTGGTTGACGCCCTGGAAGAAGACACCGAAGTGCAGCTGGGCGTCCGGCCGGGGGACGTCGAGGGGGTCGGTGCGGGTCATCGGGTCTCCTGGAGGGCCTCGATGTCCGGGCCGGCGGCGTAGCGGTTGGCGGGGCGCTCCAGCCCCAGGTGGGTGCGCAGGGACGCGCCGGGCAGCGGGCGCACGGCGAGGCGCCGTTCGAAGAGGTGGGGCAGGACGAGCCGGGACAGCTCCGGCAGATCCTCGTCGAGCACGAGCGGATGCAGGCGTACGCCGTCCACGACGCCCCGCAACCGCCCGAGCAGGACGGCGAGTCCGGAGGCGGAGCCGATGTGGCGCAGCCGTCCGCGGTCGGTCCAGGGCGCGTGCTGTTCGAGGTCGGCGACGCGCTCCTCGGCGGTGGCGTGGGCCGTGTCGAGGGCGACCTCGATCTCGGCGAAGGTGCGGGGCGTTCCGGCGCCGGCTGCGGCCTCGGCGACCGCGGCGAGGTCGCGGCCCTCGACGAGGGCGACATCGAGCTGCCCGGCGGGGACGCGGTCGGGCCGGCCGAGGACGACGAGCTGTCCCTGGGGCGGCCGCGGCACGATGGCCGGGCCCTTCACCGCATAGGCGTCGCCGGTGAAGTCGACGTAGTGCAGCCGGTCGCGGTCGAGGTATCTGCTGGTGGCGACGGAGCGGATGACCGCGTCGTCCTCCCAGGAGTCCCACAGGGCGCGGACGACCTCGACTCCGTCGCGGGACTCCCGGGCACGGGCGGCCTCGCCGTCGACGTGCGGACGGCCCCAGACCCGGGCCGCCTCGGGACGTTCCTCCTCGCCCACCACCCAGCCGCCGCGCCCGACCGAGATGTGGTCGAGGGACGCCAACTGGCTGGAGACGTGGAAGGGTTCGGCGTACGTGACCGGCACGACGGGCGCGATCCCGACGACGCTGGTCGACGCGGCGAGGAACGCGGCCCGCTCGACCGCGCCGATGCGGCCGACGACGTCGGGGGTGCCACCGGGCGGCAGCGCGCCGTCCTCCAGGGTGATCAGAGTGAACCCGGAGTTCTCCGCGGCGGCGGCGACGCGGGCCACCCGGCGTGGGGTGAGCAGATGGTCGGGCGAGTGGGCGGCGCGGCGCCAGGCCGCGGGGTGGGCGCCGTCACCGTCGAGTTCGACGGCGAGCCGCAGGGCGGGACCGGACAACGGGAGTTCCTTCCGGAGGCACGACGAGTCGACCGGCCCGACGGGCCGGCGGGGGTCAGCGGCGTGCGGAAGGACAGACGGCGGAGGCGGTACGGCAGTAGTCGACATGCCGTCGGGTGATCAGCCGCGTGCCCGTGCCGACACCGTGCGGTGTCGTGCCAGGTGCGCGCATCGGGGGCCTCCACCCTTCGTGACAGATCGCTTCAACCTACGTGGTCGGCCCCGGAAAGTGTCAAGGGCATTAGATGCCGGTGCATGAACTCGGCCGGGTGGGCTGCTGCCGCGTTGTGGATCATTGCTACGGTGCACCGGTGTCTGACTCCTCACGCGATACCGCCGAAGGCGCCGGCTGGGTCGGCGCCGACCGGGGCGCGTACCAGCAACTCATGCCGGACAGGACCGAGAAGATCTCGTGGCTCGATCCCAGGATGCTGTGGGCCGCCCGCAACGGCGTGCTGGCGTCGTGGTTCGGGGACCCGACGGGCCGAACCCGCAGCCGCCTGGTGGCGCAGCGGGCGGCGGCCGGCGCACCCGAGGACAAGGTGATCCGACGCACGGACCCGGACAGCTTCTCCTTCATGGTCATCGGCGACACGGGTGAGGGCGACGATCCCCAGTACGCCGTCGTACCCGGCTTTCTGAGGGCCAGTCAGGGCACGTCCTTCGCCGTGCTCGCCAGTGATGTCATCTATCCGGTCGGCAGCGCCGACGACTACGGCACCAAGTTCTTCCGCCCCTACCGGGACTACCCGGCGCCGATATACGCGATACCGGGCAACCACGACTGGTACGAGGACCTGGGCGCGTTCATGCGGGTCTTCTGCGGCGACGCCCCGCCGCCGCCCGCCGAGCCCGCACCGCGCCTGCTCAGCCGCGCGCGGCTGCGTGCCCTGCTGTGGCACCGGCCGCGTGCGCACGACGGTCAACGCCTCGCGGAGGCCCGCGCGTTGAGGTCCGCGACCGGCCAGCAGGCGGTGCAGCCCGGGCCGTACTGGGCGATCGACGCCGGCCCGGTGCGGATCATCGGCATCGACACCGGACTGCTGGGCACGCTCGACGCCGAACAGGGCGCATGGCTGCGTGAGGTGTCCCGGGGCCCACGGCCGAAGATACTCATCACCGGCTCCCCCCTCTACGTCGACGGCGAGCACCACCCGTGCCCCGTCGAAGGCGGCGGCACCGTCGACGACATCGTCAGCGCGCCCGAGCACCACTACGTGGCGGCGATTGGCGGCGACATCCACAACTACCAGCGCTACCCGGTGCGTCTGGCGGACGGGCGGACGCTCCAGTACGTGGTCTCGGGCGGTGGGGGCGCCTTCATGCACGCCACGCACACCATCCCCCGGGTGTCCGTGGCCGGCGTCACCGAGCGGGACTTCCGCTGCTATCCGCTGCGCGGCGACTCCCTCGCCTTCTACAGCCGGCTCTACGGGCGCCGGCTGCGGCTGCGTCGCTTCTTCGCCCTCACCGAGACCGAGGCCCAGGCGGTGGTCGCCGAACGGCTGGGCATCCCGCCGACCCGCACACCGGGCCCGGAGGTCAGGGTGACGCGGCGGATCCGCCTGCTGGCCGGTCTGCTGGGCACCGGGAGCCGTCCGGAGCGCCGCAAGCGGTTCCGGCTTCCGGTGCGCAAGATCTACACCCAGCTCTTCTCGCCGAGCTCGGTGACGTACAGCCCGCCGTTCTTCAAGTGCTTCCTACGGCTGGACGTCACACCGGAGTCGGTCCGGCTGCGCTGCTTCGCGGCCACCGGGAACCGCGCCCAGGAACTGAACCCGCCGGTCGAGGACGAGGTCACGATCCCGCTGGTCTGAGGCCGCCTGCGACAATCGGCGAAGAACACCTGTACGGCCGTACACGCCGTCGAACGATGGAGGAGCCCCGTGTCGTCGACCTCACGCCCCCTGCGCAGGCTGGGCTTCCTCACCATCGGGCTGTTCGACGCGGACGATCCGGGCCGGGGGCACGAGACCACGCTGGAGGTCATCGAGCTGGGTGAGCGGCTCGGCTTCGACAGCGCCTGGGTGCGCCACCGGCATCTCCAGTACGGCATCTCGTCCCCCGTCGCCGTCCTGGCGGCCGCCTCGCAGCGCACCCGGCGCATCGAGCTCGGCACCGCGGTCATCCCGTTGGGCTGGGAGAACCCGCTGCGCCTCGCGGAGGACCTGGCCACCGTCGACATCCTGTCCGGGGGCCGGCTCAACCCGGGGGTGAGCGTCGGCCCGCCGATGCACTACGAGCAGGTCAAGGAGGCCCTCTATCCGGACACCTCCGACGCGGAGGACTTCGGATACGAGCGGGTGCGGCGGCTGCTCGACCTGGTGCGCGGCAGGTCCGCCACCGACTTCAGCGGGGTCGAGGGCTTCGAGGTGTTCTCGGACCGGGTGCAGCCGCACTCCCCCGGTCTCGGCCGCCGCCTGTGGTACGGCGGGGGCAGCCTGGGTTCGGCGCGCTGGGCCGGGGAACACGGCATGAACTTCCTCACCAGCAGTGTCGTCAAGGCCGAAGGCCCGGACGACACCAGGGACTTCGCCGAGATCCAGCTCTCCCACGTCCGCGCCTTCCGCGCCGCCCACCCCGACGGCGAGGCGGCCCGTGTCTCGCAGGGTCTCGTGGTCATCCCTACCGACTCCGCCTCACCCGAACAGCGCGCGAAGTACGAGGAGTTCGCGGCGAAGCGGCTCCCCCGGACGACCTCGCCGCAGGGCCCGGCCCGGCTGCTGTTCGCCCCGGACCTGGTCGGCACCTCGGACGAGATCGCCGAACGCCTGCACGCCCACGCCGCGTTCCGCGAGATCGACGAGGTCGCCTTCGCTCTGCCGTTCACCTTCGGGCACGAGGACTACGTACAGATCCTGACCGACATGGCGACGAAGCTGGGTCCGGCGCTGGGATGGCGGCCCGGCTCCGGAGCGTGAGGACCCTCACCAGCGGCCCGGCTCGGTTCCCGTCAGCGGCTCGGACGGCCTGCCGTCCACGCCGACGGGGACCTCGCCGGTGAGCATCACCCGGTGCATCGTGCGGGGGAAGCGCAGATGCGCGTTGTCGCTCGGCGCGAGGTGGATGGTGGCGCGGTTGTCCCAGAACGCGACGCTGCCCGGTTCCCAGCGGAAGCGGACCGTGTACTCGGGGCGGGTCGCCTCCTCCAGCAGCATGTCCAGGATCGCCCGGCTCTCCGCGCGGGAGAGGTCGGTGATCTGCTCGACGTAGTAGCCGTTGACGTACAGCACGCGCTCCCCCGTCTCGGGGTGGACGCGTACCAGGGGGTGTACCGAGGCGACCTGGTGATCGAGGAGGTGGCGGACGTACGCGTCGTCACCGGGGCGGGGCTGGTAGCCCACGCCGAGCCGGTGCTCGGCGCGCAGCCCGGCCAGGAACTCCCGCAGGGGCGCGGAGAGTCCGGCGTGGGCGGCCGCCAGGTTGGACCAGGTCGTGTCACCGCCGTAGGGCGGTACGGTCTCGGCGCGCAGGATCGTCGCGGCCGGCGGGTCGACACGGGCGCCGTGGTCGCAGTGCCAGCCGCGCAGCAGGGTGTGCCGGCGGCGCCGGAGCCACTCCTCGTGCTCCATGCCGAACTTCCCGCCCAGCTCGAGGCGGTCGGCGGTCGTCTCGATCTCCGGGAAGTCCGCCGGCGACGCGCTGCCGCGCCTGCGCAGGACGACGGGTTCGCCGAACCGTCGCGCGAACGCCACATGTCCCGCGTGGTCGAGGCGCTGCCCGCGGAAGAACACCACCTTCCAGCGCAGTACCGCCGCCCTGACCACGGCGACCTGGGCGTCGTCGAGTCCCGCGGCCAGGTCGACGCCCTCGATCTCGGCGCCGATGTGTCCGGCGACCGGCTTCACCTCCACCCCGGCCGCCCGCGCGGCCTCCTCGGCCGTCGGGTCGTCGAAGGGGGTGGCCCGGCTGTCCGTCGTCATGCGTGCTCCGCTCGTCTTCACTCGTCGTCCGTCACGGCTCCGGGAAGATCGTGACAGCGAAACGACGGCCTGGCGACAGGGCCTCGGACACCCGCGCCGGAGACGGACGCCCCGCCCGTCGGCCTCCGGTTGATCGATCCCCGTCTCATCGGTGAGGCTGGTGGGACGGCACGGACGACACAGTCGAGGAAAGGTCCCCTGGTGAGCAACATCCCGGAGTACACGCTCAACGACGGTACGAAGCTCCCGGCCCTGGGTCTGGGCACCTGGCCGATGGACGACGCGGAGGCGGAGCGGTCGGTGGCCGAAGCGCTCGGCCTGGGCTACCGGCTCGTCGACACGGCGACGAACTATCGCAACGAGACCGGGGTCGGGCGGGGCGTGGCCCGGGGCGGGGTGCCGCGCGAGGAGATCCTGGTGGCCACGAAACTGCCCGGCCGCCACCACGGCTACGAGGAGACCCTCGCCTCCTTCGAGGAGTCCCGGCAGCGGCTCGGCCTCGAGTACGTCGACCTGTACCTGATCCACTGGCCGCTTCCCCGGGTCGACAGGTTCGTCGACTCCTGGCGGGCCATGATCAAGCTCCGCGAGGACGGCCTGGTCCGGTCCATCGGTGTCTCCAACTTCACCGCCGGGCACATCGAGCGGCTGGAGAAGGAGACCGGCGTGCTGCCGTCCGTCAACCAGATCGAGCTGCACCCGCTCTTCCCGCAGGACGAGCTGCGCGCCTTCCACGAGGCCAAGGGCGTCCGCACGGAGAGCTGGAGCCCGCTGGGCCGCGGTTCGGCGCTCCTGGAGGACCCGGCCGTCGTCTCCGTCGCCGAGTCGCTGGGCGTGACACCCGGCCAGGTCGTCCTGCGCTGGCACGTCCAGCTCGGCGCGGTCCCCATCCCGAAGTCGTCCAGCCCCGAGCGGCAGCGCGCCAACCTCGACGTCTTCGGCTTCGAACTCGGGCCGGCCCAGCTGGCGGCGATCGCGGAGCGCCCGCACCGGCGCCTGGGCGGCGACCCCGAGGTGCACGAGGAGTTCTGAGCGGTGCCGGCAGGATCCCGCTCCGTCGGTGCCGCTCCCCGGGGCGGCACCGTCCAGGAGTGATCACTCGGGCTCCAGCGACTGCTCCGCCCAGATCGTCTTGCCCCGGTCCGTCTGCCGGCTGCCCCAGCGCTGGGTGAGCTGTGCGACGAGCAGCAGACCGCGCCCGCCCTCGTCGAAGGCGTGGGCGCGGCGCAGGTGGGGGGAGGTGGAACTGCCGTCGGACACCTCGCAGATGAGGCTGCGGTCGCGGATCAGGCGGAGCCGGATGGGGGGTGCGCCGTAGCGGATGGCGTTGGTGACGAGTTCGCTGACGACGAGTTCGGTGACGAAGGCGGCCTCTTCCAGGCCCCACGCGGTCAGTTGCTCGGTCGCCGCCTGGCGGGTGGCGGCGACCCGGGCGGGGTCCGGCTCGACGTCCCAGGTGGCGACCTGGTCCGCGCCGAGCGCCCGGGTGCGGGCGAGCAGCAGGGCGACGTCGTCGCTGGGCTCTTCCGGCAGGACCGCCTTGAGCACGGTGTCGCAGAGGGCGTCGAGCGTGGCGGCGGGCGCGGTCAGGGCGCTGCACAGCTCACCGGTGGCGCGGTCGACGTCGCGGTCGCGGTCCTCGATCAGGCCGTCGGTGTAGAGGGCGACGACCGCGCCCTCAGGCAGTTCCAGTTCGACCGCCTCGAAGGGCAGCCCGCCGACCCCCAGCGGGGGCCCGGGGGTCATCCGGACCAGTTGTGCGGTGCCGTCGGGCAGGACGAGGGCGGGGGCCGGGTGCCCGGCGGCGGCGAGGGTGAGGCGGCGGCTGACCGGGTCGTAGACGGCGTAGAGGCAGGTGGCGCCGAGCTCCGCGACGTCCTCACCGGCGTCGTCGTAGGCCGCGAGGTGGGTGACGAGGTCGTCGAGGTGGGTGAGGAGTTCGTCGGGCGGCAGATCCACGTCGGCGAGCGTGCGCACGGCCATGCAGAGCCGGCCCATGGTCGCCGTCGACGGGATGCCGTGTCCGACGACGTCGCCGACGACGAGGGCGACCCTGCTGCCGGAGAGCGGGATGACGTCGAACCAGTCGCCGCCGATGCCGGCCGTGGAGCCGCTGGGCAGATAGCGGTGGGCGACCTCGACGGCCGCCTGTCCGGGCAGGCCCCGGGGCAGCAGGCTGTGCTGGAGGGCGAGAGCGGTGATGCGTTCACGGGCGAAACGGCGGGCGTTGTCGATGCAGACGGCGGCCCGGCTGGCGAGTTCCTCGGCGAAGACGGCGTCGTCGGCCTCGTAGTCGTCGGGATGGGCGATACGGACACCGACCAGGACGCCCAGGGTGGTGCCCCGGGCCCGCAGGGGCACCGCGATCACCGAGTGGACCCCGCTGCGGAAGCGGCGGCCCTCGGGAGCGCGCGCGTTGCGTTCGGCGAGCCAGCTCATGAAATCGGGCTCGCCCGCCTGGATACGGACGGCACGCCCCTCCCGCAGGGCGCGCGCGGGCGGACTGAAGGGCGGATGGACGTCGGTCCCGCCGAGGCGGACCGCCGCCTCAGGGGTGCCCTCGTGGGCGGAGCCGTGGGCGACTCGGCGCAGCACGACCTCGCCGTCCGGGACAGGCGGCGGCTCGTCGGCGCCGAGGACCCAGTCCAGCAGGTCGACGCTGACGAAGTCGGCGAAACGGGGAACCAGGAGATCGACCACCTCCTCGGTGGTGCGCACGATGTCGAGGGTCGTACCGATCGAGGCCGCGGCCTCGTTCAGCAGGGCCAGCCGCTGGCGGGCCAAGTACTGCTCGGTGCTGTCGAAGGCGGCCAGGGCGACACCGACGACCTCGCCCGACGGCTCCCGCACGGGCCACATCTCGGTGGTCCACGCGTGCTCCCGGTTGAGGGAGGGGGCGCCGGTCCAGCTCTCGTAGCGGATCGGACGGCCGGTCTCGGCGACATGGCGGAGGTGCCAGTTGAAGCCGCGGCTGTGCTCGGCCTCCTGGACGGTGTCCGGGAAGTGGCGGCCGAGCAGGACGTCCTCGGAGACGCCCATCACCTTGCAGGCGACCTCGTTCAGCCGCAGATAGCGCTGGTGCGGGTCGAAGACGGACATGGACATGGACGCCTGCTGGAAGGCCCGCCCCGCGAGGGTCGGTTCCGGGCCCGAGGACCGTTCGGCGGTGAGGGCCCAGCCGGCGTGCTCCCCCTCGGGGCCGAGCACCGGGCAGGCGGTGACGGTCAGGGTGACGGGCCGGCCGTCGCGGTGGCGTACGAGAGTGGGCCGGGTCCACGCCCGCGCCCGCGCCGGAAGCGGCGGGAGCTCCTCGGCGAGCAGGTCGGCCGCGGCCCGGCCCACGACCTCCTCAGCCGCGTGGCCCGTCAGCAGACGGGCACCCTCGCTCCAGCCCGTCACGATGCCGTGAGCATCGATGACCGCCGCAGCGACGACATGCTCCATATCGTCCAGAATGGTCCCTTTGTCCCGGCGCATCAACCGCGACGGGCCGACCGGGGCGCACGGCGCTCCCCGGCTGCCCGGACCTCGGGGCCTACCGCCCTCGTCGCTCGGGCGCCCTCGTCACTCAGGCGCGGTGGGCGCGCAGTGCGTCGAGGGCGCGGTCGGCGTGGGTGTTCATCCGCAGCTCGCTGCGGACGACCTCCAGGACGGTGCGGTCCTTCGCTATGACGAAGGTGACCCGCTTGGTGGGGGCGAGGGAGAAGCCGCGCTTCACGCCGAACCGTTCCCGCACCGCCCCGTCGGCGTCGGACAGCAGCGGCATGCCGAGCGAGTGCCGGCCGGCGAACTCCTGCTGGCGGTCGACGGAGTCCCCGCTGATCCCGACGGGCCGGGCGCCCACGGCGGCGAACTCGGCCGCCAGGTCACGGAAGTGGCAGGCCTCGGCGGTGCAGCCCGCGGTGAGGGCGGCGGGGTAGAAGAAGAGGACCACCGGTCCGTCGGCGAGCAGATCGGTCAGGCTGCGCACCGTTCCGGTCTCGTCCGGCAGCGCGAAGTCCTCGACGAGGTCGCCGGTCTCCAGGGCCTTGGTCATGACCGTCCCTCCGTGATCTTCGCGGTGCCGGCGCCGTCGGCGACGCTGCGGGCCCACAATACGAGGGGCACCTGGAAGGGAAGCCGGGCCACGGCGGCGGCCTTGAGCGGGGTGGGGCGGTGCCGCCAGTCCCACGCCATCTTGACGTTGGCGGGGAAGACGCCGACGAAGAGCCCGGCCGCGGCCAGCGCGGCCGTCCTGCGGGTCCGGGGCAGGGCCACTCCCGCCGCCAGCGCCAGCTCGGCCACACCGCTGGCGTGCGTCCAGGCCCTGGGCGAGCCCGGGAGGCTGCGCGGGATGATCGCGTCGAACGGGCGCGGGACGGCGAAGTGGGCTACGCCCATGCCGGCCAGCAGGCCCGCCAGGAGCAGGGGTGAGCGTTCGGACCGGGACACGGTTCCTCCTCTGAATGACCTGGCGCCCGACATTACTGGAGGGTAGGCGGGGGTCCGGAGGCAGGGTCGCGGGGCGGGACCCGGGGGCGGGCCTCCCGCCAACTCGGCCGGGGCGCAGCGAGGTTGCCGACGGCGAGGGATAGCCTGCCGGGATGACCGTCTATCTGCTGTGGCACATCGGGCACCGGAACGAAGCCGGTGAAGGCGGTGCGACCCTGCACCTCGACGGGGAGACGGTGCACATCGACGAGGAGGAGGGCGACGACGCCAAGCTGCTCGGCGTGTACTCCACAGCCGAGAAGGCGGCGGAGCGCAGGCGCCGGGCCCGGCTGCTGCCGGGCTTCGCCGACGAGCCGGACTGTTTCGTCATCGACGAGCACACCCTCGACGAGGACGAGTGGACCGGCGGTTTCGTGCGCGTCCAGGACAGTTCCAGGACGCGTCCCGGGCCCGCCCGTGGTGCCGGCCGGGGTGTATCCGTACGCCCTGCGGAACACGTCGACGAAGGCGCCGGCGGAGGACCCGCCGCAGCGGTGGGCGACCGTCGTGACGGGCGTGCCGTCGGCCGGCAGGCGCAGGGCGCGGTAGAGCCGGGGCTGGGCGCGCTCGCGGACTCCACGTCCCTGCGGACAGTCCGCTCCCCCTGCTGATACCGCCGGTGGTGGCCTGGTTCCTGCTGCGCTGGTTGCGCGAGCCGGTCCCCGCCACCGCTCCGTCGGCCGTGACCGGCTCGCGCGTCCGAGGGTCAGGCACGTCCCGAGGGTCAGGCGCGTGGGACCGCGGCCGGCTGCTCGGTCTCCTCCTCGATGGAGTGAGAGAGGAAGTCGTCGACCATGCGGTGGAAGAGGGTGGCGAGCTGCCCCAGCTCCTCCGGGGACCAGTCGGCCAGCGCCAGCTGCATCCCCCGGGCGCCCGCGTCCCGGACCCGGCCGACGGCCGCGCGGCCGGCCTCGGTGAGCTGGATCCGCTGGGCCCGGCCGTCGTCGGGGTCGGGGACCCGGGTGACGTATCCGGACTTCTGGAGCTGCTGCACCGTGCGGGTCACATGGGAGGCCTCCACGCCCAGCCGCTGCGCCAGCTCCCCCGGCCGCAGCGGCTCCGAGTCGGCGACCTGCCGCAGCAGCGCCACGGCGGCGCGGTCCAGGGGGACGCCGGCCAGTGTCATCAGCCGGTCGTGCTGGCGGGCGCGGGTGCTCAGGTAGGTGATGCGAGTGAGCGCGCGCTCGATCTCGATCACCTCCGGAGTCGCGACGGAGGGCAACGGGAACGGTTCGGTGGACATGCGACCCACTTTACCATCTTGTTGCGTAACTCAAGTAAGTTACTGCGTACGTGTACCGCGCCTACTGCGGAGGGACGACCCGCGTACGCCACCCCTGCCGTATCCGGATGGTACGCGGTCGCCCATACCCGGCGGTATGCCCCGGCTCATATCCGGCCCGCGCCACGCTCCCCCCTGAGCAGCCACGCCAGGTACGCGCCGCCCGCCACGCCCGTGACCACGCCGACCGGCAGCAGCGCCGAGCCGGTGAGGCGCTGGGTGGCCAGGTCGGCGGCGGAGACCAGCAGGGCGCCGGTCCACGCGGCGGGCAGGAGGTTGGGCCCCGCGGCGCGCGTGACCCGGCGGGCGAGCTGCGGTGCGGCCATCGCCACGAACGGGATCGGTCCGGCCGCGGCGACCGCCATCGCGGTGAGTCCCGTACCGGCGCACAGCAGGACGAGCCGGCTGCGTTCCGGGGGCACGCCGAGCGCGGCCGCGGTGTCGTCGCCCATCTCCAGGAGGGTCAGCCGCCGGGCGTACACCAGGACGAGCGGGACGAGCGGGACCAGGCCGAGGGCGGCGATACGGACGTCGGTCCAGTCACGGGCGTTGAGCGAGCCGATCATCCAACTCGCCGCCTGCGCGGCCCTGCCGATGTCGGCGCGCACGTACAGGAAGCTGGTCGCCGAGCCGAGCACGGCGGAGGCGCCGATGCCGACGAGGACGAGCCGGTAGCCGTGCACACCTCGCCGCCAGGCGAGGAGATAGACGGCCGCGGCGGTGGCGAGGCCGCCGCACACGGCACCGAGCGCCGTCTGCGGTCCGCCCGCGTCGAAGAGGATGATCGCGACGAGCGCGCCGGCCGAGGCGCCGTTCCCGAAGCCGATGACGTCCGGGCTGCCGAGCGGGTTACGGGTGAGCGACTGGAACACCGCTCCCGCCAGGCCCATCCCGAAGCCGACCAGCAGGGCCACCAGGGCCCGGGGCAGCCGCAGGTCCGTCACGATGAACCCGGCGCCGGGCGGGCCGCCGCCCGCGAGGGTGTCGAGCACCTCCGCGGGGGTGAGCCCGTAGCTGCCCGTACCGAGCGCGAGCACCAGCGTGCACGCGGCGAGGAGGGCGAGCACGGCGCAGGTCAGCAGCGTGCGGCGGGCGTAGCGCAGGGACCAGCGACCGGTGCGCACCACGCCCGCGGTGCCACGGTCTTCGAGCAGGCTCACAGCCGGGTCGCCTTCCGCCGCCGGACCAGGTGGATGAAGAGCAGGCCGCCGAGGAACGCGGTGACCGTGCCGACCTCGATCTCCGAGGGCGCCGCGACGATCCGGCCGAGCACGTCGGAGCCCAGGAGCAGGACGGGCGCGTAGAGCGCGCAGTACGGCAGGAGCCACCGCGGGTCGGGGCCGCAGAAGGCCCGGGCCGCGTGCGGGATCATCAGCCCGACGAAGCCGATCGGGCCACAGAGGGCGGTCGCGCCGCCGCACAGCAGCGTGATGGCGACGACGGACAGCACGCGGGTGCGGCGCACCCGGGTGCCGAGGGCGCGGGCGTGGTCGTCGCCCAGGGCGAGGGCGCCCAGCGGGCGGGCCAGGGCGAGCGCGAGGGTGGCTCCGGCGACGAGCAGCGGCAGCACGGTGAGCAGCAGGTCTGCGTCGCGTTTGGCGAGGGTGCCGACGGCCCAGTACCGCATCTCGTCCAGGGTGCCCAGGTCCCACTGCTGGAGTCCGTTGACGTAGCCGAACAGGGCCGCGTTGACGGCGGTTCCGGCGAGGGCGAGGCGGACCGGGGTCGCGTACCGGCCGCCGCCGAGGGCCTGGACGGCGGTGGCGGCGAGGGCGGCACCGGCGAGCGCGAACCACAGGTAGCCGGTGAACGAGGTGATGCCGAGCACGCTGATCGCGGTGACCACGGCGGCCGCGGCACCCGCGTTGACGCCGAGAAGGCCGGGGTCGGCCAGGGGGTTGCGGGTCAGGGTCTGCATGAGACCGCCGCCGAGACCCAGCGCTGCCCCGACGGCCACGCCGGTCAGCGTGCGCGGCAGCCGCAGGTCCCGCACGATCGCGTCGTTCTCGGTGCCGGTGGGCGCGAACAGGCCGGACCAGACCTGGTGGAGCGGTATCTGCTGGGTGCCCACGGCCAGCGAGAGGGCGGTCGCCGCGAGCAGCAGCACCAGGCCCAGCAGCAGTCCCGCGGTGCGGACGGGTGGCCGTTTTCTTCCGGCGCGGGGGTGCGATCCAACGAACATGTGCTTAGCTTAGGCTAACCTAACCAAGGTTGTTGACGATTTTGTCGACCGAGTGCTGTCGTATGCCCAACTGCCCCTGGAAGCAAGCCTGTCGGCCTGATCCGGGGCGAGAAACGAGGGGGAGAGATGTCCGGAGGACCCAGATGATCGCGGGCCCACCACCAGCCCTGCACCCCGCCGCCGCACCGGTGTGCACCCACGACTCGGTACGGCCTGCGCGTGTCACCGGCCCGCGGGTCGCGCGGCTCCTGGAGGACCTCGAGGGCCTGGAACCCGCCGACGCCGTACGGCGGACCGCGCTGACGGCCGCCTTCTGGAGCGAGGCCGAACGGCTCGGCACCCCGCTCGTCGAGGAGCTCGACGGGTGGCCCGCACACCGGGCGGTGACGTTTCTGTGGCGCGGGCACCGGACCACCCGTCAGGTGCTGCTGCACGCCAACCGCATCGTCGACCGCGACCGGCTCGCCGACTCGCTGCTGGAGCACGTGCCCGGCACCGACGTCTGGCACCTCGGGCTGCGGCTGCGGGCCGACCACCGGGGCTCCTACCGGATGGCGGCCGACGTCTCGGCCAAGGAACCGCCCACGGATCCGGGCCTGTTGCAGCAGCGGCTGCGGTCGCTGTCCGTGCACGCGGCCGCTGACCCGCTCAACCGACGGCGGGTGCCGACCCGTTGGAACGGGGCGGACGGCTCGGTCTTCGCCCTGCCCGACGCACCGCCCCGGCCCTGGGCCGAACGGCCGGGCGGTGGGCCGAAGGGACGGGTGGAACGGCACCGGGTGAGCGCCCCGGCGCTCGGCGGCGACCGCGACACCTGGGTGTACCTGCCGCCGGGACACGACGGCGGGGACCGGCCTCCGCTGCCCGTCCTGGTGCTGTGCGACGGCGACATGTGGTTCGGCCGGCTCGGCCTCGGCCACACCCTGGACGCGCTCGTCGCCGACGGAACGCTGCCCCCGCTCGCCGTGCTCGCCCCGGACGCGGTGGACCGGGACACCCGCCGGCGCGAACTGGGGGCGCGCGAACCGTTCGTGACCTTCCTCGCGGACGAACTGCTGCCCTGGGCGGCGGGTCGCTGGCCGCTCACCACGGACCCGACACGGACCGTCGTCGCGGGCCAGAGCCTGGGCGCGGTCACGGCGCTGCACGCCGCGTACCGGCGGCCGGAGCGCTTCGGCAACGTCCTCGCCCAGTCCACCTCCCTGTGGTGGCGGCCCGGTCTGCCGCCGCCCCGGGGCCCCAAACCCCGGGTGTTCGGGGTGCCCTGGCTGGTCTCGCGGTACGCCGCCTCGGGTCCGCGGTCGGTCGCCGTCCACCTGGACGTCGGCCTGCACGAGGGCCCGATGGTCGACCACAGCCGCGCCCTGTACCGGGCGCTGCGCCGGGCAGGCCACCGGGTCTCCTACGCCGAGTACAACGGCGGCCACGACTACGCCTGTTGGCACGGCGCGCTGGCCGACGGCCTGGCGCGACTGCTCGGCGCCTGACTCCCTTCCCGCTCCCCTCCCTTCCCGCTTCCCTCCGTCTTCAAGGAGCTCATCCGATGTCCTCTGCACGTACCTCCCGCCGGGCGGTCCTGACGTCCGCCGCCGCCGTCGCGACGGGAGCCCTCCTCCTGTCCGGCTGCGGTGACGACGGGAAGGACGCAGGCACCGGCGACGCGGCGGCGGGCACCCGTGCGATCACCGACGCGACCGGCCGCAAGGTCGAGGTGCCGGTCGCGCCGACGAAGGTCGTCGCCCTCAGCGAGCCCACCCTCGACGCGGCGCTCGCCCTGGGCATCACGCCCGTCGGCGCCACCGCCGGACGCGGACAGCAGGGCGTCTCCACCTACCTCGCCGGCAAGGCGGCCCAGGCGCAGGTGGTCGCCACCGTCGCCGAGGCCGACATGGAGAAGGTGGCCGCGCTGCGGCCCGACCTGATCCTCCTCGACGAGACGACGGCCGTGAAGAGCGAGGTCTCCAAGCTCCAGGCCATCGCCCCGACCGTGGTCACCGCCGAACTGAACGAGGACTGGAAGAAGGCGTTCACCGCGACCGCCGACGCCCTGAACAAGAAGGCCGACGCCGAGCGGATCCTCACCGGCTTCGACGCCGACGTGGCCGCCGCCAAGGCGAAACTCGGCACGAACGCGGGCGCCGTCGTCAGCGTGGTGCGCTGGCAGAACGGGGCACCCTCCGTGGTGGGCAAAGGCGTCGGCCACGTGGGGTCCACGCTGACCTCCCTGGGGCTGACGCGCCCGGCGGACCAGCAGGGCGCGAGCGCGGGGCACAGCGAGCCGGTCAGCCTGGAGAAACTGTCCACCGTCGACGGGGACTGGCTGTTCTTCGGCACCCTCGGGGACCGGGCGGACGGCGAGAAGGCGTACGCCGAGGCGGAGAAGGTGCCCAACTTCGGCCGGCTCAAGGCCGAGCAGGCCGGCCAGGTCGTGGTCGTCCAGGGCTCCGCGTGGAACAGCGCGGGCGGCCCGCTGGCGGCCGGGATCGTCCTGGCCGATCTCACCAAGGCGCTGGCCTCGTGAGCGCCGGGCTGGACGGCCGGTTCGCCCTGGTGACGGGCGCCGGCCGGGGCATCGGGGCCGCCGTGGCCGCCGCCCTCGTCGAGGAGGGCGCCCGGGTCCTGGCCACCGACCTGGACCCGGCCGGGGTGCGCTCGCTCGCCGCGAGGTACCCGGGCCGGGTGACCGCCCGCGCGCTGGACGTCACCGACGCGGCGGCGGTGGACACCCTGGTCGACGCGGCGGAGCAGGAGTCCGGTCCGCTGGACATCGTCGTCAACGTGGCCGGGATCCTGCGGAGTTCGGAGGTCGTGGACCTGACCGAGGAGGACTGGGCGGCCACCTTCGCGGTCAACACGAACGGTGTCTTCCACGTCTCGCGCGCGGCCGCCCGCCGGATGACCGAACGCGGCGCGGGCAGCATCGTCACCGTCGCCTCCAACGCGGCCGGTGTCCCCCGCGCGGGTATGGCCGCCTACGCCGCCTCGAAGGCCGCCGCCGTCATGTTCACCAGATGCCTGGGCCTGGAGGTGGCCGCGCGGGGCGTGCGCTGCAACACGGTCTCCCCCGGCTCGACCCTCACCGACATGCAGCGCGCCCTGTGGAACGGCGACGCCGAGGCCGCGGCCCGGCGCGTCGTCGAGGGCGACCTCGCCACCCACCGCACCGGCATCCCGCTGGGCCGCATCGCCGAACCGGCCGACGTCGCCGACGCCGTCGTGTTCCTGGTCTCCGACCGCGCCCGGCACATCACCATGCACGACCTGTACGTGGACGGCGGCGCCACCCTCCGGGCCTGATCCCGCCCGCACGTCCCCCCACTGGAGACACACCATGTCTGCCTCACTGCGTGACCATCCCGCTCCCGCTCTCCTGTCCCCCGGCGCGGCCACGGCCCTCCTGGAGGCCTACCGACCCGCCACGGACCGTTTCCTCGCCTCGCCCCGGCACACCCTGCTGGGCCGCGGCAGCGCCGCCGGGATACCCCACGGCACGAGCCCGCTCGCGCATCGCGTCCGGGACGTCCTCGACGCGCTGCGCCGGCCGGACGCCCCGCCGCCCGTCGTCATGGGTTCGCTGCCCTTCGCCCCCGACGCCCCGCCCGCGCTCGCGGTGCCCGACATGGTGCACTGGGCGCCGCCACTGCGCGAGGACCCGCTGATCGCACTGCCCGTGCCCCGCGACGAGCACCGGCCGGACTGGCGGGTGCGGGAGGTGCCCTCGCCCGAGCGGTACGGCGAGGCGGTCGCCACCGCCGTGGCGCGGATGCGGGCCGGGGAGTTCGACAAGGTCGTCCTCGCCCGCACCCTGGAACTGGCCTCCTCGCGCGAGCCGGACCTGCCGGCCATGCTGCGCTGGCTCGCCCGACGCGACCCGGACGGCTACTCCTTCGCCGTACCGAGCGGCCCCGGCCGCACCCTGATCGGCGCCAGCCCCGAACTCCTCGTCTCCCGCCGCGGCAACCTGCTGACCGCCAACCCCCTCGCGGGGAGCACGCCCCGCAGCACCGACCTCGCCGAGGACGTACGCCGGGCGGCGGCGCTCCTGGAGTCACCGAAGGACCTGCACGAGCACGCCGTCGTGGTGACCGCCGTACAGGAGGCGCTCGCGCCGTTCTGCACCCGTCTGAAGGTGCCGACGCGGCCCACACTGGTGCGCACGGCCGCGCTGTGGCACCTGTCGACGACGGTCACCGGGGAGCTCCGCGACCCGGACGTGACCGCGCTGGACCTGGCGTCGGCGCTGCACCCCACGCCCGCCGTGTGCGGTACGCCCACGGACGTCGCCCGTGCGGTGATCGCCGCGTCCGAGCCGTTCGACCGGGGCCCGTACACGGGCATGGTGGGGTGGCAGGACGCGGACGGCGACGGCGAGTGGGTCGTGACGATCCGCTGTGCCGAGGCCGAGGGCCGCACGCTGCGGCTGTTCGCGGGCGCCGGCATCGTCGCCGAGTCGACACCGGAGGCCGAGACGGCGGAGACCGCCGCCAAGTTCCGCACGTTCCTGCACGCCGTGGGGGCCGGGCTGTGACGCTCACCCCGGGCGTGGACGCCCCCACCTGGCCCGACGGGTTCGCGGCACGCTACCGGGCCGCGGGCCACTGGCGAGGCGAGACCTTCGGCGGCGTGCTGCGCGCCCGGGCCGCCGCGCACCCCGACCGCGTCGCCCTCGTCGACCCCGCCCCGTGGCGCCGTACCTGGACGTACCGGGAGCTCGACGAGCGCGCCGACCGGCTGGCCGCCGGGTTCGCGGCGCGCGGGATCGGCCGCGGCGACCGGGTCGTCGTCCAGCTGCCGAACGTCGGCGAGTTCGTCGAGGTGGTGTTCGCGCTGTTCCGGATCGGCGCGCTGCCGGTCTACGCGCTGCCCGCGCACCGGTACGCGGAGGTCTCCTGGTTCTGCTCCTTCACCGAGGCCGTGGCGTACGTCGTCCCCGACACCCACGCCGGCTTCGACCACCGGGAGCTCGCCTCCCGGGTACGGAAGGCAGCCCCGGGACTGCGGCACGTGTTCGTGGCCGGGGAGCCGGGTGAGCACACCCCGCTGTCCGAGGTGCCGTGCGCGCCGGACGGGCGACCGGTCGGACCCCGGCCGCACGAGCTGGCGTTCCTTCAGCTCTCCGGCGGTACGACGGGCGTGCCGAAGCTCATCCCCCGCACCCATGACGACTACCTGTACTCGCTCCGGGGGTCGAACGAGATCTGCGGCGTGGACGCGGACACCCGCTTCCTCGTCGTCCTTCCGGCGGCGCACAACTTCCCGATGAGCTCGCCCGGTTGGCTGGGCGTGCTGTACGCCGGGGGTACGACGGTGCTGTGCCCGAAGCCCGATCCGGCGACCGCGTTCCCGCTGGTCGAACGGGAGCGGATCACCATGACGGGGCTGGTGCCACCGCTGGCGCTGGTGTGGACGGAGGCCGCCGCCGCGGGCCGGCACGACCTCTCCAGCCTGGAGCTGGCGCTGGTGGGCGGCGCGAAGTACAGCGCCGAGGCGGCCCGTCGCCTCGAACCCGCCCTGGGGTGCCGGCTGATGCAGGTCTTCGGGATGGCCGAGGGGCTCGTCAACTACACACGGCTGGACGACGATCCGGAGACCGTCGTCACCACACAGGGGCGGCCGATCTCTCCGGACGACGAGGTCCGGATCGTCGACGACGCCGGACACGACGTCCCCGAGGGCGAGTTCGGACAGCTGCTGACCCGGGGCCCGTACACGATCCGCGGCTACTGGAAGGCGCCCGAGCACAACGCGAAGGCGTTCACCGAGGACGGGTTCTACCGCACGGGAGACATCGTGCGGCGCACGCCGAGCGGTCATCTCCTCGTGGAGGGACGGGCGAAGGACCAGATCAACCGGGGCGGCGAGAAGATCGCGCCGGAGGAGATCGAGAACATCGTGCTCGCCCATCCGTCGGTGCACGACGTGTCGGTGGTCTCCGTCCCCGACCCGTACCTGGGTGAGCGTTCCCTCGCCTACGTGATCCTGCGCTCGGGCGCCGAACCGCTGAAACCGGCCGCCGTGAAGCGGTTCGTGCGTGAGCGCGGTGTCGCCGCCTACAAGGTCCCCGATCTCGTCGAGTTCGTCGACGCCTTCCCCCACACGGGCGTCGGCAAGGTCAACAAGAAGCAGCTGCGTTCGTCCGCCGAGCAGCACTGAAAGGCCCGTGTTCCCATGGCACTTCCCGCCATCTCCCCCTATCCGCTGCCGTCCGCCCACGAGTTGCCCGCGAACCGGGTGACCTGGAAGGTCGATCCCGCCCGCGCCGTCCTGCTCGTGCACGATCTCCAGCAGCACTTCCTCTCCGCGTTCCCGGCCGGCGAGCAGCCGCTGACCGGTCTGCTCGCCAACACCGCCCGGCTGACCAGGGCGGCCCGCGGGCTCGGCGTGCCGGTCGTCTACTCGGTGCAGCGCGGCGGCCAGAGCCCCGAGGAGCGCGGGCTTCAGCTCGACTTCTGGGGCCCGGGCGTGGCGGACGACCCCGTGGCGCTCGCCGTGCCCGACGCGGTGGCGCCGGAGCCGGGCGACACCGTGCTGACCAAGTGGAAGTACAGCGCGTTCGTGCGCACCGAGCTGGCGGAGCTGCTGCGCTCCACCGGCCGCGACCAGCTGGTGATCGCCGGCGTGTACGCGCACATCGGCGTGCTGATGAGCGCCTGCGACGCGTGGATGCGGGACATCCGGGCGTTCGTGGTCGCCGACGCCGTCGCCGACTTCTCCCGTGCGGACCACGACATGGCCCTGCGCTGGGCGGCGGGCCGCTGCGCGTGCGTCACCACCACCGACGCGCTGTTCGAGGAGATCGCAACGATGCCCCTGACCCTGGAGCGGATCCGCGCCGACGTCGCCGACGTGCTCGGCGAGGACCCCGCGGACATCCCCGTCGACGACAACCTCCTCGACCTCGGCCTGGACTCCGTCCGGATCATGGCCCTCCTGGAACGCTGGCGCCGCGAGCACGCCGTCACCGCGGACTTCGCGGACCTGGCCGAGCGGCCCGCCGTCGAGGCGTGGGCCGCGCTGCTGGGGGCCACCGCATGAGCACCGCACCTTCCCGTACCGCGGACGTGCCGGGGGATGTGCTGCCGCTCACCGCGGCCCAGTCGGGCATGTGGTTCGCGCAGGCCCTGGACCCGCTCAGCCCCGCCCAGAACACCGCCGAGTGTCTGCACCTGGACGGACCGATCGATCCGACGCTGTTCGCCGACGCGCTGCGGCGGGTCGCCGAGGAGGCGGAGTCGCTGCGGGTACGGATCGAGGACACGCCCGACGGGCCGCGCCAGCGCGTCGTGGACGCCGTCGAGCCGCCCCTCACGGTGCTCGACGTGTGCGACGAGGAAGAGGCCGGGGCGTGGATGCGCGCGGACCTGGCCGAGCGTTGCAACCTCGCGGCCGGGCCGCTGTTCCGGCACGCCCTGTTCCGGGTGGGCGGCGGCGAGGAGCGCTGGCTGTGGTACCAGCGCATCCACCACCTGGTCATGGACGGCTTCGGCTACTCCCTGCTGGTGCGCCGTACCGCCGAGGTGTACTCGGCGCTGGCGCGCGGGGAGGAGCCGCCCGTCCGCTCCTTCGGCCGGCTCGCCGACCTGGTCGCGGACGACGCCGCCTACCGTTCCTCGGCGGCCTTCGCGGCGGACCGCGCGTACTGGACGCAGGCGTTCGGGGACCGCCCGCAGGCGCCCCGGCTCGCGGGGCGCGGGGCGCTGCCGTCACGGACGTTCCGCCGCCGGACGGCGCATCTCTCCCCCGAGGTCACCGAAACGCTGCGTGGTGTGGCGGCCCGGCTCCGGGCGACCTGGCCGGACGTGCTCATCGCCGCGCAGGCGCTGTACACCTCGCGGGCGACCGCGCAGTCGGACGTGGTGCTGGGCCTGCCGCTGATGGGCCGGATGGGCTCGGTGGCACTGCGCGTGCCCGGCATGGTGATGAACGTCGTGCCGCTGCGGCTGACCGTCACCCCCGAGGCGACCTTCGCCGACCTGGTGCGGCAGGTCGTGCTGGGCATCCGCGAGGTGCGCCGCCACCAGCGCTACCGGTACGAGGACATCCGCCGCGATCTGGGGCTGCTCGGTGAGAGCCGGGGTCTGGTGGGCCCGCTCGTCAACGTGATGCCCTTCGACTACGGCGTGGACTTCGCGGGCACACCGGCCCGGGCCCGCAACCTGTCCGCCGGTCCGGTCGACGATCTGACCGTCAACATCTACGACCGCGCCGACGGCCGCGGCCTGCGCATCGACCACGACGGCAACCCGGCCCTGTACGGCGACGACGATCTCGCCGCCCATCAGGAGCGGTTCCTGCGGCTGCTGGAGCGACTCGCCACGAGCGACCCGCACCTGCCGCTCGCCGCCCACGCCATCGCCACTCCCGCCGAACGGGCCCTGGTCCTGGAGGAGTTCAATCGCACGGACCAGCCGGTCCCCGCCACCACCCTCGTCGGGCCCATCGAGGCACAGGCCGCCCGTACCCCCGACGCGACCGCGCTCGTCCACGGCACGACGTCTCTCACGTACGCCGAACTCGACGCCCGAGCCAACCGATTGGCGCACCACCTCCAAAGCCTCGGCGCCGGGCCGGGCGCGTCGGTCGCGGTGTCGGTGCCCCGGTCGACGGAACTGATCGTCTCCCTGCTCGCCGTGCTGAAGGCGGGTGCCGCCTATCTGCCCCTGGATCCGGACTACCCGGCGCCCCGGCTGGCGTACATGCTCGACGACGCCTCCCCGGTGTGCGCCGTCGCCGACCGCGCCGACCGGCTGCCCGACGGGAGGACGCCGGTCGTGTCCCTGGACGGACTGGACCTCTCCGCGTGTCCGGCCGTGACCCCCGCGCGGGCGCTCACCCCCGCCCACCCCGCGTACATCATCTACACGTCCGGCTCCACGGGCCGGCCCAAGGGCGTGGTCGTGTCACACCGGGCGATCGACAACCGGCTGCGCTGGATGCAGCACGAGTACGCCCTGGAGGCAGGTGACCGGGTCCTCCAGAAGACGCCCTCCTCGTTCGACGTGTCCGTGTGGGAGTTCTTCTGGCCGCTCAGGACGGGCGCGACGCTGGTCGTGGCCGAGCCCGGCGGGCACCGGGAACCGGCGTACCTGGCCCGGCTGATCCGCGAACAGGCCGTCACCATCTGCCACTTCGTGCCGTCGATGCTCCAGGTCTTCCTGGCCGAGCCGGGCGCGGCCGACTGCGGTGCGGCGCTGCGCCGGGTGTTCGCCAGCGGCGAGGCACTCCCCCGCGAGACGGCGAACGCCTTCGGGCGCGCGCTGCCGGGAGTCGGGCTGCACAACCTGTACGGGCCGACCGAGGCCGCCGTCGACGTCAGCTTCCACGCGTGCGCACCACAGGGTGCGGGCCCGGTGCCGATCGGGCGGCCGGTGTGGAACACCCGGCTGTACGTCCTGGACGCGGCCCGGCAGCCCTGCCCGCCCGGGGTGCCGGGTGAACTGTTCCTGGCCGGACGGCAGTTGGCGGACGGCTATCTCGACCGCGCCGAGCTGACCGCGTCCCGGTTCGTCGACGACCCGTTCGGGCCGCCCGGCAGCCGGATGTACCGCACGGGCGATCTCGCCCGCTGGAGCGCCGACGGCGAGGTGGAGTACCTCGGGCGCACCGACCACCAGGTCAAGCTGCGCGGACAGCGCATCGAACTCGGCGAGATCGAGGCCGCGTTGGCGGCGCGGCCGGGGGTCGACGGTTCCTGTGCGGTGGTCGTCGAGGACCGGCTGGTCGGCTATGTCACCGGGGACGTCGACGCCATGGCCGTACGGGCGGCGCTGGCGCGGGAGCTGCCGGAGCACCTGGTCCCGGCCGTCGTGGTGGTCCTGGAGTCGTTCCCGCTGAGCCCCAACGGCAAGCTGGACCGGCGTGAGTTGCCCGCCCCGGTCTTCTCGGGCGGGGCGGGAGGCGAGGGACGGCGCCCGGCGAGCGGGTACGAGGAGGTCCTCACCCGGCTGTTCGCGGAGGTGCTGGGCGTCGGGCGGGTCGGCCCCGACGACGCGTTCTTCGATCTGGGCGGCACGTCGCTGCTCGCGGTGCGGCTGGTGGCGCGGGTCCGGGAGGAGTGCGCGGCCGAGCTGACCATCGGTTCGCTCTTCGAGGCGCCGACCCCGGCCGCGCTCGCCGGCCGGATCGAGGCGGCGGGACCGGCCGCGCGGGACGCCCTGGACGTCGTCCTGCCGCTGCGGGCGCGGGGCGGGCGGGCCCCGCTGTTCGCGATCCATCCGGCGGGCGGGCTGTCCTGGTGCTACGCGGGGCTCGCCGCGCGCCTCGGACCCGACCAGCCGGTGTACGGCATCCAGGCGCGCGGTCTGTCCGGGGACGAGCCGCTGCCGGCCACCCTGCTGGAGGAGGCGGCCGACTACGCCCGGCGGATCCGGGAGGTCCGGCCGCAGGGCCCGTACCGGCTGCTGGGCTGGTCGGTGGGCGGGATCCTCGCGCACGCCGTGGCCGTCCTGCTCCAGGAGGCCGGCGCGGAGGTCGAACTCCTGGCGCTGCTCGACGCGTTCCCGGCCGAGCAGTGGCGGGAGCGACCCGCGCCCGAAGAGGGCGACGCCCTCACCGCCGTCCTACGGATGGCGGGCTTCGACCGCACTGGGGAGCGGACCCGCGAGGACGTCCTGGCCACCCTGCGCCGGGCCGGCAGCCCGCTGGCGGGGCTGGCCGACCACACGCTCTCGCGGATCGTCGACATCGTGCCGAACCACGCCCGCATGATGCGCGAGCACCGGCACCGGGTCTTCGAGGGCGACCTGCTGTTCTTCACGGCCGCCGCCCCGCGCGCCGAGGACTGGCTGACCCGGGAGGCGTGGCGGCCGCATGTGGGCGGCGTGATCGTCAACCACGACCTGGACTGCACCCACCCGCAGCTGATGGCCGACCGCCACCTGGACGAGGTCGCCGTCCATCTCACCGCCCGTCTCAAGGAGCTGGACGCATGAGCTCCACCAGTCCGTCGGCCAGTTCCGTGCGCCAGCAGAGGTAGTCGTGACCACCGTTGAACTCCCGGTAGGTGGAATCGTGACAGCCGAGGGCCTGGAGGGCGTCCCTCAGTCGGCGGGCCGCGGGCAGCGCCACCCACTCCTGCTCGCCGAAGGAGAGCCGCAGACGCACCGGTGGCCGGGGGCCCTCGGCGAGGGTCCGGGTGAGCCACTCCGGCTCCGGCCCGACGGGCCACCAGAACGAGCCGGACTGCACCAGGGCGTTGCCGAAGCGGTGCGGGGCGGCCAGGGCCGCGTAGGCGGCGGTGAGCCCGCCGAGGCTCTGGCCGGCGATGACGGTGCGTGCCGGATCGTCGGAGAGGGGGACGGACTTCGCGGCCCACGGCAGGAGTTCGTCCGTGAGGAAGCCGAGGTATTCGGGGCGGCAGGCGAGTTCACGCCAGCGGGTGGGCTCGTCCACGGCCTCCGGCAGGACGGCGGCCGTCGGCGGGATCCGTCCGTCGGAGATGAGGGTGTCGAGAAGCCGGGACACACCGAGCCGCGGCTGCCAGTGCTCACCGTCGAGCAGCACCAGCACCGGAAGCCGCTCCGGCCGGCCCTCCGTGCCCGCCGGCCGGTACAGCCAGCACCGGCGGGTACCGCCCAGCAGGGCGCTCGGCACCGTGTGCTCGGTGACGGTGCCCCGGGGCACGTTCGGCCGTGGCTCCCAGTCGACCGCCCGGGGAGCAGCGGGCAGTTCGGCGTACGGGACGGGGGCCGCGCCCCAACGATGGGGCAGCGAGCGGGGGTTGAACGGATCGGGGCGGCGACGGGTGCGCAGCCACTGCCAGTGGGCCGGGCTCCCCGGCGGGTCCTGCTCCGGTCCGTCGCCCTCGTCGACGTAGAGGTCGTAGGTGCCGCGCCAGTCGTGGCGCAGGCGGAGCGTCCAGTGCCACACGTCGGTGCCGGGGACACGCTCCATCAGGTTGTCCTCGGGCGCGCGCGGATCGCCGAGCTTGTTCGGCAGGACCTGCACGGCCCGGGTGGCCGGGGTGCCGCGCCACAGCCAGGTGACGGCGTGGTGGTCCTCGCTGCCCCGCGGGTCGGGGCCGACGAGCGGGGTGCCGCGCCGGCGGACCTCGGACCAGAACTCCTCGACGCCGTCCGGGCCGGGCAGCGCGCAGACCGGTCGTGCGAGGCGCGGGACCGGGTCCGGTCGCGGCAGCCGGGGCGGACGGTGCGGGGTGCCCTCGGGCGGCGCGGACCAGGACATACCAACAGACTCCCTCATTCGATAAGGCAAGCCTAACTTCACCTTCATTGCGCTTGCCGTGCGGCACATCTCCCTCATCTGCCAGGAGCAGTTCTCATGACCTCTCACAGAATCGGCGGCCGGGTGCTCGCACTCACCGCCGGAACCGCCCTCGGGCTCGGCGCACCGGCCATGGCCCTGCCCGTCGCCGGGAACGGGCACGCCACCGTGGCGCTCGCCGCCGAGGCGGTCTCGCCCGCCGTCACGCTCGGCGCGGACACCGTCCAGGCGGGCGGCGAGGTGTCCTTCACCGTCGCCGGGTTCCCGGCCGGCGGGACGCTCAGCGTGAAGTTCGACGACGCGACCCTGCTCAAGCAGTTCACGATCGGCGACGACGGCACCGTCACGGGGGCGGTGACCGTTCCGGCGGGCACGAGCGCCGGCGCCGGGCACTGGCTGCGGTTCCTCGCCCCGCAGACCAGCGTCAGGAGCGCCGACCTCACCGTGACCACGGCTTCCTCCTCCCCCTCCCCTTCGCCCGGCCCGACCGCCGAACCCGCGGTGAAGCTCACCGGCGGCGCGTCGGTCACGGCGGGCGACAAGGTGGCGTTCAGCCTGTCCGGGTTCGTCGAGGGCCAGACGGTCACGGTGAAGCTGGACGACACGTCGATCCTCACCCGGTTCGGCAAGGCGGTCGCCGCGGACGGCACCTTCTCGGGTTCGGTGACGATCCCCGCGTCCACCTCTGCCGGTGACCACTGGTTGCGCTTCCTGGCCCCGGACCCGGCGACCAGCCTCAAGGCCGACCTCAAGGTGACGGCGGCGGCCACCAGCGGCGGCGGAGGCGGCGCGGGCGGAAGCAGCAGCGGGACCGACTCGAGTTCCGGTGGCAGCGGTTCCAGCGGTGGCTCGGGCTCCACGGGCGGCTCGGGCTCTACCGGCGGCTCGAGTTCCGGTGGCGGATCCGGCTCGTCCTCCCCGTCGGTCTCCCTCACCGCGGGAACACGTGTCGCCGCCGATGGCAAGGTCTCCTTCCGGGTGACCGGCTTCCCTGCCGGGCAGCAGCTGACCGTCAAGCTGGACGACGCGGAGATCATCGGTCAGTGGCAGGGCGGCATCGGCTCGGACGGGACGTTCTCGGGCACGGTCACCGTCCCCTCGGACACCCCGGCCGGCGCGCACTGGCTCCGCTTCCTCGCCCCGAACCCGGCGACCAGCCTCAAGGCGTCCTTCACCGTCACGTCCTCGTCGGCCTCCACGACCGCCGCCGCCGGCGGCGGTACGACGGGCGCGTCCGCGACGCCCGTACCGGCCGCGTCCGGTGAGCCGGCCTCCGCCACCAACGCGGCCGGCGCGAAGGCCGAGATCACCGCCGGCCAGGTGCAGGCGGGCGGGACGCTGCACTTCGAGGTGACGAAGTTCCCGGCCGGCGAGACCGTCACCGTCAAGCTCGACGACGAGGACATCCTCGGCCAGTGGAAGGCCGACGCGCAGGGCTCGTACGAGGGTGACGTCGCCGTCCCCGCGGGCACCTCCACCGGCGCGCACTGGCTGCGCTTCCTCGCCCCGAACCCGCCGACCTCGCTGAAGGTCGCGTTCACCGTGACCGGCGCGGCCGGCACCGGTTCCGCGGCGTCCTCGTCGACCACCGCGCCGGGCCCGACGGAGGAGAAGACCCTCGCGGCCGCCGCCTCGGTGCAGGCCCCCGTCTCCTACGCCACCATCGCCTGGTCCGCGGCCGCCGCGGCGGCCGGCGGCGCCGGCGGGGCCGCGGCCACCACGCTGTTCGTGGTGCGCCGTCGCCCCGCCGCGGCCGGCTCCGGCGACTGACGGGCCCTCAAGGTCCGCACAAGCTCCGGCACGTTCCGTGCCGGCTGGGGTGGAACCCCGGATCTCTCATCATCAACGCTGCACACAAGGGAGCACATCCATCATGACCACCCGTATCAGCCGTCGTCGCACCCTGGCCTCGGCGGCGATCGCCGTGGCCCTCACCGCCGGCAGCACCCTGGCGCTGGCGGGGACCGCGTCGGCCCACTCGACGGCGTTCTCCGCGACGACCCTGCCGCTGGCGACCGGGCAGTACCAGTCCGCGTACTCCGAGCGCAACGACGCGCTCTGGGTGACCACCGCCGTGGGTCGCGCGGCCACCAGCACCACTCTGCTGAAGGTCGACCCCGAGACCCTGACGGTCGAGCAGACCGTCCTCCCGCCGGTCCTCGACGCCGCCACCGGCGCCCGCGAGGCCGTGTACGGCGTGGCCGTGGACGACGAGCACAACACCGTCTGGGTGACCAACACCCGCAGCAACACCGTCGCCGTCTACAGCCAGAAGACCGGCGCGCACCTGGCGACGCTGCCGAACGTGGCGCACGCCCGTGAGATCGTCGTGGACGAGAAGCACAACACGGTGTGGGCCTCCGCGTTCGGCGCCGGCTCGCTCGTCGCGTACGACTCCAAGACGCTCACCGAGAAGAAGCGCGTCACGGTCGACGGCTCCGGCCCGGCCGGTCTCGCGGTCGACGAGAAGACGGGCACGGTGTACGCCACGGACCTCTCCAACGACCGGATCATCGAGGTGAACCGCGCCTCCGACACCCCGCGTCTCATCCCGACCGGTGACGGACCGATCTCCATCTCGCTGTCGAAGAACGGCCGTACGGCGTACACGGCCGACCAGACGGCGGGCGGCGTCTCGGTCGTCGACCTGCGCACCGGCACGGTGACCAAGTCGGTCGCCACCGGCGCGGGCACCCTGTCGGTCGCCACCGACGACCGCTCGGGCGATGTCGTCGTGGTCAACCGCACCGCCGCCACCGCGACCGTGGTCGACCCGCGCAAGGGCGTCGTCGAGGAGACCGTCGCCACCGGCACCAACCCCAACCACGTGGAGGTCGCCGACGGCGTCGCCTACGTGGTCGACAAGTCGGGCGCGGGCGCGAACGGCGAGGACCAGGTGACCGTGATCCACCTCGGGCACTAGCCACGGCTGGGCCCCGGCAGGTTCGCACCGCCTGCCGGGGCCCTTCGCCCGCTCACGCGGCGTGGATCACATGGGGAGTTCAGCCCTCGCCGTTCTCCTTGCCCAGCCAGTAGCCGAAGCCCCGCCGGGTGTGGATCAGGACGGCCGCCTCCTGGTCCACCTTGCGCCTGAGCCGGGAGACGAGTTGCTCGATCGCGTTGTCGCCACGGAATTCGCCCCAGACGT
Source organism: Streptomyces asoensis (assembly GCF_013085465.1). Taxonomy (NCBI): domain Bacteria; kingdom Bacillati; phylum Actinomycetota; class Actinomycetes; order Kitasatosporales; family Streptomycetaceae; genus Streptomyces; species Streptomyces asoensis. The sequence continues at coordinate 792,956 of NZ_CP049838.1, forward strand.
ACCGGCCGATCTGCTCCTTCGACAGCACCCGGTGCGCGTTGTCCAGGAGGTGACGCAGCAGGCGGTACTCGGCAGGTGTGAGGTCGAGGTCGCGGGTGCCGCGCCGGGCCCGGCAGAGGGTGTCGTCGAGGACCAGGTCGCCATAGCCGGGGGCGTCGCCCCCGGCTCCCGGGCGGCCGGGGGCGGTGCCGCGCAGAAGCAGCCGCATGCGGGTCAGCACCTCGGGCACCCGCAGGGGCTTGGTCACGTAATCCTTCTGCCCCAGGTCGAGTTCGGGCAGGAGCCGGTCGAGAAAGTCGTCGGAGGCGAGGTAGAGGACCGGAGGCCGGTGAGCGATCACCGGGCGGCCCACCGCGTCGACCCCGGTCAGATCCGGTCGGGCTGTGTCGACGACCAGCAGATCGAACCGGTGGGCCCCGAGCCGGGCCAGCGCTTCGGTGGCCGTGCCCGTGAGGCCCACCCGGTAGCCGGCCGGCTCCAGGCTGGTGACGAGCAGTTCGGCGAGGTCCGGTTCACCCGTGATGACCAGGACCGACCGGCCCGCGCCGCGGGTGAGTGGCGGTTCGCTCCTCAGGGGGGAGACGGGACGGGCCGACGGTGCGGCGGGGGCCGCAGCGCCCCTGGGGTCCCCGAGAGCGACCCGACCGTCGTCACGGCGTGGGTGTCGTCGTGCCGGTGTCAAAGGCGTGCCCTTCGTCGGCGGGATGGGCCAGGAAGACGTCCACCAGACGGTGGACCAGGTCGGCGAGCCGGCGCAGTTCGCCCGGCGACCAGTCCGCCAGGACCAGCTGCATACCGCGTGCGCCCGCTTCGCCCAGCCGCGCGACGGCGTCCTCGCCGAGCGGAGTGAGCCGGATGCGCCGGGCGCGGCTGTCGTCGGGATCGGCGACCCGGGTGACATAGCCGGACTTCTGTAGCCGCTGCACCTGGCGGGTGACATGGGAGGCCTGCACGGCGAGCACCTCGGCGAGCTCCCCCGGGCGCAAGGGGTCGTGGTCGGCGATCTGGCGCAGCATCGCGACGGCGGCCCGGTCGAGCGGCACGCCCGCCACGGTGATCAGCCGGTCGTGCTGCCGGGCACGGGCGCCCAGGTAGGCGACCCGGGTGAGGGCCCGTTCCAGCTCGACCGCCGCGGGCGAGGCGGGCGGCACCGCCGGCTGCGCGTGGGACATGATCTCACCCTACCCTTCTGGTTGCCTAACTCAAGTAAATCATCTCGTTTGCTTGACTCAAGTAATCCAGATGTGTTTGCCTAACTCAAGCAATCCGGGAGTCGCCTTGAGCGGAGGCGGCCCCCGGCCGCCGAACCCGTGGGGACGGGGATCGGCGCGGTCCCCGGGCCCGGCAGCCGGCACACCCCGCCCGGCGCCGGGCCCCGGGACGCCTCCGACCTTCCACGCACGCTCGGCCGCCCCGGCCGCTTCTCCCCCGGCCGAGCACAGCTCCACGACACAGCTGCACGGCGTGGATCACCCGGGACGACAGACAGGACTCCTGCCATGAAGAACTCCGTACGAGCCGCGCTGGCCGGCGCGCTCGCCTGCGGCGTGCTCACCACCGCGATCGTGATCAGCAGGCACGACGGCTCTCCCGGATCCGCGCCGCCCGGCGGCCCGTACGTGGCGCTCGGCGACTCCTACACCGCCGGTCCCGAGATCCCGGGCCAGGGCGGCAGCCCCGCCGGCTGCGACCGCTCCGACCGCAACTACCCGGCGCTCGTCGCCCGGCGGCTTGACCTGCCCGCCACCGACTTCCGTGACGTCAGCTGCACCGGCGCGACCGTCGCCGACCTGACCTCGGCCCAGTCAACGGACCGGGGCACCAACCCGGCGCAACTGGCCGCCCTGTCGGACCGGACCCGGCTGGTCACCCTCGGCATCGGCGGCAACGACATCGGCTTCGCCCCGCTGGTGAAGAGCTGCGTGAAGTCCGGAGTGCTGCACTTCGCGCTGAGCGGCCTGACGGACGGGAAGGACGCCACCGGGGACGCGCCCTGCCGGGCCCGGTACGTCTCCGACGGCACCGACGAGGTGCAGCGGCGCATAGCGGCGGCGGACCGACGGCTGGCCACGGCCCTCGCCGAGGTCGGCCGACGCGCGCCGAAGGCCCGCGTCTACGTCGTGGGCTATCCCGCGATCCTGCCGCCGCACACCACCGGTTGCGGTGGCGAGATGGGCCTCGCCGCCGGCGACATCACCTACCTCCACGACAAGGAGCAGCAGCTGAACAGGATGCTGCGCGAGCGGGCCGACAAGGCGGGGGCCGGCTATGTCGACACGTACACGCCCTCGGTGGGGCGCGACGCCTGCGCCGACCGCCAGGTGCGCTGGGTCGAGCCGCTCGTGCCGCGAGCCCCGGCCGCCTCCGTCCACCCCAACGAGCGCGGCGAGCGGGGCATGGCGGACGCCGTGCTCAAGACCCTCGGCGTCTGACGTGCGCGGCCTCCTGACTTCGACCCTCCGGGTGGGTCGCGGTCCCCCGGATTCCGTCAGGGCTTCCCCGAGCCCGGCAACACCTGTCTCCAGCAACCGAGTTCCCCCAGCGAGAAAGGCTCCCTCATGAGCACGATGAAGTCCGTCCGGACCGGCGGGGTCGACAAGATCGACGTCGTGGACGTCGAGCGACCGGTGCCCGGTCCCAAGGACGCGCTCGTACGGATCCGCGCCTGCGGCATCTGCGGCACCGACGTCACCTTCCTGCACATGGGCGGTATCCCCGCCCGGGCCCATCTGGGCGGTGAGCTGATCCCCGTGGCGCTCGGCCACGAGCCGGCCGGTGAGGTCGTGGAGGTCGGCGCCGAGGTGGACGGCCTGAAGGCGGGCGACCGCGTGGTGGTCAACCCGCAGGACGCGCCCACCGGCATCATCGGCTGCGGCGGAAAGTTCGGCGGGATGAGCGAGTACCTGCTGATCGAGAACGCCGAGGTCGGAAAGAGCGTCGCCGTCTTCCCCGACACCGTGCCGTTCGACGTGGCCTCCCTCAACGAGCCGATGGCCGTGTCCCGGCACGCCGTCAACCGCTCCGAGGCGGGGCCGGGCGACAAGGTCGTCGTGTTCGGCGCCGGGCCGATCGGACTGGGCGCGGCGATCTGGCTGAAGCTGCGCGGTGTGGAGCACGTGGTGGTCGCCGACGTCATCCCCTCCCGGCTGGAGAAGGCACTGGCCGTCGGGGCGGACGCCGTCATCAATTCGGCCGAGGAGGACGTGGCCGCGCGGCTGACCGAACTGCACGGGCAGAGCGCCAACGCCCTCGGCCAGCCCCGGCCGGGCACCGACATCTTCATCGACGCGGCCGGCGCCCCGGTCGTCTTCAACACCGTGGTGCAGTCCGCGAAGTGGCACGCGAAGCTGGTCATGGTGGCCGTGCAGAAGAAGGGCGAGATCGACCTCGGCGGCATGCTCCGCAGCGAGCTCACCCTCATCGCCTCCCAGGGCTACCCGACCGAGATCTTCGAGGTGACCCCGGAACTGGTCGAGCACCAGGAGCGGTTCGCCAAGCTGATCAGCCACCGCGTCCCGTTCACCGAGGCCGCCCGTGCCTTCGAACTCGCCCTGACCCCGGGCGCGGCGGAGAAGGTCGTCGTCACGCTGGACGACTAGGACCTCCGCACACGGGTCCGCCGGTCCGAGCGTGTCCGCCGGCCGGCGGCCCGTGTGGTTCTCCCCCCACCGTCCCCCTCCCCCGCTTCTCTTCACGAGAGGAACGGCACTCCATGCGCGCGACCCTGCGACAGGCGGCGCGGGCCACGGTCCATCTCTTCCTGGCCGCCGCCATGGCCTTCGGGTCGTACCTCTTCATCACCGTCCTGCTGATCGCCGCCACCGGCGCGGTCTCGGGGGTCGGGATCTGGCTGCTGCCCGAGACCGTGCTGCTGATCCGCCGGATCGCCGGGGCCAAGCGGCGCTTGACGGCGTCCTGGACCGGCCGGGAGATACCGGAGGCGTACCGAACGGTCACCGGCCCGCTGCGCGAGCGGCTGCGGACGGCCGTCGGGGATCCCGGCACTCTCACCGATCTGCGCTGGATGGGGGCGTACTACGCCTACGGCTGGCTGACGTTGTTGATGCTGCCGCTGTGGCCGGTGGGCCTCCTCGTCGACGGTGTGCGGCGCGCCCTGCTGGGCCGCGAGGCGCTGGTCCTGCCGTTGCTCGTCCGGCTCGCCGACCTGGAGGCGGGCTGGTCGGCCGCCCTGCTCAGACCCTCCCCCCAGGCGCTGCTGGCCGGTCGGGTCGAGCAGCTCACCGCGACCCGGGCGGACGCGGTCGCCGCGCACGGCGCCGAACTGCGCCGGATCGAACGGGACCTGCACGACGGCGCCCAGGCGCGGCTGGTCGCGCTGTCGATGCGGATCGGACTCGCCCAGCGGGCGTACGGGGCCGACCCCGACACCGCGCGGAAGCTGCTCACCGACGCGCAGGACCAGGCCGAGGAGGCCCTGACCGAACTGCGGCACGTGGTACGCGGCATCCATCCGCCGATCCTCACCGACCGGGGACTCGAGGGGGCCGTACGGGCGCTGGCGGGCAGCAGCGGACTCGGGGTGACCGTGCGGACCGACCTGCTCCCGGACGGCCCACGGGCGCCGGCCGCGGTGGAGGCGGCCGCCTACTTCGTGATCGCCGAGGCGCTGACCAACGCCTCCAAGTACAGCGGGTCGGACCGGGCCGAGGTCGTGCTGGCCCGCTCCCGGACCGGGCTGAGCGTGCGGGTGTGCGACGAGGGGTGCGGCGGCGTCGACGAGAGCGCCGGATCGGGGCTGCTGGGCATGCGGCGCCGGGTCGCCGCGCTCGACGGGACGGTGCGGGTGACGAGCCCGGTGGGCGGGCCCACGGTGATCGAGGTGGAGCTGCCGTGCGTGTGGTGAGCGCAGACCCGGGCGACCCGCCGTACGACGGTCACGGCGGCCCGTACCGCGCCGCGCGGAGGCCGACGCCGGCGGGAGTCCGCCCTCCGCCCTCCCCGGTGGGCGACCGCCCGGCAGGGAGCGCCGGGGCGGCGGCCCGCGCCCCTCGTGCGCGGCGGGTCCCGTCCGCGCCGGGTCCACGCCCCCACCGGAGTCAGCCCATGTGCATCCCCTGGCAGCGCTACGCGGACGACCACACCCGCACCGTCGACACCATGACGGCCGTCCTGCTCTTCGCGGCCTTCCTCTTGGGCAGCGAGATCACCGTCCTCGGCGCCGGCCGGCCGGACACCGCGGGCCCGACGATCGCCCTCGGGCTGCTCTCCTGCGGCACGCTGCTGCGGTGGCAGCGCACCCGCCCCGGCGCTGTCGTGGCCTTGACGACCGGCGGCGCGGCCGGCGCGATCGCGCTCGGCCACCTCATCACCCCGCTGCTGCTGGGCCCCCTCATGCTCGCCCTCTACCGGTTGACCGTGCGCGCCGGCCGCCGTTCGTCGCGCCGCCACTACTGCGCCGCCCTCGCGGTGATCGTGCCGGCCGCCCTGCTGGCGGACCCCGTCGCGCACCACCCCTGGCCGATGAAGACGATCAGTCCCGCGGTCTGGCTGCTGTTCCCGATCGTCACCGGCAACCTGGTCCGTCTCCAGCGGGCCTACGTCGACGCCGTCCAGGCCCGCGCCGAGTACGCCGAGCAGGGCCGCGAGGAGGAGGCGCACCGCCGCGTCGTCGAGGAACGGGTGCGCATCGCCCGTGAACTGCACGACGTCGTCGCCCACCATCTGGCTCTCGCGAACGCCCAGGCGGGTACCGCGGCGCACCTCGCGCGCACCCATCCCGACCGCGCCCACGGCCTCCTCACCGACCTGGCGGGCACGACCTCCTCGGCGCTGCGCGAGCTCAAGGCCACGGTGAATCTGCTGCGTCGGTCGGACGAGGGCGACGCGCCGCTCGCCCCGAGCCCCGGTCTGGCGCAGCTGACCGAGCTGACCCGGACGTGCGCGGGCGCGGGCCTGGATGTGCGGGTCGCGACCGAGGGCACGGCACGGCCGCTCACCCCGGGCGTGGACCTGACGGCGTACCGCATCGTGCAGGAGGCGCTGACCAACGTCACCAAGCACACCGGCGCGCGAACGGCCCGGGTGCTGCTGTGCTTCGACCGCGACCGGCTGACGATCACCGTGACCGACGACGGAACCGACGGAACCGGCGGGCCCGCCGGGCCCGTCACGGTCGAGGACGGCCGCGGGTTCGGCCTGATCGGTATGCGCGAGCGCGCCGAGTCCGTGGGCGGTGCCCTCCGGGCCGGGCACCGCCCCGAGGGCGGCTTCCAGGTCACCACCCGGCTGCCCCTCTACCCCGACGCTCCCGCACCTCCCGCACCTCCCGCACCTCCCGCACCCACAGAACGGACGCCATGACCATCCGCGTGCTGCTCGCCGACGACCAGGCCCTGCTCCGGGCGACCTTCCGGATCCTCATCGACACCTGCGACGACATGGAGGTGGTGGGCGAGGCCGGCGACGGCGCCCAGGCGGTCGACCTCGCGCGGCTGCACCGCCCCGACGTGGTCCTGATGGACATCCGCATGCCCGGCACCGACGGCCTCGCCGCCACCGCCGACGTCTGCGCCGACCCGGGCCTGTCCGACACCCGGGTGCTGATCCTGACGACCTTCGAGATCGACGAGTACGTCGCCCGGGCGCTGCGGGCCGGCGCGAGCGGCTTCCTCGGCAAGGACGTCACCGCCGACGCCCTCCTCGACGGGATCCGCACCGTCGCCTCCGGCGAGTCGCTCCTCTCCCCGCTCGCCACCCGCTGTCTGATCGCCCGCTTCCTCGCCTCCCCCGCGGAGGGCGCCCGGCTCGGCTTCCCCGACGACCTCGCCGGGCTCACCGCCCGCGAGCGCGAGGTGACGGCCCGGGTCGCCGAGGGCCGCTCCAACGAGGAGATCGCCGAAGAGCTCTTCGTCAGCCCGCTGACGGTCCGCACCCATGTGCACCGCGCCATGACGAAACTCGGCGCCCGGGACCGCGCCCAGCTGGTCGTCATCGCCTACCAGTCGGGGCTCGTCCGGGCGCCCGAGCCGCTGCCCGGCGACCACTGAGCGCACGACCGGCACAGCGCCGTTCAGGCGAAACCGCGGCCTCTTCCGCGTGCTTCGGCCCGACCGCGTCCACAACTCACCCGTGACCCTCCCTCTCATCGCCCCCATGCTCGCCACCCCGGGCCGACTGCCGCCCGCCGCCCAGGACGCGCGCTGGGCCTACGAGACCAAGCAGGACGGGCAGCGGGCCGTGCTGTACCTCCCCGGAGACGGGAGCGTCACCCTGCGCGCCCGTTCGGGGGAGGACATCACCGGCGCCTATCCCGAGCTGCGGCCGCTGGCCGGAGCGCTCGGCGCCACGCCGGCCGTGCTGGACGGTGAGGTCCTCGCCCTGGACGGACAGGGCCGGGCCGACTTCCAGCTGCTCCAGTCCCGGATGGGCCTGGTCCAGGCGCCGGGCAAGGCCGCACGGCTGGCGGCGACGGCACCCGTGCACCTCGTGCTGTTCGACGTGCTGCATCTGGGCGGGCAGTCCCTCCTCCCGCTGTCGTACACGCGGCGCAGGGCCCGGCTGGAGGCGCTGGCGCTGGAGGGGCCGTTCTGGTCGACGCCGCGTGCCCTGGTCGGACACGGGCGGGAGGCCCTGGAGGCGACCCACGCCCACGGCCTGGAGGGACTGGTCTGCAAGCGGCTGGACTCGGTGTACGAGCCGGGGGTGCGCTCCCGCGCCTGGATCAAGATCCGGAACATGCGTGTCGCGGACGTCCTGGTCGGCGGCTGGCTGCCCGGCAAGGGACGGCTGACCGGGCTGCCCGGCGCCGTCCTGGTGGGGCAGCGGGCCGCGACGGGACTGCGGTACGTCGGCGGGGTGGGCACCGGCTGGAGCGAGGCCGAGCGGGTCGAACTCGCGGCCCTCCTGCGGGCCGCCGCGACCGACGAGTGCCCCTTCGATGCCGTACCGCAGGCGCCGGGCGCGCGCTGGGTCGTGCCCCGGCTGGTCGGAGAGGTCCGGTACAGCACACGGACCCGGGCGGGGCTGCTGCGCCAGCCGTCCTGGCTTCGGCTGCGGCCGGACCTGACGCCCGAGGAGTCGGCGGCGGATCTGCCGGACATTTCCGCCTGACCTCGCCTCAGCAGCCAAGTATTGGGCTGTGCTTCACCACTGATACGCCTGCGACCTCTTGGCGTGGAGGGGAAAACCGGGGAAGCTGAGCTGCTTTTCAACTCCCTCTCCCCACACAGCCGTTCGGCTGCGCCCGAAACCCCGAGGAGGACGCAGTGTCGTCATCGAAGTTCAAGGTCCACGGCAGGAGGTGGCTGACCGGGTTCGCCGGTGCCGCCGCACTCGTCGTCGCCCTCCCGTCGGTTGCCTTCGCCGCCCCGCCGACGGCCCTGCCGTCCAACGCCGAAGCCGCCGAACTGACGTATCAGCCCGCGTTCGACTACGACACGGACGGCTGCTACTCGACCCCCGCCATCGGCCCCGACGGCACGATCAACGGCGGGCTGAACCCGACCGGCGCCCTCAACGGCAGCTGCCGGGACGCCTCCGACCTGGACAACACCAACAGCTACTCGCGCTACAAGTGCAACAACGGCTGGTGCGCGTACCTGTACGGCCTCTACTTCGAGAAGGACCAGGCCATAGCGGGCAGCAGCATCGGCGGGCACCGGCACGACTGGGAGCACGTCGTGATCTGGGTGCAGAACGGCCAGGTCCAGTACGTCTCGACGTCCAACCACGGCTCGTTCACCGTGACCGCGGCCTCCGGGGTCCGCTTCGACGGCTCGCACGCGAAGATCGTCTACCACAAGGACGGCATCAGCACGCACTGCTTCCGGCTCGCGAACTCGAACGACGAGCCGCCGGAGAACCACAAGGGCACCTGGCAGTACCCGCCGCTGGTCGGCTGGAACGGCTACCCGGCGGGTCTGCGGGACAAGCTGAGCGCGTACGACTTCGGCAGCGCCAACTTCGGCCTGAAGGACGCCAACTTCAACAACCACCTCTCCTCGGCGAAGCCGTCCGGGATCGCCTTCGATCCCGCCGCGTGAGCCTCGGCCGCCGTCCGCGGGTCGGGGTGCGGACTCCCCGACCGTGGACGGCGGCGCACGCACGCCCCATGATGTCCGGATGGATCTTCACGACGAACTGCCGCCGGCCGTGCCGGCGAAGGAGCTGCTCGCCCTCGCCGAGGATCATCACGCCCGCACCGCCCGGCCGTTGGGTGCCCGAGAGGTCGCCGGGCACCTGGTCAAGGCGTACGCGCTCGAGGCGCCGGGGCGGACGGTGACGGAGCCCGCCGCCCGGGAGGCGCTGCGGGTCGCCGCCGGCCACCTGGAACTCGGGGCGCTGCGGGGATCGCTCGGCCTCGCCGTCGTGCTGGTGCACGCGGGCGGCGACGGGGACTATCTCCTGGTCCACACCTGGATCGAGGGCCATATGTCGGACCTCGCGGTGTTCACGGGTCCGGCCGGCCGGCCCGAGGACCTGCGGCCGGGGCGGGTGGGGCTGGCGCCATGTGTGTGGGAGGCGGCCGTCCTGGCCCATGAGCGCGACGCCTTCGTACGGCACGTCCTGGACGGCACCGGCCCCCTCGTGGAGCGGCTCGCCGCCTGGGGCGCGGACACGGTCGAGGGGGACGTCAGGTGAGCGCCGCAGCACGGGTCCGGCACGCCGAACGGTCCGATCTGCCGCGCGTCGCCGAACTCGCCGCCCAGCACGCGGAGTACGAGCGCGCCGCCCCGCCCGTGCCCGACCTCGCGAAGCGGCTGGCCGGGCTCCTCTTCGACGCCCCGACGCCCCGGCTGTACTGCCTGGTCGCCGAACTGCCCGACGGCGAGGTCGTCGGCTACGCGACCTGCGCGCCCGAGCTCTCCACCTGGGAGGCCCGCGAGTACCTCCACATGGACTGTCTGTTCCTCACCCCCGGCCACCGCGGCCTGGGTCTGGGCGCCCTGCTGATGAACGCCGTGGCTGCTCAGGCCCGGAGTCTGGGCATGAGCGAGGTGCAGTGGCAGACCCCCGCCTGGAACGAGGGGGCGATCCGCTTCTACGCCCGGCTCGGCGCCCTCGGCACCGACAAGCGGCGCTTCGTTCTCGACGTGACCTCGCGGACGTGACCTCCCGGACGTGACCTCCCGGACGTGACCTTCTGACGGCGCAGAACCGACGAGCGGCACGGCACGCGGTCCGCGAGGGTCTATCGTGTCCCGCATGTCCGTTCCGGAAATGATCCGCATCGTCTCCCGTGACTCGCCCATGGCGCTGGCCCAAGTGGAGCGCGTGCGCTCGGAGTTGGCCGTCCTGCATCCCGGTGTGCGCACCGAGGTCGTCCCGGTGAAGACGACCGGCGACAAATGGATGGGCGACCTGTCCAAGGTCGACGGCAAGGGTGCCTTCACCAAGGAGGTCGACGCGGCGCTGCTGGCCGGTGCGGCGGATCTCGCGGTGCACTGCGTCAAGGACGTGCCGGCGGACCGGCCGCTGCCCGCGGGCACGGTGTTCGCCGCGTTCCTGAAGCGGGACGACATCCGCGACGCCCTCGTGCACCCGGGTGGCCGCACCCTGGACGAGCTTCCGGCCGGGACGCGTATCGGCACCTCCTCGGTGCGCCGGGTCGCCCAGCTCGCCGCCACCCATCCCCACCTGGAGTGCGTGCCGTTCCGGGGCAACGCCAACCGGCGGCTGGAGAAGCTGGCGGCGGGCGAGGCGGACGCGCTGCTGCTCGCCGTGTCCGGCCTGGAGCGCATCGAGCGGCGGGACGTGATCACCGAGGTGCTGTCGCCGGAGACGATGATGCCGCCGATCGGCGCGGGCGTCCTCGCCCTCCAGTGCCGCGAGGGCGACACCGACGTCATCGACGTCGTCAGCGGGCTCGGCGATCCGGCCACCCATCGGGAGGCCACGGCGGAACGCATGTTCCTGCATGTGCTCCAGGGGCACTGCAACAGCCCGATCGCCGGCTTCGCGCGCGTGGACCGCAGTGGCGAACTGTCGCTGCGCGCCTGCGTGTTCACCCCGGACGGGAAGACCCGGCTGAACGCCCACGAGTGGGCCGGCCGGCTGGACCCGGCGACGCTCGGCACGTCGGTGGCGGTGTCGCTGCTGCGTCAGGGCGCACGCGAGATCATCGACGGCATCCCGCACTGACCGTCCGCCGCCCCGTCGACCCGTCGACGGGCGCGGCACCCCTCAGGCGCTGCCCTCTTCGGCCTGGTCGCGCAGGAAGTTGCTGACCTGGCGGGCCAGGCTGTCGCGTCCCGCGCCGGCCGGGGCCCCGCCGGATCCCTCGGCCAGGCCGATGCCGCCCGTCCACAGCCGGCGGTCGGCCCAGTCGTCGTCGACCCGCAGCTGGACCTGGACGTCCACCTGGGCGAGCGACGCCTCGGGTCCCGCCGCGTACAGCACGGCGGTGGCCCGGCGCAGCGGGTAGACGTCGAAGCCCTCGATGAACTGCGAGTTGCGCCAGTCGATGAACGCGCTCTCGCCCTCGGGCCCGAGCCGTACGTCGATCTGGCCGTCCTCGAGGTGGATCGTGGAGTGGTTGCCGCCCCGGTTCTCGACGGTCACCCGCAGGCAGAAGTACGTCAGCCCCTCGGCGGCGTCGTCGCGTCCCCTGGGCGGCTCACTCTGCTCCAGGCGGTGGACGCGGACCCGCAGACCGGCATGCTCGTCGTACTCCTGCCAGTCCCCGACCACGTTCGGCTCGTACACAGTCCACCTCTCGACTTCTACCGGCTGCTTCCTATCCGTGCGCCGATCGCACTGTCAAATGAGCAGAATGCGCTGTGGCCAGGGAATTCATCCCTTTTGATCGCTGATCAAGCCGTGCGCAGGCAGAATCCGCCGACAGGCCTGGAAAGGGCTTGTCGCGGGCGTGCCGCACATCACGTTCCCGGGCGGGCTCAGCGGGCCAGCCGGCCCAGGAGGGAGGAGGCCGCGGCGATGCCGAGCGCGGCGGCCACGATCAGCACCCCGAAGTCGAGGGCGAGGTGCGCGGGCGTGCCGAGGAGCAGCCCCCGCAGCGCGTCCACCTCGTAGCTGAGGGGGTTGACCTTGCTGACGGCCTGGAGCCAGCCCGGCATGATGTCGACCGGGTAGAGCGCGTTGGAGCCGAAGAACAGCGGCATGGTGATCGCCTGCCCGAAGCCCATGAGGCGGTCGCGGCTGAGGACGATGCCCGCGATGGTCATCGACAGGCAGGAGAAGAAGGCCGAGCCGAGGACGACGATCACGGCGACCCCGAGCAGCTTCAGCGGGTTCCAGGTCAGGGCGACGCCGAGCAGGGCGGCGATGACGACCACGACGACCGCCTGGATCACCGACTTCACCCCGGCCGCGAACGCCTTGCCGGTGATGAGCGCGGAGCGCGGGGTCGGCGTGACGAGCAGCTTGTTGAGAACGCCCGCGTCCCGCTCCCAGATGATCTGGATGCCGTAGAAGATCGCGATGAACATCGCGGACTGGGCGATGATGCCGGGCGCCAGATAGTCGATGTAGGGGATGCCGTCGGTCGGGATCGCCTTGATGCGGGTGAAGGTCTGACCGAAGATCAGCAGCCACAGGGCGGGCTGGACGGCCCGGGTGTACAGCTCGGTGCGGTCGTGGCGCAGTTTCTGTAGTTCGACGGCGCACAGGGCGGCGACCCGGGCCGGCAGCAGTCGCCAGCCGACGCGGGGCCGGGGCGGCCGCAGCAGCAGGTCGATGTTCTGCGGGCGGGCGCGGTCAGCCGACGCGCTGAGCGGTACGGCGGGTGCTTCGGACATCGCGGAAATCTCCTGCCTGCTCGTCGAGGCCGCTGCCGGCGACGTCCCGGAAGACGTCCTCCAGGGTCGGCAGCGGGGCCGTGGCCGGCGCGCCCTCGGCGCGTCGGCGTTCTCCGAGCCCCTGCCGGAGCTCGGCGGGTGTGCCGAGGGCGCGGATCCGGCCGTGGTGCATCAGGCCGACCCGGTCGCAGTACTGGTCGGCCTCGTCCATGTAGTGCGTGGTCACCAGGACGGTCATGCCGGTGGCCTCGCGTACGGCGGTGATGTGCTCCCAGACACCCGTTCGGGCGATCGGGTCGAGGCCGATCGTCGGCTCGTCGAGAATCAGCAGCCGGGGCGCGCTGACCAGGGCCTGGGCGAGTTCGAGACGCCGGACCATGCCGCCGGAGTAGGTGCCGGCGAGCCGGTCGGCGGCGTCCGTGAGACCGACGGCGCCCAGCGCCTGGTCGACGCGTTCGGCACGCTCGCGCCGGGACACGTCGAAGACGCGGGCGAAGAGGGAGACGTTCTCCCTGCCGGTGAGCCCCGAGTCGGCGGACAGCTGCTGCGGGACGTAGCCGAGCAGCCGTCGTACGGCCATGCGGTCGCCGGCGGCGTCGTGACCGAAGACGCGCACCATGCCGGACGGGACCGGCAGCAGGGTCGTGATGCAGCGGATGGCGGTGGTCTTGCCGGCGCCGTTGGGTCCGAGCAGGCCGAAGACCTCGCCCTCCCGGACGGTCAGCTCGAGCCCGTCGACCGCCTTCGTGTCACCGAAGGCGTAGGCGAGCCGGGTACAGGCGACGGCGTCCGTGCCAGTGTCGGTCGTCATGACTCCTCGGCCTCCTCGTGCAGGTTGACGGCGAGCGCGCGCAGGGCCGGGAGCGCCGCGCGCAGGGCCTCCCGGTCGGCGGGGTCGAGGCGGGCGACGTGCCGGCCGACGAGCGCGGCGCGCCGCTCCCGCCACGCCCGCAGCCGGGCCTCGGCCGCCTCGGTGAGCAGCAGTCGGGCGACGCGCCGGTCGGCGGGGTCGGTCTCGCGGACCAGGTAGCCGTCCTTGACCAGCTGGTTGACGAGGGTCGAGACGGAGTTGCCCGCCAGGTACAGCTCCCTGGCCGCGTCCGAGACGCCGATGCCGGGCCGCGTCTCGACCAGGCGCAGCAGCTCGACCTCGGCACCGCGCAGCCGCGGCACGGTCAGACCGGCCCGCAGCCGCCGCCTGAGCAGCCGCTGGACGCCGACGAGCGCGTCGGCGAGCTCTTCCGGGAACGTCTCCTGGTCCCACCGTTCCTGCTCCACGGGGACGAGATTACCTCTGTGTCAGAGGTAATCGACCCAAGGAAGAGTCAAGGGTGAGAGCCGAGGGTGAGAGTCAAGGAGCGGCACGGAACAAATAGGGAGAAACTGTTTCAAGAGGCTCAATGGCGGGCATTCGGACAAGAGTGCTTCGGACAGGAGGCACGTCCGTGGGATCCCGCCGTGCGGTCGGTCCCGGGTGTTCTCCCGTCAGCCCGAGTGCGCGGTTCCCACGGTGCCCGGCCCTCCATCGGCATCCTTCTGAGGAAGGCGCGCGTGATGCGTAGCACCGTCAGAACGAAGCAGCACCCCCACGACGACGCGCCGGACACCGGCGAGTCCTTCGTGCGGCTCACCGGTCTGCCCGACGGGCCGGAGCGCCAGGCGCTCAAGGACGAGCTGGTGCGCCTGTGGCTGCCCATGGCCGAACGTATCGCCGTCCGGTTCCGGGGGCGCGGCGAGAACCTCGAGGACCTGTACCAGGTCGCCGCCCTGGGACTCGTCAAGGCCGTCGACCACTACGACCCGGAACGCGGTCGCGCCTTCGAGGCGTACGCGGTCCCGACGATCACCGGTGAGATCAAGCGGCACTTCCGCGACCACATGTGGACGCTGCACGTGCCTCGCCGGGTCCAGGACCTGCGCAACCGGGTACGGAGCGCCGCGAAGGAGCTGTCGCAGACGACTCCGGGGCGCCCGCCCACCGTCGCCGAGATCGCCGCGTACGCGCAGCTCACCGAGGACGAGGTGCGCACCGGCACGGAGGCGCTGGAGTGCTTCTCCGCGCTGTCGCTGGAGGCGGAGCTGCCCGGCACCGACGGCTACGCGCTCGAGGACGCCCTGGGCGACCCCGATCCCGGTTACGACGCCGTCGTCGACCGGGTGGCCGTGGCGCCCTGTCTGCGGGCCCTGCCGGAGCGCGAACGGACGATCCTGTACATGCGGTTCTTCGCGGGCATGACCCAGAGCCGGATCGCCGAACAGCTGGGCATCTCGCAGATGCATGTCTCACGCCTGCTCAGTGGCTGCTTCGCGCGGCTGCGCGAGGAGATCGCCGCCGACGCGGACTGACTCTCGCCCCGAGGGGCCTCACCCCAAGGATCCAACGGCGGCGCGCCGGAAATCCTGGTGGGGCCGTCGTGGAGCGCCAAGATCCGGGCCGTTTCATCAGTCGTTCCCTGCGGTACTCGTGCCACCGCTCCATCGTGTCGGCGGGTCGCTCGGCAGGCGGCCGGGACGGTTCCGGCCGGACACTGGTGGTAGCCCCGCCCGCCGGCCGAGAGACCAGGAACGCGAGTGCCATGAACCGTCGCCCGACATCCGCCCCCGGTACGCGGGGATCCGTCTCCACGCACTCCGTGTTCGGTGCGCCCTGCTGGGTGAGCCTGACCAGCCGCGATCTGGATGCCACGCAGAAGTTCTACGGGGCCGTCCTGGGCTGGGAGTGGCGCCGGGGCGTGCTCGGCGACCACTTCAGGACGGCGCTGGTCGGCAGCGTCCCGGTCGCCGGTGTGGCCGCCGTCGCCTCGATGTGGCAGATGGCGGTCGCCTGGACGCCGTACTTCGCCGTCCCCAGCGCGGACGACGCCGCCTCCCGGACCCGGGAACGCGGCGGGACGGTGGCCGTGGGCCCGATCTCGCTGCCGCCGGGCCGTGCGGCACTGCTGGCCGACCGGGACGGCGCGACCTTCGGTGTCTGGGAGGGCGAGCTGCTCGGCAACTGGGAGGCCTGGCGGCAGGACGCGCCCGCCTTCATCAGGCTCCACACCCGCGACGCCTTCGACTCCGCCATCTTCTACGGCGAGATCCTCGACTGGGCCACGGACCACCCCGGCTGCGTCGAGGTCCACTACGAGCGCGGCGAGGTCGTGCTGCGCAGCCGGGGCGATGTCGTCGCCCGGATCGAGTCGGGCGCGCTGGAGGCGGCGCCCGACCCCACGATCCGTCCGCACTGGCAGATCCACTTCGCCGTCGCGGACGTGACGGCCTGTGCCCGGGCGGCCGAGAAACACGGCGGCAGCGTGCTGATCGAGACCGCCCACGAGGCCGTGCTGCGCGACCCGGACGGCGCCCAGTTCACGGTGACCTCGAGCCGGGGGCGCTGAGCGCCCCCGGTCTCAGTCGGAACGGCGCGGGGGCCGGGCCAGCACGATCAGGCCGCGATCCTCCAGCGTCACCTCCGCGCCGGCCTTGTACTCCGTCTCGTCCGGGCCGCCGTCGGGCTCCGTGGTGTCGGCGCACACCGTCCAGCGCTCGCCGTACGCGGCGTCGGGCAGCCGGAAGACGACGGGTTCCCAGTAGCTGTTGAACAGCAGCAGGAACGAGTCGTCCACGACGGGCCGGCCACGGGGGTCGGGTTCGGCGATGGCGTCGCCGTTGAGGAAGACAGCGACGCTGTGCGCGTCGGCGCGCTGCCAGTCGCGATCCGTCATCTCGCGCGCGTCCGGCAGCAGCCAGACGAGATCGGGCAGCGGCTGCCGGGCGTGCCTGACGGTCTCGCCCCGGAAGAAGCGGCGCCGCCGCAGCACGGGGTGGGCGGCGCGCAGGGCGACGAGGCGCCGGCAGAAGTCCGCCAGGCCCCGCTGCTCGTCGGTCAACCGCCAGTCGACCCAGGAGACTTCGCTGTCCTGGCAGTAGGCGTTGTTGTTGCCGCCCTGGGTGCGGCCGAGTTCGTCGCCGTGACCGATCATCGGGATGCCCTGCGACAGCAGCAGCGTGGCGAGCAGGTTGCGCTGTTGCCGGGCCCGCAGTTCGAGGACCGCCGGGCGCTCGGTGGGCCCCTCGGTCCCGCAGTTCCAGGAGCGGTTGGCGCTCTCGCCGTCCCGGTTGCCCTCACCGTTGGCCTCGTTGTGCTTGTCGTTGTACGAGACGAGGTCACGCAGGGTGAAACCGTCGTGCGCGGTGACGAAGTTGACGCCGGCGCGCGGCCGGCGTCTGCTGTGGGCGTAGAGGTCCGAGGAGCCGGTCAGCCGGGAGGCGAACTCGCCCAGCGAGCCGGGTTCCGCGCGCCAGAAGTCGCGTACGGCGTCGCGGTAGGGGCCGTTCCACTCCGACCACAGCGGCGGGAAGTTGCCCACCTGGTAGCCGCCCTCGCCGACGTCCCAGGGTTCGGCGATGAGCTTGACGCGGCTGATCACGGGGTCCTGCTGGATGAGGTCGAAGAACGCGGACAGCCGGTCCACCTCGTGGAACTGGCGGGCGAGGGTGGCCGCGAGGTCGAAGCGGAAGCCGTCGACATGCATCTCCGTCACCCAGTACCGCAGCGAGTCCATGATCAGCTGAAGGACGTACGGGTGCCTCATGAGCAGGCTGTTGCCGGTGCCGGTGGTGTCGTAGTAGTGCGACCAGTCGCCGTCCACGAGCCGGTAGTAGGAGGCGTTGTCGATGCCGCGGAAGGAGAGGGTGGGGCCCTTCTCGTTGCCCTCGGCGGTGTGGTTGTAGACGACGTCGAGGATCACTTCCAGGCCGGCCGCGTGCAGCGCCTTCACCATGGACTTGAACTCGGTGACCTGCTCGCCTCGGGTGCCGTGGGCGGCGTACGCGTTGTGCGGGGCGAAGAAGCCGATGGTGTTGTAGCCCCAGTAGTTGGACAGGCCCCGGTCCGTCAGCACACCGTCCTGCACGTACTGGTGCACGGGCATCAGCTCGATCGCCGTCACGCCCAGCGAGATGAGGTGCTCGGTCACCGCGGGGTGCGCGAGACCGGCGTAGGTGCCCCGCAGGTCGGGCGGAACCTCGGGATGGGTGCGGGTCAGGCCGCGTACATGGGCCTCGTAGATCACCGTGTCGGCGTAAGGGCGCCGGGGCGGCTCGTCCTCACCCCAGTCGAAGGCGGCGTCGGTGACCACGCCGAGCAGGGTGTGCCCGGCGCTGTCCGCCGGGTCGGGGCGGTCACCGGCGCGCTCGAAGAGGGAGGCGTGGTTGTCGATCTGGCCGTCGACGGCGCGCGCGTAGGGGTCGAGGAGCAGCTTGGCCGGGTTGCACCGGTGGCCGGAGCCGGGGTTCCACGGGCCGTGCACCCGGAAGCCGTAGCGCTGCCCGGGACCGATCCCGGGCAGGTACGCGTGCCAGACGAAGCCGTCGACCTCGGTCAGCGGGACACCGCGGGTGGCGCCGTCGTCGTCGACGAGGACGAGGTCGACGCGTTCGGCGACCTCGCTGAACAGCGCGAAGTTGGTGCCCTGTCCGTCGAAGTCGGCGCCCAGCGGGAAGGGATGCCCGCTCCAGGCGGGCACCCCGGCACTCCGGTCCGTCCGGTTCCTGCGGTCCTTGCGGTCCTTCCGGTTCGGCCGTGAGGTCACCGAGCGGCCTCCAGGACGCCGTGTGCCTCGCCCGCCGGGGCGGCCAGGGCCGCCACCGGCAGTTCGCGGGGCACTTGACGCACCTCGCGCAGGCTCGGCGCGGGCGCGGTCGGCACCAGCGGGACCCGTTCGCCGGAGCGGGCCCGCTGGGAGAACCAGATCACCTGGCTTCCGGTGCCGGTGGCGCAGCACCCCCAGCCGTCGCTCATCACGGCGATGCGCTCCAGACAGGCTCGCAGGTCCTGGTCGGGACGCAGCCCGTGGTCCTGACCCCCGATGGCCGTGATCAGGTGTTGTCCGTTCCACCACATCTCGATCGAGGTGTGCTTGTCCGTGGCGTGCTCGTCGATCGCGGTCAGCAGCATCTCGGCGCCGCGGCAGACGGTCTCGACGTGTGTCTCGAGCTCCCAGTAGGACAGATGGGCGGCCAATATGCGCCTGACCTGTCCGACCCGTTCCGGACAGACGTCCACATCGAGGTGGTAGTAGCAGGGGACTGCTGTCTTCATCGTCGTTCGCTCCTCACCGGCGAGGCTCCCACTCCTGCTCGGCCCGACGGGCCAGAGTTCCCCAATACGAAGCGTGAGCGGTAATCGCTTCAGAGTCACAACCACAGTGGGGCTGCTACGCCATTCGTGCAACACGAGCACACCACAACCAAGATCCAACAGGACGTTGGGTGATGCGCCGTGCACCATAAGTGAAGGCCTCACAAGGTCGGACACTTCGCGCCTCCGCGCAACGGGCCGACCCGGCCGCCTCGAGCGACCTCCCCTTGCTTGAACTCCCGGAAGGTGCACAGCGCGATGCTGCAACCAGCGAAGACAGAAGTCGCCAGGACCTTGCGCAATTACCGGGCCTGGGAGCGGGACATGCTGGCGCGACCCGACGACCGCACGGCGCGGGCCGCGTTCGAGGACTGCGGCTACACCCTCTGCGTGCTGATGGGCAAGCGCTGCGCACGGGAGGCCGCGGACGCCGCCGACCAGTATCTGCGGGCCGGTGTGGACGCCCTCCACCGGGAGCGCTGGGGCCTGAGCCGGAGAAACGGCGTCGCGCGGCTCTCCGTGACGCGGCCCCTCCCCTGCCTGCCCGCGGAGACGTAGCGCTCCACGCAGGTGCAGTCCGTTCGCCCAACACCGGGCGGACGAAGCCATTTTCGAGCTAGCGGAGGTGCAAGGGTGAAGTCCACCAGGGCGATCGGCCGTATCCCGGTGCGGGACGTCGAACCGCGCGTGGAGTGCGGTAGGCGGCCGGCGAAAGCCGTGACCGGGGAGACGGTGCGGATCTCCGCGACGGTGTTTCGCGAGGGCCACGACGCCATCGGCGCCAACGTGGTCCTCAAGAACCCGGACGGCGGCCGCGGGCCCTGGACGCCGATGCGCGAACTCACCCCCGGCAGCGACCGCTGGGGAGCCGATGTGACCCTGGAGGCCATGGGCCGCTGGACCTACACCGTGGAGGCCTGGAGCGACCCGATCGCCACCTGGCGCCACCATGCGGAGATCAAGATCCCGGCCGGGATCGACCCGGGTCTGGTTCTGGAGGAGGGCGGACAGCTCTACGAGCGAGCGGCCGCCCGGGCCCCGCGCGGACCGGAGCGCACCCTGCTGCGGGACGCGGCGAAGAAGCTGCTCGACGACTCCGCTGCGGTGGCCGAGCGCTACGCGGCGGCGCTTACGCCGCAGGTCGACGCCGTGCTCGGCCGGTATCCGCTGCGGGAGCTGGTCACCGCGTCCGAGCCGCTGCCGCTGCTGGTCGAGCGGGAACGCGCCCTGTACGGCGCCTGGTACGAGTTCTTCCCGCGCTCCGAGGGCACCGCCGAGCGCCCGCACGGCACCTTCCGCACCGCCGCGCGCAGGCTCCCCGCCATCGCCGCGATGGGCTTCGACGTCGTCTACCTCCCGCCCGTCCACCCCATCGGCACGACCTTCCGCAAGGGCCGCAACAACGCGTTGAACGCCGCGTCGGGCGATGTCGGGGTGCCCTGGGCGATCGGCTCGCCGGAGGGCGGTCACGACGCCGTCCACCCGGAGCTGGGCACGCTGGAGGACTTCGCCTGGTTCGTGGAGCGGGCGGCTGAGCTCGGCCTGGAGATCGCCCTCGACTTCGCCCTCCAGTGCTCCCCCGACCACCCCTGGGTGCACAAGCACACCGAGTGGTTCCACCACCGCCCCGACGGCACCATCGCGTACGCCGAGAACCCGCCGAAGAAGTACCAGGACATCTATCCGATCGCCTTCGACGCCGACATGAAGGGCCTGGTCTCCGAGACCGTGCGGGTCCTGCGGCACTGGATGTCGTACGGGGTGCGGATCTTCCGGGTCGACAACCCGCACACCAAGCCGGTCGTGTTCTGGGAGCGGGTCATCGCGGACATCAACC
Organism: Streptomyces asoensis; assembly: GCF_013085465.1. Taxonomy (NCBI): domain Bacteria; kingdom Bacillati; phylum Actinomycetota; class Actinomycetes; order Kitasatosporales; family Streptomycetaceae; genus Streptomyces; species Streptomyces asoensis. The sequence continues at coordinate 813,633 of NZ_CP049838.1, forward strand.
GCACCGACCCCGACGTGATCTTCCTCGCCGAGGCCTTCACCCGCCCCGCGATGATGCACACCCTCGCGCAGATCGGCTTCCAGCAGTCCTACACCTACTTCACCTGGCGCAACACCAAGGACGAGCTCACCGAGTACCTCACCGAGCTCTCGGGGGACGCCGCCTCCTACATGCGGCCCAACCTGTTCGCCAACACCCCCGACATCCTGCACCCCTACCTCCAGCACGGCGGCCGTCCCGCCTTCGAGATCCGCGCCGTCCTCGCCGCCACCCTCTCGCCGACCTGGGGCGTCTACAGCGGCTACGAACTCTGCGAGAACACGCCTCTGCGCGAGGGCGGCGAGGAGTACCTCGACTCGGAGAAGTACCAGCTCAAACCCCGTGACTGGGCGGCCGCCGAGCGCGCGGGCCACAGCCTCGCCCCGCTGCTCACCAGGCTCAACGAGATCCGGCGGGCGCACCCGGCCCTGCACTGGCTGCGGAACCTCCGATTCCACGGCACGGACAACCCGTCCGTCATCGCGTACAGCAAGCGCGCGGGTTCGAACACGGTTCTGGTGGTCGTCAACCTCGATCCCCACCACACCCAGGAGGCGACGGTCTCGTTGGACATGCCGCAACTCGGCCTGGACGACGGCGCGTCCCTGAGCGTGCACGACGAACTGACCGGCGAGACGTACGCCTGGGGCAGGACGAACTACGTGCGCCTGGAGCCCGGCCGGACACCTGCCCACGTGTTCCACGTCCGGTGACCCGCACCGCCGATCGGAGGCCCCAGACCGCCATGACCGTCAACTCCCCTGTCCCGGACACCTTCGAGGACACGCCCGCCAAGGACCGCGACCCCGAGTGGTTCAAACGCGCCGTGTTCTACGAGGTCCTCGTCCGTTCCTTCCAGGACAGCAACGGCGACGGCGTCGGCGACCTCAAAGGCATCACCGCCAAACTCGACTACCTCCAATGGCTGGGAGTCGACTGCCTCTGGCTGCCGCCCTTCTTCAAATCACCCCTACGGGACGGCGGATACGACGTATCCGACTACACCGCCGTCCTCCCCGAATTCGGCGACCTCGCCGACTTCGTCGAATTCGTCGACGCCGCCCACCAACGCGGCATGCGCGTCATCATCGACTTCGTGATGAACCACACCAGCGACCAGCACCCGTGGTTCCAGGAATCGAGGAAAGACCCCGACGGCCCCTACGGCGACTACTACATGTGGGCCGACGACGACAAACAGTACGGCGACGCCCGCATCATCTTCGTCGACACCGAAGTCTCCAACTGGACCTTCGACCCCGTCCGCAAGCAGTACTTCTTCCACCGCTTCTTCTCCCACCAGCCGGACCTCAACTACGAGAACCCGGCCGTGCAGGAGGAGATCCTGGCCGCCCTCCGCTTCTGGCTCGACCTCGGGATCGACGGCTTCCGACTGGACGCGGTGCCCTATCTCTACGCGGCCGAGGGCACCAACTGCGAGAACCTGCCGGCCACCCACGAGTTCCTCAAACGGGTCCGCCGCGACATCGACATCCACTACCCGGACACGGTGATCCTCGCCGAGGCCAACCAGTGGCCCGAGGACGTGGTCGACTACTTCGGCGACTACGCCTCCGGCGGCGACGAATGCCACATGGCGTTCCACTTCCCCGTCATGCCCCGCATCTTCATGGCGGTCCGCCGGGAATCCCGCTACCCGGTATCGGAAATCCTCGCCAAGACCCCCGCGATCCCCTCCCGCTGCCAGTGGGGCATCTTCCTGCGCAACCACGACGAGCTCACCCTCGAAATGGTCACCGACGAGGAACGCGACTACATGTACGCGGAATACGCGAAAGACCCGCGTATGCGCGCCAACATCGGCATCCGCCGCCGGCTCGCCCCCCTCCTCGACAACGACCGCAACCAGATCGAGCTCTTCACCGCCCTGCTGCTCTCCCTCCCCGGCTCGCCGATCCTCTACTACGGCGACGAGATCGGCATGGGCGACAACATCTGGCTCGGCGACCGCGACGCCGTCCGCACCCCCATGCAGTGGACACCGGACCGCAACGCGGGCTTCTCGTCCTGCGACCCGGGCCGGCTGTCCCTTCCCGTGATCATGGATCCTGTCTACGGATACCAGGTCACCAACGTCGAGGCGTCGATGTCGTCGCCCTCCTCACTGCTGCACTGGACCCGGCGAATGATCGAGATCCGCAAGCAGAACCCCGCCTTCGGCCTCGGCACCTACACCGAACTCCAGTCCTCCAACCCGGCCGTCCTCGCCTTCCTCCGGGAGGCACCCCTGACGGCCGACGGAGGGGACGACGTGGTGCTGTGCGTGCACAACTTCTCGCGCTCCGCGCAGCCCACCGAACTCGACCTGCGCCGGTTCGACGGCCGCCATCCCGTCGAGCTCTTCGGCGGGGTCCGCTTTCCGGCCATCGGGGAACTGCCCTACCTGCTCACCCTCGCGGGACACGGCTTCTATTGGTTCCGGCTCACCAGAGCCGCGTCCCGGATCGGCCGCCGCCCGTGAGCGAGCGCCGGGGAAAGGATGGGTCACCGTGACGAAGACCGCACCCCTGCGACCGAACAGCGCGAGCGGCGTCCGCTCCGTCGGGCCGCTCGCCGCGCTGCTGTGCGAGTGGCTGCCGCGGCAGCGCTGGTTCGCCGGCAAGGACCGGCCCCTCACCGACCTGCGCATGCTGTCGATGACCGAGCTGTACCCGGGCTGTCTGCATCTGCTCGTGCACGCCGATCAGTCGGGCGTCCCGACTCCCGGGGGCACCCCCCCGGCCGGCGACTGCTATCAGCTGCTCCTGGGCCTCCAGGAACACCTGTCGCCGCGCCTGGGACGGGCACTGATCGGCAGGGTGGAGGACGGGCCACTGGCCGGTCTGACGGTCCATGACGCGCTTCAGGACCCCCGGTCGGCGCATCTGCTCCTGGAGCGGATGAGGCACCCCGGCACGCTGGGCCCGCTGTGCTTCGAGTCCGACCCGTCCGTGTCGCTGCCCGCCGGGCTCGCCCCCCGGCTGCTGGAGGCCGAGCAGTCCAACACCTCGCTGGTGTACGGGGACGCGCTCATCCTGAAGATCTTCCGGCGTATCCAGCCCGGGGTGAACCCCGATCTGGAGGTACCGGTCGCGCTGGCCGGGCAGGGGTGCGGGCGGGTGCCCGCACCCGTGGCCTGGTTCCGCACGACACATCCGCAGGAGGCGACCCTCGGCGTGCTCCAGCCGTTCCTGCCCGACGCGTCGGACGGCTGGACGCTGGCTCTGCGGGCCCTCGCCCGCGGGGAGGACTTCACGGCGGAGGCCGAGGAACTGGGGCGGGCCACGGCGGACGTCCACCTCGCGCTGGCCGCGGCGCTGCCGGCCGGTCCGGACGCCGAGGACGGGCGGACGGCGGCGGCGATGACCGAGCGGCTGGAGGCGGCCGCGCACCACGTGCCGGCGCTGCGCCCGTTCGTGCCGGGCCTCACCACCGCCTTCGGCGCGCTCTCCGTGTGCGACGCCGGCCCGCCCGCCCAGCGCATCCACGGGGACCTGCACCTCGGGCAGGTCCTGCGCGCCGGACGCGACTGGTTCGTCATCGACTTCGAGGGCGAACCGTCCCGTCCGCTGGCCGAGCGCCGCAGTGCCCACTCCCCGGTCCGGGACATCGCCGGGATGCTGCGCTCGTTCGACTACGCCGCCCGCCAGCGCCGTCCGTGGCGGCCCGAGTGGGCGCGCCGCTGCCGGGAGGCATACTGCGCCGGCTACGCGGCCCGCGCGGGCTGGGACCCCCGCAAGAAGCATGCCCTGCTGCGTGCCTACGAGACGGACCGAGCCGTGTACGAAGTGCTGTACGAGGCCCGTAACCGTCCCGACTGGCTGCCCGTACCCATGGCGGCGATCGAACGACTCGCCGTCCGAGGAGGCTGACCCCTGTGGCCCTGCGTGACACCTCTCCGCCCGAGTCGGCCGGTCCCCGCGCGCGCACGGCGCCCGCGCTCGATCCGGCCGACCGTGGGCGCCTGCTCTCGGGCGCCCACCACGATCCGCACGCCCTGCTGGGCGCGCACCCGGTACCGGGCGGGATCGTCTTTCGGGCGTTGCGGCCCTTCGCGGACGCCGTGAGTGTCGTGATCGACGGCGATCCGACCCCGCTGGTCTCGGAGGGCGACGGTCTCTTCTCCGCCGTCCTGCCGCTCGACGCGGTGCCCGCGTACACGCTGCTGGTGTCGTACGAGGGCGCCGAGCACAAGGTGGACGACCCCTACCGTTTTCTGCCGGCCCTCGGCGACCTGGATCTGCATCTCATCCGTGAGGGGCGGCACGAGGAGCTGTGGAAGGCGCTCGGCGCGGAGCCCATGGCCCACCAGGGCGTGATCGGCACCCGGTTCACGGTGTGGGCGCCGAACGCCCAGGGGGTGCGCGTCGCCGGGGACTTCTGTTTCTGGGACGGGACCGCCTTCCCGATGCGGTCCCTCGGTTCGTCCGGGGTGTGGGAGCTGTTCCTGCCCGGGATCGGCGAGGGCGCCCGGTACAAGTTCGAGATCACCTCGCGTCACGGCCACCGCTTCCTCAAGGCCGACCCGATGGCCCGGCGCGCGGAGGTGCCGCCGGACACCGCCTCGATCGTGCACGCCTCGCGCTACGAGTGGGCGGACGAGGAGTGGATGGCGCACCGGGGCGACATCCCCGTGCATGTGGCGCCGTTCTCCGTCTACGAGGTCCATCTGCCCTCCTGGCGTCCGGGACTGACGTACCGTCAACTCGCCGAGGAGCTGCCGCCGTACGTCAGCGACCTCGGCTTCACGCATGTGGAGTTCATGCCGGTCGCCCAGCATCCATTCTCGGGTTCCTGGGGCTACCAGGTCACCGGGTTCTACGCGCCGGCCTCGCGTCTGGGCACGCCCGACGACCTCAAGTTCCTGGTGGACGCCCTGCACCGGGCCGGGATCGGGGTGATCGTGGACTGGGTGCCGGCGCACTTCCCCAAGGACGATTGGGCGCTGGGCCGGTTCGACGGGGACCCGCTGTACGAGCCGGGCGACTCGCGGCGGGCCGAGCATCCGGACTGGGGGACGTACGAGTTCGACTTCGGGCGCGTCGAGGTGCGCAACTTCCTCGTGGCGAACGCCACTTACTGGTGCGAGGAGTTCCACGTCGACGGGCTGCGGGTGGACGCCGTCGCCTCCATGCTCTACCTCGACTACTCGCGGGACTCCGGACAGTGGTCGCCCAACGTGTTCGGCGGCCGGGAGGACCTGGACGCGATGGCGTTCCTCCAGGAGATGAACGCGACGGTCTATCGCCGCAACCCGGGGGTGGTGACGATCGCGGAGGAGTCCACCGCGTGGGAAGGGGTGACCCGGCCGACCGACAGCGGCGGTCTGGGGTTCGGGCTGAAGTGGAACATGGGCTGGATGCACGACTCGCTGGAGTACATCGCCAAGGAGCCGGTGCACCGCAAGTACCACCACAACGAGATGACCTTCTCGATGGTGTACGCCTGGAGCGAGAACTACGTGCTGCCCATCTCCCACGACGAGGTCGTCCACGGCAAGCAGGCGCTGGTCTCCAAGATGCCCGGCGACTGGTGGCAGCGGCGCGCCAACCACCGCGCGTACCTGGGGTTCATGTGGGCCCACCCCGGCAAGCAACTCCTCTTCATGGGGCAGGAGTTCGCCCAGGGCGCCGAGTGGTCCGAGGCCCACGGCCCCGAGTGGTGGCTGCTGGACCCGGGGTACGCGTCCGCGGGCGATCACCGGGGGGTGCGGGACCTGGTGCGTGATCTCAACACGGTCTACCGGGCCACCCCGGCCCTGTGGGAGCGGGACACCGATCCCGGCGGTTTCCGATGGGTGGTCGGCGACGCCGCGGAGGACAACGTCTTCGCGTTCCTGCGCCACGACGCCCACGGCGCTCCGCTCCTCGCCGTCAGCAACTTCTCCCCCGTCGTGCGCCACGACTACCGGCTCGCCGTGCCCGACGGGGTGCCGGCCTGGCGCGAGCTGCTCAACACCGACGCCGAGTGCTACGGCGGCAGCGGCGTCGTCCACCCCGCCCCCGTCGTGGCGCGGGACGGGGGGATCGCTCTCACACTGCCGCCCCTGGCCACGGTGTGGCTGGCGCCGTCGTCCGTGTGAACAGCCCCGGGCGGGGCATTCGGGTGCGTACCACCCGCCAGAGAGAGGCCGCATCCCGTGCGCACCGTCGGAGTGGAGGAAGAACTCCTCCTGGTCGACCCGGAGACCGGGGAGCCCCAGGCCCTGTCCTCGGCCGTCCTCGCCCGCGCCTCCCGGCGCGGGGCGGAGGAGGACGTCTTCGAGAAGGAACTGCACAGCCAGATGCTCGAGTTCAACACCCACCCGCAGTCGGGCATGGGCGAACTCGGTGCGGAGATCGTCCGCATACGCGGCGAGGCGGCCCGGCACGCGGGGGAGGCCGGGTGCGCGGTCGCCGCGCTCGCCACGTCCCCGTTGCCGGTGCGCCCGTCCATCAGCATGAACCGGCGCTACCAGTGGATGGCGGAGCAGTACGGCATCGCGACGCGTGAGCAGCTGGTGTGCGGCTGCCATGTCCATGTGTCCGTCGACTCGGACGAGGAGGGCGTGGCGGTCGTCGACCGGATCCGGCCCTGGCTGTCGGTGCTGACGGCGCTGAGTGCCAACTCGCCGTTCTGGCAGGGCCGGGAGACGGACTACAGCAGCTATCGCAGCCGGGTGTGGCAGCGCTGGCCGTCGGCCGGGCCGACCGAGCTGTTCGGATCGGCGGACCGCTACCACCAGCGGGTGGCGGACATGGTGGCCACCGGCGCGATCCTCGACGAGGGCATGGTCTACTTCGACGCCCGGCTGTCGGCGCGCTATCCGACGGTGGAGGTGCGGGTGGCGGACGTCTGTCTGCACGCGGACACCGCCCTGCTGATCGCCACGCTGGTCCGCGGCCTCGTCGAGACGGCCGCCCGGGACCGGGAGGCCGGGCGGGAGCCGCTGGACCACAGCGTGAGCCTGCTCCGGCTGGCCGGCTGGCGGGCCGCCCGCTCGGGGCTCACCGAGGACCTGCTGCACCCCGCGACCATGCGGCGCACGCCCGCCGAGACGGTCGTACGGGCTCTGCTGGAGCATGTCGAGGACGCGCTGGCGGACAGCGGCGACCTGGAGCGGGCCCGCACGTCCTGCGCCGAACTGCTGCGGCACGGCAACGGTTCCCATGTCCAGCGCGAGGTGTGGAAGCGCACCGGCAGCCTGCGCGAGGTGGTCACCACCTGCGTGCAGCACACCCAGGCCTGAGGCCACCCCCGTACCGCCGCTGACGTGGCTCGTGCTCTCCGAGTCCCCCCGGACCGCCTGCTTCACCGGTGGCGGGCCGTCGGAAGTGCCGGGCGCCGGCAGGCCGAGATCATCAACGCGGATTACTTATTCGTTCCAGGCCACAACCGGTCCCACCTGGGCTAGATTCGACCACCGTCGATAACGGTTCCCGTCGGCGGAGTCACAGCCCGTACACCTCAGGAGCAGCGCATGCGCGACTTCGCCCTCGCTCCCCCAGCCACCACGCCCCTGACCGGAGGGCTCGCCGACACCGTCTTCGAGACAGCCGCCCGCAGTCCCACACTCCCCGTGCTCTCCCGCCGTCCGGACGGCGCCTCCGCCGACTGGGAGGAGGTGACGGCCGTCGAGCTGCGGGACGAGGTGATCGACCTGGCGAAGGGGTTCGTGGCGTCCGGGATCTCGCCCGGCCACCGCGTCGCGATCATGGCGCGTACCCGGTACGAGTGGACGGTCCTCTCTCACGCGCTGTGGGCGGTGGGCGCCGAGGTCGTCCCCGTCTATCCGACGTCCTCGCGCGAGCAGGTCGAGTGGATCCTGCGGGACTCGAACTGTGTGGGCGTCGTCGTCGAGGACGAACAGAGCGTCATGACCGTGGGGTCGGTGTGCGCGGCCCTGCCCTCGCTGCGCAACGTCTGGCAGTTGGACGCCGGAGCGTTCGAACAGCTCGCGAAGCGCGGCGAGTTGGTGCCGCTCACCACGGTGGACTCGCTGCGCCGGATCGTGCTGCCCGACTCCACCGCGGTGATCGCCTACACCTCCGGGACCTCGGGCCGGCCGTTGGGCTGCGCGCTGAGCCATCGCAGCCTGGCCAGCCCCTGCGACACGCTGCTGGCGGGCTGGGGGCACACGGCCGCCCCCGTCGGCCGGCAGCCGAGCGTCCTCGCCTTCCTGCCGTTCTCCCACGTGTACGGGCTGATGATCCAGGGCCTGTGTCTGCGCGGCGGCATCCTGATGGGCCACGAACCCGATATCGGCGCGGAGGCGCTCGCGGAGTCGCTGCGCACCTTCCGTCCGACGTATCTGTACGCGGTGCCGTCGGTGTTCGAGAAGATCTACAAGAACTTCCTGCGGGCGGCCCAGGAGGCCGGCCGCGGCGCCCTGTTCGAGCGGGCGGCGGAGACGGCCCGGGACTTCGCGGCCGCCGTCGAGCGGCAGCGGCTGGGCCGCGGCTCGGGGCCCGGTTTCGACCTGCGGCTCCAGCACGCCCTGTTCGAACGGACGGTGTACCGCAGACTCCGGGCGGCGCTCGGCGGCCGCGTCCACCGCGCCACCTCGGGCGGCTCCCCCCTCCACCGCGATCTGTCCCTCTTCTACGAGGGCATCGGCATCTATGTGCACGACGGGTACGGCCTGACCGAGACCAGCGGCGGGATCACGATGCAGCCGCTCGGCCGGGAGAAGTCGGGCACCGTCGGACAGGCGCTGCCGGGCATGGACATCCGGGTGGCGGACGACGGGGAGATCCTGGTGCGCGGCCCGTCGGTGTTCCAGGGCTACGTCAACGACGACGCCGCGACACGGGCCGCGCTGTGGGGTGGCTGGCTGGCCACGGGTGACCTCGGGTTCCTGGACTCCGACGGCTACCTCACGATCACCGGCCGCAAGAAGGACGTCATCATCACCAGCAGCGGCAAGAGCGTGGCGCCGGCCTCGCTGGAGCAGCGGTTGCGGATGCATCCGCTCGTCCATCAGGCCGTGGTCGTGGGTGACAACCGGCCCTGCGTGGGCGCGCTGATCACCCTGGACCCCGACTTCCTGGCGCACTGGCGCGGAAACCTGATGCTGCACGGCGACACCCAGAGCCGGGAGGCGCGCGAGGAGAACGCCCTGCGGGAGGAGGTCGGGCGGGCGGTGGCCGCCGCGAACAGCACGGTGTCCCGCTCGGAGTCGATCCGTGCCTTCCGCATCCTGCCGCAGCCGTTCGACCAGACCAACGGCCTGCTGACGCCCTCGATGAAGCTGCGCCGCGACTCGATCGTGGCGCACTACGCGGCGGAGATCGAGGCGATGTACCAGGCCCGGGCGCGGCTGCCCCGGCAGAGCGCCCCGGAGGAGGTGCTGGGCTGGGACGACGCCGACGACGTGTTCCGGTGAGCCGGACGGCCGGTGGGCGGCGGGGGACGGCCGGGGCCGCACACGCTGCGTGGTCGGACAGCCGGCGATCGTGTTCCGCCGTGACCATATGCCGTCGGATGACGGACGCGTAGCCTGGGAGCCCTCGGGAACCCTGTAGGGGCGACGCCAGAGAGCCGTACGAGAAAGGACGACGGTCCCGGAGACTCAGGGGCCGCACTGACGACATGGCAACCGAGCCGCGTGGAAACGACGCACTGTCCGCCTGGGCGATTCCCAGCCGCACGGCCCGCTTCGCGGGCGAACCCCAGGACGTGACGGGTGCCCGGCTGGCCACGGAGGAGTTCCTCCATGAGCTGGCCCGCACCGTGCCGCCCACGGCACCGGAGTGCTGGCACGACATCGTGCTGATCGTGACGGAGCTGGCGGCCAACGCCGTCCAGTACGCGCCGGGCCCCTTCGAACTGTGCCTGCGCCCCACCTTCGACGGCGTGCACGTGACGCTGCACGACACCAACAGCACTCCGCCGTCCCCCCGGCCGTTCCACCCCGACAGCGGGGGTGGCGGCATCGGCTGGTACCTGGTGCACACCCTGTGCAGTCAGGTCAGCGTGGTGGCGAACGAGGCGGGCCAGGGCGAGGGGAAGGACGTGCACGTCTTCCTGCCGTGGTGACCCGCCGACGAGGGCGGGACGAAGGGTCCCGCCCGTCCCGTCAGGCCGGTCTGTCGGTGGTCCGGATCGGCACGAACACGCTGATCGTCTTCCCGCCCCCGGACCGTTTCTCGATGGCGATGTCCCGGGCCAGGCGGACGACCAGCGGCCAGCCGTAGCCACCCACCCGGTGGCCGGCCGGACCCGAGCCCGGCCCGCCCACCGCGGCGGGCACCGCGTCGCTGTGGTCGCGCACGGCCAGCCGGACCCCGTCCCGCACCGGCGTCATCTCGAACCCCGCCAGTCCGCCGCCGTGCCGGAGGGCGTTGGCCACCAGCTCCGAGACGACCAGCAGCAGGTCGATGACGTCCTGCTCGCACGCCGGCCGGGCGGAGCGGTTCCATCGGGCGTCCACCACCGCGCGGGCGTGGGCCCGGGCCGCCGCGGCGGTCTTCACCGGAGTCCCCGGCGCCCCCCGGACGGGCACCGGGCGCGCGGGCGCGAGTCCCTCTTCCCTCATACCGATGGCGTTCCCCGTGGTGTCAGCCGGCGATAGTGATCACCGACGGCGGTGAGGTACGCCGGGTCCGTCGTCTCGCTGTCGGTGTGGAAGCGGGGTGCCTCCTTGACCTCGTCCCCGGTACAGCCCAGGGTCACCTTGCGGTCCGCGTGGTCGACACCCGTCACGATGCCCACCGGGACGACGGCGCTTCTGCCGAACAGCCACACGCCCGTGTCGACGACCAGGTGCCGCATTCCGTGGGGGTCGGCCTCGCGTTCCACATGGCCGAGGGTGCCGTCGGCCGTCAGGACGGCGTAGTCGGTCAGGTCCTGTCCTTCGGCATGTCCACTGTCCGGCGTGTACGACCAGATTCCGTCGATGGTCACACTGCTCCCTTCTCGCGCTCCACAGCTGCCATTACCCGCCCGTGGCTGACGCATTCGGGGCGTGTCTGTCCGTTCCGGACCGAAGGGGGTGGGTATCTGCACCCGTTGGAAAAGTCTGTGCGAAACAACCGGCATGAGATGCGGAACCCGGGGCAGACGGACTCCGTCATCGACCGGCTCGACGAACGGAGTGAGCGGCATGAATGCCGTGACGGCACACGCAACGACGGCCACGGCAGTGCGGGCGGGCACGGAGAGCCCGCAAGGAGGGGTTCCGCTCATCGAGATGCCCACCCAGGTGAGCCCGAAGGACGCGCGCGAGCTCTCGCGCCGCTTCTTCGACCGGCTGGCCGTCGTGGAGGAGGGCACCCACGAGTACCAGTACGTACGCAACACCCTGATCGAGATGAACCTGTCCCTGGTGCGGTACGCGGCCTCCCGCTTCCGCGGCCGGGGCGATTCCATGGAGGACATCGTCCAGGTCGGCACGATCGGGCTGATCAAGGCCATCGACCGGTTCGAGCTGACCCGCGAGGTCGAGTTCACCTCGTTCGCCATTCCGTACATCGTCGGCGAGATCAAGCGGTTCTTCCGGGACACGAGCTGGGCCGTGCACGTGCCGCGCAGGCTCCAGGAGGCACGGGTCGAACTGGCCAAGGCCACGGAGGAGTTGCAGACGCGGCTGGGCCGGATGCCCACCACGCGTGAGTTGTCGCAGCTGATGTCGCTGTCGGAGGAGGAGGTCATCGAGGCGCGCAAGGCGTCCAACGGCTACACCTCCGCCTCCCTCGACGCGGCCCTGACCTCCGACGGCGGCGCGGACGGCGAGTCCGTGCTGGCCGACTTCCTCGGCGCCGAGGAGCCTGCGCTGGAACTGGTGGAGGACTTCCACTCGTTGGCCCCGCTCATCGCCGAACTCGACGAGCGGGAGCGGCGGATCATCCATATGCGGTTCGTCGAGGAGCGGACGCAGGCGGAGATCGGCAGGGAGCTCGGCATCTCCCAGATGCATGTGTCACGACTGATCAGCCGCATGGTGCAGCGGCTGCGGACCGGTCTGCTGGGATCCGAGGTCGCCTGACCCCGGAGAACCGGTCGTGACATTGCCCGGGACGGCTGTCGCCGTCCCGGGCAAAGCTGTCCGTGTACCCCGCTTCCGTTCGTGTATGCGTGGTGCCCGTCTTCTGGAATTCCTGTGTGCACGAAGTGACGTGAGGCTTTGTTGCACCGCGCTCCGGTGGGTTAGCCTGCGGCGGATTTCTCTCATCGCGCACATCTGTGAACTGCGGAAATCCACGCACGACATGCGGGGCCGTCCACCCGGGCGGCCCGGTTTCGAGCCCCCGCCCGGGGGCTCCTGGGGAGCGGAACGAGGGTAGGCATGACCAGCAACGCGACCGAGTCCCTGGACACGGTTCCCGGTGACCACGAGCTCAGGCAGCTCCTGGCCGGCCTGACGGCCGTACGCGACGGGGACTTCGGTACCCGGTTGCCCACCGACGGCGACGGCCTGCTGGGTGACATCGCCACCGTTTTCAACGGCATGGTCGACCAGCTGTCCGTCTTCACCTCCGAGGTCACCCGGGTGGCCCGGGAGGTGGGCACCGAGGGCACCCTGGGCGGCCAGGCGGAGGTGCCGGGGGTCTCCGGGACCTGGGCCGACCTGACGGACTCCGTGAACGCCATGGCGGGCAACCTGACGACCCAGGTGCGGGACATCGCCCAGGTGGCGACCGCGGTGGCCAAGGGCGACCTCTCACAGAAGATCGACGTGCCGGCCCGGGGCGAGATCCTTCAGCTGAAGGAGACCGTCAACACGATGGTCGACCAGCTCTCCGCCTTCGCCGACGAGGTCACCCGCGTCGCCCGCGAGGTCGGCACCGAAGGCCGCCTCGGCGGCCAGGCGCAGGTGCCCGGAGTCGCCGGGGTGTGGCGGGACCTCACCGATTCGGTCAACTTCATGGCCGGAAACCTCACCAACCAGGTCCGCAACGTCGCCCAGGTGACCACGGCGGTGGCCAAGGGCGACCTCTCCCAGAAGATCACCGTCGACGCCCGCGGCGAGATCCTCGAACTCAAGAACACCATCAACACGATGGTCGACCAGCTCTCCGCCTTCGCCGACGAGGTCACCCGCGTCGCCCGCGAGGTCGGCACCGAAGGCCGCCTCGGCGGCCAGGCCGACGTCAAGGGGGTCAAGGGCACCTGGCGGGACCTCACCGATTCGGTCAACTTCATGGCCGGAAACCTCACCAACCAGGTCCGCAACGTCGCCCAGGTGGCGACCGCGGTGGCCAAGGGCGACCTCTCCCAGAAGATCACCGTCGACGCCCGCGGCGAGATCCTCGAACTCAAGAACACCATCAACACGATGGTCGACCAGCTCTCCGCCTTCGCCGACGAGGTCACCCGCGTCGCCCGCGAGGTCGGCACGGCGGGCAACCTGGGTGGACAGGCCACGGTCCGCGGGGTCTCGGGCACCTGGAAGGACCTCACCGACAACGTCAACGTCATGGCGTCGAACCTGACGGGCCAGGTGCGCTCCATCGCCCAGGTCGCCACCGCCGTGGCCCGCGGCGACCTCTCGCAGAAGATCACCGTCGAGGCCAAGGGCGAGGTCGCCGCGCTGGCGGACGTCATCAACACGATGGTGGACACGCTGTCCGCGTTCGCCGACGAGGTGACCCGCGTGGCCCGCGAGGTCGGCACCGAGGGACGGCTCGGCGGTCAGGCGCAGGTGCCGAACGTGGCCGGCACCTGGAAGGACCTCACCGACAACGTCAACTCGATGGCCAACAACCTCACCGGCCAGGTCCGCAACATCGCGCTGGTGACCACGGCGGTGGCCAAGGGCGACCTGTCGAAGAAGATCGACGTGGACGCCCGCGGCGAGATCCTCGAGCTCAAGACGACCATCAACACCATGGTCGACCAGCTCTCCGCCTTCGCCGACGAGGTCACCCGCGTCGCCCGCGAGGTCGGCACCGAAGGCCGCCTCGGCGGTCAGGCCGAGGTGGAGGGCGTCTCGGGCACCTGGAAGCGCCTCACGGAGAACGTCAACGAGCTGGCCGGGAACCTGACCCGGCAGGTGCGCGCGATCGCGGGGGTCACGAGCGCCGTCGCGGAGGGCGATCTGACCCGGTCGATCACCGTGGTCGCCTCCGGCGAGGTCGCCGAGCTCAAGGACAACATCAACTCGATGGTGGAGTCCCTGCGCGAGACCACCCGGGCCAATCAGGAGCAGGACTGGCTCAAGACCAACCTGGCGCGTATCTCCGGCCTCATGCAGGGCCACCGCGACCTGCCCGTGGTCGCCGAGCTGATCATGGACGAGCTGGTGCCGCTGGTGTCGGCCCAGTTCGGTGCCTTCCATCTCGCCGAGGACGGCGAGCAAGGCCCGGAGCTGCGGCTCGTGGGCGCCTACGGCTACCCCGCCGACGACGACCGTCCCACCCGTATCCCGTTCGGCCGCTCGCTGGTCGGCCAGGCCGCGCGCAGCCGCCGGACGATCATCGTCGACGAGCTGCCGGCCGGTTACGTCACCATCTCCTCGGGCCTCGGCCAGGTGGAGCCCAGCGCCCTGGTCCTGCTGCCCATCGTCTTCGAGGGGCAGGTGCTCGGCGTCATCGAACTGGCGTCGGTCGGCTCGTTCACGCAGATCCACCGGGACTTCCTGGAACAGCTGAGGGTGACCATCGGCGTCAACGTCAACACGATCGTGGCGAACGCCCGCACGGACGAGCTGCTCGACGAGTCCCAGCGGCTGACCGCCGAACTCCAGGCCCGGTCCGCCGAGTTGCAGTCCCAGCAGGAGGAGCTCCAGCACTCCAACGCCGAACTGGAGGAGAAGGCCTCCCTGCTGGTCGCGCAGAACCGTGACATCGAGGCGAAGAACCTCCAGATCGAGCAGGCCCGGCAGGAGCTGGAGGCGCGGGCGCAGCAGCTGTCCCTGGCGTCGAAGTACAAGTCGGAGTTCCTGGCGAACATGAGCCACGAGCTGCGCACCCCGCTCAACAGCCTGCTCATCCTGGCCCAGTTGCTGGCCCAGAACCCCTCGCGCAACCTCACCCCGAAGCAGGTCGAGTACGCGGGCATCATCCACTCGGCCGGCTCGGACCTGCTCCAGCTGATCAACGACATCCTGGATCTGTCGAAGGTCGAGGCCGGCAAGATGGACGTCTCGCCGGAACAGGTGTCGCTGCGGCAGCTCATCGAGTACGTCGAGGCGACCTTCCGGCCCATGACGACGCAGAAGAGCCTCGAGTTCACGGTGAGCACGGCCACCGGCGCCCCCGCCGACCTGCTCACCGACGACTCCCGGCTGCGCCAGGTGCTGCGCAACCTGCTGTCCAACGCGGTGAAGTTCACCGAGCAGGGCAGTGTCGAGCTGCGCATCGAACCGGCCTCCGACGAGGAGGTGCCGAGCAGCGTGGTCCGCGGCAGCACCGTGGTGGCGTTCCGGGTGAAGGACACCGGCATCGGCATTCCGGAGCAGCAGCTGGAGACCATTTTCGGCGCCTTCCAGCAGGCGGACGGCACGACCAGCCGCAAGTACGGCGGCACGGGCCTGGGGCTGTCCATCACGCGGGAGATCGCGCATCTGCTCGGCGGCGCGGTCACCGTGGACAGCACACCGGGCCGGGGCAGCACCTTCACGCTCTACCTGCCGGTCGCGCGGCGGGACTTCCAGGAGGTCGTCGAAGGGGGCGGGCCGGTGGAGCGCGCCCTCGCCGGGCCGCCCGCGGCGATCCCCCTCGGCTCCCCCGGTACGCCCACGGTCACCGGAACGGCACGTCGGCCGCGTCGGCTGCTGGTGGTGGAGGAGCGGCCCCGCGGCCTGCTGACCCTGGTCGCCGAGAGCGTCGTGGCGGACATGGCACGCGGCCGGGAGGACGGCACGTCGGCCGCGCCGGTCGACATCGTCACCGCCGTCGGGGCGCACGAGGCCGCGGGCGCGCTGGCCGCCGAGCCCTGCCACTGCGTCGTCCTGGAACTGGGCATGCCCGACGCGGAGGCGTCCCGGTTCCTGGAGGCCCTCCACGACGACTCGGTGCTGACGGGCGTGCCGGTGCTCGTGCACAGCGGACACCGCGCGGACCTGGCCCAGGAGGAGAGTCTCCAGTCCCGGGCGGCCGGCAAGCCGATGGAGTTCCTGTCCAGCCTGGACGAGCTGCGCGAGCGCATCACTCTGCATCTCTCGGCCGAGCAGCCGGGGGACGTGCTCGCCCTGGTCCGTCCGGACGAGCCCCAGCACGTGGCGCCGCACCTCCCGGACGACGCCGTCGTGGGCCGGACGGTGCTGGTCGTCGACGACGACGCGCGCAACCTGTTCGCGCTCAGCGGGATCCTGGAACTGCACGGCATCCGGGTCCTGCACGCGGAGAACGGGCGCGAGGGGATCGACACACTGCGCAACAACCCGGACATCGCGCTGGTGCTGATGGACGTGATGATGCCCGAGATGGACGGGTACACCGCCACGGCCGAGATCCGCCGTATGTCCGAGTACGCCGACCTGCCCATCGTCGCGGTGACCGCGAAGGCCATGCCCGGGGACCGGGAGAAGAGCCTCGACTCGGGGGCCAGCGACTATGTCACCAAGCCCGTCGACACCCATGACCTCATGTCCTGCGTCCGACGCTGGCTGACCGTCTGAGGACGTTCGCCCCGCCCGAGCCACCAGGCGTCCCAGCCGAGGAGTCCGCACACCGTGAGCATTCCCGCACAGCCCACCAAACCCGGTGAGGGCCGACCCCTGCCCGCACCGACCGGAGAGCAGCCCGGGCCCGAGGAGGGCGTGAGCCCGCCGAAGCCGGAGGGCGCCGCCACGCCCTCACCCGTGGGCCGGCTCGCCGCCACCGTGGACCGGCTGCGCCGGGAGGTCCTGGAGGCCCAGGCGGAGGCCGACGGGCGCGCCCTGGTCGAACTCGCGAAGGGCATCCTGGTGGAGCGCCTCGGATGTGGCCCGAGCGAGGCGGCACAGCAGCTGTCCGTGCTGGCCGGGCAGTCCGGCCTGAGTCCGCTGGAGTTCGCGGTGGACGTCATCAACCAGGCGGCCAAGGACCGGGTGTCGGAGGTGACGGAGGCCTTCCTGGCGGCCGTCGGAAGGCCGGAGGATCCCGCGGAGCAGTCGGCGGCCGTGCGGCTGCGGGCGGCCGAGAGCGGGGCGCTGGCGGCGGCGCACGACACCCAGGCCGTCGCCGACTCCCTGCTCCAGCACGCGCTGGGGCCGCTGGGCGCGGTCGCCGTGGCGATCTGGGCGGCGGGCTCCGACGGTTCGCTGACCCTCGCCGGCAGCGCGGGGTTCTCCCCCGGTGAGGCCGAGCGCTGGCGGTACGTGCCGCCGGACGTCGCCACGGTGGCACGCAGCAGCCTCACCGAGGGGGCGACCCAGTGGATCGAGTCGCTCGCCCGGACCGGGCTGCCCACCATCGGCCGCCATCTGCACCCGGACGGCGGCCGGGCGGCCGTGCCCGCCGGCAGCGCGGGACGCGTGGACGGGATCCTGGAGATCGCCTGGCCGGCCCCGCTGGACCGGCAGCCGCCCGCGGTGGTGCGACAGGTGGAGGCCCTGGCGGACCTGTGCGCCCACACGCTCCAGGCGTACGCGCATGTCCGGGGCCCCGACCAGCAGCCGCTCCTCCTGCCGGACACGGCGGAGCTGATGGACCTGACGGACGGGCTGCACGACCCGGCGCTGGTCCTGGTGCCGCACGTCGACGCGGCGGGAAAGCTGGTCGACTTCCGCATCCAGCACGTCAACGACCGCTTCCTCGACCCGGCGGGCCGGCCCCGCGCCGTGGTCAACGGGGCGCTGCTGCTCGAGGCCTATCCGATGGCCGCCGGAGGCGGTGACCTCTTCCAGCGGATCGAGCGCGTGCATACCACCGGCGAGCCGTTCCGGGCGCGCCGGATGAGCCTGACCGCGTTGGTCGGCGAGGTGCCGCTGGCCGCGGTCGCGGACCTCAGCATCAGCCGGCACGGCAGTTGCGTGCTGCTGATCTGGCGGATCGAGGACGAGACGGCGCGCCTGGCCAGCCTGTTGCAGAACGCCCAGCGACTCGGCCGCATCGGCGGCTTCGAGGAGGACCTGCTCACCGGCGAGACCACCTGGAACGGGCAGCTGTTCACCCTGTACGGGCGGCCCGAGTCGAGCCCGCCGGTGCCGTTGGAGGAGCTGGCGGCGCACACCCATCCCGATGACGCGGTCGTCGTCGGCCGGCTGCTGCGCACGCTGCTGCACGGCCGCCGTCCGGCTTCCGCCGCCTTCCGGCTCCAGCGGCCGGACGGGGTGACCCGGCACATGCGGATCGTCGCCGAGCCGGTGCTCGACGCCGACGAACGGCTGGTCGCCGTGCGCGGCGCGTACCAGGACATCTCCGCGCAGCACTGGACGGAGGTGGCGCTCGCCGCCACCCGCGACCAGCTCGCGCAGAGCGAGCAGCACGCGAGCGAGCGCAGCAGGCTGGCCCTCCAGCTCCAGCACGCCATCATGCCGCCCACCCGGGCGCCGCTGGAGGCCCCCGGGCTCCAGGTGGCGGTCCGCTACCGGCCTGCCGAGGAGGAGCACCTGGTGGGTGGCGACTGGTACGACGCCGTCGTGCTGCCCTCCCGGCTGGTGATGCTGTGCGTGGGCGACGTGGCCGGGCACGGCATCGAGGCGGCGACCAGCATGGTCGTGCTGCGCAACGCGCTGCGCGGACTGGCGGTGACCGGGGCGGGGCCCGGTCAGCTGCTGTCCTGGCTCAACATCGTCGCCCACCATCTGACCGGTTCGATCACGGCCACGGCCGTGTGCGGCCTGTACGACCCCTCCCGGCACACCCTGCGCTGGGCGAGGGCGGGCCATCTGCCGCCGGTGCTGGTGCGGGACGCCCAGGCGGCGCCGCTGCCCCTGTTGAAGGGGATGCTGCTGGGCGCCGTACCGGAGACGGTGTACGAGGAGGAGGAGGTCCAGCTGGCGGCCGACGACACCCTGCTGATGTACACCGACGGCCTGATCGAGCGGCGCGACCGGTCCGTGGAGGAGTCGCTGACCCAGTTGCTGGTGCAGGCCCGCACGGTGCCGCCGACGCTGGACCAGCAACTGGACCGGCTGCTCACCTACAGCAGGTCCGACACGGACGACGACACGTGCATCGTGGGCATCCGGCTGCGCTAGCGCGTCCTCTCGCGGTCTTCCGTCGGGTGTGCATGGTGGAGAGGTTCGGGGGTATCCGCCTGTGCGCGACACCAGGTCGGGGATCCGCAGGCGGAAGGGCAGGACACACGGAACATGACGATCGTCCCGTGCGGTCTCCCGCGCGTCCTCGCCGGCCGTCGCCGCGCATCGAAGTCGCCCACCGGGGTAGACGCTCCCGACCGTCAGCTTTCGGAGGTACGTGTGTCCATTGCCCAGAACCCCCTGTCCGTCGAGGTCACCCTGCCTCGCGAGGACGTCGCCCTGGTCACGGTCGAAGGCCATCTCGACCTCGACACCGCGACCGATCTACAGGCGCATCTGGCCAATCAGCTGCACCACGGCCGACGACATTTCCTCCTCGACCTCTCGGCGGTTCCGTTCATGGACTCGTCCGGCATGAACATCATCCTGCGGGTGTACCAGGAGGCCCGGGGTCTGCCGGGGAGCGTGCACGTGATCGCTCCCACGCCGGCCGTGCGCCGGGTCCTGGACCTCACCGGGGTCAGTCTCACGGTGCCCATATCCGAGAAGGTCGACGAGGCACTGGAGCTCGTCGACCGGCAGCAGCTCTCGGAGGGCTCGCAGGACTGACCCGCGGCCTTGCGGCGGCCGTTCGGCGGACATCGGAAAACGCGCAGGAACGGTCGACTGCCGTCCAATACTTGTCATTTGACAACTGTGTACATAAGGCAACAGAGTGAGCGGGACAGTGATGCGGGAGGGAAGACGGATGTGCCTGTGGGCGAACCCCATCAACCGGGGGCACCGTCAGGCGGTTCGGGCGTCAGTGGCGTCGGAGTCGTGGATCTGTTCGGCCGCGGCCGAACAGAACGCCTCCAGCCCTCTCAGCAGCGCGGCCCGCTGCGCGGCGGGCATCTGCTCCAGCACACTTTCCAGCGCGGCCTCACGGCGTGATCTGAGGTCGGCGAGGAAGGCACTCCCACGACGGCTCAGGAAGAGTTCCAGCTCCCGGCGGCTCTCGGCGGCGACCCTCCGCTCGATGAAGCCGACGGCCTGGAGGCGGTCGCACAGGCGGCTGGTGGAGGGCGGCGTGGAACCGAGGAACTCGGCGAGGGTGCGCAGGTTGATGCCTTCGTGGTGCTCCAGGATGAACAGCACGCGCAACTGGGAGGCGGAGACCGGTGCCGTCGAGGCACGGCCCCAGAGGACTTCCAGCAGCTCCGCCGCCTCTGAGGTCACACGCGCCACCTGGAGTGGCTGCGGACGCGAGGAGGGGGACATCACCGTCACACTCTCGCAGGCTTCTCGACGGCTGTCAGCCCGCCCCCGCCGCCGGGGGCGCCACGGGCTCGACGCCACGGCATTCCGGGGAACACGGTGACCGACCGCGTGAACAGACTCGTCTCCGCCGGGCGCGCCCTGCGCTCCGCGGCCCCGCACCAGCTTCCGGACGCCCTGAGCCAGGTGCTGCGCACCCAGTACGCGGCGGAGGCCGTGGAGCTGCGGCTGGCCGACTACGGGCTGACGGTACTGCTGCCCGTGCCGCCCGCACCGAGCGGCACGAAGTCGGCGCCCGTGCAGGGCAGCGCGCCCGGGCGGGCCTTCGGGTCGCAGCAGCCGTGCGTCGAGGAGCCGGCCGACGGCCGGGTGCGGGCGCATCTGCCCGTGACCGTGCGCGGCGACCGGCTGGGCGTGCTGTCCCTGACGCTGCCCGCGCGGACCCGGGAGTCCCTCGCCGAACTCACCGAGCTGGCGGAGCTCCTGGGGCACGAGCTGGTGGTCGCCGAACGCGACACCGACCTGTACGCGCGGGCCCGCCGCAGGGAACGGCTGACGCTGGCGGCGGAGATACAGTGGCAGCTGCTCCCGGCCCGCTCGTGTGCCCGGGAGGAGTACGCCCTGGGTGCCCAACTCGAGCCCGCTTACGCCATCTTCGGCGACAACTTCGACTGGGAGGCGTCCGCCGACCATCTGCTGGTCTACGTCACCAACGGGATGGGCGAGGGCATCGAGGCATCCCTGCTGACCAGCCTCGGCATCAACGCGCTGCGCAACGCGCGCCGCGCCGGCATCCCGATCGAGGACCAGGCGGCCCTGGCCGACCAGGCGCTCTACGCCCACTACCGGGGCGAGGCGCATCTGTCGGTCCTGCTGGTGGACATCGAGCTGTCCACGGGGCGGATGCGGGTCGTCGACGCGGGCTCACCGCAGCTGCTGCTCCTGCGCGACCGGGTCCTGTCCCTCGTGGACCTCGACGCGCAGCTGCCGCTGGGCATGTTCGAGGAGACCGACTACGTGGCTCAGGAGCTCACCCTGCTGCCCGGCGACCGGCTGCTCTTCGTCAGCGACGGCGTCCACGGGGTCGCGGCGCCGGGCGGCGAGTCGTACGGCGAGCACGCCCTCGCGCGGGCGGTCGGCAACGCCTCCCTGCTGCCGGCGGCGGACGTCCCGGCCGCGGTGCTGCGCGGGCTGACCGGGCACCGGGGAAGGCCCGAGCCGGACGACGACGCACTGGTCGTGTGTCTCGACTGGTTCGGGAAACGGCCCGCGTCGTAGCCCGCCGCCCACCGACCGCCTCCGGCGGGCTCGCGGTGGCGACAGAGAAGCCGACCAGGAAGAGGAGAGAAACAGGTGCCGGAGCACGAAACGGCCGCAGAGCACACCACGCCGGCGAGCGATGTCGGGAAGTTCCTGCACCGCCGCCGTGAGCAGATCGCCCAGCGCTGGGCCGACGAACCCCTGTTCCGCACGGTGTTCACCGTCTCGCGGGACGAGGCGGTGGAGGCGGGGCGGGTCGTCGTCGACGCGCTCGCCCAGGTGGCCGAGACCGGCCGCGTGGCGGACACGGACGCGGCCGGATTCACCGCGGTCCGCGAGCAACTGGCCGGGATGGTGGCCTCCCGCGCCCGCTTCGGGCTCACCTCCGGCCAGGTGTCCACCGAGGTGGACGGGCTCCGCCCGCCCGCCGTGAACCTGCTGGTGGCCGACCTGCCCGAGGCGACGCCCGAGCACCTCATGGAGTGCACGACCCTGCTGACCGTGCTCATGGGCACCCTGCGGCTGGTGGTCCTGGAGACCTCGCTGAGCGAGGGCCAGGCCCTCATCGACCGGCAACAGGTGGAGCTGCTGGAGGCCGCCACCCCCGTCATCCGGCTGTGGGACGGCATCGTCGCCGTACCGCTCATCGGGACGCTCGACAGTGCCCGCAGCCAGGTCGTGATGGAGACGCTGCTGACGTCGGTCGTCGACCAGCAGGCCCGCTTCGCGATCCTGGACATCACCGGTGTGCCGATGGTCGACTCGCTGGTGGCGCAGCACCTGATGAAGACCGTCGCGGCCGTCCGGCTGATGGGCGCGGAGTGCGTCGTCTCCGGCATCCGGCCCGCCATCGCGCAGACCATCGTGCACCTCGGCCTGGACCTGGGCACGGTGGTCACCCGGTCGAGCCTCGCCGACGCGCTGGGGTACGCCCTGCACCGGCTGGGTGCCGACATCGTGCTCGCGACGCCCGGCGGTGCGGGTCCCCGGTGAACCACGACCTTTCCCTCTCGGCCACGGCCCACGTGCCGGTGCTCCGGCTCGGCGACGTCCTGCTGATCACCCTCCAGGGCGACCTGCACGACGGTACGGCGGAGCAGCTCCAGCAGGACATCGCCGAGCAGATCGTCCGCAACCGGGTGACCGGCGTGGTCATCGACATCTCCGGGGTGGAGATCGTCGACTCCTTCCTGGGGCGTGTCCTGGCCGAGATCGCGGCGAGCTCCCGGCTGCTGGCCGCGCGGACCGTGGTGGCCGGCATGCGCCCCGCGGTGGCGATCACGCTGGTGGAGCTGGGGCTCTCGCTCCCCGGCCTGCGGACCGCGCTCAACACCGAGGCGGCCCTCGATCTGCTCGCCATGACGGCTCCGGGCGGCCCGCGCCGGGAGCCTCGGTGAGCGGGACGGTCGCGGGCGTCGAGGCCCGCCTGCCGATCCGCTCGGACCTGGACCTGGTGTGGGTACGGCAGCACGTGCGCCAGGCCGCCGCGGCGCTCGGCTTCGGCCTGGTGGACCAGACCAAACTGGTCACCGCGGCCAGCGAACTGGCCCGCAACACCCTGGTGTACGGCGGTGGCGGTGAACTGGCGGCGGAGCACGTGTGCGACGGGCGGGTCCAGGGGCTGCGGCTGACGTTCACGGACCAGGGGCCGGGCATCGCCGACCCGGAGCGGGCGCTGAGCGACGGCTACACCTCCGGCGGCGGGCTGGGTCTCGGCCTCGGCGGGGCGCGTCGTCTGGTGCACGAGTTCTCCCTCGACAGCACGCCCGGTGTCGGCACCACGGTCACGGTGACCTCCTGGGCGGCCCGCTCGCCGCGGCAGCGTGAGGAGTCACGATGACGCACGTGTGGGACGTCCCGGTGCACGACTCGACGCGGGTGCGCGACGCGCGGGTGGCGGCGGAGGGCGCGGCGGAACTGGCGGGCCTGGACCGGTCGCGCACCGCCGACGCCGCCCTCGTGGCGACCGAGCTGGCGACGAACCTGCTCAAGCACGCGCGCGGCGGACAGCTCCTCGTGGAGGCGGTCACCCCGCCGAGCGGACGGCCGGAGGGCCTGCTCGTGCAGATCGCCGCCGTCGACCACGGGCCGGGCATGTCCGACGTCCCCGCCGCCCTGGGCGACGGGTTCTCCACGGCGGGCTCGCTGGGCGCCGGCCTGGGCACCTGCCGGCGGCTCGCCGACGACTTCGACCTGCACAGCGCCCCGGGCCGCGGGACGGTCGCGCTGGCCCGGATCGGCGGCCCGGCCCGCACCCGCGGCCGTCGTGAGCCGGCCCCCGGGCAGGCCGGGGCCACCGCGCCGGACGACACCTCCTCCGCGTCCGCCTTGTTCTCCGCGCGGGTCGGCGGCGTCAACATCCCCTTCCGGGGCGCCGCGTGCTCGGGGGACGCCTGGACCTGTGTCCGTGAAGGCGACCGGCTGACCCTGATGCTGGCCGACGGGCTGGGCCACGGCCCCGAGGCCGCCCGTGCCTCGACCACGGCGGTCCACGAGGTCCAGCGCTCGCCCCACCTGCCACCGGCCGAACTGCTGCGCCGGCTCGACGCCGCGCTGCGCGGTACGAGGGGCGCCGCGGTCGCGGTGGCCCAGCTCGACCTGCGGACCGGACGGCTGCTGTTCGCCGGCGTCGGCAACGTGGGGGCGCGGCTGCGCGAGGGCGACTCCTGGCGCCATCTGCTGTCCCGGCCCGGCATAGTCGGTGCGCACCGGCCCACGACCCTGCCCGAGACCGAGGCGGCCTGGGCCCCGGACCGTCTGCTCGTCCTGCACAGCGACGGGCTGCCCAGCCGCTGGGCGCCGCCGGTCGACCCCCGCCTGCTGTCCTGCGACCCCGCCGTCACCGCGGCCGTGACGGTCCGCGACGCCGGCAGCTCCGCCCGCCCGGTGCGTGACGACACCGCCGTGGCCGTCCTGTCCCCGACGCCGCCGGATGGTCCATGAATCACACCTGGCCGATCAGCACCGTCAGTGAAGCGGCACGCGCGCGGATCACCACCGCGCGGGTGGCCGCCGCGTACGGTGTACCGCCGCTGGAACGCACCCGGCTGGCCGCCGCCCTCAGCGCGCGGCTGCGCCAGTGTCTGACCAAGGGCGGCAGCTGGCAGTTCGTCCTGACGGTGGCCGCGGGCTCGCTGCGGGTCGAGGTCTCCCCCTCCCCCGCCGACGGCGAGCGGCCGTGGTGCGTCACCGCGCCCTGCCCGGAGCCGGCCGCGGGCCCCGTCTGCGACGCCGTGGCGGGTGACGCGACCGCCCTCTCGGAGGCCCTGCTCGGCGCCGACGAGGACACCGCCCTGGTGCTGGAGCGACTGGCCGAGCAGGAGGAGCTCGTCGCCTTCCACCGGGAGGAGCTGCACCAGACCAACCAGGGTGTGCTGGCACTGCACGCCGAGCTGGACGCCGCCGGACGGGCGCAGCGCGAGGCCTTCGCGGCGGAGCGCGCGGCGCGCCGGGAGGCGGAGGACGGCCGGCGCAGGCTGACGTTCCTCGCCGACGCCAGCGCGGCGCTGACGGCCTCGCTCAACCACGAGGAGATCGCCCGCCTGCTGCCCGAGCTGCTGGTGCCCGAGTACGCCCGCACGGCCGACGTCTGGCTCTTCGACGCCGAGGACGAGCGGGTGTCGTCCGTTCCGCGTGCGGCGGCCGCCGTGATCGCGGCCCGCACCGGACGGCCGCAGTACGCGGCCGCGGACCCCGGGGGCCTGCCCGGGGTGGACGACCAGCCGCCGTCGGCGCTGCATCCCGGCCGGTCCCTGCTGTGCGTACCGCTGCCGACCCGCAGCGCGCCCCTGGGCGTCGTGACGCTGACCCCGCCCGGCGAGCGCTGGAACCCGGACGACGCCGTCATGCTCGTGGAACTCACCCGGCGGGCGGGCGGCGCGCTCGACAACGCCCGCCGTTTCGAGCACAACCGGGACATCGCCGAGACCCTCCAGCGCGCCCTGCTGACCGATCTGCCGACCACCCCCGGCCTGCGGCTGGCGGCCCGTTACCTGCCGGCGACGTACGGGCTGAACATCGGCGGCGACTGGTACGACGCGTTCCGGCAGCCCGACGGCAGCCTGATCACCGTCATCGGCGACGTGACGGGGCACGGGCTGCACGCGGCGGTGATGATGAGCCAGCTGCGCACCGCACTGCGCGCCTACGCCGTGGACGGCGGCAGCCCGGGCGAGCTGCTGACCCGGCTGCACATGTTCCTGCACCACCTCCAGCCCGACCTGTACGCCACCGCCGTGATCGCCCGCTTCCAGCCCGGCGAGCCGGTGCTGACGTGGGCGGCGGCGGGTCATCCGCCGCCCGTGCTGCGCGGCCCGGACGGGCGGGTGCGCACCCTGGACGCCAAGCCGGGGGCGATGCTCGGCATCCCGCTGCACCAGGAGATCGCCGACCACACGGTGCCGCTGGAGCCGGGGTCCACGCTGGCGCTCTACACCGACGGGCTGGTGGAGCGGCGGGCCCAGGGCATAGACCCCGGCATCGAGCGGCTGGCGGCGGAGCTCGGGAAGTTCCGTGCCGAGGAGCTGGACGCGGACCTGGACGGCTCCGCGGAGCGCATCCTGGAACCGATGCTGAGCGACTCCGAGCGGGACGACGACGTCTGTCTGCTGCTGTGCCACATGGACGGTCAGGCCGGCAGCCACGCCGACAGCCGCGCCCGGCCCGGGTCCTGAGGAGCGGTCAGCCGTCCGCCGACTCCTCGGATCCCCGGCTCGACGTGTGTGCCTGGTGGAAACCGGAGAGCCCGTGTTCCAGCGCGGTGCGCTGAGCCGGGGTCATCGCCTCGAACACGGACGCGAGGCGCCGTACGCGGCGCTCGGCGACGTCGGTGAGGAGGCGTTGTCCGTAGACGGTCACCACGAGCTGTACCTCGCGCCGGTTGCTGGGCTGCACGGTCCGCTCCAGCAGCCCCGCGGCCTCGAGCCGGTCGCAGAGTCGGCTCGCGGTGGGCAGACCGACGCCCAGGTGCTCGGCCAGGGCCGTCAGATTGAGTTCCGGACGGCTCCTCACCGTCCGCAGCGCCAGCAGCTGCCGCGCGGGCAGCCGGGGTCTGGTCTCCTCCGCGGCCGTGAGCCAACAGGCCACCAGGCTCTCCACCGCCTCGGCGAGTTGCCCGGCCTGTGTCCGACGACTCTCCCACCGGCCGTCGTCGGAGCCGTCCGCGCACCACACCGCCACTATCCTCCGGCCTCCGCGATTGTCATGTACGTCGGCCTACCCGAAGGCAACGGGCGTACACAGGCCCATCGGGGGGTACGACGGTGACCTCAGGAGAAACGTTCGTCTGCATGCCTCGCCCGGCTGGCGGAACCAGTCCGGGCGCGGTGGGATCGATGAGGTGCGAGGCGCCCGCGGGCGGGGCACGCGCATGACGTCGGGGCAGACCGCCTGGAGCCGCAGAAAGGGATGGACATCGTGACACGACCCAGGATCCTGGTGGTGGGAGCGGGCTTCGCGGGAGTGGGGTGCGTTCGACGTCTGGAACGCGCGCTCTCCGCCGCGGAGGCCGACGTCACTCTGGTGACGCCATTCGCCTACCAGCTCTATCTGCCGCTGCTGCCACAGGTCGCCTCAGGGGTGCTGACGCCCCAGTCGATCGCCGTTTCGCTGCGCCGCAGCAAGAAGTACCGCACCCGGATCATTCCGGGCGGTGCCATCGGCGTGGACCTCAAGTCGAAGGTCTGCGTCATCCGGACCATCACCGACGAGATCGTCAACGAGCCCTACGACTACATCGTGCTCGCTCCCGGCAGCGTGACGCGCACCTTCGACATCCCGGGGCTGACCGAGCACGCCTTCGGGATGAAGACCCTCGCCGAGGCCGCGTACATCCGCGACCACGTCATCAGCCAGCTCGACCTCGCCGACGCCAGCCACGACCCCGCCGAGCGGACCTCGCGGCTCCAGTTCGTGGTCGTCGGCGGCGGCTATGCCGGCACCGAGACCGCCGCCTGTCTCCAGCTCCTCACCCACAACGCGGTCAAGCGCTATCCGAACCTGGACCCGAGCCTGATCAAGTGGCATCTGATCGACATCGCGCCGAAGCTGATGCCGGAGCTCGGCGACAAGCTCGGCCGCAGTGCGCAGGAGGTGCTGCGCAAGCGGGGCATCGACATCTCGCTGGGCGTGTCCATCGCCAAGGCGGGTCCGGAGGAGGTCACCTTCACCGACGGGCGGGTGATCCCGACCCGGACCCTGATCTGGACGGCGGGAGTCGTCGCGAGCCCGCTGATCGCGACCCTCGGCGCGGAGACGGTCCGCGGGCGGCTCGCCGTCACCGCGGAGATGAACCTGCCCGGGAACGACGGGGTGTTCGCGCTCGGGGACGCCGCCGCCGTACCCGACGAGGCCAAGGGCGAGCAGGGCGCGATCTGCCCGCCGACGGCGCAGCACGCCATGCGGCAGGGCAAGGTCGTCGCCGACAACGTCATCGCAACGCTGCGGGGCCGGGCGATGCGGCCTTACGTGCACAAGGACCTCGGTCTGGTCGTCGACCTCGGCGGTACCGACGCCGTCTCCAAGCCGCTCGGCATCGAGCTGCGCGGGCTGCCCGCGCAGGCGGTGGCCCGCGGCTACCACTGGTCGGCGCTGCGCACGGGGGTGGCCAAGGCGCGGGTGCTGACGAACTGGACGCTCAACGCGGTCGCGGGCGACGATTTCGTACGCACCGGCTTCCAGGCGCGCCGGGCGGCGAGGCTGAAGGACTTCGAGTACACGGACAGCTATCTGACGCCCGAGCAGGTGCGGGCGCAGATCGAGGGGCCCGGGTCGGAGACCGCCTGAGGTCGGACCGTGGGAGAGAGTACGGCGGCGTGAGGGCGGCGGCACGGTCGTTCGGTGCACGGTGGCGGGATCGGATCGCGGCGTCCGACCCCGGGCTGCTGCGTCTGGCGGCCGGGTTGCGCACGGTCGGTGCGATCGCCCTCACGCTGGCCGTGCTCTCGCTGCTGGGTGCGGACGTCTCGCACCTGGTGGCGGGGGCCATCGCCGCGATGGTCGCCACGTTCGCGATCCGGGAGAAGCAGCGCGACCGGCAGGCCGTCACGCTGGCGCTGGGTCTGCCGGTGGCGTTCGCCTCGATGTCGCTGGCGGCGCTGCTCAGCTCCCGGACGGTGGCGGGTGACGTCTTCTTCGTGGCCCTGATCTTCTGCGCCGTCTACGGCCGCCGGTTCGGTGACCGGGGCACGGCGCTCGGGCTGGTCGGCTTCCAGGTCTACTTCCTGTCCCTGTTCGTCGGGGTCACCGGAGCGAGCCTGCCGGGGTTCTACGGGGTGCTGGCCGTCGCCTTCGTGTGCAGTGCGGTGGCGCGCTTCGTGCTGGTGCCGCAGACGCCGGCCGGTATCCTCCAGCGGCTGCGCGGGGCCTTCCGGGCGCGGCTCGCGCAGTTGCTGGCCGCCCAGCTCGATCTCCTCGACGCCGGTCCGGACGACGTCGAGAAGGCGCTGGCCCATGTGCGCGAGGGCACCGCCCGGCTGCACGAGACGGCGATGCTGATCCAGGGCCGGCTGGAGGAGGGCACTCCGGACGAGGCGACGGCCCGACTGGTGCAGCGCCGGATCGCCGACGCCGAGATCGCCGCCGAGCGGCTCGGCCTGCTCCTGCTGACCGCCCGCAGCGCCGAACGGGCGGACACCCTGACCATGCACCTGCCGGGCGCGCCACTGCCGGAGGGCGGCCATCTCCCCGTCCGGGACGAGGCCCTCGCCGCCCTGCGCCGTGATCTGGGTGCCCTGCGGCTGCTGGTCCGGATCCCCGTCGCGGAGGGCGCGGCCACGGCACACGTCCGCAACCGGCTGCTCGGCTACCGGGACGAGGAGAACCTGCCGAAGGCGTCGCCCGCCGTCCAGGACGTCTTCCGGGGCGTCGGTGAGGCGGCGCGCGCGGTGCTGGGGTTGCGGATCGCGCTCGACGGGCCGCAGGACGAGTCCGAGGACAGCCCGGAGACGGCGCGCTCCCGCGAGGAACTGGACGCGGAGGACGCCGCGATCGGCGGGGGCGAGGGGGACGAAGACTCCGACGCGGCCGGGAAGGAGACGGGGCTGCGGCGGCCGACCACCCGGGCCGCCGTGCAGGTCGCCGTCGGGTCGTCGCTGGCCATCGTCGGCGGTGAGCTGCTCTCCTCGCACCGCTGGTACTGGGCGGTGCTGACCTGCTGGATCGTGTTCATCAACACCGCCTCCACCGGGGAGATCCTGGTCAAGGGCTACCGGCGGCTGCTGGGCACCGTGCTCGGGGTGGTCGCCGGCATCCTGCTGGCGGGGCTGGTCGGGCACCACACGTGGACGGCGTTCGCGGTGGTGCTGCTGTGCGTGTTCGCGATGTTCTACACGGCGCCGCTGTCGTACACGCTGATGTCGTTCTTCGTGACGGCCGCGCTGGGTGTGCTGTACACGCTGCTGCACACCTACAGCATGTCGGTGCTGGTGCTACGGGTGGAGGAGACCGCGCTCGGGGCGGCCTGCGGAATCGTCGCGGCGGCGCTGGTGCTGCCGGTGCACACGGACCGGCGTACCAACGAGCTGCTGACGACCGTGCTGGAGCGGCTGACCGATGTCACCGAGGCGGCCGTGGAGCAGCTGAGCGGCGGTCCCCCGGCCGAGCTGCTGGACCGGGCCCGTGACCTGGACCAGGCACTGGCCGATCTGCGGGCGGCGACGCAGCCCCTGACGCACCCGGTCACGCCGTTGCGGACCCGGCGGGACACGGCCCGGTACGTCGTCGCGCTGCTCGAGACCTGTGCGTACCACGCGCGGACCCTGGCGGCCATGGCCGAGCTGCTGCCGACTCAGCGGTCGATCGTGGCGGACCCGGGGCTGCGCCGCGCCGGGCAGCGCATCCGGCACAACATCGGGGCGATCTCCGCGCGCGTGGCTGGTGAGCGGAGTACCGCCGAGGTGCTGACCGGGCCGAGCATCGCCTCGCTGCTGATGCCCGGCGGGCCGGGAACGCCGCGCTACGGCCGGGTGACCGACCGCGTGCTGCGCCACCTTCAGCGCCTGGACGAAGCGGTGGTCGGTCTGGCCCGGCCGCTCGGCGTGCCGGTGGCTCCGCCGCCGAAGTGACGGCGGGTCCGTCCACGGTCAGAAGTCCGTGGACATGTCGCTCGCCGCCGCGATGCCCCGCAGCTCCTCGGTGTCCTGGTGGCGCTGTCGGATGCAGCCGGCGATCTCGGCGAGACGGGTGGGGTCGGACGCGGTGCCCGCGTCGGTGACCACCCGGACCGGGCCGGTTCCGTCGACGTCTATCTCCACCAGCTGGTTGTCCAGCCGGCCGGTGACGGCGGTGGCGATGACCAGGGCGGCCTCGTCGCGGATCTCCTGGGGCAGTTGTTGGGTGTCCTGCGGGTCGAGGGCGAAGTCGAGACTCTCGGGGGGCTGCTCCTCGAGTGCGCGCAGCGCGGGTGCGACGACCTTCAGCAGCAGCTGGTAGTCCTCGCTGTCCATGCGGACGCGCAGTAGGTCGAGGTACATGTCCACGGGTCGTCCGTCGCGCGGGAACTCTGATTCGTTCATCTGGTCCGTGTTCCCACGCATCCGGACGTCAGACCTTGCGCCAGCGGGCCATGGCGAACGAGAACAGTCCGAAGAGCACGAGCCCGGCGGCGACGCAGGCCAGGAGGCCCGGCCCGGCGGGCGTGCCGGCGAAAGAACGCAGTGTGTCGTCGATCCCCTTGGCCTCGTTCGGCCGGTACTCGACGGCGGCCCGTACGGCGAAGGCTCCCGCGGCGGCGAACACCACGCCACGGGCGGCGCCGCCGCCCACCCCGGTGATGTCCACCAGCCGCCGCATGCGCGGGGACATCTCCCCCAGCCGCAGCTTCTTCCGGTAGGAGCGCATGACGGCGCGGGCGCCGATCCACACGCCCGCCACGATGATCCCCACGCCTCCCGCGCCGACGATCCACTGGCCCCCGGGAAGCTCGAGCGCCCGGGCGGTGACGTCCCGGGACTGCTCGTCACCGGAACCGCCTCCGCTGCCCGATCCGGCGGCGAAGGCCAGCACGGAGTAGGCGACGAAGGAGTAGAAGGCGCACCGGACGAACGAGAGCAGCCGCTTCTTGGCGCTGCGCCCGTCGGCGCCGACTCCGCCGAAGACGACCTCCGACAGCCGCCACAGCGCCATGCCGACCAGTCCGACGCCCAGTGCCCACAGCAGTACGGCGCCGAACGGCTTCTCCGAGATCTCCGCCAGGGCCCCCTGGCGGTCGGCCTGCTGACTGCCGTCGCCGAAGGCGATCTGTAGCGCCAGCAATCCGACCAGCAGATAGATCACACCTCGCGCGGCGAGCCCCGCCTTGGCGGCGCCCTTCGTCACCGAGCCCCGTGCCGCTCGCTCCACCTCGACCCGGCCGTTGCGCGCCAGAGCACTCGTGTCCATTTCGCCCTCCCCGAAGTCTCCCCGATTCCTGCGGGATCCGCTTGCCCCGGCTCTCGCCGTACACACGTCCGGCGCTCCTGGACCATGCCCCGTCCACAAAAGGGCGGCGGGGTGGACGCGGGATCCGGCGCGTCCACCCCGCCCGTCAGGCGTACACGTGTGGATCTCTGTCGGTCGGCGGCCGTATCGCCGCGTCGGCGGCCGACGCCGCCTCGAGCCATTGATGTGCCGTCTCCAGGGCGTGCCTCACGTCGCGCGTGCCGGTGGACACGCACAGCGTGTAGGCGAGATCACGCGCCTGTGCCTGTGCCTGTGGCGGCGCCTCGGTGGATCCGGGTCGCGTCAGCGCCTCGTACTCCTCGACGAGTCTGCGCAGGACAGCGGGATGCGGCATGAGCATCGGTCTGCTTCTCCTCCGTTCGGAATGGGTGAATGCGGTGCCGTCAGCGCAGTGCTTCCTGGCGCACCCGCTCGCAGCTGCGGCTGATGAGCCGGGACACGTGCATCTGGGAGATGCCCAGTTGGTCGGCGATCCTGCTCTGTGTCATGTCCTCGAAGAACCGCATGTAGAGGATGGCGCGCTCGCGTTCCGGCAGCCGGCGCAGGCCCTCCTTGGCGGACTCGCGGTCGACCACGACATCGAAGGAGGAGTCGGAGTCGCCCAGGGTGTCGGCGAGGCTGTAGCCGTCGTCACCGGCCGAGGTCTCGGCGTCCAGCGAGAGGGTGCTGAAGCTCTCCAGCGCCTCCAGGCCGGCGTTCACCTCGTCCTCGGTGAGCCCGGTGTGGGTGGCGATGTCGGCCACCGAGGGCTCGGACGCCCCGGGATTCTGGGTGAGTTCCCGGCGGGCGACGCGCACCTTGTTGCGCAGTTCCTGTACCCGGCGGGGCACGCGCAGCGCCCACATCCGGTCCCGGAAGTGCCGCTTGATCTCACCGGTGATGGTGGGCACGGCATAGCTCTCGAAGGCCCCGCGCTCGGGGTCGAAACGGTCGACGGCCTTGACCAGTCCCAGCGCCGCGACCTGCCGCAGGTCCTCGATCGCCTCACCACGGTCGCGGAAGCGACCGGCGATGCGGTGGGCCATGGGCAGCCAGGCGGTGACGAGCTCGTCGCGTACGGCGTCCCGCTCGGGGCCCTCCTCCAGGGTGACCAGCCGGGCGAACCGGCTCATGGTGTCGGGCGCATCGGCGTGGGTGCGCCGCAACTGCGCGGTGGCGGGGGCGGATGCGGAAGGACGGCTTGTCGACATGTCGATAGGCATGCGGTATCGCTCTCCTGAACGGTGGTTTCAGGGACTGGCGACGAGAACTCCTGCCGTCCGGAGCGCGTGCGGCGCCCCGGAGCGGACAACTCGCTCCCGTCGGCGCGCCTCCGGTCCGAAGCACGAACCTCCGTCTGCCCTGCCCCTGGAGGTACAAACTCCGCCTGCGCGAAAGGCGTTCACAGGTTCGCGGTCCACGTCCCGGACCGGTCGGCGCCGGGGTCAGAACACGGGGACGACGGCGGTGATGCGCTTACCGCCGGAGGGCAGACAGGCCACCCTGACATTGCGGGCCAGCCGGCAGACGATCGGCCAGCCGCGACCGCCGGTGCGCTGTCGACCTTGTTCGTCGAGCGGGTCGGTGGTGGCCGGCAGCCGGTCGCTGCGGTCACTGACGGAGACGCGCACGGCCGGCCCGTCCATGTCGACGTCGAATCCGGTGATGCCGCCGCCGTGCAGGATGGCGTTGGTCGTCAGTTCCGAGGCGACGAGCAGGGCGTCCGAGAGCCCGTCCTCGTCGTACGGGCAGCCGAGGGTCCCGCAGCGCCCGGTCACCGCCCGTCGTACGGCACTGCGGACGTCGGCCGGCCGACACTGCTCGTGCCCGCCGTGCCCGAAGACTCCGTCCTGGGCGTCCTCACGGTCGGTCGAGTCGTTCGTACGCATCCCTTCGCTCCCCTGGCTGGTGCCGACTGGTCGGATGGCCGAAGCGGGCCCGCCGACCGGCGGTGGACCGTCGATCGGCCGGCCGCACCTCCGCGGTGGGCTCGGCGCCCCTTCCGCACCCGGCGCTCTTCCACCGGACGGTGCGGTTGTCTCCCTTTCGGCTGGCCGCCCCCGCGGCGGCCAAACCTCCCGGACGAGGGGCATTCGTCCCGCCGGATCCGGGTACGCGAACCAGATGACCGATGTGGTGGACTCGGACGAACTGCTGCGGCGCATCCAGCGGGCGAGGGCCTGCGCCCACGAGGAACTGCTGGCCTGGCGGGCCCGGAGCGCGGACCTCGCCCGGGCCGGCACGGAACGCGCGGAGGACGCGCGGGACGCCCGGACCCGGGGTCTCGCCTACGAAGCCGTGCTCAGAGTGCTGGACGAGATCGTGACGCCCGGCCGGAGCACCGAACCGCACTGACCCGGGACCGGCCCCGATCGGCGCCGGCCGTCACGGGCACTCGGAGTGAAACGGGTCACGCGACCGGGTTTCGGGTACACAAAATCTCCCCGAATGGTTTACGGTTCATTCATACCTGGTGAGCGGGGTCGAAGCCACTCCTCCTCCGTGCACCACCCTTTGCTGCCCTGGCTGGCCTCCCCCGTCCAGCCAGGGCTTTTCCATGCCCTCGTGGCCCTCGTGCGGAAAGTGCGGACCGCCGAGGTGCCCGGTGCGTCGGCAGCGGCTGAAATGGGAAGGGGAAGCACCCCCACCGAACGTCGGCGAGGAGCTCCGGGCCATGACCAAAGCGACGAAACTGCTGACCGCGCTGCCCCCGCCCCAGCGTCAGCGCCTGATGACGCTCGCCCGTGAGGTGTCCTTCCCGGAGGACGCCCGGATCTTCGACGCGGGCGGCACCGCCGACCGCTTCTGGGTCATCCGCTCCGGCGCGGTCTCGCTCGTCCAGCAGGTGACGTCCCTGCGGCGGGTCACCGTCGCGAGCCTCGGCGCCGGCGACCTGCTGGGCTGGTCGTGGCTGTTCCCGCCCTATCAGTGGGACTTCGGCGCGGAGGCCTTCAGCCCCGTACGGGCCTACGAGTTCGAGGCGCCACCGGTGCTCGCCCTGTGCGACGAGGATCCGGCGCTCGGGATGTCGCTGATACGGATCGTGGCCGAGATCCTCGCGCACCGGCTGGAGACGACCCGGGGCAAGCTGATGGAGCACTACGGAACGCACCGGCGCGGGGATCTGTAGACCCAGCGCCCCGCTCAGACGCGGTACCGGCGCAGCGCGGGCACGGCGACCGCCAGGCCCAGCATCGAGACGACGACCAGCAGACCGCCGCCCGCGACCGCGACACGGGGCCCGAAGGCGGCGCCCGCCGTGCCGTGCAGGGCGTCGGCCAGCCGGGGGCCGCCCGCGACGACGACCGTGAAGACGCCCTGCATACGGCCGCGCATCTCGTCGGTGGCGGCGGACAGCAGGATCGCCCCGCGGAAGACCATGGAGACCATGTCGGCGACCCCGGCACAGACCAGGAACACCACGGCGAGCCACAGACTGCCGCTCAGTCCGAACCCGGCGATCGCCGCGCCCCAGGCGACGACCGCGCCGATGACCATCCAGCCGTGCCGCCGGGCTCGCGAGAACGTGCCGGAGAACAGTCCGCCCAGCACCGCGCCGATGGGGATCGCCGCGAACAGCAGGCCCAGGGCGAGCCCTTCGCCGTAGGAGGCGTACGTCTCGGCGGCGAGCTGCGGGAACAGGGCCCGGGGCATGCCGAAGACCATGGCGATGACATCGGCGAGGAAGGACAGCAACAGGACCTTGTGCCGGGAGATGTAGCGGAAGCCCTCCACGATCTCCCGCACTCCGGCGCGCCGGGCGGTGGCACTCGCCAGGGGCGGCAGCGCGGGCAGACGGGCCACCGCCCACAGCGTCACGCACAGCGCGACGGCGTCGAGGAGGTACAGCTCGGGCAGGCCGATGACGGGGATCAGGGAGCCCGCGAGCAGCGGCCCGGCGACCAGACCGGTCTGCATGACGGTCGAGCCGAGGGCGTTGGCGGCGGCGAGTTCGCCCGCCGGGACCAGCCGGGCGATGGAGGCGTTGCGGGCGGGCGCGTTGAGGCCGAAGAACGCCTGCTGGGTGGCGAGCAGCACCATCAGCACGGCCACCGAGTCGAGTCCCGAGACCGCCTGGAGCCAGAACAGCACCGAGGTGACGGCGATACCGCTGTTGGTGACCAGCAGCAGTTTGCGCCGGTCGACGGTGTCGGCGACCGCGCCGCCCCACAGCGCGAACAGCACCATCGGCACCAGCCCGGCGAGGCTCGCGTAGCCGACCCAGGCGGAGGAGCCGGTGATGTCGTAGATCTGCTTGGGTACCGCGACGGCGGTGAGCTGGCTGCCCACGGCCGTGACGATGGTCGACGACCACAGGCGCCGGTAGGCCGGCCGGCGCAGCGGTCGGGTGTCCATCGCCCAGCGGCGCCAGCCGCGCCGGGGCCGGTCCTGCGGACTCGGGTCGGCCTCCTCGGCCTCGGGTGCGGTGCTGCTCTCGCTCGTGTCCACGCGATTCCTGGTTGCTCGTTACATCTTTCGGTCCGGAGGTCACTATCCCAGCACCTGCTGTGCTTTCACCGCTCAGTGGACGCGGGATCTCAGATTCCGGACTCCGTATGACGAGCCGGCAGCGGGTCACGCCCCGACGACGAGCGTCACGCCGAGGACGATCATCGTGGCGGCGACGAGCCCGTCCAGGACGCGCCAGGCGGTCGGCCGGGTCAGGAACCGGCCGAGCAGCCGGGCGCCGAAGCCCAGCGCGGCGAACCAGCACAGGCTGGCGAGGGCGGCGCCGAGACCGAAGGTCCAGCGCAGCGGGCCACGGTCGGCGGCGACGGAACCGAGCAGGAAGACCGTGTCGAGGTAGACATGCGGGTTGAGCCAGGTCAGCGCCAGACAGGTCAGCACGGCCCGGCGCAGGGAGCCCGCGCTCTCCCCCTCGGCCGCCAGAGCACCCGTGGGCCGGAACGCCCGCCGGGCCGCCAGCGCCCCGTAGCAGAGCAGGAACAGACCGCCGATCCAGCCGACCGCGGTCAGCGCCCCGGGCCAGGCCACCACCAACGCGCCCACCCCACCCACACCCAGAGCGATGAGCAGCGCGTCGGACAGGGCGCAGATCCCGACGACGGCGAGGACGGCGTCACGGCGGATGCCCTGACGCAGGACGAACGCGTTCTGGGCGCCGATGGCGACGATGAGCGACAGACCGGTGCCGAATCCGGCGGCCGCGGCGGTGAGGGTGTGGGACATGACGTCCACGCTAGGGAAGCGATCACTGGACGTACAGCTAAAGATTCTTACGTATCATTAGTGTTCGTGATGATCGGATGATGACGGACCTTCCGCTCGACCAGGTGCGCACCCTGCTCGCGGTGGTGGACGAGGGCACCTTCGACGCGGCCGCCGCCGCCCTGCATGTGACGCCGTCGGCGGTCAGTCAGCGCGTCAAGGCACTGGAGCAGCGCACGGGCCGGGTGCTGCTGCTGCGCACCAAGCCGGTGCGGCCCACGGAGTCGGGCGAGATCGTCGTCCGGTTCGCCCGCCAGCTGGCCCGGCTCGAGCGCGACACGCGGTCCGAGCTGGGCATGAGCGGCGAGGGCGAACCTGCTCGGGTGACGGTCGCGGTGAACGCGGACTCGCTCGCCACCTGGTTCCTGCCGGCCCTGAGCCGGGTGCCGCGGGAGCCGCAGCTCTGCTTCGAACTGCACCGCGAGGACGAGACCCGCACCGCGGAACTCCTGCGGGAGGGGCTGGTGATGGCCGCGGTGACCTCGTCTCCCGAGGCCGTGACCGGCTGCTCCGTGCGGACGCTGGGCACGATGCGCTACCTGGCCGCCGCGACCCCGGACTTCGTCTCCCGCCATCTTGGCGACGGCCCGCTGCACGAAACCCTCGGCCGGGCACCCGTGATGACCTTCGACCGGAGCGACGACCTCCAGGACGCGTTCGTGCGCGGACTGCGCCGGGGCGCCGGCGGCGCGAGTCCGGTACGACAGGCCGTGCCGACCTCGGAGGGTTTCGTGACCGCTGTGGTCGCCGGCCTGGGCTGGGGCATGGTGCCCGAGGCGCAGGCAGGCCCACTGCTGCGCTCCGGCAGCCTGGTCTCCCTCGCCCCCGAACACCCGCTGGACGTCCCGCTGTACTGGCAGCAGTGGAAGCTGGACTCCCCGGCGCTGGCGGCGGTGGCGGACGCCGTAGCGGCGACGGCGGCCGAGGCCCTCAGGAGCTGAGCCCGGCCAGCGTCGCCTGCGCACTGTCCAGCAGCATCTCCAGCGCCGTCGGATAGGCGCTGGTCACCATGCGGGTCGACAGCAGCGGGGCCGCCTCGGCGATCCGGGGGTGGGTCTCGGCGGGCAGCCGGGCGTACGTCGAGCGCCACACCGCGTCGTCGGCGCGCCGCACGGCGCGGGGCAGGGCCAGGGACGCGGCGTCCAGGGCGGCGAAGGCCAGCGTCTGGTCGATGAAGGCGTGGTAGATCCGCACGGTGTCCGGCAGCGGGAACCCTGCGGTGCGCAGCACGTCCAGGACGGCCTCGTCGGCGGCGAGTTCGTTGGCCCGGCCGGTCACCCGGCTCGCGGTGAGCTGGGCGGCCTGCGGGTGGGCGACGTACGCGGCGTGGATGCGCAGCCCGACGGCGTGCAGATCCGTGCGCCACTCCCCCGTCGGCCGCCAGCCGCGCAGCGCCTCGCCGACGAGCGCGTCACCGATGGCCAGGGTCAGCTCGTCCATGCCCCCGAAGTACCGGTAGAGGGTGCTGGGGTCGCAGTCGAGGGCGATGCCGAGACGGCGGGCGGACAGGCCGGCGCTGCCGTGCTCGCGCAGCAGGCGCAGCGCCGCCTCGACGATCAGCCGCTCGGACAGCACGGTGCCGCTCCTGGTGGGCCGGCGCCGACGCCGCTTCTCCTCGGGTACGACCTGCTTGGCCACGGTTCCTCGCCCCCTCTCCCCTTCTGCGGGCCTGCACTCTTATGCCAACACCATTGACCTTACGCCGACGCACGGAGTTGTATCTGCCTCAGGGCCCCTTAGCACGCTTTCGCATACCTTCGTTCAGCTTGTTCACCTTCGTTCGCATTCTCAGCCGAGGGAGTTCTGTCCATGCGTGTCCTTCTCGTGGGCGCCGGCGGTGTGGGTACCGCCATCACCCGGATCGCCGCCCGCCGTCCGTTCTTCGAGGCGCTGGTGGTGGCCGACTACGACCCCGCCCGCGCCGCTGCCGCCGTCGCGGCGCTCGACGGCGACGACCGCTTCCACGCCGAGCGCGTCGACGCCGGCGACGAGGCGGCCGTGGCCGAGCTGCTCGCCCGCCACCGCTGCGACGTCCTGCTCAACGCCACCGACCCGCGGTTCGTGATGCCGCTGTTCCACGCGGCGCGCGGCGCCGGGGCCACCTATGTCGACATGGCGATGTCGCTGTCGCGGCCGCACCCGGACCGGCCGTACGAGGAGTGCGGCGTCCGGCTCGGCGACGCGCAGTTCGCCGAGGCCGACGAGTGGGCCGAGGCGGGCGCCCTGGCCCTGGTCGGCATGGGGGTCGAGCCGGGTCTGTCGGACGTCTTCGCCCGGTACGCCGCCGACGAACTCTTCGACGAGATCGAGGAGATCGGCATCCGCGACGGCGCGAACCTCACCGTCGAGGGCCACGACTTCGCGCCCTCCTTCAACATCTGGACCACCATCGAGGAGTGCCTGAACCCTCCGGTGGTCTACGAGGCCGACCGGGGCTGGTTCACCACCGCGCCCTTCAGCGAGCCCGAGGTCTTCGACTTCCCCGAGGGCATCGGGCCGGTGGAGTGCGTGAACGTCGAGCACGAGGAGGTGTTGCTCGTGCCGCGCTGGGTGAAGGCGCGCCGGGTCACCTTCAAGTACGGCCTGGGCAACGAGTTCATCGAGACCCTGAAGACGCTGCACCTCCTGGGGCTGGACCGCACCGCGCCGGTGACCGTGCCGAGCGCGTCGGGGCCGGTGCCCGTCTCGCCCCGGGACGTGGTGGCCGCCTGTCTGCCCGACCCGGCGACCCTGGGCGAGCTGATGCACGGCAAGACCTGCGCGGGCACCTGGGTGCGGGGCGTGAAGGACGGAGCGCCGCGCGAGGTGTACCTGTACCACGTGGTCGACAACCAGTGGTCCATGGCCGAGTACGGCAGCCAGGCCGTGGTGTGGCAGACCGCCGTCAACCCGGTGATCGCCCTCGAACTGCTCGCCACGGGCGCGTGGTCCGGCGCGGGCGTCCTGGGCCCCGAGGCGTTCCCGCCCCGTCCGTTCCTCGACCTGCTCACGGCGTACGGCTCCCCGTGGGGGCAGCGGGAGCAGTGAACGCTTTTCCGGGTCCATCCTGTTTCACCGCCGCCCCTCCGGTGACCCGAGCGGGAGCAACTCATCCGGAAAAGCGCATACGACGAGATCGCAGGTGACTTCGATGGACAACTGGCGAGAGCATGCCGAGTGCCGCAACGAGGACCCCGACCTCTTCTTCCCGATCGGTACCTCCGGTCCGGCACTGCTCCAGACGGAGCAGGCGAAGGCGGTCTGCCGACGCTGCCCCGTGCGGGAGCAGTGTCTGGAGTGGGCCATGGAGACCGATCAGACCCTCGGGGTATGGGGCGGCACGAGTGAGAACGAACGACGCGCCCTCAAGCGGCGGACAAGGGCCGCCCGACGCAGTTCGTGAGCTGTGCCGGGGCCGGGGCCGGGTGGGCCCATGGGCCAGGAGAGCCGGGGCCGGGGGCCTGGCGGCCGGACGCAGCGGCAGGACCATGGTTCCGTGCCCGGACCGGCCGCTCACCGGCCGGTCCGGCGCGACGGCCCGCACCCGGGAGGGGCGACGCTCGTCCCCCTCGACCCGCTCGACCGGCGACCGCCTGCCGGAGCGTCTCGGCCGCACGGCCCGGGTCCCCCGGTTCGGTCCAGGCCCGCGGCGACCTCGGTCGTGCCGCCTCAGCCGT
The DNA here is from genome assembly GCF_013085465.1 of Streptomyces asoensis. Lineage (NCBI taxonomy): Bacteria > Bacillati > Actinomycetota > Actinomycetes > Kitasatosporales > Streptomycetaceae > Streptomyces > Streptomyces asoensis. The sequence continues at coordinate 854,538 of NZ_CP049838.1, forward strand.
CTCCGGGGGCCGTCGCCGCGGGCAGTCGCAGGGTGAAGACGCTGCCCGTGCCCGGGGTGCTCTCCGCCTGCGCCGTGCCGCCGTGAGCGGCCGTCAGCTGGCGGACGATCGGCAGGCCCAGGCCGCTGCCGCCGGTGCGGCGGCTGCGTGACTTCTCCGCCCGCCAGAACCGCTCGAAGACATGCGGCAGGTCCTCGGCGGCGATGCCCGTGCCGGTGTCGGCGACCTCCAGGACTACGCGCTCGCCGTCGCCCCGGGCGGTCAGGGTGACCGTGCCGTCGGGCGGGGTGTGACGTACCGCGTTGGTGACGAGGTTGCCGAGCGCCTGCCGCAGCCGCACCGGGTCGGCGTCCAGCCAGGGAGCGCCCTCGGTCTCGGTGCGCAGGCGCACGCCGGCCGTGTCGGCGGCGACCCGGTGGGCGGCGGTGACCTGGGCGAGCAGGTCGTCGGCGGGCACCGGTTCGCGGTGCAGACGCAGGGTGCCCGCGTCGGCGTCCGCGAGGTCGCGCAGGTCGTCGATGACGCGCTGGAGGAGCAGGGCCTCCTCGTGCAGGGCGCCGAGCAGTTCGGTGTCGGGTTCCACGAGGCCGTCGCGGGTGACCTCCAGCCACCCCCGGATGTTGGTGAGCGGACTGCGCAGTTCGTGGGCCACATCGCTGACGAGGGCCTTGCGCTGGGCTTCCAGTCGCTCCCGGCGTTCGGCCAGGTCGTTGAAGGCCTCCGCGAGGATCCCGGTCTCGTCGCGCGTCGTGACGGGCACACGGGCGTGTCGGTCCGGGGGCTGTTGCGCCGCCTCGGTCAGGGCGCGCAGGGGCCGGACCAGGCGGGTGGCGACGACGGCGGTGACGGCGACGGTGACGGCCAGCACCAGCCCGGCCGCGCCGATCACCTTCGCCTTGTTGGCCGGGGACATGACCCAGCGGGGAGCCGCGCCGTCGTCCCCGACGCCGAGGAACAACTCGGCGACCGGGGCGACGTACGGGTCGAGCTGGGCGTGCCGGGCGGTCTCGAAGCAGGTCTGTGCCGCGCGCAGGGCCGCCTTGCCGTCCCCCGGCCTGTCGATGCCGTCCACCGCCTCGGCGAACACGGGCGCCAGGGTCGGGGTCCGGGCGGAGGTGCCGGGGAGGCCGGTGAACATCAGGGGGACGTCGGGATCCAGGCCCGCTCGGGTCAGACAGCCGCCGGCGCGGCCCTGAAGCGCGGTCAGTGCCTTCTCCTCCGTGGGCGCGGGCGTGTCGAGCTGCCCGTCCCCGCACTCGTCGAGCGCGTATGCGGAGACGGTGGTGGAGTCCGTGGCGGTGACCACCGGGCGCCCGCTCGGGGCGTGGGTGACGGTCGTGTCGATGCCGTAGCGGGAGAGGCAGCGTTGCCGCGCGCGGGCCACGGCGTCGAGCTTCGTGCGTTCGAGCGGGGTGAGCCGGTAGGGGCCCACCACACGCGGGTCGGTACCGCTCAGCTGCGCGCCCGGCTCGCTCCAGGTGTCGGTGCGCAGCGGGTCGACGGTGGCGGCGGCACTCGGCGGCAGGGAGGTGCCGCGCGGCGCGGAGTCGGCCAGGGGCGTGCGGTCGGCGGTGGTCAGGGCGATGCGCCGGCCGGTGCGCGCGGACAGGTCACGGACCGTGGCCTCGACTCCCGTCCAGTCGGGGTGGGTGGCCGCGTAGCCGCTGAGCTGCGCGAGGATGTCCATGTCGTCGGCGAGGGCCTGGCCCTGTTCCTCCCGCAGCGCGCGGGTGGTGGTGGTGACGGCGAGCCAGGCGGTGGCGGCCACCGAGCACACGGCGATCAGGGCGGACGCGATCAGCAGACGGACCAGCAGGCGCTTGCGCAGCGGTATGCGGGTGCGGTTGCGGGCGCGGTTCACGCGTGGCCGCCGCTGAGCTTGTAGCCGACGCCGAACACCGTCAGCAGCCGCACGGGTCTGCGCGGGTCGACCTCGATCTTCCGGCGCAGGTTCATGATGTGCACGTCGATCGCCCGTTCGGTCGAGGCCCGGTCGAACCCGCGGGTGCACTGGAGCAACTGCCGCCGGGAGAAGACCCGTTCGGGTTCGGCGGCCATGGCCAGCAGGATCTGGAACTCGGCCGGTGTGCACTCCACCGGCTCTCCGGCGCAGCGCACCTCGTACCGCTCGGGATCGACGGCGAGCCCCGCGGCCCGGACGACGGGGTCGTCCCGCCGGTCGGCGCCGGCCCGCCCGCTGCGCCGCAGGACGGTACGGATGCGGGCCATCAGCTCACGCGGACTGTAGGGCTTGGTCATGTAGTCGTCGGCGCCCAGTTCCAGGCCGAGCAGCACGTCGTCCTCGCCGGCGCGTGCGGTCAGCATCAGTACCGGGATGTCGTCGTCGTCGCGGCGCAGCACCCGGCACACCCCGAGACCGTCGATGACCGGCAGCATGAGGTCGAGGACGACGAGATCGGGCCGGTTGCGCCGCACCGAGTCCAGCGCGGCCGCGCCGTCGTGCACGACCGTGGCGGTGTGCCCCTCGGCGAGCAGGGAGCGCCGGATGAGTTCGGCCTGCATCGCGTCGTCCTCGGCGACCAGTACGTGAGCGCACACGCGACAACTCCGTTTGTTCAGCGGGCCAGAGAGGCATGGTCGCCCATGACGACCACGGGGTGCAGGGCGGGGTCCAGGGCGAGGAGCAGTTCCTTCATGTGCTCCTCGGCGATGCTCACACATCCGTGGGTGGGGCCGCCGTGGTCGACGTGCAGCCAGATGCCGCCGCCGCGTTCCGCGCCGAGGGGGCGGGTCCAGTCGAGGGGCGAGGTGCCGGGCTCGCGGTTGTAGTCGATCGCGATCACGTAGTCGAAGGAGCCCTGGAGCGGTTCGCCCTCGAATCCGGTGCCGGGCGAGGTGAAGCCCACGCCGTGGTCGTAGGAGAGCCGGGTGCCGGGGTCGCGGAGCAGGCCGCCGGCGTCGGTGAGGCCGTAGACGCCGATGGGTGAGCGCAGGTCGCCGCCCATGTGGTGGTCGCTCCAGCCGCGCAGCGCGTTGTGCGCGGGCCAACTCTTCCCCGCCTGCCAGCCCGCCGCGGTCCGCCGGTACAGGACCACCGTGGAGAGCGGGGAGTCGCGGCCCCGGCCGGTCACCACGACCACCTGAGCCGCGTCGTCCGGCACGGCGGCCCGGGTCTTCGTCCCCAGACCGGGTATCCGCTGCGGTGCCGCCTCGACGGAGATCGCGGGCGCGGGTGTGCCGGGCGTCGCCGGTGTGCCGGCGGCGGTGGCGGCGGGCGGGTGCTCCGGCGTGGCGGCGGCACCGCCGCCACATCCGGTGAGCAGGAGGGATGCGGCGAGCAGCGCGGCCCGGCGGCGAAGGGTGATCATCGTTCGACCTTCGCCGACAGGTGTTTGGAACTCGTCAGGTTCCGGGGCCTGTTCGGGCGCTAGGGCCTGCCTGGTTTGCCCCGGCCGTACAGCCAGGTCCGGAACAGTACGCCGAGGTCCTGCCCGGACTCCCGTTCCGCGAGCCGTTCGAACTGGGCGGTGGTGCCGTGGCCGTAGCGGTGCGCGGCGGCCCAGGCCCGCAGGACGCGGAAGAAGGCGCGGTCTCCGACGGTGGTGCGCAGGGCGTGCAGGGTCATGGCGCCGCGGGCGTAGACGGGGGTGCCGAAGATGTTCGCGCCGCTGCCGGGGTCGCCGGGCGGGAACGCCCACAGTCCGTCGGTGGCGGGGCGGGCGTACAGCGCGTCGAAGGACTTCTGCGCGCTGTCGCCCCCGTGCTGCTCCTCGTAGAGCCACTCGGCGTAGGTGGCGAAGCCCTCGTTGAGCCAGATGTCCTTCCAGGAGGTGAGGGAGACGGAGTCGCCGAACCACTGGTGGGCGCTCTCGTGGACGAGGGTGCTCAGGTCGGGGGCGCGGTCGTACACGGGCCGCGACTGGGTCTCCAGGGCGTAGCCGACGTTCGGGGCGTGGTCGACGATGGAGCCGGCGGCGCGGAACGGGTAGGGCCCGAACAGCCTGCTCTCCCACTCCAGTACGGAGGGCAGCTGCTTGACGACGGGCGCGGCGGCCGCGGCCTCGCGTGGGTCGACGGCGTCGTAGACCTTGAGGCCGTCGCGGGTCGTGTACTGCTTGACCTGGAACTTTCCCACAGTGGCGGTGGCGAGGTAGGCGGCCATGGGTTCGGTCTGGCGCCAGCGGAAGGTGGTCCTGCCGTTCGTGGTGCGCCGGCCGAGGAGGACGCCGTTGGCGACGGCGGCGCGGTCCTCGGGGACGGTGATCGTGAAGTCGTAGGAGGACTTGTCGAGGGGATGGTTGTTGGCCGGGAACCAGGTCATGGCGCCCTGCGGTTCGCCGGCGACGAAGGCCCCGTCGTCGGTGGGGATCCAGCCGTCGAGGGAGCCGTCGGGGTCGGTGACCGGGCCGGGGGTGCCGCTGTAGGTGACGGTGACCTGGAACCGCTCGCCCTTGCGCAGGGCGCGCTGCGGGGTGACGACGAGTTCCTGGCCGTCGCGCCGGTGTGCGGCCTTGACGTGGTCGACGGTGAGGCCGGTGACCTTCAGCCCCTGGAAGTCGAGGTCGAAGCGGGTCAGCCGCTGGGTGGCGCGGGCGGTCAGCACCGCCTTGCCGTCGAGGTGCCGGCTGCCCGGGTCGTAGCGGAGGGTCAGGTCGTAGTGGGAGACGTGGTAGCCGCCGTTGCCGGCGAGCGGGAAGTAGGGGTCGCCGACGCCCGCGGTACCCGCCGGTCCGGCGGCGGTGGCGGGTCCGGCCGCCGTGAGCAGCGCCGCCAGGGCGACGGGGACGGTGACGGCGACGGTTTCGCGGCGCAGGAGGGTGGTGGTGCGTCTGCGAGGGTGTGTCACGTGCGCTCCTGGGGGGGTGGCGTGTGATCAAACGTCCTCAGACTAGGGACTGGGAGCCCCGGTCTTCCCCCTCATTCAGGTCAAGCCGAGCGGTGTCCGCGGGCGTCCCGGGTCTACGCTCGACAGGACCCGCCAACCCGAGGACGGCCCGCCCATGAGTGTCCGCGTGCGTCGCGTCTACGACCCGCCAGAGCCCGACGACGGGGTGCGGGTGCTGGTCGACCGGCTGTGGCCGCGCGGGGTGTCCAAGGACGCGGCCCGCGTGGACGAGTGGCCCAAGGGCCTCACCCCGTCCACCGAACTGCGCCGGTGGTACCACGCGGGCGAGGGGCCGTACGAGGAGTTCGCGCGCCGCTACGAGGCGGAGCTGACCGACCCCGAGGCGGCCGAACTCCTGGACCATGTCCGGGAGTTGGCCGCAAAGGGGCCGGTGACGCTGCTGACGTCCGCGAAGTCCCCGGAGCAGAGCCACACGGCGGTGCTGGTCCGCCTGCTGGAGGCGGACCAGCACTGACTGCTCAGCCGGTCTGCTTCGCCGCGGCCCGGCCGGCGGCCCGTCCGGAGAAGAGGCAGCCGCCGAGGAAGGTGCCTTCGAGGGCGTTGTAGCCGTGCACGCCGCCGCCGCCGAAGCCGGCCACCTCGCCCGCCGCGTACAGGCCCTCGACCGGCTGTCCGTCGGCGCCCAGGGCGCGCGAGTCGAGGTCGGTCTGGATGCCGCCGAGGGTCTTGCGGGTGAGGACGTGCAGCTTGACGGCGATGAGCGGGCCGGCCTCGGGGTCCAGGACGCGGTGCGGGGTGGCGACCCGGCCGAGCCGGTCGCCGATGTAGCGGCGGGCGTTGCGGATGCCCTGGACCTGGGAGTCCTTGGCGTACGGGTTGGCGATCTGGAGGTCGCGGGCCTCGATCTGACGGCGTAGCCCGTCCACGTCGAGCAGCGCCTTCTCCGTCAGCCCGTTCATCTTCTCGACGAGCTTGTCGAGGGTGTCGGCGATGACGAAGTCCGCGCCGCGGTCGAGGAACGCCTGCACCGGCGCCGGGGCGCCCTTGCCGAGCAGCCGGTCGCGCAGGACCGCCTTGCGGTCCTTGGCGGTGATGTCGGGGTTCTGCTCGGAGCCCGAGAGCGCGAACTCCTTCTCGACGATCTTGCGGGTGAGGATGAACCAGGAGTGGTCGTGCCCGGCGATGTCCTCGGTCGTCCGCAGGTGCTTGAGCGTGTTGAGGGTGTCGTAGCCCGGCAGGCACGGGTCGGGCAGGCGGCGGCCGAGGGCGTCGAACCACAGGGAGGACGGGCCGGGCAGGATGCGGATGCCGTGGCCGGGCCAGATCGGGTCCCAGTTCTGGATGCCCTCGGTGTAGTGCCACATACGGTCGCGGTTGACCAGCCGGACGCCGGCCTCGGCGCTGATGTCGAGCATGCGGCCGTCGACGTACGCGGGGACACCGGTGACCATCTCGGCGGGCGGCGTGCCCAGCCGCTCGGGCCAGTAGCGCCGCACGATCTCGTGGTTGGCGCCGATGCCGCCGCTGGTGACGACCACGGCCTGGGCGGTCAGCTCGAAGTCGCCGATGCGGTCACGGTTGGAGGCGACGCCGCGCGCGGAGTCGTCGGGGGCGAGGACCGTGCCGCGCACCCCGCGGGCGGCGCCGTCCTCGAGGACCAGCTCGTCCACCCGGTGCCGGTGGTAGAAGGTCAGCAGCCCGTCCTTCGCCGCCTGCTTGGCGTACCGCGCGAACGGCTCGACGACGCCCGTGCCGGTGCCCCAGGCGACGTGGAAGCGGGGCACGGAGTTGCCGTGTCCGTCGGCGCGCAGGTCGCCGCGCTCCGCCCAGCCGACGGTCGGCACGAAGGAGATCCCGTGCCCGGCGAGCCAGGTCCGCTTCTCCCCCGCCGCGAACTCGACGTAGGCGCGCGCCCAGCGCACCGCCCAGGAGTCCTCGTCGTCGGCGCGGTCGAACTGCGCGCTGCCCTGCCAGTCGTTCCAGGCGAGGTCGAAGGAGTCCTTGATGCCGAGGCGGCGCTGCTCCGGGGAGCCGACGAGGAAGAGCCCGCCGAAGGACCAGAACGCCTGGCCGCCGAGGTTGGCGGCGTTCTCCTGGTCGACCAGGGCGACCCGCCGGCCCCTGCTGGTGAGTTCGTGCGCCGCGACCAGGCCCGCGAGGCCCGCTCCGACGACGATGACGTCCGCGTCCATGGCGTCCGCTGCCTTTCTCCTGAGGATGTCATTCCGGGGTGCCGCTGCCGTCGGTCAGCAGCGCGGTGAGCAGTTGCTTCAGCCAGACACGAGCACCCTCGACGTCCTTGTCCAGCAGCAGTTGGGCGGTGACTCCGTCGTAGGCGGCGACCACGGCGTGCGCCGCGCTGTCGACGTCCCCGAGCACGGCCGGCGGTTCGGCGAGACCCCGGGCCCGGGCGAGCCGGTCGGCGATCGCCCGCCGCAGCCGCGCCCGGTGTTCCAGCAGGGTCTGCGCGACGTCCGGAGCCCGCGCCGCGTGCACCAGGAAGTCCGTCTTCACCAGGAGCCAGTCCAGGTCGAGGAGGAGCACCTCGGTGACCCGGTCGACGGCGGCGGGCACGTCGAGGTCGGGTCCGTCGAGGGCGAGGGCTCCGGACACCTGCTCGGCGATCAGGTCGGCCCGCTGCCGGTAGAGGGCGAAGAACAGCTCGTCCAGGCTGTCGAAGTTGGAGTAGAAGGCGCCCCTGCTGTAGCCGGCGGCCTCGCAGACCTCCTCGATGGAGACCCGCCCGAAGCCCTTGGCGGCGAACACCTCGAAGGCGGCGTCGAGCAGCTTGGCCCGTGTGCGGACCCGGCGCCTGGTGACGCGCCCGGGCGTCCGCTCGGTCTGCTCGGTCTGCTCCGCCGCCATCTCGGACCTCCGTTCGATACGGGAATGTATCCGATACATCGATGTATCGAAAGCCCTCTCGAAGCAAGCCGCACCCGCCCCACGCGCGGGGGCCGCCGTGCGACTCCGGGCCAGCCGGAACAACAGAAGGGAACATATTTTCGATTAAGGCGTACGCTGGAACCATGACCGCGCACCACCTCCAGGGCTCCCTCTTCGACCAGACCGACGAACTGCGCCTCGGCTCCCTCGACGGGATCCGCCGGACCACGCTCGGCGCGGGCGCCTGGATCGATGTGCTGCCGGGCTGGCTCACCGGCTCGGACGCCCTGTTCGAACAGCTGGCGAGCGAGGTTCCGTGGCGTGCCGAGCGCCGGAAGATGTACGACAACGTCATCGACGTACCGCGCCTGCTGGCGTTCTACGGAGCCGGCGAGGAGCTGCCCCACCCGGTGCTGACCCAGGCACGACGGGCACTGTCCGCGCACTACGCCGAGGAGCTGGGCGAGCCCTTCGTCACCGCCGGCCTGTGCCACTACCGCGACGGCCGGGACAGCGTCGCCTGGCACGGCGACCGGATCGGCCGCGGCGCCCGGGAGGACACCATGGTCGCGATCCTCTCCGTGGGCTCCCCGCGCGACCTGCTGCTGCGCCCGGCACGCGGGGGCGAGACGGTACGGCGCCCGCTGGGACACGGCGACCTGATCGTGATGGGCGGCTCCTGCCAGCGGACCTGGGAGCACTGCGTCCCCAAGTCCGCCCGCGCCGCCGGGCCGCGCATCAGCGTCCAGTTCCGCCCGTGCGGGGTGCGCTGAAACGGAGCCGACGGTACCTGTGTCCCCACCCCTCAGGGGTACGTAGTTTGACCGCATGACCGACCCACCGGAGCCCGCGTCCACCGCCGGGGCCAGGCCGAGCGCGCGGCCCCGGCGGACCGAACTGGACGTCCTGCGTGCCCTCGTGGTCGTGGGCCTGGTGTTCTTCCACGCCGCCCTGGTCTTCTCCCCGGACGACGACTTCTACGTCAAGAACCGCGACACGACCGATGTCGTCACCGTCGTCGCGGGGCTCGGGGTGGTGTGGGCGATGCCGATGCTCTTCCTCGTGGCCGGTCTCGGCGCCCGCTACTCGATCGGCCGGCGCGGCCCGGGCGGATTCGCCCGCGAACGCCTGATGCGCCTCGGCGTCCCCCTGGTCCTCGCGACGCCGACCATCGTCCCCGTCCCGCAGTGGCTGCGGCTGCGCGCCGCCGACCCCGGCTACGACGAGCCGTACGGGCGCTTCTGGCTGCACTTCTTCGACGTCCGCCCCGACCTCGGCGACTTCCCCTTCGTCCTGCGAGGGGAGCACTTCGAGACCGGCCACCTGTGGTTCGTGGTCCTCCTGCTCGCCTACTGCCTGCTCCTCGCCCCGGTCGCGGGCCCGCTGGCCTCCGGTGCGCCGCGGATCGGCGACGCGGTGGCGCGGCGGCCGGGCCTGCTGCTCCTGCCCGCCCTTCCGCTCGCCGCGATCGACTGTCTCCTGGGCATGGAGGAGAGCTACGCCGGCTGGAACCGCTGGGCGTACCTGGTGTTCTTCGTCCACGGTTACGCGTTGTCCGGCGACGACCGGATCCGGGCCGCGACGCGTCGCGTGGCCGTGCCGGTCGGCCTGCTCGGACTGGCGCTGTTCGCGGCGACCGCGCCCGGGTTCATGGGCGCGGACGACCCGTTCACCGACCGGACCCCGCTCGCGCTGCTCACCCGGGCGCTGTTCGGCGCGGCGGGCTGGGCCTGGGTGGTGGCGATCCTGGGGCTGCTGGACCGGCCCCGCCCGCACCGGCGGCCGCCCGGCCGGGTGCTGGGGTACCTCGCGGTCGCCGCGCTGCCGTTGTACGTGCTCCACCAGCCGGTGGTCGTCGCCTTCGCCTACGGCGTGGTCGGCTGGTCGGCGCCGATCATCGTCAAGTACGCGGTGATCGTGATCGCTTCGCTGACGGTGATCCTGCTGGTGTACGAGTACGGGGTGCGCCGGACGCGGGTGACGAGATTCCTGTTCGGCCTGCGTGGAACCCCACCGTCCACATCCGCCCGGTGATCTGCTTTGCTGTCCCCGTCGACGACAGATCTCCAGGACACGGGACGGCCATGCGGGCAGACGTACGGCAAGTGGCGGACGGCACCTACCTGGTGCACGGCAGCAACACCAACTGGGTGATCCTCGCCGAAGGGGACGCCGTCACCCTGATCGACACCGGCTACCCGGGAGACCGGCAGCTGGTCCTGGACTCCCTCGCCTCCGTGGGCAGTTCACCGGAGGCCGTCACGGCCGTGCTGATCACCCACGCCCACAACGACCACCTGGGCTCCGCCGAGCACCTGCGCTCCGCCTACGGCACCCCGGTGTATCTGCACGAGGCCGAAGTGCCGCACGCCCGCCGGGAGTTCCTCCAGCAGGTGAGCGTGGGCGAGGTGCTGAGGAACGCCTGGCGGCCCGGTGTGCTGCCCTGGATGGTGCACGCGCTGCGCTCCGGCGGCACCGAGCAGCACCCGGTCACCGCGCCCGAGGCGTTCCCCGGCGCCGGCGGCCCGCTCGACCTGCCCGGCCGGCCCGTCCCGGTGCACACCCCCGGCCACACCGGCGGCCACGCCGTCTTCCACCTCCCGGAGGCCGGCGTCGTCATCTCGGGCGACGCCCTGGTCAGCGGCCATCCGACCTCCCGGCTGGAGGGGCCGCAGCTGCTGCCGGACATGTTCCACCACGAGCGCGCCCGCGCGGTGGAGTCCCTGGACGTGATCGAAGGGCTCGCGGCCGATCTGCTGCTGCCCGGGCACGGCCCGCTGCACCAGGGGTCCGTGAAGGCGGCTGCCCAGCAGGCCCGCGAACGCGCCGTCTAAGGTCAGGCCATGGCTTTGCAGATCAGCGCCACCAACCCGGAGCATCCGGCACTCCTGCTGGAGCTGCCCTGGCACCTGCCCCTGGAGGAGTGGCCCGAGGAGGTCCTCGTCCCGCTGCCGCGCGGCATCTCCCGTCACGTGGTGCGCTACGCCCAGGCCGGCGACGAGGTGATCGCCGTCAAGGAGCTTGCCGAACGCCCCGCGCTGCGCGAGTACGAGCTGCTGCGCGACCTGGACCGGCTCGGCATCCCCGCCGTCGACCCGCTGGCCGTGGTCACCGGCCGCGCCGACAACGGCGGCGTCCCGCTGGAGTCGGTGCTGGTCACCCGGCATCTGGGCGGCTCGATGCCGTACCGCTCGATGTTCGAGACGACGATGCGCCCGGCGACCATGCACCGGCTCATGGACGCCCTCGCCGTGCTGCTGGTGCGGCTGCATCTGGCCGGGTTCGCGTGGGGCGACTGCTCGCTGTCCAACACGCTGTTCCGGCGGGACGCGGGCGCCTACGCCGCCTACCTCGTCGACGCCGAGACCGGCGACCTGCACCCCCAGCTGAGCCCCGGCCAGCGCGACTACGACCTCGACCTCGCCCGCGTCAACATCAGCGGCGAGCTGCTCGACCTGGAGGCGTCCGGGGCGCTGCACCCCTCGGTGGACCCGATCGAGTTCGGCACGGAGATCTGCGCCCGCTACGGGGCGCTGTGGCAGGAACTGACCCGCACCTCGGTCTACCCGGCGGGCAAGTACCACTACATCGAGCGCCGGATCCGCCGGCTCAACGAGCTCGGTTTCGACGTCGCCGAGATGCAGATCGAGCACTCCTCCAACGGCGACACGGTCACCTTCGTGCCGAAGGTCGTCGACGCGGGCCACCACCAGCGCCAGCTGCTGCGCCTCACCGGCCTGGACACCGAGGAGAACCAGGCCCGGCGGCTGCTGAACGACCTCGAGAGCTGGATGGCCACCCAGGACGACTACGCCCCGGGCGACCCCCTCGCCGCCCGCCCGGAGGTGCTGGCGCACCGCTGGGTGCGGGACGTCTTCCGGCCCACCGTTCGCGCGGTCCCCCTCGAGCTGCGCGGCTCCATGGACGCGGCGGAGATCTACCACGAGCTCCTCGAACACCGCTGGTACCTCTCGGAGCACGCGCAGCACGACATCGGGCTCGACACGGTGGTCGAGGACTACATCAACAAGATCCTGCCCAAGGCACGGGAGACCCTGGAGCCGACGATCCCGGAGTGAGTCAGTCGTGGGGCACGACGGCGACCGGGCAGTCCGCGTGGTGCAGGACGCCGTGTGCCACCGAGCCGATCCGGGCGCCCACGGCCGTGCGGTGGGCGCGGCGGCCGACCACCATGAGCTGTGCCCGCCCGGACACCGACAGCAGCACCTGCCCGGCGCTGCCCATCTCCACGTGCTCCACCACCGGCACATCGGGGAATCGCTCCCGCCACGGCTCCAGGGCATCGGCCAGCGCCTTCTTCTCGTACGGCTCCAGGCCGCCGGCGTCGTCGGCGAGCTTCAGCGAGCCGGGGCTGTAGGCGAACACCGGCGGGAGCGTCCAGGCCCGTACCGCACGGACGCCCGCGCCCCGGGCGGCCGCCGTCTCGAACGCGAAGCGCAGCGCGGGGGCACTGTCCTCGGGCTCGCCGTGCTGGCCGACGACGATCTCGTGGCCGGCCACCTCCGACGAGGGCTCGTCACCGGCGCGGACCAGCACGACCGGGCGCGCGGCCTCGGCGATCACCTGCTGGCCGACCGAGCCCAGCAGGAACCCGACCACCGCTCCGTGCCCGCGCGAGCCGAGCACCAGCAGTTCCGCGTCCGCCGCGGCGGCGACGAGCGTCTCGACCGGGCCGCCCTCCCGGACGTCGGTGGTGACGGCGAGCGCCGGGTGCCGCTCGGCGACCGTCGCGACGGCCTGCCGCACGGAGTCCCGCACCCACTGCTCCTGGGCGCCCCGGTCCGCCACGTCGGCCGCCGCGTTCGGCTGGAACCGCCAGGCGTGCACCACCCGCAGTCCCAGGTCGCGCCGGACGGCCTCGCGGGCCGCCCAGGCGAGCGCCGCGAGGCTCTCGTCCGTCCCGTCGACCCCTGCCGTGATCGGGACCGTCATCCCGCCGCCTCCTTCTGTCGTGATCACATCTGTCGGGCCCAGTCTTCACTACGCTTCAGCCATGGCTTTGGAGTGGGAGCAAGTGATCGTCGACTCGACCGACCCGGTGGCGCTCGGGCGCTGGTGGGCCGCGGCCCTCGGATGGGTCGTGGTCGACGAAGCGTCCGACGAGTACGAGATCCGACCGGAGCGGGACCGGCTGCCGGGCCTGCTCTTCGTCCGAGTGCCGGAGGGGAAGACGGTCAAGAACCGGCTCCACCTGGACTTCCGCCCCGACGACCAGCACGCCGAGGTGACCCGTCTGCTGTCGCTGGGCGCCCGCCACACGGACATCGGACAGGGCGAGCAGCCGTGGGTGACGCTGGTCGACCCCGAGGGCAACGAGTTCTGCGTGCTGGGGGCGCGGCGGCCGTCTTGACCGCGGGTGCCCTGCCCTGTGCTCAGAGCGCACGGTCCGCCGGTATCCCGAAGCGGACCGGGGCGATCGAACATACGATGGGCGGAGCCGGCGCGGGCTTCGCCGTGCCGCCGTGAGTGACGACCCTCTCGGGGTGGGAGACGTATGGCACAGGCCGCCGATTCGGCGCGGACCGTCATCCTGACCGTGGACGACGACCCGGGGGTCTCCCGGGCCGTCGCCCGTGACCTGCGGCGCCGCTACGGCGCGGCGTACCGGATCGTGCGCGCCGAGTCCGGGGAGTCCGCGCTGGAGGCGCTGCGCGAGCTGAAGCTCCGGGGCGACCTGGTGGCCGTCATCCTCGCCGACTACCGGATGCCCCAGATGAACGGCATCGAGTTCCTCGAACAGGCCCTGGACGTGTATCCGGGCGCCCGTCGCGTGCTGCTGACCGCGTACGCCGACACGAGCGCGGCGATCGACGCGATCAACGTCGTCGACCTCGACCACTATCTGCTGAAGCCGTGGGACCCGCCGGAGGAGAAGCTCTACCCCGTCCTGGACGACCTGCTGGACGCCTGGCGCTCCAGCGACTACCGGCCCGTGCCCGCGACGAAGGTGGTCGGGCACCGCTGGTCGGCGCGGTCGTCGGAGGTACGGGAGTTCCTGGCCCGCAACCAGGTGCCGTACCGCTGGTACTCCGCCGACGAGCCGGAGGGGCAGCGGCTGCTGGCCGCGGCCGGGGTCGACGGGCAGCGGCTGCCGCTGGTGGTCACCGCGGACGGCACGCCCCTGGTCGAGCCGGACGCGCCCGAACTGGCCGCCCAGGTGGGGCTGGCGACGACGCCGACTGCCGACTTCTACGACCTGGTGGTGATCGGCGGCGGCCCGGCCGGGCTCGGCGCGGCGGTGTACGGGGCCTCCGAGGGGCTGCGGACGGTGCTGGTGGAGCGGTCCGCGACCGGTGGACAGGCCGGGCAGAGCTCCCGCATCGAGAACTACCTGGGCTTCCCGGACGGCGTGTCCGGGGCCCAGCTCACCGACCGGGCGCGGCGGCAGGCCACCAAGTTCGGCGCCGAGATCCTCACCGCGCGCGAGGTCACCGGGCTCGAGGTCAACGGCTCCGCGCGCGTCGTGCGGTTCTCGGACGGCTCGGCGGTGGCCGCGCACAGCGTGATCCTCGCGACGGGCGTGTCGTACCGGCAACTGACGGCGCCGGGCTGCGACGACCTGACCGGCTGCGGGGTGTTCTACGGGTCGGCGCTCACCGAGGCGGCCTCCTGCCAGGGGCAGGACGTCTACATCGTGGGCGGCGCCAACTCGGCCGGCCAGGCGGCCATGTACCTGGCGAGAGGAGCCAAGTCCGTCACGCTGCTGGTGCGCGGGGAGTCCCTGGCGGCTTCGATGTCGTACTACCTGATCCAGCAGATCGACGAGTCGCCCAACATCTCCGTGCGCCCCGGCACGGTCGTCGACGCCGCGCACGGGGACGGTCACCTGGAGCAGCTGACTCTGCGGGACGTGACGACCGGGGAGACCGAACTCGTCGACGCGCAGTGGATGTTCGTGTTCATCGGCGCGGCCCCGCTGACCGACTGGCTGGACGGCACGGTGCTGCGCGACGAGCGCGGGTTCATCCTCGCCGGGCCCGACCTCACGCCGGACGGGCGGCCGCCGGCGGACTGGGCGCTGGACCGGCCGCCGTACCACCTGGAGACCAGCATTCCCGGCGTGTTCGTGGCGGGCGACGCGCGCGCCGAGTCCGCGAAGCGCGTCGCGTCCGCCGTAGGAGAGGGAGCCATGGCCGTGATGCTCGTCCACCGGTATCTGGAGCAGTCATGAGCGGGCAGTTGATGCCGTGCAACCCGACCGAGATCAGCTCGCTGTTCCTGTTCGAGAAGCTCTCCCCCGAACAGCTCGGGCGGCTGTGCAGCGAGGGCCGGGTGGAGAGGTTCGAGCCCGGTCCGGTGTACACCGAGGGCGATCCGGCGACCTGCTTCTACGTGATGGTCGAGGGCACGGTCGTGCTGTACCGCCGGGTCGGCGGGGACGACGTCGAGGTGAGCCGCACCTCCCAGCGCGGGGTGTACGCCGGGGCCATGCAGGCCTACCTGGGGGACCAGGTGCCGCAGGTCTACAACAACTCGATGCGGGTGACCGAGCCGACGCGGTTCTTCGTGCTGCCCGCCGAGTCGTTCTCGAACATCATGCGGGAGTGGTTCCCGATGGCGGCGCACCTGCTGGAGGGGCTGTTCTTCGGCTCGAAGAACACGCAGCGGGCCATCGGGCAGCGTGAACGGCTGCTGGCCCTGGGCTCGTTGTCGGCGGGCCTCACCCATGAGCTCAACAACCCGGCCGCGGCGGCCGTACGCGCCACCGCGACGCTGCGGGAGCGGGTGGCGAAGATGCGGCACAAGCTGGCCGTCATCGCCTCCGGAGCATACGACGCGGAGGCGCTGACCCGGCTGATCGAGATCCAGGAGCGGACGGCCGAACTGGTCGCCAAGGCACCGACGTTGAGCCCGCTGGAGGCCTCCGACCGGGAGGACGACCTCACCGACTGGCTCGACGACCACGGCATCCAGGAGGGCTGGCGGATCGCGCCGACCTTCGTGCAGGCCGGGCTGGACGTGGACTGGCTGGAGCAGGTCGCGGCCGCCGTCGACGAGGACACCCTGCCGGGCGCGATGGGGTGGCTCAACTACACGGTCGAGACCGAGCTGTTGATGGACGAGATCGACGACTCCACCAACCGCATCTCGCACCTGGTCGACGCCGCCAAGCAGTACTCGCAGCTCGACCGCGCCCCCTACCGGGTCGTCGACGTGCACGAACTCCTCGACAGCACCCTGCTGATGCTGTCGGGCAAGATCGGGCAGCGCATCGAGGTCGTCAAGGACTACGACCGTGCGCTCCCGGCGATCCCGGCCTACCCGGCGGAGCTCAACCAGGTGTGGACGAACCTCGTCGACAACGCCGTCTTCGCCGTCAACAGCGCTGGCGGCGAAGGCACGTTGACCGTGCGGACGGCCCGCGAGGGCGATCGGCTGCTGGTGGAGTTCCGCGACACGGGCCCCGGCATCCCGCCGGACGTCCGGGGCCGCATCTTCGACCCGTTCTTCACCACCAAGCCGGTGGGCGAGGGCACCGGGCTCGGCCTGGACATCTCCTGGCGGATCGTCGTCAACAAGCACCACGGCAGCCTCCATGTGGAGTCCGTGCCGGGCGACACCCGCTTCCAGGTGCTGCTGCCGCTGACCGCCCCCGACCCCGAGAGCACACCGGACCCCGAGACCGCCGAGGAGCCCGTATGACCGACGTAGACGCGATCGACCCGAGCGTCCCGCCCAGCAGCGCCGGCTGCGTGGACTGCGACTCGGCGGGCGGCTGGTGGTTCCACCTGCGGCGCTGCGCGAGCTGCGGCCATGTCGGCTGCTGCGACTCCTCCCCCGCGCAACACGCCACCGCGCACTTCAAGGCGAGCGGGCATCCCCTGGTCCGCAGTTTCGAGCCGGGCGAGGAGTGGTTCTGGGACTACTCCACCGACGAGCTGTACGAGTCCGGGCCCGAGCTCGCCCCGCCGGCCAGTCACCCCGCGGACCAGCCCGTGCCGGGCCCGGCCGGGCGGGTGCCGGAGGACTGGGCGCAGTCACTGCACCGTTGAGACCGGGCCGTTGAGATCGTCCCGGTAGGGCTCCGTTCCTGGTCGCGGGCCGCGTTGTCGGTGGCGCGTGCCAGGATGGAGTCGTGTCGCAGACCGTGTTCGCCACTCCGTTCATCGGCCGGGAAGAGGAGCTCACCCGGCTCTCCGGCGTGCTCGAGCGGGCCCGGGGCGGTGAGTCGCGCGCGGTGCTGATCGCCGGGGACGCCGGCGTGGGCAAGACCCGGGTACTGGACGAGGTCGCCACGCGGGCGGCCCGCTCCGGTATGACCGTGCTCACCGGGCACTGCGTCGACCTCGGTGACGTGGGGCTGCCGTATCTGCCGTTCACCGAGATCCTGGGCCTGCTCGCCGCCGACGAGCGGTTCGCCGCCGTCCTCGCCGCGCACCCCCTGGTCGACCGGCTGCTCGGCGCGGGCACGGACGCCGACGAAGCGGGTTCCGCCCCGCGGTCCGGCAGCGGGGAAGGGCGACTGAGGCTGTTCGAGGGGATGGCGGCGCTGCTCGCCGACCTGTCGGACGTCACACCGCTGCTCCTCGTCCTGGAGGACCTGCACTGGGCCGACCAGTCCTCCCGGGACCTGCTGCGCTTCCTGCTCAGCCGCGGCTTCCTCCAGCGGCCCACGGGCAACGGCTCCGGTCACCGGCTGGCGGTCCTGGCCTCCTACCGGGCGGACGACCTGCACCGCCGGCACCCGCTGCGCCCGCTGCTGGCGGAGCTGGTGCGACTGCCGGCCGTGGACCGGCTGGAGCTGCGGCCGCTGGCGGACGCCGAGGTGGCCCGACTGCTGCGCGCCCTGGAGGACCGGCCGCTGCCGGACGCCACGGTGCGCCGGATCGTGGAGCGCGCGGAGGGCAACGCCTTCTACGCGGAGGAGTTGCTGGCGGCCACCGACAACGAGGCCGGCGGAATGCCCAGCGGGCTGGCCGACCTCCTCCTCATCCGCGTCGAGCAACTCCCCGACACCGCCCAGCAGGTGCTGCGGACCGCCGCCGTCGCCGGCCGGCGCGTGGAACACGACCTGCTGCGGGACGCGGTCGGACTGCCCGAGGACGAGCTGGAGTCGGCGCTGCGGGAGGCCGTCGGCCACCAGCTCCTGGTCGCGGGCGACGACGGCGCGTACGCCTTCCGGCACGCCCTCGCACGCGAGGCGGTGTACGCCGATCTGCTGCCGGGTGAACGGTCCCGGCTGCACGGCGCGTTCGCCGCTCTGCTGGCCGAGCGGGGCCACCGTGCCGAGACCGCGGCGGAGCGCGCCCACCACTACCGCGAGAGCCATGACCTGGGCGAGGCCCTCGCCGCGTCGCTGGAGGCCGCCGACCACGCCCGGCGGGTCGGCGCGCCCGCCGAGGAACTGCGCCAGCTGGAGGCCCTTCTCGACCTCTGGGAGTCGGTGCCCGCGCCGGCCCTTCCGTCGGGCGAGGGTGCCGACCGCGTCACGCTGATGCTGCGCGCCTCGGCGGCGGCCGCGCACGCCGGGGAGGCGCACCGCGCGGTCTCCCTGACCCGGGCCGCGCTCGCGGGCGTCGGCCAGGACGCCGACTCCGAACTCGCCGCACGGGTGCGGTACACGCTGGCCGGCACGCTCATGGGCGTCGACAGTCTGACGGCCGCGTTCGCCTACAGCAGCGAGGCGTTGGCGATGATCCCCGCCGAACCGCCGTCACCGACCTGGGTGTGGGCCGCCGCCACCCATGTCCTGGCGGCCCGTCAGGTAGGCGACTCCGAGACCGCCCTGCGGGTCGCGCGCCGGGCGCTGCGCGCCGCCGAGCAACTCGAGCTGACGGACGCGCGTGCCGACCTCCTGGTCTCGCTGGCCAACCTCGAGGGCGACGGCCGCCGCTCCGCCGAGGGCCGGGCGCGGCTGACGGAGGCACGTGAACTGGCCCGGCGCGGCGGCAACGCGCCGGTGGAGATGCGGGCCCTGTTCACCCTGGCCATCGGCGCCTACGAGGCCGGGGAGCTGGCGGAGTGCCTGCCCTGGCTGGCCGAGGGCCTGGACCGCGCCCGCCGGGCGGGGCTGCTGTCCTCGCCGTATCCGCTGGAGATGCGGTACCTCCAGCTGCTGGTGCTCTACACGCTGGGCCGCTGGGACGAGTGTCTGCGGACGGCGACGACCGACCTGGCGGTGCTGCCGGCGTCGGGGGGATTCGCGGTGGGTCCCGCCCTGTACGTGGGCCTCGCGCGCGGCGACAAGGGCGTCGACGACCGGGCCCGGACCCTGATCGAGGGGCGCTTCGACTGGATGGCGGCGCTCGTCGCGGGCATCGTGCTGACCGACGCGGCGGTACTGAGCGGTGACGCCGAGGCGGCGGTGACCCGGCTGCGGTCCTCGGTCGACGCTCTCACGGACGACACGGGCATGCTCCCGGACGTCACGGTCCGGCTCACCGCGCTCGCCCTCACGGCGGTCGCCGAGGCGGCGGCCAAGGCACGGCGCGGCGGTGACGAGGCGGCGGCCGACCGCTGGTCGGCGGTCGCGACGGAACTCCTGGAGCCGGCGCGGGCGGTGGCCCTGCGGGGTGCGACCGGGGTGCCGCAGGGCCCGGAGGGGCGCGCCTGGCTGGCTCGCGCGGAGGCCGAGTGGACGTGGGCCACCATCGGGCCGGACCCGGCGGCCTGGGAGAGGACGGTGGCGGCGTTCGGCTACGGCGACGCCTACGAGCTCGCCCGCTGCCGACTGCGGTACGCGCAGGCCCTGCTGGCCGCCGACCGGCGCGAGGACGCGGCCGCCGAGGCCCGCGCCGCCCGGGAGACGGCCGTACGACTGGGCGCCACGCCCCTGCGGGAGCGGGCGGACGACCTGGTCCGGCGCGGGCGCCTCACGGACGCCGGGTCCACCACGCGGGGCGGTCCGGTCGCTCTGACGGCCCGGGAGCGGGATGTCCTGCGGCTGCTCGCGCTCGGCCGGAGCAACCGGCAGATCGGCGAGGAGCTGTTCATCAGCGGCAAGACAGCGAGCGTCCATGTCTCCAACATCCTCGCCAAGCTGAGCGCGGCGAGCCGTACGGAGGCCGTGGCGATCGCCTACCGCGAGCGGCTGCTCGAACCGGAGCTCGGCGCGTCCGGCTGATCCCGGTGTGGTGACATCAGCCTGACGGTGCAGTGATCACATGATTACGGAACGCGCACGGGCGAAGCGGCAGTTCGGGCATCGGGCCCGGCTCGCACTGACCCCTGCGCAGGTCCTGGTCGGCACCCTCCACAGGGTCCCCGCTCCCGGCACCTCCCTGCGCTGCTCGGGCTGCGGCTCCACGACGCCCGGCAGTCGGGAGAACCAGGCCACGTTCGTGTGCAAGAGCTCGGGCTGCGGCTTTGAGGCGAACGCCGACCGGAGTGCGGCCCGGAACGTCTTGCACCTGTACCGGATCGGCCACGTGGCGTTCCCGGCTGCCGGAAGGTGCGGTCGTCAGGCGCGCAACCGCGTCAAGCCCACCACCGCAAGGCAGAGGGGAATCTCCCGGCTTCAACCCGGGAGAGCACTTCAGTCCCACGCCTCGCCCGTGGGGAGCCAACCCTGGGACCGGGCCGCCGCCGCGGGCTCGACCCGGCGGACCATCGGCGAGAACATCGCCTGCGGCCAGCGCTCCCCCGCCGAGGTGATGGACGGCTGGATGAACAGCCCTGGTCATCGGGCCAACATCCTCAAGCCCGCCTTCACCCACATCGGCGTCGGCTTCGCGGGCGGCGGCCCCTCGGGCACGTACCGGACCCAGCTCTTCGGCGCCTGACAGCCCACCAGCCCCCAGGGGTGATCTACGCCTCACAGGCAACCCCCCTCGCCGTGCCCGCGTCTTGACCGGCAGCACACCGCACTATACCCACCGTGTATACACAGAGTGCATACGTGAACACCCGGTGGTCTGCCGAAGGGAACCGATGTACGGCAAGGCATTCGCCCCGGAGTACCAGGGCGCTCTCACCACCCTGTCCGTGAACTCCTCGCTGGACGACGTACTGGCCGCCGGCACCGAGCGGTTGCGGGCGGCGGAGCAGGCCGGGGAACACGTCGAGGCGGCCCGCTCGGGGCTCGCGGTCGCCGAGGCACACCGCCGCCTGGGGCAGGTGCGGGAGGCCGACCGGGCCTGGAAGGCGAGTTACCGGGCGGCCCGGGACGCCGGGGACGTCGCCGCGATGGCATGGGCCCTGTGGAGCGGCGGCACCCTGGCCCGGCAGCGGGGCGCGTTCCGGCTGGCCCGACGGCTGCTGGGGCTCGCGGCCGACCTCGGCGAGCAGGGCGGCGACATCGTGGTCCGCGGCTACTCGCTGGCCGGGCTGGCGGAGACCGGGCGCATCCAGGGCGACTACGAGGCCGTGGGCAGGCTGCACGAGCAGTTGCTGGCGGAGGCGCGCAGGCGCGGCGAGGCGCGGCACACGGTGTGGGCTCTGGAGGGCATCGCGCAGATGCACCGCAACTCCGGCGCCCACGACACGGCATACGCCCTCTTCGAGGAGGCGGCCCGGATCGCCGAGGGCGCCGAGGACCGCCGCGGTCACGCCTGGGCGCTGCGCGGGCTGGCCGACATCGTCTCCGCGCGGGACGGGGACACCGAACGCGCGCTCGGCCTGCTGACGGAGGCCGAGGAGTCCTGCCGTGCGATGAACCTGTCCGGCGCGCTGGCCTACAACCACAAGATGCGCGGCAACGTGCTGTACCGGGCGGGGCGTTACCCCGAGGCCCGGCAGCTGTACACGCAGGCGCTCGGCGAGTTCCGCGCCATGGGCGAGCCGCGCGGCGAGGCGCTCTCCCGGCTCGGCCTGACGAAGTCGCTGGCCCGGCTGGGCCGCGACCGAACGGAGACGGCGGCCGAACTGGCCGAACTGGCACGGGAGCTGGAGCGCATCGGACTGCGGCACGCACGGGAGATGGTCGCCCGGGCGCAGAACGAGCTGGGCGTCGAGACGGCGGCCCCGGCAACAGCGACACAGACACCGACGTCGACACCGGCAGAAGCACAGGCACAGGCGCCGGTGTCGACACCGGCAGAAGCGCCGACGTCGACACCGGCAGAGGCACCGGCACCCACGACCAGGGTTTCCGGCGAGCGCGCGGCGGTCACCCGGTGACCGCGCTCGGCTCGACGGTGCGCGAAGCCACCGCGACCAGGTCCCGCGCGCCCCAGGTCCTCGCCCGCTGCCGGGCGTTGGTGCGCCCCGCGCTCGTGGAGGCCGTCGGGCGGTCGCACCCCTGGCTGGGCGAGATGGCCGGCTACTCCTTCGGCTGGTGCGGGGTCGGCGGGGTGCCCGCGGCCGGCTCCGGAGGCAAGGGCGTACGGCAGGCCCTCGCGGTGCTCGGCGCCGAGGCGGCCGGTGCGCCCGCGCGGGCCGGGGTGCCCGCGGCGGTGGCGGTGGAGCTGGTGCACGCCTTCTCCCTGCTCCACGACGACATCATGGACGGCGATACGGCCCGGCGTGGGCGTGCCACGGTGTGGAAGGCGTACGGCACGGGACCGGCGGTGCTGGCGGGTGACGCTCTGTTCGCCCTGGCGGTGGAGACCCTCGCGCTCCAGCCGCCCCCGGTCGGCGCCGACGCCGTACGTCTGCTGTCCGGAGCCCTCGGGGACCTCGTCCGCGGGCAGGCCGACGACCTGCTGTTCGCCGCGCGGCCCTGGTCGGGGCCGGAGCGGGTGCGGCCCGACGCCTACCGGGCGATGGCCGAGGGCAAGACCGGTGCGCTGCTCGGCTGCGCGGCCGCGCTGGGGGCCGTGCTGGGTGGCGCGTCCCCGGCGGCGGTGGCCGCGCTGGACCGGGCGGGGCGGCATCTGGGGGTCGCGTTCCAGGTGGTCGACGACGTCCTGGGCATCTGGGGCGACCCGTCGGTCACCGGCAAGCCCGTCCACGGCGATCTGCGCGAGCGGAAGAAGACGTTCCCCGTGCTGGCCGCGCTGGACTCGCCCGCTCCCGCCGCGCGTCGGCTGGCCGTGCTCCTGGAGCGGGGCGGCGACCCGGGTGAGGCGGCGGCGCTGGCCGAGGCGGCGGGTGGGCGGGCGGCGGCGCTCGCCGAGGCGGACCGGCAGGTCGCCGCCGCCGAGTCGGCACTGGCGGACGCCCCGCTGGCCGCCGGTGCCGTCCGCGACCTGCGCTCCCTGGTCGACTTCGCGGTGCGCCGGGACCTCTGACCCGGTCCGGCCGTGCTCGCGGAACGAGGTCCTGGTGGTCCCGCCCGGACCGCTACGCCAAGGCGACTCGGCCGGATTAGGGAAATCGCCGGGAGGGCCTCCGAGCAGGAATGCATCGCGGTCGAGAAGGTCGTTCCCGGGAACCTCGACGAGTCCCGCCCGGCTTGTTTACCGCTGGTTACACCGCAGGACGGACCCAGGACGACCCCCGGCAATTCCCTTTTCTCGTACATGCACTCGGGCCAAAGCGGCGCCCTTTTTGAATAAAAGACAGGAATCACCCCGGAGTTGCGGTCCAATTGAACGGACCCCCTCGCGCCGGTCGTACCACTGGGAAAGGTGAGTCCGGCGGTTCAGCGAGGGATGGCCATGGTCAAGACGCACGTCTCCACGCACGAGTTGGTCGCCGGGAGGTACCGGCTGCTCGACGTCGTCCACCGGGAGACGAACCGCGTCGGCTGGTACGGCGAGTACGTCGAGGACACCGGGGCGTCCCGGCCCTGCCTGGTCACCAGGATCGGGCTGCCGGCCGGCCAGGGCGAGGAGAAGGCCCGCCAGGCCGCCGACCGGGTCGTGCGCATGTCGGAGACGATGGCGCGGCTGTGTCCCGGGCGGATCGCCGCGGTCGTCGACGCCGTGGAGGAGGCGGGTTCCCTGTGGACCGTCACCGAGTGGATCGACGGTCTGCCCCTGAGTCAACTCCTCGAGCAGAAGGGGGCGTTCAGTCCGGCCAAGGCCGCGGCGATCGGGCTGGAGCTGCTCGACGTGCTCGAGGTCGCGCACGGTGAGGGCATCACCCACGGCGAGCTGAGCCCCGGTCAGGTCTTCGTGCGGGCCCGGGGTCCCCTCGTCCTCACCGGGTTCGGGCTGGCGGGCGCGACCCTCGCCCCGCGGGTGGCGGCCCCGGCGTACGCCTCCCCCGAGCAGGCGCGGGACGACCGGATCGGTCCCGCGGCCGACCTGTGGGCGCTGGGCGCGATCCTGTACACGATGGTCGAGGGACGGCCGCCGTACCGGGACCGGGACCGGCCCGAGAGCACGCTGAAGGGGGTGGACCGGCTGCCGCTGCGCACTCCGCTGCGGGCCGGTTCGCTCACCCAGACCGTGCAGGGGCTGCTGCGCAAGGACTCCCGGGAGCGACTGACCAGGACGGTCGTACGCCAGTCCCTCACCCGGGTGCTGGACGAGGACCCGCACGCCGTCATGCAGGCTCCCCGGCTGAAGCGGGCCTGCGTCGCCGCCCGGTACGTCGGTCCGCAGTGGAGCGGCCGGGCCATGGCGGCCGGGACGGCGCTGGCCGTCGTCACCGTGGCGGTCGCCGCCCTCGCCGTGACCCACCAACTGCCCGACACCGACGACACCGCGGGGGGCGGCGCGCAGGCCCGGCCGTCCGCGTCCGCCGCGGCACCCGGCGAGGACGCCGGCGAGAGAGACCCCGCGACGCCGACGCCGACCCCGACCGCGCCGGGCAGCCCGTCGCCGAGCACCTCCCCGGAGTCCTCGCCCTCGGCGCCCGCCACCGCCGACGCCCTCCCCGAGGGCTACCGCGTGTACCGCGCGCCCGAGGGTTTCTCGGTCGCGCTCCCCAAGGGCTGGAAGCCGCTGGAGACCACGCGCGGCGCCGACCGGGCGTACCGCGTCACCTTCGGGGCGACCGGCGATCCGCGCACCCTCGCGGTGACCTACAGCGAGAGCGCGGGACCGGACCCGGTGGCCGTCTGGCGCGAGGACGTCGAGCCCAATCTCAAGAAGGACGACGGTTTCCGTCGGCTCGGCGACATCGAGGCGACGACGTACCAGGGGTACAAGGCCGCCGACATGGAGTGGCTCGTGGACGTCGACGGCGCACAGGTGCGCACGTTCGGCCGCGGTTTCCTCCTCGGCGGGCAACGCAGTTTCTCGCTGCGCTGGACGACGCCGGCCGCGGACTGGGACAAGAGCGCCAGCCGCGAGGCCCTGGACACGTTCCTGCGGACCTTCCGGCCGGGTTCAGCCGCCTGACCGGGGCGGCCGGCGCGGTGCGCGCAGCGAACGCAGCGGGCCGCCGTGCAGCGGCTTCGTGTCCCAACGGGCGGTGAACGTCCGGTCGGTGAGAGAGCAGGTCACCCGCAGGCGGTGCGGGGTCTCGAGGAACACGATGTGCACCGCGAGGGTGTCGCCGTCGGTCCAGCCGCCGCTCACCGCGGTGGGCGGAGGACCCTCGCCCACCTGCTGGCCGCCGGCCCCCAGGGGCAGCTCCAGCCGCCGGCCACCCGGCTCCTCGACGAGACTCAGCGTCCAGCCGCCGGTGTCCCCGGTGACGACGGCTGCGGTCAGTTGCGGCTGGTCGGCGCAGACACCGCCGCAGGGGGTGAACTCGGCGCCCGACCACTCCCCGCCCCGCCCAGGTGGCGCGGGCGCGCCGGGGGCCGGGGGCAGGGCGAGGTGCGCCAGGCGCCGCGCGAGGGCGGCATCGGCGTCCTCCTGGCCCGTCAGCGGTTCCGGCCGGAACGCGGGCAGCAGATGCTCCCAGACGAGGGTGAGCACGGCCTGCATGTCGCCGGTCGCCGCCGTCGTGGCGATCACGGCGTCGTACTCGGGCAGGACCACGCAGAACTGTCCGTAGGCCCCGTCGCCGCGGTAGCCGTGCCGGGAGCGCCAGAACTGGAAGCCGTAGCCGCGCTCCCAGTCCATGCGGTCCGCGTCGGCCGTCGCACCGGGCGCCGTCGCCGTGTGCTCGCGGGTCGCCTCGGCCACCCACTCCTCGGACAGCAGCCGCTCGCCCTCCCACACGCCCCCGTCCAGATACAGCTGCCCGAGCCGGGCGATCGCGTCCGTGGTGCCGTGCAGCCCGCTGAAGCCGAGTTCACGGCCGGACCGGCCGGTCAGCCAGGCGACCTCGCCGATACCGAGCGGATCCAGCAGGCGCGGCCGCAGATACGCGGTGAGCGACTCTCCGGTGACGCGCTGCACGATCGCGGCGAGCGCGTAGGTGGCGGGCTGGTTGTACGCGAACACGGTTCCCGGGTCGCGGTCCGGCGGCAGCAGCAGGAAGCCCCGGACGAGGTCGTCGGGGTCGAGCGCGTGCGCCCGTTCGTACGTCTCCTCCTCGTGCCCGCTCGCCATCGCCGCGACGTGCCGCACGAGCATCGCGCGGCTGCGCGGGTCGGTGATGTCCGCGTCGAGCTCCGGGAAGTACGAGAGCACGGGGTCGTCGAGTCCGATCAGCCCCTCGGCGACGGCGAACCCGACGGCCGTGGACGTGAAGCTCTTGCTGAGCGAGTACAGCAGATGGAGCCGGTCGGGGGTGTACGGCTCCCACCAGCCGGCGGCGACGAGGCGGCCGTGGCGCAGGATCATCAGGCTGTGCGGCTCGATGACCTCGCTCGCCTCGACGGCGTCGAGGAAGGCGAGGACGCCGGTGGCGTCGACGCCCTGGGCGGACGGGGGGCTCGAAGGCAGCGGGCGGGCGCTCATACCCGCATCCTCTCCCGGACGTCGGACGATGATCGACGGTTTGTCTCCCGTCCCGGACGCCTGTTTCCTCCCCCGGCAGCCGGGGACTCGGGCCCCATGGTGCAAATCGGATACACGATGATGACCGAACAGGCCGGCCCTCGTGACCTGGTCGACCACGTGGTACGTGCCGAGGAGGTGGGATTCGACTTCTCGGTGACCTCGGACCACTACTTTCCGTGGCTGCGCTCGCAGGGCCACTCGCCGTACGCGTGGAGCGTGCTCGGCGCCGCCGCCCAGGCGACGTCACGCATTCCGCTGATGACGTACGTGACGTGTCCGACCTTCCGCTATCACCCGGCGGTGGTGGCGCAGAAGGCCGCGACGATGCAACTGCTGTCCGAGGGGCGCTTCCGGCTGGGCCTGGGCTCCGGGGAGAACCTCAACGAACATGTGGTGGGCGGCGGCTGGCCGTCCGTGGACGTGCGGCACGAGATGTTCGAAGAGGCCGTGGAGATCATCCGCGCGCTGTTCGAGGGTGGGCATGTGACCCGGCACGGCACCCACTACGACGTGGACTCGGCCCGGCTGTGGGACCTGCCCGACGAGCCGCCGCCGATCGGCATCGCCGTCTCCGGCGAGCGGTCGTGCGCACTCGCGGGCCGGCTGGCCGACCTCGTGATCGCCACCGAGCCGAAGGCGGATCTGCTGGCGGCGTTCGACCGCCACGGCGGCGCGGGCAAGCCGCGGGTGGGCCAGCTTCCGGTCTGCCACGACCCCGACCGGGACGCGGCCGTGCAGCGGGCGCACGACCAGTTCCGCTGGTTCGGCAGCGGCTGGAAGGTGAACTCCGAACTGCCCCACCCGGACTCCTTCGACGCGGCGACCCAGTTCGTGACGCCCGACGACGTCGCCGCCTCGATCCCCTGCGGCGACGACCCGGACGACTTCGTCGAGGCCGTACGTCCGTACGCCGAGGCCGGGTTCACCGAGATCGCCCTGGTGCAGATCGGCGGGGACAGCCAGCCCGCGTACCTGGACTGGTCGGAGAAGACCCTGCTGCCCGCGCTGCGGAACGCCTTCGGCTGACGGGCCGCCCGGCCCGCGCGCGGGTCCGGCAATGCATCGCCAAGAGGTGCAATAGGCTGCCGGTCTGCACTTTCGCAGTGCCGATCCTACGTCCAGCAGCCCGCAGAGGAGAGTCATCCGTGACCCTGGCGATCGACCTGCCCGAGACGTCCGCCCAGACGTCCCCCGCGCCCCTGTCCGACCTCGTGGCGCGGGACGCCCGTGAGTTCGGCGTCTACGCGCGGACCGGCGGGTGGGCCTTC
The DNA here is from genome assembly GCF_013085465.1 of Streptomyces asoensis. Taxonomy (NCBI): domain Bacteria; kingdom Bacillati; phylum Actinomycetota; class Actinomycetes; order Kitasatosporales; family Streptomycetaceae; genus Streptomyces; species Streptomyces asoensis. The sequence goes on from NZ_CP049838.1 coordinate 882,128, forward strand.
GGCCTGATGGTGGCGCGCAGCGTCCGGCCGGGCGGGCAGAGCGCGGACGAGACGCCGAAGGTGTCGGCGAAGGAGTTCGCCGAACTGGCCGGCTGCTCGCCCGAGCGTGTCATGCGGTACTACAAGGCCTGGGACCGGGCGGCGGACGACGGTCTCGTCCCGCACTTCGAGGAGCTCGCGCCGGGCCAGGAGGTCGAGCTGCCGGACGCGGAGGTGTGGCTGACCTACTACGTCTCCCGGTCCAGCGCCACCTCCGAGCGCGGTACCGCCATCGCGGAGGCCGCCGAGGCCGAGGGCATCCGGCCGACGAAGGCGCTGGAGGTCGCGGAGAACCCCACCGCCCTGCGCGCCGCGATCCTCGCCGACCCCTCGACGGCCCGCGCGGCCCGCGCCGCCCTCCTGGACCGCATCAAGGAGGACCCCGATCTCCAGATCGAGCTGGCCCGGGACGTCGTGCGCACCGACGACCTGAAGAAGGCCGTGGCCACCGAGAGCCGCTCGGCCGACCGCATCGGGTACGTGCGTCAGATCGCCGAGTCCGGCCAGATCAAGACGCCCGCCGGGCAGACCCTCGACGCGCCCGTCGAGCTGCGTCAGGAGGCCGAGCGGCACCTCTCGCTGCTCGACGAGCTGAACGACGACGAGGACGCCGGCGAGTGGGCGAGCGATGCCTACGACACGATGAAGAGCCTGGTCGTGGAGACCGTCGAGGCCGACCCCGAGCTGCGCGTCCAGGAGCGGCGCACGAAGTTCTACAGCAGCCTCCAGCGGGCGACGAAGGTGTTCGAGGAGCTGACCTTCGACGACGTCGACACGCAGGAGTTCTACGAGGACGACATGGTCCAGCGGCTGGAGGAGCTCCAGCAGGCGATCGGCAGCTGTATCACCGCGCTGCGCGGTGCCCGCACCGTGCCCGAAGCCGGTGGTGCGGCTCAGTCCGTCGTGTAGCGGCGGCGGGTCCACAGCGGCAACACGAACCAGCACAGCGCGTACCACGTGAACACACCCGCGACGAGATAGGGCACGAACTCGTCGTGGGTGGCCACGCGCAGGATCAGCAGCAGCGAGGCGGTCATGGTGGCGAGCAGCAGGAGCAGGCCGACGAAGGTCAGCCGGGACGCCCACCGCACCGCCTGCGGTTTCACCCGCCGCCCGGAGACCAGGCGGTGCAGGGAGACGGGACCTATGAGGGCGCCCGTCGCGCAGGCGCCCAGGACCACGGTCACGATGTAGATGACCTGGTCGACGTGCTGGAGGTCCGCGTAGCGCGGCGTGAACACGACGGTCAGCAGGAAGCCGAAGAGGATCTGCACGCCCGTCTGGGCGACCCTGATCTCCTGGATCAGCTCCCCCCACATACGGTCGGCTCTCTCCTCCTCGGTCTCGTCCCGCCCCGTGCGCTGCTCGGCCTTCGCCGCCGTGTCCGTCACCTGTGCAGTCCTCCCGTTCGAGTGGTCGGTCCCCTCTCTCCCGGCGAGTACCCCGTGAACGGCGGTTCTCTCGGTCCGCCGCCCGGCTTCCGGCTACCAGCGTCCCTCGACCTGCTCCTTGACGCGCCGGTCGTAGAGGTCGCGGACCGCCGCGAGGGTCTCCTCGGTCAGCTCCGGGAGCTTGGCGGCGGCGGCGTTGGCGCGGGCCTGCTCGGGCGAGCGCGCGCCCGGGATGACGGTGGTCACGCCGGGCTGCTGGATGATCCAGCGCAGCGCCAGCTGGGCCGGCGTGTACCCCTCGGGCGCGAGGGCCGCGAACTCGACGGCGGCCTCGACGCCGGTGGCGTAGTCGACACCGGAGAACGTCTCGCCCTGGTCGAAGGACTCGCCGTGCCGGTTGTAGGCGCGGTGGTCGTTCTCCGGGAAGACGGTGTCCTTGGTGTACTTGCCGGAGAGCAGGCCGGAGGCGAGCGGGACGCGGGCGATGATGCCGACGCCGGCCGCACGGGCCGCCGGGAGCACCTCGTACAGGGGCTTCAACCGGAACGGGTTGAGGATGATCTGCACGCTCGCCACCCCCGGCCGGGCGATCGCGGTGAGGGCCTCGGCGCAGGTCTCCACGCTGACGCCGTAGTGCGCGATGCGCTCCTCCTCGACGAGGGTGTCGAGCGCGTCGAAGACCTCGTCGCTGGAGTAGACGGGGGTGGGCGGGCAGTGCAGCTGCACCAGGTCGATGCGGTCGACGCCGAGGTTGCGGCGGGAGCGGTCGTTCCAGGCGCGGAAGTTGGCCAGGACGTAGTTCTCGGGGATCTGGTCGACGCGGCGGCCCATCTTGGTGGCGACCAGCACGTGCAGGTCGGGCCGGCCGCTCAGGAACGTGGCGATGGTCTGCTCGCTGCGTCCGTCGCCGTATACGTCGGCGGTGTCGAAGAAGGTCACCCCGGACTCGGCCGCCGCCTCCAGAACGGTGAGGGCCTCCTTGTCGTCGACGTCTCCCCAGTCGGCGCCCAGTTGCCAGGTGCCGAGACCGACGACGGATGCGTGCTGACCAGACCTACCGAATTCGCGCTCGTCCATGGCGTCAGTCTGTCATCCGGCGTGACCTGGTGCGGAACGGGCCGCTCCGGGCCGCCACCTGTGAATCTTTCACCCTCACGAGTGACACTGTTCGATACGGCGGCCGTATGTGCCGACCGGCCCCTACCGTGAGCGCGTGACCGATCGTTCAGTGAGCAACCATCAGCCGGGGGACCCCTCCTGGACCCGCCGTGGCTTCCTGGGCACCGCGGCCGCCGCCCTGCTCGGCGCGCCCGTCCTGGTGGCCGCCGATCCGGCCGTCGCGGCGCAGCAGCTACCGGACTTTCCCCCGGACGTGCCCCTCTCCCGCACGGCGTACCGCAACTGGGACGGCGAGATCACCGTGACCGGCCTGTGGGCCTGCGCGCCCGAGGACCCAGCCCAGGCGGTGGACGTCGTCAACTGGGCCTATCGGCACGGCTGGACGGTCCGGCCCCGGGGCGCCTCGCACGGCTGGTCGCCCCTGACCGTCCCGGAGGGGCTGCCCGCGGACGCGCCGGTCCTGCTCGTCGACACCGCCGCGCATCTGACCGGCCTGGCCCTGGCGGCGGCCGACGAGGTGCGGGCCGGGGCGGGGGTCACGCTGGAGGTTCTGCTCACCTACCTCGAAGGGCACGGCCTCGGCGTCACCGCCGCACCGGCCCCCGGGGACCTCACGCTGGGCGGCGCCCTCGCCGTCGACGCGCACGGCACCGCCGTACCGGCACGGGGCGAGCAGCGGCTGCCCGGACAGACGTACGGCTCGCTCAGCAACCGCGTGCTCTCCCTGACGGCCGTGGTGTGGGACGCGGACAGCGGGGCCTACGCCCTGCGGACGTACCGCCGCGACGAGGCGGACTGCGCGGCGCTGCTCACGCATCTCGGGCGGTCGCTGGTCACCGAGGTGGTGCTGCGGGTGGGGGCGAACAGCAACCTGCGGTGCGTGAGCCGTACGGACATTCCGGCGAAGGAGCTGTTCGCGGCGCCCGGCACGGACGGACGGAGCCTGGCCGGCTTCCTGGAGGCCGAGGGGCGGGTCGAGGCCATCTGGTTCGCGTTCACCGAGTTCCCCTGGTTCAAGGTGTGGTCCGTCGAACCGGCCAAGCCGCTCACCTCGCGGCGCGTGACGTCGCCGTACCCCTACCCCTTCTCCGACAACGTGCCGACGCCGGTGGCGGACCTGGCCGGGCGGATGGTTTCGGACGCGGCCTGGTATCTCGCGCCGGTGCTCGGCAACGCCCAGCTCGACGTGGCCGCGCTCGGGCTCGTGGCGACCCTGTCGGCGGACATCTGGGGGCCGTCGAAGAACACGCTGCTGTACATCAGGCCGACCACCCTGCGGGTGCACGCCAACGGGTACGCGGTCCTGACCGGCCGGGACCAGGTCCAGCGTGTCGTCTCCGAGTTCACCTCCTTCTACCGGGAGCGGCTGACCGCGTACGCCGCCCTGGGCCGCTTCCCGGTCAACGGGTCGGTGGAGATCCGGGTGACCGGTCTCGACGATCCGGCGGAGGCCGGACTCACCGGTGCCCGGGCGCCGTCGCTCTCCGCGCTGCGGCCCGACCCGGACCACCCGGAGTGGGACACGGCCGTGTGGCTGGACGTGCTGACGCTGCCGGGGACGCCGTACGCCGACGCGTTCTACCGCGAGCTGGAGCACTTCCTGCTGTCGGCGTACGACGGCACGCACGCCCGCACCCGGGTGGAGTGGTCGAAGGGCTGGGGGTACACGGACGAGGCCGCGTGGAGCGACGGGGAGGTGCTCGGGACGGCGGTGCCGGAGTCCTTCGGCGGCGCGTGGGACGAGGCGGCGGCCGTGCTGGAACGACTGGACCCGCACCGGGTGTTCCGCGCGCCCCTGCACGGGCGGCTGTTCCCCTAGCAACGGTCGGGGACGTCCGGGGACGGTCAGGGACTGTCCAGGTGGGCCTGGACAGTCGGCCCGTACCGGTCGACGATCTGCTCGATCGGTGCCGCCCTGAGCTCGCTCCCGCGGGCGATGCCGAACATCACGCCCAGGCCGAGCACGGTGGCGACGGCGAGTTCGGCGCGGATCCCCGGGTCGGGGCCGATGAGGCGGGCGGCCAGACGTTCGGTGACCTGGGTGCGGAAGTTGGCGCGCAGGATGTCGCCGTGGTCGCCGTGCAGGGGCGCGAACGCGATGCGCAGCACGGGGTCGGCGCCGCGCTCGCGCTGGCTCGCCACCACGTGCCGGACCATGTGCGAACCCAACTCGGCCAGCGGGGCGTCGAGCAGGGCGTCGGCGTCCTCCTCGAAGGACATCACCCGGGCGAACAGCGCGTCCTTGTTGCCGAAGTACTTCAGGACCAGCGGCGCGCTCACCCCGGCGCGCTCCGCGACGGCCTTGAGGGTGATGTCGGCGTGTGCCTGGCGGGCGAGGAAGTACCGGGCGGCGCGCAGGATCGCCGCCTTGGTCGCCTCGGCGTCGCGCCGGGCGGGGGCCGGCGGGTCGGTCGCGGCCGAGGCGTCGGATGGAGTGCTCACGGCACTCATGCTCCCTCCAACGCCCCGTCGCTGACGGGGCGGGTACGGCCGCGGACACGCCGTGTGTCGTCCGGTCCGGCGTCGCCGGGGATGGTGAGCGCCACCGCGCCCGCGGCCAGGGCCACCGCGCCCGCGACGCCGAACGCCAGCAGATAGCCGTGCAGGGTCGGCACCGGTACTCCGCCGACGAGGCCGGTGTGGTGCACGAGGACGGCGGCGACGGCGGCGCTCGAGGTGGCCTGGCCGATCGTCCGCATCAGCACGTTGAAGCCGTTCGCCGAGGCGGTCTGTCCGGGCGGGACGGCGCGCAGGATCAGCGAGGGCAGCGCCGAATAGGCGAGGGTGGTGCCGGTCGCCACGACCGTCGCCCCCACCATGATCATCCACAGGTCACGGCTGTCGACGATGCGCAGGGCGTACCCGGAGGCGATGACGGCGGCGCCGAGGGCGAGGGTGATCCGCGGCCCGCGTGTCTCGGAGATGCGGGCGGAGAGCGGCGAGAACAGCAGCATGGTGATGCCGCCGGGCAGCAGGCACAGGCCCGTCTGGACGATGGACAGCCCGAGTCCGTACCCGCTCGCCTCGGGCGCCTGCACCAACTGGGCGGTCACCAGGGAGTTCGCGTAGAAGGCGAAGCCGGTCAGGAGCGCCGCCACATGGGACAGGCCCACCCTCGGCCGGGACACCAACCGCAGGTCCACCAAGGGCTGTTCGGCGCGCAGCTGGTGCCACCACCACAGGCCGAGGACGATCACGGCGAAGAGGAACAGACCCACGATCCGGGCGCTCCCCCAGCCCCACTGGCCGCCCTGGGACACGGCGAGGAGCAGGCTGATCAGCCCGGCGGCCAGCCCGAGCGCCCCCGTCACGTCGAACCGGCCGGGCTCGCGCACGGGCGACTCCGGCACCGCCCACCGGATCAGCGCGACACCGGTGGCGCCCAGCGCGGCGGTCACCCAGAACATCACGTGCCAGTTGGCGTACTGCACGACGACGGCCGCCGCCGGCAGCCCGAGCGCGGCGCCGATCCCCACGGTGGAGCTCATCAGCGCCACGGCGGATCCCCGGCGTTCCGGCGGCAGTTCGTCGCGCAGGATGCTGATGGACAGCGGGACGACGGAGGACGCGGCGCCCTGGAGCGTCCGGGCCGCGATGAGCACGCCGATGTCGGAGGTCAGGGCGCAGATCACCGAGCCGGCGGCCATCAGGCCGAACGAGGCGACCAGCACCCGCCGCTTGCCGTACATGTCCCCGGCGCGGCCGAGGACGGGGGTGAGGACCGCGCCGGACAGCAGCGAGGCGGTCACCATCCAGGAGACCGCGCCCGCCGAGGCGCCGGTCAGCCGGGGCAGGTCGGGCAGCAGCGGGACGACGACGGTCTGCATGACCGCCATGAGGATGCCGCAGTACGCCAGGACCGGGATGGTGAGCCGGGTCCGCAGGCCGGCGGCTCCCCCGGCCGGGGCGGGTATCGGAGCGGGCGACGCCATGGACACTCCAGCGGCCTGAAGGAAATGAAAAAAGGGTGAATGGCAATTCACCCTAGCAGTGAATTGCCATTCACCCCATGCGCGCCTGTGCAGCCGAGACCGCCTCCCGGCTACTTTCGCGAGGTCAGCGCCCTGGCGTGGGCGCCGCGCGCCAGCTTCGGCCCCAGCCAGCGCTTCAACCGGCGCAGGGCCCCCAGCTGCCCGGCGGCCCTGTCGAGCCGGTAGTACAGCTGGGGCGGGACGTAGGGCAGCAGTGGTGAGTGACGCTGGCCGAGCAGGGCGAACATCTGCTCCGGGGGGAGGTGGATGTAGCGGGTGAGGTTCTCGTACCACTGGGCGCTGTAGCGGGCGGCGCTCTGTAGCGACAGCAGGGCGGACTTGCGTTCCTGTTCGTAGCGGGCGAGGGCCCCCGGCAGGTCGGCGCTCTCGCGCAGGGCGTCGGCGAGGGCGATGGCGTCCTCCAGGGCGAGGGTGGTGCCGGCGCCGATCGAGTAGTGGGTGGTGTGGGCGGCGTCGCCGAGGAGGACGAGGTTGCCGCGGTACCAGCTGCGGTTGGTGAGGGTGCGGAAGGTCAGCCACTGGGTGCTGCCGTCGGCGGCGGCGCGGCCGATCAGGGGCCGGCCGTCGAGGATGTGCGCGAAGAGCTTCTCGAGCCGGGCCAGTCCGTCGCCCTCGCTCGCCCGGTCGAGGCCGAGGCCGGCCAGGGTCTCGGGGGCGCACTCGATGACGCAGGTGCTCTGCTCGGAGCTGAAGGGGTAGCCGTAGCACCAGATCCAGCCGTGCTCGGTCTCCACGAACGCGAAGGTGAAGGAGTCGAACACCTTGGTGGTGCCGAGCCAGATGTAGGAGTTGCGCCCCGGGGTGAGCTCGGCGCCGAAGTCGTCGGCGTGGTGCGTGCGCAGGGCACTGTGGACACCGTCGCCGGCCACGACGAGATCGGCGTCCGGCAGGTTCTCGCCGGTGATCCCGCTCTCGTACTCCAGCCGCACGCCGAGTGCGCGGGCCCGGGCGGCGAGGATCTCCAGCAGCTTGTGCCGGCCGATGCCGTGCCCCTCGTCGCCCGGCTGACGGGTCGCCAGGTCCCGTACGTGGGCGACGCCCTCGTTCCAGCGGACGGACTCCGCCTCGATCGCGCGCGCCGACTCGGGGTCGCAGACGCGGAGTCGGTCGAGGAGTCCCTGCCAGTACGTGACACCCCAGCCGTAGGTGGAGCCCTCCGGGTTGCGCTCGTGGACGGTGACGTCGTGGGACGGATCCTGTCGCTTGAGCAGGATCGAGAGATACAGGCCGGCGGGCCCGCCGCCGACACAGGCGACCTTCACGCACACTCCCAGGAGTTACCAGACGTGGTCGATTGACGACGCAGGGTAGCAGGACGCGGCACCCGCCCACGGACGCCCCACCTGCCCGATCACGCCACTTTCCCCACGTGGGCCACACCACTGCGGACAGGCCGGCAGGCGAAAGATCACCGGAAGCGGTGCGTTCACGGAAAGGAATTGCCCCTTCCGCCCGGCCTGACCCCCCGCTCGCAACAAGATCATCTTCGTTAAAGATTGCACGACATGTAATTGATTGTCCGGATCGCAGCCAACCCCTCTCGGGTGATTTCTCCCTTTCTCCCCCAGGTCGATAGGCATACGGGGTCGTCAACCGAACGCACCCCAGGAGGTCCCGCATGCCGGAACTCAGCCGTCGTCGCGCACTCACCGCGGCGGCCGCCGTCACCGGTGCCGCGCTGGTCGCCGTCCCCGCCGCCCGGGCGGACGACCATCACCACGACTCACACGGCTCCCCCGAGTCATTCGACGAGGTCTACAAGGGCCGCCGAATACAGGGCCGGCCCACCGGCGGCGGCGGCCATCACCACGGCGGCGGCTACGGCGTGTACGTCGACGGGGCCGAGCTGCACGTGATGCGCAACGCCGACGGGACCTGGATCAGCGTGGTCAGCCACTACGACCCGGTGCCCACCCCGCGGGCCGCCGCCCGTGCCGCGGTCGACGAGCTCCAGGGCGCGCGACTCGTACCGTTCCCCGCCGGCTGACCGGCCGACCGCCCCACTTCCGCGCACACTTGGAGCACCGCACATGACCGTCCGCAAGAACCAGGCGTCCCTGTCCTCCGACGAGAAGCGGCGGTTCGTCGCCGCCGTCCTCGAACTCAAGCGCAGCGGCCGCTACGACGCCTTCGTCACCACGCACAACGGGTTCATCCTGGGTGACACCGACAACGGCGAGCGCACCGGCCACCGTTCGCCCTCCTTCCTGCCGTGGCACCGCAGATTCCTGCTGGAGTTCGAGCGGGCGCTCCAGTCGGTGGACGCCTCGGTGGCGCTGCCGTACTGGGACTGGTCCACCGACCGTTCACCGCGTTCCTCGCTGTGGGCGCCGGACTTCCTCGGCGGCAGCGGGCGCAGCCGGGACGGCCAGGTGATGGACGGGCCGTTCGCCGCCTCGGCGGGCAACTGGGCCGTCAACGTCCGTGTGGACGGCCGCACCTACCTCCGGCGCGCGTTGGGCACGGGCGTCCGTGAGCTGCCGACCCGGGCCGAGGTCGAGTCGGTGCTGTCGATGGCGACGTACGACATGGCCCCCTGGAACAGCGGCTCCGAAGGCTTTCGCAATCATCTGGAGGGCTGGCGCGGGGTCAATCTGCACAACCGGGTCCATGTGTGGGTCGGCGGGCAGATGGCGACCGGGGTCTCCCCCAACGACCCGGTGTTCTGGCTGCACCACGCCTACATCGACAAGCTGTGGGCCCAGTGGCAGCGCCGGCATCCCGGGTCCGCGTACCTCCCGGGCGGCGGGACGCCGGACGTCGTCGACCTCCACGAGACGATGAAGCCCTGGAACGACACCACCCCGGCGGACCTTCTCGATCACACCGCCCACTACACCTTCGACACCGACTGATCGTCGCCCACCGGTTTGCCCCGCGGGCCACGGGTACCCGCGTCGGACACTCAGCGACGAGACGAACCACCAGGACGAAGGAGGAGACGATCGTGTCGCAGGTCGAGGAATCCATCGAGGTCGGCGTGCCCGTGCACACGGCCTACGACCAGTGGACGCAGTTCGAGACGTTCCCCGCGTTCATGAGCGGGGTGGACCGCATCGAGCAGCGAACGGACACGCTCACGCACTGGGTGACCAGTGTGAACGGCGTGCGCCGGGAGTTCGACGCGGAGATCACCGAGCAGATCCCGGACGAACGGGTCGCCTGGACCACGGTCTCCGGCGAGGCCCGGCAGGCCGGCGTGGTGACCTTCCACCGGCTCGACGACAGCCACACCAAGGTGATGCTCCAGATGGAGTTCCAGCCGGAGGGCGTCACCGAGACCGTCGGCGACAAGCTGGGCTTCGTGAAGCGGCAGACCAAGGGTGACCTGGAGCGCTTCAAGGAGTTCATCGAGGAGCGCGGCGTGGAGACCGGAGGCTGGCGCGGCGTGGTGCTGTGAGCCACGCGCCGCTCAGCCCGCGTCGGCGTCCGCCGTACGGCACTCCGGGTGCCCCCAGCCCTGCGCGTTCTTGGCGATCTGCTCGCCGGCCGCGTACGGGCGGCCGCACACACAGCGGCCGGGGAACTTGGCCTTGAGCGTGCGGGACGCCGAACCACCGCCCCGCCGGGGGGACTTGCCCCCGGCGGGGCGGCCGCTTTTCGCGGACTTCGCCTTCGGGGTGTCCGGGGAGGCCGGCGGCTCCGGGGAGCCCTGCTCGCTGCCGGCCGGCTGCTGGACGATGGCCGCCTGGCTGGCGGCGCGGTCGGCGAAGTCGTTGAGCGGGTCGCCGTCGACCTGGTGGGCGGGTACATAGCGGAAGTCGACCGAGCGGCCGTCGAGCAGTTCGTCGATACGGACGACCAGCTCCTGGTTGGCCACCGGCTTCCCCGCGGACGTCTTCCAGCCGTTGCGCTTCCAGCCCGGCAGCCAGGTGGTGACGGCCTTCATGGCGTACTGCGAGTCCATCCGGACCTCGAGCGGCACCGCCGGGTCGGTCGAGGCCAACAGGCGTTCCAGCGCGGTGAGTTCGGCGATGTTGTTGGTCGCCTTGCCGAGCGGTCCCGCCTCCCAGCGGGCCGGTGTCTCCGTGTCGTCCGCGACCACCCATGCCCAGCCGGCCGGTCCCGGATTTCCCTTCGAAGCCCCGTCGCACGCGGCCACCACTCGTTCACGCATGCGCCCGATCATGCCACGGCCGCGCCGGCGCTCCGCCGGTGGCTAGGACACGTCCGTGGTCTGCGGCATGTCGCCCGCGGTGGTGGTGACGTCGATCACGGAGAAACTCGCGCCCTGCGGGTCGCTGATCGCCGCGAACCGTCCGAACGGGGTGTCCATCGGGCCGAATCGCAGAACGCCGCCGAGCTTGGTGGCCCTGGCCACGGCGTCGTCGCAGTTGTCGACCGTGAAGTACACGTTGACGTACGACGGCATCTCGGGCGGGAACTCCTCCGTCATCTTCATACGGCCGAGGACCATGTCGCCGTCGATCTCGAACAGCCGGAAGTCGACCGCGTCGTCCTGGAGCTGCTTCGCCGTGTACGGGAACACGGCCGGGAGGAACGCGTCCGTCTTCTCCGGTTCGCGGGTGAAGAATTCGGCCCAGCAGTACGCGCCGGGCTGCTCGGGCGGCGCCTCGAAGCCCTCGTGGACGCCCGCCTGCCAGACGCCGAACACGGCGCCGCCGGGCTCGCGGCCCAGGCACATCGTGCCGAAGTCACCGACCCGCATCGGCTCCATCAGCACCTCACCGCCGTTCTCACGGATCTTGCCGGCGGTCACCGCGGCGTCCGGGGAAGCGAAGTACAGGCACCACTGCGACTGGCCTTCCTGGCCGGGCATCGGCGGGACGACGGCGGCGACCGCCTTGCCGTTCGCGTAGGCCTGTGTGTAGTTGCCGTACTCCGACGACGCGTCGCCGAAGGTCCAGCCGAGGACCTCGCCGTAGAAGGTCTTGGCGCCCTCCACGTCGCTGAACATCGCGTCGGCCCAACAAGGGGTTCCCTCAGGTCGTACGACCATGACCGCAGCCTTCCGGTGAGACGGGTTGTCCGGTTCCTCACGCTAGCCACCCGGCCGTCCGCTCGCGCGCCGAACACACGGGTAACCCTGAGTGACCCATGAGCGCTCCGGCGCGTGGGAGCACGCGGGGGAAGCGGTTGCACACGCGGGGCGCCTTCCGCCTCATCAGGCAGGTTTGCACCCTCCGGGCCATGAAACCGCCCCCTTCACGCCGTACCCGCCCGTCACTCAGGGTGTTTGGCTGGTGCACGCGGATCACCGAAGCGAACTCCGGACGGTCCGCCCGTCTCCGTGCACCTCCTGGAGGGAATGTGTCCACACCGGACAGCGCCACCGGTCCCGCCCCAGACGAACCCGCCCCCGAACCCACTGCCGACGCGCAGCTCACCAGTCTCAGCACCCGGGCGGCCCGCCAGCTCGCCACGACCCACAAGTCCGAACCGCAGATGCAGGCCATCAGCTCGCGCTGGCTGCTGCGGATGCTGCCCTGGGTGGACGTGAAGGGCGGCGCCTACCGTGTCAACCGGCGCCTCCAGCTGCGCGTCGGCCGGGGCCGGGTGCAGTTCGAGCAGAACGGCGGCAACGACGTACGGGTCATCCCGGAGACCCTCACCGAGCTGCCCGTGCTGCGCGGCTACTCCGACAACGGAACCCTCGCGGAGCTCTCCTCCCTGTTCCAGGCGCGTGAGGTCCGGGCCGGGCAGGTCGTCTTCGAGGCCGGGCAGCCGGTCACCGAGGCCTATCTCGTGGTGCACGGCCGGTTCACCCGCTTCACCGCCGGCAAGTACGGGGGTGAGGAGATCGTCGGGGTGGTCTCCGGCGGCGACCAGCTCGGCGACGAGGCCGTCGGGCAGGACGACCCGCTGTGGCTGACCTCGGTGCGTGCCGAGACCTCGGGCGTGCTGCTGGCGCTGCCCTGGGACACACTGCGGGAGTTCGTCGGGCGCGTGCCGTCCCTCGCCGCCCATCTGGAGAGCTACGCCGCCCGGCAGAGGCTGCCGATGAACCGCAGGGGCGAGGCCGACCTGCCGGTACAGGCCGGGCACAGCGGGGAACCGACGCTGTCGGCGGGCTTCGTCGACTACGAACTCTCGCCCCGCGAGTACGAGTTGTCACTGACCCAGACCGTGCTCAAGGTCCACACCCGGGTCGCCGACCTCTACAACGACCCGATGAACCAGACCGAGCAGCAACTGCGCCTGACCGTCGAGGAGATCCGCGAACGCCAGGAGTGGGAGCTGGTCAACAACCGGGAGTTCGGGCTGCTGCACAACGCCGACTACTCCCAGCGCGTCAGTACGTTCACCGGACCGCCGACCCCGGACGACATGGACGAGCTGCTGTCGATGCGGCGCAAGACCAAGCTGTTCCTCGCCCATCCCAAGGCGATCGCGGCCTTCTTCCGGCAGTGCAACCGGCGCGGTCTGATGCCCGGGACGGCCACCGTCGAGGGGCACGAGATCCCGGCCTGGCGCGGGGTGCCGATCTTCCCCTGCAACAAGATCCCCATCAGCCCCCAGCACACCAGCAGCATCATCGCGCTGCGCACCGGCGAGGCCGACCAGGGGGTCGTCGGCCTGTACCGGACGGGCATCCCGGAGGAGTTCCAACCCGGCCTGAACGTACGGTTCATGGGGATCGACGCCAACTCGATCATCCGCTACCTCGTGACCGCCTACTACTCGATGGCCGTCCTCGTGCCGGACGCCGCCGGGGTCCTGGAGAACGTCCAGGTCGGCCGGACGGCCGAGTGACGGCGGGGAGTCGGCGATGAGCACACCCACGAGCACCGGGAGTGCGCTGCCCGGACCGCCGAACCTCGCCCGCAGTATGCGGGCCCGGCGCGGCGGGGCGATCCCGGGACTGCGGTACCGGCAGGTCGCGCCCGCCGACCCGGAGAGGGCCGCGGAGATCGACCGCAGGCTGGAGGAGTGGGCCCGCGGCCTGGACCTGTTCCCGGCCGCCTGGAACGGGGACTTCGCAGGCTTCCAGTTCGGCCGCGCCGTGGTGCTCCAGCATCCGCGCGCACTCGACCTGGAGCGCCTCACGGTGGCCGGCAAGCTGCTGCTGGCCGAGAACATCGTCGACAACTGCTACTGCGAGGAGGACGAGGACAAGGGCGGCTCGCGCAGCGGACTGGGCGGCCGGCTGATCATCGCCCAGTCGGCGCTCGACCCCTACCACGGCCCGCCCGACCTCCAGCAGGAGTGGGAGCGCGGGGTACAGGCCGACGGCCCGTTGCGCTCGTACCACTGGGCGCTGAAGGACTACGCGGCCCTCGCCACACCCAGCCAGACCGACCGGTTCGTGCACGACATCGCGCGATTGCACCTGGGCTACCTCGGCGAGGCGGCCTGGGGGGAGACGCGGTACGTGCCGCGCGTCTGGGAGTACCTGGCGATGCGGCAGTTCAACAACTTCCGGCCGTGTCTGTCGATCGTCGACGCGGTGGACGGCTACGAACTGCCCGAGCAGCTCTACGCCCGCCCGGAGATCCAGCGGGTCACCGCGCTGGCCTGCAACGCCACCACGATCGTCAACGACCTGTACTCCTTCACCAAGGAGCTGGCAGCCGACCCCACCCATCTCAATCTGCCGCAGGTCGTGGCCGCCAACGACCGGCGCGGGCTGAAGGCCGCCTATCTGCGGTCGGTCGAGATCCACAACCAGCTCATGGAGGCGTTCGAGGAGGAGTCGGCCGTGCTCGCCGCCACCTCACCGCTTCTCGAGCGCTATCTCCAGGGGCTGTCGGACTGGGTGGCCGGCAACCACGAGTGGCACGCGACCAACACCCACCGCTACCACCTGCCCGACTACTGGTGACCGCCGCCTTTCCTACCCACCGTCACGCACAGCACCATGAGGAGCCACCGTTGACCACAGCCCACGACGCCGGCACCAAGACCGTCCCGGTGCCCACCCAGTCCACGTACCAGAACCGCGTCGCGGACTACTGGAACGCCGAGGAGAACCCGGTCAACCTCGAACTCGGCAGAATCGACGACCTCTACCACCATCACTACGGCGTCGGCGCGGCGGACTGGGCCGTGCTCGACGAACCCGACGCGGAACTTCGCCGGGAGCGGGTCACCGCCGAGCTGCACCGGCTGGAGCACGCCCAGGCCGAGCTGCTGGCCGCACGCCTGGGCCGGCTCACTCCCGCCGACCGCGTCTTCGACGCCGGCTGCGGACGCGGCGGCGGCAGCGTCGTGGCGAACCTGCGGTACGGCTGCCACGCGGACGGCGTCACCATCTCCGCCAAGCAGGCCGAGTTCGCGAACGAGCAGGCCCGCAAGCGGGGCATCGACGACAAGGTGCGGTACCACCATCGCAACATGCTCGACACCCGTCTGGAGACCGGCGCCTACGCGGCGTCGTGGAACAACGAGTCGACGATGTACGTCGAGTTGGACCTGCTGTTCGCCGAGCACGCCCGGCTGCTGCGCCGCGGCGGACGCTATGTCGTCATCACGGGCTGCTACAACGACGCCTACGGCCAGGCCTCGCGCGAGGTGTCGCTCATCAACGCCCACTACATCTGCGACATCCACCCGCGCTCGGCGTACTTCCGGGCGCTGGCCCGCAACCGGCTGGTGCCGGTCCATGTCGAGGACCTCACCGAGGCGGCCATCCCCTACTGGGAGCTGCGCAGCCAGGCCGACCACCTGGTGACCGGCATCGAGGAGACGTTCCTGAACGCCTACCGCAACGGCAGCTTCCAGTACCTGCTGATCGCGGCCGACCGGGTCTGAAATCGTTGGACAGCGGCGAGGTCGGTCCCGTGCAATGAGGCGCATGCGCCCGGTGAAGATGCATACGGACGAGGTCGACCTCGACGCCCCGCTGGTGAGCCGACTCGTCGCCGGCCAGTTCCCGCGATGGGCCGGGCTGCCCGTGCGGCGGCTGGACTCCTCCGGGACGGAGAACGCGATGTTCCGGCTGGGCGCCGACAAGGTGGTGCGGCTGCCCCGGCATCCCGGCGCCGTCGAGAGCGTGGCGCACGAGCAGCGCTGGCTGGCCCGGCTCGGACCGAGGCTGCCCGTCGCCGCGCCCGTGCCGCTGGAGCTGGGCGGGCCGGATGAGGGGTTCGCCTGGCCCTGGTCGGTCTACCACTGGTTGGACGGCGCCAATCCGGTCGCCGGCGCCGTCGAGAAGCCCCAGGCACTGGCGGCGGACCTGGCGGCGTTCGTCACCGCCCTGCGCGGGATCGAGACACGCGGCGGTCCGCGCAACCACCGGGGTGTCCCGCTCGCCGAACGGGACACTCCCACCCGCGACGCCCTCGCCCGGCTGGAGGGGCGGATCGACACCACCGCGGTCACCGCGCTGTGGGAGGAGGCGCTGCGGGCGCCGGGGCACACAGAGCCGCCCGCATGGGCCCACGGAGACCTGATGCCCGGGAACGTGCTGGTCCGGGACGGACGGCTGACGGCGGTGATCGACTTCGGCTGCGTCGGGGTGGGTGACCCGGCCGTGGACCTGATCGTCGCCTGGAACCTGCTGCCCGCCTCGGCCCGCGGAACCTTCCGGGAAGGCGTGGGCGCGGACGACGCCGAGTGGGCGCGCGGCCGGGGCTGGGCACTGTCGATCTCGCTGATCCAACTGCCTTACTACTGGGAGACCAACCCGCCGCTGGCGGAGAACTCCCGGCATGTGATCAACGAGATCCTGGCCGAGGCCCGGACCGCCGACGCGCCCTCGGCGACCGGTCCCTACCCGCCGTCGTAGGCCTTCTTCAGGGCGGCGACGTCGAGCTTGCCCATGGCGTACATGGCCTTGGTGGTGCGGGTGGCCTTCTCGGGGTCGGGGTCGCTGATCATCTCGATCAGTCCGTCGGGGATGACCTGCCAGGACAGTCCGTACTTGTCCTTGAGCCAGCCGCAGGGGCCGGGCTCGCCGCCGCTCTCGGTGAGCCTGGTCCAGTAGTAGTCGACCTCCTCCTGGTCCGCGCAGTAGATCTGGAAGGAGATCGCCTCGCTGAACTTGAACTGCGGGCCGCCGTTGATGCCGACGAACTTCTGCCCGTTGGCCGTGAACTCCACGGCCAGCACGGAGCCGGCCGGGCCCGGACCGGCCTCGTTGTAGCGGCCGATGTCGCCGATGCTGGAGTTCTTGAAGATCGAGACGTAGTGGTGGGCGGCTTCCTCGGCCTGGCCGTCGAACCAGAGACACGTGGTGAATCCGTCGGTGGTCATGAGTACCTCCTGGGCGTGGAACGCGGTCATCAGTGTCGACTGCCGCTCGCCAAGGAACTCATCGCTCGGGCCGTGGGTTAATCCGGATGGCCGGTGCGGCCGTCCCCACTAGCATCCGGCTCATGACCTCATCCAGTGCCGACAGCGGCCTGCGGCCGTTCCGTCTCGACGTCCCGCAGAGCGACCTCGACGACCTGCACGACCGGCTGGACCGGACCCGCTGGCCGCAGGGACTGCCCGCGACGGGCTGGTCGTACGGCGTGCCGACCGATTATCTGCGGGAGCTGGCCCGGTACTGGCGGCAGGAGTACGACTGGCGGGCGGCCGAGGCGCTGCTCAACGAGTGGCCGCAGTTCACGACCACCGTCGACGGGGCGAACGTCCACTTCGCGCATGTCCGCTCCCCCGAGCCGGACGCCACCCCGCTGATCCTCACCCATGGCTGGCCGGGTTCGATCGTCGAGTTCCTGGACGTGGTCGGCCCGTTGACGGACCCGGCGGCGCACGGCGGGGACCCGGCCGACGCCTTCCATGTCGTCGTGCCGAGCCTCCCCGGTTTCGGCCTGTCCGGGCCCGTCGCGGAGAGCGGCTGGGAGGCGGGACGGGTCGCCGACGCATGGGCGGAGTTGATGGGCCGGCTCGGCTACGAGCGGTTCGGGGCACAGGGCGGGGACTGGGGCTCGGTGATCTCGCGCGAGCTGGGCCGCACCCACCCCGACCGGCTGATCGGCGTCCATCTGAACCTGCTGCCGGGCGCGCAGGCCACCCGGGAGCCCACTGCCGAGGAACTGCGGGCCATGAGCCCCGAGGACGCGGAGCACACGCTCCGGTCCTGGCGCCGGTGGATCGCGTTCTCGGCGGAGGGGACCGGCTACTACCTCCAGCAGGCCACCCGCCCGCAGACCCTGGCGTACGGCCTCACCGACTCGCCGGTCGGTCAACTGGCCTGGATCGTCGAGAAGTTCCGGGAGTGGACGGACTGCGAGGAGCTGCCGGAGGAGGCCGTCGACCGCGACCGGCTCCTCACGAACGTCATGCTCTACTGGCTGACCGGGACGGCCGGTTCGTCCGCCCGGATGTACTACGAGCGTCAGCACGCCACCGGACGCGCAGCCGCACCCCGGGAGCCGTCGACCGTGCCGACGGCGCTCGCCCTGTTCCCCGCCGAGCCGCAGATCCCCTTGCGACGGAAGGCCGAGCGCACCGAGAACCTGGTGCGCTGGACGGAGTTCGACCGGGGCGGCCACTTCGCGGCGCTGGAGGAGCCCGACCTGTTGGTGGGCGATGTACGGGCGTTCTTCCGGCAGTTGCGCGAGAAGGGCTGAGTCTCCTCGCGAGGGGGCGCTCTGCCCGTGGCGAATCTGCCGCGGGCAGAGAAATCGCGTGCGGGCATCCCCCGAGGTCAAGAGTGGAGTCGACGGCAGTCACGCCACGACGAGGAGAACCGATGACTCCACTCACCACGCTCGCCCCCCGTGCCGAGGAGGGCGACACCGCACCCTCCCGCTTCGACGACCAGCTCGCCGCCCAACTGCTCGGCCAGCGCATCGTGTTGCTCGGCACCCAGGTCGACGAGGTCTCCGCGAACCGGGTCTGCGCGCAGTTGCTGATCCTGTCGGCGGAGGACCCGCGCACCGACATCGCCCTCTACATCAACAGCCCGGGCGGTTCGGTGCACGCGGGGCTGGCCATCTACGACACGATGCAGCTGATCCCCAACGACGTCTCGACGCTCGCCATGGGCTTCGCGGCCAGCATGGGCCAGTTCCTGCTCAGCGTCGGCGCGCCCGGCAAGCGGTACGCCCTGCCGAACGCGCGGGTCATGATGCACCAGCCGTCGGCCGGGATCGGCGGGACCACGGCGGACATCGAGATCCAGGCGGAGAACCTGGAGCACACCAAGCGGACCATCGAGCAGATCACCGCCGAGCACACCGGCCAGTCCCCGGAGGCCATCTCGCGCGACGGCGACCGCGACCGCTGGTTCACGGCCGAGGAGGCCAGGGAGTACGGCATCGTGGACCGGGTCGTGGAGTCCCTCGCGGACGTCCGCCCGGCCGCGCAGAAGCGACGGGTGGGGATGTGACATGGGGACCTACACGATTCCGAACGTGGTCGAGCGGACCCCGCAGGGCGAGCGGTCCTACGACGTGTTCAGCCGGCTGCTGTCCGAGCGGATCATCTTCATCGGCACCGAGATCGACGACGGCGTCGCCAACGTCGTCATCGCGCAACTCCTCCATCTGGAGTCGGCGTCACCGGACAGCGAGATCTCGATCTACCTCAACTCCCCCGGTGGCTCGTTCACCTCGCTGATGGCGATCTACGACACGATGACGTTCGTCCAGGCGCCGATCTCGACGCTCTGCGTCGGGCAGGCGGCGTCGACGGCGGCCGTGCTGCTGGCGGGCGGGGATCCCGGCCGGCGGCTCGTCCTGGAGCACGCGCGCGTGCTGCTCGGTCAACCGGCCAGCGGCGGCCGGCAGGGCACGGTCTCGGACCTGACGCTCCAGGCCAAGGAGATGGTCCGCATCCGCGCCCAGGTGGAGGAGGTGCTGGCCCGCCACACCCGCCACGACATCGCGACCCTGCGCACGGACATGGACCGCGACAAGGTGTTCACCGCGCAGGAGGCGGTGGCGTACGGCCTGGCCGACGAGGTGCTGAGCCGGCGTCCCGTGATGGTGTGAGACGCCGGCCCGCGCGGCTCGTCAGGCGGCCAGGCAGAGGCCGTCGTACGACGACGACGTGGCCGTACGGCCGCGGGCGGAATGCCGGGCGGAATGCCGGTTGCTGAGCCGGACCAGCTCTCCCTGGGCCCGCGCCAGCAGGTCGCCCAGGCTCAGGCCGAGGGCCTGGGCGGCGGCCGCGAGGACCTCCGAGGAGGCCTCCTTGCGGCCGCGCTCCACCTCCGAGAGATAGGGCATGGAGATACGCGCCGAGTCGGCGACGTCCTTGAGCGTGCGTTCCTGGGCCTGGCGTTCACGGCGCAGGACGTCCCCGACCAGGTCGCGCCACAAGGGCTCGCGCTGCGCGGGCCGGGGAGCGGGTGCGGGAGCGGTGGGAGAGACGGTGGCGGCGATGCCCGGGCGCTCGGCAGGCGGGCGCAGCGGGATCACGCGGGCTCGGTTCGGCGCTTGGTTGTTGATCACCTCCCCAGCCTAGGAAAGCGGGCCGCCGCTGGAAGGGCCGGGCGTTGCGCCCTCGGTGGAATCGGACGAATCGCCTCTGCGTCGCGATGGCGCGAAGCCTGTGTGCATGGGTTCCCCCGGACGGGGTAGTCGCCCCCAGAGTGGGTCTGTCCGTAGGTGCTCGCTCACGGAACGGGTACAGCAGACGTCGAACCGTGACCTTCCTGGGAGAGGCAATGGAGACCGTAGTGATCCGGTCGGAAACCAAGGCCGTCGAGGACACCGCCGTGGCCGTCAGCGCGGCCGGCGCGCCGCTCCCGGGCATCGAGGCACCCCGGAGCGTGGCTCCGCGGGACGCACGGGAGCTGTCCCGTCAGTTCTTCCAGCGGCTGGCCGTCCTCGAGGAGGGGACCCACGAGTACCAGTACGCGCGCAACACCCTCATCGAGATGAACATGTCCCTGGTGCGGTTCGCGGCCGGCCGGTTCCGCGGCCGCGGGGACGACATGGAGGACATCGTCCAGACCGGGATGATCGGCCTGATCAAGGCCATCGACCGGTTCGAGGTCTCGCGTGAGGTGGAGTTCACCTCGTTCGCGCTGCCGTACATCGTCGGTGAGATCAAGCGTTTCTTCCGGGACACGACGTGGGCGGTGCACGTACCGCGGCGGCTCCAGGAACTGCGCGTCGAGCTGGCCAAGGCCCGCGACGAGCTCTCCAGCCGCCTGGACCGGGACCCGACCGTGCCCGAGCTGGCCACGCTGATGAATCTGGCGGAGAACCAGGTGGTCGAGGCGCAGATCGCCGCCAACGGCTACAACTCCTCCTCCCTCGACGCGGCACTCACCGGGGACGGCCCGGAGCACGGCGAGGCGGTCCTGGCGGATTTCATCGGCGTGGAGGAGGAGGGGCTCCGGCTCATCGAGGACTTCCACTCGCTCGCCCCGTTGATGGCCGAGCTCAGCCAGCGCGACCGGCAGATCATCCATATGCGGTTCGTGGAGGAGGCCACCCAGGCGGAGATCGGCGAGCGGCTCGGCTGCTCGCAGATGCATGTGTCCCGCCTGATCAAGCGGATCATCATGCGGCTGCGCCACGGGATGCTGGGCGAGCTGGGCTGCGCCTGACCGCCCCGGCCCGCGCGGCGCGCGCCCCGCGGGCCTACTGAGGTCCGAAGCTGAGCACGGCCCGGACCCGCTTGCCGACCGGCACGCGCTCGGCGGTGACCTCCGCCGCCACCGCGTGCACGATCTCCAGACCATGCCGGCCGATGCGCTCGGGGTCCTTCGGGAACCGCAGGGGCAGTGCGTCGCTGCTGTCGTAGACGCAGACCGTGACCGAGGACTCCGAACCCTCCAGCTCCAGGATGTACGGCCCGTTGCTGTGCCGGTCGGCGTTGGTGATCAGTTCGCTGACCACGAGCAACACCTCACCGCTCGCCCGGTCGCCGATCGTGGCGCACCACTCCGTCCTGAGCTGGTCGACGAAGTGTGCGGCGAAGGCGCGGGCCTCGGCTATGCAGCCGGGCTCACCGGTGTAGTGCGCCGCCCGCCGCAGCGGTTCCACGGGTACGTCGAAACCAGTAGGTATCACTGCCCCGTCCAGGTGCTCGATCATGCGTTTCTCTCTCGAAGGCCGGAATGGCCGGACGCCGCTGGGTGTGCATCTGTGCTCGTACCCCGTGCCGCGCCGCGCAGTCCCCGTCAGTTTTCCTCCCGTACGCGGGACGGCCACGGGATGCCTCAGACGGCTGGTGAATCGGCCGGTGAACCGGGGGCGGGAGAGCTGACGCCGGAGGAAACCGCCGAGGTCGGCGGCGACTGGCTCGTGCTGTCGCCCGTCAGCGGAAGCCGCAGGGACGAGGAGGAGCTGCCGGGCTCGCTCGTGGGTTCGGACGGTGAGCTCGGCGGCGACTCGGAATCCGGCGAGTCGGGCACCAGGTGCTGGGCGGACCGGGACTCGGAGGACGGGGGCTCGGAGGACGGGGAATCGGAGGACGGGGAATCGGAGGACGGGGGTGCGAATCTCCTCGACTCCGCGCTCGACGACGGCGAGGACGGCGGTTCCTCTGACGGCGATTCCTCCGACGGCGGCTCCGACGACGACGGCTCCGACGACGGCTCCGAGGACGGCTCCGAGGACGGGGACGACGTGGACGACCCGGAGGACGGTGGCAGCGGACAGCCCGGCGGCCGGTCGGCGGGCGGCGAGACGCACGGCGGGGACGTCCGCGGGCCGCCGCTCGCCGGTGTGCTCGGCGTGCTGACCGTGATGGACGGCGTGAGCCTCGCCGGCGGCCGGGTCGGCCGGTCCTGGTGCGGCTTGTCGCCCGGCCGACGGGCGAACCAGTGGTGGTCGTGTCCGGGGTCGTAGAGCACGAACACGTCGAGCACGGTCACGGACGGCTTGACCACCACGGTGGTCGCGGGACTGTACGAGGGCCACGAGTCGCCGGTCCGCTTGAACCCGGCCCGCTGGGCGAGCGGCGGGGTCAACGGGTTGCCGCAGGCGCAGCGCACCCGCGGCACACCGTGCCGGTCGACCAGGACGGCCGTACCGGCCTGGAGGACGGCCTGGTAGGTGGTGGCGGCGCCGTCGCGGTATCCGTGGTTGGTGACGCGGGTGTCCAGGCGCAGCTGTACGGGGGTGAGGGAGCGCAGATGGGCCGGTACCCGGGAGGGGGCGACGCCGGCCACCGAGGCGAACGCCCTGTTCTTGGCGGGATCCGCCTGGAGGGCCTTGATCTGCCGCTCCACATCACAGCTGGAGACGTTGCGGGTGCCGCCGTACAGGCCTTCGTCCCCGCCGTCGACACCGGGGACGGTGTCGACGGCCGGGGAGGAGGAGCCCGACGGGGCGACGGAGGCCGGCGGGAAGGAGCTGTCGGTGACGGGAGGCTCCGTGTAGGGCTCCGGGCCCGTCTTGCCGGCCGGCTGCATGAAGACCTCGCCGACCTGGCCGGAGCCGCCTCCGCCGGATCCGGAGCCGCCTCCGTTCACCAGGGCGAGCACCAGGGCGAGCGCCGTCACGGCCACGACCGCCGTGGTGATCAGCGCGATCCTGGGCGCGGACTTCCACCGGCTCCGGCGCGGTTCCCCGTCGCCGCCCTCCGGGGAACCGGGGTCGGACGGCTGGGAGGGCGGACCCGAAGGGGGGCCCGAGGGAGGCTGGGAGGGCGGGCCCGACAACGGTCCGGAGGGCGGTCCCGTGGGGCGGCCGGAAGACGGCGGTTCTGCGCTCACGAGCACTCCCGACGTGGGTTTCCCGCGGTGCTTCGACAGCCGGCCCCGAGAAGACCCGACAGGACTCGACAGGGCTCGACAGGGACGACTTGTCAGATACGCGCCGCTTTCTTCCACAACGCACCATTGTGTGCGCCGGCCGGGCGCGGCTCGCAAGCGGGGCGCGGACGGCCCTCCCGACAGGCGCGCTCTCCCGGCGCTGCTTAGCGTGGCAGGGTGAGCTCGCACACCCCGCACGACCAGGCAGTCTCCCGCCACGGCTGGGTGCGGGCGATCGTCGTGGCACTGGCCGGACTGATCGCCATGGGGGTGGTGGCCGCGCTGGGACTGTGGGCGGCCGGAGCCGCGGACCTGCCGCAGGGCGCCTTCCCGCGGGTGATCGCGGCGACCGTGGTGACGGGCGTCGGCGGCACGGTCGAGCTCTCCGGGAACGCCGGCGGGCTCGCCGACACCCAGGTCGGTCTGACGGTGATCCCGCTGTCCGTCACCCTCGTCGGGGCGCTCGTGGTGGGCGCCGGATTCCTGCGGCCGCTGCGGCACCGGGCGGTGGCGGGCGCCGCGGAACTGGCCGGGTGGGCGGCCCGGATCGCGGTGGTGTGGCTGCTCGGCCTCCTCGGTCTGGCCCTGGCCGCACGGCAGACCTTCAAGCTCTCCCTCGGCGACGACACGCTGAGCGACCTCGGCGAACTGTTCGACGTAAGCCCCGAGGTCGGCTTCACGACGGACGTCCCCCTCACCCTTGCCGTCGGGCTGGTGTGGCTGGCGGGGGTGCTGGTGCTGGCGCTGCTGGTCTCGCCCGGCGCTCCGTTGCCACCGAGGCTGCTGCGGCTGCACCGGTCGGTGCGGCCGACCGCGTACGCGATGGTCCTGTTGCTGCTCTGCTGCGTCGTCGTGGGCGTCGTCGTCGCGCTCGTCGTCGCGGCGACCCGGGGGCACGCCGCCGAGACCCTCGCCACGATCCTGCTCGGCCTGCCCAACCTGGTGTGGCTCACGTTCACGATCGGGCTGGGCGCCACCTGGAACGGCCGGGTCGAGGGTCCGTTCGGGCTGCCGATGCCGCAGGTGCTGGACGAGGTGCTGCGCAGCCCGGACGACGCCCGGCTGAACCTCAGCACCCTCGCCGAGCACGACAGCCGTGTGTGGTGGCTCCTCGCCGTGGACGCGGCCCTGCTGCTGATGGCCGCGTTCGTGATGGCGGCCCACTCCCCCGCCGGGACGCGCGCCTGGCGGCACGCCGTGCACATGGCGGTGGCGCTGGTGCTCACGGTGCTGATGATCTGTCTGGTCGGCCGCGTCTCGGCGCACTACGGCCTGTCCGTACTCGGGATCGGCGACCTGGGCGGCGATCTGTCCGGGGAGCTGTATCTGCGCCCCGAGGTGTGGTCGGCGCTGGGTCTCGCCGCGCTGTGGGGGCTGGTCGCCGGTTTCCTGGGCGGCCTGCTGGCGGGGGCGGCGCGCCGCCGGGGCGGGACGCGGCCCCGTTGACAGCGGCGGCGGACCCCTCGGCCCACAAGGGACCCTCCGATCACCCGGGACCGGGCGGGTGGAAGACCGGCTCTGCCCAGCGTGGAGGTTGCGGCGCCAACGCCGGCGTGCCGGCCAGTTCGGTCGGCGGGTGAGCGGACCCGAGCCCGCCGCCCGGCGTCGGCCTCAGCTCGGCGACGAAGGCACCGCAGGTGGGATGGCGTTCCTCGGGGCTCTTGGCGAGAGCCCGGGCGAACACCGCGTCCATGTACGGGGGGAGGCCGGGGCGGGCCTCCGTCAGCGGGGGCGGATCGGCGTTCTGGTGTGCCCAGAGCAGGGCCACGTCGTCGTCGCGGAGGAAGGGCGGGCGGCCCGCGAGGCACTCGTAGACCACGCAGGCGAGGCCGTAGACATCGCAGCGGCCGTCGACCGGTTGCCCGGAGATCTGCTCGGGGGCGACGTAGTCGAGCGTGCCGACGAACTGGCCGACCGAGGTGAAGCCGGTCAGGGAGAGCGACTTCTTGGTCAGGCCGAAGTCGGTGAGGTAGACGTGCTCGGGGTGGTCGCTGTCGGTGCCGCGGGCGACGAGGACGTTGCCGGGTTTGACGTCCCGGTGGACCAGCCCGTTCTCATGGGCGGCGTCGAGCGCGGAGGCGACCTGCGCGGCGATGCGGACGGCGGTCGCCGGAGGCAACGGGCCCTCGCGGTCGAGGAGGTGGCGCAGATCGCTGCCGTCGACGTACCGCATGGCGATGTACAGGACCCCGTCGGTCTCGTCCGCCTCGAAGACGGGCACGATGTGCGGGTGGTCGATGGCCGCGGCCACCCGCGACTCATGGGTGAAGCGTTTGCGGAACACGTCGTTGCGGGCCAGCTCCGGGGCGAGCAGTTTGAGCGCGACGGTCCGGTCCAGCCGCAGGTCGTGGGCGCGGTACACGACGGCCATACCGCCGCGTCCGATCTCGCTCTCGATGCGGTAGCCGGCGATTCTCCGGCCGACCAGCTCCGAGGGCCGACCGGAGAAGGGGGTCGTTCCGTGGGTCATCAGGATCCCCGGTCGGGGTTCACGATCCGGGTGGCGGTGTGGTCCTGGGCCTGGGCCTGGTCCTGGGCCTGGGCCTCGGCCGCTTCCGGCGCCCGGTCGGTCGCGTAGGTGCTGAGGCGGGTGCCGTCGCCGTACAGCCAGCGCTCTCGCGCCGGGTCGTACAGCCACACGTCCTCGCCGTCGACGACCACGCCGATCCGCAGTCCATGGGTGCGGCGCCGGAAGGACTCTGCGTCGAGGCCGGCGTCGGCCAGTTCCTCCACCGCCGACCGGTACCGGGCGAGGGCCTGTTCGGCGCGGCCGAGCAGCGGGCGCGGGTCGGCTGCGGTGGCGAGGGGGGCGTCGGAGCGGGGCGGGTCCTGGGGGACGGCGACCAGATAGCGGCCGTCGACCCAGGCCGACCAGCCGTTGGAGCACAGCACGCGCCCCCAGTCGCCGCGCCGCTCCATGAGCCGGACGGGCAGCAGCGGATCGAGGGGCACGGTGGGGCGGGCCGGGTCGGGGGCCTCCCAGGCGGGCATGCCGTGCTGGGGGACCACGTGGGTGGGCCGGAATCCGGGAGTCGTCATGGGCCGCCCCTACTTCCGCATCACGGCGGGCTCGTGCCGGCGCAGCAGCCGGGAGACGAGGAATCCGCAGACCGCCGAGAGCACGACGAGCATGCCCACGTCGAGCAGCCACACCCCCGCCGAGTGTTCGAACAGCGGATCAGCGGTGATGTCCCCGGGCACGATCCTGGCGAGCCCGATGGTGCCGGCCATCGCGCCGAGCGCCCATCGTGCGGGCACCAGCCACGACAGCTGCTCCAGACCGGGCACGCCGTCCAGTGGCAGCAGCGCCCCGCAGAAGACCACTTGGACGATGGCGAGCAGCACCAGCAGCGGCATCGTCACCTCCTCCTTGTGGACCAGCGCGGAGATCAGCAGGCCGAGCATCATCGCCGTGAAGGCCAGCAGGGCCACGGCGACGGTGATCTCGACCAGGGGCGGCATCAACACGCCCTCGCCGCCGGGAGCGTTGAGGTCGACGCCGAGCAGGGCGACGAGGGTCAGTACCACCGCCTGTACGACGGTCACCGTGCCGAGGACGACGACCTTGGACATCAGGTACGCCGATCTGGACAGGCCGACGGCGCGTTCCCGCTGGTAGATCACGCGTTCCTTGACGAGTTCGCGCACGGCGTTGGCCGCGCCGGTGAGGACGCCGCCGACGCACAGGATGAGCAGCACGTTCATCGCGTGCTCCCGGTCGAGCTCGCCGCCGGACAGGGCGCGGGCCATGGCGCCCATGACGAACGGCAGGGCGATCATGATCGCGAGGAAGGTGCGGTCGGCGGCGAGCGCGGCCGTGTAGCGGCGGACCAGGGTGCCGAGCTGGGCGCTCCGGCTGCGGGGCCGGGGCGGCGGCAGCATGATCACCGGGCCGGAGCGGGGCAGCCGGGGTTGCTCGCTGTCGTTGACGACGTACTGCCGCCGGAACGGCGAGCCGCTGTACTCCCCCTCCCAGTCCCGGTCCTGGTCGCGTTCGAAGGCCTCGAAGGCCTCCGGCCACTGTTCGAAGCCGAAGAAGGCGAGGGCGTCCTCGGGCGGTCCGTAGTAGGCGACCCTGCCGCCCGGCGCGAGCACCAGCAGCCGGTCGCAGACGCCGAGGCTGAGGACGCTGTGCGTGACGACGATGACGGTACGCCCGTCGTCGGCGAGACCGCGCAGCATGTGCATCACCGAGCGGTCCATGCCGGGGTCGAGGCCCGAGGTCGGCTCGTCCAGGAAGAGCAGCGAGGGCTTGGTCAGCAGTTCCAGGGCCACGCTGACGCGCTTGCGCTGGCCGCCGGAGAGGGTGTGCACGGGCTGGCCGGCGCGCTGCTCGAGCCCGAGCTCGCGGATGACCTCCTGGACCCGCTCGCGGCGCTCGGCCTTGGCGGTGTCCTGCGGAAAGCGCAGCTCGGCGGCGTATCCGAGGGCACTGCGCACGGTCAGCTGGGCGTGCAGGATGTCGTCCTGCGGGACCAGTCCGATGCGCTGGCGCAGCTCGGCGTAGTCGCGGTAGAGGTCGCGGCCGTCGTACACGACCGTGCCGTGGTCGGCGGGGCGCTGGCCGGTGAGGGCGCCGAGCAGCGTGGACTTGCCGGCGCCGCTGGGGCCGACGACCGCGAGCAGGCACTTCTCCCCCACCGGGAAGGACACGTGGTCGAGGAGGACCTTGCGGCCCCGGTCGACGGCGACCGTCAGATCCTGTACGTCGAGGGAGACCTCGCCGGTGTCGACGTACTCCTGGAGCTGGTCGCCGACGAGACAGAAGTCCGAGTGGCCGATGCCGACGATGTCGCCGGGGTCGAGCGGGGCCCTGGTGACGGGCAGCCCGTTGAGGTAGGTCCCGTTGTGGCTGCCGAGGTCGACGATCTCGTGGCCGCCCTCGGGCAGCGCGCGCAGTTCCGCGTGCCGACGCGAGACGACCAGGTCGTCGACGACGAGGTCGTTGTCGGTGGCGCGGCCGATGCGGACGGTGCGCGACGGCAGCTGCCGGACGGAGGTGGGCTCCCGGAAGGTGCCGGTCACGCCGGGCATGGAGACCGCCGACGGGCGTTCCGCCGGGGGCGGGGGGCGGCCCGACAGGACCAGGTACGGGCCGTCGTCCGGGCTGCCGACGCGGATCACGCTGCCGGGGCCGACGCCCCACTCGTGGACGCGTCGGCCGTCGGTGTAGGTCCCGTTGGTGCTGTGTTCGTCGGCGAGGGTCCAGTGGTCGCCGTCGGGCCGCAGCACCGCGTGGTGCCAGGAGACGCGGGTGTCGTCGATGACGATGTCGCTGAGCGGGTCCCGTCCGATGCGGTAGTCGTGGCCCGGGATCAGCACGCTGGAACCCGTCTCGGTCTCCAGCACGAGTTCGGGCGCGGTCGAGGAGACCGGTCGCTCCACCATGTCCGAATTCTATCGATTCACACCCCTGCGTGCCCAACGGGCGGGGGGTCTCAGCCGACGGGGAGGACGAGCGCCGGGACGGTCCGCTGCATCCGCAGGGCGTCGACGGATTCGGCGAGCAGCTCGTACTCGGTGGTCTCGTCGCTGATCGCGATCCGCACCAGCCGCCCGCCCGCCAACTCGTCGGCCACCAGCTCCTGCCGGCCCATGTCGGCACACCAGGCCCGCAGCAGTTCGGGCACGTCCGGCACGTTGTCGGCGACCGGGACCAGGGCGCCCGGCGGGATGTGCTCGCTCTCGGGCCGCGGATCCAGCCGTTCGGCCATCCAGGAGGCCCGGTCCCGCAGCCACCACAGGGCGAGCGCCAGCGTCGGGGCACGATAGGTGCCGAGCGGTACTCCGATCCGCCGGCCGTCGCAGACGCCGTATGCGGTGACATGGCACAGGAATTCGTCGTGCACGTCTCTCTCCCCCGGTGCTCGCCGGCCGGTCGTGCCTCGCTTTCCGTGCGGCTCCTTTGGGGTGAACTGCCCCTGACCTTCGAGTATGTTCACTCTTGAAACACTGTCACCATGACTTTCCGGCCAGTCTCTTGGCATATTCAGTGCCGTTCATGGCCGAAATGCGGCGAACCCCGGATCCCGTCGTCATTACCCGACAGGTAATCGACCCGGGCGGCGGGCGCGGGCAAGGTGGTCACACCGGATCGGCGAATACCGGGATCCGGGTCCTGACCAGTATCGATGACCTCATTGGGGGCCGATTTACGATGTCCGCGAACACCGACCGCTACGAGAACGCCGTCGCCCGCTACTTCGAGGCCTGGAACGCGGGTGACCCCGAGGCTTTGGCCAAGGCTGTTACCGCCGCGTGGGCCGTGGACGGAGGCTACACCGACCCGCTGGCCGACGTCCGGGGCCACGAGCAGATCGCAGCGGTGATCGCTGCGGCACACGCGCAGTTCCCGGGCTTCGCCTTCCGTCTCACCGGCCGTGTGGACGGGCACCACGAGACGGCCCGCTTCTCCTGGGAGCTGGTGAGCGAGGCCGACCGTTCGGCGCCGGTGGCCGGATCCGACGTCATCACTCTGGACGCCCAGGACCGGATCACTTCCGTCCTCGGATTCCTCGACCGGGTGCCCGCCGGCGCCTGAGGCCGGCGGCGATGAATTCCCCCGCTCGCGGCGGTCTACCCATGGGAGATCACCGCGAGCGGAGGACATCATGACCACAACCGGAACCATGAACGCCGAATTCACGGCCGTTCTGCGCAAGAGCCCGGCGAAAGGCGGCTGGACCTATGTCGTCTGGCCGGAGTCCGTCGAATTCTTCGGTACCCGCGGACTGGTCAAGATCCGCGGAACGGTCGACGGACATCCGTTCCAAAGTTCGTTCATGGCCCTCGGGAACGGCACCCACAAACTTCCCGTCAATGCCGAGGTGCGCAAGGCGATCGGAAAGCAGGAGGGCGACTCGGTGACCGTGCGCCTGACGGAACGGCTCAGCCGTTGATCACCGCGTCGATCCGGGTCAGCTCCTCGGCGTCGAAGTCCAGGTTGGCGAGGGCGCCGACGCTGTCCTCGATCTGCCGGGCGCTGCTCGCGCCCACCAGCGCGGAGGTCACCCGGCCGCCGCGCAGCACCCAGGCCAGCGCCAGCTGGGCGAGGGACTGGCCGCGGGACTTGGCGATGTCGTCGAGGGCGCGCAGCTTGCCGGTGAGTTCCTCGGTGAGCGCATCGGAGTTCAGGAACGGGCTGTCGCTCGCCGCCCGCGAGTCCTCCGGGATGCCGTCGAGGTAGCGGCCGGTCAGCAGGCCCTGCTCAAGCGGCGAGAACACGATCGACCCGACCTGGAGCTCGTCCAGGGCGTCGAGCAGGCCCTCGCTCTCGGGGCGGCGGTCGAGCATCGAGTAGCGCGGCTGGTGGATGAGCAGCGGGGTGCCCAGCTCACCGAGGATGCGGGCGGCCTCGCGGGTCTGCTCCGCCGAGTAGTTGGAGACGCCGGCGTAGAGCGCCTTGCCCTGCTGGACCGCGGTGTGCAGGGCGCCCATCGTCTCCTCCAGGGGAGTCTCCGGGTCGGGGCGGTGCGAGTAGAAGATGTCGACGTGGTCCAGGCCCATCCGGGTCAGGCTCTGGTCGAGCGAGGACAGCAGGTACTTGCGCGAGCCCCACTCGCCGTACGGACCCGGCCACATCAGGTAGCCGGCCTTGGTGGAGACGACCAGCTCGTCGCGGTAGGGCGCGAAGTCCGCCTTGAGCGCCTCGCCCAGCGCGGACTCGGCGGCGCCGGGCGGCGGCCCGTAGTTGTTGGCCAGGTCGAAGTGGGTGATGCCGAGGTCGAAGGCGCGGCGCAGGATGGCCCGCTGCGTCTCGACCGGGCGGTCCGGGCCGAAGTTGTGCCACAGTCCGAGCGACAGCGCGGGGAGCTTCAGGCCGCTGCGTCCGGTGCGCCGGTAGGGCATGTCGGCGTAGCGGTCGGGGTGTGCGGTGTACAACGCGACTCCAAGAAGATCGGGCGGTTTCAGGAACCGCTACCCACTCTGGCCCGACCTGCGGGTAGTGGTCCAACAGAAGAATCCGATGGAATTGTGCGGCTACGCTTCTCAATCATGGAACTGCGCCACCTCCAGCACTTCGTCGCGGTCGCCGAGGATCAGCACTTCACCCGGGCCGCCGAACGCCTCATGGTCTCCCAGTCGGGCCTGTCGGCGTCGATCCGCGCCCTGGAGCGGGAGCTGCGCGCTCCGCTGTTCGTCCGGACCACCCGGCGGGTGACGCTGACGGAGGCGGGCCGGGCGCTGCTGGCCGAGGCCGAGCGGATCCTGGCGCAGGTGCGGGCGGCCCACGAGGCGGTGGCGGCCGTGCAGGGCGTGGTGCGCGGCACCCTCTCCGTGGGCACCGAGCAGTGCATCGCCGGGGTGCATGTGGCGGGGCTGCTGGCGGCCTTCCGGCGGCGCCATCCGGATGTGGAGATCCGGCTGCGGCAGACCGGTTCGGGTGCGCTCGGCGAGGAGGTGGCGGCCGGCCGGCTCGACCTGGCCTTCGCCTACCGGACCCAGACGGACACCGACCAGCTCCGCTGCGCGCCGCTGGCCACCGAGCCGATGTACGTGCTGTGCCATCCCGACCATCGTCTCGCCGGGGTCTCGGCGGCGCTGACGCCGGAGGACGTCGCGGGCGAGGTGTTCGTCGACTTCCATCCGGACTGGGGGCCGCGCCGCGCCACCGACGTCGCGTTCGCCGAGGCGGGAGTGCGGCGCACGGTCGCCCTGGAGGTCAACGACGTGCACAGTCTCCTGGACCTGGTGGACGAGAACCTGGGCGTCGCCGTCATACCGCGCCACTTCCGGCACAAGCGGGAGGCGCTCACCGCGCTGCCCCTCAAGGGCACGGGCGAGGCGGTGTACGAGACGGTCGCGCTGCTGCCGCCCGTGCGGTCGACCAGCCCGGCGGCCCGGGCGCTGATGGCGCTGCTGGAAACGGGGAGCGGGTGAGCGCGGGGTGGGCGATGGTGGACGTATGCATGCCAAGGACATCCTCATCGACGGGTACCACCGCATCCAGGAAGAGGTCCACGCCGCAGTCGAGGGCCTGGACCCCGACGACCTGAACGCCCGGCCCACCGCCGAGACCAACTCGATCGCCTGGCTCGTCTGGCATCTCACGCGCGTCCAGGACGACCATCTCGCCGACGCCTTCGGACTCGACCAGGTATGGCTGGCCCAGGAGTGGGAGAAACGGTTCGGCCTCGACCTGCCGCGCCAGGACACCGGGTACGGGCACAGCGACGCGAAGGTCGCGAAGGTGCGGGTCTCCGACGGCGGCCTGCTGACCGGGTACTACGACGCGGTGCACGCGCAGAGCCTGGCGGCGCTGCGCGCGCTGACGGCGGCGGACCTGGAGCGCGTCGTGGACGAGCGCTGGGATCCGCCCGTCACCCTGGGGGTACGGCTGGTCAGCGTCCTGTCCGACGATCTCCAGCACGCCGGACAGGCCGCCTATGTCCGCGGGCTGCTTCAGAGCGCGGCGGCGTAACCCGGAAGGACGACGTCCTCGATGAGGGCCTTGCGCTCGTCGAACGGCACGAACGCGCTCTTGAGGGCGTTCACCGTGACGGTGCGCAGGTCCTCGAGGGTCCAGCCCGCCTCCTGGACGAGCAGCGACATCTCGCGGGTCATCGTCGTGCCGGAGACCAGCCGGTTGTCGGTGTTGAGGGTGACGCGGAAACCGAGGTCCTTCAGCGCGGTGATCGGGTGCTCGGCGATCGAGGTGGCCGCGCCGGTCTGGAGGTTGGAGGTCGGGCACATCTCCAGGGCCACCCGGCGGTCGCGCACCCAGCCCGCGAGCCGGCCGAGCTTGCCGTCCACGATGTCGTCGGTGATGCGCACGCCGTGGCCGATGCGCTGGGCGCCGCAGACCTGGAGGGCCTGGTGGATGCTGGGCAGGCCGTGGGCCTCGCCGGCGTGGATGGTGAAGGGGACGTTCTCGCGGCGCAGGTGCTCGAAGGCGGCGAGGTGGTCGGCGGGCGGGAAGCCGTCCTCGGCGCCGGCGATGTCGTAGCCGACGACACCGGCGTCCCGGAAGGCGACCGCGAGGTCGGCGGTCTCCCGGGTGCGGTCGAACATGCGCATGCCGCAGAGCAGGGTGCCGACACGGACCGGGGTGCCCGCGGCCGCCGCCTTGGCCATGCCGGCCGCGAGACCCTCCTGGACCGTCTCGACGACCTCGGGGAGCGTCAGCTCGCCGTTCAGCATCAGCTCGGGGGCGTAGCGGACCTCGCCGTAGACGACTCCGTCGGCCGCCAGGTCGAGGACGTACTCCTCCGCGGTGCGCAGCAGGCCCTCGCGGGTCTGCATCACGGCGAGGGTGTGCTCGAAGGTGGCTATGTAGCGCACCAGGTCACCCGAGTTGGCGGCCTCGAAGTACCAGGCGGCGAGTTCGTCGGGGTCGGTGGTGGGCAGGGTGTGGCCGACCGCGTCCGCCAGCTCGACGACGGTGGCGGGGCGCAGGCCGCCGTCGAGGTGGTCGTGCAGGACGGCCTTGGGGAGGCGGCGGAGGGTGTCGGTGTCGATGTGGGACGCGGTCATGAGTGTGTTCCTCGGCAGGTGGTTCTCAGGTGGTGGCGGGCTGGAGCAGGTCCCAGCGGTTTCCGTACAGGTCCTGGAAGACGGCGACGGAGCCGTAGGCCTCGTGGCGGGGCTCCTCCAGGAAGGTCACGCCGGCGGCGAGCATGCGGGCGTGGTCGCCGGCGAAGTCCTCCGTGTGCAGGAAGAACCCGACGCGGCCGCCGGTCTGGTCGCCGATCCGGGCGCGCTGGGCGTCGCCCTTGGCCCGGGCGAGCAGCAGCCCGACGCCGTCCTGGCGGTCCCCCGGCCGCACGACGACCCAGCGGGCGCCGTCGGGGCGGGGTTCGTCCTCGACGAGCCGGAACCCGAGCGCCTCGGTGTAGAAGCGGATCGCCTCGTCGTAGTCGTCGACGACAAGCGTGACCAGGGCGATGCGACTCATCGTGGCCTTTCGGGGAGCGTGCGGGAGGCTGTCGGGAGGTGCGATTGACGGGAGAGGTTATACGTAAAACGTTCCCTGCGCCAGTCGCCTCCGCGGCGACGGTGGCCGACCTGTCCGGCGGATCGGATCGCGGGCGGAAAAGCTGCGCTCGCGCGGGAGGGACCCCTCGCGTCGACGCCCTCCCCCGGCCTGCCGAACGCCCTGCCGCGCGCCGGTCGCCTCCGCAGCGGCGGTGACCTAGGCCGCAGGCCCGAGGCGCGGTCGGGACCATCGTCCGAGGCGGAGAGCCCCTCGCCGTCGCTAGCGTGCCGGCCATGAAGATCACGGAGCCGCCGCGCACCCCCGGGCAGCGCAAGCGGGAACTGCTGGACCGGCTGGAACGCGAAGTGGACATCTGGGTCGCCACGGCGGACCGGGAGGGGCTGCCCTGTCTCGTCGCGCTGTGGTTCGCCTGGGACGGCGAGCACCTGTGGCTGTCCACCCGTCTCACCAACCCCACCGGCCTCAACCTCCAGGAGGGCGGCCGGGCCCGCCTGGCCTTCGGGGACACACGGGACGTGGTCCTCTTCGACGGCGAGGTCGAGACGTACACGCGGGAGGAGGTACCGGAGGCGGCCGCCCGGTCCTTCCAGGCGAAGACGGGCTGGGATCCCGGCCGGGACAGCGCGTCGTACGCCTATTTCCGGGTGCGGCCGGTGGCGGTGCAGGCGTGGCGCGGCGAGCAGGAGTTGCCTCGGCGGCATCTGATGCGGGACGGGGTGTGGGTCGTCTAGCTCCCGCTGTCCGACCCTGTCAGGCGCCGCTACCCGGATGCGGCCGGGCGCCGTTGCCGGGATCCGACCGAGCGCCGTTCCTGGGATCCGGGGGTGGGCTCGGCGTTCGGTGGGGTGTCCGGCTCGCCGCGGGATCAGTCCTTCGGCGTCCCGACGGCGCCGCGGTGGGCGGTGTTCAGGTGGTCCAGTTCCTCGGCCGTGAGGCGCAGCGCGCCCGCCGCGACGTTCTCCGTGAGGTGGTCGAGGTCTCCGGTGCCCGGGATGGCCAGTACCTGCGGCCCCTGGGCGAGGGTCCAGGCGAGGCGGACAGCGGCGGGGGACGTGCCGTGGGCGTGGGCGACGGCGAGCACCGCCTCGTCATGGGCGGTTGTCGCGCCCTCGGGTCCGGCGTCGCCGGCTATGGCGTAGAACGGCACGAAGGCGACGCCCTGTTCGCCGCAGACGCGCAGGAGTTCCTCGGTCGCGGGGGCGTGGTGGCCGAGGCCGTAGCGGTTCTGCACGCTGACGACGGGGGCGATGGCCTGCGCCTCGGCGAGATGGCGGGGTTCGACGTCGGAGACGCCGAGGTGGCGGATCAGTCCGGCGGCGCGCAGTTCGGCGAGGGCGCCGAAGTGCTCGGCGATCGACTCCTGGCGCATCCGGCGCAGGTACACCAGGTCGAGGTGGTCGCGGCCGAGCTGGCGCAGGTTCTCCTCCACGTGACCGCGCAGGTCCTCGGGGCGGGCCGAGGTGCCCCACTCCCCCGACCAGTCGCGGAAGGGGCCGACCTTGGTGGCGATGAGCAGGTCGTCCGGGTACGGGGAGAGCGCGCTGTTGATGAGTTCGTTGGCGGAGCGGAGGGCGGAGAAGTAGAAGGCGGCGGTGTCGATGTGGTTGACGCCGAGGTCGATCGCCCGGCGCAGGACGGCGATCGAACGGCCGCGGTCGCTCGGCGTGCCGAGGTGGAAGGCCGCACTGCCGGTCAGCCGCATCGCGCCGAAGCCGATGCGGCCGACCGTCAGGCCGCCGATGTCCCAGGTGCCCGCGGCATCCGCGGTGATCGTTCCGGAGGTCATCCGGGCAGTCTCGCACGCACCGCGGGCACCGGCACGAGCCGGAGGTGCGGACCCTCAACAGGCCACGGTCTCCTCGCACTTGCGCAGCGCCTCCTGGACGTCGCGGCTCCAGTGCCGGGCCGTGCGCGGGGTCGCCGAGGACACGGTGTGCACGGCCGGCTCCCGGCGTTCGGGCAGCGCGCCGGACCTGGTGCGCCGGCGCTCCTTGACGGGCGGTGCGCCATGGGCGACGACCTCCTCCACGATCTCGGCCAGATCGCCGTCGGGGAGCGGGAGTTCGAGGTCGTCGTCGACGAAGCCGACCACGGCCGGCACGTACTCCACCAGCGCCCGCAACGCCCTGGGCAGTCCTCGCCCGCCGCGTCGCAGACCGCTGAGCACATGCAGCGCCGTGGCGATCTCCAGTTCGGTGGCCTCCCGGCTCAGCGTGGCGGGGGTGATCTCCGTGTGGCGCAGCCACCAGTCGGCCTCCTCGTCCTCCCCCATCGAGCGGTGGTGGAGGTAGAGGCAGTACGAGGAGACGGTGTCGGATGCCCCGGCGCCGTACTGCCACCAGAAGCGGGCGCTGTCCTCGCAGTCGGCGAGGTACAGGAGGCTGCCGAGGATCCGTGCGCCGGAGGGCTCGGGCAGGGAGCTGCCGAGGAAGTTGCCGAGGCCCGTCAGGGCCCCGGGGCGGGTCAGCAGCGCCTCGCAGAGCGCTCTGAGGTCCCGCGCCGCGGGATGCACCCGCGGGGGCCTGCGGGCGGCCGCGGCGCGCTGCGGGCACACCCGCGCCGTGGGCTCGTCGGGGCCGCCCGCCGCGACCCGGGCGGCGATACGGGCCTCCGCGGCCTCGATGTCCGAGCGGGTGCAGGGGGCCGTGGGTATCAGCCGCGCCCCGGCCAGCAGGGTGTCGATGTCGCTCGCGGTGTCGAAGGTCATGACCGCTCCGCCTCCTCCTCGGCGCACGATGTGTAGATCTCCCGCAGCCGGCGTTTGGCATAGCGCTCGGTGGACCGCACCCCGGCCTCGGTGATCCCCAGCTGGAACGCCACGTCGGCGGTGCTGTAGCCCTCGCAGTAGCGCAGCCGGATGACGTCCCGCTGGCGCTCGGGGAGGGCGGAGATCGCCCGGAACAGCCGCAGGTTCTGCTCGATCACCTCGAAGGCGTCCTCGGCGCCCTGGAGGGTGACCGTCTCGAAGACGGCCGTGTCCATCAGCGTGGCACGCCGGCCACGGGCCCGGGCGTGGTCGATGACGCGGTTCTTCATCACCCGCCAGGCGTAGGCGGCGGGGTTCTCGGCGCTCAGTATCTGCGGCCACTGCCGGGCGAGTTGGACGAACGCCTCGTCCACGGCCTCCTCGGCGTCCGCGCGACAGCGCAGACAGCGCTCGGCCTCGCGGACGTAGCGCGGGCGGTGCATCTGGTGGAAGGCGCTGAAGTCCAGGGGCAGCTTCTCCGGCGCCCGTGGGTTTCTCGCGGGTCGCAACTCCTCCTGGGTCACCGATCGCCTCCCGGAAGCCGGTGGTCCATCTCCCGGACGCCCACCCGCACGAGTGCGGCGACGAACCGGCGCGCGAGGGTGAGGACTCCGGGTCCGAAGACCCGGAGGGCTAGCACGGACAACGCCACGTCGCGGGCGAGCTGTTCGAACTGGTCGGTCACGGACCCTTCGGTCCTTCCGCTGGCTGTGCGGGGCTCAGGGACCCCGGAAGGCATCGGTCACACCTTCTGCCTCCACGGCGTCCGGCGGTGCCGTTTCGTGCACTCCGGATTCGAAAGTCCGATGGAATTGGCCGTTTCGGACTACGGACCGTGCCGTTCCGGGCTAATACCCGTTCCCTGACTGCCGCTCGGCGGGCTACTTCCGCTCACTCACGTCCGTTTTCGCCCGCTTGCGCCCGCCGCCCACGCCTCGCGCCGCTCAGTGCAGCGGCTTCTCCAGCACCGCCTTGCGGTGGCTGAACGTCTCGATGGAGTAGCGGCCGTGGTAGTTGCCCATGCCGCTCTCGCCCACCCCGCCGAACGGCAGGTCGGAGACGGTGAGATGGGCGAGCGGCAGACCGTAGCCGAGACCGCCGGAGGAGGTTTCGGCGGCGATGCGGCCCCGGGTGTCGCCGGACTCGGTGAAGACGTACAGGGCGAGGGGCTTGTCGCGGTCGTTGATGAAGGCGATCGCCTCGTCCAGGCCTTCGACGGTGACGATCGGCAGGATCGGGCCGAAGATCTCCTCCCGCATCACGGGCGACGCGGGGTCGACGTCGGCGAGGACGGTGGGCGCGAGGTACTTGTCCGTACGGTCGTTGCCGCCGCCGACCACGATCCGGCCGGAGTCGAGCAGCGCGGCCAGCCGGTCGAAGTGGCGTTCGTTGATGATGCGGCCGTAGGCGGCGGAGGACTGCGGGTCGGTCCCGTAGAGCGTCTCGACCGCGCGGGTCAGCAGGGGTTCGAGGGCGGCGGCCGTATCCGGGTCGGTGAGGACGTAGTCGGGGGCGACGCAGGTCTGGCCGGCGTTGAGGAACTTGCCGCGGGCCAACCGGTCGGCGACGACGGAGAGATCGGCGTCGCGGTCGACGAACGCCGGGGACTTGCCGCCGAGTTCGAGGGTGACGGGGGTGAGGTGCTCGGCGGCGGCGCGCAGGACGACGCGGCCGACGGTGCCGTTGCCGGTGTAGAAGATGTGGTCGAAGCGCTCGGCCAGCAGGGCGGTGGTCTCCGGGATCCCTCCCTCGACGACGGCGACCGCGTCGGTGTCGAGATACGCCGGCAGCAGGTGGGCCAGTGCGGCGGAGGTGGCGGGCGCGAGCTCGCTGGGCTTGACGACCACCGCGTTGCCGGCGGCGAGGGCACCGACCAGCGGGGCGAGCAGGAGCTGCGCGGGGTAGTTCCAGGGCGCGATGACGAGGACGACGCCGAGCGGGTCGTACTGCGTCCACGCGGTGGCGTCGGCACCGAGGTGGGCCGGGACCGGGGCGGACTCGGGGCGCAGCCACGCGTCCAGGTGATCGAGGGTGTGGTCGATCTCCCGGACCGTGAAGTCGATCTCGGTGCGGTACGCCTCGGTGGAGCTCTTGCCCAGGTCGGTGTGGAGGGCGTCGGCCAGGTCGGCGCCCCGCTCCGTGAGCAGCTCGCGCAGGCGGCGCAGCTGCTCCGTGCGCCAGGCGACGGGCTTGGTGCGGCCGGTGCGGAACGTGGCGCGCAGCCGGGCTACGACGTCGGTGGGCTGCTCGGGAGTGGCGGCGGTGGTCACGGTGCCTCACTGGGGTGCGCGGGCCTTGCGGCCCTGGGGTCTCGGTGCGAGCGGTCGGCTCGTTCTCGGAGCGGTCAGCTCGTTCTCGGAGCGGTCAGCTCGATGTATATGCCAACCATTCATGCACCAAAATACATTCCCGGGGGCGGCGACTACTTACCGACGTCTTCGGTGAGCGCGCGTCTGCGCCGCTCGAGGAAGGACCGTTCCGCCGGGCTCTCGCTCAGCGCGAGGGCCGCCTCGTAGGCCCCCTCGGCCTCGGTGACCCGGTCCAGGCGGCGCAGCAGGTCGGCGCGGACCGCGTGCCAGACGTGGTAGCCGTCGAGGTCCAGTGCGTCGCCGAGGCCGAGGGCCCGGCCCGGGCCTTCCGTCTCCGCCACGGCGACGGCCCGGTTCAGCGCCACGACCGGGCTCGGAGCGAGCGCCATGAGCTGGTCGTACAGGCGCAGGATCTGCGGCCAGTCGGTGTCGGCGGCGGTCGGCGCGGCGCTGTGGACGGCCTGGATCGCGGCCTGGATCTGGTAGGGCCCGGGCCGGTTGCGGCGCAGACAGCGGCGGACGAGCGACTGCCCCTCGGTGACCAGGTCCCGGTCCCATCGGCCGCGGTCCTGCTCGGGCAGCGGTACGAGCGTGCCGTCGGCGTCCTCCCGCGCGGTCCGACGGGAGTGGACGAGCAGCATCAGCGCCAGCAGTCCGGTGACCTCGGGCTCGTCCGGCATCAGCTCGGTGAGGAGCCGGCCGAGGCGCAGGGCCTCGGCGCACAGGCCCGGGTCGCCCCCGTACCCCTCGTTGAAGATCAGGTAGACGACGGCGAGCACGCCGTTCAGCCGGTCGGGCAGGTCTGCGTCGCGCGGCACGCGGTACGGGATGCGCGCGTCCCGGATCTTCGCCTTGGCGCGGACCAGCCGCTGGGCCATGGTCGGCTCGGGGACGAGGAAGGCGCGGGCGAGCCGGGCGGTGGTGAGTCCGCCGAGGAGGCGCAGGGTCAGGGCGACCTGCGCCTGCGGTGCCAGGGCGGGGTGGCAGCAGGTGAAGATCAGGCGGAGCCGGTCGTCGCGCACGGGGCCCTCCTCCACGGGCGGCTCGGTGGCGTACAGCAGGGAGGCCTCGGCGTGCCGGGCGTCCCGGGTGGACTCCCGGCGCAGCCGGTCGACGGCCCGGTTGCGGGCGGTGGTGATGATCCAGCCGGCCGGGCTCGGCGGCACACCCGTCCGCGGCCAGCGCCCGACGGCCGTGGTGAAGGCGTCCTGTACCGCTTCCTCGGCGAGGTCGATGTCGCCGAGGAAACGGACCAGGACGGCCACGGCCCGGCCGTACTCCGCGCGGAACACGGCCTCGACGTCGAGGGGCATCAGGCCTCGCCCATGAAGGGGCGCACCTCGATGGGAAGGGTGGTGGCCCAGGTCGCCCGCCGGCCCCAGTGCAGGGCGGCGTCCAGGTCCGGCGCCTTGATCAGGCAGATCCCGCCGAGGTACTCCTTGCCCTCGGCGTACGGCCCGTCGGTGACGAGGACGTCGCCGCCGCCCGGCCGCAGCACGGTGGCCGTCTCCGGCCCGTGCAGCCCCCCGGCGAACACCCAGGCGTCGGCCTCGCGCAGCTCCCGGTGGAACGTCTCGAGGTTGCGGCTGATCTCCGTCATCCCCTCGGCCGACGGCGGCTCGCCGTCGCTGGGCGTGATCACGCTGAGCAGGTAGTACTTCATGACGTCCTCCATGTCTCGTGCCGTTCTGTCACCTCCTACACGAACGGCGGTCCCCCGGATCGACACCCCGCGCCACGGAACCGGAAGAATCCCGCCCATGACCGCACCGCACCCCCTCGTCACCCGCGCCCGCAGCCTCGCGGACGACCTCCTCGCCCCGCACGCCGAACAGGTCGACCAGGAAGAGGTGCCCATGAGCCACCTCGCGGAGATCAGGCGCTCGGGCCTGCTCGGGCTGAACGCGCCGAAGGAGTACGGCGGGGCCGCGGCACCCGGTACGGTGCTGCGCGAGACGACGGAGATCCTGGCCGGGGCGTGCTGTTCGACCTGGTTCGTGCAGGCGCAGCACCACACCCCGGTGCAGACGCTGGCCAGGAACAAGGGCCCGGTGCGCGAGCGCCTGCTGGGTCCGCTGGCGACCGGTGAGCTGCTCTCGGGAGTGGCGTACGCGCACCTGCGGGCGTACCCGCGCATCCCCGTCCGGGTCACCCGGGAGCGGACCGGCCGGCGCTTCGACGGGACGGTCCCCTGGTACACGGGGTGGGGCCTGAACGACGTGCTGCTGCTCGCCGGACTCACCGACACCGGCGAGGTCCTGTTCGCCTTCACCGAGGCGCGGGAGCAGCCGGGTCTGCGGGCCTCGGCCCCGCTGCGCCTCGCCGCCCTCACCGCGGCCCGCACGGTCTCCCTGGAACTGGACGGCCTGTGGCTCCCGGAGGAGGCGGTCGCGCTGCGCACCCCGCACGAGCGCTGGTCGGCGGCGGACCGTCTCCACACGGTGAACGCCAACCCGGCGGTCTTCGGAATCACTGAGGCGGCGCTGACCCTGCTGGACGAGGACACGGCGGCCCCGCTGCGCGCCCGTCTCACGGAGGTCCGCACCCAGGCCTACGCCCTCGTCGACGGTTCGGCGCCCCATGAGCACCTGGCGGACCGCCTCGCCCTGCGGACACAGGCGTCCGAGGTGATGCGAACGGCCACCACGGCAGCGGTGGTGACCGGCGGCGGCCGCTCCATGCTGCTGACGAACAGGGCCCAACGCCTGGCGAGGGAGGCCCTGTTCCTCATGGTCCAGGCCCAGACGCAGGAGTCACGGGCGGCTCACCTCGACGCGCTGACCGGCTGACGGGGCACGCACGCGATGCGGTTCACCGGTCGGCTTCCCGTCCGGGTCGCGTCACCGGTGCTTCCTCCTCCGGCTCCGGACCGCCGTTCTGCTCCTCGCGCGATTCACCACGGGATCCGGCGACGGCTCGCTCCCCGACAGCCGGTGCTCCGGTCGCGTCGGCCTGCCAGGGTCCGTCGTCCTCCATGACGGCGGCGTTCTCCCGGTCGAGCACCTCGCCGGTCGGTCCGCCCACCTCCGACAGCGTCATCTGCGCGCGCTCGTCGACCAGGCGGGTCACCAGGTGCTGCGCGGCACCGAAGACCGCGGCCCAGGCGAGGACCTGCGCTCTGCTGTCCAGATCGCTGAGCCCCGGGACGAAGGCGCCTCTGATCAGCAGCACTCCGAGGAAGGCCGACAGGGCGCCGGTGGGGAACTTCAGCACCGCCGACGCCAGGGGCAGCATGTAGGGGGAACTCGTGCCCCGTATACGGCGCAGTGAGGCGATGACGGTGAGTGCCGCGCCGGCCAGCCCGGCGATCTCGACCGTGAGGATGTCCCTCGGCAGGGCGTGGCTGCTGGGAGACTTGCCCGGCCGCCCGTGAGGATAGTCCATGCTCGGGCACACGACGTCCATCCCGCTCGCGTCACCCGGACCGGCTCCGGGCGCGAAGCAGAGGCTCAGCGAGCTGGGGGAGAACCAGCCGTAGAGGGCGAGGCCCGCCACGCCGAAAAGGACGACGAACGTGGCGGTCCACAGGATGTTGCGCAGGCTGCGGACCCGGGCCAGTTCGGCGTCGAGGCTGCTGTACGCGCCGTCGAGCGCCCGGACCATGAGCTGCCGGTCGCTCCGCGTCGGGTTGCCGGAGAGGATGTGCCGGATCCGCTGGGCGAGCCTGACGCGCTGTGGGTTGTCCTTGTCGAGATGGCGCTTGACCAAGGCCATGACCTCGCCGGCGCGGCCGACGGCCTCCGCGTCGGGCACCAGCTGGAGCAGCAGCACGTCGGCGCTGCGCAGATTCGACCAGACCCCTTCGCGGGCGGTCGAACCCGACCACAACCGCCGCCAGCCGAATCTCTCGTCCGCCGCGGCCCGGGCCTTTTCGAGATGGCCTCTCATTCCCTCGAGGAGGACCTTTCGGCCGTCGGGGCAAGGCCGGACCTCTTCGCGTCTCAACTGCACTTCGAGATAGACGAGGCGGGCCTTGGCCCGTGCCCGCCAGGGCGACCGCGGCGGTCGGGGACGCAGCTTCCCCGCAATCCCTCGGCGCGTACGGGCCGAGGGGTTCTCCGCGACCGCCACGGA
The DNA here is from genome assembly GCF_013085465.1 of Streptomyces asoensis. NCBI lineage: Bacteria > Bacillati > Actinomycetota > Actinomycetes > Kitasatosporales > Streptomycetaceae > Streptomyces > Streptomyces asoensis. The sequence continues at coordinate 925,301 of NZ_CP049838.1, forward strand.
AGCGCCCATTGTTGATCTCCGTAGCCGCTCGGGCGGGCTATTCACTCATGTGGAGAGCGGGTACATGGAGCTTCTCCCACGAACCCCGCCCCGGAATGCCGTCGGCGTCGCTGCCGCTGAAGCCGAGTTTCTGCTGCCACTTGGCGTAGGACCTCCGATCGGCCTCGCTCCACTGGAGGTCGGGCTCGTCGGGATACGCCGAGCAGCCCTCCTCGATGAGACGCCAGCCCATGACCTCGATGATCGGGCTGCTCACGGACGACTGGAAGAAGTCCTTGCCCGGGAAGGGCTCGAACTCGCCGTCCGGCTCCTCACTCGGTGCGACCACGCGGACGCGGTCTCCCGGGTGGATGAGATTGACATTCTTGATCTGGGGGTTCCACTCCTTGATCTGGGCCAGGGACACATGGAACTTGGCCGCGATTTTGGCGAGCGAGTCGCCCGCCCTTACCACATAGAACTCCGATGTCGCATTCATACGAACCATGCTAATGACGAATCGAGAAGAATTCGACACGGACAGCCCCTGAGGCCAAGCCAGTTGAATGTTCGCCAGTTGAATTTTCGATTGAATTGCTCACAGAATTCCCGTGCAGTCGTGGTGCGAGCGGAAGGGCGAGCGGACCCCTCAGCTCGCGAAGGGCACCTGCGCCGAGTGAGCGACGTCCGTGCGGAACGGATGCCGCCACAGCCCCTCCCCGGCCAGCCGGGGCAGCACGCCCTCCCCGAACCAGTACGCCTCCTCCAGATGCGGATACCCGGAGAGCACGAACTCCTCGATCCCCAGCGCCGCGTACTCCTTGATGAGCCCGGCGACCTCCTCATGGCTGCCCACCAGCGCGGTCCCGGCGCCGCCCCGGACCAGGCCGATCCCGGCCCAGAGGTTGGGATGGATCTCCAGCCCGTCCCGGCTGCCGCCGCCGTGCAACGCGAGCATCCGCTGCTGTCCTTCGGACTCGCTGCGCGCGAGCCCGGCCTGGACGGACCGCACGGTCTCCGCGTCGAACCCGGCGAGCAGCCGGTCCGCCTCCGCCCAGGCCTCCTCCGAGGTGTCCCGGGTGATGACATGGAGCCGGATGCCGAACCGGAGCGTCCGCCCCGCCTTCGCCGCGAGCCCTCGGATCCAGGCGATCTTCTCCGCGACCTGGGCCGGCGGCTCGCCCCAGGTGAGGTAGACGTCGACGTACTTCGCGGCGATCTCGCCGGCGATCGGCGAGGACCCGCCGAAGTACACCTCCGGCACCGGATCCGGCACCCGGGCCAGCTTCGCGTCCTCGACCCGGAGGTGCTCGCCCTCCAGGTCGACGGTCTTGCCCTCCCACAACTCCCTGACGATCCGGAGGAACTCACCGGTCCTGCGATAGCGGTCGTCCTTGTCCAGGAAGTCGCCGTAGGCCCGCTGTTCGTGGCTCTCGCCGCCGGTGACGACGTTGAGCAGGAGCCGTCCGCCGGTCTGCCGCTGGAAGGTGGACGCCATCTGCGCGGCGAGCGTCGGTGAGACGAAGCCGGGCCGGAAGGCGACCAGGAACTTGAGCCGCTCGGTGTGCTGGCTGACCATCGCCGTGGTCAGCCAGGCGTCCTCGCACCAGGCCCCGGTGGGGGTGAGCACGCCCACGAAGCCGAGGTCCTCCGCGGCGCGGGCGATCTGGCTCAGGTAGGCGACCGTCGGCGGCCGGTCCCTTCCGGAGGCGGTGGCGGGTGTGCCGTGGCCACCGCCGACGACATGGCGGCTGTCGCCGTTGGTGGGGAGGAACCAGTGGAAGGTGAGGGACACGAGGGGTCTCCGATCAGGAATGTCCGTCTGCCGGGGTGCCGTCCGGTGCGTTGCCGCACTGCTGGTTGGCGGGCCGAGGCGGTCCGTTGCGGGCTAGAGCAGGCCGTGGCGCGGCGGCCGGGTGCCGTTCAGCGCGAACCGTCCGAGGTGCTGGATCTTCCAGCGGGTCGGATCGTGCAGCGTGTGGGTGCGGGCGTCGCGCCAGTGCCGGTGCAGATTGAGGGAGTCGAGGGCGGACCGGGTGCCGGACACCTCGAACAGGGCGCTGGAGACCTCCACCGCCGCCCGTGCCGCCTGCACCTTCGCGGCGGCGACCGCGAGGGACGCCTCGGCGGCCGTGTCGTCGGTGAGATCGGCGCGCGCCGCGTCGACCGACCGGGCGGCCTCGCGCAGCAGCGCCTCCGACGCCCTCACCTCCAGGGCGAGTTCACCGAACCGCTGGATCAGCAGCGGATCCTCGGCGGCCGTCTCGACACCGCTCTCGAACCACGGCCGGCTCTTCGTCCGCACGAACTCCGCCGCCTCGGCGAGCGCGCCCGCGGCGAGACCCGCGTCGATCGCGGAGTGCAGCAACTGGGCGACCGCGCCATGGAGTTGCGGCCCCTCGAAGGTGAGGTGGTGCGGCAGGACACGGTCCCCCGGCACCGGCACGCCGTCGAGGCGGACGGTGCCGCTGGCCGTCGTCCGCTGACCCAGCCCGTCCCAGTCGTCGATCACGGTGAGGCCGGGCGCGCCGGACGGCACATACGCGACGTGCAGCCTGTCGTCCTCGGCACGGGCCAGCACCGGGATCCAGTCGGCGAAGAGGGCGCCGGTGGAGTAGTGCTTGACGCCGGTCAGGACGTACGAGCCGTCCGGCCGGGACTCCAGGCGGGTACGGATGTCCTGGATGTGCTTGCCACCGGCCTCCGACTGGGCGTTGCCGAAGCGCCGGCCGGCGAGCAGCTCGACGAAGAAGAACTTCTGTTGCTCCGCCGTGCCCTGACGGCGGATCACATTGACATAGGCGAAGTGGCTCTGCGGGATCTGGGCGAGGCTGCCGTCGGCGGTGCCCAGCAGACGGAAGATCTCCGCGAGGGTCAGGGCGCTCACATCCGCCCCGCCGTGGTCGGCGGGGACGGTGACGGCGAGCAGCCCGGAGGCGGACAGCCGGTCCAACTCGGCGCGAGGCAGGCGCCGTTCGGTGTCACGGGTGGAGGCTCCCGCGCGGAACTCCTCGGCCAGCGAAGCGGCGACGGCGAGCGCCTCGGCGTCGTCGGCGATGACATGGGCTGACATCGTGCGCTCAGCTCGCCGCGGCCAGGTACGGCGTCCGCCCGAGCGCGGCCGAGAACTGGTCGACGACGTGGGTGAGCGCCTCGGTGGCGGTCGGGGCGACCGTGATGGAGCCGTCCTCGTGGGCGGTGATGTCCTTGTCGAGGGTGAACCAGCCCTGCACGATATGGGCCGCGCCCATGGAGTTGAGCACGGGACGCAGGGCGTAGTCGATGGCGAGGACATGCGCGGTGGAACCGCCGGTCGCCAGCGGCAGGACCGTCTTGCCGGTGAGGGCGTACTGCGGGAGCAGGTCGAGGAGCGCCTTGAGGACACCGGAGTAGGACGCCTTGTAGACCGGGGTGCCCACGATGACACCGTCGGCGCGCGCGAAGAGCTCGGTGGCCTCGACGATCGCGGGGTGGCGGAAGTCCGCGCCGAGCAGGGCCTCGGCCGGGATGGTGCGGACGTCGAGCGGGATCACCTCGTGCCCCTGGACGGCGAGCCGCTGGTCGAGGTGGCGCAGCAGACGGCCGGTGCGGGAGGAGGCGGAAGGGCTGCCGGAGACGGACAGGACGGTGGCCATGGGTCCTCTTTCGAAGGAGCCCGGAGCACCCCGGCAGGCGGGGCGCTCCGGTGGGAGCGGTCAGGAGTGCCAGGTGGGTTCGGGCAGTTCGCCCTCGAGGACCCGGCGGCCGACCTCGCGGCGCTCGTGGGCGCCGGGGTCGTGGAGCGTGTGGGGACGGTCAGACATGCGCGGGGACGGACTCTTCCTGTGTGTCCGGGAGTTGCGCCTCCAGCTCGCGGACCAGGGGCAGGACGCGCTTGCCGAAGTACTCGACCTCCTCGTGGTAGTGCAGGAAGCCGAGGAGGAAGAGGTCGACGCCGAGCTTCTTGTAGGCGACGATGCGCTCGGCGATCTGCTCCGGGGTACCGATGAGGCCGGTCCGGAAACCGTCGTTGTACTGGACGAGGTCCTCGAAGCTGGAGTCCTGCCACATGCCCTTGCCGTCGGCGGTGGACCGCCCGGCCTGCTTGACGGCGGCGCCGAAGCCCTCGACGGCCTCGCTGTCGGCCTGGGCGACGATCTCCCGGAGCGTGTCGCGGGCCTCGGCCTCGGTGTCCCGGGCGATGAGGAAGCCGTTGAGCCCGAACTTCGGTGCCCTGCGGCCTGCCTGCTCGGCCGAGGCGCGCACATCGGCGATCTGCTCGACGACCCCGTCGAAGTCCTTGCCGTTGGAGAAGTACCAGTCGGAGACACGGCCGGCCATCTGCCGGGCGGCGGTGGAGTTGCCGCCCTGGAAGATCTCGGGGTGCGGGCGCTCGGGGGTGTTGAGGGGCTTCGGCTTGAGGGAGAAGTCGCGCAACCGGTAGAAGTCACCCGCGAGTTCGGTGTGGTCCTCGGTCCAGATCTGGCGCAGGGCGCGGATGAACTCCTCGGAGCGCCGGTAGCGTTCGTCGTGCTCCAGCCAGGGCTCACCGAGTGCGGTGAACTCGCCCTTGAACCAGCCGGACACGACGTTCACGGCGAACCGGCCGTGCGAGAGGTGGTCGGCGGTGGCGCCCAGTTTGGCGAGGACGCCGGGGTGCCACAGGCCGGGATGGACGGCGGCGATCACCTTCAGGCGCTGGGTGGCCAGGAGCAGGGCGAGGCTGAAGCTGGTCGACTCGTGCTGGTACTCGGCGCCGTAGCTGGCCATGTAACGGACCTGGCTGAGGGCGTAGTCGAAGCCGTTGTTCTCGGCGAGGACGGCGAGTTCCCGGTTGTAGTCGTATCCCCAGTCGGTGCGCTGCTCGATCCTGCTGGTGACGAGTCCCCCACTGACATTGGGGACCCAGTAGGCGAATTTCAGGGGCGCGGCGGGCATGCGGAACTCCTGGTGCGGAATGTTTTCGGGCACGCCGAATTCACGGGGCGCACCTGCGCCGACGGGGGTGCGGACGCCAAGGGGTGGGCGGACGCGGTGAATTCAGGCGGGGAAAAGGAAAAGCGCGGCGGATCGCGAAGGGGTGATCAGGCCGCGGCGCAACAGGAGGCGCTGGAGACGCGCGCGAGGTCGACATGGCGTCGCCGCGTGAGGTCCAGTCGCATCTTCATGTCCTCGATCGTGGCAGCCGCCCGCGACGGCAGTCAAGGCAAACCCGACCGGTCTCGTATCGCGGACCATTGAATTTCACGAAGGTGTGACAGGGAAACCCTTGAACGGGCGCCGAACGGGCCCGCATTCTTCCGTCGTGCGTACGGAACAGCTGGAATACATCGCGGCCGTCACCCGGCTCGGTTCGCTGCGTCGGGCCGCCGAGGAACTACGACTCTCCCAGCCCGCGTTGAGCGAGACCGTGCGGAACCTGGAGCGTGAACTCGGGGTGGATCTCCTGGAGCGCAAGCGGTCCGGTGCCACCATGAGCGCGTCGGGCCGGGAACTCCTGCCACACATCATCGGGGTGCTGGACGCGGTGGACCGGCTGCGCTCGGCGGCGGGCGAGCAGCACCGGATCAGTCGGATGGTGCGGGTCGGCACGGTGAACGCGGCGACCGTGCCGCTGCTCATCCCGGCGGTCCGGGAGTTCCGCGCCGCGCATCCCGTCACCCAGGTGGAGGTGGTTGGCGCCCAGCAGACCGACATCCACCGGATTCTGCTGGAGGGCGGGTTCGACCTGGGCCTGGTCAACCATCTGGAGGGCGACGACGTGCCCGCCGAGTTCGAGTCGACCGAGCTGCTGCGCGGCCGGCCGGTGGTGTGTGTGCGCCCCGACAGCCCGTTGGCCTCCGCGCCGTCGGTCTCGGTGGACGACCTGCTCGACGTACCGCTGATCGGGATGCGGTCGGGCTATGTCATGCATCGCTACGTCCATCGGCTTCTCGACGGGCGCGGCCTCTCCTTCGCGTACTCCACCGACGGAGCGGAGATGGGCAAGCTGATGGTGGCCGAGGGGCTGGGCGCGACGGTCCTGCCCGACTTCAGTGTGATCGGGGATCCGCTGGAGCGGCGCGGGGCGCTCACCCACCGGCCGATCAGCGGCGACACGACACGGGTGCTGCTGATGCTGCAACGTCGGCGGGCGGAATCCGTCCCCCAGGCCGCGCGGGACCTGCACGAGGTCTTCGTACGCACGGCACGGACGCTGAGCGCGACGCCCGAGGCGCCGTAGGGATCAGTCCTCGTCGCCGACGGGGACCACGACGAGGAAGGCATCCGACTTCAGGTCCATGACCACGGTCGCGGGCTCCCCCTCGGCCCGCCGCCGCGCGGCGTACTCCTCCGCCGGCCACGATCCTCGCGGGGATCCTGCGGGGAAACGCTCCAACACCTTCGCGCCCATAGCGGCAGGCACCTCCCGATACGAAACGGTCGATCTCTCTGGGGTGCGCTTGCCCGGGATCGACGCGATCATGTTCGGGTCCGTGCCGAAGGCCCGTCACCCGCCTTGCCTCGGCCGTGGCCGAGCCGTCCCGGCCACCAGGCGGGCGCGCCGATGTCCCGCACCAGCGCGGGCACCAGCAGCGAGCGCACCACGAGCGTGTCGAGCAGGACGCCGAAGGCGACGATGAAGGCGATCTGGGCGAGGAAGGCCAGCGGGATCACCCCGAGCGCGGCGAACGTGGCGGCGAGCACCACGCCGGCCGAGGTGATGACACCGCCGGTGGTGACCAGACCCCGCAGGACGCCCTCGCGGACGCCGTGCCGCAGGGACTCCTCGCGCACCCGGGACATGAGGAAGATGTTGTAGTCGACGCCCAGCGCCACCAGAAACACGAAGCCGTACAGCGGCACGGACGGATCGGTGCCGCCGAAGCCGAACACATGCCGGAACACGAGACCGGAGACGCCCAGGGTGGCGAGGAAGTTCAGCGCCACCGTGGCCACCAGCAGCGCGGGCATCAGCAGCGAGCGCAGCAGGGCCGTCAGGATGAGGAAGATGATGGCGAGGACGACGGGGACGATGAGGGTGCGGTCGCGTTCGGCGGTGCGCAGCGTGTCGTACCGCTGGGCCGTGTAGCCGCCGACGAGGGCGTCCGCGCCGGGGACGGCGTGCAGGGAGGTGCGCAGGCGCGCCACGGTCCGCAGGGCCGCGTCGCCGTCCGCGGCGGAGTCGAGGGTGACGTCGACCCGGACCCGCCCGTCGACCACCAGGGGCTCGCCGCCGGGCCGGCCGGACGCGGTGACGTCGGCCGCCGAGGCGACGCCCTCGGTGTCCCGGGCCGCGCCGAGGACCTCCTCCAGTCGGTCGGCGTCCGCGACGACCACGGTGGGGTTGCCGGAGCCTCCGGGGAAGTGCCGGCCCAGGGTCTGCTGCGCGGCGACGGAGGGGGCGTCGTTCACGAAGGTCTCGTCGAGGGGTACGCCCTTCGAGGCGAGCGTCGGGGCGAAGGCGGCCCCGGCCAGCAGGACGGCGAGCGTCACCGCCCAGACCCGGCGCGGCGCCCGGTCGACGAGGCCGGCGACGCGCCGCCAGACGCCGTGGCCCGCGCCGCCCGCAGTCATACGGGCGGGCCAGTACGCGGCCCTGCCGAGGAGGACGAGGACGGCGGGCAGGAAGGTCAGCGTGCTGAGCACGGCGCAGCCGATGCCGATGGCGCCGACCGGTCCGAGCGCGCGGTTGTTGGTGAGGTCGCTGAGCAGCAGGGCGAGCAGCCCCAGGGCGACGGTCGCGGCGCTGGCCACGACGGCGCCCCAGGACTTGCGCAGCGCGGCCGTGATGGCGGCGAACCGGTCGGTGCGCGCGGCGAGTTCCTCCCGGTAGCGGGCGGTGAGCAGCAGGGCATAGTCGGTGGCCGCGCCGATCACCAGGATGGAGAGGATGCCCTGGACCTGGCCGTCGACGCGCACCACGTCGTGATCGGCGAGCGCGTACACGACAGCGCAGGCGAGGCCGAGGGCGAAGACCGCGCCGAGGATGATCACCAGCGGGAGCAGCACGCTGCGGTACACGAGCAGCAGGATGACGAGGACGGTGGCCAGCGCGACGGCGAGCAGCAGCCCGTCGATGCCGGCGAAGGCGTCGGACAGGTCGGCCTGGGTCGCGGCCGGCCCGGCCAGTCGGACCGTCGTGCCGGGGACGCGTTCGGCGGCGGCGCGGATCCGGTCGAGGGTGGCGGCGAGGTCGTCCCCGAGGTCGGGGCGCAGGGGCACCACGCCCTCGACGGCCTCCCCGTCCTCGGAGAGCAGTGCGGGCGACACGTCACCGGACACGCCCTGGTCGTCGGCGAGGGAGGCGAGAGCCCGGTCGGCGGCGTCGAGCCGGTCCTCGATCCCGGTTCCGGCCGCGGTGCCGGTCCAGACGACGATCGCCGGGAGGGTCTCGTTCTGCCGGAAGGCGCGTTGCGCGGCGACGACCTCCGTCGACTCGGCGCTGCGTGGCAGGAAGGCGGCCTGGTCATTGGTGGCGACCTCGCCCAGCCGTCCGGCGTAGGGGCCGAGGACGCCGCCGACGCCGAGCCACACGGCGACGAGGAGGACCGGGACGAGCCAACGGGCGCGACGGGGGGTGGTGGACATCGTTCTCCAGCTCCGAAAGGAAAGGGCTCGGGTAGCGGCACAGGTAGCTCTACGGCACAGGTATCTCAACAACAAACAATCTCAATGATTGAGTAAGTTGCCGTCGAGTGATCGTAGACGTTGCCTGTCCTTCCGCCCTCGGCCGGTCCCCGGATGCGACGGACCGCGGCTTCTTCAGCGCCCGGGAGAGGTGATCCCGGACAGTTCCTCGCCCATCGCCGTGAGGAAGCGCAGCACCACCGACAGCTCGTCCTCGGTGAACCGCGAGCGCGCGGCCCGGGTCGCCTCGGCCAGCGGCCGGAAGTAGGTGCGGGCCACCGACTTGGCGTCGGCCGCGTAGTACAGGTGGACCACCCTGCGGTCGGCGCTCTCCCGGACCCGTCGGATGTGCCCCGCGCGCTCCAGCCGGTCCACGCACGCGGTGACGGCGCCGGAGGTGAGCCCGAGATGCTCGCGCAGCCGCTTCGGGGTCATCGGCGCGTCGGCGTCCAGGATCGCGGCGAGCGCCTGGACGTCCGTCGCGTGCAGCCCCTGGTCGCCCGCGAACCCGTGCACCAGCCGGTTGATCTCGCCGTTCATCCGCCGCAGCCGCACAGCGAAGGCGTGCAGGTCGGTCGGCATCCCGGACGCCTCGGACTGCTGTCCCGGCACCCGCCCCTCACGGTCGTTCGCTGTGGCCACGGGGCCAGCGTAGTCGCCGTCCGCGATCACTCGTTCGTGCGCACAAGCCGCTGCCGCATCCGCGGCCCTCCCGCGCGTGGAAGCGATCTGCGAGAGGGCCACCGACGCGAAGGAACGAGGACTCATGACCGCAGACGGCCGCGGCACACTCTGCCTGGTGACCGGCGCCACGGGATACATCGGCGGCCGGCTCGTCCCGGAGCTGCTGGCGGCGGGCCACCGGGTGCGCTGTCTGGCCCGCTCCCCCGACCGGCTGCGCGACCACCCGTGGGCCGGCGACGTCGACAGGGTGCGCGGGGACGTCACGGACGCCGCGTCGGTCGCGGCGGCCCTGCGGGACGTCGACGTCGCGTACTACCTGGTGCACGCGCTGGGCACCGGCGAGGACTTCGAGGAGACCGACCGGCGGGCGGCACGGATCTTCGGGGAGCAGGCGCGCGCGGCGGGAGTGCGCCGCGTCGTCTACCTCGGCGGCCTCACACCGGCCGGGGTGCCCGAGCGGGAGCTCTCGCCGCATCTGCGCTCACGCGCCGAGGTGGGGCGGATCCTGTTGCACTCGGGCGTGCCCACCACCGTGCTGCGGGCCGCGGTCGTGATCGGCTCGGGCTCGGTCTCCTTCGAGATGCTGCGCTATCTGACCGAGCGGCTGCCGGTGATGGTCACTCCGAGCTGGGTGCACACCCGGATCCAGCCCGTGGCCGTCCGCGACGTGCTGCGCGCCCTCGTCGGCTCCGCCGGGATGCCGGACGACGTCAGCCGGGCCTTCGACATCGGCGGGCCGGACGTTCTGACCTACCGCGAGATGATGATCCGCTACGCCGTCATCGCCGGGCTGCCCCGCCGGCTCATCCTGTCCGTGCCGATGCTCACCCCCGGTCTGTCCAGCCACTGGGTCGGGCTGGTGACCCCGGTGCCGGCCTCGATCGCCCGGCCGCTCACCGAGTCGTTGCGGCACGAGGTGGTCTGCGGCGAGCGCGACATCGCCCGGTACGTGCCCGACCCGCCCGGCCATCCGCTCGGCTTCGACGAGGCGGTCCGGCTCGCCCTGCGCAGCGTGCGGGAGGCGCGGGTCGCCACCCGCTGGTCCTCCGCGTCCTTCCCGGGCGCCCCCAGCGACCCGCTGCCCACCGACCCCGGCTGGGCGGGCGGGAGTCTCTACACCGACGTCCGCGAACTGGTCGTCGACGCTCCTCGGGAGTCCTTGTGGCGGGTGATCGAGGGCATCGGCGGCGACAACGGCTGGTACTCCTTCCCGCTCGCGTGGGCCGTCCGCGGCCGGCTCGACCGGCTGGTCGGCGGGGTGGGGCTGCGCCGCGGCCGCCGGGACGCCGCCCGGTTGCGGGTGGGCGACTCGCTGGACTTCTGGCGGGTCGAGGAGATCGAGCCCGGACACCTGCTCCGGCTGCGGGCCGAGATGCGGCTGCCGGGCCTGGCCTGGCTGGAGATGTACGCGGAGACGGACACCGGCGGCCGTACCCGCTTCCGTCAGCGCGCACTGTTCCATCCGCACGGGCTGCTCGGCCACGCCTACTGGTGGAGCGTCTCCCCCTTCCACGCCCTCGTCTTCGGCGGCATGGCCCGCAACATCGCCCAGGCGGCGGTGGCGGACGCGACGGCGCGCGCGAGGGAGCCGGTCCGCTGACGACGTTGCGAGGAGACCCGCCCGCCGCTCACGCACCTGCATCCGCCGGGCGCCGCTTCCCGGAATCAGGTGATCGTCCGAACCCCTGCCCCGGAGCCCTGCCATGAACGTCTCGGTCGTCCTGTTCACCGCGGACCTGCGTCTGCACGACCACCCGCCGCTGCGCGCGGCCCTCGACGGGGCGCGGCAGGTGGTCCCGTTGTTCGTACGCGACCGGGCCGTGGACGGTGCCGGGTTCGCCGTGCCGAACCGGCTGGCGTTCCTCGCCGACTGTCTGCGCGATCTCGACGCGGGGCTGCGCGAGCGGGGCGGCCGGCTCGTCGTGCGCTCGGGCGACCTGGTCGAGCAGGTGTGCCGGGTGGCCGGCGAGGCGGACGCGGACGAGGTCCACCTGGCCGCCGACGGGAGCGCGCACGCGCGGCGCCGCGAGGAACGGCTGCGGCGCGCCCTGGAGTCGGAGGGCCTGCGGCTGCATGTGCACGACGCGGTGACGACCGCCGTCGGGCCCGGTGTGGTGACCCCGGCCTCCTCGGACCACTTCGCCGTCTTCACGCCGTACTTCCGGCACTGGTCGCAGTGGCGGCTGCGCGAGCCGCTCGGCGCGCCGCGGACCGTGCGGGTGCCGGACGGGGTCGGCTCGGAGGAGCTGCCCACCCGGAAGGGGCCGGCGGGACTGTCGCCGGGACTGGCCCCGGGGGGCGAGGAGGAGGGCCGCGAGAGAGTCGCCGCCTGGCTGCGGTCGGGCATCGCCGCCTACGAGGACCGGCACGACGACCTGGCGGGCGACGCCACCTCCCGGCTCTCGCCGCATCTGCACTTCGGCACCCTGTCCCCGGTGGAGCTCGTGCACCGGGCGCGCCGCGCGGGCGGGCCGGGAGCCGAGGCGTTCGTGCGGCAGCTGGCCTGGCGCGACTTCCACCGTCAGGTGCTGGCGGCCCGGCCCGCCGCGGCGAGCGCCGACTACCGCACCAAACACGACCGCTGGCGTTCGGAGCGGACGGCGGGCGAGGACGTCGAGGCGTGGCGGGCGGGCCGTACCGGCTATCCGGTGGTGGACGCGGCGATGCGACAGCTGCGCCACGAGGGGTGGATGCACAACCGGGGCCGGCTGCTCACCGCGAGCTTCCTCACCAAGACGCTGTACGTCGACTGGCGGGTCGGCGCCCGGCACTTCCTGGACCTGCTGGTCGACGGGGACGTGGCCAACAACCAGCTCAACTGGCAGTGGATGGCGGGCACCGGCACCGACTCGCGGCCCAACCGGGTCCTCAACCCCGTCACCCAGGCGAAGCGGTACGACCCCGACGGGACCTACGTTCGGCGCTGGCTGCCGGAGCTCGAGGGCGTGGCGGCGCCCGCGGTGCACGAGCCGTGGAAGCTGCCGGGCCCGGACCGGGCGGCGCTCGACTACCCGGATCCGATCGTCGAGCTCTCCGAGGGGCTCGCCCGCTTCAGGCGGGCCAGGGAACACTCCTGAGCGTGCGCCGCCGTTCCTCACCAGGCGGGTGCCGCGCTCAGCAGGAGATCGCGGACCCGGGTCACGTCCCGGTTCTCCACCGCGCCGGGGCGCTGGACGAGGAACGCCGTGTTGATCGGCGGGTCCGGTGGCTCGTGGAGCGGGACGAGGGCGCCGGAGGCCAGTTCGCCGAGGCAGAGGTAGCGGGGCAGCACGGTGATCCCCGCTCCCGCGACGACCGCGGCCAGCACACCGCGCAGGTCGGGCACGGTCACGGCGGCGGAGTCCGACAGGCGTCGGCCGAAGACGTGCCGCCAGTAGCGGCGCGCGATGGGCAGGTCCTCGGCGTAGGTGACCAGCGGGACGGAGTGCAGTGCCGCCGGCCCGTCGGCGGCCAGCGGTCCGCGCAGCCTGTCGGCCCACGCCGGGGCGGCGACCAGCACGAACTCCTCGTCCGTCAGCGGGACCGCGGTCAGGGTGCGGCCGCGGGGCCGGGTGGTGGCGATGACCAGGTCGTGCCGCCCCGCCCGCAGTTCCTCGAGCAGCGGGTCGGTCAGACCGGTGGCGACCCGCAGCCGGACTCCCCCGGCCACCAGCGACGCGAGCGCCGGAAGAGCGCGGGTGCACAGCAGTTCGGCGGGTCCGGCGAGATGCACCGGGTCGGCCCGGCCGGCCGCCGGGTCCGGACCGGCCACGGTGGCCAGCTCGTCGAGCGGCGCGGAGACGCGTGCCGCGAGCTCGTCGGCGACGGCGGTCGGCGAGACGCCCCGCGGGAGCCGCTCGAAGAGCTCGCGCCCGGCCTGCCGCTCCAGTGCGCGCATCTGCGTCGTCACGGTCGGCTGGGACAGCCCCAGCAACTGCGCGGCTCCGGTGAACGAACCCGAGCGGTACACGGCGAGGAAGGTGCGCAGCAGGTTCAGGTCCAGATGCTCGGCGGGGCGGCCGTCGGTATGTTCCACCTGGCCCAGTATTCCTCCCGCACCCATAGGAAGCCCTATGTCGGGCATTGGAATCCTCATTGGATCCCTATGCCTCGACCGCCTAGGTTCGACAAGGCACCACACGCGCCGGCGGTCCGCGATTCGCGAACCCCGGCACCCGACACTTCCGGAGTTCACCCATGGCCAAGATCCTCTTCGTGCTGACCGGCGCCGACCACTGGACGCTCGCCGACGGCACCCTGCACCCCACCGGCTTCTGGGCGGAGGAGGCCGTCGCCCCGTACGAGGCGTTCCGGGCGGCCGGCCACGAGGTCGTCGTCGCCACGCCGGGCGGTGTCGTCCCCACCGTGGACCAGGGCAGTCTGGCCGCGGAGGTCAACGGCGGCCAGGAGGCCGCCGACCGGATCGCCGCCGCGCTCGACGCCATGCCGGAGCTGCGACGGCCGGTGCGGCTGGAGGACGTGGACCTCGGCGACCACGCGGCCGTCTTCTACCCGGGCGGGCACGGCCCCATGGAGGACCTGGCGGTCGACGCCGTCTCCGGTCGGCTCCTCGTCGACGCCCTCCACTCGGGCAGGCCCCTGGGTGTCGTCTGCCACGGCCCCGCAGCGCTGCTCGCCGCGGTGACCGAGGACGGCTCCAACGCCTTCGCGGGCTACCGGATCGCCGCGTTCACCAACGCGGAGGAGTTCCAGGCCGGCCTGGGCGACAAGGCCAAGTGGCTGCTCCAGGACCGGCTGACCGAGGCGGGCGTCGAGGTTCAGGTCGGCGAGCCGTGGGCGCCCCACGTGGTGGTGGACCGCAACCTGGTCACCGGCCAGAACCCCGCCTCCTCCGCACCGCTCGCCACGGAACTCCTGAAGCACCTGGGCTGACCCGCTCAAGCGGTCGGCGGGTCCGCGGGCCGGTGCGAGGGGCTGCGCGCCTGACGGGTTGGGCGGGCGAGGTTCGTCAGGTGGTGCAGGCGCCGGCCAGTATCGTCAGGGCGTCGCTCAGGCCGGTCGGGCGGGGTAGGCCCGGGGCGGGGCGGCCGGCCCAGCCGGGGCCCGCGAGCATCACGGTCGGGGCCCGTCGGGCTCCGGTGACCCCCCAGCGGGTATCGGCGACGTGCCGGGCGAGGGGCAGGCTCGCGGTGGAGCGGGCCTGGGCCCACAGGACCACGGCGACCGGGCCCAGCCGCTGCACGGCCGCGGTCAGCGCCTCGACGGGCACGGCCGCCCCGAACATCCGGGTGGGGATGTCGAGTCGAGCGAGCCCCGCGTTCAGCGCCTCCAGCGGCAGGCTGTGTTGCTCGCCCGGCACACAGGCCAGCACCACCGGCCCCGGCCCGCCCGCCGCGTCCCCCGACACGACAGCGCGGGTGGCGCGGCGCAGGGCGGTGGAGACATGCCAGGACAGCAGGTGCTCCACCTCGACGTACCGGTCGCCTGACGAGGCCCACTTGCGTCCCACGGCGTGCAGCGTCGGGACCATCACCTCCTGCCAGGCGACGGTGAGTCCGTGCCGTTCGACGGCCGTGGCCAGCTGCTCCGCGACGGCCGGCGCGTCGAGCCGCACGGCGGCGCGGGCCAGCCCCCGGCACTCCTGGCGGACGTCGCCGCCGAGCGGCAGGGCACCCGCCGCGGCCGGCCGTTCGGCGATCGCGCGCGCCGGTTCGGCAGAAGGCGGGAGCATCCCCTCCTTCGCCGCTCGGGCCGCGTCCGCGGGCGGCACACCGGAGGCGGTGAGCCGGCACATCGTCTCCAGTACGGCCACGTCCGCCGCCCGCCAGCGCCGGTGCCGTCCGTCGGCGCGGACGGCGGGTCCGATGCCGTACCGGCGGTCCCAGGAACGCAGGGTGGTGGGCGCCACGCCCAGTCGGCGGGCCAGCGCCCCGGTCGTCAGGCCGGTGTCGTCGGGGCTCGGGAATGCGCTCATAGGGCGACGATACGACGCAGAAACGACGCATGTTGAGGCGTCTGGTGTGCGGCTCGCAGGATGAGGTCACCGGGGCACGCCCCGGAGGACGTCCCGGAACGGCCTGAGCGCAGGCCGCCCGACACGAGGAGCCGTCGTCATGAGCCCGCAGCCGACCGCCGTACCCTCTCCCGCCCCGACGCAGGAGTCGCTCGCCGACGAGGAACTCGCCCGGGGCCTGGCGTCGGGGGACGCGGCGTCCCTGGCCGCCGTGTACCGCCGCTGGCGCACCCTGGTGCACTCGCTCGCCTGGCGTTCCCTGGGCGACGCCAGGGAGGCCGAGGACGTCACGCAGCAGGTGTTCCTCGGGGTGTGGAGCGGCCGTGCGGGCTACCGGCCCGAGCGGGGCGCGCTCGGCGGCTGGATCGTGGGCATCACCCGGCGCAAGATCGCCGACGCGCTGGCCGCCCGGACCCGCCGTCAGGAACTCGTCGCCTCGGCCGGCTCCTGGCTGACCCTGCGCGACCCCGGCCGCGGTCGTCCCGAGGAGGCCCTGGACCGCGTACTGGTGCGCGGCGAGCTCGCCCGGCTCCCGGCACCCCAGCGACGGGTGCTGCGGCTGACCTTCTACGAGGACCTGACGCAGACGCAGATCGCCGAGCGCACGGGCTGGCCGCTGGGCACGGTCAAGAGCCACGCCCGGCGCGGCATGCTGCGGCTGCGCGGCCGCCTGGAGCCCGGGCCGCACGACTGAGACGCCCTTTCCGCACGCGCGTTCCCCGGGCGAACCCGAATTCGACGCACAAACGCTGCGTTCGAGTTCGCCGCGGAATGGCGGGCGCGGACCAATCCCCCGCCCCTCGTGCACCGGATTACGTCCGGACATGCCGCACTCCCGAAGGATCCCCCCGTGAAAGAAGCCGTCCACATCGGCCGGAACCCGGCCTCCCAGCCGGATCCCCAGGAGCTGCTGGGCGCGGTGGCCCTGGGCGACCAGGAGGCCTTCGCCGGTCTCTACGACATCGTCGCGGGGCCGGTGCTGGGGGTGGTGCGCGCGGTGCTGCGGGACCGGGCACAGTCGGAGGAGGTGGCCCAGGAGGTGCTGGTGGAGGTGTGGCGCTCGGCTCCCCGGTACCGTCCCGAGCGCGGCTCGGCCGTCAACTGGGTCCTGACCATGGCGCACCAGCGGGCCGTCGACCGGGTCCGCTCGGTGCAGGCCGCGGCGGCGCGCGAGCACCGGGCCGCCCTGCTCGACCACGCGCCCGAGTACGACGAGGTCATCGAGCAGGTCGAGGCCCGGCTGGAACGGGAGCAGGTCCGGCGCTGTCTGCGCACACTGACCGAGCTCCAGCGGCAGGCGGTGGAACTCGCCTACTACCGCGGGCTGACCTACCGGCAGGTCGCCGAGGCGCTGGCGGTGCCCCTCGGCACGGTGAAGACCCGGCTCCGCGACGGGCTGATCCGGTTGCGCGACTGCCTGGGGGTGAGCGCGTGATCACGTCGGATCTGCACACGCTGTCGGGCGCGTACGCCCTGCACGCCCTGGAGGACGACGAGCGCGCCGCCTTCGAACACCATCTCGCCGACTGCGAGGCCTGTGCCCGTGAGGTCGCGGAGTTCACCGCGACGGCCGCCCGGCTGGGCCTTGCGGTGTCGCTGCGGCCGACGCCGGGCGGGCGGGACCAGGTGCTGCGGCGGATCGCCGAGGTCCGGCAGGCCACCCCGGCCAGGACGCCCCGGGACCGCCGGGAACGCAGGGCACGAAGGGCGTGGTGGGCGTCCCGCTGGATCCTGGCCGCCTCTCTGGCGGCGACGGCCGCGCTGGGCGGCACGACGGTGTGGCAGTACCAGCGCGCCGAGGACGCCCGGGCCGAGGCCGGCCGCTCCCGGCACGCGTCCGCTGAGCTGTCCGCGGTGCTCGCCGCGCCCGACGCCCGCTCGCGCACGGTCCGGCTGGCGGACGGGGCCGAGGGGACGGTGGTCGTGTCGACGAGCCGCGACCGTGCCGTGTTCCTCGCCGCCGGGATGGCCGAACCGCCCGGCGGCAAGGTCTACCAGCTGTGGTTCGACGAGCACGGTGTCATGCGCGACGCGGGGCTGATGGACCCGCGTCGCACGAGCCAGGCGGTGGTGCTGCGGGGGACGGTGGACGACGCGTCCGCGATGGGCATCACGGTCGAGCCGGCCGGCGGCTCGAAGGAGCCCACCTCCCGGCCCGTCGCGCTGCTGCCGTTCCCCACCTGATCCGGACGGCCGCCCGGGTCAGCGCCTGGGCGGCCGCGGGAAGAAGCCGCTCGTCCGGGAGACGTACGCGGCGTAACCGGGCCGCTCGGCCATGTGCCGTTCCAGGAGCGGCTTTCCGCTGCCCCTGATCAGCAGGAAGCTCATCACGAGCGGGGAGACGACGCCGACCAGGGCCGAGGCGGCGGAGTCGCACGCGACGAGGAAGAGACCCCACCAGACACAGAAGTCCCCGAAGTAGTTGGGGTGCCGGGTGTAGCGCCACAGGCCGCGGTCCATGACCCGGCCCCGGGTGGCCGGATCCGCCTTGAACCGGGCCAGCTGGGCGTCGCCCACCGCCTCGAAGAACAGCCCCACCGCCCACAGCGCGGTGCCGGCCCAGGCGAGCGCGGTCATCGGCTCCGGCACGTACTGCGCGGCCTGGACCGGCAGCGACACCAGCCACACCAGGGCGCCCTGAAGCAGGTACACCATGCGCAGCGCGTACAGGTTCCGGCTGCCGGGAGCCTTCGCCAGCATCGCCTCATAGCGGGGGTCCTCTCCGTGGCCGCGGCCGCGGCGCGCGATGTGCGCGGCCAGCCGCAGTCCCCACACGGCCGTCAGGACGGTCACCAGGACACGGCGCCCGGTGTCGCCGTGCCCGGCGGAGGCCGCGAAGGTCACGAGGGCGACGGCGGTGAAGGCGAGTCCCCAGGCGACGTCCACGAGACGGTGTACGCCCTTGCGTACGGCCAGGGCGAAGGTGGCGAGCAGGACGGCGAGGACGGCCGCTGCGGCCCAGGCGAGGTTGAGCGCGAACGCGCCCCAGGGGAACCCGCTCATGGCCGCGCCGGCCCCGCGTACCAGCCCTCCGGGCTGCCGGGCATCCCGCTGTCCCCGAGCGAGGTCGGCCGCACGCAGAGGATCTGGTCGACGCCCATGCGGCCCTCCTCGAAGGCGAGCGCCCCGCCGGCCAGACAGAGCCGCCACACCCGGGCCGTCTCCTCACCGACGAGCCGCACCACGTCGGCCCAGCGGTCCTCCAGCGTGCGGTGCCAGGCGGCGACGGTGCGCACGTAGTGCTCGCGCAGCGACTCGACGGACCGCACCTCGAGACCGCCGCCCTCCAGGAGCGTGACGGTCTCGCCGAGCGGCCGCATGTGCATGTCGGGAGCGATGTACGCCTCGATGAACGGACCGCCGCCGGGCGCGTTCCGCCCTCGCGACATCTGCTGCACGAGCACCCGGCCGCGCGGGCGGACCAGCCGACGCAGCGCGGCGGCGAAGGCGGGGTACTCGGCGTCCCCGACGTGCTCGCCCATCTCGATGGCGGCGACGGCGTCGTAGGCCCCGCCGTCGATGTCCCGGTAGTCCTGGCACACCACCTCGACCCGGTGCTCCAGGCCCCGTTCACGCACCTCGCGCCGTACGAACGCGGCCTGTTCGTGCGCCAGGGTGACGGCGGTGACCTGTGCCTTGTGCCGCTCGGCGGCGTACAGGGTGAGCGAGCCCCAGCCGCACCCGATGTCGAGCAGTCGCGCGCCGGGGACGACGGCGAGCTTGCGGCAGACCAGCTCCAGCTTGGCGTACTGGGCCTCGGCGGGTGTGCGGTCGGCTTCCTCGTCCGCCCAGTAGCCGCACGACCAGGCCATCGGCTCGCCGAGGAGGAGGCGGTAGAAGTCGTCGGACAGGTCGTGGTGGTGGCTGATCGCCGCCCGGTCGCGGGCCCGGCCGCGCAGGCCGCCGCGCAGCCGGGCCCGGGCGGCGGGCGGGGCCGGACGCGGTCCGACGGCGCCGAGCCGCAGCGCCTCTGCCGCGGCGCGGGTGCGGTCGGCGAGGCCGGGACGCGGGGCGTGCGGGCCCCGTTCCCGGGCGGCGGCCCAGAGGGTGCGCAGCGCGTGCGCGAGGTCGCCCTCGACGTCGAGTTCGCCGGTCACATAGGCCTGGGCGAGGCCGAGTTCGCCGGGTTCCCAGAGCAGGCGGCGCAGGGCGCGGCGGGAGCGTACGACCACGACGGGGCCGTCGGCCGGGCCCGCCTCGCTGCCGTCCCAGGCGCGCAGCCGGACGGGCAGGGCCGTGCCGAGCACGTCCTCGGCGAGAGCGGCGAGCCGGTGGGCGGTGCCGGGCCGCGCGGTGCGGGCGGTGCGCACGTCGGTCATCGGGTCGGGTCCTCCTTGGCGAACAGGTACTGCTGGACGTCGAGGTAGCCGGAGCGGAAGCCGGCCTCGGAGTAGGCGAGGTAGAGGGTCCACATCCGGCGGAAGGTGGCGTCGAAGCCGAGGGCTGCGACCTCGTCGGCGCGCTCGGTGAACCGTTCGCGCCACAGCCGCAGGGTCTCGGCATAGTGCGCGCCGAAGCGGTCGCGGCGGGCGACGGTCAGCCGGGTGTGGTCGCGGACCGTGCGCTCGACGGCCTCGACGGAGGGCAGCAGGCCGCCGGGGAAGATGTACTTCTGGATCCAGGTGTGGGTGTCCCGGCTGGCCAGCATCCGCTCGTGGGGCATGGTGATGGCCTGGAGGGCGGCCCGGCCGCCGGGGGCCAGGCGGTCGTCGAGGGTGCGGAAGTAGACCGGCCAGAACTCCTCGCCGACGGCTTCGATCATCTCGACGCTCACGACGGCGTCGTAGCTGCCGCGGGCCTCGCGGTAGTCGCACAGCTCGACCGCGACGCGGTCGGCGAGGCCGGCGTCCCGGATCCGGGCGAGGGCGAGGTCGCGCTGTTCGCCGGAGAGGGTGAGCGAGGTGACGTGGGCGCCGCGCGCCGCTGCCCGGAGCGCCAGTTCGCCCCAGCCGGTGCCGATCTCCAGCAGCCGGGTGCCGTGCCCGACGCGCGCGAGGTCGAGCAGACGGTCGATCTTGCGGTGCTGGGCGGCGGTGAGCAGGTCCCAGTGGGCGGGGAAGCCGCGGAAGAGCGCCGACGAATAGGTGAGCGTGTCGTCCAGGAACAGCGTGAAGAGGTCGTTGGACAGGTCGTAGTGGCGGCTGATGTTGGCGCGGGCGTTGTCCGGGGTGTTGCGCCGGTGATGCGGCTGCCGCTGTGCCCACCGGCCGCGCAGTCGCTGGAGCGGGGCGGGGATCAGGTCGGCCGCGTGGGCGGCGAGCACGGTGAGCGGGGCCACCAGGTCGGGCGCGTCCCACTCGCCGGCCATGTAGGACTCGCCGAAGCCGATCAGGCCCTGGGCGCCGATCCGGGCGTGGAAGGCGCGCGGGTCCCGGATCTCCAGCAGCGGCCCGCCCCGGCCCACGGAGGTGCCGTCCGCGTAGCGTGCCCGCAGCGGCAGCCGGTCCAGCGCCCGGCGGACGACGGCGCCGGTCACGGCGGTCCGGACGCGTGCGGCGGACGGCGGTGCGGCCACGCCGGGCCAGTGGGCGGCGTCCGTGTGCGGGACGGCGTGGCAGGCGCCCCGCCGCACGGTGGCGGGGCGGGGCTCGACGTACGTCATGGGGTGTTCTCTCCGGTGCGGTGGTCGGGTCGGGGTCGCACGGGCAGGCCGCGCAGATACAGGCGGATGCCGTGCAGTCGGATGGCGGCGGACACGGCGACGGTGGACCAGGGGCGGCGCAGCGCCAGGCGCAGCAGCCGCCCGTTCGTCGCTTCCCGTCGCGTGCCCCGCACGGTTGCGGTGAAGGGGCGCCCGCCCGCGCGGTCGAGGTGCACGGTGAGGTCGAGCCGCTCGTCCGGCCTGGGCAGCCGCATGCGGTAGTGGCCGTCGACGGGGAAGAACGGCGAGACGTGGAACGCCTTGTCGGTCCGTGCCCTGCCGTCGGCGTCCGTGTCGAGCAGATAGCAGTGGCGTTCGCCGTAGGTGTTGTGGACCTCGGCGACCACGCAGCGCGGCTCGCCGTCGGGGCCGTGGCACCAGTAGAGGGTGAGCGGGTTGAAGACGTGTCCGAGCACGCGGGCCTGGGTGAGCATGAGCACCGGGCCGCCCGCCAGGTCGACGCCGTGCGCCGCGAGGAAGGCGTCCAGGCCCGCCCGGATGCCGGGCTCGTCGCCGGCGAAGTGGTCGCGCGGGTCGAATCGGGCCAACGCCCGCAGTGGGCGCGGGAGTTCGGGCGGACGGTCGACGTCGACCAGCCACAGGTGGGTGCGGTGGCGCAGCACGTACCGGAGGGGTGCGGTGCGCACATGGGTGACCGTGCAGGGGTAGAGGGCGGGCGTCAGGGTGACCCGCTCGGCCGGCGCGCTCCGGGGGGTCACCACCGCACCCCCAGGGCGGCCGCCGCCATCACGCCGGAACGGCAGCCGTCCTCGTGGAACCCCCAGCCGTGGTAGGCGCCCGCGAACGCGGTGACGGTGGTGTCCAGACCGGGCAGGGCCCGCTGGGCGGCGACCGACTCCGGGGTGTAGACGGGGTGTTCGTAGGCCATGCGGGCGAGGATCCGGCCGGGGTCGACACGGTCCTCGCCGCCGAGGGTGACCACGTACGGCTCGGCCGCGTCGAGCCGCTGGAGCCGGTTCATGTCGTAGCTGACCCGGACGTGGTCGGCGCCCGCGGCGCAGGACGGCATCAGGTAGTTCCAGGAGGCCCGGGCGCGACGGGCGCGCGGGAGGACCGCGGTGTCGGTGTGCAGGAGGGTGACGTTGCGCGCGTAGCGGAACGCCCCGAGCACCTCCTTCTCCCGCGGGGTGGCGTCGGCGAGCATCCGCAGCGCCTGGTCGGGGTGGACGGCGATCACCACGGCGTCGTAGGCCTCGGTCACGCCGTCGTCGGTGGTGATCTCGGCGCCGTCCGGGGTGCGCCGCACGGCCCGTACGGGGGTACCGGTGCGGACGGCGTCCAGGCGCTCGGCGACCCGCTCGACGTATGCGCGCGAGCCGCCGGTCACCGTGCGCCACACCGGGGAGCCGCCGATCGCGAGCATCCCGTGGTGCTCCAGGAACCGGAACAGGTAGGCGACCGGGTAGCGCTGGGCGGTGGCGGCGTCGCAGGACCAGACGGCCGCGACGACCGGCGTCATGAAGTGCGCGCGGAAATAGGCGGAGAAGCCCTCGCGGTCGAGGAACTCCCCCAGGGTGAAGGTGTCCTCGGCTCCGTGGGCCAGCAGCCGGCGGGCCGCGCGGTGGAAGGCGGGGACCTCGGCGAGCATGCGCAGATAGGGAAGGCGCACGGCGTTGCGCGGCCGGGCCAGGAGGCCGGCCGGGCCGCGGGCTCCGGTGTACTCGAGCCCGCAGCCGTCGCACCGTACGGACATGCTCATCTCCGACTCCTGGGTGGAGACGCCGAGATCGTCGAAGAGCCGCAGCAGGTGGGGGTAGGTACGGCGGTTGTGCACGATGAACCCGGAGTCGACGCGGTGGACCCGGCCGTCGGGTGCGGTGAGGGCGTGGGTGTGGGCGTGTCCGCCGAGCCGGTCGTCGGCCTCGTAGAGCGTGACCCGGCGGTTTCCGCGACGCAGCACATGCGCGGCGGTCAGCCCGGCCACCCCGCTGCCCACGACCGCCGTCCGCCGTCGCCCGTCGGACCCTGCTCCGGGTCCCCCGCGCGGCTCGTCGCCGGTCGCCGCTGTCGTCCAGTCCATCGTCCGCTCCTCCCGGCCGGCCCCGGTCCGGGGCCGTCGCGAGTAATCCGAGGCCGCGGCGGAAGCGGATTGGCGCGAGGCTGGGATTCTTTACCGGAGGGACGAATATCCGGATAGCGGAACAGTGCGTGCGACCTCTACACATAAAGAATAAATAAGAGCAGAATGGACAGGCGCGGCACTTACCGCACACCGCTCCGAAGCGGTCGGGCCTGAGAGTCAAAGGAGACGAATCATGGCCAACGTCTCGCCCACCAGAGGTGACATGTCGACGCACCCCGATGTTCCCGAGATGCAGGCGCGGTACGCCCGCATGCTCGGTGGTCGTGATGTGGCGCTCGTGGACGGACCGGTGTTCCTGCTCGGTCTGTACTGCGCCGTGTCCCCGTGGATCCTCCACTACACCGCAAGCCAGCCCGCGCTCATGACCCACAACCTGATCGTCGGGATCGCGATCGGCCTGCTGGCCCTCGGCTTCACCGCGGCTCCCGCGCGGATGTACGGCCTGAGCTGGGCCATGTGCGCGCTGGGCATCTGGATGATCATCGCGCCGTGGGTCGTCGGCGACAGCCCGGACGCCGGTGTCGCGGTCAACAACATCATCATCGGCGCCCTGGCCCTGATCCTGGGGCTGATGTGCACCGCCACGGCGGCGAAGAGCACCCCGCAGCCGTAGAGACCCTGTCGCACCCCGGACGACGGCCGGGCCGATCCGCGCATGCGGACCGGCCCGGCCCTCGTACCGCGTGTCGCCCGGTGACCTCTCGCGGGCCCCTCGGGCTCGAGATCCTCATGGGTCACGGTGAGCCGGACGAGGGCGGCGTGCGGCCGGATTCGGAGGGCGCGCGCAGCCGCGGGCGCTCGAACTTGTCGATCCACCGTTCCTGGATCTCGTGGAGCGGGACCGGATCGAGGTAGTGCAGCTTCTCCCTCCCCCGCCGCATCGTCGTGACCAGGTGGGCGGCCTCCAGGACGGCCAGGTGCTGGGTCACCGACTGGCGCGCCATGTCGATGTGCGCGCACAACTCGCCCAGCGTCTGGCCGTTGCGCTCGTGCAGCCGGTCGAGAAGCCGTCTGCGCGTGTCGTCGGCCAGCGCCTTGAAGACCTTGTCCATGCCCGGGTCCGCCCCCGGACCTGCTCCCGATCGCACATTTTCACGTTAGGCAGGCAATTACCTGCATGTCAATCGGACCGCCGCTGGCCAGGATCGACCCATGGAGACCAAGGGGAGTTTCGTCGTGCCGCCCGCACCGCTGCGGCTCGAAGGGGTGGGGATCACCCTGCGCGAATGGACCGATGACGATCTCGACGCCCTGGTGGAGGTGTACGACGACCCCGAGATCGCCCGGTGGACGCCGGTCGTCTCCCCCTTCGACGCCCGGGCGGCCCGCGCCTACCTCGACAAGGCGCGGACGAGCCGGGCGGAGGGCCGCACGGCGCAGCTCGCGATCACCACGGACGGCGGGCGCCCCAGGGGCGAGGTGCTGCTGTTCCGCAGCGCGTCGGACGAGCGGGACGCCGAACTCGCCTACGGGGTGGGCGCCGAGCACCGCGGGCAGGGCCTCGCCGGCCGGGCGGTACGCCTGGTCGCGGAGCTCACACTGCGCGAACTACGGCCACGGCGGCTGGTGTTGTGCATCGAACACGGGAACACGGCGAGCGAGGCGGTCGCCCACGCGTGCGGGTTCACGCTCGCCGACGAGGCGCCCGTGCCCCGGCAGGCCAAGGGCCGCGAAGTCCTGCTGCGCACCTGGTCCCTCCGGCCGGAGGACGCTGACCGGGGGTGACGGGCATCGACCGGACGGACCGCGCGGAGGCCCTGCTGATCGGCGGGCGCGCCGGGGTCGGCAGGACGACGGTGGGCTGGGAGGTCTCGGCGCGGGCGCCGGCCGGCACCGTCCGGGTGGCGGCCGACGGGCGCTCGGTGCCGGACATCGCCGAGGAGGTGCTGGCGGCCGGCGGTTGGGCCGCCCGGCAGGGGCGGCCCAACCGGCCTGACGTCAGGTGACGTTGAGCGCGGTGTCGTCGATGACGAACGAGGTCTGGAGCTTGGAGCCTTCGGTGCTGGTGAACTTGAGTGTGACCGTCTGTCCGGCGTACCCGCTCAGGCTGAAGCTGCGCTGGGTGTATCCGGAGGCCGCGTTGAGGTTGGAGTACGAGGCCAGGGTGCCCAGCACCGTGCCGGAGCTGTTGAGGACCTGGACCTGGAGGGTGTCGTAGGCGGTGCTGGTGGTCGTCTCCGCGGTGTCGATGTGCAGGTAGAGGCTGAGGGTTGCGGAGCAGCCGGACGGGAGGGTCGCCGACTGGGAGAGGGTCTCGGTTCCGGCGGTGCCGTTGCCGCCGAGCCAGGCGTAGTAGGAGCCCGTACGGGCGGACTCGCTGGTGGAGTTGGTGATGACGCCGCTGGTGGCGCTCCAGGTCGTGGCGCCGGACTCGAAGCCGGCGTTGCCGAGCAGCTGGGTGTCGGTGCAGTCGGTGCCGCCGTCGTCGCCGCCCCCGCTGCCGCTCGCGCCGGAGAGCCACTCGGTGGCGTTCAGGGCGAGGGCGGCATTGGTGGCGCCGGTGTCGTTCCAGCCGTCGTAGAGAGTGTTGCCGGACTGGCCGGTACCGTCGTCGATGGGTGAGCTGTCGCCCCAGAAGGCGACGCGGCCGCTGCCGAAGGTGCTGGTGGCGAAGAAGGCGCCGGTGTTCCCCGAGTAGCCGCTGCGGTACAGCAGGCCCTTGACCGAGGAGTTGTCGGCCGGCTTGAGGGTGGCGGTGGTGCCGGAGGCGATCAGGCTCTTGGTGACGGTGCCGAAGGAGCCGTGCAGGACGGGGTCGGTGCTGTCGCTGATCGCGGCCGGGTAGCCGGAGCTGATGGAGAGGGAGTCGACGGAGAAGCCGAACGGGTCGGTGGAGTCGACGCTGTTGTTGGTCATCAGATCGTTGAAGATCTCGACCGCGTCCTCGCCGTCGTTGTTGCGGTCGGCGCCCGTGTGGTCGGAGACCATGAACAGGCCGCCGCCGTTCTTCACGAAGTTCATGATCGCCGTCTTCTCGGCGGTGGTGAACAGCGTGTTGGGCTCCGGCAGGACCAGCGTGTCGAAGTTCGACAGGTCGGTGGTGGCCGAGCCGCCGTAGGTGAGGGCGCTCGTGGCGGTCTTGAGGCTGTAGTCGCCGGTCTTCTGGAGGGCGACGCCCCACGACGACAGCGCGCCGGTCCAGTCCGTCTCCGAGGACGGGGAGGAGTCCTGGGAGAGCGGGTCGGGCTTGCTGGTCGAGATGATCCAGTCGGCGTTGCCGGCCTCCTCCGCGTGGCCGTCGTCGAACAGGATGCGGTGGGGGGTGGCCGCGTGGGCGGGCGTGGCGCTGGTGCTGACCTGAAGGGCGGCTCCGGTGACGAGCAGCCCGAGACCGGCCAGGACGGTGGTGACCTTACGGCGGGATCTCTGTGATCCGAGCATCCGGCGAACCTCCGTGGGATGGGGGGACACGAGGCGGGTGCGGGCGCCAAAATCTGCGCGCGTAGATACCGCATTCGAGGGTTCTACCCGCGTGGAACGATTGAAAGGTACATGGCATGACTGAGCGATGAACATCAAACGCGGGCAATAACGCGAGCGAAAACGTCAACACCCGGCAGCACCCCGGGCGGACGGCCCAAGCGGAACGGACTGTCCCGCCCTCCGGCGGGCACAAGCACTGCAAAGTGGCCTCGCGGAGAAGCGGAGGGGCGGAGATGGAGATCGACGGCATCATCAGTGCCATCTTCATCGGCATCATCATCGGCGTACTGGGGCGGCTCGTCGTCCCGGGCCGCCAGCGCATCGGCGTGCTGTGGACGATCGCCGTGGGCATCGTCGCCGCACTCATCGGATCGGTGCTCGCCGCGGCGTTCGGCGTGGACGACACCAAGGGCGTCGACTGGATCGAGTGGCTCATCCAGATCGGCCTGGCCGCGTTCGGCGTCGCCGCGCTGGACCGGGCGAAGGCGCGACGCTGACGAGGGGCGGGCGTACGACACTCCGAGCCGAACGGCCGTCACCCGCGGACAGGTCGGCAAGCGTCGGACCAGGAGCGTCGCACCCCGCCCGGGCGTCGACCCTGCCGCGCTACCGCGTGTACACGTACGGCGTCGTGGTGCTCAGCGGCGCGAAGCCCAGGCGTTCGAGGATGGGGCGGCTCTGGTCGGAGGCGTCGACCTGGAGGTAGCGGTAGCCGCGGTCGGCGGCGATGCGGGCGCGGTGGGCGATCAGGGCGCGGTAGACACCTCGGCCGCGCCAGCCCTCGACGGTGCCGCCGCCCCACAGGCCCGCGAACCTCGCTCCCGGGATGAGTTCCATCCGCGCCGAGCTCACCGGCACGTCCCCGGCCATCGCGAGAACGGCCACGATCGCGTCCGGGTCGGCGGCGAGACGGGCGTGCAGGAGGTCCCGCAGCCAGGAGCCGTCGTGGCCGAACGCCCTTTCGTTCGCCTCGACCATGAGCTCGACACCCGCCCGGTCCGTGACGGGGACGATACGGACGCCCTCGGGCGGTTCGGCGGCGACCAGCTGGTCGGCGGTCTCGCCGATCATCAGGGTCTCCTCCGCATCGGCGGTGAACCCGGCCGCCGTGAGCCGCTGCCCGAGGTCGGCCGGACGGTCGTGCCCGTGCAGCTTCCACTCGAACTCGTGGCCGATCCCGGTGAAGTAGGCGACCTGTTCCGCGATCACCGCGTCGGCGTCGGCGGCGCCCAGGTCCGACCAGAGCACCCCGCTCCAGCCGCCCTCGCCGCCGACATGGCGGACCACGCCCCCGGTCCGTTCGACGCGCGCGTCGGAGCTCTCGGGGCGCGCGCCTTCGCGCATGTCCCGGTCGTACAGGGCGAGTACCGCGGCATGATCCATGCGCCCACTCCAGCACCCCCGCCCGGCCGCGACAACGGAATTACCGGTGCCGGGACGAGCCGGGCGTCGCCACGCCGTCCGGCCGCACCGCCGCCAGGTACGCGCTCAGCCGGTCGCGGTTGCGGGCCAGACAGTCGATCCGGGCCTGGATGCGGTCGATGTGCCCCTCGAGGAGGGCGGCGGTCTCCGGGGTGAGGTGCTCCGCGGGCAGGACGATCTCGTCGGGGCCGGACAGATACGGCAGGATCGCACGGATCATCTCGGTGGTGAGGCCGGAGTCGAGCAGCCCGCGGATCTGCTGGACGTCCCGGACGGCCGCCTCCCCGTAGGAGCGGTAGCCGTTCTCACCGCGGTCGGGGTGCAGCAGGTCCTGCTCCTCGTAGTAGCGCAGCAGCCGGGTGGGGACGCCGGTGCGGCCGGAGAGGTCGCCGATCTTCATGCCGCGCTCCGCTCGTCGCTTCCCGTCTTCGCTTTCCGTGCTCGCTCCGCGAGCGGCTCACGGGGCCACGCTTGCCTTCACACTGATGTGAATGTTCGACCATGGTCGCATGTCCACCACATCCATGGTCAAGGGCACCGCCATGCCCGCGCCCCTGCCCTGGCCGGGGCTGCTCGCCCTGTCCACGGCCGCCTTCACCGCCGTGGTCACCGAGTTGCTGCCGGCCGGGCTGCTGCCACGCATGGCACCGGCCCTCGGCGTTCCCGAGGCCCGGGTGGGGTTCCTGGTCACCGGGTACGCGGTGGCGTCGTTCGTCGCGGCGATCCCGGTGACCGCGCTGCTGCGCGGCCTGCCGCGCCGGCCGGTCCTCGTCGGCACCCTGCTGGGCTTCGCGCTGAGCAACGCGGTGGTCGCGCTGTCGTCGTCGTACGGCCTCACCTTCACCGCGCGTCTGGTCGCCGGTGTCATGGGCGGCACGCTGTGGGCGATGCTCGCCGGGTACGCGGCCCGGATGGTGCCGGCCGAGCGACGCGGCCGGGCGATCGCGGTCGTGCTCGCCGGTATCACGCTCGCGCTGTCGCTGGGGGTGCCCGCGGGGACGGCGCTGGCCGAGGTGGTGGGGTGGCGCGCGGCGTTCGGGCTGCTGTCCGGGCTCGCGGTGCTGCTCGTGGGCTGGGTGCGGTGGCGGGTCCCGGGCTTTCCGGGCGAGGCACGGGGCGAGCGAGTGCCGCTCGCCCGGGTCGCCCTGCTGCCGGGGCTCCCGGTGATCCTTTCCGTCACCCTGTTCCTGCTGCTGGGCCACCAGGTGCTGTACACGTACATCGCGCCCTTCGCCGAGCACGCGGGGTTCGGACGTACGGATGTGGTGCTGCTGGTGTTCGGGGCGTCCACGGTCGGCGGGATCTGGGGGACGGGGCTACTGGTGGACCGGCGTCCGCGGGCCACACTGCTCGGCGCGCTCGCCCTCTGCGCGGCGGTCATGCTCGCCCTCGGCCGGTATGCCGACGTGCCCGCCGTGCTGCTGGTCTCCGCCGCCCTGTGGGGAGTGGCCTTCGGCGGGGCGCCGACCCTCATCCAGACGGCACTGGTGAACGCCTCGGGGCCCGCCGCCTCGGACGTGGCGACCTCGCTCCAGACCACGGTGTACAACGCGGGCATCGCGGGCGGCTCGCTGACCGGAGGTGTGGTCCTGGAGGCGCTGGGTGCGGGGGCCCTGCCGTGGACGGCGCTGCCGCTGGTCGCGCTGGCCCTGACCGCGGTCGCGCTGGGCCGCCGGCACGCCTTTCCGGTCGCGCGGAGCCGCGCCTAGGCCGGCGGCGAAGCCCGGGTCAACCGTCGAGGAGAGCCGTACGCCATGGTCGAGGCCGCCGAACGGCCGTATCTGCGCCGCTGCGTGGAACTCGCTGCCGAGACAGTGCGGGCCGGCGACGATCCGTTCGGTTCGGTTCGGTACGGGTGGACGCGGACGGCACGGTGCTCGCCGAGAACCACAACCGGGTGGCCCCCCGGCCACCGCACCCGGCACCCGGCACCCGACACCCGACACCCCGAGTTCGAGCCGGGCGCGCTGGTCGGCGGCCCGTCTGTCGCCCACGGATGATGCCGCGTCGACGGTCCACAGGTCCGACCCACTCGCCCGAGCACCCCGCTTCGACGCCCCGCCCGTGCAGAGCGCCGGCTCGCCGCAGGCCCCCCGCCCCCGCCCGACATGACCGAGGGGGCCTGCACTCCGTCCCGCTCCGAAAGGGCGGCTCAGCGCTCCGTGTTCGGGCGGAACCGCCGGTGGAGGGCCACACCGCCGAGCAGCAGGGCCGCGCTGCCGGCGAGGGCGGGCAGGGTGGCGTCGGCTCCCGTGTGGGCGAGCGAGGACATGGCCTCGGGCATCCCTCTCTGGGGCGCGACGGCCGGCGTCTGCGGAACGACGGCCCGTGGGCCCGGGTGCTCGGGCTCCGAGGGCGGTTCGTGCCGGGTCGGCGGCTGCGGCGCGGGCTCGACCGGCGGCGCGGGCTCCTCATCGGACACGTTGACGGACTCGTTGTCGAACGCCGGGTTCGCGATGCCGACGACGTTCACGCTGTTGCCGCTGACGTTCACCGGGAGGTGGACCGGCAGCTGGACACCGTTGCCGGAGACGACGCCCGGCGAGTCCTGCGCGACGCCGTGCGCGGTGGCGCCACCGCCGGACGACGCGCCGTGCGTGCCGTGCGTGCCGTGCGTGCCGTGCGTGCCGTGCGTGCCGGGAGCGGTGGCGCCACCGCTCCCGCTGGATGCGCCGTGCGCCCCGGGAGCGGCCTCCGCGCCCTTGTTGGCGCAGGTGTTGCCCGCGGCGGGGTTCAGCACGCCCACCACGTTCACCGTGTTCCCGCACAGGTTCACCGGGAGGTGCACCGGCAGCTGGACACCGTTGCCGGAGATCACTCCGGGCGAGCCGGCCGCAGAGCCGTCCGCCGCGGAATCGGCGTGTGCGGGCAGTGTCACAGCCATCGCGCCGGAAACTGCGGCGACGGCCATCACACCGGTTCGGGTAACCCGTCTCATGGGTCCCTGCCTTCCAGACATGAATCGCGGGCACTCGCCCGCACCCGGTAGAACGCCGGCGCACCATCCGGGTTATGCCTGAACACCCTTTCACCCCATTGGATCCCTTTTTCGATCGCTTTTCGAACCCTCTTCGGTCCCCCCGTCGAACTGGTGTCGCCCCCGTCGCACAGGCCTCACAGAGCACGCGGGGCGCGGCCCGCGAAGAGGCCCGCGGTGGCCCCCGGCCGCCCGGAGGCGGGTCGTCGACAGGCCGCTTATCGTGAGCGAGGGCGCCGTTCCCGGACCGCTGCGGGCGTCCCTGGAGGCACTGATGCTGGCCAAGCTGCCGACGCGGCCCGGGCTGCGACGCTGCGCGCTCGCCGCCACCGCCGCACTGACCCTGGTGGGCGCGGGCCTGCCGACGGCGACCGCGAACCGGAACGCCGCCGGGGACGACCGTGCCGACCTCTCCCGGTTCTACGGCCAGAAGGTCACGTGGTCGGCGTGCGACGGCGACGGCATACCCAAGGACCTCCAGTGCGCCGACCTGACCGTCCCCCTCGACTACGACCGCCCCAAGTCCGGCACGCTCGACCTCGCGCTCGGCCGCTACCGGGCCACGGGCGACAAACGCGGCTCGGTGGTGCTCAACTTCGGCGGCCCCGGCGGCCCCGGTGTCCCTGAACTCGCCTACGGCGGCAAGGAGTTCATGGACCTCACCGACGGCTACGACGTGGTCACCCTCGATCCCCGTGGCGTCGGCCGCTCCTCCCCCGTCAGCTGCGGGGACGGTGAGGACAGCGGGCTGGCCTCCCTGGACGACGACACGGCCCTCGCCGATCCCCAGGCGCTCCTCACCCGGTTGAAGCAGGCCGCCGCCGACTGCGCCGAGCACTCCGGACCGGTGCTGCCGCACATAGGCACCGTCGACGCGGCACAGGACCTGGACGTGCTGCGCGCGGCGCTCGGCGACAAGAAGCTCAACTACCTGGGCTTCTCGTACGGCACCCGGCTCGGCGCGGTCTACGCCGCCCGGTTCCCCGACAAGGTGGGCCGGCTGGTCCTCGACGGCGTCGACACCCTGACCGAGCCGCTCACCGAGCAGGGCATCGCGGGCGCCCGGGGGCAGCAGGTGGCGCTGGACGACTTCGTCGGCTGGTGCACGAAGGACATCGCCTGCCCGTTCGGGCAGGATCCGCGCGTGGCCCGCGAGGCGGTCGTACGGCTCGTGCGCTCGCTGGACGAGGACCCGGTGCCGACCGACTTCGGCGAGGACTTCTCCGGTCAGGACCTCGTCGGCGCGCTCGGACAGGGGCTGTACAGCAAGGAGCTGTGGCCCCTGCTGGAACGGTCGCTGGCGCAGCTCATCGAGAGCGGGGACGCCAGCGGGGTCCTGAGCTTCGCGAGCGGCGGCTTCGCCCTCCCGCTGCCGTTCCCGCTCCGGGCCGCGGGCCGCGGCGAGCCCTCCCCCGGGGCGCTCGTCGACGAGGAGGACATCCCCCTCGACAACCTGCCCGCGGCGCTGATGGCGATCAACTGCGCCGACGACCCCGACCGCCCCACGGCCGCGCAGATCACCGCGGACCTCAAGCGGCTGCGCGCCGCCTATGACAAGGCCTCACCGGTCTTCGGCCAGTACCGCCTCACCGAGGTCCTGATGTGCTACGGCCGCCCCAAGGGCACCGACTTCATCCGCGACGAGGTGAAGGACCTGAGCACCCCGGAGATGCTGCTGGTCGGCACGCGCGGCGACCCGGCGACGCCGTACCGCTGGACCGTGGAGACGGCGAAGCGTCTCGGTGCCCCGGCCGTGGTGCTCGACAACAAGGGCGACGGCCACACCGGATACGGCTCGTCCAAGTGCGTGCACCGCAAGGTCGACGACTTCCTGCTGTACGGCTCCCTCCCGCCCAGCGGCAGCTCCTGCGGGCCGCCCGACGAGGACGACGACTGAGTGCGCCGGTTCCTGCCGCTGCTGCTCGTCTGTCTCCTCGCGGCCGCGGCTACCGCCGCCTCGTCCGCCCGGTCCGCCTGGTGGTGGCTCGCGGCCGGACCGCTGCTGGCGTCGGCCTGCCTGGGCGGCTGGGACCTGCTCCAGCGCCGCCGCTCCGCACTGCGCAACCATCCGTTGGTCGGGCGGCTGCGGTATCCGGCCGCGGAGGTTCGTGTACGCCCCGGGAGCGGCGACGCGCGGGAGCCGTTCGGCGGCGACCGGGACGCGTACGAGTATCTGGTGCCGTCGCTGCGGCCGGTCGAGCCGGCCGAGGAGCCGCCGGTGGTGCGGGTGGGCGGGCCGGACTGCTCCCAGCCCTACGACATGGCGCTGCTGAACGTGTCCGCGATGAGCTTCGGGGCGCTGTCGTCGCGCGCGGTCCTCGCCCTCAACAGGGGTGCGGCGCTGGGGCGTTTCGCGCAGGACACCGGGGAGGGCGGGCTGTCGGAGCACCATCTGCGCGGGGGCGGCGACCTGGTCTGGGAGATCGGGACGGGGTACTTCGGCTGCCGTGGCGCCGACGGCGGCTTCGACGCGCGGGAGTTCGCGGACAAGGCGGCGCTGCCCGAGGTGAAGTGTGTGTCGTTGAAGCTGTCCCAGGGGGCGGCGCCGGGCAGCGGCGGGGTGCTGCCCGGGGTGAAGGTGAGCGCCGAGATCGCGCGGGAGCGGAAGGTCCCGGTGGGCGAGACGGTGGTGTCGCCGCCCTTGCACCGGGTGTTCTCGACGCCGCGTGAACTGGTGCTGTTCCTGGCACGGTTGCGTGAGCTGGCGGGCGGCAAACCGACCGGGTTCAAGCTGTGCGTGGGCTCACGGCGGGAGTTCCTCGCGGTGTGCGGGGCGATGGTGGCGGAGGGGCTGACGCCGGACTTCGTGGTGGTGGACGGGTCGGAGGGCGGCACCGGCGCCGGGCCGGCGGGGTTCGCCGGGCACCTCGGTATGCCGCTCACCCAGGGGTTGATCACCGTGCACAACGCCCTGGTCGGCGTCGGCCTCCGGGACCGGGTCCGGATCGGGGCGAGCGGCCGGGTGGCCACCGGCGCGGACATCGTCACCCGTCTCGCGCAGGGCGCCGACTACACCAACGCGGCCCGGGCGATGATGCGCGCCGTCGGCTGTGTCGGCGCCCTGCGGTGCCACACCGGGACCTGTCCGGCCGGCGTCGCGACCCAGGATCCGCTGCGGGCGCACGCCCTCAACGTGGCCGACAAGGCCCGGCGGGTCGGGCGCTACCAGCGGGAGACGGTGCGTGACGCCGTCAGGATCATGGCGGCGATGGGCATCCGCGAGCCGGCCGAACTCACCCCCGGCCATCTGGTCCGGCGGACGCAGCCGGGCACGGTCCGCTCGTACGCGGAGCTGTACGAGTGGCTGGCGCCGGGAGAACTGCTCGCCGGACCACCGGAGTCCTGGGAGACGGACTGGAAGGCCGCGGACCCGGACAGCTTCTAGCGGCCCCGCGGCCGACGGCCACGAGGCCCACGAAGGCTGCGACTACGACTACTGGGGCTACGAGGGCTTGACGGTGACGAAGGCGTCGATCGCCGCCGTCAGCTCGGCCGGCTTCTCGACGGGGAGTTCGTGGCCCGCGTCGAGGACGCGGACGGTGGCGTCCGGGTAAGCCTTGGCCATGCGCAGCATCTGCTGCACCGGGAGCTGGATGTCGTGGTAGCCGTGGATCATCAGGGTCGGGGCCTGGATCTCTCCGACCCGGTCCAGCACGTCGAAGGCACGCATGGCGCCGTACAGCGTCATGACCACCTCGCGCGGGGTGTCCGCGGAGGACTTGATGTACGCGCGGATCTCCTCGCGGGGGTAGCCGGGGGCGAAGGCCCGCTGGATGTTGGCGGCGACGAACAGCTTGAAGGGGACGAGGGTGGAGACGCCCATCAGCAGGCCCCTGCCCCGGCTGTACGTCATCCGGCCGATGGAGTTCACCAGCACCATGCGCTCCACCCGTGCGGGGTGGGAGAGGGCCACGGTCTGCGAGATCATCCCGCCCATCGAGTGGCCGACCAGCACGAACCGTTCGATCTCCAGGTGGTCGAGGAGGGCCAGGAGGTCCGTCGCCAGCTCCGCGACCGTCTTCACGCCCGCCCCGCTGCTCTCGCCGTGCCCGCGCAGGTCGAACCGGATCACCCGGCGCCGCTCGGCGAAATGCGCCACCTGGTGGTCCCAGCGGTGCCGGTTCGCCGTCCAGCCGTGCACGAACACCAGGGGCACCCCGTCGCCGTCGCGCGGGCCCTCGTCGTCGTACGTCAGTGCTGCGCCGTCGACTTCGAGCTGCGGCATGGGTGCCTCCTGCGGTGCGGTCCCGGTTACTGACGCGTACGGTAACCGGCCGAGGGGGTCGCCGTCACCGTCGGGCGCCCACGAGATCGCGCTCAGAACTCCACGGAACCGCGCAGCAAGGGGCAGGTGCGACCTTCCCTGCGCATGTTCCCGAAGATGTACTGGTATTGCCCCAAATGCCTTAAAGGCGATTGGGACCTATCGTGCTGATATGGAGCACGCACTCAGCCCAGCGACCCTCTCCGAACTGCGCCGCCCGCGCCCCTATCCCGCGGTGTCCGTGCTGACGCCGACGCACCGGCGGGAACCCGAGAACACCCAGGACCGGGTCCGGCTGCGCAATGTCGTGGCCGAGGCGAAGAAACAGCTGGAGACCGACCCGGCGGTCAGCCGCGAGCGGCGCGCCGACGTCGCCGACCAGCTCGACCGGGCCCTGGCCGAGGTCGACCTGGCGCACACCGAGGACGGCCTGGTCATCTACGCCGCCCCGGGCGAGCACCAGGTGTGGTCCCTGGCCCGCGCCGTCCCCGAACGCGTCGTGCTCTCCGACACCTTCCTGACCCGCAACCTCGTCTCGGCCCAGGCCGCCGAACGCCCGTTCTGGGTCCTGTCGGTCTCCCCGGACCGCGTCACGTTGTGGAACGGCGGCGCCGACCGGGTCACCGAGGAACACGCCGGCGGCTTCCCGCTGGTCAGGAGCCAGCCGAACTTCGACGCCGAACGCATGGAGCGGATCGGGGACCTGCCCAGCACCTTCCGCGACGAAGACACCCGCCACTTCCTGCGCGAGGCCGACACCGCCCTGGGCAGGCTGCTGCGCGAGGACCCGCGACCGCTGTACGTCACCGGCGAGCAGGCGGCACTGTCGCTCCTCGACGAGTTGGGCGGAGCCACCCGGGACGCGGTGCACCTCCCGCACGGCGGACTCTCCCACGGCACACCCGACGCCGTGTGGCAGGCGGTGCGCCCGCTGCACGACGCGGAGGCCCGCCGGAACACCGCGGCCGTCGCCCGGGAGCTCGACTCGGCCCGTGGACACAAGACGTTCGCGGCCGGCGTCGACGAGCTCTGGCAGAGCGCGCGGGAGGGCCGGATCCGGCTGCTGGCCGTCGAGGAGAACTACCGGATCACGGTCCGCGACGGCGGCGACCATCTCGTCCCCGCCGTGAGTGGCGATCTCGACGCCCGCGAGGACATCGTGGACGAGATCGTCGAGCAGTGCCTGGAGACGGGCGCCGAGGTGCGCTTCGTACCCGACGGCGCACTGGGCGACGCGGACGGGATGGCAGGCGTGCTGCGCTACTGACCCCCGCTCGGCGGCGGTTCGGCCGGTTGCCCTGGTCGGGGCCCCTTCAGCGGCTTTCACCGGCGGCGTACGCTACGGCGTGATCGTCCACCGGGAGGGTGAGTTCGCGTGAGTGACCTGCTGGGCGTGGCCGTGCTGGGTGCCGGACACATGGGGGCCGACCACATACGCCGCCTCGATCGCGTGGTGAGCGGGGCCCGGGTCGCCGCCGTGGCCGATCCCGACGCCGCGCGCGCGAAGGAGGCCGTGGCCGGGATCGAGGGGGTGGCGGTCCACACGGAGGTCGAGGCCGCGCTCGACGCGCCGGGTGTCGAGGCCGTGCTGATCGCCTCGCCCGGTCCCGCACACCAGGAGGCGCTGCTCGCGGCCTTCGCCCGCGGGCTCCCGGTGCTGTGCGAGAAGCCCATGGTGCCGGACTCGGCCGGGGCGCTGCGCGTGCTGGAGGCGGAGGCCCGGCTGGGGCGGCGACTGACGCAGATCGGGTTCATGCGGCGTTACGACGCCGGGTACCGCAGGCTCAAGGCGCTGCTGGACGACGGTCGGCTCGGCCGGCCTCTGATGCTGCACTGCGTGCACCGCAACGTCTCCTCGCCGCCGGGCTTCACCAGCGCGATGCTGATCGACAGCTCGGTGTCGCACGAGATCGACGCGGCCCGCTGGCTGCTGGGCCAGGAGCTGACCGCGGTCACCGTGCGGCGCCCGCGCCCCTCCGCCGGCGCCCCGCAGGGCCTGCTCGACCCGCAGTTCGTGCTCTTCGAGACCGACGGGGGCGCCCTGGTCGACGTGGAGGTCTTCGTCAACTGCGGCTTCGGGTACCAGGTGCGCTGCGAGGCCGTGTGCGAGGCGGGCAGCGCGCGTATCGGCGACGACCAGGGGATGCTCGTCACCACACGGGGCACAGCCGGCGCGGACGTGCCCCAGGACTACCTCGTGCGGTTCGTGGACGCCTACGACCGCGAGGTGCAGGCCTGGGTCGACGCCACCCGGCGCGGTCTGGTCACCGGTCCGACCGTCTGGGACGGCTACGCGGCCTCCGTCGTCGCCGAGGCCGGGATCCGGGCCCTGGAGAGCGACACGCGCGTCGCGGTCGAACTCGCCCCGCGCCCGGGCCTGTACACCGCGGACGGTCACTGACACCCGGCGGGGCTCAGACATTGCCGAGCAGGGCCTCCAGTCCCCGGTCGACGGCGGCGCCGACATCCTCCCGGCCCGCCGCGACCACGGCGTAACTGCGCAGCAGGAACCGGCGCAGGGCGGCGGTGTCGAACTGGAGCAGGGCCAGGCCGAGCGGTGAGTGGAACTCCACCACCGTACGGACCGGCCCGCAGGGCCAGATGTGCACATCGCCGCTCCCGGCCGGACCGCTCACGCCCTGCTCCAGCAGCGCCCGGCCGAAGGTCCAGGTGACGGCCTCGCCCGCGAGGGAGACCTCCGGCGGGAAGTCGACATGCACGGCGAACGGGTCGGTGGAGTCGTAGCGGAGCGTGGCGGGCACGGGCAGCTCCTGGTCCTCCGCGGTGATCAGCCGGGCGCGGACGGGTTGTTCAAGAGTGATGTCCATGCATGTACGACCTCGCAGGGGCCTCTTGCATTACGCGAAAGCGGTGTCCAATTCATGTGACCTGCGTCACAGTGACTGTTGCCTGGAACATCAGCCCGCCGAACACGCGACCGATGGTCACCTCGGCCCCCTCAGGAGTCCCCCAAGTCACGTACGTCACCTACGACTTGACCCTCTTCCGGCGCATGCCGACCACCTCCCGCCACCCCTCCCTGAAGACACTGGCATATGCCAGAAGCACCACCGAATCGTGTGTTGCCAAATCCCTTACACGCCGTCGCGGGCTGTGCAACAGTCGTAACGGCCCTTGTGCCAGCCCTCGCCGTACCGTCCCGCATCGGAGTGCGTCATGCCGCCCCATGTCTCTGCGGACCGCTCAGCCGCCCAGCCGCCGGGGCGCGGCTCGGTCGACGCGCTGATCACGCAGACCCGGCGGCTCAAGGGCGACATGGACGCCGTACGGCAGGACGCCCGCAGCGACGCGACGGACCCGCAGGGACGCTGGCAGCGCGCGCTCTACGACCTGGCGCTGCATCAACTCGACGACCTCGACACGCACCTGGCCCAGTTGCGGGACGGTCCGCCGCCCGTGCCGGCCGCCGAGCGCGCGCCCGCCGAGCCGTCCGCTCCCCGGCGCGAGTCGCTGCTGAGCCGGGTCGGCAGCGCGGAGTGGAACCTGCTGACGGACGAGGCCGTCTGGTCCGAGGAGCTCTACGGGATCCTCGGCCGCGACCCCGCCGCTCCCCCGCTCACCCTCGACGAACTGCCCGCGCTCGTCCTCGACGAGGACCGGCCGAAGCTGACGGCGATGGTCACCGACTGCCTGATCGACGCCCGGCCCATCGACGGCGAGTTCCGCGTCGTACGCCCGGACGGCGAGCACCGCACCGTGCACATGATGGGCGAGCCCGTGCTCGACTCCGAGGGCGGCACCACCTCGATGTGGGCCGTGCTGCGGGACGTCAGCGAACTGCGCCGCAGCCAGCGGGCGGTACGCGAGAGCCGTGACTCGCTCCAGCGGCAGCGGCACCGCGCCCAGACCGAACACCGGCTCGCGGTGGAGCTCCAGGAGGCCGTGCTGCCACCGTGGCGCGGCTCCCCGCGCCTGCCGCACCAGGGCCCCCGCTCCCTCGACCTCGCCGCCCACTATCTGCCCGCCGCGACGACCTCACAGATCGGCGGCGACTGGTACGACGCGCTCGAACTCTCCGACGGGCAGACGCTGCTCAGCGTCGGTGACCTCACCGGCCACGGCCCGACCGTCACCTCGACCACGGCGATGCTGCTGGGCGCCCTGCGCGGGATGGCCATGGCCGGCACCCGGCCGGCCCAACTGATGTCCTGGCTCAACCAGTTACTGGACGCAACGGTCCAACCGGCCCTGGGCAGCGCGGTCTGCTGCCGCTACCGGCCGGACACCCGCACCCTGATGTGGGCGCAGGCCGGGCACCCCGTCCCCTTGCTGTTCCGCGACGGGACGGGACGCCGGCTGGACGCACCGGAGGGCGTACTCCTCGGAGCCACCGCCCGCGCCGCCTACGGGCAGGCCGAGGAGACCCTCGAAGAAGGCGACCTGCTCCTGCTGCACACCGACGGCCTGGCACCCGCCGACCGCCTCCTCGGCCTGGCCCCTCGTCTGGACAGGGCGCGCACCGCGCAGGAGTGTGTGCGGATGGTCGTGGAGGAGTGCGGCGAGAGCGAACGCGCCGACGACGCCTGCGTGCTCGTCGCCCGGGTCACCCGGTGAGTGGATCGACCGACGACAACCCGCTCACACCTGGGCGCCGTTGCCCCCCTTGCTCCCCCTGCTGCCCTTCTGCTTCGGCAGCGCCAGCCTGATCTCCTCACGCAACTCGCTGATCCTCGGGTAGTTGGCGTACTCCGCGGTGAGCCGGTACATCTGGCTCAGCCGGTCCCAGGTGCGCCGGGAGGAGTTCGACCCCATCGACATCAGGGCCAGCCGCGCGAACCGGTCCGCCTGTTCGGGGTCGTCGGCGATGAAGCAGGCGGACGCCATGGACAGATGGTCGAAGATCTTCGACCGCTCCCGCCCGTCGACGCGCAGCGCCAGCGCCTTCTCCGCGTAGTACTGGGCGTGCGCGGCCGCCTGCGGCTCGAACTCGGCCAGCGTGCGGTAGGCCAGCGCCTGCATGCCGTACAGATCCTCGTCCTTGAAGGTCTGCATCCAGGACGGCGGTGCGACGTCGCCCTTGTCGGAGACGAAGAGGTCCTCCGCCCGACCGAGGGTACGGCGCATGGCCTGGCCCTTGCCCATCGACGCCTGCGCCCAGGCCTCGATGGTGTGGAACATCGCCCGGGTGCGCGCGGTCACGTTGTCGCCGGATCCGGACTGGGCGAGTTTCATCAGGTCGAGGGCCTCGTCGGGCCGCCCGAGGTGGACCATCTGACGGGCCGCCCGGGAGAGCGCCTCGCCGGCCCGCGGCCGGTCACCGCCCTCTCGTGCGGCATGGGCGGCGATGACGAAGTACTTCTGGGCCGTGGGCTCCAGACCGACGTCGTGCGACATCCAGCCCGCGAGGACGGCGAGGTTGGCCGCGACACCCCACAGGCGCCGCTGGAGATGGGAGGGATGGTGGTAGGCGAGGATGCCGCCCACCTCGTTGAGCTGTCCCACGACGGCCTTGCGCTGAAGCCCGCCGCCGCGGGCCGCGTCCCAGGCCCGGAACACCTCCACCGAGCGCTCGAGTTCGTCCACCTCCTCCGTTCCGATGGGGGCGGCCTCGTAGCGGTCGAACCCGGCGGGGTCGGCATGGTGGAGGAGGGGATGGTCGATGACAGGAGCGTCGGAGGAGAGGGTGGGGTCGGTGTGCAGCCACTCGTACATGGCACTGCTGAGAGCTGATCCCGCGGCGAGCGCGGCACCCGCGCCCACCAAGCCGCGTCGGTTGAGCATGAGGTCCATTCCCGTGAATTCGGTGAGGACCGCAGCAGTCCGTTCGGGCGCCCACGGCACATCGTCGGGATGTTTTACGCTCCCGCCGCCGGGCCGATTCCCTGTACGCCCGTGCCGGACCAGACCGAGGTCCTCGATGGTCACGACACGGCCGAGACGCTCGGTGAACAGAGCCGCCAGCACCCGCGGTACCGGATCGCGCGGGATCTCTCCCATGTCGATCCACCGCCGCACCCGGGAGGTGTCGGTCGACAGCTGGGGGTGGCCCATGGCCGCCGCCTGCCGGTTGACCAGCCTCGCGAGTTCCCCCTTGGACCAGCCGGCCAGGCCGAACAGGTCCGAGAGGCGGGTGTTGGGTTGTCCGCTCACGTCAAGCCCCCAGGTTCTCGGCTGAGTTGACAGTAGCCCGGTGAAAGTTGCCGGGCGACTATTCGCCAGGGTTCGCCAGGGTTCGCCAGATGGTGTGCCACTGGGCGATGGGTGTCAGGTAGGAAAGCGCCACCCCGACCCGGTCGCCGAGGGACATTCCCCAGGGTGTACCCGAAAGGACCGGTCGGGGCAGCGTTCTGACGTCCGGCACACGAAGGGATCTGTTTCTCCCATGTACGCAGCATCGTCCTCCGTGTCCGCCCCGCCCCGGTCGCTGCACACCCGCCCGGGCGGCGGCGGCCCCTATCTCGATCCCGCCGCGCGGTCGGCGGCTCCCGGGCTCGGCGCCGGTCCGGCCCGGCGTCCCGCGGGGCTCGGCACCCAACCGCTCAGCGGGAGACTCGACCTGTCCGGCCCCCAGGGCGCCCAGCTGCGCACGGCGATCGCGTCCGTGCACCGGATCTGCCCGGAGTTCGCCCCGGTCCAGGTGCTGCGCCGCAGCGGACGCTCGGTGCTGCTGGTCGGCACGACCGGCCGCAGCACGGCGGTCGCCAAGTGTTTACTCGACCACTCCCCCGTGTGGGCCGAGCAGATCCGGCACGAAATAGCCGCGTACCGCACGTTCGTCCGGCACCGCCCTCCGGTACGGGCGCCGAGACTGATCGCGGCGGACCCGGACAACTGCACACTGGTGATCGAGCGGATGCCGGGGCGGGTGGCGGCACTCCAGCTGCACCCCACCGAGGCCCCGCCGCGGGCGGACGTCCGGGCGGCACTCGGCGCGGTCTGCCGGCTCAATGCCTGGCGGCCGCCGGCGGGGACGTTCGACGCCCCGCTGGACTACGCCGCCCGTATCTCCCGCTACCACGAGCTGGGTCTGCTCACCGACCGGGACATGGGCGACCTCCAGAAGCTGCTGCACGGCATCGCGGCCACCGCGGGCCGGCAGGGCATGGGCCAGTTCTGTCACGGCGACGCCCTCCTGTCGAACATCCTTCTCTCACCGGCCGGTCCAGTGCTGGTGGACTGGGAGCACGCGGGTTGGTATCTGCCGGGCTACGACCTGGCGACACTGTGGTCGGCGCTGGGCGACGCGCCGGTGGCGCGCCGTCAGATCAGCCAGATCGCCCAGTCGGCGGGCCCGGCCTCGCGTGACGCCTTCCTGGTGAACCTGATGCTGGTCCTGACCCGCGAGATCCGCACCTACGAGACGGCCGTGCAGCGTTCGATGCACGACGTCGCCGCGACGGCCCCGGGAGCCCATCCGGGTGGCGCGCCGTCCGGCGAGGAACAGCGCCTGCTGCTGCGACGGCTGCACGACGACTGCCAGCTGGCCCGCCGGGCCGTACGCGCGGCGGTCGGCACTCGCTGAGGGGACGGGGGTCCGCGGTTGCGCCTGAACGGCGGCGCGCCGCGGACCCCCGGGGTGCGTCAGCGGTGTCTTGACGAGGGAAATCTCCTGTCTGTGGGCATGATTGACGGGTTGTCGGAAAGCCGGTGACAGTTGGTTCCTGTCCGGCCCCGCATCGCCCCGCCCGCTCGTCCCAGGAGGCCGCATTGCGAAAACCCGTCACTCCCCCCGGACCTGGCAGACACACCCGTAGAGCCGCAGGCGCCATGGCGTCGGCGGCTCTGCTGCTCCCGTTGCTCGGCGCGGCCTCCCCGGCCGAGGCCACGGATCCCTCGACTTCCCGAGCTGCCGAAGCGACCAGCCTCCGGCGGGCCTTCGCCGCCGCGGCCGCCGAGTACCACGTGCCGCGGAGCCTGCTGCTGGGCGTCTCCTACCTCCAGTCCCGCTGGGACACGCACGGCGGAGCGCCCAGCGTGACCGGCGGCTACGGGCCGATGCACCTCACCGACGCCCGTACGGCGCTCGCCGAGGCCCCGCAC
The DNA here is from genome assembly GCF_013085465.1 of Streptomyces asoensis. Taxonomy (NCBI): domain Bacteria; kingdom Bacillati; phylum Actinomycetota; class Actinomycetes; order Kitasatosporales; family Streptomycetaceae; genus Streptomyces; species Streptomyces asoensis. Next base: position 968,338 of record NZ_CP049838.1, read on the forward strand.
CACAGCCAGGGCGCGGAGGACGCCCGCGGCGACTCCGCCCGCCCGGCCCGTGTCCCGGAGACGCGGCTCCCGGCCGGCGACGAGATCCCGGCCCGGCTGCGGACGCTGCCGAGGGCGGCGGAGCTGACCGGCCTCAGCGCCGAGGAGCTGCGCACGGACCCCGCGGCCAACATCGCGGGCGGCGCCGCGCTCCTCGCCGCCGCGCAGCGGAGCCTGGGCGAGCCGCTGAGCGCCGACCCGGCGGACTGGTACGGCGCGGTGGCGCGCTTCTCGGGCGCGGACGACAGCGCGACGGCCGCCACCTACGCCGACGACGTGTACGACGTGCTCCGCACCGGCGCGGAGCGCACCACGGACGCCGGTGGGCCGGTCGCCCTGGCCGCCGTGCCGGGTCTGGCCCCGCGGACCGCCCAGCTACGGGAGACCGGCCTGCGCACGGCCTCCACGACTGGCACCGAGTGCCCGACGACGGTGTCCTGCGAGTGGATCCCGGCGCCGTACGAACAGTTCGGCGACAACGACTACGGCAACCACGACCTCGGCGGTCGGCCTGTCGCGCCGAGCATCAAGTACATCGTCGTGCACGACACCGAGGGCGGCTGGGAGGGGGTGCTGAACATGGTCCAGGACCCCACCTATGTGTCCTGGAGCTACACCCTGCGCTCCACCGACGGGCATGTCGCCCAGCATGTGAAGGCCAAGGACGTGGCCTGGCACGCGGGCAACTGGTACGTCAACGCCAAGTCGATCGGCCTGGAGCACGAGGGCTTCCTCGCCCAGCCGGACTCCTGGTACACGGAGGCGATGTACCGGTCGTCGGCGCGGCTGGTGAAGTACCTGGCCGCGCGGTACGGCATCCCGCTGGACCGGCAGCACGTCCTGGGCCACGACAACGTGCCCGGGCCGACCACCGCGACCGTCTCCGGGATGCACACCGACCCGGGCCCCTACTGGGACTGGCGGCACTACTTCGAACTGCTGGACCGGCCCTTCGCGGCGACGGCCCGCAGGAGCGGCGGCGGTCTGGTGACGATCCGGCCGGACTACCTCGCCAACCAGCCGGTGTACACGGACTGCGTCACCAAGGGCCGGCCGTGCGCGGCCCATGGTTCCGGCGCGGTGCGGCTGTACTCCGACCACGACGAGAAGTCGGCCCTGATCAAGGACATCGGCCAGGGCTCGGCCCCGACCACGGGCGTGAACGACATCTCCTCGCGGGTGTCCACCGGCCAGCAGTACGCGGTCGCCGACCAGTGGGGTGACTGGACGGCGATCTGGTACCTGGGCCAGAAGGCGTGGTTCCACAACCCGAAGGACCAGCCGACGGCGGTACCCGCGGCGGGCCAGGTGATCACTCCGAAGGACGGCCGCGACAGCGTTCCGGTCTACGGCCGCGCCTACCCGGAGGCGTCGGCCTACCCGGCGGGCGTCCCGGCCCAGGCGGTGTCACCGCTGCCGTACACCCTGCCGAAGGGCCAGAAGTACGTCGTCGGTGACAAGGTGCCGGGCGAGTACTACTACGCGGTCACCTTCGCCACCGGCTCGCACCAGGTCGTGATCGGCGAGGACCAGTACTACGAGATCCAGTACGGCCACCGGGTGGCGTTCGTGCGGGCCGCGGACGTGAAGCTGGTGTCGTCCACGTCGTAGGCGCGCCTCAGCCCTGCTGGAACAGCTCCGCCGGGAGCGGTTTCAGCAGGGCGTACAGATCGTCGGTGATGGGGCGGTCCCAGGCGGCGATGGTCACCAGGACGTTGTCGCTGCGGTCGAACTGCACACAGGAGATCCGGCCCTCGGAGAGCTTGAGGCGGCGCACGATCAGGAGGTTGTCGCCCTGCATCACCGGCATGTCCTCGGTGCCGACGACGGTCACCTCCTCGTCGTTCTCCAGCGCGAGCAGGAGCTGGGCGACCTCGAAGGGGACCTCCCCCTCCTCCACCTCACGGGCCGGGGAGCCCTCGGGAAGATTGCCGATGATCATCGCGGGGCCACGACCGCCGAAGAGGTCGTAGCGCAGGAAGACGCCCTGGCAGCTGCCGTCGGGGGCGGGCAGCAGCCCGGCGCCCAGATTGCCGGGCCAGTCGCCCGGATCCATGGCCAGGACGTCGAAGTCGGGCCCGGCGGGAGTGGCGCTGCGGCGGCGGAGGAACGACATGCCGCCATGGTACGTGGACAGCGCCGTCCGGCGACCGCCGGGAGGGACGCGGTTCGTCGTCCCGGGGCCGTCACTCCCCGGGTGGTGGCGGCCGACGTCGCCTGCCCGCCCGGGCCCCGCCCGTCCCCCCGTCCGGGCAGGCTCCCGGTGCCGGCCGTCCGGCCGACCCCGGTCTCAGGTCAGGTCGAACTCCCCCTCCCGCGCCCCCGACACGAACGCGCCCCACTCGGCGGGCGTGAAGATCAGGGAAGGGCTCTGGGGGCTGCCACTGTTGCGCATCGCGATGAATCCCTCGACGAAGGCGATCTGGACATCCCCCCGCCCCCGGCTGCTGGACTGCCACTCGGCGTTGCTGAGGTCCAGCTCCGGCTTGTCCCAGCCCGTGAGCGGCTGCTGCTGGATGGTGCTCTCGGCCACGTCCGTGCTCCTCCCGGTTCGTCGTCCGCGGGCCAGCCTAGCGATCGGTTCCGGAGCCCGACAGAGCACGTGAGGGGGACCTTTCAGGACTCCGGTGGCCGCGCTCCCACGAGCCACATGGAGAAGAACTGCGAGCCACCGCCATAGGCGTGCCCGAGGACCTTCCCGGCCCGCTCCACCTGGTGCTCCCCGGCCTGGCCGCGCACCTGGAGCGCCGCCTCCGCGAAGCGGATCATGCCGGAGGCGCCGATGGGGTTGGTGGACAGGACACCGCCCGACATGTTGACGGGCAGGTCGCCGTCGAGCTCCGTCACCCCGGCCTCGGTCAGCTTCCAGCCCTCGCCCTCGTCGGCGAAGCCGAGGTTCTCCAGCCACATGGGCTCGTACCAGGAGAACGGTACGTACATCTCGACGGCGTCGATGTCCCGGCGCGGGTCGGTGACGCCGGCCTGCCGGTAGACGTCGGCGGCGCAGTCCTGGCCGGCCCGCGGCGACACGGCGTCCTTGCCGGCGAACAGGGTCGGTTCGCTGCGCATCGCGCCGCCGAGCATCCAGGCGGGCGGCCGGGGCGCACGGGCGGCTCCGGCCCGGTCGGTGAGGATCATCGCGCAGGCGCCGTCGGAGGAGGGGCAGGTCTCCGAGTAGCGGATCGGGTCCCAGAGCATGGGCGAGGCCTGGACCTTCTCCAGCGTGATGTCGTGCTCGTGGAGGTGGGCGTAGGGGTTCTTCAGCGCGTTGCGCCGGTCCTTGTACGCCACCAGTGAGCCGACGGTGTCGGGGGCGCCGCTGCGCCGCATGTAGGCCCGCACATGTGGCGCGAAGAATCCGCCGGCCCCGGCGAGCAGGGGCTGCTGGAAGGGGATCGGCAGGGAGAGGCCCCACATGGCGTTGGACTCGGACTGTTTCTCGAAGGCGAGGGTCAGCACGGTGCCGTGGACGCGGGCCGCGACGAGATTGGCGGCGACGAGGGCCGTGGACCCGCCGACGGACCCGGCCGTGTGCACCCGGAGCATCGGCTTGCCGACCGCGCCGAGCGCGTCGGCGAGGTAGAGCTCGGGCATCATGACGCCCTCGAAGAAGTCGGGGGCCTTGCCGATGACGACGGCGTCGATGTCGGCCCACGTCAACTCGGCGTCCTCGAGGGCGCGTAGGGCGGCCTCGCGGACGAGCCCCGCGATCGACACGTCCCGGCGGGCCGCGACGTGTTTGGTCTGGCCGATCCCGACGACGGCCACGGGCTCCTTGCTCATCGCGGTTCCCCTTCGAGTACGGCGACCAGGTTCTGCTGGAGACACGGGCCGGAGGTGGCGTGGGCGAGGGCGCGGTCGGACTCGCCCCGGTGGATACGGGCGGCGGCCTCGCCGACGCGGACGAGGCCGGCGGCCATCATCGGGTTGGCGGCGAGGGCACCGCCGGACAGGTTCACCCGCACGCTGTCGTCGAGCCGCAGCGCCTTGCGCAGGACGACCTCCTGCGAGCTGAACGGAGCGTGCAGCTCGGCGGTGTCGACGGGCCGTTCGAAGGCCCCGGCCCGTTCGGCGGCCAGGCGGGTGGAGGGCGAATCGGTCAGGTCGCGCACGCCGAGCGCGTGGGCCTCGATCCGGTGGTCGATGCCCCGGATCCAGGCGGGCCGGGAGCACAGCTCGCGGGCCCGCGCCCCGGCCGCGAGGATCACGGCGGCGGCGCCGTCGCCGACGGGCGGGCAGTCGCCGGTGCGCAGCGGCCGTACGACGTAATCCCCCTGGGGGAGCGAACCACGGAGCTGAGCACGGGAGTTGAGGGTCGCGACGCGGCGGCTGCGGACACCGATCGCGGCGAGGGCGCTCTCGTCGGTGTCGCCCGCGTCGATCAGGGCCTGCGCCTGGAGGGCGGCGAGGGCGACGGAGTCGGGCCACAGCGGGGCGACGTAGTACGGGTCGAGCTGACGGGTGAGCACGTCGCGCAGGGAGCCGGGCGAGGACTTGCCGTAGGAGTAGACGAGTGCGGTGTCGGCGTCGCCGGTGAGCAGCTTGGTCCACGCCTCGTACAGCGCCCAGGCGCCGTCCATCTCGACATGGGACTCCGAGATGGGCGGCCAGGCACCGACGCCGTCGAGCGCGAGGGTGAAGGAGAAGGCCCGGCCGGCGAGGTAGTCGCTGGAGCCGGAGCAGGTGAAGCCGATGTCGGCGGTCTTCAGGCCGGTCCGGTCCAGGACGCTGTGCAGGACCGGCATGAGCATCTCGACCTCGGAGAGCTCGTCGGTGGTGCGCAGGACGTCGGTCTGCGCGAAGGCCACCACCGCGATGTCCCGGGTCATAGCAGCTCCTTGTAGGCGTCGTAGTCCGCGTCGGGTTCGCCGGTCGGCCGGTAGTGGTCGGGGTAGCGGGCTCCGTCCGTCCACACGGGTTCGACGCGCAGACCCATGCGCACCTGGTCGTAGGGAATGCCGCCGATGCGGGCGTGCAGCGCGAGGTCGGCGCCGTCGAGGGCGATGTGGGCGTAGACGTAGGGCACCTCGATGTCGAGGTTCTTCGCCTTGATGTTGACGATGCAGAAGGTGGTGACGGTCCCGCGCGGTCCGACCTCGACCTGCTCGGCGGTCGGGACGCCGCAGGTGGGGCAGGCTCCGCGCGGCGGGACGTACACCTTGCGGCAGGACGGGCAGCGCTCGCCGACGGTCCTGCGGTCGACGAGGGAGTTGATGTAGGCGGTCTGGGCGCGGCCGGGCGAGTAGGTGTAGTCGAGCCGCGCGGCGGCGACGATGCCGCCGACCGGGTCAGCGAACTCGCCGGTGCTGCCCGTGAGTTCGGCCGGTTCGCCGTCGTACGGCTCGAAGCAGGCGATGTCGGTGATGGCGCCGGTGCGTTCCCCGGCCCAGCGGATCCGGACGCGCATTCCGGTGTGGACGGCGTCGGGGCCGGGGGCGTCGAGGGCGTGCAGGAGGGCGGTGTCGGCGCCGTCGAGGCGGACCAGGACCCAGGCGAAGGGGGTGGTGAGGGGCTGCCCGCGGCGGGGCGCGTGGTTCCAGGCCCAGGTGGTGACCGTGCCGGTGGAGCCGACCTCGACCAGGTCGCGCAGGTCGTCGGCGGTGACCGGGTCGTACTCGACGGGCGGGACGAGGGTGCGGCCGTCGGTGGTCGTCACCCCGAGAACGACCCGCTCACGCAGGCCTGTGAGAAAGGCACTCTGGACGGGCCCGAGAGACCGGGTGAACGGAAACTCGACAACAAGCGGAGCTTTGAGAACTTCGGGCATCGGGGCTGCCTCCTCGGGAAGCCGACGTCAAGGGGGGCGCCCCGCAAGGGGCGCGGGGAACTGCGCGACCAGCCATGACGGCCCCGCAGACCGCGAACGACATGCACCACCCGCTCACCCGGCGGAGCGTCACGCACGCTTGTAGACCGGCGCCCGCTTCTCCGTAAAGGCACGCGCGCCTTCCTTCGCGTCGTCGGTGTCGAAGACCGGCCAGCCCCGGGCGAGTTCCGCGGCGAGGCCATCGGTCTCGGTGAGATCGGCGGCCTCGTACACCGACGCCTTGACGGCTTCGACGGCCAACGGCCCGCAGGCGTTGACGCGTTCGGCGATCTCCAGGGCCCGCTCCAGGGCGGTGCCGTCGGGGACGACATGCCCGATCAGGCCGATGGCCGCGGCCTCCCGTGCGCTGTACGACCGGCCGGTGAGCAGCATCTCCAGAGCGTGGGTGCGCGGGATCTGGCGTGGCAGCCGGACCGTCGAGCCGCCGATCGGGAAGAGGCCGCGTTTCACCTCGAAGAGGCCGAAGGTGGCGGACTCGCCCGCGACGCGGATGTCGGTGCCCTGGAGCATCTCGGTGCCGCCCGCCACGCAGTACCCCTCGACGGCGGCGATCACCGGCTTGCGGGGGCGGTGGTGGCGGAGCATCGCCTTCCAGTGCAGGTCGGGGTCGGCCTTGAGCCGGTCGCGGTGCCGCTCGCCCTCCATGCCGCGGCCGGCCAGGGCCTTGAGGTCCATGCCGGCGCAGAAGGAACCGCCCGCGCCGGTGAAGACGATCGAGCGGACCGAGTCGTCCGCGTCGGCCTCGAGCCAGCCGTCGTACAGGCCGACGAGCATGGCGATCGAGAGCGCGTTCCTGGCCTCCGGTCTGTTGAGCGTGAGCACGAGTGTGGCGCCTTCGCGGCGCACGGTGAGGTGTTCGGTGCCGCCCATCGCAGGTCTCCCCTCGGAAAGAACGAGAACAGGTTGCAGGAGGCGTGATGGCACTTCAAGGGTTTTCTGACAGTCAGTCAGATTTATTGGCGCGAGCCCTTCCCACTTGCCGCCCCCTTTGCTCAGATGACCGACGAACCGTCGGAGAACCAGGCCCCCCGGTCAGGAGGAGCGGTGGAGTACAACCTTGCCGACCTGTTCGAGTCGGTCGTCGACGTGGCGGCGGACCGTGAGGCGCTCGTGTACGTCGACCACCCCGGCACGGGCGCGGAACGCCGTCTGACGTACGCGGAGCTGGACGCGGCGGCCAACCGCGTCGGCCACCACCTCCTCGACAGCGGGATCCGCCCCGGCGAGCACCTCGGCCTGCATCTGTACAACGGCGTCGAGTACCTCCAGACGGTGCTCGGCTGCCTCAAGGCGCGGATCGTGCCGGTCAACGTCAACTACCGCTATGTGGAGGAGGAGTTGGTCTACCTCTACCGGGACGCGGATCTGGTGGCGCTCGTCTTCGACGCGGAGTTCACGGACCGGGTGGCGGCGGCGCTGCCGCAGACGCCGGCGCTGCGGCACCTGATCCGGGTGGGCCCGCCGGGCGAGGGCATCACCTCCTTCACGGACGCCGAGGCGAGCGGCTCCCCCGCGCGCGGGTTCCCGGACCGCTCGGGCGACGACCAGTTCATCATCTACACCGGCGGCACGACAGGCCTGCCCAAGGGGGTGATGTGGCGTCAGGAGGATCTGTTCTTCTCGGGGCTGGGCGGCGGCTCACCCACCGGTGAACCGGTGAAGAAGCCGGAGGAGATCGCCGAGCGGGTCGCGGCCGGCGGTACGGGGATCACCTTCTTCCCCACCCCGCCGCTGATGCACGGCACCTCCACCCTCACCGCCTTCATCGGCTTCAATTTCGGTCAACGCGTCGTGATCCACCGCAAGTTCGTGCCCGAGGAAGTACTGAGGACGATCGAGAAGGAGAAGGTCACCAGCATCTCCCTGGTGGGCGACGCGATGCTGCGGCCGTTGATCGACGCGCTCGAAGGCCCCCTGAGGGGCACGGACTGTTCGTCGGTGTTCAGCGTGTCCTCGTCCGGCGCGATCATGTCGGACACGGTCCGCCGCCAGTTCCGGGCGCTGATGCCGAACGCGATGCTGCTGAACAACTTCGGCTCCTCGGAGTCCGGGTTCAACGGCACGGCGACGGAGGACTCGGGGCCCGAGCGCGGCTTCCGGGTCCGCGTCAACTCCCGTACACAGGTGGTCGATCCCGCCACCCACGAGCCGGTCGCCGCGGGCGAGGTCGGGCGGGTCGCCCAGCGCGGTCATGTGCCGCTCGGCTACTACAACGACCCGGCGAAGACGGCCGAGACCTTCTTCCGCAAGGACGGCGAACGCTGGGTGCTGCTCGGCGACATGGCGACCGTCGACGAGGAGGGCGTGGTCGTGGTCCTCGGGCGCGGCTCGCAGTGCATCAACACCGGGGGCGAGAAGGTGTACCCCGAGGAGGTCGAACAGGCGCTGAAGTCTCATCCGGACGTGTACGACGCCCTGGTGGCCGGGGTGCCGGACCCGACGTGGGGCAACCATGTGGCGGCGGTCGTGCAGGTGCGCAGCGGCGCCGCGCGGCCCTCGCTGGACGACATCCAGCGTCATTGCCGCTCCCGGCTCGCCGGCTACAAGATCCCGCGTCAGCTGGTGGTCGCGGAGTCCATCCGCCGCTCGCCGAGCGGGAAGGCGGACTACCGGTGGGCGCGCGAGGTGGCGGTCGCCGAGGACCGCTGACCCGGCGGGGCGTCAGCTGCGGGGCGTCAGCCCCAGGGCGTGACCGTCAGCCGGATGCTGGCCCCCTCCCCCAGGATCGGCGCCGCCGTCGCGGGGAGGGGGATGTGGGCCAGCCAGACGCCGCTGCGGGGGTCTTCGTCGCCGCACGGCGTGCCGGTGGGCCGGTGCTCCCAGATGGCGCCGGGGAGGTCCGAGTTCCAGACGGCCCAGACACCAGGGCCCGGCTCGGCGGAGCCGACGTCGACGACGAGGATGTCGGCGAAGTCCGCGGTCTGTTCGAGGTGGTCGGTGAAGCGCAGGATTCCGTCCCGCTCCCGCAGGGACAGGATCCGCAGGTGCAGCGCGTAGCGCAGCGTGGGGGTCTCCGGGGGCCGGGGCGCCTTGCTGTTGAGGAACGTCGTCGCCAGCGGGACGGGCTCGGCGGCCGTGCCGTCGCCGTGCGGCTCCGGCAGCTGGATCGGGCACCAGTGGGCGGACAGCTGTTCGTGCATCACGCTGGGCAGCCCGCGCACGGCCAGCCGCACCTCGGCCTGCCAGCTGGTGCCGCGGCTCTCGCGGGGCAGCCGGAGGCCGACCAGTTCGGCCTGGACCCGCAGGTCGCCGAAGAGGAAGCGCTGGAGGTTCTGGTAGCCCTCCTCGGAGTTGACGAGTCCGTAGCGCCCGCTGTGACTGCGGTGGACGAACGCCCGGTGCGCGTGGGGCACCTGGGCGTTGTCGATCTGCACCAGCCCGTCGCTGCGGGCGCCGACGGCACGCGCGGACAAGCCGTGGGCGACGTCGTAGTCGGTGGGATCCGTGCCCACCAGGCAGAAGACCCGGTGCGGCGGGAATCCGCCCTCGGGAATCTCCCGCGGGTCCCAGTTCTCCGGCGGGCCGTCGTCCTCCCGCAGGGAGTCGGGCGTGAGGTACTCGTACATGCGCCGGGGGGCGAAGACGTCGGCGCCACTGATGCCGGTGGCGGCCATCAGCCGCTCGACGAGACCGAACCCGACATCGAAGGCGATGCCTCCGTGCGGGGTGCCGTAGGTGAAGAACCTGTCCACGTGGTCCGCCGGGTCCTCACCCAGCTCGGGGAGGATCTTCTGGACCAGACAGCGGCAGACGAGGCCGCCCATGGAGTGGGCCACGAGGTGGACCCGCGGCGCGCCGCTCTTCTCCTTGAGCCTCCTGACGAGGCGGAGCAGATCCTCGGCCGCGTCCTCGAGGCGGAACTTCCTGGGGCTCGTGCTCCAGGTGCTCGCCGAGGCGTCGTAGAAGCGGTGGATCCAGATGCTGTCGGACGGGATCTCGTCGTGCGTGTCCAGGTACGTCTCCTGGCCGCCCTGCACCAGGATCCGGTACCCCTCGTCGAGATGCAGCCGCAGCAACGGGCTCTCGAACTGGTGGAACGCCGGCTTGTCGTCCGGTCCGACGCGCACATGCGTCGATCCCTCGTTGAAGCCGTAGAAGGGGTCCTGGACGACGTTGTTGATTCCCGAGGTGTCGCCCGCGAATCCCCTCACGTACACGATGGGGAGCTTCGGCTGGTCGGGCATGGCCCACTCCGCGGCTCGAGTTCGCTGGTGGAGGCACACTCAGTTTAGGCGGGCGGCACCGAACCGGCGACCGGTGTGCCGGCGAGGAAGGCGGCGGCGCGTCCGGCGAACCACTCCGGGTCGTCCAGCCACGGGTAGTGGCCGGCACCTGGCTGTACGGCGAACTCGGCGTTCGGGAAGGCGTCGGCGAGGAGCCGGGCGAGTTCGGGGCGCGGCCCGCCGTCCACCTCTCCGGCGAGCACCAGTACCGGGGCGGCCAGGTCCGCGAGGGCGGCCCGCAGGGCGGGCGGGTCGAAGGCCTCCGGGTCCAGGAACGCCTTCTCCGCCTCGGAGTTGGTCTGCTCGTCCGCGGCGGCGTCGTGGGCGCGGGCGGCTGCGTCCCACCGGCCGTGGAAGAAGGCGCCGACGACCTCCCAGTCGGGATCGTCCCCGCCCGCGAGCCACGCCTCGAACGCCGGGTACGCCGCTGCGAACCAGGGTTCGTCCGTGCGCAGCCGAGCCGCCGTCAGCCGGTCCTCGGCCGTGGCCGGCCGACCCAGGGCCCACGGCGTGGCGGTGATCAGCGCGAGCCGCGACACCCGGTGCGGGTACCTGGCCGCGTACAGCAGCGCGAGGCTGCCGCCCGCGGAGTGGGCGAGCACGTCGATCCGCTCATGTCCCAGATGGACGCGCAGCGCCTCGACGTCGTCCACCTGCCGGTCGCAGCGGTACGTCGCCGGGTCCGCCGGGACGGCGGAGTCGCCGGTGCCGCGCAGGTCGAGGAGGACAAGGCGGCGGTGGGCGGCGAGACCGCCCAGGTCGCCGAGGTAGGCGGAGGCGCGCATGGGGCCGCCGGGCAGTACGACGAGCGGCTCGCCCTCGCCCCGTACGTGGTAGGCGAGCTCGGTCCCGTCCGGGGCGGTGAAGGTCGGCATGCCCCGATCCTCGACGCGGGCCGGACCGGTCCGCAACGGAGTTCTCCGGGCGAAAGTCACGGCCGCCCTCTTGCCTGCGGCCGGCCGGCCTGGATTACTGATCCCGAGGAAGATCTACCGAATGATCGGTCGTCCGTATTGGCATGGTTCGAAGGCCGTGCCGGCATGGTTCGACGAGGGTGACGAGGGAGAGAGTCCGATGGCGGATGCGAGGAACCTGCTGGACGAGGGCGAGCGCCTCGACGCGGATGCCCTGCGCGCTCTGCAATTGGAGCGGCTGCGGGCCTCGCTGCGCCACGCGTACGCCAACGTGCCCTTCTACCGCGAGTCCTTCGACAAGGCGGGCGTCCACCCCGACGACTGCCGCGGCCTCGGCGACCTGTCCCGCTTCCCCTTCACCACCAAGGCCGACCTGCGCGAGCACTACCCGTACGGGATGTTCGCCGTCCCCCGGGACCGGGTCCGCCGCATCCACGCCTCCAGCGGCACCACCGGCCGCCCCACGATCGTCGGCTACACGGAGGCCGACCTGTCCCTGTGGGCGGACCTGGTGGCCCGTTCGATCCGCGCGGCGGGCGGCCGGCCCGGGGACACGGTCCATGTGGCCTACGGCTACGGCCTGTTCACCGGTGGCCTCGGCGCCCACTACGGCGCCGAACGCCTCGGCTGTACGGTGATCCCCGCGTCCGGCGGCATGACGTCCCGTCAGGTGCAGCTGATCCAGGACCTCGAGCCCCGGATCATCATGGTGACCCCCTCCTACATGCTCACGCTGCTCGACGAGTTCGAACGCCAGGGTGTCGACCCGCGCTCCACCTCACTGCGCGTGGGTGTGTTCGGCGCCGAGCCGTGGACGGAACGGATGCGTCAGGAGATCGAGGGCCGGTTCGCGATCGACGCCGTCGACATATACGGGCTGTCGGAGGTGATCGGCCCCGGGGTCGCGCAGGAGTGCGTGGAGACGAAGGACGGCCTGCACATCTGGGAGGACCACTTCTATCCCGAGATCGTCGACCCGATCACCGGCGAGGTCCTGCCGGAGGGCGAGGAGGGCGAGCTGGTCTTCACCTCGCTCACCAAGGAGGCGATGCCGGTCGTCCGTTACCGCACCCGGGACCTGACCCGGCTGCTGCCGGGCACGGCACGCGTCTTCCGGCGGATGCGGAAGGTGACCGGGCGCAGCGACGACATGGTCATCCTGCGCGGGGTGAACCTCTTCCCCACCCAGATCGAGGAGATCGTGCTGCGCACCCCGGGCGTGGCACCCCACTTCCAGCTCCGGCTGACCCGCGAGGGCCGCCTCGACGCCCTCACGGTCCGCGCGGAGGCCCGCCCCGACGCGACCCCCGAGGACCGCGACACGGCCGCGCACACCATCGCGGCGGCCGTGAAGGACGGGATCGGTGTTTCGGTCGCCGTCGAGATCGTCGACCCGGAGTCGCTGGAACGGTCGGTGGGCAAGATCAGACGGATCGCGGACCTGCGGGAGTCATGACGCGAACCGTTCGCGCAGCTCCCGCTTGAGGATCTTGCCGCTGGCGTTGCGCGGCAGTTCCTCCACGAACAGCACCCGCTTCGGCGCCTTGAAGTGAGGAAGGTTCTCGCGGGCGTGGGCGACGAGTTCCTCCTCGGTGACCTCGCCGCGCGGGACGACCACGGCCGTGATCACCTCGATCCACTTCTCGTCGGGCAGGCCGATCACGGCGGCCTCGGCGACGGCGTCGTGGGTGTACAGCGCGTCCTCGACCTGGCGGGAAGCGACCAGTACCCCACCGGAGTTGATGACGTCCTTCACCCGGTCGACGATCGTGAAGTAGCCGTGGGCGTCGCGCACGGCGAGGTCGCCGGAGTGGAACCAGCCGTCGCGGAAGGCGGCGGCGGTCTCCTCCGGCTTGTCCCAGTAGCCCTCGCACAACTGCGGGGACCGGTAGACGATTTCGCCGGCCGTGCCGTCGGGCACGTCCTTGCCGTTCTCGTCGACGACCCGGGCGTCCACGAACAGGACCTGGCGCCCGCAGGAGTCCAGCCGGCCCTTGTGCTCGTCGGGGGCGAGGACGGTGGCGAGCGGACCGATCTCGCTCTGCCCGAAGCAGTTGTAGAAACCCAACTTGGGGAGACGTTCCCGCAGCCGCTCCAGCACGGGCACCGGCATGATCGACGCCCCGTAGTACGCCTTGCGCAGCCCGCTCAGGTCGCGGGTGCCGAAGTCGGGGCGGTTGGCCAGGCCGATCCAGACGGTCGGCGGGGCGAAGAGGCTGTCGACGCGGTCCGCCTCGATCAGGTCGAAGAGAAGGTCGCCGTCGGGCGCGTCCAGGACGATGTTCGTCGCGCCGACCGCGAGGTACGGCAGCAGGAACACGTGCAGCTGCGCCGAGTGGTACAGCGGGAGCGAGTGCGCGGGGCGGTCGCCGGCGCTGAGGTCGAGGGCGGTGATCGCGCTCAGGTACTCGTGCACCAGGGCGCGGTGGGTCATCATCGCGCCCTTGGGCAGCGCCGTGGTGCCCGAGGTGTAGAGCAGCTGCACCAGGTCCTCGGAGCGCGGCTCGGGACCGTCGTACGCGGGAGTCGCGGGCAGCCGGGCGAGGAGTGAGTCGTCCGCGTCCCGCAGTGCCAGCGTCCGGGTGCCGGCGGGGAGCCGGCCGGCCAGGTCCGGGTCGGTGAGGACCAGCGCGCTGCCCGACTGGCGGACGATGTACGCCAGGTCCTCGCCGGTCAGGTTCTGGTTGACGGGGACGTGCACCAGGCCCGCGCGGGCGCAGGCGAGGAACGCGATGAGGTAGGCGTCGGAGTTGTGGCCGTAGGCGCCGACCCGGTCGCCGGGGGCGAGACCCTCGCCGAGCAGGACACTCGCCGCGCGCGAGACGGCCTCGTCGAGTTCCTCGTAGGTCCAGGTGCGGTCGCGGTACTCCACCGCGACGCGTGCCGGGGTGCGGCGGGCGCTGCGCCGCAGCACCCCGTCGACCGTGCTGCCATGTCCGGGCGTCATGACTCATGATCCTCGGGCGGCGGCCGGGGCGGGTCAAGTCGCCGGCGGCCCGGGATGCCGGTCGGGCCGTCGTGGTGGCGCCCCTCCGGTGAAGGGGCGCCACCCGTGTCGCCCGGGGCCCCGCTCACACGGGACGCGTCCGTCCCTCCCAGTACGGCTCCCGGAGCCGCCGCTTGTAGAGCTTGCCGTTGGGGTCGCGGGGCATCTCGGTGATGAAGTCGATGCTCCTGGGGCGCTTGTAGCCGGCCAGCCGTTCGGCGCAGTGGTCGAGGAGGGCGGCCGCGAGGTCGGGTCCGGGTACGCGGCCGGGGGCCGGTTCGACCACGGCCTTCACCTGCTCGCCCCAGTCGTCGTGCGGGATGCCGAAGGCGGCGGCGTCGGCGACGGCGGGGTGGGCGAGCAGCGCGGACTCGATCTCGGCGGGGTAGATGTTGACGCCGCCCGAGATGATCAGGTCGATCTTGCGGTCGCGGAGGAAGAGGTAGCCGTCCTCGTCGAGCACGCCGAGGTCGCCGACGGTGAAGAAGTCGCCGATGCGGTTCTTCCTCGTCTTGTCGTCGTCCTTGTGGTAGGCGAAGCCACCGGTCGTCATCTTCATGTAGACCGTGCCGAGTTCGCCGGGCGGCAGGCGGTTGCCGTCGTCGTCGAAGATCGCCAGTTCGCTGATGGGCCAGGCCCTGCCGACCGTGCCGGGCTTCTTCAGCCAGTCCTCGGCCGTGGCGAAGGCGCCGCCGCCCTCGCTGGCCGCGTAGTACTCCTCCACGCAGGTGCCCCACCAGTCGATCATCGCCCGCTTCACATGGTCGGGGCAGGGCGCGGCACCGTGGATGGCGTGCCGCATGGACGACACGTCGTAGCGCGCCCGGACGTCCGCCGGGAGGGCCAGCAGCCGGTGGAACTGGGTCGGGACCATATGGGTGTGGGTGCACCGGTGGGTGTCGATGAGACGGAGCATCTCCTCGGGCGTCCACTTGTCCATCAGGACCAGTGGGTGGCCGATGTGCAGGGACGCGCCCGCGAACTGGAGCACCGCCGTGTGGTAGAGCGGCGAGCAGACGAGATGCACGTTGTCGTCGAACGGCCGGACGCCGAAGATGCCGAGGAATCCGCCGAGGTACGCCTCCTCTGGCAGCTTGCCGGGCAGCGGGCGCCGGATGCCGCGTGGGCGGCCCGTCGTGCCCGAGGTGTAGTTCATGACCCAGCCGAGGGTGCGGTCGGCGGGCGGCGACTCCGGTTGTCCGTCGAGGAGTTCGGCGTACGGCCGGAAGCCCTCGACCTCGCCGACGGCGTACCGGTGGGTGGCGGGGAGACCGGCCTCGTCGGCGGCCCGGCGCGCCTGGTCGGCGAACCGCTCGTGGGCGAGGAGGACCTTGGCGCCGGAGTCGGAGACGATCCAGGCGATCTCGGGGCCCACCAGGTGGTGGTTGACGGGGACGAGGTAGAAGCCGGCCTGGGTGGCGGCGAGATGGGCGGTGAAGAACTCGGCCGAGTTGGGCAGGACGACGGCGAAGGCGTCACCGCGCTCCAGACCGGCGGCGCGCAGTCCGTGCACGAGCCGGTTGGCGGCGGCGTGCAGGCGTCCGGCGCTCCATTCCGCTCCGTCCGGCGCGATCAGGACCGTGCGGTCGGGATCCTGGGCCGCCTGGGCCCAGAAGCCCGCGGGGGGTGTGCTGGTCATGTGCCGCTCCTTCCGGCGATGCGGTTGACGCGGTCCACGGCCCGCTCGAAGCCGCGGGTGAGGTCGTCGAAGACGGCCTGGACGCTGCGGACGTCGTTCATCCGGCCGACGATCTGGCCGACGGGCGTGCCGAGCAGGGGGTCGACCTCGTACTTCTGGATGCGCGAGACGGCCTCGGCGACGAGCAGGCCTTGGAGCGGCATGGGAAGGGTGCCGGGCCCGTCGTCGGCGTCCCAGGCGTCGGTCCATTCGGTACGCAGCTGGCGTGCGGGTTTCCCGGTGAGGGCGCGGGAGCGGACCGTGTCGCCGGAGCCGGCCGCGAGGAGTTTGCGGGTGAGGGCGGACGAGTGGAGGTCGGCCTCGGCGGTGGTCAGCCAGACCGATCCGAGCCACACGCCCTGGGCGCCCAGCGCGAGGGCGGCGGCGACCTGCTGTCCGCTGCCGATGCCGCCGGCAGCGAGGACCGGCAGCGGGTCGACGGCCTCGACGACCTCGGGGGTGAGCACCATGGAGGCGATCTCGCCGGTGTGGCCGCCCGCCTCGTAGCCCTGGGCGACGACGATGTCGATGCCGCCGTCCTGGTGTTTGCGGGCGTGCCGGGCGCTCCCGGCGAGGGCGGCGACGAGCACGCCCTGTTCGTGGGCGCGGGCGACGATGTCGGCGGGCGGGGAGCCGAGGGCGTTGGCCAGCAGCCGGATCGGGTAGTCGAAGGCGACGTCGAGCTGGCTGCGGGCGACCTGTTCCATCCAGCCGGTGATCCGCCATCCGGACGCCTCGCCCTCGGCCAGTTCGGGCACCCCGTACTTGGCGAGGGTCTCCCGCACGAACTGCCGGTGCGCGGCGGGGATCATCGCCTCGACGTCCGCCTCCGTGACGCCTTCGACCTTCTTCGCGGGCATGACGACGTCGAGTCCGTACGGCTTGCCGTCGACGTGCGCCTCGATCCAGTCGAGGTCGCGTTTGAGGTCGTCGGGCGCGGTGTAGCGGACCGCGCCGAGCACGCCGAAGCCGCCGGCGCGGCTGATGGCCGCGGCGACGGCGGGGAACGGCGTGAAGCCGAAGACGGCGTGCTCGACTCCCAGTTGATTGCTCAGCTCCGTCTGCATGGGCGCAGGATGCCGCAGCCGGTGCGACGACGGAAGCCTCTTTCTGATACTCCGTCAGATTTGCTGTCCTCAGCCGGGCACGGTCATCCGCTGGGTGCCCACGACCGACAGCAGCCGCAGCGCCTCCTCGGACGGCGAGCCCGGGGCGGCCGTGTAGATGACCACCCGCTGGTCCCGGTCGGTGATGTCCAGGACATCGCAGTTCACGGTGACGAGTCCGACGAGGGGGTGGTCGAAGGTCTTGCACAGCGTGGGCCGCGCGGCCACGTCGTGGGCCGCCCACAACGCGGCGAACTCGGCGCTGCCGGCGAGGAGTTCGTCGATCAGCGCGGTCAGTTCGGGGTCGCCCGGGTAGCGGGCGGCGGCGCCGCGCAGGTGCTGGGCCGCGGTCCGGGCGAACTCGTCGGCGTCGGACACGCTGTACAGCCTCGTACCGCCGCGCCAGGGCTCCAGGAAGGCCCGCCGGACGAGGTTGCGGTCCCGCCGCGGCAGGGCGGAGAAGTCCTCCATGAGGGCGGCGGCCAGAGCGTTCCAGGCGATGACCTCATAGGTCGCCGACATGACGATCGCCGCCGCCTGCGGCAGCCGGTGCAGCAGGTCGACGATGCTCTGCCGCACCTCGCGCGAGGGGCCGGGCGGGGGTCCGGGCGGTGTGCCCGCGAGGTGGTGGAGGTGGTCGCGCTCGGCGTCCGACAGCCGCAGGGCGCGGGCTATCTGGGCCAGCACCTCGCGGGACGGGTGCGGGGCGCGGGCCTGCTCCAGGCGGGTGTAGTACTCGGTCGAGATGAACGCCAGCTGGGCCACCTCCTCGCGGCGCAGCCCCGGGGTGCGCCGGCGCGAGCCGGCGGGCAGCCCCACGTCGGCAGGGGTGATGCGCTCGCGTCGGCCGCGCAGGAAGGCGGCCAGTTCTCGTCGGTCCACGTCCCCAGTGTGCGCGGACCACCGTGCGCCCAGCCAGGTACCGGCTGTGCCTGGATGGGCGGCGCGGCCGGGCGCAGGCTCGTCGGCATGACCCACAACACAACGACCAGCACTTCTTCCCACCCGGCCTCGGGCCTGCTCGCCGACAAGGTCGCCTTCGTCAGCGGCGCCGGTCGCGGCATCGGCGCCGCCGCGGCACGGCTGTTCGCCCGGGAAGGCGCCCGGGTACTCCTCGCGGCCCGCACGGAGACCCAGCTCAAGGCGGTGACCGAGGAGATCCGGGCGGCCGGCGGCACCGCGGAGTACGTGCGCTGCGACGTGGCCGAACCGGCGAGCGTCCGCGCCGCCGTCGACCGGACCGTGGAGCTGTACGGCAGGCTCGACGTCGCCTTCAACAACGCGGCGACCATCCAGCAGCCCGGCCCCATGGACCAGCTGCCGGAGACCGACTTCGACCACGTGCTCGCCGTCAACCTCAAGGGACCCTGGCTCGCGATGCAGGCGCAGATCGCCGCGATCCGCGCCACCTCCGGGACCGGCGCCATCGTGAACACCTCCAGCGTCGGCAGCCTGATGGCCAACCCGGCGCTGCCCGTGTACGGCGCGGCGAAGCGGGCGCTGAACAGCCTCACCGCGTCGGCCGCCGCCACCTACGGCCCCGAGGGCATCCGCGTCAACGCGATCGCGCCCGGTACGACGCTGACGGAGATGATCGACGCCTGGGAGGCGGACACCCCCGGTATCGTCGATCACCTCAACGCCCTGACCCCGCTGGGCCGCGCCGCCGCCCCGGACGAGGTCGCCCAGGCCGCGGCCTGGCTGCTGAGCGACCGGGCGTCCTACGTCACGGGCACGGTCCTGCGGGTCGACGGCGGCATGCGGGCCTGACCCGGGAGCCCCTCAGCCGCCGGCCGGCTGCTCCAGGACCGCCATCGCCGCGTTGTGTCCCGGCACCCCGCTGACCCCTCCCCCGCGCACCGCGCCCGCGCCGCACAGCAGCACGTTGGCGTGCCGGGTCTCCACGCCCCAGCGGCCGGCCCCCTCCTGGGCGTACGGCCAGGCCAGGTCGCGGTGGAAGATGTTGCCGCCGGGCAGCCCGAGGTCGCGTTCCAGGTCCAGCGGGGTCCTCGCCTCGATACAGGGGCGGCCGTCGGCGTCGGTGGCCAGGCAGTCGGCGAGCGGCTCGGCGAGGTGGGCCTCGAGCTGGGCGAGGGTCGCCCTCAGGAGCTCCTCGCGCACGGCGTCGTTGTCTTGCTCGAAGAGCCGGGCGGGTGTGTGCAGACCGAACAGGGTCAGCGTCTGGTAGCCCCGCGCCACGAGATCCGGCCCCAGGATGGTGGGGTCGGTCAGGGAGTGGCAGTAGATCTCGGAGGGCGGGGCGGCGGGCAGTTCACCGGCGGCCGCCTGGGCGTGGGCGGCGGCGAGCTGCTCGTAGCCCTCGGCGATGTGGAAGGTGCCGGCGAACGCCTCACGCGGGTCGACGGAGCTGTCCCGCAGCCTGGGCAGGCGCTTGAGCAGCATGTTCACCTTGAGCTGGGCGCCCTCGGCGGGGGTGGGCGGCTCGTCGCCGGTGAGGGCCGCGAGCGCCTGCGGGGAGGCGTTCACCAGGACGTGCCGGGCGGTGGCGACGCCCTCGCCGTCGGCGGTGCGATAGGTGACCTCCGCCGTACGGCCGTCCGCGTCGATGCGTACGGCCTCGTGCCCGGTGGCCAGGACGGCGCCCGCCTCCCGGGCGGCGGTGGCGAGGGCGTCGGTCAGGGCGCCCATCCCGCCCACGGGTACGTCCCAGGCGCCGGTGCCGCCGCCGATCACGTGGTAGAGGAAGCAGCGGTTCTGCTTCAGGGAGGGGTCGTGGGCGTCGGCGAAGGTCCCGATGAGGGCGTCCGTCAGGACCACACCCCGCACCAGGTCGTCCGTGAAGCGCTGCTCGACGGCGACGCCGACGGGCTCCTCGAACAGGGTCCGCCAGGCCTCCTCGTCGTCGACGCGACGGCGCAGTTCGTCCCGGGTGGGCAGCGGTTCGGTGAGGGTGGGGAAGACCCGCCGGGCGAGGCGCCCGGTCATGCCGTAGAAGCGCTCCCAGGCCGCGTATTCGCGCTCGCCGCCGGTCAGCCGTGCGAACGCCTCCCGGGTGCGTTCCTCGCCGCCGCCGACGAGCAGTCCGGTGGGCTGCCCGCCGCGCTCCACGGGGGTGTACGAGGAGATGGTGCGGCCCTGGACCCGGAAGTCCAGCCCCAGGTCCCGCACGATCTTCTGCGGCAGCAGGCTGACCAGGTACGAGTAGCGGGACAGCCGGGCGTCCACGCCGGTGAACGGGCGGGTGGAGACGGCGGCGCCGCCGGTGTGGTCGAGCCGTTCCAGGACCAGCACGGACCGGCCGGCCCGGGCCAGATAGGCGGCGGCGACCAGGCCGTTGTGGCCGCCTCCGACGATGACGACGTCATGGGCGCGGTGTCCCCGGTGATCGTCGTGTCCCTCGTGTCCCTCGTGTTCAGGCATGGTTCTTCGTAACACGAGCCGATCAAGGTCGGCCAGGGGTGGTCACGGCCGCTCACGGCCGGCGCAGCCGGACCGCCAGGAAGGTCGGCGTGCGGTGTGTCTTGTCGTACCTGCGGGAATCGACCGCCCGCGCCTCCTCCGTGGCCCGCGGCTCCACCAGCCGCTCCAGGACGTACCCGGCCCGCAGCAGTTCCCCGAGGAAGGTCTCCAGCGTCATCCGCCGGTAGCTGAGGGCGTGCCCGTTGCCGAAGGGCAGGGTGACCCGGTCCTCCGTGAAATAGGAGCCTCCGCAGTACTGCCAGTCGCCGGTGGGGTGGGTGGTGGACACGAGCAGGGTGCCGCCCGGCCGCAGCACGCGCCGGATCTCGGCGAGCAGCCGCTCCCGGTCCTCGACGTGGTGATAGACCAGCGCCAGCACCGCCAGGTCGAAGACCCCGTCCGCCAGAAAGGTGAGCGGCTCCTCCAGGTCGTGGTGGTGCAGGTCGGCCCGGTCGCCGAGCCGCTCCCGCGCCACGCGCAGCAGGCTCTCGCTGCCGTCCACGCCGACGACCGTCGCCGCGCCCCGCTCCAGCAGCTCGGCGGCGTAGTGCCCCGCCCCGCAGCCGAGGTCCAGCACCCGCAGCCCGCCGACGTCACCCGCGAGCCCCAGCATGGCCGGACGGTCGGTGTAGCTGTTGTAGACGCTCCTCGTGACCTGGGCGGCGAACTCCTCGCCCATCTCTCCGTGATACGCGGTCTCGGCTCCCATACGATCATGATGGCCTCAAGTGCGCCGCACCGCGCCCGTGTTGGACCCGAGGGGGAACGCATGACCACCGAGCCCGAGCCCGGACCCGAGCCCCGCGGGACAGCCGCGCCCGTCCCGCGGCCGCCCGTACGGCAGACGGTCCTCAACGTCGTCGGCGTGCACCTCCATCTGGAGCGCGACGGCAAAATCCTGCTCGGCCTGCGCCACCCCGACTCGCCCTTCGCGCCCCTGCACCACCACTTCCTGGCCGGTCACTGCGAGCAGGAGTCCGCCGTCGCCTGTCTGATCCGCGAGGCCCGGGAGGAGGCCGGCCTGGAGATCGCGGCGGCGGACGTCCAACTGGCTCATGTCGTCCATGTCGTCGACTCGCCCGGCGGCCGACCGCGTATCCAGCTCGTCTTCCGCGCCGCGCGGTGGCGGGGCGAGCCGCGGCTGCTGGAGCCGGACAAGTGTCTCGGCTGGAACTGGTGGCCCCTGGACGCGCTGCCGGAGCCGATGGTCGGGTACGCGCGGGCGGCGGTCGCCGGGATCCGCGCCGGGCGGCTGTACACGGAGCTGGGCTGGGCCTGAGGAGACCTACGCTCCGCCGGCCGCCCGCTGCTGCTGGAGCACCGCCACCCTCCGGTACAGCTCGACCGCTTCCTGGCCCCGGCCGAGCCGCTCCAGGCAGTGGGCCTCGTCGTTGCGGCCGGCGAGCGTGTCGGGGTGGTCGGCGCCCAGCACGTGCTCGCGGGCCGCGGCCACCCGCCGGTACTCGGTCAGGGCGTCGGTCCAGCGGCCCAGCCAGCCCAGGCCGACGGCGACCTCCCGGCGGCTGACCAGCGTGTCGGGGTGGTCGGCGCCGAGCACGCGCTCACGGATGGCGCACACGTCCCGGGACTCGGCGAGAGCCTCCTCCCAGCGGCCCAGCCGGCCGAGATTGACGCCGAGACCGTGGCGGGCCCGCAGGGTCTCGGGGTGCGCGGGGCCGTGGATGCGGGTGCGGTCGTCCACAAGGTCGCGGTAGAGCTGGAGCGCCTCCGCGCTGCGCCCGAGGCGGCCGAGGCTTATGCCGGTCTCGTAGCGGGCGGCGAGGGTGTCGGGGTGGTCGGGACCGAGGGCCTGCGCGCGGGCCGCGGCGACCTCGCGGTAGGTCTGGAGAGCCTCCGGCCAGCGGCCCAACTGACCTAGCGCGTAGGCGACTTCGTAGCGGGTGACCAGCGTGTCCGGATGGGCGGAGCCCAGGACGCGGGCGCGGGCGACGGCCACCTCGCTCGCCATCCGGTAGGACTCCTCCAGACGGCCGAGCCTGCTGAGGTTGAAGGCGAGGTTGTGGCGGCAGCGCAGGGTGTCGGGGTGGTCGGCGCCCGCCGTGCGCACCCGGGCGGCGAGGACCGAGCTGTACACCTGGTGGGCGTCGAAGTGACGGCCCAGCCGGCCGAGCACGTAGGCCATCTCCTGCCGGGTGGCGAGCGTGTCGGCGTGGTCGGCGCCGAGCACCCGGGTACGTGCGGCGGCCACGTGCTGGTACTCGCGCAGCGCGTCGGCGGCGCGGCCGGTGCGGCTCAGGGTGAAGGCGACCTCGTAGCGGCTGGCGAGCGTCTCGGGGTGGTCCGCGCCGAGCAGGTGCGCGCGTTCGGCGGCGACGGCGCGGTGCACCTCCCCGGCCTCCGCCCAGCGGCCGAGCCGCCCCAGGCTGAGGCCGGCGCTGTGCCGTCCGGCGAGCGCGGTGAGCGCCTGCGGGGACGGCGTGTCCGGGGCAGGCGGGGCGGGGACCGCGCCGAGCGCCGGCCGGGGGATCCACTCGCCGGTCAGGGCCGCCCCGGCGTCCGGCGGCGTGACCCGCAGTCCGGCGCCGGTGGCCTTGTGACCGGTGGTCATGCCCTGCGTCCAGGACGGCAGCCGCGACTCGCGGCCGGCGGGCTCGGACGGCCGCGGTTCGGGCCGGGGCGTCACCAGGGTCGGCACGTACCCGGGCGGCGTGGTGCGGCCTGCGGCGATGCGCCGGACGATGTCCCGGGCATCCTGGGGACGCTGGTCGGGCCGTTTCGCCAGCAGGTCCAGGATGATCCGGTCGAGGTGGTCGGGCAGGTCGGGGCGGAGTTCGCGCGGCGGCCGGGGCGGGGTGTCCCGGTGGCCGACGAGGATCGCCCAGGGGTCCTCCAGGTCGAACGGCGGGGCCCCGGTGGCGATCTCGTACAGCACGCAGCCCAGCGAGTAGAGGTCGCTGCGCCGGTCGACCTCCTCCCCGCCGATCTGCTCCGGCGACATGTAGTGCGGGGTGCCCATGGCGATGCCGGTGCCGGTGAGACGGGAGGTGAACCCGATGTCGTGGCCGAGGCGGGCGATGCCGAAGTCGCAGATCTTCACCGTGCCGTCGGCGAGCCGCACGATGTTCGCGGGTTTCAGGTCGCGGTGCACGATGCCCTGCCGGTGCGTGTAGGCGAGGGCCGCGGCGACCTGGTCGGCGATCTCCACGACGTCGGAGACGGGCAGCGGCCGGCGCTCGTTGTCGTCCAGCAACTGGCACAGGTTGCTGCCGTCGAGCAGCTCCATGACCAGGAAGAGGACACCGTCGCTGTCGCCGAAGTCGTGGACGACCGTCACCCCGCGGTGCTGGAGCGCGGCCGCGACGCGGCCCTCACGCCGGAACCGTTCCCGCAGGACGCGCCCGGAGGACGGGTCGTGGTGCGGGGCGATCGGTTTGAGGCACTTCACGGCCACCTGCCGACCGAGGGACTCGTCACGGGCCCGCCACACCTCGCCCATGCCACCGCGCCCGATCCGGTCCAGCAGCCGGTACCGGCCCTGGATCAGCCTGCTCTCCGCCATAGTGTGCCGCCGCCCCCGTTGCTTTCCGGCCCTCCCCTGGCTGGTCCAGTATGGCGGCCTATCGCCCGACTTTGAACGGGGCCGGGCGAGCTTCGGGGCCGAGCCTCGCCATGGCCCGCAGGACGTGTTCGGGCGGGAGTTGCCACCGCAGACGTGCGGGAACGCAGCGCAGCAAGGTACCCATGGCACGCAACTCCCTGGTGACGGTGGCGGGTTCCGGGGCCCGTCTGCCGTACAGCTGATGGGCGTACGGCGGCAGGGAGGCGTACGCCAGGTGCGCCACCCGCCGCCACAGCAGGGCGCGCGCCGGGACGAGCAGGGGGTGGACGGGCGGCCGCCGCAGGAAGTCGTCCACCTCGTGCGCCTCCGACCCGGCGGCGAGTTCGGGGCGCAGCTTCTCGAAGTACGCGTCCATTGCGGTCCGGTCGGCGGGTACCGCGTCGGGGTCGAGCCCCACCAGTCGGGCGCTGACGCGGTGTTCCGCGAGGTAGCGGTCGGCGGCGGCGTCGGTCAGGGGACAGCCGGAGCGGCGCAGGACGTGCAGGTAGGAGTCGATCTCGGCGCAGTGCACCCACAGCAGCAGCGCGGGTTCGTCGACGCCGTACCGCTCCCCCGTGTCCGGATCGGTCGCGGACAGCATGCGATGGATCTTGCGGACCCGGGCGCCGGCCTTCTCGGCGGCCTCGGCGGTGCCGTACGTCGTGGTCCCGACGAAGTCGGCGGTGCGCATCAGCCGGCTCCAGGCGTCGCGCCGGAAGTCGGAGTTCTGCATGACCCCGCGCACGGCACGCGGGTGGAGCGCCTGGAGGTAGAGCGCACGGACCCCGGCGACCCACATCATCGGATCACCGTGGAGCTGCCAGGTCACGCTCGTGGGGCCGAACAGCCCCGGGTCGGCCTTCATACCGGCAGTATGACCACGAGTTCGGGTTCGTCGCACAGGGAAACCGAACGGGGAGTCGCGCGGTGCAGGGTCACCCGGCCGGCTCATCACCGGGCCGGGTGAGATCCGGCGGGTCAGCCGGTCAGCGACCGGATCGTCTCGGCGGTACCGGACGGAACCATGTGGTCCCACGGCAGAGAATTCCGCCATCGCCGACGCACCTCCGTGCCGGTGACGAGTTTCTCCGTTCTCTGCCAGAGCACCAGGACGTCATAGCCGGCGGCTTCGGCCAGAGCCTGTTTCTCACGCCCCCAGGCGTCATAGACGGTGAGTGCCACGAGGTCGCACGGGCCGAGTGAGGATCGCAGCGTGGTGGGGGATCGCAGATCGCAGGGCACGATGCGTGGACGAAGGTGCGGAGTCAGCCGCGCCAGGCTGGTCGAAATCATCGCGGAGCGCTGCTCGTAGGTGAACGGGTTCGCCTCGTCGCTGGAGCGTTTCGGGTCGGTGCCCGTGTGCCGGGTCCGCTCCGCCGAAGGATTGGTGATGCCGACGGTGAGACGGGCGCTGTGCCGACCGGCCTCCGTCAGGTACTCGAAGTGGCCCCAGTGAAAGGGCTGAAAACGTCCCATGACGGCGACCTCCGGCACCAGGCCTCCTATTCCGCCACTGCCAGAGCGAAGAGCCAGTCGACATTGCCGGACGAGCGCGGCTCGACGGCCTCTTCCATCTGAACGATGGAGAAGGAGTGCCGTTCCAGCAGTTGCCTGAGAAGGGTGGGGGTGAACAGCTGGAAGAACCTTCCGCCGAGGCCTTCCCCCGTATCGATGACGTTCACCCCGGAGCCGGCCTTGACCAGCACGTAGAGCACTCCGCCGGGGGCGAGGACGCGCCGGAACCCGGCCACGGCCGCGTCCGCTCCCAGCCCGTGCGACACCAGGGGCAGATGGTGGAGCGTGGCGTGGTTGCGGATGCAGTGGAAGCAGCCGTCCTCGATCCCGCCGAGGTCACGCATGTCCGTGACCAACACGCCATCCGGGCCGATGCGTCCTTCGTCCTGGGCACGGCGCAGATACTCCACGAAACCGTCGGCGTTCTCCAGGGCGACAGCCTCGATGTCGGGTTCACCGGCGAAGCGCAACACGTCCCGCCCGTAGCCCGCCCCCACGTCGAGCAGCCGCCACTGCGGCGCTGCCCCGAGCGAGAGGCTTCCGTCGGCGATCCTCGAACGCACCCGTTCCAAGAGCGTCGTGGTCAGATATTCGTCCCATTTCCAGGGCTGGGCCTCGCGTGCTTGCTCGTAGGACGCGCTCTGCTCGGTGTACGCCGCCGCGGTCGCCCTGACGACTTCGTCAACGGCCGCGGACACGACGTCTCTTGTGAGAACGCCGGGGTCGGCCTGGTCCTGCTCGATCACCCGCATGGCGTCCTGGAGATTGCCCATAGGTCTCTCTCTTTCTGTCTGGCTCAGGTTTGGGCTCGTGAGAGTGCCGCCGCACCCAGTGCAGCCGACAAGCTGACATCACCAGCCGGGTCGACAAGCGTGACGCCGGAAGGAAGCAAGGCAAGTTCGTGCCGTACGAGTCCCGTGAACATCTGACGGTAGGGCAGTTGGCGAAGGTTCCTGCCGCTCAACACCAGGTCGGCCGGCGACCAGAGAGTGCTCACCAGGTGCGCCAGCTCCGCGACGGTACGGGCTGCCGACCGGGCCAGCCTCATCGCCACAGGGTGCC
Organism: Streptomyces asoensis; assembly: GCF_013085465.1. Lineage (NCBI taxonomy): Bacteria > Bacillati > Actinomycetota > Actinomycetes > Kitasatosporales > Streptomycetaceae > Streptomyces > Streptomyces asoensis. The sequence continues at coordinate 994,667 of NZ_CP049838.1, forward strand.
GGCGCACAGCCGCGAGGCAGTAATCCTTGTAGTCGGCCTGCGGCAGGTCGGCGAGCCGCCTGTAGGCCTCCGTCACACTGGCGGCCCCCAGGGCGTCACGTGCCGTGCCGTGGAGCCCGGTCATGGGATGGGCAAGACACTCGGGCGGAGGACTCGCGGGCAGGCACTTGGCCAACTGCATGGGCAGGGCCGACACCTGGTGGGTTCCCAGGGCCAGTCCGGAAGCGAACGACGTACCGAGTTTGAGAGCGAGCAGTGAGCGGCCCTCCCCGGGGGGCCGGGCGAGGGCCTCGGCGGCCGCGACCCCCTCGCCGTCGTTCCAACTGTGAACCGGGCATCCGAGGGCCTTGGTCAAAGCGCTGTCGAGTTCGCCCGCATCCAGCAGGTCGAAGACTTCGCCTCCGCCTTCCGTCAGGATCGACATCGCACGCAGACCGATCGACGTGCGGGGTGCCGACCATGCGATGCCCACGCCTCGGACACCGTGGGAGAGTTCGTCGCCGGTCAGCAGTTCGACGAACGACCGGAGCGAGATTCCGGACAGTGCGGACCCCTGCCCCGTGCCCAGCCTCGTCTCCCGGCTGCCGACCACCGTGCCGCCGCAGACGCGGACCAGTCTGAGGTAGTGCCCGCCGACGTTGATCCCGAGCAGGGGATCAGGACCTGCTTCCCCTTCGAGCGGGCTGAATCGGTGCACGGGCATGGCCACGGTGCTCGGCACACCCTCGCTCAGCCTGACGGGTACACCCGATGCCCGGTACCACCAGTCGCGCCAGCTGCCCGTGGGATCCGCCCGCTCGAGAGCGGCACTCACCGGGTCCCGCCTTGACGCCGGGTTGATCACGATCTCCCCGGAGCCCTGCACATTGACCAGGTTCACCAGGCCCCTGGCGGCGTCCGCCGCGGTTCCGTCGACGGTGAGAGACGCGTAGCGTCCCGTCATCCGCTGTCCTGTCGCTTCCACATCGCGTCCTAGGGAACGGCTTGGAATGTTTCGGTGTGACCCCACAGGTAGTCGAATGACGCCTTCAGCATGTGGTAGCCGTGGGACCCGGAACGGAAAAGGATCATCGGCAGTCGAACCGGTGCCTCCGGCGCCAAGATATTCGGGGAGAAGAACGCGACACTGGGGAATATGACGACGGTGCAGTAGGGCGCCGGCATAAAGCGACGAAGAGTGATGTAAGGCCCTGAGGTCGCGCATACGTTGAGCACCGTGGCGATGGTGGATTCCGCGTCCCGCTCAGTCTGAGGCTTCTGCCCAGCGGCGAGATTCGGCTCCTCGATCGACGTCCTCTCCCACACTGCCGGACTGTCTGACCGTTCGATCAGCGCCCGCATATGGACAGCGCCGTTCGCGTTCCGCAACATGCGCTCGATGTCCCGGTAGAAGGGACCCAGCGGATTGAAGAACACTCGCAGGGTCGGCCCCATGATGCATATCTCGCCGCTCTGATGCGAAAGGAATTCCTCGGAAAGTCTTTTCTGAGCGTTGTCCTGGTTCGAGTTGGATTCGCGGTCCTTGTACACCCGGGTGATTCCTGCATCCGACAGTTCGTTGAAGAGGCGCCATACCTCGTCCCCGAGCCACCGCTCTTTCAGCTTGTCGTACGCGAAGGAGACCAGGATGGGGAAAAGCACCGCAGAGCCCAGTGACTGGAGTGTCACGGAGACGGTGGTCCACACCACACCCTCCGTGGCAACGGAAATGGCGACACCGACCGTGAACACGAGGAGACCCGCGACGGCACCGATGACGAGAATCCGGCGGGGAGGAGCTCCTGCACTCATGCGTTGCCCACCTTCGGCGCTGTCGAAGCGATCACCTGTTCACGCCCTCACTCGGACGGCTCCGGGCCTTCCCGATGTCACTGTCCCGATGACCGCCGCGAACTGCCGTGCCTTCGAGCACGCTTCGAGGAATCGCGCCGCGACTTCTGGAGCCGCGGCGAGCAACAGCCCCCCGGACGTCTGCGGATCGCTCATGAGGAAACGCATGGCCAACGGCGTTCGCCCCCAGTCGATCTCCTTTTCCAGCTCGAAGTAGTTGCGCTCCGCGCTGTTCGGGACCACGCCGTGCTCCTCCAGCAGCCGCTCCGCCGCGGGCAGGGCGGGAACGCGGTACAGATCGATGTCGGCGGCGTGCCCTGACGCGCTGAGCATGTTGTGCAGATGCCCGGTGAGGCCGTAGCCGGTGACATCGGTGGCGGCCCGCACGCCGGCCGACACGGCCAGTTCGGCGGATGTCCGGTTCGATGACGCCATGACCGCTTCCGCGGCCGAAGCCGTCTCCGGCCCGACCACCCCTGCCTTCACCGCCGCCATGACGATTCCCGTGCCGAGCGGTTTCGTCAGGATGAGTAATTGCCCGGGCTGTGCGTTGCGAATCAACATCACCTCTCCGGGTCTCGCCGTGCCGACGACGGCGAGCCCGAACAGCGGCATGCTGGAAGTGATCGTGTGTCCCCCGAGAAGCACCGCCGACGCCTCGGAAAGAGCATCGACGGCAGACCGGGTGAGCGCCACCATCTGCGCCTTGCCGACACCCTCAGGCCACCCGAGGACACTCAGGGCGACAAGAGGGGTCGCCCCCATGGCAAATATGTCGGAGAGGGCATTCAGGGCCGCGATACGACCCCAGGTGGCGGCATCGGCAGACACCGGCGTCCCGAAATCCACGGTGACCGCCAGCAGCCGGTCCGGCGCTATTTCGTACAGGGCGGCGTCATCACGGGATCGGCCGTCGGTATGCACACGGCGCGTCGAATTGAGCGTTCCGACCATGTCGTCCACAGCGGACATGAAACCGCTCAGCTTGCGCATGGGTACCTTGCAGCCGCACCCCGCTGCGGGCGAAAGCCCCAGTAAATCGGCTGCCCTTGCGTCAGTCACCGCACCCCCGCCTGCCCACCCGATCCTGCACGCCCCCGACCTGCAACCCGGCTGGGACAGGATGGCACACCGATGACCTCCGGCGTAAGAAGTCGTAAAAAGCCGACTCTGTCCGCATCAAGATCGCATCGATGGCCCGACTTTGTCAGTGGGCTCTGTGCCTCGGCTCGCGCGTGAATCGCCCTTCCAGGGCGTTGCTGATCCCGTGGGGCCGAATCGCTCGGAGCCGTGCGTGGCCTTCGGGACGCGCATCCCCGGCACCGATCAACGCGCCTGAACCACACGCCTCAGAATGCTGCCCGTCTTCTTCCGAATACCGACGACGATGTGCCTGCCGACCGTCTCTCTTCGGGCCACCTGAGAGTCCTCGTCGAGGCAAGCAGGTGACACCCTGCTCGCCGACAGGGGCCAGGACCATCCGGCCCCTCGCGAGCAGATCCACCGCTCACCACCGCCGCGTTCACGCGCGACCAGGCGAACATGGCCGCCGCGTTCCGACGCATGAACGTCTCCCCTGACTTGTCAAGAGCCCTGGCCCAGCGATCCCTTGGCTTCGACCGTGCCGGCGGCCACCACCACGCCAGACAGCACGTGCCCTCACCCCAGTGCCCATACGGAATCGAGCATGTCCCCGCTCCCGTGCCGGAAACCTGCATCACAGCGCACTTCGGCGATCCGACGTCCCAGGAGAGTTCGTAACAAGATCTTGTTGAGGTGCCTGCCCTGGTCTGGCGTAACCGATGTGATGATCCGGCCGTTTGCGTCGTGTGACGACGGCGACCCCAGTCCGTCCTGGGCGGCAAGGCGTACGACTCATACGCTGTGCGCCGTGAACTTCGGCGCCGCCGGATCCTGCCGGTGATCTCCCGCAGGGGCGCCCCGAACATCAAGGGCCTGGGCTTTGCACCAGTTCAAGAGCCTGGCCGTGCGGTGGGCGACGCCTCGACCTCCACAATGCCTTCGTCTCGCCGGGCTGCGGCCTCATCTGCCGGCGACAGCTCAAGAAGGCTGCCGACCATGATCGCAGAAGCCCCCGTGGCGGCAAGTACGCCGGAGCACCCTCTACGCGCTCGCTCGCTACTCACCTGTCTCGTGCTCCGAACGATCCATGGCCGGCGGCTCGTTGTAAGTGATCACGATCGGCGCGTTTGCCTCGGCCCGTACGCGGTCCGACGCCGTCGCGATCTCCTCGTAGGTCCATTCCCTGTGCAGGCGCTCCCCGTGGGCATCGGTGATGTCGATGACCACGCTGGTCCACTCCTCGGCGGGCTGTTCGGGGACGAGTCCCAGCTCGTACGTAGCGTCCTGGAGGAGGGACTCGGTGACACGTATGCCGGTGAGTCTCTCGGCCAGAGCAAGGACGGCCGCCTTCGGGTCGACGTCCGGGGCGCTCTCGTCATGCTCCCCCTCGGAGGTCAGAGGGAAGCCGACTTCCCGCAGCAGGGGGACCAGTTCATCGGGGGTGTTGCCGTCGCGCGACGAGGGGCCCTCGAACGTCGTACGGAGCTCACCGTCCTCGAACCAGTGGAAGAGGTGGATGGGCTTGCCGCCGTTGGTCGAGTGCGCCACGACCCGGCCGCCCTTCGACAAGGTCTCCACGTACGGCGCCGCAATCCCCAGGCCACCGTCGAAGCCGAGGACGAGTGTCCAGTCGCCGTTCTCGCCCGGAGCGCTGAAGGCGCCCGCGACGTAGGACTCGTCCCAGTAGTCGTAATCCACCTCGGCGCGGTGAGCGTCGTCCGCCTCGATCAGCCCGGCCGTTCCCTCCCCAGTGCCGCGTGGTTCCGCCTCCATCGCGCGCAGCACCTCGCACGGGGTCCGCCCCCGTATCAATGTCAGGGTGTATCCGCTCTCCATCATGTGGCGGAAGAGCGGCGAGGTGCGAATCCAGGCGTAGTCGTGCGCGGTCACCAAGTTCATACGGCGCAGTGTGCCTGATGCCTCTGACAACGCCCGGTGCAAGCCGGTTCTTACAGCTGGAGGCACTACGAGCAGTTCTCGCGTCCGACATCGTGTCCGCGTCACAGGCACGCGAGCAGCTCTGCGCCGCGGTGCAAGCCATGGTGAGAAGGTCCGCAGACCCGACGTCAGGCCTTCCGGATCCGGTCGGCGATCTCCGGCCTCGCCGCGAAACCGGCCGCCTTGTACGTGGCGACGCCGCCGACGTTGGAGCTCGGCGTGCACACGCGCACGCTTGACGAGCCCACCTCCCGCAGTGCGGCCGCCCCGGCGACGGTGATCGCCCGGCCATAGCCGCGGCCGCGGTGGTCCGCATGGACGCCCATCGGCTCGACCAGTCCTGGTTTCCCCGGGCCGGCCGACCAGACCGTCACCACCGCCGCGGGGTTGCCCTGGTCGTCGTAAGCACCCAGGCAGCGGGCGTCGGCGTAAAACGGTGCCGCGGACATCTTGTGCCGGTACTCGCGCGTGGGCTTCGTGGTGTCGAACGCGGACCGCAGGACGTCGGCAAAGTCCTGTGCCTGCTCCAGGCCGATCTCCTTGATCCGCACGCCGGGGTCCTCCACCGCTTCGGCGAGGTCGCGGAAGAGCGGCGTCCACGGCTCGTCGACGCCCCAGCCCTCCTTGGTCAACAGGTCGTGGAGCAGCAGGCCCTGCGGCGCCTCGATGCACACCGCTCCTTCCGGCAGCACGCCGCGCTCAGGCAGCGAGAAGTCCTCGACGAGTCGCCGCGCCAAGTCCTCGTCCTGGAACGAGTCGGGAGCGACCGTCATCCGCACCACCGTCGGAGAATCCAGCATCCCGACAGCGAGGATCCGTCCGTCCCGGCTCCAGGTCCGGACCACCGCGGCCGTCTCGGCCGTTCCGAACCGGTAGTTCCAGCCGATGTCCCCGGGATGCAGCTGCATCGGCGCTTCGTCATGCTGCCACTCCCGCAGCGCCGCAATAGCCTCGCGCACCCCGTCGGCCGTCGGCGTACTCAGCACAATCGTCATAGCCGGGATCTGACACCCCGTCTCGGTGGCGTTCAACCGATTAACCGACCAGGCGCTTCAGGGTGATGAGGGCGGGAGGTCGATGGCGAGTCCGGTCCCGGCGAGGAAGCCGTCGAGGACGTCAGGGCGGTACTGGAGGCGCTTGAGTCGGTTGCGCACGAGCGCGGCGAGTCGGTCGAGGGCGACGCCGGCGAGGTTCGCGAGGCTGTGTTTCACGTGGGCCCACAGGTACTCGACCGCGTTCAGCTCGGGTGCGTAGGCGGGCAGGGTGAACACCGTCAGCCAGCTGCGTGCGTCGATCAGGTCGCGCATCTTGTGGGAGATGTGGGTGTTCAGGCGGTCCCACACGAGCACGATCGGCGCGCCCTGACCAGTTGGTGCACGCCGTCGACGAGGGCGACGCAGTCGCGCTCGGACAAGCTGCGGCGCTCGACCTTGCGTCCGGTGTGGCGTCGCAGCCGGTGGCACAGCCGGGTCCGCGAGCCCGGACGCATCGCGATCAGCCCGGCGACCGAGACCCGCCCGGAGCCGCGGCCGTTCACTTTCACGACCCGGGGTGATGCCGCGCCGTCCCCAGGTACGTCCGGTCGGCGGCCTGCGGGTGAACCCCACCTCGTCCTCGAAGCAGATCCAGCCGCCGCAGGCCGCCCGGGTGGTTCTACCTCCGCCCATGTCACCTCCTTCCAGGAGGTGACGGCCTCCTCGTCGCATTCCGCGGGCCTGCGGACCGGGACCTGCGGCGTGAACCCGATCCGGCGCATCAGCCTCGTCGCACCCAGGACGCTGTAGGAGACGTGAAACTTCCTGCCGATCAGCGTCACCACCCGCGCCCCAGTCCACACCTGGTCCTGGTCCCAGCCGTGCGCGGCCGGCCCCTGCTCCAGGTAGCCGGCCGGCTTCTCCCGACACTGCGGCGACAGCGTGCGGCGCTGCCCGCTCGCGCCCCGGGAGGCCAACGCCTCGGCCCCGCCTTCCCGCCAAGCCTGCTGCCACTGGTAGGCAGACTTCGAGCTGACCCGCAACTGGCGGGCGACCTCTGGCGGGACGACCCCTTCCGCATAGCGCATACCAACGAAGTGCCGCGCAAATCACCGTCAGTCAGCCGCACAACCCAGCCAACCACCTCGAAGCCGAAGTCAGTAACCCATTTTCTGTGCTCGTCTCCTCGGTGGGGTCGCCAGACGAAGCGACCAGATGCCCCCTGGCAGTGAGCTCGATGGCGCCGGTCGCCTCGCCGGAATCTTCCCCCCTTTTCCCGAGCGCGGCAAAACATTGTCGGCATCCAAGCGGCGCGCACGCCATAAGGCAGGCGGGCACCGGGAGCGCAATTGGCGATATACGGAACGACGGAATGCATGATGCGCCCTACGGTCAGCCGTCATGGATTCAGTCACAGGGCCATGGCTTGCCAAGTAAGTCAAGACTTACCTTTAGGGAACTTTGACCGTATGGTGTGGCTCGAATCGAAGGAGCCTCCTGTTGTCGAAAATGAATGATCCCGCTGTGCGTGCGGTTGAATCGGAGCGGGATTATGTGTCCTCCTTATATGAGTTGCTCACCGAGCGGCTTTCCGAGGCGCGAGTACACCGAGCGAGCGTACTGAAAGCCCCGGCGGAAAACGCCGGTGAGGCATACGAGAGAGAAATCGCCGCCGAGCGTCTGGCCAAGGAAATCGGCCGGCTGGAGGGTGCCGAAAAGGGGCTGGTCTTCGGGCGCATCGACCGGACGGATGGCACGGCCCTGCGCATCGGGCGGATCGGACTGCATACGGAGGAGGACGACCTGCCTCTGCTCGTGGACTGGCGCGCGAACGCGGCGCGGCCCTTCTACGAGGCGACACCGGTCCACCCGATGGACCTGCGGCGGCGCCGGCACCTGCGCCTCGAGGAGCGCACGGTCATCTCGGTGAGCGACGAACTGCTGGACGGGACCGCCCCGACCGACGAGGACGTCGTGGGGGACGGCCCGTTGACCGAGGCTTTGTCGGCACGGCGTACGGGCAGGATGCACGCGGCCGTCGCGACGCTCCAGGCCGAGCAGGACGAGATCGTCCGCTCCGCCCACCGCGGGGTGACCGTGGTGCAGGGCGGGCCCGGCACCGGCAAGACGGTGGTCGCCCTGCACCGGGCGGCCTATGTCCTGTACGCGTTCCCGCGCGCCGCGGAGGAGGGCGTCCTGGTGGTGGGCCCGAACGCCCGGTTCCTCGACTACATCTCCCAGGTCCTTCCCTCACTCGGAGAGAACGACGTCGTTCTGGCGACCTGCCGGGAACTGGCCGGAGTGTCCACGGACACGGTGGACCCGTTCGATACGGCACGCCTCAAGGGCAGCTCCGACCTCGCCGACGCCTTGGCCGGCCTGCTGCGCGTCCACCAAGCCCCCGCCGGTGACTTCACCGTGCGGGTCGGACGGGAACTGGTTCACCTGTCCGGCGAGGAAGTCGCCACGGCACGCGACGCCGCCGTGGCAGCCGCACCGGGGCACAACCCCGCGCGCCAGGTGTTCAGGGAGCTCTTGGTCGACGCCGTCACCGACGCGATACAACGGGACATGGGCGACCTCCTGGAGCAGATCGACGCCGATGCCGAAAGGATGACGGGCATCAACCTCGACCGGTTCACGGGAGCCGCCCAGCGCCGTGCCGAAGGTGCGGCCGACTCGGGTCCGGTCCACGAGCTGGACCTGGACGCCATCCGAGCCGATCTCCTCGACGACGCCGGCGTCGACCGAGCGGTCGAGGTGTTGTGGCCGCGGCTGGTACCCGGTGACCTCGTGAAGGCGCTCCTGACGAACGCCGACGCTCTCGCCGAGCACCTGCCCCGCCTGACCGCGCAGGAGCGGTCCCTTCTCCTGCGCGGTCCGGACGACCCGTGGACCGATGCCGATGTGCCGTTGCTGGACGAGGCGGCGAGCCTGGTCCACGGCTCCCCCGAGCGGACGTACGGGCACGTCGTCGTCGACGAGGCGCAGGAACTGACCGCCATGCAGTGGCGGATGATCGTCCGCCGCTGCCCGGCAAGGGCGATGACGCTGGTGGGTGACTTCGCCCAGGCAGGCCCGGTCACGACAGCATGCGACTGGAAGGAAGCACTGAGCCCTAACGTCGGACCGCGGTTCAAACTGCACCACCTGACCGTCAGCTACCGCACCACGCAGGAGATCCTGGAGAGCGTCCGGGACCTGCTCACGCGGATCGCTCCGGACCAGAAGCCCACACGGTCACTGCGAAGCGGTGAGAGCCCTCGCACCGTGACCACATCTCCGGACGGGTTGGTCACCGCCGTCGTTCAGGAACTCCGCGCCCAGAGCACCGCGCAGCCGGGCGAGCTGCTGGGAGTGATCTGCGCGGACACCAGGGTGCGCGAGCTGACGGCCCAGGGCATCGCTCACCACGCACGCGTCGTGCCGGCGTCCGAAGCACGCGGCCTGGAATTCGACGGGGTGGTCGTCATGAACCCCGAGGAAATCATCACGGCCCGCCCCGGTGGGGAAAGGGACTTGTACGTAGCCCTGACCCGGGCCACCAAGCGCCTCTGCACAGTCACCGTCCAGCCCGCCTGACGACTTGGCGCCCGCGTCGTCGCCGCGGGCGCACGCGGCGCGGTACAGACACCGGCCGGCGCGCAGGGCTGCTCGCCGCCTCACCGGATCCTTGGCCCACCACCGAGATCACCTGCTGATCGTAATATTACGTATGTCAGGCCATGGATTAGTCTGGAGTGCGAGGCAACGGCCTTACGGAGCGAATGGAGGAAGCTCGTGGTGCGTTACGCCAAGGAGCACAAGCAGGTGACGCGGCAGCGCATCATCGAGAAAGCCGGCCAGCGATTCAAGCAGGACGGCATCGACGGCTCGGGCGTCTCCGTGCTGATGTCGGATGCAGGGCTCACCAACGGAGCCTTCTACGCCCACTTCGCATCCAAGGACGATCTCGTCGCCCATGTCGTGGCCGCCGAACTGCGCACGCAGGTCGCGAAGTACGACACCCTCCGGCCCGGCCGCCCGGGACTCGAGGACCTTGTTCGCGAGTACCTGTCTCCCGAGCATCGGGACCACCCCGGCCTCGGATGCCCCTCCGCCGCCCTGCTCGACGAGATCGGCCGCTGCGAGGACGGGACCAGGCAGGCCTACAGCGACGGCGCGCGGGCCATCCTGGAGGAGATCTCCGCCCGCCTGACACCCGAGGACCCGCGGTCCGCTCAGGCCAAGGCCATCGGGCTGTTCACCATGCTGGTGGGGACGATGCAGCTGTCCCGCGCCCTGTCCGACCAGAAGCGCGCCGATGAGGTCCTTGAGCTGGGGATCGAGAACGCTCTCGCGTTCATGGGGTGAGACGGAAGGCGAGGTCGCATCAGTGAACGGGTACCTCGAACCGCTCACCCAAAAGGCGCCACGGCCCTGAGGCGCCACCCTCGGCCCAGACTACGACCGCACCACACGCCTTTTACCGCTCGAGGAATTCGAGAGCCGTCTCCACGAACTGCCCGTGGAACTGGAAGATGCCGCCATGGCCGGCGTCGGGGTAGAGGACCAACTCGCCGTTCGGCACTCGCCGCGCCAGGTCGACCGAGTTCCGGGTCGGAACCATCCTGTCGCTCTCGCCGTTTGCGACGAGCACCGGCTGGTGGATGACCGAGAGGTCGTGGGGCCGCTCCAGCCCCCAACGGTGAATGGCCTTGAGCTGAGCGCCGTACGACGTGAGAGAGATCGCCTTGTCCCTGCCTTGGGTGCGCTCCTTCAGGCGGGCCAGGAACGCCTTCCCGGCCCGACGCCCATTGGCGGTACGGGTGAAGAAGAGGAACTGCTTCGGGTCCTGAAAGGTGAGCAGCCCCCGAACGGTGTCGAGATGGGACAACCGGGTCACGTCCTTGATGCCCTCGCCCCCCGCCGGACCGGTACCCGTGAGGATCAGCTTGCGGACGAGGTCCGGATCGGTCTGCGCGATCACCTGGGCGATCATGCCGCCCATCGAGAAGCCGTGGAGATCGACGTACTCGAGCCCGAGCGCCCGGATGAACGTGACGGCGTCCTTCGCCATCGCCTGGACGGTGCGCGGCGTCGAACCGCTGGAAGCACCGACACCCCTGTTGTCGAAGGTGACGACATGACGCTTGGCGGCGATGCCGTCGACGACCCGGGGGTCCCAGTTGTCGAGAACCGCGGCGAGGTGGGTGAGGAAGACCACCGGGACGCCGGACCGGGGACCGAGCTCGCGGTAGGCGAAGGTCACCCCGTCGGCGGTGATGGTGCGGGTCGGTGCGTTCTTGTACGACGTCACGACGTCGCCTCGTACTTCCTGTGAGTCATTCACGGTCGTGCCCTTCGGCGCGGGGGTGTTCCCCTGGCGTCTCCCGGCTGCGGATGCAGTCTGCGGGGGTCGACGGTCAAAGGCCGCGGACATCGGAACCCTGAGCGGTCGAGCCTCTCAGCATCACGTCGACCATTGAAGTATGACCGTAATTCTATTAGACCGCAAGCCTGCGAGTTCCAGAGATGACGTCTTCGTCGGAGTCGACTCTTCAGGAACCTTCACGACCGCTCGATGTCCGGGCGCACCGTGCCCGACCTGTCGCGCCAGACCTCGGTGCATGACGGCACCAAACATGAGCGAAGGGTGCGTGGGCGACCCGCCTCGAGGCGTCGAGATCCCAGAGGAATCCGGCGCCCTCGGGACAGCGACGTATCGGAGGGCGAAGAAGGAAGGCCCTGGCGGAAGCAGACCGTCGCGCACGCCACGGGCGATGGGGGCGGGCCCGTTGGCGCGCTCCCCGCGCTATGCCGTCGGCGACGATACGGCGGAGCACCGACACGGCCGGCCGCCGGTTCGGGAGACCACGTCGGCGGCCCGGCGCTCATTTCGTACGCGGGCCGAACAGGCCAGTCAGGTCGGGGGTCGGACATCTCCGCGAGGTCCCGGCGGGGACACGGAGTCGGCCACCAGGTCCCGTGGCGGTGACGTTCGCCCATCGCGCGAGCGCCGCCTCACACAAGCCGTGAGGCGGCGCCGCCACGATGCCTCGGCCCCGCCGCCGCCCCGCGTTGCGGGGGCGGCGGCGGGGCCGGTGCGGTCAGGCGGCGAGGAAGTCGGCCACCTGCCTGGTGAAGGCCTTGGCGTACTGGAACAGGAACGCGTGGCCGGCACCGGTGTAGAGCACGAGAGTGGCGTTGTCGAGGTGCTGGACCGCGACATAGGAGTTGTGGGCGGGGATCATCACGTCGTGCAGGCCGTTGGCGTAGAGGACGGGCTGCTTGATCGCCTCCAGTTCCGCCACCACCTCGTCGAAGGGCGCCGCCAGAAGGGTGGCCGCCGCGGTGAGCATGCCCTGGGCCGCCGCCTCGGAGACCGCGGGGCCGCCTGCGGCGAGCCGGGTCGCGACGTGGTCGAAGTGCTCGCGCCCGGAGGCGCGGGCCGTCTCCGTCTCGGGGTAGAACAGGTAGAGCATGTCCTCCAGGTCGGCATCGGGCTTGGCCATGATGCCCAGGACCTTCTCACTGAAGGGCGGAGCGTCGGGCACCCAGCCGGCCGGGCCGCTGCCCGCCACGACGACCTTGCGCACCAGCTCGGGGCGCCGCACGGCCACCCGCTGGGCCACGATGCCACCCAGGGACCAGCCGAGCAGGTCGGCCTGCGAGAGGCCGAGTGCGTCGATGAACTCGATGGCGCCCTGGGCGAATCCCTCGAGGGAGTCACGCGGCTCGCCGTCGGTGTAGCCGACGCCGACGTTGTCGAACACGATCACGTCGTGGTCGGCGGCCAGGTAGTCCAGGAACTCCGGGTCCCACCAGTCGATGGTGCCGCGGAAGCGGTTCAGCAGGACCAGCGGGACACCGCCCTGCGGACCCATCCGCCGGTAGGTGAACCGCGCGGAGGGGCCCTCGACGATGAGGTCCTCGGCCTTGTCTGCCAGATAGGTGCTCATGATGTCCTTTTCCTCTTGACGGGTGCGCGTGACATCTCGCGGGTCTGCTCGCGCGGCACACCGCAGACGTGCCGGAACGGCGGGACGGAGTTCTCTTCGCCGGCGCCCGATGCACTGCACCGGCACTGTCGACCAGGTCACACAGCGGCGGGTGCCGACCCATGCCTGCCGGCTCGTTCCGATCACCCCGGCATCCGCCTCGCCGAGCACTGAGGCGGCGCTGGCCGGGGGCAATTGAATTACATTCATAATACTATGCACGGAGACGATGGACCGCAAGCGAGCCCTCACAGCCGGCCGCACTCCGCGACGCGCAATGAACCCCCGAGCGAGGGGACACGGCGCCACCCGGCACGGCGCCTCGCCGCCGAACGGGCAGCCGTCGGTGCCTCGAATCTATTAAAGTACGATCGCAATACAATATGACGAGGGCGCCCGGCAAGAGCAAGCAGCCCCTCCGACGAGCAAAGGAGCGCGCGGTGCGCTACGGGAAAGAGCACAAGCAGGCGACCCGGCAGCGGATCATCGAGGCGGCCGGACGCCGGTTCAAGCGGGACGGCATCGACGGCTCGGGCATCTCAACCCTCATGACGGACGCGGGGCTGACCAACGGCGCCTTCTACACCCACTTCACATCCAAGGACGACCTCGTCGCCACCGCAATCGCCGACCAATTGCAGGCGCAGAACGCGAGCATCGTCGCGCAGGCGGCACCCGGCCGCGCAGGACTTGAGCAGATCGTGCGCCGGTATCTGTCCGCCCAGCATCGCGACAGCTCCGACGACGGCTGCCCCTCCGCCGCCCTGCTCGACGAAATCCGGCGCTGCACAGACCCGACCAAGCAGGCTTACACCGACGGCGTACTGATGGTCATCGACGGCATCGCCGCCCGCCTGACACCCGACGATCCCCTCTCGGTCCGCACCAAGGCGCTCGGCGCCTACGCCATGATGGCCGGGACACTCCAGCTCTCCCGAGCCCTCACCGACCGGCAGCTTGCCGACGAACTGCTCGAACAGGGCATCCACAACGCCTTCGCCCTGCTGGGCGTGGAACACGGGCACTCCGGACCCGCGATGTGACACACCCGCACCCCCTTGCGGTCCACCGACCCGGCACATGACATTACGATCATAATCTCAAAGGTTGCGACGTCCGGCCGACACCCAGGGAAGCCCTGGATGCCCAGGAATCCCGCGATGCACATCACCCCCGTCCACTTGCGGACGAGACACGGAGACGACGATGAGGGCCTTCACGGTAGAGCACTACGGCGACAAGGCCGGCGTGCGGGCCGGTGAGGTGCCGGACCCGGAGGTGGGCGCGGACGACGTGCTGGTCCGGATCCATGCCGCGAGCGTCAACCCGCTCGACCGCATGATCCGGGACGGGGAGCTGAAGGCGATCCTGCCGTACCGGCTCCCGGTCGTCCTGGGCAACGACCTCGCCGGAATCGTGGTCGAAGTAGGCGCGGCCGTCACGCGCTTCGCGGTGGGCGACGAGGTCTTCGCGCGGCCCGACAAGGACCGGATCGGCACCTTCGCCGAACTCATCGCGGTGCACCAGCGCCGCCCAAGGTCGTCCTGCACCGCGGCCGGCGACGACATCGGTTCCCATGAACACGCAGTTGCGAGCTTCCAGCGATGAGGCGGCGGCCACCGGGTCGGCCGTACGGACCACGGCGTTGCTCTCGCCGGTCAACGGAGCGTTGGTCGCTGTCAGCTCGTGCGCCTCGACCACCCGGCAGTCCGCCGGCACCGCGTCCCCGGCTTCCAGCACCACCATGTCGCTTCGTCCCAGCCTGGCAGACGCACGTTGTCGGGCTGCCGCGTGCGGCGACAGGCGGAGCGACACCGCGGGGGATCAGTGCCGCTCCTGCTCACCCGGTGCGATGAATCGTCCATGCGGCTGACGGCGGTGATGGCCCCACCTCCTGGGGCCGAACGCCCCCGAGCATGTCAGCGGCTGTCGCTCCCTTCCGTCGCGGGCAGGGCGGCCCTGCCGGCCTCCAGCCGCGCCACCGGGACACGGAACGGGGAGCAGGAGACGTAGTCCAGGCCCGCCGCATGGAAGAAGTGCACGGACTCGGGGTCGCCGCCGTGTTCGCCGCAGACGCCGATCTTCAGGTCGGGGCGTGCGGCGCGGCCCTCGTCGACCGCGATCCGGATGAGTCGGCCCACTCCGTCGCGGTCGAGGGTCTCGAAGGGGGAGGTGGCGAAGATGCCCTTGTCGAGGTAGGCGGAGAAGAACGCGGCCTCGACGTCGTCGCGGGAGAAGCCCCACGTGGTCTGCGTCAGGTCGTTCGTGCCGAAGGAGAAGAACTCGGCCTCCTCGGCGATCCGGCCCGCGGTGAGCGCCGCCCGGGGAAGTTCGATCATGGTGCCGACGGGGCAGTGCAGGGGCACGCCCGTCTCGGCGGTGACCTCGGCGAGCACCCGCTCCACCTCCTCGCGGGCGAGCCTGAGTTCCTCGACCGCGCCGACCAGCGGCACCATGATCTCGGCCTCGGGGGAGCCCCCTGCCCTCATTCGTGCCACGACCGCCTCGGCGATCGCCCGTACCTGCATGGCGACCAGTCCAGGCACCACCAGGCCCAGCCGCACGCCCCGCAGACCGAGCATCGGGTTCTCCTCGTGCATGCGGTTCACCGCGTCGAGCAACTCGACGTCGTGCGGGTCCGGTTGCTCGCCGCGGGCCTCGGCTGCGGCGATCCGTACGGCGAGTTCGGTGTGGTCGGGGAGGAACTCGTGCAGCGGCGGGTCGAGCAGGCGGATGGTCACGGGCAGGCCGTCCATGGCCTCCAGGATGCCGGCGAAGTCCTGCCGCTGAAGTGGGAGAAGAGCGTTCAGCGCCTGGTCGCGTTCGGCGTCGGTGCGGGCCAGGATCATCCGCTCGACCAGCTTGCGCCGCTCGCCGAGGAACATGTGCTCGGTACGGCACAGACCGATGCCCTGCGCGCCGAAGCGGCGGGCGCGGGCCGCGTCCTCGGGGGTGTCGGCGTTCGCCCGGACCTCCAGCCGCCGTACGGAGTCGGCGTGCTGGAGGGCGCGGGCCACCCCGGCCACCACGCTGTCGGACTCTTCGCCGGTCTCCAGGTAGCGCATGGCGGCGGAGGCGACCAGCGGGACTTCACCCGCGTACACGGCGCCGACGGAGCCGTCCACCGAGATGACCGTGCCCTGCTCGACGACGGTGCCGTCGGGGGTGGTGAACCGCCGGGCCTCGGTGTGCACGGTGAGTTCCTCCGCGCCGCAGACGCACACCTTGCCCATGCCGCGGGCGACGACGGCCGCGTGGCTCGTCTTGCCGCCCCGGCTGGTCAGCACGGCTTCGGCGGCCACCATGCCGGGCAGGTCGTCCGGGGTGGTCTCCTGGCGGACGAGCACCACCTTCTCGCCGGCCGCGGCACGCCGTACGGCCTCGGCGGAGTCGAACACCGCCGCGCCGACCGCCGCACCCGGGGAGGCCGGAAGCCCGTGGGCGAGCGCGTCGCCGGTGACGGCGGTGTCGAAGCGGGGGAACATCAGCCGGGCGAGGCCGTCCCCGCCGACCCGGGCCAGTGCTTCCTCCGGCGTGATCTGCCCTTCGTCCACCAGTTCGGCGGCGATGGCGAACGCGGCTTCGGCGGTCCGCTTGCCGACCCGGGTCTGGAGCATCCACAGCGTGCCGCGCTCGATCGTGAACTCGATGTCGCAGAGGTCGCGGTAGTGGCGCTCCAGGGTCCCCATGTGGTCGAGCAGCCGCCGGTACGAGTCCGCGTCCAGCCGCTCGAGATCGGCCAGCGGCACGGTGTTGCGGATGCCGGCGACGACGTCCTCGCCCTGGGCGTTGGAGAGGTAGTCGCCGTAGAGGCCGGGCCGCCCGGTGGCGGGGTCGCGGGTGAAGGCGACACCGCTGCCGGAGTCGGTGCCCCGGTTGCCGTACACCATGCGCTGTACGGTGACGGCGGTGCCCAGGTCGTCGGGGATGTGCTCGCGCCGGCGGTACAGCCGGGCCCGTTCGCCGTTCCAGGAACGGAAGACCGCGAGGATCGCCAGGCGCAGTTGCTCGGCGGGGGACTGGGGGAACTCCTGTCCCGTCTGGTCGTGGATCAGCCGCTTGTACGTCTCGACGAGCCAGGCGAGGTCGTTCGCGTCGAGGTGCAGGTCGTCAGGGGCTTCGCGGGTTTCCTTGAGCAGGGTCATGGCCTCGTCGAACAGGGCCGAGTCGACCCCCATGACCGTACTGCCGAACATCTGAACGAGTCGGCGGTAGGAGTCCCAGGCGAAGCGGTCGCTGCCGGACGCCTTGGCCAGTCCGAGGACGGATTCGTCGTTGAGGCCGATGTCCAGGACGGTCTCCATCATGCCGGGCATGGAGAACCGTGCTCCGGACCGGACGGACACCAGCAGCGGATCGTCACGCTGGCCCAGCAGGCGCCCGGCGGACTTCTCCAGGACGGAGAGGTGCCGGGACACCTCCTGCAGCATGCCCTCCGGTTCCGAGCCGCTCGCCAGGAAGGCCCGACACGCCTCGGTGGTCACGGTGAAGCCCGACGGGACCGGCAGGCCCAGCCGGGTCATCTCGGCCAGGTTGGCCCCCTTGCCGCCGAGCAGGTCGGCCATGTCACGGCCGCCGTCTGTGAACTCGTACACGTAACGGACCATGACGCCGGTCTCCTCGCTGTGTCTGCGGACTCGGTACGACTACAGCGTCCGGCGGGGATCGGCGGCGGGGACAGGTGCTGTCCGTCCCGTCCGGTGGGCCGACCGGCCCCCTTTGCACGACAGGGTCCGGCCTGTGGCGGGCACGCCGACGGGCGTGGCGACTCGGCCGGTTCCGCTTACACCCCGGACTGGCGACCGTTACCGTGGCACATGGTCGGACCAGTGGGTGTCCGTTCGGTGAGCGGACTTGGAGGAACACAGGTGGGAAGCCCCGGGGAAGCCCGTGTACGGCTGCCTCAGCTCAGGCTGGACGAGCTGCTGGAGGAGTTGCAAGCACGGCTGGACGCCGCGCGAGGCACTCGGGACCGGGTGCACAGCCTGCTGGAGGCCGTGCTCTCGGTCGGCCGGGAGCTAAACCTTGAGCAGGCCCTCCACAGCATTGTCGAAGCGGCTGCGGTGCTCGTCGACGCGGAGTACGCCGCGCTGGGCGTGATCGGTCCTGACGGCAAGCGGTTGTCGGCCTTCCACACCATCGGGGTCACCGAGGAGCAGATCGCCGCGATCGGCCCCTACCCCGAGGGACACGGCATCCTCGGAGAGCTGATCCGCCACCCGGAGCCTCTTCGGCTCGCGAAGATCTCCGAGCACCCGGCCTCGTACGGCTTCCCGCCCCACCACCCGCCGATGAACACCTTCCTCGGCGTCCCGATCCGGGTCCGCGACCAGGTGTTCGGCAACCTGTACCTGACCGAGAAGCGCGGCGGTGGGCAGTTCGACGAGGAGGACATCTCCGTCACGCTCACCCTGGCCGTCGCGGCCGGCGTCGCCATCGACAACGCCCGGCTGTACGCCGAGTCCCGGCTGCGCGAGCGCTGGCTTCGGGCGAACGCCGAGATCACCCACAGCCTGATGGCGGGTGGTGGGCGCACCGAGGTCCTTCGCCTGATCGCCGAGCGGGCGGGCGAGATCACCGAGGCGGCGCTGGCGGCGGTCGCCCTGCCCATGGAGGACACCGGGTCGCTCGGCGTCGAGATCGCCGTCGGACTGGACGCCGACGCGCACCGGGGGCTCGTCCTGTCGATGGACAGGAGCCTGATGGGACTTGCCTTCTCCGGAGCGGCTCCGGTCACCAGCGAAGACGTCGCCCACGATGAGCGGATCTCCCTGGAGCCTCCGCGCTTCGGGGGGCTGGGCCCCGCCGTGGCCATGCCCATCGGTACCGGCGACGCGGGTGTGCGTGGTGTGGTGCTGCTGGCGCGGGAAGCCGGCCGGCCGGTGTTCACCACGACGGAGACCGAGACCTTGCAGGTATTCGCCGCGCAGGCCGCCGTCGCGATGGAGCTGGCGGAGCGCCGTCAGGACGCCGAGCAGATCGCCGTGCTCACGGACCGCGACCGCATCGCACGCGACCTGCACGACCTCGCGATCCAGCGGCTCTTCGCCACCGGCATGACGCTGCAGAGCGCGGGCCGCTTCATCGAACATCCCGAGGCTTCCGAGCGCGTGGCGCGGGCTGTCGACGACCTCGACGAGACCATCAAGATCATCCGCTCGACGATCTTCGGCCTCCGCACCCGCGAGGGAGCCGACGGCACCGGACTGCGGGCCCGCGCGATGCGGGTCGTGGGGGAGGCGGCGCCGGTCCTGGCCTTCGCCCCCAGTGTGCGGATGGAGGGCCTGCTGGACACCGATGTGCCGAAGGAGGTCGCCGATCATGTCGTGGCGGTCCTCTCCGAGGCTCTGACCAACATCGCGCGTCACGCCCGTGCCGACCGGGCCGAGGTGGTCCTCACGACCGACGGGCGCGAGGTGCGGTTGTCGATCACGGACAACGGCGTCGGCATTCCGCCCGAGGGCCGCCGCAGCGGACTGCGGAACATGGCGGAGCGGGCCGAGCAGCTGGGTGGTCGCCTCGAACTGGCGAAACCTTCCGGCGGTGGCACCTCGCTGATGTGGCGGGCACCGGTGCAGGAAGGTTAGGCGTCCGTCCCACACCGCTGCGGCGCGACGCCGTAGGGCGCCGATCGCTCGACGAGGTACGTCACAGCAGGTCACTCCGCTCCGAGGCGTGCGGAGAGGTGGCAGCGGACGTCGACGACGCCCTCGACGGCCCGCGCCAGGCGTTCGGCCACCGGTACCAACCGCGGGCCGTCCACCCATCCCGTGAGGGTCACGACGCCCTCGGCCACCTCGACCCGGATGTGGTCGGCGGACAGCGGGAACAGGCGGTCGACGACCTCATGGCGCACCTCCTCGGTGAGCTCCTCGTCATTGCGCAGGAACACCTTGAGCAGATCCGAGCGGCTGACGACGCCCTGGAGCATGCCCTCGTCGTCGATCACCGGCAGCCGCTTGACGCCGCGCCGGGCCATGATGCGGGCCGCCTCGGCCAGAGTGGTGGTGCCGTGCACGGTGATCGCCGGGCTGCTCATCAGTTCCTCGGCAGTCACCGCGCCGGCCTTGGCCAGGTCGGACAGCCTCCGCTGCTGGGTGAACCGGTCCGGATCGCTGTCCCGGAACTCTTCCTTCGGCAGCAGATCCGCCTCCGAGACGACGCCGATCACCCGGCCCTCGCCCTCGAGCACGGGGAGGGCGCTGACCTTCCAACGCTCCATGAGCTGGACGATGTCCTTGAACAACGCGTCGCGGCCGACGGCGATGACGGCGCGTGTCATCACGTCGCTCACGACGTGCGGGCTGCTGTTCATGGTCTCCTCCTCGAAGGGTCGGATGAGGCCAGGAGACGCGGGCCGAGCCGCAGCTGCGCCCCGCGTCCTCGCGCGTGGCCGCCTGCCCGGGCTCGGCGTCGTCCCTGCCTCGCTCGCGTCGCGCACGCCGACCGCTGGGACGATCCGGCTGCCGTTCGGTGTTCAGGACCATCGGCAGACCCGGTCTCCGGCGCACTCGGTCTCCGGCGCCGGATGTCCGGGCCAGGTCCAGAAGGCGCCGCGAACACAGGACGGGAAGGGCGTCACCCGCTTCTCGCGGATCCTGATTGCGCGGTGCACGACCGCCGTCGATCGCTTCTCCGCGTCTGTGTCGCGCCCCTCCCGTCGTCTCCACCACACCACGGAGGGCCGCCCGGCCACCAGGGCCGATCGGCCCCGAACGATCTCCTGGAGTTGCTCGTCGGGGGAACAGGGCGATGACGGGCCGGACCTGGGAGTACGAAGGCTACGGCCCGGCGGACGAACGCCCGCGGGAGTCGCTGTGCACGCTGGGCAACGGATACTTCGCCACTCGCGGGGCGTTGCCGGAGTGCACGGCGGACGACGTGCACTACCCCGGCACCTACGTCGCCGGCTGCTACGACCGGTTCACCACGGACGTCGCGGGACGCCGGGTGGAGAACGAGGACATGGTCAACCTCCCGAACTGGCTGCCCCTGCGGTACCGCCTCGCCGGGCAGCAGTGGCTCGGCCCCGACACGGCCGAGGTCCTCCACCACCGGCAGGTGCTGCATCTGGACTCCGGACTGCTGGAGCGCAGTACGCGGTACACGTTCGGCGAGGGCCGGTCGCTCACCGTCCGGCAGCAACGTCTCGTACACATGGCAGACCCCCATCTGGCCTGTCTGCGCACCGACTTCAGGGCCGAGGGCTTCTCCGGAGACCTCGAGGTCGAGGCGGCTCTGGACGGCGGAGTCGCCAACGCGGGGGTACCGCGCTACCGGGAACTGGACGGCCACCACCTGACCCACGTGCACACGGGTACCGCCGCGCCGGACACCGTGTGGTTGCGCTGCCGGACCCGCACCTCCGACGTCCGGATCGGCATGGCGGCCCGGCTGACCGCCGAAGCGCCCGTCGTCACCGCCCGGCACAAGGGACCGCGCGCCGGTCGGCGAGTGCGCGTGAGTCTGCTGCCGGACCCGTACGGTCACCGTCGTCAAGACCGTCGCTCTGCACACCTCCCGGGACCCCGCGATCAGTGACCCGCTGGACGCCGCGATCCAACGGGTGGGCGCGGCACCCGCCTTCGACGAGTTGCTCGAAGCACACCTGACCGCCTGGGACCAGCTGTGGCGGAGGGCGGAGCTGGACGTCCCCGGCGAGGCGTACCGCGGCCATGCCTCAGCGTCGGTGAGGCACCGGGCCCGGCCCTGAGTGCTCAGGAGCCGAGGTCCACTCCGTACAACGTGTGTCCGCCGACGAGTTCACGCCCCCGGACCAGCTCCGGGTCGATGCGGACGAAGACCTCCCGCGGCGCGGGCACCCAGGACCGCGGCCCCGCGCTCAGGAGCCGCGTGTGCTCGGCCGGGTCGGTGATCAGGGTGGCGGTGCCGGTGACCACGACGCTCCAGCCGGAGTGGGCGGCGGCATCGACCGCGTCGGCCTCGAAGGCGACCACCGCCCCGTCGATCGCGCCCACCAGCTCCGACGTCGCGGAGGTTCGCAGCAGGATCGCGTCGTCGCCGTCCAGACAGAAGTTGACGGGCAGCACTGCGGGCAGCGCCTGCCGGGTGTGGACGATACGCCCCACGGGGACCGTGCCCAGCAGGCGTACGCACTCCTGTCGGTCGAGTTCGCGGAATCCGTCGTTGGCGTACATCTGCCTTCTCTTCTCTCGCATCTGATGACGCGCACCCGATGAGGGGGCGCACCGCCGCGTCCATGGTCGGACCGCACGGCACGCCGTGGCCAGGGGCCATCGGTCCCGGGCCGCCCTGAGAAGGGCCCGGTTCAGACGGTGATCCGGCGCCCGGTGACGGAGTACGGATCGATCCGCACCCACATGTCGCGCCGGCCGCCCGCCCATGGTGTGCTGTGCGCCCGTGCCGCGAGGCGGTTCGCTTCGTGGACGTCCGTCACCAGGCGCGCGCGTCCCCGCACCAGTACGCTCCAGCCCTGGCTGAACGCCGCGTCGATGCGGTCGATCTCGAAGGCCACCGAGCAGCCGGCCGCCAGCGCCGGCGTCGCACCGCGGGCGGTCCTGAAGACGATCGTGCCGTCGATGACGCTGTAGTTGACGGGGACGATCACCGGCCCGGATGCCGTGGGCACCGCGAGCCTTCCCACACCGTGGGTCGAGAGCAGGTCACCGCACTCGGTCCTGCTCAGCTCGGTGAATTGTGGATCATGCCCGGCCTGTCCGGGTCCGGGGGGCAGATCGGCGTCGCCTCCGGTGAGCGCCGAGAGCGTGGTCTCCAGAGCAGCCGCCAGCTTGAGCAGTGCGGCTCGGCTCGGGGCGGCGTCGGAATGCTGCTCCAGGTGACGCAGATAGCCGGGGTCCATGTCCGCTCGGGCGGCCGTCTCCTCGTGTGTCAGTCCGAGTTGGAGTCGGCGTGCGGCGAGTCGGCGACCCAGGTCACCCGAAGGGAGCCGCTCCGTCGCACTCGCGTGTGTCTGTTCGGCCATGGCTCGTCACGTCCTCTCGTCAGGCCGCCGGGACGGCAACTTCCTCGTGCGGCTGTTCGCCGAGCACCACCTTGAGCGCGCCGGTGTCGGCGGCCCGGGCGAAGACGTCGTACGCCTCCTCCATGCGGTCCAGCGGGAAGGTGTGGGTGACCAGCTGTGCGGTGGGCAGTCGGCCGGCGGCGGCCATGCGCAGCAGGGTCGGGGTGGAGTGGGTGTCCACCAGGCCCGTGGTGATCGTGACGTTCTTGATCCACAGGTCTTCCAGGTGGAGCGTGGCGGGCTTGCCGTGGACTCCGACGTTGGCCACGTGACCGCCGGGGCGCACCATCCGCGTGCAGAGCTCGAAGCTCTCCGGCACGCCGACCGCCTCGATGACGACGTCGGCGCCGAGCCCGTCGGTGAGGTCGGCGATCAGCTGCTCGGGGTCCTCGCGCGCGTCGGCCACGGCGTCGGCGCCGAGCCGCCGGGCCGCTTCCAGCCGGGACGCGGCCAGGTCGACGGCGACGATCCGCTCGGGCGCGAACAGTCGCGCCGTGATGATCGCCGCGAGGCCGATGGGGCCCGCTCCGACGACGGCGACGGTGTCGCCCGGGCGTACGTGGCCGTTCAGGACGCCCACCTCGTACGACGTCGGGAAGATGTCCGCCAGCAGGACGGCATCCTTGTTCTGCACCGCGCTGGGCAGGGCGTGCACGGACAGATCGGCGTAGGGGACGCGGACGTACTCGGCCTGAGTGCCGTCGATCAGGTGGCCGAGGATCCAGCCCCCGCCGCCCCGGCACTGGCCGTAGGCGCTCTCGCGGCAGAAGCGGCAGCGCCCGCAGGCACTGATGCAGGAGACCAGCACACGGTCGCCCGGACGGACGGTCCGGACGTCGCCGCCGACCTCCACGATCTCGCCGACGGCCTCATGCCCCAGGACCGTGCCCGGGCGCACCTCGGGGACGTCGCCTTTGAGGATGTGCAGGTCCGTGCCGCAGATGGTGACGGCGTCGACCCGCACGATGGCGTCGGTGGGCTCCTTGACGGCCGGGTCCGGGACGTCCTGCCATGCGGACTGCCCGGGACCGTGGAAGACAAAGCCTTTCATGACCTTCCTCACCCTCGTCGGTCTCGTGCGTTGCGGAGCCGGGAGGAGCGGTGGTGGTCGCCGCCCCCTGCGGACCCGGCGTCGACTTGAGCGCCGGGATCGCCCCGCGGGTCCAGCCTGTCCGGTGCGGAGGTGCGACGCTTGGGCCGTCCGGCCCCCATGGCCTGCCGAACGGGTCCACCAGCGGTCGGCGGCCCGCGGTCACGCCCCTACTCCCGCGTCAGCTCGCGGGCCACGCCCGCCGCCCACGTCTCGATCGCGTCGAAGTTGCGGAAGTCGCCGCCCTTTCCGGAGCGGAGGATCATCCCGGCCACACGCCCCTTCGCGCCTTCCTCGAGACAGCCGCCGAAGGTGACGTGCTCCCGGACGGACACGCGTGTCATCGCCCGCCTCACACCGCGCACGGGCGGGATGTCCCGTTCCGATGCCGATGCGTCCAGCGGACCGCTGCTGAAGAACCAGACCGGTCGCTCCGCGAGAAGACGGCGGTGGCGGCGGACGAACCGGCGTGCGTCTTTCTGCCAGCGCCCGGCGTACAGCCCGCCGCCGACCACCACGGCGTCGTACGACGCCACGCTCGGCACGGCGCCTGCCGGCAGTGCGTCGACCGTCAGCCCTTCCTTCCGCAGTACCCCGGCGACCGCTTCGGCGATCTGCGCTGTCGATCCGTTCGTGGATCCGTAGGTGACCAGCACGGTGTCGGTCATGGTGATACGCCTCCTCTCACAGCCGGCCCGGCCGGTCGTCGGCCGCGCCGTGCAACGCCTGCGCCGCGTCGGGACCTGGCAACGGCGATCTCCCTCCTCAGCGCAGTCGGCGCAGGTAGGGGTCCTGGGGGCGGCGCGGCAGAAGTCGCACCCGCGCGTCGAGCACGGTGACACCGCCGGGCGCCGCCAGAACCGGGTTGAAGTCGACCTCGGCGAGCTGCGGAAGGTCGGAGGCCATCCGGGACAACCGCTGGAGCAGCTGTTCCAGCTCCTCCAGGTCGACGGGGGCGCTTCCGTTCGCGCCCAGCAGCAGCGGGGCACAGCGTGGCGAGGTGATCAGTTCGTGCACGTCGCGGTCGGTGAGCGGGGCGAGGCGGGCCGCGTGATCGGCGAGCACCTGCGTCGCGGTACCGCCGAGCCCGAACAGGACGAGCGGGCCGAAGACCTCGTCCTGGACGACGCCCGCGAACAGCTCTGTGCCGCGAGCGGCGAGCGGCTGTAGGACCACTCCGGTCATCAGTCCGTCGAAGCGGGTCGCCAGGTCACGGAAGGCCGATCGCACCTGGGAGTCGCCGCGCAGGTCGAGGTGGACGGCGTGCTGTGCGCTCTTGTGGACGAGTCCGGGCCACTGGGCCTTCATGACCACCCGGCCGTCGAGCCCGTGCAGCCGCTCGGCGGCCAGGACGGCCTCGTCCTCGGTCTCGGCCCATGCCCAGGGGATCTGCGGAATGCAGTAGCAGGCGAGCAGGTCGGCGCAGGCGCGGGGGTCGAGCCAGCCGCCGTCGGGTGTCAGCGCGAGGTACTCCTCGACGACCGTTCGGGCCCGCACGGTCTCGACGTCGTCGAGGACCGGGACCACACCGGCGGGCCTGGCCAGCCAGGCGGCCCGGTCGGCGGCGCGGGCGAGGGCACGGGCCGCGGCCTGCGGTTCGGCGTAGGAGGGGATCGTGCCGCCGTCGGCGGCGGGCAGCAGTCTGATGGACCGGTCCTGCTCCAGGCGTACGGCGAGCACGGGCATCGCCCGCCGGCCGGGAGCGGCGGTGACGGCCCGCACCAGGTCGTCACCGGTGGCCACCGCGACCGCCGTCGGGACGAGGGCGACGACGACGGCGTCGATACCGGTGCACCGGGTCAGACGGTCGACGCATGCGGTCAGCTGTTGCTCGGACACGGCGGCGGTGGCGTCGACGGGGTTGCCGATGGCGGCGCCGTCCGGCAGCACGCCGAGCAGTTCCTCGACCATGGCGGGGGTGAACGGGGGAAGGGCCAGCCCCGCCTCCGCGCAGGCGTCGGCGGCCAGCACTCCCGCGCCGCCCGCGTTGGTGACGATCGCGACGCGGGTGCCTTCCGGCAGCGGCTGGGAGTGCAGCAGGGCCGCGGTTTCGAGGAGCTCGCCGACCGAGCGGGTCGCGGTGATGCCGGCCTGGGTGAACAGCGCGCCGCGGGTCATGGTGCGGGTGGCGGCGGCAGCGGTGTGCGAGGCGGCCGCTCGGCGCCCCGCGTCCGTGCGTCCGGTGTCGACGGTGAGCACCGGGATGCGACGCGTGACGCGGCGGGCGGTACGGGAGAAGGCGCGCGGGTTGCCGAAGGACTCCAGGTGCAGCAGGGCGAGGTCGGTGCGGCCGTCGCTCTCCCACCACTGGAGCAGGTCGTTGCCGCTGACGTCGAACTTGTCGCCGAGCGAGACGAAGGACGAGACTCCGATGCCCAGCCGGGAGAGCCCGTCGAGCAGGGCGATGCCGACGCCTCCGGACTGCACGGCGACACCGGCCGTCCCGGGTCGGGGGTGTTCGGCGGCGAAGGTGGCGTCGAGGCTCAGCTCGGGGTCCGTGTTGGCGACACCGAGGCAGTTGGGTCCGACGAGCCGCATGCCGTAGGTGCGGCAGGCGTCCAGCAGGGACCGCGCCTGGGTGCGGTCGAGTCCGGCGGTGACGACGACGAGCGCACGCACCCCGGCCCGGCCGCACTCGTCGGCGACGGCCGGGACCGCGCCGGCCGGCACTGCCACGATGACGAGGTCGGGGGTCTTGGGCAGGGCCGCGACGGACGGGTGGGACGGCACACCGAGCACCGAGGTGACGCGGGGGTTCACGGCGAAGAGCCGCCGGGTGAAGCCGCCCTGGTGCAGATGGTGGAGGATCGCCCGGCCCACCGATCCCGGCGTGCGTCCGGCACCGACGACGGCGACGGCGTCCGGGCGCAGCAACGGCAGGAGGCTGGCCACGTCGGCGGCGCGGCCCCTGGCCTCGACGGCCGACAGGTAGGTGTCGTCCTGGTCGAGGTGGACGGTGCAGCGCACCTCCGGTCCCTCGAAGCGGCGGGAGGTGCGCAGGCCGAGGTCGGCGAAGAGACGGAGCACCTCGTGGTTCTCGCTCAGCGCGTCGGCCGTGAAGGTGGTGATGCCCTCGGCGTGCGCCGCCGAGACGAGGTGCTCGACGAGCAGGGTGCCCACGCCCCGGTGGTGCAGACCGTCGGCGACGGCGATGGACACCTCGGCGTCGTCCTTCTCCCCGGCGGTGTCGTACTCGGCGAGGCCGATCACCCGGCCGTCCGCCTCGGCCAGCAGGGCCCGGTAGCCCGGGCGGGTCGGGGCGCAGGCCCGGTCGGCGGCCGTGGCGGCCGACCGTCGGCTCGCCGAGAAGAACCGCAGGCGGAGGCTGTCCGCCGACATCTCCTCGTAGAACCCTTGCAGCTGGTCGTGGTCACTCGGCCGCACGGGCCGTATGCGCACGGTGGTGCCGTCGGCGAGCAGGGCGTGGACCGTGGGCCGGTCGATCAGGTCGTCCGTCATCGCAGGTCTCCTCCATGGCTCTCGACACTTCGATCGTCCGGCAGACCGGAGGGCGGTCCCATGGGCTGTCCGGGGCGGAACTGGGGGCCGATCGGCCCCCCGTTCCGCTGATGGTCCCGGGGCGGGCGGCGTCGTCGGGCCGGGTCAGGCCGTCCAGGTCCAGTCGGCGACCTCGGGCAGGTCGGTGCCGTGCTCCCGGATCCAGGCCTGGTGACGGGTGCGGGCGTCGGCCATCCGCTGGCGTACCGCGGCGGCCCGCACGGCGAGGCCGGGGACGCGGTCGATGACGTCCATGACGAGGCGGTAGCGGTCGAGGTCGTTGCGGACGACCATGTCGAACGGCGTCGTCGTCGTGCCGGACTCCTTGTAGCCGCGCACGTGAAGGTTCCTGTGCCCGGTGCGGCGGTAGGCGAGGCGGTGGATCAGCCAGGGGTAGCCGTGGTAGGCGAAGATCACCGGCTTGTCCTGGGTGAACAGTCCGTCGTACTCGAAGTCGCTCATCCCGTGCGGGTGTTCCTCGCGCGGGAGGAGCCGGGTCATGTCGACGACGTTGACCACGCGCACGGCCAGGTCGGGCAGATGCCGGCGGAGCAGCTGCGCGGCGGCCAGCACCTCCAGGGTGGGCACGTCGCCCGCGCAGGCGAGGACCACGTCGGGTTCGCGGGTGCCGTTGTCGGTGCCGGCCCACTCCCAGATGCCGGCCCCGCGGGCGCAGTGGGCCCGGGCGGCGTCCATGGAGAGCCAGTCGAAGCAGGGCTGCTTGCCCGCCACGATGACGTTGACGTAGTCGCGGCTGCGCAGGGCGTGGTCCGCGACCGACAGGAGCGTGTTGGCGTCCGGCGGGAGGTAGACGCGGACGACCTCGGGGCTCTTGTTGAGGACGTGGTCGACGAAGCCGGGGTCCTGGTGCGAGAAGCCGTTGTGGTCCTGGCGCCAGACGTGCGAGGTGAGCAGGTAGTTGAGGGAGGCGATGGGCGCGCGCCAGGGCAACTCCCTTGCCGTCTTGAGCCACTTGATGTGCTGGTTGACCATCGAGTCGACGATGTGCACGAACGCCTCGTAGCAGGAGAACAGGCCGTGCCGGCCGGTCAGGAGATAGCCCTCCAGCCAGCCCTGGCAGGTGTGTTCGGAGAGGATCTCCATCACCCGGCCGTGGCGTTCGAGGTGCTCGTCGACCGGCAGGTGTTCGGCCTGCCAGGCCTTTCCGCTGACGTCGAAGACGGCCTGAAGCCGGTTGGACGCGGTCTCGTCCGGGCCGACGAGGCGGAAGTCCCGTCGCTCGCCGGTGTCCTGCATCACCCGGGCGAGGAGGTCGCCGAGAACGCGGGTCGGTTCGTGCAGGGTGGTGCCCGGCTTGTCGACGGGTACGGCGAAGTCGTCGAGCGGTGGGACGGGCAGGTCGCGCACGAGCAGGCCGCCGTTGGCGTGCGGGGTGGCGCCGAGCCGCTGGGCGCCGTCCGGGACACAGGCGAGGACGTCGGCGGTGGGACGGCCGTCGGGCCCGAAGAGTTCCCGGGGTCGGTACGAGCGCAGCCACGCCTCCAGCTGCCGCAGGTGCTCCGGATTCTCACGGACCCCGGACAGGGGCACCTGGTGGGCGCGCCAGGTGCCTTCGACGGGTTCGCCGTCCACCACGGCCGGTCCGGTCCAGCCCTTCGGGGTGCGCAGCACGATCATGGGCCAGTGCACGCGCTCGGTGACACCGTCCTCGCGGGCGGTGCGCTGCATGACGGCGATGCGGTCGAGTGCGTCGTCCATCGCTGCGGCCATGGCCCGGTGTACCTGGGCCGGGTCGTCGCCGGTCACGTGCAGGGGCTCGTGGCCGTAGCCGCGCAGCAGCTCGTCGAGTTCGGCCTCCGGGATGCGCGAGAGCACCGTCGGGTTGGCGATCTTGTAGCCGTTGAGGTGCAGGATCGGCAGGACCGCGCCGTCGTGGACGGGGTCGAGGAACTTGTTGGAGTGCCAGGCGGCGGCCAGCGGCCCGGTCTCCGCCTCGCCGTCGCCGATCACGCAGGCGACGAGGAGGTCCGGGTTGTCGAAGGCTGCGCCGTAGGCGTGGGCCAGCGAGTAGCCGAGCTCGCCGCCCTCGTGGATCGAGCCGGGGGTCTCCGGGGCGACATGGCTGGGCACGCCACCGGGGAACGAGAACTGGCGGAACAGCCGGGCCATGCCGTCCTCGTCGCGCGTCACGTCCGGGTAGGTCTCGGTGTAGCTGCCCTCCAGCCAGGAGTTGGCGAGGATCGAGGGACCGCCGTGGCCCGGACCCCATACGCACAGCGCGTCGAGCCCTCGGGTCTTGATCACCCGGTTGAGGTGCGTGTGGACGAGGTTGAGACCGGGCGAGGTGCCCCAGTGCCCGAGCAGCCGCGGCTTGATGTGCTCGGGTCGCAGCGGCTCCCGCAGCAGCGGGTTCGCCATCAGGTAGATCTGTCCGGCGGCCAGGTAGTTGGCGGCGCGCCAGTGTGCGTCCAGAGTGCGCAGCTCTTCGTCGGTGGGTGCGGTGGCGTCCTGGTGCCGGACGGTGGACATGGTGACTCCGAAGGCGTCGAGTGGTCGGTCGGGTCGCTGGGCGCTCACGCCTGCTCGGGCACGATCGCGACAGGGCAGGCGGCGTGGTGCAGGACTCCGTGGGCGACACGCCCGAGCTGGAGCCCGAGGTGCCCGGGGTTGCGCCGGGCACCGACCACCAGCAGGCCGGCGTCGCGCGAGGCGTCGAGCAGGACTCTGCGGGCGGGTCCCTCGACGGTGCGTCGGTGCAGTTCGACGTCCGTCGGGGCGTCCTTCAGGGCCTCTTCCAGAGCTTCGGCGGCGTGTTCCTCGTGCAGTCGCGCCGGCTCGCCGGCGAGGAGAGGGTGGTCCACGCTCTCGTGTGCGGGGCACCGCCACGCGCGCACGGCGTCCAGGGGTGCGGCGCGCAGCCTCGCCTCCTGGAAGGCGAAGCCCGTCGCCGCGGAGTCCTTCCCCGTCTCCCCCACGCCGAGCACGACGCGCCCCCGCGACTCCGCGCCCACCCGGTTGTCGTGGCTGCCGCGCAGCACGATCACCGGGCAGTCCGCGTGTGCGGCCACGGTGAGGCTGACGGACCCGAGCAGCATCTCGACGAGGCCGCTGCGGCCCCGGGTGCCGAGCACCAGCGCGGAGGCATTGCGCCCTTCCCGCACCAGCGCGT
Source organism: Streptomyces asoensis (assembly GCF_013085465.1). Classification (NCBI taxonomy): domain Bacteria; kingdom Bacillati; phylum Actinomycetota; class Actinomycetes; order Kitasatosporales; family Streptomycetaceae; genus Streptomyces; species Streptomyces asoensis. The sequence continues at coordinate 1,025,193 of NZ_CP049838.1, forward strand.
ACTCCGGCTCCTCGGGCAGCACGTCCGCGGAGACCTTCAGGCCCGGTCGACGGCGGAGGGCACGCCGCGCGGCGGCCCCCACGATGTCGTCCGCCCTCACCTCCTCCGACGGCTTGCCGACGTCCGAAGCGAGTGCGCTGCCCTCATAGCGCTCCCAGAGGGAGGCGTACACCACCTTCAGCGCCACGGCGCGCAGAGCTGCTTCGTCGGCCGCCCAGTCGACGGCGCGCAGGCTCGGCTCGGAGCCGTCCACACCGACGACCAGGGGCAGTCCCACCGTGTTCACCGCTGCGCTCCGAGGTCGAAGACGATGCGTGCCTTGACCTGGCCGCGCAGTACCTCGTCGATGGACTCGTTCACCGAGGCCAGAGGTCGGGTCTCGTAGATGACCTTCGTGCGGCCGGCCGCGTGCAGCTGGAAGACCTCGGCGAGGTCCTGCCGGGTGCCGACGATCGAGCCGATCACCGAGGTGCCGTTGAGAACGGTGTCGAAGATGGGCACGCGGACCGTGCCGTGCGCGGGCAGGGCCACCATGACCAGCTTGCCGCCGCGCCGCAGCCCGGAGTTGACGGCTTCGAAGGCCGCGTCGTTCACCGCGAGCGCGATGGCGGTGTGGGCGCCGCCGTGCCGCTTGAGCACCTCGCCGACGTCCTCCTTGCGGGCGTCGATGACGATGTCCGCGCCGAGTTCCGCGGCCAGCCGGAGCTTCTCGTCGGTGACGTCGATCGCGGCGACCGTGGCGCCCGCGATCTTCGCGTACTGCACGGCCAGGTGGCCGAGCCCGCCGATCCCGGAGATCGCGACGAGCTGAGCGGGCCTGACGTCGGCGACCTTCAGCGCCTTGTACGTCGTCACGCCCGCGCAGGTCAGCGGGGCGGCTTCCAGGGCGCTGATCCCGTCGGGTACGGGCTGGGCGAAGTCGGCCCAGGCGAGCATCTTCTCGGCGTAGCCGCCGTCGCAGCCGTAGCCGGTGTTGATCTGCTGCTCGCACAGGGTCTCCCAGCCGGACAGACAGTGCTCGCACCGCCCGCAGGCCCTGCCGAGCCAGGGCACGGCGACGCGCTGCCCGACGGCGAGATGGGTGACGCCTTCGCCGAGCGCCTCCACCAGGCCGACACCCTCGTGCCCGGGAACGAACGGCGGGTTCGGCTTGACCGGCCAGTCGCCGTGGGCCGCGTGGATGTCGGTGTGGCACAGCCCGGACGCCTCCACCCGGACGCGGACCTGGCCGGGGCCGGGCTCCGGGTCGGGGCGCTCCTCGATGACCAGTGGCTCGCCGAACGCGCGTACGACCGCTGCCTTCATGGGTCTCTTCTCCTCAGGGTGAATCAGCTGTGCGGGACGACGGCGACGGGGGCGGTGGAGTGGTGCAGGATCGCGTGGGTGACGTGCCCGACGTGGGCGCCGAAGGAGCTGTGGCGAATGCGCCGGCCCACGACGACCAGGGATGCGTGACGGGAGGCCTCCACGACGTGGATCGCGGGGCTGCCGTAGCGGGACTGCTCGACGACCTCCACGTCCGGGAACTTCTTCCGCCAGGGGGCCACGGCCTCGGCCAGCGCCTCGGCATCACTCAGGGCCAGTGCCTCGTGCAGTGCGGGGTTGGCTGGTGTGCCGTACGCGTAGTAGGGCGGCGGGTTCCAGCCGTGGACGACCCTCAGGGACGTCGCGCGGCGCCTGGCGGCGTCGAAGGCGAACTCGATCAGCGTCTCGTCCGGGTGCTCGACGTCGAGTCCGAGCACCACCGGCCGGAACGGGGTCGCGGTGGAGGGAACGCCTGCCGGGTCCGGCTCGTGCTCGTCGGCGGCCTGCTCCAGCGCCCGCACCAGCACCACGGGGCGGTCCGTGTGGGCGACGACGGACAAGCCGACCGAGCCGACCATGAACCCGCCGATCCCGCCGAAACCACGAGAGCCCAGGACAAGCAGTTCGGCACTCTTCGCCACCTCGGCCAGCGCATGGCCCGGGTGTCCGGAGAGCTGCTCCCTGATCACCTCGACGCCCGGGTGCCGCAGACCGATGCCCTCGGCTGCCTCGCGGGGAATCCGCTCGGTCCAGTGCTGCTGGGTCTCCGCCCCGAGGAGCGGGGCCTCGGCCATGGGCTCCGGCACCGGCTCCCAGACGTGGACGATCTTCAGGGGCAGGTCGCGCAGCTTTGCTTCGCGAGCCGCCCATTCGGCGGCTGCCCGGCTCTCCTGCGAGCCGTCGAGACCTACGGTGATGGTGCGGAGCATGATCTCCACCTCCTGGGGCGAGGGATCCGATTCCAGCGTCGTCTTAGGGGGGTTCGTTGTGCAGGGGCCACTGGTCCCGGATCGGGACCGGACGGCCCAGGAGAGGGCTCGGCGCGGCGGGCCGGGGCCGGGTGACGGGCCCACCGCGCCGCCTGCGTTCAGCGCAGCCAGCCGTGGTCACGCACGATCGGCAGCCGGGCCCAGAGCCGACCCGCGCCGAGGGTGTCGCCGGCCGCGGTGGCGGCCAGGACGATCAGGGCGACGGCGTAGATCAGGTGGTAGTCGGCGAACGGGTTCGTCGACATGCTCAGCGAGCCGTCCGAGATGTGCCGCGCGGGCGGCCACTCGGCGACCCACATAAGGATCATCATCGCGGTCCCGGCGACGGCGGCGATCCGCAGCGCGACACCGAGGACAAGCGCGAGGCCGATCCCGAGCAGACCGAGCATGAACAGCCAGTTCGCCCACGGGTCGCCGGCCCAGGAGTGGAAGGTGGACTCCATCGGCCCGACGGCGACGGAGCCGAGGAAGCCCTTCGTCGGCGATCCGCCGTCGATCCAGCCCTTGCCGGACGGAGTCGCGTAGCCGAGGCCGAAGGTCTTGTCGAGGAAGGCCCACAGGAAGACGAACCCGGTGAGCAGGCGCAGGGAGGCGAGGACGTAGGCCCGCACGGTGTGCGTGCCGGTGTCTGACGACACTGCCGACTCGGCGGACTCGGATGCGGTGGCGGCCGGGTTCCCGCGCAGTGACGGCAGGTGGAAGCCGGTGCTCCGGTGCGGGTGCTCGTGCACGGACATGGTGGGTTTCCCTTCGAAGACGGTCGGGTCGTTGTCTGACGTGACTCACTCTGGTCCTGTGCACCGGACGGCGCCGGATGCCGAAGGTCCGCGACCATGGGGCTGAACGGCCCTGTCTTGAGGGGCTGTTGGGCATCGACACGGCACGCCCGACACACGGAGTGCGCCGGGGCCTCGGGCACCTCTCCTCGACGAACCGTGCCGCGAACTCGCCCGGCACGAAGTCGTGTTCGCCCTCACCCGTGTGACGCAGCGCCTGCGGGACGACTCGGACGCACACGGCCTGCCTGACGGAGTCAGCGGGCGGGGACTGATCTTCCCTGCCCCGCCCACTGCCGTGGACGCGTACCGGAGGTGGCGCGGCGAGCGGTGGACACCCGGCCCCGGGGTCAGTCGTGCGGCACCACCGCGACCGGTGCGGAGGCGTGTTGCAGCACGGCGTGTGTCACCGGGCCGACGCGGCCGCCGACCGCCGCACGGCGGTTCTTGCGGCCGACGACGACGAGCGCCGCGTCCCGCGAGGCGTGCACGAGATGACGGCCGGCGCCACCGATCACGGCCTGCTCATGCAGTTTGACCCCGGGGAACCTGTCCTTCCACGGCCGCAGGACGTCGCTCAGCCCGTTCCGTGTTTCCTCGGCCAGCTCTTCGTTGAGTCCCGCGTCCACGGCGGCGGCGTAGCCGTAGACGGCGGCCGGGTTCCAGCCATGGACCACGCGCAGACCGGCCGCGCGCTGCTGAGCGGCCCTGAAGGCGAACTCGATGACGGTATCGCTCGGCTGTTCCAGGTCCAGCCCCAGCACCACGTCACGGTACGGAGTGGTGGTCGCCCCGGCGCCCGCGGCGTCCGGCAGGTGCTCGTCCGCTGCGTGCTCAGTGGCCCGAACGAGGACGACGGGTCGTACGGTACGCGCCACGACGGCCTGTGCCACGGAGCCGACCAGGAACCCGGCGACGGTACCCAGGCCCCGGGACCCCAGGACCAGCAGATCGCTGTCCGCGGCGGCGGCCAGCAGTGCGGGGACGGCCTGGTCTCCGGTGAGCCGGCTGGTGATCAGCAGACCGGGGTGGCGCCGTGCGAGCCGGGACTCGGCCTTGCGCAGCAGATCCGCGGCCCACTCGTGTTGCCCGTCGATCGCGCCGAGCGACGGAACGCCACCGAACGGCGCGTAGGGAGGGGGCGGGTCCTCGGCATGAACGAGGTGCAGGAGCGCCTCTCGCTGTACCGCTTCCCGAGCCGCCCAGTCTGCGGCGGCGAGACTTGCGGGCGAGCCGTCGAGACCGACGGTGATGGTGGGCATGTGCGGACCTCCTTGGGGGATGCACCGTAAGTCTCCGAGCCCCGTGATCCGAGGCAGAAGAGGCCGGAGGGTCCCTCCTGAGGGCCGACCGGCCCACGAGAGGGGCGAACGCCCCGCGTCCACAGGGTGGCGGCGGGGTCGCGCGGAGAGGCGGGTGCCGGCTCACACCGCCCGCACCCCGTGCTCGCGGAACTGTGCACGGACCCGCTGGACGAGGTCCCGGTCGGGCGTCGGGGTGTCCTTGAGCGGGAAGGGGATCCCGAGGGCCTCGTACTTGTGGCTGCCGAGATTGTGGAAGGGCAGGACGTCGACCCGGTCGACGTTGCCCAGCCCGGCCAGGAACGCGCCCAGGCCGTCGACGGCGGTCTCGTCGTCGGTCCAGCCGGGGACCAGGACGTAACGGATCCACACGGGGACGCCGAGCCGGTCCAGGCGAGTGGCGAAGTTGAGGGTGGGGGCCAGCTCACCGCCGGTCAGCTTGCGATACGTGCCGATGTCGAAGGACTTGATGTCCAGGAGCACCAGGTCGGTGTCGGCGAGGAGCGTGTCGTCGGCACGGACGCCGAGAAAGCCGGAGGTGTCGAGGGCGGTGTGCAGCCCGAGTTCCTTGCAGCGATGGAGCACGGCAGCGGTGAAGGCGGACTGGAGAAGGGGCTCGCCACCGGTGAGAGTGACTCCGCCGCCTGCCGTCGTGACGAAGGCCCGGTACTTCTCGATCTCGGCCATCACCTCCTCCACCGTGGTCTCCCGGCCGTCGCGCATGTGCCAGGTGTCGGGGTTGGCGCAGTACAGGCAGCGCAACGAGCAGCCGCTGACGAAGAGCACGAACCGGGTCCCGGGACCGTCCACGCCGGTGGAGAGGTCCCAGGAGTGGATCCGGCCCTTGATCATCGTGCTCACAGCGAACCGTGGAAGGTGCGGCTGATCACGTCGAGCTGCTGTTCACGGGTCAGCCGGACGAAGTTGACGGCGTATCCGGAGACCCGGACCGTCAGCTCCGGATACTTCTCCGGGTGCTCCATTGCGTCCTCCAGGGTCGCCCGGTCCAGGACGTTGACGTTCATGTGGAAGCCGCCAGAGGACATGTACGCGTCCAGGATCCCGGCCAGGTGATCCGCGCGCTCGTCCGGGTCGTGCCCCAGGCCTTCCGGAGTGATCGTCGTGGTCAGCGAGATCCCGTCCCGCGCCTGTTCGTACGGCAGCTTGGCGACGGAGAGGGCGGAGGCGGCCACGCCATGGCGGTCGCGCCCGTTCATCGGGTTGGCGCCGGGCGCGAAGGGCGCGCCGGCCCTCCGGCCGTCGGGGGTGTTGCCGGTGTGCTTGCCGTAGACGACGTTCGAGGTGATGGTCAGTACCGACTGGGTGTGTTCGGCGTCCCGGTAGGTGGGGTGCTTGCGGACCTTGGCCATGAAGGACTCCACGAGGCCGACGGCGATGCTGTCGGCGCGGTCGTCGTTGTTGCCGTAGGCCGGGAACTCCCCCTCGGTGCGGAAATCGACGGCGAGACCGGTGGCGTCGCGGAACACCTTCACCCGCGCGTGCTTGACGGCGGACAGGCTGTCGGCGGCGACCGAGAGTCCGGCGATCCCGCAGGCCATGAACCGGTGCACCGGATGATCGTGCAGGGCCATCTCGATGCGCTCGTAGGCGTACTTGTCGTGCATGAAGTGGATGACGTTGAGGGTGTTGACGTATGTCTCCGCCAGCCAGTCCAGGACGCGGTCGTAAGCCGCCGACAGCTCGGCGAAGTCCAGGTACTCACCCGTCAGCGCAGGTGCCTCGGGGGCGACCTGTTCGCCGGTCATCTCGTCCCGGCCGCCGTTGACGGCGTACAGCAGTGCCTTGGCGAGGTTGACCCGCGCCCCGAAGAACTGCATCTGCTTGCCGACGGCCATCGCCGAGACACAGCAGGCGATCGCGGTGTCGTCGCCCGTGCGCGGGCGCATGAGGTCGTCGGACTCGTACTGGATCGCGCTGGTGTCGATGGAGACCTGGGCGCAGAACTTCTTGAAGCCGGCGGGGAGTCGCGGCGACCACAGCACGGTCAGATTGGGCTCGGGGGCCGGACCGAGGTTGTACAGGGTCTGAAGGAAACGGAAGGAGGTGCGGGTGACCAGCGTGCGGCCGTCGTCGCCGATGCCGCCGATGGACTCCGTCACCCAGGTGGGGTCGCCGGAGAACAGCGCGTCGTACTCGGGGGTGCGCAGGAACCGCACGATCCGCAGCTTGATCACGAAGTCGTCGATCAGTTCCTGGGCACGCGTCTCGTCGATGAGCCCCGCGACCAGGTCCCGCTGGAGGTAGACGTCCAGGAAGGTGGAGGTGCGGCCCAGCGACATGGCGGCGCCGTTCTGCTCCTTCACCGCGGCCAGGAAGCCGAGGTAGAGCCATTGCACGGCCTCGTGGGCGGTGGCGGCGGGGCGGGAGACGTCGCAGCCGTAGGTGGCCGCCATCTCCGCCAGTTCCCTCAACGCCCTCATCTGCTCGGCGAGTTCCTCGCGATCACGGATGACGTCCGAGGTGGAGGGCTGTGTGTCCAGCAGGGCCTTCTCGGCCTGCTTGGCCTCGATCAGCCGGTCGGTGCCGTACAGGGCGACCCGCCGGTAGTCGCCGATGATCCGGCCACGGCCGTAGGCGTCCGGCAGGCCGGTGATGATGCCCACCTTGCGTGCGGTGCGCATTTCGGGAGTGTAGGCGTCGAAGACACCGTCGTTGTGGGTCTTGCGGTAGGTGCCGAAGACCCGGGTGACAAAGGGATCTGCCTGGTAGCCGTACGCCTTCAGCCCGTTCTCGACCATCCGCAGGCCGCCGTTGGGCATGATGGCCCGCCGCAGCGGGGCATCGGTCTGGAGGCCGACGATCAGCTCGCGGTCACGGTCGATGAAGCCCGGCCGGTGCGAGGTGATCGTGGACGGATTACCCGGGTCGGCATCGAGGATGCCCCGGCGCCGCTCCTCGGGAAACAAGGAGCTCACCTTCTCCCACACCGCGCGCGTGCGCTCGGTGTGGCCGGCCAGGAAGGCCGCGTCACCCTCGTACGGCGTGTAGTTCGCCTGGATGAAGTCGCGGACGTCCATCCGCTCGCGCCAGCCTGCGCCGGCGAAGTCCCGCCACGCCTGCGGCGTCCGGGGTCCAGCCGTCACCGTTACCGTCATCGCCGGTCTCTCCTCGGTCCGCACGGTTGCTCCTTCTGTACTGCCGATCCTTCTCGTCGGCCCCGGCTGCCGGGAGGGTCCGTCGGCACACCTGCGGGCGGCCACCGGCCCCTCACACCCGGGCCGATCGGCCCTTCGTCTCAGCCCGCTGCCATCTCGGGGCGGACGAGCGTGCCCGATCGGCCGTGGACGATCTCGTACGCCGCGTCCAGGGCGCCGATCGCGGCCAGTCCCCCCGTGCGTTCCACGAACCGGGCGCACGCCTCGGCCTTGGGGCCCATCGAGCCTTCGGGAAGGCTCCTTCGCCGCAGCTCGGCAGGGGTTGCGTCGAGTACGGGCTGCTGGGCCGGTGTGCCGTAGTCCTCGTACACGCAGGGGACGTCGGTGAGGACGAGCAGGAAGTCGGCCTTGAGGTCCTCGGCGAGCAGCGCGGCCGTGAGGTCCTTGTCCACGACGGCCTCGACCCCGGTCAGCGCCCCGGTGACCTTGTCGGCGGTGACGGGAACGCCTCCCCCGCCGGCGCAGATCACCAGAGCTCCGCCGTTCAGCAGTTCGTGGACCGTGTCGGTCTCCAGGATCCGTTCCGGTACCGGGGAGGGCACCACGCGGCGCCAGCCGCCGGTGTCCCGGGCGATGTGCCAGCCCCGCTTGCGTGCCAGGGACCGAGCCGCCTCCCGGGAGTAGGTCTGTCCCACGAATTTCGTGGGTCGTGCGAAGGCCGGATCGTCGGCCCGTACGAGGGTGTGGGTGACGAGCGTGGCGATCCGGCGGCCGGGCAGGGCGTCGTGCAGGGTGCAGGCCAGCAGGGAGCCGATCATCCCCTGGGTCTGGGCGCCGAGCAGGTGCAGCGGATAGGGGGCGCTGAGGGCGGGGTCGGACGCGCTTTCCATGGCGAGCAGGCCGATCTGGGGGCCGTTGCCGTGGGTGAGGACGACCTCGTGCTCGTGTGCCAGAGCCGCCAGGGCGGTGGCCACCCGGTCGATGTTCGCCTGCTGGACGGCGGCGTCGGGGCGCTCGCCGCGGTGGAGCAGGGCGTTGCCGCCGAGGGCGACGACGATACGCATGGCTTCAGCCCTCCAGGGTGGCCACAAGCACGGCCTTGATGGTGTGCAGCCGGTTCTCGGCCTGGTCGAAGACGATCGACGCGGGCGAGGAGAAGACGTCGTCGGTGACTTCCAGTCCGTCCAGGCCGTAGGCGTCGAAGAGGTCCTGCCCGAGGCGGGTACGGCGGTCGTGCAGGGCCGGCAGGCAGTGCATGAACTTCACGTCCGGGTTGCCGGTGGCGGCCAGCGTCTTGTCGTTGACCTGGTACGGCAGCAGCAGCTTGATCCGCTCCCGCCAGGTCTCGGCGGGCTCGCCCATGGAGACCCAGACGTCGGTGTGCAGGAAGTCGGCGCCGCGAACGCCGTCTCGACGTCCTCGGTGAGGGTGATCCGGGCGCCGCTGCGCTCGGCGAGTTCTCGGCACCTGGTCACCAGCGCCGGGTCCGGCCAGAGGCGGGCGGGCGCGGCGATCCGTACATCCATGCCGAGCAGGGCGCCCATGGACAGCAGGGAGTTGCCCATGTTGTTGCGGGCGTCGCCGAGGTAGCAGTAGCCGATGTCAGGCACCGGCTTGAGGCTGTGTTCGCGCATGGTGAGGACGTCGCACAGGCTCTGGGTGGGGTGCGCGGTGTCGGTCAGGCCGTTGTAGACCGGGACCCCGGAGTGGGCGGCCAACTCGGTGACCAGCGAGTGGGCCGAGCCCCGGTACTCGATGGCGTCGAACATACGACCGAGCACACGGGCGGTGTCGGCGATGGACTCCTTGACGCCGACATGGGTGTCGCGGGGGCCCAGGTAGGTGGTGGCGACGCCCTGATCGGCGGCGGCGACCTCGAAGGCACAACGGGTGCGGGTGGAGGTCTTCTCGAAGATCAGCGCAAGGTGCCTGCCGGTGAGCCGGGGCCGCTCGGTACCGGCACGCCTGGCCGCCTTGAGGTCGGCTGCGAGGTCGAGGAGATGGTGGATCTCGCGGGCGGTGAAGTCGAGTTCGCTCAGACAGGAGCGGCCTCGGAGGTCGACGGTCATGGTGGAATCCCTCCCTGGGGCGGTCGGTCGCGGGTCAGGCGACCGGGTCGCGCTCGATGGGGCAGCTCATGCAGCGCGGGCCACCGCGTCCTCGGCCGAGTTCGGCGCCGGCGATCGTGACGATCTCGATGCCCTGCTTGCGCAGATAGGTGTTGGTGGTGACGTTGCGCTCGTAGCCGACGATCACGCCGGGAGCGAGGGCGAGGAAGTTGCTGCCGTCGTCCCACTGCTCGCGCTCGGCGTTGCGGATGTCCTGCGGGGCGGAGAACATCCGGACCTTGTCGAGGTCGAGTGCCGCGGCGAGTGCGGTGGCGAGGTCCGAGTTCGGCGCGACCTCGAAGCCGCACTCCCGCGTGTCGCTCGGGGTGAGCGTCCAGGAGCGCAGCGAGTCGGCGAGGCCCGGATAGACGACGAAGGTGTCGCGGTCGACCATCGTCAGCACGGTGTCGAGGTGCATGTACGCCCGTGTGGCGGGGAGTTGGACGGCGACCAGCCGGTTTGCCGTGCCGTCGGCGAAAAGCCGGGCGGCGAGGTTCTCCACGGCCTGGGCGGTGGTCCGCTCTCCCATGCCGACCATGACCGCCCCGCCCCCGAGGACATGGACGTCACCGCCTTCCAGCGTGCCCACGGGGCCGTCGAGAAGCGGTACGGGCGCTGCGTCGGCGAACATCGGGTGGAACCGGTAGATGGCTTCGGCGTGCAGGCTCTCGCGACGGCGGGCGGGCTTGGCCATGGGATTGACCGAGAGCCGGTCGTAGACCCAGCAGGAGTTGTCGCGCGGAAAGAGGTGGTTGGGCAGCGGGGCGAGCGCGAAGTCCTCGGCGTCGAGCGCGTTCCAGACCAGGCTGTGCGGGCTGGCCAGCGGCAGATCGCTCTTGAGCAGCCCGCCGATGAGGTGTCCGGCGAGGGTGTCGCCGTCGAGTTCGGCGCACAACTCGCGGACCGGGTCGAACAGGGCAGGTCCGACGGTGGCGGGGGTGATCACTTGGTCGAGCAGCCAGTCGCGGGCCTCGGGAAGGTCGAGGGTCCGGGCGAGCAGGTCGGCGAAGTAGTGGACCTTCGTTCCGTGGTCGCGCAGCACCTGGGCGAAGGCGTCGTGCTCCTCGCGGGCTCGCTTGGCCCACAGGATGTCGTCGAAGAGGAGAGCGTCGACATTGCGCGGGGTCAGTCGGGAGAGTTCGATGCCGGGGCGGTGCAGGATCACCTGGCGCAGCGAGCCGACCTCGGAGTCGACGTGGAACGTGTTCATGGCGTGGGTTCCTCTGTCGGGAGGTGGGGTGGTCATTCCTGGTGAGGGTGATCACTCGTGGTGAGGCTGGACGTTGCGCTTACGCAGGGAACCGGTGCCGCTGCCGCGCGGGCGCGCCCGGGGCGGTGTCGGCGTCTTGGGCGCCCGCTCCTCCCGGGGAACGCGGGCGGCGGGAATCGGCAGGTCGGTACCGCCGTAGACGCCCTCGCCCCGCTTCAGCCAGACGTAGACCGGAACTCCGAGCAGCAGCACGAACAGCCCGTAGTAGACGGTCTGGTAGCCGCTGCCCTGGATCGACCAGTAGGAGAAGACGAGTGCCAGACCGGCGACGGTGACATCGCGAGCCAGGCGCCGGGGGCCGACGCTCTCCCGGCCGCGCACCAGGAGCCAGTACAGCTGGGCGGCGGCGGAGAACAGGTACGGGATCACCGCAGTCAGCACGCTCAGCAGCACGATCTTCGTGAAGACGTCCTCGAAGCGCGAGTAGCTGAACACCGTGATCAACGAGGCCAGCACGGTCGAGGCGACGATACCGAACGCCGGGACACCGCTCTGCCCGCGAAGCCTGGCGAAGGAGCCGGGAAAGAGACCGTCGCGGGCGGCGGCGTACGGCATCTCGGCGCACAGCATGGTCCAGCCGTTCAGGGCGCCGATGCCGGAGATGACGGCGGCGACAGCCACGACGTCCCCGGCCCAGGTACCGCCGAAGATGTTGTTCGCGGAGTCGGTGAACGGCGCGGAGGTGGCGCCGAGCTCACCGTGCGAGACGGTGCCGAACACGGCGAGGGTGCCGAGGATGTAGAGGACGGCGCACAGGAGGGTGCCGTACACGGTGGCACGGGGCACGTTCCGCTCCGGATCGCGCACCCGGCCGGCGACCACGGAGGCGGCCTCCAGGCCGAGGTAGCTGAACAGGGCGATGGCGGCCGCTGCCGAGATCGCGCCGACGGCGGACCGACCGCCGGCGTTGAAGGTGCCGAAGTTGTCCGGGTCGATGAACAGCAGCCCGACGGTGGCCATGAAGACGAGCGGGACGAACTTCAGCACGGTCGTGACCACCTGGAACGCGCCCATGTTGCGGACGCCGGTGAGGTTGATCGCGGCCGCGGTCCAGAGTCCGCCGAGGGCGAGCCCCATGGAGATCCACGTCTTGTGGCCCGTGTTGACGAACACCTCGACGTAACCGACCCATGCCACGGCGATGGCCGCGTTCCCGGCCCAGGCGGTGATCCAGTACGACCACGCGTTGAGGAATCCGGCGAACTCCCCGAACGCCTCGCGGGCATAGACGTACGGCCCGCCGCTCGCCGGCGCCCTCTTCGACAGGGCTCCGAAGGTCAGTGCCAGCGCCAGCGCGCCCAGCGTCACGACGACGAACGCCACCAGGGAGATCGGTCCGTACGGTGCCAGGGCGGCAGGCAGGGCGAAGATCCCCGTGCCGATGATGGTGCCGATCACGAGCGAGGACGCGGCGGGCAGACCGAGTGACGGTCCCGGCGCCGCTCGCTCCCCTGTCCTGGTGGTCCTGGGCATGGCTGTGCTCCTTGTGCGGTTCGGTGCGGATGGGTCGATCCGTGAACGATCTTTCTGCGCCGTGCCGGGCGCAGGCAGCGGCCACACGGCCCGAAGCGGTGCCGAGAGTCCCGGGCCGCGAGGGCCGACCGGCCCGGGGTGGCCCGAAGGTCCCGGCCAAGGGACCGGGTGGCCCCTGCCCTGCTCAGGGGCTTATCGCACACGCTGGCCGTGGAACGTCGTACAGCCCTCGCGGAGGCACGCCATGAGCCCTTCCCCCACCCCCACCATGCTTCGCTCCCTGACCGCAGAACACCGCGAGCGGTTGATGCGGTTCGCCCGGGAGGTGTCCATTCCCCAGGGAACCCGCCTGTTCGAGGAGGGATCGCGCGCCGATCGGTTCTGGATCATCCGCACCGGCAGGATCGACCTCGACATGCGCGTCCCCGGCCGACGCCCCGCCGTGATCGAGAACCTCGGCCACAACGAACTGGTCGGCTGGTCCTGGCTCTTCCCGCCGCACGCGTGGCACCTGGGCGCCGAGGCGACAACACCGGTCAGGGCCTACGAGTTCGACGGCGCGGCGGTCCGTTCCCTGTGCCAGGACGACGCCGCCCTGGGCCGGGACGTCTCCCAGTGGGTGGGGCAGGTCCTTGCCCACCGGCTCCGTTCGGCCAGGACGCATCTGCTGGACCTGTACGCCCCGTACGGCGCCGGCAGCTCCGTCTGACCCCGCCGGCTCCCGGACGAGGAACGAAGGAGTGACCATGCACGGCACCCCGCACATCGTCAGCGATGTCATGACCCACACGGTCGCCGCGGTCGGCCGCGGGGCGGCCTTCAAGGAGATCGTCCAGCTGATGCAGGAGTGGAAGATCAGCGCCCTGCCCGTGATCGAGGGCGAGGGCCGGGTCGTCGGCGTGGTCTCCGAGGCGGATCTGCTGCCCAAGGAGGAGTTCCGCGACGGCGATCCCGACCGCTATACGCAGCTGCGGCGTCTCAAGGACCTGGAGAAGGCGGGTGCGCTCACCGCTGAGCAGCTGATGACATCCCCTGCCCTCACCGTCCACGCGGACGCCACCCTCGCACAGGCGGCTCGCACCATGGCGCGCGCGAAGGTCAAGCGGCTGCCCGTGGTCGACGCCCTGGGCATGCTCGAGGGCGTCGTCAGCCGCGCCGACCTGCTCAAGGTCTTCCTGCGCGACGACGAGGAGATCGCCGAGGAGGTACGGCGCGAGGTCGTGTCCTACCTCTTCCCCCCACCGAAGTCGGCCGTGCTCGTAAGCGTGCGGGACGGGGTCGTACAGCTCACCGGCCGCGTCCGGGACACCGCACTGGTGCCGGTGGCAGCACGTCTGGCCCGTGCCGTCGAGGGCGTGGTGGACGTGGAATTCGACCTCGCTCCCCACGGAGGGCCGCCCGAGCCGGAGGAAGCCGCCGCGCCGCGGTGACGCTCACCGGCGGAGTCCACTGCCCTCGCCCATCTGGGCGCGATCGGTGGCTCGCCGTCCCCCTTCGTGCACCACCGCGAGCAGGCGCCTCATGACTGCCGCCGTGATCAGGGCGACCTGACCGCGAGCGACACCCCCACTGTGCCCGCGGCCCGCAAGGAACGGGCTGCCGTCGGTGCAGGCTTCGCCCGCCACCAGACGCGGGGAACCGCGCACGCCCCGCCGAGAAACCCGTCGTGCCGAGGTCACGCGAGGTCGAGGACCTCCCCCACCGCGCGCCGAGGCGTGACCGGCCCGCGCGGGCCGTAGCCGAGTCGCAGCACCATCTGTACCTGGCCTGTGCCCTCTCCGGGGTCTCGGGCCAGCAGGCGCAGGTCGCGGGTCTCCAGCGCGTGAGAGGTCAGGGAGGTGGCCAGGCCGGCCAGGGTGGCCTCCAACAGGACGCGTTCCAGTGCCTGCCCCGCGCGCAGCCAGTCGTCGGAGCCGTCGCCGGGGGTGCTGAGCAGGGCCAGGTGCGGGGTGTGTTCGAAGGTGGTGGTGCCACGGTCGGCCACGCGCCGACGGCCGGCGAAGTCCCGTACGGGAGCCTTGCCGTCCCGCTTGAGGGGACCGAAGGCGTACTCCGGGACGCCGTCGACGGCGATGTCCGCTTCCGGCCCGAGCCGCGTCCAGCGCACCAGGTCCTCGTCGGAGCCGGGGTCCATGACGTCGCGGCTCTCGGCGTCGCGGACGAGGTCGAGAACGGTCTCGGTGTGCCAGGGGCCGGGGAACAACAGCTCGGCGCCTTCGCGTGCCGCGGCCTCGCACAGGGTGGCCTGCACGTCTTCCGGGACGGCCTTGTCCGCGAACGGGTGGCGGCTCGTGTGCCGTTGCTGGATCCCCGGGTGCAGCCGCACCAGGTCGTCGTCCCCAAGACGCCCGACAGGGTCGAGCAGACGTACGGCCGCAAGCAGCGTCGGGTCCTGCGGATCGGGCGACAGTGCTGTCTCCGCGACGAGGTCCGCATGCGCGGCGGCGACGCGGAGGTTGAACAGCGCCGCCCCGCAGCCGATGTGCAACGCCCGGTTGCCGGGGTCCGAGCGGGGCATGGCCCGCTCGAGATCCGCGTACAACAGCATGAGGCGTTCACCGGTCACGAAGCGGAACCGCCACGGCTGCGCGTTGTGCATGGACGGCGCCGCCGTGGCCTCGGCCACCAGCTTCGCAACCGTCTTGTCGTCGAGTCGGGATGCCATGGCATCCTCCTCACACGCTCGGGATACGCGGCGAGTCCGGCCCGTCGGTCGTGACGGGCGGGGCGCCGCACACGCGGGCTTCTTCGAAGCGGTGTGCGTTCCCGCCGGCCGACGCCCGGCGGGAACGCGCAGCTCTGTACAGGTGTGCCCTACCTCCATTCACCACGTCCGAACACAGGACGCAAGGCCAGGTCGCCCCTGGCCCCCGCATGTCCGGAGAGGTCATCGCGTGCGACCAGGCTCGTCAGCTCTGCGAAAGCCGGGCCGCGACGTACTCCGTGAGGTCCAGCAGCCGGTTGGTGTAACCCCACTCGTTGTCGTACCAGCCGAAGATCTTGACCAGGTCACCGTGTGCCTGGGTCAGCGGGGCGTCCAGGACGCACGAGGCGGGATCGCCCACGACGTCCCGGGAGACGATCGGGGCGTCGGACACCCGCAGGATGCCCTTGAGCGGTCCGTCGGCGGCCTCACGGAAGGTGGCATTGACCTCGTCCGCGGTCACGGGCCGCTCCAGGACCACACTCAGGTCGGTCAGCGAGCCGTCCTCGACCGGCACCCGCACGGCGATGCCGTCCAGGGTCCCGGCCAGCTCCGGCAGCACCAGACCGACGGCACGCGCGGCCCCGGTGCTGGTGGGAATGATGTTGACGGCGGCGCTGCGGCCACGGCGCAGGTCCTTGTGCGGGCCGTCCAGGACCACCTGGTCGTTGGTGTAGCCGTGGATGGTGGTCATCAGGCCCTTGACCAGGCCGAAGTGCTCGTCGATGACCTTCACCATGGGCGCCACGCAGTTGGTGGTGCAGGAGGCGTTGGAGACCACGTGGTGGCGCTCCGGGTCGTACGTGCCTTCGTTGACGCCGATCACCACGGTGGCGTCGACGTCCTTGCCCGGCACCGACAGCAGTACCTTGCGGGCGCCGGCCTTCAGATGCAGTCCCGCCTGCTCGCGGGTACGGAACCGGCCGGTGGACTCGATGACGACATCGACTCCGGCGTCACCCCAGGCCAGAGCTGCCGGGTCGCGCTCGGCGGTCACGGCGATCCGGTGCCCGTCGACCGTGAGCGAGGTGTCGTCGTGCTCGACCACGCGGTGCAGCCGGCCGTACGTAGAGTCGAACTCCAGCAGATGGGCCAGCGCCGCCGGCGAGGTGAGGTCGTTGACCGCGACGACCTCGACCGATGTGCCGGCCGAGGTCTCCGCGCGCTCCAGCACGCAGCGCAGGTAGTTGCGTCCGATGCGGCCGAAGCCGTTGATGCCGACGCGCACGCTCATGTCCGTCATCCTCCCGATGAGTACCGTCCGCTGATGTCCGGGTGCGCTGCCATCCTGACGGCCGGGAAGGGGATCCGGCTTGGGCCGCACGGGGCTGGGAGGAGGGCCGTTCGGCCCGGTGGAGCCGGCGTGCGGACGGGCTCAGCGGCCTTGCTGCCTGAGCCGGTCCTGGGCCTGGGTGGCGATGACGGCCGCCTGGATGCGGCGCTCCACGCCGAGTTTGGCCAGCAGCCGTGAGATGTGGTTCTTGACCGTCTTCTCCGCGAGGTAGAGCCGCTGACCGATCTGCCGGTTGGTCAGTCCCTCACCGATGAGGGCCAGGATCTCCCGCTCCCGGTCCGTCAGGCCCGGGATGGCGTCGGGCTCCGGCTCCGGCTCCGGGCCCTGGCGCAGGCGGGCCATCAGCCTGGCGGTGGCGCTGGGGTCGAGCAGGGACTGGCCGGCGGCCACGGTACGGACCGCCGAAACCAGGTCCGATCCCTGGATCTGCTTCAGGACGTATCCGGAGGCGCCGGCCATGATGGAGTCGAGCAGTGCCTCCTCGTCGTCGAACGAGGTCAGCATCAGACAGGCCAGCTCCGGCATGCGCGACCGCAGCTCCCGGCAGACGGTCACACCGTCGCCGTCCGGCAGGCGGACGTCGAGCACCGCCACCTGCGGGCGCAGCGCGGGGACACGCACCAGTGCCTGTTCCACGGTGCCCGCCTCACCGACCACGTCAATGTCCGGCTCGTCGTTCAGCAGGTCGCGCACCCCGCGGCGTACCACCTCGTGGTCGTCCAGCAGGAAGACCTGGATCGGATCGTCGGGTCCGGGCCGCTTGCCGTCCGCCATCGAATGCTCCTCGTTCTGCGCCGTCTCGTACCTGCGCCTCGTACCTGCGCCGGAAGACGCCCACCGCGTGCCCCGGTCCCTGCCTACCGTAGATCGTGCGCGTTCCAGGGCCGAAGGGCCAGGGCCGGTCGGCCCTACACTGCTGCGGACCGTCGAACTCCGGTGTCGAGCAAGGCCCTCGCCGCGTTGCTCGGACCACCCGTGGGCGGCGGGAGATCGTCGACGATCTCCCTTCCTGCGCGCCCCTGCGCCCGATCGCGCGCATCCCGAAGCGGCGGATTGCGCAGGTGACAGGGCCGGATTCCTGGAGTCGGGGCATTCGGTCCCGGCTTCGGGACGGTTGGCCCCTGCCCCGGCGGCTCGTCGTGCCGGACGCTGGATTCGTACCGGGGGCCGGTTCCCCGGGACGGCCCGTAGGGACATCGACGGCCGGCGGCCGACACAGCCCGTGCGCTCCGGCCCCGGTGCGTCCACGGACGACCTGCCGCACAGGGCTTCCGGCCTGTGGGCGTCCGGGCACAACACCGTCCGCCGCGCTTGTCTCGCGGATGGTCGATGGAAGGAGTGGCGTGATGACCCGCATCGTCGGCGAGGTGATGACCAGCGAGGTCGTCGAAGCGCGCCGGGAGACACCCTTCAAGGACGTGGCACGCCTGCTGGACCGGCACCGCATCAGCGGCGTGCCCGTGGTGGACGACGACGACAAGGTCCTCGGGGTCATCTCCGAAACCGACCTGATCCGCCATCAGGCGGCGCGGCCCCCTCACGGCCGCGTCCGGCGTGGCCGCGAGTCCGCGCGCGGCGCCACCCCTGACGCGACGGCCGCGGCCCGGGCCACGACCGCGGGCGAGCTGATGTCGACGCCCGCCATCTCCGTGCACCCCGAACAGCGCGTCGCGGACGCCGCACGCATCATGGAACGCCGCCACGTGGACCGGCTTCCCGTGGTGGACGAGGAGGACCGGCTGATCGGCATCGCCACCCGACGGGACCTGTTGCGCGTCTTCCTGCGCACGGACGAGGAGATCGGCCGGGAAGTGCTCGAGGACGTGCTGACGCGGGCCATGTGCGTGCCGCCCCACACGGTGGACGTCTCGGTCCGGGACGGCATGGTCACCTTGCGGGGTCGGCTGGAGCAGCGCAGCGGCATCCCCCTCGCCATCCAGCTGACGTGGCGGGTGGACGGAGTGGTGGGCGTCGTGAACAACCTCACGTCCCGCGTCGACGACACCCGTCCGCCCGAGCGGCACACGGGCGGGATCGCGCACCCCTGGCCGCTCTGACAAGCGGCTCGCACCGCGCAGCGTTCCACAGGGAGTAAGGGCCACTCGGCCCGCGCATTCGGGGCCGGTCAGGCACCCGCCGGGAACCGGGAGGACCTGCTCGGGGCAGCGCTGCCGACGAGACGCTGCTGACGGAGCGGCACCGGTCATCCACGGCGCCGCTCTCGTACGGCCGCCGGAAAGTGCGGCCTCACCTCTCGACGACGGAGGCACACCCATGACCCGCCACGACGACCGCACCGCGACCAGGGCCACCGCCGAGGCGCCGTCGGACACCGTCATCGCCGTTGACCAGCTCGTCACCAACGGACTCAAGGCCTTGGCCGACTACGAGGCCCTGGACCAGGAGCAGGTCGACCACATCGTCAAGAAGGCGTCGGTCGCCGCTCTGGACCAGCACACCGCGCTGGCCCGCCTCGCGGTGGAGGAGACCGGACGGGGCGTCTTCGAGGACAAGGCGGCCAAGAACATGTTCGCCTGCGAGCACGTCACCCACAGCATGGCTCCCATGAAGACCGTGGGCGTCATCGCCCGCGACGACATCGAGGACATGGTCGAGGTGGCGGAACCGGTCGGCGTGGTGTGCGCGGTCACTCCCGTCACCAACCCGACCTCCACCACGATCTTCAAGGCGCTGATGGCGCTGAAGACCCGCAACCCCGTCGTGTTCGCCTTCCATCCCTCCGCCCAGCGCTGCAGCGCGCAGGCGGCCCGCGTCGTGCGCGACGCCGCCCTCGCCGCGGGAGCGCCCGAGCACTGCATCCAGTGGATCAAGGCTCCGTCCGTCGAGGCGACCGGCACTCTGATGCGCCACCCGGGCGTCTCGCTGATACTCGCCACGGGCGGCAACGCCATGGTCAGGGCGGCCTACTCGGCGGGCAAGCCCGCCCTGGGGGTCGGCGCCGGCAACGTCCCCGCGTACGTCCACAAGAGCGCCAGGCTGCGCCGCGCCGTCAACGACCTGGTGCTGTCCAAGTCCTTCGACAACGGCATGATCTGCGCCTCCGAGCAGGCCGTCATCCTGGACGACGAGATCTACGACCCGGCGCTCGCCGAGTTCCGCACGCTGCACGCCCACCTGGCGACCGCCGAGGAGAAGGCGAAGCTGGAGACCTTCTTGTTCCCTGCGGGCACCGCGGGTGCGGGCTGTGAGCCCAAGGTCAACGCCGCCGCCGTGGGCCGGAGTCCCGAGTGGATCGCGGAGCGCGCGGGTTTCCGGGTGCCCGCCGACACGTCGCTCATCCTGGTCGAGACGGACCGGGTCGGCCCGGAGGAGCCGCTGACCCGGGAGAAGCTCTGCCCGGTGCTCGCCGTCCTGCGCGCCCGTTCGGAACGGCAGGGCTTCGACCTGGCCGCGGACATGGTCGCCTTCCACGGCCAGGGCCACAGCGCCGTCATCCACACCGAGGACCGCGCGCTGGCGGAGGCGTACGGGAAGCGGATGAAGACCGTGCGGATCATCGTGAACGCGCCGTCCTCGCAGGGTGCGATCGGCGGCATCTACAACGGCCTGCTGCCGTCGCTGACGCTGGGCTGCGGCTCCTGGGGCAGCACGTCGGTGTCCAACAACGTGTCCGCCGCGCAACTGTTGAACGTCAAGCGGGTCGGCACCCGCCGCAACAACCTGCAGTGGTTCAAGGTGCCGCCGAAGATCTACTTCGAGCCGCAGGCGATCCGGTACCTGGCGTCCATGCCGGACGTGCACCGGGTCACGGTCGTCACCGACGCGACGATGACCCGCCTCGGCTTCGTCGACCGCGTCACGCGCGTGCTCCAGCGGCGCCACGAGCCGGTGACCGTCCAGATCATCGACAACGTCGAACGCGAGCCGAGCATCGACTCCGTGCAGCGCGGCGCCCGGCTGATGCGTGACTTCCGGCCGGACACGATCATCGCGCTGGGCGGCGGCTCGCCGATGGACGCGGCCAAGGTGATGTGGTTGCTGTACGAGCAGCCGGACATCGATTTCGCGGACATGCGGCAGAAGTTCTCCGACATCCGCAAGCGGGCCTTCCGCTTCCCCGTCCTCGGTCGTCTGGCCCGTCTCGTGTGCGTGCCCACCACTTCCGGCACCGGCGCCGAGGTCACCCCCTTCGCCGTCATCTCCGACCCGGCGACCGGCAAGAAGTACCCGCTCGCCGATTACGCGCTCACGCCGAGCGTGGCCATAGTCGACCCCCTGCTCACCACCGGGCTGCCCCCGGCGCTGGCGGCGGACAGCGGCTTCGACGCCCTCACCCACGCCATCGAGGCGTATGTGTCCGTCTACGCCAACGACTTCACCGACGGCCTCGCCCTGCACGCGATTCGGCTGATCTTCGGCCACATCGAGGCCGCCGTGAACGACCGGACGGACAGCCCGCAGGCGCGCGAGAAGATGCACAACGCCGGCACCATCGCGGGCATGGCCTTCGGAAACGCCTTCCTCGGCATCGTCCACGCCATGTCCCACACCCTCGGCGCCACGTTCCACATCGCGCACGGCAGGACCAACGCCGTCCTGCTCCCCCTCGTCATCCGCTACAACGGCACCGTTCCGACCAAGCTCACGGGCTGGCCCAAGTACGAGAGCTACCGCGCTCCCGAACGCTTCCAGGACATCGCCCGCACCCTGGGCCTGCCGGCCGGCACCCCGGCCGAGGGCGTCGAATCCCTTGCCCGCGCCGTGGAGCGTCTGCGCGACGCCGTGGGCATCGAACCGTCGTTCCAGTCCCTCGGCATCGACGAGAGGACCTTCCTCGACGCATTGCCCCAACAGGCCATGAACGCCTACGAAGACCAGTGCGCTCCCGCCAACCCGCGGATGCCCATGCTCGACGACATGCAGGGGATCATGCGAGCCGCCTTCCACGGGCCGACAGGCACACCCGAACAGTAGATCCGGCGGTGCCTGCCACGCGAGGAGCCGTGCCGTGCCGTTCCGCCGTGCCGTGCCGTGCCGGGAGCCCGGGGACAAGTCCATTCGGCCATGCCCAGCTCCCGGCACGGCGCCCTCGCAGCTCGTCCGCCGGTCCTCCGCCTCCGCCTCGCAGTCTCTGCGGAGGCAGACAGGGGCCGCCACGATGATCCCGGTCGGTCCCGGCATCTCGGGAGGGCGTCCGCCATGGCCGCCGCGCCCCTCGCCCCTCATCTCGCGCATGACCGCGCTCCGAAGGACAGCGCCCCTCTTGACCGCCCCTCCCGGGAACCGGCCCTGAGGAACCGGTCGAGCACGGCCGGGCAGCCGAACCCCGCGATCACGCCCCGTGCCGCCCGCGAGTTCTCACGCGGGCGGCACGGGGCGACGGGTGTCCTGTCGCGGCTCGCGGGCCGGCAGGCCGCCGACACATCTTGGTCGGTGCGTCGCGTGCCCGACGCGATCGTCGGACACGCGACGTGTCCCGGAGACGGGAACGCACCATGGAGGCGGGCGGCCGGACAGTCGGACGACACGCTCACGTCGTCGGCACCAGCACCACGGGACAGTGGGAGTTGCAGCAGGACGTGCGCGACCGGGCCCAGCTGAAGGCCGAACCGACCCGCACGGCGGGCGCGCGCCGATGACCACGACACCGGCCTCCCGCGTACCGGCCAGCAGGGCCTGTGCCGGACCGGTGCGCACCGTGCGGCTGTCGACCTCGATGGTCGGGTGCGCCTCCCGCAGCCGAGCGATGCCGAACCGCGGAACAGCCTCCTCCGCTCGGCTCTGCCTCGCCTGACGCTCCCGGCCGGGGCTGGTCGCGGCCACCAGCGACGGTAATTCGGGTGCGGTGTGGCGGTGTGTCGAGGAATGCAGGACGCGCAGCCTCACGCCGCGCCGCGCCGCCTCCTCGAACGCGTACACGGCAGCCGCTTCGGCGTCGCTCTCCAGTCCGAGCAGCACTCCACGCCCCTCACCGCAGGGGTGATCCCCTCCGACGACCAACAGCGGGCCTCGCACGTGCGCGGCCAGGCGCCGGCTCACCGAGCGTGCCAGAACGCCGACGACACCGCCGAACCCCCGGGCGCCCACGACGGTGGTCCGCTTCCTCGCTCTCCTTCGTCAGCGCCGGCACGACGCCGCCCTCCACGGCCTTGGTCTCCAGTGTCCAGGCCGAAACGCCATGGCTGGGTGTTGTGGATCGACGGTGCGGCGAGGGGTCTCGGGATTCATGGCGTCCAGGCGGGTGTTGTGCATGATGCCCTTCTAACGCGTGGGCGTAGGACGGGGGTTCTGTCCCACCAGCGTGTGCGCCCGGCCACGGCCCCGTCAGAGGCCGTGGTCCTCGCGCCGGGCCCGAAGAGGCCACACCCGACCCAGCGACCGGGGCACCGCGACATCGCCGCAGCTCTCCTCCTCCGATCACCTCGGTGCCGACACGGAAGGCGGACCCCCGCCCGGCGTGAGTCCGAGGCAAGGACGGGCCGGTCGGTGACGGTCCACCGGCCGGGCCTTCGTCTGCCCTTCGTATGCCCTCTGCCCTCGTCCTCGAACGGCCGGCCGGCCCCGCCGCATGGGCCATACGGACCCAGCCGGTGACCATCGGCCCACTGACCGCCGTCGCGGCACGGACGAGAGTGGCCGTGCGGTTCCCGATCAGCTGGACAGAACAAGGAGTTGTGCGGTGGCCAAGGCGTATCTGGTGGGCAGCGGCATCGCCGCGCTCGCCGCGGCGACGTTCCTCATCCGCGACGGCGGTTTCGACGGATCCGACATCCACCTCTACGAGGAGCAGCGGAACATCGGCGGGAGCCTGGACGCGGGTGGCACGGCGGAGACGGGTTACACGATGCGCGGCGGGCGGATGTTCGAGGCCGAGTTCCGCTGCACGTACGACCTGCTGTCCGGCATCCCCTCCCTCGACGACCCCTCGGTGTCGGTGACCCAGGAGACCCTGGCCGGGCACGAGGACTTCGCCTGGGACGACATCAGCCGTCTCGTCGACGGAGAGGGAAAGATCGTCGACGTCCGCTCGATGGGGTTCTCCGAGCGGGACCGGATAGACCTGGTCAGGTGTCTGGCGACCCCTGAAGGACATCTGGACGGCAAGCGGATCACCGACTGCTTCGGCGAACACTTCTTCACCACGAACTTCTGGTTCATGTGGTGCACCACGTTCGCCTTCCAGCCCTGGCACAGCGCGATCGAGTTCCGCCGCTACCTCAGGCGCTTCGTCCACCTCTTCCCCGAGTTCGCCTCCATGTCAGGGATCCAGCGGACCCGTTACAACCAGTACGACTCCATCGTGCTGCCGCTGACGACCTGGCTGCGCGAGCGCGGCGTCACCTTCCACACCGGCTGCAGTGTCACCGACCTCGGGTTCACACCCGGTCCTCGGAGTGGCACCGTGCAGACCGTCCACCTCACCCGTGGCGGCCACGACGAGAAGATCACCGTCGCTCCCGGGGACCTGGTCCTGGTCACGAACGGCTCCATGACCGATGCCTCCAGCCTCGGCTCACACAGCGCGGCGCCCCCACCGGCGCCCCATCGCTCCGATGCCTGGCTGCTGTGGCACCGGCTTGCCCGGGGGCGTGAGGACTTCGGCAACCCCGCCGCCTTCGACAAGCACGTCAAGGAGTCCCGCTGGGAGTCGTTCACCGTCACGACCAAGGATCCCGCTTTCCTCCAGGCGTTGGAGGAGTTCACGGGCCGGGACACGGGCAAGGCCGGCTTGATGACGTTCACCGATTCCAACTGGCTGCTCACCATCGTCGCCCAGCGCCAGCCCGTCTACCGCCACCAGCCCGACGGGGTCTCGGTCTGGTGGGGTTACGGCCTCTTCCCCGGCCGCGCGGGCAACCACACGCCCAAACCGATGACGATGTGCTCCGGCCGGGAGATCCTGGAAGAAGTGTTGCGCCACCTGCGGTTCGACGAGGCACTCACGGCCCGCGTCCTGGCCACCTCCACCGTCGTGCCCTGCGTGATGCCGTACATCACCAGCCAGTTCCTGGCCCGTCGGCGCGACGACCGTCCCAAGGTCGTTCCCGAGGGATCGGTCAACCTCGCCTTCATCGGGCAGTTCGCCGAGGTGCCCGACGACGTCGTCTTCACCGTCGAGTACTCCGTACGCACCGCCTGGACGGCGGTGTCCCGACTCCTCGGCCTCGAAAAGCAACCACCCGCGGTCTACAAGGGCCACCACGATCCCCACGTCCTCGCCGGAGCTCTGGAGACCATGCACCGCCGGTAGCCAGGAGCGCGGTCCGACCGCCACCGGACGGTGAGCCGCTCGACCGGCTGACGAAGTCGAGGCGGGGATTCCGGGGCCGAAGGCGGAGAAGAGCCGGCACAGCACGCTGGTGTTCTTCAAGGTGCCGAGCACTGCTGTGTACAGCTCGGGGCAGCGGCCGAGCAGGGTGAACACCCGGTCTCCGCGGCCGACGCCGAGTGACCGCAGAACGTTCGCGAAACGCGCCGTACGTCGGGCCGGTTCCGCGTACATGACGGTGGAGACGGAGTCGTCCCGAGCGACGCAGCGCAGGGCGACCTTGTCCGCGTGGGCGGACGCCGCGTGCAGGTCGACCGCCTCGTGGGCCATGTCGAGACGGGGTGGGACGACCGATGTGATCCAAGATCTCACCCACGGCCTCGTGGCCAAGGACCGTCCCCGGTTTCACCTCGGGGAGGTCTCCGCGCAGGATGTGCAGATCACTGCCGCAGACGGTGGTGGCGTCGACGCGCACAATCGCGTCGGTCGCCTCCTCAATCGCGGGGTCCGGGGCGGTGTCCCAGGAGATGTGCCCGGGCCGTGATAGACGAGCGCTCGCACGGTACTCACTCCTCGTTCCCCCACCTCCACGGTCACCCCGGCGGAACACCCTGACAACACGGACCCGGGTCGTCGTGCGTGTCCCGTCAGTCCGGTTCCATGTAGGGGCGGCGGAAGACCGGGGCCTGGCCTGTGCCCCAGGGGCGTACGGTTGCCAGCGCCCTGGCGACCGCGGACTCCAACGGGCCGCTGGTGTCGACGGCGACGGCCTCGGGCCACGCGGGTTCCCCGGCCGCCATGGCGGTGGCGATGTCGAGGTCGGCGTCGGACGGGCCGGGGGCGCGCGTGCTCAGGCGGGCCGCTGACACGTCGTCCGGGACGTGGCAGTGCAGGGCGACCAGGTCGGCGCTGGTGCGTTCGGCCACGCGCTGTGCCGCTTCACGCTGTGCGGTGTCGGACCAGGTGGCGTCCAGAACGACGGACTCGCCGGCGGACAGCAGGGCGGCCGCCCGGTCGAGGAGGGTGGCGTAGGTCCTGGCGGTCCATTCCGGTGTGTACAGGCCTTCGCCGTAGCCGGCCGCCGCGGACTGCTCCGCGGGAATGCCCGCCAGTTCCTTGCGGACGCGGTCACTGCTGAGCAGGGTGACCCCCAGCCGGTCGGCCAGCGCACCGGAGAGGGTGGACTTCCCGCTGCCCGGCAGCCCGCCGACGACGGTCAGGCCGACAGCGGAGGTGCGCAGGTGACGCAGCGTCGTCGAGACCAGCCGTCGTGACGCCACCTCCGCGCCCGGCGCACCCTGGCGGGCCTGGATCAGGGAGACCTTGGCGCGGACGAACGCGCGGTAGGCGACGTAGTGGTGCCACAGCGACGCGGGAGCGCGGTCGCCGGAGTATTCGCCGTACCGCGCGAGGAAGTACGCGGCGGCCTCCGGGGCCCCCAGGTGTTCCAGATCCATGGCGAGGAAGGCCGCGTCGTCCAAGCCGTCGACGTAGCGCAGCCGGTCGTCGAACTCCAGACAGTCGAGGATGCGAGGGCCGTCGTCGAGGCAGAAGACGTCCTCGGCGAGCAGGTCACCGTGGCCGTCGACCACCCGCCCCTGCTGGATGCGGGAGGCGAACAACCGCTCGCGGCCTGCGAGATAGCGGCGCACCAGTTGCTCCGTCTCCGTCATCCCCTCGGGCACGGAGCCGTCGTCGGCCATCACGTGGATCTGCGCGAAGCTGGCCTCCCAGCGCGACGACAGGGCGTCCCGCGTGCCCTGCTCGTCCACCTCCGGACCACGGGGCGCCTCCGCGTGCCACGCGGCGAGGTGCCGGGCTACGGCCCGCAGGACGTCGTCCAGGGCGACGCCCTCTCGGACCAAGCGGGAGAGACGCCGGTCCGCGGGCATGCGGCGCATCACCACAAGTGGTTCGGGCGCCTCCGTGTCGGGACTGCTGAACTCGCCCAGGCCCAGATAGACGTCGGGGGCGAAGCGGCGGTTGAGAGCGATCTCGCGTTCGCACGCGTGCCGGCGCGCCGCCCGCGTGGTGTAGTCCAGGAAACCCAGGTCCACCGGCTTCTTGACCTTGTAGGCGCGGTCCCCGGCGAAGAACACGATCGCGGTATGGGTCTCGCACACCTCCGCGCGCGGGGGCGGTGGCCCGTGGTGGCCGGGCTCAGTCATGAGGGACGACGGCGACGGGGCAGCGCCCGTGATGGATGGCCGCGTGGGCGATCGGACCCAGGTGGGGTGCCACACCGTGCCGGTGTGCCCGCCGGCCGACGACCAGCAGCGCCGCGCCTTCGGCGGCCTGCACGACGGCCTTGGCGGGGCTTGCGAGACGGATGCTGTCGGCCACGTCGACCCGCGGGTACTTCTCGCGCCAGGGGCCGAGCGCCTTGCTCAACTCCCTCTGCGCGTCCCGCGTCATCTCGTCCGTGGCGGCGTGGTCAACCCCCCAGGGCACGCGCGCGTGAAGCGGCACGCTCCGGCCGTGCACGGCCACCAGCGGAACGTCCCTGGCCGCGGCGGTGTGGAACGCGAAGTCGAGCAGGTCGTCGGAGGATCCGTTCAGTTTCAGGGCCACGGCCACGCGGCCCGCAGGGGCCGGAGGTGTTCCCTCCACCCGGGTTTCGGCGCGGACCAGTACCACCGGCCGCTCCGCCCGGGCCACGACGGGCATGCTGACGTCGCCCAGGAAGTAGCTCTCGACGGGCTCCAGCCCCCGCGAGCCGAGCACCACCAGCTCGGACTCCGACGCCGCCTGGAGCAGGGCCTCCTGAGCGTCGTCGGCCACCAGGCTCCCGACAATGGTCAGGCCCGGGTGGCGGGCTTGGAGTTCGGCCCGCGCGGTGTGCACGAGACGCTTCGCCCAATAGTTCTGATCGACCTCGGAGTGGGCATGGGCGGGTTCCGGCGCGAGCAGGGGCCACGCGTGCAGCAGGCGCAGCGTGAGCCGGCGCTTCTCGGCCTCTTCGGCGGCCCAGCGGGCGGCGGCGAGGCTTTCGGGTGAGCCGTCGAGGCCCACGGTGATGACTGGCTGCATGGCGGCGGCCTCCGTCTCGTACGAAGCTGGATACGACGGTGGGTGACGGTGAACGAGTCCGATGGGTGCATGCTCCGGACGTCGCCGACATGCCGAGGCGCGGTGCTTCTCTCCTTCGAGGAGTACCCCAATCCCCTCTCCGGCGCATGTGGAGCCGTGGAGGGGAGGCCGGTCACGTGGCACCCGCCACGAGAGGAGACAGGTGCGGTGGCGATTCCCTGGTGGTCGGCATCGACGGGTCCGAAGCCAGTCTGGAGGCGATGGACTGGGCCGCCGACGAGGCAGTCCGGCACAGCGTGCCGCTCCACCTCGTGCACGCGGCGGCCGGTGACCGCGAGCCGTCCGACGTGATCAGTGCCGCCTCGGAACGCGCCAGGGGAAGAGCTCCCAGGGCGCAGCTGTCGAGCGAGGTGCTGCACGAGGACGCCGCCGCTGCCCTCGTCGACAGGGGACGCAACGCGTTCGCGCTGGTGCTCGGGTCCAGAGGTCTGGGAGACCTCGCCGAAATGCTCCTGGGCGCGGTCAGCCTGGCCGTGGCGGCACGAGCGGACTGCCCGGTGGTCGTGGTGCGAGGTGCCGCTGAGCACAGGGACGGCCAGTTCGGGAACATCGTCGTCGGTGTCGAGGAGGGGGAGGGCATCGGCACGGCTTTGCAGTTCGCTCTGCGGGAGGCTCAGGTGCGGAGCTGCCGGCTGACGGCGGTGCACGCCTGGAATCCGTCATCCAGAGCTCTCACCACGCGGCCGGCTCCGTCGTAGTACGCCATGGAGGCCCATCGGCGCCCGCCGTCACAGGTCCTCGACGGGGCCCTGCGCGGCCTTGCGGAGCGGTATCGCGACGCCCGGGTGAGCTCCAGGGTGATCGAGGGCCCGGCCCGCCGAGCGCTGCTGGACGCGGCGTCGGAAGCGGACCTGCTGGTCGTCGGCGCCCGCAGGCGCCCCGTCGGCACGATGGCTCACTCCTTCGTGGAGGCGTTCGCCTCGGAGGAGGAGGCGTTCCGCGTCTTCGCCCGGTGCCATCCCGGCCCGGTGACCCTGCTGGTGGACACCTACGACACGGAGGAAGGCGTCCGTGTCGCGGCACGCGTCCTGCGGGACCTGGACCGCGGGCCCGGCTCCGCCGTGCGGCTGGACAGCGGCGACCTCGGGGAACTGGCGGTACGGGCCCGGTCGATCCTTGACGACGCGGGGCTGCCGGACGTGCGGATCGTCGCCAGTGGTGGTCTCGACGAGTACGCCGTGGACGACCTCGTGCGCTCCGGGGCACCGATCGACACGTACGCCGTGGGCACCCGTGTCGGCGTGTCGGCCGACGCACCGTACCTGGACTCCGCGTACAAGCTGGTCGAGCCCGACGGCCACCCGGTGATGAAGCTCTCATCGGCGAAGGTGACGGCACCCGGCCGCAAACAGGTCTTCCGCCGCCCCGGCTGCGCCGACGAACGAACCCCGTCCGGATCGCATCGGCCCGTACCGAGGTGAGGAGGAAAGCGATGCCACATACGTTGGAATGGACGGTTCGTCTTCATCTGTTCGAGGACGACGCGGGAACGACGAAGGCACATCTGACCCTGGACACCGGCACCACAGAACTCACCGGTCACGGGACCGCGCACTGCCATCCGGCGGACTCGAACGTGCCGGAGATCGGTGACGAACTGGCAACGGGCCGGGCCATGAACGACCTGGCCAGGCAACTACTGAAGACCGCAGAGCGCGACATCAAGGGCATGGGCGCACCGCAGCCACACGGCGGGGAGGTCGCCGGGTGGCCCACGTGACCGACGGCGATCCCCAAGTCAGAAGTCGAGGGACCAGCCATGACACCTCCCGCGCACGGCACAGCAGAGGTGGGCTTCCGGCAGCCCTGCGGGAACTGTAGTCAGTCGGCGCAGCCTCCCAGGCTGATCGGTCCCGTGCGGCTGCCCGTCGCGCGTGGCACGTTGGATACAGCACCATTCTGCGGAGAGGGCGGACGTCATGCGAGCTCACCTCGGCGACCAACTCGTCATCGAACGCACGACGACCGGCGCCGCCAAGCGCGACGGCGAGATCGTCGGACTCCATCACGAGGACGGAACGCCTCCTTACGACGTGCGCTGGTCGGACACGGACGAAGTGACGCTCGTGTTCCCCGGGCCCGACGCACACATCCGCCATCTCGAGCACGGCCGGCCCGAGAGCACCGGCACCCCCTCCGGCCCCGACACGGCCGAGGCGGAGGCCATGCCGGCCAGGGCCCCCGGCCCCGGTGACATCGGCCGACGCGTGGCCGTCGAACGCCACCGACAGCGGCTCAGCCGCGAGGAGACGGCCCGCCGCGCCCGAATGTCCCCCGGATACCTGGAGTACCTGGAGGAGCGGCCTGCCGACCCGAGTGTGGCGACCCTCATCAGGCTGGCCGACGCACTGGGCACCACGGTCACCACGCTGCGCGGCGGAGGAATGGATCTGCCACCCGGCCAAGGACAGGCACTGCTGCATCCTGAACTGCGGGACCTCGGCCCGGAGGAATGCCGCACGTTGCTCTCCACCCACGGCGTGGGGCGCATCGCGGTGTCGGCGTCCGACGGCCGCCCGGCGGTCGTACCGGTCAACTACGAGGTCGTCGATGACGCGATCGTCTTCCGGACCGCGCCGGACTCCACGCCCGCGGCAGCCGTCGGAACCGAGGTCGCCTTCGAGGTCGATCACATGGACGAGGCCCTGAGTCAGGGCTGGAGTGTCCTCGCCGTCGGCCCCGCGAGCGTCGTGACGGAGCCTGACTCCGTGCGCAGGCTCACCGAACACGCCCACACCACGCCATGGCCGGGTGGTGAACGCGAGATGTGGGTGTCGATCCGGCCCGCGCACCTCACGGGCCGCCGCATCACTCCAGCCGATGGATGACCAGGCAGTCGCGGGCCGGGCCAGTGAAGAGCGCTTCCGTCCCGACTGCTGTTATCTCTGGCAGAGCCGTGCTTTCCCTGTTGAACCTGAGGGCCGCCGTCGCCCACGCGGGCTGGCACCCGGAAACCCTGCTGCTGCCCGACCTCGCCGACCGGGCCACTCCTTGCGAGCGTGCGGTTGGCCGGCCGTACGAACGGTGTGAGCGGCCTCGGCGCGCTGTATCCGGCGATCCGCCAACGGCACAGCAGCCGCTACCCGTTCGAGGAGAGACAGATCCCCGAGGTCGTGCGGGCGGCGCTCGCCGCGAGTGCTCGCGTCGAGGGAGCGGCACTGGCGTTTCCCGACTCATGGCATCTGTGGGAAGTACTGGAACTGGTTCAGGAAGCCGAGGCCCGCAACATCACCGACCGCGGCAGCGACCAGGACCTGGCCCGGTGGACGCGTATCGACGCCCCGTCGGTGAGCACCGCCGACGACGGAGTCCCGCACTACGCCTTCGGACCGCGCAAGCGCGGGGGCAAGGCGCCCATGCGCGACTTCGCCGGCCGCCGGCACGCGGCGGGTCGTTACGCGGCGGACTTCGAGCAGAACCCTCAGCTGGCTCTCGTCAGCACGGATCACGACCGCCCGGAGGACTGGCTCCGCGCCGGCCAGGCGATGGAACGCTCCTGCTGCTGGCCACCCACGAGGGCCTCGCCAGCTCCTTCGTGACCCAGCCTCTCGAATGGAAGGACCTGCGCTGGCCTTTGCGTGACCCGATGGCCGGGACCGGCTACACACAGGTCCTGCTGCGCCTGGGCTGCGGCCCCAACGGTCCCGGCACGCCGCGCCGCCCTGTGTCGGAGGTACTCGACATCGAAGCCTGACCCTGGACTGTCCACGTCCGGGGTTCACACCCGGACGTGGGGGCGGACCGTGACCCCGGGAGTGGTCATGTGCTCCTGGGCGCTCACCGCCCTCTCCTCGGCTAGCTGTATTGACCCGCAGGGTTGTTGACACGGCTGATGGGTGGTTGGCCGTCGAGTGCGGTGTGGCACCGGTGGTAGTTGTAGGTGTGGAGGAAGTCCGCCAGGGCTTCGGTGCGTTCGGCGTTGCTGGAGTACGGGCGCACGTATGCCCATTCGTCGAGCAGGGTGCGATTTAGGTGCTCCACCTTGCCGTTCGTCTGCGGGCGATAGGGGCGCGTGCCCTTATGGACGATGTCGGCGGCGCTGAGAGTCTGGCCGAACAGCGGGATCTGTAGCAGGAGCCGTTGTCGGTAAGGACGCGCTCGACGGTGATGCCGTGCTCGGCGAAGAAGATATTCGCACGCTGCTAGAAAGAGGCCGCGGTCTCTTTGCGTTCGTCGGTCAGAACCTCGCTGCACGCGAGCCGGGAGTGATCGTCGCCGGCTGTGTGGACGAACCTGTAGCCGATCACGGGACTGCCGCCCCTACGCGCGTCGGTTGTGGCCTGCCGATTGCCGGCGGCCTGCTGGCGGGGCATGATCCGATGTCCGCCGCCGTCGGGAATGTTGCCGAGCTTCTTGATGTCGACGTGGACCAGTTCGCCGGGACGTGATCGTTCGTAGCGTCGGACGATCTGACCGGTGGGTCCAGCCGACCCCTGACGACGCCGGTCCATCCAGCGCGCGGTCATACAACCCCGGATCGCCTTCGGCTCGCCGGCGCCGTACCCATTTGTGGGCCGTGGTGCGGGAGACGCCCATTTCTTCGGCGACGTGGGCGATGGGGCTGCCAGCGCGGACCCCATCGACCAGGAGCCGTCTGCCGTGGATGGTCAGCCGGGCATGGGGATGGGGCATGGGAAACCTCTGGGATGGTGTGGAGTCTGGGCTTGTGCCCGAGGCCGCCGATCTGGTGATCGACGTCCTCGGGCGACAGAGGACGAGCCTTTGTGGGCGGCGAGCCAGGCCGGGCTGTCTGCGCGCCCCACTGGATCTATTCGGCCCAGGCACGCTCCAGCTGAGTACGGAACGTGGCGGGCTTTCGCCCGATCAGCTCGGCCAGCGTCGAGTCGACGGCGGTGAACTCGCCATTCCGCGACGCGGCGAAGATGCTCAGCATCAGGTCGGCGATCGGGACCGGGGCGCCGTGCGCCAGGACCTGCTCTCGGAAGACGTCGTCGGGGACGACGGTGCGGGTGAAGGGCCGTCCGGTGGCCTCGGACGCGATCTCGGCGATGGTGTCGAAGTCGAGCGCCGCCGGGCCTGTGAGCGGCGGGGTGGGCCCCTCGAAGCGGGCCTCCTCGGCGAGGATCACCGCAGTGGCCTCGGCGAGGTCGTCGTGGGCGGTCCAGGCGACGGGGCCGTCGGCAGGGAGGGCGATGTCGCCGGTGTGGCGGGTGGGCTCCAGGAACTGCAGGGCGCTGGAGGCGTAGAAGCCGTTGCGCAGCGCGGTCCAGGGCAGGCCGGTGGCGTGCAGCAGGTCCTCGGTCTGGGCGTGGTCCCGGCATGCCTGGAAGCGGGCGTCGTGGGCGGCGCCCATCTGGCTGGTGTAGAGGATGCGGCCGACGCCGGCCTGCACGGCGGCGTCGATGGCGGCGCGGTGGCCGCTGACGCATTCCTGGCCTGTGCGGTCGAGGGAGACGAGGAGCAGTTGCTCGGCGCCCTCGAAGGAGTGTACGAGCGAGGTGGGGTCGTCGAAGCTGCCCTGCCGGACGCGGACGCCGCGGTCGGCGAGGTCCTGGGCCTTGGCGGGGTCGCGGACGCTGATGCCGACGCGGTTGGCGGGGGCGCGCTCCAGGAGGCGCTCGACGGTGCGGCGGCCGAGCTTTCCGGTGGCTCCGGTGACGATGATCATTGAGCTCTCCGTAAACTGTTTCCGACGGAATCACAGTAACGGTAACACTGGAAATTTCCGATGGAACCAGATTCTCGGTACCATCGATTCATGGCTACGCGCGACTCAACCGACAGCCCTCGGCGCCGCATCGTCCAGGCCGCCGTCGAGCTGCTGGAGAACGGCGGCCCTGACGCGGTGAGCACCCGCGCGGTCGCGGCCGCGGCCGGAATGCAGCCGCCGGCGATCTACCGCCTCTTCGGCGATAAGGAGGGGCTTCTTGAAGCCGTCGTCGAGCACGGCTACGCGCAGTTCCTGGAGAGAAAGCGCGCGCAGCTCGACCCCGCCCCACAGGACCCGGTGGAGGAGCTTCGCCGGGGCTGGGACATGGTGGTCGAGTTCGGGGTCTCCAGCCCCGAGCTGTTCGCGGTGATGAACCGGGCCGTCGGCCGGGGACCGGACGCAGCACACCGCGCGGGCTTGGAGATCCTCCATGGGCGGGTGCGTCGACTGGCGGCCGGGGGGTGGCTGCGGGTCGACGAGGAGCTGGCCGCCCAGATCATCCAGGCAACCGGCCAGGGCGCGGTCACCACCTGGCACTCCACCCCTGCGGACCGCCGCAATCCGGCGCTGTTGACCGTCCTGCGCGAGTCCATGGTCGCGGCTGTTACTCGCGCCGAGCCGGTGGTCCCCGCCTCGGAGTCCGGTCCCCCCGCGGCGGCCCGCGCGCTGCGCGCCGCCCTCCCCGACGGTGCCGATGTCCTCAGCGACGCCGAGCAGCGCCTGCTGCGTGAGTGGCTCACGCGCCTGGCGGCGGACGGTGGCGCGCCACATGCCTGATCACGCGTCAGGCGCCCTCGTGCAGGTTGAACCTCCCGAGGAGAGATCGTGCGATGAAGCGGCGTCCACGGGATGAGACGGTGGGCGACCACGCGACTCCGGCTGGCTTCCCCTTGCCCATAACGTGCCGCCAACCTTGATCACGCCGACTGTTAACAACGCTCGTGGTCAAGACACATCACATGTCCAGGTCCTTGAGGAGCGCGTCGGGTGGTTGGTCGGGCCGTACGTCTCCAGCGTTGTCGCGACCTGGCGCACCGCAACCCGCCGACGGCCACCCGATCCGAGCGCCCGCCCGTATGTCGCGGCGGCGCGCGGGGGGTGCGACGGTATTCACAGGGGGTCTGTCAGCAACGGGACGGAAGGCGGTGCCCCCGATGGAACTCCCGCTGGTCGTGGGCGTCGACGGATCGGAATCCAGCCTGCTGGCGGTCGACTGGGCGGCGGACGAAGCCGCACGCCACGGACTGTCGCTGCGGCTCGTCCATGCCTCCCTCTGGGAGCGTTACGAAAGAGTCAGGCCCTCCTTCAGCACCGATCGCCCCGCCGGAGAGGTCATGGCGCAGGACATCGTCGCCTCCTGCGCGGAACGCGCCCGGCTTCGCGACCCCGACGTGAAGGTGTCCGCCGACGTAGTGGCCGCCGATGCGGTCTCCACGCTGCTGCGGGCCGGGTCCGAGGCGTTCGCCCTGGCCACGGGCGCACGTGGGCGCGGCGAGGTCGCCGGGCTGCTGCTGGGGTCGGTCAGCCTCACGGTGGCGGCTCATGCCATGTGCCCGGTCGTCGTCGTCCGAGGCGAGGAGCGCAACCTCCGGGGGTCCCTCGGCCGGGTCGTGGTGGGAGTCGGCGCTGTGACCGGCGGCACGGGTGCCGTACGGTTCGCCGCCCGCGAGGCCGAGGCGCGGGGCTGCGCCCTGACCGCCGTACGGGCCTGGCGCAGTCCGGACCACGCGCCGGGCTCCCCTCCCGCGGAGTCCGTCCCGGGTGACCCCCGGCTCGCGACGGACACCGCGGGGACGCCCGAGGAGCAAGTCTCGGCTCACCTCGACGACGCGCTGCGCGAGGTCGTACGGGAGCACCCCGAGGTCGAGGTCAGCCGGCGCGCGGTCGAGGGCCCCGCCCACCGTGTCCTGCTGGAGGCATCGGCCGATGCCGACCTGATCGTCGTCGGCGCTCAGCGCCGGCACGGGCACTTCGGTCTGCAACTCGGCAGCGTCGCCCACGCGCTGCTGCACCACTCCGCCTGCCCGGTCGCCGTCGTCCCTCACCTGGTCTGAGGTCGCCGTACGGGCCCGGCTCCCCCGACTTCCGAACTGAGGAGGGCCACGGATGGCGGAGTGGACGTGGGAGTGGAAGGGGTACGACCCCGCTGCCGAACAGCTGCGGGAGTCGCTCTGCACGCTCGGCAACGGCTACTTCGCCACACGAGGTGCGGTGCCCGAGTGCCGGGCGGGCCTGGTGCACTACCCGGGAACCTACGCGGCCGGATGCTACAACCGCCCGGAGTCGACGGTTGCGGGACGACAGGTGGTGAACGAGGACCTGGTCAACCTGCCGAACTGGCTGCTCCTGCGGTTCCGCCTGCGCCGCGCCGAGGGTGCGTGGGGCCCCTGGTTCTCCCCTCATCCGCGCACCCTCCTGGACCACCGGCACACCCTGGATCTGCGCCACGCCACGCTCACCCGCGCCTTCCGCCACCGGGACGAGAAGGCAGGTGTGGTCGCTGTCGAGCAGACCCGCCTGGTGCACATGGAAGATCCTCATCTGGCCGCGCTGCGGACGGTCTTCACCGCCGAGGACTGGTCGGGAGATGTCGAAATCGAGTCCTGCCTCGACGGTGAGGTACACAACGGCAATGTGCACCGTTACCGTGCCCTCAACCACCACCAGCTGACCCAGGTGCGGACCGGGGCGCGGGAGCCCAGCACGGTCTGGCTGACATGCCGGACCAGCACCTCCGACATCGGTGTCGCCATGGCCGCCCGGACGGTCGTCGCCGACCTGCCACCGGCCTCGTCGGAGCTCCGCCCAGGCCGCCACCGTGCCGTCCACCGCCTGGTGGTCCCGCTCGCTCCCGGCCGTCCCGTCGCCGTGGAGAAGACCGTGGCGGTCCACACCTCACGCGACACGGCGATCAGCGATCCTCTCGGGGCGGCGGTCGACCGGGTGTCCTCGGCCGCGGACTTCGCGGGCCTGCTGAACTCCCATGTCGCGGCCTGGGAGCGGTTGTGGCGGCGCGCGGAGATCCAGGTACCCGGTCAGTCCGGGCGAGTCCTGCGCTTCCACCTCTTCCACCTCCTACAGACGCTGTCCCCGCACACCGCGGACCTGGACGTGGGCGTCCCGGCCCGGGGTCTGCACGGCGAGGCGTACCGCGGCCACGTCTTCTGGGACGAGCTGTTCGTCGTGCCGTACCTCAACCTGCACTTCCCGGAGGTCTCCCGGGCCCTGCTGAACTACCGGTACCGACGCCTCCCCCGGGCCTGCCGGGCCGCCGCCGCGATCGGCCGGGCCGGGGCGATGTACCCCTGGCAGAGCGGCAGCGACGGCCGCGAGGAGACCCAGCAGTGGCACCTCAACCCCCGCTCGGGCCGCTGGCTGCCGGACCACTCCCATCTCCAGCACCACGTGGGCTCGGCGATCGCGTACAACGTGTGGCAGTACTGCGAGGCCACCGGTGACACCGAGTTCCTGCACACCAGAGGTGCGGACATGCTGCTGCAGATAGCCCGCTTCTGGGCGGACCTCGCGGTCTTCGACCCCGCGACGGAGCGCTACCACATCCGCGGAGTCGTCGGCCCCGACGAGTACCACGACGCCTACCCGGGCGCCGCTCAGCCAGGGCTGGAGGACAACGCGTACACCAACGTCACCGCCGCCTGGGTGCTCGGCCGCGCCCTGGATCTACTGCGGCGCCTTCCCGTCTGGCGCCGGGAGGAGCTGCGCGATCGCATCCGGCTGGACGACGACGAACTTCCGAAGTGGGAGGAGATCTCCCGACGGTTGTGGGTGCCGTTCCACCGTGGCGTGATCAGCCAGTTCGAGGGCTACGACGATCTGGCCGAGCTGGACTGGGACGCCTACCGAACGCGCTACGACGGCATCCGGCGGCTGGACCGGATCCTGGAGGCCGAGGGCGACACGGTCAACCGCTATAAGGCGTCCAAGCAGGCCGACGTCCTCATGCTCGGCTACCTGTTCTCACCCGGCGAGCTGCGGCAGCTGTTCAGGCGTCTCGGCTACGACCTGGACGACGAGGTCTGGCGCGGGACCGTCGACTATTACCTCCGGCGCACCAGCCACGGCTCCACACTCAGCGGCCTCGTCCACGGCCTGGTCCTCGCCAAGGCCAGACGAGCCGAGGCATGGCAGTACGTCCAGGAGGCCCTGGAGGCAGACATCGCCGACATACAGGGCGGCACAACTGGCGAAGGCATTCATCTCGGGGCCATGGCCGGAACCCTCGACCTGGTCCAGCGCGGCCTGACCGGACTGGAGACGCGCGAGGACGCGCTGTGGCTGGACCCCGTGCCTCTTCCCGCACTCTCCGAGTACGGATTCTCGCTGCGCTATCGCGGCCACTGGGGGGTGCGCATACGGCGCCTGAGCGGGCGGCTGGAGATCGGCGTGCCCGACTCGGAGGAGTCAGCGATCCGCGTGGTGCTGGCGGACCGGGCCGTGACCGTGGCACCTGGGGAGACCTGCACGCTCGTACTGTCGGCGGATGATCCGAGCGAATGAGCGTGGCGTCGGCGCATCCGCACCGTCACGCGCCGCACACGGCCTAGGCTTGGCCCGGGCTCCGCAGCGGGTTTCCGTTTCATGCCAGAGCGCCGTGGGAGACGCGGATGAAGTGGTTGGTCTCGCTGGTCGGTGTCGGACTCGTCATGGTGACCCTGCGGGACCTTTTCCACACCCTCTGGCACCCCACGCGCCACGGTGGTCTGAGCCGCCTCGTGATGACGGCACTGTGGCGCCTTGCCCGGCGTTTCCGTCCGCCCGGCCGCGTGGTCGGGCTCGTCGGGCCGCTGGCCATGGTCACGGTCGTGAGCATGTGGGCCGTCACCGTCGTCCTCGGCTGGGCGATCGTCTACTGGCCCCACATGCCCGGGGCGTTCACCTTCGCCCCCGGTTCCCAGGCGGCGCAGGAACCGGCGCTACTCGACTCCGTGTATCTGTCGCTCGTCACGGTGGCCACCCTGGGGCTGGGTGACATCGCACCCGACGAGGGCTGGCTCCGTCTGGTCTCACCGCTCGAAGCCCTCATCGGTTTCGCCCTCCTGACGGCCACCGTCTCCTGGGTGCTGGAGATCTATCCGGCGCTGACCCGCAGGAGGGTCCTGGCCGTCCGACTGGCTCTGCTGCGCGACGCCGAGCCCACAACGCGGCAGATCGACTGCACCGCAGGAGCACTGCTGCTGGACAGCCTGGCCACCGACGTCTCACGCGTCCGCATCGACTTCACCCAGTACGCCGAGGCGTACTACTTCCACGACGGGGAGGACCACTCGTCGCTGGCGGCCATGGTCGGCTACGCCGCCGTACTCGCCCAGCGCGGGCAGGCGGCGGAACGGCCGGAGGTGCGACTGGCCGGCGCGCTGCTCGCAGGCGCGTTGAAAGACCTCGCCGCCATCCTCGACCAACGTTTCCTCCATACGGGCGGCCCGCCGACGGAAGTGTTCGCCGCTTACGCCGCCGACCACGGCCGCGACGGCGCTCAGCCGTGAACGAGCAAGGGTGGCAATCCGAGAAACGGGGTTCCGTCCTCAAGGGGCGGCCAGTCAAAGGGACGGGAGCGGTTATGGCACCCAGCACGCAGAGCCGTCCGGGCACACCTCAGCGACGGCCGTGAACCGCCGCGGTGACAGCCAGCGGCCCGCTGCCGAGGCAAGCCGACGCTCGGAGGCGACTCCCGCGACAGGTCTGTCGTCGGAGGAGGCCGCAAGGCGTCTGACGCGCCATGGGCCCAACGAGATCCCCTCGGAACTGCGGACCCCGGTGTGGCGGCGGGTGCTGCAGCAACTGCGTGACCCGCTGATCCTCGTCCTGCTCGTGGCGGCCGCCCTGACGGTCGCCACCGGCGATCTCTCCGACGCCTCCGTCATCCTGCTCGTGATCACCGTGAACACCGTGGTCGGCGTCGTGCAGGAGGTGCGGGCGGAAGAGGCGGTACTGGCCCTGTCCGCCATGAGCGCCCCGGCCGCCAGGGTCGTGCGAGACGGTGAGGAACTCTCCGTCCCGGCATCCGAGGTGGTTCCGGGCGACCTGGTCCTGGTGGCCGAGGGGGACATCGTCCCTGCGGACGGAGAGGTGCTCGCTGCGACGTTGCTGCCGGCGGACGAGTCGTCGTCGACAGGTGAGTCCGCTCCGGTGGAGAAGGCCCCCAACAGTGGCGGGACGAAGGGGGTGCTGTCGGCTGGGACGGTCATCGTTCGGGGCCGCGGACGGGTCGTCGTGACCGCCACCGGTGCCGACAGCGCCCTCGGCCGGATCGCCGCGCTCATGGGCGCCGCGCCCGGTCTCACCCCGTTGCAGCACCGGTTGGCGAACTTCGGCCGTACTCTCGCGATGGTCACCGTCGCACTGTGCGCGGTCGTGCTCGCCCTCGCGCTGGTGCGCGGACAGCCCGCGGAGCTGATGATCGTAGCGGCGATCAGTCTTGCCGTCGCTGCCGTTCCGGAGTCCCTCCCGGCCGTGGTGACGCTCGCTCTCGCTCTACCGTGCGGGTCTGCGCCGGCATCGGGTGGCACGGCAGGCCCTACACCGAAGAGGTGGTCCTCGCCGACCTCGATCTCAGCGGCGACTCCGGCCGCTCCGGCGCCCAGGTGTTCGCGGGTCGTCAAGGACTGCTGTTCCTCTTCCCGCTCGGAGAGCAGGCCGCCTGGCGGCTGCTGGCCACACGGGCGTCCGCCGGCGGGTCCGGACTGGACTTCGGCCAGCTCGGAACCGCCGTCCCGCATACCGATCTGCAGCGACTTCTGAGCGACGTCGGGCTGGACGCCCGGATCGAGCGCCTCGCGTGGTCCGCGCGGGTGCCCCTCCAGTGCAGCCTCGCCGCACGATTCCGCCGCGGGCGGCTCTTCCTCGCGGGGGACGCGGCTCACAACTGTTCACCGGCCACCGGCCAGGGCATGAACGCCGGCATCCAGGACGCGGTGAATCTCGGCTGGAAGCTCGGCTTTGCGGCGAACTGTTCCGGAGGCGAGGCCGCGGGCGGGCTCGGTGCCGAAGTGCTGCTCGACTCCTACGACACGGAGCGCCGGCCGGCCACCCACCGACGGCTGATCCTCACGCACACGGTGTTCTGGGCAGAGGCATCGACCGGCCGGATCCCCTCGTGGCTGCGCGCGGTGGCCGCTCCGCGCGCAGCCCCGGCCGTGCCGATCCTCCTGGACCGGCGACGGCTGGTCGCCGAAGGCATCCGCTTCATCTCCCAACTGCGGGTGAACTACGGGCACAGCGCCCTGTCGGTGGAGGGAAGACCGCGCCTGCATGGTGCACCTCGCCCGGGAGACCGCCTACCGGACGCGACCGTCAGCGTCGGGGGGCCTCCACAACGGTTGCACGGGCTGCTCGCCGGTGCGGGCGTGCACGTGCTGCTACAGCGCGACGCCGCCCCGCCGCCGGACGCGGTGCTCGGTCCCCAAGTCACTGTCCTCCGGCTGAGGAACAGCCCCGGCCGCGGTCTGATCGCGGTCCGCCCGGACGGGCATGTCGACTTCCGGTGCGGAACCACCGACGCGGCCGGGCTGAGCAACTGGCTCTCACTGATCGGCGCATCGGCATCACCATCAAGCCGACCGTGAACGCCGCGAAAACGTCCGATGCCACGACGTGTCGGACATGGGCCCGATGGGAAAGCCCGCCCTGAAAGGCTCAGTTCAGCGGCGTTCTGCCCCTGAGTAGCCCCCGAGCCTGAGGTCATGAGGAGCCCGACAACCTGTGACTCTCCCGGTTGCCCGGCCTCCTTCGAGAGCGACGGTGGAAGAAGGTGGCCGAGGCGGCCATGCGAGCACTCGTCTACCACGGCCCCGGACTGACGTCCTGGGACCCGGTCACGGATCCAGTCGAAGCCCCGCCCGACGTGATCGTACGCGTCGACGCCATAACCATCTGCGGCGCTCACCTACGCATCCGGCGCGGAACCCTACCCGAGGTCCTCG
This sequence comes from Streptomyces asoensis, assembly GCF_013085465.1. Taxonomy (NCBI): domain Bacteria; kingdom Bacillati; phylum Actinomycetota; class Actinomycetes; order Kitasatosporales; family Streptomycetaceae; genus Streptomyces; species Streptomyces asoensis. The sequence continues at coordinate 1,066,460 of NZ_CP049838.1, forward strand.
GAAACCTGATCAACGGAACACAGGCCGACGTCGTACAAGTGCCCTTCGCCGAAAACTCCTCCACCGGCGGCCCGGTGCCCTGACGCTGGAGGACGCAGTACTGCCCGCCGAGATCCTCCTCACCGCCTACGAAGTCGGAGTACGGAACGGACACGTGGGCCCCGACGACACCGTCGTCGTGGTGGGCGCCGGTCCCGTGGGCTGTTGCTGGGGCTCGCTGGTGTTGAGTTATGCAACTGGAATGGGACTTGAAGCTGCGGGATGTGTATCGATCCAGGACAACCCCCCTAGGTCGAGTCGTCGGCGTGCACGCGTGACGGCGACGTATGCGAGGCGGGCGTCAGTGTCGTTGACGGGTTCCGGGATGGGACGGCCCTCGGCGTCGTGCTGGTCGGTGTCCTTGGGAGGTGGGAAGTCGTCGCCGATCCGGACGGTTGCCCATTCATGCCCCTTGGCCTTGTGGGCTGTGGACACGGTCACGTCAGCATGGTCCTCGTCGGTGAGTTCGTCGAGTGCGGCCAGGATGGCGTCGGGGCCGTGCGTATCGACGAGGTCGACGAAGGGCTGGAGGTCGCCTCCTGCCGGATCGTAGGTCACGTAGTCCTGTACTTCGCCCCAGGAGGCGAAGAGGACGAGTTCGGGGTGGCTGGTGCGGCGTCCTTCCTTGAGGTCGCGAGCTGCGAGCGCCAGCGAGGCGAGCGTGTGCCCGCCGCGAGCCAGGGCGACGCGGCGCCCTTCGGAGAGGAGGCGCATGACTTCGGCCATGGCGCCGATGTTGGCGCGGCACAGCACTGCATCCGGGTTGGCCACGTCTCCGACCTCGGTAGGGATGGTCTCGCTTCCGGTCAGGCGGATGGGTGCCTCCGCAAGTTCGAGCCAGCGGTTGGCTTGTTCGGCAAGGAGAGGGCCGAAGCGGAAGGACGCTGTTGGGCGTGCCCGACCAACTGCTTGTAGTCATCTTCCTGTTCACACCGGCGTTGTGACAGCAAGAGGGCGATGAAGGCGCCCGCCTCGTCCGTGCTGATGCGCGGCAGCGACAGCGGGAGTTGAACGATCTTCTCCAGGTAACGGAGCGCGAACTGCTCTCCGCGGCCCGTGGCGTCAAGGCTGACGGCGATGGACTCCCGCACCATCTCCTGATCAGCCGCCAGGACGAACGCCACCTTCTTGACGGACAGGAACAGCTTGATGGCCTCCAGAGTGGCCATCACTGCGTCCGGCAGGCACCGGTCGAGATCGTCCACCAGAACAACCAGACGCTTTAGGGGCGCCAAGTCCTGGAGCAGCTTGGCGAACTCACTGCGGAATCCCGCCAGGCTCTTGGCGTCCTCCCTAGACCGGGGCGTGAACGCTTTGACGAGCTCTTCGGTTTGTGCCACCAGTCGGCCGCGGGCCACGCTGGCCGCGACACGTGACCAACTGATGCGCTCCAGCAATCCTTTGACGGAATCCCCGAGGTCTTCGTCCGGGTAGGCGGTCAGCAGATCCTGCAGGACCTCACCGATGACAGCGCCGCGCACGTCGAACTGGTCGTCGAACTCCCACGGATCGAGCCGGATCACGCGGTACCCGGATTCCTGGTCCAGCGCTTCATGCAGGAGGCCGAGGACGGTGGATTTCCCCCCGCCCCAGGGAGCGTTGATTCCGATGGTCACGGGGTCCAAAGACGGCGAATGCAGGGCAGCCACAACGGTGTCGACGATCGAGGTGAATCCCAGAAGATCAACGGTCGTCGGATTGTCGTCCCACAGCTGCAATTCGCTCATCAGGTGCCCCCCGGCAGGCCGATCCGCGCGCTCACCGCTTCACCTCGCCGCCGGTCGGGTCTCAGCGACCCTCTCAGGAGGCAACGCAGCGCTACCCCGGTAGCCGCCGAGGTGATCGAGTACATGCAAAAGAATTCGGTGCCAGCATCACCGCCGCCTTCTGCAACAAAGCCATGCGTATCACAGCACTGCCGTGACCTCAGGATGCGACACACCACCCGGCGTGCCGACGTTGTGATCAGCCCTGACGACGCCGCCCCACCCAGCCGGCCAGACGACGTGCGCCTGGCCGCGCCCGAACAGCCCCGCACCGGCGCCCCCGGGTACGAAGCGCTCGTGTCGGCGCACCCAGCGAGGCCGACCTTGGCCGCGGCCACCTATTCCGCTTACATCGACGACGAAGTCTCTACGCGGCGCAACTCGGCAGGTTTTGTGACCAGAACCTGCCGCTTGGCGCCTCTGCGGCCTCCAACATCGCCGAGGGGACACATACACACCACTTCAGCGCGATAAGCCGTCCACCGAGAGCAGCAGATCAGAGTCGGTGGCGCACACGGAGAGACTCGGCGCCGATCAGACCGAGCCGCCATCGCCAGTGCCAACTATCCCTCTTTTGTGCCAACTAAAAATCCTCGTCACAAGCAGGCTAACGCCGTACCCGTGGCATCCCCAGGCCGATCCACGAGATGATCTCCCGCTGGATCTCGTTGTTGCCGCCGCCGAAGGTGAAGATCACGGCGGAACGGTAGCCGCGTTCGAGTTCGCCATGCAGGACGGCGCCCGCCGAGCCCTCCTGGAGTGCGGCGGGGGCGGCGACGACCTCCATCAGCCAGGCGTAGGCGTCCCGGCGGGCCTCCGAGCCGTAGACCTTGACGGCGGAGGCGTCCTGTGGGGTGAGGGTGCCGTTCTGGAGGGCGCCGACCATCTGCCAGTTGAGGAGCTTGAGCGCGTCGAGCTTCACATGGGTCTGGGCGAGCCGTCGGCGCACCCAGGGCAGGTCGACCACCCGGCGGCCGTCGGCGAGTTTGGTCTCCGTCGCCCAGCGCTGCACGTCGTGCAGGGCGCGGATGGCCATCGTGCCGTGCGCGGCGAGGGTCACCCGCTCGTGGTTGAGCTGGTTGGTGATCAGCCGCCAGCCCTGGTTCTCGGCGCCGACGCGCCGGGAGACGGGGACGCGCACGTTCTCGTAGTAGCTGGCGGTGGTGTCGTGGGAGGCGAGGGTGCGGATGACCGTGCAGGAGTATCCGGGGTCATCGGTCGGCACGAGGAGCATGGTGATGCCCTTGTGCGGCGGGGCCTCGGGGTCGGTGCGCACCGCGAGCCACACCCAGTCGGCGGTGTCGCCGTTGGTCGTCCAGATCTTCTGCCCGTTGACGACGTACGTGTCGCCGTCGCGCACCGCGCGCGTCTTGAGCGCGGCGAGGTCGGTGCCCGCGTCGGGTTCGCTGTAGCCGATCGCGAAGTCGATCTCACCGGCGAGGATCTTCGGCAGGAAGTACGCCTTCTGCTCGTCGGTGCCGTACCGCATGATCGTCGGCCCGACCGTGTTCAGGGCCATCAGCGGCAGCGGCACGCCGGCCTGGGCGGCCTCGTCGAAGAAGACGAACTGCTCGATCGGGGTGAGGCCGCGGCCGCCGTACTCCTCGGGCCAGCCGACGCCGAGCCAGCCGTCCGCGCCGAGCCGACGGATCGTCTTGCGGTAGAAGCGTTTCGCGGCGACCGGGTCGATGTGCCGGGCGTAGGCGTTGTGCGGCACCAACTCGGCGAAGTAGGCGCGCAGTTCGGTGCGCAGCCGCAGTTGCTCGGGCGTGTGGTCGAGGTGCACGGCGCCTCCTGGCTCCCCAAGGCCGGTCCTGACGGCGCACACGGTAGAACGTGTTTCAGAAATTGGGAATGGCGGGGGCTCTTTTCCCTCAGGTCCCGGGCGCCCTGGTGTCAGGCCAGCGTCCCGATGAACTCCGTGCAGGCCTTGGCGCAGGCACGGCAGGCGGCGGCGCCGTCCTCGGCTCCCGGGTGCTTGTCGAAGACGTGGGCGGTCTCCAGGCACACGGTCCGACACCACTCCAGCTGGGCGCGGATGCCGGCCTCGTCCAGGCGGTTGTCCTCGGACAGCACGCGACAGGTCGCGTCGCACACCTCCGCGCACATGATGCCCTTGCGGCGCAGCAGCGCCTGATCGTCGGTCCCGTCCGGATCCACGAGGCTCGCGCGCAGCGCACTGGCCCGCGCGCACTCGGTGCACGCCTGGGCGCAGGCGAAGCGGTCCTCCAGGAATCGGAAGAGCTCCTGTTGCGATGTCTGGTACGTCTGAGATGTCGTCGAAGTCACCCCGGACGGGTAGCCGGGCAGCGCGGCACGAAACCCGTGGAACGGGCCGGAGGCGGCGCCGATCGCCGCGCGCGAGCTGCCGTCGACGGAGGGTCACGAGCCCGGTGTGGCGGGTTCATGCCCTCTTTGGTGGGTATTCGCCTGATATGACTACCGCAAGCGTTCAGCTGGCCGCCGCGAGCGGCCTGCTCAGCCTCGTGCTGTTCGTGGTCGCGCTGGCCGTCCTGGCCGTGCTGGGCGGCAGCTTCTGGCTGGGCACGCGTGTGAAGTCGCGCGAGCCGGCCCGGCCGCGCCCCGAGGAACAGCCGCACCTCCCGCCGGGCGGCGCGGTCCACGAGGTCCGGGAGAACCGGGAACCCGACGAGGTGCCTCGGACGCCGAAGGGCGGCCGTCCCCTCACGCCGTACGAACTGACCAACATGCAGACCCGGTCGAGCGGGGACAAGACACGGCCGCGCTGGAGCCGCGGCAGCAGTGGCTCGTTCGGCGGGGGCGGCATCGGATCCCACTGACCCGGACCGGCGCGGCGAGCGAAGGGCGACCGCGGCCGGTCGGCAGCAGGCCGCACGGGAGGAGTCGAGCGGGGCGGGCCGTCACGGTCGTGACGGCCCGCCCCGCTGCACCCCTGACGGCCCGTCCCACCGCGCCCCCGGGTGCCTCGGTCAGGCGCCCACGTAATCCGCGAGGTGCTCGCCGGTGAGGGTGGAGCGGGCGGCGACGAGATCGGCGGGGGTGCCCTCGAAGACGATCCGGCCGCCGTCGTGACCGGCGCCGGGACCGAGGTCGATGATCCAGTCTGCGTGGGCCATCACCGCCGGATGGTGCTCGACGACGATGACCGACTTGCCGGCGTCGACGAGCCGGTCGAGCAGGCCGAGCAGCTGCTCGACGTCGGCGAGGTGCAGGCCGGTGGTCGGCTCGTCGAGCACGTAGACACCGCCCTTCTCGCCCATGTGGGTGGCCAGCTTCAGCCGTTGCCGCTCGCCGCCGGACAGCGTGGTGAGCGGCTGGCCGAGGCTGAGGTAGCCGAGCCCGACGTCGGCGAGCCGGCCCAGGATCCGGTGCGCGGCCGGCGTGCTCGCCTCACCGGCGCCGAAGAACTCCTCGGCCTCGCTCACCGACATCGCGAGCACCTCGCTGATGTCGCGGCCGCCGAGGTGGTACTCGAGGACCGCGGCCTGGTACCGCTTCCCCTCGCACTCCTCGCAGGTGGTGGCCACTCCCGCCATCATCGCCAGGTCGGTGTAGACGACGCCGGCGCCGTTGCACGTCGGGCAGGCGCCCTCGGAGTTGGCGCTGAACAGCGCCGGCTTCACGCCGTTGACCTTCGCGAACGCCTTGCGGATCGGGTCGAGCAGTCCGGTGTACGTCGCCGGGTTGCTGCGTCGGGAGCCGCGGATCGCGCCCTGGTCGACCGAGACCACGCCCTCGCCGGCCGGGATCGACCCGTGCACGAGTGAGCTCTTGCCGGAGCCCGCCACGCCGGTGACCACGCAGAGCACCCCGAGCGGGATGCCGACGTCGACATTGCGCAGGTTGTGCGCCGTCGCGCCGCGGACCTCCAGCGTGCCGGTGGGCTTGCGCACGGTCTCCTTGACGGCGGCCCGGTCGTCGAGATGGCGGCCGGTGATGGTGTCGCCGGACCGCAGCCCCTCGACGGTGCCCTCGAAACAGACGGTGCCGCCCGCCGTGCCGGCCCCGGGGCCGAGATCGACGACATGGTCGGCGATCGCGATGGTCTGCGGCTTGTGCTCCACGACGAGCACCGTGTTGCCCTTGTCCCGCAGCCGCAGCAGCAGGTCGTTCATCCGGCTGATGTCGTGCGGGTGCAGGCCCGTGGTCGGCTCGTCGAAGACGTAGGTGACATCGGTGAGCGAGGAGCCGAGGTGGCGGATCATCTTGACGCGCTGCGCCTCGCCGCCGGACAGCGTGCCCGACGGCCGGTCGAGCGAGAGGTAGCCGAGGCCGATCTCCACGAACGACTCGAGGGTGTGCTGGAGCGCGGTGAGCAGCGGCGCCACCGACGGCTCGTCGAGGCCCCGGACCCACTCGGCCAGGTCGCTGATCTGCATCGCGCAGGCGTCGGCGATGCTGACCTTCTCGATCTTCGACGACCGCGCGCCTTCGCTGAGCCGGGTGCCGTCGCACTCGGGGCAGACGGTGAACGTCATCGCCCGCTCCACGAACGCCCGGATGTGCGGCTGGAGTGCCTCGATGTCCTTGGCCAGCATCGACTTCTGGATCTTCGGGATCAGACCCTCGTACGTCAGGTTGATGCCGTCGACCTTGATCTTCGTCGGCTCCTTGTGCAGGAGGTCGTGCAACTCCTTCTTGGTGAACCTGCGGATCGGCTTGTCCGGGTCGAAGAATCCGCAGCCGCCGAAGATACGGCCGTACCAGCCGTCCATGCTGTAGCCGGGGATGGTGAGCGCGCCCTCGTTGAGCGACTTGCTGTCGTCGTAGAGCTGGGTGAGGTCGATGTCGGAGACCGTGCCGCGGCCCTCGCAGCGGACACACATACCGCCGGTGCGGGAGTAGGTCGCCTTCACCGTCTTCTTGGTGCCGCGCTCGACGGTGATCCCGCCGCTCGCCCGGACCGAGGCGGTGTTGAAGGAGTACGCGGTGGGCGGGCCGATGTGCGGCCGGCCGAGCCTGCTGAAGAGGATGCGCAGCATCGCGTTGGCGTCGGTGGCGGTGCCGACGGTGGAGCGGGGGTCGGAGCCCATCCGCTGCTGGTCGACGATGATCGCGGTCGTCAGCCCTTCGAGCACGTCGACCTCGGGCCGCGCCAGCGTCGGCATGAAGCCCTGTACGAACGCGCTGTAGGTCTCGTTGATCAGCCGCTGCGACTCCGCGGCGATCGTGTCGAACACCAGTGAGCTCTTGCCCGAGCCGGAGACGCCGGTGAACACCGTCAGCCGGCGCTTCGGGATCTCGATGCTGACGTCCTTGAGGTTGTTCTCGCTGGCGCCGTGCACGCGGATCAGACCGTGACTGTCGGCGATGTGCTGCGCAGGCGGCGGGTCCGTCTTCTTGGCCATGCTCATCGTCTCTCCATCTGCTGTCCGGGACCGCCTTCGCGGGCTGGGCGTCGCCTGGCTCGATCTGACCGACGCAACGCTAGCTCCGACCCGATGGCCGGCGCTTCTCGAATACTGATCGGTTCGGTCGCGTTCAGGTTCGGACAGGGGGCGGACAGTAAGCGACAACGCGGGGCGCGGGCGGGCCGGAGGCGCTGAGATGGCCTGATTCGTCGTGCGGGATGAGGTGGAAGATGGCCGACGTGATGCGGGCGGAACCAGCGCGGCGCGCGGGCACGGGGGCAGGCGCGGGAGCGGACACCGCGAAACGGAAGGTGAAGCAGAAGGCTCAGCAGAAACGGTGCGGCTGCGGGGCGCCCCCGTCGGAGGGCGCGGTCGGCGGGGCCGAGGAAAGGTTCCGCGGACTGCTGGAGGCGGCGCCGGACGCCATGGTCATCGTCGACGACTCCGGCATCATCAGGCTCGTCAACGCCCAGACCGAGGCCCTGTTCGGGCACGGCCGCGAGGAACTGCTCGGCCAGCCGGTCGAGCTGCTCATCCCGCACCGGTTCCACGGTCAGCACACCGCGCACCGCAGCGGCTACACGGCCAACCGACAGGTGCGTCCGATGGGCGCCGGGCTCGAACTGCACGGGCTGCGCAAGAACGGCACGGAGTTCCCCGTCGAGATCAGCCTGAGCCCGCTGGAGACGGCGGACGGGCTCCTGGTGTCGGCGGCCGTGCGCGACGTCAGCGAGCGCAAGGCGGCCGAGGCGCGCATCAACGAGCTCGCCGCGCTCGTGGAGTCGTCGCAGGACGCGATCCTCGCGCACACCCTCGACGGATACATCACCTACTGGAACGCGGCCGCGCAGCGCCTGTACGGCTACACGGCCGATGAGGCCATCGGCCGGCACGTCTCGCTGCTGGCCCCGCCGGAGCTGCGGGGCGAGATCCGCGAGCTGCTCCGGCGGCTGCGGCACGCCGAGAAGGTCGAGCACTACGAGACGCTGCGGATGACCAGCACCGGGGCACTGCGCGACGTGGACGTCACGCTGTGGCCGACCCGGGACACCCACGGCACCGTGGTCGGGGCGTGCGCGATCGTGCGGGACATCAGCGACCGCAAGCGCGCGGAGGCCGAGCTCACGGCCCTGTACGAACAGCAGCGGCACATCGCCCTGACGCTCCAGCGCAGTCTGATGGGCACTCCGCCCGCCCTGCCCGGTCTGGCCACCGCGAGCCGCTACCGGCCCGCCACCCAGGGCGCCGGTGTGGGCGGCGACTGGTTCGACCTGATCCCGCTGGGCGCCGACCGGGTGGGTGTGCTGATAGGCGATGTGATGGGCCGCGGGCTGGAAGCGGCCGCCGTGATGGGCCAGTTGCGGTCGGCCGCGCACGCGCTGGCCAAGACCGGTATGCAGCCGCGGCAGTTGATGCGGGCACTGGACACCTGCGTCGCCGACCTCGATGTGCCCGACCAGCTCGTCACCTGCTGCTACCTGGTGATCGCCCCGGACGCGGGCACGGTGACGGTGTGTTCGGCGGGACATCTGCCGGTGCTGGTCGCCGGGGTGGGCGAGGGCATCAACGCCCTGCCCAGTCCGGTCAACGCACCGCTCGGCGTGGGCGACATCCTGTACGAGCAGTCCAGTTCGGAGATACCGCCCGGAGCCACCCTGGTGCTCTACACGGACGGCCTGATCGAGACACCGGGCAGCGACATCGAGGTACGGATCGGTGAACTGACCGTACTGCTGGACAAGTTGTTCGTCGGAACACCCTGTCTGGAGGCCGCGGCGGACCATGTCCTCGCGGGTCTGCTGCCGGACGCCGACGGCCACAACGACGACGTCACGCTGCTGCTCGCGCAGCTGCCGGCCGCTCCACTGGCCGCCGTCACCACCCACTTCCCGGCCGCCCCGGCCTCCGTCCCGGAGGGGCGGGCCTTTCTGCACAAGGCGCTGACCTCGTGGAACTGTGCGGACCGGGCCGACGACGCGCTTCTGCTGCTGTCGGAGACCCTGACGAACGCCGTGCAGCACTCCGAGGGCCCGATCGCCCTGCATCTGCACCGCACCGCCACCGACCTCACGGTCGAGGTCAGCGACCCCAGCCCGCAGCTCCCCCAGCCGCGGGTGGCGGTCGAGGACGCGGAGTCGGGCCGCGGCCTGATCCTGGTCCGTGCCCTCGCCGCCGGCTGGGGGGTGCGGCCGACGGACGAGGGCAAGACGACCTGGTTCACGCTGAAGCTGTGAGCCCCCGGGGCGGGCCGCCGAAGGCCGGCGCGAAGGCGTCCAGGTGCGCCTGGACGTACGGCACGGCCACCGCCCGGAGTTCCAGCTCGCCGTCGACGAAGGCGGGCTGGACGTTGACCTCGAAGACGACCCCGCCGTTCTCCACGGCCAGGTCGACACCGGCGAAGGGGAGCCCGACCGACGCGGTGGCCGCGACGGCGAGTTCGGCGAGCCGGGGCTGGAGGTCCTGCGGGGCGATATGGACGGCGGTGGCGCCCTGGCAGGTGTTGCACGGGGTGTCGGTCTCCGGCTGGAGGTGCTCGCGGGCGTGCACGACGCGGTCGCCCAGGACGAAGACCCGGAACTGGTGACGCCGGCCGTCGGCGGTGATGTTGCCGGCGTCGCGGGAGAGCAGCCAGTCGGTGCCGCGCTCGGCGTAGTAGGCGGCGGCGAGCTCCAGTTGGGCGGGGGTGGTGACATGGAAGGTGTCGTTGCCGCCGGTGCCGACGACGGGCCGGGCCCAGGTGTCGCGGCCGAGCCGGTCGAACGTGTCGGCGGCCTCCCGCGGGGAGGGCCGGGACAGCACGGCGGTCTCCATCTGGGCGACCCCGTCCCGGACGAAGCGTTCGACGGTGAGGTTCTTCTCGGTCGCGGTCCGCCAGGCGTCGGGTCCGGCGGCCAGGGTCACCACGTCGTGGCTCTCCAGGAGCTCCTGGAAGCCGGCGAGGGCCCGCCGGTGGTGCGGCGGGATCTCGTACAGCAGTACGACGTCGGGTACGAAGTCCAGCCGCTCCTCGGGCACCTGGAGCCGTAACCGGCCTCCGTCGCGGACGCCCCGGCCGGTTCCGCCGGTCGCGAAGTGCCGGGAGTCGACCCGGACGGGCGGGGCGCCGGTGAGCAGTTCCACGGCGTCGGCGAGGTACTCACGGCAGCCTTCGGGCGAGGTGGGGTCGGCGATCAGGGCGATGCACGGTCGGGACACAGCGGCCTCCAGCGGCTCTCGACGCGCGCTCGTACCGCGGACGGGCCCTCACACGGCACGAGCGGTGTCACGGATGGTGTCTGTCGCGCGGGTGGTCGTCGCACCCTTCACCCTGGGAGCCGCTCCGGTGCGCGGAGCCGTGCCCGGGCCCGGACGCGTGCCGTGCAGGGGACGAGGACGACTGGTGACCACGGGGGGTGGGACTCGCCCCGCCGGATCCGCGTGCAGGGCTGGCCGACCACTGTAAGCACCGGGCGGGACGCCGTACCAGGGCGCACGACGGCCATCCCGCTGCCCCTCCCTCTGCGCCGTCCGCCCCGGTCCGTGCGCCCTGTCCGGTCGCCGGTGAGCTGCCGTCTCACCCGTCCCAGATCCAGTCGGTGACCTCGGGAAGGTCGGTGCCGTGGGCGCGGATCCAGTCGTGGTGGCGCAGTCGCACGTCCTCCATCCGCTGCCGTACGGCCGCGGCGCGCACGGCGAGGCCGGGGACGCGGTCGATGACGTCCATGACGAGGCGGTAGCGGTCGAGGTCGTTGCGGACGACCATGTCGAACGGCGTGGTCGTGGTGCCGAACTCCTTGTAGCCGCGCACATGCAGGTGCTTGTGGCCGGTGCGGCGGTAGGCGAGGCGGTGGATCAGCCACGGGTAGCCGTGGTAGGCGAAGACGACCGGCTTGTCGGCGGTGAACAAGCCGTCGTACTCGAAGTCGCCCATGCCGTGCGGGTGTTCGCCGCTCGGCAGCAACCGGGCGATATCGACGACGTTCACGACCCGGACGGCGAGTTCCGGCAGTTCGCGGCGCAGCAACTGGGCGGCGGCCAGCACCTCCTGGGTGGGGACGTCGCCCGCGCAGGCGAGAACCACGTCGGGTTCGCGGGTGCCGTTCTCGGTGCCGGCCCAGTCCCAGACGCCGGCGCCGCGGGCGCAGTGGGCACGGGCCTCGTCCATGCCCAGCCAGTCGAAACAGGGCTGCTTCCCGGCCACGATCACATTGACGTAGTCGCGGCTGCGCAGGGCATGGTCGGCCACCGACAGCAGTGTGTTGGCGTCCGGCGGCAGATAGACCCGTACGACCTCGGGGCTCTTGTTGAGGATGTGGTCGACGAAGCCGGGGTCCTGGTGGGAGAAGCCGTTGTGGTCCTGGCGCCAGACGTGCGAGGTGAGCAGGTAGTTGAGAGAGGCGACGGGTGCGCGCCAAGGCAGTTTCCGGGTGACGCGCAGCCACTTGATGTGCTGGTTGACCATCGAGTCGACGATGTGCGCGAACGCCTCGTAGCAGGAGAACAGGCCGTGCCGCCCGGTCAGCAGATAACCCTCCAGCCAGCCCTGGCAGGTGTGTTCCGAGAGGATCTCCATCACCCGCCCGTGCCGGTCGAGGTTCTCGTCGACCTGGAGGGTCTGCGCCTGCCAGGCCTTGCCGCTGGCGGCGTAGACGGCCTGGAGTCGGTTGGAGGCGGTCTCGTCGGGGCCGACCAGACGGAAGTCGCGCCGGCCGGCGGTGGAGCGCATGACGTCCTCGAGCAACCCGCCCAGCACCGCGGTGGGTTCATGCCGGGTGCCGCCCGGCTTGTCGACCGGGACGGCGTGCGACTCCAGGTCGGGCAGGGGGAGTTCACGAAGCAGCAGCCCGCCGTTGGCGTGCGGGGTGGCGCCGAGGCGGCGGGTGCCTTCGGGAATCCAGGCGAGGACGTCCAGGCGGGGGGCACCATGGGCGTCGAAGAGTTCCTCGGGCCGGTAGGAGCGCAGCCAGGCCTCCAGCTGGCGCAGGTGTTCTGGGTTGTCGCGGACGGCGGACAGCGGCACCTGGTGGGCGCGCCAGGTGCCCTCGACGGGCAGCCCGTCGACGTGGGCGGGGCCGGTCCAGCCCTTCGGGGTGCGCAGCACGATCACCGGCCAGCGGGGGCGCTCGCCGGAGCCGTCCTCGCGGGCGGCGCGCTGGAGGGCGGCGATGCGGTCCAGGGCGGTGTCCATGGCCTGGGCCATCGCGCGGTGGACGGCGTTCGGCTCGTCGCCGGTGACATGGATCGGATCGTGGCCGTAGCCGCGCAGCAGCTCGTCGAGCTCGGCTTCGGGGATCCGGGCCGGCACCGTGGGGTTGGCGATCTTGTATCCGTTGAGGTGCAGGATCGGCAGGACCGCTCCGTCGTGGACGGGGTCGAGGAACTTGTTGGAGTGCCAGGAGGCGGCCAGTGGCCCCGTCTCGGACTCGCCGTCGCCGATCACGCAGGCGACGAGGAGGTCCGGGTTGTCGAAGGCGGCGCCGTAGGCGTGCGAGAGCGAGTAGCCGAGTTCGCCGCCCTCGTGGATCGAGCCGGGCGTCTCCGGGGCGACATGGCTGGGGATGCCGCCCGGGAAGGAGAACTGCCGGAACAGCCGGTCCATGCCGGCCGCGTCGCGGGTGACGTCCGGATAGGTCTCGGTGTAGGTGCCCTCCAGCCAGGAGTTGGCGACGACCGCGGGACCGCCGTGGCCCGGTCCCCACACGCACAGGGCGTGCAGGTCACGGGCGCGGATGACGCGGTTGAGGTGGGTGTACACGAGGTTCAGCCCCGGCGAGGTCCCCCAGTGGCCCAGCAGCCTCGGCTTCACGTGCTCGGGCCGCAGCGGCTCGCTGAGGAGCGGGTTGGCCATGAGGTAGATCTGGCCGACGGAGAGGTAGTTCGCGGCGCGCCAGTGGGCGTGCAGGGTCCTGAGCTCGTCGTCGGTGAGCCGGGCGGATGTCGCTTGCGGGTGGACGGACATCTCGGGTTCCTTCCGGATCGGGTCGCTGGGAGGTACGTGCCCGTACCTCCCCACCCTCTCCGGCCGCCGGGTACCCGACTGGGGCGAGCTACCCATACGGGCGAGCGAAGCCGTCCGTATGAGGGGCGCGCCCTGGGCCGTGTCCGCAAAGTCCCGCCTGGCCGGCCCTAGGAACCCGAGCGCGCCCGGTCGGCGTCGAGGCCGTCGACATGGGCCACGTTCCGCCGGTCCTCGGCGTCCCCGCCGGCCTCGGCGGCGAACCAGGCGTCGAGGATCTCCTTGAGCAGCGGCTCGGACGTCAGACGGAGGCTGAGGGCGAGGACGTTGGCGTCGTTCCAGCGGCGGGCGCCGTCGGCGGTGTAGGCGTCGGCGCACAGGGCGGCCCGGACGCCGGGCACCTTGTTCGCGGCGATCGACGCGCCGGTGCCGGTCCAGCAGCACACCACCGCCTGCTCCGAGGTCCCGTCGGCCACGTCCCCGGCCGCCGCCGCCGAGCACACCGCCCATCGGGGGTCGTCGCCGGGCCGCAGCGCGCCGTGCGGCACCACGTCGTGCCCTCGGCCGCGCAGTTCCGCGACGAGGGCGCGGGCCACTGGTTCGTCCATGTCCGAGGAAACGGAGATCCGCATGCCGGAGAGCCTACTGAGGAAAGGGCGCGGCGGCACGGGCCGGCGTCCGCCCGGCCGCACGGCGAGCGCGCACCCGGCGAGCACGAGGGACGCCCGCGCGGTGGCGGGGCCGAGCGGGACCCTCGGCACACCCGCCGTGCCGCCGCCCCGCCGCGCCGCCCCGCCCGGGCCTCATTGCCGGGGCCGGGGGCGACTTCCCGCCGTTCGGGGAGTTCGTCGTCGTGCTGTGCCGAAACGGACCGGCACCGGCCCTGCACGGATATGGACGCCGCCGTCGACGCTGACCTAGGGTGCCGAGGGGAAAGCGCTTTCTAGCATGGTCATGCCACCGTCGTAGATGTCACCGCCCAGTCCAGGAGCGTCGATGCCGCCCACCGCACCGCAGGACCCCTCGCAGCCGTGGAGCCGAAAGGCGTTCCTGCGGGGCATGACGGCCGCCGGGCTGGCCCCGCTGCTGCCCGCGGTGCTCCCGACGGCCGCGCATGCCGCGGCGGCGTCCGGCCGTCCCGGTTTCGACCTGGTACGGGACGGCGTCGCGGTCGACGTGTTCGTGGACGCCGCCGACGACCCCGCCGTGATCCGCGCGGCCGGCGACCTCCAGGCCGACGTGGAGCGGGTCTGCGGCGTACGGCCCGGATTACGGCACACCCTGGCGGAACGGTCCACGGCACTGGTCCTGGTAGGCACCCTCGGCGCGAGCCCCGTCATCGACCGGCTCGCGGCGCAGGGCCGGCTGGACGTCCGGCGGGTGAAGGGTCGCTGGGAGGCCTCCGTGACCCAGGTGGTGGAGCGCCCGGCGCCCGGCGTGGACCGCGCGCTGGTGATCGCGGGCAGCGACCGGCGCGGCACGGTCTACGGGATCTACGACACGTCGGAACGCATAGGCGTCTCACCCTGGTACTGGTGGGCCGACGTACCCGTGGAACAGCGTGACACCGTCACCGTGCCCGCGGGCCCCTTCGAACGGCGCGAACCGTCGGTCCGTTACCGGGGTGTCTTCATCAACGACGAGCAGAACCTGACCACTTGGTCGCAGCGCACGCAGGAGACGGACAAGAACATCGGCCCGAGGACGTACCAGCGTCTCTTCGAGCTGCTGCTGCGGCTGAAGGCCAACTACCTGTGGCCGGCCATGCACCCGTACTCCGACTTCTTCAACAAGTACCGGGAGAACCCCGAACTCGCCGAGCGCTACGGCATCGTCGTCGGCTCCAGCCACCCGGAGGCCCTGCTGCGCAACGGCGTGCACGAGTGGGCGCCGTGGGCCGAGGAGCACCGCGGCGCCGACGGCGGCCTGCCGGTGTACGACTACACGGTGAACCCCGCCGTCATCTCCGACTACTGGAGAGCCCGGGCCCGGGAGAACGCGGCGTACGAGAGCAGTTGGACCATCGGCATGCGCGGCCTGCACGACACCGCGCTGGAGACGAAGCACGCCACCACGATCCCGGAGAAGGTCGTGGTGATGAACGACATCATCGCCGACCAGCGCCGGATCCTGGCCGAGGAGGTCGGCGCGGCGGCGCAGCCGCAGATCTTCATCCCGTACAAGGAGGTCCTGGACCTGTACAACGCGGGCGTCCAGGTCCCGGACGACGTCACGCTGATCTGGCCGGACGACAACCACGGCAACATGCGCCAGCTGCCGGACGACGCGGAACGCGCCCGGTCCGGCGGCAACGGGATCTACTACCACCTCTCCTACTGGGGCCGTCCGCGCAGCTACCTGTGGCTGGACACCACGCAGCTCGCCAAGGTCTGGCAGGAGCTGCGCCGGGTGTACGAGCACGGCGTGGACCGGATGTGGATCTTCAACGTCGGCGACCTCAAGTCGATCGAGACCGGACTGTCCTTCTCCCTGGACATGGCCTGGGACGTGGACCGATGGCACGCCGACGACGTCGGGGCTTTCCTCGCGGAGTGGTACGGACGGCAGTTCGGGCTCCGGCACGCCCAGGAGATCGCCTCGATCCGCACCGAGTACTACCGGCTCGCGGCGGAGCGCCGCCCGGAGTTCATCGACCGGAACATGTTCTCCGTGGTTCACCACGGGGACGAGGCGGGACGCCGCATGGCCGCGTACGACCGTCTGCTGGACCGGACCGTGGCGCTGGGGGCGGAACTCCCCGCGGCGTACCGGGACGCCTACTACGAGCTCGTCCAATACCCCGTGCACGGGGCGTACTTGATGAACCTCAAGTACTACTGGGCGGACCGTAACGCTCTCGCGGTACGTCAGGGCCGTGGGGCCGGAGCCAACGTCTTCGCGGACCTCGCCGAAGCGGCGCACACCCAGGAGGCGGCGCTCACCAAGCGGTACAACACGGAGGTGGCGGGCGGGAAGTGGGACGGCTACATCAACCCGTACCCCTCGCAGATCCCCAAGGCGCCGGGTCGCCCTGCCGTCACCAGGGTCACCCGGCAGGAGACCTCGGGTCTGGGGGTCGCCTCCGAGGGGAACGAGATCGGCACGCAGCGGCCGCTGGCCTTCTCCGCCACCACCCGGGACCGGCGCTTCGTCGATGTCTTCAACACCGGTTTCCTCGCGGTCGACTGGGTCGCGGAGGCAGAACACCCCTGGGTCCGCCTGAGTTCGGCGGGCGGCACCCTCACCGAACAGACCCGGGTGTGGGTCGAGATCGACTGGGCGCGGACACCCGAGGGCACGCACGACGTCACGGTCGCCGTCACGGGTGGCGCGCAGCGTTTCGAGGTGCCCCTGAAGGTCGTCAACGACGGGGAGCGGGCGCGTCGGCGTGCCCGCGGGTTCGTCGAGGCCAACGGCTACGTCTCGATCGACGCCGTGCACACCGAGCGCCGGGTGGCGCGCGGCCGGGCCCGCTGGCGGACCGTGCGCGGGCTCGGACGCCGTACCGCCGCCGTGGAGGCGGTGCCGTCCACGGCGGCCCCGATCACCTCCGACTTCGTCGCCCACGCACCGGAGTTGAGGTACCGGGTGCGGTTCGGCAGCACTGGTTCCTTCCCCGTGACCGTCTTCCGGCTGCCCTCGCTCGACGAGCGCGGCGCGCGGCGGCTGGCGCTCGCCCTCGACGACCAGCCGCCCACCGTCCTGTCCGGGCAGTCCGTCGCCACCGGCAACCGCGGCGACGCCTGGGCGCGCAACGTGGAGGAGGGCATCGAGAAACTGACCGCGACCGTCACGGTCACCGAGCCCGGCGACCATGTCCTCCGGGTGTTCATGGTCGACCCGGGGATCGCCGTGGACCAGATCGTCGTCGACACCGGCGGACTGCCGGCCGCCGCCTATCTCGCACCCCCGGAGAGCTACCACCCGGTGTTCAACCCCGAGCCGGACACCGGGACGGGCCTGGACGCGCCGAGCCGGTAGCCGAGCCGGCAGTCCCACGCCATGGGCACGCCACGGCGGGGCACTACCGGCACGGGTGGGAACCGATGGGCCTCGGGGGCGGGTCCAGGCGGGCGGGGGTGGGGGCCGTCGCGGGCGAGAGGTTGGGCGCGTTGTGGTCGAGGCCACGGCCGGGGTGGGGGCTCGGGCATGTCGGTCGGTGGGGGGCGCGGGCTACCGTTCGGGGAGCTCACCGTTTTGCCCGCCGCACACCTCGGACGGCTCCGTGCTCGCAGATCTCTCCCCCGTCATCGCCGCCACCACCGAATGGCTGACCCGCGCCTACCCGGCGAGCGGCGGTGCGCTCGCCTCCGCCCTGTGCGAGGCGCAGGCCCGTCAGGCGGTGACCGTCGCGGCCTGGCTGCGCTATCCGACCGCCACGGACGCCGCGCTGGTCGGCATGGTGGGCCCGGGCGGCTCGGCCCGGCTGGACCGGATCAGCGGCGCTGACGCGGACGCCGGCCGGGACCCGGACGACTCGGCCTGGCGAAGCTGGGTGGACGAGGTCGTGGCGAGCTGGGCGGCCTGTCTGCTCACCGATCCGGCACTCGCCGCGGGCGCGGTGGCCGGGCTCGCCGGGGGCGACCACACCCGTGGGACGGCGCCGGACTTCCGGCGCCTGGTCACACCCGACCACCGCGACCGGCAGGCGGCGGCGCTGCTGCGCCACCCCGACCTCCTCGCCCCCGTGGCCGACCTCCACCACACACAACTCCTCAGCCGCCTCGGCCGGGGCCAGGCGCTCATCGCCTGACGGCCACCCGGGGCCGGCTCAGCCGGCCTTGCCGCGGCCTGTCAGCGCGTCGCGCATGCGGTCGATCATCCCGACACCCGGGGCCAGCATCTTGTTGGCCGGGGGCTTGTCCGGGGCGGTCGGGTGCGGACGCGTCGGGGCCGTCTTCTTCGCCTTGCGGACCTTGTCGCCCAGGTCGTCGAGGGTGTCCGCCGGACACACCGCGCGCAGCCTCGGGAACAGGTTCTGCTCCTCGTCGGCCAGGTGATCGCGGATCTCCCGCATCAGCATGCCGACGAGCCGGTCGAACTCGGGATCGTCCGCCTCGCAGCCCTCCAGGTCCTTCATGATCTGTTCGGCCCGCGCGTGGTCCGCGAGTTCCTTGTCGGCCAGGGCCTCGCCGCCGGGGACGTGCTCGCGCACCGCCGGGTAGAGATACGCCTCCTCGGCCACCGAATGCCGGACCAGCTCCATCGTGGCCTGGTCCGCGTACAGCTTGCGGTCCTTGGCGCCGGGCGGCAGCGCCTCGATCCGGCCGAAGAACTCCTCGACCTCGCGGTGATCGGTCACCAGCTCGTCGATCACGTTCCCACCATGACCCATGTCCCACACCTCCAGCCTGGCACGACGGCTCCGGATCGGACCCGCCACGCCCCGAGTGCCCCCCATAGGCGGGCCGACACGGCAACCTCCCGGCCGGGGGAGGCGGCACGGAGCGGCTCCCGCTCCCACGATCTGAGAAGGTCACCTCTCCATCGCGGTACAGGTGCCTTAGCGCTTGGTCGGCCCGGAAAAGTAAATTACAGTCACCAATTCCCTCACCCCATTCCGACTACTTTACGTACAGTCATGAATATACATTGACCGGCTCTCCTCGGTCGCCTGCAAGGGAATGCGCCTCCAGTCCGGGCCGGACCGGAGGCGCATTCTTGGGGACCCGAGGCAGATTCACACCTCGGACGGCAGCTTCTTGGTGAACGACGGCTTCGGGGCGGTCTAGGAGTACCCCATGGCCTTCTGGAATTCCTCCAGCGCCTTGAAGGCTGCGCAGGCCGCCTTGGCCTCATTGCTCACGACTCCCGCCGCGCAGACTCCCTTTTGGACCAAGTCCCATATCTGGTCTCCGACGCCGTACCTGTACCAGCGCAGGTTGACCCCCGACGGGCGCCAACCGTTGACGAAATAGTCCTTCTCCACGGTATTGAAGAGCATCGCGTTCTTGACCGGCGACGGACCGATGGTCTTTCCAGCCTTGCCGCCGCGCACCTTCCACTGGCAGGTCGTTTTATCCAGCTTCTTCGACCAGCCCAGGTTGATGCCGCGCCCAAGGTCCCGCTTCTTGTAGACCATGTACTCCTTGACCGAAGTGTTGTAGAGAGCGAGTCGCTGGTCGTACTGGATCGGACTGGAAGTCCCCTTGCTACCGCACTTCACAAACTTCCACTGGTGCTTGGCGGAACTGCTCCACTTGAGGGAGATCCCTGACCCGAAGCCCCACCAACGCTTTCCGTAGTAGAGGTGCTCCTTCTCGCTCTGGCTGTAGAGCGAGAACGGCACGTTCGTCTCGGCTGCACCGGAGAATCGCAGGGTCCACTGCGCGGTGGCCTTCGCGACCGACTGCGGGAGCGGCGGCGGCGCCTGTGCCGCAGATGCCTGGACCTGCGATACCGCCGTTGTCACCATGAGCGTCCCGAGGACACTCGCAATGGCACGACGTGACATGGCTCTGGACATGTTGAACTCCTCGCGAAATCGAGAGGTTTTGCCGAATCGGCAGGGTTGCCGAATTCGCTGAACCAACCATCCGCGAGGAAGCAGGCGAGCGGTAGTCGCGTAATCCCGTCTCTTGACATCCTTGCCTTTTGTTTCCTCTCAGACATCCTCAGCCTCGGCCTTTCGTGATTGGCCGTCAGCTCTTGCCTGGTCAGCCGGGCTTCGGAAGGGTTGCGAGTCGCAGAAGCGCTTCGGTGAGCTGCCGGATTCTGGTAGCCGGTCAGAAGCAGCACCGGCCCCTTGCCGGTCAAGTCCAACGACCTCTCCAACACGGGGAAAATCTCCAGCAGTTGAGCCCGAGGACGATGGGTCTGC
Organism: Streptomyces asoensis; assembly: GCF_013085465.1. Lineage (NCBI taxonomy): Bacteria > Bacillati > Actinomycetota > Actinomycetes > Kitasatosporales > Streptomycetaceae > Streptomyces > Streptomyces asoensis. The sequence continues at coordinate 1,086,353 of NZ_CP049838.1, forward strand.
CGGGCGGTCGAAGACGAGGTGCAGGCGCCGGGCGGTCAGGGTGCGCGAGTCGACGGCACCATTCGTGAATGCCCGAGGTCAGGATCCGCCGCCTGCCATGCCCGTTCGGGCAGAGCGGCAGGAGCCTGTCCCCTGCCGCTCTCCCTGGTCGACGTGCTGCGCTGGTGCTCGGTGGACCGCACCTGTACGCACCGGCCGCCGGCATCGCCCACGCCCTCAGGGGTCATCGTCGGCGGGGCAAGACGAACGGCGTCCAGTGGCGAGCTTGCCTCCGGGCGTACACACGATTGGCAGGCCGCCGGGCCCGACAACGTGCCAAGCCTCGTAGTCGGTATGGGGATCGACGGTGAGATCTCCACGAAGTGGCCGGTTCGCCACCTTGAGCAGATGATGGAAGACGGAGGCGGCGCGGGGAATGCGCGAATTACTCACGCTAATAATTCTGCGGAGGCGAGCTCTCCGTTGATATGCAATAGAGCAGCTGGAAGCACACCTCACGACTGAGCGAGATGGTTTACATGAAAGGAAAATTCTTCCGGCGATACATTCTGGCAATTCCCCTGCTGGCAGTGCCGCTGGCTCTTGTCAGTCCAGGGTCGGCCGCCGCCGTTCCCACTCGGAAAGTCTGTGGCAGTTGGACCTCGGTTCCCGGTGCATCGGTCCAGGCGCAAGCGTGCCTGGAACATATGGTAGGCGTGAATCCGCAGGTCAATAAGGCTGGCTCCTGGCTCCGGGTCGTCACATATGCTCGCTACACCGGCGGCAAGGATGACGGATTGCACGGCATGGTAGTGACGACGTATATCTACCGCACATGGGTAGGTGGAGGAAATTTGTATGTCTCTGGCCCAGGTGGGGGTTATGACATGAAGGACTCGTACTCCTCGACGTGGCAGCCGCGCAAAAATTTTCCCAGAGCTGCCGTACGGGCAAGGGTTCTCCTCCACCTCAATGGTTCAGATACTAAAATCACTGTCTACTCAAAGTTCATGAGGGCCGGGGGCTGAGCTTTTGGCTTTCGGTAATCCGGCGACGACCCGCTCCACCGAGCCCGTTCTACTCCCGTCGGCCGTTTTCCGTGTCACTGCCGTCGCCCTCGCGCAGTAGAGCCTGGAGTTTCCCCCGGACCGCGCTCCGGACCTCTGCGGCGTCGGCCCCTGTTGCCGATATCGATGCGCCGTTCGGAAGCGTGATCGTAATGGAGTCCGGGGTGCAGGAAACCGACTCGCTCGTGCGGAACGGGCCAAGGCTGATCTCGGTCGTCCTGGTGGTCGCCGTGTACCCCGCCGGTACTCCTGTCTGCGAGATCCCCGTGCCGGCGAACCAGTCGAGCAGTCCGCGGGCCACGGTTTGGAGCACGCCCTCGTGCTGCGCAGGCGGGGTGGTGACCGAGAGGAGGGCGGCCCGAACGGCGAACGGCTGCGGCTCGCGGGAACCAGCGGGCGCACTCCCGGGCTGTGGCACTTGAAGGCCGGTGAGGCGAGGAAAGGGGTTGCGCCTCGGAGTGCACTCGGAGCACTGGCAAGGTGAATGAATCCCTCACCAGGGCACGACGCCTCACCATCGCTCTCCTACCTGCCCAGACCTCCACGGGCCGCTCGCATGCCTCCCCCTCGTCCCTCCGAACACGTCAAGCCGCCTCGGCGCACTGACAGCGGCGCCCCGGAGCGCGCCTCCAGCTCACCGAATCGCGGCCGCTCGAAACCAGCCGTCCCACCCTCCACCCACTCCACCGGTCGGCGTCTGGTAGCCGACCAGGATTTCGGGGATGCTGGGTTTGACGGGCCACAACATCGTTCTCCACCGCCGTAGCCGCTGCCGACCGGCCCGAACCGCCAAGATCGTTAACTGGTCCAACTCGATCTGACCTGCGAAAATAGAGGTCAGGGAGTCATCTACTAGTCTCACCTGGAGGTATCCGTGAAGATGTTGATCAACGTTCCGGAGACCGTGGTCGCGGACGCGCTGCACGGAATGGCGGCCGCCCATCCCGAGCTGACCGTCGACGTCGAGAACCGGGTGATCGTGCGGCGGGACGCTCCGGTGGCCGGGAAGGTGGCGCTGGTGTCCGGCGGCGGCTCGGGGCACGAGCCGCTGCACGGTGGGTTCGTCGGGCCCGGAATGCTCTCGGCGGCCTGCCCGGGTGAGGTGTTCACCTCGCCGGTGCCGGATCAGATGGTGCGCGCCGCGGCGGCCGTGGACAGCGGGGCAGGTGTGCTGTTCATCGTCAAGAACTACACGGGCGATGTGCTCAACTTCGACATGGCGGCCGAGCTGGCCGAGGACGAGGGCATCCAGATCGCGAAGGTCCTGATCAACGACGACGTCGCCGTGACCGACAGTCTCTACACGGCCGGGCGGCGCGGCACGGGCGCGACGCTGTTCGTGGAGAAGATCGCGGGGGCGGCGGCCGAGGAAGGGCAGCCGCTGGAGCGGGTCGAGGCGCTCGCCCGGCAGGTCAACGAGAACTCCCGCAGCTTCGGCGTGGCGCTCACCGCGTGCACCACACCGGCCAAGGGCAGCCCGACCTTCGATCTGCCGGCCGGCGAGCTGGAGCTGGGCGTCGGCATCCACGGGGAGCCCGGCCGGGAGCGGCGGGCGATGATGACCTCCGGCGAGATCGCCGACTTCGCGATCCACGCGATCCTGGACGACATGACGCCCCGCAATCCCGTCCTCCTCCTGGTCAACGGCATGGGCGCGACACCCCTGCTGGAGCTGTACGGCTTCAACGCCGAGGTGCACCGCCTGCTGGCCCAGCGCGGGGTGGTGGTCGCCCGTACGCTCGTGGGCAACTACGTGACGTCCCTCGACATGGCCGGCGCCTCGGTGACCCTGTGCCAGGTGGACGAGGAGCTGCTGCGGCTGTGGGACGCGCCGGTGAAGACCCCCGGGCTGCGCTGGGGTGTGTGAGGAAGGGACAGGGACAGGCGCTCCGACCGTACCGATCATGCAAGGAGATCCAGTGCTCGACGCCGACTTCTTCCGCCGTTGGATGACCGCGACCGCCGCGTCCGTCGACCGCGAGGCGGACCGGCTCACGGCCCTCGACTCACCCATCGGGGACGCGGATCACGGCAGCAACCTCCGCCGTGGCTTCACCGCGGTGAACGCGGCGCTGGAGAAGGAGGCACCCGAGACGCCGGGCGCTGTCCTGGTGCTCGCGGGACGCCAGCTGATCTCGACGGTCGGCGGGGCCTCGGGGCCCCTGTACGGCACGCTGCTGCGCCGGACCGGGAAGGCACTCGGGGACGCCGCCGAGGTGGACGAGGAGCGGCTCGCCGAGGCGCTGCGTGCCGGGGTGGACGCGGTGATGCAGCTCGGCGGTGCCGCGCCCGGCGACAAGACCATGATCGACGCACTGGTGCCGGCCGTCGACGCCCTCCCCGACGGTTTCGGCGCCGCCCGGGCCGCCGCCGAGCAGGGCGCCGAGGCGACGACGCCGCTCCAGGCCCGCAAGGGCCGGGCCAGCTATCTCGGCGAGCGCAGCATCGGGCACCAGGATCCGGGCGCCACCTCGGCGGCACTGCTCATCGCCGCCCTCGCCGACACCGGCGCCGACGCGGGCGGGGAGTGAGGCACCGGTGAGCGACGAGAAACTGGTGGGCATCGTGCTGGTGTCGCACAGCGCGGAGGTCGCGTCGGCGGTGGCCGAGCTGGCGCTGGGCCTGGTGGGCGGCGGTCCGGCCGTGCCGGTCGCCGCTGCGGGCGGTACGGAGGGCGGCGGGCTGGGCACGAGCGCCGAGCTGATCACCGCCGCTGCCGCCTCCGTGGACCGGGGCGCCGGGGTCGCGGTCCTCGCCGATCTGGGCAGCGCCGTCCTCACGGTCAAGGCACTGCTCGCGGAGGGCGACGAACTGCCCGACACCGCACGGCTGGTGGACGCCCCGTTCGTCGAGGGCGCGGTGGCCGCGGTGGTGACGGCGGCGACCGGTGCCGACCTCGACTCGGTGGAGGCGGCGGCCGCGGAGGCGTACGGCTACCGGAAGGTGTGACGCGGCTCGCTCACCCACAAGGCGCGGGGCGCGACGAACCGTCACACCCGCCCGGTCACCTCACGGGTGAGGTCGCCCCGCACGCCGGACGGTCACTCGGCCACCCACCCCGACGCTCCGGCCATCGATGGCCGGAGCGTCGGGCCGACGGCCCTCGGCGCGGCCACCGCACGGGCTCCGGACGTGGACTCCTGCCGCCCGCGGGGCGCGACAGGAGGGGCGGCCCGGCCTGCACGGCCGGGCCGCCCTTCACCTACGCGCTCCCCTCGTCCTCTTAGCCCTCTTCGTCCCCCTCGTCCGTCTCATCCGTCTCGTCCGTCCCGGCGTCCAGGCCCTCATCAGCCTCCGAGTCGCCCGTGTCGTCCGACGATGCCGCCTGAGCCTCGCCCTCCGCCGCCGCCCGGCCCTCCTCCGGCTCTTCGGCGGCGGTTCTGCCCTCACCCTTGGCGGCTGCGCGGCCTTCGCTTCCGGCTCCCGTCCGCCGTGCCGCGCCGCCCTCGCCCTGCGGCGGTGCCACGAGCCCGCCCGGCGCCCATTCGTCCGCGTCCTCCTCCGGCGGACGGGGCTGCTCCTTGGTGCCGCGTACGAAGAGCCGCGCCAGCCGCTCCCCCACCTCCGCCGCCGAGGCGTGGCTCTCGATGGGGGTAGCCCGGGAGTCCTTGAAGACGATGTACGTGACGCCGGAGGGGGTGCCGCCGCCGCGCGGGTCGGGACGGATGCCGAGCGCCTTGGCGGTGGCGTACGACGCCTCGCCGATGATTTCGCTCGGTCCCGTGTCGCCGACGACCGCGTACTGCACCCGGTCCTGGTAGACGACGGCCGCGACCGACCCCCCGCGCACCCCGTGGTCACGGTAGTCCCAGATGCCGCTCACCCCCGGCACCACGATGTAGGGCAGCGTCTCAGCACTCAGATAGCGGCCGTCGGACTGCTGATAAGCGGTCGTGTCGGAGAACAGCGGGTCGGTGCCGCTGTTGCACTCCGGGCCCGGGCGGCCGTCGCAGTCGATGTCCATGTCGGCCGTCCAGAACACCGCCTCATCGGTGCCACAGACCGGGATCGTGGCCGGAGCGCCCTCGTCCGCGCGGTAGCGGCCGCGCGAGACGGTGGTGCAGTCGCGGACCCGGGACAGCAGGTCGGCGGCGCGGACTGAGCCTTCTTTCCGGGGCGCCGACGCCCCGAGGGCACCCGGGGACGGGTGCGGGGCGGCGGGTGCGGTGGTCGGGGCCAGCAGGGCAAGGCCGGCCGCGGCCAGCGTCAGCGACTGGACGCGCACGATACGGACCCTCTCGTGGGGGCATTGACGGACACGCGGAACAATCTGGTGTCGATCACGCCCCGGGGCCACCCCGAGGGGGCCGTACGGAGCACGAGGAGCATCCTCGGGGAGCCCGACGGTGCGACAGAGGGCCGGGGGCCCGGACGCCGTTTCGGCTCCGGGCCCCGGGCCACTTTGCCGGCGCGGGATCAGCGACGACAGCGGCCCGCGCCACCGGCTTGAACTCACCGGTGCTCAGGGTGAGTTCAGCCGTGAGGAACTTCAGCATACGTAACGTCCGGAAGCGGTCGCCGAGGGCGGCCCCGCACATCCGCCCTCTTGATGTGTGCGCACCACCACGCCATATTGGTCCGGACCATTGCCGCCGTGCCGGGCCGGGAGGCGAAGCCGTGCGACGCGTTGTGCTGTGGGTTGTGGTGTGCGGCCTGGTGGCGGCCCTGTGCTGCGGGTGCGCGGGCGGGAGCGGGGGCGGCGACGACGGACGGGCGCCGGGCGCCCCGACCGGGGTCACCGCGGAGGCCGGGAGCGCGACGAGCGTGCACGTCATGTGGAACGCCGTCGCCGCGGACCCCGCGGTCAGCGCCTACGAGGTGTACCGCGGAACCGACAAGGTCCAGGAGGTGCCCGGCTCCTCGCACATGCTGGACGTCGTCCGCCTCGCGCCGTCGACCACGTACGTCTTCACCGTGCGGGCCCGCGACGGCGACGGGCGGCTCGGTCCGCGCAGCCGGGAGGTGCGGGCCACGACACCGGCGGCCGCCGCGGCGGACCGCTCGCCGCCGACCCCGCCGGGCGCGGTGACCGGCCGGGCGGCCGGGAGCCGGGCCGTCCAGCTCTCCTGGACGGCGTCTACGGACGACCGGAAGGTGGTGTCCTACGACGTCTACCAGGGCGGCGTGCGGATCCACAGCGTCGGCGGGGGCCAGACGGCGACGGTCGTCACGGGACTGCGCCCCGGGGCGCGCTACTCGTTCACCGTCCGGGCCCGGGACGCGGCCGACAACGTCTCGCCCGCCGGTGCGCCCGTGCGCCTGACCACCGCGCCGGGTGACGACGAGGGGGCGGAGACCGCGCCGACCGACTTCCGGGCGAGCTCCCACCTCGCCGACGGGTCGTACTACCTCGACCTGTCGTGGGTGCCGCCCCGGGTGGACGGTGTCGTCACGGAGTACCAGATCCAGCTCGACGGGCGGCCGGCCACCTCTCTGGTGTGGGGCGGGACCCCGCCCCGGGGAAGGGCGACGTACAGCTTCTACGTGGGGCGGGAGGCAGGGGCCGGACACCGGGTGCGACTGCGGGCCCGGCTGCCGGACGGCACCTGGGGCGCGTTCTCGGCGGAGCGGACGGTGACGACGGCGCGGCGGTGAGAGTCCGTGCCGACGGGGCCGCCGACCGGGCCACGGCTCGGGGCCGCGGCCCAGCCGCCCGTCGGGCCGCCACTCGCGCCGCGGGGCGCGGCCACAAGCCAGGCGCCCATCGAGCCACCCCTCGCGCCGCAGGTCGCGCCGTGGCCGGGCCACAGGTCGCGCCGTGGCCGGGCCGTGGCCGGGCCACCGACCGGGCCACGGCTCAGGCCCGCGGCCCAGCCGCCCGACGGGCCGCCACTCGCGCCGCGGGGCGCGGCCACAAGCCAGGCGCCCATCGAGCCACCCCTCGCGCCGCAGGTCGCGCCACAGGTCGCGCCACGGCCGGGCCACCGACCGGGCCATGAGTCGGGGCCGCGGCCCAGCCGCCCGTCGGGCCGCCACTCGCGCCGCAGGTCGCGCCACGGCCGGGCCGCCGGCCGGGCCAGGGCTCGTGGCCACGACCCACCCGCCCATCGAGCCACCGCTCGCGCCGCGGGGCGGGCCACGGCCGGGGCGCCGGTCGGGGCGGTCCTCCGGGCACGGTCGGCCGCAGGTCGAGGAGGTGGTCGGCATGGGCCGTCCGAAGGAATCCGTCACCTGGCCGGTGGCCGTCCGCATGCGGGGCGGGGCCGGGGCGCGTTGGCTGCCCGTGAGGCAGCACGGGCGTACCCGACCTTCGGCGGCGCAAGGGATGTACCGCCAACCGTGCCGCCGCCGGAGGACATCCGATGCGCACTTCCCGTTTCCTCGTCCGCTCAGGGCTGACCGTGGCAGCCGCCGCCGCTCTGCCGCTCACCCTCACCGCCCAGCCGGCCGTGGCCCGGGTTTCGGGCATCTCCGTGAGCACGACCGGCTCCACGGTGTCGGTCGTGACCAGCGCCTGCGCCCAGATCAACGGCAGCTGGGGCACGGCGGCGCTGCTCGGCAGCGCCCAGGCGAGTTTCGCCCAGGGGCGCCAGGTCGCCCTGTCCGGGACCGCCGCCGGCCAGTCCGCCGCCTGGTCCGGCGTCTCCCCGGGCACGTACACCGTGGTCGTCATGTGCTCCAACGGCAGCACCGCGGGCACCCAGTCGGTGATCGTCTCGACCCCGGCCCCGAGGGTCACGGCGACCCCCACGGCCTCGCCCTCGCGGGGCGTCATGGGAGGCCTCGGCGGCGCGGCCCGCGACTACGGCCCCATCGCCATGGGGGTGGGCGGGGCACTGGTGGGGACGGGCGTCATCGCGGCGGCCTGGTTCCTGCGCCGGCGCTCGAAGCCGTACCGGCTCTAAGCGGTCCCTTCCCCCACCACGGGCAGTTCCTCGAGGGCCTCGGTGAGCCACTGCGTCCAGAAGGTCTCCAGCTCGATGCCCGCGCGCAGGACCAGGTGCTGAAGCCTGGCCTGCGCGCTGTCGTCGCCGGGCGGGAAGTCGCGTTTCTCGATCTCCTCGTACTCGGCCAACTGCCGCCGGTGCAGGTCGAGATGGCGGCGCAGGTCGGCCTCGAGGCCCGCGGTGCCGACGACCGCCGCGGCGCGCAGCCGCAGCAGCATGGCGTCGCGGTGCGGCTTCGGGTCCTGGGCGGCCGCCGTCCACCGGGCGAGTTCGGCGCGTCCCGTGGGCAGCACCTCGTAGGCCTTCTTCTGCCCGCGGGCAGGCGCCTGGGTCGGCAGGGCCCGGATGTGCCCCTCGGACTCCAGTTTTCCCAGCTCGCGATAGATCTGCTGGTGCGTGGCCGACCAGAAGTAGCCGATCGACCGGTCGAACCGGCGGGTCAGATCCAGCCCCGACGAGGGCCTCTCGAGCAGGGCGGTGAGGATCGCGTGCGGGAGTGACATGCAGTCATCCTAGGGAGGCGCCGGCCGGGTCCTACAGCGCCGCCGCCAGTTCCGTGCCCTGCTGGATGGCGCGCTTGGCGTCGAGTTCGGCGGCGACGTCGGCACCCCCGATGAGATGCACGTTTCCGCCGTCGGCGACCAGCGCCTCGTACAGGTCCCGGCGCGGGTCCTGACCCGTGCACAGCACGATGGTGTCGACCTCCAGGAGCGTGCTCTGCTCACCGACGGTGAGGTGCAGCCCGGCGTCGTCGATCCGGTCGTAGCGCACCCCGGGGACCATCGTGACGCCCCGGTGCTTGAGCTCGGTGCGGTGGATCCAGCCGGTGGTCTTGCCGAGGCCCGCGCCGACCTTGCCGGTCTTGCGCTGGAGGAGATGGACCGTGCGCGGCGGGGCGGGGCGCTCGGGGGCGGTGAGACCGCCGGGGCCCTGGTAGTCCATGTCTACGCCCCACTGGCGGAAGTAGGCCGCCGGGTCCTCGCTCGCCTTGTCGCCGCCGTCGGTGAGGAACTCGGCGACGTCGAAGCCGATGCCGCCCGCGCCGAGGATCGCGACGCGGTCGCCGACGGGCGCGCCGTCGCGCAGGACGTCGAGATAGCCGACGACGCTCGGGTGGTCGACGCCGGGGATGTCGGGGGTGCGGGGGCTGACGCCGGTGGCGACGACGACCTCGTCGTAGTGGGCCAGGTCCTCCGCGGCGACGTGCGTGTCGAGCCGTACGTCCACGCCGTGCGCGTCGAGCTGGTGGCGGAAGTAGCGCAGCGTCTCGTCGAACTCCTGCTTGCCGGGGACCTTGCGGGCCACGTTGAGCTGGCCGCCGACCTCGCTCGCGGCGTCGAAGAGAGTGACGTCATGGCCGCGTTCGGCCGCCGAGACCGCGCAGGCGAGTCCGGCCGGGCCGGCGCCCACCACCGCGACCCGCTTGCGCAGCCGGGTCGGGGCGAGGACCAGCTCGGTCTCGTGGCAGGCGCGCGGATTGACCAGGCAGGAGGTGATCTTTCCGCTGAAGGTGTGGTCGAGGCAGGCCTGGTTGCAGCCGATGCAGGTGTTGATGGCCTCGGGCCGACCGGCCGCGGCCTTGGCCACGAACTCGGGGTCGGCGAGCATCGGACGGGCCATCGACACCATGTCCGCGCAGCCGTCGGCGAGCAGTTCCTCGGCGAGTTCGGGGGTGTTGATGCGGTTGGTGGTGACGAGCGGGACGGAGACCGCGCCCATGAGCTTCTTCGTCACCCAGGTGTAGGCGCCGCGCGGCACGGAGGTGGCGATGGTGGGGATGCGCGCCTCGTGCCAGCCGATGCCGGTGTTGATGATGGTGGCGCCGGCCGACTCGACGGCCTTCGCGAGGGTGACGACCTCGTCGAGGGTCGAGCCGCCGGGCACCAGGTCCAGCATGGACAGCCGGTAGATGACGATGAAGTCCTCGCCGACCGCCTCGCGCACCCGCCGGACGATCTCGACGGGGAACCGCATCCGGTTCTCGTACGAGCCGCCCCAGCGGTCGGTGCGGTGGTTGGTCGGGGCGGCGATGAACTCGTTGATGAGGTAGCCCTCGGAGCCCATGATCTCGACGCCGTCGTAGCCGGCCCGCCGCGCGAGGCGGGCGGCGCGGACGTAGTCGTCGATCGTGCGCTCGACGTCGGCGTCGGTCAGCTCGCGGGGCGGGAAGGGGCTGATCGGCGCCTGGAGCGGGCTGGGGGCGACCAGGTCCTGGTGGTAGGCGTACCGGCCGAAGTGCAGGATCTGCATCGCGATGCGGCCGCCCTCGCGGTGCACGGCGTCGGTGATCTCCCGGTGCTGCTCGGCCTCCGCCTCCGTGGTGAGCTTCGCGCCCCCCTCGTAGGGCCGGCCCTCGTCGTTGGGGGCGATGCCGCCGGTGACGATGAGGCCCACTCCTCCGCGTGCCCGGGCGGCGTAGAACGCGGCCATGCGCTCGAAGCCGCGCTCGGCCTCCTCGAGGCCTACGTGCATCGAGCCCATCAGGACGCGGTTGGGCAGCGTGGTGAAGCCCAGGTCGAGCGGGCTCAGCAGGTGCGGGTAACGGCTCATGACAGCCCTCCGTGCGCGGTGTCTTCCCTCCAGTTCTAGAGGACCGCGCACGGTTTATGCAACTAGTTGCACAACAGCATCGGCGTCATGTGCCGCAGGTCACCGGCGTCGCCGGCTCACCGGCTCTCCAGCAGGACGTGCAGCTCCCGCTCCTGGTCCCCGGAGGCCGAGGAGAGGTCGCGCACCGCGAAGACCGAGTCGAGCGTCGTGCGGAGCCGCTCGATCGCCCAGTAGCTGCCCTGCGCGTCCGCCTCCACGGAGGAGGAGAGCCGGGCCGGGCGGGCGCAGTCGTGCGTCTCGGTCACCTCGAAGGTGCCGAGCCACACCATCGGGCGGCTTTCGTGCAGCTGCTGCGGCGCCTCGTCGGTGCCGCGGTCCGACTCGAAGCACTCGTTCAGCGTGTCGAACACGATCCGGGCGTCCTCCTTGCTGCATCCGCTGATCTCGACGGAGACGGACTCCTCGTGCGGTCGTTCGCGATCCATCGTGATCGCTCCTCTCGTGGGATGTGACGCGGAGGTGCGGGTTCCCCGCGAACCGCGCCACATCCCCAGAAAAGCACCACTTTCCGAGTGGGACCAGCGACAGGAGCGGCGCCGGAGGCCCGATCGACCCCGGTCAGCTCCGGGTGAAGCGGTAGGTCTTGCTGTCGGTCAGCACACAGAACCCGGGCGATACGACGATCACCCGCAGGGTGCCGGAACGGCGGTCGTAGTCGATGCCCTCGGCCTCGAACGTGCCCGAGCAGGAGCTGCGCAGCGGAAGCTGGCGCAGGGCGGTGACGTGGCCGGTGACGTCGGAGGTGCCGTTCGGTTCGGCGGACAGGTCGATCTGGAGGAGGGGCTTGGTGATGCCGAAGAGGGTGCCCGCCGGGTCGTCCGAGGCGCACAGCAGGGTGGTCGGACCGGTGAAGTCGCAGCCCTGGACATCGCGCACGGCGTGGTCGAGGCGGACGGTCGACACCTGCGGCAGGTTCGCGGAGGGCGAGGTGGCCGAGTTGGCGCCCGGGGTCGGGAAGACGAGGAACCGGGTCATGGTGCCCCACTCGCCGGACAGCATCCACTGGCTGTTCGGGGTGATCGCCGCCCAGGAGTTGTTCAGGGCCTCACCTGAGCCGAGCGCGTGGACGTACTCCGACCAGGCGCCGCCCGGTGCCTGCACGCGGTACATCTTCGCGTTGTTCGAGTCGCTCTGGTACGGCTCGACGTAGTAGCCGTCGTAGGAGGCGTCGGGGTCGCCGACGTGGTTCCAGCCCCGGGTGGAGACGGAGAAGGGGATGGTGCCGATGCCGGTGTAGCGGTTGGCGCTGCCCGCCGGGACCTCGACCGACGTCAGGCCCTGGCTCTCGGTCAGCGGGTCGGCGCGGTCGGAGCCGACCTCGGTCCAGGTGTCGGCGGCCGCGGCGGGCGGGGCCGCGGAGAGGACGGCGACCGTTGACACGGCCAGCGCCAGGAAGGCGGCGCGGGCGGTGCCGGCCGTGGTGCGACGGCGGCGGGCAGGACGCAGGGGCATGGGACTCCTCGTCGAGGGGGGTGGGCGCGCTCGGCGGACAGTCTGGCCCGGCATGATGGTCATGTACAGACCAATTCCATGGACACGTGCGGGCCTTGAGGAGAACGGCGCGCGACGCCGTACTGGAGGAGCATGAAGAAGCGCGCCCAAGGCGTGGGAGAAAAGGGTTGAGCACGGTAGAACAGGGGAGTCGGCACGGGGGACGGCGTGCCGCGTCGATATGCGGAGGCGGTGCGTGGCATGAACGGAGCCGGATCGTCCGCGGCTGAGGGCGGTGGCCCTACCGGGCCCAGCGGCCTGCTGGACGTGCTCAACGTGGCCTCTGTGGTGCTCGACACCCAGGGGCGCATAGCCCTGTGGAGCCCTCAGGCCGAGGAGCTGTTCGGATACTCGGCCAATGAGGCGCTGGGGCGGTACGCGGCCCATGTGATGGTCCACGAACGGCACGTCGACCTGGTCGTGCAGCTGTTCGCCGACGTCATGGCCACCGGCGAGAGCTGGGCGGGGGCGTTCCCGATCCGGCGCAAGGACGGCACCACCCGGTTGGTGGAGTTCCGCAACATGCGCCTCATGGACGACCGGGGCGACGTCTACGCCCTGGGTCTCGCCACCGACCGGACGACGGTGCGCCGACTGGAGCGGGACCTGGCGCTGTCGACGCGCATGGTCGCGCAGTCCCCCAACGGCCTCGCCGTCCTGGACACCGACCTGCGGTACGTCTCGGTCAACCCGGCACTGGAGCGGATCAACGGCGTTCCGGCCGCGGATCACCTCGGCCGGACCATACACGAGGTGCTGCCCCGGCTGGACGCGGAAGCCGTGGAGGCGGCGGCGCGCCAGGTGCTGCGGACCGGGGAGCCGCTCGTCGACCGGTCCACGGTCGGCCGCACCCCCGCCGACCCGGACGAGGACCACGTCTGGTCACTCTCGCTGTACCGCCTGGAGGACGCCCGCGGCACCGTGCTGGGCGTGGCCGTCTCGGTCGTCGACGTCACCGACCGGCACCGGGCGGCCGTCGAGGCCGAGGCGGCGCGCCGCCGGCTGGCGCTGATCGCGGACGCCTCCGCCCGGATCGGCACCACCCTGGACCTGGAGCGCACCGCCTTCGAACTGGCCGACGTCGCCGTGCCGGAACTGGCGGACGTGGCCGCGGTGGATCTGCTCGACGCGGTGATGTCGGGCCGCCGCACCAGCCTCGGGCCCGCCGAATCGGCCGTGATCCGCGCCCTCGCGGTGCGCGCCACCGACGAGCCGGACGCCCTGCGGGCCGCCGACCAGCCCGGCCAGGTGGCCCGTTACGCGCCCGACCGGCTCGTCACCGAGTGCGTACGCTCGGGCCGGCCGGTCATGGTGGCCCAGGTCAAGGACGAGGACCTCGGGCGCATAGCCCACTCCCCTGAGGCGGCCGCCCTGCTGGCGCGGGCCGGTGTGCACTCCTATCTGGCCGTGCCGCTCATCGCGCGGGGCGAGGTGCTGGGCGCCCTCGACCTCAAACGGACCCGCAATCCGCTGCCGTTCGGCCATGACGACCTGCTGCTCGCGCGCGAGCTGGCGGCCCGGGCGGCCGTCCAGATCGACAACGCCCGCTGGTACCAGAGCGCCCGCACCACCGCGCTCACCCTCCAGCGCAGCCTGCTGCCGAGCCATCCGCCCGTCACCGGCGGCCTCGAGGTCGCCTCCCGCTACCAGCCCGCGGGCGCCACCACCGAGGTCGGCGGCGACTGGTTCGACGTCATCCCGCTCCCGGACGGCAAGACGGCGCTCGTCGTCGGTGACGTGATGGGCAGCGGTATCGACGCCGCCGCCACGATGGGCCGGCTGCGCACCGCGACGACCACGCTGGCCTCCCTCGACCTCGACCCGACCGTCCTCCTGGAACACCTGGACCGGATCACCCAGGGCCTGGACCACTCCATCGCCACCTGCGTGTACGCGGTGCACGACCCCCGGCTGGGGAGATGCCGGATCGCCAACGCCGGCCATCTGCCGCCGGTGCACATCCGCCCGGGCCGTCCGCCGGAGCTGCTCGACCTGCCCACGGGCGCGCCGCTGGGCGTGGGCGGGGTGCCGTTCTCCACCACCGACATCGACTTCGCCCCAGGCGACCAGCTCGTGCTGTACACGGACGGCCTGGTCGAGACCCGCACCCACTCGCTCGACGAACGTCTGGAGGCGCTGCTGGCGCTGCTCGACGATCCCGCGCGGCCCCTGGAGGAGGTGTGCGACCTGCTGCTGAGCGCGTTGCACCACCCCGCCAACCACGACGACGTGGCGCTGCTGGTGGCGCGTGCGCGGGCCGGGGAGTGAGCGGCGCCGCCCGTCCGATTCACAGGCTCTTGTTATCGCTTCCTTACTGCGCAACTCGGACAATCACCGTAAGGCGTGGCAGTGGTGCCGCCGTCGTGGCCGAGGAGAGTGAGCCGTGATGCAGGAGCCGGACAGGCCCGAGGGGCCGGAAGAGGTCGAACTGCTCTCGGGACCGGTGGACGGGGAACGGGACCGTGCGGACCTGCGCACGCTGTGGCGGCGCCGGTCGACCCGCGGGCGGGCGGTGATCGCGGCCACCACCGTCGCCGTCCTGGCACTCGGCGGCACCGTGGCGTACGCGGCGACCTCCGGGGACTCCGGTGGCGGCTCGCCGTCCGCGTCCTCCTCCGAGGGGCCCGGTGGACGGCACGGCCACGGCGGCCCGTGGTTCGGCCTCGGCGGGGACGCGGCGCACGGTGAGGCGACCGTCAAGGACCCCGACACCGGCGACTGGGTCGTCCGCGTCTGGCAGCGGGGCACCGTGGCGAAGGTGGCCGACGACCAGGTCACCGTCAAGAGCGAGGACGGCGCCTCGTGGACGTGGACGGTGGGTGCGGACGCGACCGTGTCCGCCGACGGCACCTCCGGCTCCGGGGCCGACGCGCTGAAGAAGGGCGACACCGTCCACGTCGTCGGCTCCCGTTCCGGTGACACCAACACCGCCGACCGCGTCCTGTCCGGCACCTTCGACGAACGTGGCCCGGGCGACCGGCGCGGCGACTCCCCGGGGCACGGCCCGTGGAACCGTGAGGACGACCGCTCCCCCGGCCCCACGGGCAGCGGAGCGGCTACCTGACCCTGGTGCCGACGACCACGTGGGCGTACAGCTCCTCGTCGTCCGCCAGACGCACCGTCAGACCGCTGCGGGCGAACGCCTCGACAGCGGCCGGGGCCTGGCGCTCGCTGGTCTCGACGAGGAGACAGCCGCCGGGGGCGAGCCAGTGCGGCGCCTCGGCGACGACCCGGCGCAGCACGTCCAGCCCGTCACCGCCGCCGTCGAGGGCGGTGAGCGGCTCGTGGTCCCGGGCCTCCGCCGGCAGCAGGGGGACCTCGCCGCTGGGTACGTAGGGCACGTTCGCCGCCAAGATGTCTATCCGGCCCCGCAGTTGTCCGGGAAGCGCCGCGAACAGGTCGCCGACATAGGCGTGTCCGCCGTGGTCGGCGATGTTGCGCCGGGCGCAGCTCACCGCCGCCGCGTCGATGTCCGCGGCGTGCAGCTCGACCTGTCCGAGGGACGCGGCGAGGGCGGCGCCGACCGCGCCCGAGCCGCAGCACAGGTCGACGACGACGGAGGCGTGCGGCACCGCGGCGAGGGCCTGGTCGACGAGGAACTCGGTACGGCGGCGGGGCACGAAGACGCCCGGCTCGACGGTGACGCGCAGCCCGTGGAACTCGGCCCAGCCGACGACGTGTTCGAGGGGCAGGCCCCCCGCGCGGCGGGCCGCCATGGCCGCGGCCTCGTCCGGCGTGCGGGCCGCGCCGAGGATCAACTCCGCCTCCTCCTCGGCGAACACACACCCGGCACCCCGCAGAACGGCGACCAGGACGTCACGGGGCGAAGAAGGGGAGGAGGAAGGCGAGAAAGCAGAGGGAGAGGAAGGGCAAGAAGGAGAGGACGAGGAAGCGGGAGAACGAGGGGGCATGAAGCCGAGATGCCTTTCGGAAGCCGAAGGGCGCTCTCACGGTCGCCTACCGGCGGCGATCCACGCTGTCACAAGAGGAGAGCACCCGACCTGACACTGCGGTAATGGGTCTCACCTCCTCGGTCTCGCGCGACTGGGAACCTCCGCAGCCGGACGGCCACCCTACCCCAGAGATCGGATGCCGTTCCTGGCGCGGGGCCCCTCGCCACTCAAGTTGTACTATGCAACCAGGCTAGTGAGGGAGGACCGGTGGAAGCAGCCGAGGCCGTGGAGACGATCCAGCGGGAGATGACGAGCTTCGCCCGGCGGGCCCGTGCCTCGGCGGGCCGACTGCACCCCGAGCTGTCGCTGGTGTCGTACACGCTCCTCGGCCACCTGGAGGAGAGCGGCGGCTGCCGGGCCACCGACCTCGCCGCGCACTACGCCCTGGACAAGTCCACGGTCAGCCGCCAGGTCGGCGCCCTGGAACGCGCCGCGCTGATCGAGCGACGCCAGGACCCCGAGGACCACCGCGTCCAGGTCCTGCACCTCACCGACGCGGGCCGCCGCATCCTCGCCCAGGTCACCGAGAGCCGACGTACGGCCTTCCAAGAACGGCTGGCGCAGTGGCCGCAGGCGGACCTGGAGCGGTTCGCGGAGTACCTGGTGCGCTACAACGCGTGGCGTGGGCCCGCCGCCGGGAGCGACCTGCCTCCCCCGGCGGTCCCGTGACCCCCCGGCCGGCCCGCTACGCCACCGGGACCGATTCCCGCCCCTCCCCCAGCCGCTCCGGCACCCGTGCCGCCAGGAACGCCGTTCTGCGGCGCAGCCGGAAGCCCAGGGACTCGTAGAGGCGGATGGCGTTCGTGTTGCCGGCACTGGTGTGCAGGAAGGGCGTCTCGCCGCGTTCGCGGATGCCGTGGGCGACGGCCAGGATCAGCCGGGTCGCCAGGCCCTCGCCCCGGAAGGCGGGGTCGGTGCAGACCGCGCTGATCTCGGTCCAGCCCGGCGGATGCAGGCGCTCGCCGGCCAGCGCGATCAGGGCGCCGTCCCGTCGTATGCCCAGGTAGGTGCCCAGTTCGATGGTCCGGGCCTCGAACGGCCCCGGCTGGGTGCGGGCGATCAGGTCGAGGATCTCGGGTACGTCGGCGGGACCGAGCCGGACCGCCTCGGGTTCGGGTGCGGCGGCCAGCCCGTCGTCGACGAACTGCACGCCCTCGATCTGGAGGGTGAGCTCCCACCCGGCCGGGAGCTCACCGCGGAAGCCCGGCAGCGGGACCTCCGCGCCGGGACCGGCGAGCGCCGCGAGATCCGCCCAGTCGTCCGCGTCCGGCTCGTCCGGCAGCGCCAGCCAGGGCGACACGTCGACGGGGTAGCGCAGCACCCGGCCCCGCCGTTCGGCGAAGTGGGCGTGCGGACCGGTGAGGGAGGCGAGGGCGGGGTTGTCGAGGACGTGCCCAGGCTCGGTGGTGCTCATGCGTCCGCTCCGATCTCCAGGACGACCTTGCCCCGGGCGTGGCCGCTCTCGACCTCGCGCAGTGCCTCGCCCGCCCGCTCCAGCGGGAACGTGAGGGTGACATACGGGTTCAGGTCGCCGCGTACGACCAGGTCCGCCACCGCCCGCAGAACGGCCGCGTCGCGGGCGCGCGCCACCCGGGCGCCGCCCAGCCGCTCGACCTCCTCGGCCGGGGCTCCGGCGGTGATCAGCCGGGAGCGGTCCCGCACCAGGCCGGCCGCCTCGTGCAGCACCTCGCCGCCGACGAGGTCGTAGACGCCGTCGACGCCGTCCGGGGCGGCCAGGCGCACGCCTTCCCCCCAGTCCGGGCCGGACGGGACGTGCACGACGCCCAGCGACTCGAGGAAGTCCTTCTTGCCCTCGCTCGCGACGCCCACGACCCGCAGTCCGCGGGCGCCGGCGATCTGCGCGACGGCGACACCGACTCCACCGCCCGCGCCGGTCACGAGCAGCGTCGCCCCGGCCGGCAGGTCGAGCTGGTGCACACCGTCGTAGGCGGTCGCCGCGGCCACCGGGAGGGTCGCGGCATCGGTGAACGACAGCTCGGCGGGCTTGTGCGCGGTGATGCCGGCGGCCAGCAGCGCGTACTCGGCGTAGCCGCCCGCGACGGCGGTGCCGAACACCTCGTCGCCGGGCGCGAACCCGGTGACTCCCTCGCCGGTCTCCTCGACAACGCCGGCCACCTCGTTGCCCAGGACCGAGGGGAACGCCCGCTCACCGCTCTCGCCGGGGCGCCGGTAGCCCGTGCGCTGCTTCCAGTCGACGGGGTTCACACCCGCCGCGCGCACCGCGACGAGCACCTCGCCGGGCCCGGGCCGTGGGCGGTCCAGGTCGACGAGGGCCTCGGTCTCCGGGCCGCCGTACCGGGTGAAGACGTACGCCTTCGGCATTGCTCCCACTCTCCTTCGCTGGCACCGGACCGCTGGACCGCTGGATCCGGAACGACACGTGCAAGAGCCGGGGCGCGGTGGCTATTCCCCCGTCGCGGGACTGTTCATACGGGCTTAATGATCGGCGGGCGGACCGGGTGCGGAGCACGGCTGACATGCACGTACGGTTGTCTGAGTGAACAACCGCCGTCCTCCCGCTGGAATCGCATGAACGTCACCCGAGGCTTCACCGGCCGCCCCCGTGTCCACCACCCGGGACTGCCACCCGGCCAGTACGACGCGGGCGACGACTGGCCCGTGCTGTCCGCCGAGGTCACGCCCGACCTCGCGCCCGCGGACTGGACCTTCCGCGTCGACGGGCTGGTGGGGGCGCCCCGCACCTGGGACTGGGACGAGGCGCACGCGCTGCCGGGGTCCGCGTACGAGGGTGACATCCACTGTGTGACCAGCTGGTCCAAGTTCGGGGTGCGGTTCGGGGGCGTGTCCCTGGACGCGTTCCTCGCGGCCGTCCGGCCCGACGCGTCCGCGACCCACGCCGTCGCGTACTCGCACACCGGCTACACCACCAACCTGCCCCTGTCCGACCTGACCGGCGGACGGGCGTGGATCGCCTGGGAGTACGACGGGAAGCCCCTCGCGGCCGAGCACGGCGGTCCGGCGCGGCTGCTGGTGCCGCACCTGTACTTCTGGAAGAGCGCCAAGTGGATCGCGGGCCTGCGGCTCCTCGACCACGACGAGCCGGGCTTCTGGGAGCAGAACGGCTACCACGCGCGGGGCAACCCGTGGGAGGAGCAGAGGTACGCAGGTGACTGAGACCTTCACTCCCCCGACCCGGTTCGCGGTGCCCGGCCGGATCGCCGTGAGCAACCGGGCCGCCGCCCTGTGGCAGACGGCGACGCTCACCGAGATCCGCCGCGAGACCCCGCAGGCGGCCACCTTCCGGTTCGCGGTGCCGGCCTGGGCGGGGCATCTGCCCGGCCAGCACCTGATGCTGCGGCTGACCGCCGACGACGGCTACACCGCCCAACGGCACTACTCGATCGCCTCCGCGCCCGACGACGACGGGCACGTCGAGCTGACCCTGGACCATGTGGACGGCGGCGAGGTCTCGGGCTGGTTCCACACCCGGGCCGAGCCGGGTGACGAGGTCCAGGTGCGGGGTCCGCTCAGCGGCTTCTTCGCCTGGCCCGGCGACCGGCCCGCGCTGCTGATCGGCGCCGGCTCCGGGGTCGTCCCGCTGATGTCGATGGTCCGCCACCACCGGGCGCGCGGCCTCGACGTGCCGCTGCGGCTGCTGGTGTCCGCGCGCGGCCCCGAAGAGCTGATCTACGCGCGGGAGTACGGCGCCGAGACGACGCCCGTGTTCACGCGGAGCGCGCCGGAGGGCGTGCCCGTGGGGCGGCTCGCGGCATGTCACCTCGCTCCGCTGCTCGCCGAGGAACCGGCGGGCGGCTGGGAGGCGTACGTGTGCGGCTCCAACGCGTTCGCCGAGCACGCCTCGCGGCTGCTGGTCCAGGCGGGGCAGCCGGTCGACCGCATCCGGATCGAGCGCTTCGGCTGACCTGTCCGGCCGCCCACCGGGCCGCTCCCTCCCCACCCGTCCCCGGCGTCCCCGGCTGTCGAGGGGCCGACGTGAACGATGCGTGAAACGATGTACTCCGAACGGAGTATGACGCTCATGTGGGCACTCGTACGCGTGACGGCGAGGAGGTCGACATGCGAGGCCGGGTGCGTGGCTGGCGCCGGCGGGGCAATCCGCTGCGGCGCCGGTCGGATGTGCTGGAGGCGTGGACGGCGCTGGTCGTCGCCGTGCTGCTGCTGGTCGCCGTGCCGCTGGCCGGGGCACTCGCCGGCCGGTGGGGCCATGCAGACGCCCAGGCGGTCGCGGACCGGCTGCGGGCCGAACGCCACCGTGTACGGGTCGAGGTCGTCGGCCACATACCCGAGACCGTGCCCTCGGTCGAGGGCGTCAGGCAGCAGACGTTCCGGGTGACCGTGCGGTGGACCCCGCCGGGTGAACACGCGCGGACGGCCACCGCCCGGGTCCCGGCGGGCACGCGCACGGGCGAGGTGGTGGACGTGTGGTTCGACACGCGGGGCCGGAGCGTCGCACCGCCGCCGACCGACACGCTGGTGTGGCAGCACGCCTTCACCATGGGTGTGTGCGCGGCCGGGGGTACCGCCGCCGTGGTGCTGCTGGGGCACGTCGTGATCCGCCGGGTGGCGATGCGGCACCGGCTGGGCGAGTGGGAGCGGGAGTGGGCCCGCACGGAACCCCAGTGGACCCGCCGCAGGCCCGCCTGAAGCTCCTGACCAGGGTCTGGCGGGGCCTCACGGTGCCCACGTACGGTGTGATCATTCGTATGGGCACTTAACAAAAGGCGGTCCTTCATGCCCCTGTTCGACCTGGCCGACGAGGAGCTCCGCGCCTACCGCAGCGCGTCCATCGAGCCCGAGGACTTCGACGCGTTCTGGTCCAAGACCCTCCAGGAGGCCCGCGAGCACGACCTGGACGCCCGCTTCGAGCCGGTCGACACGGGCCTGACCACGGTGGAGGTGTACGACGTGACCTTCGCCGGGTTCGGCGGGCACCCCGTCAAGGGCTGGCTGACGCTGCCCGCCGGGACCGGGGAACCGCTGCCCCTGGTCGTGGAGTTCGTCGGCTACGGCGGTGGCCGCGGGCTGCCGCACGAGCACCTGCTGTGGGCGTCGACGGGCCGCGCGCACTTCATCATGGACACCCGCGGCCAGGGCAGCGCCTGGGGCGGTGGCGGCGGCACCGCGGACCCGGTGGGCGGTGCGCCCTCGTACCCCGGTTTCATGACGCGGGGCATCGACGCCCCGGAGAACTACTACTACCGCCGGGTGTTCACGGACGCGGTGCGCGCGGTCGAGGCGGCCCGCTCCCACCCGCTGACCGACGCGGCACGGACCGTGGCGATCGGCGGGAGCCAGGGCGGCGGCATCACGATCGCCGTGGGCGGTCTGGTACCGGATCTCGCGGGCATCGCCCCGGACGTGCCGTTCCTGTGCGACTTCCCCCGCGCGGCGATACTGACGGACCGTCACCCCTACCGCGAGATCGGCCTGTTCCTCAAGACACACCGCGGCCGCGCCCAGGACGTCCTGGGCACCCTGGCGTACTTCGACGGTGTGCACTTCGCGTCCCGGGGCTCGGCCCCCGCGCTGTTCTCGGCCGCCCTGGAGGACCAGACCTGCCCGCCGTCGACCGTGTACGCCGCGTTCAACGCGTGGGCGCACGAGGACAAGGAGATCGAGGTGTACGACTTCAACGACCATGAGGGCGGCGGCCCTTACCAGGAGGCGGCCAAGTTGCGCTGGCTGCGGTCGTACGTCTGAAGGCCGGCGGATGGACACGCGTGCCGCCGCCGAGCGGTTCGTAGGGGTGTGGGAGCGGGCCTGGGCGTCGCACGACGTGGCGGCGCTGCTGGAGCTGTACGCCGAGGGCTGCGTCCACCGGTCGATGCCGTTCCGTGCACCGCACCGGGGGCGGGCCGAGCTGGAGGCCTATCTGCGCTGGTCTTTCGCGGCGGAGCGGGTGACCGACGTGCGGTTCTCGCCCCCGGTCGTGGGCGCGGACCGGGTCGCGGTGGCGGAGTTCCGGGTGCTGTCCGAGGAGGACGGGGCGCCCGGCACGCTGGCCGGCTGTGTCCTCGTCCGGTTCGACGAGGGCGGGCTGGCGGTCGAGTCACGGGACTACTGGCACACGGCGGAGGGCCACCAGGAACCGGCGGGGCGGACGTTTCTTCTGTGACCCGGCACCCGTCCGGCACACTTCCGTCCAGTCCGACCAGTCGGTACGTTCGGGGTGCCCGGGCCGCAGCGTAGCGGTCCGGGGTTCCGGCGGACCACGGAGGCCCCATGTCCGAGCACGTGCCACAGATCCACGGCCATTGCGACCCTCGGTTCGCGGCGGTGCGCGCGGCCTTCGAGGAGAACTTCCGGGACCGGGGCGAGCTGGGCGCCGCGGTGAGCGTCACGGTCGACGGCGTGCCGGTGGCCGATCTGTGGGGCGGCTGGGCCGACCCGGCACGCACGCGCGCATGGGAGCGGGACACGGTGGTCAACGTGTGGTCCACGTCGAAGGGGCCGACGGCGCTGTGTGCGCACATCCTCGCCGACCGGGGGCTGCTCGACCTCGACGCTCCGGTGGCCGCGTACTGGCCGGAGTTCGGCGCGGCGGGCAAGGAGCGCGTCCCGGTCCGGCAGCTGCTGTCCCACCGGGCGGGCCTGGCCGGGCTGCGCGAGCCGCACTCGCTCGAGCAGCTCTACGACTGGGAGCTCACCACCGCGCGCCTCGCGGCCACGGAGCCCTGGTGGGAGCCGGGCACCCGGTCCGGCTATCACGCGTTCACCTACGGATTCCTGGTCGGGGAGCTGGTACGCCGGGTGTCGGGGCTGTTGCCGGGGGCGTTCCTGGAGCGGGAGGTGACCGGTCCGCTGGGCGTCGACTTCACGATCGGGCTGCCGGAGAAGGAGGCCGGGCGGGCGGCCGAGCTGGTGCATCCGCCGGTCGCCTCGTCCAGCGAACAGGCCGCGATCCTCAGCCAGTTGGCACCGGCGGCCATCGCCGCCCTGACCAATCCGGTGGTGGGCGCGAGCGAGGCCAACTCGTCGCGGTGGCGGGCCGCGGAGATCCCGGCGGCGAACGGCCACGGCACCGCGCGGGCGGTGGCCGCGCTCTACGGGATCTTCGCCGGCCGGGGTGTGTACGGCGGCCGGCGCGTTCTCTCCCCCGAGGCCGCCGAGCGGGTGCGCGAGGGACAGGGCACCTGCCGGGACCTGGTGCTGGGGGCGGGGTTCGCGCACGAGACGGAGATCGGGCTCGGGCTGTGGCTCAGCGGCCCGAACGGATCGTACGGACCCAACCCACGCGCTTTCGGACACGACGGCTTCGGCGGCTCGTGCGGGCTCACCGACCCGGAGGCGGGGGTGTCGCTGGGGTACGTGATGAACCGTATGGGGCCGCACATCGCCGACGACCCGCGGAAGACGGCGTTGGTGGACGCCCTGTACAGCGCGCTCTGAGCGCCGGCGCGGCGCGGGCGTGGTGCAGGTGCGGGGCGGTCCGGTTTCGGCCGATCGGGCGGCCTGCCCTTCCCTGCTGGTTTAGACCAATGCTAGATCTGGTGGCGCACCGAGTCCGCACGACCACGGCACGTCACCTACAGGAGGCGCGCGGCATGGCCCGCAGCACCACCCCCACCACCCCTCACGTCCACCCGTCCGCCGACGACCGGCCGCTGTACCGGCGGATCGCCACGGAACTGCTCGGCGAGCTGCGCGACGGCACCATCACGCCCGGCGAACGACTGCCGGCCGAGCGGCAGTTGGCCGGGCACTTCGGCGTCAGCAGGCAGACCGTACGGCAGGCCCTGGAGGTCCTGCGGAGCGAGGGGCTGGTCGAGACCGACCGGCGGGGCAGCCACGCCGCCCTGCCGGTCGGGCCGCTCGGGACGCCGTCGTTCCTCGCCTTCCCCGTGGGCGCGCGGCCCGCGGACGATCCGTCGGCGGTGGCCCGCGCCGCCGTCAGCTGGGAGACGCCCCCGCCCGAGCACGCCGAGGCGCTCGGGCTCGCCCCGCACCGGCCGACGCTGGTGCACCGCTACGAGTCCGCCCGCGCCGACGGACGGGGTCTGCGTACGGCCGTCACGTCCTTCTCCGCGGTGGCCCTGGCCGAGGTGGAGGAACTGGCCCGCTATCGCGACCGCGCCGACTCGAACGCCTCCCCGGAGCTCCGGCGGGCCTACGACTGGATGCGCCGGGCGGGCCTGACCCTGCACCACCGGGACTGCATCACGCACCTCGACGACGACCCGTCGATGCGGGTCACGCGGCGTGTGCACGACCAGTACGCGCGCCCGCTGGAGATCACCGACCTGGTGGTGGACACCCGGCGGGAGGCGCTGGTCTACGCGTTCACGCTGCCCGCTGCCGGGTGATCCCGCCCGGACCGGCTCAGCGGTCCGTCCGGCGCGCCTCGACCATCCGGACCCGTGGACTTCCGTCGCTCCTCGTCCCGAACTCGGGCAGGGCGCGGAGGTCCACGCGGAACCCGGCGCGCTCCAGTTCGCGCCGCACCTCACCGAGCCGGAAGGCGCGGTAGTACATCACGAACGGCGGTCGCCACAGGGCGTTGCGCACCCGCATCACGGCGTCGAAGCCGAGGAGCATCCAGAACGCCGGTGAGGACCGCCTCGGCGGGGCCAGGACGGGGAACGCGAAGCATCCGCCCGGCCGCAGCGCGGTCCGCACCTGGGCGAACAGGCCCGGCAGCTCGCGGGGCAGGAAGTGCCCGAACGCGCCGAAGCTGACGACGAGGTCGAAGGCGGCGGTGAACGGCAGGGCGCGGGCGTCCGCGCGCACCCAGGACACCCGGGGGCTCGCCGGACGGGTCCGCCGGCGCGCCTGCGCCAGCATGCCGGCGCTGAAGTCGACGCCCGTCACACTCCCCCGGCACACCGTCGCCAGGACCTCCACCCCCGCACCCGTGCCACAGCACAGGTCGAGGCCGTCCTCGTACGGGCCGGACTCCTTCAGGGCCGAGGCGACCGCGTCCAGGACGGCGTCCGGGGTACGGAAGGGTGTGTGGTCGAACTTCGGCGCGAGGAGGTCGTAGCCGTGCTCGACGGACGACAGCGCCTGGACGGCGAGTTCGCGCAGGGTGGGGCCTTCGGGACTGAACATCCGTGTCAGCCTACGGCCGTCCGCCGCTTCAGGAGCAGCAGGGCGCGTTCGCACCAGGCCAGGTTGGTCTCCTCGAAGGCGATGCCGGCCATCAACGTCAGATAGGGGCCGATCCGGTCGGCCTCGGTCAGGTACGCGTCCTCGGTGCGCCCGTCGAGGAGGCGGTCGCGCACCCGCCGGTAGCGGTCGAGCTTGGCGCGGGACCAGGTCATGCGCTCCTCGACCAGCCCGCGGGTCACCTCGGGGTCCACGCCGTCCATCGCCTGGATCCTGATGAGGAGTTCGTCGCGGATGGCGGTGGGCCGCCGCGGCGGGGTGGCGGCGAAGGTGTCCAGGTCCGCGCGGCCGGCCTCGGTGAGGGTGAACATCCGTTTGTTCGGCCGGCGTTCCTGCTGCACCACCCGTGCCTCGATCAGGCCGTCCTGCGCGAGGCGCTCCAGTTCGCGGTAGAGCTGCTGCGGGGTCGCGGGCCAGAAGTTCGCGAGGGAGACGTCGAAGACCTTCGACAGTTCGTAGCCCGAGGCCTCGCCCTCCAGGAGGGCGGCCAGGACGGCGTACTTGAGGGACATATGGACACGGTAGCAGGAGGTGATTATTCTCATCGGCACCTACTCAACAAATTTACTACTCACGCTATGAGGTGATCCGATGCGCGCGTTCCGTGAGGCGGTCGAGGCCGGCGATCTCGAGGCCGTCGAAGCGCTGCTGGCCGAGGACGTGGTGTTCACCAGTCCGGTCGTGTTCAAGCCGTACCCGGGCAAGGCGATCACCGCGTCGATCCTGCGGGGGGTGACGCGGGTCTTCGAGGACTTCCGCTACGAGCGGGAACTCGACGGGGGCGACGGGCGTGACCACGCGCTGGTGTTCAGGGCCCGGGTGGGCGAGCGGGAGCTGACCGGCTGCGACTTCATCCATCTGAACGAGGAGGGGCTCATCGACGAACTCACGGTCATGGTGCGCCCGTTGTCGGGCGCCCAGGCTCTCGCGGCGGCGATGGGGGCGCAGTTCGATCAGATCCTGAAGGAGGCGGAGGCCCGGTCGGCCTCCGCCTCCTGACGTCAGGCCACGCGGCGCACGGCGGGGTGATGGCGATCACAAACGCGCTGGACGCGCCGGAGGCCGACCGCTGAGGCGCATGCCCGCGTGCCGGCCGCCGTGCCGTGCGACCCGTGCCCTGGCCGGGCCTCAACCCCTGAGGTCCTCCAGGGTCGTCCTCGTGTCCGTCTTCAGGTAGCCCGTGACCTCTTCGAGCGTCGGCGGGTCCGTGTCTTCGTCGTACGAGGAGTAGTAGGCG
Organism: Streptomyces asoensis; assembly: GCF_013085465.1. NCBI lineage: Bacteria > Bacillati > Actinomycetota > Actinomycetes > Kitasatosporales > Streptomycetaceae > Streptomyces > Streptomyces asoensis. Next base: position 1,112,685 of record NZ_CP049838.1, read on the forward strand.
CTGTAACTCATCGTGTACGTCACCCAGCCGTCCCGCACCGCGAGCGTGGCGTAGAGGGATCCGCTCGACGAGCCGGACGTGGTGTCGTCACTGACGAGATAGGCCTCGTCGCCTATGCCCGTGATGGCCTCCACGTCGTAACCCGAGTGGCTGTCGGCGTAGTTCTTCCAGGCCGCGCTGAACTCCGGTCCGGGGTCGGTCTTCTTGTGCAGGTCCAGCTGGGAGTACAGGTAGGCGTCCGCGTAGCTGGACGTGGATTTCTTCAGGCTGATGCTGCACAGGCTCTCGTCGAGCGCGTCGTCCTGGAGCTTGTTGTGGGTCGGGGAGCTGTCGTTGTCCGGGTACTCCTCCTTGAAGGACGAGTAGTCCGTGGAGTTGCACAGGTTCGACGGCGCCGAGTAGCCGCGCAGGTCCGGATCGTCTTCGGCGCCGATCAGGAAGACGCCGGCCGCCCAGGCGGCGGACGCCAGCACCGCGCCGACGGCGGCCCACAGGACGGCCTTCCCCGCGCCACCGCCGCCGCTTGCCGGCGGCGGGCCGACCACGGGGTACGGCCCCTGTTGGAGGTACGGGTTGACCGGCTGGGGCTGAGCGGGCTGCCCGACCAGGGTCGGCTGGGCGTAGACGCTCGGCTGGCCGGCCTGGGTCGCGGGGGCCGCCGGCGGGAAACCCAACGGCCCGCCGGGGGCCGGCGACTGCGGATTCGGATAGGGATACGCGCTCGGCTGGGCCGGCGCCTCGGACGGCTGCTCCGGCTGCTGCGGGGGCTGAGGCGGCGTGGACATGACGTGAAGATAAGACAGAAATGGTGGTCAAGTCCTCTGCCGTCACGGATCGTTACCCTCTGGGGACATCTGCGATAGAACCCGGAAGAGGCCGGGACACTCGCCCGGCCTCTCCTGTGTGTGCTGTCGGTCCGGCTCTCTTGTACGGACCACTTGTCCGGCCGGGGGCCGGTGCCTAGACGGTCGCCGTCTGCACCTGAGCGCCGACCGTCGCCTGCGCGGTGTTCTTCCGCACCAGCAACAGCGTGACCAGCGCGCCCAGCAGCGATGCGCAGCCGCAGATCACCACGCCGACGGCCATTCCGTGACCGAGGGCGGTCTGGGCCGCCGCGCGGGCGCCGTCGCTGCCGGCGTTGACGACCGCGAGCGGTCCCGCGGCCGCCTCCATCCCGGCGTCGGCTCCGCTCAGCCTGCCCACCAGCGCGGCGGACGCGGCGCTCATGGCGACGGTGCTGATGACGGCGGGGCCGAGGCCCTGGCCGAACTCGCGCACCAGGCTGGTCGCACCGCTGGCCATGCCGGTCATGTTGAGCGGTACGGCGTTCACGGCGGCGGAGGTGAGCGAGGAGACCACGCAGATGAAGCCGATGCCGAGCAGCAGCACCGGGCCGATGAAGGCGGCGAGGGAGGTGGTGGCGATGGGCAGGGCGGCGATCCAGAACTGGCCGGCGGCCATCGGCAGCAGGCCGCCCATGAGCAGCCAGCGGGGTTCGACCCGGGTGAGCATCCGGCTCAGCACGGGCGCCAGGAGCAGCGGGACGAGCTGGAGGATCACGAACGGCATACCGGCCCGCAGCGCGCTGAGGTGCATGACGGCGCCGAGGCGGATGGAGACGCAGTATGCGGTGCCGATGAAGCCGAACATGCCGGCCAGCGCGACCACGGCGGCGGCCGCGAACGACGGGATCCTCAGCAGGTCGAGATGGAACATCGGCGACTCGGCGCGCTGCTCCACGACGACGAAGGCAACGAGCGACACCGCGGCGAGGGCCAGCGAGCCGACGATGGCCGGGCTGCTCCAGCCGCGCTCGCCGCCCTCGATGATGCCCCAGAGCAGCGCGGTGAGGCCGACGGCGACGGTGATCTGGCCGGGCCAGTCGAGGGCGCGGCCCTCGGGTGCCTTCGAGTCGGTGACGAGGACCCGGCTGGTGACGGCGACGGCCAGACCGAGGACGACCGAGGGCACGAACGCCCAGCGGAAGTCGGCGACCGTGGCGAGCACACCGGAGGACAGCGGTCCCGCGGCCGAGGCGAGGGAGATGCTGAGCGCCCAGGTGGACACGGCGTTGGCCCGGTCCTTAGGCCGAGATTCCGGTCTCGATCCACTCTTTCGCACCCGCCTCGGTGGACAGGTCCACGGGGGCGTGGGAGCGCATGACTCCCCCGGCCTTCTCCACGAGTTCGACGGTTTCCGCGGCGCCGTCGCCGTCGAGGTCGCAGCCGAATACACTCGCCCCTTCCGCCGCGAACAGCAGCGCCGCCGCACGTCCTATTCCGGCTCCCGTGCCGCTGATGAAGGCGATTTTCCCCGCCAGTCGACCCATGATTGCCCAAGTCCCTTGTTCATGCCGCCCAAGTGCGGTGGTGGCAGCGTAGGGAGAGCCTTTCGCCGGAACAAGAAATGCGTCGGCCCGGGGGCATCGGGGGTTCGTATGGCTGGTATGCGGGGGCGACGGACGGCAGGGTCGTGGCAGGGCCGCGCAGCATCTCCGCGTCGCCCTTCGGCCGGGTGGCCGTGCCGTGGGGAACAACCGCCGCCATGGGCGCGTTGACGCCATCGGGACCGACCGGCGTGCTACAGTGCCGGTAGCACTTGTGTACGCCTCCTTTGTGGGCGCCGGTGCAAGTTCCCTTCAGTTCGCCGTATCGCCCGTCGTTTCCGACCGGTGCAGCGGCTTTCCCGCACCACCTCACCGACGGTTCGGTTCTGCCGTGGCCGAGGTGCTGTTCCCGCCGCCCGAGGCGCGCCGTGCGCCCTCCCTTCGCGGCTGCCCCCCCCATCTCCGCATGCCTCATGCCTTCCGTCCGTGAAAGGACAGACCACCATGACCACCACTCTCGAACACCCCCCTGTACAACAGCAGCCTCCGGCCCGGGTCGCCGCCGGTGTCCTCGACATCGACGCGAGCGGGAAGGGGCAGTTGCGCCCCGCGGACTGCCTGCCCACGCCCGCCGACCTCCAGGTCCCGGCGGCGCTGATCCGCCGTCACGGCCTGCGCAAGGGCGACCTCGTCGAAGGGGTGCGCGGTACCCAGCGCGCACTCACCGAGGTCGCCCGCGTCAACGGCCGTACGCCCGAGGAGCTGCGCGCTCGCCGGCACTTCCGCGATCTCACACCCGTCCACCCGTACGAGCGGCTCCGCCTGGAACACCCGGCGGCCGGCCTCGCCGGACGGGTCACGGATCTCGTCGCGCCGATCGGCAAGGGCCAGCGCGGACTGATCGTGGCCCCGCCGAAGTCGGGCAAGACCGTACTGCTCCAGCAGATCGCCGCCGCCGTCGCCGGCAACCACCCCGGGGCGCGGCTGATGGTCGTCCTCCTCGACGAACGGCCCGAGGAGGTCACCGACATGCGGCGCTCCGTGCGCGGCGAGGTGTACGCCTCGACGTTCGACCGGGCGCCCAAGCAGCACATCGCGCTGGCCGAACTCGTCATCGAGCGGGCCAAGCGGCTCGTCGAGGCGGGCGAGGACGTCGTGATCCTCCTCGACTCGCTCACCCGGCTGTGCCGGGCCCACAACAACGCGGCCGCCGCCGGGGGCCGCACCCTCAGCGGCGGTGTCGACGCGACCGCGCTGATCGGCCCCAAGCGGTTCTTCGGCGCCGCGCGGGCGGCCGAGGAGGGCGGCTCGCTCACCGTCCTCGCCACCGCCCTGGTCGAAACGGGCTCCCGCGCCGACGACTTCTACTTCGAGGAGCTGAAGAGCACCGGCAACATGGAGCTCCGCCTCGACCGCGAACCGGCCTCCCGTCGGGTCTTCCCGGCCGTCGACATCAACGGCTCCGGCACCCGGCGCGAGGAACTCCTCTACTCCCCCGGTGAGTTGACCGCCGTACGCGGTCTGCGCCGGGCCCTTCAGACCCGGGACGGCCAGGCGAACCTGGAGACGCTCCTGGAGCGGATGCGCGAGACCCCGGACAACACGGCCTTTCTGCGCCGCATCCAGCCGACCCTGCCCGCCGCATAGGGCGAACGTGCGGCATCCGGGTGCACGCACCCACGTGTCCGGCACGGGCAGCGCGGGGAACGCCGGGTTCATTCCTAGGTTGTTCGTATGACGATCGGATTCTCTTCCCGGGTCGCTGCGACGGCCTGCGCGTTCTGTGTGGCGGGCGTCCTCGCCCTCGGCCCCGCCGTGGCCGCCGCCCCGGCCGGCGCGGACCCCGGAACGCCCGGGGGACCCGGTGAACCAGGTGGTCCAGGCGGCCCAGGCGGCCCAGGCGGCCCAGGCGGCCCACAGGTGACCGTGCCCCGGCCGTCCGTGCTCTACCGCTCCGGGACGCAGGTCAGACCCCATCGTGGCGCCCCCGAGGTCCCCGACGTCTCGGCGCTGTCCTGGGTGGTCTCCGACGCGCAGACGGGTGAAGTGCTCGCCGCGTCGAACGCGCACCGCAAACTGCCCCCGGCCAGCACCCTCAAGACCCTGTTCGCCCTCACGGTGCTGCCGGTCCTGCCCGGCGAGATCCGGCACCGGGTGAGCGAGGAGGAGCTCATGGGCATCGGGCCCGGCAGCAGCCTCGTCGGAGTCGCCGAGGGACACACGTACCAGGTCGCCGACCTGTGGCGCGGAGTGTTCCTCAACTCCGGCAACGACGCCGTGCACGTACTGGCGGCCCTCAACGGCGGCTGGCACGCCACGGCCACCGGGATGCAGGCCAAGGCGCGCTCCCTGGGCGCCCTGGACACCCATGTGCTGTCGCCCGACGGATACGACACTCCGGGCCAGGTGTCCTCGGCCTACGACCTGGCGGTGTTCGGGCGGGCGGGGCTGCGCAACGCGGACTTCGCGCGGTACTGCGGCACCGCGGAGGCGGACTTCCCCGCGGACGGGGACTGGTCGTACGAGATCGCCAACACCAACCGGCTACTGACCGGGGCGGACGGTGTCGAGCCGTACCCGGGGCTGATCGGGATCAAGAACGGCTACACCAGCAACGCCGGCAACACCCTGGTCGCCGCCGCCCGTCAGGGCGGACGCACCCTCGTCGTGACGGTGATGAACCCTCAGGCGGGCGGCGGGTTCGAGGTCTACGAAGAGGCGCGCGAGCTGCTGGACTGGGGGTTCGCGGCCGCCGGGCGGGTCGATCCGGTGGGCTCGCTGGACGCGCTGCGGGTCCGCCCCCGTCCTCAGCCGGGACCCGGGCCGGGCCCGGAGCCCGAGCCGGTGCCCACCGCGGCCTCGGCCTCGGCCGGAGCCACGGTCGCCGTCGCCGTCGCTGTCGCCGACCCTCCCGGCTGGCCGGAGGCGGCGCTGATCGCGGGCGCCGCCGCGCTGGGCGGGGCAGCCGTGGCGCTCGTGCTGCGGCTCGTCTGCCGCCGCCCCGCGGGGAGATGACCGACGGGCAGCCACACCAGCAGGCCGAGCGTGATCCAGGTGTAGGTGTTGCTGCCGAGGAAGCCGTCGACGCCGGACGCGTCGTCGAACCACAGCCACACCACGCTGGTGCACAGCACCGCGTACAGGGCGCCCGCGACGCTTGGCCGCCCCGCGCGGATCAGCACCGCGAAGGACGGCAGCAGCCACACCAGGTGGTGCACCCATGTCACGGGGCTGACCAGACAGGCGGTGAGGCCGGTGAGGGCGAAGGCCGCATGCCAGTCCCCCGCCGCGACCGCCCGCCGGGCCCGCCACGCCCACCAGCCCAGCGCCGCCAGGACCAGCACCGCCCAGACCGCCCGGCTCTCCACGCCCAGCCGTGCCAGGACACCCTGGAGCGACTGGTTGGAGACGTAGTCGAGCCGGCCCACCCGGGTCGTGTCCCACAGGGCCCGCGTCCAGTAGAAGCGCGAGGCGTCCGGGGCGACCAGGGCCGCGAGCGCGGTGGCGGCCGCCGCCACGGCCGTCGCCACCGCCGCCGCCCGCCACCGGCGGGCGACCAGCAGCAGGCCGATGAACAGCGCGGGCGTGAGCTTGACGGCCGCCGCCAGGCCGATGCCGACCCCGGCCCAGCGGGTCCGCCCGGACGCCAACAGCCCGGCGTCGGCGAGCACCAGGGCCAGCAGCAAGAGGTTGACCTGGCCGAAGCTGAAGGTGTCGCGCAGCGGTTCGAACACCGCGAGAGCGCAGGCGGCGAGGCCGGCTCCGTACCAGCCGTACCGCCGCCACCGGGGTCCGACGCACACCCGCACCGCGAACGCCAGCGCCGCCAGGTTGAGCAGCAGGGCGGTCACGATCGCGGTGCGCAGCCCGACCAGCGCCATGGGCAGCATGACGACGGCCGCGAACGGGGGGTAGGTGAAGCCGTACGGAGTGCCCGGCACCCGGTAGTCGTAGACCCGGCCGCCGTCGTGGATCCAGCTGTTGACGGTGCCGTAGTAGACGCGCAGGTCGAACCAGTCGCGCAGCAGCGGCACCGTCGCGGTGAAGACGGTGACGACGGCGGCGAGCGCGAGGAGCAGCAGCAGGCGGCCGCGGTCGGTGCGGGGCGGTTTCACCCCCCGGAACTCACGGGGTCTCACGCCGTACGTCCCAGGGCGGTCGGTGCCTGTGCCGCGAGGTGGGCCTGCCACAGGACGACCACGGCGAGCGCGCCGCCGGAGACCGCCAGGACCAGGCGGCCCGTGTCGGCGGGGCCCCCGTCGGGCAGGACGGCGAGGGCGAGGACGCCCGCCACGGCCGCCGTCCGGTGGCGTATCAGGGTGTCCGGGGCCGCCGCGGCGATGAGGAACAGACCCCACAGCGCGTACCAGGGGCGGATCGCCGGGCCGAACGCGGCCACCGTGGCAAGACTCAGGCCGAGCGCGTACACCGGGCGCAGACGGAGCCGCCACCATATGACGACGAGGGCGACGGCGGTGACCGCGAGGCCCAGGAAGTGCCAGACGGGCACCGCCAAGGGCGCCAGGTCGCTGCCCAGGCCCTCCAGCAGAGCGCGGGTGGCACGGCCCAGCAGGCTGGTGAGCGCCCAGTTGTGCGCGGAGACGGGCGTGTCCAGGGCGGCTATCCAGCCGTAGCCGGTGCCCGCGACGGCGGTCGCCACGACCGTGGTGGCGGCGGCCGCGGCCCCCGTGCTCAGCAGGGTCCGGACCGGGCGCCGGCCCGCGCGCAGTGACAGGACCACGATCGCGACGAGGCCCAGCGCTGCGGGCGCCTTGACCAGAGCGGCCAGGGTGACCAGGACGGCCCCGAGCACCGGGCGCCGGCCGAGCGCGGCCACCAGCCCGACGCCGAGCAGGCCCAGCATGATCGCGTCGTTGTGGGCGCCGGCCACCAGATGCAGCAGCACCAGCGGATTCAGCGCGCCGAGCCAGAGCGCGGCGGCCGGGTCGGCTCCGCTGTGCCGGGCGAGACGGGGCAGGGCGGCCGTCATCAGCGCCACCCCCGCCAGCGCGACGCACCGCATGCCGAGAAGCCCGGCGGAGAGGGCGCCCCGGGTGAGTCCGGACAGGGCGGCGGCGACGGCGAGGAAGACCGGGCCGTACGGGGCCGCGGTGTTCCGCCACAGCGGGGCGACCTCGTCGGCGAGCGGACCGCCGAGCCGGGCCGGACCGTGCGCGTAGACGTCGAGGTGCGCGTCCACCATGGCGCCCTGCGCCAGATAGCTGTACACGTCCCGGCTGAACAGCGGCGGCGCGATCAGCAGTGGCGCCGCCCAGACGGCGAGGACCAGGACGAGGGCGCGGGGGGTCGGCGGATCCGCGCCGCGCACCAGCGTGCCCAGCAGGATCCAGGCCGCGGTCAGCAGCACCAGCCCGAAGTACACGCCGACCAGGCCGAGCACGGCGTGCACCGAGGACGGGGCCAGGAGCTCCCGGGCGGGCAGCGCGCCGGCCGTCTCGCCGCCGAGCGCGAGACAGGCCGTTCCGGCCAGGCCCAGAGCCTGGCAGCGACGGAGATCGATGGGGAAAGCCTTGGCCAGCACTCTGTCATGGTGTCCACCCCGGGTGACCGCGGGGCGACATCGCGCCTTCCTGGCGGCGGCCTGCGCGTGACCGACGTGTGAGTCGAGCGCCGTGGCGATGCGCTCGGCGGCCCCGGACCGTCCCCCTGTCCGAACCGGGGGCTCAGAACACCGACAGGCCGGTCAGGGTCGTGAACCGGTCCAGGGCTGCCACTCCCGCCACCGAGTTGCCTCGTTCGTCCAGCCCCGGGCTCCACACGCACAGCGTGCAGCGGCCCGGTACGACGGCGATGATGCCGCCGCCCACGCCGCTCTTGCCGGGCAGGCCGACCCGGTAGGCGAAGTCGCCGGCCGCGTCGTAGGTGCCGCAGGTCAGCATCACCGCGTTGACCTGCTTGGCCTGGCTGCCGGTGAGCAGCCGGGTGCCGTCGGCGCGAACGCCGTGGCGGGCGAGGAAGCCGGTGGCCAGGGCGAGGTCGGCGCAGGAGGCGGTGAGGGAGCACTGCCGGAAGTACTGGTCGAGGAGGACCGGCACCGGGTTGTCGATGTTGCCGTAGGACGCCATGAAGTGGGCGAGCGCGGCGTTGCGGTCGCCGTGCGCGGCCTCGGAGGCGGCGATCTCCTCGTCGAAGCCGAGCGTGGGATTGCCGCTCTCCGCGCGCAGGAAGCCGAGGAGTTCGGTCGCCGCGTCCCCCGTACGGGTCTGGAGCCGATCGGTGACGACCAGCGCGCCCGCGTTGATGAAGGGGTTGCGCGGGATGCCGTTCTCGTACTCCAGCTGGATCAGGGAGTTGAAGGGGTTGCCCGAGGGCTCGCGGCCCACGTGCTCCCAGAGTTCGTCGCCCTCGCGGGCCAGGTCCAGGGCGAGGGTGAAGACCTTGGTGAGGGACTGCGTGGAGAACGGCTCCCGCCAGTCCCCCACGCCGTACACCGTGCCGTCCGGCTCCGCGACGGCCATACCGAAGCGGCGCGGGTCGCAGGCCGCGAGCGCCGGGATGTAGTCGGCGGGGCGGCCCCGGCCCGGGGTGCGTTCCATCTCCTCGGCGATGCGGTCCAGGACCGGCTGGAAGGCACGGGACGACGTCGTTGTCATGATCACTATTGTGCCTCCGTACCGGTCCTGGCGCGTCGTCGCAGGTGAAGGGTGTCGAACGAGGGGTGTCAGACGAGGGGTGCTCCGCTGCCCGCCAAGACCTCGGGGCGCAGCAGGTCGGCGAGTCGCTCGGCGGGCAACAGGCCCTTCTCCAGGACGAGTTCGGCGACGCCGCGGCCGGTGGCGAGAGCCTCCTTGGCGATGTCGGTGGCCGCCGTGTACCCGATGTGCGGGTTGAGGGCGGTGACCAGGCCGATGGAGTTCTCGACGCTCGCGCGCAGCGCCTCGGTGTTGGCGGTGATGCCGTCCACGCAGCGCTCGGCGAGGGTGAGGCAGGCGGCGCGCAGGTGGGTGATGGACTCCGACAGGGAGTGCAGGATGATCGGCTCGAAGGCGTTGAGCTGGAGCTGTCCGGCCTCGGCGGCCATGGTGATGGTGACGTCGTTGCCGATCACCTCGAAGGCGACCTGGTTGACGACCTCGGGGATCACCGGGTTGACCTTGCCCGGCATGATGGACGAACCGGCCTGCACCGGCGGCAGGTTGATCTCGCCGAGGCCGGCGCGCGGCCCGGAGGACAGCAGCCGCAGATCGTTGCAGCTCTTGGAGAGCTTGACCGCGACGCGCTTGAGCACGCCGGACATCTGGACGAACGCGCCGCAGTCCTGGGTGGCCTCGACCAGGTTGGCCGCGGTGACCAGCGGCAGCCCGGTGATCTCGGCGAGGTGGCGGCGGGCCGACTCCGCGTAGCCGGCGGGGGCGTTGAGGCCCGTGCCGATCGCCGTGGCACCCAGATTGATCTCATGGATCAACTGCACGGCCTCGTCAAGACGGTTGCGGTCCTCGTCAATCATGACGGCATAGGCCGAGAACTCTTGACCGAGCGTCATCGGTACCGCGTCCTGCAACTGTGTACGGCCCATCTTGAGCACATCGCGGAACTCGACGGCCTTGCGGGCGAAGGCGTCCTGGAGGACGGCCATGGCCTTGAGCAGGCCGCGCACGGCGAAGACGGTCGCGACCTTGACCGCGGTGGGGTAGACGTCGTTCGTCGACTGGCCGAGGTTGACGTCCTCGTTGGGGTGCAGGTGCCGGTACTCGCCCTTCGCGTGGCCGAGCAGTTCCAGCGCGCGGTTGGCGACGACCTCGTTGGCGTTCATGTTGGTCGAGGTGCCCGCGCCGCCCTGGACGACGTCGACGACGAACTGCTCGTGCAGCTTCCCCGCACGGATCTCACGGCAGGCGGCGACGATGGCGGCCGCCTTGTCCGGCGCGAGCAGGCCGAGCTCCTCGTTGGCGAGGGCGGCGGCCTCCTTGACGGCGGCGAGGGCGTCGATGAGATGCGGGTAGGCGGAGATCGGCGTCCCGGTGATGGGGAAGTTCTCCGTGGCGCGCAGGGTGTGGACGCCCCAGTACGCGTCGGCCGGGACGTCCCGGTCTCCGAGCAGGTCGTGTTCGCTGCGGGTGACGGCGGCGGTCATGAGGGTGCGGCCTCTTTCCGAGGGTGAGGGTCGAGTGGAGCGGGTGTCGTCCGGTGGGCAGGCGGCCGGCTCGGGCGGTACGGGGTGACGCCCGCCCGAGCCGGTCGATGCACCGGCCCGGCGATGACCGGACCGGTGATTCAGGGTCGGCCGCGCGAGGCGACCGGGTTCCGGCACGCTGCCCGACCGCGTCGCACGCGGACACACGGCGTGCCGGTGCCCGGCGCACGGCGTACCGGCGCACGGCGTACCGACGGCCGACCGCCCGTCGGTCACCGGCCCGTCGGTCACTGGCCTGTGGGCCCGGCGCCGACGCACGGCGAACGCCGGGTGGTCGTACGGGTCGAACGCCGGCGGGTGACCACCGGGCATCCGGCCGTGTGCCGGGCCGGTCCGAGAGCGGACACCGCGACGGCCGACGCGCCCCCGGCGGCCGGGGGTGGTGGTGCGGCGCCCGCCCGCAAGGTGTCGTGGGCGACGGCCACGCCCACCGGCCGCCCGGCGGACCGGCACACGACGGACCCGCCGGGTGCGGCGGTGCCGTACGCACCCCGGGCGGCCGGTCGGGTGACCGGAGGGACTGTGCGCGGCCGCATCGGTCGTCCGTGTCCGTCAGGCGCAGGCGCGCACGGTGACCGGGTCCAGCGCGCGGACCGGGCGGACGCAGCCGACCGGTTCGCCGCCGCCGAGGAGGGGTTCGCCCGCGAACTCGGTGAGCAGGGCGGGGTCGACACCGGCGCGGACGAGGGCGGCCGCGGTGACCGGGACGCGGGCGCGGTTCGCGCCGTCGGAGATCTTGACGGCGACGGCTCGGCCGTCCGGGAGCGCGGCGACCTCGACGCCCTCGAAGCCGTCCTTCGCCAGCAGGCCGGGGACGGCCCGCATCAGCGCGGCCACGTCCCGGCCGGAGCCGGAGGCCATCTCGGCGTGCTCGCGCATCGCGTCGGCCACCCGCGCCTCGGGAGTGCCGGGCGCGGAGGCGGTGACGCGGGCGGCGGCCCGGGCGAGGCCGTGCAGGGAGACCGAGAACAGGGGGGCGCCGCACCCGTCGACGGTGACCCGGGCGATCCGCTGTCCGGTGAGGTCCTCGACGATCTCGGCGATCGCCTGCTGGAGCGGGTGCCCGGGGTCGAGGTAGTCGTCCAGGGACCAGCCGTTGAGCCTGCACGTGTAGAGCATGGCCGCGTGCTTGCCGGAGCAGTTCTGGGCCAGTCGGGAGGGCGCGCGGCCCTCCCGTATCCACGCGTCGCGGACCGCCGGGTCGTACGGCAGGTCGGTGACGTTGCGCAGGTCGTCCTCCGAGACGCCCGCCAGCTCGAGGATCCGCCGGGTCCCGGCGAGGTGGCGTTCCTCGCCGGAGTGGCTGGCGGCGGCGAGCGAGAGCAGCTCGCCGTCGAGCGGGAGCCCGGCCCGGACCATGGCGACGGCCTGGACGGGCTTGAGCGCCGAGCGCGGGTAGAAGGCGGCCTCGACGTCGCCGAGCTGGAGCTCGACCTCGCCGCGTGCGCCGAGGACGACGACGGAGCCGTAGTGGATGCCCTCGGTCACCCCGCCGCGGACGAGGTGGGCGACGGGGGTGTGGAGGGGTTCGCGGATCGCGGGGGCGTCGGCGAGGGAACTGCTGTACATCACTGCCTGCATCACTGGTGGGTGGTCGGCGGCCGGCGCCGGGGTCACGCGTCGGCCTTGGACGAGGTGCGCGCGAGGTTGCGGCGGATGGCGTACCACCCGGCGACCAGCGCCCCGACGATCAGCGGCAGGCACAGCACTGTGGTGCGTCCGGCGCCGCCGTCGGCGTACATGAGGACCAGGACCGAGGCGAGGAAGAACAACGTCACGAGTTCGGTCCAGGGGGAGCCCGGCAGCCGGTAGTCGGGCCGGGTCAGCTCGCCCTTCTGGGTCTTCTGCCAGAAGAGCAGGTGACAGATCATGATCATGCCCCAGGTGGAGAGGATGCCGATCGCCGCGAAGTTCAGCACGATCTCGAAGGCGTCCGCCGGGACCACGAAGTTGAGGCCGACACCCAGCACACAGATACCGCTGGTGAGCAGGATGCCGCCGTACGGGACCTGGCTGCGGCTCATCACACCGGTGAACTTCGGCGCGGAGCCGGACATCGCCATGGAGCGCAGGATGCGGCCGGTGGAGTACAGGCCGGAGTTGAGGGAGGACATGGCCGCGGTGAGGACGACGAGGTTCATCACGCCGCCCGCCGCGGGGATGCCGATGTTGGAGAGGACCGTCACGAAGGGGCTCTCGCCGGACGTGTACTTGTTCCACGGGAGCAGCATCGATAGCAGGACCACCGAGCCGACGTAGAACACACCCACGCGCCACATGATCGAGTTGATCGCCTTCGGCATGATCTTCTCGGGGTTCTCGGTCTCACCGGCGGCGACGCCGACCAGCTCGACGGAGGCGTAGGCGAAGACGACGCCCTGGATGATCAGCAGCATGGGCAGCAGGCCGCTGGGGAACACGCCGCCGTTGTCGGTGATGAGGGACGGGCCGGGGGTGGCGCCGTCCACCGGGTGCTGGGTGACCAGCAGGAAGATGCCGATACACATGAAGATCACCAGCGCGCTTACCTTGACGATGGCGAACCAGAACTCCAGTTCGCCGAAGATCTTCACCGAGATCAGGTTCACGGTGAGGACCACGGCCAGGGCGATGAGCGCGATCACCCACTGGGGTATGTCGGAGAACATGCCCCAGTAGTGGGTGTAGGTGGCCACCGCGGTGATGTCGGCGATGCCGGTGGTGGCCCAGTTCAGGAAGTACATCCAGCCGGCCGTGTACGCGCCCTTCTCGCCCATGAACTCGCGGGCGTAGGACACGAAGGCGCCGGAGGAGGGCCGGTACAGGACGAGTTCACCGAGGGCGCGCACCACGAGGAAGGCGAAGATTCCGCAGACCGCGTAGGCGATGAAGAGGGAGGGGCCGGCATCGGCGAGCCGCCCGCCGGCGCCGAGGAAGAGCCCGGTGCCGATGGCGCCGCCGATGGCGATCATGTTGACGTGGCGGGACTTCAGCGACTTGCTGTAGCCCTCGTCGCCGGCGTCGACGTGACGGGTCGAGGGGCGCGTCTCGTCTTTGAGGTGCTGGTCGCTCACGCCGCGGGTCCGCCTTCCAGGGGAGTGTCCGTGCGCGGGGCGCGCACGATGTCGGTGAGGGTCGTCTCGACGCGGTCGAGGTGGTGGCTCATGGCCTCCACCGCGTCGGGCTCGGAACCGTCGATCAGCGCCTCGACGATCGCCCGGTGCTCGCGGTTGGACTGCTCGCGCCGTCCGCCCAGCTCGTTGAGGAAGGCCGACTGACGCGCCAGTGCGTCCCGGATCTCCTCGATGACCCGGCGGAACACCGGGTTCTGGGCGGCCTCGGCGACGGCCAGGTGGAAGAGGGTGTCCATCGCGACCCACGCGGTGGTGTCCGTCTCCCGCTCCATGCGGTCGAGCAGATGCGCCAGGTGGTCCAGGTTCTCCGGGGTGCGGCGCAGCGCCGCGTACCCGGCGACCGGGACCTCGACGTGCCGGCGCACCTCGAGCAGGTCGCTGGCCGCGTAGTCGCCGAAGGTGGGGTCCTCCACGGTGTTCGCGATCACAAAGGTGCCTTTGCCCGTCTTGGCGACGGTCAGGCCCATCGTCTGGAGGGCGCGCAGGGCTTCCCGCAGGACGGGCCGGGACACCTCGAGGGTGCGGCAGAGCTCCGCCTCGGAGGGGAGCTTGTCGCCGATGGCGTACCGGCCGCGCTCGATGGCGCCGCGGAGGTGGGTGAGTACCGCTTCCATCGCGCTGACGCGACGCGGCCCCGCACCACCTGTCTGGCTGTCTGACAGGTTCACGGAAGTGATACTCCGGGTGACCTGCCACCGCTGTCAAGACGCGCCTTGAAACAGAAAATTCAGGGGGCGGGGAGCCTGAAAGGCATCTTCCCGCCCCCTGAGGGGATTCCCTGAGCGGCTGCCGACCGGCTGCCGACCGGCTGCCGACCGGCTGCCGGGGCCGGTCAGCTGTCGAGGACCCCGGTCGCCAGCAGGCCGAACAGCGCCACGCCGACGACTAGCCGGTAGACGACGAACGCGTTGAAGGAGTGCTTGGCGACGAACTTCAGCAGCCAGGCGATGGAGGCGTAGGCGACCACGAAGGAGACCGCCGTGCCGACGGCCAGGGGCGCCGCGCCGGCCCCCGTACCCAGGGCGTCCTTCAGCTCGTAGATGCCGGCGCCGGTCAGGGCGGGGATGCCGAGGAAGAACGACAGGCGGGTGGCGGCCACCCGGTCCAGGTCGAGCATGAGCGCGGTGGACATGGTGGCGCCGGAGCGGGAGAAGCCGGGGAAGAGCAGCGCGAGGATCTGGGAGCTGCCGACCAGCATCGCGTCCTTGAACGAGGTGTCGTCCTCGCCGCGCTTGTGGCGGCCCATCTGGTCGGCCGCCCACATCACGCCGCTGCCGACGATCAGCGAGCCCGCGACCACCCACAGGGAGGCGAGCGGCCCCTCGATGAGCGGCTTGGCGGCGAGGCCCACGACGACGATCGGGATCGTCGCGTAGATCACCCACCAGGCGAACTTGTAGTCGTGGTGGTGACGCTCCTCACGGCTGCGCAGCCCGCGGAACCAGGCCGAGACGATCCGCACGATGTCCTTGCGGAAGTACACGAGCACGGCGGCGATCGCCCCGACCTGGATGACGGCCGAGAACCCGACGACGGCGTCGTCGTCGACCTTGATGCCCATCAGGCCCTCGGTGATCTTCAGATGGCCGGTGGAGGAGACGGGGAGGAACTCGGTCACTCCCTCGACGGCTCCGAGGACGACGGCTTGGCCGACGGAGATGGCGCTCATGGAATCCAGTTCTGAGGAGACGAATCGGTCGACAGCGTTGTAGACGCTCCGGTGTCGTACACAGTCCTACCAGGCGCGGAGCCGGCCGGACCGCCTACGACCACGCCCACTGGCCTATCGCGGCACCGGCGAACGCGGCCCCGAGACCCACCACCACGCTCGCGACGGCGTTGACGGCGGCGTAGACGCCCGCGCCGGTCTCGGTCAGCCGCAGTGTCTCGTACGAGAACGTGGAGTACGTCGTCAACGCCCCGCAGAAACCCGTTCCCAGGAACAACCGCAGGTCGGGACCGACGGCGGTGGCGCCGGTCAGGACACCGAGGATCAGGCAGCCGCTGATGTTGACGACGAAGGTGCCCCAGGGGAAGAGCGAGTCGCGCCGGGCCTGCACCGCGCGGTCGGTCAGGTAGCGGAGCGGGGCGCCGATCATGCCGCCGGCGACGACCACCAGCCAGTTCACAACGACTTCTTACCCTTCATGTCCGGATCGCCCTGGTTCTCAGCCCGGTTCCCGCTCCGGCTCCCGCCTCGGCCGACGTACCGGATGACCTCGCAGGGATCGAGGGTCACCATGCCCTCCGTGACCAGCTCGTCGAGCTCGGGCAGGAAGGCCCGCACCCGCTCCTCGGTGTCCACGACGACGATCGCGACCGGCAGGTCCTCACTGAGCGAGAGCAGCCGGGAGGTGTGGATCAGCGAGGAGGCGCCGAAGCCCTCGATGCCGCGGAAGACGCTGGCGCCGGCGAGACCGGCCGCGTGTGCGCGGTGCACGATCTCCGTGTAGAGGGGCTTGCGGTGCCAGGTGTCGTTCTCGCCGACGAAGACGGTCAGCCGCAGGGCACTGCCGGTCAGTCTCGTCATCGCTGCCTCCACAGGAGAACGCGGCGGGTGGCCGTGGCCGCCAGCCAGACCGCGAGGAGCGCCGCGCACAGGGTCGCGGCCAGGTAGGCCAGGGCCGTGCCGGGACGGTCCTCCTCGAACAGCTTCCGGATGTCGACGGCGTACGTCGAGAAGGTGGTGAACCCGCCCAGCACACCGGTGCCGAAGAACGGCCGCACGAGCCGGTGGGTGGTGACCGCCTCGGTGATCACCACCAGGAAGACCCCGATCACCGCGCAGCCGACGACGTTCACCCAGAAGGTCGTCCAGGGGAACCCGCCGGTCGGCGTGGGCCACCACAGGGAGGCCGCGTAGCGGGCGGCGGCACCGATCCCGCCGCCGACGGCCACGACGGCGACCACCGGGAGCCGACCCGTCCCGGTGGCCCTCCGTGCCGCGCCGGTGCGGAGGCTCTCGGCCTCCGGAGCTGTCATGTCGTACGTCTCCTGCCCGGGCCGGGACCGTCCCGCCTCATCGGAGTGATCACGACCGGGCACCAGCGTAACGCCGGCTCACTTGGTCACGGGCGCCTCGCAGACCGCGATGCCGCGCTCCCAGAGGCTGCCCAGAACCAGTCGGCCGCGGGTCTCGCAGACGCTGGTGACCATGCGGAACCCGGAGCGGCGGTGGGTGAGGTGGTGGACGATCCGGCCGTCGTCGTCGACCGCCAGCACCCCTGCCGTGCCCGACGGGCGGTACGGCGCGTTCACGGCGAGGCGGGCGGCGCGGCGGCGTACGGCGGGGCCGGCGCGGTGCAGGAGGTCGAGCGGCGGGACGCGCGGGCCGGCCAGTGCCACCCAGACCGGGCCGTCGGGCGCGCCGCGCCACAGGTTGTCCGGGAACCCCGGCAGCTGCTCGACGAGGGGCTCGGCCCGGCCCGCCCGGGGGCCGGTGAGCTGGTAGCGGGTGAGTCGACGGGCGCCGGTCTCGGCCACGATCAGGAAGGAGTCGTCGGCGCCGCGCGCGAGGCCGTTGGCGAACTGGAGCCCCTCCAGGACGACTTCGGCCTCACGGGCGCCGGGTTCGATGCGCAACAGGCGTCCGGTGCCGGTGTGTTCGACGAGGTCGCCCATCCAGTCCCGTAAGGGATGGACCTGGCTGGACACGGTGAAGTAGACGGTGCCGTCGGGCAGCGCGACGACGTTGCTACAGAAGCGCAGCCGCTCCCCCGCCACCGACTCGGTCAGGACGCGGACGTTTCCGGTGCCGCCGTCCGGGTCGACGCGCAGCAGCGCGCCGTCGGCGCAGCACACCAACAGGTCGCCGTCCGGGAGGAGTTCGAGGCCGAGCGGCCGGCCGCCGATCTCGGCGATGTGCTCGACCCGGGCCGCGGGCGGGTCGTCCAGACCGTCGACACGCAGAATCCGCCCGTCCGACACCCCGGTCAGTACCCGCCCTCTGGGGTCGGCGACGACGTCTTCGGGGCCGTGCCCGGGGAGAGTGATGTACCTGAGGGGGACGAGAGGCGTCCGACGGTCCATATGGGCCGCCCTTCCTTGAGGAGGCGGCCATCCTCGCAGGCGGGCATGGCGTCGACAGGTCGTGGCCGTGGTCTTTTGCCGGGCCTTTCCGGAGGGTGAACCCTCCGTCCCCTGGCGCCTCTTCCCGAAGTCCTCTACCACTCCTTCTCGAACATCCGCGCCACTTCGGCGATGCGCATCTCGTCGCGCCGGTAGTAGGTGCGGCGCCTGATCCGCTTGGCGCGCAGCAGACCGATGCCGGCGAGCAGGCTGAGGTGGGTGCCGGCCACCTGCCGGCGCACGCCCAGTTTCGCCGCGACGACGTCCGCCGTGACGCCGTCCTCGACGAGGTCGCCGTGCCGCTGTGGCGGGAAGTGCCGGGCCGGCTCCTTCAGCCACTCCAGGATTTCCAGTCGCCTCTCACTCACGGGAGTCCTCAGCATCCTCGTCCCCTCCGTCCCTGCGGCCGGCGCTCCCCCGGTACCGCGTCTCCCCACTGTTCCGCAGCCGGGGCCGCCGCGTCCCGCACTCCGCGAGCCTTGGCCTGGATCGAACACCTTTGCCACACATGGGTGTTCGGTCGAACTGCCGGGAGACGGGCGGGGGCCCGGCCGCGCGGTGCGGCCGGGCCCCCGCTTCGGGAGAGAAGGGCGGATCAGCGGTGGCTGAACCACGACATGGAGGACAGGGCCTTGTCGTCGTAGCCGAACAGGGCCTGGTTCTCCCAGCCGTTGCCGGAGGTGGCGTCGGTCGGGTCCCAGCCGTTGCCGGTGACGGCGGTCCAGGTGGACTCCCAGTAGAAGACGCCGAGTCCGCGGCCGTTCGGGACGGCCTCCACGATGCTCGCCACGTCGTTCATCCACCGGGTCTGGCCGGCGACGGAGGCCGGATAGCCGGACACCAGCTCGCTCGAGAGGTCGATGATGTTCTCGTGCGAGTCCTCGCTGTCCAGCCGGAAGGGGTACGCCGTCTCGGCGACGAAGACCGGCTTGGAGTACCGGGAGGCGGCGTCGTCGAGGGTGGTCTGGAAGTCGGCGAGGGTGCCGTGCCAGTACCCGTAGTACGACAGGCCGATGACGTCGAACTTCACCCCGTTGGAGACGGCGTTGTCGAACCACCAGCGGGTGCCGGCCAGGTCACCGCCCTTGGCGAGGTGCAGCGCCACGGTCGTACCGGAGTTGACCGCCTTGACGGCGTCGTAGCCGGAGTTGAGCAGTCCGGCGAGCTGCGACCAGTTGTCGGTGGAGCCCGTGGACCACAGCATGCCGCCGTTGATCTCGTTGCCCACCTGCACCATGTCCGCTGTGGTGCCCTGTGCCTTCAGGGCGTTGAGGACGTCGTAGGTGTGGTTGTAGACGTCCGTCTTCAGCTGACTGTACGAGTGCCCGGCCCACGCGGCGGGCACGATCTGCGCCCCCGGGTCGGCCCAGATGTCCGAGTAGTGGAAGTCCACCAGGAGCTTCGTGCCCTGCGCCTTGATGCGCTTGGCCGCCGCCAGGACCCGCGCCTTGTTGTTGTAGCCGTCGGCGGGGTTCACCCAGACCTTCACGCGCGCGTAGTTCTGCCCGGCGTTCTTCAGGACGGTGAGCGCGTCCTGGGTGGTGCCGGAGCTGTTCTTGTAGACGCCGCCGAGGGCTTCGCTCTTGATGAGCGACGACACGTCCGAGCCCTTGATGGACAGGCCGGTGGAGCCCGACGCGAAGGTCAGGTCGTCGACGTTGATCCAGTTCCCGGCGTTGGCGTCGGAGTTGATGCTGATGGTGCACTGGTTGTTCGTCACCGCGATGGAGGTGACGATGCGGATCCAGCCGCTGGACGAGACCGGGATGGCGGTGCGCTGCTCGGCGCTGCCGCAGTTCTTCAACGCGATGTACGCGGAGTTCTGGCCGCCGCCGGAGCGCACCCAGGCGGTGAGCTTGTAGTTCCCGTTGGTGAGCCCGGACAGGTACTGGTACGTCTCGACCTTGTAGGCGGAGGCCGAGTAGTGCGAGAGGCGGTAACTGCCCGCGTGACCACCGGACTCGGTGAAGGAGGCGGAGTTCTGCCCGGCCGCCGAGTACGTCGACCAGCCGGACGGTGTCGCGGTGCCGGCGCCGTCGGTCTCGAAGCCGGCGTTGGTGAGGGTGGTGGCCGCCTGCGCGGTCTGCGCGGGCAGGACCGTGAGGGCGAGCCCGGCGGCGAGCGGCAGCAGCAGGGTTCTGAGCGTGCGTCTGGGATGGAACATCGTCGTCCGTCGTCCCTTCGACGTGATGGATGGGGATTCCCTCGTGCGGTGAGGGACCCCCTTCGCCCGCGGCTCGCGGCTCCACGGGCGAAGGGGGAGTCGGCTCAGCCGTCGAGTCGCACGACCCGTACGGCTCCCGCCGGGACCGCGAGGCGGCCGGCGGCTCGTTCGCCCGTCAGCAGTTCGGTGCCGGAGGTCTCCAGCGGCACCTTGGCGTCGGTCGCGGTGTGGTTGATCGCGAAGAGGTAGCTGCCCGTCTCGCCGGAGCGGCGCACGACCTCCACGTCGTGCGGCAGATCGGCACGCGGGGCGATCGCCGCGTCCTCGGCGGCCCGGCCGAGCAGCGCGTCCAGGCCCTCCTGGCCGAGGCGGGTGGAGACGTACCAGGCGGTGCCCTCGCCGAGCTGGTGCCGGGTGACGGCGGGGTGGCCCGCGGTGAGGCCGTCGGCGTAGGTCCAGACGGTCTCGGCGCCGCGCGGCACCACGAACTCCGTCCACACGTCGCCGACGAGCTCGCCGCCCTCGGGGCCGGTGACGCGCACGCTCTCGCCCTGGAGCAGCGGCGAGAACTCCTCGACCGTCAGGCCCAGTACGTCGCGGAGCGCGCCGGGGTAGGCGCCCTCGTGGACGGCGTCGTGCTCGTCGACGATGCCGGAGAAGTACGACACGACCAGGGTGCCGCCGTTGGCGACGTACTCCTTGAGGTTGTTCCCGGCCGCCTCCGTCATCAGATACAGGGCGGGCACCACGACCAGCGGGTACGGCGAGAGGTCGGCCTCGGGGTGGGCGAAGTCGACGGTGAGGTGGCGGTCGTAGAGGGCCTCGTAGAAGGCGTCGGCGCGTTCGCGCGGGTCGGCGTCCTCGCTGGGCCGCCAGTCGAGGTTCTGCGCCCACCAGGAGTGCCAGTCCCACAGGACCGCCACGTCGGCCTCGGTGCGGGTGCCGCGGATCGTGCCGAGCGAGTCGAGGGAGGCGCCGAGTTCGACGACCTCGCGCCACACACGGGTGTCGGTGCCGCCGTGCGGGACCATCGACGAGTGGAACTTCTCGGCGCCGCGCCGGGACTGCCGCCACTGGAAGAACATGGCGCCCTCGGAACCGCGGGCCACGTGGCCGAGGGAGTTGCGGGCCATCTGGCCGGGGGCCTTGGCGGGGTTGCGCGGCTGCCAGTTGACACCCGAGGTGGAGTGCTCCAGGAGGATCCAGGGGGCGCCGCCGGCGACGGAGCGGGTGAGGTCGGCGGCCATCGCGAGGTTGACGTGGGTGCGGCGGCCGTCGGTGATCAGGTAGTGGTCGTTGGTGACGAGGTCGACCTCACGGCCCCAGGCCCAGTAGTCGACCGAGTCGCACTGGCTGAGGGCGGTCATGAAGTTGGTCGTCACCGGGACGCCGGGCGCGAGGCGGTGCAGGATGTCCCGCTCCGCACGGAAGTTCTCGCGCATGGTGGCGTCGGCGAACCGCTTGTAGTCCAGCGCCTGCCCCGGGTTCCCGACGGTCGGGGTGGCGCGCGGCGGGTTGACGTCCTCGAAGCTCGCGTAGCGCTGGCCCCAGAAGGCGGTGCCCCAGGCCGCGTTGACCGCGTCGACCGTGCCGTACGTCGTCTCCAGCCAGCGGCGGAAGTGGGCGGCGCAGGAGTCGCAGTAGCAGGCGGAGACGGGCACGCCGTACTCGTTGTGCACGTGCCACATCGCCAGCGCCGGGTGGTCGCCGTAGCGCTCGGCGAGGCGCGTGGTGATGTTCGCCGCGGCGGCGCGGTAGTCCGCGTTGCTGTGACATATCGCGGCGCGCGAGCCGAACTCGTAGCGCACGCCCTCGGGGGTCACGGGCAGCGCGTCGGGATGGTCGCGGTAGAACCAGACCGGCGGCGCCACCGTGGGTGTGCCCAGGTCGACGCGGATGCCGTTGTCGTGCAGCAGGCCGATGACGCGGTCCAGCCAGCCGAAGTCGTACTCCCCCGGTGACGGCTCCAGCAGAGCCCAGGAGAAGATCCCGACACTCACCATGGTGACGCCGGCCTCGCGCATCAGGCGGACGTCGTCCTGCCAGACGCTTTCCGGCCACTGCTCGGGGTTGTAGTCCCCACCGAAGGCGAGCCTGGTGAGGCCCTTGGGGTTGGTCTCCGGCATGGATGTCTCCCGTTTAATCGATCATTTGGGAACGTGCACACACAGCGGCGGCGTTCGGAGCCCAACATAACCGCACAGCAACAACCATTGACAAGTGTCCGGGATGTTTCTCTACTGTGAACGCTCACAGACAGCATGGCAGCTCCTCGCGACGGGCGGGGAGCCCGCTCATGCGATCGCATGGCAGGTTTTCGCACCGGGCGAGAACCCAGGTCAGGGGAGAGATCCATGCCCAACACGAAGCGCCGGCGGCTCTTTGTCAGAGGTGCTGCTGCCACCATCGCCGTCGCCCTCGGCGCCACCGCACTCGCCGCCTGCGGCTCGTCCGACGAGGACAGCGCCGAGTCCGGTCCGGTCTCGCTCACGTACTGGACGTGGACGCCCGGCATGGACAAGGTCGTGGACCTGTGGAACAAGGGCCAGGGCAAGAAGGACCAGATCACCGTCACGGTGAAGAAGCAGGCGTCCGGCGACACGCTGGTCACCAAGATCCTCACCGCGCACAAGGCCGGCAAGGCCCCCGACCTGGTCCAGGCCGAGTACCAGGCACTGCCGACGCTGGTCAGCAATGACGCGCTGGCGGACATAGCGAAGAACGTCGGCGACGCGAAGAGCAAGTTCGCCGACGGTGTCTGGCAGCAGACGACGCTCGGCACGGACGCCGTCTACGCGGTGCCGCAGGACATCGGCCCGATGATGTTCTACTACCGCGCGGACCTCTTCAAGAAGTACGGCCTGACGGTCCCGACGACCTGGGAGCAGTTCGCGGCGACCGCCCGCGCGCTGAAGGAGAAGGCTCCGGAGACGGACCTCACGACCTTCTCCGCCAACGACTCCGGTCTCTTCGCGGGCCTCGCCCAGCAGGCCGGCGCCAAGTGGTGGACCACCTCCGGCGACAAGTGGAACGTCGGCATCAACGACGCGGCCACCAAGAAGGTCGCCGACTTCTGGGGCGGCCTCGTCAAGGAGGGCGCCATCGACAACCAGCCGATGTACACCCCGGCCTGGAACAAGGCGCTCAACACCGGCAAGCAGATCGCCTGGGTCTCCGCCGTGTGGGCCCCGGGCACCCTGACCACCGCCGCGCCCGACACCAAAGGCAAGTGGGCCATGGCCCCGCTCCCCCAGTGGTCGAACAGCGAGAACGTCACCGGCAGCTGGGGCGGATCCTCCACGGCCGTGACCACGGACTCGAAGCACAAGGAGGCCGCCGCCAAGTTCGCCGCCTGGCTGAACACCGACGGCGACGCCCTCAACGCCCTGGCCAAGGAGAGCGGCATCTACCCGGCCTCCACCTCCGCCCAGCTCAGCGGCGCCTTCACCACCCCGCCGGACTACTTCTCGAACCAGGCGGACTTCTACACCACGGCCGCCAAGATCGCGAAGACCACGGCGCCGTCGGCCTGGGGCCCGAACGTGAACGTCGCCTACACGACCTTCAAGGACGCGTTCGGCGCCGCCGCGAAGGACAAGTCGGACTTCTCCGCCGCCCTGGACAAGATGCAGGCGGACACGGTCGCCGACCTCAAGAAGCAGGGCTTCGAGGTCTCCGAGTGACCATCGCACGCCGGAAGCCGTACGGGGTCAAGGGGGCCCCGTACGCTTTCCTCCTCCCCGCGACGATCCTCTTCGCCCTGTTCTTCGCACTGCCCATCGGGTACGCGATGTGGCTCAGCTTCCGCAAGGTGCACGTCTCCGGCCTCGGCCTGGGTTCGGGTGCGCGCAAGGAGGTCTGGGCCGGCCTCGAGAACTACACCGACGCCTTCACCGACAGCGAGCTGCTCGACGGCGCGCTGCGCGTCCTCGGCTACGGCTGCATCGTCGTCCCGGTGATGCTGGGCCTGGCGCTGCTGTTCGCGCTGATGCTCGACTCCGAGAAGGTGCGGCTCACCTCGTTCACCCGGCTCGCGATCTTCCTGCCGTACGCCATCCCCGGCGTGGTGGCGGCGCTGCTGTGGGGCTTCCTCTACCTGCCCGACGTCAGCCCGTTCTACTTCGTGCTGGAGAAGCTGGGCATGCCGCAGCCGGACCTGCTGGACGGCGGTCCGCTGTACGTAGCCCTGTCGAACATCGCGGTCTGGGGCGGCACCGGCTTCAACATGATCGTCATCTACACCTCCCTCCAGGCCATCCCGGCCGAGGTGTACGAGGCGGCGAAGCTGGACGGCGCCACCCCGACGCAGATCGCGCTGAGGATCAAGATCCCGATGGTGGCACCCTCGCTGGTGCTGACCTTCTTCTTCTCGATCATCGCCACGCTCCAGGTCTTCAACGAGCCGACCACCCTCAAGCCGCTCACCAACTCCGTGTCCACGACCTGGAGTCCGCTGATGAAGGTGTACCGGGACGCGTTCGGCACCGGGGACATCTACCAGGCGGCCGCCGAGGCCGTGATCATCGCCTTCGCCACGCTGGTGCTGTCCTTCGGCTTCCTGCGGGCCGCGAACCGTCGCAACAAGCAGGAGGCAGCACGATGAGTTCTCTTGCCGTCCAGAAGGCCTCCTCGGCCGCCGGCGCCACGGGCACCGCCCAAAGCCGTCCGCCGCTGCGCGGCCGGATCGCACTGGTGCCGACGATCACACTGCTGCTGGGAGCGATCTACTGCCTGCTCCCGGTGGCCTGGGTGGTGATCGCGTCCACGAAGTCCGGCAGCGAGCTGTTCTCCACGTTCACCTTCCTGCCGGGCAGCGGCTTCACCGACAATCTGCACGACCTCAACGCCTACCGCGACGGCATCTACTGGCAGTGGATGACCAACTCCGCCCTGTACGCCGTTCTCGGCGCGCTGCTGTCGACGTGTGTGTCGGCGTTCAGCGGCTACGCGTTGGCGACGTACCGCTTCCGGGGCCGCGAGACGCTGTTCAACGTCCTGCTCGCGGGCGTGCTGATGCCGCCGATCATCCTCGCCATCCCCCAGTACCTGCTCATGGCGAAGGCGGACCTGACGGACTCCTACTGGTCCGTGCTGCTGCCGCAGATCCTCTCCCCGTACGGCGTCTACCTCTCGCGCATCTACGCGGCCGCGGCCGTGCCGAGCGACGTGGTGGAGGCCGGCCGGATGGACGGGGCGAGCGAGTGGCGGATCTTCACCAGGGTCGCGCTGCCGATGATGGTGCCCGGCATGGTGACGGTGTTCCTGTTCCAGTTCGTGGCGATCTGGAACAACTTCCTGCTGCCGTACATCATGCTCAGCGACGACGAGAAGTTCCCGATCACGCTCGGCCTGTTCACGCTCCTCGAACAGGGCGCCAACACCCCGGCGCTCTACACGCTGGTGATCACCGGCGCGTTCCTGGCGGTGATCCCGCTGGTGGCGCTGTTCCTGGTCATTCAGCGGTTCTGGAGCCTGGATCTGCTGTCCGGAGCCGTAAAGTCATGACCATGAACAATGGTGCGGGGGGCCGGCGCAGACCGCCGACCATCCACGACGTGGCGCGGGAGGCGGGAGTCTCGCGGGGCACGGTCTCGCGCGTGCTCAACGGTGGACACTACGTCAGCCCTTCCGCGGCCGAGGCGGTCAACGCCGCCATCCGCAGGACGGGTTACGTCGTGAACCGGCACGCCCGTTCCCTGATCACCGGCCGCTCCGACTCGGTGGGCTTTCTGTTGACCGAGCCCCAGGAGCGGTTCTTCGAGGACCCCAACTTCAATGTCCTGCTCCGCGGCTGCACACAGGCGCTGGCCGCGCACGACATCCCCCTGCTGCTGATGCTGGCCGGGACCGAGGACGAGCGGCGGCGCATCACGCGGTACATCACCGCCGGGCATGTCGACGGGGTGCTGCTGGTCTCCAGCCACTCCGGGGACCCGATCGCCACGGAGCTGCGCGAGGCGGGCGTCCCGCTGGTCGCGTGCGGCAAGCCGATCGGGATCGGGTCCAAGGTGAGTTACGTGGCCGCCGACGACCGCGACGGTGCCCGGGACATGGTGCGCCATCTGCTGGCGCAGGGCCGTCGGCGGGTCGGCGTGGTCACCGGCCCGCTGGACACCCCCGGTGGTGTGGAGCGGCTCGCCGGCTACCGCGAGGTGCTCGCCGAGGCGGACGTCGACTACGACGAGCGGATCGTCGTCTCCGGTGACTACAGCCGGGCCAGCGGTGAGGCGGGCGCCGAGCGGCTGCTGGCGCAGGCACCGGACCTCGACGCGGTGTTCGTCGCGTCCGACCTGATGGCGCAGGGCGTGCTGACGGCGCTGCACCGGGCGGGCCGGCGGGTGCCCGAGGACGTCGCCGTGGGTGGTTTCGACGATTCCCCGGCGGCGACCGCGGCCAGCCCCTCCCTCACCACCATCCGTCAGCCCTGGGACCGGATCAGCAACGAGATGGTCCGGGTGCTGCTCGCCCAGATAGGGGGCGAGGATCCGGCGGCGGTGATCCTTCCGACGGAGCTGGTGAAGCGGGAGTCGACGTAGCGGACCGGGCGGTGCGCGCCGAACCGGTCAGGATCGGAGAAGCCGTCAGCCGCTCCCCGGCCTAGCGTGAGTAGTGCGGGAACACGGACCCGTTCCCGCCTACCGCACGTCACCGAGGAGAACGCCATGAGCGCCGGCATGCAGACGATCATCTACCCCGTCAAGGACCTCGGCCGGGCGAAGGCCCTGTTCAGCGCGCTGCTGGAGGTCGAGCCGTACGCCGACGAGCCCTACTACGTCGGTTTCAAGGCCGCCGGGCAGGACGTCGGTCTCGACCCGAACGGACACGCCAAGGGCATGACCGGACCGGTTCCGTACTGGCATGTCACGGACCTGCGCGAGCGGCTCGCGGCGTTGGTGGCGGCGGGGGCGGAGCTGCTTCAGGACGCGCAGGACGTCGGCGGTGGCCGGCTGATCGCCTTCGTGAAGGACGCGGACGGCAACCTGGTGGGGCTGCTCCAGGATCCGGCCGCCTGAGGCGCCCGCGGAACCGCTTGCACCCGCACTAGTTGCACACTCAATGAATCGCCGTTTTGGTGTTACCGTGCGGGTATGGCAGCGAAGACGGCCGGGGCGGGCCTCGAGGATCGGTGGCGGGACATCCTGTCGGTGCACGCGCGCACGATGTGCGAGATCGATCGCGCGCTGCACCCGCACGGCCTCGGAGCGAGCGACTTCGAAGTGCTGGACATCCTCGCCGCCGAGGCGCCCCGGGAGGGCGACCACTGCCGGGTGCAGAACCTGGTCGGACGGGTGCACCTCAGCCAGAGCGCGCTGTCCCGCCTCATCGGCCGCCTGGAGAAGGAAGGCCTGGTGGAGCGTTCCGTCTGCGTGGAGGACCGGCGCGGGGTGTGGGTCGCCCTCACCCGCAAGGGCCGCGACCTGCACACCGAGGTACTGCCGCTCCAGCGGGCGGTACTGGGCCGGATGCTGGCCGAGTCCTAGGTCGTGTCCGCAAAGTCAGGGGAGCCAGAGTCGTAGGCAGGCGAGGGTGACCAGGGCCTGGTAGTGGCGGGCGCGTTTGTCGTAGCGGGTGGCCAGGGCTTTGTTGTGCTTGAGCCTGTTGAAGCAGCGTTCGACGACGTTGCGCCGGCGGTAGGCCGCGCGGTTGAGCCGGCACCGGCTCTCGCCTCGCCGGATACGGCCGTTGATCTGGTCGATCCGCTCGGGGATGGCGGCCTTGATGCCTCGTCGGCGGAGATAGGTGCGGATCTTCGTGGACGAGTAGCCCTTGTCGGCGGCCACCAGTTCCGGCCGGGTGCGAGGACGGCCCGGCCCGCACCGCTCGATGCGGATGCGGGCCATGACCTGCTCGAACTGGGTGCAGTCGTTGACGTTGCCAGCGGTGAGGGTGAAGGCCAGGGGTCGTCCCCGGCCGTCGCAGGCGAGGTGGATCTTCGTGGTCAGTCCGCCGCGGGACCGGCCGATCGCCTCGCCCGGCCAGGGCCCCCTTTTCGGGCCCCGGCGGCATGCTGGTGGGCCCGCACGGTCGTGGAGTCGATGCATACGATCGACCAGTCGACGGCTCCCACGGCGTCGGAGTGCTGTTGGACGTGGGCGAGCAGGCGGTCCCAGGTGCCGTCCGCCGACCAGCGGCGAAAGCGTTCGTAGACGGTCTTCCACGGCCCATAGCGCTCGGGCAGATCCCGCCAGGCCGCGCCGGTGGACAGCTTCCACCAGATCCCGTTCACCACTTGGCGGCGGTCCCGCACCGGCCGGCCCATCCGGGGAGGGGCCAGCAACGGTTCGATCACCGCCCACGACTCATCGCTCAGCTCATGACGACGCACCATGAACCGACCAACGAGCAAGCGACTTTGCGGACACGCCCTAGGGCGTGTCTGACAATTCGCGTCGGATCAGCGCGCGGCGTCTGGTGCGGTGCATCGCAAGGCGGAGGATCGCCCGCGTACTGGATGTACTCGGGTGATCCGACAACGCGGCGAGGTGCCGTGCCAGGCGTCGCGCGCCCGGCGGGAATTGTCAGACACGCCCTAGGCCTCCCGGCTCCCCCGGGAGGCGGGGGAGCCCCGATCCGGGGAAGCGTCCGTGGGTCAGCGGGCCAGCAGGGTGCGGACTCCTTCCGAGGTGAGCGTCAGCGGATGGTCGCCGGCCGCGTCGATGGACAGGGACAGCTCACCGGTCGGCCACTGCGCGGCGAGCGCGCCGAGGGGCACGAGTCGGTAGCGGGCGACCTCGGGCAGCAGGTCCGCCATCTCCGGTTCGGAGGTGAACACCGGCACCACGGGCGCACCACCGGGCTGTTCGAGGACGGGCAGCGCGACCGTGGCCGGGTTGGTGACGTCCTCGTCGATGGCGTCGTCGGGCACGGGCACGAGAACGTCGCAGTGCGCGAGCGTGTCCAGTGCGGCGGTGTTCTCGGTGTCCCGGGCCAGCGCGTCCAGCGCCAGCGCGGCGGGGTTGTTGATGCGGTCGTGCGCGGGTGTCTCCATGACGGTCTCCCCTGGTAGCGGCCGGTAGCGGCGGTCCGGCCACGCGTACCCGACCGGCAGGCGCTCAATCCCCCGTCGGCGGTCGGGCGGCCTACCACCACATGCCCAGCACAAATCCGGGTGATCCGTGCGATCCGTGTGATCCATGGGGAGGCGGCCCGGGGTCCGCCCGGAACGGGTTCCCGGCCGACCCGGAGACGCTCCGACGCCGGCGCCGGCCGCGTGGAAGCCCTCACTCCGCACCTGCCGCTGGACCATCATCCGGCGCTTCGACCACACGTGTCGCCACCCGTGCCTACGTCACGCGCTCGCCGCCAGGTGCTCTGCGGGGCGACGCGGACCGGGCGGCAGACCCTTCACGAGGTCGACGCGGGTCCCCGGGCGAGGCAGGGCCTAGGAGGGGTGTCGGCGGGCCGACTCGTTCTCCTGGGCCATGCGCCTGAGCGCCATCAGCGCGGGCTCCAGGAGGACGGTCAGCAGCAGCGCGCGTTCGGCGGCCTCCAACGGGTCGGTGAGGTCGTCGAGTTGGTCGAGATCGAGGATCGCGGTGCGCTCGGCCAGATGCGCGTACGGCAGCAGGGTGCGCCGGTCCAGCGGGACGCCGAGGGAGCGCAGCGAGGACAGGGTCTCGGC
This sequence comes from Streptomyces asoensis, assembly GCF_013085465.1. NCBI lineage: Bacteria > Bacillati > Actinomycetota > Actinomycetes > Kitasatosporales > Streptomycetaceae > Streptomyces > Streptomyces asoensis. The sequence goes on from NZ_CP049838.1 coordinate 1,142,133, forward strand.
AAGGGTGGCCCGGGCGGGCGCCGACTCGTGCACGTCCCAGCCCAACTCCTCGACCAGCGCACTCACTTCGGCCGCCTCCGGCGCTTCCTCGGCGGGCTCGTCGTCCACCCGGAGCGAGCCCAGGGCGAGACCGAGCAGGCGGTGGGTGTCGCCGGTGTGCTCCGCGAGGGCGTCCAGCACCTCTCGGGTGGTGCTGACGGAGAGTCCCCGTACGCCGGTCAGGGCGCGGATCAGGCGGAGTCGGCGCAGGTGCTGGTCGTCGTACTCGGCCTGGGTCGCCGCCGTCTGCCGGCCGGGCCGGAGCAGGCCCTCGCGGAGGTAGTACTTGATCGTCGTCACGGAGACGCCACTGCGGCGGCTCAGTTCGGAGATGCGCATGCGGTTCGGCTCCGGTTCCTGCGGTTCGGTTTCGGTTCGGCGCTGCCCTTGAAAACTGGATACCTCTACTGTCTAACATAGATAGTAGAGGTATCCAATATCCCTTCGCGTCGCCGAGAGAAGGCAACAGCCATGCCCACCCTGCGCTGGACCACCGTCAACACCCCCGCTCCGGACACCGAGGCGTTCGTCATGACCTCCCGGTTCGAGGTGCGCTCACTCAAGGACGTGCCCCGTTTCTTCGCGCAGTCCCTCAGCGCCTGGAAGCAGGTCTCCGGCGCGCCCGGCGCCTACGGGGCCTCACTGATCGCCCAGCCGCTGAAGCGCACCTTCTGGACCCTGTCGGCCTGGGAGGACAAGGCCGCGCTGTACGCGTACGCGCGGACCGAACCGCACAAGTCGATCATGCAGGGGCTGCGACCCACGACGAAGGGCTCGGTCTTCACGTTCTGGGAGGTACCGGCGGCCGACCTGCCCATCGACTGGACCGACGCCCGACGGCGGCTCGCCGACCAGGAACGGACCGGCGCCTGAAACCCCTCCCCGGAAGCCGCCCCCCTGGGGTGCACAGCTGAGCGCAGCCCCGCTTGAATGATCGAATGACCGGAGGGTTAGCATATGAGCGCCACCTAGCTCGAAAGATAGGCCCGTGACGCTCAACGACGATTCGTTCACCAACTGGAAGAACCGCGAGGAGATCGCGGAGTCGATGATCCCGATGATCGGGAAGCTGCACCGCGAGCGGGACGTGACCGTCCTGCTGCACAGCCGCTCCCTGGTGAACAGGTCGGTGGTCAGCATCCTCAAGACCCACCGGTTCGCCCGCCAGATCGCGGGCGAGGAGCTCTCGGTCACCGAGACGCTGCCCTTCCTGGAAGCCCTCACCGCGCTCGACCTCGGCCCGTCGCAGATCGACCTCGGCATGCTCGCCGCGACCTACCGGGCCGACGACCGGGGTCTGTCGGTGGCGGAGTTCACCGCCGAGGCCGTGGCCGGCGCCACCGGCGCGAACAAGATCGACCGGCGCGAGCCGCGTGATGTCGTCCTGTACGGCTTCGGCCGCATCGGCCGGCTCGTCGCCCGCCTGCTCATCGAGAAGTCCGGCTCCGGCAACGGCCTGCGACTGCGCGCCATCGTGGTGCGCGGCGGCGGCGAGCAGGATCTCGTCAAGCGCGCGTCCCTGCTGCGCCGCGACTCGGTGCACGGCCAGTTCCAGGGCACGATCACGGTCGACGAGGCCAACAACAAGATCATCGCCAATGGCAACGAGATCACGGTGATCTACGCCGACGACCCGAGCCAGGTCGACTACACGCAGTACGGCGTCCGCAACGCCATCCTCATCGACAACACCGGCAAGTGGCGCGACCGCGAGGGCCTCTCCAAGCACCTGCGGCCCGGCATCGACAAGGTCGTGCTGACCGCGCCCGGCAAGGGCGATGTGCCGAACATCGTGCACGGCGTCAACCACGACACGATCAAGCCGGACGAGCAGATCCTGTCCTGCGCCTCCTGCACCACCAACGCGATCGTCCCGCCGCTGAAGGCGATGGCCGACGAGTACGGCGTGCTGCGCGGCCACGTGGAGACCGTCCACTCGTTCACCAACGACCAGAACCTGCTGGACAACTACCACAAGGCCGACCGTCGCGGCCGTTCGGCGCCGCTGAACATGGTCATCACCGAGACCGGCGCCGCCTCCGCCGTCGCCAAGGCGCTGCCCGACCTCAAGGCGCCGATCACCGGCAGCTCGATCCGCGTGCCGGTGCCGGACGTCTCGATCGCGATCCTCAGCCTGCGGCTCGGCCGGGAGACGACCCGCGAGGAGGTCCTCGAACACCTCCGCGAGGTGTCACTGACCTCGCCGCTCAAGCGCCAGATCGACTTCACCACGGCGCCGGACGCGGTCTCGATGGACTTCATCGGCTCGCGCCACTCCTCGATCATCGACGCCGGCGCCACCAAGGTCGACGGCGACAACGCGATCCTCTACCTCTGGTACGACAACGAGTTCGGCTACTCCTGCCAGGTCGTCCGGGTCGTCCAGCACGTCTCCGGGGTGGAGTACCCGACGTACCCGGCGACGGGCGTCTGAGACCGACGACGGAGAGAAGGAGTGGGGCGCCCTGGGCCGAGGGCGCCCCACTCCCGTGTGTCAGGCCGACGTCTCCGGGCGGTCGGCCTCGGCCCAGTGGGTGTGGAAGGCGCCGGGGCGGTCGGTGCGCTGGTAGGTGTGGGCGCCGAAGTAGTCGCGCTGGCCCTGGAGAAGGGCGGCGGGCAGGCGCTCCGCGCGCAGGGTGTCGTAGTGGGCGAGCGCGGCCGAGAAGGCGGGCACGGGGATGCCACGGCGGGCGGCGGAGGCCACGGTCTCCCGCCAGGGCACCTGCGCGTCCGTGATCTCCATGGCGAACTCCATCTCGCCGAGCAGACTGACCAGGTCCGGGTCGGCGGCGTACGCGGCACGGATGCGGTCGAGGAACGTGGCGCGGATGATGCAGCCGCCGCGCCAGATCCGGGCGACCGATCCCAGGTCGATCTTCCAGCCGAACTCGCCGGCCGCGTCCTGGATCATCTTCCAGCCCTGGTCGTAGGCGATGACCTTCGAGGCGTACAGGGCGTGCTCGACCTGTGAGGTGAAGCGGGTGGCCTCGGTGCGGCTGAGCGGGGGCGTGGTGCCGCCGGGGAGGCCGGCGTAGGCGGCGCGCAGTGCGCTCTGGCCGGAGGCGGCGCGCGCGAAGGTGGCCTGGGCGATGGCGGTGACCGGGGAGCCCAGGTCCAGGGCGGTCTGCACGGTCCAGCGGCCGGTGCCCTTCTGACCGGCGGCGTCGGCGACGATGTCGACGAACGCCAGGCCGGTGGTGGCGTCGGTGTGGGCGAGGACCTCGGCGGTGATCTCGATGAGGTAGGACCCGAGCCGGCCCTCGTTCCAGGTGCGGAAGATGTCGGCGATCTCCGTCGGGGTGTAGCCGGCGACCTGGCGCAGCAGGTCGTACGCCTCGGCGATGAGCTGCATGTCGGCGTACTCGATGCCGTTGTGCACCATCTTGACGAAGTGCCCGGCGCCGTCGGTGCCGATGTGCGTGGCACAGGGCTCGCCGCCGACCTTCGCGCTGATGGACTCGAACATCGGGCCGAGGACGTCGTACGACTCGGTCGAGCCGCCCACCATCACGGCCGGCCCGTTCAGCGCGCCCTCCTCGCCACCGGAGACGCCGGCGCCGACGAAGTGGAGACCGCGCTCGCGCAGGGACTCCTCGCGGCGGCGGGTGTCGGCGTAGTGGGCGTTGCCACCGTCGATGATCATGTCGCCGGGCTCCAGGAGCGGGGCGAACTCGTCGATGACCGCGTCGGTGACCGCGCCCGCCTGCACCATGATCATCAGCCGGCGGGGGCGTTCGAGCGCGGCCACGAAGTCCGCGGCCGACTCGGCGGGGACGAACGCGCCCTCGTGGCCGAACTCCTCGACGAGCGCGCGGGTGCGACCGGCGGAACGGTTGTGGACGGCGACGGTGTAGCCGTTGCGGGCGAAGTTGCGCGCGAGGTTGCGGCCCATCACGCCGAGGCCGGTGACGCCGATGGCGGCGGTTGCGTTCACGAGGTACGTCCCTAGGATCGGTGGCGTGGTCGGAGGGGCGGGCGGCCCCCCGGTACCCCCAGGTACGGACCGTCGGCCGGTTCTTCTCGATCCGTCACCGATTCCTTGCGGCGATCGGCGATTCCGTGAGCCGGTCAGGACCGGTCGAGCCACCCGGACACCGCCGGGCCGGCCGGGTCGCCCGACCCGCTACCGGCGTCGCCAGGGCAGCCCCGCGGGGTCGGCCTCGGTGTTCTCGGCCCGGACCAGGGCCTCGCTGATGGCCTCGCCGATGTCCGCGAACTGGCGCACCTGCTCGGGGGTGAGGGCGTCGAACACCGCTCGGCGTACGGCCTCCACGTGCCCCGGGGCGATCTCCTCCAGCAGGGACCTGCCCTGGTCGGTGAGGAAGGCGAGCTGGCCCCGGCCGTCGGCGGGGTCCTCCCGGCGGTCCACGAGACCGACCTCGCGCAGCCGGTTCACCGCGTGGGTGAGCCGACTGCGGGTGATCTTCAGACGCTGGGCGAGCTCGGACATGCCGAGGGTGCTTTCCGGGGCCGCGGAGAGGGAGGCCAGCACGCTGTAGTCGGCGTGTGTCATACCCGCGTCGCGGCGCAGCTGCCGGTTGAGATGGTCGGCGAGCAGGGTGGAGAAGTCGATGTAGGCCAGCCAGGCTCGTTGTTCGTCAGCGTTGAGCCAGCGGGGCGTCGTGGACATGGGCACACCCTACGGGGTGGGCCCATGTCCGCCCGAAGAGCCGAAACGTCTGGACCAGCGGGAATGGCTGGACCGGACCCGGATCTCCTTCGGGGTGGTGAGCAGACCGTTCACCATGTGGCCGGCGCGGCCGCGGGGCGGCCGGTCAAGTGGTGGCGCAGGCGCCGCCGTTGAGCGTGAACGCGGTCGGTGCGGTGTTGGTCGCGCCCTTGCTGCCGATGAAGCCGACGGTGACCGAACCGCCGGCGGGGACGGTGGACGTGTACGAGGCGGGGGCGACGCTCACCGAGCCGCCGCTCTGGGTGGCGGTCCCGCCCCACATGTTGGTGACGGTCTGGCCGTCGGCGAAGGCGAAGGCGAGCTTCCAGCCGGTGATGGCGGTGGTACCGGTGTTGCGCAGGGTGATGTCACCCTGGAAGCCGCCGGGCCACTCCCCCACGACGCGGTAGCCGACGGAGCAGGCCACGGCGGGCGCGCTGCCGGTGGTGACGTTCACCGAGGCGGAGCGGGCGGAACGGTTCCCGGCGGCGTCCCGGGCGTAGACGGCGAAGGTGTACGCGGTGTTCGCGGTGAGGCCGGTCACGGTGGCGGAGTTGGTGGTCGAGGCGGCGACACCGGTCTCGGTGGTGCCGTTGATCCGTACGACGTCATAGCCGGCGACACCGACGTTGTCCGTGGCGGCCGTCCAGGTGAGCGTCGCGGAGGTGGCCGTCACTGTGGCGGCGGTCGGGGTGCCCGGGGTGGTCGGGGCCTGGGTGTCGCCCGGGGTGCCGCCACCGAAGATCGTGGCCTCCTCGGCGGTCCGGGCGATGCCGTTGACGCCGTTGAAGATGCGCTGGCCCCATGAACTGAGCTGCGCGGGATCGAAGTTGAGCGTCAGGTCGAGGATCGGATCGGTGTTTCCACTCCAGGACCAGGCGAGGTAGCCCAGGTCGAGCTGCTGGGCGGTGGCCATCATGGTGTCCTCGTCGGGGTCGCCCCACTGGTCGGCGGGGCCGCCGAACTCGCCGATGAGGATCGGGAGTCGGGCGTCGACGAAGGCGTTCAGATAGTCGGTGATCTCCGCCGCGGTGTCGAAGACGCTGTACATGTGGATCGAGAAGATCAGGTTGCCGGTGGTGTCGGCGGCGTACACGGACTGGGCGTTGGCGCGCATGACGCCCTGCCAGTCCTGACCCCAGTTGGGCGCGTCCACCATGATCGTGTGCTGGAATCCGGCGTTGCGCAGCTTCTTGATCGCGGCGATGGTCGGATCGGTCCAGCCCGCCGGATCGGTGTTGCCCCAGGGCTCGTTGCCGATGTTGACGATGATGTAGTTCTCCTGGCCGGCCAGTACGTCCTTCAGGCCGATCCAGTAGTCGGCCGCCTGGTCGAGCGTGCCGGCGGCGGTGTCCTCGCCGTACCCGGTGGTGTCGTGCACCTCCAGTACGCAGATGAGCCGGTTGGCCTTGCACTGCGCTACGACGGTCGCCACGTCCGACGCGCTGTTCGCGCTCCAGCGGTGGCCGTCGGCGAGGACGACGCGCACCGCGTTGGCGCCCATCGCCTTGATGTCGGCGAGGGACTGCTGCGTCCTGCCCGGATACCAGGTGTGGGCGTGGTTCACGCCGCGCATGACGAAGTCGTTCCCGTTGCTCTCGACCAGCCGGCCGTCGCTGATGTGCAGGCCGGTGGCGAGGGCGTCGGGCGATCGGGTCTGGGCCTGGGCGGCGGCCGGGCACAGGGCGCCGACGAGGACCAGACCGAGGAGGGCCGCGAGTCTGGTCAGCAGCGTGCCCAGCGGGTGCGCCCGCGACGCGCTTCGGGTCGTCCTCCTTGCCGTGCGCATGGCCGTACGCATCGCCGTACGCATGGCCCTGCGCATTGCCGTGCCTCTCTCCGTGCTTGCCTTCGTGCTTGTCTTCGTGCTCCTTGCCGTGCTCGTTGTCGTGCTCCTTGTTGTTCTCACTGCGACTCCAGAAGTGAGGCCACGAGACTCGGGCGGCAGAGGGGGTGGGGGGTGTGGGGGATGGCATGTGGGAGCGCTCCCATGAAGCCACTGCGTCAAGTACACGTCAAGACCTCGCGCAGGGTCCCGCCGGAAGAGGGAAGGCTCTCGAGCCCTGCGGCGGGACCCATGAACGCGTATCGCTGGGAATCAAGCACGCAATACCCCCCTACTGTCGACAGAAATGCGTTCTGGGCGCAACCCACCTCTTGACCAGCCCCTAGTGTCGACACTAGGAAGGAAGGGAGCGCCGCTTCGCGTCGCGTACGACTGCCGAGACCGCCTTGCGAAAGGGGTCCATGTGACCGCCAGACTCTCCGGGAAAGTCGCCCTCGTCACCGGCGCCGGCGCCGGGATCGGCCAGGGCTGCGCGCTGCTCTTCGCCGAGCAGGGCGCGACCGTCGTCGGCTGCGACATCGACCCGGCCGCGGCCGAGCGGACCCGCAAGGCGGCCGCCGACCGGGGGCTGGCCGTCGAGGTCCTCGCCCCGCTCGACATGACCGTCCCCGCCGACGCCCGTCGCTTCGCCGACGAGGCGGGCGAGCGCCACGGCCGGATCGACGTCCTGGTGACGGCGGGGGCCATCGCCCCGTACATGGCCACGGCCGCCGAGATGGACTTCGGCACACAGTGGTCGCCGACCCTGCGCGGCGAGGTGGACGTGGTCTTCCTGCCCGTACAGGCCGTGTGGCCGCACATGGTGGCCTCGGGGGGCGGCTCGATCGTCAACTTCGCCTCGGTGAACGCCTTCCGGGGCAGCGGGACCTTCGGGATGGTCGCGCACTGCGCGGGCAAGTCGGCCGTGCTCGGACTGACCCGTCAACTCGCCGTCGAGGGAGGCCCGTCGGGAATCCGCGCCAACACCATCTCGCCCGGCATGGTGCGGACGCCCGCGACCGAGTCCGCCGGGGCCCACGAAGGCGCGGCCCGGGAGGCACTGCTGGCCCGGATCCCGCTGGGCCGGGTCGGGACGCCCGAGGACATCGCCTGGTGCGCGGTCTATCTGGCGTCGGAGGAGTCGGCCTGGGTGACGGGCGGCAACTTCCCCGTCGACGGCGGAGTGCTGGCCAAGTGAGGTGTGTTCAGGGGGCGTCGCGGCGGGCGTTACGAAGCGGCGCGGCGGCCGCGTACGGGCTTGCGTCCGCGTGCCGCGCCGTCCTGCTCCAACTGCTCCTCCACGGCCCGCTGCGCCCGTACGGTCGCCCCCGCGATCAGGGCGGAGGCCAGCTCCCCGTCACGCTCCTCGCAGGCCTGGAGCAGCCGTTCCTGGTCGTCGACGCTGTGCGCGAGCCGGCCGGCTCGGGTCAGGCTGAGGTGCCGCAGCATCAGTGTGCGCAGGGCCAGCGAGTCCAGGATCTGCTTCAGCGTGGGGTTGCCGACGATCTCGGTCATCCGCTCCTGGAGCAGCACGTGGTTCCAGAAGTACCCGTCCACGTCACCGTCGTCGGCGAGCTTGCGCATCCGTTCGACCCGGGTGCGCAGCTCGGCCAGCTCCTCGTCGTCGGCCCGCTCCACCAGCAGGCCCGCGAGCATCGACAGGAGGTTCTTGCGCACCTGGTAGATGTCCCGGATGTCCTGCGGGGTCGGCGCGGCCACCCGGGGGCGGCGGCGCGCCTTCATCTCGACCAGGCCCTCCTGTTCGAGGAGCATCAGTGCCTCGCGGACGGGCGTACGGCTGGTCTCGAACCGGCGTGACAGATCGACGCTGTTGAGGTCCTGACCGGGCTCCAGTCGACCCTCGATGATGCCCGCGCCGACCCATTCGGCGATCTGCGCGACCAGCGGTTCACGCCGGTCCCGCAGCCGCAGGAGGCGCTCCAGCACGAGGTGCGTGTCCTGATCGGTCATGCGGCACTTCTCCCTGCCTGTCCGGGCTCACAGCCGATGCAACGGTGTCGACACTATCTCACCCCAGGGTGGTCTACACCGGAGATCCGCCGCTTGCTGTCGACAGACAGGTCCAATACCGCAGTTCGACCCAGAAGTGAACAGAAACGTCGGCAAAAAGGTCGGCAGAAAAGCCACCAGAAACGTCGACGTAAAAGTTGACGAAACGTCGACGTAGACCCGGTCACCGGAGAAACGAGGAGACATGAAGCGAGTACGCACGAGTCCATCGGCCCTCACCAGACGTTCCGTGGTGGGCGGCGCGCTGGCGGCGATCGCGGCGACGGGCGTCACCCAGGGTACGGCCGAGGCCGGCGCCGCCTCCGCCGGGGAGCCGGGGAAGCCGTGGGAGCCGGTGCCGGTGCCCGCCCAGGTTCCGGTGAGCGAGTACCAGGTGCCGGTGTCCGGGGGCGGCAGCCTGTGGTGCTGGGACACCGGGGGTGACGGGGAGGCCGTGGTACTGCTGCACCCCGGCTCGGGCAGCGGCGAGAGCTGGCCGTACCAGCAACCGGTGCTGACCGCGGCGGGGTTCCGGGTCGTCGGGTACTCACGGCGTGGCGCGTACGGGTCGGTGGCCGGCACCAGGGCCGATGCCGACACCGCCTCCGGCGACCTGGACACGCTCGCCGACGTGTTGGGCCTGGGCCGCTTCCATCTCTCGGGTTCGGCGGCGGGCGGCCCGGTGGCGATCGACTACGCCCTGTCGTACGGGGACCGGCTGCGCAGCCTCACCGTCTCCGGGAGTGTCATGGGCGTCCAGGACGCGGAGTACGCGGAGCTGACCGCCGCGCTCCAGCCCGACCCGTTCGGCGACATGCCGGTCGACTTCAAGGAGCTCGGCCCCTCGTACCGGGGCGGCGACCGGAACGGGGTGGCGGCCTGGCTGGAGATCCACGAACGCGCCAGGACCTCCGACGCCTTCGCACAGTCCCTCGCGAACACGATCACCTGGTCGGCCCTGGAGACCCTCGCCCTGCCCGTGCAGCTCGTCACCGGAGACGCGGACCTGTACAGCCCGCCGTCCGTCATGCGCCTCAACGCCGGTCATCTGCGGGAAGTCGAGACGCATGTCGTCCGCGAGGCGGGCCACAACCCGCACTGGGAGCAGCCGGCCGTGTGGAACCGGCTACTGATCGACTTCCTCCGGCGGCACCGCGGTGGTCGCCCCTAGGGGCGGCTCCTGGACGTCGAGCGCGACCAGGAAGCGGGACACCATGTTGTACGCGGCCACGGTCGCCGTCAGTTCCACCAGTTCGACGTCGGTGAAGTGGGCGCGGAGGGCGTCGAACGTCCCCTCGCAGACATGGACGTCGCGGGTCATCGCATCGGTGTAGGCGATGACCCGTCGACGGCGCTCGTCGAAGTCCGGTCTCTCGCGGCGCAGTTCGGCCAGGTCGGCGTCGCTCAGCCCGGCCGCCCGCGCCTCCGGCTCGTGTGCCGTCCACTCGTACCCGGCGCGGTTGAGCACGGCGATCCGCAGGATCACCAGCTCCCGTATGTCCGGTGGGAGCCGCAGGCGTCCCCGGATCGCGCCGAGCAGGCTGTTCCAGCCGTCGGCGAGCTGTGGACTGTGCAGCAGCATCCGGTCGAGGGGGCGCAGCGCACCGCCCCTGCGGGCGCGGACGCGGTGGGCGATCCCACCGGTGCCTTCGGTGTCGGGGAGCCTGGCCACGCGGGGTCCTTTCGTGGGGTGGCGGAAGCTACAGAGGCCGGGGGCAGCGGGCCAACAGCCGCATGGCCTCGAGCCGTTCGACGGTGCCCGCCCGCACGGAGTCCCCGAAGACCATCGCCTCGGTGCCGGTGAAGGCCGACCACCGCGGCAGCGCTCCCCCGTTCGGGTCGCCCGTCCCGACGAAGCGGGCCCAGGCGTCCGCCATGGTGCGCGCCAGCTCCCGGTCGGTCCCGGTCCACGGCCAGGGCCGGCAGTCCAAGGTGTCGAGGGCGTAGGGGAGTTCGGCGGTGTGATGGACGCCGTACGCCGGGAGCCCGTCGCGCGGTGGCGCCAGGTCCAGGCCGTCCGGCAGCGGAGGGGTCCGGGTGAAGCGGTACATCCAGGTCGGCGCCGTCTCCCGATGTGCCACGGCCCACCGCCACACCGGGTGGGTGAAGCGGCTCTCGCCGGTGAACAGCCGTGCGGTGCGCCGGGCTTCCGCCATGTCCCGTACGGGATACAGCTCGTCCGTGCCGGGCTCCACCGGGAGCCTGCGCAGGACGTCGGGGGTGGCGTACACCGAGCCCTCGTCGGAGTTGCTGCCCACCAGCAGCGGTACGCGGTGCTGCCGGCCGGCGTCGAAGACCTCGTCGGTCGGCCGGGTCAGGATCCGCCCGTCGACGACGGGCCCGAAGTGGCCCCGGAGCACGAGCTCCGATCCGTCGAGCCGCCGCAGTCCGTCGATGTTCGGGTCGCCGAACCCCGCCGCCCAGCGCAGCCCCTGCTTCTGGGCGGCGGCCTGGTCCGCGAGCGGCCCCTCGGCGCGTCCGACCCCGGAGGCGCTCTGCCCCACGGCCGCGTGGAACAGGGGCCGGGCGGCTTCCGAGGCCATGAGGTGGCAGATGTGGGCGGCGCCGGCCGAGTTCCCCGCGAGGGTCACCCGGTCGGGGTCGCCGCCGAAGGCCGCGATGTTCTCCCTGACCCAGGTCAGGGCGGCGACGATGTCCTGGAGCCCGTAGTTGCCGGACGCGCCCAGGTCGTCCTCGGCGGCCAGTTCGGGGTGGGCGAGGAAGCCGAGCGCGCCGAGCCGGTGGTTCAGGGTCACCACGACGAGGCCCCGGCCGGCCATCGCGCGGCCGTCGTGGATCTCCTGGCCGCCGTGGCCGTAGCGGTTGCCGCCGCCGTGGATCCAGACCATGACCGGCAGTCCGGCGGCGCGTGCCGGGTCGGGTGTCCACACGTTGAGGTAGAGGCAGTCCTCGCTCATCACCAGCGCCCGCCGGTCGGCGAAGTTCGTGTGGTACATGATCGAGTCGCTGGGCGGCTGCGGCTGGAGGGGCGCGGGCCCGAAGGCGTACGCCCGCCGCTCGCCGTCCCAGCGGGCGACGGGCCGGGGCGGCCGCCAGCGCAGACCGCCGACGGGGGGTTCGGCGAACGGGATGCCCCGGAACACCGCCACGCCCTCGTCCCACTCCCCCGCGAGCCGTCCGGCGGTCGTACGGGCCCCGATCACGCCGGGGCCTTGTGCAGCTTGCCGTCCTTCATGATCGCCCGTAGCCGGTCACGGTCCTGGAGGATGCCGATCTCCGCCAGTGGATCACCGTCGACGAGGACGAGGTCGGCGAGGAATCCCTCCCGGATCAGGCCGAGTTCGTCCGCCATTCCCATGATCTGCCCGCCGTGGCGGGTCGCCGCGCGCAGCGTCTCGGCAGGGGTGAGGCCGAACCAGTCGACGAACAGTTCGAGGTCGCGGAGGTTGCGGCCGACCGGGTTCCACGCGAAGCCGTAGTCGCCGCCGGGGACGACGCGGATGCCGCGCCGGACGAGTTCCGGCACGACCTCGCGTACGGCATCGGCGGTGGCCTGGACCTCCATGCCCGGCTCGGGTTCGCTGCCGGCCTCGTGCAGATTGGCGTGGACGATGCCCGGGGTCGGGGCGACGAAGACCCGGTCACGGGCCGCTTCGAGCAGGTCGAGGGCCTCCTCGTCGGCGAAGGTGCAGTGGTAGACGGCGCGGACGCCGTGCCGTACGGCCATCTTGATCGACTCGGCGGCGTGCGCGTGCGCGGTGAGCCACACGCCGTGCTGCTGCGCGGCCTGCGCGGCGGCGGCGACCTCCTCCCCGGTGAACTGCACGATCCGGGAGGTCCCCTGGACGACCGCGCTCTCCCCGGAGAGCGACAACTTCACGATGTCGACGCCGAGTTCGGCCATGTCGGTGACGAACCGGGCCACCGAGTCCGGGTCGGAGGCCCGTCCCTCCACTCCCGGGAAGTCGTAGACGCCGGGTTCGACCATGCCCGCGCTGCCCTCCCAGGACGCGGCCCTCAGTCGCGGTCCGGGCATCCAGCCCTCGGCGAAGGCCTTGCGGGCGGCGATCTCCGTACCCGGGAGCCGGTTGCCGCCGGAGTAGGCGCTGGTGATGCCGTGGTCGAGCAGCACACGTCCGGCGTGCGCCACGAGCAGCGCCTTCTCCTCGACGGGCTCGTCCCGGCGCGGGGAGCGGTGTTCGACGGTGGAGCCGAAGCCCAGGTGGGCGTGGGCGTCGACCAGCCCGGGAAGCAGGGTGCCGCCGCCTCCGTCGATCACACGGGCTGCCGCCCGCCGGTCGCGCTTGAGCCGGTCGGTGACCGCCGTGATGCGGTTGCCCTCGACGAGGACCTCGGCCGGGAACGGATCCCGTCCGGTGCCGTCGAAGACCTGGACGTCGGTGAAGAGCGTCGGGTTCATGGCGTGGCCCTCCGGAAGCGGTGCCGCATCTCGCCGACTCCCCCGATACGGCTCACGAGTTCGTCGTCGGGCGTCAGGAAGCGCTGCGGGACGCGGCGGTTGCCGACGCCGGCCGGGGTGCCGGTGAAGATGAGGTCCCCGGGCAGCAGGGTGCAGAACTCGCTGAGATGCGCCACCAGTTGCGGTACCGGGAAGATCATGCCGGCCGTGCGGTCGTGCTGGACGGTCTCTCCGTTGAGTTCGCAGGTCAGTTCCAGGTCGTCGGGGTCGTCGAGTTCGTCGAGGCTCACCAGCGCGGGGCCCACCGGGCCGAACCCCGGGTGCGATTTGGCGAGCGAGAACTGGGCGGGTCGGCCCGCGAGTTGGGCGATCCGCTCCGACAGGTCCTGGCCGACGGTGAGCGCCACGACCGGCTCCCAGCCCTTCTCGACCGGTACCCGGCGGGCCTCACGGCCGATGACGGCGACCAGCTCCACCTCCCAGTCGACATGGCCGTTCGGCAGATCCACGGTCGTGCGCGGGCCGGTGAGGCAGGTCGGGAACTTGGTGAAGACCAGCGGCGCGTCGGGCTCCTCGTATCCCGCCTCCGCGGTGTGCGGGCGGTAGTTGAGGGCGACGGCGAAGATCTGCCGGGGTGCGGGGACGGGGGCCTCCAGTTCGCCCTCGTCGTAGGGGCGCCCCCCTGTGGCACCCCTGGACCAGTCGAGCAGGTCGTCCCAGCGCGCGAAGAGGTCCCCGGCGTACTCGGCGGGGACGTCGACGGCCCCGCTGTCGGTCAACAGCACTGGCCGTCCGGCGAGTTGTGCGATTCTCATCGGTTCACACCCAGTGTTCGGCGGGCGGTTCTTCGGTGCCGTACGCGTCGGACCAGCTCACGACCCGGTTGCGCAGGACACCCAGGCCCTCGATCTCCGCCTCGACGACGTCGCCGGGCCTGAGGTAGTTCGCGGAGGGGTCCTCGGTGCTCGCGGCGACACCCGCGACGGTGCCCGTGGTGATGAGATCGCCCGCGCTGTAGACCTGCGGGGAGTGGTAGGCGACCAGTTGCGGGATGGACACCGACATCCGGGAGGTGTGGGACTTCTGACGGACGTCTCCGTTGACCCGCAGCTCCATGTCGAGGTCGTGCGGGTCGTCGATCTCGTCCGCGGTGACGATGTACGGGCCGATCGGGCAGAAGGTCTCGATGGCCTTGGAGAAGGAGAAGACCCCGGACTCCATCTCCCTGCGCTGGATGTCGCGGGCGGTGATGTCGTTGAAGACCAGATAGCCGGCGATGTGCTCGGCGGCCTGCTCGGCGGAGAAGAACCGGCCCGGCTTCCCTATGACGACGGCGAGTTCGAGTTCGTAGTCGAGCTCTCGGGTGAGGTTCGCCGGGTACACGATCGGCTCTTCGGGTCCGATGATGGCGTCGACGTTCTGGAAGAACACGATGCCCTTGTTCACCGGGTGCGACCAGTCCACCCGGACCAGGTCCTCGTGGTGTTCGCGGAAGTTGCCGGCCGTGTGGAAGAACTTCCTGGGCTCGATCGGCGCGCGCAGCCGGACGTCGGCCAGGGCGAACGTGCGCCCCGTCTCGCCCACTTGCCCCTCGCGCTCGAAGAACACCCGCGTGGAGGGCACGTCAAGACCCACGACGGTCTCGCCGTCCAGCCGCCCCACCAGAGCCTCCTCCGGCCCCGCGTCGAACGTCACCAGTTTCATCGACCCTCCCTAACTGTCGACACTCACCCTGCCCAGCGGGGCAATATCCGTCAAGAGGCGTGCGAAGTGTGGACACAAATCGCGGGCGTGGCTTACGGTCCGGGCATGCGGACAACGTGGGACTTCGCGGGTACCCGCGCCCTGGTCGCCGGTGGCGGCGGAATCGGCGCGACGGTGGCCCGGGCGCTTGCCGAGGCGTATGCGGACGTGGTCGTGCTCGACGTGGACAAGGACCGGCTCGAGGACACCGTCCGGGACGGCGTGACCGGCGTCGTCGCCGACCTCACCTCTCCCGCCGCCTGCCGTACGGCCGTCGCGGAGGCGGTCCGGCTCCTGGGCGGACTCGACGTGTTCGTGCACGCGGTCGGCGTCAACGACCGCAGACCCGTGCTGGAGACGCCCGACGAGGTGTGGGAGCGGCTGCTCGCCGTCAACCTCTCCAGCGCGTTCTGGCTGGGCCGGGCCGCGGGGGCCGTGATGGTGCCGAACGGCTACGGACGCGTCGTGTACCTGTCCTCCGTCTCGGGTCTGCTCGCCCACCGGGACCATGCGCCGTACGCGGCGACCAAGGGCGGAGTGAACCAGCTGATGCGGGTGATGGCGCGCGAGTGGGCGGCCGCCGGGGTCACCGTCAACGCGGTCGCACCCGGCTACACCGAGACCGACCTGACGCGCGCCTACCTGGCGAAGCCGGGCATGCGCGCGTCGATGGAGTCGCTGGTGCCCGCCGGACGCCTCGGCCGGCCCGAGGACCTGACCGGGCCCGTCCTCTTCCTCGCGTCCGCCGAGTCCGCGTTCGTCACCGGGCAGGTGCTGTACGCGGACGGCGGCCGGACCCTCGTATGAACCCCGACCCCGGCCCCGATCTCAGCGAACGGGCTTTCACGAACGGAGACCGTATGACTCTGACTCCCGTCCTCGGGCGTTTCACCGGCAAGACCGTCCTCGTCACCGGCGCGGGCACCGGATTCGGCGCCGAGATCGCCGTACGGGCCGCGCGCGAGGGCGCCGACGTCGCCGTGCACTACCGGAGCTCGCGGGCCGGCGCGGAGGCGACGGCCGAGCGGGTCACGGCACTCGGCCGCAAGGCCCTCGTCGTCCAGGCGGACATCGCCGGGCACGACCGGATCGAGCGCCTCGCCGACGAGGTGTGGGCGCACTTCGGCCGGCTCGACGTGGCGGTCAACAACGTGGGGGACGTGGCGCGCGAGCAGATGTCGTGGCGGGACCTCACCGAGGAGTCCGTCGACCACGTTCTCGCCGTCGACGTCAAGGGCACCCTGCTGTGCACACACGAGTTCGGGGCGCGGATGCTGGAACAGGACGGCGGGGGCGCCATCGTCAACATCGGTTCGACGGTGGTGGTGCGGGGCAGTGCTCGGGCACCGCAGTACGCGGCGGCCAAGTACGGCATCATCGGGCTGACCAAGTCCTATGCGCACGCCTTCGCGCCGAAGGTGCGGGTGAACGTGTTCGCGCCCGGGTTCATCGAGACCGCTGCCACCCTGGGGCGGCAGGACTGGCAGAGCGGGCGTGGGGACGCGCTGCGCGCGGCGACGCCGATGGGACGGATCCCGGGGCCGGAGGAGCTGGCGGGGGCGGCCCTCTTCCTGGCGACCGAGGACGCGCAGCACATCACGGGCGGCTTCCTGGTCGCGGACGGCGGCTACAACATGATCGGCGCGTAGCACCCGGCACCCGCACCCGCCCCACCACCGCCACCACCGCCACGGCACACACACTCCGGCCCCCGGGACCTGGTTCGCATCCACCCGGGGGCCGGTTCATGCGCCGGTCATGCCACCGTCAGCGTCAGCGCTCCGGTGTACGAGCCGCCCGCCCTGAGCTCGGTGGCCGTGCCGTCGACCGTCAGGGTCACCGTCCTGCCGGACGGCGCCGTGACGGCGGCGTCGGACGCGAGGGTCAGGGCACTCAGGTACGAGGTCCCGGTGACCGTCCATGTCGAGCCGCTGCCCAGCGTCACGAGGACGCCGTTGTTGACGACCGCGCTCGGGGTGTTGGTGACCTCGCTGATCTCCCGGTACGTGGCCGAGGTGATGGTGGAGACGGCGTGCTCGGCGGTACCGGCGGACAGGGTGCCCGTCACGGTGGACCGGGTGAAGGTGAGGTTCAGGTTCTGGCCCTGGAGGTTCCCGGTGCCGCCGCCCCACACCGAGTTGTAGAAGTCGCCCGTCAGCTCGATGTCGGTGAAGGACGCCTTGGCGTCGGTGGACTGGGCGCTGGTGGTCACCCAGCTCGACGACCTGACCGGCGAGCCGGTGGGCTCGGTGTAGGTGCCGGTCGTCTCGGTCTTCCACGGTTTGCCCGACACCGACACACTGCTGGGCCGGTCGGTGTCCATCAGCTGGAAGATCACGCCGTTGCCCGCGTTGATCGTGGCGCCCTCGGAACCGTCCACGGTGACGCTGCCCGCGACGGCCTTGCACATGAACGCGGTCTCGCCGGTGTTCACCTGGGTGCCACCGTCGATCGTGACGGACCCGGCCGCGTACCAGAGCACCATGAAACGGCCCGCGCCCACGACGCTCGACTTCACCGGAAGCCTGCTCAACTCGGTGGCCGTGAGGCCCAGTTCCAGTGACTCGTTGAGGGCGGCGACCGCTTCCTCGGTGCTGTCGCCGTAATGGGCCGAGGCGCCCCAGTGGATGAGGGCGTAGTCACCGACGTCGAAGGTGCAGCCGAGGAAGTGCTCGGTGACGTTGCCGATCGCGTACGAGCCGTAGCCCTGGCCCCCGGTGTTGGCGATCGTGCTGTTGATGGCGGTGAGGGTGCAGTAGCTGCCGCCGTCGACGGACAGGGCCCCCCACTTCTCCGAGGAGATCGTGGAGTTGATGTACGAGGCCCGTGTGCCGGCGCCGAGCAGGTTGGTGGTGCGTACGTTGCCGGACAGGCCGAGCATCCACGGCACGGTGATCATGTAGCGGGTGTCGCCGGTTCCCGCGGTGGGGTACTCGTCGGGGACCGTGCCGTCGGCGCAGTGCAGGGTGGAGTTCTTGACGACGACGTTGGCGGTGGCGTCGGCGATGACCGCGGTGCGGACCACGCCCTCGTTCTTGATGGTGGCGCCGTCCAGCACCAGGGTGGTGCCCGCCCCGGTGCCGACGACGGAGGCTCCGTAGCCGATGAAGTCGCAGCGGCCGTTCCCGGAGAAGGCGATCCTGGGCCGGGTGAGGGTGTAGGTGCCGCCGCCGGTGACGTACACGCCGTTGTAGGCCTCGCCGTCGGACAGCAGCCTGATGCCGCTCGCCGAGGTGTCGGTGACGGTGCCGCCCAGGACCCCCGAGGGCACGGACCTGGCCTCGTCGACCCCGTCGGCGTCCACGTACAGGGCGTGCCGGAAGGGGAAGGTGAGGTCGCTGTAGGCGACCTCGTCGGCCTCGGCGACGGCGAGGACGACCGTGCCCCGGTAGGTGGCGGCGGCGATCGCGGTGGCCACGCCGCCGTAGCCGTCGGTGAGTTCGGCGAGTGCGCTGCCCGTCTCGACTCCGTTGACCGTCAGCGTGAGGCTGTAGCCGTCCGGGACGGTGATGGCGCCGCCCTCGGCGATGGTGAGGATGTTGGCGGTGGTGGTCGCCGTCAGCTCCAGGGTCTCGCCGGCGGCCACCGTGATGCGCTTGCCCGCCCTGGTGGTCGCCGCGCGGGCGGCGACCGGTGCGGTGAGGGTGGGGGCCATGGCGGCGGCCACGGCCACGAGGAGTGCGCGGGGGCGAGCCCGGTAGGTGATCTCGGGGCCTGTCCTGCTGATGCGTGTCACAGTGAACTCCCTTGTTCTCAGTGGGTTTTGGGCAGGCCCGACCGACGGGTGGCATCAGCCGGGTGCTGGGATGAGTGGGGTGCGGCGGCTGGTCCCCGCCGGCGTCAGACCGTGCGGTCGATCAGCTCGATGAGGTTCCCGTACGGGTCGGCCACGAACGCCATCCGGGCGCCGGGCCGCGGCGCGGGGCGCGGGCTCATCCGGACGCCCGCGCCCGCGGCGACGAGCCGCGCGAACTCCGCGTCGACCTCGTCCGGGGTGTCCACGGCGAGACAGAGGTGGCCGTAACCGAGCCGGCCCGCCGCCTGGACCGGACCGTCCGCCACGAGTCCGGGTTCGGCGTCGGGGCGGTGCAGCAACTCGATCCGGTAGCCGCTGGCATGACGGAGCATCACGCCCCGGAGTCCGGTGCCGGGCACGGCGAAGGTGCGCTCCACGGTCAGCCGCAGCGCCGCGCTGTACCAGGCGACACCGGCCTCCAGATCGGGGACGGAGATGCCCAGGTGGTCGAAGCTCGCGGTCACTGGCGGGCCGCCTCCGGACCGATCGGGACCTTCTCACCGCGGATCAGCGCCAGCACCCGGGTGCGCAGCTCGGCGAACCGGGGATCGGCCCGGGTCGTCAGCTGGTCGCGGTCGGTGCCGAGCGGGACGGCGAGGGTGTCCAGAACGGCCGTCGGCCGTCCGCCGAGCACGATGACACGGTCGCCGAGATAGACGGCCTCGTCGATGTCGTGGGTGACCACGACCACGGTGATGCCCAGCTGCCGGCGCAGTCGCAGGGTCAGGTCCTCCAGGTCGAAGCGGGACTGCGCGTCGACCGAGCCGAACGGCTCGTCCATGAGCAGCACCGGGGCGTCGTACGCCAGTCCCCTCGCGATGGCGACCCGCTGCTGCATCCCGCCGGAGAGCTGCCAGGGGTATTTGTCGCCGACGTCGGGGAGGCCGACGGCGTCCAGGCACTCGAGGGCGCGCCCTCTGCGTACGGCCTTCTTCACGCCCCGGCCCTGGAGCGGGAAGGCGACGTTGTCCCATACGCGCAGCCACGGCAGCAGCGAACCCCGGTAGTCCTGGGAGACCACCGCGATGTCGGCGTGCGGCTCGGTCAACCGCTGCTGTCCGTACCGCACTTCACCGGAGGTGGGCCGGGCCAGTCCGGCCAGGCAGCGAAGGAGCGTGGTCTTGCCGGCGCCGGACGGGCCGACCACGCACACCGCCTCCTCCGGGTCCACGCGCAGGGACAGGCCTTCGAGGACCCGGTGCTCCTGCGGCCCCGTACCGAAGCTCAGGCAGAGATCCTCGACGTGCAGGCTCGATCCGCGTGTCATACGACGACTCCGTTGCTCTTGACGCTCTCGGTGGGAATCGGCCGCGGGGCACGGGCCCGGGGCGCGCGCTCGTGGTACCAGCCCAGGAGGCGGTGCTCGACGAGCAGGAGCAGCACGCTGAGGGCGTAGCCGAGGATCCCGATCAGGATGGTGCCGGCCCAGGTCTCGGCGACATGGAAGCTGGATCCGCTCTGGAGGATGAAGTTGCCGAGTCCGACGGGCGATCCGTAGATCTCGCTGACCACCATGAGGACGACGGCGACGGAGAGGGCGACCCGGATGCCCGCGAGGATCTGCGGCAGCGCGCCGGGCAGGACGACCCGGCGCAGTCTGAGCGTCCAGGGGATGCGGTAGCCGCGGGCGGTCTCGTGCACGGCCGGGCTGATGTCCCGCACCCCGCTGACCGTGTTGAGGAGGATCGGCCACACCGATCCCAGGAAGATGAGGAAGATCTTCGGTCCGGAGCCGATGCCCAGGGTGAGGATGATGACGGGCACGAAGCCCACGGTCGGGGTGGCGCGGGCGAAGTCGAGCAGCGGGCCCGTCGCCAGCCGTAGGACGCGTATCTCGCCGATGACGAGCCCGGCACCCACCCCCGCCACGGTGGCGAGGGCCAGCCCGGCCATGATGTTGCGCAGGCTGAACAGCAGGTCCTCGACGAGGGAGCCGTGCAGCAGCTCGTGCCACAGCGCGCCGAGGACCTCGGTCAGCGGTGGGAAGTAGAAGCTGGCGCTGCCCTCGGTCGACACCAGCAGGATCAGGAACACCAGGGCGGGCAGCCACAGTTGGCGCAGGATCGGTTTCCAGGGCACGCGGCTACTCCTCTCCCGCCCGGGCCGGCGGGCGCCGGCGCAGCAGGCGGTGCTCGGCGAACTGCGCGAGCAGCGTGATCGTGTACCCGATGGCCCCGGCGGTCAGGATGTACGCGTAGGCCCGGGCGGACGCACCCGCCTGCTGCGACTCCATGATCATGTGTCCGATGCCGGGGAGCGTGGTGAGCACCTCGACACCGATGGACACCAGGACCGAGGTGGTCGCCGCCAGCCGCAGGCCCGTCATGATCGAGGGCGCCGCGGCGGGCAGGACCACCCGGCGCATGCGCAGCAGCCGCGGGATGCGGTAGCCGTGCGCCATCTCGCGTACGGCCTGTGACACGCCGCGCGCTCCGTACTGTGCCTGGAGCAGCACCGGGAAGACGCAGGCGATGAAGACGACCGTCGCCTTCATGCCCGGGGTGGAGCCGAGCACCAGCAGGAACACCGGCAGCAGAGCGATGACCGGGAAGGAGCGCAGCATTTCCACGAGCAGCCGGGAGGACTCCTCGGCCGCCTCGTACATCCCGGTCACCAGGCCGACCGGGATGCCCACGGCGATCGCCGCGACGAGGCCCACGACCGCGCCGCGCAGGGTCTCCGCCACGGCCTGCCAGAAGGCACCGCCGGCGAGGAGGTCCCCGAGCGCCACGGTCACGGCGCGCGGCCCGGGAAGCGCGGTCGGACTCACCACCCCCGCGGCGGCGACGATCGCCCACAGCGCCGACACGCATGCGAAGGCGCCGAGCTGAAGCAGTCGGACCTTGACCATCGCCGCCTACTCCCCGGCCGTGGTCGGTGCCTGGTCCCAGTAGAGCGCGTCGTCCTTCGGCTCGTTGTCGAGCAGGTCGAACTCGTGCATCTTCGTGATGACCGTGCGCATGACCGTGGTGTCGAGGGTCTTGTCGTAGTGGTTGATGTCGTGCGCGTCGATGAAGGCGGCGGGCACCTGGGTGTACTTCTTGTCGATCGCCTTGACCGCCGCGGGGTGTTCGTTGGCGTAGGTGATGGCCTTGGCGACCGCGTCGATGAACTTCTTCGCCGTGTCGCCGTTGGACGACAGGTACTTCTGGCCGGCGAACAGCAGGCCCTGGACCATGCCAGGCACGTCGTTCATGCCGTTGCCTATGGAACGCAGTCCGCTGTCGAGACCGGCGAAGTAGAAGGGGCCGAAGGAGAAGACGGCGTCGGTCTTGCCGGAGGTGGCGGCGTCGGTGAGCGAGGTGGTGGGCAGCGCGACGAACTTGACCTTCCCGGGGTCGCCGCCGGCCTTCTGCACCAGGTACTCGCAGATGAACTGGATGGTGCCGCCGAGCGCGGAAATGCCGACGGTCTTCCCTTCCAGATCGGCGAAGGACTCGATCGGACTGTCCTTCTTCACCAGCAGTCCGTCGGTGGGGTCGGTCTCCGTCGTCGCCGACTGGAGTCCGGTCACGATCCTGAGGGGCATGTCCTGGGCGGCGCCCTTGAGGAAGCCGGAGCTGTCCGTCATCGCGAACTGCGCCTCGCCGTTGAGGACGGACGGCGCGTTCTGCGAGGTGTCCTGGGCGCCGGCCTTGATGGTGACGTCGAGACCCGCGTCCTCGAAGTAGCCCTGCTGCTCGGCGATGTAGAGGGGTTCGAAGATCGCGCCGTTGGAGCGCAGGACGGTGATCTTCACCTTGCCGTCGGAGGTGGTGGCGGTGGCGGACTCGCCGCCGCAGCCGGTGGCGGTGAGGGATCCGGTGACGGCGAGGGCGGTCAGGACGATGAGGGTACGACGCCGCGGGTTTCTCGAAGTCTCCATGAAACGGCTCTCCTTGAGCTTCCTGAGTACGAACTAGTGCGTCCGCGCGGGTCCCGCGGCGGCGTAGGCGGTCGTGGATTCCTGGGGGGTCATGTAGGTGCGGAAGAGACCTTGCGGGTCGTACGCGGCCCGGATCTCCTCCAGACGTGCGGAGTTGGCCGGGCTGAGTCCGTGGTCGAAGCGGTCGGCGAGGTTGTTGTCGGAGAACTGGAGGCCCTTCGACAGGTGCTGGAGGCCGGCGAGCCGGCCGTGCGCCCATTGCTCGTGGGCGAGGTCCTCGGCGGGGTCGGTCCAGCCCGCGTTGGGCGAGAGGTAGACCTTGGCCTGGCTGGACCAACAGGCGTCGGCGCGCTCGGGATGACGGCTCCACAGCATCCACAGCACATGGCTGGTGGTGTCCGGGACGGAGTCGAACAGCGGCCGGGCGGCGTCGAGGATCTTCTCCACCGGTTCGTCGGTCCAGATCCCGTCGAGCGCCCAGCGCATACCGGCCGGGGTCATGCGGTCGGCGTGGTCGTAGAGCTCCGCCATGGTGGTCTCCCGGGCGACCACCGCGCGGATCGCCCGGTCACGGAAGGGCGCCTCCTCCAGCGGGGCGAGGAGGTCGTCGTCCGTCTCGCAGAAGGCGGTGGCGGTGACGGAGACCGTCTGCCGGCCCAGTCCCGGCGCGAACCCGACCTTCGCCGAGAACTCGACGGCCGGCGAGAGACGTTCGAGCATGTTGTACGACCAGGCCAGCACCTCGTCGCGCAGGTCGAGTGGATAGCTGTGCACGGTCCGCAGGATGCGGCGCGGCAGGTCGTGCAGGGCAAAATGGAAACGGGTGACGACGCCGAAGAAGCCGGGGCCGCTGCCGCGGGCCGCCCACATGAGGTCGGGGTGGGTGGCATCGGTGGCGTGCACGAGGGTGCCGTCGGCGAGGACGACGTCGATCGCCACGATGCTCAGACAGGCCGGGCCGAGCCGGCGTGAGTTCCAGCCGTAGCCGCCGCCCAGGACGAAACCGCCGATGCCGACGGTGGACGCGTGTCCGGTGGGGAAGAACAAGCCGTGTGGAGCGAGCTGTTCGAGGAGGGCGGGTCCCGTGACCGAGGGCCGTACGGCGGCTGTCCGCGACACGGGGTCGGCCTCGATGTCCCGCAGGCGCGAGAGGTCGAGCAGCATGCCGCCGCCGCGCACCCCGTTGCCCACCCAACTGTGCCCGCCGGAGCGGATGCCGATGGCCAGCCCCTCGCTGCGGGCGAGCCGTACGGCGGCCACGACGTCCTGCTCGCTGTGGGCGAGCACGATGACGTCCGGGTACCGGTCGGGCTTGCGTTCGTTCCAGACGGCGTCGAGACGGGCGCGTTCGTACGCCTCGTCGCCACGCCGGAGCACGTTGTGCCGGGACAGCTGAACCATGACCGTTCTCCTCACACGGGGCCCGCATCGGGACCCTACTGTCGACACTTTGCCCCTTCAAGGGATGTGACAGCGAAATACCTGCCATCTCTGGCGACACTAGTGGGCTGTTGGGAAGTCGAAGAGTTCGGCCGGGTTGTCCACCATCAGCCGTTGGAGGTGCGCGGGGTCGGGGGCGATGCTCCCGACCAGGTCGACGAGCAGGCCGTCGTCGGGGGCGTCCGAGGCGATGTTGACGTGCGGGTAGTCGGTCCCCCACACGACGCGCTCCGGGGCGTACGCCACCAGGGAGGCGGCCAGCGAGACCGCGTCGGCGTAGGGCGGGCCCTGCCGGGAGATCCGGTCGACACCGCTGACCTTGACCCACACCTGCCCGCTGTCGAGCAGCGCGCGCAGGCTGCGCAGGGCGGGCCCGTCGCGCCCCTCGGCGAGGTCCACCCGGCCGATGTGGTCGATCACCGTCCTGCCGGGCAGGGTGCGGACGAGCCCCTCGAGGGCGGCGATCTCCTCACCCCGGACATGGAGCTGGACCGCCCAGTCGAGTCCGTCGACGCGTTCGAGCACGGTGTCGATCTCGGCGCGGGTGGGCGGAGTGCGCAGATGGGGCAGGAAGTTGAGCCGGAAGGCCCGCACGCCGGCCCGGTGCAGCTCCTCGACCTCGCCCCGCGCCGTCGCCTCGCCGATCAGGGCGACTCCGCGCAGCCTGCCGTCGCCGGAGCTCAGCGCGTCCAGCAGGACGGAGTGGTCGTGGCCGTGACAGGACGACTGGACGATCACCGCCCGGTCGAGCCCCAAGTGGGCGTGCAGGGAGCGGACTTGGTCCTTCGGGGCGTCCAGGGGCGTGAAGGTGCGATCCGGCGCGTAGGGGAAGACGTCGGCGGGACCGAGGACATGGCAGTGGGCGTCGCAGCTGTCCGGCGGAAGTACCAGGGACGGGATGCGCGGGGCGGGGTGCGGGGGCGGGCAACCGGGCGAGGGCGCCCACCGCGTCGGGTGGACGGCGGGTTCAGTCACAGCGTGCCGTCATTCCGCCGTCGACGACGATCTCCGTGCCGGTGACGAACCGGGCCTCGTCGCAGGCGAGGAAGAGCGCCGCATAGGCCGTGTCGCGGCCGTCGCCCATGAAGCCGAGCGGAATCCGGGCCTGCCGCTGGGCCAGCAGTCTCGCCACGTCGCCACCCGCGCGCTGGCCGGCGAGCCGGGCCTCGACCATCGGGGTGTGCAACTGCCCCGGCACGACGGTGTTGACCCGGATGCCGTCCGGCGCGTACTCCACGGCGCTGACCCGGGACAGCTGGATCACCGCGGCCTTGGCGGCCGCGTAGCCCACCTGGGCGGCGCCGGTCCAGCGCAGTCCGGACGCCGAGGCGGTGTTGACGATGGAGCCTCCGCCGCCGCGCCGCATGATCGGCACGACGTACTTGCAGGCCAGGAAGGCACTGGTGAGATTGGTGCGCAGCTGGCTGTCCCAGTCCTCCAGACCGAGGTCGACCGCGCCTCCGGGCCGGGAGCCGCCGACATTGTTGACGAGGACGTCGATCCGCCCCGCGAGGCTCTCGCACCGAGCGAAGTAGTCCCGGACGGCGGCCGGTTCGGTGACGTCCAGCACGGCCGTGTGCGCGCTGCCGCCCTCGTCCCGGATCTGCCGCGCGGTGACCTCCAGGGCCTCCTCGTCCCGGTCGGCCAGGTGCACGGTGGCCCCCTCCCGGGCGAAGACCACGGCGGTGGCACGGCCGTTGCCCCAGCCGGGGCCGACGCTTCCGGCGCCGCCGATGACGGCGATGCGGCCCGCCAGGCGGCCGAGCCGTCGGTCGGGCACGTCTTGGGTCACGGGGATCTCCCTCGGTCGGTGGGCGGGACTGTCGACAGTTCTAGCCATGTGTCGACAGAAAGTAAACATCCAGGGCTCCAGATGACAGCAGATGTAGAACTATTGCCAATAGTGTCGACACAGAGCTTGGATGAGGGGAGCAACCGCACCGAGGAGGCCCATGGACAAGCCGCCCGTGTTCACACCGGACGAGATCGCCCGCTTCCGGGCCGAGTTGGCGACGCGGCGCGCACCCGGCGCGTACGAGCCCGGGCGCTGGTCGGTCAGTCCGCTCAACCGGCGTACCGAGGTGACCGGCTCACTGCCGACGACGGTCAGACTGCGGGACGCCACACTGCGTTCGGTCGAGACACTGCCCGGCGTCGTGGCTCCTGCGGAGGCGAAGACGGCGTTCCTGCGGCGGCTCGTCGCCTGCGGGGTACCGGAGGTCGTCACGGCGGGGCTCGGCGGACGGGACGCCACCGCGCTGAAGACCGAGGTGGAGCTGGTCAAGGGCGAGAACCCGGACTGCCGGGTGGTGTGCCCGCTGATGCGCTCGCCCGACGACATCGACCGGGCGGCCGCGGCGGGTTACGACGCCGTCCAGGTCTGGGTGCAGGGCTTCGGCGAGACCTCGCTGATCTACCAGGCCCCGGTGTACGGCCGGTCGTGGCGCGGTGAGCAGTGGCGCGCTCCGGACACCCCGCGCGACCGGTCCGCCGTACTGGCCCGCGCGGCGCGGCTGGTCGCGCACGCGCGCGATCGCGGCCTCGACGTGATCGTGCCGCTGCTGATGGTCTCGTACGCCACCGAGGAGACCCACGAGGAGTCCGTCGCCGTCCTCGCCGGGGCCGGAGCGGGTGAACTCACCCTGTTCGACGGCCCGGGCGCGATGAGCCCCGAGGCGTTCGCGCATCTCGTCCGGCTCACGAAGGCCCGCGCGCCCCAGGTCGAGGTCGGGCTGCACCCGCACAACACCTTCGGCCTCGCGGTCGGTTGCGCGGTGGCCGCGGTCCGGGCCGGCGCCACCGCCGTCGAACTGTCGGTCAACGGCTACTGCGGCGGTCCCGGCAACGCCGACCTGGCGGCGACCGCGCTCGCGTTCGAGGCGCTGTACGGCGTCCGCACCGGTGTCAGGACCGAAGCCCTGACCGAACTGGCCCGCGTCGGAGCCGAACTGACGAACTATCACCCCGCCTGGAACCATCCGGTGACCGGCACCCACGCCTTCTGCTGGGGCGGTATGGACCTCATCACCCAGGAGACGGAGATCGACCCGCTCCTCCACAACTGCCTCGAACCGGCCACCGTGGGCAACGCCCGCAGGATCCCCTTCACCCCGGACAGCGGGCCGTACACCCTGGCCGACAAGCTGACGGCCCTGGGCGTGGAGCCGACCCCGGCCCAGGTGGACGAGGTGCTCACCCGGGCCCGGGAGTTGATGGCACGCGAGGGCCGGCTCCTGACGGACGGCGAGCTGGCCGGGCTGGCGGCATCGGTCGCGGAGGAAGTGCGTTGAGCGCCCGGCTGCGACCGCTCGCCCCGGCCGAACTCGACGCCGGACAACGGGCGTTGTACGCGGAGATCACCGGCGGACCGCGCGCCGCGGGGCCGCAGCACTTCGCGCTCACCGACGACGACGGATGCCTGCGGGGACCGTTCAACGCGATGCTGCTGAGCCCCGGCGTGGGACGCGCGCTCCAGGACCTGGGAGCCGCGGTCCGCTATCGCTCCGGGCTCGGCCCGCGGCTGCGGGAGACCGCGATCCTCGTGGTCGCCCAGGCCTGGGACAGCGCCTTCGAACGTCACGCGCACGAACCCGTCGGCGCCGCCGCCGGACTGACGGACGACGAACTGCTGGCCCTGCGCGAGGGGCGTGACCCCGGCCTGTCCGATCCCGTCGAGCGGGCCGCCTGGACCTTCACCCGCGCGCTCCTCGACCGGTCCGGAGCACTCGATGAGTTCGCGTACGAAGCGGCCCGCGCCGCCCTGGGAGAACGCACCCTCTTCGAACTGTCCACACTGGTGGGCTACTACAGCACCCTGGCCCTCCAGCTACGACTCTTCGACGCCCCGGCCTGACGGCGGTTTCCCCGGATTTCATCGAGTGGGTCCGATACGGAACTCCGCGCCGAAGTCCTTGGATTCACTTGGCCATGGGGTGACGAGCATGTGTGGGTATTGTATCCGCCGGTCATTCGGTGACGGCGTATCAGCCTTTCGGTACTGATTCGATCCGCCGTCGCTCCCGAGGGCGGCTTGCGGCGATATCTGCGGTGCAGTAACTACGTGAACCATGAACCTGTTCACCCGCGGCGCATCCTCACGACGCCCGGCTCCCCCCACAGCTCCGCAACGCCCCGCCGACTCGCCCTCCGCTCCCACCGCCGGCCTGCCGAATCCCGCCCTCGCGGCGCTGACCGGCGACTGGATGATCGACCCGGCGCACAGCCGTATCGGCTTCTCCGTCCGGCACGCCCTGGTGACCACCGTGCGCGGGGCTTTCACGGAGTACCAGAGCCGGCTCTACTTCGACGGCCGCAACCCGGCCCGTTCACGGGCCGAGATCCTGTTGTCCACCGCGAGCGTCGACACCGGCGTGGAGCAACGCGACGCGCATTTGGTCGGCCGTGACTTCCTGGACGCCGCGACCTATCCGCGTATGCGTTTCACCAGCACCGCCGTACAACTCGCGGGCCCCGAGGTCTACCGCATGACCGGCGACCTCACCATCAAAGAGACCACTCGTCCCGTAGCCCTTGAACTCACCTACATAGGACATGTCACCGACCCTTTCGGCTATGAACGGGCCGGTTTCGACGGCACCACCACCATCAACCGTTCCGAATGGGGCCTGACGTACAACGCGCGACTGGCCGAGGGCGGCGCCATGGTGAGTGAGAAGGTGCGCCTCCAGTTCGACATCGCCGCCATTCGCACCACTCCCGTGGGCTGACCGGCGCGCGGTGAAGTCAGCGCAGCGCCCCCTTGGTGGCGTCGGCGATGAAACCACGGGCGAAGAAAGTGAACACCAGCACCAGCGGGATGACCGACAACAGCACTCCGGCCATCACCATGCTGTAGTCGGTGGAGTGTCCGGCGTACAGCTGGGCCAGCGCCACCTGGAGGGTGAGACGGTCCGGGTTGACCAGCATCACCAACGGCAGGATGTAGTCGTTCCAGGCGGCGATGAAGGTGTAGATGCCGAGGAACGCCAGCGCCGGGCGGACGCACGGCAGCACCACGTGCCAGTACAGCCGGAAGAACCCGGCGCCCTCGATGCGGGCGGCGTCCAGCAGTTCGTCGGGAACGCTGGTGGAGGTGTACTGGCGCATCCAGAAGATGCCGAAGGCGTTGGCGGCGGCGGGCACGACGAGCGCCTTGAGCGTGCCCAGCCAGCCCAGTTGGACCATGATCTCGTACTGCGGGATGATCGCCAGCTGGGTCGGCAGGATGTACATCGACAGCAGCACGCCGAACAGGAACTTCTTGCCGGGGAAGTCGTACTTGGCGAAGGCGAAGGCGGCCAACGAGTCGAAGAACAGCACCAGCACCGTCGTACAGACCGCGACGATCACCGTGTTGGACAGCGAACTGAAGAAGGCCATCTTGTCGAACAGGTGCTGGATGTTGGTCAGCAGGTGGTCGCCGAACCACAGCTTCGGCGGGTAGCGGTAGATGTCCTGCGAGGTGTTCGTCGCCATGACGACGATCCAGTAGAATGGGAACACCGAGATGACGACACCGGTCATCAGGACGACATGGACGCTGAGTCCCCGCAGGCGTTTACGGTTCTGGCTGTTCACGACCGTCGCTCCTTACGCTGCACCAGGCGCCAGTTGATGCCGACGATGAGCAGGATCAGCAGGAAGAAGGCCCAGACGATCGCGGCCCCGTAACCGAAGTCGTTGTTGTCGAAGGCCTGGTGGTAGAAGTACAGCAAGGTGGTCAGACCCGCCTGGCCCGGTCCACCGGAGTTGGGGTTGGTGGCCGCCTCGCTGCCGAACAGCACCTGCGGTTCGGTGAAGCTCTGTAGGCCGGTCACCGTGGAGATCACCACGGTGAACAGGATGATGGGCCGCAGCAGCGGGATCGTGATGGAGCGGAAGATCCGCACCGGTCCGGCGCCGTCCATCCTGGCTGCCTCATAGAGCTCCGAGGGGATCGCCTGAAGGCCGGCCAGGTAGATGATGGCGTTGTATCCGGTCCACTGCCAGGTCATCAGCGCCGAGATCACCAGCTTGATCGTCCACTCGTTGCTCATCCAGGGCACGGCCGACAGATGCAGCGCCCGCAGAATCGCGTTGATCAGGCCGAAGTTGTTGCTGAAGATCGCTCCGAAGAAGATCGCGATGGCTACCAGCGAGGTGATGCTGGGAATGAACAGGGCGACCCGGTAGAAGGCCGTGAGACGTTTGGTGGAGTTCACCAGCACCGCGAGCACCAGTGCCATGAAGAGCATCGGCACGGTCGACAGCACCCAGATGACCAGGGTGTTGCGGACGGACAGCCAGAACACCGGGTCGTCCCAGAGGAAGCGGAACTGCTGGAACCCGACGAAGTGCATGTCCCCGATGCCGTCCCACTTCTGGAAGGCCAGGAACACGGTGTAGAGCACCGGGAAGAGCATGAAGACGGAGAAGATCAAGTAGTACGGCGAGATGGCCAGGTACTGCGGCCAGTACCCGGCGACCCTTCGGCGCGGCCCGCGCCGGGCCCCGGCGGACACCGGCCTGATCCGGGGGGCGCGCCGCTCCGGACCGCGGACACGGTCCGGAGCGTGCCGCCCGGTGGATCCGGTGTCGGTTCCGGAGGTCGGTCCGGTGGGCGCCGGGCCGGCTACCGGGCTTGACGACATGTCACTTCACTCCCTGCCGCTGGGCGATCTGCTTGGCCTGGGCGACCGCGTCCTTCCAGGCCTCGTCGGGGTCCTTGCCCTTGGCCTCGATGCTGGTCAGCTCGCTGTAGAAGGGGGCGGAGACCGCCGCGTCGGCAGGTGCCTCGTAGGCCGCGGGGATCTTCTCGGCCGCCGGGCCGAATATCTCGATGGTCTTCTGGCCGCCGAAGAAGGCGTCGCCGCCGGTCAGCGCCGGCAGCTTGTACGCGGCCGGCGCGGTCGGGAACAGAGCCGCGTCGGTGAAACCGCGGGCCTGGTTCTCCGGACCGAGGATCCAGCTGATGATCTTGAAGGCCTCTTCGGGGTTTCCGCTCGTCGCGGGGATGGCCAGGAAGGACCCGCCCAGGTTCGACGGCCCGCCGGGCAGGCTCGCCACCCGCCACTTGCCCTTGGTGCCAGGAGCCGCGTTGCTGATGTCCAACGCGTGCCAGGCGGCGCCGATCTCGGTGCCCAGGGTGCCGCCGCTGATGGCCGCGTTCCAGGTGTTGTCGTTGATCTTGGCGTCGATGCCGAGGGTGTAGGGCTTCACGGCGGTGGTCCAGGCGGCCCGGATGTGGTCCTGGTCGCCGATGAACTTGCCGTCCTCGTCGATGAACCGCTGGGTGCCCTGGCCGACGACCATGGTGAAGACGGAGCCGATGTTGTTGACGAGGAAGGTCTTGGGCACGGCCTTGTGCAGCTCGACGCCGGCCTTGAAGTAGTCGTCCCAGGTGGCGAGTTGCGCGGAGACCTCGGTGGGATCGGTGGGCAGGCCCGCCTGCGCGAAGAGGTCCTCGCGGTAGAAGGTGGCGCACGGGCCGATGTCGATCGGGAAGCCGATGAGTTTGCCGTCCTGCGTGGTGGCCTGCTTCAGCTTCCACGACAGGTACTGCGGGACCAGCTTGTCCGCGCCGACCGTCTTCAGGTCGACGAAGCGGTCCGCGTTGGGCAGGAACGAGGCGATGTCCTCGCCCTTGATGCCGGTGATGTCCGGGGCGGACTGCGCGGCCCGCAGACCGGTGAGCAGCTTGGTCTTGAAGTCACCGCCGACCACGGAGGTCTTGAGGCTGATGTCGGAGAAGTGCTTCTTGGCGTCCGCGACGACCTTGTCGCTCAGCCCTCCGGACCAGTACCAGAGGGTCAGGTTCTTGCTGTCCTTGGCACCGCTCGACCCGGATCCGCCGCCGCACGCTGCGGTGGCGCCGGCGGCGGCGGCCGTCAGTACGGCGGCCTGAAGGAACCGTCTGCGGGAAAGGTCCACGATCTTCTCCTGGGTTTCGGCGAGTTCGACGTGTCCGGCATGTCCGACAGGACCTGTGCGAGTCAGGGCCGCGCAGGGGGCGCGGCGGGAGGCCGGGTGGCTGAAGAGCATCGGCGTGAGGGGGAACCCTTCAGCCACCCGGGGTATGTGACCTGGTCCTCTCAGACGGTGCCGACGCGTCGTGGCGGCGGAATATGCCGTTCATCCGCTTCGGCCGACCGGAGTGGGGTCCGGGCCTGGCTCCGAATTACGCAAGAGAGTGCACCCGGTGCGCGGCTTTGACAAGAGTCAAGCGCAGATCGAGACATCTCTGCGCGACTTTGCTTGAGTTTGACGCGTTGGCGAGTATGGTCTGCCGCATGCTCGCTGACCGAAGACATCAGCTGATCCTGCGCGCCCTGCGCGCGGACGGGCCCACCACCGTGGCCGCCCTGGCCGAGAAGGTCGGGGCGAGCCAGGCCACGATCCGGCGCGATCTCGCGCAACTGGAGGACGAGGGACTGCTCAAGCGGGTCTACGGCGGTGCCGCCCCGGTCATGGGTGAGGACGATCCGTTCGCCGACGTGGCCGGCGTCCGGGTCGAGGCGAAGGACGCCCTGGCCGCCTGGTGCGCGGACCTCGTCCGGGACGGCGAGACCGTGCTGCTCGACATCGGCACCACGGCCCACCGGGTGGCCCGCCATCTGCACGGGCGGTCCCTGACCGTGATCACCAGCAACCTGGCCGTCTACGAGGAACTCCAGGACGACAAGGCCGTTCAGCTGATCCTTCTGGGCGGCGTGGTCCGACGCGACTACCGGTCCCTGGTCGGCTTCCTCACCGAGGACAACCTGCGCCAGGTCCACGCCGACCGGCTCTTCCTCGGCACCAGCGGAGTCCGCCCGGACGGACAGGTGCTGGACACCACCGCCGTCGAGGTGCCCGTCAAGAGAGCCATGATCGCCGCCAGCGCCCAGGTGGTCCTGGTGGCGGACGCGGGCAAGTTCCCCGGCACCGGAATGGCCCGGGTGTGCGGCCCGGAGGATCTCGACATGGTGGTGACCAACGCGCCCGGGGACGAGAAGAGCTGCAATCGGCTGCGCGAGGCGGGAGTCGAGGTGGTCGAGGTAGGAGACTGACGATCCCGGGCGGCCGGGGCTTCCGGGGCCCGCCGGCCTACCGGGCGGAGGAGGGTGCTGCGACGCACCACCGAGCGCGTCGACTCGAAATCGCCTCGAACACCAACTCCTCTTTTTCGCAAGGACGTTGCGATAGTCTCGCGCTGAACGACATCAGTCGCGCACATCGCACATGTCACGCGAGAGACCGGAATCCCCATGTCTGACCCCCATCACAGCCGGTCCCACGCGCTCGCCTACGCGGCGGCAGGCATGGAACCGCCGCCCCCGGCACCGCTGCGGAAGAGCGACCCCGTGCGGGTCGGCCCGTATGTGCTCGTGTCGGTGCTCGGCAGTGGCGGGATGGGCCGGGTCTATCTCGGCCGGAACACAGAGGGCGGGCCGGGGCCGGCCGCAGTCAAGGTGATCCGGCCCGAGTACGCGGAGGACCCGCGGTTCCGGAAACGCTTCGCGCGGGAGGTCGACGCGCTGGGCAGCGTCCAGGGAGCACACACCGTACGGCTGATGGGCAGCGGCAGCGACGACGAGCTGCTGTGGGTGGCCACCGAGTACATACCGGGGCCCACGCTCGAGGACGCCGTCGAGCGGCGTGGGCCGCTGGACGCGGCGGCGGCCTGGCGGCTGATGGCCGACCTGGGCCGGGCGATCGAGGCCATGTGGCGGGCGGGGATCGTGCATCGCGACCTCAAGCCGTCCAATGTGATCCTGGCGGCCGACGGCGCCCGGGTCATCGACTTCGGCATCGTCCAGGCCGCCGACGGCACCTCCATCACCACGACCGGCCAGAACGTGGGCACGATCGCCTTCATGTCCCCGGAGCAGGTACGGGGCCAGGAGGTGACCGCCGCGTCCGATGTCTTCACCCTGGCCTCCACGCTGACGTACGCGGTCGCGGGCGAGGCTCCCTTCGGCGAGGGGACCGGCGTCGACGTGCTGCACCGGGTCGCCTTCGACCCGCCGCGCGAGGACATCCTCGACAAGGTGGCGGCCGTCGACGCCGAGCTGGCCTCGTTCGTTCGCCTGTGTCTGGACAAGGACGCCGAGCTGAGACCGGCACCGGACGTGGTGTTCAGGACCGCCATCGGACACCAGCTGTCGGCGCCCGCCGCCGACCCGCGCCGGTCCATGTCGTTACCCGCGGCCAACGCGTTCCCCGCCCTTGGCGCGCAGCCCGCTTCCGCCGCGCGAGCCGGTACCGCCCCGGTCGGTGCGCCCTCCCCCGGCGATCCGCCCTCGGCGCAGCACCTTGAACCGCCCGCCGCCGTACCCGCCACGACCGCTGCGCGCGGCCGTCGGCGCAGGAACATCGTGCCCGCCGCGGCCGTGGCCGCGCTGGTCACCGGCGGCCTCACCGTGGCGCTGCTGTACCCGGACGACGCCCCCGCGACGGCCGAACCGGCGCCGGCGGCCACGCCGGCCGTGACCGATCCCTCGGCGTCGAAGCCCAGTGCCTCGTCGAAGGTGACGTCCCCCACCCCCACGGCCTCCAGGGCCGACGGCGCACCGACCATGCCTCCCGGGACTACGGCCACCCAGGATGCCGGGACGCTGGACCTCCGGGCCGCCGAGTGCCTCGCGGAGATCGTCTCGGGCTCCAGCGGGAAATGCGTCGCCGCCCTTCAGCGCCTCCTCGCGGGCTACGGCCTGGACGTCGCGACGGACGGTCGTTTCGAGGCGCGGACCCTCGCCGCGGTCAAAGCCTTCCAGACCGAGGCCGGCCTCACCGCCGACGGGAAGGTCGACAAGAAGACCAGGGCACTTCTGTACAGCAGACCCGGCGGCGCCGTCCGCACCGGCACGGTCACGGTGACCGAGTCCGTGAACACCGTCGACGTGGCGAGGTGCCTCGACGCCGACACCGGCACCGCGAACAGCGAGGACCAGACGGTCCAGGTGTGGGAGTGCACGGGCGCGTCCCAGCAGCAGTGGGCGCTGTACCCGGTGCCGGGCCAGGCCTCGCAGTACATCGTCGTCAACCAGGGCAATCGCCGCTGCCTGGACGCCGACGCCGCCGGTGCCGGCCACAACGGCCACGGGATCCACAGCACCCGGTGCAACGGGCTGGCCGCGCAGCGGTGGCGGCTGGGTACCTCCGCCGTGTCCGGTGTCCGGACCCTGGTCAGCGTTCCGGACGGCTTCTGTCTGGACGCGGAGGCCGCCGGATCCGGCCAGGACGGTCAGCGGGTCCAGGCGTGGAGCTGCGCGGGCAGCACCAACCAGGCGTGGAAATGGGGCTGACGGCACGGAGCGGTCACCTCGGGCACTTCGCCGTCAGCGACCTCACCAGGGGCACCTTCCAGTACGCGGGCACGCCGGACTCGTATCCGGTTCCCGACACACCCGGCGAGTTCGCACGGTGAGCGCGGCACCATCCCGTACGGCCCCCTGGGCACCTCGAAGCACTACTCGTGACGTCCAGGCAAGCCAGTGGGACGATCGTCGACCACGGGGTTCCGGTGAAGGTGACCGGGCTGTCGTGGGGGGATCACCCGTGGGGTGACAACGATTTCACGATCGGCGCCGGGTGGGACTGGTTCAGCGTCCACCTCACCGACGGCAGGCAGTACATGCTGTATTTCGTGCGCGACACGTCCGGGGAGATCGTCGAGACCATCGGAACCCATCCACCCGAGCGGCCGGACCCCGAACCTGTGCCCCTCGAGACTGAGCACGACCGACACCGCCTCATGGACCAGTCCGACAACGGGGATCACCTACGGCTCCGGGTGGCAGGTGACCGTGCCCGGCGGCCGCTTGACCGTCACACCTGACCTGGTCGACCAGGAGCTGAATCTGCTGTCCCCCGTGGGCGCCGTCCACTGGGAGGGATCGGTCAGCGTGCGCGGTGAGATCGCCGGCTCACCCGTGACCGGCATCGGCTACACCGAGATCCACCCGCCGCGGCCGACCTGACCGGAACCCGTCCCGGCCGGGAGAGCGGGCCATGCCTCTCCCGGCCGTCCGGTGGAGCTCCGCCGGGTGCGCCCCGAGCGGGGCCCTATCAGCCCGCTTCCGTCAGGGCCGTCCGCGCGGCGGCGAGGATCTCCTCGGAGAGGGGCGAGTCCTTGGTGGCCCGGGCCAGGACGAGTGCGCCGAGCATCGTGCACAGTCGGGCGATGCCGTCCTCGTCATCGGTGGCGAGCCACTCGGCGAAATCGCCCACTCCCTCGGTGTAGACGCGATGCGCCCCGTCGGCGCCGGGTTCACGGGCCATGTCGTGCGCGAGCGCGGCGGTGGGACAGCCCTCCGCCGGGTTGTCGCGGTGCTCGACGGACAGATAGGCGTCGATCAGCGCCCGCTGGGCGGCGGCGCGCTGTCCGGTGCCCTGCTCGAGGGCGGCCGCGCGGCGCTGGGCCAGTTCACCGAAGGCATGGGCGGTGGCTTCGTCGATGAGCGCGTCCTTGGACGCGAACTGCTTGTAGAAGCCGCCGTGGGTCAGCCCGGACGCCTTCATCAGGTCGGCGACGCTGATGTGCGTGCCCTGCTCGCGGAACAGCCGGGAGGCGGTTCGCACGACCCGCTCACGGTTCTCCCGCGCCTGCGCCTGTGACACACGACCCATCGACGCTCCTCAGTTGAATGTCGGTTGCAATCTATTCTATGCTCAGTTTAGATTGCGAACGTAATCTAACAGCGGCCCCCTCGCCCGGGGTCCACAGCACTGGGAGCGGACATGGAACTCAAGGACGCCGTCGTAGTGGTCACCGGCGCCAACCGCGGACTGGGACGCGAGCTGGCCACCCAGCTCCTGGAGCGTGGCGCGAAGGTGTACGCGGCAGCGCGCCGCCCGGAGACCGTCGACCTGGCCGGCGCGACCCCGCTCCGCCTGGACGTCACGGACGAGGAGTCCATCCTGTCCGCGGCCCGCGTGGCCTCCGACGCGACGCTGCTGGTGAACAACGCGGGCATCTCCACCGGCACACCTCTCATCGCCGGCGGCCTGGACGCGGTGCGACTGGAGATGGCGACGAACTTCTTCGGGCCGCTCGCCGTGACCCGCGCCTTCGCCCCGGTCATCGAGCGCAACGGCGGCGGCGCCGTGCTCAACGTCCTGTCCGTGCTCTCCTGGCTGCACCCGGCCGGCCTCGGCTCCTACGCGGCAGCCAAGGCGGCCGCATGGGCGCTGACCAACGCGAGCCGGGAGGAGCTGGCGCCCCGCGGCATCACCGTGTCCGCCCTGCACGTCGGCTACATGGACACCGACATGGCCGCCGCCGTGCCCGCCGACCAGAAGGCCGCCCCCGCCGATGTCGCCGCCCAGGCGCTCATCGGCCTCGAGAAGGGCCTGCCCGAGATCCTCGCCGACGAGACCACGCGGTACGTCAAGCAGGGACTGGCCGCGGCGCCGAGCGCGGCATGAGGCAGTCTCGCCGGACGGCCCGGTCCCGCACGGAGCCGGGTCAGTCCTGAGGGCGAGGCACCGGGAAGAGCAGGCAGCTGCTGGTGGCGTGGGCGAGGAGACGGTCCGTCGCGTCGAACAACTGCGCCTGGGCGAGGGCGGTTCGACGGCCGCCGCTGACCACCGTGCCGACGGCACGGACGGTGCCCGTGTCAGCGGTGATCCGCCGCAGGAACTTCACCGTCAGGTCGAGCGAGGTGTAGGCCATGCCCTGCGGAAGGGTGGACTGGACGGCGCACCCCGCCGCCGAGTCGAGCAGGGTGGCGAAGATGCCGCCGTGGACACTGCCGATCGGGTTGTAGTGCTCCTCGCCGGGCGTCAGGGAGAACACGGCCCTGCCGGGCGCCACCTCGTCCAGGGTGAAGTCGAGGGCGTAGCTGACGGGCGGTGCCGGCAGCCGTCCCGCCTGAAGCTCGCGCAGGAAGTCGAGACCGCCCATGCGTCCGGCGGCGTCCGCCAGGATCGCCGGATCTTCCCACTGATACGTACGTGTTCGTCCCACAGCCGAGCGCCTCCATCTGGCTTTTTCAAGTGAAGCTAGCCTCCCCCTCGCCTGACTGTCAATGACGAAGCCAGGGCTCTACGATGGCGGGATGGAGTGGCTTGAGGCGAGCACGGAGAACTGCCCCGTCCAGCGCACGCTCGACGTGGTCGGAGAGAAATGGACGTTGCTGATCCTGCGCGACGCAGTCAACGGAGTCCGCCGCTTCGACGACTTCCACCGCCATATCGGCCTGTCGGAGGCCGTCCTCAGCGACCGCCTCCGGAAGCTGACCGCGGCCGGCATCCTGAGGACCGTCCCCTACCAGGAGCCGGGCAGCCGCCCCCGCAACGAGTACCGCCTCACCCGCAAGGGCTGGGACCTGTGGCCCGTCCTGATGGCACTGAGCCAGTGGGGCGAGGCGTACACCCTCGACTCCGAGGGCCCCGTACTGGACGTGCGCCACACCGACTGCGGCGCTCCGCTCCGCGTCGTCGTCGAGTGCTCCGCGGAGCACTCCGCCCTCGGCCCCGGGGAGGTCACCGCCCGGCCGGGACCGGGCGCCCGACCCCGCTCGTGAGCGTGACGTCGTACGCCTCCGGGTCGAACTCGGCCAGCCGGCGGCGCATCCGGCCCGTCGACCAGGGCCAGCTGAAGCTGTTGCGGCCGTTGCCGTCGAGGTAGTAGCTCGAGCATCCACCCGAGTTGTACACGGTGGGCGGAAGGGCCTGCTGTACCT
Source organism: Streptomyces asoensis (assembly GCF_013085465.1). Taxonomy (NCBI): domain Bacteria; kingdom Bacillati; phylum Actinomycetota; class Actinomycetes; order Kitasatosporales; family Streptomycetaceae; genus Streptomyces; species Streptomyces asoensis. Next base: position 1,180,546 of record NZ_CP049838.1, read on the forward strand.
CGGCGTTGAAGGCGGCCTGGACTTCGGGACGGACGTCCATGCCGGCCCAGCCGGCCGAGCGGAAGTGCCGCACCGCGCCCGCCAGATACTCCAGTTGGGCTTCGAGGACCATGAAGGCCGAGGAGTGCCCGGTGCCGAGATGCGGCCCGAGGAGGATGAACGCGTTGGGAAATCCGCTGACGGTGGTACCCAGATAGGCGTCCGGGCTGCCCTTCCAGTGCTCGCCCAGGCGGACGCCGTCGGCGTCGAACACCCGCTGGGCGATGGGCATGTCCAGGATGTGGAAGCCCGTGCCCAGGATGATCGTGTCGACGTCGGCGCCGGTGCCGTCCGCGCCGACGACCCGGTTGCCCCGGACGGCCTCGACCGCCGTGGCGTGGACGGTGACGTTGGGCCGGGTCAGTGCCGGGTAGTACGTGTTCGACAGCAGCAGCCGTTTGCAGCCGAGCGTGTAGTCGGGTGTCAGCGCCCGGCGCAGCCGTGGGTCCTTCACCGTGGCTTTGAGGTGGAGGGTGCCCACCTTCTGCACCGCCCGCAGGATTGCCGGATGCCGGAACCCGAGGCCCAGGGTCTCCATCGCCGCGTACTCCGCGCTCCGCAGGGCCCGTTGTGCGGCCGGAAAGCGTCGCAGGAGCCGGCGTTCGGCCCCCGGCACATGGTGGTCGGGCTTGGGAAGCACCCACTGCGCGGTCCGCTGGAACAGGTCCAGCCGAGCCACCCGCGACTGGATGGCGGGCACGAACTGCACAGCCGACGCGCCGCTGCCGACGACGGCCACCCGCGCGCCCGCCAGTTCGTGGTCGTGCCGCCAGCGCGAGGAGTGGAAGACCTCACCGGAGAAATCCGCGAGCCCGGGTATCTCGGGAATCAACGGCTCATGCCAGGGCCCTGCGGCCGAGATGAGGAAGCGCGCCGAGTAGCGGTCGCGGCTGGTCTCGACGTGCCAGCGCGCCTCGGCCGCGTGCCATTGCGCGCGGACGACCTCGGTGCCGAAGCGGATGAGCGGGGTGATCCCGTACGCGGCCGCCGTGCGGTGCAGATAGGCGCGGATCTCGGGCTGGGCCGCGAAGGCCCGCGTCCACCCGGGGTTGGGCGCGAAGGAGTAGGAGTACAGGGCGGAGGGGACGTCGCAGGCGCAGCCCGGGTAGGTGTTGTCCCGCCAGGTGCCGCCGAGTTCGTCGGCCTTCTCGATGAGGACGAGGTCGCGCAGACCGGCTTCCCGCAGCTTGACCGCCGCTCCGATGCCGGACAGGCCGCTGCCGATGATCAGCGCCTCCACCTCGTGGGTCTCGCGCGTGACGGTCGCGGTGGTGCCGTCGGTTCGGGACATGTCAGGCTCCTGTACGCGGGCGGGGAGACGGCACGGGCTCTGTCAGGCGATCACGGACCGTCGCCCGCGTCGTGCGGAGAGAGGTCTCCAGCACTGCCGGGCGGCGGCGCGGCTCCATGAAGTTGCCGCCCATCGCGGCCAGGTCGGCGGCCGTGGGCTCGATGCGGATCACGCGGGTACCGGCGGCGCTCAGCGCGGCGCACTCGGCGCTCAGGATGCGGGTCATGACACGGCGCAGTACCGCTTCGGCTCGGCCGAGTCCGCTGCGGCGCCCGGGAGTCAGCGAACTCATCGGCGCCACGACGTACACCTCGTCCAGCCCGCACGGCACCAGCAGGTCGGCCGAGGTCGGGGAGCTGATGCCGCCGTCCGCGTAGCGTCGGCCTCCGATACGCACCGGCGGAAACCAGCCCGGGACCGCCCAGGACGCGCGCAGCGCGTCCCGCAGGGCGACCGGCGGGATGTCGGGATGCCCGAAGGGCGTGCGTCGGCCCGTGTCGAGGTCGGTCGCCACCAGCCAGGTCGCGGGATGTGCCACCCACTTTCCGTCCGGTGCCAGGAAGTCGGCGGCGGCCGCCAGCCAGGTGGCGTCGCCCCGGCCCCGAGGCAACAGGCCGGACAGACCGGTCAGCGCGGGCAGGGCGCCGCCCAGCGCCCGGCGGGCGAGTCGTGGGGATCCGAGGAGGGCCGCCGGTCGTGGCGGTACGCCTCGGGGCGGTGTCGCGAAGTGGCGCGCCAGTTCGGGGCGGGAGTCCTCGCTCCCGAGCTGTGCGGCCAGCAGATCCCGCACACCGATGCCGCTCCCCAGCATGGCGGCCACCTCGGCCCCTGCCGAGGTGCCCACCAGGATGTCCGCGTCGCGCGGATCCCAGCGCAGGGCCTCCTGGAGCGAGTGCAGGGCGCCGATCGTCCAGGCCGCGCCGAGCGTTCCGCCGCAGCCCAGCACCAGCCCTCGGGAAGGTGTCGCTCGCCTGTCGGTCGTGGTCAATGCAGTCTCCGCCCCTTTGCGATACCGACGAGATCCGGATACTAGCGGTATCCGAAATCGGCGAACAGGCCCTGCGGGGATAGGATCCGAGAGCCTCTGAACTTCGCGGGACAGCCGCACAGGACGGACAAGGGAACGGAAACATGGCCCGCCTCAGCCGCGCCGAGAGCCAGGAACGCACTCGTGAACGGCTCGTCACCACCGCGCGGGAGCTGTTCCTGCGCAACGGCTACGCCGCCACTTCCCTCACCGACGTCGCGGAAGCGGCCGGTTTCTCCAAGGGAGCCGTCTACTCGAACTTCCGCAACAAGGACTATCTGTGCCTCGCCGCCATCGACGACATCCGCGCCGAGCAGCTGCGGCTGCTGACGGACTCCGTCACCGGCGACGACCGGTTCGACGTCCGCCTCGCGGCCTTCTCCGCCTGGGGCGAAGCGCATATCGGCGACGAGGCGTGGACCACGCTCGAGGTCGAGTTCCTCACGCGCGCCCGTCATGACGACGAGCTACGGCGTGAGATCACGGCGCGCGCCACAGCCGTCCGCGAAGTGCTGGCTCAGCTCCTCGAAGCGCTCGCCGCGGAACTGGGGGCCGGCTTGGCCATGCCCGCCGACCAGGCCGCGATGACCCTGCTCAGTCTGGGCATCGGCCTGGGCATCCAGCGGGTGGCCGACCCGTCGGTCCCCACCGCGGTGCTCACGGACACGCTGCGTCTCGTTCTGAACCTGAAGCCCTGACGCCGCGACGCCCTCACGGGGCGCCGGGCGCCCGGCCTAGCCGGGACTGGTGAAGCGGGACCGCCACAGGTCGCGGAGCAACGCGATCTCGGCCATGTGGTGGATGAACTCGAGATTGGCCGACGTCAGCACACCGATGTACGGGTAGTCGCGGTCGTTGCTGTACGGGTACTGCGAGAACCCGACCGTGTCGAGCTGCTCGTCGGTGATGCCGGCGACGCTGTCCCGCCAGCGATCGATCACCGCCCAGAACCGCTCCAGGGTCAGGGCGGCGGAGGGCGTGAAGTCGACCATCAGCTTCGGGTCCTGCCGCCGTTCACCGAAGGTCCACTCCCATGCGCCCGCGAACTCGAAGTGCAGGTGTCCCAGCCGCCACGCGATCGTCGTGATCGGCGTCGCGTCGGGCTCCGGGGCGCCGGTGTGGGCGAGGATCTGCTCCACCCGCTCGACGCTCACGCTCCAGTCCTCGGCGATCTTGGCGACGGTCATGCCGTCGGCGGCCTGCCGGGCGACCTCGGCGTACTCGTTCGCCGGGATGTCCGCGGCGCCCAGGTCGAGCACCCACTCCCCCGGCCCGAACGCCCTGGGCGTAGCCGCTTCGCTCCGGCGCCGCAGCGACCAGCAACCGGGCACCGGCTCCCACAGATACTCCTCGTCGCCGAGCCCCGTCAGCCGCACTTGGGCCATCTCCCTGGCCTGGTCGAACTGGTCGAGCAGTGGACCCAGACGGTCGGGCCGCGCGCCCTCGGTCTCCATGCGTGGCTCCCCTCGCGGTCGCGCCTCGTAACTCACTGCGCTCAGGCGGAAGTTAACGGCTCACCTCACGGGGCGCCACCGATTTCCCCGCCCCCCGGAACGGCATGTGGTGTAGCCGGCTACACCATGGGTTCGGGAGGCCGGTCCCTCGTGGCGGCGAGCGCGGGACGGGATCGTGGAGGTCAGAGATCGAAAGAACCACACGCCCCCGGCCTGAAGGAAAACTCCCGTGAAGTCGTTCGTCGCCACCGTGAAGTCGTTCGTCGCCAACCTGCTGCTCTGGTCGTTCTTCGTGGGCGGCCTCGTGGCGAGCACCGCCTCCGGTGCCGTTCTCGACGGCACGGAGAAGAACGTGGCCACCTACGCCGGTATCGCCCTCTCGTTGCTGGCGGGCTCGCGCATCGCGAAGAAGCCGAAGATCAAGGCGTTCCTGTCGAAGTCGTCCACGCTCTGGTTCCTGTTCCTGTTCAACGGCGGGGTGGCCGCGTTCTGCTACCTGACCATGGACGGTGTGAAGGGCGTGGCGACCGCCGCAGCTATGGGGCTGGTGTCGCTGGGCGCGGCCGGCGGCCTCGTCGGCAACCTCCGCAAGCCGACCGCGCACCACCTCAAGCCGACCGCGGACCGGACCGGGGCCTGATCACCGGCGTCATCCTCTTCCGGCGCGACGCGCCCAGGGGCGCGCCTGCTGGTCGAGGGGTTCGATGCCGGGTTCAATACACCGGCGTCACCCACCCACACCGACCTGACGGAAGTGATGTCAGCATGACCGGATCACCCCGACCGACCCTGGTGGTCACCGGAGCCACGGGCCGAATCGGCGGTCGCGTCGCCCGCCGCCTTGCCGCGCGGGGAGTGGCCCAGCGGATGCTGGTCCGCAGCCTCGAGCGGGCGCCGAAACTGCCCGACGCCACACCGGTCCAGGGCGGTTACGGCGACCACGACGCCGTCGTCCGCGGCCTGGACGGCGCGAAGACCGTGTTCATGGTGTCCGCCTCGGAGAGCCCCGACCGGCTCGACCAGCACAAGACCTTCGTGGACGCCGCGGCGGAGGCGGGCGTCGAGCACCTCGTGTACCTCTCCTTCTTCGGTGCCGCGCCCGACGCCACCTTCACCCTCGCCCGCGACCACTTCCACACCGAGGAACACATCCGTGCGCGCGGCCTGTCGTACACGTTCCTGCGCGACAACCTCTACGCGGAGTTCGTCCCCGAAGTGGCCGGTGAGGACGGCGTCATCCGCGGTCCGGCCGGGCACGGACGTGCCGCGTTCGTCTCACAGGACGACGTCGCCGACGCCGCCACCGCCGTGCTGACCCGGCCGGCCGAGCACGCCGACAGCGTGTACGACCTGACCGGGCCCGACTCGCTGACCTTCGCGGAGTGCGCGGTGATCCTGTCCGAGACACAGGGCCGCGCCGTCACCTATCAGCCCGAGACGGTCGAGGAGGCGTACGCCTCCCGTGCCTCCTACGGCGCCCCGGACTGGCAGGTCGACGCCTGGGTGTCGACCTACACGGCCGTCGCCGCCGGTGAGCTCGACGGGGTCAGCGAGGCCGTGCCCCGCCTCACCGGCCACCCCGCCACCCCGCTCGCCGACGTGATCCGCGCGAGCGGGGGCTGAGCCGAAGCGATGCCACTTGTTGTCACTTTTTGACCATCTGAAGTCGTCAAAAGGTGACGTCAACCCTTCCAGGTCGGCCTAGTTTGAACACATCACCCCCGCACAGCCGCCGACAAGGAAGACAGTCATGAGCAACGCCAAGAACACGGTCCTCCAGGCCGCCACCGAACTGTTCGGCGACAAGGACCCCTCCGCCGTGGACCGCTGGGTCGCCGCCGACTACACCCAGCACAGCTCCCTCGCGGCCGACGGTCCGGAGGCGCTGCGCGGGCTGGTCGCCGGCCTCGGCCCCGACTTCCGCTACGAGGGCGCCCGGGTCATCGCCGACGGCGACCTGGTCGCCCTGCACGGCACCTACCACGGCTTCGGCCCCGACCCGCTCGTCGGCTTCGACGTCTTCCGGGTCGCCGACGGCAGGCTCGCCGAGCACTGGGACGCCCTGACCCCGTACGTCAAGGACACCGTCTCGGGCCGCTCCCAGACCGACGGTCCCACCGAGGCCACCGACGCCGACCGGACCGACGCCAACCGCGCCCTGGTGATCGAGTTCGCGGAGAAGGTGCTCGTCGGCGCCGACTACTCGGTCCTGACCGACTACATCTCCACCGAGACGTACCACCAGCACAACACCGAGGCCGCCGACGGGCTGGACGGCTTCGGCGCGGCCGCCGCACGGTGGGCCGAGCAGGGCAAGAACCTCGTCTACACCAAGGTCCACCGGGTCATCGCCGAGGGTGATCTCGTCCTGACGCAGTCCGAGGGCGAGTTCGGGGTGCCGGTCGCCTACTACGACCTCTTCCGCGTCGCCGACGGAAAGATCGTCGAGCACTGGGACGTCATCGCCCCCGTCCCGGCCGAACTCCCCCACGCCAACGGCCTGTTCTGACGGCGGTCCACACCGACTGCCGGCATGGGCGCACCGTCGCGCTCATCCCGGCCCGGGATCCTCGGCGCGGCCGCGGACCACGTTGCGGAAGTCGATCGGGGACTGGCCGACCCGGTGCAGGAAGTACTTGCTGAACTGGGACGGATCGGCGAAGCCGAGCTGATCGGCGACCTGGGCCGCGGTCCGGTCGCTGTGCGCGAGCAGCCGCTTGGCCTCCAGGACGACCCGTCGGTCCACGAACTCCTTGGCGCTGAGCCCGGCAGCGGTCAGCGTGGCCCGGGCGAGTGTGCGCGTGGAGTAGCCGAGCATGCGGGCGTAGTCCTCCACTCGGCGGGTCCGCGTGAAGTGCCGCTCGACCGCGTCCCTGAACCGTAGGTAGTTCTCGTCCGGCTCCGGGGCGGGACCGGCGACCGGGACCGTGAGGTGGGCCAGACGCAGCACGAGGACCGCCAGGAGATGGCGGAGGGCGGCCAGATGGACGTCCAGAGGCAGGTGGCCGAGTGCGCGGAACTCGCGACTCAGGTGCTCCACCGCGAGGTTCAGCGCCTCGGCGTCCTCGGCGACGGGGGTACTGACGACGGGAGCGTGCGGGTCGTCGACGCGGGCCGCGGTCGCGGTGGCCGCGTCGAGGAAGTCCTGCCGGAACAAGATCAGGGTGCCCTCGGCCCTGGTGAGGTCGCCCCACTGCTGCACCTGTCCGGGACGCACCCACAACCAGGAGCCCGGCCGCAGGACATGACCGGCGAAGTCCACCGTGTGCCGGAGGACTCCCGACGTCAGGGCGAGCAGATGGTGGAAGTCGGGGCGCTGCGGCTGGGTGAGGCTGCGCTCCGGTACCCGCCCCCGCAGGTCGGCCAGCGACATGACCTCGACGCCGGCGGGTGTCCCGGCCGGCGCGGCGAACGGGACCTCGGGGATCTCCCGCGAGGAACCCTGTCGGCTTTTGGCCATCATCAGTCGGGAGTGTATCCCGATGACACCTTCAGTTCCTCGTACGTTGGAGTTTACTGCTGGTACAGAGCAACCCGAGTGGCAGAAAAAGACAAGGCCACGAATGTCGACGCGCTGTTCGTCCGCAACAGCTGCTGCGCGACGGACCACGCCTTCACCCCCCAGGGCGACTCCGGCCGTCTCCGGTGCACCGTGCCCCGCACGCCGAAGACCTGGTCCAGCAAGCCGTCCTCGATGCGGTCCTCGCGGCGTACGCCAGTTCGGAGATGCGGCTCAGGCGTCCCGGTACAGGTCCCGGACCTGCGGAAGTTGCTGGAAGCCGGCCGACTTGTAGGTGGCGACCGCGCCCACATTCGAGCTCGCGGTCAGACGAGCGCGCTCGACGAGCCGAGCTCCCGGAGTGCGGTCGCCGCTGCGACGGTGATCGCCATGCCGTAGCCGTGACCGCGATGTTCCCGGTGCACGCCCATCGGCTCGAGCAACCCGGGCCTGCCCCGACCGGCCGACCACACCGTCACCGCCGCCACCGCGTTGCCCTGATCGTCGTACGCGACCAGACACCGGGCGTCGGCGTACGGCGGTCCGGCCACCATCGCGTGCCGGCGCTCGTCCGTGAAGGTCGACCTGTCGAACGATGCGCGCTGTACGGCAGCCCGCGCTTGCGCCTGCTTCGGCCCGGTGACCTCGATCCGCACGCCCGGGTCCTTGACCGGCTGCGTGAGGTCGCGGCGTAGCGGCTTCCACGGCTCGTCGGCCTTCCAGCCGTCCTCGAACGGCGTCGGCGCCCCGACGTACTGCCACTCCCGCGGCACGCCCACAGCCTCGCTCAGCCCGTCGACTCCCGGTGCTTCAGGGGCGAGGCCGGGCGGCGGTGTCGAGGTAGAAGGCGTCGATGCTCTGGACGGCCTGCTCGAATTCATCCAGGTTGACGGGTTTGGTCACGTAGGCGTTGGCGTGGCTGCTGTAGGCGTCGGTCACGTCGCCGGGGGCGGTGGACGTGGTCAGGACGACGACGGGGATCGTCTGGAGGTCTTCATCGGTCTTGAGGACCTTCAGCAGCTCGCGGCCGTTCATGCGCGGCATGTTCAGGTCGAGGACGATGAGGTCCGGCCGCGGGTTGCCCGGGGTGCGCAGGTGTTCCAGAGCGGCGACTCCGTCGGTGACCTGGACCAGGTTGCGCGCTCCACGCTCGGAGAGGGCTTCCTCGATGAGCATCGCGTCGGCGACGTCGTCCTCGACGAGCAGGACGTCGAAGGGGCGGGCAGGGGTGGTCATCATCGGATGCTCCGTGGGTGTCTCGTCAGAGTGGTGAAAGAGCCCCGGCCAGCGGCGCCGGGCGCCTTGGCGGGTCAGGCCGCAGGCGGCGCCGAGCTGCGGGTAGCCCGCTCCCGCGCGGGCGGCAGCCACGGCTGCTTCCCGCTGGAGCCGTTCGGCGGCCTGCTGGAGTTGATTCAGCAGATGGAGCAGGGCCAGGGCCTGTGCCGGGTCGTCCGGTGCCGGGTGCGGGGGGCCTTCCAGCAGCCGGTGGGCGAGGCGCTGGGCAAGGTTGCCGACCGCGGCGTCCGCGATGACGGCCGTCTCCTGCGAGGTGGTCCGCAGATCGAAGTTCTTGCCTGGCATGCCTGGCACTCTATGGTCCGGGAGCAGTTCGCGACAACAAGCGTTGTCGCCGTCTAGAGTGTGCTGACCGTTGCCTTCGGGCAAATGTTCGCAGCGAGGAGTCCACAGAATGACCGGCAGTGAGAGACCGCCGCGTACGTGGTGGCTTTCCACGTGGACGACCCGGCGGTGGCTCCAGGTGGGGGCGGCCGTGTCCTTGGCGGTGCTGGCTCTCCTCGGTGTCACAGGAGCGTGGGTCCTGGCACGTACCGAGTCGATCAGCAGGGACCTCGTGGACGTGCGGTCTCCCGCGCTGACCACCGCGATCCGGCTGGAGTCGGCCCTTCTCGACCAGGAGACCGGAATCCGCGGCTACGGGATCACCGGCACGGTGGACTTCATCACCCCCTATCAGGAGGGCCTCGCCGAGCAGAAGACGAGCATCGCGCAACTCACCGAGCTGCTCGCCGACGACCGGGCCGGCCTGGACGACCTGAAGACCGTGCAGGACGCGGTGGACAAGTGGCAGGAGAGGATCGCGCGGCCGATCGCCGCCGCGCCGACCGGCTCGCCCTCACCACTGGCCACCGAACGGGCGGCGGAGGGCAAGAAGGCCTTCGACGATGTACGTGCCGCGCTGACCGCGCAGCAGGAACGGCTGCGCGCGGACCGTGTCCGGGCGAGGGACGACCTGATGGCCACGATGGCCCTGCGGAACGTGGTGTTCGGCGCCGCCGCGATACTCATCGTCGTCCTCACCGCTTTCGTCTTCGAAGGACTGCGCCGCGGCATCACCCGGCCGCTGGACCAGCTCGGCGCGGACGCCCGCACCATCGCCGACGGCGACTTCGACCACCCCATCTCCCCGACCGGCCCCGCCGACCTGCGTCGCCTCAGCGGTGAGATCGAGTTCATGCGCCGCCGTCTCGTACGGGAACTGGCCTTCAGCGAAGAGGCCCGTCAGCGTCTCGACGCGCAGGCCGCGGACCTTCAGCGCTCCAACGCGGAGTTGGAGCAGTTCGCGTATGTCGCCTCCCACGACCTCCAGGAGCCGCTGCGCAAGGTCTCCAGCTTCACCCAGCTCCTCCAGCGGCGCTACGGAGGGCAACTCGACACCCGGGCCGACCAGTACATCGCCTTCGCGGTCGACGGGGCGAACCGCATGCAGGTCCTCATCAACGACCTGCTCGACTTCTCCCGGGTCGGACGGATGCACAACACCCACCAGAGCGTCGACCTGGACAAGGTGATGGAGCGGACCCTGTCCGCGCTGAGCGTCGGCATCGAAGAGGCCGGAGCGACGGTCACCCACGATCCGCTGCCGACCCTGGTCGCCGACCCCACCCAGATGGGCATGCTCTGGCAGAACCTGATCGGCAATGCCGTCAAGTTCCGCCGCCCCGGCGAAGCTCCGGAGATCCATGTCACGGCGGCCCGGGAAGACGAACTGTGGCGGTTCACCGTCACCGACAACGGCATCGGCATCGCACCGGAGTACGCCGACAAGGTCTTCGTGATCTTCCAACGGCTGCACACCAAGGACGCCTACTCCGGCAGCGGCATCGGCCTCGCGATGTGCAAGAAGATCGTCGAATTCCACGGCGGCACCATCGGCGTCGACACCGACCACCAGGACGGCACCCGCATCGCCTTCACCCTGGCATCCGAGCCGCCCGCGAGCCCCGGCCCGTCCACCCTGCCGGAGGCCGACCGCTCCGGCACCGAGCAGACACGATGACCACAGCGATGACAGCCGGCCCCGATGCGGCGTCCGAAGAGCCGATGTACCGCATCCTTCTGATCGAGGACGACAAGGGCGACGCCCTGCTCGTCGAGGAGCTCCTGTACGACACGGGGCTGCGGTTCGAGCTGAGGACCCGCACCACGCTGGCCGAGGCCCGCACCGAACTGGCCGACGCCCCGATCGACTGCGTCCTCCTCGACCTGCACCTGCCCGACGTATCGGGCATCGACGCGGTCGCCGCCGTGCGGGGCCTGGCCCCGCACACCGCGGTCATCGTCCTGACCGGGCTGGCCGAGGCCCAGGCGGGCCCCGACGCCATGGCCGCCGGGGCTCAGGACTACCTCGTCAAGGGCAAGGTCGAAGCGGACCTGCTGCACCGGACGGTGCGCTACGCCGTCTACCGAAGCCAGACCGAGCGCGCGAGCGCCGAAGCCCAGGCCACCCGGCTGCGGGCGGAGGAGAACGCCCGCCTGGAACGCGGTCTGCTGCCCCAGCCGATGCTCGACACCTCCACCGTGCGAGTGACCTCCCGCTACCTGCCCGGCGCCGCGATGGCCCTGCTCGGCGGGGACTTCCTCGACGTGGTGGAGGGAGACGACGGACTGCTGCACGCCGTCGTCGGCGACGTCAGCGGACACGGCCCCGACGCCGCCGCACTCGGTGTCTGCCTGCGCATCGCCTGGCGTTCCCTCGTGCTCGGCGGACACCGCGGCGAGGACCTGCTGCATCTGATGGAACGCATCCTGATCGCCGAACGCGGCAGCCAGCAGCTGTTCGCCACCTGCACCCTCCTCACCCTCGACCAGGACGCCGCCACCGCCACCCTCCACCTCGCCGGCCATCACGAGCCCCTCCTCACCACGGCCGAGGGAACCCGGGAACTGGCCGCCGCACACGGCATCGCGCTGGGCATCGTTCCCGGGTTGCGCAGCTGGCCCTCCACCGTCGTACCGCTCCCGACCACGGGGGCCGTGACCCTCTACACCGACGGCCTCACCGAAGGGCACAACGGGGCGACGAACGAACGGCTCGGCGTCGAAGGACTGCTCGCGCTGATCGGGAACCTGCCGTCGGCGGACCCGGCCACCCACGTCGACCTGCTCATCAAGGAAACCCACGAGCTGAACGCCGGACGCCACTCCGACGACCTCGCCGTGCTCCGCCTGGACTGGGGCAACCGCCCCACCCACCCGTGAAACCCTCCTGAACGGCAGCCCAGCCGGACGATGGAGGAACTCAGCGGACTCGGTCGTAGACGAGGGCCAACGTGCCGTGCTCGCCCGCGGTCTGGCTGACGAGCGTCCACTGCCTCGCGGGCAGACCGTCGTCGAAGAGACGCGGACCGCCGCCGAGGAAGACCGGAAAGATCGTGAGCGCCAGCCGGTCCACCTCGTCGGCCGCCAGCAGCGCCTTGACGACGCTCGCGCTGGACAGCACGAGAATGTCGCCGCCTTCGGTGGCCCTGAGGTCCGCGACCACCTCGGCGGTCGGCTTGTCGACGATCGTCGTGCGCTCCCACGGCGCCTCGTCGAGGGTGGAGGAGAGGACCACCTTGTCGGTGTCGACGAGCCACTTCGCGAAGCCCTCGTCGCGCGGGTCGGCACCCTCCATGCCGATGACGGTGGGCCAGAAGCCGAGGAATCCCTCGGCGTTGACCCGCCCGAGCAGGGCCGTCGTCGCCGGCTCCCAGAGGCTGGTCAGGTGGTCGCGGGCGACGTCGGTCACGGCGTACGGCATCACCCAGCCCATGTCCACGGGGTTGTCCGGCGCGGCGTAGTGGCCGTCGAGGGAGAGCGCCATGTTGGTGACGACTCGACGACCGGCGATCTGCTCTGTCATTTCGCGCTCCTTGTGTCGGGGCTGCCGGGGCTGCCGGGGCTGTCGGGGCTGTCGGGGCCGCCTGTTCTGTTTGCGCCGTTTGTGCTGTCGGTGTCGTGCGAGTTCGCGTCCGCGTCCGCGTCCGCAGCGAAGGTTGCCGCGAGCTTGTCGAGGCTCTGGCCGAAGCCGATCTCGATGCCTGCGATGAAGTCCGCGGACTCGACGGTGCTGTCGGTCATTCGCCAGTGGACGTCGAGGTCCGCGCCCGTGTCGGTGGGCCGCAGGTCCATGTCGACGTGAGCGGTGAAGGCAGGGCTGCCGTCGGGAAGCAGCGGGGAGAGGCGGTAGGCGAGGTGCTCGCCGGGGCGTACGTCGACGACGACTCCCTCCGCGCGCCCGGCGACCAGGTCGGAGTCGTCGGTGTCCTCGGCGTCGCGGTACTCCTGGACGATCCGCCCACCGGGCCGTGCCTCGAAGACGAGCTCGGAGACGCGGAGGTCTTCGGGGGTCCACCAGCGCGCGAGCAGGACGGCCTCGGTCAGGTGGCGCCAGACGAGCTCCGGTCGTTCCGTCAGCGACCGGTGGAACGTGAAGGAGCGGCCGTCGGCCCACCCCGGCTCCCGCGCGGCGAGCCGCTCTGCGTGGAGGCTGCGCCCGTAGCGGTCGTGAGTCGCGTGCGGGCCGCTGACCTGGTCCGCGGTGTCGGCGAGTCGGCTGAGCGCGGCCGCCAGGTCGCGGAGGGGCCCGGGCCTGAGTGCGTAGATGCGGCGCTGACCGGTGCGCTGGGAGGTCACGACGCCGGCGCGCTCCAGGGTCTGGAGGTGCTTGGTCGTCTGAGGTTGGCGTGCATCGGCGAGCCGAGCGAGAACGCCGACCGGGCGGGGCCGCTCGGCCAGCAGACTCACGAGCCGCCAGCGGACCGGGTCGGCCAGTGCGGCGAGGAGTGCGTCCATGGCGGTAAGTATTCCCGAAGACGAATATTCGCGTCAAGGAATATATCCGCGAGTGCCGCCGGGCAGCCGTCGCAGCTTCGGCGATGGATCCCGAGTGGCTTCACGACCTCCACATGACCCACGCCCTTCTGCCCGCGCCCTGCCACACGGCCCGGTCCGCCAGGGAACGCGGCGTGGGTAAGCACATCGCGCCTGCCTACCCGGCCGGACCGGAGAACCTCACCGGCCTGGACGCGCCTGCCTCCCTCGACGCCTGGAGCAACATCCACCGGGCCCTCCCGCCGGTGCTGCGCAGCCGCAGGATCCTGCACACCACGCACGACGATCCCGCCCGCCGCAGCGCCCTGCGTGCCCCGGACGGCAGGCGCCTCATTCCGCTCCACCCCGTCACGGTCGACGAGGCGGACCTGCGCGCCCTCGCCCGCGTGCGCCGCGTAGTCCGCGCCGGGGCGAAGGCCGCTCCCTCGGTGCTGGTGACCCGCCATGCAGGCGGCTCGGCGGACATCGAGGGCGTGGCGAGCCCCCGCGACTGTCGCGGCACGGTCGACCGGACCCTGGCGGTCCTGACCCTGACCCCCGACGAGGACGTCGAGACGCCGGCCTCGGCTCTCGCCCCCGAGCACATCGACGCGGGGACGCGCGCCGCATCGACCTGTCGGCCCAGGAACACGCGGCCTACGAGCGCTTCGCGGACCGACTCGCGGCGGCGGCCATGACGGGCCAGTTCCCGGGCGATCGGGCGGTGTTCAGGAATCGGTACTGACCCCACCACCTCGCCGTACGGCCAGCGGCCCACGACGCCGCCGAGCGTGGCCTCGTCCACCACCCGCCCTGGCAGCACACCGGGTCCGGCGGCGCTGCTGCGGTGCGTCCCGCCGTGACCCTGAGTCGGGAGCGGTCAGTTCGGGGAGGACGGGGTGAGCACCACGAAGTCGGCGTCGGACCGATCGAGGCAGACGGCCAGCCGGCCGACGCCCTCCGCGTCCGTCGGTCCCATCTGCACGCTGCCGCCGTTCCCGGTGACCGCGGCGACGGCGGCGTCGCAGTCGGCGACGGCGAACACCGGGTGCCAGTACGCCCGCCCGCCCGCCAGGGCGAGGTCCTCCTCGCGGACCTCCATCAGGCCGCCCTGCATCCGTTCCTCGGGGAGCCCGGCCGGGGTGATGAGGGTGTACGTGCCCCCGCCGCCCGGCATTTCCATCTCGCCGAACCGCCAGCCGAAGACCGCGCCGTAGAACTCCTTCGCGGCCGCGGCGTCACTCGTGTACAGCTCGGTCCAGGACAGCGAACCCGGCACGTCGGCCAGCTCGAAGCCCGCGTTCTTCCCTGGCTGCCAGACCGCGAACTGGCCGCCCGACGGGTCGGTGTACTGCGCCATCCGCCCCCACTCACCGAGGTCTCTCGGGGGCACCCGGACCACGCCGCCCGCGCCCTCCACCGCCTGGGTGGTGGCATCCGCGTCGGTGACGCAGTAGTAGATCATCCAGGCCGAGCGAGCCCCGTCCTCGGACAGCTTGCCCAGCCCGGCGACGGTCTTGCCGTCCTGCTGGAACATCCCGCCCTCCATGTCCCCGCCCTCGCCCTCGCCCCCGCCCATGGACTCGTAGTCCCAGCCGAGCACCGAGCCGTAGAAGGCCGCGGCGGCGCGGACATCGGGCGCACCGAGGTCCAGCCAGCAGGGGGAGCCGGGAGTGAGGTCGGTCGTGATCACGGCTGTTCCCTTCGCAGGTCCTGTGTCATTTCAGCGTGACACCGGCGACCGACAATCGCGCGTCGGCCACGTCCAGCGGCGCCCGGCCGCGGGCTGGGGGGTGGCAGGGCGTCGAGTCCGGCGAGGTCTGCCGTGCTCAGTTCCAGGTCTGCCGCGCCGGCGTTGTCCTTCAGGCCATGGTGCGCCGGCCGTTGTACTGCTCGTCGGTGACCTTCTCCAGCCAGGTGGTCTCCGGGCCGCCGTCACCGCGGCCCTCCCACAGGGCGAGGTGCTCCATGAAGGCGTCGGGGGCGGCGCCGTGCCAGTGCTCCTCGCCCGGCGGAGTGTGGACCGTGTCGCCGGGGCGGGCCTCGATGACCCTGCCGTCACGGCCGCCGATCAGGGCGATGCCGGAGACGATGTGCAGGGTCTGGCCCAGGGTGTGGGAGTGCCAGTCGGTCCGGGCACAGGGCGCGAACCGTACGAGGTTGAGGCGCGCCCGGGAGGGCTCCTGCCCGGCGTAGACGACGTCCCACCACACGTCACCGGTGAACCAGTCGGCCGGGGCCTTGCTGGTGGGCTGCTTCTTGAGGATCTCCATCGGCTTCTCCTGACGGTGCTACCGAGTCGGGGGTGTTGGGGGGGGGAGGATCGGGTCCGGGTTCAGGCGGCGTCGTCGTGAGCCAGGTCAGCGCCCAGCTCACGGGAGGCCTCCGCCTGCGCCAGCAGTTCCTTGGCCTTGGCCTCCGCGGTCGGGATCGCGTCGGAGCCCGCGACGAACCGCTGCGGCGGCTCCGGAAGTTCGGCGACGGCGAGCAGAGCGCGGGCGAGCTTGGCCGGGTCGCCCGCCTGCTGACCGTTCATGCTCTGCCAGGCGGCCTTCGTCGCCGCGGTGCGCTCCGCGTAGTCGTCGACGGACAGCTCCGCCCAGCTGGTGGAGGCATCCACCAGCAGCTCCGTGCGGAAGAAGCCGGGCTCCACGACCGTCGTACGGATGCCGAACGGCTCCACGTCGAAGCGCAGGGACTCCATCCAGCCCTCGACGCCGAACTTGGCGGCGGCGTAGGCGACACAGAACTCCTGGCCGACCAGCCCGGCGATGGAGGAAACGGTGATGATGTGACCGTCGCGCTGCCTCCGCATGACGGGCAGGACGGCACGGGTCACGTTCATCGGCCCGAACAGGTTCGTCTCGATCTGCTGACGCATCTGCGCGTCGGAGATCTCCTCGAAGTAACCGGCGTAGAAATTGGCGGCGTTGTTGACCAGCACGTCGATGCGGCCGAAGCGGTCCACGGCCTCCCGTACGGCGGCGTGGGCGTTCTCGAGGTCGGTGATGTCCAGGGCGGTCGCCAGCAGGTTGTCCTGCTCGCCGCCGAGGGCCTCGACGACCTGCTCCGGCCGACGGCCGGTGGCCACTACCCGATGACCGGCCTTCAGTGCCTCGCGGGCGATGTCGACGCCCAGACCGCGGCCGGCGCCGGTGATGAAAAGGACCTTGCTCATGAGGGTGGTGCTCCGTGGTGTGGTGGGGTGTCGGTCGTTGAGGGACCCGGCGCGCCGGGAACCATTGCGGGGGATCCCCTCCGTAGGGGGTTACCGACCGTTCTCGGCCAGGGCCTTCAGCTGGGTGACGGCGCTCATGGCATTGGGCCAGCCGGCGTAGAAGGCCAGGTGTGTGATGGCCTCGACCAGCTCTTCCTGGGTGACCCCGTTCTCCAGGGCCTTGGCCAGGTGGAAGCCGAGCTGGTCGGTGCGGTACAGCGCCACCAGGGTGGAGACGGTGACCAGGCTGCGATCCCTCGGGGACAGGCCCGGTCGTTCCCAGACGTCGCCGAACAGGACTTCGTCGGTCAGGTCGGCAAGCTTGGGTGCGATGTCACCGATGGCCTTCTGGGCTGCGGACTGCTGCTCCGCCATGATGCTGCTCCTGTCGTAGGGAAACGCACGGGAATTCCAAGAGGTTTCTGTCGGCCCCCTCGGCCGGGCACGTTCTTCACGCTCACACGCTTTCCCACGCGCGCAAAGAGGAGGGTTTCCTCCTGGGAGAGAAACATCCTGGGACAGATCTCTCCCACCCACGGTTCCGGTGACCGGTGCGAGACTGGCCGACATGGCCACCAGTGCGCACCTCAAGGAGCTGGGTGACTTCCTCAAGACCCGGCGTGCCGAGCTCAGCCCCCGCACCGTGGGACTGCCCGACACGAGGACGCCCCGGAGAGTGCCGGGCTTGCGCCGGGAAGAGGTCGCCCAGCTCGCCGCGATCAGCACGGACTACTACATCCGTCTGGAGCAGGGCCGTATGCAGCCTTCCGCTCCGGTCCTCCAGTCGCTCGTGCGGGTGCTGCACCTGAGCGACGACCAGCGGGACTACGTGTTCGAGCTGGCAGGCAAGGCGAACGACCGGCCCCTTCGGCGCTCCGGGCAGAAGGTGCAACCTCAGCTGCGGCGCCTGCTGGACGATCTCGCCGCCACGCCGGCCATTGTCCTGGGCCGCCGTATGGACATTCTCGCCTGGAATGCGCTCGGCGCGGCACTGGTCACCGATTTCTCCCTGATCCCGGAAAAGAAGCGCAATTACGTGCGGCTGCTTTTCACGGATCCGGCCATGAAACAGCTTTATCCGGACTGGGAACGCGTGGCCGGCACAGCCGTCGCCCAACTGCGCATGGAAGCCGCCAGGTATCCCCAGGATCCGCGGCTGACCGCACTGGTCGGCGAGCTGTCCGTGCAGGACGACGACTTCCGCACGTGGTGGGGCGGTCACCACGTCGCCGCGCTGAACGTCGGAACCAAGACCCTGCACCACCCCATCGCCGGGGAGCTCACCCTCGACTGGGACACCCTCACCGCCAGTACCGACCCCGAGCAGCAGCTCGTCGTCTGGACCGCCGAGCCCCACACCCCCTCCCACGACGGCCTGCGCCTCCTCGCCTCCTGGGCCGCGACGCATCAACAGGAGCAACACCAGCAGTAGTGCCGGGCGGCGGAGCGCACGGACGCCAGCTAAGGAACCGTTCAGTAAAACGAACGTCGCGTTCACTGCCTCAGGGGTTCGGTATAGTGAACGTATGGTTCATTCAATCGAGGCTCCTCGGGTGGGCGCACAGGTCAGCGTCTACCTCGATGACACCTACCTGGATCAGGTCGATTCGCGGGTGATCGCGGTCGGCGAGAGGGACGGGGCGCGATGGGCGGCCGTCGAGCACTGCGTGTTCCATCCGCAGGGCGGAGGCCAGCCCGCCGACCGAGGGTGGCTGGAGGACACGGAGATCGTCCCGGTCCGGGACCGCGAGTCGGGACTGATCGTGGCGACGGCGCCGGAGGGCGGCAGCCTTCCGCCCCTCGGCGAGGGGCAGAGGGTGCGAGCCCGGATCGACCTTCGGACCCGGACAGCTCACGCCGCGCTGCACACGGCCGGACACCTCGTCGAAGCGGTCGGACGGATGCAGGGGTGGGAGATGGTCGGCAGCAACCATTTCCCCGGCCAGGCACGCATCGAGTTCCAGGCACCCCAGTCGGACACGCGGCTGACCGACCCCGAAGGGCGGGAGGAGGCGACTGCCGCGCTGCGCGCCGCGGTGGCAGCCGCGGTCGCCGACGATCTGCCGGTCTTCGCACGGTGCCTCGCCGACGGGCGGCGCGTGGTGCACCTGGACGCCCTGCACGCTGCGCCGTGCGGGGGCACGCACGTGCGCAGCCTCGGCGACCTGGCCGAAGTGGTACTGCCGACGCTGAAGGTCAGGAAGGGCCGCATCCGCGTGTCCTACACCGCGACCCACAGGAGCCGCTGATGACGCCCCCGCCGTCCGGTCGCCAGCCCGTGAGCAGTACCGCAGCGGCAGTCGGCGCGAAGATCCGCCTGCGCCGCCAGCAGCGCGGCATGAGCGCCGCGGAGATGGCCCGGCGTGCCGGGCTCAGCAAAGCCACGCTGTCGCAGCTGGAGGCCGGCAACGGCAATCCGACGATCGACACCCTGGATGCGATCGCGATCGCCCTGCGCATCCCGATCGCCGACCTGCTGGCACGTGACGCCGACACCGGGCCGGTCTTCCGGCCGGGCACGGACATCGAGCCCGGCGAGGTCTCCCGGGAACTGCTGCGCCGCATCAGCAGCGGCAACAGCCTGGAGATCTGGCGGCTGCGCATCCCGCCCGAGACGGAGCTGCCCGGCGTCCCGCACGCCACCGGCACGATCGAGCACCTGCTCGTCGCCACCGGGCACGTCACCGCCGGCCCCGTCGACGCCCCGCAGGATCTGGGCCCCGGCGACATGCTCGCCTTCGCCGGAGACGCGCCGCACTTCTACCGCACCGGCTCCGAGGAAGTGGACATCACCGTCGTCTTCGCCTCCCCCATCAGCACCTGAGACCGAGGAAGACCTCTCATGAGCGCCACCATCGTCACTACTCCCTCCAGCCGTGCCTTCATCAGCGACAACATGGCCGGGGCGTCCCCGCAGATAGCCCAGGCCGTCGCCGACGCGGCCGCCGGGCAGGTCCTGCCGTACGGCAACGATCCCTACACCGACAGCGCCCGCCGCAGGCTCAGCGAGATCTTCGAGCGGGACGTCGATGTCTTCCCGGTCTCCACAGGGTCCGCCGCCAACGGGCTGAGCCTGGCCGCCCTGACCCCGCCGTGGGGCAGCGTGCTCTCTCACCCCGACAGTCACATCAACCACGACGAATGCGGCGCTCCGGAGTTCTTCACCGGCGGCGCCAAGCTGGTCGGTGTCCCCGGCCCCGACAGCAAGATCGACCCCGAAGCGCTGGAGGCGGCGGTGCGCCGCCGGGCCGGTGACGTGCACAGCGTGCAGCCGTCCGCGGTGAGCATCAGCCAGGCCACCGAGAGCGGCAGCGTCCACACCCTTGAGGAGATCCGCCGGCTGTCCGCCGTCGCCAAGGACGCAGGACTGCGCGTCCACATGGACGGCGCACGCTTTGCCAACGCCCTGGACCATCTCGGCGCCACCCCGGCCGAGATGACCTGGAAGGCCGGCATCGACGTCCTGTCCTTCGGCGCCACCAAGAACGGCGCGATGACCGCCGACGCCATCGTCTCCTTCGACCCCGCACTCGGCGCCGAGCTCGCCTTCCGCGCCAAGCGCGCCGGTCAGCTCGCCGCGAAGATGCGCTTCCACGCCGCCCAGATCGACGCGTACCTCACCGACGGCCTGTGGCTGCGCAACGCCCGCCAGGCCAACGCGATGGCCACCCGGCTCGGCGACGGTCTCAAGACCATCCCCGGCACCGGCCTGCTGGCCACGCCGCAGGCCAACATCCTCTTCTGCCGTCTGCCCCAGCAGGTCACCGAAGGACTCCTTGCCGAGGGCTACGTCTTCTACCACGACCGCTGGGAACCGGGGATCGTCCGGTTGGTCACCGCCTTCTCCCACAGCGCCGACGACATCGACCAGCTCCTCGACGCGGTCCGCCGCCACACCCACTGACCGACGGCCGGAGGACGCGGCGTGTGTCGGACGGGCTGGCATGCTGAGTTCCATGAAGATCGCGACAGCCCAGTTCACCTGTGTCCCTGCCGACATCCCGGCGAATGTGCAGCAGATGACGTCCCTGGCCACCGGGGCGCGCGAGCAGGAGGCCGAGCTGCTGGTGTTTCCTGAGCTGGCGCTGACCGGGTACGAGCTCGAAGCCGTTCTCGCCCGCCGCGATCTCTGGGTACGTGCGGACGACCCTCGCCTGGATGCGGTCCGGGAGAGCGGTGTCGCCACCGTCGTCAATTGCGTCGCGGCCACCGACGGGGAACGGCCTGCCATCGAGACGTTCGTCTTCGGGACCGACGGGGAACTGATCACCACGTATCGCAAGCAGCACCTGTTCGAGCACGAGCAGGACGTCTTCGTCGCAGGACGACACGACGGACGATTCGAGTTCGGGGGGCTGCGTTTCGCCCTGGCCACGTGCTTCGACAACCACTTCCCGGAGCTGATCTCCCGTGGGGCCGCCGAGGGATGTCAGGTTCATCTGGCCAGCTCGCTGTACGGCACGGGCGGTGGAGTGGAAGAGCTGGCGGCGGTGTATCCGGGGATCGCAAAGGACTTCGACATGCACGTAGTCGTGGCCAACCATGTCGGCCCGGCTGGTGCGTGGACGGGCTGTGGCCGCTCGGCACTGTGGGCTCCGGGCGGCGCCCTGCTGATGGAGGCCGACGCCGACACGAGCATGGTGATCACCGCCGAGGTCGGATAGGCCGTGCCCCCGATCTGCCGAGCAGGGCTTCCTTGAGGCGATCACGGCATCACACAGTCAGTCCCTGGGTGTGCTGATCGGTCAGGACTTCGTCCGCGCCGTCAACTTGTGCCGTCGGAGGAACGCGTCGACGAGCCCGTCGGTGAACTCGTGGCCGATCGGCTCGTCGGTCACCAGCACGCGGTAATAGAGGGGGCCTACGAGCTGGTCCGTCTCGGCCGCCATGTCGAGGTCCGGAGGCAGCTGGCCCCTGTCCACGGCCCGCTCCAACGGCAGGCGGTCGCGGCGGCGTTGCCCGTCAAGGTATCGGGACCGGAAGTCCTGGGCGAACACCGGATCATGCTGCGCCTGGGCGATCAGCGCCTTGAAGACGGCGCCGGGGTCGGACTCACTGAGGAACCACGCCAGTCGGCGCAGATAGTCGCGCAGGTCGAGGGCGATGTCGCCGAAATCGGGAGCCGTGAGGTCCTCGGTCGCGTCCTGGAGGAAGGCGTCCATCAGGACGTCGGTCTTGCTCTTCCACCAGCGGTAGATGGTCTGCTTGGCCACACCGGCCCGTGCGGCGATGCCCTCCATCGTGACGCCGGCGAAACCCTTCTCGACGAGCAGGCCGTCGGCCACCCGCAGTACCGCCAGCCGGGCCTGTTCGCTGCGTCCGTGCCGGTTGCCGTGGTGACGCCGCCCCGATCCGCCGGTGCTGCTCGCCTCGGCGGCGTTTGTCGCAGGTGCCATTTCCCCTCCCGTCGGTCAGAGTATCGCCTCTAGAGATAACGCAACGTTGCGTCTACTCTAGCGCCCATGACACACACCCACACGCTGGCCGACCCCCGCATCGAGACAGCCCTCAGTCGGATGTTCGAGCGGGCCGAGCAGGACGAAGTCACCGCCGCGCGCGTCAGCGCGCAGCTGCCCGGCGGGTTCACGACGCTGACACCCCAGGAGCGGGCCGACACCGTGGCGGAGGTCTACATGCCGATCTCCGCCAGGGGCGGGGAACTGCTGTACAACCTGGTCCGGGCCGCCCGCCCGGCCACGGTCGTCGAGTTCGGCATGTCCTTCGGGATCTCCACGCTGTACCTGGCCGCGGCCGTACGGGACAACGGCGCCGGACGCGTCATCACCACGGAACTCAGCAAGGACAAGATCGCCGCAACCCGCCGGACCTTCGCCGAGACCGGCCTGGACGACCTGATCACCGTGCTGGAGGGAGACGCCCGCGACACCCTCCGCGGCCTCGACGACCCCGCGGACTTCGTCCTGCTGGACGGCTGGAAAGAGCTGTGCCTGCCCGTCCTGCGGCTTCTCGAGCCGCGTCTGCGGCCCGGCACGCTCGTCGTGGCCGACGACGTCGGCCTGAGTGGCCTGCGGCCGTACCTCGACTACGTACGCGACCCGGCGAACGGATATCAGAGCGTGACGTTCCCCGTCGAGGACGGCATGGAGATCAGCTGCCGCCTCTGAGCGGCGCGGCGAAGCACACCCGGCCGGATCGGGATGAACCACCGGTCCCGCGCATGTCCCCTGCCAGTGCTGCGCTGCTGCGGTGAGACCTCACGCCCTCGCCGCCAAGAGGGCGTGCCCGAGGCCTGCATGACAGGTCTTCATGGCAATGTCGGGGGTCGTCGGCATGATCGCGTGCATGGATGTCACCTGGACGGCTGACGAGGCAGCCGCGATCCGTGCCGAGGGCAAGGAGGTCGCCCGGCTCGCGGAGGCCGGCCGCTTCCCCTTCGACGGCCGGTGGTGCGATTTCCGCCCCCCGCCCGACTGGGGCCTGCCGGGCAGGCCGACCGAACCGACCGCCACCGTCGGCCCCTGGGCGCCGAGTCACAGAGATCACTGCGCAGTTCGTACGCGGCAGGGGCCGAGACGCGCACCGTGTGGTGAGCGAGCAGCCGTGCCGTTCGGGGCCCGCGGTCGGCCGCACCTGCCGCGTGCGTGTCAGACCAGGCGTCTAGGCTGGCCATCAGACAAGTGATCAAGGAGCGGCGTAGTGCGGATAGAGCGTCACCAGGTGGGCGGGGCAGTGGTTTCGGCGGCGCGCGAGGACTTCGTGAACCGGATCGGAGGCCAGGTCCGGTCGATGTCGAAGGCCGGCCGGATGGCCACGTACGAGTGGACGTCGATCGCCGAGGAGTTTCTCGACTACCTGGGTGCCCTCTCTGTCGAAACGCCTGACCTCGACACCCCGGAGGCGAAGGCGGCGCTCAAGGACGCCACCGAAGCCGCGGCCGGCGCGGTGGCATTCGCGGCGTACTTCCCGCACTGCTCCTTCCACATCACGCTCAACTACGTGAACTTCGGCATGGGGTACGACGCCGGAGACGAGGAGGCGGCCGAGGAGAGCGTCACCCCGGGCGAGTGGATCGACGCGTTCTGTCTCGCCATCCTCTCGGACAAGGCCAAGTGGCACGGAGAGGCCTTCCACTTCGCCCGCCAGAAGTTCGGCGCCGTCGCGGACGGAACGCCCGCCGTCGAGCTCGCCAAGGGCTTCATGGCACAGGTCCTCGACGACACGGGAGACGACGACGCGGACTACCCCCCGAGCCCCCGGCAGAAGCTCGCCGCCCTCGACGCCGCGCTGGCCCGTATCCGCAGCCGGGAGGAGCAGACGGGCGAAAGCCTCCTCGACCGGCCGGACAGCGTGGCGCTCAAGACCCTGCGCGCGCTGGCCGCCGAGGACCAAGTGGGCTTCGACTCCGGACTGACCGCTCTCCTGCTGCCCTACAGCACCCTGCCTGGCCCGGGCGCCTCGGCGGGCAGCCTCCTCCCGCTCCTGCCGGTCGCCCTGGCCGCACTCGCGTACCGGACCTTGGGCTGGGCGCCGGCCCTCGAGACCGACTACCTTCCGCGCGCCCTGGTCACCGGCTTCGAGACCCGCGGCCCGCGCGTCGAAGGCTTCGGCCGCCGTCGGCGCCCGGAGGCGGTCGCCGCGCTGGCCGCCGGGCCGCTGGTGGTAGGACGGCCGACCCCCGAAAGGGCCCCGGCCCCGGAGAGCGAGGCCCTGTTCGACCAGTACACCCAGGAGGCCCTCACCCCGGTGGACGGGCAGCCCCCCGCCGTATGGCAGCTCGGGAGCGCCCTGCGCTACCAGGAGCTCCTCTTCAAGTGGCGTGCCTCGGACTCCGGCGACGTCACGGACGCCCAGCTCGCGAACCTGCGCCTGGCCTCCCAGTTGGGCGCGGCCCTGTTCCGCATCGCCCTCGCCGAGCCGGGCACCGAGGCCCGGGTGACGGTCGACGGCCGTACCCTCGGCTACCCGGCCACCCGTGGCGAGGAAGCGAGCGCGGGCAACTGGCAGACCGCCACCGCTTTCGCCCTGATCACCGGCGTACGCGAAGACCTCGCTCCGCTGGTCCTGACCGGCCCCGCCTTCACCACCGAGGACCGCTCCGCGTTCGCGTCGTACCGCGTGGCCCTCCACGACTACCTGAAGGGCGCGGACCCGGAGCCGGCGATGGAACGGGCGCTGCGGGACGTCGACAAGGCCAGGGACTGGGGCTTCTTCCCGCCGCCGGGGGCTCTCCTGTCGCAGCTCGTGGAGGGTGACGAGGAAAGCTTCAACCTCGCCCTGGCCGACGCTCTCGAAGCCCACCGCGACTACTACCGGGTCGCCGACCGCGCCGACGACCCGGACGCCCGGATCGACCTCAACGTCCTGGGCCTGGCCTGCCACGCCCGCCGCAGAGGCTGGAACGTCCGGGTCGAGTCCCCCTACCTGCCCGAGCGGTTGCTCCAGGCGGCCGAACCCTTCTGAAAGGGCTCCCCTCTATCGGGAGGCCAGTTTCCGCAGGAGCAGGGAGGAGACCGGGGTGGGCAGGGCGCGCAGCGTGCGGACCAGCGTCGCTGTGGGCCAGGGAAAGTACGCCTGCGCCGGTTCCTTCTCCAGGGCGCGTACGACGTGCCGGGCCGCCTGATCCTGGCTGATCCGGAAGGGCTTGGGCAGGCCGTCCTCGCTGATGCGCTCGGTGGCGACGAAGCCGGGGTGGATCGTGGTGAACCGGATGCCTCGGGGCGCCAGTTCGACGCGGGCGGCGTCGATGAGCGTGCGCGCGGCCGCCTTCGCCGCTGAGTACGGCCCTTGGCGGGGGATGCCCATCAGCCCGGCCAGTGAGCTGGTGTGGGCGATCAGTCCCCCGTCCTTCTGGCTTCCCATCTGCCCGATCAGCGGGATGAGGTAGTTGACGACGACGTCGTAGTTCAACGCCATGATCCGTGAGACGTCGTCCACGGTGACCTGGTCCATGGACATGTCCGGTCCCTGGCCGGCGTTGAGCAGGGCTATGTCGAGGGTCCCGTACTCCGCGGCCGCGGCCGCCACGACGTCGGCGGCCGCCTGCGGGTTCAGGGCGTCGGCGGCGATGTGCAGGCAGTCGCTGCCCGCGGCTCGTATCTCCTGTGCGACGGCGACCAGTTCGGGTGCGCGCCGTGCGGTGATGACGAATCGGTTGCCGCCGGGGGCGAGGTGGCGTGCCACCTCGGCGCCGATGCCCGACGAGGCCCCGACGATCAGGATGGTGCTGCCGGTGATGCGCGCCATGGCGTTCCTTCGCTCGAAGTCCCTTGCCCCGTCATAGCAGTCACACGAGTCACAGATGTCTCGGATGTCTCAGACAGTGTCACGTCTCTCTGCGGTTCTTCGGTGCCGGCAACTGTGCTGCTCCTCCCGCACGGCATGGTCGTCAGCGCGGCAGCGCTGGTTCGAGTCGGATGGTTCGGCCGGTCCGTTTCGTCACGGACGTGCGCGCCGACGCGTACCTCGTGATGTCGTGACCGTCGATGTGATGTGGATCACTCTCGGGCTGCTTCGGGGCGGGCGGGCGCGATCATCATGGGAATGGACACTCGTTTCGTTGGCATCGCTGAGCTGGTCGAGGCCCCGTCCGTGGCGGTCGTAGTCGACGTCATGCGTGCGTTCACCGTTGCTGCCTGGGCTTTTGGCCAGGGGGCGGAAAAGATCGTTCTTGCCGAGTCGCTGGACGACGCTCTGGCGCTCAAGGCTCGCCACCCGGATTGGGTGGCGCTCAAAGACGGTCCGCCCGCGCCCGGGTTCGACATGGTCAACTCTCCGGGCAAGCTGCGATCTGTTGACCTTGGCGGACGGACCGTTGTGCAGAAGACCACGGCAGGGACGGTCGGCGCCCTTGCGGTCAAGGAGGCGTCGTTGGTGCTGTGCGCCGGCTTCGTCGTGGCGGAGGCAACGGCTCGGCTCTTGCGGACACGCAGGAGTGACGGTGTCACGTTCGTGGTCACCGGCGACGATGGACAGGCCGACGAAGATCTGGCGTGCGCTCAATACATCGCTCGGAGAGCCACCGAGGCCGGGACGGATGCCGCTGTGTTCCTTCGCCGCGCTGCCGAGTCGCGCGCCGCCGCCGAGCTGACGCAGAGTGTGCGTCAAGGAGTCCATCCTGATGACGTTGCACTCTGCCTTGAGCTCGACCGGTTTCCCTTCGCCATGGTGGCGTCCTTGGAGGACTCGCTCATGATCCTGCGCCCACGCGCGATGCCTTCGCTGACGGACGAGGACCCGGTCTGACAGCTCGGTGCCCACGCCGTCGAACTCGCCCGGGAACCCTGATCGGTGCGTCGCCCTCGCACTGTGTATCTGAGGGCACTTGCACGGCCTGGTGTCGCTGGAGGTCCAGGCCACATGCACACCCAGACCACCGGCCCGGAAAAGCTCTTCCAAGAGGAACTCGCCCAGCTCATGGAGACGCCGGCCGTCCCGCGCCGGCGCTGAACGCCCGAAGCTGCTCAGCAGAGGGACAGGGAATCAGCCGTTGCGGCTGTCGGCTGCCCCGCTTGGGCAGGCGCGGGAGGTGACCAAGGGGGGCAGGGACGTCATGCGGGGAGGAGGCCCGTGCGGAGCCTGCCCAGGGTGCGGGTGAGCAGGCGGGAGATGTGCATCTGCGAGAGGTTCAGTTCGCGGCCGATGTCCGCCTGTGTCATCTCGCGGCCGAAGCGCATCTCGATGATGGTCCGTTCCCGCTCGTCGAGCTGCTGAAGCATCGGAGCGAGCGCGTGCAGGTTCTCGAACAGTGCCAGCGCCGGGTCGACATCGCCCAGGATGTCCGCGTACTTCGGTCCGCCGTCGCCGGAATCGTCGTCGACGCCGGGAGTGTCGATCGAACCGGCGACGTAGCCGTTGGCGGCCACCAGGCCCTCGATGATCTCTTCCTCGGTGAGGTCCAGATGAGCCGCGAGTTCCTGCACCGTCGGCGGGCGGTTCAGGCTGGTGGCGAGCGCCTCCCTGCTCTGGGCCAGGCTGACGCGCAGTTCCTGGAGGCGCCTCGGGACGTGCACGGCCCAGGTGGTGTCGCGGAAGAAACGCTTGATCTCGCCGACGATGTAGGGAATCGCGAAGGAGGTGAACTCGACCTCGCGCGACAGGTCGAACCGGTCTATGGCCTTGATGAGGCCGATCGTGCCGACCTGGATGACGTCCTCCATGTCCCCACTGCCCCGGTTGCGGAAGCGGCGGGCCGCGAAGTTCACAAGGGACACGTTCATCTCGATCAGCGTGTTGCGGACGTACTGGTACTCCCGGGTGCCCTCCTCCAAGTCCCGTAGCCGGTCCAGGAACAGCTTGGACAGCACGCGCGCGTCCTTGGGGGCGACCTTGCCTCCGTCCTCGATCCACGGCAGCTCGTCCACGACCTCCGGCGTTCCCGTGCTGCATGCAGATGCTGCGGGGGCGTTCACGGAGAGGGTCACGGTGCCGCCTTAGATGGAAAGCAAGATGAGGCTCTCCTGCCCGCTCCGGCCGCATGCATGTCCGACGGACACGGCCTCGGGCAAGTTGTGGGGGCGGCCACCGACGCCCAGCGCGCGCTGGGCGACCTAGACGGGCCTGTGCGGGCCGACCGCCCATCGGCCCATGGCGGTCGACCGAGAGGCTGTCGATGGGGCGGCCCAGCCTCTCAGCGATCACCCGGGCCCGCGCTCCAGCGCAAGGAGCACAGCGGAGCCTCGGCCATCGCGCGGTGCCGGGCCGGGGGCGGCGGCTCCGTCAGGCTGCGGGCGGCGGTGTCGCTGCCAGGGGGTCGCGCAGGGCGATGCGGGCCGTGACGCGTTTGCCGACCGGCTGCTGCTCGATGGTGAGGCCCTCGGTGACGGCCTTGACGATCTCCAAGCCGTGCTGGCCGATCCGGCCGGGATCGCTTGCCCGGGGTGCGGGAACAGTCGGATCGCTGTCCCACACGACGACGTCCACGGCGTGGGCGGTGATGCGCAGCTCCATCAGGACGGGGCCGGGAGCGTACTTACGGGCGTTGGTGACCAGCTCGCTGACCACCAACTGGGTGAGGTCCTTGGCCCTTGCGGATAAGGGCAGGTGGTGCTCGACGACGGCCCGGTCGAGGAAGGCGGCGGCGTGGTGGCGGGCGTCGGCGATACAGCCCACGTCTCCGCCCAGGGCGTGACCGGCACGCATCAGGTGTTCGTCCGGCGCCGTACAGCCGTCACCGTCGGCGTGGGATCCCACTGGCATCGCCCTCATTCCCCGTACGCGTGCCGGTGCCCCCGATCCCGTCGTACATGTCAGAGGCATGTTTTTCGGCACAGCCGCCCGAGTGTATGTGGCCGGGGCACTGGGGCAGAATCGTCCGTGCACGCCCTGAATCGGGGCAAGCACAAGCGCAGTCGAGGAGACGGTGACCCACATCGAGCAAGCGGACCGGCCGGACCGGTTCTCCGTCGTACACCGCATGGTCGGTGGCGTGCGTGTCGTGACCGTGGAGGGCGAGATCGACCACGACGTCAGGGAGTTGCTCAGCGCAGCCCTGTTGTCCGGGGACGGCGCGGCGCCGCCGTCGCGGGTCGTGGTGGACCTCAGCGGCGTGACCTTCATGGACTCCAGCGGCATCAACGTCTTCGTCACCGCCCACCAGGCCGTCAGTGCCACCGAGGGGTGGCTGCGTATCGCCGCCGCGCGGAAGCCCGTCCTGCACGTCCTCCAGCTGGTCGGCATCGACGCCCTCATCACCTGTCACCCCACCGTCGAGCAGGCCCTGGAGCCCTGACCGCTCTACCCGGGCCGGGGTCCGGGGCATTCTCCTGGCGTGCATGCCGCCGCACGGCTGCCTCGAGCTCGTGCCCCACCGGTTCCGCCCAGGGGCTGCCCCAGCGCGACGCATTTGCGGACATACCGGCCTTCTGCACCTGTGGCCACGTCTCCACGACGGCATCGGCCCCAAAGCGCCAGGTGCGCGTGCAGGTTCAGGTGACCGCGCGTGCCGTCCGTGGGGGGGGCAGTCCAACGGGCCGTGCGGTGCCGATCTGCCGCAACAGCCCTGCGCGGAACGGCCGTTGCGGCTCACCCCAAGGGCAGGGAGGCCGTACGGCGTCCACAGGGTCAACGTGTTGCCGTCGGCGCCCTACGAGCCGATGCTCCCACTGCCGCCACACCCGGCCACAAGCGCCTCCGCGGCACGGGCGGCTATGCTCGATACCGCGAGGCGCCTGGTTCTCGATTCCACGAGGTTCCTCCGATTTCACTGGGCACGGTCCTGGCAGACCGTGCCGGCGGCCGATGACACGGCCGTCTGTATCGGTGGTGCTTCGCCGTCTCCGGGGTCAGAGTCGGGGCGGCGAAGCGACCGATGCCGGTGCCCCGCGTGGGGGGCGATCTGGTCACTGACGAAGCCGATGGTGCTCGACCGCTTCAACCGCAGGCCACGCCACGGGCCGGTCCGTCGGGTGCGTACCCCAGTTGAGACGATGCTCGCCACATGCGTGAGGCACGCCCGGCGTCGTCACGCCAGTGGATCGAGGAAGGTCAGCACGGAGGCGTCCTCTTCGATCAGCGGGACCAGGAGGGCGTTGAAAGGGCCGCCGTAGGGGGCCTTCAGGTGCGCCTGGAAGGCGTCCTCGTCCCGGTACACCTCGAAGATCCAGAAAGCGCGCGGGTCGGCTTCCTTGGTGTAGACGTCGAAGGCGATGTTGCCTTCCTCCTCGCGCACCTTCAGGGCGTAGTCGCCGATCAGACGGGCGACCTCGTCCTGCGCTCCCTCGCGGGCGGTGAACTCGGCGAGCAGGGTCTTCTTCACGGTCTCGTGTCCTTGTCGGTTGTGGGCGTCGGTTGTGGGCGTCGGTTGTGGGTGTCAGTTACGGGGTGTCGGTCGTGGGTGTCACTTGTGGGCGGAGTCGAGGTGCCAGACCACGGCCTCGTCCAGCTTCACCGAGCCGTTCTCGGCGAAGACCTGCACTCCCTGGCCGGCGGGGTCGGGGAAGATCTGGTCGGTGATGACGGCTTCGCCGCTGCCGCCGAAGACCTCGACGGACGACCAGTCGACGAGGATCCGCAGCTTCACCTTGCCGTTCTTGGCCTTCAGCGGTGCGGTCTGGACGCCGGGGAAGGTGCTGTTGAAGTCGACGGCGCCGGAGTGGGTGCGGTCGACGTACAGCTCCTGTGTCGTGGTGTCGTAGCCGATGACGGTCTCCTCGCCATCGGCTCCCGCGCGTACCTTCAGGCCGAACCGGTCGGCGTCCTCGAGAGAGAACGTCGCCTCGATGTCGAGCGCCTTGCCCTGGGCCGCGGGGCCGATCAGGGGCTTGGAGGCGTTCTTGACGGTGACGCCGGCCGCGGACGCCGGGGACTTCTGCCGCAGGGACGTCACGCTGTTCACGGGCTCGCTGGTCAGCCGGATGCTGCCGTCGACCGTACGCAGGGCCATCTCCCGGGGGATGCTCTGCGCGCCGCGCCAGGGTGACGTGGGGATGGCCCCGCTGTAGTCCCAGTTGTTCATCCAGCCGATCATGTAACGCTTGCCGCCCGGCGTGTTCTCCCAGGACACCGCCGCGTAGTAGTCCTTGCCGTAGTCGGCCCAGTCGGCGCGCTGCACGACGGACTTCGCGGCCGTGTCGGCGGCGGTGAACCGGTCGGCGAGGAGGTGGCCCCAGCCGGCGGTGTTCATGTCGACGATCTGGATCTGCGCCTGTTTGCCGGCGTAGGGGCGCATGTCGAAGGAGGCCCAGTCCAGGGTCTCGCTGTTGGAGCCGGTGGCGCTGCGGACGACCTTGCCGTCGACGATCAGGTTGACGGCCGTCTCCTGGGAGACAGGCCGGGCCTGGGTGTCCGAGAGCATGATGTGGTCGACGTTGAGGTGGCCCCAGCCGCCGCTGTTGTCGTCGACGATCTTGATCTGGGCCTTCTTGCCGGCGAGGTCCTTGACGTCCCAGGAGGCCCAGTTGAGTGCCTCGCCGTCCTGTCCTGTGGTGCTGCGGACCACCTGGCCGTCGACGAGGAGTTCGACGGCGGTCGGGTTGTCGGAGCCGACGGGGTGGTTGCCGCCGCCGACCAGGAAGTCGACGTAGTCCTTGTCGATGGTGAACTCGGGCGAGGTCAGGGTGCCGGTGGTGGAGTCGCCGTTCAGGTAGCTGTTGACCAGGCCACTGCCCAGGAAGCCGGAGACCTCCTGCTGGTCGGGGAGGGTGCCGGCGGCCGGTGTGGTGCCGAAGGCGTCCCCGGTGGTCGTCCAGTCGCCGTAGGTGCCGCCCTCGAAGTCGGCGAGGACCGTGCCCGCGGGCGGCGGGCCCTGCTCCATGACGGTTCCGTCGACGTGCGGGTGCCGACCGCCGCCGACCTTGAAGTTCAGGTACTTGCTGTCGACGGTGAAGGAGGGCGAGGTCAGGGTGCCGGTGGTGGCGTCACCCGAGTGGAAGCTGTTGGCGAGGCCCTTGCCGTCGAACCCGTCGACCGTGCCCTGGCCGTCCACCGCCCCGGCTGCCGGCGCCTGGCCGAACGCGGTGCCCGTGGTCGTCCACGAGCCGAAGTCGGCGCCCTCGAAGTCCTGCACGACCGTGCCGGTGGGCGGGGTGTAGGTGCCCTTGTCGTCGGCGGTGAACTTCTTGCCGTCGAAGTCGCCGACGAAGTACTGGGCGGCCGAGCCGCCCGCGATGCCGCCGGGGTTGATGTTGACGACCAGGACCCACTTGATCTTCTCCTTGTCCCCGTCGACCGCGAGGGGGAACAGGTCGGGGCACTCCCACACGCCGCCCGTCGCGCCGGACGGCCCGAACTCGCTCTGCAGCTCCCAGTCCTTGAGGTTCTTGGACGAGTAGAACCGCACCTTGTGCTCGGCGGACATCGACACCGTCATCAGCCAGCTCTTCGTCGGCGCGTACCACTGGACCTTGGGGTCGCGGAAGTCCTTGGAGCCGATGTCGATGACGGGATTGCCCTGGTACTTGGTCCAGGTGCGGCCGCGGTCGGTGCTGTAGGCGAGCGACTGGGCCTGCTTGCCGCCGTTCTTGTAGGCGCTGGTGTAGATCGCCACCATGGCCGGGTTCTTCGTCGTACCGAACCCGGTGGTGTTGTCCCGGTCGACGACCGCGCTGCCGGAGAACACCATCTCCTCGTCGTCGTGCGACAGGGCGAGCGGCAACTCCTCCCAGTGCACGAGGTCCTTGCTCACCGCGTGGCCCCAGGACATGTCGCCCCAGGAGTTGCCGTTGGGGTTGTACTGGTAGAAGAGGTGGTATTCGCCCTGGTAGTACACGAGGCCGTTGGGGTCGTTCATCCAGTTCTTCTCCGGCGTGAAGTGGAACTGGGGCCGGTAGGTCTCGGAGTACGGCGGGGTGTCGGCGGCTACGGCCTGGGGGGCGAGCGGGGCTGCGGACAGGGCGCAGACGGTCGCCACCGCCGCTGTCATCCGCACGCGGGCATGCCGGGATACACGTCTTGAGCTCATGGTGTCTCCTGTGCCGTGGCAGTCCACCGGGCCGAGCCTGCGGCTCTGGCGTGGACCGCCCGAAAGTGACGCCCTGGTGGACATCGGCGTCGTCGTCCACGCCGCCGACCCAGGGGTGTCATCGTCGACTTGTGTCATCGATGACATCGGGTGCCCGATGATGAGCGGAATCCGGCCGAGGCGTCAACGGTCCGGGCGGGATTGCCCCCACGCGACCCGCCCGCCCGTCAGGCGCCGCCGGCGGTCGTCAGCTGCTCCAACTGGTTCCGCCACGGCGGATTGGGACCGGCGACCGAGCAGGTCAGGGCCGCGACCCGAGTGCCGAACCGGCAGGCTGCCGCGACCTCGTCGAGACCGAGACCGGCCAGCCGGCCACCGAGGAGTCCGCGGGCGCCGAGATGGTGCAGCAGGCCGGCGGTGAACGAGTCCCCCGCGCCGACGGTGTCGACGACGCGCGTGGCCACCGCGGGCACCCGCAGCCGTTCGCCGTCGAGCGAGGCCAGGGCGCCGTCGGCGCCGAGCGTGATCACGACGAGCCGTACGCCCGCGGCATGCCAGGTGTCGCACGCCTGCTCCGGCGGAGTGCCCGGCAGGAGGAGTTCCAGGTCGTCCTCGCTCAGGCGCAGGATGTCGGCGAGACCGCACCACTGCGCCAGCCGGGCGCGGTAGACCTCGGGGCGCACCAGCAGCGGCCGGACGTTGGGGTCGATGCTGATGGTGGCCTTCGGAGCCGCCGCAGCCAGGAACTCCTCCACCACCGGCCCGCCGGGCTCCCGGACCAGCGCCAGCGACCCGGTGTGCACGCAGGCCGTTTCGGACAGATCCACCCTTGCCAGTTCCTCCGGAGTCCACTGCCAGTCGGCCGTGTTCTGCGCGTGGAACGAGAACGCGGCCTGCCCGGTGGCATCCAGCTCCGCCACGGCGAGCGTGCTGGGCTCGGCGGCCGCCACGGCGTACGACAGGTCCACGCCGGACGCCTCCAGGTGGGCCCGGAACAGGCGGCCGAACACATCGCCGGACAGCCGCGCCAGGAAGCGGGCCGAGGTGCCCAGTCTGGCCAGGGACACCGCCGTATTCGCAGGTCCGCCGCCCGGCAGCACCCGCAGGGCGAGTTCGTTCGAGGCGTTTGCCGATTCGGTGAAGGCGTCCGCGACGCACTCTCCCAGAACGGTGATCTGACGCGGGCTCATGGGCTGCTCTCCCTCGGAAAGGCTCGGAAAGACCGGGCAAGGGGGCCGCGCGGCAACAGGGGCACTGACCGGCTGCGCGGCGACGGCGGCTACGGACGTTGCCGATTCGTGACGGGTAGAAGGCATTGACGTTGCCGGGATGCGGAGTCCATCATCCTCGCCAGGCGGTGTCAACGATGACATAAGTCAACGATGACACTCCCGAGCGGCATGCTCTGATCCCAACCCCGTGCCGCCCGCTATCCCACAGGAGTCGATCATGTCTCGCACCACTCGCCTGCCCTCCTCCCTCCTCAGAGTCGCCGCGGTCACGGGCGTCGCGGCGCTCACCCTGACGGCCTGCGGGTCCGGCTCCGGTTCGGACTCCTCGAGCTCCGGCTCGGGCGAGGTCAAGGTCGGTCTGATCACCAAGACCGACACCAACCCGTTCTTCGTGAAGATGAAGGAGGGCGCGGAGAAGGCCGCCAAGGAGAACGGAGCCCAACTGTCCACCGCGGCCGGCAAGTTCGACGGGGACAACGCCGGACAGGTCACCGCCATCGAGAACATGGTGGCCGCGGGGGTGAAGGGCATCCTGATCACCCCGAGCGACTCCAAGGCGATCGTGCCCGCGATCCAGAAGGCCCGTGCCAAGGGTGTCCTGGTCATCGCACTGGACACCCCGACCGAGCCGCAAAGCGCGGTCGACGCCCTCTTCGCCACCGACAACCTCAAGGCCGGCCAGCTGATCGGCGAGTACGCCAAGGCCGCCATGAAGGGCAAGACGGCGAAGATAGCCGCCCTCGACCTGGCGCCGGGCGTCTCCGTCGGCGTCCAGCGGCACGACGGCTTCCTGAAGGGCTTCGGCGCCACCGACAAGGACGTCGTGTGCGCCCAGGACACCGGCGGTGACCAGGCCAAGGGCCAGACCGCGATGGAGAACTGCCTCCAGAAGTCGCCCGACATCAACGTCGTCTACACCATCAACGAGCCGGCGGCCCTGGGCGCGTACACCGCGCTGAAGGCCAAGGGCCGGGAGAAGGACGTCCTGATCGTCTCCGTCGACGGCGGCTGCACCGGCACCCAGGCGGTCAAGGACGGCAAGATCGCCGCGACTTCGCAGCAGTACCCGCTGAAGATGGCCGCCGAGGGCGTCAAGGCCGTCGTGACGTACGCCAAGGACGGCAAGAAGGCGTCCGGTTACACCGACACCGGCGTCACCCTGATCACCGACAAGGCGCAGGACGGCGTCACGTCGAAGGACACCGGCTACGGCCTGGAGAACTGCTGGGGCTAAGCCCCCCCCACAGGACCGTACGACACCGCCACTCCCCTCAGCGGGGCGGTCGTCCCGCCTCCCCGACCAGGGATGGCCGCCCCCCTTGTCCCGGCGGCGGGGGCTTGCGCCCTCGCCCTCCGCCAAGGACATCTGTCTTCCGACAAGGATTTCGCATGACAGCGACGACAACGCCGTACGCCGAGCTCAAAGCACCGACCACGGCCCGCAGGCTGCTCACGGCGCCGACCACGGGCCCGTTGGTCGCCCTCCTCCTGGCCTGCGCCTTCTTCTCCCTCTCGACCGACCAGTTCCTCACCGGCGGGAACTTCTCGCTGATCGTGCAGCAGGTGATGGTCGTCGGCACCCTCGCCATCGGACAGACCCTGATCATCCTCACGGCGGGCATCGACCTGTCGTGCGGGGCCGTGATGGCGTTCGGCAGCATCGTGATCGCCAAGATGGCGGCCGAGGGCTCCGTCCCACCGCTGGTCGCGATCGCGCTGGGCCTGGTCGTCTGCGGCGGCTTCGGGCTGCTCAACGGGCTGTTGGTGCAGAAGATCCCGCTGCCGCCGTTCATCGTGACCCTCGGCATGCTCAACGTGGCGTTCGCGCTGACCCACATCTACTCCGAGGAGCAGACGGTCACCAGCCTGCCCGGCTCACTGACCGCCCTCGGGGAGACCTTCCCCCTCGGCCACACCGACATCACCTACGGTTCCCTGGTCACCATCGCCCTGTTCCTGCTCCTCGCCTACGCGCTGAGCAGCACCGGCTGGGGCCGGCACGTCTACGCCCTGGGCAACAGCGCCGAGGCCGCCCGGCTGAACGGTATCCGCACCTCCCGCCTGACCATCGGCATCTACACCGTGGCCGGCCTGCTGTACGGCATCGCCGCCGTGCTGCTCATCTCCCGCACCGGAGTCGGCGACCCGCAGGCCGGGCAGACCGACAACCTCGACAGCATCACCGCCGTGGTCCTCGGCGGCACCAGCCTCTTCGGCGGACGCGGCTCGGTCCTGGGCACCTTCATCGGCGTCCTCATCGTCGGTGTGTTCCGCAACGGCCTCCAGCTGATGGGCGTCGCGTCCATCTACCAGACCCTGATCACCGGCGTTCTGGTGATCCTCGCGGTCACCGTCGACCAGATCTCCCGGAGGAAGGCACGATGACCGCCACCCCCGCCCTCACGCCCGTTCTCCAGGCCCGGGGCCTGGTCAAGCGGTACGGACAGGTCACCGCCATCGACGGCGCCGACTTCGACCTGCTGCCCGGCGAGGTCCTCGCCGTCATCGGCGACAACGGCGCCGGCAAGACCAGCCTGATCAAGGCGCTGACCGGCGCGGTGGTCCCCGACGCGGGCGAGATACGCCTCAACGGCGAGCCCATCACCTTCTCCGGGCCGCAAAGCGCACGCGCCCACGGCATCGAGACGGTGTATCAGGACCTCGCCGTGGCGGCCTCCATGGACATCGCCTCGAACATGTTCCTCGGCCGCGAGCTGCGCCGCCCCGGTGTCCTCGGCAGTGTCTTCCGCATGCTGGACAAGAAGCGCATGCGTCAGGAGGCCGCCGAGCACATGGCCGACCTGAAGATCGGCCTGCGCTCGCTGACCCAGTCGGTGGAGACGCTCTCCGGCGGACAGCGGCAGGCCGTCGCGGTCGCCCGTTCCGTCGCCTGGGCGCGCAGCGTCGTCGTCATGGACGAGCCCACCGCCGCCCTCGGCGTCAAGGAGTCCGGCCAGGTCCTGGATCTCATCCGCCGAGTCCGCGACAAGGGCATGCCGGTCGTCCTGATCAGTCACAACATGCCCCACGTCTTCGAGATCGCCGACCGGATCCACGTCCACCGGCTGGGCCGGCGGGCCGCCCTGATCAAGCCCTCCGACTACTCCATGGCCGAGGTCGTCGCCATCATGACCGGCGCGCTCAGCATCGACGAGGACGGAGATACTGTCGTAGCGGATTCGGAGGCCGCGAAGGCCGCCGGAGTCCAGGCCACCTGACAGCACAACCCAGCTCTCGCATCTTCCGGCCGAGGCCGCGGCCGGAACAGAGAGCCCTCAGGAGACGGTTTCCTCCATGGCAGCGAACCGCCGCCCTACCCTGGCCGACGTCGCCCGCGAAGTCGGCGTCAGCGCCAAGACGGTGTCCCGAGTCCTCAACGAGGACGGACCCGCCTCCGCCCAGACCAGGGAACAGGTACTGGCCGCAGTGGCCAAGCTCGGCTTCCAGCCGAACCTCATGGCCCGCAACATCCGCGTCGGCGGCCCGGACACCACCATCGGCCTGGTCATCCCCGACCTCGCCAACCCCTTCTTCGGAGCCGTGGCCCGCGCCATCGAGGACACCGTCCGCGATCGCGGCCTGACCCTGCTCATGGGCTCCTCCGCGGACGACCCCGACCGCGAACGAGCCCTGACGGACAAGTTCCTCGCCCGCCGCGTCAGCATCCTGATCGTCGTTCCGTCCGTCGGCGCCGACCACTCCCACCTCAAGTCCCACCGTACGGCGGGACTGCCCGTGATCTTCCTCGACCGACCCGGTGTCGGCCTCGCCACGGACAGCATCGTCAGCTCCAACCGAGCCGGAGCCCACGACGGCGTCGCCCACCTCATCGCCCACGGACACCGGCGCATCGGCTTCGTCGGCGACCTGCCCCCGCAGCTGTACACCCGCCGTGAACGTCTGGCCGGTTACCGCTCGGCGCTGCGGGAAGCCGACATCCCCTACGATCGCCCGCTCGTCACCAACGCCCACGACCAGCAGGGCGCCGAGGCCGCGACCGCCCAACTCCTCGGCCTGGCCGATCCGCCCACTGCCCTGTTCGCCGGCAACAACATCATGGCTCTGGGCATAGTCGCCGAACTGGCCCGCAGCAAGCGCAAGGACGTCGCGGTCGTCGCCTTCGACGAGGTGGCGCTCGCCGAGGCACTCGAGCCGGCGCTGACCGTCGTCGCCCAGGACGCGGAAGAACTCGGCAGAACGGCGGCGACCACCGCGCTGACCCGACTCGACGGCGACCGCACCCGCGCCCGCACCATCATCGTCCCCACCCGGCTGATCGTCCGAGGCTCGGGCGAGCTTCCCGTCCCTGCGCTTCAGGAGGCGTGACCCTCGAGTCGGCACCGAGGCGCGGCACCGGGAACGCCGAGATCGGGCCGGCGGAAGCAGGGGTTCTTCGCCGTTGCGCCCAACGGAGTTTTCGGCCCGCTCGGCTGCGGAGATCGAACAGATCCTCGCCCGGCACAGCCGGAACTGCCGGACTCGGCAAGTCTCTTGCTATTGCAAGTAATATGCAACAGGCTTGACGGGTCCTTACTGCCTGCCTGTGACGTGGAGCCTTGTCATGCCCCGCCTGATGCCGGACACCGGACCGCAGCGCGTCCTCGCGACCTCGAACTTCGTCTATACCGTCGGCAGCGGCCTGTATCTGACCGCTGGGGTGCTCTACTTCACGGAGGCGGTTCACCTTCCGGCAAGCCGGGTGGGGCTCGGACTCGGCATCGCCGGCCTCGTCGCTCTGGCGCTGGGTGTCGCGGTCGGTCATCTGGCGGACAGATACGGAGCACGCGGCGTCTACGCCGCCACCCTTGTGGTCCAGGCACTGGCCACGGCCGGCTTCGTGCTGGCGGACAGCTTCTGGCCGTTCGTTCTCGCGGTCACCGTGGCTGCCGGAGCCAAGGCGGCCGGAACAGCCGCGCGCAGTCCACTCATCAGGCACTACGGAGGCGACCGGCCGCAGGAGTTCCGCGCCTACCTCCGCGCGGTGACCAACGTCGGCATCTCCCTCGGTGCCGTGGGAGCCGGGTTGGTGGTTCAGGTGGGCACGCTCACCGCCTATCAGCTCATGGTCATCGGCAACGCGATCGCCTTCGTGGTCTCCGCGGCGCTCCTCATCTCCCTGCCGCCGGTCACGCCCCTCGCCGCGACCGGCGGCCCTCGCTGGACAGCTCTCAGAGACCGCCCCTACCTGCTGCTCACCGCACTCGACGGGATCATGGCCATCCAGTTCAAGGTGCTCACCGTGGCCATCCCGCTCTGGCTGGTCGGTGCCACCACCGCCCCGCACTGGCTCATCTCGGGCACCATGCTCACCGGCACC
Source organism: Streptomyces asoensis (assembly GCF_013085465.1). Taxonomy (NCBI): domain Bacteria; kingdom Bacillati; phylum Actinomycetota; class Actinomycetes; order Kitasatosporales; family Streptomycetaceae; genus Streptomyces; species Streptomyces asoensis. The sequence goes on from NZ_CP049838.1 coordinate 1,220,072, forward strand.
GTCATCGTCGTCGCGTTCCAGGTGCGAGCCAGCCGCAACGTCGATTCCCCCACAGCCGGCGGAAACGCCTACCGCCGAGCAGGCGTGGCCTTTCTCGTCTCCTGTTCACTGATCTCCCTGTCCGCCGGCATCCCCGCATGGGCCGCCGCGGCGCTGCTCCTCACCGCAGTGGTGATCCACACCGTCGGCGAACTGTGGCACTCCGCCGCAGGCTTCGAGGTTTCCTTCGCTCTCGCCCCACCGCACGCCACCGGCCAGTACCTCGGCGTATTCGGGCTGGGCGCCGGACTGGCCGAGGCCCTCGGACCCGCGTTGCTCATTTCGCTGTGCATCACCTGGGGCCGCCCCGGGTGGTACGTCGTGGGAGCCCTGTTCGCACTGACGGGTCTGGCAGCACCACTCGCCGTCCGCTGGGCACAACGACACCACCGTGCCGGGCAGCCGCAGACCGACTCCATGGAACAGGCACAAGCCGCCTGAGCAGCCTGCCGGAGCAGTCCGACAGCCTCACCCGCCGGCCCGCGGGTCCAGATCGAATCGCCCTCGGGAGCCACCTCACGACGGCCCGGCCGGCACCAGGACCCCAATACCCGCCAGGCACGGAAAGGACGGTGCTCTCACAGCCGGGCGCTGACCCGCCCTTCGAGAAGCTCCGGCAAGCCATCCGACCAGCGCGCCGACCGCGTACCAGAACAGGTCCGGTGCATTGAAGGTGGAACCGAGGATCAACCGAGCAGCGGTGCTGTGATCCGAACCGGTCAAGGTGATGCGGTCTACGGCTTGTTGCTCGCAGTGTCGGCGTTTCGGCCATTTCCGGCCCGGAGCCGATCCAAGCCAGACCAGGGATCCCGCGCCCACGAGGTTCCCTCACCCAGGAAACAGGGGGCTCCCCGGCACGGCCGAATGACGTGTGTTCGATATCGCAGCCGGGTCGTTAGACCTCACGACTCCGCCACAGCGACCGTCCCAGGGGGAACGATGACCTCGGCCATCACGCAGGATCAGCCGCCGCAACCACCGAAGGGCACCTCGCAGGGCGACGAACCGCAGGAGGCCGGTGTTCGAGAGGAGGAATACCTCTACCGCGACGAGTCGCGGCTCCAGGCCGGCTCCCTACTGACGTCCCGCACCATGGCACGGCGCCTGCCCTCGCTCGTTCGGCGCTCGGTGCAGATGGCCTGGCGGGTGGACCGCAGCGCGACCATCGGACTGCTGGTGTGCCAGATCGGTACGGGCGTCCTCGCGGCTCTTGGCCTCCTGGCCGTCACGGGCACGATCACCGCGCTGATCTCCTCGGGCGGCATCACCGAGCGGCTGTGGGACGCCGCTCCGCAGCTGGCCGTCATCGCAGCCGCCACCGGCCTGCGCGCGCTGCTGGGCATCACGGTCGTCTGGCTGACCGGACGTCTGCGACCCGTTCTCGGCCGGGCCGCGGAGCTGACGATGGTCGAGGCCGCGCTCGGCGCAGAACTGGCCGCGAACAACAAGCCCGGCTACAACGACGCCTACGACATCGCCGACCGCGGCGCCCAGGTCACCCCCGACCTCGTGGAAGAGGCGCAGGACGTCATCGCGGCGACCGCAACGCTCACGGCCGGCGCAGCCGTCCTGACCGTTCTGCACCCGTTGCTCCTTCCCCTCCTCTTCCTCGCGTGCCTGCCGCAGGCCGCCGCCTATGTACGCTCCGCCCGGGTGATCTACCTCGCCGGGCTGGAGACCTCCGGGCGGCGCAGGATGCTGGGCAAACTGCGCTGGCACATGGCGTACATGGAGTCCAGCGAGGAGATGCGAGCCTGCCTGGCCGGCCCCTTCCTGATCGGCCGGTACCGAAAACTGGCCGCCTCGGTCAGCGCCGCTGAGCGCGAGGCCGCGAACACGGGCGCGTGGATGGGGCTGGCCGGTGCTGTTGCCGGCGGGGTCGCCTCGATCGCTGTGTGGGCGGCGCTGCTGTGGCTCCTCGCCTCCGGCCGCATGAGCCTGGCAGCCGGAGGCGGTGCCGTCTTCGCCCTCCAGACGGCCACCGGCTCCGTGCGCGGCATCATCAACGGCGGGGCCCGCCTGGTGCGCACCGGCTGGTACGTGCAGGACTGGCAGAACTTCCTCGACAACGCCCACGGCCAGGCCATGACCGACTCCCGCGGCACCGCTCCCCTGCCCGCCGCCCCGGTGCGCTTCGAGGTCCGCGACGTGACCTACCGCTACGACGGCGCCCCGAAGGACAGCCTGAGCGACGTCTCCCTCCACATGCGGCGCGGCGAGATCGTGGCGCTGGTCGGGGAGAACGGCTCCGGCAAGACGACCCTCTCGCGCCTGCTGTGCGGGCTGCTGCTGCCCACCGAAGGCGAGGTGGCCTGGGACCACGCCTGCACGGCGGACCTGGACCCGTGGGGGGCGTGGGAGCACGTCGCTTTGGTCCCGCAGAAGTTCACGTACCTGCCGCTGACGATGCGCGACAACATCACCTTCGGGCAGGGCGACACCAGCGACGCAGCCCTGCTCGCCGCGTGCGAGGCGTCCGGCGCCGCGGAGATGCTGCCGGGCCTCCGCTCCGGCATCAACACCCTCCTGACCAGCGAGTGGTTCGGCGGGCAGCAGCTCTCCGGAGGCCAGTGGCAGCGTCTGGTCCTCACCCGCGCCTTCCACCGGCAGGCGGCACTGCTGGTGATGGATGAACCCACGGCAGCCCTCGACGCACGCGCGGAGCACCGGATCTTCGCCGGCCTGCGCGAACTGGCCAAGGACCGCGCCATTTTGCTGATCACGCACCGGCTCACCAATGTGGCCGTAGCCGACCGGATCGTGGTCCTGGACAAGGGACGGATCGTCCAGGAGGGCACCTACGCCCAGCTCACCCGGGAGCCGGGGCTCTTCCAGTCCCTGTGGGAGCTGCAACGCCGGATGAGCGGCAACGCCGCCTGATCACCACTCCCCGGTCCGCACCGTACACACACGCCCGCCCGCCGTCCTGAAAGGCAGAGCCACATGACCTCTCCCGTCCCCGCCGCTTCGGATCGCGTCGCACCACGTGCCGCCCCGTCCGCAGCGCCGTACGCCGCGTCCCGGCACGCGGTGTGGCTCGGCGCTGCCGCGATCGTCACCGACCAGGTCGGCCGAGTCCTGCTGGTGCACCCCACCTACCGCAAGGACGACCGGTGGCTGCTGCCCGGAGGCGTCGCCGAACCCGGCGAACACCCGCACGTCACCTGCCGACGCGAGATCACCGAGGAACTGGGCCTGGCAGACCTGCCCCTGTCGGGCGTTCTCGCCGTGCACTCCCTCTCGTCGCACCACCCCGACATCCAGCCCGGCATGCCCTGCCCCGGAGAGATCCGCTACGTCTTCGACGGCGGAACCCTCACGCCCGACCAGGTGGAGGCTATCCGCCTGCCGCGCGAGGAGCTGTCCGAGTTCGCCTTCCTGGAGACCCGGGACGCGGTGCAGCGGCTGCGCCCCTTAGACGGGCAGATCATGCTCGCCGCCTACCGTGCCCGGCTCGGGAACACCGCCACCGTCCACCTCGCCGACGGCCGGCACATCCTCGACGTCCCGGCGCTGGATCGCTATGACGTCCACGTCCGCTACCGCCCCTTGTGGGACAGCCCCCTCAACCGCAGCCCCGTCCCCGAGCGGTTCCCCGTGCAGCAAGCCTGGGCATGGTGCTTCGTCCCCGACGGCCGGGTCGTCCTCGTGGCCGACCCCGGCCCCCGGGGCGCGCTGCCCATGCTGCCCGGCGGCACCGTGGAGAAGGCCGACACGACGCCCGAGGACACCCTCCACCGCGAAGCCGTGGAGGAAGCCCAACTCACCCTCACCGACCCGGTGCGACTGGGCTGGGTGCTCGACGAGACCGGCGAGGTCTACGGCGGAGTGGGGCCCAACGCCCGACTCCGCCTGGCCGCCCGGGTCACCGAAATCGGACCGGCGGCCGTCGACCCCGCCACCGGCCACCCCTTCGCACGCCTGCTCGCCACCCCAGCCCAGGCAGCCGCCCTGCTGGGATGGGGCCCGCCAGGAGCGCGGCAAGCCCTGCTCGCCGCCGAAACAGCCCGGCAACGGTGGGGCTTTCCCACCGCGGGACGCACCGTCATCGAGGAAGTCCCTGCGGAGGGGATGCGGCTGAGCTGACACGCACGCCCCCCGCCTCAACTCCTACCGCTCCGCGCCCCCCTCTGAGGTACATCTATGCCGCTGTCGCACCACCACATCCGCACCACCGTCGAGACCTACCTCGCGCATCACCCTCACGAGCGCACGCAACTCGGCGGCCTCGTGGACGCCCTCGACCGGCCCACCGATATCGAGGAAGAAGTCGCCGGCATCGAGTGGCGGCCCGTGGACAGGTGACCTCCCCCTCCCTGCGGGAGAAGCTGCTCAAGCTCACGCCCGCCGTCGAACCCGAGGCCGCCAACGCCTCCGCCCTGATCTACAACGACCGCGGCGAGTATCTGCTCCACCTGCGCGACTACTTCCCCGTCCAGATCTGGGAGCCGGGCATGTGGTCACTGCTGGGCGGCGGCCGCGAGCCCCAGGACGCCACGCTGGAACACACCGTGCGGCGCGAACTGGACGAGGAAGCCGTCCTCCACATCGCCGACCTGACCCCGTTCGGCATCGAGGAAGCAACCGATGATGCCGGCACGACCGTTCCCATTGCCATCTACGCCGGCCGCTGGAACGGCGATCCCCGCGAACTACACCTGACGGAAGGGGTGATGCTGGCCTGGTTCGCCCCCCTCCGAACTCCACCGTTTGCGCATCGCGCCCACCACCAGCGACCTCGTACGCCGCCACGCCGCCCGGTCGGCACATCCTGCACCGGGTCCCGGAGCGGGGCCGCAGCGAACGATGAGCGCCAACCGGCTTCCCCGCACGGCACGGTCCTCGACGTCATCGGCGTCTCACGTGCTGGACAGGCCATTTCGGACGCCCGAACAAAACCCCTTGCCTAATGGTCAAGAAGTGTTGACCATTAGGGGCGTGCCTACCGATGATGTTCCCGAGACGCTCCACGTCACCACGGACGAGCAGCTGCGCGCCGTCTCCAATCTCACGCGGCACCGGATCATGGCCGTGCTCCGCTTCGAGCCCGCGACGATCACGCAGATCGCCGAGCGGGTGGGCCTTGCGAAGGGGAGTTCCAGCTATCACGTGCGGCTGCTGGAGCGGGCCGGCCTGGTGAAGGTGGTACGGACACGGAAGGTGCGGGGGGTCACCGAGCGGTACTACGCGATGGCCGCGCGGGCGATCGTGCTGCCGGATCCGGGCGAGGGAGGGCCGGATGTGCTGATGCGGCATGCGGTGGCGGACCTGGAGGCAGCGCCGGCGGACGGCGAGCGGCACGTGCGGATGGCGCATCTGCGGCTCACCGAGGAGCAGTTCGCCGAGCTGGGGGCGCGGCTGGAGGCTCTGGCGGACGAGTACCGGGAGCTGTCCGATCCGTCGCTGCCGGACGCGTCACTCGTCTTCGCACTGTTCCACCCGACACCGCGCGAGCAGGCCGAGGGGGGCGCCAAGTGACCTCAGGTGTTCGGAAGTTGCCGACCGGGTTCGGACGGCTGTGGACTGCGCAGACGGTGTCCTCGCTCGGTGACGGGGTGTCGCATGCCGCGCTGCCGCTGCTCGCGTTGACGTTGACGCGGGATCCGATGGCGCTCGCCGTCGTCACGGCCGCGGGGACGCTGCCGTGGCTGCTCTTCGGGGTGCTCGGCGGTGCGCTCGTGGACCGCTGGGACCACCGGCGCACGATGTGGGTCGCGGACACGGCTCGCGCGGTGCTGCTCGCGATACCGGCGGCAGCGGCCGTGCTCGACGTGCTGAGCATTCCGCTGCTCGCGGCCGTCGCCTTCCTGCTCGGCCTCGGCGGGCTGTTCTTCGACACGGCCGCCACGGCCTACCTGCCGGATCTTCTCGGCCGCGACCCGGCGCTCCTGGAGCGCGCCAACTCCCGCCTGCGCGGCGCCCAGACCGCCATGTCCGGTTTCGCGGGACCGCCGACGGGCAGTGCGCTGCTCGCGCTCGGGCGGGCGCTTCCGCTGCTCGCCGACGCGGTGTCGTTCGCGCTCTCCGCACTGCTCGTACGGTCGCTGCCTGCCGCACCCCGGCCCGTACCGCAGGCCCGTGAGTCGCTGCTACGGCAGGCGCGGGCCGGCGCCTCACACGTATTCCGGGATCAGTTGCTGCTCGGGCTCGCGCTCCGCCCGGCGGTCGGGAACATCGCCTTCCTCGCCGTGGAGACCGTCCTCGCCCTCTTCGCGCACGACCGCCTCGGCATCGACACCTACGGCTTCGGCCTGCTCCTCACGGCGGAGGCCACCGGCGGCCTGCTCGGCGCGGGCATCGCCTCCTTCCTCGGCCGACGACTCGGCACCGGCACCGCACTGACCTGCACAGCCGCCGTCGAGGGACTCGCCATCCTGGGCCTTGCCGCCGCCCGGAACCCGTACGTCGCCGGCCTCGCACTCGCCGTCTGCGGAGCGGGCATGGGCGCCACGATGGTGCTCGGCCCCTCGCTGCGGCAGGCGATCGTCCCGGCCCACCTGATGGGCCGGGTCGCCTCCACCTCCCGCATGCTCGCCATGTGCGCCGCCCCGTTCGGCGCCTTCCTCGGCGGCTGGCTGGCCACCACCTACGACGTACGCACCCCGCTCTACACCGCCGCCGGCCTCCTCCTCACCATGACCGCCGTCACGTCGACCATGACCAGCAACCGCCGGGTCGAGGCGGCGCTGCGTGCCGCCGCCCCGGCCGATGATCCAGATCACCCGGAATCCCGGGATTCCGTTCAGGAGCATGCCATTTAGGGCTCCGCGAGGTCGTTGAGCCAGTGCTAGACCCAGCTCGGCGTTCCTCGCTTCGGCCCGGAGCGTCGGGTGCCTGGCCTCCACAAAATGCAACGAGTGGCCCAGCGGGCCGGGTGCGCCACCGTCAATAGGGGCGCACGGTGTTGTAACGCAGGGCAAGCTTCTCGCGCATCGCCGCCTCGGCCGACGCGTCGACCTCAGGCACCAGGGCTTCCACGGTCGCCACCGCCGAGGAGACTGCCGTACGCGGCACGGCTTCCTCCACCGCCGTCAACAGCGCGGTCCGCCGCGGCTCCGGTGCCCGCTCGATCGTCTGCGCCTTGCTCAGCTGCCCGTACCGGGCCAGCGTGGACAGCCGGTTCACCGGCACCCGCGACAGGTTCACCCGGCCCAGCGCGAACGCGGAGATCTCCTCACCCGCTCCATCGCGGGGCCCGTCGTCTTCGTCGGCGGCGTGCGCAGCCGCTCCAGTTCCGAGACCCGCTTGCCGTCCGGCACCACCAGCGGTTCGGCCTGCGCAGGCGCGAGTGCGGGATCGGCCCGGTGCGTGGCCCTGGCCACCGCCTCGTACAGGCGCCGCTCGGCCACTGTGCGGGCCTCGGACACCTGCCGGGCCGGCACCGAGACGCCCGGCAGCAGCACCCGGTTCTTGCGCAGCCACGTCACTGCGTGGTTGAACAGCGCCACCGTCCCCTCAGCGTGCGTCCACGCCCGCCCGTACGCCGCAGCGCGATCAGATCGCGGCTGTCATCGTCGAGGAAGAAGAACCGCTCCAGCTCCGGACGCGTGGGGAGCGGTGATCGTCCCGTACGTCTCGGCCTGCTCATCAGTCAGAAACTGAAACTCCACCGGCACGAACCGGACCGTGGCCACCCGAGATGCCCCGCTCGGCGGGTATCGCCGAACCCCAGCAGCACCACCGGACGGTGCGCCAACCGACGAAGACCAATCTCAGCGGCACTTTCTGTACCGCAACTACTCACACCCGGGGAGGCCCGTGGGTTCAGCGGAACTGAAGCTTCTTCAGCGGGAACTCGCGGATCGGTCCGTGTGCATCAGTTGGGTGTATCCGTGGGTTCGGTAGAACGCGGGGTCAGGAGGTCCGGGTGTGGTGGTCCAGCAAGCGGGTGAGCGACTGCACGAACTGGTCGCGTTCGGCCGGACTCAGCGGTGCGAGCAGTTCGTCGTGGAGGTCGTCCAGGACCTTGTCGAGGCGGCGTAGGTGACGGCGGCCTCGGGCGGAGATCGTGATGATGTTGCGGCGCCGGTCATCGGGATCCGGCGCCCGCTCGACGAGGTCACGCTCGGCCAGTTCGTTGAGCACGCCGACCATGTCGCTGCGGTAGATGCCGGAGCGTCTGCTCAGCTCCGCCTGGCTGGCCGGCCCGTGCTCTTGCAGTGAGGCGAGCACGGCGTAGTGCCACTTGCGGGCATCGGCCCGGGCTAGCCCCTCAGTGATCAGCCGGTCCGACCGCATGGTCAGCTGCGACAACAGTCGGCTCGCCCGCCGACTCAGCCTGTCGGGCGTCTTGAGCGCGCCGTCGTCGGGCATATCCGCGGCTTCGGCTCTGATCATGGCGCCCATCCTATCCATTGCGTTAGTCAGACTAACGATGTACGTTCACTCGCGCCGAAAACGTTAGTGCGACGAACGTTTATCGAGTGAACTCCAAGAAGGAAGCTCTTGCCCACCAAAACACTGCAGATCCCCACCACAGACGGCCAGGCCGACGCCTTCGCCGCCTTCCCCGACCACGGCGAGCGGCACCCGGGGGTGCTGATGTATGCGGACGGCTTCGGCATCCGGCCCGTGCTGCGGGAGATGGCCCGCGAACTGGCCGGGCACGGGTACTACGTGCTCGTCCCCAACCTCTTGGCCCAGCACCGGTGATCGAACTTCCCGAGCACATCGGAGAAGAGGTCCGGCCCGCGCTCATGGCCCAGGTCATGCCCTTGATCGGGGCGCACACCGTCGAACGTGTCCTGAGCGACGCCGACGCCTACCTTGGGTTCCTCACCACTCAGCCCGAGGTCGGCGCCGGACCGGTCGCCGTGACCGGCTACTGCATAGGCGGCCTCCTGGCGATGCGTACCGCCGCCGCCCACCCCGGCCAGGTGGCCGCCCTCGCCGCGCCGCCGGCTGCGTCTGGAAGGGGCGTGTCCTGCGCCCCCTCTCGGCGAAACGGGCCCACGCGGCCGTGATCCGGGACCGTTCCAGGAACCTGTTGCGTTCTGCGGACATGGCGATCGCCGAAGCGCGCCGCCGGGCCGCACGCGGCGAACCGGCCATCGTCACGGTCGGGGACGTGACCAGGGTGGCGTGCCAGCACTACGGGCACGTCTTCGTGGAGCGCGAAGAGGCAGCTGCCGCCCTCCGCCAACGCTATGAGGCCGCCGACTGCCGGGCGGACTGCATGACCGACGCTTTCGACTGACTGCATTGTCGGCAGGTGCTTGACGCCAAGGGCGCCGGAGTCGTCACCTGATCGGTGGTCATGCCGAAAAGGCTCGGGCAGTCCCGGCTGCGCTGTATCTGCGTGAAGCGACTTTGAAGCTTCAGCACCGTGCGAAGGCCGGGCCCCACGTAAGAAGGATCCCGCTGGACTCGGCTGACGAGATCCACCTTGAGTCCGTCGGCTGTTTCTCCAGTACGTCCGTGCGAGTCGCAGCTGGTGGGCATGGTCGAGGACCTGTCCGATCCCAGCATTGTGGCGTGCCCGCGCACTTCCATTTGCTGGTCGGTCAGGTACTTGATGAGCGCGGCGATGGTCGCCTCGTGCGTCTCCGTGCCCTTGTCGAGGTGGGCAAGATCAACCACCGCTCGGCCGGCGCGCCCGCCGCTCGGCCGCTCGACGCCGGGGAAGGTTGAGCGGCCCGGGTCATGCCCGATGGCCTGGCTGTGATCAGGCGAGCCGTAGCAGGAGAACAGCGGGCCCGTCGTGGTTCCTGGCATGGAGGGCGGCTGGCCGGGTGGGTCAGTGACCGGTCGTGGTGGGCGCGATCTGCTGCATGAGGCTGATCATGTCCGGGGCGACCCACTCTTCGGCGATCTTGTCTCCTTCGATGCGGTACACCTCGACGCTGCGGTAGGCGACCGTCCGGCCGGTCGCCTCGAACTGCTGGAATGCTCCCAGGTGGGTTCCCTGGAAGTTGACCAGCACCGTGACCTTGTCGCCGGCGCCGAAGATGTCCTGGACGTCGATCTTCAGGTCCGGGAAGGCGTCCAGCATGGCCTGGGTGCCGAAGCGCCAGATCTCCCGGCCGTGCAGGGGCTCGGGGCTGCCGGGGACGTTGGCGATGAAGTCCTCCGCCATCAGCTCCGTCGCCGCGTCGAGGTCGCCGCGCTCCACGCACTGGTACGCCGTGCGCAGCAGAGTCACGTTCTGGTCGGTGGTGGTGGTCATCTCCATTGTCCCTTCGGAGGGGGAGGCCCCGGCATGGTGAGCGCCCAGGGGTGATCGATGTGGCCGTCATGGACGCGGACGGGCGCAGGGAGGTCCGGGCCGAGGTCATCGAGCGCGCCCTGACCGCCCTTGGCTGAGCCCCGGAGTCCTACACCGTCAAGCCGGACGGTCGATAGCCCCGACGATCAGCGCTTCGAGCTGCTGCGCGATCCGATCCAGGGGCTGCGCGCCGCGCTTGGCGCGGCACATGGCGGTCGCGCCCTCGACCGATGCCACGATGAGGGCCGCGAGACCCTCGGCCTGGTCGCGGGCCACTCCGTGCTCCTCCAGCGACTCGGCGAGCAGCCGCTCCCAGCCCTCGAACGCCTCGGCGGCGGCGACGAGGGCGGGCGGGATCTCGTCGGCCGGCGGTTCCTCGACGGAGACGGCCAGCACGGGGCATCCGGCCCGGAAGTCACTGTCGACGACGATGCCGCGCCACAGGGCAAGGAAGGCGCGCAGACCGGCGACCGGACCCGCGTCGAGTTCCTTGCGCAGGATGCCAGCGACCGCCCCGCCCGCGTACCGCACGGCCTCGGTGGCCAACTGCTGCTTGCCCTCGGGGAAGTAGTGGTAGGTCGATCCGAGCGGCGCCCTGGCGTGTTTGGCCAGGTCCCGGATGCTCGCGGCGTTCAGACCGCGCCTGCTGATCAGGTCGGCCGCACCGGCCACGATGCGCTCACGCGACGGCGCGCTGGATTTGGCCAAGGCCGTACTCCCCTCTGGCTATAACGATCGTCATACCCTACCGTGATCTCCGGCTATAACGATCGTCATAGGCCGTGCGCCCGCCGAAAGGAAGACTTCGTCATGCCGATGATCCGGCTCACCGTCCCGCCCGGTTCCCTCACCGAGGAGGGGCGTAAGACCGTCCAGCGCGACCTGGCCGCCGTCCTGCTGCGCTGGGAGGGGGCGCCCGACACCGCGTTCTTCCGTGCCCAGGCGTGGAGTTACCTGGTCGAGCTGCCCGAAGGGGCGCAGACCACCGCCGAGGACGACGCGCCCCGCTTCCTGGTGGAAGTCACCGTCCCGCAGGGCGCCCTGTCCGAGCGCCGCAAGGCGGGCCTGGTCGAGGGCGCGACGAAGACCGTGCTGGCCGCCGCCGGACTCGCACCGGACGACGCGCTGTGTGTGTGGGTGCTGGTGCACGAGCAGCCGGACGGCACCTGGGGTGCCGGAGCCTCCGTCATCCGCTACGCCGACCTCGTCGCCCTCGCGAAGGGACAGCAGGCCGATGCGTGAACTGACCTACGTCGCCCGGCGCACCGTCGAGTGGCGCGAGGCGCCCGACCCCAAGCTCCGGTCCGACCAGGAGGCGATCGTCGCCCCGGTGGCCGCCACCTCCTGCGACGTCGACTCCGCGATCCTTGCCGGACACGGCTTCATCGACCCGCCCTTCGCCCTCGGTCACGAGTGCGTGGCCCGGGTCGTCGAGACCGGCGACGACGTGACCGCGGTAGCCCCCGGCGACCTGGTGGTCGTCCCCTGGTCCATCAACTGCGGCGCCTGCGACCACTGCCGCTCCGGACTCACCGCGCATTGCACGGCCGTACCGCACATGGCCATGTACGGCGCACCGATCGGCGGCAGTTGGGGCGGTCTCTTCTCCGACCTGGTCCGGGTACCGTACGCCGACGCCATGCTCGTCCCCCTGCCCGCCGGCCTCGACCCGGTCGCCATGGCCTCGGCGAGCGACAACTGGTCCCTGTCCTGGCGCCTGGTCGCCCCGCACCTCAAGGCCAGGCCGCGCGCCCGTGTCCTGGTCGTCGCCCGCGGCAGCATCGGCCTGTACGTGTGCGACATCGCCCGCGCACTCGGCGCCTCCGACGTCCTGTACGTCGACCCCGACCCCCGGCACCGTGAGATCGCCCGCGGCTACGGCGCCGCCACCGCCGAGACGCTCGAACCCGTCCGGCACGGCTTCGACATCGCCGTCGAGGCCACCGGCCGTGTCGACCAACTCGCCCTCGCCGTCAGGTCCGTCGCCCCGGAAGGCATCTGCGAGTCCGCGGGCAACCACTTCCGCCCCGGCGAGCTACCTCTCCTCGACATGTACCTCACCGGCGTCACTCTCCGCGTCGCCCGCGACAACGTCCGCAACCACATCCCGGACGCCCTCGAACTCGCCCGCTCCGGCCAGGTCGATCCCGCACGCGTCGTCTCCCACGTCCTCGACTGGGATCAACTCCCCGACGCCCTACCGGAGAAGCACCTCAAGCCCGTGTTCGTCCGCGCCGAGGGCTGACCGCGTCGCGGCCACGACCCACTACGCCCCGACCGAGAACCCATGTACAGCCCCGTCACCGGAGCCGGCAGACCCCTCGCCCCGCCCATGGAGGTGACTCCGGACAGTGGGGGTAGTTCGTCGGCCAATGCGCCCTCGGTATCGCCCACGAGGGTCCGCCCGGTCAATGGCACGGTGGCATGAGCGCCATGCCGCTGGACGAACCGCTTGAAAAGCACCGACCGGAAACAGGCGGAGCCACCGCATCGCGTGTTGAGTCACGAATGAAACCGCCACCGGCCTTCGGAGATGACGTCCACTTTGTCGTCGCTGACGCGAATCGCCGTGTCGTCGTCGATGAAATAGATCGGGAAGTCCGCCCGCTCGACGACTCGATCGGCCCAGGCGTCGTCCCGCTCCGGGAAGTCCGGCGAGTACAGGTGCGGCTTCAGATACCAGTCGAAGAAACCGAATGGCGACTCCACCGTCGTAGCACCGAGCACGTGCAGGTCCGCAGCATCCCCGATGACGTCGGCGGAATGTTCGGTGAGATTCCGGCTGAAGATCATCGATCCGGCGCTCACCCCCACATAGACCCGGCGCTCCAGCACTTCCAGGAAGCCCTCGGCCAGACCGTTGCCGGTGATGCTGCGCGCGAGATGGTAGTGACTGCCGCCCTCGACATAGATGACGTCGGCGTGCAACAGCCGGTCAAGCACCATCTGCCGAGGCAGACCGTTCAGCTCCAGGATGTCGAACTCCCGCCAGCCGAGATCGTGCAGCCGGCTCATATTCGCGACGACCCACCCGTGGTCACCGGGCTCGGCGACGGATGCCGTGGGAACGTACACGATGTTCGCCGACTCGAACGGCTTTCCCAGCAGGTCCCGCAGTGCATCCCGCAGCGTCGCGTTACGCAGGCCGCTCGCCGTCAACAGAAGCTTCACCGGGGGAGCCAATCATGGCTGCCAGGCACGCGCAAACGCACCAGGGAGCCGCCACCGCCGTCATCCTGGCTGAACCAGACGGCTTCGCCCGCTGGGCCCATGACCACGCGCCGAGAACATCCACTTGGGTCAGCCACACGCGGATGGCGATCGCGCCGTCCATCGTGCAGCGGGGGCTGGCGGTGCCGACGACGTGATCCCCTCCTGGCCCTGCACCGCGTGATCCACACGCTGCGTGACCAGCATCTCCACCGCCCGGATTTGTGGGCCGGCCTGATGCACAGCGGTCCCTGACCGCGCTGTTTCGGTAGAGGAGTCGGGGCGTCGGTGATCGCCATCTGTCGGCGGCCACCTGGACCTCGTCGACCTCCCGGACGAAGCCTTCGCCGTGCCGCCTGCCGGTTGTTCCGTTCGGGGTCGAGGTGTCGGTCCTCGTGAGCGGTTCGGCCGACGGGGCGTCGGCACGGGCCGCTCAGAAGTAGCGGCCGCCCTGCGGGGTGGGCAGCGCGTCGAGTTCGGCGAGGTCCTCGGCGCTGAGTTGCACATCGGCCGCGCCGGCGTTGTCCAGCAGGTACTTCGGGGTCTTGGTGCCGGGGATCGGGACGACATACTCCCCCTGGGCCAGCACCCACGCCAGCGCCACCTGCGCCGGGGTGGCACCGATGCGCTCGGCGAGCTGCCGGACCTTCTCCGCGAGGGCGAAGTTGGCGCGCAGCGCCTTCTGTTGGAAGCGGGCCAGGCCGCGCCGGAAGTCGTCCTGCGGCAGGTCGTCGAAGGACGTGAACCGTCCGGTGAGGAAACCCTTGCCGAGCGGCGAGTACGGCACGAAGGCGATGCCCTGCTCCTCGCAGTACGGCAGCACCTCGGTCATCCAGTCCCTCGTCCAAAGCGACAGTTCGGACTGCACCGCCGTGATCGGGTGCACGGACTGGGCCCGCTTGATCTGTTCGACGCTCACCTCGGACAGCCCGATGTGGCGTGCCTTGCCGGCCGCCACGGCTTCCGCCAGCGCGCCGACGCTCTCCTCGACCGGCACATTCGGGTCGGCGCGGTGCAGGTAGTAGAGGTCGACGTGGTCGGTGCCGAGCCGCCCGAGGCTCTCGTCGATCGAGCGCCGGATGTGCTCCGGACGGTTGTTCAGGCCGGGTACGGGTTCGCCCTGGGAGTTGCGGGTGAGGGCGCCGACCTTGGTGGCCAGCACCGCGCGCTCCCGATGGCCCCCGGCCAGAGCCCGGCCGAGCAACTCCTCGTTGGTGAGCGGGCCGTAGACGTCAGAGGTGTCCAGCAGGGTCATCCCCAGGTCGAGGGCCTGGTGGATCACCGAGATCAGCTCGGCCTCATCGCGCGGGGTGGCCAGGTCGTAGCCGAAGCTCATGCCCATGCAGCCCAGGCCGATGACGCCGACCTCGGGTCCGTCGGGCCCGAGTGTGGTGGTACGCATGCTTTCCTTCTCAGTTCGTCGGGTTGATCGGGGTCAGCGGTTGACCAGACGCATGCCCGCCTCGTGGAGGCGGTCGCCTGCGGCGGGGGCGAGGTTGTTCAGCCGACCGAGCTGCTCGGCGGTCAGCGCGATGGCGTCGGCCGCGGTGTTCTCCTCGACGCGGGAGACCCGCTTGGTGCCGGGGATCGGGGCGATGTCGTCACCCTGGGCCAGCAGCCAGGCCAGGGCCACCTGCGCGGGGGTGGCGTCGACCTCGGCGGCGACGGCCTCGACCTCCTCGACGATGCGCAGGTTGCGCTTGAGGTTCTCCTCCGTGAAACGCGGGTTGTTCGCACGCCAGTCGTTCGCCTCGAAGTGCTCCGTGGCGCGGATCTTGCCGGTGAGGAAGCCGTGGCCCAGCGGCGACCAGGGCACCAAGCCGATGCCCAGCTCCCGCAGCAGCGGCAGGATCTCCGCCTCCACGTCCCGCGTCCACAACGAGTACTCCGACTGAAGAGCGGCGATCGGGTGGACGGCGTGGGCGCGACGGATCGATGCGGGCGCCGCCTCGGACAGGCCGATGTGGCGGACCTTGCCCTCGGTGACCAGGTCGGCGAGGGCGCCGATGGTCTCCTCGACAGGCGTGTTCGGGTCGACACGGTGCTGGTAGTACAGGTCGATGTAGTCCGTGCCGAGCCGCTTCAGCGAACCCTCGAGCGCGGTGCGGAGGTTCGCCGGGCTGCCGTCGATGTGGCCCATGCCGCCGCTCGTGTGCGAGTACATGCCGAACTTCGTCGACAGGACGACCTGGTCGCGGCGGTCCTTGATGGCCCGGCCGACGAGTTCCTCGTTGACGAAGGGACCGTAGGCCTCGGCGGTGTCGAGCAGGGTGACGCCGAGGTCGAGTGCCCGGTGGATCGCCCGAATGGACTCGCTGTCGTCCGGGGTCTCCCCGGGGCTGAGATAGACGCCGGACATGGTCATGGTGCCCAGGCCGACACGGGAGACGTCAAGGTCTCCCAGGTTGATGTGCTTCATGACGCCAGTGCTCCGCAGGTCGGTTCGAAACGGATCTTCAGTTCACACCCAGCGTGCCCGCCGCGCTCGCCGGATGGCAGGCCGGGCCAGGACAGTGAGCGGGGTTCAGTGGTGTGGCAGGGCACCCCACGGCCCCGTCCGCCCGAGCTCACGGCGGGGGCGCACAAGGGGCTGCGGTCTCCCTCAACAGGTGCTGGTACGCGGGCCGTTGTACTGCTCGTCGGTGACCTTCTCCAGCCAGGTCGTCTCCGGGCCGCCGTCACCGCGGCCCTCCCACAGGGCGAGGTGCTCCATGAAGGCGTCGGGGGCGGCGCCGTGCCAGTGCTCCTCGCCCGGCGGAGTGTGGACCGTGTCGCCGGGGCGGGCCTCGATGACCCTGCCGTCACGGCCGCCGATCAGGGCGATGCCGGAGACGATGTGCAGGGTCTGGCCCAGGGTGTGGGAGTGCCAGTCGGTCCGGGCACAGGGCGCGAACCGTACGAGGTTGAGGCGCGCCCGGGACGGTTCCTGGCCCGCGTAGACGACGTCCCACCACACATCACCGGTGAACCAGTCGGCCGGAGCCTTGCTGGTGGGCTGCTTCTTGAGGATCTCCATGGGGTTTCTCCCTGGTGGTGCGGTGCGTGAAGCCGTGACGACGTATCGGGTCGGGTGTTGTTCCGTGTCAGTGCGCGGCCACCGGGACGTCAGCCTCCTGCCCGGCATCGGCGGCACTCGTCTCGCCGGAGCCGGAGCCGAAGCCACCGGCGTTGACGAGGACGAAGGCGATCAGCGCGGCCAGTGCC
This sequence comes from Streptomyces asoensis, assembly GCF_013085465.1. Taxonomy (NCBI): domain Bacteria; kingdom Bacillati; phylum Actinomycetota; class Actinomycetes; order Kitasatosporales; family Streptomycetaceae; genus Streptomyces; species Streptomyces asoensis. The sequence goes on from NZ_CP049838.1 coordinate 1,236,729, forward strand.
ATGACGCCGGCGGACCAGGCGTAGGCCACGGTGTAGCCGTGGACGGCTGCCTGCTGCGCGGCCGATGCCGGGGTGGCACCCGCTACGGCGTGCGCGGCGAGCCAACCGGTGGTGGCGCCGGCGGCGATGGTGTTCAGCAGCGCGGTGCCGATGGAGCCGCCGACCTGCTGCGAGGTGTTCACCATGGCCCCGGCCACACCCGCGTCCTGCGGGCGGACACCGGAGGTGGCCTGACTGATGCCGGCCATCGAGGCGATGCCCATGCCCAGGCCGAGCATGATTTCCGAGGGCAGGACGTGGCTCCAGTAGGAGCTGTCGGCCGTCAGCCGGGTCAGCAGCAGCATGCCGAGCGCGGCGAGGAGTATGCCGGGGCCCATGAGGAGGCGGCCCGGGACGCGGTTGACCAGTCGGGCGCCGATCTGGGTGGAGCCGATGACCAGGCAGGTGACCAGGGGCAGGAAGGCGATGCCGCACAGCACGGGTGAGTAGCCCTTGACCAGCTGGAAGTAGTAGGTCAGAAGGAGGAACTGGCCGAACATGCCGATCATGGCCAGGCCGATGGCGAGGTAGGCGCCGCCCCGGTTGCGGTCGGCGACGACACGCAGTGGCAGCAGCGGAGCCTTGGTACGCGACTCGACCAGGACGAACGCGGCGAGAAAGAAGACCGCGGCGAGGAGCAGACCGATGGTGGTGGCGGCGCGCCAGCCGGCTTCCTCGGCCTTGGTGAAGCCGTAGACGAGGGTGACGAGTCCGGCGGTGGCCATCAGGGCGCCGGGGATGTCGAGCCTGTCGCGGTTGCGCTCCTCGTCACGGTCTCGTACGTACACGGCCGCGCCGACGGCGGCCACCACCGCGAAGACGATGTTGACGTACATGCACCAGCGCCAGTCGACGTACTGCGTGAGCGCGCCGCCGAGGATCAGGCCGATCGCGCCACCGGAGACGGCGATGGAGCTGAAGATGCCGAAGGCGGTGGCGCGTTCCTTGGCCTCGGTGAAGGTCACCGTCAGTAGCGAGAGCGCGGCGGGGGCGAGCAGGGCGCCGAAGACGCCCTGGAGGGCGCGGGCGCCGAGCAGCATGCCGGTATTGACGGCGGCGCCGCCCAGTGCGGAGGCCAGTGCGAAGCCGATCAGGCCGGTGAGGAAGGCGCGCCTGCGTCCCCACAGGTCGCCGATCCGTCCGCCGAACAGCAGCAGGCCGCCGAAGGTGAGGCTGTAGGCGGTGATCAGCCACTGCCGGTTTCCGTCGGATATGTGCAGGGCTTCCTGGGCGTGCGGGAGCGCGATGTTCACCACCGTGGCGTCCAGGACGATCATGAGCTGGGCGATGGCGATGAAGACGAGTGCCTTCCAGCGGTGCGGGTGGGGTGCCGGCGCTGTGGCGGTGGCGGAGCTTGTGTGCATGGTGGGCTTTCCGTTGCAGGTGTCGGGTCTCGGATGCGGTGTCCAGCGCCGGTGCTGGAGGGCGGAGAAAGTCACGCTGTGCCGCCGCCGGGGGAGGCGGCCGCGTGGCCGACTGGTCGTCGAGTCCGTCCGGAAGCCTGCCGGGCGCGGTCGCGAGCCAGATCGTCATGCTGCGGGGCTGCCCGGAAGCGGGGATCCTCTACGAGCGTCAAGCCTGCATCGCCGACTCGCCGTGTGGCAGACCGCGCTGTGCCCCGGAGCGCTGTTCAGTGATGTGACAGGGCACCCCACCTGCCTTTCCGGCAGGTAGGAGGGGGGTCAGACTCGAACCATGGATCGTGAGCAGCACAGCAGCGCCACCGAGCTGGGGCGCTATCTGCGCGCCCGCCGGGCCCAGCTGACCCCCGATGAGGTGGGTCTGCCTGCCGGCACCGGACTGCGCCGCACACCCGGCCTGCGCCGCGAGGAACTGGCCACCCTGGCCAGGATCAGCATCGATTACTACACCCGCCTGGAACGCGGCAGGGAAACCCACCCCAGCCCCTCCGTCATCGACTCCCTCGCCCGCGCACTCCGGCTCGAGGAAGAGGAACACGAACACCTGCGCAGCCTGGCCGCTTGTGCCGCCCGTACCACCCCGGAACCGCCCACCGCACCCGGCCGTACCGTGCGTCCCGGCATCAAACTGCTCCTGGAAGCCATGCGGCCGCACCCCGCCCACGTGGTCGGCCGCACGGGCGACGTGCTGGCGTGGAACCCGGGCGGGCTGCGGCTGCTTTCCGGGATGGAGGACTGGCCGGCGAAGCAACGCAACATCGCGCGCTACCTGTTCCTGCACCCCACGGCCCGCGATCTCTTCGACGACTGGAGCAACCAGGTCCGCGGTTGTGTCGGTCGGCTGCGCGCCCTGGCCGGCACCGATCCGGACACCCCGGATCTGGTGGTACTTGTCGGTGAACTCCTGCTCAAGAGCCCGGAGTTCGCGCGCCTGTGGGAGCGTTACGACGTCCGGGTGCACTCCCATGGACGCAAGACGTTCCACCACCCGGATGTCGGCGACCTCACCCTCGGCTACCAGTCCATGCAGCTGGAAGGCACCCCCGACCACCGCCTGGTCGTGTATTACGCCGAGCCCGGCACCGCGGAGTACGACGCGATGGTCCTGCTCGACCTGGCGGCGTCCGACTCGGCGCACGCGTCGAGGATCGGAGCGGCGCGTACCGGGGGCGCGGACTGATACAGCACCAGGACGCGGGGCCACCCCCGCTCAGGTCGCGCCGTGGTCTCGGCCCCGATCGTGGGCGCCACCAAGCCCCACCACCTGGCCGACGCCGTCGCCGCACTCGACGTCTCGCCGGTGCCGGCGTAGAGCATGCCGTCCGGGCCGAAGGCGAGGCGACCGCCGTTGTGGTACGTCCCGTTGGGGATTCCCTCCAACACCACTTCCGGGCTTCCCAGTTGCTCACGCTGGGGGCGCGAGGTGTCGTACCGCATGCGGACGATGCGGTTGTCCGAGGCGGTCGTGAGGTAGGCGTACACCAGGCGGTCGGAGGCGAAGTCCGGGGAGACGGCGAGCCCGAGCAGGCCGCCCTCCCCCGGCAGATCCTGCGCTCCCTGCACGCTGCCGGCCTCGGTCTTCGTGCCGTTGTCCGCGTCGACACGGGTGATCCTGCCGTCGTCGCGGGAGGAGACCAGCAGGTCGCCGTCCGGCAGCGGGGTCATGCCCCACGGGGTGTCCAGTCCCTGCGTCACGGTCCGGAGGACCCGCACTCGTGAGGAACCCGAGCCCGTGTCGTCCGCTTCGGATGACGAGGTCGGCTCTTCCTCACCGCCCGAAGTGCAGCCCGCGAGCATCAGTACGGCGGCGGCGCAGACCGCGGCCCAGGGAGTTCTCGGAGTGGGACGGGGCACGGCGGGGGTTCCTCTCGATGATGCCGATTGTGGCGTGGGTCAGGGGGCACACCGGCTGTGGTGCCCGCGGGCCCCGCCGACGGTGTGTCAGCTCTGCGCCCGGCCCACGGGCCACACCTGCGCGGTCCGCAGGGCCGCGATCACGCCACCGTCGGCCAGAAGGTCGGACCCGGTGATGAAGCCGGCCTGGTGCCCGAGCAGGAAGGCCGCCGCCTCGGCGACGTCGTCAGGAGTGCCGATGCGTCCGGCGGCCGACGTCTCGATCATCTGGCGGTATCCCTCGCCGCCGGGGCCGGACATCTCGTCCTGGGCCAGGGGGGTGGAGATGATGCCGGGGCTGATGCAGTTGATGCGGGCGCCGTGCCTGCCCCACTCGACGGCGGCGGCCTGCACGCGCAGCGCGTTGCCCCGCTTGGACAGGGCGTAGGCGGCGCCGGAGTCGCCCACCTTCTCGGGGGCGAGGAACGGCAGGGCGAGCAGCTCGGCGACGGGGGTGGTCGCCAGCGCGCGCTCGGTGTCGTACGGGTAGGCACCCGCCATGTGGCCGGCCATGCTGGAGATGACGACACCGGCGCCGCCGGGCGCGATGACGCGCGCGAACTCGTCGAGGACCAGCGCGGTGCCGAGCAGGTCGACGTGCAGGACCTGCTCCGTGGTGCCCTGTACGGGCGAGACCCCGGCGCTGTGCACGACCTGCGTGACGGGGCCCAGCTCCGCGGCCGCGTCGGCGAGCCGGGCGACCGCGTCGTGCTCGGACACGTCGACGAGGTGCGTGCTCACGTCATGGCCCGCGCCGCGAAGCTGTTCGGCGGCGACGCCCAGTGCCTTGTCGCTGTAGTCGGCGAGCAGCACGGTCCGGCCGATGCCCACCCGACGGGCGATCGCCAGGCCGATGCCGCCCGCGCCGATGATGACCACTACGTCCTTGTCCATGGTCTGTCTCCCTGGGAGCGAAAAGGGTGGGGTCTGTGCAGAGGAAGGGCTCTTCCACGAACATCCAGCCTGCTCCGCGGCCCCGCGATGTGGCAGACCGGGCGGTGCCCTGGAGCGCTGTTCAGTGACCTGTCAGGGCACCCCTCGGACGGTCACGCGGCCCTGGCGAGAAGGCTGCGGCGGGGTGACCGACATGGGTTCGTGGATTTGCCCGGATACGCCGGGCTCGGCAAGGGCGGCGCGGGTGTCGATGCCGGTGATCGGTCCGAGGGCCACGGTGCTGTCGACGACGACCGCTGACGGCTGTGATCTCGGCGCACGCTCCAGCCTGTGCCGGGCGTCGGCGAGCCGCCAGGGAGTGTTTTACGTACGACTCCCGTGCCTACGTCCGGCAGCAGCAGTCAACCCCAGCCGGCGCATGGCGTGATGACGCGATGACGTGCCTGATGCCTGTTCGCTACTGCGCAGGCGACGCCGACGGTTTCGAGGCCCGGTCCCGCGCGTCCCGCGCGGCCTTGTCGAGGAGGACCATCGCGTCGTAGTCACGGGTGTCGGGCTCGGCGTAGAAGACGACCAGGTGCTGGCCGTTGGTGCCGTTCAGCGTCATGCCCTGGTAGCCGAGGGCCAGGTCGCCGACCTCGGGATGGTGGTAGGCATGGCGACCCCCGGTGTTTCCCCTCACGTCGTACCGGTCCCACATGCGAACGAACTCCGGGCTCTTGCGCAGGAGTTCGTCGACGATGAGAGCGAGGTCGGGGGCGCCCGGCTCGATGCCGGCCAAGCCCCGTAGCCATGCGACGCAGCTGCGGACCGCGTTGTCCCAGTCGTCCCACAGTTCACGGGCCGTGGGGTGGAGAAAGACGTAGCGCGCGAGGTTGCGCTGCTCGCCCTGCCAGTCCTCGATACCGGCGAACAGTCGAAGTCCGCCGGGGTTGGCGGCGAGCAGTTCGAAGGTGCGGCCGACCACGTACGCGGGATTGGGCCGCAGGCTCTCCAGGATCAGCTGGGTGCCCGGGGGAAGGGACCGGCTGGGCACCGTCGCAGACGCGGTCACGTGCCCGTCGGCGCTCGCGGCCAGCTCCCGCAGATGCTTGTGCTCGGCCTCCTCCAGACGCAGAACGCGTGCGATGGCGTCGATCACGGACGGGCTGGGACGGGTCTCGGTCCCGCGCTCCAGGCGCGCGTAGTAGTCGATGCTGATGCCCGCGAGGGTGGCCAGTTCCTCGCGGCGCAGCCCGGGCGTACGGCGCACCCCGGAGCTGACCGGCAGACCGACGTCGCCGGGCGTCACCCGGGTGCGGCGGGCTCTCAGGAACCGTCCCAGCTCTGTGCCGCCGCTGCCGCTGTGCTGCTCACGTGCCATGTCTTTCAGTGTGGCAGCCCCGTGACCGGTGTGGCGAAGCACGAGACGGCGAGGGGTGCCCTGTCACAGCACTGAACACGGCAGCCTGGCGCAGCACGGTCTGTCACCGGTCGGGTCCACCCGTCAAGCTGAGGGCTTGCGGATGATCCCCCGGTTCCGCAGCGTGCTTGCGGGCCCGTGGGCATGCCCGTGGTGAACGGGGTGACGATCCCCGACGTCCTGCGCGCCCGCTTGCCGATCGTGACGACGCTGCTCATCGTGACCTCGCAGCCGCCCGCCTGCGGCGAGGACCACATCCGTACGTACGAAGGAGACCGACCCATGGCGACGGCATGGACGAACGACGAGCTCGACAGGGTCGGGTCGGCGGAGGAACCGGTGATCGCGTCCGTGTGCCGTGACGGTGCGCCGAGCAAGCCACGGACGATCTGGGTCGCGCGCGTGAGTGACGGGATCTACGTCCGTTCGGTGTACGGCCCACCTCCGACTGGTTCTGCCTGAAGGGCGTGGGAGGTGCCCCCATCGCCGCGGAGATCATCAAGGCCATCACGAGCCCCGAGGCGTCCTCCACGGCTATGCGGCTCATGCCGCGCTGACCCCGGATTCCCGAACATCCCGCGCACTGAGCGGGCCTCCCGCGGCTTCCCGCCGCGCTCGCACCACCCGCCCAGGAGATGAAACGTGCTCGGTCTCGAACTCGTCGTGGTCCTGTGCGCGACCGTGCTCGTGTGCCAGGTCGCGGGAGACCGCCTCCGTATCCCCCCGCCCATCTTCGTGACCTCCGGCGTCATCATGCTGACCCCCGTGGTGCAGGGCCTGCTCCTGCCCCGAGTGGTCCGCTGGGCCCGGCTGCCCCACGACACGTCCGCCGAGGAGGAGCGCTCCCTCGCCGAGACCACCGCCGCCGAGGAGGCCCTCAAGGCACTGCCGGACGTGGCCGCCGACCTCGGCACCGCTCCGGAGGTCGCCGAATGGACCCGCCGCGAGTACGAGACCCGCCTCCGCGTCGTGCGCGCAGACGACGACTCCGACGACGTGGTCCTGAGCCACAAGGAGGACTACACCGCCCTGCGCCTCGCCCTCCTCGCCCGCAAACGCGCCACCGTCGTCAGACTCCGCGACGAGAACCACATCGACGACACCGTGCTGCGCCAGGTGCAGGCGTACCTCGACATCGAGGAAGTACGCCTGTCCGGAGCCGAGTTGAGCGACTGACCCGCCCCCGTCCCTCATGTCCCGCCTCACGCGCAGCCACATCTGCGCCCCTTCGAGAAAAGTGCGATGAACCACATGGAAATCTCCACAGCAGTCCCCGCCGTCCTCCCCCTGAAGAAGCGGTTCAGGCTCGCGGCGGCGATCGCCGCGACGGCGGCCGTTCTCGTCTCGGCCCCCCACGCGTCCGCGACGACGGGACAGACGTCCCACAAGCCGGTCGTCACCAACGTGAAGACCCTCGCCACCATCGACTTCACCTCCGGCGACTCCCCTGAGAACATCACCGTCAACCCGGACAGCTCGCTGACCATCTCCATGCTGGGCAGCGTGGCGGGCAAGCGTCCGGCACTGGTGCGGATCGACCCGTCCGGGCGCGGCAAGGTGATCGTCGCCGGGCAGCAGGGCGACACGTTCACCGGCAACACCCGCGACCGCAACGGCAACATCTACTACAACGTGGCCTCCTCCAACGCCTCCCGGGCCGGCATATGGAAGCTGCCTCCCGGCGGCACCCCGCGCCGGATCGCCGCCCTGCCCACCGACGGACTCCCCAACGGCCTGGCCCTCGACTCCACCGGACGCACCCTGTACGCGGCCGACAGCAACAAGGCCACCGTCTGGACCGTCCCGTCCTCCGGCGGAACGGCGACCGCCTGGCTGACCGGCCCCGCCCTCGCGGCAGACCCGTCCGCACCCGTACCCCTCGGGGCGAACGGGCTCCGCTTCCACAAGGGCGCCGTCTGGGTCTCCAACCTCGCGAAGGGCACCCTGCTGCGGATCCCGGTCACCGCCACCGGCGCCCCCGGCCGGATCCACACCGTCACCAGCAGCCTCACCGGCGTCGACGACTTCAACTTCCTCAGCGACCGCTCCGATGTGGTGTTCGCCGCGCAGAACGGCGTCAACCAGATCGCGGTCGTCCACCCCGACGGGACCACCGAGACCGTCCTGAGCGCCTCGGACGGCCTCGCTTCCCCCACCTCCACGGCGGTACGCGGAAACCGGCTCTACATCACCAACGCCGGTCTCATCGAGCCCCACGACGCGAAGGTGCAGCGCGGAACGATCGACCCCGCCGCACTGAACTGCGGCCCGACCGCCTGAACCTGCCGCAGCCCGGTATCCGTGTCGTACCTATCGCGGTGCGAGTGCGGCGAAGGCCTCGTCGAGCAGATCGTCGAGGTCGAGGTGGCCGTCGGAGGCGGTCCAGTGGTTGACGGCGATGTTCAGGCAGTCCACCGCGGCGGCGGCGCGTACCAGCGGGCCCAGGGCCGTGGGTCGCGAGGGATCGCCGCGTTCGGCGAGGGCCTGGGCGATGACGGGGCGCCAGCCGTTCTGCTTCTCCAGGGTGCGGGCGCCCAGTGCGGGAGTCTCCATGATCAGGCGAGACATCGCGAGGGCGCCGTCCGGGGCCTGGCGGTAGGACTCGGTGACGGTGTCCAACGCGCGCCGAAGGGCCGTCCGGTCGTCCTCGCCGGCGGGCCGGGCACGTACCGCATCGGCGACTTGCTCGCCCTGCCCGTCGACGGCGCCCAGCACTGCGTCCTCCTTGCTGCCGAAATAGCGCAGGAAGGTACTGCGGGACACGCCGGAGGCCGCGGCCAGGTCATTGACGGTGACTTTCTCGAACCCCTCACGGCGGAACAGGTCGAAGGCCACCTTGGCGAGCTCGGACTGGATGGCCGTCCGCGCGATGTCCCTCGTGCTCGTACGTGCTGCTCCTGCTGCTCCGCTCAAACAGGCCGACCGAACCGGCCGGCAGGCGCGGCGCATCCCCCGTGAGAGCTACCCGGACCGTCCCTGCGCGGGTGATTCGCGGATGCCGGCGGATTTCTAGCGTGGCCGTCAGGTCGGTCGCCGTCGGAGTGGCCGTTGCCACAGGGAGGTCACGATGAGCACGCCGTCCGCCGAACAGCACGACGCAGGGTCCCGCCCGGACGAGGACGGTGGCGGCCGGAGTGGTCGTCTCGGCCTGATCGTCCGCGCTCCGCTCGGCTGGATGCTGACGGGCATGGTGGGTGTGGGCCTGGTCTCGGGGCTGACCGCGACCGGCCCCGGGCCGGTGCCGGTTCTGGGCGCGGTCGCCGCGGTCGCCGTGTACTGGGTGGTGATGCGCCGGGTCGCGGGACGCTCCACGCCGGAGATCGCCCGGCAGGGAGCCGGCCAGGAGGCGCTGCGCGGCGGTGCGGTCGGCCTGGGCTTCGTCCTGGTCTCCGCCCTCCTGATCACGGTGTTCGGAGGCTACTCGTTCTCCTGGGCGGGCAACGGCTTCTTCTCCGTCGTCTGGTCCGCGGCGATGGTGCAGGCCGGCGCCGCGGTCACCGAGGAGCTGATGTTCCGCGGTTTCGCCCTCCAGGCTCTGGAACAGCGGTGGGGCAGCCGGGCTGCCATCGTGATCACCGGGCTGTTCTTCGGCGTCGCCCACCTGGGTGCTCCGGGAGCCGGCGTGTGGAGCGCGCTCGCCATCGCCCTGGAGGCCGGTGTGATGCTCGGCGTCGCGTTCCTGTGGCGGCGTAACATCTGGTTCGTCACGGGTCTGCACTTCGCCTGGAACACCGCCGAGCAACTGCTCGGCATCCCGGTCTCCGGACACACTCCCAAGGGTCTGTTCACGGTCGACACCCACGGCTCTGCCCTGCTCAGCGGCGGCACCTTCGGTCTGGAGACGTCGATCGTGCCCGTCCTCATCGGTGTGCTGCTCACCGTCCCGATGTTCGTCCTCGCCGGCCGGAGCGGCCGTCTGCGGCCCCGGCGTCTCGTCCAGCACTGAGACGGGGCCGACTCACGGGACAGCGGCTCATTGGAGGAAGAGGCAAGCGATGTTCCATCAGGGCCTTTTGCGGACAGCGTGGTTGCGGATACCGCTCGAACGGTGGAAGGAGCAGGACGCCTTCCTCAAGGATGGTGTCCTCGCCCTGGCGCTTACCCTGCTGGCCTTCGTGCCGACCCTGTCGGCCATCGGGGCGCAGATCGGCGATCTGCCCGAGCGGCCGGCGAACGCGCCGGCCCTCGGACTGATCCTGGCGCAGACCCTGCCGTTGGCGGCCCGCCGTCGCTGGCCCGCGGGCTGTCTGGCTGTCGTCGCCGTCGCGTTCGCCGTGCACCAGGCGCTGGGTTTCGCGACGACGTTCGGCAGCATGGGGCTGTATCTGGCGCTGTACTCGTCCGGAGCCCACCAGGTCCGCTTCCGCCAGGGTCTGGCGGGCGTGGCGAGTGCGGGGTATGTGGCGCTGGCCGTCGTCCTGCACCGGCTCGGCTCCCCACAGGACGTGACGGACTATCTCGCGTTCTATCTGGTGCTGGCCGCGGTCCGGTTGGCGGGGAGCGGTGTGCGAAAGCGGCGCGGGGAAGAGGCGGAACGGCGGCGGCTGGCCGCCGAGGTGGCCACTGCCGCCGAGCGGGCGCGGATCGCCCGGGAGCTGCACGACGTGGTCACCCACCATGTGACGGCCATGGTGGTGCAGGCGGACGCGGCGCAGTTCCTGATCACGTCCGCGCCGGAACGGGCCGCTACGGGCATGGCCTCCGTCAGCGACACCGGCCGCCGGGCCCTGACGGAGCTGCGGTATCTGCTCGGGGTGCTGGAGGCGACCGGCGAGTCCACGACCGCCGGGTCCGCGACCGACGGCCCCGCCCATGAAGGCTCCTCGCACGGGAGCCGGGGACCCGCCCTCGGCCGGGTGGGAGACCTCGTCGAGCAGGCCCGCAGGTCGGGTCAGCCGGTAAAGCTCAGCGAGCGGGGCGAGCGGCGGCCCCGGAGCGTGGACGTGGAGCTGGCCGCGTACCGGGTGGTACAGGAAGCGCTCACCAACGCGATGAAGTACGCGACCGGGCAGCCGACATGGGTCCTGGTCCGGCACGGCGAGGATCGCGTCGAGATCGGGGTGACCACCGACGGCCCCGCCCCCGTCACCTCGCCGGCGGCCGTACCGGCCACCCGCGAGCCGGGCCCCGAGGGCGGACGAGGGCTGGCCGGGCTGCGTGCCCGGGTGCGGATGCTCGATGGTGAACTGGAGGCCGGACCCCGGCCCGGGGGCGGGTTCGAGGTCCGTGCCACGATTCCGTCCGAGCCCGAGCCCGTTCAGGAGTGACCCCGTGAGCGATGCGCCACCACCGATCCGTGTGCTCGTCTGCGACGACCAGGAACTGGTGCGGACCGGCTACGTCACCATCTTCTCGGCCCAGCCCGACATGGAGGTCGTCGGCGAGGCCGAGAACGGGCACGCGGCGGTGGAAGCCGCGCGGCGGCTGCGCCCCGACGTGGTCGTGATGGACATCCGGATGCCCCTGCTCGACGGCATCCAGGCGACCCGGCAACTGGCCGGCCCCGGCGCCGGGGAACCGCCGAAGGTGCTGGTCGTCACGACGTTCAACGTCGACGCCCATGTCTACGACGCGCTGCGCGCCGGAGCCAGCGGCTTCCTCCTCAAGGACGCGCCGCCCGCGGAGCTGGTGAACGGCATCCGGACCGTCGCCCGGGGCGAGGCCCTGCTGGCGCCCGCCGTCACCCGCCACCTCATCGGCCACTACGCCGAGCACCTACGCCCGGCCGAGTCCTCCCGGCCGGCCAGAGAGGACGTCGTACGCGCGCTGACGCCCCGCGAACTGGAGGTGCTCCGGCAGATGGCCGAGGGGTTGTCGAACGCGGAGATTGCGGCGGAGCTGTACATCACCCCCGAGACGGTCAAGACCTATGTCTCGCGGATCCTGGCCAAACTCGCCCTGCGCGACCGGGTCCAGGCGGTCGTCCTCGCCTACCGGCTCGGACTGGCGTCCGGCACACCGTGAACCGGCGGGCCGGACCGGCACCCCACCCGCACCCGCACCCGCGAAGCACAGCCACAGCCACAGCCACCGGCACCGGCTCAGCGCCGATCCATCGGTTGATCTGCGGCGGTGAGCCCGACTGCTGGTCGCGAACAGGCCCCGCAAAGCTGGGGTTCATTGGACATCTGTCCTGCCTGTCGTCATTCGATGGCTTCTTGACGAAGGCGGTCACGGCAGGTCCCACGGCTTCGTTCCGGGGACCGGGACGCACCGTTCCACGATTGCCTACGCGCCGATGAGGGTTGCAGTGTCCGGTGGGCGATGCACAGGCCCTGCTTCGCCTCTTCCTCGGTTCCGCACCGGACGGGGTCCTCGTGTTCCAAAGGCCGCGTTGTTCCTGGGTGCGACAGGACCAGCCTCCATCCGGGCTCACATGCTCATGTTCGCCGCTACTGCTCGTTGACGGCGAGACCGGCCACGGGCGCAGCCGCCTGGGCCTGATTCGGCTGGGCGCGATTCGGCTGGGCGTGATTCGGCTGAGTGGCCGTGGCCCTCAGCGTCTCGAAGGCGGCCGCCGTCGGGCCGGCCGGTTCGGCTTGATAGACCACCAGTTGCTGGTGCGGGGCCCCGTTGACCGTGAAAGCCGCGAATTTGATGTGCAGGTCTCCGACCTGGGGGTGTTTGAGGTGCTTGCCTTCCTGGGACTTGCTCTTGACGTCGTGCAGCTGCCAGATCCCGGCGAACTCCTCGCTCTGGGCGGACAGTTCCGCCACGACTTCGGCGATGCGGACCGATTCGGGGTCGTGTCCGTAGGCGGCCCTGATTTCGGCGACACAGGAGTGCGCGGCTCGCTCCCATTCCTGGTAGAACTCGCGCCCTGCCGGGTCGACGAACACCATGCGGGCGAGGTTGTCGAACTGGTCGAACCCGATATGGAGAGCCGTGGCGAGGGAGTTGGCCGCCATGATGTCGAGGGCCGGGCCGACGACGAAGGCCGGAGTGTGATCCCATCCGTCCATCAACTGCAACAACTGCTGGCTGACGTCCGTCTCGCCCCGGTCGCGCGGGCGTTGCGAGGCGGTGAGGCAGAGGCGGTTGAGATGGTCTGTGGCCTCCGCGTCCAGTTTGAGAGCCTGCGCCACGGCGTCGAGGACCTGCGGAGACGGGCTGTTCTCGCGTCCCTGTTCCAACCTGATGTAGTAGTCGGAGCTGACTCCGGCGAGCAGCGCGACTTCCTCTCTGCGCAGTCCCGGCACCCGGCGTCGCCCGTGTTCGGGCAGACCGACGTCGTGTGGCTTCAAGGCTTCTCGGCGGGCTCTGAGGAAATCACCCAAAGGTGTCCCATTGCTCATGCGGCAAGACTAGATGGTTCTCAGCCGATGAAAGGTATCGGTCGCATAATGCAACACAAAATGACGCATCTTCCACGCAGGGTAATTGTCCGCCTTGCTCGACCGGGTTTGCCGGTCCTCCGTGACTCGCTGCGGAGGCCCGGCTGTCGGCAGGGGCAGCTGAGAGCGCGCCCCCGGGGGACCGCAATCCTGGGTGTAATGCACCCACCGTCGGCAGAACTCTTCCCGGCGTTCTCCGCCTAGCCTTGGCAGCATGGACAACGACACACACCCTGACTCGGTTGGAGGGCTGGGTCAGTTCCTCCGCTCCCGCAGAGAACGCCTCAGCCCTGCCGCGGCAGGACTGCCCGGCGCAGGCCGCCGAAGGGTGCCCGGCTTGCGGCGTGACGAGGTCGCGACGCTCGCGGGTGTCAGCCTGAGCTACTACGGCCGACTCGAGCAGAGCCGTGAACTCAGCCCCTCGCTCCGGGTGCTGGAGGCCATCGCCCGCGCACTGCACCTCGAGGAAGAGGACAAGCGGGAACTCTTCCGGCTGGCCCGGCCGGCAGCCCGCCGCACGAAGTCCCCGGTCCGGGTCGAGCGAGTCCGCCCGCACCTGCGGCAACTGATCGAAAGCTGGACCAGGACGCCGGCCTTCATCATCGGCCACGCCCAGGACCTGCTGGCCACCAACGCACTGGCCGACGCTCTCTACCGTGACTTCGCCCAGCACGACAACGTGCTGCGCATGCTCTTCCTGGACCCCGCGGCGAAGTCGTTCTACCAGAACGCGGAGCGGGCCCGGCATCGTGCGGTCGCCGACCTTCAGCAGACCGCCGCAAGCACTCCGGAGGATCCCCGCGTCCTGGAGATCGTCGGTGAACTGTCGGTGCGCAGCGGCGAGTTCCGCTCCCTGTGGGCACGCGAGTACACCCGGGTCCCGCCCTACGATGTCAAGCAGGTCAACCACTCTGTCGTGGGAGACCTGGAGTTGCGGCACGAGGCCCTCACCATCCGCAGCACCCCGGGCCAGCAACTCGTCATCCTCCAGGCCGAGCCGGGCTCCCCCTCCGCCGACGGACTGGCCCTGCTGGGCTCCATCAGCGCACCCGAAGGCTGATACTGGGTATTCCTCTCGGCGGCATCGGGAATTCCTTCCAGGAAAGCGCTGGAAAGACATACCTGGCTCGATTCCGGCGGATCGAAAACCAGCTGTCCCCCATCCCCGGTTTCTCCCTGCGGTTGATCTGGTGGGGCAGTGGGCTGCGCTCTCCGCGGGCCTCGGCTTCCGGCACCACTTTGCAGCAGCAGGCTGCCTACGGACTCCGGTCAAGGTTCCAGGCCGGCGCAACCCATGGACCAAGGGGCCGCTGCTGCCGTGACCGATGGTCCTTGGCTCATTGGAGCCGCTGCTCAGCCTGTGGTGCTTCGCCCGGACGTACGCCTCGTCTTCCTGGGTGTGGGACTCCCAGGAAAAGCGCAGCCTTCATGGCTTCGTAGCGGACGGGCACACTCGAACACGTCAACAGGAAATCCCCGAAAGGGGAAGCGACGAAAGAGGTTTTCCCCATGGCTACGTGGTTTGTCACCGGCGCCTCCCGTGGAATCGGTGCGGAAATCGCCCGTGCCGCTCTGACAGGGGGTGACAATGTCGTGGTCGCCGTACGGAATCCGGAGCGGGTGCCGGACGATCTGAAGAACTCGGACAAGGTTTTCGCGGTCGCCCTGGACGTCACGGACAACGACAGCATCCCGCAAGCGGTCGAGGCCGCCGTGGACCGGTTCGGCGGCATCGACGTGCTGGTGAACAACGCCGGCCGCGGCTTGCTCGGCGCGCTGGAGGAGATCACCGACGCGGAGGCCCGGTCGCTGTTCGACCTCAACGTCTTCGGCCTGATCAACGTCACCCGCGCCGTACTGCCCGTCATGCGCAAGCAGGGATCGGGCCGGCTGGTGCACATCGGTTCCCGCTCCGGTTTCGAGGGCGAGCCCGGTGTCAGCCTCTACTGCGCGTCGAAGTTCGCCGTCGCCGGCATCAGCGAGGCGCTCTCCGTCGAGATGGCGCCGTTCGGGATCCAGTCGATGGTCGTCGAGCCCGGTGTGTTCCGCACCGACTTCCTCGACGCCGGCTCCTTGTCGGTCGCCGCGGATCGCATCGCCGCCTACGACGACACCCCCGCGCACGTGACGCTGGACTGGATCGACCGGGCCAACCACGCCCAGCTCGGCGACCCCGTCAAGGGCGCCGCCCTCATCGTCGAGGTCGCCTCCACCGAGAAGCTGCCCACGCACCTCTACCTCGGGCGCGACACCCTTGAGCGGCTCGACGTCAAGTACCAGCAGGTGCAGGAGGATCTCGCCCCGTGGCGCGAGAAGTCCGCCGCCACCGCGCACAACGACGCCGCCTGACGCACCGCCGGGCGCCCGACGCATCCGGGCGCCCGCACCCACCCGGCTCTCCCCACCTCCCGAAGTCTTCCGAACGAACCTTCCGGTCAAAGAGGTTGAGGTTCTGTGATGTCTGCTGCCCTGCTCACCGGCGCTCCCTGGCCGGCCGTCTCGCCGTCGTCTCAGGCGCCTCCAGCGGCATGGGCATCGCCGAACTCGGTGCCACCGTGGTCGTTCCGGGTGGCCGCGTGCACGCCGCCGGGGCCTTGTGGATCACCGGGCCCCGGCACCCACACCGTCTAAGCTCCGGGCCATGCGCGTATTGGTCTTGGAGGACGATCCCGAGCTGGGGCCCGTCGTCGCTGCTCAGCTACGTGATGCGGGGTTCGCGGTGGACCTTGCGCGGACGCTGGCCGAAGCGGATCTCAAGCTCTCCGTCAACAGCTACGACTGTGTCGTGGCCGACCGCTCGGTTCCGGACGGCGACTCACTCACGCTGCTCGCCGCACATCGGCGGACGGGATCGGCGCTGCCCTTTCTGCTGCTGACGGCACTGGACGCGGTGAGCGACCGGGTGGCCGGCTTCGAGCACGGGGCGGACGACTACCTGGTCAAGCCCTTCGCCTTCGCCGAACTGGTCGTACGGGTACGGGCGTTGTGCCGCAGGGAGCAGCCCGCGCGGCTACCGGTCCTGCGGGCGGGTGATCTGGAGGTCGATCTTCCACGGCGCCGTGTGTCGAGGGCCGGGGTGCTGCTCAGCCTGTCGGCCAAGGAGTTCGCGGTCCTTGAGCTGCTGATGCTGCGCGCGGGTGAGGTCGTCACGCGCACCGAGCTGATCGAGAGCTGCTGGGACGAGGCGAGCGAGCCGATGTCCAACGTGGTGGACGTCCTGATCGGGCAGCTGCGACGGCGGCTCGGGCCGCCCGATCCGATCGGGACGGTGCGCGGCGTCGGCTACCGACTGGGCGACGAGGCGCAGGCGTGATCCGCCGGGACGCCGCGTCCTCCATGTCCTCCCTTTCACCCGCCGTGGCCCGACTGCGGCGCACCCGCCGGTTGATGACCCTCCTGTTCGCCTCGACGACCGCCGCCTGTCTCGTCGTACTCGCCACTGTCGCCATCCGCATCGATGCCGGATCCCGCCGGTCCGGCCTCGACCACGAGGTCGGCAACCGCGCCGTCGGCCTTTCGCGGGCGGTCTGGTTCGACGCGGGGACGCTGCACCTGGAGCCGCTGCGCGAAGACGAACTCGCGCAGGGCGCACAGGTGTTGGCCGTCCTGCACGCGGCGCCGGGAGAATCGCCGTCGGTTCGGAACGTCGTTCCCGCGCGCTCGGCGCTGCCCGATCAGGACCGGCTCGACGAGATCTGGCGGAGCGTCCTGGAAGAACAGGACACCGTCCTGGTCAGCGCCCCTTCCACGGACGGCGGGCGGCTGAGGTGGGCGGCGGCATCGGTCTGGGACGACGACCGGATCGGTGCGGCCGTACTGGTCGGCACGGAGCTGGCGCGCAGCGAACGCGATCACGACGTCCTCGTGCGCTGGCTGGCGCTCGGCTGCACGGCTCTCGTCTGCTGCGCGGCGGCCGTCGGCCACCTGCTGTCCGGCCGGGCCATGCGTCCCGCCCTGCGCGGGCTGGGGCAGCAGGAGCAGTTCCTGGCGGAAGCGGCGCACGAGCTGCGTACGCCGCTGGCGACGTTGCGGCTCGTGGTGGAGCGGGGTGGTTCTTCCGGTTCTTCCGACGAGGCCCTACGGCTGGTGGACCGGCTGAGCCGGCTGGTCACCGGGCTGCTCGCCAGGGCCCGCGTGGAGGCCGGTGCGCAGCGGGCGGAGCTGGTGCCTCTGCGCCTCGACCAGCTGGTGGAGACCACGGTCGAGGAGCTGCCTGACCATGAGGGCGTCACGGTGAGCTCCCAGCCGGTGGTGGTGCTCGGGGATCCGGATCTGCTGGCTCAGGCGGTACGGAACCTGGTGGAGAACGCCCAGCGGCACGGTGGCCCGGCCGGGGCGCCTGTGGAGGTCACCGTCGCACCGGGCCTGGTCACGGTCCGCGACCACGGGGCCGGGGTGCCGCTCGCGGACCGGGAGCGGGTCTTCGCCCGGGGAGTCACCGGGGAGTCCGAAACTGCCTCGGGAACGGGAACGGGAGCGGTCGCGGGAACGGGGGCGGGAGCGGGAACGGGGGCGGGAGCGGGAACGGGGGCGGGGCTCGCCATCGTCCGCTGGGTCGCCGAGCTGCATCACGGCACCGCTCATCTCGCGGACGCTCCCGGCGGCGGCTTGATCGCCGAGCTCCGGCTGCCGGCGGAACCGGCGGCCCGGACGTCCTCATCCTCATCTCATGAACGCCCCGGCACCGTGGGCGCATGAACCCTCTGCGCAAACCGTGGCTGCTGGTCGCCACCACCGCGGGACTTGGCACCCTGCTCCTCGCCGTGACCCTGCACGGCCTGCCCTACGGCGGCGACACCACGTCTGCCTCGACCATGGTGGCCATCCGGGTCGACCAGGTCGGCTATGTGCGCGGCGAGGAGAAGCAGGCGTACGTCATGGGGCCCTCTGCGGTTCTCGCGGAAGCGCGCTTCACAGTCGTCGACGCCAAGGACAAGATGGTCGCGGCGGGGAGGCTCGGAGCCGCCACCGGCCGCTGGAACGCCAAGTACCCCTCGGTGCGCACCGTCGACCTCTCCGCGCTGAACACCCCCGGCACCTACCGCATCGTCCTGACCGGGACCGCGGCCGGCCGCTCCCCCGCCTTCCGGATCGCCGACGCCGACGAGCTGATGACCCCGCTCGTCCGTGACAACGTCCGCTTCCTACAGGCGCAGCGCGACGGCGCCGACGTGCTTCCCGGTGCCCTGCGGCACGGACCTTCGCATCTGGCCGACGAGAACGCGACCGTGTACGCCGACCCGGAATACGACGAGGAGGGCAACGAGCTGCTCGACGAGCAGCTGACCCCGACCGGCGACCAGGTCGACGTCTCGGGCGGCTGGTTCGACGCCGGCGACTTCCTCAAGTTCACCGGCACCACCTCCTACTCGGTCGCCGAACTCCTCTTCGCCCAGCGCGACCTGCCGAACGCGACGGAGCTCTCCGACGAGGCTTCGCACGGGCTGGACTGGATCGACAAGATGTGGGACGGGGACAGCGAGACGCTCTACGCCCAGGTCGGCATCGGCGCGGGCAACGACGCCGTACGGACGGATCACGACGTGTGGCGACTTCCGGAGGCCGACGACCGACTCGATGTGTCCCCCGGTGACCCGGACTACACGATCAAGCACCGGCCGGTGTTCCGCGCGGCCGACCCGGGCGAGCCGATCAGCCCAAATCTGGCGGGCCGCGTGGCCGCGGTCTTCGCCCTCGCCGCACAGCGCGCGGCCGACACGGCCCCGGAGGAGGCCCAGGACTGGCTGGACAAGGCCGCCGCCGTCTACGACCTGGCGGACACCGGCCACGACCCCGACGAGCAGCTCGTCACCGCGTTCCCGGACACCTTCTATCCCGAGGACTCGTGGCAGGACGACATGGAGTTCGGCGGCGCCGAACTGGCCCTGGCCGCACGGGAACTCGGGGATGACCGGGAGGACGACTGGGCCGACGCCGCAGCCGGATGGGCCGGTGACTATCTGGACTCCGACGTCAAGGGCACCCTCGACGTCGCGGACGTCAGCGCCCTGGCCCACGTAGACCTGACCACCGTCCTGGCCGGCACCCGGACGAACGGCATCGGGGCCGAGGAGCTCTACGAGGACCTGCGCCGCCAGCTGGAGGACGGTGTCGCCCGCGCCGAGCACGACCCGTTCGGAGCCGGCGCCGTCTACGACGACTTCGACGCCGTACCGCACACCTTCGGGCTGGTGGCCACCGCCCGCCTCTATGCCAAGGCCACCGGGGACACCCGCTATGCGACCTTCGCCGGCCGGCAGCGAGGCTGGGCCCTCGGCGCCAACCCCTGGGGAACCAGCTTCGTCATCGGTGCGGGTGAGGTCTACCCGCACTGCCCGGAACACCAGCTCGCCAACCTCAGGGGCAGCCACGACGGAAAGGGCGCCATCCTGCGGGGCGCTGTGGTCAACGGCCCCAACGCCGCTGCGAAGCTGGAGGAGTTGAACAGTTTCCCGACCATGAAGAAGTGCGCTGCTGCCCCGCCGACAGGGGCCTGGACCGACTTCGACGGCAAGGGCGCGCGGTACGTCGACGACGTGGGCGCCTGGCAGACAGTGGAGCCCGCACTGGACTTCACGACGACGGCACTGCTGGCCTTCGCCCTGACCGCGCAGGGCGAAGGAGGCGAAGGAGGCGAAGGCCAGTAGTCCTGGCGCTCCTCAGGACGTGAGGTAACAGGACTTGCTCACGCCGGGCAGCGGATCGGTGCCGAATGCCGCCGTCGTGCAGCCGGCTCCACCGGTGAACGACTTGTACACGAAGCGGCCTCGAGCTCCGTAGGCGATGGTCTGCTGTCCACTGAAGGCGCACGTGCCACCTTCGGCGGAGCAGGTCGTGGCGTAGCCGACCGGGCCGCCACTCGCGGTGTAGCAGGCCTTCGACTCACCTGATATCGGGTCGCCGAACGTGGCATCGGTGCACGGGGTGTCACCGGTGGCCGTGATCGTGGCGAACGCTCCGAAGGCCCCGTACATCACCGGCTGTCCCGCTGCGGCCGAACAAGTTCCGCTCTGGTCGGCGCACTTGGTCCAGCCACCGGCCGGGGCTCCTGCTTGCGGCAGATAGCAGGACTTGGCCACGCCGTCGATGGGATCGCCGAAGTGGGCGTTGGTGCAGGCGACGGAGCCGTTCGTGACCTGGTGGGCGAAGTTGCCGTTGGCGCCGTACGCCACGTCACGGTTGTAGCCGGGCACGGCGCAGGTGCCACCCTCGGCCGCGCAGACGGTGTATCCGGGCGGGCCGTCCACGTCGGCGACGTAGCAGGACTTGACGAGATCGGCCGCCGGATCGCCACCGAACGAGCCGCTGGTGCAGGCGGTGCTGTCGGTCACTGTCCTGTACGTGTACGTCCCGGCGCCGTAGGCCACCGAGCGGGTGCCGCTGAAGGAGCAGGTGCCGCCCTCGCCCGCGCACCGGGTGAAGCCCGCGCGCAGGGCGCCGGTCCCCGGTTCGGCAGGCGGAGCGGGATTCCCCAGTCCGGTGGCGTTCACGGTGTAGCCGCCCGGAGCGACGCCGGTGAGATAGACGTAGGTGTCGTCCTGGCTCGCGCCGGTGATGCCGGACGTGGGCGTGAAGGTTCCGTTGCTCCAGACGACGTTGCCGTTCACGGACACCGAGATGCTGGAGCCGCCGAACTTCGGGACTCCGATACGGCCGGTGGTGCCGGACGGACTCGAGAGGTGTGCCGTGTAGGTGCCGGCGGCGGGGTCGCGGGACCAGGACCCGCTGATGGCGCCCTGCGGCATGGTGATGCGGCCCTCGGCGCTGGTCAGATCGCCGGGGTGCGGGACGAAGCGGTACGCGCCGTTCGCCGACTCCGGTGCGGTGCCGAGCACGTCGAAGCTGAGCGTGGAGGTGGGCGCGCTGGACCAGCCGTGGGCCAGGCTCATGAACGAACCGCCGTAGGCGAGGCCGCCGTCGGCCTTGATGCCCTCCCAGAAGGTGCTCTTGGTGCCGATGTCGCTGTTGAGCATGTGGCCCCAGGTGCGGCGGATCTGCGTCAGGGCGGTGTGGTCGTCGTTGGCGGCGAAGTGGGCGTTCAGCTCCATTCCGCCGGCGAAGGGCGAGACGTTGCCACCCCATTCGGGAGTGGTGGGGCCGTAGATGCCCCAGTTCTTCCCGAGCCCCGCGATGACGCTCTTCGACTTGGCCGTGGAGTCGGTCAACCCGTACCAGACCGCGAGCGAGTTGCCGTCCTGCGGGTACAGGGCGCTGGTCGGGTTGTCCTTGTACATGCCCTTCGAGGCGTCCCACAGACGGGAGTTGGCCGCGACCTTGACGGCGGCCGCCTTGTCGGCCCAACTCGCGGCGAGTGCGCTGTCGCCCTTGGCCCGGGCCAGGGTGACGCCGCCCTTGAGCGCGGCGTACAGCAGCGCGTTGGCGGAGATGTTCTCACCGCCCTGGCCGGACCGGGCCCAGTCCTGGGTACGAGTCACGTTGAGCAGGCTGTTGCCGTTGATCTTGTTGATGATGAAGGCCATCCCGCGCGTGTAGTCGGCCCATTCGGAGTCCAGCCACGCCCGGTCGCTGGTGTAGGTGTAGTAGGTGGCCGTGCCCAGCAGCGTCCAGGTGTGGTAGGTGTCCGAGCCGGTGAGGTTGAAAGGCGGGCCCGACCAGGGGATTTCGCCCTCCGCCGACTGCGCGTTGTACATCGTGGTCAGCGCGTTGCGGGTCGAGGTGAGGTCGCCCGAGTACACGTACTGCGTAGGTACGGCGATGCCCAGGTCGCCCGGCCACACCGTACGGTCGCGCTTGGCCCCGTCGACCAGGACGGAGTCGCCCACGCCGACGGTGGCGCCGTTGTCCCACGCCGAGGCCGGTGGCGGCCAGGCGCGGCCCTCGTCGGAGGCGATCGTGTTGAGTTGCACGGTGTACGCCCCGGCATACCAGATGCGGTTGAGCAACTCGTCGCTGGAGGAGAAGTAGTTGGCATAGTCGGCCGGGTTGGCCTTCCCCGGAGCCGCGGTGAAGGCAAGGCTGACGCCCGTGAGGTCCACCCAGCCCGAGGTGTCGAGGAAGACGGTGAGATAGCGGAAGCCGCCACGTTGTTGCGCGGTGGGCACCGTGTAAGTGCCGTTGGCGGAGACCGTGGCATAGAGGGCCCCGTCTTCGCCGTCGCGGCCGCTGCTCCGGTCGCTGTTGTTGCCCACGTACAGGGACGACTCGCTGAAGGCCAGGCCAACTCTCCGGCCGCTGTCGCTGGCACTGCCGAATGACAACGTTGCCACACCGCCGACCTCTTTGCCGAAGTCGAGGGTGACGGCCGACTGCGAGCCGGAGATCCGCGTCGGCCGTCCACCGAGGACGTTCTGCGGGTTCGCGACGCTGCCGGACGTGCGGTGGACAGCGGTCGGCTTGAGAGTGCGTGAGGTCGGCGAGTAGTTCAAGGCATCAAGCTCCGCTCGGGGCCTGGAGGTTGAGGTTCCCGCCGCGGACGCGGACGGGGCTCCGCCACCAGGCGGCGCGGGAGCCACGGCCAGTACGGCGGCCGCGACCACGGCGAGGCTGAGCAAGTGGTACCGACCTGGCGATCTGCCCAGCGGGGAACGGCGACGCATGGGAACCTCCCGGAGCGGGTGCGGGACATACGACAACACGATTTATGAAACGATTCAAAACTGTGGCCTACGAGACCGGCGACCGATCAGGCAGCGGGAAACGGGAGGGGCCTCGCCGAAGTTCCACCGATGATGGGCGCGCTGAATCGAGGTGTCAACCCGTCGCGACCACCGCGAACTCCCCTGCAACCAAGTCCCGTTGATGGCATTGACAGGGACCTGCCCAGCCGGTTCACTGCCTGGGAGACAGGTATGGACCAGTGCGCGATTCCGGCCCGGCTCGGTGAGAGCCGTCGGCCCGGCCACGCCCACCAACCGGTGTCCCCCATCGTGAAATCGAGGCGAGTTGCCGTGTCCTCACGAAGCTCAGACATCGTTGTCAGACCCCGGGTTCTCAGCTTCCTGCTGACGGTCGCCCTCGCCCTCGCGGCACTGGTCCCGGCCGCGTCGCCCGCGGCCGCCGCCACCCCGGTGTGCGTCCTGGCCTGTGACACGCTCGACCCCTCACAAGCCCGGCAGGAGAGCTTCCCGGTGCCGACCAAGGATCTCAACGGCCGACGCCTCGTACTGCACGTGTCCGACGCGGACGACATGGCCTGGGCCGGCATCGACAACGGCGTGCCCGGCGACGCGGTGTGGCTGGACCGCTCCTGGGACGGCGGCGCCACCTGGGAAGGACTGCTCGGCAAGGCGAGCGTCCCGACCACCTGGACCGGCACCAGGACGCTGATGTACAACATCACCGATCCCCGCAACCACAGGCGCGGGCTCGTACGGGCCTGCGGCGACGCGAGCGGGGTCGGCTGCACGGCGTGGGTCTACCCGACCGTCTGCGACACCGTCTGTGACGGCACCGACGCCGGTCAGGCCGCCGGCGACGACCAGCCGGTGCGGTCCACGACCATCTACGGCCGCACGGTCCGACTGCACGTGGACCAGAAGAACTCCATGGCCTGGGCGAGCATCGAATCCGGTGGCGCGGGCGACGAGATCTGGCTCGACCGTTCCTGGGACGGCGGCTCGTCCTGGCCCGACGGCTCCTCCCTCGGCCGTACCAGCACGCCGTCCGGAGCCACCACCACCCGTACCGCGATGTACGCCACCCGCGACCCGCGCGGTCTCCTCCACGGCGGAGCGGTCCGCGCCTGCGGCCGCGAGGCCGGCCACAACGAGGGCAGTTGCACCGCGTGGGTCAGGCCCGCGCCGACCAGGGCGCGCGCCGCGGCGGATGCGCTGATGACGTCGTACGACCCCTACAACGGCTGGTGGCCCAGCAGTTGGTGGAACTCCGCCGCCACCCTCACCTCCCTCATCGACTTCGCGAGGACCACCGGCAGGCACGACCACGACTGGGCCATCGCGCGCACCTTCGAGCAGAACAAGGGTGTCTTCCCCGCCGGTGTGCGCGGTTCGGACGCGATCGAGGGCCACTTCATCAGCCGTGCCATCGACGACTCGGGCTGGTGGGCCATCGCGTGGCTCGACGCGTACGACTACACGGGCGACTCCCGCTACCTCGACGAGGCCGTCACCATCGCCGACTACGTCCAGCAGTACTGGGATCCCAGCACCTGTGGCGGGGGCGTGTGGTGGGACCGTGAGCGGACGTACAAGAACGCGGTGACGAACGGGCAGTACCTCTGGCTGACCACAGCGGTGCACCAGCGCATCCCGGGCGACACGGTGTGGCTCCAGCGGGCGAAGACGGCCGCCGCCTGGTACAAGGCCAGCGGGTTGATCAACTCCTCGAGGTTGGTGAACGACGGGCTGACCTCGGACTGCGCCAACAACGGAAGCACCGTGTGGAGTTACAACCAGGGACTGGCCATCGGCGCCTTCACCGAACTGTGGAAGGCGACCGGGGACGACTCGCTGCTGACCACCGCACGCACCCTGGCCGACGCCGCCGTCAGCAGCCCGACGCTGACCCGCAACGGAGTGCTCACCGAGTCCTGCGACATCGGATCGGCGTCCTGCGACGACAACCAGAAGCAGTTCAAGGGCATCTTCATGCGGAACTTCGCCGACCTCGCGAAGGTCACCGGTTCCAGCACCTATCAGGCCTACGTCCAGAAGCAGGCGGACACGCTGTGGGCGCAGGACCGCAGCTCCCTCAACGCCCTCGGCCAACGCTGGGCCGGCACCAGCCCCAACCAGACCGACTGGCGCACCCAAGCCGGCGCCCTCGGAGCACTCACCGCCGCCGCGGGCTGACGACCGGTTCCGGCGCGCAGGGCGGGGCCGTACATCTGGGCAAACGGCGTTGAGCGCGGTACGAACGGCCGATGGGCGCCACCGGGATGCGGTGGGTCCCCCGGCCGTGGGAGGAGCGGCCGGGAGACGATGGAGGGGACGAGCCAGTGGGCGGGGTGTTCAGGCGGCCGGGGTGTTCAGCACGTACTCGCGCGAGGCGTGCACCTCGCTGCGCAGGGCGGCCAGGTCGACGTCGAGGACCTGGCCGTCCCACTTGCGGGGCTCGCCGTTGATGAGGACGGCGCTGATGTTGCGGGCGTCGGAGCCCAGGACGATCGTGCCGATCGGGTCGTTTAGGGGCATGTTGTTGAGGTCCTCGGCCTGGATGACCAGCAGGTCGGCCTTCTTGCCCGGGGTGAGGGAGCCGGTGACGGCGGCCAGACCGTTGGTGCGGGCGCCCTGGAGGGTGGCGAAGTCGAGGACGTCATGGGTGGTGATGCGGGAGGGCTGCCCGTCGGTGCCGTAGGCGGCGTTCACGGCGCGCATCCGCTGGATGGCGTGAAGGGCCCGCATCTGCGTGAACATGTCGCTGGCGAGGGCGACTTCGACGTCGATGCTCAGTCCGGGACGGATACCGACGGACAGGGCCTCGTCGACGGCGGGGATGGCTGTCTCCAGGCCGATCTGCGCGTCGGAGGTGGGGGCGAGGGCCACAGTGGTGCCGGTCTCCCCCATCGCCTTCCACGCCTCGGAGGTCAGCCCGGTGGAGTGGATGAGGGTGACGTCGGGGCTGAGGATGCCGTCCTTGGCCCAGCGCAGGACCGCCTCGGAGCCGGACGTGCCGAAGACGGCGTCCACGCTCACTCCGATGCCCAACTCCTTCGCGAATCTGGCGAGTTCAGGACCGTAGGCGAGCGCCGGTCCGGCGATCTCGTCGGTGGCCAGGGTCGCAAGGCGCAGCGTGAGCAACTGGTCGTCACTGCTGAAGTACTGCTCCTTGACGCGGGTCAGGTCGCCGGGCCACTGCCGGTCCCACGTGCCGAAGTGCGGGCCCATGGAGGCGTGCACGCCGCGGATGCCGGTGTCGACGAGGGCCTCGACGGCGGCGTCGGAGTGCTCGCGGGTGCGGGAGTTGTGGGAGAAGTCGAGCATGGTCGTGATGCCGCTGTCGATCGCGGTCAGCGCGGCCAGTCTGGTGCCGATGTACATGTCCTCGGGCCGGTAGACCGTGGCGTACCCGGCCAGGGTGGCCATGACGTAGCCGCCGAGGTCGTCGACGTCCGGCATGATCCGGCGCAACTGGGCCTCCCAGGCGTGCCGGTGGGTGTCGACGAAGCCGGGGGTGAGGATCGTGCCGGTGGCGTCGACGACCACGGCATCGCCCGCGTCGAGGTCGCGGCCGACGGCGGTGATCGTGTCGCCCTCGACGAGGAGGTCGCCGCCGTCGATGACGCCGAGGTCGGGGTCCATGGTGACGACGGTCGCGCCGGTGAACAGGATGCGCCGCCGGTCGGCGGGCCTGCGCCGGAGCTCTTCGAGCACGGCGGCGCCGGTGGTGTCGTTGACGTTCATGAGAGGTCTTCTTTCCGGACGGCGGAGACGGCCGGGAGGATGGGCCGTCCGCTGGAGAGGGGTGGGAGGGCGGGTCGCCAGGGGCGGCCGAGGCTGCTCGAACACCAGCCTCGGTCTCGCGCCCGCTGCGGCGACCAGGCCGCGGATTCCCCGGGTGTCGCGCACCCAGGATCGGGGCCGTGGGAGCGCCGACCGGGGGAGGGTCAGCCGAGCTTCATGACGTAGCCCGCGTGGTGCAGTTCGTCGCCCTGGAACTCCCCGTAGGCCCAGAAGCCGAGGTCGTCCAGGTAGTCGATGCGGTCGCCGTCGATCCAGTACCGGCCCTGGTAGGCGTGCGGGCGCCCGCCCCGGGTCTCGTCGTAGCGGCCGTCGGCGGTGAGCTCCTGGTGCAGGAAGTCGTTCCTGTCGATCCAGACGCCGACGCGCGGGCTGCCGGTCAGGTCCGCAACGGCCGGGATGCCCGCCTCGGGGGCGGTGGACCGGCCGGGGACGCCGGTGCCGGCCCACAGGACCGGCCTGCCGGTCGCGACGAGTGCGCGCACCTGCTCCGGCCTGGTCATGAGGGCGGCCACCGCGCTCGGTACGTCGGCGGCGAACTCGTCGGGCACCACCAGGAAGTCGGGAGTGTTGCCCGGGGTCAGCGTCGCGACGTACTCCGACCGGTGGCCGCGGCCGCCGGCCAGCGCCACGGTGTCCACGACGGCGGGAGCGATGGTCAAGCCGGTGCAGTCGACGACGATGGCCTTGTCGTCCCCCGCCGCGGTGACGATGGCGGGGCCGACCCCTACGATCAGGGAGCCGACGAACAGGAGGTCGGCGCCGGTCATGGTCCCGATCAGCGGGTCCATCGTCAGGATGCGGGCGTTGGTGAACAGGACGGGACGCCCCTCGTCGTTCGAGAGGATCTCGTCGAGGGCCTCGGGGTTCCAGCTCGCGGTGCTGGTGTCGGTGATGCTCATTGCGTGCTCCTCGGTGGAGTCGCCTCGTCGGTGTGGCCGATACGCGAAGTGAGCGCCGGTGCAGGTCCGAGGCGAGTGTTCGACAGCTACGGCGGCTGCTCGACCACCAGGTTCGTCGTGCGGTGGAATCCGAACCAGGCCGCGGTGTCCCCAGGTGTCCCGCACCCAGGATCCGAGTCGCCGCGTGCGACGGAGGGGACATGGGGCGGTCTCGGACGGCCCGCGCCGCTGCCGCACCGCACGAAGGGCCCCGTCGCTCGCGATGCTGGGTGCGCGGCACCCAGGAAGCCCTCACCTGGGGAGACGGCGGCCTGGTCGTCACCGGCCGCCGGGGCGATCGTAGAGCCATGACCAGCAACGACACGTCCCGCGACCCGCACCCCTACGTCGGAATGTGGGTGACCGCGGACGGCCATATCCGCCAGGAACTGCTGCCGAACGGCCGCTACGACGAAGCCCGCGGCAACCGCCGCAGCGCCTACACCGGGAGTTACACCGTCACCGGCAACCACCTCGACTACGTCGACGACACCGGCTTCACCGCCACCGGCGACATCCGCGACGGCGTCCTCTTCCACGAGCACCTGGTCCTCTACCGCGAGGGCGACGAGCATGCCCGGCAGTGAGCCTGACCATGACCAAGGTCCACCTGCGGGTGACCGCCTCCGCGCACCCCGAGTGTTCCTTCGGGCCGTTTTCCGTACGGGCCGTTTCTCCATTCGGCGTCCAGCCACTCACAGAGGCCACATGCGGCGACTTCCCCGGCCTCGAGCCAAGACATCCGTGCAGTCAGAGCAGTTCAAACGGCCGCCGGAGACAACGCTGTTGAACTCACGAGCAGCGGATTCAGTCCGTTTACCCAAAGTCCCGAATCCGCACGCCCGCTGAGACGTTTTCACAGGTCACAGGCCCGCACTGTGGGGCGGGTTGGACTCGAACCCACGGCCGCCGGATTATGAGTCCTTTGAGGATCTTGGCGGTCCTTGCCGATTCACGCCGTTCTTGCAGGTCAGACGTGCTGATCAATGTCAGCCCTGTCTGGTGCTTGTCGACCTGCCCCTGTCCTGGTGGCCCCGCAATGGCCCCTGACGGTCCTTGAGGCGAACCCTCGTCACAGCAGCCGCCGCGCCCACCCAGTTCAGCCATGAAGACGGAACCTTCGCACAGCGGAGTCCGTTACCGACGCGAGCTGCTCCACCCCTTGTACCTGGGTGGAGCATCGGCCCCCTGACACGGCCGTGGTGGCCTGGTCGCGGTGGCGATGAGGGCGGCGCAGCCTGAGATTACTGCGAGCAACGCGAACAGGTGCGGGTATCCGCCGAAGGGTGCTGCGAGGGCGGCACCCGCGAACGGTGCGAGGGCTGCGGCTGTGGTTGCCGGAGCCGTGAGGAGCCCGGACAGGTGGCCGTAGTGGCTGGTGCCCCATCGGTCGGTGACGGCCGTGGCCTGGAGCAGGGTGAGGTTGCCACGGACCATCCCGGCCGCGATCGAGAGGGCGATCAGGAGGGCGTACGGGCCCGGGACGATGGCGAACGCGGCGGTTGTCATGCCACCGAGCGCGAGGAGAGCGACCGTTCGCGCGGTGCTTCCGATATGGCGGGCGAGGGTGGCGTACAGCGTGCGGCCGAGCGTCTGGCCGGCGCCGCCGAGGCCGAGCGCCCAAGCGGCCTGGGTCGTGCTGTAGCCGCGATCGAGGAGCAGCGGTACCAGGGCGACGACCACGGCATACATCGCGAACGACGAGAGCGTGAGGGCAGCGGCCAGCAGCCAGAAGGTGCGGCTGCGCGCGACTGCCGCCGTACCGCCGACCAGGCTGGTGGAAGGGCGCGGAGCCTTGGGCCAGGGGCCACGCAGGGCCAGAGCGTGGGCGGGGACCGTCACGGCCGCCAGTACGGCGGCCAGCAGTAGGTAGGTGGTCCGCCAGCTGAAGTGGTCGGCGAGTAGGGCCGTCAGGGGTGCGAAGACGGTGGAGGCGAGGCCTCCGGCCAGCGTGACGATCGTCAGTGCGCGGATGTGGTCCGGGGCCCACCAGCGGGTGAGTGCGGCAAAGGCGGGCTGATAGAACGTCGAGGCCATGGCGAGTCCGGCCAGCGTCCAACCCGCGAAGAAGACCGCCGGATTGGGGGCGGCGGCCACGATCACCAGGCTCAGTGCGCCGAGGACCGATCCTGCGGTCATGACGAGACGCGGACCGCGCTGGTCCAGGATGCGGCCCACGCGAATGCCCGCGAGGGCGGAGACGACCAGGGCCAGGGAGAACGCCGCGGTGGTTGTGCCTGCGGACCATCCGGTCCGGGAGGTGATCTCCGGGTTGAGTACCGGGAAGGCGTAGTAGACGATGCCCCAGCTCGTGATCTGGGTGGCGCAGAGCGCCGGCAGGGCGGCACGGGGCCGCGACCGGTCCCCTGTTCCGGTCGCGGCCCCGTCAGTGAGGGCGTGGAGGTCGGTCACGAGCCGCAGCAACCGCCCGCCTGGTTCTGCTCGTCCGACTCGACGGCCGGGACGGTACCGATCTGGACGAGAGCGGGCGCGGGCGCGCAGCACCCTCCGGCGTCCTGGTCGGCCTCGGGGGCGTCGAACAGTCCGGCGCCGCCGCACACTCCGGTCTCCGGGAGGGTGAGTTCGACGCGGTCGGCGGATTCCAGGTCGCCGGCAATAGCGGCTGCGACGGATCGGACCTGCTCATAACCGGTCATCGCCAGGAACGTCGGGGCGCGGCCGTAGGACTTCATCCCGACCAGGTAGATGCCCTGTTCGGGGTGGGACAGTTCGCGGTGACCGTGCGGGTAGACGGTGCCGCACGAGTGCTGGTTGGGGTCGATCAGCGGTGCCAACTCGACCGGGGCCTGGAGGCGCTCGTCCAGGTTCAGTCGGACCTCGGAGAGGAAGGACAGGTCGGGGCGGAACCCGGTCAGCACGATGACCTCGTCCACCGGCTCCAGCCGTCGGCCGTCCTCGGCGATCAGGACCAGGCGGCCGCTGTCGTCGCGCTCGATGGCGTCGGTGCGGAAGCCCGTGACCGCGTCGGCGTGGCCGTCGTCCACCGCGGCCTTCGCCGCCAGGCCCAGGGCACCGCGGGCGGGAAGCTGGTCGGCCGAGCCACCGCCGAAGGTGGAACCGGAGATGCCACGGCGCAGGACCCAGACCGCCTTCGTGCCCGTGCCGTCGTCGGCCTTGGCGAGGTCGGCCAGGTAGGCGAGCGCGGTGAAGGCGGACGCTCCGGAGCCGATGACCGCTGTGCGCCTGCCTGCGTGGCGGGCCCGGGCGGCGGGGTCCTTCAGGTCGGGGACCTGGTAGGTGACGCGGTCGGCCGCTGCCTTCTCGCCGAGGGCGGGCAGTCCGCTGGCACCGGCCGGGGAGGGCGTGGTCCAGGTGCCGGACGCGTCGATCACCGCGCGGGCGAAGATCCGCTCCTCCCGGCCGTCGGCGTACTCGACGTGCACGACGAAGGGCTGGCTCTCGCGGTCGGCGTCGACGATGCGATCGCGGCCGGTCCGCGAAACGCCGGTCACGGTCGCGCCGAATCGGACACGCTCGCCGAGGACCTCGGCGAGGGGCTCCAGGTACTGCCCCGCCCAGTCGCCGCCGGACGGGTAGGTCGCCGGGTCGGGCCTGATCCAGCCGGTCGGAGCAAGCAGCTTCTCGGCGGTCGGGTCGACCACCTCGCCCCAGGTGGAGAACAGCTTCACGTGTGACCACTCCCGCACCGCTGATCCCGCGGCCGGTCCGGTCTCCAGGACGAGCGGCTCCAGGCCCTGGTCGACGAGGTGAGCGGCGGCGGCAAGACCGGCGGGACCGGCTCCGACCACGACGACGGGCAGCTCGGTAGGGGCAGGCGCGTTCACGGCGACTCCTTGCTTGTTTCGACATCTGTCGATGGCTTGCGCGGCCCAGCATGGCACCTGTATCGATGAGCGTCAACATAGACATTCATCGAAACTGTGCGGATTCCTTCGTGGCACACACCGACGTCGTCGTCATCGGGGCGGTCAGTCCGGACTCGCCACGGCTCATGCGCTCCTGCGGCAAGGCCTACGGCCGGTGGTGCTGGAAGCGTCCGAACAAACGGCCGGTTCGCGGCCGCGCCACGACGACAGCCTCACCCTCTTCTCGCCCGCTCGGTACAGCTCCCTGCCCGGCCTGGCGTTCCTTCACGCGGCGGAGTACCGTCGGCCCGGCCTGTTCGCCGGGCAGAGGGTGGTGGTGGCAGGAGCGGGCAACTCTGCCGTGCAGATCGCCGCCGAGCCGGCCCGCACCGCGCGCGTCACGCTCGCCAGTCGGGCACCGGTGAAGTTCGCCGCTCAACGCATCCTCGGCCGTGACCTGCACTTCTGGTTCAGGCGCACCAACTTGGACACGGCTCGACCCGGCCGCTTCATGCGCACCCCTCCCACGCAGTTGGTGATCGATGACGGCCGTTACCGCGCCGCGCCCACATCCGGGGCCCCGGAGAGGCGGCCCGTGTTCACCGGCATCGACGGCTCGAAGGCCATCTGGTCGGACGGGAGTCGCGAGGAGGTCGACGCGATCGTGACGGCGCCGGGCTATTGACCGGACCTGCCCTACCTCGCCGGTCTCGACGGCGCCCTGGACGTCACCGGCCACCCGCGGCTTCGCGAAGGCATTGCCGCCTCCATCCCCGGGCCGGCCTTCGTCGGTCTGGAGTGGCAGCGGAGCCTCTCGTCCGATTCGCCGCGAGGCGTGGGCCGGGACGCGGCCCGGGTGGCCCGCCGCCTGGCCGCTGATCATGCGTACCGCTGAGCGACCCTCCCCCGCTTGGTTCGACATGTGTCAACATAGACGCATGTCGAACATCAAGGCGTTGCCGCTACTGGAGCCAGAGGTTGCCGAGGGCGTCGTGCCGTGCTGCCCGCCGCTCACCGAGCGCCCCCTGACGGCCGAGGAGGCCGAACGGACCGCCGCGATGTTCAAGGCACTCGGCGACCCGGTGCGGCTCCGGCTGTTCTCGCTGGTCGCCTCACACGAGGGCGGGGAAGCGTGCGTGTGCGACATCTCCGACGTCGGAGTCTCGCAGCCGACCGTGTCCCACCACCTCAAGAAGCTCAAGGCGGCCGGCCTGCTCACCTCCGAGCGGCGCGGCACCTGGGTCTACTACCGGGTGGAGCCGTCGGTGGTGGCCGCGATGGGGCAGATGCTCGGCTCCCTGGGCTAAGGCCTTCGAACGGACCATGCGGACGGCACAGGCGGAAATCGGCGGCAACCCCGGACGGACCGCCGCCGATCACCGCCGCCTACTTCCTGCGGGTCATTCGGCGGACCGCGCCGGGCGGAATATGAGGGCCACCAGGCCCAAGCCGACCACGCCACCGATGAGTTGCGCGCCCACGAAGCCTGCGATGGAGCCGGGTGCGATACCCGCGAAGGTGTCGGAGAAGGTGCGCCCGATCGTCACCGCGGGGTTGGCGAACGACGTGGACGAGGTGAACCAGTACGCGGCGCCGATGTACGAGGCGACCGCGACGGGTGCGAAGCGGAGTTGGCCGGTGCGGGCCAGGCCGAAGATCAGCAGGACCAGGCCGGCGGTGGCCACCACCTCGCCCAGCAGGAGATTCCCGGCCGAGCGGTCGTGGGTGGACCACTCCACCAACGGCTTGCCGAACATCGCGTCGGCCAGGACCGCACCGGCGATCGCTCCGACTACCTGCGCGGGGACGTAGACAGCCGCCTCGCGGCCCGTGACGCCGTCGCCGCCCCGCCGCGCCGTCCACCACTCGGCCAGCGTGACCACGGGGTTGAAGTGGGCCCCCGAGACCGGGCCCAGCAGCAGGATCAGGACGCCGAGGCCGAAGACCGTGGCGATCGAGTCGGCCAGCAGTTGCACACCGACATCGCGGGTCAGCTCGGTGGCCTGGATGCCGGAGCCGATCACGACGGCGACCAGGAGGGCGGTGCCGATGAACTCGGCCGTCGCCCTGGCGGTCAGCGGCGTGCGGGGCGGGGTGGCACCCGGGGCGGGCTGCGGGCCGTGGCCCGTCACGGCGGAGGCGACGGCGGCCTCCCCGGCTCTGTCGTTCTCGGTGGCCTCGGTGGCGGTCAACAGGACTCCTCGGTGCGTGCGACGGCGACGGCGAAGACGGCCGCCGGGTCAGGGGCAGGACCGCTTGACGTTGTTCTCGGTGGTGGCGCGCGCCGTCTCGGCGAGAGCGGCGAACTGTCCCGCGAGAGAGGCGATGACATCGGGCTTGAGCCGGTAGTAGGTGAACCGGCCGCACGGCTCCGTCTCCACGACCCCGGCCTCGCGCAGCACCTTCAGATGGTTGGAGAGGTTGGTCTGTCTGACCCCGGTCTCCTCGATCAGGTGCGTGCTGCACAGCGTCTCCTTGGCGAGCAGGGTGACGATCTGGAGCCGGACCGGGTCCGCGAGAACCCGCATCAGATCAGTGTCGACTGACATCATCATGGGCTGATACTGTCACATCACTCCAGGCTGATACCAGCCCGGGGTGATCCTTGGGACCCGCATCCCCACGCACGTGGAGACCCATGCCCCGAAGGGGGATCCCATGACCGCTCCGCCCCCAGTCCTGCCTGACGATCACCTGGCCTCAGGCATCGCCCGTCTCGCCCCGCGCTACCGCGGGCGCTTCTCCCCGCAGACCATCCAGCGCCTGGTCATCGACTCCTACGAGCGCCTCGCCGAGAGCGCCCGTGTCCGCACTCACCTCGTGGTACCGGCCGAGCACCTCGCCACCGACCGGCTGGACGCGCTCGCCCACATCGAGGGCGCGCCGGGCAGCGGGCTGCCGGGGGTGCTGTTCGTGTGCAGCCACAACGCAGGCCGCTCCCAGATGGCGGCCGCCCTGCTCGCCCACCGCGCGGGCGGTCACGTCGTCGTCTCGTCGGCGGGCACGTTCCCCGCAGCCGAGGTCGAGCCGGTTGTCGCGCAGGTGCTGATCGAGGCCGGTGTGAACCTTGCGGACGCGTTTCCCAAGCCGCTGACGAGCGAAGTCGTGCGGGCCGCCGACATCGTCATCACCATGGGCTGTGGGGATGCGTGCCCCGTACTGCCCGGCCGCCGCTACCTGGACTGGCCGGTCACCGACCCCGAGGGCGCCCCGATTGCCGTCGTACGCGGCATCCGCGACGAGATCGACGCCCACATCACCGGACTGCTCGCCTCGCTGTCGAGCATCTGAACCCGACTGCCGTACACGCATCTTGATCGATTCACGAAGGAAGAACCGATGTCCTCCAGCCCGCTCGCCTCGGTGCTGTTCGTCTGCGTCCACAACGCCGGCCGGTCGCAGATGGCCGCCGGATTCCTGTCCCACCTCGCGGGCGACCGGATCGAGGTCCGCTCGGCCGGCTCCATCCCGGGTGACCAGGTCAACCCGGCCGCGGTCGAGGCCATGAAGGAAGTCGGCGTCGACATCGCCGACGCCAAGCCGAAGGTCCTGACCACGGAAGCCGTTCAGGCGTCCGACTACGTCATCACCATGGGCTGCGGCGACGCCTGCCCGATCTTCCCCGGCAAGAAGTACCTCGACTGGGCCCTGGAGGACCCGGCCGGCAAGGGCGTCGAGTCCGTGCGCCCGATCCGCGACGAGATCAAGACCCGCATCGAGGCTCTGATCGCCGAGATCGACGCCAAGCAGGAGGCGTGACCTCCGTGACCGACACCGGCATACGCGAGGTCATCGTCATCGGCTCCGGTCCCGCCGGATACACCGCCGCCCTCTATACCGCCCGGGCCCAGCTCAAGCCGCTCGTCTTCGGCGGCGCGATCTTCGTCGGCGGGTCGCTCACCACGACGACCGAAGTAGAGAACTTCCCCGGCTTCCCCGAGGGCATCGACGGCCCGGACCTCATGCTGAACATGCGGGCGCAGGCGGAGCGGTTCGGTGCGGAGATCGTCGAAGACGATGTCGTCTCCGTCGACCTGCTCGGCCGGATCAAGGAGGTCACCGACTCCGCCGGCACCGTCCACCGCGCCAGGACGGTGATCGTCGCGACCGGTTCCGGTTACCGCAAGCTCGGCCTGCCGAACGAGGAGGAGCTGTCCGGCCGGGGCGTGTCCTGGTGCGCGACCTGTGACGGCTTCTTCTTCCGCGACCGCGACATCGTGGTCGTCGGCGGCGGTGACACCGCGATGGAGGAGGCCACCTTCCTCACCCGCTTCGCCCGCTCGGTCACCGTCGTCCACCGTCGCTCCGCCCTGCGCGCCTCCCAGGTCATGCAGAACCGCGCGTTCGCCGACGACAAGATCTCGTTCGCGTTCGACAGCGAAATCGCCGAGATCAAGGAGAGCAACGGCATGCTCGGCGGCGTCGTCCTGCGCGACGTCTTCACCGGCGCCACCCGCGACCTGGACGCGACCGGCCTGTTCATCGCCATCGGCCACGACCCGCGCACCGAGCTGTTCGAAGACCAGCTGGCCTTGGACGGGGACGGCTACCTCACGGTGCAGTCCCCCAGCACGCGCACGAACATCCCGGGCGTCTTCGCCGCCGGCGACGTCGTCGACCACACCTACCGTCAGGCCATCACCGCCGCTGCCAGCGGCTGCGCGGCCGCCCTGGACGCCGAGCGATACCTTGCCTCGCACACGGCGGGCGAACCCGGACCAGAGCTGGTCGCCGTCTCGGCGTAGTGCCGCAGCGGTTGTTCACCACCTTCGGGAGGCGGTTGGATCAGGCCGGGTCGATGTTCACGAAACCGAGAGGCACCCGATCCGGAGCCTGCTCGCGGCGTATCGGGACGGTGGTCTCCCAAGGGGGCTGTGGTGGCGTGGTCAACGGGGTTGCTCGGGTTCGTTGCCGGGCTCCTGATATCGGTGGCCACCTCGCCCGTCGGGGTGTCCGGAGCGGTCTTTCTGCTGCCCGTTCAGGTCAGCGTCCTGGGTGTGCCGAGTCCGGCGGTGACGCCGACGAACCTGCTGTACAACGTGGTGGCCGGCCCCGGCGCTCTCCTGCGCTACTGGCGGGCCGGGCGGCTGGGAGGACCACTGACCCGTCTGCTCATCGCGGGTACTGTGCCCGGCGTCGTGATCGGCGCTGTGATCCGAGTCTTCGCCGTTCCCGGCCCACGGATCTTCCGCCTTCTCA
The DNA here is from genome assembly GCF_013085465.1 of Streptomyces asoensis. Classification (NCBI taxonomy): domain Bacteria; kingdom Bacillati; phylum Actinomycetota; class Actinomycetes; order Kitasatosporales; family Streptomycetaceae; genus Streptomyces; species Streptomyces asoensis. The sequence continues at coordinate 1,273,058 of NZ_CP049838.1, forward strand.
TCGCCGCGTTGCTGCTGCCGCTCGGACTGTGGCTGGGGCTGCGGACCGTGCTCCCGGCACCAGTCCACGCCATTCGCCGGCCATCGCCTCGCGCAACGAGGGCCCTCGCCTTGTCCGTTGGGGTCGCCGGGGGCATCTACGGGATCGGGGGCGGCTCTTTGCTCGGCCCGATCCTCGTCGGCCGCGGAGTACCTGTGGCCGCCGTCGCGCCGGCCGCTCTGGCCTCCACGTTCGTGACATCCGTCGTCGGCGCGGCCACCTACGCGCTGCTCTCCCTGGCCGCCACAGGCGATGTCGCTCCCGACTGGTCGCTGGGCCTGTCCTGCGGCCTCGGAGGCCTGGTCGGCGGGTATCTCGGCGCTCGCCTCCAACCTCACCTGCCCGACACCGCACTCCGGCTCCTGCTGGGCACCCTCGCCACCGGCATCGGCACGCTCTACGCCATACAGATCCTGGACTGACCACACATGGCTCAGCCCTGATGAACGCGGTGCGCCCTCCGTGGGACCGTTGCCACTTCGGGCCGTTCCCCGGCCCCTGTACGGCCCCCGTACGGCCCCTGGGTCTTGGGGCGCCCCTCAGAGCAGTCGCCCGGACCGCGAGCGGCACCCTTGAACACCAACTCCGCCGCGGGTCAGAGGGGTTTGATCTCCTCGGAACGCTGCCGAACTCCAAACCCACGAGCAGCGGATTCAGTCCGTTCAGGCGAAGTTGACGATCCGACACCCAAAAAAGAACGTTTCCGCAGGTCAGATCACGTGAAAGGTGGGGCGGGTGGGACTCGGCCCATGGCCGACGGACTTTGTGGGGCGCAGGCGGTCGGCGACTGGCCGGGAGAGCCCCTCATCGAAGAGTGGCAGGATCGCTACGGTCGGTTTCCATCGGTCTCCCGGGTCGCAGGCGGGCGTGTGCGGACGGGGCGAGCCCTTTCACGGGACGCTGACGAGCGAGGGCTCGCCGTTCGCGGGGAAGCTCCCGGCGCTCATCGGGCACCAGGGCGGTCGCTTCGCGGCAGCCGCTCGGCGACCAGGTCGTAGGAATCCTCGACCGCGTCGGTGACCAGCCGCTCGGTGATGCCGGGTCCAGGCCCGAGCGAGATCCAGTGGCGTTTGTCGAGATAGCGGCCCGGTGTGATCGAGGCGTAGCCGCGTACTTGCGCGCGGGCGTGTTCGGGTTCGCACTTGACCGTGATGATCTGATCGTCCGGGTCGTCGGTGACGATCAGGAACACCTTGCCCGCGACCTTGTACACGTCGAGTCCCGGGGTGAAGGGGTATCCGTGGCTGACGTCGGGGAGGGAGAGGGCCGCCTGGCGGGCGGTGTGCTGGAGCCGGTCGCCGGCCGCGCTCACCGGGCCGCCCGTGCGCCGGTGCCGTAGGTGTGCGGGTCGACGGGCCGCTCGGCCTTGGGCAGGTGGGCGACGACGAGCCGGTAGGAGTCGGTGACGAGCTCCCCGACGAGCTCCTTGTCGACGCCTTCTCCGCCCTCCAGGGTGATCCAGTGCTTCTTGTTCATGTGGTAGCCGGGAGTGATGTGGCTGTACTGCTCCCGCAGGGCGTGGGCCTCGCCGGGGTCCGCCTTGAGGATCACGACGGGACGCCCCGGGACGTCGGTCATCAGCATGAACACCTTGCCGCGTACCTTGTAGACCTCCCAGTCGGGGCCGAAGGGGTGCTCCAGCTGGGCTCCGGGGAGTTCCTCCGCGCAGTCGGCGGCGGTCTTGTGCAGGGCCGATCCGTTCATGGGTGGTGAGCCTTCTCGGGTGGTGACGGACTGTGGCGTCGAAGGAGGCGCAGGGCGCGCCGCGCGAGCGCCGTGGCATGTCCCATCCTTCCGTCGAAGCCGACGGGAAGGGCGGTAGGCTGCGGACACGTGATGGTCGACAAGCGACACTCCGGGCCGAGCGGGCAGGCCGGACCGGCTGCGGTTCCGCTGTACGGTTTCCAGCCCCCGGTCGGTACTCCGTACGGCCTTGAGGTGAGTACCGTCGAGGATTTCTTCGCCCAGCACGACGACTGGCCGTGGAACCCGCCCCGTCCGGGCCGTGCCACCTTCCACTACCTGATCCTGGTCACCGAGGGTGAGTTGCGGCACGACGTCGACCACGTCACGCGGACCGTCGCCCCCGGCGAGTGGCTGTGGGTGCGTCCCGGGCACGCGCAGTGCTGGCATCCGCCCGGCGCGGCCCGCGGCCCGTTCATCCTGTTCGAACCGGACGTGCTGCGGCCCGACCTCGCCCGTCTCCTGGCCCCGCTCACCGCGCACGAGGCCCCTGCCGTGCTCAGCCCGCACCCCGACGACACCGCCTGGCTCCAGCAGACGGCACTCCAACTCCTGGACGAACACCGCGCACTGGGGCGCCGCCCCCTCGGCATCCACCACGCCCTGCGGCGCAGCCTGCTCGAATCGCTGCTGCTGCGCCTGGCCAACTCTCCGGGCATCGCCCCCATCGGCACGGCCACGGCCGGCACCGGCCGTGGCGACAGGTACGGGCGCTTCCTGGACGCCTTGGAACTGCACTTCCGCGAGCTGCATCAAGCCGCGGACTACGCCGAGTTGCTCGGCTGTTCGGTCCGCACCCTGAGCCGTGCCGCCCGGGACGCCACCGGCAAGGGGGTACGTGAACTCATCGACGAGCGGCGCCTCCTGGAGGCCCGGCGCCTGCTGGGAGGTGCCCGGTGGGATGCCCGGACCGTGGCCGTCCACCTCGGCTTCACCGACCCCGCGAACTTCGGCCGCTTCTTCCGCGACCGCACCGGTCTCACCCCGGCCGCCTACGCGGCCGGCGAGGCGAGGACCGACGTGTGACGAAACCCGGCGCAGGCCCCTTGCCCGTCAGGAGGCGATGGCTGCCTTCGCGGTCTGCGTGAACGCCCAGTGGGAGTGGACGATGTGCCATTCGCCGTCGATCAGCCGGTACGCCTCGGTGGCGTTCCAGGCGCGCAGTTGCCGTTAGTTGCCGTCCTCGAGGACGTAGGTGTTCAGGCAGTAGGCCAGGACCGCGAAGCCACCGCTGTCGGCGACGCTCACCGCCGGGTTGAGGTACTCACTGCGCGTTGTCGACCGTCGCGCATCGGGGTGGTTGGTTGTCGTTTCTCGGTTGCCCAGGTCTCAGCCCTCCAGGACGACGACGTGCTTGCCCGGCGTGGTGCCGGACTCGACGTCGGCCTGGGCGTCACGGACCTGTTCCAGGCCGTGGTAGACCTTCGCGACCGGGACTTCGAGGCTCCCTGCCGGACAGCGGTCACCTGATGGTCACCAGGCGACGCCCGTCCGCTCCTCTTCTTCTCCTGGCCCGTCGCCGGGCAGGCGAGGGCGACCTGAGCCCTGCCGTCAGCGGGCTCCCTGGCTCGACACGCTGGCTTGCCCAGGAAAGCCGGTGCAGCTCGCGGGCCCGAGCATGCCCGCTGGTCATGCTGCCGCATTGGGCGGTGATCTTCCTGGCCTCGCCCAGGAACGCGAGCCGGCTACAGAAGGCGACGGGTGGGGTGTGACGTGGCGGGGGAGGGCTTCGTTGATCTTCTGAGGTTCGTTCTCGGGGGCCGGTACCTGCCCTGGAAAACAGTGCGGGGGCGAGGGAGGAACACAGCGGCAGGACGTCTGTGGCCGCCGCTGCGGAGCCCACTCCCACTGCGCTCCCGTCGCCTTCACCGTCGCGGATGCAATAGCCGACTTCCCCGCCGGCCCCTACGACGTCATCACGTGCGTCGCCACGATCCACCACCTGCCGTTCACCCAGGCACTCGCCCGATTCCGCCGTCATCTGGCGCCAGGAGGGACCCTGGTGATCGTCGGCCTGTCCCGCGCCCGGACCCCGGCAGACCACCTGTTCGGCGCCGTCGCCATCCCAGCCAACGCCGCCATGGGCTGGCTGAAGAACAAGGGTCGCGCATCGCCGCGGCCCGTCTCCATGACAGCCCCTACTCACTCAGCGGACATGGCCGTCGGTGGGGCCAGCCGCTCTCCCTGCGGGTGGTGATCCAGCCGCGGTTGATCCAGGCGTAGAGGGTGGAGGTGGTCCTGTCCGGCTCGGCGGCCAGGTGCTCGAGCCACCACCCATCCGGACCGGCGCTGCTGCCCAGCCCGCGCACACCTGTTCGCAACAATCCGAAGCCGGACAGGGCCCGTTGGCGACCGTCACACCGGCCTGACCAGTCGCGGAAGGCTTCCAGAGCCGCTCGAGCGCAGCGCGCGCGGTCCGCCGGATCGTGGACACGCAGCAGGGCTCCCGCCGAGGGAGCTGCGGCATGTCCCCGACTGCGTTCATCCGCTCGGCAGTCGGAGCAGTTCGCGCCAGCGGTCGCGGAGGGTGGCGCGCAGCAGGTCGTGGAAAAGACGGTAGACGGTCGTGTCGTCCTCCCGGTCGGTGACCAGATAGGCGCCGAGGCGGGAGCCAAGGAGCCACGCGATCTCGGCGTCGCCGTAGTAGCCGCCCTCGTCGTCGACGGCATGGGCGACCAGGGGCCAGATCCCACGCCAGGGCAGTCCGGAGCCGTGGGCGAAGGCGACCGCGCGCAGCAGGACCACCGCGCGGCGGCGGTCGTCGGGTTCGGGCAGGCTGTGGTGCAGGTCCTGACGAAACACGCCGAGGACGCCCTCCCCGAGGGCGGCGAGCCAGCCGGGGTGGTCGGCGGTGATGACCCCGCCGCTCGCGGCCAGTGAGGACGCGGCCATCCGGCCGATGAGGAACGACCGCCCGGCGCGCTCCCCGAGCGCGGTCGCCACCGACTCGGTGGCCCCGGCCGGGGCCACGGCATAAGGCGAGCCACGAGTGTTGCGCAGGATGCTGTCAACGTAGGCGACGACATCGTGCTGGTTCCACCACGGCGCCTGGTCCACGACGATGCGGCGGGCGCGCAGGGCGGCTTGGGCGGTGTCGGCCATGGCTGCCGTATCGGAGGCGGTCACTGGCGCATGAGGGGATTCCTCGTTGGCGGCCAGGGAGCGGACCCCCACGAGGAGCCGGATGCGCGGGGCGTCCGGGTCGGGTTCGAGGCGGGCGAGGACCTCGCGAAGGAGAGCGTGTGGGTCGGCTGCCTCGTCCAGGGCGTCGAGGACGATGGTGAGGGGCCGTCGCCGACCGCGCAGCCAGGTGTGCCACGACGCCAGCCGCTCCTCGACGGTCGGCTCGAGGTGGTCGCCGACCGGTGCGGGCACCAGGAGGGCGTGGCAGATCTGGGCCAGGATCCGGGTGTGCAGCTTGCCGGTGGCGACCACCGCCACGTCGACGGCACCGGGCGGCGGGCGCAGGACGGCGGGGACGGCAGCCGCATCGGCCGCGTGCCGGTCGAGGAACTGCTCGTCGCTCAGGGTGACCAGCCGCGCCAGGACAGCGGACTTCCCGCTGCCCGCGCCGCCGGTGACGATCGTGGCACCGGGTGCTCCCGTCGCGGCGGCAATGAGTTCGCGCATCAGGTCGGCGCGGCCGGTGAACAGCCAGCCCTGCTGTCCGTCGTTGGCGACGCCCCGGGAGCGGGGCCCCCAGTGCGTCTCCAGGTCGCGCCGGTCGAGGGCGAGGTCGTGCCGGGCAGCCCTGACCTCGACCGTCGGATCGGCCCGGTAGTGGGGGTTCGGCAGGCACAGATGCGGGCGGTCGCGGCGGCTTCCGTAGAGCGGGTCGAGCAACTGGCCATCGCCCAGGTGGTATTGCACGCCCGCGAGGAAGTCGTTGACCGTCAGATACGGGTCGTGTCCGTACTTCTCCCCCTGCGGCGACGCCAGTTCGGCGAGAAGGGCGGAGATCGCCCCGGTCAGCGCGCCGGTGACAGCCTTCTGGTTCCTGGTGGCGCTGGGCAGCACCACCCAGGTGTCGGGAGGTTCGGCGTCCCGGCTCTGGGCTTCCAGGGCGACCCGGCCGGCGTGGCAGGCGTCGAGGATGAGCAGCAGATGGCGGATCCGGGTCTCCGCCAGCCAGCCGATCAGATCCGCTGTCCGGAACGCCGTCTTGCCGACCTTGGAGGTGTCGGTGGTCTTCAGGATCAGATAGTGGGTGCCGTCGGCGGTCAGGCCATGGCCCGTGACGAACACGACGGCGGCGTCACTGTCACGCCACTCCTCGTCGGCGGGTGGTTCTTCCAGCGCGTCGCGGATCTGCCGCTTGGTGGGGTTGGCGGCCAGTTCGGGATAACCGCACCGGAAGCGGCGGCCGTTCAGCCGCTCGGCACACAGCCACTCCCGCATGGCCCTGACCTCGTCGCCGACCGCGAGGGACTCCAGGTGCGGGTCGTCGTACTCGCCGGTGGCGATCGCGACGAAGTGGCGCCGCAGGACCTCCTCGTCGGGGACGCCGGGGCCCTCTCCCCTGGTGTCGTGGCTTGCGGCGACGTGCGCCCCGGTGCCGTGGCTGTTCACGCGGCACCCAGGTGGGGAAGGACGCCCAGCAGGACCTCGCCGGTGGCCCTGCGGTTCAGATAGCGCTCCACGGCATGGGCGTCGGCCCCGTTTTCCACCACGATCTCGTCTCCCTCGCCCATCTGGGGCCACCAGGTGCGCAGCGGTCCGGCGCAGGCCACTGGATCGCGCGCATCCCGTACGTTGACCCACGCGGGGACCTCCAGCGCGCCGACGTGCAGATGTCTGCGGACCATCCGCAGACCGAGAGGTGAGCCGAGCGTCAGCAGCAGCTCGACGCCGTGGCCAGGGTTGCGGCGCAGGTACTCGTAGGCCACCACCGACCCGAGCGAATGCCCGATCAGCACCCGGCACTTGGAGCCAACGGTCCCCTCGACCCGTGCGTCGACGCGTGCTTTCACATCGCCGTCGTGCAGATAGCGTCGGACCTGCCGCAGCGCGCCGACGGCCAGGACTCCGGCGGCGGAACCGAAGCGCCGGTCGATCGCGCGCATCAGCACCTGAACGGTCCGCGGCATGCGGGCACGTCCCTTGTCGGCCGCCCCTTCTGCCAGCGCGATGTCTTCGGCGCTCACCGTCTCGGTCAGCGCCTCGACGACGTCCGCCAGCTCGCGCTCGTCCATTCCCTCCGACACCGTGTCGGAGTAGGCGGACTTGGTCACCCCGCCGGTCCCTCCGCCGGCTCTCCCGGGGTCGAGGAAGACGTCTCCGTAGAACGCCAGGTCCAGGGGCGGCTGAGCCACCTCACGGTCCAGCGCCCGTTCCAGGCCGTCGGCCAGGGCCGGCGTCCACGCCGCCAGCAGCTGGTGACGGCCCAACTGGTGCTTGGCGATGCCGTGCACTCCGACCAACTCACTCATCGTTTCCCGTCCCTTGGTGGAAGTCCGTCACAGAGGCCCTTGGTGGAGCCATGGGGGAAGACACCGAACCTGCCTCGTGGACACCGGCGTTCATGTGGCGGCGTGGAGCTCCAGGCAGGCCACACCCGCACCGGCGAGAAGGATCCACAGATCGCCCTCCACATCGACCGCGCACAGTCCTAGTACGCCGCTGGTCGTCGCCAGCGGATGTGCGATCTCCGAACACGTCCGCAGATCCCAGAGACGCACGGTTCCGTCGCCGCCTCCGGTGACAGCGACGACCCGCCCGTCGGGCAACACAGCCGTGGTCACCGCGTGTACGGCGCCGGTGTGGCCGGTCATCGGCTCGCCGACCGCGGCGCCGGTCGTCAGGTCCCACACCCGCACCGCCGTGTCGCCACCGCTGACGGCGGCCACCCGTCCGTCGGGCAGCACGGCCACCGTCGCCTCGCCGCCTCCGGTGACGGCGACCACCCGCCCGTCGGGCAGCCGTGCCGTGGCCAGCGCACCGACCCCCTCGGCGTGGCCGGTCATCGGCTCGCCGACCGCGGCGCCGGTGCTGAGGTCCCACATCCGCAGCCCCGCGTCGGTGCAGGCCGCGACAGCGACCATCCGCCCGTCGGGCAGGGCGGTCACGGCCAGTGCCCGCACGCTTCGGTCGTGGCCGGTCAGCTCGTGGATCCTGGCACCCGTGACCAGGTCCCACACCCGCACCCTCCCGTCCAGGTCCCCGGCGGTGACGGCGACCACCCGCCCGTCGGGCAGCCGTGTCGCGGCCAGCGCAAACACGCCGAGGAAGTAGCCCGTTTCCAGGTCGCGGACCAGGGCTCCGGCGGCCAGGTCCCACACCCGGACGGTCGAGTGCCAGCCGCTGCACATGACCGCGACGACGCGTCCGTCCGGCAGCACGGCCGTGACCGCGGTCCCGACCCCACGGGTGTGGCCGGTGTCCAGTTCGGCGATCGGCGCTCCGACAGCCAGGTCCCAGACCCGCACCGTCTCGCCGCTGCCGGTGAGCCCCACCGTCCGCCCGTCGGGCAGCTCGGCCGTCGACACCGCACGGATGATGCCGGAGTGGCCGGCCAGGGGGCCACCCCCCGGGGCGGCACCGGCGAGGTTCCAGACCCGTACGGTCCCGTCCTCGCTACCGATGACGGCGACGACCTGCCCGCCCGGCAGCACCGCCGTGGCCATGTCCCGGACTTCGCTGGTGTGACCGACCGCTATCTCACCGTTCGGGGCACCCGTTGTGAGGTCCCACAGCCGTAGCGTCCGCCCGCTGCTGCTGATCGCCACCATCCGCCCGTCGGGCAGCGCCACGGTCGCCACCGCCGCGACACTTCCGTCGTCACAAGCCGTCAGGTCGCCGAGAGCGTCGCCGGTGACCAGATCCCACACCCGTACGGTGCCGTCATCGCGGCCGGTGACGGCGATGGCGCGGCCGTCGGGCAGGGTCGCCGTATCAAGCGCCCACACCGCGCCGGTGCGTCCGATCGGTGGGTTGCGGACCGGGGCGCCGCCGAGGATGTCCCATACCCGTATCCTCCGGTCCGATCCACCGCCGAGCACCGCGACGACGCGGCCGTCAGGGAGTGCCGCGGTGGCCAGCGAGATGACGCTGACGCCCTGGGGAGTCATCGGGTCGCCGACCGGGGCGCCCGTGGCCAGGTCCCACACCCGGGCAGAGCCGCTGTCGGACTCGCTGCACCCGAGGACGGCGACGACGCGGCCGTCCGGCAGGACCGCCGTGGCGAGCTCCGGGGCCCTGCCGGTCCAGGTCAGCGGGTCACCGATCAGGGCGCGGGTGGCAATGTCCCAGACCCGTACCGTCCCTGCCTGACCGCCAGACGCCGTGACCGCCACGACCCGTCCGTCGGGCAGCACCGCCGTGGCCAGCGCCCGTACCTCGTCGGTGTGGCCAGTCATCGGGTCCCCGACCGAGGCGCCCGTGACGAGGTCCCACACCCGTACGGTCCCGTCCTCACCGCCGGTGACCGCCACCGCGCGCCCGTCGGGCAGCACCGCCGTGGCGACCACCCGGACCCCGCCGTGGTGGCGAGCGATGATCTCGCCCCGGTCGGCCGGCCAGTGCACCCATCTCGGCCGCCAGACCGAGCCGGGATGGGTCACCCCGTCCAGGGGGAGCCCGCATGCGGCCAGCCGGAACCGCAGCGCGTCGGCGTTCGCCGCCGGCTCCTCCCATCTCCAGGCGTGGGCGACCTGCCGCCAGATCGAGAGGACGTCCCCGTCAGGTCCGTACACCCCGGCCGTCAGGGCCCGCAGTGGCAGGGCGTCGACATACGGCAGGAACTCCAGGGACAGCAGCGCGTCGTCCAGCACCTGTCCCTCGGCCGCGTGTTCCACCAAGTGCCGGCGCACATAAGCAGGCGGGGCGATCACTGCCCCCGCCAGTGGGCGCGGGCGGGTCAACGGGGCGAGTTCCGCGGCGATCCGCGCCTCGACGGCCCGCACTTCAGCAGCGCGGACCGCGGCGTCACGCGATTCATGACGGCGCGCCTCGGCGTCGGGTACCTCGCCATCGTGTACCCCTGCGTCACGCACCGCGCCGTCGCGTGCACGGTGAGCCGACGACTCACCCCGATCGTCGTCCTGCGCACCCTCAGCTGCCATGTCCCTTGCCTCCCCGCACAGTTGTAGAGGACGAAGAGCGGCTGCGGGCCTCAAGGACACCCATGATCGACATATGCGCCTCCCCGACCGTTCCTGACCGTTTGCGACGCCCAAGTCCGGTCCAGCCGACGGTCTCTTGGCCAGCGTCGGTCCAGATGGGGATGCCGACGAGGTGGAGTGCTGAGTGCCGGCTGGTGGGCGATGGCGAGTTGGTTTGTCGGTTCGCGTGGCCAGGCCGCGCCACTGCTTGAGGCGGTTGATGCACCGCTCGACGGTGTTGCGCTGCTCGTAGGCCTGGGGGTCGAAGCGGGGCGAGCGGCCTCCGTGGCGGCCCCGCCGCCGGCGATGGCCGATCCGGTCGGACGGCTGCGGGATGACCGCGCGGATGCCGCGGCGCCGGAGGTGGCTGCGGATGGCACGGGTGGAGTGCGCGCGGTCGGCCAGGGCAACGAGCGGCCGGGTCCGTGGCCTCCCAGGTCGATGCCGGACAGCGTCCCGGCGTCACCCCCGAGGAGGCCGATCGTGATCACTGTTGATCTCAATGCTGAGCTTGGTGAGCCGTCCCCGGCCTGGCCGGGGACGGGTTCTACAGTCCCGCTCGGGCGAAGCGGCGCGCCGAGAGCGGTACGAAGATGACCAACAGCAGGCCGGCCCACAGCAGGGTCGCGGTCACCGGATGGGTCAGCGGCCATGCCGCGTCCGGCCCGGGGGTACCGGGATTGCCGAACAACGTCCGGGTCGCCGTCGCCAACGCGCTGAGCGGGTTCCACTCACAGATCACCCGCAGCCAGGTCGGCATCCCGTCGGTGGGCACGAACGCGTTGGACACCATGGTGAGCGGCAGCGTCAACGGCGCCAGGTTGGCCGCGGTGGACGCATTGCGGATCGCCAGTCCGAGGTAGGTACCGACCCACGCAAGCGTGTAGCGGAGCAGCAGGACCAGGCCGATGCCGGCCATCGTCTGCGCGATGCCGTTGTGTGCACGCCAGCCGACGATCAGCCCGTACACCATCATGACCACCAGTCCGTACACGCCGATGAGCGCCTCCGCGCCGCTCTGGCCGAGCGGCACGGACACACGATTGGTCGGCATGGAGCGGAGGCGGTCCATCACCCCGCGCGACTGGTCCATCGCGACGCCCACCATCGCCGAGGACAGCGCGGTTCCGGTGCCCAGCACGAACATCCCCGGCATCATGTATTCGCGGTAGTTCGAGGAACCCGGAATCCCGATCGCACTGCCGAACACGAATCCGAACAGCACCACGAACACGGTCGGCATCAGCATGATGGTGAGCAGGGTTCCGGGTTCGTGGCGCAACCTCAGGAGGTTTCGCTGGGTCAGAGTCCAGCCGTCGATGAGGACGTTCATGCCACTGCCTCCCGCACTTCGAGCGACTTCTCCGGGTCAACGGTCTTGCCGGTCAGGGAGAGGAAAACGTCATCGAGGCTCGGCCGGCGAATCCCGACATCGCGGATCACGGCGCCGGACGCGTCGAGTTCACGCACGATCTGCGGCAGGGCCGGCACCGCATCCACCGCGGCGACGACGATGTGTGCTCCGTCCGCCTCCGGGCGTCGGCCGGTGAGCCTTTCCAGCACCGACATGGCAGTCGCCACATGGTCCGTGGATTCCACCACGACGTCGATGTGGCTGCCGATCCGGGACTTGAGTCGGGTCGGGCTGCCTTCGGCGATGAGATTGCCGTGGTCGATCACGCCGACGGTGGCGGCGAGTTGGTCCACCTCCTCCAGATACTGGGTGGTGAGCAGGACCGTGGTGCCATCGGCGACCAGTTCGCGGACGGTGTCCCAGATCTCCATGCGGCTCCGGACGTCGAGCCCGGCGGTGGGCTCGTCGAGGAAGAGCACCTGGGGAGCACGCAACAGGCTGGCGATCAGGTCCAGTCGGCGGCGCATTCCGCCGGAATAGGTGCCGACCAGCCGATCGCCGGCGTGGGCGAGGCTGAACCGGTCCAGCAGTTCCTCCGCGCGCCGCCGGGACCCACGCGCGCCCAGCCGCGACAGGCGGCCGAAGATCCGCAGGTTCTCCCGGCCCGTCAGTTTGGCGTCGAGCGTGGCGTCCTGGCCGGCCAGCCCGATCACCTTTCGCACTTCGCCCGGATCCCGAGCGACGTCGAATCCGGCGACTACCGCCTGACCGCCGCTGGGCCTCGTCAGCGTGCTCAGGACCTTCAAGGTGGTGCTCTTCCCCGCGCCGTTCGGGCCGAGGAGGCCGTAGACGACGTGCGGCTGCACCACCAAGTCGAGCCCGGCCAGCGCGGCGACATCCCCGTACTGTTTCCGTAAATCCTTCGTGTACATGATCGCGTTTTCCATGCTCATCCCCTCACCGGGTGCGGTGTACGCGGTTTCACCCTAGGTCACTGGGTACGGCGTACGCAAGGACGGTGTACGCAGTTGAAGGCAGCGACTGGGTACGCCGCACGCAGATGACCGGCAACGGCGGTAGGATGGCGGCCATGTCGGACCCGCAAGCAATCATCTGGATGCGACCGGAGAAGCCCGCACGAGGCCCGGCCCCTGCGCACAGCCGTGGGGAGATCGCCGCGGTGGCCATCAAGATCGCGGACTCCGAAGGGATCGACGCCGCGTCGGTGCGGAACATCGCCAAGGAGCTCGGCACCGGCACGATGACCCTGTACCGCTACCTGCCCACCAAGGAAGACCTGTACGCGGTGATGATCGACAACGCGACGGGTTTCGAACCTCAGGAGCCGACCGGAAATCTCCGCGCCGACCTGACGATCCTGGCACGCCGCCGCCGGCAGATCTTCCTGCGGCACCCCTGGCTTGCTCCGCTCCTCGCCACCCGCCCGATCATGGGCCCCAACATCCTGCGCGGCCTGGAACGCGATCTCGCCCTTCTCGGCGGCTGCGATCTCGACATGGACGAGACGCTCGACGTGCTCAACCTGCTTCTCTCCTGGGTCAGCGGTGCCGTGCAGGCCGAGTTGACCGAGCAGGCGGCCACCTACCAGTCCGGCGTCGACCGCCATGCCTGGCGTTTGCGCATGAAGCCGTACCTGATGTCCTTGCTCGAGACCGGTGAGTTTCCGTATCTGAGCAAGATGACGCAAGCGTCCGAGATCGGTGACGCTGACGAACGGTTCGAGAACGGGCTGTCGATGATCCTGGACGGAATCGAAGCCCGGTTCACGACGACCACCGAGAACAGCGGATCGCGCTCGGCCGAATAGGCCAGGTCGGTGACGCTCAGCCGATCACTCGGAGCACACTGCGCACTCAGCCTTTGCGGGAATCGCGGCGGGGACCGTCGGCTACTGCTCGCCCAGACTGGTGGCCCGTTGATCCACCTCGCTGCCCGAGCGCCCTGCATCGGTGAATCGGGTGGGCCGGAAGGCCCGGAGGAGGCCTTGTTCCTGATCGGTTGTGATCTCGGTCGCGACCAGGCGCCCCAGCACCGGCGCCAAGGTGACCCCACTGTGCGACACCAGGCAGTAGACGCGGGACTGCGCAGAGGCATAGCCGGCGACGGTGTGGCCGTCCGCGGGCAGAGACCGGAAGCCGACACGCAGGTCGATCTCCAGTGCGCGGCTCGGGTCGGGCAGCAGTGCGGAGAACCGCCGAGCGAGGGTGCTCGCGATGTCCCCGTCCGCGGACGGGGGGTCTTCGGGATCGACGCCGGCGTTCAGATCGAGAGCCTGCACGACGGCATGCCCCCCGGCCGCAGGGCGGAGATTGAGGCCGGGGCTGTGGACCACACAGCGCAGGTCGAGTTCCGATGATCTGGCGTACCCGAGCAAACCGACGGTCTGTGCCCCGCGGCCGGCATCCGTCACCATGGGAACGTCGATGCCGGCCCGCGCGGCGAGCCGTTGTGTCCAACGTCCTGCCGCCAGGACGACTCGATCACCCCTGCGGACCTCTCCTCCGGCCAGGGTTACGGACACTCCATCAGGCCGGTCGTCGATGGCCACGACCTCGCCGATCGCGCACTTCGCTCCATGCTGTTCGGCGTCCGCCAGCAGGTTGTCCACGAAGAGATCCGGCAGAACGTATCCCTCGCTGGGGAAGTGCGCGATGGACGTGATCGTCGCCGGGATCCGGAGGTCGCCCGCGATCCGCAATGCTTCGGCACGCGTGACCCAGCGTGCGGGGTAGTCCAGGGCCTGAAGTCGTTCCACGTTGCCGACGAGCCACTGCTCGCTCGCGGCGTCCGCCCACTGAAGCGCCCCGCTGCGGAAGTACGAAGGCGCGCCGCGCAGTTGCTCGGCCAGCCTGGCGTGCTCCTCCATCCCTGCGAGGTTCAGCCGGTGGTAGTCCGGGTCGGGCTTCCGGCTGGAGTTGGTCCACGCGAAGGTGGTCGCGCTCGTACCGGTGCCGGCTCCCGACTGATCGAGCAGGAGTACGTCTTCGCCCGCGACGGCAAGCTGCCTCGCGACGCTCACGCCCAGCACGCCGGCACCGATGATGATGACCTTCATTGTGTGCACACTTCCCTTCTGGCAGCGACACGCTGCTCACATGGCCGGGACGGGCAGCTCCAGGAAGAACTCGGCGGTCCCGGGACGGACGAGGGTGGTGACCACCTCGACGGTGCTTCCGTCGTCGGCACGCAACTCCCTGCGCCTCATCAGCGCAGGCGTTCCGATCTCGCTGTTCAGCAATGCGGCGTCGTGCTCATCGAGGCTCACCGGGTCGAGGTAGACCCGGATCGCGTCGATCGGTACACCTCTGCGCTGGAGATACGGGAGGGTGACGAGGTCTTCGAGGTTCTCGTTCAGCAGGTCGGGGGCGACTGCGAAGAGAACGACGTGCCGTTCGACGGACTGTGGCTCCTCGCGTACGTCGAGCTTGCGACGGACCAGTTCGACCACGGCCGTGTCGGCGGAGGCGCCGGGGAGGGCCAGGACGGCGTCGGTGGCCCTGACGATCCGCGCGGAAACGACCTCATGTCTGCCCGGCACTCCCTTTGCGGCTGCTGTGGGGGTGACGAAGTTGAGCAGATTGATCTGCCGCGTCACGTCCGCGACAAACGTTCCGTGGCGCCGCCGGCGGATCGCCAGTCCCGACTCCGCCAGGTCGTTGAGGACCCGTTGGGCCGTGGCACGGCTGACGCCGTACTGGGTGGAGAGATCCTTCTCGGTCGGCAGCCGCGCGCCGGGGGGCAGGTCCCCGGCCCGGATCTTCGCTTCGATCACTCGCCTGATCTGTACGTACAGCGGCACGGTCATGCTCAGACCGTACATTCGGTCAATTGACTGGTAGCAGTGAGCCGACCAGCCCGGTCCTCGGCGGCCGCGCCTGGTTGGCGGGGCGCTGTTCCTGACCCGCCCTGCGCATCTGCCGGGCCCGGTCACGGGTGCCCCCTGAGCCGAGCCCGGCGACGGCACCGAGGCATCCGGAGCGTTCCGGAACGCCGATGACGGGTGATCGGGCCCCTCTCCGCCGATGCGCTGAGGACCCACAGGGCCCCGACACCGGCCGCCGCCGTAACGACAGTGCAGATCTCTTTCAGCCTGTGGTCGAGCACCAGGTGGCCGGATCCCTGCCTGATTCGTCATGTCGGTCTCCCGCGTGACTGCACGGTGAGCACCACCGCACAACTAGACCGTACAATTAGCCAATTGACCGGTCAATAGGCCGCCAAGCATCAGCACCAACCTGGGCAGGATCGCGTTCATGATCTCGCGCAGGTCGTGTTCGGAACTCCCAGCGGGCATCCGACAGATCGCTCCGATACGGGCGTAGTTGCGGCAGTTCTGGTCGTGCCGACGGGACCCAAGTGCGCCCAGGCATACAACACCGGCAGGCAGACCGGCCCGAAATGGTTCCGCCGACCGCTCCACGTGTCGCCCCCCGGAGGGGCCGGGCGATGCAAGGACCTGCCGGACCGCACCGCCCTCTACCGAATCCGCGTCGCGGCCTCCCACGATGCCTCCGCCTACGGGTCGGCATCCGAGTCACCGCCGTCCGGGACTCCACCCTGCGCCCGGCCCCCGCAACCGAGACCGGGACGCCCGCCCGCCCGTCCGTCGTCCGCTTCGCACCCACGCTCGGCGTAGTCGGCATCAAGTCAGCACGGGAGTCGGCACCCAGCCACCAAATCATGCCCGAACAGTGCAACTTGGACAGCGCTCTCACGGGCTCGATTGGGGCTCTCGTGGAGGCCCCGCGACGCCGTCATGGTGGTCACACGCACCTCCGCATCCAGAACTATGGCGTCCCACCACATGTGCCGCTGACCTGCGGATTCCTACGGTGTGGCGACACGAACACGTCCCCGCCAACCGCTTGGAAGTGGTGCCGATGCCCTCCCCCGCGACCGCTCCCCCATCCCCGGGAACCCCCGCCGGCCTCAAGCGCATCGTCGCCGCCAGTCTCATCGGCACGACCATCGAGTGGTACGACAACTCATCCGATCTGGGCTAGGACTTGCGGTTTCGCCTCATTGGCCGCCAGAGAATCAGCACCGAACCAGCACCGGAACTCGACCGTGCCGGCTGGGGCGGCGGACGAGAGTTCGACTCAGCACGAGGGAAAGGGGCCAGAGGCCAGCAGGTCTCACAGACAGTAGTCAAACTCCCGTCTCGCCGGCGCCCCATCGTGCGTCGCTCCGTCATCGGACAGGCACGACCTGGCCTCATCGGCCGAGCACTGGATCGTCCCGGCCGGTACCTCCACGGTCTCCCTGCTCCACCGCGACTGCGGTGGTGAGGTCCGGAGCGTGGTGACCTGCGCCTCCGGACACGAGATCACCGCGCCCGGCGAGGTCACGGCGGCCCCGGGTCCCGGGGCGAAGCCTGCATCCGCGACCGATCAACCGGCGCACGGCGGTGGGTAGTAGGGGCGCGAGAACGGCTGCCCGCGATCGAAAACCCGTAGCGGGACGAGCTGAAGTCGGCGGAGAAGTCATCGTCGCATCGGCAGCAGAGGCGATCTGCGGGTTGCGGCGGCAGAGGCCCAGTCCGCCACAATGCACGCCGCGGGACCACCGGCCACGCCCGTTTATGGCGGGGGCCGGTATGAAGCCGGAACACATCGCGCCCCGAGGCCCGGGCGGGAATCAGTACACGCCACGTCCCGGCTGAGCGCAGCGTTCGGAACCGGACGACATGGAGCGCCACGGTCAGCTATCAGGTCAGCGAAACGCCGCGGGCGGTGCGGCCATGCGGGCGCAGGGCGACGTTCAACGTCTCCGTCGCGGGCCCCGCCCCGCAGGGAACGCCCAACCTGTCCGTGGGCTCACCCGGTCGTCGACCGGGTGAGCACGGCTGAAGGGGTGCGTCAGACCGTCGTGACCACCTGGTCATAGGCAAGGCGGGGGGAACGGTCGAACCATGCGTTCTCACCCGGCTTGCCCATGTTGACCACGGCGAGAACCGAGTGCTCGCCGTCGGCGAAGAACTCCTTGTTGATGCCATCGGCATCGAATCCGGTCATGGGACCGGCGGCCAGGCCCGCGGCCCGAATTCCGAGAATGAAGTAGCCCACCTGGAGAGAAGCGTTGAATTTCGCGGACTGCTCCCGCACGCTCCGGTCAGAGAACATGAGGTCCTTGGCCTGCGGAAAATACGGGAACTGCTCCGGAAGCTCCTCGTGAAACTCGTTGTCCGCGGCGAGAACCGCGACCAGCGGCGCCGTCTCGGCCTTCTTGTTGTTCCCTTCGGCGAGGTGCTGGACCAGACGCCGGCGAGCCTCCTCCGAACGAACCAGGACGATACGGAGCGGCTGCTGGTTCATCGACGTGGGAGCGTACTTGACCAGGTCATAGATGGCCTGAACCTGCTCGTCGGTCACCTGTTCCTCGGTGAACGTGTTGGCGGTACGGGCTTGCCGGAAGAGCAGGTCCTGTGCCGCGGGGTCGAGACTGAGAGACATGGATGCATTCCTTGTGAACGAGGGGCGGGTCAACTCGTGGATGAATTTCGTGACCCATTTCTGCACGGTCGGCAGGATATCCGAGCGAAGCTGCACTTGCCTACCGCAAAGCGGCAATGGCGATATCACCTGACCCGTTTTCAGCCATCATGCAATGGTGGCTGGGGACACGCATTTCCCATTCACGGCATTGGAGATTGCGGATCGTTTTCCAGGGGGTGGTCCCCTTGTGCACCGGCCTGTCAGTCGGTGGTTCAGGCTCGTCAGTCGGCGGTTCGGGGCACGCCCAGTCCGAAGAACGTGCGGTAGGAATCCATCTGGCCGGTGAGCATGTGCATTCCGTGGTGCACCTGGTGGCCCTGCGCGGCCACCTCCCGCAGGAGGGGTGTTTCTCTCGGCTTCATGATGATGTCCGCCACCACGCTGCCGGGAGGCAGAGCATGGGGCGAGAACGGGAGCGGGTCGTCTGGGCGCAGCCCGAGCGGAGTGGCGTTGACGGCGATGTCGCTGTCGTGCAGCGGCGGTTCGGGGGCGGCGCGGACGCGGCCCGGCCAGTGTTCGGCCAGCCGGTCGACGAGCGCGGTCAGGCTAGGCCCGTCCGGATCGGAGACGGACAGACTGTCCACACCCGCGGTGAGCAGGGCCGCCGCGATGGCGCTGCCCGCTCCGCCCGCGCCGACCAGTGCCACTTTCCTGCCCCGAGGGGAGTGACCGGCCCCGACGAGGCCCGCCACGAATCCCGAGCCGTCGAAGTTCGCGGCGAGCCAGGCACCGTCGGGTTCGCGCCGCAGAGCGTTCGCACTGCCGGTTGTCTCCACCGTGCGGCTGCGCCGGTCGGCCAGCTGCGCGGCGGCCACCTTGTGCGGCACGGTGACGAAGAGGCCGTCGAGGTTGCCGACACACCGCAGAACACGGACCACGTCTACGAGGTCGTCGCGCCGCACATGCACGGGCACCAGCACCGCGTCGATACCCAGCCCGGCGAAGACCGGGTTGAGCAGCCCGGGCGACTGCACCTGGGTGACCGGGTCGCCCAGGACGGCGTACAGACGGGTGGTTCCGCTGAAGGGTCCCGGGTGCGGAGCGTCGGTCATCATGACCCTTCCTCATGCCTGGGCGGTGGTGCGTGGGCGGCAGTTGTCGGCAGTGCCCCGACGCCGGATGCGGGAGCTCAGCCGACGAGGATCAGATCTTCTTGGCCACGTAGTGCCGGTAGCTGTCCACCGGGGGCATGAACTGTGACGGCAGCACGCCCATCTTCTTCAGCAGTCTGGTGGAGCCGCTGTCGGTGTAGCCGGCGAAGGAACCGCCCACGGCCTCCGGGCCGACCCGCTTGGCCATGTGCCGCTGGATGGCACCGACCCGCTGCTCCCGCAATGCCTTGTGGAAGGACCCCTCCGGGGACAGCCGCCCGTGGATCGCGGCCTGCACCTGGGGCGAGATGTCACGGTCGAGCACCCACTCCAGGCCGAGGTCCTTCTCCTGGAGCTCTTTCAGGAATGCGTGGCGCTGCGTGGTGTAGAGGTCGACGTGCGTGAAGTAGCCGCCTGGTTTGAGCACCCGCGCCACCTCCTTCAGGAACTTCTCCAGGCTCGGGTAGTTGTGCGCGCTCTCGATGTTCACCAGGACGTCGACCTCGCCGTCGTCGAACGGCAGGTTCTCCGCGTCGCCCTGGACATAGCGCAGGCCCTTGCGGGACAGCGAGGCGTTGGCCCGCTTGACGGCCTGGTCCGACAGGTCGAGGCCGATCAGGCTCTTCGCGTCGACGACGCGGGAGAGGAAGTTCAGGCCCTCGCCCAGTCCGCAGCCGACCTCGAGAACGAACTTGTCCGCGTAGTCGTCCAGGTCGAGCGGCACCTCCCTGAGTGCGGCGAAGTACAGCTCCTCGGAGAAGCCATCCGTGTCGTAGTCGAGGAATCCGGGAACGCGGGCGCTGATCTCCTTGGCCACCTGGTCGTCGTGGTAGCCCCAGTTCCACAGGATGCCCTTCTTCGACATCCTGGCCTGGAGGTCGTAGCTGGTGGAGATGTTCTTCTTGTGTGTGCCCTCCTTGGCGCTCTGAGCGTCCTGATCATTTGTCAGGTTGATCTCGTTGACACTGGTGAACAAGCCATACATGTCTTCGCGTGCACCCATATTCCGTGTTCCTCTCTCATAGTGCTGCCCGAAAGCGGTAGATCCGCCAGGGCGGGGGTTTCTCAGTCGGCAGCCGGGAGCGGTGTCCCCAGCCGGTGGGCGAGTTGGTCCACCAGTTCGCGCAGTTCCTCGGGTCCGTTCGCCGCGCCGAAGACGGTGAAGTCGGGGCGCACCAGCACGGCCGTCGCACCGTTCTCGGCCAGGTACGGCAGATAGCGGCCCTCGATGTCGACCACGGCGCCGGGACCGGACTTCCCCGGTTCCGTGTCCGCGGGCAGGACGTGCGCGCAGCGCGTGCCGAGACCGTCGAGGAAGGCGCGCCGCCGGTCGTCGAGCAGCATCGCCGGATCGCTGACGGCGAGCAGTACGAAGCCCAGGCCGACGATCTCGTCGAACAGTCCTTCCCCTTCGGCGTCCGCCACCCTGGCCTGCGGGAACAGGGTGCCGGCCGGCCTCAGTGGCGTGCCGTCGCCGGTCAGTTGGAACAGGCCTTCGTCGAAGGGGATCACGGTCGACATCGGCAGCGCGGCGGCGCCCTCGCGGTCGCGGGCGGCCAGCATGATCGCGTCCCGGTCGGCGGCGGCTGCGGGATCGGTCACGCAGATGACCTTGCCGAGTTTCACGGACGTGGTGACGGCGTTCTGGACGTGCGCCCGGCGCTCGACGGTGTAGGTGTCGAGCACGGAGTCGTCGGCGAGACCGCGCAGTGCCAGGTCGAGCTTCCACGAAAGGTTGGCCACGTCCCGGAAGCCCGAGCACATGCCCTGCCCCGCGAAGGGCGGCATGAGGTGTGCGGCGTCCCCCGCTATCAGCAGCCGGCCCTTGCGCCACTCCCCCGCCCAGCGGGCCTGAAAGGTGTAGACGGCGTGCCGTTCGAGTGTCGCGTTGTCCGGGTGGACGGAGAACATCTCCAGCATGCGCCACAGGGTGTCGTCGCGCTTCAGCTCCTCGATGTTCTCGCCCGGCAGCCGCATGAACTCGAAGCGGCGGTGCCCAGGGCCGGCCGACACGGCGGTCCGGGGCCGCTGCGGGTCGCAGATCTGTAGGTTGTTGGGACGGAAGTCGCGCGGCTCGTCCAGTACGACGTCACAGATCAGCCAGTCGTAGAAGAACCCGAGGTCGGTGAGAGAACTCTCCATGGACTCCCGGACGAAGCTGTTGGCCCCGTCGCACCCGACGACGTACCGCGCGGTGAAGGTGTGTTCCTGCTCGTCGGCGTCCTCGGAGATCACCTCGACCAGGTCGCCGCGGTCGTCGAGTTCGACGACCTCCTGTCCGCGGACGACCCGCAAGTTCGGGAAGTCGGTGCCCCGCTCGATGAGCGTGGCCTCCAGTCCCGGCTGGTACATGGCGGTCGCTTGCGGCCAGCCGCAGTGGCCGTTCGCGGCGCTCTCCATGTGCAGCAGGGTGTCGCCGGCGGCGTTGCGCCAGGCGTAGTCCCGTGAGTTCTCCCCGAACTTGTCGAGGAAGGGCCCGATGCCGGCGGCCGCCAGGATACGGGCAGCCTCGTCGTCGAAGCCGACGGCCCGCGGCATGGGGTACGGCTGGGACCAGCGCTCCACGACCGTGACCCGCCAGCCGCGCCGGGCCAGCAGGATCGCCAGCACCTGCCCCACCGGGCCGTAGCCGACGACGGCCACGTCCGTGTCGGTGACGGCGTCCGTCTCGGTCCCGGCGCCGGCCGTCTGCGTCTCCACTGTCATCTCCGTCCGGTCCCGCCTCAGCCGTTGCCTGTGCCGACGAGGATGTCCTTCGCCACGCGCTCGAACTCGGCCTTGTCGATCAGGGTGCGGATCGTTTCGTGACCGTTCTCCACCCTCAGCAGCCGCCTGCCGGTGAGGACGAGCTGCCCGTTTTCGGTGGCACGGCCGCGCAGCACGGTCCCGGCGAACAGCGAGTCCTTCACGATCTGCTCGGCGGCGGAGTCCCGCGGACCGTCCCAGTCGGAGACGGCGCGGGCTTTCAACTCGAACCGGTACACCGACCGCCAGTCGCCGGTGGCGGCCCTGCGTTCCAGCACGTGGTAGGTGCCGTCCACCGTGAGCCGATAGGAGCAGCCGAACTGGTGCTGCACCTCGTCGGTCATCCGCAGCGGTTCCAGATACGACGGTCCGGCGAAACCCACGTCGACAAGCCAGGTCTCCCCGTCCAGCCGCACACAGGTGAAGGTGTGCTCGAAGTCCGGCCCGAACTGCCCGTTGGGCCAGCGCTGTGACGCGGCCAGGATCGAGACGTCGTAGCCGAGTTCGGTCAGGAGCCTGCGGAACAGGCCGCTCAGGTCGTGGCACACACCGCCCGCGCCCTCGACGACGATCGCCCGGAACGTGTCGTCGATGTCGATGTCGACGACGTTGCGGAAGCCGGTGAAGCTCTTGATGAAGTGACTGCTGTCGTAGGCCAGCGACATCAGGTGCTTCTTGTGCAGTGCACGAAGCGTCTCGGAGCTGGGCTCGGGCACCTCCGTGAACCCCAGACGGTGCAAGTAGGTCTCCACCTCGAACATCCGGTTACTTTCCCTTCTCCGTGTGGTCCCACTTGGCCAGCAGCTCACGCAGCCGCGAGACTGCTCGCGTACGCGACGCGTCGTCGTGCAGCGCCGGAGCCAGTGCCGATTCCAACTTGCCGATCTCCTCGGCGACCGTCTCCGGTGTGACGGTCAGTTCGGGCTCAAGGGTGTCCAGCATCAGCTCGGCGATCATGCCCGCGGTGGGGAAGTCGAAGATCAGGCCCTGCGGCAGGTCGAGTCCTGACACCCGGTTGAGGCGGTTGCGCAGTTCGAGACCGGTCAACGAGTCGAAGCCGATGTCGAGGAAGGCGAGCCCGTCCTCGACCACCGTCGAGCCGTCGGCGTGACCGAGCACCTGTCCGGCCTCCGCCAGCACCAGGTCGGTGAGGACCGTCAGCCGCTCCTGCGGGGACAGACGCAACAGCCGCGCCCGCAGCGCCTCGCCGTCGTCGCCCGTCTTCGCATCCTTGCCGCTGCCGGTGCCGGTGCCGGTGACCGTGAGAGCGGCGGCGTCGGGCAGTTCTCGCAGCAGCGGGCGTTCCCTGGCCACCGTGTAGGACGGCGTGAACCGCGACCAGTCGATACCCGCGACCACGAGGTGCCCCTCGCCACCCACCATCGCCTGGCCCAGGGCCTCGACCGCGAGTTCAGGTTGCATCAGCTCGATGCCGACCTCCGCGAACTCCTCGGCCACGGTCTCGTCGACCATGCCGCCGCCGGCCCAGGCGCCCCAGGCCACAGCGGTCGCCGCCCGGCCCTCGGCGCGCCGCCGATGTGCGAGCCCTTCGACGAAGGCGTTGGCGGCGGCGTAACCGCCCTGCCCCGCACCGCCCCAGACAGCGGCGCCGGAGGAGAACACCACGAAGGCGTCCAGCGGACGGTCGGCGAGCAGGGCGTCGAGGTGCACGGCACCGGTGACCTTCGCCCGGCCCACCTCGGCGAACTCCGCGACGCTACTGTCCGGGAGTTGCACGGGTTCCTGTGCGGCGCCTGCCGTGTGGAAGACAGCGGAGACGGGAACGTCGGACGGAACTGCCGCGATCACCTCGCCGAGCGCGGTCCGGTCGGTGACGTCGCAGGCCACGACGGTGACGCGGGCACCGAGTGCGGTCAGCTCCGCCTCCAGCGCGTCCGCCCCTTCGGCGGCCCGGCCGCGGCGACTGAGCAGCAGCAGGTGCTCGGCACCCCGACCCGCGGCCCATCGCGCCACGTGTGCGCCGATGCCACCGGTTCCGCCGGTGACGAGGACCGTGCCGCGTGGCGTCCAGGGTTCCCTGGACACCGTGCCGTCGGCAGCGGCGGACTCGGCGCGGGTCATACGACGCGCGTACGCGCCCGTGGCCCGGATCGCCACCTGATCCTCGCCGTTCCCTCCGCAGAGCACGGCGACCAGCCGGCCCAGCGCCGTCTCGTCCGGCCTGGCGGCCACATCGACGAGCCCGCCCCAGGACCTGGGGTGGTCGAGGGCCAATACGGTGCCGAGCCCCCAGATCATGGGCTGAGTCTCACTCCTCACCTCCCTGTCCTCCCGAACCGCGACGGCTCCGGAAGTCAGGCACCACAGCGGGGCGGTGACGTCCAGATCTTTGAGTGACTGGACAAGGGTGACGGTGGCGGCCGTACCCCGCGACAGTGTGGGATGGCCGGCGTCCGGCCGCTCGTCCAGTGGCAGCAGGGACACCACCCCGACCGGCCTCGCCGTGTCGAGACCCACCCGGACGAGTTCCGCCAGGCCCTTCCGGTCCTCACCGTCCACATCCACCCGTACGACGCGGCCACCGTGCGCGGTTAGCGCGCCGCTCGTGGCCTCCGCCATCGCGTCGGCCTGCCCTGCGGGCACCAGCATCAGCCAGGTGCCGTCGGCGACGGCCGCACCTGATAACAGTGTGTCGGTTATCGGCCGCCAGTCGATCCGGTACCGCCAGCCGTCCAGCACAGCCTGGTCCCGGCGGCGGCGGCGCCACGAGGACAGGGCGGGTAGCACGCCGTCCAGGGCGGACGCATCGAGCCGCAGGGACCGGGCCAGCGAGTTCGCGTCGCCGCTGTCCACGATGTCCCAGAACGCCGCGTCGACCGGATCGGCCACCTTCTCGGAAACGGCCGGTTCGTCGCCCTCGATCCAGTAGCGCCGGCGCTGGAAGGCGTACGTGGGCAGGTCCACACGGCGGGCACCGGTACCGGCGAACACCTTCTCCCAGTCGACATCGACACCACGCGAGTGCAACTGCCCCAGAGCGACCAGCAGCGCACGGTCCTCCGGCATGCCCCGCCGCAGCGACGGGACACAGTCCTGCGCCACCATCCCCGACAGCACACCGTCAGGACCCAACTCCACAAACGTGGAGACCTTCTGCTCCCGTAACGTCTGCACACCGTCGTGGAAACGGACCGTGCCACGCACATGCTCCACCCAGTACTCCGGCGAACACAACCGACCCGCGTCCGCCACCTCACCCGTCAGATTCGACACCACCGGCAGCACAGGCTCGTTGTACGTCAGCCCCGCCACAACCCGACGGAACTCCTCCAGCATCGGATCCATCAACGACGAATGAAAAGCATGCGAAACACGCAACCGCTTGATTCGACGGCCCTCGAACCGGGCCACCACCGCCGCAACCGCATCCTCCGCACCCGACAGCACCAACGACGTCGCACCGTTGATCGCGGCAACACTCACACCCTCGGTCAGCAACGGCGTGACCTCGCCCTCCGCCGCCTCGACCGCGAACATCACCCCACCCGACGGCAACGCCTGCATCAACCTGCCCCGCGCCACCACCAAAGCCGCCGCATCCTCCAACGACCACACACCCGCCACATACGCAGCCGTCACCTCACCAATCGAATGACCCGCCACATAATGGGGACGCACACCCCAGGACCGTACAAGGCGAAAGAGCGCCACCTCGACGGCGAACAGAGCCGGCTGCGCATACCGCGTCTCGTCCAACAGGTCCCCGCCCTCGAAGACCAGATCCTTCAGCGAACGGCCCAGACCCTCGTCGACAACGGCGCACACCTCATTGAACGCATCCGCGAACACCGGGAACACTTCATACAGTTCACGTCCCATCCCGGCCCGCTGCGCACCCTGACCCGTGAACAACACACCCAGACGACCCGCAACCACTGTTTCCGGCCGTACCGACGCGAGCCCCTCCCGCGCCTCGTCCACCGAACCCGCCACCACCACCGCACGATGATCGAAACGAGCACGCGTCGTCGCCAGCGAATACGCGGCGTCCGTGAGGCTCAGTTCACGCTCCCGGTCAAGGAACTCAGCCAGCCGCACCGCCTGAGCACGCACCGCCTCCGGCGACCTGCCCGACACCACCAACGGCACCACACCATCACGCACCACACCACCCGGCACCACCGCACGCTCCACCGGACCCGCAGGCTCAACAGCCTCCAAAATCACATGCGCATTCGTCCCGCTCAGGCCGAAGGAGGAGACCGCCGCGCGGCGCGGACTGTCCGGCACCGCCTGCCACTGCTGCGACTCGGTCAGCAATTCCACCGCGCCGGCCGACCAGTCCACCTTCGGCGACGGCTCGTCCACGTGCAGCGTCTTCGGCAGCACACCGTGCCGCATCGCCTGCACCATCTTGATCACACCCGCCACACCCGCAGCGGCCTGCGCATGACCGATGTTCGACTTCAACGACCCCAGCCACAACGGCCGGTCCACCCCGGGCCGCTCCTGACCGTACGTCGCGATCAACGCCTGCGCCTCGATCGGATCACCGAGCGAGGTGCCCGTACCGTGCGCCTCCACCGCATCCACGTCGGCCGCCGACAGGCCGGCGTTCGCCAACGCCTGCCGGATCACCCGCTGTTGGGAGGGTCCGTTCGGAGCGGTGATGCCGTTGGACGCACCGTCCTGGTTCACCGCACTGCCCCGCACCAGAGCCAGCACCTCATGGCCGTTACGCCGCGCGTCCGACAGACGCTCCAACAGCACCAGGCCCACACCCTCAGCCCATGACGTGCCGTCCGCACCCGCCGCGAACGACTTGCACCGCCCATCCGCAGCAAGGCCCCGCTGGCGCGAGAACTCGATGAAACTGCCGGGCGTGGACATCACGGCCACACCGCCGGCCAGGGCGAGCGAGCACTCACCATTCCGCAGCGCCTGCATGGCCGAGTGCATCGCCACCAGCGACGACGAACACGCCGTGTCCACCGTCACCGCCGGACCCTCGAACCCGAAGGTGTACGCCACCCGACCGGAAATGAAGCTGCCCGCGTTGCCGTTGCCGAGGAAGCCCTCCAGTTCCTCCGGTACGCGCGTGAGGTTGGTGGCGTAGTCGTGGTACATGGCGCCGGCGAAGACGCCCGTCCGGCTGCCCTTCAGCGACGTCGGATCAATACCGGCCCGCTCCAGCACCTCCCACGACGTCTCCAGCAGCAACCGCTGCTGCGGATCCATCGCCAACGCCTCACGCGGACTGACCCCGAAGAACCCCGGATCGAACTCCCCCGCATCATGCAAGAACCCACCATGGCGAACCGTCGACCTACCCACCGCGTCCGGATCAGGATCGAACAACCGCGCCACATCCCAGCCCCGGTCCTCCGGGAACGCCGAGATACCATCACGCCCCTCGGCCACCAGACGCCACAGATCCTCCGGCGAAGCCACACCACCAGGCAGCCGGCACCCCATCGCCACAATCGCGATCGGATCCTCCGACACCGAAACAGCAGACAGCCCCCGGCCCGCCACCGACTCAGCGGCCACCGCCTCCTCGCCCACCAACTCCACACGCAAAAACTCAGCCAGCACACCCGGCGACGGATAATCAAAAATCAACGTCGCCGGCAACCGAAGACCCGTCACCGCATTCAAACGGTTCCGCAACTCCACCGCCGTCAACGAATCAAAACCAAGATCGTTGAACGCCTGCCCCGCACCGATACTCCCCGCACCCGCATGCCCCAACACCACCGCAACCTCACCCGACACCAACTCCACAAGGTGACGTTGCTGTGCCTCATGGGTCAGCGTCGCGAGGCGATCCGCCAAGGTGTCACCAGTGGCCGACCCGGTGTCTGCGGCCGCGGTGCGCGCCGTGCGGCGCGGCCGGCGGACCAGCCCGCGCAGCATTGGCGGCAGCTGCCCAGCCCGTGCCTGCTCCGTCAGGGCGGCGAAGTCGAACTTCACCGGAACGAGCATGGAGGCCTCGCCGGAGAGGGCCGTGTCGAGCAGGGCCATGCCGTCCTCGGTGGCCAGCGGGAGCACTCCGCCCCGGCCCATACGGGCCTGGTCCGACTCGCTCATCGTCGCGATCATTCCGCCGGACTCGGCCCAGAGGCCCCAGGCCAGGGAGACGGCGGGCAGACCCTGCGCCCGGCGCCACTGGGCGAAGGCATCCAGGAACGCGTTCGCCGCCGAGTAGTTGCCCTGCCCCGGACCACCGAGCACACCGGCGGCCGAGGAGAACAGGACGAACGCCGAGAGATTCATGTCGCGTGTCAGCTCGTGCAGCGTCAGCGCGGCATCGACCTTGGGCCGGAAGACGGCGCCGATCCGCTCCTGCGTCAGGCTCGCGATCACACCGTCGTCGAGGACTCCCGCCGCGTGCACGACGCCGGTCAGCGGCGCGTCGGGCGAGACCGCTGCGAGAAGCTTCTTCACCGCCCTGCGCTTCGACATGTCGCACGCCACCACGGTGACGCTCGCTCCGGCCGCCTCCAGTTCGGCCGTCAGTTCCTCGGCGCCGGGAGCCTCCGGTCCGCGACGGCTGGTCAGCAGCAGGTGTCGTACGCCGTGTGCGGCGACGAGATGCCGGGCGACCAGGCCGCCCAGCGTTCCGGTGCCGCCGGTGACGAGTACGGTCCCCGTGGGATTTAGTACAGGGCCGGTAACGGAGTCGGCCGCGGCCCGCACCAGCCGGGGCGTGTGGACGACGTCGGCGCGCACCGCCACCTGAGCCTCCCCGGTGGCCAGTACACCCGCCAGGGCCGGCCGGGACGCCTGGACTTCGTCCACGTCCATCAGCAGGACGCGGTCCGGGTTTTCGGCCTGCGCAGCGCGTATCAGGCCCCAGACTGCGGCGCCCGCCGGGTCGGTCACTTCGAGGTCGCCGGAGACCCCGACCGCGCAGCGCGTTACGACGAGCAGGCGGGTCGACTCGA
Organism: Streptomyces asoensis; assembly: GCF_013085465.1. NCBI lineage: Bacteria > Bacillati > Actinomycetota > Actinomycetes > Kitasatosporales > Streptomycetaceae > Streptomyces > Streptomyces asoensis. The sequence continues at coordinate 1,301,552 of NZ_CP049838.1, forward strand.
GTTCCGGTGCGGCAAGGAATGTCTGAAGGATGCCGAGGACACGGGCGACGAGGCCGCGGACCCGTTCGGGGCTGACGACACCGTCGACGGCGTCGACGATCAGCACGTCCGGCATCGACGCGCCGGACCGCACCAGTTCCTCGACGTCCAGGGCCATGGAGACCGGGTGCGAGACAACCCCGGCAGTGGTGCCGGCTGTCGCTCCGGTCGGCACCGCGGTCCACTCGACAGCGAACAGGGCGTCCGCAGCGGGACCGGTCCGCCCGGCGGCTTTGACCTGCTCGTCGTCGACCGCGCGCAGCACGAGCGACTCGACCGACGCGACGGGGGCGCCCTCGCCGTCGGCGAGTTCCAGCGCCACCGATTCAGGTCCGGTGGGCGTCATGCGCACCCGCAGGCTGGTGGCGCCAGAGGCGTGCAGAGTCATGCCGTTCCACGCGAACGGCAGGATGAGCTTGCCCTCCTCGGCCTTCCGCTCGGTGAAGGCGCCACAATGCAGGACCGCGTCGAGAAGTGCGGGATGCAGGCCGAACCCGGCCGCCGCCTCGGCATCGTCCACCGGGAGCGCGACCTCGGCGTAGATCTCCTCTCCGAGGGTCCACAGCGTGCTGAGGCCCTGGAACAGCGGCCCGTACGCGTATCCGGCGCTCGCCTGGTCCGCGTAGAAGCCGGTCAGGTCGACGGGTTGCGCACCCTCGGGGGGCCAGACCCCGAAGGCGACGTCGAGGGCCGGTGCGTCGTCGTCGAGCTGGCCACTCGCGTGACGCACCCACGGACTGCCGGCCTCGGTGTCGTCGGGCCGCGAGTACACCGCGACCGACCGGACTCCGCTGCCGCTGTCCTCACCGACCGAGACCTGGATACGCACCGCGCCCCTGTCGGGGATCACCAGCGGGGCTTCGATGATCAACTCACGCAGGGACCGAGCACCCACCTCGTCCCCGGCACGGACAGCGAGTTCCACAAGAGCAGCACCCGGCAGCAGGACCGTGCCGGACACGGCGTGGTCCGCCAGCCACGGCTGCGCGGCCAGCGACAACCGGCCGGTGGCAACCACACCACCGGTGTCGGGAACACTGATCACCGAGTCGAGCAGCGCATGCTCCACCGCGAACGCGGGATCACCGACCGACACGTTCGAGTTCAGCCAGTAGCGCTGGCGCTGGAAGGCGTACGTGGGCAGGTCCACACGCCGGGCACCGGTACCGGCGAACACCTTCTCCCAGTCGACATCGACACCACGCGAGTGCAACTGCCCGAGGGTGACGAGCAGCGCACGGTCCTCCGGCATGTCCCGCCGCAGCGACGGGACACAGTCCTGCGCCACCATCCCCGACAGCACACCATCAGGACCCAACTCCACAAACGTGGAGACCTTCTGGCTGCGTAGCGTCTGGACACCGTCGTGGAAACGGACCGTGCCACGCACATGCTCCACCCAGTACTCCGGCGAACACAACCGACCCGCGTCCGCCACCTCACCCGTCAGATTCGACACCACCGGCACCGCAGGCTCGTGATACGTCAGCCCCGCCACAACCCGACGGAACTCCTCCAGCATCGGATCCATCAACGACGAATGAAAAGCATGCGAGACCCGCAACCGCTTGATTCGACGGCCCTCGAAACGCGCCACCACCGCCGCAACCGCATCCTCCGCACCCGACAGCACCAACGACGTCGCACCATTGATCGCAGCGACACTCACACCGTCACCAAGCAGGGGCGTGACCTCGCCCTCCGCCGCCTCGACCGCGAACATCACCCCACCCGACGGCAACGCCTGCATCAACCTGCCCCGCGCCACCACCAAAGCCGCCGCATCCTCCAACGACCACACACCCGCCACATACGCAGCCGTCACCTCACCAATCGAATGACCCGCCACATAATGGGGACGCACACCCCACGACTCCACCAGCCGGAACAACGCCACCTCAACCGCGAACAGCGCCGGCTGCGCATACCCCGTCTCGTCCAACAGCGCCGCCTCATCACCAAAGACCAGATCCTTCAGCGAACGGCCCAGACTCTTGTCCACTGCCGCGCACACCTCGTCAAAGGCATCCGCGAACACCGGGAACACTTCATACAGTTCACGTCCCATCCCGGCCCGCTGCGCACCCTGGCCCGTGAACAACACACCCAGACGACCCGCAACCACTGTTTCCGGCCGTACCGACGCGAGCCCCTCCCGCGCCTCCTCCACCGAACCCGCCACCACCACCGCACGATGATCGAAACGAGCACGCGTCGTCGCCAGCGAATACGCGGCGTCCGTGAGGCTCAGTTCACGGTGCAGTTCCAGGTGGCCGGCCAGACGCCGGGCCTGCGCGCTCACGGCCTCAGCCGTTCTGCCCGACAGGACGAGGGGTACGAGCCCGCGCGTCGCGGTCGGTTCGGGAGCGTCCTTCTCGACGGCTTCCAGGATGAGATGGGCATTGGTGCCGCTGATACCGAAGGAGGAGACCGCCGCGCGGCGCGGACGGTCCGGCACCGCCTGCCACTGCTGCGGCTCCGTCAGCAATTCCACCGCACCCGCCGACCAGTCCACCTTCGGCGACGGCTCGTCCACGTGCAGCGTCTTCGGCAGCACACCATGCCGCATCGCCTGCACCATCTTGATCACACCCGCCACACCCGCAGCGGCCTGCGCATGACCGATGTTCGACTTCAACGACCCCAGCCACAACGGCCGGTCCACCCCGGGCCGCTCCTGACCGTACGTCGCGATCAACGCCTGCGCCTCGATCGGATCACCCAACGACGTACCCGTACCATGCGCCTCCACCGCATCCACGTCGGCCGCCGACAGGCCGGCGTTCGCCAACGCCTGCCGGATCACCCGCTGCTGGGAGGGTCCGTTCGGAGCGGTCAGACCGTTCGACGCACCGTCCTGGTTCACCGCACTGCCCCGCACCAGAGCCAGCACCTCATGGCCGTTACGCCGCGCGTCCGACAGACGCTCCAGCAGGACGACTCCGACGCCCTCGGCCCACGCCGTACCGTCCGCACCCGCCGCGAACGACTTGCACCGCCCATCCGGCGCCAGACCCTGCTGGCGCGAGAACTCGATGAAACTGCCGGGCCGGGCCATCACGGCCACACCGCCGGCCAGGGCGAGCAAACACTCACCGTTCCGCAGCGCCTGGATTGCCGAGTGCATCGCCACCAGCGACGACGAACACGCCGTGTCCACCGTCACAGCGGGTCCTTCGAACCCGAAGGTGTACGCCACCCGGCCCGAGACGATGCTTCCGGCGGCCACGGCCGCTTCGTAGTCGTGGTACATCAAGCCGGCGAAGACACCCGTCCGGCTGCCCTTCAGCGACGTCGGATCAATACCGGCGCGCTCCAGCACTTCCCACGACGTCTCCAGCAGCAGCCGCTGCTGCGGATCCATCGCCAACGCCTCACGCGGACTGATTCCGAAGAACGCCGGGTCGAACTCCCCCGCATCGTGAAGGAAGCCGCCCTCCCGAACGTAGGACTTGTCGGCCAGACCGGGGGTGGGGTCGTAGATTCCGTCGACGTCCCAGCCCCGGTCCTCCGGAAACGGTGTGATGCCGTCACGTTCCTCGGTCACGAGACGCCACAGGTCCTCCGGTGAGAGGACACCGCCGGGCAGTCGGCACGCGGCCGACACGATCGCGATCGGTTCGGACGAGGCCGCAAGGACCCGGTCGCGCTCCTCCTTGAGCTGCTCGTTCTCCACGAGCGAGGCGCGCAGTGCCGCGACAAGCTTGTCCTCGGAAACAGACATTCTTGAGTTCCTCCGTAGGCCGCGACGGGCTCAGTTGGTGGTGTTGCCCATCGCGCGTTCGATGAGGTCGGCGACGTCCATGTCGGCGATCATGTGCGCGGCGTTCTGCCGTGTCTCCGAGGAGGCGGAAGTGGCCGCGCCGGAGTCCGCGGCACCGGGGGCGGCCACGAGACGCAGCAACTGCCCCAGCACACCCAGTTCCTCGAGCCGTGCGAGGGGTACAGAGGCGAGGGCCTTGCGCAGTCCGGCCTCGTCCACGTCGGCGAGTTGCACCGTTCCCGTCGCGGCGTCGGGGACCAGCTCCGCACGCAGGAGCTCGGTGATCGCGGCGGGTGACGGGTAGTCGAAGATCAGCGTGGCCGGCAGCGGGATGCCCGTCACCCCCGCCAGCCGGTTGCGCAGCTCGACCGCGGTGAGCGAGTCGAAGCCCAACTCGCTGAACGCCTGCCCCGGGATGATGTTTCCGGCGTCGGCGTGCCCGAGCACGACGGCGACTTCGTCGCGGACCAGGTCCAGCAGCCTCTCCGTCTGCTCCTCCTCCGGGAGCCCTGCCAGCCGGTCCGAGAGGGTGTCGGCGGGGACAGGTCCGCCAGCAGCGGCGGTACGCCGGGGTCGGCGCACCAATCCCTGCAACATGGTCGCCAGTTGGCCGACCCCCACTTGTGCGGCCAGCGCCGTGAGGTCGAACTTGACCGGTACCAGCGCTGGTTCGTCGGCACCGAGACCGGCGTCGAAGAGCGCCATGCCCTCATCGACGGACAACGGCCTGACACCGCTGCGCCGCATGCGTGCCTGGTCCGTCTCGTCGAGGGCACCCGCCATGCCGCCTGTGTCGCCCCACAGGCCCCACGCCAGTGACACGGCGGGCAGACCCTGCCCGCGGCGCCACTGCGCGAAAGCATCCAGGAACGCGTTCGCAGCCGAGTAGTTGCCCTGCCCCGGACCACCCAGCACACCGGCGGCCGAGGAATACAAGACGAACGCGTCCAGGTCCATGCCCTGGGTCGCCTCATGCAGCGTCAATACCGCATCGACCTTCGGACGGAACACCCCCGCCAAACGCTCCGCCGTCAACCCCGCGATCACACCGTCATCCAGCACACCAGCGGTATGCACCACACCCGACAACGGAGCATCGGCAAGCATGTCATTCAACAGCCCGGCCAGCGCATCACGATCAGCCACATCACACGCCGCCACCCGCACCACGGCACCGGCCTGCTCCAGCTCCGCCTTCAACATCTGCGCCCCGGGCGCCTCCAGACCCCGCCGACTGGTCAGCACCAAACTGCGCACACCATGCACAGCAACCAGATGCCGCGCCACCACAGCACCCAGCGTGCCCGTCCCACCCGTCACCAACACCGTGCCACCCGAACGGAACACCGGCTCAGCCGACGACGGGGACACGACGCGTGACAACCGCGGCACGAACACCCCGCCCGAACGCACCGCAACCTGCGGCTCACCCAAAGCCACCACACCCGCCAACACCTTGCCGGCAGGCACCGGTTCACCCACCCCCACATCCAGCAGAACCATCCGGCCGGGATTCTCCGCCTGCGCCGAACGCACCAGACCCCACACCGCAGCCGCCACCGGATCCACCACACCAGACCCGCCCCCCGCAGCAACATCCACCGCGCCCCGCGTCACCACCACCAAACGCCCCGAACCCGACGACACAAGAAACGACTGCACAGCAGACAGAACACCAGCAGTCACCGCACAGACAGCCCCGGCATCCAGCGCAGCCGACGGCACCTCCAAGACCTCCGCATCGGCCGTGGCATCCGCATCATCACGCACCGGCAGACGAGACCACTCCACCCGGAACAGCGCATCACCACCACCGCCACCCGACACCCGCAACTGCTCCTCAGTGACCCCCCGCACCACGAGCGACTCCACCGACGCAACCGGAACACCCGCACCATCGGCCAAGTCGAGCGACAGCGACTCCGCCCCCGTGGACGTCAGCCGGACCCGCAACGACGACGCACCCGAAGCGTGCAGGGACACACCACTCCACGCGAACGGCAGTCGTACGCCTTCGCCCTCGTCATCTGAACCATGCGGCTCCGCGAAGGCTCCAGCATGCAGCGCGGCGTCCAACAGCGCCGGGTGCAGACCGAACCCGGCAGCCGCGTCCACTTCTCCCGACGGCAACGCGACCTCGGCGAACACCTCGTCGTCCCGGCGCCACACCGCACGCAATCCCTGGAACGCCGGCCCATAGCCATATCCACGGTCGGCCAACCCCTCATACAGGTGCGACACATCCACGGCCACCGCACCCTCCGGCGGCCACACACCCAACCCCGCACCGGCCGCGGGCACATTCCCGCCCAGCTGCCCACTCGCATGACGTACCCAGGCGGAATCCGCATCGGCGTCATCAGCCCGCGAGTACACCGCGACCGACCGGACTCCGCTGCCGCTGTCCTCACCGACCGAGACCTGGATACGCACCGCGCCCCTGTCGGGGATCACCAGCGGGGCTTCGATAATCAACTCACGCAGGGACCGAGCACCCACCTCGTCCCCGGCACGGACAGCGAGTTCCACAAGAGCAGCACCCGGCAGCAGGACCGTGCCGGACACGGCGTGGTCCGCCAGCCACGGCTGCGCGGCCAGCGACAACCGGCCGGTGGCAACCACACCACCGGTGTCGGGAACACTGATCACCGAGTCGAGCAGCGCATGCTCCACCGCGAACGCGGGATCACCGACCGACACGTTCGAGTTCAGCCAGTAGCGCTGGCGCTGGAAGGCGTACGTGGGCAGGTCCACACGCCGGGCACCGGTACCGGCGAACACCTTCTCCCAGTCGACATCGACACCACGCGAGTGCAACTGCCCGAGGGTGACGAGCAGCGCACGGTCCTCCGGCATGTCCCGCCGCAGCGACGGGACACAGTCCTGCGCCACCATCCCCGACAGCACACCATCAGGACCCAACTCCACAAACGTGGAGACCTTCTGGCTGCGTAGCGTCTGGACACCGTCGTGGAAACGGACCGTGCCACGCACATGCTCCACCCAGTACTCCGGCGAACACAACCGACCCGCGTCCGCCACCTCACCCGTCAGATTCGACACCACCGGCACCGCAGGCTCGTGATACGTCAGCCCCGCCACAACCCGACGGAACTCCTCCAGCATCGGATCCATCAACGACGAATGAAAAGCATGCGAGACCCGCAACCGCTTGATTCGACGGCCCTCGAAACGCGCCACCACCGCCGCAACCGCATCCTCCGCACCCGACAGCACCAACGACGTCGCACCATTGATCGCAGCGACACTCACACCGTCACCAAGCAGGGGCGTGACCTCGCCCTCCGCCGCCTCGACCGCGAACATCACCCCACCCGACGGCAACGCCTGCATCAACCTGCCCCGCGCCACCACCAAAGCCGCCGCATCCTCCAACGACCACACACCCGCCACATACGCAGCCGTCACCTCACCAATCGAATGACCCGCCACATAATGGGGACGCACACCCCACGACTCCACCAGCCGGAACAACGCCACCTCAACCGCGAACAGCGCCGGCTGCGCATACCCCGTCTCGTCCAACAGCGCCGCCTCATCACCAAAGACCAGATCCTTCAGCGAACGGCCCAGACTCTTGTCCACTGCCGCGCACACCTCGTCAAAGGCATCCGCGAACACCGGGAACACTTCATACAGTTCACGTCCCATCCCGGCCCGCTGCGCACCCTGGCCCGTGAACAACACACCCAGACGACCCGCAACCACTGTTTCCGGCCGTACCGACGCGAGCCCCTCCCGCGCCTCCTCCACCGAACCCGCCACCACCACCGCACGATGATCGAAACGAGCACGCGTCGTCGCCAGCGAATACGCGGCGTCCGTGAGGCTCAGTTCACGGTGCAGTTCCAGGTGGCCGGCCAGACGCCGGGCCTGCGCGCTCACGGCCTCAGCCGTTCTGCCCGACAGGACGAGGGGTACGAGCCCGCGCGTCGCGGTCGGTTCGGGAGCGTCCTTCTCGACGGCTTCCAGGATGAGATGGGCATTGGTGCCGCTGATACCGAAGGAGGAGACAGCGGCCCGGCGGGGGCGGCCGTGAGCCGCCTGCCACTGCTGCGGCTCCGTCAGCAATTCCACCGCACCCGCCGACCAGTCCACCTTCGGCGACGGCTCGTCCACGTGCAGCGTCTTCGGCAGCACACCATGCCGCATCGCCTGCACCATCTTGATCACACCCGCCACACCCGCAGCGGCCTGCGCATGACCGATGTTCGACTTCAACGACCCCAGCCACAACGGCCGGTCCACCCCGGGCCGCTCCTGACCGTACGTCGCGATCAACGCCTGCGCCTCGATCGGATCACCCAGCGACGTACCCGTACCGTGCGCCTCCACCGCATCCACGTCGGCCGCCGACAGGCCGGCGTTCGCCAACGCCTGTCGGATCACACGCTGCTGGGACGGACCGTTCGGAGCGGTCAGACCGTTCGACGCACCGTCCTGGTTCACCGCACTGCCCCGCACCAGAGCCAGCACCTCATGACCGTTACGGCGGGCGTCCGACAGACGCTCCAGCAGCACCAGGCCCACACCCTCAGCCCATGACGTGCCGTCCGCACCCGCCGCGAACGACTTGCACCGCCCATCCGCAGCAAGGCCCCGCTGCCGCGAGAACTGCACGAACGCGATCGGTGTGGACATCACCGCCACGCCTCCGGCCAGGGCGAGCGAGCACTCACCATTCCGCAGGGACTGCATCGCGGAGTGCATCGCCACCAGCGACGACGAACACGCCGTGTCCACCGTCACGGAAGGGCCCTCGAGCCCGAGAGCGTACGAGATACGGCCGGAGGCCAGACTGCCCGCGGCCACCGCCTCGCTGTAGTCGTGGTACATGGCGCCGGCGAAGACGCCCGTCCGGCTGCCCTTCAGCGACGTCGGATCAATACCGGCCCGCTCCAGCACCTCCCACGACGTCTCCAGCAGCAACCGCTGCTGCGGATCCATCGCCAACGCCTCACGCGGACTGACCCCGAAGAACGCCGGATCGAACTCCCCCGCATCATGCAAGAACCCACCATGGCGAACCGTCGACCTACCCACCGCGTCCGGATCAGGATCGAACAACCGCGCCACATCCCAGCCCCGGTCCTCCGGGAACGCCGAGATACCATCACGCCCCTCGGCCACCAGACGCCACAGATCCTCCGGCGAAGCCACACCACCGGGCAGCCGGCACCCCATCGCCACAATCGCGATCGGATCCTCCGACACCGAAACAGCAGACAGCCCCCGGCCCGCCACCGACTCGGCCACCGCCTCCTCGCCCACCAACTCCACACGCAAAAACTCAGCCAGCACACCCGGCGACGGATAATCAAAAATCAACGTCGCCGGCAACCGCAGACCCGTCACCGCATTCAAACGGTTCCGCAACTCCACCGCCGTCAACGAATCAAAACCAAGATCGTTGAACGCCTGCCCGGCCCCGATACTCCCCGCACCCGCATGCCCCAACACCACCGCAACCTCACCCGACACCAACTCCACAAGGTGACGCTTCTGCTCGTCGACCGTGAGCGCCGCCAAAGAACCGGTCAAGGAGTCGCCGATGGTGCTGCCGGTATCGGCGACCGCGGTTCGGCGTGGCCTGCGGATCAGGCCCCGCAGCATGAAGGGCATCCGGTCGGTTGCCGCCTGCTCGGTGAGGACGGCGAAGTCGAACTTGACGGGTACCAGCGCTGGTTCGTCGGCACCGAGACCGGCGTCGAAGAGCGCCATGCCCTCATCGACGGACAACGGACGAATACCACCACGGCTCATACGGGCCTGGTCGGACTCCCCGAGCGAACCCGTCATCGCACTCGACGCACCCCACAGGCCCCACGCCAGCGACACGGCAGGCAGACCCTGCCCGCGGCGCCACTGCGCGAAAGCATCCAGGAACGCGTTCGCAGCCGAGTAGTTGCCCTGCCCCGGACCACCCAGCACACCGGCGGCCGAGGAATACAAGACGAACGCGTCCAGGTCCATGCCCTGGGTCGCCTCATGCAGCGTCAATACCGCATCGACCTTCGGACGGAACACCCCCGCCAAACGCTCCGCCGTCAACCCCGCGATCACACCGTCATCCAGCACACCAGCGGTATGCACCACACCCGACAACGGAGCATCAACAGGAACACCAGCCAGCAACCCGGCCAGCGCATCACGATCAGCCACATCACACGCCGCCACCCGCACCACGGCACCGGCCTGCTCCAGCTCCGCCTTCAACATCTGCGCCCCGGGCGCCTCCAGACCCCGCCGACTGGTCAGCACCAAACTGCGCACACCATGCACAGCAACCAGATGCCGCGCCACCACAGCACCCAGCGTGCCCGTCCCACCCGTCACCAACACCGTGCCACCCGAACGGAACACCGGCTCAACAAACCCCGGCACGACTGCCCGCACCAGCCGCGGCACGAACACCCCGCCCGAACGCACCGCAACCTGCGGCTCACCCAAAGCCACCACACCCGCCAACACCTTGCCGGCAGGCACCGGTTCACCCACCCCCACATCCAGCAGAACCATCCGGCCGGGATTCTCCGCCTGCGCCGAACGCACCAGACCCCACACCGCAGCCGCCACCGGATCCACCACACCAGACCCGCCCCCCGCAGCAACATCCACCGCGCCCCGCGTCACCACCACCAAACGCCCCGAACCCGACGACACAAGAAACGACTGCACAGCAGACAGAACACCAGCAGTCACCGCACAGACAGCCCCGGCATCCAGCGCAGCCGACGGCACCTCCAAGACCTCCGCATCGGCCGTGGCATCCGCATCATCACGCACCGGCAGACGAGACCACTCCACCCGGAACAGCGCATCACCACCACCGCCACCCGACACCCGCAACTGCTCCTCAGTGACCGCCCGCAGCACGAGCGACTCCACCGACGCAACCGGAACACCCGCACCATCGGCCAAGTCGAGCGACAGCGACTCCGCCCCCGTGGACGTCAGCCGGACCCGCAACGACGACGCACCCGAAGCGTGCAGGGACACACCACTCCACGCGAACGGCAGGAACAGGCCGTCCCCGTCGGACTCGCGCGCACCGGAGAAAGCCCCGGCGTGCAGCGCGGCATCCAGAAGCGCCGGGTGCAGACCGAACCCGCCGACCGAGTCCACCTCACTCGACGGCAACGCGACTTCCGCGAACACCTCGTCCTTACGCCGCCACACCGCACGCAGCCCCTGAAAAACCGGCCCATAGCCGTAACCGCGGGCGCCCAGCTCTGCGTACAGGTGCGACACATCCACGGCCACCGCACCCTCCGGCGGCCACACACCCAACCCCGCACCGGCCGCGGGCACATTCCCGCCCAGCTGCCCACTCGCATGACGTACCCAGGCGGAATCCGCATCGGCGTCATCAGCCCGCGAGTACACCGCGACCGACCGGACTCCGCTGCCGCTGTCCTCACCGACCGAGACCTGCACCCGTACCGCGCCCTCATCGGGAACCACCAGCGGAGCCTCGATCACCAGCTCCCGCAGCACATCCGCACCAACCTCGTCGCCCGCACGAATTGCCAACTCCACCAGAGCAGCACCCGGCAGCAGGACCCTGCCGGACACGGCGTGGTCCGCCAACCATGGCTGTGCTGCCAGCGACAGCCGGCCAGTGGCGACAACTCCACCCGTCTCGGGCACACCCACCACGATGTCGAGCAGCGGATGTCCGGTGGCCAGGGCTGGATCCCCGCCGGACACCGACGGGTTCAGCCAGTAGCGCTGGCGCTGGAAGGCGTACGTGGGCAGGTCCACACGGCGGGCACCGGTACCGGCGAACACCTTCTCCCAGTCGACATCGACACCACGCGAGTGCAACTGCCCGAGGGTGACGAGCAGCGCACGGTCCTCCGGCATGCCCCGCCGCAGCGACGGGACACAGTCCTGCGCCACCATCCCCGACAGCACACCATCAGGACCCAACTCCACAAACGTGGAGACCTTCTGCTCCCGTAACGTCTGCACACCGTCGTGGAAACGGACCGTGCCACGCACATGCTCCACCCAGTACTCCGGCGAACACAACCGACCCGCGTCCGCCACCTCACCCGTCAGATTCGACACCACCGGCACCGCAGGCTCGTGATACGTCAGCCCCGCCACAACCCGACGGAACTCCTCCAGCATCGGATCCATCAACGACGAATGAAAAGCATGCGAAACACGCAACCGCTTGATTCGACGGCCCTCGAACCGGGCCACCACCGCCGCTACCGCATCCTCCGCACCCGACAGCACCAACGACGTCGCACCGTTGATCGCAGCGACACTCACACCGTCACCAAGCAGGGGCGTGACCTCGCCCTCCGCCGCCTCGACCGCGAACATCACCCCACCCGACGGCAACGCCTGCATCAACCTGCCCCGCGCCACCACCAAAGCCGCCGCATCCTCCAACGACCACACACCCGCCACATACGCAGCCGTCACCTCACCAATCGAATGACCCGCCACATAGTGGGGACGCACACCCCAGGACCGTACAAGGCGAAAGAGCGCCACCTCGACGGCGAACAGAGCCGGCTGCGCATACCGCGTCTCGTCCAAAAGCGCCGCCTCATCACCGAAGACCAGATCCTTCAGCGAACGGCCCAGACTCTTGTCCACTGCCGCGCACACCTCGTCAAAGGCATCCGCGAACACCGGGAACACTTCATACAGTTCACGTCCCATCCCGGCCCGCTGCGCACCCTGACCCGTGAACAACACACCCAGACGACCCGCAACCACTGTTTCCGACCGTACCGACGCGAGCCCCACCCGCGCCTCCTCCACCGAACCCGCCACCACCACCGCACGATGATCGAAACGAGCACGCGCCGTCGCCAGCGAATACGCGGCGTCCGTAAGGCTCAGTTCACGCTCCCGGTCAAGGAACTCAGCCAGCCGCACCGCCTGAGCACGCACCGCCTCCGGCGACCTGCCCGACACCACCAACGGCACCACACCATCACGCACCACACCACCCGGCACCACCGCACGCTCCACCGGACCCGCAGGCTCAACAGCCTCCAAAATCACATGCGCATTCGTCCCACTGATACCGAACGCCGACACACCAGCGCGCCTAGGACGGTCCGCTACTGCCGGCCACTCCCGCGACTCCGTCAGCAACTCCACCGCACCCGCCGACCAGTCCACCTCCGACGACGGAGCATCCACATGCAACGTCTTCGGCAGCACACCATGCCGCATCGCCTGCACCATCTTGATCACACCCGCCACACCCGCGGTCGCCTGGGTGTGACCGATGTTCGACTTCACCGAGCCGAGCCACAACGGCCGGTCCGCCGGGCGCCCTTGCCCGTAGGTCGCGATCAGGGCCTGCGCCTCGATCGGATCACCCAACGACGTACCCGTACCGTGCGCCTCCACCGCATCGACGTCCGTGGCGAGCAACCCGGAGTTGGTCAGTGCCTGGCGGATGACACGTCGCTGCGAGGGACCGTTGGGTGCGGTGAGACCATTGGACGCGCCGTCCTGGTTCACCGCACTGCCCCGCACCAGAGCCAGCACCTCATGACCGTTACGCCGCGCGTCCGACAGACGCTCCAACAGCAGCAGACCCACACCCTCCGCCCACGACGTACCGTCCGCACCCTCTGCGAACGCCTTGCAGCGCGCGTCGGATGCCAGGCCTCGCTGCCTCGAGAAGGCCACGAACGCGCCCGGCGTGGCCATGACGGACACACCGCCGGCGAGCGCGAGTGAGCACTCGCCGCTGCGCAGCGCCTGCGCTGCCAGGTGGATGGCGACCAGCGCGGAGGAACAGGCGGTGTCGATGGAGACGGCGGGGCCCTCGAAGCCGAACGTGTACGAGACACGGCCGGAGGTGACCGCACCGGCGCTGCCGGTCAGGGCGTACCCCTCGGTGCTGGACTCCCCGCCCTCGAGGCTCGGGATGTAGTCCTGAGGCTTGGTCCCGGCGAAGACACCCACGTTGCGGCCCCGCAGCGAGGTCGGGTCGATGCCCGCCCGCTCGAAGACCTCCCACGAGGTCTCCAGCAGCAGCCGCTGCTGCGGATCCATCGCCAACGCCTCACGCGGGCTGATTCCGAAGAAGCCGGCGTCGAACTCAGCGGCGTCGGTGACGAAGCCGCCCTCCTTGACGTACGACTTTCCGGGGCGCTCGGGGTCGGGGTCGAACAACCCGTTCACCTCCCAGCCGCGGTCCGTCGGGAACGCCGAGATGCCGTCGGTTCCGCCTGCGACCAGTTCCCACAGGTCCGCGGGTGAGGACACGCCGCCGGGGAGGCGGCAGCCCATGGAGACGATCGCGATCGGGTCCGTCTTCTCGGATTCGACCTCGCGCAGCCGCTTGCGCGCCTGGCTGAGATCGGCGAGGGCTCGCTTGAGGTAGTCACGCAGCTTGTCGTCGTTCGTGCTCATCGAAAGTCCTTCTGCTCAACAGGTGTGGGGGCCGACGCCGCTGTCAGGAAGAGCCGAGCTCGTTCTCTGCGAAGCTGAAGAGTTCGTCGTCGGAGGCGGAATCGAGGTCGAAACTCGCCTCGTCCTCCACGAGGGCACCGGACGCCGCACACCGGGTCGCCAGGGTTTGCAGGCGCTTGGCCGTCTGGGCCAGGACATCGTCGTCCAGGGACGTACTGCTCAACGCCGCTTCCAGTCGGTCCAGTTCGGCGAGCACGGACATCGGCGAGACGCCCAGTTGCTCCAGCAGGACGTCGGCGAGAGCGGCCGGCGTCGGGTAGTCGAACACGGCCGAGGCGGGCAATTGGAGCCCCGTGGCCGCCGTGAGCCGGTTGCGCAGTTCCACGCCTGTGAGCGAGTCGAAGCCGAGGTCCTTGAAGGCACGGTCCGGCGCGATGGCATCCCGCCCGCGACGGCCGCCCAGTACGGTCGCGGCGTCGGCACTCACCAGGTCGAGCAGGGCACGCTGCCGCTCAGGTTGCGGCATCTTCGCAAGCCGGTCGGCCAGGGACTCCCCCGCCACGCTGCCGGTGCCACCGGCGGCATTGGTGCGGACGGTCCGGCGTGGCCGGCGGACCAGGCCCCGCAGCATGAAGGGCATCCGGTCGGTTGCCGCCTGCTCGGTGAGGACGGCGAAGTCGAACTTGACCGGCATCAGCGCTGGTTCGTCGGCACCGAGACCGGCGTCGAAGAGCGCCATGCCCTCATCGACGGACAACGGACGAATACCACCACGGCTCATACGGGCCTGGTCGGACTCCCCGAGCGAACCCGTCATCGCACTCGACGCACCCCACAAGCCCCACGCCAGCGACACGGCAGGCAGACCCTGCCCGCGGCGCCACTGCGCGAAAGCATCCAGGAACGCGTTCGCAGCCGAATAGTTGCCCTGCCCCGGACCACCCAGCACACCGGCGGCCGAGGAATACAAGACGAACGCATCCAGGTCCATGCCCTGGGTCGCCTCATGCAGCGTCAATACCGCATCGACCTTCGGACGGAACACCCCCGCCAAACGCTCCGCCGTCAACCCCGCGATCACACCGTCATCCAGCACACCAGCGGTATGCACCACACCCGACAACGGAGCATCGGCAAGCATGTCATTCAACAGCCCGGCCAGCGCATCACGATCAGCCACATCACACGCCGCCACCCGCACCACGGCACCGGCCTGCTCCAGCTCCGCCTTCAACATCTGCGCCCCGGGCACCTCCAGACCCCGCCGACTGGTCAGCACCAAACTGCGCACACCATGCACAGCAACCAAATGCCGCGCCACCACAGCACCCAGCGTGCCCGTCCCACCCGTCACCAACACCGTGCCACCCGAACGGAACACCGGCTCAGCCGACGACGGGGACACGACGCGTGACAACCGCGGCACGAACACCCCGCCCGAACGCACCGCAACCTGCGGCTCACCCAAAGCCACCACACCCGCCAACACCTTGCCGGCAGGCACCGGTTCACCCACCCCCACATCCAGCAGAACCATCCGGCCGGGATTCTCCGCCTGCGCCGAACGCACCAGACCCCACACCGCAGCCGCCACCGGATCCACCACACCAGACCCGCCCCCAACAACAACAACATCCACCGCGCCCCGCGTCACCACCACCAAACGCCCCGAACCCGACGACACAAGAAACGACTGCACAGCAGACAGAACACCGGCAGAGACCCGACGAACGTCCTCAGCACTCAGCGAAGCCGACTCCACCTCCAGCAACTCCACCTCGACATCGTCCGCCACGTCGTCCGCGACGTCGTCCGCGACGTCGTCCGCGACGTCGTCCGCGACGTCGTCCGCGTCATCACGCACCGGCAGACGAGACCACTCCACCCGGAACAGCGCATCACCACCACCGCCACCCGACACCCGCAACTGCTCCTCAGTGACCCCCCGCACCACGAGCGACTCCACCGACGCAACCAAGGCACCTTCGCCACCGGCATCGAAGATTTCCAGGCGCGACGCGTCGGAACCGCTCTCGGCCGGTGTCACCCGGATCCGGACGGCCGCGGCACCGGTGGCGTGCAGGGTCACCCCACGCCACTCCGCGGACAGGCCGGAGTGCCCGGTCGCATGGGCCGCGGCCTCCAGAAGCACCGGGTGCAGACCGAAGCGTCCAGCGTCTGCGGCGAGTTCCTCGCCCAGGGCGAGCTCGATGTACTCCTCCTGCGCGGCCGCGCCACCACTTGGTACCGGAACCGTGCCAGAGGGCGTCAGCGTGCCGGTGGCGTGGCGAGTCCAGGGCTCGTCGCCCTGTTCGGCGCGGGTGTACACGCCCACCGTGCGGTGCCCCTCGTCGTCGGCGCCCCCGACGGAGACCTGCACACGAAGGGCTCCCGTGGCCGGCAGCACGATCGGTGTCTCGATCGTCAGCCCACGCACCGTACCGACGCCGACCTCATCGCCCGCGCGGATCGCCAGTTCGACCAGGGCGGCCCCCGGCACCATGCCGGTGCCTGTGCCCGGCACGGAGTCCTCGACCAGCCATGGCTGAGCCTTGCGCGACAACCGTCCAGTACACAGCACACCTCCGGTCTCCGGCACTGCCATCACCGCGCTGAGCAGCGGGTGACCCATCGACACGTCAGTCGCCGGTGGGGTGGCGGACAGCCAGTAGCGCTGGCGTTGGAAGGCGTACGTGGGCAGGTCCACACGGCGGGCACCGGTACCGGCGAACACCTTCTCCCAGTCGACATCGACACCACGCGAGTGCAACTGACCCAGGGCGACCAGCAGCGCACGGTCCTCCGGCATGCCCCGCCGCAGCGACGGGACACAGTCCTGCGCCACCATCCCCGACAGCACACCATCAGGACCCAACTCCACAAACGTGGAGACCTTCTGCTCCCGTAACGTCTGGACACCGTCGTGGAAACGGACCGTGCCACGCACATGCTCCACCCAGTACTCCGGCGAACACAACCGACCCGCGTCCGCCACCTCACCCGTCAGATTCGACACCACCGGCACCGCAGGCTCGTGATACGTCAGCCCCGCCACAACCCGACGGAACTCCTCCAGCATCGGATCCATCAACGACGAATGAAAAGCATGCGAGACCCGCAACCGCTTGATTCGACGGCCCTCGAAACGCGCCACCACCGCCGCAACCGCATCCTCCGCACCCGACAGCACCAACGACGTCGCACCATTGATCGCAGCGACACTCACACCGTCACCAAGCAGGGGCGTGACCTCGCCCTCCGCCGCCTCGACCGCGAACATCACCCCACCCGACGGCAACGCCTGCATCAACCTGCCCCGCGCCACCACCAAAGCCGCCGCATCCTCCAACGACCACACACCCGCCACATACGCAGCCGTCACCTCACCAATCGAATGACCCGCCACATAATGGGGACGCACACCCCACGACTCCACCAGCCGGAACAACGCCACCTCAACCGCGAACAGCGCCGGCTGCGCATACCCCGTCTCGTCCAACAGCGCCGCCTCATCACCAAAGACCAGATCCTTCAGCGAACGGCCCAGACTCTTGTCCACTGCCGCGCACACCTCGTCAAAGGCATCCGCGAACACCGGGAACACTTCATACAGTTCACGTCCCATCCCGGCCCGCTGCGCACCCTGGCCCGTGAACAACACACCCAGACGACCCGCAACCACTGTTTCCGGCCGTACCGACGCGAGCCCCTCCCGCGCCTCCTCCACCGAACCCGCCACCACCACCGCACGATGATCGAAACGAGCACGCGTCGTCGCCAGCGAATACGCGGCGTCCGTGAGGCTCAGTTCACGCTCCCGGTCAAGGAACTCAGCCAGCCGCACCGCCTGAGCACGCACCGCCTCCGGCGACCTGCCCGACACCACCAACGGCACCACACCATCACGCACCACACCACCCGGCACCACCGCACGCTCCACCGGACCCGCAGGCTCAACAGCCTCCAAAATCACATGCGCATTCGTCCCACTGATACCGAACGCCGACACACCAGCGCGCCTAGGACGGTCCGCTACTGCCGGCCACTCCCGCGACTCCGTCAGCAACTCCACCGCACCCGCCGACCAGTCCACCTCCGACGACGGAGCATCCACATGCAACGTCTTCGGCAGCACACCATGCCGCATCGCCTGCACCATCTTGATCACACCCGCCACACCCGCGGTGGCTCCCGTGTGACCGAGGTTCGACTTCAGGGCCCCGAGCAGCAGCGGACGGTCGTCGCCGGGCCGCTCCTGACCGTACGTCGCGATCAGCGCCTGCGCCTCGATCGGATCACCCAACGACGTACCCGTACCGTGCGCCTCCACGACGTCGATATCAGCCGCCGACAACCCTGCGTTCGCCAACGCCTGCCGGATCACACGCTGCTGGGAGGGTCCGTTCGGAGCGGTCAGGCCGTTCGACGCACCGTCCTGGTTCACCGCACTGCCCCGCACCAGAGCCAGCACCTCATGACCGTTACGCCGCGCGTCCGACAGACGCTCCAGCAGGACGACTCCGACGCCCTCGGCCCAGCCCGTGCCGTCCGCGCCCTCGGCGAACGCCTTGCAGCGCCCGTCCGGCGCCAGGCCCCGCTGCCGTGAGAACTCGACGAAGACGCCGGGGCTGGACATCACGGCCACTCCGCCGGCCAGGGCGAGCGAGCACTCACCATTGCGCAGGGCCTGCATCGCGGAGTGCATCGCCACCAACGAGGACGAGCATGCCGTGTCGATGGTGAGCGCGGGACCCTCCAGGCCCAGGACGTACGACACGCGGCCGGAGGCGACGCTGCCCGCGCTGCCGGTCAGGGCATAGCCCTCGGTGCCATCGGCACCGCCGCCGAGGCGCGGGGTGTAGTCCTGGGCTCCCATGCCGGTGAAGACACCGACGTCCTTGCCCCTCAGTGACATCGGGTCGATGCCCGCCCGCTCCAAGACCTCCCACGAGGTCTCCAGCAGCAGCCGCTGCTGCGGATCCATCGCCAACGCCTCACGGGGGTTGATGCCGAAAAAGCCGGCGTCGAAGTCGGCGACGCCGTGCAGGAAACCGCCCTTGCGGACGTAGGTCGTGCCGGGGGCGTCCGGGTCGTCGGAGAGCAGACCGTCCAGGTCCCATCCGCGGTCGGCCGGGAAGTCGACGAGCGCGTCGCGGCCCTCGGCGAGCAGGGTCCACAGGTCCTCGGGCGAGGTCACGCCGCCGGGGAGGCGGCAGCCCATGGAGACGATCGCGATCGGGTCGTCGGCCGCGGGGGACGGTGACGGTGCGACGGCGGGCAGGGCCTCGGCAACATCGTCGCCGACGAGTTCCGCGCGCAGGTGGTCGGCCAGCGCCCTGGGGTTCGGGTAGTCGAAGACGAGGGTGGCGGGCAGGCGCAGCTGTGTGGCGGCGTTGAGACGGTTGCGCAGTTCGACCGCGGTGACCGAGTCGAACCCGATCTCCTTGAACGCCCTGTCCGCCTCGACGCCTTCGGCGTCCGTGTGGCCCAGGACGGCTCCGGCTTCGGTCCGCACCAGGCTCACCAGCAGGTGTTCCTGTTCGGCCGGTGAGAGCTCCAGGAGTTCGGCACGCAGGGCGGAGGCATCGGTGTCGGGGCGGTCCTCGGTACTGCCGACGAGGAGTTCGGTGACCTCGGGCAAGCCACGCAGCAGGGGCCGGGGTCGGCTGAGGGTGAAGGCCGGGGCGAAGCGGGTCCAGTCGATGCCGGCGACGACCACGTGCGTCTCGTCGTGCTCGACGGCCTGCACCAGTGCGGCCACACCGAGGCGGGGTTCCATCAGGGAGAGGCCGAGCTTGGCGAACTCCCCCGCCATCGACGCGTCGACCATGCCGCCGCCGTCCCACGCGCCCCAGGCGATGGAGGTGGCAGTCAGTCCGCGGGCGCGCCGGTGGTGGGCCAGCGCGTCGAGGTACGCGTTGGCTCCGGCGTACGACGTCAGGCCGTTGCTGCCCCAGGCGGTGGCGCCGGAGGAGAAGAGGACGAAGGCGTCGAGATCGCGGTCGCCGAGCAGGTCGTCCAGATGACGGGCACCGGCGATCTTGGCGCGGCCCATCTCGGCGAACTGCTCGACCGTGAGCCCGGACAGGGGTGATTCGGTCTGGGGCGCGCCGGCGAGGTGCAGGACGGCGGTCAGTGGCAGTTCGGCGGGGACGGCGTCGAGGAGGGCGGCGACCGTGTCACGGTCGCCGATGTCGCAGGCGGTGATGGTGACCCGGGTGCCGTGGGCCTCGAGTTCGGTGCGGAGTTCACCGGCGCCGGGGGCGTCGGGGCCGCGGCGGCTGGTCAGTACCAGATGTTCGGCGCCGAGCTCGGCGAGTCGGCGGGCGACGTGGGCTCCTGTGCCGCCGGTGCCACCGGTGATCAGGACGGTGCCGCGCGGAGTCCAGGGCTTGGGGGCCGGGGTGTCCTCCAGCGGGGCGCGGCGCATGCGGCGGGCGTGCAGGCCGTCGGGGCGTACGGCGAGTTGGTCCTCCTCGTCGGCTCCGGAGAGGGCGGCGCACAGCAGGTCAAGGGTGTGCGGGTCGGGTTCGTCGGTGCCGGAGGGCAGGTCGACGAGGCCGCCCCAGGTCCGGGGGTGGTCCAGTGCCAGGACGGTGCCGATGCCCCACATGACGTGCTGGGAGACGTCGGTCAGCTCGGCGGGGTCTGCGACGGCGACGCCGCCGGACGTGACCGCCCACAAGGGTGCCTCGATGCCGGCGTCACCGAGTGCCTGGACGAGGGTCACGGTGCCGATCGTGCCGCGCGACCAGGTGGTGTGGACGGGGTGCGGCCGGGCGTCGAGTGCCAGGAGCGACACGATCCCCGAGAAGGGCTGGTCGGGCAGGGCAGCGGCCAGCGCCTCCCGGTCCGTGTTCTCGGTGTCGACCTCGATGCGCACGATCTGCGCGCCGCGCTCGGTGAGACCGGTGGCGACGGCTTCGGCGAGCGGACCGCTGTCGGTGCCGGCGGCTATGAGCCAGGTGCCCGAGAGGGTGCCGGTGGTGTCGATCCGGTCCCAGCCGAGGCGGTAACGCCATCCGTCGACGACGGACCGTTCCCGTCGGCGGCGTCGCCAGGAGGAGAGTGCGGGCAGGACTTCGTCGAGTACGGAGGCCTTGAGCTGGAGGTCGTCGGCGAGGGCGTCGGTGTCGCCGGCCTCGATCGCGGCCCAGAAGGCGGTGTCGACGGGGTCGGCCTCGACGGCGGGCCTGTCGTTCGCATCGAGCCAGTAGCGCTGGTGTTGGAAGGGATACGTCGGCAACTCCACCCGCCGGGCCCCCCACGCATCGAACGCAGCCTCCCAATCAACATCAACACCCCCCGCAAACACCTCACCCACCGACCGCAAGAACCGCTCCAGACCCCCCTCACCACGACGCAACGACCCCACCACCAGGCCGTCCACACCCACCGCACCCATCGTCTCCGCCACCACAAAACCCAGCACCGGATGCGGACTCATCTCCACAAACACCCGCCGCCCCTCACCCAACAGCCGCCGCGTCACCTCCTCCAAACGCACCGGCTCCCGCAGATTCCGATACCAATACCCCCCGTCCAACAACGCCGTATCCACCACCCCACCCATCACCGTCGAATAGAACGGCACCCCCGACGACACCGCCGACACACCCTCCAACACCCCCGCCAACTCACCCTCAACCCGCTCCACCTCCACCGAATGAGACGCGTAATCCACCGCAACCCGACGCACCCGCACCCCCTCAGCACCCAACTCCTCCTCCAACACCCCCAACGCATCCACCCCACCCGCCACCACCACCGACGACGGACCATTCACCGCAGCAACCGACAACCCCCCACCCAAACGCCCCTCCACCACACCCACCGGCAGAGCAACCGACAACATCCCACCCCCACCAGCAAGCGACGACGCAATCACCGCACTACGCCCCGCCACCACCCGCGCACCGTCCTCCAACGACAACGCACCCACCACACACGCCGCCGCGATCTCCCCCTGCGAATGACCCACCACACCAGCCGGCTCCACACCCACCGACCGCCACAACCCCGCCAACGACACCATCACAGCCCACAACACAGGCTGCACCACCTCAACCCGCCCCAACGCCTCCTCATCACCCAACACATCAACCAACGACCACCCCACAAACGGCGCCAACGCCTCCCCACACCGCGCCATCCACTCCGCAAACACCACCGACTCCGACAACAACCCCAACGCCATCCCCACCCACTGCGCCCCCTGACCCGGAAACACAAACACCACACCCCCACCACCATGAACGGCAGTCGGTACCGAGGTGTTCTCTGCCAGGGCGGTGAGGCGGCTCAGTGCTTCCTGCCGAGTGCCGGCGACCACCACACCGCGGTGGTCGAACGCCGCGCGTGAGGTCAGGGAGAGGGCGACGTCGTGGAGTGCGGCCTCGGGCCGGTCCTCCAGGAAAGCGGCGAGCCGCCTGGCCTGCTCGCGCAGGGCGTCGGGGGTCTTGCCCGACAGGGCCAGTGGCACCACGCCCTGGGGCACGACCTGTTCGGCCTGTTCGGCGTCCGGCGGCATGGACTCGGCGGGCGCCCCGGGTGCGGTGGCTTCGGGGTCCGCCGGGCCGGACTCCTCGGACGCGGGCGCCGCAGCCTGTGCGGACTCGATGACGACATGGGCGTTGGTGCCGCTGAGGCCGAAGGACGACACACCGGCACGCCGCGGCTCGCCCCGCTCGGGCCACTCCCGCGCCTCGGTCAGCAACTCGACCGCACCCGCCGACCAGTCCACCTCAGGCGTCGGAGCGTCCACATGCAACGTCTTCGGCAGCACACCATGCCGCATCGCCTGCACCATCTTGATCACACCCGCCACACCCGCAGCCGACTGGGCGTGACCGATGTTGGACTTCAGCGAACCCAGCCACAGCGGGCGGCCGTCGCCGGGCCGCTCCTGGCCGTAGGTGGCGAGGAGGGCCTGCGCCTCGATCGGGTCACCGAGGGACGTACCGGTGCCGTGCGCCTCCACCACGTCGACATCCGCCGCGGACAGCCGGGCGTTCTCCAGCGCCTGCCGGATCACCTCCCGCTGGGCGGGGCCGTTGGGCGAGGTGAGGCCGTTGGACGCACCGTCCTGGTTCACGGCGGTGCCGCGGACGACGGCCAGGATGTCGTGGCCGTTGCGGCGGGCGTCCGACAGACGCTCCAGCAGCAGGACGCCCACCCCCTCGGAGAAGCCGGTGCCGTTGGCGCCGGCGGCGAAGGCGCGGCACCGGCCGTCCGGGGAGAGCCCGCGCTGGCGGGAGAACTCGACGAACATCTTGCTGTCGGCCATCACGGCCGCGCCGCCCGCCAGCGCCATCTCGGACTCACCGGCGCGCAGGGACTGGACGGCCAGGTGGATGGCGACCAGCGACGAGGAGCAGGCGGTGTCGACCGTCACCGAGGGGCCTTCGATGCCGAGCGTGTACGACACGCGGCCCGAGGCGAAGCTACCGGTGCTGCCGCGTCCGAGGTACGCCTCCAGGTCCTCGGGGACCTGTCGTACGCGCGGGGCGTAGTCGTGGTGCATGACGCCGGTGTAGAGGCCGATCCTGCGTCCGCGCAGGGAGGTGGGGTCGATGTTGGCACGTTCGAAGACCTCCCAGGAGGTCTCCAGGAGCAGTCGCTGCTGCGGGTCCATCGCCAGCGCCTCGCGCGGGGAGATCCCGAAGAAGGGCGCGTCGAAACCGGCCACGTCGTCGAGAAAGCCGCCCTCACGGACGTAGGACGTTCCCGGTGCGTCGGGGTCCGGGTCGTAGATGCCCTCCAGGTCCCAGCCTCGGTCGGCCGGGAAGGGGGTGATGCCGTCGATGCCGTCGGCCACCATCCGCCAGAGGTCCTCGGGGGAGGTCACGCCTCCCGGCAGACGACAGGCCATACCGACGATGGCGATGGGCTCCCATGCCTTCTCCTCGACCTCGCGCAGTCGGCGGGTTGCCTGACGGGCGGTGGCAACGGCCTTGTTGAGGTATTCGCGGTACTTCTTGTCGTCGGCCATGGGGAAGGTCAGCTCCTAGAGAAAGACTTCTGACGGCGAGTGGGCGGCGGGGACGGGCTGCGCCAGGAAGCGGGGAACGGCTGCGTCAGGAAGCCGTGAACTCGTTGAACTCGTTGTCGATGATGTCGAAGACCTCGTCGTCGGTGACCGAGTCGAGGTCGTCGTCCGTTCCGTCCTGGGCGGCGTCCGGAGACCACTTGGCCAGCAGGACCTGCAGGGCGGCGGTGACCTGGGCGCGGACCGTCCGGTCGTCGGGTACGGAGGCGAGCGCGGTCCTGAGCTTCTCGACCTCGGCGACCGCCCGGTGCACTGTGGGCCCGCCCTCCGGAGCGAGGGCCTCGCGCAGGTGGGCGACGAGCACGGCCGGTGCCGGGTGGTCGAAGAGCAGCGTGGCGGGCAGCCGCAGGCCGGTGGCCGCGGACAGCTTGTTGCGCAGTTCGACCGCGGTGAGCGAGTCGAAGCCCAGCTCCTGGAAGGCACGGTCCGGGTGGACGGCGTGCGCGTCCCGGTGGCCGAGAACGACGGCGGTCTCCGCGCGGACCAGGTCGAGCAGAATCTCGTTCTGAGCGCCCTCATCGAGGCCGGCCAGGCGCTGGCGCAGCGAGCCGGCCGTGGCGAGGTCGGCACGCCTTGCGCGGGCTTCGGCCGCCGCGATCCGGCGGACCTCTGGTACGCCCTGGAGAAGCGCGGAGGGCCGGCGTGCGGTGAACGCCGCGTGGAAACGCTTCCAGTCGATGTTCGCGACGGTGAGGCCGCTCTGACCGCCCGTCAGGGCGCGGTCGAGGGCGGTCAGCATCAGCTCGGGGCGTACGGTCTCGATGCCCTGGCGGCGCAGTTGCGGTGCCGAGGTGGCGTCGACCATGCCGCCGCCGCCCCAGGCTCCCCAGGCGATGGAGGTGGCGGTCCGGCCCTGACCCTGCCGACGCAGGGCGAGGGCGTCCAGATAGGCGTTGCCCGCGGAGTAGGCGCTCTGGCTGCCGCTGCCCCAGACTCCCGCGATGGACGAGAACACGATGAACCCGTCCAAGGGGGTGTCGCCAAGCAGTGCGTCGAGGTGGGCCGCGCCTGCCACCTTGGCCGACACGACGGCGCCGAAGTCGTCGAGTGTCGTCTCCTCCAGGGAGCCGAAGCCGTTGACGCCGGCGGCGTGCACCACCGTGCGCACCGGGTCGCCGTCCGCCGTCAGCTTCGCCAGCAGGTCCGCCAGGGCCTGCCGGTCGGTGACGTCGACGGCGGCCACGGTGACCCGGGCGCCGGCCTCGGTGAGTTCGGCGGTCAGTTCGGCGGCGCCCGGGCTGTCGGAGCCTCGGCGGCTGACGAGGACCAGGTGTCCGGCGCCGCCTGCGGCCATCCGGCGGGCGGCGTGGCCGCCGAGGGCTCCGGTACCGCCGGTGATCAGTGTGGTGCCGGTGGGCTGCCACAGCGTCTCGTCCGGCTGCGGCCGGTACAGCGGTGTCCGCTCCAGGCGTCGGACGAGGACCATGCCGTCGCGCAGGGCGAGCTGGTCCTCGTCGCCGCTGCCGCCGCCGAGCACCGTGGTGAGCAGGGCGCCCGTCTCGTCGTCGAGGGTGGCGGGGAGGTCGATCAGTCCGCCCCAGCGGGCCGGGTGTTCGAGCGCGGCGACCTGGCCGAGTCCCCACAGAGCGGCCTGGTCGGTGCTGTGCACCGGGTCGGTGTCGGAGGTGGCGACGGCGTTCTGGGTGGCGAGCCAGAGCGGTGCCTCGATGCCGGCGTCGCCGAGCGCCTGGACCAGGGCGAGTGTCGCCGCCAGACCGCCGGTGACTCCGGGGTGGCCGGTCTCGTCGAGAGCGAGCAGGGACAGGACGCCCGTGATGGCGTTCACGTCGGGCACCGCGCGGGCGATGAGGTCGGTGAGGGCGCCGCGTCCGGATGTGTCGACGGGCAGTGGTACGACGTGGGTGCCCCGGTCGCCGAGGGCGGTGAGGCACGCGGTGATGGTGGCGTCGTCCGTGTGGCCGGCGGGCATGGCGACCAGCCAGGTGCCGGTGGGTGCCGCTGCTAGGTCCGTGGCCTCGGCCGGGGCCCAGTTCGTGCCGTAGACCATGTTGTCGAGTCGCGAGGAGCCGGTTTCGCGGGCCAGCCGGGCTTCTGCGAGCTGTTCCTGGGTCACCTGACGGCCTATGAGGGCGTCGATGCGGGCGACGGGGGCGCCCGTGTGGTCGGTGACGGTGACCTGCCAGGTCTCCTCGCCCGCGGGGACGAAGTGTGCCCGCAGGCGGGAGGCTCCGCGGGTCCACAGGGTGATGCCGTTCCAGGAGAAGGGCAGTCGCGGCAGTCCGGTGCCGTAGATCAGCGGGGCGTGCAGCGAGGCGTCGAGCAGGGCGGGGTGCAGGGAGAAGCGTCCCGCGTCCTCCTGCTGCTGCTCGGGCAGCGCGACCTCGGCGAATATCTCGTCGTCGCGGGTCCACACCGCGCGCAGTCCCTGGAAGGCGGGACCGTACTCGTAGCCGCGCTCGGCCAGGTCCGCGTACACGGACGCGGCGTCCACGGGTACGGGGGTGGCGTCGGCCGGTGGCCAGGCGAGCGTGGGCTCGGAGGAGTCCAGGTCCTCGGGGAGGAGCGTGCCGGTTGCGTGGCGCGTCCAGCCGGGTTCGTCGCCCTCGGGGCGGGAGTGGACGGAGACGGCGCGGCGGCCGGACTCGTCGGGTTCGGTGATCTCGACGCGGACCTGGATGCTGCCGTCCTCGGGGAGGATGAGGGGTGCTTCGATGACGAGTTCCTCGAGGGCGCCGCAGTCGGCCTCGGCGCCGGCGGTGAGGACCAGGTCGACGAAGCCGGTGCCGGGCAGCAGGGCCGTGCCCCACACGGCGTGGTCGGCCAGCCAGGGATGGGTGCGTACGGACCAGCGGCCGGTGAAGGCGACGCCGCCGGTTCCGGGCAGTTCCACGGCGGCGCCGAGGAGCGGGTGTGCGGAAGGGGTGAGGCCGGCGGAGGAGACGTCGCCCCCGGCGCGTTCCGTCTTCAGCCAGTAGCGCTGGTGTTGGAAGGGATACGTCGGCAACTCCACCCGCCGGGCCCCCCACGCATCGAACGCAGCCTCCCAATCAACATCAACACCCCCCGCAAACACCTCACCCACCGACCGCAAGAACCGCTCCAGACCCCCCTCACCACGACGCAACGACCCCACCACCAGGCCGTCCACACCCACCGCACCCATCGTCTCCGCCACCACAAAACCCAGCACCGGATGCGGACTCATCTCCACAAACACCCGCCGCCCCTCACCCAACAGCCGCCGCGTCACCTCCTCCAAACGCACCGGCTCCCGCAGATTCCGATACCAATACCCCCCGTCCAACAACGCCGTATCCACCACCCCACCCATCACCGTCGAATAGAACGGCACCCCCGACGACACCGCCGACACACCCTCCAACACCCCCGCCAACTCACCCTCAACCCGCTCCACCTCCACCGAATGAGACGCGTAATCCACCGCAACCCGACGCACCCGCACCCCCTCAGCACCCAACTCCTCCTCCAACACCCCCAACGCATCCACCCCACCCGCCACCACCACCGACGACGGACCATTCACCGCAGCAACCGACAACCCCCCACCCAAACGCCCCTCCACCACACCCACCGGCAGAGCAACCGACAACATCCCACCCCCACCAGCAAGCGACGACGCAATCACCGCACTACGCCCCGCCACCACCCGCGCACCGTCCTCCAACGACAACGCACCCACCACACACGCCGCCGCGATCTCCCCCTGCGAATGACCCACCACACCAGCCGGCTCCACACCCACCGACCGCCACAACCCCGCCAACGACACCATCACAGCCCACAACACAGGCTGCACCACCTCAACCCGCCCCAACGCCTCCTCATCACCCAACACATCAACCAACGACCACCCCACAAACGGCGCCAACGCCTCCCCACACCGCGCCATCCACTCCGCAAACACCACCGACTCCGACAACAACCCCAACGCCATCCCCACCCACTGCGCCCCCTGACCCGGAAACACAAACACCACACCCCCACCACCATGAACGGCCGGTGCAGTGTCGGGCGCGACAGCGAGGGCCGCCAGACGCTCCACGGCCTCCTCGTGCGTGCCGGCGACCACAACACCGCGATGGGGAAAGCGAGTTCGGGTGGTCAGGAGCGACAGTGCCGTGTCGTGCAGAGGGGTGCCCGGGTAGGCACGGAGGTGGTCGGCGAGGGAGGCCGCCTGGGCGCGCAGAGCTTCGGGGGTCGTGCCCGACAGGGTCAGCGGTACGACGCCACTGGGGACCGTACGTGCCGGCGCGGGGGTGTCGGAGGGTTCTTCGGGCCTGGCCTGCTCCAGGATGATGTGCGCGTTGGTGCCGCTGATGCCGAAGGACGACACACCGGCACGCCGCGGCTCGCCCCGCTCGGGCCACTCCCGCGCCTCGGTCAGCAACTCGACCGCACCCGCCGACCAGTCCACCTCAGGCGTCGGAGCGTCCACATGCAACGTCTTCGGCAGCACACCATGCCGCATCGCCTGCACCATCTTGATCACACCCGCCACACCCGCGGCGGCCTGTGTGTGACCGATGTTGGACTTCAGGGAGCCCAGCCACAGGGGTGAGTCCTCGGGGCGGAAGCGGCCGTAGGTGGTGAGGAGGGCCTGTGCCTCGATCGGGTCACCGAGGGACGTACCGGTGCCGTGCGCCTCCACCACGTCGACATCCGCCGCGGACAGCCGGGCGTTCTCCAGCGCCTGCCGGATGACACGCTGCTGGGAAGGGCCGTTGGGCGCGGTCAGGCCGTTGGACGCACCGTCCTGGTTCACCGCGCTGCCGCGGACGACCGCGAGGACGGCGTGGCCGTTGCGGCGGGCGTCCGACAGACGCTCCAGCAGCAGGACGCCCACCCCCTCGGCCCAGGCGGTGCCGTCCGCCGCAGCAGCGAACGCCTTGCAGCGGCCGTCCAGGGCCAGTCCGCGCTGGCGCGAGAACTCCACGAAGGCGCCCGGGGTCGACATCACGGCCACGCCGCCCGCCAGCGCGAGCGAGCACTCGCCGGAACGCAGCGCCTGAGCGGCGAGGTGGATCGCCACCAGGGACGACGAGCACGCGGTGTCGACCGTCACCGCGGGGCCCTCGAAGCCGAGGGTGTACGCCACTCGTCCGGAAACGACGCTGCCCGCGCCGCCGGTGAGGACGTAACCCTCGATCTCCTCGGAGCCGGTGCCCATGCGGGGGGCGTATTCCTGTCCGGCGACGCCGGTGAAGACGCCGACGCTCTCGCCCTTGAGGGTGGCGGGATCGATCCCGGCACGCTCCAGGGTCTCCCAGGAGGTCTCCAGGAGCAGTCGCTGCTGCGGGTCCATCGCCAGCGCCTCGCGCGGGGAGATCCCGAAGAAGGGCGCGTCGAAACCGGCCACGTCGTCGAGAAAGCCGCCCTCACGGACGTAGGACGTTCCGGACACGTCCGGGTCGGGGTCGTAGAGGGTGTCGAGGTCCCAGCCACGGTCGGCCGGGAAGGCGCCGACGGCGTCGGTGCCCTCGGACACCAGCCGCCACAGCCCGTCGGGGGAGGTCACACCTCCCGGCAGCCTACAGCCCATGGCCACGATGGCGATGGGTTCGGTGCGCCGGTTCTGTTCCTCGCGCAGCTTCTCGCGCGTCTGTTGCAGCTCGGCCGAGACCCGCTTGAGGTAGGTGAGTGCCTTCTCGTCGGTGGTCATGGAACCTGATCTCCTCTTCCGCGTGCCTGGCGGGTCAGCCGAGCCCGAGCTCGTTGTCGATGAAGGCGTAGACGTCGTCGGCGGTGGCGGCTTCGAGGTGCCGGGTCCGGTCGCCGCTCTCGTCGGGGCCGCTCTTCAGGGCGGCTTCTTCGAGCCTCGATCCGAGGAACCGCAGCCGGGAGTGGATGCCGGAGTGCTCCAGTTCCTCCGCCAACAGGGCGTCGAGCGCCGCTTCCAGGGCGTCGAGTCTGGCCGCGACCGGATCGGATTCCTGGTCGAGGGCCTTGAGCAGGTAGTCGGCGAGCGCGGTGGGAGCCGGGTAGTCGAACACGGCCGTCGTGGGCAGCCTGGTACCTGCCGCCCTGCCGAGCCGGTTGCGCAGTTCCACCGCTGTCAGCGAGTCGAACCCGGCCTCCTTGAAGGCGCGGTCGGGTACGACCAGTGAGGCGTCCAAGTGGCCGAGGACAGTCGCGGCTTCCTTGAGGACCACGTCCAGAACGAGGGCGGCCTTCTCCTCCGCGGGGAGTCCCGCGAGCCGTTCGGCCAGAGTGCGTTGGGGGGTCGTACCGGCGGTAGCGGCGCGGCGCGGCGCGCGTACGAGTGCGCGCAGCATCGGGGGAAGCCCGCCGGAAGCGGCCCGGTCGCGCAGCACGCTCAGGTCGAGCCGGGTCGGCACGAGGGCCGGTTCCCCGGCGGTCAGGGCGGTGTCGAGGAGGGCCAGTCCCTCCTCGGCCGTCAGCCCGAGCATGCCGTCGCGTTCGGTGCGCCGGCGGTCGGTTTCGGCGAGGGTGCTGGTCATGCCGCTCGCGTGCGACCACAGGCCCCAGGCGAGCGACACCGCGGGCAGTCCTTCGGCACTGCGGACGCGGGCGAGTCCGTCGAGGAAGGAGTTGGCTGCCGCGTAGTTGGCCTGCCCGGGGTTGCCGAGGACACCGGCGGCCGAGGAGAACAGCACCCAGGCGGCGAGGTCGAGGTCCCGGGTCAGCTCGTGCAGGTTGAGGGCTGCGTCGGCCTTGGGCCGCAGGACGGTGGCCATCCGCTGCGGGGTGAGCGCGGCGAGCACGCCGTCGTCGACGACGCCCGCGGTGTGCACGACGGCCGTCAGGGGCGCGGTTGCGGGGACGGAGTCCAGCAGCAGGGCCAGGGCGTCGCGGTCGGCGGCGTCGCAGGCCTCGACACGTACGGTCGCCCCCAGGGCGGTGAGTTCGGCGGTGAGTTCCCGCGCGCCGGGCGCGTCGGGGCCGCGCCTGCTGGTGAGCAGCAGGTTGCGGGCGCCGTGTTCGGTGACGAGGTGGCGGGCGACGAGTGCGCCGAGGGAGCCGGTGCCGCCGGTGACCAGGACGGTGCCGTCGGGGTCGGGCCGGCGTGGCAGGGTGAGGACGGCCTTGCCGGTGTGGCGGGCCCGGCTGAGGTGCCGGAAGGCGTCCGGGGCGTGCCGTACGTCCCATGCCGTCACCGGCAGCGGGGTGAGGGTTCCGCGGTCGAAGAGGCCGACGAGTTCGTCCAGCAGCTCGCGGATACGGTCGTCGTCCGCCTCCGCGAGGTCGTAGGCGCGGTACTCGACCCCGGGGTGGCGTTCGGCGACCTCTGTGGCGTCACGGATGTCGGTCTTGCCCATCTCCAGGAAGCGCCCGCCCCGCGGCAGCAGGCGCAGGGACGCGTCGACGAACTCGCCGGCCAGTGCGTCGAGGACGACGTCGACGCCACGGCCGTCGGTGGCGTCAAGGAAGTCCTGCTCGAAGTCGGTGGTGCGGGAGTTGGCCAGGTGCGCGTCGTCGAGTCCGCGGGCACGGAGGGTGTCCCACTTGCCGGGGCTGGCGGTGCCGTAGACCTCGGCGCCCAGGTGACGGGCGACCTGGACGGCGGCCATGCCGACGCCGCCGGCCGCGGCGTGGACCAGGACGGTCTCACCGGGCCGGACGCCGGCCAGGTCGCGCAGGCCGTAGAGGGCGGTGAGGAACGCGATGGGCGCGGCGGCGGCCTGTGCGAAGGTCCATCCCTCGGGGACGCGAACGAGCCTGCGGTGGTCGGTCACGGCCTCCGGGCCGAACGCCCCGCCGGGGAACAGGCCCATGACCCGGTCACCGGGCGCCAGGCCGGTCACGCCGGGGCCGGTCTCCAGGACGATGCCCGCGCCCTCGCCGCCGATCGCGGCCCTCCCGGGGTACATGTCCAGAGCGATCATGACGTCGCGGAAGTTCATGCCTGCGGCGCGGACGGCCACCCGGACCTGGCCGGGGGCCGGTGGGCCGGATGCGGCATTCGGCACGAGGGCCAGGTTCTCCAGGGTGCCGGGCCCGGTGGTGTCCAGATGCCAGGTGCCGGCGCCTTCGGGAACCGTCAGGCCGACCGCGGCGGCGCGGACGAGGCGGGGCACGGACACCTCGCCGTCACGTACCGCGAACTGCGACTCCTCCATGGCCGCGGCCACCACCAGGAGCCCGGTGAGCGCGTCGCGGGAGGCGTCGTGTCCGTCGATGTCGGCCAGGAGGAAGCGGTCGGGGTGCTCGGCCTGGGCGGAGCGCACCAGGCCCCAGACCGCGGCTGCCGCCGGGTCGGTGACGCTCTCGCCGTCGAGAACGGCGACGGCGCCCCTGGTGACCACCAGCAGCCGCGATGTGTCGTCGCCGGGCTCGGCCAGAAATGCCTGGAGGTCTCCCAGCACACGGTCGGCGAGCGCGCGTACGTCCTCGGCCGAGGTGCCGTCTCCAGTGGCGTCGAGGGCGCGGATGCCGTGCGGAACGTCCGCGCGCGCCGTGACCGGCAGCGCCGTCCACGTCGTACGGAACAGGGATTCGTGTCCGGCTTCGGTAGCCGGGCGCAGGTGTTCGGCCGCCACGGGGCGCAGGACGAGGGAGTCGACGTCGACGATCGGGGCTCCGGTGGCGTCGGTGATGCGCAGGGACACCCCGCTCTCTCCGGCGGGGGTCAGCCGGACCCGCAGGGCCTTGGCACCCGAGGCGTGCAGTCGTACGCCGTTCCACGCGAAGGGCAGCAGACGCCTTCCTTCGCCGGGCTCGGCGACGCCGCCGAATGCGCTGGGGTGCAGGGCGGCGTCGAAGAGGGCCGGGTGCAGGCCGAACAGGTCGGCGTCGTCGTGGTGTTCGTCGTCGAGGGCGATCTCGGCGAAAACCTCCTCTCCGTCGGTCCACACCGCGCGCAGTCCCTGGAAGGCGGGGCCGTACTCGTAGCCGGCCTCGGCGCGTTGCCGGTAGAAGTCCGTGACGGGCACGGCCGTGGCGTTCGGCGGGGGCCACGGGGTGGTGTCGATGCCCGGCGCGTCGCCGGGGTTCGTCCGTGTCAGGGCACCGTTCGCGTGGCGGGTCCACGCCCCGTCGTCGCCGTCGGGGCGGGAGTGGACGGAGACGGGGCGGTCGCCGGTCTCGTCCGGGGCGCCGACGTGCACGCGGATGCGCACCGCACCGTCGGCGGGCAGCACCAGGGGCGCGGCCAGGACGAGTTCGCGGACGGCGCCGTGCCCGACCTCGTCGCCGGCCCGGACGGCCATCTCGACCAGCGCCGTTCCGGCCAGCAGGACCGTGCCGTCGACCGCGTGGTCGGCGAGCCAGGGCCGGTCGGCCCGGGACAGGCGCCCGGTGAAGGTGACGGCATCGGCCTCGGGCAGTTCCACCGCCGCGGTCAGCAGCGGGTGGCCGGCCGCGGTGATGCCCGCGGCTCCGAGGTCACCGGCGCCGGGGGCGGCGTCGAGCCAGTAGCGCCGGTGCTGGAAGGCGTACGTCGGTACGACGGTGCCGCTGGCGCCGCTGCCGGCGAACAGCGAGGGCCAGTCGACGCGGGCGCCCCTGGTGTGGGCCCGGGCGACGGCCGCGAGCAGCGTCGCGGGTTCCGGCCGTCCGTCGCGCAGTGCGGCCACGCAGTCGACGGCCTCGGGAAGGCAGTCCTGCGCCATGGCGGTCAGCACTCCGCCGGGCCCGAGTTCGAGCACGGTGGTGACGCCCTGTTCGCGCAGGGTGCGAAGGCCGTCGGCGAAGCGGACCGTGCCGCGGACGTGGCGTACCCAGTACTCGGGGGAGCACAGCTGTGCGGGGTCGGCGAGGGAGCCGGTCAGGTTGGAGACGACGGGCAGGGCGGGGGTGTGGAAGCTCAGTTGGGCGGCGACCTCGTGGAAGGCATCGAGCATCGGCTCCATGCGCGGCGAGTGGAAGGCGTGCGAGACGCGCAGCCGTTTCGTCTTGCGGCCGCGGGCCGCGAGCACGGCGGCCACGGCTTCGACGGCGGGCGCGTCACCGGAGAGGACGACGGCTTCGGGGCCGTTGAGCGCCGCGACAGCGACTCCCTCGGTGAGCTCGGCGACGACCTCGTCCTCGGTGGCCTGTACGGCGATCATGGCACCGCCCTCAGGCAGCCGCTGCATCATCGCGCCGCGGGCGGCGACCAGGACCGCGGCGTCCTCCAGGGACCACACACCGGCCACATGGGCGGCGGCGAGCTCACCGATGGAGTGCCCGGCGACCAGATCGGGGCGCACGCCCCAGGACTCGACCAGCCGGTAGAGGGCCACTCCGACGGCGAACAGGGCTGCCTGGGTGTAGGCGGTCCGGTCGAGCAGGTCCGCGTCGGGAGTGCCGGGTTCGGCGAGGACGACGTCCCGCAGCGGGCGGTCGAGCCGGCGGTCCAGGGTGGTGCAGACCTCGTCGAAGGCGCGGGCGTACACCGGGAACGACGCGTACAGGTCGCGGCCCGTCCCGGGGCGTTGCGCGCCCTGGCCGGAGAAGACGACGGCGAGTTTGCCGTCGGTGGCGGTGCCGGTCGTGCCGTCGCCGGCGGCGAGGGCGGCCAGGGCGTCGCGGGCCTCGTCCGCGGAGCGGGCGACCACGACCGTGCGGTGCTCGAAGGCGGAGCGGCCGCTGAGCGTGAGGGCGACATCGGCGAGGGCGGGCGCCGGCTCCGCGTCGAGAAGGGCGGCGACACGTCCGGCCTGCGCGCGCAGGGCCTGGGGAGACTTGGCGGAGAGGACGAGCGGGACGAGTCCGTCGGGCAGCGCGCGCTCCGCCGTGTCCGCCGGGTCCGGTCCGTCGGCGGGAGTCGTGGCGGGGTCCTCGGTGGGCTGTTCGAGGACGACGTGGGCGTTGGTGCCGCTGATGCCGAAGGAGGACACGCCCGCGCGGCGCGGGCGTCCGGTCTCGGGCCAGGGCCTGGGCTCGGTGAGCAGTTGGACCGCGCCGCGGGTCCAGTCCACTTCGGGCGTCGGGGCGTCGACGTGGAGCGTCCGGGGCAGCACGCCGTGCCGCATCGCCTGCACCATCTTGATCACGCCTGCCGCACCGGCGGCGGCCTGCGCGTGGCCGATGTTGGACTTGAGGGAGCCGAGCCACAGCGGGTGGCCGTCGCCGGGCCGTTCCTGACCGTAGGTGGCGAGAAGGGCCTGCGCCTCGATCGGGTCGCCGAGGGAGGTGCCGGTGCCGTGCGCCTCGACGGCGTCGACGTCGGCGGGGGTGAGGTCCGCGTTGGCGAGGGCCTGGCGGATGACGCGCTGCTGGGAGGGGCCGTTGGGCGCGGTGAGGCCGTTGGAGGCGCCGTCCTGGTTGATGGCGGAGCCGCGGACGACGGCGAGGACCTCGTGGCCGTTGCGGCGGGCGTCCGACAGCCGCTCCAGCAGCAGCAGCGCCACGCCCTCGGACCAGCCGGTGCCGTCCGCCGCGGCGGCGAAGGCCTTGCAGCGTCCGTCGGGAGCGAGTCCGCGCTGCCGCGAGAACTCGACGAAGCTGCCCGGGGTCGCCATCACCGCGACACCGCCCGCCAGCGCCAGGGAGCACTCCCCCGCGCGCAGCGCCTGGGCGGCGAGATGCAGGGCGACCAGCGAGGACGAGCACGCCGTGTCCACCGTCACGGCGGGGCCCTCGAAGCCGAAGGTGTACGACACCCGGCCGGAGACGACGCTGCCCGCGCCGCCGACGCCGAGGTAGCCCTCGATCTCCCTCGCGGGCCGCACCGCCCGGGTGGTGTAGTCGTGGTACATGACCCCCGCGAAGACGCCGACGTCCGCGCCGCGCAGGGCCCTCACGTCCAGGTCCGCGCGTTCGAGGACCTCCCAGGAGGTCTCCAGGAGGAGCCGCTGCTGGGGGTCCATCGCCACCGCCTCGCGCGGGGAGATCCCGAAGAACTCGGCGTCGAAGCCGGCCACGTCGTCGAGGAAGCCGCCCTGCGTGACGTACGACTTTCCGGCGGCGTCGGGGTCGGGGTCGTACAGCTCCTCCAGGTTCCAGCCCCGGTCGGACGGGAACGGGGAGCGGCCGTCGGCGCCGTCGGCGACCAGACGCCACAGGTCCTCGGGTGACGTGACGCCGCCCGGCAGCCGGCAGCCCATCGAGACGATGGCGATCGGCTCGTCGGAGACCGCGGCGGGGGCGGGCCGGGCCGGGTCGGCGGTCTCGCCGTAGACCTCCTCCAGCAGCCGGTGCGCCAGGGCTTCGGGGGTGGGGTGGTCGAAGGCGCTGGTGGCGGGGAGCCGCAGTCCGGTGGCGGTGCTGAGCCGGTCGCGCAGGGCCACGACCATCACGGAGGTGAACCCCAGGTCCTTGAAGGCCCGGTCGGCCGGGACGTCCTCGGTGCCGGTGCGTCCGAGGACCGCGGCGGCCTCGGTGCGCACCAGCCGCAGCAGGATTTCCTCCTGCTCCTCGGCGGGCAGGCTCTCCAGTCGGCCGCGCAGCTCCGAGGTCTCGGCGCGCGCCTCCTGAGCCGTGGTGTCGATCAGTCCGCGCAACGGTGCGGGGACCGGGCCGGTGAGCAGGGCGGCGTTGTCGAGGCGCATCGCGATGAACGCGGCCTCGCCGGCGGCGTGCGCGGCGTCGAACATCACCAGGGCTTGCTGTTCGGTGAGTTCGCCCGCCGCGAAGGGTACGGCGCTCTCGACCGCGCCGTCCTTCCAGGGGCCCCAGGCCAGGGACAACGCGGGCAGGCCGTGGGCGCGCCGGTGCTGGGCCAGCGCCTCCAGCGCGGCGCTCTCGGCTGCGATGTCGCCGGCGCCGGGGGCGCCCAGGACTCCCAGGGGAGAGGAGCACAGGACGAAGGCGGCCAGGTCGCGGTCGGCGGTCAGGTCGTGCAGGGCGTGCGCCGCGGCGGACACGGTGCCGGTTCCGGTGATCTCCTCCGCGTGCACCACGGCCGTCAGCGGCGGTCGGCCACCGTCCGCGAGCAGCTCGGCGAGCGCGGCGCGGTCGCCCGTGTCGCACGCGACTGCGGTGGCGCGGGCGCCGGCCCCGGCGAGTTCGGCGCACAGCGTCTGTACGCTCTCGTCGCCGTGTCCGGGGGTGAAGCCCAGCAGCAGGTGGTGGGCGTCGTGCGCGGTCACGAGGTGGCGTGCGAGCGCGGCTCCCTGGGCGGTGGCGGCGCCGGTGACCAGGACCGTCCCGTCGGGGTCGAGCAGCGGAAGCGGCTGCTCCTCGCGGTCCATGGAGACGCGGGCGAAGCGCGGCAGCAGGGCGACACCGGAGCGGATGGCGAACTGCGGTTCACCGACGTTCACGGCGGCGGCCAGGGAGCGCGCGCCGTCCTCGCCGAGACCGTCGCTGTCGAGGTCGGCGAGCACGAGTCTGCCCGGGTGCTCGGTCTGTAGCGCGCGGACCAGGCCCCACAGCGGGGTGTGCGCGGGGTCCTGTACGTCCTCGCCGTCGCCGGCGGCCACGGCGCGCCGGGTGAGGATCACGAGCGTGACGTTCTCGTTGCGGTCGTCGGCCAGCCAGTCCTGTAGGGACGCGACGAACTCCTCGATGCCCGCCCCGGCGTCGTAGGCGGTCCGGTCCGTGAGGAGGACGCCGGTGCCGCCCCGGGCGGCCGTGCGGGCGGCGGCCGGGTCGGTGTGGACCTCGCACGGTACGCCGGCGTCCTGAAGGGCGGCGGCCAGGCCGAGCGAGTCGGAGCCCGCCAGCGCCCAGTCGCCCGGCTCGCCCGGGGCTCCGCCCAGGGAGAGCGGGGAGCTGGGTATCCAGTCGACGCGGAACAGCGAGTCGTACAGGCCGCTGCTGGTGGCGCGCAGCCGGGCGGGCGTCTCCAGCAGCCGATGCCGCACGATCTTGCCCGAGGCGGTGCGTGGGATCGCCTCGATCTCGTACAGCTCTTCGGGCACCTTGAAGTAGGAGAGGCGGTCGCGGCACTCGGTGAACAGCCGTTCCGTGTCCGGTCCCTGAGAGCCGGGGACGATGAACGCGACCGGTACCTCGCCCAGCACGTCGTGCGGCTTGCCGACCACCGCGACGTCGGCGACGCCCGGGACGGTGCGCAGGACCTCCTCCACCTCTCCCGGATGGATGTTCTCCCCGGCGCGGATGATCAGTTCCTTCCGGCGGCCGGTGATCGTGAAGTAGCCGGCCTCGTCACGGCGGGCCAGGTCGCCGGTGCGGTACCAGCCGTCGTGGAAGGCGGCCGCGGTGGCTTCGGGCTGGTTGTGGTACCCGGCCATGACACTCGGCCCGCGCACCCACACCTCGCCCTCCTGGCCGTCGGC
Organism: Streptomyces asoensis; assembly: GCF_013085465.1. Taxonomy (NCBI): domain Bacteria; kingdom Bacillati; phylum Actinomycetota; class Actinomycetes; order Kitasatosporales; family Streptomycetaceae; genus Streptomyces; species Streptomyces asoensis. The sequence continues at coordinate 1,339,926 of NZ_CP049838.1, forward strand.
GACGTCCTCGCCGGTCCGCGTGTCCACCAGGCGTACGCCCAGACCCACCACCGGCAGGCCGCAGGAGCCCTCGGCGCGGGCACCCGAGGGCCAGTTGACGGTGATGGAGCCGCAGGTCTCGGTGGAGCCGTAGGCGTCGATGAGGGGAACGCCGAAGACACGCTCGAACGACCGGCGCAACGATGCCGTGGTGACCGCGCCACCCACCAGGGCCACACGCAGCTGTGGAGCGGTGAAGCCGCGGTCGCGGGCCGCGTCGAGCAGATAGTGCAGCAGAGTGGGCACGCCGGCCAGGAAGGTGGCGCGCTCCTCGTCCAGGGCGGTCAGCACGTCCTCAGCCGACAGACCGTCGACGATGCGGGCGCTGGCGCCCACGGCCACCACGGAGAGCACGCAGGCGATGTGCGAGAGGCTGTGAAAGAGAGGCAGAGGCCACACGACGCGGTCCTCGGGGCCGAGCCCGGGCACCGGCACATAGCAGGCGGCCACCGACCACAGGCAGTTGCGCTGGGTGGAGAGCACGCCCTTGGGCCTGCCGGTGGTGCCCGAGGTGTAGAGCATCCACGCCAGATCGTCGAGACCGAGGTCATCACGGGCCGGCGTGGCGGGTTCCCGGGTCACGAACGGTTCGTATGGCAGGAAGCCCGACGGCACCGGCCCGTCGCCGACCAGGACGACCGTGAGGTGCGGACGGTCCGGAAGCAGGCGCCGCAGCTGTTCCACATGCGGGTGGTCGGTGATGACGATCCGGGCGCCGCTGTCGTCAAGGACGTGCGCGAGTTCCGCGTCACTGCTCTGCGGGTTGACGGGGACTCCGATGGCACTGGCCCGGGTGATCGCATAGTAACTCTCGACGATCTCGACGCGGTTGCCCAGGCAGATGGCCGCACGGTCGCCCGGTTGCAGCCGCAACTCCGCCAGGTGTCCGGCCAGTCGTCGGGTCCGCGACTCCAGGTCGGTGTAGCTGACGCTCCGTCGGGCGTCCCGGTAGGCGATCTTGGCACCGAATTGCCGGGCCTGGTGGACCAGCAGCTCGGGAAGCGGCCGGATCAGCTCCGTGCGCAACATGTGTCGCCATCCCTCCGGGGCGAGAGCAGACGGGCAGTCCGCAAGGGCAGACGCCCTACCCGGCACAGTCTTGTCATCCGACGCTCCTCCACACCCCCTCATCACCCCCCTACTCATCCCTATCTTGAAGAGTGACCAGAATTAATAAGCAGGGGTTGGAGCGGCGGGCCGACGGCATTAAGCTCCATCGCCGTACTGACAGTCATCGCGTTATTGGCTGTCGGCCCGAAATACACCATGAGCGGCCATCGCATTTCCGTCAGTGCCCTGGGAGCGGGATCTATTTTTCCCGGAAGCCTTCTTGCGACGGCGGGACGGCAGAGAAAGGGACACACACGGACATGACGAATTCGGCACCCCATCACACCCGTATCCGGGTGGAACTCGGCGACCGCTCCTATCCCGTCGACATCGGACCCGGGGTGCGGCACTCGCTGTCCGGGATCGTCGAGCGGATGGGAGCGCGGCGCGCGGCGGTGGTCTCGGCTCGGCCGGACGCCTGGATTCCCGACCCCGGCGTGCCCTCGCTGGTCCTGCGAGCCCGTGACGGCGAGAGGGACAAGACGCTCGGCACGGTCGAATCGCTGTGCCGGGAGTTCGTGCGTTTCGGCCTGACCCGTGACGATGTCGTCGTCTCGGTCGGCGGCGGCACCACGACGGACGTCGTGGGTCTCGCCGCCGCCCTCTTCCACCGCGGGGTGCCCGTGGTACATCTTCCGACCACGCTGCTCGCGCAGGTGGACGCCAGCGTCGGCGGCAAGACCGCGGTGAACACACCCGAGGGCAAGAACCTCATCGGCGCCTACTGGCAGCCCAGTGCGGTGCTGTGCGACACCGACTACCTGGAGACCCTGCCCGAGCGGGAGATGCTCAACGGCTACGGGGAGATCGCCCGCTGCCACTTCATCGGCGCCGGCGACCTGCGGGAGCTGCCGCTGCCGGAGCAGATCGCGGCGAGTGTGGCGCGCAAGGCACAGATCGTGTCCGCCGACGAGCGCGACACCGGCCTGCGCCACCTGCTCAACTACGGCCACACCATGGGCCACGCGTTGGAGCTGGCCACGGACTTCCGGCTGCGGCACGGCGAAGCGGTGGCGATCGGCACCGTGTTCGCGGGGCGGCTCGCCCGGGCCATGGACCGGATCGACGGGCAGCGGGCGGCGGAGCACCTGGAAGTGGTGCGTCACTACGGGCTGCCCCACGAGCTGCCCGCGGACGTCGCTCCGGCCCGGCTGATCGAACTCGTACGGCTGGACAAGAAGGCGATGTCGGGGCTGACCTTCGTGCTGGACGGCAAGGACGGCGCCGAGTTGGTGCCTGATCTGCCGGAGGACGTCGTCGCGCGGGTGCTGGCGGAGATGCCGCGCGCGGCGGCCTGAGAAGGGTTCGGGTGCGGATGCCGCGCGCGGCGGCCTGAGAAGGGTTCGGGTGCGACGGGCGGTTCGGGCCGGTCCGGGCGAGGAGTTCGTCCGGACCGGCGCGGACCACGTCGTTCCCGGCAGGCGGACCACGTCGTTCCCGGCAGGCGGACCACGTCGTTCCCGGCGGCGGGCGGGCCGCCGCCGGCCATGAGGGCCGTCGGCCCCGTGATCCGCCCGGTCTCAGTTCTCCGGTGGACGGCCCTTGGCCAGCAGGACCGCCCCGTGCAGTGAGGAGAGTCCACCGAGCCGGGCGGGCTCCACGGACGGCGGTGGGAAACCGGGGCGGGCCAGTCGCGCCGTCTCCGCCCCGACCGTTTCGGTGAAGCCGGGCAGGGCGTCGGCGAATCCGCCACCGACCACGACGACTGCGGGGCGAAGCAGTTCGCCCACCCCGACAGCCGCCGCGGCCAGCGCCGCACAGCCCTCGCGTACGGCGTCGGCCGCCCAGGACGTGCCGTCGGCGAGCGCCTTCACCAGCTCGGGGAAGGTCACCTCGGTGCCGCGGGCGCGGGCCGCCCGGCGCAGTACGGCGGGGCCCGAGGCCACGGACTGCACACAGCCGCGGCGCCCGCAGTCGCACAGTTCCCCGGACCGGTCCACGATCAGGTGGCCGATCTCGCAGGAGCCCCGCGAGGGGCCGGGCAGCAGTCTGCCGCCGTGGACGATCCCGCCGCCTACACCGGTGCCGACTCCGAGATACAGCAGGTCGGGACGGCCGGCCGCTTGTGCCTCGGCGAGCGCGGCGAGGTCGCCGTCGTCGGCGCAGACCACCTCGGCGGTGCCGAAGACCTCGCGCAGCGCGCCGCCGAGGTCGAGGCCGGTCCAGCCCGGGCGGTTGGGCCAGGCGGTGACGACGCCCGCCGCGTCCAGGGTGGCGGGCATCGCCACGCCGACGCCCGCCCACTCGTCCGGGGCGACGGCGCACAGCTCCCGGATCTGCCGGGCGAGCAGGTCCAGGTCCGCCGCCGCGTGCACGGGCCCGTCGGGGGCCCGCGGCCACCGGAAGCCGGCCTCGCGCACGGTGCCGTCCGTGTGCTCCGCACGCAGGGCGACCTTCGTGCCGCCCACGTCGATGCCCAGGTGGTAGGGGATGGCTGCCTCCCGGCCGGGTCAGTCCCTGAGGTGGTCGGTGACGATCTCCGCGACCTGGCGGAGCACGCGGGGGCTGCTGAGCATCTCCTCGTGGCCGCAGCCCAGTTCGTGTCGCACGATCTCGCCCGCGACGTACGGCGCCCAGGCCTCGCTGGAGGCCGCTTCGGCCACCGGGCTGGGATCGGCCGCGAACAGGTGCATGGCGCCGCTGTACTTCTCGGGCGTGTGGGCCTTCCAGGCGCCGAGGTCGGTCAGCATGGTCTCGACGAAGGTCTCGGCCGCGCTCTTCCTGCCGCGCCAGGCGTAGTTCGTCGCCATGTCGGCGAACTCGGCGACGTCCTCGTACGTGAGCGGGCGCTCGTATTCGGCGAGGTCCTTGCCGTTGATCAGCAGGATCAGTTCGATCAGGCCCTGCTCGTCACGGTCTTCCTTGTCCGTGATGTGCGGGTTGGTGTTGAACACGCCGAGGAACTCGATCTCCTCACCGCGTTCTTGGAACTCGGCGGCGACGGCGTGGGCGAGGATGCCTCCGAAGGACCAGCCGAGAATGCGGTACGGGCCCTCGGGCTGCACGCCGCTGATGCGGTCCGCGTAGTCCGCCGCCATGGCCGCGATGCTGTCGACGGGGGTGTCCAACTCCTGGAAGGTGTGCGACTGGAGGCCGTAGAGGGGGTACTCCAGGCTGAAATGCTGGGCGAGCACTCCGTAGCACCAGGCGGTGCCGCCGAGGTGACGCATGCAGAACAGCGGACGTGCCGAGCCCTTGGTCATCAGCGGCAGCAGTACGTCGAAGGAGTCCTGCGGCTCCTCACCCGTCAGCCGCCGGGACAGCTCGGCCGGCGTCGGGGCCTCCACCAGCAACCGGATCGACAGCTCCAATTGCATCTCGGAGCGCACCCGGGCCAGCAGCCGTGCCGCGAGCACCGAGGAGCCGCCGAGGTCGAAGAAGCTGTCGCGTGGTCCGACCTGCTCCACACCGAGCACCTCGGCGAAGAGCCGGCTGAGGAGCAGTTCCGACTGCGTGAGGTGCGTCTCCACCATCGCCGTCTGCGCGACGACCGGGGCCGGCAGCGCCTTGCGGTCGAGCTTGCCGTTGGGGGTGAGCGGGAACTCCTCCAGGGCCACCACGGCGGACGGCACCATGTACAGGGGCAGTGTGTCCGCCACGAATTTCCGCAGCTCCTTGGTGTCGGGCACACGGCCGGGGGCGGCTGTCACGTAGGCCACGAGGCGGCGGTCGCCGGGCCGGTCCTCGCGGACCGTCGCGGCCGCCTGGTCGATGTCCCCGGACCGCTCCAGGACGGCCTCGATCTCGCCGAGTTCCATCCGGAAGCCATGCAGCTTCACCTGGTGGTCGGCACGGCCGACGTACTCCAGGTCGCCGTCCGGGCGCAGCCGCACCACATCGCCCGTGCGGTACATCAGGGCGCTGCCGTCACCGAAACGGTCGGGCAGGAAGCGCTCGGCGGTCAGCTCCGGCCGGTTGAGGTAGCCGCGGGCCACTCCCGCGCCGGCGATGAACAGCTCACCCTCGGTGCCGGCTTCGACGGGCACCAGTTCCTCGTCGAGGACGTACAGCCGGGTGTTGCGCAGCGGCTTGCCGATGACGGCGGCGTCCTCGGGACCGGTGACCGGGTGGACCGTGGACCACACGGTGGTCTCCGTGGGCCCGTACCACTGGACGACCTCGGCACCGAGGTCGAGCAGCGCCGCCGCCAGCTTCTCCGACAGCGCCTCGCCGCCGATGAGGATGCGCAGGCCGCGCAGCGCCTCGGGGCTGACGGTGGCCAGCATGTTCCAGTGAGTGGGGGTGGCCTGGGCGGTGCCGATCTCCCCGCGGACGATCAGGTCGCCCAGCGCCTGAGGGTCCTGCCCGGTGGCACGTGGCGCGATGACCGCGCGGGCACCGGTGTAGTACGGCAGGAACAGCTCGGGCACCGACATGTCGAAGGTGGCGGTGGTGACCGACAGCATGCGGTCACCAGGTCCCATGGCCAGCCGCTCCCGCATCGCCTCCAGCAGGTTGTGCAGGGCACGCACGGGGATCTCGACGCCCTTGGGAGTGCCGGTGGAGCCCGAGGTGTAGATGACGTACGCGAGGTCCTCGGGCCGCGGCGGGGCGGCCCGTTCGGCGTCCGTCAGATGTCCGGCGGGCAGTTCGGCGAGGGTCGCGGCCGTCGCGGGGTCGTCCAGCACGACGCGGGGAACACCCACGTCGGTGCGGTCGGCGTCGATGCGGGTCGACGTCAGCAGGGCGACCGGAGCGGCGTCGCGGACCTGGAAGGCCACGCGCTCGGCGGGGTGTTCCGGGTCCAACGCCAGGTAGGCTCCGCCCGCCTTCAGCACCGCCAGCAGTGCCACCAGCAGGTCCGTTGAACGTGGCAGCATCACCGCGACGACGCGGTCGGGCCCCACACCCCGGGCGACCAGGTGGCGGGCGAGCCGGTTGGCCTGCTCGTGCGCCTCCCGGTATGTGAGCTCCACGCCCTCGCATTCGAGGGCCGTGAGGTCCGGAACGGAGTCGGCCCGCTCCTCCAGCGCGTTCACCAGCATGTTCCCCTCCACAGGGCTCGTACGGATTCTCGCCGCGGTGCCGCTCAGACGGCCGGGGTGCGCATCCAGCGGTTCCAGTACGGCCGCCAGCCGTGGCGGTGCCAGAACGGCGTGGAGATCGGGTTGAACATCGCGTGGTAGCCGACCGACGCGCCGATGCCCATGGCATCCAGCTCGGCGTGGACGTGGTTGGCGAGGGAGGTGCCGATACCCAGGCCGCGGTAGCCCTCCTTGACGGCCTGGCAGACCAGATGCGCGACGGGGGTGGCGACGATCTTCGTCGCGAGCCACGCCTGCTGCGGCTCGGAGGGATCCTCGCCCCGGTGCATGCCCACGATCCCGCCCTCGTACTCGGCGACCCAGATCAGCGGTTCGTCGCGCTTGAACGACGCGGTGATCTCCTCGCGCAGCAGTGCCTCGGTGGTGGCGCGCTCGACGGCGCCGCTGACGGCGGCGTCGAACCGGGTCTCCACCATCTGAAGTTCGAACACCGCCTCGCTGTCCTCCGGGGTGGCCCGCCGCACGTGGACCCGGCCCGACTCGGGCACCAGGCCGGTGCCCTTGACCCGGCCGATCATCACGAACTCGGGAACGAATCCGAAGGCACGCAGGACCCGGGTCATGGCCACGTCGCGGCTGGGCCACTCGACGGCGGCCATGGAGTCCGCACCGGGGCGTTCCGGGTGGCTTTGCATGTACTGCTGCCAGCGCGTGAGCAGAGCGGCCATCTCGTCGGGCCCGGAGACCCGGGGGGTCAGCTCCCAGCGGTCCAGCGGGCCGAGCACCGCCTCCAGCGCGTCGGCGTCGACACGGGTGTGCGTCAGCAGGCCCTGCGCCCCGTCGACCTCCAGCAGCTCGTCGCCTTCGCCGGGCTCCGGCAGCGCATCGGCCTCCGGAATCATCCGGTCGACGGGGCGCAGCCGGTCGCGGTGGGCGGCCAGCACTGATTCCGCCGTCTGTACTTGGGGCATGGTGTCGTGTCCTCGGCTTTCAGTCGTGTCCGTGGCGAAGTCGCGCGGGCGCGGCCGCACGGGAAACAGGGGGTCTGTCACGGCCAGTGGCACCGCGTCAGCGGTCGGTGACCTTCTCCAGCAACGCGCGGGCGGCGAGCCGATAGCCCGTGGCGCCCAGTCCGAAGATCACTCCGGTGGCGAGCGGTCCGGTCACCGACTCGTGCCGGAACTGCTCGCGGGCCCAGACATTGGAGAGGTGGACCTCGATCCACGGGCGCGGATAGTTGGCCAGCGCGTCCCTCAGTCCCCAGCCGGCCATCATCAGGGCGGCGGGATTGACGATCGCGCCGACGGAGTCGTAGTTGCCCTGGATGGTGCGGATCATCTCCGCCTCACCGTCGTGCTGGAACGCTTCCACTTTCCAGCCGCGTTCCGCCACTTCTTCGGCGACCCATCCTTCGATATCGGCGAGCGTGTCCGTTCCGTAGATCTCGGGCTGACGGCTCCCGAGTATGCCGAGATTCGGCCCGTTCACCAACAGAAGCCTGCTCAATGCGCACCCTTTGTCTGTACGGAACCACCGGGAAGTGCTTTTTGTAGCACGGCCGTTGACAGGTAAACACCGCTCCTCGGTATGCCCGCAATCACAAGGGGGAACATAGGGGGGTCACCAGGGGAATGACGCCTCGCCAACCCCTGGGCTAGCGTGCTAATTGCGATGACCGACCCCGCCGGGGGCTACTGCCGATCTGCCCGGCCGGGCGCCCGGACCGCGCCGAGGTCGTGTTCCGGCGCCGGCGTCCGTGTGAACACCCGGCTCGTGAGGGGGGTTCCGTGTCGTGACCTCCGTGGCATTCGCTGCGGCAGTATTCGCATGCGCGTATACCGAAGGAGCAAGGAACAGCATGAGCAGTGGTGTGCGACTGGGCTCAGACCTTCCGGCGTGGCCGCAGTACGACGACGCGGAGCGGACCGGCCTCATACGTGCGCTGGAGCAGGGGCAGTGGTGGCGCATGGGCGGTGGCGAGGTCGATGCCTTCGAGCGGGAGTTCGCCGAGTACCACGGGAGCGAGCACGCACTGGCCGTCACGAACGGCACGCACGCCCTCGAACTGGCTCTGGAGGTCATGGGTGTCGGTCCCGGCACCGAGGTGATCGTGCCGGCCTTCACCTTCATCTCCTCGTCCCAGGCCGCTCAGCGCCTCGGCGCGGTCGTGGTGCCGGTGGACGTGGACCCGGAGACGTACTGCATCGATCCGGCCGAGGCCGCCAAGGCCGTCACCGCGAAGACCCGCGCCATCATGCCCGTGCACATGGCCGGCCAGTTCGCCGACATGGACTCCCTCGACAAGGTCGCCGCCGAATCCGGTGTGCCGCTGATCCAGGACGCGGCACACGCCCAGGGCGCCACCTGGAACGGCCGGAGGGTCGGTGAGCTGGGCTCGGTCGCTGCGTTCTCCTTCCAGAACGGCAAGTTGATGACGGCGGGCGAGGGCGGTGCGGTGCTGTTCCCGACCGCCGAGATGGCGGAACGCGCCTTCGTCCGGCACAGCTGCGGACGCCCCCGCGACGACCGCGGCTACTTCCACCGCACCTCGGGCTCCAACTTCCGGCTGAACGAGTTCTCCGCCTCGGTGCTGCGCGCCCAGCTCGCGCGCCTGGACGGGCAGATCCGGACGCGTGAGGAACGATGGCCGCTGCTGTCCTCGCTGCTCGCCGAGATCCCCGGCGTGCTGCCGCAGCGGCTGGACCCCCGGGCCGACCGCAACCCGCACTACATGGCCATGTTCCGAGTTCCCGGCATCACCGAGGAGCGGCGCGCACAGGTGGTCGACACGCTCATCGAGCGAGGTGTCCCCGCGTTCGTGGCGTTCCGCTCGGTCTATCGCACGGACGCCTTCTGGGAGATGGGCGCGCCGGACCTGTCGGTGGACGAACTGGCCCGCCGCTGCCCCAACTCCGAGGCACTGACATCCGACTGCCTGTGGCTGCACCACCGGACACTGCTCGGCACCGAGCAGCAGATGCACGAGGTCGCCGCCGTCCTGGCCGACGTCCTCGGCTCATGACCGCGGCGAACCACGACGGCCGGCCGATCCGCACCGCTGTGGTGGGGCTCGGCTGGGCGGCTCGCTCCATCTGGCTGCCGCGGCTGCGTCGCCATCCCGACTTCACCGTGAGCGCGGCGGTCGACCCCGACCCGGCCTCGCGCGCGGCCGTCACCGCGGAGTTCCCGGACACGCCGGTCCTGGCGGCCGTGCACGACTCGGACCCCGCACAGGTGGACCTGGCCATCGTGGCCGTCCCCAACCACCTGCACTGCGAGATCGCCGGCGGCCTGCTCCTCAAGGGCATCCCGGTATTCCTCGAGAAGCCGGTGTGCCTGACGTCGGCGGAGGCGGAGCAGCTGGCCGAAGCCGAACGCGTCGGCGGTGCACGGCTCCTGGCGGGCAGCGCCGCCCGCCACCGCGCCGACGTCCGGGCCCTGCTCGCGAACGCCGGCGACCTGGGCACGATCCGTCACATCGAGCTGTCCTGGGTGCGTGCCCGGGGTGTGCCGGACGCGGGCGGCTGGTTCACCCGGCGTCGGCTGTCGGGCGGCGGGGCGCTGGTGGACCTCGGCTGGCATCTGTTCGACATCGCCGCGCCCCTGCTGGGCTCCGCCAACTTCACGCAGGTCACCGGCGCGGTCTCGGGCGACTTCATCGCGAGGGACACCGCACGAGTCTCCTGGCGCGCCGGGAAGGCCGAGGATGGCCAGGAGAGCAAGCGGGCCGACGTCGGCTTCATAGACGTCGAGGACACCGCCCGCGCGTTCCTCGTCACCGACGACGGTGTCTCACTGTCGCTGCACGCGAGTTGGGCCTCGCACGAGGAGCGGGACATCACCCGCGTCCGGATCGAAGGCAGCGCGGGCAGTGCGACCCTGCGGTGCACGTTCGGCTTCAGCCCCAACCGCCTGGCGCACCCGGAACTGACCCGCACCGACGACGGCCGGACCCGCGACATCCCCGTGCCCGAAGAGCCTGTCGGCACGGAGTACGACCGCCAGCTCGACGAGCTGCTCGGCCAGCTGCGGGACCCGGCCGGTCCACGGCGGGCCATCGAGGAGGCGCGCCGCACCATCGGCGCCATCGAGCGGATCTACTCCTCGGCCCGCGCCGCGCAGGAGAGCCCCAGGTCGCACCGGGCGTGACCGGCACGACCACCGGTTCGGCCGGGGCCCGCACCACGGCGGCAGCGGTCACACACCCGAAGCCGCCGCCCCACGAAGGAGAACACCACAGCACCATGACCAGTCTTGGAACCAGCCAAGGTCCCGCCACCCCCGACATGTGTGACAAGGGGGCGCAGCCGATAGCCGCGGTCGTCTTCGATCTCGACGGGGTGCTCGTCAACAGCTTCGCCGTGATGCGCCAGGCGTTCACCACCGCCTACGCCGAGGTGGTCGGGGACGGCGAGCCCCCGTTCGAGGAGTACGAGCGCCATCTGGGCCGCTACTTCCCCGACATCATGCGGATCATGGGGCTGCCGCTGGAGATGGAGGCGCCGTTCGTCCGTGAGAGCTACCGGCTCGCTCACCTCGTCCCGGTCTTCGACGGCGTACCGGAGATGCTCAGGGAACTGCGGGCCCGCGATGTCGGGCTCGCCGTCGCCACCGGCAAGAGCGGACCACGGGCCCGTTCGCTCCTCGAACAACTCGGGCTGCTGAAGCTGTTCACTGTCGTGATCGGCTCCGACGAGGTGGAACGCCCCAAGCCTGCCCCCGACATCGTGCTCAAGGCACTGGGCGTGCTCGGCTGCGACCCCTCACGGACGGTCATGGTCGGCGACGCGGTCACCGACCTCGCCAGCGCGCGGGGCGCCGGCGTCGCCGCCATAGCCGCTCTGTGGGGCGAGACCGACGAGGAGACCCTTCTCGCGGAAGGCCCCGATGTCGTGCTGCGCTCCCCCTCGGAACTGCTCGAGGTGTGCGTTGGCAGATCCCGCACGCCCTGATCCTGGGCGACATGCTCCGCGTCATCGGGGGCCGCCCAGCTCATGGGCGTCAATTAGGGGGAGGTAGGGGATCCCCAGGGGATTGGGACGGGGGCCCATGGATGGAAAGCTTGGACAGGAACATTCACGGGGCCGACATCCCGATCGGACTGTCCTGACGCGGTGGTTCCAGACGCCGAGGACCACCGTTTGGAGAATCCGATGGAGGAAAACCGGTGGCACTCACCTGGCTGTGGGATCCACAGCCCGTTCCCCACCTTCTACGGCGCCCACCGGAGGCTGTCGAAGGGTCTTCGAGAAGCATCCTCCAATGATCGCAGTCATATCTCGACCGATATTTCACCGGAGACCCGACGTGGGAAAAGGCGTGACCGACATGCGTAAGCCGGCCCTGCAACAACCCGAGTGGGACGACCCGTCACAGGTCCGGCGCATCCGGGAGGTACTGGCCGCACGTCCGCCGCTGGTCAAGGCGGAGGACGTGCGCGTGTTGCGGACGCTGCTGGCCCAGGTGGCCCGGGGCGAGGCCCTGGTGGTGCAGGCCGGGGACTGCGCCGAGAACCCGGACGAGTGCGACGCCGAGTACGTGTCGCGCAAGTCCGCGGTGCTCGACCTGCTCGCCGCGACGCTGAAGATGACCACCCACAAGCCGGTCGTGCGGGTCGGACGCATCGCGGGCCAGTTCGCCAAGCCGCGGTCCAGGCCGCTCGAACGGATCGGGGACCTGGAACTGCCGGTCTACCGGGGCCACATGGTCAACGGCCCGGAGCGCGACCCGGAAAGCCGGCGGCACGATCCGCTGCGCCTGCTGACCTCGTACATGACGGCCAGCGATGTCATGGAGCACCTGGGCTGGCGCGGCCGCGCGGTGGGTCACCAGCCCCTGATCGAACCCCGGATGTGGACGAGCCACGAGGCGCTCGTCCTCGACTACGAGGTGCCCCTGATCCGTGAACTGGGTGACGGGCGCCGCTGGCTCGGCTCCACCCACTGGCCGTGGATCGGTGAGCGGACCCGTCAGCCGGACGGCGCTCACCTGGACCTCTTGGCCGGCATCGTCAACCCGGTCGCCGTGAAGGTCGGCCCGACCACCACCGTGGAGGAGATCACCGTCCTGTGCGAACGGCTCGATCCGCTGCGGGAACCGGGCCGGCTCACCCTCATCGCACGCATCGGCGCCGAGAGAGTCACCGACCGGCTGCCCGCGCTCGTGGAGGCGGTCCGGGTTGCCGGCCACCCGGTGATCTGGCTCAGCGACCCCATGCACGGGAACACCGTCGTCGGCCCGGACGGGCACAAGACCCGCCTGCTGGAGACCATGGCACGGGAGGTCCGGGGATTCCTCCGGGCCGTGACCGGCGTCGGCGGCACGGCGGGCGGACTGCACCTGGAGACCACCCCAGACGACGTCCTCGAATGTGCCGCGGACCTCTCCGTGTACGAGGGGAAGGCCGTCCGGCGTACCAGCCTGTGCGACCCCCGGCTCAATCCGGAACAGGCCGTTTCGCTGGTCTCCGCCTGGTCCGACGCGGACGTCCGGACCGCCGCACCCGGAGACGGGTCACGGGTGGTCCAGGAAGCGCAGGCAATCCCGGGCAGCCGGTCACTGCCTTCCGCGCCGGATTATCAGGAGTTCGAGACCCGGAACCACTCCGCATTGCGGATCAACCAGACGTAGGGCGGGTTCCCGGAATGTTCCACCGAGTGGGTTGAACATATTCCCCATTTCGAACTTCTGACCCTACGAGGTCGGCGTCCGATTTTTCTGTGTGCGTGCGCTTGATGCTTCGGTGTCGGTGTGCCGTGAGGATTCGGACCGTTTTCCTGTCCTGTCTCGGCCACCACCCCACAGTCAGGGAGTAGTAGGACTCATGCACCTTCTCGTCAACGGAATTCAGCACCGGGTCACCGGTGAAATTCTCGTCCCTAACTCGAAATACCACGCGCACCGTGCGCTGATCCTCGCCTCGCTCGCCGACGGCGTCAGCCGCGTCCACGGGCTGTCCGACGCCCGTCACGTCGAGTACACCGTGCGACTGCTGCGCGACCTCGGTGTGCAGATCGCCAGGGACGGTGACACCTTCGTGGTGCATGGACTCGGCGGGCGGTACAGGCCCCGCCGGGAGGCGATCTCCGCCGGCAGCTCCGGCACGACGCTGTACTTCATGATCGGTCTGGCCTCACTGTCGGACCGCGCCGTGTCGGTGACCGGGCAGAAGTACTTCAGGCGACGCCCGGTCGGCCCCCTGCTGCGCGCCCTCGAACAGATGGGTGTCCAGCTGGAGTCGGCCGACGACTGCCCGCCCATCCATGTATTGGGCCGCAGACCCACGGGCGGCCACGTCACTATCGCGGGCACCCTGTCCCAGTGGGTCTCGGGCCTGATCCTGTTGGCCCCGTTCGCGACGCGGCACACCACCATCGAGGTGGAGGGCGAACTCAACGAACGCCCCTACCTGGAACTGACCGTGGCGATGATGCGGCAGTTCGGCCTCGAGGTGACCGTCTCCGAGGACTGGCGGCGCTTCGACATCGAGCCCGGCCAGCAGGCGCGCAGCGTCGAGCTGACGCTGCCGCCGGACATCGGCTCGGCCGCGTTCGGCATCGCGACCGCAGCACTGCACCCCAGTGATGTGCTGCTGCGCGGGATCACCACGCTGGAGGGCAGCCCGGCCGATCACCCCGAGTTCCACTTCCTCGACGTCGCACGCTCCATGGGCGTACCGATGGAGATCGACGAGGCGGCCGGCGGTCTCCGCATCCGGCAGGACACGCCGCGGCTCACCGCGGTCGACGTCGACTGCCGCGACATCCCCGACATGCTGCCGATCCTGTCGACCCTCGCCACGTTCGCGCACGGCGAGTCGGTGTTCCGCAACATCGCGCACACCCGGCTCAAGGAGTCCGACCGCGCCGCCGCCATGCTCCAGCTCAACTCCATGGGCGGCCGTCTGGCACTGGCGGACGACGTGCTGCGGGTACGGGGCGTGGACGGCCTGACCGCGGCCAAGCTGTCCTCGTTCAACGACCACCGCATCCTGATGTCGCTCGCGGTGGCGTCGTCGCGGGCACGGGGGCATTCGACGCTGACCTATCCGAACGCGTACCGCATCTCGTACCCGACGTTCCTCGACGCGATGAACACGCTCACTGTGCCCATGTCGGTGGAGGACGGCCCGGCGGGCCCCGCCGGTGACGACGCGGGCGCCGGTGTCCCCGTGACGACGCCGGAGGCCTTCGGCCCCGAGGCCGCCTCGCGGGTCACGCTGCCGCAGTGGCTGCGCCGAAGGGCCGAGGCCCGGCCACAGGACACGGCCGTCGTGGACGTGCGCTCCGACCGCGACGAGATGATCACCTGGAGCGAGCTGGCCGAGCAGGTGGACCGTGCGGCGGCACTGCTGCTGCGGCTCGGGGTACGGCCGGGCGAGAACGTGGCGTACCAACTGCCGAACCGTATCGAGTTCGTGGTGCTGTCGCTGGCGGCCCTGCGCATCGGGGCCGTGTGCTGCCCGGTCATCCCGTTCTTCCGCAAGCGCGAGCTCGGTTTCGTCCTGCGGCGCTCCAAGGCACGGGTGCTGGTCGTGGCGGACCGGCACCGCTCGCGCCTGCCCGCCGAGGAGGTGCTGGACCTGGTCGCCGAGGACGGCTCGGACCTGGATTTGGATCACGTGGTGGTCCTGGCCACCGCAGGCGGCTCCGCTCAGCTGCCCGAGTCCCCCACGGGCGGGACGACCGTGCACGACTGGGAGCAGGCGCTGTCGGCGACGGCGGTCGACCGCGTGGTGCTCGACGCCCTCGCACCGACACCGGAGATGACGGCGCAGCTGCTCTTCACCTCGGGCACCACCAGCGAACCGAAGGGGGTCACCCAGCCCACGCGCAACCTGGTCAGGGCCGCCGCGATGGAGATCGGGCACCTCGGGCTCGGCAAGCAGGACACGATCTGGGTGCCGTCGCCGCTCGCGCACCAGACGGGCTTCCTGTACGGCATGGTGCTCGCCCTGGTACTGGGCGTGCCGCAGATCCTGCAGCCCGAGTGGGACGCCAAGCGAGCACTGCAGTCACTCAACGACCACCGGGCGACGTTCGTGCAGGCGGCGACGCCGTTCCTGTCCGACCTGGTGAAAGCCGTGGAGGAGAGCGGCGAAACTCCGCAGTACCTGCGGATCTTCGTGGCGACGGGAGCCATGGTGCCGCGTGGTCTGGCGGAGCGGGCCGGGCGGGTGCTGGGCACCGACGTGTGCGGGGCCTTCGGCACCACTGAGACCTGCCTGGGCGCGTTGTCGTCACCCGGCGACGAGCCCCGGCAGCGCTGGGGTTCCGACGGCCGCGCGCTGGACGGCATCGAACTGCGGATCACCGACGACGAAGGGGTGGTGCTGCCCGCGGGCAAGGAGGGCAACTTCGAGCTGCGTTCCCCCACGGTCTTCGAGGGTTACCTCGAGCGTCCCGACCTGACGTCCCAGGCGTTCGCGGAGGACGGCTGGTACCGCACGGGCGATCTGGCGACGATCGACACCGATGGCTTCCTGCGGATCACCGGGCGGGTCAAGGACGTGATCAACCGCGGCGGCGAGAAGATACCCGTCGCGGAGATCGAGCAACTGCTGTTCGGACACCCCGCGGTGGACGACGTCGCGGTGGTGGCCATGCCGGACGAGCGTCTCGGCGAGCGCGCCTGCGCCTTCGTGGTCCCGGCTGGCGGTACGGAGCTGACCTTCGAGGATATGCGGCGTCACCTCGACGGACACGAGGTGGCCAAACAGTACTGGCCGGAGCGTCTGGAGCCGATCGACGCCCTGCCACGCAACCCCATCGGCAAGGTGCAGAAGTTCGAACTGCGGGCGCTGGCCCGTGGTTTGCGGCCCCACGACGAGGACGCCGGCTGACCCGCGACGAACAGCGGACCGGAACGACGGAACAAGGACAGAGGTGGCACATGACGGACGAGCAGCAGTTCCACGAGCTGCGTACCCAGGTCGAACAGTGGGTGGAGGGGCCCGGCGAACGCTGGGCCGAACACATCGAGGAGACCGGCCAGGTGCCCGAGGAGCTGTGGGCCGAGCTGAACGGCCTGGGGTTCCTGCGGATAGCCGCTCCCGAGGAGTACGGCGGCCGGGGTCTGGGCTTCGCGCGCTGGATGGAGCTGATGGAGGTCTTCTCCCGCTCGCACGGATCCGTACGCATGATCGTGCACGTGGTCAACGGCATCTGGCGATCGATGGACGGCCACGCCGACGACGAGCAGCGCAAGCGCTTCGTCGTTCCCTCCGTCACCGGTGAGATCAAGATCGCCTTCGCCCTCACCGAACCGGGCAACGGCACCGGCGCGGACATCACCACGTCGGTGGTGCGCGAGGGCGACACGTACTACCTCTCAGGACGCAAGCACCTGATCACCTTTGGGGTGCGCTGCGACTACTACCTGCTGGCCGCCCGGGTCGAGGGCAGCACCGGGCACGAGGGCACGGTGGCCCTGCTGGTGCCGCGTGATGCCCCGGGCGTCACGGTCGAGGACACTTCCAACACCATGGGCGTCACGGGTACCGACCATGCGTCTTTGGCCTTCGACCGCACCCCGGTGCCGGTCGACCACCGGCTCGGTGCGGAGGGCCAGGGCCTGGAGGTGTTCCTCGGCGGCTTCCTCACCCCGTCCCGGATCTCCGTGGCGATGAGCTGCGTAGGGCTCGCGCAGCGCGCCCAGCAGTTGGCCGTCGAGTACGCCCGCAACCGTGTGACCTTCGGCAAGACGCTCACCCAGCGCCAGGCCATCCAGTTCATGATCGCCGAGAACGCGGCGGACATCGAGGCCGCACGGCAACTGGTCCTGCACGCGGCGCGCCGCTTCGAGGAGGGAGCGGACGACGCGTCCATGCAGTCGTCGATGGCGAAGATGCACGCGGTGACGATGCTGACGAACGTCACCGACAAGGCGCTCCAGGTGCACGGCGGGCTCGGTTACTGGAAGTCGCAGAAGATCGAGCGGGTGTACCGCGACGCGCGTGCCCAGCGCTTCGAGGAAGGCACCAACGAGGTGCAGAAGGCCGTCGTCTTCCGCGAGTTGCTCCAGCGCACGACGTCCCGGGACGGAGAGGGAACGATCCGATGAACGGCTCGCACCACCAGCAGACACCCGACCGCCAGCAGGTCTCGCTGATCACCGGGGCCTCACGCGGCATCGGCCGCGCTCTGGCCCTCACCCTCGCCGAACGCGGTGGCACCGTGGTCGTCAACTACAAGAAGAACGCCGACCTGGCTCAGAAGACCGTCGCCGAGGTCGAGGAGGCCGGTGGTCAGGGCTTCGCGGTCCAGGCGGACGTCGAGACCACCGAGGGCGTCACTACGCTGTTCGACGAGGTGGCGCAGCGCTGCGGGCGGCTCGACCACTTCGTCTCCAACGCCGCGGCGAGCGCGTTCAAGAGCATCGTCGATATCGGCCCGCACCACCTGGACCGCTCGTACGCGATGAACCTGCGGCCGTTCGTCCTGGGGGCGCAGCAGGCCGTGAAGCTGATGGACAACGGCGGGCGGATCGTCGCACTGTCCTCCTACGGTTCCATCCGCGCCTACCCCACCTACGCGATGCTGGGCGGCATGAAGGCCGCCATCGAGTCGTGGGTGCGGTACATGGCGGTGGAGTTCGCGCCCTACGGCATCAACGTCAACGGGGTAAACGGCGGCCTGATCGACTCCGATTCGCTGGAGTTCTTCTACAACGTGGAGGGCATGCCGCCCATGCAGGGCGTCCTCGACCGCATCCCCGCGCGCCGTCCCGGCACCGTACGGGAGATGGCCGACACCATCGCCTTCCTCCTCGGCGAGGGGGCGGGCTACATCACCGGGCAGACCCTCGTGGTCGACGGCGGGCTCAGCGTCGTCGCGCCCCCGTTCTTCGCGGACGCGGGTGAGGCGCTGGCGCTGCCGCCCCGGCCGACGCGCGACGCCTGAACGGAACGACCGAAACGACCGAGAAGAGGGATGGCAGGTGTTGGACCAGGTCTTCAGGCCCTGCGTGATCGGTGGCCTGACAGTGCCGCACCGCATCGTCATGGGTGCCATGCACCTGAACCTGGAGACCCTGGACGACGGTGGCGCGGCCCTGGCCGCGTTCTACACGGAACGGGTGCGGGGCGGCGCCGGCCTGATCGTCACGGGCGGCTCCGCGGTGGATCCGGCGGGTTCCGGCGGCCCCGGTTACGGCGTGCTCGACGACGAGAAGCACCGGTCGGCGCTGCGCCTGGCCGCCCGCGCGGTGCACGACGCCGGGGGTCTCATCGCCCTCCAGCTCTTCCACGCCGGGCGGTACGCGCTGCCCGGTACCCCCGGGGCGGACGGTGCCGCCCCCCTCGCGCCGTCCCCCGTGTACAGCCGGTTCTCCCGCACCGTTCCACGAACGATGACGGAGGAGCAGATCACCGGCACCGTCGCCGCCTTCGCCCGGGGGGCGGAAGGGGCGTACGAGCTGGGTTTCGACGCCGTCGAGGTGATGGGTTCCGAGGGGTATCTGATCAATCAGTTCACCGCACCCCTCACCAACCGGCGCGATGACGCCTGGGGCGGTGACGCCGGGCGGCGCCGGCGCTTCCCCGTCGAGGTCCTGCGGGCCGTACGGGCCGCGGTGGGACCGGGCTTCCCGGTGCTCTTCCGGATGTCGGGTGCCGACCTCGTGGACGACGGCACCCCGTGGGAGGAGACGGCCGCGCTCGCCGTGGAGCTCGCCGGAGCCGGCGCCGACGCGCTCGCCGTGGGCGTCGGCTGGCACGAGTCCCCGGTGCCGACCGTGCAGGCACAGGTACCGGCGGGCACCTGGGCCGTGTACGCCCAGCGGGTCAAGCGGGCACTGCGGGCGGCGGGTCACGGCACGGTGCCCGTCATCGCCTCCAACCGCTTCAACCGGCTCGCGCAGGCCGAGGAGGTACTGGCCGGGGGCGACGTCGATCTGGTGGCCATGGCCCGCCCGTTCCTCGCGGACCCGGCCATCGTCGACAAGTCCCGTACCGGGTCGAGCACATCGGTGGACCTCTGCCTCGCCTGCAACGAGGCATGCATCGACCGGTCCTTCGGCACCGAGCGGGTGTCCTGCCTGGTCAATCCCCGGGCGGGCCACGAGCGTGAGTTCCCGGCCCGGCCGTCTCCCGCGCCCCGGGGCAGATACGCCGTGATCGGCGCGGGGCTCGCGGGACTGGAGGCGGCCCGCACCCTGGCGAGACTCGGGCACGAGGTCGAGGTCTACGAGGCGGCCGACGAGCCCGGCGGCCAGTTCCGGCTGGCCGCCCTGGTGCCGGGCAAGGCGGACTTCGCCGCGACCGTACGGCAGCGCGAGCAGGAACTCGACCATCTGAACGTGCCCGTGTACCTGGGGCACCGTATCGGTGCGCGGGACGTGCCCGTCCTGCGCACCATGGACGGAGTGGTCCTCGCCACCGGGGTCCGCCCGCACCGGCCGGACCTTCCCGGCATCGACCTGCCGCATGTCCTCGACTACGCCCGGGCGTTCGCCGACCCCGGCGCCCTCGGTCCGCGCGTCGCCATCATCGGCGGCGGCGGAATCGCGATCGACCTGGCGCACCTCCTCACCAGTGGCTCCTCCCCCGCCCTGACCCCGGAGGAGTTCCTCGCCTCCCGCGCCATGACCGCACCGCCGGAAGCCGTCCCCATGTCACGGACCACCGCTGCCCCGGCCGGTGGTTCCCGTCAGCTCACCGTGATGCGGCGCAGCGGCAGGATCGGCACCGGAATCGGCCCGTCCACCCGGTGGGTGGTCATGGAAGAACTGCGCGCTCGCGGAGTACGCCTGCTCACCGACGTCACGTACGAGGAGATCACCCGGGACGGTGTGGTCGTCGTCGAGACAGGAGGAGAACGGCGGTTGGTCGCCGCCGACCATGTCGTCCTCGCCACCGGCCAGGAAAGCCGACGGGAGGTGGCCGCCGTGCTCCACCGGGCCGGGGTCCCCTTCGAGGCCGCCGGTGGTGCCGCCGACGCCCGGTCGCTCAACGCCGTACGGGCCACCGCGCAAGGACTGCGCGCCGCCCACCGCATCGTTGAACGGGCCGAGTCGAGGAGGTCGGGACGGAGCGGGTAGTGCGGGACCCGGAATCCTCGGCCGATGCGGGGCGCGGCACCGTCGGACGGGGCGGGTCAGCCGGATTCACTGCGCAGACAGCCCGGCAGACTCTGGCGGTTCTTGACGGACAGCTTGCGGTAGACCCGGGTCAGATGCTGCTCGACCGTACTGGGGGTGATGAACAGCTTCTCCGCGATCTCCCGATTGGTGTACCCCATGACCGCCATGGAGGCGATCCTGCGCTCGGAGTTGGTCAGCGAGGCGACGGCCGTCGCTCTCTCCTCGTCCTGAGCCGGGCCCGCATCACCGCTCGTGTCCGGCAGCAGTTCCCTGCACAGCGGTTCCGCGTGACACAGGTGTGCAACTCTCCAGGCACGGCGGATGATCACCCGCGCCCGACGGTGCTTGCCCAGCGCGTGGTGGGCCCGGCCCAGGTCGGACAGCGTCCTGGCCAGTTCGTAGGCGCAGCCGTCCGCCTCCAGGGTGTCGGCGGCCTCGCTCAGCAGGCGCGGGCGCTGACCCGGCGAACTGAACACGGCCATCAGCCGCAGGGCGAGCGCCCGGCTCACGGTGTCCTCCGGACCGGGAAGGGCCAGCTGGTCCTTCACCAGGCGCTTGGCCTGGTCGCGGTTGCCCTGCAACAACCACGCCTCGGCCGCGCTGGTCCGCCAGGGCACGATGCCGGGCAGGTCCATGCCCCACTTCCCCATGAGTTCCCCACAGGAGAGGAAGTCTCCGAGCGCCGCGCGCGTCCGGTTCATGGCCAGGTAGTAGTGCCCACGTGCATACAGGTAGTGCAGTCCGTACCGGCTCTGGAACATCTCATCGGGGATGCCCCGGGTCACGAGCGCCGTGGCCTCGTCCAACTCCCCCATGCGGGTGTGGGCCAGGATCAGGGTGCCCAGAGGCAGGCCGGCTGCGGTGCCCCAGCCCTGGACGGACACATGCTCCAGGGCCGACACGCCGCGTTTCACCGCCTCCCTGAGATCGCCCTGTCGCAGCCGGATCTCCGCCTCGGCGGCGTCCAGGATGCCCTGCCACATCGGGGAGGGACGCCCGTTTCGGCGCTCGTCCAGGCTCCGGCACCGATGGGCCGCATCGCTCAGCCGGCCGCTGTAGACCAGCGACATCAACGCGAGGAGGGTCGCTTCCTCGGCCCAGGGGGCGTTGTGGTTGAGGTCGAGCTGACCGAGGACGTGCGAGGCCCACTCCTGCATTTCTCCACTGCGCCTGCGGACGAGGCCGCCGGAGAGCGCGCCGATCGACTGTAGCCAGAACGCCCGGCCCCGGGTGGCGGGCGCGCCCTCGGGGCCGGTGGTCACGGGGCCGCTCTGCACCCGTCCCGCGAGCGGCGGATACGTACAGGCCAGCCACACCTCCATGTCGTGCAGCTCAGCCGGCTGCTTCGGCGTGCCGGGCGGGGGCGCGATTCCCGCGGACGGCAGACGCGCCGCCCGCTTGCGGAGCAGCGCAAGGATGTCGGCGGCCTCCTGTGTACGGTGCAGCCACAGCAGTTGTCGCACGAGCAGCATCGTCTCGTGGGGATCCAGCTGGTCGCTGCGGACCGCCTCGGTGAGCGCGATCAGGTGCCGCAGCGATGCCGCAGGGTTGAGCTGCCATTCGGCCTGAGCGAGCCTGGCCCGGATCGCCCACCGGTCCCTCTCGTTCGTACATGCCCCCTGGGCCGAGTTCAGGTACCGCAGAGCACGTTGCACCGCACCGTGCAGCAGCGCCTCCGAAGACGCCTCCAGCAGCACGCGCAGCGCCCAGGGCTCCGGCACCTGACCGGCCTCGGCCAGGTGATGGGCGGCGTCGGCCACCGCGGCACCCTGGTTGTAGAGCAGTCGCGCGGCCCGGAGGTGCAGTTGCACGCGGTCCGCGGCGGGCAGGTCGTCCAGCACGGTGCGCGCGGCCACCACGTGCCGGAACTGGCCGTCTCTCAGCAGCCCGGCCTCGGTCATGGTGCGCAGCGCCCGCTCGACGGTGCCCGTGTCCGCGTCGACCAGTACTCCGAGTTCCTCCGACGAGGCCTCGTCGCCGTAGACCGCCATGGCACGAGCCACCCGCAGTATGTCGGGCTGACTACGGTGCAGGCAGTTCAACAGCGCGCGGCCGTAGCCCTGTTGCCGGACCTCTCCGCCGAGCCGCTCGTCGTGGATCAGGGCGCCGAGCAGCCGCGGGTTGCCACCACTGTAGGCGAGGAAGGCGTCACTCAGCTCCCGGGCCGCTCCCGCTCCGAGACGCCGCCCCATCAGCGTGCGCACGGCCTGTGGAGAGAGCGGTGCGAGCCGGACGGACACGACGGAGGCATGGCGCAGAAGTTCGGCATGGAACGGGGAGTGGGTCCCGCTCGACTCGGCCAGTTCGGTGAGCACCATCAGAAGCGGTGCCGAGCTCAGTCGCCGGACCAGATACAGCAGGGACTGCTGTGACGCCACGTCCATGTGGTCGATGTCATCCAGGCACACCACGACCGGTGTCGTGGCAGCCAGTTCCGTGACGGGCAGGAAGAGGTCGTACAAGATCTCGGCCCTGTTGCGCTCCACGGCCTTGTGCATGCTCTCGGCCCGGGTCGACCCCATGAGGCCGCGCAGTACCGGGGAGATGCGTCTGCGCAGTTCCACGGGAAGCGCCGGGCTGTCGAACAGCTGACTGAGTGCCCCGAAGGGCAGATCCCGCTCCTCTGAGGAGCAGACGGCATTCAGGACGATGGCCTCGGCGGCCTGGGCGCACTGCGCCACCTCGCGCAGGAACTCCGTCTTGCCCGCTCCCACGGTCCCCTCCAGCAGGATCACCTGCCCCGCCGCCGGCTGCGGGAAGGCCAACCAGGCTCGGACGCGCGCGAGCTGCTCCTCGCGTTCCATCAGCGCGGTTCCCGATGCCGCGTGCGGACCGGAACCAACCGAAGAGCAATCCGACGGCAGCTCCCGAGTCACGCCTCCCCCTGCGTCACAGTTGGACCGCTGCCATTCCGCCCCGCAGGAGCGAACATCACATAAGAAGCTCATGTAACTTCCCTGAAAGCCGTTCACACTGTTCCAGGTTCCACGCTAACCCGATCAACAACAATTTCCATGGTGTCGTATTTCAGACAGGAGTCTTTCGGACAGCGGCACACGGGCGACACCCATTCCGAAGGGGACCATTGGGCAAAACTTTGGGGCAGAGAACATGCCCCCACCGCCATAGTCGATGGCACCGACGACCTCCATCACGGACCCCCGGGGTACAACCTCGCCGACTCGCGACCGAGATAAACAACGAATAAGGTTTAAGGTCACTTGAGTTCACTTTCGACGGCCACTCTGCATGAAAACCGAGGGCCCAGATCGCGCTATCCGGACATTCGGAGCAGAAGTCCGCTTTCAGCTGACCCGGGCGCTTTGCCGGATATGCTCGTGCACACTCTCGGTGGGTTGCGGCGGCGGTAGGAGCGACTGGGAGCCGGGGGCGGTGGACCGGGTGAAGGCACGGCTCGCGACCGTTCGCATCGGACGGGACCCGCTCAGGCGACGTCGGCGGTGAGGCCGGCCAGGGCGCCGACTGTCCGGGATGTCGCGCCACGGCGCCGCGGGCTCGGCAGGAGGACGGTGACTGGTTGAGGTGCGGGGAGCTGCCATGGCCGGAGTGGGGAACCGTTCGGTGCTGGAGGCATGCGGAGTCTGCCGGCTGCCGAGGCGGGAGAAGCGCGACTGATGGCCACCATCCGCCCTCGGCCGTGCGAGGGGCCAGGTCAACTGGCTTCAGCCCGAAGGCGATTTCTCAGTGCCCCACCCTGACGGGTAAGTATCGCCACCGGGGCAGGCTTGCTGTGGCGGCCGGCTTCCTACCGGTCCGGCCCGCCGAAGGCCTCGGTGTGACAGGCCACCGCTCGCAGCACTGGGACGGGCGACCGCCGCCCACCGTCTGACTCTCAGCTTTGCGGACTCTCGCTGCGGGCGGCCGAGC
The DNA here is from genome assembly GCF_013085465.1 of Streptomyces asoensis. Lineage (NCBI taxonomy): Bacteria > Bacillati > Actinomycetota > Actinomycetes > Kitasatosporales > Streptomycetaceae > Streptomyces > Streptomyces asoensis. The sequence goes on from NZ_CP049838.1 coordinate 1,364,027, forward strand.
GAAGCGCGCCGCGACCGGCGCACGGGCGGCGTGTGTACGTTGCGGATCACCAGTGGTGAGCACACCACCGCGGAGAACCTCGAATAGCGCGGGACCGTTTCCCCCGTGGCGGTTCCGTTTGCGCCCAGCCGGTCGGACTCGCGGTGAAGTACCGATCCTGGACTTACAAGCCGTAAGTTCTCGCCAAAACGCGAACGCAGCCCATCGCCGCCCTCCCGCAGTCGGGATGTTCAACAGTCAAGTCACCAACATTGCCGACGAGTTGGCGCGCTTCACTTCGCTGCCACCGCTCCGCATTCCGCGACGAACTGCCGGATCTCCTGAATAACCTGCTGTGCGTGGGAATTGAGGTAGAAGTGCCCGCCGTCGAAAAGGCGAAAAGTGGCTTCCTTCGTCGTGTGTTCGGCCCAAGAGAGGGCCTCCTCCTCAGTCACCTTCGGGTCTTCGTTCCCGAACATGACCACCACGGGGCAGCCCACCCGTCCCGGCTCCGGGCGGTAGGTCTCCGCGGCGCGGTAGTCGTTACGCACCGCGGGGAGAATCATCCGCAGGATCTCCTCGTCCTCCAGGACGGCCGGACCCGTGCCGCTGAGGTTGCGCAGTTCCGCGAGGAGCTCTTCCTCGCCGGCCAGGTGCACACGCTCGTCCCGCCACCGCGAGGGTGCGCGGCGTCCGGAAGCGAAGAGACCGAGCAACGTCGTTCCTCTGGCTTCCAGTCGCAGCGCCACCTCATAGGCCAACGACGCGCCCATGCTGTGCCCGAAGAACGTCAACGGTCGGTCGGCCCAGGGCTCGAGCTCCATCACGATGAGGTTCGCCAGTTCCTCGATGCTGCTCACGAGGGGTTCCGTACGGCGATCCTGGCGTCCCGGATACTGCACCGCCACCACGTCGATCTCGGGCGACAGCGCACGTGAGACGGGGTGGTAGAACGACGCTGAGCCACCGGCGTGCGGAAAGCAGACCAGGCGCGTCGGGGCGTCCGGGGCGGGGTGGTAACGCCTGATCCACTTATCGGAGTTCGTCGCCATACTCGGGGTGTCCCTTCGGTTTTGGTTCACGTGTTGGTTGCGCAGGCTCTTCCGCCGACCAGGCAAGCCGTACGGCCGAACTCCGCACCCCGCGGCCCCGACTCCCACCGGCTCCCCGTATGCCCACGCCGGACGCGGCGGAACCTGCCCACGAGACCGCAGGAACCGCGAGCTCTGCGGCCCTCACCTACCCTGCCCCCACAGAAGATTCAGGAGAGGGTCGGCCGTACCTACCTATTGGACGGCGCAACACCCCTGCCCTGCCAGCCCATACGCCCCCTACTTTGCATCACGCACCCCCTTAAACCGGCTGGTCGGTTACGGCGCGATGCTGATGGAGTCCTTCGTCGCGATCATGGCGCTCATCGCGGTCAGCCCGAACTGCGCGTCCCGGACGGCACTCGTTTCGACCGCCTTCGAGTCCCTGAGCCGCCTTTCCGTGCGTCGGCATAGTGGCCACGCGCATAACCAACGCCCGAACTATGTTGCCCCGCCACATGTGACACTGACCTGCGGATTCCTACGGTATGGCGACACGAACACGTCCCCGCCAACCGCCTGGAAGTGGTGCCGATGACCTCCCCCGCGACCGCTCCCCCATCCCCGGGAACCCCCGCCGGCCTCAAGCGCATCGTCGCCGCCAGTCTCATCGGCACGACCATCGAGTGGTACGACTTCTTCCTCTACGGCTCGGCCGCCGCTCTCGTCTTCAACAAGCTGTTCTTTCCGGACTCCGACCCGCTCGTCGGCACGCTCCTGTCGTTCCTGACCTACGCCGTCGGTTTCGCCGCGCGACCGCTCGGCGCGTTGGTCTTCGGGCACTACGGGGACCGGCTCGGGCGCAAGAAGCTGCTGGTGCTGAGTCTGCTGCTGATGGGCGGGGCGACCTTCGCGATCGGGCTGCTGCCGACGCATGCGACCGTCGGGAGCGCCGCCCCTGTGCTGCTGACCGTGCTGCGGCTGATCCAGGGTTTCGCGCTCGGCGGTGAGTGGGGCGGAGCCGTTCTGCTGGTGTCCGAGCACGGGGACGCTCGGCGGCGCGGCTTCTGGGCCTCGTGGCCGCAGACGGGCGCGCCCGCGGGGCAGTTGCTCGCGACCGGTGTGCTGTCCCTGCTCACGGCCCTGCTCTCGGACGCCGCCTTCGCCTCCTGGGGCTGGCGGATACCCTTCCTGCTCTCCGGGGTGCTGGTGGTCGTCGGTTTGTGGATACGTCTGTCTGTCGATGAATCCCCTGTGTTCCGGCAGGCGTTGGCGCAGGCCGAGGCCCGCAAGGCGGTGCGGTCGGCGGAGCCGGAGCAGCTGCCGCTGGTGTCGGTGCTGCGGCACCACTGGCGTGACGTGCTCGTCGCGATGGGCGCGCGGATGGCGGAGAACATCTCCTACTACGTCATCACCGCGTTCATCCTCGTGTACGCGACCACCTCGGCCGGTGTCTCCAAGCAGACCGCGCTCAACGCCGTACTCATCGCCTCCGCCGTGCACTTCGCGGTGATCCCGGCCTGGGGTGCGCTGTCCGACCGGGTCGGGCGACGTCCGGTGTATCTGCTGGGCGCGGTCGGGATCGGGCTCTGGATGTTCCCGTTCTTCTCGCTGGTCGACACGGGCACCTTCGGCAGTCTCGTCCTCGCCGTGACGGTGGGTCTCGTGCTGCACGGGGCGATGTACGCGCCCCAGGCCGCCTTCTTCTCCGAGATGTTCGCGACCCGGATGCGGTACTCCGGCGCTTCCATCGGCGCCCAGTTCGCCTCGGTCGCGGCGGGCGCGCCGGCGCCGCTGATCGCCACCGCGCTGCTGGCCGACTACGACAGCTCCACCCCGATCGCCCTCTACGTCATCGCCGCGGCCCTGTTGACGGTCGTCGCCGTGGGGGTCGCCAAGGAGACCCGTCACCGTGACCTGACCGACGACGACCTGGCCGACGGCGACCCCGGCGTGGGCGCGGAGCACCCGCAGACCCCGGCCACGGACGCGCGCGCCGTCTGATCCCGTCCTCGTGCCCGCCGCACAGCCGCCTCCGTACGCCGTCCGCGCGCGTACGGAGGCCCGTCAGCGTGGTGCCTGATTCGCCAACCGGTGCAGTCTCAGGGCAAGTTGGATCTCCAGTGCGCGGGCGGGACTCTGCCAGTCGTCGCCCAGAAGGCGGCCGACGCGTTCGAGTCGCTGGGCCACCGTGTTGACGTGCACGTGGAGTTCGTCCTTGGTGCGGGCCGGGCTCATACCCGAGGCGAAGTACGCGTCGAGGGTGCGCAGCAGGTCGGTGCCGCGCCGTTCGTCGTAGGCGACGACGCGGCCTACGGTGCGGTCCACGAAGCCCGCCACGTCCCGGTCGCCGGCGAGGAGCAGCCCCAGGAAGCCGAAGTCCTCGGCGGCCGCCCCGTCGCCGGAACGGCCCAGCAGCCGCAGGGCGTCGAGACAGCGGCGGCCCTCCGCGTACGCGGTGACCACCGTGTCCGGATCGGCGGCGAGGCCCCGCACCGGGGCGGACGCGCCGACGGTGACCGCTTCGTGGACGGCGGTGCCGAGGTGCAGCGCGGTACGGCGGGCCAACTCCGTCGCGGTGTCGCCGTGTTCGAGCGGCAGCAGCAGGACGGTGCCGCCGTCGCGGGCGGCGGCCAGGCCGTGCCGGGTGGCGGCGAGGTGGGAGGCGGCGGACCACAGGCGCCGGCGCGCGGCCGCCTCCTGGTCGGCGTCGGGTGCGGCGGCGTCGAGGCGGGCCGCGAGCACGACGTGGGTCGCGTCGAGGTCGGCGTGCAGCCGGTTGGCGCGCTCGCGCAGCAGCCGCGGGTCACGGTCGCGGGCCTCGAGCAGGTCGTCGAGGAGCTCGCCGCGCACGCGCTGTTCGGCCTCGGCGGCGGAGCGTCTGGCCAGGAGCAGCAGGGAGGTGACCATCGCGGCCCGTTCCAGGGTGCGCTGGTCGACCGGGTCGAGGCCCGGGTGGCCGCGCAGCACCAGGGCGCCGAGCAGTTCCCCGCCGGCCGCGACCGCCGCGATCCAGTCGTGCTGATGGCGTACGGCGTGGCCCTCCGCGCGGGAGGCCTCCACGGCGGTCGCCGGTGCGGTCTCCAGGAACTCCACGGTGCCGTCGAGCACTTGGGAGACCGCGGCGGCAACGTCGTGGACCCCGCCGCCGCGCAGGACCAGTTCGGCCAGCCGGTCGTGGACGTCGGAGGCGCGCTCGATGACCGCGCTGCGGTCCCGGATGATCTCGTTGGCGCGCTCCAGGCCGGCCAGGGCCGAGCGCGTCTCGGAGAGCAGGTTGGCGGTGTCGATGGCGGCGGCGGCGAGCGCGGCGAAGGATCCGAGCAGGGCGATCTGCTCCCGTTCGAAGACCCGGGCGCGCCGGTCGGCTGCGAACAGCACCCCGATGACGTGGGGTCCCAGCATCAGCGGCACCCCGAGGATCGCGACCAGTCCCTCGTCGCGTACGCCCGCGTCGATGGTCGTCGTGTGCCGGAAGCGGTCGTCGCGGAAGTAGTCGTCGGTGACGTAGGGACGGGCCGTCTGGGCGACCAGGCCGCCGAGCCCCTCCCCCATCCCGAGGCGCAGCTGCTGGAAGCGGGCGGCGACCGAACCCTCGGTGACCCGCATGTACGTGTCGCCCCTGGCCGGGTCGTGCAGGCTGAGGTAGGCGATGTCGGTGCCGAGCAGCGAGCGGGCTCGTTGCACGATCGCCTGGAGCACGGCGTCCACGTCGCGTGGGCCCGCGAGGTCGTGGGCCGTCTCGAAGAGGGCGGACAGCTCGGCCTCCCGCCGGCGCCGTCCCTCCAGCTCGGAGCGGACCCGCAGCGCCAGCAGCTTGGCGTGTTCGAGTGCCGCGATCCGCTCGCCGGACCCTCCCTCGGCGCGGGCGAGCAGCACGGGCCGGTCGTACGCCTCGGCGGCCGCGCCCCGGGCGAGCAGCTCGAGGAACGGCGCGTCGGCGTCGTAGGTGGGACCGAGGGCTGCCGTGGCGCCCTCCAGGTGATCGCGGGACATGCTCACAGGATTCCTCATCGCCGGGCCGCCCCGTCAGACCTGTGGACAACTCCGCCGACGCGGGAGGGCAGGGTGCTCGGTGCGCTCAGTGCGCGGTCCAGCCGCCGTCGAGGACCAGCGAGGTACCCGTGACGAAGGACGCCTGCGGGCCGCACAGGTACGCGATGGCCTCGGCGACCTCCTCCGGCTCGATGAGCCGTTTGACGGCGCTGTCCCGCAGCAGCACGTCGGCCAGTACGCGTTCTTCGGGCACGCCGTGCGTCCGCGCCTGGTCGGCGAGCTGCCGCTGTACGAGCGGGGTGCGCACATAGGCGGGGTTCACACAGTTGGAGGTCACACCGTGGGGCGCGCCTTCGAGGGCGGCGGTCTTGGAGAGGCCCTCGAGCCCGTGCTTGGCGGCGACGTACGCCGACTTGTAGGCGGAGGCGCGCAGTCCGTGCACGGAGGACACGTTGACGATGCGGCCCCAGCCCTGCCCGTACATGTGGGGCAGGGCGCCGCGGATGAGCCGGAACGGCGCCTCCAGCATCACGGTGAGCACCGTGTGGAAGACGTCCGGCGGGAACTCCTCCAGCGGGGCCACCCGCTGAAGCCCGGCGTTGTTGACCAGCACGTCGGTCCCGGCGGCGGCGAGTTCGGCGGCGTCCAGGTCGGTGAGGTCCAGGACGTACGGTTCGACAGCGCCGGGCAGACCGGCCGCGCTCCCGACGAGCGTCTCCAGTCCTGCCGCGTCCCGGTCGACGGCACGGACCTTGGCCCCGGCGGCCGCGAGCCGCAGCGCGCAGGCCCGTCCGATGCCGCCGGCCGCGCCGGTGACGAGGGCGGTGCGACCGCCGAGGTCGAGCGAGGGAGTGGCGGGGCCGGGAGCGGTGACCTGGGGCGAAGTCATGCGATGAGCCTAGGCAGAGCCGGATCCTCGCCCCATGTGGTCACGGCCCATACTTCACACGGCAGGCGTGGTCTCGAACCACGTGGGTTCGTCGGCGAGCGCCTGCTTGATGCGGAACAGCTGCCCGTCCTGCATCGGCGGCAGTGCGTCCAGCGCGAACCAGCCCACCTCGACGGACTCGTCGTCGTTGACCCGCGCCTCACCGCCCACGGCCCGGCAGCGGAAGGTGACGTCCATGAACTGGCATTCGTCGCCGTTCGGAAACTCCATCCGACTCCCGGCACGGACCAGGACGACGCGCTCGGGGACGCAGTGCACGCCCGCCTCCTCGTACACCTCCCGCACCGCGCAGTCCGCGGGCTGCTCGCCCGGTTCCGGGATGCCCGAGATCACGCACCACTGGTGGTTGTCCGCGCGCTGGCCGAGCAGCACCCGCCCCTCGTCGTCGAAGACGACGGCGCTGACGCCGGGGAGCCAGAGCAGTTGGTGGCCCGCGGAGGCCCGGATCTCGGTGATGAAGTCAGGAGTCGGCATACGGCGACCCTATCCGGGCCGCCTGTTCAGTCGGTGGCGCTCCGTCGGGCCCGCACCCCGGCACCGATCGCCCATCCCAGGCCGCCCAGGGCGACGAGCACCAGGGCGATCTCGGGCAGGATGCCGAGCTTCGTCGCCGGCGTCTCGGAGGAGCGCAGGGGCACCTTCTGCACCAGGGAGTCCGCGACGAACATGCCGGTCTTCTGGGTGATCTTCCCGTCCGGCATGATGATCGCGCTGACGCCGCTGGTCACGGGCACCGTGACGGTACGGCTGTGCTCGACGGCGCGGACCCGCGACATGGCCAGTTGCTGGTAGGTCATCTCGCTGCGGTCGAAGGTGGCGTTGTTGCTGGGCACGGAGATCAGCTGGGCGCCGTGGGTGACCGTGTCGCGCACGGCCCAGTCGAAGGCCGCCTCGTAGCAGGTGGCGAGGCCGACCTCGGTCCCGTCCATGTCGAACACGCCCGGCTTGCTGCCCCGGCTGAAGTCCTGGCCGACCATGGAGGTCCAGTTCTCGTTGATGGCGCCGATGAACGAGCGCAACGGAAGGTACTCGCCGAACGGCTGGACCTGCCGCTTGTCGTACGTCTGGGTGGGCCCCTTCACCGGGTCCCACAGGATCTGCTCGTTGTAGAGCTTGCCGTCCCGCTCGACCACGCCGCCGACCGAGATGGGCGCGTTGATCGCCTTGGCCGCCTTGTCGATGACGGCGGCTGCGTCGGCGTAGGCGAAGGGGTCGATGTCGGAGGAGTTCTCCGGCCACAGGACGAAGTCGGGCTGCGCGATCTTGCCCGCCTTGACCTCGGCGGCCAGGTGCTCCGTCTCGCGCGCGTGGTAGTCGAGCACGGCCCGGCGCTGGGCGTTGAACTCCAGACCGAGACGGGGGACGTTGCCCTGGATGACGGCGACCGTCGCGGTGCCGTCCTCCGCCTTGTCGCTCACCAGCGAGCGGGCGGCCAGGGCGCCGACGACCGGGACGGCCACGCTGAGCAGGGCCAGGGCGGCCGCCGACCGCCGCACCTCACCCGAACGCCGCCGCTCCAGGACGAGGCGCACGACCTCGTACAGGCCGAAACCGCACAGGACGACGGCGAAGCCGAGTACGGGGGTGCCGCCGACCGCGGCGAGGGGGAGGAACACGCCGTCCGCCTGGCCGAAGGCGATCTTGCCCCAGGGGAAGCCGCGGAAAGGCACGCGCGCGCGTGCCGCCTCGCCGGCGATCCAGAGCGCGGCCGCCCACAGCGGCCAGGCCGGCAGCTTGGACACGGCCGCGACGCCCACGCCGACCAGCGCGACGAAGACCGCCTCGATGACCACCAGGGCGAGCCAGGGCCCGGGACCGACCTCGACGCCGGTCCACACCAGGAGCGGCAGCAGGAAACCCAGCCCGAAGAGGTAGCCGAGACCGAGGGCCGCCTTCCAGCTGCGCCCGCGCAGCACCCAGCCGAGGACGGCGAAGGCAGGCAGCGCCAGCCACCACAGGGTGCGCGGCGGGAAACTGACGTAGAGCAGCACTCCGGAGAGCGCCGCTGCGGCGGCCGGGACGAGGCGCAGGAGCCGCGCGCCGCGCGAGGCCCGCGCGGCCTGGGGCTCCAGCTGGTCCGGCTGGCCCACGGAAGTTGCGGTGACGGTCACTCCGGGAGTGTACGGCGAGTGACCTTTTGGCCGACAGCGCAGTCCGTGGGGCGGTCTCCGCTTGCCGCACAACCCGGCGCAACTCATCCACAAACCGCCCATCAGCCGTTACGGTGTGCCAGTGCCCCAGTCGCTCGCGGGCGGCCGGGGTCCGTCACGGTTCAGGTCCGTCACGGTCGGGGGGCGACCGGGTTCGGGGGGACGGGTGGGTTCCACGGGGATGACGTCTGCGGCCGACGCGGACGCGGACGCGGACGGGGAAAGACGAAACGTTTCTGACGCGGCGGGCGTGGTCGTGCTCGGGGCCTGCGCCATCTGGTCCCTGGTCACCGCCACCGTGCACGGCGGACGCCCCGAGGGTGTCCTGCTCGCGGTGCTGGCGGTGGCCGCCGGCTATGCGGCGGGGCGGATCCTCGGGGTGTTGCTGCCGGTCGCCGCGCCCTGTGCCGGGGCGCTGGCGGGGCTCGCCCTGGCGGTGGCCCGGCCCCGGCTCGCTCCGGGCCCCGAGATCGTCGCGCCGCTGGGCCACGCCGGTGCCACCGCCGCGGTGCTGACCCTGTCGGCCGGTGCCGCGTGCTGCGCCGCCTGGGCGACGCGCGTGCCCGTGCTGCGGTTCGGGCTGTGGCTGCTCGCCGGAGGCATCGCGGTGACCGGGGCCCTCCTGGGCTCGACCACGGCCGTGGTGACCTGTTGCGTGGTGCTGCTGTGCTCCCTGGCCGCCGGCCGGATGCGCCACCGGGGGCCGGCTCTCGCGGCCCTGGCCGTGGCCGCCGTCCTGGTGACGGGCCTGATCTGGGCGGTCGCCGGGAACGCGCTGTCCGGCGGCCTCGTCGACTCGCTGACGGACCAGTTGACTCCGCACCGGGTCGATCTGTGGCGCGACGCGCTGGGCATGGCCCGTCGGGAGGCCGGCCTCGGCGTGGGCCCCGGGCGCTTCGGAGAGCTGAGCGGTACGGCGGCGCAGTCGACGCTGTCCGACGGCAAGCCGCACTCGGCGCCGCTTCAGCTGGCCGCGGAGCAGGGTGTCGTCGGTGTGCTGTTGCTCGCCGCGGCCTTCTGCTGGGTGCTGTTCGCCCTGTGGCGCGCGCCGCGCCCCACGCCGGTCGTCCTGACCGCGGGTGCCGCGCTCACGGCTCTGGCCGCCGTCGCCGCGATCGGCAACGCGCTGAGCTTCACCACGGTGTCGGTCGGCGCGGGGCTGCTGGCCGGCCTGGCCACGGCCCGACCGCTCGCCGAGGAACCCGGGGCGCCCGAGGCCCGGCCGGAGTTCGACCGGGGCATGCGCCACGACGACCGCCCGGCCGCCTGACCTCGGCGCGTACCCGGTGAGGGCTTCAGGGCGTGGTGCCGGGGGTGCCCGTCCGCAGCCGGTCCCGGATGACGCGCACCGCGGACTCCGCGTCGTCCACGGTGATCGTGAACGTGTGACCGTCCCAGAGCCGCAGCACCACGCCCTCGCCACGGCGGACGACGACGGCCGTGCCCTTCTCCGGCCGCCAGCGATAGCCCCAGCCGCCCCAGTGGCGCGGTGTGACGAGCGGTTCGAAGTCGACGCCGGCGACATGGGCCAGCGGGATGCGCCGACGCGGCAGCCCGATGTGGCCGCAGCGCACTTCGAGCGACTCCTTGTCGAGCTTCAGGTCGACGTGGACGAAGGCGAGGGTGCCGAAGAGAACCAGCAACCCGGCGGCGATACAGCCGACGACGGACATGGCGAGCGGAGCGATGCCGGACGTCCACGCGGATTCGACGGCGAGCTCGACGCCGAGCGCCATACAGGCGGCGCCGACGAGCGCCAGCACCCACTGGAACCGGTTGGTGGCGCGCCCGGTCCAGACGTCGGGATGCGGGGCTTCGGCATGCGGGACGTCGGGAAGCGGGATGCTCTCGTCGTGGGGGTGGTCCCTCATATTCATGAGGTTACTCAGGTTTCGCTGCGCCGGTAGCACGTTGCGCAGGGTGACTGCTCCGCCTGGCGGCGGGCGGCCCCAAGGGGCCGGTCCCGTGTCCGTCGGTCACTGGGCGGGGCTGACGGCCTCCAGCAGCCGGCCTTCCGCGTAGGCCAGGGCGGGCGCCGGGAGACCGCCGGGACGGCCGCTGAGGAGAACCGTCACGGTGCCGAGCTCCGCCGCCTCGGGTGCGGGGCGCGCGCCGATGCGGCGCAGTGCCTGCGCGGCCACGGCGCCGGCCGAGCCGTGCAGGACGAGCGGCGGCCGCTCGGGGCGCTGCACGGCGGCACGGATGCGGTCGGCGACCAGTTCGTAATGGGTGCAGCCCAGGACGACGGTCGTTACTTCCTCCGGGGTGAGGGCGGCGGCCGCGGTGATCGCGGCATCGATCGCCGCCTCGTCCGCGTGCTCGACCGCCTCCGCCAGTCCCCAGCAGGGCACCTCGGCGACCGTGACGTCTCCGGCGAAGTCCTGGATGAGGTTGCGCTGGTAGGGGCTGCCGGTGGTGGCGGGTGTGGCCCAGATCGCGACGGGGCCGCCGCCGGCCGCGGCGGGTTTGATCGCCGGAACGGTGCCGATCACCGGGATGCCGGGTTCGAGGAGGGTCCGCAGCGCGGGCAGGGCGTGCACGGTCGCCGTGTTGCAGCCGACGATGAGGGCCTCGGGCCGGTACGCGGCGGCGGCCACGGCGACGGCCACGGCACGCTCGGTGAGGTCCTGCGGGGTGCGCGGCCCCCAGGGCATGCCGTCGGGGTCGAGGGAGAGCACGAGATCGGCGTCGGGGCGCAGGCGCCGTACCGCGGCGGTGGCCGCCAGGAGGCCGATTCCGGAGTCCATGAGCGCGATCTTCACCCGGCCACCATAGACGATGTGCTCTTGCGGCCCGGTGGCGTGGGGCAGACTGCGCGCGTGAGCGCCATCGTGTGGATCGCCGCCGTGACTCTGGCCGCCTGGCTGTGGCTGCTGCTCTGTCAGGGCTTCTTCTGGCGCACGGACGTCAGGCTGCCGGCCCGGGAGGAGCCACGGGAGTGGCCGTCCGTCTGCGTCGTCGTCCCCGCGCGCGACGAGGCGGCGGTGCTGCCCGCGAGCCTGCCCTCGCTGCTCGCGCAGGACTATCCGGGGCGGGTGGAGATCTTCCTCGTCGACGACGGCAGCTCCGACGGCACGGGAGAACTGGCGCGCACGCTCGCCCGGCAGTGGGGCGGGCTCCCACTGACCGTGGACTCGCCGGGCGAACCTCCCGCGGGCTGGACCGGGAAGCTGTGGGCGGTGCGTCACGGCATCGGCCTGGCACGCGCGCGTGAGCCCGAGTACCTCCTCCTCACGGATGCCGACATCGCGCACGGGCCCGACAGTCTGCGGGAGCTGGTGGCGGCGGCGCGCACCGGAGGGTTCGACGTCGTCTCCCAGATGGCACGGCTGCGGGTGGAGAGCCTGTGGGAGCGGCTGGTGGTACCCGCCTTCGTCTACTTCTTCGCGCAGCTCTACCCCTTCCGGCGGATCGGCCGACGTGGGGCGCGGACGGCGGCCGCGGCGGGCGGTTGCGTCCTGTTGCGCACCGACGCGGCCGAACGGGCGCGGATCCCGGACGCCATCCGGCACGCCGTCATCGACGACGTGGCGCTCGCGCGCGCGGTGAAGGGCGCGGGCGGCCACATCTGGCTGGGGCTGGCCGACCGCGTGGACAGCGTGCGCCCGTACCCGAGGCTGCACGATCTGTGGCGGATGGTCTCGCGCAGCGCCTACGCGCAGCTGCGGCACAGTCCGCTCCTGCTGACCGGCACGGTGCTCGGCCTCGCGCTGGTGTACCTGGTGCCGCCGCTCGCCCTGCTCGGCGGGCTCGCCGCCGGCAGTGCGGCCACCGCGGTGTTCGGCGGTCTGGCGTGGCTGGTGATGGCGGGGACGTACGTCCCGATGCTGCGCTACTACCGTCAGCCGCTGTGGCTCGCTCCCCTGCTGCCGTTCACCGCGTTCCTCTATCTGCTGATGACGGTCGACTCCGCGGTCCAGCACTACCGGGGACACGGCGCGGCCTGGAAGGGCCGCACCTACGCCCGTCCGGACGCCGTCGCGGACGAGGGCTGAGCCGTCGTACAGGGACCCCTATATCAAAAGAGGCCCCCGACCACAGGGGCCTCTATTTGCGGCCCGGCGTCCAGTTCATGCCCCACCCGTAGGTGTGGTCGACGGTCCGCTGCGGGCTCACCCCGCGCTCGGGCACCAGGTAGCGGGCCTCGCGCTGGACGACGAGGTCACCCCCGTTGTTGGTGATCAGCGCGAGCGCGCACACGGTCGAGGGGACCGTGCACTCGTCCAGGGAGAAGTCGATCGCGGCGCCGAACTGAGGCTGAAGCGTGACGGTGGCGTGCAGGTCGGCGAAGGAACGGGCGCCCTCGTAGATGGTCACGAAGACGAGGATGCGCCGGAAGTCGTTCTTGTGGTCGAGGTTCACGGTGAGGTTCTCACCGCTTGCCACGGCGCCGGTGCGGTCGTCGCCGTCGAGATGGATGTACGGCGGTTGGTGCAGGGCGCCGAAGGCGTTGCCGAGGGACTGGACCACGCCCTTGCGACCGTCGGCGAGCTCGAACAGGGCGCACAGGTCGAGGTCGAGGTCGTTGTGCATGGCGACCGCGCGGCCGCGCTTGCTGCCCCACCCCGAGAACTGCTTGCGCACCTCCCAGTTCAGGTTCACGCGCAGGGCGCCCGAGGTGCCGCCCTGCTTGCTCAGGGACACCGAAGGGGCGGCCTTGGTCAGCGTCACCTTGGTCAGCCGGACCGGCGCGACGGGCGGTATCGGCGGCGGGGGCGGCGGGGCCTGGTGGACCGGCGGGGGCACGGTGGCCGGAAAGGCGGGCATGGTCGGCGGCTGGGCCGGCGGCGCCTGACGGGTCGAGGGGGCCGGGGCGGCAGTCTGCTGTGGCTCGTCGACGGCGATCCCGAAGTCGGTGGCCAGGCCTTCGAGACCGCTGCCGTAGCCCTGGCCGACGGCCCGGAACTTCCAGGCGCCCTGGCGGCGGTAGAACTCCCCCAGCACGAAGGCCGTCTCCACCGTGGCGCCGGCGCTGTCGAACCGCGCCACGACGGTGCCCTGCGCCGCGTCCCGCACCTCGATGTAGAGGTCCGGGACCTGACCGAACGAGCCGCCGTCCGACGAGGCCGCCAGGACGATCGTCTCGATCGCGGGCTCCACGCGCGCGAGGTCGACGAGAAGACTGTCGGTCACCCGGCCTCCGGCGTCGCGCTTGCCCTCGTGGCGGACGGCTCCGGAGGAGTGGGCCGGCTGGTTGTAGAAGACGAAGTCCGCGTCGGAACGGACCTTTCCGCCCACCAGCAGCAGTGCCGACGCGTCCGCGTCCGGAACACCCGTTCCCGAGCGCCAGCCCAGTTCGACCCGCAGTGCCGTGGTCGGCACCGGAACATTGGACCCCTTCGACATTGACATGTACGCCCCCATCGCGTGTCAGTGCACCAGGCCGCGCGCCTCGGCACCCTCAGGTTGTCTTTCCGGCCAACCTATTGCGCGGGACGGTGAACTCCCATCGGGAGCGCAGGATCAGCCCTGACCAACCGCGGGTAACCCGCTCGGAACTCGGCCTTTACACGATCGGAAGGACGCTCGCCGTCCTTTTTTGCCAAGTTCGCTCGCATTGGGGGTCCGAGGTCACGGCGGACACGGAAATCAACCCTCTTATCGGTCTCCCCAACCAGCACATCGTGGGCTTAACTTATGTGCCATGACCTCCCCCCGCTCCACCTATGGCGGCGGCTACTACGCCTCCTTCCCGGACACTCCGATCTACGACTCGCTCGTGGCCGAGCGGGGCACCCCGCAGATCGCCCCGATCCGGGTCCCCGCCGCGTACGACATGGGCAGCAGCAACCTGCCCGCGTTGCCGTCGGCGCTGCCCGCTCTCCCGGCGGGCCCCTCGCAGTCCTACGGCTACGGCTACCCGCAGGCGCAGCAGCCCGCGCCGTTGCAGCAGGCTCCGGCGGCGTACATCCCGCCGCAGGCCGCCGCGCCGCGCGGCTACCCCGGACCCCAGGCGCAGCAGCAGCCGCGTCCGGCGGGCCCCGGCACGGGATACGACGCCATGCGCCCGGCCGCTCCCCGGCCCGCCGCGCCCCAGTACCAGGACCCGTACAACCAGCAGTACCGGGGCTACTGAGCCCACGGGGTTGTCGGTGCCACCTGGCAGGATGACCCCATGGGGCATGTGCAGCTGCTGTCGATTCACGTCCATCCGGTCAAGGCGTTCCGGGGCCAGGCACCCCGGGAGGCCGTCGTTGAGCCCTGGGGGCTGGCCGGGGACCGACGCTGGGCGCTGATCGACGACGGGGGAAAGGTCGTCACACAACGTCAGCAGCCGCGCCTCGCGCTGGCCGCCGCCGAGCTTCTGCCCGGCGGCGGTGTCCGTCTGTCCGCGCCCGGTCTGGAGCCGCTGACCGTGCCGGTGCCCGAGCCGGTGGGCACGGTGTCGATGGAGATCTTCCGTGACAAGGTGGAGGGGGTCCTCGCCGACGACACCGCGCACGCCTGGTGCAGCGCCCACCTCGGCGCCGACGTGCGGCTGGTGCACATGGACGACCCCGCGACCCGCCGGCCCGTCGACCCCGGGTATGCGCGGCCCGGCGAGACCGTCACCTTCGCCGACGGATATCCGCTGCTGGCCACCACGACCGCTTCCCTCGACGCCCTCAACTCGCTGATCGCCCAGGGCGAGCACGCCGAGGAGGGCCCGCTGCCGATGAACCGTTTCCGGCCGAACCTGGTCCTGGCGGGCACCGACCCGTGGGCGGAGGACGGCTGGTCGCGCCTCACCGTCGGCGAGGTCGAGTTCCGGGTCGCCAAGCCGTGCGGTCGATGTGTCGTGACCACCACCGACCAGGACACCGCGGCACGCGGCAAGGAACCGCTCTCCACCCTGGGCCGGCATCGGCGCCTCGACGGCAAGCTGGTCTTCGGACAGAACCTGGTGCCTCTCTGTCACGGCACGATCAGAGTCGGCGATCCGGTGCGCGTCATCGCATAGTTCCGGCCGAGGTCGGAGGCCCGGCGATCCACGGGAACCCCCGCCCGGCTCCGGAGCGTTGGGATTGCGTGAGAAGTTCATGAGAGGTCCCGGGCTCTGGTGATTTCGCTCTCTCTTTCCCCGGGCTCGCGCGTGAACGGCTCCGACGGGGGTTATCACGGAGCGGGAAGGGGGTGCGGGCGGTGCGAGCGATCGGCGGAATCTGGCGCTGGCGACACAACCCACTGCGCCGTACGACGGATCTGGTCGAGGCGTGGGTGGCCTTGTCGGCATTGCTGCTGATCCTCCTCGTCGCGCCCGTGGTGGGTTCCCTCGTCGGCGCCGTGGCGCAGGATGTCCTCCAGCAGTCGGTCCACGAGCAGCGGCAGTCCCGCCACGAGGTCACGGCCACCGTGGTGCGGAAGGTGGCCGGTTCGCCGCTGGAGGTGGACCCGGAGACGGCCACCGGCCGGGAGACCCGCACCCGGGTCGTCGCGGACTGGACGGCGCCGGACGGCACGGCACAGCACGGCACGGTCCTGGCGGGCCTCAAGACCCCGCACATCGGCGACCACTTCGAGATATGGACGGACGGACACGGCGCTCTGGTGGCCCGCCCGCTGGACTCCGCCACGGCGACGACGCACGCCGTGCTCGCCGGCTTCGGCGCGGCCCTGCTCACCGCGGGCGCCGTCGAGGGCGGTCGGCGACTGATCGTCTGGCGCATGGTCCGTCGCCGATACGCCCGTTGGGACCAGGCCTGGGACCGGGCGGGCCCGGACTGGGGCCGCACCGGCACCGGCAGCTGACGGCCTTCCGTCTCTGGTCAACCCACCACCCGCGCGCACGCTACGGTGGTCCGGCCGAACCATTCGGCATCAAGCCGCGTACCACGAGGTGGGGGCACAGCAACGCCATGGCACAGGGCACGGTCCAGGTGACGCACACCGGCACATCGAGGTGGCGGCGCCGCACGGGTGAGTACGCATCGCTCGCCGCCGCCCTGGAGGCCGCGGCCGAGGGTGACGTCCTCACCATCGCTCCCGGAACCTATCGGGAGAACCTGGTCGTGGAGCGGTCGGTGACGCTGCGCGGCCCCGAGGGCTCCCCCGGTTCCGTGCGCCTCGCGCCCTTGGACGGGGTGCCGTTGACCGTCCGCGCCTCGGCGGTGGTACAGGACCTGCACGTGGAGGGCCAGGACGCGGCCGCGCCCGCGGTGCTCGTCGAGGACGGCACACCGGAGCTGCTGGACCTGAGGATCGTCACGCGGTCCGCGGCGGGCATCGAGGTGCGGGGCAGTGCCCGCCCGACGGTGCGGCGGTGCACCGTCGACAACCCGGCGGGCATCGGCATCGCCGTGGTCGACGGCGGCGGTGGGGTCTTCGAGGAGTGCGAGGTCGTCGCGGCGGGTCAGGCCGGCGTCTCGGTGCGCGGCGGCGCCCACCCCCGGCTGGAGCGCTGCCGGGTGCACCACACGTCGGGCGCGGGTCTGAGCGCGACCGGCGACAACTCCTCTTTGGAGGCGGTGGGCTGCGAGGTCTACGAGGTCAGGGGCAGCGGTGTCCAGATCACCGCCCGGGCCACCGCGCACCTCACCGACTGCGATGTGCACCGCACGACGTCCGACGGCGTCACGCTCGACACCGACGCCGTGCTCACCCTGGCCGACTGCCGTATCCACGACATCCCGGAGAACGCGGTCGACCTGCGTTCCCGTTCCGTACTGACGCTGACCCGCACGACGGTGCGTCAGTTCGGTCGCAACGGACTGTCGGTGTGGGACCCGGGCACGCGCGTGGACGCCAACCAGTGCGAGATCTTCGACAGCACCGGCGACTACCCGGCCGTCTGGGTCAGTGACGGCGCCACGGCGGTCCTCGACTCCTGCCGGGTGCACGACGTGCCCGACGCCCTGTTCGTCCTCGACCGGGGCTCCCGCGCGGACGTCGTGGACAGCGACCTGTCCCAGGTGCGCAACACGGCCGTGTCGGTGAGCGACGGGGCGACCGCCCAGCTCGACGACTGCCGGATCCGGGACGCGGCGACCGGCGCGTGGTTCCGCGACCACGGCAGCGGCGGCACCCTCAACAACTGCACCGTGGACAGCACCCAGACCGGCGTGATCGTCACCAAGGGCGCCGACCCCACCGTCGAGCGCTGCACCGTCGACTCCCCCGCCGAGGCCGGGTTCTATGTGTCGGCCGGCGGCCGTGGCACCTTCCTGAACTGCCGGGTGACGAACAGCGGCGGCTATGGCTTCCACGTGATAGACGGCAGTCGTACGACGCTGCGCAAGTGCCGTACGGAGCGCTGCGCGCGCGGCGGTTACGAGTTCGCCGACGCCGGGGCGGACGCGGGCACGGGCTCCGGTCCCGTGGTCGAGGACTGCACCAGCGACGAGAGCGCGGGCGTGCGGACACCCGGGGCCGCGGCGGCGCCGGAGACGGTGGTGCAGACGACCGCGCAGTCGGCGGGTCTGCTGGGCGTGGTTCCCGAGCAGCGGGTCACCGCGCCGGAGCCGCAGCGGGCCGCCGGTGGGCCGGAGACGTCGGTGCGGACCTCGAAGGACGTACTCGGCGAGTTGGACACGCTGGTGGGCCTGGAGAGCGTCAAGCGCGAGGTGCGGGCCCTCATCGACATGATCGAGGTGGGCCGGCGCCGTCAGCAGGCGGGGCTCAAGGCGGCGTCCGTCAAGCGCCATCTGGTCTTCACCGGCTCCCCCGGCACCGGCAAGACGACGGTCGCCCGCCTCTACGGCGAGATCCTCGCCGCCCTGGACGTGCTGGAGAAGGGCCATCTCGTCGAGGTGTCCCGCGTCGACCTGGTCGGCGAGCACATCGGCTCGACGGCGATCCGCACCCAGGAGGCCTTCCAACGGGCGCACGGCGGTGTGCTGTTCATCGACGAGGCGTACGCACTGTCGCCGGAGGACGCGGGCCGCGACTTCGGCAAGGAGGCCATCGACACCCTGGTGAAGCTGATGGAGGACCACCGGGACTCCGTGGTGGTCATCGTGGCGGGCTACACGGCGGAGATGGAGCGCTTCCTTTCGGTCAACCCCGGTGTGGCGTCCCGTTTCTCACGGACCATCACCTTCGGTGACTACGGCCCCGAAGAGCTGTTGCGGATCGTGGAACAGCAGGCCGAGGAGCACGAGTACCGGCTCGCTCAGGGCACCGCGGACGCTCTCCTGAAGTACTTCACGGAGCTCCCCAAGGGACCCGCCTTCGGCAACGGGCGTACCGCGCGCCAGACGTTCGAGGCGATGGTGGAGCGGCACGCCGGCCGGGTCGCCCAGGTGGCCGAGCCGAGCACGGACGACCTGACCTTGCTGTACGCGGAGGACCTGCCCGAGCTGCCCTGATCCGCTCAGGTGCGCTGCACGGGCAGCTCCGGTCGCAGCCGTCCCAGCAGCATCTCGCGCTCCTCCGCGAACGCCGGGTCGGCCTGGTAGTCGGAGTGGCCCAAAATGGGCGCGGGCAGCGGGTGTTCCTCGGTGCGGCCGTACGCCAGCGGGTCCGCGAGGGGCTCGCGGTCCACCTGGGGGCCGCAGTCGTCGCCGGACAGCCGGACCGGGCCGCCGATGGGGTCGGTGAGCCGGTACAGATTGCGCCAGCAGGCGATGTCCTCGTGCAGGGCGGCGAGCGCGGCCGGGCCGAAGTGGGCCGGGAACCAGCGGCCGTAGAGGCGCTCGATCGGGGAGCCGTAGGTGAGCAGGGCGACCCGTTTTCGGTCGGAGGGTTTCAGCTGCCAGGCCGCGGCGGCCGCGAGGACGCTGCCCTGGGAGTGACCGGAGATCACCAGACGTCCACCCGTGGCGCGCGTCCAACTGGCCATCCGCCAGGTCAGGTCGGGGACCGCGCGCTCGGCGTAGCAGGGCGGGGCGAAGGGATGCGCGGCGCGCGGCCAGAAGGTGCCGACGTCCCAGAGGATGCCGATCGTGCGCCGCGCGGAGGGGTCCTTGTAGGCACGCCGGCCCCAGGTGACGAAGAGTACGAAGCCGAGGCCGATGAGCCAGGAGCCCATCGCCTGTGCGGTCTGGGCGGCTCCCTGGACGAAGGACTGGGCGCCGTCCGTGGCGCGGACCGGGGTCTTCCCGGTGCCGAAGGCGCCGACGAGCGCGCCCGCGCCCAGGAGCAGGGTCGCGGTGGAGACGACGGCGACGAGGAGCGGGCCCCGGTCGGTGAGCGTGGCCATCGCGCGGGCGCGGGCGATGCGACGGGTGCGGGCCGGGTCGCCGGGCCCGACCCCGTACTCGCGGCCCACCGCGTCCTGCTCGGCCCGGGTGAGCAGCCAGGTCTGCCGGCCGAGCAGTCCGCACAGCGCCAACAGGACGACGAGCAGCACGGGAATGACGGACGCCTGCCAGGTCAGGAGCACGGGCGGTCCGTCGAGGAAGGTCCCGGTGCCGTCCAGCCAGTCCGACACTCGCTGCGACACCCCGCCGGACATCACTCCGCCGAGCGCACAGGCCAGCATCGCGACCGCCGGCCCGCCGAGCCCGCGCAGGGCGCAGCGCTCCTGCTGGACGAGTTGAACCCGCTCGACGGCGGTGGCCCCGCTCGAGTCCGCCGGCGCGGAGCGCTCCCGTGGGCAGTGGTGCAGGACGCGGGCGACGACCGCGAGGGCGATCACCAGGGCGCCCTGGGCGAGGGCGAGGCCGCCGAAGGTCGCGTCACCGGGGAGCCGTCCCTCGGAGTGCCAGCCGGGGCGCTCCCACCCGGCGTACACCAGGGTGAGGGCGAGCAGGACGAGGGCGGCCAGCGGCAGCCGGTGGACGAGGTGCGCGTCGATGCGGCGGTCGAGGCGGTGCTCGCTGCGGCCCCGGCGGCACACCACCCACACCGTGGCCAGCGCGCCCGCCACCAGGGACGCCTCCAGCAGTCGGCCGAGCCCGTCGAGGAGGGCGGGGCCGCCGGGTCGGCGGTCCTGGCGTACGGCCGCCGTACCGACCGCCGCGGCCACGGTGAGCAGTCCCGCCGCGGTGTGTGCCGCGCGCAGGCGGGCCACCAGGCGGCGCCCGTACCAGAAGCCGGGCCGGCGGAGTGCCGTGTGACCAGGGCCGTTCTCGGGTTCGGACGCGCGGTCGAGGGGTTCCTGGGACTCGTACGCCCGCCAGGTGCGGTGGGACAGGTACCAGAGGAGGCCGACGAGGGCGGTCGGGACCAGGGCGGCGAGGGCGAGCCGGCGGCCGGGCAGGCTCCACCAGCCGCCGTCGGAGACCGCCGGCGAGAGGAAGCCGAGCCAGGAGTGACGCTCGGCGCACGCGGTCGTGCCCGCGCACTGCCAGGCGGTCAGGTCGAGGGCGACCTCGCAGGCCGCGGCGACGAGCAGCACCGTCAGGCTCAGCGCCGCGAGCCGCACGAGCAGCCCGTACAGACGCACCGCGCGGATGCCCTCCCGGGCGGCGGGGCGCATCCAGTGGGCGAGGTTGACGACCATGAACGGCAGCAGCAGGAGCCACAGGGCGCGGGTGCCGTTGCCGGAGGTGAGGTTGGACCACACATAGGCCTCGGGAACCGGGGCGTCGCGGCCGCGGTCGTCGGCGGGGCCGGTGTCCGCGGTGACGTCGTCGGCACGCCGGAACACGGCGGCCGTGTCGTCGCCGGTGATCCGCACCGTGCGCGGATCGTTGAGCATCTTCTCGGGCGTGGCGCCACCCACGCCGTGGACCAGGAGTTCCAGGGCCGTTCTGTCCGCTGAGGCACGTTCCACTGTTCGCACTTCCCCCGTGACACGCCTTCGACATGTGTCCGTGCGGACATAAGGATCGCCACTTCACAGGCTTGATACACCTCCCGTCACGGAACCTCCCCGGACCGCGTGAGGAACGCCCACGCCACGCAGGAGTGGCATGCACGCGTCGGGGTGGTGGACCAGCTGTGAGCAAGCCGTGCGAGGATGGGACGCCCCCGCACCCGAATCGGCGAGAATGGCCTCGTCGGAGCAGGTGAACGGGCCTGTCGGACGGGTTGAGGGAAAGGACCGGAGCGTACGTGAGTGAGAATCAGAACCTCCTCGCGGAGCAGCGCCGCGCCCTGATCCTGGACGAGGTACGCCGCCGGGGCGGCGTACGGGTCAACGAGCTGACCCGCAAGCTCGGCGTGTCGGACATGACCGTGCGCCGCGACCTGGACGCGCTGGCGCGCCAGGGTGTCCTGGAGAAGGTGCACGGCGGCGCGGTGCCGGTCGTGGAGGCGAGCACCCACGAGCCGGGCTTCGAGGCGAAGTCGGGTCTGGAGCTGACCGCCAAGGAGGACATCGCGAAGGCGGCGGCGGAACTCGTCGCCCCGGGCAGCGCGATCGCGCTGTCGGGCGGTACGACGACGTACGCGCTGGCGCATCATCTGGTGGACGTGCCGGATCTGACCGTGGTGACCAACTCGGTGCGTGTGGCCGACGTCTTCCACGTGGCGCAGCGGACCTCGGGCCCCCGGCAGGGCGCGGCCACGGTCGTGCTGACCGGCGGGGTGCGCACGCCGTCCGACTCGCTGGTGGGTCCGGTCGCCGACCAGGCCATCGCGGCGCTCCACTTCGACGTGCTGTTCCTCGGGGTGCACGGGATATCGGCCGAGGCCGGTCTGTCGACGCCGAACCTCGCGGAGGCCGAGACCAACCGGCGCCTGGTGCAGTCGGCGCGCCGGGTCGTGGTGGTCGCGGACCACACCAAGTGGGGTGTGGTGGGCCTGAGTTCGTTCGCGGCGCTGGAGCAGGTCGACACGCTGGTCACGGACGCGGGGCTGCCGGAGACGGCGCGCGTGGAGGTCTCCGAGCATCTGCGGCGGCTGGTGGTCGCGGGCGAGCCCGGTGAGGGTACAGACATCTGAAGGGCCTGCGGCTAGGGTGGCGCACCCGTTTCCTCGCCATGAGGAGGTTGCGCGCATGGCTCACCGGTTGCGCCCCGAAGGGCTCTCGTTCGTCGAGACCGCTCCTGTACGGCTGGTTTTCGCTCGGGAGGTGTCCGCTCCCCCTGAGGTCGTCTTCCGCGCCCTCGCCGAGGACGTGTCCGGCTGGGCGGAGTGGTTCCCGGCCGTGACGTCCGTCCAGCCCCTGGACGACGGCGCGGGGCGCGACGTACGACTCAGGGGCGGCACGCGTTTCCGGGAGACCGTGCTCGTGGCGAAGGAGCCGGAGCTCTACGCCTACCGCGTGGACGTGACCAACGCGCCGGGCGTCCGGGCGCTGGTCGAGGAGTGGCGGCTGTCGCCGGCCGGGGCGGGGACGCGGGTGCAGTGGACGTTCGCCGCCGACGGCAACGGGGCGTTCCGGGCGGTCCTGCGGCTGGCGCGGGCCGGTCTGGGGCGGTCGTTCCGGGACGCGGTGACGAAGCTGGACCGCCGGCTGACCCCGTGAGGGCCCCGGCCCGTCCGCGGGCGGCGCGTACCGGAGGTCAGGCCGGCCACACGCCTGTGGCCAGCAGCGATTCGATCGCGGTGGTGTACGGGGCGATGTCCAGGCCCTGCTCGGCGAGCCAGGCGTCGGAGTAGTACTTGTCGAGGTAGCGGTCGCCCGGGTCGCACAGCAGGGTGACCACGCTGCCGCGATGTCCGTCGGCCACCATCTCGGCGACGATCTTCAACGCGCTCCACAGTCCGGTGCCGGTCGAGCCGCCCGCCTTGCGGCCGATGGCCCGTTCCAGGGCGCGTACGGCGGCGACGCTGGCGGCGTCCGGGACTTTCATCATCCGGTCGACGGCACCGGGCACGAAGCTGGGTTCCATGCGCGGCCGTCCGATGCCCTCGATGCGTGAGCCGCAGTCGCAGGTGACGTCCGGATCGCCGGTGGTCCAGCCTTCGAAGAAGCACGAGTTCTCGGGGTCGGCGACGCAGATGCGGGTGTTGCGCTGCGTGTAGTGAACGTACCGGGCGAGGGTCGCGGAGGTGCCGCCGGTGCCGGCCGTGGCCACGATCCAGGCGGGCTCCGGGAACCGCTCCCACTCCAGTTGGCGGAAGATGGATTCGGCGATGTTGTTGTTCCCGCGCCAGTCCGTGGCCCGTTCGGCGTAGGTGAACTGGTCCATGTAGTGACCGCCGCTGTCCGTCGCGAGGCGGGCCGACTCCTCGTACATCGTGCGGGAGTCGTCGACGAAGTGGCACTGGCCGCCGTGGAACTCGATCAGGCGGATCTTCTCGGCGCTCGTCGTGCGCGGCATGACCGCGATGAAGGGCACGCCGATCAGCTTGGCGAAGTACGCCTCGGAGACGGCCGTCGAACCGCTGGACGCCTCGATCACCGGACGGCCCGGCCGGATCCAGCCATTGCACAGGCCGTAGAGGAAGAGCGAGCGGGCGAGTCGGTGCTTGAGGCTGCCGGTGGGGTGGGTCGACTCGTCTTTGAGATACAGGTCGATGCCCCACTTCTCGGGAAGCGGGAAGCGCAGCAGATGGGTGTCGGCCGAGCGGTTGGCGTCGGCCTGGACCTTGCGGACGGCTTCTTTCAGCCAGTCGCGGTAGGCGGTGTCGCTGCGGTCGACGTCGAGGGTGGCGCCGGTCCTGCTCTGCTGGGGGGTGGTCACGGCGGGGCTCCTTCAGGCTTCGCGCCGACGGTGGTCCGCGCGGCCGACACACCGATCATAAGCACCAGCCGCACGCTTCTCACCTGCATAAACACACCTTTGAGAGCCTCAAAGGCGGCCCTGGGGGGCGGCTTTGGGCGCGCGGGGGCGCATTCCCGCGAATGCTCCGGACGGGTACCGCCGAGGCGTCGTGCGCACTGGTGCTCTACGCCGGGCGCGGGCAGACTGCACCGGGTCGGGCGATGGTCCGGGCGGGGTGATGACGCCGGTCCGGACGCGGGTCCCGGACGGGGGCGCACACTGGATCGAGGACGGGTTCGATCACGACGCGGGCTGGATCACGACCCACGCGGGTGCACGGTTCGGCTCGCCCAGGCACACAAGGGGGCGGGGAGGCATGGCGGAGCCGGAGTTCACGGCCACGGGCGTGCGCATCGGCAAGCGGCTGCGTTCGCTCACCCGAGCCGGCCAGGTCCGGATCAACGACGGCAGGCTGGAGCTGCTGACCAGCTACGGCAGCGAGATCGACAGCGCGCCCGTGCAGGCGGTCCGCGCCTCCAGGCCCTGGTTCGCGCCGGAGGACCGGGCACTGGCCGACCTCAACGGCAAGCGGTATCTGCTGACCCTCGGCGACCACGACCCGGCGCCGGGCGAACCGGGGCCACCCGCGGCGCGCCGCTTCATCGAGGCCGTGCGCAGGGCGGCGGGGCGCGGCGGCTGAGCCGGCGCCGATGAGGCCGGACGGGTGGCCGGGCCGACGCGAGTTGCGGCACCGCTGCCACTGCGCCACTCTGGTCTCACGTCACTCTGGGTTTACCGGCGATAACGCTGCGAACCAGCCCGCCGGCCACGACAGCAGGCGGCCGCCTTGCGCAGACGCTCTGCTCGATCCGAATCCCGTGTTCTTCCGGACCTAAGTCGGGGAGTCGCAGCCGTGATCACCAACCCGAACAGGCACTGCACGGTCGAGCTTCAGGCCCTGCCGTCGCGGATCGGCCAGGTCCGCAGAATCGTATCGGCGCAGTTGCGCTACTGGCATATGGATCCGCTGATAGACCGCGCCGCGCTCGGTGTGACGGAGCTGTTGACCAACGTCCACCTGCACGCGCAGCCCGACAAGCTGTGCGTCGTGGAGATGGAGCTGCTGCTCGACCGGCTCACCGTCTCCGTGCGCGACCACGACCCGCGCCTGCCGGTGGTGGGGGTCGTCGACGACGAGGCGCTCGCCACCTGTGGGCGCGGCCTGGCCATGGTGGCGGCGGTGAGCGAGAGCTGGGGCGCCCGGCCGGACGGCGAATCCGGCAAGGTCGTGTGGTTCACGCTGCCCGCCCCTGTCGCCACCCGCGAGCTGTCGGCGCGTCCGCCGCGTCGTACGCCCCGGGAGCAGGCCCCGCCGCGGTTCACGGAGGTCGTCTCCGTCGACGACCTGCGGCCCGCACATGCCCCCGCCCGGTCGGCCGTCGTCGGCTGACCGGGCGGTGACGTCACCTTCGGGGCGTTGGCCCTGGGCCGCGGTGACCGGTCCCTGGGAAGTACGCCGTTCGGGCGTACGTCACTCCGTGGCGATGGCCCGCAGCACGTCCAGGTGTGCCGCGCGGCGGGCCGGACGGAGCCCGGCGAGGGCTCCGGCGGCGATGCCCACCAGGGCCACCACGGCGAGTCGCGCGGGCGGCAGCGCGAAGGCGAAGGCGCTGTCGCTCGACCCGTCGGAGGCCCGGACGAGCACCCAGCCGAGGAAGGCGCCGAGGGCCAGGCCGCCCACCGTGCCGAACGCGGCGACCAGGACCGACTCCCAGCGGACCATGGCCCGCAGCTGGGACCGGGTCTGGCCGACGGCCCGGAGGAGACCGAGCTCGCGGGTGCGTTCGTGGATCGCCAGTGTCAGCGTGTTGGCGATACCCAGCAGGGCGATGAGGACCGCGAGGGCGAGCAGGGCGTAGACCAGGGTGAGCATCATGTCGATGCCGCCGGCCGAGGACTGCGCGTACTCGTCGCGGGTCTGCACCTCGGGGTTGCCGTATTGGGCCGCGACCTTCTCCACGGCAGCCTTGCCCTCGGCCGTGCTCACGCCGTCCGCGAAGGAGACCGCGAGCAGCGTGTCGGCGTCCTGGGTGCGGTGCGGGGCCCAGGCCTCGCGGGTGATGACGTAGTCGCCGGCGAGTTCGGAGCGGCCGTAGACCGCACGTACGGTGAACGTCCTCTCGTCGCCGTCGGTGAAGGCGAGCCGGGCGGTGTCACCGGTGGTCAGGTGCCGGCGGTCCGCCTCCTGCCGGGTGATCGCGATGCCGTCGGTCCCGAGGGCGCCCAGGTCGCCCTGGACGGTGCCGAGGTCGAAGGTGCGGCGCAGTGCGACCGGGTCGGTGACGGTCAACGCCCGCCCCTTCCCGTCGACTTCCGCGACTCCCCGGCCGAGTCCGACGGCCGTGTCCACCTCGGGCAGCTCGCCGAGGGCCGCGGCGAGCCTGGGGCTGAGTCCGCTGCCGCCCGCGCCGAAGGAGGGGGTGCTGACGGCTACGTCGCCCGCGAAGGAGCGGGAGACGGTCTGGTCCATGGTCGCCTTGAGGGAGGCCCCGAACACGGTGAAGAGGGAGACCACGGCGACGCCGATCATCAGGGCGCCGGCGGTGGCCGCCGTCCGCTTCGGGCTGCGCAGGGCGTTGCGGCGGGCGAGGCCCCCGGTGACGCCCCGCAGCCGGTCCAGCGGGCTGCCGAGGACGCGTACGGCCGTGCCGGCGGCGACCGGACCGAGGACGACGAAGGCGACCAGGGCCAGGACGGCTCCGCCGCCCGCCGGCCATACGGACGGGGAGACCGACACGCCGGTGAGGGTCACCGCGACGGCGAGGGCGAGCAGGCCCGCGCCGGTGACGGCGCGCGGGCGGGAGGCGCCGGAGGAGTCCACGGCTGTCTCGCGCAGCGCGGCCAGCGGGGCGGTGCGGCCGGCGCGCACGGCGGGCAGCAGCGCGGACCCCAGGCAGACCAGGACACCGACCACGAGAGGGAGGGTCAGCGACAGCGCCCCGATCACCAGGTCGCCCTCGGGAAAGGGGAATCCGATGGCCGGGAACAGTGCCTGGAGACCGGCGGCGATACCGATGCCGCCCGCGAGTCCGGCGGCCGAAGCGGTCACGGCGACCGCGGAGGCCTCGACGAGGGTGGCCTCGGTGACCTGGCGGCGGGAGGCGCCGAGAGCGCGCAACAGGGCGTTCTCACGGGCGCGTTGGGCCACGACGATCGCGAACGTGTTGTGGATGGAGAAGGTCGCGACCAGCAGGGCCACACCGGAGAACACCAGCAGGAACGTGGTGAAGATCGTCAGGAACTGGCTGGCGATCATGTCGGTGTTCTCCTGCGCGGACTCCTGACCGGTGATGGCCTCGACGCCCTTGGGCAGTACGGGAGTCAGCCGGTCGACGAGCTCCGACTGGCTCACTCCCGGGTCGGCGCGCACGACGATGCTCGTCGCCCGGCCGGGCCTGGCGGTCAGGTACTTCTCGGCGTCGGCGCGGGTCATACCGGTGAAGGTCACCTGGGCCATGCCGTCCTCGCCGCCGAAGGTCGCGAGTCCGACGATCGTCACACGCACGGGGTCGGGGGTGCGCAGCGTGGTGGTGTCGCCGATCTTCAGGTCGCCCTTCTCGGCGGTGCCCCGGTTGACGACGACCTCGCCGGACCGGGCCGGCGCGCGGCCCTCCGCGAGCCGGTAGGGGTTGAGCTTCGCGTCGGTGATCCAGTTGCCGGCGAGGGTGGGCGGTCCCTGGCCGCCGATCGGTTCGCCGTCAGCGCCGACGAGTTGCCCAGCGCCCTGGATGTCGGGGGCGACGGCCGCGACGCCGGGGACGGCCTCGACGGTGTCGACCAGGTCCGTGGGGACGGGCCGGCGCACGCCCTGGCTCTCGCCGGGGGTGGTGATGGTGTCGGCGCCGCGCACGACGGCGTCGGTGCCCGCGGTCGCGTTGCCGAACATCGAGTCGAAGCCGGCGCGCAGGGTGTCCCCCATGACCAGTGTTCCGGCCAGGAAGGCCACGCCGAGGAAGACGGCGAGGAAGGTTCCGGCGAAGCGGCGACGGTGGGCGCGGAGGGACGAGAGGCTGAGCCGCAGGGACGCGTTCACGACGGCACCTCGAAGGCTTTCATGCGGTCCAGGACGCGGTCGGCGGTCGGGGACTCCATCCGGTCCACGAGCCGTCCGTCGGCGAGGAAGACGACCTCGTCGGCGTGGGCCGCGGCGACCGGGTCGTGGGTGACCATGACGACCGTGCGGCCGGTCCGGCGTACGGTGCGGGCGAGGAGCCCGAGCACCTCTCCCCCGGCGCGGGAGTCGAGGTTGCCGGTGGGCTCGTCGGCGAAGACGACGTCCGGTCTCCCGGCGAACGCCCGTGCCACGGCGACGCGTTGCTGCTGGCCGCCGGAGAGTTCGGCGGGCCGGTGGTGGAGCCGGTCGCGCAGCCCGACGACGTCCACGAGGGCGTCGATCCACTCCGACTCGCCCCGCTCGCCCGCCAGGTCCAGCGGCAGCCGGATGTTCTCCTCGACGGTCAGGGTCGGCACCAGGTTGTACGCCTGGAAGACGAACCCGACCCGGTCGCGGCGCAGAAGGGTGAGGCGACGGTCGTCGAGCGTGCGCAGTTCGGTGTCGCCGATGTACGCGGTGCCCGAGGTGAGGGTGTCCAGGCCGGCGGCGCAGTGCATCAGGGTGGACTTGCCCGAGCCCGACGGGCCCATGATCGCGGTGAACCGCCCGGCCGGAAAGGCCACGTTCACCCCGTCCAGGGCCCGTACGGCGGTGTCGCCGACGCCGTACACCTTCACGGCGTCGACGACCCGTGCGGCGTTCCGCGTGGCCGTGGTGGCGGTCGCGGTGCTCATGCCGCACCGCCCTTGCCCGTGCGGCCGAACTGCTCGTCCAGAACGGACAGCCGACGCCAGTACTCGTCCTCGTCGATCTCACCGGAGGCGAAGCGACGGCCGAGGACGGCCAGCGGCGAGTCGCCGGTGGGCCGGGGGTCGCCGGCCGCGCCCCACGGACCGCGGCGGCCTCGCCACACCGTGCGGCGCAGGAGCGTGACGACGCCCACGACGACGGCCGCCCAGATCAGCGGGAAGAACAGGATCCACGGGCCGGGTCCGCCACCGTCCCAGTTCGCCAGAGTGTTCATCTCGGGTCATCTCCTCATTGGGTCTGCGTGATGCCTCGAGCGTCCCGCCGGGCAGGGGTCCGGGTCGTCGTACGGCCAGCGGCAGTGCGCGTACCTCGCCGGGAGTACGCGCGCGTGTCCCGGCTGCTCCTTGAGGGCTGTTCCACAGGGCTCGACTTCTGTAACTACTAGTATGTACAGTCGATTCATGAGCACTTCGGAGCGGCTGATCGAGTCCACCCGGGAGCTGCTCTGGGAGCGCGGTTACGTGGGGACCAGCCCCAAGGCGATCCTGGAGCGTGCGGGCGCCGGGCAGGGCAGCATGTACCACCACTTCAAGGGCAAACCCGACCTCGCCCTGGCGGCGATCCGGCGGACGGCCGACGAGATGCGGGCCACCGCCGAGGGAGTACTCGACGGGCCGGGCACGCCGTACGAGCGCATCGAGGCCTACCTCACGCGCGAGCGGGACGTGCTGCGCGGCTGCCCCATCGGGCGGCTGACGATGGATCCGGAGGTGATCGCGAGCGACGAGCTGCGCGAGCCCGTCGACGAGACGATCGACCGGATCCGTGAACGGATCGCGCACCTCGTCGAAGAGGGGAAGGAACAGGGGCAGTTCGGGGCCGGGCTGGACGGCGAGGCGATCGCCGCCACCGTCGTCGCGACCGTCCAGGGCGGGTACGTGCTGGCCCGCGCGTCCGGTTCGCCGACCGCCTTCGACGCGGGGGTCCGCGGGCTGCTGTCACTGCTCGCACCTCGTCCGACCGACTAGGAGGCCCGATGCACGCCATGCAGTACGAACTCACGCTCCCCGCCGACTATGACATGAGTGTCATCCACGCGCGCGTGTCCCGTGTCGGGCATCTGCTCGACGACTGGGAGGGCCTCGGCCTCAAGGCGTACCTGCTGCGCGAACGCGGGGTGCGCGGTTCGCCGGTCAACCAGTACGCGCCGTTCTACCTCTGGAACACCGTGGAGGGCATGAACACCTTCCTCTGGGAAGGCGGCTTCCAGCAGCTGAGCGACGACTTCGGGCGTCCGACGGTCCGTCAGTGGACCGGTCTGGCCTACGAGGAGGGGGTCGCCGCCGGTTCCCCCGCCCGGTTCGCCGTACGGCGGCGCGAGCCGGTCCCGGACGGGGTGGCGCTGTCCGAGGTGGCGCGGGACGCGGTGGACGAGGTGGGGCGGCTGGCGCGGGAGGAGGGCGCGGTGCTCGCGGCGGCGGCGGTGGACACGAGCCGCTGGGAGAGCGTGCACTTCTCGCTCTGGGAGCACGACACGCCGAAGGCCGAGGGTGACCTGTTCCAGGTGCTGCATCTGTCGGCGCCCGGTCGGGCCGCCCTGCCAGGGGGCCGGCAGTGGTGAGCGCCGTGCGGACCGTGCTCGGGGACCTGCCGCCGGAGCGGCTCGGCGTGTGCGACGCGCACGACCACCTGTTCTTCGGCAGTCCCCGGCTGCCCGGTCAGGAGCTGAACAGCCGCTCCGCGGCAGGTGCCGAGCTCGCGGCGTTCCGCGCGCAGGGCGGTGACGCCGTCGTGCAGTGGACGCCGTACGGTCTCGGGCGGCGCGCGGCGGATCTGCCGCCGCTGTCCCGGGAGGCCGGGGTGCAGGTGGTGGCCGCGACGGGCTGCACCAGGACGTCCACTACGACGAGTCGACGCTCGACGGTCTGCGGCACCGGCTCGCCGAGGTGTTCGTGGCCGAACTGACCGAGGGCATCGGGACGTCGGGGGTCCGCGCCGGGCTCGTCAAGGTCGCGGGCGGGTTCCACGCCCTCGACGCGCACACCCGCTGGACCATGACCGCCGCGGCCGAGGCGCATCACGCGACGGACGCGCCGATCGCCGTCCATCTGGAGCTGGGCACCGGCGCACTCGACGTGATCGACCTGCTGTGCGGGGAGTTGGGCGTGCCGCCGCACCGGGTGATCCTCGGGCATCTCAACCGCGCGCCCGACGGGGTGGTGCACCGGCAGGCCGCCGAGGCGGGCTGCTGGCTCGCCTTCGACGGGCCGTCCCGCGCCCACCACGCCACCGACTGGCGGATGCCGGACGCCGTACGGGCCCTGGCCGATGCCGGTTTCGGCGACCGGCTGCTGCTCGGCGGCGACACCACGACGGCCGCGGCCCGTTCGGTCGACGGCGGCCCCGGGATGCCGTATCTGCTGCGCCGGGTGCGGCCACGGCTGGCGCTCGCCGTGGGTGAGGAACTCGTGGCGCGGATCCTGGCGGAGAATCCGGGGCGGGCCTTCGGCGTCGAGTGGCGCTGAACGCCGGGCCCGGGCTCGCAACGCTCAGGGGGACGCCTGGTCGCTGTCCTTCAGGGCGCCCCAGCCGTGCCAGCGGTCGATCTCGATCCAGGCGCTGACACGGGAGCGGACCCGGTCGGGGTACGGCTTGCCCGTGTAGTGGGTGGAGATGCGGTCGATGTCGGCCAGGCCTGCGTCCTCGTGCAGCTCGGTCACCCGTCCGATGAGGGTGACGTGCGTGTACCAGTTGTCCGAGTCGAGGACGGTGAGGGTCACCCGCGGGTCGCGGCGCAGGTGTTGGAGGCGGACGCGGCCCTCGTCCAGGCTGATCAGGACGCGCCCGTCCTCCCAGACGTACCAGGTGGGGGTGGAGACGGGGGTTCCGTCGGAACGCAGGGTCGCCATCACACAGGGGTTGGGGCGGCCCAGCAGTTCGACGGCCTCGGGCGGCAGCGGGGGCTTGGACACGGGATCTCCTCGCGGTTCAGGCGTTCTTGTCGAAGCTGGCGAAGTAGGCGGCGGCCATGTCCTCGTCTCCGTGGCCCTGAGCTGCGGCCCGCTCCAGACGCTCGGCACTCGCCGCCGCCACGTCCAGGCGGACGCCGTTCTCGCGGCCGGCCTCGACGATCAGACGCGCGTCCTTCGCCGCCGTAGCCACCGCGAACTGGGCGGGCGAGAGCCGGTCCTCGAGGATCAGGCCGGTCTTCGCCCTCAGGTACCCCATGTCGAGCGGGCCACCCGCGATCAGCTCGAAGAACGCGTTCGGGTCGACATCCAGGGACTGCGAGAGGGCGAGGACCTCGCCGGCCGCGGCGGTGGCCGCGATGACCCAGCTGTTGGCCACCAGCTTCAGGCGCGTCGCACTGCCCTCGCCGCCGTCCTCGCCCGTCCAGACCGTCCGCGCGCCCACCGCGTCGAACACCGGCGCCACCGCGTCGCGGTGCTCGCTCGGGCCGGCCGCGAGCACGGTCAGCTGACCGGCTTCGGCGGGTTGCCGGGTGCCCAGGACGGGCGCGTCGAAGAAGACGAGGTCGTGTGCGCGGGCGAAGGCGGCCAGGTCGCCGACGGCCCCGGTCCCGGCGGTCGTCGACTGCACCCAGACCGCTCCGGCGCGCAGGCCGGGCGCGGCCTCGCGCATGACCTCCAGGGCGGCGGGGCCGTCGTAGAGCATGGTGAGGACGACATCCGCACCCTCGACGGCCTCGGCGGGGGTGTCGACGACGTGGACGCCGTCGGCGGCGAGCGGCTCGGCCTTGGCGCGGGTGCGGTTCCAGGCGCGCACGGTGTGGCCCGCCCGGGCGAGGTTGCGGGCCATCCCGGCGCCCATGATGCCGGTGCCGAGGACGCCCACGGTCAGTTCGTCTGTCATGGCCTCAACCTACTTCGACGCAGCGCCGACCAG
Source organism: Streptomyces asoensis (assembly GCF_013085465.1). NCBI lineage: Bacteria > Bacillati > Actinomycetota > Actinomycetes > Kitasatosporales > Streptomycetaceae > Streptomyces > Streptomyces asoensis. The sequence goes on from NZ_CP049838.1 coordinate 1,396,357, forward strand.
GCCGTCCAGCCACGCCTGGTGGCCGCTGAGCATCGGATTCGGCCGCTCGCCCGCCAGGGCAGCCGCGGGCTGCCCGAGACTTGGCTCGCCTGTGGGTCAGGATGCGGACCCGGCCGCCGGGCAGATCCTCCAAAAGGGTGTCGGCGCGGGGTCGGCGGCAACTGACGTACAGACCTTGTCCGTTGAGCCCGCCCAGGTCAGGATGTGAGTCTGCTCCAGGGGGTGCTCATGCGGATCCGGTACGCCGCCGCGGCCTGCGCCGCTCTCGCGGTGCTGGCCTCGTCGACCGGCTGCACGGTGCCGGGGGCGGGCAGTACGGGCATCACGGTGACCGAGGAGGGGCAGCCGGTCGGAGTGCTGATGGTCTGTCATCACCACATCGACAGTGCCGTCCTGTACACCGGCGACGGCGACGAGTCCGAGGGCGTGGGCAACTGGAGCCGTGCGGAGCCTGCCACGGGCTTCGTCACCTGGTCACTGCGCACCGGAGGCGGGGGCTGGAGCGTCGACCGGCAGCCGCCGGCCACGCTCGAACGGCAGCGCACCTACGTCCTGTACGGAGCGACCGAGGACAGCTCCTGGTCGACGACCGACGTCTCCTTCACGCTCGCCCACCTGGCCGCGCTCACCCCGGGCCGGGTGCGCTACTTCGCGGGCGAGGTGCCGGGCGCCGACGACGACGGTTATCTCACCGCGTCGATCGAGGACTTCCGCGCGGACGCCTGTGAGGACGACTGACCCGCCACTCCACCCCATACTTGACCGATCATTCTTGTTTGATCTAGCGTCACCTCATGGCCAGGACCAAGGAATTCGACCCGGATGCGGCCCTCCAGTCGGCGCTGGAGCTGTTCTGGCGGCGCGGCTACGAGGCCACTTCGATGGCGGACCTCGTCGAGCACCTGGGCATCGGCCGCGCCAGTCTCTACGCGACGTTCGGCAACAAGCACGACCTGTACCTGAAGGCGCTGGACCGGTACGGGGAGAAGCACCAGCCGCTGCTCCTGGACGAGTTGTCGCAGCCGGGGCCCGCGCTCCCCGCGGTGCGCGCCGTGGTGCGGCGGTTCGCCGCGGAGGCGACGGACGAGGCGAGCCGGGCGTACGGGTGCCTCGTCACCAACACGGCGGCGGAACTGGCCCCGCACGACACCGCGGCGGCCCGCCGGGTCGAGCGCAGCTGGGAGCACCTGGAGACGCTGCTGGAGTCGGCGCTCGTGCGCGCGCGGGCGCAGGGCGAACTGCCGGCCGGGCGGGATCCGCGCGGGCTGGCGCGCATGCTGCTGGTCCTGCTCCAGGGGCTGCGGGTGGTCGGCAAGGCCTCGCCCGATCCCGCGCGGGTGCGGGACGCGGCGGAGCAGGCGCTCACCCTGCTGGACTGACCGACCCCGGCCCATGGCAACCGTCGGGGTCGCTTTCACCTGCCCACATACTGGAATGATCGGTCTTGAAAGGACTGTCATGTCTTGGAACCGCTTCTCCGGCCGCACCGCACTCGTCACCGGTGGGGGTTCCGGCATCGGACGCACCCTCGCCCTGGCCTTCGCCGCCGAGGGGGCCCGGGTCGTCGTGGCCGGGCGCACCCGCGCCTCGCTCGACGAGACGGTCGGGCTCGTCGAGCGGGCCGGCGGGACGGCGTTCGCCCGGGTCGCCGACGTCTCGCGCGCCGCCGACCTGGACGCGCTCGTCCGGGCGGCCGTCGACCGCTTCGGCTCGCTCGACGTCGCCGTCAACAACGCGGGGGTCCTGCGGGCGGGACGGCCGCTCGCCGACGTCGACGAGGAGGACTGGCGGTCCATGCTCGACACCAATCTGACCGGTGTCTTCCTCGCCCTGCGGGCCGAGGTGCGGCAGATGCGGACACAGCCGGGCGGCGGCGCGATCGTCAACGTGTCGTCCAACATCGGCGTGCACCGGCAGATCCGGGGCCTGACCGCGTACGCCACGAGCAAGGCGGCCGTGACCGCCCTGACCCGTGGTGCCGCGCTGGAACACCTGGGCGACGGCGTCCGGATCAACGCCGTCAGCCCCGGCCCGTCCGAGACGGCCATGTCGCTGCGGCCGGGCGAGTCCGAGGACGAGCGTGCCCTGCGGATGAAGGAGCAGTCGCCGCTGGGCCGGGTGTCGTCGACCGAGGAGGTGGCCCAGGCGGTGCTGTATCTCGCCTCGGACGACGCGGCGTCCGTCGTGGGCACCGACCTGGTGATCGACGGCGGGGCCGCGCTGTAGAGCAGCCGTGCAGTGGACCGGCCGTGCAGTGAGCGACCCATGCGGTGGGCCGCCCCTGCGGCAGACCGGGCAGGGCCGTGCGCAGCCGCCGCGTCTCACACGGGGCCCAGCGCCCCCAGCGGGTCGTCCAGCACCGGCTGCCAGGCCAACTCGGCCGCGCCGACCAGGCTGTTGTGATCGAGGGAGCAGGCGAGGATGGGGACGCCGCCGCTGCGGCCCCACAGGCTCCGGTCGGCGACGACGGCGCGCAGCCGGTCGGGGTCGGCGTCGAGGAGGGTGCGGTGCAGACCGCCGAGGATGATGCGGTCGGGGTTGAGGATGTTCACCAGACCGGCCAGGCCCAGACCGAGCCGGTCGATCAGGGCCTCGGCGGCCATGCGGACCACCGGGTCGCCGTACTCCTCGCGGATCAGCTCATTGGCCTGCTGGAGCAGAGAGCCCTCGGGACCGGGTTCGCGGCCCGCGGCGGTGAGGAGGGCGAGCGGGTCCGCCTCGACGTCGAGACAGCCCCGGCTGCCGCAGTAGCAGGGGCGGCCCTCGGGGTTGACGGTGAGATGGCCGACCTCCAGGGCGAGGCCCGAACTGCCCGTGTGCAGACGGCCGTCCAGCACCAGCGCGCCGCCGACACCCCGGTGCCCGGTGGCCACGCACAGCAGGTCGCGGGCGCCGCGTCCGGCGCCGTGCCGGTGTTCCGCCAGGGCGGCGAGGTTGACGTCGTTGCCCACGAACCCGGGGCCGGTGATACCGGCGGCGCGGATCCGCTCGGCGAAGATCTCCCGCACGGGCGCGCCCACCGGCCACGCCAGGTGCAGGGGGTTCAGCGCGAGCCCCTCGGGTTCGGTGACCGCGGACGGTACGGCGAGTCCGGCGCCCACACAGGGCCGGCCCGTCTGCCGCAGCAGTTCGGCGCCGGCCTCGACGGCGGCGCCGAGCACCTTGGCGGGATCGGCGTCGACGGTCTCGCAGCTGGGCGTGGTGGCGACGATCCGCCCGCCGAGACCGACCAGCGCGGCCCGGAACCCGTCGGCGTGGACCTGCGCGGCGAGGGCGACCGGGCCTCCCTCCGCGACCTCGAGCCGGTGCGAGGGGCGGCCCTGCGAACCGGCGGCGGCACCCGGCCGCGCGTCGACCCTGATCAGGCCCAGCGCCTCCAGCTCCGCTGCCACCGCGCCGGCCGTCGCGCGGGTGACGCCTAGTTCGGCGGTGAGCACCGCGCGGGTGGGCGCCCGCCCGGTGTGCACGAGCTCCAACGCGGGCCCGAGCGCACCGCGCCCCCGGTCCAGCCGCGCTCTCGAGGTGGTCCCATCCCCCGCCGGCCGGGGGTCCGCCTTGCCGCTCATGAGGGCGAGTCTCCCATGATCCGTTCCTCAGGTGGCGTCGGGGAAGCCGCTCACCCGCAGGGTGATGTTCAGCCGTCCGGTCAGGCCGAGGCCGGCCGGCGCCGTGCCCGGCAGGACCCGCGGCACCCCGTGGTACGCGAGCCGCGACGGCCCCCCGAACACGAACAGGTCGCCGCTGCGCAGCTCGACGTCGGTGTAGGGCCGGGTCCGGGTCCGCGGGTTGCCGAAGCGGAACACGCAGGTGTCGCCGAGGCTGAGGGAGACCACGGGCGCGTCGGACTTCTCGTCGGCGTCACGGTGCATGCCCATACGGGCGTCGCCGTCATAGAAGTTGATCAGTGCGATGTCGTACGCGGCTCCCCGGGCCTGGGCCGGTCCCAGCGCGTCGGCCACCGCGCGCCGGCCCAGCTCGCCCAGCCAGGCGGGGAAGGGCTTGACGGGCGCGCCGTCACCGTCGCCGACCGTGCGGGCGTAGGCGTACGGGTACCAGTGCCAGCCCAGGCAGACCTGGCGGGCGGTCATCGTGCCGCCGCCGGGCGTACGGACCGTGCGCAGGCCGGCCGGCGGACGGGCCCAGTCCCGGCAGGCCCGGAGCAGCTCACGCTGGTGTGCCGGGTCCACCCAGTCGGGCACATGCACCGCGCCCGGCGCGACCTGCGCACGTTCCCGCGGAAACAGCTCGGAGTCCATGGATCCATCCTCCGCCATGGGTCGGACACCGGGCCTGAGCTGCTGCTCGGTTAGCCTTGGAGCACGATGAACGACCGTATGACGACGCCGTGGGGCGAGGTCACGCTGGCCCGCCACCCCGAGGATCCGCGAGAGACGCTGCGCGCCTGGGACGCATCCGACGCGTACCTGCTCAGACACCTCGCGGAGCAGGACGTCCCGCTGACCGGCACGGTGGTGGTGCTGGGCGACCGCTGGGGCGCGCTGGTCACGGCGCTCGCGGCGCACCGCCCGACGCAGATCACCGACTCCTGGCTGGGACAGGAGGCGACCCGGGCGAACCTGGCGCGGGCCGGCGTCGAGACCGGCGCGGTCCGGCTGCTCACCACCCAGGACCCGGTGCCGGAGCGGATCGACGTGCTCCTGGTCCGGGTGCCCAAGAGCCTGGCGCTGCTGGAGGACCAGTTGCTGCGGCTGGCGCCCGCCGTGCACGCGGGCACGGTCGTCGTCGGCACCGGCATGGTGAAGGAGATCCACACCTCGACGCTGAGGCTGTTCGAGCGGATCCTGGGGCCGACCCGGACCTCGCTCGCCGAGCAGAAGGCCCGGCTCGTCCTCTGCACCCCGGACCCCTCGCTGCGCCACCCCGCCAACCCGTGGCCGTACGACTACGACCTTCCCGACGATGTCGGCGGTGCCCTCTCCGGCCGTCCGGTCGTCAACCACGCGGGCGTGTTCTGCGCCGAGCGGCTGGACATCGGCACCCGGTTCCTCCTGAAGCACCTGCCGACGACCAGCGGCACCCGCCGGGTCGTCGACCTGGGCTGCGGCAACGGGATCGTCGGTACGGCGGTGGCGCTGGCCAACCCGGAGGCCGAGGTGCTGTTCACGGACGAGTCGTTCCAGGCGGTGGCGTCGGCGGAGGCCACGTACAAGGCGAACGGGGTGCCGGGGCACGCCGAGTTCCGGGTCGGGGACGGGCTGGCGGGGGTGGCGGACGGCAGTGTGGACGTCGTCCTGAACAATCCGCCGTTCCACTCCCACCAGGCGACGACCGATGCCACGGCCTGGCGGATGTTCACGGGGGCCCGGCGCGCACTGCGGCCGGGCGGCGAGCTGTGGGTGGTCGGCAACCGGCACCTGGGCTACCACGTGAAGCTGAAGCGGCTGTTCGGCAACAGTGAACTGGTCGCCGGTGACCGGAAGTTCGTGGTGCTGAGGTCGGTCAGGCAAGGGTGAGCCCCACACCGGTGACGATCCGCTCGACGGTGCGCGCCATGGCCTCCCGGCCCGCGCTCAGGTAGGTGCGGGCGTCGACGGCGTCCGGATGCGCTCCCAGGTGCTCGCGGATCGCGCCGGTCATCGCCTGGTTGAGCGCGGTGCCGATGTTGACCTTGGCGATGCCGCCCGTGACGGCGGCCGTCAGCTCGCGGTCCGGGACGCCGGAGGAGCCGTGCAGGACGAGGGGCACGTCGAGGGCGGTGCGGAGCCGCTCGAGCAGGCCGTGGTCGAGGACGGCGGTGCGGGTGGTCATCGCGTGGACGCTGCCGATGGCGACGGCCAGGGCGTCCACACCGGAGTCCGCCACGAACGCGCGGGCCTCGACCGGATCGGTGCGGGCACCGGGCGCATGTGCGCCCTTGCCGCCTATCTCCCCCAACTCGGCCTCGATCCACAGCCCTTGGGCATGTGCCAGCTCGACGGCGGAACGGGTCGCGGCGAGGTTCTCCTCGTACGGCAGGCGGGAGGCGTCGTACATGACCGAACTGAAGCCCGCGTCGGCCGCCCGGCGGAGCAGCGGGTCGCTCTGGACGTGGTCGAGGTGCAACGCGACCGGTACGGCGGCCCGTTCGGCCGCGACGGCGGCGGCACGCGCGAGCGGGAGCAGCTGCCCCTGGCGGTAGGCGACGGCGTTCTCGCTGACCTGGAGGACGACGGGCGCGCCGGCGGACTCGGCCCCGGCGATGACGGCCTCGACGTGTTCCAGCGTGATGATGTTGAAGGCGGCGACGGCGGTACGGGCCGCGTGCGCCCGGGTGACCAGTTCGCCGGTGGTGGTGAGCGGCACGGCAACTCCTCTTCGAGAGTCGGGGGCTCAGGGGGTGAGGATCACCGAGCGGGTGAGGTGGCGCGGACGGTCCGGATCGAGGCCCCGGGCGGCGGCGACGGCCACGGCGAGGCGTTGGGCGCGGACCAGTTCGGCGAGGGGGTCCAGCTCACCCGGCACCCACAACGCGCCGGTGGCGCCCACCTGACGGGCCAGCCCCTCGGGGGCCTCGCCGAACATCCAGGTCGCCGTGGAGCCGGTGGCGATGCTGATGGGTCCGTGCCGGTACTCCATCGCGGGATAGGCCTCGGTCCAGGACAGCGACGCCTCGCGCATCTTCAGCGCGGCCTCGTTCGCCAGGCCGACGGTCCAGCCGCGTCCGAGGAAGGTGAACTGCCCGCAGTCCACGAGTCCTCGGGGAAGCGGCTCGGCGAGCGCGGTTCGGGCGTCGGTGACGACACTGTCGCCGTGCAGGCCCAGATGGGCGCGGAGCAGGGTGAGCGCGGTGGTCGCGAACCGGGTCTGCACGACCGAGCGTTCGTCGGCGTAGTCCAGGACCACGACGTGGTCGGCCGACTCCATGACCGGGGTGTGCGGGTCGGCGGTGATCGCGGTCGTGCGGGTGTGTCCGCGCAGCCGGCCGAGCAGGCCGAGGACCTCGGTGGTGGTGCCGGACCGGGTCAGGGCGACGACCCGGTCGTAGGAGCGGGCGTGGGGGAACTCCGAGGCGGCGAAGGCGTCGGTCTCGCCGTGCCCCGCGCCCTCGCGCAGGGCGGCCGCGGCCTGGGCCATGAAGTACGAGGTGCCGCACCCGACGATCGCCACCCGCTCCCCGGGCATCGGCAACTCGCCTGCGTATCGGGGGACTTCGGCTGCGGCTCGGGTCCAGCACGCGGGCTGGTCGGTCAGTTCGTCCTCGACGTGGGTCATGCCCCACCTCTCCCCGACGGTGACTGTTCGTGCGTGTTCATGCAAGATAGAGCCATCATTCGAGCAACTTCAAGCATGCGAACGGAGACCGTCGATGTCGCGTGACGCCCGCTGGAAGGCTCTGCTGGAGCTGCTCGTCGAGCGCGGCCGGCTGGACGTCGAGGACGCGGCGGCCGAGCTCGCCGTGTCGGCGGCGACGATCCGCCGCGACTTCGACCAGCTCGCCGAGCAGCAGATGCTGCTGCGCACCCGGGGCGGGGCGGTCGTGCACGGGGTGTCGTACGAGCTGCCGTTGCGGTACAAGACGGCCCGGCAGGCCACCGAGAAGCAGCGGATCGCGAGGGCGGTGGCCGATCTGGTCGCGCCCGGCGAGGCGGTCGGGCTGACCGGCGGCACGACGACCACGGAGGTGGCGCGCGCGCTGGCCGTGCGCGCCGACCTGGCGTCCGGCGCACCCGCGCTGACCGTGGTCACGAACGCGCTGAACATCGCGGCGGAGCTTTCGGTGCGCCCCCAGTTCAAGATCGTGGTGACCGGCGGGGTGGCACGGGCACAGTCGTACGAGCTGGTCGGGCCGCTGGCCGACGGGGTGCTGGGTCAGATCACCCTCGACATGGCGGTGCTCGGTGTCGTGTCCTTCGACGTGACGCACGGCGCCGCCGCGCACGACGAGGCCGAGGCGGCGGTCGACCGGCTGCTGTGCGAGCGCGCCGAGCGCGTGGTGGTGGCCGCCGACTCCAGCAAGCTGGGGCGGCGGGCGTTCGCCCGGATCTGCGCGGCCGACACGGTGGACACACTGGTCACGGACACGGCGGCCGACGCGGTGACGGTGGGCCGGTTCGAGGAGGCGGGGATCAGGGTCCTCCTCGTCTGAACCCGCCGCGCCGCGCGGCCGCCGCCGTCGATGAACTAGTCCCCGGCGTGGGCGAGTTCGATGTCGTGGTCGTCCACGTCACCGCCGCCGAGGCGGATGCCCGTCGCGCGGGGCGGGTAGCCGGTCGCGATGACCGTGTACTGGCCGCCGTCCAGGTCGGAGAAGGCGTACGCCCCGTCGCTGCCGGTCGTGGCGGTCGCCACGACGTTCCCGGCGGCGTCCACCAGGGTCACCAGCGCGTCGGCCAGCGGAGCGCCGGCGCCACGTATGGTGCCCCGCACCAGCGCGCCGGGCCGCAACTCGACGTCGACCCGGGTGACACCGGTGGCGCCGATCTCCACGGGCAGGGCCAGCGGCCGGTGCTTGGGCGAGCTGACCGCGAGGGTCACCGGACCCGGCACCAGTTCGGCGACGGAGAACCCGCCCGTGCCCTCGGTCTGTGTGGTGGCCAGCACATCGCCGCGCACGTCCGTGAGGATGACCACCGCCCCGGCGACCGGCGCCCCGCCCTCCACGGACCGCACCGTGCCGACGAGCCCGCTGGTGCCGCTGAGCAGCACGTCGTACGTCACCGGCGTCGCCCCGACCACCACGGTCGTCGCCTGCGGCTGGTGCCCGTCGGCGGAGGCGATGAGCACGTAGGTGCCCTCTCCCGGCGCCTCGACGGCGTAGGAGCCGTCCGGCCCGGCGACCGCCCGGCTCAACTGCCGTCCGCCCAGCGAGATCAGGGTGACCGCGGCGCCGTCCACCGGCACGCTCTCCGCGCCCCGCACCTGCCCGCGTACCGGATGCCCGCCACCGGCCGGACCGCCGTCGGTCAGCCCGGGGACGACCGCGACGAGTTCCGCGACCGCGCGGGCCAGCGGCACCGCGACCGCGGCGCCCACGACCCGCTCGTCCGGTGCGGCGAGGTCCGGTGCCGCGACGATCTGTTCGGCTCCGCCAGGCCCGGCCTCGACGGGCACCGGGGAAGCGGGTTCGGCGGCCGACGTGGCCGTGCCCGCCGGCCGCTGCCGCGGGATGAACGCGGCGACGACGAGGGCCAGGAGGGCCGCTCCGGCACCGACGGCCATGACCACCTTGAAGCCGTTCTCCGAAGGCAGCGCGGCGCCGCCGAAGGTGGTGGTCATCTGGGCCAGGAGCACGCCGGCGACGGCGCCGGCGGTGGAGGTGCCGATGGACCGCATCAGTGTGTTGAGGCTGTTCGCGGCGGCCGTCTCGGAGGGGTCCACGGCGCCCATGATGAGCGCGGGCATGGCCCCGTAGGCGAAGCCGATGCCGGCGCCGATGACGCAGGAGACCAGGACAAGTTCCCACACCTCGTCCATCAGCACGATGTTGAGGCCGTACCCGGCGGCGACGATGACGGCGCCGAGCATCAGGGTCACCTTCGGGCCCCGCGCCTTGGAGACCAGCGCGGAGAGCGGCGCGGTGGCCATCATCACCAGGCCCGTGGGGGCCATCACCAGGCCGGCGGCCAGCAGCGACCTGCCCAGACCGTAGCCCGTCGCCTCAGGCAACTGGAGCAGCTGAGGGAGGACCAGGGACATCGCGAACATGGAGAAGCCGAAGGCCATCGAGGCGAGGTTGGTCACCAGCACCTGGCGGCGGGCGGTGGTGCGCAGATCCACCAGGGGTTCCCTGACGCGCAGTTCGAACACGCCCCACAGCAGCAGGACGACGACCGCGGCGGCGAAGAGCCCGAGGGTGGTGCCGCTCCCCCAGCCCCAGTCGGCACCCTTGGAGATCGCGAGCAGCAGACACACCAGCCCGGCCGCCATACCGAGGGCACCGACCAGGTCGAACCGCCCGCCGGTGCGCACCTTCGACTCGGGCACGAAGACCGGGACGAGCACGGCGGCGACGACGCCGAGGGCGGCCGACGTCCAGAACAGCGTGTGCCAGTCGAAGTGGTCCGCGATGAGCGCGGCGGCGGGCAGCCCGAGGGCACCGCCGATGCCGAGGGAGGCGCTCATGAGGGCGGTGGCCGAGCCGAGCCGCTCGGCGGGCAGTTCGTCACGCATGATGCTGATGCCGAGCGGGATGACCCCGGAGGCGAGTCCCTGTAGGGCCCTCCCGACGATCATCGGGACGAGCCCGTCGCTGAGGGCGGCCGTGACCGATCCCGCGATCAGCATGAGAAGGCTGACGAGCAGCATGCGGCGCTTGCCGTGCATGTCACCGAGTCGGCCCATGACGGGGGTGGCGACGGCGGCCGCGAGAAGGGTGGCGGTGACCGCCCAGGCCGTGTCGGAGGCCGGGGCGTCGAGCAGCTTCGGCAGCTCCGGGACGATCGGGATCACCAGGGTCTGCATCAGCGAGACCACGATCCCGCCGAAGGCCAGCACCGCCACGACGAGGTCGGCCCGCGGCGCGGCGGATCCCTCCCCCGCCTCCGCGGACCTGGGTTGCGCATGGGACATGGCCGAGCCTCCGTGGGGGGATGCGGTTCTGCACGACTGCGCAGCATCGTAAGCCCGCTTGATTGACTCAAGCAACTAGTACTTTCGGTGTGCGGCGCGTGAAGAAACCGGGCAGAGGACTCCGGGCAGAGGGACCGGGCGGACGGGCCGGGCAGAAGGACCGGGCCGGGCAGAAGGCTCTGCCCGGCCCCCACGGCGTCGGCTACAGCGCGCGCTCCAGCTGTTCCGCCACCAGCTTCACGAACCGTCCGGGCTCCTTCGGCCGCCCGCCCTCGGCGAGGACCGCCAGGCCGTGCAGCAGTTCGGCGGTCTCGGCCAGCCCCGCACGGTCCTCCCGCTCCTTGAATGCCTGGTTCAGGCCCTTCACGAGCGCGTGATCGGGATTGAGTTCGAGGATCCGCAGGGCGCGCGGCACCTCCTGCCCCATCGCCCGGTACATGTTCTCCAGCGCCGGGGTGAGGTCGTGCGCGTCGGAGACGATGCAGGCCGGGGAAACGGTGAGGCGGGACGACAGCCGCACCTCCTTGACGTCCTCTCCCAGTTGCTCCTTCATCCAGTCGAGCAGACCGGCGTACTCCTCGCCCTGCTTCTCGCGCTCGCCCTCGGCCTTGTCGTCGTCCTCCCCGCCGAGGTCGACCTCGCCCTTGGCGACGGACCGCAGCGGCTTGCCCTCGAACTCACCCACCGCGTCGACCCACACCTCGTCGACCGGGTCGGTGAGGAGCAGGACCTCGATGCCCTTCGCCCGGAACGCCTCCATGTGCGGGGAGTTCTCGATGCTCTGCCGGGACTCGCCGGTCAGGTAGTAGACGGCGTCCTGTCCGTCCTTCATCCGCTCCGCGTAGCTCTTCAGCGTGGTCGGTTCGTCCGTGCTGTGCGTGGTCGCGAACGACGAGACGGCGAGCAGGGTGTCGCGGTTGTCGGAGTCGGTCAGCAGCCCTTCCTTCAGGACGGCGCCGAACTCCCGCCAGAAGGTGGCGTAGCGGTCGGGAGCCGCGGTCATCATGTCCTTGACCGTGGAGACGACCTTCTTGGTGAGCCGGCGCTGCATCATCCGGATGTGCCGGTCCTGCTGGAGGATCTCGCGGGAGACGTTCAGCGAGAGGTCCGCCGCGTCGACCACGCCCTTGACGAAGCGCAGGTAGGGCGGCAGCAGCGCCTCGCAGTCGTCCATGATGAAGACGCGCTTCACGTACAGCTGCACACCGCGCTGGTAGTTCTGGTTGTACAGGTCGTGCGGCGCGTGCGAGGGGACGAACAGCAGCGCCTGGTACTCGAAGGTGCCCTCCGCCTGGAGCCGGACGGTCTCCAGCGGTTCGCGCCAGTCGTGGCTGATGTGCTTGTACAGCTCGTGGTACTCGTCGTCGGACACTTCGTCGCGCGAGCGCGCCCACAGGGCCTTCATCGAGTTCAGCGTCTCGGGTTCGGGCGCGGTGTCGGCGGTCGCCTCGGCGTCGGTGGTGTCGGCGGTGGCGCCGTCGACCGCCTGCGGGACCAGCCTGATGGGCCAGGTGATGAAGTCCGAGTAGCGCTTGACGATCTCCTTGATCGTCCGGTCCGCGGTGTAGTCGTGCAGCTGGTCGTCGGCGTCGGCCGGCTTCAGGTGCAGCGTGACCGTGGTGCCCTGCGGCGCGTCGTCCACCCTCGCCAGCGTGTAGGTGCCCTCACCGCGCGACGACCAGCGGGTGCCGTGGCTCTCGCCGGCCCGCCGGGTCAGCAGCGTCATCTCGTCGGCGACCATGAAGCCGGAGTAGAAGCCGACGCCGAACTGCCCGATGAGCCCCTCGGCCCCGGCCTCCTCCTGGGCCTCGCGCAGCTCCTGCGCGAACTTCGCCGTGCCCGAGTTGGCGATCGTGCCGATGAGCCGGCCGACCTCGTCGTACGACATCCCGATGCCGTTGTCCCGCACCGTCAGGGTGCGGGAGGACGCGTCGATCTCGATCTCGATGTGCGGGTCCGAGACGTCGGCGTCGAGCGTGTCGTCCCGCAGCGCGGCGAGACGCAACTTGTCGAGCGCGTCGGAGGCGTTGGAGACGAGCTCGCGGAGAAAGACGTCCTTGTTCGAGTAGACCGAATGGATCATCAACTGCAACAGCTGACGGGCCTCTACCTGGAACTCAAACGTTTCGGTCGACATGATGGGCGTGTACCTCACAGGTTCCGGAGTCTCCTGAACTGGCGAGAGCCACTGTAAAACACCAAGTCAGCCTGCGACGCTCGCTGTTCGTGATCGTCCGCATGCGGGCGAGCAGGGCGCGCGATCAGGGCAGGCGATCAGGGCGGCGGATCAGCGCCGGATCTCCTCCACCTCCGCGAAGCCCTCCGCTCCGCTCCACCGGAGCCGGGTCAGCCACTCGGTGGAACCGCGGGTGAAGACGAGGTCTCCCGAGCCGCCCGCGGGGGCGACCTTCGACCAGCCGTCGAAGCTCCTGGTGAGTTTCGTGTCCCACCGGGTGAGGTCCGCCGTACCGACGGCGGCGAGCGACTCCATGGGCGGTTCGCCGTCGTAGCAGTAGTCGCCCCAGTCCGCGATGACCGCGACCCTCCCGTCGAACACCTTGAGCGTGAGGCTCTGGCACCGGTCGGTCGCGGTCGCGTACACCACGCGCGGCGCGCTCCACACGCCCGTGTCCGCGTCCCGGTGCCGTTCCACGAGCCCGCGTCCCTCGACGTACGCCATGCCCACCCGTCGGCCGTCGGGCAGCCCGATCTCCTCGTCGAACCGGGGGGCCGGTGCGGTCGGCGAGGCATGGGTACCGGTACCCGTGGCCGTGGCCGTGCCCTTGGTGGGCGCGGCAGCCGTGACGGTCGCCGACCCGCCGCCGTCTCCCGGCCCGCCGCAGGCCACCGCGACACCCACCACCAACACCGCTCCCGCCAGAGCCCGCAGCCGCTCTCCGTGCATCCGCATGCCCCTATGTTCGCCTCTCCCCGGGTCGAAGCAGGTCAGGTCGGGTCGGGGCCAGGTCGGGTTCAGGTCCCATGAGTGACGCGGATCTTGGACTGGCCGTGCGGGAGTTCCTCCCAGTCGTCCATGAAGTCGGCTCGCAGGCCGTGCTTCTCGGCCAGGGCCACGAGGGTGTCGGTGCGGTAGTAGAAGTCCTCGCGCAACACGTGGTGTTCCTCGCCCTCGGTGCGGTCGAAGGTGAAGTCGAACCAGCCGCCGGGCGCGAGCACCCGCCCCACGTTGGCCAGGCACTCCTCGATGACCGGGAGCGGCGAGTGCGAGAAGACGCTGTGCGCGTGCACCACGTCGAAGTGGGCGTCGGGCAGGAACCGCAGCGTCAGGTCGCGCACCGGCGTCAGCGCCGGCAGCCGCTGCTGTAGCCCCATCTCCACGATCGTGTCCTGCGCGGCCACGAGGATGTCGGGTGAGATGTCGATGCCGTGGTAGTGACCGGGTTCCAGGTGCCGGATGAACCGCCAGCCGCCCCGCAGGTTGCCGCAGCCGATCTCCAGCATGCGGTGCTCCGGACGCAGGCCGTGTCCGATCAGGTAGTCGAACTGCATGGCCCCGAGGGCGAGCCACCGTTCACGGCTACGGCTGCCGACCGCCGCGTCCGGATCGGCGCGGGTGTCGGAGCGCATCACCGCGCGGTAGTAGGAGACGTGATCCTGGTGGCGGCGGCTCAGCCACAGGTCCCGGGCGACGCGGGCGACATGGCGGGGCACCCGGTCGGGGTGGCGCAGGGCGTACCCGAGGCGGTGACCGAGGGCCGCGCGGTTGACGGTGAGCTTCTTGGCGGGCATGCGTTTCCCGGCCTTTCCGAGCGATGTTCTCGAGTTGCGTGACGTTCGCGAGGTTCCCGGCGTTCACGAGGTTCCCGGCGGTCGCGCATTCCCGAACGGCGTCTCCCGCACGGTGCGGGTTCCGGTTCCAGCCTCGCGGCGCTTCGGCGTCACCGCCTCGTTCGACCGTCTCGGCCCGCAAGCCGGTTCGGGCGATCCGGATGTCAGCCGATCGGTTGATGCGGCCGGGCGTCCGTCGCGTTAGACACGGAGGATGAGACACACCGATCCGGACGAGCGCTGGCTGGGCACGGTCGTCCACCTCGCGTTCTTCGTGCTGCTCGGCTCCTCGTTCGTCCGCTTCCTGAGCCGCGACCGGGGCGGAGCGCACACCGGATGGGTGGTGGCGCTGTACACGGCCTTCTGCCTGCTCCACGTCCTCGGGCGGTTCCTGGCCCCGGCGCCCCGGCCCGGTTCTGCGCCGACCTCGCGCCATCTGGCATGGCTGGGCTCGGTCTCGGCCGTCTGGGTGACTCTCCTGGTGCTCGCCCCGAGCGCGACCTGGTGCGCCATGCCGCTGCTGTTCGCCGGCCTGCACGCGTTGCCGCCACGGATCGCGGTGCCGCTCGCGGTCGTGCTCACCGCGCTGGTCGTCGTCTCGGAGGTGCGCGTGGCCGACGGCGCGCTCAATCCCAACATGGTCCTGGCCCCGCCGGCCGTCGCCGCGGTGGCCACCGCCGTGATGGTCCATCTCCAGCGCCAGGGTGCCCGGCAGCGTGTGCTGATCGACGATCTGGTCCGCACCCGCCGCGACCTCGCGGCCTCCGAGCGGCAGGCGGGTGTCCTGGCGGAGCGTCAGCGGCTGTCCACGGAGATCCACGACACCCTCGCGCAGGGCCTGTCCAGTCAGCGGATGCTGCTGCACGCGGCCGAGCGCGTCTGGGAGTCGGATCCGGACGCGGCCCGGGAGCACCTGCGCGAGGCCGCCGAGATCTCCTCCCGGGGCCTCACCGAGGCCCGCCGTTTCGTGCACGACCTGGCCCCGGCCGACCTCGCCGCACACACGCTCCCCGACGCGCTCACCCTGCTCGCCGCACGGGAGAGCGGACCGGGCCTGGCCCTGGAATTCCGGCTCGACGGCGACCCGGGCCCGCTGCCCGAACGGGTCGAGGCCGCGCTCCTGCGCATCGCCCAGGGGGCACTGGCGAACGTACGCGAACACGCCGCGGCGACCCGCGGTGTCCTGACCCTGACCTGCCTGGACGACCTGGTCTCACTGGACGTCGCCGACAACGGGCGCGGATTCGGGCCGGGGCCGGGCGAACCGGCTCGCCCGCCCGGTGCCGCCGGTGCGTTCGCCCCGGACACCCCTCCTGACACCGATCCGGACAACCCTCCGGACACCGGAACGGCCACCGCTCCGGTGCCGGAACGGGACCGCACGCGCGGGCACGGACTGCCGGCCATGCGGATCCGGGCCCGGCAGGCGGGCGGCACGCTGAGCGTCGAGTCCACCCCGGGCGAGGGCACCGTCGTCACCGTCGCCGTGTCCCTGACCTCGTTCGTCCCCGATCCTCTCAAGGAGCCCGTTTCGTGAGCGCGTCCGTACCCCCGCCGCCCGTCCGGCTGCTGCTCTGCGACGACCATGCCGTCGTCCGGGCGGGACTGCGCGCCCTGCTGTCCAGCGCCGACGGCATCGACGTGGTCGGCGAGGCGGGCACCGGCGAGGAGACACTCGCGCTGGCCGCCCGGCTGCGTCCCGACGTGGTGCTGATGGACCTTCAGCTCGACGGCGGCATGGACGGCGTGACGGCCACACGGCGCCTGACCGGCGGACCGGAGGCGGGTCCCCGGGTCCTGGTGCTCACGATGTTCGACACCGACGCCGACATCACCCGCGCCATCGAGGCGGGCGCCACCGGCTACCTGCTCAAGGCCGAACGGCCGGACGAACTCTTCGCGGCGATCCGAGCCGCGGCGGCCGGCCGCACCGCACTGTCGGCCCCCGTCGCCGACCGTCTGCTGACCAGGCTGCGCAGTCCGCGCCCCACCCTGTCCGCCCGTGAGCACGAGATCCTCGCTCAGCTGGCCCGCGGCCTGGGCAACCGGGAGATCGCCCGGGCGCTGTTCATCAGCGAGGCGACGGTCAAGACCCATCTCGGGCGGATCTACGGCAAGTTGGGGGTGGAGACGCGGTCGGGCGCGGTGGCGGTCGCCAAGGAGCGACGACTGCTGCCGTGACGCCGGCCGCCCTACCGACGCGGCACGGGGGCGCGGCCGCCATCACCTGGCCCGCGCCACCGGCCACGCGCCACCGGCCGACCACCCCGAGCGCCCGTCACCGGTCTCGAGGTCGTGGTCGTGCCGGTCACCGACGAGGGCCTACGGGTCGTCCAGCTGACCCCGCCGGGCTCTTCGGCATCGGTCGTCTTCGGCACCGGGCTGAGCGCGGCCGCGCCGGGGTCCGTCGAAGGCCTGCATCTCGTCGTCCAGGACATCGAGGCGGCCCGGGCCGCACTCGTCGAGCGGGGCGCGGAGGTGAGCGCGGTGTTCCACGACGCGGGCGGCGTGTTCCACCGAGCCGGGACCGAGGGGCGGGTGCCCGGCCCGGACCCGGAGCGCCGCAGCTACGCCTCGTTCGCCTCGTTCAGCGACCCGGACGGCAACGGCTGGGTGCTCCAGGAGATCACCACGCGCCTGCCGGGCCGATGACAAGAGCGAGCCAAGACCCCACGACGGCCTTGTTCAGCTCCGGACAACCACCTAGCCTGATTTTGTGCCGCAAATAAACAAAACCCGAACACGCGACGCGGCGCCGGGTCACGGCAATGACCTCACCCGGCTCCGTATCGCCCTGACCACGTTCTTCGCCCTCGACGGCTTCATCTTCGCCGGATGGGTCGTCCGGATCCCCGCCATCAAGGAACAGACCGGCGCCTCCCCCAGCACCCTCGGTCTCGCGCTCCTCGGCGTCTCCGCGGGCGCGGTGATCACGATGATGTTCACCGGGCGCCTGTGCAGCCGCTACGGCAGCCACCCGGTCACCGTGGTCTGCGCGGTCCTGCTCTCCCTCAGCGTCACGCTTCCCCCGCTCACCCACTCCGCCGCCGCGCTCGGCGCCGTCCTGCTGCTGTTCGGCGCGGCGTACGGCAGCATCAACGTCGCCTTCAACAGTGCCGCCGTCGATCTGGTCGCTGCGCTGCGCAGGCCGGTCATGCCCACCTTCCACGCGGCCTTCAGCCTGGGCGGCATGATCGGCGCCGGTCTCGGCGGGCTGGTCGCGGGATCCCTGTCCCCCACGCACCATCTGCTGGGGCTCGGGATCATCGGCCTGCTCGTCACCGCGCTCACGGCACCCACGCTGCTCCGACAGCAGCCGCCGCGGCCGCCCGAGCACGCCACCGCCGGGCCCGAGCACGCCACCGCCGGGCGCGAGGATCCGGCGCCCGCGAAGGCGGCCCCGCACCGGTTGACGCCCCGCACCCGACGTCTCGTCGTCGTCTTCGGCCTGATCGCCCTCTGCACCGCCTACGGCGAAGGAGCCCTTGCCGACTGGGGCGCCCTCCATCTGCGACAGGACCTGGGGTCCTCCGCCGGGGTCGCCGCGGCCGGTTACTCGTGTTTCGCGCTCGCCATGACGGTCGGCCGGCTCACCGGCACCACCCTCCTCGAACGGCTCGGCCGCACCCGTACGGTGGTGATCGGCGGCGGGGTCGCGGCGGCGGGGATGCTGCTCGGCGCCCTCGCCCCGGCTCTGTGGGCGGCGCTCCTCGGCTACTCGATCGCGGGACTCGGACTGGCCAACCTCTTCCCGGTGGCCGTCGAACGCGCGGGCGCCCTGGCCGGTCCGAGCGGCGTCGCCACCGCCTCGACGCTCGGTTACGGCGGCATGCTTCTGGGCCCGCCCGCCATCGGCTTCATGGCCGACTGGTTCTCCCTGCCCGCCGCCCTCACCAGCGTGGCCGTACTGGCCGGGGTGGCCGCGGCGATCGGCTTCGCCACCCGCCGGGCGACGGCCGGCTGACGACCGCCGCCCCTCCCCTCGACCGCACTCCATCCGGCACACTCCCCCACATGGAGACTTCCGAGTTCATCAGCGCCCTGGACCAGGAGGGCCGGTCGCTCGCCTCGGCGGCGGCGGAAGCGGGCCCCGACGCGAAGGTGCCGACCTGTCCGGACTGGCAGGTCAGGGACCTGCTGCGGCACACGGGCGCGGTGCACCGCTGGGCGACGTCGTTCGTGGCCGAGGGCGACTCTTCGTTCCGCCCCTTCGACGAACCGCCGGAGCTCGACGGCGACGCGCTGCTGGACTGGTTCCGTGAGGGCCACCTGCGGCTCGTCGACACCCTGTCCTGCGCCCCGGCCGACGTACGGTGCTGGCACTTCCTGCCCGCGCCGTCACCGCTCGCGTTCTGGGCCAGGCGGCAGGCGCACGAGACGGCCGTGCACCGCGTGGACGCGGAATCGGCCCGCGGCCGCGCACCCGAGGAGATCGCCCGGGACATCGCCGCGGGCTTCGCGGCGGACGGTATCGACGAGCTGCTGCGCGGGTTCCACGCACGCGCCAAGAGCCGGGTGCGGACCGACGGGCCCCGGGTCCTGCGGGTGCGGGCGACGGACACGGCCGACGCCGTGTGGACCGTACGCCTGTCGGCGGAGCCGCCCGTGACGGAGCGGAACGGCGAAGGGGACGCCGACTGCGAGGTGTCCGGTCCCGCGGCACTGCTCTACCTGTCGTTGTGGAACCGGCTGCCGCTTCCGGCCGTGACCGGGGACGCCGCGCTGGCGACGCTGTGGCGGGAGAAGTCCGCCGTCAACTGACAGGCCGCCGCGGTCAGTCCGTCAGCATCCGGGTCAACACCGCGCGCTGCACCGGCCGTACGTCGCCGTGCAGCGCGCGCCCCTTCCCGGTGAGCGCGACCCGGACGCCTCTGCGGTCCTCCGGGCACATGCCGCGCTCGACCAGACCGTCCTTCTCCAGACGGGCGACGAGCCGTGACAGCGCGCTCTGACTGAGATGGACCCGTTCGGCGATCTCCTGGACGCGATAGCTGCACGAGCCGTCCGGCGCCGCCGACTCCGCGAGGACGTCGAGCACCTCGAAGTCGCTTCCGCACAGGCCGTGTTGATGCAGCGCCCGGTCGAGTTCGCACTGGGTCCGCGCATGCAGCGCCAGCATGTCCCGCCACTGTTCCACGAGCGCCTGCTCGGCCTCGGCCTCGCCCTTCTTCGCCGCCATGGGGCGCACCGTAGCAGAGAAGACCAATTATTGCACCGGAATTAAATGCGCTTGCATTCGATGCATGCGCATGTAGTCTCTCCGTCATGACCTCTCCGCTCCCCTCCCCCGCGTCCCCTCTCGCCGAGGGCCGCTGGACCTCGCGGCTGTGGGGCACCCTGCTGGTGCTGTGCGCCGCGATGTTCCTGGACGCGCTGGACGTGTCGATGGTCGGCGTCGCCCTGCCGTCCATCGGCGCCGACCTCGGCCTCTCCACCTCGACCCTGCAATGGATCGTCAGCGGCTACATCCTGGGCTACGGCGGCCTGCTCCTGCTCGGCGGTCGCGCGGCCGACCTGCTCGGCCGCCGCCAGGTCTTCCTGATCGCCCTCGGTGTCTTCGCGCTGGCCTCGCTGCTCGGCGGGCTGGTCGACTCGGGTCCGCTGCTGATCGCGAGCCGGTTCATCAAGGGCCTCAGCGCCGCCTTCACGGCCCCGGCCGGCCTGTCCATCATCACCACGACGTTCCCGGAGGGCCCGCTGCGCAACCGGGCGCTCTCCATCTACACCACCTGCGCCGCCACCGGCTTCTCGATGGGGCTGGTCCTCTCCGGCCTGCTCACCGAGGCGAGTTGGCGCCTCACCATGCTGCTGCCCGCGCCGATCGCCCTGATCGCGCTGGCGGCCGGTCTGAAGCTGCTGCCGCGCAGCGAACGCGAGAAGGACCACAACGGCTACGACGTGCCCGGCGCCGTCCTCGGCACCGCGTCGATGCTGCTGCTGGTCTTCACCGTGGTCCAGGCACCGGAGTCCGGCTGGACCTCCGCACGCACGCTGCTGTCGTTCCTCGCCGTCGCCGTCCTGCTGACCGTCTTCGTCCTCGTCGAGCGCCGCTCGGCCGGTCCGCTGATCCGGCTCGGCGTGCTGCGTTCCGGCAGCCAGATCCGTGCCCAGCTCGGCGCGATGGCCTTCTTCGGCTCGTACGTCGGCTTCCAGTTCCTGGCCACCCTCTACATGCAGACGCTGCTCGGCTGGTCGGCGCTGCACACTGCACTCGCCTTCCTGCCGGCCGGCGCGCTGGTCGCGGTGTCCTCCACCAAGATGGGCTCGATCGTCGACCGGTTCGGCACTCCGCGGCTGATCGCGGCGGGATTCGCCTTCATGGTCACCGGATACGCGCTGTTCCTGCGCGTCGATCTCGACCCGGTGTACGCGGCCGTGATCCTGCCCACCATGCTGCTGATCGGCGCGGCCTGCGCGCTGGTCTTCCCCTCGCTCAACATCCAGGCCACCAACGGCGTGCCGGACCACGAGCAGGGCATGGTCTCGGGGCTGCTCAACACCTCGGTGCAGGTGGGCGGCGCGATCTTCCTCGCGGTGGTGACGGCGGTGGTGACCGCGGGCGCCCCGGCCGACCCCACCCCGCAGGCCGTCCTCGACAGCTACCGGCCCGGACTGGCGGTGGTGACGGCCATCGCCGCCGTGGGCCTGCTCATCACCGTCCCCGGACTGCGCACCCGACGCGCCCGGAACTCGGTCGTGATCGCCAGGTCCACCGTGCCGGAGGCGGAAGCGGAGCCCGTGGGGGCCCGCGACTAGGGCCTGTCCGGACAGACAGGTCCTGAGGGGGCAGCCGCCTCCAGGAGTGCGTCCGGCGGGGCCGATTGCCTCGCCGGGCGTACACCTGTGAGACTCGCCGTATGAGCGGGTACGGGGGCCGGCGCACGCAGGCCGAGCGGGACGTGATCACCGTCGAGATCGGATACGCGCTGTGCAGTGCGGTGTTCGGGGCGGCGGTGCTCTTCGGGGCGGTGGCCGGTCCGGCGCTGCTGTTCGAACTGCCGGACCTGGCGGAGAAGTCGCTGCTGCGGGCGGGCCTGGCGCTCGCTCCCGTGGTGTTCGTGGTCCGGGTGGTCTCCGTGCTCGTCCGCCTCCGTACGGACCCTCAGCCCAGCCAGCCGGGCCGGACCAGCCCCGACTCGTAGGCCAGGACGACCAGTTGGGCCCGGTCCCGGGCGCCCAGCTTCACCATGGTGCGACTCACATGGGTCTTGGCGGTGAGCGGGCTGACCACCAACCTGCGGGCGATCTCCTCGTTGGAGAGGCCGATCCCGACCAGCGCCATCACCTCCCGTTCCCGCTCGGTGAGCCGGCTCAGCGCGTCGGCCGCCGCGGGCTCCTTGGAGCGTGCGGCGAACTCGGCGATGAGCCGGCGGGTGACTCCCGGCGAGAGAAGCGCGTCCCCGGCGACCACCGCCCGTACGGCACGCAGGAGTTCCTCCGGTTCGGTGTCCTTGACCAGGAAGCCGGAAGCGCCCGAGCGGATCGCCTCGAAGACGTACTCGTCGAGTTCGAAGGTGGTGAGCATGATGACCTTGACCTGGGAGAGCGCCTCGTCGTCGGTGACCCGGCGGGTGGCGGCCAGACCGTCGAGGAGGGGCATCCGGATGTCCATCAGCACGACGTCGGGCCGCAGTTCACGCACCGCGCGCACCGCTTCCTCCCCGTCGGCGGCCTCGGCCGCCACCTCGATGTCCGGCTGCGCGTCCAGCAGCGCCCGGAACCCCGCCCGGACCAACGACTGGTCGTCGGCGAGCAGTACGCGGATCACCGTGCCTCCCTCGTCCACCGGTCCGGCCCCGTTCGCCGGTCCCGCCGCGATCACCGGTTCTCCCCGGCCCTCATGGGCAGTACGGCGAGGACCCGGAAGCCGCCGTCGGGCCGCGGTCCCGCCTCGATCGTGCCACCCAGGGCCGCGGCCCGCTCCCGCATCCCGGCGAGACCGTTGCCGCTGCCGCCCGCGTCGGCAC
Source organism: Streptomyces asoensis (assembly GCF_013085465.1). Lineage (NCBI taxonomy): Bacteria > Bacillati > Actinomycetota > Actinomycetes > Kitasatosporales > Streptomycetaceae > Streptomyces > Streptomyces asoensis. The sequence continues at coordinate 1,418,622 of NZ_CP049838.1, forward strand.
CGGTCGCCGGACCGTCGTCGTCGATGCGTAGCCGTAGTGTCCCGCCGCCCTGTTCGAGCCGCACGCGCGCGTGGCGCGAGCCCGAATGACGTACGACGTTGGTGAGGGCCTCCTGGACGATGCGGAAGGCGGCGAGATCCGTGTGCGGCGGCAACCGGGGCGGCCGACCGGCGACATCGACCGTGAGGCCCGCGCGCGCCGCCTGTTCCACCAGCTCGGGCAACCGGTCCAGGCCAGGTGCGGGGGTGCGCGGCGCGTCCCCCGGCGCGCGAAGGCTGTCGAGCACCTGGCGCACCTCGCCCAGCGCTTCCTTGCTGGCGGACTTGATGGTGGTGAGCGCGGTGCGCGCCTGCTCCGGGTCGGAGTCGAGGAGCGCGAGGCCCACGCCCGACTGCACGTTGATCACCGAGAGGCTGTGCGCGAGGACGTCGTGCAGTTCGCGGGCGATCCGCAGCCGTTCCTCGTCGGCGCGCCGCCGGGCGGCCTGGGCGCGCTCGGCCCGCTCACGGGCCCACTGTTCGCGCCGGATCCGGGCCAGCTCCGCGATCGCCACGATCGCCACGGCCCATCCCGCGACGACGATCTCCTGCCCGAAGGGTGCCGGGTCGTCGCCGGCGGGCGGCAGCCACCGGTACAGCCAGTGCGCGACCAGTAGATGGACGGCCCACAGCAGGCCCAGCGCCGTCCAGGCGGCCCGCCGGTGCCCGGCGACGACGGCGGAGAAGCAGGCCACGGCCACGGTCAGGAAGACCGGTCCGTACGGGTAGCCGGCGCCCAGGTAGAGCGCGGCGGCGGACGCCGTGCCGAACACGACGCCCACCGGGTGCCGCTGCCGCCACAGCAGCAGCCCGGAGGCGAGCACCAACAGCACGCGCGCGAAGGTGTCGAGCGGGGCCCGCTCACCCTCCTGCGCATGGGCCGCGAAGTTCGAGCCGACGAGGACGAAGGCGGTGAGCAGCACGGTGGATCGCCAGGGCCACCGCGCGGCACGCGACTCCGGGTCGGCCCCACCCTCCCGGCCCTCCCGGCCCTCCCAGCGGCGCAGCCAGGGCGGCGGCCCCTGCGACCACCACTGTCCCGGGCCGCCGCGCCCCTGCGTCCGCTCTTCTTCCATGTCCGCCACGCTAGACGCCGCCGACCGCGCCGGACGTCCGCCGGGCGAGGTGATCAGCCGTACTCCCCTGGAAGTACGTGCCGCCCCTGGGGACGGTGCGGGATCTTCATCGATGGCACGCCGCCGACCGGACGCCCTCACGCTCAGCGGCGCGTCCTAGCGGAGTCCCACCCCATGGGCGAGGCGCGTGACCGCGTACCGGAAGAACGGCTCGCGTTCCTCCACGACCCGGTTGAACTGCCCGAACAGCTCGAAGCCGACCAGTCCGTACAGCTGGGCCCACGCCGCCACGAGCGCCGCGGCCGCCCCCGGCGGGAGGTCGGGGGCGAGGTCGGCCGCCAGCCGGACCGCCTCGGGGACCAGCTCGTCCGTCAGGAGCGGCACCTCCAGCGCGTGGCTCTGATGCGCGTCTCGCACGATGCCGATGAGGAGCAGGCCGACGCGGGCGGCGGCCGGCACGGTCGTCTGGGGCGCGCTGTAGCCGGGCACCGGCGAGCCGTAGATCAGCGCGTACTCCTGCGGATGCGCCAGCGCCCAGCCTCGCACCGCCTCGCCGACCGCGACCCAGCGCTCGACGGGAGCGGCGTCGGCGACGGCCGCGTGCGCGGCTTCCGCGGCCTCGCCGAGGGAGTCGTAGGCGTCGATGATGAGTGCGGTGAGCAGGTCGTCGCGGCTCGGGAAGTAGCGGTACAGCGCGGAGGAGACCATGCCGAGCTCACGGGCCACGGCTCGCAGCGAGAGCTTGGCCGCGCCCTCGGACGCGAGTTGTCTGCGGGCCTCCTCCTTGATGGCGGCGGTGACTTCGATCCTGGCGCGGGCGCGTGCCCCTCGAACGATGCTGCTCATGCGTGCCAGTGTCCCACGAAAACAGAGCACCGCACCCAATCGGGATCAGTGAACAAATTAGAGAGCGCTGCTCTTGCTTTGGAGCGACGACCTACGGCAGACTCGCCTCAAGCGAGAGCAGTGCTCACACTTTCCGTTTCAGGAGGCAGCAGCCATGTCCACCCACGTGCAGAAGCCCGGCTGGTTCACCGTCAACGTCTTCAACCGCGCCGTGGCCTGGCTGACCCGCCGGGGTCTGAGCGTGTGGGGGTCCCGGGTGCTGGCGGTCCGCGGCCGCAAGAGCGGCGAGTGGCGGACCACCCCCGTCAACCTGCTGACCGTGGACGGGCAGCAGTACCTGATCGCACCGCGCGGCCACGTCCAGTGGACGCACAACATGCGGGCGGTGGGCGGCGGTGAGCTGCGCCTCGGCAAGAACGTGGAGGAGTTCACCGCGGTCGAGGTCGCCGACGACGACAAGACGCCGTTGCTGCGCGCCTACCTCAAGCGCTGGAAGGCCGAGGTCGGCGTCTTCTTCAACGGGGTGGGTCCCGACTCCCCGGACGCCGAGATGCGCCGCATCGCCCCTGACCACCCGGTGTTCCGGATCACCGTCACGAACCGACGGTGATCCGCGCCCTTCGGGTCAGGAGCCGCTCTCCTCGGCCACCGGCTCGGCCGTCGGCGCCTGCCGCCGGTCCACCGCGGCCAGCGCCCGCTGGGCCAGCGGATGCGAGCGGATGAGCTCTCCCAGGGTCGTCCGGCCGCGGGTGATGTCGGTGAACGCCCGCCAGGCCGGGCGGACACCGGTGAGGGCGGCGTGGAAGAGCCCGGGGCGGCGCTCGAAGAGGGCGAGCAGCCGCTTGCCGACGCTCATCTCCACCCCGAGGCCCGCCTTGATCGCGAAGGCGTAGTTCAGCGCCTGGCGGCGGGCGTCCACCGCGTCGTGCGCCTCGGAGATACGGACCGCCCACTCGCCCGCGAGCCGACCCGAGCGCAGCGCGAAGGAGATGCCCTCGCGGGTCCACGGCTCCAGCAGCCCCGCCGCGTCACCGCACACGAGCACCCGCCCGCGCGACAGCGGGGAGTCGTCGGCCCGGCAACGGGTCAGGTGGCCGGAGGACATGCTCGGCTCGAACCCGGCGAGGCCGAGCCGCCCGATGAAGTCCTCCAGGTAGCGCTTGGTCGCCGCGCCCTCGCCGCGCGCCGAGATGACACCGACCGTCAGCGTGTCCCCCTTGGGGAACACCCAGCCGTAGCTGCCGGGCATCGGACCCCAGTCGATGAGGACCCGGCCCTTCCAGTCCTCGGCGACCGTCTCCGGCACCGGGATCTCCGCCTCCAGGCCGAGATCCACCTGGTCGAGCTTCACCCCGACATGAGCCCCTATGCGGCTCGCGCTGCCGTCCGCGCCGACCACCGCGCGCGCCAGCAGCGTCTCGCCGCCCTGGAGGACGACCGCGACCGTGCGCCGGTCCGGCACCGCCGAGCCGTGCTGCTCGACCCGCTGCACGGTGACGCCCGTGCGCAGCTCGGCGCCCGCCTTCTGGGCGTGCTCGACGAGCTGCTGGTCGAACTCGGGCCGGTTGATCAGCCCGAACAGCATCTGGCGGGACCGGCGGGTGCGGGTGAAGCGCCCGTTGTTCGAGAAGGTCACCGCGTGCACCCGGTCGCGGAAGGGCAGTTCGAAGCCGGGTGGCAGTGCGTCGCGGGAGGGGCCGATGATGCCGCCGCCGCACGTCTTGTAGCGGGGCAGCTCCGCCTTCTCCAGCAACAGCACCTGCCGTCCCGTGACCGCCGCCGCGTAGGCGGCCGAAGCCCCTGCGGGGCCCGCGCCCACCACGACGACGTCCCACACCTGCCGCGCGTCGTCCGCCGAAGAGTTCTCGTCGTCCGCTGGAGAGTTCTCGCTGCTCACGATGGTCTACTGCTCCTGATCAAGCCGCTTGCCGCACCTGTCCCCCGCATCCTACGGCGGAGATCGCCACGGTCCGCTGTGGGAGGATCGGCGGCGTGCGCGCCCCACATCCCGGCAGGCGCGTACGCTCGCACGATCACCCGTACGGACCAGTACACACCAGTACAACGTCGCACCCACAAGGAGCGTGCCCATGTCGTCGAATCCGGTCGCCGAGACCGTCGCCTCGCTGCTGCCCAGGGCACGGGCGGAGCTCACCGAGCTGGTGGCCTTCAAGTCGGTGGCGGACTTCGACCGGTTCCCCAAGAGCGAGAGCGAGGCCGCCGCGAACTGGATCGCGGACGCGCTGCGCGCCGAGGGCTTCCAGGACGTGGCCCTGCTCGACACCCCGGACGGCACGCAGTCGGTGTACGGCTGTCTGCCGGGCCCCGCCGGTTCCAGGACGGTCCTGCTCTACGCCCACTACGACGTGCAGCCGCCGCTGGACGAGGCCGGCTGGGCCACCCCGCCGTTCGAGCTGACGGAGCGCGACGGCCGCTGGTACGGCCGCGGCAGCGCCGACTGCAAGGGCGGCGTCATCATGCATCTGCTCGCGCTGCGCGCCCTGAAGGCGAACGGGGGCGTCCCGGTCGGTGTGAAGGTGATCGTGGAGGGTTCCGAGGAGCAGGGCACCGGCGGTCTGGAGCGGTATGCCGAGCAGCACCCCGGCCTGCTGGCGGCCGACACCATCGTCATCGGCGACGCGGGCAACTTCCGGGTGGGTCTGCCGACCGTCACCTCCACCCTGCGCGGTATGACCATGATGCGGGTGCGGGTCGACACCCTCGAGGGCAATCTGCACTCCGGTCAGTTCGGCGGGGCGGCGCCGGACGCGCTGGGCGCGCTGATCCGCGTCCTGGACTCGCTGCGCGCCGAGGACGGCTCCACGACCGTCGACGGCCTCACCGACGACGCGCGCTGGGAAGGCCTCCAGTACGACGAGGCGCAGTTCCGCCAGGACGCCAAGGTGCTGGACGGCGTCGACCTGATCGGCTCCGGCACGGTCGCCGACCGTATCTGGGCCCGCCCCGCCGTCACCGTCCTGGGCATCGACTGCCCGCCGGTCGTCGGCGCCACCCCGTCCGTGCAGGCGGGTGCCCGCGCGCTGATCAGCCTCCGGGTGCCGCCGGGCGTGGACGCGGCCGAGGCGACGAAGCTGCTCCAGGCCCATCTGGAGGCCCACACGCCGTGGGGCGCGCGCGTGAGCACCGAACAGATCGGCCAGGGCCAGGCGTTCAGTGCCGACACCACCAGCCCGGCGTACGCGGCGATGGCCGACGCGATGGCGATCGCCTACCCCGGCCAGGACATGCAGTACGCGGGTCAGGGTGGTTCCATCCCGCTGTGCAACACCCTGGCCGCCCTCTACCCGCAGGCGGAGATCCTCCTCATCGGCCTGAGCGAGCCCGAGGCGCAGATCCACGCGGTCAACGAGAGCGTGTCCCCCGAGGAGTTGGAGCGGCTCTCGGTGGCGGAGGCCCTGTTCCTGCGCAACTACGCGGCCGGCTGACCCGCTCCGCCGTCGACAGAGGTCCTCACCCACCGGTCGGGGCCCTCTCCATGGTCGCCCCATGGACGTCACCGCCCCGCAGTGAGGTAGGGGATCACCGAGGATGGTGACCATGGACGAGCGCCGCACCGCCCATCACGCGATCGCCGGCATCCCGGACGGAGCCGCCGCGCTCGTCAGTCGGCACGCCCCGGTCGCCGAGGTGATGGAAGGGTTCGAGCGGCGGTTCCGGGAGGAGTGCCGGACGGCTCCCTTCCCGGCGGAGGCGCTGCGGCGGGTCTCGTCCCCGTAGCGGCGCTCACTCGGTCGGCACGCCCGCCTCCAGGTACAGCGCCGCCCCGCGCTCGCGGGCTCGCAGCGCCCAGCGCAGTCGCTCGTAGCGGACCGGTGGCAGGAGATCGGCCGCCTCCTCCTCCGTGACGAAGCGCCAGGCGCGCAGTTCGGGGCCGGGCAGCAGCAGCCCCGCCACGGCGGCGGAGTCGAGCCGTCCGCCGTCGAAGAGGAGGCGCAGCCCACCGTAGGCGGGAGGCGTCGGCCGTTCCCAGTCGACGACCAGCAGCCGGGGTACGTCGTCCAGCCGGATCCCGGTCTCCTCCTCGACCTCGCGCACGCCCGCGCGCGCGGGCGCCTCGCCGGGCTCCACCACCCCGCCGGGGAACTCCCAGCCGGGCTTGTACGTCGGGTCGACGAGCAGCACCCGGTCCTGCTCGTCGAAGAGGAGGACCCCGGCGGCCACCGTCTCGGCGGTGGGCTCGGGGGTCTGCACGATGTCGCACGCGGCCACGGCGCCGCTGCCCACGGCCTCGGCTATCCGGGCGGCCGTCTCCTGCGGAGTGAGGACTCCGTTGTCGACGGGATGGGCGTCGGCGGTGAGCCAGGAGGCGAGGGCGGCGTGGTACGGCTCGATGTGGTCGTACGACCACTGACGGATCCGTATCTCGCCGTCGGGGAGGTCCGGGGGGACCTCGCGGGCGGCTATTCGCTCGCGCAGGATCGTTTCCCCCGGAGCGAGGAGCACATGGCGGACGGGGATCCGGCGGGCGGCGAGACCGCCGAAGATCTCGTCGCGGTACTCCTGGCGCAGCAGGGTCATGGGGACGACGAGGGTGCCGCCCAGTTCGGCGAGCAGCGCGGCCGCCGTGTCGATCACGAGCCGTCGCCAGATCGGCAGGTCCTGGAAGTCGCCGACCTCGGCGAGACGTTTGGGCGGCAGCAGGTGTGGGAGTGCTCCGCCGACGACCTCGGGGTCGAAGAGCGTGCTGTTCGGGATCAGGTCGATCAATTCCCGTGCGGTGGTGGTCTTCCCCGCACCGAACGCGCCGTTGATCCAGACGACGGTCACAGGTCCCCCTCTTCTGTTGGCCCCCTGTGGCTTGCCCGCTCCACCCTGCCACGGAAACCAGTTCCCGTTGAGGGCGCACGAACGCCGTGGCGCCGACCCCCTCGCGGTGGGGTGCCGGCGCCACGGCGTTCGTGGTCCGTGCCCGTCCGTCAGTCGGTCTGCCCCAGGGCGTCGTCGTCGACGGCCAGGCTGTCGCTGGCGATGGTGTGGTCGAGCGTGCTGAGCGTGTCGCCCACGTTCAGTCCGTCGAGGTCCGCACCGCTCAGGCCGTGCGAGGGGGTGATCGCCGCGACGACGAAGCCGGTGGCGAGGGAGGCGATGGCGAGCATGCTGCGCTTCTTCATGCGGGGATCAACGGCGTCAACGGCCACGGGGTCACGCGTCACCCGTCAATCCACGCGCACGAACGACCGGCCTGCGGCGAGAATGCCGTGGTCACCGACGATTCGGAGGAGCTTCGCCATGATCGGCCCGCAGCATGCCCATGTCGGCCTGGACGGTCTGGTGACGGGGGACGCCTTCGGCGACAGCTGGTTCACCCGCTCCGACGAGCCCGCCGAGGAGCTGTGGGCGGCGCGGGAACCGCGTCCCGCGCCGTGGCCGTGGACGGACGACTCGGCGATGGCGTTCGTCCTGTTCGCCCATCTGACGGAGCACGGGGAGGTCCGTCCGGGCGACCTGGCGCGGCAGTTCGCCGCCGAGTACCGCCGCGACCCGGGCCGTAAGTACGGCCCGTCCATGCACAGCGTGCTGCGGCGCGTCGGCGAGGGCGAGGACTGGCGGGCGGTGACGACGGGGCAGTTCGGCGGACAGGGTTCCTACGGCAACGGCGCCGCGATGCGGGTCGCCCCGCTGGGGGCCTGGTTCCGGGACGACCTCGCCGCGGTCCGCGAGCAGGCCCGGCTGTCCGCGCTGGCCACCCACGCCCACCCCGAGGCGGTCGCGGGCGCGGTGGCCGTGGCGATCGCCGCCGCGCTGGCGGCCGCCGGCGCGGGTCGGGACGCCCCTGCGCGCGACGCGTTCCTGCGGGAGGTCGCCTCGCACCTGCCGGACAGCGACGTCCGCTCCGGGCTGCTGGTGGCCGCGAGCCTCCCCGAGCGCGCCTCGGTGCGCCATGCGGCGTCCGTGCTGGGCTCGGGGACGCTGATCTCGGCTCCGGACACGGTGCCGTTCGCCCTATGGTCCGCCGCCGGGCACCTGGACGACCTGCCCGAGGCGCTGTGGCAGACCGTCGGCGGGTGGGGCGACCGCGACACGACCTGCGCCATCGCGGGAGGCGTGGTCGCGTCCCGGACCGGCACGGGCGGCGTCCCCGCCACCTGGCGGCAGTCCTGCGAGGCCATCCCCGCCTGGAGCGGCTGGGACGCCGTCACGGCGGCCGGGGCGGTGGGCCGGCACGTCGTCGAGTGACCGCCACACGGCCGACCGCCGCTCGCGCCGGGCGCCCGCGCCGCCCCCGGGCGCCCGGCGCGAGCACCGGCACGAGCACCGGCAAGCCGGTCCGCCACCGCCCCACACCGCCGCCTCGACGCCGGAACGTTCCTCCAAGGGCCGCGCGTCGGCGTCAGACCCCCGCCGCCGTGGCGCCCGCCCCCGCCCCGGTGCTCGCCGACAGCGCTGCCGCGGCCGCTCCCACCAGGCCCGCGTCCGTGCCCATCTGCGCGGGCGTCACGGTCAGGCGCTGGACGAAGGAGAGCGTGGCGTAGTCGCGGAGCGCCCGGCGCAGGGGGGCGAAGAGCACCTCGCCCGCCTTGCCCACCCCCCCGCCGATCACCGCGATGTCGATCTCGACGAGGGTCGCGGTGGCCGCGATACCGGCGGCCAGAGCCTGGGCGGCCCGTTCGAAGGACGCCACGGCGACCGGGTCGCCCGCGCGGGCGGCGGCGGCCACCGCGGCCGCGGAGGTGTCACCGTCGGGGCCGGGCAGCCAGCCGTTCTCCAGGGCCCGACGGGCGATGTGGGGACCGCTGGCGATGCGTTCCACACAGCCGCGCCCACCGCACGGGCACGGGTCCCCGTCGAGTTCGACGCTGATGTGGCCGATGTGGCCGGCGTTACCGGTCGGGCCGGGGTGCAGTCGGCCGCCCAGGACCAGGCCGCCGCCGACGCCGGTGGAGACCACCATGCACAGCGCGTTGTCGTGCCCGCGGGCGGCACCCTGCCAGTGTTCGGCCGCCGTGATCGCCACACCGTCGCCGATGAGCTCGACCGGGAGGTTCCCCGTCGCCGCCCGGACCCGGTCGACCAGCGGAAAGTCGCGCCAGCCGGGCACGTTCACCGGGCTGACCGTGCCCGCCGAGGCGTCCACCGGGCCCGCGCTGCCGATGCCGACGGCTCGGGCGCGCCCCCACAGCGGAGCCGCGGTCAGCTCCGCCAGCGTCTCCTCGACGGCCCGCATCACGGTGTCGCCGTTCTCCTGGGCGGGCGTGGGGCGCTGCGCGCGGGCCAGGATCTTGCCGTCGCCGTCCACCAGCGCTCCGGCGATCTTGGTGCCGCCGATGTCGAGCGCGGCCACGAGGTCGGTGTACATCAGTCTGGTTTCTCCCGGTCCACCATGGAAAGGGCTGGCCGGTCCAGCGATTGGGGGACGCGGGCCGGAGATTGCGGTGGACAGTGTCTCCCGCATCTGACAACGTTGTCCAGGCTCTATGCTCGACGCCACATCCTCATACAAACCCTGGGACCCACGCATCCCCGTGCGCAACATCTTGTGGACGGCGTGCATGGCCGACCTCCCGTGGACGACAGGACAGGACACAGCATCGTGCCCGAGACGCAGCGCCGGCCCGAGAGCCGTTACGGCAACCGTCCCACCATGAAGGACGTCGCCGCGCGCGCCGGAGTCGGCCTGAAGACGGTCTCGCGCGTGGTGAACGGCGAGCCGGGTGTCACGCCCGAGACGGAACGCCGTGTCCAGGAGGCCATCGACGCGCTCGGCTTCCGTCGCAACGACAGCGCCCGGGTGCTGCGCAAGGGCAGCACGGCCAGTATCGGCCTGGTCCTGGAGGACCTCGCCGACCCGTTCTACGGGCCGCTCAGCCGCGCGGTGGAGGAAGTCGCCCGCGCCCACGGGGCATTGCTCATCAACGGCTCCAGCGCCGAGGACCCGGACCGGGAGCAGGAGCTGGCGCTGGCGCTTTGCGCGCGCCGGGTGGACGGTCTGGTGGTGATCCCGGCCGGTGACGACCACCGGTACCTGGAGCCCGAGATCAAGGCGGGCGTCGCCACGGTGTTCGTGGACCGGCCGGCCGGGCAGATCGACGCCGACTGCGTCCTGTCGGACAACTTCGGCGGCGCCCGCGAGGGCGTCACCCATCTCGTGTCGCACGGGCACCGCCGGATCGGCTTCATCGGCGACATGCCCCGCATCCACACCGCCGCCGAGCGTCTGCGCGGCTACCGGGCGGCGATGGAGGACGCCGGCATACCGGTCGAGGACGCCTGGATGTCGCTGGGCGCCACCGATCCCCTGCGGGTGCGCCGCGCGGCCGAGGAGATGCTGTCCGGGCCCGTACCGGTGACGGCGATCTTCTCGGGCAACAACCGGGTGACGGTCACCGTGATCCGGGTGCTCGCCGAGCGGGCCCGGCGGGTCGCCCTGGTGGCCTTCGACGACCTGGAGCTCGCCGACCTGCTCCAGCCGGGGGTCACGGTGGTCGCCCAGGACGCGGCCACTCTGGGCCGGACCGCCGCGGAGCGCCTGTTCGGGCAGCTGGACGGCACCCTGATCACCCCCGAGCGCATCGAACTGCCGACCCGGCTCGTCACGCGCGGCTCGGGCGAGCTGCCGCCGGCCGACTGAGACGCCATGGACGCCCGCCACGAGCACCGCACACTTCGGGCGCTGGGCCTGGCCGACGCGCCGCGCGACCATCCGCTGAGCTATCCCGGCGCCTGGCCGGCCGCGTCCGGGCTGCTCCGCGGTGACGAACTGCTGCCGCTGGACCGGCTGACGCATCCCGGCCGCACTCCGGTCGTGGCCGTCGGATCCAACGCCAGTCCTGCCCAACTGCGGCACAAGATGGCCGAGTTGGGGGTCAGTTCACCCATCCCCATGGTGAAGGCCCGGGTGACGGGCATCGACATCGGCGTCTCGGCGCATGTCAGCCGCGTCGGCTATGTGTCCGCGTCCCCGGTCGACGCCCCCGCCGTCACACGGGAGTTGTTCGTCATCTGGCTGGACCCGGAACAACTCGCCCTGATCGACGCGACGGAGCCGAACTACGACCGGGTCCTGCTGCCCGCGCCGGGCTTCCGGGTCGAGCTGGAGAACGGCGAGGCCCTCCTCGACGCGTTCGCGTACGTTAACCACCATGGTGTGCTGCACAACGGCGACGGCGTGCCGCGCAGCCATCCCGGGCAGCGCGCCCTGATCACCGAACTCCTTGAGCAGTCACCGGCGTTGCGACTGCTGTTCGGGTCGACACCGGAGGAGTTCTGTGCCCGCGCCCGGGCCGACGCACGGCTGTGCGAGCAGGGTACCCGCCTGTTCGCGGAAGAGAAGATGGTGACCGCGTCCGGCCTGGAACACCTGCGCGTCCGATAAAGTGATCGAACGGCATCGCGTGTCGGTCACCGGCCGGGTGAGGCATGGAGGTGCCCGTGAGTTTGCCTTACGGAGGCATTCCACACATGTCAGTCGAGTTGAACCACACCATCATCCACTCCCGTGACAACCGGGAGTCCGCCGAGTTCCTCGCCCACATCCTGGGACTCGAAGTCGGGCCCGAGTGGGGCCCGTTCGTCCCCGTGAACACCAGCAACGGCGTCACCCTGGACTTCGCCGCCATCCCGGTGGAGTCGATCGTCATGCAGCACTACGCGTTCCTCGTCTCGGACGAGGAGTTCGACGCGGCCTTCGAGCGGATCGAGCGGGCGGGGATCACGTACTTCGCCGATCCGCACGGCAAGCAGCCGGGTGAGATCAACCATCACCACGGCGGCCGGGGTGTGTACTTCATGGATCCGGCCGGGCACGGCATGGAGATCATCACGACCCCGTACACCTTTCCTGAGCAGTAGTCGCCCCTGAGGGCCGGTGGCCGGTCGGGGTCTCCCACCCCGGCCGGTCACACCCCCTCCGCGCTGTCGCCCTGCCACCCTGCTGCCCTACTGTCCGGAGACCGTCAGATCGCCTCGGCGCGGTGTCGCGAAGCCCTCCAGGGCAGCCCGGGTGAGCCCGGTCGCGTCGGTCACCTCGGCGGGGTCGAGGGCGCCGCAGTCCAGGCCGCGCAGCAGATAGCCGCTGAGGGCCTTGGCTGTCGCGGGCTCGTCCATCACATCGCCGCCGGCCCGGTTGGCATACCGCGAGAGCCGCTCGGCGGCCTGGGCGAAGCCCTCCCGGTAGAAGGCGAAGACGGCCGCGTAGCGGGTGGGGATGTGGCCGGGGTGCATGTCCCAGCCCTGGTAATAGGCGCGGGACAGGGCACGGCGGGTGAGGCCGTAGTGCAGCCGCCAGGCGGCGTGGACCTGCTCGGTCGGGCCGACCGGCAGCACGTTCGTGGAGCCGTCCGAGACGCGTACCCCGGTTCCGGCCGCCGCGACCTGCATGATCGCCTTGGCGTGGTCGGCGGCGGGGTGGTCGCTGGCCTGGTAGGCGGCGGAGACGCCGAGGCAGGCGCTGTAGTCGAAGGTGCCGTAGTGGAGGCCGGTGGCGCGGCCCCGGGCCGCCTGGATCATGCGGGCGACCGTCGCGGTGCCGTCGGTGGCGAGGATGGACTGGCTGGTCTCGATCTGGATCTCGAAGCCGAGCCGTCCGGCGTCGAGGCCCCGCGCCTGCTCGAAGGCTTCCAGGAGCCGGACCATCGCGGTGACCTGCTCCGCGTAGGTCACCTTCGGGAGGGTCAGGACCAGGCCGTCGGGGAGGCCGCCGTTCTCCATCAGGCCGGTGAGGAAGATGTCGAGGGTGCGGATGCCCCGGTCGCGTACCGCGGCCTCCATGCACTTCATGCGGATGCCCATGTACGGGGCCGCGGTGCCCTTCGCGCTCGCCTCCGCGATCAGCCGGGCCGCGCGGGCGGCCGTCGCGTCCTCCTCGGCGTCCGGGCGGGGGCCGTAGCCATCCTCGAAGTCGACGCGCAGGTCCTCGATGGGCTCGCGCTCCAGCTTGGCCCGCACGCGCGCGTACACGGGCTCGGCGAGGTCGTCGGAGAGGCCGAGGCAGGCAGCGAAGGAAGCCGCGTCGGGGGCGTGCTCGTCGAGGGCGGTGAGGGCACGGTCTCCCCAGGAGCGGATCGTGTCGGCGTCGAAGGCGTCACCGGGGACGTAGACGGTGTGGACGGGCTGGCGGGTGCCGGGGTCGCCGGGGTAGCGGCGGTCGAGTTCGGCGTCGACCGGGGCGAGGGAGGCGCTGATCTCCTCGCTGACGGCGCCCGCGAGGCTCGTCGTGACCGTCTCCTGTTGGCCCTGACCCATTCCACACCCTCCGGTTTTTCCGCTGTACGGAATCAACAATCCGTAGAGCGAAGTTATCCGTGCAGCTTCCGGCAGGTCAACACCCTGTCCACGGCTCGGCCCCTCGCGTTCACCGCCGTATCCATGCCCTCTTCCGTACAAGGGTTCACACCTTCATCCTGACTCACGAGACAAAGGGGAACACATGACGGACAGCAGTGGGCCGACCCGACGGGCGGGGCTGCGCACGGCCTTGGCCGTCCTGGCCACCGTGCCCGTGCTGGGCACGGCAGGGTCGTCCGCCACCCGGCACGAGAGCCCGGCGCGCGGGCCGCTTCGGCCCGCGACCGTGCCGCCGCTGAAGGTCATGACCTTCAATCTGCGCTACACGGGCGCCAAGGACGCCCACACCTGGGCGGTCCGCCGTCCGGTGATGCGCGCACTGCTGCACCGGGCGGCTCCGCACGTCATCGGCACGCAGGAGGGTCTGCCGGCACAGTTGCGCGACATCGAGGCCGACTTCGGTCCGCACTACGACTGGATCGGCAAGGGCCGCAGCGTGGAAGACCCGGAGGCGGTGGCCGTCTTCTACGACACCCGCCGGCTCGCCCCGGTCGAGCACGCACACTTCTGGCTCTCCGACACACCCGAAGTGCTCGGCTCCAACACCTGGGGGGCGGACTACCCCCGCATGGTCACCTGGGTCCGCTTCCGTGATCTGCGCGCGAGGCAGGAGTTCTACCTCCTCAACACCCATCTCGACAACGCCAGCCAGTACGCGCGCGTGCGCTCCGCAGACCTGATCGCCACACGGATCGCCGGCTTGGACCGCTCCCTGCCGCTACTGCTGACCGGCGACTTCAACGCCATCGCCCACGTCAATCCGGTCTATGACAGGCTGCTGGACGCCGGGCTCGTCGACACCTGGGACACGGCACGCGCGCATGGCGGGGCCTATGCGACCTACCACGGGTACAAGCCGCTCACGCCGAACGGGGACCGCATCGACTGGATCCTGGCGACGCCGGGCGTCACCGTCCACCGCGAGTGGACCGACACCTTCCACCTGGACGGCCAGTACCCGAGCGATCACCTGCCGGTGCAGGCCTCCATGACCCTGGAATGAGCCCTGGAATGAGCCGAGGCCCCCGTGACCTGCGCGGTCACGGGGGCCTCGGACAGTCCTGCGACTGCCGGGTGATCAGCCCTTGCGGGTGTTGATCTCCTCGGTGAGCTGCGGGACGACGTCGAACAGGTCGCCGACGACGCCGTAGTCGACGAGGTCGAAGATCGGGGCCTCGGCGTCCTTGTTGACGGCCACGATGGTCTTCGAGGTCTGCATGCCGGCGCGGTGCTGGATGGCGCCGGAGATGCCGTTGGCGATGTAGAGCTGCGGCGAGACGGACTTGCCGGTCTGGCCGACCTGGTTGGTGTGCGGGTACCAACCGGCGTCCACGGCGGCGCGGGAGGCGCCGACGGCCGCGCCGAGGGAGTCGGCGAGGGACTCGATGATCGCGAAGTTCTCGGCGCCGTTGACGCCGCGGCCGCCGGAGACCACGATCGCGGCCTCGGTCAGCTCCGGGCGCCCGGTCGACTCACGCGGCGTGCGGCCGGTGACCTTGGTGCCGGTGGCCTGGGCGGAGAAGGTCACGGCGAGGGCCTCGACGGCACCGGCGGCCGGGGCTGCCTCGACGGCGGCCGAGTTCGGCTTCACGGTGATGACCGGGGTGCCCTTGGAGACACGGGACTTGGTGGTGAAGGACGCGGCGAACACCGACTGGGTGGCCACCGGGCCCTCGTCGCCGGCCTCGAGGTCGGTCGCGTCCGTGATGATGCCGGAGCCGATGCGCAGCGCCAGACGGGCGGCGATCTCCTTGCCCTCGGCGGAGGACGGGACCAGCACGGCGGCCGGGGAGACGGCGGCGACGGCGGCCTGGAGCGCGTCGACCTTCGGTACGACGAGGTAGTCGGCGTACTCGGACGCGTCGGAGGTCAGGACGCGGGTCGCGCCGTGCTCGGCGAGCGCGGCGGCGGTGTTCTCGGCGCCCGGGCCGAGGGCGACGGCGACCGGCTCACCGATGCGGCGGGCCAGCGTCAGCAGCTCCAGGGTGGGCTTGCGGACGGCGCCGTCCACGTGGTCGACGAAGACGAGGACTTCAGCCATGGGATTGCTCTCCTGCGAAACGAAGTTGAGGGGCGGTCGGCGAAGGGCCTTTAGATGAACTTCTGGCCCGCGAGGAACTCGGCGAGCTGCTTGCCGCCCTCGCCCTCGTCCTTGACGATCGTGCCGGCGGTGCGGGCCGGACGCTCGGTCGCGGAGTCGACCGCGGTCCAGGCGCCCTCGAGGCCGACCTCTTCGGCCTCCAGGTCCAGGTCCGACAGGTCCCAGGACTGAACCGGCTTCTTCTTGGCCGCCATGATGCCCTTGAACGACGGGTAACGCGCCTCGCCCGACTGGTCGGTGACCGACACGACGGCCGGCAGGGAGGCCTCGAGCTGCTCGCTCGCGGCGTCGCCGTCGCGGCGGCCCTTGACGGTGCCGCCCTCGACCGAGACCTCGGAGAGCAGGGTGACCTGCGGGACGCCCAGACGCTCGGCCAGCAGGGCCGGGACGACGCCCATGGTGCCGTCGGTGGAGGCCAGGCCGGAGATGACCAGGTCGTAGCCGGCCTTCTCGATCGCCTTGGCCAGCACCAGGGAGGTGCCGATGGCGTCGGTGCCGTGCAGGTCGTCGTCCTCGACGTGGATCGCCTTGTCGGCGCCCATGGACAGGGCCTTGCGGAGCGCGTCCTTGGCGTCCTCGGGGCCCACCGTCAGGACGGTGATCTCCACGTCGTCGTCGGAGTTCTCGGAGATCTGCAGCGCCTGCTCGACCGCGTACTCGTCGAGCTCGGAGAGCAGACCGTCCACGTCGTCCCGGTCGACGGTCAGGTCATCGGCGAAGTGCCGGTCGCCAGTGGCGTCGGGCACGTACTTCACAGTGACAACGATCCTCAAGCTCACGCCGGCTCTCCTACTGCATCGTCAGTTTTCGGCTGCCTTCTTCCAGGCAGCATAGGCGCCACAAGCGGCCGATCCCGGTCGGGGCGGCCCGCGCTCCGACCGAAATATTACTCGTCAGTACACCCAGTTCGTTCCCGCTAAGCAAGCGCTTTGAACTGTGACCTTTGCAACGCAGCGTAATCGGAACTCGACGACTTCGCAGGACAGCCGGGCAGTGATCAATCCCGCAGGGCGGTGAACCGCCCCTGGTGGTAGAGCAACGGGCGGCCCGCACCCTCCGGGTCACCCAGGACCACCTCGGCCAGCACGATGCGGTGATCGCCCGCCGGGACCCGTGCGACGACCCGGCACACCAGCCAGGCCAGCACGTCGTCCAGAACCGGAACGCCCTGCGGTCCGTCGCGCCAGGCGGTCGGCGCGCCGAAGCGGTCGGCGCCGCTCCTGGCGAAGGTGGCGGCCAGCGACTGCTGGTGCTCGCCGAGTATATGGACGCCCACATGCGTGGCCCGGGACAGCACCGGCCAGCTGGAGGCGCCGGTACCGATGCCGAAGGAGAGCATCGGGGGCTCGGCGGATACGGAGCTGAGCGAGGTGGCGGTGAAGCCGACCGGGCCGCTCTCACCGGAGGCGGTGATCACGGCGACCCCCGCGGCATGCCGGCGGAAGACGGAGCGCAGGAGGTCGGGAGAGGCCAGATGAGGGGAGCCGAGGCCGGGTATGGCCGTCATGGGGTTGTCCTTCTGCGGGAAGTGGCGAGCCGGGCCGTGGGTGCTCAACGGCCCGGACAGCGCGCGCTCGCGGTACGGACCAGGTCGACGTGGACCCGTCCGTGGAGAAGGAGTTCCTCAGGCATACGGTCAGGCTGACGATAGGTGGCGCGCGCAGTCAAGTACGTTCCGGCATCTGGGAGATGCCTCACCGTCCCCCGCGGGCGCATCACACAGCCTCCCCCAGGGCCGCGATGACGTCCGCCTTGCGGGGCTGGCCGGTGGCGCGTCGGACGATGTGGCCGTCGGCGTCGAGCACCAGGACGGTCGGGGTCTTGAGGATGTCGAGCTCGCGGACGAGGTCCAGGTGCGCCTCGGCGTCGATCTCTATGTGGGTGACTCCGGGGACCACGCCGGCCACCTCTCCGAGGACCCTGCGGGTGGCCCGGCAGGGCGCGCAGAAGGCGCTGGAGAACTGTACGAGCGTGGCCCGTTCGCCGAGTTCGCCGCCGAGCCGGTCCGCTCCGAGCCGTTTGCCGTCGTCGCGCCCGCGCACCCGCACCCTCCCGCTCCGCCGCTTGTGCAGCACTCCGTAGGCGCTCGCCGCCGCGAGCACCGCCACGCACACCAGCAGTCCGGTCATCAGGTCCTCCAGCGTTCACGAGACTGCAAAGATTCCCGACCCCAGGAATCGTTTCCGTTGCGGAATGCTTGATTCATGGACATCGATGCGAGGGGCCCGCGCTTCGGGGCCGCCGTGACGACCGTAGTACTCGCGGTCGTGCTGATCAGCGGCAACGCCTGGCTGCTGGCGTGGCAGACGCTGGCGTTCGCGCTCGGCGCGGCGGGCGGGGTGGGGCGCTCACCGTACGGCTGGGTGTTCCGCAGGGCCGTACGGCCGCGGATCGGGCCGCCGACCGAGTTCGAGGCGCCGGAACCGCCGCGGTTCGCGCAGGCGGTGGGTCTGCTGTTCGCGGGGGTCGGACTCGTCGGCCTCACCCTGGGTCCGGACTGGCTGGGCCTCGCGGCGACCGGGGCGGCGCTGGCGGCCGCCTTCCTCAATGCTGCTTTCGGGTACTGCCTCGGATGCGAGATGTACCTGCTCGTACGGCGGGTCGCGGTACGCGCGGAGTAAAGGCGGCTTAAAAGCCCGAGGTCGATCAAGGGGGTTGAAGTGACGAGGATCTCGCCGTTCCCGGGCGCCAGGGCTGGCTCCCCGGCCGTTCTTCGGGCACGATCTGCGAGATGCCGTAAACCTACGGCTGCGTAACTTTGCCGTCGGGAGCCCCTCCCCGGCAAAGAGAAGGAAGGGTTCGCCCCGCCCATGGCAGAGATTGTCTACCGCCCCGTCGTCGGCCTCGCCCAGACGTTGTTCAAGGCCTGGGACCTCAAGATCGACTGCAAGGGTTCGGAGAACATCCCGCGCTCGGGTGGAGCCGTGCTGGTGAGCAATCACATCAGCTACCTCGACTTCATCTTCGACGGTCTGGCCGCGCTCCCGCAGAAACGTCTCGTTCG
The DNA here is from genome assembly GCF_013085465.1 of Streptomyces asoensis. Taxonomy (NCBI): domain Bacteria; kingdom Bacillati; phylum Actinomycetota; class Actinomycetes; order Kitasatosporales; family Streptomycetaceae; genus Streptomyces; species Streptomyces asoensis. The sequence continues at coordinate 1,436,991 of NZ_CP049838.1, forward strand.
CTTCATGGCGAAGGAGTCCGTCTTCCGCCACAAGATCTCCGGCCCGCTGATGCGCGGGATGAAGCACATCCCGGTGGACCGCAACCAGGGCGAGACGGCCTACGCGCACGCGCTCGAGTCGCTTCGCTCCGGCGAGATCGTCGGAGTCTTCCCCGAGGCCACCATCTCGCAGTCGTTCACGCTCAAGAGCTTCAAGTCGGGCGCGGCCAGGATGGCCCAGGAGGCGGGCGTCCCGCTGATCCCGGTGGCCCTGTGGGGTACGCAGCGGCTGTGGACCAAGGGCCACCCGCGCAACTTCAAGCGCAGCCACACCCCGGTCACCATCCGCGTCGGCGAGGCCATCGAGGCCTCCCGCGACAAGTACGCGGGCGCGATCACCCGGCAGCTGCGCGAGCGCGTCCAGGAGCTCCTGGAGGCCGCTCAGCGCGCCTACCCCGTCCGCCCCAAGGACGCGAACGACACCTGGTGGATGCCGGCCCACCTGGGCGGCACGGCGCCGACACCGGAGCAGGTACGCGAGGCCGAGGCGCGCTGACGCACGGTTCGCGCGCCCGACGTTCCCCGGCCGGCGTTCGCCCGCCGGGGCTCGTTTCCGCGACCCCGCGCCCCGCACGAGCCGCGGCGGCCGATAGGGTCCCGGCCATAACGGGAAGCCGGGTGCCGGGGCGCCGAGCGGTCGTCGGGCCGGCTGTTGTCTGCCGAACGCGCTACGGGGGCGAAGATGCGGCGCTGGGTCAAGGTGTCGGTCGCGGCTGCGGCCGTGCTCGGTCTGGGCGGCTGGATCGCCCAGCCGTACGTCCACCAGTGGTGGGTGATCCGCACCGCCTGTGACGGGACGCTGCCCGCCGGCGCCGTCCGCGACCTGATTCCCGAGGACGCCCGGGTCACGGGCACCGAGGCGGGCGGGGTGAAGGCGCTCGGCGACTACGGCTGCGAGGTCACCGTCGCGGGCGACCACAGTGCCGACTGGCGGCTGCTGTCCCTGTACGCCTACACCCAGCGCGACGACCAGGACCGCGAGTTCATGTCCGCCTTCCCGGAGAGCGGGTTCGACTCCCAGGCGGCGATGCCGGACGGGCTGCCCGGGTTCGTCTCCCGCTTCGGGACCCTCGAGTTCCTGCTGCCCTGTCCCGACCTGGGCAAGGACGCCGACGGCCGGCAGCGCAAGCTGCTGGTGCACGCGGGCGTCAGCCACAGCGGCTCCTGGCGTCGGCCCGCCTCCTACGAGGTCGCCGTCTCCTTCGTCAACTCCGCCTCGAAGCGCCTGGGATGCGGCGCCGAGCCACTGACGGCGCCGGAGGGCGTCAGCCCGGTCGACCCCGCCGACGACGAACCGAAGACGGTCCCCCTGGCTTCCGCCCGTGACACCGCCTGCGGCTGGCTGGCCGGGGCGGGGCTGCCGGACCCGACGCACTGGAAGCTCGACGTCCAGCTCACCGACGCGGCGCCGACGGGCGGTTGCGATGTGACCATCGGCGACGTGGCCACGAACGGCGGCCCGGAGGGAATGGACTTCGTCGCCTGGTTCGGGGACTGGAGCAACCGGCTCGTCTCCGGCAACGACTCCGAGCGCCCCTCCCTGACCGCGAGCGCCCGCTGCGCCGGCGAGGCCGCCCACTTCGCGCTCGACGCCTCCAAGGACATCCCCGGCGTCGACCGGGCGAAGAAGCGGGAGCTGCTGCGGGCCTTCGCCGCGGCGCAGGTGGAACGGCGGGGCTGCACCGGCCTCGAGGTGGACGCCTGACGCTGGTCGTCGTCAGATCGTCAGCCAGAGCGCCCGTACGTAGCGGTCGTCGATGGCCTGCCGCATGGCGTCGGCCCGCGCCTTCGGGACCTTCCGTGCCGTCGCCCAGAAGGACACGACGCTGAGCAACTGGTGCCGGGCGTCCATCAGATCACCGCTCACCCGGCCCGCGTGCCGCGCGGCGATCCCGGCCATCGGCGGGCGGGTGGTCACCTGCGTGGTGTGGGCGAGATAGACACCGGGCGTGTACCGGCGGACGCTCGCGTCGAAGGCGGTGACGTCGGGGATGGTGCCGTCGCGGGCGTAGCGCGTCCGGTACTTCATCAGGGCGCCGACCCGGTCGGCCATGTGCTCCAGGTCGCTGTCGACCCAGTAGGTGTCGGGCGTCTCGTAGTCGCCCTTGCTCGGCTTCGGACGGTAGTCGGGGTCGCGGCCCTGCCCGTCGAGCCGCTCCAGGTAGTAGGCCAGCCAGGCACGCTCGGCGGAGTAGAGGATCGCGAAGGCCTCGGGGTCCTTGGCCAGTTCGGCGACCAGCTGCTCCGGGTCGGCCTCGACGTCCGAATAGGGCTGGGTGTGCTCGAACTCGGCGTGTGCCTCGCCGGGGGCGAGGAAACGGCCGTACGTGGTCCAGCCTTCGTCGTCGAGGCCGGCCGACCCGGCGGGGACGGCGGGCCGGACGGCGTCGTCGTCGGAGCCCGTGTAGCGGTTCTGGTCGACGACGTACTGGGCGAGCATGCGGGCAACCCAGGGGGCCATCCCGTCGGGCAGCTCGACCCCGTCCAGGGCGGCGGCCACCGCGAAGGCGCTGCGTGCCTGGGCCAGGGTGTGCGGGTTCTCGGTGCCGGTGGCGCGGGTGGCCGCGTCCACGATCCGGCCCAGCACCTCGCCGCCGTCGCCGCAGGGGTGCTCGTACACGAGGAGTTCGCGTACGGCGTCGAACCGGGCGAGGTCGTCGCCCGGGTCGAGGGCGCGGGTCGCGGCCGCCGGGTCCTTCGCCAGGGCGCGGGTGGCGGCGGGGATCTTCCGGCAGGGTGTCTCGTCCCCGGAGCCGGCGAGGACGATCGGGACGGTGGTGGCGGTAGCGAGGAGGACCAGGGCCACGGCGGAGCCGAGCAGCGGGTGCTTCCGCAGCCGGGCGGCGAGGCGCCGCCGCCCACCGGGCGGGTCGTCCGGCCCGCTCGGCTCGGGTGGGGCGTCCTGTCCCAGGTCCTCGTTCCCGTCCGCACCGGCCTCTCGGGCCTCTCCCCCATCACCCATGCCGGGAGATTAGCGACCGCGACGGCCGGGGCCCGCGGCGGGGGTGGTCACAGTGCGGTGGGGAGGGTCTTCCACAGATGCGGCCGGTCGGGGGCGGCCCGCAGCGCGCCGAGGACGGCCGGGTGCGGTGTGGCGTAGAGGCCTGGGTAGTCCAGCTCGCCCGCCGCGGGGTCGGGCAGGAAGGCCAGGTGTTCGCCGTCCAGGGAGAACCGCGCGTCCACACCCGGTTTGTTGCCGCGTGGGTCCTGGCGGTGCCAGGCCCCGTTGAAGCGCACGGCGACGAGCCCGTGGAGGGCGTGTCCGGCGCCCTCGTCGTGCACGAACCGCTGGTAGCAGAGCGCGGTCGGGATGTCCTCGGCCCGCAGCAGGGCGGCCAGGGCATGGGCCTTGGCGTGACAGATGCCCGTGCCCTGCTCCAGTACGTCGGAGGCGCGCCAGGTCACGCGGGGGTCGCCGGCGTCCTGCGAGTGGGGAATGGTGTCGCGGACGAACTCGAAGGCGAGGCGCGCATAAGCATACGAGTCCTCCGCATCCTTCGCGAGGCGGGCGGCCGTGTCCCGCACCAGCGGGTGGTGATGGTCGATGACGCCGTCAGCAGCCAGATAGGCCGAGAGGTCGGGGTTCTCCTGGATCAGCTCCATGACGGGAGAGCATAGGAAAGCGATCACCCGAGAGTCAATGACTTTTCAGGCGACCGCATACCTATGCAATCGATGGTGCTTGCTACCGCGCCATCTCTTCCTTGACCGCGGCGACGAACGTGTCCACGTCCTCCTCGGTCGTGTCGAACGCGCACATCCAGCGCACGACACCCGCCGCCTCGTCCCAGAAGTAGAACCGGAACTTCTTCTGGAGCCGCTCGCTCACCTCGTGCGGGAGCCGCGCGAACACGCCGTTGGCCTGCACGGGGTACAGAATCTCCACGCCGTGCACGGCCCGCACGCCCTCGGCGAGCCGCTGGGCCATCTCGTTGGCGTGGCGGGCGTTGCGCAGCCACAGGTCCTTGGCCAGCAGGGCCTCCAACTGCACCGACACGAAGCGCATCTTGGAGGCGAGCTGCATGGACAGCTTGCGCAGGTGCTTCATGTGCCGGACGGCGTCCTGGTCGATGACGACGACCGCCTCGCCGAACAGCGCGCCGTTCTTCGTCCCGCCCAGCGAGAGGAGGTCGACGCCGACCGCGTTGGTGAACGTCCGCATCGGGACGTTCAGCGAGGCGGCCGCGTTGGCTATCCGGGAGCCGTCCAGATGCACCTTCATGCCGTGCGCGTGGGCGTGGTCGCAGATCGCGCGGATCTCGTCGGGCGTGTAGAGCGTGCCCAGCTCCGTGCTCTGGGTGATCGAGACGACCTGCGGCATCGCGCGGTGCTCGTCGTCCCAGCCCCAGGCCTGCTTGTCGATCAGCTCGGGGGTGAGCTTGCCGTCCGGGGTGGGCACGGTGAGCAGCTTCAGGCCGCCCATGCGCTCGGGCGCGCCGCCCTCGTCGACGTTGATGTGCGCGCTCTCGGCGCAGATCACCGCACCCCAGCGGTCGGTGACCGCCTGGAGCGCGACGACGTTGGCGCCGGTGCCGTTGAAGACCGGGAACGCCTGCGCCGTAGGACCGAAGTGGCTGCGGATGATCCCCTGGAAGTGCTCGGTGTAGTCATCCTCGCCATAAGCCACCTGGTGGCCGCCGTTGGCCAGGGCCAGGGCGGCCATCACCTCCGGGTGGGCCCCGGCGTAGTTGTCGCTGGCGAAACCGCGGACCTCCGGGTCGTGATGGCGCCGCGCGTCGGTCTTCGGAGGGTTCACGGCTTCTCGGTGAGCCACAGGCGCTGTCCGTTCACTTCGGGGGCGGACTTCTCCCAGACTCCGGTGATGGCCTCGGCCAGATCCTTGACGTCGGTGAAGCCCGCGAACTTCGCGTTGGGGCGGTCGGCGCGCATCGCCTCGTGGACCAGCGCCTTGACCACCAGGATCGCAGCCGCGGAGGTCGGCCCCTCGGCGCCCCCGGCCTTCTGGAAGGCGTCGGCGAGCGCGAGGGTCCAGGCCTCGGCGGCGGCCTTCGCGGCGGCGTACGCGGCGTTGCCCGCGGTGGGCTTCGAGGCGCCGGCCGCGCTGATCAGCACGTACCGGCCGCGCTCGCTGCGCTGGAGGCCCTCGAAGAAGGCGAGCGAGGTGTGCTGCACGGTCTTGACGAGCAGCAGCTCCAGGAAGTCCCAGTCGTCCAGGCTGGTCTTGATGAACGTCTCGCTGCCGCGCCAGCCGCCGACGAGGTGGACCACGCCGTCGATCCGGCCGAACTCCTTCTCGACGCGGTTCGCCCAGTCCCTGGTCGAGTCCAGGTCGAGCAGGTCGACCGGCTCACCGGTGACGGTGGCGCCCCCGGCCCCGTAGCGGGCCGCGTCGACGGCCTCCGCCAGGCGCTCGGGGTCGTTGTCCGCGCCGGCGACGATCGCGCCGGCCTCGGCGAGCCTGAGCAGCGCCGCCCGGCCGGCCGGTCCGCCCGCGCCGGCCACCGCGATCACCGCACCGCTGAGAGCCCCGTTCCCCATGGTCTTCGCCTCCTGAGCAGTGTTCTCGGTACGCAGGTCGCTCACGCGGCGATCCGCTCGGCGCCGTCCGCCGTGATACCCCGGGTCGAGGCGATCACGCTCTTCAACTTCTTGGACAGTGCCTCATAGAACATGCTCAGCGGAAACTCGTCCGGAAGCACGTCGTCCACGAGTTTGCGGGGCGGCTGGGTCAGGTCCAGGGCGTCGGGGCCCTTGGCCCACTTGGAGCCCGGGTGCGGGGCGAGGTAGGCGGAGACCAGCTCGTGGGCGGCGAACCAGTGGACGAGCTTGGGGCGGTCGATGCCGTCGCGGTACAGCTGCTCGATGTCGGCGCACAGCTGGTTGGTGACCTGCGGGGCGCGCTGCCAGTCGATGTGCAGCTTGTTGTCGGTCCAGCGGACGACGTCGTGCTTGTGCAGGTAGGCGAAGAGGAGCTGACCGCCGAGGCCGTCGTAGTTGCGTACGCGGTCGCCGGTGACCGGGAAGCGGAACATGCGGTCGAAGAGGACCGCGTACTGCACGTCACGGGCCTGCGGGACGCCGTCGGCCTCCAGCTTCACGGCCTCCTTGAAGGCGGTGAGGTCGCAGCGCAGCTCCTCCAGGCCGTACATCCAGAACGGCTGGCGCTGCTTGATCATGAAGGGGTCGAAGGGCAGGTCGCCGTGGCTGTGGGTGCGGTCGTGGACCATGTCCCACAGGACGAAGGCCTCCTCGCAGCGCTTCTGGTCGTGGACCATGGCGGCGATGTCCTCGGGCAGCGAGAGGCCCAGGACGTCGACGGCGGCGTCGGTCACGCGGCGGAAGCGGGCGGCCTCACGGTCGCAGAAGATGCCACCCCAGGAGAAACGTTCCGGCGCCTCACGGACGGCGATGGTCTCCGGGAAGAGGACGGCGGAGTTGGTGTCGTAGCCGGCCGTGAAGTCCTCGAAGGTGATGCCGCAGAACAGCGGGTTGTCGTAGCGGGTGCGCTCCAGCTCGGCCAGCCACTCCGGCCAGACCATGCGCAGCACGACCGCTTCCAGGTTGCGGTCCGGGTTGCCGTTCTGCGTGTACATCGCGAAGACGACCAGGTGCTGGAGGCCGTCGCGACGGTTCGCGGCGGGCTGGAAGGCCAGCAGCGAGTCGAGGAAGTCCGGCACCTCGAAGCCGCCGTCGGCCCAGACCCGCAGGTCCTTGGCGAGTGCCCGGTGGTAGTCGGCGTCGTGCGGGAGCAGCGGGGACAGCTCCTCGACGGCCTCGATCACCCGCAGGACCGCCTGCTCGGCGTCCGTGCGCAGCGGTGCGCCCTCGGCCGCGAAGTCGATCGACCCGTCCTTCGACTGCCAGGGCCGGATCCGCTCCACCGCATCCTTGAGCACGCGCCACGCCGGGTGCTCAACCACCCTGTCCGCCGGAGGAACCTGCTCCCCCGTAGCCGCCTGCACAAGAATTTCCGTCATGTCCCATCCTTCACTGGAGAAGCTCACGTCAGGACACCGTATGCATATGAGGATTCCTCCAGCAAGTGGGACCTCCGGAAATTATCCTGCGCTCCCGCATCTTCACCGCACTTTTTCCTGCCTGACACGGAGGATGCGGCTACTTCCGCTAGTGCCTGTCCAGCGGGTCGGATCTTCGGCCCGGGCGGGTAGAGGAACCCTCGGTGCACGCTCATGTCCTTGACGGCCCCCGGGCCACTAGGCTGCGTGCTCCTCCAGCCCAAACCGTCGACGGAAGCGGGTCGCGCCTTGAACTTCCTCACCATCGGTCACCGCGGAGTCATGGGTGTCGAGCCCGAGAACACCCTGCGTTCCTTCGTCGCCGCGGAGCACGCAGGCCTGGACGTCATCGAACTCGATCTGCATCTGAGCAAAGACGGTGCTCTGGTGGTCATGCACGACCCCGATGTGGACCGTACGACCGACGGGACCGGGCCCATCGCCGACCAGACGCTCGCGGAGCTGCGGACCCTCGACGCGGGCCGCGGCGAGCGCGTGCCGTTCTTCGAGGAGGTCCTGGACGCCGTGCGGCTCCCGCTCCAGGCCGAGATCAAGGACGTCCAGGCCGCGCGGGCGCTGGCCGAGGTGATGCACGCGCGGGATCTGGTGGACCGCGTGGAGGTGTCCTCCTTCCACGACGAGGCCGTCGCCGAGATCGCGCGCCTCGTCCCCGGGGTCCGCACCGCGCTCATCGGCAGCCGCTACGGCCTCGACGTCGTCGACCGCGCGGTGGAGGCCGGCGCGGCGACGGTCTGCCTCAACCTGCGCCGGCTCACCCTGGAGATCGTCGAGGAGGCGCGGAAGCGGGACCTGCGCATCATCGGCTGGGTGGTCAACACACAGGACCAGCTGCGGCTCGTCCGCGCCCTGGAACTCGACGGCGCGACCACCGACTACCCCGAGATCAGGCGCACGGGCCGCTTCACGGCGTAGGACAGGTCCTGGCGGTCAGGCGAGTTCCTTGACCAGCAGCTCGAACTGGAGGTCGTCGCGCTGCGGAATGCCGAAGCGCTCGTCGCCGTAGGGGAAGGGGGTCATGCGACCGGTGCGCCGGTAGCCGCGACGCTCGTACCAGGCTATGAGGTCCTCGCGTACGGAGATCACGGTCATGTGCATCTCGGTGACGCCCCAGTTCTCGCGGGCCTGCCGCTCGGCCTCCGCCATGACCGTCTTGCCGAGGCCGGCGCCCTGGACCGTGGGGCTGACGGCGAACATGCCGAAGTAGGCGTGGCCGCCGCGGTGTTCCAGCTGACAGCAGGCGACGATCCGGCCCTGCTGCTCGACGATGAGCAGCCTGCTGTCCGGCGCCTTGATGACCGCGAGCACACCGTCGGGGTCGGTCCGCTGCCCCTGGAGGATGTCTGCCTCGGTCGTCCACCCGGCCCGGCTGGCGTCTCCCCGGTAGGCCGACTCGATGAGCGCGACGAGCGCGTCCACGTCGGTGTCGACGGCGTCGCGAAAGGTGAATTCGGTGGCGGCGGTGTCCATGCGGGCGTTCTCCGGTCTCTGACTCGGCTGGGGCATCGCCGAGCGTAGACCCTGCGCCGGTAGGCTCCGGCTGCATGGTGCACGTACTCAGCAGTAGGACCCTGCTCCGGCCGACCGACCCCGAGCGTTCCCGTGCCTTCTACGGCGAGCAGCTGGGCCTGGCGGTCTACCGCGAGTTCGGGACGGGGCCGGAGCGCGGGGTCGTCTACTTCCTCGGCGGCGGTTTCCTCGAGGTCTCGGGCCGCTCGGAGACACCGCCGGATCCCGCCGTACGGCTGTGGCTTCAAGTGACGGACGTGGCGGCGGCGCACGACGAGCTGCGTGCCCAGGGGGTGGAGATCGTCCGGCCGCCGGTCCGCGAGCCGTGGGGGCTGCTCGAGATGTGGATCGCGGATCCGGACGGCACGCCGATCGTCCTGGTGGAGGTGCCGGCGGACCATCCGATCCGGTACCGGCCGGGGATCTGAGACGACCCGTCCCGGTCGGGGATCTGAGCTGGTCCGGTACCGACCGGGGGCGAGTCCGAGGCGCGGTGCGGGGGGGGAGAGAGAGACACCTGAGGACGGGCGGATCCGGGGCGGGGCGAAGACCTGAAGGGCCCCGCCAGCCCCGTTCACCCCGCCAGCCCCGTTCACCCCGCTGGCCCCGCCAGCCCCGTTCACCCCGCTGGCCCCGCCAGCCCCGCTGGCCCCGGCGACCCCGCTGGGCCGACGAAGACCGACCCGGGTCGGCCGGGTCGGCCCCGCCGGCCCGGGTCGGTCTTCGTCGGCCCGGGTCGGTCTTCGTCGGTCGCCTGTGGGCGCCTGGCCGTGCCCGGCGGGCAGCCGGGGTGGCCGGGGTGGTTCAGCGGCGGGTCGTCGGGGCCATCTGGGCAGGCCGGACCGTGTTTCGTGGGCCTCGGCGGCCACCGGATGCCGTGGCGCGGACCGAGGCATAGCGTGCTGAAGGGGGTCCCTTTCGGAAGGAACGCCATGAAGCTCGACGCGCCCGTGCCCGGCGGGCCCTGCTGGGCCGAGCTGGGGACCAGTGACCTGGAGGCGGCGAAGCGGTTCTACGCGGAGCTCTTCGGCTGGCGCGCTGAGACGGATCCGCGTCAGGAGGCGGGTGGCTACACGGTCGCGCACCTCGGCGAAGCGGCCGTCGCCGCGCTCAGCCCCCTGTACCAGGAGGCACAGCCCTGTGCCTGGAACGTGTCGTTCGCGGTGACCGACGCGGATGTCAGCGCGCGGCTGCTCACGGAGGCCGGGGGCAAGGTGCTGGTCGGCCCGATGGACGTCTTCGACGTGGGTCGTTTCGTGGTCGCCCTCGATCCGGGCGGTGCCGCGTTCCAGTTGTGGCAGGCGCGGGCCTTCCCGGGCGCCGGGCTGTTCAACGCGCCCGGCTCGCTCGGCTGGGTCGAGCTGCTGACCCGCGATCGCCACCGGGCGGAGACCTTCTACACCACGGTGTTCGGCTGGACCGTCCGCTCCTCGGAGAACTACCTCCAGTGGGGCGTCGGCGGCGCGGACTTCGGCGGCATGATCACGATGGACGAGAAGTTCCCGCCCGAGGTCCCCCCGCACTGGCTGCCGTACTTCGCGGTGGCGGACGTGGAGGAGTCCACCCGGACGGCGGTGGAGGCGGGCGGCACCGCGCTGATGGAACCGACCTCGGTGCCGGCCGGTCCGCGGATCGCCGTACTGCGCGACCCGCAGGGCGCGGTGTTCGGCGTGTACCGGGCGGGAGACGAGAAGTGAACGTCGACGGGTGGCGTGGTCCGGTCCCGCGTCGACGCGGCGCTCAGACCCGCAACGCCCGCATGTGCCCCTCGAGTCGGCTCAACAACTCGCCCAACAGATCGGCCAGTTCGCCCTGGCGGTCGTCGTCCAGGGCGGACAGCACGGCACTCTCGTAGACGAGCTGCTCGGGCATGATGCCGTCGACGAGGTCACGCCCGGCGTCCGTGAGGCGGAGGTGGGCGACCCGGCGGTCCCGGCTGTCGACGCGACGTTCCACCAGTCCGCGCTCGGTGAGTTGCTTGAGCCGCTTGGTGACGGCCGCCCCGGAGGAGAAGGTCTCACGGGCCAGTTCGCCGGGAGTCAGCTCATGGCCGGTGCGGCGCAGCGCGCCGAGCAGGTCGAACTCCGCACGGCTCAGGCCGGCCCGCCGCAGGGGGGCGTCCTCGGCCTGCTGGAGGAGCGCGGCGCAGCGGTTGACGCGGCCGATGATCTCCATGGGGCCGGTGTCGAGGTCGGGCCGCACCGTCTGCCACTGCCGTACGACGGCAGCGACGGTGTCGTTCCGTACCGGCTGTCCCGGCCGTACCGGGTCGCCGGTGCCTGTCCGGCCACCGCTCCCCCGCGTGCCCCCGCTCCCCCGCGTGCCCCCGCTCCCCCGCCCGTCGCCGCTCCTGGGGCGGTCACCGGTGGTTCCGGGGTCGTCGGCCGTCGGTTCCGCCCCGGTCGCCGGTCCTTCCCCCGTCCCGTTCCCGGCCGCCGCCCGTCCCTGCGTCGCCGTCATCGCCGTACGTCCTCCGCTCCCGTGCTCGCGTCCCGGTCCAGGAGCAGCCCCTGGCGCCGTACCGTCGCCGCGAGCGTACGGTGTCCGGACTGTTCGGCCGACACGACCCGCTCCGCGGGCAGCGCCCGCTGCCACCACTCGCCGGACGCGGCGTCGGCGGTGGCGCGCAGGTCGACCAACGCGGCGGCGAGGCCGCGGCGGGCGGACTCCAGGGCGCCGGGGGCGGGGCGCGGCTCCGCCACGAGACGGGCGGCCTGCTCGCGGGCCCGTTCGACGGCCGTCAGGGCGTGTCCGAGGCGGTCGCCGGCCCTGCGGTTGGTGACGGCGACCGCGGCGACGAAGCCGACCACGGCGCCGACGAGCGTGTCCACCAGTCGCTCGGTGATCAGCCGACCCGGGTCCTGGACCTGCGCGAACTCGGTGATGAGCAGGGCCATCGGGGTCACGCAGACGCTGCCGAGCCAGTAGTTGCGACTGATCAGCGCCTCGGCGCCGAAGTTCAGGGCGAGGCAGATCAGGACGAGGGCGGCCTGCGTGAGATGGGCGAGCGGCACGAGCGCGGCGAAGGCGAGCACGCCGACCAGGTTGCCGACGACGCGCTGGACTCCGCGGCTCCAGGTCAGCGTGATGTTCGCCTGGTAAAGGGATGCGGCGGTGACCAGGGCCCAGTAGGGGCGGCCGACACCGAGGGCGAGGGAGGCGTATCCGGCGAGGGCGCAGCCGAGGGCGGTGCGTGCGGCGATCGGCGCGAGGGGGCCGAGGCGGAGCCACAGCGGCGGACGGCCGGTGGCGAGTTCGGCGTCGACGCCGAGGAGTTCGTCGTCGTCCACCAGGTCGTCCGGGTGCGGAACCGGGCCGGTGCCGCGCAGGTCCCGGGCCCAGTCGCGCAGCCGCTTCGGGTCGGTGTCGGCGGGGGCGGCGAGGGCGATCTCGGCGCGGACGAGGAGACGTTCCAGGGCCCGGCGGGTGTCCGTGGCGCGGGCCGACAGCAGGGTCTGCCAGCCGCCGTGCACGGCGGCGGCCGCGGCTGCGCGGGTCCGGGCGTGACCGTCGCCGGTGCCGTCCGTGGCGGCGTGGGCGGCGGCCGCGTCCAGGGCGTGGGCGGTGGCGCGGCGCTCGGGGCCGTGCGGCCGCAGCAGCCCGGGCGCCATGCCGATCAGCCAGGCCCAGGCTCCCGCGGCGAGTGCCAGTCCCAGATGGCCGGGGACCTGCCCGAGGGTCTGCGGGATGAACAGTGCGGCGGAGGTGATGAAGGTGAGGACGACGTTGGCGGGCGGACCGAGGCGGGTCGCGTCACAGAGGGCCTTCTGCGCTGCCGCGAGCAGGGCGCCGACGGTGACCAGGGCGACGGCGTCGGTGGTCAGCGAGGCCGCGAGCAGGGCGACCGCCAGGCCGACGGTCATGCCCAGTACCACCCAGGCCAGGACACGGGCCCGGGCCGCGTAGGGGCGGTTGTGGGCGTACAGGGCGCACAGCGACCCGGCCATCGTGTACATCGCCAGGTCCAGCCGCCCGAGGGCCAGCAGGATCAGGTTCGGCGGGGCGACGGCGGCGATCACGCTCAGGGCGGGCTTGAACCAGATGTCGGAGGGCCGGCCGAGGCGCAGTACTCCGGCGATCGGGAGGCGGCGTCCCGGGCGCTGCCCGCGCCGACGGCCGTGCTGCCCGCCGCGCGGTTCGGGGCGGGGTTCGGGGCGGGGGCGCTGAGGGGTCGCACTGCTCATACCAACTAATTTAGCATGTGTTTTACCCGTGAAATATTACCCGCGAAATATCTCGTGCTCCGTCGAATGCCCCCCGTGTACACCCTTGCGCCCGCGTGCGCACGGTGTGCCGTGGGCATCGCAACCCTCGATTGCGAACGTCGAGCGGGGAGGTGCGCGTGCACGGACCGGCTTCGCCCGGCTGGCTGCTGGTAGCGCTGTGTGCGGCGACCGGGGCCTACTGCCTGTTGCGGATGCGCAGCGGGGTCGAGGAGCAGCGCAGGGCCGCCGGCGGCGAGGCGCTGATGGGCTTCGGGATGGCCGCGATGGCCGTGCCCGCGGCCGCGTTCACCCCGCCCGCGTGGGCCTGGCCGGCCTTCGCCGCGATCTTCGGGGCGGCCGCGCTGCGGGCGCTGTGGGCGGCCCGCGCGAGCGCCCACCACCTGCACCATCTGGTCGGGGCCGGAGCCATGGTCTACATGGCGGCCGTGATGGCCGCCGCGCCCGCGCACCGGCACGGGCACGGCGGCTCCGGCGTCCCGCTGCTGACGGGGGTGCTGCTGCTGTACTTCACCGGGTACGTCCTGCTCGCCGGGGCCCGGCTGCTGCCGGTGGCCGGGGCGGGCGGCGCCGCCGTGGCCTGGAGCGACCGGCCCGAGGTGGCGCGGGCGTGCCGGCTGTCGATGGGGATCGGGATGCTCGCCATGCTGCTGACGATGTGAACCCAACTCGGGCGTGGTCTGCGTCACTTCGCTGTAACAAGCCGTACCCCTGAGCGGTACGCCGCTCATAGGGTGCTGCTCATGATGGTCCCCGCGGTACTGCTGCTGCTCGGTGCCCTGACCGCCGTGATCGCCCCCCGGCTGATCGCCCGGGCCGACTGGCCGGACCATGAACCGGTGGTCGCGCTGTGGGCGTGGCAGTGCGTGGTGGCCGCGGTCCTGCTGTGCTGTGCGCTGTCGATGACGCTCAGCGCGGCGGCGGCCTGGCAGGCAGTACGCGGACATGTCTTCGCGCCGGCCCCGCGCGCGGTGGTGGAGGCGTACGGGCTGGGCGCGACGGGCCCTTGGGCGGCGGCGACTGCGGTGGCGCTCGCGTGCGGCGGGCTGTGGAGCGGGGCGATGCTCGTACGGGAGGTGCTGCGGAGCCGGGCCGGACGCCGGTCCCGGCACGCCGAACTCCGGTTGCGTGCACCGTTGTTGCCGGGCGAGGAGTCCGCGTCCGGCCGACTGCTCGTACTGGAGGGTGAGCGGCCCGACGCCTGGTGGATGGCGGGTGCGGCTCCCCAACTGGTGGTCACCACAGCCGCGCTGCGACGCCTGAAGGGTCGTCAGCTGGATGCCGTGCTGGCGCACGAGCAGGGGCACGCCCAGGCGCGTCACGACTGGTTGCTGAACTGCTCGACGGCGCTGGCCACCGGCTTTCCGCAGGTACCGGTGTTCGCCGCGTTCCGCGACGAGATGCACCGGCTGGTCGAGTTGTCGGCGGACGACATGGCCTCCCGGCGCTTCGGCCGGCTGACGACCGCGCTGGCGCTGGTCGAACTCAACGAGGACCGGGGCGTGTTCGGCCCCTCCCCCGCCCCGCAGGCCCATGTCCCGCAGCGCGTGGACCGGTTGCTCACACCGCCCGACCGCCTCACCGCGGCCCGCAGACTACGACTGACGGCAGCGGCCTCCCTCGTACCGGTGATCCCGGTACTGGTAACCCTGGTCCCCGCCCTCCGGACACTGGGCTGAACCCCACGGCCCCGGAGAACCCACCCATAGCGACGATCAGCCACTCCCGACACGGGCCCGGCGACTCCGTCGGCCGGCCCGGCCACCCCGTCGGCCGACCCGGCGACCTCGGGGCCCGGCCACCTCGGGGCCCGCCCTCTCTGGGCCGCCAACCACTCCGGCTCCCCTCGGGCATCCACCCCAGCGGCCAGAACCTTCACCCCCAGAAGCCCGGCCAGCCGCCCCAGGGCCACGACCAGCAGCTCCTGGCACCGCCCCGCGCCCCCACCCGGCCGACTCGGCCACCCCCGGACCCGACCCGGCCACCCCCTGGCCAGGACATCCACCGCCGGCCCAGGACGGACCACCGCCGGACCGGGACAGGCCACCCCAGTAGCCGGGACAGCCGCACTCAGCGGCCGAGGCAGGCGCGCCGGAACCCACCCCCCGGCGCCCCCAGAACGGGGGCCGACCGCCCCGGAACCCGGACCGACCGCCCCGAGTTCGCTTCCGGCCCCGCCGTTCGGCGAGGATCTCCGTATGCACCATCCGTCGGTCGAATCCCCGCCCCGCCTCCCGGCTCTGCGCACGACGCTCCGGACCGGCCTCGTCCTGGGGCTGTGCTCGGCCCTGCTCCTGCTCCTGGTCGCGGCCGACTGGCATCCCCTCATCTCCGTCGACGGCGGCATCTCCCGCACCACCCACCGCTGGGCCGTCGCCGATCCCGACCTCACCCAGGTCTGCCGCATCCTCACGGACTGGGTCTGGGACCCCCTGACCATGCGTCTGCTGGGGGCGGCGGTCGCCGTATGGCTGGTGTGGCGGCACGGGGCCTGGTGGACGGCCGGGTGGCTGGCCGTCACATCGGCGGTGGGCACACTGATCCAGCAGTCCCTCAAGGCCGGGTTGGGCCGCGCCCGTCCGGTCTGGCCCGACCCGGTCGACTCCGCCCACTACGCGGCGTATCCCTCCGGGCACGCCCTGACGGCCACGGTGGTGTTCGGCCTCCTGCTGTGGCTGCTGCACCGGCACGGCGTCGCCCCTGTCGTGTGGCGTACGGCGCTGGCGGTGGCGGTGGTCTCGGTGGTGGGCGTGGGACTGACCCGGATCTGGCTGGGCGTGCACTGGCCCTCGGACGTCCTGGGCGGCTGGCTGCTGGGCGCCCTGCTGGTGGCGCTGGCGATCGCGGCGCACATGCGGTGGCGCCCGTGACCCTGCCGGAGCGACGGTACGGCTACGTGGGGCCGGAGGACGTGCGGCGGGCGGTCGTTCCCGGCGCCGGCGGCCGGGTGATCCGCCGTGCCGCGGATCTGGACGCGCACGCGGGGGCGGAGGAGAGCGAGCCGTTCACGTACGTCGTCGGGCTCGACGGCCTGCTGCGGCTCGCGCCCCGGCGCAGCGAGCACGTGGCCTGCGCGGGCGGCGGAGACGTGCTCGGCGCGGGCGAGATCTCGTTCCGCCGCACCCCGCAGGGACCGCGCGTGCACGAGGTCAGCAACCAGTCCACCGGTTACTGTCCCGACCCCGACTCCTGGCCGGCCGTGGCCGCCGCCCTGGACGAGGCCGGCATCGGCCGTCCCGACGGCTTCACGCATGCGCTGGTCTTCCGGCGCTGCGAGCGGTGCGGGGAGAACAACGTGGTGCGTGAGGGGGTCTTCGTCTGCGTGTTCTGTGACGGCGATCTTCCACTCGTGTGGAACGTGAGCCCGCGGGATCCGTGAATCCGGCCGGGAGTGCGGGGCCCGTGAGAGCCGACTGATTCATAGACTCGGCGCCATGCCCATGAAAGCCGTGTTGTTCGACTTCTCCGGGACCCTGTTCCGCATCGAGTCCGCCGAGTCCTGGCTGCGGGCGGTGCTGGAGGCGGCGGGTGTCGCGCTGCCCGCGTCGGAGCTCGCCGATAAGGCGCGGGCGCTGGAGACGGCCGGCGCGCTGCCCGGCGGGGCGAGTCCGGTCCGGTTGCCCGCCGGGGTCGCCGAGGTGTGGCGGGTGCGGGACGAGAGCGCGGAGCTGCACCGGGCCGCGTACACCGGTCTGTCCCGTCAGGTGCCGCTGCCGGACCCGGCGCTGTACGACGCCCTGTACGAACGGCACAGGATCCCGGCGGCCTGGGCGCCCTACCCCGACGCCCTCGACGTACTGAGCGGGTTGCGCGAACGCGGGCTCCGGGTCGGTGTGGTCAGCAACATCGGCTGGGACCTGCGACCGGTGTTCCGGGAGCACGGCCTCGACCGGTACGTCGACGCGTACGCGCTGTCGTACGAGCACGGGTTCCAGAAGCCGGACCCCCGGCTGTTCACGGTCGCCTGCGAGGCGCTGGACGCCGATCCCGGCGGGACCCTGATGGTGGGCGACGACCGGCGCGCGGACGGCGGGGCTGCGGCGCTGGGCTGCGCGGTGCACTTCGTGGACCATCTGCCGGCGGCCGAACGTCCGGACGCGCTGCGGACGGTGCTGGACCTGGTGGGGTGACCCGCCGAAGTGATCCGACGGACCCGGCCCGCTCTCTACCGACGGTCGCCTCAGGCCACCATTACGGGAAAAGCACGCCCACTCTGGACGATCCCCCGCGTCGCCCAGAGCAGGCGGCAGCCCGATGCGTTCCGAAGCGGAACCCCACCGGGTTACCCTGAGTATAGTTGGCTGGCAGCCAGTCAACACAGGAGTTCCAGGATGTCCCCGCGCAGCGCGTCGGTCAATGAAGAATTGCGGCGCCGTTCCCGGGAGCGGCTCCTTCAGGCCGCGGTGGAGCTGGTGAGCGAGCGCGGGTACGAGGCGACGACGCTCGGTGACATCGCGGACCGGGCCGGCTCGGCGCGCGGTCTGGTGTCGTACTACTTCCCCGGCAAGCGGCAGCTGGTCCAGTCGGCCGTGCATCGGCTGATGCACCGCACGCTGGAGGAGGCGCTGGAGCGGGAGCCGCGCACCGAGGACGGCCGGGAGCGGATGGCGCGGGCCATCGACGGCATTCTGGGCCTGGCCCGGGACCGTACGGTGCTGATGCGCCAGCACATGGCGGGCCTCTTGCAGGCCGAGGGGTTCGTGCAGTGTCCGGAGCAGCAGCGGCTGGCCGAGCTGCTGCGGGACACCGCGGCCCGGCACGGGTCGCAGGACGTCGGCCACGACTACCCGATGCTGCGCTCCCAGCTGATGGGAGCCGTCTACGCGATGGTGCTGCCGAACGTGCCCCTGCCGCTCACGACGCTGCGCGCCGAACTGTTCGCGCGCTACCGGCTCGACTGGGAGCAGGGGGTCCCGCCGGGCGCCGAGGCGCCCGGCGGGAGGAGTGACACCGATCTGTCGCGCTTCTTCGCGACCGACCCGACGGCTCCGCGGAGCGAGGGTCAGTCGAAGTAGTCCGGCTGGGTCTGGACGTTGAGCTCGTGGACACGGACCCGCTTGGCCGGGTCGGTGCGCCGGTCGCTGAGCTTCAGCACGTCGAAGCCCTTGGCGATGTCGTTCGAGTAGATGTAGCCGTTGTAGTAGTACGCCGACCAGGAGCCGCCGCCCCTCAGCACCTGGGTGTCGAGCGGACCGCGCTCGAAGTAGGCGATCTCCTTCGGCTTCGACGAGTCGGTGAAGTCCCAGACCGAGACTCCGCCCTGGTACCAGGCCTGGACCATGATGTCCTTGCCCTTGACCGGGATCAGCGAGCCGTTGTGGGCCACACAGTTCTCGGTGTCCGCCTGGTGGCGGGGGATCTTGTAGTAGCTGCGGAAGACCAGCTTGCGCCTGTCGCCCTTGCCGACGATGTCGTAGATGCCGTCGGCGCCCTTGTCCGGCCCGATCGCCGCGTTGCACGTGGCCGCACCGCCGCCGCCGAGCTCGTCGGTGAACACGACCTTGTTCGCCTTCTGGTTGAAGGTCGCCGAGTGCCAGAACGCGAAGTTCACGTTGTCCTGGACCTGGTCGATGACCTTCGGGTGCTCCGGGTCCTTGATGGAGAACAGGATGCCGTCACCCATGCAGGCGCCCGCCGCCAGGTCCTTGGAGGGCAGGACCGTGATGTCGTGGCAGCCGGTCGTCTTGGAGACCCCGGGGTTGGTGGGCGAGCCCGGGTTGCCGCCGCCGTCCGGGCCCTCCCCCGGGAACAGCACGGGGAAGCTCACGATCGCGGCCTTCTCCGGCGTCTTGCGCGGCACCTTGATGACCGAGATGCCGTCGTGCGGGGGCTGGCAGTCCGGGTAGGCGGCGTTCGGCGAGTACGAGGAGACGTAGATGTAGACGTTCTTGCGTTCGGGCACCAGGGTGTGGGTGTGCGAGCCGCAGGCGGTCTCGACGGCGGCGACGTACTTCGGGTTCGCCTTGTCGCTGATGTCGAAGACCTTCATGCCCTCCCAGGAGGACTTCTCGGTCACCGGCTGCGTGGTGCTGTTGCAACTGCTGTCGCTGCGCGAGGAGTCGGTGGACAGGAAGAGCAGGTCGCCCGAGACGGAGATGTCGTTCTGCGAGCCGGGGCAGAGCACCTGGGCGATGGTCTTGGGCGACTTCGGGTTGCTGATGTCGAAGACGCGGAAGCCGTCGTAGTTGCCGGAGAAGGCGTACTTGCCCTGGAAGGCGAGGTCCGAGTTGGTGCCCGGCAAGGCGTCCTTGGGGATGTTCGTCAGGTGCTCGATGTTGTCGGAATGGACGATCTCGTCCTGCCCCGGTATCTCGCCGTCGGCGATCGCCGCCGTCGCCTCGGCCCGGGCGCCCTCGGACACCTCCTGCTGCACGGCGGGCCCGTCCCCCGGGTCGGGGGTCGCGGCCGCCGGGACGGCCGTCAGGAGTGCGGCCAGCAGTCCGGTACACGCGGCGGCCACCCCCAGCCGTCTGCGTCGCGTTCGAAGGTCGTTCAACAGGGTCACTGTGTCCTCCCTTGTCGCCGTTCTCGTGGAACGGTTCGCGGTGCTCCGAAGTATCGTCTTCATCATGCACATATCAAGGGCTGGCAACGCACTCGTAATGAATCTTTCGGTTCAGTAGTGCGATCCATGGTGCAAAGATCCAGACGAGGACGGCCCCCCGCCCTCAACTCACCTGCTTCAGGAGGTCGTTGTGCTCGTCCGCCGCGCGCCCCTCGTCTCAGCCTCACTGCTGCTCGCCCTCGCCCTCGCGGGGTGCGACTCCGCGCCGGACACCAAGTCGGGCGCGGCGAGCGGCCCTTCGGTGATCGCGCCGGGCAAGCCGGGTGAGACGAACCGGACCCTCTCCGCCCAGGACGCGGCCGAGCAACGCGCCGACGACGACACACCCAACTCCGCCGACGTGGCGTACGCGCGGATGATGATCCAGCACCACACCCAGGCCCTGGAGATGACCGAACTCGCCCCGAAGCAGGCCGAGTCGAAGGCCGTCAAGGGCCTCGCGACGCGGATCGGCGCCGCGCAGGAGCCGGAGATCGAAGCCATGAAGGGCTGGCTCACGACCTACGGCGAGGACGAGACGGGCGGCGAGCACGAGCACGCGGCGATGCCCGGGATGGCCACCGAGGCACAGCTGACCGAGCTGCGCGCGGCCCGCGGCAAGGCGTTCGACGCGCTCTTCCTCACCCTGATGATCACCCACCACGGGGGCGCCCTCACCATGGCCGCGGACGTCAAGGCACAGGGCAACAACGTGCGGATCGAGGAGATGGCGGACGATGTGATCGCACAGCAGACGAGTGAGATCACGCGGATGCGCGGGATGCAGTAGCGCCCCGGTCCACGAACCCCGTCAGCAGGCCTCGCCAGCAGGCCTCGACCACGGGACTGGTCGACGGCCCTCGTCAACGGGCCCTGTCAGCGCCGGACATGACGCGGCGTCAGGTAGCCCGCG
This sequence comes from Streptomyces asoensis, assembly GCF_013085465.1. Classification (NCBI taxonomy): domain Bacteria; kingdom Bacillati; phylum Actinomycetota; class Actinomycetes; order Kitasatosporales; family Streptomycetaceae; genus Streptomyces; species Streptomyces asoensis. The sequence continues at coordinate 1,457,214 of NZ_CP049838.1, forward strand.
TCGCGCGCCTGCGCGATCAGCCTCAGCGATCTGCGGCGACTGTGTCCCGTCGCGCACATGACCGCAAGGACGGGGTCCGCCCCCTTCTCCTGGGCCGCGCGGTACTCCTGCGCCACCAGCCACCGCCCCTCGATGCCGCGCGGCCAGGCCGGACGGGCCCGCCGGGCCACGAGCGCCTCGTCGGCATCCCCGGCGACGGCCGGCTCCCGCACGCCCTCCGCGCCGTCGGCACCCTCCGCGCCGTACACGCCGTCGGCACCCTCCGCGCCGCACACGCCGTCGGCACCCTCCGCGCCGTACACGCCGTCGGCGTCCTCCGCGTCCTCCGCGTCCTCCACGCCCGCAGCCTCGAGGCCGCCGCCTTCGTCGCACCTCTCGAACAGCGGCCCCTCGATCCAGTCCGCGAGCACCGTCAGGTCCACGAGCGACAGGGGCGGCTGGGCGCTGACGTCCTCGACCGAGACGCGCCCCTCGCAGACGACGGCCAGCAGCTCCACCCGCGCACCGTCGACGAACGCCAGCCGCACATGAAACCAGGAAGTGACGCCCCCGGCTTCCCGGACCTCCCACGCGGGCCACACGGACACCGTGCCGTCCTCGGCGGGACGATCAGAAAGATCAAGAAACGATGCGTCTAGCACACACGCAACGTAACCGCATGATCACTTTCCATACGAACGGACACGCACGCATCGGGCGCGCACAGCACCCTGTCAGCGGAGCCGCGCTGATGCGATGCTGGAGACACGAGCGATCTCCTCCGTCCCCCTGGGTAAGGAGTTCCGCGTGCTGCGTGTCGCCGTCGTCGGCTCAGGGCCGAGTGGGGTCTACACCGCCCAGAGTCTGGTCCAGCAGGACCCCGAGGTGCTCGTCGACGTCCTGGACCGGCTGCCGTGCCCCTACGGGCTGGTGCGGTACGGCGTCGCTCCGGACCACGAGAAGATCAAGTCACTCCAGAACAATCTGCGCGCGGTGCTCGAGCACGAGCGGGTGCGCTTCCTCGGCGGGATCCGGGTCGGGACGGGCGGGATGTCGGCGTCCCGGCTGCGCGAGCTGTACCACGCGGTCGTGTACTGCGTGGGCGCCGCGACGGACCGGCACCTCGGTGTGCCCGGCGAGGAGCTGCCGGGCAGCTGGTCGGCGACGGAGTTCGTGTCCTGGTACAGCGCGCACCCGGACACGGTCGCCGACGGGTTCCTGCGGAACGTCCGCTCGGCGGTGGTGGTGGGAGTGGGGAACGTGGCGGTGGACGTCACCCGGATCCTGGCCCGGCAGACGGCCGAGCTCAGCCCGACCGACATGCCCCAGGCGGCGCTGACCGCGCTGGCGGCGAGCGAGGTCGCCGAGATCCACATGGTGGGGCGGCGCGGCCCGTCCCAGGCCCGCTTCACCACCAAGGAGCTGCGCGAGCTGGCCGGCCTGCCGGACACCGAGGTGGTCGTGGACGAGGCCGAGCTGGCGCTGGACCCGGCGTACGGCGACCCCTCCGCGCTGCCGGCGGCGCAGCGGCGCAACGTGGAGGTGCTGCGCGGCTGGGCGGCGGCCGCGCCGGCCCGCGGCACCCGGCGGCGGATCCGGCTCCGGTTCTTCCTGCGACCCGTCGAACTGCTCGCCGACAAAGGCCGGTTGGGCGCGGTGCGCTTCGAGCGGACCGCGCCGGACACGCACGGCGGGGTGACCGGCACCGGACGGTACGAGGACATCGAGGCGCAGTTGGTGCTGCGGTCGGTGGGCTATCGCGGGGTGCCGCTGGAGGGGTTGCCGTTCGATCCGGAGCGGGGCACGGTGCCGCATCTCGCGGGGCGGGTCCTGCGCGAGGGGGTGGTGGCACCGGGCGAGTACGTGGCGGGCTGGATCAAGCGGGGTCCCACGGGGGTCATCGGCACCAACCGGCCGTGCGCGAAGGAGACGGCGACGTCCCTGCTGGAGGACGGCCCCGTCCTCGTAAGGCGGGAGCTGCCCGGCGATCCGCTCGAGCTGCTGCGGGCCGCCGGGGCCGAACCCGTCGAATGGGCCGGATGGCTGGCGATCGAGCGGGCCGAGGCGGCGCTGGGCGCCTCACTGGGGCGGGGTGTGGTGAAGCTGCCGGACTGGGCGGCGCTGTGGACGGCGGCGAGTCCCCCCGGGATCGGTGTACAGGACACACAGCAGCAACACCGGTGAAATCAACAAACTGTTTAAGTCCCGTACGTTCTCGTTCCGTTCGCCCGTTCCGGCCTGTCCGGCCCGTTCAGCCCGTCCGGTCCGTTCAGCCTGTCCGGATGCCCGCGCCGCCGCCCTGGAGTGCCCATGACCACGACCGCGCCCGTTCATCCCGTCGACGAGGTGCCACCCGCACGGCAGTTGGCCGCCTTCGGCCTCCAGCACGTGCTCGCGATGTACGCGGGCGCGGTGGCCGTGCCCCTGATCGTGGGCGGTGCGATGAAACTGTCGCCCGCCGACCTGGCGTATCTGATCACCGCCGACCTACTGGTGTGCGGCATCGCCACGCTGATCCAGTGTGTCGGCTTCTGGCGGTTCGGCGTACGGCTGCCGATCATGCAGGGCTGTACCTTCGCGGCGGTGTCGCCCATGGTGCTGATCGGGACGACGGGCGGTGGACTGCCCGCGATCTACGGGTCGGTGATCGTGGCGGGGCTCGCGATCATGCTGCTGGCGCCCCTGTTCGGCAGGCTGCTGCGCTTCTTCCCGCCGCTGGTCACCGGCACCGTCATCCTGATCATCGGCATCTCGCTGCTGCCGGTCGCGGGCAACTGGGTGGCGGGCGGCGTCGGTTCGGCGGACTTCGGGGAGCCGAAGAACATCGGACTCGCCGCGTTCGTCCTCGCCGTGGTACTCGCCGTGCAGCGGTTCGCGCCGGCGTTCCTGAGCCGGATCGCTGTGCTGATCGGCATCGTGGTGGGGCTCGGGGTCTCGGTTCCGTTCGGGTTCACCGACTTCGACGGCGTCGGGGACGCCGACTGGGTCGGGATCAGTACGCCGTTCCACTTCGGCGCGCCCGCCTTCGAGGCGTCGGCGATCATCTCGATGCTGGTCGTGGCGCTGGTCACGATGACCGAGACGACCGGTGACCTCATCGCGGTCGGCGAGATGACCGGCCGCAAGGTCGATCCGCGCAGCCTCTCCGACGGGCTGCGCGCCGACGGTCTGTCGACCGTCCTCGGCGGCGTCTTCAACACCTTCCCCTACACCGCGTACGCGCAGAACGTCGGCCTGGTGGGCATGACCCGGGTGCGCAGCCGCTGGGTCGTCGCCACCGCGGGCGGCATCCTCGTGCTGCTGGGTCTGCTGCCCAAGCTGGGCGCGGTGGTGGCCGCGGTTCCGGCGCCGGTCCTCGGCGGGGCGGGCCTGGTGATGTTCGGGACGGTCGCCGCGAGCGGTCTGCGGACGCTGGCCGAGGTCGACTTCAAGGGGAACCACAACCTGACGGTGGTCGCCGTATCGGTCGCGATGGGCGTGCTGCCGGTCGGCGTACCGACCATCTACGAGCAGTTCCCCGACTGGTTCCGGACGGTGATGAACAGCGGTATCAGCGCGGGCTGCCTGACGGCGATCGTCCTGAACCTGCTCTTCAACCACCTGCCCTCGAAGGCCGGCCCGGCACCGGAGACGGTCGCCCTGCCGACCGGCGGCGGCGAGGAGCCCGTCGGGGACGTGCCGGAGAAGTCCAGGGAAGAGGTCGTCTAGTAGTCCAGCCCAGCCATACTTCGCGATCTGCTTCGACAGCATCAGAGGTGCTGGTCCGAGCTGCATCACGGGATGGGTGGTTGGACGAGCGCACGGTCGGGCCGAACGAGCTCGCGCAGGGACTGAGCGTGCGTCCGGCCGGCATCCGGCCGGACGCACACTCCGGCAGTCCTGATCACGCGCGGGCAGCTGCCGGCGCAGCCGACAAAGATCATCAATCTGCCGCAGGACGAGCGAGTGAAGGCATTTTCGGCTGCTTGTAGCCCCGCTCGGAGTGGCCGACAAGCGGCGCCGGGAGCGGTTCTGCGCCGGGAGGTGCACCCACGCCTGGCACCAGCCGGTCCGGAATCAACCCGCCGGATTCGGGCCGAACCGCAGGGCGTCGAACTGTAGGCTCCGGCAGTGAACGCCGACGACGTCTGGCCGTTGCGCGCCCCCGCGGGTAGGAGATCGCATGCAGGACCCTTCGGACTCGATGGAGATCGCCGAGCCTGAGGAGAACGGCCGGAGCACTACCGCCGACTCACCTGGTGCGGACGATCCGACACCCAACCCGGACGTCGACCCAACGGCCGCATCGACGGTCATAGCGGAGGTACTCCCGGGGGTTGCCGTCGTCTTCGGTGAGGTACCGGCGGAACTCAAGCCCGATCTGCTCGACTTCGGGTTCGTGTCGGCCGCCGACCGCAAGCAGATCTCCGCAGTCCTCGCCTCGATCGGGAACACGGCGACCGTGGCGGGAAACCTCGGCAACGCATTCGCCGGCGCTCAGGGGCTCTACAGGATCAGCAGCGCGACACAGGCCCTCCTGAAGGCCGGCGGAACACTCGCGGTCAAGGATGGCGCGAACCTCGGAACAGTGATGATTCCGGGCCGCTTCATCGGTCAGGCCCGCTTCTACCCGGTGAATGCGGTGAGCGCGGCGCAGAACGCGGCGTCGATCGGGCCCGCGCTGGCCATGGTCGCCCTTCAGATGCAGCTGAGTGAGGTCGAGGGCCTTGTCAGAACCAACATCGCGCTGACCAGCCAGGTGCTCGCGACTGTCCGCCACGGGCAGTGGGCCGAGCTGACGGCGCTCGTCGCCACCGTCGATCACGTCGTCGACCAGGCGCGAGAGGTCGGATCGGTCCCGACATCCCTGTGGGACACCGTCGCGGGCAAGAAGGCGGACCTGCGTACGCAGCGTGACCTGTACCGCCTGAACGTCGGCAGTCACATCCGGCAGATCCATCAGCTCGACGGACATGCCCGCCGTGAGTATCTCGAGACGAACGCCGAGGCAATCCTCTTCGACGCGAACGCCCTCCTGTCCTCCGTCAAGGCATGGACCGGGTATCAGGCGCTCCACGCCGCGCGGGCGAGAGCCGCCGGCCCCGAAGACGTCGGCGAGGCCCGGCTGGTCGACTCCATCGCGCGCGACACTCGCACAGAGCTCGACGCCGCCCTCGCCGAGACGACGAGCCTCGTCGACTCACTGACGCGGGAGCTGCGCATCATCGCCGAACTCCCCGGACGCGACACACTGCCACTGCCGGGGAAGCGGAAGGACTCGATCGCAGCGCGCCAGACCTCCGCCCGTCTTCTGGAAGCGATCGAGCCTCTTGCCGATGCCCTGCATCCGCCGGCCCCTCCGCTCGATGCTCCGGGCGTCGTCTGCGCTCCCACATCGCTGGATCTCGAGCCGTACCTTCGCATCCTGCGATGGTTCCTCGAGGACGGTGAGACCCTACGTGTCCTCGGCTTCCCCGATCAGCTCGATGCTCTCGGTCCGATCTCCGCGATCCTCAGCGGAGCGAAGGAGAAGTTGGCGGCAGCGAGGGACAAGATGGCGGCAAGGACACTGGTCGCCGTCACGGATCGCCGCATCATCACGGCCAAGACGAACGCGTTCCTCGAGCAAGGCGAGATCCGTCTGGACATCCCCGTCGACCAGGTGCGATACGTCCGAGCATCGACCACGAAGGACAGAGGCGGGCGCTTGGCGATCGACCTCATCACGCGCGACGAGAACACCCGGTGGCTCTTCCACGCTGACATCGACGACACTCAAGTGGACGCGCTTGCCGCCGTGCTTGCCGAGTCGATGACGATCCCGGACGTCGAACGCGATGAGCTTCAACGGCGGCGCCACGCCCCCATCGAGGCGGGCAGGAAGGGCGAGAGTGCCGGCACGAGGTCCACGGAACCGACTGGATCCGAGGCCACGACCTGCGATGCCGAGTAGGCCTCGAGCCAATTGACCTTTCGGGCGCCCGTTGCGGTACTAGCGTTGCCGTTCCACGGCCGACAGCACCTGCCGTTCGTGGTCCACACGGTAGAACTTGCCCCGTTCCATCTGGCGATGAGGAACGCTGAGCACGGCAAGGTCAGCCGCTTCCCGTTCTCTTACCTGAGGGGAGACGTAGCTCAGTGCGGTCTGCTCCATCTGTTCACGGTCGCGGACTTCCGCTCCGGGCAGGTTGACCACCTGATGAATGTGATGGATCGCCCCGCTGCCCCTATTGTACACGACAAACACATACTGTGATTCGGGCTCTACGGATCCGTCGGTTCCGCCGGTTCCGCCGGTTCCGCCGGTTCCGCCGAGAGGGTCTTGCGGCAGCATGTGATCAGCTCCATTGAAAGATGTTGCAGACAGCGGTGCCTTCTTGCCCTGAGCCGAGCGCAATCGCGAACGTGACGCCGCTCAGGTGCTCATCGAATACGGTGTTCGGCCAGTTGTAGAAGTTGTCGCCGAAATCCGTCACCTGCTCCGCCCCCGTGGAACTCGGGCGCGTCCGAAAGCCACGAATGCCCGAATTACAGAGACCGGCGCCATCGGCCTGCCCCAGACTTACCTGTCCCACAGCTTTCTGGGCGCCGAAGTTCATCTCCAGCGTGCGAGTTCCGGTACTGGACCAGAGGATATTCCACGTCATATTGGCGATCGGCATGGATTCTCTTTTCTCGCACTGGAGTCAACGAAGCGTATTCACATCATCACCCTTGGTTAAGGAGCTCGCAACTTCAGCTCGGAACCGCGGGAGACGCCTCCGGTCTCCCCGCAAGGGCTGATCGCTCCACTGCCGCGCAGGTACCGGACAACTCCCGGACGGCCGTGGGCGGCCGGGCTCATCGGCCGCCCACGGAACATCAACTCGCGCCGCAGGTGGCTCCGTTGAGCGTGAAGGCGCCGGGCGCCGCACTGTTGCCGGTGTGGTTCGCCTGGTAGCCGATGGTGACGCTCGCGTTGGGGGCGAGCGTGCCGTTGTACGTGGCGTTGGTCGCCGTCACCGCTCCGGAGGCCGGTGCGTAGGTGGCGCCCCAGCCGTTGGTGATGGTCTGGCCGGAGGGCAGGGTGAAGCCGAGCTGCCAGCCGTCGACCGTGGTGGTGCCGGTGTTGGTCAGGGTCACGGAGGCGGTCAGGCCGGTGTTCCAGGCGTTGGTCGTCGCGGTCACCCGGCAGCCGCCGGGCTGGGGGGCGGGGCCGCCGGCGTCCAGGCCGAAGAAGGTGATCACGCGGGCGGCCATACCCCAGGCGTACAGGTTGTGGCCGACGCCCTGGAGGCTGACGGCCTCCACGGGAGCCTGGTCACCCGTGCCGCCGTACCGGGTGCGGGTCCAGCCCGAGACGGGCGAGTCGGTGCCGGCCGGGGTCTGGCTCACGCCCCGCACATTGGTCCACTGCTTGATCTCCTCACCGAAGTTGGGGTAGCGCAGCACGTCGTCCTCGGTGCCGTGCCACACCTGCATACGCGGCCGGGACCCGGTGTAGCCGGGGTAGGCGGCGCGAACGAGGTCGCCCCACTCCTGCGCGGTGTGGATCACGGTGCCGCCGGAGCAGGCGCTGTTCCACTCGGAGCCGTCGGTGGTGGCGAAGCAGCCGAAGGGCACCCCGGAGAAGGCGGATCCGGCGGCGAACACGTCGGGGTAGTCGCCGAGCAGGACGTTGGTCATCATCGCCCCGGAGGAGATACCGGTGGCGTAGACGCGACTGGTGTCGGCCGCGTACGCGGCGGTCACCCAGTCGATCATCGACTTGACGCCGACCGGGTCGCTGCCGCCGCCGCGCTTGAGCGCCTGGGGCGAGGAGACGTCGAAGCACTTGCTGCTGCGGGTGACGGACGGGTAGACGATCACGAACCCGTACTGGTCGGCGAGTTGGGAGTACTCGGTGCCGGAGTACATCGCGGGCCCGGAGCCGCCGCACCAGTGCACGGCGACGAGCACCGGCGGGTGAGCGGTGACGGTGGCCGGTGCGTAGACGTACATCTGGAGATTGCTGGGGTTGGCACCGAAGCCGGTGACCTCGGTGAGGGTGGCCGCCGGGACCGGCGCGGCGGCCTGTGGGCGGGCGGAGGCGGCGGGAGCGGTGAGGAGAGCGGCGGTGAGCAGGAGCAGCAATGCCCCGCATAACGAACGCAGGGCTCTCCCAAGGGAGTTCGACACGCGCTTGTCCCTTTCTGGTAGCGGCTCGGGGGACGTCGTACGTGGGGTGCGCGAGAGGAAAGCGGCGGCTCGGCAGGTGGCGCCGGTCTGCGCCGGCAGACCCGGACGCACGCCCCTCACCGACGGGTCGGGAGGGGGACGTCCGCACCGCATGGTGGCATGCGCGCGCTTGCCATGGAAGCGCTCCCACGCCAACTCCCCGCAAGCCCTTACCGGTTGGCCGGGGCCTGGCCGGGTGGCTGAATGTGTTCTGCGCAAAGCGTTGACTAGAAAGCGCTTGCCCCCTACGTTCCGTTCAGCAGTGTGACCGAGCCGCTCACGCTGACCCCACAAAGGGCCGCGCCACCCGTGCACCTCGTTCAACATGGCGTACGACATTCAGATAGGTGATCCTCCTCCCTCCCCCGAAGGGACGCACCCGCATGCGCACAGGGCCCCCACGTACACAGGAGCAAAGGTCCGCTCTGGTCGCGTACGGCTGCACCGCCGAGGCCGCCCGGAACACTCCGGCCGCCCGGAGCACGCTCACCATCCCCCACCTGGAAGAAGGCATCGGGACATGACTTCACCAGCACTGCCGCGCCGAAGGCGCTCCCTGACGGGCGCACTCGCCGCCCTCGCACTTTCCGTTGGCATGATCATGACCACCGGGGCGCTGACTCCGGCGCACGCCGCCACCTGGCCCAGCGCGACCGGCAGCCAGGGGGTCTCCTCCACCATCGCGGTGTCCGGCACCAAGGACTACGGGATGATCCGCCTCTACGGCACCGGTGATCTGGGCAGCGGCAGCCAGGACGAGGACCAGGGGCCGATCCTGGAACTGGCCGCCGGCGCGGTGCTCAAGAACGTCATCATCGGCGCCCCCGCCGCCGACGGCATCCACTGCAAGGGCACCTGCACGCTTCAGAACGTCTGGTGGGAGGACGTCGGCGAGGACGCGGCGACCTTCCGCGGCTCCTCGTCGTCCAACGTGTACACCGTCTCGGGCGGCGGCGCGCGGTCGGCCAGCGACAAGGTGTTCCAGTTCAACGGCGCCGGCACGCTGAACGTCTCCAACTTCGCGGTGCAGACCTTCGGCACCTTCGTGCGCTCCTGCGGCAACTGCTCGACGCAGTACAAGCGGACGATCAACCTCAACACCATCGAGGCGACCTACTCGGGCAGCAAGCTCGTCGGCATCAACACCAACTACGGCGACAGCGCGACCCTGAAGAAGATCACGATCGTCGGGGACAGCAGCAAGAAGATCATCCCGTGCCAGAAGTACATCGGCAACAACACGGGGGCCGAGCCGACCACCAACGGCACCAGCGCGGACGGGACTTACTGCAAGTACGCGTCGTCCGACATCACCTACAAGTAGCCCCCTCCTCCACCGGTCCCCCCACGGTAAGAAGGCGGCCGTACGAAGCGTCCCCGCACGGCGCTTCGCACGGCCGCCGTACCTATGCGCCCGCCCCCGACACCGTGGCGACGAGCTCCCGTTGGTGGTGACCGTAGGCGGTGCGCAGGGCCGGTCCCGGCCAGTCGGCGGGAAGGAGCCCGGCCGGCAGCACCGGGTCGGCGAGGAGATGCCGTACGACCGCCGCGAGGGCCGTGAAGCGGTCCGCGGGCCGCTGGGTCCACTCGACATGGGCCAGCAGGACCCGGGCCGTCCGCGCCCAAGCGTCGAGCGGCCACAGCCCGGCGGCCAGGTCAGGGGCGGACGGGTCGGGGTGGGCGGTGAAGTGCTGGAGCACGCCGCCGAGATCCGCGGGCCAGGGCCGGCCCAGATTGGCGGGCCGCAGCCAGACCCCCTCACGGAGCTCGGCGAGCCGGAGGGCGCTCAACCGGCCGCGCAGTTCGGCGCGCTCGGCGGGGCCGCGACCGGTCGCGGTGATGACGGCCATCTCCCAATCGCCGTGCCACGCGCGCGTGTCCGGGTGCACGGCGTCGTCCTGGCGGCGCTGGCGCTCCAGCAGCCGGTCGCTGAGCCGGTAGACGCCGTCCGTCCGCCGCAGGTCGCCCGCCGCCACCATCCGGCTGAGCGCGGCCCGCACCGTCGATCCACCGACACCGAACGGCTCCACCCCACGCACCAGGTCCTTCGCCGCCATCTCGGGCGGGTGCGTGCCCAGCAGCAGACTCAGGACCACCGACCGCGCGGACAGCGGAGGCAGGTCGACCTCGTCGGGCTGCGCCGTCACGTTCATCCGCATGAGGCCGTACTTTACGTGCGGCTCTGATGTTGCACTATTGCTGCACCCGTAGAGAAAGTGCAACATGGTCGTATGGCCCAGATACTCACCCAGCCGCAGGCTCAGCCTGCGCCGCCCGTCTCGTCGTACGGCACGCACGACGTCACCAATCAGCCGCCGCCCCTGGCCCCCTACGACGCCTCCGACGACGTGGCCCTGCTGGAGGGGCTGCGGCGGGAGGGCGCCGGATGGGCGGAGCCGGACGTCCGCCGGATCGGTCTGCTGGCGGGCGGCGTCGAGGCGCAGGAGTGGGGCGAGCTGGCCAACCGGCACGAGCCCGCCCTGCGCACGCACGACCGGTACGGACACCGCGTCGACGAGGTCGACTTCCATCCCAGCTGGCACGAGCTGATGAGGGTCGCGGTCGCGGAGGGGCTGGCCGGCGCGCCCTGGGCGGACGACCGGCCGGGCGCCCATGTGGCGCGCACGGCGGGCGGTCTCGCCTGGGGGCACACGGACGCCGGGCACGGCTGCCCCACGTCCATGACCTACGCGGCCGTCCCCGCGCTGCGCCGCCAGCCGGAGCTCGCCGCCGTCTACGAGCCGCTGCTGACCGGCCGGGTGTACGACCCGGGGCTGCGGGTGCCGACGCAGAAGCGCGGGCTGCTCGCAGGCATGGGGATGACCGAGAAGCAGGGCGGCTCCGACGTCCGGACGAACACGACGGCGGCTCTGCCCACGGCGGAGCCCGGTGTGTACACCCTGCGCGGGCACAAGTGGTTCACGTCGGCGCCGATGTGCGATGTCTTCCTGGTGCTGGCGCAGGCGCCGGACGGGCTCTCGTGTTTCCTGGTGCCGCGTGTGCTGCCCGACGGCACCCGCAACACGTTCCGCGTCCAGCGGCTGAAGGACAAGCTGGGCAACCGCTCCAACGCGTCGTCCGAGCCCGAGTTCGACGGGACCGTGGCCTGGCTGGTCGGGCCCGAGGGACAGGGCGTGAAGACCATCATCGAGATGGTCAACTGCACCCGCCTGGACTGCGTGATGATGTCGGCGACGCTGATGCGCAAGACGCTCGTCGAGGCGGGGCATCATGTGCGGCACCGCAGCGCGTTCGGGGCGCGGCTGCTGGACCAGCCGCTGATGCGCAACGTGCTGGCCGACCTGGCACTGGAGTCGGAGGCCGCCACCACGCTCACCCTGCGGCTGGCAGGGGCGGCCGACCGGGCGGTGCGCGGAGACGACGAGCAGGGGCCCGAGCGGGCCTTCCGGCGGATCGCCACCGCCGTCGGCAAGTACTGGGTGACCAAACGGGGGCCGGCGTTCACCGCGGAGGCCCTGGAGTGCCTCGGCGGCAACGGCTATGTGGAGGACTCCGGGATGCCCCGCCACTACCGCGAGGCGCCCCTGCTGTCCATCTGGGAGGGCTCGGGCAACGTCAACGCCCTCGACGTACTGCGGGCGTTGACCCGCGAACCGGCGACGGCGGACGCCCTGTTCGGCGAACTCGCCCTGGCGCGGGGGGCCGACGCCCGCCTCGACGCCGCCGTCTCGCGGCTGCGGACCCGGCTGGGCGAGGCGACGCCGACCGGCGCCCGCCGTCTGGTGGAGCAGATGGCCCTCACCCTCCAGGCCTCGCTCCTGGTCCGGCACGCCCCGCCCGCCGTCGCCGACGCGTTCTGCGCCACCCGGCTGGGCGGCGACTGGGGGTACGCCTTCGGCACGCTCCCGGACGGCGCCGATCTGGACGGGATCCTGGAACGGAGCCTTCCCGACACGAAATGACGTCTCGCACGTGCGAGACGTCGCCGGGCCCCTCGGGGGCCTGCGTTCCCCGCCCGGTCGTCGGGCTGGTGTCCGGGCGGGGGTTCGCGGGGCGGGTCAGCCCGTCGGGCGGCCCCAGAGCGCGTCGAAGCGGGCCCAGTCGGTGTCCCACTGCTCCACGCGCCGGCGTTCCAGTCGGCCCCGCAGGACACGGCCGCCCGCGAAGGGCAGAACGGCCGCGCCGACTCCCGCCAGGCCGCCGACGAGGGAGGCGCGCAGTCTGGCCTGGGCGGCGGTGGCCGGTTTCGTCACCAGGCGGCCCTGCCGGTCCGTCCAGACCGTGACGGGGGTGCCCGCGGCGCTGCCGGGGCCGACCCGGACCTGGCCGTTGTGCGCGGAGCCGTCCGGTCCGGTCCAGCCGACCTTCGCCCACACCTGATCACCGACGGCGGAGCCGTTCACGGCGGCCTTGCCCGGGGCCTGCTCGGTCAGCCGCCCCATGAGAGGCCGCCACTCGACGCGCTCCCGCGCCAGACCCTGTTCGACGGACCCCGCGGTCGCCCACCCCGCCAGCACCCCGGCGAGGACGGTCAGCGCCCACACGCCGAGCACGACCCAGGCCTCCACCGTGTCGGCGCGACGCTTGAGCGCGTTGCGCCGCCAGCGCCACAGCCACACCTTCGGACCACGGAACGCCATCGAAGGCTTCCTCCTCATGAGCGCATGAACATCCCGGCCGCCCTCCCATACGGGGCAGGCGGGCCTGATGCTCAGGCCGAATCCCTCGTCCCGACGGTCCCACGGGCCCGGCGCCCGCGCAGGCGTCCCGGCGAAAGTGGCCGAAGTCATGCGCTCCCGACCCGCCGTCGCCGCTGTGACCTGCGGCAACGCCACTTCCAGAGGTGACTGTCAGTGGTGGGGTGCAGACTGGCCGGTGTCTGGGGCAAGGACGTCAAAGACACCGCGGAGGTGATCGGCATGACCGAGGCACTGCTCGCCGTGGGCACGCGCAAAGGCCTGTTCATCGGGCGTCGGCGCGGTGGCGCATGGGAGTTCGACGAATCCCCCTACTTCAACGCACAGGCGATCTACTCGGTCGCCATCGACACCCGCGGCGACCGCCCGCGGCTGCTGGCCGGCGGCGACAGCGCGCACTGGGGCCCGTCGGTGTTCCACTCCGACGACCTCGGCCGGACCTGGACCGAACCGGCCGCCCCCGCCGTCAAGTTCCCGCAGGACACGGAGGCCTCGCTGGAGCGGGTGTGGCAGCTACACCCGGCGGCCGCCGAACCGGACGTGGTGTACGCGGGCACGGAACCGGCGGCGCTGTACCGCTCGCGGGACCGCGGCGAGAGCTTCGAGCTGGTCCGACCGCTGTGGGAGCACCCCACCCGCTCGAAGTGGGTGCCGGGCGGTGGCGGGGAGGGCCTGCACACGGTCCTCACCGACAGCCGCGACCCGCGGTCGGTGACCGTGGCCGTGTCGACGGCCGGGGTGTTCCGCACGAGCGACGGCGGCGCGAGCTGGGCGCCGGCCAACTCCGGTGTCGCCGCGGTGTTCCTGCCGGATCCGAACCCGGAGTTCGGCCAGTGCGTGCACAAGGTGGCGAGGGACGCGGCGAACCCGGACCGCCTCTACCTCCAGAACCACTGGGGGGTCTACCGGAGCGACGACAAGGGCGGGCGGTGGATCGACATCGGCGCGGGCCTGCCCTCCACCTTCGGCTTCGCCGTCGCCGCGCACCCGACGCGCGGGGACACGGCGTACGTGTTCCCGATCAACGCCGACGCGGACCGGGTGCCCGCCGACCACCGGTGCCGGGTCTTCCGTACCGCGGACGCGGGCCGGAGCTGGGAGCCGCTCACGGCGGGCCTGCCGCAGGAGGACCACTACGGCACAGTGCTGCGCGACGCGCTCTGCACGGACGACGGGGATCCGGCTGGCGTGTACTTCGGCAACCGCAACGGCGAGGTGTTCGCCTCGGCCGACGACGGCGACAGCTGGCGGCAGTTGGCCTCGCACCTGCCGGACGTCCTGTGCGTACGGGCCGCGGTGACCGGATGAGCCGACCCGCACGCGAGGGCCGACCGTTGAGCCTTGGCCACCGGTTGATCACCGCCGTGTGTACGGCAGTAGGGTGACGCCGTGGCACCACGACCCTTGCATGAAATCGTCGAACCGGGCTGGGCCGAGGCCCTTGGACCTGTCGCCGGGAAGATCGCCGAGATGGGCGACTTCCTGCGCGCGGAGATCGCCGCGGGACGCACCTACCTCCCTGCCGGACAGAACGTCCTGCGGGCCTTCCAGCAGCCGTTCGACGACGTCCGCGTCCTGATCGTCGGACAGGACCCGTATCCGACGCCCGGGCACGCGGTGGGTCTGTCGTTCTCGGTCGCCCCGGAGGTCCGCCCGCTGCCCGGCAGCCTGATCAACATATACCGGGAGCTGAACACCGACCTGGGCCTGCCCCAGCCGTCCGACGGCGACCTGACGCCGTGGACGCGGCAGGGGGTGCTGCTGCTCAACAGGGCGCTCACCACGGCCCCGCGCAAGCCGGCCGCGCATCGCGGGAAGGGCTGGGAGGAGGTCACCGAGCAGGCGATCCGGGCGCTGGCGGCGCGCGGCAAGCCCCTGGTGTCCATCCTGTGGGGCCGGGACGCCCGCAACCTGCGTCCACTGCTCGGGGACCTGCCCTCGGTGGAGTCCGCGCACCCCTCCCCCATGTCGGCGGACCGGGGCTTCTTCGGCTCACGGCCGTTCAGCAGGGCGAACGACCTGCTGGTCCGGCAGGGAGGTCAGCCGGTGGACTGGCGCCTGCCGTGACCGTCGGCGCCGGTCCGGCCGACGGAGCCGGGACCGGCACCGCGGTCGGCTCCGGCAGCGGCATCCTCGCCGTGGACTCGGGCGGTTCCGGTCTCCGGGTCGTGCTGGGGACCGCCGAGCGCGGTGCCCTCGCCCAGCGCTCGTCCCCGGTGCCCGTGCGCACCTGCGCACGGGGCATCGACCCGGACCACCTGATGGCACAACTGACACCGCTGGTCAGGGCGTTGTCGGCCGAGACCGGTGTCCCCCGGCCCGCCACGGCGGTCGTGGGCGCGGCGGGGCTCAGCACCTTGGGCGACGCGCTGCGCGCCGAGCTCCCGGGCGCCCTGGCGCGGGAGTTCGGCGTCCGTACGACCGCGCTCGTCGCCGACGCCGTCACCGCCTATGTCGGCGCGCTCGGACCGCGGCCGGGCGCCGTGGTGGCCGCGGGTACGGGCCTGATCGCGATCGGTACGGACCTGACTACATGGCAGCGGGCGGACGGCTGGGGCCATCTGCTGGGCGACTGCGGCAGCGGCGCCTGGATCGGGCGGGCCGGTCTGGAAGCCGCCCTGCGCGCGTACGACGGGCGTCCCGGCGGGTCGGCCGCGCTGCTGGCCCGGGCCGAGGAGCGGTTCGGGCCGATGACCGGGCTGCCCGGTCTGCTGTACCCGCGTCAGGACCGCCCGGCCGTCCTCGCCTCCTTCGCGCCGCAGGTGGCCGCCTGCGCCGAGGACGACCCGGTCGCCGCCGGCGTTCTGCGCGACGCGGCCCGGCACATGGCCGAGTCGGCCGCCGCCGTCTGCCCGGTCGGCGGAGAGCCCCGGATCGCTCTCACCGGCGGCCTGTTCAGGATGGGCGACCCCCTCCTCGTCCCCCTGGAGAGGGAACTCGCGCGGCTGCTGCCGCATGCCCTGCGGGTGCCCGCCGAGGGCGATCCGCTGGACGGCGCCGTGCGCATCGCCACCGAACTGGCGGCGGGCACGCTCACGCTGCCGAGGGAGGAAAGTCTGTTCTCGGTGGAGAGCCCCACCTGATGCATCGTGCGTAGGGAACGTACGTCATGCCCCAAAAGGGGGATTACCGCCTCCGAGGGCAAGTCGCCTGGAAAACACGCTGATCACTTCTGATCCGTACGTAACTCATCAGACAAAACCGGACGGATACCGCTCACGTGCACCCTCCCCGAACAGGGGAGCCCAGGAAGCCAGTAACATGCGTCGCCATGAGCTCCCCCACTGGGCCCGCGTCCGGCCTGCCAGTACGAATGCCGCGGCCTCGCCAGCCTGGGCGGCACCGCCGACCCGAGCCGCTGGCGGCTCCCGAGGGCGCGCCCGCGCTCGTCCTCGCGGTGCCTGGTCCGCCGAGCGCCGCCACCCGTGGCCTCGCCGAGGAGATCGTGAGCATCGCCCGCTCCGAGCTGCCCGGCCTCGACGCACGCATCGGCTACCTGGACGGGGACGACACCGGTTTCCCCACCCTCCAGGCCGTTCTCGCGCACGCCGCCGGCGAACGCACCGCCCGCTTCGAGCAGGCCCGTGCCGCCGGACTGGACGTCAAGGAGCCCGACGGCCCGGTCGGCGTCGTGGTGCCGCTGCTGGCCGGTCCCGACGGCGCCCTGCTGCGCCAGGTCCGCCAGGCCGTCATGGAGAGCCGGATCGCGGCCGAGCTGACCGATGTGCTCGGCCCGCACCCGCTGCTCGCCGAGGCCCTGCACGTGCGGCTGTCCGAGGCGGGTCTGGCCCGCGCCGACCGCGCCCGGCTGTTCACCGTGGCCACGGCCGCGGACGGCATCATCCTCGCCTCCGTGGGCGGCGAGGAGGCCGTGCAGGCCGCCGGGATCACCGGCATGCTGCTCGCCGCGCGCCTCGCCGTGCCCGTGATGGCCGCGGCCCTCGACCAGGAGGGCTCCATCGCCTCCGTCGCGGAGCAGCTGCGCTCCTCCGGCTCCCAGCAGCTGGCGCTGGCGCCCTACCTGATCGGCCCGGAGATCGACGCCACGCTGATCGAGGAGGCCGCCAGGGAAGCCGGTTGCGCCGCCGCCGAGGCGCTCGGCCCGTACCCGGCCATCGGCAAGCTCGCGCTGGCCAAGTACACGACCGCCCTCGGTATCGCCCCGCCGCAGCCCCAGGGCGCGCCGGTGCGCTGAGCCGGCCGTAAGGACGCCGTACGAACGAAGGGCCCGCTCCGGGTGTGGAGCGGGCCCTTCGCGTCGGCGCCCCGGTCGGCGCGAGGCCGGTCGACGGCACGGAACAGCGGCGCCGGTCAGCCGAGGACCACGCAGGAGGCGGCGGGGACCGCGATCGAGCCGGCGCGCCGGGGCAGGCCGGTCGCCGGGTCGAGGGAGAACCAGGTGACGTCGCCCGAGCGTTCGTTCGCGACATAGAGGAAACCGCCGGACTCGGCGACGGCCCGCGGCCAGTGTCCGGCGCAGGGCACGGTCCCGACCAGCCGCAGCGCCTCGCCCGCGCCCTCCACGGCGAACACGGAGAGCACGTCCTCGCCTCGGGTCGCGGTCCAGACGAACCGGCCGTCGGGCGAGACGACGAGGCCCGAGGGGTAGGCGTCCCCGGCCGGGGCGCCGGGCAGGACGGCGGCCTCGGACAGCGGCTTCAGCGAGCCGTCCGAGGCATCCCAGCGGCAGACGGTGACGGTCGGGGTGAGTTCGTTGACCACGTAGGCGTACCCGCCTCCCGGATGGAAGGCCAGGTGGCGCGGCCCCGAGCCGGGGCGCAGCGCGTGCTCCCGGTGCAGGACGGGGCTGCCGTCGCGCAGGGCGCACACCCGCACGGAATCCGTCCCGAGGTCCACACTGACCGCCCAGCGCCCGCTCGGGTCCGGCTGCACCTGGTGGGCGTGCGGGCCCTGCTGGCGTCGTGTGTGCGGGCCCGAGCCGGTGTGCCGGAGGACGCCGGAGGCGACGCGGGCGAGGGTGCCGTCGGCGCGGACCGGGACGGCGGTGACGCTGCCGGAGCCGTAGTTGGCGGTGAGCACGTGTCCGTCGAACACGCTGAGGTGCGTGGGGCCGCTGCCGCCGACCGGCACGGGCGGCCCGGTCTGCTCCGGCGCGTCGCCCGTCACCCGGTACGCGGCCACCGCGCCGTCCGCCGTCTCGCTGACCGCGTACAGCGTGTCCCCGGTGGCCGACAGGGCCAGATACGAGGGGTCGGGGACGCCGTTCACGCTGCTCAGGACGGTGAGCGCACCGCTGACCGGGTCCACGGCGGCGGCCACGATCCCGGGCCCTCCAGCCGCCGTGAACGAGCCGATGAACGCCCGCCGTCGCCTTCCGCCGAGGTCTGCCACCGCTGTCCCCTCCCGGGTCGCCGCTGCCGCTGCTGACGCTGCTGCTCGGGGTGACGGTAGCAGTCGATCACCAGCGGTCTAGACCAGGCGCGCTCGCCCGCCGGCCGACGGCCCCCGGCCGGCGGGCCGCCACGTCCGGGACCCGCGCCCGCTCGGGCGCCGAGCGGTACGGCGACGGGTGCGGCCGTCCGTCGACAGGTGCGGCCAATCACGCTCGGGCGGCGGGTCGCCGCGCCGAGAGGGCCGCGTCCGTTCAGGCGCCGACCGAGACGCGGGCCGCGCCGCGAAGGGGCACGGCGAGTTCGAGAAGGGCCCGCTCCAGGGCGTGGAGGTGGGCCAGCACCGGCTCGGCCGCCGCGCCGGGCGGTACGGCGACGGTTTCGGCGGGGCGGGGCCGTCCGTCGGCCGGTGAGGCGGTGAGCGCCTCGACCGCGGACTCCACCCGCCAGCAGGCGGCGACGAGGCGGGCGTCGTGCGAAGCCTCGGGGTCCGCGGCGACCGAGGCCAGCCCGCGCACCTCCCGGGCGCAGTCGTCGAGCAGCTCCAGCACCTGCCGGGCCCGGCCCTTGCGCGCCCGCAGGGGGCTGAGCGGATGCACCAGCGGCGCCAGGGACAACCGGACCCGGGCGAGGATCTGCTCCAGTTCGACCACCCGCCGGGCCGGATCCGCCGCCGCGGAACCCGCGAGCCGGGCGGCGGCCTCGGCGGTGCAGAGGTGCACACAGCGCAGCGCGCGCTCCACCCAGGCGTCGGTGACGGAGTGCGTGGTCACCGGGAGCACCAGCAGCACCGCCAGTGCGGCCCCCAGCGCCCCGACGGCCGTCTCGGTCACCCGCAGGGCGAGCAGCGCCGGGTCGAGCAGGCCGAGCAGCCCGTACAGCGCGCTCGCCATGACCGTGACGGCGAGCATCATCCAGGTGTACGACACGGCGGCCGAGTAGAAGATCCCGAAGACGCCGACCGCGACGACCACGGCGGTCGCCACCGGCGCCCCGTGCAGGGGCAGGGCCACGACCAGACCCAGCACGATCCCGAGGACGGTCCCGAGGAACCGCCGGAACCCCCGCACGAGGGTCTCGCCGCGCGAGGTGGTGTTCACGAAGACCCACCAGGTGGCACCCACGGCCCAGTACCACCGCTGGTCCGACAGGGCCTGCCCGACGACGAGCGCGATCCCGGCACCCACGGTCGCCTGCGTCGCCTGCCGTGTGGTGATCCGCGCCAGCCCCGTACCGCCGGTCGGCGGGGCGACGGCCGCCGGCGCCGGCAGCCGTCGTTCGTAGGGCCACACCCCGAACCGCACGGCGGACGACGCGGCGATCGACAGCAGGACGGCCGCGCACAGCTCGGGCAGCTGACCGGGGACGGTGTGCAGGAACTGGGCGGCGAAGAAGGTCATGAACGCGAACACCCCGAGCGAGTGCCCGCGCGGCCCCCAGCGTCGCGCGTACACCCCGGCCCCGACCACGGCGAGGAAGGCCGCGTCACGGGCGACGGGCACATCGTGCAGGACGGCCGCGAGCGCCAGCACCGGCAGCCCGACGACCGGGAGCAGGGCGGTGGTCACGGCCTGTCCGCGCACCGTCGCGTCCGTCACCGTGAACAGCGCGAGCAGCGCGGCCAGGCCACCGGTGATGGCCGCCACCAGCGAATGCCCGGCCAGCCCGCACAGCACGACGGCGAGCCCGATGCCGAGCACGGCCCGGGAGGCGAACCGCAGTCGCACCCGTCCGGGATCCGGTGCCACGAACGCCCTCTTCAGCAAGCTGCCCCGCCCTTTCCCCACCCTGATGTACCGCATGTACCGCGACATGAGAAAGGCGCCGCGGGGGTCCGCAGCGCCATCGACTCCGCCATTTGAGCATCCGGAGGGCTGGTGGTTCAACAGGTGGCGACACGAGTGGGCCAATGGCCCAGACGGAGAGCGAACAGCCCGGCCATCAGCCTGCCAACGGCACACCTTTGCCGACGGCATCGGCGACGGCTTTGGCGACCGCGCCCGCACGGCCAGTGACTCGGACCCCGCCCGCCATGCTGGGCCATTGGTACAGTCGGCGCTGATCACGAACGTGCGAGGAGGCCCGCCGGATGGCCGTGGACGAGCTGGACACGCGCATCCTGCGCCTGCTGCTCGAGCAGCCGCGGACGAGCGTGCGGGAGTACGCCCGGCTCCTCGGCATCGCGCGCGGCACCCTTCAGGCCCGTCTCGACCGGCTGGAGCGGGACGGCGTGATCACCGGCGCGGCACCGTCGCTCTCCCCCGCCGCACTGGGCCACCCGGTGCTCGCGTTCGTGCACATCGAGGTCACCCAGGGGCACCTCGACGACGTGGGCGACGCGCTGGCCGCCGTACCGGAGATCGTCGAGGCGTTCTCCATCACCGGCGGCGGCGACCTCATCACCCGGGTCGTGGCGCGCGACAACGCACACCTGGAGGACGTGATCCAGAAGCTGATCAGTCTGCCCGGAGTGGTCCGCACCCGCACCGAGGTCGCGCTGCGCGAGCGTGTGCCGCACCGGCTGCTGCCGCTGGTGGAGTCGATCGGGCGAGCGGCCTCGAAGTAGCGCCCGCTTTCGCAACTTTCCGTCCCGTCAGGACCGTTGACGCTCTCCCGCCACCCCTCTAACGTCTGGTCGACCATCCGCACGTCGTTCGTGATATCGAACGGCATCGTCGATCCCCTGTGGACCGGAGGAGCAGCACATGGCACCGCCCCTCACCCGACGGATCCTTCTCCAGAGCGCGATGCTCGCGGCGGCCGTCCCCGCTGTCTCCGCCACGGCCGCCGCGGGGGTCTCGGCGGCCGCGCTCCCGCCCTCGGCCGCCTGGTCACTCCAGCCCTTCGGCCTCGAGGACGTCGCGCTCGGCGCCGGTGTCTTCGCCGCCAAGCGGCGGCTGATGCTCGACCACGCCCGCGGCTACGACGTGAACCGGCTGCTCCAGGTCTTCCGCGCCAACGCCGGCCTCTCCACCCTCGGCGCGGTCGCCCCCGGCGGCTGGGAGGGCCTGGACGGGGAGGCCAACGGCAACCTGCGCGGCCACTACACCGGGCACTTCCTGACCATGCTCTCCCAGGCGTACGCGAGCACCGGAGAGCAGGTGTTCGCGGACCGGATCCGCACGGCGATCGGCGCGCTGACGGAGGTGCGCGAGGCCCTGCGGCACGACCCCGCCGTCCTGAGCACCGAAGGGCAGTCCGGTACGGCCGTGGAGAACGTCCGCGGCTCCTACCAGTACGTCGATCTGCCCTCCGGCGTGCTCGGCGAGGCCACCGCGGTCACCCTCGCCGCCTGGGTGAAGCCCACCCATGACGCCGCCTGGACCCGGATCCTCGACTTCGGCAACGACACGACCCGGTATCTGTACCTGGCCGCCCGCAACGCGAGCGGGGTGCCCCGGTTCGCCATCACCACCGGCGGGGCGGGCGGCGAGCAGGGACTCGACGGCACGGCCGCGCTGCCCCTGAACCAGTGGAGCCACCTCGCGGTGACCCTCGCCGGGGGCACCGGCACCCTGTACGTCAACGGCACGGCCGTGGCCCGCAACACCGCCATGTCACTCACCCCGGCCGCCCTCGGCACCCTCACCGGCCACTGGCTCGGCCGGTCCCACTACGCGTCCGACCCCGTCTTCGCGGGTGCCTTCGGCGGCTTCGACGTCTGGTCGCGTGCGCTGACCGCCGACGAGGTCGCCGGGCTGCGCAGCGCCCGGGCGGCCGGCGACCTCGCCTCGTACGCCTTCGACGAGACCTCGGGAAGCACCTTCGCGGACGCCTCCGGACGAGGCCTGACCGCCACCCTGCGCCGCACCTGGGGCGGGCCCAGCCATCCCGGGTTCCTCGCGGCCTACCCGGAGACCCAGTTCATCCAGCTGGAGTCGATGACCGGCCCCGACTACACGAAGGTGTGGGCGCCCTACTACACCGCTCACAAGATCCTCAGGGGTCTGCTGGACGCGTACCTGGCCACCGACGACGACCGCGCGCTCGACCTGGCGTCCGGGATGTGCGACTGGATGTACTCGCGGCTGTCGAAGCTGCCCGCGGCGACGCTCCAGCGCATGTGGGGAATCTTCTCCAGCGGGGAGTTCGGCGGCATCGTCGAGGCGATCTGCGATCTGCACGTCCTCTCCGGCAGAGCCGAACACCTCGCGCTGGCCCGGCTGTTCGACCTCGACAAGCTCATCGACGCCTGCGCGGCCGACACCGACACGCTCGACGGGCTGCACGCCAACCAGCACATCCCGATCTTCACCGGACTGGTGCGGCTGTACGACGCGACGGGCGAGGCGCGCTACCTCACCGCCGCGAAGAACTTCTGGCGCATGGTCGTACCGCACCGCATGTACGGCATCGGCGGCACCAGCACGGCGGAGTTCTGGAAGGCGAGGGACGTCATCGCGGGGACGATCGGCGCGACCACCGCCGAGACGTGCTGCGCGTACAACATGCTGAAGCTGAGCCGGATGCTCTTCTTCCACGAGCAGGACCCGGCCTACATGGACTACTACGAGCGGGCCCTGTACAACCAGGTACTCGGCTCCAGGCAGGACACCCCGGACTCGGAGAAGCCGCTGGTCACGTACTTCATCGGGCTCACCCCGGGCCATGTGCGCGACTACACCCCCAAGCAGGGCACGACCTGCTGCGAGGGCACCGGCATGGAGAGCGCCACCAAGTACCAGGACTCGGTGTACTTCCGGGCGGCCGACGGCAGCGCGCTGTACGTCAACCTGTACAGCCCGTCCACGCTCACCTGGGCCGAGAAGGGCGTCACCGTCATTCAGAGCACCGACTTCCCGCGCGAACAGGGCAGCACGCTCACCGTCCGGGGGCGCCGGACCGCCTTCGCGCTGCGGCTGCGGGTGCCGTCCTGGGCGACGGCCGGCTTCAAGGTGACGGTCAACGGGCGGAAGGTCGACGGGACTCCGGCGCCCGGCAGCTACTTCACGGTGTCACGGACCTGGCGCGACGGGGACGTCGTCCGGGTGACGATGCCGTTCCGGCTGCGGGTCGAGAAGGCGCTCGACGACCCGTCCCTCCAGACCCTGTTCCACGGTCCGGTCAACCTCGTCGCCCGCAACTCCGCGACGACGTACCTGGAGTTCGGCCTCTACCGGAACGCGGCCCTCTCCGGCGACCTGCTGCCCTCCCTCACGCCGGTGAGCGGGAAGCCGCTGCACTTCACCCTCGACGGCACCGAGTTCGCCCCGTTCTTCGAGGGCACCGAGGATCCGACCCACGCCTATGTACGGCGGGCCGAGCCCGGGATCGTCTTCGGCAACCACGACTCGGGCGTGGCCAACCCGGCGAAGGCGGACGGCACCACCCTGCTCGACGAGGTGTGGGCGGGGGCGCCGTTCCGTGGGAAGCCGCGGCTGGTGGCGCGGGTGCGGACGGTGGTGGACGCCTGGGTGGCCGCCGGGCTGCTCGGCGCGGCCGACGGAGCGAAGGTGGTGAGCACCGCGCGCGGGGCGACCTACCTGCCCTGACGGTGAGGGAGGTCGCTACGACCGGCGGCGGGGCTTGCCGCCGCCGGTACCGCGCCGACCGCCGCCGCCCTTCGCGGCACCGCCCTTGGCGCCACCGCTGCGGCCGCGGGCACCCCCGGCGGTGCTCTTGCCCGCACCGCTGCCCGCCTGCGGCTTACGACGCTCGCCCTTGCGCTCCGGCGCCGGCGCCTGCTGGGCGCGGCCCCGCGTGCTGTTGACGGTGCGGCCACGGACGATGCCGATGAAGTCCTCGACCAGCTCGGTGGTCGCGTCCTCGGGCCAGGCCAGGGCGATGTCCGACCTGGGGGCGTCGACGATCGTCCGGTAGGTGAGGTCCTTGCGGTGGTGGAGGCGGGCCAGGGACTGGGGCACGACCAGCACGCCGATGTTCGCCGCGACCAGCTCGATCGCGTCCTCGGTGGTCGCCGGACGCTCGAAGGCGGCCTCGCCGGGCAGCTGCTCCCAGCCGAGGACGTCGTCCAGCGGGTGCAGGACCACCTCGTCGGCGAGGTCGGCGACCGTGACCTCCTCGGCCGCGGTGATCACGTGGTCCCGGGGGACCACGACGACGGTGGTCTCCGTGTACAGAGGGATCGCGCTGAACACCGTACGGTCGACCGGAAGGCGCACGAAGGCAGCGTCCGCGGCGCCCCCGCGCAAGACGTCGGAGGCCTCCGTGGGGGTCACCTGGAGGAGGGTGAGGGGTGTGTCGGGCAGCCGCTCCGCCCAGATCCGCACCCACTTGGCGGGCGTCACTCCGGGGACGTACGCGAGCCGGAACGAGGGGGAGTCCGCCGAGTCGGTCATCCCGCCAGGTTACCGGCTGTGGTCGGGGGTCTCCGCCGCGGCCGATACCCTGGACTGTATGAAGTCGCAGCAGAACACCCAGACGATGAAGCCCGCCACCGCGGCGAAGAAGCTGGGTGTGCACCTCCCCGCCACGCCCGCCGAGTTCCAGGAGGGCGTCGTCTCGCGCGCCGAGCTGAACGAGCTCCAGGCGAACCCGCCCGAGTGGCTGCTCAAGCTGCGCGAGACCGGCCCGCACCCCCGTCCGGTGGTCGCGGCCAAGCTGGGCGTCTCCATCGCCGGCCTGGCCCGCGCCGGGGTGACCGAGGCGCTCACCACCGAGCAGATCGAGGCCGTCAAGGACGCCAAGCCCGAGTGGCTGGAGAAGGAGCGCGCCACGCAGGCCGAGGTCCGCAAGGAGACCGTCCGCATCAAGAAGCGCAACGCGGAGCGCGCCGAGTCCTGACCCCGGTCAGCGGCGCGGCACGAGGATGCTGAGACCGTTGGCACAGACGACGGCGGCGATCGCCGACCAGTCGACGAGGCCGAGCTCCTGCCCCAGCCCGAACCGGCCGACGAGCGCGGCGAGCACCGGGTTGACGCTCATGAACAGGCCGAACGCGGCGGCGGGCACCTGCCGCAGCGTGAACAGATCGGCGAGGTAGGGCACCGCGGAGGAGAGGACCCCGGCGGCCACGGCGAAGCCGACGGACTGCGCGGTCGGCGGGTGGCGCAGGACCAGAACCACGCCGACCGGCAGGAACAGCACGGCCGAGACGGTCGCCGCGGCAGCCGCGCCCTGGGCGCCGGGGACACGTCGGCCGACCGTGCGGTTGAGCAGGATGTACGACGCCCAGCAGACGGCGGCCAGCAGGCCGAGCCCCATCCCCGGATAGTCGGTGGAGGGCTGCGGGCGCATCAGGGTGACCGCTCCCGCCGCCGCGATCACCGCGCAGCAGGCGTCCACCCGGCGCCGCGCGGCGGCCAGCGCTATGGTCAGCGGCCCGAGGAACTCCAGGGTCACGGCGAGACCGAGGCCGATGCGGTCGATGGCCGTGTAGAGCGACAGGTTCATCGTCCCGAACACCAGCGCCAGCAGCAGGACCGGGCCCCACTGCCGCCGGGTGAAGGACCGCAGCCGCGGACGGCCCACGGCCAGCAGGACGAGCGCGGCGACGTACTGGCGTACCGCGACGACCCCCGTGGGACCGAGCACGGGGAACGCGAGGGAGCCGATCGCGGCGCCGCTCTGGTTGGACAGACCGCTGCCGACCATGGTGGCCACCCCGGCGAGTCGCCGCCCGCCACGGGACTCGGGTACGGGAACGGGAGCCGCCGCGGGGACGGTCGACGAGGGCGCGGGTACGGAGGCGGCTGGCATACCCGGATCGTCCTCACGATCCGGCCTTGCGCAAAATGCATGAGGTGCTCCATCCATACGATGAAGTCATGGATATGAGCGATCGAGGGCCGGGCGTGGAGCTTCGGCAGCTGCGGTGTCTGGTCGCGATCATCGACGAGGGCGGTTTCACCGACGCCGCCGCCGTGCTCGGGGTCTCTCAAGCGGCGGTGTCCCGGACCCTGGCCTCGCTCGAACAGGCGCTGGGCGTAAGGCTGTTGAGGCGCACCTCCCGGGTGGTGACGCCGACCGCGACCGGGCTGCGGGTGGCGGCGCACGCACGACGGGTGCTCGGCGAGGTGGACGCCCTGGTGCAGGACGCGGCTTCCGGACACACCCGGCTGCGCATCGGCTACGCCTGGTCGGCGCTCGGCCGCCACACCCTCGCCTTCCAGCGTCGGTGGACGGCGCAACGCCCGGAGACGGAGCTCCAGCTGGTGCGCGTGAACTCCGCGAGCGCCGGTCTCGCGGAGGGCACCTGCGACATGGCGGTGGTGCGCAGGCCACTGGAGGACCGGCGCTTCGACGCGGCGATCGTCGGCCTGGAACGGCGTCTGTGCGCGCTGGCCGCCGACGATCCCCTGGCCCGGCGCCGCTCGGTGCGGCTGTCCGACCTCGGCGGGCGGACCCTCCTGGTCGACCGCCGTACCGGCACCACCACCCCGGAACTGTGGCCGCCCGACGCGCGCCCCGCCACCGAGGAGACCCACGACGTCGACGACTGGCTGACGGTGATCGCCACCGGCCGCAGCGTCGGGATGACCGCCGAGGCGACCGCCAACCAGTACCCGCGGCCCGGCGTCGTCTACCGGCCGGTGCGGGACGCCGAGCCCGTCGCCGTCCGGCTGGTGTGGTGGCGCGACGACCCGCACCCCGCGACGCAGGCCGTGATCGAGCTGCTCACCACGCTGTATCGCGCACAGTGAATCCCCGGAGTCGCCCGCGGCCCGTCGCTTTGACTACGATCTGGGCAGGTTCACCGACGTGGGTGTTTCGAGGTTGCTGGGGGTTGGGATGGTTGCTGGTCGTGTGGTGCGCTTCGACAGTCAGCGGGGCTACGGCTTCATCGCGCCCGACGACGGCGGGGAGGACGTCTTCCTGCACGTCAACGACATGCTGATGCCCGAGTCGCAGGTGCGCCGGGGCATCGTGGTGGAGTTCGAGATCGAGGACGGCGAGCGCGGTCCGAAGGCGTCCGACGTCCGGCTCGCGCGGGGTGCGGACGGCAAGCCGCTGGCCGCCGACGACGACGTCCTGTGCGATGTGCTGAGCACCGAGGAATTCACCCGGGACGTCACCGAGGCGCTGCTGACGGCGGCGCCCTCGCTCACCGGTGAGCAGATCGTCCAGGTGCGGGCAGGCCTGGCGCAGTTCGCGAAGAACCACGGCTGGGTCGAGGGCTGAAGCCTCCGGCCGGCCAGGGGCGCGCAGGGTCCCGGGTGAGGCCCGCCACAGGGCGCTGACCTGGGATCTCGTCCTGCCGGACCCCCGGGTGCCGCCCGCCCCGCCGCCTTCCGGATCCCGTTGTCAGTGGCCTGTTCTACTCTTCCCGTCACTTGATCACAGCGGGTGCGGGAGGCACACATGGGGTGGGTGTCGGCCGGCGACTACGAAGTCGCCCTCGATGACGGCAAGGTGGTGTGCCGCAACGCGGCCGGGCGGCGGTTGAAGGCCGTGCCGCCCAAGATCGCCGACGAGCCGGCGGTGGTGGGCCTGCGTCAGCTCACCGAGTGGCTGGAACGGCACGAACGCCAGTGTCTGACCGACGTGGAGCGGTGGATGGTGCGCTCGCTGCCGGTGCCGTTCGCCGTCGTCGCCCAGGTGTGGCCCGACCCCGCCTGGCAGGCCGCTCTGCGCGACCTCGTCGTCACCGGGGCCGACGGCGAGGTGGCCGGGTTCCTGCGGGACGCCGACCCCGAGCGCGGACTCGGTCTGGTCGACCTCGACGGCGACACCGTCCGCATCACGCCCGACCTGGTCCACCTCCCGCACCCCGTGCTCCTCGACGACCTGGAGGAGCTGCGGGAGTTCGCCGTCGAACTCGGCGTCGAGCAGCGCGCGCAGCAGCTGTTCCGCGAGGTGTGGCGGCGTCCCGCGACGCTCGACGCGGAGGGCACCGCGGTCGAGGAGTACGCGGGCGGCTCGTTCAAGGAGCAGCGGTTCCTGCACGGCCGGGTCACCCAGCTCGGCTACCGCGTGCGCGGCGGCCACGCCGTCACCTCCGTCCTCGAGGACAACCGCACCGTCGAGGCCCGGGTGTGGGTCGGCGACTACGAGGGCTACGAGGAGGCGGAGACCGGCCCCCTGGTGTTCACCGACTCCGCCGGCCGGGTGCTGAAGCTCGGTCTGATCGGGCCGGTGGCCTGGTCCGAGGGCATGCGCATGGCGGCCGCGCTGTACGCCGGGCGGGACATCGAGGACGAGGAGCGGGCGGCATGACGACCTACGACGAGACCACCACCGGCGCGCTGCTCGACGCGGGCGCCGTGCTGCCGCCGGGGAGCACCACCCGCGAGGACGCCGACACGCTCACCGTCCGCAGGTACACCCACCCCGCGCTGGACGACCGGCAGATCGTGCGGCTCGTGCCGGGCACCCTGGGCGAGGCCGAGGACCTGGCGCTGGACTTCCTCGGGCTGGCCCGGGACCCGGAGACCCCCGAGGTCGGTCAGGTGCGCCGGGAGACGCTCGGCTTCCCCGCCTGGGCGCTGGTCAACGACCCGGCGAACGGCCACCACGCGCTGGCGCTGGTCAAGGACGTCGAGCGGCTCGCGCGGCAGGCCAAGTCCCGCCCCGGCAACGCCAAGGACGGCTTCGAGGCGCTCGGCACCCGGCTCGGCCGGGCCGTGCCGCACTTCCTGCCCACCTTCTACGAGCAGGCCGCCCGCGTCTTCCTCCAGCACGAGAACACGACGTACGCCTCCGCCTTCTTCGGCAAGGCCCGGGAGGCCGAGCGGGTGCACGCGCTGAAGGTGGACGAGGAGCGGCAGCGGGCCGTCTTCCTGGAGTTCGCGTTCGCCGGGGCACTCACGGTCAAGGCGCTCAAGGAGCACGTCAAGGCCCTCGCGGCGCGGCTCGACGCGGCCGAGGCATGGGCACAGTTCCGGCAGTTGACCGTGGAGCGCTGTGCGGCCGGGATGCCGCCGTACGCGTCCCTGCCGCAGGACGCGCGCGGGCTGATCAAGGCCGCCGGTCTCGACCGGGTCACCGAGGAGTGCGGCCTGGTCGCCGACCTGCTCTCCTCGCCCGCCGCGGTCCGGGCCCCCGCGTCCTTCTGGAACGCCTACCGGGCGACGCTCGCCGTCCTCGCCGAGCGCCGACCGGAGGTGCGCAGGCGACTGCTGGAGATCATGCCGGCCGGCCTGGGGCGTTCCGTCGAGGACGACGAGTTCTGGCTGACGCTGCTCGCGGAGTGCGGGGCGGATCTGCTCCTCACCGGTGAGACGGAGGCCGACGTGGACCCGGCGGAGTGGCTCGGCCGGTGGGCCCTGCACCGCAAGCACGGCGGCAATGTCAGCGGCCGTTCCCCGGCCACCCTCGCCCTGGTGGAGCGGATGGGGCCCCGGCTGCGTGACCTGGGCCGTCCCGTCGATCTGTGCTCGGGCCGCTGGCACGCCGGCGCCGATCTCGACCTGCTCGACCTGTGCGCGGCCCAGGGTGTGCCGCTGACGCTGCCCGGCCCCGGCCAGGTCGTGTACCTCTCCGTCGACCGCTGGTTGCGCGAGGCCGTTCCCGGCCGGCGCGACCTCACCGCGACCGCGGCGGACCCCCGCCTGCGCCGGCTGCTGTACGCCGACATCGGGACCCTCAGCGGGCTCCGCCCCGCGCCGACGGTACTGGAGGGGCTGGCCGCCCACCCCGTGCTCAGCGAGGTGCTGCGCGAGTGGCTGGACGACGCGGCCGGGGAACTGGCCTCGGCGGTCGGCCTGCCCGCCGCGCGGGCGGCGCTGGAACGGCTTCGCCCCTTCCGTACGGTGGCCGCCCGGGTCAGCCCGGCGGCCGTCGCCGTGGTCTCCGCGCACGCGGTCGCGCCGCTGCTCGGGCACACGCTGCGGGCCGGCCTGCTGGACGAGCTGGGCTGGCCCGCGCTGGACGAGGCGCTGCGCCGGCTCGACGCCGAGACCAGGCGCGACCGCGAGGACACGCTCGGCGTCAGCGAGGCCTGGCCCGCGCTGATCCTCGCCCGCGCCCACAAGGTGATCGTCGTCGGCCCCGAGGAGATCCTGCTCGAGCACGACCTTCGGCTGCCCGTGACTCTGGACCGCTGGCAGCGCCCGAGCTACCGCTACACGGACGGCGAACTGCTCGTCATGTGGCGGCAGGACGGCAAGCAGTTCGGCTACTGGTCGGCCCGCCCCGCCGACGTCTTCCCGCTCGGCGGTGAGCAACTCCCGCACTGGTACGGCGGCAACGACGCGGGCGAACCGTCGATCCCGGTCCCCGGAGGCGGCCGCGCCACCGGCGGGCGCACGCTGCACGCCGGTGACACCGTCGTGCCGCCGAGCCGTCGCATCCTCGGCGACGGCACCTCGTACTGGCGCCAGGGCAGGCAGGGCCGGCAGCAGGTGTGGCTCGAGTACGACCCGGCCACCGGCACCCACGGGCGCGCCTCGCTGCCCGCCTTCCTGGGGTCCGGCATCCGGGAGGACGCGACCCTGCTTCAGCAGCAATGCGAGGTGCTGCCGCTCCAACCCGGCCTGGAGCGGAGCCCGTTCGGCACGGACGGCACCGTGCTCGGCCGCTGGGTGCGCACCGAGGGCGAGGGCGCCGAGGCCCGTACGGTCGCCGGTACCCCGGACGGCCGCACCGTCACCCTGCCGTGGGCCGACGGGCGGGCGCCGGGCGTCCTGCTCGGCGCGCTGCGGCTGCCGGGCGGGGCCGAGCCCGTGGCCGTCGCTCTGCACCGGCAGATCGCCCTCTACGCGGGCGACGACCCGTCCGCCGCCGGGGAGCTGGGCCGGGTGACACCGATGGAGCGCGGCGGCGAGTTCGCCGCCGGCACCCGGTTCGTCCCGCCGGTCGACTTCTGGCACGCCCTTCGCCCGCGCGACGAGCGCGCGTCGGCGGTGCTGCGTGCCCTGACCGACGAGCAGGCGGCCGAGATGCTGCGGGCCGCGCAGGAGGCGTTGACGCAACGGCAGGCGAAGCTGGCGGCGGCCAAGGTGGTCGACGGGACCTCGGAGAGCGCAGCCGTCGTGCCGCCCGCCGACGAGGTCGTCCAGGAGGTCGTGTCCCGCTCCCTGCCCTCCCTCGGCGACGGGAGTCTCGTCACGGGTGTCGCCGCGCTGGTGCGCGCGGTGCTGCGGCTCGCGGAGTCGACCGCCGCGTTCGTGGCGCCACCGGTCGAGCGGCCGAAGGCGGAGCGCCGGCGGGTCGACGGCATGTTCGCCGACCTCAAGCCCGAGTACGGCGACGACGCGACGCTGCGCGAGGCCACCACCGGGATCACCGAGGTGCACGGGTGGTGGGGCAGCGAGGTCCGCTGGAGCACGCTGCGGCAGGTCCGCGCCGTGAACCACGTGCTGTCCGGGAAGCCGGCCGACGGCAAGGCCCTGACCGAGGCCTCCCGGTCCACCGGAACCGCCGACGGATGGCGCAGCGACGAGTTCACCCTGCCGGGCATCGGGCTGGTGTGGACGCCGGTGCTCGACGTGCTGCGCCCGCTCGCGTACCGCGCCGCCTCCGCCACGGTGACCGAGGCGCACCGCGAGGCGCTGCTGCTGCTGTTCGAGGCGATCACGGACGGTCCACTGGCCGCTCCGGGGGCCGCCCTGCGCGAGGTCGTGCTGAGCGAGCCGCACGAGAAGCAGGAGCGCGTCGGTCAGGTGCTGCGCCGGGACGGCCGTACCGTCGTCGTCCTCGGCTGCCAGAACCTGGACCGGCAGGCGGGTCGGGTGCACTGGCTCGCCCTGGACCACGATCCGGCCGGTGTCTTCGGCGCGATCGCCCACTTCACGCTGGAGCGGGAGACCGCGCACCCGGCGGTGTTCCCCACCGACGCGCTGAGCGCCGTCACCGGGCTCGTCCGGGACAAGGGCCCCGCGCCCTGGCAGCCGGAGGCGCCGGCCGCCCTCGCCGCCGCGACCCACGGCAGGCTGGGGCCCATGCAGGCGGCCCTGCTGCTGGCCGGCAAGCCGAAGCAGCTCACCGCCGAGGTGATCGCCGCGACCGGGCTGAAGCCGCGTCAGAAGGAGCTGGCCGACGCCCTGCTGTCCTCGGTCGGAAGCGACGACCGGACGGCCCTCGTCGGCGCCCTGCTGCCCGGGAACCCCGGTGACCTGTGGACGGCCGGGCCGGACACGGAGGCGGCGGGCCGGGTGTGGGCCGAGCGGCTCGGCGAGGTCGTCCGGCTGCCCGAGGACCTTGCCGGGGAACTCTCCCTCGGCGGCCTGCCCACCGGCTCCGCGGAGGACGTCCTCAATCCGCGGCTGACCCCCTGGATCAGCCGCACCACCGTCCAACGGCCGGACAAGGACGGCAACCTGGTCGCGGAGGACCCGGCGGCACTGCCCGGCCGGAACCACCTGACGGGGGCCGTGACCGCCCTGGCCGGACTCGCCTACTCCCTGCCGTACGGACACCCGCTGCGGGCCGTCCTGCCGGAGAGCATCGCCGCCCTGCGCCGCCGCTTCGCCGACCGGGGCCTGCTGCTCGACCTGGACGTCGCGTGGACGGAGAAGGGCTCCTCGTCCGCCGTCGAACTGCGCAAGGCGTACGGGCTGCCCGCCACCGGGGGCGCCGACGCCCACGGTCTGACGCCCGTGGGCGAGGCGCTGGCGCTGCGCCCCTGGTACGGCGACCAGGAGACCGTCCTGGTCCGGCCGGGCGCGCTCGGCGCTCCCGACAACCCCGTGTTCGGGCTCGTCGAGGGGCTGGTCGGGCCGGGACGGGGCGAGGGCATGCGGGCCCTGCGGACCCTCCTCGACGACGAACTGGCCCGCGCGGTCGCGGTCGGGGGCGATCCCGAGGGGCCCTCCGGACACGCCCAGGACCCGACCTTCAGCGTGCCCGGCCTGGTCGCCGAGGTAGCCGAGCGGCACGGCCTCGGCGAGGACGCGGCGGCGCTCTACCTCCAGCTGCTGGCGCTCCCGGACCCCACGGACCGCAACTGCGCCCGCTGGACCGGCTGGAAGCCCGCCCGGACGAAGAAGGCCCGCGTCGAACTCGCGGCGAGCGAGCTGGTCGTCGAGGCCAAGCGGGCGCGCGCCGGACGCACCCTGTTCCTGCCGTGCGGCTGGCTGGACCTGACGTCGCCCGCGCTGCCGGTGGAGATCTGGAAGGAGGGCCTCTATCCGGTCCGTGCCTACGGGCGCGTGCTGCCGCTGATGCCCGTGCCCGAACTGTTCACGCGCGCGTGGGACCGCGTCCGCTCCGGCGACGCCCCGGCCTACGAGCAGCTCACCACCCGCGCCACCCGTAAGGGCCGTCGCCGATGACCACCCTCCCGCCCCACCTGGAAGAACGCGCGCCGATGACCACCACCGCCCTGTCCCCCGACTCCGACTCGGCCGGCTCCCCCGGCCCGGTTCGCCAGATCGTCCCGCCCGAGGACCGGTACGCCGGCGAGCTGGCCTTCCTCGCCGCGTACGACGACGGGCCGCGCCCGCCCGCCTGGCGGCTCACCCCGCGTGCCGTCGTCACGTTCGTCATGGGCAGCGACGGCCGCGCCCTGAAGCTGCCCGAGGACGCCGAGGCGCCGGACGGGGTGCCGCGTCGGCTGGTGGTGGAGGGCAAGTTCGTCGGGGACCGGGCGCTGGTGGAGCGGTGCGTGGTCACGCTCGCCGGCGAGCGCGGGCTGCTGCTCGTCGGCGAGCCGGGTACCGCGAAGTCGATGCTGTCCGAGCTGCTGTCCACCGCCGTGTGCGGCACCAGCGGGCTGGTCGTGCAGGGCACCGCGGGTACCACGGAGGACCAGCTCAAGTACGGCTGGAACTACGCCCTGTTGCTGGCCCAGGGGCCGAGCCGGCAGGCGCTGGTGCCCTCGCCGGTGCTGACCGCCATGTCGCGGGGCGCCATCGCCCGGGTCGAGGAGGTCACGCGCTGTCTGCCCGAGGTGCAGGACGCGCTGGTCTCGCTGCTGTCGGAGCGGCGCATCGCCGTGCCCGAACTGGCGGGCTCGGACGACGCGTTGGCGCACGCCGCGCCCGGCTTCAACCTCATCGCCACGGCCAACCTGCGGGACAAGGGCGTCTCGGAGATGTCCGCGGCCCTCAAGCGCCGCTTCAACTTCGAGACCGTCGGACCGATTCCGGACCTCGACGCGGAGACCGCCCTGGTGCGCAGCCAGGCACGGGCCTCGGTGGAGCGGGCCGGCGCGCCCTTCCAGGTCGACGACGCCGTGCTGGAGGCGCTGGTCACCGCCTTCCGTGATCTGCGTGAGGGCCGCTCGGCGGAGGGCTGGGAGGTGGAGCGGCCGTCCACGGTGATGAGCACCGCGGAGGCCGTGTCCGTCGCGGGTGCGCTGGCGCTCGCGGCGGCGTACTTCCCGGGCGACCGTGATGTGCTCGGGCTGCTGCCGGGCCATCTGCTGGGTGTGGTCCGCAAGGACGATCCGGCCGACGCGGCCCGGCTGCGCGGCTACTGGGACGGGCCCGTCCGCCGCCGTGCCGAACAGGGTTCCGCCACCTGGCGCACCCTGTGGAACCTGCGCACGGTCCTGGAGGGCTGACGGCCGTGTCCCTGCACCCCACCACCGCACCGGGCGCACCGGACTCCCCGGACTCCCCGGACTCCCCGGACTCCCCGGACGAGGCTCTCGCCGCCCTCACCGACCCGGCCGCGCCCTACCTCATCGGGGTACGGCACCACGCGCCCTCGCTGGCCGCCGCCGTGCCCGCGCTGCTGGACGAGGCGAAGCCCGACGTGCTGCTCGTCGAGCTGCCGGCCGAGATGCAGGAGTGGCTGCCCTGGCTCGGGCACGAGGAGACCCGTGCCCCGGTCGCGCTAGCCGCCGCGCCCGGTGACGGCGGGGGCGGCGGGGGCCCGGCGTTCTATCCGTTCGCCGACTTCTCGCCCGAGCTGGCCGCCGTGCGCTGGGCCGCCAGGCACGGCGTCCCGGTGCTCGCCTGCGACCTGCCCCTCGCGGACCGGGCGTGGGGCGAGGGGCGCGACGGCACCGCGCAGGGAGAGGCGCCCGGAATCGCCGGCGCGCTGCGGGCCCGGCTCACGGGCCGTCCCGGGGACGACCTGTGGGACCGGCTCGTCGAGGCCACCGCCCCGGGTTCGCCGCCCGAGGCACTGCGCCGGGCGGCCCTGCTGACGGGGTGGGCGCTGCGGACGGACGCGGCCGCCTCCGGCGGGGTGCCCGAGCTGGATCTGCGGCGTGAGCGGTGGATGCGGTCCCGGATCACCGAGGCCACCGCGCGGGGCGAGCGTGCCGCCGTGCTCGTCGGCGCCTTCCACGCACCGGCGCTGACCGGCCCGTTCCTGGCCGGACGAGGCGACGGCTCCGCGCCCGCCATCGGCGGCGAGCGAGACGAAACCGCTGCCCCGGGCGTCGGCGACAGTGCCGGAGCCACGGTCCCGGCCGACGACGAACAGGGCGACGGCACCGCCCCGGCCATGGGCGAGCCTGCCGGTGCCACCCTCCCGGCCATCGGCAAGCCCGCCGATGCCACCCTCCCGGCCATCGGCAAGCCCGCCGATGCCACCCTCCCGGCCATCGGCAAGCCCGCCGGAGCCACCCTCCCGGCCATCGGCAAGCCCGCCGGAGCCACCCTCCCGGCCATCGGCAAGCCCGCCGGAGCCACCCTCCCGGCCATCGGCAAGCCCGCCGATGCCACCCCCCCGGGTGTCGGCAAGCGGGACGCAGACGCCGTCCCGGGTGTCGGCAGGCCGGGGGAAGGGGCCGCGGGAAGTCGGGCGGGGTGGATCACCTCGCTGATTCCGTATGCCTATGCCCTTCTGGACGAGCGTTCCGGTTATCCGGCCGGTATCCGGGATCCGGAGTGGCAGGACATGGTGCTGCGGGCTGCGGGCGATCCGGCGGCGTTGGAGGAGGCGCTGACGGGGGCGGCCGTGCGGGTGTGCGCGGCGTTGCGGGACCTCGGGCATCCGTCCGGGCCGGCCGACGCGCGCGAGATCACCCGGCTGGCCTCGGATCTGGCCCGGCTGCGCGGGCTGCCCGCGGCGGGCCGGGGCGAGTTGGTCGAGGCGGTGCAGACGGTCCTCGCGCAGGGCGAGCCCTACGGGCGGGGACGGGCCGTGGCGCGGGCGATGGAGCGGGTGCTGGTCGGCACGCGCACCGGCCGGCCGGCACCGGACGCGCCGCGCAGCGGTCTCGTCCCGGCGGTCGAGGCCGAGGTGGCGGGGCTGGGCCTGCCCGGGCCGGAGAACGCCTCCGGCCCGGCACGGGATCTGCGGCTCGACCCGCTGCGGTCGGACCTCGACCGGCGTCGTGAGCTGCTGCTGCGCCGGCTGACGGTGTGCGGTGTGCCCTACGGCGAGGCGAGGGAGGTCGTCGGCGCGGGCGGCGCCGAGGCCCTCACCTCGCGCTGGGAGGTGCGCTGGACGCCGGCGACGGCGGCCATGCTGACCGCGGCCGGCGTGCGCGGGGTCACCGCGGCGCAGGCCGCCGAGGGTGTGCTGCGGGAGCGTCGGCGCGCGGAGCGGGACGCGGGCGGGTCGACGGCCGCGCAGGTGCTCCAGGGGCTCGCGGAAGCCGCGGAGTGCGGTCTGCCGACGCTGGCGGACGAGCGGCTCGAAGACGTCGCCGAGGTGCTGCCGCTGGCCGGTACCCTGCCCGAACTCCTGGCCGGGCTTGCCCTGTCGGACCGGCTGCGGTCCGGTCATGTGCCGGGGCTCGACGCCGACGGGGACCGTACGGCGCGGGCGGCCGCCGTGGCCGAGCTGCTCACCGCGGCGGCGGTGCGGCAGGTGGACGGACTGACCGGTTCCGAGGACCCGGCCGACGCCCACGCCCTGCTCGAGCTCGCGCACCGGGCCGACCTGTTGGGCGGTATCCGGCTCACCGACGCCCTCGCCCGGCTGGCCGCCGACGGCTCCCCGCTGATGCGCGGTGCCGCCGGAGCGGTCCGGGTGCTGCTCGGACAGGAGAACGCCGGAGCCTTCGGCGACCGGGTCGCGTCCTGGGTGGACGGCGCGGTCGACGCCGACTCGCGGTCGGCCCTGACGGCCCGGCTGAGCGGGCTGCTGGCTGCCGCCGGTCCGCTGCTGGAAGCGGCGGCGCCCGCGCTGGAGCCGCTGCTGGGCCGGGTGTCGGAGCTGCCCGACCGGGAGTTCCTCGACCGACTGCCCGCGCTGCGGGGCGGCTTCGAGACCCTGAGTCCCGCGGCCCGCGACCGTCTCCTCTCGGTTGTCGAGGAACGCCTCGGCACCGGACGCGTCGCCGACACCGACGGGCTGGACCCGGCCGCGCTCGCCGCCTGGGTCGGGGCGGACCTCGCGGCCCGCGCCGCCCTGCGGTCGCTGGGGCTGCTGCCCGCCCCGGGCGGCGACGAACAGGTGCCCACCGACGCGACCGTGACCGTGACCGACAAGGCAGGCCCCGCCGGGGAGGAGCGCCACGACCGTCGGCTTGCGCCGGCCGACCGGTGGCGGCTCCTCCTGGGCCGTCGCAGCGATCGACTCCCGTCGTCCGCACGCGCGTTGGCGACTGCTCTGGACGAGCTGTACGGCAGCGGGCGCGGCGAGGGCAGCCGCGGGGACCTGACGGGCCCGGGGGCCGGCGGTGGCCGGGACGCGCCCTATCCCGGGGTGCGGGAGTGGTCGCAGGAGCTGGCCGCGCTGTTCGGGCCGGGCATCCGGGAGGAGGTGCTGGCGGCGGCCGCCGCGTCGGGCCGCAGGGACGTGCTCACGGAGCTGGACGCGGACAGCGTGCGCCCCTCCGTCGATCTGCTGCGCACCGTGCTGCGGCACGCGGGCGGGCTGCCCGAGGCCCGGCTGGCGGCGCTGCGCCCGCTGGTACGGCGGCTGGTAGAGGCACTGACCCGGCAGCTGGCCACCCGGCTGCGCCCCGCGCTGCACGGCACGGCGCTGCCGCGCCCCAGCCGGCGTCCGGGCGGCGGCCTCGACCTCCCACGTACGCTGCGCGCCAATCTGGCGACCGCGCGGCGCGGCCCGGACGGCACGGTCCGGGTCATCCCGGAGCGCCCGGTGTTCCGTACCCGGGCGCGGCGGGCCGCCGACTGGCGGCTGATCCTGGTCACGGACGTGTCGGGGTCCATGGAGGCGTCCACGGTGTGGGCCGCGCTGACGGCGTCGGTGCTGGCCGGGGTGCCGACGCTGTCCACGCACTTCCTGGCCTTCTCCACCGAGGTCATGGACCTCACCGGCCATGTCGAGGACCCGCTGTCGCTGCTGCTGGAGGTCAGCGTGGGCGGCGGCACGCACATCGCGGCGGGGCTGCGGCACGCCCGCGAGCTGGTCACCGTGCCGTCGCGGACGCTGGTCGTGGTCGTCAGCGACTTCGAGGAGGGCTATCCGCTCGGCGGGCTGCTCGCGGAGGTGCGTGCGCTGGTCGGTGCGGGCTGCCACGTACTGGGCTGCGCGAGCCTCGACGACACGGGCCGGCCGCGCTACTCCACGGGCGTCGCGGGGCAGCTCGTCGCCGCGGGCATGCCCGTCGCCGCTCTCAGTCCGCTCGAACTCGCCCGCTGGGTAGGGGAGAAGATCGCATGAGCCAGGACCTGTTGCCGCCGGTCGCGCCGTCCGTCACCGCCGAACTCGTCGAAGCGCTCTCTCCCCGGCTGCGCAAGCGGCTGGACGCGGGCATCGCCAAGCTGGCGGCGCGTCCGGTCGTCCGCGAGGGCGACACCGCGCGGATCGCCGTCGACGACGACACCGACCTCGAACTGCACGCGCCCGGGGGCGCGGTGACCAGCGCGGACGCGATCCGCTGCGGTTGTCTGCTCGCCCCCGACTGTCTGCACCGTGCGGCGGCCGCCTCGGCCGCGCCGGTGGCCGAGGACACTCCCGACAGCATGCCCGCGCAGCCGACAACCGAAGGGGCAGCGCAGCCGCCGGACGACGAGACCGCCGCCCCGGCGCAACTCGCCGCCGCGCGGGCCGTGTACGACGCGGCGGCCGCCGTGCTCGAAGCCGGTGCGGACGGCTCCGGTGCCGTGCTCCAGGCGGAGCTCCTGCGCGCCGCGCACACCGCGCGGCTCGCGGGTCTCCCCCGGGTCGCCGCCGCCGCGGTCTCCGTGGTCAACGGGATACGCGCGGCCCGTTCCGCCGACCCCGCCCACCGGCTGCCCGACCTTGTCGACGCGCTGCGCACCGTTCTCGGCATGGCGCACCGCCTGCCGTTCGCGACCGGCCCGGACCTGGCCGAACTGCGCGGCAGCGTACGTCAGCCGTACACCCCGGACGGCTCGCTGCGGCTGTACGGGCTCTTCTCGGAGCCCGTCCTGACGACGACCGGCTACGCGGGTGCCGTCACCTGGACCGCCGACACCGAGGGCCGCCTCTACACGGTCTCCGACGTGGCTCCGGGCGGCCCCGGCCGGGCGACCGGCGCCGCCGACCGGGCCGTCCGGATCGGCGACACCGCCCTGACCCACCGTGAGCTGTCGCACGCGGGCCTCGCGGTGTCCGGTGCGACCGTGTCCCCGACAGGCCGGCTCGGCGCCGGGGCCGGGGTGCGGGCGGTGCGCGCGTCCGGCGCCGCCTGGAGCGCGGAGCCGCTCGACCGGCTGTGGGCGGTGCCGGTCGCCGAGCAGGTCGCGCGCGCCCTGGGCGGCGGCGGGCATGGTCTGCTCTTCCTCGACGTCACCCTGGCGGGCACGGTCCGGGAGGCGGCGGGTGACCGTCTGCTGGCCGACTGCGAAGGCCGCACGGTCCGGCTCGCCGTGGCCCACGACGATCCCGCGCTCCCCTACCGCGACAACCTCCGCCTCCTGGCCGCCGCCCGGGGCAGCCGGCTGCGGGTCGTCGCGCGTCTCGCGCCGGGGCCGCTCCCGCGCGCCCTGCTGCTCGCCGCCGAGCACCCGGCCCGGGCCGGCGACCGGGTGGATCTGGGCCTGGACCGTCTCCAGCACGCGGACCTGCCCACGGCGACGACGACGGCCGCGCCCGCCTCCGCTCCCCCGGTGGACGAGGCCCCGTTGCACCTGCTGCGCCGCCGTGTGCACCAGGCCGTGTCCGGGGGCCGCCGGGTGCTGGGCTTCCCGGGCAGCGGGGCGGGCGACGGCGGGCGGCTGCGCCGCGTCGGTCTCGCCACCGCGGGCGATCTGCTCGGCGAACTCCGGTCCGCCGCGGCGGACCGCTCCCGGGACGCCTTCGGCCGGTTGCTCCCGGCGGACACGGGCCGTTTCGCCCGCGCCTGGCTGGCCGCGGCCGTCTACACCGGCGAGGTCGAGCGAGCACTGTGCGCGGCGGCCTGGGGGGCGGATGCGGAGATGGTGGCGACATCGCGGTGAACTCGGCGCCTCTAGGACAGGATCTGACCTCTATCGCTCCTAACGTGGTACTCGATCGCGGAACAGCACTGACGGAAGAAGGCGACCATGAGCAAGCCCACCTCCCTCGACGAGACCACTTCGGCCCCCGCCGTCACCGGCGAGCGCGCCGACCTGCTGGAGGCGCTCGCCAAGCAGCGGCACTTCCTGCGCTTCACCACCCGCGACCTCACCGATGAGCAGGTCGGTCAGCGCCCCACCGCGAGCGAACTCTGTCTCGGCGGGCTGATCAAGCACGTGGCCTCGGTCGAACGGGGTTGGGTGGCCTTCATCCTGGAGGGCCCGTCGTCGATGCCCGACTTCACCAGCATGACCGAGGCGGACTTCGCCAAGCGGGCCGACGAGTTCCGGATGCTGCCCGGTGAGACGCTGGCGGGGGTGCTGAAGGAGTACGCCGAGGTGGCGCACCGTACCGACGAACTGGTCGTGTCCCTGCCCGATCTGGACGCGGACCACCCGCTGCCGCCGGCGCCGTGGAACGAGCCGGGCGTGCGGTGGTCGGCCCGCCGGGTCCTGCTGCACATCGTCGCGGAGACCGCCCAGCACGCGGGCCACGCCGACATCATCCGCGAGTCCCTGGACGGGGCGAAGAGCATGGGCTGAGGCCCCGCGCGGAGGGCTGTCACCCGACCTCGAAGACATGCGTCTGCCAGGCCTCCAGGGCCACGAACAGACCGAGGTCGGCCAGTTCGCCGCCGTCCCGGTCGTACGTCTGTGACGTCAGCAGGTCGGTCAGGCGGTGCTCGTGCCCTGGCAGGTCGCCCCAGGGCAGGGGCAGCCGTGCCTGGGCCGGCCGGTCGGAGTGGTTGACGACGACCAGGTGGCGTACGTCCGCGTGCGTCCAGGTCCAGGCGAGCAGGTAGCGGTGGGTGTCGTTGTCCGGCCGGCCGGCCGGGGTGAGCGGCCGCCATTCGCCCCGGCGGACGGCGGCAGCGGCCGTCAGCAGCCGGTGGTGGAAGGCGCGCAGCGGCGCGTCGACGGGCTCCTGCGGTCTGCGTGCGAGGAACACCGGTGGACGGATCCGGCGCCCCTCGAACTGGCCCTCCTGCCACAGCGTCGCGCCGGGCAGCGTGGCGACGGCCACGGCTGCCGCCCGCCCCCGCGCGCCCGGCAGGGTGGCGGCGGCCCGTGGTTCGTCGTGGTTCTCGAGGAAGCGGACGAGGCCTCGCTGACAGGTGAGGTCGGCCCGCAGATGGGCGCGGACGGCGTCGGCGTCCTCGTGCAGGAGACGGTCGTACAGCCGCTTGTCGTAGCAGTGGTCGAAGCCCTGCCGCCGCAGGGCGTGTTCGAGGTCCCAGTACGCCTCCGCGACGAAGAGGAGGTCCGGGTGGCGCTCGCGGACACGCGGCAGGACGTACGGCCAGAAGTCCGCGGCGGGCGCCGGTCCGGCCCGGTCGCCCCACGTCTTCGCGAAGACGTCGTTCATCAGCAGCATCGCCATGTCGCAGCGCACGCCGTCCGCCTGGTCCCCGATGGACACCAGCGTGTCCACGGTCGCCGCGCGCAGAGCGTCGCCGAAGGCGTTCAGCTGGACGACGTCGGGCCAGGACGGGAAGAACGGGTCGCGCCCCCGGGCGAGGATCCGGCCGCCGGACTCCATGAAGTCGCCCGGGTTTCGGGACAGGTCGTCCGCGGTGCCCCGGATCAGGCGGTCGGGGTGCTCGATGACCCAGGGGTGGTCGGGGGCGACGTGGTTGGGGACGAAGTCGAGGATCAACCGCAGTCCGCGGGCGGCCAGCCGGGCCCTGGCCTCGGCGAGTCCTTCCGGTCCGCCGAACGAGGCGTCGACGACGTAGTCCCGTACGCAGTAGGGGGATCCGGCGATGTCCGCCTCGGTGACGTCGGACAGGGCGGCGCGGAACGACGTCCGCAGGGTCTCGTCGCTCAGCGCGATCCGCCGTCCGGCCGGGCTGCGCGCCCAGACGCCCATCAACCAGACCGTGTCGATGCCGGGCAGGGCGATCTCGTCCCAGGCCTCGCCGGGCACATCCCCCAGAGTGACCCGGCGCCCGTACCGTCCGCTCAACTCGCCCAGCCAGACAGCCGTGTTGATCTCGTAGAGCACCGTCATGACAGGGGCTCCCCGCGGTCGCCGCCGCTCGGCGTCCGCCGCGCCGTCGCCGTCCGTCATCGCCCGTCCTCCTCGCCACCACCCGCCACCTGGCTCCACCCTCGGGCGTCCGGGGGCGGGCCGCAATGACAGGGCGCGAGCACGGTCACGACTTGGGCCGAACGACCGACGCGCGGCGGGCCGAGCCGGTCAGCTCGCCAGACCGGCCTTCGTCAGCCACTCCTTCGCGACCGTGGCGGCGTCCTCCTTGTCGTTGACGAGCTTCTTCATCATCTCCACCAGGTCCTCGGTGGTGAGCTTGGCGGAGACGCCGTTGAGCGCCGCCTTGGCCGTGTCGTCGACCGCGGACTTGTAGACCAGGGGCGTGACGTTCTGCGAGGAGAAGAGGTTCTTCGGGTCCTCCAGCACCACCAGCTTGTCCTCGACGATGGCGGGGTCCGTGGTGTAGAT
The DNA here is from genome assembly GCF_013085465.1 of Streptomyces asoensis. Taxonomy (NCBI): domain Bacteria; kingdom Bacillati; phylum Actinomycetota; class Actinomycetes; order Kitasatosporales; family Streptomycetaceae; genus Streptomyces; species Streptomyces asoensis. The sequence continues at coordinate 1,499,995 of NZ_CP049838.1, forward strand.
GTTCGCGGCCTGCACCTTGTCGGACTTCAGCAGCTTCAGCAGGGTGCTCTGGGCGCCCGCGTCGAGCGGCTGGAACTTCCCGAACTCGACGCCGTAGACCTTCTTCAGACCGACCCAGCCCTGGGTGCGGGTCTTGAACTCCGAGCCGGCGCCGATCGTCCAGTCCCCGGCCACCGGCTTGAGGTCGGCGAGGGTCTTGAGGTTGTACTCGGCGGCGGTCTCGGCGGTGACCGTGACCGAGTCCTTGTCCTGCGCCGCGGCGGAGTCGAGTATCTCCACCGACGACGGGAGCTTCTTCTTCAGCTCGGCGTTGATGTCCTCCGTACCGGTCGCGGTGCTGGTCTTGTCGACCGCCGTCGCCAGCAGGGCGCCGTTGTACTCGGGGAAGACGGTGATGCCGCCCTTGACCACCTGGTCGTAGTAGACCTCACGGGCCCCGATGTCGAACTTGCGCGTCACCTTCAGGCCCTTGGCCTCCAGCGCCTCGGCGTAGATCTCGGCCAGCAGCTGGTTCTCGGGGAAGTTCGCCGAGCCGACGACGAGGGACTTGCCGTCGCCGCTGCCGGCACTGCCGCTGCCACCGGTCAGCGGGTTGCTGTCGCTGTCGTCGCCGCTGCCGCAGGCGGTCAGCGAGAGCGCGGCGACCAGGCCGAACGCGGCGCCCCTGGACACGCCTCTGGACAGGCGCCGCACGGTGTTCATGGTGTTCACGGGTGGTTCCTTTCTCAGGCCCCGAAATGCTCGGGAGAACTCAGGACTTCGACGCCGAGACCCGCAGGCCCGGCGAGACGAGGACGCGCCGCAGCGCGGTGAACGCGATCTGGACGACGAGCGCCAGCACGACGACGACGGTGGAGCCGCCGACGACCAGCTGGTAGTCGTTGCGGGAGAGCCCGTCGACGATGAATCGGCCCAGGCCGCCGAGACCGGGATAGGCCGCGACGGTCGCGGTGGCCACGACCTGGATCGCGGCGATCCTGAGGCCGAGGAGGATCAGCGGGAGAGCCATGGGCACCTCCACCCGCACCAGGACCTCCCACTCGGTCATGCCGACCCCTCGGGCCGCGTCCCGGGTGGCGGGGTCCACGCCCCGGACTCCCTCGAAGGTGTTGATGAGGATCGGCGGGACCGCGAGCGCGACCAGGGCGATCAGCACCGGCGTGGTGCTCAGCCCGGCGAGCGTGACGACGAGGACGACCAGGCCGAACGTGGGGATGGCCCGGGCCAGGTTGACCACGCCGGCCACGGCGAACGCGCCCCGGCCGGTGTGTCCGACGAGCAGCCCCAGGGTCAGTCCGATCAGAGCGGCGAACAGCAGCGACAGACCGCTGTAGGTGAGGTGTTCGACGAGCCGCCGGGGGATCCCCTCGTCGCCGTGCCACTGCTTCGAGGACGCCAGCCAGTCCCCCACGAGCCGGACCTGGTTCAGGAGATCGTTCATGACGACGTCACCTTGCTCCGGGACCACGGGGTGAGCAGCCGCTGCGCGAGGACCAGGAGCGCGTCGGTCGCGAGGGCGAGCAGCATGATCAGCACGATCGCGGTCACGATCGGGGTCGGGAAGTCGAGCTGGAGGCCACGGGTGATGTAGTAGCCGAGCCCGCCCTGTCCGATCAGCTGTCCCACGGCGACGAGGCTGATGGACGAGACGGCGGCGACACGTACGCCGGCGATGACGACGGGCACGGCGATCGGCAGTTCGACCTGGACGACCCGGCGTACCGTGCCGAATCCCAGCGCGGTGGCCGCCTGCCGGACCGGTTCGGGGACCGAGGCGAGACCGTCCACGACATTGGGCACCAGCACCGACAGCGTGTAGAGGGTCAGCGGGATCAGCACCGTGCGCTCGGTCAGCCCCGTGTACCTGACGAAGATCATGAACAGGGCCAGGGACGGTATCGAGTACAGGATGTTGGCCACGGTCAGCACCGGTGGGTACAGCCACCGCCAGCGGTGGCACGCGATCCCGAGCGGCACGGAGACGATCAGCCCGAACAGCACCGGCAGGAGGCCGAGCCTCAGATGGGCGCCGGTGTAGTCGGCCAGCTCGCCGGCATGATCGCCGATCCAGTCCCACCGGACCAGCGGCTCACCGCCGCTCATCGTTCACCACCGCCCACACCGTCGGCGGCGCCCGCCTTGCCCACGGCCGGCAGCTCGCCCGCTACGACCGTCTCCGCATCGGCTGCCGTCTCTCCGTCGGCTGCCGGCGTCTCCCCTCCGGACGGCGGCTCTCCGTCGGCTGCCGGCGTCTCCCCTCCGGCTGCCGGCGTCTCCCCTCCGGCTGCCGCCTCCGCGTCGGCGGCCGTCTCCGCGTCGGCGGCCGTCTCCGCGTCGGCGGCCGTCTCTCCGTCGGCGGCCGTCTCTCCGTCGGTGGACGGCGTCCCACCTCCGGCCGGCGTCTCCCCGTCGGCGGCCGTCTCCCCTCCAGCGGCGGCCGTCTCACCTTCGGCGGCAGCCGTCTCCCCTCCAGCGGCAGCCGTCTCCCCTTCGGCAGGTGTCGCTGCCACTTCTGCTGCGGCCGCCGCCGCTTCGGCGGCCGCCGTTACGGCGGACAGCTCGTAGGCGTCCGCGACGCCGATGACCGTGCCTTGCGCGTCCACGCCCACGGCGAGCCGGGAGGGCGACAGCAGCGCCGCGTCGAGGGCGGCCCGTGCCGAGTCGCCGACCAGGCTGAAGGTGTGGCCGAGCGGGGTCAGCGGCGCGTCCGCGAGCGTGCCGTGCTCCGGCAGCCCGGCGACCGCGGTCCAGCCGAGCGGGCGCCGGTCGTCGTCGACGACCAGCACCCAGGATTCGTCCGCGGCTCGGGCGAGGGCCACCGCGGAGGTCGCCGGCAGCACCGGTCCGGCGCGCAGCGGCACCTCGGCCGCCTTGACGAAGGACAGCCGGCGGATGCCCCGGTCCTGCCCCACGAAGCCGGCCACGAACTCGTCGACGGGACGGGCGAGCAGCCGCTCGGGGGTGTCGAACTGCGCGAGCCTGCCGCCGGTCCGGAACACCGCGATGTTGTCGCCGAGCCTGATCGCCTCGTCGATGTCATGGGTGACGAACACGATCGTCTTGTGCAGCTCCTTCTGGAGCCGGAGGAACTCGTCCTGGAGCTCCGCACGCACGATCGGGTCGACGGCACTGAACGGCTCGTCCATCAGCAGCACCGGAGGGTCGGCGCCCAGCGCCCTGGCCACCCCGACGCGCTGCTGCTGTCCGCCGGAGAGCTGGTTCGGGTACCGCTTGGCCATCTCGGGCGGCAGCCCCACCAGTTCCAGCAGTTCCGCCGCCCGTGCCCGCGCCTTCTTCCGGCTCCACCCGAGGAGCAGCGGGACGGTGGCTATGTTGTCGAGGACGGTGCGGTGCGGGAACAGTCCCGCGTGCTGGATCACGTACCCGATGCCACGGCGCAGTTCGGGGGCGTGGACCTCCCGGATGTCCCGGCCGCGCAGGCTCACCGTCCCGGCGGTCGGCTCGACCATGCGGTTGATCATGCGCAGGGTCGTGGTCTTGCCGCACCCGGAGGGACCGACGAGAACCGTGATGCCGCCCTCGGCCAGCTCCAGGGACAGATCGTCCACGGCCGTGGTGCCGTTCGGATAGTTTTTGCTCACCGCGTCGAACCTGATCAAGGCTGCCCCTTACCCCGACTGCATATGGTCATGCAGAGTTACCGGTGGCTGAATGGCAGTCAATGCCCGACTGTAAACGGCGCGTTACGTTCGTACGAAATCAACAAATCCCCAGCTCCGAGGTAGGTACAGGCCCCATGGAACCGGTCTGGTTCACGTTCCTGAACGGTTCGGACATCGAGCGGCTCGAGCTGACCGACACCGAGATACTCGACGCCGTCGAGGACGGACTGCGCGCCCAGGGTCTGGGCGAGACGGTGATCGAGCCACGTGTGCATCTCATGCCCGATCCCGCGTTCCACGGTCACTTCAACGTCCTCCGCGGCTATGTCGCCCCGCTCTCGCTGGCCGGGGTCAAGATCGTGGGCGACTACGTGGGCAACTACCGGCAGGGGCTGCCCTCCGAGATGGCGCTGCTCAACCTCTTCGACCCACGCACCGGCATGCCGGTGGCCGTACTCGACGCCACCGCGATCACCGAGATGCGCACCGGCGCCCTCACCGCGCTGGGCGCACGCCACCTCGCCCGCCCGGACGCCCGGGTGCTCGGGCACATCGGCGCCCGCGCCACGTCGTACTGGAACGTCCGGCTGCTCGACCGGATCTTCGACCTGACCGAGATACGCGTCCACTCGCGCCGCCCCGAGAGCCGGCGGGCCTTCGCCGAGCGGCTGGAGCGGGACCTCGGCAAGCCGGTCGTCGTGACGGAAGACTGGCGCAGTTGTGTGGAGGGCGCGGACATCGTCGTGGAGGCGTCCCGCCTGGAGCGGCCGGAGCAGCTGCTGAGGACCGAGTGGATCGCGCCCGGCGCGCTGGTCGTGCCCTACGGGACGAACAGCGCCGTCGAACTCACCCTCACGGACATCATGGACAAGATCGTCGTCGACGACTGGGGCCAGGCGCACGCCGGACCGTTCGGCGCGCTGCGCGCGCACGTCGACTCGGGCAGGCTGAACGAGACCAATCTGCATGGCGAGTTGGGCGAGATCGTGGTCGGCCGCAAGCCCGGCCGGGAGAGCGCGGACGAGACGAACCTGTTCTGGCACCGCGGCCTCTCGCTCTCCGACATCGCGCTGGGCGCGGCCCTGCTCAGGAAGGCCGAAGAGCGCGGCCTCGGCCAGAAGCTGCGGTTCTCGTGACCGGCGTCGCGGTCACCGACGTCCTCGTCGACGGACGGACGCTGTCCTACGACGATGTCGTCGCGGTCGCCCGGCACGGGGCCCGGGTGGTCCTCGCGGACGAGGTGCTCCCCCGGCTGACGCGCGACCGGGCCGTCGTGGACGACGTCGTCGACCGCCAGGTGCCGACGTACGGCCTGACCACAGGCCTCGGCGCGCGCTCCTCGTACGCCCTGCCCCGCGCCGAGCTCGAGCGCTTCAGCGTCCGTACGGTCCGGGGACGGGCCAACGCGGTCGGTGAACCCCTGCCCGTGCCCGTCGTGCGCGCGGCCGTCCTCGCCCGGGTGAACGGCATCGCGGGCGGCGGCAGCGGGGTACGGCCGGAGATCCCGCGGCTGCTGGTGGACATGCTCAACGCGCGGGTGCATCCCGTGATCCCCGAGGTGGGGTCGATCGGCGCCTCCGACCTGTGTCAGATGGCCCATGTCGGCCTGGTCGTCATCGGTGAGGGCGGCGCCGAGTTCGCCGACGAGGTGCTCGACGGCGGCGCGGCCCTGCGGCGGGCCGGTCTCACCCCGGCGACGCTGGGCCCCAGGGACGGGCATGTGCTGTGCAGCGCGAGCCCGCTGGCCGCCGGCGTGGGCGCCCTCGCCCTGCACGAGGCGGCCGCCGTCCTCACGCTCGCCCAGGCCGTCACGGCGCTCACCTACGAGGGCTTCCGGGCGAACACGGGTCCGCTCGACGCCCGGGTGCTGGGCCTGCGTCCCGCCCCCGGTCAGTCCCGCGCGGCGGCCGGCCTGCGCGCTCTGCTGGCCGGAGGCGAGCTGGGCGATCCCCGCAACGCGCGACGGGTGCAGGACCCCGTCAGCCTGCGCTGCGCGGCCCAGGTGCACGGGGCGCTGCACACCGCGCTGGACTTCGCCGACGCCGCGCTGCGACCGGAGCTGAACGGCTGCGGTGACAACCCGGTGGTGCTGGCCGGCGGCGACAACCCCGTGAAGCCGGCCGGCGGCGGCGAGATCCTCTCGTCCGGCAACTTCCACACCCCGGCCCTGGCCCTCGCCTTCGACACCCTCGCGCTGGCCCTGACGCAGACCGCGTCGGTGTCCGCCGAACGCATGCGGCGCCTGCTGGAGCCCGCCGTCAGCGGACTGCCCGCGAACCTCTCGCCGTACGGCCCGGAGCGCTCGGGCTTCGCACCGCTGACCAAGACGGCGCAGGCCCTCGTCGCCGAGATCCGCATGCTGTCCGTACCGGTGAGCACCGACCCCCGGCACGGCGCGGACGCCGTCGAGGACGACTCGACCAACGCGGCGCTCGGGGCACGGCGGCTGACGACGATCCTGGTCCGGCTGCGGCACCTGCTCGCCGTGGAGGCCGTGGTCGCCGCGCAGGCGGTGGACCTGGCGGCGCCGTCGGAGCTGGGGCGGGGCCCGGCGCTCCTGCACCATGCGATCCGCGCGATCGTGCCCCGCCTGGACGACGACCGGCCCTGCGGGGTGGACGTGGAGGCGGTGAGCCGTGACGTCCTGGGCCGCGAGGACGTGCGGAGCACACTGCACACGTGGGTGACGGAGGCGGCGAGGGAAGCGGCCGCCCCGGAAGGAGCGTCATGACGGATATCGACGTCCACCAGCATCTGTGGACCCCGTCCCTGGTGGCGGCGCTGCGGTCGCGCCGCGAACCGCCGTACCTGGACGGCTGGACGCTCCACCTGGACGGTGAGCCGCCCTACGAGGTCCCGCCCGCCGACCACGACGTGGCCCGGCGCACGGAGATCGCCGCGGCCGACGGGCTCGGCCGGGCGCTCGTCTCGCTGTCCGCCCCGATCGGGGTGGAATGGCTGCCCCCGGCCGAGGCGCGCCCCCTGCTCGACGCCTATCACCAGGGCGCGGCCGCCCTCCCCGAGCCGTTCGGCGCCTGGGCCGCGGCCTGCGTGCGGGACATCGACGCGCGGCTGCTGGCCGAGGACCTCGACCAGGGGTTCGTCGGGCTCCAGCTGCCGGCGAACGCCCTGGCCGACGCGGGCGGTTACGCGCGCTGCGCCCCGCTGCTGGATCTGCTCGAGGCACGCGGCCTGCCGTTGTTCGTCCATCCGGGGCCGGCGGCGCCCGGCGGGTCCGAGGTGCCGGGCTGGTGGCCCGCGATGGTCCCCTACGTCCAGCAGATGCACTCCGCCTGGTTCGCCTTCCGGGCCTTCGGCCGGCCGCGCCACCCACGGCTGCGGGTGTGCTTCGCGCTGCTGGCCGGCCTCGCGCCGCTGCACGGAGAACGCCTCGCCGCGCGTGGCGGAGGGTGGGAGGAGGCCGACCCGGGCGTCTTCGTCGAGACGTCCTCGTACGGTCCCGGTGCCGTCGAGGCAATCGTCCGTGCCCTGGGCGCCGGTGCCGTGGTGCTGGGCACCGACCGGCCGTACGCGGGGCCGCCGGAGCAACCCGGCTTCGGCCTGGGCGAGGCGGCAGCGCACGCCTTCGGCGCCACCAATCCCCGACGCCTGCTCACCGGAGGTCGCTGACGGGCCGCCGGCAACCCCGCTCGACCCCTGACGGCTCGCTCACCGAGAGGCGGTGACCGGTCGGCCGCACCCCCGCTCGACCCGCGACGGCCTGCTCGACGGAGTCGGTGTCCGGCCGCCCGGCAACCCCGTTCGATCCCCCGCCACAGCCGGCCTTCACGGCGTCGGATCGTCGATCCCCCTCGTCATGGTCCATTGACGGCCTCGGTACGACCGGCCACAATCCTCCCATGGATGTGACCGGTCACACGCCGCTTTCGGCAGCGGCTGCCGCGGACGCCCCGCAGCGCCTCACCGTCGACCTCGCCGTCTCCGAAGGGCCGGTGCTGCTCGGCGCCAACGGCGCGTTGTACGGGATCGGCGACGACGGGGTACCGAGTGACGCCGCACTCGCCCCGCTGAAGATCACCAGCATCACGCAGAAGCCGGAGCGCGGCGCCCAGCACCCCAACGGGGACGCGCTCTCCGTCGCCGGGTCGTTCTTCCGCAACGGCGGCGGCGAGATCAACGTGATGATGCAGGACGTCTACGCCGAGTGGCCGTACGAGAACCTGGGCATCGACGACTACCTCCCCAAGGTCGACAGGATCGTCAAGGAGGTGTCGGCGGACCCGCACGGCGACCGCTTCGTCTACATCCCGTTCAACGAGCCCGACTGCATCTGGTACGACCTCGGCGTCAGTGACCAGGCGCGGTACGAGACCAACCGCGACCGGTTCTTCGAGGACTGGAAAACCGTGTACCGGCGCATCCGCGCCCTCGCCCCCGACGCCAGGATCGCCGGGCCCAACGAGACGGGCTACCACACCCGCCTGATGACCGACTTCCTCGCCTTCGCCCAGCGGGAGAACGTGCTGCCCCACGTCGTGACCTGGCACGAGTTGGGCCCGGACTCGCTGCGGGACTTCCAGGGTCATCACGACGACTACCGTGCGATCGAGCGCCGGTTGGGCATCGCACCGCTGACGATCAGCATCGACGAGTACGCCAACCGCCGTGATCTGTCCGTGCCGGGACAGCTCGTGCAGTGGGTGTCGATGTTCGAGCGGAACAAGGTGTACGCCAACCAGGCCTACTGGGACGCCGCCGGCAACCTGGACGGCAACGTGGTGCGCACGAACATCCCCAACGGCGGCTGGTGGTTCTTCCGTTGGTACGCCGGACTGACCGGCGACACCGTCGAGGTCACCCCGCCGCAGCCGCACACCGTCGACACCCTCCAGGGCCTCGCCTCGCTCGACACCTCGCGCCGTCAGGCCCAGGTGCTGCTCGGTGGCTCGGACGGCGACACGGACGTCGTGGTGCGCGGCGTCCCCCGGTCCGTCTTCGGCCGCACGGTCGTCGCGACCGTCGCCGAGGCCGCATGGTCGGGCTACGAGGGACAGCACGCCGCTCCGCGGGTCCTCGCCCGCACCGGGCTCGAGGTGGCGGCCGACGGTTCGGTGACCGTGCCGCTGCGCGACGGGCACCGGATGTCCGCGTACCGGATCGTCCTCACGCCCGGCGGCGCCGGCACCCCGTCCGTCGCGTCCGTGCCCTGGTCGGCGTCGTACGAGGCCGAGGACGCGGCGATCACCGGCGGCCGGGTCCACACCCGGGGGACGGTCGCCGACCCCAACGGCTACGCGGCCTCCGGCACGAAGGACGTCGACTCCCTCGACACCGCTTCCAGCCGAGTCGACCTCACGGTGACGGTCCCGGCGGACGGGACGTACGACCTGGCGATCCTCTACGGCAACCAGTCGGGCGCCCCCGCCACCCAGAAGCTGCTCGTCGACGGCACGGACCCGGTCACGGTGACATACCCCTCCACACAGAACTGGGCCTACCGCGCCAAGAAGGACCTCGGTGTCGAGCTGTCGGCCGGCACCCATGTGCTGACCCTCGCCAAGGGCGACGCCGCGGTCACCCTCGACCGCGTCGACCTCACCGCGCGCACCGGCGCACCGTCGGCGTCGTACGAGGCGACACTCGCGGACATCGGCGGCAGCCCGTCGTACGACTACTCCTCGTCGGCCGGAGTGGGCACGGGCGCCCTGGTCCTGCGGGAGGGGGACCGGGCCGTCTTCGACGTCTACGCCCCTCGCGACGGCTACTACACGGTCGTGCCGCGAGCCTCGGCGGCGGTGCGGCTCACTCTGCACGGCGAGCGGGTGCCGGCGGCGCCGGACCGGCCGCTGCGGCTCTACCTGGTGGCGGGCAACAACCGCGTCGCGCTGACCGCGGGGCACTCGGCCGTCCGGTCCCTCGACGTCTCGGGGGCGGGCTCGACCGACGGCACCCTCTCCTACGCCGCCGCGTCCGCCGTCCTCACCGGCGGGGCGAAGCTCGTCGACTCCGCCCACGCCTTCGGCGGCTCCTGCATCGACGACCTCGGCAACAGCCCTGTCGGCGCGGCCGAGTTCACGGTGCACGCGCCGGACTCCGGCCGCTACATGCTGGTCGTGCACTACGCGCACGACGACCGCCGCGACAACGGCCACGCCTACAACACCGACATCCTGTCCCGTACGGCGGATCTCACCGTCGGCGGCGGAGCACCACGGAGGCTCACCTTCAAGAACACCTGGAGCCGGGACGACTACTGGACGCTGGGCGTCCCCGTCGACCTGCGCGAGGGCGTCGAAAGCGTGACCTTCCGCAACGCGACGGGCCGGGCCCCGCGCATCGCCCGCATCGAACTGGGCCGGATCCACTGCCGGACGTAGTCCGATGCGCGCACATGCTCCGAGGTCAGCGGCCGACGCCGATCAGGCCCGTCAGATAGCGCCACAGCGACGAGCGCTGCCGGACCGCCGGATCGGGCAGTCCGATCCCGGCCGGTTCCTCGGCGGCCGCGGCCTGCGAGGACGGCGGCTCCGGCATCGTGGCCAGTTCGTACCGTACGGGCAGCGAGCGCAGTCCGCGCATGAAGGGCGAGGAGCGCCACGGCAGTTGGTCGACGGGGAGGGCGAGGTCCAGGTGGGTGAACCGCTCGAACAGCCGGCCCACGCCGACCGCCGCGACCGTCGACGCGAGCTCGCGCGCCGGGCACTGGCGACGGCCCGCGCCCCAGGCCAGGTGCGCCCGGGTGCTGACCGTGGTGCCGGATTCGACGTGGTCGGCGAAGAGCGGGTCGGCGTGCGCCGCCGCGGAGGAGACCCACACCGGGTCGCCGGCCCGGATCGTGTAGTTCCCGAGCCGGGTGTCCTCGGCCGCGAAGCGCGGCACGAAGTTCACCAGCGGCGGCTTGCGCATGACCACCCGGTTCATGCTCTCCCTGACCATCCCGGCGGACAGGCTGGCCCGCACGCCGCCCTCACCCGAGATGACCTCGACCACCGTGTTGGAGATGAGGATGCCGACATGGTCGGAGGTCATGCCCAGCAGCATGAACAACTCACGGGCGAGCTCGTCGAGCGAGAGTTCGGGATGCGCGGCCAGCAGGTACGAGGGGAAGTCCTCCCCCGGCTTCTCCAGCTTCCCCGCCGCCAGTTCGGCCAGCGCCGCAAGGAGCCGCTCCAGGGCGGGCTCCGCGTCCGGACCCGCGTCCAGTACCCGCCACATGTCCATCAGCGCGTCGTCGCCCTGCGAACCGGGGAAGCCGAGCAGATGGCTGGCCACCATCAGCGGCAGCGGCCGGGAGAACTGGGCGGAGAGGTCCGCCCAGCCCGTGCCGCCGGCCTGCCCCACCAGGCTGATCAGTTCGTCGGCGTAGGCGCCGACGGCCGTCTTCAGCCTCTTGGCCTGCGGGTGGCGCGGGTCCTGGAACGGCTTGAGGGCCGCGTCCCAGGCCGTCCGCAGCGGCCGGTAACCGGGGCCGCCCTGGATCAGCACATGGTTGACCTCGAGGGACGGTCCGAGCGGCCAGTCGGCCGGCACCCTGCCCTCCGACCGGGCCCGCCACTTCTCCAGCCCCTTGGGCCACCCGGCGTCGTCCTGGAGCACCTCGAGCGACTCCCGGTATCCCAGGACCAGCCAGGCGGGCACCCCCAGCAGGTCGACCGGCGCGACCGGACCGTGCTGTTGCCTGAGCCGCTCGTACACGAGCGAGGGGCGCGTCTCGTAGTCCCGGGTCAGCAGCGGTTCCGGAGTCATCGTCTCCAACCGCGCGCCGTCCAGGTCCACGGATCCGCCGTCACCCACCTGCGATTCCATCGCTCTGCCGCCCTCCGACACTCCCCGTACCGGCGCGTGGTCATTCGGTAGCCGGAACCGGTCGGACCCTATCCCAGGACCCGTCCGCGGTGAACGACGGGGGCGCTGCGGGCCGCGATCCCGGGACTGCCGTGTCCCCCAACGCGGCACCGCATCAACTCGGCCGGTTCACTGAGCGGTTGACCTCCGCCTGAGCGGGACCGCGCGAGCGTCCGGCGCCGTCGCCTTGTCACGCCAGGACGAACCTGCGTCCCCGAGGACTCAACTCACGCAAACAGAACGGTGATCCCTCCGGTTCGCTCCCGCATCGCTGCCATATTCGAGAACCACTTCGGAGGTGGCTGTGACGCGAGAGGCGACAACATCCCTGGCTACGGCGACGGCGGCAGAGATACCGACAACGACGAGCACGGCGGACCGCACCGCCGACCGTATCGCGGACCTGACACGCCGTCAGGCACAGGCGATGGTGCCGGGCACGCCCAGGAGATCCGGGGCCCTCGGTGCGCGGGAGCGGATCGAGCGGCTGCTGGACGAGGGCTCCTTCACGGAGACCGGCGGGTTCGTCCGGGCGCGGTCCACGGGGGACGGTGCCCGCCGGCCCTACGGGGACGGGGTCGTCACCGGGTACGGCACGGTCGACGGACGGCCGGTCTGTGTGTTCGCCCAGGACTCCACGGTCTTCGGCGGCAGCATGGGCGAGGCCTTCGGCGAGAAGACCGTGGCCCTCATGGACCTCGCGCTCAAGACGGGCTGTCCGGTCGTCGGGCTCAACGACTCCGGCGGCGCCCGGATCCAGGAGGGCGTCTCCTCGCTCGCCCTCTACGCCGAGCTGGTGCGCCGCAACGTACGGGCGTCCGGGGTGATCCCGCAGATCTCGGTCGTCCTGGGCCCCTGCGCGGGCGGCGCCGCGTACTCGCCGGCCATCACCGACTTCACCGTGATGGTGGACGGCGTCTCGCACATGTTCGTCACCGGGCCCGACGTCATCGAGGCCGTCACCGGCGAGCGCACCACCGCCGAGGAGCTGGGCGGCGCCCGCGCCAGCAACTCCGTCAACGGCAACGCCCACTTCCTGGCCGTCGACGAGGAGGACGCCCTCGACACCGTGCGCGACCTGCTGTCGTACCTGCCCGCCAACAACCTCGGGCGGCCGCCGGAGTACGCTCCCACGCCCGCCCCCGACGGGGCCCGGCTCGACACGCTGGTCCCCGACCGGACCGGCCAGGCCTACGACATGCGCGACCTCCTGCACACGGTCGTCGACGACGGCGAACTGCTCCAGGTGCAGGAGCTGTTCGCGCCGAACATCATCTGCGCCCTGGCCCGGGTCGAGGGCGCCACCGTCGGGGTCGTCGCCAACCAGCCGATGCACGCGGCCGGCGTCCTCGACATCGACGCCTCCGAGAAGGCCGCGCGGTTCGTGCGGTTCTGCGACGCGTTCGGCATCCCGCTGCTGACCTTCGCCGACGTCCCCGGCTATCTCTCCGGTGTCAGCCAGGAACAGGCCGGCATCATCCGGCGCGGCGCCAAGCTGCTGTACGCCTACGCCGAGGCGACGGTCCCGAAGATCACGGTGGTGGTGCGCAAGGCCTACGGGGGCGGGTACGCGGTGATGGGCTCCAAACACCTGGGCGCCGACCTCAACCTCGCCTGGCCCACCGCCCGTATCGCCGTCATGGGCGCGGAGGGCGCCGTCGGCGTGCTGCACCGGCGTGAACTCGCCGCGGCCGACGACCCCGAGGCGCTGCGTGCCCGTCTCGTCGCCGCGTACGAGGCCACCCACGGGACGCCCTACCCCGCCGCCGAACGCGGGTACGTCGACGCCGTCATCGCCCCCCGCGACACCCGCGCCCACCTGTGCCGTGCCCTGCGCGCGCTGCGCGGGAAGCGCGCCCCGATGCCGGAGCGCCGGCACGGCAACATCCCGCTCTGATCCGCCCGACCCGCCAGCCGACACCGCGCCGTGAGGAGCCACGCCCGATGGACAGCCGCCCCCCGCTCGCGCCCGCGTACCGGACTCTGCCCGAGTACCTGCGGCACTGGGCCGAAACCGCCCCCGACCGCCGGGCGTTCACCTTCGTCGACCACCCCGGCCCGCATTCGCGGGGCGTACACCGCACGCTGACCTGGCGGAGTCTGGACAGCCGCGTGCGGGCGCTCGCGGCCCGGCTCGCCGAGGAGGCCGAGCCCGGGGCGCGGGTGGCGCTGCTGTGCCCTCAGGGAACGGAGTACGTCACCGGTTTCCTGGCAGCGCTGGCCGCCGGGCTGGTCGCCGTACCGCTGTATCCGCCCGGCCTGCCCGGCCACGGGGACCGGCTCGCCTCGGTGCTGGCCGACGCGCGTCCCGCGGTCGTGGTGACCACGAGCCGGGCGATGGCGGAGGTGGCGGACCTCTGCGCGCGTGCGCAGGTGCCGGCCGTCGCGGTGGACCGGGTCCCCGACACCGCCGCCCGGGACCGGCCGGTGGCCGCGCCGGACGCCGGGGCGACCGCCTATCTCCAGTACACCTCCGGATCCACCCGCGCCCCGGCGGGCGTGGAGATCACCCACGCCAACGTGGTCGCCAACGCCCGCCAGGCACTGACCGCCTACGGCGCCGACACGGCCCCGGTGACCTGCGTGGGCTGGCTGCCGCTCTACCACGACATGGGGCTCGTGCTGAGCGTCGCGGCACCTGTCGTCCAGGGTCGCCTGTCGGTGCTCATGGACCCGGCAGCGTTCCTGCACGAGCCGGCCCGCTGGCTGCGACTGCTCGCCGCGCATCCGCACGCGCTGAGCGCCGCGCCCAACTTCGCCTACGACTACTGCGTCTCCGCCGTCACCGACGCGCAGAAGGCGGAGCTGCGCCTGGACGGTGTCGCCGCGTTGATCAACGGCAGTGAACCGGTCCGGCCCGGCACCGCCGACCGCTTCCACGCGGCGTTCGCCGCCCAGGGCCTTGCCGCGGACGTCCACTGTCCGTCGTACGGGCTCGCCGAGGCCACCGTCTTCGTCAGCGCCGCCCGGCCCGGTGAGCCGTTGCGCCGGTTCGCCCTCGACCGGGACGCCCTCGCCGCCGGCAAGGCCCTGCCCGCGCGGCCCGACGACGCCGACGCCGTGCAGCTGGCGGGCTGCGGTACCCCGGCGGGCCAGCAGGTCCACGTCGTCGATCCCGTCTCCGGCGACTCCCTCTCCGAGGGGGAGGTCGGCGAGATCTGGGTGCGGGGCCCCAACGTGGGGCGCGGTTACTGGAACAACGAGGCCCAGAGCCGGCGTGTCTTCGGTGCCCGGCCGGCCGGCGCCCCGGGCGGCTGGCTGCGCACCGGCGACCTGGGGACGGTACTGGACGGACAGCTGATCGTCACCGGCCGGCTGAAGGACCTCATCGTCGTCGACGGCCGCAACCACTACCCGCAGGACCTGGAGGCCACCGTCCAGGACGCGCATCCGGCCGTGCGACGCGACCGGCTCGCCGCCTTCGGCGTCCCGGGCGACGCGGGTGAGCGCGTGGTCGTGGTGGCCGAGCACACGCGGGCCACCCGTCTCGACGGGATCGACGTACCGGCCCTGGCGCGGGCCGTGCGCGCGGCCGTCTCCGCCCGGCACGGCCTGCGGCTCGCCGACGTCGTCCTCGTCGCTCCCGGCGCCGTGCCCCGGACGTCCAGCGGCAAGGTGGCGCGGGCCCTGACCCGGGCCCGGTATCTGGAGGGCGCCTTCGGGGCGGGGAGGGCGCGATGAGCGCCGTCGACGAGGGCGCGCTGCGCCGTCTGATCGCGGAACGGGTCGCCGCCTGGAACGGCACCGGCGACGACGTACCGATGGACCTGCCGCTGGCCGACCTCGGCATGTCCTCACGGGACGCGGTCGGCCTGGCCGGGGAACTGTCCCGGCTGACGGGCCGCGAGCTGCCGGCGACGCTGCTCTGGTCGGCGCCCACGCTGGAGGCTCTGGTGGCGCAGCTGAGTGGCCCGGCGGCACGGCACCTCCCCGCGCCGCCGGCGGCCCCTCCCCCGGCGGCGCTCGACGAGCCCGTCGCGGTCATCGGGGTCGGGTGCCGGCTGCCCGGCGGGGTGCGTGGCCCGGCCGACTACTGGCGGCTGCTGGGCGACGGGACCGACGCGATCGGGCCGGTCCCGGCGGACCGGTGGCGGGACTTCACCGCCTTCCCGCCCGCCGACGCGCCCGCGTACGGCGGCTACCTCGACGACATCGCCGGGTTCGACGCCGACTTCTTCCGCATCACACCGCGCGAGGCCACGGTGATGGACCCGCAGCAGCGGATGCTCCTGGAGGTCGTCCACGAGACGCTCGACCACGCCGCCGTCCCGGCCGCCACCCTCGCCGGCTCGGCCACCGGCGTCTTCGTCGGCGTCTGCTCCCCGGAGTACGGACAGCTCACCGGCGCCCGAGCGGCCGCCGTCGATCCATGGGCCCCGGCGGGCGCGGCGCTCGGTGTGACCGCGGGCCGGCTGGCGTACGTCCTGGACACCCGCGGGCCGAGCATGGCCGTCGACACCGCTTGTTCGTCCTCGCTCGTCGCCGTGCACCACGCCTGTGTCAGTCTGCGCACCGGCGAGAGCGACCTGGCGATCGCCGCCGGGGTCAACCTGCTCCTGTCGCCCGTCGTCGGCGTCGCGTTCGCGCGGGCGGGCGCCCTCGCGCCGGACGGCCGCTGCAAGCCGTTCGCCACGGCGGCCGACGGCATCGGGCGCGGCGAGGGATGCGCGGCCGTGCTGCTGAAACGGCTGTCCGACGCCGAGCGCGACGGTGACCGCGTCCTCGCGGTCGTCCGCGCCACCGCCGTGAACTCCGACGGCCGCTCCAACGGCCTCCTCGCCCCCAACCCGGCGGCGCAGCAGGCCCTGTTGAGCACCGCCTACGCGCGGGCCGGGCTGGCCCCGGCGCATATCGACTACGTCGAGGCGCACGGCACCGGCACCCCGCTCGGCGACCCGATCGAGGCGGGCGCGCTCGACACGGTCCTGGGCCCGGGCCGCGACCGCGACCAGCCGCTGCTGCTCGGCTCCGTCAAGGGCAACCTCGGGCATCTGGAGTCCGCGGCGGGCATCGCGGGCCTGGTGAAGACGGTCCTCGCGCTGCATCACGACCGCGTTCCGCCGTCGCTGCACTGCGCGCACGGCAGCGCCCTGGACGGCGTACGACTGCGGGTGGTGACCGAGCCCGAGCCCTGGCCCCGCTACGGCGGCACGGCCACCGTGGGGGTGTCGGCCTTCGGGTTCGGCGGTACCAACGCCCATGCCGTACTGGAGGAATGGCGGCCCGACACGCTGCCGCCACCCCCGGCCGAGGAACCGGCCGCCCGGCTGCACCTGCTGTCCGACGTCGACACCGAGCGGGTCCGGGACACCGCGGCCCGGCTCGCCGGGTGGCTCCGCACGCCCGGGGGGCGCGCCGCCCGTCCGGCCGACGTGGCCCGTACGCTCGCCGGACGCACTGGGCGCGGGCCGGTACGCGCCGCCGTGGTCGCCCATGACCGGGAGGAACTGGCCGACGCGCTGGGCGCGTTGGCGCAGGACCGGCCGCACGCGCGGGTGCTGACCGGCGACCGCGATCGGGTCGGGCGCGGTCCGGTGTGGGTGTTCTCCGGGTACGGCAGCCAGTGGCCCGGCATGGGGCGTCGCCTGCTGGCCGAGGAACCGGCCTTCGCGGCCGCCGTGGAGAAGCTCGACGCGCAGCTCGCCGTCGCATGCGGCTTCTCGCTCCACGACCAGCTGGCCTCCGGAGCGGCGCTCGACCGTGTGGAGATCGCCCAACCCGTGCTGTTCGGGCTCCAGTTGGCGCTCGCCGAGTTGTGGCGCTCGTACGGCGCCGAACCGGCGGCCGTGATCGGTCACTCCCTGGGCGAGGTGGCCGCCGCCGTCTGCGCGGGTGCCCTGGACGTGTCGGACGCGGCCCGGGTCGTCGCCGTGCGGGCCCGGCTGCTGGGCGGGTTGCACGGCGGCGCGATGGCCGTCGTCGACCTGGACGACGGCGAACTGGCCGACCTGGAGCGCGACTTCCCGGGCGTCCGGGTCGCCGTCCACTCCTCGCCCCGGCAGAAGGTCGTCACCGGGGACGAGGAGGCGGTCACCCGGCTCGTGCGCCGACTCGAGGAGCGGGGCCGCGCCGCCCGGGCCTTGCGGGTCGTCGGCGCCGGACACTCGCCCCAGGTGGACCCGCTGCTGCCGGAGCTCACCGACGCCCTGTTCGACGTCGGGGGCAGGCCCGCGCGCGTCCCGGTCTACTCCACCGTCCTCGACGACCCGCGCGGCGACTGCCGGTTCGACGCCGCCCACTGGGCCGCCAATCTGCGCCGTCCCGTGCGCCTGGACCGGGCCCTCGCGGCGGCCGCCGCCGACGGCCACACCGCCTTCGTCGAGATCTCGCCACATCCGGTCCTGGCCCGGCCGGTGACCGACACGGTGCCCGGCGCCCTCGCGGTGGGCACCCTGCGCCGCGGCGCGGACGGCTGCGCCGGGTTCCTCTCGGAGCTGGGCACCCTGTACGCGGCCGGCCTGCCCCTGCCGCGGCCGCCCGGCCGGGTCGTCGACATGCCCGCACCGCGCTGGCGGCACGCCCGGTACTGGTGGACGGACGGCCGGGCCCCCGTCGCGCCGCCGGCAGTGGCGGCGGGGCGATGGGCCGAGCCCTCCGCACCGGGCGAGGAGGCCGACGCACCGGGCGAGGAGGCCGACAGCCCGGGTGAGGAGACCGACGGCCCGGTCTCGATCGCCGCCCGCCTCAGCCACCACATCGCCGCCGTCACCGGCCACCCGACGGCCCGCGTCACGCCTGCCACGGCGCTGGCCGACCTCGGCCTGGACTCGCTGATGGCCGTCCGTATCCGCACAGCCCTGGAACGCGAGTTCCGGATCGACCTGCCGTTGCGCGACCTGCTCGGCTCCGCCACCGTCGACGAGGTGGCCGACCGCATCCGACAGGCCCTTCCCGCAACGGCGACTGCGACTGCGACTGCGGTTGCGGTTGCGGTTGCCAGGGACGAGGGGGAGGGGCCCTCACCGCTGCGGGCCCTGCGCACCGCCGGCTCCCGGCCGCCGCTGTTCCTGTTCCACGCGGCCGGTGGCCGCGCCGACGTCTACCGCGCACTCGCCGAACGGCTCGGGGACGACCGTCCGGTGCACGGGCTGGAACGGCTGGAGGACGCCCGTACCGTGCCGGAGAAGGCACGCCGCTATGCCGAGGCGATCACCGCCGCCCATCCCGACGGGCCTCTTCTGCTGGGCGGTTGGTCCTTCGGCGGCTTCCTCGCCCAGGAGACGGCCCGACAGCTCACCTCCGTCGGACGGGCCGTGCCGCTCGTCGTGCTCATCGACTCGGTGCGGCCCCTCCTCCGACCCGACCGTAGGCAGGCCGACCGGCTCCGCGCGCACTTCACGGGCTTCGCCCGGCACGTCGCCGACACCTACGGGGTGCGGCTGCGGCTGCCGTACGACGAACTCGTGGCGATGGACGACGACCGCGAGCGCATCGACCTCGTGCTGCGGACCCTGCGCGGCGCCGTCGAGGTACCGGCCGCCGCGCTGGAGCACCAGCGTGCCTCCTACCTGGACCTGAGGGTCGGGGAGGCCCACCGTCCGGGCCGCCACGACGGCCGCGTGGTCCTGTACCGGGCCACCGAACCGGCTCCGCACACCGTGCGCGACCCGGCCTACGAACGCGACGACGAGACCCTCGGCTGGGACGAGGTGTGCCCGCGTCTGACGGTCGTACCGGTCCCGGGGCACCACCTCTCGCTGCTCGACCCGCCGCACGTGGACGAGATCGCCGCCCATCTGCGGCAGGTGCTCGCCACGCCGAGCGGACCCGCTGAACCGGACTGAGGAGCCGCCATGCCGCAGCACACCGCCCGACCGTCCCGACGCGCCGTCACCAGGGCCGCGGCGGCCACCGGCCTGGCCGCCCTGTTCGGCGCCACCGCCGCCACGGCACACGCCCGGGCCGCGACCCGGCTGGGGCCGCGGACCTTCGACGTGTCCGTGTCCTCCGCCGCGCTGGGCCGCAGCGCGCCGGTCCGACTGATCCTGCCGTCGGACTTCGACGCCCGGCCCACGCGGAGCTACCCCGTCCTGTATCTCCTGCACGGCGCCCACGACGACTACACGTCCTGGACCCGGGAGACGGACATCGAGGCCTTCACCGAGGGCCGCGACCTGATCGTGGTCATGCCGGACGCGGGCCCCACGGGCATCCCGACCGCATGGCGCGGCGGCCCCGACTACGAGACCTTCCAGCTCCAGGAGGTCCCGGCGCTGCTGGCCCGCGACTACCGGGCGTCCGGCGTGCGGGCCGTCGCCGGGGTCTCCACCGGAGGCTACGGCGCGATGGCGCACGCGGCCCGCCACCCGGGCACGTTCACCGCCGCGGCCTCCTACAGCGGCATCCTCGACACCACCGCCCCCGGCGTGCCCGCTCTCCTGGACGCCATCGTGGCCCGCGAGAACCTGGCCCCGCACTCGCTCTGGGGCAGTCCGCTGCTCAACGCCCTCACCTGGCGCGACTTCAACCCGCGCGCCCGGGCCGCCGGGCTGCGCGGCACTCCCCTGTACGTCTCCAGCGGCAGTGGGGTGGTCGGCGGCATCGGCGACTGGCTGCCCGAGGCGCTGGAGAGCACCCTGTGGCCCTCCGCGCACGGCTTCACCGACCTCCTCGCGCTCCTCGGCATCCCGGCCACCACCCACTACTACGCGGGAGGAGGACACAGCTGGACCTACTGGAAGCGGGAGTTCACCGCCTCGTGGCCGATGCTCGCCGGTGCGCTGGGGGTGCCGGAGTGATGTCGGTGCAGCCGGGGCACGGAACGGAGCGCAGGGGGCGTCCGTCCAACACAGGACGTCCCCCTCGTCCCACGGGCAACAGCGCGTGGGCGAGCCGCCTCCGGGTGAAAGGAGTGTCCGTCGTGGCTGTGCCCACCCCGCGCGGCGTGCCCACCGATCCCGGGACCGTTTCGGTTCCGCCCGATCTGGCCGAGTTACTGCGCGCCCAGTTGGAGGGCGTCGCCGACGAGGTGGAGGAGGAGGTCCGACGGCAGGTGCCCGAGTACGCGCGGCCGGCCGACGGGACCTACGGCCGCAATCTCCGGGCCGGAGTGGTGCAGGCGCTCACGTTGTTCGTCGACCACATCGCCGACCCGCGCGGCCACGGAGCCGCCATCGCCGCGACGTACTACGAACTCGGGCGCGGCGAGGCACTCGAGGGCCGCAGTCTGGACGCGTTGCAGTCCGCGTTACGGGTGGGCGGGCTGCACGCCTGGCGGCTGATGAGCCGTACGGCGGAGGAACTCGGGCTGGACTCGACGGTCGTCGCCGCACTCGGCGAACTGGCGTTCCGGACCGTGCACGAGGTCGCGGAGGCAGCAGCCGCGGGCTACGCGGAGGCACGGTCACACAACACGGACGAGCTGGAACGGCGCCGCCGACGCCTGCTCGATCTGCTGCTGGGCGACGGACCGGTGTCCCCGGAGGCGGTGCAGGACCTGGCGCACGGAGCACGCTGGCGGGTGCCGTCACGGGTCGCCGTCGTCACGCTGGCGGCCACCGCGGACCCGCATGCTGCGGACGGGCCACCGGCGATGCCCGGGGCGCTGATGGACATGGGGTCACGGCCGCCGCGCGTGCTGGTGCCGGACCCGGAGGGCTCCGGGCGGTTCGGCGGCCGGTCGTTCCTGCTGGGCCTCCAGGGCCGCCCGGCGGCGATCGGCCCGACGGTCCCCGTCACCGAGGCCGCGCAGTCGCTGCGCTGGGCCACGCGGGCGCTGGGGCTGATGGGGCGCGGGATCCTGCCCCGGCAGGGCGTGGTGCGGTGCGACGACCACCTGTCGGCCCTGTTGCTGTACAGCGACGAGCCGCTGCTCGCCCACCTGCGGACGCGGGCCCTCAGGCCCCTCGACGCCGCTTCCGAGGGACAGCGCGCCCGGCTGGCCGAGACGCTGCTGGCCTGGCTGCTCAGCGGCAGCAACGTGCCCGATGTCGCCGCCCGGCTCCACATCCATCCGCAGACGGTCCGCTACCGCCTGCGCCAGCTGGAGAAGCTCTTCGGCGACGCCCTGCACGACCCCGGCGCCCGCCTGGATCTGATCCTGGCCCTGCGCTCCGCGAACTACTCCTGATGGCCGAACCACCCCTGATGGCCACCGGCACCACCCGGGCCCGGGCCCACTCACCACGGAACAAAAACAAGCGGAATTTCTGAATTCCCGTCCATAACACCCGGCCAGGAAACGCGAATACCTTCGGGACTGTCCTTTTCATCAGGCGCTTCACGCGCCCCACCCGCAAAGGATCCCCATGCGTATCCGCTTGTGTCTCGCCGCGCTCTCCCTCGTCGGCGGGGCGGGACTCGTCACTCTCTCGACACCCACCGCAACCGCCGCCACCTGCTCGGACATTGACGTCGTGGCCGCTCGCGGCACCTTCGAACCGGGCACGCTCGGCCTGATCGTCGGCGACCCGGTGTTCTCCGCACTCCAGAAGAAACTGACAGGCAAAAGCCTGTCCAGCTACGCGGTGAACTATCCCGCAGACCTTTCCCTGACATCGGCCGCGCAGGGAAACGCGGATCTGGTGAACCACGTCAAGGCGCAGGCGACGGCCTGCCCGAATCAGCGTTTCATTCTCGTCGGATATTCGCAGGGCGCGAATGTCGTCGACAATTCCATCGGCATCAGCAGTGCCGGCGCGGTGGTCGGCAGCCCCATCGTCGCGACCCTCCCCACGGCGGTCGAGCCGAAGGTCGCCGCGGTCCTGCTGTTCGGCAACCCGATCCGGGCCCTCGGCAAGAGCGTCACCGGCACCTACCAGAGCCGCACCATCGACTTCTGCGCCACCGGTGACCCCATCTGCGAGAACGGCGGCGACGACGTACTGGCGCATCTCGGCTACACCTCCGACGCCACCGCGGCGGCCACGTTCGCCGCCGGCAAGGTCTGACCGCACCGGCACACCAGCACACGGCAGGGCCCGGGAGGAGATCCTCCCGGGCCCTTCGGACGTGTGACGCGACGGCTATCGGGGAGTGCGGGCGAACGACGAGAGAGCTCCGGACACGGGTTCGGGCAGCCCGTTGTTCTGTTCCGGCGCCGCGGTCAGCACGTCGAGGTGCTGGTAGCCCGCGGCGACGACGGGGTGCAGGTCGGCCGGGATGCGGCCCGCGAGCAGTCCGTCGCCCGCGAGCACCGTGAGCGTCGGATTGGCCGTCAGCCCTGTGGGATGTACGACGAGTTTCCTCACCTGCGGTGAAGTGGCCAGCTGGATGTCGGTCACCAGTTTGGTCGGGAAGTACTGCTCGGTGAAGTCGAGCGGCTGCTCCGCCAGGCTGCGGGCCAGCTCCTGGAGATCGGTGACCTCCTTGCCCGCGTCGGTGAACGGCGTACCGTCGGCCGACCGGTACCCGGGGTCGTCGGCGTCGCCGACCCGGTCGTAGTCACGCCAGGTGTACAGCGGCCCGTGGGGCTGCGCGGGGATGGCCTTGTACCCGACGCCGAACAACCGCGTCGGCTGCGTGCCGCCGTTGGCCGCGGGGAAGCTCTTGTCCGTGACCGGCCCGCCGTCGAAGAAGCCCACACTGCTCTGGAGGAACGCCAGCGGTACGGAGTTGTCGTCCATCAGTGCCCCGAGCACCGTGGCGTTGGTGAGCCGGAAGTCCTTCACCCCGGGTGAGCCGGTGAGGAAGGTGGCGGCGTCCTTCGAGAACAGGAAGCGGTTGGTGGCCTCGATGTTGATGCCGGAGGGCAGATAGGCCGGCAGGTCCGCCTCACCGTCCGCGTCGCGCACGGCGCCCAGGCCGGCGATGGCGAGCAGGGTCATGGTCTCCGGGTTGAGCAGCACCGGCGCGGACAGCGAGCGGGGCAGCACCCCGGTGTCGAGCCCCGCCTGCACCGCCGCATAGCCGAGCCCGATGTCCGGCAGGTCGGTGTCGTCGGGCAGGCTGCCGCTCAGGTCGGCCAGCGAGGTGGAGATCGTCGTGTCGAGGGCGAAGTAGCCGGCGCACTGGTTCTGTCCCGCGTCCGCCAGGGTGGTGGGGTCGCCGTCGAAGTCGGCCGCCGCGAAGTACCCGGTGACGACCCCGCCCAGCGAGTGTCCGCCGCACAGCACCTTGTTCCTGCGCAGGCCCTGGTCGGGCAGTTCGTGAACCAGCAGGTCGTATTCGTCCCGTACGGTCTGTTCGATGCCGAGCTTCGCCATCCACCCGAGCCGGTTGTCGCCGACGAAGCCCCCGAAGACCCGGCCGTCGACCTGCTTGGCCCGGTAGTAGTAGTCGACGGCGGTGTGCTGGTCGCCGGAAGCGATGCCGGTGCGGTCCTCCAGGCAGTTGGAGCGCCGGTCCAGGGCCCAGAACTCGATGTGCCGCCCCTGCGCGGCGGCCTTCGCGACCGTGCCGCGGGCCACACTGTCGAAGGCTCCGGCGCCCTCCAGGATGCCCGGCTGGGCCACGAGGATCCGGTCGGCGTCGGCCGACGCCGCCGGTCCGTCGGCGGAGCGATAGCGCAGATACGACAGCTGGTCGCAGGCCGCCGGCCGGTCCCCGAAGGACCGCGGCAACGGCAGCTTCACCCGTACCACCGACTCGGTCACGCCGTCGGCCGGGTGCGTCGACGTCACGGGCGTCTCGGTCCGTGCGCCGTCTCCCTGAGCGTCCGGGGCGGCCGCGGTGAGCGCCCCCGTGGTCAGCAGCACCGCCAGCGCCGCGCCGCGCCACGTCCTTCCTCTGCTACGACTCGTGTTCATAGCCGGACCGTAGGGCCGTGGAAGGCGGGGGCTCGGGAAGTGCTCACAAGAACGCAGCGCTCGACGGCGCGCTTGTCACCGGTCCGCAGAGAACGGGTCCGCGGTGTCGCGGCGCGGTCAGTCGTCCGTGACGGTCACGGTGACGGGAGTGCCGATCTCGATGGTGCGGCTGACGGTGCACAGCCGGTCGTGGGAGACCGCGACCGCCCGGGGCAGGATCGTGCGGGCCCGGTCGCCGGACGCGCCGTCCGGGAAGGTGACGGAGAAGGTGACCGCGAGGTCGGTCATCCGGTTGCCGAAGTCGTCGCTGATCTTGTCGCCGGTCACGGTGACGGTGAACTCGGCGGGCTCGGCGTGCCGGCCGGTGGCGACGTCGACGTCGGCGGCGGTGCAGCCGCCGATCGCCGCGAGCAGGAGTTCGACCGGGGTGAAGTCGGTGCCGCCGTCGGAATCGGAGCCGGTACCGAAGCCGATCGTGCCACCGCGGACGTTCGTCGCGGTGAACCGGCCGGCGCCGGTCCGCTCGATGGTGACGAGGCGCTGGGAGTCTTCGCTCATGCCGACGACACTAGTGCCGCGCCACCGGCACGCCACGCGGGCAGAACCCCGCCACGGCACCGGCTCGGCCCCGCCGGGCAGCCCAGGGGCCAAGGCACGTCCGAGGGATCGGCGTCCCGGCGGCCCGGCCGGGCTAGGCGCCCCGGCGCACCCGGGCGGCCGCGCGTGCCTCGGCGGCCTGGCGGGCCTCGGTGGCCTTGCGGGACTCGCCACCGCGGCCGGGCCGCCCCGGGCGGGTGCCCATACCGCGGAAGGGAGCACCGCCGCGCTGCGCACGCTCCGCGACGACCGGCCCGCTGCCGCCGACGGGGACGCCGGAGGGAGCCTGGGCGCCGGTGATACGGCTCAGCTCGGCCTCGCCGGAGCGGACCTGTGTGATCTGCGCCCTGATGCCCGCGTCGGACAGCAGCCGGGCCATGTCCCGGCGCTGGCTGTGCGTGACCAGGGTGACGACACTTCCGGACTCGCCGGCGCGTGCCGTACGGCCGCCGCGGTGCAGGTAGTCCTTGTGGTCGGCGGGCGGGTCGACGTTGACCACGAGGTCGAGGTTGTCGACGTGGATGCCGCGGGCCGCAACGTTGGTCGCGACCAGCACCGTGACACGGCCGTCCTTGAACTGGGCCAGGGTGTGGTTGCGCTGGGGCTGCGACTTGCCGCCGTGCAGCGCGGCGGCCCTGACGCCACTGCCCAGCAGGTGCCGGGTGAACTGGTCGACGGCGTGCTTGGTGTCCAGGAACATGAGCACGCGCCCTTCGCGGGCGGCGATCTCGGTGGCGGCGGCGTACTTGTCCGCGCCGTGCACCTGGAGGACGTGATGCTCCATCGTGGTGACCGCGCCCGCCGACGGGTCGACCGAGTGGACCACCGGGTCATGGAGGTAGCGACGGACCAGGAGGTCGATGTTGCTGTCGAGCGTGGCCGAGAACAGCATGCGCTGGCCGTCGGGGCGTACCTGGTCCAGCAGCTCGGTGACCTGCGGCAGGAAGCCCATGTCGGCCATCTGGTCGGCCTCGTCGAGGACGGTGATGTCCACCCGGTCCAGGCGGCAGTCCTTGCGCTCGACGAGATCCGTGAGGCGGCCCGGAGTCGCTACGACCACCTCGGCCCCGGCCCGTAGCGCGCCGGCCTGCCTGCCGATCGACATGCCGCCGACCACGGTGGCCAGCCGCAGCTTCAGCAGCCGGGCGTACGGGGTGAGCACGTCGCTGACCTGCTGGGCCAGCTCGCGCGTGGGGACGAGGACCAGGGCCAGCGGCTTCCGCGGCTCGGCGCGTCGGCCGGCCGTGCGCACCAGGAGCGCCAGGCCGAAGGCGAGCGTCTTGCCCGACCCGGTGCGACCGCGGCCCAGGACATCGCGGCCCGCGAGCGAGTTCGGCAGCGTGGCGGCCTGGATCGGGAACGGCTCGTTCAGGCCGTGCCCGGCGAGCATCTCCAGCAACTCGGCGGGCATGTCCAGTTCACCGAAGGTCGCGGCGGCGGGGAGGGCGGGGGTGACGGTGACCGGGAGCGCGAACTCGGAACGGTCATTCGTGCGAGCTGAACGGTTCAACGGAGAACCTTCCTCGACGGGGCACGCATCGAGGAATTCCCGGCAGGAGTGAGAATGAGCCGGACGAATTGCAAGCACGAGCCGAAAATGAGACTGAAAGAATTCCATCAGAATCTTCGGAATCCTTGAAAAGCAGCAAGCTGGGGCCCGCACCACATGGTGCGGGCCCCAGCTGCCTCATACGCTTTCGCGTCAGGCGGGCGTGATGTTCTCCGCCTGCGGGCCCTTCTGGCCCTGCGTGACGTCGAAGTTCACCTTCTGGCCTTCCTGAAGCTCACGGAAGCCCTGGGTGGCGATGTTCGAGTAGTGAGCGAAAACGTCGGGGCCGCCGCCGTCCTGCTCGATGAAACCGAATCCCTTTTCCGAGTTGAACCACTTGACGGTGCCAGTAGCCATGTCACATCTCCTTCGGGGCAGTGCCCAGAGGTCCACACCGTGTGGACCCATGCGTTGCCACAATGAACCCCGTCCGGATAAGCACCGGAGATACAAAAATGCCCGGCGACAGACAGTCGCCGAGGCACTTGAAGTTTCGGGAACCACAACTGCAACTAGCCTGAAGCCTAGCACGGTACATACAACCGCACTACCTTTCGCCCACGCGGCACCGGATCGGGCGCGCAAGCCTGTACGAAGTCAAATACACGCGAAAGGTTAATTTTCAGATTACACAAGGTGCGCCCCAGGAGAACGCGACCATGGCTCGAGCGTGCGCCACCGGCCCTGGCGGGGGCGGCGCGCCGGGGCGGAGCCGGGCCTCCCCGGCACGGCGCCGAGCTGCCGGCGGAGGGAAATCTCGTCGACAGCGCGCCCCGCGCCCGGCAGAGTGGCCGCTTGTGACGAGCAGCGAACTGTGGACCCGCGCGACCGCCGACCGCTACGACGCCGAGGAGGGCGAGATGTCCTCGGCCGCCGTCCTCGGACCGACTCTTGACTTCCTCGCCGGACTCGTCGGCGACGGCCGGGCACTGGAATTCGCCATCGGAACCGGACGCGTGGGTGTCCCGCTCCGGGAGCGCGGCGTGCCCGTGGTGGGCGTCGAACTGTCCGAGCACATGGCGGCGGTCCTGCGACGCAAGATCGACGAGGACACTCTGCCGGTCGTCCTCGGGGACATGGCCACGACCGTCGTGCCCGGCGAGTTCACCCTGGTGTATCTCGTCTACAACACCATCACGAACCTGCTCACGCAGGACGAACAGGTCGAGTGCTTCCGCAACGCCGCACGACACCTGGCGCCCGGCGGCCGCTTCGTCATCGAGCTGGGGGTGCCGCCGCTGCGGTTCCTGCCGCCCGGGCAGGTCGCGGTGCCCTTCGACGTCTCCGAGCGGCATCTGGGCTTCGACACCTTCGACCTGGTCGAACAGATCCTCGTCTCGCACCACTTCACCCGCGACGCCGACGACGGCAGCTACCGCCGCGGAAACTCCCGGCACCGGTACGCGTGGCCCGCGGAGCTCGACCTGATGGCACGGATCGCGGGACTCGAACCGGAACGGCGCGTCGCGGACTGGAACGGCGCACCGTTCACCCAGGACTCCACGAAGCACATCTCCGTGTGGCGCAAGCCGACCTGACACACCTTCCTCCCGCCGAACCCGCCCCGCCGTGTGCGGCGGGAGTCGACCGGTGATTGGCTGTCCCCGTTTCCGGCAGCCAGTCCATCCACAGGAGGGCCCCGTCATGAGCAGTCCCCACACACTCGAGTACAAGGTCGTCACCTTCCGCGAGTCACTGATCGGCGACGCGCTGGACAGCGACAAGCTGGAGAAGGTGCTCAACAAGCACGCCGAGGACGGCTGGGCCCTCAAGGCGATCACGTCCGCCGACGTCAAGGGCCGTATCGGGCCCGGCGCGGTCGAGGGCCTGCTCCTCACGCTGGAGCGTCCGCGCCGCTGACACCCGCGGTCCTGCCTACGGGTGCCGCTCCGCGGAAGGCCGTGGAGCGGCACCGGCTCCGAGTCCGGACGCCTCCGGCGTTCCCTCGGTGACACCCGTGGCCAATAAGCCCTCAATGGCATCGAAAGTCGCAAAGCTCCCTGTTGTATGGCTTCACGCACAACCGGAGCGAGGGAACATGGCCAACGACACCACTGACGCACGTCCACCTGACGGGTTGAAGGCCAATGCGATCGGCTTCGTCGACGCGCTCGTCATCGGGCTCAACGCCACCTCACCGGCGTACTCACTGGCGGCGGTCATCGGTCCGATCGTGGCGCTCGTGGGCATCTACGCCCCCGGCGTGCTGGTCGCTTCGTTCGTGCCGATGCTCCTGATCGCGTCGGCGTTCTACTACCTCAACAAGGTCGACCAGGACTGCGGCACCACCTTCTCGTGGGTCACCCGGGCCATGGGGCCCTGGGCAGGCTGGCTGGGCGGTTGGGCCATCACCATGACCGGGGTGCTGGTCGTCGGGTCACTGGCGGATGTCGCCGTGAGCTTCGCGCTGCTCGCCTTCGGCCTCGACAGCTGGGTCGACAACGACTTCGTACGCCAGCTGCTCGCGGTGCTGCTGATC
The DNA here is from genome assembly GCF_013085465.1 of Streptomyces asoensis. NCBI lineage: Bacteria > Bacillati > Actinomycetota > Actinomycetes > Kitasatosporales > Streptomycetaceae > Streptomyces > Streptomyces asoensis. The sequence continues at coordinate 1,528,735 of NZ_CP049838.1, forward strand.
CTCGTGATGACCGCCGTGTGCGTCATCGGCACCGAGGTGTCCGCCAAGGTGCAGAACGTGCTCATCCTCGCCCAGGTCGTCTGTCTGCTCGCCTTCGTCGTCGTAGCCCTCTACCGCGTCTACGCGGGCACCAGCACCTTCGATTCCGTCGAACCGTCGATCGGATGGCTCAACCCCTTCGGCGCCGGCGGCGCGACGCTGACCGGGGCCCTGCTGCTGGGCGTGTTCATCTACTGGGGCTGGGAGTCCGCGGTCAATCTCACCGAGGAGGTCGAGGACTCCGCCACCGCGCCCGGCAAGGCGGGCGTCTGGTCGACGGTCATCCTGCTGGTGACCTACGTGTCGGTCGGTTTCGCCGTCGTGGCCTACGCCGGAACGACCTTCCTGGCGGAGAACGCCGACGAGGAGGAGTTCATCTTCGCCCTGCTCGCCGGCAAGGTGATGGACGGCTGGGACTGGGTCGTGCTGCTGGCTGTCTCCACCTCCGCGCTGGCGTCGACGCAGACGACGATCATCCCGGCGTCCCGTACGGCGCTGTCGATGGCACGCCGTCAGGCGCTGCCCGCGCACTTCGCCCACATCCACCCGCGGTTCCGCACGCCCGACGTGAGCACCTGGTGGGTCGCCGGCATCGCCATCGCCTGGTATCTCGTCCTCAACCAGATCAGCACCAACGCGCTCTTCGACTCGCTCACCGCGCTGTCGTTGCTGATCGCGTTCTACTACGCCCTCACCGGTGTGGCCTGCGCCGTCTACTACCGCCGCCATCTGACGGAGAGCGTCCGCTACTTCGTGCTCATCGGCCTCGGCCCTCTCGTCGGCGCCGGGCTGTTGGCATGGCTCCTGGTGGAATCGGTCTCCGACATGTCCGACCCCGCGAACTCCTACACCGGCGCCTCGTGGCTCGGGGTCGGCCCGCCGCTCGTCATCGGCATCGGCATCGCCGCCGCGGGAGTGGTGCTCATGGTGCTGTGGCGGCTGAAGTCACCCGCCTTCTGGTCGGAACGCGCGGGCGTGGCCGACCCCGATCTTGTCCACGGCGTCCCCGGCAAGGAGTCCTGAGATGGCGGTCGTCCTCGGATACGACGAATCTCCCGGCGCGGTACGCGCCCTGCGCATCGCGATCCAGACGGCGGCCGCGTTCGGTGAGCCCCTCGTGCTGGTCTACGGCGCCGCGGCCCCGGGGCCGGGCGGCGAGGAGTACCGGGCCCACCACGAAGCCGTCCGCGAGGCCGGACGCATCGCCCTCGAGCACGCCGTCACGGCGGCCGAGGCGGCGGGCGTGCCCACGACTGTCGAGATCATCGACCAGAAACCGGCGCAGGCGCTGGTCGACGCCGCGTCACGCCATGGGGCGAGGTTCATCGTGGTGGGCAGCTGGGGCGAGAGCCCGATGCGCGGGGCGCTGTTGGGCTCGACCCCCCACAAACTCCTGCACCTGTCGAGCGTCCCGGTGCTCTGCGTCCCGACCGAACAATGAGCCGCCGCAGAGAACCGCGCAGGCCGACCATTGGGCGGATGATCACACCGGTCGCATCCCCGACGCCGCCTCACCTGCCCCAGATCCTCCGGTACGCCTCCCGGTAGCCCGACGGGTCCCAGCTCGTGGCGCCGTCGCTGTTGTCGGCCGTGGCGATGTGGACGGGTGCCGCATACCCGCTGGCGGGACGGCCGGAGAAGGCGCGGTTGAACTCGTCGATGATCTGCCAGCCCTGGAGGGACAGCGGCTCGGGCACGGTGGCGGCCTGGTACTGCCCGCTGTTGATGCGCTGGAAGGCGGAGGGATCGCCGTCGCCGGCGCCGATGTTGAAGGGCGGGCCTGAGCCCTTCTCACCGGCCGCCCGGAAGGCGGGGGCGGCGTCGGCGAAGTACAGGTCGTTGATGGCGACGGAGTGGGTCCACCTGCTCCGGAAGCGGGAGAGGAGGGAGGCGATCTCTCGCGGGGTGCGACTGCTCGCGTCCGGGATCGGGATGTTCTCGTACGCGAGCACCTTCACACCCGGACAGGTGGCCAGCTCCTTCCTGATCAGCTCGGACTTGTTCCTGGCGAAGGGAATCGAGGCGTCGGTGATGAGCACGACCCCCGCACGGCCGTTGGACGTCGAGATGATCCACCGCGCGCTGATTCTCGCCACGTCCTCGACGTAAGTGGTGACGTTGGTGAAGAGCTCGGGCCGCCGACTGGGGCCGGGAGCGGCGACCGCGTGCCAGCCGATGAGCGGGATGCCTGCCGCGTTGGCCCGCGCGACCTGTCGCGACGTCGCGTCGGGGTCGAACCCGCCGATGACGATGCCCGAGGGCTTGAGGGCCACGGCCTCGCTCATGGCCGCCTGGATACCGGTGGGAGTGCCTCCGCCGTCGATCACCCGGACGTCCCATCCGATGGCCTGCGCGGCTTGCCGCACCCCGTTCGCGGCGCCGGCGACTCCGGGATTGGTCATGGTCTGGGCGACGTAGACGATGGACTTGCCGGACACCGCCGTGGGGCCGCTGGTCGGCCCGTTCCAGGGGACGTCGGTTTCCTCCGCCCCGGTGACGGCCGCCTGGGCCCTGGCGTGGACGGCAGGGCAGCCGCTCGGGCCGTGGGTGGACTCCCCCGGGCCCCCCGACGAGCCGCGTTCGCAGCCGGCGAGGAGCGTTGCCGTTGCCAGCAGGGCGCAGGCGGCGAGCCGAGCGTTGACGACGCCGGGGGTCGCTTTGCGGCTGCCGTACACGGGAGCTCCTCACATGGGGACGAGCGGGAGGATGCGGCCGGGGGCACGGAGGTGGTGCCCCCGGCGTGGTCAAGGAGTGGTGCCCGCTGTGCCGCCGTCCTGCGTCGAAGACGACGGCGACCGAGGCGGCACGGTGGGCGAACCGCGGGCCGCGAAGGCGCCGGTGCGCATGCGGCGGCGGGCCGCGTAACCGGCCAGGCCGACGGCGAGGAGCAGGGTGCCGCCGTAGAACAGCGGGACCGTCCAGAAGTCGGCGCCCAACTGGCCGATGCCGGTGAGGCCGACGGCGAGGACGGCGACGGCGACCACGGTGCCGATGGCGTTGGGGCGGCCGGGTTTGATCGCGGTGGAGCCGAGGAGGGCACCGACGAAGGCGGGCAGCAGGTAGTCGAGGCCGACACTCGGATTGCCGATCTGCTGCTGGGCCGCGAGCAGCACACCGGCGAAGCCGACGATCAGCCCCGAAGTGGTGAACGCGTAGACGGTGTACCTGCGGGTCGGGATGCCGACGAGGTCGGCCGCGCGCGGGTTCGAGCCGACGACGTACAGGTACCGGCCGAGCGGCAGCCGCTCCAGCACCGTCCAGAGAACGACCGCGAGGGCGAGTACGTAGAAGGCGGGGACCGGAAGGCCGAGGAACGTGGAGTCGTAGAGGTCGGTGAAGGCGGCCGGGAGGCCTTGCGGGCCGGGGACGATCCGGCCGCCGTCGGTGATCCAGCCGGTCACGGCGTACATCATGCTGCCGGTCCCGAGGGTGGCGATGAAGGAGTCGATCCGGCCGAACACGACGATGACACCGTTGAGGACGCCCACGACCGCCCCTCCGACGATCACCGCGAGGCAGGCGAGCGGCCATGGCCACCCGTCGTGGACGACGAGCTGGAGCACCGTGACGTGAGTCAGGCCGAGGCCGTAGCCGATGGAGAGGTCGAACGCGCCGGTCACGATGGGGACCATGGCGGCGAGCGCGAGGACGGCCGGGATCGACTGGTTGGACAGGATCGAGTCGACGGTGTCCAGCGTGGGGAAGGTGCGCGGCAGGGCGAGGGAGAAGATCAGGACGAGCAGGGCGGTGAGGGCCAGGAGGCCGTAAGCGCCGATGAGGTGCCCGGGGCCGTGCGCTCGCCCCGGTCGGCGCGGTCGTGGCCGGGGCGAGGAGGGGGAGGGCGGGGCGCTCATGGGTTCGTCCCGGCCCCTGGAGAGGGCATGGCCGAAGCCGCCCGGGTGAGCCCGGCGACCGTGAGGGCCGCACCGCTCAGCTCGGCCGTCACGGACCCGCGGACGAAGACCAGGGTGCGCCGGCACACGCCCACCACCTCCTCGAAGTCGGTGGAGATGAGCAGGACCGCGAGGCCGTCGGCCAGCGCTTCGTCGAGCAGGCGGTGGAGCGCGGCCTTGGCGCCCACGTCCACGCTCGCGGTCGGCTCCTCGAGGATCAGCAGGCGCAGGCCCACCCGGAACCACCGGCCGATCATGACTTTCTGCTGGTTTCCGCCGGACAGGGTGGCGATGGGGGCCTCGCTGTCACGGGGGCGTACCGAGAACCGTTCGATCAGGGTGACGGCCTCGGCGCGTTCGCGCCGGGGGTTGATCCAGCGCAGCGCCGACAGGCCTCCCGCGCGGGGGTTGGCCAGGAGGTTCTCCCGTACGGTCAGCTCGGCGAGGCAGCTCTCCCGCAGTCTGTCGCCGGGCACGAAGCCGACCCCGACTCCGACGGCGTCGGCCACCGTGCGAGGCCGGTACGGCCGACCGTCGAGAAGGGCCCGCCCGTCGAGAAGGGGCCGGGAGCCTGCGAGGGCCCGGCCCAGATCCATGTGGCCGGCGCCCGAGAGGCCGACCAGGCCCAGGGCTTCCCCGGCCGTCAGTTCCAGGCTGACCGGTCCTGTGCCGGCGGTCCTCACGCCGTCGAGGGTCAGGACGGCCGACCCGTCGGCCGGAGCCTTGGCGGGGTGGTGGTCCGTCAGTTCCTCGCCGACGATGTCGTGCACCAGACGGGCGGGGCTGTGGCCCGCCAGCGAGCCGTGGCTGACGAGGTGGCCGTCACGCAGTACGGCGTAGGTGTCGGCGACTTCGTACACCTCGTCCAGCCGGTGGCTGACGTAGAGGATGGCGTGCCCCCGGTCGCGCAGGGTGTGCAGGACGCGGAACAGCCGGGCACAGTCCGCGGCGGGCAGGCGGGCGGTCGGCTCGTCGAGGACGATGAGCTTCGCGCGTGCCGCCAGGGCCCTGGCGATCGCGACCAGCGAACGCTCGGCCGGGGAGAGTCGGGCGGCCGGTGCGTCGGGGTCGAGATGTCCGGCGACGAGACGCAGGGCGTCCACGCAGCGCTCGCGGGTCCGCCGCCAGGAGATCAGTCCGGCGCGGCGCGGATATCCGGTGCTCAGGGCGATGTTCTCGGCGACCGTCATCCACTCCACGAGACCGAGGTCCTGGTGGATGAAGGACATGCTGTGGGAGGCGGCCCGACTCCCGAGCGGGTGGCCGTCCACCGTGATCTGCCCCGCGTCGGCGTGGTGGACGCCGGCGAGCACCTTGATGAGCGTGGACTTTCCGGCACCGTTGGGCCCGAGGAGGGCGAGGACGCTGCCGGCGTGGACGTCGAGGTCGACCCCGGCCAGCGCGAGGGTCCCGCCGAACCGCTTGCCGAGCCCGCGGATACGGACCAGGGGTTCCGCCTCGAAGGACGCAGCCGCTTTCGCGGACGTGTCGGGAGCGTCGTGCACGGACATCTCCGGGGGTCGGCCTGGCGATTTCTTCCCGACGATCACAGGGATACTATCCGACTGAATTGCATCATTTCAGACAATTCAGCTCGCCATGACTCCAACGGGTCAGCGGGCCGCTCCCGGAGCGCCGGGCCTCGTCCTCACGCCCCGTCGAGCCCGCATTCGGCCCAGATGACCTTGCCCTCCGGGAGGTAGCGCGTACCCCAGGTCTGTGACAGCTGCGCGACGAGGAACAGGCCACGCCCGCCCTCGTCGGTGCTGGCCGCCCGGCGCAGGTGCGGGGCGGTGTTGCTGGTGTCGGAGACCTCGCAGATCAGGGTGCGGTCGTGCAGCAGCCGCACCCCGATGGGCCCGGTGCCGTGGCGGATGGCGTTGGTGACCAGCTCGCTCAGTATCAGTTCCGCGGCGAACGCGGCCTCGTCGAGTCCCCAGTCGGCCAGTCGCCGGAGGGCGGACGCCCGCACCTCACCGACGAAGGCCGGGTCGGCGGGCAGCTCCCAGGTGGCGATCCGACCGGGGTCCAGGGCGTGGGTGCGGGCGACGAGCAGGGCGATGTCGTCGCACGGGTGGGCGGGCGCCACGGTGTCCAGGATCGCCTGGCAGGTCTCCTCGGGGGTGCGCTCCGCGTGGGTGAGGGTCCCGCGCAGCTCGTCCAGGACGACGTCGACGTCGCGGTGCCGGTCCTCGATGAGCCCGTCGGTGTAGAGGACCAGCTGGCTGCCCTCGGGAAGGTCGATCTCGACGGCGTCGAAGGGCAGCCCCCCGAGGCCGAGCGGGGGCCCGGCCGGCAGGTCGGGGTACGACACCTCGCCGTCGGGGCGGACCAGCGCGGGCGGAGGGTGGCCGGCCCGGGCCATCACACACCGCTGCGAGGTCGGGTCGTAGATGGCGTACAGGCAGGTCGCGCCGATGATGCCGACACCCTCGCCGTCGGGGTCCTCCCGGTCCAGGCGTCCCACGAGGTTGTCGAGGTGGGTGAGGACTTCGTCCGGGGGGAAGTCGAGTTCGGCGAAGCTGCGTGCGGCGGTGCGCAGCCGGCCCATCGTGGCGGCGGACAGCATGCCGTGGCCGACGACGTCGCCGACGATGAGGCCGACACGGGTGCCGGAGAGGGGGATGACGTCGTACCAGTCTCCGCTCACGTCCGCTTCGGCGGGCAGGTACCGATGGGCGACCTCGACCGCGTCCTGATCGGGCAGACCGTGCGGGAGCAGCCTGCGCTGTAGGGCCAGGACCATGGTGCGTTCGTGCGTGTAGCGCCGGGCGTTGTCGATGGACAGGGCGGCGCGGGTGGTGAGTTCCTGGGCCAGCGAGCGGTCGTCGTCCCCGAGGGGGGCGGGATCCTGGGCACGGTAGAAGCTGGCGACGCCCAGGACGACACCGCGGGCGACGAGAGGTACGGCGATGAGGGAGTGCACATGAGCCAGCAGCCGTTCGGTGTGCTCGGGGTCCTGGGCGAGCCAGCCGGCGGCGGTCTTCAGGTCCGGCTCCAGCACCGCCTGTCCGCCGGCCAGGCACCGCAGCTGGGGCGCGGTCGCGCCGAAGTCGGTCCGCTTGCCGACCGGGGTGAAGGGTAGGTCGTCGCGGATGCCGTGGACCACCGTACGGCGTAGGTCGTCGAGGGGGTCGGTGGCTTCCTCGCCACGCAGTACGGCCTCGGACAGGTCGACGGTGACGAAGTCGGCCAGCCGCGGGACCGCCGTCTCGGCGAGTTCCTCGGCGGTGCGGCGCACGTCCAGGGTGGCGCCTATGCGGCTGCTGGCCTCGGACAGCAGCTCCAGGCGGCGGCGCGCGGCAAGGGCGTATGCCCCGACGAACGGCTCCCCCACCAGCACGAGCCCTCTGGCCGAGGGCGACGGTGCGGGGTGATCGCCCGTGGCACCGTCGGCGCCATCGGCCGTGACGCCCTCGGCGCCCGCGGCGAGCCGGCCGGGCGCCGCGTCGGGAAGGCGTCCGGACGGCAGGGTGCCGGAGATCCGCGCGACCTGTGGACCGGCAGAGACGACGGCGAGCTCGGCGGGGAAACCCGGCACCTCGTCCACCTGGCGCGGGATGACCAGGGGCCCTTCCGGTGAGAAGGCCGGGAGGACGGCCTCGACCGCGATGCCCTCCACCCCGGAGGCACTCGTCACGGGACGGCTCACGAGCACGATCCGCCGCCCGTCGGGCAGGGACACGTCGACGGCGGCCCGCTGCGCGCGGGATACCAGCTCGGCGGCCTTCTCCAGGAGGATCTCCCGGTCACGGGAGCTCAGCTCGAGGGCCAGTTCGTCCACCGCGATGCCGCGGTGCAGGCCGACGGCTGCTTCGGCTCCGGTGGTCAGGTACGCCCGCAACAGAGCGCGCTCACGCACGGAACTCTGCCCCAGCAGGCGCCGCTCCATGGCCCGCGCCGCTTTGCGTATCACGGCACGCAGTGCCGGGTTCTCGGCGCTGCGCGGATAGCCGAAGCACAGGACCCCCTCGATGCGCCCGCTGAGGGGGTCGCGGACGGGAAGCGCGACACAGGCGCTCGCCTGGGAGCGCTCCGCGAAGTGCTCGGCACCGTAGACCCGGATGAGCTGCCGCTCGGCCAGGGCGAGACCGATGCCGTTGGTGCCGGCGAACTGCTCGGCGAACACGAAGCCCGGGACTCTCTGGATCGCCGGGAGCCTTCTGGCCAGCGACGCCTCGCCGAAACGGCGCAGGAGGACCGTCCCGTTCGCATCGGCGACGGAGATGTTGATCTCACTACCGGAGAACTTGGCCTGAAGCCGGTCGAGCACCGGCACGGCCACGCGGACGATCCTGCCGTCCGGATCGAAATCCTCCAGGAAGGGAAGGTCGGACTGGTCCGGTGAGATGCCCAGGTTCCGGCAGCGCTGCCACGAGTCCAGAATCGGCGTGCGCACGCCCTGATCCACCGGCTCACCCTGGAGAAACCGCTCACGGAAACGGACGGGCCCCGTGCCGTCTGTAGCACGTCCCGCCGACCTCGGTTTCCCGCCGGACCGAACCACGCTTCGCCTCACCCGTGCCCGATTCACCACGTTTTACGAAAATAATCCGATATGGGCGAGGATACGGGCATCAGGGGCGCTAGTCACGGCTCACAGGTCCCTCACGAGTGCGGTGACCCGGCGGGGCCCCTCCGCCACACGACCACCACAGGGGCCTCCGTTCACCCCTGCACAGCGAACTGGCTCCCGGTCTTCTCCCCGTCCTGCGTGACCGCGGCGGCCACACAGCGGAAGACGCGCAGCCCCTTGTCCCATTCCGACGCTGTCGGCGGGAGGATGTCGACGTTCCACTCGTCTGCGACCTCACGGCCGCCAGGGACCATGGACTCGGCCATGACCTGCTGCGAGCACAGCGCCTTCACGTCAGGATGCTTGATCAGATCCCGCGCGTTGTTCGTCATGCCGTCCTCCGGCAGCGGGGCGATCGCGAAGGTCTCCCACACATGCCTGGTCCGGCAGTCCGCGCGACTGACAGTGATGATGCCCGAGATATCCGTGATGCCGCTCCAGCACTCCGGGGTCGCGACACACCGACCGCCCACACCGTCGACGCCCGTCGCAGGGCAGTTCTCCGTCGTGGTCGCCACCCCTCCGAAGCCGGACGCGGCCTTGTTCTCGCCTGTGGCACCGGAGGAGGGGGAGGCTGTCGAGCGGGAGTCCCCGCCTCCGTGGTCCTGGCCGTTCTGATACGTCACCACGGTGACCGACACGCTCACCGAGACGGCCACGGCCGCCAGTACGGCGATCAGCCGGGGGCGCCTCGATCCCTTCCGCCCACCGTCGCCGTCGCCGCCCGGCCCGACGGCCGCGGTCGTACGGCCCGCGTCCCGGACGGGCGGCGGGGCGCCCCCGTACGGCAGAGCCGCATCCCGCGGCTGCGTGTACGGAGAGGGCGACGCATCCCGGTACGACGGAACGGTGGTCATGCCGAGTACCGGTCCGAAGCCGCCGGCACCCGCCTCGACGGTGTCCGGATCGTCGAGATCGACGGCGGCGAGAGCGTCCCGGAACGCGCCCGCGTCGGACAAACGCTGGGCCGGGTCCGAGGCCACGGCGTGCCGAAGAACCGAGTTGAGGGCCGCCGGCACTCCGGGCAGGGCGGGGTACGGCCAGGTGTGGCGCACGATCAGTTCGGCGAGGCTGAGCTGGGTCCCGTCGTCCGGGTAGTGCGGCGGACAGCCCCGCAGCAGGGCGTAGACGGTGGCGGCCAGTGAGTACACATCGCCGGCCGGGGTGGGTTCCGCCAGGTGGAAGGCCTCGGGCGGCGCGTACGCGGGGGTCAGCGCCTCCCGCGTCACGGACAGTTCATGTCCCGGCCGGGGCATGGCCGCCAGCCCGAAGTCGGTGAGGGCCACACCGCCGTACCGGTTGACCATGACGTTTCCGGGCTTGATGTCGCGGTGCAGCACCCCGGCCGCGTGAGCGGCCGCCACCGCGTCCGCGAGGCCCACCCCGATGTCGCGCGCCTCCTTGAGCGGCAGTGGCCCCTGCCGGTGCAGCCGGTCGCCGAGCGAGCCGCCGGGGCACAACTCCAGCACCATGTAGGGGCGGTTGTCTGCAAGGACCCCGGCGTCATACACCGGCACCACATGCGGGTGCCCGGACAACTGCCCGGCCGCAGTGACCTCACGCAGAAAACGCTGCCGGTCGCGCGGTGTGGACAGCACCCTGCTGTCCACCTTCAGCGCGACCTCCCTGCCCACGGCCAACTGCCTGGCCCGGTACACCGTGGCGAACCCACCCTGACCCAGGACCTCCTGGATCTCGTACCCGGGCAGTTCCATTCGTTCGAGCCCCACGTGCCGTACCCCCAGCGCACCGTCCCGGGCAGAACATCCGACCGAGGATGAGGCGAGACTCTAGCCCAGCAGCGGCCGCCGCCCTCGGCGCCGGGTGCGAATCGAACTTCCCGTATTCACCCCAGGAAGCTCAACCGCACCTGCCGGTCGGCATTGTCCTTGTTGGCGTCCACCAAACTCCGTAAGGACAACCCCAGGCTAACCAAAGTGCGAAGGCTCACCCATCGTCGGTTCCGTGGTCATCCCGTCTCGCGACAACCGCGGCGCTTGCAGCGCCAGTGAGGTGCGCAGCAAGTCGACCGCAGTTGATCCGTCGCGCTGACAGCCAGACATCCTTTCCGGACACCGATCAGGAGTCGTGGCGCTTGGCTACCATAACCGTCGTCCCCACGAGCGCCCCACCCACCGGCGTCTCGGCCCACTGGGCAAGCAGCAGCGGCTTCTCGTCCACAGACTTCAGCAAGTGCGCAATGCCGTCGGCGTCCGGTGCAGCGGGAAGAGCACAACTGATCACGGTGTTGCCCGTCGCGCTGCTGTGTTCTCCGTATTCTTCGTCGGGATCGTCCGGCTCCCAACGCCCGATCTCGATCTCCCAGGAGCCGTTGTCATTGTCGGGTTCCGGCGCTTGGACCGTCATGTAGAAACCGTCAGAGTCGTACGGCTCCGCAAAGATCTCGCGGCTGGGGTCATCCAGTGTGGCCCACATACCGGTGCACCGGGAGTGTGCTGTGACCAGCACCCGGAGGTCGGCGACAGCCTTCTCCCGCTCCTCCGTGGTGAACCCTGCCTCACGGCGATCGAGCTGTTCGCGCGTCTCGTCGCTCAGCGTGTCCATTCCGTCGTCATACTTCACGAAGGGATGGCCGAACTCCCAGTGGCGCTCGTTCTCCGTCTCAGGTCCCGAGGAAGTTCCCGAGAAATCGTCGATGGCGGCACGCAACTCGCTTTGTACTACCTCTAGTTCGGAGTGGACCGCCCGGCTGACCGTGTCGGGCACAGTCCCCAAGGCATTTTCCAGATCGGCCAGCGCCTGGTGAAGCCGCAGACAGACGTACTCGTACCACAGACTGTGGGCGCCGCTGAGAAGATCGGCACGGGCAGCAGCGTCCGTCAACGCCGCAAGGTGCTTGCGCGGGTAGTAGTCCACACGCCGTTCCCGGCGGTCGTGAACGCTGACCGGGACGGTGGCGAAGGCGGAGATCCGATTGAGAGCGTCGACGATCGGAGCCGCAAGGCGAGAGTCGCCAAGGCTCGTCACAGTCTTGGATGCGACACCGTCCGGACCCTGGTAGGTCGCCAGGATCTGAGTCTTCCCACGGTTGGCGTGCTGAGAGTAGATGGTCAAGGGAACACCTTTCGCCCGTCCGGCAGACGACAGCCGGACAGGATGGGTGCGTAGGGATGGAAGTAGGTGGTGGCGAGGGCGCTTTCCGACGCTCCGTACCTCAAGATGACCGGCGGTGGCCCAGGTACTGTCCCAGGCTCCTTGCCTGCCCGCAGGTTAGACGGATGGTCGGCGCGCCACAAGCGGATTCACGTCTCTGCCCGGGCAGGGAGGATGGATGGCGTCCGCAATGACTTCGCTTGACGAACCGAACGCGTCCCATTGACTGCAAGTGGCGAAGAGCACCATCGGAGATCGTCCGAGTAGCGACAACGACCGCGATCGACAACTCAATCCGGCCGGTCACGCCATCCTCCAGGACGGCCAGGACATCCAGCGAGGTTGTATCGATCTGCGCCACCTCGCCGGGGGAAGCTGCGGACGCGTCCGCAAGACGATCGAGGTTCACGCTGCCCAGTTGGAGACAAGGCACTGTCCTGTTGAAGTCGTGCGTCCTTAGGATCACGCCATGACTGCCGATGCCCCGCTCCCCCGAGAGTCGTTCCGGCGCCTCCAGCCGATGAGCGCGCCCAGGGCGGTTCCACAGTTGCCCCACCGCATCTGGACTGATGAGACTGGGACCGGATCCGGCCCGCGATCGTCCTTGGTGAGCCGACCGCCGACCTACGGGCCGGACTCGTGGAGCTGACTGCTCGGGCTTCAGGGAAGAGCAATCTTCCTTCGGGTGTGGTGGAACACAGTGCTCTGGGATTGCGTTCTGGATCGTGAGTATCGACCTGACACCACTTCACCAGGCAGGACAGAATGGCGGCATGCAGGTATGGAAGAAGGCCGTGCTCGTCTGCGCTGCGGTGTTTTCGGGTGTCATGGCCATTGCCCTGGTGGCGGTGGCGATTGGGGGTGACCTCGAGACAGCGGATCGTGCAGCAAGCGTGATCGGTTCGGTAGTCGGACTGGCCGGCCTGGTTCTCTCGCTGTGGGCATTGCCGGCCAGCCGGAGCGAGGGCGGGGCCCAGGCGTCAGGTGCCGGCGCAGTGGTGGCCGCAAGGAGCATTGGGCGGGCGGTAACCGGAGATCGGAACCGACTGTCAGGGCCTCCAAGTCCCGTTCCGTCATCGGCAGCCAGCACTGCATCGCCCGCTCCGATCCGGGCTGACGGCGATAGGTCAGTCGCGGCCGGTGAGTCGATTGGTGACGCCATCACGGGCGAGGGGAATATGTTGTGACGCCCCCACTTTGGCGTCGCAAAAGCCACCGTGAGTACCCGACAGCGACGGCCTCCGGAGAGCGTTCGGCAGCCGCGGGCGGCAGCCTAGGTTTTGCCAACACGGGTGACCACAATGTGATTCAGGTCGGACAGGTGGTGACGTACGGGGCAGTGCCTGTGGCGCGCTCGGCCTACTGGGAGCAGGTACGCCGGATCGCCCCGGAGACCTTGATGGAACGCGAACGCGAACTGGAGGAACTCACCCGGTTCTGCACGGCCGAGGATGCGCCCTCCTACGGATGGTGGCGGGCCGAGGCCTGGGCGGGGAAGACCGCCCTGCTGGCGTGGTTCGCTCTGCACCCGCCACAGGACGTACGGGTGGTGCCGTTCTTCATCACCGCACGGCTTGGTGCACACAACGACCGGCTGGCGTATGTCGATGTTGTTCTGGAGCAGCTGGCCGAACTCATCGGCGAAGCACTTCCGGCGCATCTGACCGGACCGACGAGAGAAGCGCACCTGCTACGTCTGTACGGCGAAGCGGCACGCACCTGTGCGCAACGCGGACAGCGCTTGGTTCTGCTGGTGGACGGACTGGACGAGGACCGGACGTGGACCACGAGCCCCGATGCGCACAGCATCGCCAGTCTGCTGCCTGACCGTCTGGAGGCGGGCATGCGGGTGATAGTCGCAGGCCGTCCCCATCCGCCGATCCCCAGCGACGTGCCTGCCCACCACCCGCTGCGCCAGACCGGCATCGCACGGCGGATGGACATCTCGCGGCATGCCCAGATCATTCGCGAAGAAGCCGAGCGAGAACTGAAAGTGCTGCTGGCCGACAACGGCCTTCAGCACGACTTGCTCGGGCTGGTCACGGCCGCAGGCGGTGGCTTGACGGCATCGGATCTGGCCGAGCTAAGCGGCGTCACCCCGTATCTGATCAAAGACACCATGCGGAGCCACGCGGGGCGGACCTTCGCAGTGCGCGAGGGGCATGCTGCGGAAGTTCATCTGCTAGCCCACGAGGAGTTGCAGGACCATGCCACAGAGATGCTGGGCAAGACCGCACTGAGCCGATACCAGCGCATGCTGCACGCGTGGGCGGCTGCGTATGCAGCCCGGCGCTGGCCAGCCGAAACCCCCGAGTATCTGTTGCGCGGATACTTCCATATGCTCAGGGCGGATGGGGACCTCAAGCGGATCATCGCATGCGCGCTGGACGCAGTGCGGCACGACCGCATGCTCGACGTCACCTTCGGTGACGCCGTCGCCTCGGACGAAATCCGGATTGCGGAGGAGCTGATCATCGACGCCGGAGTGCCCGACCTGCTGGACATGGTCCGCCTGGCCATCCGTCGTGATGAACTCGATGCCCGTAATGACCGAGTCAAAAGCACCCTGCCCTGGGCGTGGGCCGCACTCGGCCACGTCCACCGGGCAGAGGCCCTGGCCCGGAGCATCCCGATCCCGGACGAGCGGGCTCTGGCTCTGGTCCGCGTTGCCGAGGAACTCGTCAAACGGGCTGAGATCGAACAGGCCGTCCCCTTGTTGGAAGAAGCCGAAGTCGTCCTCAGCATGGCCGAAGGGGTATGGGAACAGACCGCACCCGCCCTCGCAGGGGCAGTCGCCGCCTGGACACGCATGGGCAGGCTGGAGCGCGCCGAGCGCCTGGTGTCGACCGTAGGAGACATGTGGGACAGGAGGTGGCTGCTACCTGAGCTGGTCGAGGCGTGGGTCCACGCCGAAGCCTTTCACCGGGCCGAAGCGCTAGCTCTGGGCGACACAGACCCGGCGGTGAGGACGTTGAGCACGGCGTCCTTGCTCGCCGCCCATGCCGAAACCGGGCACGTCGACGACGCACGGGCACGGGCGCGTGCCGCGGAACCGGCACACGCCGCTCTTGCCCTCGCCCGGGTCGCCACGGTCCTGCACAGATCGGGGCAACGGGACGCGGCCGAGGTTCTCTGGGTGGAGGCCGAGCAAAGCCTGTCTGCCTCCGGAGCACCTGCAGAAGTGATCGGCCTGCTGGCAAAAGAAGGTGGGTTCGACCGCGCCCGCAACGCCGCCACGCTCCTCACCAACACCGAAGACCGTGACGCTGCCGCGTACCAACTCGTCACCGCGCAAGCCACGGCCGGAGAACACGAAGGCGCCGAAGCGCTTGCGCAAACCATCAAAAACTCCGACATCCGATCGTCGGCACTGCTGGCAGTCGTCGAGGAACTCGCAAGCTCGGAGGCTTTCGAGCATGGCCAGCGGGTCGCCGATAGCATCACCGAGGAGTACCAGCAGCAACTGGCCTACGCCGCCATCGTCGGCGGCCTGGCGGTCGTAGGGGCCTTCGACCAAGCAGAGATATACGCCCGCAGTCATGATCATGCCGATGTGCACCCCCCGATGTGCGAGGTCGTCGAGGCACTCGCGGCAGCTGGCAAGTTCGCTAGGGCTGAGGAGCTTGCACGCACCGTCAGGTACAACCTGGGACCCTCTGCCCTCGCCCGTGGCGCAGTTGCTGCGGCGTCCGATGGTCACATGCTTCGAGCGGTGGAGTGCCTGTCCAGTGTGGAAGCTGAACTCCGGAGCCCGCAGCCCCCAGGATTCATGGACCTGACAGAGACGGCTCAGATTATGGCGGACGCTGGGCAGGCCGAGGCCGCGATGGCATTGATTGAAGACGCCGAACCCCTCCTGTCTCACTTGGAACCAGTTGGTTCTCCGGTCTTCGAGTCCCATAGGCGAGACATCCTGGTGTCAGCGATGGCGGATGTCCTGGCAGACGTGGGCGACATTGACCGCGCGGAGGCGTTGCTGCGCCAGACCGGTGGGGGCCACGGTGTGGTGCGGACATGGCAGGCCATTCTCAGGCGACTGATCCGCGACGGCGAGTTCGATCGGGCCGAGGCTCTGGTGAACTCGGTTGACGACGAGATCGATGACGTGCTGCGGGCCGATGCCGCCGTCGAACTGGCACGGGCGAGTGCGTTCGACAGGGCAGTGGTTTTGGCTGTCAAGGTGCGCCGACCGGACCCGCGTCTCCATGTGTGGGTAGGGCTGGCGGCGGCGCTCGCGTCTGCAGGCGACACACAGGGAGCGCGGTCCGCTCTTGCAGAAGCCGAGGCCGTCCGGACAGACAGTCCCATGCCGCTAGTGGTGGGCGGCAACCTCTTCAAGGCGTATGCAATGGTGGGAGAGGACGAGAAGGCCGACCAGGTACTTGAGGGCGTAGCAGCCCACGCGGATCGGGCGCCAGCCTTCTGCGGCGGCCTGGTAAAAGCCCTGGTGGAGCTGGAGCAGTACGACCGGGCCGCAGACTTCGTCCGAGACATCACTTCGCGGGGAGACCATGAGTTTTTGCAGGTCGACCTTGTCAAGGCGCTCGTCGCGGCGCACGAATACAGCAGAGCGGAAGAGGCGGCCCGCAACATCCCGGCCGCGGGTAGCAACGGAGTACGGTCCGCAGTCAGCCTCGCTCCCGTTGCCGGTCCTTCCCGTGGTCGTGTCCTGGCCGCTCGAGCCCTGCAAAGCGGGGCTTTGCACGAGGCACTGCCCGCAGTGCTGCAACTCGATCCCAAAGCTGCGGCTCTCGTCGTCGAGTCTCTCCGCTCCCGTAAAGCAAGCTCTCCCGCCGCAGCCGTCACCGGCGACGGAGCCACGGCAGGTTAACGGCCAGCTCAGCTTCTGCACAGCTGCCGCCCAGCCATCGAAGAGTCCATCGGCTACCCGTCTGACGTCGCGGCCGAGGCGTGGTTCTGTCCGAACCCGGCCGTACTTTCGCAGCCACTGGACCGGCCGACCAGCCAATGGAGGTCCAGCACCTTGAGATCCCCGATCGACGCGCCCTAGGGACCTCTTGCCCGCAGACATCCTGACCAACAGGCTGCCAAGCAACATCTTCTGCCGGCGTTGCCGCGGTTGGCGCGGCCGGACATCGCCCTACAGTCGTGCTCCACCCGGTTCCGCCACACACCCGGCCGATTGCTGCGGCCGCCCGGTCCGCCAGGACCATGCCTACGCCTACGCCTACGCCGCCAAGAAGGCCGGCATCGACGTGACGGTGGAAGCACCACCTGGGAGGTCATCGAGCCGCGGATGAAGAACGACGCGGTCCTCGCCGGCTTCGGCAGCACCGGCGACCACTGGCAGGGCTGACCACGCAGCTGGAACTGCACGAGCACGGCTCGCGAGCGGCCCGTGGTGGAACATCGAGGACCGGCACCGAAGAAGTGACCACCGCCTCCCTGCCCTGGGGTGCGATGGCCCGGCTGGCGGGACGGCGGACCCTGTTCGCCGTCCCCGTCCTCCTCGTCGTCGCCTTCGGTGTATTCGCCATCGCCGCCGCCTCCCCCTTCGATCCCGTCAAGGCGTACGCCGGCACGGGCGCACTCGGCGCCGACCAGGAAACGCTGGACCGGCTCCGGGACAACCTCGGAGTGGACCAGTCCGTCGCCGTGCGATGGCGGCAGGGGCTGACCGCCGCGCTCTCCGGCGACCTCGGCCAGCCCAGCGTCATGCGGCAGCCGGTGGCCCAGGTCATCGGCGAACGCCTCGTGTGCTCCTCCCTGTTGTGCGCCGTCGCGTTTATCGTCGCCGTGCTGGTCGGCACGCCGCTCGGGGTGCTCGCGCCCGCCGCCCGCCGCCCCGGATCGTGGTTCGACCGGACCGTCACCTCGCTCTCCTACTCCCTCTACTCCCTCTACTGCCTCGAAGTGGCACCCGTGTTCTGGATCGCGCTGCTCGTCGTGCGGCGAGGCCGGTTCGAGCGGATTGGGGAGTGAGGGGCGCGCGTAGGGCTATGCAGCTCCGGATCGGTCGGGCGACGCATTCCACCTCCCCGCTTCGCCCGGACCCCGCGGAACTCAGGAACTTCCCGCGATCTGGAGGCCCGGCGATGATCTGGATTCTTCTCCTTCTGCTGATCCTGGTGGTGTTCGGGTTCGGCTTCACCATGCAGGCCCCTTGGTGGGTCGCCGCCGTACTCCTGGTCGTCTGGATCGTCGGCTTCGCGATGCGCGGGCACGGCGGTGGCGGGCACGGCGGTGGCGGCCGCCGGTACGGCCGCAGTCGCAGGTAGTCCGCACCAGGCGTGCCCCCCTTGGGAGTTGCGGCCTGTATGGCCATCACGCACGAGAGCCCATCCAGCGAATGAGCAGAGGACAGCCATGAGCCGAGAGCCAGAGAAGGCCGCCCTGCTACGCGCGGTCCCGTAACGGTGGGGGGCTTCCCACGACTGTTCGCGGAGAGCCCCCGCAGTGTCACCGCTGTCGGCAGCCGCTCAGCGCAGGCGGTCCTTGGCCTTGTAGTAGGCGCCGCCGAACGGCAGGAACCAGGGGGTGCCGTTGTAGAAGGGGACGGGGACCTTGGGGAAGCCGAGGCCGCGCAGGGGGTTGGCCTCCGGCCTGCCGTCCATCATCTCGGCGACGGCGCGGCCCATGTAGGTGGCCATCTGGACGCCGTGGCCGCAGTAGCCCATGGAGTAGTACAGGCCGTTGACCTCGCCCGCGTGCGGGAGGCGGTCCCAGGAGAAGCCGACCATGCCGCCCCACACGTAGTCGACGCGGACGCCCGCCAGTTGCGGGAAGATCTCCGTCATCTCCTGCTTCAGGATGTCGCCGCTCTTGACGTCGGAGGCGGGGTTGGAGGGGGCGAAGCGGGCCCGGCCGCCGAAGGCGAGACGGTTGTCGGGGGTGAGGCGGAGGTAGTGGCCGACGTTCTTGGAGTCGACCACCAGGCGGGCGTTGGGGATCAGTTCCTTGGCGCGCGCCTCACCGAGCGGCTCGGTGACGATGATGAAGCTGCCGACGTTGATCAGCCGCTTGCGGAACCAGGGCAGCGCCTTGTCGGTGTAGGCGTCCGTGGCGGCCATGACCTGCTTGGCGCGGATCGTGCCGTGCAGGGTCTCCACGAGGAAACCGCCGCCGGAGAGGCGGGTGAGCCCGGTGGCCGCGTTGCGTTCGTGGATCTCCGCGCCGGCGCGTTCGGCGGCTTCCGCGAGGCCGTGGACGTACTTGCCCACGTGCAGGGCCGCGCTCAGCGGATCGAGCAGGGCGCCGTGGTAGTAGTCCGAGCCCAGCTCCGACTTCAGCTCGCTCCGTGTGAGGAGCTGGGTCTTGTGGTCGAAGTTCTCGGCCAGGTCGCGCTGGGTGGCCTTCATCGACTCGAAGTGCTGGGGCTTGAAGGCGACCCCGAGGCGGCCGGAGCGGTGGAAGTCGCAGTCGATCTTCTCGGCGTGGGTGAGCTCCTCGACGACGTCGACCGCCTCGCGGAAGGCGTCGTACAGCTCGCGGGCGCGCTCCTGGCCGAAGCGCTTACGGGCCTCGCCGACACCGATGGTGATGCCCTGGGTGCACATGCTGCCGTTGCGCCCGGAGGCGCCGGAGCCGACCTTGTCCTTCTCGACGAGGACGACCCGGGCGCCCTTGCGGGCGGCGTGGTAGGCGGTGGACAGGCCGGTGAGGCCGCCGCCGATGACCACCACGTCCGCCTCGTCGGGCAGGTCCTTGCCGGACCGGTCGGGCAGGGCGGGGGCTGTGTCGAGCCAGTAGGGGATCTGCTTCATGGCGTGCGTCCTCTGTGTTCTCTGTCCTGTGTCGCCGTGTAGCCGTGATGTCAGCAGCCGAGCAGCTTGGGCAGGCCCGACAGGTCGGTCAGCTCGTCGTAGGGCTGGTAGTCGGCGCTGCCGGGGCGGCCGTAGCGGTTGATCCACACGCGGCGCTTCAGACCGAGGTCGCGGGTGGGGATGTGGTCGTACTCCCAGCCCTGGGCGGTGTGGATGACCTGGGACGGCTCGACGCCCATGGTCTTGAAGGCGTGCTCGAAGGTCTGCCGGTCCGGCTTGTACGCCCCGGCCTGCTCAGCCGTGATGACGTAGTCGAACTCGACGCCGATGTTCTCGACGTTGCGCGCGATCAGGTTGTCGTCGCTGTTGGTGATGATGGCGATCTCGTACTTGCTCTTCAGTGCGCGCAGGGCGTCCGGGACCTCCGGGAAGGGGCCGAAGGTGGGGACGGCCTCGACGAGGGCGTCGCCGTCGGAGGTGCGGTATTCCAGGCCGTGGAGGCGCATGGCCATCCGAAGGCTGGAGTGCAGGATCTCGTGGTAGGGGCGGTATGCCTCCAGGACGGCCTGGAAGCGCATGACGCGGAAGTCGTCGAGGAACTCGTCGACGTCCAGGTTGTCCAGGTCCAGCCGGTCGGAGAGGACCTTGAGGGTGGTCGGGCCGAGCTGGAAGTCGACCAGGGTGCCGTAGGCGTCGAAGGTGACGATCTGTCGCATGGTGTTCAACCTCGGTTTCCGGTTCTTACAGGGAGAGGGGGAGGGTCAGACGATCCGCTCGCCGGGGGTGACGATCGCGTCGAGTGCGGCCAGGTCGGCCGCGTCGGGGAGCCAGTCGGCAGCCGCCGCGTTGGCGGTGACCTGTTCGGGGGTCATCGCGCCGCAGATGACCGAGCCGACGGCGGGCAGGGCGGCAAGTCCGCCCACCGCGACCTGGAGGAGGGTCAGGCCACGCTCGGTGGCGTACGACGTGAGCGCCTCGACCCGGTCGAGGGCCGCGTCGGTCAGCCAGCCCTGCCGCCAGGACAGGCGGCTGCCGGGCGGGGGCTGTTCGCCGCGCCGGTACTTGCCGCTGAGCAGGCCGTTGGCCAGCGGGTAGTAGGGCAGCAGGCCGACGCCGGCGCTCAGGCAGGCGGGGATCAGGTCGTTCTCCGCGCCGCGGTCGAGCAGGTGGTAGCGGGCCTGGGTGCTGACGAAGGCCTCGGACAGGTCCTCGGCCGGAAGGTTGGAGCAGCCGATGTGACCGATCTTGCCCTCGTCGACCAGTTCCCGCAGGGCGGCCACGGTCTCGTCGAGCGGGGTGACGCCGTCCGGCTCGTGGTACTGGTACAGGTCGACACGGTCGGTGCCCAGGCGGCGCAACGACGCCTCCACGGCGTGGCGGATGTAGCCGCGGGCGCCTCGCGGGCCGTACAGATCGGCTTCCCGGCTCATCTCCATGCCGAACTTGGTGGCGAGGACGACCTCGTCGCGGTGGCCCTTGAGGGCGGCTCCGAGGAGGCGTTCACCGTCACCGCGCACTCCGCCCCGGTCACCGAACCCGCCGTACGTGTCGGCTGTGTCGAACAGGGTGATCCCGGCGTCGATGGCCGCGTGGACGACGGCCTTCGTGCCCTCCTCGTCGAGACGGGAACCGAAGTTGTTGCCACCGACGCCCACCACCGAGACGGCCGGCCCGCGTTCACCGAGCGTGCGGTACCTCATGACCGGCTCCCGAATCCGATGCAGACGTTCTTGGTCTGCGTGTAGCTCGCCAGCGCCTCCAGGCCCTTCTCTCGGCCCCAGCCGCTGTGTTTGTAGCCGCCGAAGGGCAGCTCGACGCCGGTGCCGACGCCGGTGGCGTTGACGTAGACCTGGCCGGCCCGGACGCCCTCGGCCAGGCGCATCGCCTTGTCGATGTCGCGGGTCCAGACGTACGAGGCGAGGCCGTACGGACTGTCGTTGGCGATCTCCAGTGCCTGGTCCGCGTGGTCGAAGTCGATGACGGTGATGACGGGGCCGAAGATTTCCTCGCGGGCGCAACGGGCGTCGTTCGTCAGGCCGGTCAGGACGGTCGGCTCCACGTAGTAGCCATCCGCCAGCTCCGGGTCGGAGGGTGCGCCGCCGCCCACGCGGACCGTCGCGCCTTCCTGCCGTGCCAGATCCAGGTAGCCCAGGACCCGGTCGCGTTGCCGGGCGGCGACCAGCGGGCCGATGTCCGGATCCGTCAGGCCGGGGCCGACGCGCAAGGTGGCGATCTTCTCGACCAGCCGGTCCAGGAACTCCTCGGCGCCACGCTGGAGGAGCAGCCTCGTCCCCGCCGAGCACATCTGTCCGGCGTTGCTGAACGACGCGCCCAGGATCGCCTTCAGCGCCAGGTCGAAGTCGGCGTCGGCGAAGACGACGATCGGCGACTTGCCGCCCAACTCTGTGACTGCCGGCACCACGTTGGCGGCGGCCGCCTGGGCGACCTTGATGCCGGTGGGCACGGAACCGGTGAAGGTGATCTGGTCGATGGCCGGGTGCCCGGCGAGGGCCGCCCCGGTCTCGCCGTCGCCGGGGACGACGTTGAGGACGCCCGGTGGGAGACCGCACTCGAGCGCGATCCGTCCGATCTCCAGCGGGGTGATGGGCGCCTCGGGGGAGGGCTTGAGCACCACCGTGCAGCCCGCGGCCAGGGCGGGGGCGGAGCCCCTCGCGGTGTTCTGGAGCGGGTAGTTGAAGGGGATGATCTGCCCGGAGACGCCGATCGGCTCGCGAACGGTGTAGTCGATCAGACCGGGGCCGAGGGGAATCGTCGTGCCGCCGAGCTTGTCGGCGACGCCCGCGTAGAACTCGAAGTAGCGGGCGGCGGCCTCGACATCGGCCTTGGCCTGGCCGAGCGGCTTGCCGACGTCCTGGCTCTCCAGACGGGCCAGGCGTTCGCCCTGGTAACGGATCGCCTCGGCGATCCGGTACAGGATCCTGCCCCGGTCGGCGGCGCGCATCCGCGCCCACTCGGGGGCTGTGAGGGCTGTCCTCGCGGCGCCCACCGCCTGGTCGACGTCCGCCGGGCCGGCGAGCGCCACTTGGGCGATGGCCGTGCCGTCCGAGGGGTCGAGAACGGTGAAGGTGCGGCCGTCGGCGGCGGGGACCTGTTTGCCGTCGACGAGGAGCAACCGCGTGTCGCTGCTCATGGCTGGATCTCTCCCTGCACCTCGCCGAAGATGACGACCTCGTCGCCCGGGCGGACCGTGCGGATCCGGCGCACCCACAGGACGATGCCGTCCTGCGGGGCACGGACCTCCTCCAGCGTGTTGCCGTAGTGGTCGACGATGTGGGCGATCAGGTCGCCTTCCTTGCAGGCCTCCCCCGGCTCGGCGTGGCCGAGGAAGAAGCCGCCGGCGGCGGAGCGGGCGAAGGTGCCCGAGGTGGTCGTGTACGTGTCCCGCAGCTCCGACTCGCCGTCGATCATCTTCAGCTGCCGCATGATGTTGCGGATCGAGTGGATGTGCAGCTCGACGTTGGCCTCGCGGTAGGTGCCGCCGCCGGCCTCGATGGTGATCGCGGGCTTGCCCGCCGCGAGGGTGGGGTGGCGGACCGTGCCACCCCACTTGCCGCCCTTCCAGACCAGCTCGTGCCCGGCCGCGAGGGCGAGGTCCGTGGCCAGCTCCTCGTAGCCGCCCTGGAGGATGACGAGCGGGGCGATCTCGCCGAAGGTGCCGCCGGTGTGCAGGTCGACCAGGGCGTCGATGGCCGGGACGACCTGCTCGACGAAGGTGGCCGCCAGACGCAGCGAGTACGAGCCGTCCGCGTCACCCGGGAAGATGCGGTTGAGGTTCAGGTGGTCCAGGCCGCTGGTGCGGGCCGCCGCCTCGAAGGCCGGGGTGTTCATGCAGGGGATGCCGACGAGGGTGCCGCGCAGGGTGGCCGGGTCGGTCTCGGCGAGGACGCGGCGGATGGCCTCCTGGCCGTCGTACTCGTCGCCGTGCACACCCGCGTCCACGCACAGCACGGGGCCGTCGTGGGCACCGTTGACGACGATCAGCGGTATGCCGAGCTCCACGCCGTAGCTGCTGGTACCGACCGGGATGAGGCCCTGGGCGTGCTCGCCGGGGGCGACGGTCAGCGGACCGATGGAGTACATGAGGGTGGTTCCTTTCGAATGCGGGGCGGGTGCGCGTGTCACAGGCGGGCGGACGCCTCGGCGAGGGTCTCCGCGAGGATGTCGGCGATACGGTCGAGGAGGTGCCGGTCGCTGATCAGCGGGGGCGCGATCTGCACCAGCGGGGCGGAACGGTTGTAGACGCGGGCCAGAAGGCCTGCCTCGCGCAGACGACGCGGGATGAGGTCGACGATCAGATCGGCGCGGGCCCTGTCGCTGAAGCCGCCACCGTCGAGGTCGCCGACGAGTTCACAGGCGTAGAAGAAGCCGGCGCCCCGGACGTCGCCGACGATTCTCAGGTCCCCGAGGGAGGCCATGCGCGTCGCGAGGTGGTCCTGGAGACCACGGACGTTCTCCAGTATCCGGTCCCGCTCCATGATCTCCAGGCTGCGCAGGGCGATGGCCGCGCTCAGCGGGTGCCCGGCGAAGGTGTAGCCGTGGTTGAGGACCGCGCCCGGCTGATTGATGACCTCAACAACGCCATTGCTCACCAGAGTTGCCCCCATGGGCGCGTATCCGGCGGTGATGCCCTTGGCGACGGTGACGATGTCGGGGCGGGCGCCGTAGCGGTCGCCGCCGAACCACTCCCCCAGTCGTCCGAAGGCGGTGATCACCTCGTCGGCGACGAGGAGGAAGCCGTACCGGTCGGCCAGGGCCCGGAGGCCCGGCCAGTAGCCCTGGGGCGGGGTGATGCAGCCGCCCCGGTTCTGCACCGGCTCGGCGATCAGCATCGCGATGCTCTCCGGGCCCTCGGCCAGGATCGCGGCCTCCAGCTCGGCGAGCAGTCGGGTCGCGTACACGTCGTCGTCGATGTACTCGGGAGCGAGGCCGAACCGGTTGGTGTTGGACACGAACCGGGTCTCGATCGCTCCCGGCCCGTAGGGGTCACGCAGGCCGGGGTCGTCGGTCAGGGAGAGAGCCCCGATGGTCAGCCCGTGGTAGGCGCCACGACGGGAGATCGCCTTCACCCGGCCCGGTTCCCCGCGCAGGGCGTGGTAGCGGCGGGCGATCTTCCAGGCGGTCTCCACCGCCTCCGCACCGCCGCCGGAGAAGAAGGTGTGCTCGACGTCGACGGGGGCGATCCACGAGAGCCGCTCGGCGAGTTCGATCGCGGTGGGGTGCGCGGAGGAGGACCAGAGCGGGCTGAAGCACAGCTCGCGCAGCTGCTTGTCCGCCGCCTCCGCGAACTCGGGGGCGTAGGAGTAGCCGAGCTGGCAGCAGTACAGGCCGGACAGGCCGTCGATGTAGCGCTTGCCGTCGGCGTCGTCGACGTACGGGCCTTCGCCGCGCTGTACGACGAAGAGGTTCTCTCCGCCGGGGCCGAGCGAGCCGTTCGGGGTCATGTTCAGGAGCAGGTGTCTGGCCGCGGTGGCGGACAGTTCGCCGGCCGGGGTGCTGGTGCTGGTTGTGGTGGTCATGATGCGGTCTCACTTCCGACAGGGAGGCCCAGTCCCGGTTCTGTGGGCAGCAGGCCGTCCTGCTTGCCGGAGCCGCTGAGCTTGCGGACCACGCCGACCAGCGCGAGAGCCACGACGGCGACGGCGATGAGGATCGCGCTGACGGCGGTCACCGACGGGTCGACGTTGTACTGGAGGACGTTGAACACCTGCACGGGCAGGGTCACGGTGTCCACGGAGGACAGGAACTGCGAGATGAAGAACTCGTCGAAGCTGGTGATGAAGGAGAAGATGCCGGCGGCGACGAGTCCGGGCATGGCCAGCGGGAGGGTGACCCGCCGCCATACGGTCAGTCGGCCGGCGCCCATGCTGGCGGCCGCGTCCTCCAGGCGTTCGTCGATGCCCTTCAGGGTGGCCATGAGGATCATCACGGCGATCGGTGAGGCGAGCACGGTGTGGCCGAGGGCGATGGCGACCGGGCTGCCGAGCATCGCGGCCGGCTCGAAGAGCAGGAACAGGCCGAGGGCGACGACGACTTGGGGGATCACCAGCGGGGCGAGGACCAGGCCGTAGACCGCCGACCGCAGGGGCAGTTCGCTGCGGACGAGGGCGGTGGCCGCGGTCAGACCCAGGATCAGCGAGAAGACCGTGGTCATGGCCGCCACCAGGGCGCTCAGCGACAGCGCGGCGGGCCACTTGCTGCCGTCGGCGAACAGTTGCTCGTACCAGCCGAGGGTCCACGCCTCCGGTGGGAAGGAGCCGAAGGCGTCCTTGCCGAAGGAGGTGACGACGATGACGACGATCGGGAGAGCCAGGAACAGGAGGATCAGCGTGGACAGGACGGCCAGGGTGATGCGTCCGGCCAGGGTGGAACGGAGCTCGATCATGACGCCGTACCCCGATTCCGGAGGGCCTCGCCCGCCGACTGGAGCAGCTTGAGCAGCAGCAGTCCGGCGAAGGTGAGGAGCAGCAGGATGATGCCGAGCGCGGAGGCGCCGTTCCACTGGTTCTGCTTCATGACCTGCTCGTCGATGAGCGAGGCGACCATGGTCTGCTTCTCGCCGCCCATGAGGGCGGGGGTGAGGTAGTAGCCGAGGCAGAGAATGAAGGACAGGATGCCCGCGTTGACCAGGCCGGGGGCCACCAGAGGCAGGTAGACCCGGCGGAAGATGGTGATCCGGCCCGCGCCCATGCCGGCCGCAGCAGCGAGCAGCCGCCGGTCGATGCCCTTCATCACCGCGTACAGCAACAGCACGGTGTACGGCAGCATCACGGCGGTGGTGCCGATGACGACGCCGATCTCGTTGTAGAGCAGCTGGAAGGGCGCGCCCGGGAAGTGGATGTCCGTCAGGACGTTGTTCACCACGCCGTTGTCACCGAGCAGGATGATCCAGCCGTAGGTGCGCACCAGCGCGCTGATGAAGTGCGGGACGACCACCACCAGCATCGCCAGGCCCGCCCACAGGGGCTTGAGCCGGGAGATGGCGGAGGCCAGGACGAAGCCGATGACCAGGGCGAGCAGGGAGGTCTCGGCGGAGATCCGCAGCGTGGTGAGCAGGATCTCCAGGTTGGCGCCCTGGAAGGCGTCGGTGTACCAGTGGAAGGTGAAGCCGCCGCCCTCGCCCTTCAGGCTCAACATCAGGGTGCTGAAGATCGGATAGACGAAGAGGATCAGGAGGTAGACGACGACAGGGGTGGCGTTGAGCAGTCCGAAGCGGGTGCGCCGATCGGACAGCGCGCGGCCCAGGCGGCTCTTCCCCGGGGCGGGTGTGGGCGCCGCTGCGGGTGCCGGGTTGGGTGCCAGTACGGATCCGGCCATCGTCATCCCCCGTGTTCCGCGTCGGGGAAGACGCCGACGTTGGCGGGGTCCGCGGTGAGGTCGACGCGTGCGCCGAGGGCGGGGGCACGGCCGGCGGGCAGTTCCAGCCGGACGAGTTCGGTAGCCGCGCCTCCCAGGGGGCGGACGGTGACGCGTACGAGGGTGCCGACGTAGGTGACCGTCTCGACGGTCCCCGTACAGAACCCGTCGCCCTGCGGGCACAGGGCGAACCGGCCGGGCTGGACCGCCGCGCGCACCCGTGCGCCGTCCGGGACGGCCTGCGGGCGGGCCTTGAGCAGGCCGCCGGTGTCGAGCCGTACGAGCGTGTGGTCCGCCGTCTGCCCTTCCAGACGACCCGGAAGGAAGTTGGCGGCGCCGAGGAAGTCGGCGACGAACGGGGTGCGGGGGCGCTCGAAGAGCTCCTGCGGGGTGTCGAACTGGTCGATCCGCCCGTCCCGCATGACCGCGATGCGGTCGGAGAGGACGAGGGCCTCTTCCTGGTCGTGCGTCACGTAGATGACGGTCAGGCCGAGTTCCTGCTGGATGCGCTTGATCTCGGTCTGGAGCTGGTCGCGCAGTTTCTTGTCGAGGGCGCCGAGCGGCTCGTCCATGAGGATGACCGGCGGGCGGTAGACCAGGGCCCGGCAGAGCGCGACACGCTGCTGCTGACCGCCGGACAGCTCGCGGGGGCGACGGCGGGCCATGGC
Source organism: Streptomyces asoensis (assembly GCF_013085465.1). Lineage (NCBI taxonomy): Bacteria > Bacillati > Actinomycetota > Actinomycetes > Kitasatosporales > Streptomycetaceae > Streptomyces > Streptomyces asoensis. Next base: position 1,556,123 of record NZ_CP049838.1, read on the forward strand.
GGACAGTCCCGCCATCTCCAGCGTCTCGCCGACCCGGCGGCGCTGTTCCGCCTTGGACACACCCCGCAGTTGCAGCGGGAAGGCGACGTTCTCCCAGACCGTCATGTGCGGGAACAGCAGGTACTGCTGGAAGACGAAGCCCAGGCCGCGCTTCTGCGGGGCGAGGCGGGTCACGTCGTTGCCGCCGACGACGATGCTGCCGGAGTCGGGCTCGCAGAACCCGGCGATCATCATCAGGGTGGTGGTCTTGCCGGAGCCGGATGACCCCAGGAAGGTGACGAACTCGCCGGCCGCGATCTCCATGGAGACCTCGTCGACGGCCGTCACTCCCCCGTACGTCTTCCGAAGCCGTGTCACGGACAGGGGCTTGCCGGAACCGGTCAGGCCGGCCGTGGAGGCCAGGGACAGCTCGGGCATCACGTCGGTCTCAGGCATGCGTCCACTCCTGCCAGCGCTTGGACACGGCGTCCTGGTTCTTGATCCACCACTCGACGTCGAGGTCGAAGCCGGACTCCAGGTGCTCGGGCGAGCTGGCCAGGTTGGCGGCCGTGGTGGTGGAGAGCTTCTTGTAGGCCGCGGGCACCGACGGGGCCATCGGGTAGATCTCGGCGTAGGCGGCCTGCACCTCGGGCCGCAGCGCGAAGTCGATGAGCTGATAGGCGGCGTCGAGGTTGGCGGCGCCCTTGGGGATGCCCAGGGCGTTGCTCTGCCGACGGGCGCCGTTCCACTGGTAGGCGAGCGGGGCGCCGCCCTTGATCAGGGCGTCCAGACGGCCGTGCCACACACTGGAGGCGTCGACCTCCTTGCGGCCCAGCAGCACGCCGGGCAGGGCACCGGTGTCCCAGAACTTGCGGACGTGGGGCTTGATCTCGCTGAGGACCTTGAAGGCGCGGTCCACATCGAGCGGGTAGAGCTTGTCCAGCGCCACGCCGTCGGCGAGGAGGGCGAACTCCAGCTCGGGCAGGTCCGCGTCCAGAGCTTGCAGGGCTCGGTTGCCGGAGAAGGTCTTGGTGTCCCAGAAGTCGGCCCAGGAGGAAGGTTTCTTCCCCCCAAAAGCGTCCGTTCGGTACGCCATCACGCTGGCCCAGTAGTTCTTGCCGACCGCGTTGGAGGTCACCAGGGTCTGGGCGATGCCGGAGTCCTTGAAGTTCTTCAGCCGGTCGTGGTCGAGGTCCTCGGTGGCGTCCTGCTGCTTGAAGAGCACGAAGTCGGCCATCGAGTCGTCGATCACGTCGAACTGGGGGCGGCCCTGCTTGATCTGGGCGAGCATCTGGGCGTACTCGATGTTCACCACCTTGACCTGGATGCCGGTCTCCTTGGTGAACGGCTCATAGATCGCCTGCTGGTTGGCGTCGCCGTAGGAGCCGCCACTGTTGCGGACGACGAGGGTCTTGGAGCTCTTGCCGCCGCTGCCGACGGACCGGCTGGTGCCGGTGCCACAGGCGCTGAGCGATGTGGCGGTGGCGATGCCTGCGGCGACGCCGCCGACTCCGCGCAGAAACCCTCTGCGGTCTATCCGGACGTCTCTCACCGGGTGCCTCCTGGTGGTGCGGTACGTGACGAGGGGAGCGTGGGGGTGCGTGCTGGTGGGGTCTCGTTCTGGTCGTGCGGGGAGGGGACTTGCTGGGGGGGTGGGGTCAGTGGTCGCCGGAGTCCCGGGGAGCCGGGGCGGCGATGGCGGCCAGTTCGGCGCCGGGGGCTACGGTCAGGCCGCGCATGCCGTAGAAGATCCGGCCGGTGGCCGGGGCGTGGACCTTGTGCTCCTGGCCGTCGGCCGGATCGACGACGTGGCCGATGACCTGGCCCTCCGTCACGTCGTCGGCGGCGCTGAACTCCGGGTACCAGAGGCCGGTGGTCTCGGCGGTGACGCCTGCGGCCCAGACCCACTCCCGGACGGCCGGCGCCGGGTCCTGGGCCTGGGTGTCGAGGACACCGAGGCGGCTCAGCACCCCGTACAGGCCGCCGACGAGGCGGCGGGCGGTCTCCGCGTCGCGTTCGCCGAGTTGGCCGGTCTCCACGAGGATCGCCGGGACGCCCCGGCGGGCGGCGGCCGCGTGACTGTTTCCGCCGTCGGCGTTCAGGCCGAAGATGACGTCCTCGATACCGAGGGCGCCGGCCATGTCGGCCGTCTTCGCGTCCAGAGCGGGGTCTCCGGTGAGGCGGTAGCCGACGAAGTCCGTGAGGACCTCGTCGATGCCGCCGGAGTGCAGGTCTACATAGGCGTCGGCGCCGTCGAGGAGGTTCGCGAACAGCCAGGCCGCGAGCCGTTCGGTGGGGCCGCCGTCGGGGTCACCCGGGAAGACGCGGTTGATGTTGACACCGTCGACCGGGGAGACACCGAGCCGACCCTGGTACACGGCCGGTGGGTTGGCGACCGGGCAGACGACGACCTGGCCGTGCACCTCGCCGGGCTCCAGCATCGCCGCGAGCCGGGTGACGGCGTCGACGCCGGTGAACTCGCCGCCGTGCACGCCCGCGGTGATGACGACGCGGGGGCCGGGGTGGGCGCCGTTGACCAGGGTCAGCGGGATGTCCACGGTGAGGGCGCCGAGGTCGGCGGGGACGGTGCCGCGGGTCTTGGTCCCGGGCTCGGCGCGCAGGACGCCGACATCGAGGGTGCTGGTCATGGCCGTCACGCCTTTGCTCGGTCGAGGGTGGTGATGAAGTCGACGGGCTGCGGCGAGGCGCCGTCCAACGCCAGGTCGGCCGCGATGTCGCCGAAAGCGGGCGAGAGCTTGAAGCCGTGGCCGGAGAACCCGGCGAGCAGGACGACGTTCTCCGCGCCCGGCAGCGGCCCGACCAGCGGACGGCTGCTCTCGGTGTAGCCCTCCATGTAGACGGAGATCCGGGTCGGATCGGGGTTCAGGTCCGGCATGTGACGCCCGATCAGCTCCGTGAAGATCTCCAGCTCCTCCGGGGCCACCTCCCGGTCGAGCCGGTTCGGGTCGCCGACCGGGCGGTGCAGGGCGCGGGAGAGGCCGAGCTTGACGGAGACGCCGTCCGGAGAGGGAAGGCCGTAGCAGTGGGTGGGCGCCGTGCGGATGAAGGCGGGGCGCTCCTCGCCGAACCAGGCGTCGGTGGTGGGCACGTACCAGGCGCTGATGAGGCGGCGGATGTCCACCTCCCAGGGCAGTTCGGGGAGCAGGTCGTTGACCCAGGGGCCGACGGTGACGACGGCGGTGTCGAAGTGCTCGCTGCCGGCGTCGGTGCGGATCTCGACACCGTTCGCGACGGGCACGATGTCGCGAACGGTGGTGTAGCGGTGGATGCGGGCGCCCAGCTCCTCGGCGCGGCGGGCGGCGGTCTGGATCGTCAGCTCCGGGCGGATGAAGCCGGCGCGGCGGTCGAGCACGGCCGCGTCGCCGTCCTCGATGCGGAACTGCGGGAAACGCTTGGCCAGCAGCTCGACGTCGAGGACCTCGTGGTCCAGGCCGTGCTCCGCGATCGACTCCAGGACCGTGGCCATCTGGTGGTGCCCGGTCGGCCCCATCAGCAGGCAGCCGGTCAGGCGGCGCAGCTCACGGCCGGTCTCCTGCTGGAGCCGCTCCCAGAGGGCGTCGGCGTGCTGGAGCAGCGGCACGTAGCGGGAGTCCTCGAAGTGGGCGCTGCGGAAGATGCGGGTCTCTCCGCCGGCGGCGCTGCGGTCGTGGCCCGGGGCGAAGCGGTCGTAGCCGACCACCTCGGCTCCACGGGCCGCCAGCCGCCAGGCGGCCTGGCTGCCCATCGTTCCGACGCCGACGACGGCGACGCGCTTCCTGGCAGCTGACACAGGACTTTCCTTTCGTATCACCGGGGCGCATGCTGGGCCCCGACGCGAGGCTGGCCGATTCGAGGCGATTTGGGCGGGGGCCTGATCCTTGGGGGATCCACTGCTCGCATCCGTCCGGGGCTCGGAGTTCCGGCTCACTTCTTCGGGTTCTTCCGTCGAGCCGTGCCACATTGTGGAACGCTGTGCTAGAATCTGGCACAGACAATGGCAGTGGCTCGAAGTGGAGTCAAGAGGGTGTCCATCGGAAGTTCCGAGGATTAACAGGGGGAAATCGGATGGAAATGAAGAGCGTCACCAGATCGCTGCGCATCCTGGAGGCGGTCGCACAGCATCAGCCGGTAACGGTCGGGGAGCTGACGAAGCTCTTCGGGCTGCCCAAGTCGACCGTGCAGCGCACTCTGGTCACGCTGGCCGAGGCCGGCTGGCTGCGGGCCAACCGCAGGGACACCACCCGCTGGGAGATCGGCGCACGCGTCCTGGCGGTACGACCCGCCGCCCTCCAGGGGTCCAGCCTGTTCGCCGCCGCCCGCGATCCCATGGTGCGACTGAGGGACAAGGTGAACGAGACCATCCACCTGTCCGTGCCGGACGCCCTCCAGTGCATGGTCGTCGTGGACCGCGTCGACTGCGACCACCCCGTACGGACCTTCCACACCATCGGGGACACCTCACCCCTGCACGCCACCGCCACCGGGCGTGCCGTTCTCGCCCACCTGCCGAAGCGGGACGTCGAGGAGCTCATTTCGCAAGGCCTGGAGCGCTTCAGCGAGACGACACCTGCCGACCCCGAGGAACTGCGTGTCGAACTGCACCGGATCCGCACCGACGGTTACGCGGTCAACCGCAACCAGTACCGGCCGGGCGTCTGCGCCATCGCCGCACCCGTCCTCGACGAGGACGGCACGCCGCTGGCCACGGTGGCCATCTCCATGCCGGATTCACGGTACGACGGCGACGAGCTGCCCGGGTGGGGCCGCCTCGTCGCCGAGACGGCCGCGGAGATCACGGGGCGCCGCCTGAGCACCTGAGTGCGCGGCGGCAGCCCGCATCAGCCCCGCATCGCCAAGGGTCGATTCCCCCACACGGGAGTCGACCCTTGGCGCATTTCACAGCAGGCCCGGCACTGCGCCTGCCAGGTAGTGCCTAGTGCCGGGCGCCGGAGTGCGTGCCATATTGTGGAACGCCATGCTAGAATCCGGCACGATCATGCCCTGCGGCTCCGAGAGCGAGTCAAGAGGTGAGCACGACGAATCCGCAGAACTGAGGGCCCCTGATGGAGATGAAGAGCGTGACCAGGTCGCTGCGTGTCCTGGAGGCCGTGGCGCAGCATCAGCCGGTGACCGTGGGCGAACTGACGAAGCTCTTCGGGCTGCCCAAGTCGACCGTGCAGCGGACCCTGGTGACGCTCAACGAGGCGGGCTGGCTGCGGGCCAACCGCAGGGACACCACCCGCTGGGAGATCGGCGCACGGGTGCTGGCGGTACGGCCTGCCGCCCTTCAGGGGTCCAGCCTGTTCGCCGCCGCCCGCGAGCCGATGGTCCGGCTCCGCGACGCGCTGAACGAGACCATCCACCTGTGCGTGCCGGACGCCCTCCAGTGCATGGTCGTCGTGGACCGAGTCGACTGCGACCACCCCGTACGGACCTTCCACGCCATCGGCGACACCTCGCCCCTGCACGCCACCGCCACCGGACACGCGGTGCTCGCTCACCTGCCGAAGTACGAAGTCGACGAGTTCGCGGCGGGCACACTCGAGGGCTACGGCGAGGAGACCATCACCGACCCCGTGGAACTCCGCGCGGAGCTCCGGCGCGTCAGAGACCGCGGATACGCCGTCAACCACAACCAGTACCGCCCGGGTGTCTGCGCCATCGCGGCCGCCGTCCTGGACGGTGACGGCGTGCCGCTGGCCGCCGTGGCCGTCTCCCTGCCCGATTCACGCTTCGACCCCGACCGGCTCGCCGAGCTGGGGCGCCTGGTGACCGACACCGCGGCGGAGATCACCGCCCGCCACCTGGGCTGAGGGCGGCCGCCGACCGAACGACGGCCCTTTCTCTCCGCCGACGAGCGACAGCACGCCACGGCGAAGGCAGGCCGCCACCCCGTGCACGGCCAGAGGACAGTTCGGCCGGGCACGGGGCGGCCCGTCGCGGTGCGCGAAGCGGAGGAGTCAGGGCATGACCCCCGTCATCGCACGGGCACCGCGAGGTACTGGTACTCAAGGAACTCGTCGATTCCGACCCGGCCGCCCTCGCGGCCGAGCCCGGACTGCTTGACCCCGCCGAACGGCGCGGCCGGATTGGAGACGAGACCGGTGTTCAGGCCGACCATGCCCACTTCCAGGCGTTCACTGACGCGCAGGGCGCGGTCGAGGCCCTCGGTGAAGACGTAGCCGACGAGGCCCCAGGGGGTGTCGTTGGCACGGCTGACGACCTCGTTCTCGTCGTCGAAGGTGAGGATCGCCGCGACGGGACCGAAGATCTCCGTGTCCATCAGGCGGCTGCCGGGATCCACGTCGGTGAGCACGGTCGGCGGGTAGAAGCAGCCCGGCCCTGCGGGCGTACGGCCGCCGACGAGGACCCGGGCACCGCGCTCCACCGCGTCGGCCACCAACTCCTCGACCTTCGCGCGGCCCGTGGCATCGATCAGCGGGCCGACGTCGACGCCGTCCCGGGTGCCGGGGCCCACCACGAGCCCGCCCATGCGCTCGGCGAGCTGCCGCCCGAACTCCTCCGCCACCGACCGATGGACGAAGAAGCGGTTCGCGGCCGTGCACGCCTCGCCCATGTTGCGCATCTTGGCGAGCATCGCGCCGTCCACGGCTTTTCCCAGGTCGGCGTCCTCGAAGACGATGAACGGCGCGTTCCCGCCCAGCTCCATCGAGCTCCGAACGACCTTGTCCGCGCACTGGGCCAGCAGCAGCCGTCCGACCTGCGTGGAGCCGGTGAAGGACAGCTTGCGAATCCTCCCGCCACGCAGGAGCGGCTCGCACACCTCCCCCGCACGGGAGGTGGTGACGACATTCAGCACGCCGTCGGGCAGCCCGGCCTCCTTGAGGATCGCGGCGAGGGCGAGGCTGGAGAGAGGGGTCTGAGGGGCCGGCTTGAGGATCATCGTGCAGCCCGCCGCGATGGCGGGGCCGATCTTGCGGGTGCCCATGGCCAGCGGGAAGTTCCACGGGGTGATGAGGAGACAGGGTCCGACCGGGCGGCGGGAGAGCAGCATACGGTTGCGGCCGTCAGGCAGGACGCCTCCGCCGCCGTCGATACGTACGGCCTCCTCGGAGAACCAGCGGAAGAACTCCGCCGCGTACGCCACCTCTCCCCTGGCCTCGGCCAGCGGCTTGCCCATCTCGGACGTCATCAGGTGGGCGAGTTCGTCGGTGCGCTCGATGATGATCTCGTAGGCGCGGCGCAGGATCTCGCTGCGCACACGGGGTGCCGTACGGGCCCACTCCTCCTGCGCCTCGGCGGCCGCGTCCTCCGCCAGCCGGGCGTCCTTGGCGCCCGCGTCGGCGACATGGGCGATGATCTCACCGGTCGCCGGGTCGTCCACCGGCATGGTTGCGCCGTCCGCGGCGGCCACCCAGGACCCGCCGATGAACAACTGCGTGGGTGTGTCGGTCATGACGTCTCTCCTGGTTGATCGGCGGCGGGGTCGAGCAGTTCCGCGAGATGCAGGGCGCGGACGCCCCGGTCACCGGCGAGGTGGTCGATCTGGGTGGCGCAGCTGAAACCGTCCGCGACGACGACGGTCGGCGTGTCCTGGTCGATGCCGTCGAGGCGTGGCTTCAGCGCCAGGTCGGCGACGGCCATCGAGGTGGCGTAGTGCTGTGCCTCGAAGCCGAAGTTCCCGGCGAGCCCGCAACAGCCCTCGGCCTCCTCGACCTTGCCCGCACCCAGCCGGCGCAGCAGGTCGGCGGGGCGGCGGCCCTTGAAGGTGGCGTACTCGTGGCAGTGGGTCTGCAACACGACGTTGTCCGGCAGCTCGGCCCGGCTCCAGTCCGGGGCGGCCAGGTCGGTCAGGGCGCCCGCGAAGGTGTGGACGCGGTCCGCGACCCGACGGGCGGCGTCCGTCCCGAGGAGCTCGGGCACGTCGCGTTTGAGCGCGGCGGCGCAGCTGGGCTCGGCCACGATGATGGGCCGTTCGTCGCCGTTGTCGAGGTGGGCGACCGTACGGGCCATGATCCTTCGGGCCACTGACAGCTGGCCGGTGCTGACCCAGGTCAGACCGCAGCACAGGCCGTCCTGTGCCGTACAGGGGATTCCCGCGTCGGCGAGGACCCGGCTCGCGGCACCCGCCACCTCGGGACGGAAGGCGCGGGTGAAGCTGTCGACGAAGAGCAGGGCTTTCGCCGGTTCGCCGGCCTTCGCGCTGCGCAGGACCCTGCGCAGCGTGTGCCGGGAGGCGAAGGCGGGGATCCTGCGCTGCGTGGTGACGCCTCCGAGGCGGGCGAGCAGTGTGCCGATCGGTCCGCGCAGCAGGGCGTTGAGGGGTCGGGCGGCGTATCCGGCGAGGGCGGAGGTCAGGGGCAGCCAGCCCAGCGAGTAATGGGACCGGGGTCTGAGCCTGCCTTTGTAGTGCTGGTGCAGGAACTCCGCCTTGTAGGTGGCCATGTCGACCCCGACCGGGCAGTCGCTGGAGCACGCCTTGCACGACAGGCACAGGTCGAGGGCGTCGCGGACCTCCGTCGAACGCCAGCCGTCCTGGACGGTCTCCCCGCGCACCATCTCCTGGAGGAGACGGGCCCGGCCCCGCGTGGAGTCGTTCTCCTCTCCCGTGGCCCGGTAGCTGGGGCACATCACACCGCCCACGTCGCTGCGACATCGGCCGACGCCGATGCAACGACGGGCCGCGCCCGCGAAGCCGTCCTCGTCGTGCGGGAAGGTGAACTCCGTCGCCAGGGGCCGGATCTGGTGCAGCGCGAGATCGGCGTCGAGCGGGGCCGGAGCCACGACGACGCCCGGGTTCAGCAGCCCCTCGGGATCGAAGAGCTCCTTGAACGCGGCGAACGCCCGGATCATCCGGTGGCTGTACATGACCTCCAGCAGCTCACCGCGCGCCCGCCCGTCGCCATGCTCGCCGGACAGCGTCCCGCCGTGCGCGACGACCAGGGCGGCGGCCTCGTGCAGGAAGCGACGGGCGGCGGCGCGGCCCTCGTCCGTGGCGAGGTCGAAGTCGATGCGCACGTGGACGCAGCCCGCGCCGAAGTGCCCGTACATCACGCCCGTCAGGCCGTGCGTGGCCAGCAGTTTGCGGAAGTCCCGCAAGTAGGCGGCGAGGTTCTCGGGCGCGACCGCCGAGTCCTCCCAGCCGGGCCAGGACTCCCCGCCGTCGACAAGGCGGGCGGCCAGGCCGGCCCCGTCCTCGCGGACCCGCCACAGCGAGCGCCGTTCGGCCGCGCCCTCGACCACCCGCCCGCCGGTCGTCCGGCCCTGCGCCTCGAGCACCTCGAGGAGCTGGGCCGCACGGGCGTTCACCGTGGCCTCGTCGTCGCCGTCGAGCTCGACGTACAGCCAGGCACGCCCTTCGGGCAGCCCGGTGACGGAGTCGGGGCCGCGGCGGGCGTGCATGGTGGCGACGATCGCCTCGTCCATGCCCTCCACGGCGGTGGGATTCCACAGCAGGATCTCCGGGACGTCCTCGGCCGCGTCGACGACGTCGTCGTAGCCGAGGGTGAGCAGCGCCGAAGCCTGTGCGGTCGCCACCAGGCGGACCGTCGCGGCGGTGACGACCGCACAGGAGCCCTCGGTGCCGACCAGGGCTCGGGCCATGTCGAAGCCGTGCTCGGGCAGCAGGTGGTGCAGCTGGTAGCCGGAGACCTGGCGGGTGATGCGGCCCAGCTCGGTCCTGATCGGCGCCAGGTTGTCGCCGATCAGGCGCCGTACGTCCGCTTCGAGGCGGGCGACGTGGTCGGCGTCTCGTGGGTCGACCGGATGCAGGCCGGTGCGGTCGGCCACGGCCCGCACGCCGTCGGCCGTCACGATCTCCAGGGCCTCGATGTGGCTGCTGGTCCGCCCGTGCCGCACCGACCGGTTCCCGCACGCGTCGTTGCCGATCATCCCGCCGAGGGTGCAGCGGCTGTGCGACGACGGGTCGGGGCCGAAGGTGAGCCCGTGCAGGGCGGTGGCGCCGCGCAGCGCGTCGAGGACGACTCCGGCCTGGACCCGAGCGGTCCCGGCGACCTCGTCGATGTCGAGGATCCGGTTCATGTACCGGGAGAAGTCCAGGACGACGCCCGGCCCGACCGCGTTGCCGGCCATGCTGGTGCCGCCGCCGCGGGCGGTGACCGGGACGCCCGTCTCCTTGCAGGCCCGCAGCACCGCGACCACGTCGCCGGTGGAGCGGGGGAAGGCCACAGCCTGCGGGGGGACGCGGTAGTTGGAGGCGTCGTAGGCGTACTGGCCGAGGGCGCCCGGGCCGGATTCCACCCGCAGGCCCGGAGCCGTCTCGGCCAGCCGCGCGGTCAGCCGCGCCACACTGTCGCTCATCGTGCCGACGCTCCTGAGGTACCGGTCTCCACCGCCGCCGCCCACGCCTGGAGCCCCTCGTCCACCGCCGCCTCGTCGATCACCAGCGCCGGGATCATCCGCACCACCTGGTTCCAGGCCCCGCACAGCAGCAGGAGCAGGCCCTCGTCGACGGCGGCGCGCTGAACACGGGCGGCGGTCTCGGGGTCGGGACTGCCGTCCTCCGTGACGAAGTCGGTGGCCAGCATGAGCCCCAGCCCCCGCACATCACCGATGCCCGGCGTCCGGTGGGCGACCGCCTCCAGGCCGTGCCGCAGCCGCGCTCCCATCGCCTCGGCGTTCTCGACGAGCTTCTCGTCACGTACGACGTCGAGGGTGGCGCAGGCGGCAGCACAGGCGACGGCGTTCGCGCCGTACGTACCGCCCTGCGAACCGGGCCACGCCTTGGCCATCAGCTCCTCGGAGGCGGCGATGGCGGACAGCGGGAACCCGCTGGCCAGGCCCTTGGCGGTGACGAGGATGTCCGGCGTGACCCCGAAGTGCTCGTGTCCCCAGAAGCGGCCGGTGCGGCCCACGCCGGTCTGCACCTCGTCCAGGATCAGCAGGAAGCCGTGCCTGTCGGCCCGCTCCCGCAGCCCCTCCAGAAAGGCGCGGGTCGCGGGCACGTACCCGCCCTCGCCGAGCACCGGCTCGACGATGATCGCGGCCGTGTCCGCGGGCGACGAGATCGTCTGGAGCGTGTAGTCCAGCTCCTGAAGGGCGAAACGGGTCGCGGTCTCCTCGTCCCAGCCGTAGCGGTAGGCCGACGGGAACGGGGTGACGACCACACCGCTCATCAGCGGCGAGAAGCCGGAGCGGAAGCGGGTGCCGGAGGTGGTCATGGAGGCTGCGGCGACGGTGCGGCCGTGGAATCCGCCATGGCAGACGATGATGTTGGGGCGGCCGGTGGCCTGCCGGGCCAACCGCAGCGCGGCCTCGACGGCCTCACTGCCGGAGTTGGTGAAGAACAGGCTGTCCAGGCCGGTCGGCAGCACCTCGCCGAGCTTGTCGACGAGCCGCCGCAGTGGCTGGTGCATGACCGTCGTGTACTGCCCGTGGACCAGCGTGCCCACCTGCTCCTGTGCCGCCGCCACGACCCTGGGGTGGCAGTGTCCGGTGCTGGTGACGCCGATACCGGCGGTGAAGTCGAGGTAGCGGCGGCCGTCCTCGCCGTAGAGGTGGACGCCCTCGCCCCGGGCCGCCACCACGGGAGTGGCCTGACGAAGGTGCGGCGACAGTGCGGTCATGTTCGTCTCCCGGCGTGGGTCGTCGGACTGGTGCGGTCTCCCGAGCATCTCCGCCGCCCCACAGGGAGCCAACGCGCGATCTGTCCGGCGGGGGCACGGTGTTCGGACGTTCTGTCAGGCGCGGGCCTGAAATGCGGTGCCCATGGCCCCGTACGCCCCCGGCGGAACACCTCTTGCGCAGGTCAGCGAGGCTTGTCAGAGTGACCGGGCACTCAGGGAGACAAAGTGAACGACAGCCCCTCGACGGCGCGACCGCCGGACACGGGCGACCCGGACAGCAGTGCGCCCGGCCGCGCCCTCACCATCGGCGACGTCCTGGCCCTGCCCGTCCTGGCCGCCGGACAGCCCCAGGTCGTCACCGGCGTGACCTGCCTCGACCGGCCGGTTCGCTGGGTCCACATCACCGAGCTGACCGACCCCGCATCCTTCCTCAAGGGCGGCGAACTCGTCCTGACCACCGGCATGCCCCTGCCCGAGGAGTCCGCGGGCATCAGGCGCTACGTCGACGAACTCGCCCGCATCGGGGCGGCGGCTCTGGTCATCGAACTCGTACGGCGCTACCACCGTCCGCCCGACGCCCTCGTCAACGCCTGCCGCGCCCGCGGGCTGCCCCTGATCACCCTCGCCAAGGACGTCAACTTCCTCGAGGTCACCCAGGTCGTCCACGCCCTCATCCTCGGCAACCAGGCCGAGGCGATGCGCCGCACCCAACGCGTCCACGAGGCGTTCACCACACTGACGCTGCGCGGCGCCGGACCGGAGGACGTCATGCGCGCGGCAGCCGAGATGAGCGGCCGCACGGTCGTCCTGGAGAACCTGGTCCACCAGGCACTGATCTGCGAACCCTCCGGCACCACCCTGGAGGAAGCACTCACCGGCTGGGAGCAACGATCCCGAGCGACCCCGCCCGGCGACCGCACGAGCCAACGCGGCCCGGAGGGCTGGCTCACGGCACCGGTCGAATACCAGGGCGAACGCTGGGGCCGCGTGGCCATGCTGCCCGCCCCCTCCACCGAACCGGCCTTCGGGCCGGAGCACATCACCGTCCTGGAGAGAACGGCGATGGCCCTGACGGTCGCCCGCCTCATCCACCCCACACCCTGGGAACGCACCGCGCATCGCAACGCCCTTCGCGATCTCGTCGAGCAGCGCCACCGCTCCCCCGAAGACGCCCACGCCCGCCTGGCCTCACTGGGCCTGCCCACCGAGAACAGCCACTTCCTCACGGTCGTGGTGGACCTCCCCGCAGACGACAGCGCAGCGAATGCCGAGACCCGCCTGTCCCAGGACCTGCACACGACGGGAATCCCGGCACTCGTCGGCGAACTGGCCCCCGGCCGCCTGGGAGTACTGCTCGCCCTGAGCCCCTCGCACCCCTGGCAGCCCGCGGTCGAACGGCTGAGCCGCGCCACGCTCGACCTTTCCCCGCAGGCGGTCGTGAGCGTCGGCTCCGAGGTCGACGACCTCACCGACGCCCCCCGTTCCTTCCACCAGGCAACCCGCGTGGCCGAGGCCACCCCACCCGACCAGCCTCTCCCCCCGGGCCGCTCCTTCCACGAACTCTCCGACGTCGACCTGCGCCGCCTGCTGTACGCGCTCCGCGAGGACACCCGGATCCAGGAATACGCCGAACAACAACTCGGCCGTCTCCTCGATCACGACACCCGACACGGCACCGACCTGCTGACGACCCTCCGCCACTACCTCGACGCCGCCGGCAACAAGACCGGCGCCGCCCGCCGCGGTGGCCTCTCCCGCGAGACGTTCTATCAACGCCTGCGCACCATCGAGCGCCTGCTCGACTGCGACCTCGAATCGGGCGACCAGCGCACCGCGTTGCATGTGGCCCTGACAGCGCTGGACGTCTTGCGCGTCGGGCCTGTTCCTCGGTCGTGCCCCGGCCTTTGAGGCTCTCGGGGTGTGTGAGCGAGGCGTAGCGGTAGAAGGCACAAGCAGGGGCCCAGGCCCGGCGACAGGGCGGTGAAGTCGATGAGCCCCACCGCCACTGGGATCGTCAAGCGGGCTCGTCCGGGTCGGACAGTCCGGCCCTGACCGGCCCGCCGTCAGGGTTCTGTTATGGCTGCGGCGCTTCCCGTCAAACATCCGTCAGCGAGGGGGGCGGGTTCCGGACGGACAGGCACAGCGTCACTGAGGCGCCCGGCCGAAACCGGCCGAGCGGCTCACGTCACCTTCCTGCACCGCCCCGAGGAGCAGCACACATGTCTGAGGTGGACCTCTGCGAAGACCCGAGCCTTCCGAACGCGTCCCGGCCGGACTTGCTCTCCGTTCGAGCGTGCAGAGTACGGAGAATCGGCGGCGGGACCTCCTCGAGCGATCTCGGTCAGCCCAGGAAGCTCAGTCGAACCTGACGGTTGACATTGGAGATGTTCGTGTCCACCAGGCACACCGACTGCCACGTGCCCAGCTCCAGCCTTCCGTCCACGACCGGCAGGGTCGCATGGGGCGGGACGAGGGCCGGGAGGACGTGGTCGCGACCGTGGCCGGGGCTGCCGTGCCGGTGCTGCCAGCGGTCGTCGGCGGGGAGCAGGGTGTGCAGGGCGGCCAGGAGGTCGTCGTCGCTTCCGGCGCCCGTCTCGATGATCGCGATCCCGGCCGTGGCGTGCGGGACGAAGACGTTCAGAAGGCCGCCGCGGCCGACGGCCACCTCACGCAGGAACGCCTCGCAGTCCCCGGTGAGGTCGACGACCCTCTCCCGGGAGCCTGAGGCGATGTGCAGAACTCGGGTGGTGAACGCATCTGACATGCCCCCATCCTGACCCATACGCCGGGTTCCGCACCCGATCTCACCACCGAACCGGGAAGATCCACGCCGACCCTTCCGTTGGTAGATGCGTGAACAACGTGCGTGAGGTCGAGGTGGTCGTCATAGGCGCCGGCCAAGCGGGTCTGGCCGCCGCCTATCACCTGCGGCGCAGCGGTTTCGAGCCGGAGCGCGACTTCGTGGTGCTCGACCACGCGCCCGCCGCCGGCGGTGCCTGGCAGTTCAGATGGCCCTCGCTGACGTACGGCAAGGTGCATGGGATGCACGCGCTGCCCGGCATGGAGCTGACGGGCGCGGATCCCGCCCGACCGTCGTCCGAGGTCGTCGCCGAGTACTTCGACGCCTACGAGCGCGCCTTCGACCTGCGGGTACGGCGGCCGGTCGATGTGCGGGCCGTGCGTGAGGGCACCGGTGGGCGGCTGCTCGTCGAGACCTCCGACGGTACGTGGTCCACGCGGGCCCTGATCAACGCCACCGGCACCTGGGACCGGCCGTTCTGGCCGCGCTATCCCGGCCAGGAGACCTTCCGCGGCCGGCAACTGCACACCGCGCGGTATCCGGGTCCCGAGGCGTTCGCCGGGCTGCGGGTGGTCGTGGTGGGAGGTGGTGCGTCCGGTACCCAGCACCTGCTGGAGATCGCTCCGTACGCGGCGGAGACCACGTGGGTGACGCGGCGGCCCCCCGTCTTCCGCGAGGGACCCTTCGACGAGGGCGCGGGCCGCGCGGCCGTCGCGCTCGTGGAGGAGCGGGTGCGCCAGGGGCTGCCGCCGAAGAGCGTGGTGTCCGTGACGGGACTGCCGCTCAACGACGCGATCCGGCAGGGGCTCGCCGACGGGGTGCTGGACCGGCTGCCCATGTTCGACCGGATCACTCCGGACGGCGTGGAGTGGGACGACGGGCGGCGGGTCGCCGCCGATGTCATCCTGTGGGCGACCGGGTTCCGGGCCGCCATCGACCATCTCGCGCCGCTGCGGCTGCGTGAGCCGGGCGGTGGGATCCGGGTCGAGGGCACGCGTGCCGTCGCCGATCCGCGCATCCATCTCGTCGGCTACGGGCCGTCGGCCAGCACCATCGGCGCCAACCGGGCCGGCCGCGCGGCCGTACGGGACATCAGGCGGCTGCTCGCGGAGGAACCGGTCGCCGCCTGACGCCCCGCCAGGTCACCCGGCCGCCACCGACTGGCTCTTCGGGCTCGGCGGGCTCTTCGGGTTCAGCGGGCTCTGCGGGCCCTGCGAGCTCTGCGGGCTCTGCGGGCTCGGCGGGCCCTGCGAGCTCTGCGGACCCTGCGAGCTCTGCTGGTTCCGGTTGAACTCGGCGACGTTGCGCTGGTGTTCCGCGTAGCTCGCCGTGAAACGCGTGTCGCCCGGCTTGACCGTGACGAAGTACAGCCAGTCGCCGGGGGTGGGGCTGATGGCCGCCCGCATCGCCTCCTCGCCGGGGCTGTCGATCGGCGTCGGCGGCAGGCCCATGCGCTGGTAGGAGTTGTAGGGGCTCTCGACACGGGTGTCGTTCTCCGTCGTCGTCAACGTGAAGCGGTTCAGCGCGTAGTTGATGGTGGAGTCCATCTGCAACGGCATCCCGCGCTCCAGGCGGTTGAACACGACCCGGGCCACCTTGCCCATGTCCGCCTTGGTGGCGGCCTCGGCCTGCACGAGGCTGGCGATGGTGACCGCCTGATAGACGTTCATGGCGTTGCGCTGGGCGCCGGCCGCCGTCGGCGCCCCGTTGAACTTCTTGTTGGCGGTGTCGACCATGTAGGACAGCAGCGTCTGCGGCGTCGCCTTCTTGTCCAGCGGATACGTCGCCGGGAAGAGGTAGCCCTCCGGGTTGCCCTCGGCGTCGTTCGGCAGCTTCAGCCCGGCCTTCGGCAACGCGTTCCTGGTGGTGCCGGCCGGCAGGGCGAGCGCCTTGTCGACGGCCTCGTAGACCTGGCTCGCGCGCCAGCCCTCCGGGATGACCAGGGTCGCCGGCTTCGGCTTCTCCTTCGGACTCTCCAGGCTCAGCAGCGGCACCGCCACGGCGGTGCCGGCCACGATGGCTCCGGTCGCGATGAGGACGAGACGGCCCCGGCGCGTCAGTCGAATCGTGCTCCGTGGCGGAGTGTTCATCTGCATGCGGGCACGGTAACCCTCACATCGTCACAAACCCGGCATAACTTGCCATACTGTCATCTTATCGGCTCCAGGCGGGCATCCCGTCGCACCAGGGCCGCGTACCGCCCGTCCCGCTCCAACAGCTCCTCGTGCGTGCCCCGTTCGGCCGCCTGACCGGAGTCGAGGACCACGATCTGGTCGGCCCCCCGAATGGTGGACAGCCGATGGGCGATGGTGAGCGTGGTGCGGTTGGCCGAGAGGGCGTCGATGGCCTCCTGGACGGCCTGTTCCGTGCGGGTGTCGAGGGCGCTGGTCGCCTCGTCGAGGATCAGCACCGGCGGGTCGCGCAGGATGGTGCGTGCGATGGCCAGCCGCTGCTTCTCACCACCGGAGAACCGGTGGCCACGCTCGCCGACGACCGTGTCGTAGCCGTCGGGCAGGGCGGCGATGTGGTCGTGGATCTGCGCCGCCCGCGCAGCCGCGTGCAGCTCCTCGTCGGTGGCGTCCGGCTTGGCGAAGCGCAGGTTGTCGGCGACCGTGGCGTGGAAGAGGTACGTCTCCTGCGAGACGACGCCGACCGCGCGCGCGAGGGTGTCGAAGTCGAGGTCACGGACGTCGACGCCGTCGAGGGTGACCCGGCCGCCCGTCACGTCGTACAGCCGCGGCACCAGGTAGCCCAGCGTGGACTTGCCGGCGCCGGTCGGGCCGACCACCGCGAGGCTGCCGCCGGCGGGGACGTCGATGTCGATGCCGTCGAGGACGGGGCCGCCCTTGTCGTCGTACCGGAAGGTGACGCCCTCGAAGCGGACCTCGCCCTTGATCCGGTCGAGACGGACCGGGTTGTCGCGCTCGGTGATGTCGATGGGCAGGTCGAGGTACTCGAAGATGCGCTGGAAGAGCGCGAGGGAGGTCTGGATCTGCACACCGGTCGACAGAAGGCTGACGGCCGGGCGGAACAGGCCCTGCTGGAGCGAGACGAAGGCGACGATCGTGCCGAGGGAGACATCGGGGCCGCCGAACTGGAGGGTCATGCCCGCGGTCCAGTAGATGAACGCCGGCATGGCGGACATGACGATCCCGATCACGGCCATGCGCCAGCGCCCGGCCATGTTCGACCGCACCTCGAGGTCGACCAGCTGCTCGGACTCCTCCGAGAAGGCGCGCGTGAGGGAGTCGGAGCGGCCCATGGTGCGGCCGAGCAGGATGCCGCTGACCGACAGCGACTCGGTGACCGTGGCGGCCATCGCGGCCATCTGCTTCTGACGCTGAGTGGTGATCTTCTTGCGTTCGTTGCCGACGCGGCGGCTGATCCACACGAACACCGGCAGCAGGAGCAGCGAGACGACGGTCAGCCGCCAGTCGAGGGCGACCATCGCGATGATGGTGGCGACCACGCTGGTGAAGTTGGAGACCAGGGAGGTGGCGGTGGAGGTGACGGTGGCCTGCATGCCGCCGATGTCGTTGGCGATGCGGGACTGGACCTCACCGGTACGCGTGCGCGTGAAGAAGGCGAGGGACATCCGCTGGAGGCGGTCGTAGACGGCCGTCCGCAGGTCGTGCATGACGCGCTGGCCGACGGTCGTGGAGATCAGGGTCTGAAGGACGCCGAAGACACCGCTCAGGACGGCGCTGAGGATCATGCCGAGGGCGAGCAGGCTCAGCAGGCCGGTGCGCCCCTCGGGAATGGCGACGTCCAGCGTCTCCTTCAGGAGGAACGGGGTGGCGACGGTGACCAGCGAGGCGGCGGCGACCAGCAGGCCGACGACCGCGAGCCGGGCGCGGTAGGGCTTGAAGAGCGTGAGGATGCGGCGCACCTGCCGGGGCTGTTCGGTCGAGGTGCCGGGCGAGGGGGTCCAGTCGATGTGGTCGCGGGGCATGGCTCCTACGGAGGGTGAGACGATGAGGACTGACGGAGCATAGCTCATTGTTACCTATACTCACAATGAACGGCATCCTGATATTGTTCCCGTATGACCACCCCCGATTCCGACAGTCTGCTCGCCGAGCAGCTGCTGCGGCTCACGCGCCGGGTGCACCGCATCCAGAAGCACCATCTGGAGCGGAGCGGGCTCGGCGTCACCCCCGCCCAGGCCCGGTTGCTGCGCACACTGGCGCACTGCGACTCACCGCCGCGCATGGCCGACCTCGCCGAGCGGCTCGAGGTGGTGCCCCGGGCCGTCACGACCCTGGTCGACGGGCTGGAGGGGAGCGGCAAGGTGCGACGGGTGCCGGACCCCACCAACCGGCGGGTGATCCGGATCGAGCTCACGGAGGACGGCCGCAAGGCCCTGCGGCAGCTACGGGGCGCGCGGATGTCCGCCGCCGAGGAGATCCTCGATCCGCTGACGGACCTCGAGCGCCAGGTGCTGAGCGGGTTGCTGGACGCACTGGTGGACGGGACACCGGAACGGACGCCGAAGCACGGACAGGGACAGAGACAGGGACAGGAACAAGGACGGGGGCAGGGGCAGGGGCACAACTGCTGAACCTCGTGCCAACGGGCCGTGGCCGCCCCTCCGTACTGCTGGAGGGGCGGCCACGGCCCGTTGCGTCGGCGCCGTCCGTTCAACTGGTCTCGGGGGCGGTCTCCTTGGCAGGCCCGGCGGAGACGACCACCGGAATCCCGGCCGCCGCTTCCGGACCCTCCGAACCCTCCGGCTGCTCGGAGCCTTCCGGCCGCTCGGACCCCTCCGGCTTCGCGGGGCCGTCCGGCTCCTCGTCCGGCATGGCGACGGTCTCGCCGTCCAGGACCTTCCTGGCCCGCTCCAGGTCGAGCGCGCCCTCCCAGCGGGAGACGGCGAAGACCGCCACGCAGTTGCCGAGGAGGTTGGTGACGACGCGCATCGAGTCCATGATGCGGTCCACGCCCAGCAGCAGGGCGACGGCTCCGGCGGGGATGGCGCCCAGCGAGGAGGCGGTCGCGGACAGGGCGAGGAAGGCCGAGCCGGGGATGCCGGCCATGCCCTTGCTGGTGAGCATGAGCACCAGGATCACGGTGATCTGCTGGCCCAGGCTGAGGTCCACCCCCACCGCCTGGGCGATGAACAGTGTGCCGATGGACAGGTAGAGCGAGGCACCGTCGAGGTTGAAGGAGTAGCCGGTGGGCAGCACCAGGCCCACGGCGTCGTCGCGTGCGCCGGCCTTGCGCAGCTTCTGCATCACGCGCGGCATGACGGACTCGGTGGAGGCGGTGCCGAGCGCGAGGAGCATCTCCTCGCGGATGTAGCGCAGGAACTTCCACAGGCTCAGGCCGGTGACCAGCCGCAGGGCGACGGCGAGCAGCGTGAGGAACAGGGCGGCGGCCGCGTAGCACAGGACGATCAGCTTGCCGTAGGTCTCGATGACGCCCAGGCCGTAGTTGCCGATCAGGACGGCCATCGCCCCGAACACGGCGATCGGCGCCAGCCGCATGACGAAGCCGACGATCGCGAAGATGATCTCCTGAGCCTGCTCGATGGCCGGCAGGACCTTCGGCACCTTGGTGTGGCCGAGGTGCAGCAGCGCGGCGCCCACCAGGCAGGCCAGGATGAGCACCTGGAGCAGGGAGTTCTCCGCGAAGGCGCCGATGAAGCTGGTGGGCAGCGCGTTCACGACGAACTCGGTCGTCGAGGGCAGCGAACCGCCGCCCGTCTTCGCGTCGACCGCCGAGGTGTCGAGCGTGGCCGGGTCGACGTTCATCCCCGAGCCGGGCTGGACGATGTTGGCGGCGAGCAGCCCGATGACCAGGGCGAGCGTGCTCGCGACCTCGAACCAGATCAGGGCTTTGAGCCCGATCCGGCCGAAGGCCTTCAGGTCACCGGCCTTGGCGATGCCGACGACGACCACACAGAACACCAGGGGCGAGATGATCGTCTTGATGAGCCGGGTGAAACCGTCGCCGAGCGGTTGGAGATCCGTGGCCACGTCGGGCCACAGCTTTCCGACGACGATACCGAGGACGAGCGCGCAGGCGACCTGCGCGAAGAGTGAGGTACGCAGTATGCGTGCGACGCGTCGCGGCAGGGACGGGACGGACGGCGGCACGGGCACTCCTTGGGGGGATGGCGGCACGCAGAAGCCCCGACGGGGACTGACGGAACTTCTGCGATGCGGAAAGCGGCTTCCGTAGCGATCACTGTGAAGGTGCCGTTGATCGCGCACGAGACCTGCGCGTTTCCGCTGTGTAAATCCCGCCACGAGTGACGCGTCGCACGCGTTCCGGCTCAGCAGCCTCCGTGATCCTCGGTCAGCACCCCCTGCACCGTGGTCAGTCGTCGGTCGTAGCAGCCGCCCGAGCCGTACAGCCGATAGCGCTCGCTCGTCGTACCGACGGCATGGCGCTGGTCCCGGGGCACGTTGACGGTGAAGGTGGCATCACCCCTGTATGTGTCGTCGAGCCGTGACCACGACGTGCGTCGGCCGTTCCGGGTCGTCACGGAGTCGGCCCGGTCGCCGAGGGTCAGCACGGTGCGGAGCCGGTCGTCCGCGCCGACGGTGGTGGTCCCGTTCATCGTGTAGGTCCGGTGGGTGCGCGTCGTACGGGCCGGTCCGCGGCCGTCGACGGTGACCGACTCGTCGTCCGTCCAGGAGGCGTCGAGGCCGTCCACGGTCTCACCGTCGGTCCAGCGGTGCGCGGAGGTGTTCGCGACGGCGCGGGTCACGGTGGTCCGCACGCGACCGTGCGAGGTGTCGAGGTACCCGGCAACGGTCAGCCGGTGCCCGCCCTCGGTGTCGACGCGGTGCTCCGTGCCCGGCGTGTAGGTGGTGGAGTCGGTGAGTTCACCCGCATCGTGCGTCAGGAGTCCTCCGCCGACGACGGCCTTCCCCGGGTCCTGCCAGACCAGCACGTTGACGGGCGTGCTCCAGCCGCTCTGCCCCTCGGGCACCCCGACGACGGACACCTCCACGCGGTGCGCACGGCCGTCGTTGAGGATCCCGGCGAAGGGGGTCAGGTCGTATTCGATGGGCTTGATGTCGAAGGCCCGGGGGCCCGGAACCACGTACCAGAGGAAGGGGTTGGACCAGCCGCCGGTCCAGACGGTCGGGAAGGGGGCGGCGATTCCGGCCGGTCGGCCGTCGACCTTGACCTGCACCTCCCGATAGGGCCCGTCGTCCGACCGGCACGAGTACGGCGCGGTCGCGGGCACGGTCAGATACCAGTACTCCTCGCACCCGCCGCCGGAGCCGGTGGCGTACACCTCGGCGACGACGCGTTCGCTGTTGCGGGGCGTGGTGAGGGTCGTGCCGCCCGGACCGTCGGTCAGGGTGAGGACACGGTCGGGGGCGGTGGCGGCCGGTTTCCCCTCGTAGAAGGTGAGCGTCACCTTGACGTCGATCACGCCCGTGTAGGTGTCGTCGACGACGTTGCCGATGAGCATCTCCACGTCCCGGACGGAGCGGAACGTGTCGGCGTAGCGGGTGACGTCCTTCTCGACGGACCACGTGATCCCGTCGGGCGACGGCTCGGGCGTCGACGTACGGAAGATCTCCACCCCGCCGACGTGCAGATAGCCGAGCCGGTCGAACTGCCGTCCCTTGACCTTGCCGTCGAGGCGCAGCACCACCTTGCTCCAGCGGTCGCCGCAGCCGTCCGGCGGGGTGTACGAGCCGCGATACGGCGTGAAGTCGCGGAACTGCGCCTCGGCGAGGGTTACCTGGCAGCTCTTGGCGTGGGGCCTGACCACGGGCGGGGCGGCGGTGAGGGGGTCGTGCCAGTCGGTGCCGAACTCGGCGGGGACCTCGACCGGCGCGGACGCGGACGACGGCGACGGGGACGACGACGGGGAGGCGTCCGCTCGCGCCGCGCCGCTCCCGAGGACGGTGCTCGCCAGGAGGATCGCCCCTGTGAGCATGGACATGATGATCCGACTTCTCATGGCCGGTGTTCTACGGGGAGTCGACCGCTCCCCGCAATGACGCCTCCGCCGCGAGAGCCAGGCCGGACACGGCCTAGGCCTTCAGCGCGTCCCTGTCCCCCATGACCACCACCGGATGCCGATCCGGGTCGAGGGTACGCAGCAGATATTCCATCGCCGCCCTGGACAGGCTGACGCAGGCCGACGTACCGCTGCCGTGGTCCATGTGCAGCCAGATGCCCCCGCCCTTCTCCTCACCCTCGGGCCGCGTCGGGTCGTCGGGCGGGGCACCCTTGACGCGGTTGTAGTCGATGGCGATGACGTAGTCGAAGTCGTGCCAGTGCGACCTCGCCCACCAGCGCGGCGCCGCGAAGGAGGCGGACCGCGTGTACGGCAGCCTGGTACCGGGATCGGCCAGGACACCGCCCGCGTCGGTGAGCGTGAACACGCCGACCGGACTGCGGTTGTCGCCGGCGTGGTGCTCGGCGGTCCAGCCCTTCTTGCCGTTGTGCCCCTGCCAGCTCCGGACACGCTCCCAGACCGGTCCCCTTCTGGCGTAGAGCACGACGGTGGCGTCCGCGGAGTCCTTCCCGTCGCCGTACACCGCCACAACCTGGCGTGAAACAGCGGGGATCCGCCGTCGCAGCCGGTCACCGACACCCGGGACGCCGGTGGTCGCGGCGGCGCCCGGCGAGGTCCCGCCTCTCCCGCCGCCCGCTCCCGACGTACCGTCACTCCCGTGTTGCACGGCCGCACCACCGCACGCGGACAACGCCGCGAGCAGGAGGCCACAGATCACCGGCGCGGCTCCCGCGCGCCGCGCATAGCCATGTCGCATCGGCCCATGCTCGCACCACTTTCCGGGCGTCAGCGGCAGGTTCCGGACATCCGGGCTGTGTCGGACAGCTGCCGGATCCGGCCGCCGCCATGGAAAACCGGTTGATTTTGACCACGCTGCGACGCGAACCTTGCACGGTTTGTTGCCGCTCCCCGCGGACCTTCCCGTTCGTCCGCCCCTCCCCCACGCCTCCCTCCCCGCCTCCTTCGCCTCTTTCTCCCTCTCCCTCTACCCGTGACTCGAGCCACTGGGACGTCATGCAGATCCAAGACCTTCCTTACCCCGACCCGGGTGTGCCGGACGCACGCTCGGGACCCCGCTTCCTGTGGTGGCTCGGCCGCAACCAGCTGGGCGGCCAGCTCAAGTCCCTGGCCTGGGGGCTGCTGCACTTCGTCGCCGTCTCGGCGCAGCCGTTCTGCGTCGGGTTCGCCATCGAGGCCGTCGTGGACCGTTCCGGTACCCGGCTCGCCCTCACCGGCGGCGTGATGGCCCTGTGCGGTGCCGCCACCGCGATCGGGGACACCTTCCTGCACCGCACCGCCGTCACCAACTGGATCACCGCCGCCGCCCGGGTCCAGCAGCTGCTCGCCCGCAAGGCCTCGCAGCTCGGCTCCGCGCTGACCCGGCGGGTCGCGGCCGGTGAAGTCGTGTCCGTCTCCACGGGTGACGTCGAGAGGATCGGCTGGTTCGTGGAGGCCGTCTCCCGCTTCACCGCCGCGGCCCTGACGGTCCTGCTGGTCTGCGTCGGCCTGGTCGTCTACCAGCCGGCGCTCGGCGTGGTGGTCGCCGTGGGCCTGCCCGTCGTCGCACTCGCGGTGCTGCCCCTGCTGCCCCCGGCGACGCGACGGGCCGACGTCCAGCGCGAGAAAGCCGGACGCGCCACCGAACTCGCCTCGGACACCGTGGCCGGCCTGCGGGTGCTGCGCGGGATCGGCGGCGAGGAACTGTTCCTCGACCGCTACCGCGGCGCCTCGCAGGAGGTCCGGCACGCGGCCGTGCGCAGCGCCCGCATGTGGTCGTTGATCAGCGCCATCCAGGTGCTGCTGCCCGGCCTGCTGCTGATCACGGTCGTCTGTTACGGCGTCCATCTGGCCCAAGAGGGCCGCATCACCGTCGGCGAACTGGTCACGGTCTACAGCTCCGTCATGGTCCTGGCCTATCCCCTCAGGCACTTCGAGGAGATCGCGATGGCCTACTCCTTCTCGCGCCCGTCGGCCAAACGCGCCGCCCGTGTGCTGTCCCTGGAGCGGGTCACCGACATCGGCGGGTCGCGCGCGGCCGACGCCCCCTCGGGCGACCTGTACGACCCCGCCACCGGGCTGACCGCCCCGACCGCCCGGCTCACCGCCGTGGTGTGCGGCGACCCGGACGCGGCCGGACAGCTGGCGGAGCGGCTGGGCGGGCACCCCTCGGAGGACAGCCCTTCGGTACTGCTCGGCGGGGTCCCGCTGAACGAACTGCCGCTGGGCTCCGCGCGCACCGCAGTCCTGGTCCAGGACAAGGACCCGGTGCTGCTGTCCGGTTCCCTGCGCGACCTGCTCGACGTACCCGCCTCGGGTGCGGTCGACGCGGGTGCGGCGCTGGTCGCCGCCCAGTGCGGGGACGTCCTCGACGCACTCGTGCAGGGCTCGTTGGACGCCGACGACCCGATGGACGCCCGGATCACCGAGCGCGGCCGGTCCCTCTCCGGCGGCCAGCGGCAACGGCTCGCGCTGGCCCGCTCCCTGTACACGGACCCCGAGGTCCTCGTCCTGGACGAGCCCACCTCCGCCGTCGACTCGCACACCGAGGCACGGATCGCCGAGGGGCTGCGCGAACTGCGGGCGGGGCGCACGACGGTGGTGTTCACCTCGTCCCCCCTGCTGCTGGACCGGGCCGACCGGGTCGTGCTGGTGCACGAGGGCGAGGCCGTCGCGGTGGGTCTGCACCGCGAACTGCTGCGCTCCGAGCCCCGGTACCGGGCCGTGGTGACCAGGGAGACCGAAGAGGAAGCCGCGCTGGGCGAGGCCCACAAGGACGAACAGGCCTCCCTGAGCGGTGTGTTGAAGGACCTGGAAGACAACCGACTCGCAGAGATCGAACGCGAAGAGATCGAGGAGACCGCATGATCGGCGTGGCGCCGCCCGCGTACGACCCGGCGGCACCGAAGACGGCGAACACGCTGCCCGTCGGCGCCCCCGCGACCGTCCGCGCCTACGTGGCCGAACTCCTGCGCCGGCACCGCCGCGCCTTTCTGCTCCTCCTGCTCGTGAACACGGTCGCCACCGTCGCCTCGATGGTGGGCCCATGGCTGCTCGGCGACCTCGTGGAGCGACTGTCGGACGGCGCGCGCGAGCTCCACCTCGGGCTCATCGCGACGCTGTTCGTGCTCGCCCTGGTCGTCCAGGCCGCCTTCGTACGGCAGGTGCGGCTGCGCGGCGCGATGCTCGGCGAGCGGATGCTGGCCGACCTGCGCGAGGACTTCCTCGTACGCTCGGTGCGGCTGCCGCCCGGCGTGCTGGAGCGTGCCGGGACGGGCGACCTGCTGTCCCGCATCACCACGGACATCGACCGGCTGGCCAACGCGATGCGCGAGGCCGTGCCCCAGCTGACGATCGGCGTGATGTGGGCGCTGCTGCTGCTCGGCGGGCTCGTCGTCACGGCGCCGCCGCTGGCGCCGGCCGTCCTGGTCGCGGTGCCGCTGCTGGTGGCCGGGTGCCGCTGGTACTTCAAGCGGGCGCCGGCCGGCTACCGCTCGGAGGCCGCCGGCTACGCCTCCGTGGCCGCCGCCCTCGCCGAGACCGTGGACGCCGGCCGCACCGTGGAGGCCCATCGGCTGGGCGACCGCCGCATCGCGCTCTCCGAGCAGCGCATCCGGCAGTGGACCGCCTGGGAGCGCTACACGCTGTGGCTGCGGTCGGTGCTGTTCCCGGTCATCAACATGGTGCACGTCACGGTGCTCGGCTCGGTCCTCATGCTCGGCGGGGCGTTCGTCCTGAAGGGCTGGATCGGGGTCGGCCAGCTGACGACGGGCGCGCTGCTGGCGCAGATGCTCGTCGACCCGGTGAACCTCATCCTGCGCTGGTACGACGAGCTCCAGGTGGCCCAGGTGTCGCTGGCCCGCCTCGTCGGGGTGCGTGACATCGAGCCCGACGGTGGGGACTCCGGGCTCGTGCCGGACGGACGCGACGTGCACGCCGACCGGGTCCATTTCGGCTACCGGGAGGGTGTCGACGTGCTGCGCAAGGTGACCCTGGAGGTCTCCCCCGGCACCCGGCTGGCCCTGGTCGGACCCTCGGGTGCGGGAAAGTCCACGCTCGGGCGGCTGCTCGCCGGGATCTACGCGCCGCGCGACGGCCGGATCACTCTCGGCGGCGCCGAGCTGTCGCGAATGACCGCGGAACGGGTCCGCTCCCATGTGGCGCTGGTCAACCAGGAGCACCACGTCTTCGTGGGCTCCCTGCGCGACAACCTCCGGCTCGCCCTCCCCCACGCGCGACTCGGCTCGAGCGAGGGGACCTCGACGGCCTCGGCTGCCGCGGAGGGCACCGAGAACGCCGAGGACGCCGAGCTGTGGGCGGCCCTGGGCGCGGTCGACGCGGAGGGCTGGGCCCGGGCCCTGGCGGACGGCCTCGACACCGAGGTCGGCTCCGGCGGTGTCGCGCTCACCCCGGCGCAGGCCCAGCAGATCGCCCTGGCCCGGCTGGTCCTGGCCGACCCCCACACACTGGTCCTGGACGAGGCGACCTCGCTGCTCGACCCGCGTGCCGCCCGCCATCTGGAGCGGTCCCTCGCCCGCGTCCTGGACGGCCGGACCGTCGTCGCCATCGCCCACCGGCTGCACACCGCCCACGACGCCGACGTCATCGCCGTCGTCGAGAACGGCCGCATCAGCGAGCTGGGCAGCCACACCGAGCTGGTCGCGGCGGACGGGGCGTACGCGGCCCTCTGGCGATCGTGGCACGGCTGAGGAACGAAACGGCGGGGGCGACCGGTCGGCGCCGACGCGAGGCGTGAGTGCGTCGGCGCCTGGGCCGGCGCCGGTGCCCCGGCCGGCGCCGGTGCCAGTGCCCGGGCCGTTGACCAGTGCCTGGGGTAGTGCCAATGCCTGGCCCGGTGCCCGTGCCGGTACCGGTGCCTGGGTCAGTGCCGGTGCCTGGGTCGGTGCTTGGCCCGGTGCCGGTGCCTGGGTTTCGGTACCGGTACCGGTGCCTGGGTCGGTACCGGTGCCTGGGTCGGTACCGGTGCCCGGGGCGGTACCGGTGCCCGGGGCGGTGCCGGTGCCCTCGGCCGGCCCCTCGCAGGGCAGCGACCTGCGTGCCCCGGGGACGGGGGCGGCCTCGGGTCGCGGCCCCCGCGCCGGGGCGGAGGTGGCCCGGCCCGGCCCTCGTGCGTCCTCTGGCGTTGCGCGGTCCCGAAGCGGGGTGGAACGCTGGATAGCGGCACCCGCGCGGAATGCAGTCGGGATCCCTCCGGAACACACCGCGCTCGACCGGTGCCCCGTGCGACGGCACCCCGCCGCCGACCGCGATGAGTACGGGGCCGTCACCCCCTGGAGGTACCCGTGAACAGTGCCGACGGATGGGGGGACGACGTCTACCAGCCCGACGCGTCCGACATCCAGGAAGACTCGGGACTGCTCGACGCCGAGGACACGCTGGAGAACGACGGCGTCGAGGACCCCCTCGACCGCGGCTGGTCCCCTCCGGACCGACCCTGGGCGGTGGAACACGACGGTGTGACCGCCGCGGAGCGCCGACAGGGCGAGAGCCTGGACCAGCGGCTCGCGGAGGAGATCCCGGAGCCGGATGCGCCGGACGGCGACGGCCTCGGCGATTGCGACGGCACCGACGGGGAACTCCTCGACAACGAGGTCGGCTCCGCACGCTCCGGCAGGCTCGTGGCGCCGGACGAGGGAGCCCACGAGGACGAGGAGAGCGCACTGATCGCCACGGACGTGGGCATCGACGGCGCGGCCGCCTCCGCCGAGGAGGCCGCGATGCACATCGTCGACGAGGACGCCCTGTCCGGCTGACCCGACCACGGCCGACCCGACCGTTCCCGGCCGGTCGCCGCCATCTCCGTCACCATCGCCATCGCCATCGCCACTGTCATCGCACGAGGAGCTCTCATGCAGCAGGACAAGCAGCCCGACTACCACGCGGTCGTGTTCCGCGACCGGACCGCCGGTTACGCCTTCCTGACCCGGTCCACCGCCACCAGCGATCAGACCATCGAGTGGGACGACGGCGAGACCTACCCGGTCGTGGATGTGGAGATCTCCTCCGAGAGCCACCCCTTCTACACCGGCAAGGCGCGCACCGTGGACACGGAGGGGCGGGTCGCCCGCTTCGAGCGACGCTACGGCGACGGCGGGGCGATGACCTGAACCGGTGCCGCCGCCACCGCCGACGGCACCCGTCGGGTCGCTCGTCAGATGTAGTTGAGGGCGGCCGCGCCGCCCACTCCCCCGAGCAGCATGAACACCGGCATCAACACCTTCAGCTCGACCCAGCTGCCGGCCCGGAACCGCATCACCTTGGGCGGACCGATCGGGTACCAGCGCTTGCGCCCGATCGGGATGGGCCACAGGACCGGGCAGCCGGAGACGGTCAGCGCGTCGCCGATGTCGTGCACCAGGGCGCCCAGCACGATCGGCAGCCCCAGCCACAGGTACTGCTGGCCCGGGTCCGTGAACAACCAGTCCGAGCCGTTGCCGGGCTTGTCCAGGACACCGGCGAGGATCCAGGCGCTGGTGGCGGCAAGCAGCCACACCAGCACATCGCTGCTGGATCCCCGGGCCGCCCGCCACAGCAGCCCCTCGATCGCCAGCACCATGTGCACGAAGAGAAGCGCCAGGACCGCCCAGCGGCCACCGGTGATCGCCAGCGCCGAGGCGCCTCCGCCGATCATGACGGCCCACAGCCAGGTGTGCGTCAGGGTTCGGTGGCCTCCGGAGCGGCGCGGGTCGCCCTGCTTCCTGGTGCCCTTGTAGACGGCGTAGGAGAGCTTGTCGACGATCTCGCACAGCCAGCGCGAGACGGGTCCGAAGGCCCGCGAGATGGTGGCTGCCTTGTGGTCGAGGTCCGGGGCGAGCGCGGCTCCGGCGCAGATCAGCGCACCCGCGAGCAGAACCGGCCAGGGCATCGTGTGTCCGGCCGCGGCGGCGGCCGCACCGACGCCGAGCCAGGCGGCCGCGCCCGACAGTGAGTGTGCTGGTCCCATCATGGCCGGTGCCCGCCCTATTCCTCGAATGCCGCTGTCCAGTTGACCGGGTGCGTTGACGCTCCGTCGGCGACACAGCGTAGCGGTCGTGATCTTCGGGCCTGCATCCGATTCCCCCATCAGGGGCGAGGGCAGGCAAGATGGGGGCGTGACCCTCATCGATCAGTTGCCGCCGACCGCAGATCCCGACGCCCTGTACGAAGCCTTCGAGTCCTGGGCGCAGGAGCGTGGTCTGACGCTCTACCCCCACCAGGAGGAGGCGCTGATCGAGGTGGTCTCCGGGGCGAACGTGATCGTGTCGACGCCTACCGGCTCCGGCAAGAGCATGATCGCGGCGGCCGCTCACTTCGCGGCGCTCGCCCGCGACGAGGTCACCTTCTACACGGCTCCGATCAAGGCGCTGGTGTCGGAGAAGTTCTTCGAGCTGTGCAAGATCTTCGGCACGGAGAACGTCGGCATGCTGACCGGCGACGCGTCCGTGAACTCCGACGCCCCGGTCATCTGCTGCACCGCCGAAGTGCTCGCCTCGATCGCGTTGCGCGACGGCAAGAACGCCGATGTCGGCCAGGTCGTCATGGACGAGTTCCACTTCTACGCGGAGGGCGACCGCGGCTGGGCGTGGCAGATCCCCATCCTGGAGCTGCCCCAGGCGCAGTTCGTGCTCATGTCGGCCACGCTCGGCGACGTGTCGTTCTTCGAGAAGGACCTCGCCCGGCGCACCGGCCGCCCCACGTCGGTGGTCCGCTCGGCGACGCGGCCGGTGCCGCTGTCCTACGAGTACCGGTTCACCCCGATGACGGAGACGCTCAGCGACCTGCTGGTGACGAAGCAGGCGCCCGTCTACATCGTGCACTTCACCCAGGCGCAGGCCGTGGAGCGGGCGCAGGCGCTGATGAGCATCAACATGTGCTCGCGCGAGGAGAAGGACCGGATCGCCGACCTGATCGGCAACTTCCGCTTCAGCACGAAGTTCGGCCAGAACCTCTCGCGCTACGTGCGGCACGGCATCGGCGTCCACCACGCCGGCATGCTGCCCAAGTACCGGCGTCTGGTGGAGAAGCTCGCCCAGGCCGGCCTGTTGAAGGTGATCTGCGGTACGGACACCCTCGGCGTGGGCGTCAACGTGCCCATCCGCACCGTGCTGTTCACGGCGCTGACCAAGTACGACGGCAACCGGGTGCGTACCCTGCGGGCCCGTGAGTTCCACCAGATCGCGGGCCGGGCCGGCCGGGCCGGCTTCGACACGGCGGGTCTGGTGGTGGCGCAGGCTCCCGAGCACGTCATCGAGAACGAGAAGGCTCTGAGCAAGGCCGGTGACGACCCGAAGAAGCGTCGCAAGGTGGTGCGCAAGAAGGCGCCCGAAGGATTCGTGGGCTGGGCGGAGAACACCTTCGACAAGCTCATCGAGTCCGAGCCGGAGCCGCTGACGTCCCGCTTCCGGGTCACGCACACGATGCTGCTGTCGGTGATCGCCCGGCCCGGCAACGCCTTCGAGGCGATGCGGCATCTGCTCGAGGACAACCACGAGCCGCGCAAGCAGCAGATTCGGCACATCCGGCGCGCGATCGCGATCTACCGCTCGCTGCTGGACGGCGGGATCGTCGAGAAGCTCGACGAACCGGACGGCACCGGCCGCGTCGTCCGCCTCACCGTGGACCTCCAGCAGGACTTCGCGCTGAACCAGCCGCTGTCCACCTTCGCGCTGGCCGCGTTCGAACTCCTCGACCCGGAGTCGCCTTCCTACGCTCTCGACATGGTCTCCGTCGTGGAGTCCACGTTGGACGACCCGCGTCAGATCCTGGCGGCTCAGCAGAACAAGGCGCGCGGTGAGGCGGTGGCCGCGATGAAGGCGGACGGCGTCGAGTACGAGGAGCGGATGGAGCGCCTCCAGGACATCGCGTACCCGAAGCCCCTGGAGGAGCTGCTCTTCCACGCGTACAACACCTACCGCAAGAGCCACCCGTGGGTCGGCGACCATCCGTTGTCGCCGAAGTCCGTCATCCGTGACATGTACGAGCGGGCGATGTCGTTCACCGAGCTGGTGTCCCACTACGAGCTGGCCCGCACCGAGGGCATCGTGCTGCGTTACCTGGCCGGCGCCTACAAGGCCCTCGACCACACCGTCCCGGACGACCTCAAGTCGGAGGATCTCCAGGACCTGGTGGAGTGGCTGGGCGAGATGGTGCGCCAGGTGGACTCGAGCCTGCTGGACGAGTGGGAGCAGCTCGCCAACCCGGCGGAGATGACCGCCGAGGAGGCCCAGGAGAAGGCCGACGAGGTCAAGCCGGTCACGGCCAACGCGCGTGCCTTCCGGGTGCTGGTCCGCAACGCGATGTTCCGCCGTGTCGAGCTCGCCGCTCTCGACCACGTCGACGAACTCGGCGAGCTGGACGGCGAGTCCGGTTGGGACGCCGACGCCTGGGGCGAGGCGATGGACAAGTACTGGGACGAGTACGACGACCTCAGCACCGGCCCGGACGCCCGGGGCCCCAAGTTGCTCGTCATCCAGGAGGAGCCGCAGAACGCCCTGTGGCGGGTCCGCCAGATCTTCGACGACCCGAACGACGACCACGACTGGGGCATCAGCGCGGAGGTCGACCTCACGGCTTCCGACGCCGAGGGCCGCGCGGTCGTCCGCGTCACATCCGTCGGCCAGTTGTGAGTACCGAAGAGGGCACAGGAGAAGCGCACCGATGACGAATCCGGCCGAGAGGCTCGTCGACCTGCTCGACCTCGAGCAGATCGAGGTCAACATCTTCCGCGGCCGCAGCCCGCAGGAGTCCCTCCAGCGGGTCTTCGGCGGCCAGGTGGCGGGCCAGGCGCTGGTCGCGGCCGGCCGGACCACCGAAGGAGACCGGCCCGTGCACTCGCTGCACGCGTACTTCCTTCGCCCGGGCCGGCCGGGTGTGCCGATCGTGTACCAGGTCGAACGGGTGCGGGACGGGCGGTCCTTCACGACCCGCCGGGTCACCGCCGTGCAGCAGGGGCGCACGATCTTCAATCTCACCGCCTCCTTTCACAAGCCTGAGGAAGGTCCCTTCGAGCACCAGCTGCCGCCGGCTCGCGAGGTCCCGGACCCGGAGTCCCTGCCGACGGTCGTCGAGGAGATCCGGAAGCATCTGGGCGAGTTGCCCGAGCAGTTGGAGCGGATGGCGCGCCGTCAGCCCTTCGACATCCGGTACGCGGACCGGTTGCGCTGGAGCGCCGAGGACGTCGAGGAAGCCGAGCCGCGCAGCGCGGTGTGGATGCGCGCGGTCGGGCCGCTCGGCGACGACCCGCTCGTCCACACCTGCGCGCTGACGTACGCCAGTGACATGACCCTCCTGGACGCCGTCCGCCTCCCGGTCGAGCCCTTGTGGGGTCCGCGGAACTTCGACATGGCGTCGCTGGACCACGCGATGTGGTTCCATCGGCCGTTCCGCGCGGACGAGTGGTTCCTGTACGACCAGGAGTCGCCGATCGCCACCGGCGGACGCGGGCTGGCCCGCGGGCGGATCTACGACCTGGAGGGGCGCCTGCTGGTGTCCGTCGTCCAGGAGGGGCTGTTCCGGGCCCTGTAGATCCGGGCACTGTAGATCCGGTGCGTCACCCGCTTCGGCGGCATAGCCGGCTCAGTAGACCGCGGGTCGGCCGGTCGGGCTCGTCGGGCGGGTCCGGTGGCCCGGCCGGGGGCGTCGGGGCCCTTTTCGAGGCCGGCCGTGGCGCGGGCTGCTCGGCGCGTGCCTCGTCCAGGGTTCGTTCCAGGTCGTACCTCAGCCAGTCGATCTCGTCGGGGTCGTCGGCCGTCATGATCTTCTCCACGAGGTGCGCGGCCGGTGTGCCGGGGGTGCCGTGGGCCGGCGGTCCCGGCCGGAACCTGTTCAGGTGGGAGCGTTCGTAGGGGTCCTTGACGATCGCCGCGACCTGGAGGGGGTCGAGGAACCCGGCCAGGACACCGGCGCGTTGCCAGGGGCCGTCGGCCTGTCGGTGCAGGAAGCCCAGATGGCGTCCCCGCCAGTTCCGGGGCCGCAGGTCGACACCCGCGGCCAGCTGACTCCGCAGCACCTCGGGTGTCCGGCCGGTCAGCAGGAAGGCGTTGGTCCCGTCAGTGGCGAACTGCTTGAGTTCGTCGGCGAGATAGAGCCAGACGACGACTCGATAGCGATTCAGATAGAACCTGACCGGCACCACCAGTCCCAGGCGCGCGAGGCGGGTGAACCGGGCCGGGGGCACGCCCATGATGGCGGCGCCTTCGCTGGTCCCCACGGCCAGCACGCTCGCGCGCAGCGCCTCGGGGAAGCAAGGGTCCGAGCGCAGACGTTCGATCTCCGCCCGGGCCACCCGACGGCCCCCGCCGCCTTCGTCGGGCACGGTCCTGATGCGCCCGAGGTGCACGGCGAGGTCGAACTCGCTCCGCTTCAGATCCAGTTCCCGCGCTGCCCGGCTCGGCGTGCAGGAAGCGGAGTGTGGTCGTGTGACGGTGTTGCCGGACATGGTCGTCTCCCCCGTGGAGTGAAGTGGAGTGGAGCAGGCCCGCACGGTCGGCGGTGGCCTCGGAAAAAAACCGTAGCCGGAATCGCCGACATCGAGGCGAGCCTGTGGATAACTCCACGGAGGAAGGTGAAGGTGCAGGTCAGAAGTCTTCGAGCGGTGCGCGGTCGGGCTGCCGGGCGTCCACGGTGAGGTGCTCTCCGACCCGGTTGACGAGCAGGGTCATCTCGTAGGCGATCTGGCCCATGTCGGCCTCCGCCTCGCTGAGCACGCACAGACAGCTGCCGGTGCCCGCGGCGGTGACGAACAGCACCGCGTCGTCGAACTCGATCATCGTCTGGCGCACTCGGCCCGCGCTGAAGTGACGCCCCGATCCCTTCGCCAGGCTGTGCAGTCCGGACGAGACGGCGGCGAGGTGCTCCGCGTCCTCCCGGAGCAGTCCCGTACTCGCACCCGCCACCAGCCCGTCGTTGGACAGGACGAGTGCGTGCCGTACATGGTCGACGCGCTCCGTCAGGTCGTCCAACAGCCAGCCCAGCCCCTGGTTCTGCGCCATGTCCCGCTCCCCGTGTGACATTCCCCGTGTGACTCTCCGCCTCGCCGGAGAATCTGCCCGCCAGCCTTCCCCAGGAGCGGCCGCGGGAGCAAGGAGGATGGCGGCATGGCACAGAAGATGACCGATGAGGAATGGCGGGCCTTCGTCGCATACGGAACCCGCACCGCAAAGCTGTCCACCGTACGGGCCGACGGAAGTCCGCATGTGGCACCGCTCTGGTTCCTGCTCGACGGGGACGAGGTGGTGTTCAACACCGGCAAGGACACGGTGAAGGGGCGCAATCTGGCGCGGGACGGCCGGGTCGCCCTGTGCGTGGACGACGACCGGCCGCCCTTCGACTACGTGGTGCTGCGGGGCCGGGCCCGCATCTCGGAGGACCTCGACGAGGTACGGCACTGGGCGACTCGTATCGCGGCGCGGTACATGGGTGAGGAGCGGGCGGAGGAGTTCGGTGCCCGCAACGGGGTTCCGGGCGAACTGCTCGTCCGTGTCGCCATCGACAAGGTCCTGGCGCAGAAGGGCATCGCGGCCTGACCGGGCCGACGTGGGCGGGGTCAGCCCACGGAGTCGAGCAGCCGGGCGGTGTGCATCCGCCCGGCGTACTCGACCAGCCGGATCAGTACCTCCTTCCCCGAGTCGCGGTCGCGGGCGTCGCACAGGACGACGGGGGTGCCGCCGTCGAGGTCGAGGGCGCGCGAGACGTCCTGGGCGCCGTATGTCCGCGTGCCCACGAAGCAGTTGACGGCCACCACGAACGGGATGTGCCGGTGCTCGAAGTAGTCGACCGCGGGGAAGCAGTCCTCCAGACGCCGGGTGTCGGCGAGGACCACCGCGCCCAGGGCCCCCTGAGACAACTCGTCCCACAGGAACCAGAAGCGGTCCTGCCCAGGGGTGCCGAACAGATAGAGGGAGAGGCCGGAGCGGATGGTGATCCGGCCGAAGTCCATGGCGACGGTCGTCGTGACCTTCTGGTCCACGCCGTCGGTGTCGTCCACCGACTGTCCGGCCTCGCTGAGCAGTTCCTCGGTGCGCAGCGGCTTGATCTCGCTGACCGCGCCCACCATGGTGGTCTTGCCCACGCCGAACCCTCCGGCGACCAGTATCTTCAACGCCAGGGGAGCGGTGTCGCCGCCCGTGGTGTCGGAGTGTTCGGAGACCATGGATCACTTCTCTCGGGAGTGTCGGCAACGGTCGAGGTCGGTACGTGGGTGCCGTGGCTCGGCGCTGCGGTCGCGCGCGGCTTCGGCGCCGGAGTGCGAAGTCAGCATCATGACAACCGCGGCCCCTTTCCGAGGGGTTCGACCGCTATCTGCCCGATGTGACCGACTCTTGTGTGTTCGGTGTCCGAAGGCGCGCACGAGTCGGTGTGCGGTGGGTCCGTACGCGTCCGGGTCCGTCCGAGGGTCATCTACAGCGCTCGCAACCCCTCGATCACCTCGCGCAGAATCCGTTCGTCGGGCAGCTGCGCGGGCGGGACCGGGCGACTGACGGTGACGCAGCCGAGTTCCAGCAGGTCTCCGAGGAGCACCCGGACCACGCCCACGGGAAGGTCCGCGCCCGCCGAGAGTTCGGCGACGGACTGGGTCTCCGTGCGGCAGAGTCCGATCAGGGCGCGGTGTTCCGGTCCGAGCGCCATGCCGTCCGTGCTCGGCGCGCCCGGATCCAGGGTGACCAGGGCGATCAGGTCGAAGCGCACTCCGGTGGGGCCCGGTTTCGTGCGTCCGCCCGTCATGGCGTACGGGCGGACGAGCGGACCGGCCTCGTTGTCGTACCACTGGCTGCCCAGCTCGCGCGGGGTGCCGGTCATGTCCTCGGTCATCTGCGTGGGTCGCTCTCTGGCCTCATCCGGCGGCGGGTGGGCGCGCGGCGAGCCGTGGCGCCGTGTAGAGGTGCTCTCCGACCCGCTTGACCAGCCGCGCCATCTCGTACGCGACGAGGCCGATGTCGGCGGTCACGGCGGTGAGGACGGCCAGGCAGGAGCCGTCGCCCGCGGCGGCCACGAACAGGAAGCCGTCGTCCATCTCCACCATGGTCTGGCGCACTCCGCCGGCGCCGAAGTGGCGGCCCGCGCCCTTGGCGAGGCTGTGGAAGCCGGAGGCGACGGCGGCGAGGTGCTCGGCGTCCTCCCTCCTGAGATCGGTCGAGGCACCGACGGCGAGTCCGTCGTTGGACAGCACCACGGCGTGCCGTACCTCGCTCACGCGCATCACCAAGTCGTCCAGCAGCCAGTCGAGTTCGCCGGACCGTTGGGCCGACCTCGTGCTCGGGTCCTGGATCATCTGGGGTCTCCTTCGCTGCTGTCGCTGCCCGGTTCGGGTTCCGGGGCGGCTCCGTGGCCGGGCTGCCTGCCGCCGCCGCGTGCCCAGCCCTCCCGGTACGCGGACATCCGGTCCCGTACGAGCTCGGGGGTGCGCCCTTCGTCGCCGCGCGGGCCGGGCGGCTGGGCCGGTTCCTCGGCGAGTGGCCTGCGCAGTTGGGGGGCGAGGTTGGCCTGCCGTACCCGGCGCGGGAGGTCGTCCGATCCTTCGGCGTCGTCCGATCCTTCGGCGTCGTCCGGGGGACGGTGCAGGCGCAAGGCGGTGACTCCGGGAGGCGGGGGGTCGGCGGCCGCCGGTTCGGCGTCGGCCCGCACGGGGGCGGCTCGTACGGGGGCCACCAGCGCGGGGCGGTCGGTGGAGGCGTGGACGGCTTCCTGGCGCCGGTCGGCGGTGTGCCGGTCCGCGGCGGACACGCGCGCGTACACGCGTTCCGCGGGCTGCGGCTCGGTCTCCGTCACCTCACGGGCGGAACGTTCCGGCTTGGCGCTGTGCAGCAGCGCCGTCGGCAGCAGGACCACCGCGGTGGTGCCGCCGTAGGGCGAGGTCCGCAGATGGACCTTGATGCCGTGGCGGGCGGCGAGCCTGCTGACCACGAACAGGCCGAGCTGGTCGCTGTCGAACAGGTCGAGCGCCTCGGACTGCTCGATGCGCCGGTTGGCCTCGGTGAAGGTCTCCTTGCCCATGCCCAGGCCACGGTCCTCGATCTCGACGGCGTAGCCGTTGCCCACGGGTTCGCCGGTGACCCGCACACGCGTGTGCGGGGGCGAGAACTGGGCGGCGTTCTCGACGAGTTCGGCGAGCAGGTGGGTGAGGTCGGCGACGGCGGTGCCGATGACGGCTGCCTCCGGGAGCTGGCGTACCTCCACGCGCGCGTAGTCCTCGACCTCGGAGACGGCGGCACGGACCACGTTGGTGAGGGACACCGGCATGCGCCAGGCCCGGCCGGGCGCCGCCCCGGAGAGGATGATCAGGCTCTCCGCGTGGCGCCGCATGCGGGTGGTGAGATGGTCGAGCCGGAAGAGGTCGCTCAGCTCGTTCGGGTCGTCGGAGCGGCGCTCCATGCTGTCCAGGAGGCTCAGCTGACGGTGGACGAGGACCTGGCTGCGGCGGGCGAGGTTGACGAACACGCCGGAGATGCCGCTGGCGAGTTCGGCGCGTTCCACGGCGGCCCGCAGGGCTGCGCGGTGCACGGTGCCCAGGGCCTGGGCGACCTGGCCGGTCTCGTCCTCGGAGGGAGGTCCCGGCGGCGCTTCGGCGCGGACGTCGATCTCCTCCCCGGCGCGTAGTTTCCGCATGGCCTCCGGGAGTTTGCGCCGGGCGATCTCCAGGGCGCTGTTGCGCAGGCTGACCAGCTCGACGACGAGTCCGCGGCCGATGCGCACGGAGATGACGAGCGAGGCGACGACGGCGGCGAGGCCCAGCAGGACAGCGGCGCCGGCCGAGGTGAGCAGACCGCGGGTGAACGGGTCGGCGCGGTCGGCGACACCGCGTCCGGCGTCCGCCTCGATCGTCCGCATCCCGTTCTGCACGCGCGCGTGGGCCTTGTCCCAGATGCTCGCGGGGGCGGCGGCGATCGCCTTCGCGCCGGGCCCGTCGGCGAGGGCCTTGTCCTCGGCGGCGTGCAGGGCCGCGTAGGCGCTGCCGGCGGCGAGGCGCTGCCAGGCGGTGCGTTCGGGCCCGCGCAGGTCCGCGACGGCCGATTCCGTCAGGGTGCGACGGGTTTCGACGGCGCCGGTGAAGAGCCGCAGGCGCTCTCCGTCGAGGCGTCCGGCGAGGCGCGCGCCGGCGAGCACGACGCCCTCCTGGGCCAGCGCCTCTCCCGCGCGGGAGAACTCGAGCAGCACGCGCGCGTCCGAGCCGAGTTCGGCGTCCTGGACGCCGGAGAGGGCACCGCCGACCGAGAAGGCCGTCGAGATCGTGCTCGTGTACCGGCCGTACGTCTCCTCCCAGCCGGCGCTGCCCTCGAGGACCGCGGTCCGCAGCGAGGGGAGTCCCTCGGCCCCGGAGACGAACGTCTCGAGCCGCTGGGCCACTCCCGTGGGCAGTTCCTGGCCGTCGGCGACGGTGCTGTCGTCGCCGAGCCGTAGCCGGCCCACCGCGCGGTCCGTGCGTTCCGCGAGCGTCTTCAGGTCGTCGGCCTGCCCGGGAGCGGGCTCGGTCGCGTAGCGCACGGCGGCCGCCCGCTCGGTCTGGAGAGCGGCCACCGCGGCTGCCACGGGGGCGCGGACCTGGGAGTCCACGCGCTGCAACTGGCGCAGCCCGGACACGTCCTGGGCGGTGCTGACGGTGGCGTACGCCCACAGGGCGAGCAGGGAGACGACCGGCACCATCAGCAGGCAGACGATCTTGGCGCGTACGGTGCGCGGCCTGATGCGCCAGCGCTCCGCGCGCGGGGGTATCGCGTCCGCCGCTGTGTCGTTCCGCTCGTCCGGGCCCTCGTCGGCGGGGGGTCCGGCGTGGGCGCGGCGCCCGCGCGTGGGGGGCGGCGCGTCGGCGCCTGCCGTGGGGGTCCTACGGGGTGTACGCATGGCCTCCTCGCTCGGAAGGGGTTCAGGGGCGGGCCGGTCGCGTCAGACGGGCCGGGCCTGCTGTCGGACGGTGAGGCTGTCCACGGGTTGCTGGGCCGAGGCGGACGCCTCACGCTCCCCCGTCGTGGGCGACAGCGCGACGAAGGCCGAGGTCAGGAAGAGATAGGAGCCGAGGCCGACGGCGAGGGGGAAGATGAACTGCATCGCCGAGGCCCCCGGCAGCGCCTCCCCGGAGGGCGTGACATGGACGCTCACCGCGAACATCGCGGTGTAGTGCATGCTGCTCACCGCCGCGCCCATGACGAGGGAGGCGAGGGTGACCGCGATCGGCGACCTGATGTTGAGCGCCGCCCAGAGAGCCGCGGTCGCCGCGACGACGGCGATCAGGACGGACAGTGCGACGCGCACGGGGTCGTAGGTCACGTCGGCGTGCAGCCGGACGGCGGCCATGCCCAGGTAGTGCATGCTGGCCACCCCCAGGCCGGTGGTGAGGCCGCCGATCAGCAACGCGCGCGTGCGGTCACGGCTGTAGCCGACGGCGAAGACGCCGGCGCAGACGACGGCCATGGCGACGAGAAGGCTGAGCACGGTCAGCGGAACGTCGTAGCGGATGTCGGTGCCGCTGACGGCGAAGCCGAGCATGGCCACGAAGTGCATGGTCCAGATTCCGGTGCCGATCGCCGAGGCAGCCGTGATCAGCC
Organism: Streptomyces asoensis; assembly: GCF_013085465.1. NCBI lineage: Bacteria > Bacillati > Actinomycetota > Actinomycetes > Kitasatosporales > Streptomycetaceae > Streptomyces > Streptomyces asoensis. The sequence goes on from NZ_CP049838.1 coordinate 1,595,972, forward strand.
AGTTGCGGCGCGAGCGTCCGGTGGCGCCGAGCGCGCGCACGGTGCAGCGCAGCCCGAGGGCGGCGCCGACGCAGGCCATCACGTACGACAGCACGGGGGTCAGCCAGCCGAAGGCTGCGTGGTCCAGGTGTCCCATGGCCACGGGAGGCTAGTCGGGACACGGGAGCACAAAGGGGGCGCATTTCGAAAGGTGTTGAAATGTGGCGCAGTAGTGCACCGGAACGATCGGGTCACGCTCGAACATGTGCACCGAGGCGTCGTCCGTGTCGGTGAGGGATCATGCGGAGCATGAGCGACGACCACACACACGTTCAGGAGTTCTTCGGCGCCCGGGCCGCGGACTGGGACAGCCGCTTCCCGGACGACGGTCCCGCCTACGCCGCCGCGGTCGGCGACCTCGGCCTGCGAGCGGGAGACCGTGTGCTGGACGCGGGCTGCGGCACCGGGAGGGCCCTGACGCCGCTGCGTGCGGCCGTGGGGCCGTCGGGAGTGGTCGTCGGGGCGGATCTGACCCCGGCCATGCTGACGGCGGCCGCACGGGCCGGACGCGACCGGGCCGGGCGACTGATGCTCGCCGACGTGACCGCGCTCCCCTTTCGCTCCGCATCGCTGGACGCCGTGTTCGCGGCCGGCCTCATCGCCCACCTGCCGCGGCCGGAGGAAAACCTGCGGGAGCTGGCACGGGTGGTGCGCCCCGGCGGCACGCTGGCACTGTTCCACCCGATCGGCAGGGCGGCGCTCGCGGCCCGTCAGGGAAGGCAGCTCACCCCGGAGGACCTGCGTGCGGAACCCAACCTCCGCCCGATGCTGGCCGGTTCGGGCTGGCACATGACGTCGTACGCCGACGAGGACGACCGCTTCCTGGCTCTCGCCGTCCGCGAGGCCTGAGGGCTCACACCTGCCCGGCGACCGCCCGCACGAAGGCGTCGGGGTTGTCGAACATGACGTTGTGGCCGGCGCCCGGGACCGTCACCACACGCACTCCCGCCGCCTCCAGGGCGTCCGCTCCGTCGAGCTCACCGGTCAGCTCACCCTGGAGGTAGACGCGCTCCACCGCGTCGAGGCCGACCAGGATCTCGCGCATGATCGGGTCGGACCCGCGCCTGAGTCCGACGGCGGTGCGGTGCAGAGCCCGCGGGTCGGCCAGCCGCATGGTCGCGGCCCACATCGGCCCCACCTTGCCCAGCACGCGCGCGTACCCGCTCTCGACGAACTCCTCCTCCGTGTACGAGGCGATCCCGCTGCTCCCCGCGGAGGGCGGCGGAAAGGCGTCCAGATTGGCCTCCGTGAGCACGAGCCGGGCGACCAGGTCGGGCCGGCGGTGGGCGAGGACGACGGCCACGGAGCCGCCCATGCTGTGGGCGACCAGCTCGGCGCCGGTCACCCCCGCCGCGTCCAGGGCGGCCGCCAGGGCGTCGGCGTGTTCGTCGAGTGTGTAGCCGAAGCCCGCGGGGCGGTCGCTGATGCCGTGTCCGGGCAGGTCGACGAAGAGGCTGCGCCGGCCGGCGAGTTCGGGACGGGCGGCCGCATGCGCGTGGTAGACGGCCGAAGCCGCGCCCAGTCCGTGCACGTACACCCGCGCGGGTTCCGCACCCTGTGACTCGGTCCACCGGACATGGCTGCCCGCACCGTCGAACTCGGCCTGCCGCATCGTTTCCCCCTCGGCTCGTCACCGCCGTCGATTCCGGCGGCCCTCAACATACATCGCAACCGAGGTATCTCGTCAACGCTATATTCGGCGACCGATGTACTCGATGACTGAGGTAATGCTGCATCGATGTACCACTGGTATGCGGCAGAATGCGGGCATGCTGGAGCTCGCCATCCTCGGTTTTCTGTACGACGCCCCGCTTCACGGCTACGAGCTGCGCAAACGCATCACGGCGCTGACGGGACACGTGCGTCCGGTGGCCGAAAGCACCCTCTACCCGACGATCAAGCGGCTGGAGAAGTCAGGTCTCCTGGTGCGCACCACCGAGCCCGGCGCCGTCGCCGCTCCGCGCCATGTCCTCAGCCTCACCGACGAGGGCAGGCGCGAACTGCGCCGACAGCTCGCCGAACCCGCCCAGCGCGACATCACCGACGAGAACCGCTGGTTCACGGTGCTCGCCTTCCTCCGGCACCTGGACGACGCCGCCGCCCAGGCGGCCGTGCTGCGCCGCCGACTGGCCTTCCTGGAGGAGCCGGCGAGCTTCTTCTACGAAGGTGACCGGCCGCTGCGGGCAGAAGAGCTGGAGGATCCGTTCCGGCGCGGTGTGCTGACCATCGCGCGTGCCACGTCCCGGGCCGAGCTCACCTGGCTGCGCGACACGCTCGCCTCACTGGGCGGCTGACCCACCCGGGTGCCGGACGGGGCAGCCGCGGACGCCAGGCGCCGGGCAGGTGCCCAGCTCGCCCAGCCGGTAGCCGTTCGGGTAACCCTTGATCTCCCGGTTCTGTCGCGCGTGGTGGGGTGCGCGGCGCGGCGGCAGCAGTCGCACCACGCGTCCACGCGCGCGTACCGCCGCCCGCACCAGCACGCGGGCCATGGGACTCGGAGGGGTGTAGCGAAACGCCTTCAGAAGGTGTGCGTCGAGCAGGGCGAGTGTGGCGTTGCGCAGGACGGGTGCCAGCGGCCTCGGGTACCAGGAGGCCATCAGGGTGAGCGTGGCGTCCGAGACCCGCCGCGCACCCTCGTCCCAGGCGAAGTGGGCCTCTTCGTAGGCGTCGAGACAGGCCTCGAACTCCTCGTAGGTCTCGGGGATGTCCTTGATGCCCATGCGCTGCCCCAGGGCGCGGTAGTACACGGTGCAGGCGACGATCTCGTGGCGCGACAGCCTGCGCCATCCGTAGGCGTCGATCCAACGCTTCGGCATCACGACGAAGGTGCAGAGCACGTACCGCATGTCGTCGTTGCTGATGTCGTACGAGCGGTGCATCTGGTTGATGCGCCCGACGGCCGTCCGGCCCTGCTCGCTGTCGAAGCCGTGCTCGACGACGGCGTCGAGCAGGAGCGAGGTGTCGTCGTAGCGCTTCTGGGCGCGGTCCGTGAGTTCCGCCGTCTCGGCGAGCAGGCGCCCGATGCTCGGCACCGCGTAGGTGCGGTACAGGGCCAGTTCCAGTGCGCGGGTGACGTCCCAGGGGAACTCGTACGCCGCGGTGAGTCGGTAGATCTCGAACGCGTCCTCGTACGGGTCCATCCGCCGGATCTGACTGAGCCGTTCGAAGCGCTTCACCGCACCGTCCTCCTTCTGCCGCCGGAACTCCAACTCTAGGTTGAACAGCAGGAGATGAAGGATCAGTCAGGGCAACTACGCAGGGGGAAGGCGGTCGACATGTTGGACAGGGTCCGCAAGGCCTACGGGAGATTCCGCGACGCGATGCGCGCGCGGTCGCGTCCGGACGGGGAGGGGCGTCCCGAGAAGGAGTCGCGTGGTGGTGGGAAGCGCACCCACAATCTGTTCGAGGCGGCCGCCGCGTACGTCTCGGCGTGCGCGGAGGACGATCAGGACAGGATCGACGAGGCGGCGGGCTGGGTGTCGCCGGAGGCGCTCTCCTTCGGCGTCAACGAACTGGCCTGTCGCGCGGTCATCGCGCTCGCCCGGGAGCGCGACGAGTCGCCCCGTACCGTGGCTCGTGAGCTCCTCGGACTGCCGTCGGCGTGACGCATCCGACGGCCGGGGTGGTCGATTCGCCCCGTCCGACCGGAAAGCCGCAGCTCCGGGTGTGTCGGGGAGTCGTGACAAGCGCCTTCCCGCCGCACTAGGGTGCGCGCCGTTGGACAAACCTATGGGGAGGCTGGGATGGCTGGGACGGACGAGGACGCCGTCGCCGCCGCGGACGATGCGCTCTATGTGCTCACGGCGGTGCTGCTGACGCCGGCGAAGTTCCCGAGCGCGCTGGGCGACGACTACCCGGAGGCCTGTGCGGCGCTCGGCCTCCCGCCGCTCGCCGACGGGTACGGATTGGTGCTGGGCCAGGACGGCGAGGGCGCGCGGTGGACTGTCGTCATCGACGACGTGTCGCTGGTGGCCGTCGCCATCGCGTCGTGGGACTGCGGTATGGAATACGACCTGTCGCCCGGCGAGCGGACGGTCGTCGCCGCCCTGCCCGGCTGGCCGCTGGCGGTCGCCGTCGCGGCTCCCGGCGTGCCCGCGCCGCACGATCCCGCCGCCGAGGTGGCGGACGGCCCCGCGCTGTCGCCTCCGGACACGACCACCTGGGGTCCGGCCCAGCGACGGCTGGGGGCCGACGAGATCGCGCTCCAGTGGGCCCTGTGGCGCGAGCAGATCGACGACGCGGACTTCGCCCGCCCTCAGGAGGGCAGCGCTGCGGATGCGGGTGCCGGCGCCGACCAGGGAGCCCGGGACGACGAGACGGGCGGGTCCGAGGGGGCCAACGGGGCCAACGGGGCCAACGGGGCCAAGAAGGGCACGGTGAAGGGCCACAGCGGCATCCGACGCGTCCTCGCCGAGGTACGCGCCTACGTGGACGCCCCGCCTCCGCTCGGCCGCGTCCGTTCGTCGTTCGCTCCCGGTGACGCGCGCACCCTGCGTGCCGACGGCCCCGGCTGGTCACTGGTGGCCAGGACCGACGACATCGCGTTCGTCCTGCTCGACGAGGAGCCCGGCGAGGTGCTGCCGGTCGGCCGCGGACCCGAGCTGCCCGGACTCCTCGAGGCGCTCGACAAGATGGCCGTACGGCCGCTCTGAGGTCGCAGCGATTCCTCTGCGGCCGTTCGACGCCCATGCCATGGGCACCGACGGCCTGGATGTACGGGAGGACGGGGACCGCGTCGCGGTCCCCGTCACTCAGCGGCCGAGCTCCTTGCGTGTGGCACGGCGCAGCCTGCGCCGCTGAGAGGGATCCAAGGTGAGGTAGGCCGCCGCCGGAACCCCCAGCACGATCAGCAGGGCAGCCCACCAGGGCAGCCAGATCAACAACAGCAGTCCGACCGCCACACCCCCTGCGGCGATCTTCGCGTTTCTCGACATGTGCGTCGCCTCCTTCGCGGCCACTGCCGCTCTCTGCCATGAAAACGGCTCCAGGCCGCCCGCGGTTCCGGACTCGACCCTGAGACGTCCCTGAGGTACAGCCCCGAGACGCCCCTGAGAAGTCCCGCCCCGGGTTGGCGGACCGGAATGGATCCGGGACCGGACCGGATCCATTCACGGTGCGCGTTCCTCGCCGAAGTGCTGTACCCTCGGCGACCCCGCCCCTGGTAGTCAAGTTTGAGGAGTAGTTTCATCGCCGTGCAGAGGGTTCCCGTGGAGACACCGCTCGAGATCTCCGAACTGGCACGTTGCTCCGCCGTGTTCGTGCCCGGCACCCCGGCCCGAACCGGTGGCGTCGCCTTCTGGCGACCCGACGACGACGCGCTTCCCGCCGTAGCGGGCCGACGGGTGGAGGATCTGCCCGTCGTTCGGCCTGCCGGCTCCGGGGTGGCACTCGCGCGCGTACCCGCCGTCGTGCTGCCGGTCGAGGACGCCCTGCCTCTCCTCACCCGCGCGCGTGCCGTGCCGGACGGACACCGGGCCGCCGCTTTCTGGGGCGCGGCCGCCCTGCTGGCCCTGCGGTGTGTGGCGCGCGGTCTCCTGCTGCCCGGTCTGTCACCTGAGGACCACGACGCCTGGCGGATCGGCCCGCTGGCTCCGGAGGACGTGGAGCAGGTGCGCCGACTGGCCGCCTCGATGCCGCCCGAGGCACACGCCGTACCGGTGGACGAAACCCCGCCTCTGCGCCTTCCCGACCCCGAGCGGCTGCTGCGCGCCTTCCTGGACGCCGTGGCGGACGCGCTGCCCCGCACGCCCGCCGCGCCGCTGATGACGGGAGGTCCGGCCTACGCGGCCCCGCAGCCCCGACATCTGCCGGAGCTGCGCACGTGGGCGGCCGACGTCGCCTCGGGCCACGACGCCGGCGTACGGATCTCGCTGCGGATCGAGGTCTGCGGGCTCGAACTGCCCGGGACCGAAGCCCCCAGGTTCCGGGCCGTGCCGCAGGTGCACAGTGTGAGTGACCCCGCGCTCGTCGCGGACGCCACCGACGTCTGGGCGGACTCCGGCGTCACGCGCGGGGTGTTCGGCCCCCGCGCGCGGATGGACGCACTGCTCGCCCTGCGCCGTGCGGCCCGTGCCTGGCCGGCGCTGACACCCCTGCTGTCGGCCACCGTGCCGGATGCCGTCGAACTCCTCGACGAGGAGGTGTCCGGAGCTGCTGGGCGAGGGCTCGCGGGCACTGGCGGGCGCGGGGATCGAGGTGCACTGGCCGAGGGAGTTGGCCCGCACCCTGACCGCCCGCGCGGTCGTGGGGCCGCCGGAGGAGGAACGGGGGCCCGACCGGCTCGGCGCGGACACGCCGTCCTTCCTGTCGGCGGACTCGCTCCTGACGTTCACCTGGTGGTTCGGGCTGGGCGACCAGCAGCTGACGCGCGAGGAGCTGGACCGGCTGGCCGAGGCCAACCGGCCTCTGGTGCGGCTGCGCGACCAATGGGTGCTGATCGACCCGCGGGAACTGCGCCGGGCCCGTGCTCAGCAGGACCGCGGGATAACGCCCGTGGACGCGCTGGGCGCGGCTCTGACGGGCTCGACGGAGGTGGACGGCCGACGGGTCGACGTGCGGCCCACCGGGTGGCTGGCGGCCCTGCGGGAGCGGCTGACGCGCCCCGAGACGCAGGAGCCCGTGGCGCAGCCCGCGGCCCTCGACGCCACGCTGCGCGACTACCAGCGGCGCGGCCTGGACTGGCTGGCCAGGACCACGGCCCTGGGACTGGGGTGCTGTCTGGCGGACGACATGGGGCTCGGCAAGACCATCACGCTGATCGCCCTGCACCTGCATCGCCAGACGGACGCCTCGGCGGCGGGTCCCACCCTCGTGGTCTGTCCGACCTCCCTGATGGGCAACTGGCAGCGGGAGATCGAGAGGTTCGCGCCGGGGACGCCGGTGCGCCGCTTCCACGGCCCGCGACGGGATCTGGCGGCGCTGGCCGACGGCGAGTTCGTCCTCACCACCTACGGCACGCTGCGCCTGGACGCGGGGCGGCTCGGCGAGGCGCCGTGGGGCCTGGTCGTGGCGGACGAGGCGCAGCACGTGAAGAACCCGTACTCGGCGACCGCGCGGGCGCTGCGCACCATCGGCGCACGCGCGCGTGTGGCGCTCACCGGCACCCCGGTGGAGAACAACCTGTCGGAGCTGTGGGCGATCCTGGACTGGACGACGCCCGGCCTGCTGGGTCGGCTCGGCGCCTTCCGTAGCCGGTACGCGCGAGCCGTCGAGAGCGGCGGGGACCCGGCCGCGGTGGAGCGGCTCGGCCGGCTCGTGGGACCGTTCCTGCTGCGCCGCCGCAAGTCGGACCCGGGGATCGCCCCCGAGCTGCCGCCCAAGACCGAGACCGATCGGCCCGTGGCCCTCACGAGGGAGCAGACCGGCCTGTACGAGGCCGTGGTCCGCGAGACGCTCGCGGCGATCGCCGAGGCCGACGACATGGCGCGCCGGGGGCTGATCGTGAAGCTCCTGACCGCCCTCAAACAGATCTGCAACCACCCGGCGCAGTACCTGAAGGAGGAACGGCCGAGGACCGCCGGACGCTCCGGGAAACTCGAGCTCCTGGACGAGCTGCTCGACACCCTGCTCGCCGAGGGGTCGAGCGTGCTGGTCTTCACGCAGTACGTGCGCCTGGCGCGGCTCCTCGAACAGCACTTGGCGGCGCGGGGCGTACCCACGCAGTTCCTGCACGGCGGCACGCCCGTCGCCGAGCGCGAGCACATGGTCCGGCGCTTCCAGGACGGTGAGGTCCCCGTGTTCCTGTTGTCGCTCAGGGCCGCGGGCACGGGCCTCAACCTCACGCGCGCGGAGCATGTCGTGCACTACGACCGCTGGTGGAACCCGGCCGTCGAGGCACAGGCCACGGACCGGGCGTACCGCATCGGCCAGACCCGGCCCGTGCAGGTGCACCGGCTGATCGCCGAGGGCACGATCGAGGACCGCATCGCCGACCTGCTGCGCCGCAAGCAGGATCTCGCGGACGCCGTTCTCGGGGCCGGCGAGGCGGCGCTCACGGAACTGACGGACGCCGAGCTGGCCGATCTGGTGGAGCTGCGAGGGGATACGCGATGAACCGGCACGACAGCGTCGAGGAGCGGACCTTCGCCGCGCTGCCTCCCGCGCGCGGGAGGGGGTTCGCCGAGACGTGGTGGGGACGGGCGTGGCTGGCCGCGCTCGAGGACGGCGCGCTGGACGGGGAGCAGGTGCGGACGGGCCGCCGGCTCGCGCGCGCGGGCGCCGTGGGCGCGGTGTCGGTGCGACCGGGGCGCGTCACGGCCGTCGTCCAGGACCGCGATCACACGCAGCACCGGGCCGACGTGCTGCTCGACAGGCTCTCGGACGACCAGTGGGACCGTCTTCTGGACCTTGCGGTGGAGCGGGCGGGGCACGTCGCCGCGCTGCTCGACCGGGAGATGCCGCCGCATCTGGTCGAGGACGCCGAGTCGGCCGGCATCGACCTGCTGCCGGGGCTGGGCGACCTGGAGGCGCAGTGCGACTGCGACGCCTGGGACCACTGCGGTCACACGGCGGCGGTCTGCTACCAGGTGGCGAGGCTGCTCGACCAGGATCCCTTCGTCCTCCTGCTGCTTCGGGGACGTGCCGAACAGAGCCTGCTGGACGACCTCCAGGCGCGTGGCTCCGCCGCTCGGTCCGAGGCGGAGCCGCTGCGGACCGAAGGTGGGGGTGTGGACGCGGCGGAGGCGTACGCGGCCGGGAACATCCTGCCTCCGCTGCCCGCGGTGCCCGAACTCCCGCCGGAGCCGGGTGTGCCGCCCTCGTTGGACACCGATGCCCCTCCCCCGGCCGGGGTCGAACCGGCCGCGCTGGAGATCCTGGCCGCCCGGACGGCCGCCGCGGCGCACCTGCTGCTCGCGGAGGCACTCGGCGAAGGGGCGGAGCGGCGTGCGCCGACGGCACGGTTGACCGTCGGCCAGGACGCCGTACGGCTGGCGGAGGGGGCTCTCGACGTACCTGGGACGGTGGATCGCCCCGGCGAGGCCGTGCTGGGCCGTCTCGCCACCGGATCGGAGCGCTCCCGGGCGGAGCTGGCCGCCGCCGTCCGGGCGTGGCGACACGGCGGGGTGGCTGCCCTGTCCGTGCTCGAGGAGGAGTGGGCCGTGGAGGGCGAGGCGTTCGCACGCGCGCGTGCCGCGCTGGACTCGGCCTGGGAGGAGGACGATCGGCCGGTGCTGCGGGCACGGGGGAACCGGTGGACGGTCGTCGGGACGGCCTGCCAACTGCGGCTGGGGCGGGACGGCAGATGGTGGCCGTACCGCGAGGAGGGCGGCCGCTGGATGCCGGCCGGGGATGCGGCCCACGACCCGGCGACGGCTCTGGCCGGGGCCCGGCCCGACAGCGAGGAAGCGCTTTCCTAGGCCCGGGGCTCCCTACGGCGCCAAACGGGGCGTCGGTCCGACGGGCGGCCGACGCCCCATGTTCACCCGGAGGTCGTACGGCGTTCGGGGCGTGCCCCAACTCTGGCCGCTGTCAGCGAACTTGTCGCATCTCTTCTCCTCAGGAGGCCTGATGTCCCCGCACGCCACCGGTCGGCGCCGCGTCCACCGTTCCGTCGCGGCGGGCGTACCGCTCGCCGTGCTGGCCGCGCTCGCCACCGCCGGACCGGCCACCGCGGGCACGCCCGCCCAGGAGGCGCACGTCACGCGGACCGCGACGCTCGGCGACATCCCCCTCGGGGCGTTCAGCAACGCGCTGCTGCCCGGCACGGTGGCCGACGACCGGGGCGTGGACCTCGGCGGCATCGGCAGCGACATCTTTCCGGCGGGCCGCAAGGGCGAGTTCTGGACAGTCACCGACCGCGGGCCCAACGGACAGACCAAGGTGGGCGGCACCAAGCGCCGTACGTTCCCCGTGCCCGGGTTCGATCCGGCGATCGTGCGGATCCGGGTGTCCGGCGACACGGTCAAGGTGCTCCAGGCGATCCCGGTCACCACGAAGTCGGGCAAGCCCGTGACGGGCCTGTCGAACCAGGCGGCGCGCGACGAGGCGCCGTACTCCTACGACGCGCAGACGCCTGTGCCGTACAACCCGAACGGGCTGGACACCGAGGGCATCGTGCGGGCGGCGGACGGGAGTTTCTGGCTCGTCGACGAGTACGGGCCCTCGCTGGTGCACGTCTCCGCGCGCGGGAAGGTGCTGACGCGTTACGTGCCGCAGGGGCTGAAGCTCACGGGCACGGACTACCCGGTGGTGGAGGCGCTGCCGGCGGTCCTGCTGCACCGGAAGATCAACCGCGGCTTCGAGGGCCTGGCCCAACTCCCGGGCGGCGACCTCGTCCTGGCGGTGCAGAGCCCGCTGTCGCTTCCGGACACGGACGCGGGAGAGAGTTCGCGGACCACGCGTCTGCTGCGTTTCTCGCCGAAGAAGAAGGCCGTCACCGCCGAGTACGCGTACCGCTTCGACCCGGTCGACGTGGTCGACCCGAGCGAGGACGACACCTCCGAGCTCAAGATCTCCTCGGTGGTCGCCGTGGGCGACGACCGGCTGCTCGTGGAGGAGCGCACCGACAAGGCCGCGCGACTGCACCTGGTACGACTGAGCCGGGCGGCGAACATCCTGGGCAGCCGCTGGGACGACGACGCGACGTCCCCGTCGCTGGAGCAGCTGAACGACCCCGCGGCCTCCGGAGTCCCGGTGCTGTCGAAGCGCCTGGCCGTCGATCTCGGCACGGTCGCCGGAGTGCCCGGGAAGATCGAGGGCGTCGCGCTGGTGGACCACTCCACGCTGGCCCTCATCAACGACAACGACTTCGGGATGACGGACGGCGCCGGCGCGTTCGACGCGCAGGGCCGGCTCGTCGACAGCGGTATCGAGACGACGGTCACCTACGTGCGGCTGCCGCGGGGCGTGTGAGCCACGGCACCTCGGCACGCGCGCGTGCGCTGACCGGCGGCCACGCGCACGTGGCCGCTAGGGCAGCAGCTCCTCCAGGGACGGCAGCAGTGACTCGAGATCGCTCGGCAGATCGCTCGGCAACGCGGTCGGCAGTTGGCTCGGCAGTCGGGTGGGGAGCTGCGACGGCAGTTCGGTCGGCAAGCCGCTGGGCAGCTCGACCGGAAGGCTGAAGGACGGGGCGGGAGTGGCGCCGCTGCCGGTGCTGTCGCCGCCGTTCGGCTCGTCGGCCGGTGAATCGTCGCCTCTCATCAACACGACGGCGACCACGGCTCCGGCGGTGACGAGCAGCGCGAGGACGACGAAGAGGGGGTTCCGCCGCCTTCCGGGCCCGCCCGGCGGACCCGATGGTGGTGGCGGCGACCAGCCGCCCCCGCCCGTCCCGTCGTCGGGTCCGTAGCCGGAGCGGGGCGGTCCGAAGCCGCCCGGAGGCGGCATGTCGCCCGGCGGTCCGGGCGGTCGAGGCGGTACGGGCGGCATGGCCATACCGTCCAGCGTCGCGGTGAACCGCTCGCGGCGCGAGCCCCGCACGGAAGTTGATACCGACTCATGTCATGGACCGCATGATTCCGGCGTATTCCGCGCGGAGACCGCTCGAAGCCGCGCGGAGACCATGGCGAGGACCGAGAGAGACCGAGCGCAGACCGATCGTTCGACGGCACGCGTGTGTGCACGCTCACCGGCACACACACGCGTGCGTGCCGGTTCAGCCCCGGGCGCCCAGCAGGTGGTCCATGGCGAGCTGGTCGAGGTGCTCGAAGGCCATGCCGCGGGCGGCGGCCGTCTCGGCGTCGAAGTCCTCGAAGGCGGTGCGGTCGGCCAGCAGGCTCTCCAGGCCGTCGGCGGCGGTGGCCTGGGCGAGCTCGTCCAGACGGGAGGCGCGCAGGGCCTCCTGGACCTCCGGGTCGCTGCGGAACGCGGCCGCACGCTCCTTGAGGATCAGGTAGTTGCGCATGCAGCCCGCGGCCGAGGCCCACACACCGTCGAGGTCCTCGGTGCGCGGCGGCTTGAAGTCGAAGTGCTTCGGGCCCGCGTAACCGGCGCTCTCCAGCAGGTCGACCAGCCAGAACGCGGAGCGCAGATCGCCCGCGCCGAAGCGCAGGTCCTGGTCGTACTTGATGCCGGACTGGCCGTTGAGGTCGATGTGGAAGAGCTTGCCCGCCCACAGCGCCTGGGCGATGCCGTGCGGGAAGTTCAGCCCGGCCATCTGCTCGTGGCCGACCTCGGGGTTCACGCCGTACAGCTCCGGGCGCTCCAGGCGCTCGATGAAGGCCAGGGCGTGGCCGACGGTGGGGAGCAGGATGTCGCCGCGCGGCTCGTTCGGCTTGGGCTCGATGGCGAACTTCAGGTCGTAGCCCTGGGAGGTCACGTACTCGCCGAGGAGGTCGAAGGCCTCCTTCATGCGGTCGAGGGCCACCCGTACGTCCTTGGCGGCACCGGACTCCGCGCCCTCACGGCCGCCCCAGGCGACGTAGATCTTCGCGCCGAGCTCGACGGCCAGGTCGATGTTGCGGATCGTCTTGCGCAGGGCGTAACGACGCACGTCACGGTCGTTCGCCGTGAACGCGCCGTCCTTGAAGACGGGGTGCGTGAAGAGGTTGGTGGTGGCCATCGGCACGGTCATGCCAGTGGTGTCCAGAGCCTGGCGGAAGCGCTTGATGTGCTCCTCGCGCTCGCTCTCGGAGGACCCGAAGGGGATCAGGTCGTCGTCGTGGAAGGTCACGCCGTAGGCGCCCAGCTCGGCCAGGCGCTGCACCGATTCGACCGGGTCCAGGGCACGCCGCGTGGCGTCACCGAACGGGTCCCTTCCCTGCCAGCCGACGGTCCACAGGCCGAAGGTGAACCTGTCATCGGGGGTGGGCTGGTAGCTCATGCCGCGGCTCCTTGCTTGAAGACTGTGTCGCCAACTATTTCGTCATGGCAGTTTACAAATTAGTATGCGAACGCATCTCTGGGAAGACAGATCCCGCAGAGCCGCGGAAAAACTTGAGGGAGAGCCCGATGTCAGCAGCCGAGGGTCCGCTCGTCGTCGGCGTGGACACGTCCACCCAGTCCACCAAGGCGCTGGTCGTCGACGCGGCCACCGGCCAGGTCGTCGCGAGCGGCCAGGCACCGCACACGGTGTCCTCCGGGGCCGGCCGCGAGAGCGACCCCCGCCAGTGGTGGGACGCCCTGCGCGAGGCCCTGCACCAGTGCGGTGACGCGGCCCGCGAGGCCGCCGCGGTATCGGTCGGCGGGCAGCAGCACGGGCTCGTCACCCTGGACGAGCGCGGCGAGCCGGTCCGCCCGGCGCTGCTGTGGAACGACGTACGCTCGGCCCCGCAGGCCCGTCGGCTGACCGAGGAACTGGGCGGAGCGAAGTTCTGGGCGGAGCGCACCGGGTCCGTCCCGGCCGCGTCCTTCACGGTCACGAAGTGGGCCTGGCTGGCGGAGCACGAGCCGGAGGCCCTGCGCGCCACGAAGGCCGTACGTCTCCCCCACGACTACCTCACCGAGCGCCTCACGGGTGAGGGCACCACCGACCGCGGTGACGCCTCCGGCACCGGCTGGTGGGCGTCCGCGACCGAGTCGTACGACGCGGAGATCCTCGCCCACGTGGGGCTCGACCCGGCGCTGCTGCCCCGCGTGGTGCGGCCCGGGGAAGTGGCGGGCACCGTGCGCGACAGCCACGACCTGCCCTTCGCCAAGGGCACCCTGGTCGCGCCGGGCACCGGCGACAACGCCGCGGCGGCGCTGGGCCTCGGGCTGCGCCCCGGCACGCCCGTGCTGAGCCTCGGCACGTCGGGCACGGTGTACGCGGTGGCGAAGCGCCGCCCCACCGACCCCACCGGCACCGTGGCCGGCTTCGCCGACGCGCACGGCGACTGGCTGCCGCTGGCCTGCACCCTGAACTGCACGCTCGCCGTCGACCGCGTCGCCGCCCTGCTGGGCCTGGACCGCGAGGCCGTGGAGCCCACCGCGGACCTCACGCTGCTGCCCTACCTGGACGGCGAACGCACCCCGAACCTGCCGAACGCCTCCGGCCTCCTGCACGGTCTGCGCCACGACACGACCGCCGGCCAGCTGCTCCAGGCCGCCTACGACGGCGCCGTGCACTCCCTGCTCGGCGCGCTGGACCTGGTCCTCGACGAGGACGCGGACCGTTCGGCTCCCCTGCTGCTGATCGGCGGCGGCGCCCGGGGCACGGCCTGGCAGCAGACCGTGCGCCGACTGTCCGGGCGGCCGGTCCAGGTGCCCGAGGCCAAGGAGCTCGTCGCGCTGGGTGCCGCGGCACAGGCGGCGGGCCTGCTGACCGGCGAGGACCCGGCCGCCGTCGCCCGCCGCTGGAACACCGCCCGGGGCCCGGTGCTCGACGCCGTCGAGCGGGACGAGGCGGCGCTCGCCAGGATCGCCGGGGTACTCTCCGACGCGGCCCCGCTGCTGGAACGGGGCACGGACACCCACTGAGCATCGACGAATCGACGGAGGCATGACCGCACCGCTGCACGAGGCCCGGCCGACCGGCCCGGGGCGCGCACTGCCCGACACCCAGCAGGGCATGCGCCGCCGCAACCTGGCCCGGGTGATGCACGCCGTCAGCGCCGAGGGACCGCTCTCGCGCGCGGCGGTCGCCTCACGCATCGGCCTGACCCGGGCAGCGGTCTCGACCCTCGTCGACGAACTCATACGCACCGGACTGCTCGAAGAGCTGGGCCCCGAGCGGCCGGGCCGGGTGGGCCGCCCCGGTTCGGCGCTCGCGGTGAGCGGGCGCGGCCCGTCGGGCATAGGTGCCGAGATCGGCGTCGACCACCTGGCGGCCTGCGCCGTCGACCTGCGTGGCGAGGTGCGGGCCCGCGCCGTGCGGCACGGCACGAACCGGGGCCGCTCCCCCGAGCCGGTGGTCGAGGAACTGACCGGCCTCGTGCGCCAGGTGGTCGCCGAGGCCGAGCGTGAAGGGCTGTGGCCGGCCGGACTCGCCGTGGCCGTCCCCGGCCTGGTCGCCCGCGACGCCCGTACGGTCGTCCGCGCGCCCAACCTCGACTGGCAGGACGTCGATCTCGGCGCGCTGCTGCCCGGGGAGTTCCCGCTGACCGTGGACAACGAGGCCAACTTCGGCGGACTGGCCGAACTCTGGCTCGGCGCGGACACTCCGGGAGACTTCCTGCACGTCTCGGCGGAGATCGGCATCGGCGCCGCGCTGGTCGTGGACGGCAGCCTGCTGCGCGGCACCCGCGGCTTCGCCGGTGAGCTGGGCCATGTGCCGGTGCACCCCGACGGACCGGAGTGCGTGTGCGGCGGGCGCGGATGTCTGGAGCAGTACGCCGGCGAGGAAGCCGTGCTGCGCGCCGCCGGGCTGGAACCGGGCGAGGACCGCGTCGGACTCCTCGCGGGACGCGCCGCGGACGGCGACCCAGAGGTACGGCGGGCGCTGCGCGAGGCGGGAACGGCTCTCGGTATCGCTCTCACCGGCGCGCTCAATCTCCTGGACCCGGAGGGCGTCGTGCTCGGTGGCGCCCTGGCCGGGCTCGCGCCGTGGCTGCTGCCGTCGCTCGAGACCGAGCTCGCCCGGCGTACGGCGGGTCCCGCCCGTCCTGTGTCCGTCTCGCGGCTGGGTCCCGAGGGCCCGTTGCTGGGGGCCGCGCACTCGGTGGTGCGGGCCGTGCTGGACGATCCCGCGGCGGTGGCGGAGCGGGCCTGAGCGGACGGGGCCATGGACCGGTCGCGTCGCCGGCCGGCCTCCGCCCTCGTGTCGGCCGAAGGGCCGATGGGACCTGGAACTCCCCGTTCGGGTGAGCGAGTTGTCCACAGTTCCACGCTCGTCCACCGAATCCCGGCGTGTCCTCCTGCCCGACCCGCAGGCGCCGTAGCGTAATGCGTGCGGGACACAGCCGCCGCATGGTGACGGCAGTGGCCGGCCGGTAAGCGATCACGGGTTCGGCGAGTCGGACGCGTACCGGATCGACCGACGCCCCGCACGCGCTCCGGTGCCGCCCGCCGGACGTCCGAGACCCCGAAAGGCAGCACCTCTGTGGAACGAGCGAAAACCCTCCCCGGCCGACGCCGGATCCTGAAGGGCGCCGCCCTCGCCGCCGTTCCCTACGTGCTGCTGCCCGACGCGCGGGCCGACGCCGGGCCCCGGACCGTCGACTACCCGCTCGCCGAGTGGCAGCCCGCGACCCCCGCAAACCGCACCGCGGCGAACCGCCCCACCACCCATCCCGTCGACCGCGTCGTCATCCACGTCACACAGACCCTCTGTGCCAAGGCCCTGACCGTCTTTCAGAACCCGCGGAAGAAGGTGTCCGCCCACTACGTCGTGCGCTCCGTGGACGGTCATGTGGCGCAGT
Organism: Streptomyces asoensis; assembly: GCF_013085465.1. Taxonomy (NCBI): domain Bacteria; kingdom Bacillati; phylum Actinomycetota; class Actinomycetes; order Kitasatosporales; family Streptomycetaceae; genus Streptomyces; species Streptomyces asoensis. The sequence continues at coordinate 1,612,228 of NZ_CP049838.1, forward strand.
GCGTGCGCGAGTCGGACATCGCCTGGCACGCGGGGAACTGGGACTACAACACCCGCAGCATCGGTATCGAGCACGAAGGATGGGTGGACAGACCGGCCTACTTCACCGCCGCCCTCTACGAGGGGTCCGCCCGGCTGACGGCGTCGGTCTGCGACCGGTTCGGCATCCCGAGGGACCGGGCGCACATCATCGGCCACTACGAGGTGCCGGGCACCGATCACACCGATCCCGGTCCGAACTGGGACTGGGGCCGCTACATGAGACTCGTCGGGCGCGCGTAACCCGAACCGGACCGAAAGCGGATGGCCACCTTCGGGATGACGTCGTCCAAACGGTTGTCGGTCCGCGCACCCGGAGTGACGATGTCTCCAGCCGTATCGCCTTCCGGGAGGACGAGTTGACCGATCCCTGGGTGGCCCTGGAACCGGGTGCCGACCCTGCCGAGCGGGTGCGGATCCTGCGGCGGGCGCATGAGACGTTCACCGAGGCGGGCACCGTGCCGCGGCCGGTGCGTGCCGTCGTGGCCGACTCCTGGCGGCGTTCCGCGCGGGCCGGCGTCGGTCCCGACGGCACGGCGAGCGTCGAGCTGACCGACGGAGATCTCGGCGCCTACCGGTCCGAGCATCCGCTGGCGCCGGTGATGCCGTTGTTCCGTGAGCTGATGGGCACGTTCGCGGCCGACGGAGAGCATCTGCTTGCGGTGTGCGACGCGCACGGCAGGCTGCTGTGGGTCGAGGGTCACGCCGCGACCCGGCGACAGGCGGGGCGGATGAACTTCGTGCCGGGTGCGCGATGGGCGGAGAGCGCGGTCGGGACGAACGCGCCGGGCACCGCGGTCGCCCTGGACCGGCCGGTGCAGGTGTTCGCGGCCGAGCACTTCATCCGGCGGGTGCAGCCATGGACGTGCGCCGCCGCCCCGGTGCACGATCCGCGGACCGGGCGGGTGCTGGGTGCCGTGGACATCACGGGCGGGGACGGACTGGCGCATCCGCACAGCCTGGGCTTCGTGCAGGCGGTCGCGCGGGCCGCGGAGGCACACCTGGCGCTGCTCGCCCCGGAGCGGCCCGCCGTCGACGCACCGCGCCTGACCGTGCTGGGCCGGGACGAGGCGCGTCTGGTCACCGGCGGCCGTGACATCAGGCTGAGCCGTCGGCACAGCGAGATCCTGGTGCTGCTGGCCCGTCATCCCGAGGGCCTGACGGGCGACGAGCTCCTGTGCGCGCTGTACGAGGACGAGTCGGTCACCCCGGTGACGCTGCGGGCCGAACTCGCCCGGCTGCGCGGGGTGCTCGGCCCCGGACTGCTGGCCTCGCGCCCCTACCGGCTCACCCCCGCGTGCGAGTCGGACGTCGCCGTCGTCGAACGAAGGCTGGCGGCCGGCGCGGTCACCTCGGCCGTGACGGCGTACACCGGGCCACCGCTGCCGTCGTCCCAGGCACCGGCGGTGGCACGGCTCAGACACCGTCTCGCCGAGGGTCTGCGCGCCGCGCTGATCGCCTGCGGCGACCCCGATCTGCTGGCGGACTGGGCGTACGCGCCGTGGGGCGAGGGCGACCTCGACGTGTGGCGGGCGCTCGCCGCGGCCCGCCCGACGGCCGCGATACGGGTTCGCCTCGCGGCCCTCGAGTCGGAGCTGTCGGCGCCGACCGGATGGCCGCACCCGTAGGCCCGGTGAGGCATCCACAGGCGAGGCGCCGACAGGCAGCGCGTCCCGGCGGGCGCCGCAACGTCGATGCAACGTCCGCTTCCCTAGCCTCCGCGAAGAGCTGCCCAACGGCGGGCAGCGCTGCTGAGGGAGGCAGAGCAGGATGACCCGTTACGCGGCGCCCGGCACCGAGGGCGCGATCGTCTCCTACCAGACGCGTTACGACCACTACATCGGCGGCGAATACGTGCCCCCGGCTCGGGGGCAGTACTTCGACAACCCGTCACCGGTGAACGGCGAGACGTTCACCGAGGTGGCGCGCGGTACGGAGGAGGACGTGGAGCGGGCCCTCGACGCGGCGCACGCGGCCGCGCCGGGCTGGGGCCGCACCTCGGCGACCGAGCGCTCCGACATCCTGCTGAAGATCGCCGACCGCATGGAGGCCCATCTGGAGCCCCTGGCGGTCGCGGAGAGCTGGGAGAACGGCAAACCCGTCCGCGAGACGCTGGCCGCGGACATCCCGCTGGCCATCGACCACTTCCGCTACTTCGCCGGCGCGGTCCGGGCCCAGGAGGGTTCGCTCAGCGAGGTCGACGACGACACGGTGGCGTACCACTTCCACGAGCCGCTCGGCGTCGTCGCGCAGATCATCCCGTGGAACTTCCCGATCCTGATGGCCACCTGGAAGCTCGCGCCGGCCCTCGCCGCGGGCAACACGGTGGTCATCAAGCCCGCCGAACAGACCCCGGCCTCGCTGCACTACTGGATGAGTCTGGTCGGGGGCCTGCTGCCGCCGGGCGTGGTGAACATCGTCAACGGCTTCGGGCCGGAGGCGGGCAAACCGCTCGCGTCCAGCCCGCGGGTGGCGAAGGTCGCGTTCACGGGCGAGACGTCCACGGGCCGGCTGATCATGCAGTACGCGGCGGAAAACCTGAAGCCGGTCACCCTGGAGCTCGGCGGCAAGTCGCCGAACATCTTCTTCGACGACGTGTGGGAGAAGGACGACGATCTGCGCGACAAGGCCCTCGAAGGCTTCACCATGTTCGCGCTGAACCAGGGCGAGGTCTGCACCTGCCCGTCGCGCGGCCTGATCCAGCGCGGCAACTACGGCGACTTCCTTCAGGCGGCCGTCGCCCGCACCCAACTCATCAAGCCCGGCCACCCCCTCGACACGGACACGATGATCGGCGCGCAGGCGTCCGGCGACCAGCTCGCGAAGATCCTCTCCTACATCGACATCGGCCGGAAGGAGGGCGCCAAGATCCTCACCGGTGGCGAACGCGCCGAGTACGACGGCGAGTTGAAGGGCGGCTACTACGTCCAGCCGACGATCTTCGAGGGTGACAACCGTATGCGGATCTTCCAGGAGGAGATCTTCGGTCCGGTCGTCTCGGTGGCCTCGTTCGACGACTTCGACGACGCCGTCAAAATCGCCAACGACACGTCGTACGGCCTCGGGGCCGGGGTGTGGACCCGGGACATCAACACGGCGTACCGCGCGGGCCGGGCGATCCAGGCGGGCCGCGTCTGGACGAACTGCTACCACGCGTACCCGGCACATGCGGCGTTCGGCGGCACGAAGCAGTCTGGAATCGGCCGCGAGAACCATCGCATGATGTTGGACCACTATCAGTGGACGAAAAATCTGCTTGTCAGCTACTCGCCGAAGAAGCTCGGATTCTTCTAGAAATCTCCGGTAGTTGACGTCGAAGCCTTCCCTGTCGACGCCATCTGAATCGGCTGGTGTCTGTACATCTCTGGTGATCTCCAAACTGCGCCGCATGCGGCCTCGCACAGCACCTCAGATGTGCCTGCACCGCGTACGGAGCTGAGTAGAACTTCGCACGTGACTCGGTCACGTACGGAGCTGGATAGAAGCTCGGACACGCCGCCTTCGGCGGCTACAAGCAGTCGGGCATCGGTCGCGAGACGCACAAGATGATGCTGGAGCACTACCAGCAGACGAAGAATATTCTTGATTCTTATAGCCCTCAGAAGCTCGGCTTCTTCTAGGGCCTCAAGTGGGTTGCCTGGAAGCACTGTTACGCTCCAGGCAACCCGCCACAGACAATACCCACCGCAATCAATGAATCTCTTAAGGCTACATTCTGATCTCCAAGAGGGCTTCCCACCGGACCATTCGCGGACCAAAGAGCACCGAAAGAGACAACCCATAGCCGCCCGCTCGTGAGCGCAACGATCTGTCGAGACAGGCAAGTAGCGCCGAACCGTCGGCAGCACTCAAATAAACGTCGGCCACGATGCACGCCGCTGGCACACAGCAATTGGGCAAGCACGGTTCGGTTGTACGGACCTTCTTCAGGAGATCGCTGCCGCCCAACGGCACCCTCGATATCGGCCCCTCTGAAGATGGGTCCGGCGGATCATGAGCGCTTCGGCATCCAGCGACGTGACTGACGTATCGACTGCGATCAACTATCCGCGACGGGTGGTGCGGCTGAGGGTTACGGCGCTGTTCGCGGGTGCGGTGGTCCTGATGGCCGCGCTCAACGCGGATGCCGGGGCGGAGAGCGTCACCCACACTGCTGCTGATCCGCCCCGGCCAGGGCGCGCTGGCGTCTCAGCTCGGCGCGGTCACCGTGTCCGCGGTGCCCGAGGCACAGAGCGCCGAGGTCTGCTGCGTCCAGCACGCCGTCACAAACTCGGCGCCTGCTCGACACGGCACTCGCCGGATCGATCCTGATCGCCACGACGGCGTCCCACCTCACCACCGTGCAGGACAATCCGGAGATCCCGTCCAAGGTCAAGGACCAGGCGATCGTCGAACTCGACAGCGGCGTACCTTTCCTGTCGGACGCCCAGCTCAAGTCCGCCCCCGAAGAAGCGGGCACGAGCAAGAAGGAGACCGAAGCGGCCCTCGACGCGAACGAAACGGCCAGGATCAACGATCTGCGCGCGGCACTGGCCATCGTCGCCCTCACCGCACTCCTCTCGCTGTTCTTCACCACACAGATCCCGAACACCCAGCCCGGCTCTGCGAAGCCCTGACCGCGAAGCGGCTCAAACCGAGCCGGGTCCGCTTGGCCGCGCCAACCGCACCGGAGCAGCTGATCCACACGGGCACACGGATGCGTGGCGCCGGGACGCCCACAGCCCGTCACCCACGTACCGGCGACACCACATCCCCCGGCATGGGACTTGACACCCCCTCAGAAGCTGCCGACCGGGGGGCATCGGCACCGCCGTCGACCCCGTTGGGGCCCGGCAGTGGCTCGACGGGGGGCTGCGGGCGCCGGTTCCAGGCCTCGTTCGCCAGGAGGTGCAGGATGTTGATGGTGACGATGGCCGGGGCGAGGAGGGCGACCGTGCGGGGCAGAGCCGGCTTGAGGGACAGGGCCAGGACGATGGCGGTCACGCCGTTCTGCTGGCCGAGTGCCAGGGAGACGCGGTCGAAGCGCCCCAGGTTCCGGGCGATGAACCAGCCGACGATCATCTGCGCGACGAAGGCGGCCACTCCCAGCGCGATGCCAGGTCCTGGCTCCACGCCATCGACGAGCAGCATGCCCAGGCCCAGCAGGGCCGCGTAATAGGCGGCGCGCACGATCCGGTCCATGGCCGCGAGCAGCGCGGGCGGGCGGTAGAAGAGGCCGACGACCGCCACACCGAGCATCCACCCGTAGGCGGTCGCCGCGGCGAGGATGCCGCCGAGCACCATGAGGGAGGCGGTGCCACGCCACCAGGAGGCCCGCCGGTCGTCCCGTCGCCGCAGGACATACCAGGCGAGCGCGGCCACGACGGCCAGGCCCGCGTTCCCTGCCGTGGTCAGGGCGTACGAGGTCGGTGGCACGGGGAGTTCGGAGGCGTCGCCGCCGCTCAGGGTGCTCAGCGCCAGCGGCGCCAGGTAGGCGGTGAGCAGCACGGTAACCGGGTCGTCGAAGGCGGCCCAGACGGACAGCACGGTCTTGGCCCGCTCGGACATCCTGGACCGGGTCCGGAGCGCGGCCACCGACAGGGGGTCGATCTGGGCGACCGTGATCGCGAGGAGGACATAGGCCGGCTGGTCGACGGCGAGCCACAGCACGGGAACGATCAGTGCCGCCTTGGCGAGGACCCCGACGGTGACCGCGAGGATCAGCGTGCGCAGGTCGTCGCGTGCCTCGGCGAGATCGATGCCCGAGGTCGATCCGAACAGTCCGACCGCGAGCAGCGCCGCGATGGCGAGCGAATAGGCCGCGGTGTCGGTGAGAGTGTCGAGGCCGGTGGCGGCGGACACAACCCAGCCGAGGCCGAGCACCGCGAGCATGACACTCAGATGACGTGCGGCTTTCAGCGTGCTTGTCACGGCTCGCTCCGATCCGGCCGACTCCCCACAGCGATGAGCATCCCAGCCGGGGGTACGCGCCGGGACCGAATGCACGCGGTTCGCACGTACGACGTACCCGCGTGAGCGTTTGGTCACCCGTGGCGATCTGAATCAGAACTTTTCGTCCGGTTCTTCACCCGGTGTGGCCGACATGCTCTGCACGAACCGGTTCATCTGCTGGTCGGCCAGAGCCACTCGGCTCTGGTCGAGGGTGACGCCCAGCAGGAAGTGGCCGTCGGCCCGGTCGACGTAGAACACGGCGCCCTCTTCCACGTCGAGCACGACACGCGTGAGTTTCCCCGGCATCACCGCGCGCAGGGACTGGTTCAGCCGGGCCACCACGTAGTGGAGGCGTTCGCCCAGCTCCGCGTAGCGGGTGCGGCGCTCGTCGCGGGTGAGACCGTCGAAGAACGCGGACAGGTCGGGATGGTTGAAGGCGTCCGCGGTCAGGCGGCCGATGCCGGGTGCGAAGTAGCCGGCGTAGTGCAGTGCCTGCGCGGTCACCACGTCGCGGCAGTGGTCGAGGACGGGGGAATCCGACTCCCCCCACTCTCCTTCTCTGACCAGGTGCCGTTTTTTCGTGGAGAGCCACTGGTCCGTCCGCGGAGGGGACGACTCGGTGAGGAAGCCGCCCGGGTTGGGCCTGGGGACGCCGATCCGGTCGTTCAGCGCGCCTACGAGGTCGGCCATGGCCCGGTCGCCCGTCTCGACGGCGTTCGCGCCGAGGGAGACACCGGTGAAGTAGTTGTCCGCGCGGAAGTGGTAGTGAAAGACCGCTCCGTCGCCGAACTGAAGCACGCTGCGGATGAGCCGTCCGCTGTCGACCGAGCGCAGCACGTGGTCCATGCGGCCCAGGATGTAGTGGAGCTGGCGGCCCAGGCGGACGAACGTCTCCCGTCGGTTCTCGGTCTCCGTACCGCCGAATCCGCTGCCTGCGGAGGCGGGGAGCCGGTCCAGGATGTCGACCGAGTAGTTGAAGACGCCCCAGCGGTAATCCGCGACGTGATGGAGACCGTTCTCACTGAGCGTCGTGGCACACAGCCTGATGTTCGCGTTGCTGTCGTCGGTCACATGAGGTGCGCGGCGAACCTCCGGTGGTGCCGCGGAAGGCTGTCGTCCCCTGGTGTCACTCATCTCTCCCCCATGACCCGTCGTTCAGAACATCCGGCCACAGTGCCAGCAACTGCTCGCACAGAGCCTGAAGAAGTGGGCTTGTCGTGCGCTCCGGCAGCCGCCCCTGGGCGACCGCGTCGGCGGCGCTGCGGTCGTACGGCAGCCGCATCAGCGCGGGGCCGGCCTCGGCGGAGCAGGCCGGGCCCGGGTGTGTGCCGCTCGGATCGTTACACGCCCAGCCGAGCACCTTGCCGCCCAGGCCGTGTTCCGTCAGCCAGGACAGGAGCCCGGCGGTGTCATCGCCGCCCTGTGGGCCGGGCCCGCCGATCACGATGATGTGCTCGAGCCGACGGCACACTTCCAGGGTGAGCGAGGTACGGCCGGCGCCGCAGTCGACGATCAGGCAGCCCTGGAGCTCCGCCAGTCTGGTGAGCGCGGCGCCGACGACTGGCAGGAGCGTCTCGTCCGACGGGAGTCCGTGGAGCTCGTCCTCGGGGCCGAGGGCGAACAGTGCCATGTCCTGACGCCGCGAACCCGTGTAGACGTGCCGCATGTAGGGGAGCACAGAGCGCTCGGCCAGTCCGATGCGGTCCCCGGCGAATCCGAGGAGACCGTCCACCTCGGCGTCGGACACCGTCTTCCAGAAACGGGTCAGCTCGGTCAGCCCACCGCTCTCGGTCTGCGGGTCCGTGTCCGTGTCCATCAGGATCACGGACTGTCCTACGCGGCCCACCGCGTAGTCGATGAGCAGACCGGCCGCAGCCGTCAGCAGCGTCGCCCCACTGCCAGGTGCGGCGGAAACCACTGCCACCGCGTGCGGGACACCGATGGACGTCGTCCACGGGTACTCCATCGGATACTCCTTGCTCTGTGCGGTTTCCTCAGATGGTGGGGATGTCCAGTTCGACGCCGACCCTGCCGTCGGTGCGAGCTCGGCCTCCCGCCTCCTCCCCCAGCCCCAGCTGTGCGGCCACGGCCAGGGTCAGGGGGTGCTCGGTGCCGAGCCTCTCCCGCAGGTCCCGGTGGGTGCGTTCGTACAGTTCCCGTGCCGCCAGCGAGTTGCCGGCGAAGACCAGCATGTCGGCGTGGCACACGGCGGCCTTCAGGACGAGCGGGTGGCGCGGGTCGACGTGCAGGATCCGGCGCAGGCCGGTCAGGCCACGCTCGCTGTACTCGGCGGCGGTCTCGTCCTCGGCGTCGCGCAGGCACAGGGCCAGGTTCACCTGGCAGACATGGGTGAAGAGGTGCTCCTCCCCCCATGTCCGGTACGCCGCGAGGTTCCGCTCCGCCCTGTCGATCGCTTCCGGCATCCGGCCCACGAGCCGCAGATCGGCGGCGAGTGCGACGCGCGCGGCCAGTGTCTCGGGGTGATCGGGACCGCCGTACGCCTCCAACCCGTCCACGGCCTGTACGTCGCACATCCGGGCGGAGTCCGCCTTGTCGAGTCGTTCGTCGTCGGACAGGCCCGGCAGGAGCGCGGCGATATGCCGCAGTGTCGAGCCCAGCGCGAAGGCGGTGCGCAGGGTGATCAGGTCGGACGGGCCGAAGTCCTCATGGCTCCTGGCGATCCGGTTGATTTCCTGCAGACGGGTCAGCGATGCCTCGTAGCGGCCGACTTCGAGCAGCCTGCTGCCCACGTAGAGGGACGAGAGCAGAGTCAGTGGATGCTGCTCGCCGCTGACCCTTGTCCGGCGTGCGTGGACGTCCTCGTGCTGCTCCATGGAGTCCTGGGGCAGGCCAACCATGGAGAGGGACAGGGCGAGGTTGTGCGACGCCATCAGGGTGAAGTGGTTGTCCAGGCCGTAACGGGACCGCAGGACCTCCCAGGTCGACTGTTCCTCGGCGAGCGCGTCCTGGGGCCGGCCCAGGGCACGCAGCTGGGCTCCGCGGGGCAGGGCGCTGCGCAGGGTGAAGTGACCGTCCAGACCCTGGAGCCGGCGCAGTTCCTCCAGCGCCTTGCCGTTGACGCGGTTGGCATCGGCGTAGCGTCCGGCGTCCATGTGGATGTTGGCCAGTTCCGCTCGCAGCCGCATCAGGAGCAGCTGCTGGGCGTCGTCGTCGGGATAGGACCGGGCGGTCCACACCTCGTCCAGGCGGCGGGCCAGCGTGAACGCGGCCTCGAGGCGCTGGCTTCGGCGCCGGTAGCGCACCTGGTTGACCAGCCAGCGGCGCACCTCCAGGCTGTCGTCCTCAGCCGCTCCACTGGGGTCGACGTGGGCGTCCAGTTCCGCGTAGCGCGGGTTCATCTGCTGGTCATCGACGCGGTCGTCCGGTGGCGAGTAGGCGGCCAGGACCTGTCGGACGCGCGAGGCGAGCTCCGCCGCCTCCTGGTCCGTGAGGGCCTGACGCTGCGAGGCGAGGTTCATTCGGGCCGCCCTCAGCCGCTTGCCGTTCTCGCACACGCGCCCCTGGGACCGGCTGACGAGGCCGCGCGCCGCGAAGCCCAGCTGGCGACGGCCGTCGGTACCCTCGGGCAGCCCCAGAAAGTGCAGGGCGGCCGGTGATTCCAGCAGCTCCCAGCCCGCCCCCTCGGGGGACAGGACGGTCAGCATCTTCAACAGGTCCAGCGTGGCCGGACGTTCCTTGCCCAGGTCCTCGACGACGGACTGCCACACCGCCGAGGCGTTGTGCTGGCCCACGGCCTGTCGGCTCTCGATCGACTGGGCGAGCTCGGCCACCACTTCCTGCACGGGGCGGGCGGTGCTCCTGAGATAGGCGGCCATCTGGTCCAGCAGCTGCGGCAGAGGCTCGCCCAACTGCACCAGTTTCTCCGCGAGTTCGGGGCTCAGGTCGGGGGCTTTGCGTCGCAGGTACCGTACGGCTTCGGGCGCTGTGGGCGGTTCGACGTCGATACGGCGGCCCAGGGCTCCCCAGTCCGGATGCTCGGATGTGATCAACAGGTGCACGTGGGGGTTGTTGATCAGCAGGCTGGCGATCATCTCCGGGTGACGGGCGTCGTCGTAGACCAGGAGAAGGCGTTCGGCGCCGGCGCGGCGGCCCTCGAGCTGCTCGCGCAGCGCCTCGACGGCCCGCGGTGAGGACGGCTGGGCGGCACCGAGGCGCACGCTCAGCCGCACCAGTTCCCGCTCGACCCGATCGGCGCTGTCGGCCGGCATCCACCACACGACGTCGTAGTCCGCGCCGAAGCGGTAGACGTACTCCGTGGCGAGGGTCCGCTTGCCCACCCCGGCCTGCCCATGCAGCACGACCGGCTGGGCCGCCTCGCCGGACTGCAGGGCGTTCCGCAGGGTGCGCAGATACTCCTCCCTTCCCAGGAACTCGCCTTGGCGCTGATGCGGAACGTGCCATACCCGAGGATGCCTACGGGGAAAGCGCGGTCCGCGCCCGAGTCGGTCCGCCCAGGCCGCGGGACGCCGCTCGGCGGAGATGTAGTGGTTCAGCAGGGCGCTACGCGCGGACGCCTCGTCAAGCGTGTACAGCTTGGGGCCCGGCCGGTTGCGGAACGCCTTCTGGACCTCGACGTCCTCGAGCCAGGCGACGTCCACCCACGCCCCGTTGGCCAGGGCGTCCTGCTTGGGCAAGTGCGCTGCCAGTGCGGTGAGCTGCGGGGAGGAGACCATGGCAGAGGACATCAGGACGAGGAAGGTGCCCGGCGCGTCCGTGCGGCCGGCCCTGTCCCCGGGGCCCGGGTCGAAGTCGCAGGGCACCGCGTTCGCGTTGAGCTCCGCACGGATCCAGTCCGCGTAGGCACGGTCTTCCGGCTCGAACACCAGGCGCACCAGGCGGGGAGGTGCGGGCACCTCGGTGAACGCCCGTATGTACTGGGAGCGGACGCTGTCCGGGAGGGGCGCGAAGCGCAGCGTGGGGTCGCCGCTGATCTCCTGGGCGAGACGTTCGTACGCCTGCTTCTGCACCGAGGGCTCGAAGTTCGGCAGCGCGAACGGGATGAGTACCTCCTCGTAAGCGAGGCTCGGCAGGTGCTTGATTTCGACCTCGCGCCAGTACTGCAGGTCACCGCTGTGCAGAATCGGCCCGAACGCGCCCTCGAACTGACTCCTTGCGCGTGCCCTGCGCCGCTCGGCCTGTTCCGGTTTGGAGTCGTCCACGCGCATGGGGACCGGCAGGACCCTGACGTCCCCGGCGGACCGCTCCCGCACTTGGCGGGCGACGGAGGCCGAGCCGTCGATGGACTGGTTGCTGAGGTTGAATCCGACGACGACCACGTCGGGCAGAATCAGCGTGCACAGGCTCGCGTTGTCGGAGTGGCCGGTACGGCTGTCGATGAGGACGTAGTCGTAGTCGCTGGTGCGCAGGCTCTCCCGCAGTGCTTCCGCGAAGCGCCTGCCCGCCTGCTCCCGGTAGAAGCGGTTCCACTCGAAGGTCGCGACCCGTTCGCTGTAGAGGCTGTCCTGAAGACCCGGCCCGAGGAAGTCCATACGGCCCTCGGGCCGCGTGAACCGGTACTTGAGCCGATCGGTGTGGTTGCCGACCTGGGTGTGCCGCTCCAGCAGCTCTGCCAGCCGGGCGTTGAACACCTCCCCGGACAGCTCCCGGGCCTCCAGGGCGTCCACGGCGTGGCCGTAGTCCAGGATCATCTCCACCACGCCGGTGGACTCGCGCAGTTCGCGGTCGGGCAGGAACGGCCGAACGAAGCGGTTCAGCCCGGGCGATTCCAGGTCCCAGTCGACGATGAGGACCCGATAGCCCGCATCGGCCAGGAGCCAGGCGACGTTGGCCAGGGCCATGGTCCGCCCGACTCCGCCCTTGTGCGAGTAGAAGGTCACGACAGTCGCCCGGTTGCGGCCCTGTTCGGACCCAGACTGCGCGGCACTGCTCATCGGTTGTCGCTCCAACCTCGGTGCGTCAGCTGTGAGGCCCCCGCAGGATCGGCCGGTCGTCGTTCTCCACGAGGGAGAACCACGATCTGTGGGGGGCTGCGTCCCGCCGGGGTACCGGGTGAAGGGACGGTCGTGCGGCGTGCGTTGGCTGCCACGGTACCCGTACCGGCGCGTAAGTCATATTGGGGAAGCAACTGTCCGAGAGCGAAATTCGCGGCATTCCCGATACCTGTGGGGACAGGGTGAAGCAGAGGTCCTGGGGGTTCATGACGGGAGGCGAGAGACGGGCTCCGGTGACGATCCGTTCGACGACCGCGCGCAGCACTCTGAGGTATCCGCCGCGTGCGTGCGGGGCCCCCACCAGATCGGCCAGGCCGGATGTGGTGTAGTCGCCGACCGGCACGGCCACGGTGTCCGGATCCCGGCGCGGAGGCAGTCCCTTGGTGGTCCACAGGATCGGAATCAGAGCCGTCGAGCGCTGTCCGGTCTGGTGCTGTTCCCACAGCAGCCGTCGGCGGAACACCGCGAGGTCGCGCAGTGTGCGTGGTTCCTTGTAGTAGCGCTCGGTGAGCAACACGAGCAGAGTACGGCAGCGCATGGCGGGCGTGACGTCGCACTCCCCCGGCGTGGGGTCGCGGGAGGGTTCGGGGAGCAGGCCGGTGTGGCTCGGGTCGGGGCCCAGGCGCCGGTGTATCTCGGCCTGGAGGTCGGTGTTGAACATCCGCAGCCATGGATCCGTCGGCGCGGGCAGAGCGTGGCTGACGTAGTAGTAGGGGGCGCCGGGGCTGCCGGTCATGCGCTCATCCCCTTTCGGTCAAGACGCGCGCGCAGGGAGATGACGCCGTTCGTCAGCCGTTTCCGCGCGTGGTCGATCAGAAAGCGCAGGTCCGGGCAGTAGCACGAGGGATTGTCGAAGCCGTTGTCCGGGCGGTGGCGATGGGCGCGCAGCCCACCCCCGCAGATGTCGACGACCGGGCAGGACCGGCACTGTCCGCAGAGCCCGGCGAGACCGGCGCGCTCCGCGGCGAACCCGGGGTCAGCGGCCGCGCGGTCGAAGTCGTGGGCGGCGATGTGCAGCGGGGAGCGGCCTGCCAGTGAACTCACCGTCTTGAGGACGTCGTTGTACTCGATCAGCCCGGACGGCTGGATCACCACCACGTCCGCCCCGTACTGCCCCCACATCTCACTGCTGCTGGTGCCGCCCAGCTGGACGTCGAGCAGGGAGTCGAAGAGCCGGACCGAGGTCTCCCGGCGGGCGGCGTCGAACCAGCGGTCGAACATGGCGGCCAACCAACGGCCGTACGGCGCGTCTTTGGCGCCCGGCGGACGGTGCGGAGGGAACTGCCAGGTCGCCAGCGGCAGCAGCAGGTCGACGGCGGGTGGTTCGTGCTCCAGGAGCGCCTCGTACGTGGCCACCGGATCGGCCTCGATGTCGATGACGCACAACAGCCCGCGGTACAGGGGTCGGTGACGTGGTGTGCGCAGCAGCGACAGCGCACGGGACACCTCGGCATAGGTGCCCCGGCCGCCTCGGTCGGGGCGGCGCCGGTCGTGAGATTCCGGGGTGCCGTCGACGCTGACCCCTACGGTGATGCCGTAACGGCGGAAGACGTCCAGGAAGGCGCGGTCGAGGAGCGAGGCGTTGGTCTGTACGAGGAGGTCGACCTCGGTCGGCAGTCCCTCGGTCTCGTCGCGCAGGCCGCGGGCGAAGCGTTCCACGGCCGAGGGTCCGGCCAGTAAGGGTTCGCCGCCGTGCAAGGCCACCTGAGCCCGTTCCGGGCGGTGGCGGCGCAGGTGCTCGGCGATCCTGACGCACAGCCGCCGCATCGTGGCGGGGCTCATGACCAGCGGCTCGGCTCTCCAGCCGCGGTCGCGGTGCTCGTAGACGTAGCAGTCGGGGCAGCCGAAGTTGCAGCGGCTGTAGAGCTTGACGACGAACTGGGTGAACATCGCGGCCGGTTCTTCGGACGGCGCGGTGGCGGGGGGCGCGGTCTCACACCGCACTGAGCCACCTCGGCCGCTCGGGTCCGCCATCCTGGCCCGCGTGGCGCAGCAGGGCTTCCACGAGTGCGGTGCGGGGCAGCCCGAGCAGATCCAGAGCGTCCGGAAGTGCCTGCACGGTTCTCTCCGCGGACGGCCCCGGTCCGTCCGCCGCGCGCAGTAAGGTCTCACGTCCCATCATGCAGGCTCCCCCCGACTGTCCCGGACCCGCGCGATTCAGCGAAGTCCGAACAGGAGGGTGCGAACAAACGGACGAGGCGCCAGGGGAGTCGTGTGGTTGCTGCTACAGTCCAGGACTCGTGCGTCCTCGGACCGCTCGCCCCCGCTCGGCGAATACCTCGACGCGCTTGCCGAACGCTCCCGTTCGGACACTTCGGAGTGTATCGGTGGCATCCAAGTAAGCCTATCCTCACGACTACTGGGGGTAGGTGAACCGGCCTCCGAGGAGCCGTTGCTGACCGATCGGGCAACAGTTCTGACCGAGTCTGCGCGAATGTCCGTCCTACCGGACTGCCGGCGTACCTTGTGAGGGGCTCGTGGATCCAGCCGCTTTCTTCTATACGAGTTGTGTACGGGCTGACGGCTGGCGTGCGCTGACGCGTTTTCACACCGACCTGGAGTACCACCTGCGGATCCAGGAGGGGTTCGGCGTGAGCGGCGTCATCGGGGCGCTGATGGAACCCGAATCGGCCCGAGAGTCCGACGTGACCAGGGCCGGAGTGATGATCGCACTGTACTCGCCCCGGTACTTCAAGGACCGTGGAGCCGGCCTCGAATGGGCGATTTTCGGGGCCCGGATGCGCCATCACGAGGACACCCGGGGCATGGTGGCCCGTGGCTGCCTGATCCCCCTGTGCTGGAAACCCGTCCACGACGGCGACGTACCGGAATCGGTACGTCAATCGGTGGAACAGCCCGGTCCGTTCGACTGGCTGCGGCATGACGGCCTGGAGTCGCTGGCCGCGTCGACGCAGGCAGAGGCGGAAGTACGGTACTACGCCCTGGTCGAACAATTGGCCAAAACTATTGCCGAGTCCGGGGGCACGGAACTGGAACCACTGGGCGTGACCGACGCGCGGACGCTTCCTCCGGCGTTCGGCAGGGAGAGCGCGACTCCGCCCGGACAGCTGCCGGAAGGGGCGGCCGGCGAGCGGTGGGCGCGTCGCTGGCTCGATGCCCGGGACCCCGCTGCCCGCGGCCACGGGCCGGGGTCGGTCGCGATCAGTTATGTGGGCGCCGACCAGCCATGGGCCGACTGGATGATGGAGGTGCTGGAGCAGCGGGGGCACGAGGTCGAGCTGTGGCGCTGGCGGGCCGGCCGGGAGCGGCTGCCCGACGCGGTGGCCAGGGCACGCAATTCAGCCGAGAGCCTGCTCGTCATCTTCTCGCACAACTACTTCGCCGCCGGTGACACCGCCCCCACCGAATGGGAGGAGGCCTTCCTCCCCATCTCCGGCTGGCCGTCGCCTTCCGTGCTGGTCCAGATCGACGCCGCTCCCCGGCCGCTGCTGGTGCGGGACGCACAGGTCGTCGTCCTGGCCGGAACGGATCTGGCGGAGGCCGAGCAGCGGATCGGTGAGGTACTGCCCAGAACGCGCCGGCAATCACAGGATCGTGGGAGCGGCCGGTGAGCGTGCCAAGACGCCAGCCCCGGCAGCTTCCGCCGATATCCAACCTCCCCCCGCTTCCTGCGCCGTTCGTCGGCAGGGATGAGGAGATCGCGGACACCCACCAGCGGCTCACCGACCATGTCACCGTGCTGGTGCACGACCCGGAGGGCCGCCCCCACGGCTACGGCACATCCCACCTGGCCATCTCCTACGGTCACCTCTACACCCTGCACTACCAGCTGATCTGGCTCTTCGACTGCGGCCAGGAGACGGAGCCGGCGAGACTGGCGGACCTTCTCGCGAAGGAGACGAAGCGGCTGAGCGAGGCGTTCGAGAAGAGCCTCGGTGAGCCGCTGGTCGGTCCCACGGCCGCCGACTGGCTCTTCATCTACGACAACGTGGCGGAGCCCGACGCCATACGGCGCCACTTCCCGGAGGGCAACGCCCGCATCCTGGTCACCTCACGCTTCACCGGCACGTGGGACGAGCGGCAACGGGTGAGCGTGGGTCCGCTGGGCCGTGCGGAGTCGGTCCGGCTCCTCAAAGAGAACATGAGCCTCGACCAGTTGCAGGCCGCCTGCCTGGCGGACACCTTCGGCGGCCACCCGAAGCAGATCGTGCGGGCCGGTGAGGCCGTCCTCGCGGGCCGGGTCACCACGGAAGAGATCGCCACCGTGGTGGAGATCGCCTGGCTGGCACCCCCGCTGCGCCGAGCCGGCGTGCCGGACGAGGTGCGCACGAGCCTGCGCTCCTGTCTGCTGCGTTCGGCGGTGTGCCGGGACTCCGGCAGCTACGGGCGCTTCACGGAGGCCCTGCGCCGGCGGACGACGGGAATCGTCCCACGCGATGTGCTGACCTCGGACATGACCATGGCGGAGCGGGTCGATGTGCTGCTGGACGCCGTGTTCGAGCAGGAGGACCCGGCAGCCCTGCGGGTCATGGCGGACGCCGTGGAGGAGGAGACGGAGAGTTCCGGCTCCGGTCGGCAGATGGCCACCACCGTACGGCGGATCGTGGACGAGCTGATGGAGGACCTGCGCGGCACCCCTGCTCCCCCGACGGCACTCGCTCGTCACCCGGCACGAGCCCGCTCCGTGCCTGCGTCGGGGTCCGTGCCGGATCCGGTCGCCGAGAAGGAGTACCCCTTCTTCTTCACCAGCTGGCACAACCGGGACGCCGACGGAGACGAGGTGCAGTACTTCCACAAGTTGCTGGAGAAGGAGGTGGCGGTCAAGCTGCCGGCCAGGCTCGGGAAGACCGGATTCCTCGACTGGAACATGGAGCCCGGCACGAAGTGGGAGTCCCTGCTGGTCGAGGCGATTCGTACCACGCGCATTCTGGTCCCGCTGGTCACCGAGGACTACTTCACCCGCGAGTGGTGCCGGCGCGAGTGGGCCGTCATGGTGCAGCGCATGGCGAACGTCGACTCCGCACAGGCCCAGGAGCCCATCGCCATCCTGCCGGTGTTCTGGGTCAGGCCGATGGAGGGGTGGCGGACGCCGGACGACTTCGGCCTGTACCAGCACCGGGTGCGCTGGGACGGTGAGAAGGCGTACGACGGGCACGTCTACGACCTGGTGAGGGACAAGGGCCAGCCGCTCACGGACTACGTGCGTTCGCTCGTCAGGGCCATGGTCAAAGCAGCGGCCACACCGCTGCCCCCGCTCGACCGGCCCAAGGTGATGCGGGTCCCTCTGGCGTTCCGCGACGTCAACGAGGGCAGTCGCTGACGCCTGCGCCCTATCGTCGGCACATGACTCCCGATCATCACGACGCCGACTGCCTCTTCTGCGGGATCGCCGCCGGGTCCGAACCGGCCCGTGTCGTCACCGAGACCGCGGACACGCTGACGTTCCTGCCCCGGAATCCGGTGCACCCGGGGCATGTGCTCGTCGTGCCCCGGCGCCATGTGACGGACATCTGGGACCTCGACACGGCCACGGCGGCGGCGGTCGGCGCGGCGGTGCTCAGGGCCGCCCACGCTGTGCGGGCCGTCCACCGCCCCGAGGGCCTCAACGTCATCCAGTCGTCCGGGGCGGCCGCCACGCAGTCCGTACCCCATCTGCACGTCCATGTCGTGCCGCGCTACGAGGGCGACCGGATGCCCCGGCTGTGGCCCGAGCACATCGAGCCGGAACCCGAGCTGCTCGACGACTCCGCGCGCAGGCTGCGTGCGGAGACCGCGTCACCGCACGAACAGCAGGGCGAACGCCAGGGCGAGAACCAGGCCGCCGTAGAAGCCCGACACAGTGGGAGAGACAGCCGCTCGTAGTATGCCCGCCTCCTCTCGGCCCGGTGTCACGTCCATCGCGAACGGCTCGACGGAGGCGTCCTGGCGCCGCACCCGGTCGTACAGCCGCCGGAACAGCCTTTCCTGGTAGAGGAAGTAGCCGTCCAGGAGCCAGAAGGCCACCACGGGCAGGAAGCTCACCAGGGCGACGGAATCCTTGTCGTTCCCGACGGCGTAGGCGAGCAGCGCACCGGTGACCGTCAGCGACCAGCCCTTGATCAGGAACGAGTTGTTCCCCATCCGGGCCACGATCGTCTGGATCAGCTCCAGATGCCGGATCCGGCCGTCGTCCAGTCGTGCCTGATCGTCTGCTGACATCGGCCCCCCACAGAGTCAACTCGTGTGCTGTGCAGCTTAGTCAGTGCAGGAGGCCCCCCAGCACGACCGGTCGTTCGGGTTGTCCGGCGTGCGGCCGAAAAGCCGGAGGTCTCACAGGATGGTGACCCGGAAGCGCGCCTTGGCCTCGGGGCGGACGGCAGCGGTGCCGTCCTCGGAGAAGTCGGCGACGCCGGCGCGCCGGCAGACCCCGAGGAAGTCCTTCAGATCCAGGAGGGAGAAGTCGGCGCGGACGGCCGCAGGCAGCAGGGTGTGCATCTGCTCCGGGGTGAGTCGGCCCTCCACGACATCAGGGTGGCGGACGAGTTCGGCCAGTACACAGCCCTGGCTCTCGCTAAGGCGAACGCGGCGCACGTCGAAGAGCAGGGGTACGACCGTGGTGACGACGGCGGGGGCGACCTGCGGTGCGCCCAGGAGGACCAGGAGCCCGGCGACGAAGGCCATGGCAACGGCCGTCCGTGCGGCGCCCTGGCTCAGGTCCACCTCCCAGCCACCAGGACGGATTTCGAGCTCCGTGTCGGGGGCGTCGTGTGCGACGGCATGTGCCACTCCCTCAAGGAAGGCCGCACAGCCGATCTCTGAGGAGTAGTCGTCAGGAAGCAGGTCGAACCAGATGGAGCGAAGATCCTCCTGAGTGACGACGGCTCCCTCGCCGCCCTTCCGCATGAGCAGAAAGGGGGCGATCTCCTGGCTCATGCGCGGCCGTCCTTCCAGTGGTACGCCGAAACATCAAAGTGGTGCTCCTCTACGAGGAGGTGACTGACCGTCGCCTCCACGATGGTGCTCGCGTCCGTCAACACGGCGGGATCGAAGCGGGCAGCGGGGTAGTGCGTGGCCAGGTAGCTGGCCAGTACGTCGCCCATGGTGTCCGAACAGGGCAGTAGCAGCCGCAGGTTGGTGTCGCCGACAACGCAGGCGAAGAGTGCGGCGGGTTCGTCGGTGCCGTCGCGGACGGTGGCCTGTGCGTAGGTCAGCGACTCACCCGTGTCACGCCACAGATCGAACTGAGCCAACGGCGCGAGGTCGACAAGGCCGGTGACACGCGTGCGCGTCAGCACGCCGGACCATCGGTCACGCCAGGGGATGTCTCCGAGCGAGGACAGCGCCACGTTGATCAGCACGGCCTTGCGCCTGGGCATCGCCGAGCACACCATGTCCAGTTCGCCCGGGTCGGCGAGCAGTGTGCACTCGACCTCTCCGTCGTCGTCGATCGTGCGCAGGAACACCACGGTCTCGGCACCCTTCTCCTCGAGGGTGCCGCGGTCCTCGGCGGAGAAGGCGAACTGCTGAACGAGCCGGAAGGCCGGACGCGCGGTGCCGAACACATGCGCGCGCTCGCCATCCCCGGAGACCAGAGCAGCCCGGCCTGCGACGGCCAGTTCCCGCAGTGTCCGTATGACGGCCCGCCGTGGTGCCTCGCGCACCACAAGACGTTCGCGGCGCCACACTTCGTAGGCTTCGACGTCGACCTCGGCCGAATCCTGTGACGCGAGCAGTCTGCCGGTGTGATGAGGAGCCCGAGCCTGCAATGTGTCGATGGCGTGCGCAGTGAACTCGCGGTGTTCGTCGTAGGCCAGCACGGTCGCGCCATACCTGCCGAGCAGACCTGCCATCTGGTCGTGCAAGGCGTGGGTGACAGCCTGCCAGACCGCTGGGTCGTCCGGGGCCTCGGCATCCAGCAGGCGCGTCCAGCCGGCGCCTGCTTCGCTGCGGCACCTGTCCCACGCCGGAGTCCAGAAGTCACCGTCCGCGTGGGCCTGAACGAGCCGAAACCGCTCGTCGGGGCGCTCGAAACGCGGAATATCGCTCGTGGATTCGGGACTTAGACCGGCCTCCAGTACACGCTCCAGCGCGGGGGTCTGCATGCACACACGTGCGGTCGTCTCCACCGCCAGCTCCTGCAGACGCTTGTGCGTGGTGCGCTGGGCGAGGTTGGCCGCGGCCTTGTAGTACCGCTGGTACGCGGGATATCCCGCCAGCATCGCGGGGTCGCCGTCGGCCACCAGGGACAGACTCTGATAGGTGGCGAAGGCTTCGTGTACACCGCGGCACCATGTCACCAGTCGCTGGAGTGCCGCGCGCTGCTGGTCGTCGTCCAGCGCCAGGACGGCGTACACCGCCAGCGCGATTCCGTAGGAGGTGCAGTCGTTGAGTGCCGCGTGCTGCACCTCGTGCACGGTCACGAGGCGCGCGGCGGGGGAGGTCGCGATGCTGCCTCCCAGGTGCACGGTCCAGGCGTCGTGACTGTTGTAAGCGCCTCGGGCCTCGCCTGCGGCACCGCGCAGCAGACTGTCGAAGAGGTGTGTCTCGGGGTCCGGCAGCGGTGGTGCCGCGGAGTCGGATTCCTCATCGCCTGATGAGCGTGCAGCCTCGTCCAACGTGCCCACTCCCCCAGTGGCTCCGCATCGAGCAGCTTCCACCAGTCTAGGGGACATCGCCGGTGCCATCGTGCGGAATGTCTTCGCGCCGTCCTGGTAGACGTCGTTCGCTTCCCGGAGCATGCTCCAAAGAGGAGGTGGAGCGGGACGTGTCAAGGGGCCCGCTCCGCCCACGCATGACGACGCCGCAGCGCCGCACAGCGGTTCCTGACGGCGTGACACCCGCGTACGCGACCAACTCTGGGACGCCGTAACCGGCGTCGTCGCAGACGGCGCCGCCGTTCTCGTGTACCGCCATTCGAACAGCCGGCACCCGACAACGTGTCCACACCGACTTCGACGGACTCACCCTCATACGGATGAGCGCGGCCACGCAGCCAGAGCTAGCAACAGGAAGGCAAAGCGGGCGCTGGGCTGCAGGCTCGAGCAGAGACAACAACCATCACCCAGGCACCCTGAAAGATCACGCTGAAGTCTTCTGCAGACTCATCGAGGAGGCCAGCGCCCGGGCCTTCGGCACACACCACCCCCTCCGCGACCTGTTCTGATGCATGTCACCGGGCGCCACCCGCGCCCGGCGTTGAACGCACCGAACAGCAGGATTCAAGCCCAAGTCCATCAGACGCAGCCGTGCCCACCCCAGTCCGTCCTTGATGTCCCCGTCCGTCAGCCGCTACTCCCTTGATGCCTTGCTCCCCCGCGTCGGGTGCGCCCTCACATCTGCACTGCTGCGCCCGCAGGAAGAGTCAGATGGTACGTGGCCCCACTGTCACCTCGTTGCCGTCTTGATCCTCCAGGGCCACTGATGCAGCATGAGAGCACACCGAGGCACCGTTCCAGATCTCGCTCAGGGCGGCAGCATCAGCGGTCACGCCCGAACCGTATCCTCGTCCGGCCCCACCCGGGATCAAAGGCCTGGGGCCCTGCAGTGTGGCTGAATGGCCGGGGACGAGTCGGCGGACCATGATGCTGTTCATTGCCCAACGGATCATGGTCTCGGAGTGGGCGGGGTCCTGCTCGTAGTCGCGGGCGAGGCGCCGGTGCGCGGTGATCCACGAGAAGCGCTGGTCCCGGGCCTTTGCACACGATCTCCAGCTCGCGGCCGAGGGTCGCCCGGGCCCAGTCCACGAGGCGGCCGGGTGAAGGCCAGGCGGGCCCAGATCTTCTGAACTCCCGGACGGTCCATCCGATTCCAGCGCAGCGGGTGCTTCGCGTCGTCGCGGTCCTGAATGTTCGCGGCGGCTGCGTGGACGGCCAGGAGCAGGCCGAGGGTGTCGGTGGCGATGAACCGCTTGCGGCCCTTCATCCTCTTGACCACAACGGAGCCCCTCGTACCGACGGGGACGGTGTCGCGGTGTGCACGGACTGCGAGTCGATCAGCCCCGCGCCCGCTTCACGCTGCGGCCGTCGGCGGCGGCCCGGACTTGACCGCGCAGGCCGTCGCGAATCCGCTCGACGGTGCCGTCGTCGTGCCATTACGTGTAGTAGCAGTACACCGTCGGCCATGGCGGGGCCACGGGCAACTGCCGCCAGGCACAACCGGTGCAGACCACGTAGAAGATCGCATCCACGATCCGCCGACGCGGGTGCTTCTCACGTGGTCAGCCCTTGGGATCCACCCGCGCGGGTGACAACGACGCCTCCACGAACGCCCACTGCTCACCCGTCAAATCCGACGGATACCCGCCCCCAGCCCCGGTCACGCCAAGCGCAACTCTGCCGACAAATGACGAAAAGCAGTGGAAGCGCACTCACAGCCATACGCGCCGGCGCCGCCCCTTCGCATCGTGGTTCGGCGACCATGACCCAGGGGCGTCAGAGGGTCGGGAGGCACAGGTAGGCACTGATCAACCCGCCGCCGCGACTCCTCGGCCAACCGAGACCCCACGGGACGAATGTCAGCGGTGTCGTCACGGTCCTGCGAGGACACTGCCACGGCTGTAGGGCCGGGCCGAAGAAACGGCCGCCGGCCTCCGCCAGCGTCGGATCCAGCCTTGGTAGCCCGGTGGACGGTCCCCTTCGAACGAAGATCCGGACCATACCCGGGCCAGCCGCATGCAGCTTGTGGCGACCGGAACTGTTTACGCTGGTCAAACTACCTCTGAGCCGTGTACCACCAGCAGACGAAGAACATTCTTGTTTCATACAGCCCGAAGAAACTTGGGTTCTTCTAGAGCTACAAGTCGGTTGTCCGGAGGGAGCTTTCAGACATCCGCGGAGTGGAGCCAGGATGATCCTGGCTCCACTTCGTGGTGCGGGCCTGTCACCGGAACTGTGCGAAGAACCTCCAGATCTCTGCTTTGGTCCAGGTGGCGACGCCGCTTTCGCCGGGGGAGCCGTCGACCGGACCGGGTATGTGGTCTCCGTCGAACGCAGCCCATTGGACCGGGTATCCGGCACGGCAGCCCGAGTAGGTGGTGGTGATGTGCGTTCGGCTGCCCGGCGCGGGCTCGCGCGGGCTCTGGTGGGTGCAGCCGTTGTTGCTGACGAATCTGTCGCGCAGGGACCGTCCTTGCGCGATGTCGAGGACGGAGTCGCCGACGCCGTGGATTCCGAAGTAGGCGATGGGCTGGGTGCCGCCACTGCACCCGCTGATCTGAGCGCCGGAGATGACCGCGACGGCCCTGAAGACGTTCGCCCGGCTGCATGCGAGTGCGTAGCTCATACCGCCACCCCAGCTGAATCCCGTGGCGAAACGCTGTGCCGGGTTGACACAGAGGCCGCCCTCGATTCGCCGGATCATGTCGTCGACGAAGGTGATGTCCTCACCACCCGAATCGGCCCAGCCGTTGCCCAGACCCTGGGGGGCGACGAGGATCGCGTCGTTGTTCGACTGTTCCTGTTGGCCGTAGTAGGACCAGGCGTTCCCGCTCGTGCCGCCCGAGGCGACGTCGGCGGCGGTTCCGCCCCGCCAGTGGAACGCGAAGATCAGCCGGTAGGGGTGGCTGTTGTCGTAGTTGGCGGGAACCCTGAGGATGAAGCTGCGGCTCTTACCGCCGCTCTGCATCGTGTGCGTACCGCTCGCCAGAGTCGGGCTGCTGCCGCATCCGCCGCCGCCTGCCGACAGTTTGGTCATCTGCCATTGCTGGTTGGCGCCGCCCCAGTCGGTGTACTGGACGACGTTGCCGCCGTCGGCGGTGGAGGCACCCTGCACCTCCACCGCCTTGCCGCTGGTGCGGTTGATCAGCCGGACGTGGCCCGCGTCCGAGTCGGTCAGGCGGAACTGCTGGTTGGCCCCGTTGTGGTCGGCCCACTGCTGGATCGCGGCACCGTCTGCGGTCGAGGCGCCGGCCACGTCGAGAACCTTGGCCGAATGCCGGGCCTTGAGGCGGTAGAAGCCGTCGCCGGAGTCCACGAACTGCCACTGCTGGTTGGCTCCGTCGTTGCGCGTCCACTGGCTGACCCGCGCGCCGTCGGCGGTGGACGCGCCAGAGACGTCCAGCGCCTTGCCGCTGTTGCGATTGACCAGGACATACCAGGCATTGGTGTCCACCGTCGCCGCCTCGGCGGGCGCCGGATTCACCGCGGCGAGCATGCCGATCGCGAGGGTAGCCGCCACCACGGCGGCGACCCTGGACCACCAGCGATGTTTTCGTGGAGGGGCGGGGGAAGCCGCACCTTGGGTCGTCATCGATTCGCCCTTTCGTCTGTGGCAGGTCCCATCAGGTGCGGGCCCAGCGTTGGTTGCTGCCGTTCGAGCAGGAGTAGAGCTGGATCAGGGTGCCGTTGACGGTGCCGCCCGCGACGGCGTCGAGGCAGAGTCCGGACTGGACGCCGACGATGGATCCGTCGGAGTTGAGGCGCCATTTCTGGTTGTCGGCGCCCCAGCAGCTGTAGATCTGGACTTTGGTGCCGTTGCCGGTGCCGCCGGCGTCCAGGCACTTGTTGCCGTAGACCCTGAGCTCACCGGCGGCGGTGTACGTCCACTGCTGGTTGGTGCCGTTGTTGCAGTCCCACAGTTGGAGCTGGGTGCCGTCGGTGGTACTGCTGCTGGGCACGTCCAGGCAGCGGCCCGACCCCACGCCCTTGATCGGTCCGGAATCCGAAGGGGGCGTGGAGGTGGTGCCGTTGAGTGCGTCGAGGACGGCGGTGTAGGCGGGCTTCTTGCTGCCGTCGCCGTTGAACAGCAGCGGCGTTTGCTCCGATCGCCAGGAGTCGGTGTCGCGCACACCCCAGACGGTGATGCCGAGGCAGCGCGGGACGGCCAGGCAGTCGTTGGTCACGTTGGCGTAGGTCGTGGCCGGGGCGCCCTGGATGTCGAGTTCGGTGATGGCCACGTCGACGCCGAGGGCGGCGAAGTTCTGAAGGGTGGTGCGGAAGTTGCTGTTGTAGGGACTGCCGCTGTTGAAGTGCGACTGGAAGCCGACGCAGTCGATCGGCACGCCGCGCTGCTTGAAGTCTCGGACCATGGCGTACACGGCCTGGGTTTTGGCCCAGGTCCAGTCCTCGACGTTGTAGTCGTTGTAGCAGAGCTTGGCGGCCGGATCGGCGGCGCGCGCGGTGCGGAAGGCGACCTCGATCCAGTCGTTGCCCGTGCGTTGCAGGTTGGAGTCGCGTCGGGCTCCCGAACTGCCGTCGGCGAAGGCCTCGTTCACGACGTCCCACTGGGCGATCTTGCCCTTGTAGTGGGCCATCACGCCGTTGATGTGGCCGATCATCGCCTGGCGCAGCGTGCTTCCGCTGAGGCTCTGCATCCAGCCGGGCTGCTGGGAGTGCCAGGCCAGGGTGTGGCCGCGCACCTGCTTGCCGTTCTGTACCGCCCAGTTGTAGACGCGGTCACCAGCGGTGAAGTTGAACTGGCCCCGCTGCGGTTCGGTGGCGTCGATCTTCATCTCGTTCTCGGCCGTCACCGAGTTGAACTCACGGCCCGCGATCGTCGTGTACGCCGAGTCGCCCAGCCTGCCCGAGGCGATGGCGGTGCCGAAGTAGCGGCCGCTCTGCGCCGCCGCGGCGCCGAGCGTGTTCTCGGCGGCGTGTGCGGTCGGCGGCGCGACCAGTGTGGCGACGGTACCGAGGACGCCGACGACCAGCGCCAACACCAGGCCGCGGATCTTCCGGCGGACACCGGGTCCGGGAAGGGCATACGAGCCCATGACTGTGCCTCCAAGGTAGAAATCACGGAAGGACTGAAGCGCAGGGGGAATGCGTCGTCCGCTCCCACTCGGCAGACGGACGGGGCGGGCCGGAACCCGGGCAGCACGGAATCACCGGAGACCGCGGTCATGGGACCGGGACGATCTCAACCGGCACGGACGGCACCCGATCGGCGGTCGGGTGCCTTATGGCGGGGTGGCGCAGGTGCTTTGGTGCGCGGATCTGTCGGGCAGCTGTGCGTGGATCTGCCGTGCAGCACAGATTTCTCAGGGCCGACGTGGTTCGATATCTCGAACTTTGGCCGGGTTCTCAGACAGGGATGATTGAGGTATTGACGATGGATCGTCAATACTCCCCGCAGAAGAAGTTTCCGTTCCTCGCCCGAAAATTTCCGGAATCCCGGCGAGCCGAACGGCGAAGCCCGGACGCCGCGTCGGCGGATGCCGTACGGCCGGGGCCGGGACGAGGGTGTTGACGCCGCCAGTTCGACTTCTCACCTCCGCGCGGACGCCCTGGACTGGCGAGCCGTATCGCAAACGCCGGAGCGTTTCCGGTCGGCGCGACAGCTTGTCAAGCTCGACGTGACAACCTGTCAAGCCCGAAGGGGAGGCGCTGTTTGTGGACAGATCGGCGACAGGCCTTGACCA
Organism: Streptomyces asoensis; assembly: GCF_013085465.1. Lineage (NCBI taxonomy): Bacteria > Bacillati > Actinomycetota > Actinomycetes > Kitasatosporales > Streptomycetaceae > Streptomyces > Streptomyces asoensis. The sequence goes on from NZ_CP049838.1 coordinate 1,638,465, forward strand.
GAGGGCTCCACATTCCTAGCTTGTGGCGTCGAAGTATCCGGGAATTCTTCGAATGTTTCGAGATCGTCCCTGCCCCCCGGCACGTCCGCCCCGCGGTTCATCGGGGTCACCTCACCCCCGCCCCCTAGGAGGCCCTCTGATGTGGTTTCGCCACCCGTCCCCGGTCCGTCCAGGACGCTTATTCGCCGTCCTTGCGCCCTTGCTTCTCGTGGCCACCTTCCTCGGTGCCCAGCCCGCCGACGCCGCGACCGTAGACCCCAACGCCTCGTATGTGCTGGTCAACCGCAACAGCGCCAAGGCCCTGGATGTCTACAACCTGGCGACCGATGACGGCGCCCGCATCACCCAGTGGTCCAGAAATGATCAGGCCCAGCAGCAGTGGCAGTTCGTCGATTCCGGGGGCGGCTACTACCGCATCAAGTCCCGCCACTCGGGCAAGGTGCTGGATGTCCACAACTGGTCCACCGCGAACGGCGGCGCGATCGTCCAGTGGACCGACCTGAACGCCACCAACCAGCAGTGGCGGCTGGCCGACAGCTCGGACGGCTACGTGAGGCTCATCTCGCGCCACAGCAACAAGGCCCTCGAAGTTCAGGGCGCCTCGACCGCCGACAACGCGAACGTCGTCCAGTACGACGACTGGGGCGGCACCAACCAGCAGTGGCAGCTCGTCAAGGTCGGCGCCGACACCCCTGGCACGTGCGATCTTCCGTCGACGTACCGCTGGACATCAACGGGCGCGCTGGCCCAGCCCAAGTCTGGATGGGTCTCGCTCAAGGACTTCACCGTCGTCCCCTACAACGGCAGGCAACTCGTCTATGCGACGACGCACGACACGGGGACGAGTTGGGGTTCGATGAACTTCGGCCTGTTCACCAATTGGTCGGAGATGGCCTCGGCCGGCCAGAACACGATGTCGGCTTCCACCGTCGCGCCCACGCTCTTCTACTTCGCGCCGAAGAACATCTGGGTGCTCGCCTACCAGTGGGGCGGGACCGCCTTCTCCTACCGGACGTCGAGCGACCCCACCAACCCCAATGGCTGGTCATCCCAGCAGACGCTCTTCACCGGAAGCATCACCGGCTCCGGAACCGGACCCATCGACCAGACGCTCATCGCTGACGGCACGAACATGTACCTGTTCTTCGCCGGTGACAACGGCAAGATCTACCGGGCCAGCATGCCGATAGGGAACTTCCCGGGCAACTTCGGCTCGTCGTACACGACGATCATGAGCGATACGACGAACAACCTGTTCGAAGCCCCGCAGGTCTACAAGCTCCAGGGCCAGAACCGCTACCTCATGATCGTCGAGGCGATCGGCTCGCAGGGCCGCTACTTCCGCTCGTTCACGGCCACCAGTCTGAACGGCTCATGGACACCCCAGGCCGCGACCGAGAGCAACCCCTTCGCCGGCAAGGCCAACAGTGGCGCCACCTGGACCAACGACATCAGCCATGGCGAACTGATCCGCACCAGCGCCGATCAAACCATGACCGTCGATCCCTGCAATCTACAGTTGCTCTACCAGGGGCGCAGCCCCGACTCCGGCGGCGACTACGGCCTCCTGCCCTACCGTCCGGGTCTGCTGACACTTCAGCGCTGACGGCGTGACACGAGTCCGGCTCCGGTAGGGAGCCGGCGTGGCGGGCTCGGCGGAAGGCCGAGCCCGCCCGGGTCACGCGACAACGCCGGCGCTCATACGGCCACGGAGCGCGGGGTCGGGCAACGCGCACCAGCCCGAGGGGTCGTGGGCGGCGATGCGCTCGTACACGCGGCGATGGCCGCGGTCGGAGGCTTCGCACAAGGCGCGCTCGGGCCGGCCCGTGTACCGCGCGGTGTTGACGACCTGGCTCTCCAGCGCGCGGACCACCCCACTGCGCCCATGAACGCCGGTCCGGCCGGCCCGAGGGCGACCGGATACAGTGCGAGGGACGGCAGCCTGGTTTGTGAGGGAAGCGTGACCGACACCAGCGACACCCGCCCCGCCGACAGTGAGGCGAAAGCGCCGCGGCAGAGCCGACTGCACCGCCTGATGCGCTACATCCCCCTGATCGCCCCCATCCTGCTGTGGGCCGTGCCGTGCTGGGTGCTCCTGCACACCGGCCAGCACTGGCCGTTGCCCGTCACGCTCGCCGGTACCGCCCTGTTCGCCCTCGGCCTCGTCGGTATGCCGCTCGCGATGGTGCGCGGCCACGGCCGGCGCCAACAGGACCGGGCGGCGATCTTCGGTGACACCCTGCTGGGCATCAGTTGGGTCCTGTTCACCTGGTCCGTTCTGCTCGGCGTCTTCTTGCGGCTCGCCCTGACCGTGGCCGGCGTCGGCGAGGGTCAGGACCGGGCCCGAATCGTCACGTGGGCGGTCCTCGGCACAGCCGCCGTGCTGCTCGCCTGGGGATACGCCGAAGCCCGCCGTGTGCCACGCGTGCGCAGCCTCGACGTGCAACTCCCGCGACTGGGTGCCGGGTTGGACGGCCTCCGCGTCGTCCTCATCACCGACACCCACTACGGTCCGCTCGATCGCGCCCGCTGGTCGGCACAGGTATGCGAGACGGTGAACACCCTGGAAGCCGACCTGGTCTGCCACACCGGCGACATCGCGGACGGCACGGCCGAACGCCGTCGCGCCCAGGCCGCCCCACTCGGTACCGTGCGGGCGACTCAGGCCCGCGTCTACGTCACGGGCAACCACGAGTACTACAGCGAGGCCCAGGGCTGGGTCGACCTGATGGACGAGCTGGGCTGGGAGCCGCTGCGCAACCGCCATCTGCTGCTGGAACGCGGAGGCGACACCCTCGTGGTCGCCGGCGTGGATGACGTCACCGCCGAGTCCTCCGGCCTGGCCGGCCATCGCGCCCACCTCGCCGGAGCCTTGAACGGCGCCGACCCCGACCTACCCGTCCTGCTCTTGGCACACCAGCCCAAGTTCATCGACCGGGCGGCAGCCGACGGCATCGACCTCCAGCTCTCCGGCCACACCCACGGCGGCCAGATCTGGCCCTTCCACCACCTGGTCCGCATCGACCAGCCCGCCGTCGCCGGCCTCAGCCACCACGGCCCCCGCACACTCCTCTACACCAGCCGCGGCACCGGCTTCTGGGGCCCGCCGTTCCGCGTCTTCGCCCCCAGCGAGATCACCCTGCTCGTGCTCCGCTCCCCGCAGCAGCCCACCTCGATGTAGCACTGGACGGGCCGGCACATCCGCCAGGAGCGGTCCACGAGCCGAGGGACGCGGCGTCGACGGACTGGCAGGGACTACCAACTCGCCTGCCCTGGAGAGGGCTTCTCGGACACCGTCTGATCTCCTGATCCTGGGAGAAACGAACGCCTTTGCCGTGACTGCCGCCCAGTACGTGGCAGCGCTGCCCCAGACGGGCGAGGTCGCGAGCGTCCGGACGATGGCGCGGCGGCGGAGGCCGTAGCGGCCTCGGCCCCACCAGCTCCTGTTACCGGCGCTCCGGTCCACCTTCCGCGCCGGCTACCGGTGGTCCGCCCCTCGAACCCGTTCGCCCAGTACCGCCCCCTCAGCGACAGGTCGAGAAGCATCTCGGTGACCGCCTCGGGCGACAGTGGGCGCGGATCGGTCTCCAGCCACCACTGGAGTACGGAGATCTGCTCGCCGGCCCAGGCGCGGGCGAGCACCTCGACGTCGATGCAAGGTGGCTCTCGGGTCACTCGGCATCCCGCTCGCCGCCCGGTCGGGGTATTTCCCGCTGCCCCCATGGAGTTGGGGATGGCGTCTGCTGTTCGGGAGTGCAAGTGGTCCCTGACAGCCATGACACAGACAGCCGACGGGACATACCGCGTCAGCGTCCCCTTCCCTGCGGACACGAGCATGGCCTGGTACGTGAAGCTGCGGCACGCAACCCCGTCGGATCCCGGGTTCGTCACCTCGGCGGTCAAGGTCGAAGGGTCTGGGGTTTGAGGGGGAATTTCCCGCCCGGTGTCATGGCCTGGCGGCAGACAGGTTCCGTGCGGCCTCGTCGCCGGAATACCGCGAAACGGGGTTATACGGTGGCGGAACAGGGCCAGTCACCCGACCGAGGAACCCGAATGACCAACAGTCCGACAGTCATCGTAGAAGCGGCGTTTCAGTACTACAGGTCCCAGGACCGCGACGCGGCCTTCCCTCTCTACGCCGGTGATTTCACGTTCACGAGTCCGCAGGACGATCACATCGACAAGGCGGCGTTCTTCGAGCGGTGTTTCCCGACCGCCGACCGGTTCAGGGAGCAGCAGTTGTTGCACGTCACCCCCGCAGACGAAGAACTCGTCTTCGTCCAATACGAGTACGAGCTCACGACGGGCGACAGGCACCGCAACATCGAGGCGATCACTGTCCGGGACGGACTCATCCGGGAGGTGCAGGTCTTCTTCGGCGGCAAGGTGTGACGAGACGTCGGCCTGCCGTGCCAAGCGGGTGACGGGGGCCGGGGGCCGGTTCACCCTGCGGTGGGAGGGAAGAAGGCGGTGCTGGTCAGGAAGCCTTCGAGGTTGAGGCGCCACGCGAACCAGCTGTGGCCGCCGTTGACGAAGCCGGGTACGACCGGGACACCGAGGCCGGTCAGGAGGGAGATCTCACCGGCGTGGTAGTCGTGGCTCGGGTCCTGCCACCCGCCGCCGACGTAGACGCGCGCCTGTCTGAGCGCGGCCACCTGGGTGCCGGTGACGGACGCCGCGTCGGGCAGCGTGTAGTTGCCGCGCCGGCCAGGGCTGAAGACCCCGTACGAGCCGAACTCGGCGGTGTGCCCGAAGAGCAGCGAGTTGGTCAGGGACGCGCCGTAGCCGAGTCCGGCGGCGGCGCGGTCGGTGGCGGCGGTGGAGACGCGGTAGCGGGACTCCACGTACGGGACGATCGTGTCGGTGAGGTTCCGGTCGAAGGACGCGTAGCCGGTGGAGTCGGGGAAGCCGGCCGTGTTGGGCATGACGACGACCATCGGGGGGATCTGCCCGGTGGCGATGAGGTTGTCGAGGATGTGGCCCGCGTCGCCCTGCGTGCTCCAGTCCATCTCGGTGGCGTCGCCGCTGAAGAGATAGAGCGTGGGATACGGCTTGGCCCGACCGGAGTCGTAGCCCGGCGGCGTGTAGACGGAGAGGTGGTTCTCGCCGGGCGGGCTGACCGAGGTCGGGGCGGGATACGTGACGTGGGTGAGCGTGCCGTGCTCGCCGGTCGGACCCGGGCCCTGCCAGGCGTAGTCGACCGTCCCGTACGACGGGTCCGAGGGCACGTACACCTGGCTGGTGCGCTCGGTGGTCCCGGAGATCTTGCCGCCCTTCTCGTTCCACGGCGGGTTGGCCGGGTCGGAGACAGCGGTGCAGGTGGCCTGGGTGTCGTCGGCGCAGTCCACGTAGAAGGAGTACGTGAAGACCCCGGACGGCAGCGGTGTGCTGTACGTCCACACGCCGTCGCGGCCCTTCTTCATGTCGACCACGGGCCAGTTGGCGGCGGGAGAGTTGGGGTACGCGACGGGAATGTCGCCGGGCTGCCAGTGGGCGGGCAGCGTGCCGGGCGTTTCGAGGGCGGTGCCGTCGTCGGTGGTGAGCGCGGACAGCTCGTAGGGGTCGGCGAAGTACCACTCGCCCTTGATCTGCACGCGTTCGGCGTCGGAATCCTTGAAGTGGAAGGCCACCCGGTATCCGGTGGGGCCGACGCCGGTGTGCATGACCTGCGGGGAGAAACGGTGTGTGCCGGCGGATGGGGCACTGCTGCCGCCCGCGGTGAGGACAAGGACGGTCATCAGGGCGGCGAGGGCCCGTATGACCGGTGTTCCGCGGCGCGTTGTGGTGTGCGACATGGAGATTGGTCTCCCGGAAGTGGACGGCGGGGAGCCGAGTGCCATCACTTGGCCGACGCATCAGGGGGCTTGTGTGGGCGACGGTGCGTACGAGAACGTAGCCGCGCAGCAATATTGTGAGCAATATGCGTGACAAAAGTTCCTACAACTCTTGAAGCGGCTTGCGGCGAGGGTCGGCGTGGCGTCAATCCGTCGGACATCGAGGTGTGACGCACCCCGACGGTGCACGCAGAGAGAAGGAGAGGTCCGCTCGATGAGTGACAGCCCGTACGTTCCGTCTGCCCTCCGACCCCGTTCGAGGACCGGGACACCGTCCCGCAGAACGTTCCTGGGAGCTCTGGCGGCGTCTGCCGCCGCGGGAGTGCCGCTGTCGGCCGCCCCGCCGGCCGAGGCCGCGCCGAACGGGGTGGCCGACCTCCTCTATGTCGGCACCTGGGGCGTCGGCCAGGTGCACGCGCTCCGGTTCGACCCCGTCCGAGCCACGATGACACCGGTCGGGCCGGTGGCGCAGGTCAGCTCGAACTGGGTGGTCGCCCACCCGACCGAGGCGGTCCTGTACGTCGCCGGCGGCGAACCGGGCGGGATCATCCGCGTCTTCCGCATCGACACCGCCTCCGGTGCGCTTCACCAGTTCGGTGAGATCGAGACGGAGAGCACTCCGGTGGGCGGCCTGGCGTACATGGGAGTGGACGTTCGCTCGAAAACGCTTCTGGCCGCGGACTTCCCGGCCGGCACCGTCGTGTCCGTCCCGATCGGCAGGGACGGCGGCCTCGGCGCCGTGGCGTCCCGGGTGCAGGACACCGGTTCCGGACCCCACCCACGACAGCAGGGTCCGCACGCCCACCACGTGGTCACCGACCCGAGCGGCAGGTTCGCCCTGGTCCCGGACTTCGGCGCCGACCGGGTCTTCGTCCACCGCTTCGACCGGGACACGCGCGTGCTGTCCGCCGGTACGCCCGACGGCTCGCGCGCCTACGCGACGGCGCCGGGTTCGGGGCCACGGCGCGTGTCCTTCCACCCGAACGGCAGAACCGTCTACCTTCTGAATGAGCTGACCGCGGACATCCAGGCCCTGGACTGGAACGCGGACGACGGCGTACTGACCCACCTTCAGAGCCTGTCGACCGACGCACCCGGACACACCGGCGCCACGAGCGCCGCCGAACTGGCCATCAGCCGTGACGGCCGCTTCGTCTACACCTCCAATCGCGGCGAGAACACCCTGGTCGTCTTCTCGACGGATCGTAGGACCGGCCTGCTCACCCAGGTCCAGCGCACCCCCTGTGCGGGACTCGTACCGTGGAGCTTCTCCCTTCACCCCGGTGGGAGATGGCTGTTCGTCGCGAACCAGGCCGGCAACACCGTGAACCTCTTCAGCGTCGACCCCGGATCAGGGCAACTGACGGACACCGGCGCGTTCGTACCCGTGCCGAAACCCGACTGCATCACGTTCAGCCGCCGCTGAGCCCGTTCACCGCGAGCGCAGCAGTTCGGCGAGCCGTTCGCCGAGCGGAGCAGGGTGCTGTCAATCCCATGGGGTGCAACTTGAGGGTGCGCTGCGGAAGCTGTGAGTCCGAGTGACACCGCTTGTTTCGGTTGTTGAACGCCAACAGCATGAGGCGACCCCACCGCAGGCGGGACGGACGCCGAGCCGTGCACCTGAGACGTCCGCTCCGCCATTCCGACAGGGAGCCCCTGTGAGCTCGAGAGACGTCCCCCACCCCGACCACGACACCGAGGGCATCGGCCGCCGCGGTTTCCTCGGGAGCGCCGTCGGCGCCGCGGTCGGCGCCACGCTGCCGGCCGGCCTGACCGCCGAGCCCGCGTCGGCCGCCTCCCGTGCCGCCGCAGATCGTCCGGTGCGTACCCGGTCCGGCCTGGTGACCGGTGTCCCGGCCGCCCTGGACGGGATCACCGTCTACAAGGGCATCCCCTACGCGGCCTCGACCGCCGGCGAGAACCGCTGGCGCGCGCCGCAGCCCGCGCCGTCCTGGAAGGGCGTACGCGCCGCCGATGCCTGGGGCGCCGCCTGCCCCCAGCCCGTCACCGGCATCGCAGCCGACAAGGTGCCGCCGCTGAGCGAGGACTGCCTGAACCTCAACATCTGGACGGGCGCGGTCGGTTCGAGCGAGCGCCGCCCGGTGTTCCTGTGGATCTACGGCGGCCGCAACTCCGCCATGTGGGCCTCACAGCCGGTCTACGACGGCGCCAATCTGGCAGCCAAGGGCGCGGTCGTCGTCACCTACAACCACCGCGTCGGCGCCTTCGGCAACCTCGCCCACCCCGAGCTGAGCAAGGAGGGCGGACACGGCGGCTCCGGCAACTGGGGCGTGCTGGACACGGTCGCGGCACTGAAATGGATCCGGAGCAACATCGCCGCGTTCGGCGGTGACCCGGACCGGGTGACCATCGCCGGCTGGTCGCACGGCTCGTCGTTCGTCAACATCCTGATGATCTCGCGGCTGGCCCGGGGCCTGTACCACCGGGCGCTGCTCGCGGCCGGCGTGCAGTACACCAAGGACCCGGCGCTCGGCCGGGTGGCGGGCGGCTACGACACGCTGGCGGTGGCCGAGGCCAACGGCACCGCGTTCGCCGACTACATGGGAGCCTCCTCGCCGGCCGGCCTGCGGGCGCTGACCGCGGACGAGATCGTGACGAAGGTGTACGCGCCCGGCGCGCCGGCCACCGGCACCGACTTCGGCAACGTCCTGGACGGCTATGTCCTGCCGACCACCTACACCGCCGCCATGGAGTCCGGAGCCGAGGCGGACGTGCCGGTCCTGACCGGCAACAACAAGGACGAGAACGGCGCCTCACCCACGCTCGCGATGACCGTCGCCCAGTACCAGGCGTACGCGGGCACCACCTTCGGCGACCGGGCGGCGGAGTTCCTGGCGCTCTACCCGGCGAGCACCGACGCGGAGGCTGCCGCGCAGTACAACAACTACGCGCGGGACGAGGAACGCGTCTCGACCTTCCTGTGGGGCACCCAGTTCCGCAACACCGCCGGGAACCGCAGCCCGGTCTACAACTACTGGTGGACCCACGTCCCGCCGGGCTCCGACACCACCAACCCGATCGAGCCCGCGAACGGCGCGGGAGCCTACCACGGCGCGGAGAAGTACTACCTGTTCGGCAACCTCTACGGCACCGACCGCCCCTGGACCGAGGCGGACCACGCGATCGCCGACACCACGTCCTCGTACGTCGCGAACTTCGTGGCCACCGGCAACCCCAACGGCCGCTCCCTGCCCGCCTGGCCCGCCCTGCGCACGACGAAGCCGCTCTCCATGGAACTCGGCGACCGCTTCGCGACCCTCCCGGCGGCCGACAGCGACGCCAAGTACGCCTTCCTGAAGGACTGTCTGAAGTCCCAGACGACGTCATATTGATCCTGCGGGGGTCATCAGGACAGCGGCGGCCGTGCGTCTGTGAGGACAGGGTCGCCGCCGTCCAGCCGCTCGGCTGCGCCGAACTCCGGATCAGGCCCCGTTGAGGCCCAAGTCGGCGCGTAGTGCGTAGGCACCACGACACGTGCGTGGCTGGTCCGGGTGCACCAGAGGAAGACGGCGGCTGGGGACGATGCCCGGCGGGGCGCCCGAGGGAAGGGTGGGAGGCGCGTGAATCGCGCGCACTCCGCGCCGCCCCCGACGACCGCACCGACCGCACCGACCGCACCGACCGCACCGACCGCCTGTCGTAGTCCTCCGGTGCGGCCGGCCAAGCCGAGTGCGGCTGCCGCAGCGGGAGCGCGGGCTCCACCACCGACTGCAAGGTGCCGAGGGCGAGTTCCACACCGGTTGATCACTCCAGACACCGCTGGGCAGGGGCTCCGGCGCCACGACCTGATTCGAATTCGTGGCGCGCGATGGATTGACCTGGCCTCACGGAGAGCACAAAATCACGCCTGCAAAGCACGAATGAATCGATTCAAAGAGCGTTCTGGAACGGAAACCCTCGATGGAGAACACAAACCGCCGCTCTGTCCTGCGCAGCGCCATAGCCGTGGCTCTCGCACCCACGTTGAGCTCACTGCTGGTGCCGGGGCTGGCGCCCACGGCGTCCGCGGCGGACTCCTGGACCGCGAGGTGGATCTGGGCGCCGTCCAGCGCGGCGAACCAGTGGGTGGCCTTCCGCAGATCGTTCGCCCTGGGGTCCGCACCGTCCTCGGCCGTGACCCGGATCGCGGCGGACTCGAAGTACTGGCTGTGGGTGAACGGCACGCTGGTGGTCTTCGAGGGCCAGCTCAAGCGCGGTCCGAACCCCACCGACACCTACTACGACGAGATCGACCTCGCCCCGTACCTCACCAGCGGCGGCAACACCGTCGCGCTGCTGGTGTGGTACTTCGGCAAGCAGGGCTTCTCGCACAACAGCAGCGGCAAGGGCGGACTGCTGTTCCAGTCCGAGATCGTGACCGGTTCCACCACCACCGAGCTGGTCAGCAACACGAGTTGGAAGCACACCGTCCACCCGGGCTACTCCGACAACACCAGCGGCATCCAGGCGAACTTCCGGCTGCCCGAGTCCAACATCTCCTACGACGCCCGCAACGCCACCGCCATGGCCGGCTGGCAGTCATCCGGCTTCGACGACAGCGCCTGGACGGCGCCCACCGACTTCGGCGCCACGGGTGCCGCACCCTGGAACGCCCTGGTCAAGCGGCCGATCCCGCAGTTCCGGTACTCCTCCCTCAAGTCCTACGGCAACGCCGCCTCACTGCCGGGCACCGGCCAGGGCCCCACTGCCATCTCCGCCACCCTGCCGTCCAACCTCCAGGTCACGCCGTACCTGAAGGTGGACGCCCCGGCCGGTGCCGTGATCGGCATCCAGACCGACCACTACGGCGACGGCAAGAACCTGACCGGCATCGACCCGGCCACCGGCTACAACGTCCGGTCCACCTACGTGTGCGCCGGCGGGGTCCAGGAATTCGAGTCGCTGGGCTGGATGAGCGGCACCGCCGTGCAGTACACCATCCCCGCCGGCGTGAGCATCGTGGACCTCAAGTACCGGGAGAGCGGCTACGACACGGACTTCGCCGGGTCGTTCACCAGCAGCGACGCCTTCCTCGACACCCTGTGGGGCAAGGCCGCCCGCACCATGTACGTCAACATGCGGGACAACTACATGGACTGCCCGACCCGCGAACGCTCCCAGTGGTGGGGGGACGTGGTCAACCAGCTGAAGGAAGGCTTCTACACCTTCGACACCAGGTCCCACGCCCTCGGCAAGAAGGCCATCTCGCAACTGACGTCCTGGCAGAGGTCCAGCGGCGCACTGTACTCGCCGGTGCCGTCGGTGATCTGGACCGCCGAACTGCCCGTCCAGATGCTCGCCTCGGTGTGGTCGTTCTGGACGTACTACCTCCACACCGGCGACGAGAGCGCGGTAACCGGCGCCTACCCCGCGGTGAAGCAGTACCTGAACCTGTGGAGCCTCGACAGTGACGGGCTGGTCAACCACCGTGCCGGGGACTGGGACTGGGAGGACTGGGGCAGCAACATCGACGCCCGTGTTCTCGACAACTGCTGGTACTACCTGGCCCTGGACACCGCGGCTCGACTGGCCGACCTCAGCGGCAACAGCGGCGACGTCGTCGGATGGCAGGCCCGGCGCGACAGCATCAAGACCAACTTCGACCGCGTGCTGTGGAACTCCACGAAGAACGAGTACCGCTCCCCCGGTTACAACGGCGACACCGACGACCGGGCGAACGCACTCGCCGTGGTCGCGGGCCTGGCCACCTCCGCCCACCACCCGGCGGTCACCGACGTGCTGCGCACCCACCTCAACGCCAGCCCCTACATGGAGTTCTACGTCCTCGAAGCGCTCTACCTCATGGGCGCCGCCACCGTCGCCGAGGAACGGATGCGCAACCGCTTCGCCGCCCAGGTCGCCGACCCCGCCTGCTACACCTTGTGGGAACTGTGGACCAAGGCCGACGGCACCGACAACCACGCCTGGAACGGCGGCCCGCTGTACGCGCTGTCCGCCTACGCCGCCGGCGTACGCCCCACCCAGCCCGGCTGGACGACGTACGAGGTCGTTCCGCAGACCGGCACCCTCACGACGATCAACTCCGTCACACCCACCGTCAAGGGCGACATCCGCCTCGGCATCATCCGCGATGCCGACAAGGTCACCCTGACCCTCACCTCCCCCCACGCGACCACCGCCCGCGTGGGTGTCCCCGTCTACCGCGGCTCCCAGCCGGTCATCAAGGCGAACGGCACGACCGTCTACACGGGCGGCGCCCCCGTCGGCAGCGTCAGCGGACTGACCTACGCGAGCGCGGACTCCCACTACGTCTACTTCACTGTGCAACCGGGAACCTGGGAGCTGACCGCAACCGGCACCGGCCGTCTCGACAACCTCGCCCAGGGCCGGACCGTCACCAGCAACAACAGCCTGGAGAACGGCAATTGGAGCAAGACCCGCCTCACTGACGGCATCCTCACCAGCGTGACCGGGGCCAAGGGCTACACCAGCAACGAGTTCGGCTCCCCCGACGTCAGCGCGAACCCGGTCCAGGTCGAGGTGGACCTCGGAGCCGACACCGACCTCGACGCCGTACGCCTCTTCCCCCGCACCGACACCCCCGCCACCGGCGGCGGCACGGCCGGCTTCCCCGTCGACTTCACCCTCCAGACCCGGGCCGACGGTGCCACCGCCTACACCACCGCCCGCACCATCACCGCCGAGCCGAACCCGGCCGGGCTCCCACAGACGTACGGCTTCAAGACCACCACCGCCCGCCATGTGCGCCTACAAGCCACCAGGCTCGGCACCCCACCCACCGACGAGACCACCAAGTACCGCCTCCAGCTCGCCGAACTCCAGATCCCCACCGCCGGGATCACCGTCACCAGCAACTGCACGCTGGAGAACGGCGACTGGGGCAAGACCCGAGTGCGGGACGGCACCACCACCAGCGTGACCGGGGCCAAGGGCTACACCAGCATCGACTTCGACTCCGCCGACATCAGCACCACGCCCGTGTGGGTCGAGATCGACCTCGGCACCGACCGGACGATCGGCTCCGTCACCCTCCACCCCCGCACCGACACCACCACGACCGGCGGCGACACCGCCGGCTTCCCCGTCGACTTCACCCTCCAGACCCGGGCCGACGGTGCCACCGCCCACACCACCGCCCGCACCGTCACCGGCCAGGTCAACCCCAACGGCGTCGCCCAGACCTACACCCTCACCTCCGCCACCGGCCGCTACCTCCGTCTGAGGGCCACCAAGCTCGGCACACCCGCCTCCGACGAAAGGACCCGCTACCGCCTCCAGCTCGCCGAAATCCGGATCAGGTAGGGCGAGGAGGCCGTCCAAGGGAGCCTCCCCCCGCCGTGGCCCGACCTCCACACCCGTTCACCTGCATTGCGGTTCACGCATCCGGCGAAGGTCACCGGGGTGCGGGGCCGGGCCAGATGGCCGAGGCGTCGTCGCGGTGGGGGTCGGGCAGCCGGATCGGGCGTACCGGGATCGTACGGCTGTGTTCCTCGGTCACGGCTGTCCACCGGGCGGGGCGCCCGGAGTAGCACAGGGTCGTGAGGGCGAACACGTTGTCGGCGTAGACCTCGATGTATTCGCCGATGGTGAGAATGCGCAGGGTGCCGGCGGGTTCGGTCAGGACGGTCTCGCCGAGCCGGACGCCGCCGGGACCAGTGATCCAGAGGTTCTTGCCGTCGCAGCCGACGGCGAGGGCGGGGCCGTCGTCCGGGGAATCGGTGCGGAGGGTGATCTCGACGGACCCGGTGATGTCGATGTCGCCGACCGCGTGTAGGGCGGGGCGGTCGGATTCCTCGCCGAGCCAGCGGTCCAAGCCGTCCCACCATTCCAGTCGTGGCGCCGAACCTGGCTGTGCGACAAGGGACTTGGGCTGGGCGAGCATGCCTCGGCAGCGGTCGCCCGTGTCGGTGAGGCCGACCTGGCGGGGGGTGGTGTGCAGGACGACTCGGGAGCCGTCGGGTGCGGCGATGACGCGAGGGGCGTAGGAGCCGGTCGGACCGAGGGGGCCGCGGCGGGTCCAGGGGCCCCGCAGGCTCGGGGCGGTCCACGCCTCGAAGTTGCGGGTCGCTCCGATCGAGCCGAGCAGCAACCAGCTGCCGTCATCGAGGCGTTCCAGGACCGGGCACTCCAGTTCGTCGACGTCGCCGGGTGAGACGAGCGGCGGGTGGACGGTCCAGTGCTCCAGGTCGTCGGAGGTGGCCCAGGCGACGCAGCCGCCGATCTCGACCGGGAGGGAGGCGTCGCTGGCGCAGACGACCATCACCCAGCCGTCCGACGCGTCGTCGCGTACGACGAAGGGGTCGCGCCAGGCCATCCGCTCGCCGGTGCGGTACCAGCACGGGTCGGCCTCGACGACCGGACCGCTGCCGTGGCGCCGCCAACCGGTGCCGTCGGTGCGCTCGGAGTACGCCAGTCCCACGGACTGGAGCGGCCGGCCGCCTGCCGTCAGTCCGCTCACGCCCGTGTAGAACATCGCCATTCCGTCGCCGTGCCGCAGCGGGTGCATGGTCCACACCGCCTGATGGTCGAAGCGGCCCGGCATGCCGACCCCGAACACCGGTCCCTGGGGCTGCCAGCCGACCAGATCCGTGGAGGTGGCCCGGCCGAAGGAGGTCTCCATCCGCAGGTGGTCGAACTCCGCCGTCCAGGGCCCCTGGAGGTGCAACACCGCGTACGTGCCGTCCTCGTCCCGCAGCAGGGCGAAGTCGTTCACGCAGAGGCCGGGAGGGGCGTATCGCATGCGCAGTTCCTGTCGGCTCACAGCGCCCAAACGCGTGCGCTGACCATCGAAAAAAGGCGAACCCTCTTGAGGATCGGCCCAAGTAAATATGAACGCAAACGCTTGCGCAACAAGGTGGTCGGGTTTACGGTCACGTCACCCACAGATCACACCGACGTGAAACCAACGGGAGGAACTGCGCCGTGACGGCCAGCATCAACGACGTCGCTCAGGCGGTCGGCGTCTCCGCGTCCACCGTGTCCCGCGCCCTGCGCGGCCGGCCGGGCGTCTCCGACGAGGTGCGGGACCGCATCGCGGCCGTCGCCGCCCAGCTCGGCTACACCGCGTCCCGCTCCGCCTCCAGCCTGGCCAGCGGCCGCACCTACACCATCGGCGTCCTGGTCCCCTACGTGGGCCGCTGGTTCTTCGGCACCGTGCTGGACGCCGCCGAGCAGGTGTTCAGCGCAGCCGGATACGACGTGCTGCTGTACAACCTGGGCTCGCCGGAGACGCGCAAGCGTTTCTTCACCAAGCTGCCGGTCCGCAAGCGAGTGGACGCGGTGCTGTCGCTCCTCATTCCCGACGACGAGGAGTCTGCGGCGCTGCGCTCACTGGGGGTGCCGCTGGCCACCACGGTCGGCGGCGCCCGGCCCGGCTTCACCGTCGTCGGCATCGACGACCGGGTCGGCACCGAAAGCGCCGTACGGCATCTGGTCAACCTCGGCCACCGCCGCATCGGCATGATCAGCGGAGCCAGCGGGCCGCTGCACTGGACCACCCCCATCGAGCGCCGCAACGCCTACCTGGACGTCCTGGCCGAGGCGGGGATAGAGCACGACCCGGCATTGGAGGCGGACGGTGACTACACCGTCGAGGGCGGCGAGCGGGCCATGACCGAACTGCTGGCCGCCTCCCGACCGCCGACCGCCGTGTTCGCGCAGTCCGACGAGATGGCGATGGGCGCGCTGCGCGCCCTGCGCCGCCACCGGCTCAAGGCGCCGGACGACGTGTCCGTCGTCGGGTTCGACGACCACGAACTCGCCGACGTGGTCGGACTGACCACCGTCGCCCAGCCGGTCGCCGAGCAGGGCGCCGAGGCCGCACGGCTGCTGCTGCGCCGGCTCGACGAACCCGACGCCGAACCTCCGGGGCATGTCCGGATGCCCATCCGCCTCGTCCTGCGCGAGACCACCGCCCCGCCCCGCCCGCGCGGACCTCAGTAACACCCACCCCCCTGCGCCCCCACACCCCCACGCCTCGAGAGCACTCCCGCACCACGAACCCTCGCCACAGCACGGAGGCACACAGCATGAGCTCGACCAGAAAGTACCGCCGCACAGCCTGTACGGGCCTGGCTCTCGTCCTGCCCCTGGCGGCACTGGCCGCCTGCGGCGGGGGCGGCGGCGCCGACGCCTCCGCGGAGGCGGGCAGCGGCAAGGGCACCATCAGCGTCTGGGCCCACCAGGGCCAGAAGAGCGAGGACGCCGCCGTGCAGGCCGCGGTGAAGTCCTTCAACTCCTCGCAGCGCGACATCAAGGTCGAGCTGAAGCTGATACCCGGCAACGACTACACCAAGACCATCACCGCCACCAGCGCCTCCGAGCTGCCGGACGTGATGGAGTTCGACGGCCCGACGATGGCGAACTTCGTCTACAACAAGAAGCTCGCCCCCATCGACGACTACGTCTCCTCCAAGACGATGGCCAACGCCACCGACGCGAGCAAGTCGCAGGGAGAGATCGGCGGCAAGCACTACGGCCTGGGCATGTACGACTCGGGCCTGGGGATATACGGCAACAAGAAGCTGCTGGACGCGGCCGGCGTGAAGTACCCGACCGGCCTGTCCGACGACTGGACGGCCGCGCGGTTCACCGCCGCGCTCAAGGCGCTGAAGGCCAAGGACTCCGACGGCAAGACCCTCGACATCCAGGAGAACAACGGACTCACCACCGAGTGGGGCACCTACGGCTTCGCTCCCGTCGTCTGGTCGGCCGGCGGTTCGCTGATCAAGGGCGACAAGGCGGAGGGCGCCCTCGACACCCCGGCCGTGATCTCGGCCCTGGAGACCGTCCAGTCCTGGAAGACGTACGTCGACCCCAACACCGACGGCAACGCCTTCGCCAAGGGCCGCGTCGCCCTGAGCTGGGTCGGCCACTGGATGTACCCCACCTACAGCCAGGCCCTCGGTGACGACCTCGTCGTCCTGCCGCTGCCCGACTTCGGCAACGGCCCCAAGACCGGCCAGGGCTCCTGGGCCTGGGGCATCGGCGCCGACAGCAAGAACGCCAAGGCCGCCGGCGCCTTCATGGACTACCTCCTCAACGACACCAACGTCACCGCCATGACGACGGCCAACGGCGCCCCGCCCGCCACCAGGACCGCACTCGCGGCGAGCCCCCTCTACAAGCAGGGCGGCCCGCTCCAGCTCTTCGCCGACCAGCTCGCCAAGCCCTGCGGCGACAGCGACATCACCAAGACGTGCGTCGCCGTCACCCGCCCGGTGACCGCCGGATACCCCACCATCACCGCCAAGTTCGGTGAGGCCCTCAGCTCGATCTACGGCGGCGCCGAACCGAAGAGCGCCCTGGAGAAGGCCGCCCGCGCCATCGACCAGGACTTCTCCGACAACGCCGGCTACAAGATCCCGTAGGACCATCGGCCGGGGGCGGGCACGCTTGCGCCGCGCCCGCCCCCGCCGGGAACAGGACTCATCCGTGAAATCCGTCGAACCGGCGCACGCCGCGCCCCCCGCCCGGGAGAAGGCCCCACCCGTGACCGCCGCCGAACCCGCGCGTCCGGCGCGTTCCGTACGCAGGAACCGCGACTGGTTGCACGGACTGCTCATGTCCACGCCCGCCGTCGCCGGACTCATCGCCTTCGTCGGCATCCCGTTCGGGTACGCCGTCGTCCTCTCCTTCTACAACGTCCGCCTCGGCTCCCCGCTCGCACCGACCTTCTTCGGCCTGGAGCAGTACCGGCGCCTGTTCACCGACCCCGACCTGTCCGGCCCGTTCCTGCGGGCCCTGCTGAACAACCTGACCTTCGCCGTGGTCGTCGTACCCGTCCAGACGGCTCTGGCACTCGGGCTGGCGATCCTGCTCAACCGCAAGCTGAAGGCGATCGGTGTGTTCCGGTCCCTCTTCTTCATGCCGGTGGTCTTCCCGATGGCGCTGGTCGCCGTGATCTGGCGGCTCATTCTCGCCCGCAGCGACCAGGGAATGCTCAACTCCGCACTGCACACGGTGAGTTTCGGCAACTGGGGGGCCGTCGACTGGCTCGGCGACTCCGCCACCGCGATGGCCTCGATCATCGTGCTGTCCATCTGGCAGGGCGTCGGCTTCCAGATGGTCATCCTGCTCGCCGGTCTCCAGCAGATCCCGGGCGAGCTCTACGAGGCCGCCGAACTCGACCGTGCCTCCCGTTGGCAGCAGTTCCGCCACGTCACCCTGCCCGGCATCCGCGGCACCCTCGTCTTCGTCGCCATGCTCACCTCGGTGTTGTCCTTCCGGGTCTTCGACCAGGTCTACGTCCTCATCCGCGGCGGCGGCCTCGACGAGGACGCCGCCCGCACCGTGATGTACCAGGCCGTCACCACCGCCTTCGACCAGAACAACGTCGGTCAGGCGGCCGCGATCACCGTCGTCTTCTTCCTGATCGTCGTCGCCCTGACCCTCATCCAGCGCCGCGTCGTCCGGCCCGACAACGAGGACTGAGGACTGACCATGAGCACCCACACGGGCCTCACCCGCACACCCCTGCGCCGCTTCCTCGACTACGCCGTCCTCAGCGTGCTGGCGTTCATCTTCGCGCTGCCGGTGATCTACCTGTTCATGGGCAGCCTCAAGCCGTCCGACGAAGTCCTGAACGGCCTGTCCGGCTTCCTGCCCACCCACCTCTCCTTCGACAACTACACGGCCGTCCTCGACAGCCTCGACTCCGACAGCACCGGCTACTTCTGGCGCTTCATGGGCATCTCGCTGCTGCTGGCGTTCGTGGTGGTGACGGGTGGTCTCTTCGTCAACTCAATGGCCGCGTACGGACTGTCACGACTGAAGTGGCGCGGGCGGAACGCCGTCTTCGCCCTCGTCCTGCTGCTGATGCTGGTCCCGTTCGAGTCGGTGGCCGTCCCGCTCTTCTACATGTTCAACGGCCGGCGCAACACGCTCTTCATCCAGGCGATCCCGTTCATCGCCAACGCCTTCTCGGTCTACCAGTTCCACACGTTCTTCCGCACGATCCCGCCGAGCATCGAGGAAGCCGCCCGCCTCGACGGCGCGGGCCCCTGGCGCACCTTCTTCGCGATCATCGTCCCGATGTCGAAGCCGGCCTTCGCGTCCGTGGCGATCCTGACCTTCCTCACCCAGTGGGGCTCCTTCCTCTGGCCGGTCCTGATGGTCTCCGACCCCTCGGTACGCCCGCTGCCCCTGGAGATGAGCGTCTTCCAGGCCCAGCTGCCCCCGGACTGGGGCCAGATCCTCGCCTTCGGCGTCCTCCTCGTCCTGCCCGTACTGATCGTCTTCGCCTTCTTCCAACGCTGGTTCGTCCAGGGCGTCGCCAGCTCCGCCGTAAAGGGCTGAGAGTCCGTTCCGGTGGGAGGCAGTCCCGCACCGCGGCCTCGCCGGCAGGGATCAGCAGGCCGGGCCGGACCGCGCCCGACCCGTGGAGCGCGGGATCCGCCGGGATCGGTCCCTCGGCCCTGCCGAGCGGGACCGATCCCGGCGGTGAATTCACCGCGTCAGCGGGTCACGACAGCGGCGGGTACGCGTTCCGGATCAACTGCTGGAACTGGGCGGAGAACCAGTGTCCGGCCAGCGGCGAGTTCGACAGCGCACCCGTGGGGTTGTTGCCGTTGCGGGGGTTGCCGCCGTACGTCGGGTCGCACATTCGATCGAAGCCCTTGCCCTCGTCGTTGGGGACGGCGGCGCTGTTGCCGTCCGACTCCCCCGGCGGCTTGACCCACACATAGGCGTCGATACCGGCGGCGGGAGCCGCGGTCGGCCGTTCGCCGATGCCTGCGCCGCTCTGGTTGCACCAGTTGCCGGCGTGGATGCGCCGGTCGATGCGGCTGGCGTCGACGTAGCCGTCCACGGAGGTCGGCGATCCGGGACCGGTGGGCCGGGCGGAGCCGCCCCAGCCATTGCGTGAGGTGTCGATCAGCATGCCGAGTCCCGAGTCGAATCCGGCCGCGACGAGCTTGTCGCGCAGCGCCTGGGCGAAGGACTGCTCGTCCACGTACTGGTTCCAGTCCACCCACTTCGACTGACGTACGGTCTGACCACCCACCGTGTCGGTGACCTTGAGGTACGGCTCCTTGGTGGGACTGTAGTTCGCGGTGTTGACGATGAAGCCGGCCACGTCGTTCACGCTTGCGCCGTTCGTCGTCGCAACCTTGTGGAACTGCTGCACCGCGGGGCCGAGGTTGCTGTCCCAGCCGAGCCAGCCGTGGTGGGCGGCGTCGATGTAGTTGTAGACGTTGGGGATCGCGCCCAGCTTGTCCAGGGCGTAGCCGACGCCCTTCTCGTAGTTGCCGTTGCTCTTCATGGTCACGCAGGCGTCGGTGGTGGTGTTGGTGCCGCCCGCGTTGGTGACCAGGTTGGGCAGTGAGTCGGGCTCGATGACGGTGGCGATCCGCAGGCCCGCGTACTTGGATTCGGACAGGATCGACGTGATGGGGTCGATGTACTGGGACTTGTACTTGTCGAGGTCGTCGGGCCCCAGCTCGCCGTTGGAGGCGAGGGCGGCGCAGTCGCGGCCGGGCAGGTCGTAGATGACGAGCTGGACGACCAGCTCACCGGCGCCCTTCTGCTTCAGGGCCTCGTCGAGGTGGGCGCGCAGACCCATGCCGCCGTTGACGCCGTTGATGGCGGCGATACGGTCGAGCCAGACGGCAGTGGGCTGGTCGGCGATACGGCTGCCGCCCGGTTCGGCGGCGGCCTTGGCGGACCACTCGGGGTTCACGTACACCTTGGCGCCGGTGTAGGGGTTGCCGGCGCGGCTGCCACCGCCATCGCCATCGCCACCACCGGTGCTGCCACCCGTACTGCCGCCGCTGCTGCCGCCGGTTCCGCCGCCGGTGCTGCCGCCGGTGCTGCCGCCGGTTCCGCCCCCGTTGTCGACGCTGCACGTGACGCCGTCGAGCGTGAACGTGGCGGGCACGCTGTTGGTGCCGCTGTAGGAGCCGTTGAAGCCGAAGTCGACCGAGCCGCCGGTGCCGAGATTGCCGTTGTAGCTCTCGTTGGCGACGGTGACGTCGGTGCCGTTCTGGGTGACCTTCCCGTTCCAGCCGTTGGTGACCTTCTGGTTGCCGCCGTACGACCACTTCAGCGTCCAACCGGACTTGGCGGCCGCGTTGTTGGTGATGGTCACCGCGGCGGTGAAGCCGGTGTCCCACTGGCTCTGCACCTTGTAGTCGACGGCGCAGGGGACGGACGAGGTGGCAGCGCCGGCCTGGCCGACGAGCAGCGCCGTCCCCGTCGTCCCGGCGACCAGCGCCAGGGCGGTGAGCAGCGATGTCCTGGTGTAGCTCATGAGTGCGGGTTTCCTTCTCTCGATGGGGCCTTGCGAACGGAGGGCGCGCGAAAGTCGCGCTGCCCGACGCACTACGCGGTGGCTGTGCCGCCGCAGGCTGAGTTCAGGGACGGACCGGAGGAGCGGTGCCACGCGTTTCCTGTCCGCCCGGACAGGACGGCTCGCGCTCCTACCACTTCACGCCCCGGGCTTCCGTGAGCGGGTGCTCACGGACGCCTGGTGGTGCCTCGCATCGCCGGCCGCCGAAGCGCAGATGGACGGGGCGTGCGCCGTGCCCGTGCCGACGGGCGCGACCGCGGGATGCGCGTCCACGGTGCATGTCGTCCCGTTGAGCTCGAACGTCGTCGGTGCGGGATTGCTCGTCGACGGCACGGTCGTCGATCGGCTCAAAGCCCTGGGAGCCGCTGTGCCGCCGGCTGGTGACGGTGTGTCCCACCGTGCACGCGGCCGTGGCTCCCCGGGCCGAGAACACCGGCGGGCCCGCGCTCGGGACGAGCGCGACCGGACCGTCGCTGACTAAAAGTACTGAATGCGGGGGGTGTCGCATGAGCGGGTCCTTACAGCTTGGCGCGCCGCTACGGACGCGTCGAGTGATGGAACCGCTCCCACTGGTGAGGGGGAAGTTAGCGCCAACAGGCGAGGTTTCATAGGGTCCTTGCGAAACTTTCGCTCCCATCGGCCCAGTTCGAACATTGAACTTCTCGACGTCTTGACCGCGCCCGCCTTCATCTCCACGATGGGAGCGCTCCCACTGGATTCAGGCCTTGGCATCTCTCCGTGAGTCGCGTGACGCAAGGAGGAACAGCACATGGATCCCGGACGCAAACACAGAGCCGTACGGCGGCTCTGGACCGCCGTCGCCGCCGCGTTCGCCCTACCCCTGTCGATGCTCGCCACCGGCACGACCACCGCGAACGCGGCGTCCGTGCGGTGCAGCGTCGACTACAGGACCAACGACTGGGGTTCCGGCTTCACCGCCGACCTCACCCTCACCAACCGTGGCACCACCGCGATCGACGGCTGGACCCTGACCTACGGCTACACGGGCAACCAGAAGCTCGCGAACGGGTGGAACGGCAGCTGGTCCCAGGCCGGTCAGGCCATCACCGTCAAGAACGCCTCGTACAACGGCACCATCGCCCCGGGCAGCGCCGTCTCCACAGGAGCACAGTTCGGCTACAGCGGCACCAACACCGCCCCGACGGACTTCGCGGTCGACGGCACCAGCTGTGTCGGCGCTCACCAGCCGCCGATCACCGTGCTGACCAGCCCGGCCGTCGGCGCGGTCTACTCACGGGGTGACGTCGTGCCGCTCGCGGCGACCGCGGCGGCCGCGGACGGCGCGACGATCAGCAGGGTGGAGTTCTACGACGACACCACGCTGCTGGGCACGGACACGAGCGCGCCCTACACGCACTCCGCCTCTGGTTTGACCGTGGGCAGTCATTCCCTGCTGGCGAAGGCGTAAGCTGGGCGGGCCGCTACGCGACCCCGCCGGCCGGGACCCGGACGGCAGCTACCAGATCCCCTCCACCCTCCAGTGGTCGGGCCGGCCCGACACCTGGAACCCGTCAAGTCCCGGCGCCAACAGCGGACTTCACGTCACCGTCACCGACTACACCAACGACGTCGGGGTGGCCGCCGCGTACGCCAAGACACTCACGTACTACGGCGCCAAGTCCGGTGACGCGAAGGCGAGGTCGACGGCGAAGGCGCTGCTGGACGGCATGTGGGACCACCACCAGGACAGCCTCGGTGTCGCTGTTCCGGAGACCCGCAGCGACTACAGCCGGTTCGACGACAGCGTCTACGTGCCGAGCGGCTGGAGCGGGAAGATGCCGAACGGCGAGACCATCAACTCGTCCTCGACGTTCTCCTCGATCCGGTCCTTCTACAAGAACGATCCGGCCTGGTCGAAGATCGAGGCCTACCTCAAGGGCGGCGCCGCGCCCGTCTTCACCTACCACCGGTTCTGGGCCCAGGCGGACATCGCCCTGGCCATGGGCTCGTACGCGGAACTCCTCGAGTAGCCCCCGCCGGCGCTCCGCGTACGCGACCCCGTCATTAGGCGACGGGGTCACCCGGCCGGGCGGCCCCCACCCCTCACGGGGGCCGCCCGGTCCTCGCACCGGATTCCGGCAAGGCCTCGCACGATGCACGCGGCGGCTCATGCACGAGCACAGATACGCCGCCGCACGTGGTGCCCGACGCACGTCCAGGACCCCCTGGCGATACTCCCGGTCGGCCCGTCGAACGGCACGGTGTTCCCCTACGCAAACGCGGGGCGCCGGAGCCGTAGGCAGCGAGTTCCGCTCTCGACCACCAGCGACAGACATCCATACCCCCACTTGGAACGGGAGCGCTCCCAACCCGTGGACGCAGGACTACCCCCGGATCCCGTCACGCTCGTGAAGCCGTGTGCTCGGTCGCCCCCGGCCGGTAAGATCGGTGATCTCGTGGGGGAGGTGGACATGGGCAGACGACGCCCGGGGACACCGACGCTGGAGGAGGTGGCCGCCCACGCGCGGGTGGGAAGGGGCACGGTCTCCCGCGTCATCAACAACGCGGCGGGCGTGAAGGAGTCGACGCGCCGGGCCGTACAACGGGCCATCGAGGAACTGGGTTACGTGCCCAATCTCGCGGCCCGTTCCCTGGCCGGGCGGCGGGCCGACGCCGTCGCCCTGGTCATGACGGAGCCGGACTGGCGGCAGTTCGCCGAGCCCTTTTTCTCCGAGATCGTCCGCTCGCTCGGAGACGCGCTGACGGACACCGGGATCCAACTGCTGCTGACCCTGGTCCGCTCGGACGCCGAGCGACAGCGCTTCCTCGAGTACGCGCGCGGCGGCCGGGTCGACGGAGTCCTGCTGATGTCCGTGCACGCCGGTGATCCGCTGCCGGACATGCTCGCCGAAGCCCGGTTGCCGACCGTGCTGCTGGGGCGCCGCTCGGGCGAGGAGTATGTCAGCTACGTCGACGCGGACAACATCGGCGGAGCCCGCAGCGCCGTCTCCCACCTGCTGAGGCAGGGCCGCAGAGTGATAGCGACCATCACCGGGCCGCTCGACCTGTACGCCGCCCGGTGCCGGCTGCGCGGCTACGAAGAGGCCCTGGCGCTGGCGGGTCTGAAGAGCGCGCCGACCCTTGTCGCCCAGAGCGACTTCACGGCGGAGAGCGGACGCCGCGCCATGGCCGAGCTTTTCGAACGGCATCCGGACATCGACGGCGTCCTCGCCGCGTCGGACACCACAGCCGCGGGGGCTCTGGAGGCCCTGAACGCGGCCGGCCGTCGAGTGCCCGAGGATGTCGCCGTGATCGGCTTCGACGACTTTTCGCTGGCCCAGCGGACCGAACCACGCCTGACCACGGTACGCCAGCCGATCGAGGAGATCGGGCGAGCCATGATCCGACTGCTCCTGGAGGAGATGGAAGAGGGCGCCGTCGCCTGGCGTCACGTCATCCTCCGTACGGAGCTGGTGGTACGCGAGTCGACCTGACCTTCGCCGGCAAACCTGTCCGGGGAGCGCTCCCGGGGCGACGCACCGCGTCTCGGCGCCCCTGACTGACCTGCGGCTCCGAAATCGGTTGGGCATGTTCATGTCGGCAGCCTTGTCAATGACCTGAACCCTCCCTACAGTCCCAGCCGAACCCAGGATTGGGAGCGCTCCCATTCACAAGGTTGCGGGAGCGCTTCCGCTACTCCCCATCCCTCTGAAGAGGATCCGCATGCGTCCTTCACCGCACCATGCCCACAGCGCGCGTGGCCTGCTCGGCGCGCTGCTCACCTCGCTCGTCTCGCTCGCCGCGCTTCTGACCACAGCGTCAGTGGCGCAGGCCGACACCACCATCTGCCAACCCTTCGGTTCAACGACCGTCCAGGGCCGCTACGTGGTGCAGAACAACCGCTGGGGCACCGACGCCACCCAGTGCATCGCCGTCACCGACTCGGGATTCAGGATCACCCAGGCTGACGGATCCGTCCCCACGAACGGCGCTCCGAAGTCCTACCCGTCCGTCTACGACGGCTGCCACTACACCAACTGCTCGCCCGGCACCAAGCTTCCCGCTCGGCTCAGCACCATCTCCAACGCGCCCACCAGCATCTCGTACAGCTATGTGAGCGGCGCGGTCTACGACGCCGCGTACGACATCTGGCTCGACCCCACGCCCCGCACCGACGGCGTGAACCGGACCGAGATCATGATCTGGTTCAACAAGGTCGGATCCATCCAGCCCATCGGCTCGCCGGTCGGCACCGCCACCGTGGGCGGGCGTGAGTGGCAGGTGTGGTCCGGCAACAACGGCTCGAACGACGTACTGTCGTTCGTCGCACCGTCGGCGATCACCAACTGGGCTTTCGACGTCATGGACTTCACCCGGCAGGCCGTCTCCCGGGGACTCGCGCAGAACGACTGGTACCTGACGAGTGTTCAGGCCGGGTTCGAACCCTGGCAGAACGGCGCGGGCCTTGCCGTGACCTCGTTCTCCTCCACCGTCAACACGGGCTCCTCCGGCGACCCGGGCAACCCCGGAGGCTCCACGGCCTGCAAGGTGGCGTACGCGACGAACGTCTGGCAGGGCGGCTTCACCGCCGACGTCACCATCACCAACACCGGCTCCTCCCCCGTCAGCGGCTGGAAGCTCGCGTTCACCCTCCCCTCCGGGCAGCGGATCACCAATGCCTGGAACGCGAACCTGTCCGGGTCGTCAGGAGCTGTCACCGCGAGCAACGTGGCTCACAACGCAGAGGTGGCGGCCGGCGGCCAGGCGACCTTCGGGTTCCAGGGCACCTCCGGCGGCACGTTCGCCAAGCCCTCCGGCTTCAGCCTGAACGGCACCGCCTGCACCAGCGTGTGACACACGTTCACCCTCCGGGACCCGCCTGATTCGTCACGCCGACGGGCGGGTCCCGGAGGTCGCACAGCGCCGTCGGCTCCACTTGGCGGCGGGGTCAGTGCCGTGCGGACCGCGTCCCCTCCGGCGGCCTCGCGGACCCGCGCCGGGGCATTGCGTGCCAATGACCCTTACAGCTGCGTTCGAAATTTCGGTCCACTTTCGGATCGCCGGCCTTTACGGATACCAGAGGGACCTCAGGGCGCGTCAACACTTTCGGCAGGTCGGCCGTTTCCCTCTCACCCCGTCAACCACCGGTGGTGATGACCGTGGCCGACTTCACCGGTTGGCGAGCGTGATCGGCATCGAAACAATTCGGCGTTGTCACCGAATCATGCGAGGCGTATTGACGGGAGCTGTCGGCCTCGTATCATCCTGGTTGCTCGATGAGTCGACTGATGTTCGCAATACCGAACGTCGCGGGACCGATCCGCCACCACAGCGCTCCCTCGCAGAGAGATCGACACATGGATATGTCATGCCCTGATCAACCTCTGAGCCGGCGCCGGATGCTGGCCACCTCCACCGGCCTGGTCACCGGTGCCATGCTTGCGCCCACCCCCGCCCGCGCGGCCGCCGCGGCGTTCACGAACCCGGTGATCTGGCAGGACTTCGCGGACATCGACGTCATCCGCGTCGGCGCCACCTACTACGCCTCGGCGTCGACAATGCACTACTCGCCCGGGGCACCCGTCCTGCGGTCGTACGACCTGACGAACTGGGAGATCGCCGGTCACTCGGTGCCCGTGCTCGATTTCGGCGCCAAATACGACCTGAACGGCGCCCGTGGCTACGTCCGGGGCATCTGGGCGTCGTCGTTGGCCTACCGGCCGAGCAACAGAACCTTTTACTGGCTCGGCCAGATCGACTTCACCAGGACGTACATCCACACCGCAACCGCCGTCGAGGGTCCGTGGAGCCGGCTCACGACGATCAGCACGCCCTACTACGACGCGGGGCTGCTCGTCGACAGCGACGACACCCTGTACGTGGCCTACGGCAACACCACCATCAGCGTGGCCCAGCTCTCGCCCGACGGTCGCAGCCAGGTCCGCACGCAGCAGGTGTTCACCACACCATCGAGTGTCGGCACCCTCGAGGGCTCCCGCTTCTACAAGATCAACGGGCAGTACTACATCTTCCTGACCCGCCCCGCCAACGGCCAGTACATCCTGAAGTCGTCGAGCGGCCCCTTCGGTCCGTACACGATGCGGCAGGTCCTGCTGGACCTGCGCGGGCCGGTCCCCGGCGGTGGCGTCCCGCACCAGGGCGGGCTGGTGCAGACACAGAGCGGCGCCTGGTACTACCTGGCCTTCGTGGACGCGTACCCCGGCGGCCGGGTACCCGCCCTGGCGCCGATCACCTGGACCGCGGACGGCTGGCCCGTCGTGCAACTCGTGAACGGCGCCTGGGGCACCTCGTACCCCAGCCCGATCGTGCCCACTCCACCCCGCCAGGTCACCCCCATGGTCGGTGTCGACACCTTCGACGGCACGACCCTCAAACCGAAGTGGGAGTGGAACCACAACCCGGACAACGCCAAATGGTCGGTGGGCAACGGACTCACTCTGCGGACCGCGACCGTCACCAACGACCTGTACTGGGCCCGCAACACGCTCACCCACCGCGTCCAGGGCCCCACCTCGACCGCCACCGTCGAGCTCGACTTCTCGGCGATGCGGGACGGCGACCGCGCCGGACTCGCGCTGCTGCGTGACTCCTCCGCCTGGATCGGCGTCAAGCGCGACGGTGGCGTGACGCGGGTCGTGATGGTCAACGGGCTGACCATGGACGGCAACTGGAACACCACCGGCACCGGCACCGAGGCCGCGAGCGCGGCCGCGTCCGGCAGCCGCGTCTGGTTGCGCGCGGGCGCGGACATCCGCCCCGGCGCGGCACGCCCAGGAACCTTCTCCTACAGCACCGACGGCATCAACTTCATCCGCCTCGGCCCCTCCTTCTCCATGGGCAACGACTGGCGGTTCTTCATGGGCTACCGATTCGCCCTCTTCAACCACGCCACCCAGGCACTCGGCGGCGCGGTCCGCGTCCCGCGGTTCGAGCTGTCCACGCCCTGACCCGATCCGGCCGATCGCACCGGCCCAACCCCCCGCCAACCGTACGAGGAGAGCCATGAACCCGCTGAAACGGCTCGGCCGTCGCCGAGCCTCGGTGTTGTCCCTGCTGGCCGTGGCCGCCCTGGTGACGCCAGGGGCCGCGACCGCCGCGCCCGACGCCGTCCGGGCCTCCACACTCGGCGCGCAAGCCGCCCAGTCCGGACGGTACTTCGGGGCCGCGGTGGCCGCCGGAAAGCTCGGCGACGGCACGTACACCACGGTCCTGGACCGTGAGTTCAACTCGGTCACACCCGAGAACGAGATGAAGTGGGACACGACCGAGCGGTCTCGCGGCTCGTTCAACTTCGCCCCCGCCGACCAGATCGTGAACCGCGCGACGGCCCGCGGTCAGCGCGTGCGCGGCCACACCCTGGTGTGGCACTCCCAGCTGCCCAGCTGGGTCGGTTCCATCACGGACGCGAACACCCTGCGCAGCGTGATGAACAACCACATCACCACCGTGGCGAACCACTACAAGGGCCGGATCCACTCGTGGGACGTCGTCAACGAGGCCTTCGCCGACGGCGGCAGCGGCCAGCACCGGCCCTCGGTGTTCCAGAACCTGCTCGGCGACGGCTTCATCGAGCAGGCGTTCCGCACCGCACGGTCGGCCGACCCGGCGGCCAAGCTCTGCTACAACGACTACAACATCGAGAACTGGAGCGACGCGAAGACCCAGGGCGTCCACCGCATGGTGCGCGACTTCAAGGCGCGCGGCGTGCCCATCGACTGCGTCGGCTTCCAGGCCCACTTCGGCACCGGCGGCCCGCCGTCGAGTTTCCAGACCACGCTGGCGAACTTCGCCGCCCTCGGCGTCGATGTCCAGATCACCGAACTGGACATCGCCCAGGCGCCGACGGCGGCCTATGCGAACACGGTGAGGGCCTGCATGAACGTGGCGCGCTGCACCGGCATCACCGTCTGGGGCATCCGCGACAGCGACTCCTGGCGCAGCGGGGAGAACCCCCTGCTGTTCGACCGCAACGGCAACAAGAAGCCGGCCTACCAGTCGACTCTCACCGCGATGGGCGGCACGGCGGCGGCACGCAGCGCGGCCGCGCCCCGGTCCGCCGCCGCGCTGCCCGCCACCTTCTCCTGGAGCTCCAGCGGCGCCCTGATCGCGCCGAAGCCGGACGCGACACACAACATCGCGGGGATCAAGGACCCGTCGGTCGTCCACTACAACGGCAAGTACCACGTGTTCGCGAGCACCGCGAGTTCCGCCGGGTACAACCTCGTGTACCTGAACTTCTCCGACTGGTCGCAGGCGGGTTCGGCCACCCACCACTACCTGGACCGCACCGCCGTCGGCTCCGGATACCGGGCCGCGCCCCAGGTCTTCTACAACGCGCCGCAGCGCCTGTGGTACCTCGTCTACCAGACCGGCAACGCCTCGTACTCCACCAACCCCGACATCAGCAACCCGAACGGGTGGAGCGCGCCGCGCAACTTCTATTCGTCGATGCCGGACATCATCAGGCAGAACATCGGCAACGGCTACTGGGTCGACATGTGGGTGATCTGCGACAGCGCCAACTGCTACCTGTTCTCCTCCGACGACAACGGGCACCTCTACCGTTCCCAGACGACCGTCGGCCAGTTCCCGAACGGCTTCACCAACACCGTCATCGTGGCCCAGGACTCCAACAAGTACGCCCTGTTCGAAGCGAGCAACGTGTACAAGGTGCAGGGCAGTAACCAGTACCTGTTGCTCGTCGAGGCCATCGGCTCGGACGGCCGGCGCTACTTCCGCTCCTGGACGACGAGCAGCCTCGCCGGCTCGTGGACACCGCTGGCCGCGTCCGAGAGCAACCCGTTCGCCAAGGCGAGCAACGTGACCTTCCCCGCCGGTGCCTGGACCCGGGACATCAGCCACGGTGAGATGATCCGCGCGGGCTACGACCAGACGCTGACGATCCCCTCGTGCAGGCTCCAGTACCTGTACCAAGGCATGAACCCCGCCGCGGGCGGCGACTACAACACCCTGCCGTGGCGACTGGGCCTGCTCACCCAGACCAACTCGACCTGCTGACCAGTCGACGACGCGGGCCCCGAAGGTCGTGCAGGGGGTCGGCCAGGCGTTCGCCTCCGCCATGGCCGACCCCCTGTCCGGGCGTCAACCGAGGGCGATCGCGAAGATGTGCAGGGTGTTCCGGCCCGCTCCCACCTCCGCCCTGATGGCGGGCAGGGTCACGTAGGCGGGCGTCCTGAGGGATACACGTGTCAGCGGATGCCGGGTGCACGGTGGCCGTCCGGTGCCGCGGCGCGGAGGCGGCACCGGACGGCGGGCGGTCAGGTGCCGATGTTGGACTGGGGCCCGGAGTACTGCTTCAACAGAGCCGGGACGTTGCTCGCCGGGTCGAGGGTGTAGCCGTAGTAACTGCCCGGGTTGAAGGTGGTCCCGTTCGTCTTCTGGTCACCCGTGCAGTTGACGACGACACTGCCCGTCTGGGTCAGCGAGGCCGCTGTCGTGTCGTAGGTGTACGGGTCGTTCACGTTCTCGTAGTAGCTGTTCTCGATGACCGTCTTCGACGAGCCGCGCGAGAGGTTGCCGTACGAGGTGATGTTCTCCAGGTAGTTGTTGTACAGGTGCGCGAGCGCGACGTTGTCGATGCTGGGGTTGCGCTGGTTGGTGTCGTGGATCCAGTTGTGGTGGATGGTCATGCGGGCGGTGACGTTGTCGGTCCACCCGATACCGAAGGCCTTGTTGACCTCGCCGAGGTCGTTCCAGGACACGGTGAGGTAGCTGGTGTCCTTACGGCTGTCGATGAGCCCGTCGTTCATCCGCTGGATCCTGTTGTGGTCGATCCAGATGTGGTCGACGGTGTCCATCTGGATTCCGTCGTAGTCGTAGACCTTGTCGTCGGGGTCGTCGTCGGTCATCCGGGTGTCGCGGATGGTCAGGTTGCGGATGATCACGTTGTGGACCCCGGCGGCGAGATTGAACCCGCCGTTGACGATCTGACCCGCAGTGCCGACGCCGACGATGGTCTTGTCGGACTTCACCGGGATCTCGTAGCCGTAGGTGGGCACCGTGATGGCTCCGGGGACCTTGATGACGTACGGAGCGTCGGCGGACGCGTACTTCACCAGGTCGGCGTAGGTGGTGGCGGTGACCGTGCCGCCCGCCGCCCCGCCGGTGGTGCCGCCCCCGGTGGCGGCGAAACCGTCGGCCGTGTTCGACCAGGACCGGCCGCTCACCGGCTGGAACAGCCATTGCTTGTTGGTGTTGGCGGTGCAGGTTTCCTGGATGACGGGGTTGCCGGCGGTGGTGCTCGCGTTGAGGTCGCTGACACAGAGACCGCTGCTGACGCTCACGATCTGGTAAGTGCCGGTGCCTGAAGGGCTGAAGCGCCAGAGTTGGTTGCTGCTTCCCACACAGGTGTACTGCTGGAGCTGGACTCCGCCGGCAGTGCTGGAGTCGGGGACGTCGAGGCACTTGCCGCTGCCCACGGACATCAACTCGTACGTGGAGGAGCCCCTGTCGATGACCGTCCACTGCTGGTTGGTCTGACTGCCGACGCAGTTCCACTGCTGCACAAGGGCTTTGTTGGCGGTGCTCATGCCGACGACGTCCAGGCACATACCACTCTTGGTGACAGCCAGGGTGTACGTTCCGCCGGCACCCGGAGTCGCGGCCTGCGCGGGCCCCGCGGAAGCACCCACCACCAGGATCGGCACCGCCAGAACGAACGCGACCATCGCGTGGAGGAGGCGGCGATGTGTCTTCAGGATGCGTGTGCGGGTGAGTACGCGGCTCTGTCGCACGGGTGTGCTCCTTCCTGAGGTCGGCTGGTGGTCGTCGCTCACAGCGGATTCCACCCGTCGGAGCCCGCGAGGTACTTCTGCGGGGTGTAGTCGGCGGCTGCGGCGTCGCTGAGCTGCGGCCGGTTGCTGTTGACCGTCGCTCCGGCGCCCGTGTTCCTGTATTCGCTGAACCGCGCGTTCTGCCAGGAGTTGGACGACATGTCCGTCCACGGCTGGGCAGTGGCGAGGGTGGCGCTGAGCGACGACTCCCGGTAGAGCACCTGCGCGTCCGGGTACCAGGGACGGCCCAACTGGGTGGTGTTGTTGGTCGCGCCCGTGATGTTCGACCGGTAGAAGAGGAAGCCGTATCGCTTCGCGATGTCCGTGCTGGCCGCGGTGATCGGGCCGCCGGTCGTCCGTTTCTCGTAGATGTCGCAGTCGTTGAAGACGATCGTGCCGGCGCCGAAGATGAAGTCGACCGTGCCTTCCACATAGGAGTTCAGCACGTACGCCCGTGCCCCGGTGTTGACCAGGAAGGTGTCCTGGTCGCCCAGCAGCCGGACGTTGTTGAAGACAGCGCGGTCCGCATTCAGGTTCAGCGCCACCGCCTGTTGACCCGACGTGGTCGTGCTTTCGTCGAAGTCGTTCGAGACGGTGAGGTTGGTGGCCGTGAAGTCGTGCCCGTTGGCGAACATGGTGGCGCTGCCCGAGGTGCCGTAGCCGCCGGCGCTGTGGTTGTTGACGATCACGGTCGCCGAGGACGAGGAACCGAGCCCCCGCAGGGTGATGTAGGGCTTGTTGCTCGGGATCGTCACGATCTCGCGGTAGGTCCCGGGTGCGATGGTGATGACGACGGGCTGGGTGTTGCCCGAGGGCACCGCGTCCACGGCCGCTTGGACGGTCGTGTAGGTTCCCGACCCATCGGCGGCCACCGTCGGCTTGCTGCCGATCAGGGTGAAGGCCCACTGCTTGTTGGTGTTGGCGGTGCAGGTTTCCTGGATGACGGGGTTGCCGGCGGTGGTGCTCGCGTTGAGGTCGCTGACACAGAGACCGCTGCTGACGCTCACGATCTGGTAAGTGCCGGTGCCTGAAGGGCTGAAGCGCCAGAGTTGGTTGCTGCTTCCCACACAGGTGTACTGCTGGAGCTGGACTCCGCCGGCAGTGCTGGAGTCGGGGACGTCGAGGCACTTGCCGCTGCCCACGGACATCAACTCGTACGTGGAGGAGCCCCTGTCGATGACCGTCCACTGCTGGTTGGTCTGACTGCCGACGCAGTTCCACTGCTGCACAAGGGCTTTGTTGGCGGTGCTCATGCCGACGACGTCCAGGCACATACCACTCTTGGTGACAGCCAGGGTGTACGTTCCGCCGGCACCCGGAGTCGCGGCCTGCGCGGGCCCCGCGGAAGCACCCACCACCAGGATCGGCACCGCCAGAACGAACGCGATGGCCGATTGAACCCAGCGGCGTAATCGCGATGCGGCGTTCGGGCGTTCGGATGTCGTTCTACGCATGGTGTTCCTTCCTCGTGCGGTGCGCGTTCATGACCGCTGTCCCGTTTCTGTTGAGGACATGACATATCTGAGGCGAGAGGTGCGGAGGATCGAAGACTCAAACACTTCAGTGCTGCGGCGTCGCCTTGTCGGCTCGCGCGGTCGGCTCGCACTGTCTGCCGTCGCGCCGGAGATTGCGGGCCCCCTCCATTGCGCCCACGTTTCGTATATGACGTATGGAGTACGACGGCCATGAACGTAGGAGCCCTCCACACATTCGTCAATGCTTCTTACAAAATCGGCCGCTTGGTCAACTGGTCCTCGACACCCGGCTCGCGCAACAGCCGTTCGACGGCTCAGCGGGCCACCGCAAAGCGCCACCGGACGTCCGCGTCACCCCGGTGGGGCCTTCGCCATGTTCGACGGTCGGTGACGGACAGGGAGTAAACGCGTCGGCTCCCGAGTTGGCACACCTATTACCACGATGACCACGGGGTGGACCGCGGTCGACCGCACGGAGGGGACGGGAGCCGGTGAGCCTTCGTCAGTACGAGTACGCGCTGGCCATTGCCGAGGAGGGCTCGGTGACGGCGGCGGCGGAGCTGCTGCACGTCGCCCAGCCGTCGATGTCCCAGCAGATCCGCGGCCTGGAGCGGGAACTCGGCGTGCAACTCTTCGCCCGCACGCCGACCGGACTGGTGCCCACCGTGGTCGGCCGCGCGTTCCTGCGGGAGGCGGAGATCGCGGTCAGCGCGTCGCGGCGGGCGAGGGCGACGGCGCGGGCCGGTGCCGATGAGCTGGTGGGCGAGCTGGTCGTCGCGGTGCAGATGGGCTTCGGCACACGGCAGCTGCCGGGCGCGCTGGGCGCACTGCGTCGCCGCTTCCCGCGGCTGGAGGTCACCGTCTTCGAGGAGCCGAGCTCCGCCGAGCTGGAACGGCTGTGCCGCCGGGGCGTGTTGAACCTTGCCCTGATGGCGGCGTGCGAGCGCAGCCCCACCGACGCCCACCACCTCGGCGACGAGGAGTTCGTCGTGGTGCTGGGTGCCGGGCACCGGCTGCTCGCCGCGGACCGGGTCGAGCTGCGCGAGCTGGCGGGGGAGCCGTGGGTGAGGTTCGACCGCGACAGCGCGCTCGACGGCGTGCTGCTGAACGTGCTGCGGGACAACGATCTGGCCCCGACCACAGCCGCCCGCGTGTCCCAGACGGCGACGGCCGTCCGCTGGGCCGACCACGGGCTGGGGGTGACGCTCGTCCCGGCCTCCGCGGTGCCCCACGGTTACGAGCACCTCGCGCGCCCGGTGTTCCCGGTCATGGCCCAGCCCGTCATCGCCGTGGTCCGGCACGGCGCGGGCCCGGCGGAGACGGCCCTGCTCGACCTCCTGCGTCAGGAGACCTGGTCCGAGCCCGCTTCCTCCTCACCGGTGTCCTGACGGGCGAGAAGGAAGCGGGCGCCGCTTGATTCCTTGTGTCGAAACCGGCGGTTCCGGAATGCCGCCGGCGTCAACCCCTGGGGAATTCACCGCCGTCCACGACGAGATTGCTCCCGGTCAGCCAGCTCGCCCGGTCGGACACGAGGAACAGCACCGCGTGGGCGATGTCGTCGGGCTGACCATCGCGCCCCAGCGGCACGGTGGTGCCGTTCTGGCCCTGCGCCGGGTCCAGGCGCGCCCACTGCTCCCGCGTCAGTTCGCCGCCGGGGGTGGCGGTTCTGCCGGGAGTCACGGTGTTGACCCGGATTCCGGACGGGGCCAGCTCCAGGGCCAGTCCCCGGCTGTAGTTCTCCAGCGCCGCCTTCGCCGCCGTGTAGTGCAGGAACGGTGGTGGCGTGACGGGGACCGCGGCCGACGAGACGTGCACGATCACCCCTGAACGCCGTTCCCGCATCCCCGGTGTCAGCAGCGAGTCCAGCCGCACCGAGGCCAGGTAGTTCAGGTCCAGCTGGTCCTGCCACTCCTCGTCGGGGATGGCCGAGGTGCTCTCGTACGGTCGCGCCCCACCCGCGTTGTGGACCAGGATGTCCACCCCGCCGAGCGCCTCCTGCGCTGCCGCGGCGAGCGTCTCCGCTCCAGCCCGTGTCCGCACGTCGGCCTCCACGAAGGTGGCCCCCTCCGCCACCGTGCTCGTCGCCGACCTGGCGGTCGTGAGCACCTCGGCGCCCGCGTCCAGGAGTTGGCGGACGATGGCCGCTCCTATTCCGCGAGAACCACCTGTGACCAGGGCCCGCTTTCCCGCGAGTTCTCGCGTGCCCGAGCCGTTTTCGATCGTGGTCATGCCCTCGGTCCTCTCGATCGCGAATGCGTCCGCTCGACGGAAGAAGAATCGACGTGCGCAGAGCGCGAATCTTCGGAGAAATCGCGGTGGGCACCTCGTCGAGCTGGTTCAAAGTACGTTCGGGAAAGAACGAGAGGCAAAGACGAAATGACAGCAGGTGCCATAAGGAATTCCTATGGCACACTCCCGCAGGTCGATCCGGTGCCGCACGGGTCGGGTGGCCGACCGTCTGACCCCTGGCGCGGTCACTGCTGCGCGAAGTGCTTCTTGAGCCAGGTGAGCAAGGCCGCGAACGCAGGGGTCATGGCCGCGTCCGACTGCTCGAGGACCGTCACGCGGTCGCCGTCCTGCACTGTGATCGTGTAGCTCATCGCATCCCTGGCGCGGCCGGTCCCGTCCCCCTGGGGCATCGAGACGGCCGCCGCCAGCAGCTGGGCCAGTTCAGCCGCAGCGGTCTCGGGCAGGGCATCTGTGTCCAGCACCTCGGACGGGCGGCGGAGGTTGCTGGCTGCCGCCAGCCCGCCGTATGCCTCCAGAGTCACCGTCACCTGGTGCCCTTCAGCGCGGCCACGTCCTGGGCCAGCGCGGTGACCTTGTCGTTCAGTGCCCCGAGCTGCCTGGCGAGGGCCGCCCTGCCGTCCTCCCGGCCCGCGCCGCCGTTCCCGTTGACCGCAAAGCTCCGTACCCGGGCGACTCCGGTCGGGACGCCCGTGATCGGGACTTCCACCTCCTGCCACGCCGACAGCACGGCCGACTGCTCGGGGCTGCCGACGCCGAACAGTTCCCCGGCCTTCTGGAAGGTGGTGCCCGCGAAGTCCTGGAACTGGTCCTCGGCGCCGGACGCCTTGAGCGATTCGTACCAGATGTTTCCAGCAGCCTTCCATGCGAATCCGCCGATGCGCACGGCCGTCAGGAAGAACGCCTTGTTCGGAATTCCGGAGTTGAAGTGCACTCCGCCGGAATCCCCTCGTTTGGTGTCGGGCAGGTGGATGAATTTGCTCATACGGTCGGGCTGGGGATCCTTTCCGAACTTCGGATTGTTGTAAGCGTGCCCCGGGTCCTTCATCGACCGCAGGGCGTCGCCACCGATTCCCGGAGTCCACACGTCAGCCCCGATCAGCCAGTCCGCCTCCTCGGCGGTCTGTTTCAGCGACCACTGCTTGACCAGCGACCCGAAGACGTCCGACATCGACTCGTTCAGGGCTCCGGACTGATTGTGGTACTCGAATTCCGAGGTGTGATCGGTTATTCCGTGGGTCAACTCGTGGGAGATCACTTCGAGGGATCCGGTGAGGTTACTGAACTCCTTTCCGTCCCCGTCACCGAAAAGCATCTCGCGTCCGTCCCAGAATGCATTGTTGACTTGGAAGCCGAAGTGGACGTATCCGTCCAGGCGCATTCCGCGGCCGTCGATCGAATTTCGCTGGAACACCTCATTGTAGAAATCGCGCGTAAGGCCGAGTGCGTCGAACGCCTGGTTGACGGACGGGTCCGCGGACTCCGGGCCGTCCTCCGGCCTGGCCAGGACAGCGTTGGAGAGGAATTCCTCCTGCTCACAGTCGAAGACGGTGCGCCGGCCGTTTCCGGGGGCGGCCGCGCCGGCGGCGAAAGACGCTCGGACCGCTCGCTCACCCCGCAGGCGAGCAGTTACGAGCAGGGTGTCCAGGGCGGCTTCGCGCACCTCCCTGTCCTCGCTGTCCAGGAGCTTGTCGAGAATGTACGGGGGGATGATGCAGTTGATGGGGCGAGCCCTGCTCATGGGAAACCTCCTGAGCGAGAAGGCCGACGGCCGAGCATTCATCTCTTTTAATATGCAACATGGCCGGTTTAATATGCAACATGACCGGTCGCAGAAAAACGGCCAGCTGCCCGCCGGCGTGGCGGCAGCGGGAGAAGTGTCGACACCGACCATCCCCGTTTCCAGCGGCGCAGTCACGCTGATATCACCAGTCTCCTGCCGTCCGTGGTGACTGGCAAACGCAGGTCCAGGAACAAGAGCCGCGCACGAATTGCGTGAATGTCAGAAACGCGAACGGGCGCTGCCGGTGCCGCAGTGGCCATCAGCGTCGACGCCGGCGCCACGGTCAGCGTTCACCGCGCGATCCGCTGGTGTGGGCGAACCGACCCCCGGTGTTATTCAATGAGGTGTGCGGTGAGGGATCTCGGGGCCCCGTCGCACGGGTCCGAGTAACGACCCCGGCGCTGCGCCGGGGATTGCTGAGAGAGCCGCATGGACTCCACGCCCTCCTCCTCGCCCTCATCGCCGTTTGACCTGGTCAGCCGCGCACTGGGGCGCTACATCCCGCGCGGCGGATCGGCAGCGGCCACCGGTTCCGACAACGCGCGGGGCGACCGCACCACCGACCGACGCGTACCCGAGAACCCGGCAGCCGACCGTCACGATCAGATTCTCGGCGTGGTCAACCTGGACAGCGATCTGAGAATCGCCCGCTCCAATCTGGACGCCGCCGTTTTCGCGGGTCTGGACGCCGTGGCCGGGAGTCCATTCGCCGATCTCCTGCCTCCCGGGGACGTACCGACGGTCACCCGGCGGTTGCGGCAGGTCCTGGAGATCGGTGAGGCACACGTCGCCCGCATCCAGCGCCTGCGGCGCGGCGACGGGTCGGAGCTGGTCGTCTCGATGAGCATCCTGCCCGCCGCTGCGCCTCAGGAAGGCTTGACCGTCTCCCTGATCGCCATGGCCAGAAGGCTGCACCTGTACGCCGCCGAGACCGCGATCGGCACCTCGCTGGACATCGGCGAGACGGCGCAGTCGCTGGCGGAGTCCCTGCTGGCCTGGGGGGACGTGGCCGCCGTCGACCTCGACTTCGCCGTGTGGACGGGCGAGGGAGTCACCGAGCGGGCGCAGGGGCGTATCCGGCTACGGCGGGCAGCCCTGGTGCCGGACCGGGTGTGGCCCGAGGGTTACGTGACTCCGGGCGACGATCTTCCGAGCGACGCGAGCCGCCTGCTGGCGCAGGCGGTACGGCGGGACGATGCCCCGCAGGCCATCGTCATACCCGACCGGGAGGCGGTCGAGCGGCTGCTCGGCAGTCCGCGAGCGATCCGTGCCCTGGTGCCCGGTGACCGGTCGGCGAGTGTGGCGTGCATACCGCTGGTCCTGGACGGCGTGCCGCCCGTCGTGCTGGGCGTGGCGGAGGTCTGGCGGCGGGCGGACCTCCCCTTCCGCGACAGCGAGTTGTTCGACCTCCAGGAACTGGTCGCCAGGACCGCCCATCATGTCGACCTGGCCCGCCAACACCAGCGCGAGCACACTCAGGTGCTGGCCTTGCAGCGCCGGCTGCTGCCCCGGACAGGCGGCCACACCCTTGAGATCGCCAGCGTCTACCAGCCCGCCACCCCCGACAGCGCGGGCGTCGGTGGCGACTGGGTGAACAGCTTTCCGCTGCCGGACGGCCGTACCGCGCTGGTCGTCGGTGACGTCGTCGGGCACGGCCTGGGAGCCGCGGCAACCATGGGCCAGCTGAGCATGGAGGCCCGCGCACTGCTGTCCGCGGGGCTGGCGCCCGACGAGGTGCTGGAGCACCTGGACGAGACCGTGACGCTGCTGGACGACGCGGAGTCCGGGCTGGCGGCCGGCTACAGCGCCCTCGGCTCCACCTGCTGCATCGCCCTCTACGACCCGGTCGGCCACCACGTGGCGCTCTCCAGCGCCGGCCACCTTCCCCCGGTCCTGGTGCTTCCGAACGGCCGCGCGGGCCCGCTCGCGGTCAGCCCTCACCCCGGCCTGGGCGCCGAGT
Source organism: Streptomyces asoensis (assembly GCF_013085465.1). Lineage (NCBI taxonomy): Bacteria > Bacillati > Actinomycetota > Actinomycetes > Kitasatosporales > Streptomycetaceae > Streptomyces > Streptomyces asoensis. The sequence continues at coordinate 1,677,807 of NZ_CP049838.1, forward strand.
TCGCGCTGCGGGAGCCGTTCGAGGTGTACACGTTCGGCGCGCCCCCGGGCTCCCTGCTCGCCCTCTACACCGACGGCCTGGTGGAGGATCCGGCCCTGTCGATCGACGAGGGGATCAGCAGGCTGGCGGATGTCCTGTCCGCGGTGCACCCCTGGGACGCCCTTCAGCAGGCCGCACGGCACGTCGTCTCCGTGCTGGCGCCCGTGCGCCAGCGCGACGACGTGACCCTGCTGCTCGTGCGCATGATCGGCTACCGCAAGGGGGACACCGCGACCTGGCGGCTGCCCGCCCGCGACGACGCGCCCGCCCGTGCCCGCGCGCACGTCTCCGCGCTGCTGCGGCAGTGGGACACCAGGGGCGACACCCAGGACGACGTATCGCTGCTGGTCAGCGAGCTGGTCACGAACGCGGTGCGCTTTGCCACCGGCCCCATCACGATACGACTGATCAGGGCCGGTCACGGCCTGCTGTGCGAGGTGGGCGACACCGGCAACGGCAGGCCACGTCTGAGCCGAGGCGGCCTCCTCGACGACGGCGGGCGTGGCCTGCGCATCGTGCACAGGCTCACCACCCGATGGGGGGTGCGGTGGACGGACACCGGCAAGGTGATCTGGGCGGAAGTCGCAAGGTGACGCGGCCGCCGGGCGGGGTCCGGACGCGCGCGCCGGTGATCAGCGCGGGCGCGCGGCCGGCGTACGCGAGTGCGGCGAGCGTAGGGGCGGCGTGCGCGTCATCCGGCGCCGCCGACGGTACGGACGGCGCCCTCAGCGGTACCGGTGGCGTGACCGGTGATGCGGGGGCCCGTCTGCCCGTACCGGTGGCGTGACCGGTGATGCGGCGGCCCGTCTGCCCGTACCGGGGGCGTGACCGGTGATGCGGCGGCCCGTCTGCCCGTACCGGTGGCGTGACCGGTGATGCGGGCGGCCCGTCTGCCCGTGCGGGTGGCGGGGGCTCGCGCTACAGCCACTCCCCTTCCAGGGCGGTGGCGGTGAGGCCCGGTGCCGCCGCGTACAGGACGGCGCGACTGCCCGACTTCTGCCCGGCGTCGTGCGCCCGCCTCAGGATGTCGAACACGGCGGCGCCTCCGCGGTTGCCGCTGGTGTAGCTGTCCCGGCTGTAGTCCAGCAGCCCCGACGGCCACGCGTCGGGCATCGTCTGCTCCATGTACTCCAGCACCCGGGTCCCGCCGGGGTGCGCGAGCAGCACGTCGGGGTGCCAGGAGTCGGGGTCGTCCTGGTAGCGGAGGCGCAGCCACTCCCACATCGCGGTGACCGTCTCCTGTACGGCGCGCGGCCCACGCCGGTCCATCACGAAGTGGGTGCCGTCCGCCCGTGTATCCAGGCGGTGCAGGTCCTGGGTGCCGGGGAGGGTGTGGTGCCAGGCGGCGTCCAGCCGCAGCACCGACTCGTGCCTCTGGCGGCCCGTGACCACCACGGCGACCGCGGTGTCCGCGAACAGCAACCGGACGATCAGGGACTCGATGGTGTCGTCCGCGGGCTGGTAGGTCGTGCTCAGCGCCTCCGCGATCACGACCAGGACCACCCGTTCGGGGTCCGCGGCCACGAGATCCGCCGCGAGGGCCAGGGAGCGGGTCCCCGCGACACAGGCCCACTGGGTGGCCGGCAGCAGCATCACGTCGTTGCGGAGCTGAAGCTTGTTGGCCAGGGCGATGTCCAGACCGGGCAGCGCCGGGGTGGTGGAGTGACTGGTGATCAGGCAGTCGATGTCCGCGACGTCCAGCCCGGCGATCTGTAGGGCCCCGCGCGCCGCGCGCTCCCCGTAGGACTGCACGGCCTCCCAGGCCGGCGCGGTGCGCTCCTGGACGGTCTGCGGCGCCGGTATCGCCTCGAGGGCGGCGATCACGCGGTCCACGTCCTGCTCGGTGAACCCGCCACGTGCCAGCGCCTTTTGGGCGGGCGCGACGCCGACAGACCGCAGGCCGCCGCCGTTGCCGGGCGCGACGGCGGTCTCCAGCGGCAGCATCCATCCGCGGGTCTCGATGCCCGTACTGGCCGCGATGCCGTCGATCCGCGGCGCCCACGCCGCGTCCGGGTGCCGGTCGCGCACCTCCGCCACGATCTGGCTGGTCTCCACGGCGTGCTCACCGTGTATCACGGCAGGGGGGCAGAGGTAAGCGGCCATGATGGGCACCTTTCCGGGGGAACAAGGGGGAACGTCACGAGGGCTGCGGCATGGGCCACTTTGGAACTTCACGCCCATGCCGATGGGCTCCGCTTCGGGAGTCGCCGGCCCTGTCGAGCATGGACGCCAAATGGACATTTCCGCTGTGACCCAGACAACTTGGGCGACCCTTGGGGGCGTGATACGGCACACACCGCTGAAACGGGGGGTGTTCAGGCCGGTTCCACCGGTCTTACCTGACTCACCGTCACCCAGGTTGCGACCTGCTCGCGACGTGAGGTGTTCGCCGACGCGCTCCGGCTCAAGGAGCGGTGGTGTCGGAACCGCTCGCGGCACCGCTGCCGGACGGCCCGGACGTCGCCGAGGCCCAGGGACTGGAGCTGGGACTGGGACTGTGACTCGGGCTGGGACCAGACCCGGTGTCCGGCGCCGCGCTCGCGTTCGGCGAGGCGGAGCTGTCCGACTGCGGCGCCGTGCCGTCGGACGCACCTGGGGTGGGTGTCCAGCTGTCGGCGGGACCAGGGGTACCGGCCGAGCCACCGCCCACCGAGGTTCCCCTGCCCGGCTCGTTCTTGACGACGGCCGCCACCGGCTTGCCCATGATCAGCTCCACCGCGGTCACCGTGACCATCGCCAGGGCGAACACCAGGCCCGTCGCCAGGCCGTACTTCTTCCAGGCGATGGCCCTCCGGACGGAGCCACCCCGATACGTGGTGACCGACTCACCTTCGGAGGGCGTGCAGGGCCGTACCCCGTCGACAACCGAAGCGTCGGCCGGTGATCCGAACGCCGCCCGGGCGTCCGCGCGGTGTTCAGCCCGCTCCTCGCCCGGCGTCCTCGGCACTCCTACCGGCGGCACCCGACTACGGATCCCCTCGCCCGTCCGTCGGAAAGCATGCGAGAAGACCGCGGCCCCGGTGGTCGCGCTGGCACTGACCACGGCGGCGCCGATGATCGTCCCGGTCACCCCCAGCAGGGACGCCAGTACCGCGCCCACCACCGTCGCGAGCGCGCTCGCCACCACCTGCACAGCAGTCAGGTCGAGCACCTTGCGCTGAGGCGCCCGTCCCTCTTCTTCTCTGCGATTCTCCATCGATATCCCTTGATAGTTCCGGAGCCCGACATCTCGCCGGCCACTGTGTGACGGCCGGAGTGGTGCCGCCCACGGTGGGGCTGACGCGAGCTCGACGGAGGCCCGTCCGCCGGGCGCAGGAGCACGGGAGGCTCCTTCGACTGTGCGGACGGTTCAACGGGACGACTGCCCGGCTGACGGTGATTCACCTGCGATCGCCGACCCCGACCGGTGTCCGGTCAGCCGCACCGGCACTCAGGTCACCACGATCCAGCGCGGTGCGCAGCGACCGGGTCGGTGGCCTGGGGGATGACCTCGAAGGACTCGCCCGGTGCTGTGACCGCATGGGTTCGCCGGTTCGGTGGTCGTGGCGGTTGGATGTGTGGTGACGTCCGATCCGACCGCTGGAGGCGTGTCGGCAGAGCCCGTTCGGGTGTGCCGACTGACCGGTCAGGAGGGGCAGCGGCAGCAGATCGTGCGCCGGAGCAGCACCAGCACGCCCAGTTGGTCCAGGCCGACGAGGACACGGTCCGCGACGTGATCCACCGGTGCAACGAGATCGGCCTGGCCTGCCTGGCCCCTCAGCGGGCGGGAGGCCTTCCCCGCCAACTCAGCTCTGCCAATGAGGACTTCGTCGCCCGCACGGCCGCCACTCGCCCAGCCAGGATCGGCCGGCGAAACCGCAGCCTGACAGCCTGTTTCCGAGCCTCCGGCCGGTGGTCATTCGATCCCGAGGGGGCCGATGCCCAGATCCTCACGCATGCGGCGGCGCATCTCGGCCATGGCCGTGCGGCGCTGTTGGATGAAGGCCGTGTCCTCGGCGGAGCCGACGGCCACCCCGCGGGCATAGGCGTCGCGCATCCGACGCAGGCTGTGAAACGCATCGTTCCCGGCCGCAACAACGAGCGGCGGACCCACGAGCCAGAGCCGCTCGCTTGCCGTGTGCAATCCGGTCCCACGGAAGGCTTCGCGCACCGCCGCATCACGCGCTGACTCGGACATGTGATCGCCCAGGGCGACAGCCCGTATCTCCTCCCCCGCGTCTTTGAGGGCGGAGGCGTACTCGGTGTACACGGCGCGTCGCACTTCCAGAGCGTGTCGTGCTTCCTCGCGCCGCCACCTGTTCCGATCGGCGATCAAGGTGGCGGCGATGCCGATAGCGGCACCTGTCAGCGTGGAGAGCAGAGGCATCCAGTCCATGCGCCGCATGCTGTCCCAACCACCGCAGCCACACCAGCGGCTCTCACTCTCCGGCACAGGGAACCACGCAGGGCCTTGCGGTCGACGGGCGATGTCCGCGCTGGTCGGCAATGCGCTGCCGCGCCCTACGCCCGGCTCATATCTCCTCCGGGCTGCCCGTCAGGACGACGCGGCCCGTGATGGACTGAGGGTTGATCAGGAGGTTGCAGATCGGGCACTTGCGCTCGACCGTCTCGTGCAGCTCGCGGATGCGCTCCCTGTCGGCCGGTGAGGTGACGTGCACGGTGTAGCTGATGTTGTGCGGGTGGATCGGCACCTCCTCGAAGCCCGGCCGGCCGGCTCGCGGGTCCTGGTCGGCCTGGACCTCGACCTCCAGGGAGTCCAGCGGGATCCGCAGGTCGGCGGCCTGGATGAGGAAGATGTGGGTGAGGCAGCTGGACAGCACGCCGAGCTGGATCTCCGGGGAGGCGGGCCCGAGGTCGTAGCCGGCGAAGTCGAGCGGGGAGTCGCTGATGATCTGGTGCCGGCGGATACGGATGCGCCGTACGCCGCTGCGTTCCTCGGCCGTGGTACGGGCCCGCAACCGGTTCGGTTCGGTGGGCGGGGCGGTGCGCTGCGCCTCCCGCTTCGCGAGCAGGGCGGCTCGCTTGACCTCCAGGTACTCGCGCAGCCCCGGCTGCGGGTCGGGGGCGGTGTCGAGCGGCAGCGCCATCTTCCGCGCGGCGCCGGCGCGGTCCTCGCCTTCGAACTGCGGGACGGGGTCGAGGCCGGCAAGCGGTTCGTCGACGGCGTCGAGCTGTTCAGCCATCTCGCCAACATCGGCGACGCATCCAGCTCCATGCCATCCGCGACGACCCGCACTGGCGTGGCGGCGACTACCACGACACGGGCCGGGGTCCGGACGCGGGACTCGGCCTGGCCCGCCGCGTCGCCCACGTCACCTACCGCAGCGAGCCGGAGCTACAAGTCCGCTTCGGTCGCGCGCCCCAGGGTACGGAGGACCCCTGGAACGGCGGCCGGTACCAGGTCGAGTCCCATCTCGACCACCACGCCGCCAAGCTGGCGCGCCGCTTCGACGCGGGCAGCTATGTCGTGCTGGCGGACGCCATGAACACGCACGACATCGGCCGCGGTCGCGGTGGTACGCGCGCCGCGCTGCGCCGCGTGACCGCCAGGACGCTGGTCGCCGGAGTGAGCTCGGACCGCCTGTATCCCCTAGGCCAGCAGGCGGAGTTGGCCGAGGGGATCCACGCAGCGGACCACCTTCGGGTGATCGAATCCCCCTACGGCCACGACGGCTTCCTCATCGAAGTGGAGCAGGTCGCCGCGCTCGTACGCGAACTCGTCGGCCAGCGGCGGCCGTTCGGGCCGCTCAGGTTCTTCGGAGCGCGCCGATCCCGCTGCGGTGCAACAGCCTTGCCTCTGACGCGTACGTCAGGGGTTAGCGTCTGCGCGCCGACAGCCGGACCGGTCCGGCTGTCACAGTCCGCGCGCCCACCTTCGAACCCGTTCAGGAGCCCCGACATGGCCGCTGTCCTGCCCGCGACGACCCGCGAGATCCTGCTGTCCGAGCTACCCGGCGGGCTGCCGGGACCCGAGCACTTCACGTTCACGCGGAAGCCGGTGCCCGTCCCCGGTCCGGGACAGGTCGTCGTCCGGAACCGGTACTTCCTCGTCTTCCCCGGCCTGCGCACGCTGATCGGCGGCCAGGCCGACGGCGTACCGCTGCCTCGCATCCACGTCGGTGACGCGCTGTTCGGTCCCGCGGTCGGTGAGGTCGTCGCGGCCGGGCCCGGCGGTCCGTTGCGCCCGGGGGACACGGTCACGCATCTGCTCGGGTGGCGCGAGCACGCGCTGGTGGCGGCGGCCGACTGCGCTCCGCTGGGCGATGTGCTGCCCGACCCGGTGGCCCATCTGTCCTCCGGGTCGGCTGCCTACGGAGCACTGACCCGGCTCGCCGAAGTCCGCCCCGGCGACACCGTGTTCGTCACGGGCGCGGCGGGAGCCGTGGGCACGCTGGCGGGCCCCGTCGCGCGGCTGCTGGGCGCGGGGCGGGTCATCGGCAGCACCCGGTCGGCGGACAAGGCCGAGCGGCTGCGGGCCGAACTGGGCTACGACGCGGTCGTGGTCCCGGGACCTCGGCCGATCGACGAGCAACTGGCCGCGGCGGCGCCGGACGGCATCGACGTGCTGCTGGACAACGTCGGCGGCGACCAGTTGGCCGCGGCTGTGCGCGCCGGGCGCCGGGGTGCCCGCTTCGCATTGGTCGGCGCGCTGTCGGGACAGTTGTCGCCGCGCCGGGACGGTTGCAGCGCACCCGCGGAGATCGACACCTTCCGGCTCGTCAACCAAGGCATCTCGCTGCACGGTTACAGCGGCATGGACCATCCCGAGGTGGCGGAGGAATGGACCAAGCGTTTCGGGGACTGGCTGCGCTCCGGGGAGATCGTCTTCCCGCAGGTACGGATCCCGGGCATGGATGACGCGCCCCGGGCGTTGCAGGAACTGTTCGAGGGGCGGCACTTCGGGACGGTCGTCGTGGAGTTGCCGCCGACGTGAGGCGTCGTCGCGCGCGGTCGCGGCGACCGGGACCGAGGCGCGAGGTCGGGGACATGCGGATCGGAGATGCGGCGGCAGCCGCGGGGACCACCCCACGGGCACTGCGGTTCTACGAGGAACGGGGCCTGCTGCCACCACCGCGGCGCACGGCCACCGGGCAACGTGAGTACGGGCCGGACGAGGTGGCGAGAGTCCGTGTCGTCCGTGAGCTGCTGGCGCTCGGGCTCACCGTCGAGGACCTGCGCAGTTTCGCCGACCGGATCGGCCTGCTGGTGGAGAATCCCCGACGGCGATGCGGGCCTCCGGACTCCGGCGGGCCCGACTCCGACCGGCCCGGCGCCGGGGTGGTCGACCGCAGGATCGCAGCCCTCGACGCCGAGATCGACCGGCTGAGCCGACTGCGGGCCGGCCTGGCCCTGCGCACATACGAACGCCCCTGACGATCCGTCACGCGAGGTGCACAGCTCACCGGGATAGATGACGCCGGATACGGTTCCCTCCGCCACACCGCGGTGGCGGGGGCACGACGGTCACGTCGTGCCCCCGCCCCTCTCCCGCCCCTCCCCCGGTCCGCCCGGGCTCCCCGGACTACAGCGTGGTGACGTCGGTCCGGCGCCGGTCGGGTTTGAAGGGCAGCGCGGTCACCGTCGCCCTGACCTCCCGCTGCGCGGTCCCCGGCCTGCCCCACAGGACCACCACCTCGGTACCCGGAGAGGCGTGGGCCCGGTCGATCACGACGAGGGAGATCGTCGACCGCAGGTTGACACTCACGGTCCGGCCCGTGGACACCCCCGCCCGGCGTCCGCCGACGAGCACCTGGTCGAAGGCGGGGCCGCGGCCACGCGGCAGCTCCATCGGGTCCGGGAGGTCGCCCTCGCCGAGGGGCGCGGTCAGGATGCCGGAGACGTCCTCGGCGTTCCAGCGCAGGCCCGTGAGCGTCCGCTGCGGCTCCCCCTTCGCGGCCTCGGCGACCAGCGCGTCGCGCCCCAGGAACTCGCGGTCGGGAACGCCGCCCCGGAAACCCCAGCCGAGCTCGCCCGGCTTGCGGAAGTAGTCCGTGACGCCGTTCTCCGGGACGAAGCTGCCGCCGGGCTCTCCCCTCCTGAACTGCCGGGGCGCACCCGGCGTGAGGATGGACGCGGGGAGGTAGTCGAGGCCGTTCGTGGCGATGCCCGCCTCGATGTGCTGCACCGGCTGGGAGCGCAGCCCCAGTTCGCGGATCCCCAGCGGGCGACCGCTCGCCACGACGGCCGACCAGATCGCGTTGGCGTGAGCGGTGGAGCCGTGCAGTTCGTAGCCGAGCTCGCCCGAGATACCCGTACGCAGGACCCGCACCGGGACCCCGTCGACGCGTGCCGCGCGGCTGCGGCCGAAGCCGATGTCGCGCAGACTCTCGCCCGTGAGCCTCTCCAGCGTGTCCAGGGCCGCCGGACCCTGGACCCCGAAGATGAAGAGGTCGGGGCTGACGTCCTCGGCCTCCGCGTCCCAACTGCCCTGGCCCAGCTGCCACAGCAGCCAGTCCGCGCTGCCGGCCGTGTAGAGGAACTCCTCCTCCCCCAGACGGCACACGATCCCCTCGGACGCCACCCAGCCGTTCCCGTCGAGCTGGACGTGGTGCTTGATCTGGCCGAGCTCGAAGCGGGACAGGTTCCGCATGCCGAGCCAGGCGAGGAAGGCCAGGGCCTCCCGTCCCCTGACGACGACCTTGTGCAGCGACGACCAGTCGCCCACATAGCAGGACGTGACGTGCGCACGGCACTCCTCGACCCAGCCCGTGTACTCGAGCGGCAGCAGCGTCTGGGCGAAGGCCCCGAAGGAGGCCAGGTGGTTGCTCTCGTCCTGGGCCGCGGCGGCGGGGCTGAAGTAGGCCGGCCGCTGCGTGACGAAAGGGGCGTCCTTCAGTCGCAACACCGCTTCGTACGTGCTCCGCTGAACCTCGACTGCGTCCACAGGATCCTCCGGCTCATGAAGGCAGCTGCTAAATCGTTTAAGCGGGACCGTAACAGACGGTTTCACCGACGGCGACGCGCTGAAGGCTCCGCACGCCGCATCCATTGCTGACGCGACGCGGGACGGACGCGGCCGCTCCCGGCGACGGCGCCGACCCGTCACGGCTCGACGGCGGTCACACGGACGCGCGGTCCACGATCCGACCGCGCACCGGTGCCAGGCCCTCCGTGTCGACACCGAGGGCGTCCCTCGCGGCGATCCGTCCGAGGATCTCGGCGTCGATGTGCACGGTGGTGAGCGCGGGCGTGGTCAGGGAGCCGTACTCGGTGTCGTCGAAACCGATCACGGCCACGTCCTCGGGCACCCGTAGCCCGAGGTCACGCAGGGCCGTGAGGCTGCGCAGCGCGATGTCGTCGTCGAAGGCGGCCAGGGCGGTCACCTCCGCGTGCGCCGCCAGGAACGCCTCGACGGCGGCCGCGCCGGCCTCCCGCGGCCGCGGCACGACGAAACACTCCAGGGGCGCGAGTCCCCGTCGCCGGGCGGCCTCGCGGGCGAAGCCGAGCCGGGCCTCCGTCAGCGGGAACTCGTGGTCGGGCAGGGCCATCGCGATCCGGGTGTGCCCGCGTTCGGCGAGGAAGTCGATCTGGAGTGCGGCGTTGGCGGCGAAGCCGCTCTCCCAGTCCTGCTCGTCCGGCTCGTCCGACGTGTGTCCGCGCATGTAGACCTCGCCGAGCCTGAGCACCGCCCGCGGCACGATGGCGTCGAGGATCTTCTGCGTGGCCTCGGGCGCCGCGTGTCCGTGCCGGACGAGGAGGACGTGGTCGTGCTCGGCCAGTTCCTCGTCCAGCCCCCGGACGTAACTCCGGGAGAAGTTGCCCTCGATGCCCCGGTCGACGTTCAGCACGACGATGCGCGAGGACCCCTCGCGCAGGGCGCGGGCGATGCCGTGCGGGACGTACCCCAACTCGTGGGCGGCCTCCGTGACCCGCTCCCGGGTGGCCGCGGAGATCGTCTGCCGTGGGTCGTCGTTCAGCACGAAGCTCACCGTCGCCCGTGACACACCCGATGCCTTGGCGACGTCGCTCAGCGTCACCCGACCGGAACGGCCCACGTCGACCCACTCCCTCTCAGCCGGACCACGCGCCCCTGACGAGTGGTGTCACCCTGCGGCGTCCCACCTGCGTCCCACGTACAGAACGATTAAGTGCCGGGGCGCCAGCCTACGCGACGAGATGGCGGCTAGGCCGCGACGATCTCGCGTTCGGCGCCCCATCGGGCGGCACGCAGCGTGTTGACCATGAGCATGGCGATGGTCATGGGTCCCACGCCGCCGGGAACGGGGGTGATCCGGTCGGCGATCCCGTCGAGTTCGGCGGAGCGGACGTCGCCGGCCAGACCGTGCGGCGTGCGGTGGATCCCCACGTCGATGACGACGGCACCGGGCGCCACGTGTTCGGAGCCGACGAGCCCGCGGACGCCGGTGGCGACCACGACGATGTCGGCGGCCCGGGTGACGGCCGGGAGGTCGGTGGTGTGTTCGTGCGCGATCGACACGGTCGCGCCGCGCCGCAGCAGCAGTTGGGCCAGCGGCCGTCCGACCAGTGCGCCCCAGCCGACCACGGCGACGCGGGCGCCCTTGAGCGCGATGCCCTCGGCGTCGAGGAGTTCGATGACGCCGCTGGGTGTGCAGGGACGCAGTCCACGTTCCCCGCGGGCGAGCAGACCGGCGCTGGCGGTGGTGAGGCCGTCGACGTCCTTGGTGACGGGGATGCGGTCGATCAGGGTGGCGGCGTCCAGCTGCCGGGGCAGCGGGAGTTGCAGCAGGATGCCGGAGACCCGCGGGTCGGCCGCGAGCTCGTCGATCACCGCGGCCACGTCCTCCTGAGTGGCCTGTCCAGGCAGCTTCCGGTGGAAGTCGCGCATGCCGGCCTCCCGCACGGCGCGTCGCTTGGCGGCGACGTACACGGCGCTCGCCGGATCGTCGCCGACGAGAACGGTCGCCAGTCCGGGAACCGTTCCCGCCTCCGCGGCCGCGGCGACCTCCTCGGCGACCCGGGCACGGATCCGCCGGGCGATCCGGCTGCCGTCGATCGTGGTGGTCATGGTGGCGAACCGCCTTCTCGTGGGGGGCCGGACGGGCCCGCCGGGGGTATGGCACACGACCAGCGGGCGTGCGGTGCGCAGTGTGTGGTGCGCCGTCAGGCGAAGACGATGGTGTGGTTGCCGTCGCGGATCACGCGGTCCTCGGCATGCCACAGGACGGCGCGGGAGAGCACCGCGCGTTCCACGTCGGCGCCACGGCGGGTGAGGTCGCCGGCGGTGTGGGCGTGGGTGACGCGGACGACGTCCTGCTCGATGATCGGGCCCTCGTCGAGGTTCTCGGTGACGTAGTGGGCGGTGGCGCCGACCAGTTTCACGCCGCGTTCCTTGGCCTTGGCATACGGTCCGGCGCCGATGAAGGCGGGCAGGAAGGAGTGGTGGATGTTGATGATCGGGACGCCGACCCGGTCGATGAAGTCCGCCGACAGGATCTGCATGTAGCGGGCCAGGACGACGAAGTCGACGTTGCCCTGGAGCAGCCGGAGGTGTTCCGCCTCCGCGGCGGACTTGTCCGACCCCTGGCAGGGGACGTGGAAGAAGGGGACGCCGAAACTCCGCACCTCCTCGGCCACATCGGGATGGTTGGAGATCACCATGGCGACGGTGACGGGGAGTTGGCCCTGCCGGTGGCGCCAGAGCAGGTCGAGCAGGCAGTGGTCGGACTTCGAGGCGAAGATCGCGACCCGCTTGGGCACGGAGAGGTCGCGGAGCGTGTAGCGGAGCCCGAACTCGTCCACCAGGGACCGGTCCAGGTCGGCCCGCAGGGCGGGCAGCGCGGCCCGGAGGCCGTCGAGGCCGAACACGGTGCGCTGGAAGAAGGCGCCGCCCTGCGGATTGTCCGAGTACTGGTCGAGGGAGACGATGTTCGCGCCGTGGCCGCTGAGGACGGAGGTCACGGCGGCGACGATGCCGGTGGCGTCGGCGCCCTGCACGATGAGCGAGGCCTGCGGGGCCGGCGGCCCGCTCTTGGCGGCGCGGGCCGGGGCGTCCTGGGTGAGGGTCATGCCAGGCTGTCCTTCCGGAAGCGGGCGGCCCAGTCGGAGGTGGCCTTGATCCCGCCGAACGTATAGAAGTGGATTTTCAACTCGCCGTGGCGGGCGGGGTCGTGGGCCGCCGCGAGAGCACGCAGGAAACGGTCCGGTCCCGCCGTACCCATGAGGTTGGTCAGGGAGAAGCCGTACTTCTTGACGACGGAGGCGCTGGTGCCGACGCCGAAGCGGGCCGCGTACGCCATGAGCCGACGCACTCCGGCGGGACCGGGCACGCCGATCCTGATCGGCAGAGCGACACCCCGGCTGCGGACCTCCTCCACCCAGGCGAGCACCGGGTCGACGTCGAAGCCGAACTGGGTGATGACGCCGGCCTCCAGCGGCTGGGCGGCGAGTGCCGCGTGCTTGTCGCGCAGCGCGGACCACAGGGCGGTGCCGTCGATCGCGGGGTGGCCCTCGGGGTAGCCGGCGATGCCGACGTGACGGACGCCGTACTCCCGCAGCAGCCCCGTGTCGATCAGGGACAGCGCGTCCGCGTAGGGACCCTCCGGGTGTGCCGGGTCCCCGCCGACGAGGAACACGTTGTCGGAGGTGCCGTCCGCGCGCAGTCCGGCCAGGAACCGCTCGAAGTCGTCGCGGGATCCGAGCCGACGGGCGGATATGTGCGGTACGGGCACGAAGCCGAGCCGCTTGACCGCCCGGGCCGCGTCCAGCCGCAGTCGGAGGTCCTCGTTGCCGAGGAAGGTGACGTTGATCCGGGTGCCCTGGGGAATGCTGTCGCGGGCCTCCTCCAGCTTGGGGACGTCCTTCCCGGTCATCTCCAGGGAGAAGTCGTCCAGCAGCGAGGTGCCGACCGCTGTGCGTACCGTGCTCGCGGGTTGCATCGTCTTGACGTCTCTCGTTTCGCTTCTCGGTCGACCCGCGTCAGCGGTTGTGGCGGTACAGGGTGCGTGCGTGCTCGTTGAACGGGGACGGCTGGACGGTGGCGCGGATGCGGGGGAAGCCGAGGTCGGCCCCGGGGTCGGTGCCGGCACCGGGGTGCTCGCCCCAGACGACCGTCACCTCGGTGCCCGTCGCGGTGTGTTCGGGGTCGATGAGGGCCTGCGTGAGGACCGTGCCCACCGGGTCGATCGACGCGCTCTGCATCGTCACGCCGACCGGACCGGCCGCGCCCTCCACCCGGTGACGGGCGTAGGTGAGGACGAAGCCCGGGTCCTCGCCGCCTCCGATGACGGAGCGGACGTCGTCCGGGTCCAGGACGAGGGTGACCTTGGTGCGCAGCGGCTCGTCCTTCGCCTTCAGCAGGGCGTCCCGGCCCACGAAGTCGTGGTTGAAGGAGATCATCTTCCCGTAGCCGAGCTCGTACGGGGACACGTAGTAGTCCTCGATGTCCTCCGAGTAGTAGCTGCCGTTCAGCGGGCGCTTGCCCTCGATACCGAACAGAGGCAGGTACCGGCGGTATTCCAGCAGGTCCGGGTCGGTGTAGATACCGGGCACCGGCGAGGGGATCCAGCCGCTCTCCACGCTCGGGGTGGCGTACGCGAGGGCGCCGACCTGGACCAGGCCGAGCGGCTCGCCGACCTTGAGGAACGCCTCGTGGACGTATGCGGCGTGCTCCCAGGGGCCGATGAACTCGAAACCGGCCTGACCGGCCATGCCGTGGCGCAGGGCGCGCAGGGGGCGGCCGTCGAGGGTGACCGCGCTGGAGTGGAAGAACTTCGTCTCCGGCAGCGGCCCGCCGAAGGCCCGCTCCACGAGTTCCGTCGCCAGCGGACCCTGGATCTGGTAGCGGAACAGCTTCGGGTCACCGCCGCCGGGCCGGAAGGCGGAGGACGGGTCGGTGGCGAAACCGACGTCGTACCCGCCCTTCTCGGCGTGGTACTGCACCCAGTGCTGCGCGGCCGGGATCCCGCTGAGCAGGTACTTGTTCTCGCCCTCGCGGGCCAGGATGCCGTCGGTCACGATGTGGCCGTGCCGGGTGACCGGCACGTACTGCTTGGCCTGCCCGATCGCGAACTTCTCGAAGTTGTTGACGCCGTGGTCGGCCAGCACCCGGGTGGCGTCCGGGCCCTCGATCCACATGTCGTACATGTGGTGCGAGAGGTTGAGGAGCGCCACGCCCTGATGCCAGGCGGTCTGCTCCTGACGCCAGCCGGCGTACTCGCGGTCCACGACCTCGGGGAGCCACGGCTCCGCGTTCGGCTGCCACAGCAGCCTGATCGGGGATCCGGCCTGCTCGATGGCGTTCTGGAGGGAGGGGGTGGTCATGTGCGGCTCCTTTGCCGAGGGTTCGTCCCGTCGCGCATCCCGTCGCGCTAAATCGATTTAGTAAAGGACAGAAGTGAACCACCCGAGGTCCGACCACTGACGGAGCTCCACTAAAACGATCTAGTGCAAACTACCAAAGCGAATCCGTCCGCACGAGGTACGCACGCGGAATCTATGCCTGCGCTCCGTGTGCTGGACGATCTTCGGTAAGCCGTCCTTGGCGGTGTGCTCCATGAGGTCGGGGCGTCTCACGGCGTCGCTCCACGCAGGGCGTCGGAGACGGACTTCACGCCGCCGTGCGCGGTGAGGCCGCCGTCGACGGGGATCTCCGCGCCGGTGATGAAGGAGGCCTCGTCGGACAGCAGGAACACCACGAGCGGGGCCACCTCGTGCGCGGTGCCGGTGCGGCCGAGCGGTGTCTCGCGGACGTTCGCGTCACGGAAGGCGGGCGCCGCGGAGGCGGTCATCTCGGTCTCGATGAAACCGGGGTGGATCGTGTTCACGCGGATGCCGCGCGGGCCGAGTTCCGTCGCGGCGCTCTTCGACAGGCCGCGCAGGGCCCATTTGCTCGCCGTGTAGGCGACCGGGTAGTGGCCGGTGAGGGCGGCGGAGGAGCCGACGTTGACGATCGAGGAACCCGGCGGCATCAGCGGGCTCAGGTGCTGGATGCCGAGCAGCGGGCCGGTGACGTTGACGGCGTGGACGCGGGCGAAGTCCTCGGGCCGTACGTCACCGAGGCGGGCGCGCCAGGTGATGCCCGCGTTGTTGACCAGGCCGTGGACCTCGCCGTACGACTCCCGCAGGGCTGAGGCCAGTTCGGCCCAGTCGTCACCGCTGGTGACGTCGAGGCGTCGGCACTCGCCCGTCGGCCGGGCGTCGGTGGCGATGACCCGGGCGCCCTCGCGGACCAGGGCCGCGGCCTCCGCCGCGCCCTGGCCGCGGGCCGCGCCGGTGACGACCACGACCTTGCCCAGGAGCCTCCCCCGGTGCGGATCGGTCACGGCCGCTCCCGGGTACGGCGGCGGGCGGCGGGGAGCGGCACCGGATCGACGCCTGCCACCACCGTGTTGGAGACCGTGCCGATGCCCTCCACGGTGAGGGTGACCGTGTCACCGGGCTTCAGCGGCGGCGGTGACTGCTTTGCGCGCACTCCCCACAGCTCCGCCAGACAGCCGCCGTTGCCGCAGGTGCCCGAGCCGAGCACGTCGCCGGGGCGGACGACGGTGCCCCGTGAGGCGTAGGCGGCCATTTCCTCGAAGGTCCAGCTCATGTTGGACAGCAGGTCCTCGCCGATGACCTCTCCGTTCACCGAGGCGGTCAGCGCCAGGCGCAGGAAGCCGTCGGCGTCCCGGTACGGTTCCAGCTCGTCCGCGGTGACCAGGTACGGCCCGAGGGTGGCGGCCGTGTCCTTGCCCTTGCACGGGCCGAGGCGGACCTGCATCTCGCGGGACTGGAGGTCCCGGGCCGACCAGTCGTTGAAGACCGTGTAGCCGATGATGTGGTCCCGTGCCCGTTCGGGGGTGAGGTCCCGTCCCTCGCGGCCGATGACCGCCGCGACCTCCAGCTCGAAGTCGAGCAGGCCGCTGCCCGGCGGCACCGGCACGTCGTCGTGGGCGCCGATGACCGCGTACGGGTTGGTGAAGTAGAAGGTCGGGGCGTCGTACCAGGCTTCCGGTACCCCGCCGGCCCCGTCCACGGACCGTCGTACCCCTTCGACGTGTTCCTCGAAGGTGACGAAGTCCCGCACGGTGGGCGGCTCCAGCGGTGGCAGCAGCCGCACCTCGGACACCTGGGGGCCCGCCGGAACGCCGAGGGTGGCGGCGCCGACGCCGAGCAGCGCGTCGAGGCCGTCGCCGGACCGGATCAGCTCCGTCAGCGAGCGCGCGCCGGGCACCGGGCGGAGGGTGCCGTCCTCGTCGACGACGGCGACCCGGCGCCGGTGCTGGTGTTCGTAGGTGGCGAAACGCATGGACGGCTCCAGGCTCCGGGGAACGTACGGGATCGGACCGGCGGGGATCGGACCGGCGGGGACCGAACAGGCGGGGATCAGACCGGCGGGGCGATGAACACACCGCGGTCGACGTCGTTGAACGACTCCTTGGCGACGAGCTCGTTCATGGGGTTGGCGGTGCCCCACTGGTCGGCGATCTCGGGCTGGGAGAAGTCGTAGACGTGCGGGTGCCAGGTGTCCTCGTCCAGCAGTTCCAGCTCCGTCGTGTACTCGACGGTGTTGCCCTGCGGGTCGAGGAAGTAGGTGAAGGTGTTGTCGCCGGCCGTGTGCCGGCCCGGGCCCCAGAGCTTGCGGGCCCCCGAGCGGATCACCCGGCCGGAGCCGCGCAGGTACTCGTCGATACCGCGCATCTCGAAGGAGACGTGGTGCAGGGAGGTGTGCGGGCCCTTGGCGATCGCCATGGAGTGGTGCTGGTTGCTGATCCGCATGAAGTGCATGGCCTCACCCATCCGGGGATGCATGAGGGTGTCGGAGAGCCGGAAGCCCAGGTGGCGCTCGTACCACTCCCGAGTGACGTTCAGGTCCGGGGAGTTGAGGACGACGTGCGAGAGCTTGACCGGGATGGCCTCCTTCTCCTCGATCTTGCGGTGCTGCCGGGTCTCGACGTCCGCCGAGACCTCGACGGTGCGGCCGTCGACGTCGAAGAAGCGGAAGCCGTAGCCGCCACCCGGGGTCTCGACCTTGCCCGGCCGCGATACCAGCCGGACGCCCCCGGCGAGGAGTCGCTCGGCGAGGGTGTCCACGTCCGCCGCGCTCGCCGCGCCGTAGGACACCAGGTCGAGGCGCTTCTCGTCGGCCTTGCGCAGCCGTACGACGTAACTCTCGGGGCTGCCCTCGGCGGCCAGGAAGGAGATCCCGGAGTCCTCGGCGACCTTGGTCAGGCCCCAGACACCGGCGTAGAAGTCGAGTTGCCTGTCGTAGTCGGGCACGGCGAGGTCGACGTGCCGCAGGTGGGTGAGCAGACGCATGGAGGTCAGTCCTTCCGGAGGAGGGCGGCGGCGTTGCCGCCTCGTACGGCGTGGAAGTCGGCGTCGGGCAGCCGGGCCGCGCGCAGCGCGCCGACGGGGTCCTCGGTGCCCATGTCGAAGGGGAAGTCCGAGCCGAGGAGTACGCGGTCGGCGCCGACGGCGCGGACCAACTCCCTCAGGACGTGCGGGTCGTGGACCAGCGAGTCGAAGTACAGCCGCCTGAGGTAGCTGCTGGGCAGGTGGGCGCAGCCCGCTCCCGCGTCGGCGCGCGTCGACCAGGCGTGGTCGGAGCGGCCGATGTGGGTGGGCAGATAGCCGCCGCCGTGCGCGGCGATCAGCTTCAGATCGGGGTGCCGGTCCAGCACCCCGGAGAAGACGATGTGGGAGAGCGCGACGGCGTTCTCGGTGGGCTGGCCCACGGTGTTGGACAGGTACCAGCGGTCCAGGCGCTCGTCGAGCGTGCAGCCGAAGGGGTGCAGGAAGACGATCGCGCCGGTCTCCCCGGCCCGCGCCCAGAAGGGCTCGTACGCCGGGTCGGACAGTTCCCGCCCCGGGGCGTGGGAGGAGATCTCGACCCCGGACAGGCCCTGTTCCAGGGCGTGTTCGAGGGCCCGTACGGCCAGGTCCGGGTGCTGGAGCGGAACGAGCCCGAGTCCCTTCAGCCGGTCGGGCGCGCGGGCGCAGTGCGCGGCGGTCGCCTCGCCCGCGAGCCGGTACAGCTTCTCGGCGGTCTCCTCGTCGGCCCAGTAGTGGTAGTGCGAGGGCGAGGGACTCACCAGCTGCACGTCCACGCCCTGCGCGTCCATGGCGGCCAGCCGCACGGTGACATCGGTCAGCCGCGGGACGCGCTCACGGACCATGGGGCCGCTGACGGCCAGGGAGGCGGGGCCGTTGCGCCGGGCGTCCAGCTCCCTGGCCGCGGTGAGACCGGGGTGGCCGGTGACGAGGGCGTCGACCTCGGGGAGCAGGACGTGGGCGTGCACGTCGACGGTCGGCGACGGGTGGTCGGTCACGGCAGTTCCTTGAGCATCGTCATCGTCCGGCCGATCAGACCCGGGACGTCGGCGTCGCGGACGCCGTCCAGTTGCCACTGCCCGAGCTGCACGGACGCCTCGACGACGGCCCGCACCCGGGGGATGCGGCGCTCGTAGTACCGCTGGAGCAGGTCGTCGTCCCAGTCCCGGCCGGCGGTGAGGAGTTCGACGAGGACGGAGGCGTCCTCCAGGGACATGGCCGCGCCCTGCGCGAGGGTGGGCGGGCAGCAGTGCGCGGCGTCGCCGATCAGCACCACCCGGCCGCGGTGCCAGGAGCCCTCGACCAGCAGCCGGTCGAACCAGGTGTAGTTGACCTTCGCCGGGTCCGTGATGTGCGGGGTGATCTCGGCCCAGTGGCCGCCGTATCCCCGCGCGAGCCGGCGCATCTCGTCGGCGTAGCGGGCCGGGTCGATGGAGGCGCGGTCGCGGCAGGCCTCGACGACGTAGGCGTAGATGGTGTGCTCGCTGGTCGGGCAGTAGCCGGCGATGTACGCCGGGCCGCCGTAGGCCAGGTCGGTGCGCACCAGGCCCGCGGGGCGTGGGGCGGTGGTGCGCCAGATGGCCATGCCGGTCGGCTCGGGTTTCGCCGTGATGCCGATGGCGGCGCGGGTCGCGGAGTTGAGTCCGTCGGCGGCGATCACCAGGTCGTACCGGGCGGTGGTGCCGTCGCTGAAGCGCGCCGAGACGCCGTCGGCGTCCTGGTCCAGGGCCTCGGCGGTGGTGCCCAGGCGGACTCCGGCGCCGCTGGCGCGGACGGCGTCGATGAGGATCTGCTGCAACCGCGGCCGCTGCATGCCCAGGGTGGCGGGCAGGTCGTCGCCGCCGGTCCGGATGTCCTCGGCCTCGTGGAGAACGGTGCCGTCGGGGGCGACGACACCCAGCGAACCGAAGGCCCGGCCGGAGGATTCGACCTGGTCCAGAACGCCGAGGTCGCGCAGCACGCGCAGGGCGTTGCCCTGGAGGGTGATGCCGGAGCCGGTCGTGGCGTTCCAGTCGGGCCTGGCCTCGATCAGGTCCACGGTGACGCCGGCGCGGCGCAGCAGGACGGTCACGGCGTTGCCTGCGGCGCCGCCGCCGACGACGAGGACCGTGCGGGGTGTGGTCATGGGAAGCTCCCTTGTCACGCGGGCTACTTGACCGCGACCGGGTTGACGGGTGAGCCGACGGCTCCGGTGATGGGCAGGGGTGCGGCGGTGAGCCAGAACTCGTACCGGCCGTCCGCCGCGCAGTCGGCGGCGAGCGCGTCGGGGTCCCACATCTCCCCGATGAGCAGGCCCATGTTGGGGATGGCGACCTGGTGCAGGGGCTGGAAGGCCGCGTCGAACTCGTTCGGCCGTACCTCGAAGCCCCAGGTGTCGGTGGCGATCGCGGCGATCTCGGTGCGGTGCAGCCAGCCGGCCGTGGTGAAGGACAGGCCGGGCGAGTCGCCGCCCGCGTAGTCGCCCCAGCCCTCGCGCCGGGCCCGGGCCAGCCGGCCGGTCCGCACGACGACGATGTCCCCGCGGCCGACCGCCACGCCGTGCGCGTCGGCGGTCGCGGTCAGGTGCTCCTCGGTGATGGCGAACCCGTCGGGCAACTCTCCTTCGTCACCGATGACTTGACCGACATCGAGGAGCACCCCGCGCCCCGCGACGTACGGCGCCATGTGCTCGATGCCGGTGACGAGGTCGCCGTCCGAGGTGACGACCCGCTCGGCCGGCCGCCCGTTCCACGCCTTGCCGTGGTCGAAGATGTGGCCGAGCCCGTCCCACTGGGTGGAGCACTGGAGCGGCATCGCGATCACGTCGTCGGCGCCGCCGATGCCGTGCGGGAAGCCCTGGTTGCCGAGGGCGGCGTCGGTACCGGTGTCGAGCATGGTGTGCACCGGGTTGGTGCGCCGCCGCCAGCCCTTCTGCGGGCCGTTCATGTCGAAGGACTGCGCGAGCGAGAAGCTGACTCCGCGGCGGACCAGTGCGGCGCCCTCGCGGCGCTTCGCCTCGTCGAGGAAGTTCAGGGTGCCCAGCACATCGTGTTCGCCCCAACGGCCCCAGTTGGAGAAGGACTTGGCGGCTTCGGCGATCGCGCCCTCGGGGTCGCGGCGGTCCGGGCTCACGACGCCCCCTGGGCGATACAGCGGGTGCGCTGGGCACCGAGCCCGGTGATCGAGCCGTCCATGACGTCGCCGTCGCGCAGCAGCCGCCCCCAGTGCATGCCGTTGCCGGCCGGGGAACCCGTCAACACCAGGTCGCCGGGCAGGAGTTGGGCGGTCTGTGAGGCGTACGACACCAGCCGGGCGATGCCGAAGAGCATGTCCTCGGTGGACTCGTCCTGCATGGTCTCGCCGTTCAGCTTCAGGGTGACCCGCAGATCGCCCGGGTCGGCGATCGACGCGGCCGGCACGATCCAGGGGCCGAGCGGGGTGAAGCCGGGCGCGTTCTTGCTGCGCAGCCAGTCCGTGCCGATGGCCTTCATGTCCCGGCGGAAGACGGTGGCACGGTCGGTGAGGTCGTTGGCGATCGTGTACCCGGCGACGTGCGCCAGGGCCTCCGACGCGGACACCCGGTAGGCCGGCTTGCCGACGACGACCGCCAACTCCAGCTCCCAGTCCGGCTGTTCGGCCCAGGATGGCAGGACGACATCGTCGTAAGGCCCGGTGATCGCACTCGGCAGACCGATGAACACGTACGGCAGGTCCTCCGCCGCCCGTCGGTCCATGACCTCGGCGATCTCCGCCCGGGCCGCTTCCGGTGTGCGCGGGTCGTCGGGCGCGCGGTGGGCGAGCTCCAGGTCGATCACGTGCTGCCGGTAGTTGGCGCCGGACTGGAAGACCTGGCGGGGCTCGACCGGGGCGTGCACCCGCAGTCCGTCGAGCGGCTGCCAGGCGTCGGCGGTGGCGGCGGTGTCGGTGGCGCCGTTCGCCGCGAGGGCGCCCAGGCGCGGCAGCACCTCGTCCCAGCGCTCGAAGAGCCGCCGAGTGGTCAGGGCGGGGTCGCCGAGGGCGCCGCGAAGGTCCAGCACCCGCCCTTCGGGGACCACGAGCCCGGGGAAAGATGCCTGGTCAGGGGCGGAGAGGGTGCCGAGGGCGAAGGGTCCGGAGAAGGACGCGGAAGGGGCTGCGGGTTTCACTGACATGTCCTCCTGGTTGCGATGCGACTAATCTGGCCCCACCTCCCGTAATCTGGGAAATCGATTCTTTGGATATCGATCATCCATCGCATGAATAACGCTGCCTGGGGCGGCCTCGGTGTGGAGGCGTTGTGTACCTGTCCGGCCTCGATCTCAATCTCGTCCTGTCCCTGCGGGCGCTGCTGGAGGAACGCAACGTCACCCGCGCCGGGCAGCGCATCGGGCTCAGCCAGCCCGCGATGAGCGCGGCCCTGGCCCGTCTGCGCCGTCACTTCGACGACGAGCTGCTCTCCCGCGTCGGTGGCCAGTACGAGCTCACGGCCCTCGGGCGCGCGCTGCTCGACCGCACCGCCACCGCCTGTGACCTGCTGGAAAGGGTGTTCAGCAGCAGGGCCGAGTTCGTTCCCGGCAGCGAGGAGCACGAGTTCACCCTGCTCTCCTCCGACTACGCCGTCGCCGTGTTCGGTGCCGAGCTCGCCCGGACCGTGCACGCCGAGGCTCCCGGGGTACGGCTGCGCTTCCAGCGGCCTCCGACCGACGTGACGGAGGAGACGGCGGCACTGCTCAGCACGGCCGACGGACTGCTGATGCCGCACGGCGTCATCAGTGGCTTCCCCACCGTCGAGCTGTTCACCGACGGCTGGGCCTTTCTCGTCGCCGAGACCAACGACGAGGTCGGCGACCGGCTGACCATGGACGACCTGGCACGGCTGCCCTGGGTCACCTACCAGCGCACCTACGACGCCCCCGCCGCCCGCCAGTTGAGCATGCTCGGCATCGAACCCCGCGTCGAGGTCTCCGTCGACAGCTTCCAGGTACTGCCGTTCCTGGTGGCCGGCACCCGCCGGATCGCCCTGGTGCAGCAGCGCCTGGCCGAGCAGCTGCGCGGGGTGGCCGCCGTACGCGTCATGGCGGCTCCGTACGAGGTGGTCCCTCTCCAGGAAGCCCTGTGGTGGCACCCGGTCCACACCCACGACGCGGCCCATATGTGGCTGCGCGAGACCGCGGCCCGCGTGGGAGCGGAGCTGAGCGCGCCCGCGTCCGGCCCCCGGGCCGCATCCAAGGCGTGAATGATCCACATCTTCGATCTCGATCGGCCAGGGGGTAGGCAGGTTCCGCGGGGTACCTCATAGTCGTCTCAACCCGGCGCCGGAGCCGCCCCGCTCACCGCTGCCGGGGCGGCGCAGACCCCGGTGAGCCGGACCTTCGCGACGCCACGGCGATCATCGGTGCCCCCACACTCCGGCCACACCGAGCGCTCCGGATCCGCCCCGTGTTCCGGGCGGACTCACCGAAACGGCCGCGCCCCCGTCCCCCTCCCGATACACCAGGTGGAGTTCCCGCATGCCCGCACCCGTGCCCCCGCTCCCGTCCCCGCCGCTCGCCGCCGTCGAGGACGCGCCGTCCGAGCAGCCCGTGTCCGGAGCCGGCCACCGGCTTCGCATCACGCTGCTGATGGCCGGCAGCTGTCTGCCCATCCTGGGCGCCGTGCTCATCGCCCCCGTCCTGCCGCGGATGCGGGACCACTTCGCCGGCACACCCGGCGTCGAGGCGCTGGTCCCGATGGCCCTGACGATCCCGGCCCTGTCCCTGGCACTGCTGGCGCCCATCGCCGGCATCGTCGCCGACCGGCTCGGCCGTGAACGCCTCCTCGTGATCGCCACCGTGCTCTACGCCGTCGTCGGCACCGCCCCGCTGTGGCTGGACTCCCTCGGCGCCATCGTCGCCAGCCGCGCCCTCGTCGGTGTCGTCGAGGCCGCCATCATGACCTGCTGCACCACGCTGATCGGCGACCACTACTCCGGCCGGCAGCGCGACCGCTACCTGGCCATGCAGACGATGTGCGCCGCGATCTCCGCGACGGCCTTCTTCGTCCTGGGCGGCGCGGCGGGATCGGCCGGCTGGCGCACGCCGTTCTGGGCCTACGCCGTCAGCCTGCTCCTCGCCCCCGCCATGGCCGCCTTCCTGCCCCGACCCCGGCCGACCGACAACACCACCGCCCCCTCCCCCACCACACCCGCCGACACGACCACCGCCCCCACCCCCACCACACCCCCCGAGCCGGCCGGGCGCTCCTTCCCTTGGCGGCCGCTGGCCGGAACGTGTGCGCTCACCGTCTTCGGCGCCGTCCTCTTCTACACCGTCCAGGTGGAGATGGCCTTCCTCCTCGACGACATGGGCGTGACCGACCCCGGCATGATCGGGCTCGCCATCGCCGCCTCCAGCATCGCGACCGTGATCGGCGCGGTCGTCTTCACCAGGCTCGGCCGCACCCCGGACACCTGGCTGCCCGCCGTCTTCGCCCTGTGCGCCCTGGGTTTCGCCGTGATGTGGCTCGCCCCCGACCCCGTCGTGCTGACCGTCGGCGCCGTGATCAACTGCTTCGGCGGCGGCATCATGCTGCCGAGCCTGCTCACCCTCGCGCTGTCCAAGCTCGACTACGCCGACCGCGGCCGCGGCACCGGACTGTGGACGGGTTCCTTCTTCATCGGCCAGTTCATCTGCCCACTCGTGGTCCTCGCGCTCACCTCGGCCGTCGGCAGTCCGGCGGGCGCCCTGGGCGTGCTCGCGGTCGCCGGATCGGTCGGGGCGATCGGACTGGGCCTCGCCGCCCGTCGGCACGTGCCCCTCACCGCGAGGTGACGATCCTCCCGCGCGCCCGACGGGCCGGGCGCAAGGTGCTCCGGTCTCAGGTGTCGGCCGGGCTCAGCCAGGCGCCGATGCCGGCGAGGGCGCCGTTCCCGTAGTCGGACTCGACGTCGTTGGCCAGGTCGGCGATGGTGACGGACCCCAGGGACGCGCGCCACGCCGACTCGGCGGAGGCCATGGCACGGGAGATCGCACACGGCGCGGTGCAGGCCTCGGGCGGACTCGCCATCGGGCCGCGTTGGCGGATCTCCGTACAGACGAAGGCCGGGCCGGGCCCGTCGATCGCCTCGACGACGTCGAGCACTGTGATCAACGCGGGCGACCGGGTCAGGACGTAGCCGCCCGACTTTCCCTGCACCGCCTGCACAAGCCCGGCGCGCGAAAGGGCCTGGAGCTGCTTGGCGAGATAGGTGGGCGGGACATCGTGCAGCTGCGCGAGCCGCGCCGCCGGCACCGGCTCCTCCACCGAGGTCAGCACGACACAGCAGTGCAGAGCCCACTCCACGCCACCGGACATTTTCACCCCCTCACCCTACCTGCGCCCCATTGACACGGACACGAGATGTCCGAGTATCATCCCGGATAGAAAGTGTCCGAGTTTATGGGCGGCGCGGCAGTGTCGCTGCGACAGTGATTACATAAGCCGCATATCACGTACGGGTCGCGTAACGGGCATGGTCATCGAGGGAAGGGCAGATCATGAAGTTCGCAGTCATCGGCGGCACCGGGCTGATCGGGTCGCAGGTCGTGGAGAACCTCAACGGGGCCGGACATCAGGCGGTCCCGCACTCACCGTCCACGGGCGTGGACATCATCACCGGCCGAGGCCTCGAGGCAGCGCTCGCGGGCGCGGACGTCGTCGTCAACCTGTCGAACTCGCCGACCTTCGACGAGGCCTCGCTCGCCTTCTTCCAGACCTCGATGGACAACCTCCTCGCCGCGAGCGAGAAGGCCGGAGTCGGGCACTTCGTCATCCTCTCCATCGTCGGCGTGGACCGGGTTCCCGACCTGGACTACTACCGGGCGAAGGTCCTCCAGGAGGACATCCTCAAGGCCGGGGCCGTCCCCTACTCCATCGTCCGCGCCACGCAGTTCATGGAGTTCATGGACGCGGTCCTGTCCTGGACCGCCGACGGTGACACCGTCCGCCTGCCCGCCACGCCGATCCAGCCGATCGCCGCCGCGGACGTGGCCCGCCTCGTCGCCGAGACGGCCGCGGGCGCACCGCTCAACGGCGTCCTCGACATCGCGGGCCCCGACCGCTACCCCCTCGACGAACTCGGCCGGCTCACCCTCGCCGCCAAGAGCGACGCGCGGACCGTCGTCACCGACGACAGCGCCGGCATGTTCGCCGCGGTCGACGGTGACGTTCTCACCGCCCCGGCCGGCGCCCGCATCGCCCCCACCCGCTACAGCGACTGGCTCTCCTGACCGCCGGCACTCCCCCACGCGTCGCGTAACGCCATCAGCCCTTGGCCAGGAGTGCCTTGAGCGCGATGTTGAGCTCCAGGACGTTGACCCGGGGCTCGCCGATGAAGCCGAGGGTGCGGCCGTCGGTGTGCTCGCCGACCAGTCTCCGGACCCGGGCGACGGTCAGGCCGTTCTTCTCGGCGATCCGGTGGACCTGGATGTCCGCGTACTGCGGGGAGATGTCCGGGTCCAGGCCGGAGCCTGAGGAGGTGACGGCGTCGGCGGGCACGGCCGAGGGGCTGACCTTGTAGTCGGCTGTCGAGTTGTCCTTGACGACCGCCGCCTTCGCGGCCGTCACCCAGTCGATCAGGTCCCTGTTGTCCGCGGAGCGGTTGGTGGCGCCGGACAGGATCAGCTTGTACCGGGTGTTGACGCCGTTGGTGCCGAGGCCGTTCTGCGGGCGGCCCTGGAACCACTTCAGGTCGGGCTCCGGGGTCTCCTGCCCCTTCTCCAGCGGCAGGTTGTACGCCTGGCCGATGAGCGAGGAGCCGACGACCTTGCCGTCCGCCTTGATCTCGGAGCCGTTCGCCTTGTCGCCGAACAGCCCCTGGGCGATGCCGGTGACGACCAGCGGGTAGATGACGCCGGTGACCAGGGTCAGCACGAGGAGGGCGCGCAGGCCCGCCCCGAGCAACCGGGCGGTGTTTGCCAGGGAGTTGTTCATGGCGGTTCAGCCGATCCCGGGGATGAGGGAGATGAGCAGGTCGATGAGCTTGATGCCGACGAAGGGCGCTACCAGGCCGCCGATGCCGTAGATCGTCAGGTTGCGGCGGAGCATCTTGTCCGCGCTCACCGGCCGGTACCGCACGCCCCTCAGGGACAGCGGGACCAGGGCGATGATGATCAGCGCGTTGAAGATGACGGCGGACAGGATCGCGGAGTCCGGGGAGGACAGGCCCATGATGTTGAGCCTGTCCAGGCCGGGATAGACCGCCGCGAACAGCGCGGGGATGATCGCGAAGTACTTGGCGACGTCGTTGGCGATGGAGAACGTCGTCAACGCGCCCCGGGTGATGAGAAGTTGCTTGCCGATCTCGACGATCTCGATGAGCTTGGTCGGGTTGGAGTCGAGGTCGACCATGTTGCCGGCCTCCTTCGCGGCCGACGTACCCGTGTTCATCGCGACACCGACGTCCGCCTGGGCCAGCGCGGGTGCGTCGTTGGTGCCGTCGCCGGTCATCGCGACGAGCTTGCCGCCCGCCTGCTCCCGTTTGATGAGCGCCATCTTGTCCTCGGGGGTGGCCTCCGCGAGGAAGTCGTCGACACCGGCCTCCTCGGCGATCGCCTTCGCCGTGAGCGGGTTGTCGCCCGTGATCATGATGGTCTTGATGCCCATACGGCGCAGCTCGTCGAACCGCTCGCGCATGCCGTCCTTGACGACGTCCTTGAGGTGGATGACGCCCAACACCCGTGCCCCGTCGGTGCCTTCGGTGGCCACGAGCAGCGGCGTGCCGCCCGCCTCGGAGATCCGGTCGGTGAGCGCGCCGGCGTCCTCGGACACCTCGCCGCCCCGCTCCCGCACCCAGGCGACGACCGAACCGGCCGCGCCCTTGCGGATCTTGCGGCCGTCGACGTCCACGCCCGACATCCGGGTCTGGGCGGTGAAGGCGATCCAATCGGCGCCGGCCAGTTCGCCCTGATGGCGCTCCCTCAGCCCGTACCTCTCCTTCGCCAGGACGACGATGGAGCGGCCCTCAGGCGTCTCGTCGGCCAGCGACGACAGCTGGGCGGCGTCGGCGAGTTCGGCCTCGCCGGTGCCGCGCACCGGCACGAACTCGGCGGCCTGGCGGTTGCCCAGGGTGATGGTGCCGGTCTTGTCGAGCAGCAGGGTCGAGACGTCACCCGCGGCCTCGACGGCCCGGCCGGACATGGCCAGGACGTTCCTCTGCACCAGGCGGTCCATGCCCGCGATGCCGATCGCCGACAGCAGCGCGCCGATCGTGGTGGGGATGAGACAGACCAGCAGTGCCACCAGCACGACCATCGTCAGATGCGTGCCCGCGTAGTCCGCGAACGGCGGCAGCGTCGCCACCGCCAGCAGGAAGACGATCGTGAGCGAGGCGAGCAGGATGTTCAGCGCGATCTCGTTCGGCGTCTTCTGCCGGGCCGCGCCCTCGACCAGGCTGATCATCCGGTCGATGAAGGTCTCGCCCGGCTTCGTCGTGATCCTGATGACGATCCGGTCGGAGAGGACCTTCGTGCCGCCGGTGACAGCGCTGCGGTCACCCCCCGACTCACGGATGACGGGCGCCGACTCACCGGTGATCGCCGACTCGTCGACGCTCGCGACGCCCTCGACGACGTCACCGTCACCCGGGATGACATCACCGGCCTCGCACACGACGAGGTCGCCGATCCTCAACCCGGTTCCCGGGACCCGCTCTTCGGAGTTCCCGGCGAGCCGTCGGGCCACCGTGTCGGTCTTGGCCCTGCGCAAGGTGTCGGCCTGCGCCTTGCCTCGGCCCTCGGCGACCGCTTCCGCCAGGTTGGCGAAGACCACGGTCAGCCACAGCCAGGCGCTGATGGTCCAGCCGAACCAGTCGCCCGGGTCCTTGAAGGAGAACATGGTGGTGAGCAGGGAACCGATCCACACCACGAACATCACGGGCGACTTGACCATCACCCGCGGGTCTAGTTTGCGGAAGGCGTCCGGCAGGGCCTTGACGAGTTGCCTGGGGTCGAACAGGCCCGCACCGACGCGGCCCTGGTCCTGGTGACCGGTCGGCACATCCTGGTGCGGCGCCCGTGTCGGGACGGCTGTGGACATCGAGTCCTCTTGCTTCGTTACGTCGGTCGTCATGACGCCAGCCCTTCGGCGAGCGGTCCCAGCGCGAGCGCCGGGAAGTAGGTCAGGCCGGTGATGATCAGGATCGCGCCCACCAACAGGCCGGTGAACAGCGGCTTTTCGGTACGCAGGGTGCCCGCCGTCGCCGGGATCGGCCGCTGCTCGGCGAGCGAGCCGGCCAGCGCCAGCACGAACACCATCGGCAGGAAGCGGCCGAGGAGCATCGCCACGCCCAGGGTGCTGTTGAACCACTGCGTGTCCGCGTTGAGACCGGCGAAGGCCGAGCCGTTGTTGTTGGACGCCGAGGTGTAGGCGTAGAGGATCTCGGAGAAGCCGTGCGCGCCGGAGTTGGTCATGGAGTCGCCCGGGGTGGGCAGCGCCATCGCCGCGGCGGCGAAGACCAGAACCAGCGCCGGGGTGACGAGGAGGTAGCAGGCCGCGCACTTGATCTCGCGGGTGCCGATCTTCTTGCCCAGGTACTCGGGGGTCCGGCCGACCATCAGACCGGCGATGAACACCGCGATGACCGCCATGATCAGCATGCCGTACAGGCCGGAGCCGGTACCGCCGGGCGCGATCTCGCCCAGCATCATGCCGAGCATGGTGATGCCGCCGCCCAGGCCGGTGAAGGAGGAGTGGAAGGAGTCCACCGCGCCGGTCGAGGTGAGCGTCGTCGACACCGCGAAGACGGACGAGGAACCGACCCCGAAGCGGACCTCCTTGCCCTCCAACGCGCCCCCGGCGATCTGGAGCGCCGGGCCGTGATGGGCGAACTCGGTCCACATCATCAGGGCGACGAAGCCGACCCAGATGGTGGCCATCGTCGCGAGGATCGCGTAACCCTGCTTGACGGAGCCGACCATGATGCCGAAGGTGCGGGTCAGCGCGAGCGGGATCACCAGCAGCAGGAAGATCTCGAAGAGGTTCGTGAACGGGGTCGGGTTCTCGAACGGGTGGGCGGAGTTGGCGTTGAAGTAGCCGCCACCGTTGGTGCCCAGCTCCTTGATGGCCTCCTGGGAGGCGACCGCACCGCCGTTCCACTGCTGCGAGCCGCCGAAGAACTGGCCGACCTCGTGAATGCCGGAGAAGTTCTGGATGGCGCCGCAGGCGACCAGGACGATCGCGGCGCCGACGGCGAGCGGCAGCAGGAGGCGGACGGTCCCGCGCACCAGGTCCGACCAGAAATTGCCCAGCTCACCGGTACGGGATCGGGCGAACCCCCGTACGAGGGCCACCGCGACGGCGATGCCGACGGCCGCGGAGACGAAGTTCTGCACCGCCAGGCCGGCCGTCTGCACGACGTGGCCCATGGCCTGCTCGCCGTAGTACGACTGCCAGTTGGTGTTCGTGACGAAGGACGCGGCGGTGTTGAACGCCTGGTCCGGGTCGATCGCCCTGAAGCCCAGCGAGCCGGGCAGATGCCCCTGGAGCCGCTGGAGCAGATACAGGAAGAGGACGCCGACCGCGGAGAAGGCCAGCACGCCCCGCAGGTAGGCGGGCCAGCGCATCTCGGTGTTCGGGTCGGCGCCGATGGCCTTGTAGATCCACTTCTCGACGCGCCAGTGTGTGTCGGTGGAGTAGACCCTGGCCATGTAGGCGCCGAGGGGGACGTAGGCGAGCGCCAGCGCCGCTGTGAGAGCCAGCAGCTGGAGCACGCCGGCGAGTACGGGACCCATGGCCGCTCAGAACCTCTCCGGGAAGATCAGGGCGAGGACCAGATAGCCCAGCAGGGCGACGGCCACGACGAGGCCGACGATGTTCTCGGCGGTCACAGCTTGGTCACCCCCTTGGCGACGAGGGCCACCAGCGCGAAGACCGCGATCGTGGTGACGACGAAGGCCGGATCGGCCATCGCGAACTCCTTGGAGAGGGTCGGAAGAGGTACGGACAGGTCGAGAGAACACCGTCCGTGGCCGGAAACGACCGTCGTTGACACGTCCCTGACGGCGGCGTCCACGCCTTTGACGCCGCCCTTACGGCCGGCGGTCGGTGGTGGGGTCCGCGGGGGGGCGCGGACCGGGTCACGGGATCTCCTGCTCGGCCCAGATGATCTTTCCGTCGGCCGTGTACCGGGCGCCCCACCGGTGGGCCAGCTGCGCCACCAGGAAGAGGCCACGGCCGCCCTCGTCGGTGATCCGGGCATGCCTCAACCGTGGGGCCGTGCTGCTGGCGTCGGAGACCTCGCAGGTCAGGCGTGCGTCGAGGAGCAGCCGCAGCCGTATGGGGGGTGTGGCATAGCGCACGGCGTTGGTGACCAGCTCGCTCACGATGAGCTCGGACGTCATGGCCAGATCGCCCAGCCCCCAGGCCTCCACCTGCCGGGTGGCCCGGGCCCGGACGTCGGAGACGGCGGCCGGGTCCACCGGCACCTCCCAGGAGACGACGTGGTCGGGGCCGAGGGCGTGCGTGCGCGCCAGGAGCAGGGCGATGTCGTCGGGCTGGGGCACGGGCACGAGCTGTCGCACCGCCGAGGTGCACAGGGTCGCCAGATCGGCGTCGGACCGGGCGAGCAGCTCGCCGAGCCGGAGCATGCCTTCTTCGATGTCCCGGTCGGCTCCCTCCACGAGGCCGTCGGTGTAGAGACCGATCAGGCTGTTCTCGGCGAGCTCGATCTCCGTCGATTCGAACGCCATCCCGCCGAGCCCCAGCGGAGGACCGGCCGGGGGCTCCGGGAACGAGACCTGCCCGTCGGGGGCGACGACCACGGGCGGCGGGTGTCCGGCCCGGGCCATCGTGCACCGTCGGGTGACCGGGTCGTAGACGGCGTACAGGCAGGTCGCCCCCAGGAAGGCGGTGGCGCCCTGATGGGCGGCCGTGTCGTCGGTCCGCTCCACGCTCAGCCGGAGCACGAGGTCGTCGAGGTGGGCCAGCAGCTCGTCGGGGGGCATCTCCATGTCGGCGAGGGTCTGTACCGCGGTGCGCAGCCGGCCCATGGTCGCCGCGGCGGCGATACCGTGCCCCACCACGTCGCCGACGACGAGGCCCACCCTGGCCCCGGACAGGGGGATCACGTCGAACCAGTCGCCGCCCACCCCGTCCGTGGGGTCCGCCGGCAGGTAGGAGGAGGCCAGCTCCAGCGCCGTTCCGCCCGCCAGGGCGTGGGGCAGCAGGCTGCGCTGAAGGGTGACCGCCGCCGTGTGCTCCCGGGTGTACCGGCGGGCGTTGTCGACGCACAGCGCCGCCCGCGCCACCAGCTCCCGGGCCAGCAGGACGTCGTCGGACCGGAACGAGACGGGGTTGAGGGACCGGACGAAGGTGGCGAGGCCCAGGGCGGTGTTCCGCGCCCGCATCGGCACGGAGATGAGGGAGTGCAGGCCGAACTCGCGGATGCTCGCCGCCCGCTCGGGCTGTTCGGAGGTCCACAGCTCGTCGGAGGGATCGAGCACGGGGATGAGGATCGGTTCGCCGTCGATGAGCAGGCCTGCGTCGTGCGGCGGGGGCAGGAAGTCCACCCGGTCCCCGATCCGTGCCACGGCCTCCGGGCAGCCCTCGCGCACCGAACACATCCCGGCGCGCCGCATCACCGGCCGCGCGGGCGCCGGTCCCGCGTCGGTCAGCCACGCGCCGTGTCCTTCGGTGCTGAGCACCGGCTCCAGGAGGTCGACGATGACGAAGTCCGCGAATCCGGGAACGGCGAAGTCGGCGAGCTCCTGGGCCGTGCGCATCACGTCCAGGGTCGTGCCGACGCGGGTCCCGGCCTCGTTGACCAGCGACAGCAGCCGGCGGGCGTTCCACCGCTCGGTGACGTCCTGGACCATGTAGCAGACCCCGGTGACGGAGTCGTCGTCACCCACCAGGGGGAAGAACGACGTGGAGTAGGCGTGGCGGCGGTGCGGGTCGGCCCAACTCCACCCCAGGTACTCGTAGTCGGTGACCGGGACCCCGGTCTCCAGCACCTTGCCCATCAGTCCCTCGATGGCGGCCGCCTGAAGTCCGGGCAGCAGGTCGCTCAGCCGGCGCCCCAGACGCTGTTCGCGGGGCACACCGCCGAAGCGTTCCAGCGTGTCGTTCAGCCACACATAGCGCAGCTCCAGGTCCATCACCGCCATCCCGACCGGGGAACGGGTCAGGAACCCGTCGAGGACGGACTGGCCCACCGTCCACTGCTCGCTCCGCCTGCGCGCCGAGAGCAGGAAGCACTCGTCGTCGCCGATCCGAAAGGAGGCGGAGACCCGCAGGTCGACGTCGACGGGGCGGCCGTCGCGGGGCCGTACGGAGATGACCCCGCTCCACCCCATCCCGGCCCGGCACCGCGCCGCGACACCGGCCACCCGTGCCGGGTCCCGGTCCATCGCCACCAGCTCCGCGGCCGAGCGACCGACGACCTCCGACGCCGGGCGGCCGAGCAGTGCTTCCGCACCACGCGTCCAGCCGACCACGACGCCGGCCGCGGACACGATCGCCGCCGCGTCGGTGGACGCATCGAGGAGATCGTGCGGTCCCGCGGGCGTCGGGGCGTCGAAAGCTTCTCGCGCAGAATCCATGGGTCCCGTCCTCTACACGACCATGGTCCTGCTTGTCCGACCGATGCGCACGGCGCCGTCGGCTCCGCCTCCGAGGCCCCCGGTTTCCGGACCTGCCGAACCAAGGCAGCATGGAGGTACAGGAGGAGGCTCCGCGATGACAGCCGAACCCATCCGGTCGGGCGGGGACGCGTACCGCCCCGAGTCCCCCGCGCGCACCGGTCTGCTGGACGTGCTGAGCGTGTCCGCGATGGTCATCGACATCGACGGACGCATCGTGTTCTGGACCCCTCAGGCCGAGGACCTCTTCGGCTACACCGCGGAGGAGGCCCTCGGCAAGTACGCGGCGCGGCTGTTGATCCACCCCGAGCACCTCCAGTCCGTGGTGAAGCTGTTCGCGGAGGTGCTGGAGACCGGCCGGAGCTGGGCCGGTGCCTTCCCCATCCGGCACAAGGACGGCAGCAGCCGGCTGATGGAGTTCCGCAACATGCGGCTTCAGGACGATCTCGGGGACGTCTACGCCCTGGGCATCGCCGCCGACCACAATCTGCTCCAGCGCGTCGAGACCGATCTGGCGCTGTGCGAACGGCTGATCAACCAGTCGCCGATCGGTCTGGCCCTCCTGGACCCGGACCTGTGCTATCTCCTGGTCAACCCGGCGCTCGAACGCATCGACGGCATCCCCGCCGAGGACCATGTCGGCCGTCGTCTCAGGGATGCGATGCCCCTTCCCGACGTCGACACCATCGAGTCCGCCCTGCGGCAGGTGCTCACCACCGGTACGCCGCTGCTCGACCAGTACCACGTGGGCCGCCCGCCGACCGACCCCGACCACGAACACGCCTGGTCCCTCTCCTTCTACCGGCTGGAGGACCCGGGCGGGCGGGTGCTGGGCGCGGCCGCCTCGGTCGTCGACGTCACCGAACGGCACCGCGCCGCCGCGGAGGCCGACCGGGCCCGGCGGCGCCTCGCCCTCATCGCCGAGGCCTCCACCCGGGTCGGCACCTCACTGGAGGTGGACCGGACCGCCCACGAACTGGCCGAGATCGCCGTCCCGCAGCTCGCCGACGTGGTCGCCGTGGACATCCTGGACTCCGCCCTGGCCTGCCGCCGCTCGCGCCGCCCGGACAACGGCCCGGAGCTGTTCCGCGCCCTCGCGCTGAAGGCGGCCCACCCCACCGTGGCGCTGCGCGCCGCCGACCCGCCGGGTGACGTCGCGGCCTATGAGGGTGACCGTCTGGTCACCCTGTGCGTGCACACCGGCCGGCCGGTCCTGGTGCGGCACGTCGGCGAGCAGGACATCCCCCGGATCGCCCGGGACGCCGAGGCCGGTGCGCTGCTGGCCCGGGCCGGGGTCCACTCGTACCTCGCCGTGCCGTTGATCGCCCACGGAGAGGTGCTCGGCGCCCTCGACCTCAAACGCACCCGCAACCCGCTGCCGTTCGACGAGGACGACGTCATCCTGGCCAGTGAGCTGGCCGGCCGCGCCGCCGTGGCCATCGACAACGCGCGCTGGTTCCAGAGCGTGCGCAACACCGCCCTCACCCTCCAGCGCAGTCTGCTGCCCGACCACGCGCCCCACCAGACCGGTCTCGAACTCGCCTCCCGCTACCAGCCCGCCCAGGCGACCAGCGAGGTCGGCGGCGACTGGTACGACGTCATCCCGCTGACCGACGACAAGACCGCGCTGGTCGTCGGGGACGTCATGGGCAACGGCATCGACGCCGCCGCCACCATGGGCCGGCTGCGCACCGCGACCTGTGCCTACGCCGACCTCGACCTCGAGCCCGGCGACGTGCTGCGACACCTGGACAAGATCACCTGCGACCTGGAGCACTACATCGTGACCTGCCTGTACGCGGTGTACGACCCGCGTACCAGGCAGTGCCGCATCGCCAACGCGGGCCATATGCCGCCCGCGCTGGCCGGTCCCGGCCATGATCCGACGCTGCTGGAGCTGCCGCCCGGAGCCCCGCTCGGCGTCGGCGGCGTCCCCTTCGAGACCACCACGGTCGAACTCGCCCCCGGCGATCTGCTGGTCCTGTACACGGACGGCCTCGTGGAGACCCGCCTTCACCCCATCGACGACCGTCTGGCCGTCCTGCTCAGCTTCCTCGACGAGCCCGGCCGTCCCCTCGAGGAGATCTGCGACCTGCTGCTGTACGGCCTGCGCCACCCCGACGACCACGACGACGTCGCTCTGCTCATCGCCCGGACCCTGTAGCGGGCGCGTCGGCCATGACCAGCCCCGCGATGTGGGCGGTGACCGTGTCGAGGATGTCGGTCCAGGCGGCCGCGTCGCCGAGCACGAGGTAGTTGAGGGTCAGACCGTCGGTCATGGCGGCCAGATAGCGGGCCAGGACGGGGACGGGGACGCGCAGCCGGAGGTCCATGCCGCTGCGGAGCTGCTCGATGAGTTCCGTGTAGGCGTCACCGTACATCTCGTACTGCCGCCGGGCCAGTTGCTCGAATCCCGGCTCGCGCAGGGCGTACTGGGTGAGTTCGTAGGTGAGCATGTGCTCGTCGGGGTGGGCACGGACGTGGTCCCAGTAGGCCTGGAAGCCCGCCCGGACGGTCTCCTCGAGGGTGGCCCTGGGCCGTAGCGCGTCCCTCACGACGCTCACCGAGTGGTCGGTGAGCGTCGTGATGACGGACTCGACGAGGGCCTGCTTGGAGTCGAAGCAGTAGTGGAAGACGCTCAGGGACACCCCGGCCTCGGCGGCGATGGACCGGGTGGTCGTCTTGGGGACGCCGTCCCGGGCCATCGCTCTGATCGCCGCTTCCGTCAGCTGTCGGCGCCGCTGCGCCGACGGCATCCGTGCCATGTGTGACCCCCCGTGACGGCCCGCTAGGCGCTGTGGACGCCCACTTCGTACAGCGAGTATCCCCAATCCGTGCCCCGGTCCAGGCCGTGCACCCGGACGTAGCGGGCGGGGGTGCCGGTGAACCTGGCCGTGTCCAGGCCGCCGTCGCCGGAGGTGGTGGACCAGGCGGTCGTCCAGGTGGTGCCGTCGGTGGAGAGTTCGACGCGGTACGACTTTCCGTACGCGCGCTCCCAGTCGAGGGTGACGCGGGAGACCAGGTTGGTGGAGCCCAGGTCGACCTGCCACCACTGGTCGTCGCTCCAGTCACCGGCCCAGCGGCTGGCGTCGTCGCCGTCCACGGCCCGACCGGGCTGGTAGCTGGTGAACGGGTTGGACTCGGACGAACTCGCCGTGGCGGTACGGCCCTTGGCGAGGTTCACCGAGGCCTGGTGCTGCTCGGTCGAGCCCCAGGTGCCGAGGTAGGACTCGGCGCCCCGGAAGAGGTCGTCCACCACGTCCTGGCCTGCGACGAGCCGGATGTCCTCGATCCAGTCGGGGACCAGGCCCACGTCGGCGCCGCCGTCGGTGTTGTAGTCGAAGGTGCGGGTGCCGACGGTCTGCCTGTCGATGACGGAGCCGCCGTCGACGCTCCTGAAGGGGTACGTGACCTTGTTCGCGGCGTCGGCTCCGCGCGGGGCGGGGTGGTCGCCGATGCCGTTGAAGTCGGTGCCGTAGCCGTAGCCGACGTCGTACTTGTCACGCAGTGCGTCGGTGCGCTCGGCCTCGGCGCCGAACGCCTCGGAGCCGTGCATGTACTGGGCGACGAAGCCGCCGAGGGAGTAGACCCGCTCGGTCCAGTCGATGTCCATCCAGCTGTGCGAGGACAGCACGCCGGGGTAGTTCGCGGCCTCGAAGATGTCGAGCGCCTGCCCGGTGGCCTTGACGCTCATGTGGTCGATCTCGAGCATCATCTTGCGCTTCATCATGCCGCGCACGGCGTACTCGCCCAGGGCGGTGAGCCCACGGGTGTTGCACTGGGCGTCGGCGTCGTACGAGGGGACCTCCGTGCCCGCCGGCAGGTCCGCCTCCGCCTCGGAGGCGGCGGTGCCGATCGGGTTGTCGTGCTGCGGTCCGGTGCACTTCTCGGTCTGCCAGAACGTGCCGGTGGACAGGAACTGGCCGACGTTGATGGCCGTGCCGAGGCCGCCCTCGTCGAAGCGGACGCCGCACAGCGCGTTGTCGAACTTGTGGCACAGGAACATGCTGCGCACGCCCAGCGCGTACAGCTCGTCCAGCCCCTTGTCGACGTCGGCCTGGCTGCACTGCGCGATGTCGAAGATCTGCTTGCAGCCGAACGGTTCGGAGGTCTCGACGCCCAGGACGACCGCCAGCTTGCCCTGCTTGATGACCTCACGCGCCTGCGCGCTGTCCAGGACGATCCGGAACCAGCCCTTGCCGGTGCCGCCGTACATCTTGTCGATGTAGGCCTGGAGGTCGTACGTCAGCTTCGCCTGGAGGCGGATCGACGTCATCTCGTCACAACTGCGGTCCTTGAACGGGTAGATGGAGCAGATCATGCCGTTGGTGACGAGGTCGTTGACCAGCACCCGCTGTCCGCCGCGCCAGGCCCGCTCGACCCAGGCGTAGTAGTTCGCCTGATGGGTCATCGAGTCGTAGGCCGGCCAGTCCTTGAAGGTCGGCCAGCCGACCGGGTCGTGCTTGCCGTCGCCGCCGTGGGTGATGTAGTCGAAGAGCGCGAGCGTGCCGTCGGGGTAGTGCTCGGGACAGTCCTTGAGCGCGTCGGCGACCCCGGCTTCGGAGAACACCTTGCCGCAGATGAGCCGGCCGCCGAAGGCCTCGTTGGAGAACAGGTGGTTGTGCGCGTCGACGAACCCGCGCACATCGCCCGCCGAGTCGGTGCCGGTGAACGGCTCGCCGGTCACATTGACCTGGGAGTCGGGGGCCGGCCTGGCCGTCGGGGTCCACCAGTCCGCGCCGGCCGCCGAGCTCGGGGTGGGGCCGAGGACCGTGGCGAGCACGAGGAGGAGCAGGGAGACGACGGTGACATCTCGGCGTCTGCGGTACGGGCGTCCGGTCATGGTCACAGCCCACGTCCCTCGGTCGGCGGGAAGGCGCGGTCGACGAGGGCTCTTTGACTGCCCATGAGATTGTCATGACCGACGCAAGATAGTGCGACGAGGATCGCGACAGATGCCCTACCGAGTCAAGAGTCCGGGACGCTTGACCTGATAGGCCGTGACCCGATGCGCGGCCGATGCGCGGCGCAAACTTCCCACACCCGCCTTTCAGTTGCGCCGGAAGCGTCGCGGGAGCACTCCCCCGCCGGCGCGCTTACACGTTCAGGTGGTGATCCGCGGAAGCGCGCCTGCACACCTGCGCTCTGCCCCTATCCAGGGCGTATGGACAATTCTCCCGCTTCTGTAGACCCCGTTCGACTCACCCGCCGACGGTTCGCCGCGGCCACCGCGACGACCGCCGCCGCGCTCACGGTCGCCGCACCGGCCGCGGCCCTCCCCCAGCAGCCCGCCTGTCCGCCCAAGTCGACCGCGGACTGGGCCACTTGCCTCGCCGTGGCGCGAGCGCTGCTGGTGGTGGACGAGCACGACCGGCCGCTCGTGCCCCGGTACGAGAAGGTCCTCGCCGGCGGACTGCCCCGTGCCAGGACCGGGACCGGGAAGAAGGTCCTCGTGATCGGCGCCGGGCCCGCCGGGCTGGTGGCCGCCTGGCTGCTGAAGCGGGCCGGGCACCGCGTCACGCTCGTGGAGGCCAACGGCAACCGGGTCGGCGGCCGTATCAAGACGTTCCGTACCGGCGGACACGAGCACGCGGCGCAGGCCTTCGCCGACGCACGCCAGTACGCGGAGGCGGGCGCCATGCGGATCCCCGGCAGCCACCCGCTGGTGATGAATCTGATCCGTCAACTGGGCGTCGAGAAACGCCGGTTCCATCTCGTGGACGTCGACGCGGACGGCAAGCCCCTCAACAACGCCTGGCTGCACGTCAACGGCGTCCGGGTACGCCGCTCCGCGTACGCCAAGTCTCCGCGCAAGGTCAACCGGTCCTTCGGGGTGCCCCGGAAGTACTGGGACACCCCGTCCGCGACCATCCTGCGCGAGGCCCTGGACCCGGTACGCGACGAGTTCAGCACCCGGGGCGCCGACGGCAAACGGGTGAACAAGCCGCTGCCGGAACGGGTGCAGGGCTGGGCGCGGGTCGTGCAGCGGTTCGGGGACTGGTCGATGTACCGGTTCCTGACCGAGGAGGCGGGCCTCGACGAGCGGACCCTCGACCTGGTCGGCACGCTGGAGAACCTCACCTCCCGGCTGCCGCTGTCCTTCATCCACAGCTTCATCAGCGCCTCGCTCATCAGCCCGGACACCGAGTTCTGGGAGCTGGTCGGCGGCACGGCGACGCTCCCGGACGCCCTGCTGAAGGAGGTCTCCGACGTCATCCGGCTCGACCGGCGCGCGACGCACATCGAGTACTGGGCGCCGGACCGGCAGGGCAACGACAACACCTCGCACGTGCGGGCCGACGGGCCGCACGTGTGGATCGACACCGTCTCCGAGGGGCGCGGCGGCAAGGTGGTGCGCGAGCAGTTCACCGCCGACCTCGCGATCGTCACGGTGCCGTTCTCGGGGCTGCGCCAGGTGCAGATCAGCCCGCTGATGTCGTACCGGAAACGGCGGTCCGTCGCGGAGCTGCACTACGACAGCGCGACCAAGGTGCTGCTGGAGTTCAGCCGCCGCTGGTGGGAGTTCACCGAGGCGGACTGGAAGCGGGAACTCGACGCCGTACGGCCGGGGCTGTACGAGGACTACCGGGCGGGCAGGGCACCGGCCGACGGGAGTCTGCTCGGCGGGCATCCGTCCGTGCCGCCGGGGCACATCGGCGCGGGGCAGCGTGTGCACTACGCCGCCAACCGGTGGGCCACCCGTGACCAGCCCGAGGCGGCGCACATCATCGGTGGCGGCTCGGTCTCCGACAACTCCAACCGGTTCATGATCAATCCGTCCCACCCGGTCGCCGGCAGCTCGGGCGGTGTCGTCCTCGCCTCCTACAGCTGGGCCGACGACGCCTCCCGCTGGGACTCCCTCGACGACGACGCGCGCTACCCGCACGCCCTGCGCGGGCTCCAGCAGGTCTACGGCCAGCGCGTCGAGGTCTTCTACACGGGAGCGGGCCGCACCCAGAGCTGGCTGCGCGACCCGTACGCCTACGGGGAGGCGTCCGTCCTGCTGCCCGGTCAGCACACGGAGCTGCTGAGCGCCATCCGCTCCGCCGAGGGACCGCTGCTCTTCGCGGGCGACCACACCTCGGTCAAGCCGTCGTGGATCGAGGGCGCGCTGGAGTCGGGGGTCCGGGCCGCGTTGGAGGCGCACGGGGCGTAGGGACGATCCGGAAGGTTTTGAACGCGTTCAAATAAGTAGTAGGGTCCCCTTCTGACAAGAGGGGGCCTTACTCATGAGGATCGTGCTACCCGGCGGGACCGGGCAGGTGGGGACCGTGCTGCGCCGCGCGCTGACCACGGCCGGACACGAGGTCGCGGTGCTGAGCAGACGGCCCACGGGCCCCGGCGAGGTCCTGTGGGACGGCCGCACCCTCGGCCCCTGGGCCGAGGTGATCGACGGCGGTGACGTCGTGGTCAACCTGGCCGGCCGCAGCGTCAGCTGCCGCTACACACCGGACAACCTGCGGGCGATGATGGACTCGCGGGTGGACTCGGCCCGGGTCGTGGGTCAGGCGATCGCCGCCGCCGCGCGGCCCCCCAAGGTCTGGCTCCAGATGAGCACCGCCACCGTCTACGCCCACCGGTTCGACGCCCCCAACGACGAGGCCACCGGCGTGATCGGCGGAGCCGAACCGGGCGTCCCGGACTACTGGGGCTACAGCGTGGACATCGCGACCGCCTGGGAGCGGGAGCAGGAGATGGCCGACACCCCGCACACCCGCAAGGTGGCCCTGCGGGCCGCGATGGTGATGAGCCCGGACCGGGGCGGGGTGTTCGACGTCCTGTCGCGGCTCGCCCGGCTCGGCCTCGGCGGCCCGGTCGCGGGCGGCCGTCAGTACGTGTCCTGGATCCACGACCACGACTTCGTCCGCGCGGTCGAGTTCCTCGTCGGACGGGACGACCTCGCCGGAGCGGTGAACCTGGCCGCCCCGGCCCCCCTCCCCCACCGCGCGTTCATGCGCGCGCTGCGCGGCGCGTGGGGGGTCCCGGTGGGCCTGCCCGCGACGAAGTGGATGGCGGAACTCGGCGCCTTCGCCCTGCGCTCGGACACCGAACTGCTCCTCAAGAGCCGGCGCGTGGTCCCCGGCCGGCTGCTCGACGCGGGCTTCGCCTTCGACCGACCCGAGTGGCCGGGGGCCGCCGCCGACCTCGTACGACGGGTGCGAGGCCGCTGACGGGCCGCGCGGACGTGCACAGGGGTCACGTCCGCGCGGCTGTTCTCGGTGAGCGTCAGCTCGTCGCGCGGACCGCCTCGAGGATCAGTTCCGCGACCGCCTTCGGCTGCGACACCGCGACGGCGTGCGAGGCGCCGTCGATCTCGACGATCGTCGCCCCGGCCCGCTGGGCGCCGAAGCGCTCGACCTCGGGGTTGATGGCCTCGTCCGCACCGGCGATCAACGCCCAGGACGGCCTGGTCTGCCAGGCGGCCGCGGCGGCGGTCTCCTCGAACGCGGCGGCGGCCAGCGGGCGCTGGGACGCGGCCAGGATCTTGGTGACACCCCCGGGCAGGTCCGCGGCGAACACCGCCGGGAAGGCGTCCTCGGCGATGGTGACCTCGACGGCCGGGTCGCCGCCCGGTACCGGGTACGTCCACTGCTTGAGGTTGCTGACCAGCGTGGAGAGCGGGAAGCGGCCCTGGAGCTCGCCGAGGCTCTCGCCCTCCGCCAGCGCGTAGGCGGCGACGTAGACGAGGCCGACGACGTTCTCCGTGGTGCCGGCCACGGTGATGAGGGCGCCGCCGTAGGAGTGACCGACGAGGATCACGGGGCCGTCGATCTGCGCGGCGAAGGAGGCGATGTACGCGGCGTCGGAGGCGAGGCCGCGCAGCGGGTTCGGCGGGGCGATCACGGGGACGCCGTGGCCCTGGAGTTCGGCGATGACGCCGGACCAGCTGGCCGCGTCCGCGAACGCTCCGTGGACCAGGACGACAGTGGGGGTGGTCATGAGGAAAGGTCTCCTGAAGGTCAGACGTGCAGGGCGTCGCGCAGGGTGCCGACGGCGAGCGTGATGGCGGCCTCGGCGGCGTACGTCGGGCGCAGCGCGTTCAGCATCACGAAGTCGTGGATGATGCCCTGGAAGCGCACCGCGGTGACCGGGACACCGGCCGCGCGCAGCTTGTTCGCGTACGCCTCGCCCTCGTCGCGCAGCACGTCGGCCTCGCCGGTGATGACCAGGGCCGGGGGCAGGTCCTCGAGTTGCTCGGTGGTGGCGCGCAGCGGGGACGCGGTGATCTGGGCGCGCTCGGCCTCGTCGGTCGTGTACTGGTCCCAGAACCACTGCATGCCGTCGCGGCGCAGGAAGTAGCCCTCCGCGAACTGGTGGTAGGAGCCGGTGTCGAAGCTCGCGTCGGTGACCGGGTAGAAGAGCACCT
The DNA here is from genome assembly GCF_013085465.1 of Streptomyces asoensis. Classification (NCBI taxonomy): domain Bacteria; kingdom Bacillati; phylum Actinomycetota; class Actinomycetes; order Kitasatosporales; family Streptomycetaceae; genus Streptomyces; species Streptomyces asoensis. The sequence continues at coordinate 1,719,999 of NZ_CP049838.1, forward strand.
GATGGACCAGTGGGACGCCGCCGCGCTCCTTGGCCATCAGAGTGAGGGCGGCGGTCATGTTGCCGCCGACGGAGTCACCGGCGACGGCCAGCCGGCCGCCGTCCAGCCCCTTGGACGCGCCCTCCTCGACGATCCACCGGGCGACCGCGAAGTTCTGCTCGATGGCGACCGGGTAGCGGGCCTCGGGCGAGAGGTCGTACTCGGGGAAGACGACCGCGGCCTCGGCGCCGACGGCGAGCTCGCGCACCAGCCGGTCGTGGGTGTGGGCGTTGCCGAACACCCAGCCCGCGCCGTGGATGTAGAGGATCACCGGCAGGGTGCCCTCGGCCCCGGCCGGCTTGACGATCCGGGCACGGACGCTGCCCGTGGGACCGCCGGAGACGGTGATCCACTCCTCGTCGACCGCGGGCTTGTGGATCTCACCGGACTGGACCTCGTCGACGGCCTTGCGCCCCTCCGCCGGCGGCAGGTCGAAGAGATACGGCGGGTTGGCGGTCGCCTCGGCGAACGCCGCGGCCTCGGGTTCGAGCACCGGTGTGACCGGCTCGACGACGTCGGGCATGGCATCTCCTGCTGCATTCGATGTGCGTGGTCTTACTCCTTCACGCTAAAACCGCCGGGCGGACGGAATTTGTCCACCCGTGCACCGACGCTGTGCTCACAGTGCACAGAGGCCGCGTGAGTGGCGGGCACGGAATTCCTCCTACCACGAGGGGGAATTCGAGAGGAGGATTCCGGTCCTCCCGGTGAACAGCCGGGAATTACGGCCGCATTCAGCGCTGACCACTCCGCGCGCCACGCCCCGCGGTGTCCCGCCATTCGCGCGGGGACATGCCGTAGGCCGACCGGAAGACCCGGCTGAAGTGCGTGGCGCTCAGGAAACCCCACCGGGCGGCCACGGCCGCGATGGTCCGGCCTCCGCGGCCGTACCGCATCAGGTCGCGTCGGCACTCCTCGAGACGGCGGCGCAGAATCCACCGGCCCACGGTGGTGCCCTCGTCCTTGAACAGCTTGTGCAGATAGCGCACGGAGATGTGGTGGGCGCGCGCGATGACCTCCGGGGACAGGTCCGGGTCGGTCAGGTGCAGTTCGACGTACTCCAGGACGCGCCCCAGCACCGGGGAATGCGCGCCGGGTGTGCCCAACCCCTCGGGCGTACCGCGTGTTCCGGGTACCGCTGTGCCCAACTGCTCGGCGGCGAGGGTGGCCAGCAGGTTCACCGCGTTCCAGGCGAGCATCTCGCCGACCGGAGGGCGGGCCTCGGCCGTGGCGCGGGCCAGGTCCGACAACAGCGGCGACAGCAGGGTGCCGAGCCGGGAGGCGCGGGCGACCGGTGTCCGCGCGATCCGCCGTACGTCGGACTCCGCCAGGCCGAGCAGGTCGGCCGGGACGAGGAACGTCGTCGCCCGGAACGGCTCGCGGAAGTCGAGAGCGGGCGCGCGGTGGACGTCGTAGAAGCAGACGTCCCCGGGCGTCAGCCGCAGGTCGAGGGCCTCGAGCGGCTCATGGGCGGCGGCGGGAGCGGGGGCAGCGGTGTCGGGCCGAGCGCCGCCCCGCAGGCCGACGAAGAGGTACTCGCCGCCGTCACGGGCGAGCAGCCGGTGCGCAGGGTGCGGCGACGCCTCGCCCGGCAGCCGGGCGGGCGTCTCCTCGCCGGTCGTGATCTCGACACCCAGGGGTGTCCGATCCACGGGCGGGTCGAGGGTGCGGGCGCTGTCACAGGTACTGGTGCTGGTAGTGGGCATCTTCCGCCGTAGCCTCCGAGGACCGTTCATCACGTCGCCCGGACGGTAATCCGGCGGATGTGCAAAAAGAGTGACAACGAAGTGACAGCGCCTTCACCGGCCGCGTGGCCGGCCCTCCGCCGCGGCGCGTTCGGTGGCGAAGACCCGCAGCAGGTCATGGAGGGTGTAGCGGCCCGGCGCGGGTTCGGTGAGGAGGTGGGCGTCGGCGAGTACGCCGAGCAGCAGCCGGGCTCGACGGACCGGCAGCCCGGCGAGCGCGGCGGCCCCGGCCGGGGTGATGTCGGGTCCCTCGTGCCGGGGCAGGAGCCGGAACAGCCGCGCGCTGTCCGGCGTCAGGAGCCGATAGGAACCCAGGAAGGCCTCGCGGGTGGCGGCGAGGGCGTCGAGACTGCCGTGCGCCTCGCGCAGTGCGGCGGCCACCGCGGCGAGCGGGAAGTCCCGTCGGCTGACGGCGCGCGCGGCGACGGTGGCCAGCGCCAGGGGCAACCGGCCGCACCGGGCGACGATCTCGTCGGCGGCCCGGGGTTCGGCGGCCACCCGCTCGGCACCGATCCGCCCGGCCAGCAACGCGTACGCGTCCTCGGGGGACGGCGGTGCGAGGCGGAGCGGCCGCGCTCCCGACGCGACGAGGCCGGGCAGGGCGTGGCGGCTGGTGACCAGCGCCAGACAGCCCGGCCCGGTGGGCAGCAGCGGGCTCAGCTGTCCGGTGCCGGCGGCGTCGTCGAGGACCACGAGGACGCGCCGACGTGCGAGGAGGGTGCGGTACATGCCGGTCAGGGCGTCCACCCCGTCCGGCATGCGGGGCGCGGGCACGCCGAGCGCCGCGAGCATCCCGCGCAGCGCGTCGGCCGGCTCCACGGCGGGCCGGGCCGGATCGGAGCCACGCAACGCCATGTACAACTGCCCGTCCGGGAACCGGTCGGTGGCCCGGTGCGCCCAGTGCAGCGCGAGGGTGCTCTTGCCGATCCCGGCCATCCCACCGACCAACACGATCCCCGCCGCCGAGCCGGCCGCCCTCTCCAACCAGTCCGACTCGGCCACCCGCCCCACAAAGGAGGGCAGAGCCGACGGCAACTGAGCGGGCCGCACGAACCCCACGACGCCCCGCCCGGCTGGGGCGTCGTTCATACGGCCGAGGCCGCCCCCCTCAACGGGAGTGACAAGCCCGGAGACAGCAGCCCTGTTGCCGGCGGAACTGACTGTCGTAGGCCCCGGATCGACAGGACGCAGGGCACTGGGGCCTTGCGCGGTGGGGCCTTGCCCGGTGGGGCCCTGGGCCGTAGGGCCACCCTGGGCGGCGAGGCTCTGGGCGGCAAGGTCCTGGGCGGCGAGGCTCTGGGCGGCGAGGCTCTGGGCCGTGGGGTCCTGGGTGGCAAGGTCCTGGGCGGCGAGGCTCTGGGCGGCAAGGTCCTGGGTGGTGGGACCGGAGCCGGCGTCCGCAGGAGCAGGAGCCCCGCAGTCGGTGAGGTGGGACGCGGAGAGCCCCGGAGCGGCAGCCCCGGACGCGGAGAGCCCCGAGGCGGCAGCCCCGGACGCGGAGAGCCCCGAGGCGGCAGCCCCGGACGCACCTGCCTCGGCAGCGGCGCCTCCCGGAGCGACAGCCCCCGCCCGGGTCGACCCGGAAGCGGCACACCCCGAGGCGACAGTGCCGACGCCGGAACCCTCCGGACCGGGAGTCCCGGTGCCGGGGGCCTCTGCACCGGGAGCTCCGATGCCCGGCCCCCCGGTGCCAGGCGCACCGGTGCCGGGAGTTCCGATGCCGGGAGTTCCGGTGCCAGGCGCTCCGGTGCCAGGCGCTCCGATGCCGGGAGTTCCGGTGCCAGGCGCTCCGGTGCCAGGCGCTCCGGTGCCAGGCGCTCCGGTGCCCGGTGCCACTGTGGCGGGCGCTCCGGTGCCAGGCGCTCCGATGCCCGGTGCCACTGTGGCGGGCGCTCCGGTGCCAGGCGCTCCGATGCCCGGTGCCACTGTGGCGGGCGCCCCGACGCCAGGCGCACCGGTGCCCGGTGCCACTGTGGCGGGCGCCCCGGTGCCAGGTGCCCGTGTGGCGGACCCCCCGACGCCAGGCGCCCGTGTGGCGGACCCCCCGACGCCAGGCGCTCCGACGCCAGGCGCTCCGACGCCGGGCGCTCCGGGGCCGAGTCCTCCGGGGCCAGGCCCCCCGATGCCGGGCCCTCCGCGAGTGGTCCGTTCGGGGGTGGCGAGGTCAGGGGCCGCTGGTCCCGGGGTGGGGGGCTCGGTCGGGGGCGGGGGCGTGGGGGCTGGGGTGGGGGTGGTTCTCGTGGTTCCGATCGGTCGGCCGAGGTGTACGGCGGGCCCGCGCCTGAGGCGGTGTCCGAGGTCCTGGCGCAGTACGCGCGTGTGGGCCGCCGCCAGTTCGGTGCCCGGGGTGAGGCCCAGTTCGCGGGCGAGGCGTCGGCGGACGTCCTCGTACGCCCCCAGCGCCTCCGCCTGGAGTCCGCAGGCGGCCAGGACCAGCACCAGCCTGGCGTGCAGCGACTCGTCGAGGGGGTCGTGCGCGGTGGCCCGGCGCAGGGCGGGCAGCGCCTGCTCGGCGTGGCCGCACAGCAGCGCCGAGTCGGCCGCCAGCCGGGCCGTCTCGAGGAGTTCCCGTTGCACGGCCGTGAACTGGACGTGTTCGCGCGCGGACGCCGGGATCCCCATCGCCACCGGCCCACGCCACTCCCCCAGCGCCAGGACGAACTGCCGGGCCGCCGTCTCGGGCCGTCCGGTGGCCGCCGCCCGCTTGCCCTGCCGGGTCAGCTCACGAAAGCGCAGCAGGTCGACCTCGTCGGTCGCCGCCTCCAGGACGTATCCGCCGGTACGGCGCAGCAGACGCCGGCCGGGGGCGCGGGGCGGCAACCCCGGTTCGAGCAGCCGCCGCACCGCGCCGACGTAACGCCGCACCACGTTCAGCGCGCTGGCGGGCGGCCGCTCGGCCCACAGCACGTCGACGATCCCGCTCGTGGGCACGGGCCGGCCCGCGTGCGCCAGGAGCAGGGCGAGCAGGGCGCGTTGCTGGGGGAAGCCGGGATCGAGCTCCCGTTCCTCCCGCCACACCCGTACCGGCCCCAGCACCTCGAACCGCATCACGTCGCCCAAGGGTGTCGTCCGGCCGCGTGATCGAGCCGGAGCCGGGCGTCAGACGGCACCGGCGTGACCGTCCCGTGCGTTCAGCAGTGCCTCGACCCGCTCGGCGTCGGGGTGGTTCAGGCCCCTGAGGAGGATCAGAGCCTGCTGCCACGCGGTGCGGGCACCGTCGTGGTCGCCGGTGGCGAGGTGGGTGTCGCCGACCCGGACGAGGATGTCGGCCTCGACGTAGGGCACGCCCAGGTCGCGCAGCAGAGCGAGCGCGTTGCGGTAGCCGAGGAGCGCGTGCGGGTGACGGCCGAGATGGTGATGGGCGTAGGCGATGCTGTCCCAGGTGGCGGCCTGCCCGTAGCGGTCCCCGAGTTGCTGGAGCATGGTGAGGGCCTCGAAGCAGTGGGTCAGGGCATGCCGGTACTCCCCGAGCTGAGCGTGGTACCAGCCGACCGAGTTCAGCACGCTGGCCTGTGCGGCGCGGTCGCCGAGCGTACGGAACAGGCCGAGGGCGAACTGGTTGTGCCGCAGGGCGCCGGGCAGGTCGCCCTGCTGGTCGCACTCCCAGCCGAGACTGCGGTGGGTGTGGGCACGGCCCGTGTCGTCGCCCAGCGCGGTGAAGAGCTCCAGGGCCCGCTCCAGTCGGGGAACGGCTCGGGAATGCAGACCGAGCCGGCCCTCCACCCGGGCCAGTCCACGCAGGCCGCGGGCCTCGAGCGCGGGATCGGCGAGCCGTCGGGCCGCGTCGAGCGCGGTGCGCTGCACGGCGAGCCCGTCGTGCCAGTGACCGCGCCGGTCGAAGAACGGCTCCAGGGACCAGGCCAGTTGACAGGCGAGACGTTCCTGCACCGGCTGCCCCGACGCGGCGGCCGTCTCGACCACGGCGAGCAGCACCGCGTGTTCGGCGGTGAGCCAGGCCAGGGCACGGTCGTCGTCGGCGAGGGGTTCGGGGTGGACGCCCTCGGGCGCGGGCGGCGGGGGCAGCGGGTCGGCGTTGGGGGCCAGCAGCCGGTCCGCGGCGTGGGCGGTGTGCAGGTAGTGGTGGTGCAGCCGGTTCAGGGCCGCCGCGCGGTCGGCCTCGGTGTGCCGCTCGTGGACGAGTTCGCCGGCGTGGGCGCGAAGAAGGTCGTGGAATGCGTAGCGGCCGGGACTGTGTTCGGTGACGAGGTGCAGACCGGTCAGCTCGGCCAGCAGCGGTCGGGCCCGGCGTACGGGCAGGCCCGCCAGGGCGGCCGCGGCCGGCAGGGAGAGGTCGGGGCCGGGGTGCAGCGCGAGCAACCGGAACAGCCGGGCGGCTTCCGCCGAGACCGCGCGCGAGGACCAGGAGAAGACCGTGCCGACGTCCACGGAGGCGTCGGAGCGGGCGAAGGCGTCGAGGCTGCCGTGGGCCTCGCGCAGTTCGGCGGCGACGGCGGCGAGCGGGAAGTGGGGATGCCCGGCGGCGCGGGCGGCGACACAGGCGAGGGCCAGGGGCAGTCCGGCGCACAGTCCGCTGATCTCGTCGGCCGCCCGGGGCTCGGCCGCGACCCGTTCCGCGCCCAGCCGGCGGACCAGGAAGGCCCGCGCCTGGACGGCGTCGAACGGGCGCAGGACGAGGGAGTGGGCGCCGTGGGCGGCGACGAGCCCCGGCAGTTCGTCGCGGCTGGTGACGATGGTGAGGCAGCCGGGCGAGCCGGGCAGCAGCGGCCGCACCTGCTCGGTGTCACGCGCGTTGTCCAGCACGACGAGGATCCGGCGGCCGGCGAGCACGCTGCGGTAGAGGGCGGCCTGCGCGTCGACCCCGTGCGGGACGCGGTCCGGCGGCACACCGAGCGCGTCGAGGAACCCCCGGACGGCCTCCCCCGGGTCCAGGACGGCGCCGGACGGGTCGAAACCGCGCAGGTTGACGTAGAGCTGCCCGTCGGGGAACCGGTCGGCGACCCGGTGGGCCCAGTGCACCGCGAGCGTGGTCTTGCCGACGCCCGCCATACCGCCGATGGCACTGATCACCACGGTCCCGGGCCCCGACCCGTCCGCACCGGACAGCGCGAACGCCTCGTCGAGCTCGACGTCTCGACCGGTGAACGCCGCGATGCCGTGCGGCAGTTGGGCAGGCGGCGGAAAAGCGGGCGCCGGAAGAGCGGACGACGGACTCGGCGCAGGTGCATGCGCGGCGGAACCGTCGGTGCCCGCACCGTCGGACACCGCGCTCGACGCACCGGACGGCCCCACCTCCGCTCCCCGCACCCCGTGCAGAACCGTGTCGCGCGCGTCGCGCAGTTCAGCTCCGGGGTCGATCCCCAGTTCCTCGGCCAGCCGCGCCCGTACGGCCTCGTACGCGGCCAGCGCCTCCGAGCGGTGGCCGGCCGCAGCCAGCGTGAGGAGCAGTCCCGCCTGGAGGGGTTCGTCCAACGGGTGCCGCGCGGCGGCCTGTCGCAGCTCGGGCAGGACCGCGTCCGGCCTCCCGGCGCGCAGCGCGGCGTCCGCGGCCTGCCGCACGGCGGCCGGCAGCTCACGGTCCACCGCGTCGAACGCCGGGTGCGCACGGGCCTGCGCGGGAATGCCGACGGCGAGCGGCCCGCGCCACAGCGACAGCGCCTCGGTGAGGAGTTCGACCGCCTGCGCGGGTGACCGGTCCGCGATCCGGCGCCCTTCCTCGCGCAGTGCGCGAAACCTCAGCAGGTCCGAGGAGTCACCGTCGGTCACCAGCCGGTATCCACCGGCGTCCCGTACCAGCCAGTGTCCCTCCGCGCGGGCGGCGAGGCCGGGCTCCAGCAGTCGGCGCAGCGAACCCACATGGCGCCGGACGACATTGACCGCGCTGCGCGGCGGAGCAGCTCCCCACAGGGCGTCGACGATCTCGCCCACGGCGACCGGCCGGCCCGCTCCGGCCAGCAGCAGGGCCAGGAAGGCACGTTCCTGTGGTCCACCGAGCTGCAGTTCCGTGTCCCCCCGAAACACCCGAACGGCTCCCAGAACCGTGAACCGCACCGGCTCCAGCGGCACGCCATCCCCTCCCTCCGGTCTTCCTCCCCCGACTTCGACTGTACGACAGGAGAGAGGTTACCCAGAGTTACGCATGGCGTGTTCCGGCTGTTCAGAGACGGCTGCCGGACCGAAAAGCTAGTTGAGCTAGGTTGAAACCTAGGGATACTAGGAAGCGGGTCGAGGGCACGAGGGTCCTCGACCGCACGGACGACCTACTGGAGCAAGCCATGAACCCGCCCCGGACCGGCACCCTGGCAGTGCCCGGCGCCACCCTCCACTACGAGACGCTCGGCAGCGGACCGGTCCTGCTGCTCATCCCCGGCGGCGCCGGGGACGCCGGACTGTACGCGGGCATGGCGCCGGAACTGGCCACCCGCTACACGGTCGTCTCGTACGACCCCCGTGGCCTGTCCCGCAGCCCTCTCGACGGCCCGGCGGACGCTCCCCGCGCCGACGAACAGGTGTCGGTCTGGAGCGACGACGCCCACCGGTTGCTCGCACTGCTCTCCCCCGACGAGGAGGCGGTCGTCCTCGGTTGCAGCTCCGGTGCCGTCGTCGCGGTGGACCTGCTCGCCCGGCACCCGGAGCGGCTGCGCCGGGTGGTCGCGCACGAACCGCCGTTGCTGGAGCTTCTGGAGGATCCCGCCCCGCATCGAGCGCTGTTCGCCGAGGTACGCGAGACCTTCCACACCGAGGGCGCCGACGCCGCCATGGCCCGGCTCGGCGAGGGACTGGCGGACGGATCGACCCGGCAGGCGCCCACGCAGCCGACGGAACTGCCGCCCGAGATCCGGGAGATGGCCGTCCGGATGCACACCAACCTGCCCGTCTTCCTGGGCCGCGTCCTCCGCCCGTTCTCCTCGGCCGTGCCCGACCTCGCGGCGCTCCGGCCCGTGGCCCACAAGCTGGTGCCGGCCGCCGGGCGCGACTCCCGCCGCCAACTCCCGTTGTACGGACCGGCCGCGCGCCTCGCGGAGGTTCTGGGATCCGGACTCGTCGAGTTCCCGGGCGGCCACCTCGGAGCCGTCGAGTCCCCGAAGGAGTTCGCCGATCACCTGCTGACGGTCCTGGACCGACCGGCCCGGTGACGGCGCACCGGCCCGCACCGAGCCGGCGGACAGACACCCGGGGTCCGGGACGAATTCGCCCCGGACCCCGAGAAGCGTGGAGTGAGTGACCGCTCGTCAGCAGGTGTGGCCGGTGTAGTGGGCGCCCTGGATCTTCGCGGCGGAGCCCAGCCACGAGATGCCGGGGCCGACGCACCGCTCGTAGTCGGCCGCCCAGGCCACGTCGACCTTGATGACCACGCGTGAACCGTCCGACGTGCAGTGGTTGTAGAAGGCGTCGGAACCGGTCTCGTAGAAGCCGCACGGGTCCGCGGCCGCGGGGCTCGCGGTGGCGGCGGTCAGCGCACCGAGAGAGGTGAGGACGAGAGCGACGGAACCGAGGGTGCTGAGCACCGTACGACGAACACGCACAGCAGAACTCCTTGCCGGAAATGGGGGTCGGTAGAGGCAAAAGCCCAGGTCCGCCGAGGGACCGAAGGCCTGCATCAGGATCGTGCGCACCCCTCGGAGATGATCGGACGACGGGCCCCGTTCACCCCGCGAATCGTTTCGCCGCTACTCCGTTGGAGTGGTCGCCCCCGGAAGGACGACTAGCCGGGGCGGGGTCCCCGGGATGGCGGGCTGTTTCACCCGGGTGAGCGCCTTGAGTGGTGGAGCGGGGCTCGCTGACTGACGGTGGATCACGTCAGGCCGGGTCGTATCAGCTGACGAGGTGTCGGCTGCCCGGTCGTGACGGAAGGACCATCAGATGCGTTCAGCTCGCATGATCCTGGCCACCGCGGCGGCTTCGGCCGCCCTCGCCATCGGCGCCTCCGGCGCCTACGCCGCCGGTGACACGGACCACGACGACTCGTCCTGGAGCAAGGAGGACAGCTCCTCGTACAGCAAGGAGCACGACAAGGAGGAGCACGGCAAGGAGGAGCACGGCAAGGAGGACCACGACTCCCCGCACGGCGGCATCCACACCGGCGGCGGCGCCCTCGCCTCGGTGAGCGACAGCGGCGACCACAGCGCGGCCAAGGACCCCAAGTACGACCCCGAGACGTACAAGGACAAGGACGAGCACGGCAAGGACTCCTGGAACGGCGGGAAGGAAGAGGAGTCCGGCGGCTGGAGCAAGGAGCACGACAAGCCCAGCGGCGGCGTCCACACCGGCGGCGGCGCCCTCGCCACCCCCTCGGCGACCGCGGCCGGACTCGGCGTCCTCGCCGTCGCCGGCACCGGCCTCTACGCCCTGCGCCGCAAGAAGACGGTGGGGGGTGTGGCCTGACCCATGCCTGACGCGATAGCGAAGCCGCGGCCGCCACACATGCCCCCTGTGGCGGCCCGGCCCGCTTTTCCGCCGAACCGGCCCTCTTCGGCCGAGCCGCTCCCGGCCGGGATCGTATGCAGGAACCACAACGCCCCTGTCGGCCCGTCCTCTTCGCCCGTACACTGACAAATCGAAGACGTGCGGGCGCAGTTGACCGGGGGGAGCCGCCATGTCGGGGGACCAGTACGGCAGATACAACGACACCGACCACAACACCTTCTACTACGTCCCGCCCATGCCGTCGGCCCCGCCGCCGGCGCCGGCGGACGGCGCTCGGGCCGTCGCGGTGGCCGTGCTCAACCTCAGTGGTCTGGGCCTGGGTTACGCGTTGGTGCGCCGCTGGGCCCTGATGGCGCTGTGCTGGATCGCCACCGCCGTCCTGCTGTTCGTGGCGCTGCCGGCCGACCCGGACGGTGTCCCGGGCATCGCCCTCGTCCTGTACGTCCTGTTCCTCGTCGCGGTGGCGGCGGACGGTGCGCGCGTGGGCCTGCGCACCCAGCTGTCGGGACTCCGGCGGGCGCCGCTCGCGCTCGGGCTCGGACTGCTCCTGCTCGTCGTGCCGGCCGGGGGTGTCGTGCTGTACGACAGCGCACGGGACGAAGCGACCGAGCAGATGCTTCTCGACCGGCTCGACGAAGCCGACCAGCTGGTGCAGGCGGCCGGTGACAAGCCCTTCGACTCGGCCCAGGCCGACTACCGCAAGGCGCTGGGCGTCTACGCGGACCTCAGGTCCGACCACCCCGGTTCCCGGGCGGCCGAGCGGGTGCCAGCACGGATGAAGACCTACTACACGACGGTCGGAGCCGCGTACGCGCAGGGCGACTACTGCGAGGCGGTGGAGCCGCTGAAGTATCTGCGCACGGTCCCGAAGAGCCTGCCCGGGACGGACCTCGGGGCACTGAAGACCTGGCCCGACGACCGACTGGCCACCTCGCTGTACGAGTGCGCGTCGACGGCGCTCACGGCGGGCGAGGCCAACTGGGCGTCGCAGTACGGGGAACTGCTGACCACCTTCCCCGAGTCGGAGCAGGCCGCGAAGGTCGAACCCGCCGTGGCCGCCGCCGTCGTCCGCACGGAGAAGGACCTGCACGGGGCCGAACCCTGCTCCGCGGTCCAGCGGCTGCGCACGCTCGGCTCCCAGATCGACGGTCTGGAGGCCGGGCAGGCGGACATCGGCGCCGCCCTCGACAAGGACAGCCGACGGGCCACGGGCAGCGCGGACACCGGCACGTACACCTGCGGCGTGGACCAGTACCGGGACGGCGACTTCGAGTCGGCGCAGACGACCATGACCGAGTACGCCTCCGCCCACAAGACCGCCAAGAACGCCGGCCTGGCGAAGAAGATCGCCATAGCGGCGGAGATCGCCCAGACCGTGCCGGCCGCGGGCAAGAAGCTGCCGACGACCCGTACCGGCGGCAGCATCTCGGTCACCGTGCAGAACGACAGCCCCGACGCGGTCACGGTCCTCTTCACGGGTCCGGTCACCGGCAGTTTCACCCTCAAGGCCTGTGGGAGCTGCAAGGCGTACTCCTTCGGCAGCACCATCAACCCGTCGTTCGAGCCGTGCAACGACAGCGGCAAGAACTATCCGCAGCGCACCATCAGCCTGCCGGTCGGCACCACGTACTTCCTGCACAAGCCGAACGGCGACAGCTCCGCCACGCCTGCCTCGGACACCGCCAAGCTCGAGTCCGGCTACATCTACACGGAGTGCGCCTACACGACGCAGAGCCTGGGGACGGGCCTCTGAATTCCGTGTGAAAACACGGAGGATTTCCGCCCGCTGAAAGGTTGTCAGTCGCGCACTTTGTCACCTGTGGGTCGCATGTGACGGGTGATAAGGTGCGCCGGAAATCTCTCGCGCAGGGCCCCCACACGAAAGCCTTGAGATACTCCATGAACGACATAACGGCGGAAACACCCGTGCATTCCTTTGCCCCGGGCGGTCGACGCCGGCACCGCAAGGCCAAGCAGAGCAGTATCGGCGTCCGGCGGGCGATCGTGCTCGCACTGGCCCTGCCCGTCACCTCGGCGGCCCTGGCGGGCCCCTCGGCGTTCGCCGCCGAAAAGGGCATCGGCACGACGGCCAAGGACACGGCGGCGGGCGGGACGCTCGACGCGGACGACCAGCAGATGGTCGCCAATCTGGAGACCCGTGTCCTCGATCAGCGGCTGGGGTCCGAGGTCAGCGGTGTGGTCCTGGACTCCGAGTCGGACGCCACCCTGTGGGACCACAACGGGGCCACCGCGCTGATGCCGGCGTCCAACACCAAGCTCGCCACGGCGACCGCCGCCCTGACGGTGCTCGGCCCGAACCACAAGTTCACCACGAGGGTCGTCTACGGCAACGGCACCCTGACCGTGGTCGGGGGCGGCGACCGTACGCTGACCAGCGCCGACCTCGCCGAACTGGCGAAGACCGCGGTCGCCGGGCTCAAGGCGGCGGGACTGACGTCGGTGAAGGTCGCCGTGGACGACAGCCTCTTCGGCGAACCGACCCTGGCCAACGGCTGGAACACCGGCTACTACCCCGACTCCGTCGCCCCGGTGCGCGCACTGGTCGTCGACGGGCACGGAGTCCAGGACACCTCGATCGACGCCGGGCAGGTCTTCGCCCAGCAGCTCACGGCGGCCGGGGTCACCGTCGACGGCGCCGTCACCCGCGCCGAGGCGAGCCCGGGCGACGTCCCGGTGGCACGGCACCAGTCGGCACCGCTGTCGGAGATCGTCCACAAGATGATCAAGGTCAGCGACAACAACATCGCCGAGACCCTGCTGCGGATGACCGCACTCGGCGCGGGCCGCCCGGCCACCTTCGAGGGCGGCACGGAAGTCGTGCGCCAGGTGCTGAGTGTTCGGTACGGCGTTTCCCTCGACAACTTCGAGATCCATGACGGAAGCGGCCTTTCGCGGGCCAACCGCATTCCGGCCGCCACGCTCGCGGAAATCCTCGAACTGCTGACGGAATCCCGTTACTCCCGGACCCTGGGCTCCATCCTCGACGGATTGCCCGTATCCGGTGAGGCCGGCAGCACGCTCGGTCCGGAATGGGGCCGCTTCGACGACGTGAACTCCAAGTGCGCGGTCGGCAAGGTGCACGCGAAGACCGGCACCCTCACCGGAGCCATCGCCCTGAGCGGTCTGACGCAGGGCAAGGACGGCAAGTGGAAGGTCTTCTCGTTCATCGAGAACAACTCCACGGCCAACCCGAACGACATCAAGGACGCCATGGACGGCCTCGCGGCCACCGTGAACGGCTGCTGGGCGTAGCGCAGACCCCCGCACGAAGAAAGGGCCGGCACCTACGGGGCCGGTCCTTTCGCGTCCCAGCCCCACCGCCCGGCCCGGTCACTCAGCCCGGTCACTCAGCCCGGCCACCCGGTCGGGTGTGACCCACACCACAAGAAAACGCCTCCGTTTCGATGACCTCGAGGGCTAGTCTGGCGAGCAAGTGAACGAAACCGTTTCGTTCATGAGAGGCGTACGTCCCCACTCGCATGGAGAACACAGCCATGGCCTCCGTACTCATCGTCAACGACCAGTCCCTTCAACGCGTCGGCCTGCGCATGCTGCTGACCGCCGAGCCCGACCTGACCGTCGTGGGCGACACGGCGAGCGGGGCCGAAGCGGTCCGGATGAGCGCCGCGCTCCGTCCCGACGTCGTCCTGCTCGGCGGCCACCGCCCCGAGACGGACGACATCGAGACCATCCGCCGCATCGCCCACCCGCCGCGCCTCACCGCACTCCCCGGCCCCGTCGGACCGGGCGGGCAGCCGCCGCGGATCCTGGTACTGACCTCCACCGGTCACGAGGGGTACGCCTACGCCGCCCTGCGCGCCGGCGCCGGCGGATTCCTCCTGAAGGACGCCACACCCCACGAACTGACCGCGGCCATCCGCGTCGTGGCCGCCGGAGACGCCGTCATCACCCCCGAGCTGACCCGCGCGCTCATCGACACCGTCCGCCATGAGCGCGCCCCGCGCCCCGGCGAGCGGGCGGTAGGGCTCGACACCTTCACCGAGCGCGAACGCGACGTCCTCGTCGCCGTCGCCTCCGGCTGGTCCAACGCGGAGATCGCCGCACGGCTGTCCATCGCCCCGACCACCGTGAAGTCCCACGTCAGCCACATCCTCGCCAAGATCGGCGGCCGCGCCCGGGTCCAGGCGGTCGCCTTCGCCTACGAGTACGGCCTGGTGCGCCCGGCGGCCTGACGACGGCCGCCCCGCTCCCCCGGAGCTCCGCGCCCCGCCCCCGTCAGGCCGGCGCGGCCGTGGTGCCGCGGCGGACGAGACGGGGGGTGAGGACGACCTCACGGGCTTCTGTGCGGCCCTGGTCGAGGCGTTCGACGGCGGCGGTCACCGCGTGCCGGGCCTGTTCCCGGGCGCCCTGGCTGACGGTCGTCAGGTTGAAGCAGCTCAGCCGGGAGAGCGTGTCGTCGTCGTAGCCGACCACGGAGACCTGCCCCGGGACGGCGACGCCCGCCCGGGCGAGGGCGGCGAGGACGCCGATGGCGCACTGGTCGTTGAAGGCGACGACCGCCGTGGGCAGGTCGCCGCCCTCGATGAGCCGACGGGCCGCGTGTTCGCCGCCCTCCTCGGTGTTGTCGCCGTGCAGCACCCGGATGCCGGCCTCGAGTCCGCGGCGGCGCATGGCCGTGCGGTACCCGCGGCGCCGGTCGGTGGCGATGACACCCCTGCCGCCGTCCACGTAGACGATCTCGCGGTGTCCGAGATCGACCAGGTGGTCGACGATCTGACCCACGCCCTCGTCGTCCGCGGTGCGTACGACGTCCAGGCCCGCGTCGGCGATCCGGCGGCCCACCGCGATGACGGGTGACTTGCGGTCGAGGGCGGCGAGGGTGTCGGCGGGGGCGGTCGGGCCCAGCAGGATCAGCGCCTCGCTGCGGAAGGCCAGCAGTGTCTCCACGGCGGTGTGCTCGTCGCGGGTGCGGGTGAGGGTGCTCAGGACGAGGTCGTAACCGACGTCCTCCGCGGCCGTGTGCAGCTGCTCGACGAGTTCGGCGTGGAACGGACTGTGGATGTCTACCATGACGCCGAGCAGCCGGGTGCGCCTGCTGGCCAGCATGCTGGCCGTGCGGTCCACCTGGTAGCCGAGATCGGCGGCCGCCCGCAGGACCCGCTCCCGGGTCCGCTCGCTCGGGCCGGGCACTCCGCGCAGCACCAGGGAGACCGAGGCGGTGGACACACCCACCCGCGCGGCCACGTCCTCCAGCCTGGGGCGCTTGTGCGTGCCGTTCCCCCGACGTGCGGAATCACCCTCGTCCACTTGCGCCTCCCCGCCGAAAACTCCCCGTGCAACACCCTTGACACGCTCACGAAACAAGGCTGATAGTACCAGAACTTAAAGCGCTTTAAATTGTCCTGATGTTCCGACCAGGTCGGTCCGGCGCCCACAAGGCGCCCGCCCCCGACTCGGCCGCGACCCCACCGCGAACGAACCCGCGAGCGAACCGCGACCCACCCGCGAACCGCGAGCGCAGGGACCCTCCCGTAGCCGCCGATCCCCCCTGCACAGTGAGGTGCACGCAGCATGAATCGCACGTCCCTTCCCCGTTCCCGCAGAACCGTCTCCCTCGTGGCCGTGGCCGCGGCGGCCGCACTGACCCTCGCGGGCTGCTCCAGCGGCTCCGGCGGCAAGAAAGCCGAAGAGGAGGCGGGCAACGTCTCCGCGGGCAAGGCCGACACCCCTCGCATGACCATCGCGATGGTGACCCACGCGCCCTCCGGCGACACGTTCTGGGACACCATCCGCAAGGGCGCCGAGGCCGCCGCCGCCAAGGACAACGTCAAGCTGATCTACTCCAACGACGAGACGGCCGGCGACCAGGCCAACCTGGTGCAGAACGCGATCGACCAGAAGGTCGACGGCATCGCGGTCACCCTCGCCAAGCCGGACGCGCTCAAGGACGTGGTCGCCAAGGCCGAGCAGGCCGGTATCCCGGTCGTCGGCCTCAACGCCGGCCTGGGCGTCTGGAAGGAGCAGGGCCTACTGTCGTTCTTCGGGCAGGACGAGTCCGTCTCCGGCCAGGCGCTCGGCACCAAGATCAACGGCACCGGGGCCAAGCACGCCCTCTGTGTGATCCAGGCACAGGGAGACGTCAACCTCGAGGAACGCTGCGCCGGCGTGAAGAAGACCTTCGGCGGCAAGACCGACATCCTCTATGTCAACGGCACGGACATGCCGTCCGTGAAGTCGACGATCACCGCCAAGCTCAAGCAGGACAGCTCCATCGACGAGGTGGTCACCCTCGGCGCCCCCGTCGCGCTGACGGCGGTGCAGTCGGTGTCCGAGTCGGGCAGCAAGGCCAAGGTCGCCACCTTCGACCTCAACAAGGACCTCGTCTCCGCCATCGAGAAGGGCAGCATCCAGTTCGCCGTCGACCAGCAGCCCTACCTCCAGGGCTACCTGTCGGTCGACTCGCTGTGGCTCTACAAGACCAACGGCAACTTCAGCGGCGGCGGCGAGCAGCCCGTGCTGACCGGCCCGGCCTTCGTCGAGAAGTCCAACGTCGAGGCCGTCGCCAAGTTCGCCGCGAAGGGCACCAGGTGATGAGTGTGACGCAGCAGGCTGCGCCGGCGGTGACCACACCGCCGGCCTCCGGCCCGAAACAGACCGACGGCCGGACCTCTCAACGCCCCCTGGCTCTGCGGCTGTTGGCGCGTCCCGAGGTGGGGGTGTTCCTCGGTGCGGTCGCGGTGTACGTGTTCTTCCTGATCGCGGCGCCGCCGGTGCGTGACGGCAGTTCGATGGCCAACATCCTGTACCAGTCGTCGACGATCGGGATCATGGCGCTGCCGGTGGCGCTGCTGATGATCGGCGGCGAGTTCGACCTGTCGGCGGGTGTCGCCGTCATCACCTCGGCGCTCACCGCGTCCATGCTGAGCTACCAACTCACCACGAACATCTGGGTCGGGGTGATCGTCGCCCTGGCCGTGTCGCTGGGGGTCGGCTTCCTCAACGGCTGGATGGTGGTCAGGACCGGGCTGCCGAGCTTCCTGATCACCCTGGGCACGTTCCTGATCCTCCAGGGTGTCAACCTCGCGGTGACCAAGCTGGTCACCACGAACGTGGCCACCGACGACATCAGTGACATGGACGGCTTCGGCCAGGCGAAGAAGGTCTTCGCCTCGTCCTTCGACGTCGGCGGCGTCCAGGTCAAGATCACCATCGTGTACTGGCTGGTCTTCGCGGCCATCGCCACCTGGGTCCTGCTGCGGACGAAGTACGGCAACTGGGTCTTCGCGGTGGGCGGTAACAAGGAGAGCGCGCGGGCGGTCGGCGTGCCCGTGACGTTCACGAAGATCTCGCTGTTCATGCTGGTCGGTTTCGGTGCCTGGTTCGTCGGGATGCACCAGCTGTTCACCTTCAACACGGTGCAGTCCGGCGAGGGTGTCGGGCAGGAGCTGATCTACATCTCCGCGGCCGTCATCGGCGGCTGTCTGCTGACCGGCGGCGCCGGCTCGGCGATCGGCCCGGTCTTCGGGGCGTTCATGTTCGGGATGGTGCAGCAGGGCATCGTCTACGCCGGCTGGAACCCCGACTGGTTCAAGGCCTTCCTCGGCGTCATGCTCCTGGGCGCCGTCCTGATCAATCTGTGGGTCCAGCGCACGGCCACCCGGAAGTGACCACCCTTATGACTACGACCAACGACATCGCGGCCGAGGACACCCCGGTCGTCGAGCTGAAGGCCACCGGCAAGTCCTACGGCAACATCCGTGCCCTGCACGGCGTCGACCTCGCCGTCCGTCCCGGCCAGGTGACCTGTGTCCTCGGCGACAACGGCGCCGGCAAGTCGACGCTCATCAAGATCGTCTCGGGACTGCACCAGCACACCGAGGGCGAGTTCCTCGTCGACGGCACCCCCGTGCGCTTCAGCACCCCGCGCGAGGCCCTCGACAAGGGCATCGCCACCGTCTACCAGGACCTCGCGACGGTCCCGCTGATGCCGGTGTGGCGCAACTTCTTCCTCGGCTCCGAACTCACCAAGGGCCCCTGGCCCGTGCGCCGGCTCGACATCGAGAAGATGAAGAAGACCGCCGACGAGGAACTGCGCAACATGGGCATCGTCCTCGACGACCTCGAACAGCCCATCGGCACCCTCTCCGGCGGCCAGCGCCAGTGCGTCGCCATCGCCCGCGCCGTCCACTTCGGCGCCCGCGTCCTCATCCTGGACGAGCCCACCGCCGCCCTCGGCGTCAAGCAGTCCGGCGTGGTCCTGAAGTACATCGCCGCCGCCCGCGACCGCGGCCTCGGCGTCATCTTCATCACCCACAACCCCCACCACGCCTACATGGTCGGCGACCACTTCAGCGTCCTGCGCCTGGGCACCATGGAACTCAGCGCCGAACGCAGTCAGGTCAGCCTCGAAGAACTCACCAACCACATGGCCGGCGGCACCGAACTCGCCGCCCTCAAACACGAGTTGGCCCAAGTCCGCGGCGTCGACGTGGAGGAGCTCCCCGACGCCGCAGCCGTCTCCTCCTGACCGACCCACCCGGAAGGCAACCCGTCGTGAAGATCGCCCTCGACCCCTACATGATCCGCAACGTACCGCTGCTCGAACTCCCCGCTGTGGTGGCTGAGTTGGGCTATGAGTGGATCGAGCTGTCTCCCCGGGAGGACTTCATCCCGTTCTTCCGGCACCCCCGCGTGGACGACGCCACCGTGCGCAGGTTCCGCAGGGCGCTGGACACGGCGGGCGTCGGCATCACCTCACTGCTGCCCCTGTTCCGCTGGTCCGGCCCGGACGAGGACGCCCGGCAGGCGGCCGTACGGTACTGGAAGCGCTCGATCCAGATCGCCGCGGACCTCGGCGTGGACAGCATGGTCTCGGAGTTCAACGGGCGGCCCGAGGACTCCGACCGCAGCGAGGCGCAGTTCTGGAAGTCGCTGGACGAGCTGCTGCCGGTGTTCGAGCGGGAGGGCATCCGCCTCACCCTGGAACCGCACCCGGACGACTTCATCGAGAACGGTTACGACGCCGTCAACCTGATCCGCGGGATCAACCACCCCAGCGTCAGCTTCCTGTACTGCGCCCCGCACACCTTCCACATCGGGAACGACGCCCCCGGGATCATCAAGTACGCGGGCGACCTGCTCACCCACGTCCACCTGGCCGACGCGTTCGACCACAACGCGTCCTCGGGCAACCGCTACATCCTCAACCCGCCGGGCACCACGGCCCGTATCCACCAGCATCTCGACATGGGCGAGGGCGAGGTCGACTTCGACGAGCTCTTCCGCGAGCTGCGTGCCAACGGCTTCGACGGCACGCTGACCGCCTGTGTCTTCGCCTGGGAGGAGCGGGCCAAGGAGTCCTCGGTGTTCATGCGCCGGAAGATCGACGAGTACCTGTCGGCCGGGCAGTAGTCCACCGCCGGCCATCCACTGCGGTCACCCCCTGCGCCGACAAACGGGCGCGGGCGTCGTGCCGGCTGTTTTTAAAGCGCTTTAATACACCGAGAGGAAAACCAGCGTGAGGCCGTTCGAAGTGCTGACCATGGGTCGTGTGGGGGTGGACGTCTATCCACTCCAGACCGGCGTGGGACTTGCGGAGGTCACTTCGTTCGGCAAGTACCTCGGCGGCAGCCCGACCAACGTGGCCGTGGCCGCCGCCCGGTACGGCCGTTCGGCCGCGGTGATCACGAAGACGGGCCGGGATCCGTTCGGCGAGTTCGTGCGCACCGCACTGGAGGGCTACGGGGTCGACGCGGGGTTCGTGGGAGTGTCGGAGATCGCGCCGACGCCGGTGACGTTCTGCGAGATCTTTCCGCCGGACGACTTCCCGCTCTACTTCTACCGGCTGCCGAAGGCTCCTGACCTGGATATTCATGCAGGTGAGGTGGATCTGGCAGCGGTGCGCGACGCGGCGGTCTTCTGGGTGACGGGGACCGGGCTGAGCGAGGAGCCGAGCCGGTCGGCGACGCTGGCAGCCCTGAGTCATCGGGCCAGGACGGGCACGACCGTCTTCGATCTGGACTGGCGTCCGATGTTCTGGGCGAAGCCGGGTCAGGCGCGGGCGTACTACGCGGAGGCGCTGCGGCACACCACCGTCGCCGTCGGCAATCTCGACGAGTGCGAGGTGGCCACCGGTGAGCGGGAGCCGTATGAGGCCGCGAAGGCGCTGCTGGCGGCCGGGGTCGAGCTGGCCGTGGTGAAGCAGGGGCCGAAGGGCGTGCTGGCCATGGACCGGGACGGTGCGGCCGTCGAGATCCCGCCGGTGCCGGTGGACGTCGTCAACGGCCTGGGCGCGGGTGACGCGTTCGGCGGCGCGCTGTGCCACGGGCTGCTGTCCGGCTGGGACACCCGGCGCACGGTGGCCTTCGCCAACGCGGCCGGGGCGATCGTGGCGGGCCGGCTGGCCTGCTCCGAGGCGATGCCGACCGAGGCCGAGGTGGAGAACAAGCTCCGCCAGGCGGCCTCCTCCGACGAACGAAAGGCGTGACGACGTGCTGTCCGACAATGTGAGCCGGATCGTGTCCGCCCGGGTGAGCGACCCCGCCGCCGTCGCGGCCGCAGCGGCCCGCCGCGTGAAGGCCGCCTCGCTGTTCGGCGAACACGGCAAGGCCATGATCATCGCGGCGGACCATCCCGCACGCGGCGCCAACGGCGTCGGCGCCGACCCCAACGCCATGGCCGACCGCTTCGAGCTGATCGACCGGCTGTGCACTGCCCTCGAACGCCCCGGTGTGACGGGCGTACTGGCCACCGCCGACATCCTCGAGGACCTGCTACTGCTCGGCGTCCTGGACGGCAAGAGCGTCTTCGGCTCGATGAACCGCGCCGGGCTGGCGGGTTCGGTGTTCGAGATCGACGACCGGTTCACCGGCTACGACGCCGAGACGATCGCCGCGATGGGCTTCGACGGCGGCAAGATGCTCACCCGCATCGCCCTCGACGACCCCGCCACCCCGTCCATCCTGGAGAACACCGCCCGCGCGGTGAACGAGCTGAACGACCGTGAGCTCATCGCGATGGTGGAGCCGTTCCTGTCGGTGTGGCAGGACGGCCGTATCCGCAACGACCTGTCCACCGACGCGGTCGTCAAGTCGGTCACCATCGCGGCGGGGCTCGGCCGGCGCACGGCCTACACCTGGCTGAAGCTGCCGGTCGTGGACGGCATGGAGCGCGTCCTGTCCGCCTCGACGCTGCCGGCACTGCTGCTGGGCGGCGAGGTCAAGGACGCGGAGGCTGCGTTCGCGTCCTGGGGCAAGGCCCTCAAGCAGCCCACCGCGCAGGGTCTGGTGGTCGGCCGCTCGCTGCTCTACCCCTCCAACGGCGACGTCGCCGGTGCGGTGGACAAGGCGGTGAGCCTGCTGTGAGCGGCACGAGCAAGTACCACCTGCCGAAGGGGACTTCGGCCGACGGTTCCTACGACGTCCTGGTCACGCCCGAGTCGGCGGGCTGGGGATACTCCGGCCTCAGGATCCTGACCCTGAAGCCGGGTGAGGCGCATGCCCTGTCCACCGGGGACTGCGAGTTCCTGGTCCTGCCGCTGGCGGGCTCCTGCACCGTCACCACGGACGGCAAGGCCTTCGAACTCGCGGGCCGGACGGGCGTGTTCGCCTCGGCCACCGACTTCGCGTACCTACCGCGCGAGTCGGAGGCCCTCATCAGCAGCGCGCACGGAGGTCGTTTCGCGCTGCCCTCCGCCCGTACCGAGCGAGGCGGCCTGCCCGCCCGGTACGGGCGCAAGAAGGACGTGCCGGTCGAGCTGCGGGGTGCAGGCGCGTGCTCGCGGCAGGTGAACAACTACTGCCTGCCGGGCACGTTCGAGGCCGAGCAGCTGTTGGTGTGCGAGGTCCTCACGCCGGGCGGCAACTGGTCGTCCTACCCGCCCCACAAGCACGACACAGCCCGGCCGGGCGAGGAATCCGAGCTTGAGGAGATCTACTACTTCGAGGTCGCGGGCGGCGAGGACGGCTTCGGCTACCAGCGGGTCTACGGCACCCCCGAGCGCCCCATCGACGTGCTCGCCGAGATCCGCTCCGGCGACACCGTGCTGATCCCGCACGGGTGGCACGGGCCCTCGATCGCCGCGCCGGGCTACGACCTCTACTACCTCAACGTCATGGCGGGCCCCGGCCAGGAGCGTGCCTGGCTGATCTGCGACGACCCCGCCCACGGCTGGGTGCGCACCACCTGGGACGCGCAGGACATCGACGACCGGCTGCCCTTCGGCGCCGAGGAGAACGACTGATGGAAACGATCAGGCTCACCACCGCCCAGGCGCTCGTGCGCTTCCTCGCCCACCAGTACAGCGAGCGCGACGGCCAGGAACAGCGCCTCATCCCCGGCGTCTGGGGGATCTTCGGGCACGGCAACGTCGCCGGCATCGGGCAGGCTCTGCTCCAGGCCGCCACGACCGGCGAGGCCGACCTGCCCTACTACCTCGCCCGTAACGAGCAGGGCATGGTCCACGCGTCGGTGGCCTACGCCAAGATGCGTGACCGGCTCGCCGCCTTCGCCTGCACCGCGTCGACGGGCCCCGGCTCGACGAACATGATCACCGGTGCGGCGCTGGCGACGACGAACCGGCTGCCCGTGCTGTTGCTGCCGTCCGACATGTTCGCCACCCGCGCCGCCGACCCGGTGTTGCAGCAGCTGGAGGACTCCCGGGGCGGGGACGTCACCGTCAACGACACCTTCCGCGCCGTGTCCAAGTACTTCGACCGCATCACCCGCCCCGAGCAGCTCGTCCCGGCCGCGCTGGCGGCGATGCGGGTGCTCACCGACCCCGTCGAGACCGGGGCCGTCACCCTGGCGCTGCCGCAGGACGTGCAGGCCGAGGCTCATGACTGGCCCGTCGAGTTCTTCCGGCGCCGGGTGTGGCACATCGGCCGCCCGGTGCCGGAGGCAGCCGCCGTCGAGCGGGCCGCCCGCCTGCTGCGCAACGCGAGGAAGCCGCTGATCGTGGCGGGCGGCGGGGCCGTCTACTCCGGGGCCGAGACCGTGCTGCGGGCCTTCGCCGAGGCCACCGGGATCCCGGTCGCGGACACCCACGCGGGCAAGGGCGCCGTCGCCTGGGACCACCCCTACGCCGTCGGCGGCATCGGCTCCACCGGCGCGTATGCGGCGAACGAGCTTGCGAAGGAAGCCGACGTCGTCCTGGGCATCGGCACCCGCTACAGCGACTTCACCACCGCCAGCCACACCGTCTTCGCCAACCCCGACGTCACCTTCGTCAACCTCAACGTCGCCCGCCTCGACGCCGTCAAACACTCCGCCGAACCCCTGGTCGCCGACGCCCGGCTCGGCATCCAGGCCCTCGCCGCAGCACTGACGGGCTGGGAGGTCGAGCCCGCCTACCGCCGCCGTACACGCGAACTGATCGCCCGGACGCGGGAGATCGAGGAAGAGTGCTTCGCCCCCGGGCGCAACACCGGCGATCTGCCCGCTCAGACGCAGATCCTCGGCGCGCTGAACGACGTCCTCGACGACCGCGCCGTGGTCAT
Organism: Streptomyces asoensis; assembly: GCF_013085465.1. NCBI lineage: Bacteria > Bacillati > Actinomycetota > Actinomycetes > Kitasatosporales > Streptomycetaceae > Streptomyces > Streptomyces asoensis. Next base: position 1,743,646 of record NZ_CP049838.1, read on the forward strand.
CAACGCGGCCGGATCCATGCCGGGCGACCTGCAACAGCTGTGGCGGGCCCGGGACCCGAAGGCCTATCACGTCGAGTACGCCTACTCCTGCATGGGCTATGAGGTCGCCGCCGGCGTCGGCGCGAAGATGGCCGATCCGTCACGTGAGGTCGTCGTCCTCGTCGGCGACGGCTCGTATCTGATGATGGCCCAGGAGATCGTCACCATGATCTCCGAGGGCTTGAAGGTCGTCATCGTCCTCGTCCAGAACCACGGCTTCGCCTCCATCGGCGCGCTGTCGGAGTCCCTCGGCTCGCAGCGGTTCGGTACCAAGTACCGCTACCGGGACGGGGATTCGGGTCTGCTCGACGGCGAGGTGCTGCCCGTCGACCTGGCGGCCAACGCCTCCTCGCTCGGCGCGGACGTCCTGCACGCCACCTCCGTCGACGGGTTCCGGGCCGCGATGGAGAAGGCCAAGGCAGCCACCCGCACCACCGTCGTCCACGTCGAGACCGACCTCCACGGGCCGAACCCGCCCGGCCACGGCTGGTGGGACGTCCCCGTCAGCGAAGTCTCCGCCCTCGACAGCACCCGGGCCGCCCACGACACCTACGCCGCCCAGAAGCGGAACCAGCGCCACTACCTCTGACAAGGAACCCTGACGTGACAACCATCCCCCACTGGATCAACGGCTCACCCGTCGAGGGCACAGAGACCGCCCCCGTGTTCAACCCCGCCACCGGCGCCGAGCAGGCCCGCGTCGTCCTCGGCGGCGCATCCGACGTGGACAGCGCTGTTCAGGCAGCCGCCGCCGCGTTCGAGACCTGGTCGGAGTCCTCGCTCAGCCGGCGCACGCAGGTGATGTTCGCGTTCCGGCAGCTCCTCGTCGAGCACGAGGAGGAGCTCGGCCGGATCATCTCCGCCGAGCACGGCAAGACCGTCGACGACGCGCGCGGTGAGATCACCCGCGGCCGGGAGGTCGTGGAGTTCGTCTGCGGGCTCGGCGACGTGCTGAAGGGGTCCTTCTCCGACCAGGTGTCGCGCGGCGTCGACGTGCACAACTTCCGTCAGCCGCTGGGTGTCGTCGCGGGCATCACCCCGTTCAACTTCCCCGCCATGGTGCCGCTGTGGATGCACCCGATGGCGATAGCGACCGGCAACACCTTCGTCCTGAAGCCGAGCGAGCGCGACCCGTCCGCCGCGAACTTCGTGGCCGAGCTGTACAAGCGGGCCGGTCTGCCCGACGGCGTCTTCAACATCGTGCACGGCGGCAAGCCGACCGTGGACGCGATCCTCACCCATCCCGGCATCGAGGCCGTCTCCTTCGTCGGGTCGACGCCGATCGCCATGTACGTCCACGAGCTGGCCACCGCCCGCGGCAAGCGCGTCCAGGCCCTCGGCGGCGCCAAGAACCACGCCGTCGTCCTGCCCGACGCCGACCTGGAGTTCGCCGCCAACCACATCACCGCCGGCGCCTACGGCTCGGCCGGCGAACGCTGCATGGCGGTCTCGGTGGCCGTCGCGGTCGGCGGCGCGGCCGACGCCCTGGTCGAGGTGCTGGAGCGCAAGGCCCGCGAGATCAAGGTCGGTCCCGGTGACGTCGCCGGCACCGACATGGGCCCGCTCGTCACCAAGGTCGCGCAGGAGCGCGTCGAGAACGCCGTCGGCGTCGCCGCCACACAGGGCGCCACCGTCGTCGTCGACGGCCGTGGGCTGAAGATCGACGGCCACGAGGACGGTTTCTTCACCGGCCCGTCCCTCCTGGACCACGTCACCACCGAGATGGACGCCTACAAGGAGGAGCTGTTCGGACCGGTGCTGGCCGTCGTCCGCGCCGACTCCCTCGACCAGGCGATCGATCTCATCAACGCCAACCCCTACGGCAACGGAACGGCCCTGTTCACCGCCTCCGGCGAGGCCGCCCGTCGCTTCCAGCGCAACATCAAGGTCGGCATGATCGGCATCAACGTGCCGGTGCCCGTCCCGATGTCGTACTACTCCTTCGGCGGCTGGAAGGACTCGCTCATCGGCGACTCCCCCGTCCACGGTCCCGAAGGCATCCGCTTCTACACCCGCCCCAAGGTGGTCACCACCCGCTGGCCGCAGCCCGCCCAGCAGGTCACCGCCGGTTTCAACTTCCCCACCTCCAACTGAGATTCCCCACCGGGACTTTTCGAAAGGCACCACCATGACCACCTCGGGCAAGCCCCTTTCCGTCGCGGTGATCGGCGCGGGTATGGCCGGTCGCAGCCACGCCGCCGGATACCGCAACGTCAACACCGTCTTCGGCGCCGGTCTGCCGCCGGTGCGGTTGGCCGCGATAGCCGATGCCAACGTGGCACTCGGCGAGGACGCAGCCCGGCGTTACGGCTTCGAGAAGGCGCTCCCGAGCTGGGAGGCCGTCGTCGAGGACCCGACGATCGACGCCGTCAGCATCGTCGTGGGCAACGCCCTGCACCGCCCGATCGCGGAGGCGCTGGTCGCCGCGGGCAAGCACGTGCTGTGCGAGAAGCCGCTCGCCGGTTCGCTGGAGGACGCCCGCGCGATGGCCGTGCTGGAGCGCTCCGCCGAGGTCGTGACGGCTGTCGGCTACACCTTCCGCCGCTCCCCCGGCATCGCCGGCATCCGTGACCACGTGCGGCGCGGTGAGCTGGGTGACCTCACCCTGTTCAGCGGGCGCTACTGGTGCGACTACGCGACCGACCCGCGCGGTCCGCTGAGCTGGCGCTTCAAGGGCGGCGCCGGTTCGGGTGCGCTCGGTGACGTCGGCTCGCACGTGATCGACGCCGCCGAGTACGTCGCCGGTCCGATCGTGTCCGTCTCGGGCGCCGTCCTCTCGACGCAGATCGCCAAGCGTCCGCTGCCGCTGGGCGCGGTCGTCGGGCACAACGCGGCCCCCGTCTCCGACGAGTTCGGCGAGGTCGAGAACGAGGACACCGCGTCCTTCACCGCCACCTTCCAGTCGGGCCTGGTCGGCACCTTCTCGGTGACGCGCACCGGTTTCGGCCTGCCCAACGGGCTCGCCTTCGACGTCCTGGGTGTCGGCGGTCGTGCCGCGTTCGACCAGCACCGCCCCGCCGAGTACCTCTTCGACGACGCCCAGCCCGACGCCCGTACCCGCGGCGCCCGGCAGGTCATCGTCGGTCCGAACCTCCCGTACTTCGCGGGTGGTGTCCCGATGGAGGCGGCGGGCGTGGGCGCCAACAACGCCGACAACTTCACGTACCAGACCAGGGCCTTCCTGGACCAGGTCGCGGGCGTCGCCGAGCCGCTGCCGGCCTGCGCGACCTTCGCCGACGCGCTGCGGACCATGGAGATCATCCAGGCCGTCGTCGAGTCCTCCCGCACCGGTGGCGCCGCCGTCACCGTCCCGCCCGTCGCCTGACGTCCCCCACGCATCCAAGGAGCACCCACATGGCACTCAAGCTCGGCGCCTACACCGCCTGTCTGCACGACCGGCCCCTCGACGAGGCGCTCGACATCCTCAAGGAGAACGGTCTGACCTCGGTGGAGGTCAACACCGGCGGGTTCATCCCCTCCCCGCACTGCCCGGTCGACCTGCTGCTGTCCTCGGCCCGCGCCCGCGAGGAGTACCTGGCGGCCTTCGCCGACCGGGGCATGGAGCTGACCGGCCTCAACTGCAACGGCAATCCGCTCAACCCGCTCCCCGGTGTCGGGCCCAAGCACGCCGACGACCTGCGCCGTACCATCCGCCTGGCCGGCCTGCTCGGGGTGCGGCACGTCGTGACGATGTCCGGCACGCCGGGCTCGGACCCGGACGCCAAGTACCCGTCCTGGGTCGTCAACCCGTGGGACGGCGTCTACATGGACGTCCTGGACTACCAGTGGGGCGTCGGCGTCGCGTTCTGGCGGGAGATCGACGCCCTCGCCCGGGCCAACGACGTCCGGGTCGCCATCGAGATGCACCCGCACAACCTGGTGTTCTCCCCGATCACCCTGAAGCGGCTGGTGGACGAGGGAGGTCTGACGAACGTCGGCGCGGAGATGGACCCGTCCCACCTGATGTGGCAGGGCATGGACATCGTCGCCTCCATCAAGTGGCTGGGCCCGCTGGTGTTCCACGCCGCCGCGAAGGACGCCACGCTCTGCCCGGGCGCCGACATCCGCGGTGTGCTCGACACGTCGTTCACCCGGGTCCCCGCCGACGCGCCCGGCAAGGTGCCCACCGGGTACGGCTTCTGGTGCAACGCGTGGCCGGAGAACCCGGCCTGGAAGTTCGTCGCCGTCGGTGTCGGCAACGACGTCCCCTTCTGGACCGAGTTCCTGCGTGCCCTCGCCGAGATCGACCCGGACATGGCCGTGAACATCGAGCACGAGGACGCCGCCTACTCCCAGACCGAGGGACTCGCCCTGGCCGCCAAGAACCTGCACAGCGCCGCGTCCGCGATCTGATCCATCCCTGACTCTGCCTCTGTCTCTCCCCCCACGGCCCCGTACCCGCCTTCCGGGTACGGGGCCGCCGGGCGGCTAGCCGCGGTCGCGCTGGTGCACCCGGGCCTGGAGCAGGTTCGGGTCGACCTGGGTGAAGTACGCCGCGCTGGGGACGTAGGCGGTCCGGCCGCGTACGGCCACCGAGGTGGGGTTGGACACCCCGTCCTGCCGGGTGAGGACGGTCCGGTGGGTGCCGTCCGGGCGGACCTGGGCGATCTCGTTGCCTCCGATCAGGGCGGCGAGAACCGTGTCGCGGTGCCGGTTCACGAACGCGAAGTCGTCGATCGCGCGAAGGTCCTTCGCCCGGGTCTCGATCGCGCCGGCGCAGCCGCTCTCACGCACGGCGATGCGCAGCAGCGTCCCGGCGTTGGTGTTGGACACCCACACGGCGTCGCGGTGGATCCGCAGGCCGTTGACTCCGACGCGGGCCGCGGGCGGTGCGTTGAGCGGCTCGAGCACGGCTCCCTTGGCCCACGCCGTGGGTTTGCCGCCCGCGCGCGGGACGCGCCAGACGGTGCCCAGCACCGAGTCCGCGACGTAGAACACGCCCCGACGCTCGTCGAGGGCGAGGCCGTTGGGGAACCCCGTCGGCGGCAGTTCCGCGATCTGCCGGGGCTTGCCGCCGCCGGAGGGGATGCGCCAGATGCCAGTGGCGCGGGTGCCGGTGGCGTAGTTGACGTACAGGGTGCCGTTCTCCGCCCGGACGATGCCGAGGACGACGGCCCTGCCGACGACGGGTGTCTGCGGGTTCGCCACGGCGGGCAGCGTCGCGAGGATCCGCGTACGGCCCTGCCGGGTGACGTTGACGACCTGCCGGGCGGTGGAGAACGTCAGGTCGGCCGAGCCGTCGGGTTCGAGCGCGATGTTCTCCGGTGACTGGCCCTTGGCGAGATCGAAGTGGGCGACGACGCGCGGAGCGGAGACGGCCGGCTCGTCTCCGGTCGCGGGAGCCGTGGCGAGCAGGCCGAGGGCGAGGGCGGCGGCGGTGACGCCCGCCGAACGGGGGACTCGAGGCATGTGACCTACCTTGCGGGGAAGGCGGAAGCGCCGCCGTGCGGCGGCCAGACGACCATGGCTGCGGGCCGGCGGCGGCCGCCGCAGTCGTGGCCGGGGGATCGCCCGCGTGGCCCAGGGCATCGACCCGCCTGCCGCTCACCCGGGTGACCCGGCGATGCAGCAGACTGTGCGGAGCGGACAGCGGTCCCGAAAGCCGTCCCGACGGCGACTCGGCCAAACGGACACTCACCCAGAAGGAAGCACAGCGTGATCATCTTCGGCACCAAGGGATACCTCTACCAGCTGGCGATACTGACGCTCGTGTGCGGCCGCTGCGGCAACCCCGCCGCGCACACGCTGCGCAAGCGGGTCACGAAGTTCACGCTGTTCTTCGTGCCGCTGTTCCCCATCTCGACGAGTCACGCGACGCAGTGCACCTTCTGCGGCGCCGAGCAGAGGCTGACCAAGGAGCAGGCGGAGCAGTTGACGGCGCAGGCCGCGGGCGGCGTCGGCGGTCAGGCGTACGGTCAGCCGCACCAGCAGCCGTACCAGCGCTGACGGCCTCCCGGCGGCTCACCGGGTGAGTCCCGCCCTCGCGCAGGCGGCCAGGAGCTCACGGGTGCAGATCTGGCCCGTGGTGTACAGGCCGCCCTTGATCAAGGTCCGCTCGATGTCGCGGGCCCGCACCGGGCGCGGCTGGAGCAGGACGGACGGGATGCGTTTCGTGGTGGGGCTGTCGACGGTCGTGGTGGCGCTGTCACGGGGGTCCTCGCCCCGCCCGACGGCGATGGCCATGGCGGCGACCGCGGCGGCTTCCTTCGCGAACGGCTTGTACACCGTCATGTACTGCTCGCCGTTGACGACGCGTCGCACGGCGTCGAGGTCGGCGTCCTGGCCGGTGACGGGCGGGAGCTTGGTGACGCCGGCGCGCTTGAGAGCGGCGACGACGCCCGCGGCGATGTTGTCGTTGGCCGCGAGGACTCCGTCGATCCGGTCCGGGCCGAGGGCCGCGATGGCGGCGGACATGTTGGTGTGGGCGTTCTGGGTGCTCCAGTCCGCGGTGTCGTAGGACCGGGCGATCCGCACCTCGCCGGTGAGGACGTCCAGCGCGCCCTTCCGGTACGACTCCGCGTTCGGGCTGGTCGGATCGCCGTTCATCATGACGACGCGAGCGCTCCCGGCCTTCTTTCCCAGGGCCTCCAGGAGCGCCTCGCCCTGGAGTCGGCCGACCTGGAGGCCGTCGAAACCGACGTAGCCGGTGATCGGGCCCTCGGCGAGGCGGTCGTAGGCGATCACCGGGACACCCGCCCGGTCCGCTTCCTGGATGGAGGAGCGCAGCGCCCGGGTGTCGGCGGCGTCGAGGATCAGGACTCTGGCGCCCTTGGTGATCATGGAGATCATCTGTTGCCGCTGCCGGGTGACGTCGTTCTCGGCGTTGGCGTACTCCGTCCGGCAGCCGGGGCAGAGCTTCTTCACCTGGGCCTGGATCAGCGGGCGGTCCGCGTGTTCCCAGCGCGGGACCGCGCGGCTCGGCAGCAGCAGGCCGACGGTGAAGCCTTCGCCGGCCTCCTTGTCGTCTCCCCCGCAGGCGGCCAGGGGCATCGTCAGGAGCGCCGCGGCGAGCACCACGACGACAGCTTTGCGGCGCGTCTTCACAACACTCCCTCCGGCACGGCGATCTCGCTCCACACCTGTTTGCCGCCGGCCACCGGGACCGATCCGAAGGCATCCGACATCGCCTCGACCAGCAGCAGGCCCCGGCCGCCGGTCGCCTCCCAGTCGACGATCACCGGTTTGGCGGGCGCGCGCGGCGAGGAGTCGCTCACGGAGACCCGCACCCGGTCCCCGCGCAGCACCAGGTCGAGACGGACCGGCCCCTGGGTGTGCACCAGGGCGTTGGTGACGAGTTCGGAGACGACCAGCAGCACCGCGTCGGCCGCCTCCTGGACCTTCCAGCGGCGCAGGGTGCGCGCGGTGAAGCGGCGGGCGTGCATGACGGCGTCGGGCAGCCGCCACACCATCCAGCCGGCCCGGATCGGCCGGGTCTTCATGCCGTCGTAGCGCAGCAGCAGCAGCGCCACGTCGTCCTCCCTCCGGCCGGCGTCGCCGAGGAGTTCGTCGGCCATCTTCCCCGGGTCGGCGGGGTCGGCCGCGGCGAGCGCGACGCGCGTGCGGCGCATGCCCTCGTCCAAGGGCAGGTCGGCGGCCTCGACCAGACCGTCGGTGACCAGGGCGAGGACCGTGCCGGGGGCCAGTTCGACGGCCGTCATGGGGAAGTCCGCCTCCGCCAGGATGCCGAGCGGGGGCCCGCCCGCCACCTCGACCTCCTCGGTGGAGCCGTCGGGAAGGCGCAGCAGGGGTGCGAGGTGCCCGGCCCGGACGAAGAGGATGTTGCCCTCCTCCAGGTCCAGTTCGGCGTAGCAGCAGGTGGCGAACAGGTCGGTCTCCATGCCCACGAGGAGCCGGTTGGCGTGCGAGACGACCACGTCGGGCGGGTGGCCCTCGGTGGCGTAGGCCCGGACCGCCGTGCGCATCTGGCCCATGATCGTCGCGGCTCCGGCGCTGTGCCCCTGGACGTCTCCGATGACCAGGGCCACCCGGTCCTCGGAGAGGGCGATGACGTCGTACCAGTCACCGCCCACCTGTAGCCCGCGTCTGGCGGGCAGATAGCGGGCGACGGCGGTCCCGCCGGGCAGTTCGGGCAGCCGCCGGGGCAGCAGGCTGCGCTGGAGCATCGTCGCGAGTTCCTGCTCGGCGTCGTGCGCGTGGGCGCGCTTGAGGGCCTGGCCGACCAGGGCGGCGGTGGCGGTGAGCAGCGACCGCTCCTCGGGCACGAACTCGTGCGGCCGGTCCCAGCCGACCATGCACACCCCGGCGACCTGGCCCTTGGCGGGAAGTGGCAGGACGGCCAGTCCTCCGGCGCCGATGCCGGCCAGACCGGCTTCGAGGACGGTGCCGGCGGGCCAGAGGTCCATCCGGCCGTCCCGCAGGGCCGCCTGGAGGGTGGGCAGGGCGCGCAGCGACGCGTCGGGCCATTCCGTGCGCCACTCGGTACGCCACACGTCCGGCCAGGCGCTGGGCTGGGGCGGGTCGAGGGCGGTGACCATGACCCGGTCGTCCTGGAGCGCGGCGAGGGCCACATGGTCGGCGGCCAGCGGCTCGCGCAGGGCGGCGACCACCACGCGGCCGACGTCGCGGACCGTCGCGGCGTCGTCGAGGGCGGCCGTCAGCCACTGGATCCTGGAGACGTCGTCGCCGCCGCGGCGCAGCACCGGGGTCGCCGTCACCACGCCCAGGACCTGTTGCGGCCCGTCGCCCGCGCCCGGCTCCGCCCGGCAGCTCAGGCTCAGCCAGCGCATCTCGCCGGTGGGGCCGCGGACCCGGAACTCCAGGTCCCGTCGGCCGAAGGCGTCGGTGGTCGGCTCCAGGACCGACATCAGGGCGTGCATGTCCTCCGGGAGGGCGTGCGCGAGCAGGGTGTCGACCTTGCCGTCGAAGTCGTCCGGTGTGATGCCGACCAGCTCGAGCAGGGTGTCGTCGGCCTCGATCAGGCCGGTGTCCGGGGAGAGGACGAAGGAGCCGACGCGCAGGCTCCGCAGGGCGGGGGCCAGCAGCGGTGTCGGCATCGGCGGGTCCGCGCCCGGCGGGAGGAGTGCGGCGACCGCGTCGGCGTACCGCTCCAGGAAACGGCGCTGCTCGACCTCGAAGCCGTCCGCCGAGGACCCCAGGACGAGGAGGCAGCCCAGCCGGCTGCCCTGGATGCCGAGCGGCAGCGCACCGAGCGGGGTCTCGGCGGTCAGCCACAGGGGGTGGTCGGTGCGGAAGGCGCGCGCCGCGGGCGAGTCACCGGACAGGGGCAGGCGCTCCGGCGGGGCCGATCCGGAAGAGGCACTTCCGGACGTGTCCACCAGCCGAAGCTCGCGTGTGCCGACCCCGGGCGCGTAGACCGCTGCCAGTGTCGCTCCGGCGAAGGTCAGAGCCCGGTCGAGGCATGTCCGCAACGTACCTCCCATCCTGCCGCAGGTGCCGACAGGTTGAGATCAGGGCACCCACCCACCAGAATCGCATATGAGGATCAACCGAACATATCCACCGCTATCCACCACCCTATTGTCGTCTACGGCAGGTATCACTCATGAAGGCCTGCATCAGGGGCACGGCCGCCGCGCTGACCGCGGTCTCCACCGCGGTCGTCCTGGCGGCCTGCGGGGCGAGCACCGGCGACGAACCCGGCGGAGAGGACGGGCCGCGCATCGGTCTGCTGCTGCCGGACATCACCACGCCCCGCTGGGAGACCCAGGACCGGCCCCTGTTGGAGAAGAAGATCCGTGAACTGTGCTCCACCTGCGCGGTCGAGCACGCCAACGCCAAGGGCGATGTGGCCCTCCAGCAGGAACAGATGGACTCGATGATCACCAAGGGGGTCGATGTCATCGTGCTGGTGGCCGTGGACGCCCGGTCGCTCGGCCCCGTGGTCACCAAGGCCCAGGAGGCGGACATCCCCGTCATCGCCTACGACCGGCTCGCCGAGGGCCCCATCTCGGGATACGTCTCCTTCGACGGCAAGGAGGTCGGCCGGCTCCAGGGCCGGGCCCTGCTGAAGGCGATGGGCGACAAGGTGCCCGGCGCCCAGATCGTCATGATGAACGGCGATCCCAGCGACCCGAACACGAAGTCGTTCGAGGAGGGCGCCCGGTCCGTGCTCGCCGGGAAGGTGAAGATCGGCAAGGCCTACGACACCCTCCAGTGGCGTACGGAGACCGCGCACATGAACATGTCCGGGGCCATCGCGGCCCTCGGCGTCGAGTCCATCGACGGGGTCTACGCGGCCAACGACGGCCTCGCCGCCGGGAGCATCTCCGCCCTCAAGGCGAACAAGGTCGACCCGCTGCCCCCGGTCACCGGACAGGACGCCGAGCTCTCGGCCCTGCGGCGCATCGTCGGCGGCGACCAGTACATGACCGTCTTCAAGCCGTTCGGGCCCGAGGCCGCCGCCGGCGGCGCCATGGCCGTCGCCGCGGCCCGCGGGGAGAATCTCGAGCAGGTGGCCACGGCCGAGGTGCCGACGCGCGGCGGGGAAGCGGTCGCCGCCGTGCTGCTCACCCCGGTGTCGGTGACCGCCGACAACATCGAGGACACGGTGGTGAAGGACGGCCTGCACACCGTCCGGCAGATCTGCACCCCGCAGCTCCGGACCGCCTGCGACCGGGCCGGACTGACCTGACCCGCATCGAGCGGACACCGCACGCGTCGACCTGACGCCGTCGGACCTGACGCCCTCGGGAAGGAGATGGTTTCCGTGCCGGAGATCCGCTCCGGGCGGGCCGCCGCCCTTCTCGGGGGCGACCCGCCCGGGCCCGTCACCGGCGCCGGGCAGGACGTGCCCCGACGGCCGGCCGTGCAGGGGGCGAGGTGGTGACCCGTATGCGGGCCGTCGCCCGTGCCGTGCGGAGCGGGCCGACGGTCGTCCGGCGCAAGCTGAACGCCGGTGAGCTGGGCTCGCTGCCCGTCGTCCTGGTCCTCGCCGTCGTCTGGATCACCTTCCAGTCCCTCAACGAGAACTTCCTCTCGCCCCGGAACCTGTCCAATCTCAGCGTGGACATCGTGGGCACCGGGATGATCGCGGTCGGCATCGTCTTCGTGCTGCTGCTCGGTGAACTCGATCTGTCCGTCGGCTCGATCAGCGGGCTCGCGGCGGCCGTCTTCGCCGTGCTGAACGTGAACAACGGGGTGCCGGAGTGGCTCGCGCTCATCGTCGCGGTGCTGGCGGGCACCGTGGCGGGAACCGTCCAGGGCTACTCCATCGCCAGGACCCGGGTGCCGGCCTTCGTGATCACCCTCGCCGGGCTGCTCACCTGGAACGGCCTGATGCTGTCCGTCCTCGGGGACAGCGGCACCGTCAACCTCGACGAGAACGGGCTGGTCGCCAAGCTGACCAGCTACTACTTCACCGACGACGCCGTCGCCTACGGCCTGGCGGCGGTCGCCGCGGGCGCGGTCTTCCTCGTCTCCGACCGCGACCGGCGCCGCCGCAGGGCCATCGCCATGCCGCACCGGTCGCTGCGCGCCATCGCGCTGCGCACCGGAGCGGTCGCCGTGGTCGCCTTCGGCGTCGCGTACCTGCTCAACCGGTTCCAGGGGCTGCCGCTCGCCCTGCTGATCTTCCTCGTGGTGGTGGCCGGCCTCGACGTGGTGCTGCGCCGCACCCACTACGGACGGCAGGTCTACGCGCTCGGCGGCAGCGTGGAGGCGGCCCGCCGCGCCAGCCTGAGCGTGACGTGGGTGCAGACCGCGGTGCTCGCGGCCTCGGGCACGATGGCCGCCGTCGGCGGTCTGTTCCTGGCCTCGCGCATCACCTCGGTGAGCCAGAGCTCGGGGTCGGGCGTGCTGCTGGTCAACGCCATCGCGGCGGCCGTCATCGGCGGCACCAGCCTGTTCGGCGGGCGCGGTACGACCTGGTCGGCGGTGCTCGGCATGCTGGTCATCCAGTCGATCGCGTCGGGCATGGCGATCACGGACACTCCCCCGGCCGTGCAGTTCGTCATCACGGGCGGGGTGCTCTTCGCCGCGGTGATCATCGACTCGTTGTCGCGACATTCCCAGGCGGCACGCAGACAGGTCTGAGAATGCCGCCGCGATGAGTTCCGGACGGGGCGCGGGTCTCTTCTCGTGACCGTCGCGGGACGGCGTACGACGCTGCCCGGCACGAGACACCACGGAGGACACCATGACGACCACGCCGCACGATCCGACGACCGCGCTGCCCGGCCGCCCGTCCGTCGTCGACCTGGCCACCTGGCAGACCGCCCGTGCCGAGCTCCTGGTCCGCGAGAAGGCCCACACCCGCGCGGGCGACGCCCTCGCCGCGGCCCGCCGCCGGCTGCCGATGGTGGAGTTCGACGGGACGGTCGAGGTCGTCGGACCCGACGGCCCGGTCCCGTTCCTGGACCTGTTCCAGGACCGCGACGAGCTCATGGTCTACAAGCACATGTGGTACGACAACACGCCGCACCAGGGGCAGTGCGAGGGCTGCACCACCACGGCCTGGCACCTGAAGGACGCCGTCTACCTCAACGCCCGCGGCGTCTCGTTCGCCGTCCTGACCACGGGCCGCTGGGACGAGGTGGCCTCCTACGTCGAGTTCATGGGCTACACCCAGCCCTGGTACTCGGTGCGCGACCTGGACGAGCCGGTCGGCGGCAGCATGGGTTACCTCACCTGCTTCCTGCGCGACGGCGACCGCGTGTTCCTCACGTACTCCACGACGGGCCGTGGCAACGAGCCGGTCAACGGGTCCCTCGGCCTGCTCGACCGGACGCCCTACGGCCGTGGCGAGGCGTGGGAGGACAACCCCGAGGGCCGGCCCGAGGGGGGCAGCCCGTGCTGGTCCTGGCGCTCGGACGCGGACGGGAACGCCACCTGGGGCCCGACCAGCCGCCCCGTACCGCAGTGGACCCGCCCCGGCGCGACCCCCGTACAGACCCTCGGCCGACACGGCCCCCACCACTGACACGCCTTCGCCGACGGAATCGACAGAAGGCACCGGGCGCCGAACTCGGCGTCGAGGCTCACCACCACCGAGCCCAACCACCACGACTTCCCCGGGGACCGGGCCGGAGGCCGGAGCCAGGCCAGGGCCGAGGCCGGAGCCGGAAGGCCCGAGGCCGGGGCCAGGAACCGGAGCCGGAGGCCGGGGCAGGGCCGGGCCCGAGGCCAGGCCGGGGCCGGGGCCGGAGGCCAGGCCGGGGCCAGGGCGGGGCCAGGCCGGGGCCAGGGCGGGGCCAGGCCGGGGCCAGGGCGGGGCCAGGCCGGGGCCAGGGCAGGGCCAGGCCGGGGCCAGGGCAGGGCCGGGGCCGGGGCCAGGGCCAGGGCCAGGGCCAGGGCCAGGGCCAGGGCCAGGGCAGGGCCAGGGCCAGGGCCAGGGCCAGGGCCAGGGCCAGGGCCAGGGCAGGGCCAGGGCAGGGCCGGGGCCAGGGCCAGGGCAGGGCCAGGGCAGGGCCGGGGCCAGGGCCAGGGCAGGGCCAGGGCAGGGCCGGGGCCAGGGCAGGGCAGGGCCGGGGCCAGGGCCAGGGCAGGGCCAGGGCAGGGGCTGGGGCAGGGCCGGGGCTGGGGCAGGGCAGGGGCTGGGGCAGGGGGGCGGGTGTAATTCGCTTGACCCGGTCACGGGGCGACGCTGCACTGTGGCGGGACGCCACAAGTCGTGGTGCCGGTATCCCGGGAGGCAGCGGCAGCGATGGAGATCCGTCCCACGACCGGCCAGGACCTCGACGTCTTCGTCGACACGCTCCATGCCGCGTTCGGGCGCTTCCCGGAAACCCCGGCCGAGGACGGCGGCGGGGTCTGGTGGTCGGGGCTCGAGATGGACCGCAACTTGCTCGCCGTGACGGCGGACGGACGGCCCGTCGGCACCGCCGGTGCGTACTCCTTCGAGCTCACCCTGCCCGGTGAGATCCTCGCCCCGGCCGCCGGGGTGAGCTTCGTCGGCGTGCTGCCCTCGCACCGACGTCAGGGCGTTCTCAGCGCGATGATGCGGCATCAGCTCACCGAGCTGCGGGCCCGAGGGGAGTTCCTCTCCGTTCTGCTGGCCTCCGAGGCCCTGATCTACCGCAGGTTCGGCTACGGACCGGCGACCTACACCCGGCGGTTGACGGTGCCGCGCCACAAGGCCGCCCTCGCCCTCCCCCGGGCGCGCGGAACGGCCGACGCCCCGGTGACCGGCTCGGACACCGGCACCATCGAGCTGCTGCGGCGTGCCGAGTGCGGCGAGATCCTGGAAGAGGTCTACGACCGGTACCGCCGCGCCCAGCCCGGCGCGCTGTCCCGGCCGCAGCGCTGGTGGGCCCTGCGCGCGGGGCAGCCGCCGATCTCTGCGGCGCCGCGCTACGTCGCCGTCCACCGTGACGCCGACGGCGTCCCGGACGGGTACGCCTGCTATTCGATCGGCGAGCACGACACCTTGACGGTCGACGAGACCATCGCCGGCGACGACGCCGTCTTCGCGGCCCTGGCCCGGTTCGTGCTCGGACACGACCTGGTCACCCAGGTCGTGTTCAAGCACTTCCCGCCCGGGCACCCGCTGCGCTGGCAGTTCGCGGACTTCCGCGCCGGCCAGGTGGGCGAGGACACGGACTGGCTCTGGGTGCGGCTGCTGGACGTCCCGCGTGCGCTGACCGCGCGCGGCTGGTTCATGGACGGCGAGCTCGTCCTCGACGTAGACGACCCGTTCCTCGGCCAGCACGGCCGCCACCTGCTGACCGTCCGGGACGGCAAGGCCGACTGCGTCCCGACGGACCGGGCGCCCGACCTGTCCCTGGACGTGAGCGACCTGGGCTCGGTCTACCTCGGCGGCACCGCGCCGAGCACGCTCGTGCGGGCCGGACACATCCGGGCCCACCGCCCGGGCGCGGCCGCCCTCGCCGACGCCCTCTTCCGCGCCGAGCGCCCCCCGCACTGCCTGCACTGGTTCTGACCGCGCGGCCGACCGAACCTGAGCGACATCTTAGGTGAAAGTTGCACCACTTTTGAACGCAGTGACCTCGACGCGTCGTAGTGAGGGGTACCCGGCGCGTCACGCGCGAGGCGCTCCACAGGCGATAGGTCGATCGTGCCGAAGAACTCACCCACGGTTGAGGGACGAAGAAAGCCCCTCACCCGCAACTGGCCCGTGGCCAGACGGCTTCGGGCCGTGCTGCTGATCCCCGTGCTCGTCGCCCTCGTGCTCGGCGGCGTGCGGGTGAAACGTTCGGTGGACACCTGGCAGGACGCCGACGACGCGGTCCGCGTGGCGGAACTGATCCAAGCGGCGAACAAATACGCGAGCGACGCGATCAACGAGCGCGATCTGTCGGTCATCCCCCTGCTGACGGGCGACAGGGCATCCGACACGCTCGTACAGGCCCGGCAGATCACCGACGCGGACGCGCGGGTGTTCGACGCGGCGGTCGCCCGGATGCCGAAGACCGGCGGCCTCGTCCGGCGCGTACAGCTGGTCCGCGCCGGTGAGGCGCAGCTCGCCGCCGTGCGGGCCAACGCGTTCACCTCCCGGATGTCCGGAGTGCAGACGGAGGAGAGCTACCACACCGTCCAGCACCCCTTGATGGAGATCTCGAACGAACTGGGCATCGGCACCAGCAACCAGACGAGCATCGGCCGGACGCTCTACGCCGTGTCCCTGACGCAGGCGGCCGAGTCCCTGATCCGTTCCATCGGCACGCATCTGCTGGTGGAGGACCGCGACCGGCTCGCCCCGGGCGAACTGGCCTCCCAGCTCGCCTCGTTCCGCTCGTACGCCTACCTCGAACAGGTCGGGCTCCAGGAGTACGTGGGCGCCGGCACCACCGAGGACGTGACGAGGCTCCAGCAGGCGCTGGCCGCCGCCGAGGAGCGGGGCAGACAGCAGACCGCCGAGGCGGCCGCACAGGCCGCGGCGGCGGGGCGGACCTTCGTCACCCCGCCCGGCATCGACGAGATGATCGCCGAGATCGGCGACGGGAAGCCGGCCGCGGAACTGGCCGCGCGGGGCATCACACCCGAGTCGTTCTTCGCCGCGTCCACGCTGGGCTTCGACGCCTACCGGGGCATCCAGGTGAACCTCACCGACGCCGCGCTCGCGAGCGCCCACGACATCGCCGACGACGCGCGCCGGGACGCCGTCACCAACGCGGCGCTCGTGCTCGCCTCGGTGCTCGTGGCCTTTCTGCTCGCTTCCTGGGTGGCCCGCACGATGAGCACCGGGATGCGCCGGCTGAGCGCCTCCGCCATCGAGATCGCCGGCCAACGGCTGCCCGCTCTCATCGACCAGATGTCCCGGCCCGACTCCGGCGAAGTGGACACCCGGGTCGTCCCGATCCCGATCCACACCACCGACGAGATCGGCGAGGTGGCCCGGGCCTTCGACCTCGTCCACCGCGAGGCCGTCCGGCTCGCCGCCGAGCAGGCCCTGCTGCGGGGCAACATCAACGCGATCTTCACCAACCTCTCGCACCGGGGCCAGTCACTGATCGAACGTCAACTGGCCCTCATCACCAGCCTGGAGGACAACGAGACCGACCCGGAGCAGCTGGAGAACCTCTTCCGACTGGACCATCTCGCCACCCGGGTCCGCCGCAACGGCGAGAACCTCCTGGTGCTCGGCGGCGAGCGGCCCGCCCAGCAGTGGGACCGGCCGCTGCCGCTGGTCGACGTCGTCCGCGCGGCCTGCTCGGAGGTGGAGCAGTACGAGCGCATCCGGCTCTCCGGGCTGCCGGAGGCCCAGATCGACGGCCGGACCGTGCCCGACCTCGTGCATCTGCTCGCCGAACTGCTGGAGAACGCCACGGTGTTCTCCTCCCCGCACTCGGAGGTGCGGGTGACCGCCGTGCGGCTCCCCGACGGCCGGATCACGGTCGAGATCCACGACGAGGGCATCGGGCTGGCGGCGGACGACTTCGCGGTGATCAACCGCAAGTTGGCCGACCCGCCGACCGTCGACGTCGACATCTCCCAGCACATGGGGCTGTTCGTGGTCGGCAGACTCGCCGAACGGCACGGCATCCGCGTCCAGTTGCGCCCCTCCGGCGAGAAGTCCGGCACGACCTCCCTCGTCATGCTGCCCGACACGGTCACCCGGCCCCTGCCGGGCACCCTGCCCGACTCCGACACCCTGGCGCTGGCTCTGCTCAAGAACGTCCCGCAGCCCGAGTACGCGGGCGCCATGTTCTCTCCCGGCGGCCAGGACTCCGGTGACGCCTTCACGGACTACGAGTCGTGGCAGGACGAGTCGACCGGGACGCGCCCCGCCGACGAGCCCCGTGCTGAGGAGCCGCCCGCCGGCGAGCCGCCGAAGGCGACCGGCGCCCGCCCGCGGCGACTCTCCCGGCGCGCGCCCCGGAGCAACCGCCGCCCACGCACCGACTGACGCCGCCCGGCGCCCGGCGCCCGGCGCCCGGGGGACACGCCGCCGGATGGCCCATCTCGCCTGTTTCGGGCTATTGAGTCATAGCGTGCACAATATGAAGAAATGCCATATCGCGTACTTGGCGTGCACGGCGGCGCTGATCGGGACGGGGCTCGGTGCCGCTCCGCCGGTCGCCGCCCACACGGTCCATGTGGTCCACCCGGGGGAATCGATCCAGAAGGCGGTGGACGCCGCCCAGCCGGGCGACACCGTTCTGCTGACCTACGGCACCTATCACGAGAGCGTCGACGTCAGCACGCCCGGGCTCACCCTGCGCGGCGTGGGCCGCGGCACGGTGCTCGAGCCGGAGGCGGCCGCGAGCACCGGCAGCACCGCCCCGAGCACCGCCCCGAGCACCGCCCCGAGCACCGGATCGGGCGCCGCGAAGACCGGGAAGGCCGCGAACAGCTGTGCCGCGGGCGGCAACGGCATCTGCGTCGTGGGCACGAAGGACCACAACGTCGACGGCGTCACCATCGCCTCCCTGACGGTGTCCGGCTTCGCCAAGACCGGCGTCTACGCCACGGAGGCCGACGGGCTGACCGTGCGGCACGTCACCGCGGTGAAGAACGGCGTGTGGGGCATCGCCACGGAGCAGTCGGCCCAGGGCGTGTTCCGCGACAACACCGCCCGGGACAACGGCGACGCAGGCCTGTTCCTCGCCAACACGATCAAGGAGGAGCTGGGCGCCACGGACACCGAGGGAACCGTGGTCGAGCACAACCGGCTGGTGGGCAACCGGATCGGCGTCACCGTCCGCCGGCTGCGCAACCTGACCCTCGCGGACAACCACCTCACGGGCAACTGCGCGGGCGTGTTCGTCGTCGGCGACGAGAACAAGCCGAAGGCCGGCTTCGTGACGGTGCGCGAGAACCGCATCGAGCGCAACAACAAGTCCTGCCCGAAGACCGCGCGGCTGGACGCCCTCCAGGGCTCCGGCATCGTCCTGACCGGCGCCGAGGACAGCCTGATCACCCGGAACGTGATCAAGGACAACGTCGGCAAGTCCCCGCTGTCCGGCGGCATCGTCCTGTTCAAGAGTTTCGTGGGCACGACCAGCGACCGGAACCGGATCAGCAACAACCTGCTGCGGGGCAACTCCCCGGACCTCGTCAACACGGACACCGGCAAGGGCAACACCTTCGAAGGCAACTCCTGCCGCTCGTCGCAGCCCGCCGGCCTGTGCTGAACCCCACGAACCCCACGAACCCCGCGAACTCCAAGAAGGAAGGAAGGCGGCACATGACGACCGCTCAGTCTGCCCCTCCGCCGTCGATGCGGCTGCGGGAACTCGCGTTCGGGGCGGCATGTGCCGCCGCCCTCCGCGCGGCCGCCCGGCTGGGCGTCGCCGACGCCCTCGGCGACAACCCCATGGCCGTGGAGGACCTCGCGGCCGCGGTGAAGACCGAACCCCGTCCGCTGCGACGGCTCCTGCGGGCCCTGTCCTGCTACGGCGTCTTCGCCGAAGGGCCGGACGGGACGTTCGCGCACACCGACGTCTCCCGGCTGCTGCGCGAGGACGACCCCAACAGCCTGCGCGCCATCTCGCTGTGGTGCACCGAGCCGTGGACCTGGGACGCCTGGCCGATGCTGGACGAGGCGGTGCGCACCGGCCGCAACGTGGTGGAGGACCTCTACGGCAAGGAGTTCTTCCCCTACCTCAACGAGGACGCCCCGGAGTCGGCCGACATCTTCAACCGCGCCATGACGACATCCAGCGTGCAGTCGGCGCGGGACGTCGCGGAGTTCCTCGACCTGACCGGGAGCTCGTCGGTCGCCGACATCGGCGGCGGCCAGGGGCACGTGGTGGCGAGCCTGCTGGACAAGTACCCGTCGATGCACGGGACGCTGCTCGACCTCCCCCGGGTGGTGGAGAACGCGGTGCCGCGCCTGCTCGCGGGCGGCGACCTCGCCGGCCGTGCGCGCGTGGTGCCCGGCGACGTCCGTACGGCCGTCCCGGTGAAGGCCGACGTCTACGTCATCAAGAACATCCTGGAGTGGGACGACGAGAGCACGGCCCGCACCCTGCGCAACGTCCGTGCGGCGGGCGGCCCCGGGACACGGGTCGTGGTCATCGAGAACCTCGTCGACGACTCGCCCTCGATGCGGTTCAGCACCGCGATGGACCTGCTGCTGCTCCTGAACGTCGGCGGGGCGAAGCACACCACCCAGAGCATGGTGGACCGGCTGACCGAGGCGGGCCTCGTCATCGACGACATCAGCCCGGTCAACCCCTACCTGCACGCGTTCGACTGCCACGTCCCCGGCTGAGAGAAAGACACCCACAGACCACCGGTCGCCGGGCCCGCCGCAGCGTCGCGGGCCCGGCGACCGGTGATGGTCGGCGGGGGTCAGCCGGCCGGCTCGCGCTCCCAGAGGTAGAAGCGCTGTGCCATGGCGTCCTTCGGGGAACGCCAGGTCTCGGGGTCGTACGCGCTGACGTACGCGGCCAGCCGCTCGCTGACGCCCCGGAACTCGGGATGTCCGGTGATCTTGGCGATGGCGGGTCCGGGCTCGCGCTCGGACTCGATCAGGTGCATGTACACGTCGCCGAACTGGAACAGGCTGCGCCGGGTCACACCGACGAGCCGCGGCAGCTCTCCCCGGTCGGACTCCTCGAACACCTTGGCGATGTCGGGTGCCGATCCCGGGGCCATCCGGGCGACGATCAGAGCTTGGTGCATGGTGCTGTTCTCCGTCCGGCTCAGTCGGTCAGACCGGGGGTGGCACCGCGCTCGGCGGCGGTCTTCTCGATGCGGTCCCGGATCAGGCCCAGCTGGACCTTGGAGTTCCGGTTGATGTTGTCGGTCATCCACTCGTCATCGACCGGCGCTTCCGGCTTCATCGCGAAGTCCTGCGTCCAGACCATCCGCGTACCGGTCGGCACCTCCTCGTACCGCCAGTGGATGTCCATGTGGGCGAAGGGCCCCGTCTCGACCCGGCGGGCCTTGACGGTGAGCGTGTCGCGGTCCGGCTCGCGCTCCGAGACCCAGCTCCACACGGTGCCGTTCTCGTCCGGGTGCATGGTCAGCCGGAACGTCGTCTTGCGTCCCTCCCGCGAGAGGATCTCGACGGAGGCGTACTCGCTGAACAGCCGCGGCCAGTTCTCCAGGTCGTTGGTCACCTCCCAGACCAGGTCCAGGGGCGCCGCGATGGTGATCTCGTTCTGCGTGTGTCCGGTCATCTCAGGCTCCTGTCATGAGGGCACTGTTGACGAGGTCGAGGAACTGCCGGGGCGACTTGGAGCGCTCGGCGTCGGGAGGCATCGGCGTGCCGTACCGGTTCTCCAGCTCGCCCACGATCCCCAGCAGGCCGAGCGAGTCGACGCCGAGGCGGTCGAAGCCCGGGTCTTCGCGGCGGAGTTCCTCCGGGGGGACGGTGACGCCGGCCAACTTCTTCATGAGTTCGGCCAGCTCTTCCACAGTGATGCGGTCAGTCATGCCATTCCCTTCCTCTGCTGCTCCGCGGCGCCTCGCTACGAGGCGTCGGTGGCGCCGTGCCGCAGCACCAGCGCCGAGTTCGACCCCATGAGTCCCCGGCTCAGGACCAGCGCCGTGCGTACCTCGGCGGTACGGGCCCGGCCGGTCACGAGGTCGAGGTCGTGGCAGATGTCGAAGACGTTGGGGGTGGGTGGGATCAGACCGTGCTCCATCGCGAGCACCGCCGCCGCGACGTCCATCAGCGGCGCCGCGCAGTAGCCCCGGCCGATCCCGGTCTTCGGCGCCGTGACGGGCACGCGGGTGCCGTGCGCCCCGAGGGCGTCGGCGATCGCCAGGGCCTCGGCGCGGTCCGCCTCCGGTACGCCGAGGGCGTCGGCGAAGACCACGTCGATCTCCTCGGGAGCGCAGTCGGCCTCCTCCAGGGCTTGCCGGACGGCCTGGGCGAGCCCCTCCCGGGACTCCTCCCAGCGGGAGGCCCCGGTGAAGGTCGCCGCGTGTCCGGCCAGGTAGGCCTGCACCCGCGCGCCCCGTTCCCGGGCCGCGGCCTCCGCCTCCACCACGAGCATGGCGCCGCCCTCGGCGGGAACGAACCCGCAGGCCGCGGAGGTGAACGGGCGGTAGGCGCGGGTCGGGTCGTCGACCGTGCTGAGTTCCTCGTAGCCGAGTTGGCAGACCACCGAGTAGGGCGCGATCGGCGCCTCGGTCGCCCCGGCCACGATCACATCGGTGCCGCGGCGCACCGCCCGCGCCGCGTGGGCCAGGGCGTCCAGGCCGCCGGCCTCGTCGGCGGCGACGACCGAGCAGGGGCCCTTGAAGCCGTGGCGGATGGAGATCTGGCCGGTGCTGGCGGCGTAGAACCAGGCGATGGACTGGTACGGGCCGACGAAGCGACTGCCCTTGCCCCACAACTGCTGGAGCTCCCGCTGGCCGAACTCGCCGCCGCCGGAACCGGCCGCGGTGACCACCCCCACGGAGAAGGGCGCGGCGTCGGTCTCCGGCCGGCCGAGCTGGGCGTCGTCCAGCGCGAAGTCGGCCGCGGCCATCGCGAAGTGCGTGAACCGGTCGGTCTGGACCAGGAAGCGCTCCTCGATCGCGGCCGACGGGTCGAAGTCGCGGACCTGGCCCGCCACCCGCAGCGGCAGATCCTCACAGCCCTCGCGGGTGACCCGGTCCAGGACGCTGATGCCTTCCCTGGTGGACTTCCAGAAGGTCTCGGTACTGGCTCCGTTGGGCGCGACCACACCGATTCCCGTGACGGCCGCGCGCCGTGGCAGGGGTTCGCTCATCGTGTCTTCTCCCTCGGCCGGTTCATGACCACCGCGGACTGGAAGCCGCCGAACCCGCTGCCCACCGAGAGCACGCTGGCGAGCTTGCGCTCGCGGGCCACGCGCGGGACGTAGTCCAGGTCGCACTCGGGGTCGGGCGTCTCGTAGTTCGCGGTCGGCGGTACGACCTGGTTCGCCAGGGCCAGCACACAGGCGACGAGTTCGATCGCTCCGATCGCGCCGAGGGAGTGGCCCACCATCGACTTGATGGAGCTCATGGGCGTGTCGTAGGCGTGCGTGCCCAGGACCCGCTTCACCGCGGCGGTCTCGTGGCGGTCGTTCTGCTTGGTGCCCGACCCGTGCGCGTTGACGTAGTCGATCGCGGTGGCGTCGAGCCGGGCGTGGTCGAGGGCTTCCTCGATGGCCCGGGCCATCTCCAGGCCTTCGCTGGTCAGGCCGGTCATGTGGTAGGCGTTGCCGAACGTGGCGTACCCGCCGAGCTCGCAGTAGATGTGCGCGCCACGGGCCCGGGCGTGCTCGAGCTCCTCCAGGACGAGTACGGCGCCGCCCTCGCCCATGACGAACCCGTCACGGTCTGCGTCGAAGGGACGCGAGGCGTGGGCCGGGTCGTCGTTGTTCGAGGAGGTGGCCTTGATCGCGTCGAAGCACGCCATCGTGATCGGCGAGATCGGCGAGTCCGAGGCGCCGGCTATGCATATGTCGGCCCGGCCCTCCTCCACGGTGTGGAAGGCGTACCCGACCGCGTCGAGCCCGGAGGTGCAGCCCGTGGAGACGGTCTGCACCGGACCGCGTGCCCCGAACCGCTCCGCCACCGTCGAGGCGAGCGTGCTGGGCGTGAACGCGCGGTGCAGGTGCGGGGCCGCCTCCAGGTGGTCCACGTCCCAGCGCTGCCCGCCGTGGCTGACCGCGACGTAGTCGTTCTCCAGCCGGGTGGTGCCGCCGACCGCGGTGCCCAGGGAGACACCGACCCGCCAGGGGTTCTCGGCGACGAGGTCGAGACCCGCGTCGCGAACCGCTTCGTCCCCGGCGACCAGGGCGAACTGGATGTAGCGGTCGCACCGCTCGACGTCCCGTGCGTCCAGGCCGTGGGCCGCCGGGTCGAAGTCGCACTCGGCGGCGATCCGCGACCGCAGCCCGGTCGGGTCGAAGAAGGTGATGGCCCGTGTCGCCGTGCGCCCGTCCGCTAGGAGGTTCCAGAACGCCGGTACGCCTATGCCGCCCGGGGCGACGATGCCTATGCCGGTGACCGCCACTCGTCTCGTCATGAGCGCACCTGACGTCGCGCGGCCGACTCCGCCCCGACCACCGCGGGCTCCGCTTCGGTTCCCTCGGTGTCGACGTGGCCGAGCGGCGGGCTCGGGGCCAGCGGGCCGAGGTGGAAGACCATACGGGCCTCCACCTTGCCGACGTTGCGGAAGCGGTGGCGCACGTTGAGGGGGATCAGGAGCCCCTGCTCGGGCTGGAGCGGGTGCGGCTCACCGTCCAGGTCCACTTCCAGCTGTCCGCACACCACGTACACGAACTCCTCGGAGTACGGGTGGTAGTGCTCACCGATGCGGTCGCCGGGCTGGATGAGGGCCACGCCCATGAAACCGCTGGTGGCGCCCACCGTGGCCGGGGTGAGCATGGCGCGCAGGTCGCCGCCTCGCCGGGTGTTGGGCTCGACCTCGCTGAGGTCCATGATTCTGTGACGAGAAGTGATCACGACGTTCCTCCGATGATGTACTGCACCGCCGTGGCAGGGGCGGGGCACCGCCCCTGCCACGCGATGACGAATCAGGCGTCGGGCGACCGGCGGTCGGTGACGAGATCCATGCGCGCCAGTTCGAGGAAGCGCGCGAGACGGCCGTCCTTCGACGCGGACGCGCCGGCGGCGTCGTCCTGGAGCGTCGTCAGCTCGGCCACCTGTCCGGGATCGGACAGACCCAGGGCCTGTACGGGGTCGGCGGCCTCGAGTCCGCCGCGCACGTCGATCAGCCGTACGACGACGTCGTCGCGCTGGAAGATCGTGCTGCGCAGGACCGGGCTGCGCGGGTCGTCCGCCGCCGCCTCGTCCTGCCGGGCGAGCAGCTCGGCCAGCTTCATGCCGCGGTCGGGTCGGGCCGGGTAGTACAGGGCGTACCGCTCGGCCTGCGGGTTCTGCCGCTCCTCGGCCGTCACGTGGTGGACGGCGGGCAGCGCGGCCCGGGTGAAGAAGACCCGGGCGGACTCGGGGTCGTTGAGGTCCCGGTCCTGCTCCAGATGGGGGTTGATGGCCTCCTCGACGGCCCGTACCTCGGGCTGCCGGGAGACGTGGCGCAGCGCGGAGAGCAGGTCGCCCCGCACCTCGATGGCCCGCACCACCCGGTTGCCGTGCATGAACAGCGAGGTGCGGCACAGCCGGGTGGTGTCGTCGACCTGCGGCTCGGGTGAGGCGTAGTCGGCGAGGATCTTGGCGACGATCTCCTCGCTGCCCGGCTTGACGGTGAAGGTGAGCGCGTGCCGGATCACGCCGTCGCCGATCCTGGGCGATGTCTGGAGCCGGCGCTTGGCCTGGTCGGCGGCCGCCGCCGGGCCGCCGGTCTCGCGGACGACGTGGAAGCGCAGTGACCGGGTGTCGCGCACGCAGCTGTGCAGCGGCTCCACCATCGCCACGTGCTCCTCGCTGTTGACCCAGGCGAGGAACGGCGGGGCGCTCTCCCACTCGCTGGTGATGAGCCACTGGGAGGGGTTCTCGATGGACTGGCACAGCTGGTCGCTGACGTGCCCGGGGACGGACGCGACCTGGTTGCAGAGCTGCTCGTACGCCTCGAGGAACTGCTGCTGGGCCCCGTCGTAGACGTCGACCAGAAGGACGACGCGGAGCCGGGAACCGTCGAACACGGACTGGGAGACACGTTGCGACGCCTGTCGCGCCCGCGAACCTGCAACACGTTCGGACGTGGTGGTCATCCTGCGCACATCTCCTTCGCGGAGGGGATAAGTGAACGTCGGCCGCGGTGATGCGACGTCAGCGTTCCTCGATCCTGTGCCCGTCCCCGCAAGCGCGCGACTCGGATGAACTACGTGGGTGACTGGGCGGCCGGCCGTCAGACCAGATGAGCGAAGACGACCAGGTTCTCGGTGTAGTCCTTGACCCGCCGGTCGTAGGCCCCCGCGCAGGTGATGAGCCGCACCTGCGCCTCGGAGGTGTCGCTGTACACCCGTTCGCTGGGGAAGTCGGCCTTCTCGAAGGTCTCCACGCTGTCGACCCGGAAGGACGCCTTGCTGCCGTCGGCCCGCAGGACCTGGAAGCCGTCGCCCTTCGCCAGTGCGCTGAGCCCCGCGAAGACGGCCGGGGAGGTCTTGGTGTCGACGTGCCCGGCGATGATCGCGGTGCCCGTCTCTCCGGGTGAGGCTCCCTTGGCGTGCCAGCCGACGAGATTGACGTCTTTCGCGGGGGGCGGCTCCAGCTGGCCGGTGGGGGTGATGGCGAGGTCGACGAAGGGCGCGTCGACCGCGATCTTCGGGATGAACAGCCGCACGGGCCGGGAGCGCGGCAGGTGCTTGCCCACCGGGTGCCGGGTGTCCGGCTCTCCCGCGTTCGCCGCGCCCGGTGCACGGGCCGCCGGGACCGACCCGGCGGCGGGCGGGGCGTGCGGCGGGCCGGCGATGCCGGTCGACGTGTCGATGCCGCCGCCGAACAGGTTCAGCGCCAGGAGCACCGCGACCGCGGCGCAGATCATCATCACGCCGGCGCGGGAAGTTCCCTCTTCGGTGGACGCCGGCTCGTTGCCGGAGGGTTTGGCGGGGGCGGGGGCGGGGGCGGAGGGAGGAGGGGCGGAAGAAGTGGGAACTGCCATCGGGGACCACCTCATTCGGGCGCGGCAGCGGGGCGGACAGAGCACGGGGAGCGAGCCGGGCCGCCACGCGGGGGTACCGGTGGCGGCCGCGGCTTCGCTATCGCGTCCGGCATGGGTCAGGCCACACCCCCCACCGTCTTCTTGCGGCGCAGGGCGTAGAGGCCGGTGCCGGCGACGGCGAGGACGCCGAGTCCGGCCGCGGTCGCCGAGGGGGTGGCGAGGGCGCCGCCGCCGGTGTGGACGCCGCCGCTGGGCTTGTCGTGCTCCTTGCTCCAGCCGCCGGACTCCTCTTCCTTCCCGCCGTTCCAGGAGTCCTTGCCGTGCTCGTCCTTGTCCTTGTACGTCTCGGGGTCGTACTTGGGGTCCTTGGCCGCGCTGTGGTCGCCGCTGTCGCTCACCGAGGCGAGGGCGCCGCCGCCGGTGTGGATGCCGCCGTGCGGGGAGTCGTGGTCCTCCTTGCCGTGCTCCTCCTTGCCGTGCTCCTCCTTGTCGTGCTCCTTGCTGTACGAGGAGCTGTCCTCCTTGCTCCAGGACGAGTCGTCGTGGTCCGTGTCACCGGCGGCGTAGGCGCCGGAGGCGCCGGAGGCGCCGATGGCGAGGGCGGCCGAAGCCGCCGCGGTGGCCAGGATCATGCGAGCTGAACGCATCTGATGGTCCTTCCGTCACGACCGGGCAGCCGACACCTCGTCAGCTCACCTGACCCGACCGGGACGTGATCCACCGTCAGCCGCCCGTCGCCGCGGCACCACTCGGGGCGTTCACACGGGTGAAGCCCGCGGGGTCAGGCGAGCCCCAGCCCGGTCTTCAGGACCCGGCGCAGCGCCGCCTCGGCGTCCGCGTCCGGACCCGGCGACCGCCATACGACGAACCCGTCGGGCCGGACGAGTACGGCGCCTCCGCGTGCCGTGCCGTGGCGCTCCGCCCAGTCGGCGTCGCCCTCCGGCACCAGGTCCGCGTCGGCTCCCGTGCCCACCCGGTACGACTTGAGCGGGAGGACCAGTTCCTCGGCGAGGCGGGTGGCGGCCCCGTGCCATCCGCTCGGCTCACCGGCGTCGCTGAGCAGGACCAGGGACCGCTCGTACAGGTCGAGGGTCGAGAGCCGTTCGTTCCCGCGGCGGACCCACAGGTGAGGTGCCCTGCTGCCGGGTGCGCCGGTCAGGTCGAGGTTCTCCGGCACGACCGGGACCTCGGGATCGGCGCCGACGACAGCGCCCTGCGGGTAGCGGTAGCCGAGGGCCACGCTGAGGATGCCTCGCTGGGGGCCGCCGCCGCCCGCTCCGGGCGGCGCGGCGAACCCGGGGTGGCTGTGCTCGGCCGACCGGGCGGCGGCCCGGGCGCTGGTGGCCTCGGCCACGGGGCGGCGCTCGGCGTCGTAGGTGTCCAGCAGCGCCTCCCCCGCCCAGCCGTCGAGGACCGCGGCCAGCTTCCAGGCGAGGTTGTGCGCGTCCTGGATACCGGTATTGGAACCGAAGGCACCGGTGGGGGACATCTCGTGGGCCGAGTCGCCGGCCAGGAACACCCGTCCCGACCGGTAGCTGCGGGCCACCCGCTGGGCGGCGTGCCAGGGCGCCTTGCCGGTGATCTCCACGTCGAGGTCGGCGACCCCGACCGCCCGGCGGATGTGCTCGACACACCGCTCGTCGGTGAACTCCTCGAGGGTTTCGCCGTGTTCGGGGTGCCAGGGGGCGTGGAAGACCCACTTCTCGCGGTTGTCCACCGGCAGCAGGGCGCCGTCGGCCTCCGGGTTGGTCAGGTAGCAGACGATGAAGTGGCGGTCGCCCACGACGTCGGCGAGGCGGCGGGAGCGGAAGGTGAGGCTGACGTTGTGGAACAGGTCGCCGGGTCCGCTCTGGCCGATGCCGAGCTGCTCCCGGACAGGGCTGCGGGGGCCGTCGGCGGCGACGAGGTAGTCCGCGCGGATGGTGGTGTGCTCACCCGTCTCACGGCTCTTGACCACCGCGGTGACACCGGTGGCGTCGCTGTCGAACGACATCATCTCGGTGTGGAAGCGCAGGTCACCGCCGTGCTGCTTGGCGTGGTCGAGGAGGACCGGCTCGAGGTCGTTCTGGCTGCACAGGCACCAGGAGCTGGGACTGAAGCGGGCCAGGCCGCCGCCCGGGTCGATGTCCCGGAACAGCCACTCGCCCGCGTCGCCGACCAGGGTGGGTGTCTGGAGGATGCCGTGGTTGTCGGCCAGGGTGGCGGCGGCCTCCTGGATCGCCTGCTCGACACCCGCCACCCGGAACAGCTCCATCGTGCGGACGTTGTTCCCGCGGCCGCGCGGATGGATGGAGGTGCCCGCGTGGCGCTCCACCAGTACGTGCGGTACTCCCAGCCGTCCCAGGAACAACGAGGTCGCCAGGCCGACCAGGGAGCCGCCGACGATGAGGACCGGGACCCTGATGGTGTGGGGGCCGGTCTCTTCGGCTCGTTCTTTCGTCACTCTCGCCTCCAGCGCGTCGATTCCGCCGACCCGGCCGGATACGGCGGAGATCCTCATGCATGCCCCGTGGAGGTGACGGCGGCTCAGGCTTCACCCGCCTGCGTCGCGGCGCCGGACGGGCCCGCCCGGTGCCTCTTGAACCGTCGGACCCCGCACACCTTCGGGTGCACGGGGAACGGTTCGGATCGGCCGGGGTCCCGGACGGACTCCCGGACGAGGTCTCGGACGGGCTCTCAGCGGCCGAGGTAGAAGCGGACGGTGGTGCCCTCGTCGGAGGTGTGCAGACGGACCAGGTCGGACACGTAGTGGACCAGCATGAGACCGCGGCCGCCGATCTGACCGCGCTCGGGCGGT
The DNA here is from genome assembly GCF_013085465.1 of Streptomyces asoensis. Taxonomy (NCBI): domain Bacteria; kingdom Bacillati; phylum Actinomycetota; class Actinomycetes; order Kitasatosporales; family Streptomycetaceae; genus Streptomyces; species Streptomyces asoensis. The sequence continues at coordinate 1,772,352 of NZ_CP049838.1, forward strand.
CTGCGGCCGGCCAGCGGATCGGACAGTCGGCCCGCGTCCCGGACCTCGCACACGACCTGTCCCGCCTCGGCCCAGACGGCGAGCGTTCCCCGTCCGGCGCCGTGCACCACGCTGTTGGTGGTCAGCTCCGCCACCGCCAGCTCGGTGTCGTCCAGCCGCTGCCCGGCGAGGCCCAGCCGTTCGGCCTCTCCGACCGCGAAGGCGCGCGCCGCGTAGAGCTCGTCGGCGCCGAACGAGAACACGGCGGCGTCCGGCGCGGGCACCAGCGCCTCGTTGTAACGGACGACGACGGAACGCCAGTCGTAGACGTCGCTGGTCCCCTCCTTGTCGCGGGTCACGATCGTCGGGTGGGTGATCCTCGCGTCGGCCAGGACCTCCTCGTCCAGGCGTACCTCGTCGTACGGGCAGAGGATGGTCACCGCACGACCCTCGAAGGCCGCGTTGATCAACGCCTCGTGCTGCGCGCACGCCGGGTACTCGACCGCGCTGCGGCCCGCCCAGATCGGCTCGCCGATGATCCGTACCCGCCCCCGCTGATGGGCGTCGGCGAACGCGCGTAGCACTCCGGGAATGATCCTGCCCGGGTTGCGGCCCGCCACCGTCATGTCCAGCAGGCGAACGGCCTGGGCGTCCGGGCCCAGTCCGGCCCTGATCAGCTCCAGGTTGGGTCCTGGCACCGCCACCGCCACCGGCTCGCCGAGGTCCAGGCCCTCCTGCACGAAGGACACCGTCTGCTCCACGTACTCCTGTTCGGTGCGGTAGAACAGCGCGGGGTGCTCGAACGCCTCGTGGGTCGCCACCGTGTTCATCGCGGCGCCACCTCGATCCTGCCGAGGCCCGGCCAGAACAGGCTCAGTACGCGGGGCACCTGTGGTGGCGGATGCTCGACCACCACCCGGCCCCCGGGCAGGCCCAGTGCCGTGACGGCGAGCGCCGCGACCCCTGCCACGTCGACGAACGCCACTTCCGACAGCTCCACATAGGACACGTCGGCGTGCTGCCGGGCCAAGCCCGCCAAGGCCTCTTCCCAGGGCGAGCGAGTGATCTCGCTGATCTCGCCCCGGGCACGAATGCCGGGCCGACCGGACAACGGGCCCACCTCCAGCACGGCCGGGCCGTGCACCAGGCCGAGTCCGTCGTCTCCCTGCGAGACGTCCACCACCCGCGGTCTCCTTCGCTGTCTGCCGCTCACCGGGACCAGCGTAACGCGGCCCCTCACACCGTCGGTGCGCTACTCGAACAGAGGCGTCGGCCCGGCGGCCGGTGGATTTCCGGAGGCAGGACGTAACCTGACGCGCACCGCACGACGAGGCGGATGCGGACGACGGCCGAACCCATGGTGACGTGATGTGTTGGAGTGCGACGGCCGACCTGGTGGCGGGCGCCGGTGTGGCGGCCGTCGGCGTGGCCTGTGTGACGCACGTGCGCGACCGCCGGGATCTTCCCCTCGCCGCACTGCCGCTGCTGCTCGGGGCTCATCAGGCCGTGGAGTCGGTGGTCTGGGCCTCGGGCGGGGGCAGCGGGCCCGCCACCGTCGTCTGGGCCGTGATCGCGCTGCCGCTGCTGGCGGTGTGGGTGCCGGCGGCGGTGCGGTGCGCCGCCCCGCCGGCCGCCCGGCGCAGACTGACGTTCCTTCTCGCGCTCGGCGTCGCGACCGCCGGGGCGCTCGCGGCCGCTGTCGCCACCGGGCCGGTGACGGCCGAGATCCGCGGCCACACGGTCGGGTACTCGGTCCACCTTTCCCACCCGGCCGTGCTCGTCGCGGGCTATCTCCTGGCCACCGTCGGTTCCCTGCTGCTGTCCGGCGACCGGCGACTGCTGGTCCTCGGGGTGCTGGTCGGCGTGGGCGCGGCGGCCTGCTTCGCGCTGTGGCGGCTGGAGTTCGTCTCGACCTGGTGCGCGTTCGCGGCGCTGTGGTCGGTGCTGCTGCTCGACCGGGTACGCCACCGACCGGACTCCGCACAGCTGTCCCCGGGCCGGACGCGCGACTCCGGCGCCCGCCGGTGAGCGTGCGCACGGCCACCGGACCTCTTGCGTCGAGGCCGCCCCGCCTGACGCGTCGGTCCACGCGTCGGCGCACGATGACGTTGTGCCGGCCGGTGACCGTGCCGGGCTAAGCCTCGCGCCTGCCGCCGAGCGCTGTCAGCAGCATCGCGGCGAAGGCGAAGGCGCCGGCCGCGAGCATCACGGGGCGCGGGCCGGAGGAGTCGACGATCAGGCCGCCGATGAACGAACCCACGCCGATGGCTCCGTTGAAGGCGACCACGTACAGCTGCCCTCCTCGAACGGCTCGTCGGTGGCGTACACCCACATGCGGTCGACGCCGCCGCTGTAGGCGTGCCGGTCGCCGAGGTCGAGGTTCCAGGGCTTCTGCCAGCCGTACGTGAACGCTCAAGCTCCGGCACGGCCTCACCGGCACCCTCACCGTGCTGCTGGACGACGGCACCCGCGCCCGCACCCACGACCTGGGCGACGGCGTGCTCTCCATCGACCTCCCCCGGGGACGCGAGGTGCTCGTCCATTCCGGCTCCCGGCCCGACCTCGTCATCGCGCCCGTCGCCGTGAGCGAACCGGGTGCGGCCTGGGGACTGCCGTAGCAACCGTCCGTCCGCCCGCACCACCGGAAGGGTTCCCATGGCTGTTCCGATCAGAACGGCGGTCGCCGCGCTCTGCGCCGGGCTGGTGGCCGCACTCCTCACGACCGTTCCCGCACGCGCCGAGCAGCAAGAGCGGGTCTGGGCCGTCTCGACAGCGGCCCACGCACCCCGGGCGCGGATATCCCTGGACGACACCACCGGCACGGTGCACCTCGCGGTGTCCCGGGACGGCCGTAAGGTCGTCGAGCCGTCGTCCGTCGGCATCGTCACCGAACAGGCCGACCTCTCCCAGGGGTTGCGCTTCCTGCACCGCAAGGACCGGACGGTGGACGAGCGTTACCTGACCAGGTCCGGAAAGCGCCTGGACCGCAGGGTTCATATGAAGGAGACCCGGCTGTCGTTCGCCACCGCCGCCGGTGCCCGGCTCGACCTCGTCGTCCGCGCCTCCGCCGACGGCGTCGCCTACCGGTACGTCCTGCCCGCCGGGCACGGCGACGTGCTCGGCGAGACCTCCGCCTTCACCCTGCCGCCGGACGCGAGCGCGTGGCTCAGCACCTACCGGGTGGACAACGAGGGCCGGTTCGCCCGGTACACCGCCGCGACCGCTCCCACCGGCGCCTACTCCGACCAGGCGCTCTTCGCCACCCCCGGCGGCTACGCCCTGCTCGCCGAGTCCGACCTCACCGGCAGCTGCTCCGGCGCCCGGCTCGACCACACCCAGGGCACCGGCACCTACCGGATCCAGCTCGCCGACGAACGGGTCCGCGCCGACGGACCCCTCGCCACGCCCTGGCGGGCGATGGTGACCGGCGACCTCGCCACCGTCACCCGGTCCACCTTCACCGACGACCTCGCCCCCGCCTCCGAGGTCGCCGACCCCGCGTGGATCCGGCCCGGCACCGTCCTGTGGACCTGGCTCGCCGGCGGCCGCGCGGCCGGCCAGAGCCTCGCGGCGCAGAAGGCCTACGTCGACTACGCCGCCGAACGGAACTGGCCCTACGAGGCAGTCGATTCGGGCTGGTACTTCAAGAAGGACGAGTGGGACGTCACCGACCCCGACTGGCAGACCAACAGCTGGATGCCGGAACTCGTCGCGTACGCCCGGGCCAAGGGCGTCGGGATCGTCGTCTGGATCCACCGGCGCGACCTCGACACACCCGAGGAACGCGACCGGTGGCTGCCCACCCTGGAGCGGTGGGGCGTCAAGGGCGTGAAGATCGACTTCATGAACTCCGAGGCGCAGGCCATGCTCCGGTGGTACGACACCATCCTGTCGGAGACCGCCGCGCACCATCTCATGGTCGACTTCCACGGCTCCACGATCCCCAAGGGCATCCAGCGCACCTGGCCGCAGGTGATGACCCTGGAAGGCGTCGGCGGTGAGGAGAAGCGGACGAACACCGCCGCCCACCTCACCACCCTGCCGTTCACCCGCAATGTCATCGGCTCCATGGACTTCACCCCGGGCGCCTTCCAACGCGTCGGCCTGCGCCCCAACTCCGACGCGGCCGAGGTCGGACTGGCCGTCGCCTACGAGTCGGGGCTCCAGATGTTCGCGGGCACCCCCGAGTCGTACGACGAACGGCCGCTCGCCCGGGCCTTCTTCGACCAGGTACCGGCGGCCTGGGACGACACCCGGCTGCTGGCCGGACAGCCCGGGCAGGAGGCGGTGCTCGCCCGCCGCAGCGGCGACCGCTGGTTCCTGGGCGGGGTGTACTCGGGCGCCGCCCGCACGGCCCGGGTCCCGCTGACCCTCGGGCCGGGCAGATGGCTGGTCGAGACGGTCGAAGACAGCACCGTCGGCGCCGACGGCCTCGTCCAGGACCGGCGGGTGCTGCGCGGCGGGGACACGCTCACCGTCGACGTCGTCGCCCAGGGCGGTTTCGCCGCCCTCGCCTGCCCCTGGCGGCCGGGCGTCACCACCTGTCACCGCCCGGTCCTCAGGTGACGGGCAGTCCGTAGGCCCGGTCGAAGTGCTGGGCCACCAGGTGTCCGGCTCCGTCGCAGGAGAGCTGCCAGTCGTTGACACCGGTCTCACGGCCGTCGGTGAAGTTCCACAGCAGACGGCCCGAGGCGGTGTCGATCGCGTAGAAGCCGTTCCGGTTCTCGAAGGCCGGAACGTAGACGGCGTGCGCCCCCACCGCGATCGGGTGGTCGACGTTGATCCGGGGGGTCTCGCAGAACCAGCGCCGGGAGCCGTTCGCCGCGTTGAAGGCGTGCACGCCGTAGGGGTCGGTTCCCGTGACGTAGACCGTGTTGCCCGCCGCCCCGAGGGAGGCGAACATGCCGCGTTCCGCCTTCGCCTTCCAGCGGAGCCCTCCGGTGCCGAGGTCCAGGGCGATGAGCTCGGAGCCGATGGCGAAGACGGTCCCGCCGAGCACCGCGAGACCCGGCCGGAGGTCGTAGCCCACCGGGTGCCGCCAGCGCAGGCTGCCGCCGTCGCGGGTGTAGCGGACCGAGATGTTGCGCAGTCCGTCGGCGTAGACGAAGTAGTCGGAGGTGACGACGGGCTGGAGAGGGATGCCGACGTCCTCGGGGTCGATCGGTATGACGAGGGCCCGGCGGGCCTCGAGGTCGACACCGAAGACCGCGCTGGTGGAGGTCGCCACGCCCTGTTCCGTGGACCGGCGCTGGAGCTTGGCGCCCAGGACCGAGACGGCGTAGCCGTCGTAGCCGCCGAGCAGTTGGTCGAACTGGAAGTCCTGGCCGAAGTCGAGGGTGAACCGCTCGGTGCCGTCCGCCGGGTCGACGCCGATCAGCGTCGCACCGGTGCCGAGCGCGACCGCGGCGCCGTAGACCAGCAGGACGGGGCTGGGCGAGAGGCTGATGCCCTGGTACACCCACTTCGGCCGGGCGCCGTTCTCGAGGTCGAGGCAGATCATGGTGCCGGGGCGGGACTTCATCAGGGCCGTGCCCTCGTGGAAGACGGCCGGGGCCTGGAGCAGCGGGCCGCCGCGGTAGACCCAGGTCGGTTCGGGGGCCGGGCCGAGCCTGGGAGCCCGCTGCCCGCCCCCCGTCCTGCCTCTGGTGACGAGGGCCGTGCCTCCGACGAGAGCCGCGCCCGCGGTCACGGCGAGGAGGGCGCGCCGGCCGACACCGGAACGTTCGGGGGCGCGGCGGTGCGCGGGTGCGGGTGCGGGTGCGGGTGCGGGTGCGGGTGCGGGTGCGGCGGAACGTTCCGGCACCGGTTCCGTCCGTTCCACCCCTCCCGCCGGGGCGCCCGGGACCCGCTGTTCCGGCGGGTCCGCGGTGGGCCCCACGCCACCGGCGTCCTCGGCTCCACCGGCGGCGCGGTCGCCGACGCCGCCGGCTCCGTGGGCGCGGTCCGGGTCTGCCGCGCCGCCTGCGTCATCGACGGTGTCGTACGCCGCTCTCTCCACCGGTGCCCGGCCCGGCTCGTATCCGCCGTGCGCGGGCGCCTCGGGGGCGGGTGGGCCGGCCGAGGGCCGCGCGGGGGCCAGGGTCCGCGCGAGGCGGTCGAGGTCCGTCGCGGCCGCCCGGCGCTCGGCGACCATGGCGGCCACTCGCGCGGGCAGCCAGCCCTCCGTCAGCACCTGTTCGGCGCCGCCGGGCGCACAGGCCGCGGAGAGCCGGTCGGGGCTGATCCGAAGCGCCGGGTCCTTGGTGTGACAGAGGCTGATGATCTTGTCCAGCGGTTCGGGCACCTGGGTCAGGTCGGCCGAACCGTGGACCACCTGGTAGAGCAGGGCGGCCACCGCGGCTCCACCGAACGGCGGGTGTCCGGACGCGGCGAACGCGAGCACCGAGCCGAGGCAGAAGACGTCTCCCTCCGGTCCCACCGGATCGCCGGTGGCCTGCTCGGGACACATGTAGTCGAGGGAGCCGAACAGGGCTCCGGAGCCGGTGAGTTCGTAGCCGTCCCGGGCCCGGACGATGCCGAAGTCGATGACGCGCGGACCGTCCGCGGCGAGCAGCACGTTGGACGGCTTGAGGTCGCGGTGCACCAGTCCCTCGGCGTGCACCGCGATCAGCGCCTCGGCGACACCCGCGCCCAGCGCGAGCACCGTCTCCACCGGCAGCGGCCCGTGTGCGGCGACCGCCTCTGCCAGGGTGGGGCCGGGTACGTAGGCGGTGGCGAGCCATGGCGTCTCGTCGTCCGGCGCGGCATCCACCACGGGTGCCGTGTACACACCGCCGACCGCCGCCGCCGCGGCCACCTCGCGCCGGAAGCGGATACGGAAGTTCTTGTCCTCGGCCATCTCGGGACGGATGACCTTGACCGCGACGGTGTGGCCGGCCGGCGACGTGGCCAGATAGACCCGGCCCATGCCGCCTGCGCCGAGCCGGGCCACCGGACGGTAGGGACCTAGCTGCTCGGGATCTTCTGGGCGCAGTGGTTTCATGCCCTCGGCCGCCTGTTCTCGGTGGTACGGGCGGGAGTCCCGCCCACGCCGCGGGGGAAGGCCCTGTGGGGGGTCTGGCAGCAGAGTAGAGGCTGGAGTGGCGGACGAGAGCCCCTCGCGGCAACCACGGCGACTGCCCCGGAGGGAACTGTTCCGCCCTACTCGTGCCCCGCGACGGTGATGTGACGTGGCGTCAGGGGTCGGGTGACACGTGCCCGTCCTGCGGGAACAGTGCGCGATGAGCAACAGCGGAGCGAAAAGTGCAGGATGAAACCACCGGCGCGGGCGAAGACCTCCGATGTGCCGAAGGTCACCCCGCGTTCCCGGCGCCCGCCGGACCTACTGCGGGTCTTCGGCGGCGGCTTCGCAGGTGATCTCGTCCCGTGGGGTGTAGTGGGTGCGGAACGGCTCCCGGCGCACTTCCCTGCCGTCGTTGTAGAAGACCCGATCGACGGTGACGTCGAAGCCCTCCAGCGGGGTCTGCGGCACGCACTTCTCGTCCGTGCTCACCTTCCGCTCCGGCTGCCGCACCTGGGTGCGGGGTCCGGTGACCGACTTGATCTCGTCGTACTTCCTGGTGCCGAGGAAGGTGACGGTCACCGAGGTGTCGGTGGCCTCGGCCTGGATGTAGAGGGCGTGGCCGGAGTCGTTGGCGAACTTCAGATCGAGGCTGCCCCAGGCGACCGTCGCCTCGCGGCCCTCCGGATAGCGCTCGATGTAGAAGGAGTGGGCGCCGTACTCCACGGGCTTGACGCCGGCGAAGAACATCGCGTTGAACATGGTCGTGGCCATGGTGGAGACACCGCCGCCGGGCGCCTTGGTGAACTCGCTGTCGAGGATCATGATGCCCTCGCCGAAGCCGTTGGCCTCGGTGCGCTGCCCCACGGTGCGGTTGAAACTCCAGGTCCCGCCGGGCATGACGACGGAGCCGTTGATGAGCTGTGCGGCCCGCCCGATGTTCTTCGTGCGGTACGCGGCCGGTTCGAAGTGGACGGTGAAGGAGGACATCTTCTCCGTCAGCCCCAGCCGCGCGGCGCTCTCGCGGGTCACCTGCGGCTGGGTCCTTCGCGCGGCCACTTCCCCGGTGCGGGCCGCTCCACCGGACCGGGTGAGCAGCGGCAGCACGGCCTTGCTCAGCGCCTTGTCGGTGATCTGGACGCCGGTCCGGGCGTCGTCGGCCACCACGACCCGGGCGCCGTCCAGCCGCAGGGCGGCGTTCGCGGGGGTGGTGGTGATGCCGGCCAGGGGGCGGGCCACCGAGGGGGCCGCGCGCAGTCCCTTGCCGTCCAGCTTCGGTACCAGCCGGCCGGCGGCGTCCGGCCGCATCGTCAGATGCTCGCCCAGCACCGTCTGCCCGATGGTGAACCGCTTGCCGCCCGTGGTGAGGGTGACGGGCGCCGACATGGCCGGCCGCGCGAACTCGCGCACCGCGCGTCGCACCTCGTCCGCCGTGACCTTCGGCTGTGTCGCGCGGGCGGGCAGGGCCGTGACCGCGCCGGTCTCGCCGCGCAGGAAGGAGGCCCGCAGGGTGCCGACGGCGGCATCCACGTCCAGTGCGTAGCCGGGGTGCGGGACGACCTGCTCGACCCGGCCGTTGGCGAAGCCGACAGCGCCCTCGCGGACCTGCTGGTCGAGGGTCTTCGCCAGCTTCCCCAGGGCGGTGCGGGCCTTGTTCTCGTCGAGTCGTACGACCGGCTCCTCGGCACCGCCCGAGCCGAAGAGCCCGCCGATCAAGCCGGCCGGATCGGACCCGACGCGGGCCGCCCGGTCGACCGTGCGCTCGGCGTCGAAGGTGAGTCCGGCCTGCCGCGGGTCGACGGTCCCGGTGCGGTCCCCGACCCGCACGGTCAGCTCGCGCGAGCCGGCCGCCGTCAGCTGCTCGTCCAGCTTGCGGACGGCCTCCGCGCGGCTGAGGCCGCCGATGTCCACGCCCCGCACCGTCGTGCCCGACTCGATCTCACCGCCCGTGAGCAGCAGCCCGGTCAGGTACAGCGCGCCGACGCCGACGGTCAGCGCACCGCCCGCCAGGGCGAGGGGCGGCACGGAGGCTGTTCGGCGGCGCATGGGTCTCCTGGACGGACGATCGGCGGGTGATCGCCCCGCTGCGCGACGCCATACACGGGACAGCGCCGAATACAGGGGGGCAAGCACCCCAAGCTACCCAAAGCACTCGATGAGCTCATATGTCACAGAACACCTATGTTTCGGATCACGTCCACCGCGGGGACACCGGGCCCACGGAGACCGGTGAGGAGCAGCGTCTTCGTGTCGAGCGAGTCCGCGCTCAACGTCCCGCCGGGGATGGTGCACTACCGTGCCACCAAGATCGCCCAACTCGGCATGGCCCGCGGCCTCGCCGAGTCCTACCCGGCCTCCGGCGTCCTCCGGAGCGCCCACCCCAACCTGCTGCTCGGCCGCTTCACCGAGTGGGAGGAGGTGGCGAACCTCATCGCCTACCTCGCCTCGCCTCTGTCCACCACCACCAACGGCGCCGCGCTGCGCGTGGACGGCGGCGACATCCGCAACGTCACCTGAGCCGCGCCCCGGTCCCGGGGACGGTCAGGCGCCGAGGGGTCCACCGTCCGGATCGGTCGCCGGGGCGGCCACGTCTGCCGCGATCCGGCGGTAGGCGGCGCGGGCCTGGATGATCCGGGCGAGCACGGTCCCGACGAGGGTCGCGGCGCACAGGCAGGTGAGCCAGAAGGTGTCACGGTGGCCGGCCCAGGTGAGCGTGCCTACGGGCGGGATGGCGAAACCGTTGAGGGTCAGCCAGCACAGGACGGCCGTACCCGGGGCCGCGGTGAAGCGGGCGCAGAGACCCAGCAGAGCCGCCAGGAGAGACAGGGCGGCCAGCGCGAACCCGGGGCGGTCCGAGCCCACCAGTATGTTGTGCACGGCCACCAGGACCAGCGCGCCGCCGAAGGCCGTGGCCCACACCACCGGGGTGGCGACGGGCTGGGGCACGGGCCGGGCGCCGGCCCTGAGGGACACCCACTGGATCATGCTGCACGCTTCCTTCCGGTCCCCCATGCCCCCGGAACGCCGGCCGCCACGGCAGCGTGGACCTCGACGCGCATTCTCCCACCCGGTCGCCGAGCACACTCCCGTCGCCCCGTTCCCTGTGCTGACTAGGGTGGCATCGACAGGTGTTCGAAGGAACGCTCCAACCAGACAGGGGGCGGCCGTGGGTGCTCCACGCCTGAGCAGTACGCCGTTGCCGGGGATCGGCGTCCGCTACGACCTGACCACACGCGAGCGACGCCGCCTCTCGGTGGTCGCGCACCGCGACGGGGCACGCACGCTGAGCGCGTACCAGGAGGACGATCCGGACGCCTGCGCCCTGTCGGTGCGGCTGACCTCCGGCGAGGCGGCGGCGCTCATCGACGCGATGTTGCCGGCCCACCACAGCCCCAGCCTGCTGTCCACCACCGAGCTGGGGTTGGTGGCGGAGCGCGTCGAGCTGCCGGGGACGTCGCACTGGAACGGGCGGCTGCTCGGCGAGACCCGGATGCGCACCGAGACAGGGGTGTCGATCGTGGCGGTGCTGCGCCGCGCCGAGGCCATCCCCTCACCGAAGCCGGACTTCCGGCTGACCGGCGGGGACACGCTGATCCTCATCGGCACGAGGGAGGGCGTGGAGGCGGCCGCGGCGATCCTCGCGCGGGAGTGAGGCGCGAGCGCCGTGTCTCTAGAAGGAGACCTCGGCCGGCTTCAGGGGCCTGGTCGGCCAGTCGAGCAGCCGGGCGCCGATGACCGCGGTGTGCAGGGTGTAGCGGTGGGCGGGGTCGGTGGGGTCGGTGCCGGTCAGGGTGTGGATGCGGGCCAGGCGGTAGGTGAGCGCGCGCACGCTGAGCGAGAGCCGCCGGGCCGTGGCGGCGGCCACACAGCCGGTGTCGAAGTACGCGGTGAGGGTGTCGAGCAGGGGCTGTGCCCCGCCGCGTGCCCGTTCCAGCGGCCCCAGAGCGCTCTGCACCAGGTCCACCAAAGCCTGCCGGTCCCGGACCAGGACGGGGAAGACCAGCAGGTCGGAGGCGCGTAGCAGCGGCTCGTCGAGGCCCATGCGCTGGGCCACGTCCAGGGCGTTGAGGGCCTCTTCGTAGCTGTGCCCGATGCCGACGGGGCCCGGCCTGGGCCGCCCGATGGCGACCTGGGCCCGGCCGGCGGCGGCGCGGGCGTGCTGGGCGAAGTGGGTGAGGACCTCGTCCTGGTTCGCGGGGGCGATGCACACCATCCGGCCGTCCTTGGTGGTGAACAGGATGCGGCGGTTCTCGAAGCGGCCGAACAGCTCGTCCGCCACCTGCCGGGGAACGGGGTCGGTCTCGTCGTACTTCTCCGGTCCCTCGGCCACCGCGACCGCGTGGGCGCGGGACAGCCGTAACCCGAACCGTTCGGAGCGCTCGGCGAGTTGGCCCGCGGGCCCACGCCCGTGGAGCAGGTCGTCGATGAACTCGCGGCGGGCCGCCTCCTCTTTGCGGATCACCAGCCGCTGCGCGCGCTCGTAACCGTCGGCGAAGGCGTCCACGGCCTGTTCGACGACGGCGAGGACGCTGTCGGGATCGGCGTCGCGCGGACGGCCCTCCCGGCCGGCCGCGAGATGCGCGCGGACGAGCCCGCGCCAGCCGCGTCCGGCCTCGGCCGCCTGTGCGCCGAGCGCCCGGCGGGACTCGATCTCGTCGCGGGTCAGCCGGCGTCCCGTGATCGAGGCGTCCGCCAGGATCCGGTCGAATCCGTCGAGGAACCGCTCGGACGAGTGCGGGCCGGTCATGGTCTCCCCGTTCGGATCGAGCATTGTCGGACACATGTTCCCACCGGGCGGTACGACGGTGGAGTGCCCGGGGTGCGTCCGGCGTGACGTCCGCGCACCGGTTCTCAGCGGCTCGCGTGGACGGCCTCGGCGGGCTCCGCCGGCGTGACCGGCACGGGCGGCGCGCTCCGGGTGCGCCCCGGGGCGAGGCGGCGGGCGAGGGGTTCGGTCCAGCGGGCGGCGAGCGGCCCCATGACGACCAGGATCAGCACGTACGCGGTGGCCAGCGGGCCGATGCGCGGTTCGACGCCGACGGCGAGTCCGGCGATGACGATGGAGAACTCGCCGCGCGCGACCAGGGTGCCGCCCGCCCGCCACCGGCCCTTGGCGGAGATCCCGGCCCGCCCGGCCGCCCAGTAGCCGGTGGCGATCTTCGTCAGGGCGGTGACGGTGGCCAGTGCCAGCGCGGGGAGGAGGACGGGCGGGATGTCCGCGGGGTCGGTGTGCAGACCGAAGAAGACGAAGAACACCGCGGCGAACAGGTCCCGCAGCGGGGTGAGGAGGCTGCTGGCACCCTCGGCGACCTCGCCGGACAGCGCGATGCCGACGAGGAAGGCGCCCACGGCCGCGGAGACCTGGAGCCGCTGGGCGATGCCCGCGACGAGGAGGGTGAGACCGAGGACGACCAGCAGGAGCATCTCGGCGTTGTCGGAGGAGACCGCGCGGCTGATGAGACGGCCGTGGCGCAGCGCCACGTACAGGACGGCCCCGACGGTCCCCAGGGCGATCAGGAGGGTGACGGCTCCGCCCGCGAGGCTCACCCCGGCGAGCAGGGCGGTGAGGATGGGCAGGTAGAGGGCCATGGAGAGGTCTTCCAGGACCAGGATCCCGAGGATGACCGGGGTCTCGCGGTTGCCGAGCCGGCGCAGGTCGCCGAGGACCTTGGCGATGACGCCGGAGGAGGAGATCCAGGTGACTCCGGCCAGGGCGACGGCGGCGACCGGGCCCCAGCCGAGCAGCAGGGCCGTCGCGGCGCCGGGGGCGGCGTTGAGCGCGAAGTCGACCGCGCCGGAGGGGTATTGGGTCTTCAGGCTGGTGACGAGTTCGGAGGCGCTGTACTCCAGACCGAGCAGGAGCAGCAGGAGGATGACCCCGATCTCGGCGCCGGTGGCGACGAACTCCTCGCTGGCTTCCAGGGGCAGGATGCCGCCGTGACCGAACGCGAGCCCGGCCAGCAGATAGAGGGGTATGGGTGAGAAGCCCACCCGTCCGGCGAGGCGTCCCAGCAGGCCCAGGACGAGGATGATCGCCCCGAGTTCGATGAGCAGGGCGGTGGTGTCGTGCACGGGCGTCTGACCTCCGTCGGTCGAAGTCGGTGGTGGCGTCTGTGCCGTACGGGCGTGCGGGTGTCCCGAAGTGGCTCGTCGCTGTGTCAGGGAGCCGGAGAAGAAGGTGAGTTGCCGCAGTGGGCGGCGTCACGCGTGAGGCGGTACCGACCGTGGGTCTGCCTGTTTCCACCGCGCGGGGCGAAGGACGCGTCAGCGCACGGGGTGGTGGCTCAGGGCGGTACCGCCGATATCGGGGACGCCGTCGCGAGCGGTGTTGTCGACGCGCACGTGGACGACTCGACCCATGTCACGCCCCCCATCACGTCGGCGGCGACCGCCGGCCCATTACTCCACGACTGCGCGGATCGGCGCCCAGCGGAGTGTAAGCGCTTGGTAAAGGATCCTAGCGCACGCCAAAAGGTGAAAATCACAGAAATGCATATACAGGTGGGGTGGAGTCCGGCACGACGGTGGTCATGGCCACCCACGACGTCGACCTGGCCCTGCACCGGGCCGGCCTGCGGCTGCCATGGGGGGCGCGGCCGCCCAACTGCCTAGTGCCCAGGGCCTGTTGACCGACACCTCGACAGGCCCGCGGACCGCGGAGGAACCGGCCGCGCCGGTCGCGACGCCCGATCCCCCGATCGCCCGATCCCCCGATCGCGATTCCCCTCCCCGCCGGTCAAGCCCTGGCGCTCCCGCCGGCTCGCCAGGTTGTGGATCCACTCGAAGAGCGGCTCGGCGCCGTCGCCTCCCGGGTTGTCGAGGGTGACGTCGGTGCCGGCCGCGTAGCCGTCGCCCTCGCGTCGATCGGGAACCGGCACCTTCGACACGCCCGGACGATTTCGGGCAACCCGGCGAATCTCCGCCGTCGAGGACGAGTTGGGTTGACGAAGACCCACCCGTACATGTTCCGTCACCCTGGGGCCGCCCGGCGGGGTGTCTTGCGGGGTGGGTACCTCGACCTTGCTCACCGCCGACGCCTCTCGCTCCTGCGGTTCCGACCCATGAATGGTTTGATATTCAACTATGACTCGACGGATCTTCATAGACAAGCAGAGCCCCAAGGCCTACCACGCCCTGGTCCAGACGTCCGAGGCCGTGCGGGCGACCGCCGCCGACGCCGGCCTGGAGCGCACCGTCGTGGAACTGATCAACCTGCGCGTCTCGCAGCTCAACGGCTGCGCGTTCTGCCTCGACGTGCACACGAAGGCGGCCCTGCGCGCGGGTGAGGACACCCGGCGGCTGGGTGTCCTCGCGGCCTGGCGGGACACCGACCTCTTCAGCCCCCTGGAGCGCGCCGCCCTGGCGCTGGCCGAGGCGACCACCGTGCCGTCCGACGCCGCCGCACAGGAGGCCGCGTACGCCGACGCCCTGGAGGTTCTCACCGAGGACCAGATTTCGGCGGTGATCTGGGTGGCGGTCACCATCAACGCCTTCAACCGGGTGTCCGTCCTGAGCAAGCACCCGGTCCACTAGCAACCCGCCGCCCCCGTGGGCACCGGCGTGCCCACGCCTCGGTGCAGGGTCGCGCGCCCGGACGCCGGTCGGCACCGTCACCCCGTCCGCCCGCAGCGCGTCGCCGCCAGGTCCCCCGCCTCCGGCCCCTCCCATGCCGGAAGCCGGCACCCCCTGTGGGGAGGTACCGGCTTCCGGCCGTGCTTCGGCGAGTGCCCTTCGTCAGGCCGTCACCCACCCGGCCCGGGGTGGGCGCCGGTGGTGCGACGGGCTTCCGATGGGCTCAAGCACCGAGGAACATCCTGCACGTCCCCGAACGTTCGAAGACCGCTCCAACGACCTTGGGCAGCTTCGTCCCCTTCGCCCGAACGTAGGCCGGGGAGGCATCCGGCGTGAACCCCGCGTCCATGACGTCCGTCAGCACTTCGTCGGGGGTCTTCTTCCCGGCGGAGGCGAGCCGGTTGTCCTGGACGAACGCCGGAACATCGTCGCACGGCATGGAGAACTGGACATTGAACGGGTATCCGTCCAAAGCCTTGAGGGCACCGTAAGTGATGTCCTCGGCCCCCTTGGGCAGGCGGACACCGTAGTCGGACAGGGCCTGGTCGAGGCTGACGTCGGCGGCGTCCGACGGAGACTCGTACGGGAACGGCCCGGCGTGCTCGGCGGAGTTCAGGCCGTCCGGATCACAGGCGGCAAGACCCCCGACCAGCAGCACACCCACGAACAACGCCGGCATCCGGGTCAGGCGGTGGAACACGATTTCTCCTAGCCGACGTTGAACGTCTGGTGACCGACGACATCGAAGTCACGAGCCAGCCCGACCGAGTTCAGACGAGCCATGTCGTTCTGCCGCAGCGGCTTGAAGGGCCCCACACCGAGGTCGCCCCGAGGCTTGCCGCCTCCGATGTTCCCCCAGTTGTACCGCTTGTAGACATCCACGGTGACGGTGCCCGTGACCTGGCCCCTCTTCATGACCGTGTCTCCGCGCACCCGGTACTGGTACCCGTTGAGTGCGAAGTAGTAGTCGTCGGCGTCGGCACCCTTGTTCATTCCGTGCTCACGCCCCCTGGCGACGCTGCTGCCATGCCAACCGCTGTCGAAATGACCCAGCTTGATCTGCTGACCGACCTGCTTCCGCATGTAGGAGAGGCTGGCCATCATGTCCGCGACGTCGACCTCGGCCGTCTCGCCGCCGTTCTCCATCCAGTGCTCCATGAGGTTGAAGCCGCGCTGCCACCCTCTCATCGCGACATAGGACAGGGCCATGGAGCCGGCCAGGAAGAACACGCTCTTGTCGTGCGCGTCCGTCTTCAGGGTGCCCCACCCCGGACGGTTGGCGTCCTCGGCCTGGACCGGGGGGTACTCGTAGGCCGGGCCGCCGGCCGGCATCTTCTTCGGGTCGAAGCCGGAGCAGTTGTTCGGGTTGCACAGGGAGCCGAAACCCTGCTCGTTGGCGAGGTCCTGGCTGATGGGCGTCCCGCCCTTCTCCACCGGCTTGTTCATGGTGGGGTCGGCCCACCAGTTGTCCTCGCCCGTCGGGTCCCAGCCCATCAGCGGGCTGTTGTCGGCGTAGGCGTACCCGTTCAACGACTGGGCGTCGGAGGTGTCCAGCAGCGGGTCGACGCTGAGGAACTGGCCGAGCAGCGGGTCGTATTCGCGGGCGCCGACGTGGGTGAGGCCGGTGGCGGGGTCGGCGGGCTTGCCGAGGAACTTCTTGTCGTCGGGCCAGGTGGTCACCGCGGTGCCGCGGTCGGCGCCGAAGGGGGTGGTGTAGCGCTTGGTGATGGCCTGGTCGCCGGCGGCGAGAGCGAGGCTCGCGGTGTTGTGCCGGTCGGCGGCGAGCCAGGTGAGGGTGGAGGTGCCGCTCTGGTTGGTGCGCACCGCCACCGCGGTGCCGCCGAGGGAGTAGGTGCGCTGGGCCCACTTCTTGCCGGTCGTGGCGTTGTAGTGGACCTCGGTGGCACCGAGGTAGAGGACGGTCTCCCCGCCGGTGTTGCGGCGGACGAGGAGGCTGCCGTCGGTGTCGTAGACGTATCCGGTCGTGCTGGTGGTGGAGCCGGCCGTCTCCTTCAGGCTGCCGAGCCGGCCCTCGCCGTCCCAGGTCAAGGACTGGGTCGCGGTTCCGTCGGGGCGCGTGGTGGTGTCACCGGCGGCGTCGTAGCCGTAGGCGGCGGTGACCCCGGTGCAGGCACCCGCGGCGGTCCCGGAGGGAGTGACGGTCAGGGTGTGCGGCTGGGCGGTGTTGTTGTAGCAGTAGGTGCGTGAGGTGGTGCTGCCGGAGGTGCTGTGGTTGGTCTCGGTGGTGCGCTGCCCGGCGCTGTTGTAGGTGTAGCTGTTCCAGTAGGGGGCGGGACCGCCGAGGCCCGCGGCGGTGCGGCCGGAGGCGGCGCAGTCCGCCGTCCTGGGCGTCCACGCCTCGGTCAGACGCTGGTAACCGTCGTAGGCGAAGCACTGGTTGTCGGCAGTGCTCGCACCGCCCAGGGTGGTGGGGTCGGTGAGCGAGGTGACGTTGCCCGCCTGGTCGTACGCGTAGTTGAGCTGCTGGAGCTGCCAGGAGTGGGTGTCGTCGGTGACCACGGACTGGGTCAGGCGGTCCGTGCCCTCGTCCCAGGTGTTGGTCAGGTAGGCCTTCTTGACGCCCGCGGCGTCGGAGACCCCGAGGGTCAGCTGCTGGACCTTGTCCGTGGCGGTGAAGTCGCTCGCGAGGACGTAGTTCTGGGTGCCGCTGAGGGTGGTGGGAAGGCCGTGGTCGTTGTAGCCGGTGTCGATGATCTCCTTGGGCAGTCCGGCGACCGCGGGCTGGACGTCCTGGTCCTGGGCGCCGGTGAGGTCGTAGTGGTCGCTGAAGGACAGCGTCGCGGACGGTACGGCACCGGAGCTCACCAGCGGGTCGTCGGCGGGCAGTGTCAGCGTGGAGTCCAACGGGTGGTAAAGGCTGTCGTAGCTGATGACCTTGCGCGTGTAGGCGTGGGCGGTGTCGGTGGCGCCGTTGGTGTACCGGGTCGACGAGGCCAGCCGGCCCTTGTAGCCGGTGGCGTCGTAGGCGAGGGCGGTGAGCTGGTTGGCCGGGATCTGCTCCTCGGTGGTGGAGGTCAGGTCGGCGTCGGCGGCCGCCTTGTAGGTGGCGGTGGGGCGGCGCAGCTTGTCGTAGGCGGTGATGACCACCCGGCCGGCGCCGTCCTTGGTCCACGACGGCAGGTCCCGGCTGTCGTAGCCGGTGGTCTCGGTGCCCTTGTCCGGGTCGGTGCTCTTCACCTGACGGCCGAACAGGTCGTAGATCCAGGTCCAGGAGCTGTTGTCCGGTCCGGTGACCTTCGCCTGCTTGTCGTCCAGGGTGTACGCGAACTTCGTCGAGGTGTAGAGGGTGCCGGTGCCGCCGCCGTAGGCCGCGTCGTCGGGGGACGGGGAGGCGTACTGGCGGGTCTCGACCGCGCGGCCGAGCGCGTCGGTGATCGTGCGCTTCGCCGAAGCTCCCTCCACGCCCGAGGTGGCCGTGGAGTCACCGGTGTAACTGGTGGTCGTGGACCAGCGCTTCACGCCGTAGGTGTAGAAGGTACTGGTCTCCGGGCGTTCGGCCCCGTCGAAGGTGACCGAGGTCTGCTTGGCGGTGCCGCCGTACTCGGCGCGGCTGTAGGTGCCCGAGGGCTGGTTCTTGCTGTCGTAGACGTCCGCGTAGGTCTCGTAGGCCAGGCCCCGGCTGTCGTAGCGGGTGTCGGTCAGGATCCGGCCGCCCTCGACGCTGCGCTTCTGCGTCTGGATCGGCCGCAGTTGGGCGTCGTAGAGGGAGAAGACGGTCTCGTAGGTGTCGCCGTCCGCCTTGATGGCCCCGGTCGAGGTCCAGGACGCGGCGGTGTTGCTGACGCTGTACCCGTAGACGTAGCTGGCGGGCAGGTCACTGGTGCGGTTGGGCAGCCACACGGCCGTGACCCGGCCGAGGGCGTCGTAGGTGTACTGGGTCTGCTTGTTGTTGATGTCGAACGAGCGGATGACGTTGCCGCGCGCCGGCTCGTAGTAGGTGAACGTCTTCTGCGTGGCCGCGTTGGTCGCGATGGCCATGGTCAGCGGACCGCCGGCGGTCGGCGTGTAGGCCGTGGTGGTGGAGTTGCCGGCGGCGTCGGTGACGGTGGTGGGGCGGCCCAGGGTGTCGTAGACGGTCTTGGCCGTGGTCTGCCAGGTGGTGGGGTTGCGCTCCCCTCCGCTGGAGGAGGCCGGATAGGCGGCTGCCCGTCCGGTCCAGGAGGCGTCGCCCAGGGTCGGCGTCTGGCTCGCGGTCCAGGCGGTGGCGGCGGTGTTGTCGAAGACGGTGGCCTTGTCGGAGAGCACGTCTCCGCGGTCGGCGACCTTGGCGGGCAGGTTGAGCTGGTCCTCGCCGGTGGCGCAGGTGCGGCCGACGGTGCGGCTGCGGGAGACGAGGTCGGAGATGCCCTTGGCGGTGTTGCGGGCGTACCAGGTGCGGGTGCAGATCTCGTCGCCGCTCTTGGCGACGTCGCCGGCGTCCTCCTCGGTGGCCTTCATGCCGTAGGAGTCGAAGGTGGTGGAGGTGGTGTGCGTGCGCCAGGAGTCCTTGACCGTCAGGTACGTCGACGTGGCGGTCCCGCCCGTGCGGACGAAGTACGCCTCGGTGTCGGCGTAGGACGCGTGCTGGGTGGCGGTCTTCTTGGACCAGGGGTCGTTGACGGTCACCGAGACGGCCTGGCTGCCGTCGTAGGTCACCTGCTGCCGGGTGAAGCCGGTGTACTGCTCACTGTCGGTCTGGTCCGCGATGCTCAGCCCGGGGACGGCGAGCGCCTCCACGCTGACGTCCTTGCGGGCGGTGGGGTCCAGCTTGCCGTCCGAGCCCTGTACCCGGTCGCCGTCCATGCCCTGCATGTAGACGGTGACCGTCTTGGACCTGGTGGCGTCCGTGCCCTTGACGGTGGTGACCTTGCCGTAGCCGCGCCACTGCGACCAGGTCCGCTCGGCCTGCGGGGTCAGCGGGTTCTCGTCGTAGTGCCAGGCGGGGTCGGCGTAGGTGTAGTCGGTCTCGGTCGTGGCGTTCTTGCCGGTGGGGTCGGTGCTGGTCACCGCGAGGACGCGGTACTTGTGGAACCAGTCGAGGCCGGCTTCCTCGGCGCCGTTGATGTGCCAGTACACCGGGTAGCACGAGGTGTGGTCGTCGTCCTCGTCAGGGGTGTGGCCGCGCACGCACTCCGGGTCGGAGAGGGTCACGGTGGTCACCGCGCCGGTCTCCGAGATGAGGGTGCGGATGCGGGGCCGGTAGAGCGGCACGATGTCGTCGGTGCCGTCGACCCGGTTGGGCCGCTTGTCGTAGGTGAACGTCACCGGCGGCAGAGCGATCGCGGTGCCGGCCTTGCCGGTGTGCTTGATCGAGTCGAGCACCAGCACCTGGTCGGAGGTGTCCCCCAGGTCGCCGCCGTCGAAGAAGTGCTGGGCGAGATCCCAGGAGTCCACGGCGTCGTAGGTGTTGCCGGCCGCGTCCCAGGAGAAGGAGTTGACCCCCGTCAGCCGCTTGCGGGTGAAGAAGGACGGGCTCTCGGCGTCGCAGTCGTCACCGCTCTTGCAGAGGGAGTCGAAGGGCACGTCGGGCCAGTTGTCGGCCGTGGATTCCTTCAGGTCCGAGCAGTCCGAGGCGGTGCAGCGCTCGCTGTAGTCGAAGGTCACCTTGTGCGAGGCGGTGCCGGAGAACAGGGCGTCCTTGCGCTGACCGTAGAGGATCTTGGTCAGGTAGCCGCCGCGGGTGTAGGTGGCGGTGGCGGTGTCCGCCTTGTTCTTGGCGTAGGAGTTGGTCTCGGCGGTGTACCAGTACGACATCGCGTTGCCGTGCAGGTCCTCGACGTAGTCGAGGTTCCACCGCCACGCCTGCGTCAGCGCGCGGTCGGCGAACGCGGTGCCCTTGCTGTAGCCCGGCTCACCGGAGTCGTCGCCGAAGACGGGTACGGTCCAGGTGGAGTTGGTGCGCTCGGTGCCCGCGCCGTCCAGCTTGTTCTGGCCGAAGACGTACTTGGTGCCGTTGCCGGTGGTCACCGTCCAGTACTCGCCGTCGTCGTCGCCGTTGTCCGCGCCGGTGCCGTGGGTGACGACGGAGGCGTCGTCGTCCTTCAGCCGCCAGGTGCCGGTGGTGTCGTCCTTCACCAGGGTGGTGGACTTGCCGTTGAGCACGAGGGAGGCGTTGTCGTACTTCCAGCACATGTCGTACTTGTCGTCCTGGCCGTCGTCGTCGCAGGAGCCGTACGAGCGCTCCACGTACGAGGAGGACGACAGGTCGAATCCCTCACCGACGGCGCTGCCCTGGTTGTTGGTGTTGGCGGTCCGGCCGTCGATGGAACCGGAATCGTAGGACAGCGTGACCGACGGGGTGGGGCCGGCCGCCGGAGCGGGCGGGGTCATGGGGTACGACCAGGTGAAGGAGCCCGAGGAGCCGCCGGCCTGCCAGGACGACGACGCGCTCAGCGGGGTGGCGGTGTAAGCGCCCGCCCCGGACGCCGACTCGCCGGCGGCCGCGGCGAGCGCCACCACGGCGGTGGCCGGTGCCGCCGCCGCGCGGGCCGACATCGGCACCTGCGCGGAAACGGTCTGCTCGCTCACGTCGTTGTGCGTTCCGGCCAGCGGTGTCTCGACGCGACAGGACGCCTTCTCCGGCGTGGTCAGCGCGCACTCGGGCAGCCGCACCAGGCGCAGCCGGCCCGCCCAGTCGCCGCCGTAGGCCGAGGCGAACGACGAGTAGTCCACGTCAAGTCCGGTGGTACCGGCTTGCTTTGTGGTCACCGACAGCAGAATGCCCTTGATCCCGGCGGCGGTTGCCTCCTTGCGGCCCAGTACCCGCACGGTCGCCGCGGTCGCGGACGTCGCCGACCGGACCGCGGGCGCGGTGAGGGTGACGGGCAGACCGCCCACCTCGGCGCGTTTGCCGCGGACGAGTTCGGCGCGGCCGGCGGCGGGCCAGGTGGCCTGCTGCGCGGCCAGGGCCTTGGCGCCCTGCGCGCGGTTCTCCGCCTGGGCCTTGGCCAGGCGGTCCCGAGCCGCCTTCGCCGTGGCGGAGTCGGCGGGGATCATCTTGGCGCTGCGGGTCTTCGGTGTGCCGGGCCTGCCGAGCGCGTCGGCCGCCTGGGCGACCGGGGCCAGGCCGATCGGCACGCTCAGAGCGAGAACGAGTGAGCCGACGGTCAGGCGAAGTGTGCGGCTGACGGTGGCCGGGCGGCCGTTCCGTCGTCTTCGCGGACGGAAGAGCATGGTGTGGTCCCACCCCTTGGCGTTCGTGCACGGATGTTGCATGAGGACGCCGGGTCCGCCGGACGTGGAGTTCGCCGGACGCCGGAGGGCCGGGTCGCGGCGCGGCGCGGCCCGGCCCGGCGGTTGGTAGGGGCCCGGCCCTCGCGGCCGGGCCCCGACGGCGGCTAGCCGCCGATCATGTTCTCCACCTGCATGTCGTTGGCAGGTGCCCCGACCCAGATCCGCAGATCGCTGATCTTCTCGGGCAGGTAGTTGCCCCACGCCTTGTTGACGTAGGCCCGGCCGGCGGAGAAGTCCCCGTTTCCGGCGACCGCGGTGAAGGCGGTCGGCACGTCGTTGGGTGTGGCGTCGAGATACAGGCTGATCGTCCCGTCCTGGGCGTTGTAGGCGCCGGTCAGCCGGACGCGTTCGTCGGTCAGGGCGGTGCTTTCGGAGCTGACGGCGGTGTAGGTCCTGCCGTCGGCCGCGAGGCGTCCGAAGCGCCAGTACCCGACGGGTACGTCCTTGAGGGTTCCGTCGTCCTGCGGGACCTGTTCGGTACCGGTCTGGTTGAACCACAGGCCCCAGGCGGACCCGTCGGCCGTGCGCTGGCCGACGACCTGTCCGCTGTATCCGGCGCTCTTGCCCGCCAGGGCGGCGCCGTCGAGTTCCACCTCGGTGGTGACGGTGAAGGAGCCGGTGTCGTCCACGACCGGGCCGGGTACGGTGACCGCGTCGTCGACGCCGTCCAGGGAGACGGCCTCACCGTCGAGCGTGGCGCCGCCGCTGAGGGTCATGGTCCGGCTGTAGCCGCTGACCGAGTCGGCCAGGGTGCTGCCGGTGGCGCCGTCCGGGTTCCACGCGCCGACCAGTTCCACGGCGGTGCTGCCGGTGTCCGGGTCGATCAGGCCGGCCTCCTGGGCCATCTCCCTGTCGGACAGGGCCCGCTGGAACACCGCGACCTCGTCGATGCGACCGCGCCAGTAGTTGTTGAACCCGCCGCTGTAGCCCGCTCGCCCGACCTGGAGGGCGCCGTCGCTGGTGGTCGGCTTGCCCGAGGTCCCCAACGCCACCGGGGTGCCCTGCGGGCGGCCGTTGACGTAGAGGGTGATGGTGCGGTCGGTGGCGCTGTAGACCCCGCCGACGTGCGTCCAGGCCTTCAGGGGCACGCCCTGGGCCGAGGCGTTGGCGCCGATGTACTTCCGCACGCCGTTCTCGTACCAGGACCACAGGAACACCCAGCGCTGGATGCCCGAGGAGTAGTACAGCGACCAGCCGGTGTTGTCGGAGTTCTGCTGGGAGGCGATGCAGTGGTAGTCGGTGCCTTCCGTCAGATAGGCCCAGGTCGAGACGGAGAAGGAGGCCTGCGTGTTGATCGCCGGTGACGCGGTGTCGGCCCAGGCGGTCTGGTTGGCGGCCACGGAGGAGTCCAGCCAGAAGGACCGGTCCAGGTCGCCCCGGCGGGCCAGGCTGGAGAAGCCCGCGCCGGCGGTGTGGAAGGTCAGGGGGTGGCGGGTGCCGGCCGTGGTGGCGGAGTCGGCCGCCGTGACCACTCCGGAGCCGGGCGCCGCGTCGTCGAAGTGCCAGCGTCCGGAGGCTCCTTCGCCCTCCGCGACCTTGAACAGGAAGCTGGTGGTCGCGCCGGGGCGCCCGGAGCCGACGTTGTCCTTGGCACGGACCTGGAGGATCTGCGTGCCGGGCAGCTCCGGCGTGATCAGCCTCGTCGGCGCGGAGCCCGTGACGGAGTGCCAGGTGGGCCAGGTCGGCAGCCGGTACTCGTAACCGGCGATGTTGGTGTCACCCGTGGCGGGCTTGAAGTAGAAGTTCCCGCCCTGGCCCGGTCCGCCGCCGGCGGCACAGGCGTTGGCCGTGCACAGGCTGTACGTCCCGTCGGTGGTGACGGTGGGTGCCTTCGGCGCGGTGGTGTCGACCTTGAAGTAGCACCAGCCCTTGGTCGTCACCGAGCTGTGGGTCGACTCGATCGCGTGGTCGTCCCCGCTCCAGTAGGACCGGGTCCAGGCCGACATCCGGGCCAGGGCCCCGTCCGTGAAGGTCAGCGGCGAGGTCACCTGGACCTTGGCGTTGTCGGTGACGAAGCCGCTGGACGGACGGATGGGTTCGGTGACCGTGGTCCAGCTGCCGTCGGTGTTCTTCCTCTGCACCACGAAGTGGGCACGCAGGGTGGCGCCGCTCTCCCCGCCGGACTCCGTCTGGACGTTGGCGAGGAAGTCGGGGGTCGGGTCGGAGATGATCGCCGGGTCCGTCTCGCCGGTCTCGCAGGTGGTGCCGCTGCCGGACAGAACGCCGGGGCTGGTCGGCGGCGCCGGGACACCGACGTAGTCGACGTCCAGGACGGCGTCGTCGTCGAAACGCTTCCAGCCGTTGGGGTCGCCCTCGTCGCCGGCCTTGAGCATCAGTGTCAGCCGGGACATGTCACCGGCCGCGAAGGACTGCACGGTCTTGGTCAGGTTCTCGTACGACTGGCTCGGGTCGTCGTTGAACTCGATCGGCTTCGCCGGCTGGCTCGGGTCGCAGTTGGAGCCGCGGCCCGCGGACACCGTGCGGTCGCCCATGATGTCCCAGTTGGCGGTGGGACCGGGCCAGCGGGTGGAGGAGGAGATGTCACCGGTGCGCACCAGCTGCACCACGGTGGCCGTGCAGGACATCGACCAGCGCTCGGTCACCCGGAAGGTGGCGTCGAGCACCTTCTTGCCCTTCAGCGCGGACGGCGAGAACTCGAAGTACATGCGCTGCTTGTACGGGGTTCCGGTGGTGCAGGGGTAGCCGAAGCCGCCGGTGTAGTAGATCGAGCACAGGCCCACCCCCTTGCCCTCGTCGCCGCCGGTGAAGTTGTAGAAGGCGTCGCCGTCGGAGGAGAGCACCGTGCGCTCGGACTCCGACCAGGAGACGTCCGGGTCGATGTAGAGCGGGTAGACGGTGTCCTCGTCCTTGAGCTGACCGGCGTCGGGGACGACGGTGATGGCGCTCTGGGTGACCGAGATGTCCAGCGGAACGGCGGTGGCGCCGTCACCGGGGCCCTCGGCCGGGTCGGTGACACCCGACTCGTCGCCCTCGGCCGCGGATCCGGCCGCCTGGGTGTCTCCGTCCGCCGCGGCCACGGCGGACGCGGTGTTCGTGGACGTCGTCGAGGCGGTCTTGGCCGAGGAGGAGCCCGAGGGCTTGGCCTGAGTGGCGGGGGCGGTGGTGCCGTCATGGCCCGCGGAGTCCCACTGGCGGGCCGTCGGGGCCCGGAACACGGTGACGCCGTTGTCGTCCACCGCCTGCAAGGACTGGCCCGCGCCCTCCCTCAGCACCAGGCCGTCGGCCCGCACCGGCAGGTGCAGCGCGGTCAGTGCCGGGTTCGCGGCGGCCTGAGCCGTCTTGGCGACGAGGACTTCGCGATAGCCCTCGGTGGTCGCCGTCATCCGCAGGTCCACGTCCGGCAGGACGTTCGCGTAGACGGCCGAGTCGCCGTCCAGCGTGGGAGCGGGCAGCGAACCGGGCCAGCCCACCGCCAGGGTGTGGCCGTCCTCGGTGATGCTCACCAGGTCCTTGCCGTCGCCGCCGCCGGAGAACGACACACCGGCGACAGCCGCCTTCGGGGCGATCCGCTGGTCTTCACGACGGGTCAGGGTGGCGTCGGGCGGCACCCAGGCGCCACCGGGCTGTGCCACCCGGACGGGGACGACCGACTGCTTGAGGTTGAAGGTGGCGCCGTCCGGATTGGCGTACGTGGTCGAGTACTCGGTGCGCTCGGAGACCACCTCGACCGGCTTCCCGGTGGCCACCGCCTGCGCGGACGCCCGCGTTGCCGCAGACGCTGCGGAGGCGTCCTGGCCCGGCGCCGCGGCGGCGGGAGCCAGCGGCAGGACGGGAAGTCCGCCGAGCAGCAATCCCGACAGTGCCCCCGCCACCGTCGTGCGCATTCTCGGTCTGTGTCGTGTGCTGCCCATCGGTATGCCCCACCCCGCCATTCCCTGGCCTGTCGGCCCGCGCGCACGAAGGGCCCGGTCGGGGCTCGTGACGGCGGCGCCGAAGAAAACTCAGCAAAGGAAAGCGTGACCCGGGTGGGTCGTCAACTGACTATTTCTGCGGAAAAATTGACTGGTCATTGGGCGGAAGGAAGCATGCAAGACATATCCGAATACCCTCCTCTCCTGCCATACGCACTGAATCGGACGAAGCATTTCGTCACGTCGCATCAAGAGAGGAACCGGCACCTCCGTTTGAATGCCGGACAGGCCGCGCCAATGAAGATCAATCCCATTCCGGCAAAGACCGGGAACGGTGGCGCCGGCCGCGTCGGCGAAAGAGAGGGGGCGGCTTCTTCATTTAACCCGCGAGACACCTTTTCACGGGTGGACGTTCATATGGAAGTCGATCAGATTTCATCCGGCACACACGTACCGATCGTGGCTCCACGGACGGTGTCCCTGCGCTGTTATGCCGCCCCGAGCATGACCGCTCGGGCGACCGAATAGCACAAGGAGTCGGGCGGCGCGGTCGAACGGCGGTGCAAGCCACCCGGAATCGTGCGTTTCCTCACCCGTTCCGGGGGTGTTCCCGCTCACCCCCCTGGCGGGAGTTCCCGCAGGTCATGAGAAAGTTGCGGCCCAAACTACCCAGGGGGGTCTGTGACACGACATCAGAAGCGGTTCGGGGTGCGCAGAAAGTCTGTGACGCTGCTCGTCGCGCTCGGCACGATGGCCGGGGCGGCGCTCGCGGGGGCGGCCCCGGCCGACGCCGCGACCTGGACCACCGTGGCGGCGGGCGTGGCGTACCGACAGTACGACCTGCCGGCGGCCGCCGGGACGACGCATGTGCATGTGCTCAGCGTCGATCTCAGCAACACCCATGTGCGCCTCGGGCTGTTGTACCCGGGGGCGGTCGCGTCCCGCGCGGCGATCTCCTCGCTGGCGAACAGCCAGAAGGCCGTCGCCGGCATCAACGGCGACTTCTTCAACATCAGCGAGACGCAGCACCCGGGCGTCGCGGCGACCGGGGCGAGCGTGGGGCCGGCGGTCGTGAACGGGAAGGCGCTCAAGGGCGCGGTCCCGAACGGGCAGCGGTTCGGGCCCGCGCTCCCGCCGGGCACGAACACCAAGGCCGTGGTCGGTGTAGGCACCGACGGCAAGGCCCGGGTGGACAGCCTGTCCCTCAACGGAACGGTCAGCGTCCTCGGGCGACGGCTGCCGTTGGGCGGCGTCAACCAGTACGCGCTGGCGGAGAACTCCATCGGCGCGTACACCTCGGACTGGGGCAGCGTCTCGCGCAAGCGGGCCACCTGCGGCACGGACACCGAACGGGCCGCGGCGTGCAGCACCAGCACCTACGAGGTGACGGTGAAGAAGGGCCGGGTGGTGTCGACGTCGACCACGCCCGGCAGCGGCACCATCACGGCCGGCACCACGGTCCTCGTCGGGCGGGAGGCGGGCGCTGCGCGCCTGAAGAAGCTCGTCAAGGGCCAGCCGGTGGCGGTGCGCTACGGGCTGACGGCCGCGTCGAAGTCCGCGTACAGCTTCGCCGTGGGCGGCTACCCGATCCTGTCGGCCGCCAAGCCGCTGTCCGGCCTGGACGGGTCGGTCTCGGCGGTGCGTACGGCCGTCGGCATCGGCAACGGCGGGAAGCGGGTGTACCTGTTCGCGCTGGACGGTGCCACCGCGTACCGCAAGGGGCTGACGATCGCCGAGGTCGCCGCCGCCCTGAAGAGCCTCGGCGCGACCGAGGGCTTCAGTCTGGACGGCGGTGGCTCGTCGACCCTGGTGGCCCGTCCCGCGGGCTCGACCAAGGTGACGGTCCGCAACCACCCGTCCGACGGGTACGAGCGCCCCGTGGCGAACGGCATCGGGGTCTTCACCAAGTAGTCGCCCAGGTCATGGGTGACCCCGCAGTGGCCTCACGGTCGAAGGCTGCCGACGATGTCGGCCGTCGCCGTGAGGCCACTGTGGATGGTGGGGGCCATGCCGGTGCCGGCCAGGAGGAACCCGAGCAGCAGGCAGACCAGCGCGTGGGAGACCTTCAGTCCGCCGTTGCGCATGAAGATCACCGCCAGGACCAGCAGAAACAGCACCGCGGAAATCGAAATGGCCACCGTCAACCTCCTCCGACACGTCCGTTTTAACGGCGTTCGGCCGCAAGTGTGGCCTAACGGAGGGTTCGTCCGTGCGGCTGACCTGTCCGCCGAACGAGTGGTGTCAGCGAGTGCCGCTACGCCGTCCGGTGGGCGTCGAGGAACGCCTCCAGGCCCGCCAGGTCGTCCGTGTTGAGGTAGTCGACGTCGGCGGCGAGGAGTTCGGCCCACAGCGCGTCCCGGGCGGGGCCCGCGAGATCGGGCGTGGCCCAGAACCGCACCTGCTGGCCGCGTGCGTGGGCCGCGCCGACGATGCTCCGCAGCTTCTGCCGTTCCGCCTCGGGGAAGGCCCCGACGCCGAGCCAGGTGAAGTTGAGCGTCCAGTTGTCGCTGATCAGCGAGGCGAACGAGGAGTCGGAGGTGCCGAGGTCGGCCAGTCGGCCGTCGTAGAAGGCCCGGCGGACGCTCTGGGCCTCCATGGGCGTACGGGCCGCGCGGTCGCCGGAGATGACGGCGGTCACCGGTCCGGGGTGGACGCGGCCGTGCGCGTAGGTGGTGAACAGGCCCTTGTGGCGCCTGAGTTGCCGGTCGAGTTCGAGATACGTCGAGGAACCCTCGGTCTTGATGTCGATGAGCAGCTGAAGGGGCTGCCGGTGACCCCGGTACACCGAGCCGTGGTTGGCCTTCACACGGGCGGCGAGCGGGGCGAGGTAGAGCGACTCCAGGGTGCGGGTGGGGTCGAGTTGGTCCGCCGAGTGGGCGATGAGGAGTTCGCCGTCGACGAGGAAGATGTCGGCCTCGAGGCTGCCGAAGCGATGATCGAGGGCGTCGAGGAGGGGGCGGGGATGCTCGTAGTCGTTGTGGGCGTGGGCGCGCCACAGCGGGCGGGGGCCGTGCCTCTGTCCGTCGGCGAACGCGCTGCCGGCGGGCGGGGCGAGCACCGCGGCGACGGTGGCGCCGAGGCCGGTGAGAACTCTGCGGCGGGTGACGAGAGCCATGTTGTTCCTCCCTGTGGGGCGGGTCGGGACCACAGGGAGTATGGGGCTGTACGAGCCGCAATGAACCTGTACATGCCAGGAGTTGGCCGGACCGCCGCCGCTTGTTCACTCCTTCCGGCCAGGGCCACGAAAAAGCCCGCCCCAGATGGGGCGGGCTTCACCGGGTGACGGTCAGGGGGCCCGCAGATCGACGAGTTCGGCCACGGCGGTCCGGTGGGCACCGGCGCTGCCGTAGGCGATCGAGTCGGCCTTGGCCCGCTTGAGGTACAGGTGGATCGGGTGCTCCCACGTCATGCCGATGCCCGCGTGCAGCTGGAGCGCCTCCTCGGCGGCGTGCACGGCGACCCCTGCCGCGTAGGCCTGGGCGACGGCCACCGCGAGGTCGGCGTCCTCACCGCTCGCCAGCGCGTCGGCCGCGCCCCGGGCGACGGCCCGGAGGTTGACGACCTCCAGCCAGAGCTGGGCCAGCCGGTGCTTGATCGCCTGGAAGCCGCCGACGGGCCGGTTGAACTGCTTGCGCTCCTTCAGATAGCGCACGGTCTCGGTCAACGCCCATTCGGCGAGACCGAGTTGCTCCGAGGCGAGTAGTCCGGCACCGGCCCGCAGACCACGGCGGACGGCGGGTTCGGCGTCGCCGAGGCGGCGGCCGGGGGCGTCGGCGAAGGTGAGCGTGGCGAGCGGGCGGGTGAGGTCGAGGGAGACCTGCGGGGTGATGGTTACGGCCGAGGCGTCGACCGCGTACAGACCGCCGTCGTCCGCGGGCACGAGCAGCACGTCGGCGGCGGCCGCGTCCGCGATGCCGGACAACTCGCCCTGGAGGAGGCCTCCTTCGACGTGCACGGCCTGGACGGCGGCCCCCGGCGCGGTGTGCAGCCCGACCGCCAGCGCGCCGATCGACCGCCCGGACGCCAGCCGGCCGAGCAGCTCCTCGTCCCCGAGGGCCAACAGCGCCTCGGTGGCGACGACGGCACTGGTCAGATACGGCACAGGGGCGACGGCACGACCCAACTCCTCCAGCACCACGGCGACTTCTCGATGGGTGGCACCCTGACCGCCCAGCGACTCGGGCACCAGCAGGCCTGCGAGGCCCATGCCGTCGGAGAGCGCCTTCCAGGCCGCGAGGTCGTGCGGCGCGTCCGACTCCGTACGCGCGATGACTCCGGGCGCGTCGCAGTGGTCGGCGAGCAGGTCACGGACGGCGGCGCGCAGCGCCTCTTCCTCCTCGGAGTAGAGAAGATCGGGCTGTGCGCTCATCGGGCCAGGTCCTTCCAGGCGACGTCCTTGTCGGTGCGCGGCTCGGACGGCAGGCCCAGGACGCGCTCGGCGACGATGTTCAGCAGGACCTCGCTGGTCCCGCCCTCGATGCTGTTGCCCTTGGAGCGGAGGTAGCGGTATCCGGCCTCCCGGCCGGTGAAGTCCACCAGCTCCGGGCGGCGCATGGTCCAGTCGTCGTACAACAGACCCTCCGCGCCGAGGAGTTCGACCTCCAGGCCGCTGATCTCCTGGTTGAGCCGGGCGAACGCGAGCTTCATGCCGGCGCCCTCGGGGCCGGGCTGGCCCGCGACGAGCTGCTGGCGCAGGCGTTCGGCGGTGAGGCGGGCCACCTCGGCCTCCACCCACAGTTTCAGCAGGCGCTGGTGCAGATCATGGGTGCGCAGTTCGGGGCGCTCGCGCCAGGTCCCGGAGACCGGGCCGATCATGCCTCCCTCGCGGGGCAGCCGCATGCCGCCGATGGCGACGCGTTCGTTGTTCAGCGTGGTCTGCGCGACCCGCCAGCCGTCACCGACCTCGCCGAGGCGGTGCGCGTCGGGGATGCGGACGTCGGTGAGGAACACCTCGTTGAACTCGGCCTCACCGGTGACCTGACGCAGTGGCCGGACCTCGACGCCGGGGTCGGTCATGTCGCAGAGGAAGTAGGTGATGCCCGCGTGCTTGGGCAGGTCCGGGTCGGTGCGGGCGATGAGGATGGCCCAACGGGCGACGTGGGCGCTGGACGTCCACACCTTCTGCCCGTTGACCACCCAGTCTCCTCCGCTCTCACGGACGGCGCGGGTGCCGAGTGCGGCCAGGTCGGAGCCGGCGCCGGGCTCGCTGAAGAGCTGGCACCAGACCTCCTCGCCCACCCACAGGGGCCGCAGGAAACGCTGTTTCTGCTCCTCGGTGCCGTACTTCAGGATCGTCGGCGCGGCCATGCCGAGGCCGATACCGATGCGGCGCGGGTCGTTGTCGGGGGCGCCCGCGGCCTCCAGCTCGGCGTCCACGACGACCTGGAGGGAGCGGGGCGCGCCGAGTCCGCCGAGGCCCTGCGGGTAGTGGACCCAGGCGAGCCCCGCGTCGAAGCGGGCCTTCAGGAAGTCGAGCCGGTCCGTGGTCGCGGGTGGGTGCGCGGCCAGCAACTCAGCTGTGCGGCGCTGGAGTTCGGCTGCGTCGATGGTCATGCGGTGGCTCCGTTCTCCAGCGTGGGCACCACGGTGACCCGGCCTGTGGTGACGCCGTCGCCGACCCGCTGCACGGCGGCCGCGGCCCCGTCGAGCGGTACGCGCTCACTCACCAGCGGCCGGATCGCGCCCCGGGCGGCCAGCTCGGTGAGCTGCTCGTGGCAGTGCTGGACCAGCTTCGGGTTCTTGGTGTTGTACAGGCCCCAGTGCAGGCCGAGGATCGAGTAGTTCTTGACGAGGGCGTGGTTCAGCGCGGGGCTCGGGATGGTCCCGCTCGCGAAGCCGACGACCACGATCCGGCCCTCGAAGGCGACGACCTTCGCGGACTGGGTGTAGGCCTCGCCGCCGACGGGGTCGTAGATCACGTCGGCGCCCCGGCCGCCGGTGGCCTCCTTCACGGCTCCGACGACGTCCTCGGCCCGCCGGTCGATCACCACGTCGCAGCCCAGCTCCCGGGCCACGGCGGCCTTCTCGGCGCCGCCCACGACGCCGATGACGGTCGCGCCCGCCGCCTTCCCGAGCTGCACGGCCGCGCTGCCGACCCCTCCGGCGGCAGCGTGGACGAGCAGCGTCTCGCCGGCCTCCAGGTGCGCCCTGCGGTGCAGACCGAACCAGCCCGTCTGGTAGCCGATGTGCAGCGCGGCGGCCTCGGCGTCGTCGAGCGACTCGGGCGCGGGGAGCAGGGCGGCCGCGTCGGCGACGGCGTACTCGGCGAAACCGCCGTACGGCAGCGCCGGGTTGGCGATCACGCGACGGCCGTCCTCGGTCTCGCCGCAGATCTCCACACCGGGTGTGAACGGCAGCGGGGGCCGCACCTGGTAGTGCCCCCGGACCATCAGCACGTCCGGGAAGTTGATGTTCGCGGCACGCACCCTGAGCAGGACCTGGCCGTCGCCGGGCGTGGGCCGCTCCACGTCCTCGAGCCGCATCACCTCGCTCGGCTCGCCGTTCTCGTGCACCTGCCATGCCTGCATGCGGAGCCTCCACGGGACTGCGTCGTCCGACCGGCGTTCCGACCGGTTCGATTCGCATACTAAGCGGTCGCTTGCCAGGAGGGAACAGACGACGGACGAAGAGTCGCCTCTGTCACCCCTTCCGAGGCCTCGCTCGCACATGCATCCGCTCACCCTGCGGTCCGAACAGGCTCAGGAACTCGGCCGGCCCCTCCCCCGTCGACCCGAACCAGTGCGGCACCCGCGTGTCGAACTCCGCGGCCTCGCCCGCCGCCATCACGACGTCGTGCTCTCCGAGCACCACCCGCAGCCGCCCGGACATCACGTACAGCCATTCGTAGCCCTCGTGGGTGCGCGGCTCGGGCTCCTCGTCGCTGCGGGGTACCAGCACCTTGAACGCCTGGAGTCCGCCGGGCTGGCGGGTGAGCGGCCAGAAGGTGCGTCCGTGCCGCACGATCGGCTCGGCCCGCACCCGCGGATCCCCCACCGGCGGCGCCCCGACCAGCTCGTCCAGCGGCACCTGGTGGGCCTGGGCGATCGGCAGCAACAGCTCCAGGCTGGGCTTGCGCAGCCCGGACTCCAGCCGCGAGAGGGTGCTGACGGAGATGCCGGTCGACTCGGACAGCGCCGCGAGCGTCACCTCCCGCTCCTTCCGGAGCCGCCGCAGCCTCGGCCCGACCTCCGCGAGTACCTCATCGGTCGTCATGCCTCCATATTGCCGAAGCGGCAAATATGTTTGTCAATCCCGAGCACGCCCGGCGACCGTGGTCGCGGAGGTGGTCACCGTGACCGAGAAGACCGAGGCATACGAAGTGATCGTCGTCGGCGGGGGTGCCGCCGGCCTGTCCGCCGCGCTCGTCCTGGGCCGGGCCCGGCGCCGCACACTGGTCGTCGACGCGGGTGAGCCGCGCAACGCGCCCGCCGCCCATATGCAGGGCTATCTGTCGCGGGACGGCATGTCACCCGCCGAGTTCCTCGCCGTCGGCCGCGAGGAGATCGCGCGGTACGGCGTGGAACTGGTCCGCGACCGGGCGGTGGACGTCACCCGGGGTGAGGGCTTCGCCGTACGGCTCGCCGGCGGTACCCCCTCCGGGGGAGGCCGGACCGTGCGGGCCCGGCAGCTCGTCGTCGCGACCGGCCTGAAGGACGAGCTGCCGCGGGTCCCGGGCATCGCCGAGCGCTTCGGCCGGGACGTGCTCCACTGCCCCTACTGCCACGGCTGGGAGGTCCGCGACCAGGCCTTCGGCGTACTCGCGAGCACCCCGATGAGCGTCCACCAGGCGCTGATGGTGTCCCAGTGGTCGAAGGACGTGACCCTCTTCCTGCACACGGTCGCCGAGACGGAGCCGACCGACGAGGACCTGCGCAGGCTGGCCGCGGCCGGCGTGCGTGTCGTCCCCGGCGAGGTGGCCGGGCTGGTCGTCGAGGACGACCGGCTCACCGGGGTCCGGCTCCGGGACGGGCAGGTGTACGACCGCGAGGTGGTGTTCGTGGCGCCCCGGGCGGTGCCGCGGACGGATCTGCTCGCCCGGCTGGGCGCCGAGATGAGCGAGACCCCCTTCGGCACATACCCCGTGGTCGACGGGCGGGGCCTGACGACCGTGCCCGGCCTGTGGGCGGCCGGCAACGCGTCGGGCTTCGCCGAGCAGGTCGTGAACGCGGCCAGCCGTGGCTACCGGGCCGGGGCGGCGATCAACGGGGAGCTGCTGATGGCAGACCTCGACCGGGCCGTCGCGGCCGAGGCGGCCCACGCGGACGGGGCGGCGGTGCGGATGTAACCCGGCCGTCGGCGTTGCACCATGGCTGCATGCTGCTGACCCGGCTCGCCGACGTGTCCCGGGAGGTCGCCGCCACCTCGGCGCGCTCCCGCAAGATCGCCCTGCTCGCCGAACTCTTCCGGGACGCGGAGGCGGACGACGTGCCGATCGTCATCCCCTATCTGGCCGGACGGCTCCCCCAGGGCCGGCTGGGCGTCGGCTGGAAGGTGCTGAGCCGGCCGGTCGCCCCGGCCGACGGGCCGACCCTCACCGTGCGGGAGGTGGACGCCCGGCTCACCGAGCTCGGCAAGGTGTCGGGCACCGGCTCGCAGGCCGAACGGACGCGTCTGGTCGGTGAGTTGATGGGAGCGGCCACCGCGGACGAACAGCGCTTCCTGCTCGGCCTCATCACCGGCGAGGTCCGGCAGGGCGCGCTGGACGCCGTCGCCGTGGAGGGCCTGGCGCAGGCGACCGGGGCGCCCGCCACGGACGTACGCCGGGCGGTGATGCTGGCCGGGTCGCTGCGGACGGTGGCGCAGGCGCTGCTCGCGGACGGACCTGCGGCGCTGGAGGCCTTCCGGCTCACCGTCGGCCGGCCGGTCCTGCCGATGCTCGCGCACACCGCGTCCGCCGTGGCCGAGGCGGTCGGCAAGCTCGGCGTCTGCGCGGTGGAGGAGAAGCTGGACGGGATCCGCGTCCAGGTCCACCGCGACGGCGAGGACGTCCGCCTCTACACCCGCACCCTCGACGACATCACCGACCGGCTGCCCGAAGTGACGGACGCGGCACGGCGGTTGACGGGGTCGCGGTTCATCCTGGACGGCGAGGTCATCGCCTTCGACGGGACGGGCCGCCCCCGCTCCTTCCAGGAGACGGCCGGCCGGGTCGGCTCCCGGGTGGATGTGACGGCGGCCGCCGAAGCGGTCCCCGTCGCCCCCGTCTTCTTCGACGCCTTGTCCGTGGACGGCCGGGACCTGCTCGACCTGCCCTTCGCCGAACGGCACGCGGAGCTGGCCCGGCTGGTGCCCGAGCCGATGCGGGTGCGCCGCGCGGTCGTGTCCGGGCCCGAGGACGTCGAAGCCGCGGAGGAGTTCGCGAGGGAGACCCTGCTGCGCGGTCATGAGGGAGTCGTGGTGAAGGCCCTCGACGCGCCCTACAGCGCAGGCCGGCGCGGCGCGTCCTGGCTGAAGGTCAAACCCGTGCACACGCTCGACCTGGTGGTGCTGGCCGCCGAGTGGGGCCACGGCAGGCGCACCGGCAAGCTCTCCAACCTGCACCTCGGCGCCCGCACCGCGGACGGCGGCTTCGCCATGCTCGGCAAGACCTTCAAGGGTTTGACCGACGCCCTGCTCACCTGGCAGACCGAGCGCCTGAGGGAACTGGCCGTCGACGAGAGCGGCTACGTGGTGACCGTACGCCCCGAACTCGTCGTGGAGATCGCCTACGACGGCCTTCAGCGCTCCACCCGCTACCCGGCCGGCGTCACGCTCCGCTTCGCCCGCGTCCTCCGCTACCGCGAGGACAAGCGCCCGGAGGAGGCGGACACCGTGGAGACCCTGCTCGCCGCCCACCCGGAGGTGCACCCGTGACCCCCGCGACGCCCAAGCGCAGCGCGGGCCTGCTGTTGTTCCGGCACACCGACGACGGTCCACAGGTGTTGCTGGGCCATATGGGCGGTCCGTACTTCGCGAAGAAGGACGCCGGGGCGTGGACCGTCCCGAAGGGCGAGTACGAGCCCGACGAACCGGCCTGGGAGGCGGCCCGCCGCGAGTTCCGGGAGGAGCTGGGCCTGCCGCCGCCCGACGGCGAGGCGATCGACCTCGGCGAGGTCCGGCAGACGAACGGCAAGGTCGTCACCGCATGGGCGATCGAGGCGGACCTCGACCCGGCGGCGATCGCGCCCGGCACGTTCACCATGGAGTGGCCGCCGAGATCCGGCCTGACCCAGGAGTTCCCGGAGCTGGACCGGGTGGCCTGGTTCGGGCTCGACCGGGCCCGCGAGGTGATCGTCACGGCACAGGCCGCGTTTCTCGACCGCCTGGCGGAGCACTCGGCCTAGGGACGCGTCTTTCGGCCCACCCCGGGGCCGCATGGTCTGGCACGCACATCTGCCGCGTTGCGGCCCCGGGTCCGGCGCGGGAAGGTCGAAGCACAGTCAGCTCTTCAGGAGGTCGGTCATGCCCATCGCGACGGTGAACCCGGCGAACGGCGAGACGCTCAAGACGTACGAGGCCATGGGCGAGGAGGAGCTGGAGCGTCGGCTCCAGCTCGCGGAGGCCACGTTCCGTACGTACCGGACGACGACGTATCCCGAACGCGCCCGCCTGCTCAACCGGGCCGCCGACCTCCTCGAGGAGGACCAGCGGGACATCGGCCGGGTGATGACCACCGAGATGGGCAAGCCGGTGAAGCAGGCGCGCGCGGAGGCCGCGAAGTGTGCGAAAGCGATGCGCTGGTACGCCGAGCACGCGGCGGAACTGCTCGCCGACGAGGAGCCGTCCGCCGTCGACGTCAAGGATTCCGGCGCCGCGCGCGCCCTGGTCCGCTACCGGCCGCTGGGCCCGGTGCTCGCGGTGATGCCGTGGAACTTCCCGCTGTGGCAGGTGGTCCGGTTCGCCGCGCCGGCGCTGATGGCGGGCAATGTGGGCCTGCTCAAGCACGCCTCGAACGTCCCGCAGACCGCCCTGTACCTGGAGGACCTGTTCCACCGGGCCGGCTTCACCGAGGGCTGTTTCCAGACGCTGCTCATCGGCTCGGGCGCGGTCGACGAGATCCTGCGCGACGAGCGGGTGAAGGCGGCGACCCTGACCGGGAGCGAGCCGGCCGGCCGGGCGGTCGCCGCCACCGCCGGGGAGATGATCAAGAAGACGGTGCTGGAGCTGGGCGGCAGCGACCCGTATGTGGTCATGCCGTCGGCGGACGTCGACCGGGCCGCGCAGGTGGCGGTGACCGCGCGCGTGCAGAACAACGGGCAGTCGTGCATCGCCGCCAAGCGGTTCATCGTTCACACGGACGTGTACGACGCGTTCACCGAGCGGTTCGTGGCGGGCATGGCGGCGCTGAGGGTCGGCGACCCGCTGGAGGAGGAGACCGACGTCGGGCCGCTGGCGAGCGAGCAGGGGCGGTCGGACCTGGAGGAGCTGGTGGACGACGCGCGCCGCTTCGGCGCCGCCGTGCTGTGCGGGGGCGAACGGCCCGACGGGCCGGGCTGGTACTACCCGCCGACCGTGCTCTCCGGGATCACCCGCGAGATGCGCATCCACCGGGAGGAGGCGTTCGGGCCGGTCGCGACGCTGTACCGGGCGGCCGACCTGGACGAGGCGGTGCTCATCGCCAACGACTCGCCGTTCGGCCTGAGTTCCAACGTGTGGACGCGGGACGAGGCCGAGGTGGACCGTTTCGTACGGGACCTGGAGGCCGGCGCCGTGTACGTCAACGGGATGACCGCGTCCCATCCGGGATTCCCGTTCGGCGGGGTGAAGCGGTCCGGGTACGGCCGTGAGCTGTCCGGGCACGGAATCCGGGAGTTCTGCAACATCACCACGGTTTGGCACGGTGCGTGAGCGCCGCGCGGCTACGATCCCGGATGTGAACCGCGAAGTGACTCTGCCTCTGATCGTCGATGACCGCGGGACCTTGCAGGTGGCCGCGGCCGACGTGAGCAAGCTGCTCCGCACGTTGGGCGGTCGATGGCTGCATCTCGTCGAGGCCGGGGCGGACGGGCTGGACGAGGACACCGTCGCCGCGTTGACCATCGAGCTCGCGAAGCTGGCCGACCGGATCGACGTGGCGTGCATCGCGCACAGCAGCGGGGGTGCGCCGTAGGGGGCACCCCTGAGGGGTGCCGCCGAACGGCACCCCAGGGCGTTACTTCACGTTGCCCGCGAAGATGGACGTCTCGGAGTCGAAGTCGGGAGCCACCTCGATCTGGAGGTACTTCTCGCGCTTGGGGAGTTCGCATCCCCAGGAGAACGACAGGGAGCGACCGGCCAGGATGTTGGTGTCGGGGGTGCCGTCGAGACCGTCGTCGAAGATGGCCTCGGCCTCCTTGCCCTCGTCGCCGTAGGCGCAGTTCACGGTCATGCTGGTGGCGTCGAAGGTGCTCGTCGAGCTGTTGAGGACCTTGATCGTGAACTTGACGTAGGGCGTGTTCTCGGGGGACGCGTAGTCGTGGGAGACGCCCCGGGAGAACTTGGACAGGCTGATCTCCACGTCGTTCTCGTAGGCGACGGTGTCCGAGAGGGCGTAGGCGCCGTCCTCGGTCTCCTCGGCCGCCGGCTCGTCGCCCGCGTCCGTCTCGGCTGCCGGAGCGTCGCCGTCCGCGAACTCCGTCTCGGTGACGGTGACGGTGGGAGCGGCCTCCGTGCCCTTGTCACCGTCCCCGGTGACGCTCATCGTGACGGCGGATGCCAGGACCGCGGCGACCACGGCCGCGGCCACGGCGATGAGGACCGTGGTCGTCTTCTTGGGCGGCAGGGGCTGCGGCGGAGCCGGGATCGGCGGGCCGTAGCCGGGCATCGGCGGTGGCGTGAATTCGTTGCTCATGGTCCCCCCAGGACTGTTCGGTTGAAGAGTGAATGATCTCTTACCGGAGGTCGGATGGGGAGTCCCGGGACGGGAGCGGCCCCCGGGGGTCCTCCCCGGGGGCCGGATCACGCCGTCGTCCGGCGCTCTAGCGGATCGGCATCCCCGACAGCGTGCGGGCGATCACCAGACGCTGGATCTCGCTCGTGCCCTCGAAGATCGTGTAGATGGCCGCGTCGCGGTGCATGCGCTCCACCGGGTACTCCCTGGTGTAGCCGTTGCCGCCGAGAATCTGGATCGCCTGCGCGGTGACCTGCTTCGCGGTCTCGCTGGCGTGCAGCTTGGACATCGAGCCCTCGGCGGCGGTGAACGGCTTTCCGTTGATCGCCATCCAGGACGCGCGCCAGACCAGCAGCCGCGCGGCGTCGATCTGGGTACGCATGTCCGCGAGCTGGAAGGCGACGCCCTGGTTGTCGATGATCGGGCGGCCGAACTGCTCACGCGTCTTGGCGTAGTCGAGGGCCACCTCGTACGCGGCACGCGCCGTGCCGACCGCCATGGCGCCGACCGCCGGCCGCGACGCCTCGAAGGTAGCCATCGCCGCGTTCTTCACGCGCTCGCCGCCCGTCCTCGCCCGCTCCCGGGCCCGCGCCAGCCGCTCGTCCAGCTTCTCCTTGCCGCCGAGGAGGCAGGAACCGGGGATCCGCACGTTGTCGAGGATCACCTCGGCGGTGTGCGAGGCGCGGATGCCGTGCTTCTTGAACTTCTGCCCCTGGGCGAGACCCGGGGTGCCCGGCGGGACGATGAAGGAGGCGTGCCCCTTGGAGCCGAGTTCGGTGTCCACGGCCGCGACGACGACATGGACGTTGGCGATGCCGCCGTTGGTCGCCCAGGTCTTGGTGCCGTTGAGCACCCACTCGTCCTTGGCCTCGTCGTACACGGCACGTGTGCGCAGGGAGGCCACGTCGGAGCCGGCGTCGGGCTCGGAGGAGCAGAAGGCGGCCACCTTGACGTCGCTCGCGTCGCCGTACATCTGGGGGATCCAGGTGCCGATCTGCTCCTCGGTGCCGTTGGCGAGAACGCCCACGGCGGCGAGGCCGGTGCCCACGATCGACAGGGCGATGCCCGCGTCGCCCCAGAACAGCTCCTCCATGGCCATCGGGATGCCGAGGCCGGTGGGGTCGAAGTACTGCTGCGCGTAGAAGTCGAGGGAGTAGATGCCGACCTTGGCGGCCTCCTGGATGACCGGCCAGGGAGTCTCCTCACGCTCGTCCCATTCGGCGGCCGCGGGGCGGATGACGTCGGCCGCGAAGCCGTGCAGCCAGTCCCGGACCTCCTTCTGTTCGTCGTTGAGCTCCATGGTGAACTCGGCCATGTCCCCTCCAGGGCGGAACGTGCATGTTACTAGCGGTAACGCGAGTCTGTTACTGGTCGGTAGGAAAAGTCA
Source organism: Streptomyces asoensis (assembly GCF_013085465.1). Classification (NCBI taxonomy): domain Bacteria; kingdom Bacillati; phylum Actinomycetota; class Actinomycetes; order Kitasatosporales; family Streptomycetaceae; genus Streptomyces; species Streptomyces asoensis. The sequence continues at coordinate 1,812,242 of NZ_CP049838.1, forward strand.
ACTCCTGCTGACGGCCCGGGAGCCCCCCGGCCCGTTCGATGTCAGGCTGCTGCCAGGTGTTAGTTTGCGCAGGCGTCACCGAATCAGCACGGGTGGGGAGAGCTCATGGACACCACGCAGCGGACCGAGCAGCAACGGTCCGCCGACCGCCGAAGGCGCGAGCTGCTGGAGGCCGCCGACCGGGTGGTGCTGCGCGACGGCCCGCAGGCCTCGATGAACGCGATCGCGGCGGAGGCGGGCATCACCAAACCGATCCTCTACCGGCACTTCGGCGACAAGGGCGGACTCTACGCCGCGCTCGCCAAACGGCACACGGACGCGCTGCTGGACTCGCTGCGGGCCGCGCTGGACGCTCCCGCCGAGCGGCGCGAACGGGTGGAGGCCACGCTGGACACCTACCTCGCGGCGATCGAGGCCCGGCCCCAGGTCTACCGGTTCCTGATGCATCCGTCGGACGGGTCGCCGGGCGAGCAGGGCTTCGACGTGGGCAAGCACTCGGCGCCGCTGCTCCGGCGGATGGGTGAGGAGCTGGCCCAGGTCATCGAGGACCGGGTGGACCTCGGACCCGGCAGCCAGCAGCTGGCCCGGGTGTGGGGACACGGGATCGTCGGCATGATGCACGCGGCCGGGGACTGGTGGCTGGGCGAGCGGCCCTGCACCCGTGCGGAGCTGGTGCGGAGTCTGGCCGATCTGCTGTGGGGTCGCCTCGCGGCGGCCGGGGACAAGCTCGGCGGACCCGGGTTCTGACGTTCGCCCGCCGGGCCCGGGACACGGGTGGGCGCTCGCGCCCACCCGGCCCGCCGTACGGCAACACCCCCGCCCTAGGCGGGACCGGCCTCCCGGCTCCAGGCGGCCCGTGCGACCTGGCGCGTGAGTTTCCTCTTGCGCCACCCCGTCACGCGGTCCGCGTACACCGTGCCCTCCAGGTGGTCCGCCTCGTGCTGCAAGCATCTGGCAAAAAATCCGGTCCCGTGCACGGTGATCGGCTCGCCCGTCATCGTGAACCCCTCGACCACCGCGTGGTCGTGGCGCTCCGTGCCCGCCTCCAGACCCGGCAGGGACAGACAGCCCTCCGGGCCGCGCAGGACGATGCCGTCCGCCTCCAGCAGCCGGGGGTTCACCACATGGCCCAGGTGGCGGACGTCCTCGTCGTCGGGACAGTCGTAGACGAAGACCCTCAGCGGCTCGCCCACCTGGTTCGCGGCGAGGCCCACGCCCTGGGCCGCGTACATCGTGGCGAACATGTCCTCGACCAGGCGGGCGAGTTCGGGGCCGAAGTCGGTGACGTCCTCGCAGCGGGTGTGCAGGACGGGGTCGCCGAGCAGGGAGAGGGGCCGGACGCGCCCGTGGGCGCCCGGGATGGAGCCGTGTCGCATGGCGGCAAGGGTACGGTCCTTTCTGACACGCGCATGCCGCACACGGGCGTGAGGTGGTGCCGGGATTCGGGAGTGCGAATGGATCTCGATAGGCTGACCACCCACCACGTTGCCGTACGGCAGAGGCGCGGCGCGTACGCAAGGAGGATCGAGAACTGATGGCAGGCAACTCGGACCCGCTCACGCCGCGGGCCAAGATCGCCGTGACCGCCGGCAAAGCGGTCGCGGCGGCGTCGCGCGCCGCGGGGCGCGGCAGCGGTTCGGTGATCGGCGGCCGGGTGGCGCTCAAACTCGACCCCGACCTCCTCGCCCGGCTCGCCCAGAACCTGGACGTCATCCTCGTCTCGGCGACCAACGGCAAGACCACCACCACGCGGCTGATCGCCGAGGCACTGCGCGCCGCCGGTCCCGTCGTGTCCAACGCGCTCGGCGCCAACATGCCGGCCGGCATCACCTCGGCCCTCGCGGGCGGCTCCGAGGCCCGCTACGGCGTGATCGAGGTCGACGAGAAGTACCTCGCGGGCGTGGCCCGGGACACCGCCCCCAAGTGCATCGCGCTGCTCAACCTCTCCCGCGACCAGCTGGACCGCGCCGCCGAGACCCGCATGCTCGCGGAGAACTGGCGTGAGGGGCTTGCCGGTTCGAAGGCCGTCGTCGTCGCGAACGCCGACGACCCGCTGGTGGTGTGGGCCGCCTCCTCCTCCCCCAACGTGATCTGGGTCGCCGCCGGGCAGATGTGGAAGGACGACGCCTGGTCGTGCCCGTCCTGCGGTGGTGTCATGCAGCGGCCCGGTGACGACTGGTTCTGCGGCGAGTGCGGGTTCCGGCGTCCGACGCCGAGCTGGGCGCTGTCCGGGGACCACGTGCTCGACCCGCACGGGTCCGCCTGGCCGATCCACCTCCAGCTGCCGGGCCGCGCCAACAAGGCCAACGCCGCCTCCTCGGCCGCCGTGGCCGCCGTCTTCGGGGTGCCGCCGCAGGTGGCGCTGGAGCGGATGTACCAGGTGCAGGCCGTCGCCGGTCGCTATGACGTCGTCCAGTTCCAGGGTCGTGACCTGCGGCTGCTGCTCGCGAAGAACCCCGCGGGCTGGCTCGAGACGTTCAGCCTGATCGATCCGCCGCCCACCCCGGTGATCCTCTCGGTGAACGCGCGCGGTGCCGACGGCACCGACACCTCCTGGCTGTGGGACGTCGACTACACGCGTCTGACCGGCCACCCGATCTTCGTCGTCGGTGACCGGAAGCTGGACCTCGCGGTGCGTCTGGAGGTCGCCAACCAGCACTTCCAGGTGTGCGAGAACCTCGACCAGGCCGTGCAGCAGGCGCCGCCGGGCCGGATCGAGGTCATCGCGAACTACACCGCGTTCCAGGACCTGCGCCGCCGCGTCGGCAACTGACCACTAAGGACGTTTCCATGAGCGACAACCAACTGCGGCTGGTGTGGATCTACCCGGACCTGCTGAGCACCTACGGCGACCAGGGCAACGCCCTCGTCGTCGAGCGCCGCGCCCGGCAGCGCGGTCTCGACGTGGCACGCCTCGACGTGCGCAGCGACCAGCCGATCCCGACCTCCGGCGACATCTACCTCATCGGCGGCGGCGAGGACCGGCCGCAGCGGCTCGCGGCGGAGCGGCTGCGCCGCGACGGGCACCTGTACCAGGCGGTGCAGAACGGCGCGATCGTCTTCGCGGTGTGTGCCGGGTACCAGATCCTGGGCCAGGAGTTCGTCAACGACCTCGGCCAGCGTGAGCCCGGTCTCGGTCTGCTGGACGTGACGACGACGCGTGGCGAGGGCGAGCGGTGTGTCGGCGACGTCCTCGGGGACATCGACCCGCGGCTCGGTCTGCCCCCGCTGACCGGCTTCGAGAACCACCAGGGCATCACCCACCTCGGCCCGACCGCCCGCCCGCTCGCCCGCGTCTCGCTCGGCAAGGGCAACGGCACCGGCGACGGCACCGAGGGCGCGTACAACGACACCGTGTTCGGCACGTACATGCACGGCCCGGTGCTCGCCCGCAACCCGCTGATCGCGGACCTGCTGCTGAAGCTGGCGCTCGACGTGAACGCGCTGCCGCCGATCGACGACCGCTGGTACGAGGCGCTCCGCAACGAGCGCATCTCCGCGGCGCAGCAGCCTGCGTAAACGCTGCCGCGCGCAGCCTGCGCGGACACGGTTGCGCGGCAGCCCGCGCGACCGTGTGTTCACCTGATTGTCAGGGTGTCGTCAGCAGCCCGTCTGACGGTGCATCCGCACAGGTGAGCAGGCACGTCCAGCAGGCGGACGCGTGCTTCGGCCCCGCCCCCTCATGCCGCTAGGGTGGCGGGATTCGAGCCGGACAATGTGGTCCGGACCGGCCCACGTGGAGAAGGTTGTTTCGGGCTATGCGCATTGGTGTCCTCACGTCCGGCGGCGACTGCCCCGGCCTGAACGCCGTCATCCGGTCCGTCGTGCACCGTGCCGTCGCCGACCACGGCGACGAGGTCATCGGCTTCCGGGACGGCTGGAAGGGCCTCCTGGAGTGCGACTACCTCAAGCTCGACCTCGACGCGGTGGGCGGCATCCTCGCCCGCGGCGGCACGATCCTCGGCTCCTCCCGGGTCCAGCCCTCGCATCTGCGGGACGGCGTGGAGCGGGCCAGGGGCCATGTAGCGGAGCTCGGCCTCGACGCGATCATCCCGATCGGGGGTGAGGGCACGCTCAAGGCGGCGAAGCTGATGTACGACAGCGGGCTGCCCATCGTGGGCGTGCCGAAGACCATCGACAACGACATCGCCGTCACCGACGTCACCTTCGGTTTCGACACGGCGGTCGGGGTCGCGACCGAGGCGCTCGACCGGCTGAAGACCACCGCCGAGTCCCACCAGAGGGTGCTCGTCGTCGAGGTCATGGGACGCCACACCGGCTGGATAGCGCTCCAGTCCGGCATGGCGGCCGGCGCCCACGCCATCGTCGTACCGGAACGGCCCTTCGACATCGAGGAGCTGGCCCGCCGGGTCGGCGAGCGGTTCGAGGCGGGCAAGCGGTTCGCGATCGTCGTCGCGGCGGAGGGCGCGAAGCCGAAGGCCGGCAGCATGGCCTTCGACGAGGGAGCGAAGGACATCTACGGGCACGAGCGGTTCGCCGGGATCGCCCGGCAGCTCTCCATCGAGCTGGAGTCCCGGCTCGGCAAGGAGGCGCGGCCGGTCATCCTGGGGCATGTGCAGCGGGGCGGCACGCCTACCGCGTACGACCGGGTGCTCGCCACGCGGTTCGGCTGGCACGCGGTGGAGGCGGTGCACCGGGGCGAGTTCGGGAAGATGACGGCGCTGCGCGGGACGGACATCGTGATGGTGCCGCTGGCGGAGGCGGTCGCGACGCTCAAGACCGTTCCCGAGGACCGGTACGCGGAGGCGGAGACCGTGCTCTAGCCGTCCGGCGGGCGCGGGGCCGTCATGAGGCCCCGCGCCGCCGGGCAGAGCCGTTCGCCCCCGGTGACAGAGGTCGCCGGGGGCTTCTCTACTCTTGTGGGCGGCAGGAAACGTACAACCCCCCACGAATCAGGAGCCGGCGGCATGGGACACAGCGGGCACGGCATGCCCATGGATCTGCCGCCGTTCACGCTGGGGCGGGGCCTTCAGTGGTCGGCGGACCCGTTCTTCCTCGTCGGCTGTCTGGTGGCGCTGGGGCTCTACGGCTGGGGCGTCCTGCGGCTGCGCAGGCGCGGGGACGCGTGGCCGGTGGGGCGGACCGTGTCGTTCGTCGTCGGTGTGCTGACCATCGGGCTCGTCATGTGCACCAAGTTGAACGACTACGGCATGGTCATGTTCAGCGTGCACATGGTGCAGCACATGGTGATCAGCATGCTGTCGCCGATCCTGATCCTCCTCGGCGCGCCGATGACGCTGGCGCTGCGCGCGCTGCCGGCCGCCGGCCGGGGTCGCAAGGGGCCGCGTGAGCTGCTGCTGATGCTGCTGCACAGCCGCTACATGCGGATCGTCACCCATCCCGCGTTCACCATCCCGCTGTTCATCGCGAGCCTGTACGCGCTGTACTTCACGCCGATCTTCGACTTCCTGATGGGCTCCAGGGCGGGGCACCTCGGGATGATGGTGCACTTCCTCGCGGTCGGTGTCGTGTTCTTCTGGCCGATCATCGGCGTGGACCCCGGTCCGAACCGGCCCGGCTATCTGATGCGGATGCTGGAGCTGTTCGCGGGCATGCCGTTCCACGCGTTCTTCGGCATCGCGCTGATGATGGCCTCGCAGCCGATGGTGAAGACGTTCGAGAACCCGCCCGCCTCGCTCGGCATCGACGCGCTCTCCGACCAGAACGCGGCCGGCGGGATCGCCTGGGCGTTCAGCGAGATCCCGTCCGTGCTGGTGCTGATCGCGCTGCTGTTCCAGTGGTACGGCTCCGAGCAGCGGCAGGCCAAGCGCAAGGACCGGGCCGCGGACCGCGACGGCGACCAGGAGCTGGAGGCGTACAACGCCTATCTTGCGTCGCTCAACACACACGGACGCTGAACCCGGGGCACCATGGAGGGGACGCGCCCTGCGGAGGGCGGCCCCGAGGAAGGTGTCGCGATGGCAGGTACCACGGACAGTTCCACGAAGACCATGGGGGTGCTCACCGTCGGCGGACTCGTCGCGGTGACCGCCTACACGGTGGCGCTCGGCAGCAACGGCTGGCTGTGGTTCGGCTGGGTCGTGCTGGGACTGATCACGCTCGCCATGGTCATGACGCGGCCCGGCCCTGGCCACCGGTGAGGCGGGCCGCCGAGTGCACGCCCGGCTGGTACTTCGGCAGCCGGGCGGTGATCTTCATCCCCGCCCCCAGGGCCGTCTCGATGACCAGGCCGTAGTCGTCGCCGTACACCTGGCGGAGCCGGTCGTCCACGTTGGACAGGCCGATGCCCCCCGACGGGCTCACCTCGCCGGCCAGGATGCGGCGCAGCGCGACCGGGTCCATGCCGGCGCCGTCGTCCTCGATGACGACCAGGGCCTCGGCGCCGGCGTCCTGCGCGGTGATCTGGATATGGCATTTGTCGGCCTTGCCCTCCAGTCCGTGCTTGACGGCGTTCTCGACGAGCGGCTGGAGGCAGAGGAAGGGCAGGGCCACCGGGAGGACCTCGGGGGCTATCTGGAGGGTGACGGCCAGCCGGTCGCCGAAGCGGGCCCGGACCAGCGCCAGGTAGTGGTCGATGGCGTGCAGTTCGTCGGCGAGGGTGGTGAAGTCGCCGTGCCTGCGGAACGAGTAGCGGGTGAAGTCGGCGAACTCCAGGAGCAGCTCGCGGGCGCGTTCGGGGTCGGTGCGGACGAACGACGCGATCACCGCGAGCGAGTTGAAGACGAAGTGCGGGGAGATCTGGGCGCGCAGGGCCTTGATCTCCGCCTCGATCAGTTTCGTACGGGACTGGTCGAGGTCCGCCAGCTCCAGCTGGACGCTCACCCAGCGGGCCACCTCGCCGGCCGCCCGGACCAGGACGGCGGACTCACGGGGGGCGCAGGCCACGAGGACGCCGTGCACCCGGTCGTCGACGGTGAGCGGGGCGAGGACGGCCCAGCGGACGGGGCAGTCGGCGTGCTCGCAGGTCAGCCGGAAGGCCTCGCCCCGGCCGCTCTCCAGGGGACCGGCCAGCCGTTCCATGATCTCGGTGCGGTGATGTGACCCCACGCCGTCCCAGACCAGCACCTCCGTCTCGTCGGTCAGGCACAACGCGTCCGTGCCGAGCAGGGTGCGCAGTCTGCGGGCCGATCTGCGGGCCGTCTCCTCGGTGAGGCCCGCCCTGAGCGGAGGCGCGGCGAGCGAGGCGGTGTGCAGGGTCTCGAAGGTGGCGTGCTCGACGGGGGTGCCCAGGCCGCCGAGGTTCTCGGGGCGGGCGGTGCGGCGGCCCAGCCAGAAGCCCGCGGCGAGGAAGGGGAGGATCGCGATGCAGACGCCCGCCAGGAAGCCGCTCATGCCTTCGCCTCCGCCGCCCGCAGCTCTTCCGTGCGCAGTTCCTCGGGCAGGTGGAACCGGGCCAGGATCGCCGCCGTGCCGGCCGGGACCCGCCCCGGGGTCGCCAGGGACACCAGGATCATGGTGAGGAAGCCGAGCGGTACGGACCACAGCGCGGGCCAGGCGAGCAGCGCGTGCAGGCCGCCCGTGCCGGGGAAGCCCGCCATGGTCGCGGCGACGGCGAGGAACGCCGAACCGCCGCCCACCAGCATCCCGGCAGCCGCGCCGGGCGGGGTCAGCCGTCGCCACCAGATGCCGAGGACGAGGAGCGGGCAGAAGGAGGACGCCGACACCGCGAAGGCCAGCCCGACCGCGTCGGCCACCGGCAGCCCGCCCACCAGCAGGCTCGCGGCGAGGGGTACGGCCATGGCGAGCCCGGTGCCCAGCCGGAAGTGCCGGACGCCGCGGGTGGGCAGGACGTCCTGGGTGAGCACGCCCGCGACGGCCATCGTCAGCCCGGACGCGGTGGACAGGAACGCGGCGAAGGCTCCCCCGGCGACCAGCGCGCCCAGCAGGTCGCCGCCGAGGCCGCCGATCACCCGGTCGGGCAGCAGCAGCACGGCCGCGTCGGCGTCGCCGCCGAGGGCGAGCTCGGGGGCGTAGAGGCGGCCCAGGGCGCCGTAGACGGGCGGCAGCAGGTAGAAGGCGCCGATCAGGGCGAGGACGGCGACCGTGGTGCGGCGGGCGGCGACCCCGTGCGGGCTGGTGTAGAAGCGGACGACGACGTGCGGCAGGCCCATGGTGCCGAGGAAGGTCGCGAGGATCAGGCCGTAGGTGGCGTACAGGGGGCGTTCCTCGCGGCCGGCGGCGAGGGAGGTGGACATGCCGCCGTTGCTGCCGCGCTCGGCGACGGGGACGGCGGCGCCCTCGGCGAAGGTGAGGCGGGTGCCCCGCTCGATGTGGTGGGTGCCGACGGGGAGCCGGAGCACGGCGTCCCGGTGCGGGCGGCCGTCGACGCGGCCGTCCACCGTCACGGTCAGCGGGCGGTCCAGTCTGAGGTCGAGGGTGTCGTCGACCCGGACGCTGCGCTGGTCGCGGAAGGTGGCCGGTTCCCCGAAGGCGTCGCGGGGCGCGCCGTCGCCCTGCCAGGCGAGGACGAGGAAGAGGGCGGGGACGAGGAGGGCGGTGAGCTTGAGCCAGTACTGGAAGGCCTGCACGAAGGTGATGCTGCGCATGCCGCCCGCGGCGACGGTCGCGGTGACGACGACCGCGACGATCAGCCCGCCGAGCGAGTCGGGGGCGCCGGTCAGGACGGTCAACGTCAGCCCCGCGCCCTGGAGTTGGGGCAGCAGGTAGAGCCAGCCCACGCCGACGACGAAGGCGCCCGCGAGCCGCCGGGACGACTGGGAGGCGAGGCGGGCCTCGGCGAAGTCGGGGAGCGTGTAGGCGCCGGATCGGCGCAGCGGGGCCGCGACGAAGAGGAGCAGCACCAGGTAGCCGGCGGTGTAGCCGACCGGGTACCAGAGCATGTCCGGCCCCTGGACCAGGACCAGCCCCGCGATGCCGAGGAAGGAGGCGGCGGAGAGGTACTCGCCGCTGATGGCGGCCGCGTTGAGGCGCGGGCCGACGGTGCGGGAGGCGACGTAGAAGTCGGAGGTCGTGCGGGAGATGCGCAGGCCGAAGGCGCCGACGAGGACGGTCGCGACGACGACGAGCGCGACGGCGGGGACGGCGAAGGCCGAGTTCATCGGTCCTCGACCAGGCGTATGAGGTCCCGCTCGTTGCGTTCGGCGCGGCGCACGTACCAGCGGGCGAGCAGCACGAGCGGGGCGTAGAGGCAGAAGCCGAGGACCGCCCATTCGAGGCGGTGGGCGTCGGGCATCGCCGCGAAGAGCAGCGGCAGCGGGCCCACGAGCAGGGTGAGGACGGCGAACACCGCGAGGGCGGCGCGCAGTTGGGAGCGCATCAGGGAGCGGACGTAGGTGTGGCCGAGGGTGGTCTGCTCGTCGATCTCGGTGCGCGGCCGGTAGTAGCCGGAGGCATGGGGGTAACGCCCGCGGGAGCGAAGCCGGGCGTGCGGGACGGTACGGCGGGCGGGGCCGGTGACGACGACACGCCGTTCGGCGGGGTCCTGGTTCGGCACGGTCAGGGCCTCCTCATCAGCAGGTCCCGCAGTTCGCGGGCGTGGCGGCGGCTGACCTGGAGTTCCTCGCCGCCGACCAGGACGCTCACCGTGCCGGCGTCCAGGCGGAGTTCGCCTATGTGGCGCAGGGCGACGAGATGGCGGCGGTGGATGCGGACGAAGCCGCGGGCCCGCCAGCGCTCCTCCAGGGTGGACAGCGGGATCCGGACCAGGTGGCTGCCGCGCTCGGTGTGCAGCCGGGCGTAGTCGCCCCGGGCCTCGACATGGGTGATGTCGTCGACGGTGACGAAGCGGGTCACACCGCCGAGCTCGACGGGTATGTGGTCCGGGTCGGGCTCGTGCACGGGGATGCGTGGAGCGGCTCCGCGACGTTCGGCGGCTCTGAGTTCGACGGCGCGCCGGACCGCCTCGGCGAGCCGTTCCTTGCGGACGGGTTTGAGGACGTAGTCGACGGCCTTGAGGTCGAAGGCCTGGACGGCGAAGTCCTCGTGGGCGGTGACGAACACGACCAGGGGCGGCCGCGCGAAGCCGGTGAGGAGGCGGGCGAGGTCGAGGCCGTCCAGGCCGGGCATCTGGATGTCCAGGAAGACCACGTCGATGGCCTCGGGGCCGTCGGGGCCGGACTCCAGGGCACGGTTGATGCGGCGCAGCGCCTCGGTCGCGTCGCCTGCGCCCTCCACGGTGCCGATCCGGGGGTCCGCGGTGAGCAGGTACAGCAGCTCCTCCAGCGAGGGGCGTTCGTCGTCGACGGCGAGGGCGCGCAGCATGAAGGTGGAGTGTAGGGGCGATCCGCACGACTGGACATGTACCGGGGTGTGGACGTATGCGCTGGATACAGTGCCCGCATGAACAGCACGCCCGCCCCTTTCGACGAGCTCGACCGGAAGATCATCACCGCTCTGATGGCGAACGCCAGGACGAGCTTCGCCGAGATCGGGACGGCCGTAGGTCTGTCCTCGACGGCGGTCAAGCGCCGGGTGGACCGGCTGCGGGACACCGGGGTGATCACCGGGTTCACGGCCACCGTGCAGCCGTCGGCGCTGGGCTGGCGCACGGAGGCGTACGTGGAGGTGTACTGCGAGGGCGCCGCGCCCCCGAGGCGCCTCGCGGAGGTGGCGCGCAACCATCCGGAGATCACCGCGGCGATGACGGTGACGGGTGGGGCGGACGCGCTGCTGCATGTGCGGGCGCGGGACGTGGAGCACTTCGAGAACGTGCTGGAGCGCATCCGGTCCGAGCCCTTCATCCGGAAGACGATCAGCGTGATGGTGCTGTCCCATCTGCTGCCGGACAGCCCGGAGGCGGGCGCGAGCCAGCCTGCTCCCGAATAAACCTGCGACGGCGCAGTGAACCTGCGTCGACCAGGCATATCGCGCAGCATTCCTGCGTCAAGACGCAATGCTTGTTCCTTGTCGGGCGTCCCGGTCAGTTCCTACCTTGGTGTCAACCCCCAGTCGACTCCGTAGGGAATATGGAAAGGTGGAGGTACCTCACTGTGACCGAAACCCGTGTGCGGCGCCCTCGGCGCTTCCTCGTCTGTGAACCCAGACATTTCGCCGTGCAGTACGCGATCAACCCCTGGATGCGTCCCGACAGCCCCGTCGACGTCGATCTCGCCCAGGAGCAGTGGCAGGGGCTGATCCGCGCCTACCGGGCCCACGGCCACACCGTGGACACCGTGGAGCCGGCCCCCGGTCTCCCGGACATGGTCTTCGCCGCGAACTCGGCGGTCGTGGTGGCGGGCCGGGTCTTCGGCTCCCTGTTCCACGCGCCCGAGCGGCGGCCCGAGTCCGTCCACTACGACACCTGGTTCAAGGCGGCGGGCTACGACGTCCACCGGCCGGAGTCCGTCTGCGAGGGCGAGGGCGATCTGGTGTGGACGGGCCGGTACGTGCTGGCCGGCACCGGCTTCCGGACGACCCGTGAGGCGCACCGGGAGGTGCAGGAGTTCTTCGGTCACCCGGTGATCAGCCTGACCCTGGTGGACCCGCACTTCTACCACCTGGACACGGCGCTGTTCGTCCTGGACGACGACAACATCTCGTACTACCCGGAGGCGTTCTCCTCCGGCAGCCGTGAGGTGCTCGCCCGGCTGTATCCGGACGCGGTGCTCGCCACCCGCGACGACGCCATGGTGTTCGGTCTGAACTCGGTCTCCGACGGGCGCCATGTGTTCATCGCGCCCCGGGCCGAGGCCCTCGCCTCCCGTCTCACCGAGCGCGGCTATGTCCCCGTCCCCGTCGACCTCTCGGAGTTCCAGAAGGCCGGCGGTGGCATCAAGTGCTGCACGCAGGAGATCCGTTCATGACCGCACCCGTCGTCCCGACGCGCACCTCCGCCGATCTGATCCGCGCCGAGGAGCCCGTCCTCGCGCACAACTACCATCCGCTGCCCGTGGTCGTCGCGAGCGCCGAGGGCGCCTGGGTGCAGGACGTCGAGGGCCGCCGCTACCTCGACATGCTGGCCGGCTACTCGGCCCTCAACTTCGGCCACCGGCACCCGCTGCTGATCGAGGCGGCCCACCGCCAGCTGGACCGTCTCACCCTCACCTCCCGTGCCTTCCACAACGACCGCCTCGCCGAGTTCGCCGAGCGGCTCGCGGAGCTGACCGGCCTGGACATGGTCCTGCCGATGAACACGGGCGCGGAGGCGGTCGAGAGCGGCATCAAGGTGGCCCGCAAGTGGGCGTACGAGGTGAAGGGCGTACCCGCCGACCGGGCGACGATCGTCGTCGCCGCCGAGAACTTCCACGGCCGTACGACGACGATCGTGAGCTTCTCGACGGACGAGACGGCGCGGGCGGGCTTCGGGCCGTTCACTCCGGGCTTCCGGATCGTGCCGTACAACGACCTGGCCGCGCTGGAGGCGGCCGTCGACGAGACGACGGCGGCGGTGCTGATCGAGCCGATCCAGGGCGAGGCGGGCGTCGTCATCCCCGACGACGGCTATCTGGCCGGGGTGCGGGAGCTGACCCGCCGCAGGAACTGCCTGTTCATCGCGGACGAGATCCAGTCCGGGCTCGGCCGTACCGGGCGGACGCTCGCCGTGGAGCACGAGGGGGTCGTGCCCGACGTGCTGCTGCTCGGCAAGGCGCTGGGCGGCGGGATCGTGCCGGTGTCGGCGGTGGTGGCCCGGCGGGAGGTGCTGTCGGTGCTGCGGCCGGGCGAGCACGGGTCGACGTTCGGCGGCAATCCACTGGCCGCCGCGGTCGGCACGGCGGTGGTGGAGCTGCTGGAGACGGGTGAGTTCCAGCGCCGGGCGACCGAGCTGGGCGCCGTCCTGCGGGACGGGCTGACCGGGCTGGTCGGCAAGGGCGTCGTCGGCTTCCGGGCGCGCGGGCTGTGGGCGGGCGTCGACGTCGACCCGGCGCTGGGCACCGGCCGCGAGGTGAGCGAGCGCCTCATGCGCAAGGGCGTCCTGGTCAAGGACACCCACGGCTCGACGATCCGGCTGGCGCCGCCGCTGACCATCACCGGCGAGGAACTCGCCTCGGCGCTGGCCACCTTGGAGAGCGTGCTGACGCGCGACGCCTGAGGGACGCGCCCCGCGAGGGGCGCGGATTCCCGGCCGCGCCGGCGCGCGGCCCTCGCCTCCCGGGTGGCTCGGCCGCTGTCGTGCAGGCAGGGTGAAGATTGAGTCAGGAGGTGGTAGACCACTCTCAGCGACAGAGAGGTCGGCCGTGGGCACACACGACGAGGACGACGTTGCCCGCCGGTGGTTCGACGTGGCGGACACCGCCCCCCTGCTGCTCGACACGCGGGGGGTGGTGACGAGCTGGACCCGGGAAGCCGAGCGCTTGCTGGGGTATCCGGCAGCCGAGGCGGTGGGCAAGGATCTGGCCGGGCTGTTCGCCCACGGGGACGCCGGACGGCTGCCGGACGTCATGGACCGGTGCCGTCGGGACGGCGGCTGGGCGGGGCTGCTGTCCGCCCGCCGCCGGGACGGGCGGCCGGTGCCCGTCATGGCGCGGATCACCTCGGCCCACGAGCCCGGCGGCAGCGCGCGCTGGCTGGCCCTGCTGAACGAGATGGCCGACGCCCCCGGCTGGGACATGAGCCGCGCGGTGCTGGAGCAGATGATCGGCGGCTCCCCGATCGGCATCGCGATGGTCGACACCGACCTGCGTTTCGTGTGGTCGAACGCGGCCCTGACCCAGTTCGGCGGCGGTCCGCCCGAGAGCCGGCTGCGGCTTCGACTGGCCGAGGTCCAGCCGGGGCTGGACTCCGAGGGGATCGAGGCGCAGATGCGACGGGTGCTGGCGACCGGCGAGCCGGTCCTCGGCTACGAGCTCGTGGGGCGGGTGCGGGCGGCGCCGCACCGCGAGACGGCGCACATGCTGTCGTTCACCCGCCTGGACGACGAGCACGGCGGCCCGATGGGCGTCTATTACACGGTCGTGGACATGACCGAGCGGCACCGCGCCCGGCAGCGGCTCGCGCTGCTCGACCGGGCCGGCCGGCGCATCGGCCGCAGCCTGGACATCGCCCGGACCGCTCAGGAGCTGGCGGACGTGGCGGTGCCGGGGTTCGCCGACCTCGCCACCGTGGACCTGCTGGAGCCGGTGCTGCGGGGCGCGGAGCCCTCGCCCGGCCAGGCGTGGGACGGCGCGGACTGCTCCGTCACCCTGCGCAGGGCGGGACGGCGGGCGAACGGCGATCCCGGGGTCGCGACCGGCACCCGCGAGGTCGTGCACCGGGCCGGCTCGCCCGCGGTGCGCTGTCTGGTCGGCGGGCGGCCCTGGCGGGTCGAACGGCTCGACCCGCTCGACCCGCTCGATCCGCTCGCCGAGGAGTGGGTCGCGGGTCTGCCCGCCGGGTCCGAGCCGCCCAGTGCCCTGATCGTGCCGGTCCGGGCGCGTGGCGTCACCCTCGGCGTGGCCACGTTCCTGCGGCGCCACCGGCACGAGCCCTTCGGCGAGGACGATCTGGCCCTCGCCGAGGACCTCGTCTCCCGGGCGGCCGTCTGCGTGGACAACGCCCGCCGTTACACGCGCGAGCGCGACGCGGCCCTGGTGCTCCAGCGCAATCTGCTCCCCCGCCGACTGCCCGAACAGGACGCGGTCGAGGTGGCCGCCTGCTACCGGCCGGCCGACGAGCTGACCGGCCTCGGCGGCGACTGGTACGACCTGATCCCGCTGTCGGGGGCGCGGGTGGCGCTGGTCGTCGGCGAGGTGCCCGGGCACGGCATCGACGCCGCCGCGGCCATGGGACGCGTACGGACCGCCGTGCGCACCCTGGCCGCCCTGGACCTGCCGCCGGAGGAGATCCTCGCGCACCTCGACGACCTGGTCACCCGCATGGACGACGAGGAGGGCGTGGCGGCGGAGACGGAGCCGCCGGAACCGTGGCCGGGCGGTGCCCGGACGGTGGGGGCCGCGTGCGTGTACGTCGTCTACGACCCCATCGACGGGCGGTGCGTGATGGCCGCGGCCGGGCACCCCGCCCCGGCCGTCGTCCTGCCCGACGGCACCGTCACGTTCGTCGAGCTGCCCCAGGGGCCGCCGCTCGGCGCGGGCGGGCCGCCGTTCGAGTCGGCCGAGGTGACCCTGCCGGAGGGCAGCACGCTGGCGCTGCACACCGACGGTCTGCTGGCGCGGGGCGAGCGATGGGCGCTGGACACCGACCGGGAGCGGCTGCGGCAGGCCCTGGAGCAGTCGGCGGACACGCTCGAGCTGCGCTGCGGGACGGTGATCGACGCCCTGGTCCCGGCCCGTCCGTACGACGACGTGGCCCTGCTGATGGCCCGGACCCGGCGGCTGGCCGGCGACCGGGTCGCCGACTGGGAGCTGCCCGCCGACCCGGCGGCGGTGGCCGAGGCCCGCAAGACCGCGAGCCGCCGGCTGGCGGAGTGGGGTCTGACGGAGCTGTCGTTCACCACCGAGCTGGTCGTGAGCGAGCTGGTCACCAACGCCATCCGGTACGCCACCGGACCGATCCGGCTGCGGCTGATCCGCGAGCGCACCCTGGTCTGCGAGGTCTTCGACGGCGGCACCACCGCACCGCATCTGCGCCATCCGCGCGCCACCGACGAGGGCGGCCGCGGGCTGCTGCTGGTCTCGCAGGTCACGCAGCGGTGGGGCACCCGCTTTCTCCCCGAGGGCAAGATCATCTGGGCCGAGCAGTCCCTCACGGATCCCGACGTCTGACCGGCTCCGCGGCGCGACCCACCCACCCCATTCGTCACATCACATGAGAAAATGATGCAAGACCGGCGGATGGGGCGCGGCCATGAACGACACGGCGATCGACTACACGGCGGTGTTCCAGGCCCTGCCGGGCGCGGTGGCGCTGCTGACGCCCGAGCTGGTGTACGCGGACGCCAACCGGGAGTTCCTGCGTGTGTCCGGCCGTAAGCGCGAGCAGCTGATCGGCCGGCACGTCTTCGAGGTCTTCCCCGACAACCCGAACGACGGGGCCGCGAGCGGCATGCGCAACCTGGAGGCCTCGCTGCACCGGGTGCTGGCCACCGGCGAGCGGGAGGCCATGGCGCTCCAGCGTTACGACGTCGAGTCGAGCGAGCGGCCCGGCGAGTGGGAACAGCGCTACTGGAGTCCCGTCAACGCGCCCGTGTACGGGCCGGACGGCTCGGTGGTGCTGCTGGTGCACCGGGTCGAGGAGGTCACCGAGCTGATCCGGGCCCGGGGCCGCCGCGGGACGGGCGGGGGCGGAGCGCCGACGGGCAGCCGGGGCCGCGTCCTGGAGGCCGAGCTGTACACCCGTGCCCGTGAGCTCCAGGAACTCAACGAGCGGCTGCGGCTGGCCCACGCCCGCGAGCGCGAGGTGGCCCTCGCCCTCCAGGAGGCGATGCTGCCCGCCGGCCGGCAGGTCGGACACCACCGGGCCGCCGTGCGCTACCGGCCGGCGGTCGGCGCGCTCAACGTGTGCGGGGACTGGTACGACCTGGTGGACCTCGTAGGCGGCAACCGCATCGGTGTGTCGGTCGGCGACGTCGTCGGGCACGGCCTGGAGGCCGCCGGGGTGATGGGCCAGCTGCGCAGCGCGCTCAGCGCGGCCTCCCGGGTGGCCGCGGGCCCGGCCGAGGCGCTGAACGTCCTCGGGCGGTACGCGCATGTCGTGGACGGCGCCGAATCGGCCACCGCGGTCACCACGTTCATCGACTTCGACCACCACACCATCACCTACAGCAGCGCCGGGCACCCCCCGCCCGCGCTCGTCCACACCGACGGCCGGGTGGAGTTCCTCGACCGGGCCACCGACCCCCCGCTCGACGCCCGGCCCACGCCGCTCCCCCGGCCCCAGGCACGCACCGCCTACGACAGCGGCGCCACCCTCGCCCTGTACACCGACGGACTCGTGGAACGGCGGCGCGAGGACATCGACACGGGCCTGGCCCGCCTCGCCGACGCCCTCGCGCGCCACCGGGAGGCGGACCCGGAGTCCCTGGCCGACGCCGTCCTGCTGGAGCTGCTGCCGCCCGGGGGCGCGACCGACGACACGGCACTGGTGATCGTGCGACTGTGAGCTGTTCGAGAACCCCGAAGCAGGCGGCGCCTCGGACGCTCTCCAGGGAATGCGCCGTGAGCCGCTCCACGAAGTCCCGGCAACGTCGGAGCAGTTCTCCGATCCGAGGGGTTGCATCGAAATCAATGCGACATCTCCGACGTCTCGCCCTCGGTGGATGTGAGAACCGACATGGTTGCGGCAAGATCCGTGGGGATTCGACGAAAAAGCGCCGCGCGCGCCTCCCGACGGCCGCGCGATCGCTTCCCGCTGCTCCCTGCGGCTTGCTGCGCACCGTCCGGGAGCAGCACCCTGGTCAGGCGGCCATCCCACCGATCCGCCGGAGTGAGGAGCGACCCCTTGTTCTACTACGTGCTCAAGTACGTCTTGCTGGGCCCCCTGCTGAGACTGGTCTTCCGACCGCGGATCGAAGGCCTCGAGCACGTGCCGGAGTCGGGTCCGGCGATCGTCGCCGGGAACCATCTGTCGTTCTCGGACCACTTCCTGATGCCCGCGATCCTCAAGCGCCGCATCACCTTCCTCGCGAAGGCCGAGTACTTCACGGGGCCCGGCATCAAGGGCCGGCTGACCGCGGCCTTCTTCCGCAGCGCGGGCCAGATCCCGGTCGACCGCTCCGGCAAGGAGGCCGGCCAGGCCGCGATCCGCGAGGGCCTCGGTGTGCTCGGCAAGGACGAACTGCTCGGTATCTACCCGGAGGGCACCCGCTCGCACGACGGCCGCCTGTACAAGGGCAAGGTCGGGGTGGCGGTGATGGCGCTCAGGGCTCAGGTCCCCGTCATCCCCTGCGCGATGATCGGCACCTTCGAGGCACAGCCGCCCGGCAAGGTGATCCCGACCCTGCACCCCGTGGTGATCCGCTTCGGCAAGCCCCTCGACTTCTCCCGCTACCTCGGCATGGAGAACGAGAAGGCGGTGCTGCGCGCGATCACCGACGAGATCATGTACGCGATCCTGATGCTGTCCGAGCAGGAGTACGTGGACCAGTACGCGGCCGTCGCCAAGGCGGAGGAGGCCGCGGCGAAGGCGGCCAAGGCAGAGAAGGAGCGCAAGTTCCCGCGCCTGCCCTCGCGTTGACGCTCTGTCGGAGTTGATGCTCCGTCAAAATGCCTGAAAGGGCGGCCGGATCGCTCCGGCCGCCCTTCGCTGTCGTACAGGCGGTGTTACGGCTTGGGCGTGGCGTGCGGAGCGCAGGTCACGTCCGCGGTGTCCAGCTTGCCGGTGAGGAGGTAGGCGTCCACCCGGGTGTTGATGCAGGTGTTCACCAGGCCGGTCACTCCGTGGGAGCCGGCGTCCTTCTCGGTGATCAGGCGGGAGCCCTTGAAGCGCTTGTGCAGTTCGACGGCACCCTCGTACGGGGTGGCCGCGTCATCCGTGGACTGCACGATGAGCACCTGCGGCAGGCCCTTGTGGGTCTTGACGTCCACCGGGGTCTGCTGCTGGACCGGCCAGAAGGCGCACGGCAGGTTCATCCATGCGTTGGCCCAGGTCATGAACGGGTAGTCCTTGTTGAGCCGCGTGTTGTCGCTGTTCCACTTCCGCCAGCTGGTGGGCCACTTGGCGTCGGTGCACTCGACGGCGGTGTAGACGGCGTTGCCGTTCTCCGAGGAGATGTTGCCGGCCGTGTCGGTCAGGTCCGGGGCGGCCGCGTCGACGAGCGCCTGGGTGTCTCCCGCGAAGTACTTGCTGAAGACGGTGGCGACCGGGACCCACGAGGAGTCGTAGTACGGGGCGCTCTGGAAGAAGGAGATCAGTTCGGCCGGGCCGACGATCCCGCCGATGGGGTTCTTCTTCGCGGTGGCGCGCAGTTCGAGCCACTTGGCCTGGACGGCGGCGCGGGTGGTGCCGAGGTGGAAGGTGGCGTCGTTGGCGGCGACCCAGTCCTGCCAGTCCTTCCAGCGGCCCTCGAAGGCGACGTCCTGGTCGAGGTTGGCCTCGTACCAGATCTTCTCGCGGGAGGGGTTGACCACGCTGTCGACGATCATGCGACGCAGGTGGCCCGGGAACATGGTGCCGTAGACGGCTCCGATGTAGGTGCCGTAGGAGACACCCAGGAAGTTGAGCTTCTTCTCGCCCAGGGCGGCGCGGATGACGTCCAGGTCACGGACGGTGTTCGGGGTGGTCATCTGCGCCAGCACGGCCTTGCCGCTGCGCTCGGCGCACCCGTCCGCGTACTCACGGGCGAGCTTGATCTGGGCGAGCTTGTCGGCCTCGCTGTCCGGGACCGGGTCGGCCTTCGGCGCCTTGACGAACTCCTGCGGGTCGATGCAGGAGATGGGCGCGGAGTGGCCGACACCGCGCGGGTCGAAGCCCACGAAGTCGTAGGCCTTCGCCACGTTGGTCCAGACGGGCGCCTTGGTGGTGACGCGGCGCGGGAAGCGCAGACCCGAGCCACCGGGGCCGCCGGGGTTGTAGACGAGCGCGCCCTGGCGCTCCCCGGCCGTGCCCGTGTTGCCGATGCGGTCGACGGCGAGCTTGATCTGCTTGCCGTTCGGCTTGGCGTAGTCGAGCGGCACGGTGACCCAGCCGCACTGGATCGGCTTCTCCAGACCCCAGTCGGCGGGGCAGTCCTGCCAGTCGATGCCGGCCTTGCCGGCGCGCTCCGCGGCGATCGCGGCGCCGCGCGCCTCCCTGTCCTGACTCGGACGGCCGCTGGTCGCGCTGGCCGTGGGCGCCGCGAAAGCGCCGGCGAGCATCGTCGCGGCGACGAGTACGCCGGCCGAGCCGAGCGCCGTGGTGCGCTTGTTGGGTCGTATGTCCTTCAAGTGGGAACTCCCCCTACCTGGTTATGGCGGCAGGGGGATCCTTGCGGCTGTGAGGCACCTGAGAAAAGGTGTCGTTGACCTTCTTTGCCAATCCGATAACCGGAAAGGGATGCACCGCTCACCGGATGCCGAGATCGGCGAGCGCTTCGTCCAACGCCCGTCGCAGCCGCAGCGCGTCGGGCGCGACGGCGGTGACAAGAGCGGCCGGCCCGGCCAGCGGCATGACACAGGCGTGCTCGCCGACATTCCGGGCCGCCGTCGGCGTCTCAAGGAACTCCGGCCGTACGACGACGAGTTGGCCCACCGCACGATACCCCGCGAGGACGGCGGGCCCGTCCCAGCCGCCGGGCGCGCCGGGCCCGCAGGCCAGTTCCTGATCGAGGACGACCCGCCCGGCGACCCGCACGGTGAGTCGGCTGGTCAACCTCCCCGGCTCCTCCCCCACCCGGCCCAGCACCTGCTCCTCGCGCAGTACGAGCCGGGCGTCGGCCCCGAGCTCGGCCCGCGTGGTGACGAACAGGTCGCTCCCCTTCACCGAGATCAACTGCTCGGGCAGCCAGCACAGTTCGCCACCGTCGGCGACCGTGAGGCGCACGTCGTAGTGGGCTTCGTCCTTCGCCTGCCCAGGCAGGGCGATGGTGGCGGCGGCCGAACCGACGTGCAGCCGGGCGTCGCTCCCGACCTCGGCCTCGACGGCGAAGCGGTCACCGCCGAGAGGTCCGCTCATCGCGCCGACGAGCATGACGCGTGCCTCGCCGCCGGTGCCCCGGGTGCGCCGCAGGGCGAGCGGTCCGTCGCTCTCGAGGACGGGCAGGGAGGTCCCCCCGCGTCCGTCGGCCCTCGCCCCGATCCGCGCGGTGGCGTGCACTCCGCTCATGTCACGCCGTCCAGGCGGCGAACTGCGCCCGCACCCACGCGGCGACGTCGGTGACTCCGCTCTCGCTCCGCAACGACTGGAAGACGACCGGCAGTTCGGCCCGCTGGGCCTTGGCGTCGGCGGCCATCCGGGCGAGGTCGGAGCCGACGTACGGCGCCAGGTCGGTCTTGTTGACGACGAGCAGGTCGGCGGTGGTCACACCGGGCCCGCCCTTGCGGGGGATGTCGTCCCCACCCGCGACATCGATGACGAAGATCTGGGCGTCCACGAGGCCCTTGGAGAAGGTGGCGGTGAGATTGTCCCCACCGGACTCGACGAGGATCAGGTCCAGCGGCCCGACCTCGTCCTCCAGGTCCTCCACGGCCTCGAGGTTGGCGGAGATGTCGTCCCGGATCGCGGTGTGCGGACAGGCGCCCGTCTCGACGGCCGTGATCCGCTCGGGCGGCAGCACGGCTTCCCGGAGCAGGAACTCGGCGTCCTCCCGGGTGTAGATGTCGTTGGTGACGACAGCGAGCGAGAGCTCGTCCCGCAGCGTCCGGCAGAGCGCTGCGACGGTGGCGGTCTTCCCGGACCCGACGGGACCGCCGAGCCCGATACGGAGGGCGCGCCGCGATCCGTCCGTACGGTGCGCGTCGGCACTGACGGCGGCGGGACCGTGGGGGGTGTGGTCGAGATGCATGACTACGGCTCCTCGGATCAGCCCGTCCGGCGTTTGAGGACGAGGCCCTTTCAGGGCCGAACGGGGGTCTGGGGGCGGAGCCCCCAGGGTCGGGAAAGGGAAGGGGCGGCGGGGGCGGCTGCATCGGTCAGCGGCTCCGCCGCGGTAGCTAGGAGGCGAACAGCCGTACCGGCCAAGCGGCGTGAACCTCCGCCCCGATCTCCAGCAGCGGCGCCGAAGCCGCCGGCAGCACGTCGACACCCTCCGTCGGCACAGCCGCCCCGGCGGACACCGCCCGGTCGACCACCAGGTCCAGCTCCGGCGCCAGCCGAGCCAGCACCGCCGTCGCCTCGAAGGGGTCGAGGCTCAGCAACCGCACCACGGCGGTGGCCGGTCCGCTCACGCTCTCGTAGACCGAGCAGTACGCCGCGTCCTCCGCCCCGAGCCCGGCCGCCCGCGCGGTCAGCCCCAACACCACCGGCTGATGCGCCCCCTTGGGAAACTCCCGGGCCAGGGCGTCGAGTTCGGCGCTCGGCCAGGCCGCCCGGGCGGCCCGCATCAGCTGCCGGCCCAGCTTCCTGGCGGTCAGCCGCAGCGCCGGGGACGGGGTGCGGGCGTCCGCCGCCACGTCCAGCCGCGCCGGGTCCGCCCCGGCCGCGGCGGCGGCCGCCAGCGCCGCGGTCACCAGCCCCGCGGTGTGCAACCTCCCGCGGAGAAAGGCCTCCAGGCTCGTCGCGCCGGAGATCCGTCCCGCCTTGACAGCCTCCTCCGCCCCGCCGGAGTGCGCGTGGCCTCCGGCGGGGAAGCGGCCGTCGGCCAGGACGAGCAGTGCTGCCCTTGTCACATCGATGTCCTCAGAACCGGATCAGAACAGGATCAGAACAGGAAGTAACGCTGCGCCATGGGCAGTTCGGCGGCCGGAGTCGCCTCGACCAGCTCCCCGTCGATGTGCACGGCGAAACTGTCGGGGTCGACCTGGACGCGCGGCCGGGCGTCGTTCTCCCGCATGTCCGCCTTGGTCACACCGCGCGTGGACTCGATGGCGACGAACTTCTTACCCAGCTGCAAACGCTCCGGCAGTCCGTCCTCGATCGCGAGCGGCGCCACGAAGTTGAACGAGTTCGACGCGGGTGCCCGGCCGATCGCGCCGTACATCGGACGCGGCAGGATCGGCTGCGGCGTCGGGATCGAGGCGTTGGCGTCGCCCATCTGCGCGTACGCGATCTGCCCGCCCTTGATGACGAGGTGCGGCTTGACGCCGAAGAACGCCGGCTCCCACAGCACCAGATCGGCGAGCTTGCCGCCCTCGACCGAGCCGATCTCGCGGGCCAGGCCCTGAGCGAGCGCGGGGTTGATCGTGTACTTGGCGATGTAGCGGCGTACCCGGTGGTTGTCCGCCCGGCCGTCGCCCGGCAGGGAGCCCCTGCGCCGCTTCATGACGTGCGCCGTCTGCCAGGTCCGCAGGACGACCTCGCCGACCCGGCCCATGGCCTGCGCGTCGGAGGAGATGATCGAGATCGCCCCGAGGTCGTGCAGGACGTCCTCGGCCCCGATCGTCGACGGCCGGATCCGCGACTCGGCGAACGCCAGGTCCTCGGGGACCGCCGGGTTGAGGTGATGGCACACCATCAGCATGTCGAGGTGTTCCTCGGCGGTGTTCACCGTGTACGGCCGCGTCGGGTTCGTGGAGCTCGGCAGCACGTGCGGCTCGGAGACCACGGTCATGATGTCCGGCGCGTGCCCGCCGCCCGCACCCTCGGTGTGGTACGCGTGGATGCCGCGTCCGGCGATCGCGGCGAGCGTGTCGCCGACGAACCCGGCCTCGTTGAGGGTGTCCGTGTGGATCGCGACCTGGATGCCCGTCCGGTCGGCGACGTTCAGGGAGGCGTCGATGACGGCCGGCGTCGAGCCCCAGTCCTCGTGCAGCTTCAGGCCGAGCGCCCCGCCCCGGATCTGCGACAGCATCGCGTCCTGCGAGACGGTGTTGCCCTTGCCGAGGAAGCCGATGTTCAGCGGGTACTGCTCCATCGCCTCCAGCATCCGCGCGAGGTGCCACGGGCCGGGCGTCACGGTGGTCGCCTTCGAGCCCTCGGCCGGCCCGGTGCCCCCGCCGACCAGCGTGGTGACACCGGCGGACAGCGCCTCGTCGGCGATCTGCGGACAGATGAAGTGGACGTGCGCGTCGACCGCGCCGGCGGTCAGGATCCGTCCGTTGCCGGCGATGATCTCGGTCTCCGGGCCGATGACCAGGTCCGGGTGGACGCCGTCCATCGTGTCGGGGTTGCCGGCCTTGCCGATGCCGGTGATCCGCCCGTCGCGGATGCCGACGTCGGCCTTCACCACACCCCAGTGGTCGACGATGACCGCGCCCGTGATGACGGTGTCTGGCGTGCCGTCTGCGCGCGTAGCGCGCGACTGCCCCATGGACTCACGGATGACTTTGCCGCCACCGAAGACCGCCTCGTCACCGGCGAGCCCGGGGCCGCCGGAACGATCCTCCTCGATCTCGATCAGCAGGTCGGTGTCGGCGAGTCGGATGCGGTCGCCGGTCGTCGGGCCGAACAGGTCGGCGTACGCGGCACGCGAGATCTCAGGCATCGAGGGCACCTCCGGTCTCCCCGCGCAGACCGGGCACGACACGGGCGCCGGCGAGGGGGACGAGTTCGACGTCGACGGGGATCCCGGGCTCGAAGCGCACGGCGGTGCCGGCGGCGACGTTCAGCCGCCGGCCGCGCGCGGCGGCGCGGTCGAACTCCAGGCCCGGGTTGGCCTCGGCGAAGTGGTAGTGGGAGCCGACCTGGACGGGCCGGTCGGCGGCGTTGAGGACGGTGAGCCGGGTGACCTCGCGGCCCTCGTTGTAGACGACCGGGTCCGCGGCGAACAGGATCTCTCCGGGAATCATCGAGGCCCTCTCAGACGATCGGGTCGTGGACGGTGACGAGCTTGGTGCCGTCCGGGAAGGTGGCCTCGACCTGGACGTCGTGGATCATCTCGGGGATGCCCTCCATGACGTCGTCGCGGGTCAGCAGCTTGCGGCCGGAGGACATGAGCTCGGCCACCGTGCGGCCGTCACGCGCGCCTTCGAGGATGTGCGACGTGATGAGGGCCACGGCCTCCGGGTGGTTGAGCTTGAGCCCGCGGGCCCGGCGCTTCTCGGCGACGTCGGCCGCCACGTGGATCAGCAGCCTCTCCTGCTCGTGCGGGGTCAGTTGCACGTCCCACCTCACATCCTCGCTCCGGACCGTGCGGGGCCCGGTTGCCGCGGCCGCCGGGGAAAGACCCTGGTGGCATGGATCGGCAGGCTAGTTGGACCGCATTTCAAGCAAGTTAACCGACCTGTGATCGATTCAGGCCCCCGACAGCGGGGCCGACACGCTCATCAACGCGCGTAGGCCGTCACGCAGCACCTCGACCGGAGCGGGTCCGAACAGCGACTGCTGGACGAGGAAGCCCTGCACGGTGGCGATCATCGTGCGCGCCACATGGTCCGGCGACACATCGGACCGCATCATCCCGGCCTCCTGGTAGGCGACGACGATCCGCGCCCACGCCTCGCGCACCCCGCCGTAGCCCTCGCTCAGGATCGCCGCCAGTTCGGGGTTGCGCAGCGTCTCCGTCCAGACCTGGATCACCAGGCGGGGGAAGGCCGGCTGCCCGTCGACGGTCAGGGCCTCCCGGGAGGCGTGGACCCTGCCGAGGACCGAGGAGACCAGGATGTCGGGAGCCGGCGGCGGAATGTGCCGGCTCTCCTCCTCGAAGCTCTCGCGGACCTCGCCGAGCACCTCGCCGACGATCGCGGCGATGAGCTCCTCCTTGCCGCTGAAGTAGCGGTACACCGCCCCGGCGGACAGGTCGACCTCCTTCAGCACGTCCTGCATCGAGGTGGCGTGGAAGCCGTTGCGGGCGAAGCAGACCGACGCGCCGTCGAGGATCTGCCGGCGGCGGGCGTCGAGGTGTGCCTGGGATACACGGGCCATGGGGCCAAAAGTAAAACGAACATTCCTTCTTGACAAGACGCCGATTGCGGCGGGACGGTGTTGGCGAGCCTAAAACGAACGATCCTTCTTTTTACCGCTCACGCCAACCCGACCCGCCACCGACCCCACCCGCCCGAAACGCCGTCCCGTCCGCTCCAGGGAGAGCCCCATGTCCGCCACCCGGCGCCTGATCGCCGTCGTCCTGCTCGTCCCGAGCCTCGCCGCCGTCGCCCTCTGGGCCTTCGCCTGGCCGGCCGCCCGTACCGCGCCCCGCGAGCTGCCGCTCGGCGTGGCCGGCCCGCCCGCCGCTGCCGCGCAGCTGGAGAAGCAACTGACCCGGCACGAGGGCGCCTTCGAGATCCACCACTACGCCGACGGAACGGCCGCCCGGGAGGCCGTCGAGGACCGGACCGTATACGGCGCGGTGGTCGTCACGGCCGAGGGGTCCGAGCTGCTGACCGCCTCGGCCGCGAGCCCGCTCGTCGCCCAGTTGCTCCAGCAGACGGTCGCGCGGCAGGCGGCCGCCTCGGGCGCCCAGGTGAAGACGGTGGACGTGGTGGCGGCTCCGGCCGCCGACCCGCGCGGCTCGGCCCTCGGCGCGAGCGTGCTGCCGCTGGCCCTCGCCGGGATCGCGGCGGGCGCGGTGGTGTCCCTGCTGGGGCTGCGCGGGGTCCGTGCCGTGATCGGGCTGGTCGGCGCCGCCGCCCTGGTCGGGCTGGTCGCGGCGACGCTGGCGCACAGCTGGCTCGGGGTGCTCACCGGTGACTGGTGGGCGGAGGCCGCGGTGCTGGGGCTCTCGACGCTGGCGGTGAGCGCGGCGGTGGCGGGCTGCGCCGCGCTGCTCGGCACGCCGGGCATCGGAGCCGTGTCGTTCGTGGTGATGTTCCTCGGGAACCCGTTCTCCGGGGCGGCCTCGGCACCGCGGATGCTGCCGGAGCCGGTCGGGGCGATCGGCCAGTGGCTGCCGCCGGGCGCCGGTACGACGCTGCTGCGCTCGGTGTCGTTCTTCGACGGAGCGGCGGCGACCGGCCCCGCGCTCACGCTGGCCTGGTGGGCCGCGCTGGGCCTCGGGGCGGTGCTGCTGGGCGCCCAGCTGAAGCCGGGACCGGCCCGGGCCGAGCCGGCCACCGAGGCGCGGCAACCCGCGCTGGTCGCCTGACCCGTCCCGTCGCCCGACTCGTTCCACCGGCCGTGCACCCCGGATCCGGGGCTGCGCGGCCTTTCGCATGCCTACGGCCTGTGCGTCCTACGACGGATTCGGCCCCCGGTACTCCGCCGTGACCCCGAACCGGTGCTGTTCGCGAGGAGCGGACGCGACCTCGCGCACGGTGGTGACCGAGCTGATCACCGGCTCCTCCGCGGCCTTGTCGAGTTCGTCGAGTCGCTCCAGGTCAGCGGCGGAGACGAGGGCGACGAGAGGCTTGCCGTGGCGTGTCACGACGACACGTTCACCGCCGTACACCACGCGGTTGATCAGGTCGGCGAGTTCAGCCCTGGCTTGCGTCACCGGAATCTCGTAGGCCATACCCCCATTCTAACGTCACGTACGTCCTGTACATTTTTTACAGATACCGTCGGACGCAGAAGTCAGACGCAGAAAAAGGGGCTCCGATGAACCGACCGTCCGCCCGTCATGTCCTGCCCGAGTTCACCGAGCGCACGAGCTTCGGGCACCGGACCATGGATCCGTACTCGAAGCTGCTGGAGGAGCGGATCGTCTTCCTGGGGACGCAGATCGACGACATCTCGGCGAACGACGTGATGGCCCAGTTCATGTACCTCGAGCACAAGGACCCGGACCGGGACATCGCGCTGTACATCAACTCCCCCGGCGGCTCCTTCAGCGCGATGACGGCCCTCTACGACACGATCCGGTTCGTCACCTGCGACGTGGAGACCACCTGCCTGGGCCAGGCGGGTTCGTCCGCGGCGGTGCTGCTGGCGGCGGGCACGCCGGGCAAGCGGTACGCGCTGCCGGGCGCGCGGATGACGATCCGCCAGCCGTCCCTGCCCGAGCCCGTCGAGGGACAGGCGAGCGACCTGGCGATCCAGGCCGAGGAGCTGGCACGCACCCGCGCGAGCCTGGAGGAGATGCTCGTACGGCACACCGGGCGGACGCCGGAGCAGGTGACCGCGGACATCGAGCGGGACAAGTTCCTCAGCGCCCAGGAGGCCGTGGAGTACGGCCTGGTGGACGGGATCATCCCCAGCCGCAAGGCCTCGGCCGGCGCGTCCGGCGGGAGGTGAGCCGCCGATGGTGCCCGAGCTGCCGCCGCTGCCCGCGCTGACCCGCGCGGAGGCCGAGCTGATCGACGGCTACCTCGACGTGGTCGACATGCTCGGCCGGATCAACCCCGCCCACCACGGCGACACCTACCGCGGACTGCGCGCCGCCCAGGCGCTGGTGACCAAGGCGACGGCACTGCGCGACGCGCTGACGCTGATGCACCAGCGGGGCGAGAGCGAGCTGCACGCGCCGACGCTCGCGCGAGCGCTGCGCGTCCTCGACGGAGAGCGCCGCACCGCGCGCGTCACGCTGCCTCCGCTCTCCGACAGTTGACCCCACCGGTCCACCTCCGGTCCGGACCGCTCACGCCCAGGACGTGACGACCGGACCGGAGTTGAAACGGCCCAGAAGAGGTACCCCCGTTCAGCGGAGCGTCTACTGCTCCCCTGGACGCTCCGAGGTTGCGCAAAAGGGCGTTCCTCGGGCGGAATAACGGGCTCCACCGCAGGTGGGAGGCCCTGGGGCTCCTTGACACCTGATCACCCATCAGGGTGTCCACCCGAACGGGTGAGTGGTGAGTAACCCCACAAATCCCCGGTTCCGTTGGGATTTTCGGACATCGGTGAGCCAAGATCCCTGACTGACGACAAGCCCCCGCCACAAGCGGCGGGGCGGTCCGGGCGGACGCCGAGTCCTGCCGCCGCCCGGATGACCGGTCGACAGGAGTGCATCGGCAGGAGTGGAGGACCCAAGCACGACGGGTCGCCGGAACGGTCACGCCATGACCGGACCGAGCAGCCCTTGGGGTGAAGCCGCAGCAGCGGCCGGGCAACTTCGCCAGCCCGAATCCGACAGGTCATCCTTCACAGGCGGCTGACGAAGGGTTGCGCATGACTGCGCTCAATCGTGTCCCGTCGCTCATGGCCCGGGCCGGTACGGCCTCGGCTTTCGCCATCGCCGCCGTGGGCGGCTCGGTCGTGGTCCCGGGGCTCGCCCCCGACGCCGCGGCCGCCACACCGGCGACGAAGGCGCTCCAGATCGCGGCCTCCAAGAAAGGTGCCCCGTACAAGTACGGGGCCACCGGGCCGAAGAGGTTCGACTGCTCCGGGCTCACGCTGTACTCGTTCAAGAAGGCGGGCAAGAGCCTGCCCCGGACGGCGGCCCAGCAGTACAACAAGACGAAGCACATTTCCTCGTCGAGCCGCAAGGCGGGCGACCTCGTGTTCTTCCACTCGGGCTCGAACGTGTACCACGTCGGGATCTACGCGGGTAAGGGCAAGATCTGGCACTCGCCGAAGACCGGTGACGTGGTGAAGCTTCAGAAGATCTGGACCAAGAGCGTCTGGTACGGGCGGGTCCGCTAGGGCCTGCCCGGGTCACGGGCTGGTTTCCCGGGGTGGTGGGGGCGTCCTGACGCGCCTTCACCGCCCCGGGGCCTCACCCTCCGCCGGGGCCGCCAGGGCACCGGCCACCGGCTCCGTGGCCGGGACGGCCCACGGGAGCTGGACGATGACCGTCTTGCCGCCCTCCCGGGTGGGCCGCACTCTCAGCCTGCCGCCGCACTCCGCGGTCAGCCAGCGAATGATCACCATGCCTCGGCCGTTGTCCTGCTGGACGGCGGCCGGCAGTCGTTTGGGGAAGCGCGGGTGGCTGTCGGTGACCCCGACGCGCAGGTGTTCGTCACGGTCGAGGACCAGGTCCACCGTGAAGGTGGGTGACTGCCCGAAGGTGTGCTGTACGGCGTTGGTGGCGAGTTCCGAGACGATCAGCCGGACGGCGTCGGCCATCTCCGTGTCCGCCGGCAGACCCCATTCCCCGAGGACGCCGGCCACGAAGACACGGGCCGCGGAGACCGAGGCGGGATCGCTCCGCAGAGTGACGGATGCTTCCAGGTGATCTGCCATGGCGACGTCGACCCTTTCCCACGGGACCGGGAGCCCGACACGGTGCGGATGGTTCGAGTACGGTCCCGGACTGGTGCTTCTTCGCCAGACTGCCATTACCGCGCCGGTCACGGGTGGGATCCACCAGGATATGCATATATCTGTCGCCCAATGCGGTGAACTCTGCGACGGCAGAGCGTATTTGGTCGGCCCGATAGGAGTAAGGAGGAGCCCATGCAGCACGGTCCCGCGGTTCGCCGCCGAAAGCTGGGCGCCGAACTGCGCAATCTGCGCGCCCAGGCGGGCCTCACCAGTGGTGAGGCGGCCCGGCTCGTGGGCTGGCACCAGTCCAAGGTGAGCCGCATCGAGACCGGTATCAGTGGATCGAAACCGGCCGATGTGCGATTACTCCTCGACGCCTACGGTGTCACTGATCCGCAACTGCGGGAGCTGATGCTGGCGTTGGCGGGCACCAACGGCAGTGGCGGTCGGGACCACTGGTGGCACGCCTACCGCGGGGTGCTGCCGCCCACCTACCGGGACTTCATCAGCCTGGAGTCGCAGGCGAGCGCGATGCGCACCCTGGAGACGACGGTGGTACCGGGGCTGTTGCAGACGCCCGAGTACGCGCGCGCGGTGACCAGGGCATCCGTGGAGGGGGGCGACGAGGACCAGCTCGACACCCTGGTGGAGGTACGGCTGGCCCGCCAGGACGTACTGCGCGCGCAGCCGCCGCTGGAACTGTGCGCGGTACTGGACGAGGCGGTGCTCCGGCGGGAGGTGGGCGGGCCCGAGGTGATGACACGACAGCTGGGTCGGCTCGTGGAAGCCGCCCGATTGCCCCAAGTACGGCTCCAGGTGCTGCCGTTCGCCGCCGGAGCGCATATCGGGGTAACCGGCCCTTTCGTTATCTTCTCATTTTCGCGCACTTCTGATCTGGATGTGGTTGTTCTCGACCACTTGACGAGTAGCCTCTATCTCGAACGGAAAGAAGACCTCCAGGCCTACACCGAGGCCTTCAACGCCCTTCGGGCGCACGCCCTTTCGCCCGGGGACTCATCGGATTACATCGCCGCGATAGCAGACGGCGCGTAAGGAGGCACCATGTCCGCAGTACCGCGGAACGTACCTTCCAGTACCGATCCCGACCGTCTCCCGGATGTGCGGTGGCTGCGCAGCAGCTACAGCACGGGAGCGAACAACTGTGTGGAGACCGCCCGGCCGGCCTCCGGCCCCCTGGCCGGTCTGCTCGCCGTACGCGACTCCAAGGACCCGGCCGGACCCGCCCTGCTCTTCTCCCCCGAGAGCTGGTCGGGCTTCACGGCCGTGTTCACGCGGGTCCGCTGACCGGACCGTCATCGTCAGAGGCGGTCCACGGCCGTGTCACGCCGACTCATGGTCGTGTTTCGCCGATCACCTGTACAGCGCGTTCCAGCTCGGCCCCGGAGAGGTCCGCACGCGCGGTCAGCCTGAGGCGTGAGATGCCGTCGGGCACGGAGGGAGGACGGAAGCAGCCCACGGCCAGGCCTGCCGACCGGCAGTCCGCCGCCCAGCGCACGGCCCCCTCCGGGGACGGCGCACGCACGGAGACGACCGCGGCGTCCGGACGCACCGCTGCCAGGCCCGCGGCCGTCACGCGGGCGTGCAGCTCGCCCGCCACCGCACGCGCGCGTGCCGCGCGCTGCGGCTCCCGGCGCAGCAGCCTGAGGGCGGCCAACGCCGCGCCCGCCGCCGCCGGGGCCAGGCCCGTGTCGAAGATGAACGTCCGGGCCGCGTTCACCAGATGCTCGATCACCCGCGCGGGACCCAGCACCGCGCCGCCCTGGCTGCCCAGCGACTTGGACAGCGTGACCGTGACGACGACGTCGTCGGCGCCCGCCAGGCCCGCCGCGTACGGAGCGCCCTGTCCGCCCTCCCCGAGCACACCGAGCCCGTGGGCGTCGTCGACGACCAGTCCGGCGCCGTACTCGCGGCAGGCGGCCGCCAGGGCGGCCAGCGGGGCGGCGTCGCCGTCGACCGAGAAGACCGTGTCGGAGACGGCCACGGCCGGGCCGTCGTGCGTGCCGAGCGCCTTGCGCACCGCGTCCGGG
Organism: Streptomyces asoensis; assembly: GCF_013085465.1. Lineage (NCBI taxonomy): Bacteria > Bacillati > Actinomycetota > Actinomycetes > Kitasatosporales > Streptomycetaceae > Streptomyces > Streptomyces asoensis. The sequence goes on from NZ_CP049838.1 coordinate 1,843,633, forward strand.
TCGGCGTGCCCGACGACCTGGGTGGTGCCGCGGGCCAGCCGGCAGCCGTCGATCAGCGAGGCGTGGTTGCCCGCGTCGGAGACGATGAGCGACCCGTGCGGGGCCAGCGCGGTGACCGCGGCCAGGTTGGCCGCGTACCCGGAGGAGAAGACGAGGGCCGCCTCGAAGCCGCAGTGCTCGGCGAGCTCCCGCTCCAGCTCGCCGTGCAGCTCGGTGGTGCCGGTGACGAGCCGGGAGCCGGTCGCGCCGCCGCCCCAGGTCCTGGCCGCCGCCGCGGCCCCCTCCGTGACCTCGGGGTGACGGGCGAGGCCCAGGTAGTCGTTGCTCGCCAGGTCGAGGAGCGGCGAGTCGGCCGGGCGGGGCCGCAGGGTCCGTACGAGTCCGGCCCGGCGCCGCAGCTCCGCCTGCTCGTCGATCCAGCCGAACGCCATGGGTCCTCCGGGCTTTTGTAGGTAGCGGACAGACACTAGCGGCCCGACCGCCTACCCACGGTGTGGCAATACCCACACGTCGAACCCGGTGTGTTGTGTGATCCCTACCTTGGCCCGGAGCGGGTGCGTAGGACAGGATCGGCTCTCATGGACCTGCTGAACACGCTGGTGGACAAGGGGCTTCGGCGCGAGCTGCCGACCCGCGAGGAAGCGCTGGCCGTACTGGCCACTTCCGACGACGACGTGCTGGACGTGGTGGCCGCGGCCGGCCGGGTGCGCCGGCAGTGGTTCGGGCGACGGGTGAAACTCAACTACCTCGTCAACCTCAAGTCGGGGCTGTGCCCCGAGGACTGCTCCTACTGCTCCCAGCGGCTCGGCTCCACGGCCGGGATCCTGAAGTACACCTGGCTCAAGCCGGAAGAGGCCTCGCAGGCGGCGGCGGCCGGGCTGGCGGGCGGGGCCAAGCGGGTCTGTCTGGTGGCCTCCGGGCGTGGTCCGACGGACCGTGACGTCGACCGGGTCGCCGGCACCATCAAGGCGATCAAGGACCAGAACGAGGGCGTCGAGGTCTGCGCCTGTCTCGGCCTGCTCTCCGACGGCCAGGCCGAACGGCTGCGCGAGGCGGGCGCCGACGCCTACAACCACAACCTGAACACGTCCGAGGGCACGTACGGGGAGATCACGACCACGCACACGTACGCCGACCGGGTGGACACGGTGCAGAAGGCGCACGCGGCGGGTCTGTCGGCGTGCTCGGGTCTGATCGCCGGCATGGGAGAGTCCGACGAGGACCTGGTGGACGTCGTCTTCTCGCTGCGCGAGCTCGACCCGGACTCCGTTCCGGTCAACTTCCTCATCCCGGTCGAGGGCACCCCGCTCGCCAAGGAGTGGAACCTCACCCCGCAGCGCTGTCTGCGCATCCTGGCGATGGTGCGGTTCGTCTGCCCGGACGTCGAGGTGCGCATCGCGGGCGGCCGCGAGGTCCATCTGCGCACGATGCAGCCGCTCGCCCTGCACCTGGCCAACTCGATCTTCCTGGGCGACTACCTCACGACCGAGGGCCAGGCCGGCCAGGCCGACCTGGAGATGATCGCGGACGCCGGATTCGAGGTGGAGGGCGCGGAGCAGGTGACGCTGCCCGAGCACCGGGCGGCGGCGGGCGGTGGCTGCGGGTCCCACGAGGGCGGTGGCTGCGGCTCGCACGAGGGCGGTGGCTGCGGCTCGCACGAGAACTCCGGGTGCGGCTCGCACGAGGGGGGCGGTGTGTGCGGCTCCGCCCCGGCCGCGGCCCCCGCCCCGGCTCCGGCCGCTGCGGTCGGCGAGGCCCGTACGGACCTGGTCGCCGTGCGCCGGCGTGGCGCCGGTACCGATCTCGCGCCCAATGCCTGAGCTGCCCCCGCTCGGGGTGCCCGAGCTGCTGGAGCTCGACCGGCGGCACGTGTGGCATCCGTACGGTCCGATGCCCGGCCGGGTCGAACCGCTCGTCGTGGAGTCGGCGAGCGGGGTACGGCTGCGGCCGGCGGACGGCTCGGGTGACCTGGTCGACGGCATGGCGTCCTGGTGGTCGGCGATCCACGGCTACAACCACCCGGTGCTCAACGAGGCCGTACGCGAGCAGCTGGGCCGGATGAGTCATGTGATGTTCGGCGGGCTCACCCACGAGCCCGCCGTACGTCTGGCGAAGCTCCTTGTCGACATGTCGCCCGACGGTCTGGAGCATGTCTTCCTCGCCGACTCCGGCTCGGTGTCGGTCGAGGTCGCGGTGAAGATGTGCCTCCAGTACTGGCGCTCGCTGGGCCGCCCGGCCAAGGGACGCCTGCTGACCTGGCGCGGCGGTTACCACGGCGACACCTGGCAGCCGATGTCCGTGTGCGATCCCGAGGGCGGGATGCACGACCTGTGGACCGGGGTGCTGCCCCGGCAGGTCTTCGTGGACCCGCCTCCGGTGGAGTTCGAGGAGGCGTACGCCGACCTGTTGCGCGAGACGATCGGGCGGCACGCCGACGAGCTGGCCGCGGTCATCGTGGAGCCGGTGGTGCAGGGCGCGGGCGGGATGCGGTTCCACTCCCCCGGCTATCTGCGGGTGCTGCGCGAGGCGTGCGACGCGCACGACGTGCTGCTGGTGTTCGACGAGATCGCGACCGGGTTCGGGCGTACGGGCGCGCTGTTCGCGGCGGAGCACGCCGCGGTGACACCGGATGTGATGTGCGTCGGCAAGGCGTTGACCGGCGGTTATCTGACGATGGCGGCGACGCTGTGCACGTCCCGGGTGGCCGACGGGATCTCGCGGGGCGAGGTGCCGGTCCTGGCCCATGGGCCGACGTTCATGGGCAACCCGCTCGCCGCGGCCGTCGCCTGTGCCTCGATCGAGCTGCTGCTCGGGCAGGACTGGCTCGCGGAGGTCAAGCGGATCGAGGCGGGGCTGCGGGACGGCCTCGCCGCGGCGGCGGAGATTCCGGGCGTGCGGGACGTCCGGGTCCTCGGCGCGATCGGCGTCGTCCAGCTCGACCACCCGGTGGACATGGCGGCCGCCACCCGGGCCGCGGTGCGCGAGGGTGTCTGGCTGCGGCCGTTCCGCGACCTGATCTACACGATGCCGCCGTACGTCACCGGTGACGCGGACGTGGCACGGATCGCGCGCGCGGTGTGCGCCGCGGCGCGGGAGGGATGAACATGCCGATCCTGGTGATCACGGGGACGGGCACGGAGGTCGGCAAGACCGTCACGACGGCCGCGGTCGCCGCGTCGGCGCTCGCGGCGGGGCGGTCGGTGGCCGTCCTCAAGGCCGCGCAGACCGGCGTACGAGCGGACGAGCGCGGGGACGCCGACGAGGTGGCCCGGCTCGCGGGCGCGGTGACGACGGTCGAAGTGGCCCGCTATCCCGAGCCGTTGGCTCCGGCGACGGCGGCCCGCAGGGCGGGCCTGGCGGCGGTGCGGCCGCAGGACGTGGCGGATGCGGCGCAGAAGCTGGCCGCCGAGCACGACCTGGTGCTCGTCGAGGGGGCGGGCGGGCTGCTCGTACGGTTCGACGAGGCGGGTGGGACGCTGGCCGACGTGGCGCAGCTGCTGCGGGCGCCGGTGCTGATCGTGGCCTCGGCGGGCCTCGGCACGCTGAACACGACGGAACTGACGGCTCGTGAACTGCGGGCACGGGGGGTGGAGTTGCTGGGGGTCGTGATCGGCAGCTGGCCCGACTCCCCCGATCTGGCGTCCCGTTGCAATGTCGTGGATCTGCCGGAGGTGGCCGGGGCCCCGCTGCTGGGGGCGCTGCCGTCGGGGGCCGGTGCTCTTGCACCTGCCGATTTCCGTACCGTGGCGCCCGGTTGGCTGGCGCCACGGCTGGACGGGACGTGGGAGGCGGAGGCCTTCCGGGAGCGGACCGGTTCGGGGCTCTAGCCGTCGTCCGCGTCCGCGAGCAGCCGGACGAGTTCGATGCGGGAGCGGATGCCGAGGCGGGTGAAGACGCCTCGCAGATGGTGGTCGATGGTGCGGGGGCTGAGGGCGAGGCGGGCGGCGATCTCGCGGTTCGTGGCGCCGTCGGCCGCCATCCGGGCGACCAGAAGCTGCTGGGCGGTCAGGTGGATCGTCGGGCGCCGGTCGCCACGGGTGGGGGCGGCGGGGGCGCCGAGCGCGCGCAGTTCGGCGCGGGCGCTCTCGGCGCAGTGCGGGGCGTCGAAGGACTCGAACGCCTCCATGGCGCTGTGCAGCCGGTCGCGGGCCTCCGTGCGGAGGCGCAGCCTGCGCAGCGCGCTGCCGAACAGCAGTTCGGTGCGGGCCCGTTCGAAGACTCGGGTTCCTTCGGCGTGCAGCCGGAGGGCCGTGCGGTAGTGCTCGACGGCGTCGGCGCCCGGCGTGAGCAGGGCCCGGCAGCGGGCGCTGAGAGCCAGGTCGTCGGCGCTGCCGACGGCACGGGCCCAACGGTCGTAGTCGGCGTGCGCGGCGCGCGCCACGCGGGTCTCGCCGGTGCGGACGGCTGCCTCGACATAGTGCGGGGTGGCCAGGTGGCGGATGGCCCGGTGGCCGTGGCCCGGGCCCGAGGCGGCGAGTGCCCGCAGCCGGGCCGCGGCGGCGTCGAAGCGGCCGGAGCCGAGGTCGAGGAAGGCCAGCGCCCACTGCGCGAGGGCGGCGGGCAGGCCCAGGGCGTGGGCGAGGGCGTAGGAGCGGGCTGCCGCGGCCCGCTCCCGGCACAGGTCTTCGTCGCCGGTGAGCGCGGCGAACATCGCCAGGGCGGCCTGGAGATGGCAGGCGCCGTTGTCCTGTCCGGTGGCGTACGCCTGCCGCAGGGCGTCCAGCGTGGCGGCCTCGGCGGCGCGCGGGCGGCCGGTCCAGAAGTCGGCGTAGGCGCGGAACTCCATGGCCTGGGACACGGCGGCGGTGACGCCCCGGGCTCGGGCCGCGGCGGCCGCCCGGACCGTGGCGGTGGCGGCGCGGGTGTGGTCGCCGAGCATCAGGGCGGCGATGCCCGCGTGCAGGAGGAGGGTGGGGTCACCGCCCGGACCGCACCGTCCGGCGGTGGCCTCCAGCAGGTGGCGCGCGTCCTCGTACCGTCCGTCGACGGCCGCGGCGATCCCTCCGAGCACACCCGGCGGATCGATGCCCGACTGCCCTGCGACGAGCGTCGCTTCACGGCATCGACGGAGATCGCCGGTGTAGACGGCGGCTTCGGCGGCTCGGGCCAGGAAGTGGGTGACGGGGGCGGTGGGGGCTGAGCCCGCCGCCTCGCCGGACTCGCGCGAAGGGACGGCGGAAGGGCCGGAGGAGGCGGTGGTGTCGCTCCGTCCCGGTGGCGGGGCACCGGGCGCGGGTCGCGCCCCGGCCGCCCGTGCCGCCCCGGCCAGCAGCGCGTCGAACGCCTCCCCCGCGTGCCCGGTCCGCAGGGCGAGGATGCCGGTGAGGGCGTCGGCGTCGGTGCGGGCGGCCAGGGTGCGGGACCGGTCGCCGTCACCGCGGTGCCAGGCGTCGGTCGCCGCGTGGGCGAGGAGTCGGGACCGTTCGCCCGGGTCCGTGCAGAGCGCGGCGGCGCGTTCGGCGAGGGCGCCCGAGAGCGCCGGGTCGCCGGCGGCGCGCGCCCGGTCGGCCGCCGCCGTCAGTTCCGCGGTGAGCCGCGCGCTGGGCCCGAGCGCGCCCGCGCCCCGGTGCCAGGACCGCCGGGGCGTCTCCGCCGCGCCGTGCAGGACGCGGGCGAGCAGCCGGTGGGCGTCACGCCGGTCGGCCGGGGCGGCCGTCTCGTACGCGGCGATCCGGGTCCAGGCATCGCGGAAGCCGACCCCGCCGGCCGTGGCGTAGGCGATGCCGGCCGCCTCGGCCGCCTCGAGGGGCCGGGTGTCGAGGCGGGCGGCGGCGACGGCGCGCAGGAAGGCGTGGGTGGCGACCGGGTACTGGTCGGCGGCCGCCAGCAGGAGCACCAGCCGGGTGCCGTCGGGCAGCGCACGGACCTCGCGGCGGTGCGCGCGCAGCGTCTCGGGGGCGAGGTCGGCGGGGTCGGCGGGCAGCGGGTCGAGGCCGGCCGCCTGCCGTTCGGTCAGCCGCGCGACGAGTTCGGCGGCGGCACGCGGGTCGCCGTATACGAGGCGCAGCACGCGCACGCGGACGCCTTCGGACAGCGCCGGGGCCGGGCGCGGGCCCACGTCCGGCGGCGCCGGTGGCGAAGTGCGGTCCAAAGACGGGGGGTTCACTCGTGTCACCACACAACTGACGTTACTGGCGGGTTACTTGAACCGTAAAGACTGGCGATTTCACCGATGCGGCGCGCGTAGACCCGCCGGACACTCCTGGCAACCCCACACGTTTCAGGAGGCATCATGCAGCGCCACAAGCGTCGCATCGCCGCGGCACTCTCGGCCGTGGTCTCTTCGCTCCTTCTGTCACTCTCGTTCTCCGCCCCCACAGCCCACGCCGCGACCCACAATCCGATCGTCTTCGTGCACGGCATCAGCAGTTCCTCCAGCAGCTGGGACGACTGGGTCGCCGACTTCAAGGCCGACGGCTACACGGCCGCCGAGCTGGACGCCTGGACCTACAGCTGGTCCCAGTCGAACGCCACGACCGCCTCCCAACTGGCCACCGAGATCAAGAACGTGCTGGCGAGAACCGGCGCGTCCAAGGTCGACGTCGTCATCCACTCCATGGGCGCGCTCAGCTCCCGCTACTACCTCAAGAACCTCGGCGGCACCGCGTACGTGGACGACTTCGTCTCCGTCGCGGGCACCAACCACGGGACGTCGGTCGCCTCGTGGTGCAGCTGGCTCTACACCTCCTGCGCCGAGATGGTCACCGGCAGTTCGTTCCTCACCGCGCTCAACTCCGGTGACGAGACCCCGGGCAGCGTGAGCTACGCGACCTACTGGTCGAACTGCGACGCGGCCATCGACCCGGACTCCTCGGCACTGCTGAGCGGGGCCACCAACGTCGGCGTCGGGTGCATCTCGCACAACGACATGAACAACGATCACGGCGTGTACGAGCAGGTGCGCGACTTCATCCAGTGAGCCGTTCGCCCGAAGACCGTTGGTCCGGCGAGCCGTTTTCCATCCGGTGAGCCGCGCGACAGCGACAGCGTGGGTGCGGCGGGCCTGCACGGGGGAGAATCCCGGTAGGCCCGTCCTGCCCGGGAGGTCGCCATGCCCCTACGGTCCACCGGCTCCGGCAAGGTGCCCGGTGATCCCGTCCACCACCCGCTGTTCGCCCGCTGTTATGCCCGGCTCGGCACGGCCGCGGAGACCCGCGGCGGTCTGGCCGCCGTACGCGACCAACTGCTCACGGGGCTGTCCGGCCGGATCATCGAGATCGGTGCGGGCAACGGACTGAACTTCGCGCACTACCCGGCCGCCGTCTCGGAGGTCGTCGCGATCGAGCCGGAACGCCACCTGCGCACGCTGGCGCTGGAGGCGGCCCTGCGCGCGGAGGTGCCGGTGGATGTCGTGCCGGCCGTGGCGGAGGCGCTGCCGGTGAAGAGCGAGGCCTCCGACGCGGCGGTGGTCTCGCTGGTGCTGTGCAGTGTGCGGGACGTCCCCCGCGCGCTCGGGGAGTTGCTGCGGGTGCTGCGGCCCGGCGGCGAGCTGAGGTTCTTCGAGCACGGCCCGGGCGGCGGTCCGGTGATGCGGTTCACCCAGCGCGCGCTGGACCGCACGGTGTGGCCGACCCTGGCCGGCGGCTGTCACCTCACCCGGGACACCCTCGACGCCCTGCGCGAGGCAGGGTTCGAACCGGGCCCGTACCGCCGGCTCTCCGTGCCGGAGAAGGGCCCGAAACTCCCCTCCTCGTACTGCGTTCTCGGTAGGGCCCGTCGCCCCTCATAGGCTCCACCGGCGCAGTTCCCGCGCGATGTCGGACACCGACGCGTCCCCGGTCTTGACCAGGCGGGCCAGGTCGCGGACCTGTTCGGGCGAGGTGGCGACCTTCAGACCGCTGGCGACGAGATAGGCGTACGCGACGGCGCAGGCGAACAGGGCGTTGGAGCGCTCCAGCGCGGGGACGTGGATGAGGAGCTGGAGCAGCGCGGCGGCGCGGGCCGGCGCGTCGTCGTAGACGGGGACGTCGAATATCTCGGCCTGGTGGCGCGCCACGGCCGCCACCAGTGCCCCCCAGTCGGTGACCTGGGGGTCCCCCGGGGTCTTCTGTTCGGCGAGCATGAGAAGCCAGGCGAGATCGATGCGGAGGTCGCTCAAGGGATCAGCGGCGACCTTCGCGCGTGCCGCCCTCGCGGTCGGCGCCGAACTCCTCCACGAACACGGCCTCGTACTGCTTCATGAAGTCGCTGGCGGCCTCGACGAACGTGTGGCCGACTTCACCGGCGTCCTGTCTGACCAGCTCTTCTATGTAGCGGTTGACGCTCATGCCACGGGCCGTGGCGCGCTCGCGGGCGGCGCGGGCCGTGCCCTCGTCGACGCGTACGTTCAGCTGGGTCTTCGCCATACCTCGACGCTAGCGCCGCATTGCTAGCAACGGCAAGGGCGGCCGGGAGGCGAAAAGGGATACCGGGTGTGCGCCGGGTCACACTACGCTCGGCCGGACAGAAACATCACCACGCGGTCGGCACGTCCATTCGAGCGAGGAGGCAGCCTTGTCCACACCTGCTGCGGAGCACGCCCCCGGTCTGGCTTCGGCCGGCGGGATCGCGGCCCGCGCCCGCGGTCTGACCAAGGCGTACGGCTCGGGCGAGACCACGGTGCTCGCCCTGGACTCGGTGGACGTGGACATCGCGCGCGGCCGCTTTACCGCCGTCATGGGGCCGTCCGGCTCCGGGAAGTCCACCCTGATGCACTGCCTCGCGGGCCTCGACACGGTGTCGGCCGGCCAGGTGTGGATCGGCGACACCGAGATCACGGGGCTGAAGGACCGGGAACTGACCCGGCTGCGACGGGACCGGATCGGGTTCATGTTCCAGTCGTTCAACCTGATCCCGACGCTGAACGCGGCCGAGAACATCACCCTGCCCATGGACATCGCGGGGCAGAAGCCCGACCAGAAGTGGCTGGACCAGGTGATCGACACGCTCGGCCTGCGGGACCGGCTGAAGCACCGGCCGTCGCAGCTGTCCGGCGGCCAGCAGCAGCGCGTGGCCTGCGCCCGGGCGCTCGCCTCCCGCCCCGAGCTGATCTTCGCCGACGAGCCGACCGGCAACCTGGACTCGCGCGCCGGGCTCGAGGTCCTCGCGTTCCTGCGGGAGGCCGTCGACCAGCTGGGGCAGACCGTCGTCATGGTCACCCATGACCCCGGCGCCGCCGCCCACTCCGACCTGGTGCTCTTCCTCGCGGACGGGCGGATCGTGGACGAGATGGAGCGGCCGACGGCGGACGCGGTGCTGGAACGGATGAAGCGCTTCGACGTGATCCGCGCCCAGTCCGACGGCGAGAGCGGCGGCGCCGACATCCCGGCCACCGACGCGGACGCCACCGCCCCCGGCACCGACGCCAAGGAGAAGTGATCCGGTGCTGAAAGCCACCCTCAGGAGCTTCCTCGCGCACAAGGGGCGGCTGCTGCTGTCCGCGCTCGCCGTCGTCCTCTCGGTGGCGTTCGTCGCGGGCAGCCTGATCTTCTCCGACACGGTGACGCGCACCTTCGACCGGCTCTTCGCGTCCACATCGGCGGATGTGACGGTCGGGCCCAGCGACGACCTGAACGCCTCCGTGCCGACCGGCGCGGTACAGACCGTGCCCGCCTCCCTCGCCAAGGAGGTGGCCCGCGTCGACGGGGTCGCGTCGACCCACGCGGACGTGAGCGTGGAGAACATCACGGTCGTGGACGACGAGAACAAGTCCGTCGGGCCGACCACGGGCGCGCCCACCATCGCCACCGACTGGTACGTCACCGACCGCAGCCCGGTGAAGCTGACCTCCGGCCACGCCCCGCAGGGCGCGGGTGAGGCCATGCTCGACGCCGACACCGCCGACAAGAAGCACGTGAAGATCGGCGACACACTCACCGTGATGGCCCAGCCGGGCACGTTCAAGGTGAAGATCGTCGGCATCGCCACCTTCACCACCACCAACCCGGGCGCGGCCCTGGTCTTCCTCGACCCCGCGACCGCCGCCAGGCAGCTGCTCGGATCGCCGGACAAGGCCACGAGCATCTCCGTCGACGCGGCGCAGGGGGTGAGCGATTCGGCGCTCGAGCGGCGCGTCGCCGCCGCGGTCGGTACCGGGCCGTACGACGTGAAGACCGCCGACGAGCAGGCGAAGTCGTCGGCGGAGGCGCTGGGCGGGTTCCTCGACGTGATCAAGTACGTGATGCTCGGCTTCGCCGGGATCGCCGTCCTGGTCGGTGTGTTCCTGATCGTCAACACGTTCTCGATGCTGATCGCCCAGCGCACCCGTGAGCTGGGCCTGCTGCGCGCCCTGGGCGCCGACCGCCGTCAGGTGCGCCGCTCGGTGCTCACCGAGGCGGTGCTGCTCGGTCTCGTGGGCTCCACGCTCGGCCTCGCCGCCGGCATCGGCCTGGCGGCCGGGCTGATCAAGCTCATGAGCGCGTTCGGCATGAACCTCAAGACCACCGAGATGGTCGTCGGCTGGGCGACCCCGGTGGCGGCGTACGTCGTCGGCGTCGGCGTCACCTTCGTGGCGGCCTACCTCCCGGCCCGGCGCGCCGCGACCGTGTCGCCGATGGCGGCCCTCGCGGACGCGGACATCGCCGGAGTGGGGCGGCCGCTGAAGGTGCGCGCGGTGGTGGGCGCGGTCGTCGGCGCGCTGGGTGCGGCGGCGCTCGCCGGCTGTGTGAGCTCCTCGAAGACGGCGTCCGCGGCGTCCCTGCTGGGCCTGGGTGTCGTGCTCACGCTCATCGCCACCGTCATCGCGGGACCGCTGCTCGTCCGTCCGGTGATCCGCGTCCTCGGCGGTGCCTTCCCCGCGCTGTTCGGCTCGGTCGGCCGGATGAGCCAGCGCAACGCCCTGCGCAATCCGCGCCGTACCGGTGCCACGGCGGCCGCGTTGATGGTCGGCCTCGCCCTGGTGGGCGGGATGTCGGTGGCGAGCGCCTCGATGTCCAAGTCCTTCGACCAGCAGATCGACAAGACGCTGGGCGCCGACTTCGTCGTCCAGAACGCCAACTTCACGCCGTTCTCCCAAGAGGTCACGGACGCGGTGCGCGACACCGAGGGCGTCGGACTCGTCGTACGGCAGCGGTTCGCGCCGATCGCCGTACGGCTGCCCGACGGCAAGCGCGTCGAGACGACCGCCTCCGGTTACGACGACCGGGTCGACGACGTCGCGCACATCACGTACACCGAGGGCGACACGGCGGCCGCGCTGGCCGACGGCGCCATCGGCATGGACGTCGACTTCGCCAAGGACCACGGGGTGCGGCTGGGCAGCGTGCTCCCGGTGGAGTTCCCCGGCGACCGGACCACGTCGCTGAAGGTCGGCGCGCTCACCGACCAGGACGCCGGCGACGGGTTCGGCATGCAGGGCGGGCTGTTCCTCGGGATCGCCACCGTCGAGAAGTACGTGCCCGGCGGGCAGGACTCCGCGTTGTACGTGAACGCGGCCTCGGGCACGAGCGGCGACCAGCTGCGTCCCCGCCTGGAGAAGACGCTCGACGCGTATCCGCAGGTACAGGCGCGTGACCAGGCCGACTACAAGAAGCTGGTGCACGACCAGATCGCCGTGCTGCTGTACCTGGTGTACGCGCTGCTCGGGCTCGCGATCGTCATCGCGGTGCTCGGTGTGGTCAACACCCTGGCGCTGTCGGTGGTGGAACGGACCCGGGAGATCGGGCTGCTGCGTGCGATCGGGCTGGGCCGGCGTCAGTTGCGCCGGATGATCCGGCTGGAATCGGTCGTGATCGCGGTGTTCGGCGCGGTGCTGGGCCTGGCGCTCGGGCTGGTGTGGGGCGTGTGCATACAGCAGGTGCTGGAGCTTCAGGGCATGAAGGCCCTCGCCATCCCGTGGGGCACGATCGTCGCGGTCGTGGTGGGTTCCGCGGTCGTCGGTGTCGTGGCGGCGCTGCTGCCCGCCTTGCGCGCCTCCCGGATGAACGTGCTGGCCGCGATCGCGCACGAGTGACGCGAACCCGGCGCGGACTCGGATCACTTACCACTCAAGAGTGGCCATGTACCGGCGGCTGGCGTCGGGCCGCGAGGAGCCGGCCGAGCTCAACCTGCTCGTCCCGATGGTGACCATCACCGACGACCGCGAGGCCGGGCTCCAGCCGCTCGTCGACCACCTGCCGGACCTGACCATGGAGCAGGCGCTGGAGCTGCCCATGACCCTGGTCGGCACCCTGGACCAGATCACCGCACAGCTACGGGCGCAGCGCGAGCGGTACGGGTTCTCGTATCTGACCGTCATGGAACCGGAGATGGAGGCGTTCGCGCCGGTGATCGCCGAGCTGCGCGGCGAGTAGCGGTCCACGACCGCCCGCCCGCCGACCATGGAACGCCCGCCTGCCGTCCGCGGACCGTCGGCGGGCGTCCGCATGCTGGAAATTCGCGTTCCGTCCGGTTTCCCGCGTGGTGGGATCGATCCATGAGCGATCTACGGATACGGGCCGCCGGCCCCGAGGACCTGGACACCGTGCTGGCCTTCTGGAAGACCTCCGCCGAGGGCACCAGCATCAGCGACGACCGGAGCGGGGTGGAGCGGCTGGTCGCGCGCGATCCGGGGGCGCTGATCCTGGCCGAGCGGGGCGGTGAGCTGGCCGGGACGGTGATCGCCGGGTTCGACGGATGGCGGTGCCATCTGTACCGGCTGGCGGTGCACCCGGAGCGCCGCCGCCAGGGCATCGGATCGGCGCTGCTGGCCGCCGCGGAGGAGCGGTTCGTGCGGCTGGGCGGGCGCCGTGGGGACGCGATGGTGCTCACCCGCAACGAAACGGCACATCATGCCTGGCGCGCTGCGGGGTACGCGCCCGAGGAGAAGTGGCGGCGCTGGGTGAAGCCGCTCAGCGACTGACCGGAGCCCCGCAAGGGCTCTTTTGCCGATCCTTTACCATTGGGGGACTGTGCGGACGACCCGCGCAGTCCCCTGATGACTTCATGAAAGGTGTGAGCGTCCGCCCATGGGCGAGCCTCCCAGTACCCTCACGCGACATCGCGCGTCCCTCCCCGCCCTGCCCGATCATGGGACGGAGGTGACCCGATGACCGAAGTCCTGCTCCTCCTGGTCGCGATCCTGCTGTCGCTCGCGTGCGGCGCCTTCGTCGCCGCCGAGTTCTCGCTGACCACGGTCGAGCGCAGCGAACTGGAACGGGCGGTGGAGCGCGGCGAGCGCGGCGCTCCCGGAGCGCTCAAGGCCGTACGGAATCTCACCTTCCAGCTGTCCGGCGCCCAGCTCGGCATCACCGTCACCAACCTGGTGGTCGGCATGCTCTCCGAGCCGTCGATCGCCAAGCTGATCGCCGGGCCGCTGGAGTCGCTCGGCCTGTCGAGCAGCACGTCGAGCTCCGTCGCGCTGGTGCTGGGTACGGCCCTGTCGACCGTGTTCCTGATGGTCGTCGGCGAACTCGTGCCCAAGAACTGGGCGATCTCCTCCCCGCTGGCCGTCGCCAAGCGCGTGGGCAACGCGCAGCGCTGGTTCAGCGCCGCCTTCCGGCCCTTCATCACCCATCTCAACAACACCGCGAACCGCATCGTGCGCCGCTTCGGCGTGGAGCCCACCGAGGAACTCGCCGCCGCGCGCGGCCCCCAGGAGCTCGCGGCCCTGGCCCGGCACTCCGCGAAGGAGGGCGCCCTGGAGGCGGACACCGCGGAGTTGTTCGTGCGCACGCTGAACCTGGCCGATCTGACCGCGGAGAACGTGATGACCCCGCGCGTCCAGGTCATCGCCCTCGACGCGGCGGCGACCTGCGAGGACGTGGCGAACGCGACCCGGGCGACGGGCCTGTCCCGGTTCCCGGTGTACCGCGGCAACCTCGACTCGGTGGTCGGCACCGCGCACATCAAGGACGTGCTGGCGATCCCGGCGGAGCGCCGACCGCGCGTACCCGTCTCGGAGCTCATGCGTGAGCCGCTCCTCGTGCCCGAGTCGCTCACCGTGGACCGGCTGCTGGACCGGCTGTCCGGCAAGCGGACGATGGCCGTGGTCATCGACGAGTACGGCGGCACGGCGGGCGTGGCGACGCTGGAGGACATCGTCGAGGAGGTCGTCGGCGAGGTCCGCGACGAGCACGACCCGCACGAGACGTCCGACCTGGCCGCCGCGGGCAAGGACGACGAGGGCCGCGCGCTCTACTCGGCCGACGGCGCCGCCCGCACCGACCAGCTCGCGCGCGTGGGCCTGCACACCCCCGAGGGGCCGTACGAGACGCTCGCCGGCCTGCTCGCCACCGAGCTGGGCCGGATACCGGCGGTCGGCGACACCGTGGAGGTCGCGGGCTGGCGCATGGACGTGGTGGACGCCTCGGGCCGACGGGCCGCGCGCGTGCTGTTGCACGCGCCGCTCGCCCCGTCCGAGGGCTTTGAACAGGAGGCCGGGAAGTGATCGCCGTCCAGTTGCTGATCGCACTGGCGACCCTCGTCGTCAACGCGTTCTTCGTCGGCGCCGAGTTCGCGCTGATCTCCGTACGCCGCTCCCAGATCGAGCAGTACCTCGAAGGCGGCGCGAAGGGCGCGCAGGGCGACCGACGCGCCAAGAGCGTGCTGTGGGGCCTCCAGCACGTGTCCGCCCTGATGGCGGCCGCGCAGCTCGGCATCACGCTGTGCACGCTGATCCTCGGTGTGGTCGCCGAACCCGCCATCGCGCACCTGCTGGAACCGGTGTTCCACGCGGTGGGCGTGCCCGCGGGCGCGGGACACGCGGTGTCGTTCGTGATCGCGCTGGCCGTGGCGACCTATCTGCACATGCTGCTCGGCGAGATGGTGCCGAAGAACATCGCGCTCGCGGAGCCGGTGCGCAGCGCGCTGCTGCTGGGACCGCCGCTGGTCACGCTGGCCCGGGCGCTGCGCCCGGTGATCTTCGCGATCAACGCCTTCGCGAACGGCCTGCTGAAGCTGCTGCGGATCGAGACCAAGGACGAGGTCGCCGCGGCCTTCTCGGACGCCCAGCTCGCCCAGATCGTCAAGGACGCGGGTGAGGCGGGTCTCATCGACGACCGCGCCCTGGAGCGGCTGCACGACGCCCTGGAGCTGGGCCGGCGCCCGGTGCGGGATGTCGTCCTGCCGCTGGAAGGGGTCGTCTACGCGCGCGTGGGCGTCACTCCGGAGGAACTGGAGCGGCTGGCGGCGGAGTCCGGGTTCTCCCGGTTCCCCGTGGTGGACGAGGGGCGCCGGATCGTCGGTTACCTGCACGTGAAGGACGCGCTGGACGCCTCGCCACGGGACACGGCGTTCCGGCTGGGCGACATGCGGCCCATCGCGCGCGTGCGGGAGGCGACACCGCTGGACGACGTCCTCACCGCGATGCGGGGCACCCGTACGCATCTGGCGGCCGTGCTCGGCTCCGACGGGCGGCTGTCCGGTCTGGTGACCATGGAGGACGTGTTGCGGGAGCTGTTCGGGCAGCGGGCGTGAGGGCGCGGAGGGACCGTAGGTGACCGACCGCCGGGTATGAGACTCGGGCTACCATCGATGTCGCCATGCAGACGAATCCCACACACACCAGCCTGGTCGCCCTCGGCGACTCCTTCACCGAGGGCATGTCGGACCTGCTGCCCGACGGCTCCTACCGAGGGTGGGCGGACCTCCTCGCCGCGCGGATGGCCGCCCGCGCCCCCGGCTTCCGGTACGCCAACCTGGCGGTGCGCGGAAAGCTGATCGGGCAGATCGTCGAGGAGCAGGTGCCGGTGGCCACCGCGATGGGCGCCGACGTGATCACCCTGGTCGGCGGCCTCAACGACACCCTGCGCCCCAAGTGCGACATGGGCCGCGTGAAGGACCTGCTGACGGAGGCCGTGGAGCGCCTGACCCCCGCGTGCAGGGAGCTGGTGCTGATGCGCAGCCCGGGCCGGCAGGGGCCGGTCCTGGAGCGGTTCAGGCCGCGCATGGAGGAGCTGTTCGTGCATGTCGAGGAGCTGGCGCAGCGGCACGGCGCGCTCGTCGTCGACCTGTACGGCGCCCCGTCCCTCGGCGACCCGCGCATGTGGGACATCGACCGGCTGCACCTGACGGCGGAGGGCCACCGCCGGGTCGCGGAGGCGGTCTGGCAGAGCCTCGGGCACGACCCCGAGGACACCGAGTGGCACACGCCGATGGCGGCCACGCTGCCGCCGGGCTGGGCCGCCCGCCGCGTCGCGGACGCGCGGTTCGCCCGGCAGTACCTCCTCCCCTGGATAGGCCGCCGCCTGACCGGCCGGTCCTCCGGGGACGGCCTGCCGCCGAAACGGCCCGATCTGCTGCCGTACGAGGGTCAGGCGTAGGCGATTTCCGGCGGGGTGACGCCGGTCTCGTAGATTCCGCCGAACGAAACCTTGGCGCTGGCCTGCACGAATCGCCAGTAGAATCCGTACACGTGACTTCCGCTCCCGCCAAGCCCCGTATCCCCAACGTCCTCGCCGGACGCTACGCCTCCGCCGAGCTCGCCACGCTCTGGTCGCCCGAGCACAAGGTGAAGCTGGAGCGTCAGCTCTGGCTCGCCGTGCTGCGGGCTCAGAAGGACCTCGGGATCGAGGTGCCGGATTCGGCGATCTCCGACTACGAGCGTGTCCTGGACACCGTCGACCTGGCCTCCATCGCCGAGCGCGAGAAGGTCACCCGGCACGACGTGAAGGCCCGGATCGAGGAGTTCAACGACCTCGCCGGCCATGAGCAGGTCCACAAGGGCATGACGTCCCGTGACCTGACGGAGAACGTCGAGCAGCTCCAGATCCGGCTCTCGCTGGAGCTCGTCCGCGACCGCACGGTGGCCGTGCTGGCGCGTCTCGGCAAGCTGGCCGGCGAGTACGGCGAGCTCGTCATCGCCGGGCGCTCCCACAACGTGGCCGCGCAGGCCACGACCCTCGGCAAGCGGTTCGCGACCGCCGCCGACGAGCTGCTCGTCGCGTACGGACGGGTCGAGGAGCTGCTCGGGCGCTACCCGCTGCGCGGCATCAAGGGCCCGGTCGGCACCGCCCAGGACATGCTCGACCTGCTCGGGGGCGACGCCGCCAAGCTCAGCGAGCTGGAGGACCGGATCGCCGGTCACCTGGGCTTCTCGCAGGCGTTCACGTCCGTCGGCCAGGTCTACCCGCGGTCGCTGGACTACGAGGTCGTCACCGCGCTGGTGCAGCTCGCGGCGGCCCCCTCCTCGCTGGCGAAGACGATCCGGCTGATGGCCGGGCACGAGCTGGTGACCGAGGGGTTCAAGCCCGGCCAGGTCGGCTCCTCGGCGATGCCGCACAAGATGAACACCCGCTCCTGCGAGCGCGTCAACGGCCTGATGGTCATCCTGCGCGGCTACGCGTCGATGACCGGCGAGCTGGCGGGCGACCAGTGGAACGAGGGCGACGTGTCCTGCTCGGTGGTGCGCCGGGTCGCGCTGCCGGACGCGTTCTTCGCGCTCGACGGTCTGCTGGAGACGTTCCTGACGGTGCTCGACGAGTTCGGCGCCTTCCCGGCGGTCGTCGCCCGGGAGCTGGACCGCTACCTGCCGTTCCTCGCCACCACCAAGGTGCTGATGGGCGCGGTGCGCGCGGGCGTCGGCCGTGAGGTCGCGCACGAGGCGATCAAGGAGAACGCCGTCGCCTCGGCGCTGGCGATGCGCGAGCAGGGTGCCGAGCGCAACGAGCTGCTGGACAAGCTGGCCGCCGACGAGCGGCTCCCGCTCGACCGTGCCCAGCTGGATGCGCTGATGGCCGACAAGCTGTCCTTCACGGGTGCCGCGGCGGCCCAGGTGGCCACGGTCGTCGGCCGGGTCGAGGAGATCGTGAAGCAGCGTCCGGAGGCGGCCGGCTACACCCCGGGAGCGATCCTCTGACGCGCTTCACCCAGGCGGAGCTGGAGGCCGCCCGCGACCGTCTCGTACCGGACGTCGTCGCGGGCGGCCTGCGCGTGCTGTTCTGCGGCATCAACCCGGGCCTGATGACGGCGGCCACCGGCCACCACTTCGCCCGCCCGGGCAACCGCTTCTGGCCGGTGCTGCACCTGTCCGGCTTCACCCCGAGGCTGCTGAAGCCCGCCGAGCAGCAGGAACTGCTGTCCTACGGGCTCGGCATCACGAACGTGGTGGCGAGGGCGACCGCGCGGGCCGACGAGCTCACGGCGCGGGAGTACCAGGACGGCGGGCGGCTGCTGGCGGAGAAGGTGACCCGGCTGAAGCCCCACTGGCTGGCGGTGGTCGGCGTGACCGCGTACCGGGCGGCCTTCGACGACCGCAAGGCCGCGGTGGGCCCGCAGGAGCGGGTCATCGGGGACACCCGCGTGTGGGTGCTGCCGAATCCCAGCGGGCTGAACGCGCACTGGACGGCGGCGACGATGGCGGAGGAGTTCGCGCGGCTGCGGGTGGCGGCGGAGGACTGAGGGCCTCGTGCCGGGGCGTCCTGCCGGGGCCTCAGGGCGGGTCGGTCTCGGTGACGACCAGGAGGAGCTGGATCTCGTCGCACGGGTCGAGATCGGCGACGCCCAGGGCCACCCAGCGGCCGTGCTCCTCCGCCCGCCAGAGGTACACGTCCCCCACCCGGAGGCTCAGCTCGGCCCAGGGCTCGGGTATCTCCTCGGTCCCGGTCCGCAGCCGGACCGTCTGAAGCCCGACGTGGTCCGGATCCCCCCATCTCACCGTCAGTCTCCCGGCCAGGTGCTCCTTCTCCTCGTGGAACCGCTCCACCTCCGCGAGACGCACCGCGGCGTCGGCGACCGCGAGGCCGTGACTGGTCACCAAGGCCGTCGTACCGCGACCGGGCCCGAGGTACCTGTCGATGTCCATGAGCTCCAGTAAACCCGCCACCACTGACAATTGGCGGGCCGTCAGCCGGCCTACCGCTCAGGCATCCCTTCGCTGCACCCTCCACGCCCCTGCCGCGACCGCCGTCGCCGCCCACAGGGCCGTCACCGCGAGCCCCGTCCACGGGCCCAGAGCCCCCTCCCGCCTGCTGTGGAGCACGACTTGGCCGGCTCGGTCGGGCAGCAGGTCAGCGACGTTCCCGCTCATGTCGCCGACGACGAAGGACACGATCAGCAGGAACGGGACGAGGATGCTCAAGGCGGTCGTCCCGCTCCGCAGCACGGCCGTCAGGCCCGCCGCGAGCAGCGCCATCAGCGTCAGGTAGACGGCACAGCCCAGCGCGCCGCGCAGACAGTCGGCGGTGCTCAGCCCGTCGGCCTTCTCCCCCAGTACGGCGCTGCCCACGACCACGGTGATCAGGCCGGTGGTGAGACCGACGGTCAGTACCGGCAGGGCGATCGCCGTCAGCTTGGCGGCGAACCAGCGGCCCCGGTGCGGCACCGCGGCCAGGGACAGACGCAGTGCGCCGCCCTGGAACTCGCTCGCGACGGCCGTCGTCGCGAAGGCGATCGCCGCGATCTGACCGAAGCTCACGCCGAAGAAGACGGAGAAGAGTGGGTCGAGGTCCTCGGCATCCGTGCCGGTCGCGGCGTCCGCCGAGGACGCCGAGGACGCCGAGAACGCGGAGACCACCGAGAACGCGACGGTGGCCGACAGCACCGCGCACAGGCCGCCGACCAGCGAGCGCAGCGTACGGATCTTGATCCACTCGGCGTGGAGTGCGGGCGTGAATCCCATGGTCAGGCCTCCTGGGGCCGGGCCGCGAACTCTGCTTCGGCGGCGGTCAGGTCGAGGTAGGCCTGCTCCAGCGTGCCTTCCTCCGCGGTCAGTTCGAGCAGGGGGACGCCGGCGTCGGACAGGAGGCGGCCGATGTCGTCCACGCGCGCGTGGTGCACCGTCCAGTGCCCGTCCGCGTGTTCCTCCGCGTCGTGGCCGTGGCGGGCGAGGGCGCTCGTCAGCGCCGTGGGGTCGGTCGTACGGATGCGTACGCGGGGCCGCACGCGCGCGTCGATGAAGTCCCGCATGGGGGTGTCGGCCAGCAGGCGGCCCCGGCCGAGGACGACGAGGTGGTCGGCGAAGGAGGCGGTCTCGTTCATGAGGTGGCTGGAGACCAGTACGGTGCGGCCTTCCGCGGCGAGCCGCCTCAACAACCCGCGGATCCAGACGATGCCTTCGGGGTCCAGGCCGTTGGACGGCTCGTCGAGGAGCACCGATCCGGGGTCTCCGAGCAGCGCGGCGGCGATGCCGAGTCGTTGGCGCATGCCCAGGGAGTAGGTCCGCACCCGGCGCCGCGCGGCCGGGGCGAGGCCCGTCTCCGCCAGCACCTCCTCGACCCGGCGCACGGCGATGCGGTTGCTCGCCGCCAGGGCACGCAGGTGATCGCGCCCGGTCCGGGACCCGTGCGCGGCCTGTGCGTCGAGCAGAGCGCCGACGTGGCGCAGGGGTTGCCGCAGGGCGGTGTAGGCCTGGCCGCCGATGGTGGCGGTGCCCGAGGTGGGCCGGTCCAGGCCGAGGACGAGGCGCAGGGTGGTGGACTTGCCCGCGCCGTTGGGGCCGAGAAAGCCGGTGACACGGCCGGGCCGGACGCTGAACGTGAGGCGGTCCACGGCCCGTCGGGGGCCGTACTCCTTGGTGAGGTCTCGTACGTCGATGCTGGTCATGGCCATCACTCTCGCCACTGACCAAGGCCGGGTCCTCCCCCGCCGGTGGGGAGCGTCTCCCCCGCTCGGGGGAGGACCGTTGTCGGTGCCGCCTGCCACGATGGTCGGCATGGGCCGCTTCCTGCGCCCGCTGCTGCGGGGGACGACATACACACGACTGCTGCATCTGTGGGTGCCGATGCTGGTCGTGAGCGTCTGGATGTTCATCGACCCGTCGAGGCCGTGGGTGCCCGCGCTGCTGCTCGTTCCGGTGGGGCTGATCCCGGCGGTGCGGACGGGCGAGGGGGTCCAGGCCCGGCTGCTGCTCCTGCCGGGCGACGCTCACGCCGGCTTCTCCGTGGCGCCGTCGGCGACCTGGCGGGACCGGCTGCGTACGGTGCTGTGGCTGGAGGCGCGGATGGCCCTGGGCGCGGCGGCGATGTTCGCTTGCGTCTGGTTGCCCACCCTGGTCTACGACCTGGCCGCCGGCGCGGGCGGGCCGGTTCCGGACGACCTGCCCGGCCTGCACGGGGTGGCCCCGCACTGGTGGCCGGCCCTGCTCGTCCCGCTCCCCCTCCTCGCCCTGTACGGCGCCGTGGTGGGCCTGGGCGAGTTGGTGACCGTCGTCGCGCGCGGGCTGCTGGGTCCGTCCGCCGCCGAGCGGCTCGCCGCCCTGGAGGAACGCACGGAGCAGTTGCTCGAACGCAACCGCATCGCCCGGGAGTTGCACGACTCCATAGGGCACGCGTTGACGATCGCGGTGGTGCAGGCGGGCGCGGCGCGGGCGGCGGGCGACGCGGAGTTCACCGACCGGGCGCTTGCGGCCATCGAGGAGAGCGGCCGGTCGGCGCTCGCGGACCTGGAGCGGGTGCTCGGCGTGCTGCGGGAGCCGGGACGGCCGGTGAGCGACAGGCCGACGCTGGCGGAGGCCGACCGGCTGCTGGAGTCGGCGCGGGCGTCCGGGGCGAAGGTCGACGCCGAGGTGACCGGGCCGCTGGAGACGGTGCCGGGGCCGGTGTCCCGGGAGGGCTATCGC
Source organism: Streptomyces asoensis (assembly GCF_013085465.1). Lineage (NCBI taxonomy): Bacteria > Bacillati > Actinomycetota > Actinomycetes > Kitasatosporales > Streptomycetaceae > Streptomyces > Streptomyces asoensis. The sequence goes on from NZ_CP049838.1 coordinate 1,865,084, forward strand.
ATCCTCCAGGAGTCGCTGACCAATGTGCTGCGGCACGCGGGGTCCGTTCCGGTGCGGGTCCGCGTGGGGGTCGCCGACGATCTGCTGCGCCTGGAGGTGCGCAACCCGCTGACGGCCCGCATACCCGGCCCGGGGCGTGGCAGCGGGCTGCGGGGCATACGGGAGCGGGCCGCCCTGCTCGGCGGGCGGGCGTCGACCGGGCCGGACGAGGGGGACTGGAGAGTGCGGGCGGAGTTGCCCCTGCGCTGATCTACGCTGGCCGGATGCCGGTCACCGTGCTCCTCGTCGACGATGAACCCCTGGTGCGGATGGGGCTGCGTGCCGTGCTGGAGGCGCAGTCCGACATCGAGGTCGTCGGGGAAGCGGCCGACGGGGCGGCGGTGATCCCGCTGGTGCGGCGACTGCGGCCGGACGTGGTCGCCATGGACGTACGCATGCCGCTGATGGACGGCATCGAGGCCACGCGCGCGGTGCTGCGGACGGTCGACGAGCCGCCGAAGATCCTCGTCGTGACGACCTTCGAGAGCGACGAGTACGTCTACGAGGCGCTGCGCGCGGGCGCGAACGGGTTCCTGCTGAAGCGGGCCCGGGCCGCCGAGATCGTGCACGCGGTGCGTCTGGTCGCCGAGGGCGAGTCGCTGCTGTTCCCGGCGTCGGTGCGGCGGCTGGCCGCCGAGTACGGCGACCGCGGAGGCAATCGGGCGGCCCGGGACACCCTGGAGCGGGCGGGGCTCACCGAGCGGGAGGCCGAGGTACTCCGGCTGATGGCGCGCGGGATGTCGAACGCGGAGATCGCCGCCCGGCTCGTCGTCGGGACGGAGACGGTCAAGTCGCATGCCGGCGCGGTGCTGGCGAAGCTGGGGGCGCGGAACCGGACGCAGGCGGTGATCACGGCGTACGAGTCGGGGTTCGTCGCACCGGGGTGAGCGCGCGCCGGTAGATATCGGTACGGATTCCTTACTCGCCGGGGTCCGTCCCGCCGAGTACGATCCGCCCAACACGCGCACGAGCTGGAAGGACGGACGTTGGGGCAGCTGACCGGCGGGGATCCCTCGCTGCTGCGAAGGATCAATTCCGCGGTGGTGCTGCACGCGCTGCGTGCCGCGGACTGCGCGACGCTCACGGAGATCACCCGCGTGACGGGCCTGTCCCGGCCGACCGTCGAGGGGGTCGTCGAGGACCTCATCGGGGCGGGGCTCGTCGTCGAGAAGGCGGCCGACGAGAGTGTCGCGCGGCGGCAGGGGCGGCCCGCGCGGCGGTTCCGGTTCCGGGCGGAGGCCGGGCACCTGCTGGGGCTGGAGATCGGCTCGCACCGGGTGGCCGCGCTGCTGTCCGACCTGGACGGCCGGGTACTGGGCGCGCAGGCCAAGGAGGTCGACGAGGCGGCACCGGCGGACGAACGGCTGGAGCGGCTGCGTACGGCCGTCGCCGAGCTGCTCCGCCGGGCGGGCGTCCCGCGCAGCTCGCTGCGGGCGGTGGGGGTCGGCACGCCCGGGATCGTGGAGGCGGACGGGACGGTACGCCTCGGCACCGCGCTGCCCGAGTGGACGGGGCTGCGGCTGGGTGAGCGGCTGAGCCGTTCCTTCAAGTGTCCGGTGCTGGTGGAGAACGACGCCAACGCGGCGGCCGTGGCCGAGCACTGGAAGGGGTCGGCCACCGAGTCCGACGACGTCGTCTTCGTGCTGGCCGGGCTGAGCCCGGGCGCCGGCTCGCTGATCGGGGGCCGGCTGCACCGGGGGTACGGCGGGGCGGCCGGGGAGATCGGCGCGCTGCATCTGCTGGGCCGGGAGGTGACGCCGGAGACGCTGCTGTCCATGACGGACGAACCGTTGCATCCGCTGGACGAGCAGGCGGTCGCCGAGGTGTTCGCGCAGGCCCGTGAGGGCGACGAGCAGGCCCGGGCGGCGGTGGACCGCTTCATCCAGCGGCTCGTGCACGACGTGGCCGCGCTGGTCCTTGCGCTGGATCCGGAGCTGGTCGTGGTGGGCGGCTGGGCGGCCGGTCTGGACGGTGTGCTGGAGCCGCTGCGGAACGAGTTGGCGCGCTACTGTCTGCGCCCGCCGAAGGTGGCCCTGTCGCTGCTGGGCGAGGCGGCGGTGGCGACGGGGGCGCTGCGGCTCGCCCTCGACCATGTCGAGGAGCAGCTGTTCGCGGTCGAGGGGACGGTGACGGCGCGGCGGTGACCGGTCGTCAGCGGTGAAACGCGCCGCGCCCCGGTGGAGTTCCGGGGCGCGGTGGAGGTGTCCGCCCGATGACCGGGTGCAGGCCGTTCAGGGAGCCTGCCGTATCCGGCCCGCGGCGGACGGGGTGTTCAGGAGGCCTGGCGCTCCGGACCGTGGTGTATCTCCACGCCGCCGGACGCGCCGAACGTCAGCCGGCAGGTGTCCGCGCGGTAGGTCGCGACGGAGAGCGCCGCGGTGCGTCCCCCGGCGAAGAAGCGGGTGGTGACGACGAGGACGGGGGCGCCGGGGAGGCGGTCGAGTTCCCGGGCGTCGTCCGCGCGGGCCGAGCCCAGCTCCACGGCGCGGTCCTGGCCCTCCAGTTCCAGGCGCTGGAGCTCGCGCAGCACCGCACGCGCGCGTGCCGCCTCGGAGGGGGTGTCGATCGCGGTGAGGTCGGGCACCGACGTCACGGGGACGTAGAGCAGTTCGGCGGCGACGGGCTGGCCGTGCGAGACGCGCGAGCGGCGCACGATGTGCACGGCCTGGTCGCGCGCGGTCTCCAGGGCGGTGGCGACGACCGCGGGCGGAGCCGCGAGCGTGCAGTCGACGGCCTGCCAGCCGTCGTCGCCCGTGCCCGGCCAGACCTGCTGGTCGCTGCCGACGGCGACGCCCATGCGCGGCGGCGCGACGGTGGTGCCGACGCCCCGGCGGCGCTGGAGCCGGCCCTCCAGTTCGAGCTGCTCCAGTGCCTGGCGGAGCGTGGCGCGGGCGACGCCGAAGCGGGCGGCCAGGTCACGCTCGTTGGGCAGGATCTCGCCGACGGTGAATTCCGAGTCGAGTGCCTCGCTGAGCACGGTCTTGAGATGCCAGTACTTCGGTTCCGGTACCGATTCCAGCTGCGTGGTCCCCACCCTGTCCTCCGCAATCGCCGTGGTCCGGCGGCGTTTTTCGCGCCCTTGTTTATTAAAGGTTGTTGTACTTCTCTGCGACCATAGGGCGGCCCCCACCCTTGGTCAAGACCAATCCTCGATCCCTCTCGAGGCCGACAGGCGTACGACAGAAAAGCGTTCACGGGGCGTTCGTACGGGCGCGTTTTCGTGACACTCCGGCAAGGTCCGCTTAGTAAAGGCCGCCCTGAGGCGGAGGGGGCCGCGCGGTTCATCCCCAGGGGCTACCCGTCGGTAGCTATTGCTGACAAGCTGTCTACGGCGTCCGCCGGCCGGTCCACGGCCAGTCCAGACGAGGAGCTCCCCATGTCCGCCACCGTCTCCTTCACGGTCCCCTCCCCCAGTGGCCCGCTGCCCGTCACCGTCTCCTACGCGCGCGTGGGCCGGGGCGAGCCGCTGCTCCTGCTGCACGGCATCGGACACCACCGGCAGGCCTGGGACCCGGTGGTGGACATCCTGGCCGCCGAGCGCGAGGTCATCGCCGTGGACCTGCCCGGCTTCGGCGTGTCCCCGCCCCTGCCGGACGGACTGGCCTACGACCTGCCCACGACGGCCGCCGTGTTCGCCGCCTTCTGCGAGGCGCTGGGGCTCGACCGACCCCACGTCGCGGGCAACTCCCTCGGCGGTCTCCTCGCCCTGGAACTGGGCCGCGAGAAGCTCGTACGGTCCGTCACCGCACTGTCGCCCGCCGGATTCTGGTCGCAGGCCGAGCGGCGCTACGCCTTCGGCGTCCTCCTCACCATGCGGCAGATCTCGCGCCGGATGCCGCTGCCCCTCGTCGAGCGGATGGCGAGCACGGCGGCCGGCCGTACGGCTCTCACCAGCACCATCTACGCCCGCCCGAGCCGCCGTTCACCCGAGGCCGTGGTCGCCGAGACGCTGGCCCTGGCCCGGGCGACCGGGTTCGACCAGACCCTGCGGGCCGGCGCCACCGTCCGGTTCACCGACGACCTCCCCGGTGTCCCGGTCACGCTCGGCTGGGGCACCCGCGACTGGCTGCTCGTGCGCCGCCAGGGCGTCCGGGCCAAGCGGATCATCCCCGCCGCGCGCCTGGTGCGCCTGCCCGGCTGCGGTCACTGCCCGATGAACGACGACCCGGCGCTCGTCGCGCGCGTGATTCTCGACGGCAGCCGCTGAGGTCCTGGGGGCACGCCTCAACACCCCGGCCCCCAGGGCGACTCCGGCCCCGACGAGGGCGCTCCCCACGCCCTGGGCGGGGCCGTAGGAGCCCGTTCCGACGAGCGGGGCGGTGCAGGCGGCCGCCACCGGGATGAGCCCGGAGAAGAGCGTGGCGCGCTCCGCGCCGATCCGCTGCATGCCCATGTACCAGCACACGAAGCCGACGACGGTGACGACGGCGGCCTGCCACAGGAGCGCGGCGGCCTCCGCGCCGTCCGGCCGCCGCAGCCACGCGCCGCCGTCGAGCAGCAGACCGGTCGCGGCGGCCTCGGCCGCGGCGATCCCGCACACCGTGGCGGACAGCAGCCGTGGCCCCAGAACCCGCAGGACGGGCACGGCCAGGACCGCGAAACCGACCTCTCCGGCCAGTGCGCAGACCGAGTAGGCGATGCCCGCGCCGTCCGTGCGGCCCCAGCCCTGCACCGTGAACGCGCCGACGGCGACCAGCGACGCCCCCATCAGCACCGGACGGCGGGGCCGCCGCCCCTCCAGCAGCGGGACGACGACCGCCACGACGACGGGCGCGCAGCCCACGAGGACGCCGGGGACGGCGGGTTCCGCCGAGCGCTCGGCGGCCAGTACGGCCACGTTGAAGCCGACCATCCCGACAGCCGCGAGCAGCGCAAGGCGCAGCCACAGACGGAGGGTGAGCGCGCGCAGCCGGGCCCCGGCCCCCGCCCCGGCCAGGGGTACGAGCAGCAGACCGGCGAGGCCGTAGCGCAGGGCCTGGCCGCCCGCGTACGGATAGGCGCCGAGGACGCTGTTGGCGGTGAATGACCCTCCGACGAGGAGACAGGCGAGCGCGGCGAGCAGGGACCCGCGCAGGGTGGTCGCGTTCATGCAGGTGACGCTAGGAACTGCGGCGGTCCCGGTTAAGGTCCACTTCCATGACGCCATCGGGGACCAATCCCGTCCCGCAGCCCGGGTCGGCGGCCTGGGAGCTGCTGCTGCCGGCCGCCTCGGCCCCGCCGCGCGCGCGTGGCCGTGCGCTCCAGGCCGCCCTGCGGGACGCGGTCCGCTCGGGGCGGCTCGCGCAGGACACCCGGCTGCCGTCGAGCCGGGATCTCGCCGCCGATCTCGGCGTCTCGCGCGGGCTGGTGACGGAGGCGTACGAGCAGTTGACGGCCGAGGGATACCTGCGCAGCGGCCGCGGAGCGGGAACCTGGGTGAGCGGTGCCGTCCGGGCGGCCCGGCCACGCGCGCGTGACCTCGCTCCGCGTCCCCCGGGCGTGAGGGCCGACTTCGTGCCGGGCACGCCGGACCTGTCGCTGTTCCCACGCGCCGCCTGGGCCGCCGCGCAGCGGGGTGTGCTCGCCGAGCTGCCCCATCACGCACTCGGCTATCCCGACCCGCGCGGGCTGCCCCGGCTGCGCACCGCGCTCGCCGAACTCCTCGCCCGCCGCCGGGGCGTGGTCGCCGATCCGGAGCGCCTCGTCGTCGTCTCCGGGGTGGCCCAGGCGACGGCGCTGCTCGGTCTCGCGCTGCACGCGCGCGGGACGGACGCCGTCGGCGTCGAGGACCCCGGGAGCCCCCAGCACAGCACCCTGTACGCGGCGGCGGGCGTCACCTCCGTACCGCTGGCGCTCGACGCCGAGGGGCTGGCCGTGGACCCGCTCAGGTCGTCCGGGGTACGTGCGGTGGTGACGACGCCGGCGCACCAGTTCCCCACCGGGATCGCGTACTCCGCGCGGCGGCGCGCCGAACTGCTCGACTGGGCGAGGTCCGTGGACGGCTTCGTGATCGAGGACGACTACGACGGCGACTTCCGTTACGACCGCGCTCCCGTGGGCGCGCTCCAGGGTCTGGACCCCGAGCGCGTGGCCTACACCGGGTCGGTCAGCAAGTCGCTCGCACCGGGACTGCGGCTCGGCTGGCTGCTCGTTCCCGAGGCGCTGGCCGAGGAGGTCGTCGAGCGCAAGCGGACGATGGACCTCGGCCATCCCACGCTCGACCAGGCGCTGTTCGCCCGGTTCGTGGAGCGCGGCGACTACGACCGTCAGCTGCGCCGCTGCCAGCGGGCCTACCGGGAGCGCCGGGACGCCCTGGTGGGCGCGCTCCGGGAGCACTTCCCCGGGACGCGGGTGTCCGGGATCGCGGCGGGACTGCATGTCATCGCCGAGTTTCCCGGGCGGTACGGGCCGCGGGAGCGGTTCCTCGCGCGGACGGCCGCGGCAAGTGTCGAGGTGCGTGCGCTGGCGGAGTACGCACACGCGCGTGCCGTGCGGGGCACGCACCTACGTCTCGTCCTCGGCTACGCGCAGATGTCGCCCGCGCGCATCCGGGACGGCGTGCGGCTGATGGCGGAGGCCGTCGCGGGCGGGTGACGCAAGCGGGTGACGCGGGTCGTGCGCATCGGGTCCCGTGTGCGTGCGGCCAGTTGTTCACCTGTGGTTTCCGTGTGCGCTGCGGCGCACCAGTAGTTGTGGCTGTGCACACCGGCCCGTTCCCGCCCCTGGAGGCCCTTCCATGTCACCCAGTCCGTTTCCCGGGCGCCGCGGCGTCCTGCGCGGCTCGCTCGCCGCTTCCGCGGCCCTGGCCCTGCCCGCCGCCGTCGGCGCGGCGCCCGCTTTCGCGTTGTCCGGGCGGCCCAGGGCGGGTTGGGGTGTGCAGGCCGGGGACGTGACCTCCGACTCCGGGCTGGTGTGGGTGCGCTCCGACCGCCCGGCGCGGATGATCGTCGAGACCGCGGCCACCGAGTCGTTCCGGGGTGCCCGCCGATGGCACGGTCCGCTGCTCGGCGCCGGTACGGACTTCACCGGCACGACCCGGCTGCACGGGCTGCCCGCCGGCGAGCAGATCCACTACCGCGTGCTGCTCGCCGACCCGGACGACCCGCGGCGCACCGGGGAGCCCGTGACCGGTACCTTCCGCACCGTGTCCGCGGGGCGTCGGCGCGGGGTGCGCTTCCTGTGGTCCGGGGACCTCGCGGGCCAGGGCTGGGGCATCAACCCCGAGCTGGGCGGCTACCGCATCTACGACGCGATGGCGAAGCTCGATCCCGACTTCTTCCTGTGCAGCGGCGACAACATCTACGCCGACGGCCCGATCACGCCGACCCAGGCGCTGCCCGACGGCACCCTCTGGCGCAATGTCACCACCGAGGAGAAGTCCAAGGTCGCCGAGACCCTCGCCGAGTTCCGCGGCAACTTCCGCTACAACCTGCTCGACGAGAACCTGCGCCGCTTCAACGCACAGGTGCCGTCCATCATCCAGTGGGACGACCACGAGGTCCGCAACAACTGGTACCCGGGCGAGGTGATCGCCGACTCCGACGCCCGGTACACGGAGAAGAGCGTCGACGTGCTCGCGGGGCGCGCCCGGCGGGCGTTCGGCGAGTACTTCCCGATCTCGACCCTGCGTCCGGGCGCCAGGGAGGGCCGGGTCCACCGGGTCGTGCGCCACGGGCCGCTGCTGGACGTGTTCGTGCTGGACATGCGGACGTACCGCAACGCCAACTCGCCGGACGACCAGACCGTGGACCCGCAGGGCATCCTCGGCGCCGAGCAGCTGGAGTGGCTGAAGCGGGAGCTCTCCCGGTCGCGCGCGGTGTGGAAGGTGATCGCCGCCGACATGCCGCTCGGCCTGGTGGTGCCCGACGCCACCGAGGGCAAGGCGAACATCGAGGCCGTCGCGCAGGGCGACCCGGGCGCACCGCTGGGCCGTGAGCTCCAGATCGCGGAGCTGCTGCGGTACATCAAGCACCGCCGGATCACCGGCACGGTGTGGCTGACGGCCGACGTCCACCACACCTCGGCGCAGCACTACCAGCCCTCGCGGGCCGCGTTCACCGACTTCGAGCCGTTCTGGGAGTTCGTCTCCGGTCCGCTCAACGCGGGCGCCTTCCCGGCCAGCGCGCTGGACAACACCTTCGGTCCGCAGCGGGTGTTCGTGAAGGCGCCGACCGCCTCGAACGTGTCGCCCGCAGGCGGCTACCAGTTCTTCGGCGAGGTCGACATCGACGGCGGCAGCGGGGAGCTGACGGTGCGTCTGCGCGAGCAGGACGGGACCGTGCTGTTCACACAGGTGCTCCAGCCGGGACGGGTCGGCCAGTAGTCCGCCGTCCCGTACCCTCGGACACGTGCCGCGCACCGGCGTCATCCCCCGGTGCGCGGCGCGGTCGTGACGCCTCGTACACGGCGTGATCGTAGAAGAATTAACAAATCGGGCATTGGTAACCTTTACCCATCAGTCACAAACCGTTCGTGATCACGCAACACCGTTCCTCCACAGTGGCTGCATGACTCGAGACATGTCTGATGTGACGCGTGCGAAACGCGGACGCCCGGTGCACCACTGGCGACGGGACGTGGTGGAACTCGCCGCGCTGTTCACAGCGGTCGCGGTGGCCGACGGGGTGGCGAACCTGGTGGGACACGGACCCGACGGTCCGGCGCTGCTGGCCGTCTCCGCTGCGGTGCTCGTCGCCACGGCCGGCTTCCACACCTGGTGGGCACGGCGCCACGGTCACGCGCCCCCGACGGGCGATACCGACGCCCGGCCGCGCTCCGAGGAGCCGCAGGCCGGGCCGTCCGAACTCCCCTCCCAGGTCACCGAGGAGAGCGCCCTGTGGCGGATGCGGACGACGGTGAAGGACGCCCCGGGGTCGCTGGCCGCGCTCTGCGCGGCGCTCGCCGGCCACCGGGTGGACATCCTGAGCCTCCAGACGCACCCGCTGGGCGAGGACACCGTGGACGAGTTCCTGCTGCGCGCCCCGGGCGCCCTGGCGGCGGCCGAGATCACCCGGGCCGTGGCACTGGCGGGCGGCAGCGGCACCTGGATCGAGCGGGCCGACGCCCACGACCTGGTGGACGCGCCGACCCGGGTCCTCGGCCTGGCCACCCGCACCGCCCTCGACGCGGCTGAACTACCCTTGGCGCTACGTCAGTTGCTGGGTCGCTGCACGATCCGTTCGCTGCCCGCCGCGTCGGGCGGCAGCGGTCGCGGGCCGGAGGGCGTGCCCGTGGAGGGCGTACTGGAGGACACCGTGATGCGCCTGCGGGCGCCGGAAGGCGGAGTGATCACCGTGGAGCGGCCGTACCTGCCGTTCACCCCGACCGAGTTCGCACGCGCGCGTGCACTGGTGGAGCTGGACGCCCGGCTCGGCCCGCGGGTGCCGAGCGGCCAGGACGTGCTGACGCTGCCCGAGGGCAACGCCATCACCGTGCGCCGGGCCGACACCGGTGACCTGGCGGCGGCGAAGGCCATGCATGAGCGGTGCTCCTCGCGCACGCTCGGGATGCGCTACCACGGGCCCGTCGGCGACGCCGACCGCTACCTCAGGCACCTGCTCAGCCCCCGCTTCGGCCGCACCCTCGCTGTGCAGACACCGTCGGGGCGCGTCGTCGGCCTCGGCCACCTGCTGTGGGACGGTGACGAGACGGAGGTCGCCCTGCTGATCGAGGACCGGTGGCAGCGGCGCGGCATCGGCGCCGAACTGCTCGGCCGGCTGGTGGCGATGGCCGTCGAGGCGGGCTGCGAGAGCGTCTACGCCGTGACACAGGCCTCCAACACCGGCATGGTCGCCGCCATGCGCGGTCTCGACCTGCCCCTCGACTACCAGATCGAGGAGGGCACCCTGGTCATCACCGCCCGCCTGGACGCCGCGAACCGGGCCCGGGCCGGATCCGGGCGGTACGACGAGCGCGTCGCACGCGACTGAGCCACGGGGCACCGCGCGGCCCGGCGGTTCGACAACACCGCCGGGCCGTCCGCACACGGTTCGCCGCACAAGGATCGCCGCTACGGTTCGCGGCCTACGGATCGCCGCGTACGGTCACACGACGGCGGCTCCGCGCTCGACCGGGTCGGCCGTGGCGCCCGCGCCGAGCGCGCCTCGCAGGTCCCCCCACAGGTCCTCGACGTCCTCCAGGCCGACCGAGAGCCGCAGCAGCCGATCGCTCACGCCCGCGCCCCGGCGCTCCTGCGCGTCCACGATGCGATGGCTGATGGACGCCGGGTGCTGGATGAGGGTGTCGACGCTGCCGAGGCTGACGGCCGGGGTGATCAGACGGACCCCCGCGATCACCTCGTGCGGGTCGCCGTGGACCTCGAAGGCGATCATCGCGCCGCCGATCCGCGGATAGTGGACGCGGGCCACCCGCGGGTCGGCGGCCAGCCGCCGGGCCAGATCGGCGGCGGTCGCGGAGGCGGCCCGCACCCGCACCGGGAGCGTCGACAGGCCCCGCAACAGCAGATAGCCGGCCAGCGGATGCAGGACGCCGCCGGTGGCGAACCGTATCTGCCGAAGCCGCCCGGCGAACTCCTCGTCGCAGGCCACCACGCCCCCCAGCACGTCCCCGTGTCCGCCCAGGTACTTGGTGGCGCTGTGCAGGACGAGCCGCGCGCCTCGCTCGGCGGGGCGCTGGAGCACGGGCGTCGCGAAGGTGTTGTCGGCGAGCAGCGGGACCGAGCCGCAGGCGTGGGCGACGGCCCGCAGGTCGACCTCGGCGAGCGTCGGGTTGGCCGGCGTCTCGACCATGACAAGACCGGTGTCCGGGCGCAGCGCGTCCGCGATCCCGGCCGGGTCGGTCCAGGTGACCTCCGAGCCGAGCAGCCCGGCGGTCAGCAGGTGGTCGCTGCAACCGTAGAGGGGGCGTACGGCGACGACGTGCCGCAGCCCCGTCGAGGCGCGCGCGAGCAGCACCGCGCTCAGCGCCGCCATCCCGCTGGCGAACGCGACCGCGCTGTCGGTGCCCTCGAGGCGGGCGAGGGCGGTCTCGAAGCGGGCGACCGTCGGGTTGCCCAGGCGGCCGTAGACGGGCGGCCCCTCCGGCTCCGCGCCCGTCGCGGCGAACGCGTCGATGCGGGCGGCCTCGGCGCGGCTGTCGAAGGAGGGGTAGGTGGTGGACAGGTCGATCGGCGGGGCGTGCAGGCCCTGGCGGGCCAGGTCGTCCCGCCCGGCGTGCACGGCCTCGGTGGCCAGTGCGCGGGGCGCTCTCGACGGGGTTCGGCGTACGTCGTCGTACGCGTGCGTGCTCGCTGAGGCTGAGTCCATGGACCGCAGGGTGAACATCGAACGGGGCGCGGTAATCGAACACCGTGCTACGTTCGGCCAATGGCTGAATCCGTCGTACTGGACCCGGTCGATCTCCAGCTGCTGCGGCTGCTCCAGAACGACGCCCGGACCACCTACCGCGACCTCGCGGCGCAGGTCGGGGTCGCGCCGTCGACCTGCCTGGACCGGGTGACGCGACTGCGCCGCTCGGGCGTGATCCTCGGTCATCAGCTGCGGCTCGATCCGGCCAAACTGGGGCGTGGCCTCCAGGCCCTGCTGTCGGTACAGGTCCGGCCGCACCGGCGGGAGCTGGTGGGGCCCTTCGTGGAGCGGATCCGGGGGCTCCCGGAGGCGCTCACCGTCTTCCACCTCACCGGACCCGACGACTATCTCGTCCATGTCGCCGTCGCGGACATGGCCGATCTACAGCGACTGGTGCTCGACGAGTTCACCTCGCAGCGGGAGGTGGCCCGGGTCGAGACGCGGCTGATCTTCCAGCAGTGGGAGTGCGGACCGCTGCTGCCGCCGACGACTTCGGGACAAAACGCGTGACGTGCGCCACCGCCTCGTACGAGGATGGAGCCCATGTCACAGACCAGCAGCCCGCTTCCCCGCGAGGTCGCCGACGCGTATGTCGACGACCTCATCGCCCTCGACCCGGTGACCGGTACCTATCTCGGCGTGCAGGAGAGTTCGAGCCGTCTGCCCGACTACTCGCCCACCGGCCAGGAGGCGCTCGTGCAGCTCGCGCGGGACACCCTGGCCAGGCTCGACGAGGCGGAGCGGCGGCCCGGCGCGGAAAGTGACATCGAGCGCCGGTGCGCGCGCCTGCTGCGCGAGCGCCTGACCGCGGAACTCGGTGTGCACGACGCCGACGAGGCACTGCGCGCCGTCGGCAACATGGCCACCCCTCCGCATCATGTGCGCGAGGTGTTCACCGTGACGCCCACACAGACCGACGCGGACTGGGCGGCGATCGCCGAGCGGCTGCGCGGGGTGCCGGCGGCCCTCGCGGGCTACCGCGAGTCCCTGGCGCTGGGTCTGGAGCGCAAGCTGTACGCCGCGCCGCGGCCGACCGTCACCTTCGTCGGACAGCTCACCGAGTGGTCGGACACGGACGGCGAGGGCCACGGCTGGTTCGAGGACTTCGTGTCCACCGGGCCGGACGCGCTGCGCGCGGAGCTGGACGAGGCCGCCCGTACGGCGACCGCGGCCGTCGTGGAGCTGCGGGACTGGATGCGCGACGTGTACGCGCCGACGATCGAGAGCGCGCCGAACACCGTCGGCCGGGAGCGGTACGCCCGCGCGTCCCGCTACTTCAACGGCACCGACCTCGACCTCGACGAGGCGTACGCGTACGGCTGGGCGGAGTACCACCGGCTGCTCGCCGAGATGAAGAAGGAGGCCGAGAAGATCCTGCCGGGCGCGGAGACCCCCTGGGTCGCTCTGGCCCATCTCGACGAGCACGGCAAGCACATCGAGGGCGTCGACGAGGTCCGCGACTGGCTCCAGGGCCTGATGGACCAGGCGATCGAGACGCTCGACGGCACGCACTTCGAACTCGCCGAGCGGGTACGGAAGGTGGAGTCGCGGATCGCCCCGCCCGGCGGCGCGGCCGCGCCGTACTACACGCCCCCGACGGAGGACTTCTCGCGGCCGGGCCGCACCTGGCTGCCGACGATGGGGCAGACCCGCTTCCCGGTCTACGACCTGGTCTCCACCTGGTACCACGAGGGCGTCCCCGGTCACCACCTCCAGCTGGCGCAGTGGGCGCACATCGCCGGGAACCTCTCCCGCTACCAGGCCTCCGTGGGGCTCGTCAGCGCCAACGTCGAGGGCTGGGCGCTGTACGCGGAACGGCTGATGGACGAGCTCGGCTTCCTCACCGACGCGGAGCAGCGGCTCGGTTACCTGGACGCGCAGATGATGCGGGCGGTGCGGGTCATCGTCGACATCGGCATGCACCTCGAGCTGGAGATCCCGGCGGACTCCCCCTTCCACCCGGGTGAGCGCTGGACCCCGGAGCTGGCCCAGGAGTTCTTCGGCGGGCACAGCAGCCGCACGGCGGACTTCGTGGAGAGCGAGCTGACCCGCTATCTGACCATCCCCGGCCAGGCGATCGGCTACAAGCTCGGCGAACGGGCGTGGCTGCTGGGCCGGGAGAAGGCCCGCGAGCGCCACGGCGACGCCTTCGACCTCAAGTCCTGGCACATGGCGGCCCTTTCGCAGGGTTCGCTGGGCCTGGACGACCTGGTGGACGAGCTGGCACAGCTCTGAGACACGCTTCGGGGCCGGGCGATGGCATGCCTCCGCCCGGCCCCGAACGGGCGGTCAGCAGCCGCAGTTCTCCGCGTCGACGGGCGCGGTGAGCGGATCGGCGCCGGCGCGCCGCTCGCGGCCCTCCCAGGTCTCGTACGCGAAGCCCTCCCGCGCCCAGTACTCGAAGCCACCGAGCATCTCCTTGACCCGGTAGCCGAGTTCGGCGAGCGCGAGGGCGGCGCGGGTGGCGCCGTTGCAGCCGGGCCCCCAGCAGTAGGTGACGACCGGCACCTCCCGGTCGAGGAGCTGCGCGGCCTGCTCGGCGATGAGCGCGGTGGGCAGGTGGACGGCGCCCGGGATGTGCCCCTGGTCCCAGGACTCGGTGGAGCGGGAGTCCAGGACGACGAAGCCGGGGTCACCACCGGCGGCGAGGGCGGCCGCCACGTCGGAGACGTCGGCGTGGAAGGCGAGGCTCGCCCGGAAGTGGGCGGCGGCCTCGGCCGGGGCCGCGGGGGCGACGCCCAGGACGGGGTTGATCGTGGTCGCGGCGGCCGTGCCGGTCGTGGCGGTGAGCGGGGTCATGGGGGTCATCGCGGGGCCCTCCCGAGGGGTTCCGGCTGGTCACTGCTTTCGATGACCAGAAATCTACGACCGGTGATCCCTCTCCCTGAAGAGACATTCCCCGGCCTGAACCTTGCCCCGCCGGGGATTCCCCTGCTATCTCTCGCTCATGACCGCGTATTCCCCGGACGCCACCGACTGGCGCATTCTCGAGGTCCTCCAGCGCGAGGGCCGGGCCAGTTTCGCCGAACTGGCACGTGCCGTGGCGATGTCGGCGAGCGCCGTCACCGAGCGGGTGCGGCGGCTGGAGGAGGCGGGCGTCATCCAGGGGTACGCGGCTGTGGTGGACCCCGAGCGGCTGGGGCTGCCGATCCTGGCCTTCGTGCGGCTGCGCTACCCCAACGGCAACTACAAGCCGTTCCACGACCTGGTGGCCGTCACCCCCGAGATCCTCGAGGCACACCATGTGACGGGCGACGACTGCTTCGTGATCAAGGTCACCGCCCGTTCGATGCGGCACCTCGAAGAGGTGTCGGGCAAGATCGGCGCGCTGGGGTCGGTGACGACCAGCGTCGTCTACTCGTCGCCGCTCCCCAGGCGCCCACTGGGCCGGTAGCCCCGCTGCCGCACCACCGACCCCGATCTCCCCTTGACGACCTCGAGCTGGGCGTGGATCCGCCGCCGCAGGTCGGCGACATGGCTGACGATGCCGACGCTGCGGTCGCGTTCGCGCAGCGAGTCGAGGACGTCGAGGACCTCGTCGAGCGTCTGGTCGTCGAGGCTGCCGAACCCCTCGTCGATGAAGAGGGTGTCGAGGCGGACCCCGCCCGCCTCGTCGGTCACGACGTCGGCGAGACCGAGGGCGAGGGCGAGCGAGGCGAAGAAGGTCTCGCCGCCCGACAGCGTGGCCGTGTCCCGCTCCCGCCCGGTCCAGGCGTCGACGACATGCAGTCCGAGCCCGCTGCGGCCGCGCCCGGCCCGGTCGTCGGAGTGCACGAGGGTGTAACGCCCCGAGGACATGCGCTGGAGACGGACGGTCGCGGCGGCGGCCACCTGCTCCAGGCGGGCGGCCAGGACGTACGCCTCCAGGCGCATCTTGCGCTCGTTGTCGGCGGAGGTGCCGGCGGTGAGACCGGCCAGGCGGGCCACCCGGTCGTACTCCTCGCGCAGCGGCCCGAGCCGGCGTACGCCGTCGCTCGCGCGCGCCGAGAGCTGATCGAGCTCGGCACAGCGGCGGGCGGCGGCGTCCTGGGCGGAAGCGGCCGTGCGCAGCCGCTCGGCCGCGGCGGCCGCCGACTGTTCCGCGGCCGCGAGGTCGGCGGGCGGCTGCTGGGCCGCCGCCACGGTGTCGGGTTCGGCGAGGACGGCCCGTACGGCGGCCTCCTCGGTCTGCCGGGCGTCGAGCCGCCGCTGGAGCTCACGGTGGGCGGTGTCGTCGAGGAGGGCGTCGGCGGCGGCCCGCGGGGTGTCGAAGCCGGCCCGGAACGCGGCTTCGTCGAGACGGCCGTCGGCTGCCTTGAGACGCTCGGCGCTCCCCTCGGCGACGCGGGCGGTGTCGGCCGCGTCGGTGAGCCGCGCCGCCAGCCCCTCCAGTTCGGCGGCCCGCGCTGCGACGCTCTCCGCGGACCCCCGGGCCAGCGTCAACTCCTCCTCCAGGTCGGCCCGTTCGCGCTCCAGGCGCTCCCGGTGGCCCACCCGGGACGCGGTCCGCACCGCGGCCTCGCGCTGCGCCGCCGTACGGCGCTCGTGCTCCTGCTCGGCCTGGCGCAGCTCCTCACGCGCGGGGTGCAGCGCGGAGGCTTCCCGGCGCGCCTGCGCGTAGCCCTCCTCCCCCTCCTGGGCTTCGGCGGCGAGCCGGTCCGTCGGGGTGTCGCCGGCCTCGGCGGTGGCGGCGGCGAGCGCCTCTCGTACGAGGCCCAGCTCGCGTTCGTCCTGGGCGTGCCGTTCCTCCGCGCGCCGGGAGGCGGTGAGCGCCCGTTCCTCGGTCTCGCGGTCGACGTGTCCCGCGATCCTGCGGGCGGGCGCGGGGTGCTCGGTGGCGCCGCAGACGGCGCACGGTGTCCCGTCGGCGAGGGTGGCGGCCAGTTCGGCGGCGATGCCGTTCAGGCGCTGTTCCTTGAGGTCGAGCCAGTGTGCGCGGGCCGTCTGTGCCTGCTCGCCGGAGGCGAGGGCCCTGTGCTGGGCAGCCTCCAGGTCGCGGGCCAGCTCGTCGCGCAGCCGGGCCGCCTTCAGGCGCCGTTGCATGGGCTCGCGCCGGCCGTCGAGCTGTTCGGCGCGGGCCGCGGCCTCCTGGGCGGCCTCGATGCGGGCCTGGAGACCCGCGCGGACGGCGTCCCAGTCCGCGAGCCAGGCCTCGGTCTCCGTCAGGACGTCCTCGTCGTCGCGCTCCCGCCGGTCCAGGTCGGCCCGCTCGGCCACGAGACCGGCCAGCCGTCGCTCGCCCCGGCGGGCCGACTCCAGCCCGCCCAGCTCCTCGGCGGCCCGGCGGGCGGCGGCGGCGAGCCCGGCGGCTCCGGCGTCCGCGAACCGCCGCGGAAGCAGGTCCCGCGCGCGTGCCGCCCGCGCGGACGCCCCGGTGTGCTCGATGTCGGCGGCCTCGCGCAGTTCCAGCACCGGCGCCACCGACTCGGCCTTCCGCGCCCGCTCCATCCGCGCCTGCGCTTCCCGATGGTCGCCCGCCCGCTCCTCCAGCACGGCGGCCCGCTCGCGCGCGTCGGCGAACCGCCGCTGGAGCCGCGCCCGTTCGCGTACGTCCTCCAGGGCACGCTCGGCGGCGGCCTGCGCGGACTCGGCGGCGAGGCGGCCGCAGTGGGCGGTCGTCAGCAGCTCACGGGAGGTGCTGCGAGCGACGGCGGCCGCGGCCAGCACCGCCTCGGCGAGCCCCGGGTCTCCCGGGGCGAACTCGGGCAGCTCCATGGCGTCCCCGGCGACCTGCTGCATCCGGTGCGCGTCGGCGAGCAGGGCGGAGTCGCCCTCACGCACGCGTGCCTCGGTGGTGCGGCGGCGCTCGACGAGCCGCTTCTCGACCTCGGCGAACCGCCGGGTGTCGAAGAGGCGGCCCAGCAGCCGGCCGCGCGCCTCGGCGTCGGCCCGCAGGAAACGGGCGAAGTCGCCCTGGGGCAGCAGCACGACCTGGCAGAACTGCTCGCGGCTCATGCCGAGCAGCTGGGTGATCTCCTCGCCGATCTCCTGGTGGGAGCGACTGAGGTCCTTCCAGGCGCCGGCGACCGCGTCGTACTCGCGCAGCCAACTCTGCGCCTTCTCGACCGTCGTGCCCGTGCCGCGCTTCTTGGGCCGCTCCCAGGGGGGCTGCCGGGTGACCTCGAGGCGGCGTCCCGCGACGGTGAGTTCGAGGGTGACCTCGGTGCGGGCGCCGGGCGCCGCGTGGTCGCTGCGCAGGGTCAGGCCCTGGCCGCTCTGCCGGGCGCCCGGCACGGAGCCGTACAGCGCGTAGCAGACGGCGTCCAGGACGGAGGTCTTGCCGGCGCCCGTCGGCCCGTGCAGCAGGAAGATTCCGGCGGCGGAGAGCTCGTCGAAGTCGACACTCTGAGGGTCGCCGAAGGGGCCGAAGGCCGTCAGGTCGAGCCGGTGCAGCCTCACCGCGCCACCTCCCGTACCGCGTCGTCCGCGCGCACCGCGTCGAAGGCGTCCCGCAGCACGCCCTGCTCGCGTGCGTCGGGGCCCGCCCCGCGCACATGGGCCACGAAGTCCTCGGCGATCTCCTGGTCGCTGCGGTCGGCGAGGCGCCGGGCGTACGACACGTCGGGGTCGTCGGGTGCGCGCTCGGGGGCGAAGACGAGGCTGAGCGTGTGCGGGAAGCGCTGGGTGAGCCGGGCCATGGGGTCGGCCGGGCGGGCGGCGTCGGTGAGCGTCGCCTCGACCCACGCCTCCTCGTGACGGGTGAGGGCGGGGTCGGCGAGCAGCTCCTCCAGGGGGCCGCGGACCCGGGCCAGCGCGCGCGGCACCGGGCAGTCGATCCGCTCGGCGTCGAGCTCCCCGTCGGCGCCGAGGTCGACGAGCCACATGGTCTTGCGGTGCTCGCTCTCCGAGAAGGAGTACGGCAGCGGGGAGCCCGAGTAGCGCACGCGCTCGGTGATGGCCTGGCAGCCGTGCAGGTGCCCCAGTGCGGTGTAGTCGACGCCGTCGAAGACCCCGGCGGGCACCGAGGCGACCCCGCCTACGGTGATGTCCCGCTCGCTCTCGCTGGGCTCACCGCCGGTGACGAAGGCATGGGCGAGGACGACGGAACGCGTCCCGCGCGCGCGTGCGGCGAGGTCGGCGCGGACCCGGTCCATCGCGGCGGCCAGCACGGTCTCATGGCCGGCCTTCTCCACGCCGAACTCGTCCTTGACCAGGGCGGGTTCGAGATAGGGCAGACCGTAGAACGCCACGTCCCCGTGGGCGTCGGCGAGCACCACGGGCGTCCCGGCGGCGGCCGGGTCGGTGCGCAGATGGATACCGGCCCGCCCGATCAGCCCGGCTCCGACCCCGAGCCGGCGGGCCGAGTCGTGGTTCCCGGAGATCATCACCGTGGGCACTCCGAGGCCGGCGAGCCGGTGCAGGGCGTCGTCGAACAGTTCGACCGCGGCGAGCGGGGGCACCGCGCGGTCGTACACGTCTCCCGACACGACCACCGCGTCGACCTCGCGCTCACGCACGGTCGCGACGAGGTGACCGATGAACTCGGCCTGGGCGCCGAGCATGTTCACCCGGTGGAACGCCCGGCCGAGATGCCAGTCGGAAGTGTGCAGGAGCCTCATGATCCCCGAGACTAACGGCCGGGTCTGACATCACGGGCGGTTACTCCCGTATCGCACCGTCATACCGACCGACATAAAGGGTTGTTACGGACATTTCGCCCGCACGTTCGCTCAACGCTTCACGAGTCGCCGCTTCACGAGTCGCCGCTTCACGAGTCGCCGCGTCACGAGTCGCCGCGTCATGTGCCGCGCGTCAGACCCCGGGGCGTCACGCGTCCCCGTAGGCCTCCCCGCCCAGCTCGAACCCCGCCGTCCCCGCCGTGGCGTCCGCGAGCCAGGCGCGGAAGGCGTCCACGTCGGCGTCCGGCAGGCCGATCTCGATGGTGACCTCCTCGCCGTAGCGGACGTCCCGTACCGCGCGTCCCGTCGAGTGCAGGTCGTTCTGGACCTTGCCGGCGCGCTGGTGGTCCACGGTCACCGTGGCCAGCCGGAAGCGGCGGCGGGTGAGGGTGCCGAGGGTGTCGAGGGCCTCGCCGACCGCGCCGCCGTAGGCCCGGATGAGACCGCCCGCGCCGAGCTTGACCCCGCCGTAGTAGCGGGTGACGACGGCGACGACGTACCGCATGTCGCGGCGCAGCAGCATCTGGAGCATCGGGACGCCCGCCGTGCCGCCGGGTTCACCGTCGTCGCTCGCCTTCTGGACGGAGGCGTCGGCGCCGATGACGTACGCCCAACAGTTGTGGGTGGCGTCGGCGTGCTCCTTGCGGACGGACGCGATGAAGTCCTGGGCCTCCTGCTCGGTGGCCGCCGGGGCGAGGGCGCACAGGAAGCGGGAGCGGTTGACCTCGGTCTCGTGCACGCCCGCGTGGGCGACCGTCCGGTACTCGTCCTGCATCCGGCCAGCCTATGCGGTGATCGCTGAGTCGCCGTCGCCGGAGGGGCGGGCGACGATGTGCGGGATGACCAAGGGTGGTGACCGTGGAACGTGGCCCGACCGATCGCAGGGAGCGCGCAGCATGACCGGCACCCGGGTGAAGGGCAGCAACGCGGGTCCGCCGTCCTCCCGGTGGCGGACCTGGCTCCTGGAGGGGCTCAGCGAGCAGACCGCCCGCCATCCGGGCCCGCACGCCGCCCCGCAGCCGGAGCAGAAGGGCCACCGCTGGTGGCGCGTGATGTGCCTGACCGGTGTCGACTACTTCTCCACGCTCGGCTACCAGCCGGGCATCGCCGCCCTCGCGGCCGGTCTGCTGTCCCCGCTCGCGACGCTCGTGCTGATCGTGCTGACGCTGCTCGGCGCGCTGCCGGTGTACCGCCGGGTGGCGCACGAGAGCCCGCACGGCGAGGGCTCGATCGCCATGCTGGAGCGACTGCTGCCGTGGTGGTCGGGGAAGATCCTGGTGCTGGTGCTGCTGGGGTTCGCGGCCACCGACTTCATGATCACGATCACCCTGTCGTCCGCGGACGCCGCCGCGCACGTCGTGGAGAACCCGTTCGCCCCGCACTGGATGGCCGACGGCAACGAGTGGATCACGCTGCTGCTGGTCGGCGCGCTGGGCGCGGTGTTCCTCAGGGGCTTCCGCGAGGCCATCGACATCGCGGTGCCGATGGTGGCTTCCTATCTCGCGCTCAATCTCGTGGTGCTCGGCGCCTCCGCCTGGGAGATCCTCACGCACCCCGTGCGGATCGGCGACTGGACCGATGCCATGACCGCCGAGCACTCCTCACCGTGGGCCATGGTCGGCGTGGCCGTGCTGGTCTTCCCGAAGCTGGCGCTCGGCATGTCCGGCTTCGAGACCGGAGTGGCGGTGATGCCGCAGGTCAAGGGTGATCCGACGGACACCTACGCGAAGCCGAGGGGGCGGGTGCGGGACACCCGCAAGCTGCTCACCACGGCCGCGCTGATCATGAGCTGCTTCCTGCTGCTGTCCAGTCTGGCGACGACGATCCTCATCCCGCAGGACGACTTCGAGAGCGGCGGCCCGGCGAACGGCCGGGCGCTGGCCTACCTCGCGCACGAGCACCTGGGCGAGGCCTTCGGCACGGTCTACGACATCTCCACGATCGCCATCCTGTGGTTCGCGGGCGCCTCCGCGCTGGCCGGTCTGCTGAACCTCGTCCCTCGCTATCTGCCCCGCTACGGCATGGCGCCCGAATGGACGCGCGCGGTACGCCCCCTGGTGCTGGTGTTCATGGCGGCCGCCGTCCTCATCACCCTGTGGTTCAACGCGAACGTCGACGACCAGAGCGGCGCCTACGCCACCGGAGTGCTGGTGCTGATGCTGTCGGCGGCGTTCGCGTCGACCGTGGCCGTGCACCGGCAGGGTCGCCGCCGGGCCGCGCTCGGTTTCGGCGCGATCACTGCCGTGTTCGCCTACACGCTCGTCGCGAACGTCATCGAGCGACCGGACGGCATCAGGATCGCGGCGATCTTCATCTTCGCCATCCTGGTCACGTCGTTCGCCTCCCGGTTGCGCCGCGCCTTCGAACTGCGCGTCGCCGAGATCACCTTCGACGAGGTGGCGGCCCGGTTCGTGGACCGGGCCGCGCGGCACGGCCCCCTCCAGCTCATCGCCCATGAGCCGCGGGAACACAGCACGCGCGCGTACCGCTCCAAGGAGTGGGAGCAGCGCGAGCACACCCCGATCCCCGGCGGCGGTCCGGTGCTCTTCCTGGAGGTGTTCGTGCGGGACTCCTCCGACTTCACGGCGGACGTCACCGTGCGCGGCGACGAGAAACACGGGGTCCGCCGGCTGCGCGTCTCCGGTCCCACGGTGCCCAATGCCATCGCCGCGGTCCTGCTGGAGCTGCGCGACCGCACCGGTCAGGTGCCGCACGCGTACTTCAGCTGGACCGAGGGCAACCCGGTCGGCCAGCTGATCCGGTTCCTCGTCTTCGGCGACGGCGAGGTCGCCCCGGTCACCCGCGAGGTGCTGCGCCGCGCGGAGCCCGATCCCGGGCGGCGGCCGCGCGTGCACGTCGGCTAGCCCTCCTGCGGCTTGCCGCCTCTCGGCACGGTCATCGACGTCAGCAGGGCCGTGCCCGGGGTCAGGGACCGCCAGCCGGGCCCGTACCAGGTCAGGACGGCGATCGCCGACGTCGGGAACTTCAGCCGCACCTCGTCCAGGGCGTCGGCAGGGCCGTCCCCGGCCAGGTCGAGGACCAGTTCCTCCAGGCCGGGGTTGTGCCCGACCAGCAGCAGTGTCCCGACCTCGGCGGGTGTCTCGTGGACGACCTCCAGGAGCTCGTGGACGTCGGCCCCGTAGAGCCGCGGGTCGAAGCGCACCGGGGCCGGGGTGTGCCACTCGGCGGCTGCCAGCTCCCAGGTCCCGCGGGCGCGGGCGGCGGTGGAGCACAGGGCGAGGTCCGGGACGCAGCCGGCCTCGGCGAGCGCGCGGCCCGCGGCCGGCGCGTCCCGTAGGCCGCGCGGGGCGAGCGGCCGCTCGTGGTCGGGGACGCCGTCCGGCCACGCCGACTTGGCGTGCCGCAGCACCACCAGCCGGCGCGGCGGTGTCCCCCCGCCGGGCCCGTTCACGCCGGGGCTCCGACGTCGCGGGTCAGTTCGAGGCCGAGGAGACGGTCGGCGTAGGCGTAGCTCTCGAAGCGGGCGCCGTCCGGCAGCTCGGGCCCGGCGTCCTCCACCCACCGCAGCACCCGCAGCACCTCGGGCAGGTCCAGGTCGTCCTCCCAGGCGGCGCGCAGCCGTCCGCGCACCTCGTCGGGAACCGGCCGCGAGGGCCGCCCTGCCCACCCGGCGACGGCTCGCCGCCAGCCTACGAGGCTGTGGCGGGCCTCGCCCAGCACGTCCGCGTCGAGCCGCAGAGGCTCGGTGCGGGGCCGGGAGAGAAGGGCGAGCCGCAGAACGGCGGGGTCGGTGTCCGCTCCCCCGAAGACCCGGCCCGACCCCGGTCCCCCGGGCACCGCGCCCTCCGCCGGCGCGACGGCGACGCATACCCCGTCGGGGGTTTGGCCGCCCTCCTCCACCACGTGCAGGATCTGCGCCTCGCCGACTCCGGCGCCCGCGCCGAGGTCGCGGCCGCCCTCGAAGGGGTGCATGCCGAGGGCGGTGGCGCCCGCCCGGAGTTCCGCCTGATCGCGTTCGCCGGACAGCAGCGCCCACACGGGCGTTCCGCCGAGTTCCAGCGCGCGGACGAGCAGATCGGCCACGAGGAGGATCCGGAGCGATCCGGCCCCGTACCCCGAGGCATGCGCCTCCACCCGGGTCAGGCCACGGCGGACGGGGGCGGCGACGACGGGTTCGCCGGTTCGGGTGTCGATGATGCTCAGCACGAGGCGAGCCTAGGCGGGCGGGCGCGACTTCGCAGGCAGGGGCCGGAATCAAGGCCCGGCGCGAGCTGTTGTAGGCGAGGACTGTTCCTTTCCGATCCCCAGGAGGCCGCCGGTGCACGGCGACGAGGCAACGATCCGCAAGATCCTCACCGGGCTCGGCGACACCTGGGCCGTCGTGGGCCTGTCGACGAACCGCGGGCGGGCGGCCTATGGAGTCGCCGAGGTGCTCCAGCGCTTCGGCAAGCGGGTCGTACCCGTCCACCCGAAGGCGGAGACGGTGCACGGGGAGCAGGGGTACGCCTCCCTCGCGGACATCCCCTTCGAGGTGGACGTCGTCGATGTCTTCGTCAACGGCGAACTCGCGGGTGCCGTCGCGGACGAGGCGGTCGCCAAGGGTGCGAAGGCGGTGTGGTTCCAGCTCGGCGTCGTCGACGAGGCGGCCTACGACCGTACCCGGGCCGCGGGCCTGGAGATGGTCATGGACCGCTGCCCGGCGATCGAGATCCCCCGGCTGGGCTGACCGGCCGGTGTCCTCCCGGCCGTGTCGGAGGGCCCGCCCATAATGTGCGGGTGACCACCAACTCCCCTTCCCCCCACCACACTCCCGTCGTCGTCGTGGGCGCGGGCCCCGCGGGTCTCACCGTCGGCAACATCCTGCGGGCCGCGTCCGTCGACTGCGTCGTACTGGAGACGGAGAGCCGTGAGTTCATCGAACGGCGGCCGCGCGCCGGAGTCATCGAGGAGTGGGCCGTCCACGGACTGCGGCAACGGGGCCTGGCGCAGAACCTGTTGGCGCGGGCCGAGCAGCACTCCGCGTGCGAGTTCCGCTTCGGCGGCGAGCGCTACCGCTTCTCCTACACCGAGCTGACAGGCCGTCACCACTGGGTGTATCCCCAGCCGTTGCTGGTGACGGATCTCGTCCACGCGTACGTCGACGTACGCGGCGGCGACGCCCGTTTCTCGGTGCGCGACGTCGAGCTGCACGACCTCGACACGGCCTGCCCCTCGGTGTCGTACACCTGCCCCGACACCGCTGAACGGCAGGTGCTGACCTGCGACTTCGTGGTCGGCGCCGACGGGGCGCGGGGGGTCAGCCGGGCCGTGCTGGTGCCGGAGCAGGCCCGGATCGCGCGGCACGACTACGGCATAGGCTGGCTGGCGCTGCTCGCCGAGGCGCCGCCGTCCTCCGACTGCGTCCTGTTCGGTGTCCATCCGAACGGGTTCGCCGGGCACATGGCCCGCAGTCCCGAGGTGACCCGGTACTACCTCCAGTGCCCGCCCGGCGACGACCCGGAGAACTGGTCCCACGACCGGGTCTGGTCCGAGCTGCACCAGCGGCTCGAAGGCGCGGGGGCCCCGCCGCTCACCGAGGGGCGGCTGATCGAGAAGCGCGTCCTCGACATGCACGACTACGTGGTCGAGCCGATGACGTACGGGCGGCTCTTCCTGGCCGGGGACTCGGCCCACCTCGTCGCGCCCATCGCCGCGAAGGGCATGAACCTCGCCCTGCACGACGCGTTCCTGCTGGGCGACGCGCTGGTCGCCTACCTCGACGGCGGTGACGGCGACGGCCTGGACGAGTACTCGCAGGCGTGTCTGCGCCGGGTGTGGGACTACCAGGAGTTCTCGCAGTGGCTGTCCGAGGTCTACCACGGGACCGCGGCCGGCGACCCGTTCCGCGCGGGCACGACGTTCGCCCGGCTGCGCCGTCTGTTCACGTCTCCCGCCGCCGCTGCCGCCTTCGCGGAGCAGTACCTGGGAACGGCCGAGCACTACTGAGTCAGTCGTGCAGCGGCTCGTCCCCGAGCCGGTGGTCCGCCACGTTCAGCGCCTCGTCCACCAGGCGGCGCAGATGGCCGTCGGAGAGCGAGTAGACCACCCGGCGGCCCTCCTTGCGGGTGCTCACGAGCCCGGCCAGCCGCAGCCGCGCCAGATGCTGGCTGACCGCCGGCCGGGCCGCTCCGACGCCCTCCGTCAGCGTCGTCACATCGGCCTCGCCGGCGGTCAGCGCGTGCAGCAGGGCGAGCCGGGTGCGGTCGCCGAGCAGGGCGAGAAGCTCGGCGGCGAGGGCGAACTGCTCCTCGCCGGGTGTGCGCGGATGCGCATGGTGTGCAGGTGACAGGTGCATGCGTGCGCTCATACGCACATAATGGCGGTGTGGGCGGACGCGCGTCCACCTCGGCGCACCGGAAGGAATCGACGTGAGCGAGCGGCACGACCACGAGCACGGACACCGGCACGACCGCGGGCACCATCACGACCACGCCCACGAGCACCCGCACCACCACTCCTCACCCGCCTCCCCTTCTCCCTCTTCCTCCCCGGGCCTGCGCCACCGAGTCGCCCACCTCCTCACCCCGCACTCGCACGAGAGTGCCGACAAACTGGACCCGGCACTGGAGTCCTCGGCCCGGGGCATGCGCGCGCTGTGGGTCTCGTTGGCGGTTCTGGGTGTGACGGCCGTCGCGCAGGCGGTCGTGGTCGCGCTGTCCGGGTCGGTGGCACTGCTCGGCGACACGGTGCACAACACGGCGGACGCACTGACGGCCGTACCCCTGGGCATCGCCTTCGTACTGGGCCGGCGGGCGGCCACCCGGCGCTTCACCTACGGCTACGGGCGGGCGGAGGACCTGGCGGGCATCGCGATCGTGCTGACGATCGCCGCGTCGGCGGCCTTCGCGGGGTGGACGGCGGTCGAGCGGCTGATGAACCCGCGCCCCGTCGAGCAGGTCGGCGCGGTCGCCGTGGCCGCGCTGGCCGGCTTCGCGGGCAACGAGTGGGTCGCGCGGTACCGCATCCGGGTCGGCCGCTCGATCGGCTCGGCGGCGCTGGTCGCGGACGGGCTGCACGCCCGCACGGACGGGTTCACCTCGCTGGCGGTGCTGCTGGGCGCGGGCGGCTCGGCGCTGGGGTGGCAACTCGCGGACCCGGTCGTGGGGTTGGCGATCACGGCGGCGATCGCGCTGGTGCTACGGGACGCGGCGCGTGAGGTGTTCCGCCGGGTGATGGACGCCGTCGACCCGGCGCTGGTCGACCGGGCCGAGCACGCGCTACGAAAGGTCGAAGGGGTCCGGGCGGTCGGCGAGTTGCGGCTGCGCTGGATCGGGCACCGGCTGCGGGCCGAGGTGGCGGTCGTCGTGGACGGCGAGGCGACGGTACGCCAGGCCCACGCGATCGCCGTGGCGGCCGAACACGCCCTGCTGCACGCCGTACCGCGACTGACGGCCGCGCTGGTCCACGCGGATCCGGCGCCGGTGCCGGGCGAGGACGACCCGCATCTGGCCCTCGCCCATCACTCGGCGGCCTGAGCTCAGGCCACACCGAGCCCCTCCAGCACCACCGCGCCCGGCAGTTCGGCGAACGCCTTGCCCGGCACCAGCAGCTTTCCGCGCCGACGGCCGCTGCCCACCAGGACGTACGGCAGGTCGACGACGGCGGAGTCCACCAACACCGGCCAGTCGGCGGGGAGTCCGATCGGCGTGATGCCGCCGTACTCCATGCCGGTCTCCCCCACCGCCGTGTCCATCGCCGCGAACGAGGCCTTACGGGCGCCGAGTTGACGGCGCACGACCCCGTTGACGTCGACCCGGGTGGTGGACAGCACGACGCACGCGGCGAGGGTCGTCTCGCCACCCCGCTTGCCGGCGACCACCACACAGTTGGCGGACTGCTCCAGCAGCTCCCGGCCGTAGTGCTCCACGAAGACGGCCGTGTCGGCCCACTGCGGGTCGGTGTCGACGTGGACGAACCGGTCGGCGGGCACGCTGCCGCTCCAGCGGCGTACGGCGTCGGCGACCGGGCCGACCAGCTCGTCGAGGCAGTCGGGGGCGGGCGTGGCGGTGTCGAAGTGTCCGATGGGTGCGCGCATGACCGCACGCTAACAAGAGCCGCCCGCCCGCAGGCACGACGTCTCACTGCACGGGCGGCACCGAGACGGCCATCACCATCTCCATCGGGACCGCGCCCCGGTTGCCGTAGACGTGCGGGACGTTGGCCTCGAACGAAGCACTCGCGCCGGTCGGGACGCGGTGCTCCTCGCCGTCCACGGTGAGCGTGAGTTCGCCCGCGGTGACATGGACGAGCTCGACGGTGCCGAGGGGGTGGGGTTCGGAGGGGCTGCTCTCCCCCGGCATCAGCAGCCAGTCCCACATCTCCAGCGGTCCGGGCGCCTCCGTGCCGGCGAGCAGCCTGTTGTAGCTGCCGGCGTCGGTGTGCCACAGCCGTACCGCCTGATCGGCCGGGACGATACGCACCTTCGCGCCTCGCTCGTAGTCGAGGAGGGTGGTGACGCTGATGCCGAGCGCGTCACCGATCTTGACGACCGTGCCGATGCTCGGATTGGTGCGGGCCTGTTCGATCTGGATGAGCATCCCGCGGCTGACACCGGCCCGTGCGGCGAGCACGTCCAGGGTGAAGCCGCGCACCGCGCGCCAGTGCTTGACGTTGCGCGCCAGGGACTGGGTCAGGAGTTCGAGGTCCGACACGTTCCGTCCACTTCGGGAGTCCAATATTCTGGATGCCAGGATTCACTTCCCTGTACTACGGTGGGGTGCACCTGATCGTGCACCGAACTGTACTGCGAGGGACCCCGTGACAGCACTTTTCGCCCTGGCCACCAGCCTCCTGTGGGGCCTGGCCGATTTCGGCGGCGGGCTGCTGACGCGCCGGGCCCCGGCGCTCACCGTGGTCGTGGTCTCGCAGTCGATCGCGGCCGCCGTCCTCGGGGCGATCGTGGTCGCCACCGGGGGCTGGAGCGAGGCCGGTCCCCGCCTGTGGTTCGCGGTCGCGGCCGGGCTGGTGGGCCCGGTCGCCCTGTTCTCCTTCTACAAGGCGCTGGCGCTCGGGCCCATGGGAGTCGTCTCCCCCCTGGCCACCCTCAGCGTGGCCGTGCCGGTCTCCGTCGGGCTGGTCCTCGGCGAGCGGCCGGGACTCGTCCAGGTGGCGGGCATCGCGGTCGGGGTGATCGGGGTCGTCCTGGCGGGCGGCCCGCAGCTGAGGGGCGCCCCGGTGCAGCGGCAGGCCGTCCTGCTCACGCTGGTCGCGGCGCTCGGCTTCGGCACGGTGTTCGTCCTGATCACCGAGGCGTCCACGACCGTCACCGGACTGTTCCTCGCCCTGTTCGTGCAGCGCGTGACCAATGTGGCCACCGGCGGCGCGGCGCTGTACCTGGCCGTCCGGCGCGGCGCGGCCGCGCTTCCCGAGGGCGGTCTCGCCCGGTCCTCGCTGCCGGCGTACGGGTTCGTCGGGCTGGCCGACGTCGCCGCGAACGGGACCTACGCCGTCGCCGCCCAGCACGGCCCGGTCACGGTGGCCGCGGTGCTCGCCTCGCTCTACCCCGTGGTGACCGCCCTCGCCGCGCGCGGCTTCCTGCGGGAGCGGCTGCGCGCGGTCCAGGCGGCGGGCGCGGGCCTTGCCCTGGTGGGCACACTGCTGCTGGCGACCGGGTGACCTAGGGTTCCGGCCGGGCCAACGCGGCCGCCGTCTCCTCGTCCAGTTCCGACAGCGCGACCAGCTGGTCCGAGGTGACCCCGTCCGGGATCGGCACCGGCGCCGGGGTGCGCAGCGGCGGCTGCCAGCCCTCGGCGGGCGTCCAGCGCCGTACGACCTTGGCGGGCGCCCCCGCGACGACGCTGTGGTCGGGCACCGTGCCGCGCACCACCGCACCGGCCGCGACGACGACGTTCCGTCCGATCCGCGCGCCCGGCAGGATCACGGCCCCCGTGCCGATCCAGCACCCCGGGCCGATCTCCACGGGCTCCATGCGGGGCCACTGCTTGCCGATGGGCTCGTGCGGATCGTCGTAGGAGTGGTTCGTGGACGTGACGTAGACATACGGACCGAAGTAGCAGTCGCTGCCGATGGTGACCGTGGTGTCGGCGATGACATGGCTGCCCCGGCCGAGCACCACGCCGTCGCCGAGACGCAGGATCGGGTCGGGGCCGAGATCCAGGTCGGGCATCAGACCGGCGGTCAGGGTGACCTGTTCACCGACGATGCAGTGCGCGCCGAGGTGGATCCAGGGCTCCCCGAAGACCGTGCCGAGCGGGAAGGCGAGCCGGGTGGCCGGGCCGATCGAGCCGAAGCGGAAACGTCCGGGGTGCTCTGCCGTGACGGAGCCCGTGCGCTGCACCCACGCCCAGCCCGAGTGGACGGCGCGCTGCACCAGTCGGCGCCGCCATGACGAGAACGTGTTCCAGGGCTTCGGCACCCGCTCACCGTACTCAGCGCGCGGTGCGGCCATACGCCCACAGCCCTGTGATCTTCGCCCCACCGGGTGGCGTACCGTGCGGTGGGACGACCGACACGAGGAGACGGTGATGACGCACAAGGCGCTGATCGTGGGCATCGGCGGCAGGGAACCGAAGATCGACGCCGAGGCGTTCGTGGCGCCGACGGCCTCGGTGATCGGGGACGTGACGCTGGAGGCGGGCGCGAGCGTCTGGTACGGGGCCGTCGTGCGGGGCGACGTGGAGCGGATCACCGTCCGGGCGAGCGCCAACATCCAGGACAACGTGACGCTGCACGCCGACCCCGGCTTCCCCGTGACGATCGGCGAGCGGGTGTCCGTCGGCCACAACGCCGTGGTGCACGGGGCGACGGTCGGGGACGACTGCCTCATCGGGATGGGGGCGACCGTGCTCAACGGGGCGGTGATCGGGGCGGGTTCGCTGGTCGCCGCGCAGGCGCTCGTGCCCCAGGGGATGGAGGTCCCGCCGGGATCGCTGGTCGCGGGGGTACCGGCCAAGGTCAGGCGGGAGTTGACCGAGGAGGAGCGGCAGGGTGTGACCCTGAACGGCACGCTGTACGCGGACCTGGCCAAGGCCCACGGGAAGGTGCACGAGTAGGGCGGCCCCGCCTACTCGGCGGCGGCGGGCACGGTCTCCGCTTCGGCCTCTCCTGAAGCGCTCTGCATCTTCTTCGCCTTGCGCTTGAGGATCAGCATCGACGTCAGGCCGATCAGCACCGCGAGCACCAGGCCCAGGTACGAGAACTTCTTCAGCCAGGACTCCGCCACGACACCCACGTAGTAGATGACCGCCGTCGTGCCGCCCGCCCAGACGATGCCGCCGAGGACGTTGGCGACGAGGAACTTCCAGTACGGCATGTGCAGCACGCCCGCGAGCGGGCCGGCGAAGATACGCAGCAGGGCGACGAAACGGCCGAAGAAGACGGCCCACATGCCCCACTTCTCGAAGGACCGCTCGGCGGTGGCGATATGCCCCTCGCCGAAGTGCCTGGGGAACTTCCCGCCGAGCCAGGCGAGCAGTGGACGTCCGCCCTTGCGGCCGATGGCGTAGCCGATGGAGTCGCCGATCACGGCGCCCGCGGTGGCGCACGCGCCGAGGACGACGGGGTTGATACCGCCGTGCTGGGACGACAGCAGCGCGGCCGAGACCAGGACGATCTCACCCGGCAGCGGGATGCCGAGGCTCTCGAGTCCGATGACCAGCCCGACCAGGGCGTAGACGGCGGCCGCGGGCACCGTGTCGAGCCATTCCTGCACGTGCACCGCGGGTTCCTCCCGTTTGACGTCCCTGGGCAGCCTTGCCTCTTCGGGAAGCCTACCGGGTCGGCCGGACCCGGCCCGTCGCGTGGTGTAGCCCGCTACACCACGGATCCGGGGGTGGGGTCCCTCGTGACGACGGCGCCGCCACGTGATCGTGGTGGAGGAAGAAGACACCGTGCCCCCAACGTTCCTGAAGGGACCCCGCCATGGCCGTGAACCGCCGACGCGGACGCCGTACTGCCGTCATCGCCACCGCCGCGGCAGCCTTCGTGCTGACCGCCGGCCTGCTCACCGGCTGCGAGTTCGACGACTCCGTCGACTGCCTCTCGAACGCCGACGACATCACGGACAGCATCACGGCGATCAACAAGGCCGGAGCCGAGGCCATCGAGGATCCGACGAGGACGGAGGACTCCATCGACACCATCGAGAAGAACCTGGACAAGATCAACGACAAGTCGGACGACAGCTCGTCCGACGACAGCAAGGTCGACAAGGCGGTCGACAACCTCCAGCAGGCCGTCGAGGACTACAACCAGGACATCCTCGACGGCGACCGGCCCGACTCCGCCGAGATCGACAAGGCGGCCTCGGAGTTGAGGGACGTCTGCACCTCGTAGCCGGTCGGTGCGGCCAGTCGGTCATCTCGGCGAGAAGTGAAGAAGGAAGGAGGGGCCACTCCCCTCGGGCGGCCCCTCCTTCCGGTTCCCGGCTCAGTGACCGAGGACCCCGGTCACGTCCGCGACGACGTTGCCCAGCGCGTCGGACACCTCGGCGGGCGCCGGGAGCGCGTCAAGGAGCGTCGCGGGGACCGGCGGCGCGGCCGGGCCGGCCGGCGGGTCGCAACACTGCACCTGGGCGACCCTCGTCTCGAACTCCGGCGCGGCCGGAGCCGTTTCGGCGGGCCCCGGTGCGGTGTCCGGGGCGAGGGGCCGGTCACCGCGCGGCGCCGGGAGGTCCGGGGAGCCGGGTGTGCCCGGACCGGGCGGCTCCGGCGTACTCCGCGGCTCCGGACCGGGCGCCCCCGGCGCCGCCCCGGCCGTGTCGAACACCCACCGCTGTCCGCCGGAACCGTCCCGCTCGGTGACGACGACGGCCGCTCCCGACGTGCCTGCGGCGCGCGCGACGACCAGCCCGTCGTCCCGCCGCAGCAGGAGTTCCCCGCGGACGGTCAGGTCGAAGAACGTCTCACCGGCGTGCACCAGACAGCTGACCAGGGCGGTCGTCCGGCGGCCGGGGTCCGCGGCCAGGCAGAGCGTCGGGTCGGCCGCGCTGCGCAGCAGCCCGTCGTCCTGGTACGACCACTGCTGGGACGCGGCCTGTGAGCACTCCGCGAGGACGATCCCCGCACCGGGCCGGGCCAGGCCGCGAGCGGCGTCGAGGCAGAGCTGCGTGTCCGGGCTGCGCAGCCTGCCGTGCGCGACCTCGGCGGACCGGGACGCGGAGGCGGCCGACGGGGATCCGGAGGGCGAGGGGTCGTCGGAGCCGCCGGGCAGACCCCGTGCGCCGGTGGCCGGGGTGCCGGTCCCGCCGGCGGGTGCGCCCCAGGTGGCCCCGGGGGCGGGGACACCGTTGTCGTCGGACCAGCCCTTGGCCACGAAGACGGTCGCGATCAGCGCGAGCGAGGTCAGACCCACGCCCACCAGGACGGCCTTGGGCCGCCGGCCCGGCAGGTCGAGCAGTCCCGCCGAGGTGGTGCGGTGCCGGCCGCCTGCGACGGGCGGGCGCTGCGCGGCGGGCCCGGCCGGCACCGCGGGCCCGGCCGACGCGTCGGCGGAGGCCGGGCGTCCGGGACGCGAGTCGAGGTAGCGGCGGGCGCCCCAGCCCAGCACGGTCTCGGCGAGCAGCACATCGAGGCCGTCGTCGAAATGGCTGAGCTGTTCGGCGGCGTGCCGGCAGAAGCGGCAGTGCGCGAGATGCTGCCGGACATCGGGCAGCAGGGTTCCGCCGCGGCGCAGCGGAATGTCGAGGAGACGGTTGTAGAAGCGGCATTCGCTCGTCGGCGCGAGTTCCCGGTGCGCGCGTACACAGCCCGCCCGGAATTGTTCCCTCGCCTGTTCCAGGGCGGCTGCCGCGGAGAGGGCGTCCACGCCCGACAGACCGGCCGGTACGGATATGGGTTCCGCCTCCACCTCCGTGTGCCACAACAGGCATTGGGAGGCGGCCGGGAGCAACTGGAAAGACCGCTCGGCGAGTTGCCGCCTTTCGGCGGTCACCGCCCGCGCGGCACGCAGTCCGCGGCCGCCGACGGTTTTCCGCAGCTCCGGCAGAACGTCGGCCACGCCCTCGGCGCCGGCCCATTTCCGGACCGTCTCCCGTACGGCGACGAGGAGTTGGGGACGCAGGGCGCCGCCGGTGCGCCCGTCCGCGAGCCGGCCCAGCACCTCGTGGAACGCGGCGGCGGCCACGAGCCGCGCCGTGTCCTCGGTACCGGCCAGGCAGACGGTCGCGTAGTCGTGGGCCGCCCGCCAGTGGCGGGCGAACAGCAGGGCGACCGCGCCGGCACGTCCGTCGTCACCGGCGGGCCGGTCGGCCAGCCGGGCGGCGAGTTGGGGGTCGGAATCCCCGGGGATCCAGCCGGGGCGGGGCGGGTAGGGCGGGCGTGGGGGGTTGGGGGATTGCACGGAACCATTTCCTTCCAAGCCGACGAACGGCACGGAAAAGCACGGTGTCGGAAAGCAGGTGCCCGATTGGTGCATACCTTTGGCCTGACCAGGCACGTTGGCCTGATCCGGCCCATCCGTAAGGGGAGGCTCACCTTCGCACACGCGCCTCACAGGAAACAAGGAGTTCGAGTGACCCAAGTTCAAAGCGCGGGAATTTCAGATAAGTTACCGGCGGTAGCCGTACCCGCATTCGAAAAAGCGCCCGGATCCACAGACTCAACTTGTGTAAGCGCAAAGCCGGATGACACACCGAATCTCCAACTTCCGGCCCCGGCATGACCCGCGCTCCGGCGCAGGGGCGGCCCACAGGAATCTCAGAGGTGACTCCCGGGGTACTCCCATCCCCGTGGGACACCATGATCCGTATGAGCGCCCCCCACTCCGCACCCAGTGTTCGCAAAGCGGTCGTCCCGGCCGCCGGACTCGGTACCCGCTTCCTGCCCGCCACCAAGGCGACGCCGAAGGAGATGCTGCCAGTGGTCGACAAGCCGGCCATCCAGTACGTCGTCGAGGAGGCGGCCGCCGCGGGTCTGGACGACGTCCTGATGGTCACGGGCCGGCACAAGCGGGCCATCGAGGACCACTTCGACCACGCCTTCGAACTCGAGCAGGCGCTCGCCGCCAAGGGGGACACCGTCCGGCTGGACGCGGTGCGCGATCCGGCCCGGCTCGCCGACATCCACCACATCCGGCAGGGCGACCCGCTCGGGCTCGGTCACGCGGTGCTCTGCGCCCGCAACCACGTCGGCGACCAGCCGTTCGCGGTGCTGCTCGGCGACGACCTCATCGACCCGCGGGAGACGCTGCTCAGCAGGATGCTCGAGATCCGCGACCGGTACGCCGGCAGCGTCGTCGCCCTGATGGAGGTCCCGCCGGAGCAGGTCCACCTCTACGGCTGCGCGGCCGTGGAGCCGTCCGGCGAGGACGGGGTGGTGCGCGTCACCGGTCTGGTGGAGAAGCCCGCGCGCGAGGACGCGCCCAGCCGGTACGCGGTCATCGGACGGTACGTCCTCGACCCGGCCGTCTTCGACGTCCTGGAGCGCACCGCACCAGGCCGCGGCGGTGAGATCCAGCTCACCGACGCCCTCCAGGAACTCGCCGCGGGCGGCACGGTGCACGGTGTGATCTTCTCGGGCCGCCGCTACGACACGGGCGACAAGGCGGACTATCTGCGCACGGTCGTCCGCCTGGCCTGCGACCGGCCCGATCTCGGGCCGGAGTTCGTCGCCTGGCTGAAGGAGTTCGTGGCGGGCCTGGAGGACGGCGACGCGGACCGGGAGCGGCCGGCGGCCTGACCGGCGCGTGGCGGACGGTGCCACAGGGGCCCCGGTGTCGCCGCGACCGGGGCCGTCGTCCTCGTAGGGCGCCGCTCGGCCGATCGGCCGATCAGCTGTTGGGACGCAGGGTCCAGGTCACCGTCATCTCGCCGGTGACGGCCCCGTCGGCGCGGCGGATCTCGATCGCGACCGGGAACTCGGGCCGCTCCCCCGCGTCGAGCTGCGCGACGACCTCGACGGCCGGGCGGCCCAGCGTGGCGGTGGCGGTGACCGCCCCCATGGCCAGCTTGCGGTACGCGATCTCGGCGCCGACGGCGAGCGGAACGGCACGGGAGAGCTGGTCGCCGAACGCGGCGAGGACGATCGCACCGCTGGCGGACTCGCCGAGCGTGAACATCGCCCCGGCGTGCGGCCCGCCCACGTGGTTGTGGAACTCACTCTGGTCGGGCAGGGCGACCACGGCCTTCTCCGGACCGGCCTCGAGGAACTCGAGGTTCAGGGTCCGGGCCATGGGCACCGTGGCGGCGAGCATCTCGCCGATGGACATCTGGTCTGCGCTCATGACCACGATGTTACCTGTGAGTAGCTTCGGCTGGCCAGACCGGCGTGCCGATCGCCGTACGACCTCGCGGTCCTCCGGCGCCGTGGGGGCCGCCGACGAGGTCCCGGATGCCGCAATCCGGAAGTTCAGGGGCACAGTTCGCGTGTTTCAGCCCTCCGCGTCCTGATTCGGTACGTCCCTGACAAGGGGCGGTGACCGAATCGTGTCCCGGACGGCACTAGGGTTTCTGGCCATGTGGCCAGGACAGCAGCCGCCCGGGGGAGAGCAGAACCCGCAGGCGCAGAACAATCCGTACCAGCAGCCGGGATACCAGCAGCCGAATCCGTATCAGCAGCCCGGCTACCAGCAACAGCCCGACCAGCAGCCCAACCCCTACGCGCAGCAACCGCAGTGGGGCGCCCCGTCGCCCGCCGGCGCGCCCACGCCGCCGCCCGGCGGAGGCGGCGGAGGCGGCAACCGGACGAAGCTGATCGCCGTCGTCGCGGCCTCGGCCGTCGTCGTGGCCGCCGGTGTCACCGGGTTCCTGGTGCTGGGCGGCGACGATGACGACCGGGTCGACGCGAGCAAGGGCAGCGCGAGCCCCACGGTCTCCACGTCCGGATCCGCCTCGGCTTCCGGCTCCTCCTCGACGGGCACGGACGACAACCCGCGCAGCAACGAGACCGCGAAGGCGACCATCGCCGGCTGGAAGGTCGTGGTGAACCCCAAGTGGGGCATCGCCTTCGACGTGCCGGCGGACTGGGAGGTCCAGTCGCCGGGGCTCAGCCAGGGCTTCGAGTGGGAGGACAAGGAGCAGTCCGACGGCTACGACCAGATCCTTCAGGGGGGCACGGCCGAGTTCAAGTCGAAGTGGTGCTCCACGGACGCCGACAAGGACGGCAAGACCGACGACACCCCGCTCGCCGTGGTCGGCAGCAAGGGCGCCGAAGGCGCCAAGAACACCGACGAGATCGCCATCAACACGCCCGCCTGGTGGGTCTTCGGCGGCTACACCGAGCCGGACAAGAAGAGCCTGACCTTCGACAAGAAGGCCACCGCCTTCACGACCGCCTCCGGGATCGTGGGCAGCTACGCCTGGGCCCAGTCGACGAACACGCCCCAGAAGGGCAAGTGCGACAGCGACGGCAAGGCGATCACGTTCGGCTTCAAGAACTCCAACGGCGACTACGTGTCGTGGAACCTGTACGGGGCCAAGGGCGTGAAGGACGAACTCCCGAAGGCCACGATCATGCAGATCCTCAGCACCGTACGGCTGAACGGGACACCGACGCAGAACTAGCCGCGACCGGATCACCGGCCGCGCACCGCGGAACCCCCGCGAGGACAGCCGGCCGGTGACCGGTCCGGCGGTTCTCGGCGGGGCGCTCGCGCCGCTGTGGCGGTACCCGCCGCTCAGCCGATGCCGAACGCGCCCTCGGGTGGTTCGGGGGACGGTACGGCGTCCTCGTCCCGCACCGGGCGGGCGTCGCCGATGAAGCGGCGCAGTCCGGGGCCGTGCTCGACCCGGGCCGGGAAGGCGTCGGAGGCGGTGCGGCGGGCCAGGGTGGTCACGTCGACCGGGTGGTGCGAGGCGACGAGCACCGCGTTGCCGAACCGGCGGCCGCGCAGCACGGCGGGCTCGGCGATGAGGGCGAGTTCCTCGAACACCGCCGCGAAGTTGGCGAGTTGGGACCGCAGGAAGCCGAACGGCGCCGCGTCGGCGAGGTTCGCCAGATAGACGCCGTCGCCGCGCAGGACCCGTCCGGCCTCCTGGGCGTAGGTCAGGGTCGTCAGATGGGCGGGGACGCGGGAGCCGCCGAAGACATCGGCGACGAGCGCGTCGGCGGAGCCGTCCGGGGCCGCTTCCAGCCAGTCCCGCGCGTCGGCGGCGTGCAGCGCGACGCCGGCTCCGGCCGGGACCGGCAGGTGCTCGGCGATCAGCTCCAGCAGACCGCGGTCGAACTCGACGACGTCCTGCCGGGAACCCGGCCGGGTCGCGGCCAGGTACCGGGGCAGGGTGAGCGCACCGCCACCGAGATGCAGGACGTCCAGGGGCCGCCCCGCCTCGGCGACGGTGTCCAGGACGTGCCCGAGGCGCCGCGCGTACTCGAACTCCAGGTACGTCGGCTCGTCCAGGTCGACGTACGACTGCGGCGCCCCGTCGACGGTCAGCAGCCAGGCCCGCTCCCGGTCGACGTCGGGCATCAGCTTGGCGGTGCCGTGGTCGACGACGCGGGAGACGGGTATGGGCTCGTCGTTCACCGTCCCATTGTGCCTGCGGGGTGCCTACGGGCCACGCCCCCGAAGGGACACGGCCCCAAGGCCCCGCGCGCACGTCGGCCACGGACACCGGCCGCCCTCACAGCACGGCTGTCACGGTCCCCGCCCCCACGGTCCGCCCACCCTCGCGGATGGCGAAGCCGAGACCGGGCTCCAGCGGAACCTCACGTCCCAGCTCGACGGTCATGCCGACCGTGTCCCCGGGCCGCGCGACCGGGATCTCGCCCAGATCCACGTCTCCGACGACGTCCGCCGTACGGATGTAGAACTGCGGCCGGTAGCCGGTCGAGACGGGCGTGGTCCGGCCGCCCTCCCGCCCGGACAGGACGTACACCCGCGCCGTGAACCGCCGACTGGGCACCACGCTCCCCGGCGCCACCACCACATGGCCCCGCCGGACGGCGTCCCGGGGCACGCCGCGCAGCAGCAGTGCCACGTTGTCCCCGGCCTGCGCCTCCTCCATCGGCTTCCCGAAGGTCTCGATCCCCGTCACCACCGTCTCGACACCGGCGCCCAGCACCTGCACCTGGTCCCCCAGGCGGAGCGTCCCGCGCTCCACGGCGCCGGTGACGACCGTCCCCCGGCCGGTGATGGTGAGCACGTTCTCCACCGGCAGCAGGAACGGCGCGTCCAGATACCGCTCGGGCATGGGCACATAGGTGTCCACCGCGTCGAGCAGCGCGTCGATCGACGTCGTCCAGCGGGGGTCGCCGGCCAGGGCCCGCAGCCCCGACACCCTGACGACGGGCGCGGAGTCGCCGCCGTAGCCGTGCTCGGTGAGCAGGTCGCGGACCTCCAGTTCGACGAGGTCGATGAGCTCCTCGTCACCCGCGTCGGCCTTGTTGAGCGCGACCACGATGTGGTCGACGCCCACCTGGCGGGCGAGCAGGACGTGTTCGGCGGTCTGCGGCATGATCCCGTCGAGCGCGGAGACGACGAGGATCGCCCCGTCGAGCTGCGCGGCCCCGGTGACCATGTTCTTGACGTAGTCGGCGTGGCCCGGCATGTCGACATGCGCGTAGTGCCGGGTGTCGGTCTCGTACTCGACGTGCGCGATGTTGATGGTGATACCGCGCGCGGCCTCCTCCGGGGCCCGGTCGATACGGTCGAACGGCACGAACGTTCCGGTGCCGCGGTCGGCGAGGACCTTGGTGATGGCGGCGGTCAGGGTGGTCTTGCCGTGGTCCACGTGCCCCATGGTGCCGATGTTGAGGTGTGGTTTGGTCCGCACGTAAGCGGTCTTGGGCATGGCTGTACCTCGAAGCGTGTCCGTAGGAAGTGGGGACCCCGGCGAACTGGCCGACCCTCCCCCTGCGGGGTCCGCCGGACGATCCGGAGAGGGTCAGCTTCGGGCGCCGTCGACAGCGGCCACGAGGAGTGGGACGGCAGCCTTCGGCGTATCCGCGACCGCGGATGCTGCGAGAAGGAAGGCGTACCGGAACATGGTGTCGATGATCGCCGACGGTTCGTGCGGCGTCGAATGGTTTTCGCCGGCGTCGGTGCGGACGAACCGCTAGGGCGCGTCCCCGATGTTCTTCAGTGCCTCACGTACCGTCAGCGGCGCGAAACGTCCCCGTTCGCGGGCGACGAAGGCGCGGACGGCCGCCGGATCGGTCTTGGCGTACTCGCGCAGGGACCAGCCGATGGCCTTGCGGACGAAGAAGTCCGGGTGGCCGGACTGGCGCCGGCAGTAGGCGAAGAGACGGTCGGTGTCGGTGCGTTCCTTGTAGCGGAGCTGGTGGAGCAGGGCGGTACGGGCGACCCACAGGTCCTCGTCGACGATCCAGACGTCCATGTCGGCGCCGAGCCGGGGGTCGGCCTCGACGAGCGTGCCGACCACGTGCGCGGCGAGCAGGTCGACCGTGTCCCACCAGGACGTCGTGGTCACCAGTCGGCGCGCCACGGGCAGGAACGCCGAGGACAGGCGTGGCGCGTACCGGCGCAGGTAGTCGACGGCGAAGTAGTGGTACTCGCGCTGCGGCAACGCCCAGCAGCGCAGCGCGATCGCCGTGCAGTCGGCCTCGTCGGGGCGGGGCGTGCCCGCCAGGACGGTGCGGGACAGGGCCCGGCGGGCGGGGGTGGGGAGGCCGAGGAAGGGGGCCACGTCCTTCATGTACGCGCGCATGGCCGCCGCCCGGCCCGGGTCGGCCGCGGCGCCGTACGCGGTCGTCAGCCGCTCCAGCACGAGGTCGGCGAGAACGCTGTCCGGCACGCCGATCGCGTCCGCACCTGTGACCGTCATGAGACGAACCATACGGCGATCACACATGTCCGTCGGTTAGTGTCGCGGGATGCTCGATGCCACCACCCGCTCTGGGGGCACCGCCACGGCCTCTCCCCGGGCCACCGCCACGGAGCTCGTCGTCCCCACGCTCGCTCCGGTGCCCGTCATCACGCCCGTCGCTCCGGCGGTCGACGCACCCGGCGGCCTCGCCGCGCGCTGCGCGAGAGTACTGCGCTCGCCCTGGTCCCGTTTCGCGCTGCTGGTCACGCTGCTGGCGGCGGCCGCGTCGAGCGTGCTGCTCTTCGAGCCGCAGAAGCTCCTCGCGGACGGCTGGCCACCCCAGTTGGGCGGTGTCACGGCGGCCGCGGTCTTCGCGGTGGCGTACGGACTGTGCACGGTGGCGTTCGTGCCCCGACCGCTGCTGAACCTGGCCGCGGGCGCGCTGTTCGGCTCGCAGTGGGGCATCACCGCGGCGCTGGCGGGCACGGTGCTGGGGGCCGGGATCGCCTTCGGGCTCGGTCGGATCCTCGGGCAGGACGCGCTACGACCGCTGCTGCGCGGTCGGCTTCTCAAGGCGGCGGACGGCCAGTTGAGCCGGCACGGCATGCGCTCGATGCTGGCGGCCCGGCTGTTCCCGGGGGTGCCGTTCTGGGCCGCGAACTACTGCGCCGCCGTCTCCCGCATGGGCTGGCTGTCCTTCCTGGTGGCGACCGCGCTGGGCTCGATCCCGAACACCGCCGCCTACGTCGTCGCCGGGGCCCGCGCCTCCTCCCCGACCTCGCCGGCCTTCCTCATCGCCATGGCCTGCATCGCCCTGCCGGCGCTGGCCGGCACGGTGGTGGCCTGGCGCAAGCGCCACCACCTGCGTCGCCCGTAGCCGCGTACAGCCGCCGGCAGCCACCGGCTCCAGCCCCTGTCCCCCGCCCGGTTACACGGATTCCAGCACCATCGCGTTGGCGAGCCCGCCCGCCTCGCACATCGTCTGAAGTGCGTAGCGGGCGCCGCGTTCCCGCATCGCGTGGACGAGCGTCGTCGTCAGCCGGGTGCCGCTCGCGCCGAGCGGGTGTCCGAGCGCGATCGCGCCGCCGTGCACATTGACCTTGGCGAGGTCGGCGCCGGTCTCCTGCCGCCAGGCCAGGACCACGCTGGAGAACGCCTCGTTGACCTCGAAGAGGTCGATGTCGTCGAGCCGTAGCCCCGCCCGGCGCAGCACCTTCTCGGTCGCCGGGATCACGCCGGTCAGCATCAGCAGCGGATCCGAGCCGGTGACGGCGAAGCTGTGCAGTCGGGCGAGCGGGCGCAGGCCCAGGCGGGCGGCGGTCTCGCCGGAGGTGATCAGCACGGCCGAGGCGCCGTCGTTGACCGGGCTCGCGTTGCCCGCGGTGACGTTCCACTCGATCTGCGGGAAGCGCTCGGCGAAGGCCGGGTCGTAGTAGGCGGGTTTGAGGCCGGCGAGGATCTCGGGGGTGCTCCCGGGCCGTACGCACTCGTCGCGCGAGACGCCGTCCAGGGGCGCCACCTCGGCGTCGAAGAGCCCCTGCGCCCAGGCCTCGGCGGCCTTGCGGTGCGAGGAGACGGCGAAGGCGTCCATCTGCTCCCGCGTGATCGACCACTTGGCGGCGATGAGCTCGGAGCTGATGCCCTGCGGGACGAGTCCCTCCGGGTAGCGCGCGGCGACGCCGGGGCCGAAGGGGTCCCTGCCGGGCGGCACGTTGGACCACATCGGCACCCGGCTCATCGACTCGACACCGCAGGCGACCACGAGGTCGTACGCGCCGGAGATGACGCCCTGGGCCGCGAAGTGCACGGCCTGCTGGGAGGAGCCGCACTGCCGGTCGACGGTGGTCGCGGGGACCGTTTCCGGGAAGCCCGCCGAGAGCAGCGCGTAGCGGGTGGTGTTCATGGCCTGCTCGCCGACCTGGTCGACGGTGCCGCCGATCACATCGTCGATCAGTGCGGGATCGACGCCGGAGCGGTCGACGAGGGTGCGCAGGGTGTGGGCGAGGAGTTCGACGGGGTGGACGTGGGCGAGGGAGCCGTTCGGCTTGCCCTTGCCGATCGGGGTGCGTACGGCTTCGACGATGACTGCGTCACGCATGTGCGGTGCCTCCATGACGAGCACGAGCGGGAAAACTACCGGTGAGTAGGAAATCCGAACTCACCATAACCCCGAGAGTTGGAAAATCCAACCGACCTAGATTTGCTTTTCCAACCCTCCCCTAGACTGGCCGTCATGGCCGCCTCCAAAGACCCGCGCCCCTGCTCGATGGCCGACGCCCTCGCCCTCGTCGGCGAGAAGTACTCCCTGCTCGTCCTGCGGGAGGTGTGCCTGGGCAACACCCGCTTCGAGCAGCTGGTGCGCAACATCGGCGCCCCGCGCGACATCCTGGCCACCCGGCTGCGCCGCCTCGTCGACGCCGGGATCCTGACCAGGCGTGCCTACAGCGAGCGTCCGCAGCGCTTCGAGTACCGGCCCACGCAGGCGGGGCTCGAACTGGAGCCGGTCCTGATGACACTCATGGCGTGGGGCGACCGCCATCTCCGTAAGGACGACGATCGCCCCATGGTGTTCGAGCACGTCTGCGGCAACGAGCTGGTCCCCGTGGTCACCTGCACGTCCTGCGGCGACCAGGTCCGCCACGAGGACGTACGCGCCCACCCGCAGGCTCCGGGCTGGACAGTGGCGGGCCCGTCGGCCGCCTGAAGCCGCACCGGCCGAACGCACGGACGCACGGACGCACGGACGACGATGGGAAGCCGGGTGGACAGGGGGCGCCGGCGGCATGCGCGGCCGGTCCTCGCGGGCTGTGTCGTCCAGGGAGCACAGGCGGCGCCGGAGCCGGGCCCCGCGGCGGTCGAAGTCACCGTGGTTCGCGGCGACCCGGCTCTCGAACGAGCACGCGCCCGCGGACACCGGTCACGTGTCCGCGGGTCATGGGACGGTCCTCAGGCTCCCAGCTTCCGGATCTGCGCGGTGACCAGTTCCGTCGGCACCTCCGCCGCGGAGCCGTTGCCGGCGGCGGTGTAGAAGAGGACGACCGTGGCGCCGCTGCGCACGACCACGAACGCGTCCGCGCTGTCCCCCTGGGTCTGGAGGCCGAAGGCGACGGCGTCGTCGCCCGTGTCGGGGGCGGTGGCGGCCTTGACGGTGGTGCGGGCGGGCACGCCTCCCTCGTAGGCGGTGCACTTCTTCAGGGCGGCGCGCAGGCCGTCGAGGATGCCCTCGGCGTCGGACTGGTCGTAGGCCATGAGGCCGATGGTGGTGGCGGAACCCGCGGTGGGGCCGGCTCCCCCGAAGGCGAGGAGTCCGACGAACGCCTTGGGGCCCGGGTCGGGCGAGGCGGTGCGCATGTTCTCCAGCGGCTGGCAGTCCGCGGGCCGGGCGGTGGAATCGCCGTCGGGTTTCACGGGGAAGTCGGTGATCTGGTAGCCGTCCACGTCCCCGCCGACCAGCGCGGCGGACTTCAGCTGAGCCTCGCCGAGCGGTTCGGCGGGCGCCTCCGACGCAGAAGCCGAAGCCGACCCCGATCCGGATCCCGATCCGGATGCGGATGCGGATGCGGACCCCTGTGCGGCCGCGGAATCGGTGGCTTTCGCATCGGAATCGCCGCTGCCTCCGCCCCCGCATCCGGCCACCAGAACCGCCGTGAAGAGGGCCGCCGCCATCACTCTGATCCGCACCTGCTGACTCCCCGCTCTCGACATCAGTCGATTGGATCATTCCGGCAGGGAAGCCGCAGGGGGATCACGGAATCTACGTCAGCCGATCCCCCGCGCGCTGATGACCCGGCACTACGGCAGCGCGTACACGTCCAGCCACCCGCACATCCCGAACTGCCCTTGGGACGAGGGCTGTTCGGCCCGGACGGCGGCCTCGGCGAGATAGGACACATCGCCGTCCGAGAGCCGGTCGAGCTGCTCCCCCGTGGCCAGCGCGGCCGCCCGCGCACCACGCAGCCAACGCTCACGCCACTCGGCGAGCCGGGGCTCCACCAGCGCGGCGGCTGACCGGTGGAAGGCGGCCAGGGCGGCCGGACCGTCCGCCGCCTCGCGCAGCGCCCGGTAGCCCTCCAGCGCGAGGTCGCGCCGGGCACGGGCGATCCGGGCCTGTTCCTCCCGGGAGGCTTCGGCCGGGATCACGGTCGCGGCGGCGTACGCCTCGGGGTCGGTGAGGTACTCCGGCGGCAGGGTGAGCACCGCGTCGCCGGCCTCCGGCAGCCCGCTGTTCTGCATCAGGACGGTGATGCGCAGGTCGTCCTCGTTGACCAGCCGGTGGATGGTGCCCGGCGTGAACCAGGCGACCGTGCCGGGCGCGAGGGGTGTGACCTCGTACCCGGACGCCGTCAGGGTCTGCACCGCGCCATGCCCAGCCGTGACGACGTACCCCTCCGAACACGTCAGGTGCATATGGGGAGTTCCGCCGTGCAGACCGTCGGCTGCGGGCCAGTCGTACACACGCAGATGCGAGACGGCGACCCCGCCGGGCAGTCCCCCGTACTCGCTCACCACGGATGTGCCTCCAGGTACTTGGCGATCTCCTCCCGCTCCCAGACGCCGTCGGCCACCACCACGCGGTAGCG
Organism: Streptomyces asoensis; assembly: GCF_013085465.1. NCBI lineage: Bacteria > Bacillati > Actinomycetota > Actinomycetes > Kitasatosporales > Streptomycetaceae > Streptomyces > Streptomyces asoensis. The sequence goes on from NZ_CP049838.1 coordinate 1,909,248, forward strand.
GCGGGTGAGCGTGTCGCCGGGGGCGAGCTCGAGCTCGTCGAAGAAGGACCAGGAGGGGGCGATGCCCGCGAAGGGCTCGTTGCGGACGAACCAGTGGGCGGGGTGCGCCCCTCGGGCGCCGGAGTGGTCGTTCTCGGGCGCGTGCGCGAAGACGACGGTGGCGTGACCGTCGGCGCCGTCGTGCTCGCCGGAGAGAGCCAGCCAGGGGCTCTGCGAGGCCATCAACCCGGGGCCCTCGCCGTCCGGGCCGATGATCCGGCCGTCCCGGAAGGCGCGCGGGCCCCGCCAGAACAGGCCCGTGTATCCGGCCAGTTCGCGCCCGGCGGTGGTCGGGCTGCCGAAGCGGAGCGGCTCGTCCCGGCGGTTGGTGACGGCGCTGGTCCAGGTCAGCGCCCAGGACCCGGCGTCCGGGTCGACGTCGTGCACCTCGATCCGGCGCGCCTCCTCCGCCCACAGCTCACCGCTGTACGGATGCCAGGTCAGGCGCTCGGCGATGACCACCCGGCCGCCGGCCGCCGACACCTCGTCGAAGCCGACGTGCGCCATCGAACCGACCCGCTCGGGGAGTTCGAGATACCCCTCGCCGTGCACGTACGAGTTGCCGCCCCACAGGTTGGCGCCCGAGAGGTGCGAGGCGGTCAGCGACAGCCCCTTGTGCCAGCGGTGGTCGTTGGGCCGGTAGTCGGTGACGACGTCACCGGCGAGGGTCCGCAGCGGGTGGATGTACGGCCTCGGCGCCTCCCACGCCGCCTCGGGGCGGTAGACGTAGGCGAGCAGCTCGACGCCGGTGGCCGGGTCGGTCACCGTGACGCGGTCGCCGTGCGCGTGGACGAGCCGCAGATCGCCGGTCACGCGGGCACCTCCGCGTTCGTCTCCGCCTTCATCGCAACCGTGGCCGTGGCCGGTGCCCAGCCGGGGGCGCCACCGTGCAGGGCCGTGTAGTACGGATCACCCGGCCCGATCTCACCCCGTCGCACCGTCGTGTCGGTGAACGCCGACTTGTACAGCGCGCTGATCAGCTCCAGGCTGGTGCGCCCGTCCGCGCCGCTGCTGCGCGGCCGCCGGCCGGCGCGCATGCTCGCGACCAGCTCGCGCAACTGCGCCAGGTGCGAGCTCGGGACGTCTGCGCCGAAGTCCTGCCAGGCCGCCGCCAGGTCGCCGGAGACGTCCGGGGCGGGCGTGATGTGCCAGTTGGCGTTGGAGTGGCCGTAGAGGTGGGTGAGTTCGACGGTGGCGCGCTCGCAGTCGATACGGATGCGACTGACCTCGTCGGGACTCAGGACGCTGTTGACGACCGTCGCCATGGCCCCGCTCTCGAAGCGGACCAGGGCGGTGGACACGTCCTCCGTCTCCACGTCGTGCACGAGCCGGCCGGCCATCGCGCGCACCTCGCTCCACGGGCCGAGGAGGTCGAGCAGCAGGTCCATCTGGTGGATGCCGTGGCCCATCGCCGGGCCGCCGCCCTCGGTCTGCCAGCGCCCACGCCAGGGCACGGCGTAGTAGGCGGTGTCGCGGTACCAGGTGGTCTGGCAGTGCGCGACCAGCGGCCGCCCGAGGGCCTGCTCGGCGAGCAGCCGCCGTACGTGCCGGGTCCCGGATCCGAAACGGTGCTGGAAGACGATCGAGGAGTACGGCCCCGCCGCGGCGCCCTCCTCCGCCTCCACGGCGTCGTAGTCGGCGAGGGTCGGCACCGGCGGCTTCTCGCACCACACCCAGGCGCCGGCCCGCAGCGCCGCCACACTCTGCTCACGGTGCAGGGTCGGCGGGGTGCAGATGGTCACCAGGTCGGGGCGCTGCTCCGCCAGCATCCGCTCCAGGTCGGTGTACGCGTGCGGAACCCCGCTCTCCGCGCAGAAGGCCTCGACGGCGGTGGCATCGATGTCAACGGCGGCCACGACCTCGGCCTCACCCTCGGCGGCGAGCTGCTGGAGGGCGGGCAGATGGGAGCCGCGCCCGATCGCGCCGATACCGACGATGGCGGCCCGGACACGGCGGCCGGCGAGCGCGGCAGGCAGCGGAGTGGATGGGGGCATGGGCGTGATCAGCACTCCTCCGACGTACGGCCGAACGACCGAGCGGGCCAGCAACCGAGGGGGAAGCGTGCAGTACCTGCACACAGCAAGCGCTTTCCCATCGGCAGCAACGTATGCGGCGGCCGGGCGACCGGTCAACCATGGGGACACCTGTCCGACGTACCGATCCGCACGTGAGCCGCGGGGTGGCGGGGGTGGCTGGGGCGAGGTCGGGCGGGAGGGGAGGCGCGGGGCGGTCGCGTGGGAGCGGTGCGCCGGGCGGGGGCGGCGGCTTCAGTACCGGTCGGCGGAGAGACGTGGCACGGCCCGGCGGCGAGGGCGGCGTGCCGCCCGGCGAACGGGCGCGGCGCCGGTCGGGAGGATCGGGAGGAGCTGCGCGTGGCGGTCGCCCGAGAGCCGCGTGCCGTCGGGTGGCGAGAAGCTGCGCGTGGCGGTCGCCCGAGAGCCGCGCGCCATGGGATGGCGGCCGTGGTGCGGGTCGGGAGGTCAGGCGCGTGCCGGTCGGGAGGGGAGTCGCGTGCGGATGCCCGTCGTGTGAGGGTTTTTTGTCGCTTGCGGGGAGGAGGTCGGTGCCGTCGGCGCCAGAGCCCGCGCGACGCCTGCGAAACCCCTGTGCCGGGCCTGTCATCCGGGAACGCTACGCTTCCCCCGGCACACACCTGATCACCTGATCATCGCGCGCGACGGGCCGACCGTCGCCGTCGCCCTCTCCGATCGGCACTTGGACTCCGTAACCTCATGTCTTGGTTTGAATCCCTCATCCTCGGACTCGTCCAGGGGCTGACCGAGTTCCTCCCCGTCTCCTCCAGCGCGCACCTGCGGCTGACCGCGGCGTTCTCCGGCTGGAAGGACCCCGGCGCCGCCTTCACGGCGATCACGCAGATCGGCACGGAAGCCGCGGTGCTGATCTACTTCCGCAAGGACATCGGCCGGATCATCTCGGCGTGGAGCCGTTCGCTGTTCAACAAGACGCTGCGCAAGGACCACGACGCCCAGATGGGCTGGCTGGTGATCGTCGGCTCGATCCCGATCGGCGTGCTCGGCGTGACGCTCAAGGACCAGATCGAGGGCCCGTTCCGCGACCTGCGGATCACCGCCACGATGCTCGTCGTCGTCGGCATCGTGATCGGCATCGCCGACCGGCTGGCGGCCCGCGACGAGACGGGCGGGAAGCACCGCGCGCCCAAGCAGCGCAAGAACCTGGAGAACCTGGGCGTCAAGGACGGCCTGATCTTCGGCCTCTGCCAGGCCTGCGCGCTCATCCCCGGCGTCTCGCGTTCCGGCGCCACCATCAGCGGCGGCCTGTTCATGGGCTACAAGCGCGAGGCCGCGGCCCGCTACTCCTTCCTGCTGGCCATTCCGGCCGTACTGGCCTCCGGTGTCTTCGAGTTGAAGGACGCGGTGGAGGGCGGTCACGTGGCGTGGGGGCCGACGATGTTCGCGACGGTGATCGCCTTCGCGTCCGGTTACGCGGTCATCGCCTGGTTCATGAAGTTCATCAGCACCAAGTCCTTCATGCCGTTCGTCTACTACCGCGTCGTGCTCGGCATCGTGATCATCGCCCTGGTCGCGACGGGCTCACTGAGCCCGCACGCGGCGGAGTCGGCGGGCTGACCGCTACCGCTCCACCCCCTGGGGCTGCGCGTAGCCGCACGGATCGGCCCTCTTGCCCGAACCCGCCGGAGAGCCGCCGGAGTTGATCGATCAGTCGTGACCAACCCCATATCCGTGCGCGTAGCCGTCCGGTAGCGCAGTGTCAGTGCTTGCGCCTAGGCTTGGCCCATGTCCCCCAACTCTGTGCCCTCTGGTTCCGTGCGGTCCGCTGCCGAATTAAATGAGCGGATCCGGGCCCTTTGGCTGCGCGCGGGCGGTTCGCTCTCCGCCCAGGAGCGGGCGGAGTACGAGCTGCTGGTCGTGGAGTGGGCCATCGCGATCCGCGGCGAGGTCGTCAAGGCGGCCTGAGCCCAGAACTCCCTCCCCCTTCCCTCCTCCCTTCCCTCCTCCATTCCCCCCTCCCTCCGCTCTTCCTCCCGCTCCTCCGTGTCGTCCCGTGTCGGGCCCGCGACCGTCCGTTACGCTCGCGTCGCCACAACGGTCACGATCTTCATGGAGGGCAGCACGGCGAGGATCAAGCGTGAGCGCCTCGTCAGAACGCTGACGTTCTGGCTGCGTCCCGCCTTCGCATTGCGCGTCATCAACCGGTTCCAGAAAATCGTGGGCTTCGACCGGTCGATGGCCCTGGCATCCAGCGCGCTGACCGCACTGGTCCCGCTCTCCATCCTCATCGGCGCCGTCGCGAGCAGCTTCGTGCACTACGACGCCGCGGAACAGATCATCAAGCGCTACCACCTCACCGGCGCGGGCGCTACGGCTGTCAGCTCCCTCTTCTCCCCCGCGGAGGACAGCAGCGCGAGCGTGGGCGTCTTCGGTGCCGTGTTCCTGACGATCTCGATCCTCAGTTTCGCCCGGGCCGCGCAGCGGCTCGTCGAACAGACGTGGGAACTCAGCCCGCTCAGCGTGCGCAACACCCGTAACGGCCTGTGGTGGATCCTCAGCCTGGCCGGCTACGCACTGTGCACCGCCTCGCTCACCGCGCTCCTCGGCGAAGGCGAGCTGGGGCTGGTCGCCGCGGTGTGCGAGGTACCGGTGACCGCCGTGTTCCTCGTCTGGAGCGGACGGCTCCTGTCGGCGAAGCGGATCGACTGGCCGGACCTCGTCCCCTTCGGCGTCACGGCCGCCGTTCTGACAGCCGCCTATTCGGTGGGGGCGGCCATCTACCTGCCGCGGCTGTTCAACTCGTACGCCGCACGCTACGGGGTGGTGGGAGCGGTCTTCGCGATGATCTCCGCGCTCTTCGCCGCCATGCTGGTCATGGTCGGATCGTCGGCGCTGGGGCGGGAGGTACGAGACGAACTCGACCGGATCCGCCAGGGCCACCGCCCTTCCGACCATGAGGTCCGCCGACAGTGGGACACCCTGGTCGAACACACCCGGTCACGGTGGCGCAAGGCGCGGGGACAGATTTCTCGCCATCAGCCCAAGGACCCCGACCGCTGAGAGCCCGGCAACGCCCTGGCCGGGTCCCGGACGGGACCGGACGGGGACCGGACGGAGACCGGACGGGGACCGGACGGAGACCGGACGGGGACCGGACGGAGACCGGACGGGGACCGGACGGGTCCGAAAAGGGACCGGACGGGTCCCGAACGGGCCTGCCCAAGCCACTGCCTGTCCCGGCGCCGATTACCGGTGAGGCTCCCGCCACGGGCAGGATGGTCACCATGACCGAGATCCACACCCCCCGCCTCCTCCTCCGCCGCTGGAACGACGACGACCTCGTGCCCATGGCCGACATCAACGCGGATCCGCACGTCATGCGCTGGGTCGACGACGGCTCGGTCCTCGACCTGGACCGCACGGCGGAGGCCATCGAGCAGTGGGAGGAGGAGTGGGACGAGGAGGGCTTCGGGCTCTTCGCCGTGGAGCTGCTCGCCTCGGGCGAACTGGCCGGCTTCACGGGCCTGTCCATGCCCGAGTTCCTGCCGGAGGTGATGCCCGACGTGGCGATCAGCTGGCGGCTCGGATCCCAGTTCTGGGGCCAGGGGTACGCGTCCGAAGCCGCCCACGCGACGCTGGAGTTCGCCCTCCAGGATCGCGGCCTCGACCGCGTCATCAGCATCAACCGGATCGGTGACGACGCCTCCGAGAACATCAGCCGCAAGCTCGGCCTGGCGCCGGAACGCGAAACGGTGCACCCGGTCCACGGCTTTGCGCTGCACGTCCACGCCATCGACCTCACCGAGTTCCATGGGTGACTGAGCCCTGGGCAGGCCGCGCGACTCGGCCGTGTCTCGCTGACGTACCGCGCGGGCAGCTCTCGCCTCGACCCGATCAACTCACCCCGGCGCGGCCAGGCCGGCGGCCCCAGGATGTCGGGAACGGCCATGACGAGACAAGGTGAAGCGTGGTTGATCGTTGGGGTGTTCCTCCTGTGGGCCCGGGTGCCGCGCCCGAGAAGTGGTTGTGGCGCGTCGGCTTCGTCGGCCTTCTCATCGGGGCTCCCGGTGTGGCGGTGGGCTGTTTCGAAGGGTTTGACGACGGCACGGACGCCGGTGCCTTCGCCTGGATCATGACCTTCTTCGGCTGCCTGCTGGTGGGCGTCACGGCAGGGGTCGGTCTGTTTCGTCGGTTCGATCCCGAGTCGAGGAGGGAGCGCCGTCGGGGAATCGCCGTCAGACGTTCCCGGCAGGCACCTCTGGCTGCCTCGGATCTCACCTATGAGTCCCTCCTCGCAGCGGCCGTGCGCTCGACAGCCGAGGTTGTACCGCAGCGGCCGGCAGCAGTGATCGACAACAGGGGGCGGTTGGCCTGGTGGCGCAACCGCGACCTGCTCTCGGCTTTCGACCTTCCCCCCATCGCCGCCTGGACCGTCTTCATTGCCCTTGCCGGATTCGCCGGCGTGCTGCACATCGTCGGCGGGGTCGGCCGTGGCTGCGTCTTCCTCGCGTTCTCGGCCTGCGGCCTGGCGGCCATCGTGTCCCAGGGCAGGCTCGCCCGTGACTTCGCCCGTGTGGCCGTCGGCGAGCATGTCCGCCCGATGCGCTGGCTGCTGCTGCGCGAACCGGACGCGGGCGAGGCCTATTTGGTGCTGTACAGGGCCGACGGCGACCCCGACGAGGCTCCGCCGATGCTTCTGCGGCTCGCCAAGAAGCGGCAGGCCCGACACCTTCCCCCGGCGGGCGTCGCGGACGTCCACGGCTTGCTCCGTCCCGTCACCGTGCTCGTGCCGTGGATCGACGGCTCACCTGTGTGGACCCGCCATCCCGTGACCGCACTCGACTTGACGACTGAGCGCGACCGAGGGCGACTGACGTATCTCAAGGGATCCGAGCCCCGCGGCCGGTAGACGCGCTTCGCGAGCGGGGCCGACGGCAATGAGCACAGAGCGAGAGCCCGGGGATCGACTCGCATCGTCCCTCAGCCCCGAAAAACCCGTCCCGCCTCCCGATCCGACGATCTACTCTGCTGCCTCATGCTTTGAGCCGGGGCGGAGGGCTCGGGCGAAGCTTCTGAGCCGACGGGAACCCGCGCGCTCAGCCAGTCAAACGGGTGGGAAAGACAGTGGTTCGCCAATCACGGGTCGGCATTGCTATTGCCATGCTCATGACCTTCTCGACGCTCGCCGCATGCGAGTCAGGGCAGGGCTCCCGGGCAGACGCGACATCGGCAGAGACCAGGCCGGCCGGCGCAGAGGACAAGCCGTTGGGCAAGGCGGACCTGGAACGGGTAGCGATCACGAACACGGATCTCGACGGCTACGAGGTCGAACAGATCCTGGCTGCTCCCTCGGCGTCTCGCAGGACGGCGGATCCCGCCGAATGCGCGCCCGTCGTTCAGGCGACGGGGGGAAGCAGCGGCTTCACAGCCACCGCGCGCATCGGCCGGATGATGTCCCCGAAGGAGCACGGCCCCGGGACATCCATGATCCTTGCGTCACACAGCACCGGGGATGCCGCGCAGGTGATCGACGCACTCCGCACGGCCGCCAAGCGCTGCAAGACCTTCCTGGACCTCGGGGTGGGCTTCCGGTACGACGACGTCGCACTCCAGCCCGACCCCGGCTACGGCGATGAATCCGTGTCCCTGAGGCTCACACAGCTCGCGGCGGACAACGAGGACGACGAGCCCGTCCGAGTCCCCTACGCGGTGGTGGCCGTTCGACAAGGGGCGACGGTCGCCATGTTCTACGAGTTCAACCGCCCCGGAGGGACAAGGGGCGAGGACCCGGCTGTCGTACCGGAAGAGATCATCAGGACACAGCTGAACAAGCTCAGCAAGCCGGCAGTTTCCCAATCACCGTAGTCATGTACCGACTTGGAGATCCGCAGGGTGCGACGGGGAGGTACGAACGCGCCTTTGCCACACCCTGTTGGGCTCGCCCGCGTCGATGCGCCGCGCCGTGGCAGCCGCTTCGGCGTGGCGTGCCAGTCGCGCCTCCGGCCAGACGATTGATGATTGACGCCTTGCCTTGGGCGCCCGCGCCCGGGTGGTTGCGAGCCCACGTCGCGAGTTGGTCAGCGTTGAGCGATGCTGTCGTTGCTCCCAGGGCATGACAGGTCGGGGGATGCGTCGGGAGTGCTCGTCCGGATCGGGGTCGCGGTCCCGGGCAATCTTCTCCTCCGTGACGGCGTCGAAGAGGCCGTGACCATCGCGGGAAACGACCATCAGTGTCCGTACGCCCACGCCTGAAAGGATCCGGCCAGTGCCGGACAGGACGGGGTTGTGGAATCCATGACGGAAGAGGAGTCGCGCCAGAGGCAGCGGGCGCGCTTCGAAAGACTGGCGCACGTGGTGGTGGAACCGTTGCACCGGTATCTGCTGCGACGGACGAGCGCCGACATGGTCGACGACATCCTGGCGGAGGCGATGCTGGTGCTGTGGCGCCGTATTGACGACATCCCCGGCCTGGGGTCGGCGCCGGCTTCTCTGCCCGACCCCGATGACGTGCTGCCGTGGTGCTACGGGGTGGCGCGGGGCTGCCTGGCGAATGCCCGGCGTGCCGACGGGCGCCGGCTCCGGCTGGTGGAGCGGTTGATCCGGACGCAGGAGCAGCAGCCGGCCGGGGTCGCCGACCACAGCGATCTGCACGCCGCGCTCGCCGCCCTCGGGGCGCTGGACCGTGAGGTGGTGCGGCTGTGGGCGTGGGAGGGGCTGGCGCTCCGGCAGATCGCGGAGGCGACCGGGCTGACGTCCAACGCCGTGAGCATCCGGCTGCACCGGGCGAAAAAGAAACTCGCCGAACAACTGAGGCGAAAGCAGGACGAACCGTCCGGACACAAGAGAGATGAAGGAAGGAGCGGTCAGTGAATGACGACGAGTTGCTGGCCCGGCTGAAGTCCGCGGACCCGGCGCTGACCCCACATGCTCCGCCGCCCGACATCGACCGACTTGTGGAGGACATCTTGACCACCGACACCGCGTTCCAGACCGGCAATACGGTCCCCGTGAAGACCGCTGCGCGACGGAGCCGCCGCCAGTTCCTCGGACTCGCGGCGGCTGCCGGTCTGCTTCTGCTCGGCGGCGGCATCGCCGGAGGAGTCATGGCGAACAACGACAACGGGCACTCGGCCTCGACCGGCCCACTGACACTCACCACCCACAGCGGCTTCGGCAGCCAGAAGTGTGTGACACCCAGCCCCGACACCCTGCGTGGGTACCCGACCCTCTTCGTGGGAACGGTCACCTCCATCAAGGGTTCCACGGTCACCTTCCGCGTCGACCACTGGTTGAAGGGCGGCGACACGGAGACGGTGGTGCTCGACAGCGATGCGAGCCGGCCGGAGGCGCTGACGTTCTCGGAAGGTGAGCGCTACATCGTGGCCGCCGAGAACGGCGTCGTCCCGGTGTGCGGTGCGAACGGGGCCTCGGACGAGATCGTCGATGAGCTCCGCCAGGCATTCGGGAAGTAGCGGACACCAGCTGCACGGACGATACGAGCCCACCGACGGCCGCGGTGGGCTCGGGCCGGTTCAGAAAGTCGGTTCCTCTATTGGTATGACCGCGTTCGCGTCGTTATGGTCGGTTCGCAACTCTTTGGGTCAGGGCGCGCGCCGCACGCCCTTCGGCGCCCGTCCCTCAGGGGGTGCGGCACAGGCACGGGTCGTGGCTCAGGAGGTGGCGTTCCAGGAGTGTGCGACGTCGATGACCACGCGATCATCCAACTGCGTCACCCGGAACGGCAGCCGCGCACGCACGCCGACCCCGATCAGCACATCATCCTCAAGGGCATCGGCGTAGCGAGTGTCCTTGAACGTCTGGTAGCCCGTGATGTCCACTCCGGGCAGCGGTTGCCCGTGCTGCCCCGGGTAGGACTGCGAGCCGGTCGACGGGTCGTAGTTCGGGCCCACGGAGATCTGGAGGATCGCCCCGCCGTCGACGGGGATCTCCCCCGTACCGGGCGTGGTCAGCTTGTCGACGTACTTGACGCGGTAGCCGATCGGTCCGGCCGCCGAACCCTTGAAGTCGAGGACCATGCGGTCGAAACACTCGTGCTGAGCGGTCCTGATGTTCGCCAGCGGGGGCTTGTAGTCCTCCGTCGGCGACACGCGCTTCTCGAGGCTCCCCCACCCGGTCTCACACACTGCCGACGCGCCGGTGTCGGCCTGCGCCGTCCCCACCGTTCCTGCGATCCCGGCTCCCGCCAGCATGAGAGCTGTCAGTGTGGTTCCGAGTCGTCGCATGGTTGCTCCCAAAGATCGAGTACACGTGTACGGCGCGAAGGCCTGCCCACCAGAACAGGCCTCAGGAGGCCGCGGTGGTTCAGACTGGGCCCGCAATGTGATCGAACCTGGCCCGGACCATCACGAAAAGGCAACAGTCAAGCGACCGAGGAAGCACCCCCGCGACCCCGTTGAGGCCCGGATCGTCTGGCGCTCCCGTTGGCGTACGCCGCAATCCGCGCCGGAGCCGCCCGACTCAACCGTGCGCCGCCTGCCGATTCGCCGGTGACCAGAAGAACACGGTGATGAGGGTGAGCGGTGAGCTAACGCCGCAGGTGGGCCAGCTCCTCCTCCCCCACCGGATACGGCCGCTCCTCCGGCAACAGCGCGGTCGCGCGGCCGAGTTCACCGGCCCGCACCTGCGCGTGTACTTCTCTCACCAGCGGCGTCACGTCCTCGATCCCGACGATCCACTCGTCGGCGTACCGCACGGTCGCCTCGCCCGCGAGCCCCAGCTGAAAGACCGGTACGGAAGGGCGTCGAAGTGCAGGTCCCGCTCCGGATCCCACTGCACCCGTGCCGGAGCCTGCTTCAACTGCCGCTTCCACTCGGCCTGGTCGGCATGCAGTTCCGGCACGTAGTGCGAGAGACACGCGTGCCGCAGCGCCCACTCGAATCCCTCGCGGGTGATCTCCACGGCCAGAACGGTCTCCTGACCCTCCTTCAAGCCCCACCACAGCGGTACATCATCCACAAGAAGCTGGGCTTGATCCACGTCAAGCCTTGCTCGCAGACCTTTCGACGGTGGTCCTTCGGCCGAGTGGCGCCTGAAGTTGCTCGTCGGACCGCGCCCGCTGGAGAGTCGGCTTCCAGCATCACGGCAAGTCCACAGGCTGACAGCTGATCGTTGCGGTGGCCTCGCCACTGACAGTCAGCGCGCACGCCGGCGTCACAAGCCTGCCAAGGTGAGGATGCGGTGCATATGTCGGGGCGGCAGGTTGGGATTGCCTGCTGCGGCGGTAGCGACCGATTCCGATGAGTCGTCCAACAGCTGCGTCAGGTCGCGGGTGGGAAGCCGGGGATGGGTCACGATCGCGCGACGCACCGTGTGATCGGGATCGGCGGCCAGGCGACGGACGAGTTCCACCGGCAGGTTGAGGTCGCGCGGGGCCAGCCGCCGCATCCTCGGGTCGGGATCTGTGGCCAAACGCCGAAGGACGTCGGTCGGGAGGGGGAAGTCATCGGCGGGACGCCACCGGGTCCTTTTCTCCGGACGGTAGCTGCGATCGATGCGTTCGGCGGTGGCGGGGTCGATCCGGCCGCGGGCATGCAGAGCCATCGTCGTGCGGACGCTGCTCTCCTCGTCGTCGAGTAGCCGGGCCACGGCCGGAGCAGGGAGGAAGTCGGACAGCGCGGCGGAGGCGCGGAAGCAGGCGTAGGGCGAGTCCACGTACGGCAAGGGGTCAACCGTCACCCATGGCAGACGCAATGTCCGGAGCTCCTCGCGCGCCAGCTCGCTCATGAACTGCCCTTCAAGGGCGTTGTCGTCCAGCACCTGGAGATCGGTGTGCCAGTCCACCAGGGGCACGGTGGACAAGATCTGTGCGTGGATCGTGGCGCGGGTCGACTCAGGGGTGTCCTGACGGGCGAAGATGCGGAGCGTGACCCGCGGGTTGGGGTCCTCGGCAAGCATGTCGCGCAGCGTCGGCAGGAGGTCGGGGTGCTCCGCGAGTTCCTTGCGCACCTCCTCGTCCGGGTCGTCGGCCAGCCAACGGGCCGTGTCGGCATCCAGAGTGCAGTGACGCACCGCCCCGGCGCGCGTGACCGGGTCGGCCAGCAGCTCCGGGAGCAGGTCGGCAGGCGGAACCGGATGGGGAAGCCGCCGGTAGTAGGTCGCGCAGGCTCCCGCGCGCACCGCGTCCTCGGCATCCGTCAGTAGGAGCCGACGCGCAGGTTCCGGGGCCTGTGTCCACCATTGGGCAAGCGTCGCCCGGACCTTGGGGTCCGGGTCGGCCACCAGCCTGGCGCGCAGATCCGTCGGCATGTGATCGCGTTCCGCCAGTCGCTCGCGCACCCGCAGGTCGGGGTCGCTGAGCAGCCGCTCGAACAGCTCTCGTGGGGCGTCGTCCGCGCCGACCACTACGGCCGCGCGTATCGCCGGATCCGGGTGCTCGGCGAGAGTCATCCGAAAGGCATGCGGGAGGCTGCGGTTGAGCGCGAGCGAGTACACGAGCCAGTGGTCGTCGACGGCGATGATCTCGGCGATCATGTCGTCGGTGAGGTCCGGGCGCTTGGCAACGCTGCCAAGGCCGTTGCGGTAGGCGAAGAGGCGGCGGATGAACTCGGGCGGTAGCGCGGGGTTCTCCGCGAGTCCCTCCACCACCTTGCCGAGATGAACCGGATGCGGCGCGACGTCCGACACGGCAAGCGACCCTTCTGGCTCGGCGAGCTGGCCGCCGATTTTCTCATACGCGGTCGCCTCATGCGCTCCGCAAAGGCAGGTGGGAAACCGCCCGGCCCGATGTAGCCACCGTCCCCGACCTGCGCAGGTTCCGGTACCTGATCCTCTAAACCACCTGGCAGGACGCCATCCTCGTGCCCGGAGTCACGCAGTGTGGTGCCCCCTCCGGTGAGCGCAAGCCGTTGCGGGAGCCGGTCTCCAGCGTGCCGCACCCCATGTTGTTCCTCACCGTGGCGGACGCCTCGCTGCCGGCTGCGCGGCAGAGCAGGTGAGTCAGCGGCCGCTTTCCCGACCGGTACCGGTCACCGGAAGCTCGGCCCGTGAACCTGTCGCCAGATGGGTGAGCACATCCTCGGCTACCGGATACGGCTGCTCCGCGGGCAACAACGCGGATGCCCGCCCCAGTTCACCGGCCCGCACATGCCCGTGGACCTCCCTCGCCAGCGGAGTCACATCCTCGATGCCGACGATCCACTCGTCCGCGTACCGCACGGTCGCCTCCCCCGCGAGCCCCAGCTGGAGGGAGCGGTGGGGCAGGGGATCGAGGTGCAGATCCCGCTCCGGATCCCACTGCACGCGTGCCGGCGCCCGCTTCAACTGCCGCTTCCACCGGGCCTGATCACCGTGCAGGTCCGGCACGTAGTGCGACAGACACGCGTGCCGCAGAGCCCACTCGAAGCCCTCCCGGCTGATCTCCACCGCGAGGACAGTCTCCTGACCCTCCTTCAGACCCCAGCCGCAGCGGTACATCATCCACAGGAACGACGGCTTGATCCATGTCAAGCGGCGTTCACAGTCCTCAAAGTGCGACACCATCTCACTGGAGTCGGGGGTGCAGGCTCGAAGGGTCCTGGGATGATTGCGTGCATGCCAATGGACTGGTCTCGTTTCGAGCACGCATATGGCTCTGCAGCCGATCTGCCGCAGCTCCTTGAGCAGGTGGGTGATCCCGAGCTGGCTGACGAGGCTTGGGAGGAACTTGCGTCTGCTCTCTACCACCAGGGTTCGGTCTACACGGCCAGCTTCGCGGCCCTGCCCGCTCTGGCCGACATCGCCGCGGACCGTATCCCCGGTGATCGCCGGCTGGCGCTGCTGCTCGCTGGTCGTATCGTCTCCGCAGAGCAGCAGGTTCACGAGCCGGGCTACGTTCAGACGCACTACCCGGACGCGGTGGCCGAGTTGCACGGGCTGACTCTTCAGGGCCTGCGGGCAGAGCCGTTCGAGGGAGATGAGGAGGACTATCTCTACGCGCTGGAGGACCTGTTGGCCTTCGAGGGGGTACCGGTATGGCGGTGCTGCCTGCTTCGTAACTCCTACGAGGTGCAATGCCCGGCCTGCTCGCAGCACCTGAAGATCGACCTCTATGCGCAGCCGCCCTGCACTCGTCGCCTGGACCCGAATGAGCGTGTGCGATTCATCGGCGACCAGGGTCCGCCCCTCACCGGGATCCATCCCACGGTGCCTGCCGACCTACCACCGCTGGGGGCTCGACTGTATGCCATGGCCGTAGAAGCCGGGCAGTCGACGGTCGCCGAGCACTTGACCCATCTCCATGGCCGAGCAACATGTCCTGACTGCACTCCAGAGTTCTCCGTGCCGCAGCAGATCGAGGCCGCGGTGCGTAGCCGCACCCCCACGCTCCGAGCCACGACCAACCCCGCCTGTCACGGCGAGCAGTAGTCGGCGTACCGGACTGGAGAGACCCTCAACGCGTTCGAGGATTGATGCAGGCCAGAGGGCAGGCGCGTGTCCCTGAGGTCTGTGAACGCGCCTTGATGATCCATGTCAAGCCGCGTCCACAGACCTCCTTGCTGCCGATGGCACCTCGAGGGACCAACGCTGAGGAGGGCGACGATGCGGGCACGGCAGGCCGGTACAGCCTTGGAGACCATCTCACGTGGCTGGTCCGAAGGCTGTCATGCGGAAGCCACCACCTCGCCGGCCATGACCTGGGGAGGGTTGGGAAGCAGTGACGCCAGGTTGTCCCGCACGAAGTCCGCAGCCCTCGAGATCGATTCTTCGGCACCGGCCTGGTCCTGGAAGACGCTGGTGGAGACCATCACTCCCTCCCCGGTATCGATCCAGTAGTAGGCCACGAAGCCGGAGACCTGGCGCATGAGCGGCACGAACCCCTCGTTCACGAGACGTGCCGCCTCGGCCGAATCGGTCACCCCTTCGTACCGTCGGACTGCTGCGTACATCCCCAAGCTCCTCACGCCATCTGGGTTCGGTCCTCTGCTGAGACGTCGTACCCCTGCGACGGCCGTCTGGCTCATGGGGTGTCCGCCGATCACCTGAAGGATCGCCTCGGGTGATCCGAACGGCGGCCGCCGGCCAGGACGCAAGGCCCTGCGCAGGTGCGCCACGAGACAGCCTCGACGTGGAGCAGAGCAGCCTGGGTCGGTACCTTCCCCTGCCATTGAGGCCGTGACATGAAGGGCTCTGGGACGGCGACGCTCGCGACGAGTCGAGCCCGGTTCGGTCAGGCTTCAGCACCACTGCGGCTGTGGCCGGTCCGGCGAGTCCACAGGGACAGATCACTGCTCGTCGCTACGGCAAGGGTCTGCCCGGAGGGCGAGAAGCCGACGGCTCGGAGCTCGGAGTAGTTGGAGTGGAAGATGTGCCACCACTGCTCACCGTACGGACCGGAGTGAGGCAGTCCGCTGCCACGGGAGAGCAGGACACGCTCATTGGGCCAGGCCGGGGCAACGACCTCCAGAGCCCAGCCGCCCGCGGTGGAGGTGTGCAGGCCACCCCCGAAGAGCCCGGCGATGCGCACTCTGCTTCCGGCGACGGGTCCCAAGCCAGAGCACGACAGATCGGCGTCAGCGTCAGGGGTGCTGTCCTCGGGGGCGGGGTCGCGGTCCCGGGCGATCTTCTCTCCCGTGACGGCGTCGAAGAGACCGTGACCGTCGTGCGAGACGACCATCACCAAGTCGTCTCCGGTGTCCGGATGCGACGCGAAACCGATCCCGAGTAGTCCGCCGACAGCGACGTAGGCGATGTGCTGCCAGGGCTCGGGCGCTGGTAGTACGGGGGCCGCGAGGAGCCTTTTCCGCATCGCCTGCTGGTACGCGGAGAGCTCCGACTCACAGTCCGGCTGCTCGACCAGAGCTTCCTTCTTCGTCCAATTCATCACGCGGCTTGATGATCCACGTCATGCGTTCGCGGCTCCACGTCGAAGGAAAGCGGCCGTTGCGGGCTGCTGCGTTGCCGATCCTCGGGTGGTACGCCTGGTAGACGGTGATCGTGGACTCGGAGTGGGTCGCGCGGATGCGGAACTTGGGTTCCTGCTCGACGGGGCGGTCGTTCGAGGCGCTCAGCGCAGTCCCTGTGCTCGGCACGTTCGGGTTCTCGTTGTTGTTCGGGTTCTCGTTGTTGTTCGGGGCGTTCACGGCAGCAGCCTGACCGCCGCTGCGTCCACGCGGCCACCGAATTACCGGATCGATCCCCGCACAGACCTTGGCTGAGCAGCCCCCATGCCCAACACTCGGGCCATGACGCAGCGTGTGGAGCTCGCCGCCGTGATGGACCGGTTGGCCGTCGACGGTTTGGTCACCGACTACGCGGTGGCGGTCGACGACGGAGACTGGACGGCGTACCGGGAACTGTTCACGTCGGACGGGCGGGCGGACTACCGCTCGGCCGGTGGTATCGAGGGGGACGCCGGGAACGTCGCCTCATGGCTGGCGGAGAACATGCGGGTGTTCGCGATGCGGCAGCACCTCATCGTCAACCGCCGGGTGCGCTTCGGGGTCCTGGAGCAGGACACGGGCGACACGGCCCGGGTCCAGGCCGACTACGTCAACCCGATGCGGCTGGCCGCCGACCACGACGACTCGGCGGCCGGTGCGCCGGACTTCGTCTGTGGCGGCAGGTACTCCTTCGGTCTGCTGCGGACGGACAACGGTTGGCGGGTGCGTGAGGTCGTCGTCCAGGAGAAGTGGCGGCGCCTGCCCGGCTGAGCCGGAAGCGGCGGCAGAGGCCGAGGCAGAAGGAGAAGGAGAAGGAGATAGAGAAACAAAGAAATAAATACACAGCAGGAGCGGCAGCGCGCTTCAAGATCCCTGGGCCGAAAAGAGCCCCCTGTCGGAGATCGTCCCGGGCGCGCACACTGGAGGCACCCCCGAGCGGGTAGGGAGGTGCCGTATGAAGACGTTCGGACACTGGCTCACCTACCCCTGGCGGCGTACGGCCGTCGCGGCTCTCGCGGGCGCGCTGCCCGTGCTCGCGTTCCCCGCGCCGGCCCTGTGGTGGTGGGCCTACCTCGCGCTCGTCCCGTGGATCCTGCTCGCCCGCTCCGCGCCGACGGGAAGGCGGGCCGCGTACGACGGATGGAGCGGCGGGTTCGGGTTCATGCTGGCCATGCACCACTGGCTGCTGCCGAGCCTGCATGTGTTCACCCTGGTCATCGCCGCGCTGCTGGGCGCCCTGTGGGCTCCGTGGGCGTGGCTGGTCCGCCGGTTTCTCACCGCGGACGTGATCCCCAGCCGCGGACGGGTGTTCGCCGCGCTGCTGGTCCTGCCCTCGGCCTGGCTGGCGATCGAGCTCGTGCGCTCCTGGCAGGGGCTCGGCGGGCCGTGGGGCATGCTCGGGGCCAGCCAGTGGCAGGTGGAGCCCGCGTTGCGGCTCGCCTCCGTCGGCGGCGTGTGGCTGCTCAGCTTCCTGGTGGTGGCGGTCAACGTGTCGGCCGCCGTGCTGGTCTCCGTGCCGGCGTCCCGGGCGCCGGCCGTCGCCGGTCTCGTCGCCACCGCCGCCACGGCCTCGGCCGCGTGGATGTGGGCGCCGCGTCCCGACGCCGACGGGCAGGCCCGGATCGCCGTCGTGCAGCCGGGGGTGATCGACGGCCCCGACAGCCGCTTCGACCGCGAGGAGCAGCTGACCCGGCGGTTGGTCGGGCAGGACGTGGACCTGATCGTCTGGGGCGAGAGCAGCGTCGGCTACGACCTCGACGACCGGCCCGACCTGGCCCGGCGCCTGGCGGAGTTGTCGCGCGTCACCGGCGCCGACATCCTCGTCAACGTCGACGCCCGCCGCTCCGACCGGCCCGGCATCTACAAGAGCTCGATGCTCATCGGGGCCGAAGGCCCGACCGGCGACCGGTACGACAAAATGCGGCTGGTGCCGTTCGGCGAGTACATACCGGCCCGTTCCCTGCTCGGCTGGGCCACCTCCGTCGGCAAGGCGGCAGGCGAGGACCGGCGGCGCGGCACCGAGCAGGTCGTGATGGAAGCCGGGCACGGGCTGCGCATCGGGCCGATGGTGTGCTTCGAGACGGCGTTCCCCGACATGAGTCGGCACCTCGCAGGGGACGGCGCGGACGTGCTGGTCGCGCAGTCGTCGACCTCCTCCTTCCAGCAGAGCTGGGCGCCCGCGCAGCATGCCTCGCTGGGCGCGCTGCGCGCCGCGGAGACCGGGCGGCCGTTCGTCCATTCGACGCTCACCGGCGTCTCGGCCGTGTACGACGCGAGTGGCCGGCGGGTCGGCTCGCGGCTGGGCACGGAGGCGAGCACGACGGCCGTCTACGACGTCCCGCTCGCCGACGGCGTCACCCCGTACGTCCGCTACGGCGACTGGCCTGTCCATGGGGCCCTGCTGGTGCTGCTGGTCCTCGCGCTCACGGAGGGGGCGCGGACGGTCAGGCCGCGGCGGACCGCTCCCGCACCGCTCGTACCACCCGCTCGCACAGCTCATGAGTCGCCAGCGCGTCCCTGGCGCTGAGCACCTTGCCCGCCCGCACGGCGTCCAGGAAGGCGAGGACCGCCTGCTCGATGCCGCGCTGCCGGGCCACCGGCACCCAGTCGCCGCGCCGCCGCACGGTCGGCTGCCCCTTGTGATCGATCACCTCGGCGAGGTTGACGACCTGGCGCTTGGTGTCCTGCCCCGACACCTCGAGGATCTCCTCGTTGGACCCGCTGAGCCGGTTCATCACACCGAGCGCGGTGAAGCCGGGCCCGGCGAGCTGGAGGACGACGTGGTGCAGCAGGCCGTCCTCGACGCGGGCGCGCACGGTCACGTCGTCGACCGGGCCCGGCGCCAGGAAACGCAGCGTGTCGACGACGTGGATGAAGTCGTCGAGGATCATCGTGCGCGGTTCCTCGGGCAGCCCGACGCGGTTCTTCTGCATGAGGATCAGCTCGCGCGGGTGGTCGGCGCACTGGGCGTAGCCGGGCGCGAGGCGCCGGTTGAAGCCGACGGCGAGGGACACGTTCCGCGCCTCGGCGAGCGTGACGAGCCGCTCGGAGTCGGCGAGTTCGTACGCGAGGGGCTTGTCCACGTACGTCGGGACGCCCGCCTCCAGCAGCCGGGAGACGATCTCGGGGTGGGCGGCGGTGGGGGCGTGCACGAAGGCCGCGTCGAGGCCGGCGGCGAGGAGCGCGTCGAGGTCGTGGTGGCGCTGCTCGCGCGGCAGGCGGAGGCTGTCGGCGACCCGGTCGAGGGTGGCCGGCGTGCGGGTCTGGAGGTGGAGCTCGACCCCGAGCAGCGCGCCGAGCACCGGCAGATACGCCTTCTGCGCGATGTCGCCGAGTCCGATGCAGCCGACCTTCACGGGCGCTCCCTCGCTACCTGTCCCACGCTGCCCGGCCCACTGCCCGGCCTACCGTGTACGGCAGCATACGGGGCCCTTCCCCGGCCGCCGTCCGCCGGTCCGCGATGCGCGCGGACACCCGGCCCGGAGGCGGTGCAAGGGATTCCGGGGGCGCTGCTCAAGGGCAGGTACGGCGGCTCCGTCCAGTGAAGGTGTCATCGGCGAGTGACGTCAGCGCGGGCGGGCCCGCTCCCTCGTACGGGGTGCGAGATCACCCGTGCGGGGCAACCTCCGCTTCTGCGCTGTTGCTCGGGTGGGCGGAACCAGCAGAGTTGCGCGGGTGCATCGAACGACGACGACTACCGCAACGCTCCTGGTCACCGTGGCCGTCTCGGCCCTCGCGGGATGCGTGACCGTCCAGCGCCCGGCCGTCCCCGGCCCCGTCCTGGCACCGTCCCGGCCGTCCGTGCCGCGGCCGGAGGGGCGGGCCGAGGTGCAGGTCGTGCAGGCTCCGGCCCGTGAGGCGCTGGAGATGGTCGGGCCGTCCCGGAAGCCGGAACCGGATGCGCCGACGGCGCCGACGCAGCGGCGGCGGACGGCGGCGGTGCCGGGGGCCGGCGGCGCCGGACAGCCGCCCTCGTCCCGTTCCCGTCCGCACACCCGGCCGCCCCACCCGCAGGCCCGGCGGCACGCGCTGCCGCGCGTGGAGATCCCGGACGTGGAGGAGGAGGTGCGCCGGAACACCGACGTGTGCGCGCTCGGCAGGACGTACGGCGGATGGCAGGGCGACAGCCCGGAGGCGGCGATCTGCGAGCAGGCCTACGGGCGGTGAGGCGTCACGGGCCGGGGGCGTCGGAGGGCGACCACCCCGCCGGTCTCACCACTCCCGCTCCCACTCGCCCCGCCCTTCCCACTCGCCTTCGCCTTCGCCCTCCCCCAGTCTCAGTTCCATCCGGCTGATCGCCGCCCGTACGCCGTCCCCGTAGCTGTCTTCCCTCAGTGCCACGGCCGCCGTACGGGCCCTGCGTACGTGGGTACGGGCGGCCTCGGCGCGGCCGAGTTTGACGTAGTCCGCCGCCAGGTTGAGGTGCAGCGACGGATAGAGCGCCCGCATCTCGACCGAGCCGGCGTGCTCCTCCGCCGCCGTCAGCGCCCGCAGGTCCCACGCCAGCTCGTCCGAGGGGTCGTCGTGGGTGTCGGCCAGGTAGTGGGCGAGGGTGCAGCGGTGCAGCGGGGCGCCGTCCTCGCCGAGCTCCGTCCACAGGTCGAGGAGTCGGCGCCGGGCCTCCTCGCGATCTCCCCCGTGGTGCAGCATCACGACCTGCCCGATCCGCGTCAGCAGGGCGTCCGGCACCGTCTGCCCCTGTCGCTCCGCCACCGCGGCCTCCTTGCGTCGTTGCGACGACGCTAGCCGCAGGCATCCGCAATCCCGGTCAGGCGGCACCGTGCCGGTCCGCGGAGGAACCGGCCCGGCGGCAGGCAGCAGGAGGCAGACTGAAGGCGCCTCAGGTCGGACTGGGTCGGGCTGGGGCAGGTGGAGTCGGGTCAGACCTGGTCGGCCAGGTTCGGGATCGTCCAGTCGATCGGCTCGTGGCCCTGCTGTGCCACCGCCTCGTTGATCTGCGTGAACGGGCGGGAACCGAAGAACTTCTTCGCCGACAGCGGCGAGGGGTGGGCGCCCTTGACCACGATGTGCCGGGTCTCGTCGATGAGCGGGAGCTTCTTCTGCGCGTAGTTGCCCCACAGGACGAAGACGGCCGGGTCGGGCCGGTCGGCCACCGCGCGGATCACCGCGTCCGTGAACTTCTCCCAGCCCTTGCCCTTGTGCGAGTTCGCCTCGCCGGAGCGGACCGTGAGGACCGCGTTGAGCAGCAGGACGCCCTGCTGCGCCCACGGCATCAGGTAGCCGTTGTCCGGGATCGGCGTGTCCAGCTCCGCGTGCAGCTCCTTGTAGATGTTCCGCAGGGACGGCGGGATCTTCACTCCCGGCCGCACCGAGAAGCACAGGCCGTGCCCCTGGCCCTCGCCGTGGTACGGGTCCTGGCCGAGGACGAGCACCTTCACCCGCTCGTACGGCGTCGCGTCGAGCGCGGCGAAGACCTCCTCGCGTGGGGGGTAGACGGGACCCGCCGCCCGCTCCTCCTCGACGAACTCCGTCAGCTCCTTGAAGTAGGGCTGCTGGAGCTCGTCGCCCAGAACCCCGCGCCAGGACTCGGGCAGCATGGCGATGTCGGTCACGTCAACGTCCTTGCGTCGTGCGGTCACTTGCAGAACACAGAACCTACAGGCGACCACTGACAACCGGCCTCACGGACCGGCCCCACGGACCGGCCCTGCGGACCGGCCCACCGACCGCCTACCAGCTGGTCTTCCGCGTCAGCTCCCACATCATCATGATCGTCGACGGGTCCAGGGACCGCTCGCCGCCCGAGACGTCCTCGGACGAGGCCAGGTACTGCTTGCCCTGCCACAGCGGCAGCAGCCGGGCGTCGTCGACGAGGATCTGCTGGGCCTCCTCGAAGTCCTGCACCACGTTGGCGCGGTCGCTCTCCCCGCGGGAGCGGGGCAGCAGCACCTGTGTGATCTCCTTCGCCGGGTAGGGCGTGCCGAGCGCGTTCTGATCGCCGACGAAGGGGGCGATGAAGTTGTCCGCGTCGGGGAAGTCCGGGGCCCAGCCGCGCCCGAACACCGGGTACTCGCCCTTCTGGTAGCCGACCACGTAGGTGTTCCAGGGGCGGCTCTTCAGCTTGACCGAGAACAGGCCCGAGGCGTCGAGCTGCCTCTTGATCTCCTTGAACTCCAGGGCGGTGTCGGAGCCGTAGCGGTCGGTGGTGTACCAGAGGGTGAGCGGGACGGTCTCGGTGATCCCCGCCTCGGTGAGGATCTTGCGCGCCTTGGCCTTGTCGGGGTCACCGAAGGAGTCGAAGAAGCCGGTGGTGTGGCCGGTCAGGCCGGACGGGACCATGGAGTACAGCGGCTCGACCGTGTCCTTGTAGACCTCGTGGGCGATCGCGGCCCGGTCCACGACCTGGGCCACGGCCCGGCGCACGGCGACCTTGTCGGACCACGGGTCCTTGGGGTTGAACACCAGGTAGTTGATGTTGCTGCCGGCGCCCTCGATGAGCTGGAGGCCCTCGTTGGCGGCGCTCTTGCCGTCCAGGTCGACGATGTCGTCGGCGGCGAGACCCTGGTAGGTGATGTCGATGTCCTTGCCGCGCAGGGCCTTGACCATCTCGCCGGAGTCCTGGAAGTAGCGGATGGTCACCGCGTCGTTCTTGCGGTCGGCGAAGCCCTTGTAGTTGTCGTTCCGTACCAGTACGGCCTGCTTGCCCTCTTCGTAGGACTGGAGCCGGTACGGTCCGGAACCGACGATGCCGTCGTCCTTGCGCAGGGCCTTCGCGGAGTAGTCGTCGGGGTCGACGATGGACATGCCGGGGGTGGCGAGCACGAAGGGGAAGGTGGCGTCGGCCTTGTTGAGCCGGAAGAGCACCACCTGGTCGCCCTTCGTATCGACGCTGTCCAGGCTGCCCAGGAGTCCGTTGGGGCCGGTGTCGGCGTTGATCGTCCTGATCCGGTCGATCGAGTACTTCACGGCCTTCGCGTCCAGCGTGTCGCCGTTGGAGAACTTGAGGCCGTCGCGCAGCTCGCACTTGTACGTGCGGTTCGAGCTGTCCGTGAAATCGCAGGACTTGGCGGCGTCCGGCTGGGGACTCGTCGCTCCGTTGGGGTAGCTCAGCAACGTTTGGTAGATGTTGCGGAACAGCTCCCAGGAGCCGTCCCAGGCGGCGGCGGGATCGAGCGTGCTGGGAGCACTGGTGGTGCCCACGACGATCGGTCCGGCATCGTCGGAGCTCTCCTCCCCCAGGAGGCTGCATCCGGCCACCAGGGATATGGACACGATCGCCGCCATCTGCTGCAAGGATCGGTTCCGGTTGAACACGCGCACGCTCCTCGATCTGCCATGCCAAGGGTTGGCAGACCATACCGCAGCCCCGCACGCCGTGAACCCGCACCCTTGAAGCATTCTTGATCACTTCGGGGTGACTACGTTGTCATCGCCCGTGCGACGCCGGAACGACGACACGGGCGCCGTTTCCGTCAAGAAACGGCGCCCGTGTCGGTGTCGAATTCACGCCACGCCGGGATCAGCCCACGCCGGCGTTGAGGAAGATTCCGCCGTCGACGACGAGCGTCTGGCCGGTGATCCAGTCCGACTGCTCCGAGGTCAGGAACGCGGCGGTGCCGCCGATGTCGGAGGGCACGCCGAGCCGGGCGAGCGGGTAGGCGGCGGCCGCCTCCTCCTCGCGGCCCTCGTACAGGGCCTGGGCGAACTTCGTCTTCACCACGGCCGGGGCGATCGAGTTGACCCGCACACGCGGCGCGAACTCGTGCGCCAGCTGCTGGGTCAGGTTGATCATCGCGGCCTTGCTGATGCCGTACGCGCCGATGAAGGGCGAGGCGGAGAGTCCCGCGACGGAGGCGATGTTGACGATCGCGCCGCCGTTGTCCTTCTGCCAGGCGTGCCAGGTCCGCTGCGCGAAGCCCAGCGCGGAGACCACGTTGGTCTCGAAGACCTTGCGGGCCACGTCCAGGTCGAGGTCGGCGATCGGCCCGAACACCGGGTTCGTGCCGGCGTTGTTGACCAGGAAGTCGAGGCGGCCGAAGGCCTCCATGGTGCGCTCGACGGCAGCGGCCTGGTGCGCCAGGTCGTGCGCCTTGCCGGCGACGCCGATGACCCGGTCGGCGCCGAGCTGCTCGACGGCCTCCTTGAGCGCGTCCTCGTTGCGGCCGGTGATGCAGACCCGGTCGCCGCGGGCGATGAGTGCCTCGGCGACGCCGTAGCCGATGCCGCGGCTGGCGCCCGTGACGAGGGCGACCTTGCCGGAGAGTGCGGGCAGTTCAGTCATGTTCGTGATCCCCAGTGATCCCTAGTGCTCCCTGATGGCCTTTAGTCGAGCGGTCCGCCGGCGACGTACAGCACCTGACCGGAGACGAAGCCGGCGGCCTCGTTCGTGAAGAAGGCGATGGCGTTGGCGATGTCGTCGGGCTCGCCGACGCGCGCGACCGGGATCTGGGTGGCGGCCGCGGCCTTGAACTCCTCGAAGCCCATGCCGACCCGGGCGGCGGTCGCGGCGGTCATGTCGGTGGCGATGAAGCCGGGGGCGACGGCGTTGGCGGTGATGCCGAACTTGCCGAGCTCGATGGCGAGGGTCTTGGTGAAGCCCTGGAGACCGGCCTTGGCGGCGGAGTAGTTGGCCTGGCCGCGGTTGCCGAGCGCCGAGGAGGACGACAGGTTGACGACCCGGCCGAAGCCGGCGTCGACCATGTGCTTCTGGACGGCCTTGGTCATCAGGAAGGAACCGCGCAGGTGCACGCCCAGGACGGTGTCCCAGTCGGCGACGCTCATCTTGAACAGCAGGTTGTCGCGGAGCACGCCCGCGTTGTTGACGAGGATCGTCGGCGCGCCGAGCTCCTCGGCGATACGTGCGATCGCCGCCTCGACCTGGGCCTCGTCGGAGACGTCGGCGCCGACCGCGATGGCCTTGCCGCCCGCCGCGGTGATCTTCTCGACGGTGTCCTTGCAGGCGGCCTCGTCGAGGTCGACGACCGCGACCGCACGGCCTTCCGCGGCCAGCCGTACGGCGGTGGCGGCTCCGATGCCGCGCGCCGCGCCCGTGACCACGGCGACCCGCTGCTCAGTGGTGGACATTGCTGGTTCTCCTCGCCCTTGAGAAAATCTGGATGCGCCCGAGTGGTGAGCGACCGCTTAGTACCTTCGGCAGACGTGACGCTAGAAGCCCTGGCACCCGGTGTCAACGCCACACGGCGCGGGTGTGATCCATTACCTCACCAGCAGTTCCAGCAGCCGCTCCGTCTCGGCCGCGGGATCGGTGGTGAGCCCCGTGTGGACCGGGCCCGGCTGGACGATCGTCGAACGGGGCGCGATCAGCCAGCGGAAGCGCCGTCCGGCGTCGTCGTGCGCCGCCTGGCCGGCCGACGCGCCGCCCGTGCACACGCCCTCGACCGCCCGCAGGGCGGCCCGCACCCCGGTCACGTCCGCGTCCGGGTCCAGCGCCAGCAGCCTCGCCTCGTCGAGGTGGGTGCGGGCCCCCACGTAGTCCTGGCCGCGGCAGTACACCAGCACGCCCGCGTTGATGCACTCGCCGCGCTCGACGCGCGGTACGACGCGCAGCAGGGCGTACTCGAAGACGTCCCGGTCGCCGCCCTGGCCCGGCCGGATGATGTGGCGCTCGTTCACTTGGTCCCCTTGATGCGGTCGTGGATGACGGCGGCGCGGGCGAGCAGGGGGGCCGCGTAGGCCCGGCGGAGCGCGTCCGGGGTGTCGAAGCCGGGCTCGTCCGTCAGCCAGACGTCGGGGATCTCGGCGGTGACCTCGGCGAGGAGGTCGGCGGTGACCAGCGGCGCGAGCTCCGCCGCCGCGGCCGCGACGTCCGGTCCGAACGGGGTGAGCGCGTGGTCGGAGGCGTCGTAGGGGCGGGCCGCGGAGGTCTCGGCGGTGGGCCAGTTGTGCTGCCAGATCATGGTGGCGCCGTGGTCGATGAGCCACAGGTCGCCGCGGCGCATCAGCAGGTTGGGGTTGCGCCAGGACCGGTCGACGTTGTTCACCAGCGCGTCGAACCAGACGATGCGGCCGGCCTCCTCGGAGGTCACCGGGAAGGCGAGCGGGTCGAAGCCGAGGGCGCCGGAGAGGAAGTCCATGCCGAGGTTGGTGCCGCCGCTGGACTTCAGCAACTCCTGTACCTGCTGGTCGGGTTCGCCGAGCCCCAGCACCATGTCGAGCTCCACGGTCACCAGGCGGGGCACCCGGAAGCCGAGCCTGCGGGCGAGTTCGCCGCAGACGACCTCGGCGACGAGCGTCTTGCGGCCCTGCCCGGCACCGGTGAACTTCAGGACGTACAGACCGAAGTCGTCGGCCTCGACGAGTCCCGGCAAGGAGCCGCCCTCACGCAGGGGGGTGACGAAGCGGGTCGCGGTGACTTCCTTGAGCATCGCCCCAGGCTACTGGGCCTGGGGCGATGCGGGGCCGACAGCTCCGCGACAGCTCTGGCTTACGCCGCACTCATCTCGAACGGGTCAATATCTCGACACTGTCCGGACTTGGCGGGGGCGCTGAACGAGCGGCGCCCGCGGCTCGTACCTCTCGGCAGATCCACGCACCCCCTGGAAGGGAACCTCCAGCATGACCAGCGCATCGATCAAGTCCGCGTCGGGGCCTGCCCGCCGTACCGTCGTGGCAGCCGCCGGAGCCGCGGGGCTCTCCGTCGCGCTGACCGCGTGCGGAGGCTCCGACGACGACTCGTCGAGCTCGTCCGCCTCGGCCGGCACGTCGGGTTCCACCGGGTCCACCGAGGCCGTGAGCACCGGCGGCACGGGGGGCGGGGACAACGCCGCGGCCGGCGCCGCGCTCACCACGACCGCCGACATACCCGAGGGCGGTGGCAAGGTCTTCGACTCCGAGAAGGTGGTCGTCACCCAGCCGACGGCGGGCACGTACAAGGCGTTCTCCGCCGTCTGCACCCACCAGGGCTGCGCGGTGAAGAGCATCACCGACGGCGTGATCAACTGCCCCTGTCACAACAGCAACTTCTCGATCACGGACGGCAGCGTGAAGAGCGGACCCGCGCAGAAACCGCTGCCCGAGGTGGCGATCACCGTCAGCGGCGCATCGATCACGCTGGCCTGACGGCCGGCCGCCGGAGGCAGGCCAGCACCTCGTCCGTGGTCGTGACCGTAGCGACCAATGCGAGGGTGTGGCGGATCATCGCGGGGGTGTAGTCGGCAGGCACCCCGGCGATCGCGTCCGACGGCACGACGGCCGTGTAGCCGCGGTTGACGGCGTCGAAGACGGTGTTCGGGATCGCCACGTTGGCCGAGACCCCGGTCACCACCAGGGTGCGGCAGCCCAGGTTGCGCAGCAGGGCGTCGACATCGGTGCCCTGGATCGGCGACAGCCCGTGCAGCCGCCGCACGACCAGGTCCTGCTCGGCGACCTCGATCGGGGGCGCCAGGCTGGTCGCGTCGGTGCCGGTGAGCTGCTGGACGGGAAGGCGCTCGGCCGCGCGGAACAGCCGGGCGTTGCGGTTGGCGCCCCGGCCGTCGGGGCGGCGCTCGGCGACGGCGTGCACGACCTGGACGCGGCTCGCGTGAGCGGCGGCGACCAGCCGGGCGACGTTGTCGAGGGCCCCCGACTCCCGTGCCGCACGGGCGAGCTGGGGCAGCGCGGCACCGGGCCCGACGACGCCCTGCTGGCACTCCACCGTGATCAGGACGGTGCCGGCAGGGTCGAGGAGGGCGCTGAGCTGTTCGTACGACGGCATGACTCCCCCTGGCGTCGGTGTGGAGCGGGCGACAGTAACCGCCATTGCGCGCAGAAGGAAGAAGACCCATGCTTTCCTGACGGGATTTCAGGAGAGCGGCACGTACCCACAAGAAAAGAATGAGGGGGCCGGATGACCGTCACTCAGCGCCGGGGCCGGAAGATCATGATGTCGCCGGGTGAACTGGACGCGTTCCTCACCCTCCAGCGCACCTGCCGGGTCGCGACCGTGTCCACCGACGGCGCCCCGCATGTCAGCGCCCTGTGGTTTCTCTGGGACGGCACCGCGTTGTGGCTGTACTCGGTCGTGCGCAGCAAGCGCTGGGCGGACCTGAACCGCGATCCGCGGGTTGCGATCGTGATCGACACGGGCGAGGAGTACGACGCGCTGCGGGGCGTCGAGCTGTCCGGCGTCGTGGAGTTCGTGGGCGAGAGCCCGCGCACCGGGGAGCTGTGCGCCGAACTCGACGCCGTGGAGACGCTGTTCGCGCGCAAGAACTTCGGCCTGGACGCGATGCCGCACGACGGCCGGCACGCGTGGGTGCGGCTGACGCCGACGAAGATCGTGTCCTGGGACTTCCGCAAGCTGGGCGGTGTATAGGGCCGTTCAGCCCACGGCCTTCCCCGCGGCCTTGAGTGCCGCGACCGCCGCCCGGATCGACGGGCGGCGGTCGGCGTCCGCCCGCCAGAGCACGTACACATGCCGGCGCACCCGCTGCCGCAGGGGGACCGTCACGACGCCTTCGGGCACCGGGTGACGTCCGAGCAGCGGCGCGATGCAGACGCCCAGTCCGGCGGCCACCAGCCCGAGTTGGGTGTGCGTCTCGGCCGCCCGGTGACCGACGATCGGCTCGACGCCCCGTGAGCGCAGCGTGAACATCAGCCACTCGTGACAGAACTCGCCCTCGCCCCAGGTGATCCACTCGTCCTCGGCGAACTCCCCCAGATCCACCTCGTCCCGGTCCGCGAGGGGGTGCCCGGCCGGCATCGCGACATCGGCGGGATCGTCCAGGATGGGCGCCTTGACCAGGCCGTCCGGCACCGGCATCGGCTTGTTGTACCAGTCCAGGACGACGGCCAGGTCGAGGTCACCGCGGACCACCCCGGCGACGCCCCGCTCCGGTTCCAGTTCGCACGAGCGCAGGCGCAGCCCCGGGTGCGCCTTGCGCAGCTCGGCGAGCGCGACGGGGAACAGCCCGCGTGCCGCGGTCGGGAACGCGGAGAGCCGCAGCTCCCCCACCACCTGTCCGCGCTGGGCCTCCAGATCGGACTGGGCGAGCTCGACCTGCGAAAGGATCCGGGACGCGTGGTCGGCGAGCAGCCGCCCCGCGTCCGTGAGCCGTACGCCTCGCCCCTGCTTGGCGAGGAGCCGCTGCCCGACCTCCCGTTCCAGCTTGGCCATCTGCTGCGAGACGGCCGAGGTGGTGATGTGCAGGCCCGTGGCGGCGCCACTGACCGACCCGTGCCGGGCCAGGGCGTCGAGGGTGCGCAGGCGCTCCAGGTTCAACATGTAAGCGATGCTACGAGGTATCGCTCGAATATTCTCGATTGTGTGACGGGACGACGTCCAGCATCGTTACGCTCATGACTGCTGTCACCGCCCCCGCCCGGACCTCCCCGCAAGCCCCCGCCCGCCCCCGCCGCACTCTCGACTGGCGACTGCGCTTCGGCGTGCTGTCGCTGATCTGGGGCTTCAGCTTCCTGCTCATCAAGGTGGGCACCGACGGCTACGCACCCTTCCAGGTCACCCTGGGCAGGCTGCTGTTCGGTACGGCGGTCCTGGCGGTCGCGATGGTGGTGAAGCGCGAGCGGCTGCCGCGCGGGGCCCGCACCTGGGCGCATCTGACGGTGGCGGCGTTCCTTCTCAACGCCCTGCCCTTCTCCCTCTTCGCCTACGCCGAGCTGACCATTCCCTCGACCCTGGCCGGGATCTGCAACGCGACCTCGCCCCTGTGGGGCATGGCCCTGTCCCTGGTGGCGCTGTCGGAGGACCGTCCGACCCGGCTGCGCGTCGCGGGTCTGGGCCTCGGCTTCCTGGGCGTCCTGACGGTCCTGGGCGCCTGGCAGGGCTTCCACGGCCTGGACGCCCGGGGCACGGCCCTGGCCCTGCTGGCCTCGCTCAGCTACCCGATCGGATGGATCTACCTCCGCCGCACCCTGGCGGACACCGGTTCCTCGGCCCTGTCGATGACCGGCGGGCAGCTCCTGCTGGCCACGCTCCAACTGGCCGTGGTCACCCCGCTGTTCACCTCCTTCCCGAGCCACTTCCCGCTGGTCCCGCTGCTCGCGACGGCCGCCCTGGGCGCGCTCGGCACGGGCCTCGCCCTGCTGATCCAGTACGGCCTGGTCGCGGAGGTCGGCCCCACGACGGCCCAGATGGTCACCTACTTCATCCCGGTCATCGCGACGGCCGCGGGCGTCGCGATCCTCGGCGAGCCGCTGAGCTGGTCGACCCCGGTGGGCGCGGCGATCGTCCTGGCGGGAGCGGCACTGACCCAGGCGCGCGGCAGATCCTGAACCCGGGGGCACGGTGTCCGGCCCCCGAGCGCGGGGGCGGCGCCGACCTGCGGCTCCGCCGCGTAGCCGCGACGGCCGGGCCCCCGCCGACCCGATCGGCGCGGGCGGCAGCGCCCTGCGGCACCGCCGGGTGGATGCGAAACCCACGACGACCCGGCACCCGTCGAGACCGCTCCGCGCAGCGCCTTCGCGCCCTAGACGTACCCGCGGGTGCCGCCCACCCGTACCGCGGAGGCGACGGCGTCCGCCAGTGGGCCGACCTCGTCCCGGGCCAGCGTCGAGACGGTGATGCGGATCCCTGGTGGGGCCTCGATCCGGAACCGTGCCCCGGGGGCGACGGCCCACCCCGCCTGGAGCAACCGGGCGACGGCCCCCGTCTCGTCCGGCACGGGAATCCACACGTTCATCCCGCTGCGGCCGCGCGCCTCGACCCCCCGCTCGGCCAGCGCCGTGATCAGCGCGTCCCGCCGGCTCCCGTACGCCTCGGCCACCGCCCGCGCGTCCACCGCCCCGTCGGCCCACAGCCGCAGCACCGCCCGCTGGGTGATCCGGCTGACCCACCCGGGTCCGAGCCGCTGCCGCCCGCGCACCCGGTCGAGGGTGACCTCGTCCCCGGTGAGCACGGCGAACCGCAGGTCGGGTCCGTACGCCTTGGCCACCGAGCGCACGAACGCCCAGTGCCGGGTGACGCCCGCGAGGGGGTGCAGCGGGAGGTCGACGATCCCATGACCGTGGTCGTCCTCGACGAGCACGGTCCGCGGGTGTGCCCGCAGCACGGCACGCAGGGCACGCGCGCGTGCGGCACTCACCGCCGCGCCGGTCGGGTTCTGCGCCCGGTCGGTGACGATCAGGGCGCGCGCCCCGGCCTCCAGGGCGCGACGCACCTGCTCGGGCAGCGGGCCGTCGTCGTCGACGCCGACCGGAACCGGGCGCAGCCCGAGCGCCGGGACGAGGTCGAGCAGGGAGCCCCAGCCGGGATCCTCGACGGCCACGGTGTCGCCCGGCCTCACATGCGCGGCGAGGACGCGTTCGATCGCGTCCAGCGAACCGGAGGCGACGGCCACGGGCCCGGCCGGCACACCGTCCGCGTCCAGTTCGGCCCGCGCCAGCCGCGCCAGTTCGGGTTCCAGCGCAGCGTGCCCGTACAGGACCGGTTCCCGGTCGCCCTGCGCGGCGGCCCACGCGAACGCCGGCGCCAGCGGTGGCAGCAGCGCGGTGTCCGGGTTGCCGGCGGCCGCGTCCCGTACGCCCTCCGGCACCTCGACCCGGAGGAACTCGCGCCCGGTCGTGGCGGGCTTCGACCGCACCCGGCTGCCCCGTCGGCCGTCGGTCTCGATCACCCCGCGCTCCCGCAGGGTGCGATAGGCGGCCGCGACGGTGTTCGGGTTCACCCCCAGTGCGGTCGCCAACTCCCGCATGGGCGGCAGCAGTTGCCCAGGACCCAGCTCACCCGTACCCACCGCCGCCTCGATGCTCGCGGAAATGTCCGCTGCACGCCGGCCTTTGATCGGATATTCTCCTAGCACAAAGCCTATTATGCACTAGTGCAATGGAGAACGCCATGCAGGGGACCCCGGAGACGACGACACGGACCGCCGCCTACACCCCGACCGACCGCACGATCCCCACGCGGTCCGCGCAGAAGGCCTCGTACGACAGGGAGCTCGTGCACGCGATACTCGACGAGGGCTACGTCTGCCACCTCGGTTTCGTCCGCGACGGCGCGCCGGTCGTGCTGCCGACCCTGTACGGCAGGGTCGGCGAGACGCTCTACGTGCACGGCTCCACGGGTTCGCGTCCGCTGCGGATGACGGGCCAGGCGGACCCGGGGCTGCCGGTGTGCCTGACGGTGACGCATGTCGACGGTCTGGTGCTGGCCCGCTCGGCCTTCCACCACTCGATCAACTACCGCTCGGTCGTGGTGCACGGCATCGCGTACGACGTGACGGACCCGCAGGAGAAGCTCACCGCGCTCGACGCCCTCGTCGACCATGTCGTCCCGGGCCGGGCCGCCGACTCGCGCCCCGCGAACAAGAAGGAACTGGCGGCGACCGCGGTGATCCGCCTCGACCTGAACGAGGTGTCGGCCAAGACCCGCACCGGCGGGGTGAACGAGGAACCGGAGGACCTCGCCCTCCCCCACTGGGCCGGTGTGCTCCCGCTGCGCAAGGGTTACGACGCGCCCCTCCCGGAGGCCGACCTCGCCCCCGGCACCGTCCTCCCCGACTACCTCGCGGTGCCGTGATGCTCATCCACCCCTGGGACGCGCCCCACGACGACGGCGAGTGGCGCGACTGGCTGTCCGTCCACGACTTCGGCCAGCTCGCGGTCAACGGCCCGGCGGGCGAGCCCCCGTTCGTCCAGCCCCTGCACTTCGCCTACGACCCCGACGCGGGCGAGGCCGTCACCCATCTGGCCCGGCCCAACCCCCTGTGGCCCGCCCTGGAGGCGGACCCGACCGTGATCCTGAGCGTGGTCGACGACTATGTGTTCGTACCCGGCCCGTGGCAGGCACCGCCGGGTGCCCCCGCCGAGCACGGCACCCCGACGAGCTTCTACGCGGCGGTCCAGCTCCGCTGCACGGCCCACATCGTGGACGATCCGACCGCCAAGGCCGAGCTGCTCGAACGCCAGTTGGGCCACTTCCAGCCGGAGGGCGGCTCCGCCCGGCCCACGGTCGGCGAGGCGCCGTACGGCCGTCTGCTCTCCGGCATCCGTGGTGTCCGGCTCGAGGTGACCGGCGTACGGGCCAAGTTCAAGTACGCGGCCCACCGGCCGAGCGAGACCCAGGACCGCATCGCCGCCGGCCTGGCCGCCCGGGGCGGCCCACGCGACGCGGCGGCCGGCGAGCACCTGTCACGACGACGCCGGACATGACCGCCCGAGGTGACGTACGGGACGGCGCGAGAAAAGGCGGGAGCCCGGCCCCGCGCCCGCCCGCGGCACCTCTCCCCCTCTCTCCCCCTGTCGCCGGAACGCCCTGTGACTCCACGGGTGCGGGACCGGTGACCGGACGGCCCGCCTCAGGCGCCCGCGGGCGGAGGAACGAACACGTTCGAAGGCGTGATCGGGAGCCTAGGCAGCCGTCCCGCGGGCCGACAGCTCCCTTTCGGGACTGCCGCCGGCCACCGGCTCCGAGGCGCCCTTGGCCGGCGCGGACGACTGCGCGATGAAGGCGCCCAGGAGAACCACCGCCCCACCCACGATCTGCGGCGCCGAGAGGTGCTCGCCGAGCAGCACCCATGCCAGGACCGTCGCGATGACCGCCTCCAGACAGGCCACCACGCCCGCGACCTGGGGAGAGAGCCGGCGCACGGAGACCACGCCGGTGACGTAGGCGACCACCGTCGCGATGAGCACGATCCAGGCGAGCAGCAGCCAGGCGGGGACCTCGGTGCCGTTCATGCCGGCGGTGTGCGCGAGCACGGACCAGTCCATGCCCCAGGGGCGGGAGACGGCGGTCAGGACGACGGCGCCCACGAGGAGGCCGTACGCGATGACGCCGAGCGGATCGGGGGCGTCGTCCCCGGAGTCGCTGCCCTGGTCGGACAGGACGAAGTAGCCGACCTGGCAGCAGGCGGCCGCGAGCGCGAGCAGCAGCCCGAAGGCGTCGAAACTCAGCCCCGACCAGACCTCGACGACACAGGCCAGCCCGCCCACCGCGAGGACCACGCCGAGCGCGGCGGCGCGCGTCACCGGCCGGCGCTGCACGAACCGCACCCAGCCGAGCACCAGCGCGGGCGCGAGGTACTCGACGAGCAGCGCGACACCGACCGGGATGCGGGAGATCGCGGCGAAGTAGAACGCCTGCACTCCCGCCACGCCGAGCAGACCGAACCCGGCGAGCAGCGCCGGGCGGGTGCGCAGCAGGGCGCGGTGTCGTACGGCGAGCGGCAGCATCACCAGGGCCGCGCCGGTCACCCGCAGCCACACCACGTGCAGCGGATCGAGGCCCGCCTCGATCAGCGGCTTGGCCGCGACCCCGGATCCGCCGAAGGCGATGGCCGACCCGATCGCCAGACCGAGCCCGATGCCCTTCCCGCTCTTGCCCTCACTGCTCACAGACATATGCACCGGCACATGATGACAGGCGACGACATGAGCGTCATCCCCGTTGACACCTGTCTCATCGGCTGGACGGCCCCGGACGGCGGGCGAGGGCGGTCGGGGCGGGGTCGGGGCGGTCTCAGTAGGCGCCTTCGCCGCCTCCGGCGCGGGCCTCGCGCTCCTGCGGACCGTCCTCGATCCGTGCGCGCAGCGCGTGGACGTCGACGGCGGCGCGGGTCAGCACCTCGACGGCCCGCGCCTGCGGGTCCGCGACGATCGCCGCGAGCAGGTCGACGCCCCGGGCCGGCGCTCCGTCGCGCCGGGCGGCCCGCACGCACGCGTGCTCCAGCGCGGCCGCGGCCAGCGGGGAGAAACCCTCGACGACCGTGACGACGGGCAGGGTCCCGGAGTCCTCGACTCCGCTCTGCCAGCGCAGGCCATAGCCGATGCTGCGCTGGACAAGGTAACCGAGCAGCCGGGCGAGCTGGGGTCCGCCGTCGAAGGCGGCGCGCACCTGAGGGTCCTGCTCCAGGAGCGAGTGCAGCAGGTGGGCGGTGTCGATCTGCCGGTCCCCGTCCCGCACCGCCCTGCGGCGGGCGGCGGCGAGCGCCGCCGCGGGCTCGGCGGCGAGCCTGGGGTCGTCGTCCATGCCGTGCGCCACCGGGTGCTGGGGCGACTGCCGGGAAGTACGGGATTGCACCACCCCACCCCATCAGTCCCGGCCGGGTGCGGTCATCCCCGGCGGGGAGCATCTTCGCGTCCCACACAGAGCGGACCCCGGCCGTCGGAATCTCCTCCCTACGGATGAGATCAGGCCGTTTCCCCATCCAGGGCGCGCGCCGACTTGCAAGTGACCCTGCCGGGGTATGTCGACGCACTCCTCCACATTTCCTGACGGTTCGTCAGTATTGAATGTTCGAGGCCCTGGAGCTACGTTCCGCGACACCGCAGCCCCAGTTGCCCGACACGAAGAGGCAGCCCCAGTTGCCCGACACGAAGAGGTGGTCGCATGGCCGAAGTCAGCGCGGAGGCACGCATCCAGGCACCGGCCGAGAAGGTGTGGGCCCAGCTCACCGACTGGTCGGCGTACGGGGAGTGGAACGCGACCCACACCAACTTCCCCAAGGGCGGCCCCGAGATCCTCGAAGTGGGCGCGACCTTCCAGGAGAACATGAAGCTCATGGGGTTCCCGGCCGAGGTCGAGTGGACCGTGGCGGAACTGGAGCCCGCCCGGGTGCTCGCCATCCGCGGGAAGGGCCCGATGGC
This sequence comes from Streptomyces asoensis, assembly GCF_013085465.1. NCBI lineage: Bacteria > Bacillati > Actinomycetota > Actinomycetes > Kitasatosporales > Streptomycetaceae > Streptomyces > Streptomyces asoensis. Next base: position 1,944,658 of record NZ_CP049838.1, read on the forward strand.
GGTGTCCGTGGCCACCCGCTACACCCTGACCCCCGAAGGGGACGCCACGACGGTCCGCATCGACGGCGAGTTCACGGGCGCGGCCGTGTCGCTGATGGCGGGCAGACTCAAGGACTCGGGCACGGCCGCGCTGAACGAGTCACTGCGCAAGCTGGGCGGACTGATCGTCTGACCGACCGGGCGAGGCGCCCGGCACACGAAGGCGCCCCGCGGATGACTCCGCGGGGCGCCTCGGCATCGCCGTACGGCGATCAGTCCTCGTCGGCGAGGATCAGGTACAGCTTCTTGCGGGCGTCGTTGATGACCGTGAGCGCCTTCTCGCGCTGCTCCTTGCTGCCGGTCTTCCAGACCTGCCCGAAGGCCTCCATCAGACCGAAGCCGGCCTGGCGGATCTCACTGAGAGCCTCCCAGTCGACCCCGCGCGAGGCCTCCTCCCAGGGGGCCTCCGGGCCCTCCTCGGCGGCCGTGCGACCTTCGTCGGTGAGCGAGAACAGCTTCTTGCCGCCTTCGCTCTCACTGCTGATCAGCCCCTCGTCCTCCAGCAACTGGAGGGTGGGGTACACCGAGCCCGGGCTGGGCTTCCACGCCCCGCCGCTGCGCTCGGCGATCTCCTGGATCATCTCGTAGCCGTGCATGGGCCGGTCCTTGAGCAGGGCCAGGATCGAGGCCCGTACGTCACCGCGCCGCGCCCTCCCCCTGGGTCCGCCACGCCCTCGTCCGCCCCAGGGGCCACCGAAGCCCGGCCCGAAGCCGGGACCGCCGGGGCCGAATCCCGGACCACCCGGACCACCCGGGCCACCCGGACCGAAGGGCCCGAAAGCCGCCCGTCGTCCGTCGAAGCCGCCGCGGCCGCGCCGGGGGCCGTCCTGACCATGTCCACGCTCGAATCCGTGGGTACGCATCGCAAACCACTCCTTCATTCCATCGTTGATCTGTCGCGATGCGTCAACGATATATCGGAACAGTTCGCTTGGCAAGGACTCGGGCCGTCCGGGGTGCGGACGCCGTCTAGGGTGCGGACATGACATCCCGCAGCCCCTCGCACCGCACCCCGGACACCTATCTCTCCGAACTGTTCTCGCTGGACAGCCGGGTCGCCGTGGTGACCGGCGGCAGTTCCGGCATCGGCCGGGCCATCGCCGGCGCCCTCGCCCGGGCGGGGGCGGGCGTGGTGATCGTGGCGCGCAAGGAGGCGGAGCTGGCCGCCACGGTCGACGAGCTGACGGCGGACGGCTGCCGGGCGGCCTGGGTGAGCGCCGACCTGAGCACCCGCGACGGGGTGCGCGCCGCCGCGGAGCAGGCGGCCGGGGTGTACGGCGAGCCCGACATCCTCGTGAACTGCGCCGGGATCAATCTGCGGCCGCCCATGGGCGAGCTGGGCGAGGAGGTGTGGGACGCCACGATGGCGGTGAACCTGGAGGCGCCCTATCTGCTGGGCCTGCGGTTCGGGCCCGGTATGGCCGAGCGCGGCTTCGGACGGATCATCCACATCAGCTCCCAGCAGGCACACCGCGCGTTCGTCCAGAGCGGCGCCTACGGCGTCTCGAAGGGGGCCCTTGAGTCGCTGGCCCGCTCCCAGGCCGAGGCGTGGTCGCCGTACGGCGTCACCTGCAACACGCTGGTGCCCGGCTTCGTCCTGACCCCGCTCAACATGCGGTTGCAGTCCGACCCGGAGAAGGTGGCGGCGCTGGCCGCGCGCACGATGGTCGGGCGCAACGGCCTGGCCGAGGACTTCGCCGGAGCCGCCGTGTTCCTGGCCGGCCGCTCCTCCGGCTATGTGACCGGGCAGGCGCTCTTCGTCGACGGTGGCTTCTCCGTGCACTGATGTCCTGCACTGATGTCCACGGCCGCCCTGCGGTGCCGAGCCCGGCACCGGACAGCGGGCGGCCGTGCGCGTCAGGCCGCCTGCGGGACGAAGTGGACGATCTCGTCCCCGCCGGGCTGCACCACGCCGTACGTGTTCTCGGGGACCTTGTTCCAGGCCCCGGGCAGATCACCCAGGGGCTCGGAGACGATGAGACGGGTCTCGTCGGAGACCTCGCGCAGGAAGGCCAGGTCGGGGTGGAGCGAGCGGAGCGTCTCCACCCGGGTGCTGTAGAACAGCGAGCGTGAGGCTCCCTGGCTGGAGTAGCGGAAGGCCCACAGCCGTTCTCCGTCGGTCACGGCCACCGTCATCTGGACCGGGAACTCCACCCCGTGCGCATGGCCGGTGCGTTCCACCAGGCCGACCATCCGCGCGACGGCGCCCGGCGGATCCTCCTCCAGGCCGAGGGTCAGGGCCAGGAAGAACATCATCTCCGAGTCCGTCGACCCCTCGATGTCGAGGAACAGCTGCGGGTCGACGGAGAGGGCGAGGTCCCGGCGCATCCGGTGGAAGTCGGCGATGGCGCCGTTGTGCATCCACATCCAGCGCCCGTGCCGGAACGGGTGGGAGTTGGTCTGCTGCACCGCCGTGCCGGTCGAGGCCCGGATGTGCGCGAAGAACAGCGGTGAGCGGACGTGACCGGCGATCTCCCGCAGATTGCGGTTGCTCCACGCCGGGCCGATCTCCCGGACGACCGCGGGGCTCCCGTCTTCCGCGTCGCCCCCGTACCAGCCGACGCCGAAGCCGTCACCGTTCGTCGTCTCCACGCCCATCTTGGAGTGCAGGCTCTGGTCGATCAGCGAGTGCGTCGGCCGGTAGAGGATCGTTTCGAGCAGGACAGGAGTTCCCGAGTAGGCGAGCCAACGGCACATCGTCTACCGCCTTCCTGATGATGCGGACGGGACGGCCCCGCCCGGTCAGTCCGCGGGCCTGTCCGGCTTCACCACGCACAGTGCCCAGATGATGAACCCGGAGAAGGCGATCATCACGACGGACCAGACCGGGTAGTACGGCAGGGAGAGGAAGTTGGCGATGACGATCAGCCCGGCGATGGCCACGCCGGCGACCCGCGCCCACGTCGCCGACTGGAACAGTCCCAGGCTGACGATCACCGCGACCACGCCCAGGGCGAGGTGGATCCAGCCCCAGCCGGTGAGGTCGAACGCGAAGACGTAGTTGGGGGTGGAGACGAAGACGTCGTCCTCGGCGATTCCCATGATGCCCCGGAAGATGTCGAGCACTCCGGCGAGCATGAGGGTGACGGCGGCGAAAACCATCAGGCCTTCGGCCCAGTGCTGTTTGGCCGTGTGCCGCTTGGCCGACGACGCGTGGGTGGGGTGTGTCGCTGTCATCCCGAAGCCTCGATTCGGTCGCGTTTGGGCTCGGTGTCGCTCGGTGTCGTTCGGTGTGCTCAGTGGCGGGAGCCGCTCAGCACCATTTGCTTGGCCCGGTTGTACTCCTCGTCCGTGATGTCACCGCGGGCACGGATCTCGGACAGCTTGGCGAGTTCGTCGACGCTGCTGGTGGGCGCCGCGCCCTTGGCGGTCTCGCGGACATAGCTGTCGAAGGCCTGCTGCTGATCCCGCGCCTGCTTGATCTCGCGGCGTCCCATGTTCTTGCCCCGCGCGATCACGTAGACGAAGACGCCCAGGAAGGGCAGCAGGATGCAGAACGCCAGCCAGCCGGCCTTGGCCCAGCCGCTGAGGTCGTCGTCGCGGAAGATGTCCACGACGATCCGGAACAGCAGGACGAACCACATGACCCACAGGAAGAACACCAGCATGGTCCAGAAGGCGCTCAGCAGCGGATAGTCGTAGGCGAGGTACGTGTCCCCACTCATGTCTCTCCTCCGTTCCGGGCCGGGGCCCGACATGGCGTGGTGTGCCGTTCTCAGCTTGCGCGGACAGGGTCCCGGCGGCCTCACCCGCGGCGGGTGAGCGCGCCGGCTGTCTCAGACCGTCCCCGCGGGTGCCCCCGGCCCCGCCGGGCGCGCCCGGCGCAGCGCGGCCCGCCAGGCGAAGGCGACCGCCGCCTCGACCAGGCCGAGCAGGACGAGCCACAGGCCGAGCAGCCGGGTCAGCGCCCGGGCCGACTCGGTGGGCAGGGCGAGCACCACGATCCCCGCGACGATGGCGAACACGGCGGCGCCGATCACTACGCCCCGGTGGGGCAGGTCCTTGGTGGCGAGCGCCGTGTAGAGGGTGAGGATGCCGGACACCAACCAGAGGACCCCGACGATCAGCGAGAGCGTCGCGATGGTCTGCAACGGGTTCCTCAGGCACAGCACCCCGGCGACGACGTACAGCACCGCCAGCAGGAGCCCGGTGAGGCGTTCGCCGTGGTCCTCCCTGGCGAAGGCCGCGACGAACCGGAAGCCGCCGATCACCAGCAGGTACAGGCCGATGAGGACCGCAAGGACGTGCAGGGTCTCGTCCGGCCAGACCAGGATCAGGATGCCCGGCACGAGCGTGGCGACCGCCGAGCCGAGGATCCACGTCCAGGAGCGCCCGAGTACGGCCAGTGTCTCGGCGGGATCGCCCCCCACCGGCCCGGAAACCGGCCCGCCGGGCGGCCGGTCCGGTCCGCCGGACAGCGGGTCCGGTCCGGGGTGCGGTCCGGGGTGCGGTCCGGGGTGCGGTGCGGGGTGCGGTGCGGGATCAGGCGAAACGCTCATGACTCCTCCTCGCGCCCGGCCGGGGACGACGGCCTCCCGCTCGTCACTCCGGCAGTTGGCGCATCTCCAGGACCCGCAGGCCCAGGGACTGGCAGCGGGCCAACAGCCCGTACAGGTGCGCCTCGTCGACGACGTACCCGAACAGGACGGTCTGACCGGACATGACCACATGGTCCAGCTCCGGGAACGCCCCGGTCAGCGCCTCCGACAGGTGCCCTTCGACACGGATCTCGTAGCGCATGAGCTGCTCTCCCCGGGATGGCCTGGGATCGGCGGACTGCGCACTCACCCCTGCGATCGTCCGTCCTCGCGGGGCGTCCGGCCTCACCCACCACGGGCGATCCGGCACGGCCCGGCGTGCTCGGTCACAACAGTTTCAGCTCACGGGCGCGGCGCACCGCGTCGTTGCGGCGGTTGACCGCCAGCTTCCGGTAGGCGCTCTTGAGGTGGGTCTTGACCGTGTTCACGGAGACGAACAGATCGGCGGCGATCTCCTCCGTCGACATCGTCAGGGCGAGCCTGCGCAGTACGTCGAGTTCGCGTCCGCTCAGCGTCTCCACGACCGGGAGCGGCCGGCCGTCGGACGCCGGCCCGCCGGGGGTGAGCCGGCCCCCGGCCGGCACCCGCGGTGACACCGTGTCCAGGAACGGGCGGATCCATGGGCCGACCTCGAGGAAGGGCCGTCGCAGCCCGTCCCGCCGCGCCTCACGCAGGGCCTGGGCGACCAGCCTGCGCGAGGTGGCCGCGTCACCCGCCGCGTCCGCCACCTGCGCGCGCACCAGGGTGGCCCGGACGGTCACCGCGGGGCCCACGCGACCTTCGGGCCGTACGCCGTCGAGGAGGTCGATCGCCGTCTCCGGCCGGCCCGCCGCGAGCTGGGCCCGCGCGGCCCCGACCGCGTACGCCGACTGCTCGTCGGACACCGCCTGCCACACCTCGACGGCCGTCTCCGGTCGGCCTTCGGCCAGATGCGCGGCGGAGACGACGAGCGCCGTCTGGCCCTCCGCCCAGGGGGAGATCACGGCGGCCGGCACAGCGCGTTCCGCCGCTTCGAGGGCGGCTCGGGTGTCGCCGCGGGCCAGGTGCAGACGGGCGGTGGCGATGGCCCGGCCCGCCTCCATGACGGGGTCCCGCAGCGCCGGGTCCGACTCGGCCGCCTCGTCGAGGAGCGTCCGTGCCAGGGTCAGGTCGTCACGGTCCACGGCGACGGCGGCCAGCACCAGCCGTCCCATGCCGGAACCGGACGGCTTGGGCAGACCGTGCCGCTCCGTCTCGGTCACCGCCGCCCGGGCCTTGCGCTCCGCCCTGCCGGGCCAGCCGTTCAGATAGTCGATCAGGGCCAGCCGGCCCAGCGAGTCCTCGCGGGCGAGCGCGGTCGAAGCCTCGGCCGACGACCCGGCGACCCTCGACAGGACGGCGCACGCGTCCTCGAACCGCCCGGCCCACAGACGCGCCGAGCCCAGATGGGCCAGCAGCAGCGCGGTGAGCTCGGGATGCCTCTCCAACAGGTGGGCCGGCGCCCGGTCGCACAGCGTCTCGGCCGCCGCCGCGGCCCACTCCGCCCGGCCCGGCGCGCCGGTCAGCCGGGCGGCCAGCGCCTCGAGCAGGGCACAGCTCAACCGGGCCGCCACGAGGTCGGGCGCCTCGCCGGGACTCCACTCGGCCGTCAGGGCCTGTTCCGCCGCGTCCCCCGGCCCGGCCGTCAGGCCCAGTTCGGCCGTCAGCCGCTGCTCCGCGTGCCGCAGATGCGTCAGCCCCCGGTCGAGATCGCGCCGGGACAGCTCCCGGGCGGCACGGACCAGGTCCGTCGCGGGGCTCGCGGCCTCCGGCGCCATCCGGGAGAACAGCTCGGCGAGTTCGTCCGAACGCAGACCGGTGAAGAGCCAGCCGATGGCAAGGTCGTCGATCAGGGCGCCCGCGGTGAACTCCCAGTCGCCGGCGGCGGCGCCCTGGCCCAGCGTCTCGGTGAGGGACCCCGAGCCCCGCAGCCAGTGCGCGGCCCGCCGGTGCAGTTCGGGCTCCAGGCCGGGCTCGCGCATCCGCAGATGGGCCCGGAGGATCTCGCCGAACAGCGGGTGGAGGCGGTACCAGTCCTGCCCGAGGTGCTCCACGAACGCGTTCTCGCGGTACAGGCCGGCCAGGATGGGCCCGGCGTCGGTGCGCTCCGTCAGCGCGTTCACCAGCTCCGGGCGGAACCGGTCGAGGACGCTGACCCGCAGCAGGAGGTCCTGTGTCTCGGGGGGCTGCCGTCTGAGCACCTCCGCCAGCAGGAAGTCGGCGACGGTGGTGCGGTCGGCCTCGAACTCCTTCAGATACGTCTCCGGATCCGGGTCCTGCCGCGCGGCGAGCGCGCACAGCCGCAGGCCGGCGGCCCAGCCCCCGGTGCGGTCCACGAGACCCTGGGTCGCGTGGGCCGGCAGCCGCAGCCCGTGCAGCTCCAGCAGCTCGGCCGCCTCCTCGGTGGTGAAGGCCAGCTCCGCGCCCCGGATCTCCGTCAGGTCACCGGCCGCCCGGTAACGGTGCAGCGGCAGCAGCGGCTCGGTACGGGAGACGAGGATCAGGCGCAGGCCGTCGCCGGCGTGGTGCAGCACGAACTCCAGCTGCTCCGCGATCTCCGGGTCGATCACCCGGTCGTACTCGTCGAGCACCACGATCGCGGGCCGGTCCAGGGTGCTCAGTTCCGCGGCGAGCCGCGCCAGCAGTTGGGGGGTCACCCGGCTCGCGTCCGCGGGGCAGCCGATCTCGGCGGGCAGGGACGTGCCGGAGGCGCGCAGCGCCTGGAGCAGGTACGCCCAGAGCATCCCGGGGCCCTGCGCCGCCGCGTCCGTGGTGAGCCAGGCGACGGGCCGGTCGCGTGCCGCGGCCCAGTCGGCGACGAGCAGCGTCTTGCCGGCGCCCGCGGCGCCGTTGACCATGGTCAACGGTGTGCGCAGCGCCTGGTCGAGATGTCTGACCAGCCGCTCGCGCCGCAGGAACGTCACCGGCCGGGCCGGTACGACGAACCGGGTGCGCAGAAACGGATCCCCTTGGGGATCGGCGGCCGACGCCGTCGGATCGGTATCGCTCTCCTCGAGCCCAGCCATGGCGCTCACCGCCACTGGTCGTCAGGTCATGGGTAGCGCTCGTCCTCAGCATCCCAGGGTTCCGCCCCGGGTGCCCTGCGAGCGACCCGCCCGAGACGCTCGACGTGCTGGCGGCGGGGAAACGGAACCCGGCCACAGCGTGTTGGCGGCACGGGCACCACAAACCTGGCCACGAAGTGCCGGCTGCGGGAACCGACGGCAGACCCGCCCCAGCGTGCTCGCGGCGGGGGCAGCCGAAACCGGGCCACGGCGTATGCGCGGCGAGGGTCGGCAAAAACCGGGCCAGGACTCGCGGATTGGCCTTGGCCGACGGCTTCGCCCACCGCCTACCGTCACCGGCATGCGCATTCGAATCGTCGACGCCTTCACCGACCGCCCCTTCACCGGCAACCCGGCCGGGGTCCTGCTCCTGGACGCCTTCCCGGACGACAACCGGCTCCAGAACGTGGCTCTGGAGGTCAACCACGCCGAGACGGCGTTCGCCCACCCGCTCCCCGAGGGCGGCGAGGCGGACTGGGCCCTGCGCTGGTTCACCCCCGTCGCCGAGGTCGACATGTGCGGCCACGCCACGCTCGCCACGGCCCACGTCCTGCACACCACGGGCGCCCATGAGGGCCCGGTGCGCTTCGCCACCCGCAGCGGCGTCCTCGTCGCGACGCCGGCCGAGGACGGTTCGATCACCCTGGACTTCCCGACCGCCCCGCTGACCGGGGTCGAGATCCCGGCCGGCGTCGCCGAGGCCCTGGGCGCCGAGCCGCTCGCCTGTGTCGACACCGGCCCGCACGTCGGCGACCTGCTGGTCGAGCTGGCCGACGAGAAGACCGTCCACGCCCTGAGGCCCGACCACAAGGCCCTGGCCGCCCACTCCCGCCGCGGCATCGTCGCGACCGCCCGCGCCGAGAACGCGGACCTGGGATACGACTTCGTCTCCCGCTGCTTCTTCCCGAACCTCGGCATCGACGAGGACCCGGTGACGGGCAGCGCCCACACCGCCCTGGCGCCCTACTGGGCCGAGCGGCTCGGCCGCACCGCGCTCACCGGCCTCCAGGCCTCGCCCCGGGCCGGCCGGGTCCGTACCGAACTGTGCGGCGAGCGCACCCTGCTGAGCGGCCGCGCGGTCACGGTCATCGAGGGCGAGCTGCTCGCCTGAGCGCTGTCCGGCGGGGAGGTGCGGGCCGGCTCACGCCGTCGGCAGCCACCCCACCTTTCCCGCCAGCAGCGCGTATCCCACGAAGGCCCCGATGTCGAGCAGGGAGTGCGCCACCACCAGGGGGCCCACCCGACCCCAGCGCCGGTAGAGACAGACGAACACCACGCCCATCACCATGTTGCCGATGAAGCCGCCGATGCCCTGGTAGAGGTGGTACGAGCCGCGCAGCACGGAGCTGGCCACGAGCGCGGTGCCCGGCGTCCAGCCCAACTGGCCCAGCCGGCGCAGCAGATAGCCGACGACGATGACCTCTTCGAGGATCGCGTTCTGCATCGCGGACATGATCAGCACCGGGTACTTCCACCACACGTCCGGCAGCGCCTCCGGCACCACCGTGAGGTTGAAGCCGAGGCCGCGTGCCGCCAGGTAGAAGGCGATGCCGGTGCTACCGATCACCGCCGCGATCGCCGCCCCGCGACCGAGGTCCGGCCAGGGCCGGGTGCGGTCGAAGCCCAGGGTGCGCAGTCCCTGTCCCTCGCGCAGCAGGAAGTGCGCGACGAGGGCCACCGGGACGAGCGCCGAGGCGATCCCGAACAGCTGCCAGGCGAGATCGAGCCATGGACGGCCGGGCGCGGCCGAGGCGTTGAGGGTCGCCGCCTGGTCCTTCAAGCCGCCCGGCTTGGTGACCGATCCGACAAAACTGATCAGGGCGGACACCCCGCTCGCACCGAGCGAAACCCCCAGAACGAGCAGTGTCTCGTCGCGGAAAATCCGTCGCGAGAGCTGCTCCCGCGGAAAAGAATCAGCCACCTACCCTGCCTCCACCTGCACACTTGCCTCCAGTTGCGTGAACCCGCCGCATCCCCACCCCTGCCTCGCCAGGGTCTCGAAAGAAGTTACGAAGATCGTGCGTGACAGGCCGTCGGGGGACGGGCGCCGTACGGGGCGTACCTCCCCTTCGCAGGCCGTGCGGCGGAAATCCGCCACGGGGCCGGCAGGGAGGGGCACCACCGTCATGGGACGTCACAGCTTGCCCGATCAGTACGGGGCGGGCGGCAGCGCCCCCCGTCCTCGGCTCCGCCGCCGCACCGTGGCCGTCGCGACCGCCCTCGTCCTCACGATCGCCGGGGCGCCGCGGCCGCCGTGCGCAGCGGCCTGCTCTCCTTCGGCTCGGCCTGCCGCGACCACCTCGTACGGCTGACGGTGGCCGCCTCCCCGGACGTGGCCCCGGCGCTCACGGTCGCGGCGAAGCAGGCCAAGGACAGCGGCCTCACCTCCGACGGACAGTGCCTCGCGGTCGGCGTCACGGCGCGTGAGTCGTCCAAGGTCGCCGCGACGCCGACGGTGGGCAAGGACCCGAGACCCCCGCCCGCCACCGCCCCACCCAGGGACGCGGAAACCGACCCGGACCGAATCCCCACCCGCCACCGCCCCACCCAGGGACGCGGGGAACTGCGCGACCAGCCCCCACCGCCCCGCAGCCGGCGAACCACCGAAAGCCCCAGAACCTCCTGAACCTCACCCCAAGGACGCAGGCTCGGGCAACCCCACGGGCCACGTATGCACCGGCTCCCCGAGATGCATCAGCTCCGCGTACCGCCGCGTGGTCGCCGCCAGCGCCGCGTCCCGTGACAACCCGGCCTCCACCGCCCGGTGGAACGTCGCCACCTGCCAGGTCGCCCCGTTGGTCCGCCGCCGGCACCGTTCCTCGATGACCCCCAGATAGAAATCACGATCGGCGGGCTCCACCCCCCACCCGTCCAGCCCGGCCTCCGCCAGCGGCAGCAGCTCGTCCCGTACGAGACTCACCGCGTCCACCTCGGCCACGCCGCCCAGCCGCCCCCGCCGCGGCCACTGGAGCCGCGCGTCGATCCCGTACCGGCAGGCCGCGTCGAAGTTGGCCTCGGCCGCCTCGAACGGCAGCCGGGACCACACCGGTCGGGACTCCTCCGCCAGGGCCCGGACCACGCCGTAGTAGAAGGCCGCGTTGGCGACCACGTCGGTCACGGTCGGCCCGGCGGGCAGGACACGGTTCTCCACCCGCAGGTGCGGGACGCCGTCGGCGATGCCGTAGACGGGCCGGTTCCAGCGGTAGACCGTACCGTTGTGCAGGACGAGCTCGGCGAGCGAGGGCACCCCGCCCGCGTCCAGGACCTCCAGCGGGTCCTCCTCGTCGCAGATGGGCAGCAGCGGCGGGAAGAACCGCAGGTTCTCCTCGAACAGCTCGTACGCCGAACTGATCCACCGCTCCCCGAACCATGTCCGCGGCCGTACGCCCTGTGCCTGGAGCTCCGGTGGCCGGGTGTCGGTGGCCTGCTGGAACAGCGGGGGCCGCGACTCCCGCCACAGCTCGTGGCCGAACAGGAAGGGCGAGTTGGCGCCGACGGCGATCTGCGCGGCGGTGACCGCCTGCGCGGCGTTCCACACCGCGGCGAAGCGGGCCGGCGTGACCTGGAGGTGCAGCTGCACGGAGGTGCAGGCCGCCTCCGGCACGATCGACTTCGAGGTGCACGACAGCCGCTCGACCCCTTCGATCTCGAGAGCGAAGTCCTCTCCCCTGGCGGCCACGATCTGGTCGTTGAGGAGGGTGTAGCGGTCGACCTCGGAAAGGTTCGACGAGACCAGGTCGTCCCGGTCGAGCGTGGGCAGAATACCGATCATCACGATACCGGCGTCGACCTCGCTCGCCTTTCGATGGGCATATGCCAGTGACGTACGGAGTTCTTCGGCGAGCCGGTCGAATACCCGGCCACCCAAACGATGTGGGGCTATGTTCACTTCCAGATTGAACATGGCGAGTTCTGTTTGGAAATCTCGGCTCGCGATCCTCTCCAGCACTTGCCCATTCAGCATTCTCGGCTGGCCGTCGGCACCCGCGAGATTCAGTTCGATCTCGAGCCCCATGAGGTTCTTGGGGCGGTCGAAGCGCTTCTGGGCCAGGAGCCGCTCGAGCCCCGTCAGACACCGCCGGAGCTTGTCCCGGTAGTGCTGACGATCGGACAGGTCGAACGCGCCTGCCACGACCTTTTCCCCCATCGAAGCGTCCCTCCTCGCGTGGGCGGGCCGGCGATCCCGGCCGCCGGATGATCCGGGTCAGGTGGGATGATGCCCAGCCGGGCCGATCGATAACGTCCCCGCACGGCCCGGCACCCGCTACGCTGACCGAAAGCCACCGGCGGTGACCGCTGGCACATTCACGGGGCATGCGGCCGAAGGCCCTTTCACGAAATATGGAACTCGTGAAAAACGCCGACAGGAATACGCCGACCGCTCCAGGCACATAAGCCGAGGTCATCGCCGCGTACCCCGCTCTGAATCGGGATGATTCACCCCTGTCGCCGACCGAATGAACCCTTGCCGAGTGTCCCGGGATCGACTAGACGAAACACAGTCTGAACACATGTCGTATAAACTCCGCGAACAAGGCAGAGAAGGTTGGCGCCCACAGTCGAAGGAGCCTGTCGTCGAAGTGACGGCAGGCCGCTCGCGCACCCCCGCACCCCCAGACTCCGGCCCCCGCCTCTCCGACCTGTTCGAGAGCTAGCTGACAGCGCCGTCCGCCCACGCCCTCGCGCCACCGTGCCTGTCGAATGAGAGGCGACCCACCATGCCTTTGCATGTCCCCCCGGCTCCCGCGCCCGCCCTTCGCTCCGTCCTCATGGCACTCGGTTCCCCCACCGCGGTCCGCGAGGCTCGTACCCCCTCCCTGCGCACCGCTCAGGGCGACGTCACTCCCGAACTCCCGCTGCCCCTGCACGTCCTGGACCGGATCGCCCCCGAAGGCGTGGCCGCGACCCGGCTGGCCGGCTGGCGCTTCCTGATCCGCTGCGGCGACCGCGCCGTGGCGGCGGCCGAGACCCGGCTCACCCCGGACGGCTGGGCGTTCTCGCACTTCTTCGAGGGCCCCTACATCGCCTCCACCGAACGTGCCCTGCGCCAGGCCGAGTCGACCGCCCAGCCGTTCCAGGCGCGGCTGCTGTCGGTGCCCGGGCTCTACATGCTCACCCTCTGGCTGCACGGAGACAGCGCCTCGGACGGCACCACGGGGCATCCCGCCCCCACCGACCTCCTGGTGCCGCTGGCCCCGGCACCGCCCGGTATCGCCGCACACCGCGCACACCGGGTCGCCGAGTTGCTTCCCCTGCTCACCCTCCGTGTCACCCCCGCGACGCCACCGCTGCTCGGTTCACCTGCCTGACCGCTGGACCGGTCGACCCCGCACCCCGTACCCCGTCACCGCGGCCCCGGTGGCGGGGTACGGTGCGGTCCGGTGACCCGAGAACCTCCCGGGCGCCGTCCGGACTAGCCCCATCCGGCCACCAGGAACCACCCGAAGTGACAGTGCGGTTGAGATGAACCGCCCGCGCGGGTGATGCGTCATGAACCTGTGAGAAGCGGTGCCGCCAAATCCCTGCGGATCGACCTCCGTGGGGCAACACTGGGTTCCGACGGACTTATCACAACGGGGGGCGGCCATGAACGACGTTTCACGCCGCGGAACAGACACCACAGCCATCTCAGACCTCACGCCAGAGCGGAAGTTCCCATCCATGTGCCAGCACCAGCCACCGTGCCCGACAGCGACCTCAGCCGACCGGGAGTCCGCGCGCCTCATGGCGCACCACCCGGAGCAGGGCTGGAGCCTGCTGTGCAACGGCGTCCTGCTCTTCGAGGACACCGGTGAGCTCCTGCCGGACGGCCGGGTCATCGCCCCCCACCGGGTCGTGACCGCCGCCTGAGCACCGGCCGGACGGCGCGGGACCGCCGTCCGCAGACATGAGGGGCCGGCCCGCGGGTACCACCGCGAACCGGCCCCGACGCGCGTTCAGGGCCGCTCACTCCCCGTAGTCGCACCGTCTCGGCGTGGTGCGTCCTCCTGTATCTCTTCCCACGGCAGCGCATGTTCCGGAAGACTTCTGGAAGTTTCGGCGCAGCGTCCGGAACCACGCGACGGAGGTGGGGAAGTGACAGCGGACGACACCGTGCCCGCGTCCCGGGGCAGAATCACGATCACGGAGATCGCCCGCCAGGCCGGCGTCTCGGTGCCGACCGTGTCCCGGGTCGTCAACGGCCGCTCCGACGTCTCGCCGGGAACCCGGGCCCGGGTCGAGGACCTGTTGCGGCTGCACGGCTACCGCAAGCGCCCCGCCGCCGCCCGCACCCGGGCCGCACTGCTCGACCTGGTATTCAACGACCTCGACAGCCCCTGGGCGGTGGAGATCATCCGAGGGGTCGAGGAGATCGCCCACGCGGCCGGGGTGGGCACCGTGGTGTCGGCGATCCACGGCCGCTCGGGCGACGCCCGGGAGTGGATGCGCAACCTGCGCGCCCGCGCCTCCGACGGCGTCATCCTCGTCACCTCGGCCCTCGAACCCACCCTGCACGAGCAGTTGCGCATCCTGGGCGTCCCGCTGGTCGTCGTCGACCCGATGGGCTCCCCCGCCGTCGACACCCCGACCATCGGCGCCGCCAACTGGGCGGGCGGCCTGGCGGCCACCGAGCATCTGCTGTCGCTGGGCCACCGAAGGATCGGCCTGATCGCCGGCCCGCCCCGGCTGCTGTGCTCCCGCGCCCGCTACGACGGCTACCGGGCCGCTCTGGAGGCGGCCGGTCTCACCGTCGACGAGACCCTCGTCGTGCCGGGCGACTTCCGCCCCGAGTCGGGCTTCACCGGCTGCACCGCCCTGCTCGGTCTGCCCGAACCGCCGACCGCCGTGTTCGCGGCCAGCGACCAGATGGCGCTCGGCGCGATCGAGGCGCTGCGTCGGCGCGGCCTGCGGGCCCCGGAGGACATGAGCGTGGTCGGTTTCGACGACCTTCCGGAAGTCCGCTGGTCCGCCCCGCCGTTGACCACCGTCCGCCAGCCCCTCGCCGACATGGGCAAACTCGCCGCCCGCACCGTCCTGAGCCTGGCCCGCGGCGAGCGCCCCGACTCGCCGCGGGTGGAACTGGGCACGGAGCTGGTGGTCCGCTCGAGCACCGCGCCGCCTCGCGGCGCTAGCTGAGCGCCTCCCGGATCGCCTGGTAGGCCGGCTTCGGCGCGAGCTGCTCGTCCCAGGGCAGCGCCGCGCCCTGGCCGGGGAAGAACGCCGGGATCCACGAATACTTGTCGGTGTAGTCCCAGACCGTGATGCCGACGCACCGCCGCACCTCTAGGCACGCCTCGGTCATGTCCCGGTACCAGTCGGCCTGTTGGGCCAGCTTCTCGTCGGTCGCGGGCAGCAGCATCCGTACGTCGACCTCGGTGAGCGCGGTGTCCAGGCCGAGCCGTGAGAAGCGGCGGAGGTTGTCCTCCAGCGTCGTCGGATAGCCGTACTGGAGGGCGAGATGCGCCTGGAGGCCGATGCCGTCGAGCGGGACGCGCCGGGCCTTCAGCTCCTTGGCCAGGGCGTAGTAGGCGTCACTCTTCGGGCCGACGGCCTCGATGTTGTAGTCGTTGAGGTAGAGCTTCGCCTTCGGGTCGGCCTGGTGGGCCCATCGCAGGGCGTCGGCGATGTAACCCGGGCCGAGCGTCTTGTAGAAGACCGTCTCGCGGTAGGTGCCGTCCTCGTTGAACGCCTCGTTGACGACGTCCCAGGCGTAGACCTTGCCCCGGTAGTGGCGCACCTCGGTCTGGATGTGGTTCTTCAGGACGGCCCGCAGCTCGTCCGCCGTCCACTCCTTGCCGGTCAGCCAGCCGGGCAGCTGGCTGTGCCAGACGAGGGTGTGGGCGCGGACCTTCTGGTGGTGGTCGCGCGCGAGGTCGACGATCTCGTCGCCGGCCGTCCAGTCGAAGACGCCCTGCTGCGGCTCGGTGGCGTACCACTTCATGCCGTTGCCCGGGGTGATCATGTCGAACTCCTCGCCCAGGATCTTCGTATAGGCGGTGTCGGTGAGTTCGGGGTTGTCGGTGGCGCTGCCGAAGTAGCGGCCGTGGCGCTGCGCGAGGTCGGCGAGGGTGGTGCGCGGCTTTCCGTGCGCCGGGCCCTCGTGCGCCTGAGCGGCCGGTCCGGTGGCGACACCGGAGGCGACCAGGACGGCTGCGAGGGCGCCGGCGAGTCTGAGCCGGGTGCGGGCGGCGGTGCTGGGCATGGTGCGACTCCTCACGGTAGGGGTGAGCCGTACGGGTCCGCGGGCGCGCGTCATCCCTTCGTGGCGCCGGCGGCGAGACCGCCGACGAGCTGGCGCTCGGCGACGGAGTAGAACGCCAGGGCGGGCACCATGGCGAGCACGAGGTAGGCGAAGACGCGCGCGTACTCCGCGGAGTACTGGCCCTGGAACTGCTGGACGCCGATCGGGATGGTCCACCAGGTGGGCTCGTTGAAGACCAGCAGCGGCAGCAGGAAGTTGTTCCAGCTGCCGACCACGGCGAGCACGGAGACCGTGCCGAGGGCGGGCCTGGCCATGGGCAGCAGGATCCGCCAGAAGAACGTGAGGGGCCCGCAGCCGTCGAGGGTGGCCGCCTCCTCCAGCTCTGCGGGGATCTCCCGGAAGAACCCGCGCAGGACGACGATGGTCATCGGCAGCCCGAACGCGGCCTGCGGCAGGATCACGCCGAGCGGGTTGTCCAGCAGGTGCATCGAGCGCAGCAGCAGGAACAGGGGCAGCGCCGCCACCGCGAAGGGGAACATCAGCCCCATCGTGAACAGGGTGAACAGCATCTCCCGGCCGCGGAAGGCGAACCGGGCGAAGGAGAACGCGGCCAGCGCGGACACCGCGACGACCACCACGGTCGTACCGGCCGCGATGAGCGTACTGCTGCCGACGAGCTGCCAGAAGGAGCCGGAGCCGAGGATGTCCGTGTAGTTGGAGGTGACCCAGGGGTCGGGCAGGCCGATGGGGTTGCGGGAGAGCTGGTCGGTGGACTTGAAGCCGGACAGCACGGCGTAGCCGAGCGGTACGGCCATCACCGCGCCGACGAGCCCGAGGACGAGGTGCAGGGGAAGCGTCCGGCCGGTCCCGCGGGTGCTCCGGCCGGTCTCGCGGGTTTTCACGCGCCGCCTCCTCGCATGGTCGTGGTGGCGCCCTGGAGGTCCCGGCGGAGCACGAACCGCTGGTAGGCGAGGGCGAAGACGAGACTGATGCCGAACATGGCCACACTGATCGCGCTGGCGTAGCCGACCTGGTAGCGCTTGAAGCCGTACTGGAACATGGTCACGGCCATCGTCTCGGAGTGGTGGTCGGGGCCGCCCGCGGTGACCACCCACACCAGGTCGAAGAGCTGGATCGAGCCGATGACCGACAGGAAGACGCTGATCCGCAGGGTCGGCGCGAGCAGCGGCAGGGTGACGTTGCGGAAGCGCTGCCAGGGACCCGCTCCGTCGATCAGGGCGGCCTCCGTCAACTCGGCCGGGATGGACTGGAGTCCGGCCAGGTAGAGCATCATGTGGAAGCCGAAGTACTTCCACGTCATGACCAGGAAGAGGGTGGCCATGACGGTGGAGGGGTCGGCGAACCACTGGCCGCCCACCCCGTCCAGACCGATCGCCCCCAGGACGTGGTCGGCGAGCCCGTCGTCCGGAGCGAAGATCATGCTGAACAGCACGCCGGTGATCGCCTCGGAGAGGATGTACGGCGCGAAGAACAGCATCCGGTACACGGCCCGGCCGCGGATCTTCTGGTTGAGCGCGACCGCGAGGGCGAGCGCGAACGGCAGCTGAAGGACGAGCGAGAGCCCGACCAGGAGCAGACAGCGCCACAGGTCGCCCAGGAACACCGGGTCCTGGAAGAGCCGGGTGAAGTTGTCGCCGCCGATGTAGTCGTCGGGCATGCCGAAGCCGCCCCAGCGGAAGAACGAGGCGTACAGCGCGAACAGCATCGGCAGCAGTACGAGCGTGCCGAACAGCACCAGCGCGGGCACCTGGAAGCCGACGGCGGTGAGCCAGTGCCGCGCCCGCCGCCGGGTCCGGCTCCGGCTCGAGCCGGGAGACGGGGGCGGCGGGCCGACGTCCGGGCCGCTGCGCTTGTCCGGAAGGAAGGTGGAGGTCATCGCCTGTTACTGCTCTTCCTTCGCGACCTTGGTGATCGACTCGGTGACCTGCTGAGGCGACTTGGACCCGGCGATGAGGGCGGCGACGCTGTCGTTGACCTCCTGGCCGAGGGCCGGCGCATAGGCCTGGTCGAGGTAGAGCTGGAAGCCGGTGGCGGCCTTCAACTGGGCCTGTACGGCCTTGATGTTGGGGTCGGCGATGGCGCTCTCGGCGGCCGGTACGACGGGCAGCACCCCGGTCTTCTTGACCAGTTCGGTGTCCGTGGCGGCGGTGGCGAAGAACTTCAGGAAGTCGACGGCCGCCTGCGGAGCGTCCTTGCGCAGGGCGTGCCCGCCGCCTCCGCCGAACACCTCGGTGATCACGCCCTGGCCGCCGTCGACCGCAGGGAACGGGAAGAAGCCGAGGTTCGCCCCGAGCCCCTTGCCCGCGTCGGCCTCCACCACCGGCGCCCACTGGCCCATGAGTTCCATCGCCGCCTTGCCGTTGCCGACTGCGGCGGCCTGGCCGGTGGGGCTGGAGTAGGCGGCGCCGAGGAAGCCCTTCTGGAACGGCTTGAGGTCGACGAGGTCCTGGAGGTGCTGTCCGGCCTGGACGAACCCGTCCCCGGTGAAGTCCTTGTCGTCCCCGGCCTTGCTCAGGGCGTCGACACCGGCGGTGCGCATCGCGAGGTACGCCCAGTAGTACATGCCGGGCCACTTCTCCTTGCCCGCCAGCGCGAGCGGGGTGATCCCGGCCGCCTTCAGTTTGCGCACCGCGTCGAGGAAGCCGCTCCAGGTGGTGGGGGGCGCGCTGATCCCGGCCTGCTGGAAGAGCGCCTTGTTGTACCAGAACCCGATCATGCCGATGTCGAACGGGACGCCGTAGGTCTTCTTGTCGAGCAGGTAGGGCTCGCGGGCGACCGGGAGCAGGCCGTCGCCCCACTCCTTCGTCCTCTCCGTGAGGTCCTCGACGAGCCCGGCGTCGACCTGCTGCTTCAGGACACCGCCGCCCCACGTGTGGAAGATGTCGGGCAGCTTCCCGGAGGCGGTCAGCGCCGTCATCTTCGACTTGTAGGCGTCGTTCTCCAACTGCACGATCTTGATCTTCACCTTGGGGTTCTGGGCCTCGAACTGCTTGGCGAGACCGGCCCAGACGTCCTTGGTCGGCTGGGTGGTGGAGATGTTCCACCACTCGATGGTGGTCGTCCCCGACGACCCTCCGTCCGAGTCGCCGCCGCAGGCGCTCAGTGCCGTCATGCTCAGACCGGCCGCGGCGGAGGCCGCCAGAAAGCCGCGGCGGGAGAGTGCCGGGTCGCCCATCATGCGCTCCTTGATAGATCGAAAGTTTCGAACCAGATCCAGAAAGCTTCGCTGCTGCCGCACCCTAGAGACACCCTCCGACGGGTGGCAACCCCTTGAACACAGGGAATCCGGGGGTCTTTTCACGAGAGAAGGCTCAGCGAGGCGTCGAGACGCATCGAAACATTCGGATCAATCGACGAACATTACGAAGCAGGCGGGGGTGATGATCCGGCGGCCGGAATCAAACCCGACGGCGTGTCACGCTGCGTGTCCACCCCACGACCAGTCTTAACGGAAGCTTGACGCCGTCCCGCCCATGATCCAGGGGCCTGGGCGTCACTCTCCGCTTACGCTGATTCCGCCGTCCGCGTGATGGCCGAAACCACACGCCGATCCGCACATCAGGAGCGCCCCGATGGCCACCACCGAGCACCCTCCTCCCGGTCGCCTGCGTTCCTGGATGCTGGAGGGCCTGTCCGACATGGGCAAGGGCCACACTCACCAGGCGGCCCCGGACACCGAGGCCGCGCCCGAGCACAAGGGCCAGCGCTGGTACCGGGTGATGTGCCTGACCGGCGTCGACTACTTCTCGACCCTCGGCTACCAGCCGGGTATCGCCGCCCTCGCGGCCGGCCTGCTCTCCCCGGTGGCGACGATCGTGCTGGTGATCGTCACCCTGGCGGGCGCGCTGCCGGTCTACCGGCGCGTCGCCGAGGAGAGTCCGCACGGCGAGGGCTCGATCGCGATGCTGGAACGGCTGCTGTCCTTCTGGAAGGGCAAGCTGTTCGTCCTGACCCTGCTCGGGTTCGCCGCCACGGACTTCCTGATCACCATCACCCTGTCCGCGGCGGACGCCTCGACCCACCTGGTCGAGAACCCGCACCTGACCAGCACCCTGCACGACCGGCAGATGGTGATCACGCTCGTCCTAGTCGCCCTGCTCGGCGCCGTGTTCCTCAAGGGCTTCCTGGAGGCCATCGGCGTCGCGGTAGCGCTGGTCGTGGTCTATCTCGGTCTGAACGTCGTCGTCGTGGCCGTCGGTCTGTGGCATGTGGTCACCGAGGGCCATGTGGTCACCGACTGGGCCGACGCGCTGACCGCCGAGCACGGCAACGTGTTCGCGATGATCGGTGTCTCCCTGCTGGTCTTCCCCAAGCTCGCGCTGGGCCTGTCCGGCTTCGAGACCGGCGTCGCGGTCATGCCGCACGTCCAGGGCGACCCGGACGACACCGCGGAGAACCCCAAGGGCCGCATCCGGGACACGAAGAAGCTGCTGACGACCGCCGCCCTGATCATGAGCGTCTTCCTGATCGCCACCAGCTTCATCACCACGGTGCTGATCCCGGAGAAGGAGTTCGAGTCCGGCGGCCAGGCCAACGGACGCGCCCTCGCCTACCTGTCCCACGAGTACCTGGGCAACGCCTTCGGCACGGTGTACGACGTGTCGACGATCGCCATCCTGTGGTTCGCCGGCGCCTCCGCGATGGCCGGGCTGCTCAACCTGATGCCCCGCTACCTCCCCCGCTACGGCATGGCCCCGCACTGGGCCCGCGCCGTCCGCCCCATGGTGATCGTCTTCACCCTCGTGGCCTTCCTGGTCACCTGGATCTTCGACGCCGACGTCGACGCCCAGGGCGGCGCCTACGCCACCGGCGTCCTGGTCCTGATGTCCTCGGCGGCGATCGCGGTGACCATCGCCGCCCGCCGCGCCCGGCAGCGGGGCTGGACGGTCGGCTTCGCCGTGGTCTCGGCGGTCCTGCTCTATGTGACCGTCGTGAACGTCATCGAGCGCCCCGACGGCGTGAAGATCGGCGCCTGCTTCATCGCGGGCATCATCCTGGTCTCGCTGCTGTCCCGGCTGGCCAGGGCCTTCGAGCTCCGAGTGACCAGCGTGACCCTGGACTCGATGGCGGAACGTTTCATCCGGGACATGGCCAGCCGCAAGATACGGTTCATCGCCAACGAGCCCGACCAGCGCGACAAGGCCGAGTACCGCGACAAGATCGAACAGATCCGGCAGGACAACGACATCCCCGGGGAGGATTTCGTCTTCGTCGAGGTCACCGTCGTCGACCCCTCCGAGTTCGAGTCGGGCCTGACCGTACGCGGCGAGGTCCTGCACAACCGCTACCGCGTCCTGACCCTGGAGTCCTCCTCCATCTCCAACGCCCTGGCCGCGCTGCTGCTGCACACCCGTGACTCCACCGGCTGCATCCCGCACATCTACTTCGAATGGACCGAGGGCAACCCCTTCGCCAACTTCCTGCGCTTCTTCCTCTTCGGCCAGGGCGAGGTCGCTCCGGTCACCCGGGAGGTCCTGCGCGAGGCCGAACCGGACCGCGACCGACGCCCCCGCGTCCACACGGGCTGACCCGCCCCCGGGCCGTCGTCCGACGTGTCCTGACGCCGCCGGACGACGTATACCCGCGCATAACCCGCATAAGGGGCTCGGCGGCCTACCGTTGACGCTCATGAGCCTGAGCATCCGCAATCAACTCCCCGGCACCGTCACCGCCGTCCATCCCGGCGAGGTGATGGCCACCGTCAAGATCCGTCTGGACGGCGGCCAGGACCTCACGGCGGCCATCACGCTGGAGGCCGTGAACCAACTCGCCCTCGCCGCCGGCACCGCCGTCCGCGCCCTGGTGAAGTCGACGGAGGTCTCCCTGGCCACCGGCCGGGTCGACGGTCTCTCGATCCGCAACCAGCTCACCGGCACGATCACCGGCCTCGTGACGGGCGGGGTCATGGCCTCGGTGAAGGTCTCCATGGACGGGGGCGAACTCACCGCGGTGATCACCAAGGAAGCAGCCACCGACCTGGGTCTCTTCGTCGGCTCCGACGTCGTCGCCCTGATCAAGGCGACCGAGGTGTCCCTGGCGACGGCATAGCGCGCGTGAGGGCCCCCGCCCGGAACGGACGGGGGCCCTCAACGCACCGGCTCAGTCCTCGTACGCGTCCAGCGGCGGGCACGAGCAGACCAGGTTCCGGTCGCCGAAGGCCTGGTCGATCCGGCGCACCGGCGGCCAGTACTTGTCGGCGGCCGACACACCGGCCGGGAAGACGGCCTCCTCACGCGTGTACGCGTGCTCCCACTCCCCGCCCAGCGCCGCCGCGGTGTGCGGGGCACCGTGCAGCGGGTTGTCCTCGGCCGGCCATTCGCCCGCTCCGACCTTCTCGATCTCCGCACGGATGGCGATCATCGCCTCGCAGAAACGGTCGATCTCGATCAGGTCCTCGGACTCGGTCGGCTCGATCATCAGCGTCCCGGCCACCGGGAACGACATCGTCGGCGCGTGGAACCCGTAGTCGATGAGCCGCTTCGCGACGTCGTCGACGCTCACGCCGGTCGCCTTGGTCAGCGGCCGCAGGTCGATGATGCACTCGTGCGCGACCAGCCCGCCCGGCCCGTTGTAGAGCACCGGGTAGTGCGGCTCCAGCCGCTTGGCGATGTAGTTGGCGCTCAGCACGGCCACCTGCGTGGCCCGCTTGAGCCCCTCGCCGCCCATGAGGCGCACATACGCCCACGAGATCGGCAGTATCCCGGCGGAACCCCAGGGAGCCGCGGAGATCGGCCCCACCCCGGTGTCCGGCCCGGCGGCGGGCTGAAGCGGGTGGTTCGGCAGATACGGCGCCAGGTGCGACCGTACGGCGACGGGTCCGACGCCCGGGCCGCCGCCCCCGTGGGGGATGCAGAACGTCTTGTGCAGGTTCAGATGCGAGACGTCACCGCCGAAGTGCCCCGGCTTGGCGAGACCGACGAGCGCGTTGAGGTTGGCGCCGTCGACGTACACCTGCCCGCCCGCCTCGTGCACCTGGGCGCAGATGTCGGCGACATGCTCCTCGAACACCCCGTGCGTCGACGGGTAGGTGATCATCAGCACCGACAGCTCGTCCCGGTGCCGCTCGATCTTCGCCCGCAGGTCCTCGACGTCGATCTCGCCGTCCTCGGCGGTCTTCACGACGACGACCTTCATGCCCGCCATCACGGCGCTGGCCGCGTTCGTGCCGTGCGCGGAGGACGGGATGAGGCACACGGTCCGCTGCTCGTCCCCGTTGCCCCGGTGGTACCCGCGGACGGCGAGCAGCCCGGCCAGCTCGCCCTGCGACCCGGCGTTCGGCTGGAGCGACACCTTGTCGTACCCGGTGACCTCGGCGAGCCGCTCCTCCAGCTCGCGGATGAGCGTCAGGTAGCCCTCCGCCTGTTCGGCCGGCGCGAACGGGTGCAGCTGCCCGAACTCGGGCCAGGTGACCGGCTCCATCTCGGTGGTCGCGTTGAGCTTCATGGTGCAGGAGCCCAGCGGGATCATGCCCCGGTCCAGCGCGTAGTCCCGGTCGGCGAGCCTGCGCAGATAGCGCAGCATCGCGGTCTCGGAACGGTGCTGGTGGAAGACGGGGTGCGTCAGGACCGCGTCGGACCGCAGCAGCCCGGCGGGCAGGGAGTCGGCGGTGGCCGCGTCGAGCGCCTCGATGTCGCCGTCCACCCCGAAGGCGGCCCAGACGGCGGACACCTGCGCCCGAGCGGTCGTCTCGTCGCAGGCGATCGACACCTGGTCGGCGTCGACGAGGTGCAGGTTGACCCCGAGTTCCCGCGCGGCGGCGACGACCTCGGCGGCCTTCGCCGGCACCCGCACGGTCAGCGTGTCGAAGTACGACCCGTGCACGACCTCGACACCACCGGCCTCGAGCCCGGCGGCGAGGATCGAGGCGTATCGGTGCGTGCGCCGGGCGATCGCCCGGAGCCCGTCGGGACCGTGGTAGACGGCGTACATCCCCGCCATCACCGCCAGCAGCACCTGCGCCGTGCAGATGTTGCTGGTGGCCTTCTCGCGCCGGATGTGCTGCTCGCGCGTCTGTAGCGCGAGCCGGTAGGCCTTGTGTCCGTCGGCGTCCACCGACACGCCCACCAGCCGCCCCGGCAGGCTGCGCGCGAACTGCTCGCGGACGGCCATGTACCCGGCGTGCGGTCCGCCGAAGCCCATCGGCACACCGAACCGCTGCGTCGTACCGACCGCGATGTCCGCCCCCAGCTCGCCCGGCGACTTCAGCAGCGTCAGCGCGAGCAGATCCGCGGCGACGGTGACGAGCGCGCCGAGCCCGTGCGCCTGGTCGACGAGCGCCTTGAGGTCACGTACGGCACCGGAGGCACCGGGGTACTGGACGAGCACGCCGTTGATCTCCCGCGCGGCGATCTCCGCGGGAATCCCGTCGCTCAGGTCGGCGACGACGATCTCCACGCCCGTCGGCTCGGCGCGGGTCTCGATCACGGCGATGGTCTGCGGCAGCGCGTCCGCGTCGATGAGGAAGAGGCCCTTCTTGTTCTTCCCCATGCGCCGGGACAGCGCCATCGCCTCGGCGGCGGCCGTGCCCTCGTCGAGCAGCGACGCTCCGGAGGTCGGCAGCCCGGTGAGGTCGGCGACCACGGTCTGGAAGTTCAGCAGCGCCTCGAGCCGACCCTGGGAGATCTCCGGCTGGTACGGCGTGTAGGCCGTGTACCAGGCCGGGTTCTCCATGACGTTGCGCAGGATGACGGGCGGCGTGAACGTCCCGTAGTAGCCGAGTCCGATCATCGAGTCGAGGACCTGGTTGCGGTCGGCCAGCGAGCGCAGCTCGGCCAGCACCTCGGCCTCGGTGCGCGCTCCCGGCAGGTCCAGCGCGTCGGCGTTCTTGATCACATCCGGGACCGCTGCGGCGGTGAGCTCGTCGAGCGAGCCGTAGCCGACCTGTGCGAGCATCTTGGCCCGCGCCTCGAGGTCGGGCCCGATGTGGCGCTGTTCGAAGGAAATTCCCTGCTCGAGCTCTGCGAGCGGAATGCGTTGGGCGGTCATTACGGAGGCCTCCTGGTCTGACACGACCTTCGAGGGTCACCACGGTGGGTACCCGGACGGCCTCCCCCTCTGTCATCTCAACCTGAGAGCTTCACCGGGTCGCCCGAGGGCACCCGGCTTTCACCGTCGGTGAGAGCGGAAGCCGTCGACGCCGTCGGCACCCGCCCTGCTTTCCAGAGTGACCTCGTCCGTGCGGTACGTGAGCCTGAGAGATTCCGGGGAGGATTTGCTCCTTCGGCGCCTCCGGTGATGTCCGGAGGACTCTCCCGCGCGGTGTCAGCAGCCGTTGTCAGACTACCAGCGGGGTCAACGAGACTCGCTCGAGTGGCCACTCGTCCCAATGTGCTCTTTTGTAGTGCTTACGGATGAGTTGCGACCAAGTGGAGGGCCCGTGCAGACCGACATCGATCCGCGCAACCTGATCGGCCGCAAGGCATTCGACCGCAACGGCACCAAGATCGGCACCGTCGACGAGGTCTACCTCGACGACGCCACCGGAGTGCCGGAGTGGGCGGCCATACGCACCGGTCTGTTCTCCCGCGACGCCTTCGTCCCCCTGGAGCCCAGCCAGCTGGTCGAGGGCACCCTGCACATCCCCTTCGACCGGGCCCTGATCAAGGACGCTCCCGACTTCGGCGTGGGTCGCCACCTCTCCCCGGAACAGGAACTCCAGCTCTACCACCACTACGGCCTCGACGTGGGCGCCGCTCCCCCGCTCCCCGACCACGACTTCGGCCGACTGGCGGGTACGGACGACAGCTGAGCCCCCTCAGCCACAGGCCTGTATCAGCGCCCCCAGAATCCCGGCAGGGTCGTACAGCGGCCGGGCGCCGTCCGTGATGACTCTTCGTGTGCCGGCGTCGACCGGATCGGTCCGCGCCCAGTGGGCAGAACCGACGCCCACCTCGACCTCCAGGCCGGAGGCGGTCACATACCGCCATTCGGTGACAGGCCCCCGTTCCCGGACCCGGGCCACCTCGCCCAGGGCCAGCTCACGCCCCCACCCGTCGTCCTCCGCGTACCGGGCGGGCGCCGTCGACAACACCACGAGGTCCACGTCCGGGTCGGGACGCGCGCCCCCGCGCGCAATGGACCCGACGAGCAGCAGCCCCACCACGTCGCTCCGGTTCCCGGCCCACCGGGTGACCCGGTCCACCACCCGGCGCATCTCGGCTTCGCGCTCCGGCGACACCCCGGCCGGGTCCGCGAACCGGCCTCCGTGCAGCTTCATTCAGCTCCCCATCCGTCACCGGTGTCACCTCGCGGGACACCGCCACCGCTCCGGCCCACCCCACACTTCGAACCGCTTCACTCTGTGTAACTGATCCGCCTCACGCAGAGTTCCCGGACTCGACCTCCGACGGCTTGGCCTCCGGATGCGGCGCTCCTGCCGCCGGCCCGCCGTCGTCACCAGGTCTTCGTCGCACCAGCGGCAACGGATCCGCCGGCTCCAGCCCCGGATCGTCGGTCCTGAAAGTGCGTACCCGTCCCGGCTCCGACTCGGGCGTCTCGAAGCGCACGGTGACCCGGCCCAACCCGCTGCCCTGCACCCATCCGTGTCCGAGCTCGGCATGCCGCACATCGTGTCCTGGGCGCCACTGGTGCTCGACCGGCACCGGAATCTCGCCGACGGGCTCGTCCGCGAGTTCCTCCTCGGCCCCGTCCGCCCGGTCCTCAGCGGCCTGCGCGAACAGATCCTCCTGCGTGAAATCCGCCAGTCCGCTGACGCCCACCCCGAGCAGCCGCACCCCACCCGTCGTGTCCACCGAGTCCAGCAACCGGGCCGCCGCCTCCCGGACCACCCCCGGATCATCGGTGGGCCCCCGCAGGGTCTCGGACCGGGTGAGCGTGGAGAAGTCGTACCGCCGCACCTTCAGCACGATGGTCCGCCCCGACAGACCGGCCCCCCGCAGCCTGCGCACACACCGGTCCGCGAGCCGCTGCACCTCCAGCTCCACCCGGACCCGGTCGTGGATGTCCACGTCGTACGTGTCCTCGACCGACACCGACTTGGCCTCCCGCTCCGCCACCACGGGCCGGTCGTCGCGGGCCAGCGCCATGGCGTACAGCGCGTGCCCGTGCGCCTTGCCCAGCAGCCGCACCAGCTCGTCCTCACCGGCCTCGGCGATCTCGTCGATCGTGGTGATCCCGGCCCGCCGCAGATGGTCCCCCGTCGCCGGGCCGACCCCCGGCAGGGTCCGCACCGACAGCGGGCCGAGCAGGGCCCGCTCGGTCCCCGGCTCGATGAGCACCAGCCCGTCGGGCTTCGCCTGCTCCGAGGCGATCTTCGCCAGCATCTTGCAGGAGGCCAGACCCACCGAACCCGTGAGCCCGGTGACGGCCCGTATGTCCGCGCGCAGCCTGATCCCCGCCAGCCGCGCCGACTCACTGTCCCAGGCCGCTCCCCCGGCATCCAGGTCCACGAAGGCCTCGTCCAGGCTCAGCGGCTCCACCAGCGGCGACAGCGCCCGCAGCAGCCCCATGACCTGCTCGCTGATCGACCGGTAGAACGCGAAGCGCGGAACCAGATACGCGGCGTTCGGGGCCCGCCGGCGCGCCTGGGCCATGGGCATCGCCGAGTGCACTCCGAAGACCCGCGCCTCGTAGGAGGCGGTCGCGACCACTCCGCGAGGCCCCAGACCGCCCACGACCACGGCTTTCCCGCACAGGCTCGGCTTGGACGCCTGCTCCGCCTGCGCGAAGAAGGCATCCATGTCGAGATGCAGGATCGTGGGCGCGTTTCTCACATGTCCGATGCTGCACCACGCCACTGACAATGACGTCGTACAGCCGCCCCTCGCGCTCCTGGAGGGGTTTCAGACCGCCCGGTTGCGCCGACGTGCCAGTTCGTCCGCCGGATTGTGCCCGACGAGCGTCTCCCCGGTGTCGACACGCTCCCCGTGCAACTGCGACAGCGCGCTCTCGACGTCCCGCCACACCACGCCCACGGCGATCCCGAAGATGCCCTGCCCGCCCTGGAGCAGCGCGTGGACCTCGTCCGGCGAGGTGCACTCGTAGACGGTGGCGCCGTCGCTCATCAGCGTCATGCGCTCCAGGTCACTGAACCCGCGCTCCCGCAGATGCTGCACCGCGGTGCGGATGTTCTGGAGCGACACCCCGGTGTCGAGGAACCGCTTGACGATCTTCAGGACGACGACGTCCCGGAAGCTGTACAGACGCTGCGTGCCGGACCCGTGGGCGGGCCGCACGCTCGGCTCGACCAGCCCGGTGCGGGCCCAGTAGTCCAGTTGCCGATAGGTGATGCCCGCGGCCGCGCAGGCCGTCGGACCGCGATAGCCGATCTGCTCGGACGCCATGGATGTCGCCCCTCCGCTGCTCGGCACGGCCGCCGGACGCTGCGGAGCGTGATCGGCCGCGCTGCTCTGCTGGGGGTATCCCCTGCTCGAGCGTGCTGGAGAGCCCGGGGAAGGGTACGGACCGCTTCCCCCGACACCGAGTCCGGGGGCACCCCCAGCCGTACCGTCGCCGCTGCTTCTCACGCCGACCTCCGTCCTTGACCTGCCCTGTCGACGGTAGGCAGTCACCAGGGGTGCGTCAACGATCGCCACACTCGGCACGCCGAGTGATAATCACCCTGAGAGTGGTTTCCCGCACCCCACCGCGGGGAAAGGCTAGCCGAATGCGCTGAGAAGTAGCCGTAGGACGCTCTCACTCGCCGTTGGCATTTGCCGAAAACGGGGCGGGCGTCCCCGTGCAGGACGCCCGCATTCCGCGCATGTGCCGACTACTGGTTGCTGGTGCCGAAGTCCTCGGGCGAGATCTGGTCGAGGAACTCGCGGAACTTCTCCACCTCGTCCTCCTGCTCGTCCGGGATGGCGATCCCCGCGTCGTCCAGGACCGTGTCACTGCCGTAGATCGGTGTCCCCGTGCGCAACGCCAGCGCTATGGCGTCCGAGGGACGCGCGCTCACCTCGACCCCGCTGGCGAAGACCAGCTCCGCGTAGAAGACGCCCTCCCGCAGGTCCGTGATGCGCACCTCGGTGAGCTCCTGGCCGACGGCCTCCAGCACGTCCTTGAACAGGTCGTGGGTCAGCGGTCGCGCGGGAGCCATGCCCTGCTGGGCGAAGGCGATCGCCGTCGCCTCACCCGGTCCGATCCAGATGGGAAGGTAACGGTCGCCTCCCACTTCACGCAGCAGCACGATCGGTTGGTTGGAGGGCATCTCGACCCGGACACCTACGACATCGAGCTCGTTCACACAGCAACCCTAGGCCGTGCCCGGGACGTTTGGGTAGTCGGGCCGGGAACGGGTGACCGATCCGCCCAGGGCGAAACCGCCCGCTCAGGGCAGCCGCACCCCGAGCGCCGTCTGCACCAACGCCGCGTGCAGCCGCACCGTGAGCCCCGCGAGTTCCTTCGTACGGGCCTGCGCGTGGGCCCTGGTCTGCGGATTGCGGTGGCGCTTGAGCGGGGCCACCACCTGGTCCACGAGGCCGGCCTCACGATCGGCCGCAGCCTTCATCACCCGCAGGTGCCGGGGCTCGATCCCGAACCTGCCCAGCTCGGCGACGAGCGCTGCCACCGTGGCCGCCTCGGCGTCGTAGACCCCGTCCTCCAACGGCACGACGAGACCGTACGACTCCCACTCCTTGAGCTCCGGCTCGCCGATTCCCGCGGCCGCCAGCAGCTCGGACCGGCCGATCCTGGCGACGGTGGGCCCCTCCGACGCCTCCACAACGGCCTCACCGTCCCGCTGCCGGCCCACGGTCGGCAGCGGCGCGGCCTCACCGCGCTCCATGGCGTCCAAGTGCTCACGGATGACCTTGAGCGGCAGATAGTGGTCCCGCTGCATCCTCAGGACGTGGCCGAGGCGCTCGACGTCCTGCACACTGAACTTCCGGTACCCCGAAGGGGTCCGCTGCGGCTCGATGAGCCCTTCCGACTCCAGGAAACGGATCTTGGAGATGGTGACTTCGGGAAACTCGTCACGCAGCGCGTTCAGCACGGTGCCGATGCTCATCGAACCACCGTCCGCGGAGGCGGTGCCGTGTCCGACACCGCCCCTCGGTGTTTGAAGCATGGACCTTCCCTGGGGAGTCCCCCCGGACGGTGCCCGGGGGCCGGTCAGTAGCCCCGCTGGCTCGCGTAGAAGACCAGCCGGTACTTGCCGATCTGCACCTCGTCACCGTTCGACAGAGGGACCTCGTCGATCCGCTCCCGGTTGACGTACGTGCCGTTCAGACTGCCGACGTCCGCCACCTTGAACGTGCCGTCCGGGTTGCGCCGGAACTCCACATGGCGACGCGAGACCGTCACGTCGTCCAGGAAGATGTCGCTCTGCGGGTGACGACCGGCCGTCGTCAGGTCGCCGTCCAGAAGGAAACGGCTGCCCGAGTTCGGGCCGCGCCGCACGACCAGCAGGGCGGAACCCAGCGGCAGCGCGTCGACCGCGGCCTGCGCCTCGGGCGAGAGCGCGGGCAGCTGCGTCTGACCGGTGACCTCGGCGTCGTAGGCCTCGAGACCGGAGATGGAGATGGTGGAGGTCGTCTCCGACGCACGCTCGGGCGTCAGCCCGGGGCGCAGCGGCGCGCCGCAGTTGGAGCAGAAGCGGCTGTTCTCCGCGTTGCGGTTACCGCACCTCGTACACACCAGGGCCGACATAGGGGAAAACCCTCCACCCGTACTTGAGGTTGACGGTTGGCCGAAACCTATGCCGCCGGACTGCGCAGGGTCAACCGACGCCGCGCCCTGGCCGCCGGAAATGTCGCCGCCCGGACCAGCCACCTGATCCCTGAACAGCGGCCGCTGACCCTCTGCGTCAGGCTGTGCGCGATGGCGAGCGGTCGCGTTTTCGCTACCCTCTCGCGCGCTCTTGCCGAACAACTTCGCAAACAACTTCACGGGCGATTCCCCTTGACCGAAACAGACCCGCCCGTGGGGCAGGACGAACCCTGACTGAATACACCGGTCGACCCGGACATCTTCACAACGTCCGTGTCCACCAGACAGTTTCCACCACGCACCACCCGATCGGTGCGTCGACCCCCCGCAACCTCATGCCCCTGCCGGACGCCCCCCATGCACCCCCGGTTCACTGGCCCGACGACCGAGCGTAGTCAGGCTGCTTCGCCGCTCGCAAGGCATCCACAACGATCTTGTTCGACCGCTCGACGGTCACGGTGGCCTGCTCCTTCTCGAGAGTCTGCACCACTCCTCCAGGGATGTTCAGCGCCGGCTCAAGATCCTGCGGGTTGCCGATGACCTTGAAACGAAAGGGCGTGTTGATCTTGTTCCCGTCGACGCTCACGCTCTTGCCCGAATCCGTCAGAAACGTGCCGGCGACGACCCGCACCCCGTTCACCTGGATCGCCTCGGCCCCGGCCGCGCGCAGCTCCTGGATCGCGTCGAGCAACATGTCAGCCTCGACCGTCCCCTTCGTGTCCTCGATGGTCATCGTGATGCCCGGCCCCTGCGCAGCCACCGTGCCCGCCAGAATGCCGAGTTGTTTCTCCTTCTCGACCGTCTGCTTCCGGGCCTCCTCGGCCTGGTCGGAACTGTTCTCCAGCTCCTGCTGCTGCTTCTCGAGTCCCTGCTTCTCGTCCTCAAGACGCTGACTGCGGTCATCCAGTTCATCGAGGATGCGTACGAGATCTTCCTGACGCGCACCGCGCAGCGCGTTTCCGCTGTCGCTGTTGGAGGCCACCTGCACGGCCAGGCCGAAGCCCAGGCCGAACAGCAGCAGGGCGACGATGAGTTGGGCCCTGGACACCCGCGGCGGCCAGATGCCCTGCACCAGCCGCTGCCGGCCGGTCACCACGGGCTCGGCCGGCTTCTCGGCCGCTCCGTCCGCGGACGACGTCACCGGGACCTCGTCGGGCAACTCCTTGCGGAGCCTGTACTCGGGCGTCTCGTCCTGGTTGCTCATCGACCTCACGCCCGGAAGACATGCCGACGGATCGCCGCGGCGTTGGAGAAGATCCGGATGCCGAGGACGACCACGACCCCGGTGGACAGCTGCGATCCCACGCCCAACTCGTCACCCAGGAACACGATCAGCGCGGCCACCACCACGTTCGACAGGAACGACACCACGAACACCTTGTCGTCGAAGATGCCGTCGAGCATGGCCCGAAGCCCGCCGAACACGGCGTCCAGCGCCGCCACCACGGCGATCGGCAGATAAGGCACGACAGCCGCCGGAACCTCGGGCTGGACCAACAGGCCGGCCACGACTCCCACGACGAGGCCCAGTACGGCGATCACGATGTGCCCTTCTCAGTCTTCGGCTGCGCTGTACGTACGATCACACTCGGTGCGGCGGGCAGCCGGACGTCGTCCGCCACGGAGATGGCCGTCCGGATGCCGTAGTTCTCCTGCAAGGCGTTGAGATACAGACCGTCGGCGCTGTTCTGGAACCTGGTGCTCAGGTTCTTCCCGTCCCCCACCGCGAGCACCGTGTACGGCGGGACCAGCGGCTTGTTGTCGACCAGTATCGCTTCACCCGCGGCCCTGATCGCCGACAGCGCCGTCAGCCGTTGTCCGTTGATGGAGACGGCCTCGGCGCCCGACGCCCACAGTCCGTTGACCACGCGCTGCATGTCACGGTCCCGGACCCGCCCGGTGTCGTTGAAGCCGGAGGTCTCACGCGGGTCACCGTCACCGCCCGTGGTGGCTTCCTTGGCGTCGTCCACGACCAGCTTGACGCCCGGCCCGTGCACCTCGACGGCGCCCGACAGAATGCCCACCAGATCCGCCTGGTCACTGCCGCCACTCTGCTTGAGCGCCTCCTGCTGCCGGCCACTCACGTCGTCGCGCAGCTTGTCGACAGTGCTCTCGAGCTTGTCGGCCGCGTCGGTCTCACGATCGATACGGTCGATGAGCTCCTCGCGCTCCTTCGCGACGACCGGCGCCGCGACCCGCGCCTGCGCCGCACCGACGGTGACCACGAGGGCCGCGAGCACCAAGCCCACGGCGAGACCCAGCTTCGCCCGAACCGTCCTGGGCAGGCCACCGGCGCCCTCGGCCTGCTTACGGGCGGCGGCTTCGGCATAACCGTCGTCGAGGCTGTGGTCCATGACGTTGGTGAGCAGCGACATGGACGCGTCCGGGCGCGACACGCGCGCGGGTGTGCTCCGAACGGGGGGCTGCTGCGGCATGCCGCACATCGTCGCACGTCGCGCCCAGTACCTCCGAATGGCCCCACCGGCGTGCCGGACAGGCCCCCTTGGGGACACTTGTCCGGCACGCGCGCGTGCGCGTGGTTCAGCGTCCGGCGCTGTCCACGACCGCCGACCACTCGTCGAGCAGGGCCTGCGCGGACGCGTCGTCCGGCCCCTCCGCCCACAGGTGGGTGACGGCCTCGGCCGGGTCCGGCAGCACCATCACCCAGCGCCCATCCGTCTCCACCACCCGGACACCGTCGGTGGTGTCCACGAAGCGGTCTCCGGCCACCTCCACGACCCGCCGCATCACGAGGCCCTTGACCGCCCACGGGGTCGCCAGATCCCTCTTCAGGACGTGCGCCCGCGGAATCCGCGCGTCGATCTGGCTGAGAGTGAGCTGCGTCCGCGCCACCAGCCCGATCAGCCGCACGAAGGCCGCCGTACCGTCGAAGACGCTGCTGAACTCCGGGACGATGAAGCCGCCCTTGCCGTCCCCACCGAAGATGGCCGTCTCGTCCCGCCCGACCCGGGTGAGGTCGTCCGGCGAGGTCGTCGTCCACTCGACCTGCGTCCCGTGATACGCCGCCACCTGCTCGGCGATCCTCGTCGTGGTCACCGGCAGGGCGACCCGCCCGCTGCGCCGCTCGGCGGCCACCAGGTCGAGCAGCACCAGGAGCGCCCGGTCGTCCTCGATGATCCGGCCCTTCTCGTCGACGAGGGAGAGCCGCTCACCCACAGGGTCGAACCGCACGCCGAACGCGGCCCGCGACGAGGCCACGATCTCTCCGAGCCGGATGAGCCCGGAGCGCCGCTGGTCGCCCGTCTCGGTGGGCCTGGCCTCGTTCAGACCGGGATTGACGGTCAGCGAGTCCACCCCGAGCTTCCCCAGGAGACTCGGCAACACCAGCCCAGCGCTGCCGTTCGAGGCGTCCACGACGACCTTCAGCCCGGATTCGGCGATCCCCGTCGTGTCCACGTTCCGCAGCAGCGACCCGGTGTACGAGTCGAAGACGCTGGCCGGGAAATACAGGTCTCCGATCTCTCCCGGGAACGCCCGCCGGTACTCCTGTCGCGCGAACACCCGGTCCAGCTTGCGCTGACTGCCCTGCGACAGGTCCGCGCCCTGCCCGTCGAAGAACATGATGTCGACGGAATCCGGTACCCCGGGCGAGGTCCGGATCATGATCCCGCCGGCACTCCCCCGCGCCGTCTGCTGCCGCGCCACGGGCAGCGGTACGTTCTCCAGGTCCCGTACGTCGATGGCGCTGGCCTGAAGCGCGGAGATGACCGCCCGCTTCAGCGCACGGGCACCACGCGAGTGGTCCCGGGCCGTGGTGACCGTGGACCCCTTCTTGAGCGTCGTGGCGTAGGCCCCGGCGAGACGCACGGCCAGTTCGGGCGTGATCTCGACGTTCAGGATTCCGGACACCCCACGGGCACCGAACAGGTGCGCCTGCCCACGGGACTCCCAGATCACCGACGTATTGACGAACGCGCCGGCTTCGATGGTCTTGAAGGGGTAGACCCGCACATTGCCCTGAACGATCGATTCTTCACCGATCAGGCATTCGTCGCCGATGACAGCGCCGTCCTCGATCCGGGCCGCCCGCATGATGTCGGTGTTCTTCCCCACGACACAGCCACGGAGATTGCTGTGCGGACCGATGTACACGTTGTCGTGCACGACGGCCTTGTGCAGGAAGGCCCCGCTCTTCACGACGACGTTGGATCCGATGACCGTGTGCTCGCGGATTTCGGCGCCGGCCTCGACCTTCGCGTAGTCACCGATGTAGAGAGGGCCACGAAGTACAGCGTCGGGATGCACCTCGGCGCCTTCGGCCACCCATACGCCGGGCGAGATCTCGAAACCGTCGATCTCGACGTCGACCTTGCCTTCGAGCACGTCGGCCTGGGCCTTCACATAGCTCTCGTGCGTGCCCACATCTTCCCAGTAGCCTTCGGCGATGAAGCCGTAGACCGGCTTGCCCTCCTTCATCAGCTGCGGGAAGACATCACCGGACCAGTCGACGGGCACATCGGCCTCGACGTAGTCGAAGACCTCCGGCTCCATGACGTAGATGCCCGTGTTCACGGTGTCCGAGAAGACCTGGCCCCAGGTCGGTTTCTCCAGGAAACGCTCGACCTTGCCCTCTTCGTCGACGATGGTGATACCGAATTCCAGCGGATTGGGCACACGCGTCAGACAGACGGTGACCAGTGCGCCCTTTTCCTTGTGGAAAGCGATCAGCTCGGTGAGGTCGAAGTCAGTGAGGGCATCACCGGAGATGACGACGAAGGCGTCGTCCTTCAACGCCTCCTCTGCGTTCTTGACGCTTCCGGCGGTACCGAGTGGCTTCTCCTCGTTGGCATAGCTGAGCTCCATTCCGAGCTCTTCGCCGTCACCGAAGTAGTTCTTGACCAGCGACGCCAGGAACTGAACAGTTACGACGGTCTCGTTGAGCCCATGCCTTTTGAGCAGCCTCAGAACGTGCTCCATGATCGGCCGGTTGGCCACCGGCAGGAGCGGCTTGGGCATGCTCGAGGTCATAGGGCGAAGGCGTGTGCCTTCGCCTCCGGCCATCACGACGGCCTTCATGTCGGAAGCGTCCTCCTATAGAGACGACTGTCTAGCCGACTTCACCCGTCCAGATTGTCCCGCACTTTTCGTCCGCGGGCCATCGAGCCACTGCGCAGCTGCCAATCGGCGAGGTCAGTCGGCCACGGCGTCCGCACGAACCAGGCGGCGGACCTGTACCACGTAGAGGACTCCTGCCCACCAATAGAGCGTTGTACCCCATCCTGCGAACGCCCATCCGAAAATGGCAGCGAGTGACGCCAGCCAGCCACTTCCGTCACTGAGCAGAAGCAGCGGGAAGGCGTACATCAGGTTGAAGGTGGCCGCCTTCCCCAGGAAGTTCACCTGCGGCGGCGGATAGCCGTGCCGCCTGAGGATGCCGACCATCACCAGCAGAACCAGCTCGCGGGCCAGAAGTACAGCGGTCAACCAGACAGGAAGAATCTCCCGCCAGGTGAGACCGACCAGCGTCGAGAGAATGTAGAGCCGGTCCGCAGCAGGGTCGAGGAGCCGGCCGAGGCTGCTGATCTGGTTCCAGCGCCGAGCGAGCTTGCCGTCCAGATAGTCGGTGATCCCGCTGAAAGCCAGCACGAGGAGAGCCCAGCCGTCGCTCTGCGGGCCTCCGAACTCGGGCCGGAGGATCAGCCACAGGAACAGGGGTACGCCGACGAGACGCGCCATGCTGAGGATGTTGGGGATGGTGAGGACCCGGTCTGTCTGGACACGGGTCTCCTGGACCTCCACCCGGGGGCCTCCAGTGGGAAATGAGCCAACGATGCCCCCTGACCTTACCCCAACGCAAAAAAGCTCTGGCTCTCGGGCTGTAAGCCCAAGAGCCAGAGCTCTAAAGGTAGTTCGGCGGTGTCCTACTCTCCCACAGGGTCCCCCCTGCAGTACCATCGGCGCTGTAAGGCTTAGCTTCCGGGTTCGGAATGTAACCGGGCGTTTCCCTCACGCTATGACCACCGAAACACTATGAAACTGTCCAGCCGCACCATGCCGTGACCATGGCATGGGGCCGTTCGTGGTTTCAGAACCAACACAGTGGACGCGAGCAACTGAGGACAAGCCCTCGGCCTATTAGTACCAGTCAGCTTCACCCATTACTGGGCTTCCACATCCGGCCTATCAACCCAGTCGTCTACTGGGAGCCTTAACCCCTCAAGGGGGTGGGAATACTCATCTCGAAGCAGGCTTCCCGCTTAGATGCTTTCAGCGGTTATCCCTCCCGAACGTAGCCAACCAGCCATGCCCTTGGCAGAACAACTGGCACACCAGAGGTTCGTCCGTCCCGGTCCTCTCGTACTAGGGACAGCCCTTCTCAATATTCCTGCGCGCGCAGCGGATAGGGACCGAACTGTCTCACGACGTTCTAAACCCAGCTCGCGTACCGCTTTAATGGGCGAACAGCCCAACCCTTGGGACCGACTCCAGCCCCAGGATGCGACGAGCCGACATCGAGGTGCCAAACCATCCCGTCGATATGGACTCTTGGGGAAGATCAGCCTGTTATCCCCGGGGTACCTTTTATCCGTTGAGCGACGGCGCTTCCACAAGCCACCGCCGGATCACTAGTCCCGACTTTCGTCCCTGCTCGACCCGTCGGTCTCACAGTCAAGCTCCCTTGTGCACTTACACTCAACACCTGATTGCCAACCAGGCTGAGGGAACCTTTGGGCGCCTCCGTTACTCTTTAGGAGGCAACCGCCCCAGTTAAACTACCCATCAGACACTGTCCCTGATCCGGATCACGGACCCAGGTTAGACATCCAGCACGACCAGAGTGGTATTTCAACGACGACTCCACAACCACTGGCGTGGCCGCTTCAAAGTCTCCCACCTATCCTACACAAGCCGAACCGAACACCAATATCAAACTGTAGTAAAGGTCCCGGGGTCTTTCCGTCCTGCTGCGCGAAACGAGCATCTTTACTCGTAGTGCAATTTCACCGGGCCTATGGTTGAGACAGTCGAGAAGTCGTTACGCCATTCGTGCAGGTCGGAACTTACCCGACAAGGAATTTCGCTACCTTAGGATGGTTATAGTTACCACCGCCGTTTACTGGCGCTTAAGTTCTCAGCTTCGCCAAGACGAATCTTGACTAACCGGTCCCCTTAACGTTCCAGCACCGGGCAGGCGTCAGTCCGTATACATCGCCTTACGGCTTCGCACGGACCTGTGTTTTTAGTAAACAGTCGCTTCTCGCTGGTCTCTGCGGCCACCCCCAGCTCGAGCAGCAAGTGCTCTCACCAGACGTGGCCCCCCTTCTCCCGAAGTTACGGGGGCATTTTGCCGAGTTCCTTAACCATAGTTCACCCGAACGCCTCGGTATTCTCTACCTGACCACCTGAGTCGGTTTAGGGTACGGGCCGCCATGAAACTCGCTAGAGGCTTTTCTCGACAGCATAGGATCATCCACTTCGCCACAATCGGCTCGGCATCAGGTCTCAGACTATATGAACGGCGGATTTGCCTACCGTTCGTCCTACACCCTTACCCCGGGACAACCACCGCCCGGGATGGACTACCTTCCTGCGTCACCCCATCACTCACCTACTGCAAGTCTGGTTCGCCGGCTCCACCACTTTCCTTTCCCCGAAGGGTCCGGAACGGCTTCACGGACTTAGCATCGCCTGGTTCGATGTTTGACGCTTCACAGCGGGTACCGGAATATCAACCGGTTATCCATCGACTACGCCTGTCGGCCTCGCCTTAGGTCCCGACTTACCCTGGGCAGATCAGCTTGACCCAGGAACCCTTAGTCAATCGGCGCACACGTTTCTCACGTGTGTATCGCTACTCATGCCTGCATTCTCACTCGTGAACCGTCCACAACTACCTTCCGGTGCTGCTTCACCCGGCACACGACGCTCCCCTACCCATCACAGCGGGCGTTGGCCCTATTGCTGCAATGACACGACTTCGGCGGTACGCTTGAGCCCCGCTACATTGTCGGCGCGGAATCACTAGACCAGTGAGCTATTACGCACTCTTTCAAGGGTGGCTGCTTCTAAGCCAACCTCCTGGTTGTCTGTGCGACTCCACATCCTTTCCCACTTAGCGTACGCTTAGGGGCCTTAGTCGATGCTCTGGGCTGTTTCCCTCTCGACCATGGAGCTTATCCCCCACAGTCTCACTGCCGCGCTCTCACTTACCGGCATTCGGAGTTTGGCTAAGGTCAGTAACCCGGTAGGGCCCATCGCCTATCCAGTGCTCTACCTCCGGCAAGAAACACACGACGCTGCACCTAAATGCATTTCGGGGAGAACCAGCTATCACGGAGTTTGATTGGCCTTTCACCCCTAACCACAGGTCATCCCCCAGGTTTTCAACCCTGGTGGGTTCGGTCCTCCACGAAGTCTTACCTCCGCTTCAACCTGCCCATGGCTAGATCACTCCGCTTCGGGTCTTGAGCGTGCTACTGAAACGCCCTATTCGGACTCGCTTTCGCTACGGCTACCCCACTCGGGTTAACCTCGCAACACACCGCAAACTCGCAGGCTCATTCTTCAAAAGGCACGCAGTCACGACGCACCGAGTAAACTCGATGCGCGACGCTCCCACGGCTTGTAGGCACACGGTTTCAGGTACTATTTCACTCCGCTCCCGCGGTACTTTTCACCATTCCCTCACGGTACTATCCGCTATCGGTCACCAGGGAATATTTAGGCTTAGCGGGTGGTCCCGCCAGATTCACACGGGATTTCTCGGGCCCCGTGCTACTTGGGTGTCTCTCAAACGAGCCGCTGATGTTTCGACTACGGGGGTCTTACCCTCTACGCCGGACCTTTCGCATGTCCTTCGCCTACATCAACGGTTTCTGACTCGTCTCACAGCCGGCAGACTGTGAAAGAGAGATCCCACAACCCCGTACACGCAACCCCTGCCGGGTCTCACACGTATACGGTTTGGCCTCATCCGGTTTCGCTCGCCACTACTCCCGGAATCACGGTTGTTTTCTCTTCCTGCGGGTACTGAGATGTTTCACTTCCCCGCGTTCCCTCCACACTGCCTATGTGTTCAGCAGCGGGTGACAGCCCATGACGACTGCCGGGTTTCCCCATTCGGAAACCCCCGGATCAAAGCCTGGTTGACGACTCCCCGGGGACTATCGTGGCCTCCCACGTCCTTCATCGGTTCCTGGTGCCAAGGCATCCACCGTGCGCCCTTAAAAACTTGGCCACAGATGCTCGCGTCCACTGTGCAGTTCTCAAACAACGACCAGCCACCCATCACCCCGAAACCCTACGGTTTCGAGTGCACTGGGGCCGGCACTGAAGGCAGCCATACGGCCATACCCTCAGACACCCAACAGCGTGCCCGGCACCCTCGCCACTCATGATCAGCTTTCCACGCTCCGAAGAGCAGTACTTGCAGCCCGAGATGACTGAGAATGCCGAATAATCAACGTTCCACCCATGAGCAACCAGCATCGGACGTACGCCGATGTACTGGCCTCTGAACCGGCCCCCGAAGGGACAGGCTTAGAAGTGCTCCTTAGAAAGGAGGTGATCCAGCCGCACCTTCCGGTACGGCTACCTTGTTACGACTTCGTCCCAATCGCCAGTCCCACCTTCGACAGCTCCCTCCCACAAGGGGTTGGGCCACCGGCTTCGGGTGTTACCGACTTTCGTGACGTGACGGGCGGTGTGTACAAGGCCCGGGAACGTATTCACCGCAGCAATGCTGATCTGCGATTACTAGCAACTCCGACTTCATGGGGTCGAGTTGCAGACCCCAATCCGAACTGAGACCGGCTTTTTGAGATTCGCTCCACCTCACGGTTTCGCAGCTCTTTGTACCGGCCATTGTAGCACGTGTGCAGCCCAAGACATAAGGGGCATGATGACTTGACGTCGTCCCCACCTTCCTCCGAGTTGACCCCGGCAGTCTCCTGTGAGTCCCCATCACCCCGAAGGGCATGCTGGCAACACAGAACAAGGGTTGCGCTCGTTGCGGGACTTAACCCAACATCTCACGACACGAGCTGACGACAGCCATGCACCACCTGTACACCGACCACAAGGGGGGCACTATCTCTAATGCTTTCCGGTGTATGTCAAGCCTTGGTAAGGTTCTTCGCGTTGCGTCGAATTAAGCCACATGCTCCGCTGCTTGTGCGGGCCCCCGTCAATTCCTTTGAGTTTTAGCCTTGCGGCCGTACTCCCCAGGCGGGGAACTTAATGCGTTAGCTGCGGCACCGACGACGTGGAATGTCGCCAACACCTAGTTCCCACCGTTTACGGCGTGGACTACCAGGGTATCTAATCCTGTTCGCTCCCCACGCTTTCGCTCCTCAGCGTCAGTAATGGCCCAGAGATCCGCCTTCGCCACCGGTGTTCCTCCTGATATCTGCGCATTTCACCGCTACACCAGGAATTCCGATCTCCCCTACCACACTCTAGTCTGCCCGTATCGAATGCAGACCCGGGGTTAAGCCCCGGGCTTTCACATCCGACGTGACAGACCGCCTACGAGCTCTTTACGCCCAATAATTCCGGACAACGCTT
This sequence comes from Streptomyces asoensis, assembly GCF_013085465.1. Classification (NCBI taxonomy): domain Bacteria; kingdom Bacillati; phylum Actinomycetota; class Actinomycetes; order Kitasatosporales; family Streptomycetaceae; genus Streptomyces; species Streptomyces asoensis. The sequence goes on from NZ_CP049838.1 coordinate 1,985,715, forward strand.
GCGCCCTACGTATTACCGCGGCTGCTGGCACGTAGTTAGCCGGCGCTTCTTCTGCAGGTACCGTCACTTTCGCTTCTTCCCTGCTGAAAGAGGTTTACAACCCGAAGGCCGTCATCCCTCACGCGGCGTCGCTGCATCAGGCTTTCGCCCATTGTGCAATATTCCCCACTGCTGCCTCCCGTAGGAGTCTGGGCCGTGTCTCAGTCCCAGTGTGGCCGGTCGCCCTCTCAGGCCGGCTACCCGTCGTCGCCTTGGTGAGCCATTACCTCACCAACAAGCTGATAGGCCGCGGGCTCATCCTTCACCGCCGGAGCTTTCAACCTCCACCCATGCGAGTGGAAGTGCTATCCGGTATTAGACCCCGTTTCCAGGGCTTGTCCCAGAGTGAAGGGCAGATTGCCCACGTGTTACTCACCCGTTCGCCACTAATCCCCACCGAAGTGGTTCATCGTTCGACTTGCATGTGTTAAGCACGCCGCCAGCGTTCGTCCTGAGCCAGGATCAAACTCTCCGTGAATGTTTACCGGTAATCCGGTCGACACCACGAGAGCGGAACAGCCAGGCGGAATAAGCCCGGCCGTTCACAGCGTCCTCGCTGTGTTTTGTTTCAAAGGAACCTCATCCTCGGCTATCACTGCCGGGGACGGGGTATCAACATATCTGGCGTTGATTTTTGGCACGCTGTTGAGTTCTCAAGGAACGGACGCTTCCTTTGTACTCACCCGAGAGACTCTCTCAGGCTTTCCTCCGGGCGCTTCCCTTCGGTCTTGCGTTTCCGACTCTATCAGGGTTTTTCCGGCCCCCTGACCACCGTTCCGCAGACATGCGAAAGATGATCCAGAGATAGGATCTGACAAGTTGGGTGCTGCTCGGTAAGCGCGCTTGATCGCGTCACTCACCCTCAAGCAGGAGTACGACTGTACACGGGGCCGCGGAGACGCTGCAAATCGACTACGCTAGTGGTCTAGACCACGGATCGGGTGCTCTCGTGCGGAACCGGTACTTCATATGACATACCCTGCTGCACAGTGCGCCGACCTGGACATGCAGTGACGGCCCATATACATCTCCACCCCTGGGAGGCTTCCCATGACCACCGTGACGTCCCCTCTAGTAGGACGCGCCATCGGACTGGCGGCCGTGCCGGACCCGGTCTTCTCCGGGGCCATGGTCGGCCCGGGCACGGCGATCGACCCGGTGCGTGAGCCTTCCGAGGCCGTCGCACCCGTGGACGGAGTCATCGTCTCCCTCCACCCGCACGCCTTCGTCGTGGTCGACTCCGAGGGGCATGGGGTACTCACCCATCTCGGAATCGACACCGTGCAGCTCAACGGCGAGGGCTTCGAGCTCCTGGTGAACAAGGGCGACACCGTGACGCGCGGGCAGAGCATCGTGCGATGGAACCCGGCCGCGGTCGAGGAGGCCGGCAAGTCCCCGGTGTGCCCGGTCGTCGCCCTGGAGGCCACCGCCGACTCGCTCGGCGAACTCCGCGACGACGGCGACGTCAAGGCCGGCGACGTCCTCTTTTCCTGGCAGTAGTACTGACGCCGTCATACCGACGGCGCGCAGGACAACCACCGCGGCGGCGGGACCCGCCGCACTATCGGAGACGGGTGAGATGGAGACAACGCTGCGAGGCGTCGGCGTGAGTCACGGTGTGGCGATCGGCGAGGTTCGGCACATGGGAACGGCGGTGCTCGAACCGCCAGCCAAGCAGATCCCGGCAGAGGAGGCGGAGCGCGAACAGGGGCGCGCCCGCAAGGCCGTGGAAGCTGTGGCAGCCGATCTGATGGCGCGCGGCAATCTGGCGGGGGGCGAAGCCCAGGCGGTGCTCGAGGCGCAGGCCATGATGGCCCAGGACCCCGAGCTGATGGTCGACGTGGACCGGCGTATCGCCGTCGGAAGCACGGCCGAGCGGGCCGTGTACGACGCGTTCGCCGCCTACCGTGAGTTGCTGGCCGGAGCCGGCGAGTACCTCGCCGGTCGCGTGGCCGACCTCGACGATGTGCGGAATCGTATCGTCGCCCGTCTGCTGGGCGTTCCGATGCCCGGTGTCCCGGACAGTGACGAGCCCTACGTGCTGGTGGCCCGGGACCTGGCGCCCGCCGACACCGCGCTGCTGGACCCGACGCTCGTGCTCGGTTTCGTCACCGAAGAGGGTGGGCCGACGAGCCACAGCGCCATCCTGGCGCGCGCGCTCGGCGTGCCGGCCGTCGTGGCCCTGCCGGGTGCCGGTGAGCTCGCCGAGGGGACGGTGATCGCCGTCGACGGCAGCACCGGCGACATCTTCGTGAACCCCAGCGAAGAGAAGAAGGCCCAGCTCGAGGCCGCGGCCGCCGTTCGCAAGGCGGCACTGGCCGCCTCGACCGGCCCGGGTGCCACCGCCGACGGTCACAAGGTGCCGCTGCTGGCGAACGTCGGGGGACCTGCCGATGTGCCGGCCGCCGTGGAGGCCGGCGCGGAAGGTGTCGGGCTCTTCCGTACGGAGTTCCTCTTCCTCGACGACAGCAAGAGCGCACCGTCCGAGGAGAAGCAGGTCGAGGCCTATCGGCAGGTGCTCGAGGCGTTCCCCGAGGGACGAGTCGTCGTGCGTGTGCTGGATGCGGGCGCCGACAAGCCGCTGGACTTCCTCACTCCGGCCGACGAGCCCAACCCGGCTCTGGGCGTGCGTGGGCTCCGGACCCTGCTGGACCACCCGGACATCCTGCGGACCCAGCTGACGGCGTTGGCGAAGGCGGCCGAGGGGCTGCCCGTCTACCTCGAGGTCATGGCGCCGATGGTGGCGGACCGCGCTGACGCGAAGGCGTTCGCGGACGCCTGCCGCGAGGCGGGGCTGCGGGCGAAGTTCGGCGCGATGGTGGAGATCCCGTCGGCCGCTCTGCGGGCTCGTTCGATCCTGCAAGAGGTGGAGTTCCTTTCGCTGGGCACGAACGACCTCGCGCAGTACACCTTCGCCGCCGACCGGCAGGTGGGTGCGGTGTCCCGGCTACAGGACCCGTGGCAGCCCGCGCTGCTGGACCTCGTGGCACTGTCCGCCGAGGCGGCACGGGCCGAGGGCAAGAGCTGCGGTGTGTGTGGCGAGGCCGCGTCCGATCCGCTGCTCGCGTGTGTGCTGACGGGGCTGGGAGTCACCTCTCTTTCCATGGGGGCGGCGTCGATTCCTTACGTGCGGACCGCGCTGGCCAAGTACACGCTGGCGCAGTGTGAGCGTGCCGCGGCCGCCGCGCGTGCGGCGGACAGTGCCGAGGAAGCACGCGACGCGGCGCAGGCCGTGCTCTCCGGCGAGTAGTCGGTTCCGGCCGGCGATCGGTCGGTGATCAGGGGCGCTCCGCCTTCGGGTGGGGCGCCCCTGCTGTGTGTGAGCGTCCTTTCGTCTCTAGAGGTCAGTGGCCGTGGCCCGGTGTCTTTCCCTCCTGGCCGAGGTCCGGCGGGAAGCAGTAGTCCACGTTTGACTCGGGTGAGATGAGGTCGCCGGACTCCACGTCGGTGCAGTACGCGTCGAAGACCTCTCCGGCGGTCAAGGGTTCGAGGCCGTCGCCGCGCAGCCGCCACCCGTAGATCCGGTCGGAGGTGTCGTGGGCGGTGGTGCGCATGACCAGGCCGCCAGGGCTCTGGGTGGCGAGGCCCAGGGCGAGGACGGTGGTGAACTCGAGCGCTTCGGCCTCGTCGAGTTGGTTGGCGCCCTCGGGCTCCTCGTCCGCGTGCAGGACGGCGACCAGTGTCTCGGGTGTGCCGGTCACGCTGCACACGAGGTGCCGGTTGCCGGGTGGCGCCGTGTCGAGGATGCGGGCCACGAGATTCGATGCGCGGGTGAAGGCGGCGCGGCCGATGTCCTCGCCGCAGGTCGCGCAGGCCCCTAGGCGGCCGAGCAGGGTGGCGGCGTACTCCCAGGTCGCCTGGCGTACGGCTTCGTCGACGAGGGCGGGCAGGAGGTCGGCGAGGGGCTGGCCCTCGTAGGGGATGGTGGGGCCCGTGGTGGCGAGTTCGGCCGTGAAGCGGGTGCGGTTGGCGGGGATGTCGGGGTCGAGTCCCCTGCCGGTGCAGTACTCGGCGTATTCCTGTGGGTCGAAGAGGGCCACGGTGGTGTGGGTGCCCTGCATGGCACGTGTCTTCAGGAGGTCTTCGACCTGTTGGAGGTAGACGGCGTGGTCGTCGAACGTGAAGGTGCGATAGCGCCGCATGGCACGGAAGTCGTGTTCGTCGGTGAGCAGGCCGATGGTGCCGGCGATCTCACGGCGCAGGACGCGGCGCATGGTCTGGTGGTCGGTGTGTGCCATGTTTCCCCCTGTGTGCACAGTCGATCGATGCTCACTCACAGTAACCGGGGGCACTGACAACAGGCCCTGCGTGATCGGTTCGCGGGCCCGGAGGCACAGAAACACGCAGGTCACGGGGATGTCATGGTCGCAGGCGAGAGGTCGGCCTCGGACTTCGTAGGGGAACCAGGAAGGTCCGAGGCCATCTACGGCGGCTCAGGCCCGCTTGCGGGCGAGGTCCTCGTAGAAGTGCAGGAGGTCGAGGTTGTCGATGGAGCCCGGGTTGACCGCCTTTTCCAGTGGAGTGCCCTGGAGGAGGCGTTTGACCGGGACCTCGATGCGTTTGCCGGTGAGGGTGTGCGGGACTCCGGGTACCTCGATGACCTCGTCGGGGACGTGGCGCGGCGAGAGCTGTTCGCGGATGGCCTGTTTGATGCGGCCGAGGAGGGCCTCGTCGAGTGCGGCTCCCGGGGCGAGGTGTACGAAGAGGGGCATCCAGTAGCCGCCGTCGGGCTGCTCGATCCCGATGACCAGGGATTCCTTGATCTCGGGGAGCCGTTCGACGACCTCGTAGATGTCGGCCGAGCCCATGCGGACGCCCTGGCGGTTGAGCGTGGAGTCGGAGCGGCCGTGGATGACCACGGAACCGCGTGAGGTGACGGTGATCCAGTCGCCGTGGCGCCACACGCCTGGGTAGGTGTCGAAGTAGCTGTCGTGATAGCGGCTGCCGTCGGGGTCGTTCCAGAACCGGACCGGCATCGACGGCATGGGGTTGGTGACGACGAGTTCGCCCACCTCGTCGATCACGGGGTGACCGTTCGCGTCCCAGGACTGCAAGTCGGTGCCGAGGCCGGGTGCCTGGAGCTCGCCGGTGTGGACCGGGAGGGTCGGGACGGCGCCTGCAAAGCAGGAGCACACGTCCGTGCCGCCGCTGACGGAGGCGATCCACAGGTTGTCGCGGACCTCGTCGTGCAGCCAGCGGAAGCCGTCCGGCGGGAGCGGGGATCCCGTGGTGGCGACGCACTGGACCTTGGAGAGGTCGAAGTCGCGGGCCGGGTGTACCTCCGCCTTGCGGCAGGCCATGACGTACGCGGCCGAGGTGCCGTAGAGGGTGGCGCCTGTGCGTTCGGCGATCCGCCACTGTGCGCCTGTGTCGGGATAGCCGGGGCTGCCGTCGTAGAGGACGATCGTCGTGCCGGTCAGCAGGCCGGAGACGAGGAAGTTCCACATCATCCAGCCGGTCGAGGTGTACCAGAAGAAACGATCTTCGGGGCCCAGGTCGCAGTGCAGGCCGAGTTGCTTGAGGTGCTCGACCAGGATGCCGCCCTGGGACTGGACGATGGCCTTGGGCAGACCGGTCGTACCGGAGGAGTAGAGCACCCACAGGGGGTGGTCGAAAGGGACCTGCTCGAAGACGGGTGCCGCGTCCGCTGCCGTCAGGGCCGACCATTCCAGGGCTCCCTGGGGCGGCTCCGTGCCCAGCAGGGGGATGTGGACGACGGCGCGCAGGGTGGGCAGTTCGGCGCGGAGTTCGGCGACGACGTCACGGCGATCGTGCTCCTTGCCGCCGTAGCGGTAGCCGTCGACCGTGAACAGGACGACGGGTTCGACCTGCTGGAAGCGGTCGAGGACGCTGCGGGCGCCGAAGTCGGGGGCGCAGGAGGTCCAGACACCGCCCACTGCGGCCGTCGCGAGGAGGGCCACGACGGCCTGCGGGATGTTCGGGAGGTAGCCGCTGACCCGGTCACCGGGGCGGACGCCGAGGGCGCGCAGTTCGCCGGCCAGCGAACCGACCTGGCGGCGCAGCTCCGACCAGGTCACCGGGCTCGGTTCATGGGTCTCGTCGACGTACAGCAGGGCCGGTTCGGCCGGGCGGGTGGTGGCCGCGCGCAGCGCGTGCTCGGCGTAGTTCAGCGTCGCTCCGGGGAACCATTGGGCGCCGGGCATGGAGCGGTCGCCCAGCACGCGCGCGTAGGGCGTCGAGAACCGTACGTCGAACCACTCCGTGACGGCTTTCCAGAACGTCTCCAGCTCGTCCACGGACCAGCGGTGCAGTGCCGGATATCCGCCTTCGGACGGGGCTCCGTGCTGCTCGGCCGCCCAGGCCTGGAACTTCGTGACCTGGGCCTGGGCGATGCGCTGCGGATCGGGCCGCCAGAGCGGCTCGGGGTTCTCGGTCGGCATGGGGCGGCTCCCGGGCTGTACGCGTCGTGTGCGTCGACCGCGCACGAGCTGGGGTAGTGCGCGTGACGCGGCTGACACGGACGATGCCATGTGATCGACTTCTGCACCAGGGTGGGCTCCCCACAGTCCGTCTCGTGAAGATGTGGCCTCACCACGGGTGAACGGCAGTTGAACGACCCGCGCGCGCAACGCGGTCAGTGACAGGGTGAACAGCATGGACGGTCGTGACCTGGTGCGTTCGATGAAGGCGGTCGGTTCCGCGGGAGCTGCCCAGGGATTGCGGACGGTGCGGGCAGCTTGGCGCAGGAACCGTGCCGACGCCGCCGGGTTGCCGGTGCGGGGGCCCGAGCGCGCGCGGGTGCCGGGTGCGGTGCAGGAGGTGGAGCCGGGGCCCGGTGGTGGGACGCTCCGGTTCAGTCGCTCCGAGCTGAGGATCCGCGTCGCCGTGAACGGCGCGGTGTTCTGGGGTTGGGACGGTGCCGAGCCCGAGCCGTCGTACGCGCTGGCCGGCCGCTGTCCTGAGCCGGATCCCCGAGCGGTGCTGGAGCCCGACAAGGACGGCGGGTGGCGGGTCGTCGCCGAGCGGGTGACGGTCGTGGTCTCACGGCTCGGTGCCATCGAGGTGTGCACGCCCGGAGGCGTGATGCTGCGGCGTGAGCTGCCGCCCCGGTGGTGGGAACCGGAGGAGGGTGGCCCGGCGCGCTGGATGCAGCGTTCGGAGGTGACGGCGGACGCGCGCTTCTTCGGTCTCGGCGGGCGGGCGTCCGGGCCGCGGCTGCGCGACGGGACGTACCGGCTGTGGAACACGGATCCCGGGCGCGCGTTCGGCCGCGGGGACGATCCGCTCCCTCTCACGATGCCGGTGCAGCTGGTGGTGGCCGACGCCGCCACTCACCTGGTGTTCCACGACACCACCTGGGACGGCACGGTCACGCTGCGGGAGGGCGAGGAGGGAGCCGGCTCCGGGCACGACCGGCCCGGGGCGTGCGAGGTGCGGATCGACGGAGGTCCGTTGCGCTGCTGGGTGGTGGTGGGTACCCCCGCGCGCGTGCTGCTCGCGTGGGTCGCGCTCACCGGGGCGCCCGCGCTGCCGCCCGCGTGGGCGCTCGGTCATCAGCTCGCGGGCCGGGGCCTCGGGAACGAGGAGGAGGTGCGCCGGACCGTGGCGGGCCATCAGGAGCACGGTCTGCCGCTCGATGCCGTCCACCTCGGCATCGATCACTACGCCGAGCGTCAGGTGTTCACCGTCGACCAGGAGCGCTTCCCGAAACTGGCGGTGTTCTCCGAGGAACTGCGACGGGACGGGATACGCCTGGTGTCGGCCGTCGGCCCGGCGGTCAAGGCCACGCCGGGCAACGCTGTGTACGACGACGGGGTGGCCGAGGACGCGTTCGTGCGGGACGCGTCGGGCCGGCTCGTCAAGGCGGTGGCGTCGCCCGGGGAGGCCGTTTTCCCGGACTTCACGCACGCGCGCGTGCGGCAGTGGTGGGGAGGTCTCCACGCGGAGCGGATCGCGCAGGGGTTCGCCGGCTTCTGGCACGACATGAACGAGCCGACGGTGTTCGCCGCCTTCGGGGAGTCGACGTTGCCCCGCTCGGCCCGGCACGCCCTGGAGGGGCGCGGGGGTGACCATCGCGAGGCCCACAACGTGTACGGCCTGTGCATGGCCTCGGCGGCCTACGAGGGGGTGCGGGAACTGGTTCCGGATCAGCGTCCCTTCGTCTTCTCGCGGTCCGGCTGGGCGGGCGTGCAGCGCTACGGCGGCACCTGGTCCGGGGACGCCGCCACGGGCTGGCCGGGGCTGCGGGCGTCGCTGTCGCTGGTGCTGGGGCTCGGGCTGTGCGGAGTGCCGTATTCGGGCCCGGACACGGGCGGCTGCGACGGCGGTCCGTCGCCCGAGCTGTATCTGCGCCGGCTCCAGCTGGGCGCGTATCTGCCGCTGTTCCGCACGCACGCCGGCATGCGGGCGGGGCACCGGGAGCCGTGGGAGTTCGGACCCGAGGTGTTGGAGCACGCGCGTGTGGCGCTCGTCGGGCGTCGGCGGCTGTTGCCGTACTTCGTGACGCTGGCGCATCTGGCCCGGCGTACCGGGGCCCCTTATGTGCGTCCGGTGTGGTGGGGGGCGCCCGGCAACCGGGCGTTGCGGGACTGCGAGGACGCCTTTCTGCTGGGTGACTGCCTCCTGGTGGCGCCGGTGCTCGGTCCCGGCGGCGACCGGCGAGCGGTGCAGTTGCCGCGGGGGCGCTGGTACGACACGGCGACGGGGCGGGCGTACAAGGGGCCGGGGCAGGTGCTCGTGGATGCCCCTCTGTCGCGTATCCCGGTGCTCGCGCGAGCGGGTGCCGTCATACCGGTGCGCGGAGACGACGGCCGGCTGGAGTTGGAGGTGTGGGCGCCGGTGCGGGGGCGGACGGGTGGCGGCGTGGTCGTGCGGGACGCGGGCGACGGCTGGGACGAGCCGGAGGTCGAACGGTACGTCGCCCGCTGGGAGGGGCCGCGGGTCGTCGTCGAGCGGGAGGGTGAGGACGGCGTGCGCGTGCCGTCCCACCCGGTGCGGGTACGCGGGCTCGACGAGCGGTGAGCTCAGATGTAGCGGCCCTCGAAGAACGCCCGCACGGCGAGCGTGTGCAGGGGGAAGGCGAGCTCCTCCGGCCTGTGCAGGAGATGCCAGCCCTCGGTCTCGTCCGTGGGGGCGGTCGCCGGGAGACGGTCCGCGGGGCGTTCCGGCAGCAGACCGAACAGCAGCAGGTGGCCGTCGGGAGAGCTCATGGCGTCGGCCAGCCGCACGTCGCGGGGCGCGGCTTCGATGCCCGTCTCTTCCTTGAGTTCGCGCGCGACGGCCTGGCGCCAGTCCTCGCGGTCGTCTATGTAGCCGCCGGGCAGTGCGATGCCCCCGCGCGCGGGGGCGATGGTTCGGGTGATGACGACCAGGGCGGTGCCCTTGGTGTCGTACACGGGCTGGAGCGCGACGGCGACCGGCAGCGGGTTGCGGTAAGCCACGGTGGCGCAGGCCGGACAGGTGCGGGGCCAGCCTGTGACGCCCTCCCCGTAGGGCGCTCCGCAACTCGAACAGTGGGAGTCGCGCGCGGAGTTCGAAGTGGAGTGCAGAGTTTCGGACACGCGGCGGAGCGTATCCGATCTTGGGGAGGGCGTCGTACGGAGGCTGCTCAATGCCCCTGGGCGAGAGACCTGGCGGACACGGGGAAGTCGAAGTAGGTGTCGGGGTAGGGCTCGGGCTTGAAGGTGTAGTGCCACCACTCCTCGGCGAGGTTCACGAAGCCGAGGGCTTCCAGGGTGCTCTTCAGGAGCGTCCGGTTGGCGCGCTGCCGCCCTTGGATACGCGGGTCCAGGGTGTGGGCCAAGGTGTCGAAGCAGTCGAATCCGGTGCCCATGTCGACCGAGTTGTCGGGGAAGCGCTGCTGTTGTGGCGCGTAGCACGGCACGAGGGGTTCTCCGGGCACGTAGGGCCTGGTCGGGGTGGCGGGGAGCTTCACGATGGTCAGGTCCATGGTCGAGCCGCGGCTGTGCCCGGACTTCTCGGCGATGTAGCCGTCCTCGAACAGACGGGACTTGTCGACGTTCGGGTAGAACTCCCGCTTCGTCGTCTCGTCGTTCAGGTCCTCGGCCCAGCGGACGAAGTGGTTCACGGCGCGCTGGGGGCGGTAGCAGTCGTACACCTTGAGTGTGTATCCCTGGCTCAGCAGGTTCGTCTGGGCCTGGTGCAGGGCCTCGGCGGCCGGCCGGGTGAGGATGCAGATCGGCTGCCGGTAGCCGTCGATGCGCGCCCCGACGAAGTTGTGCGGGGTGAAGTAGCGCATCTCCTGAAGGATCGTCGGGTCCACGGTTCTCAGGGCCACGAAGTCCGCTGGGGCCACGGGGTCGGCGTTCGCGCGCGCGGTCGTGGAGGCGGCGGTCACGGTCAGCAGGGCGACGAGCACGGCGACGACACCGCGTACTGCGCCGGAGAGTCGTGTCATGTCTCCTGCCCTGCCCATTTCACCACGCCCGTGACACACTTCTGACGTTCCGTCAGACATGCTGTCGGGAGGGGTCATGTCACGCACACGCACACCCGTGGTCACGGGATGGTTCGTCGGGGACGGGGACGACTTCAGGCTGCTCGGCACGCGCTGCTCGGCATGCGGGTCGGTCTTCTTCCCGCGCGAGGACACGCACTGCCGCAACCCGGGCTGCCGGGGCGGCGACCTGGAGGAGGTCCCGCTTTCGCGGCGGGGGCGTGTCTGGTCGTACACGGACAGCCGGTACCGTCCTCCGTCACCCTATGTGACCGATCCGGAACTTCCGTGGGAGCCGTACGCGTTGATCGCTGTGGAGCTGGAGTCCGAGCGGATCGTGGTGCTGGGGCAGGCGGTTCCCGGGGTCACCGTCGCCGATCTGACGGTGGGCATGGAGGTGGAGGTCGTCCCGGGTGTGCTCGACGAGGACGCGGAGACGACCTGGACGACCTGGCGATGGCGGCCGACGGGGGTGGCGTGATGACGGCAGAGGTGGCGGTGCTCGGCGCCGGGATGCATCCGTGGGGCAAGTGGGGGCGTGGCTTCGTCGAGTACGGCGTGAAGGCGGCGCGCGCGGCCCTCGCGGACGCCGGTGTGGACTGGCGGGACGTCGGTTCGATCGTGGGCGCGGACACGGTGCGTGGCGGCTATCCGGGATATGTGGCCGGGGCGACGTTCGCCAAGGCCCTGGGGTGGCAGGGCGCCCGCGTCGCGAGCGTGTACGCGGCCTGCGCGTCGGGAGCTCAGGCGATCAACACGGCCCGGGCCCAGATCCTCGCGGGCCTGGCGGACGTGGTGCTGGTGGTGGGGGCCGATGCCGCCCCCAAGGGCTTCTTCCGGCCTGCGGGCGGGGACCGGCCGGACGACCCGGACTGGCTGCGGTTCCGGGTGCTCGGCGCGACCAATCCGACGTACTTCGGGCTGTACGCGCGCAGGCGCATGGCCGTGCACGGGGACACGCCCGAGGACTTCGCGCAGGTCAAGGTGAAGAACGCCGCCATGGGCGCGCTGAACCCGAACGCGCGCTACCGGAAGCGGGTGACGGCTGAGGAGGTCGCCGCCTCAGCGGTGGTCGCCGACCCGCTGCGGCTGCTGGACATCTGCGCGACGTCGGACGGCGGGGCGGCGCTGGTGCTGTCCAGCATGGAGTTCGCCCGACGGCACGGGGCGGCGGAGCCGGTGCGGATCAGGGCGGTGTCCACCGTGACGCCCCGGTACCCCAACACGGTGCTGGATCTGCCGGACATCGCGACCGATTCCGCGGTGGGGGCGGAGCCGGCCGGTGAGCCCTTCCGGGCCTCGATCGCCCGAGCGGCCTACGAAGAGGCGGGCATCGGGCCCGAGGACCTGTCTCTCGCCGAGGTCTACGACCTGTCCACCGCACTGGAGCTGGAGTGGTACGAGGATCTGGGGCTGTGCGGCGAGGGCGAGGCCGCCAAGTTGCTGCGGGAGGGCGTGACGGCGCCGGGCGGCCGTATACCGGTGAACCCGAGCGGTGGACTCGCCTCCTTCGGAGAGGCGGTGCCCGCGCAGGCGATCGCCCAGGTCTGCGAGGTCACCTGGCAGTTGCGGGGGCAGGCCGGCGATCGCCAGATCCCGGACGCGCGCGTGGCCGTCACGGCGAACCAGGGGCTGTTCGGGCATGGTTCGGCGGTGGTCGCGGTGCGGTGAGCAGGACCCCGGCGCCTCCGTGTCACGCGTCTCACCCGGCTCCTCTCACCCTCCGTGTTCACTCCGGAATCCTGTGTGAACGTCTCATGAACTGCGCCTGGGCGCACGCCCGCAGCGCAATCATGCTGCCGTGCACTCCTGGACGGATACTCTCCGCTTCGCCTTCCAGCCGGTGGTCAACCTGACCACCGGAGGGGTCGCGGGGCTGGAGATACTCGCCCGCCCGGAGGCCGGCGACATCTTGGCGCAGGCTCGCCGGGATCCCGAACTCGACGGCCGACTGGCCGTGTTGGCGGTTCGCTCGGCGGCCCGCAAGGAAACCCTGCTGCCTCTTCACGTGAACGTGTTCGCCGGCACTCTGGCCGATCTCGGTGGGCTCACCGCGCTGCACGACGCCGTACGCGAGGCAGGGCGGATGCCGTGGGAGGTCACGCTCGATGTCGTTCCGCCCTACACCCACGTCCCGCAGCCCGCGCTTCTGGAGGCCCTGGCGGCACTCCGGGACCAGGGTTTTCGCATCAGCGCGGACGGGGTCGGGGACGGGGACGCACCGCTGCGGCTGCTCGTCGACATCGCGCCGGACCTGGTCAAGCTCGACGCCTCGCTCCTGGCACGGCCCGCGGCGGTAAGAGCGATGCGGACGCTGTGCGACGAGTTGGGGGCGCTGCTCGTCGTCGAGGGCGTGGAGACCGAGCTCCAGTGCGCGGCCGCGATGTCGGCGGGGGCGCAGCTGGCCCAGGGCACGCTCTTCGCGCCGCCGAGCCGGTTGCCCGCCGCCGACGTGTACGTTCCGCCGCTCGGTCCCGGCATCATGCCGGCGCTCCGGTCGGGGCCGTCGGTGCGGGAGTTCGTCCGGCCGACCGCGCTGCTGCCCGCGACCGCCTCCGCCGGTCAGGTACGGGCGCTACTGACCGGCTCGCCGGACGTGTCCGGGGTGCTGCTCGTGGACCGCACGGGGGTCCCCGTCCGGTCGGTGCACCGGTCGCGCTTCCTGCTGTCGATGTCGGGGCGCTACGGCCATGCCCTGTACGCGGACCGTCCCGCGGCCAAGCTCGGTGATCCGCCGCGGACGGTGGGCGTCGACGCGACGGCGTGGGAGGTGCTGGACGTGGTCGCGGTCGGCGACCGGGACCGTACTTCCGACGATGTGGCGGTCGTCGACCGCAACGGGCGCTGCGTGGGTGTCGTCCGGCTCGCGGACCTCGTACGGGCGTTGGCCGAGAGCCGGGTCGAGGAGGCGGCCGGCCTGAATCCGCTGACGCGGCTGCCCGGTTCGGACACGATCACCGGGGAGGTGGACCGGCGGATCGCGGAGGGGCGCATGTTCGCGCTGAGCTGGCTGGACATCGACCACTTCAAACAGGTCAACGACGGGGCCGGGTTCGCGGCGGGTGACGAGCTCATCCGGTCGGTGGGACGGGCACTGGAGATGACGGCGTCAGGGAACGCGCGCGTGGGCCACATCGGCGGAGACGACTTCCTGGTGCTGGCCGATCCGGAGAGCTTGGAGCCGCTGGTCTCCACCGTGCTGGACGTGCCGTGGTCGGCGGGCGGGCGCCCGGTGACGCTGTCGCTGGCCACGGTTCTGTGCCGACCGGGCAGCGTGACTGATCACCGCCAGGCGGCGGCGTGTCTGGCGCCCCTGAAGAAGGCTGCGAAGTCATTGCGAGGGGCGAGCTGGGTGGTCGGGCACGCGGGACTGGCCGGATACCGGATCCGGCGCGGGTCGCAGCCGATGGCCCCTGCGGGGACGGGGGCGGCGGGGGCGGAGCCGGGGGTGGGCTGAACTGACGTCGGCGGCCGCACGAGCGGCTGAACCGGGGGGCGGCCGCTACGAGATGATGACCCGCTGGTGGGCTCGGCGACGTCCGCCTGTCCTCCCGGGGTCGGCGTCGGCCAGAGGGGGCAAGCCGGGGCGGCCCGACGCTTGGTGCCCCGCGCGTCGGGTGGCGCAGGCCGTCTTCCGCGTCCCCAACCGTTGCCGTCGGCCTCCTTGACGCTCCCTGGGTGCCGGTGAACACTTCCCGGTGTCAGCCGACATCGCCGTACATTCTCGGCGTATCCAGGCACGCGCCACGCGTGCTCCCGAGGGAAGGCCCACTCCCCCAGGGGCGATTCGGCTACGACGGCACGCTCGTCACGGACGCCGGGCGGGGCGCGGGATCTCCCTGCTCCGGTCGCAGCAGCCACGGGAACCGCACCCTGCACGGAGCACCGGGGTCGAATCCGCCCCGGGCCGGGCCTAGGAGCCGCCATGAGCAACGGCGACATATTCGTCGGCGAGGTCATCGGTACCGCGATCCTCATCCTGTTCGGCGCGGGAGTCTGCGCCGCCGTCACCCTCAGGCACTCCAAGGCTCGGGCCTCGGGGTGGATCGTGATCGCCTTCGGCTGGGGGTTCGGCGTGCTGGCGGGCGCCTACACCGCCGCGCCGCTGTCGGGCGGGCATCTCAATCCGGCCGTGACCCTCGGCATCGCCGTCGACACGGGCGAGTGGGGCAAGGTGTGGGTGTATCTGCTGGGGCAGATGGTCGGTGCGATGCTCGGGGCCGTCCTCGCGTACCTGGTGTACCTCGCGCAGTTCCAGGCGAACGTCCAGCGCGAAGGCACCGCTGAGGGCACTGCCGAGAGCCCGGCCGAGGAGCCGACGCCCACCCTGGGCATCTTCTCCACCATCCCCGAGATCCGGAATCCGGTCGCCAATCTGATCACGGAGATCATCGCCACGATCGCCCTGGTCCTGCCGGTCCTCGCTTTCGGGCTGACCGAGGGCCTGGGCGAATCCGGAATCACGGTGCTGATCGTCTCCCTGCTCGTCGTCGGCATCGGTCTGTCCCTCGGCGGCCCCACCGGCTATGCCATCAACCCGGCACGCGACCTCGGGCCCCGCATCGTCCACACCTTCCTGCCCATCCCGAACAAGGGCACCTCGGACTGGGGTTACGCCTGGATCCCGGTCGTCGGCCCGCTGGTCGGCGGAGCGCTCGCGGGGCTCCTCTACAACGCGGCCTTCTGAGCAGACGTCCGACCACCGCCGCAGTCATCCACGCAGCCTTCTGAACCAGCCCAAGGGGTAGCCATGACGGACAACGCCGAGAAGTACGTCGCCGCGATCGACCAGGGCACCACTTCCAGCCGCTGCATCATCTTCGACCGGAACGGCGCGATCGTCGCCGTCGACCAGCGCGAGCACCGCCAGATCTTCCCCAAGCCCGGCTGGGTGGAGCACGACGCCACGGAGATCTGGTCCAAGGTGCAGGCCGTGGTCGCCGGGGCGATCGCCAAGGCCGGGTTGCGCGCCGACCAGATCAGCGCCCTCGGGATCACCAACCAGCGCGAGACGACCGTGCTGTGGGACCGCGCCACCGGCAAGCCGGTGCACAACGCGATCGTGTGGCAGGACACCCGCACCGCGGGACTCTGTGGCCGACTTGGGGGATCCGACGGGCAGGACCGTTTCCGCGAGCAGACCGGGCTGCCGTTGGCCAGCTACTTCTCCGGGCCCAAGGCGGCCTGGCTGCTCGACAACGTGCCGGGTCTCAGGGCGCGCGCCGAGCGCGGTGAGATCGCCTTCGGCACGATCGACTCCTGGCTCATCTGGAACCTCACCGGCGGGACCGACGGCGGCCGGCACGTCACCGACGTCACCAACGCCGGGCGCACCATGCTGATGAACCTGGAGACCCTCCAGTGGGACGCCTCCATCCTGTCCGCGATGGACGTGCCCGAGGTCATGTTGCCGGAGATCAAATCCTCCGCCGAGGTGTACGGCACGGCCGTGGGCCAACTCGGCGGTGTGCCGGTCGCCTCGGCGCTGGGCGACCAGCAGGCGGCGGTGTTCGGTCAGGCCTGCTACGAGGTGGGCACGGCGAAGAACACGTACGGGACGGGCAGCTTCCTGCTGCTCAACACCGGCAACCGGCCGGTGCCGTCGAAGAGCGGGCTGTTGACGACGATGGGCTACAAGATCGGCAGTGAGGCGCCTGTCTACTGCCTGGAGGGTTCGATCGCCATAACGGGTGCGCTCGTGCAGTGGTTCCGAGACCAACTGGGCATCATCCGTACGGCTGACGAGATCGAGAGCCTGGCGGCGAGCGTCGACGACAACGGCGGTGCCTACATCGTCCCCGCCTTCTCGGGGCTGTTCGCGCCGTACTGGCGCTCCGACGCGCGTGGTGTCGTCACCGGCCTCACCCGCTATGTCACGAAGGGGCATCTCGCGCGTGCGGTGCTCGAGGCGACGAGCTGGCAGACGCGCGAGGTCGTGGACGCCATGTTCCAGGACTCCGGGGTACAGATCACGACCCTGAAGGTGGACGGGGGCATGACCAAGAACAACCTGCTCATGCAGCATCAGGCGGACGTGCTCGGCGTGCCCGTGATCCGGCCCCGGGTCTCCGAGACGACCTGCCTGGGCGCGGCCTACGCCGCGGGGCTCGCCGTCGGCGTGTGGAACGACCTCGACGAGCTCAAGGCGCACTGGCAGAAGGACGCCGAGTGGACTCCGGCGATGGACGCGTCGGTGCGTGACCGCGAGTACCACAACTGGCGCAAGGCCGTGGAGAAGAGCTTCGGTTGGCTGGAGGACGGCGAAGGCTAGTACGCGCGCGTACGTCCCCCTCGAGCCACGGCCCGTACCCCTGTCGGCGGGGGTACGGGCCGTGCGACCGTGCGGGCGTCTCAGGTGGTGATCGCCTGGCGGCGTTCGGCCCCGAAGTCCATCGCGTGCTGCACGACGCCGACCAGAACGTCCCGCACCGATCTTCGGTCCCGGGCGTCGCACAGCACCACGGGAATGCCGTCATCGAGGTCCAGGGCACCGCGGACGTCCTCCTCCGGGTAACGGGCGGCGCCCTCGAAGCAGTTGACGGCGATGAGGAAGGGAATGGAGCGCCGTTCGAAGTAGTCGACGGCGGCGAAGCAGTCCTCGAGCCGGCGGGTGTCGGCGAGCACGACGGCACCGAGCGCGCCCTCGGAGAGCTCGTCCCACATGAACCAGAACCGCTCCTGTCCGGGCGTCCCGAAGAGGTAGAGCACCAGGTCCTCGCGCAGGGTGATGCGCCCGAAGTCCATGGCGACGGTGGTGGTGTGTTTGGCCTCGACGCCGGTCGTGTCGTCGACCGGGCGGCCCGCCTCGGTGAGGTACTCCTCGGTACGCAGCGGCCTGATCTCGCTGACGGCCCCGACGAGGGTGGTCTTGCCCACGCCGAAGCCGCCGGCCACGAGGATCTTGAGCGTGACGGGTTCGACCGGGGGCTTGCCGCGCTCAGAACGCCCGAAGATCATCGATCACTTCTCCTGCTTGATGGCTTGACTGGAGGTTCTCCGAGCGGTCTGTGCGTCGGCGGCCGGCCGTCCGGGCGGCGCGCGACCATGTCGGTGAGGGCGCCGCCCCGGTCCGCCGGGAACCGCCGACCGGTCACGTCCTCACCTCGCTTCCGCGCTGCTCACAGCGCTCGGAGGCCGTTGATCACGTCGCGCAGAATACTCTCGTCCGGCAGTTCGGCAGGAGGTACCGGCCGGTTCACGTGGACGAACTCCGCGTCCACGAGGTCGCCGACGAGAACCCGGACCACGCCGATGGGCAGATTGAGTTCGGCGGCGAGTTCGGCGACCGACTGCGGTGCCTCCCGGCACAGATCCACGATGTCCACGTGCTCCGGGGACAGCGACGGATCCGTGTCGGCTTCCTCGGCGTGGGGCTCGGCGACGACCAGCGCGATCAGGTCGAGACGGTGCTGGACCGCACTGGTGGTGCGGCCACGCGTCATGGCGTACGGGCGGACGACCGGTCCGGCCTCGTCGTCGAACCAGTGACTTCTTCCCTGACCGTCTGTGCTCATGCCATCCCACTACCCGCCCGAGGGCAGATCGGTGCGTGGGGTGGTGGCCAGATGTACGCCGACCCGCTTGACGAGGAGTGTCATCTCGTACGCCACGAGCCCCACGTCCGAGTCGGCGTCCGAGAGGACGGCGAGGCAGCTGCCGTCACCCGCGGCCGTGACGAACAGGAAGGCGTCGTCGAGTTCCACGACGGTCTGGCGGACGCTGCCGGCCTCGAAGTGACGGCCGACGCCCTTGGCGAGGCTGTGGAATCCGGAGGCGACGGCGGCGAGGTGCTCGCCGTCCTCCCGGGACAGGTCCTTGGACACCCCGGTCGGCAGGCCGTCGCCGGAGAGGACGACGGCCTTGCGGATGCTGGCGACGCGGTCGACGAGTTCGTCGAGGAGCCAGTTCAGCTCGCCGTTGCCGGTGGTGATGTGGCCGGTCGCCTTCGGTGCGGTCATCGACCGTCCCCCTTTGTCGTTCCTTGTGGTGCTGCGCCGCTGTGGGCGTCGTCGCCCTCGGCGTTCTCTACGCGACCGCGCTGCCAGCCGCGCTGGAGCGAGGCCATACGGCTGCGTACCTCGTCGGCGTCCCGGTCCGCGGGGTCGGCCCGGTCCTCGGTGCGCGGGGCCGGACCCTGCCGCAGTTGCGGGGCCAGGTTCGCCTGGCGTACGCGCCGGGGCAGCGCACCCGTGCCGGACCCGCTGCCGTCCGTCCGGCCGGGCGCCGGGTCGCCGGGCCGGGCGGACGTGGTGTCCGCGCGCTCGGGCGTGCCGCCGGGACCGCCGGGCCGGGCCGTGGCCTGGCGCGTGCGCTGAGGAAGGGCGGGGGGCTGGGTCGGCTCCGGTGCGCCGTGGCCGGGTCGCTCGGGCAGCGGAGGGCGCTCGGTCGTGCCACCGCTACGGGGGATCTGTGCCGTCATGCCGCGGCGGCGCGAGGGCAGCGGTGCCGGGCCGTCGCTCTCCACCCGGCGGGGGCCGGGCCTGGCCGGGGGTTCCGTGTCCGTCTCGGCGCGCCGGGGCCGCTGTTCCGGGACCGGGCGACCGTGCGAGCTGACCAGCTTGGGCACCCGACGACCGGGCGGCAGCGGTACGGGACCGGCCGGGTCGTCGGCGAGGGGCCCCTGGGGTTCGCCGGGGCTGTCGGGCAGCCTGTGGTGCTGGTCGACGGTGTTCGGGGCCGGCTCGTCCTCGGCGCGGGTGAGGGAGCGCCGCGGTCGGAACAGGCCACCGCCGTCGTCGTCCTCGTCCAGGGTGGCCGGGAAGTCGCCGAGGGCGTCCAGGCCGACGGGGGCCTCCAGTTCGACCGGACCGTCGAGCATGGAGGCGGGCACTCCGGGAAGCTGCATCGAGGCCGGGGAGAGGGCGGTCCTGCGGGTCTCCGCGGAGTCGGCCTCCTTCGGGGGCCGGGGACGGTCGAGCCGGAAGCCGATGCCGTTGGTGTCGGGGACGTCGTCGGTCAGCAGCGCGTCGGGGATGAAGACGATGGCCGTCGTCCCCCCGTAGGGCGAAGGCTGCAAGGAGACGCGGACGTTCTGCCGCTGGGCGAGCCGGCTGACCACGAACAGCCCGAGGCGGTCGGTGTCGGACAGCTCGAATTCCGGTGTCTCGGCGAGCCGGAGGTTGGCCTCCAGGAGGGCCTCGGGCGCCATGCCGAGGCCGCGGTCGTGGATCTCGAGGGTGAAGCCGTTGGCGACCCGGTCGCCGAACACCTGGACCGCGGTGTGCGGCGGGGAGAACACCGTGGCGTTCTCCAGGAGTTCGGCCACCAGGTGGGTGAGGTCGGCGACGGCCGGGCCGGTGGCGGCGAGGCGCGGCAGTCGGCGGACCTCGATGCGTTCGTAGTCCTCCACCTCGGCGACGGCGGCGCGCACGATGTCCATGAGCTGCACGGGCCTGCGCCACTGCCGGGAAGGGGCGGCGCCCGAGAGGATCACCAGGCCCTCGGCGTGCCGGCGCATGCGGGTGGTGAGGTGGTCGAGGCGGAAGAGGTCGGCGAGTTCCTCGGTGTCCTCGGTGCGGCGCTCCATGGTGTCGAGCAGGGTCAGCTGCTTGTGCAGCAGGACCTGACTGCGGCGGGCGAGGTTGACGAAGACCTCGGAGACCCCGGCCCGCAGTTCGGCCTGTTTGACGGCGGCCTCGACCGCGGCGCGCTGGAGGGTGTTGAGGGCCTGGCCGACCTCGCCCAGCTCGTTCCTGTCGTACTCCAGCCGCGGTACCTCGGTCTCCACGTCGACCTGTTCGCCCGCGGACAGGCGGCGCATCACACTGGGCAGCCGCACGCCGGACGCCTCGTGGGCCTCCAGCCGGAGCTGGCGCAGGTCGCGGATGAGGCCACGGCCGATACGTACGGACAGGACCAGGGAGACCAGCAGGGCGACCAGTCCGAAGACACCGGCGACGACCGCCTTGACGATGACCTCGATCGCGACCGGGCGGACCCGGTCCTGGTAGCGGTCGTTGGCCTGCTCGTCCAGGGTGCCGAGCTCGAGGAGAACGTTTCCGGCCGCGGTGTCCCAGTTCTTGGCGCTGACGCCCCGGGGCATGTCGCCGGGTGCGGTGCCGACGACGGCCTGTTCGACGGTGCGCAGCGGAGCGGTGGTGGCGTTCTTCCAGAAGCTCTCGTAGCGCTCGCGCTCCGCGGTGGGCAGTTGGGCGAGGCTGACTTCGTAGACCACCTCCCGCTGGGCCTCGAGGTCGGAGACATCGCGGATCTCCTCCCGGCTGAGCCGGCCAACGACCAGGGCGGAGCCGAGCAGGGCGTCCTCCTGGGAGAGCAGTTCACGGGCTCGGGCGACGCTGACAAGCGCTCGGTACTGCTTGTCCATCTCCACGCTGTCGACGACGTCCAGCTTGGCCAGCAGGGCGTAACAGGGGTCGATCAGCTGGGTGTAGAGGGCGAGGGCCTGCGCTCGGGTGACGGTGCCCTCCTCGACGCTTCGGCGCAGCGAGTCGACGCCGTCGAAGGCGTCGAGCACCGCGGTCAGGCCTTCCCCGTCGTCCTGGTCCAGGACGTCGCGCACGTCCGGGTCCTGGGCGTTCCCGCGGATCTCGGCGAGTGCCTCGTCGGTGGCGGTCCGGGTGCGGCGCAGCGCGGACAGCGCGTCGGAGGCACGGGGGTCGGCGAGGTAGACGAGGGTCTGGCGGCGTTCCTGCTGAACGACGCGGACGGTGTCCTCGATCGGATAGCCGACGTTCTCGACGAGGGACGACACGGTGAACAGGCGGCTCGCCTCGCGTCCCGTGAGTACCGTGGCGAAGCCCCAGACGGCGGTCAGGGACACCAGCGGCACGAGAAGCAGCGCCACGATCTTCCGGCGGATCGACTTCCCGCGAAAGCGCATGGCCTCCCCCAGCTCGAACCCCCACCGGCAGGGGGTACGCATGTGCGTCAACAAACGGCGCGAGCCTACTACCGACGCACAGCGAACTCGAAGAGCTGTCCGGAAGCTGAACTTCCGCCCCGACGGCGAGACATGGTGTGTTGTCCGGTAATTACGGGAGATTGTCTCCCCGGATCCGCTCCTTGGGACCCGGCCGGATCCGGTCGGCTGTGCACACGAGTTGGCCAGAATTTTTCGTAACTTGGGAATCTTCAGGGCACGTCGTTCGTCCTACTCATTGGGAATTGGGGGCGGAATCGGCCACACGAGCCGTTTGCCGCACCTGGGCGGCGTAAAACAGCGCAAGCCGGGCAGCCACTGGGGAGCCGGGTCTTCGACTCGGAGGCGAGCGGTCTGCTGGCGGTGGGGAGTGACACAGTGATGGGCACGGCGGAGCGGCGTGAGGCGCCCGAGGAGAACGCGGCGGTGGGCAGTACGGCACTGCGGGATCCCGAGGCCCCGGATCGCGACATTCCGGCGAACGGACACGTGGTAGCGGAGCGGAGCGACAGCGCGGCGGACAGGCGCGGGCCGAAGGGCCGTGGCACCCCCGCGGAAGCCGGGGACCCGGCGCACGAGGTCCGGCGGACCGGCGGGGGCGACACCCGCAGCAGGTCCACCACGGCACAAGCGCGGGCGGCCTACCGCCCGTTGTGGGTGGAGGAACCTGCCCGACGGCGCCGGATGCCCGACCCGGTACGTACGGCGGCGGTGCGCGCGGTGCTGGTCATCGCCGTGACGCTGATACAGGCGATGGTCGCCTTCCTGTGCACCCTGGCCGGATCCTGGCTGGCGTTCCCCATGGTGATCAGCAGCGTGGTCAGTACGGTGCTGGCCACCTGGGGCGCGTTGGACGTCTGGGTGACCCGACAGGTGTGGAACCAGCGCAACGGCGTGGTGTCGACGCCGAGCAGCACCGCGCGTTCGCTGCGGCGTGAGCGGCGGCGGGCGCGTCGGCAGGCACTGGCCACCGAGCGCGCACAGGAACGGATACGCAGGCAGGGCGGGACCGGGCAGCTGTCCCACTCCTGAGGCGGTCGGCGCGGCCTGACCAGGGAGCAGTGACCGGCTCCCCGGTCAGGCCGCGTCCGTTCACAGGGCGAGCGCGGAACTTCGAGGCGTGTGAACGGACTCGACCGGCGATGATCTCGCGGGCTCGACGCGCTGGTGGTGTGCTGGTCTCCTACGAGCGCCAGGAGTCCGCCGATGACGACAGCCGAGCATTCGCCAGGCCCCCAGCAGGACGACGCCGAGCTCGCCGAGTTCGGCTACAGACCCGAGCTCAAGCGAACCCTGGGCAACTTCCACACCTTCGCCGCGGGCATCAGCTACATCTCGATCCTGACCGGCACTTTCCAGCTCTTCTACTTCGGCTACGGCAGCGGCGGTCCCGCCTACTGGTGGTCCTGGCCGATGGTGTTCGTCGGTCAGTTCGCGGTCGCCCTGTGCTTCGCGGAACTCGCCGCCCGCTACCCGGTCGCGGGGTCCGTCTACAACTGGTCGAAGAAGATCGGCAATCCGCATCTGGGCTGGCTGGCCGGCTGGATGATGTTGACCGCCTCGATCGTGTCGATCGCGGCCGTGGCGCTGGCCTACCAGTTGACGCTGCCGCAGATCTCCTCGACCTTCCAGTTCGTGGGTGACGGCACCGGCAAGTACGACGTGGCGACCAACGCGGTCGTCCTGGCCACCGTGTTGATCCTGTTCACCACGTTGGTCAATGCGTTCGGCGTCAAGCTGATGGCGACGATCAACACGGCCGGTGTGTTCATCGAGTTGATCGCGACCGTCGTACTGATCGTCCTGTTCGCCGTCCACATCACCCGCGGCCCCCAGGTGGTCATGGAGACCAACGGAACGGGAGCGGGTTACGGGGCCGGCTATCTCGGCGCGTTCCTCGTGGCCTCGCTGGCCTCGGCGTACGTCATGTACGGCTTCGACACGGCCGCGTCGCTCGGCGAGGAGTCCATCGACCCGTCCCGCAACGCGCCCCGCGCGATCATCCGGGCGATCGTCGCCTCCTTCGTCCTCGGCGGACTGATCCTGTTGCTCGCGCTGATGAGCGTCTCCAGCCTGAAGGGCGACAAGCTGTCCACGGACGGGCTTCAGTACGTCGTGCTCGACGTGCTCGGTCCGACGGCCGGCAAGGCGATGCTGTGGTGTGTGCTGATCGCCGTCACGGTGTGCGCCCTGGCCGTGCACACGGCGGCGATCCGGCTGGCGTTCGCGATGGCCCGCGACAACAACCTGCCCGGGTCCTCGCGGCTGGCCAAGTGCCACCCGCGCTTTCAGACCCCGGTGCTGCCGACCGTGATCATCGGTGTGCTGGCGCTGGCGATCCTCGTGGTCAACATCCACCAGCCGCAGATCTTCACGGTCGTCACCAGCATCGGCATCATCATGATCTACCTCGCCTACCTGGGCGTGACCGGCCCGATGCTGGTGGCGCGGCTGCGCGGCAAGTGGCAGCCGGCGAGCGACGGGAAGTTCTCGCTCGGCCGCTGGGGGCTGCTCGTCAACATCGTCGCGGTGGTGTGGGGCGCGGCGATGACGACCAACCTGATCTGGCCGCGCGCCTCGGTCTACAACGCGGCGGCGCCCTTCCACTGGTACCTCCGGTGGGGCGCCGTCCTGTTCGTCGCCGTGATCGCGGGCGGTGGCTTCGCCTACTACTGGTTCGTGCAGCGGCATCGAACCGGTGTCCTCGAGGACCACCGCCTGGCGGACAGCTGATCAACCGGCGTTCGGGGCAGGCCGCTTGTACATCCGGGTGGCCGTGATCTCGCTGCGCACCTGCGCCGCTTCACCGTCTCCGGCCGGGGCCTGCTGCGGCAGACCCGGCCGGAGGTGTTCCTCGACGCTGATGTACTTCAGGCCCGCCCGCAGATCGGCGTCGTTGCGCAGCCGGATGACCAGGGGGAACTCCGCCAGCGCCGTCGTGTCGAACAGGCCTGTGGTGTAGAGGAGCTGCACCCCGAGTGCGTCCGAGACCGCGCGCTGGAGCTCCAGCAGATAGGTCGCGTTGGCGCGCCCGATGGGGTTGTCGAGGAACAGCGTGCCGGCGTACCGGTGCTTGTCCCGGCCCCGGTCGTTGCTCCTGAGCGCCGCCATCGTGCAGTACAGGGCGATGGCCGCGGTGAGCAGCTGCCCGCCGGAGAACACGTCGCCCATCTGACCGACGGGGACCCGCTCGGCCCGCAGTACGGCGTCCGGCTTGAGGATCTCGACGGCGACGCCCTTGGGCTGGAGGGCCGCGCCGACCCCGCGCAGCAGCAACGACATGCCGTCGCGCCGCAGGTCGGAGTTCTTCTTCACAGCGGCCCGGGTCGCCTCGTCGATGACCTCGCCGAGCCGCTCGGTGAGGGTGCTCTGGTCGGGCTCCTCGAAGCGGATGCGCAGGAACTCCTGGCCGGACCACTCGCCGAGCCCCTCGGGCAGCCGGGAGAGCCGCTGGGCCGAGCGCAGGGTGGCGAGCGCGGACTCGACGAGCCCGCGCAGCCGGTCCACGATCGAGTCCCTGTTGCGCTCCAGCTGCTCCAACTCGTCCGTCAGGACACGCAGTCGGGGCGCGAAGGCGTTCGCCCACTTCTGCGCGTGCTCGGGCAGCGCGGAGGCGGGCAGCTCACGGATCTGCTGGCGGGCCGGGGTGCGGACCTGCTCGTAGCGCGTGGAGTTGGCATGCCGGACGAGGATGTCACTGGCCTCGCGGACGGCGGACTCGGCGGCGGACAGGTCGGCGGCGCAGCCGCGCAGCGAGCGGCGGGCCTCGGCGGCCGACTGGCGGGCCTCCTCCAGGGTGCCGGGGTAGGGCTCCGCCTCCTCCTGCTCCTCCTCGGGGGTGTGTTCGCGCAGCAGGTCCCGGAGCATCGCGGCGATCTCGTCGAAGCCGCCGGCCGCGTCCTCGGCGGCGCGATGGCCGGCCAGGAGTTCGGCGTGGGCCTCGCGGGACCGGCTCAACGCCTCGGTACGGGCGGCGAGTTCGGTTGTCGCGGTGCGCAGCAGCGCCTGGGCGTGCTCGGCGTCGCGCGGCTGGAGCTCCTCGGGCAGCTCGGTGTGGGCCTCGCCGTCCTCGGGGGCGTGCCGCTCGGTCTCGCCGCGCAGCCGCCCGAGCTGCTCGCTCGCGGTGGACACCCGGGTCTCCAGGAGCTGCACCAGCTCCTCCGCGCGCGCGGCGGCGGCCTGCCGGGACGGCCCGTCGGAGCCGTCGGGCGACTGGAGCAGCTGCTCCGCCCGTGTGCGGACCTTGTTGCTGAGCCGGTCCAGCTCGGTGCGGGCCCCGCTCTCGTCGCTCTCCGCGCGGGCCTGCTCGGCCCGCAGGTCCGCGCCGACGCCGACCTTCTCGTACAGCTGGGACGCCGCCCGGTAGGCCTCGCGGAGGGCGGGCAGGGACGCCTTGGACGCGTCCGGCTCGCCCTCCGGTACGTCGTCGGGGGCGCCGGCGATCTCGGCGCGTTCGGCGCGCAGCGCACGCGCGGTGCGGCGGGCGTCGTCGGCGGCGCGCTGGGCGGCGCGCCGGTCCTCGTCGGCGGCGCGGGCGCGCTCCAGGCAGGTCTGGGCGCGGGCCTCCGACTCGGCGGCCTCGTCGGCGAGTTCACGCACCTTGACCTGCCAGCCGGCTCGCTCACGCAGCCGGAAGGCGAGCCCGGCCAGGGCGTCGGCGGCTCGCCGGGCCTTCTGCGCGGCTTCCTGGCGCTCGTCGCGCACCTGGGCCGCCTCGGCGGCGATCTCGTCGGCCTCCGCGCGCACGGTCCGTGCCTCGGACAGCTCGGCCTCGGACTCCTCGGCGAACGCGCGCGCCTCCGCGGCGGACCCCGCCAGTTCGGTGAGCCGCCCGGCGGGACAGCCGGTACGCCAGGAGGCCAGCCGGGCGGTCAGCTCCCGGTCCTTGCCGAGCCGCGCCGCGAGCCGGCGGATGTCGTCGTCCCGCTCGGTCGTCCGCGCGCGCAGCGCCTGCCGTTCCTCGTCGGCGGCGTGCTCGTCGTGCATGGCCGGGTTCGGCGGGACGAGGAAGACGTCACCGCTCTCCGCGTCGGCCGCCGGGGTCGGCGCCAGCAGGGCGGCGGCCGTACCGACGGCCACGGCCGAACGGGGCAGCAGCGCCGCGGCACCGAGCGCCTCACGCGCGCGTGCGTGCGAGGCGGGGTCGGTGATGATCACGCCGTCGACCAGTTCGGGCCGGGCGGCGAGCACGCGCGCGTGGTCGGCGGGGTCGACGGCCTGCGCGAGGTAGCGCCAGCCGGGCAGGGCGGGGATGCCGTGCTCGCCGAGGAACTCGACCGTGGCCAGCACGTCCGGGCCGGGCGGCAGCAGCCCGCCGTCGCCGAGCGCGCCGAGGATGCGGGAGTCGTCGGCGGCCGCGGTCCGCAGCTCGAAGAGCTGCCGTTCGGCGGAGGAGACGGCGTCGTCGAGGAGGTCGCGCAGTTCGTCGGCGCAGCGGTCGAGGTCCTCGGGGGTCAGCAGGGAGTCGTCGTCCGGCTCGGCGTTCTGCCGTGGCTGTGGGATCCGGGGGCGTGCCCCGCCGCCGGTCAGCCCGAGCAGCTCCGCGAGCCGTTCCTCACCGGCCAGGGACTCGGCGAGCCGCAGTTCGGCCTCGCACGACCGGTGCGCGGCCGTCGCGGCGTCGGCGGCCCGGGCCGCGGTGAGCTCGGCGCGGGACTCCGCGGAGGCGGCCTCGCGCGCGTGTTCGGTGGCTCTGCGTGAGGCGTCACGCGCGGTGTCCCAGGCGGCGACGGCCGTCTTCTCGGCGTCGCTGGCGGCGAGGGCCGCGCGGGCGGGGTCGGCGTCGGGCGCGCTGTCGTCGAGCCAGCCCGCGCGTACGGCCTCGGCGGTCTCCTGCTCGACCTCGGAGAGGCGCTGGCGCAGGTGGCCGACCTCGCTGCGGGCGCGCTGGGCGTCGGTGGCGGCGGACGTCGAGTCCCGGTGCGCGGACTCGCCGACCTCCTGGAGTGCCGCCGAGCGTTCCTCCTCCTCGTTGGCGAGGGTCTCGGCGTTCTCGGCGGCCGCGTGCAGGGCCCGTACGAGGTCGACGGCGGCCCTGGCGCGGGCGGCGAGCGCGGGGGCGGCGTCGCGTTCGGCCTCCTGGATCGCGGCGGAGACGCGCGCGACCCGGTCGGCGGCGGCGCGGTGGCGCAGCACGGCCTCGGCGGCCTGCCAGGCGGAGTGCAGGGTGCGGGCGTCGGCGAGTTCGCGCTTCTGCGCGGCGGCGGACTTCTCGGCGCCGGCGAGCGCCAACGAGGCATGACGGTAGGCGAGTTCGGCGGCGATCAGCGCGCTGCGCTCGCGCGCGCTCTCGGAGTGCGTGACGGAGTAGGCGGCGGCCGTGACCCGCTGGGCGAGATCACCGGCCCGCGCCTTCTCCCGCAGGCCGCGCGCGGACAGCCGCCGGGCCAGCGCGCGGGTGCGGCGCTCCGCGCCGGCGTGGATGTCACGCGCGCGTGCCCGCGCCTCGGCGGCCTCGACGATCCGGCCGAGCAGGTCCACCGAACCGGCGGTGAAGTCCCGTTCGGCGATCAGCTCGGCGCGGCGGCCCAGCTTGTTGCCGAAGCCGCTGACCAGGTCGGCGAGCCCGTCGGTGTCCCGGGTGTCGGTCACCGCGCGCAGCAGCAGGTCGGTGAAGTCGGAGTCCTTCTTGACCGCGAAGAGGCCGGCGGCCTCACCCTCGTCGGCGTTCATCTCCCGCTGATAGCGGAAGAGTTCGGGGTCAAGGCCGAGCTCGCCGAGGTGCTCGATCCACCGGTCGTGGATCTCCTCCCAGTGCACCTCCAGGTGCGGATACGCCTTCCCCGCCTCGGTGAGGGCGTCCCGGAACCCCTTCATGGTGCGCCGGCGCCCCTGCGCGCCGGAGGCGCCCTCGACGGGCGGGCGTACGGCGGTGGACTCGGCGACGGGCAGGTTGTCCAGGCTCAGCCCGGGCCCGGGCCGGAACGAGTACCAGGCCTCCGCGAACTTCCGCGGGTCGTTGGACACCTGCCGCCCGCGCCACTCGCTCGCCTTGCCGACGACGACGCACTCACCGGTGAGCACGTGCTGCCACTCCAGCGCCACGTGTCCGCAGTCGTCGGCGAGCAGGAACTTCCGCAGCACACCGGAGCTGGCGCCGCCGAGCGTGTTGCGGTGGCCCGGCAGCATCACCGAGAAGATCAGCTTGAGCAGGACGGACTTACCGCCGCCGTTCTCCAGGAAGAGCACGCCCGCGGGCGCCGGCCGGCGCGGCGGACCGACCGGCTCCTCCTCGAAGAACTCCGCCTGGGTGGGTGCGGGGTCGGGCACGATGTCGCCCACTCCCCGCAGGTCAAGCACGGTGTCGGCGTAGCGCGCACCGGCAGGCCCGATGGAGTAGAGGCGGACCCGGGACAGCTCGTACATGGCGGACTCTCGTAAGTCTTCGGCAGATCGGGGGGAGGCGCTTCAGGAGCTCAGGGGCCCGAAGACCCGTGAGCTCAGAAGCTCAGAAGCTCAGAAGCTTCAGGAGTGGAACGGCAGGCCGGCGTCGGCCACCAGGTCCAGGTCGTCGGTCTCCTCGGCGGGCAGCAGCGTCGGCGAGCCGTCGGTGACCGGGACGACGCCCAGCTCCAGCAGCTCGGCCATCGCGGCACCGCCCGCCATGTCACGCACCTGGAGCTGGTAGCGGGCGGTCGTCCGGTAGGTACCGCCGCTGTCGTCACCGGTCCGCTGGAGGAACCCGGAGTCGGTGAGGAACGCGACGGCCTTGCCGACGATGCCGGTCGTCGAACCGGCGAGTCTGCGCGCGTCCTTGGTGGCGCCGGTGGAGCTGCGTCTGGCCCAGATCCGCCAGGCGGCCTCCAGGCCGGGCGCGTCGGTGGCGGGGTCGGTGTTCTCGCCCTGCTCGTCCGCCCGCTCCTCCAGCCGGCGGCAGGCCTGGCGGACGAAGGCGTCCACTCCGTTGACGCTGACCCGGCCGATGTAGCCGTCGTCGGCCAGATCCTCGGGCCGGGGGAACGCCATCGCGGCGACGGAGAGGTGCGCGAGACCGTGCAGGAACCGGTCGCCGCCGTCGGCGGACGTACGACGCGCGTAGTCCCCCATCCGCACGGCGAACACCGAGTCCTCGGCGGCGGTCACCGCCATCCCCGCGCGCGGGGAGACCTCCAGCACGATCAGCCCGAGTCCGGTGGCCACGGCGTCGGCGAGCCGCGCGAACGCCGGGTCCTCCCGGTACCGCCGCAGCAGCTCCGCGTACTCCTGGTCCCGTGCGGGCTGCAACTTGGGCAGCAGCCCGAAGGCGACGAGCCGCGCCGCGTCGGCGGCGTCGGCGGGGGTGACGGCGGCGTTCACCGCCGGGGCGGGGGCCTCCGTATCGCTCCACTCGACGTGCTCGGTCACAGCTTCGGCTCCTTGGTGTTCTGGTTCTGGTACTCGTCCATTCGCTTCCCGACCCGGCTCATGCCGCCTCCGTGCGGTCCGCCGCCATCCCCGCGGCGTCCAGCAGGGCGGTACCGACGATGAGATCGGCTCCGCCGAACCCCGGGTCGTCCAGTTCCTTGCCGTCGTCCACGGCGAACAGCAGCTTCTCCTCGCCCTGGCGGTAGGCGGTGCCCACGGCCGGGCTGGCGGCGTGCACGGCCAGCAGTGCCACCAGGTAGGCCAGTTCTTCACCGTCCTTGGCGCGCGCCTCCTCGAGGAGTCCCGACAGCCGTCGTGGCGCGTCCGCCGGCAGGTCGAGCAGCTCCTTGGCCATCGCCAGCTGTTCCTCGCTGAACCGGCTGTCGTCCGGCGTCGCGATGAGGTCCGGCTCCGGCATCTCCGCGCCCAGGTGCTCCCGCTCCACCGGCGGCGTCAGCAGCAGGTCGACGAGATCACCCACCCGCACAGACACCGGCGTGCGCAATCCGGTCCCGCGGGCGAAGAACGCGTCGGTGACCCGGACCGCCTGCTCCAGCGGCAGCGGCAGCACGGGGGTGACGAGGTGCCCGAAGAGGTCGATCCCCGACGAGGTCATGGGCGTGGCGAAGGCCTGTCGGTCCTGCTCGGCACGGAACAGCGGGCCGGCCTCCAGCAGCCGGGACTGCAACTGGGTGTGCCGGCGGATGCAGTCCTTCACGATGTCGACGAGTTCGGCGGCCCGCCGCTTGTTCTCCGCGTCCTCGATCTCGTCGCGTGCCTTGCGGATGTTGGTGAGGATCGCGTTCTCGTGGCGGTAGCGGTCGGCGACGTGGTCGAGGGCCTCGGCGATCATGTCGGGCACGGCGTTGAGCCAGTCCACCGCGCGCACGTTGCGCCGGGTTGCCTCGAGGGCGCGGCGCAGCGTCTCCGAGTACTGCACGGTGCGGTAGCGGGCCTGCTCGGCGGCCAGTTGGGCGTCGGCGAGACGGCCGCGGCGGATGAGCACCTCGAGCTTGACCTCGGCGGCGATCTGCGCGCTGGTGACGTCGGTGTCGAGGGCGCCGACGAGGACGTTGACCGCCTCGTCGGTCGTGCGGAGGTAGACGGCACCGCCGTAGCCGGGGACCTCTTCGATCAGCTTGAAGTCGTAGTCGCGGCGCACATATGTGCCGTCCGGCGCGAAGGTGCCGTACGCGGCGCGGAAGCCGCGGTCGACGCTGCCGACGTTGATCAGGTTCTCCAGGACCCAGCGGGCCACCCGCTCGTGCTCGGCGACGGGCCGCCGCGGGGCCTGGGCGGCGATGCGCGGCATGAGGCGCGCCACTATCTGGTCGTGGTCGGCGCCGGTGTCGAAGTCCATGTTGAGCGTGACGAGGTCGATGGCGGCGAGGGCGATCTCCGCCATGCCGTAGACCGAGTACTCACCGGCGAGGTTGGCCTTGCGGGCGTCGAGATCGTGGATCGGCGCGGTGCAGGCGAGCGCGCGCAGCCGCCGCGCCAGCCCCTCGTCGGCGGCCGGGCCCGGAGCGGGGCGCGGCGCCGCGCTGAGCTGGGGCGGAACACGGTCCGTCGACGCAGGCGAAGTCACGGTGCACAGACTAGGTCCTCGGTCTGACATCGACCCAAACGACGCAGAAGCGACCCCCGTCACAGAGCCACGAGAGAACCTCAGCCCTCGGTGGGGGATTCGTCGCCCATCCGCCGCCGGTAGACCTCGACCACCCGCTCCAGCGAGTCGGCCAGGTACACCTCGAGCAGCTTCTCCGCCTCGGTCCTGTCCCCGGCCTGGAGGGCCTGGAGGATCTGGCGGTTGCGCTGGAGGTACGGCTCGTGCAGCCGGCGCGGCTCGTCGACGAGGTGGAAGGCGAGGCGCAGCTCGGCGAAGACGCTGCGCATCAGCTCATCGGTGCGAACGCTTCCGGCCAGGGCCACCAGTTCGCGGTGGAAGTGGAAGTTGGCGGTGCCCAGTCCTTTCCAGTCACTCTCGACGGCCGCGACCTGCCCCTCGGTGACGCTCGCCCGGAGGCCGTCCAGCGCGTACGGCGGCTCCCCCAGCCCGCGTACGACGGCGCACTCGACGAGCGCGCGCGTGCGGTAGATGTCCTCGACGTCCTCGACGGTCAGGACCCGGACGAACACGCCCCGGTTCAGCTCGTGGACGAGCAGGCGCTCATGGGTGAGCAGCCGGAACGCCTCGCGGAGCGTGTTACGGGAGACGCCGAGCGCCCCGCCGATGCTGTCCTCCGACAGCCGTGTCCCGGGCGGGAAATAGCCCTCGGCGATGCGGCTTCTGAGGATGTCCGAAACCCGTTCGGCCGTGCTCGTACGGCCCAGGAGGGCGCGGTCGTCGGCCAGTCCCGCCAGCTGCTCTGCCATGCCCGGAATTCAACCGCAGACACGAGAACGAAACAACATGGGTATTGAAGGATCGTTCAACGATCCTCTACCTTCCTTCCATGGCACCGCCGTCCCCGCCGCGGCGACCCGCCCCCGCACGGCACAGCTCACTCCCCGCACCCTCCGTCCTCCCTCAGCGAGGTGCCCCATGAGCACGCCCCTTCCACCCCGGACCCCGGCCACCGACACCCGACCCGCCGGCGCGACACCCGCTCCCGACGACGGCGCCCTGGCCTGGCTGCGCGCCCTCGGCCCGCGCGGCCGCCGCGCCTTCGCCGGCGCGTTCGGCGGCTACGCCCTCGACTCCTACGACTACTTCACGCTGCCGCTGAGCATGGTCGCGCTGGCGGCGTACTTCGGTCTGGACAGCGGCCAGACCGGCCTGTTCACCACCGTCACCCTGGTCGCCTCGGCGATCGGCGGCGCCGTGGCGGGGGTGCTGGCCGACCGGATCGGCCGGGTCAGGGCCCTGATGATCACGGTGATCACGTACGCGGTCTTCACCGTCGCCTGCGGCTTCGCGCCCACCTACGAGACGCTGCTGGTCTTCCGGTCCCTCCAGGGCCTCGGTTTCGGCGGCGAGTGGGCGGTCGGCGCGATCCTGGTCGCCGAGTACGCGAGCGCGAAGCACCGGGGCCGCACCCTCGGCGCGATCCAGAGCTCGTGGGCCGTCGGCTGGGGCCTCGCGGCCCTCACGTACACGCTGGTCTTCTCGTTCTTCGGCGACGACATCGCCTGGCGCGTGATGTTCTGGACGGGCGCCCTGCCCGCGCTGCTCGTGGTGTGGATGCGGCGCCGGGTACAGGACGCGCCGGAGGCCGTCGCCGCCCGCGAACAGAGCGCCGGGAAGGGCTCGTTCCCGGCGATCTTCAAAGGGCCGCTGCTGCGGACGACGCTCTTCGCGGGCCTGCTCTCGACCGGTGTGCAGGGCGGCTACTACACCCTGGCGACCTGGGTGCCGACGTATCTGAAATCCGAGCGCGGCCTGTCGGTGGTCGGCACCGGCGGCTATCTGACCTTCCTGATCTCGGGCGCCTTCCTCGGCTACCTCACCGGCGGCTACCTCACCGACCGGCTGGGCCGGCGCCGCAACATCTGGCTGTTCGCCCTGCTGTCGGCGGTGTGCATCCTGGCGTACGCGAACATCCCGAGCGGCGCGGACACCGTGCTCCTCGTGCTCGGATTCCCGCTCGGGTTCTGCATGTCGGCGATCTTCAGCGGTTTCGGGTCCTACCTGAGCGAGCTGTACCCGACGGCCCTGCGCGGCACGGGACAGGGCTTCACGTACAACACCGGCCGCGCCGTGGGCGCCGTCTTCCCCACCACGGTCGGCTACCTCGCCGACAGTTGGGGCGTGGGCGGCGCGCTGGTGTTCGGCGCGATCGGCTACGCAATCGCCGCCCTGGCGCTGCTGGGGCTGCCGGAGACCCGCGGGAAGGAACTGGAGTGAACCGTCCGATCCTCACGCAGGACCGCCGTACGCCCTCCGTCGACGACCGTCCCGTCACCCTCCTCGACGAGCACGCGCACGCGTGGAGCCCCGCCACCGCCCGGGCCCGCTTCCGGGCGGGCCTGGCGGGCCCCACGGCCGGGGTCGCGGGCGGCCACACCCAGGTCAACCTGATCTCGGTGCCCGCGGACTGGGCGTACGACATGCTCCTGTTCTGCCAGCGCAACCCGAAGCCCTGTCCCGTCCTCGACGTCACGGACGCCGGCTCCTGGACGACCGTCCTCGCCGAGGGCGCCGACCTGCGCACCGATCTGCCGCGCTACCGGGTCTGGGCGGACGGGGAGCTGGTGGACGAGCCGACGGACGTGCGCGCGTACTGGCGTGACGACCTGGTGTCGTTCCTGATCGGATGCAGCTTCACCTTCGAGTGGGCGCTGTCCGGGGCCGGCGTCCCGATCCGGCACGTCGAGCAGGGACGCAACGTCCCGATGTACGTGACGAGCCGGCAGTGCCGGCCCGCGGGGCGGCTGCACGGCCCCATGGTGGTGTCCATGCGTCCGGTGCCGCCGCAGCACCTCGCGGCGGCCATCCGGGAGAGCAGCCTGCTCCCGGCGGTGCACGGCAGCCCCGTACACTGCGGCGATCCGTCGGGACTGGGCATCGACGACCTCGGCCGGCCCGACTTCGGCGACCCCGTGGAAGCCGCGCCGGACGACATCCCGGTGTTCTGGGCCTGCGGTGTGACCCCGCAGGCCGCGGTGATGGCCTCGCGCCCGCCGTTCGCCCTCACCCACGCCCCGGGACAGATGTTCCTCACCGACGCCCGCGACGAGCAGTACCGCGTGGCTTGAGAAGGAGATACGAAGGAACCATGACCGCGACGACCGCGATCGATCTGAACGCCGACCTCGGCGAGGGCTTCGGCCGCTGGCAGCTGACCGACGACGAACAACTGCTGTCCGTCGTCAGCAGCGCCAACGTGGCCTGTGGCTTCCACGCCGGGGACGCGGTCACCATGCGGCGGGTGTGCGACCTGGCGGCCGAGCGAGGCGTGACGATCGGCGCGCAGGTCTCCTACCGGGACCTGGCGGGGTTCGGGCGGCGCGCCATGGACGTGCCGCCCGCCGAACTGGCCGCCGAGGTGGCGTACCAGATCGGCGCCCTGGAGGTGTTCGCCCGGGCGGCGGGCGCGCGCGTGGCGTACGTGAAGCCGCACGGCGCGCTCTACAACCGGGTCGTGCACGACGAGGAACAGGCCGGCGCGGTGATCGACGGGGTGCTCCTCGCCGACGCCGCGCTGCCCGTGCTCGGGCTGCCCGGCTCACGCCTGCTGGAGCTGGCCCGGGGGGCGGGACTCCCGGCCGTCCCGGAGGCCTTCGCGGACCGCGCGTACACCGAGGAGGGCACGCTCGTGCCCCGTGGGCAGGCCGGGGCCGTGGTCACCGACCCGGACGCCGTCGTGGAGCGGTCGGTGCGCCTGGCCCGGCTCGGGCAGGTCACCTCCCACGCGGGATCGTCCATCGAGGTACGCGCGCGTTCGCTGTGCCTGCACGGCGACACGCCCGGCGCGGTGGAGCTGGCCCGCCGGGTCCGGCGTGGCCTGGAGGAGTCGGGCGTACGAGTGGAGGCCTTCGCATGAGCGTGCGCGTCCTGCCCGTCGGCGACGACGCCCTGCTGGTCGAGCTGGCGTCCGGCGCGGAGGCCGAGGCCCTGCACGCGGAGCTGCTGCGTCGCCGCGCGGCGGGCCTGCTCCATGCCCGCGAGATCGTCCCGGCGGCCCGCACCGTCCTCCTGGACGGTCTGACCGACCCCGGCCGGCTGGCGTCCGAGCTGGCCGCGTCCGTGGTACCGCCCGCTCCCCCGCGTGAGCAGGCGGCCGTGGAGATCCCGATCCGCTACGACGGCCCGGACCTGGCCGAGGTCGCCGCCCACTGGGGCGTCCCTGAGGAGGAGGTGGCCCGCATCCACGCGGCCACCGAGTTCCGGGTCGCCTTCTGCGGGTTCGCGCCCGGCTTCGCCTATCTCACCGGTCTGCCTCCGCGCTACGACGTGCCGCGCCGGGCCACCCCGCGCACCGCCGTGCCGGCCGGTTCGGTGGCGCTGGCGGGGCCGTACACGGGTGTGTACCCGCGTTCGTCGCCGGGCGGCTGGCAGCTGATCGGCAGCACGGAGGCGGTGCTGTGGGACCACGCGCGCGTGCCGGCCGCGCTGCTGTCGCCGGGCACGCGCGTGCGCTTCGTCCCGGTGGGGCCGGTGGGGCCGGTGGGGCCGGTGGGATCGGTGGGCACCTCATGAGCGACCGCGCCGTCTCCGTCGTCCGCGCCGGGGCGCTCACCACGGTGCAGGACCGGGGCCGCCCGGGACACGCGCATCTCGGCGTGCCCCGTTCCGGCGCTCTCGACGCGCCCGCGGCGGCCCTCGTCAACCGGCTGGTGGGCAACCCGCCCGATGCGGCCGTCCTGGAGACGACGCTCAACGGCTGCGCCCTCAGGCCGCGTTCCGACGTGACCATCGCGGTCGGCGGCGCGCCCTGCCGGGTCACGGTGGACGGCCGGCCGGTCGCCTGGGGCGCGCCCGTGCGGGTACGCGCCGGCACCCTCCTGGACATCGGACCGGCCGTCTCCGGGGTACGCACCTACGTGGCCCTGGCAGGCGGCATCATCGTCGAGCCGGTCCTCGGCAGCCGGTCCACGGATCTGCTCTCGGGCCTCGGCCCCGCGCCGCTCACGGACGGCACCGTCCTGCCCCTGGGGCGCGAACTCGTCCCGCACGCGCGCGTGGACGTCGCCCCGCAGCCGGCGCCGCCGGCCGAACTCGTCCTCCGGGTGACGCTCGGCCCACGGGACGACTGGTTCACGCCGGACGCGCTCCGCGCCTTCACCTCGCGGATCTTCCTCGTGTCCTCGGCGAGCAATCGCATCGGGCTGCGCACCGAGGGACCCGCCCTGGAGCGCGCCCGGAGCGGTGAGCTGGCGAGCGAGGGCATGGTCCTGGGCGCCGTACAGGTTCCGCCCGCCGGCCGGCCGGTGGTCTTCCTGGCCGATCACCCGACCACCGGTGGCTACCCGGTGATCGGGGTCGTCCGCGCGGCCGATCTCGCGGCCGCGGCCCAGGCCGTGCCCGGAACGCCGGTCCGCTTCGTGGCCGTACGCCGAAGGTGACGCGGGTGGCGTCGGCCGCTGCGGGCTTCAGGCGGCGTCCGGCTGCCGCTCCGCCACGGAGAGCGCGGCGAGCGCCGCGGACACCGCCGCGGAGGCCCGCAGATCGAGGCGGGCGCTCGTCCCCCGCGCGCGGTGCCGCAGCTCGTCGGCGGCCAGCGTGAGCAGTTGCGGGAGCAGGTCGGTGCAGCGCCGGGCCACCCAGCCGGTGCCAGCGGTCGCCAGCCACCACAGGCTCGCCGAGGTCGTCGGCGCCGGGAACTCGGGCTCGGGCGAGGGCGCGGAGCCGGTCGCGAGGCCCGCCTCCGCCAGCACCGCGTGGAAGCGCACCGCCAGTTGCCGGTGCCCCCGTTCCCCGGGGTGGAGCCGGTCCGCGCTCCACATGGCGCGGTCCGTCAGCCAGGCGCCCTCCGCGGCGTGCAGGTGGACGGCGCCGTACCGTTCGGAGAGCGCGTGGACGACGGCGTTGACCGCGCGCTGCCGCCGGGCCAGTGGTCGGGCGAGAACCCCGGGCAGCCCGAGGGTGCCGCCCGGGTCGGGCAGGCACGCGGTGAGCAGGACCGCGCCCTGCTCGGCGAAGGCGCCGTAGACCGTGTCGAGCCGGGCGGCAACGGCATGGATGTCGAAGGTGCAGCGCAGAGTGTCGTTGACACCGACGACCACGGAGACGACGTCGGGCCGCAGCTCCAGCCCGGCCGGGAGCTGCCGTTCGAGCACGTCCCGCGTCTGCGCGCCGCTGACCGCGAGATTGATGAACTCCACGGGCTCCACGGGCTCCACGGGCTCCCCGGGCTCCACGAGCGCCTCGACCCCCGCCAGCACTTCGGGACCCGCGAGCACCTCGGTCCCCGCAAGCACCTCGGTCCCCGCAAGCCCCACGAGCCGCTCCTCGGTCCCCGCGACACCCGCAAGCACCTCAGGCCCCTCAAGCACCTCGGGCCCTGTATGCCCCGCAAGCCCCTCGGACCCCACAGGCCCCTCGGTCCCGGCGCCCCCCGCGAGCCCCTCGACCCCCGCAAGCCCCTCGGCCCCGGTCGCCCGCGCGGAGCCCTCGGTCTCGCCGGCCAGCCCGTGGGCGAGCAGCGCGGCCCAGCCGCGCCATCCCTCGCCCACGGGGTCCCCCACGCCCTCGGTGAGCGAGTCACCGAGGGCGACGAAGCGGACGCGTCTCATCCGAGTCCTCCGGGCACGAAAGGACGAACAGGTGCGGTCACCGGTGCCGTGACCGACACCGGCGCGTCGTGCGCCGCGAGGAAGGCGTCGACCGCCGTACCCCAGCCGAAGCACTCCGCACGCGCGCGTGCGGCCTCCCGGCGGGCCGCGAGGGGACGCTCCAGGAGGTTCTCCACGGCGTCCGCGAACGCCGCCCCCCGGTCGGCCGCCGTGGCCCCCGCGGCGCCGATCACCTCGGGGAGCGCCGAGGAGGCGCTCGCGACCACGGGGGTCCCGCACGCCATGGCCTCCAGGGCGGCGAGCCCGAACGTCTCCGCGGGCCCCGGGGCCAGACACACGTCGGCCGAGGCCTGCAAGGCCCCCAACGCGCCTCGGTCGGAGACGTGCCCCACGAACGTCACGGGCAGCCCGCGCTCGCGTGCCCGTTGCTCCAGCCGCGGCCGCAGCGGTCCGTCGCCCGCGACGACCAGAACCGCCCGCGCACCGCGCCGCAGCAACGCCTCCAGGGCGTCCAGCGCCGTACCGGGGCGCTTCTCCACGGACAGGCGGGTGCACATCACCAGCAGGGTCTGGTCCTCGCGCGCGTGACGGGCCCGCAGCCCGGCGTCACGCAGGGCGGGGTGCCGTTCGACGAGGTCGACGCCCAGCGGCGCCCGCACGACGTTCCGCGCCCCGATCCGCACGAACTCCCGCTCGGCGAACTCGGTGGTGCACACCACGCGCGCGTACGTGTGCGCCGTACGGAGGTTGAGCGCGTCGGCGGCGCGCCGGGCCGCCCCTTCCGGCACGCCCCAGGTGCGCAGGACGCCGTCGGCGGTCTCGTGGGAGACCATCACTGCGGGAACGCGGGCCCGCCGGGCCCACTTGCCGGTCCAGCGCAGTGTCGTGCGGTCGGAGACCTCCAGGCGGTCGGGGGCGAGTTCCTCCAGCAGGCGGGCGACCCGCCGTTTGTCGGTGAGGACGCGGTAGCCGCCGGTGCCGGGCAGCAGCGGCCCCGGCAGGGTGATCACCCGCCCCTGCTCGGTCCGGCGGTCGCTCTCCCGCTCGCCGGGCACGATCAGGACCGGCTCGTGGCCGGCCGCGCGATAGCCCTTGCCGAGTTCACGCAGGGCCGTGCGCAGCCCGCCCGAGGCGGGGGCCACGAAGTTGGCGAGCCGCACGATCCGCAGCGGCCCGGCACTCGTGGAGGTGGGGCGGGCCAGGCCACTTCCGCCGTCGGCGCCGCTCATGCCGTTCGGGCCGCTCATGCCGCCACCACCAGTCGACGCGCGGCGAGCACGTCCTCGTAGTGGCCGATGAGCCGGTCGCCGATGGCGGCCCAGGTGCGTCCCTCGACCGTGGCCCGCCCGGCGGCGCCGTAGGCGGCCCGCC
This sequence comes from Streptomyces asoensis, assembly GCF_013085465.1. NCBI lineage: Bacteria > Bacillati > Actinomycetota > Actinomycetes > Kitasatosporales > Streptomycetaceae > Streptomyces > Streptomyces asoensis. The sequence goes on from NZ_CP049838.1 coordinate 2,024,942, forward strand.
GCGCGGGGTCGGCCACCAGCGCCGCCACCGCGTCCTGCACGACGGTGGCGTCCCGGGGCGGGACGAGCAGGCCGGTGCGCCCGTGGGCGACCAGGTCCAGGGGGCCGCCCGCGGCGGGGGCGACCACCGGCACACCACTGGCCATGGCCTCCTGCACCGTCTGGCAGAAGGTCTCGAAGGGGCCGGTGTGCACGAACACGTCCAGCGAGGCGAAGATCCGGGCGAGTTCGTCGCCGGTGCGGTTGCCCAGGAAGACCGCGCCCGGCAGGGTCTCCTCCAGGCCGGGCCTGCTCGGTCCGTCGCCCACCACCACGACCCGGACGCCCGGCAGCCCGCAGACGCCGGCCAGCAGCTCGACGTGCTTCTCGGGGGCGAGCCGTCCGACGTAGCCGACGATCAGCTCGCCGTTCGGGGCGAGTGCGCGGCGCAGTGCCTCGTCGCGGCGGTCGGGGCGGAAGCGCAGGGTGTCCACGCCCCGCGGCCACAGCTTCACCCGGGGCACCGCGTGCGTGTCCAGGTCGTGCAGGGCCGCGCTGGAGGGGGCGAGGGTGAGGTCGGCGGCGGCGTGGACGGACCGTATCCGGCGCCAGGCGGCTGCCTCGCCGGCGCCCATGTAGGTGCGGGCGTAGCCGCCCAGGTCGGTCTGGTAGACGGCGACGGCGGGGATACCGAGCCGGGCGGCGGCCGCCATGCCCCGGACGCCGAGGATGAAGGGGCTGGCCAGGTGGACCATGTCGGCCCGGTGCTCGGCGATGGCGGCGGCGACGCGTCGGCTGGGGAGGGCGACGCGGACCTGGGGGTAGCCGGGGAGCGGAAGGGAGGGGACTCGGACGACGGGGCAGGGCGCTTCGGCGTCCGGCCCGGTCCCGGCGGCGGTGGCCGGGGCGACGACGACGGGGGCGTGACCGCGATCGACGAGGTGTCGGGCGGTCTGGAAGGCGCAATGGGCCACGCCGTTCACGTCGGGGGGAAAGGATTCGGTCACGATGACGACACGCATACCCGTGTTGTCGCCGCCCCGGACGTGGACGCGTCAAAGTGGATCTTTCCGAACGACAAACGTCCCGTGAGCGTTGTGCTGCGCACCCGGTACTTGCCCGCCGCGTACCGCGCAGGTCAGACGGTGTCCATGCCGGTCCGCTCGGCAGGCCATCGGGTGTTCATCTGCCGGGCCGGCCGCCGCCAGGCTCCCCTCGGGCGGCGGCCTGTCCCGACCTTCACATCGCGGACGCGGCGTCCGGTCCGATCCGGCTCCGCACGGCAGTCTGGACCTCCGCCTCCTCGGCCGGATCGGCGGCGAGCCGGCGCAGGCGCTCCACGACCCGGGCGTCGCCGGTCTCGGCGTGCCGGGCGGCGATCTCGCGGGTGCCCTCCTCGCAGTCCCAGAGGCACTCGACGGCGAAGCCGGTGGCGTAGGAGGGGTCGGTGGCGGCGAGTGCGCGGGCGCAGCGCCCGCGCAGATGGGACGAGGCCGTCTCGCGGTAGATATGGCGCAGCACGGGTGCCGCGCAGACGATGCCGAGCCGTCCGGCGCCGTCGACGAGGGTCCACAGGCTCGGCGCGTCGCAGCCCTCGCCGCGTACGGCCTCGCGCAGGGCGCCGAGGACGAGGTCGCTGTCCTGGGTGCCGCCCCGGCAGGCGAGCATGCGGCCGGCCGCGGCGCCCAGGGGGTCGGGCCGGTGGGCCCAGCCGCGGGCCCGGTCCACGGCGGCGATGCTGCGCATGCGCTCGAAGGCGTCGACGGCGGCTTCGACGACGGGCGTCGAGCCGGTGACCACGGCCTGTTCGATCAGGAGGAGGGCGTCGGGGTCGTCGAAGTCGGCGAGGTAGCGCAGGGCGGTGCACCGGGCTCCCTCGGTACCGTCCTTGGCCGCCTGCACGATCTCGGCGCGGTCCTCGGGCCCGGCCACGGCGGAGAGGCAGCGGGCGGCGGGGACATGGAGCGCGGCTCCGCGTTCGACGCCCTGCTGGGCCCATTCGAAGACGGCCTGGACGCTCCAGCCGGGGCGGGGTCCGCTCGGACTCATCTGCCGTTGCCAGCGGTCGAAACAGCCGGCTTCCTGAGCGGCACGCACGCGCGTGGAGACGTACTCGCGGGGATCCTCGGCCCACAGCCGCCAGGGCCGTGGCTCGAAGGCGTCCCGTACGGCGGCGGCGAGTTCGGCCTCGCCCTCGGTATCGGTGGCGAACCGTGCGAGCACGGGTGCCGCGAGGGCTCGCAGACCGGCGTCGTCGTCCCGCAGGGCGAGTTCGTCCAGGGCCCAGGCCCAGTTGGCTCCTGAGGCCGCGTACCGGCGCAGCAGGGCCAGGGCCTCCCGCCTGCCGTAGGAGGCGAGGTGGCCGAGGACGGCAAGGGCCAGGCCCGTGCGGGACTCCTCGGTGTCGAAGGAGTCCTCGACGTCGAAGAGGTGGGCCTCGATCTCGTCCAGCTCGCCGTGCAGATCGAGGTAGAGACGGGCGTAGTAGAGGGAGCGGTTCTCCACCTGCCAGTCGTGGCGGGGGTCCCGCAGCACACAGTGGTTCAGCGCCGCGAGCGCCTCGGCTCGCGGAGCGGTGAGCGCGTGCAACGTGCCGTCGCCGCGGCCCCTCTGGAGCAGGCCGAGCAGCGTACCGCTGGGCGCTATGACCGGATCGAACATGGGAAACAGCCTCACATCAAGCGTCGACGCAACCGGGGACGTGCATTACCTGGCCGCGTGACAACACGTCGGGGCGCCCGCCGTTTCCTGCTTGCTGTAGACCATTTTCCTCTGCCTCTCGTCGGTGGCCCATGCGGACCGCGTCACGGCCCGCGCGGTGCGGCAACACCTGCCCAGCCATCGCGTCCGTGAATCACGACGTCATGATGACCCGGCTGTTCTACCTGCCGCGACCGAAATTTCCGGCGGCCTTGTACCGCCTCCCCCGTGGTCGTTGATTTACCTGGTCAGGAACTCCCGTTGACCTGCTCAGGACCGTCGGCTCAGTGCACGCCGAACAGGTCCAGCAGCTCGGCCCTGCCGAACATGCGAGCGGTGTCGACGGCCGACGGGGTCCCCTGGGAGGGGTCGGCGCCCGCCTCCAGCAGGACCCTGATGACGTCCGTCTCACCCTTGAAGGCCGCCCCGGCGAGCGGGGTCTGACCTCGGTCGTTGATCCGGTCGGCCTCGGCGCCGCGGGCCAGCAGGGCCCGGACCGCGTCGGCATGGCCGTGGTACGCGGCGAGCATCACCAGGGAGTCGCCGCGGTCGTTGGTGAGGTTGGCCGGAACGCCCGCGTCGACGTACGCCACGAGCTCCTCGGTCCGACCCCCGCGGGCCAGATCGAAGATCTTGGTCGCCAGCTCCACGACCTCGGGGTCGGGGGCTTCGCTCATCGGCCGGTCCGCCTCTCACTACAACCGTTCAGGTGAATCGCCAGCGTACTGGCTCGTCGGAAACATGGCCGATCCCGTCGGCGGCAAAGATCACGGGCAGACCCGTTCGACGCAACTCTCCTGCTCAGGCAGCCCACCAGGCCTTCCGCCAGCCGGGGGAAATCGGCCGTATTTCACCCAGTTGCACCTTTTATAGTATGGATACATCCTGTGATCCTGGAAGTACTCATGGTGACTGTCCCCCGCGAACCAGGAGAACCCAAATGATCCTGTCCATGTCAGGCGTAGTCCTGCTCGGCATCATCGTCTTCCTCTTCTTCCGCAAGGCCGGGCTCAAGGCGTCGCACGCCGTGGTCTCGGCCCTGTTCGGGTTCTACATGGCCAACACGGCCATCGCCCCGAGCATCAAGGCAGGCGGCGAGAGCCTGGCAAGCCTCCTCGGCGGCATCAAGTTCTGACGCCGCCCGTCCCGTCCGTACGCACCTCACAGGAGACAGCAGTGGCCCGGCGCCCCCTTCCCAGCATCCTGAGCACAGGCAGCGCGCAGATCGCCCGGAGCCGGGAGCTGGCCCGGACGGCGGCCGACAGCGCCACCGATGTCCTCCATCCGCTGATCACGATCACCCGCGGACTGCGCCGGCTGGCCTCGGCCGGGCGGCGCAGGTGGGCCGAGACCCCCAAGGACAAGCGCGGACCGCTGCTGTTCCTGGTGGCCTCGTTGATCCTGGTCGTGGTGCTGGTGCCGTACGGCCCGCTGCTCGCGGTCATCACCCTGATGGCGGCAGCGGCCTGGCAGGGCAGGGACCGCAACCCACCGGCTCCCGATGGCCCCGACGAGTCGCAGATCCAGCGACTCGAGGTGCTCTACGAGGCCCTGGTCCCGCACTTCTCGACGGCCGACGACCCCGCTCCCCTGTACGCCCACGGCGGCGACTGGGAGACCGTCTTCCCGACGCTGGAGTTCGACGACTCGGGCCGCGTGACCCTCCTCGTGATCCGCTACCCCGCGTTCTTCCCGGACGGAGAGGCCGCCCCACGCGCACGGATCGAGCAGCTGCTCGCCGCGAAGTCCGGCCGTGGCCGCGAGTACCTCTTCGTCTGGGACGAGGAGGGCAACGAACTCACCCTCAGTGTCCTCACCCCCCTCCCCACGGACTTCACGGCCCAACGCTTCGTCACCGCCCCCGGCGAGACGGTCCTGGGCTTCACCGACCCCTCCCGGGTCCAGCGCACGCTCCCCCTCGCCCACGACGAGGACCGGCACGACGTACCGCCGGTCGTCTGGCGCACCGGCATCCGCTCCACCGAGCCGCACCTGCTGGCGGTCGGCCAGCCCGGCAGCGGCACCTCCACCCTGCTGCGCTCCATCGCCCTCCAGGCCCTCCAGCACGGCGGTGACGTCCTGGTGATCGAGGGCGGCAGCACCGGCGAGTACGCCTGCCTCACCGGCCGGGACGGCGTCCTGGGCGTCGAGGTCGGACTGGCCGGGGCGCTGGCCGCCCTGGAGTGGGCCGTACACGAGACGGAGCGTCGGCTCATCGCCGCCAACCATGCCCGGCAGGCGGGCGACCCGCCGCCGGACGACACCAGACACCCGTTGTGGATCCTTCTGGACCGCCCCACCGCCTTCACCCACCTGGCCGACACGGACGGACGCAAGGACCCGCAGTCCCTCCTCCAGGTCCCGCTCCGGCACGGCCGCGCGGTCGGGGTCACGGTGGTGGTGGCCGAGCAGTTCGACGCCCTGGACTCCCTGAGCGACGCCGTACGGCAGCACACCCGCGCGCGGGTCACGCTCGGGCCGACGTCGAAGCAGCAACTGGAGGCGGTCCTCGGCGTGCCCCCGCACACCACGCCCGTCGACGACACGCCGCCGGGACGCGGATACGCCCGGCTCGGATCGGGGCCGGTGCACCGGCTCCAGGTGCCGGCGACTCCGGACCCGTACGACGACGCGACGAGCGACGCGCATCGGCAGGCGGTGCTGGACCTCCTGCCGCCGCGCTCCACGCCTGCCGACACGGAGACGTTGCCGCCGGTACCGGTCGAGGTCGTGCTCAGCAAACCGGCGGACACGGACGCCGAGGCCACGAAGGCGCCGGGTGCCGACGCCGTGGCAGCCGACGCCGTGGGCGCGGAGCAGGTGTCGAGCGCGGGCGGGGGCGGGTGACCGCCCCCGCCCGCGCGTTCCGCTAGGCGACGAACGTGCGCGGCCCCTCGGCGCCCACCGTCCCCCCGCTCTCCACGATCCGGGCCGCGGCCGCCAGGCGGGCGGCCGCCTCCACCGCCACCGCGCCTCCCACGGTGAACGGCAGCCGCACATACCCCTCGAAGGCGCCGTCGACACCGAACCGCGGTCCGGACGGCACCCGCAGGCCCACCCGCTCCCCCGCCTCGGCGAGCCGTGACCCGGAGAGCCCCCCGGCCCGCACCCACAGCGTCAGTCCGCCCTCGGGCACGGCGAACTCCCACTCCGGAAGCTCCCGGCGCACCGCCGCGACCAGGTCGTCCCGGTTCTCCCGGGCCTGGTGGCGGCGCAGCTCGACGGCCTGCTCCCAGCCGCCGGTGCTGAACAGCCAGTTCACCGCCAGCTGCTCCAGCACCGGTGTGCCCAGGTCGGCGTAGGCGCGCGCCGCGACGAGGCTGCGGATCACGTCCGGGGCCGCCCGCACCCAGCCGATGCGCATCCCGGCCCAGAAAGCCTTGCTCGCCGACCCCACCGTGATCACCGTCGACCCCGCGGGATCGAAGCCGCAGACGGGCCGCGGCATCTCGACATCGTCGTCGAGCCACAGTTCGCTCATGGTCTCGTCGGCGACCAGCACGGTCCCTGCGGAACGGGCCGCCTCCACGAGCCGGCGCCGCTGGTCCTCGTCGGCGAGCGCGCCGGTCGGGTTGTGGAAGTCGGCGACGACATACGCGATGCGCGGCGCGGCCTCGCGCAGGACCTGGCGCCAGCGGTCCATGTCCCACCCGGCGAGCCCCTCGGCCATCGCGACGGGCACCAGGCGCGCGCCCGCCTCCCGCATCAGCTGGAGGATGTTGGCGTAGGAGGGCGACTCGACGGCGATGCGCTCGCCGCGCCCGCCGAACAGATGACAGATGGCGTCGATGGCGCCCATCGCGCCGGTGGTGACCATGATCTGCTCGGGCATCGTCGGAATCCCGCGCGCGGTGTACCGCTCGGCGATCATCGACCGCAGCGCGGGCAGGCCCGCCGGATAGTCGCCGTGCGTGTGGGCGTACGGCGGCAACTCCTCCAGCGCGCCCCGCACGGCGCGGGTGAGCCAGGGCTCGGGCGCGGGCAGCGCCGCGCAGCCCAGGTCGATGATCGAGCCGAGCGCCTCGGGCGGCAGCGGCTCCAGGCCGCGCGCCGGAACCGGGTTGCCCGCCGGGACGGCCGTCCAGCTGCCCGCGCCGCGCCGGGACTCCAGGAACCCCTCGGCGCGCAGCGCCTCGTAGGCGGCGGCGACGGTCGTACGGCTCACGGACAGGGACAGCGCCAGTTCCCGTTCCGCGGGCAGGCGCGCGGCGACGGGGACGCGGCCTTCCAGCACCAGCAGCCGGATGCCGTCGGCGAGCGCCCGGTAGGCCGGCGGTCGGCGCGATCCGGGGCCGGCCGGGCGGTCCTGCTGGGATTTGAGCAGCCGCGCGAGCTGTGCGGCCCCCACCGCCGAGGTCCACTGCGCCATGATTACCAGTCCACCTTCCCCGAATTGGCCATGGATGCCATGCGCTTCCAAGCCACAGAGTGTCACGAGTCAGGCCACTACGACCACCAGGGGGATCCCTTGTCCGAGCCGCCACCGCAGGAAACACCCCCGCGGGATCCGCACGGCCACCTCGCCCGCCGATTGATCCAGCTGTACGCGGGTCTCGCGCTCTACGGCGCCAGCTCCGCCCTCCTGGTGCGGGCGGGCCTCGGCCTCGAGCCCTGGAACGTGCTGCACCAGGGTCTCGCCGAGCTCACCGGCCTGACGATCGGCGTCGTGTCGATCATCGTGGGCGCGGCGGTGCTGCTGCTGTGGATCCCGCTGCGCCAGCGCCCGGGCCTCGGCACGGTCTCCAACGTCTTCGTCGTCGGCCTCGCGATGGACGGCACGCTCGCGTACGTCCCCGAAGCACACGGCCTCGCCGTCCAGGTGCCGCTGCTGCTGGCCGGGATCGTCCTCAACGGGGCGGCCACCGGCCTCTACATCGCGGCCAGCTTCGGGCCGGGCCCGCGCGACGGGCTGATGACGGGGCTGCACCGGCGTACCGGGCGTTCGATCCGGCTGATGCGGACGGCGGTGGAGGTGGCGGTCGTGGTGACCGGGTTCGCCCTCGGCGGCACCATCGGCGTCGGCACCCTGCTCTACGCGGTGACGATCGGTCCGCTCGCTCAGCTCTTCCTGCGGATGTTCGCCGTTCCCGCTGCATCGGGCGGCAGCACGGTCGTTGCCACCGGGACACCCGAGGGAGCCATACTGCGTCCGTGACCAGCCTCATGACCCACCCGTATCTCGACCATCCGGGGCCCATCCCGTTCGCCCACCGCGGTGGGGCCGCGGACGGTCTGGAGAACACCGCCGCGCAGTTCCGGCGCGCGGTCGAGGCGGGTTACCGCTATATCGAGACCGATGTGCACGCCACGCGGGACGGCAAGCTCGTCGCCTTCCACGACGCGACGCTGGACCGGGTGACCGACGGCGCGGGCCGCATAGCCGACCTCCTCTGGTCGGACGTACGGCACGCGCGCGTGGCGGGCAAGGAGCCGGTGCCGCTCTTCGAGGAACTCCTGGAGACGTTCCCCGAGGTGCGGTGGAACGTCGATCTCAAGGCGGAGCCGGCGCTGCACCCCCTGCTCAACCTGATCGCACGCACGGGCGCGTGGGACCGGGTCTGCGTCGGCTCGTTCTCGGAGGCGCGGATAGTCCGGGCCCAGCGGCTGGCCGGGCCGCGCCTGGCGACCTCGTACGGCACCCGGGGCGTGCTCAACCTGTGGCTGCGGTCCTGGGGCGTGCCCGCGGCGCTGCGCCGCTCGGCGATCGCCGCGCAGGTGCCCGAGAGCCGGTCGGGCATCCAGGTCGTGGACCGTCGCTTCGTCCGAGCGGCCCACGCGCGCGGGCTCCAGGTGCACGTGTGGACGATCAACGATCCGGATCGGATGCACCGGCTCCTGGACCTCGGGGTCGATGGCATCATGACCGATCACATCGACACGTTGCGCGAGGTCATGGAGGACCGCGGCGTCTGGGTCTGACCTCGGGCCCCTCGCCCGCGCGCGGCTGCGGCAGCGGGAAGCGAGGGCACGGGTGGACATCGACACCGTGCGGACGGCGGCGTCCGACGAGGCCGCCGAACGGCGGCGCGAGCAGCGCGGCTGGTATTTCTACGACTGGGCGTGCTCCGTCTATTCGACGAGCGTGCTCACCGTGTTCCTCGGCCCGTATCTGACATCGGTCGCCAAGCGAGCGGCGGACGCCGACGGGTACGTGCATCCGCTGGGCATCCCGGTGCGGGCCGGTTCCTTCTTCGCGTACTCGGTGTCCCTGTCGGTGATCGTGGCCGTGCTGGTGATGCCCCTGGTGGGTGCGGCCGCCGACCGCAGCGGCCGCAAGAAGCCCCTGCTGGGCGCCGCCGCCTATGTGGGCGCCGCGGCCACGACCGGCATGTTCTTCCTGGGCGGCGACCGCTATCTGCTGGGCGGCGCGCTGCTGATCGTGGCGAACGCGGCCCAGTCCGTGGCGATGATGCTCTACAACTCCTATCTGCCGCAGATCGCCCCGCCCGAGGAGCGCGACGCGGTCTCCTCCCGGGGTTGGGCCTTCGGCTACGCGGCGGGCTCGCTGGTCCTGGTCGTCAACCTGGTGCTCTACCTCGCCCACGACTCCTTCGGTGTCTCCGAGTCGATGGCCGTGCGGATCTGCCTGGCCTCGGCCGGCCTGTGGTGGGGCGGCTTCACGCTGATCCCGCTGCTGCGGCTGCGCGACCGGCCGACCCCCGCCCAGGAGGCGACCGCCCAGAAGGATCAGACGGCTCGGACCGCTCGGACCGCCCGTACGGCTCCTGGACTGCGTCAGCTCGCAGCGACGGTCCGCGACATGCGCCGCCACCCGCTGACCCTCGCCTTCCTCCTCGCGTACCTGATCTACAACGACGGCATCCAGACCGTGATCTCCCAGGCCTCGGTCTACGGCTCCGAGGAGCTCGGCCTCAGCCAGTCCACGCTGATCGGCGCCGTCCTGCTGGTGCAGGTGCTGGCCGTGGCGGGCGCGCTGGGCATGGGACGTCTGGCCCGGACGTACGGCGCGAAGCACACGATCCTCGGCTCACTGGCGGCCTGGACGATCACCCTGGGCGCCGGCTACTTCCTGCCCGCCGGGGCGCCGGTCGGCTTCTTCCTGCTGGCGGCCGCGATCGGCCTGGTCCTCGGCGGCAGCCAGGCGCTGTCCCGCTCCCTCTTCTCCCACCTGGTCCCGCCCGGCAAGGAGGCCGAGTACTTCTCGGCGTACGAGATGAGCGACCGCGGCATGAGCTGGCTCGGCCCGCTGCTCTTCGGGGTCACCTACCAGGTGACCGGGAGCTACCGGGACGCGATCATCTCGCTGGTGATCTTCTTCGTCGTCGGGTTCCTGCTGCTCGTCCGGGTGCCGGTACGGCAGGCGATCAGCGACGCGGGGAATCCGGTGCCCGAGAAGATTTAGCACTCAAGGCGAAAGGGCGGTAGTGTACGCGTTTGGCCTGCCAGGCGTACCGTTACTGCGCGTCAAAGATGCCGAAACGCTGGGTGACATCTCCTTTCAGATGTGACAAACCGGGCGCCGGTGGGTACTGCACTGGTTGACAAGACCGCGGCTACGACGGCGACGCATGACCCGGAACGGGACTCCGAACGGGAATCTTTACCGCCGACCGGACGTTGACCGGATGACGACGACAGCGACACCTGTCCTGTGGGCGACAAGCCCGGGAGGCACGATTCATGAGTGAGCGAGCTCTTCGCGGCACGCGCCTCGTGGTGACCAGCTACGAGACGGACCGCGGCATCGACCTGGCCCCGCGCCAGGCCGTGGAGTACGCATGCGAGAAGGGGCACCGGTTTGAGATGCCCTTCTCGGTCGAGGCGGAGATTCCGCCGGAGTGGGAGTGCAAGGTCTGTGGAGCCCCTGCACTCCTCGTGGACGGCGACGGCCCTGAGGAGAAGAAGGCCAAGCCCGCGCGTACACATTGGGACATGCTGATGGAGCGGCGGACCCGCGAGGAACTCGAAGAGGTCCTCGAGGAGCGGCTCGCCGTTCTGCGGTCCGGGGCGATGAACCTTGCGGTGCATCCCCGCGACAGCCGCAAAAGCGCATAGCCCTGCGGGGCTGTGACCTGCTTCACAGCGCACGACAACGACCGCGGGCGCCGTACGTATCTCACGTACGGCGCCCGCGGTCGTCGTGCTGCCCGCCGCGAGTGGGGGCGATCGGCTCCCCGGGGGTGCCCCCCTGGTTCTGCTCCCTGGCCGATCAGGCCCCCTGGATCACTGCTCGTCCCTGATGACCTCGCCCTGCACGACCTTGCCGTCCGGGCGGTGGATACGGGCCTGCTGGAACGCGTCCCCCAGGGTGCCGGGCGTGCCCGCGGCAGCCCTCAGCTTGCGCTCCCCGTAGCCGCTGACCGCCTTCTGGACCGGCGGGAGCAGCAGGAGCAGGCCGATCACGTCGGAGGCCAGGCCCGGGATCATCAGGAACAGGCCGCCGAGCATCGTGAGGCCGTTGCCGCCGCCCCGGCCGGAGGAGACCGTGCCGCGCTGGAGCGCCTCGTTCAGGTTCTGGAAGGCCCGGCGACCGGCCCGCTTGATGACCACGGCGCCCAGGACGAAGCCGGCGACCAGGAGCAGGAGGACCACCAGCCCGCTCGTCGCGCCCGCGACCACGGTCAGCAGCCAGATCTCCAGCACCAGCCAGGCGGCGAGCGCCAGCGGCAGGAACGTCCGAAGACGGGAGCGGCGGGGCTGGGCGGGGGGCTGAGCGGGTGTCGGGTACGCGGGGGTCGGAGAGCCAGTCGTCATGCTCCCAGTGTGCCCGGAACAGGCTCAGAGCGGCATAAGGGGACGATCAGCCGTCGCTGTGAGACTTGGCGGGCGCCTGTGGACGCTCCGGCCGCCCGGCGCTCCGGCCAGTGATCTTGCCGACCCGCTCCCCCACGCCCCAGGCCGTGACCCGCCACAGGGCCTCGACGAGGATGTCGCGGCTCATCTTGGAGTCGCCGTGCTCGCGCTCGACGAAGGTGATGGGGACCTCGATGACATGGAAGCCGGCCTTGACGGCACGGCGGGCGAGGTCGACCTGGAAGCAGTACCCCTGGGAGGCGACCTCCTCCAGACCGAGGCCCTCCAGGGTCTCGCGGCGGAAGGCGCGGTAGCCGCCGGTGATGTCGCGCAGCGGGAGGTCGAGGGCGAGGCGGGAGTAGAGACTGCCGCCGCGGGAGATGACCTCACGGGACCTGGGCCAGTTCACCACCCGGCCGCCCGGCACCCAGCGGGAGCCCAGGACCAGATCGGCGCTCTTGAGCGCGGTGAGCAGGCGGGGCAGCTCCTCGGGCTGGTGGGAGCCGTCGGCGTCCATCTCGATCAGCACGCCGTAGCCGTTCTCCAGGCCCCAGCGGAAGCCCGCGAGGTAGGCGGCGCCGAGGCCTTCCTTGCCCTTGCGGTGCAGCACCTGGACCTGGTCGTCACCCACGGCCAGCTCGTCGGCGAGCTTGCCGGTGCCGTCGGGGCTGTTGTCGTCGGCCACGAGGACGTGAGCCTCGGGGACGGCCTTGCGCACCCGGCCGACGATGGTCTTGATGTTCTCCGCCTCGTTGTAGGTCGGGATGATCACCAAGGCCGTGCCGAGCGGACCGAACTGCCTTCCCCGGTCCTGTGCCGCGAGGGTCCCGTCGCCGTCGTTCACTACTGCCCCTTCAAGTCCGTACGCAGGGGACCACCATAGTGGCCGCCGTCTGCGATGACGTGACGGGACGTACGTAGGTTGTGTCCGACCCGCGAAAGCGGGGTAGGAAAGTACCTTTGGGCTCGTATGTGCGCACCTGCCACCGTGGGGGTGAGCGCAAGCCGGGTGAGCGCGGACCTGCTGCGGATGGGGGCCCGGCGCTCTTCGGGCCGGCCCGGGACCCGCTGGCTGCGGGTCGACCGAAAGCCGTTGTCTACTGAGCGCCCGGGCCCCATCCGGGTCACACCTCCCCGACCGGCCGGAACGTTCCCTCGTTGCGGCGCGGGCGCTGAGCCTGGCTGCCAGTGGCGGTGCGCCGGTACGGCTCACCGTCCCTGACCCAGCGGCGCCGCGGCGAGTGCGCGGGCGTTCCCCGGGTGGGGCGTCCGGTGGTGGACTCCGCCGAACCTACCGGCCCCCCGCCATCGGCTGTCAACAGCGGCTTGACCTGCGAATCTTCTGTCAATGCCCAGGTCAGCGCGGAGAAGACACCGGGCGTATGTCGGCAGGCGGACGGGTGATCTTCCCCGGGCCGACCCGGGAGATCACTCGCTCGGCCGCAGGAACACCGTCCGGCCGCCCACCACCGTGCGCAGGCACACCGGGAGTTCACCGCCGGGGGTCAGGTCCGGCAGGCCCGGGGTGCCGGAGCGGGGGTCGGTGGACCAGCGGGCGACCCGGTCGTCGGGGGCCTGGACGACCAGTTCGTCCGTACGCCAGACCGCGTAGTCGGCGGGTGCGCCCGGGACCAGGACGCCCGCGTCGTCGCGGCCGATCGCGCGCCAGCCGCCGCGCGTGTGGGCGGTGAACGCGGCGCGGGCGGACACCCGGTGCTCGGGGGTGCGGTGGAAGGCGGCGGCGCGGACCGTGCCCCAGGGGTCGAGGGGAGTGACCGGGCTGTCGGAGCCGAAGGCGAGCGGGACACCCGCGCGCAGCAGGGCCGCGAACGGGTTCAGGGTGCGGGCCCGCTCGACGCCCAGACGCCGGGCGTACATGCCCTCCTCGCCGCCCCACAGGGCGTCGAAGGCGGGCTGGACGGAGGCGGTGAGGCCGAGTTCGGCGAAGGCGGCGATCGTCTCGGGCGTGAGCATCTCGGCGTGTTCGACGCGGTGGCGGGCGGCGCGGATCCGGGCGAGGCCGACCTTCTCCGCGGCGGCGCGCACACCCTCGACGACGGCGGTCACGGCGGCGTCGCCGATGGCGTGGAAGCCCGCCTGGAGGCCGGCCTCGGTGCAGGCCGTCACATGTGCGGCGACCTCGACGGCGTCCAGGTAGGCGGTGCCGGTGTGATCGGCGTCCGTGTAGGAGGCGTGCAGACAGGCGGTGTGGGAGCCGAGGGCGCCGTCGACGAACAGGTCTCCGGCGGCGCCGAGCGCGCCCAGCCGCCGGGCCTTCTCGACATCCTGCTCGGCCCAGTAGCCGACGACCCGGGGGCCGGGCTCCTCGGCGGCGAGCCGCAGCAGGTCCGTGAAGTCGTCCTCGGAGGAGATCTCGGGTCCCGCGCACTCGTGGACCGAGCCGATACCGAGGGAGGCGGCGTGCGCGAGAGCGGTCCGCTGGGCCTCGGCGCGCTGGGCGGGCGTCACGGCTGCGAACGCGGCGGCGCGGACGGCGTGGTGGGCTTCGCGGGTGAGCGGCCCGCCGTCCGCGAAGCCCGGCTCGGTGCGGGCCCTGGGCGCCAGTTCCAGCAGGGCGGTGGTGACCGCGGCGGAGTGGACGTCGATCCGGCTGAGGTAGAGCGGTCGGCCACCGGTCGCCTCGTCCAGTTCGTCCCGTCGGGGCGGCCGGCCCTCCGGCCAGCGGGAGGCGTCCCAACCGTGCCCGAGCAGCACCTTGTCCTGCGGACGGGCCACCGCGAAGGCCTGTACGAGGGCGAGGGCGGCCGCCAGGGAGGGGGCGGAGGAGAGGTCGAGTCCGGTGAGCGCGAGGCCGGTGGACGTGGTGTGCACATGGGCGTCGGTGAACGCCGGGGTGACCAGGGCGCCGTCCAGGTCGACCACCTCGTCGACGCCGTCCGCGAAGGCGTCGGCGGCGCCTTCGGAGCCGACCCAGGCGACCTGGCCGCGTTCGACGACCATCGCGGTCGCGAACGGATCGGCGGGGCTGTGTACCTCTCCTCGGCGGAGCAGGACGGTCTTCGGCTCGGCGGTGCGCTCACTCATGGGGACAGTCTCGCGTCTCGCCTCGGCCGCTCGGCACGGGACCCCTCGGATCCGCTCGGATCCGCTCAGATCCGGGGCGGCCGGGCCTCGTACGGGGTGGACAGCACGACCGTCGTGCGCGTCGAGACGCCGGCGAGCGCCCGGAGCCGCCCGAGCAGCTCCTCCAGCTCGTGCGGGGTGGCCACGCGTACCTTGAGGATGTAGTTCTCGTCACCGGCCACGCTGTGGCAGGCCTCGATCTCCGGTACGCCGGCCAGCCGCTCGGCGATGTCGTCGGGGGCGCTGGGGTCGAACGGTTTCACCGAGATGAAGGCGGTCAGGGGCAGCCCGACGGCCTCGGAGTCGACGACGGCCGCGTATCCGCGGATGACGCCGCGCTGTTCCAGTCGGCGCACCCGTTGGTGCACGGCTGAAGTGGACAGGCCCGTGGCCTTGCCCAGATCGGTGTAACTCATCCGCCCGTCCTTGACGAGCAGCTGCACGATTTGTCGGTCCAGCTCCTCCATGACGCAAGAACTTACCGTGCGCGTGATCTCCGCGTATACCTATGCAGCCCAGGTCATAGCCGGTTTGTGATGTGACCGAGAGCCGACGGCGGCAGGGCTCGGGCCGTTCGGGGCTCGACCGGTGCACGAGGCACCTGCAAGCGGCATGTGACGAATGCCACAGCACTCGCCAACTCTTCGTGATGTCCTCGTGATTACCGCCGAGACGGGGCGGGAAGTGCTTGCTGTGGTCGAGGCCGCAGTGCCTTCACGGCCCAGCCCGAGGGGGAGAATCCCATGCAGAGTCTTAAGCGCCCTGGTCGCACCGCGCCCAAGCGGCTCCAGTCAGTCGTCGAGCCCGAGCCGGAGGGCGTCGAACCCGACGCGGACTACTCCGACAGCTTCGACGTCGACGACGCCGACCACTTCGACGCGTACGACACCTTCGAGATGTACCGGGTGATCTGCCCGGACTGTGCGCAGCCCATCGCGCTGCTGGCGGACGAGGAGGTCCTGCCGGAGCACGCGCTGTGTGCCTCGCCGTGGAACCCCTTCGGACTCACAGTCTGTGCCGGGACGGGACGGGGGGCCTCCGAGGCCCGGCCCGCGGACGAGTCCGCGGAGCCCCAGGAGCAGGACACCGCGCTCCTGTTGACGCTCCCTCAGGGGCTGGACTGGCGCACACAGCCCTTCTCGCACGTCGGCGGCCCGGGCTCGCGCCCGATGCGCGTGCCGACGATGCGCCGCCTGGCCGCCTGAGCGCCGCTTCCGCGCCCGTCTCACCGGCTCGACTCCCGTAGCTGCCCTGCACCATGGCCGGCAGGTCGCCGTGGTGCAGGACCAGTGCGTCCGGAGCGGCCGGGAGACCGGCGCGGACGAGGTGCGCCTGCCGGTGGGTGATGCGCGGCAGGGCACGGCAACCTTGGCTCCCCGTAAGGGATCTGACGGCACGCCAGATGCTGCCCGATCCGATCGGACACGGGCCGAGCCGGGACCGGGGGCACTCCCCGAACTCACGCTCGACCGTTCCTGCCGGTGACCTGTTCCGTGGCTTCGCGTTGCCCTGGTATGACCCCCACCCAGTCACTTGCGCCCGGGCGTCACCGCCAGCTCTTCGTCCCCGCGCGTCCGGAACCTGTTCGGGCAGAATCGGTTCCGCTGGCCCCGCCGCCCGCGCAGGACCCGCCCATCTACCGCGACCTCCTGCGCACCTGGGCCGACCGGGGCCGCACCCTGCCGGGGCGCGACGACCCGGAGTGGGTACGGCTGGCGGCCCCGCAGGTGCGGCCGGGGCAGTTCAGCGGGTGTCCGGACCCAGTAGGTGACGGGCGATGACCATCCGCTGGATCTGGTTCGTGCCCTCGACGATCTGGAGGACCTTGGCCTCGCGCAGGTAGCGCTCGACGGGGAAGTCGGCGGTGTAGCCGTACCCGCCGAGGACCTGGACGGCGTCGATGGTGACCTGCATGGCCGCGTCGGTGCAGTGGAGTTTCGCCATGGCCGCCTGCCGGCCGAACGGCCGTCCGGCGTCCCGCCGCCGCGCGGCCGCCAGGTACAGCGCCCGGCCCGCCTCGATCCGGGTCGCCATGTCGGCGAGCAGGAAGCGCAGCCCCTGGAAGTCGGCGATCGGCCGCCCGAACTGCCGTCGCTGCCCCGCCCAGGCGACGGCCTCGTCGAGGGCCGCCTGGGCGAGGCCGACCGCGCAGGCCGCGATGCCGAGCCGGCCCGACTCCAGCGCGGCCAGGGCGATCGCGAAGCCCTGCCCCTCGTCGCCGATGCGCCGGGCGTCGGGGATCCGTACGCCGTCGAGGTGGACCTGGGCGGTGGGCGAGCCCTTCAGCCCCATCTTGCGCTCGGGGGCCGCGACGCTCAGTCCCGCGGCGTCGCCGGGCACCAGGAACGCGGTGATCCCCGACGCGCCCGCGGCGCCGGTACGGGCCAGGACGGTGTAGAAGTCGGCGAGCCCGGCGTGGGTGATCCAGGCCTTGGTGCCGGTGATCACCCAGTCCCCGCCGCTCTCCCGCACGGCCCTGGTCCGCAGCGAGGCCGCGTCCGACCCGGAGGACGGCTCGGAGAGGCAGTACGCCCCGAGCTGCCCGCCGCCGAGCATGGCGGGCAGGTGCGCGGCCCGCTGGGCGTCCGTGCCGTAGGCGGCCAGCGCGTAGGAGGCCAGCGTGTGGACGCTGACGCCCAGCCCGACGGTGAGGCGGGCCGTGGCGAGCTCTTCGACGACCTGGAGGTACACCTCGTAGGGCTGGTCGCCGCCGCCGTGCGCGGAGTCGTACGGCAGACCGAGCAGCCCCGATGCCGACAGCAGGGTGAACAGCTCGCGCGGGAAGCGCCCGGCGTCCTCCTCCTCGGCAGCGGCCGGTGCGATCTCGCGTCGGGCGATGTCACGCACCAGCGTCATGAGTTCCCGGGCCTCGGCCGTGGGCAGGGAACGGTCCACCGGGGACGGCACGCGGTCGGGCATGGCGGCTTCCTCCTCCCGGACTGACCAGCGGCTTCGCGCTGTGAGTATGCCCGCGGGACAGCGCCGCCGCACGGGCGGACAGCCGGCGGAGCGGCAGGACGAGCGTCGGCGGGACGACAGGACGGACCGTCGGCCGATTGGTCCGAACCATTGACCGAAGTGGTCTAGTCCTCCTACCGTTTCGCTCCAACGCTTCCCCGCGTTCATGCCAATCGGCGTGCGATCCCCTCCCTGTCCCCTGCGAGGAGACACCCGATGCACACCCCGCTCCGCCCCCGCCCCCGCCCCCGCGCCCGGTTCCGGACGCTGCTGTCCGCCGCCTGTTGCGCCGCGCTCGGCGCCGCCCTGCTCGCCGGCGCGGGCACCGCCACCGCCGGCGAGCCCCGCCCCGCCGAAGCCCGCACCACCGGCTCCAAGGTCGTGGGCTACTTCACCGACTGGGGCATCTACGACCGCCAGTACTACGTCAGGAACATCGAGACGTCCGGCTCCGCGGACCGGCTCACCCACATCAACTACGCCTTCGGCAACGTCGCCGACGGCAAGTGCGCCCTCGGCGACTCCTGGGCGGACACCGACAGGCCGTTCACCGCCGGGGAGTCCGTGGACGGCGTCGCCGACACGGCGGACCAGCCGCTCAGCGGCAACTTCAACCAGCTGCGCAAGCTGAAGAAGCTGCACCCGAAGCTCAAGGTCATCTGGTCGTTCGGCGGTTGGAGCTGGTCGGGCGGGTTCGGCGAGGCGGCCAAGGACCCGGCGGCCTTCGCCAGGTCCTGCCACGACCTGGTCGAGAACTCACAGTGGGCGGACGTCTTCGACGGCATCGACATCGACTGGGAGTACCCGAACGCCTGCGGCCTCACCTGCGACACCAGCGGCCGCGAGGCCTTCCGGGACGTCATGAAGGCGCTGCGCGCCGAGTTCGGCAAGCGCGAGCTGATCACAGCGGCGATCACGGCGGACGCGACCGGCGGCGGCAAGATCGAGGCGGCGGACTACGGGGGCGCGGCGCGGTACGTCGACTGGTACAACCCGATGACCTACGACTACTTCGGCGCGTGGGCGGCCACCGGCCCCACGGCACCGCACTCGCCGCTGACCTCGTACCCGGGCATCCCGCAACAGGGCTACGACACCGCCGCCACGATCGCCAAGCTCAAGAGCCTGGGCATCCCGTCACGCAAGCTGCTGCTCGGCATCGGCTTCTACGGGCGCGGCTGGACCGGCGTCACCCAGGCGAAGCCGGGCGGCACGGCCACCGGTCCCGCGGCGGGGACGTACGAGGACGGCAACGAGGACTACAAGGTCCTCAAGGTCAAGTGCCCGGCGACCGGCACGGTCGGCGGCACCGCCTACGCCAAGTGCGGGAACGACTGGTGGAGTTACGACACCCCCGCGACCATCGCGACCAAGATGAAGTACAAGTCCAGGCAGGGGCTGGGCGGCACGTTCTTCTGGGAGCTAAGCGGGGACACGGCCAACGGTGAGCTGATCCGCGCGATCAAGTAGCCCGGTTCATGGGGCACTCGGGGCGGAGGACCACGAGCCTCCGCCCCCGGTGCGTCCGCCTCGCGTATCCGCCACGCGTATCCGTCTTGCGCGTCCGCCTCGTGCGTCAGTCCTCGCGGCGGGCCGACTTCGGCGCGGCGAAGGCGGGGTCGAGTTCCTCGATGGCGCGCAGGGAGCCGCCCAGGGTCTTCACCAGCAGATCGCCCATGATCTCGCGGGAGAGTTCGGGGCGGGCGATCCACTCCAGGGTGGCGCCCTCGACGCTGCACACCCAGGCGAGCAGGCCCATGCGGGGCAGTGCCGGGATGTCGCTGGTGCCGTACGCGCCCTCGGCGATGGTCGCCACGATCGCCGCGCGCACCCCGTCCCGGATGGCGTGCACCTCGGTGTCGAAGCCGACGCCGCCGCTGACGATCGTGCGGTAGGCGGCCGTGTTGTGCTCGGCGTAGCGAAGATAGCTGTCGATGGTGCGGTGCACCCGGTCCACCTGGGGCAGTTCCAGGCCGCTCGCCGCGAAGGTGACCAGATCGGCGACGGAGTCCTGGATGATCGCCAGGTAGTAGCCGCGCTTGGACTGGAAGTAGTAGTAGATCAGCCCCTTGGCGACATGCGCCTGCCGGGCGATGTCGTCCATCGAGAGCGCGTCGTAGGACGTGTCGGCGAACAACTTCCGCCCGATGGAGATGAGTTCGGCGCGGCGCGCCAGTGAGCGCTCGGTGCCGCGTGCCCGGGGGCGGGCAACTTCGCGCTGTTCACTGATATTCAATTTCGACCCTGGTCTCGGGCGGTCGGCGGGACATCCGCAGTATGTCAGGTCAACCGTGCGTCAGGTCACGCCAGTCACAGCAGTCCGAGCTGGGTGACCAGCATCGCGACGACCGCGACGAGGACCCAGCCCATGAGGTGCTCGAGGACCTTCGGGCCGTCGGTCTCGGGGCCGCCGGTGCGGGCGCGGGAGGCGGTGGCTGTGGCTGCGGCTGTCTGTGCGGTCATGGTGTCTCGCTGAGGTCGGACGTACAGGGCGGTTCCCCCCACCGATCCGTCCACCTTGCCACCCGCCGGGGCTTTTGCGGCGGAGACCTTGCTCACACGGGAACCCCCACCGCCGTGAGGGCCTTGCACTGGCGGGCGGTCGGACGCGCCGGGAAGTAGAGGTAGCAGACGCCTCCGGTGCCGGACGCGACCTTGCCGCTCGCGTTGTACCGCTTGGTCCTGAGCCAGATGTTCTCGAACTCCCGCCGCCGGTACACGCGCCGCACCGCCGTGTCGTCCGCCGAGAACGGGTCGTTGGCGATCACATCACCGTCGGCCGTGAAGCCGATCACGGTCATCAGGTGCCCGGAGGTGCCGTACCCCGCGCCCGTGAGCTCCTCCTTGAGGAAGGACTGGGACGTTATGGCCGGGATCCCCGCCGCGATCAGCGTCTCCAGGTCGGTGAGCGAGCGGAGCCGGGTGACCACGCCCTGGAGATCCTTGAAGGTGGCCGCGTAGGCGGCGTTGAACGGCCAGTTGCCGCAGCCGGCGTACTGGTGGTCGTACGTGTGCCTGGCCGCGTGGCAGACCTGCGGGTCGGCGTAGGACGAGTCGACCCACGCCAGCTGCTCGGCGGTGAGCCGGCCGCCCCAGTACTCGACGATCATCTGCGAGGAGGTGGGGCTGCACCAGGCCTCCCCGCCGCTGTCGTACTCGGGGTACTGGCCCAGGTGGATCTCCTGGGAGTAGCGCGGGACGGTCAGCTCCTGCGCGAGGCCGGGCACGGAGGCCGGGACGGTGAACCGGTCCGGGACGTCGGAGCCCATCACGCCGAGCCGCCACACGGTCGGGGTGAGCCTGGTGCCGGGGCGGCGGTACAGCGTGAGGCGCAGGCGGCAGGAGGCGAGGCGCAGGCCGGTCGAGGCGTCGTCGATCGCGAAGGTGTCGGTCCAGACGGTGCTCCGGCCGTCGGTCTGGTCGTCGACCGAGGTGCGCTTGATGTCCTGGTCGCCGGAGGCCCAGCGGCCCATCACGTACCAGGGGGTGTCCGTGCCGTCGGAGTACGTGCCCTTCAGCTCGACCTGGAGCCAGGTACCGGCCGGGGTGCTCGCGTTCCAGGAGGCGATCACCTCCGTCGAGGGGACGGCGAGCGTCTGGACCGGGGACGTCCAGGTCGCGTACTCCCAGGTGGCCGTGGTCTTGGTGTGCGGGTCGGTGTAGTCGACGGTGCCGAGCGGGGTGCCGACGGCCACGCCCGGACGGGGGCCCGCCACGGCACGGGTGCCCTTGGCGGAGCCGGCGCGCCAGTCGGCGTACGTGGTCCAGGAGCGGTGGTCGACGGTCCGGGCCGGGGCCGCGTCGGCGGCCGCGGTGTCCGCCGCGTCGGCGGCCGTGGCGGCCGGGGCCGAGCCCCCTGCCACCGCGGCGGCGACCGCGGCGGCGAGGACCGTTCTGCGGGACGGCTGTTCGGCTCTGCTCATGAGCGGAAGACCCCCAGGGTGTCTGCGCGGCTGTGCGCCAACTATGGACGGAGCGGGCCCCGCCTTCCAGCACTTCCGCCCGTGGCACGCCACCAATATTGGTCTGAGCCACCGACGGGACGAGCGGTCGTAGACTTTCGCGCGGTACGACGTCTCCCCTCACCAGCCCCTCTTCGTCCCCGGGAACCGCCATCCGCCAGCTCGCCTCCCGTCTGCGCCGTCTGCCGCCGTCCTGTGGGCCGGTCCGGCTGATCGGCGTCGACGGCCACGCCGGCTCGGGGAAGTCCACCCTGGCCGGGAGGCTGGCCGAGGCGCTGGGGGGCGCGCCGGTGCTGCGTCTCGACGACCTCGCCAGCCACGACGAGCTGTTCGCCTGGACCGGGCGGCTGCTGACCCAGGTGATCGAGCCGTTCGGCCGCGGCAAGACCGCGCACTACGCCCCCTACGACTGGCGCGCCCGTCGCTTCGGCCCGCCGAGGCCGCTGCCCGCGGCCCCCGTCGTCCTGATCGAGGGGGTCGGCGCCGGCCGCCGTGCCCTGCGGCCGTTCCTGGCGTGTCTGCTGTGGATGGACATGCCACCCGAGGAGGCCTGGGCGCGCGGACGGTCCCGGGACGGGGAGGAGCAACGGGAGTTCTGGGACGGGTGGGTCGCGGCCGAGATCCGTCACTTCGCCGACGATCCTTCGCGCCCCCATGCCGCCCTGCTGGTGCGGCAGTTGAGGCAGGGGTACGAGGTGCTGCCGGGGCCGGTGGGAAACCTTGGACCACGCCAGGATGTCACCCACCGTGACGGACCACCCGCGATGTGGTGAACGCGTGAAGGGCCCCGCGTTCGAACTTCGCCAACTGCTTCAACTGTGCTTGACCGACGGCCCGTACAGGACTTACGTTCTGAATGTGCGGCAATCGCAGCCGCCCTCGGACGCGAAGCCCCCGGTTGTTCCCCCGTGATCGGGGGCTTCGTTCTGTCCTCATCCCGCCCGACGCCCCCTTTCCGGCCGCGCCACGGCACGATTCGCTCACCCAGGGTCACCGCGCGGGATGCGCCCCGTCCGCTCCCACCTCGCCGAACGGCCTGTGCGGCACCCTACGGCGAGCGACTCCCACGCAGGTACGATGCCCTCGGTGCGACCTGGGCGACTGCCTCGCGCACCTTGCAACTCCGGTCCGCGGCACAGCGGTTCGACCAAGGCAGCCGAAGGGCGACGCCCGGCGGCACACCGACGGGGGCACGGTTTGTGGGGGACGTGATGGACTTCGGCACGCAGGGCCCCGACGCCCCGGCCGACCTCGCCTGGCTGCGAGGCGTGGACGCCTACACGATGGGCGCCTATCCACAGGCGGAGGAGGAGTTCCGCACCGCGGTGCGGATCGATCCCGGGATGGCCGACGGCTGGCTCGGACTGCACGCGCTGCGCGTCGACACGACGACCGCGCTGCTCAGGATGTTCCGGCACCGCGAGCGCTTCGGCGAGCAGCGGACCCGGCACCGCCGTACCCTCAACTCCTGGTACTGGCTGGGCTGGTGGGTGCAACCGGTGCTGGAGAGCCCGCGCGACCTGCTGCTGGCGCACGCCTCGCACTGGCTGGACGGCCGCCATGTGCCCGAACTGGACCGGGCCCTCGCCGGGCTGCCACCCGTCGACACCGATCACCAGGTCCGCTTCCTGCACGCCTGCCGCGCCTATCTGGTCAAGGACTGGGAGCAGCTGGTCCGGCACACCGACCCGCTGCTCGACGACCCCCTGCTGGGCATCGAGGCCGGTCTGTTCGGCGGGATGGCCCGGGTCCGCCTGGAGATGTACGGACAGGCCGAGCCACTGCTGTCGTCGGCCCTGATGCGCTGCCGCAGCGAGCAGCCGCAGCGCAAGGAGCTGCGGTACTGGCTGGCCCGGGCCCATGAGGGAACGGGCCGCTCGGCGGCGGCTCTCCCCCTGTACCGGGCGGTGCACCGCGTCGACGCCGCCTTCATGGACACCTCGGCCCGGCTCGCCGCGATCGCCGAGGGCGACGGATACGACGATCCCGCCGACTTCGCGGCGATCACGCTCACCGGGGTCGGGCAGGACATGGTGGACGGCCCGGACGGCTTCGACCCGCTGTTCGGCACCGAGGGCCGGGATCTGCGGCTCACCGAGCCCTCCGATCTGCCGCCCGTCGTCCCGCTGCCGTCGGTGGCCGACCCGGCGGTGCGGGAGAAGACCGTCGTCCCCTCGTCACTGCCGGCCGGGCCCACCGATCCCGTGTTACTCGAGGAGGCGCTCGCCGAACTGGAGGGCATGGTCGGCCTGGAGCCGGTGAAACGCCAGGTCAAGGCCCTGTCCGCGCAGCTCAACATGGCGCGGCTGCGGACCGGCCAGGGCCTTCCGGTCCAGCCGCCGAAGCGCCACTTCGTCTTCTCCGGTCCTTCCGGCACCGGCAAGACCACGGTGGCCCGCATCCTCGGCCGGGTCTTCTACGCCCTCGGCCTGCTGGGCGGCGACCATCTCGTGGAGGCCCAGCGGGCCGACCTGGTCGGCGAGTACCTCGGCCAGACGGCCGTGAAGGCCAACGAACTGATCGACTCCGCCCTCGGCGGTGTGCTCTTCGTCGACGAGGCGTACTCGCTCTCGAACTCCGGTTACGGCAAGGGCGACGCGTACGGCGACGAGGCGCTCCAGGTGCTGCTGAAGCGGGCCGAGGACAACCGGGACCACCTGGTGGTGATCCTGGCCGGCTACCCGGAGGGCATGGACCGTCTGCTGGCCGCGAACCCCGGGCTGTCCTCCCGCTTCACGACCCGTGTCGACTTCCCGTCCTACCGGCCCCTCGAGCTCACCTCCATCGGCGAGGTGCTGGCCGCGGAGAACGGCGACGCGTGGGACGAGGAGGCCCTGGACGAGCTGCGCTCCATCGCCGGGCACGTCGTGGACCAGGGGTGGATCGACGAACTGGGCAACGGGCGGTTCCTGCGCACCCTGTACGAGAAGAGCTGCGCCTACCGGGATCTGCGGCTGTCGACCTATCCGGGCGGACTGACCCGGGACGATCTGTCGACGCTGCGGCTGCCGGATCTGATGCAGGCGTACGGGGAGGTGCTGTCGGGGAGGGGGCCGCAGGATCCGGCGGTGTGACGGATCCCGCGGCTCCTCTCAGCTCGCCAGCGCTTCCTCCGGGGACGGGGGTCCGCCCTGCTCGAGCGGAGCCGTGACCTTGGGGGAACTCCCCCTCGGCTCCGTCAGCCGGATCCCGGAGACCTCCCGGTGCGCGGGGTCGGTGACCTCGCCCACCAGCAGCTCCAGTACGTCCTCCAGGGCGACCAGGCCGAGCACCCTGCCGGACGCGTCGGCCACCTGCGCCAGGTGGGTCGCCGCCCGGCGCATCACCGTCAGCGCGTCGTCCAGCGGCAGTTCGGAGCGGAGTGTCGTCATCGGTCGCCACACCTGCTGCGGCACCGCCCGCTCGGATTCCTCCAGGTCGAGGACGTCCTTCACGTGCAGGTAGCCCATGAAGGCGCCGTTCTCCGCGGCCACCGGGAAGCGGGAGTAGCCGGTACGGGCGGTCAGTCCGACGATCTCCCCGGGGGTGACAGACGGGCTGACCGTCACCAGGGACTCGCGCTTCAGCAGCACGTCCGTCACCGGGCGGGAGCCCAGCTCCAGCGCGTCCTCCAGCCGTTCCTGCTCCTCGGGGTCGAGGAGGCCGGCCTGGCCGGAGTCCTCCAGCAGGCGGTTCAGCTGTTCGCTGGTGACGACGGCCTCGACCTCGTCCTTGGGCTCCACGTGGAAGAGCCGCAGGATGCCCCGGGCGCAGGCGCCGAGGGCCACCGTGATCGGCCGGCAGACCCGGGCGAAGGCGACCAGGCCGGGGCTGAGCCACAGCGCGGCCTTCTCGGGGGCCGCCATGGCGAGGTTCTTCGGGACCATCTCGCCGATGACGAGGTGGAAGAAGACCACGGCCGCGAGGGCCACCACATAGCCCAGCGGGTGGATCATGCCGTGCGGGAGGTGGACCGCCTCGAGGACCGGCTCCAGGAGGTGTGCGACCGTCGGTTCGGCGACCGCGCCCAGGGTGAGCGAGCAGACGGTGATGCCGAACTGGGCCGCCGCCATCATCTGGGGCAGGCGTTCCAGACCGTAGAGGACCTGACGGGCCCGTGCGGTGCCCAGTGGCTCGATCTGGCTGCGGCGGACGGAGACGAGCGCGAACTCGGCGCCGACGAAGAATCCGTTGGCCAGCACGAGCAGTGCGGCGAAGAGAAGCTGGAAGGCGCTCATCGGGTGACCTCCACGACCTGGCCGGTCCGCACCAGGCGGACCCGCTCGGCGCGGTAGTGGCCGACGCGGCGCACGGAGAGCCGCCAGCCGGGCAGATCGGTCCGGTCGCCGACGGCAGGGATCCGGCCGAGCAGGTCGGCGACCAGCCCGGCGACCGTCTCGTACGGCCCCTCGGGGACCTCCAGGCCTATGCGCTGGAGGGTGTCGACACGGCAGCTGCCGTCCACGTCCCAGGCGGGCCTGCCCTCCTCGGGCGGGGCCGCGGCGAGTTCGGGCGTGTCCTGGCCGTCGTGCTCGTCACGGACCTCGCCGACGATCTCCTCGACGATGTCCTCCAGCGTGACCACGCCGGCCGTGCCGCCGTACTCGTCGACGACGACGGCGATGGGCTGCTCGCTGCGCAGCCGGGCCAGCAGGGGCTGGACGGGCAGGGTCTCCGGGACCAGCAGCGCGGGGCGGGCGATACGGCCGAGCGGGGTACGCAGCCGGTCGTGGACGGGGATCGCCAGGGCGTCCTTGAGGTGGACCATGCCGACGATCTCGTCGATCCTCTCGCGGTAGACGGGGAACCGGGACAGGCCGGTGGCGCGGGTCAGGTTGACCACGTCCTCGGCGGTGGCCGACGACTGAAGGGCGCTCACCCGCACCCGCGGGGTCATGACGTGCTGAGCGGTGAGTTCGGCCAGCGACAGGGTCCGGACGAAGAGGTCGGCCGTGTCCTGTTCGAGCGCCCCGGCCTGGGCCGAGTGACGGGCCAGCGAGACGAGTTCACCGGGGGTCCGCGCGGAGGCCAGCTCCGCGGTGGGCTCGATGCCCAGGGCGCGCACCAGCCGGTTGGCGACGGTGTTGAGCGCCGCGATCACCGGCCGGAAGAGGCGGGAGAAGCCGGCCTGCGGGCCCGCGACGAAGCGCGCGACCTGGAGGGGCTTGGACACCGCCCAGTTCTTGGGCACGAGCTCGCCGATCACCATCTGCACGGCGGAGGCCAGCAGCATGCCGACGACCACGGCGACACCGGAGACGGCGCCCTCGGGGATGCCGATCGCGGTGAACGGGCCGTGCAGCAGCTCGGCCAGCGCCGGTTCGGCGAGCATGCCGACGACGAGGGAGGTGATGGTGATGCCGAGCTGGGTGCCGGAGAGCTGGAAGGACAGTTCCTTCAGCGACTCGACGACCGTGTGGGCTCGTCGGTCGCCCTCGGCGGCGGCCTTCTCGGCGTCCGGCCGCTCGACCGTGATGAGGCCGAACTCGGCGGCGACGAAGAAGCCGTTGGCGAGGATGAGCAGGAACGCGGCTGCCAGGAGCAGCAACGGGGTGGTCATGATGCCGCCGCCTCCGAACGAGGTCGGACAGGGGCGGCGCAGGTACTACAGGACGAACCGTCCATCGCCGGAGGGAGTCACTCCTCGGGTAGCAGGAACCCCTGTGCACCCGGCTGGGAGCCACAGGGGTGGAGGCGTAAGGGGAACGCCTCCGTCACCAGATTAATCAAGACAGGGGCTTCAGCGGCAGGGTGGACGGCCCCGAGTCAGCCCTGATCTTGCTCTGTGGACGCCTCGGGGTCCCGGACGGACCGGGCTTCCGCGAGCGTACGCAGGGTGCGCGCGTCGGCGATGGCCTGCTGCTTGTCGATGCCCGGCTGGATACCGAGGGCGGGCAGACTGGTGCCGTCGCTGAGGTTGAGGAACACCCAGGGGTCGCCCGGACGGAGGTTCACCTGGACGATCTCGGCCCAGTCCAGGCGCCGCCTGCTGGCGATGTTCACGACGGTGACACCGGAGTCGTCGGCGACGACCCGCACCCGGGCGAGCTGGGCCAGCACCCAGAAGATGAGGGCGCCGGTGAGGATGAAGCTGAGCCGCTCCCCCGGGCCGAGCTGCTCCAGCAGCATCGCCACGGCGGAGATGACGAGGAGGATCACCACTCCGGCCGTGAGCAACACCACGCGGGTGCGCCCTGGCCGGAAGGTGACGGGGAGGGTCGGCAGGTTGGACATGTTCCCGGCTGAGGTCAGAGGCGGCAGGCGTGGATGGCCGTGGTCAGGATGGCGCGGGCGCCGATGTCGTAGAGGTCGTCCATGATCCGTTGGGCCTCCTTGGCCGGGACCATGGCACGGACGGCGACCCAGCCCTCGTTGTGCAGCGGGGAGACGGTCGGCGACTCCAGGCCCGGGGTCAGCGCGACGGCCTTCTCGAGCTGCTCGACCCGGCAGTCGTAGTCCATCATCACGTACGTCCGGGCGACCAGGACGCCCTGGAGGCGGCGCAGGAACTGCTGCACCTTGGGCTCCTCGACGTCCGCGCCGGTGCGGCGGATCACGATGGCCTCGGACTTCATGATGGGCTCGCCGAAGACCTCGAGGCCCGCGTTGCGCAGTGAGGTGCCGGTCTCGACGACGTCGGCGATGACCTCGGCGACACCCAGTTCGATCGCGGTCTCGACGGCGCCGTCGAGGTGGACGACGGAGGCGTCGATGCCCTGCTCGGCCAGGTGCTTGGCGACGATGCCCTCGTAGGAGGTGGCGACCGTCCGGCCCTGGAGGTCCTCGATGCCGTCGGCCGTGCCCGGCTTGGTGGCGAAGCGGAAGGTGGAGCGGGCGAAGCCGAGCGGGAGGATCTCCTCGGCGTTGGCGCCGGAGTCGATCAGCAGGTCGCGGCCGGTGATGCCGATGTCGAGGCGCCCGGAGGAGACGTAGATCGCGATGTCCCGGGGGCGGAGGTAGAAGAACTCGACGTCGTTGACCGGGTCGACGATCCGCAGTTCCTTGGACTCGCGGCGCTGCTGGTAGCCGGCCTCATGCAGCATCTCCCCCGCGGGGCCTGACAGGGAACCCTTGTTGGGGACGGCGATGCGCAGCATGAGGTCGGCTTCCTTCGCGTGGAACGTGACGATCGGGGCGGATGTGTGCGGTGGTGTCTGAAAAATGTTTACAGGTGGGCGTACACGTCGTCCAGCGAGATTCCGCGGGCGACCATCATCACCTGGACGTGGTAGAGCAGCTGCGAGATCTCCTCGGCGGCTGCCTCCTTGCCTTCGTACTCGGCCGCCATCCAGACCTCTGCGGCCTCTTCGACGACCTTCTTGCCGATGGCATGGACGCCCTTCTCGACCAGTTCTGCGGTGCGGGAAGTGGCGGGGTCGCCGCTGGCGGCCTTCTGCTGGAGCTCGGTGAAGAGCTCCTCGAACGTCTTCTTGGACATGGTGATCCCACCCTAGCCGTTGTGCCGGCCTGCCTACCGCCAGGGTTCGGATACTGAGCGGAGGGTGGCCGCGGTCGCCACCGCCGCCGTCACCGCCTCGTGCCCCTTGTCCTCGTTGGAGCCCTCGAGGCCGGCCCGGTCCAGGGCCTGCTCCTCGGTGTCGCAGGTGAGGACGCCCATGCCGACGGGCACGCCGGTCTCGACGGAGACCTGGGTGAGTCCCTGGGTGACGCCCTGGCACACGTACTCGAAGTGCGGGGTGCCGCCGCGGATGACGACGCCGAGGGCGACGATCGCGTCGTAGCCCCGCCCGGCGAGCACCTTGGCGACGACCGGGAGCTCCCAGCTGCCGGGGACCCTCAGCAGGGTCGGCTCGTCGATGCCGAGGTCGTGCAGGGCGCGCAGCGCGCCGTCGACCAGTCCGTCCATCACCTTCTCGTGCCACTGTGCCGCGATGACGGCGACCCGCAGGTCACCCACATTGCGTACGGACAGCTCCGGTGCGCCCTTGCCGCTCACGTCTCTCCTCTTGCCTCTCGTGCCTTGCCGACTTGCGTTACTGGTTGCCGCAGGGGGACACGGGGGCCGTGTCCAGCCAGGGCAGGTCATGTCCCATCCGGTCCCGCTTGGTGCGCAGGTAGCGGATGTTGTGCTCGCCCGCCTGTACGGGCATCGGCTCGCGCCGGGTGACCTCGATGCCGTGCCGGACGAGGGCGTCGGTCTTCTCGGGGTTGTTGGTCATCAGGCGCACACTGCGCACGCCGAGGTCCTCGAGGATCTGCGCGCCGGCCGCGTAGTCACGGGCGTCGGCGGGCAGGCCCAGCTCCAGGTTGGCGTCGAGGGTGTCGTGTCCCTGCTCCTGGAGCTCGTAGGCCCTCAGCTTGGACAGCAGACCGATGCCGCGGCCCTCGTGTCCGCGCAGATAGACGACCACCCCCCGGCCCTCGCTCTGGATGCGCTCCAGGGACGCGTCGAGCTGGGGGCCGCAGTCGCAGCGCTGGGAGGCGAAGATGTCGCCGGTGAGGCACTCGGAGTGCACCCGGACGAGGACGTCCTCGCCGTCGCCGATCTCGCCGTGGACGAGGGCGACGTGCTCGACCCCGTCGACGGTGGAGCGGTAGCCGTACGCGGTGAAGGTGCCGTGGACGGTGGGCAGCCGGGTCTGCGCCTCGCGGCGGACGGTGGGCTCGGCGCTGCGGCGGTAGGCGATCAGGTCCTCGATGGAGATGATCGTCAGGCCGTGCTTGCGGGCGAACGGGATCAGTTCGGGCAGCCGGAGCATCCGGCCGTCCTCGCCGGCGATCTCGACGATCGCGCCGGCCGGGCGCAGCCCCGCGAGCCGGGCGAGGTCGACGGCCGCCTCGGTGTGGCCGTTGCGGGTCAGCACACCGCCGGGCTTGGCGCGGAGCGGGAAGATGTGTCCCGGGCGGACGAAGTCCGTGGCCTCGGTGGTGCCGCTCGCCAGGAGCCGCAGCGTGGTGGCGCGGTCGGCGGCGGAGATGCCGGTGGTCACGCCGTGGGCGGCGGAGGCGTCGACGGAGACCGTGAACGCGGTCTTCATGGATTCGGTGTTGTCCTCGACCATCTGCGGGAGCTCCAGGCGCTCCAGTTCGTCGCCCTCCATGGGGGCGCAGATCAGGCCGCGGCACTCGCTCATCATGAAGGCGACGATCTCGGGGGTGGCCTTCTCCGCGGCGATGACGAGGTCTCCCTCGTTCTCGCGGTCCTCGTCGTCGACGACCACCACGGGGCGGCCGGCGGCGATGTCGGCGATGGCCCGCTCGACGGGGTCCAGCGCGAAGTCCTCGATGCCGTCCGTGCTGTAGAGGATCGGTGCGGTACTCATGCCGGCGCTCCTTCCAGAGCGGGTTGCGAGGCCTTGCGGGAGCGCAGCCACCAGTCGCGCATGCCCCACAGGACGAGCGCGCCGTAGATGACGTAGACGAAGCCGGAGAAGGCGTAGCCGTTGGCGAAGTTCAGGGGGACGCCGACGACGTCGACGAGGAGCCAGGCGATCCAGAACTCGACCATGCCGCGCGCCTGGGCGTACATGGCGACGATCGTGCCGACGAAGATGTAGGCGTCCGGCCAGGGGTCCCAGGACAGGGACGGGTAGGCCTTGAAGAGCAGCGCCACGGCGACCGTGCCGACGGCGGCGGCGCCGGCCATGACCGCGCGCTCGCGCCAGGTGGCGAAGCGAGGGGTGATGGCGCCGTCCGCGGACGCGCCCTTGCTGCGGTTCCACTGCCACCAGCCGTACAGGGCGACGACCATGACGACGACCTGCTTGCCGGCGCTGCCGGTCAGATGGCCGAAGAAGGCGCCGAAGAGGACGAGCCCGGAGAGGAACTGCACCGGCCAGGTCCACAGCGAGCGGCGCCAGCCGAGGGCGAGGGTGATCAGGCCGAGGATGTTGCCGATCATGTCCGACCAGAGGATGTGCTGGTCGAGGAGGGTGAAGGCCTCGGAGTTCAGCGAGTTCACTGCGCCGCTCCCCGGGTGGCGGTCAGCAGGCGCTCGACGTACTTGGCGACGATGTCCACCTCGAGGTTGACCGGGTCGCCGGCCTGCTTGAGGCCGAGCGTGGTCAGGGCGAGGGTGGTGGGGATGAGGCTGACGGTGAAGAAGTCGGGGCCGGCCTCGACGACCGTGAGGCTGATGCCGTCGACGGTGATGGAGCCCTTCTCCACGACGTACCGGGCGAGGTCGGCGGGGAGGGAGATCTTGATGATCTCCCAGTTCTCGGAGGGCTTGCGCTCCAACACCGCGCCGGTGCCGTCGACATGACCCTGCACGATGTGCCCGCCGAGGCGGTCGCCGACGGCGGTGGGGCGTTCGAGGTTGACGCGGGAGCCGACGCCGAGTGCTCCGAGGCTGGAGCGGTTCAGGGTCTCCGCCATGACGTCGGCGGTGAACTCGTCGCCCTCGTGCTCCACGACGGTGAGACAGACCCCGTTCACGGCGATGGAGTCGCCGTGCTTCGCGCCGTCGGTCACGACGGGGCCGCGCAGCCGGAAGCGGGAGGCGTCGCCGAGATTCTCGACGGCGGTGACCTCACCCAGCTCTTCGACGATTCCGGTGAACACTTCCCGGGTCCTCCTGCCTCTTCGGGCACGGACTCCGGGGCCTGTCGATGACGACAGCAGGTACGGGCAACGACACCGGGGGCGACGCCGGACAGACTCGTCCGCGGACGAGCACGTATACGGCGGCGCGCACGAATGCCCGCCCGCCGCGCACTGCCTCCCATCCGGACTTTAACCGTCGGTCCAGGAATTTCACCTGGTCAACCGGTCGCTGGAAGCGACCGGGTCGCGGACTATAACCGCCGGTTCGGACTTTCACCGACCCCGGAGTGCGCTGCTTTGGTTTACAGGGCCAGTGTGCCACGCCGGATACGCGTCCATACAGGTGAAAGATGTGGGGTGGCTCACAGGTCGTCAATTCGGGTTGCGCCCGGCCCGATTCGAGACCGGTCCCGGCCCGACCCGGGACTGGTCCATACCTATTGACGTACTGGTCTAGTCCTTTCTAGGGTCGGCGGAGTGCGGCCCGGCGGCGGTGACGACGGCCCTTGCCCGCCGCCGGGTCCCTTCGCTCCGGCCGTTCGCCGCGCGTTCCGGCGGGCCGGGACCCCGCCGTGAGCTGCGGGACGTGCGAGCCGTGGCCAACCCGGACAAGCTTGACCGACGGAGGGCGTTCCGGCCTGGAGTGCCCGGTGTCCCAAGGGGCTGAACGGTATGACCACGATCCTCGTGACCGGCGGTACGGGAACCCTTGGCCGACTCGTCACCGAACGGCTGCGGGCGGACGGGCACGAGGTGCGGGTGCTGAGCCGGCACACCCAGCCGTACGCCGTCGACCTGCGCGAGGGCGGGCCGGAACTGGACGCGGCCGTCGCGGGCGTGGACACGATCGTGCACTGCGCGACCACTCCGCGCGGAGACGACGAGCAGGCGGCCGTGAACCTGATCGCCGCGGCGCGGCAGGCCGGGGTGGCACACCTGCTCTACATCTCGATCGTCGGCGTCGACCAGGTGCCGTTCGGCTACTACAAGACCAAGCTCGCCGTGGAGAAACGGCTGGCGGGGTCGGGGCTCGGCTGGACGGTGCTGCGCGCCACCCAGTTCCACGACCTGCTGGTCCAGCTGTTCCAGGGGCTGGCCAAGGTACCGGTGATGGTGCTGCCGGCCGGGGTGAGCGATCAGCCGGTGGAGGTCGCGGAGGTCGCCGACCGGCTCGCGGAGCTGGCCGCGGGCGCGCCGGCCGGCCGGGTCGACGACATGGCCGGGCCCGAGGTCCGCACGTTCGAGTCGCTGGCCCGCGCGTTCCTGAAGGCGAGCGGCCGGCGGTGCGCGGTGGTGAACGTGCCGCTGTGGGGTGCGGCCTACCGGGGCTTTCGCGCGGGCGGTCACCTGGCGCCGGAGCGGGCGGTGGGCAAGGGCACCTTCGAGGACTACCTGGCGACGCGCATCCGCCGTTAGGGCGCCTCGGTCCTGTGCGCCGTTGCGAAAAGCTCCTCCTGGGCGGCGTCGCGGGCCGTCAGCAGGGCCCCGCGCAGCACCGCGCCGCCGCCCAGGACACTGGCGCGCACCTCCGTGGGCAGCGGCGCCATCTGCCGGAGCCGGTGCGTCACCCGGCTCGCGAGCACCTCCCCGCCGGCCTGTCCGACCTCCCCGCCGAGGACCACACAGCCGGGGTCGAGGACGGCGACGACGGAGGCCGCGCCGAGGGCGAGACGGTCGGCCAGGGCGTCGAGAAAACCGGCGGCGGCACCGGTGTCCGGCGCGTCCACCGCCGCTCGCACCAGCGCGGCCGCCACCGGCTCGTCGGAGCGCGCGTGCGCCGTCAGCCCGTACCCCGCCGCCAGCGCGGCGATCGCCGCCGAGCCGGCCAGTGAGTGGAAGCCGCCCTCGCAGTCCGTCGCCGAGGGCAGGCCGTTCGTGCCGGGCACCGGCAGGAAGCCGATCTCGCCGGTGCCGCCGGAGGCGCCGCGGCGCAGTGCGCCGTCCAGGACGACGGCCGCGCCGGTGCCGTGGCCCAGCCACAGCAGGACGAAGGTGTCGCGGTCCCGGGCGGCACCCTCCCGCTGTTCGGCCAGGGCGGCGAGATTGGTCTCGTTCTCGACGAGCGCGTGGGCGTCCGGGAAGCGTTCGTGCAGCGCGGCCACCAGTCGGCGGTGCCACTCGGGCAGGCCGCTGGAGTCGCGCAGTTCGCCGCTGGCGGGGTCGATCAGCCCAGGTGCGCCGATGCCGAGGGTGTGCAGCCGTCCCCACGCCCGGGCACCGTCGCGTGGGGGCGCCCCCACGGCCTCGGCCTCCTTCGCCGCCCGCTCGACCAGCGAGACCGCCTGTTCCACGGCCGTCCCGGTGCCGGTGTCGCCGCCGATCGGCACGGACGCCTCGGCGAGCACCCGGCCGACCAGGTCCGAGACGAGCACCGTGACCCCCTCGGTGCGCACGTCCAGCGCGGCCAGCTGGGCGCGGTCGGCGACGATGCCGTAGAGCTTGGCGTTCGGCCCGCGGCGCTGCTCGCCCGCCTCCCCGACCACCTCGATCAGACCGGAGGCGGTGAGGCGTTCGACGAGGTCGGCGACCGACGGGCGGGAGAGGCCGGTGAGCTGCTTCAACTGCCCTGCCGTCAGTGGGCCTTCGTGCTGGAGCAGCCGGAGGGCGAGCCGGTCGTTGATGGCCCGGGCGGTGCTCGGGGATGCGGGCATGGCGGGAATCCTCCCATGGCCGAGGGGATCCCGATCGGCGGCTGCCGACCGTCGGCCTCTATTTATCAGGCAGGGTTCCTGATAGTTTACGACGGCATCGCGACGGCGCGGCGCGGATCCGGAAGGGACGGGAGAATGAGCGGAGTGGACGAAGTGATCCACGCACCGTCGGAGGTCCGGCGCGCCCGGTACGCCGTGGCGTCCGTCTTCGCCGTGCACGGCGCGGTCACCGGTTCGTTCGCCACCCGCGTGCCGTGGATCCAGGACCACGCCGACGTGTCCACCGGACAGCTCGGGTTCGCGCTCGCCTTCACGGCGTTCGGCGCGGCCTGCGCGATGCCGCTGGCCGGTTCGATCACCCATCGCTTCGGCAGCCGCGCGGCCCTGCGCGGACTGCTCGCGCTGTGGACGCTGTCGCTGACGCTGCCCGCCCTCGCCCCGAACCTGCTGACGCTCTGCCTGGCGATGTTCACGTACGGCGCGTCCGCGGGCATGGCCGACGTGGCGATGAACGCCCTGGGCGTCGAGGTGGAGCGGCTGCTCGACAAGTCGATCATGTCGGGGCTGCACGGCATGTGGAGCGCGGGCGCCCTGATCGGCTCGGCGGGCGGGACGCTCGCCGCGCACCTGGGCGCGGACGCGCGCGTGCACCATGTGCTGGCGGCTGCCGTCCTCACCCTGCTCGGCCTGCTGGCCTGCCGCTGGGTGCTGGATCTGCGGCCCGCCGAGGACGAGGAGCCGCCTCCGCGGTTCGCGCTGCCGCCCCGCTCGGCGCTGCTGATCGGCGCGGTCGGCTTCTGCGCGGTGTTCGCGGAGGGTGCCAGCCTGGACTGGTCGGCCGTCTACCTGCGCGACCAGCTCGACTCGTCGGCCGGGGCGGCGGCGGCCTGCACGACCGGCTTCATGTTCACGATGGCGGTGGCCCGGCTCGTGGGCGACGTGGTGGTGAACCGGTTCGGCGCGGTGCGTACCGTCCGGGCGGGCGGTGTCCTCGCCGCGCTGGGCGGGATGCTGATCGTCGTCGCGGGGCACCCGGCGGTGGCGATGGGCGGGTTCGGGCTGATGGGGCTGGGCATCGCGGTCGTCGTACCGCTGTGCTTCGCGGCGGCCGGGCACAGCGGGCCGAACCCCAGCCAGGCCATCGCGGGCGTCGCGACGATCACCTACACCTCCGGGCTGATCGCCCCGAGCCTGATCGGCGGGGTGGCACAGGCGACCAGCCTGGTGGTGTCCTTCGTCGTGGTGACGGTCCTGGCCTGCGGGCTCGTGCTGTTCGCGGGTGTGCTGCGGGGCGACCGGCGGACCGGCGCGAAGGTCAGTCCGCAGGCCGCAGCAGTGCCCGACCCCCGGCCCTGAAGGCGTCGCTCCACGGCGTGGGGCGCAGGGTGGTCGCGTCGAGTCGCACCAGGACGCGGGTGCCCTGCGCGTACGTGGTGGCTCCGTCCGCCGAGCAGAACCGGAAGCCGTAGGTCAGCCCCGTGGTACCGAGCCGGTCCAGCCAGAGGTGCACGGCGTACGTGCCGGTACGGGTGACCGGGGCCTCGTAGCCGATCAGCAGCTCCTTGACGACGTTGCACGCATCCCCGGCGCTCGCCCAGTCGCCCTCGAAGCGGACCCCGTTGTCCTGCCAGAACTCGGTCCAGGCCCGCTCGACGAGCAGGGGGTAACGGGCGTTGTGCAGCATGCCCAGGGCGTCCAGGTCGTCGAAGTGGACGGTGACGGGCATGAGCCGGCCGTACGACACAGCGGGGGCGCTCGGGGCTTCGGCGGTCACGGCGGGGACTCCTGTGCGGGTATGAGGTGCATGTACGAGGAAACCACCCTCATCGTAAGGGGTCGCTAAGCGGTCGCTCACCCTCCGTTTTCACGTGAGAATGGTCCGGACATCCGCACCCCCAGGAAAGCGAACCCGCACCATGGATCTTGGCGTCCGCTGGAAACTGCACGGCGACGGACGCACCCCGGCGCCCGGCGCGGTGGTCCGTCCCGACGAGCGGCTCACCTGGCCCCGCACGGTGGGCCTCGGTGCCCAGCACGTGGTGGCGATGTTCGGGGCCTCCTTCGTCGCACCCGTCCTCATGGGCCTCGACCCCAACCTCGCCATCATGATGTCCGGCGTCGCGACCGTGATCTTCCTGCTCGCGACCCGTGGCCGGGTGCCCAGCTACCTCGGCTGCTCGCTGTCCTTCGTGGGCGTGGCCGCGGTCATCCGGGCGCAGGGCGGGACGAGCGCCACGGTCACCGGCGCGGTGTTCGTCGTCGGGGTCGCGCTGTTCCTCGTCGGACTGGCCGTGCAGCGGTTCGGGGCGCGGATCATCCACGCCGCGATGCCGCCGATCGTGACGGGCGCGGTCGTGATGCTCATCGGCTTCAACCTCGCCCCGGTCACCGCCACCACCTACTGGCCGCAGGACCAGTGGACGGCCCTGCTGGTCATGGCGTTCACCGGGATGGCGGTGGTCTGCCTGCGCGGTTTCTGGTCCCGCATCGCGATCTTCCTCGGCCTCCTCTTCGGGTACGGCATCTCGTGGGCGTTCGACCGGATCTTCGGCCGGATCCACTCCGCCGACGCGAGCGGCAAGGTCACCGACCACTGGCGGCTCGACCTGTCCGGGGTCGGTCACGCCGACTGGATCGGGCTGCCGTCCTTCCACGGCCCGTCCTTCGAATGGTCGGCGATCCTCGTGGCACTCCCCGTCGTCATCGCGCTGGTCGCGGAGAACGCGGGCCACGTCAAGGCGGTCGGCGAGATGACCGGCGACAACCTGGACGACCGGCTCGGTACGGCGATCTCCGCCGACGGCGTCGGCTCCATGCTGTCCACGGCGGTGGGCGGTCCGCCCAACACCACCTACTCCGAGAACATCGGCGTGATGGCCGCGACCCGGGTCTACTCGACGGCCGCCTACTGGGCCGCCGCCGGGTTCGCCCTCCTCTTCGGCCTGTGCCCGAAGTTCGGCGCGATCGTGGCCGCGATCCCCGGCGGGGTCCTCGGCGGCATCACCGTCATCCTGTACGGCATGATCGGCCTGCTCGGCGCGCAGATCTGGATCAACGCCGGGGTCGACCTGCGCAACCCGCTGAACCTGGTGCCGGCCGCGGCGGGCATCATCATCGGCGTCGGCAACGTCACCCTGGAGTTCACCGACACCTTCTCGCTGAGCGGTATCGCGCTCGGCACGGTCGTCGTCATCACGGGCTACCACGCGCTGCGCGCGTTCGCGCCCGCCCACCTCAAGTCGTCGCGGCCCCTGCTGGACGAGGGCACCAGCAGCTACGACGAGGCCAGTTCGTAGGCGTACGACGGGCTGAACTCGCCGGCCGCCCCCTTGCAGCCGTCCGACTCCCCCGGCAGCTTCACCCACAGATAGGCGTCGATCCGGGCCTCCCCGGTCCGGAAGGTGGGGGCCCGTCCGATGCTCCGCCCGTCGGGGTCGCACCACTCGCCGCCGGCGGGCGCGCCGTTGCCGTTGCGGCTGGTGTCGATGACGGCGCCCAGGCCGGGCGGGCCGCCCAGGGCGTCCAGGACCCGGCGGTCGTAGGCCACCTCGTCGGCCGTGCGGTGGAAGTTGGAGACATTGCTGAAGATCCCGTCGGAGGACGCGGCCGAGGCGGCCCCGGCCTGTTTCAGCAGCGCGGCCTGCTCGGCCGGGGCGTTCCAGCCGGAGTGCCCGGCGTCGTGGTAGACGCGCGCCTTCGGGTCGGCCGCCTTCAGCACGCGTCCCGCGCGGGCCAGTGCGGCGAGACGGCCGGCCCGCCCGGCCTCGTCGAGGCAGTCGATCTGGGCTATCGAGTCGGGCTCCAGGACGACCACGACCTCGCCGGAGCCGAGCCCGGCGGCGAAAGCGTCGATCCAGCCCGCGTAGGCGTCGAGGTCGGGCGCCCCGCCCTCGGAGGCGCCGCCGCAGTCGCGGTCCGGGATCGCGTACGCCACGAGGACGGGCACCCGGCCCTGAGCTGCGGCGCCCGCCGTGACCGCGCGGACCCGTGAGGTGACGGTGTCGGGGGTGTACTCGGTGAACCACACGGCCGCCGGCCGGCTCGCGATCCGGGACTCGATGACGGCGGTGCGCGGATCCGCCGGGTGGGCGCGGACCCAGTCGAGGACCTGGGACCCGGGGTGGCGGTAGAGGCTCGTGGTCACGGCGGCCGCCCGCGGCTTTCGCGCGGTACGGCCGGGCGAGGGCGTCGGCCGCACCGTCGGGTCGGAGGCCGAGGGGGACCCGGACGGGGACGGCGGGTTCGCGGTCGAGGGGGACAGGAGCGTCGCGCTCACCTTCGGGCGGGCCCGGTCGGTGCCGCGTGGGTCGTCGCCGTCGTCCCCGTCGCCGAGTGCGGTCAGCAGCCCGGCCGCGGTGCCCAGGGCCACCACCACCGAGGCGGCCGCGACCATGACACTCCGCCGTCCGGCCCGTCGCTCACGTACGCCTCGCACCGTGCTGTTCCCCTCCCGTGCGACGGGCTCGTTCCCCCGTTCCGGGGAAGCGTCCGGCCCGCCGACACGCGGGCCAGCCTAGGACTGTCACCCTGCCCCCATGCCGCAATCGGAACAGTTCACCACTCCCGTCGGGACAGACCTCGACACGGACCGCACAAGTGTCGACGACGTGCTCGCCCGGATGCGCGCCCTCCACGCGGCCCTGCCTCCCGGGGACGGCATCGCGGTCTTCAACCGCGTCTACCTCGCCGTGACCCAGGAGGTCGACCGGCGCATCGACACGGGCCGGTTCCCGGACGCACGGGCCGCGACCACGCTGGACGTCCGGTTCGCGAAGCGCTACCTGGACGCGGTGGACCAGGGGCCGGCAGACCGGCGGCCACCGGCCTGCTGGCGGCCGCTGCTCCAGTTCCGCCGCCATCCCGGCGTACGCCCGCTTCAGTTCGCGCTCGCGGGCATCAACGCGCACATCGGGCACGACCTGGCGCTCGCCGTGGTGGACGCCTGTCGTAGCCTCGGCTGCGAACCGGCCGAGCTGGAGGACGAGTTCGACCGCGTGGGCGAGCTACTCGGCTCGCTGGAGGAACGCATCCGCGAAGAGCTGATGCCGGGCCCCGACCTGTTGCAGATCGCCGACCCCCTCACCCATCTGCTCGGCTCCTGGAGCCTGGAGCGAGCCCGGGACGCCACCTGGACGACGGCCCGGGCCCTGTGGGCGCTGCGCCGGCTCCCCGACGTGGCCGAGGAGTTCACCGAACGCCTCGACACTGCCGTCGGCTTCGCGGGCCGCATGATGCTCACGCCGCTGTCGGGCCTCGTGTTGTGAGAGGTCGTGTGGTGCGGCGTCGCGCTGTGCGGCCTCAGTCCTCCGGGAGTTCCACCGGCGCGATCTCGTCGTACACGTCGCCCGGACCCGGGTTGGTCGCGTCGGTCGTCCCGCCGAGGTGGTGCATGACGCCCCAGACCGCGTTCAGCGCGGTCTGCACGGCCCCCTCGGCCCAGCCCGCGGTCCAGGAGATGTCGTCGCCGGCGAGGAAGACGCCCCGCTTGTCCTCGGGCAGCCGGTCCTGCATGAAGTGGGTGAACAGGCGCCGCTGGTAGCGGTAGTGGCCGGGCAGGTTGGCCTTGAACGCGCCCATGAAGTAGGGCTCGTTCTCCCAGGAGACCGTCACCGGGTTGCCGATGATGTGCTTCCTGATGTCGACGTTCGGATAGATCTCGCCGAGCGACTTCAGCATGACCTCCATCCGCTCGTTCGCGGACAGCGGCAGCCACTTCAGGCTGTCGTCGCACCAGGTGTACGAGAGGCAGATGACGGCGGGCTTGTCCGGGCCCTCGTCGAGGAGGTAGGTGCCGCGCGTCATACGGTCGGTGAGCGTCATCGACATGACGTCCCGCCCGGTGGGATTCCCCTTGTCGTCGACGGCCTTGTCGAGCCAGAACGGCCGGTCGACGGGGACGAAGAGCTTGCTCGACTCCATGTAGTGGGTGCGCTCGATCGCCGTCCAGTGGTCGATCGGGAAGAGCGAGTCGTCACAGGCGATCTTCGACAGGAGCATCCAGGACTGCGCGGTGAAGATCGCCGCCCGGTAGGTGCGGATGTCGCCGTTCGCGTCCGTCACGGTGATCCGGTTGCCGGCGGTGCGGTGCAGCCGGGTCACGGCCGGGCGGGGCTCGCCGCCCTCGTGCAGGCTCGCCAGCGAGGTGCCGTACGCCCAGTGGACGATCTTCTCCGGCTCGCGCTCCCAGAGGCGCAGCGGCAGCTGCTGGGAGCCGCCGACGATACCGCGGTGGTGGTCGTCGGCCTCGGTGTAGACGACGCGCAGGATCTCCAGGATGGAGTTCGGGAAGTCCGTGTCCCAGCCGCCGGTGCCGAAGCCGACCTGGCCGAAGATCTCGCGGTGCCGGAAGGACCTGAAGGCCTCGGAGTCGCAGAGGAAGCCGTAGAAGGTCTGGTTGTCGAGCTTCTCGACGAGCTTCGCCCAGATCTCGCGGATGCGCGGCACGTCCCGCTCGCGCATGGCCTGGTTCATGTCGGAGAAGTCGGCGCCCTCTTCGAGGCACTTGTTCCAGGCGGCGGCGACATCGCGGTAGACCTGCGGCAGGTCCGCGGCCGTCTCGGCGTAGTGCGACTCGCCCTTGAGGTCGACGACCGTCGACGGGGTCGCCTCCGCGAGCGGGTTGGGGAAGGGCTGGGTCTCCAGTCCCACCAGGTCGATGTAGTGCTGGAGCGCCGTGGAGGACGGCGGGAAGCGCATCGCGCCCATCTCGGCGGTGAGGGAGGGGTCGCAGCCGTCGAAGCCGACGGTGCGCAGCCTGCCGCCGATCCGGTCGGCCTCGTAGACGACCGGCTTGAGGCCCATCTTCATCAGCTCGTACGCGGCCACGATGCCGGACAGCCCGCCGCCGATGACGGCGACCTCGGTGCCGTGCTCGGTCGCGGGGATCTGGCCCAGGCCCGCCGGGTGGGCGAGGAAGTCGTCGTACGCGTAAGGGAAGTCCGGGCCGAACATGGTGATCGGCGGCTGCTGCTCGTCTGCGTGCTCGACGGCGTTGGGCACGGTGGACGTCATGGGGTACGGACTCCTTGCGCGTGGTGACTCGGGGAGAGGCTCAGGGGGTGACAGGTTCGGAGCGGGTGCGGGCCGGGTTCAGACCAGGGACCCGTAGAGACCCGGGCGGCGGTCCTTCAGGTACGGGTTCGCCTCGCGGGACGCGGCCAGGGCGACCGGGTCGGCGTCGGCGAACACCAGCTCCTCGCCGCGTCCGGCGCGGGTGCGGGCGACCCCGTCGGGACCGGCCAGCGTGGAGAGGCCGACGAACTCGAACTCGCCCTCCTGGCCGACCCGGTTGACGTACGCCACGTACATCTGGTTCTCGAAGGCGCGCACCGGGATCACCGACTCGGCGACGAACTGGAAGGGATGCATCTGCGCGGTCGGCACGACGAGGAGGTCGGTGCCGGCGAGGGCGTGGGCGCGGACGTTCTCCGGGAACTCGACGTCGTAGCAGATCATGAGGCCGACGGTGAGGCCGTTCAGTTCGGCCTGGACGACCGGCTGCCCGCCCGGCCGGAAGTGGTCGCGCTCGAAGCAGCCGAAGAGGTGGGTCTTGCGGTAGTTCGCGAGCCGGCTGCCGTCGGCGGAGATCAGCTGGGCGGAGTTGTGGACCGTCTCGCCGTGGCGCTCCGGGTAGCCGTACGCGATCGCGAGGCCGTGCCGGCCGGCGATCTCGGCGACGGCGTCCGCGGACTCCCCGTCGGCGGGCTCGGCGAGGCGGGCGATGTCGTCGCCGATCGCGTAGCCGGTGAGGAACATCTCCGGCGCGACGAGCAGCCCGGCGCCCGCGGCGGCGGCCCGGTCCGCGGCCTCGTCGAGGACCTTCAGGTTCTCGACGACGGAGCCGGGGCGGCCGGAGCTCTGGAGCAGGGCGGTGCGCATGCGTGATCCTCACCGGGCGAAAGGGTGGTTGTGTGGGCCATCTAGACGGTACGGGCGCCCACCCGGGCCGGACAAGAAGGAGCCGTTGCGCGCCGGTGAGCGGATCGTTGCGTGCGCGGACCGCCGGGCGGCGATTCGTTGCGCCCCCTCACTCGCCGCCCCTCGCTCACCCTCCCCACTCACTCACTCCTCCCCCGGGCCACCGTCGACATGATCAACGCCGTCATCAGGTACGGCACCGCGCACAGGGCGAAGACGACGCCGTGCGGGAACGTCGAGCCGAGGGCGCCGTACGCGCCGTACACCGCGATGGTCACCACCTCCGTGCCGAGGCTCGCGACCGAGGTGAGGGTGGCGCGGCCGGTTCCCTCGATGCGCTTCTGGAGCCGGACGTCGGCCAGGACGGTCGCCGACTGGAAGCCGCCGAAGGCCAGGGCGACGAGGGTGACGCCGGCCGGGGTGCCGCTGATCCCTCCGGCGGCGAGGGCGAGCGCGGAGAGGGTGAGCAGCGCGGCGAATC
The DNA here is from genome assembly GCF_013085465.1 of Streptomyces asoensis. Lineage (NCBI taxonomy): Bacteria > Bacillati > Actinomycetota > Actinomycetes > Kitasatosporales > Streptomycetaceae > Streptomyces > Streptomyces asoensis. The sequence continues at coordinate 2,067,912 of NZ_CP049838.1, forward strand.
CCCTGCGGCCCAGGCGCTCGGCCGGTCCGGCGAGCAGGCTTCCGGCGGTGACACCGGCCCAGATCAGCACCAGCAGGTGGGAGACGTTCGCCTCCGGTACGCCCGTCTCCCTGACCAGCAGGGGCGTGTACTCGTCGAGGGCGCCCCACACCGCCGTCACGGCCGGGACGAGCAGCAGGGCGCCGCGTACGGAGCGGTCGCGCCGGGCGTCGGCCAGTCCGGCCCGCAAGGTCGCGCCCCAGCTGTCGCCGTCGTCCGGCGGCCGCCGGTGCTCGGAGAAACGGGTCGCCGTCGCGGCGCAGAGCAGACACGCCAGTACGCTGGCCGCACCGACGGCCGGGTATCCGCCGACCGCGAAGACCGGCCCGGCCAGGCCCATCGCCGCCATCACGGCCACCTGGCCCACCGCGTGCGCGCGGCCCATGAGCCGGGCGTACCGGTCCGCGGCGCCGGCCCGGTCCAGCTCCTCGTAGACCAGTGCCTCCAGCGCGCCGGAGCCCAGCGCGCCGCGCGCGCCCCACAGGACGAAGCCGGCCGCGAAGGCCCAGTACGACGGGAACAGCACCCAGAGTGCGAAGCCGGCCGCGCCCAGCAGCGGGCCGATCCACAGCAGCAGCCGTCGGGAGACGGCGTCCGCCCAGGCGCCCGAGGGCACCTCCAGCAGGACGCCGGTCAGCGACCACAGGACGAACAGGGAGGAGATCTGCCCGACGGACAGGCCGCTGTCCGCGAACAGCAGCGCGTACACGGGGTAGAGCAGCACGAACTCGTCGAGGAACGCGTACGCGTACAGCGTGGCGGTCAGTCGACGGACGTCGGAGCCGGTCGTGGATCAATGTCGCCAGGTCATGACACCGATGGTAGACAGTTCACGCCCCGCCGCCCATCGGTTTCCCGGTGATCGCGAAAGTGGTGATCACCGCGGCGTGGTCGGAGGGCCAGTCGTTGTCCTCGACGTCCGGCCACGGCCGGGGGCTGCCGGTGACGTGGGTCCGGGAGTCGAGCACCCTGAGGCCCCGGTGGAGCACGAAGTCGATCCGGTCCTGCGGTTCCGGGCGGCCGCTGCCGTCCTCGTGCTCGGCGTGGACCGGGGACCAGGTGTGCCCAGGCTCCCGTACGGGGTCGGGGTGCGCCTCGCGGTAGGAGTCGGCGAAGCCCGCCTCCTCGGCGACCCTCGTCACCGGCCACCCGACCTCCGGCCGGTCCAGGTGGGAGGGGCTGTTGAAGTCACCGACGAGGACGACGGGCACGCCGGGGCCCGCTCCGATCCGGCGCAGGGCGTCCCGCAGCCGCGCGAGCCGCGCCCCCTCGTGGGCGATCAGCGTGTCCGCGTCGAGCCCGTCGAAGGCGGACTCGTAGGGCCCGTACGGCGCGCAGTCCAGGTGGGCCGTCCACACGTCGACCTCGTCGGCGCCGACCGCGATCCGGACGCCCGCCGCGCCGTAGAAGCCCACGTCGGGGTCGCCGAGGACGGCCGTGATCGGGTGGCGGCTGATGATCCCGAGGTTCTCCCCGGCCCGGTGGTGATACCAGCCGAGGGCTTCGGCGAGCTCCTCGGCGGCGGTGCCGTACGTCTCCTGGAGGCCGACCACGTCCACGTCGGTCTCGGTGAGGATCTTGAGCTGCTTGGCCCGGTGGTCGCGGACCTTCGTGCCGCCGTACCAGAGGTTCCAGCTCATGACGCGCAGCCGGTGCGGCAGCAGCGAGCGCAGCCGCTCGGGGGTGACGCCCTCCAGGCCGGGCACGACGGTCCGGCCGGGCGCCGTCCCGATCGGCGCGAGCGACGGCACCGCCAGCACCGTGCACCCGGCCGCCTCGGCGGAGGTCACACCGGTCTCGGTGTCCTCGACGGCCACACAGGCCGCCGGGTCGACGCCGAGGGCATGGCAGGCGGCGAGGTAGGGATCGGGGGCGGGCTTGGTGTGCTCGGTGTCGTCGGCGGTGACGGTGACGGCGAAGCGGCTCGCGCCGAGCGCGTCCAGCACCGTGTCGGCGACCGCCCGCGGCGACGCGGTCACCAGTGCCGTCGGTACGCCCTCCCGGGCCAGGGCGTCGAGCAGGGCGAGCGCGCCGGGGCGGGGCACGATGTCGGCGCGGACGCGCTCCGCGAACTCCCGGTGGAGCGCCTCGGCGAGCCCCGGCGCCGGCCGGCCCGTGGTGACGGCCAGCCAGTGGGCGGTGTGCTCGACGGGACGGCCGAGCACCTCTGGCCGGTCCGTCTCGGTCAGGGCCCGGCCGGCCACCTGTTCCACCGCCTCCCACCACAGCCGCTCGGTGTCGACGAGCGTGCCGTCCATGTCGAACAGGACGGCCTGGAGGGGGAGTTGCGTCACGGTTGCCTCTTTCGGTGGGGGGATCAGGAAGTACGTTCGGCCACGAGCACCGGGCGTTCGGGCAGCGACACGCCCACCGCGGCGCCCGCGGTGAGCTCGGCGGCCTCGTGGGCGGACAGGTCGGCCTTGACCTCGGTGCCGTCGGCGAGCCGGACGGTGACCCGGACGGCCGCGCCCAGGAAGGAGGTGGCGACCACGCGCGCGTCCCCGTCGTCCTCGGCCCGCACCCGCACCGCCTCGGGCCGCACCAGCACGTCCACCTCGGTCACGGCCGGGATCCTGCCGTCGACGGGCAGCCGACGCCCGAGCACTTCGACGGTCTCACCGTCGAGGTGTCCCGGGATCCGGCTCGTCGTGCCCACGAACTCGGCGACGAAGGCCGTGGCGGGCCGGCCGTACAACTCGGCCGGGGCGGCGCACTGTTCGAGCCGTCCGGCCTGCATCACGGCGACCCGGTCCGCCATGGACAGGGCCTCCTCCTGGTCGTGGGTGACGAACAGGGTGGTGATGCCGAGCTCCTGCTGGAGCCGCCGGATCTCCTCGCGCAGGGTCAGCCGCACCTTGGCGTCGAGCGCGGAGAGCGGCTCGTCCAGGAGCAGGACGCGCGGGCGCAGGGCGAGGGCGCGGGCCAGGGCGACGCGCTGCTGCTGGCCGCCGGAGAGCTGGTGCGGGAACCGGGCGCCCTTGTCGGCGAGGCCCACCAGCTCCAGCAACTCGGCGGCCCGGGAGCGCCGTTCGGCGGTGCGCACCTTGCGCATCCGCAGCCCGAAGGCCACGTTGTCGAGCGCGTCGAGGTGCGGGAAGAGGCTGTACGACTGGAAGACCATCCCGGCGTCCCGGCGGTGGGCCGGGACCCGGGTGACGTCCTCGCCGTCGACCAGCACCTCGCCGGAGTCGGGGTGTTCGAACCCGGCGAGCATCCGCAGGGCGGTGGTCTTGCCGCAGCCGGAGGGGCCGAGCAGGGCGAGGAGTTCACCCGGCCGGACGGTGAGGTCGAGGCCGTCGAGGGCGACGGTCGACCCGAACTCCCGGCGCAGGCCGCGGAATTCGACGGTCGCCGCGCTGGTCGTCTCCGTCGTATTCGTCGTCTTCGTCGCTGTCTTGTCGAGCACGGTCATGGTTCATCCCCGGGAAGTAGGACGGGTGCGCCCGCCGAAACCGGCGAGGACGAGGAGCAGCACCCAGGTCACGAGCAGGCTGAGCACGGACACGGCGACGGACAGCTGGGCCTGCGAGCCGCTGACGTTCACGATCCAGACGGCGAAGGGCTGGAAGCCGAGCAGCTGCGCCACGGTGAACTCGCCGAGCACCAGGGCCAGGGTGAGGAAGGAGGCGTTGAGCAGCGCGCCGCGCAGGTTGGGCAGGACGGCCTGGATCAGCGCCTGCGGCCAGCCGGCCCCGCAGCTGCGGGCGGCCTCGACGAGGGTGCCCACATCGATGGAGCGCAGCCCCGCGTCCAGGGCCCGGTACACGAACGGCAGCGCCATCACGACGTACGCCAGGACGAGCACGACGGGGAAGTCGGGGTTCTGGATCGCCACGAACGTCTGGAACAACGGGGTGCGCGAAAGATGCTCGGGTCCCCACTTCAGCACCGTCCCGATGCCGGCGACGAACGCGATCGGCGGCACGACCAGCGGCAGCGAGCACACCACCTCGACGACCGGGCGCAGCCGGGGCGCGCCCAGCCGCAGCGCCACCATGGCGGGCACCATCAGCAGCAGGACGACGACGATGGTGGCGACGGCCAGCTCCAGCGAGAGCCGGAGACTGGATCCGAAGCCGTCGGTGGAGAAGATCCGGGTGTAGGCGTCGAAGGTGACGCCCTGTCCGGGCACGTCGACGGTGAAGACGACCGACGCGGCCAGCGGAACCAGGAAGTACAGTCCGGCGAGGCCGAGGACTCCCCACCGCCACAGGTTCAGGCGAGCCATCGCGCGCTCCGTCGTTGAAGGGGCAGATACACCGCCATGACCAGGCCCGCGACCAGGACCATGTCGAGGCTGAGGGCGAGCGCCACGTTCTCCTGGCCGACGAGCACGTTGCCGGAGATGGCGTCGGCGATCTGGAGGGTGACCAGCGGGATGGAGCTGCCCACCATGGCGGCGGCGGTGGCGTACGCGGCGAAGGCGCTGCCGAAGAGCAGCACCAGGCCGCCGAGCAGCGAGGGCAGCAGGACGGGCAGGGCGACGTGCCGCCAGTACTGCGCGGGGGTCGCGCCGTTGTTCTGCGCCGCCTCGCGCCACTGGGAGCGCAGCCCCTCCAGGGCGGGGGTGATGGTGAGCACCATCAGCGGGATCAGGAAGTACAGGTAGACGATCACCAGTCCCCAGAAGCTGTACAGGTCCCAGCCCTGGTCGGTGAGGCCGAAGTGCCGGGTCAGCACACCGGCGTTGCCGAGCGTGGCGACGAAGGCGAACGCCAGCGGGACGCCGCCGAAGTTGGCCAGTACCCCGGACGCGGTGAGCACCGCGTCGCGCAGCGCGCGGAAACGGGAGGTCACGACGGCCTGGGCCAGCGGCAGCCCGAGCAGCGCCCCCAGCCCCGCCGACACCGCGGACAGCTTCACGCTGCCGAGCAGGGCCGTCAGATACGCGCCCCGCAGGGAGGCCGTCAGGTTGTCGGCCGTGTACGAGGTGGCGCCCGTGGCCGGGTCCTTGGCGGTGAACGCGCCGTCGAGCATGGCCATGGCGGGCAGCCCGAAGGCGAGCGCGGTGAAGGCGAGCAGCGGGACGACGGCGAGCCACCCGAGGGCACGGCGCCGCCGCTTCACCGGAGCGGCGGCCGCCGTGTCGACCCGTACGGCGGTGGAGGTCATCCGGAGACGGCCTTGGCCCAGCCCTGCCCGAGGACCGTCTTGGCCTTGCTCTGCTGGTCCTCGGTCGGGAAGGAGGGCGTTCCGGAGACCTCGGGCAGCTTGGCCGCGGCCGTCCTGTCGAGGGTGCCGGCCTTCTCCATGGCGGTCATCAGGGCCGGCCGGGCGTACCCCTTGAGCCACAGGTTCTGGCCCTCGGCGCTGTAGAGGTACTCCTGCCACAGCCGGGCGACCGCCGGGTGCGGGGCGTCCTTGTTGATCGCCTGGGAGTAGTACTGGGAGAACTGGCCGTCGCTGGGCACCGACACCTTCCAGTCGACGCCCTTGGACCTGAACTCGTCGGCGTATCCGGCGTTGAGGTAGTCCCAGTCGATGCTGATGGGCGTCTCGCCCTTCTCGACGGTGGCCGGGGTCGACTCGACGGGCGTGTAGTTGCCGTTCTTCTTCAGCTCGGCGAAGAAGTCGAGGCCGGGCTGGATGTCGTCGAAGGAGCCGCCGCTCGCGAGGGAGGCCGCGTAGACACCGCCGAACGCGGAGCCGGACTTGGTGGGGTTGCCGTTGAGGGCGACCTGGCCCTTGTACCGAGGCTTGAGCAGATCCGCGAAGGTGGTCGGGCAGGTCTTGACGCGCTTGGCGTCGCAGCCGATGGAGATGTAGCCGCCGTAGTCGTTGTACCAGCGGGCCTGCGCGTCCTTCTGCCCCTCGGGCAGATCGGCGAACGACGCCACCTTGTACGGCGCGAGCAGCCCCTGCTGGGCGGCGCTCAGCGCGAAGGAGCTGCCGAGGTCGAGGACGTCCGGCGCGCGGTCCTGGCCTTTCCTGGAGGTGACGGCGTTGATCTCGTCCTGGCTGGAGCCGTCGGGGTTCTCCACCGCGACCTTGATGCCGTACTTCTTCTGGAAACCGTCGATGAGGGCGCCGTAGTTGGCCCAGTCACGTGGCAGCGCGATGGCGTTCAGCGTGCCCTCCTTCTTCGCCGCCTTCACCAGGGCGTCGAGGCCGCCGAAGTCCGCGGCGGAGGCGGCGGTGGCGGCGTTCTTGCCGTCGGCGGTGGTGGAGGTGCTGGTGTCGGGGGCGGCGCCACAGGCGCTCAGGGCGAGTACGGCGACGGCGGCGAGGGCACCGCCACGGGCGGCTGTTCTCGGCAGGGGCACGGTCACGGCTTCTCCAGGGGACGCGCGAGAATGCAGGAGATTGAGGAGAACTTGTCTGAACAAGTTGGCCTCAGTACGCACGCCGCTGGTGTCCCCTTCGTAAACACTGGCGAAACCCTGAGCCCCGATTTCACGCACAGTTGCGGTGGAAGCCGAGCAGCGCCGCAGGTCGACTAGGCTGGTCAGGCTGTGTACAGCAGTCGACGCAGAGGGGAAGCATGGCCGCGCGACACGAGGAGATCGCCGACGCACTGCGCCGGGCGATCGACCGCGAGGAGTACGCGGTCGGCGCGCGGCTGCCCGCCGAGACCGACCTCGCCACCCGGTACGGCGTCTCGCGCGGCACGGTCCGCCAGGCCGTCGCGGCGCTGACCGCCGAGGGGCTCATCGGCTCCCGCCAGGGCGCCCGCCGCGTGGTTCTGGCCAGCCGCCGCAGCCAGAGCTTCGCCGAGCTGCGCAGTTTCGCCCAGTGGGCGCGCGCGATGGGCCGCGAGGCGACCGGCCGGGTCGTCTCCCAGGAGTACCGACCGGCCGCCGCCGAGGACGCCGTACGCCTCCAACTCCGCGACGGGACACCCGTGTTGCACGTGCTGCGGCTGCGCGGTCTGGACGGCGAGCCGGTGCTCCTGGAGCGGACCGTGTACGCGGACTGGATCTCCCCGGCCGTCGAGTCCATCGAGCCGGACTGCCCCTCGGTGACCCAGCGTCTCCTCGACGACACCGGCCTGGTCTTCGCCTACGGCGAGCATGTCATCGACGCGGTGGCGGCGGGCGCCCAGGACGCCGAGCTGCTCGCCGTCCGCCGCACGAGCCCCCTGCTGCGCGTCCGCCGGGTCACCACGACCCGCGAGGGCCGCCCGGTGGAGTGGTCGGACGACCGCTACCGCTCGGACGCGGTCAGCTTCAGCGTGCACAACTCGATCGGGAACAACGCGCTGGCCCGCAAGACGGCCGAGTAGGCCGGGCAGTCCGGCGCAGGCCGGCTCGGGCCGGCGGTTCCGCTCAGGTCGGCGAGCCCGCGGAGAAGCGGCGCAACAGCGGCGACAGGACCAGCACGGACTTCGTCCGTTCCACGAACGGCTCCCCCGCGATGCGCTCAAGCACCCGCTCGAAGTGGCGCATGTCGGCGGCGAAGACCTGGGCGACGGCGTCCGCCTCCCCGGTGACGGTGGACGCGGCCACGACCTCCTGGTAGCGCTCCAGGCCCCGCTGGATGGTCTCCGGGGAGGTGTTGCGCCGGCAGTAGATCTCGACGAACCCCTCGGTCTCCCAGCCGAGGGCCGCCGGGTCGACCCGTACGGTGAAGCCGGTGATCGCCCCGGTGGCCCGCAGCCGGTCCACGCGCCGCTTCACGGCGGGCGCGGACAGGCCGACCAGTTGCCCGATGTCCGCGAAGGAGCGGCGGGCGTCCTCGGCGAGGGCGTGCACGATGCGTTCGTCGAGATCGTTCAGCACAGTGGGTTGATCACTTCTCAGATGGTGCGGGCGCTGCGAGGCGGGAGCGGCGGTGGCCGTAAAGGAAGTAGAACACGAGCCCGACCGCCATCCAGACTCCGAAGACCACCCAGGTGACGGCCGAAAGGCTGCCCATCATCCAGACGCAGAGGGCGAGACCCAGGGCGGGCAGTACCGGCGAGAGCGGCACCCGGAAGGTCCGGGGCATCTCGGGACGCGTCCGGCGCAGCACCACGACCGCGATGTTGACCAGCCCGAACGCGAACAGCGTACCGATGCTGGTGGCGTCCGCCAGCTGGCCCAACGGGATCGCGGCGGCCAGCACACCGCAGAACAGCGACACGATCACCGTGTTCACGCGGGGCGTGCCGGTCTTCGGGTGGACACGGGAGAACACCTTGGGCACCAGGCCGTCCCGGGACATCGCGAAGAGGATGCGGGTCTGGCCGTACAGCACGGTCAGGACGACGCTCGCGATGGCGATGACCGCGCAGAAGGCGAGGAGGGTGCCCCAGAAGGACTGGCCGGTCACGTCGCGCATGATCTGCGCGAGCGCGGCCTCGGAGTCGCCGAACCGCTGCCAGGGCTTGGCGCCCACGGCGACGGCCGCGACGAGGACGTAGAGCGCCGTCACGATGACGAGCGACAGCATGATCGCGCGGGGCAGGTCGCGCTGCGCGTTCTTCGCCTCCTCACCGGCGGTGGAGGCGGCGTCGAAGCCGATGTACGAGAAGAACAGCGTCGCGCCGGCCGCGCTGACGCCCGCCATGCCAAGAGGCATGAAGTGCTCGTAGTTGCCGGAGCGGAAACCCTGAACGCCGATGGCGCAGAACAGCACCAGGGCGGCGATCTTCACGGCCACCATGACGGTGTTCGCGCGCGCCGACTCGCGGGCGCCGCCGAGCAGGAAGGCCATGGCGAGCAGGACGACGATGAGGGCCGGCAGATTGAAGATGCCACCGTCCCCGGGCGGCGCCGACAGCGCGTCCGGGATGGTCACGCCGATCGTCCCGTCGAGCAGCTCGTTGAGGTACTCGCCCCAGCCGACGGCCACTGCGGCGACCGACACGCCGTACTCCAGGACCAGACACCAGCCGCAGATCCAGGCGACCAGTTCGCCCATCGTCGCGTACGCATACGAATACGAGGAGCCGGCGACCGGGATGGTGCCCGCCAGCTCGGCATAGGACAGAGCCGAGAAGAGCGCCGTGAGTCCGGCGATCACGAAGGAGAGCGTGACGGCCGGACCGGCCTTGGGCACCGCCTCGCCGAGGACGACGAAGATGCCGGTGCCGAGGGTGGCGCCGATGCTGATCATCGTGAGCTGCCACAGCCCGAGGGAGCGCCTGAGGGACCCTCCCTCGCCCTGGCCACCCTCGGCGACCAGGTGTTCCACGGGCTTGCGCCGCATGAGACGCGCGCCGGGCCCCGGGGACGCGGGGGCGGTCCGACTGCGTTGTTGCGGGGGTGCGCCTTGATCGAGCACGCGCTGACTCCTTCGTCGCTGCCTCTCGGCGTGACGGGAACCGGCGGCACACCTGCGCGAGCAGGAACCCACCGAGCGGGGTCCCCGCCACGCTACGTACAGCGCACGACCCTATGAGCAGGGCCGTCGCGCTAGTAATGCTGCAACCTTGCGCACACACGCAAGATCGTTGCGTTCATGGAACGAGGGTGCACATTCGTTGCGGGCCGGCTGAAAGCGCCCCCATAGGGGCGCGGGGAACTGCGCGACCAGCCAAAGCGGACCCGCACCCGAAGTACGGCCCAACCAGCGGAGCTACCAGCTCGCGTGCAGCGGCTTGCCCTCCGCGTAGCCGGCCGCGCTCTGGATCCCGACGACGGCCTTCTCCGCGAACTCCTCGAGAGAGCCCGCCCCCGCGTACGTGCAGGAGGAGCGGACACCCGCGATGACCGAGTCGATCAGGTCCTCGACACCCGGGCGGGCCGGGTCGAGGAACATCCGCGAGGTGGAGATGCCCTCCTCGAACAGCGCCTTGCGGGCACGGTCGTACGCCGACTCGTCGGAGGTGCGGTTGGCGACGGCGCGCGCGGACGCCATGCCGAACGACTCCTTGTACAGGCGGCCGCCCGCGTCCTGCTGGAGGTCGCCCGGGGACTCGTAGGTGCCCGCGAACCACGACCCGATCATCACGTTGGACGCACCGGCGGCCAGCGCCATGGCGACATCGCGCGGGTGCCGGACACCGCCGTCGGCCCACACGTGCTTGCCGTACTTCTTCGCCTCGGCCGCGCACTCCAGGACCGCCGAGAACTGCGGCCGGCCCACGCCGGTCATCATGCGGGTGGTACACATGGCGCCCGGGCCGACCCCGACCTTGATGATGTCGGCGCCCGCGTCGATCAGGTCCTTGACGCCCTCGGCGGAGACGATGTTGCCGGCGACGATCGGCACCCGCGGGTCGAGCGCGCGCACGGTCCGGATCGCGCTGATCATCGACTCCTGGTGGCCGTGCGCGGTGTCGATGACGAGCGTGTCCACGCCCGCGTCGAGCAGCTGCTTGGCCTTGCCCGCGACATCGCCGTTGATACCGACGGCCGCGGCGACGCACAGCTTGCCCGCCGCGTCGACGGCCGGCGTGTACAGGGTGGCGCGCAGGGCGCCCTTGCGGGTGAGGATGCCGGCGAGCTTGCCCTCCCGGTCGACGGCGGGGGCGTAGCGCCGGTTGGCCGCGTCGAGGGTGTTGAAGGCCTCGCGCGGGTCGATGTCGGCGTCCAGGAGCAGCAGGTCCCGGGACATGACGACCTCGAGCTGCGTGAAGCGATCGACCCCGGTCAGGTCCGCGTCGGTGACGACACCGACCGGGCGGAACTCCTCGTCGACGACGACACCCGCGTTGTGCGCGCGCTTGGGCAGCAGGGCCAGGGCGTCGGCGACCGTCTGGTGCGGGGCGAGCACGATGGGGGTGTCCAGCACCAGGTGGCGGCTCTTGACCCAGCTGATCACGTCGGTGACGACGTCGATCGGAATGTCCTGCGGGATCACCACCAGCCCGCCGCGACGGGCCATGGTCTCGGCCATCCGGCGACCGGCCACGGCGGTCATGTTGGCGACGACCAGCGGGATCGTGGTGCCCGTGCCGTCCGGGGCGGACAGGTCGACAGCCTGACGCGACCCGACCGCGCTGCGGCTCGGCACCATGAAGACGTCGTCGTAGGTGAGGTCGTACGCGGGCTGGATGTCGTTGAGGAAACGCACGTGCTGCACATCCCAGTCGATCAGAGGTGACCCCCGGACAGGTCAGCCAGGGGGAGAAGCACGTACTTCATTCTCCCACGACGGCCGTGATGCGATGCCCGGACAGAACGTCCAAGCAGCTCAGGGGGGTCTTAGGAGGATCCTCCGAGGGCGAGGAGCACGGACAGCGCCGGCACCTGGTCGACCGCCTGGGCGAACACGTCCTGCGCGATCACCCACTCCTGCGGCCGCTCCTCGGCGTACGGCCGCCAGTTCCGTACGACGATCTGGAGCCCGCCGCCCCCGGGCGGGGGCGGGAGGTCGGTGAGGCTGTCGGCGAGGGCGTCCCAGTTGCGTCCGAACCAGTCGGGCAGGCCGAGGGCGTCGGCGCAGCGGTCCATCAGAGCGGACTTGTCGGTCACCCCGTCCAGATCCAGCGTGACCACGAACTGCGTCATCTCAGCACCGCCCGGAACGTGTTGTAGTGATCATCGGTGTAGTAGATCTCGTCGCCCCGCCCGGTGACAACGCGTCGGGCCCCGCGGTCGCGCGAGCCCGGCGTCTCGACGGTGTATTCGTGGTAGTAACCCCGCTTGTGCGCGGGCAGCAGTCCCTCGAAGTTCCCGAAGACGGCGCCGTCCTTGGCGTACGGGAAGGGGCCGCCGTCGTCGATGAGCCGCAGCGTCCGCCGGGCCTCGGCGGGCAGCTCGGACTCCCGGACCGTGGCCAGGCCGCCGGCCCAGGACGGCTCGGCGGCCTGCGCGGCGGCCGGGGTGGAGTCCCGCGGGCCCGGCTGCCCCGACGTACAGCCGGTGAGCAGGGCGAGCGGGAGGAGCAGGCACAGGAGCACGCGGGGGACGAACCGCAGCAGCATGCGTTCGATGCTGTCACGGCCGTCCCCTCATGACCTGCTGCCGGGTCCGGTCAGATCCCGTCCGGGTCCGTCCGGTTGAGGGCGGGCTTCGGTGTCGGCCCCGCCGTCATCAGGTAGTCGGCCGCCGACGTGTCCGTCACCAGGCTGGTGACGAGCCCGGACCGCAGCACCGCGTCGATCGCGGCCGCCTTGCGCTGCCCGCCCGCGATCGCGACGACCTCGGGGACCCGGCGCAGCTGGTCGGTCTTGACGGTGATGCACCGCTCGCCCAGGTCCCGCCCGACCCGGCGGCCCTCGGCGTCGAAGAGGTGCGCGGACATCTCGGCGGCGACCCCGAGCGAGGCGTAGTGCGCCCGCTCCTCGTCGCTGAGCATGTCGTGCACCGTCGAGATGCCCGGCTCCCAGGAGCCGATGGAGACACAGGCGACCGTGACCTTGTCGAAGTACTCGAAGGCCCGGGCGATCCCGGTCTGGTGGCGCAGCGCAGCCGCGGTGGCCGCGTCCGGCAACAGCATCGGCGCGTAGATGGGGTGCGCGTCGCCGCCGGACACCTGGGCGGCGCGGCGGACGGCCTCGACCGAGCCGCGCTCCGCGGTCCCCGCGTCGTAGACACCCGTCAGCTGCACCACCGTGCACGGCGGCAGCCGGTCCAGCGCCGCCGCCATGTGAATGGTGGACCGGCCCCAGGCCAGCCCCAGTACGTCCCCCTCGTCGACCAGTTCGCCGAGCAGGTCCGCTGCCACCTCCCCCAGGTTCTCGGGGTCCGTGGTCTCCTCGGCCTCGGCCGGGGACTCGACCACGACGGCGTGCCTGAGGCCGTAGCGGGCGCGGAGCGCGTCCGAGCGCTCCGCGTCCAGCTCGGCCGGCACGCGGATCTCGATCCGTACGAGATCCCGTTCGAGGGCGGTCTCCAGGACCCGGGCCACTTTGAAGCGGCTGACGCCGAACTCCTCCGCGATCTGGATCTTGGACTTTCCCTCGAGGTAGAAGCGGCGGGCCATGGCCGCCGCCTGCACCAGCTCAGCGGGTCCCATCCGCATGGCTGACCGGCCCGCCGACATACCCGACACGGCGTTCTCCTCACTGCTGTTCACACTCTGGATACGCCGTTCATCCTCGCAGATCCGGCGCAGTTGATCAGCTCTGATGGGAGCCGTTCACATACCTGTCGGTAAGTGGTTGGTTTAGTGTCCACATGCCCACGAGGCGCCGGCGGTCGCCGCCTCCGCCTGAGCCCGCAGGCCACGGACCGCCTCCGCCGGGTCGTCCGCCCCGTATACGGCCGAGCCTGCCACGAACACGTCCGCGCCCGCCTCGGCGCACCGCTCGATCGTCGAGGCCGAGACCCCGCCGTCGATCTGGAGCCACAGGTCGAGTCCGTGCTTGCTGATCAACTCGCGGGTGCGGCGGATCTTGGAGAGCATGATGTCGAGAAAGGCCTGACCCCCGAAGCCCGGCTCGACGGTCATGATCAGCAGCATGTCGAGTTCGGGCAGCAGGTCCTCGTACGGCTCGATGGGCGTCGCCGGCCTGAGTGCCATGGCGGCACGGGCGCCCTTCGCCCGGATCTCGCGGGCGAGTCGCACGGGTGCGGCGGCGGCCTCGACGTGGAAGGTGACGGACGAGGCACCCGCCTCGACGTACTGCGGGGCCCAGCGATCGGGGGCCTCGATCATCAGGTGGCAGTCCAGCGGAGTGTCCGTCGCACGGGCCAGTGACTCTACGACCGGCACACCGAGCGTGAGGTTCGGGACGAAATGGTTGTCCATGACGTCGACGTGGAGCCAGTCGGCTCCGGCGACCGCCTCCGCCTCGTCCGCAAGGCGGGCGAAGTCGGCGGACAGGATGCTGGGGTTGATCTGCACGGCCATGACCCAAGCCTGCCATGCCCTCCGGGGGTTGCGGGCATCGGTCCCGCGGGGGGAGCGTGGTTCGTCGTCCGCGGACCGGCTGTGGCTGATGGCGCGGCTCCCCGCGCCCGCTACGGGACGCGGCCGCACACGGCGGCGACAGAACGGCTCGGAGGGTAGTCATGGCCGAGAACCGCGGTGTCGCGCACCTGGTCTGCGGGCGGCGCGCGAAGTGGCTGGTGCTGGCGCTGTGGCTGGTGCTGTTGTTCCTGACGGCACCCTTCGCCCAGAAGCTCACCGACGCCCAGGACAACGACGCGGCCTCCTGGCTGCCGGGGTCGGCGGAGTCCACCCAGGTGCTGGAGATCTCGCAGGACTTCAGGCCGGAACAGATCCCCGCGGTCGTCGTCTACGCCCGCGACGGGGGCCTGACGGCCGAGGACCGGACGCAGATCACCGAGGACGCGGCTCAGCTCAGGCGGCTCACCGACCACGGCATCCGCGGCGCCGAGACCCGAGGCCCGCTCTACGACCGCCCGACCGATCCGCGAGCCGCCCAGATCTATGTGCCGATCACCATGGACGAGCAGGGCTGGGAGCGCATCGCCCCGGCCGTCGATTCGATCCGTGACGTCGTCGGCAACGGCGGCGCCGGTCTGGCCGTGCACATCACCGGACCCGGCGGTACCTCCGCGGACTTCTCCGAGGCCTTCGAGGGCATCGACTCGACCCTGCTGCTGGCGGCGATGGGGGTGGTCGTCGTCATGCTCCTGATCACCTACCGCAGCCCCACCCTGCTCGTCGTCCCGGTGCTCGCCGTGGTCGCCGCCCTGTTCACCGCGCAGGCCCTGATCTACTTCCTGGCCGAGCACGCGGGCCTGACGGTGAACGGTCAGAGCGCCGGCATCCTCACGGTGCTCGTGTTCGGCGCGGGCACGGACTACGCCCTGCTGCTGGTGGCCCGTTACCGGGAGGAGCTGCGCCGGCACGAGGACCGCCACGAGGCGATGGCCCTGGCGCTGCACCGCGCGGGCCCCGCCGTCCTGGCCTCCGGCGCCACGGTCGTCCTGAGCATGCTGATGCTGCTGGCCGCCGAGATGAACTCCACCCGTGGTCTGGGCCCGGTCGCGGCCATCGGCGTGGCGGTCGCGCTGCTGGCGATGATGACCCTCTTCCCCGCCCTGCTGGTGATCTGCGGCCGCTGGATCTTCTGGCCGGCGATCCCGCACTTCGGCTCCCCGGACCCGACCGAGCGCGGTGTCTGGGCCCGCACGGGCCGTGGCATCGCCCGCCGCCCGCGCATGGTCTGGGCCGTGACGGCGCTGGTCCTGGCGGTCTGCTCGCTCGGTCTGATCCAACTGCGCGCCGAGGGCATCGGCAACGCGGACGCGTTCACCGGCAAACCGGACTCGATCACGGGCCAGGAGGTGTCGGCGAAGTACTTCGCGGCGGGCAGCGGCGACCCGCTGGTCGTCATCGCCGACCAGGCCCGGGCAGGGCAGGTGAAACGCGCGGTCGCGGGGACGGAGGGCGTCGTGCCGACCTCCCTCGGCCTGCCGGCGGGCACGAAACCCGTCCACGACGGCCAGGTGCTGTTCGAGGCGACGATGACCGACCCGGCCGACAGCGAGGCCGCGAAGCAGACCGTGGAGCGGGTCCGGGACGCGGTGCACGAGGTGCCCGACGCCGACGCCAAGGTGGGCGGCGGCACGGCGGCACTCCTCGACATGGACAAAGCGACCACCCACGACAACCTGCTGATCATTCCGCTGGTCCTGGCCGTGGTCCTGCTCATCCTCTGTGCCCTGCTGCGCGCCCTGATCGCCCCGCTGCTGCTGGTCGGGACGGTGATCCTGTCCTTCGCGGCGGCCCTGGGCCTCAGCGCGCTGGCGTTCCGCCACCTGTTCGACTACGCGGGCGAGTCGACGGACTTCCCGCTGTTCGTCTTCGTGTTCCTGGTGGCCCTGGGCATCGACTACAACATCTTCCTGACCACCCGGATCCGTGAGGAGGCCGCCCGCCAGGGCACCCGGCAGGGCGTGGTGACCGGCCTGGCGGCGACCGGCTCGGTGATCACCTCGGCGGGCCTGGTCCTGGCCGGCACCTTCGCGGCCCTCGCCACCCTTCCCATGGTCGCCTTCGCGGAGATCGGCTTCGCGGTGGCCCTGGGCGTCCTCCTGGACACCTTCATCGTGCGGTCGGTGCTCGTCACCTCACTGTTCCTGGACATCGGACCGAGGATCTGGTGGCCGCATCAGGCGGCCCGGGAAAGCCACGCGACCCCGTCGAAGGGCCCCGCTCAGCCGGCCGAGAGCACCGAGACCTGAGAGCCCTTTGCATGACCATGCGAGTTCATGCATAATCTTCCTATGTCCAAGGTCCTCACCTCCCTTCCCGCCGGCGAGCGCGTCGGCATCGCCTTCTCCGGCGGGCTCGACACCTCGGTCGCGGTCGCGTGGATGCGCGACAAGGGTGCCGTCCCGTGCACCTACACCGCCGACATCGGCCAGTACGACGAGCCCGACATCGCCTCGGTGCCCGGCCGCGCGAAGACCTACGGCGCCGAGATCGCGCGCCTGGTCGACTGCCGCGCCGCACTGGTCGAGGAGGGCCTGGCCGCGCTCACCTGCGGGGCGTTCCACATCCGCTCGGGCGGGCGCGCCTACTTCAACACCACGCCCCTCGGCCGTGCCGTCACCGGCACCCTCCTGGTCCGGGCCATGCTCGAGGACAACGTCCAGATCTGGGGCGACGGCTCGACCTTCAAGGGCAACGACATCGAGCGGTTCTACCGGTACGGCCTGCTGGCCAACCCGCACCTGCGGATCTACAAGCCCTGGCTGGACGCGGACTTCGTGACCGAGCTCGGTGGGCGCAAGGAAATGTCGGAGTGGCTCGTCGCCCACGACCTGCCCTACCGGGACAGCACGGAGAAGGCGTACTCCACCGACGCCAACATCTGGGGCGCCACCCACGAGGCCAAGACCCTGGAGCACCTGGACACCGGCGTCGAGACCGTCGAGCCCATCATGGGCGTGCGGTTCTGGGACCCGTCGGTCGAGATCGCCACCGAGGACGTGACGATCGGCTTCGACCAGGGCCGCCCCGTGACGATCAACGGCAAGGAGTTCGCCTCCCCCGTCGATCTGGTGATGGAGGCCAACGCCATCGGCGGCCGCCACGGCATGGGCATGTCGGACCAGATCGAGAACCGCATCATCGAGGCCAAGAGCCGCGGCATCTACGAGGCGCCCGGCATGGCCCTGCTGCACGCGGCCTACGAGCGTCTGGTCAACGCCATCCACAACGAGGACACCCTCGCCCAGTACTACAACGAGGGACGGCGTCTCGGCCGGCTGATGTACGAGGGCCGCTGGCTGGACCCGCAGGCGCTGATGGTGCGCGAGTCGCTCCAGCGCTGGGTCGGCGCGGCCGTCACCGGCGAGGTGACGCTGCGGCTGCGGCGCGGTGAGGACTACTCGATCCTCAACACCGTCGGCCCGGCCTTCAGCTACCACCCGGACAAGCTGTCCATGGAGCGCACCGAGGACTCCGCGTTCGGCCCGGTGGACCGGATCGGCCAGCTCACCATGCGCAACCTCGACATCGCCGACTCTCGCGCCAAGCTGGAGCAGTACGCCACGCTCGGTCTGATCGGCACCGGCAGCCCCGCGATCGGCGCCGACCAGGCGGCCGCGACCGGTCTCATCGGCACCATGACGGAGCTGCCGGAGGGCGGCGCCGAGGCCATCGCCTCCCGTGGCGAGGTCTCCGACGACGACCAGCTGCTGGACCGCGCCGCGATGGAGTTCGGCACGGACTGACCCCCGCGGGGGCACCCGTCCACGAAGAAGGCCGGCCCCACGCCGATGACGTGGGGCCGGCCTTCTTCATGTATCCGTCCGCGCGGGCCTCAGCCGGTCTTCTTGATCAACGCCAGGTACATGGCGTCGGTCCCGTGCAGATGCGGCCACAGCTGGATGTCGGGCCCGTCACCCAGCTCCGGTACGCCCGGCAGCAGCGGGCGCGCGTCGATCAGCTCGGCCTCCGGGTACTGCTTGAGGATGTCGGAGACGACCGCCCGGGTCTCGGCCAGGTGCGGTGAACAGGTGGCGTACCCGACGACGCCCCCGACCCGCACGGACTCCAGCGCGGTGCGCAGCAGCCCGCGCTGGAGCGGCCCGAACCCGTCGAGGTCCTCCGGCCTGCGCCGCCAGCGCGCCTCGGGCCGCCGCCGCAGGGCGCCGAGGCCCGTGCACGGCACGTCCATCAGCACCCGGTCGAAGGAGCCGGGCCGCCACGGCGGCCGGGTCCCGTCGGCGGCGATGACCTGGTAGGGCCCGGGGTTGCCGGCCAGCGCCTTGGCGACGAGCCCCGCGCGGTGCGGCTGCTTCTCGGAGGCGAGCAGCGCGGCCCCCCGCTCGGCGGCGAGGGCGGCGAGCAGCGCGGCCTTGCCACCGGGTCCGGCGCACCCGTCCAGCCACAACGCGTCGGACCCGTCGAGCGGCGCGTTCGCCAGCGCGAGCGCCACGAGCTGGCTGCCCTCGTCCTGCACACCCGCCCGCCCGTCCCGTACGGCGTCGATGGCCCCGGGCTCCCCGCCCTCGGTGAGCCGCACGGCGTACGGCGACCAGCGCCCGGCGACCGAGGCCTCCTCGCGGAGCAGTTCCTCGGTGGTGGCCCGCCCGGGCCGGGCGACGAGCGTCACTTCCGGCCGCTCGTTGTCCGCCGCCAGCAGCTCCTCGATGCCGGCCCGTCCGCCGCCGAGGGAGTCCCACAGCGCGGAGACGACCCAGCGCGGGTGCGAGTGCACGACGGCGAGGTGGTCCTCGGGATCGTCGTCGTAGGGCGGAGCGACCTTGTCGAGCCACTCGTCGAGATCGTGCGCCGCGACCTTGCGCAGCACGGCGTTGACGAACTTGGCGCGCCCGTCGCCGAGCACGACCCGGGCGAGCTCGACGGAGGCGGACACCGCCGCATGGCTCGGGATGCGTGTCCCGAGCAGCTGATGCACGCCGAGGCTCAGCACGTCGAGGACCGGCGGATCGACCTCGCGCAGCGGCCGGTCGACACACGCCGAGATGACGGCGTCGTACGTCCCCTGCCGGCGCAGTGTGCCGTAGACCAGCTCGGTGGCGAGGGCCGCGTCCCGTCCGTCGAACTTGTCGGGTCCCTCCTTCTCGCGTGCCTTGCGCAGCAGCGGCGGCAGCACGAGGTTGGCGTACGCGTCCCTCTCGTCCACGGCCCGCAGCGCCTCGAAGGCGAGGATGCGGACGGGGTCCTTCTGAGGCCGGCGGTAGGGCTTGCCCGGCTTGCGGGAACGGTGGGGCTGGTCGCTCACGAAAAGGTGCTCCGGATTGCAGGATGGAAGGTGCGTCCAGCGTACGTCGGTGGTACGCCGGGCGGGCTTGCCGACTGGGGCTCGCGGACCGGGGGCGGGGCTCACGGACCGGGCGCGGCTTGTGCAGGAGCGTTACGCCCCGACGGCCTCCCCGTCCCCGATCCGGGCGCCCCGGGCCCAGTCGGCGGCCCGCATCGGCTTCTTGCCCTGCGCCTGCACCCACAGCAGCTCGACCGCGTACGAGCCGGTGCCGACGTGCACGCTGTTCTTGCCGACGAGGAGCGCGCCCGGGGCGAGATCGGTCCGCTCGGGAACCGGCTGGACCTGGATGAGCTTGAGCCGCTCCCCGCGGAAGACGGTCCAGGCGCCGGGGGCGGGGGTGCAGCCGCGCACGACCCGGTCGACCCGCAGAGCCGGGGTGGCCCAGTCGACCTGAGCGTCCTCGACGGTGATCTTCGGCGCGAGGGTGATCCCCTCGCCCGGCTGCGGCACGGCCTTCACCGTGCCGTCCTCGATCCCGTCCATGGTCGCCGCGAGCAGCCCGCTGCCGGCGAAGGCCAGCCGGGTGAGCAGGTCACCGCTGGTGTCGGTGGGCCGGATCTCCTCGGTGACCGTGCCGTACACCGGCCCCGAGTCGAGGCCCTCCTCGATCAGGAAGGTGGAGGCGCCGGTGATCTCGTCCCCCGCCATGACGGCGTGCTGCACGGGAGCGGCCCCGCGCCAGGCCGGCAGCAGCGAGAAGTGCAGGTTGACCCAGCCATGGGCCGGGATGTCCAGCGCCACCCTGGGCAGCAGCGCCCCGTAGGCCACGACGGGACAGCAGTCGGGCGCGATCTCCCTCAGCCGCTCCAGGAACTCCGGATCGCGCGGCTTGGCGGGCCTCAGCACTTCGATGCCCGCCTCCTCGGCGCGCTGGGCGACGGGAGAGGCGACCAGCCTGCGCCCCCGCCCGGCCGGCGCGTCGGGCCGCGTGACGACGGCGGCCACCTCGTGCCGCCCGGAGGCGATCAGAGCGTCCAGGGCGGGAACGGCAACCTCGGGGGTACCGGCGAAGACGAGCTTCATGAGTGGGCGGGGCCTCTCGGGCGGGACGGACGACGGGCAACGCACAAGTTTATGACGCCGGCCGGGCAGGCCGCCGACGGGCGGGAGGCCCCACGAGCCGCGCCCTCGGGGGGCGTACGCATATGCCCATACGCCCCCACACCGTGACCAGCGGCGCGAACCCGCGTTGGTCAAGAAAGAGTTGACCACACCTTCTTCAACGCCGGTTCGAGAGGCTTGTTCATGGCCGACCATGCAACCCACGACGCCCAGGCCCGGGCCAGCCTGCACTTGCTGGTGCGGGACATCGAGCGCGTCCGACGGCAGGTGGACGCACTGCGCACCCTCACCGCCCAGCTGGGCAACGTCTACCGCCCCCGCCGCTCCGGCCCGTCCACGGGCTTCGTCGTCTACGGACGCGCCCCCGCCCCCACGGTCCGCCTCGCCCAGGAGCTGCGGGACAGCGTCGAGACCCTGGTCACCGCGGCGGTGGACTTCGACCGTTCGCTCGGCTTCTCGTGGGACGCGGTGGGCTCCGCCCTCGGGGTCACCAAGCAGGCCGTACACCGCCGCTACGGCGCCCGCCGTGCCGCGGCGGCCCAGGCCGCCACCGCCGAGGCCGAGCGACCCGCCGAGCCCACCGGCGCCCGCACGGTCACCGTGAACACGGGCATCCCGACGGTTCCCACGGTTCCCGCCGCCCGCTCGATGCCGACCCAGCCGACGGCGGGCAGCCCGGCCCTGCGCGACGCCGGCAGCCCTGCCTTGCGCGACGCCGGCGCTCCGGCCCTGCTCGACGCCGGTGCCCCGGCCCTGCGCGATGCCGGCAACTCGGCCTTGCGTGACGAGGCGAGGCCGACCGCCTTCCCCGGCCCGCGCAACGGCTGACGCACCGCATCCCGCACCGGGCAGCTCCCCACCCCGACCACCTCCCCCACCCTGCCCTCTCGGCCCACGCCCGAGAGGGCAGTCGCACACCCGGCCCTCCCCCACCCCCACCAGCGCTGATCTGCGCGTCGTCCCTCAGCCGATGTCCGGGGGATCGATCCGTACCCGCACGGCCTCCTCGCCACCCCGCGCCATCCGAGCCGCCTGCGCCGTCTTCAGGGCGGCGGCCAGCGCGGCGCCCCGTCCGGGCGGCACCCGGAGCAGCGCCCGCTCCCACTCCTCCCCGGGTGGCGGCGCCCCCGGCCGCCGAGGCCGCCCCGCCGGGCCCGAAGGCACCGGAACCGGCCCCAGCAGCTCCGCCTCCGGCGGCAGTTCGACGGCCTCCAGGAACGCGGCCACGGCCTCCGCCGTCCCCGACACCGCCGCCATCCGCGACACCGGCGGAAAGCCCAACTCGGCCCGCTCGGAGAGCTCCCGCACCGCGTGCCCCACCGGATCCCATCGCACCAGCGCCTGGACGGGCCGCAGGGTCGGCTCCGCGACGACGACCACGGTTCCCCCCTCCCCCGACGGCCGTACGAGCGCGGCGGCCGCGATCCAGCGGCGCAGCGCGTCCTCCCCGGCCCGCAGGTCGGGCCGCCCGAGCATGGCCCAGCCGTCCAGCAGCAGCGCGGCCGCGTACCCGCCCTCGGCGACCGGCTCGGCCCCGGGCGTGGACACGACGAGCGCGGGCGCCCCCGGCACGGTGTCCAGCACCTGCTCACGTCCCGACGTCCGCACCGGCACGGCGGGAAACGCCCGCCCCAGCTCCTCGGCGGTCCGCCGGGCCCCCACGACCTGGGCCCGCAACCGGAACGAGCCGCACTCCGGACAGTGCCAGGCGCTCTCCTCACGCCCGCACCACCCGCACCACAGCGCACCCCCGTCCCGCGCCTCCAACGGCCCGGAGCAGTGCCGGCACCGGGCGGCGGTCCGGCACTGCGCACACGCCATCCGCGGCACATAACCCCGCCGGGGCACCTGGACGAGCACCGGCCCGTGCCGCAGCCCCTCCCGGACCGCCTGCCAGGCGAGGGTGGGCAGCCGGGCGGCCCGGGCCGCCTCGTCCCGCGCGAGGTCCTGGTCGCCCACGGTGCGCACGAGCGGAGCGCTGTGCCGCACCTGCTCCCGTGCGGCGATCAGCGGCCGCGCCCACCCGCTCTCGACGAGCTGCGCGCCCTCCACGGTGCAGCTCCAACCCCCCATCAGGAAACCGCACTTGTCCTGCGCGGCCCGCAGCAGCAGCACTTCGCGCGCATGGGGCTGCGGCGCGTGCTGCTCGCTGTGGCTGTCGTCCCCGTCGTCCCAGAGCGCGACCAGACCGAGGTCCTGGACCGGCGCGAACATCGCCGCACGCGTCCCGACGACCGCCCGCACGGAACCCCGCCGTACGGCGAGCCACTCCCGATACCGCTTCTCGGGCCCGGCGTCCGCGGTGAGCAGCGCATGCCGCCCCTCCCCCAGCAACGCCGTCAACGCGGCGTCGACCCGCGCGGCGGCCCGCCCGTCGGGTACGACGACCAGTGCCCCGCGCCCCGAGGCGAGCGTCGAGGCGACGGCCCGCGCCAGCTCCTCGCTCCACTCGGGGCCGGGCAGCGCGTTCCACACCGCCCGGGGCGCGCCCCCGGACGCCAGCGACTCGAGGAACGCGCCCCCTCGCTCGTAGCGCCCCCAGGACCCGGTCTCCGGCGCCACCGGCGGCGGCAGCGGCGCCGGGGAGGGCCGCTGCTCGGCGCGCGCGTTGCGCGGCGGCACGGCCAGCTGAAGGACGTCGGCCAGGCTCCCCGCGTACCGGTCGGCGACGGCCCGCGCCAGTCCCAGCAGCTCCTCGCTCAGCACCGGCTCGGGCGACACCACCTGGGCGAGCGCCGCGAGCGGCCCGGAGTAGTCCGACGCGGCGAGCCGCTCGACGAGGAACCCGTCGATGAGCCCCCCGCCCTCGCGCCGCCCTTCCCGCACCCGCCCACGCCCGGCGCCGAACCGCACCCGAACCCGCACCCCCGGCCGGGCGTCGGCGTCCAGCTCGGCCGGCACCGCATAGTCGAAGTACCGGTCCAGATGCAGCACACCCTTGTCGACGAGCACCCGCGCGACCGGCAACTCCTCGGCCAGCGCGGCCCCCCGCCAGGTCCGGGGCTTGGCTCGCGGCGTCTTGGCCTGCCGCACGCTCTCCCGGATCAACGCGAGCTGCTCGGGCGGCGCGCCCTCCCCGGCCGCACCACCGTCCCCCTGCCCGTTCTCGCTGCTCACACCTGCATTCTTACCAAACCCCACTGACAACCGAGGGCGCCCGAAGGCACCCCGGCGTCAACCTTCCGAGTTCAAGCCGGCAGCGGCACGAACCCTGCCGGTTTCACCGCACGCCAAAGGCGCACTCCACCGAAGTAACCGCGACCTTCGCACCGGAAGGCCACCAGCGTACGAATCCCCGATCCGCACCGCGAGCCGATTCCTCTGCTCGCCGGCGCCCCCGAGACGCGCCGAGGCCCGGCCCCCTGGGAGGGCCGGGCTCGGCGCGTCGCTGAGAGGGACGGACTACAGTCCCGCGGCCTTGCGCAGCGCGTCCACGCGGTCCGTGCGCTCCCACGTGAAGTCGGGCAGCTCACGGCCGAAGTGGCCGTACGCGGCGGTCTGGGCGTAGATCGGACGCAGCAGGTCGAGGTCGCGGATGATCGCGGCCGGGCGGAGGTCGAAGACCTCGTCGATGGCCTTCTCGATCTTCTCGGCGTCGACCTTGGCGGTGCCGAAGGTCTCCACGAAGAGACCGACCGGCTCGGCCTTGCCGATCGCGTAGGCGACCTGGACCTCGCAGCGCGCGGCGAGACCCGCGGCCACCACGTTCTTCGCGACCCAGCGCATCGCGTACGCCGCGGAGCGGTCGACCTTGGACGGGTCCTTGCCCGAGAAGGCGCCGCCGCCGTGGCGGGCCATGCCGCCGTAGGTGTCGATGATGATCTTGCGGCCCGTGAGGCCGGCGTCGCCCATCGGGCCGCCGATCTCGAAGCGGCCGGTCGGGTTGACCAGCAGGCGGTAGTTCTCGGTGTCGAGCTTGATGCCCTCGTCCAGGAGCGCCTTCAGCTCCGGCTCCACCACGAACTCGCGGATGTC
Organism: Streptomyces asoensis; assembly: GCF_013085465.1. Lineage (NCBI taxonomy): Bacteria > Bacillati > Actinomycetota > Actinomycetes > Kitasatosporales > Streptomycetaceae > Streptomyces > Streptomyces asoensis. The sequence goes on from NZ_CP049838.1 coordinate 2,092,012, forward strand.
CGGGGCCAGCAGGGAGTCCAGGTCGATGTCGCTCGCGTGCTGCGAGGAGACGACGACGGTGTCGAGACGGAGGGCCTTGTCGCCGTCGTACTCGATGGTGACCTGGGTCTTGCCGTCGGGGCGCAGGTAGGGGATGGTCCCGTTCTTGCGGACGTCCGACAGGCGCTTCGACAGCCGGTGCGCCAGGAAGATCGGCAGCGGCATCAGGGTCGGCGTCTCGTCCGACGCGTAGCCGAACATCAGGCCCTGGTCGCCGGCGCCCTGGCGGTCCAGCTCGTCCTCGTCGCCCTCGACGCGGTTCTCGTACGCCGTGTCGACACCCTGGGCGATGTCCGGGGACTGCGCGCCGATGGACACCGAGACACCGCAGGAGGCGCCGTCGAAGCCCTTCTTCGAGGAGTCGTAGCCGATCTCGAGGATCTTGTCGCGCACGAGCTGGGGGATCGGCGCGTACGCCTTGGTGGTGACCTCACCGGCCACATGCACCAGACCGGTCGTGATCAGGGTCTCGACGGCGACCCGGGAGGCCGGGTCCTCGCGCAGCAGGGCATCGAGAATGGTGTCGCTGATCTGGTCAGCGATCTTGTCGGGGTGACCCTCGGTCACAGACTCCGAGGTGAACAGGCGACGGGACACAACGCTCCCTGGGGTTGCAGCGGCTGCTGGCTGATCATTGGCGGACGCGACAGGAGCTGCGCCCGGCGTCGTCCGAGAACAGTTTATCGGTCGTGCCCCTCCACCGGGCCACCCGTCTCGCCTCTCGGGAGCGCTGTGACCTGCGGCACGGGCATTCTGCCGAATGCCGAGCACCGTTGGCCAGGGGCGCCACGCCCGAATCGACCGAGCGGAAGGACGACGGGGAAGCGCATCAAACAGTCAGGTCAGCCGTCGCGTCACCAGGTCCCACACGGTTTCGGCCAGGGCCTCCTTGGGCCCGTACGGCACGGGCGTTTCGCTGCCGTCGGTGCCCAGCACGACGGCTTCGTTCTCCTCGGAGCCGAAGGTCTTGCGCTCCCCCACCTCGTTCACCACCAGCAGATCGCAGCCCTTGCGCCGGAGCTTCGACCGGCCGTTGGCCAGGACGTCGTCGGTCTCGGCCGCGAAGCCGACAACCACCTGGTTGGAGCGCGCCCGGTCGGCGGAGACCTCCGCGAGAATGTCCGGATTCCGCACAAGAACGATGGGGTCCGGTTCCCGGCCGTCCTGCTTCTTGATCTTTCCGGCCACGTACGTCTCCGGCCGGAAATCGGCCACGGCGGCCGCCATGACGACCGCGTCGGCGTCCGCGGCCGCCTTCAGGACCGCCTCGCGCAGCTGCACGGCCGTGCCGACCTGAACGACGTCGACCCCGGCCGGGTCGGGCAGGCCGGTGTTCGCCGCGATCAGCGTGACGCGGGCGCCACGGGCGGCGGCCGTGCGGGCGAGGGCGTAGCCCTGCTTGCCGGAGGAGCGGTTGCCGAGGAAACGGACCGGGTCGAGGGGCTCGCGGGTGCCGCCGGCGCTGACCACGACATGCCGGCCGGCGAGGTCGGGTTCGCGCACTCCCCTGGCCAGGACGCGGCGGCAGACCTCGAAGATCTCGGCCGGGTCGGGCAGCCGCCCCTTGCCGGTGTCGACGCCGGTGAGCCGGCCGACGGCCGGCTCGATGACGACGGCGCCCCGGCGGCGCAGTGTCGCCACGTTCTCCTGGGTGGCCGGGTGCTCCCACATCTCGGTGTGCATCGCGGGGGCGAAGACGACCGGACAGCGGGCCGTGAGGAGGGTGTTGGTGAGGAGGTCGTCGGCGAGGCCGTGGGCGGCCTTGGCGAGCATGTCCGCCGTGGCCGGGGCGACGACCACCAGGTCGGCGTGCTGGCCGATGCGGACGTGCGGGACCTCGTGGACGTCGTCCCAGACCTCCGTGGAGACGGGATGGCCGGAGAGGGCGGACCAGGTGGCGGCGCCGACGAAGTGCAGCGCGGACGCGGTGGGCACCACCCGGACGTCATGGCCCGACTCGGTCAGTCTGCGCAGCAGCTCACAGGCCTTGTAGGCGGCGATGCCACCACTGACCCCCAGAACGACCTTGGGCTTGTCCACCGTCTCTCCCCGGACCTCGGAAAACGTACGCCGCGGCTCCCGGCGTACGAGTCCATCAGACACCACAGGCCCGGCAGCCGTGCTGCCGGGCCTGTGGAGAAACCCACTGTGAGCCGAAAATACTACTGAGCGGGGCCCTCAACGGCCTCGGACGTCAGCAGACCGGCGTTGATCTCGCGGAGGGCGATCGAGAGCGGCTTCTCGTGGACGTGGGTGTCCACGAGCGGACCGACGTACTCGAGGAGGCCCTCGCCGAGCTGCGAGTAGTACGCGTTGATCTGGCGGGCCCGCTTGGCCGCGTAGATCACGAGGCTGTACTTCGAGTCGGTGGCCTCGAGGAGCTCGTCGATCGGCGGGTTGATGATGCCCTCGGGCGCGGAGATGGAAGAGGACACGCTCTACCTTCCGATGGATGGGAAAAGACCGGTCGTGATCACAGGCTCGTAATCACACAACATCGACCAAGGCTAGCAGCTCACGCGCGACGTCCTCGACGGAGGTGTTGACCAGGGTCACGTCGAACTCCGGCTCGGCCGCGAGTTCGATCTTCGCCGCCGCCAGGCGGCGCTCGATCACCTCGGGTGGTTCGGTGCCCCGCCCGGTGAGTCTGCGCACCAGTTCCTCCCAGGAGGGAGGGGCCAGGAACACCAGTTGGGCCTCGGGCATGGACTCACGGACCTGACGGGCGCCCTGGAGGTCGATCTCCAGGAGGACCGGCTCGCCCGACTCCAGGCGCTCCAGCACCGCGGTGCGCGGAGTGCCGTAGCGGTTGCCCGCGAACTCGGCCCACTCCAGCAGCTCGCCATTGGCGATCAGCTTGTCCATCTCCTCGTCGGTGACGAAGAAGTAGTGGACTCCGTGCTTCTCGCCGGGCCGCGGCCTACGGGTCGTCGCCGACACCGAGAGCCAGACCTCGGGATGTTCCTTGCGCATATGAGCGACGACCGTGCTCTTGCCGACCCCGGAGGGGCCGGAGAGCACGGTCAGCCGCGGACGTGCGTCCGGGGTTTCGGGGGTCGTCCCCCGGAGTTTTACTGCCATGCAGCGATTATTCCAGCAATCCCGGAGTGCCCGGGACTCCCTCCCCGCGGCACCCGGGAATCAGGAGCCGGTGCTGCCGAACTCACGCTCCAGGGACGCGATCTGGTTGGAACCGAGGCCGCGCACGCGGCGGCTCTCGGAGATGCCGAGTCGCTCCATGATCTGCTTGGCGCGGACCTTGCCCACGCCCGGGAGCGACTCCAGGAGGGCGGAGACCTTCATCTTGCCGATGACGTCGTTTTCCTGACCCTGCTTGATGACCTCGTGAAGCGAGGCGCCGGAGTGCTTGAGTCGATTCTTGACCTCGGCCCGCTCCCGGCGAGCCGCGGCGGCCTTTTCGAGCGCGGCTGCGCGCTGTTCGGGGGTAAGGGGCGGAAGAGCCACGCCTACGTCACCTCGGATGTCGAACTGTCGGATACGGACCGGTGAGGAACCTAGTCGCCCCACACCTGGTGAGTTACGAGCAACACGCGCTGCCCGTTCACTCTCCGTCGGAGACTAGCGGCCAACTCCGCCAGAGTCAGCGAGAACAGAGGAAAAGTCCTGGTCAGCCTCCATCAGGCCGGACATTTAGGACATAGTGCCCCGGATTTGAGGATGTATCCAGACTCAAGTCGCCTCCGAGCCGCCCGACCGAGCCCCCGGTCGGGCGGTCGACGCCCGTCAGGCGGCGTCCACGGCCGCCCTGACCTCTCGCGCGAATCGATCCACGGCGTCACGCAGAGCGACGAGGTCGGGACCGTGACGCAACACACCCCGACTCACGTTCGGTACGACATTGCGCACCGCGGACCCGAAGACCCGCGGGAGGTCGGCCGGGGTCGCCCCCTGAGCGCCGACGCCGGGCGCGAGGAGCGGACCGTTGATGTCGAGGTCATACGTCGAGAGGTCGCCCAGGGTGGCGCCGACGACCGCCCCGAAGGAGCCCAGCGGCTCCTCCCCCACGTTCTCCGCGGCCAGATGCGCCAGCATCGTCGCGCCCACGTCCCGCCCGTCGGCCCGCACCGCGTGCTGGACCTCGCCGCCCTCCGGGTTGGAGGTCAGCGCCAGCACGAACAGCCCGGCGCCGCTCTCGCGCGCCGCCGCCACCGCCGGGGCCAGGGATCCGTAACCGAGGTACGGCGACACGGTGAGGGCGTCGGAGAACAGCGGGGCGTCCTTGTGCAGGAAGGACTCGGCGTACGCGGCCATGGTCGAGCCGATGTCACCGCGCTTGGCGTCCATCACGACCAGGGCACCGGCCGCCCGCGCCTCCTGCACCGTCTTCTCCAGGACGGCGATCCCGCGCGAGCCGAACCGCTCGAAGAAGGCGCTCTGCGGCTTCAGCAGGGCGACCCGGTCGGCCGTCGCCTCGACGACCGTGCGGCTGAACCGCTCCAGGCCGGCGACGTCGTCGTTCAGGTCCCACTCGGCGAGCAGGGAGGCGTGCGGGTCGATGCCGACGCAGAGCGGGCCACGCTCGTCCATGGCCCGGCGCAGCCGCGCGCCGAAGGGCTCCAGGGTCATGCCGTCTTCCTCACGTCGGCGCCGACCGCGTCGGCGAGAGTGGCGTAGGGGCTCGTCCGCAGGCGGGCGGCCAGGCCCTTGTGGATCGCTCGGCCCCAGAAGGGCCCCTCGTAGATGAAGGCGCTGTAGCCCTGGACCAGCGTGGCACCGGCCAGGATGCGCTGCCAGGCGTCCTCCGCGTCCTCCACGCCGCCGACGCCCACGAGGGTGACGCGGTCGCCCACGCGCGCGTAGAGGCGGCGCAGCACCTCCAGGGAGCGTGCCTTGAGGGGCGCCCCGGACAGTCCGCCGGTCTCCTTCACCAGCGAGGGTTCGGACTTCAGACCGAGGCCCTCGCGCGCGATGGTGGTGTTGGTGGCGATGATCCCGTCCAGGCCGAGCTGCACGGCCAGGTCGGCGACCGCGTCGACGTCCTCGTCGGCCAGATCCGGGGCGATCTTGACCAGCAGCGGGACCCGCCGCGAGGTCACCACCCGGTCGGCAGCCTCGCGGACGGCGCTCAGCAGCGGCCGCAGCGCCTCGGTGGCCTGGAGGTTGCGCAGTCCCGGGGTGTTCGGCGAGGACACGTTGACGACCAGGTAGTCGGCGTACGGCGCGAGCCGCTCGGTCGACTTCACGTAGTCGCCGACGGCCTCCTCCTCGGGTACGACCTTGGTCTTGCCGATGTTGACGCCCACCACGGGCTTGAAGACGGGCGTACGGGAGGCCAGGCGCGCGGCGACGACCAGCGAGCCCTCGTTGTTGAAGCCCATCCGGTTGATGAGCCCCCGGTCCTTCACCAGCCGGAACAGCCGCTGGGCGGGGTTGCCGGGCTGCGGCTCACCGGTGACCGTGCCGATCTCGACGTGGTCGAAGCCCAGCATCGACATCCCGTCGATCGCGACGGCGTTCTTGTCGAAGCCGGCGGCGAGTCCGAAGGGGCCGTGCATGCGCAGCCCGAAGGCCTCGGTGCGCAGTTCCTGGTACCGCGGGGCCAGGGCGGCCGCGACGAACGTGCGCAGCACCGGGATCCGGACGGCGAGCCGGATCCAGCGGAAGGCCAGGTGGTGGGCGCGCTCGGGGTCCATCCGCTGGAAGACCAGCCGGAAGAATTGCTTGTACATGGTCATGTCCTCCAAGGAGCCTCGCGAAGAGGTGTCATGAAGAGGGGGACACCGTTTCCGGTGTCCCCCTGAGGGCTGCTAGTCGCGGGCCGCGGTCAGGTGTGCCGCGTGTTCTTGGAGCGAGCGGACGCCCACGTCCCCGTGGTTGAGGGCGTCGATGCCCTGGACGGCGGCGGCGAGCGCCTGGACCGTCGTCAGGCACGGCACGGACCGCGCCACGGCCGCCGTACGGATCTCGTAGCCGTCGAGGCGGCCGCCGGTGCCGTACGGGGTGTTGACGATGAGGTCGACCTCGCCGTCGTGGATGAGCTGGACGATGGTCTTCTCGCCGTTCGGGCCGGTGCCCTCGGACTGCTTGCGCACGACGGTGGCGTTGATGCCGTTGCGCTTGAGGACCTCGGCGGTGCCGGAGGTGGCGAGCAGCTCGAAGCCGTGGCCGACCAGCTCACGGGCCGGGAAGATCATCGAGCGCTTGTCGCGGTTGGCGACCGAGATGAACGCGCGGCCCTTGGTGGGCAGCGGGCCGTAGGCGCCCGCCTGCGACTTGGCGTACGCCGTGCCGAAGACGGAGTCGATGCCCATGACCTCGCCGGTGGAGCGCATCTCGGGGCCGAGCACGGTGTCGACACCGCGGCCGGAGGTGTCCCGGAAGCGGGTCCACGGCATCACGGCCTCCTTGACGGAGATCGGCGCGTCCAGCGGCAGCTCACCGCCGTCGCCGGTCGCCGGGAGCAGCCCCTCGGCGCGCAGCTCGGCGACGGTCGCGCCCAGCGAGATCCGGGCGGCGGCCTTCGCCAGCGGCACCGCGGTCGCCTTCGAGGTGAAGGGGACCGTACGGGACGCGCGCGGGTTGGCCTCCAGGACGTAGAGGATGTCGCCCGCCATCGCGAACTGGATGTTGATCAGACCGCGCACACCGACGCCCTTGGCGATCGCCTCGGTGGAGGCCCGCAGGCGCTTGATGTCGAAGCCGCCCAGGGTGATCGGGGGCAGGGCGCACGCCGAGTCGCCGGAGTGGATGCCGGCCTCCTCGATGTGCTCCATGACGCCGCCGAGGTACAGCTCCTCGCCGTCGTAGAGCGCGTCGACGTCGATCTCGATGGCGTCGTCGAGGAAGCGGTCGACGAGGACCGGCCGGGTGGGGCTGATCTCGGTCGACTCGGCGATGTAGGACGACAGCCGGGTCTCGTCGTAGACGATCTCCATGCCCCGGCCGCCGAGCACGTACGACGGCCGCACCAGGACCGGGTAGCCGATCTCGTCCGCGATGGCCTTGGCCTCGGCGAAGGTCGTGGCCGTGCCGTGCTTCGGGGCCGGCAGACCGGCCTCGGCGAGCACCCGCCCGAAGGCACCCCGGTCCTCGGCCGCGTGGATCGCCTCGGGCGGCGTGCCCACGATCGGCACGCCGTTGTCCTTCAGCGACTGCGCCAGGCCCAGCGGGGTCTGGCCGCCGAGCTGCACGATCACGCCGGCGATCGGGCCGGCCAGCGACTCGGCGTGGACGATCTCCAGCACGTCCTCGAGGGTCAGCGGCTCGAAGTACAGGCGGTCGGAGGTGTCGTAGTCGGTGGAGACGGTCTCGGGGTTGCAGTTGACCATCACGGTCTCGTACCCGGCGTCCGACAGCGCGAAGGAGGCGTGGACGCAGGAGTAGTCGAACTCGATGCCCTGGCCGATGCGGTTCGGGCCGGAGCCCAGGATGATCACCGCGGGCTTCTCGCGGGGCGCGACCTCGCTCTCCTCGTCGTAGGAGGAGTAGAAGTACGGCGTCTTCGCGGCGAACTCGGCGGCGCAGGTGTCGACCGTCTTGTAGACCGGGCGGATGCCCAGCGTGTGACGGACCTCACGGACGACGTCCTCGCGCAGCCCGCGGATCTCGGCGATCTGCTGGTCCGAGAAGCCGTGCCGCTTGGCCTCGGCGAGCAGCTCGACGTCCAGGCGGTCGGCGGCGGCCAGCTCGTCGGCGGTCTCCTTGATGAGGAAGAGCTGGTCGACGAACCAGGGGTCGATCTTCGTGAACGCGAAGACCTCCTCGGGCGTGGCGCCCGCGCGGATGGCCTGCATGACGGTGTTGATACGGCCGTCGGTGGGCCGTACGGCCTCCCGCAGCAGCTCGTCCTTGTCGCCGGGCTCGCCGACGAACGTGAACTGGCTGCCCTTCTTCTCCAGCGAGCGCAGCGCCTTCTGGAAGGCCTCGGTGAAGTTGCGGCCGATGGCCATGGCCTCGCCGACCGACTTCATGGTCGTGGTCAGCGTGGAGTCGGCGCTCGGGAACTTCTCGAAGGCGAAGCGCGGGGCCTTGACGACCACGTAGTCGAGCGTCGGCTCGAAAGAGGCCGGGGTCTCCTGCGTGATGTCGTTCGGGATCTCGTCGAGGGTGTAGCCGACGGCGAGCTTGGCCGCGATCTTGGCGATCGGGAAGCCGGTGGCCTTGGAGGCGAGGGCCGAGGAACGCGACACGCGCGGGTTCATCTCGATGACGATGACGCGGCCGTCCTCGGGGTTCACCGCGAACTGGATGTTGCAGCCGCCGGTGTCCACGCCGACCTCGCGGATCACGGCGATGCCGATGTCGCGCAGGGTCTGGTACTCGCGGTCGGTCAGCGTCATCGCCGGGGCGACGGTGATCGAGTCGCCGGTGTGCACGCCCATGGGGTCGAAGTTCTCGATGGAGCAGACGACCACGACGTTGTCGTGCTTGTCGCGCATCAGCTCCAGCTCGTACTCCTTCCAGCCGAGGATGGACTCCTCCAGGAGCACCTCGGTGGTCGGCGAGAGCGTCAGGCCCTGGCCGGCGATGCGGCGCAGCTCCTCCTCGTCGTGGGCGAAGCCGGAGCCGGCGCCGCCCATGGTGAAGGAGGGGCGCACGACGACCGGGTAGCCGCCGCCGAGCGTCTCGACGCCTGCGACGACCTCGTCCATGGTGTGGCAGATGACCGAGCGGGCGGACTCGCCGTGCCCGATCTTCGCGCGGACGGCTTCCACGACGCCCTTGAAGAGGTCGCGGTCCTCGCCCTTGTTGATGGCCTCGACGTTGGCGCCGATCAGCTCGACGCCGTACTTCTCCAGGACGCCGTTCTCGGCGAGCGAGATCGCCGTGTTGAGGGCCGTCTGGCCGCCCAGGGTGGGCAGCAGCGCGTCGGGGCGCTCCTTGGCGATGATCTTCTCGACGAACTCCGGGGTGATCGGCTCGACGTAGGTCGCGTCGGCGATCTCCGGGTCGGTCATGATCGTCGCCGGGTTGGAGTTGACCAGGACGACCCGGAGGCCCTCGGCGCGCAGGATGCGGCACGCCTGGGTGCCGGAGTAGTCGAACTCGGCGGCCTGACCGATGACGATCGGGCCGGAGCCGATGACCAGGACGGACTGGATATCGGTGCGCTTAGGCACGCTGGCCCTCCATCAGGGATACGAAGCGGTCGAACAGGTAGGCGGCGTCGTGGGGGCCCGCTGCCGCTTCGGGGTGGTACTGGACGGAGAAGGCGGGCTGGTCGAGCAGCTGGAGCCCCTCCACGACGTCGTCGTTGAGGCAAACGTGCGAGACCTCGGCGCGGCCGAACTTCGTCTCGCTGACCTGGTCGAGCGGCGCGTCCACGGCGAACCCGTGGTTGTGCGCGGTGACCTCGACCTTTCCGGTCGTACGGTCCTGGACCGGCTGGTTGATGCCGCGGTGGCCGTACTTCAGCTTGTAGGTGCCGAAGCCGAGGGCGCGGCCGAGGATCTGGTTGCCGAAGCAGATGCCGAAGAGCGGCGTCCTGCGCTCCAGCACCTCGGTCATCAGGGCGACCGGACCGTCTGCTGTGGCCGGGTCGCCCGGGCCGTTGGAGAAGAACACGCCGTCGGGGTTGACCGCGTACACCTCCGCCGCCGAGGCCGTCGCCGGGAGCACGTGCACCTCGATGCCGCGCTCGGCCATGCGGTGCGGGGTCATGCCCTTGATGCCGAGGTCGATGGCGGCGACGGTGAACCGCTTCTCGCCGACCGCCGGGACGACGTAGGCCTCCTTGGTGGCGACCTCCTCGTAGAGGCTCGCGCCCTTCATGTGCGGCTGGGCCTGCACGCGCGCGAGGAGCTCGGTCTCCGAGCGGACCGCCTCGCCGGAGAAGATGCCGGCGCGCATCGAGCCGCTCTCGCGGAGGTGGCGGGTGAGCGCGCGGGTGTCGATGCCGGAGATGCCGACGACGTTCTGCGCGACGAGCTCGTCGTCCAGGGAGCGCTTGGCGCGCCAGTTGGAGGGCACGCGTGCGGGGTCGCGCACGACGTAGCCGGAGACCCAGATGCGGCCCGACTCGTCGTCCTCGTCGTTCCAGCCGGTGTTGCCGATCTGCGGGGCGGTCGCGACGACGATCTGGCGGTCGTACGACGGGTCGGTCAGGGTCTCCTGGTAGCCGGTCATGCCGGTGGAGAACACCGCTTCGCCGAAGGTCTCCCCCACGGCCCCGTAGGCACGGCCGCGGAAGATCCGGCCGTCCTCCAGGACGAGTACGGCGGGAACCTTGGTGGTTCCCCTGGTGGAGGTCGTCATCGTGCGCCTTCCGTTTCCGTCGGGTTCTCGGTCTTGTCGATCATGGAGTTGATGGCGTCGACCCACTCGCCGTGCTCGGCCGCGTGGTCCGAGCGGAAGCCGGAGTCGAGCAGTTTGTCGCCGTGCGCCCAGGTCACCACCAGCAGTCCGCCCTCGGTGAGGACCTTGCCGGCGATGCCCTTGTCGAGCCGGGCCTCGCGCAGTGCGGCGACCGGGACGAAGAAGTCGGTCGCGCCGGGGCGTACGACGTCCAGTCCCGCTGCCGTCAGGGTGAGCTCGACCCGGCTGCGGGTGCCCAGGCCGTGCGCCACGATGCGGTCGAGCCACTGCCCGGCCGTGGTGGAGCCGTGGTAGCGGCCGTTCATGCCCAGTCTCACCGGGCCGGGGTCGTCCGGCGCGGTGGGGAGCTCGGGCAGGTCGCCCTGGAGCGTGCCGCGCCACTTCCAGCCCTCGCGCATCAGCCAGTAGACGAGCGCGACGAAGAGGCCGAGACCGACCACCCAGCCGATCCGCGCGGCCCAGTCGGTCACTTCGGCCGATTCCTTCTCGGCCGCGAGCAGTAGTGCAGCAGATGTCACGTGAGCTTCCCGTCGACGAGCGTGGCCTTGCCCCGGAGCCACGTGTGCGTGACACGGCCCGGCAGCTCACGCCCCTCGTACGGGGTGTTCCGGCTGCGCGAGGCGAAGCCCGCGGGGTCCACCGACCCACGGTATTCCGTGTCGACGAGCGTGAGGTTGGCGGGCTCACCTGCCGAGACGGGACGCCCGTGGCCCTTGGCCTGCCCGATCTGGGCGGGCTTGAACGACATCCGGCTCGCGACCCCGGCCCAGTCCAGCAGGCCCGTCTCCACCATCGTCTCCTGGACCACCGACAGCGCGGTCTCCAGGCCGACCATGCCCATGGCGGCGGCGGCCCACTCGCAGTCCTTGTCCTCGTGCGGGTGCGGGGCGTGGTCGGTGGCGACGATGTCGATGGTGCCGTCGGCGAGCGCCTCGCGCAGGGCGCGCACGTCCCGCTCGGTGCGCAGCGGCGGGTTCACCTTGTAGACCGGGTCGTAGCTGCGCACCAGCTCGTCGGTGAGCAGCAGGTGGTGCGGGGTGACCTCGGCGGTGACGTCGATGCCGCGGGACTTGGCCCAGCGGACGATCTCGACCGACCCGGCGGTGGAGAGGTGGCAGATGTGGACCCGGGAGCCGACGTGCTCGGCGAGCAGGACGTCCCGGGCGATGATCGACTCCTCGGCCACCGCCGGCCAGCCCCCGAGCCCCAGCTCGGCGGAGACGACGCCCTCGTTCATCTGGGCGCCCTCGGTCAGCCGCGGCTCCTGCGCGTGCTGGGCGACGACCCCGCCGAAGGCCTTCACGTACTCCAGGGCCCGGCGCATGATCACGGCGTCGTCGACGCACTTGCCGTCGTCGGAGAAGACGGTGACTCCGGCCGCCGACTCGTGCATGGCGCCCAGCTCGGCGAGCTTGCGGCCCTCCAGGCCGACCGTGACCGCGCCGATGGGCTGCACGTCGCAGTAGCCGTGCTCCTGCCCGAGCCGGTAGACCTGCTCGACCACACCTGCGGTGTCGGCCACGGGGAAGGTGTTGGCCATGGCGAACACGGCCGTGTAGCCGCCGGAAGCGGCCGCGCGGGTGCCCGTGAGCACCGTCTCGGAGTCCTCGCGGCCCGGCTCGCGCAGATGGGTGTGCAGGTCGACCAGGCCCGGCAGCAGCACCTTGCCGCCGGCCTCGACGACCTCGGCGCCCTCGGCGGACAGCCCCGCGCCGACGGCCTCGATGACCGCGCCGTCGATCAGGACGTCCTGCGGCTCACCGCCGAGCACCTTCGCACCACGGATCAGGATCTTGCTCATGGTTCTTACTTCTCCTCGGTGGTGCGGGCGTGGCTGACGGCGGGCTCGTTGCCGCCCAGGAGCAGGTAGAGGACGGCCATCCGGATGGACACGCCGTTGGCGACCTGTTCGACGACGGTGCAGCGCTCGGAGTCGGCGACCTCGGCGGTGATCTCCATGCCGCGGACCATCGGGCCGGGGTGCATGACGATGGCGTGCTCGGGCATCCGCGCCATGCGGTCGCCGTCGAGGCCGTAGCGCCGCGAGTACTCGCGCTCGGTCGGGAAGAACGCGGCGTTCATCCGCTCGCGCTGCACCCGCAGCATCATCACCGCGTCGGACTTGGGCAGCGTGCTGTCGAGGTCGTACGACACCTCGCACGGCCAGGTCTCGATGCCGACCGGCACCAGGGTGGGCGGGGCGACCAGGGTGACCTCGGCGCCGAGCGTGTGCAGCAGGTCGACGTTGGAGCGGGCGACCCGGCTGTGCAGCACGTCGCCGACGATCGTGATGCGCTTGCCGGAGAGGTCCTGGCCGATCCCGGCGTCCCGGCCGACCAGCCGGCGGCGCATGGTGAAGGCGTCCAGGAGGGCCTGGGTGGGGTGCTGGTGGGTGCCGTCGCCTGCGTTGACGACGACCGCGTCGATCCAGCCGGAGGTGGCCAGGCGGTAGGGCGCCCCGGAGGCGCCGTGCCGGATGACGACCGCGTCGACGCCCATGGCCTCCAGCGTCTGCGCGGTGTCCTTCAGGGACTCGCCCTTCGACACCGACGACCCCTTGGCGGAGAAGTTGATGACGTCCGCGGAGAGGCGCTTCTCGGCGGCCTCGAAGGAGATACGCGTGCGCGTGGAGTCCTCGAAGAAGAGGTTGACGATCGTGCGGCCGCGCAGGGTCGGCAGTTTCTTGATGGGCCGGTCGGCGACCCGGGCCATCTCCTCGGCGGTGTCGAGGATCAGGACGGCGTCGTCGCGGGTGAGGTCGGCGGCCGAGATGAGATGACGCTGCATCTGTCAGGCTCCGTAAGGCAGTTCAGGTGGGGAGATCACGGGCGTGCAGGGCACGGCTGTGAGGCGCACGGCACCGAGGGCCGCACGCGCGCGTGCTACTGCTGGGCGGCCGGCTTCACACCGAGCAGCACGGTGTCGCGACCGTCCTCCTCGGCGAGCTGGACCTTGACCGTCTCCCGCAACGACGTGGGGAGGTTCTTGCCGACGTAGTCGGCGCGGATGGGCAGTTCCCGGTGGCCGCGGTCGACGAGGACCGCGAGCTGGACCGCGCGCGGTCGCCCGAGGTCGTTCAGGGCGTCGAGGGCGGCGCGGATGGTGCGGCCGGAGAAGAGCACGTCGTCGACGAGGACGACCAGCTTGCCGTCCAGGCCGTCACCGGGGATCTCGGTGCGGGCCAGCGCACGCGGCGGGTGCATGCGCAGGTCGTCGCGGTACATGGTGATGTCGAGGGAGCCGACCGGAATCCTGCGGTCGGTGATCTGCTCGAGCTTGGCGGCGAGCCGCTGGGCGAGGAAGACGCCACGGGTCGGAATGCCGAGCAGCACCACGTCGTCGGCGCCCTTGGCGCGTTCGACGATCTCGTGGGCGATGCGCGTCAGCACACGCGCGATGTCGGGGCCTTCGAGAACGGGCCGCGCATCGGCTTGCCGGGAGTCCTGCTGAATGTCCTGCTTGTCCATAAGAAACGGACCTCCTTCTCCGCCTCACGGGACGGACCTTAAAGGACGTCGGATTTGCGCCATCCACGGTAGCAGGCCGGGACACCACCCCGATCACCCCCTTGGCGTAATCGGCCGGCGATACCACGGAAGCGTCGGTGTGGACCATTCGGCTTGACTCAGAAGAATCACGCTGCGTAACCTCACAGTGAGTTACCAGCACGCGGCTCGTGCCGCGTCGACCCAGTGCCGGGGAGCTATATGTCCAGCGAATACGCCAAACAGCTCGGGGCCAAGCTCCGGGCGATCCGCACCCAGCAGGGCCTTTCCCTCCACGGTGTCGAGGAGAAGTCCCAGGGACGCTGGAAGGCGGTCGTGGTCGGTTCGTACGAGCGCGGCGACCGCGCCGTGACCGTGCAGCGCCTTGCCGAGCTGGCGGACTTCTACGGCGTTCCCGTGCAGGAGCTGCTGCCGGGCACCACTCCGGGCGGCGCCGCCGAGCCGCCGCCGAAGCTGGTCCTGGACCTGGAGCGACTGGCCCACGTGCCGGTCGAGAAGGCGGGTCCCCTTCAGCGGTACGCGGCCACCATCCAGTCGCAGCGCGGTGACTACAACGGCAAGGTGCTGTCGATCCGCCAGGACGACCTGCGCACGCTCGCCGTCATCTACGACCAGTCCCCCTCGGTCCTGACCGAGCAGCTGATCAGCTGGGGCGTCCTGGACGCGGACGCGCGTCGCGCGGTCTCCCACGAGGAGGGCTGAGCCACAGCGGCCCGGCAGAGCTCAGCAGAAACGTGCCGCCGGGGTGGCCGGAACCTGATGGTTCCGGCCACCCCGGCTTTTTGGTCGGTACATGCCGGAGGGCCCACAGCGTGCGCTGTGGGCCCTCCGGCATGTTTCGCGCCCCGAGGGGCGCGGGGAACCACGCGACGAGCCACAGAGGGCTCGCAGGCCTCCTACGGCCCCGTTCCCCGGCTCTCCCTGCGGAACTGTTCGCTATTCGCGACGCAGAGACGGCTTGAGCTCCTTGAGTCGGCCGAGCAGGCCGTTGACGAACGACGGCGACTCGTCCGTGGAGAACTCCTTCGCCAGCTGCACCATCTCGTCGAGGACGACCGCGTCCGGGGTCTCGTCGACCCAGATCAGCTCGTAGGCGCCGAGACGCAGGATGTTGCGGTCGACGACCGGCATCCGGTCCAGCGTCCAGCCGACCGAGTACTGCGAGATCAGCTCGTCGATGCGACGCGCGTACCCGGCGTAGCCCTCGACCAGCTGCATCGTGTACTCGCTCACCGGCGGCTGCCGGGTGTCGGCCCGGGAGAGCCGGATCCAGTCCGCGAGGACTGTCAGGACGTCGACTCCGCGCTGGTCGCCCTCGAAGAGGATCTGGAAGGCGCGCTTGCGGGCCGTGTTGCGGGCAGCCACGGTTAGCTGTTCACCCGGCCGAGGTAGTCGCTGGTGCGGGTGTCGACCTTGATCTTCTCACCGGTGGTGATGAAGAGCGGGACGTTGATCTGGTGACCGGTCTCCAGGGTGGCGGGCTTGGTGCCACCGGTGGAGCGGTCCCCCTGGAGGCCCGGCTCGGTCTCCTGCACGACGAGCTCGACGGCGGCCGGCAGCTCTACGAAGAGCACCTCGCCCTCGTGCTGCGCCACGGTGGCCGTGAAGCCCTCGATCAGGAAGTTGGCGGCGTCGCCGACGGCCTTGCGGTCGACCATCAGCTGGTCGTAGGTCTCCATGTCCATGAAGACGAAGTACTCGCCGTCCATGTACGAGAACTGCATGTCGCGCTTGTCGACAGTGGCCGTCTCGACCTTGACGCCGGCGTTGAACGTCTTGTCGACGACCTTGCCGGAAAGCACGTTCTTCAGCTTGGTGCGCACGAAGGCCGGGCCCTTGCCGGGCTTGACGTGCTGGAACTCGACGACGGACCAGAGCTGGCCGCCTTCGAGCTTGAGCACCAGGCCGTTCTTGAGGTCGTTCGTGGAAGCCACGGTTGCGGAATCTCCTGGACTGACGTGGACGACCCCGGTGCACGCACCTGCCTAGAGGGCGAGCAGCTCCTTGGTCGTGATGGTGAGTAGCTCGGGTCCGCCGTCCGCCTCGGGGCGCACGACGAGCGTGTCATCGATCCGGACACCGCCCCGGCCCGGGAGGTGGACCCCCGGTTCGACGGTGACCGGCACGCAAGCGTCCAGTTTACCCATGGCCGCGGGAGACAACTGCGGGTCCTCTTCGATTTCGAGTCCGACACCGTGCCCGGTGAGCTCCTGGAGGCCCTCGGAGTGCCCCGCGGAGTCCAGGATCTGGCGGGCCGCGCGGTCCACGTCCCGGAAGGCTGCGCCGGGTGCCAGGGCCTCGCGTCCGGCCCGCTGGGCAGCGAAGACGAGGTCGTACAGCTCGATCTGCCAGTCGGCGGGGGACGTGCCGATCACGAAGGTACGGCCGATCTCACAGCGGTAGCCGCGGTAGCTCGCCCCCAGGCAGACGGAGAGGAAGTCGCCCTCCTCGACGCGCCGGTCGGTGGGCCGGTGGCCGCGCCGGCCGGAGTTCGGGCCAGTGGCGACCGAAGTGGCGAAGGCGGGGCCGTCGGCACCGTGATCGACGAGACGCCGTTCCAGTTCGAGGGCGAGATGCCGTTCCGTACGGCCCACCAGGATGGACTCCAGCAGCTCTCCCAGGGCCTGGTCGGCGATCTCGGCGCCGATCCGCAGACAGGAGATCTCCTCCTCGTCCTTCACCACCCTCAGCTGTTCGACCGCGCCGCCCAGGTCGGCGAGGCGCAGCCCGGGCGCGACGGACCGCAGTTCGCGGTGGCGGGCCACGGTGAGGTGATGCTCCTCCACCGCGAGGGAGTCGCCGCCCTCGCCCACGAGGAGATCGGCGGCGGCCACCGCCGGATCGCCTCCGGGGCGGCGAAGGCAATGGACCCGCAGGGCCTCGTCCGGCCGGCCCTCGCTCGGGCGGTCGTCGGGCGGGCCCGTGCAGACGAGAAGATCCTCACGTCTGCCCAGTAGCAGGACGGCGCCGCGCGGGGCCGCGCCCGCGAGGTATCTCACGTTGGCGGGGCGGGAGATCAGCGCGGTGGCGCTGCCGCTCGCGTTGCAGCGTTCTCTCAGCCGGGTGCGGCGGGACGCGTAGACCTCTGACATGACACGAGCGTAGGAGGAGTGGCCGGATTGTGCCGGTTGGGAGGGCGTTCGGGGGAACGGTCCGGGTCGGACCGGAGCGCTCGGGAGCGCTCTACCACTTCGGCGGGCTCGCGATCGCCCTCGCCAGCACGTCGTCCAGGACCCTCGCCGTCGTCGGGACGTCCAGTTGGGAGTTGTCGATGATGGGGAGGCCGGATCCGTACCAGCCGGCCATGCGGCCGTGGATACGGGCAACCTCCTCGTCGGTGAGGCGGCGGTTGCCGGAGCGTGCGGCGTTGCGCTCCAGGACGACTTCAAGGCCGGGCAGGAGGACGACGGGCAGCAGGCCCGGGCCCACATGCCGTTTCCAGCCGCCCAGGCCCACGGCCGGGCGGTCGGGGAAGATCGCGTCGTCCAGGATGCACGAGATGCCGTTGGCCAGGAAGTTGCGCGCGGCGAAGCCACAGGTGCGTCGGGCCAGGCGGTACTGGGCCTCGGAATGGTCGTTCCACCCCGACTGCGGGTCGGCGAAGCCCGAGCGGACCCATTCCCGTACGTCGTCGAGGCTGACATGGGCCGTGGGCACCCGGCGGTGGTCGGCCCAGAACTTTGCGACGCTCGTCTTCCCGGCGCCCGCCGGGCCGATCAGCAGCACGGCCAGCGTCGTGGCCGTCGGGTCGGGGACGATGGGGGCGGGCGGCGCGCTGGGCATGGGAACGGGGCCGCCCGGCGGCAGCGGGACATGCCCGGTGGTGTCGGTGCCCTGCGGCACCGGTGCGTGCTGCGGGGCGGGCGGGGGCGGCACGGGCGGGACCGGCGGCTGGGGCGCGGGCGGCACCGGGCCCGAGGGGGCGCCGAGGTACCCCGGCTGCTGCTGGGGGGCGCCGCCCGGCTGGTGGGGCGGCGGCAGCGGAGAACCCACTGCGTGCTGCATCCGGTGCCACTCCGTCTCGTACAGGCAATGGGCGCTGGTTGTGAGGGGTGCGGACCCCCTCTTCGCTACTGAACGGTACCGCCCCCGGTCGTCGTTTGGTGAACGGCCGGGGGCGGTCCGAAGTGCCCGGTGCGGAAAGCGAATCGGGCGGAAGGGAAGCGGGCGGACCTACTCGCCCATCCCCGCGCTCCTACTCGCTCACCTCCCCGTACGCGGCCAGCAGTACGGCCGGGTCGGGGCCCTCGAGGACGTTCGGCTTGGCGAGGCCGTCCAGCACGATGAACCGCAGCAGGTCGCCGCGGGACTTCTTGTCGACCTTCATGTTCTCCAGCAGCTTGGGCCACTGGTCGTAGCGGTAGTGCAGCGGCAGTCCCACCGACTCCAGGACCGTGCGGTGGCGGTCGGCCGTCGCGTCGTCCAGCCGGCCCGCCAGGCGGCCCAGTTCGGCGGCGAAGTGCATGCCCACGGACACGGCCGCGCCGTGCCGCCACTGGTAGCGCTCGTTCTTCTCGATGGCGTGCGCCAGGGTGTGACCGTAGTTGAGGATCTCCCGCAGGCCCGACTCCTTCAGGTCGGACGACACGACGTCCGCCTTGACCCTGATGGAGCGCTCGATGAGCTCGGCGGTGTGCGGGCCCGCCGGAGTGCGGGCGGCCTCGGGGTCGGACTCGACCAGGTCGAGGATCGCCGGGTCGGCGATGAAGCCGGCCTTGATGACCTCGGCGAGCCCGGAGACGTAGTCGTTGACCGGCAGGGAGTCCAGCGCGGCCAGGTCGCACAGCACACCGGCCGGCGGGTGGAAGGAACCGACGAGGTTCTTGCCCTCGGCGGTGTTGATGCCGGTCTTGCCGCCGACGGCCGCGTCGACCATGGCCAGCACGGTCGTCGGGACGGCGATCCAGCGCACCCCGCGCAGCCAGGTCGCGGCGACGAACCCGGCCAGGTCGGTGGTGGAGCCCCCGCCGACGCCCACGACGACGTCGGTGCGGGTGAACCCGGACTGGCCGAGCGCCTTCCAGCAGTAGGCGGCGACCTCCGCGGTCTTGGCCTCCTCCGCGTTGGGCACCTGGATGGCGACGGCCTCGTAGCCCTGTTCGGCCAGGTCGGCGCGGAGCGCGTCGCCGGTGCCGGCGAGCGCCTCGGGGTGGATCACGGCGACCCGCTTGACCCGGTCGCCGATCAGCCCGCCGAGCTCACCCAGCAGCTGGCGGCCGACCAGGACCTCGTACGGCTCCGAGCCCGCGCTGCCGCCGACCCGGATCCGCGTTACGGACTCGCTGCTCATGCTTCCTTCAACTCCAAAGCGTCCAAGGCCACTTGGCTGACCTCTTCGGGCGTACGGCCGTCCGTGGTCACGACCGCGGTGGCGACGCCCTCGTAGAGATGGCGACGGGCGTCCATCAGCTCGCGCCACTGCTTGCGCGGATTGACGGCGAGCAGCGGGCGCGCCGTGTTCAGACCGGTGCGCTTGACCGCTTCCTCGACGTCCATGGCCAGGTAGACCACACGCTGCCCGGCCAGCAGCGCGCGTGTGTCCGCGTCCAGGATCGAGCCGCCGCCGAGCGCCAGCACGCCGCCGTGCTCGGCGAGCGCGCGCCGCACGGCCCGCTTCTCGATCGCGCGGAAGGTCTCCTCGCCCTCGTCGACGAAGATCTCCGCGATGCTGCGGCCCGCCTCGGCGACGATGTCGTCGTCGGTGTCCCGGTAGGCGACGCCGAGCCGCTCGGCCAGCAGCTGCCCGACGGTGGACTTGCCGACGCCCATCGGGCCGACGAGGACGACCAGTGGCCCGCTCATCGGATGTGCAGGCTGTCGAGGTACGACCGCACGTTGCGGCGGGTCTCGGTGACGCTGTCGCCGCCGAACTTCTCCGCCACCGCGTCCGCGAGGACCAGTGCGACCATCGCCTCGGCGACGATCCCGGCGGCCGGGACCGCGCACACGTCGGAGCGCTGGTGATGCGCCTGGGTGGCCTCGCCCGTGGCGACGTCCACCGTCTTCAGGGCCCGCGGCACGGTCGCGATCGGCTTCATCGCCGCGCGCACGCGCAGCAGCTCGCCGGTGGTGAGGCCGCCCTCGGTGCCGCCGGAACGGCCGCTCGCGCGCCTGATGCCCTCGGGCGTGGTGATGATCTCGTCGTGCGCCTTCGAGCCCGGCACGCGCGCGAGGTCGAAGCCGTCGCCGACCTCGACGCCCTTGATCGCCTGGATGCCCATCAGGGCCGCGGCGAGGCGGGCGTCCAGCCGGCGGTCCCAGTGCACGTGCGAGCCGAGGCCGACCGGGACGTCGTACGCCAGCACCTCGACGACGCCGCCGAGGGTGTCGCCGTCCTTGTGAGCCTGGTCGATCTCCGCGACCATCGCCTTCGACGCGTCCGCGTCCAGGCAGCGGACCGGGTCCGCGTCCAGCTTCTCGACGTCCGCGGGGGTCGGCAGGACGCCGTAGGGCGCCTTCGCGGCGGCCAGCTCGACGACGTGCGAGACGATCTCGATGCCGGCCGTCTCCTTCAGGTACGACCGGGCCACCGCACCCAGCGCGACCCGGGCGGCCGTCTCACGCGCGGAGGCGCGCTCCAGGATCGGCCGGGCCTCGTCGAAGCCGTACTTCTGCATCCCGGCGAGGTCGGCGTGGCCGGGGCGCGGCCGGGTGAGCGGGGCGTTGCGGGCGAGGCCCGCGAGGATCTCCGGGTCGACCGGGTCGGCCGACATGACCTGCTCCCACTTCGGCCACTCCGTGTTGCCCACCATGACGGCGACCGGTGAACCCATGGTCAGGCCGTGCCGGACACCGCCGAGGAAGGTGACCTCGTCGCGCTCGAACTTCATGCGCGCACCACGCCCATAGCCGAGCCGTCGCCGCGCGAGGTGGTCGGCGACCATCTCCGTGGTGATCGGCACGCCGGCGGGAAGGCCCTCCAACGTCGCGACAAGTGCGGGACCGTGGGACTCCCCCGCGGTCAGCCAACGCAGCCTGCTCAACGATGCTCCTCAGTGCTCGCGCCCTGGTACTGCTCTGCGCACGCGCGTCCATCGCGTACGTCGGTGGCGTGACCGGGTGCGCGGCCCTGGCCCGCCACCTCCGATCCTCCCACGTCCCGGCCCCGGAACCGGTCGCCGGTCCAGCAAGCGGACGGGGGACGGCCGGGGGCGGGCTCACGAGTGGTGCGAGGCCCCGCGGGAGGCGAGGGCGTGCTCGCCCGCCTTGCGCATGGCTTCCACCGGCGCCGGGACACGGCCGGTCATCTGCTCCACCTGGAGGACCGCCTGGTGCACGAGCAGGTCGAGGCCGCTGACGACGGCGCCGCCGAACATGGACCAGCGGGCGGCCAGCTCGGTCGGCCACGGGTCGTAGAGCACGTCGAACAGGGTGGCGGGGCGCTCCGGCACCGCGGCGGCGAGGGCGTCCGTGGCCCCGGCCGGGGTGGTCGCGACGACCAGCGGGAAGCGCAGCGCGTCGGCGGCGTCCGCCCAGTCGGCGATCCGGACCTCGACGTCGAGCCGCTCGCCCCACTGCCGCATCTCGGCGGCGCGGGCCGCGCTGCGGACGTACGCGACGATCTCCCCGGTGCAGACCCTGGTCAGGGCGGCCAGGGCGGAGGACGCGGTGGCGCCGGCGCCGAGGATCGCGGCCGAGTCGACCTGTTCGACACCGCGCTCGCGCAGGGCGGCGACCATGCCGGGGATGTCCGTGTTGTCGCCGAGCCGGCGGCCGTCCTCGGTGAACACGAGGGTGTTGACCGCCTCGACGGAGGCCGCCGTCTCGCTGATCTCGTCGAGCAGCGGGATGACCGCACGCTTCAGCGGCATGGTCAGCGAGAGACCGGCCCATTCGGCGCCGAGCCCGGCGACGAAGGAGGGCAGGGCCTCCTCGTCGACGTCGAAACGGTCGTACGTCCAGCCGGTGAGTTCCATCGCCTCGTACGCGGCGCGGTGCAGCACCGGGGAGAGGGAGTGGACGATGGGGCTGCCGAGTACCGCGGCCCGGCGGGCGTCAGTTGCCCGTGCTGGCATCGAACTTGTCCTTGAGTTTCTGGAACTGTGCGTAGGTCTTGGCGAATTCGGTGTTGTTCTCACCGTCGGTCGCCACGAAATAGATCCAGCCGTCGGTGGTCGGATTCATCGTGGCCTTCAGCGCGTCCTCACCGGGATTGCCGATCGGTCCCGGCGTCAGGCCCCTGTTGGTGTAGGTGTTGTACGGGTCCTTGTTGCTGTTGATCTCGGACTCGCTGATGTTGATCTTGCTCTCGCCCTTCAGGTAGTTGAAGGTCGAGTCGAACTGGAGCAACTGGTTGGTCTGGTCGTTCGTCGGCTTGAGCCGGTTGTAGACGACCTCCGCCATCTTGCGGTAGTCGTCGTGCGTCTTGCCCTCGGCCTGGACGAGGCTGGCGACCGTGATGACCTCCAGCGGGCTTTCCAGCTTGAGCGTCTTGGCCTTGGCCTCGAGGTCGTACTGGCCGTACACCTCGTTGGCGTGGGCGACCATCGACTTCAGGACCGCCTCGGGCTTCATGCCCTTGGCGGCGCCGTACGTCCCCGGGAAGAGGAAGCCCTCCAGTGGGTCCTTGATGTCCTCGTTGTCGTTCGCCCAGGCGGGCAGACCGAGCGTCTTGTACTCGCTCTCCGCCACTTTTCTGGTGGCACCGGAGGCAAGTCCGAGTTTCGTGTCGATGGCCTTGTAGACGGCCACGTTCCGCTGCCCCGGGGTGACCAGCACATTGGCCTGGCTGGCCGGGTCGAGCATCATCTCCACGGCGCTCTTCGCGGACATCTCCTTCTTCAGGATGTACGCGCCCGCCTGGATGCCGCCCGCTTCGGGGTTGTTCGTGACCGCGGAGACGAACGCGTCCACGCTCTTGACGACGCCGGCGTCCTTGAGCAGTCTGCCGATGGCGGCGCCGCCGGAGCCCTTGGGCACCTGGATGCTCACGGTCTGCTTCGTGCCGTCGCCCGTGTAGTCCGGAGCCGCGGCGTAACGATTCTTGTAGTAGTCGTAGCCGAAGTAGCCGACGCCCGCGACACCGCCGCCGAACACCAGCACGACGACCAGGCAGGCACAGCCGCTGCGGCTCTTCTTGCTCTTCGTACCCTTGGCGCCCTTGCCGCCCCGGCCCCGCCGGTCGCCGCGGCCCTCCGGCTCGTCGTCGTCCTCGTCGTCCTCGGCCCCGCCGCCCGCGAAGAAGGCGTGCTCACCCTGATCGGGCCCGGGGTCCCAGTCGGGCTTCTGCTCGGCCTCGGCCTCCGGCACCGGCTCCGGTTCGGGCTCGGCGCGGCGCCGGGCGGGCGGCTCCGGCGGCGGGTACGCCTCCGGAGTGCCGTAGAAGTCGGGCTGTTCGGCGCCGTAGGCCGCGGCCTGCTGACCGTAGGGGTCGCCGGGGTCGGCGGCGTAGGGGACGTGGGCATGGGTGCCCGTGCCGTCCCAGCCGCCCTCCTGATACCCCTCGTGGTAGGCCTGCGGGTTCTGGTGCCCGTACTGCTGGTCCTGAGCGCCGTACTGCTGCTGGTCGTAGCCCTGGTACTGCGGGTCGTACTGCTGCTGACCGTACTGCTGCGCCTGTCCCTGGCCCCAGTCGCCGTACTCCTGCTGCGGCTGCTGCTGCGGGTAGTGGTGGTGCTGTGGCTGGCCGCCGTAGGCAGGCTGATGGCCCGTGGGGGCCTGCTGCCCTTCCCATCCGCCATCCCCGTACAACGGGTCCTCCGGATGCCACGGTTCGGAGCCAGGGCCCCGGCCATACTCAGTCATCGATCCCCTAGAGCCGCGAGGCGGCGATCACGCGGCATTTTCAGGCCCGTCACCGTTCCGTCTCTCTCTGTGCGGCTGCTGTTCGAACACCGCCGCATCGCGCGGAACGTTACCGTATCGCGATCAGATGACCACTTCGACGCCCTCGCCCGGTGCTTTACCTGACACCCGTTCGGATTCCAGCGCCTGCTGAAGGATGATCACAGCGGCTGCCTGGTCGATCACCGAGCGGCCCTTCTTCGCCTTCACGCCCGAGGCACGCAGTCCCTGACTGGCCGTCACGGTCGTCATCCGCTCGTCCACCAGCCGGACCGGGATCGGTGCGATGCCCTTGGCGAGCTGCTGGGCGAAGCCCCGGACCTTGACCGCGGCCGGGCCCTCGCCCCCCTTGAGGGAGCGGGGCAGACCCACGACGACCTCGATCGGCTCGTACTCCTCGACCAGTTGTCCGAGTCGGCGGTGAGCCGCGGGGAGGTCCCGGCCGGGGACTGTCTCCACCGGAGTGGCGAGGATCCCGTCGGGGTCGCACGAGGCGACCCCGATCCGGGCGTCCCCGACGTCGATCGCGAGTCGACGGCCCTTCCTCATCGGCCCGCTCACTTGGCCGTTTCCGCCACGAGCCGCTCGACGGCGTCGACGGCGTCGCCGACGGCGGCCGGGTTCTGGCCGCCGCCCTGGGCGACGTCCGGCTTGCCGCCACCGCCGCCGCCGAGGGTCTTGGCAGCCGTGCGGACCAGATCGCCGGCCTTGAGACCGCGCTCACGGGCGGCCTCGTTGGTGGCGATGACCGTCAGCGGCTTGCCGTTGTTCACCGTGAACAGGGCGACCACGGCGGCCCGGCCGCCCTGGATGCGACCGCGCACGTCGAGGACGAGCCTGCGCAGGTCGTCGGGGGTCGTGCCGTCCGGGACCTGACCGGTGACGAGGGCGACTCCGCGGACGTCCTTGGCGGACTCCACGAGACCGGCGGCGGCCTGGAGGACCTTCTCCGCGCGGAACTTCTCGATCTCCTTCTCGGCGTCCTTCAGCTTGCCGAGCATGGCGGAGACCTTCTCCGGGAGCTCCTCCGGACGGCCCTTGATCAGCTCCTGGAGCTGGGCGACGACCGTGTGCTCACGGGCCAGGAAGTTGTAGGCGTCGACGCCGACGAGGGCCTCGATGCGGCGGACGCCCGAGCCGATCGACGACTCGCCGAGCAGCTTCACCAGGCCCAGCTGGGAGGTGTTGTGCACATGGGTGCCACCGCACAGCTCCTTGGAGAAGTCGCCGATGGTCACGACCCGGACCCGCTCGCCGTACTTCTCGCCGAACTCGGCGATGGCGCCCTGCTTCTTGGCCTCGTCGATGCCCATGACCTCGGCCTGGACGTCCAGGTCGCGGGCGAGGATCTCGTTGATCTTCTGCTCGACGTCGGTCATCACGGTGGTCGGGACGGCGGACGGGGATCCGAAGTCGAAGCGGAAGCGGCCGGGCTGGTTCTCGGAACCGGCCTGGGCGGCCGTCGGGCCGAGGGCGTCGCGCAGCGCCTGGTGCGTGAGGTGGGTGGCCGAGTGGGCGCGGGCGATGGCCGTGCGGCGGCGATGGTCGATCGAGGCGTGGGCCTTGGCGCCGAGCGTGACCTCGCCGACCTGGACGACGCCCTTGTGGACGTACACGCCGGGAACCGGCTTCTGGGTGTCGCGGATCTCGATGACGGCGCCGGTGTCCACCTTGATGCGGCCGGTGTCGCCGATCTGGCCGCCGCCCTCGGCGTAGAACGGGGTGCGGTCGAGGACGATCTCGACCTCGTCGCCCTCGGTGGCGGCCGGCGAGGAGGCACCGTCGACGAGGATGCCGACGATCGTCGACTCGCCCTCGGTGTCGGAATAGCCGATGAAGTCGGTCGCACCGGCCCGGTCGGCGATCTCGCGGTAGGCGCCCACCCCGGCGTGCCCGGTCTTCTTGGCCTGGGCGTCGGCCTTGGCGCGTTCCCGCTGCTCCTTCATCAGGCGGCGGAAGCCGTCCTCGTCCACGGACAGCCCCTGCTCGGCGGCCATCTCGAGGGTGAGGTCGATCGGGAAGCCCCAGGTGTCGTGGAGCAGGAAGGCCTTGTCGCCGGCGAGAACCGTGCCACCGGTCTGCTTGGTCTCGGTGACGGCGGTGTCGAGGATGTTGGTGCCGGCCTTGAGCGTCTTGAGGAAGGCGTTCTCCTCGGCGAGGGCGACCTTCTCGATGCGCTCGCGGTCGGTGACCAGCTCCGGGTACTGCTGGCCCATCATCTCGATGACGGTGTCGACGAGGTCCTTGACGACCGGGCCGGTGGCGCCGAGCAGGCGCATGTTGCGGATGGCGCGGCGCATGATGCGGCGCAGGACGTAACCGCGGCCCTCGTTGCCGGGGGTGACGCCGTCGCCGATGAGCATCACGGAGGTGCGCATGTGGTCGGTGACCACGCGCAGCGAGACGTCCGACTCGTGGGCCTCGCCGTACTCGACGCCGGTCAGCTCGGTGGCCTTCTTGATGACGGCCATCGAGGTGTCGATCTCGTACATGTTCTGCACGCCCTGAAGAATCATGGCGAGGCGTTCCAGGCCGAGGCCCGTGTCGATGTTCTTGCTCGGCAGGTCGCCCAGGATCTCGAAGTTGTCCTTGCCGATGCCCTCGCCACGCTCGTACTGCATGAAGACGAGGTTCCAGATCTCCACGTACCGCTCGTCGTTGACGGCGGGGCCGCCCTCGACGCCGAACTCGGGGCCGCGGTCGTAGTTGATCTCGGAACAGGGGCCGCAGGGGCCGGGGACGCCCATGGACCAGTAGTTGTCCTTCATGCCGAGGCGCTGGATGCGCTCCTTGGGCACGCCGACGACGTCGTGCCAGATGCGCTCGGCCTCGTCGTCGTCCTTGTAGACGGTGATCCAGAGCTTCTCCGGCTCCAGTCCGTAACCACCCTTGTCCTGGGGCGTGGTGAGCAGCTCCCAGGCGTACTTGATGGCGCCTTCCTTGAAGTAGTCGCCGAAGGAGAAGTTGCCGCACATCTGGAAGAACGTGCCGTGGCGGGTGGTCTTGCCGACCTCTTCGATGTCGGGCGTGCGCACGCACTTCTGCACGCTGGTGGCGCGCGACCACGGCGGCTTGACGTCGCCGAGGAAGTACGGCTTGAAGGGGACCATGCCGGCGGGGACCAGGAGCAGAGTCGGGTCGTCCGCGATGAGCGACGCCGAAGGGACGACGGTGTGCCCGCGCTCCTCGTAGAAGCTCAGCCAGCGGCGGCGGATCTCGGCCGACTCCATCAGTGGTCCTCATTCCGGTTGTGCGAGTACGTCGTGTTCTCGATGTGCTCGGGGTACTTGGGGGTACTGCGGTTGTTCTCGATGGCGGTGTACCGCCGGGGCGCGGGGAGTTCGGGGTCGTCGTGGATCCCCAGCGCCTCCCCCAGCTCGGCCTCCCGCTGGGCCATGTTGTCGCGGACGTCGAGCGCGAAGCCCACCGCGCGGTCCTTGAGGCGCGCTCCCGTCTCGAGCGCCTTGTTGGCCGCGGTCGCGGCGAGGCTCTCGGGGGTCAGCTGCTTCAGCTTGCGATTGACCTTGGTGGTGGCCCAGACACCGGCGGCGACGCCCGTGGTGAACCAGAAGGTACGGCGGAACATCGCTGGTCTCAGTCCCTCTTTCCACGGGGCTTGCGCTTCTCCCGCCGGGAGACCGTTCGGCCCACGATCACGGTCCGCCGGGGCTCCCTGGCGGGCACGTCGTCCTTGCGGCCGCCGAGGGCCCGGCGAACGCCGTAGCCGAAGGCGGCGACCTTCACCAGGGGGCCACCGAAAGTGGAGGCGACCGTGGTGGACAGCGCCGAGGCGTTCGAAGTGACTTCCTGGACGTCGGTGGCGATCGCGTCGACCCGGTCGATCTGGGTCTGCGCGGAACGCACCGCCGCGGAGGCGTCGGCCAGCAGCGGGACGGCCTGCTCGGTCACGTCGGCGACGAGTTTGGTGGTCGCCCTGAGCGTCTGGGCCAGCCTCGCCAGCGCGACGGCGAGGAAGGAGACCAGGATCGCCCAGAACACGGCCACCAGGATGCCGGCCACCTCTCCACCGGACACTGCGCACCCGCTCCCTGTCTGACGAACACCTATCTCTGGAGGCGAGCCTATCGCGCCGACGCCGGCGTTCCGTACCGGATTAGGCGTGCGAAAGCCCGCCGTCCCACCTGCCCCGAAGGGCAGGGAGACGACGGGCCTTGGCGCAGAAGTCCTACGACCGCCGCAGACCGATCCGGAAGGGGATCAGCGGGCGTAGTACTCGACGACGAGCTGCTCGTCGCAGATCACGGGGATCTCCTTGCGGTTCGGCTCACGGTCCAGGCGGAAGGCCAGGGCGCGGAGGTTCACCTGGAGGTAGCGCGGGGTCTCGCCGTCGGGGGCGAAGCCGCCCTCGCGGGAGATCGAGAACAGCGTCTTCTCACGGCTGCGCTCGCGCACCATGACGACGTCGTCCGGCTTGACGCGGAAGGACGGCTTGTCGACCTTCTGGCCGTTGACCTCGATGTGGCCGTGGACGACCATCTGGCGGGCCTGGTAGATCGTGCGGGCGATGCCCGAACGCAGGACCAGCGCGTCGAGACGGCGCTCGAGCTCGATGATCAGGGCCTCACCGGTCTTGCCCTGGACCTTGGAGGCACGCTCGTAGGCGCGGACGAGCTGGCGCTCGGACACGTCGTACTGCGCGCGCAGACGCTGCTTCTCGAGCAGACGGACCTTGTAGTCCGAGTTCTGCTTGCGGCCGCGGCCGTGCTCACCCGGCGGGTAGGGGCGGGCCTCGAAGTACTTGACGGCCTTCGGGGTCAGCGCGATGCCGAGGGCACGCGACTTCTTGACCTTGGGACGGGGCTGGTTCGCCACGATCTCTCACTTTCCAGAATTTCCGGCTTGTCAGAGTTAAGGGAGGTCGCATCCGCAGCCGGGGAAACCCGTCGGGTCCGCGTGGAACCTGTCGGGCAGCCGCTCCCCTGGTCTGGGCACATACGTGCAGCACGCGAGTTGCCCACCGACCGTTCCCGGAATTCCGGGTGGTGATGGGCTGCCCGCGACACCTTCGACGGTGCGCGACGCTCCTGGAGCGAGGTCCGAGGACCGGTGCTCCGGCCGACTGTCCTGTTCTGACTGCACGGGACGCGGCACTTCGGGCGAGTCTACAGGGTGCTCAGGACCCGTCGCGACCGAGGTGCTGCCGGGTCCACTCGACCGCGTCCGCATAGCGGGCCTCGGCGCCGTGCCGGGTGGGCTCGTAGTACTCACGGTCCTTGATGGCGTCCGGGGCGTACTGCTGGGCGGCGATGCCCTCGGGCAGGTCGTGCGGATACACGTACCCCTGCGCGTGCCCCAGCTTGGCGGCGCCCTTGTAGTGCCCGTCGCGCAGATGCGGCGGCACCGGGCCGGCCAGTCCCTTGCGTACGTCCTCCAGGGCGGCGCCGATCGCGGTCGTCGCGGCGTTGGACTTGGGTGCCAGGGCGAGGGCGATGGTGGTGTGGCTGAGCGTGAGGGCGGCCTCGGGGAAGCCGATCATGGCGACGGCCTGGGCGGCGGCGACCGCGAGGGGCAGCGCGCCCGGGTCGGCGAGGCCGATGTCCTCGCTGGCGGAGATCATCAGGCGGCGGGCGATGAAGCGGGGGTCCTCGCCGGCCTCGATCATGCGGGCCAGGTAGTGCAGGGCCGCGTCGACGTCCGAACCCCGGATGGACTTGATGAGGGCGCTGGCGACGTCGTAGTGCTGGTCGCCGTCACGGTCGTACTTCACCGCCGCGCGGTCGACGGTCTGCTCCAGGGTCTGGAGGCTGATGTCGGTCTCGTCCTGGTCCAGGGCGGCCCCGGCGGCGGCCTCCAGGGCGGTGAGGGCGCGCCGGGCGTCGCCGCCGGCGATGCGCAGCAGATGAGCCTCGGTGTCCTCGGGGAGGGTGAGAGCGCCCTTGAGGCCGCGATCGTCGGTCAGGGCGCGCCTGACGAGGTCGCGGAGGTCGCCGTCCGTCAGGGGCTCGAGGGTCAGCAGGAGGGAACGGGAGAGCAGGGGCGAGATCACCGAGAAGTACGGGTTCTCGGTGGTCGCCGCGATCAGCGTCACCCAGCGGTTCTCGACGGCCGGCAGGAGGGAGTCCTGCTGGGCCTTGCTGAAGCGGTGGATCTCGTCGAGGAAGAGGACGGTCTCCTTGCCGTAGCCGCCGATGGCGCGGCGGGCGCCGTCGATGACCGCGCGGACCTCCTTGACGCCCGCGGTGATGGCCGACAGTTCGACGAACCGCTTGTTGGTGGCCTTCGAGACGACGTACGCCAGGGTCGTCTTCCCGGTGCCGGGCGGCCCCCAGAGGATCACCGAGGAGGGCCCGGCCGGGCCCGTGGCGCCCTCGCCGACCAGGCGGCGCAGGGGTGAGCCCGGCTTCAGCAGGTGCTGCTGGCCCACCACCTCGTCGAGGATGCGCGGGCGCATCCGGACCGCCAGGGGGCTCCCGGCGGGGTCCTTCTCCTGGCGGTCTTCTGCTGCGGCGGTGAACAGGTCGGGCTCCACACGTCGGAGCCTACGTCAGAGGTCTGACAGTGACGTCCGACGCCTGTCCGGTACGGGGCTCAGGCCCAGAGGTCCGCGCCCCAGCGGGTCAGGATCAGCATGCCGATGATGCCGACGTGGGTGACCGGCAGGACCCAGGTGAACTCGCCGAGGAAGCGCTTCAGCCAGCCCGGGGCGGGCAGGAGGTCGTTGCGCACGTTGAACGAGGTGACGTACCAGAACATGGTGATCGTCGCGACCCAGGCCAGCGAGCACCACAGGCACAGGGCGTTGATCTTGTACAGGGACTGGTACTGGAGCCAGGTGCAGAAGGCGACGCCGAAGAGGGTGCCGAAGTTGAAGGTCAGCCAGTACCAGCGCGGGAACGCGACCCGGGTCAGCAGGCTCATGCCGACACAGATCACGATGCCGTAGGCGACGAGGCCGAGCATCGGGTTGGGGAAGCCGAAGGCGGCGGCCTGCTTGCTCTCCATGACGCTGCCGCAGCTGATGATCGGGCTGATGCTGCAACTGGGCGTGAAGGTCTCGCCGGCGACCTTGGCCTCGAGGATCTTGAACTTGTCGAGCGTGATGACCCAGGCGGCCAGCAGACCGGCGGCACCGGTGATCAGCAGCAGGATCGCGAACGCACGGCTGCCGCCCACGGTCCGGGGCTCGGTCGCGGTGACGCGCCCGGGCTCGGACTCCGTGGAGACGTCTTTGACTGTCGTCTTGCTCATCACGCCGATCCGTCACTTGAGAGTTGGACCATCTTCGGGCAGGGGCCATTGTGCCGCACCGGGCCGGGTGCGCACCGTTCGGTGCGCATAAGGAAGTACGTACGGCCGCCCCCCGGCGTTCGGTTCCGGCCAAGGCCAGGCGCACACCGGCACGCGCGCGTGAGGTTCGGACGACGACACCCTCCGGAGGACGAACGGGCGGCCGCCAGGTTGACGTTCCGGCGCATGACGATCCAACGCATGACGTTGTGACGTTGTGGCGCATGACGAAGGCGCCGGGTCGTCCGACCCGGCGCCTTCCTGGGGCTTACGCGCCCGCTAGCCCAGCTTCGACTCCAGTTCCGCCACGATCTCGTTGACGCCGATCGCCGTCTGCTCGCCGGACTCCATGTCCTTGAGCTGGACGACGCCCTCGGCGAGGTCGCGTTCGCCGGCGACGATCGTGTAGCGGGCCCCGCTGCGGTTGGCGCTCTTCATGGCGCCCTTGAGCCCCCTGGAGCCGTAGGAGAAGTCCGCCGCGACACCGAGCTTGCGCAGTTCGGTGACCTTCGCGAAGAGGACCCGGCGGGCCTCCTCGCCGAGCGGGACGGCGAACACGGAGGTCGCGGCGGGCAGCTCCAGCTCCACGCCCTCCGCCTCCAGCGCCAGCACCGTACGGTCGACGCCCAGCGCCCAGCCCACCGACGGCAGCGCGGGGCCGCCGATCATCTCGGAGAGACCGTCGTAGCGGCCGCCCCCGCCCACCGCGGACTGGGAGCCCAGTCCGTCGTGGACGAACTCGAAGGTCGTGCGGGTGTAGTAGTCGAGGCCGCGGACCAGCTTCGGGTCGTCCTCGAAGACCACGCCCGCCGCCGTGATCAGCTCACGGACCTCCTCGTGGTACGCCTTGCACGCGTCGCAGAGGTAGTCGCGCAGCAGTGGCGCGCCCCCGAGCTGCTTCTGGACCGCCTCGCGCTTGTCGTCCAGGACCCTCAGCGGGTTGATCTCCGCGCGGCGCAGCGTGTCCTCGTCGAGGTCAAGGCCCCGCAGGAAGGCCTGGAGTGCCTCCCGGTACACCGGGCGGCACTCCTTGTCGCCGAGGCTGTTGAGGAGGATGCGGAAGTTGCGCAGCCCCAGCGACCGGTACGCCTGGTCGGCCAGGATGATCAGCTCGGCGTCCAGCGCCGGGTCCTCCGCGCCGATCGCCTCGGCACCGACCTGGGAGAAGTGCCGGTACCGGCCCGCCTGCGGCTTCTCGTACCGGTAGTACGAGCCCGAGTACCAGAGCTTGACCGGCAGGTTGCCCTGCTTGTGCAGGTTCGCCTCCAGGGCGGCGCGCAGCACGGACGCCGTGCCCTCCGGGCGCAGGGCCAGCTGGTCGCCTCCCTTGGTCTCGAAGGCGTACATCTCCTTGCTGACGATGTCGGTGGACTCGCCCACACCGCGCGCGAACAGGTTGACGTCCTCGAAGCCGGGCGTCTCGACATAGCCGTAGCCGGAGTTGCGCAGCGGGGCGGCGATCGCCTCGCGTACCGCGAGGAACTTCGCGGAACGCGGCGGAATCAGGTCGTACGTGCCCTTGGGGGCCTGAAAGGTACTCACGGAAGGTCTCTCGTCACATTCCTCGTCGGGGAGGGGTGTGCGAACCCGCTCCCTGGCCGCCGGCCGCCACCTGCCGCAGATACGGGTTGGTGGCGCGCTCCTGGCCGATGGTCGTCTGGGGGCCGTGGCCGGACAGCACCACGGTCGAGTCCTCGAGCGGCAGGCACACGCGGGCCAGCGAGTCGAGCATCTCGGCCATGTCACCGCCGGGCAGGTCGGTGCGTCCGATGGAGCCGGCGAACAGCAGATCCCCGGAGAAGAAGACCGACGGGACGTCGGCCGTCTCGGGCATCCGGAAGGTCACCGACCCCCTGGTATGGCCCGGCGCATGGGCGACGGAGAACTCCATACCCGCCAGGTCCAGCCCGACGCCGTCGGTCAGTTCACGGACGTCGTCCGGCTCTCCCACGGTCAGCTCGCCCATCAGCGGCATCCCGATGGACCGGCCGAGCGCCTTCTCCGGGTCGCTCATCATGTAGCGGTCCTCGGGGTGGATCCAGGCAGGTACGTCGTGTGCTCCGCACACCGGGACGACCGAGGCCACGTGGTCGATGTGGCCGTGGGTGAGGACGACGGCGACGGGCTTGAGCCGATGCTTCCTGATCGCTTCCTCGACTCCTGGGGCCGCCTGGTGGCCCGGGTCGATGATCACGCACTCCTCACCGGCGGCGGGGGCGACGAGATAACAGTTCGTCCCCCAGGCCCCGGCGGGGAACCCGGCAATGAGCACGATCGTCCTTCGTTTGTGTCGATACGCGTGGGCTTCTGGGCGGCTGCGCCAGTGGTCAGAGCCTACCGGCGCTGCCGATTCCTCAGCGAACCCATATACGGTACGGGGCACACGCAGGCGGTCGGCTCACAAGACGCACGCGTCCCAGTCGACGTACGAGACGCACGAGGAGAGAACTCGGTGGTCACCCAGGAACAGCGGAAGCGTCAGCTCGCCCGGGAGAAGTTCTTGCGGCAGCAGCAGCGGCGCACCTCCGCGCGACGCAAGGCTCGCGCGCGCAACTCGGTGATCGCGTCGGTGCTCGGCGTGATCATCATCGGCAGTGTGGCGCTGTACACGACGGGCGTCCTGAAGGACGACGACAAGGCGAACGCGAGCTCGGAGACGACGCCTTCCCCGACGCCCAGCGCCGTCAAGGACCCGTGCGAGAAGGCGGCCGCGGGCTCGGTCAAGACGCAGACCTGGAAGAAGGAGCCGGCGGTCACGATCGACAAGTCGGCGAAGTACACGATGACCCTCGCGACGACGTGCGGGGACATCGGCATAGCGCTCAAGGCGAAGGCCGCGCCGCACACGGTGAACTCGTTCAGCTTCCTCGCCGGCAAGGGCTACTTCGATCACACCAAGTGCCACCGTCTCACCACCAGCGGCATCTACGTGTTGCAGTGCGGCGACCCGACGGGCAGCGGCAGCGGCGGTCCCGGCTACACCATTCCGGACGAGAACCTGAAGGACACCAGCCTCAAGAACAACATCTACCCGGCGGGCACGATCGCGATGGCCAACACCGGTCAGGCGCACACCGGCGGCAGCCAGTTCTTCCTCGTCTACCAGGACAGTCAGCTGCCGCCCAGCTACACGCCTTTCGGTACCGTGTCGGCCGACGGCATGAAGGTGCTGGCGAAGATCGCCGCCGCCGGCGAGAACACGGGCGCGGGTGACGGAGCCCCGAACGCGACGGTCGTGATCAACAAGGCGACGGTCACGAAATCCTGACGGCGATCCGGCGGCTAAGGGGCGGTCAACTGCGCAATTTCGGTCGCGCTGGATGCGGACAGGCGGCCCGCCGGTCGCCTATGTTGGCCGTGACGAAACTGTGGACGATGCCCAGGGGCGCTGAAGCCCCTCGGAGGCATCATGTGGAGGAGGCGCTGTGAGCAGCGACCCGTGGGGCCGCGTCGACGAGACGGGGACCGTGTACGTGCGTACGGCCGACGGCGAGCAGGTGGTCGGTTCCTGGCAGGCAGGCTCCCCAGAGGAGGCGCTGGCCTATTTCGAGCGCAAGTACGAGGGCCTGGTTGTCGAGATCGGCCTCCTCGAGAAGCGAGTGAAGACCACCGATCTGTCGACGAAGGACGCCCAGGTCGCGATCGACCACATCCGCGAACAGGTCGACGCGCACCACGCGGTCGGTGATCTCCAGGCACTGCGGGACCGGCTGGACAAGCTGGTGGCGACCGTCGAGTCGCGGCGCGAGGAGCGCAAGCAGCAGCGGGCCAAGCAGTCCGACGAGGCCCGCAAGGCCAAGGAGGACCTGGTCACCGAGGCGGAGCAGCTGGCGCAGTCCGACCAGTGGCGGGCCGCCGGTGAGCGGCTGCGGTCGCTGGTGGACACCTGGAAGGGTCTGCCGCGTCTCGACCGCAAGTCGGACGACGAGCTGTGGCACCGGTTCTCGCACGCGCGCTCGGCGTTCTCCAAGCGCCGCAAGGCGCACTTCGCGCAGCTGGACGCGCAGCGCGAGGAGGCCCGCCGGACCAAGGAGCGGCTGGTCTCCGAGGCCGAGGCGCTGTCCGGTTCGTCGGACTGGGGTCCGACGGCGGCCCGCTACCGCGAGCTGATGGCGGAGTGGAAGGCCGCGGGCCGCGCCCAGCGCGAGCACGAGGACGACCTCTGGAACCGCTTCCGCGGCGCCCAGGACGTCTTCTTCGCCGCCCGCAGTTCGGTGTTCGCCGAGCGGGACGCGGAGCAGACGGAGAACCTGAAGCTCAAGGAGGAGCTGGCCGAGGAGGCCGAGAAGCTCCTGCCGATCGGTGACCTGAAGGCGGCGCGTGCCGCCTTCCGCTCGATCAACGAGCGCTGGGAGGCCATCGGCCATGTGCCGCGCGACGCCCGGCCGAAGGTCGAGGGCCGGATGCACGCCGTGGAGCGGGCGATGCAGGAGTCCGAGGAGACCGAGTGGCGCCGGACGAACCCGGAGGCACGCGCGCGTGCCGCGGGTCTGACCGGTCAGCTCCAGGCCGCCGTGGACAAGCTGCGCACGCAGATCGACCAGGCCCGCGCCCAGGGCAACTCCGCGAAGGCCGACAAGCTGGAGCGTGAGCTGGAAGGCCGCCAGGCGCTGCTGGACCAGGCTCTGAAGGGCCTCCAGGAGTTCGGCGGCTGATCCCGGCTCCCGACCCGCCCGGTCGACATTCGACGAGAGGCCCCCGTACATCGCGTACGGGGGCCTCTCGCGTGCTCGGCTACGGCCGGCGCGCCGATGTCACCCGGTACACGTCGTAGACGCCCTCCACGCCGCGTACGGCCTTCAGGACGTGCCCCAGGTGCTTGGGGTCGCCCATCTCGAAGGTGAAGCGGGAGGTGGCCACCCGGTCGCGGGAGGTCTGGACCGCCGCGGACAGGATGTTGACGTGCTGGTCGGACAGCACCCGCGTGACGTCCGAGAGGAGACGGGAGCGGTCCAGGGCCTCGACCTGGATGGCGACCAGGAAGACCGAGGACTGGGTGGGCGCCCACTCGACCTCGAGGATGCGCTCCGGTTCGCGGGACAGGGACTCCACGTTGACGCAGTCGCTGCGGTGAACCGATACGCCACTACCGCGCGTGACGAAGCCGATGATCGGGTCGCCGGGTACGGGCGTACAACAGCGGGCCAGCTTGACCCAGACGTCGTCGACGCCCTTGACGACCACACCGGGGTCCTGGTTGCTGCGCCGCTTGCGACCACGGGTGCGGGACGGGACGGTCTCGTCGATCTCCTCGGTGGCCGCCTCCTCGCCGCCGAGGGCCTGCACCAGCTTCTGTACGACGTTCTGCGCGGCCACATGGCCCTCGCCGATCGCCGCGTACAGCGAGGAGATGTCCGGGTAGCGCATCTCGTGCGCCAGCGTGACCAGCGAGTCACCCGTGAGGATGCGCTGGATAGGCAGATTCTGCTTGCGCATCGCGCGGGCGATGGCGTCCTTGCCCTGCTCGATGGCCTCGTCGCGGCGCTCCTTGGAGAACCAGGCCCGGATCTTGTTGCGGGCACGCGGCGACTTCACGAAGTTCAGCCAGTCCCGGGACGGCCCGGCCCCGGCCGCCTTGGAGGTGAAGACCTCCACCAGGTCGCCGTTGTCCAGGGTCGATTCCAGCGGGACGAGGCGTCCGTTGACGCGGGCTCCTATGGTGCGGTGGCCCACCTCGGTGTGCACCGCGTACGAGAAGTCCACGGGCGTGGCGCCGGCCGGCAGCGCTATCACGTCGCCCTTCGGCGTGAAGACGAAGACCTCGTTGCGCGACAGGTCGAAGCGCAGGGACTCCAGGAACTCGCCGGGGTCCTCGGTCTCCTTCTGCCAGTCGAGGAGCTGTCGCAGCCACGCCATGTCGTTGAGGTGGTCGTCCTTGCCGGTGGTCCTCGGCTGGTCCGAGCGCACCTTGGAGGCACCGGCGACGGCCTCCTGCTTGTACTTCCAGTGCGCGGCGATGCCGTACTCGGCGCGGCGGTGCATGTCGAACGTACGGATCTGGAGTTCGACCGGCTTGCCGTTGGGGCCGATGACCGTCGTGTGCAGCGACTGGTACATGTTGAACTTGGGCATCGCGATGTAGTCCTTGAACCGGCCGGGGACCGGGTTCCATCGCGCGTGCACCGTGCCGAGGGCGGCGTAGCAGTCCCTGACCGTGTCCACGAGGACGCGGATGCCCACCAGGTCGTAGATCTCCGCGAAGTCGCGGCCGCGGACGATCATCTTCTGGTAGACGCTGTAGTAGTGCTTCGGGCGGCCGGTCACGGTCGCCTTGATACGGGCGGCGCGCAGGTCGGCCTGGACCTCGTCGGTCACTATGGCCAGGTACTCGTCACGCTTCGGTGCCCTCTCGGCCACCAGCCGTACGATCTCGTCGTACATCTTGGGGTAGAGGATCGCGAAGGCGAGGTCCTCCAGTTCCCACTTGATGGTGTTCATGCCCAGCCGGTGGGCGAGCGGCGCGTAGATCTCGAGGGTCTCGCGCGCCTTCTTCTCCTGCTTCTCGCGCTTGAGGTAACGCATGGTGCGCATGTTGTGCAGCCGGTCGGCGAGCTTGATGACCAGGACGCGCGGGTCCTTGGCCATGGCGACGACCATCTTGCGCACGGTCTCGGCCTGCGCGGCCTCGCCGAACTTGACCTTGTCCAGCTTGGTGACGCCGTCGACGAGCAGGGCGACCTGGTCGCCGAAGTCACGGCGCAGGTCCTCCAGGCCGTACTCGGTGTCCTCGACGGTGTCGTGCAGCAGGCCCGCCATGAGCGTGGCCGGGTCCATGCCCAGCTCGGCGAGGATCGTGGTCACCGCGAGCGGGTGCGTGATGTACGGGTCGCCGCTCTTGCGCTTCTGACCGCGGTGCCACCGCTCGGCGACCTGGTAGGACTTCTCGATCTGGCGCAGCGTCGCCGTCTCGATCTTGGGGTCGTTGCTGCGCACTATCCGCAGCAGCGGTTCCAGGACCGGGTTGTACGGGTTCTGGCGCTGGACGCCGAGCCGGGCGAGGCGGGCGCGGACACGGTTGGAGGAGCCGGAACGGGCCGGAGGCTGCGCGGCGGCCGGACGGCCGGCGGGCACGGCCGCAGAGCCTTCGGGCTGGGCCGGCTTGGGCCGGGGCTGCTCGGCCGGCTTGTCGACGGGCGCGGATCGGTCGTGCTCGACCGCCCCCCGGCTGTCGTCCTTCGCGTGCGACGCGGGCGTGGCCGCGGGACCCGAGGCGGACTCGGGCTTGGCGGCGGTCAGGTGCTGGGCCTCGTCTGGCAAGAGGACTCCTCGTGCGCGATCCGGGTCCCCGGTCAGGCTCCGGAGCACCCATCGTAGCGATCCTGAGCTCCAGGATCGCCTCCAGGCCGATGTGAGGGCCGTCTACCGGAGAAACACAAGGGGCGGGCTCCGGATTCCTCCGGGCCCGCCCACTTGGCGTACGACGGTTCTGGGATCGCGCTCAGATCGTGAGCAGCGCCTCCAGAGGCGCTCCGCCGAGGGCCGCCTCCAGGCGGGGACGGCCGTCGAGGAAGCCCAGCTCCATCAGGACGGCGACGCCCGCGACCTGGGCGCCCGCTCGGTGGATGAGCTGGATCGACGCCTCGGCGGTGCCGCCGGTGGCGAGGACGTCGTCGACGATCAGCACACGGTCGTCGGCCGACAGGTCCTCGGCGTGCACCTCGATCTCGGCCGAGCCGTACTCCAGGTCGTAGGCCTGGCCGAGGGTGGCTCCGGGGAGCTTGCCCGCCTTGCGTACGGGGATGAAGCCGAGGCCGGCCCGGACGGCGACCGGGGCGCCCAGGATGAAGCCCCGGGCCTCCAGGCCGACGACCTTGGTGGCGCCGGTGCGCTCGGCGATCCCGGCGAACGCGTCGGTGAGCGCGGTGAACGCCACCGGGTCCGCCAGGAGCGGGGTGATGTCCTTGAACATCACCCCCGGCTCCGGGTAGTCGGCCACGTCACGGATGCGGCTGTGGAGCAGCGTCGTGATGTCGGTGAGCTCGGTCATCGGCGCTTCCCGGACGGACGCCCACGGCCCCGGCCCCGAGAGGCGGGCTGGTTGCGCGGCCCGACGACCGCGGCTTCGGCGTCCTCCGGCTCGTCGCCGTAGGTGTCGTCGCCGCGGGTCTGCACGGGCGCCTCCTCGGCCGACGCCTGGGCGCGCTTGGCCAGGACACGCTTCTTCAGCGCCTTGATCTGCGGCTCGCGCTCCTTGAGGTCGGCGACGAGCGGCGTGGCGATGAAGATCGAGGAGTACGCACCGGCCGCGAGGCCGACGAACAGCGACAGCGAGATGTCGTTGAGCGTGCCCGCGCCGAGGAAGCCGCCGCCGATGAACAGCAGCCCCGCCACCGGCAGCAGCGCGACGACCGTGGTGTTGATGGAGCGGACCAGGGTGCCGTTGATCGACCGGTTGGCGATCTCGCTGTAGGTGAAGCGGGTCTGCTTGGTGAGGTCCTTCGTCTGTTCCTTGAGGGAGTCGAAGACCACGACCGTGTCGTACAGCGAGTAACCGAGGATCGTCAGCAGACCGATCACCGTGCCGGGCGTGACCTCGAAACCGACGAGGGCGTAGATGCCGACCGTGATGGTGATGTCGTGGATCAGAGCGACGAGGGCCGCGATGGCCATGCGCCACTCGAAGGCGATCGCCAGATAGATCACGACCAGGACCATGAAGATCGCCAGGCCCTGCCAGGCCTTGCTGGCGATCTGGTCGCCCCAGCTGGGACCGACCAGTTCGGCGGTGATCGACTCCGGGTCGGCCTTGAAGTCCTCGGCCAGGTCGCTCTTGATCTCGTTGGACTGCTTGATGTCCATGCCGGCGATCTGGATGCGCAGCGTGCCGTTGCCCAGCTTCTGCACGACCGCGTCGTGGCCGGACGCCGACTTCGCGTACTCCTCGGCCTGGGAGACGGAGACGCTCGTCTTCTCGGTCGTGAAGACGGCGCCGCCCTGGAAGTCGATGCCCATGTTCAGGCCGCGCACCGCCAGGCCGACGATGGCCGTGATGGTGATCAGGATCGAGATGCTGTACCAGAGCTTGCGGTGGCCGATGAAGTCGTAGCTGATCTCGCCACGATGCAGCCGGGCGCCGAGGTTACCGAGTTTCGACATCGCTCAGGCCTCCTTCGTCTCGACGGGGCCGGCGGCAGGGCCGCCGGGACGGCGGGTGCGGCGCAGCGGCGGCTGGGCACCCAGGCTCTTCGGGTCGAGGCCGGACCACTTGTGGCCGCTCGCGAAGAACTTCCGCCGAGCGATGAGCGTCATCAGCGGCTTGGTGAAGAAGAAGACCACGACCACGTCCAGGACGGTGGTCAGGCCCAGTGTGAACGCGAAGCCCTGGACCTTGCCGACCGTGACGATGAAGAGCACCGCAGCGGCGAGGAACGACACGAAGTCGGAGACCAGGATGGTGCGCCGGGCACGCGGCCACGCCCGCTCGACGGCGGGGCGCAGGGTACGGCCCTCGCGGATCTCGTCCCGGACGCGTTCGAAGTACACGATGAACGAGTCCGCCGTGATGCCGATGGCGACGATGGCGCCACAGACGGCGGGCAGGTTCAGCGCGAAGCCGATGGCCGGGCCGAGCAGCGCCATGAGCACGTAGGTGAGGGCCGCGGAGACCAGCAGCGACGCGAGCGCGATCAGCGCCAGGCCGCGGTAGTAGGCCACCAGGTAGATCACGACCAGCAGGAGACCGATGGCGCCGGCCAGCAGACCGGCGTGCAGCTGGTCACCACCGAGCGCCGCCGTCACCGTGGTCACGCTCTGCTCCTGGAAGGAGAGCGGGAGCGCACCGTAGGACAGCATGTTGGCGAGGCCCTGGGCCTCCTCCTGCGTGAAGCTGCCCGAGATCTGGGCCTGGCCGCCGGTGATGGAGTTCTGCACGAACGGGCTGGAGACGACGTTGCCGTCGAGCACGATGCCGAACTCGTTCTGCGGCTGGGTGTTCTGCGCGAGCTGGCCGGTGATGGTGGCGAACTTCTTGGCGCCGGACTTGTTGAAGTCCATGGTGACCTGCCAGCCGGCGGCGGTCTGCGTGTCGTAGACGGCCTGGGCCTTGTCGACCTCGGTGCCGTCGACGGCGGCCGGGCCGAGCAGGTACTTGTACCAGACCTTGTCGATCTCACCGCAGGCCACGGTCGTGTCCTCGGGCTTGACGCCCTCGCCGGCCTTGGCCCGGACCGACTCCTTGGAGCAGTCCAGGGCGGCGTACTTGGCCTGGAGCGCGGCGTCGTCCGCGGTGACGGCGGCGCCGCTGCTCGCGGAGGCCGACGGGCTGGCGGAAGAGCTCGCCTTGGCGCTGGCGGAGGCCGACGGGGTCGAGTCGGCCTTCAGCGCGTCGGTGACGGCGCGGCCCTGCGAGGTGGCGGAGGCCGACGGGGAGGACGAGGAGGTCGCCTTCTCACCCGTGCCGGAGGCGCTCGCCGAGGGGCTCGGAGAGGCACTGGAGGAGCCGCTCGGGGACGCGCTCGGCGAGGCGGCGGCGGAGCCGGTGGCCTCCTGGGCCAGGACCGGACGGAAGTACAGCTTGGCGGTGGTGCCGACCTGCTCCCGGGCCTTCTCCGAGTTGGTGCCCTTGGGGATGTTCACGATGATGTTGCGACTGCCCTGGGTCTGCACCTCCGCCTCGGAGACGCCCAGCCCGTTGACACGGCGGTTCATGATCTCGACCGCGGTGTCCATGTTGGCCTTGTTGATCGCTGATCCCTGGTCCGACTTCGCCTCCAGCGTGATGCTGGTACCGCCGGCAAGGTCGATGCCGAGACGCGGAGTGGTGTGACCGGAGGCGAACATGCCTGCGGTGAGCCCCACGATGGCGATCAGGATCAGGGCCAGCGAGCGCCCTGGCTTGCTCTGGGCACTCGCGCTCCGGCCCTTCTTAGGTGCTGCCACCTTCTCGTACTCCCTCTCGGGCCACCTCGCGCCGGGTCAGCGCGGCGGCGGCCATGACATGGTGTCGGGATCCCCTGGCGAGATGCGCGTGCCCCGGCGCGGACGGGCGGGACCCGTGCGCGCCGGGGACGGGGCTACTTCTTCGCGTCGGAGTCGCCGTCGGTCTTCTTCGGCTCTTCGGCGGCCTCGGCCTGCTCGGCGTCGGCGTCCTTCTCCTGCACCTCGTCGGTCGCGTCCTTCTTGCCGAGGTCGACGGCCTTGTCGTCGGAGGCGGCGGCAGCGTCGTCGACGGAGTCGTCGGTCTCGGCGGACTCGGTGAGGGAGGAGGCGTCGTCCGGGACGACGTCGGAGTCGGACTTCAGGTCGTGCTCGATGCCGTGGACGATGCGGTTGTACTCGTCGTCGGTCAGGACGGCACCGATGGAGTTCTTCGCGAAGAGCAGGTCGACGCCCGGACCGGCGTCGAGGAGGACCGTGTCCTCGTTGACCTCCTTCACCGTCGCGTACATGCCCCCGATGGTGCGGACACCACTGCCGGGCTGCATGTCGTTTCGCATGGCGGCGGCCTGCTGCTGCTTCTTCTTGGCCGACCGGGTCATCAGGAACATGGCCCCGATGAGCACGATGAACGGGAGGAGGGTCACAGGACTCACGGGACGGACTTCCTTCGGACGACCGCGATGGTGGAGCGGCCTGTTGGATGGGGGTTGTGTGCTGCCGACAACGGCGGCATCGGCGGAGTCTAAGCGAGTCCGCGCGCATGGAACAACGCTCAGCATGGCACCTGGGTTCCTGACCCGGCCAACACCTCCGCCGCAGTCCTCCGCGTCACGCCCCGAACAGGTCCTGTTGTCCACTTCCCTGAGCCGGGGTGAGGCCGAGGTGCGCCCACGCGGCCGGGGTCGCCACCCGCCCTCGAGGGGTACGGGCGAGCAGTCCCTCCCTCACCAGGAAGGGCTCGGCCACCTCTTCCACGGTCTCACGCTCCTCCCCCACCGCCACGGCGAGGGTGGACAGACCGACCGGGCCGCCGCCGAACAGCTTCAGCAGGGCCTCCAGGACCCCGCGGTCGAGACGGTCCAGGCCGCGGCCGTCCACCTCGTAGACCTTCAGCGCGGCCTCCGCGATCGCGCGGGTGATCCTCCCGTCGGCCTTGACCTGCGCGTAGTCGCGTACGCGGCGCAGCAGGCGGTTGGCGATCCGGGGGGTGCCGCGGGAGCGGCCGGCGATCTCGGCGGCGCCGTCGGTGTCGATCTCCACGTCGAGGAGGTCCGCGGAGCGGTGGATGACGCGCTGGAGTTCGGCTGGC
The DNA here is from genome assembly GCF_013085465.1 of Streptomyces asoensis. Taxonomy (NCBI): domain Bacteria; kingdom Bacillati; phylum Actinomycetota; class Actinomycetes; order Kitasatosporales; family Streptomycetaceae; genus Streptomyces; species Streptomyces asoensis. Next base: position 2,135,050 of record NZ_CP049838.1, read on the forward strand.
TCGTAGAACTCCATGTGCGCCGTGAAACCGAAGCGGTCGCGCAGCGGGGGCGGCAGCAGGCCCGCGCGCGTGGTGGCGCCGACCAGCGTGAACGGGGGCAGCTCGAGCGGGATGGCGGTGGCGCCGGGGCCCTTGCCGACGATGACGTCGACGCGGAAGTCCTCCATCGCCATGTAGAGCATCTCCTCGGCCGGCCGCGACATGCGGTGGATCTCGTCGAGGAAGAGGACCTCGCCCTCCTGGAGGGAGGAGAGGATCGCCGCGAGATCGCCCGCGTGCTGGATGGCGGGGCCGCTGGTGATGCGGATCGGGGCGCCCATCTCGGCGGCGATGATCATCGAGAGGGTGGTCTTGCCGAGGCCCGGGGCACCGGAGAGCAGTACGTGGTCGGCGGTGGCGCCACGCGCGCGTGCGGCGCGCAGGACGAGGTCGAGCTGTTCGCGGACCTTCTCCTGGCCGATGAACTCGCCCAGGTCCTTGGGGCGCAGCGCTGCCTCGACGGCCTGGTCCTCACGGTCGGCGACAGAGCCGACCAACCGCTCCGGGGCGGTCTCTTCGGTCGTGTCGTCCCAGTTCACTGACGTCTCTCCTAGCGGGCGCGGTTCAGGGTCTGAAGGGCGGCCTTCAGGAGGTGGCCCACCTGGGGCGCGCCGTCCGCGGCCTCGGCCTGCGGGGTCACGGCGGCGACCGCCTCGTCGGCCTCGCGGGTCGCGTAGCCGAGGCCGATCAGGGCGGCGTGCAGCTGGTCGCGCCAGCCGCTGGTGACCGGTGCGCCGACCACGGGGGCGCCGAGCGGCTCACCCAAGCGGTCCTTCAGTTCCAGCAGCAGCTTCTGGGCGCCCTTCTTGCCGATGCCCGGCACCGCGATGAGGGCCTTCTCGTCACCCGTGGCCACCGCGCGGCGCAGGGCGTCCGGCGCGTGGACCGCCAGCATGGCCTGGGCGAGCCGGGGGCCCACCCCGCTCGCCGTCTGGAGCAGCTCGAAGACCTGGCGCTCGTCGTCGTCCACGAAGCCGTACAGGGTCAGCGAGTCCTCCCGTACGACGAGGGAGGTGGCGAGCTTGGCCGACCGGCCGAGCCGGAGCGTGGACAGCGTGTTCGGCGAGCACTGGATGGCCATGCCCACGCCACCCACCTCGACCACGGCGGTGTCGGGAGCGAGTGCGGCGACGGTGCCGCTGACGAAGGCGATCATGCCGTACGGCCTTTCGGTGTCGTCTGTGCTGTGGCCGTGTGCAGGGCGACGGCCCGCTGGAGTCGGTTCTGCGCGGGGCCGCGCCAGATGTGGCAGATGGCGAGCGCGAGGGCGTCGGCGGCGTCGGCGGGCTTGGGCGGCGCGTCGAGCCGCAGCAGGCGCGTGACCATCGCGCCGATCTGGGCCTTGTCCGCGCGCCCGCTGCCGGTGACGGCGGCCTTGACCTCGCTCGGGGTGTGCAGGGCGACGGGGATGCCGCGGCGGGCGGCGCACAGCATCGCGACGGCGCTGGCCTGGGCGGTGCCCATGGCCGTGCTGACGTTGTGCTGGCTGAACACCCGCTCCACGGCGACGTATTCGGGGCGGTACTCGTCGAGCCACCGCTCCATGCCCTGTTCGATGCCGACGAGGCGCTGCCCCAACTCGGCGTCCGCGGGCGTCCGTACGACACCCACGCCGAGCATGGTGAGCGGCCGGCCCGCGACCCCCTCGACGACACCGACGCCGCATCGCGTCAGTCCGGGGTCCACCCCCAATACCCGCACGCGCCTTCCCCTCTTCGCGGCTGAACCGTCGCTGCGGTCCGTGGCCGGTGATCTCTGACTCTCGCCAGGCTATCCGCTGCCACCGACAACGACGTCGGGCCGGTAGGACGTGTCCCACCGGCCCGACGGATCCGCTCAGTTCGCGGCGGCGCTACGCGTCGACCTTCTCCATGACCTCGTCGCTGACGTCGAAGTTGGCGAAGACGTTCTGCACGTCGTCGCTGTCCTCGAGCGCGTCGATCAGCCTGAAGATCTTCCTCGCGCCCTCCTCGTCCAGCTCGACCTGCATGGTCGGGACGAAGTTGGCCTCGGCGGAGTCGTAGTCGATGCCGGCTTCCTGGAGGGCGGTGCGGACCGCGACCAGGTCGGTGGCCTCGGACAGGACCTCGAAGGACTCACCGAGGTCGTTGACCTCCTCGGCGCCCGCGTCGAGGACCGCGCCGAGCACGTCGTCCTCGGCCAGCTCACCCTTGGGGACGATGACGACGCCCTTGCGGTTGAAGAGGTACGACACCGAGCCCGGGTCGGCCATGGAGCCGCCGTTGCGGGTCATGGCGACGCGGACGTCGGAGGCGGCGCGGTTGCGGTTGTCGGTGAGGCACTCGATGAGCACCGCGACGCCGTTCGGGCCGTAGCCCTCGTACATGATCGTCTCGTAGTCGGCGCCACCGGCCTCGAGACCGGCGCCGCGCTTCACCGCGGAGTCGATGTTCTTGTTCGGGACCGAGCTCTTCTTGGCCTTCTGAATGGCGTCGAACAGCGTCGGGTTGCCGGACACGTCCGCGCCACCGGTACGGGCCGCGACTTCGATGTTCTTGATCATCTTCGCGAAGAGCTTGCCGCGCTTGGCGTCGATCACGGCCTTCTTGTGCTTCGTCGTAGCCCATTTAGAGTGGCCGGACATCTGCCTGTCTCCTTCGCGTAACCCAACCTGGACGAACTCCCCGGGCCTGCGGAGCCTGAGGGGACCCCCAGATCCTACAAGGACTCCGCTGACCGGTTCGCGCGCACCATGTCGACGAACAGGGCGTGCACACGGTGGTCGCCGGTCAGTTCCGGGTGGAACGACGTGGCGAGCGCGTTGCCCTGGCGGACCGCGACGATGTGGCCCTCGTGCTCGGCCAGCACCTCGGTCGCGGCACCGACGGACTCGACCCAGGGGGCGCGGATGAAGACGCCCTCCACCGGATCGCCCGCGATGCCGTTCACGTCGAGGGCGGCCTCGAAGGACTCGTTCTGTCGTCCGAACGCGTTGCGGCGCACGATCATGTCGATGCCGCCGACGGTCTCCTGGCCCGAGCGCGGGTCGAGGATCTTGTCGGCGAGCATGATCATGCCCGCGCAGGTCCCGTAGACGGGCATTCCGGCCCGCACGCGCGCGCGGAGGGGCTCCATCACGCCGAAGAGGACGGCCAGCTTGGAGATGGTGGTCGACTCACCGCCGGGGATGACGAGACCGTCGACCTCGGCGAGTTCCTCGGGCCGCCGCACCGGCCTGGCCACGGCGTCGGCCGCGGCCAGGGCGATGAGGTGCTCCCGGACGTCGCCCTGGAGTGCAAGGACGCCTATGACAGGGGCTTCGTGGCTCATGGGAGTGGTTACCAGCCGCGGTTGGCGTAGCGCTCGGCCTCGGGCAGGGTGTCGCAGTTGATGCCGACCATGGCCTCGCCCAGGTTCCGGGAGGCGTCCGCGATGATCTTCGGGTCGTCGTAGAAGGTGGTGGCCTTCACGATGGCGGCGGCGCGCTTGGCCGGGTCACCGGACTTGAAGATGCCGGAGCCGACGAAGACGCCCTCGGCTCCGAGCTGGCGCATCAGCGCGGCGTCGGCCGGGGTCGCCACGCCACCGGCGGAGAACAGCACCACGGGGAGCTTGCCGAGCTCGGCGACCTCCTTGACCAGCTCGTACGGGGCACGCAGGTCCTTGGCGGCGGCGTACAGCTCGTTGTTGTCGAAGCCGCGCAGCCGGGCGATCTCGTTCTTGATCTGGCGCAGGTGACGGACGGCCTCGACGACGTTGCCGGTGCCGGCCTCGCCCTTGGAGCGGATCATCGCGGCGCCCTCGGCGATGCGGCGCAGGGCCTCGCCCAGGTTGGTGGCACCACAGACGAAGGGGGTGGTGAACGCCCACTTGTCGGAGTGGTTGACCTCGTCGGCCGGAGTGAGGACCTCGGACTCGTCGATGTAGTCGACGCCGAGCGACTGGAGGACCTGGGCCTCGACGAAGTGGCCGATCCGGGACTTCGCCATCACCGGGATGGAGACCGCCTCGATGATCTCCTCGATCATGTTGGGGTCCGACATCCGGGCCACGCCGCCGTCCTTGCGGATGTCGGCCGGGACCCGCTCCAGCGCCATGACGGCGACGGCGCCCGCGTCCTCGGCGATCTTCGCCTGCTCGGCGTTGACCACGTCCATGATCACGCCGCCCTTGAGCTGCTCGGCCATACCGCGCTTCACGCGCGCGGTGCCGGTCTCGGGGGTCTGGTTTTCGGAGATCGTGCTGGACACGGGGTGACCTCACTCGTAGGAAAAGGGGGCTTCGGCAGCAACGAGGAAACGCGAGTGGACCAGTCCACAGCAAGGGCCAATGGAAAGCCCGTGGATCCTTTTCGGCCGATCATGCCGTCGGCCATGGGTTCAGGCCGCGCGGTCCGCGAGGGCGGGTGGCGGTTCGTCGTCCATCTCGAACGCCAACGGGAACGGGGCGTGGCCGGCCAGCCGGAACCAGCGGACCTTGCGGTGCTGGCGCAGTCTGCGGACCGCGCCCACGGCGTCGTTGTGGAAGCGGCGGGCCATGGGGACCCGGCGGACTGCCTCGGTGAGCTCACGGGCCGCCGCGTCTCCGCCGGGCGCCTCGCGTACGACGTCCAGTTGCCGCGCGTCCTCGAAGACGGCCCGCAGGGCCTGGCTGAGATCGCTCTCGGCGACCTCCCGCTGCTCCTCCTCAGCCTGCCGCGCCGCGTGCGCGGCCTCGTACAGGACGATCGAGGCGGCAGGGTCGAGCACCTTGGAGGTGGCCAGCTCCTGGGCCACGGACGCCCGGCGCAGCAGCTGTGCGTCCAGCGCGGCGCGGGCGGCGTCGATACGGGCGTGCAGCCGGTCCAGCCGTCCCGCCGTCCAGCTCAGGTACAGGCCGATCGCGACGAGAACGACCAGGGTCCAGATCAGGGTTGCGGTCACGGGCGGCAAGGCTACCCGTGACCTTCACGGCGGCGGGGCGGGTCAGTCCCGCGCCAGTCCGAGCCGGGCCCGCAGACCCGCCGATCCCCGGTCGTCGTCGGCCGCCACCGCCGCCGCGCCGGCCGTCACCGTCTCGTACACCGACAGGATGTCCGCGCCGACGGTCGACCAGTCGAAGCGGCGTACGTGCGCGCTGCCCCGCTCCCGCAGCCCGGCTCGGCGCTCCGGGTCGCCCAGGAGCCGTACCGCCGCCTCGGCCAGGGCGTCCGCGTCCTCGTTGGCGAACAGCTCGCCGGCCGCTCCCTGGTCGAGGACCTGGGCGAAGGCGTCCAGGTCGGAGGCGAGCACCGGGGCCCCGGCCGACATGGCCTCGACGAGGATGATGCCGAAGCTCTCACCGCCGGTGTTGGGCGCGACGTACAGGTCGACGCTGCGCAGGAAGCGCGCCTTGTCCTCGTCGCTGATCATGCCGAGGAACTCCACACGCGCGTGCAGCTCCTTCGGCAGGTTCTCCACCGCCTCCTTCTCGTCGCCGCGGCCGGCGACCAGCAGCCGGGCGTTCGGGCGCTCGGCGAAGATCTTCGGCAGCGCCCCCATCAGCACGGGCAGGCCCTTGCGGGGCTCGTCGATGCGCCCGACGAAGCCGATCGTGTCGCCCTGCCACTCGGGGTTGGGCTCGGCCTTGGCGAAGAAGTCGACGTCGACGCCGTTGGGGATGACGACCGCGTCCCCGCCGAGGTGCTCCACCAGCGTGCGCCGGGCGTACTCGCTCACCGCGATCCGCGCGCTGATCTTCTCCAGGGCGGCCTGGAGGATGGAGTACGCGGCGATCATGGCGCGCGAGCGCGGGTTGGACGTGTGGAAGGTGGCCACGATCGGGCCCGAGGCCGCCCAGCAGGTCAGCAGGCCGAGCGACGGCGAGGTCGGCTCGTGGATGTGGACGACGTCGAACGACCCGTCGTGCAGCCAGCGCCGCACGCGCGCGGCGGACAGGAAGCCGAAGTTGAGGCGCGCCACCGAGCCGTTGTACGGCACCGGGACCGCGCGGCCGGCCGAGACGACGTACGGCGGCAGCGGGGTGTCGTCGTCGGCCGGGGCCAGGACGGACACCTCGTGGCCGAGCCGGATGAAGTACTCGGCGAGGTCGCGGATGTGGAACTGGACGCCGCCCGGCACATCCCAGGAGTACGGGCAGACGATGCCGATTCTCACGCGGGGTCCCCGTCCGACGGGCGGGGTTCCAGGTCCGCGAGCCACAACCGCTGCAACATGTGCCAGTCCTCCGGGTGGTCGGCGATGCCGGTGGCGAAGGCGTCTGCCAGCGACTGTGTCATGACAGACGTCTTCTCGGCCCGCGTACCTGACTGGGGTACCTCGACCGGGGGATGCACCCGGCCCCGCATGACGGGCGAGTCGTCGTACCAGAGCGTGACGGGGAGCAGCAGCGCGCCGGTCTGCTGGGCGAGCAGGGCGGGTCCGGCGGGCATCGTGGCGGTGTCCCCGAAGAAGTCCACCTCGACCCCGGAGGCGGACAGGTCGCGCTCGGCGACCAGGCAGACCAGCCCGCCGTCGCGCAGCCGCCGGGCCAGGGTCCCGAAGGCGGTACCGCCGCTGTGCGGCAGCACCTCCATGCCGAGGCCCTCCCGGTAGGCGACGAACCGGTCGTACAGCGTCTCCGGCTTGAGGCGCTCGGCGACGGTGGTGAAGGGCGTCCGGAGCTCGGTGGTGACCCAGGCGCCCGCCAGGTCCCAGTTGCCCATGTGCGGCAGGGCCAGGATGACGCCCCGGCCGGAGGCGATCCCGTCGGTCAGGTAGTGCACGTCCTTGACGGCGAAACCGTTGCTGATGCGCTCGGCGCTCCAGGCCGGCAGCCGGAAGGACTCCATCCAGTACCGCAGATAGGAGCGCATCCCCGCGCGCGAGAGCTCGGCCAGGCGCTCGGGGCTCGCGTCCGGCACCACGCGCGCGTAGTTGCTCTCCAGCCGTCGCACACCCTTGCCGCGTCGCTTCCACGCGAGGTCGGCGACGGTGCGGCCGAGGCGTACGGCGACGGGCTCGGGGAGCTTCTTGACGGTGCTCCAGCCGAGGCCGTACAGCGCGTCGGTCAGGCGCTCCTGGGCGCTCACTTGGCGGCCTCGCTCCCCTGCGCCTCGTGTCCCTGGGACTCCGTGTCCTCCTGGGCCTCCTGGGCCTCCTGGGCCGCGGCGGCCTCCGCCTCGGCCGACTCGCGCCGGACCGTGACGACCCGCTGGATCAGGGTGACGAGACTGCCGACGGCGACGATCCACAGCGCGATCGGCAGCAGCACCTGGATGCCGGGCACGCCGAACGTGTGCAGACCCGCCAGACCGGCCGCGACCAGGGAGATCACCAGGCGCTCGGCGCGCTCCACGAGCCCGTTGACGGCGACGGGCAGGCCGATCGACTCGCCCCGGGCCTTCGTGTACGACACCACCTGGCCGCTGGCCAGACAGAAGATCGAGACGGCGCACAGGACGTTGTCGTCGCCGTTGCCCGCGTACCAGAGCGCGAAGCCGCCGAAGATCGCGCCGTCGGCGACCCGGTCGAGCGTGGAGTCGAGGAAGGCGCCCCAGCGGCTGGTCCGGCCCAGCTGGCGGGCCATGTTGCCGTCGACCAGGTCGGAGAAGACGAAGAGCGTGATCACGATCGTGCCCCAGAAGAACTCGCCCCTGGGGTAGAAGACCAGCGCGCCCGCGATCACGCCGGCGGTGCCGAGGAGCGTGACCGTGTCAGGGCTCACACCCCGGCGGATGAGAAACGCGGCGAACGGTGTGAGGACACGCGTGAAGAATGCACGCGCGTACTTGTTCAGCATGGCCTTCCCGAGGGTCGGTGTCGCCGCGCGGCCCCTGCTGGCCGCCGGCTGGCCCATCGTAGCCACGCGCGCGTGTGTGCGACGGTCGGGCACCCGGACCCCCGTGTCACGGCCCGACGGCATCCGGGTCGCGTCCGCCGTATGGACGCGCCGTGACCGGAGTGGAAAGCTCGAAGGACCGCGGGCGTCGCCGGAGCCGCCATCGCACGCGGGGCCGCCGTGCCCGCGCCCCCAGTGACCTCACCGTGTTCGGGAGGCAAGGAAAATGGGCGACAAGGCGAATGCACATCCCGGAGCCGCCGGCAGGGCTACAGCGGCCGACCACCCCGCGTCCGTACGGAATGTGGTGCTGGTCGGCCACTGCGGATCGGGCAAGACGACATTGGTGGAGGCTCTCGCGCTGACGGCGGGAGCGGTGAACCGGGCGGGCCGCGTGGAGGACGGCGGCACCGTCTCCGACTACGACGAGATCGAGCACCGGCAGCAGCGCTCGGTACAGCTCTCCCTGGTGCCCGTGGAATGGGACGGCATCAAGGTCAACGTCCTCGACACCCCCGGATACGCCGACTTCGTCGGAGAACTCAGGGCCGGTCTGCGCGCCGCGGACGCGGCCCTTTTCGTCGTCTCGGCGTCGGACGGCGTGGACGGCTCGACCCGGATGGTGTGGGAGGAGTGCGCGGCCGTCGGCATGCCGCGCGCGATCGTCGTCACCCACCTGGAAGCCGCCCGCGCGGACTTCGAGGAGATGACGCGGATCTGCGCGGAGGCCTTCGGCGGCGACGACCCGGACGCGGTCCTCCCGCTGTACCTGCCACTGCACGGGCCCGAGGGGCCGGACGGGCACGCGCCCGTGACCGGACTGACCGGACTGCTGTCCCGGAAGCTGTTCGACTACTCCACCGGCGAACGCAAGGAGTCCGAGCCGGGCGAGGACCAGCTGCCGGACCTCGAGACGGCCCGCAACCGGCTGATCGAGGGGATCATCGCCGAGAGCGAGGACGAGACCCTCATGGACCGCTATCTCGGCGGCGAGCAGATCGACGTCAAGACGCTGATCGAGGACCTGGAGCGGGCCGTCGCGCGCGGCACGTTCTTCCCCGTCCTCGCGGCCGCCCCGGCCGCCGAGGGCGCCCGGCAGGGCCTCGGCACGGTCGAACTGCTGGAACTGGTCACCAGGGGCTTCCCGACCCCCCTGGAGCGCCCGGCGCCCCGCGTGACGACGATCGACGGCGAGCCGCGCGAGCTGACCTCGTGCGATCCGGACGGGCCCCTGGTCGCGGAGGTCGTGAAGACCTCGTCCGACCCCTACGTGGGCCGCGTCTCGCTGGTCCGGGTCTTCTCCGGCACCCTGCACCCCGACGAGACCGTCCATGTCTCGGGGCACGGCCTCGCCGACCGCGGCCACGAGGATCACGACGTCGACGAACGCATCGGCGCCCTGTCCGCGCCGTTCGGCAAACAGCAGCGGAACCTGACGCACTGCATCGCGGGCGACCTCGCGTGTGTGGCGAAACTCGGCCGCGCGGAGACCGGCGACACCCTGTCCGCCAAGGGCGACCCGCTCCTCATGGAGCCCTGGCAGATGCCCGACCCACTGCTGCCGCTCGCCATCCAGGCGCACAGCAAGGCCGACGAGGACAAGCTCTCGCAGGGTCTGGGCCGGCTGGTCGCCGAGGACCCGACGATGCGCCTGGAACAGAACCAGCACACCCACCAGGTGGTCCTGTGGTGTCTGGGCGAGGCCCACTCGGACGTGGCCCTGGAGCGGCTGCGCTCCCGCTACGGGGTCCAGGTCGACGTCGTCCCGCACAGGGTCCCCCTCCGGGAGACGTTCGCGGCGAAGTCCGGCGGACGCGGACGGCACGTCAAGCAGTCGGGCGGACACGGCCAGTACGCCATCTGCGAGATCGAGGTGGAACCGCTGCCCGGCGGCACGGGCATCGAGTTCGTGGACAAGGTCGTCGGCGGCGCGGTGCCCCGGCAGTTCATCCCGTCCGTCGAAAAGGGGGTACGGGCGCAGGCGGCCAAGGGGGTGGAGGCCGGGCATCCGCTGGTCGACATCCGGATCACCCTGCTGGACGGCAAGGCGCACTCGGTGGACTCCTCCGACGCCGCGTTCCAGACGGCCGGCGCGCTGGCGCTGCGGGAGGCGGCCGCCGAGGCGCGGATCCATCTGCTGGAGCCGGTGGCCGAGGTGACCGTCCTGGTCGGCGACGCGTACGTGGGCGCCGTGATGAGCGATCTGTCGGGGCGGCGCGGGCGGGTGCTGGGCACCGAGCAGACCGGCGGCGGGCGCACCCTCGTCAGGGCCGAGGTGCCCGAGATCGAGATCGGCCGGTACGCGGTCGACCTGCGCTCCCTCTCTCACGGCACGGCACGCTTCCAGCGCGCGTACGCCCGGCACGAGCCGATGCCGGCACAGGTCGCCGAGAAGGTCCGCCAACAGGCACAGAGCGGCTGACGGTTGATGCCCGCTGGCCCTCAAGTGGCCGGTGGGGCACCGTAGTGGAACGTTTCCCTCCGATTCGGCGGGCGGCTTCGGCCGTCCGCCGACGGATGTCACCGCCTGCGGATACGCTGATGACCTGATCAACAGGTGTGCGAAGTACGGAAGTCGGGAAAGCCGCAGAAGCGGGAGCGGCGGCGATCGGGGGCGGGAATGACCGTTGACAGCGGTTACGCGGACATCTTCGGACCACAGGTGCCGCAGACGGGCGACGGCGGGCAGACGCCGACCTTCGCCCTGGCCTCGGCGGCCTACCGGGACAACCCGGTCGAGGACATCAAGAAGGCCGACAACGAGTGGCACCAGACCGCGGTCAATCCCGGCCGCAGCTGGGCCAAGATCTTCCGGCCCAACCTCGGCGAGGCGTTCTCCCAGGCGGTGATCGACCGCATGCTGGGCGTCGGCCGCAAGCCGCTCATCCAGTCCTTCGGCAGTGAGCCGCAGGCCGTCGTCGAGCACTGCCTCGCGGCCAACCGCATCCGCCGCGAGCGCGACCAGAAGCTGACCGGCGTGATGCTGCTGTGCGGTGTGCTCTTCCTGCCCGGGCTGCTGGTGTGGCTGCTGGTCTTCCAACTGCGGGCGACCATGGGGAGGCTGGACAACAAGCGGGTCTCCGGCGTCGGCACCGGCCTGCTCGTCGCCGTGGGCGCCCTCGCCGTGCTCTTCCTGGTCAAGATGCCGTTCGGCGGCCTCGTGGGCTGGTACGCGCGCGGGTGCGTCGTGGCGCCCGTGGCCGGCTGGTTCCTGGCCAAGCGGATCTGCGAGGGCACCGCGACGGACCTGCGCGAGCGCTGGGACGGCCTGCTCGCCGGCAGCAGCGTCGGCGCCAAGGTCCCCGAGGCCGTGCCGACCAGCCCGAACCAGACGGCGGCCGAGCAGCTGCGCCAGTCCCTGGCCCGGCTCAGCGCCGAACAGCAGTCCAACTCGGTCTTCTACGCCGGTCCCAAGGGCATACTCGGCATGGGCACACGCTGGGGCGCCTGGCACCTCGCCGAGGAGCTGGCACCGCTCGACCCCGTGAAGGGCGTCCACGAGTTCCGCAGCTGGACGGTCGTCCGGGCCATCCACGACCAGCTGAAGCTGCTGCCCAGGCAGAGCCTGAAGACCGGCGGCTTCCCGCCGCCCTCGGTCCGGCACTGGATCGTCACCCCGGTCGGCGAGAACGCCAAGGCGGTGGCCCGGCCGGAGGGCACCGACGTCGAGGCGTACCAGGTCAAGCCGAGGGCCATAGAGGACATCTGCAACAACCAGCAGTTCGGCGGCGGCGACCGGCACTACCTGGGCGTCCAGTGGCCGCTCTGGGACGGCCAGTTGATCATCACCATGCTGATCACGGTGACGGTGCTGCACGAGACGCTGCGCATCGAGGTCACCGGGCACGCCCTGGGCCCGGTGAACGGCCTGTTCACCACGAAGTCCGAGGCTCCCACCAAGGAGGTCGCCAAGAGCGTCCGGTTCTGGGAGACGCGGACGGTCAAGCTCCCGCTGGTCACCCCCGACGAGGTGGTCCGGCTGGCCGCGCGGGCGACGATCAGCTGGTACCCGCCGCTGCTGAAGTGGCTCGGCGGTTCCATCGGCCTGCCCGAGCCCTTCGGTCTGCGGCACGCCTGGGCCGACCAGCCCTGGCGGCACCGCTTCATGGCCGACGACGCGCTGCGCGCGGCCACTCCGGTGCTGCGTGTGGTGCACACGGCCGCGATCAAGGTGCTCAAGGAACACGACGTGGACATCGACAAGTTCAGCTCGCGCTCGTCGGCTCTCAGCGGTGCGGTTCAGGACGTGTCACCGCGTAAGGCCGACAGCTACGACGCGTAGGCCTCCGGCGGTTGGCCGGAGTCGTGCGGGTGTCTTGGGGCGCCGTGCCCCTGGGGGCTGCGCCCCCAGACCCCCGCTTTCGGCCTGGACGGCCTCGTCCTCAAACGCCGGACGGGCTGGATTGCCCGGGCCGGGCCGGACAGCCGCCGGACGGGCTGGAATACCCGGGGGCCGGGCTGGAGGTCCCGGTCGGGGCCTCCGGGCAAGCCGCTAGGCCGATGCCGGCCAGGCCTCTGCGAGCATTTTTCTCGTGTCTGCCAGGAGTTGCGGGAGTACACGCGTGTGGCCCACGACCGGCATGAAGTTCGTGTCGCCGCCCCAGCGGGGCACGATGTGCTGGTGCAGGTGGGCGGCGATGCCGGCGCCCGCCACGGTCCCCTGGTTCATGCCGATGTTGAAGCCGTGCGCGCCTGACGCCAGGCGCAGGGCCGTCATCGCCTGCTTCGTCAGTTCGGCGAGCTCGGCGGTCTCCGGCACCGTCAGGTCGGTGTAGTCGGCGACATGCCGGTAGGGGACGGTCATCAGGTGGCCGCCGTTGTAGGGGTACAGGTTCAGCACCGCGTACACGTGCTCCCCGCGCCGGACGACCAGCCCGTCCTCGTCGGACTTGGCCGGGATCGAGCAGAAGGGACAGCCGTCGTCGGCACCCGGGCCGGTCGGCTTGTTCTCACCCTGGATGTAGGCCATCCGGTGGGGCGTCCACAGACGCTGGAACGCGTCCTGCGTGCCCACTCCGATCTGCTGTTCCGGCTCACTCGTCATGCAAGGCAGCATATTGCTTCGCCCATTCGCGGCGTGTCGGCGGGGCTGCGGGAAAAGCCTCGCGGGCCAAGCTTGGCCGATGGAAGAAGACAGCCGTCTGGCCCGCTGGGAGCAGAGCACCGAGGTCCCCCTCGCGCTGGCCTCCCTGGCCTTCCTCATCGGGTACGCCATCCACGTCCTCGCCCAGCACATCACGGACGGCTGGCGGGACCTCTCCTTCGCCGTGATGCTGATCGCGTGGGCGATGTTCGGCGTGGACTACGCGGTGCGCTGGCGGCTCAGCGGAGAGCGGCTGCGCTTCGTGCGCACCCACTGGCTGGACGGACTGGTCGTCCTGCTCCCCCTGCTGCGCCCGCTGCGGATCGTCAAGCTCTACGAGGCCGTGCAGCGCCGGCACGGGGAGCCCCGGTTCTCGCTGCACGCGCGTGTGATCACCTACGCCGGGCTGTCCACGGGACTGCTCGGCTTCGCCGGCGCGCTCGCGGTCTACGACCAGGAACGCGGGGCGCCGGGCGCGAACATGAAGACCTTCGGCGACGCCCTCTGGTGGACCTGCGAGACGCTCACCACGGTCGGCTACGGCGATGTCACCCCGGTCACCAGGGGAGGCCGGCTGATCGCGGTCGGCATGATGGCGTGCGGGCTGGCGCTGCTGGGTGCGGTGACCGGGTCGTTCTCGTCGTGGCTGATCCAGGTGTTCTCGCAGGAGGGCGACACCCAGGACACCCGGCACGGCGAAGGGCCCCCGGAGAGATGAACTCCCCGGGGGCCCGCGCACGACAGGGTCAGATCTGCGTCCGCTCCTCGACGACCTTCGCGATCTTCGCGATGGCCTCGTCGAACGGGATGCCGTTCTCCTGCGAGCCGTCGCGGTAGCGGAAGGAGACCGAGCCGCCCGACATGTCCTCGTCGCCCGCGATGACCATGAAGGGCACCTTCTGCTTCTGGGCGTTGCGGATCTTCTTCTGCATCCGGTCGGAGGAGGAGTCCACCTCCACCCGCAGGCCCTTCTTCTTCGCGGCCGCGGCGAACTTCTCCAGGTACTCGACGTGTCCGTCGCCGATCGGGATGCCGATCGCCTGGACGGGGGCCAGCCACGCCGGGAAGGCGCCCGCGTAGTGCTCCAGGAGCACCGCGAAGAACCGCTCGATCGAGCCGAAGAGGGCACGGTGGATCATCACCGGGCGCTGCTTCGAGCCGTCGGGGCCGGTGTATTCGAGGTCGAAGCGCTCCGGCAGGTTGAAGTCGAGCTGGACGGTCGACATCTGCCAGGTGCGGCCGATGGCGTCCTTCGTCTGGACGGAGATCTTGGGGCCGTAGAAGGCGGCGCCGCCCGGGTCGGGCACGAGCGGGAGGCCCTGCTTCTCGGCGACCTGGCGCAGCGTCTCGGTCGCCTCCTCCCAGACCTCGTCGGAGCCGACGAACTTCTCCGGGTCCTTGGTGGACAGCTCCAGGTAGAAGTCGGTCAGGCCGTAGTCGCGCAGCAGGCCGAGGACGAAGGTGAGCGTCTTGTCGAGCTCCTCCGCCATCTGCTCGCGGGTGCAGTAGATGTGCGCGTCGTCCTGGGTGAAGCCGCGCGCGCGGGTCAGGCCGTGCACCACGCCCGACTTCTCGTACCGGTACACGGTCCCGAACTCGAACAGGCGCAGCGGCAGCTCACGGTAGGAGCGGCCACGCGCGTCGAAGATCAGGTTGTGCATCGGGCAGTTCATGGGCTTGAGGTAGTAGTCCACGCCCTCGTCGAGCTGCATGGGCGGGTACATGCCGTCGGCGTACCAGTCCAGGTGGCCCGAGGTCTCGAAGAGCTTCCCCTTCGTCGCGTGCGGGGTGTAGACGAACTCGTAGCCCTCCTCCTCGTGACGGCGGCGCGAGTAGTCCTCCATGACCCGGCGGATGATGCCGCCCTTGGGGTGGAAGACGGCGAGGCCGGAACCGATCTGCTCCGGGATCGAGAAGAGGTCCAGCTCGCTGCCCAGCTTGCGGTGGTCGCGCTTCTCGGCCTCGGCGAGGAAGTCGAGGTGGGCCTTCAGCTCCTCCTTGGAGGGCCAGGCGGTGCCGTAGATGCGCTGGAGCATGGGGTTCTTCTCGCTGCCGCGCCAGTAGGCGGCCGCGTTGCGCATCAGCTTGAACGCCGGGATGTTGCGGGTGGTGGGCAGGTGGGGACCGCGGCAGAGGTCCTTCCAGCACAGGTCACCGGTCTTGGCGTCCAGGTTGTCGTAGATCGTCAGCTCGCCGGCGCCGACCTCGACGTCCGCGCCGTCGTCGGTGGAGGCCGAGCCCTTGATGCCGATCAGCTCGAGCTTGTAGGGCTCGTCGGCGAGCTCCTCGCGGGCGGCCTCGTCGGTGACCACGCGGCGGGCGAACCTCTGCCCCCGCTTCTGGATCTCCTGCATCTTCTTCTCGACGGCCTTGAGATCCTCGGGCGTGAACGGCTTCTCGACGTCGAAGTCGTAGTAGAAGCCGTCCTTGACCGGCGGGCCGATGCCCAGCTTGGCCTCGGGGAAGAGCTCCTGCACCGCCTGGGCCATGACGTGCGCGGTGGAGTGGCGCAGGATGTTCAGGCCGTCCGTGGAGGAGATCTCGACGCCCTCGACCTCCTCGCCGTCGACGAGCACGTACGACAGGTCCCTGAGCTCGCCGGCCACGCGCGCGGCGATGATCGAGCGCTCGCCGGCGAAGAGGTCGGCGGCCGTGGTGCCCGTCGTCACCGTGCGCTCTTCCCGCTCGGAATCGCGTTGGATGATCACACGGACGTCCGACACCGGTATCTCCTGACTGAAGGTGGGTGCGGCGCCATACCCTGGGCGCGCGCAAGAGGCGATGGTACCGACCCGCACCCGCCGACCGCGAAATCAGTCCCCCGGCTGTTCCCCTTCGCAGTCTTCCTCGAAGTAGTCCGTGCCCGCCGCGTTCCCCTGCATCGATTTCATCAGCCGGTCCCGCTCGGCCTCGTCGACCAGCACGGGTACGACCCCGCAGGCGCCGGAGAGCCTGCGGAACCCGCCCCTGCTCTCCAGCCGGCCCTGCACCCGTACCGGCAGTCCGACCAGGTGGGCCTGCCCGGCGATGCGGTAGTCCTCCTCGTCGAGGGTGAGCCGGACGTGCGGGATCTCGGCGCCGGCCAGCACCCGCAGCCGTACGCTGCCTTCGCCGCGCGGCCCCGACCTGCGCATCCGGACGACCGCGCCGGTGATCCGCACGGGCACGGAGGGCTCCGCACGGAGATAGCGGGCGCCCGCCTCGCGCAGTACGGACAGGTCGCCGGGCGAGAACTCGACCGGTTCACCGCCCGCGGCGCACGCCTCGGGGACCCCGGCGGCCGGCGCCCACTCGACGGCGATGCGGGCGCCCTCGGTGCCCCGGACGAGGGTGATCAGCGCCTCGGTGAGCTCACGGCTGGCGCCGGCCTCCACGGCGCCGTCGAAGGCGTCCATGCCCCCGGTGGCCCGCTGGTAGTCGATGGCCTCACGGACCGCGTACAGGGCCTGGTGGAGGCGGACGGCGAGGGGGCGGGCGGCCGCGACGGGCACGAAGGCCGTCAGACGGCGTCCACCGGGCGCGGAGCCGACGAGGACGCTCTCCAGCGCCGCGAAGGCCGCGCGCCGGTGCCGGGCGCCGTAGTAGCCGACGCGCGCGCGCGTGGCGAGCGCGCCGGCCAGCAGCATCTGCCGGGCGGCGGCCCGCAGCTGTTCGTCGACGGGCCAGGACGCGGCCCCGGCGGGCCCGGCCGGCGTGTCCCGCCACCAGCGGATCTCGTCGCTCGGGACGGCGAGCCCGACGAGCACCTCACGCGCGGAGGGCATGCCGCTGCGGGCCAGCGCGAGCAGCGCCTCGCCGAGCAGGTCGTCGCTGTCGGGGAAGGCCCGGCTCTCCGGCACGAGCAGGCTGGTACCGCCGCCGCCCGGTCCTGGCGGGGTCCAGCGGCCGTAGCGGCCGACGGCGCCGCCGCGCCGCTGCCAGCCGTGCCGGCGCAACAGGGCGCCGAGGACGGCCGGGTCGACCTCGCCGGGCTCGGGCGCCTGGTTCCAGTGGGCTTCGGGGTGCGGCCGTACGGCCCGCAGTGGCTCGTCGAGGGGGCGGTGGGTCATGGTCTGCCTCCCGTCCCGGCCCGCGTCATGATCTCGCACAGCGCCCGGTCGTCGAAGATGCGTGTGGTCGGTATCCGCACGGTGGTCCGGGTCCGGCCGGTGATCGGGTGGCCGGCGAGATTGACCCAGTAGCAGCAGTGCCGCAGTTCGAGGCAGTCGTGGCCGGCACGCAGCCACTGGTCCTGGGACCGCGGGACGAGCATCACGACGAGGATCTTGTGCACCGACACCGGGGTGCGGGCGAGCTTGCGCAGGTGGTCGTTGTCGAGCGTGAAGGAGAAGAAGCGGCCGGGCGGGTTGGGCCGGATCTGGTAGGTCGCCTTGAGCTGCACCTTTATGGTGACCTCGTCGTCGACGGTGTGCCCGGGAGCGCTGTGGCTGACGTGCCAGTCGATGCCGTTGTCCGGGAACGGCTGGGACAGCGAGCATCCCGCCGCCGCCGCGACGGCGTGCAGATAGCCCACCTGGAGTGTCTCCATGCAGGCGGTGGTGGCGAGCGTGCCGCGATGAAGCCCCTCGCGTTCGGGCAGCAGCCCGCCCCGCTCGGGCTGCGCTATCGCCATGACCAACAGCCTTCCACGCAAAGCCAGTCCCCGTGACGGGCCGCTGAACTGCGATGACCCGTACTCGTGTTGTGTCCTTCCGGCGTACGCCGCAAACAGCCCGGGTATCACCAAACAGGCAGAAGACGGGGCGTCAGCTGCCGTGGGTGAACGAGGGGTTGTGTGGGTATGACGTACTGGTACGAGGGGCCTCTGGCCGCCTTTGACACGGAGACGACGGGCGTCGACGTGGAGACCGACCGAATCGTGTCGGCCGCCCTCGTCGTCCAGGACGCGCCGGGGGTCCGGCCCAGGGTGAGCCGCTGGCTGGTGAACCCGGGCGTGCCGGTGCCGGCCGGGGCGACGGAGGTGCACGGGCTGACGGACGATCACCTTCAGCGCAACGGCCGCTGGCCGGCGCCGGTGATGTTCGAGATAGCCGAGCTGCTCGCCGAACAGGCCGCCGCGGGACGCCCGTTGGTGGTGATGAACGCGCCGTTCGACCTGACGCTGCTCGACCGTGAGCTGCGCAGGCACCGGGCCTCCGCGCTGGACAACTGGCTGGGCGCGGCCCCGCTGCGGGTGCTGGACCCGCGGGTCCTCGACAAGCATCTGGACCGCTACCGCAAGGGCCGGCGCACGCTCACCGACCTGTGCGCGCACTACGACGTGACGCTGACCGACGCGCACGACGCGGCGGCGGACGCGCTGGCCGCGCTGGAGGTCGTCCGGGCGCTGGCCCGGCGGTTCGCGGCCCGGCTGGAACGCCTGTCCCCCGCCGAGCTGCACACGCTCCAGACGACCTGGCACGCGGCTCAGGCGCGCGGGCTCCAGGCGTGGTTCGCGCGCAGCGGTACACCGGAGACGGTGGACACCTCCTGGCCGCTGCGCCCGGAGCTGCCGGCGGCGGCCTAGGCCGGGGCGCCGACACAAAAAAGCCGGTCCGCGTGATGCGGACCGGCCTTTCCCGGTGGGCGATACTGGGTTCGAACCAGTGACCTCTTCGGTGTGAACGAAGCGCTCTCCCACTGAGCTAATCGCCCGGGAACGCACCGAACAATACAGGTCTTCGCGGGCTTCCTTCAAACCGCTTGCAGGTACCCGGCCAGGCCGCGCCGTCCGGCCCGCATCATCAGCCGGTGGTTGAGTCGGAACACCGGCCGGCCCGGGACGGCGAACCGCCGCAGCAGCGGCTTGTCGACCTGGACCACCTGGTCGTAGCGGGCGAGGGTGCCGGAGCCTTCGGCGGTGACCGTCCAGCGCGCCCAGCCGTCGATGTCGCCCGTCATCGCGATCTCCAGGACCCCGGCCGCCGCGTCGCGCCGCACCTCACGCGCGGTGAAGGTCAGGTCGTACGGGAGGAGGGAGCGGACGCGGATGACGGCGGTCGCGCTGTCGACCCGGTTCACCTCGCGCACCTGGCGCCACCAGCGCGGGTAGTCCTCGGCCCGCTCCAGCTCTTCGTACACGCGGGCGGGCGGCGCGGGCAGGGCCCACAGGCTGTGGAAGCGGTAACGGGTCCAGTCCATGGGCCGAGTGTGCCCGCGCGGGGGTCGGGGCGACGGCATTTGAGTACGTTCTGAGTACGTGCGCTCATGCTGTCGGGCGTGATGCGGACCACACTCCGGGACATGACGTATTTTCCGCCCCCGGCCGAGGAGCTGCGGTTCCTCGACAGCGAGCTCCGGCAACTGGACGCCCGCCGGGCCCAGTTGCTGGCCCGCCGCGCCTGGCTGATCACGATGCTTCAGCAGGCGGTACAGCCGGCCCCGCCGGTGTGGCCCAGCCGGCAGGCGCAACCCGGCCCTTCCGCCCGCCCCGAGGCCACCGCCCCTGGTGTGCAGAACGTCCTCCTCCTGCTCGGCGGGATCCTGCTCACCATCGCGGCGATGGTGTTCACGCTGGTCAGCTGGGGGCATCTGGGGATCGCCGGCCGCTCCCTGGTGCTGGGCGCGGTCACGCTGGCGGTGCTCGGCGCGCCCGTGGCGCTGCTGCGGCGGGGGCTGCGTTCGACCGCCGAGTCGGTGGCCGGCCTCGGCCTCGCGCTGACCGTGCTGGACGCCTACGCCCTGCACGAGGTCGTGTTCACGGCGGCGGACGGTACGACGTACGCGGCGGCGGCTTCGACGGCGCTGGCGGCGCTGTGGGCGGCGTACGGCACGGCGCTCACCGCGCTGCCGGGCTCGGCCACGCTGCGGCTGCCGCACCCCGCCGCCCTGGCGGTCGCCCAACTCCCCCTGGTCCTCTGGACGATCGCGCTCGGCGGCGGCCCGCTCACGGCCACGGCCGCGGTGCTGCTGACGACGGCGTTCGACGCGGTGGTCGCGCTCCGGGTGTCCGAGCGGCCGGTGCGTGTCGTCGCCCTGGTGTGCGGGTTCGGCACGGGCGGCTGGGGGGTCCTGGCGGCCGGTCTGCTCTGCCTGGGAGCGGCCGGTCCGAGCGCCGCCGCCCGTGCGGCGGCGCTCCTCCTCCTGGCGGCGGTGATCGCCCTGGGGGTGGCCCGGTTCGCGCCGCGGCCGGGGCTCGCGACGGGGATGGCGACGACCGCCGCCCTGTGTGCGGTGGCCGGCCCGGTCGGTGTCCTGCGGGTGTCGGTACCCGGTGACTGGGTGGTGCCGGCCTGTCTGGCCTGCGGAATCGCGCTGTTGGCCGCCGCGCGGGGCCCGGCGGCGGTGCGCCGGGGTGTCGTCCTGGCGTCCGGTGTCGTCCAGGCGGGTGCGGTGCTGTGGGCGGTGCCCGCCGTGGGCGTCACGCTGCTGGGACCGGTGGCGTGGCTGCGGCACATCTGGGCCGGGGCCCCGGCCGACGCCCGGGCCGCGGTGACGGTCGACGCCTTCTGGCCGCCGTACGCCGTCACGGTGCCGCTGGTCCTCGTCGCGGTCGCGGCTGTTCTGGCCACGGCGGTCCGCAGCGAGGAGTGGCGCCCGCAGGCGCTGACCGCCGCGCTGACGCTGACCTGGGCCGCGGTGCTCGTCACGCCCACGGCTCTGGAGCTCCCCTACCTCGTCGGCCTGTTGATCCAGGGGCTCACCGTGCCGGCGCTGCTGGCACCGGCGCTTCAGGGGGCGGCGGCACGGACGGCCACCGGCCTCGCCCTGCTCACCTCCCTCGGCCTCGCCTTCCTGTCGCTGGCCACGGAGCCGGCGACCCTCGCCGTTCTCGCGTCGCTGACCGTGGTGTTCGCGGTGGCCGCGTGGCGCGGTCGGCAGGCGCCGGTGTCCGCGGCGGCCGCCCTGGGCTGGGCCACGGCCCTGGCCTGCGCCGTGGGCGCGTCCGCCGGCTGGCGACCGGAGATCGTCGCGCTGCTGGTGCTCGTCGTCCCGGTGGCAGCGGCCCTGCTCGCGGCACGGCTGGACAACTCCGTGACGACGGTGACGATCGAGGTGACGGGGGCCGTCGCCGGGCTCGTCGCCATCGGTCTCGCGGTGGCCGACCCGCCGCTGCTGGCTCTGGTGCTGTCCCTGTGCGGGGTGATCGCGGCGGGCACGGCCGTACGTCCGGACCGCCGTCATGTCGGCTACGCGGCCGTCGCCCTCTTCGTGCTGGCCTCGTGGGTCCGGCTGGCGGCCTGGCAGGTGGGACTCCCGGAGGCGTACACGCTGCCGGTCACGGTCCCGGCGCTGCTCGTCGGAGCGCTGCACCGGCGCCGCGACCCGGCCGCGTCGTCCTGGACGGCGTACGGTCCCGGTCTCACCGTGACGCTCCTGCCGAGCCTCGCCACGGCCTGGAGCGACGTCGAGTGGACGCGCCCCCTGCTGCTGGGCGCGGCCGGGCTGCTGCTCACCCTGCTGGGCGCCCGGCACCGGCTACGGGCCCCGCTCGTGCTGGGCGGCTCGGCGCTCGCCCTGGTCACACTGCACGAGCTCGCCCCGTACCTGGTCCAGGTGACCGACGCGCTCCCCCGCTGGGTGCCTCCCGCCCTCGCCGGGCTGCTGCTGCTCGCACTCGGTGCGACGTACGAGCAGCGGCTGCGCGATGTCCGGCGGGTGCGGGACGTCCTGGGGCGGATGAACTAGCCGTCCGTCACGGCATCCTGTCGCCGAGCAGCGCCAGGTTCTCGATGGCGGCGAGGCCGTACAGGGCGGTGTCGTTGGTGGACACCCAGGCGGCCTCGCCGCCCGCGACCAGGGTGGCGGGGCCGCTCAGCGGCTCCGTCTTCCACGGCGAGGACTCCATGTAGCCGTCGGAGCTGTAGAACTTCGTCCACGCCCGCTTGGCGAGCACCTCGTCCCCGGTCTGGACGGCGGCGTACGCGTCGAGACGTGAGTGGCCCTGGAAGAGCAGCAGGGTGCCGAAGTTGCTGCCGTAGCGCGCCGCCTGTTCCGCCTTGGTGGCGTTGAAGTAGCGGCAGTAGTCGAGGTACGCCTCCTTGAACTTCGGTATGTCGACCAGGTGGATGAGTTCGGCGCACAGTTCGTTGAGGCCGAAGACGGCCGACAGGTGCGAGACGCCGACGACCGGGGTCGTGGCCACCGCGAACCTGCCGGTGTCGAGGTCGTACAGGCCGCTGCCCTGCACGAAGCCGTTGGGCTGGGCGCCGATGGTCTCCATGGTGGACAGGACGCGGGCCTTCGCCTTCTCCCACTTCGGGCCCTTGCGCTCCCACTCGGTCAGCCACGCCGACACCAGACCGCTCCAGTCGGTGCCGAAACCGATCGACAGGGCGTGCCGGTCGGGGGTGTACGGCTCGGTGCGGATCTTGCGCAGCGGGTCCAGGGCGAGGAAGGTCTCGTCGGAGTCGACGTTGGCGTGCATGAGGTCGCCGACGCGTTCGTCCGCCGTGAGGAAGTAGTAATAGCGGCGGTAGGTGGTGTTGGCGATGCGCTGCTGCTTGGCGCTGTCGGCGTAGTGCTGCACGCCGTGCCGGGTGCCCAGGCCCGCCCACTGGCCGAGGTGGTAGACATCGACCTCACCGGTGTGCCGGGTCATCGCCTCGGCGAAGCGGAAGATGTCCGCTCGGCCGCTGCGCAGATAGGCGAACCAGAGCCAGAGGTCCGGCGACAGCTCGGAGTTGTCCCAGGCGTAGCCGCCGATGTCGTACCGCCACTGGTGCCTGACGGTGTCGTAGGTGTGCATGATGTCGCCGTAGTCCCAGAAGCCGTACCAACGGCGCTGCTCCACCTGGTCCTTGTAGTAGGTGAAGAGGAAGTCGAGGTGGTCCTCGATCTTCGCCTTGGCGGGAGTGGAGCGGTCCGGCTCGGCGTACAGGCCCGGGCCGAACACCTTGGCCTTGATGAGCTGCTTGGGCGGGGCGGCGAGCTGGGGCAGCACCCGTACGGCCTCGACCTGTTCGGCGAGCTTCTCGGGGGCGGGCGTCGACTCGTTGGCCCAGAAGAGGAGTTCGGAGGTACGGGCGATGCCGTAGGGGGTGCCGAAGCCGGGCTCGTAGTCCTCGTAGGTGATGTTGAGGCCCTCGAGCTGTTCGGGGAAGGTGTCCTGGCCCATGCCGTCGTGGTAGAAGCGCAGGTCCATGGGCTGCGCCTCGGGCGACCAGAGCCAGAGGGTGACCTCGGCCTCGTCGGTGTGCGCGTCGCGGATGTCGAGCTGGGCGGGGTGCTTCTCCCAGAAGTCCCGGAGGCCGAAGGAGAAGCCGCCGCTCGCCCCGCCGACGTATCCGAAGCCGGAGGCCCGCTTGCCCCCGCCGGCGCCGATCCAGCCGTAGCCCTTCTTGGTGCGCTTGCGCAGCGCGAAGCCGTCCGCCGACAGCTGGGAGAGGGTGTAGTCGCCCCACTCGGGGATGTACTGGAGGCGGGTGGTGACCCGCTGGTCCCAGGTGGCGGGGTCGGGAAGCTTCTGGCCGGCGTACTGGGCCGCCTGCACCGCCGCGCCGGGGTCACGGCGCAGACCGGTGATGCCCTTGACCGCCTCGCGCAGCAGGCCGGTGCCCTCGCCGCCGATGCGGATGTGGCGGTCGTATGACTCGTCGCGCATAGGGACGGTGAAGCGGACGCCCAGCCCCCGGATGAAGTCGCCGCTCGCCTTGCCGGGCTCCTGCTTCCCGTCGTAGGTGATGGTGTGCACCATGCGGAAGGAGTCGGCGCCCGCGTAGAAGTAGAGGCGGATGGAGAACGGGAGCCAACTGCGGCTGCCCTTGCGGTGTTTGCCGTCGATGCGGACGACCGCGCGGACCGGTCCGGTCTGCTCGACGGTGACGCCGTCGATGGCTCCCTCGAAGCGTTCGGTCTTGACGGTGCCCTGGTCCTCGTCCTCGATCTCGGGCTGCCGGATCAGGACCAGCCGGCCGTTCTTGGCGATCTCGGTGGAGCCGCGGGTGACGGACTTGATGAGCGTGGCGCCCGACTTGCCGATCTTCGCGGTGATGACGCCCGTCGACACGACGATGGTGCCGCCGCTCTTGTCGACGGTGACCTTCTTGGCGGGCGCGGCCGGGGCGCCGGCGGCGAGGGTGAGCTTGCCGGAGCCCGAACCGACCGCGTGGGCCGTCCACTTCAGCGAGCCGTCCGGCCAGTAGGCGAGAGGCCAGGACTGTACGGGGACGTCCTTGCCGTCGGCGTCCGTCAGCGCGAAGGTCTGGTCCTCCTGGTACGTGCCCATGGGCCAGGGCACGCCGAGCGTGGAACCGGGGGCGGCGCCGATGCCGCCGTCCTCCAGCCAGTCCAGGGTCACGGGATCGGCGTCGGCCGCGGCGGCTCTGGGCGCGGCCTGCGCGTCCTTGGCGCCCAGGGCCCAGCTGAACTGAGCGGCGGCTCCGGCGACGGCGGCCGCCTTGAGGAGGGACCTACGGGGGATGGGAGACATGGGATGCAGCCTTTCCTTTCCGTGCGGGTGCAGGGGTGGTCAGGGGCATGACAGAGATAGGCACGGCGCCCGGGGCGCCGGCCTTGTGCGAGGGCACGGCCGTCAGCGGTGCCGGTACCGCTCCTCGACGGCGACGGCCGACGCCGCGACGGCCCCGAGGACGGGGACCGCCAACGGCGCGACGAACCAGGCGGACAGGGTGACGACGGCCAGCCCGCAGACGACCAGGAAGGAACCGGCGGGATCGAGCACGGTCCGCCGCCCGGCCTCCGCGAGCAGCGCCCGCCAGGCGCGGCCCGGAGTCCAGACGGCCGCCGCCCGCAGCAGGGCCACGGCAAGCCCGATCAGGGCGAGGATGCCGACGGCCCCGACGAGCGGCCCACCAGGAAGCCCGGCCCGTGCGGCCAGGACGTCCACCCAGACCGCGGCGGCCGCCGCCCACCCGGCGAGCCCGACGGCCCACCCGCCGCGCACGGCCGCCCGGAAGTCCGCGACGAACTCCCGCCACCCGCCGACCTCGTGGGTCGTGCGACGGCGCAGATGCCGTGCGCCGGCGGCGAAGGCCGCGGGGTAGGTGACGACCCCGAGACAGGCCACGGTGATCCACACTCCGGTGAGCAGACACTCGGCGAAGACCGCGAAGCGCTCGCCGAACACGGACTCCTTGCGCGGGGAGCGGGCCTTCACGCGTGCTTGCGCCATGGTGACCGCCTCAGCCCTTCAGTCCGGAGGTCGCCATGCCGTCGATGAGATAGCGCTGGAAGGCCATGAAGAAGGCGATGACCGGCACCAGCGCCACCAGCGACATCGCGATCATGCTGCCGTAGTTGGAGATGCCCTCCTGGTCGCGGAACATCATCAGGCCGAGCGAGACGGTGTACTTGGAAGGGGTGTTGAGATAGATCAACGGCCCCATGAAGTCGTTCCACGCGTTGATGAACGTGAAGATGGCGCTGGTGATGATGGCGGGGCGGCTCAGCGGCAGCACGATGGACCAGTAGGTCCTCAGATGCCCACAGCCGTCGAGCTTGGCGGCCTCGTCCAGTTCGCGCGGCAGCCCGCGCATGAACTGCACCATCAGGAAGACGAAGAACGCCTCCGTGGCCAGGAACTTCCCCGCGACGAGCGGCACGACCGTGTCGATGTAGCCGAGGTTGCGGAACAGCACGTACTGCGGGATGAGCAGCACGTGGTACGGCAGCAGCAGGGTGCCGATCATCAGAGTGAACAGCAGGTTCCGCCCGGCGAACCGGATCTTGGCGAAGGCGTACGCCGTCAGCGAGCTGGAGAGCACCACACCGACCACGGCCAGGCCCGCGTACATCAGCGAGTTGGTGAAGAAGCTGGTGATGGAGATGCCGGAGATACCGTCGGCGAGCCCGGAGAAGTTCGCCCAGACCGGCTCGGTGGGCAGCAGGTCGAGGCTGGCGATGATGTCCTTGCTCGGCTTGAACGAGGCGCCGAGCACCCAGACCACCGGGTAGAGGACGACCGCGAGCACAAGGATCGCGCCCACGTGCCAGACGAGGGATCCAACGCGCCGCCGCTCGTTCGCGGGGCGCACGGCGGGGCTGGTGGCACTGGTCACTTGGCGGCCTCCTCGTAGTGCACCCACTTCTTCTGCGACCAGAACAGGACCGCCGTGACCAGCGCCACCGCGACCACCAGCGTCCAGGCCATCGCGGAGGCGAAGCCCATCTGGGCCTCCTTGAAGCCCTTCTGATACAGGTAACAGGTATAGACGAGGGTGGCGTCGGCCGGTCCGCACCGGGTGTCGGAGACGACGTACGCGGAGCCGAACACCTGGAACGCATGGATGGACTCCAGCAGCACGTTGAAGAAGAGCACCGGGGAGATCATCGGCAGCGTGATGTTCCAGAACCGCCGCAGGGGGCCGGCCCCGTCCATCTCGGCGGCCTCGTACAGCTCCTGCGGCACCTGCTTCAGCCCCGCCAGGAAGATGACCATCGGCGCACCGAACTGCCAGATGCTCAGAGCCACCAGGGAGTACAGGACATAGTCCGGGTTGCCGATCCAGCCGCCGACGTCGAGCCCGAAGATCTTCTGCGTACGGTCCACGACGGCGTCGTCGGAGAACAGCGCCCGCCACACGAAGCCCACGGAGACGCTGGCCCCGATGAGTGACGGCATGTAGAACGCGGCCCGGTACAGGGCCTGTCCGCGCCGCTTCTGCGCGAGCAGCAGCGCCACGCCGAGCGCGAGGAGCAGCTTCAGCGGCGTGGCCACGACGACGTACTTCAGCGTGACCTCGACCGACTTCTGCCAGCGCGGGTCCTGGAACATCGTCGTGAAGTTGTCGAGCCCCACCCACCGGGGCGGCGTGAACAGGTTGTAGCTGGTGAACGCGTAGTAGAGCGACGCGATCATCGGCCCCGCCGTGAGCAGCAGGAAACCCGCGATCCACGGCGACATGAAGAGATAGCCGGCGAGGTTCTCGCGGCGCCGCCCGCGCCGCCCGGCGGCAGGAGCGGCGGACCGCTTCTTCGCCGGGCGCGCGGGCGCTTCCTTGACGAGCGTCATGGTGGTACGTCCCCTCAGCCCGCGAACGCGGCCTTGGCCTCGCTGAACAGCGCCTTCGCGGCGTCGGCCGGCTTGGTCTTGCCCTGGGCGACCTCACCGCCGATCCGCAGGAAGGCCGCCTCGATGACGTCCGCGCCGGACGGGTGCGGGGTGATCTTCCCGAGGACGCCGGCCTTGGCGACCTCGTCCTCGTAGGCCGAGACGCCCTTGTTGTTGGGGTCGGTCGGCTTGAAGGCGTCGTACTGCTCCGTGGTGGCGAGGATGCCGCGGTCGTAGCCCATGATCTTGCCGACCTCGGGGTCGTGGACCATGAAGTCGATGAACTGGGCCGCTTCCTTCGGGTGCTTCGTCCCGGAGAAGGCGCTCAGCATCAGCGAGCCGAGGTACTGGCCGGTGTCCTTGCCGTCCGTGGTGGGGATCGGCGCGAGCCCGTAGTCCGACTCGCCCTCGCCCTGGTAGCGGATGGAGAAGTTGTCCCAGGTGAACTCGGACGCTGCGAGGCCCGCCGAGAGACCGGACTTCGGCTTGACCTGCTCGATCTTCTTCGGGTCGGCGACAAGGCCGGACTTCACGCGCTTGTAGCCGTCCGCCCACCACTGCGTCACATCGTCCTCGGTGAAGCCGAGATCGCTGTCGGTGAAGAAGGCCTTGCCGTTCTGACGCAGATACAGGTCGTACAGGTACATGATGCTGAAGTAACCGGTGTCACCGGCGATCTTCAGCTTGTCCTGGATCGTCTGAAGCGCGTCGAAGTACTCGTCCCAGGTCCACCCGAACTTCGCCTCGACGCCCGCCTTCTCGAAGGCCTTCAGGTCGATGACGAGCGACATGGTGTTGGCGCCGACCGGAATGCCGATCTGCTTGCCGTCGACCTGACCGTTCGCCAGCACGCCGTTGCGGAAGTTCTCCAGGCTCAGGTTCCCCGCGTCCGCCTGCGTCTTGAGATCCATCAGAACACCGCGCTTGTCGTACTTGCGCAGAAAGCCGACCGCATTCTGGAAAACGTCCGGCGGATTCCCGCCGGAGGCCTGGGTCTGGAACTTCTCCCAGAACGCCTCGTAGTCGGTGAATTCGGGCTTGATCTTGATCTTCGGGTACTTCTTCTCGAAGAGCGCGATCGTCTTCTTGATGGCGATGGTGCGCGGCTCGCCACCCCACCACGCGTAACGGATCGTGACCGTCCCGTCCGCCGACGTACCGTCGCCTCCCCCGCACCCCGTGGTCGCGGCCAGGCCCAGTGTGGCCGCCGTCGCCCCCGCGGCCTTCAGGATCGTTCGCCTCTCAACATTCCTGCTGGTTCCCACAGTCGGGCCCTCCCCGCAGCGTCGTTGCCGCTTGCATGAATCGTTTCAAGAAAGCGCTTGCTGGCACAAGGTACGAGGGGGTTGAGAGAGCGTCAATGATTCGGACAGGAATTTCTTGTGCGCGGGCTCTGCGGCGAACTGCGCCCCTGCGGGTGGCGCGGTCTCGCCGACAGGACGAACACGCAGGTGAGGGGCGCCTGTTCGATGCACCGAACCGCTGACCGGTCGTCGGAAGATCACGCCAGGGGGCTGAAACCCGCCTGCGGGAAAGGAAGTCGACCGAGGCGCGGGGGGCTGCCGGGACGAGGGAATGGAGGGGGTGACGTGCGTCGGCGAGACGCTCGGGAGGTGTGGCGGCGCGACCGCTCAGGAGGAGCGACGCGGGGCCGGCAGGAGGGGCGGGCGGGAGCAGGCGTGGCGAGCGGGGCGTGCGATGGCACAGGAGGCAGCGACGGGGGCGGGTGCGCGTCGGCAGCGGGTGGTCCGAGGAGGTGGCGCGGCCGGGCTTGACGGTCCGGAGAGGCGACACGGCCGGACTCGAAAGGCCGGAGAGGCGACACGGCCGGACTCGAAAGGCCGGAGAGGCGACACGGCCGGACTCGAAAGGCCGGAGAGGCGACACGGCCGGACTCGAAAGGCCGGAGAGGCGACGGACACAGCCGGGCTTGACGATCGGAGAGGGGCGCGGCCGGGCTTGACGGTCGGAGGGATCTCCGTGGGCATGGGCGTGATGCCGACCGCCGCACGCACGAACGACGTCGGCCCGTCTGCGTTCTCGCAGACGGGCCGACGTCCCGGGTGGGCGATACTGGGTTCGAACCAGTGACCTCTTCGGTGTGAACGAAGCGCTCTCCCACTGAGCTAATCGCCCGGACGCAGGAAGAACATTACCCCATGTCAGGGGGTGGCTGTGACCACGGCCGACCCGCCCCCGCGCCTCCGCGGCGGGTCACTGGTCCTTGATCTTCCAGGGCATCTCGATGCCGAACTTCCACAGGTAGACACCCATCAGGACGCCGATGATCACGAGACCGATCGCGGTCAGGGTGATGTTGCGGCGGCGGACCTTCGGGTCGAGCGCGCGCTGGGCCGCCTCGGTGACCTTGCGCTTGGTCCAGCGGAGCACCAGCTGCGCCCAGACGAACTCGGTCGCCCAGATCGCCATGCCGCCGAAGATCACCACCCAGCCGGGTCCGGGCAGCGGCAACATGATGATGCCGGCGACGACCACGGCGAGGCCGATCACGAAGACCCCGACCTGCCAGCTCAGGTGCAGCATGCGGCGCGCCTTGACGAATTCGGGCGCCCTGGAGCCGAGCCCCTGGTCCTGCGGCTCCTCCGCCGCTCCGCCCGGCTTCGACCTCTCCACCGCCACGACTGCCTCGCCCGACTCGTCACTCCCCGTGTTCATACAGCCTGACCTTACCCGAGAGAATCCGGTCACCGGAATGGTGGTACCGGGCGAACGCACTGTCGGCCGGAAGAGTTACGTAAAGGCACGCAAAACACTCAGAGGGGTTTACAACGGCACCGTAGGTGGCATGTCGATTTCGCCGACGTGCGAATCCCCGAGCGCACACTGAGCGAAAGGCCCTGGCGCTTATGAACACCACGGTCAGCTGCGAGCTGCACCTGCGCCTCGTTGTGTCGAGCGAGTCCTCCCTGCCTGTCCCCGCAGGCCTGCGGTACGACACGGCCGACCCCTACGCCGTGCACGCCACCTTCCACACCGGTGCCGAGGAGACCGTCGAGTGGGTGTTCGCCCGCGACCTGCTCGCCGAGGGCCTGCACCGGCCCACGGGCACCGGCGACGTCCGTGTCTGGCCGTCGCGCAGTCACGGTCAGGGCGTCGTCTGCATCGCCCTGAGCTCTCCCGAGGGCGAAGCCCTGCTCGAGGCCCCTGCGCGGGCCCTCGAGTCCTTCCTGAAGCGGACGGACGCCGCCGTGCCCCCTGGCACGGAACACCGGCACTTCGATCTCGATCAGGAGCTCTCGCACATCCTGGCGGAAAGCTAGGGCGAGGCTCACACCGAGCTGCCCGGCGCCGTCCACTCGGGGAGACGGCTCGGGCCAGGACAACCGAATAGGGCATGCGCCGACGCCGTGCCACGGGCCTCCCGTGGGGCGGCGTCGGCGTGCGCGCAGCGCGTCCGGGCGGGACTCCCCCGGCCTCCCGGCGCCGGACGCCCGGGTATCCGGGCCACGAGTGGCCGTTGCTCGACGGCCCGGTGCGGCTACCATCGGCCAGCATCGGCGGGCGCTCGCCCGACCCCCAGGCCAGGGAGCGAAATGTGCTGATCACCCACGACACCCGGTGTGCACTCGATGCCGTGGTGGAACTGGTGAACACCGCACCGGAGGACGACACGGCTCCGGACGCGCTGCCGGATGTCGCCGCCCTCGCGGATTTCGTACGAAAGCACGAGATCAGTGACGTCGGCGCGCTGTCGGAGTTCGACCTGTCCGCGGTGCGCAAGATCCGTGGACGGTTCGCCGGGATCTTCGCGGCGTCGGACCCGCGGGCCGCCGCCGGGCTGATCAACGAGCTGGTCGCCGCCGCGGGCACCACGCCACGCCTCACGGATCACGACGGCTACGACTGGCATGTGCACTACTTCGCGCCCGGTGCCTCCGTCGCCGACCATCTGGCGGCCGACTGCGGGATGGCCCTGGCGTTCTTCGTGGTGGCCGGGGAGCAGGAGCGGCTTCGGCGCTGTGAGGCCCCGGACTGCCGGCGCGCCTTCGTCGACCTGTCCCGCAACCGGTCCCGCCGGTACTGCGACAGCCGCACCTGCGGCAACCGCCTGCACGTGGCCGCCTACCGGGCGCGCCGCAAGGAGGCGGCGGGCTGAGGCCGGCCCCACCACGCGGGGGTCCCTCTCGCGGTTCCTTGGCGTCCCTCGACGCCCTTGATGTCATTCGGTGCCGACGCGGCCCCGGCGGGTGACGCCGGGGACCGCGGGTACGGCTCAGAGCAGCAGCAGATCATGCAGCGAAGCCATGAGCAGCAGACACCCGATCACCGCTAGAAAGATCATCAGCGGTGGCTGGGAAAGGGCGAAGAGGCACCCGCGCGGCTCGTCCTGCGGCGGCGCGGCGTCGCTCTGTGTCGTGTCCAGCATCTCGCGGGCGATGATGACGCAGGTGACGCCCCTCGCGCGATCACCCGCCCGGAATGAGCGGGAGTGCGCCGGATTCCGTGATGTCGCTGTCCTGCCGTGATCACTTCCGCGCACGGGCAGGCCGACTGTGTCGTTTCAAACGCCCGGGCCACCCCGCAGCCACGGGTCTATCGGGCCTGGTTCATATGCCGTGCTTCTTCAGGATGGCCTCGATGTCGCTGAAGTCTTCGGCGCCGCCGGTCGCACGGGGTGCGGCCGCGGGACGGGACGCCGGGCGGGAGGCCTGGCCCAGGGAGGGCGCGGAGGAGGCGGGTGCCACCGCCTCGGCCTGCGCGGAGCGGGCCGCCGCTCTGCGCTCCTTGCGGGTGCCGCCGCGGCGGCGCTCGACGGCTCGGGTGGTGGCGAACAGGGCCCAGGCCCCGCCAAGCACGGCGAAGCCCGCCCAGGCCGTCGGGCTGAAGGCGGTGTCGGCGGCCCATTCGACGACGCCGGTCATCACGAGGCCCAGCGGCACCAGGGCGTAGGCGGCGATGCGGGCGGCCGCCAGGAAGCGCTTGCGGTAGGCGGTGACCGCCGCGATGCCCAGGCCGGCCGCGGCGACGGCGGAACAGACGGTCTCGGCAATCATCCGGTCCTCCAGGCGTGGACTCACTCGGACAGAGGTCACATCGACTCGGCACCGCGGCCTGCGGGCCCGCGCCTCGTCCCTTCCATCCTGCACCTGCGCACCGCTCGCGGGCCATGCTCCGGCCGGACATCAGGGACATCTCCGGGTCGGCTCCTCCGCAGGTGCCGCACCGGCGCGCCCCTCCGGTACCGCCGAGAGCTCCGTGCCCGGGTGACCGGTGGTCCGGATTGGGGCGGCGGGGCAGTGACTGGAAGACTGGCGTCATGAACGACTCGTCCCAGACCTCCGCCTCCGCCCCCG
The DNA here is from genome assembly GCF_013085465.1 of Streptomyces asoensis. Taxonomy (NCBI): domain Bacteria; kingdom Bacillati; phylum Actinomycetota; class Actinomycetes; order Kitasatosporales; family Streptomycetaceae; genus Streptomyces; species Streptomyces asoensis. Next base: position 2,167,175 of record NZ_CP049838.1, read on the forward strand.
GCACGGCGGCCGCCCGTCCCCCCGTCGTCCTCGACGTCTGGTGCGAGCTCCAGTGCCCGGACTGCCGCGGCGCCCTCGACGACCTGCGCGCCCTGCGCGAGCGGTACGGCGACCGGCTGGAGCTGCGGCTGCGGCACTTCCCGCTGGAGAAGCACAAGCACGCCTTCGCCGCCGCGCAGGCCGCCGAGGAGGCCCTGGAGCAGGGCCGGGGATGGCCGTACGTCGAGGCCGTGCTGGGCCGGGTCGAGGAGCTGGACCGTGGGGGAGAACCCTTCCTGGTCGAGGTCGCCGGTGAACTCGGGCTCGACGCCGAGGAGTTCGACACCGCGCTGATCGACGGCCGGCACATCCTGATCGTGGACGCCGACCAGGCCGAGGGCAAGGCGATCGGCATCACCGGCACCCCGACGTACGTCATCGGCGGCGAACGTCTCGACGGCGGCAAGAGCCAGGAGGGGCTGCGCGAGCGCGTCGAGGAGATCGCCGACCGGCTGCTGGCCGAGCAGGCCTGAGGCGCACTCCGCGCGGGCCGGTTCAGAGCAGGTTCTTGTACATCGAGTAGCCCACGGGCAGATATCCGAGCGATTCGTAGAGCCGCTCGGCCGGGGGGTTGTCGGCGAAGACGTTGAGGCCGAGAACGCGCTTGTCCGCCGCGATCGCCTGGGCCTCGGCCAGCAGCATCAGGGAACGTCCGTGGCCCCGGCCCCGGAAGGCCTCGTCGGCCTCGACGTCGTACACGAACGCCTTGCCGCCGACGAACGCCACCCAGAGCGTGCCGACCCGGGTGCCCTCCTGCTCCAGGACGCTGAACAGCATGTTCTCCGTCGCCCGGCCGTGCGGCAGCAGCAGTTCGTGGTCCCGCCGCGACCTGGCCCACGCCTCGTCCTCGGGCACCCCGCGATCCGCCAAGTCCTGGGCGTAGGCCGCGACGCCGTGCTCGAGCCAGGGCAGGTACTCGGCCTCCGTCATGGGCCTGCCCCGGCTGCCCGCGGGCAGTCGGGGAGCGGTCGCACCCAGAGGCTTCTCCATGCCGCGGTTGCGGTGGACGTAGCCGAGCGCCGTCGCCAGCCGCAGCGCGGTTCCCGCGTCGGCGGGCACCCTGAGCTCGATCCGCCGGCAGCCCCAGCTCCTGGCCACCTCCTCGGCGGCCAGCGCGGCCACCGTGCCCCGGCCGCGCCCGCGGTCCGGTTCATCGATGCGCAGGTCGGCGATCTGGGCGACGAGGGGGCCGAAGACGGGGGACGTCGAAAGGTGGACCGCTCCGACGGGACGGCTGTTCACGCAGACCTGATAGTGGCGCGACAGCGCCCCCTCGGCGGTGCGCTGAAGCGGCTCGGTCGGCCGCAGGGTCGTGGTCACCAGGGCTTTCTACCCACCCCGGCGAAAAACGTCAGCCTGTTTTCCGGGCCCTTACGGGTCGAGGTCGTCGGCGGCGCGCTCGGCGAAGATCCGCATCGCCTTGGCGGTCACCGGCCCCGGCGTGCCCGGCAGTTCGCGGTCGTCGACGCGGTGAACGGCCTGGACGTCCCGCAGCGTGGAGGTGAGGAAGACCTCCTCGGCCCGCTCCAGCACGTCCAGCGGCAGGTCGGTCTCCTTGGCGCCGGTCCACTCGACGGTCAGCTCGCGCGTGATGCCCGCGAGGCAGCCGGAGGCGAGCGGCGGGGTGTGGATCTCGCCGTCCAGGACGACGAACACGTTGGACCCGGTGCCCTCGCAGAGCTGCCCGACCGTGTTGGCGAACAGCGCCTCGGTGGCACCGTGTTGGTGGGCGCGGGCCAGGGCGACGACGTTCTCGGCGTACGAGGTCGTCTTCAGGCCGGTGAGCGCGCCGCGTTCGTTGCGGGTCCAGGGGACCGTGACGACGGCCGTGGAGTCGGCGCGCCGGGTGGTCTCTCCGAGGGCGACGACGAGGGTGGGGCCGTGTTCGCCGCGGTCGGAGCCGAGCGGGCCGTAGCCGCCGGTGTAGGTGATGCGCAGCCGGCCGAGCGGCATCGGGTTGGCCTCGAGGACGGCGGCGCAGGCGCGGCGGACCTCGTCGTGGTCGGGGTCCGGCAGGCCGAGACCGCGCGCGGAGCGGGTCAGCCGGTCGAGATGGCGGGTCAGCGCGAACGTCACGCCGTCCACCGCCTTCACCGTCTCGAAAATGCCGTCGCCCACGGTCAGTCCGTGGTCGAAGACGGAGACGCGGGCGGACTCGGTGTCCGTCAGCCCGCCGTCGAGCCAGATCTTCACGTCAGTCCCTCTCCCTTGGCCTCGTACGTTCCCGACGCTACCGCGAGCAGTCGGGAGGCCTTCAGCTCGGTCTCCTCCCACTCGGCCTCGGGGTCCGAGCCCCAGGTGATGCCCGCGCCGGTGCCGAAGCGCAGCACGGCCGAGCCTCCGGGGGCGCGGTCGATCCAGAAGGTGCGGATGCCGACGGCCAGCTCGCCGGTCCCCCGGTCGGCGTCGACCCAGCCGATGCCACCGCAGTACGGGCCGCGCGGTGCCGTCTCCAGCGCGTCGATGATCCGCAGGGCGCTGGACTTGGGGGCGCCGGTGACCGAGCCGGGCGGGAAGGCCGCGTCGAGCAGCTCCGGCCAGCCGGCGCCGTCGCGCAGATCGCCGCGGACCGTGGACACGAGGTGGACCAGACCCGGGTGCTTCTCGACGGCGCACAGGTCGGGGACGGTCACGCTGCCGGTGGCGCAGACCTGACCGAGGTCGTTGCGGACGAGGTCCACGATCATCACGTTCTCGGCGTAGTCCTTCTCCAGGAGGTCCGCCTCGGTGCGTCCGGTGCCCTTGATGGGCCCGGACTCGACAACCCGGCCGTCTCGGCGCAGGAAGAGCTCGGGCGACGCGGTGGCCGTCTCTATGCCGTGCGCCGGGAGACGAATCGTTCCTGCGTACGGCGCCGGGTTGCCCCGGGCCAGCAGGGCGGTCAGCGCGTCCACGTCGGCGTCGGACGCGACCGGCGCGGTCAGGACTCGGCAGAGGTTGGCCTGGTAGACCTGGCCGGCCGCGATGTGCTCCCGGATGCGGCGCACGCCCGTCGTGTACGCGGCGCGGTCGAGGGACGACGTCCAGTCACCGACCGAGGGCCCTCGCCACGCCCCTGGCACGGGAGCGGGCACCGGCTCCTCGCGTACGTCGGCGAAGCGCGCGCAGACCGGACGGCCCTCGAAGTCGGCGCAGACGGCCCAGAAGCCGGCGGCGTCGAGGGCCGCGGGATCGCTGGTCACGTCGAGGAGGCCGGTGGCGACACGGGTGCCGAAACGGGCGAGAGGAGGGAGGTCGAGCACGTGGTCGAGTGTATGGCGGGTCACTCGAGAGGTGGGCCGGGCATGTCCCGCATGTCCCGGCCGGGGGCCCTGACCAGGTCCGCGAGCAGACACAGCGCAGCACGCTGCACAAACGCGTTTTTGTACTGGCCCGGGAATCCGCTAGAGTTCAACACGTCGCCGGGACGCGAGAGCCGACCGAAACGACATGCGGACGTAGCTCAGTTGGTAGAGCGCAACCTTGCCAAGGTTGAGGTCGCCAGTTCGAACCTGGTCGTCCGCTCGCAGGAAGCAGGAAGAGGGGGATCATCCCGAACCCCCGCACTCCTGGTGGAGTGGCCGAGAGGCGAGGCAACGGCCTGCAAAGCCGTCTACACGGGTTCAAATCCCGTCTCCACCTCCAAGGACGATTAGCTCAGCGGGAGAGCGCTTCCCTGACACGGAAGAGGTCACTGGTTCAATCCCAGTATCGTCCACTGGATCTGCTCGAAGATCCGAACCCGCGCGATTAGCTCAGCGGGAGAGCGCTTCCCTGACACGGAAGAGGTCACTGGTTCAATCCCAGTATCGCGCACGCATCGCACACGCCCCCTCGGGTCGTGATCCCGAGGACGATTAGCTCAGCGGGAGAGCGCTTCCCTGACACGGAAGAGGTCACTGGTTCAATCCCAGTATCGTCCACACACCAAGAGCCCCCGGCCGCCTTCGCGGTCGGGGGCTTCTTGTCGGTGCCGGTTCAGCTGGAGAACAACATCCGGCCGAAGCCCTTCTGGCGGTGGTGCCCGCCGTGGTGGCCGCCGTAGTGACCGCCGCCCTGCGGAGCACCCCAGGCGGGCGCGGCCGGGGCGACAGGGGCAGCCGGGTACGCCTGCGGGGCGGCCGGGGGCGGCGGGCCCGGCTGGGACCACTGGGACTCCAGGCGGGTCAGCGCCTCCAGCTCGCCGTAGTCGAGGAAGATCCCGCGGCAGTTGCTGCACTGTTCGATCTGGACGCCGTTGCGGTTGTACGTGTGCATTTGAGCGTGACACTTCGGGCACTGCATGGTTCGGCTCAACTCCTCGCCGGTCGGTGCTGTTTCGCGTACCGCCAGGACAGACACTGTCCGGCTGCGGTCGGTTGCACCCTACTTCGCCCGGCCGGCCGTCAACTGCGGGGGGACGGAACCCATTCGGGCACAGGCGTCGACCAGGCACTGTTCGACCTCGTCCAACACCCGCCCCTCAGCGAGCGACTTCGTGACAGAACGTGCCGCGGTCTGCACGGTGAGTGCGCGCGCCGGGACGTCGAGGGCGGCCCAGGGGTCGCCGTCCCCGGGGACGGCGGGGCCGCCCTCCGCGCGGTAGGCGGCGAGGAAGCGGGTCCACTCGTCGGGCGGGAGCAGACCGCAGGCGTACCAGGCGGCGGGGCGGGCGAGATCCCAGGCCGGAACGCCGACGCCGAGATCGTCGACGTCGATCAGGCGCCAGGGCCCGTCGGGTGCCGGATGGCGGACGAGCTGGCCGAGGTGGAGGTCGCCGTGGCAGAGCGTGATGGTGTCGGGCATGGGGGCTTCGGCGCGGGCCCAGGCGGGCAGCGCGCGCCAGGCGCTCAGGACGGGGGCGACGGCGGGGTGCGGTCCGGCCGCGCGGAGGCGGGCCACGGCGTGGGCGGCCTTGGCGGGACCGCGCATCTGCGGGAGCGCGGTCGGAGCGGGGACGCGGTGCAGACGGGCGAGCAGGGTGCCCGCGGCCTCCCAGGGGGCCAGGTCGGGATCGTCCGGGTCCACCGGCGTGCCGTACGGCCAGAAGGTCACCAGACGGCCGTGGAGTGCGGCCGGAGCCGGCGTGAGCGGCGGGAGGAGGATGTCGGGGATCCGGGCGGCGAGGGCGAGGCGCGGGGCGAGTCCGGCCGGGTCGGTGTCGGGAGCGTGCGCCTTCGCGACGGTGTCGGCGTGCCGGACGACGGTGGCGTCGGGGCGGTCGGCGAGGGTGGCCGCGCCGCAGGCGCAGGCCGACGTGGCCTCGTGCGCCTTGGCTCCGGCTCGGCGGGCGAGCTCGGCGAGCAGGGGGTGCGCGGTCACGGGGCTCCCTGGGCGGCGGCGTGCGGGTCTTCCGCGAGGGTACGCAGGTAGGGGTCACCGGAGTCGCGGGGGCCATCGCAGTCGCGGGCAGCCGGGGATAGCGTCGCGGGCGGCCGGGAGAGGCGTCGCGGGCGGCCGGGAAAAGCAATGCAGGCGCAGCTCCCCAGCTGCGCCTGCATTTTTTGCCGTCCGCCGCACCCCCGTCCCCACGGGGTTTCATGGGTGGATGTCCCCGCCCGGACCGCTCTTCCGGGCCTGGGGTCGCCGCTCAGCGCCCCAGCATCACTCCCACGGACGACGCCTGTGTGGCCACTGTCTCCCAGCCGTCGAAGACGACGAGGAGCAGGACCGCCAGGGGAAGGGCCATCAGCGTCGCCACCAAGGGGTGGCGGCGGCCCGTGCGACGAGGGCGCGTACCGCGTCCCTGTGCGCGGATCATCGTCCGCGGTGCCGTAAGAGCCATGGTCCCTCTCCTGACCTGATCAGTTGTCGTTGGCAGCGGCGGGTGTCTGACCTCGGGGGACGAGTGCTGCACCCGCCGCTTGACCTCAAATCTAGGCGCGGGGCGACCACCGGGCGTCATGCCCTCGTACCGATTGCCGGGCCTCCCGGAGGATGAGCCATGACCTGCGGAGTACTCCCCTGGGTGGAGAGATGGTCCTAGGTCTCAGGGTCTTCCCGGAGGGGCTCTCCGGTCCGGGCCGGATTCCCGCGCCGCCCCAGGACGTGGGGCAGGGCCTCCGGCCGTGACTTCGCTCACTCCACCGCTCCCTGTCGTGCCGCCGTCGCCCCTCACCGGCCCGTCCGGCGGGCCTTCACCCCCCGGGTCCGCCTCCCGTCGGCGACATCGGTGCCGGTCGGCGCACGGCCATCTGCCACGGGTTCAATCCACCTCTGCTGAGCGGCGGTTGGGGTTGTCGGGTCGCCAAGGCGTGCCTGTTCGCAGGGTCTCTGATCACCCTTCACATTCCCCACCGGGCACTGACAATCGATCGGTACGAGAGGGCGCGGCCTCTGCGCGCGAACGGCCGTGGAAACGTAAGCTGTGCCACGTCACACGGACCGGGCAGCGGGGATGAACATGGCGATGATGCGCCTGAGGCGCGAGGACCCGCGCGTCGTCGGCTCGTTCAGGCTTCACCGACGGCTCGGCGCGGGTGGGATGGGCGTCGTCTATCTGGGTTCCGACAAGAAGGGGCAGCGGGTCGCGCTGAAGGTGATCCGGCCCGATCTGGCGGAGGACCAGGAGTTCCGGTCGCGGTTCGCGCGCGAGGTCTCGGCCGCTCGCCGGATCCGGGGCGGATGTACGGCGCGGCTGGTCGCGGCGGATCTGGACGCCGAGCGGCCGTGGTTCGCCACCCAGTACGTGCCCGGGCCCTCCCTGCACGACAAGGTCAACGACGAGGGGCCGCTCGGGGCCGCCGAGCTGGCCTCGATCGGAGCCGCGCTGTCGGAGGGGCTCGTCGCCGTCCACGAGGCCGGGGTCGTGCACCGGGACCTGAAGCCCTCCAACATCCTGCTCTCCCCCAAGGGCCCGCGGATCATCGACTTCGGCATCGCCTGGGCGACGGGCGCCTCCACGCTGACGCATGTCGGCACCGCGGTCGGCTCCCCCGGGTTCCTCGCGCCCGAGCAGGTGCGCGGGGCTCTGGTCACCCCGGCCACCGACGTGTTCTCGCTCGGTGCCACGCTCGCCTACGCCTCGACGGCCGATTCGCCCTTCGGGCACGGCAGTTCCGAGGTGATGCTGTACCGCGTGGTGCACGAGGAGCCGCTGCTGCACGGTGTGCCGGACGCGCTGGCCCCGCTGGTGCGGGCCTGTCTGGCGAAGGACCCGGAGGAGCGGCCCAGCACCCTCGATCTCTCCCTGCGCCTGAAGGAGATCGCGACCCGGGAGGCCCAGGGGCTGGCGGACGCGCGTCCTCCGGCGCCTCGGGCGGCCGAGGCGGATCGCCCGACGGGGCGACTCTCCGAGACCGGTTACCCGGAGCGCACGCTGCGCCAGCAGGCCGGACCCGGTACTCCGCCGCCGCGGAACGGGGCGCCGCCCGCCCGCGGTTCGGTTCCTTCGCGGGGCGGAGCGCCGGCTCGCGGAGGCAACGCCGCACGGGGTGGAAGTGCCTCGTCGTCGCGGTCGGGGGCCCGGCCGGCTCCCTCGCGCAACACCCGCCCCGGCAGCGGCAACCGGCCTGCGTCCCGCGGCGGGGCCCGGCGCCCGGGGACGAGGACCACGGGAACCGGGCGGCGGCCCGCCAATCCGCGGCTGCTGCGCCAGCGGCTGTTCGTGTTCGTGGTGGTGACCCTGCTGGTCGCGCTCGGCATCGCTGTCGTCCAGGGCTGCCAGGGGCCGGCGCGCGGGCTCGGCGGCGACGACGGCGTCGTACGGCAGGAACAGCAGCACCTCCGTCCGCAGCCGGGCGACCCGCTCGGGGACTGACCCGGAGCTGAGCCCGCGGGCGGCCGGGAAGGTGGGCGGGACCGTGTCAGGCGGCGATGGGGATGATGCCCAGGGGCTCGGTGGTGGGCTGCGGTGAGCCGCCGGCCGGTTCGACGGTGATTCCCACGGCGACGGCGTCGGCGGGCGAGCCCTTCAGGACGTGGGAGCCGTTCGGCGCGCTGCCGGTCACCAGGCCCGCCGAGCGGACGTCGCCCGCCTCGGCCGCGTACCAGAGCTCGTAGACCTTGCCCCCGGTCAGGGCGGGAAGACCGTAGGCGGCGAAGACCGCCCGGGCCTGGTCGAGGGAGACCACGACGGCGGCGGCGGTCCCGCCGGTCAGGCTTCCGGAGTGGACGGTGGCGTCGGGTGCGGTGAGGACCTCAGTGATCGCGGCGCCCGCGGCGCGGGCCTGCTGCTCGGCCCGGGCCGCCTGGGTACGCACGTCGTCCGCCTCGACGTGCTGCCGGACGGCTATGCCGCCGAGCACGGCAGCCGCCGCGATGCTCACGGCGAGCGCGAAGCGCAGCACCCGCCGGCCGGGGGCCCGCGAGCGATGCGGGACCCGGTCCTGACGGGTGTGGGCGACGGCCTGAAGGGTGCGTGCGCGGGCCTGCGGAGTCACCGGGACGTTCTGCACCGAGGCGCCGAGCCGGGCGGTGGCCTCCAGGAGATCGACGGCCTCCCGACGGCACTGGTCGCAACCGGCGAGATGGTTCTCGAACGCGGTTTCCTCGGCGGGCGGCAGGGCGTACAGAGCGTACGCGCCGATGGCCAGGTGGCGATCCTCCGCAGGTGTCATACGTCGGCCTCCAGACAGGCGCGCAGCCGCCGGAGCCCCGCGCGCATTCGGGATTTCACCGTTCCTTCGGGAGTGGAGAGAGCGTCGGCGACCTCGAGGTAGGTCAGGCCCTGGTAGTAGGCGAGCATCAGCGGCACGCGCTCCTGGCGGGCCAGCGCGGTGAGACAGCGGTGGAGCCGCCGCTGCTCGTCATGGTCCTGGACGATCTCGGCCACTTCGTCGAAGGGACGCTCCGGCGCGAGGATGCCCGTGCGGTGTTCGCGGTCCGCGCCCGCCTGCGCGGAACGTACCCGGTCCACCGCCCGGCGGTGGGCCACGGTGAGAACCCAGGCTTTCGCCGTTCCCCGCTCGGGGCTGTAGCGGTCCGCGGTGCGCCAGACCTCGATCATGACCTCCTGGGTCACCTCCTCCGCCTGAGCGACGTCCCGCAGGATCCGGCAGGCCAGTCCCATGACGCTGCCGGACAGCGCGTCATAGACACCGGTGAACGCGTCATGGTCGCCGCCGGCCACGCGGGCCAGCAGGTCCTCCACCCGGGCGTCCGGATCGATGTGCGGCAAAGCCCTGCTCCCCTCGTGCCTCGTGCTGGGTTCGGACGGCCCGCCCGCGGCGTGTGCGGAGGGAAGGGACCTGCACCGGGAGGCTTCTCACAGCTCCGGGGACGGGCCGCGCGCGGATCCCAGGTCGAGCAGGACGTGTACGGTCTTGCCGCCGATGGCGGGGACCAGCCTGATCTGTCCGCCCAGCCCGCGGATGACCCCCATGCCGAAGCCGCCGCGCTCGTCACCGTCCGACCGGCGGTGGAGCTCGGGAAGCTCCTCGCTGTGGTCGGCGACGGCGATGTCCAGTCGGCCGTCGCGCACCGTCAGCGTCAGCATGCAGGGACCACAGGTATGGCGGACCGCGTTGGTCACCAGTTCGGAGACGACGAGGACCGCGTCCGGCACGCGATCGACCGGGTCGGTCGCCTTCAGCCAGCTCTCACTGACCTGACGAGCGAGGGACGGGGCCCGCCGGGAGTGCGGCAGGGCGACGGCACAACGCGCCGTCGTCGGCGGTGCCGTCGGCAGTGACATGGTGGTGGACATGAGGGCTCCCCTGGAACGACTCGTCGGGGACGGCTTTTGGTCGCAGGGGATTCGTAGCCGCACAGCACGCGGATGCCGCCGTGGTGTACACGAAAGCCTCAGGTTCTCACCCGACCGGGCGAGCGGAGAGTCCGCGCATCGCGTGGGCGCCCCCGGCCCTTATCTTTCCGCTACATTTTTCGGCTTTGTAGTCATCTGTCCGGCTTTCAGGTCCGAATCCCCCGCGTCCGGCACAGCGAGACGAGGAACGGCGTTCCTCGTCGAACGTGCTCTTCGCTGAACGTTCGAGGGAGATGTGTCCGATGACCGCTTTCCTGCGAGCCCGACGCCTGGTGGCCGGAGCCGCCGCGACGGGCCTACTGGCCGGAGGGGCCTTGCTCGGCATGTCCGGCGCGGCGACCGCGGCTCCCGCTCCCGCTTCCGCCCCGACCGTGGTGACCACCGACCACGACGGTAAGTGCCACTGGGTGAAGGGCCACTGGGAGAAGAAGTGGGTGAAGGGCCACTGGGAGAAGAAGCGGGTCAATCACAAGACCTGGCACCACGGCCACTGGGACAACCACTACACCTACAAGTGGGTCTATGTTCCCGGCCACTGGGACCACCAGTGGGTCAAGGCGCACTGGGAGTGCCACCACCGCTGACCGCGGGCACTCGCGGGTGAGGGCCGGACGCACCGTGTCTTCCGGCCCTCGTTCCGCGGCTGTGTCCGGCGCTCAGGCGGACCTCGGCCGGGTCGCGTAGAACGCGACGGCGGAGGCGGCCGCCACGTTGAGGGAGTCGATCCCGGCGGACATGGGGATGCGCACCCACTCGTCCGCCGCGCGGAGAGCGTACGTGGAGAGTCCGTGCCCCTCCGAGCCCAGCATGATGGCGCTCTTCTCGAAGCGTGCCGGGTGCAGCTCGTCGAGGGGGGTCGCCTTCTCGTCCGGGGTCATGGCGAGGATGTCGTACCCGGCGTCGCGCACGACGTCGAGCCCGGCCGGCCAGGCGTCGAACCGGGCGTAGGGAACCGAGAAGACGGCACCCATCGACACCTTGATCGCCCGCCGGTAGAGGGGGTCCGCGCAGTCCGGTGACAGCAGGATCGCCTTGATGCCCAGAGCGGCGGCGCTGCGGAAGGCGGCCCCGAGATTCGCGTGATCGACGAATCCCTCGAAGATGGCGACGCGCTGACCCGCGTCGTCCGGCGGTTCCACGGGGTGGTCGTCGGCCGGCTCCGGGACGACGGTCCGGCGGGCGGCCTGGAGGAGTTCGGCCGCGGCCGGCAGCGGCTTGCGCTGCATGGAGGCCAGCGCGCCGCGGTGGACGTGATAGCCGGTGACCCGTTCGGCGAGCTCCGGGCTGACGGCGTAGACCGGTGCCGGGAGCTCGTCGATGACATCGCGCATGACGTCGACCCACTTGGCGGAGAGCAGCATGGAGCGCATCTCGTACCCGGCGTCCTTGGCCCGGCGGATGACCTTCTCGCCCTCGGCGATGAACAGGCCCTCGGCGGGCTCGCGCTTGCGGCGCAGCTCGACGTCGGTCAGGCCGGTGTAGTCGCGCAGGCGCGGGTCGTCAGGGTCCTGAACGGTGATGAGATCGGCCACAGGGGTGATACTGCCTTGTCCTGGGTGTGGTGCCAACGGCTCGGAACGGTTGTGTTACCCGCGGTTACTCGGAGCTCCGCGGGCCGACGGCGACGACCGCGCCGACGACGATCACCGCCGGGGGCCTGACCTCCTGCGTACGGACCGCCTCGGCGACCGTCGCGAGGGTCGCGTCCACGCGGCGCTGGGCGGCCGTCGTGCCCTCCTGGACGAGGGCGACCGGGGTGTCGGGCGACTTGCCGTGCGCGACGAGCGTCTCGGCGATCTTCCCGATCTTGTCGACGCCCATGAGGATCACCAGGGTGCCGGTGAGCTTCGCGAGGGAGGGCCAGTCGACCAGGGAACGCTCGTCGTCGGGGGCGACATGCCCGCTGACCACCGTGAACTCATGGGCGACGCCCCGGTGGGTGACCGGGATGCCGGCCGCTCCGGGCACCGAGATCGAGCTGGAGATGCCCGGCACGACCGTGCAGGCGATGCCGGCCTCCGCGAGGGCCTGGAGCTCCTCCATGCCACGGCCGAAGACATACGGGTCGCCGCCCTTGAGACGGACGACCGACTTGCCCTGCCTGGCGTGCTCGATCAGCGCGTTGTTGATGGCTTCCTGGGCCATGAACCGGCCGTAGGGGATCTTCGCCGCGTCGATCACCTCGACGTGCGGCGGGAGTTCGGCGAGGAGGTCGCGCGGGCCGAGCCGGTCGGCGATGACGACGTCCGCCTCGGCGAGGAGGCGCCGCCCGCGGACCGTGATCAGGTCCGGGTCGCCGGGACCGCCGCCGACCAGCGCGACACCGGGGGTCCGGGTGCGGTGGTGAGGGGCGACGAGGGTGCCGTCACGCAACCCCTCGACGACCGCGTCACGGATGGCGGCGGTGTGGCGCGGGTCGCGGCCGCGGGCGTCGGTGGTGAGCACGGCGACCGTGACCCCCTCGCTGTGGCCGGTCGCCGGGGTCCAGGCGGTCGCGGCGTCGGCGTCGTCGGAGCGGACGCACCAGACGCGGTGCGCCTCGGCTTCGGCGGAGGCCCGGCCGTTCGCCTCGGGGTCGCTCGTGGCGATGAGGGCGTACCAGGCCTCGGCGAGGTCGCCGTCGGCGTACGGGCGCTTCGACCAGGTGATCTCGCCCGCGTCCGCCATCGCCTCCACCGAGGGGGTCGCTCCGGGGGACACGAGGTGGATGGCGGCGCCTGCCGCGATCAGGGCGGGGAGGCGGCGCTGGGCGACCTGGCCGCCGCCGAGGACGACGACCCTGCGGCCTGCGAGACGGAGGCCTACGGGGTAGGCGGGGTGTTCGGCCATGAGGGTGCGGCTCCTCGTACGGGCAGAGAGCAGAGGGTGGGCGCTGCGGCTCTGGAGCGGCCCTGACGTGCGCATTTTAGAGGTGACTTCAGCATGCGGCGGGGCCGGGGGCGGCACAAGCGCGTGCCCCCGGCCCCGGAGCGGGCCCTACTTCTCGGTGACGCCCGCCGAATCGAACGTCGCCACCTCGTGCATCGCCCGGGCCGTGCTCTGCACCAGCGGCAGGGCGAGCAGGGCGCCCGTTCCCTCGCCGAGGCGGAGGTCCAGGTCGACCAGGGGGCGCAGGCCCAGCTTGTTCAGGGCGGCCACATGACCGGGTTCGGCGCTGCGGTGGCCCGCGATGCAGGCCGCGAGGACCTCGGGGGCGATGGCACGGGCGACCAGGGCGGCGGCACCGGCGCTGACGCCGTCCAGGATCACCGGCGTACGCAGGGAGGCGCCGCCGAGGAGCAGGCCGACCAGCGCCGCGTGTTCGAAGCCGCCGATCGCGGCCAGGACGCCGATGGGGTCGGCCGGGTCCGGCTGGTGGACCTCCAGGGCGCGGCGCACGACCTCGGTCTTGCGGGCGAGGGTCTCGTCGTTGATACCGGTGCCGCGGCCGGTGACCTCGGCCGGGTCGGCGCCCGTGAAGACCGAGATGAGGGCCGCGGACGCCGTGGTGTTCGCGATGCCCATCTCGCCCGTGAGCAGCGCCTTGTTGCCGGCCGCGACCAGGTCGCGGGCGGTCTCGATGCCGACCTCGATGGCCTGCTTGGCCTCCTCGCGGGTCATCGCGGGGCCGGTGGTCATGTCGGACGTACCCGCGCGGATCTTGCGGGGCAGGAGACCGGGGGTGGCGGGAAGGTCGGCGGCGACGCCCACGTCCACCACGCAGACCTCGGCGCCCACCTGGGTGGCGAAGGCGTTGCAGACCGCTCCCCCGCCGAGGAAGTTGGCGACCATCTGGGCCGTCACCTCCTGCGGCCAGGGGGTGACCCCCTGCGCGTGCACCCCGTGGTCGCCGGCGAAGATCGCGACGGCCGCGGGCTCCGGGATCGGCGGCGGGCACTGCCGGGACAGCCCCGAGAGCTGCGCGGAGATGATCTCCAGCATGCCGAGCGAGCCCGGCGGCTTCGTCATCCGCTTCTGCCGCTCCCAGGCCTCGCCGAGCGCCTTGGCATCGAGCGGGCGGACGCTGGCGACGGTCTCGGCGAGCAGGTCGTGCGGGTCCTCGCCGGGCAGCGCGCGACGGCCGTACGTCTCCTCGTGGACGACCCACGACAGCGGACGGCGCTTGGCCCAGCCGGCCTGCATCAGCTCGGGTTCGTCCGGGAACTCGTCGACGTAGCCGACGCACAGGTACGCGACCACTTCGAGGTGCTCGGGCAGGCCCAGCGCGCGGACCATCTCGCGCTCGTCGAAGAAGCTGACCCAGCCGACGCCCAGTCCCTCGGCGCGGGCGGCGAGCCAGAGGTTCTCGACCGCGAGCGCGGAGGAGTACGGCGCCATCTGCGGCTGGGTGTGACGGCCGAGGGTGTGGCGGCCGCCGCGGGTCGGGTCGGCGGTGACGACGATGTTCACCGGGGTGTCGAGGATGGCCTCGATCTTCAGTTCCTTGAACTGCTTCGCCCGGCCCTTCGGCAGCGACTTCGCGTACGCGTCACGCTGACGGGTCGCCAGTTCGTGCATCGCGCGCCGGGTGTCGGCGGAGCGGATGACGACGAAGTCCCAGGGCTGCGAGTGACCGACGGAGGGCGCGGTGTGGGCGGCCTCCAGGACGCGCAGCAGCACCTCGTGCGGGATCGGGTCGGCGCGGAATCCGTTGCGGATGTCCCGGCGCTCACGCATGACCTTCAGGACGGCCTCGCGCTCGGCGTCGTCGTACGCGGGCGCGGCGGGGCCGGTGGACTCTCGAACTTCTTCCACTGGGGCCGGGCTCTCTTCCTGGTCGGCGGCCCTGGTCTCCAGGTCCTCCGGGCTCTGTGCGACATCGGGGTCGATGCCGGTCTCGGGCTCCGTGTCCGGGGTCGCCGGGGCGGGAGCGGGGTCGGCGCCGCGGGGGGCGGGGACCGTGACGGTGGGCAGGGCGGCGCCTGTATCGGCGGCCTGCCGCTGTTCCGTCACCGCGTGGGCGGTCTGCTCCTCCGTGGGGAGCACGAGGGGGTGCGGCGGGGTGGGGGCGAGGTGCGGGGTGGTGGGCACCATGCCCTCGACCGGGACGAACTCGCCCAGGGGCTGGTTCGCCAGGGGCTGGTTCGGCGGCGCTGACCCGTCCGGCGGGTTCGGCTGCTCCTGCTGGGGAGCCAGGGGGGCGGCGGGCGACGCGGGGACGGTCACCGACTGCTGGACAAGCTGCGGGTGCGGGTGCTGCGCGTGCGCGTGCTCCTGCTGGGGCGGCTGCGGGGTGGCGGTGGCGTCCACGGGGACCGCTACCGCCACGGGCTCGGGGGAGAGCGGCGCGGGGGGTGTCTCGACGGGTGACTCCGCCGTCGGCGGTTCCGGTTGCGGTTCCGACGCCGGCTGCGGTTCCGGCTCCGGCTCCGGCTCCGCGAGGATTGCGGCGGGGGCGGGCTCCGGCTGGTCGGCCGGGGTCCCGGCCTCGATCGCGGGTTCGGCTTCGGCTGCGGCTTCGGGTTCGGCTTCGGCTGCGGCTTCGGCTTCGGCTGCGGGTGCGACCTCGGGCTCGGGCTGCGGGGCCGTCTCGGGAACAGGTGCTTCCGGGATGTGAGACGCGGGGGCCGTGATGTGGGCGGCCGGGGCGAGGGTCTCGTCCGAAGCCTCCATCTCCACCTCCGGCTGCGGCTCCGCTTCCGGCAGCGGTGTCGGCCGGACGTCCTGGGTCGGCTCGACGTGCTGCTCCGGAGCAGGGGCGAGTTCCGCCTGCGGGGCGGTCGGCTCGACTGAGGCTGCGGCGGCGGCCTCGGCGGACGCCACGAAGGCGTCGACGAGCAGGACGGCCTCGGGAGCGGCGGCGGGCGCGGGGGCGGGGGCGGGGGCCTCCGGCACGGAGGATGTCTCGGGCGCGGGGGCCTCGGCCACGGAGCCGGGCAGCTCCTGGGCGGGTGCCGCCGGTTCGGGCACGTCAGGGATCACGGGCGCGGCGGGCTCGGGGGCCTGAGCGACTGCGGGCGCAGGCGTGGGCTCAGCCGGGGTGGGATCGAGGACCACGACGGGATCCGGCACGGGGACTTCGGCAGCGGCGGCGCCGGGCGCGGGGACGAACTCCGCGACCGGGAGCGCCTCCGCCGCGGGCGCCTCGTAGGCCTGGGCCGGCGTGTCGCCGAGGTCCGCGAGAGGCTCCTGGGGCCCTTGGGGCTCTTGGCCCCCTTGCGACTCCTGTTGCTGAGGTGCCTCGACCGGGCTCGCCTGCCCGACCTCGGGCGCCTGAGCGACGGCCTCCGCGTCAGGAGCCTCCGCAGGCTCTGGCACCTCGGCGAGCTCTGCCGTCTCGGCGGGCTCTGTCACCTCGGCCGGCTGCGCCACTTCGGCTGCCTGGGCGGCCACGGCCGGGTCGGCCGGCGGGGTGCCTTCGGCGACGACCGGCTGCTCCGCGTACGTGACCTCGGGGCCCTGTGCGGCTTCCGGTGCCTGCGCCGCTTCCACCGGCGCGTCGAAGGGCGGCACGGCTCTGACGTCCGCGGTCCCGTCGTCTCCGGAGAGGGGGACGTCGGCCGCGTGCTGCCCGGCCTCCGCGACCGCGGCGGCGGGTGCCTGCTCCGCCTCCGCCATCATCGCGGCTCCGAGCAGCTCACCGGGGTCGACGACCCCGTAGGACTCGGCAGCCTGCTCCGCCACGGGCACCTCACCGCCGACGGCCTCGGCCTCCTGGGCCTCCTGGGCCTCCTGGGCCTCCTGCGGGGCGGTCGCGGCGATCGCCTCGGTCGCCACCCGGGCCACGACGGCCTGGGCCACGCCGACCGGCTCGCGCTGCTGCGCTGCCGCGACCGCCGGCGGAACAACCGTTTCCGCAGCCGTGGCCCCGTGCGCGACCGGCGGCTGCGCGGCGCCCCAGGGAGACGCGCCCTGCGGGGGCATCTCGCGCAGGTGCGGAACGTCGAGGTACTCGGGGCCGGACGCGGACGGGCCGGACTGCCGTACCGGCGCGCCGGCGGGGCCGCGGTCGGCGAGGGAGCGGACCGGGCTCGCGGAGGCGTCGGGGATCGGCGGGCCGAGATGCAGCGGGCGGCGCGGGGCCGCCTGGGGCGCCGACGGGCCGGGGAGGCGGACGGCGCTGAGGTCGACAGAACCGCTGTCGCGGCCGGCCGTCTCGTGCGGGCCCGGCTCGTGCACCGTCTCGACGACCGGCTCCGGCGCGGGCGGTGCCACCTCGTTGCCCCACGCGCTCTGGGCACCCGGCAGCAGCAACAGGTCTTCGTCCTCGGCGGTGGTCTCGGAGAGGTAGGTGTACGCACCGTGCGCGGGGGCGCCCGGCTGTTCCACCATGCCTACGCTCTCCGGCAACCCCTCGCCCGGGACCTGGCCGGTGTCGGTCATGCGTACCCCTCGCCCATCGGTTAGTGCTTCTACGACCAGCTCACCCGGAGCGGCGCACCGACCGCCCCGTAGTGAAGAACGAGCGTCCGCGCCCAGCGGCACGAACGACCCGCCCGAAAAAGCGACAAAGCCATTCAGTGGCATTGTCCCGGCCGTAGTCGCGTCGCGACAGCTTGATCCGCGACGCCCCGCTGTGGACTGCGCCACGTTGCGCGCCCTCCGGTTCTGCCGTACCACACCCACCCCAAAAGGGATGCGTTTTCCGGACATTGACCGACGAACAGCCGGGCGCCCGGAAGCGGTACGACGATCGGCCAGCCTACCGCGCGCGGTACGACAACAGGATCACGGGGAGGGCGCGCCGGGTCACGTCAGGCGGTCGGAAAGGTCCCGCCCGTCGCCCGTCCGACACGGACCCCCTCACCGGTCCCTCACTTCTCCCTCACCCGGCCCTCACCTGCCCGTCGGCCTCAACGAGGCGACGCGCGCCGCACGATTTCTCCGGTGAGGAGGAACGCGACGCTCCGTTCCCGTTCCGTCCAGACCCGCGTGTCGAGTTCGACGGACTGGACGAGGGAGCACTCGACGCGGTAACCGTGCTCGGACAGGTCGCGGCCGACGAGTTCGGCGGCGTCGCGGGTCCCGGCATGGGTGACGATGCGCTGCGGGCGGCGGTCGGCGACGGCGGAGACCACGGCCGCTCCCCCGCCGCCGACCCGTACGACGTCGGGTTCGGGCAGGTTCTCCAGGACGTGCGGGGCGGTGCCGTGGACGATCTGGAGCTGGACGCCGTGGCGGCGGGCGGAGCCGTCGGTGCGGGCGCACGCCTCGAGGTCCCGGTCGACGGCGATGACGGCGGCGCCCGCCCGTGCCGCCTCGGTCGCGAAGGCGCCGCTGCCGCAGCCGATGTCCCAGACGAGGTCGCCGACGCGTGGGCCGAGCCGCGCGAGTTGGGCGGCGCGCAGCAGCTCCGCCTCACCCTCGCCGAGTCCGCCGCCGTACGCCTCGGCGGGCAGGGCCCAGCCGCGCGGGCCGGTGCCCGGGTCGCGGCCGGCGATCCAGCCGCTGTCCCCGGAGACGACCGGCCCGGTGGGACCGCCGATGACGATGACGACGTTGGGGTCGCGCCAGGTGTGGTCGGCGGCCTTGTCGGAGGTGACGACGCTTACCTGTTCGCGGGTGGTGCCGAGTTCCTCGCAGACGACGAACGTGCGGTGCACGCCCTCCATGAGCAGGCCGAGCTCGGCGGGGCCGGCGCCCGGGGAGGTGAGGACGGCGACCTTGGTGTGGGCGCGGCAGACGTTCACGGCGCGGCGCAGGGTGCGTCGGTGGGCGACGACCACGTGGGCGTCGTCCCAGGGCATCCCGGCCCGGGCGAAGGCGGCGGCGACGGCGGAGACGGCCGGGACGACCTCGACCTCCAGGCCGAACTCGGGTGCGCGCAGGGTCCGTACGACGCCGAAGAAGCCCGGGTCGCCGTCGGCGAGCACGACCGCGGTGCCGCGGTGACCCGCGATGCGGCGGGCGGCGAGGGAGACGCTGCCGAGCCGGACGCGTTCCGCCGCGGGCGGCACCTCGGACAGCGCCAGGTGGTGGGGGGCGCCGGCCACCAGCGTGGCGGCACCGAGGGCGGAGCGGGCCGCGGCGGTCAGCGGCGAACCGTCCCATCCGATCACCGTGACGCGGTCGGCCATCGTCGTCAGTCTCCCCCGGGGTTCACGCAGGTAGCGGGCTCCGTGAGGGTACCTGGTCGGTGGGTCACGGCAATGGTGGTGGCACCGGCCCGGGGGTCAGTTCCAGTCGGTGTACGACGTGAAACCGCCGCTCTCCGCGAAGTGCTCCCCGGGACCCTCCAGGTCCTCCGGGAGGAGGCTCCACACGATGTAGTCGGTGCGCACCTCGTTCCACCTGCCGTCCTCGGCCCGGACGCGCGCTATGCAGGCGCCCCGCAGGACGCCCTCGCTGATACAGCCGATCTTCTGCGCGACCTGCTGGGAGGCGGTGTTGTCGGCGGCCGTGCGCAGCTCGATGCGCTCGAACTTCTGGTCGCCGAACAGCCATTGGGCGGTGGCCAGCGCCGCCTCGGAGGCGTAGCCCTCGCCGCGCGCCCAGGGCGCGATGATGTACGACAGTTCGGTGGAGCGGACGTGCCAGTTGGTCTTGGCGAGCTGGATGACGCCGACCAGGCGCTGGGTGAGGAACTCGGTGACCGCGAGGTCGAGGCCGCGGCCCTCGGTCCGTTCGGTGGGCGCGTACTCGGTGATCCAGCGGCGGGCGGCCGCCTCGTCGTAGGGCTGGGGCACGGCCGTCCAGGCCGCGACCTGCTCGTCGTTCATCATGTCGGCCAGGGCGGGCACGTCGTCCTCGTCGAGGGGACGCAGCACCAACCGCTCCGTGCTGATGGAGATGGTGGGGAAGGTGCTCGTCATGCGCCGCTCCGTAACCTTCGAAACTTCGGGGTGTGACCTGCCGACCCGTCAGGGTCCGCTGAACTGCCCAGCATGCAGCATGTGCCCCCGGAACCACACCACGGGGTCCACACCGGGTGAAGGAGTGGACCCCGGGCGCGACGGCCGGTCCCCCCGGCCGTTCAGGGTGTTCAGAACGAGGCGATGACGGAGCCGTCGTACTTGTCCTCGATGAACTTCTTGACCTCGGCGGAGGTGAGGAGCTTGGCGAGCTTCTTCACCCGCGGGTCGTCCTCGTTACCGTCCTTGACGGCGAGGAAGTTGCCGTACGGGTTGTCCTTGGCGGACTCCAGGACGAGGGCGTCCGACGCGGGCTTCAGGTCGGCCTCGATGGCGTAGTTGCCGTTGATGACGGCGGCGTCCACGTCGTCCAGGGAGCGCGGGGTCTGGGCCGCCTCCAGCTCCTTGAACTTGAGCTTCTTCGGGTTCTCGGTGATGTCCGCGGGGGTCGCGTCGTTGCCCACGCCGTCCTTGAGGGTGATGAGCTTGTTCGCGGCGAGCAGCTTGAGGGCGCGGGCCTCGTTGACGCTGTCGTTGGGGACGGCGACCGTCGCGCCGCTCTTCAGGGCGTCGGCGCTCTTGACCTTGTGGGAGTAGAGGCCGAGCGGCTCCAGGTGGACCGTGACGACGGGCACGATGTGGGTGCCGTTCTTCTTGTTGAAGTCGTCGAGGTACGGCTGGTTCTGGAAGTAGTTGGCGTCGACCGAGCCGTCCTCCGTCGCCGTGTTCGGCGTGACGTAGTCGGTGAACTCCTTGACCTCCAGGTCGAGTCCCGCCTTCTTCGCCAGGTTGTCCTTGACGAAGTTGAGGATCTCGGCGTGCGGGGTCGGGCTCGCGGCGACGGTCAGCGGGCCGCTGGTGTCGGAGGCGGCGTCCTTGTCCGAGCCGCAGGCGGTCAGCCCCAGGGTGAGGGCGCCGACGGCGAGGGCTGCGGTGGTGAACTTGGCGGTGTTACGCACGAAAAGTGCCTTTCCTGAGGGTGTTGCGACCCGCGTGGGGTGTGCGGGGGAACTATGGGGATGGCCCTGGGTGGGCTCAGGCGACCTTGCTGATGTCCGCGGCGGCCGGCTCCTTGGCCTTCAGGAGGCGGAGCTTCGGCGCGGGGCCCGAGCTTCCGCCGCGGCGGTGCAGGGAGCGGGCCGCGTAGTCGCCGGCGAACTGGATGAGCGAGATGACGACGGCGAGGATCGCCACCGTGATCCACATCAGCTGGGTCTCGAAGCGCTGGTAGCCGTAGCGGATGGCGATGTCGCCGAGACCGCCCGCGCCGACCGTGCCGGCCATGGCGGAGTAGCCGATGAGGGCGACGATCGTGGTCGTGGTGCTCGCGATGAGCGAGGGCAGGGACTCCGGCACGAGGACCTTGCGCACGATCGTCCAGGTGTTGCCGCCCATCGCCTGCACGGCCTCGACGAGTCCGCCGTCCACCTCGCGGACGGCCGTCTCGACCAGGCGCGCGAAGAACGGGATGGCCCCGATGGCGAGCGGCACGATCGCGGCCTCGCGGCCGATCGTCGTCCCGGTGATCGTGCGGGTGAAGTTCATCAGCGCGACCATCAGGATGATGAACGGCAGCGAGCGGGCGATGTTCACGACCTGCCCGATCACCTTGTTGGCAACGAGGTTCTGCAACAGGCCGCCCCGATCGGTCAGGACCAGCAGGACACCGAGCGGGAGGCCGCCGACGACGGCGATGAGCGTGGACCAGCCGACCATGTAGAGGGTGTCCCAACACGCCTGGGACAGCAGGGGCTGCATCTCGGACCAGGTCACTTGGCACCGTCCTTCACCAGCACGGGCTCCTGGGCCGCGTGGTCCACGACGTCGATCTGGAGGCCCTGTTCACGCAGGAAGCCGATCGGCACCACGTTGTCCTCGTAGCGGCCGGGCAGTTCGATGCGCATGCGGCCGACCTGGAGCCCGCCGACGGTGTCGATGGCGGCGCCGAGGATCGAGATGTCGATGTTGTAGGTGCGCGACAGCTGGGAGATGACGGGCCGGGTGGCGGCCTCGCCGTGGAAGGTGACGTCGACGACGGTGCGGTCCTCGCCGGTGGCGTCGCCGCCGACCGGGAAGAGCGCGCCGGCCAGCTCGGATCCGGGGGTCGCGAGCAGTTCGCCGACCGTGCCGGACTCGACGACCCGGCCGTTCTCCATCAGCGCGGCGGAGTCGCAGAT
Organism: Streptomyces asoensis; assembly: GCF_013085465.1. Classification (NCBI taxonomy): domain Bacteria; kingdom Bacillati; phylum Actinomycetota; class Actinomycetes; order Kitasatosporales; family Streptomycetaceae; genus Streptomyces; species Streptomyces asoensis. The sequence goes on from NZ_CP049838.1 coordinate 2,188,825, forward strand.
CGACTTCACCACGTCCATCTCGTGCGTGATGAGCAGGACGGTCAGGCCCAGCTGGCGGTTCAGGTCGCGCAGCAGCTGGAGGATGGAGCGGGTGGTCTCCGGGTCGAGCGCGCTGGTGGCCTCGTCGGAGAGCAGCACCTTGGGGTCGCCGGCGAGCGCGCGGGCGATGCCGACACGCTGCTTCTGACCGCCCGAGAGCTGGGCCGGGAAGGACTTCGCCTTGTCGGCGAGACCGACCAGGTCGAGCAGCTCCAGCGCCTTGCGGGAACGTTCCTGTCCCGTGACGCCGAGGATCTCCAGGGGCAGTTCGACGTTGTCCTGCACGGTCCGCGAGGACAGCAGGTTGAAGTGCTGGAAGACCATGCCGATCCGGCTGCGCGCCTGCCGCAGCTCCTTGCCGGCCCGGGGTCCGCGCCCGGCGAGCGCGGTGAGGTCCTGTCCGGCGACGGTGACCGTGCCGGCGGTGGGACGCTCCAGGAGGTTGATGCAGCGGATGAGCGAGGACTTGCCGGCGCCGGACTGGCCGATGACGCCGTACACCTCGCCTTCGCGGACGTGGAGATCGACGCCGTCGAGGGCGGTGACCTCACGGCCGCGCGAGCGGTAGACCTTGGTCAGGCCCGTGGTGGTGATCACGTGGATTTCCGTCACTGTCGAGTGCGCGGGCGTGGGTGTGCCCGGGGCGCACGGATGCAGGCTGTCAGGGACGCGACACGGCTCTCGCTGTGGCGGGGAACCGGGGAGAAACATGTGCGCGGGGCGCGGCTACGTCATGTACGGCGGACTTGCGGCGCACGGACATGCCACGGCGTCTCGCTTCGGGGCGCGAGCTCGGGGGTGGTGCGGGGGCCCTCTAGAAGGCGCACATTCGACACATACAACGAGCACCGGGCGTCATGGTCGCCTCGGTCGCAAGGGTGCGGCTGCTCGTAGTGGTCATGAGCATCAGTAAAGCAGAAGTACGGTCCTGACCAAGACCCCGCCGTCCGTATGCCGGACAGCCGTGGACGGTGTGCGGCTCCGCCCCGGCCGCGTACGGAGATCTCCGCTCCCCCGTCGGTGACCAGCGCCGACAAGGCGGACCGGCCCTTCGTCAGGTGGTCGGTGTCGGGCTCGTGGCCCCGGCGGGCTGTGGCCAACGCCACGGTCGGCGCAGCGGCGTGGCCGGCGGGCGCCGGGCACGGTCCGGCACTCCGCGCCGGGGCACGGGGCCGATCGCGGGACGCCTGATACGCCGTAATAAGGTCACTGCATGCTTGATGCCCTGACGCTGGTGACCGGCGTCGCCGCGTTGCTGCTCGCCGCCTGGTGCGGCTGGGCCGCCTACCGCGACCAGCCGACGAAGGACTGGCATTTCATCGGGATGGCCGTGGTCTCGCTGCTGGCCGTGATCCAGCTGGTGGTCGGGATCGTCCAACTGGCGCGGGGCGAGAAGCCGGAACAGGGCACGACGATCTTCGTGGCGTATCTGCTCGGCGCGGTCGCGTGCGTTCCGGCGGTGGGGTTCATGTCGCTGTCCGAGCGGACCCGCTGGGGTTCGGTGACGGCCGCCGCGGGCGGTGTGGTGCTCGCCGTGCTCGAGGTGCGGCTCTACGACATCTGGGGAGGCTGAGATGGCGGCGGTGGACGACAGGCCGGAACGGCTCATCAGCGGGCCCGGGATGCTCCTGGTGTGGTTCTACGGCGTGATGGTGGTCGGGGCGGTGTCGCGGTCGGCGTACCAGATCGCGACCGAGTTCGACCGAGCGCCGCTGGCCTACGCGCTGTCGGCCGTGGCGGGCGTGGTGTACGGATTCATCACGTACTCGCTGGTGCGGGGCGGCGAGACCGCCCGCAGGGCGGCGCAGGTGTGCTGCGCCGCCGAGCTGGCGGGGGTGCTGATCGTCGGTACCTGGACCCTGGTCGAGCCGTCGGCCTTCCCGGACTCGACCGTGTGGTCGCAGTACGGGATGGGGTACGTGTTCATCCCCGTGCTGCTGCCGCTGTCCGCCCTGTACTGGCTGCGGAAGTCCCGCACCGCTACGCGGTCTACGCCGTAGCCGCGTACTCTCCGGCCTGCTTCTCCAGGACGATCATCATTACGCCGTCCGTGCCCTGCGAGGTGCCGACCGTCTCGTAGCCGACCCGGCGGTAGAGGCGGAGGTTGCCCTCGCTGCGGTGGCCGGTGAAGAGGCGGAACTTCTTGGCGCCGCGCTCCTCGGCCAGCGCCGCCTCGGCCGCGCGGAGCAGCCGCGCGCCGATGCCGTGACCCTGGAGGCGCGGGTGGACGCAGAGTTTGCCGATGGCGGCGGCGCCGTCCTCGGTGAGACTGCCCCGTACGGAGCCGACCACCTCGTCGCCCAGACGGGCCACGAAGACGCAGTCGGCGGCGAGTTCCTGCCGGACCGAGTCGAGGCTCTGGACGAGCGGGGCGATGCGGTAGTTGGCATACAGCGCGGCTTCACTCTGGAAGCACAGGTACTGCAATCTGAAGATCTGCTCGGCATCCTGCTCGGTCGCCACCGAGATGGTCACGCTCATGCCCATGTGCGCACGCCTCCCGCTCACCTGATCGCCTGTGGTCCTTCACTCCTATCCCCGCACTTCGCGGGCCGCAACCTCCGGCGCCAGCAAACGCCGTAGACATCCCAGACATCTGGAACGTTCCGGTCCGAGACTGCCCTGTGAGATACCCAACTCCCCCGCGATCTCGCGGTAGGTGAGGTCCCGGGGCGAGAGAAGCGCCTGGAGGAGAGGGGAGCAGCGGCCGGGCAGCCGGTGCACCGCCTCGCGCAGGGCCCGGTGCCGGGCGTCGGTGAGGGCGAGCTGCTCGGGGCCGCGGTCGAGGTCGTCGGCGGGGTCGCTCTCGTACGGCTGCTCGCGGCGGGTCGTACGGCGGGTGCGGCGGACCTCGGCGCGGACGGCCCTGCGCAGCCAGCCCTGGGGGTCGGGGGGCGGGCCGTCGGTGGCGAGGTGCTCCAGCAGGCGGAGCCAGACCGCCTGTTCCAGGTCGCCGGGTTCGGTCCCGGTGGCATGCGCCTCGGCGGAGGCCTCCGCGGTGAGGAGCGGGTGCAGGGTGGTGAGCAGGTCGTGCGTCATATGCCACACGATGCGGCCGCCCGGGCGGCTGGTTGCCCGGGCGGCCGACTGTCACTCCAACGGGGACTCAGGCGTTGACGAAGTCCGCGCGGGCCAGCACTCCGGTGTCCGGGTTGTCCGTGAAGACACCGTCGATGCCGGTCGCGAAGTAGGTGCGGAACGCGCCGAAGGAGTCGCCGTAGGCGTCCGCGTCCGTGCCCTTGCGGAAGCTCGTGGGCAGGAAGGGGTTCTCGTTGCGCATGGTGTACGGGTGCAGCACCAGGCCGACCGCGTGGGCGTCCTTCACCAGCGTGGTCGGGGTGGTGAGGTTGCCGGCGGCGTCCTTCGGGATCACCAGGTCGAGGGTCGGGCCGATGCCCTGGGCGTAGCCCGCGATCTCCCGGAGGCCCGCCCGGGTGACCAGGTCGGCGACCGTGCGCGGGTCGCCCGCCTCGACGAAGTCCCAGGGGCGCGAGGTCGCGCCGGACAGCAGCACCACGAGGGGGTTGTCGACCAGCTTGTTCAGGCGCTGGATGCTGCTCGGCTCGAAGGACTGCACGATGACCGGCGAGTTCTTCCGGTCCTTGCCGTGCTTGTGCAGCAGCTTGGCGACCCGCTCCTCCAGGCCCAGGCCCAGCTTGCGGAAGTAGGTGGGGTGCTTGGTCTCGGGGTAGATCCAGACCTGCTTGCCGCGCTTGCGGGTCTGCTCGTCCTGCCACTTCAGGACTTCCTCGAAGGTGGGGATCTCCCAGCGGCCGTTGTAGAGCGTGTTGTGCGGGCGGTTGGCCGGGATGCGCTCGATGGCGCGCAGGGTCTTCAGCTCGGCGAGGGTGAAGTCCTCGGTGAACCAGCCCGTCGTGGAGACGCCGTCGAGGACCTTCGTGGTCTTGCGGCCGGCGAACTCCGGATGGTCGGCGACGTCCGTGGTGCCGCCGATCTCCGGCTCGTGACGGCACACCAGGTGGCCGTCCTTGGTGGGAACGAGGTCGCCCGCCTCGACGATGTCGGCGCCCAGGTCGAGGGCGAGCTGGTAGGAGCCGAAGGTGTGCTCCGGCCGGTAGCCGCTGGCACCGCGGTGCCCGATGATCGTCGGCACGGGCAGGCTCTTCAGGCCCTTGCCGGAGCGGGACGAGTCCGCGGCTCTCGCCGTGCCCGACAGACCGAGGACCGTTCCGGTGGCACCGAGCACGGCGGCGCCGAGGAGCGCCCGCCGTCCGGTTCCGCCCGCGCTCGCCTGCTGGTTCGACTCCTGCGTGCCCTGCGTGCCCTGCGTGCCCATGAGGGGCCTCCTGCCGTCGGCTCGTCCGTGCGGCCCGATCGTAGGGGCGTGGACATGACCGTCGGGAGACCTCGGCCCTAACACGCGGGTGACGGCGGATGGCATGTGCCGTACGGCCATCCGGCCGGTTCCGCGCGGTAGTTCCCTTCGTTCCGGGCAGATGACAAGCAGGCGACGATGCCGCCGTACAGGTAAACGTACGTCAACAGTGCGTAAGACCTGGGTGACCCGATGTGCGTCAGCCCCGCCGCCGCGAGTATCGTCCTCACCTGCACAGACTCATACCGTTTTCCCTTGACATCGGAGGGCTCGTTGTCCCGCTTCGTGCTCATCAAGGCAGTACTCGGACCGGTCATGCGCCTGATGTTCCGCACCCGGGTCGAGGGCGCGGAGCACATCCCTGGCGACGGCCCCGTCATCCTGGCCGGCAACCACCTCACGTTCATCGACTCGATGATCCTGCCGCTCGTGTGCGACCGGCAGGTCTTCTTCATCGGCAAGGACGAGTACGTCACCGGCAAGAGCCTCAAGGGCCGGCTCATGGCCTGGTTCTTCACCGGGGTCGGCATGATCCCGGTGGACCGCGACGGCGGCCGCGGCGGTGTGGCGGCGCTGATGACCGGGCGGCGGGTGCTGGAGGAGGGGAAGGTCTTCGGCATCTACCCCGAGGGCACGCGGTCCCCCGACGGCCGGCTGTACCGGGGGCGGACCGGTATCGCCCGGCTGACGCTGATGACCGGGGCGCCGGTCGTTCCCTTCGCGATGATCGGCACGGACAAGTTGCAGCCGGGCGGGGCGGGGATGCCCCGGCCGGGGCGGGTCACCGTCCGGTTCGGCGAGGCGATGGAGTTCTCCCGGTACGACGGGATGGACCGGGACCGGTATGTGCTGCGGGCCGTGACGGACTCGGTGATGACCGAGGTCATGCGGTTGTCGGGGCAGGAGTACGTGGACATGTACGCCACCAAGGCGAAGGCCGCGTAACGCCTCCGGCGGGGTGCGTTGTCGGGTGCGGGTGCGTTGTGGCTCGTCGCGCAGTTCCCCGCGCCCCTCACGTCGGGGGACTTACCCGGCGTTCTCCAGGCGCTGTCCTCCGAGCAGGAACCACGCCGCCACCGCCGTCGCCAGCAGGACCACCGCGCCCACTCCGGACGCCACGGTCAGGCCGTCGACGAACGCCTCCCGCGCCGACGACAGCATCTCCTCGGCCGTGTTCGGCGACATGTGCCCCGCCGCCTCCACCGCGCCGCCCAGTGACTCGTGCGCCCCTTCCGGCGTGTCCGCAGGGGCCGCGAAGCCCCTGTACACGCCCGTCACGATCGAGCCGAGTACGGCGATGCCGAGGGCCGCGCCGAGTTCGTACGCCGTCTCGGAGACCGCGGACGCCGCTCCCGCCTGGTCCTTGGGCACGGAGCCCAGGATGACGTCGGCGGTCACGGTGAAGGAGAAGCCCGCGCCCACGCCGACCACCAGCAGGGCGGCGCCCAGCAGGGGGTAGCCGGTGGACTGGCCGATCGTCGTCAGGGCCGCCAGCGCGAGGCCGATCGCGGCGAGGCCGCCGGAGACCACGGCCCGTACCGAGAAGCGGCGGGCCGCCCGGCCCGCGATCAGGCCGGCCACCACCGCGCCGACGGCGGCGGGCAGTTCGGCCAGACCGGCCTCGAACGGGCGCCTGCCCTGGACGAGCTGGAGGTACTGGGAGAGGAAGAACACCAGGCCGGACAGACCCAGGATGGTCAGCAGATCGGCCAGGACCGCGCCGCTGAAGCCGCGGTTGCGGAACAGGCGCATGTCCAGCAGGGGGGCCGGCAGGGTCAGCTGGCGGCGGACGAACCCGTACAGCGCGGCCGCGCCCAGCAGGCCCGTGCCGAGCGAGACCCCGGTGAAGCCGTGCGTGGCGGCCTCCTTGACGGCGTAGACGACACCGATCATGCCGACCAGGGACAGCAGCACGCTGGGCAGGTCCCACGGGCCGGGGTTCGGGGTGCGGGACTCGGGGAGCGTCCGGATGCCGACGACGACCAGGACGACCATCACGGGCAGGTTGATGAGGAAGACCGAGCCCCACCAGAAGTGTTCGAGGAGGAAGCCGCCCACGATGGGACCGACGGCGGTGCCGGCGGAGGCGGTCGCGCCCCAGATGCCGACCGCGAGGCTGCGCTCGCGCGGGTCGTGGAAGAGGTTGCGGATCAGGGCGAGGGTGGCGGGCATCAGGGTCGCGCCGGCGACGCCGAGCAGGGCCCGGGCCGCGATCATCGTCTCCGGGGTCGTCGCGTAGGCGTTGAGGACCGATATCAGCCCGAACGCGGTGGCGCCCATGAGCAGGATCCGCTTGCGGCCGATGCGGTCGCCGAGGCTGCCCATCGAGACGAGCAGGCCGGCGATGACGAAGGAGTAGACGTCGCCGATCCAGAGGAGCTGGGTGCCGGAGGGCTCGAGGTCCTCGCTGATGTAGGGGGTCGCGAGACCGAGGACGGTCGCGTCGACGGCCACCAGCAGCACGGCGAGCACGAGGACGGAGAGCGCGAGCCAACGGTCCGGACGCTTCACCGCCCCGGTCGTGGTCGCCGGCCGCAGGGTGCTGGTCATGATTCCTCTATCTGTGATGCGGAACTCTGTGGAGCGGGGTTCTGTGGTGCTGGGCTGTGTGGTGCCGGGTTCTTAGGTGCCGGGCTGTGCGGTGCCGGACTCTGCGCTGCCGGGTTCTGCGCTGCCGGAGGCCTCAGCGCGCCGCCGAGCAGCAGCTCGACGATCATGTGCTGGAAGTCCTTGGGGGCGCCCTTGCCGCTCTGCACCATCCAGGCGCCGGAGGCCAACAGGCCGAACAGCGCCTCGGTGAGCCAGGCGGGCGTGAGGTCGATGCGGAACTCGCCGCTCAGTTGTCCGCGCCGGAACAGGTCCGAGATCCGGTCGTCGATCCGGGTCCAGCCGTGGTGCAGTTCCTCGCCCTCGAACAGCTGGTTCTCGGTGTAGAGGAAGGCGAGCAGGCCGGCGGCCGGTTCGATCTCCTGGACGAGCCGGCGTACGGCGTCGCGCGCGGGGGCCTCGTCCAGCCGCGCCGCGTCCAGAGCGCTCTCGCACTCCGCGATACCGAGGGCCTCCAGGGCCCGCACCAGCGCGTCGCGGCCGGCGAAGTGACGGTGCAGTGTGGCCCGGCTGATCCCGGCCGCCTTGGCGACCTCGTCCATCGTCGCCGTGGATTTGCGGGTCAGCAGGGCCGCGGCAGCACGCAGCACTTGATCACGATCGACAGCCATGAGACAAGAGTAACCCAGATGAGACAGTGATGTCTCACCCTGGGCGTGCGTGCATCACTCAGGCGTGCTCACTGCTCATGGCCGACGGGCCGGCGGATACCTCAGTGCCAGGGCAGGCTGCCGCGCCGCTCCCAGTACGCCCGCGGCTCCTCCGCCAGCCCGGCCAGCCGGTCCACCTGGTCGTCGTCGAGGTCCACGACCGCCGCGTGCAGGTTGGAGGCGAGCTGGGTGGCGGTCGCCGCGCCGGAGAGGACGACGCCGGCCCAGGGCTGCCGCAGGACGAGCGCGAGGGCGACCGCGTCGCAGCCGAGCGACGTCTGTGCCGCCACGGACTTCAGGGCGTCCGGCGCATGGGGCTGCGCGAGGCGCCCGTTGGCCATGCCCTCCTTCACGATCACCGTGAGCCCGGCGTCATGGGCCTCGGCGAGGGCGGGGCCGGCCGAGGTCTCCAGCGCGTTGTACGTCGACTGGACGGTACGGAAGAGGGGCTCGCCGTCGACCGTCACGGCGAGGGCGGCGCGGATGGCGTCGGCCTGGGCGGGGCCGCTGGTGGAGAAACCGACGGTGACGCCCTGCGCGGCAGCCTCGGCCAGCTTCGCGTGGAGTTCCTTGTCGGTGAGGGCGGGACTGTCCGGGGTCACCGAGTGGATCTGGTAGAGGTCGAGCCGGTCGCCGAGCAGTTCCGCCGTCTCGGCGCGCTGCCGTTCGTACGTCGGGAGCCCGTGGTCCTTGACCTCGTGCCGGTCGGCGTCCGTGGTCCAGTCGGCGGTGTAGGTGTAGCCCCACTTGCTGCCGACCACGATGTCGTCCACGTCGGGCCTGATCTTCAGCCAGTCGGCGAGGAACTCCTCGGAACGGCCGTAGGAGCGGGCCGCGTCGAAGTAGCGGACGCCCTGGGCGTAGGCGGCGTCGAGGAGTTCGTGGGTGCGGGCGCGCAGCGTCTCGACGCTGCGCTCCTCTCCGAGGTCGTGGTCCCGGCCGAGGTTGATGTAGCCGGGACGGCCGACGGCGGCGAGACCGAAGCCGATGTGGCAGGTGGGGGTCGTTGCGGTGGCCAGGCGGGCGAAGGGCATCGCGGGCTCCGTAGGGTCGGCTCCGGTTCGGCTCCTGACCAACGTAACCCGTGACGACCTTCGCCCAAGGGCTCGGTTCGTTCGGCGCCCCGGCGGGTGCGGGTGCGCCGTGGGCTTGTCGCGCAGTTCCCCGCGCCCTTTCAGGGCGCCGCGCCTACCGCTTCTTGGCGGTGGCCCACTCGTGCTGAGCCGCCACGTCCGCCTTCACCTCTGCCAGCTGGATCGCCACCGCGCTGGGCGCCGTACCGCCACGGCCGTCGCGGGAGGCGAGGGCACCGGGGACGTTGAGGACGGAGCGCACCTCGGGGGTGAGGTGGGCGGAGATCTTCGCGAACTGCTCGTCGGTGAGGCCGTCGAGCTCCTTGCCGTCGGCCTCGGCGACCTTGACGCACTCGCCTGCGACCTCGTGCGCGACCCGGAACGGCACGCCCTGCTTGACCAGCCACTCGGCGATGTCGGTGGCGAGCGAGAACCCGGCCGGGGCCAGCTCCTCCATGCGCTCGCGGTTGACGGTGAGGGTGGCGACCATTCCGGTGAAGGCGGGGAGAAGGACCTCGAGCTGGTCGCAGGAGTCGAAGACCGGCTCCTTGTCCTCCTGGAGGTCACGGTTGTAGGCGAGCGGGAGGGCCTTGAGGGTCGCCATGAGACCGGTCAGGTTGCCGATCAGGCGGCCCGACTTGCCGCGCGCCAGCTCCGCGATGTCGGGGTTCTTCTTCTGCGGCATGATCGACGAGCCCGTGGAGAACGCGTCGTGCAGCGTCACGAAGGAGAACTCCTTCGTGTTCCAGATGATGATCTCCTCGGAGATCCGGGAGAGGTTCACGCCGATCATCGCGGTGATGAAGGCGAACTCGGCGACGAAGTCGCGGGACGCCGTGCCGTCGATGGAGTTGCCGACGCTGCCGTGCTCGAAGCCGAGGTCCTTCGCCACCGCCTCCGGGTCCAGGCCGAGGGAGGAACCCGCCAGGGCGCCGGAGCCGTACGGCGACACGGCGGTGCGCTCGTCCCACTGACGCAGGCGTTCCGCGTCCCGGGACAGCGACTGCACATGTGCGAGGACATGGTGGGCGAAGAGCACCGGCTGGGCGTGCTGGAGGTGGGTGCGGCCGGGCATCGCCACGTCCGGGTGGGCCTCCGCCAGGCCGATCAGGGCGTCCTGGAGCTCGGCGATCAGGCCGCCGAGAATCCGGGCGTGGTCGCGCAGGTACATCCGGAAGAGGGTGGCGACCTGGTCGTTGCGGGAGCGGCCCGCGCGCAGCTTGCCGCCCAGGTCGGCGCCGAGGCGCTCCAGGAGGCCGCGCTCCAGAGCGGTGTGGACGTCCTCGTCGGCGATGGTGCCCACGAAGGAACCGTCGGCGACATCCGCCTCGAGCCGGTCGAGGCCCGCGATCATCCGGGACAGCTCGTCCTCGGTGAGCAGGCCCGCCTTGTGCAGCACGCGCGCGTGGGCACGCGAACCGGCGATGTCGTAGGGCGCGAGGCGCCAGTCGAAGTGGACGGAGGCGGACAGCTTCGCCAGGGCCTCGGCGGGACCGTCGGCGAAACGACCGCCCCAGAGCCTTACGTCACCGCTGTTGCTGCTCACTTGTGTTGCTCCTCACCACTGCGCTCCACGACATGCATGAGTATGCAGTGCTCTGCATGATTCGTCAATTCGACCCCGGGTGGCCGTACGGTTCCGGATCCCGAGAAGTTTTTGAAAGGAGTTTGAACGACAGCAACCGCTTACCCGTACTCACGACTGAACGCCGGCGCCGCGTTTGTACACCCACTCCTGACCCAAGTGAGGCATCCGCATGTCCAGGGCTCTTCCGAAGTACAACAAGCGTCGCGTGGTGGTCATCGGCGCGGCCGTCGCTCTGGCGCTGTCCGGCGCGGTCGTCGTCAATTCCGCCCTCGCCGGGGAGTCGTCCAAGAGCAGCGGCTCCACCGACGCCAAGACGCTCGCCAGCCCCGGCACCATCTCGTGCCCGGACGTGGCCTCCCAGCTCCCCGCGATCCCCGCCTCCGCGCAGGCCGAGGTCGACCGCAACCTGGCCCTGCTCCAGACGCAGATCGACGAGGCCAACAAGCGGCTGGTCGACACCGTGGGCCAGGGCGGGGCGAACTTCGTGCAGAACGCGATCCTCGGCCCGCTGGAGGACAAGCGGGTGTCCACGATCGACCGCATCGCCATCTCGATCGGCCGCCAGGGCACCAAGCCGCAGGGCCTCGACGCGCTCGCACCGTGCGCCCTCGACGCGGGCGGCGTCGCGGACACCGGCGAGGACACCGGCGAGGACGCCGCCGCGGGCGACGAGGCCGAGGCCACCCCCGGCGCGGAGGAGACCGCCGCCGAAGGAGCGGGCGACGGCGCGGCGGAGACGGGCGACGACACCGGCGCCGACGCGGCCGGCGTGGGCACCATCAGCTGCCCGGACGTCGCCTCGCAGCTCCCCGCGATCCCCGCCTCCGCGCAGGCCGAGGTCGACCGCAACCTGGCCCTGCTCCAGACGCAGATCGACGAGGCCAACACCCGCCTCCAGAACACGGTCGGCCAGGGTGGCGCCAACTTCGTGCAGAACGCGATCCTCGGCCCGCTGGCCGACAAGCGGGTGTCCACGATCGACCGCATCGCCATCTCGATCGGCCGCAAGGGCACCAAGCCGCAGGGCCTCGACGCCCTGGCCGCCTGCACGTTGAACAAGTGACGTGACAGGCACGGTGGCCGCCCCGAGAAGCGCCGGCCGGGGCGGCCGCTGTGGCGTGTTCACACCCCACGCATTTCGTTATTTCCTTAGACACACGAAAGGCTTTCCCGGATAATCGTTAGACATGGGAAAGACCTACGAGCGCATCGACGGCAGGCTCCGCACGTTCATCGAGGAGCAGCCCCTCTTCTTCACCGCCACCGCCCCCCTGTCCGGCGACGGCACGGTGAACCTCTCCCCCAAGGGCCTCAAGGGCTCGTTCGCCGTTCTCGACGAGCTCACCGTGGCGTATCTCGACTTCGCCGGCTCCAACGCGGAGACCATCGCACACCTGCGGGAGAACGGCCGGATCACACTGATGTGGTGCGCCTTCCAGGGGCCGCCGAACATCGTGCGGGTGCACGGCCGCGGCGAACCCGTCTTCCGCGACGACCCCCGGTTCCCGGAGCTCCTCGCCCGCTTCGCGGACCTGGACCCGACCCCGCACGGCTTGCGCGCGATCATCGTCGTGCACGCCGAACTCGTGCGGGACACCTGCGGGTACGCGGTGCCCTTCATGACGTACGACGAGGACCGCGAGCTGCACGCCAAGCGGTTCGCGCGGGAGGACGACGAGTCGCTCAGCGCGTACTTCGCGAAGAAGGAGTACATCGCCACGAGCATGGACGGACTGCCCGGACTGCCGTTGCCGCTGAGTCCGATTTGACGTGCATATGCTGTCTGTACAGACAGTCAACACTTGGGCTCCTTGGGGTATTTGACGGAATTCCCCCTTCCGCCGCACTCGTCCCCTAGCGTGGCTCACGCCTGCGCGCTGTCGCGCAGGCGTGAACTCATGGGGGAAACATGTTCCGACCCGCACGCGAACCACAGAGCAAACGCCATGTCCGCTCCTCGTTCTACGTCGTAGGCGAGGGCATCCTCGCCGAGTCCCGGGACGGCGGTCCGGTGGAGCCGCTGGCCGCCTCCACCGTGGCGGACCTGCGCAAGTTCCGCTTCTCCCGGCTGGGCCCCCGCTCCAGGCCGGCCCAGCAGCTCGACCGGAACACCCGCATCGAGCTGGCCAAGGCGATGACGGACCCCGAGCGGGACCAGCCCGACCAGCCGGGGGTCCCGTCGGGGTTCACCTATCTCGGCCAGTTCGTGGACCACGACCTCACCCTGGACGCCACCGCGGTGCGCCTGGAGGACGAGATCACGGTGCGCCAGCTCCTTCAGGGCCGCTCCCCGGCCCTCGACCTCGACTCCCTCTACGGCCTCGGGCCCGACCACCGCTTCGACCGCCGGTTCTACGAGGACGACGGGATCCGGCTGAAGTCCGGCACGACCCAGGGCATACCGAACGACCCCTCCATCGTGGGCCGCCCCCTCACCGGGTTCGACCTGCCCAGGCAGGGCTCGGGCTCGCTGAAGTCCGAGCGGCGCCGGGCGCTGATCCCGGACCCGCGCAACGACGAGAACCTGGTCGTCGCCCAGGTCCACGCCGCCTTCATCCGGTTCCACAACCGGGTGGTGGCCGACCTGGTCGGCAAGGGCGTGTCGAGCGCGGTCCTCTTCGAGTCGGCACGCGAGACGGTCGTCAAGCACTACCAGTGGATGCTGCGCCACGACTTCCTGCGCAGGATCGTCGACCCCGAGATCGTCGAGGACGTGTTCGGCAACGGCCGCCGGGTGTTCGAGCCCTCGCCGGGCGAGTACGACCTGCCGACCATGCCGATCGAGTTCTCCGTGGCCGCCTACCGGCTGGGGCACAGCATGGTCCGCGGCCGCTACAACTGGAACCGGATCTTCGACCGGGGCCGGGGCACGCTCGAGCTCCTGTTCCAGTTCAGCGGCACCAGCGGCATCCTGTCGCCGCCTCCCGCCGACCCGGCGGACCCTGAGTCGGGCGACTTCGAGCGTCTGCCCACCAACTGGATCGCCGACTTCCGGCGGCTGTTCGCCTTCCAGGAGGCGGTGCCGGAGCGGACCGACCTCCTCGTGCCCGAGGCGCAGTTCAACCTCGCCAAGCGGATCGACACCCTGCTGGTCGACCCGCTCGCCAACCTGCCGCTCGGCTCCTTCGGCGGACGCGGTCAGGCCAAGCCCCCGGAGGCCGAGCTGAACCTCGCCTTCCGCAACCTCACCCGGGCCTCGATGCTGCGACTCGCCACCGGACAGCAGATGGTCGAGCACTTCATCGACCGCAAGGTCGACGTGGAACCGCTGACCGCGGCCGACTTCGCGCAGGGCGGCGGCGCACAGCTCTCCGCCGGGCTCGCGGAAACGGTCGCCAAGCACACCCCGCTGTGGTTCTACATCCTGCGTGAGGCCGAGGTGAGGGGCGACGGCAAGCTGACCGGCGTCGGAGGCCGCATCGTCGCCGAGGTGTTCCACCGGGCCATCGAGGGCAGCCGGCACTCCATCGTGCGCGACCCGTTCTGGCGTCCGTTCCTCAGCCCGGTCGGGGAGCGCAACTCCCAGGACGTCTTCGAGATGACCGACCTGCTGCTGTACGCCTTCGAGGGACGGGCGGACCAGCTCAACCCGCTGGGTCCGGTGACCTGAGCGGCCGGTGCGGGTGGGCCGGCGCCTCGCACGGTCGGCCCACCCGGCCTGCCGGTGCCGCCACCCGCGCTTAGCGTCTGATCATGCGCCCTCGTGCCGTCGCCACCGCCCTCGTCTGCGCGTCCCTCGGCCTGCTCGGTGCCGCTCCGGGCACCGGGGCCGCCAAGCCGCTGCCCGCGCGGATGGCGGACACCGGCGGCGGCACCCAGCTGATCACCGCCGTGGCCCCGAGCGCCGGTTCCACCTCGGGCACGCTCACCTGGTGGGACCTGCGGAACGGGCGGTGGGTGCCGGCCGGTTCCACGCCGGCCCGGTTCGGCGCGAAGGGCCTGGTCGAGGGCGCCTCACGCCGGCAGGGCACGAACACGACACCGACAGGCCTGTACGGCCTCCCCTACGCCTTCGGCATCCGGTCGGCGCCGCGCGGGACGTCATACGTCTACCGCCCGGTACGCCAGGGCTCCTGGTGGTGCCAGGACAACACGTCCCGCGCCTACAACCGGTGGACCGAGCCGCGTCCCGCGGACTGCCGCGCGGCCGAGTCCGAGCACCTGGTCACGTACCGCGCGCAGTACGCGTACGCGCTGGTCATCGGCTTCAACTACGGCAAGCCGGTGCGCGGCCGCGGGGCGGGAATCTTCCTGCACGTCAACGGACGCGGGGCGACGGCCGGTTGTGTGTCGGTGCCGGCGGGGGCGATGCGGCGGCTGCTGGCGTGGGCCCGGCCGGGGAAGCGACCGCACATCGCGATCGGCACGACGGGCGGCCGGACGGCGATCACCCGGTACTGAGCGGCCTCGCGACGATTTCCGGTGGTCGCGTCCGGTGACGCTCTCCGCGGATCGCTGAACACTCCGCCACCGTGGCCCGTATCTGAGGGCCAAGGGTCCGTATCCACGGAGGAACAGTGACCACGACGATCGCCGGCGGCCGTGCCGCCCGCCGCCAGACGATGCGCCGCATCCGCCCGCGCCGCTCCCCGGCCGTCCCGTTGCTGCTCGCCGTATGGGCGGGCGCGGCGGGTGTGCTGTGGCTGTGGTGGGCCAACACGCCGAACATCGCGGACGACAACAGCAGGATCCTCAACGCGGGACGGATCACCGGGCTGCTCGCCGGGTACCTGATGGCGCTGGTGGTGCTCCAGATGGCACGGGTGCCCGCGCTGGAGCGGCGGGTGGGCTCGGACCGGGTCGCGCGCTGGCACGCGATGAGCGGCCGGTACACGCTCTGCCTGGTCTTCGCGCATGTGTTCCTGATCATGTGGGGGTACGCGCTTCAGGCAGGCAAGACGCTGGGGGACATCGTCCAGCAGACGATCGACTCCATCAACCAGCTGCCGGACATGGGCAAGGCGGCGATCGGCACCGGTCTGTTCCTGCTCATCGGGCTGGTGTCGATCGGACCCGTGCGCCGCCGGATGCCGTACGACACCTGGTACCACATCCATCTGATGACGTACGCGGCCGTGTTCCTGACGTTCTGGCACCAGATCACCTCCGGCAACGACTTCGCGATCGAGCCGACCGCGAAGACCGTCTGGTACGCGCTGTACGGGTCGGTCACCGCGCTGGTCGTCTGGTACCGCGTCATCGTCCCGGTCCGGCTGAACCTGCGGCACCGGCTGCGCGTCGAGGCGGTCATCGAGGAGACGCCGGGCATCGTGTCGGTGCTGATCGGCGGGCGCAAGCTGCACCGGATGGGCGCGGAGGCCGGGCAGTTCTTCCGGTGGCGGTTCATGGCGCCGGGGATGCGGTTCAGCTCCCACCCGTACTCGCTGTCGGCGGCCCCCCGTCCGGACCTCCTGCGGATCACCGTCAAGGCGATCGGCGACCACAGCGCGGCGCTGCGTGAGCTGACGCCCGGCACGAAGGTGTGGGCCGAGGGTCCGTACGGTGCGATGACGGCGTCCCGGCGCAGCCGCGGCAAGGTGCTGCTGGTGGCCGGCGGGGTCGGCATCACGCCGATGCGGGCGCTGTTCGAGACGCTGCCGGGCGGGGCCGGTGACATCACCCTCCTCTACCGGGCCAACAGCACGCAGGATCTGGCGCTGTGGGACGAGCTGGCGAAGATCGCCGACGAGCGTGGGGCGCGGCTGATGTACGCCGTCAACAGCCCCGACGGGGAGCGCCCCGACATCTCGGCGGAGTCCCTCCAGCGGAAGATCCCCGACATCGACAGCCACGACGTCTTCATGTGCGGACCCAACGGCTTCGCCCAAGGGGTGTACGAGGCGCTGCGCGGCGCCGGGGTCCCCGCCCGCCGCATCCACCACGAGTCGTTCGAGATGTGAGCGACCCGTACTCACGGGAACCTCGCCACCAACGGGAATCAGGAGCTCAGGAGAGATGAGGAAGAACCACCCTCTTCGGCGCGTCGTACTGGCCACCGCCGCCACTGTGTCCGGGGTCGTGCTGCTGCTGTCGCTGAAGCCGTCGTCCGACCCGGGCGCGGCCCAGGCGGCGGGCGCGGGTGCGGCGGCGCAGGAAGCGGCGCAGGGCGGGTCCGGGGCGGTCGTGTCGGGGACGATGACCGGTGACGCGGCGCAGACGCAGTACGGGGCTGTGCAGGTCCGGATCACCGTCGTCAACAACAAGATCACCAAGGCGGAGGCGGTCCAGGCACCCAAGGGCGGCACCAGCGACCAGAAGACCGCGCTCGCCGTCCCGAAGCTCAACGCCGATGTGGTCGCCAAGCAGAGCCCGGACATCGACACGGTGTCGGGTGCCACGTACACCAGCGAGGGCTACAAGAAGTCCCTCCAGTCGGCGATCGACAAGGCGAACGCGAGCGCCGGGTCCGGGTCCGGGTCCTCCCAGGGCTCCGGCAGCGCGCAGGCGTCCGGCACCTTCACCGGGGACGCGGCCCAGACGCAGTACGGCGCGGTCCAGGTCCGGATCACGGTCGCGGGCGGGAAGATCACCAAGGCCGAGGCCGTCCAGGCACCCAAGGGCGGCACCAGCGACCAGAAGACCGCGCTCGCCGTCCCCAAGCTCAACGCGGCGGCCGTCGCGGCCGGCAGCGCCGACATCGACACCGTCTCCAGCGCGACCTACACGAGTGAGGGCTACAAGAAGTCCCTCCAGTCGGCGCTGGACAAGGCCAAGGCGACCGCGGGTTCGTCGTCCGGGTCGGGCGACGCGGGGGCCTCTTCGGGGGCCGCGCAGGCCAAGACCGTCACCGGCAGCGTCGCGCAGACCCAGTACGGCGCCGTCCAGGTCCGGATCACGGTCGCCGGCGGGAAGATCACCAAGGCCGAGGCCGTCCAGGCACCCAAGGGCGGCACCAGCGACCAGAAGACCGCGCTGGCCATCCCGAAGCTCAACGCGGCGGCCGTCGCCGCCGGCAGCGCCGACATCGACACCGTCTCCAGCGCGACCTTCACCAGCGAGGGCTACAAGAAGTCCTTGCAGTCGGCGCTGGACCAGGCCGGTGGCTGACACCGTGGCCGAGTCGGCGGCGGCCCCCGCCGTGCTGCGTCACGCGGAGGAGGTCATGGGGACCGTCTTCTCCTTCGACGTCCGCGGCGGGGAGCCCGAGGCGGTGCGGGCGGCGCTGGAGGAGGCGATCGCCTCGCTGCACCGGGTGAACGAGGTGTTCAGCACCTACCGCGAGGACAGCCAGGTGTCCCGGCTGGTACGCGGTGAGCTGACCGTCGAGGAGTGCGATCCGGAAGTGGCCGAGGTGCTGGAGCTGGGCGCCGAGGCGGAGCGGGTGAGCGACGGCTGGTTCAGCATGCGCTACCAGGGCCGGCTCGACCCCACCGGCATCGTGAAGGGCTGGGCCGCCGAGCGCGCGGCCCGGCTGGTCGCGGCGGCGGGTGTGAGCGGGGTGAGCGTCAACGGCGGCGGGGACGTGCAGTTGCTGGGCGTCCCCGGGCCCGAGCGGCCGTGGCGGGTCGGGGTGTCGGACCCGCTGCGCCCCGGCGGTCTCGCCGCGGTGGTCTCGGCGGCGGGAGCGGACGAACTGGCGGTTGCGACCTCCGGTACGGCAGAGCGGGGCGCCCATATCGTGGATCCGCGAACGGGCCGCTCCGCGGTGACCGACCTGGTCGCCGTGACGGTGGTGACCCCCCAGCTGACCTGGGCGGACTGCTGGGCGACAGCCGCGTTCGCGATGGGCTCGCGGGAGGCGCTGGGCTGGCTGGAGTCCCTGCCGGACGTGGAGGCGCTGCTGATCACGGCGGGCGACGAGGTGCGCTGCACGGGAGGCCTGGCCGGCCGGCTCGGCTGAGCTGTGGCCGGCCGGAAGTGGGTGGCGCCAACCCGGCGCCGATGGGCTGCCGCCGCGCCCCGTGCGGCCCCGGGCGGCACGGATGGGCGCGGTTTACGACGGCAGCTGAGCGGCGCGCGGGAGTGCGGCTCCCCGAGGGAGTGGGGCCGTGTCGATATGTGGCTCCGCCGCGTGGGCGCGACCGGCCCCCGCTCACCCACAGTCGGCGAACAACCCGAAGAAACCCCCTCGGCGAACGATCAGTGACCGTTCTGAGCAAGCCGCAGCAGGTGATCGGCCAAAGCCTGCCCGCCCGTCGGCTCACGGCTGATCAGCAGCAGGGTGTCGTCACCCGCGATCGTCCCGAGGATGTCGTGCAGCTCGGCCTGGTCGATCGCCGAGGCGAGGAACTGGGCCGCACCCGGCGGGGTACGCAGCACCACGAGGTTGGCGGACGCCTCCGCGGAGATCAGCAGCTCCTGCGACAACCGCCGCATCCGCTCTTCCTTCGCCGACTCCCCCAGCGGTACCCGGGGGGTCCGGAAACCCCCCTCACTGGGCACCGCGTAGATCAGGTCGCCGTCGTTGTTGCGGATCTTCACCGCGTTCAGCTCGTCCAGGTCCCGCGACAGCGTCGCCTGGGTGACGCTCAGCCCGTCGTCGGCCAGCAGTTTCGCCAACTGGCTCTGCGACCGCACCGGTTGCCGGTTGAGGATGTCCACGATCCGGCGGTGACGCGCGGTACGGGTCTGCGGCACGGCGGGGCCGCCCGCGCCCGGCTGCTCATGGTCCTGCGCCTGACTCATCGTCGTCTCATTCTCCGGTTCTCCGGATCGTCACTCTCCGCTCGCCGCGGCTGCGTCGAGGATTCCGGGCAGCGCCCCGAGGAACGCCTCCACCTCGTCGTCGCCGAGGTTCAGCGGCGGCATCAGCCGGACGACGTCGGGGGCGGGCACGTTCACCAGGAATCCGGCCTCCTGAGCCGCCGCCCGCACCTGGGGCGCGCGGGGCTCGGTGAGCACGATACCCAGGAGCAGGCCCGCTCCCCGGACATAATCGATCAACGAGTGGCCCGCACCCTCGATTCCGGTCCGCAACTTCTCGCTCTGCCGCTTGACGTTCTCCAGCAACCCCTCGTTCTCGATGGTGTCGAGAACGGCTAGTCCGGCGGCGCAGGCGACGGGGTTGCCGCCGAAGGTGGTGCCGTGGTGGCCGGGCTGAAGCAGCTCGGCGGCCCGCCCGAAGGCGATCGTCGCGCCCAGCGGCAGTCCGCCGCCGAGGCCCTTGGCCAGCGTCACGACGTCCGGCAGGACACCCTCGTGGGCCTGGTACTCGAACCAGTGCCCGGTCCGGCCGACGCCGGTCTGCACCTCGTCGAGGACCAGCAGGGCGCCGGTCGCGGCGGTGATCGCGCGGGCGGCCTTGAGATAGCCGACGGGCGGCACCACGACACCCAGTTCGCCCTGGATCGGCTCGAGGACGACGAGCGCCGTCTCCTCGGTGACCGCGGCGGCCAGCGCCTGCGCGTCGCCGAACGGCACATGGGTGACGTCGCCGGGCAGCGGCAGGAACGGGTCCCGCTTGCCGGGCTGGCCGGTGAGCGCGAGGGCGCCCATGGTCCGGCCGTGGAAGGCGCCCTCGGTGGCGACGACGTGGGTCCGTCCGGTCAGCCGGCCGATCTTGAAGGCGGCCTCGTTGGCCTCGGCGCCCGAGTTGCAGAAGAAGACCCTGCCGTCCCGGCCGAAGTGCTGGAGCAGCCGTTCGGCGAGCGTGACGGTCGGCTCGGACATGAAGAAGTTGGAGATGTGGCCGAGGGAGCCGATCTGCCGGCTCACGGCCTCGACGACGGCCGGGTGGGCGTGGCCGAGCGCGTTGACCGCGATACCGCCGACGAAGTCGAGGTACTCCTTGCCGTCGGCGTCCCAGACCCGGCTGCCCGCGCCGCGCACGAGGGGCAGCAGCGGGGTGCCGTAGTTGTTCATGAGCGCGCCCTGCCACCGCGCGGTCAGTTCCTCGTTGCTCATGACGGCTCCCCCTGTGCGTCCGGCTGTGCGGCCGGCTCTGCGTGCGGCTTCTCGTCGGGCACGACCATCGTGCCGATGCCCTCGTCGGTGAAGATCTCCAGCAGGATCGAGTGCTGGACCCGCCCGTCGATGACGCGGGCGGTGTTCACGCCGTTGCGTACGGCGTGCAGACAGCCCTCCATCTTCGGGACCATCCCGGAGCTCAGCTCCGGCAGCAGCTTCTCCAGTTGGGAAGCGGTGAGGCGGCTGATCACCTCGTCGCTGTTCGGCCAGTCCTCGTAGAGGCCCTCGACGTCCGTGAGGACCATGAGGGTTTCGGCGCCAAGTGCCGCAGCGAGTGCCGCAGCCGCCGTATCAGCATTGACGTTGTAGACATGTCCGTCGTCCTGGGAGCGGGCGATCGACGAGACGACCGGGATGCGGCCGTCGGCGAGCAGCGCCTCGATGGCGCCCGTGTCGATCGCGGTGATCTCGCCGACCCGCCCGATGTCGACCAACTCGCCGTCGATCTCGGGCCGGTGCTTGGTGGCGGTGATGGTGTGCGCGTCCTCGCCGGTCAACCCGACGGCGAGCGGCCCGTGTTGGTTCAGCAGCCCGACCAGCTCGCGCTGGACCTGTCCGGCGAGCACCATCCGTACGACGTCCATGGCGTCCTCGGTGGTGACCCGCAGACCGGCCTTGAACTCGCTGACGATGCCGTGCTTGTCGAGGGCGGCGCTGATCTGCGGGCCGCCGCCGTGCACGACGACGACATGGAGGCCGGCGTGCCGCAGGAAGACGACGTCCTGGGCGAAGGCGGCCTTCAGGTCCTCGTCGATCATGGCGTTGCCGCCGAACTTGATGACGACCGTCCTGCCGTTGTGCCGGGTCAGCCAGGGCAGCGCCTCGATGAGGATCTGGGCCTTGGGCAGGGCGGTGTGCTTACGAGTAGTGCTCATGACGAGTACGCGCTGTTCTCGTGGACGTAGTCGGCGGTGAGGTCGTTGGTCCAGATGGTGGCCGTCTCGGAGCCGGCGGCGAGGTCGGCGACGATGTGCACCTCGCGGTAGCGCATGTCGACCTTCTCGCGGTCCTCTCCTACGCCACCGTTCTTGCAGACCCAGACGCCGTTGATGGCGACGTTGAGCCGGTCGGCCTCGAAGACGGCCCCCGTCGTGCCGATCGCGGAGAGGACCCGGCCCCAGTTGGGGTCCTCGCCGTGGATCGCGCACTTGAGGAGGTTGTTGCGGGCGATGGAGCGGCCCACCTCGACGGCGTCGTCCTCGCTCGCCGCGTTGACGACCTCGATCTTGATGTCCTTGCTGGCGCCCTCGGCGTCCCGGATCAGCTGCTGACCGAGGTCGTCGCAGACGGTCCGTACGGCGGCGGCGAACTCCTCGTACCCCGGGGCGACTTCGGAGGCGCCGGAGGCGAGCAGCAGCACGGTGTCGTTGGTCGACATGCAGCCGTCGGAGTCGACGCGGTCGAAGGTGACCTTGGTGGCGGCGCGCAGCGCCTTGTCCAGGGTCTCGCTGTCGAGGTCGGCGTCGGTGGTGAGGACGACCAGCATCGTGGCGAGGCCGGGGGCGAGCATGCCCGCGCCCTTGGCCATGCCGCCGACGGTCCAGCCGTCCTTGGAGACGACGGACGTCTTGTGGACGGTGTCGGTGGTCTTGATGGCGATGGCGGCCTTCTCGCCGCCGTGCTCGGAGAGTTGACCGGCGGCGGTCTCGACCCCCGGCAGCAGCTTGTCCATCGGGAGCAGGACGCCGATGAGCCCGGTGGAGGCGACGGCGACCTCACCCGCGCCCAGACCCAGCACCTCGGCGACCTTCTCGGCGGTCGCGTGCGTGTCCTGGAAGCCCTTCGGCCCCGTACAGGCGTTGGCGCCGCCGGAGTTGAGGATCACGGCGGACAGCCGGCCGCTCTTGAGGACCTGCTCGGACCACAGCACGGGCGCGGCCTTGACACGGTTGGACGTGAAGACGCCGGCGGCCGCGCGGCGGGGCCCGTCGTTGACCACGAGGGCCAGGTCCGGGTTGCCGTTCTGCTTGATCCCGGCGGCGATGCCCGCCGCCGTGAATCCCTTGGCTGCCGTGACGCTCACGGTGCGACTCCGATCGTGGAAAGCCCGGTGCTCTCGTCGAGTCCGAGGGCGATGTTCATGCTCTGGAGGGCGCCGCCCGCGGTGCCCTTGGTCAGGTTGTCGATGGCGCTGATGGCGATGATCCGGCCTACGGCGGCGTCGTACGCGACCTGCACCTGAACGGCGTTGGAACCGTGGACGGACGCCGTGGCGGGCCACTGCCCCTCGGGGAGCAGGTGCACGAAGGGCTCGTCGGCGAAGGCCTTCTCGTAGGCGACGCGGACGGAGTCGGCGGTGACGCCGGGCTTGGCCTTGGCGCTGCACGTGGCGAGGATGCCGCGGGACATCGGCACGAGGGTGGGCGTGAAGGAGACGGAGACCGGCTCCCCCGCCGCCGCACTCAGGTTCTGGATCATCTCGGGTGTGTGCCGGTGGACGCCGCCGACGCCGTACGGGGAGACGGAGCCCATGACCTCGGAGCCCAGCAGATGCGTCTTGGGCGACTTGCCTGCGCCCGAGGTGCCGGAGGCGGCGACGATCACGGCCTCCTGCTCGGCCAGGCCCGCCGCGTACGCCGGGAAGAGCGCGAGCGAGACGGCCGTGGGGTAGCAGCCCGGGACCGCGATGCGCTTGGACCCCGTGAGCGCCGCGCGGCCGCCCGGCAGCTCGGGGAGGCCGTAGGGCCAGGTCCCGGCGTGCGCGGAGCCGTAGAAACGCTCCCAGTCGCCCGCGTCCGTCAGCCGGAAGTCGGCGCCCATGTCGACGACGAGCACCTCCGGGCCGAGCTGCTCGGCGACGGCGGCGGACTGGCCGTGCGGCAGGGCGAGGAAGACGACATCGTGGCCGGCGAGGACCTCGGGGGTGGTCTCCTGGAGGACCCGGTCGGCCAGCGGCAGCAGGTGCGGCTGGAGTGCGCCCAGTCGCTGGCCCGCGTTGGAATTGCCGGTCAGGGCGCCGATCTCGATCTCGGGGTGCGTGAGGAGCAGGCGCAGCAGCTCTCCGCCCGCGTACCCGCTCGCTCCGGCCACCGCCGCACGTACCACCATGACACTCCTCCTCCTGGATGGCATGACTATACGTTTCGCTGCACGTTTATGCAATCCATGCAGGGGCGGGGCCCGGAGCGATCTTTGCCCAGGCCGTGGGGCTGCGTAACCTCGACCCGGTGATCGCCATGACACCGATAACCAGCCTGGACCTGACCGGCTTCACCGAGCGTGAGCCGGGGGTGTGGACCGACGCGGCGGGACTCGTCCTGTCGGTCCACTTCTTCCCGCTGATCCCGGACCTGCCCGCCCCGCTGCACGAGCCGCAGCGGCTCGGGGCAGGGCTCGCGCAGCTCGTGGCCGGGGCCGGTGGCGGGCTGATCGAGGCGGCGCCCGGCTCCGTGGACGGCGTCCCGGCGGTGCGCCAGCTGGTCAAGATGCCGCTGGGCAGCCGGCCCGGGCAGGCGTTCCTCGGCTCCTGGACCGTGCCCAGGGCAGGGTCCAGCACGGTCGTGAAGGTGCAGGCCGCCGAGGGCGCCACGACCGGGATGCGGGAGGCCATGATCATGGCGCAGGTGGGCCCGGCCGAGTACTTCCGGCCCCACCCCTACGCGGGCGGACAGCCGGGCGGCCTGCCGTACCACGTCGGCGACCACGAACAGTGGGACGCCCGGTTCCCCGACCATCCGCTCACCCTCGTGCGCGCGGCTCTGCACCGAATCACGCCCACGATCACCTTCGACGACCGCTTCAAGGCCCTGCCGCCGTTCGGCGGGCCGGCCGCCCCGCAGTCGCTGCCCCACCTGCCGCCGCCCAAGCGCGGCTGGTTCCGGCGCCGCAAGGACGCCTGAGGGGCATGGGAGGCCCGGCGGGTGCGGGCCTCCGTCGCCCGCACCCGCCGGAATCCGCTATCGCTGCCTGATCCTCAGGAAGGTGATCGAGTTCGCCGGGAAGGTGTAGGTGAACTCGCGGGCCACCCCGGTGAAGGTGGAGGTCACCGGTGCGACCGGGGTCTCGGTCTCGGTGTTGATCGCGTCCGGCGCGGCGGCCAGCGTGGTCACCTTCGCCTTGGACGCGACCTTGGCGCCACCGAGGTCGATCGCCGTACGGGCGTCCGTGGACTGGGCGTTGACGACCTTGACGATCAGATCGCCGGTCTTCTTGTCCTTGGTGACGACCTGGCGGAACGGCTCGGCCGGCTTGTCGTCGGTGAAGCTGCCCCATTCCTGGCCGTCGAGGTAGAGGGTGACCTGGCGGCCCCGCACCTTGACGTCGATGTCGTAGGCGCGGCCCGTCTCGACGGACCCGGCCTTGGAGATCAGCGTCGACTTGCCGCCGTCCACGGCCTGCTCGACGGCGGACTGGGTGTTGTTCCAGCCGCCGAGGTTCCACCAGTAGTAGTTGCCGGTGTCCTTGACGCCGAAGGCGACGAGGAAGCCCTCCTTGCCGGACTTCTTGGTGGCCTTCACATGCAGGTCGTAGTCGTGCCAGCCGGCGTCACCGGCCGAGACCATAGTGTTCTCGGCGGCGGTGTCGGTCTGCACGTACTGCCCGTCCTGGAGCGACCAGCTGCCGCCGCCCGTGTGCGTCCACTTCGAGGCGTCGCCGGAGAAGTCGTCGCTCAGCAGCGCGGTGCCGGCCGCGTCGGTCACCTTCACATCGTCGTACGCCGCGCTGGTGGCCCAGGTCGACAGGCCGACGGCGCCGGTGACGGGGCCCTGGAGGGACGGGGTCCCGGTGGCCGTCGACGGCACCACCCGGTCGCCGACGTTCGTCATGAACAGCTTCTGGACTTCGTAGTTGGCCGAGTTCCAGGAGGCGTGGTTGTTGAGCCACACCATGTCCGGGCTCCACTGCACATAGTCCTCGTTCGCGAACAGCGGCGCGTAGGAGGCGAGCTTGACGACGTCCGCGTTGCGCTCGAGGCCGGTCATGAAGGCCGCCTCGGCCAGCCCGTTCTTGAAGGCGTTGCCCCAGGAGGCGTACTCGCCGAGGAAGACCTTGGGGCCGCTGCGGTCGTAGGTGTCGTAGCGGTCGTTGTTCTGGAGGAACCACTGCGGGCTGTTGTAGTAGTGCTCGTCGACCATCGCGACATCCGCGTCCCGGTTGAGCTGCCAGGCCGTGTCGAAGGTCGAACCCGCGTCGTCGGGACCGGAGTTGGAGATCACGGTGATGTCCGGGTACTTCGCCTCGATCGCGGCGCGGAACTGCTCGAAGCGGGCGAAGAACTCGACGGGCAGGTTCTCCTCGTTGCCGACCTCGAGGTGCGTGAGATGGAAGGGCATGGGGTGACCCATCCGGGCGCGCTTCCTGCCCCAGGTGGAGGTGACCGGGCCGTTGGCGAACTCGACCAGGTCCAGGGTGTCCTGGATGTGGCGCTTCAGGAGCGCGTCGTCGACGACGGCCTTGTTCTGGCCGCAGCCGGTCACCAGAGCCGGCACGACGGGCAGCGGCATCGCGCCGATGTCCTCGGCGAGGCGGAAGTACTCGTAGTAGCCGAGGCCGTAACTCTGGTTGTAGCCCCAGAAGTTGGAGTTGGTGGCGCGCTCCTCGACGGGTCCGACGGTGTCCTTCCACTGGTAGGAGCGGGCGCGCTGCCAGCCGGAGGCCTCGCTGTAGTCCTGCATGGAGCCGGTGTTGACCAGACAGCCGCCGGGGAAGCGCACGAAGCCCGGGTCCAGGGCGGCGATCTTCTCGGCGAGGTCCTTGCGCAGGCCGTTGGGCTCGCTCCGGTAGGTGTCACGGGGGAACAGGGACACCATGTCGAGGGCGGCCGCGGCCGAGGAGGCCACCGACAGGCGACCGTCACTGCTGGTGCGGGCTGCGGTGAAGGCCGCCCGGTACTGGACCCAGCCGCCCCTGCGGACGGCGACCTTGCGGGCGGTGGCCAGCGCGCCGTCGGCGTCCTGGAGGCTCACGGTGAGGGTGCTGCCGCTCTCGGCGCGAGCCCACACCGAGAAGTCGTACTTCTTGCCCTGCTCGACCCGGACACCGGTGTTGTAGCCGGCGTTGGTCACGGAAGAACCGGCGGCCAGGGAGAGGTAGTTGCGGTTGCGGTCGTTGAGACGGCCGGCGTCGTCCAGGACCTGCGCGGTGCCGTCGACCGTCCAGGAGGTCAGCGGGGTGTACGACCGGTTGTCGACGGTGGAGTACTCGAAGGACCGGTTCTGCACGAGTTCGGCGTACAGGCCGCCGTCGGCCGCCCGGTTGATGTCCTCGAAGAAGACGCCGTACATCGTGTCGTCGATCTTCGCGCCCTTGGCGGTGGGATCGACGGTGATGGCGTAGTCGGTCACGGTCTCGGCGTGCGCCGGGGCGGGGACGAGGGCGGTGGCCGTCAGGAGGGCGGTGGTGGTGAGACCCAGTCTCCAGCGGGTGCGGGTGGTGCTGCGTGACATGAATACTCCGCGGCTCGGTAAGGCGAGTTGTTCGAAATATCAGACGGTGATCAGCACTTCGAACGGCAAGATAAGGAGGGGGCCAGGACGCGTCAATGGGGCGTGCAGCAGCGAAAGTGTCGGAAGCGAGGAACGCATGGACGAGTTCCGGCCAGTACCGGACGCCCTGGCCTACCTCCGGGGAAGCTGGCGGGTCACCCGGTCGGTACGGGACCGGACGAGCGGCGCCGAGGGCCGCTTCGACGGGGTCACGGTGTTCAGCGCACTGGACGAGGGCGGGGGCGGGGGCGGGGGCGGGAACGAGGGCGGGCTGCTGCACCGGGAGTCCGGTACGTTCGTCTGGCTCGGGGTCCCCCGGCCCGCCGAGCGCACCCTGCGCTTTCTGCCGGGGCCGACGCCCGGCACGGCGGACGTACGGTTCGCCGACGACCGCCCCTTCCACGACCTGGACCTGACGACCGGGCGGCACATCGCCGACCACCCCTGCTCCGCCGACCTCTACCGGGGCGAGTTCACCGTCCGGGACGCGGACCACTGGCGGACGGCCTGGCGCGTGGCGGGCCCCGCCAAGGATCTGCTGCTCACCACCGACTACGCGCGGGTGGGCTGAGCCGAGGCCCCTTCGAGGCGGAGGTTCCAGCGACCGGCCCGGCCGGTGACGGTGGTCGTCGACAGCGGACGCACATCGATGTTCCAGTACGTCGCGGGCGGCGCCTTCAGCGCGTACACCAGGGCCGCGCGGATCACGCTCGGCTCGGCGACGGCGACGATGCGGCCGCCGTCGCCCACCGGCCGGGTGTCGAGCCAGCCGGCGACCCGGGAGATGAACGCCAGCAGCGACTCACCGCCGTGCGGGGTGGCGAGCGGGTCGGCGAGCCAGGCGTCCACCGCCTCCGGCTCGCGGGCCATCGCCTCGCCCAGCGTGAAACCGCGCCAGCGGCCCATGTCGCAGTCCCGCAGGGCGAGCTGCACCAGCGGGGCGTAGCCGAGGGCGTCCCCGGTGGCACGGCTGCGCGGGGTCGGTGAGCAGTAGCGCAGCTCGGCGGCCGCGAGCGGCAGCAGAGCGTCGGCCACGCGCAGCACCTCAGCCCAGCCGTCCTGGTCCAGCGGCCGGTCGTCCTCGAAGCGTTCCGCGAGCAGCGAGGAGCTGCGAGCGGCGGCGACGAACGTGACCCGAAGTGGCATGCGGTGATGGTGAGCCGCGTAACTGCGCAGGTCAAGGGGTGTCGGCCGACGGCCGGAAGAAAACTTACCGACGAGTCAGGACCTGCCGGACAAGTCCCCAGAAAACAATGTCCCCTGCACGATGTCCCGATCGCGACGTCTCCGTCCCGACTACCCGGGCCCGCCGATCGGCTCCTGCCGGCCTGCTCACGCCGACCCCGTCACGCCGGCCCGGGCTTTGCGAAGATCAGTGCCATCCACTGGTCCGGCTTCTCCAGGGCCTCGAAGCCGACCTGCCGGTAGACCCCGTGCGCGTCGTGCGTGGCGAGCAGGATGCGGCGCAGCCCGTGCGCCCGCAGGTGATCGCGGACGGCGGCGACGAGAGCCGTCCCGAGACCCTTGCCGCGCGCCGCCGGGTCCACGTAGACGTCGCACAGCCACGCGAACTCCGCGAGGTCGGTCACGACCCGCGCGTAGGCGACCTGCTCCCCCGACGCGCTGTCGTAGACGCCGAAGTTCAGCGAACCGGCGATCGCCCGCTCCTGCCTCTCCCGCTCGCGTCCGAGCGCCCAGTACGCGTCCGTGGACAGCCAGTGGTGCACACGCGCGACATCGATGCGGGCGGAGTCGGCGGAGATCTCGTAGCCCTCGGCGAGGGGCGGAACGGCGTTCATGGCAGTCATGGCCGGATCCTCACAGGACGGCGTTCATCATGTCGAACGCTTTCCGGGGAACACCTCGTCGCACGCGGCCCGCAGCCGCCGCACCCCCTCCGCGATCTCCTCCGTCCCGGCGACGGCCGCGAAGCTCAACCGCACATGGGCGGCCGGGGGTTCGGCGCTGAAGTAGGGGCGGCCGGGGGTGAGGGCGACCCCCGCGCGCAGGGCGGCGGCCGTGAACGCGCCCTCTCCCCCGGCGCCCTCGGGCAGCCGCAGCCACAGGTGGTAGCCGCCGGACGGGATGTGCGGGAGGGCCAGTTCGGGCAACCGCAGCCGCAGCGCGGCGGTCATCGCGTCCCGCCTGACCCGCAACTCGGTGGCGATGGACCGCAGATGACGCGGCCAGGCGGGCGAGCCGACGAGTTCGAGGGCCGCTTCCTGGAGCGGTCGGGGCACGAAGAAGGTGTCGACGACCTGGATGGCGCGCAGCCGTTCCAGGACCGGGCCGCGGGCGGCCAGCGCACTGACCCGGAAGCTCGGCGAGGTCGCCTTGGTCAGCGAGCCGACGTGCACGACCACGCCGTCGGGGTCGTCGGCGGCGAGCGGACGCGGCAGCTGCCCGGCATCCTCGTGCGCGAGCCGCCGCACGAAGTCGTCCTCGACGACGAACGCGCCGGCTTCCCGGGCGATGCGCAGCACCTGCCCGCGCCGGTCGGGGGCGAGGACGGCTCCGGTCGGGTTCTGGAACAGCGGCTGGCAGACGAACACCCGGGCGCCGGTCGCCCGGAACGCGTCGGCGAGCAGCTCGGGCCTGACCCCGTCCGGGTCGACCGGGACCGGTACGGGGCGCAGTCCCGCCGCCCTGGCGATCGCGAGCATGCCCGGGTAGGTGGGCGACTCGACGAGCACCGGCGCCCCGGGCGGGGCGAGGGCGCGCAGGGCGGTGGTGAGTGACGTCTGGCCACCGGCGCTGACCAGCACCTCGGCCGCGGTGATGGAGCCACCGATGGTCCGCGCGAACCACGCGCGCAGTTCGGGCAGGCCCTCCATGGGCGGCCGACCCCATGCTCCCGGCCGCCGACCGGCCCGGGCCAGGGCCGCGGCCATCGCCCGCTCCGGCTGGAGCGAGGGATGCAGATAGCCGCCGTTGAACTCGATCACGCCGGGTGGCGGGGCGGCCAGCGACACGGTGACGCCGGAGGCGTCCACCGAGCGCGGGACGAGGTCGGCGGCGCCGTCCGCGCTCAGCGCGACCTCCTGCCAGGAGGTGTCGCCCGCGGGGGCGGCGGTCGTACGCGCCGGCCGGGCCCGGAAGGCGCCCGCGCCGGGCCGGGTGACCACCAGCCCCTCGGCGGCCAGCTGCGCCAGTGCCCGCGAGACGGTCACCGGGCTCACCCTGAACCGTTCGACCAGGGCCCGGCTCGACGGGAGCTTTCCACCGGGAGAGTAGCGGTCGAACTCCCGCCGCAGCTGATCCGCCAGCTCACCCACACTGCTACGCTCTTGCATGAGGACACAGAGTAGCGCTACTGACCGGCCCGCGATAGCGGTCAGCACCCCGGCCGACAGCTCCGCCGGCACCCCACAGGCGAGTGGCCTCGGTACCCTGCTGGCCGCCCTCGGTGTCGTCGCCTTCTCGCTGACGTTCCCCGCGACCGCCTGGGGTCTGGAGGGGTTCGGCCCCTGGTCGCTGGTCTCGGTGCGCAGCGTCCTGGCCGCGCTGATCGCGGGCGGGTGTCTGCTGGCCCTCCGCGTTCCGTTGCCCGCCCGCCGGCACTGGGCGGGACTCGCCGTCGTGGCCGCCGGGGTCGTCGTCGGCTTCCCGCTGCTCACCACGCTCGCGCTGCGGACGTCCACCACCGCGCACGCCGCCGTCGTGGTCGGCCTGCTTCCGCTGACGACCGCGTCGCTGTCCGCCCTGCGTATGGGGACCCGCCCCTCCCGCACCTTCTGGGCGGCCGCGCTGGCGGGTGCCGCCGCGGTGGTGGCGTTCACCGTGCAACAGAGCGGCGGGGCCCTGACCACCGCCGATCTGTATCTGTTCGGGGCGCTGCTGGTGTGCGCGGCCGGCTACACCGAGGGCGGCCGGCTGGCCCGGGTCATGCCGGGCTGGCAGGTGATCGGCTGGGCGCTGGTGTTCTGCCTGCCGCTCACGGTGCCCGGCGCCGCGCTCGCCCTGGCCCATGAACCCGCCCACCTGACCGCGCACAGCGTGGCCGGGCTGCTGTGGGTCGCGGCGGGCTCGCAGTTCCTCGGCCTGGTCGTCTGGTACCGGGGCATGGCGCTCATCGGCATTCCGAAGGCCAGCCAGTTGCAGTTGGCCCAGCCCCTGCTCACACTGGTGTGGTCGGTGCTGCTGCTGGGCGAGCACCTCACGCCCGCCGCTCCGCTGACGGCCGCCGCCGTGCTCGTCTGCATCGCCGTCACGCAGCGGGCGCGCGGCTAGTCACGGCAGACGCACCGCCGCACCCGGAGGAGGCCCCGCAGATGCGCGCAACCAAGGGCGACCAGTTCGTCCAGCACGGCAGGGTGGTCGGCCAGCACGACAAGGTCGGCGAAATCGTCGAAGTCATGGGCCAGGGAGGAAATCCCCCGTACCGCGTCCGCTTCACGGACGGGCATGTGGGCGTGTGCTCGCCCGGCCCCGACACCGAGATCCGTCACAGGACGGCCGAGGAACAGCGGTAGATCAGCGCGGGGGCTCCGCCGGCTGCCGGTAGTGGTCGGCGACCACCCGCGCCATCGCCCCGATCCGATCGGTCCGCACGTCCTTTGCGGCGAAGAAGACATGCCCGCGCACCTGTGGGTGAGCGGCGGCCAGCTCGAGGTGGGCCGACAGTTCGGCCGGGTTCTGCCAGGCCGCGGGCTGTGCCGGGTCGCCGGCCCGGTACAGCGCCTCGCCGAGATAGAGGCGGGTGCGGCTGCCCTTCGCCACCTCCGCCCACCAGGGCACGAGCTTGGCGTAGTCGGCGACCGAGAGCCCGATGTTCCAGTAGAGCTGCGGGACGATGTAGTCGATCCAGCCCTCCCGCACCCACTTCCGGGTGTCCGCGTGGATGTCGTCGTACGACTGGAGCGCCCGCGTGTCCGAGCCGCGCGAGTCGGTGGCGGCGTTGCGCCACACCCCGAAGGGGCTGATCCCGAACTGGGTGTCGGGTCGTACCGCCTTGATCCGGGCGGCCGTCTCCAGCACCAGTTTGTCGACGTTGTCGCGCCGCCAGGCCGCCCGGCTGGGGAAGGCGCCGCCGTAGGTGTCGTACGCGGCCTCGTCGTCGAAGCTCTGGCCGGCCACCGGGTACGGATAGAAGTAGTCGTCGAAGTGCACGGCGTCCAGGGGGTACTTCTTCACGGCGTCGAGGATCGCGTCCTGGACGAAGGCGCGGACCTCGGGCAGCCCCGGGTTGTAGTAGAGCTTCCCGCCGAAGGAGACCACCCACTGCGGGTGTCGGCGCGCGGGGTGGGAGGCGACGAGCTTCGAGGGGTCGTCATGGGTCGCGACCCGGTAGGGGTTGAACCAGGCGTGCAGCTGTAGTCCCCGCGCATGCGCCTCCGTGACGGCCGTACCCAGCGGGTCCCAGCCCGGTGACCTGCCCTGGGTGCCGGTGAGCACCTGCGACCACGGTTCGTACGGGGAGGGCCACAGCGCGTCCGCCGTGGGCCGCACCTGGAAGATCACCGTGTTGAGCCGCCGGCTCACCGCCAGATCGAGCATGGCGATCAGTTCGGCGCGCTGCGCGGCGGCGGTCAGGCCGGGACGGGACGGCCAGTCCCGGTTGGTGACGGTCGCCAGCCACATCCCCCGCATCTCGGTCGCCGCCCGCCGTTCCCTCGCGGGAGCGGCCGCCGCGCCCGTCGTGGTGAACGTCGACAGCGCTGCCAGCGCGAACGCCCGCCGGGTCAGTCGCCCCATCGCACACATCCCCACACACTCTGCGGATCCGCTCGGTCACGGATCGTTTCGCGCTCCAGCATGCCTCCACCCCGGCGATCGATCATCGATACTTGCTAGTAACGTGCACGATCGGAGCAGGGCGACCGGGACCCGGCAGACCTGCCCCGGCCATCTGAGTCATCGCGGCGAAAGGGACTGATGTGACGGGCACCCCAGCGGGAGATCTCTCACGGGTCGGAGTGGTGGGCTGCGGCCAGATGGGGGCGGGCATCGCAGAGGTCTGCGCCCGCGCCGGTCTCGACGTCAAGGTCGCCGAGACCACCGGCGAAGCCCTGGAGATCGGCCGTACACGGCTGTTGAACTCCCTGGCCAAGGCCGCCGAGCGCGGCAAGATCTCCGAGGAGGAGCGGGACGCCACACTCGCGCGCCTCAGCTTCACCACCGACCTCGGCGAGTTCGCCGACCGTGACCTGGTCATCGAGGCCGTGGTCGAGAACGAGCAGGTCAAGACCGAGATCTTCCAGGTCCTCGACCAGGTCATGACCCGTCCGGACGCGATCCTCGCCTCCAACACCTCCTCCATCCCGCTGGTGAAGCTGGCGGTCGCCACCTCGCGGCCCGACCATGTCGTCGGCATCCACTTCTTCAATCCGGCTCCGGTGCAGCAGCTCGTCGAGCTGATCCCGGCGCTGACCACCTCCGAGGGCACGCTCAGCCGGGCCCAGCTGTTCGCCGAGAAGGTGCTGGGCAAGCACGCGATCCGCGCCCAGGACCGGTCCGGCTTCGTCGTCAACGCGCTGCTGATCCCCTACCTGCTCTCCGCGATCCGGATGTTCGAGACGGGCATCGCCAGCCGCGAGGACATCGACAACGGCATGGAGATGGGCTGCGCCCACCCGATGGGTCCGCTGAAGCTGTCCGACCTGATCGGCCTGGACACCGTCGCCTCGGTGGCGCAGAGCATGTACGACGAGTACAAGGAGCCGCTGTACGCCGCTCCCCCGCTGCTCCAGCGCATGGTCGACGCGGGCCGGCTGGGCCGCAAGACGGGCTCGGGCTTCTACGCGTACTGATCACCCACCGTGTTCCCCACGGGCCCGGCGCTCCTCGGAGTGCCGGGCCCGCGGCATTCACACGCCGTGTGCGACACGGGTCCGCATATGCCCCGCGCACACTCTCCCCTCCGGCCCACCAGGCGAGTTCACTCATCATGTGCATGCAAGGGATGTGAGACGACTACGGAAAGGAGCGGACACGTGACCGCCGACCCCGAGCATCCCGTGGTTCATGGAGAACTCGCAGAGTTACGTCGCCGACTCGATGTGGCCTACGCCCGCGTCGAGGGCGGGCTGGCCCTGCTGTCCCACCGCACCGAGGAGACCGCCAAGGAACTGGACGAGCTGAACACCCGCATGATCTCGCTGGAACACGCGCGCTGGCCACTGCCCTCGCTCGCGGCGCTCACGGCTCTGGGAGCGCTGGTCGCGACGTTCTGGCAGGCGCTGGCCCACTGACGCTCGGCCGGTCCACGGCGCCGGTCCACGGCTAGCCCTCGGCGAGCCTGAGGTGGTGCAGCAGCATTAACGCGGCCACCATGTTGGCGGCCGGGACCTCCCCCCGGGCGACCAGGTCGGGAACGACCTTGAGGGGGACCCACTCCCTGCGGTCCGACTCGAAGTCGTCCACCGGGTGTCCCACGTACTCGCCGTGGTCCGACCAGTAGATGTGATGGACGGCGTCGGTGAGCCCGTTGGACGGCTCCACGCTCATCAGGTGGCGCAGCGGCCCCGGCCGCCAGCCGGTCTCCTCCTCGAGTTCCCTGGCGGCCGCGCCGGCGATGTCCTCGCCGTCCTCGACCACTCCCGCCGCGAGCTCCCATCCCCAGCTGTCGGTGATGAAGCGGTGGCGCCACAGCAGGAGAACCTCGTTGGCCCGGTTCACGACGGTCGCCACCGCGACCGGCCTCAGCCGTATGAGGAAGTGGTCGAGGTGCCGGCCGTCCGGCAGCTCCACATCCGCCAGGTTGACGCTGAACCAGCGGTTTTCATACACAGTTTGTTCGTTCTGTTTCGTCCACTGCACGGTTCTGCCACCTTCCGTCGAGTGAGTGGCAATATCGCAGCAGGAACTGTGCAGCGTCGGCGTAGCTGCCGGTGTCGGTGCCTGTGTGGGTGTCATGTGGGTGTCGGTGGTCGGATACCCCGTCTGTGCCCCGCCTAGAGCGGTACGCGCAGTGCCCCGTCGATGAGTTCGGCGGCCTCGGCCGTGCCCGCGCAGCCGCTGCGCACCAGATGTTCGCGCACCGCCCGGAGTCTGTCGCGCAGGCGCTGGGACTCCATTCCCCGGGCCTGTTCGGCCATCTGCACCGCGGTGACCACCGCCTTGTCGGTGTTGCCCTGGCGCAGTTCGATCGTGCTGAGCATGGCGAGCCGGTGCACCCGCCCCCGGTCGTGCGCCGGGGTGTCGACGGCGGCCGCGGCGTGCTCGGCGGCGGCGGCGAGGTCGCCGAGGCTGAGCAGCGCCTCCGCCACCTGGACGTTGACCAGGCCCGGTTGGACATAGCCGGTCTCGTCGGGCTCGTGTCCGCGCCGGATGTGATCGGCGGCGGTCTCCGCACGCCGGATGCACGACAGGGCGCTCGTGCCGTCGCCGAGGTGGGCGTACGCCTTGGCCTGCATCGCGTACAGGTCGGAGGCGAGAGCGGGCGTGATGTGCCGGCCCGCCGCCCGCAGCGCGGCCTCCGCGAAGGCGACTGCCTGCCGGTACTCCCGCATGAACAGCGACTGGTTGACGAGGAGGGCGATGACGTACGCCCCGAGTCCCCGGTCCCCACTGGCCTTTGCCAGTCGCAGCGCCTGGTGGAAGTAGCGCTGGGCCAGACCGTGCGCGTCCGAGTCGTACGCGCAGATCCCGGCGACCGCGACCAACCCGCCGGTGGCCCGGTGCAGTTGACGGCCCGTCTCGTCGGTGTAGCTGCCGCGCAGCAGGGGCGCCGCCTCCGCGTTGAGGAAGCCGACGATACGGCTGCGGGTCGCGATGCCGCCCGCCTTGCGGTACATCTGCTCGTAGTGCGCGCGGGCGGCCCGCAGCATCTCGATGTCGGCCGAGGTGACACGATGCCGGCCGCCCCGGGAGACGTCGACGTCCTCCGGCGGGTTCTCCCACTCCCACACCGGCATCACGGCCGGCGTGCCGGTCACGGCGGGCGCCCCCAGGAGGTGCGGGCGTTGCTGCTCGTCGGAGCGCCACAGGGCGGTGGCCCGCTCGACGAAGCCGGAGAGCGAGGTGCCGTGCGGGGCGGCCTGTTCGCCCGGCACGCCGAGGCCGATGTCGTCGAGGGTGACCGGCCGGTGCAGCCGCCCCGCGAGCACCTCGCAGATCAGGTCGGGCACCTGGCCCCGCGGCCGCTGGCCCTTCAGCCAGCGGGCCACCGCGGTGTGCTCGTACCGCAGGGCGAGTCCGCGGGCCCGTCCGGCCTGGTTGACGTGGGCGGCGAGGCCCGCGTGCGAGACGCCCGCCTCGTCCAGGATCGCGTCGAGCAGAGTGTTGGGCTGCATGGGTGCCCCCCGGTGCCTCGGTGCCGTCAGAGTAGTGGGTCCGTCCTCACACGGGGTGTGAACGGAGTACGCGCATTCGCAGGGTGCGCGCGCTGTCGCGGAGCGTTCGCGGTCGGTTGACTGGAATGCCTCGCAAGAGGTTCGCCGGGCCGTCGGCTCCCCCTCATAAAGCGACGGCCCGGCGATTCGCTCCGCGGGTCGGGCGGGGGACTATCGGCGCGTTGTCGGCTGCGGGTGTGTGGTGGCTGGTCGCGCAGTTCCCCGCGCCCCTGGGGTGGGTGCGGGAAGCCGCCCGTTCTGAAGCACCAGTAAGGCGATGTCGTCGGTCGGTACGGCCGTCGTGTGACGGAGAAGTGCCGTCAATACCGCCCGCAGGATCTGCTGGGCGGTGACCGGGTGGTCCCGTACGGCCTTCTCCAGTGTTTCCGGCAAGGAGAAGAACCTGCCCCGTGCGTCCCTCGCGTCCTCCGCGCCGTCCGTGAAGAGGACCAGGGACTCGCCTCGCCGGAGTTGCCCGCAGGGCGTGGCGGACAACTCCGCCGGCAGGGGGAACGGGCCCAGGGGCGGCAGGGGATCCGCCCGCGACAACGGCCGCACGCTCGTGCCGCTCAGCAGATACGGCCACGGATGCCCGCAGTTCAGGACGTGCAGCTCGCCGTCCTCCCGGATCTCGAGCACCAGCACGGTGACGAACTCCTCCGTCACCGTGGCGTCGGGGGTGTCACGGGCCCGTTCGCGCAGATGCCGCTCCAGGGCACGCTCCAGGCGGCGCAGGACGCGGCCGAGGTCCCGCTCGTCGTGGGCCGCCTCGCGGAAGCTGCCGAGGAGGGCGGCGACGGTACCGAGCGCGGGTAGCCCGTGCCCGCGGACGTCGCCCATCACTACCCGCACGCCGTGCTCGGTGGCGATCACCTCGTACAGGTCACCGCCCACGCTCGCGCCCCGGTCCGCGGAGAGCTGGGCGGCCGCCACGTTCAGCCCGTCGACGCGCGGCGGCGGCGGACGCAGCAGCACGCTCTGCGCGACCCCGGCGACCCGCCGAGCCTGCTTCAGCTCACGTACCAGGGCCTGGCGCATGTGGAGTATCAGCCCGGTGCCGACGGCGAAGAAGACGGCACTGGTGACGATCCTGGCCATGAGCCCGTCCTGTCGGGCCAGCGGACAGGACAGTTTGTAGGTGATCGCCAGAGCGCCCCAGGCCGTGGGCAGCCCCAGCGAGAGGGCCCGGCGTAACGGCCGCCTGATGCCGAACATGTCGTTGGTCCCCCGTCCAGGCCCCGACAACGCAGATCGGACCGGCCCCGAAAGGCCGGTCCGATTCTGTCGAGGTCATGGCCCGGAAGACCAGATCACCAGGAGATCTCACCCGAAGGAGTGAGGTAACCGAGGAAGCGCCCCCCAGGACGCGGGGAACTGCGCGACCAGCCACGACGGCGTCGCGGTCGGCCGGAACCGCAGCTCCCCCGACGCCTAACCGCGCAGCACCGCTCCCGTACGCTCGCCCGCCAGGGCAACCGCCGCATCCCGCGCGGCCGACGCCTCGTCGACGGTCAGCGTCCGGTCGTCCGCACGGAAGCGCAGCGCGTACGCGAGCGACTTCCGCCCGTCACCGAGCTGCTCCGCGTTCTCGTACACGTCGAACAGCCGGATCCCCTCCAGCAGTTCACCCGCGCCCTCACGCAGCGCGGCCTCGACCTCGGCGTGCGGGACGAACCTGTCGACGACGAGGGCGACGTCCTGCGTGGCCACCGGGAAGGCCGAGATGCTCGGCGCCTGGGGCGTGTCGTCGCCGACCTGCTCCAGCACGTCCAGGTCGAGCTCCATCGCGGAGGTGCGCGAGGGCAGCCCCAGTGCCTTCAGCACCCGCGGGTGCAGCTCACCGGCATGGCCCACGACGCGCTCGGCACCGTCGACGACGACCAGCAGCTCGGCGCACCGGCCCGGGTGCCACGGCCCGTACTGGCCGCTGCGGACGACCAGTTCGGCCCCGGCCTCGCGGGCGACGGCACGCGCCGCCTCGACGGCGTCGGCCCAGTCCGCCGGACGGCCCTTGCCCCACCAGCCGGCCTGCTCGCGGGCGCCCGCCAGGACGACGGCGACATGGCGTGGCTGCGCGGGCAGCACGGCGTCCAGCGACGCGATCTCCTCTTCGGTGGGGCGGCGGTCGACGGGCAGGTGCCCGGCGACGCGCTGCTCCTCCTGCGGGAGGAACACCAGCCCGGTCTCGAAGAGCGCCAGGTCGTGCGAGCCCCGGCCGTCGTTGCGGCGCAGGGCGGCCAGCAGGCCCGGCAGCAGCGACGTACGGAGCGCGGGCTCCTCGTCGTTGAGCGGGTTCGTCAGCCGGACGACACGGCGGGCCGGGTCGTCGGCGTCGAGGCCGAGCTGGTCGAAGACCTGCTCGCCGATGAACGGGTAGTTCGGCGCCTCGACATAGCCGGAGCCGGCCAGGGCGCGGCCGACGCGGCGGTGGAGACGCTGGCGGTGGGTGAGACCCCGGCCCGAGGGCGGCTTGGGCAGCGTGGAGGGCAGGTTCTCGTAGCCCTCCAGCCGGATGACCTCCTCCGCCAGGTCGTTGACCTCGGCGAGGTCGGGCCGCCAGGACGGGACGGTGACGATCAGCTCGTCCTGCCCGTACACGTCGCAGCCGATCTCCTGGAGGCGGCGGACGACGGTCTCCCGGCCGTACTCCACGCCCGCGACCTTGTCCGGGTGGTTCGCCGGAACGCTGATCGTGTGCGGGGCGGACGGGGCGATGATCTCCGTGACGCCCGCGTCGGCCGTACCGCCCGCGAGCAGGACCAGCAGGTCGACCGTGCGCTGCGCGGCGGCCGCCGCGGCCTGCGGGTCGACACCGCGCTCGAAGCGCCTGGACGCCTCGGAAGACAGCTTGTGCCGACGGGCCGTACGCGCGATCGACACCGCGTTGAAGTGGGCGGCCTCGATGACCACGTCGGTCGTCGAGGCGCCCCCGTTCTCGGCGGCCTCGTGATCGGCGATCTCGGTGTTGGCGCCGCCCATGACACCGGCGAGGCCGATGGGACCGCGGTCGTCGGTGATCACCAGGTCCTCGGCGTGCAGCTCGCGCGTCACCCCGTCGAGGGTGACGATCTGCTCGCCCTCCCCGGCCCGGCGCACGCCGATGGTGCCCTGGACCAGCGAACGGTCGTAGGCGTGCAGCGGCTGGCCGAGCTCCATCATCACGTAGTTGGTGATGTCGACGGCGAGCGAGATCGGGCGCATGCCGACCTTCTGGAGCCGGCGCGTCAGCCAGATCGGGGAGCGCACCTCGGGGCTCAGACCGGTGACGGTGCGGGCGGTGAAGCGGTCGCAGCCCATCGGCTCGGAGACCTGCACCGGGTAGCCGAAGGCGTTCGGCGCCGGTACGTCGATCAGCGCCGGGTCGCGCAGCGGCAGACCGTAGGCGATGGCGACCTCGCGGGCGACACCCCGGATGGACAGGCAGTCGCCGCGGTTGGCGGTGACGGCGATGTCCAGGACCTCGTCGACCAGCTCGAGCAGCTCGATGGCGTCCTTGCCGACCTCGGTCTCCGGCGGCAGCACGATGATGCCGTGGCTGCCGTCGTCGCCCATGCCCAGCTCGTCGCCGGAGCAGATCATGCCGTGGGAGGTCTTGCCGTACGTCTTGCGCGCGGCGATCGCGAAGTTGCCGGGGAGGACCGCGCCCGGGAGCACGACCACGACCTTGTCGCCGACGGCGAAGTTGCGTGCGCCGCAGACGATCTCCTGGGGCTCGCCGGTGCCGTTGGCGGTGCCGACGTCGACGGTGCAGAAGCGGATCGGCTTCTTGAAGCCCTCGAGCTCCTCGATGGTGAGCACCCGGCCCACGACGAGGGGACCCTTGAGGTCGGCTCCGAGGGGCTCGACGGTCTCTACCTCGAGGCCCGCCGACACGAGCTTGGCCTGCACGTCACGGCCGGTCTCGGTGGCCGGCAGGTCGACGTACTCCCGCAGCCAGGAAAGCGGG
The DNA here is from genome assembly GCF_013085465.1 of Streptomyces asoensis. NCBI lineage: Bacteria > Bacillati > Actinomycetota > Actinomycetes > Kitasatosporales > Streptomycetaceae > Streptomyces > Streptomyces asoensis. The sequence goes on from NZ_CP049838.1 coordinate 2,228,667, forward strand.
ACCCGCATCAGATCTCCATCCCGAACGGCCGGGTGAACCGGACGTCACCCTCGACCATGTCTCGCATGTCTTCGACGTTGTGGCGGAACATCAGCATCCGCTCGATGCCGAACCCGAAGGCGAACCCGCTGTACTTCTCCGGGTCGACGCCGCAGGCGGCCAGCACCTTGGGGTTGACCATCCCGCAGCCGCCTAGCTCGATCCAGCCCTCGCTGGAACAGGTGCGGCAGGGGCGGTCGGGGTTGCCGACGGACTCGCCGCGGCAGACGTAGCACACCATGTCCATCTCGGCGGACGGCTCGGTGAAGGGGAAGAAGTTCGGCCGCAGCCGGGTCTTCATGCCCTCGCCGAACAGCGACTGGACCATGTGGTCCAGGGTGCCCTTGAGGTCGGCCATGGTCAGGCCCTCGTCCACGGCCAGCAGCTCGACCTGGTGGAAGACCGGGGTGTGCGTCGCGTCCAGCTCGTCGGTGCGGTACACGCGGCCGGGGCAGATCACGTACACCGGCAGCTCACGGCCGAGCAGCGAGCGGATCTGGACCGGCGAGGTGTGGGTGCGCAGCACGACACCGGACTCGGTGCCGCCCTGCGGGCCCTGCACGAAGAACGTGTCGGCCTCGCCGCGGGCCGGGTGGTCCGGGCCGATGTTGAGCGCGTCGAAGTTGAACCACTCGGCCTCGACCTGCGGGCCCTCGGCGACCTCGTAGCCCATGGCCACGAAGACGTCCTCGATGCGCTCCGACAGTGTGGTGAGCGGGTGGCGGGCGCCGGCCGGCTCGCGGTCGTACGGCAGTGTGACGTCCACCGCCTCCTCGACCAGCACGCGCTGGTCGCGCTCGGCCTCCAGCTCCTCCTGGCGGGCGGCGAGGGCCTTGTTCACGGCGCCCCGGGCCTGGCCGACCAGCTTGCCGGCGGCCGCCTTGGCGTGCGGCGGCAGAGCGCCGATCTCGCGGTTGGCCAGGGCCAGCGGGGAGGTGCCGCCGGTGTGCGCGACCTTGGCCTCCTGGAGCGCGTCGAGGGAGTCCGCGGCGGCGAAGGCGGCGAGCGCCCCGTCCCGCATGCGCTCGATCTCTTCCGGTTTCAAGGCCTCGACCTCTACTGGGTCGTACGACTTATTCGGTGCCGACATCTCTTCCCGTGCTTCCGGTTGGCTGGCTGAAGGTCCCCGTCACCGACTCACGCAGAGGTCAGAGGGCCGTCCATGGGACACAAGGGTGCCAAAGGCCGAGTCTAACGGGGTGGAGGTATACGGATGCGCCCGCGGGCTGCCCGGCCGGTTCTCAGGTGAGATATGCCGGGATGCTCACGGGCAACGTAAATCGGAACTCGGCGCCGCCGCCGGGAGCGCGGCCGACCGTGATGATGCCGCCGTGGGCTTCCACGATGCCCTTGACGATGTACAGCCCGAGGCCCGTGCCGCCGCGCTTGCTGCCCCGCCAGAAGCGGGTGAAGACGCGGTTCATGGACTCCTCCGGGATGCCTGCGCCCTCGTCGCTCACGGTGACCGACGTGCCGGTGTCCTCTCCCTCACGGGGGGACGCGGCGGGCGTGACATCGATCGTGACGGTTCCCTCGCCGTGGCGCACCGCATTTTCGAGGAGGTTGCTGAGCACCTGGTCGACCTTGTCGGGGTCGGCCCACAGGGCGGGCAACGGCTGTTCGATGCGCAGCAGGAACCGGTCGGCGGGCTGCCCGGCGGCGACGTAGGCCTGGATGTGCCGGCCCACGGCCGCGCCCATGTCGACGGGCTGGCGGCGCACCTCCAGCCGTCCCGAGTCGATGCGCGAGATGTCGAGCAGCTCGGCGATGAGGCGGGTGACCCGGTCCGCGTCGGCGTCGACGGTCTCCAGCATCAGCCGTTTCTGGTCGTCGGTGAACCTCGACCACTTGGCGAGCAGGGTGGCGGTGAAGCCCTTGACCGAGGTGAGGGGCGAGCGCAGCTCGTGGGCGACGGTGGCGATCAGCTCGGCGTGGCTGCGTTCGGTGCGGCGGCGGGCCTCGGTGTCGCGGATCGAGACGACGACCCGGCGGACCGGTCCGGTGGGTTCGGCGCGGACGTACCGCACCGTGACGAGCACCTCGCGTCCGCCCGGCAGCAGCAGGTTGCGCTCGGGCTGTCCGACCCGGATGGCGAGGCCGCCGTAGGGGTCGGTCAGCTGCCACCAGCGGCGGCCTTCGAGGTCCTCCAACGGCAGAGCCTTCTCGAGCCGCTCTCCGAGGGCGTCCGCGGCGGAGACGGCGGTGATGCGCTGGGCGGCGGCGTTGAAACAGACGACGTGCCCGTGTTCGTCGGCGACCACGAGCCCGTCGGGCAGGTCGTCGGGGTCGATGCCGAGACCGGCGAGGTCACCGGCCGGCCGGGGTGCGGAGGCGTCGGGACCGGCCTGCGCATCCCGTGTACCGCTCATGCCGACGCTCATTCCCCGTACCCCACCTCTCAGACGGCTGAGGGGCCCCCGAGCTGGTCACCCTACTAGCTCTCGGTGACGGAGCGGCACCCTCCGGAGGCGCGCTGTGCACGGGCCGATGCATACAGACATACGGCGGCGGCGGTCGCGAGGTTCAGGCTCTCGGCCTTCCCGTGGATCGGGACCCGCACGACGGCGTCCGCGAGCTCCCGGGTCTCCTCGGGAAGCCCCCAGGCCTCGTTCCCGAACACCCACGCCGTGGGCCCGCCCATCGTCCGGTTGTCCAGCTCGTCGTCGAGGTCGTCGTCCCCGGCGCCGTCGGCGGCGAGGATCCGCACCCCGGCGTCCTTCAGCCCGGCCACGGCCTGTTCGACGGGGACCCCGACCGCCACGGGGAGGTGGAAGAGGGAGCCGACGGAGGCGCGGACGGCCTTGGGGTTGTAGAGGTCGACGGAGGCGTCGGTCAGCACGACGGCGTCGGCGCCCGCGGCGTCCGCGCACCGCAGGACGGTGCCGGCGTTGCCGGGGTCGCGCACATGTGCCAGTACGGCGACCAGCTTCGGCCGGGCGGCGAGGATCTCCTCGAAGGGCGTGTCCAGGAACCGGCAGATCCCGACCAGCCCCTGCGGGGTCACGGTGGTGGAGATGTCCTCGATGACCTGTTCATCGGCGAGGTGCACCCGGGCGCCGACGGCCCGGGCCTCGCCGATGATGTCGGCGTACCGCTCGGCCGCCTCGACGGTGGCGAACAGCTCCACGAGGGTCGCTTCGCCGCCGGCCCGGTGCGCGGCCGCCTCCCGCACGGCCTGCGGCCCCTCCGCGAGAAACAGCCGTTCCTTGCCCCGGAAGTTCCGCTTGGCGAGCCGCCGGGCGGCGGAGACCCGGGGGGAGCGGGGCGAGATCGGCTCGGGGCTGGCGGAGGGCATGGGGAGATCACCTTCGTTTGTGCTCGTGGGGGGACTGCAACCCCCCTAGGGGCCCGGGGAACTGCGCGACCGGCCAACCGACAGCCCGCACCCGAACGACCGCCGGAACGGGCAAGCAGCAAAGGACCCGCAGGCTGAAACCTGCGGGTCCTTCAGTCACGTCGGCCGAAGCCGGCGCAGCGTCACGCGGCCTTGGGCGCGTTCACGTCCGCCGGGAGGGCCTTCTGCGCGACCTCGACCAGCGCGGCGAACGCGGTGGCGTCGTTCACGGCCAGCTCGGCCAGGATCTTGCGGTCGACCTCGATGTTCGCGGCGTTCAGACCCTGGATGAAGCGGTTGTACGTGATGCCGTTGGCGCGGGCAGCGGCGTTGATGCGCTGGATCCACAGCCGCCGGAAGTCGCCCTTGCGCTTCTTGCGGTCGTTGTAGTTGTAGACCAGCGAGTGGGTGACCTGCTCCTTGGCCTTGCGGTACAGGCGCGAACGCTGACCGCGGTAGCCGGAGGCCGCCTCGAGGATCGCCCGGCGCTTCTTGTGGGCGTTGACTGCCCGCTTGACGCGTGCCACTTGTTTAACTCCTTGTAGCGGGGCCGTGGTTGGACTCACACGACCCGGAATCGATTGGGTCCCGGTCTGAGGTCAGGCGCGCGTCACGCGCCCGACGTCACTTGCCGAGAAGCTTCTTGATCTTCGCGGCGTCGCCCGGGGCCATCTCGGCGTTGCCGGTGAGGCGGCGCGTCACGCGGGACGACTTGTGCTCGAGCAGGTGGCGCTTGCCGGCACGCTCACGGAGCACCTTGCCGGAGCCGGTGATCTTGAAGCGCTTGCTGGCACCGCTGTGCGACTTGTTCTTCGGCATAGCGCCGTTCTCTCCTCGTCGGTGGCGTTCCGGTGCCCGGTCGTGAAACCGGGCACGGTGGAACGTCGCTTGTATCGGTTACGTCCTTGGGACTCGCGTCCCGCGGATCACGCCTCGGCGGAAGCCTCGGCAGGGGCCTCGACGTCAGCCTCGGCGCTCACGACGTCGGTGTCGACATCGCCCTCGGCGTTGACGGCGTCGGCGTCCGCGGCGTTCTGCGAGCGACCCGGGTTGGCCTTCGCTTCGGCCTTGCGGGCCTCCTGCGCCTGACGGGCCTCGGCCATCGCCTCGGTCTTCTTCTTGTGCGGACCGAGAACCATGATCATGTTTCGGCCGTCCTGCTTCGGGTTCGACTCGATGAACCCGAGGTCCTGGACGTCCTCCGCGAGACGCTGGAGCAGTCGGTAGCCCAGCTCGGGCCGGGACTGCTCACGACCGCGGAACATGATCGTGATCTTGACCTTGTCGCCCTGCTTGAGGAACCGAACGACGTGACCCTTCTTGGTGTCATAGTCGTGCGGGTCGATCTTCGGCCGGAGCTTCATCTCCTTGATGACCGTGTGCGCCTGGTTCTTGCGCGCCTCACGGGCCTTCATGGCCGACTCGTACTTGAACTTCCCGTAGTCCATGAGCTTGCAGACCGGCGGACGGGCGGTCGCCGCGACCTCGACCAGGTCCAGGTCGTACTCCTGGGCAAGCTCCAGTGCCTTGGCCAGGGGAACGATGCCCACCTGCTCGCCACTGGGACCGACAAGTCGCACCTCTGGAACGCGAATCCGGTCGTTGATGCGGGGCTCGGCGCTGATGGATCCTCCTAGATAGCACCACACGGCAGTCTGGCGAACGGCCGCGTAACGTCTTGGTTGTTAGTCCTGTAACCACGCCGAAGCACAAAAAATGCCCCGAACGATCACATGCGGGGCTCCAAGCACTACCGGAGCACCGCCGCGTGAACGCGGGGCGCACTACCGGGCGACTCCATCGTCCGTACGGAACGATGGTGGCCGCCTGACCGGGGTGACCCGCCGTCCGTGAGGACAGTCGGGTGGGAGTTCGGAGCCTCCACTTGTGGGCCGGGCCCGCCTGCTGAGGGGCACGCGTGTCCGACCGGTCGTTACACGAGATTAGCAGCCCGCGCCAGGAACGGCCAATCGAGCCTCGGTACGGAGACCTGGCCGGCCTGCGCCTATCGTGTGGGGCATGAGTGAGACCTCCCCCGCCGGCTCCGCCGAGACGCCCGGCACCCCCGACTTCGACGAGATGACCCGCGACATCGCCGAGGTCCCCGCCGTCGAGGTGATCGTGACGGTCGCCGTCAACCTGATGAGCGCCGCCGCCGTGAAGCTGGGGCTCACCGAGGAGGGCGACAAGTACAAGGACCTCGACGAGGCCCGCAAGCTGATCCACGCCCTCGCCGGCCTGCTGGACGGCAGCGCGACCGAGATCAGCTCCTTCCACGCGGCGCCGCTGCGCGACGGTCTGAAGTCGCTCCAGCTGGCGTTCCGCGAGGCGTCGCTCGTCCCGGACGAGCCGGGCCAGGGCCCGGGCGAGAAGTACACGGGCCCGATCTACGGCTGAGCCGACTTCTCCGCTGAGCCGGCGCAGCCGCCGCTTCAGCTCTTCACGTACAGGGGCTCGCCCGGAGGCGTCGTCCCGGCCGGCAGCAGTGCCAGGTCGAGGCCGCGCACCAGGCGGGCCCTCAGTGTCTCGTCGGCGGCGAGCCGCCCGGCCACCGCGCGGGCGGCCTCGGCGGGGACGGCGGCCGGGTCGAGGACGAGGGCGAGGGTGCCGTCCGCCTGCCCCGGCCCGAGGTGGGCGCTGAGGACCTCCGGTTCGGCGGCCACGGCGGCCCGTACCGCCGCCCGCACCGCCGGATCGGCGAGCGGGTCGATCGACGTACGGCCCTCGGCGAGCGCCAGCAGCGCCGGCCCGGTCAGTTCGAAGGCGACCGGTCCGGCCAGGTCGAGGACGACCGTGTCCGCCTTCTCATGGGCGGCGGCCTGGAGCGCCTGGTGCAGGGGTACGGCGACCGGGCGGGCTTCGGGGTCCCAGCGGGCGAGGGAGTCCGTGGACGTGAAGGCGGGCAGCGCGGTGCGGGCGCCCGCCTTCAGCGTGGGCACGGCCATGTCGCTGGTCTTCTCGCGGCGCAGTCCCTTCTCGTCCTCCTCCACCTCGCCGAGCACGGCCACCACGGGCACGAGGAGCCGGGCGCCCTTGAGGGCCGCCAGGACCGGGCCCACGGCGGTGCGGTCCTCGGCCCAGGCGGCGAGCGCCGCACTCAGCCGGGGGTCGGCGGAGCCGTCGTCGTCGGAGAAGCCGGAGTCGGGAATGTTCTTGTTCGCCACGGTCGTCGACCCTATCGGGGGGATGATGCTGCGCTTGTGCGGGGCCCGAAACACGGCGGTGACGCCTTTCACGGGATTCTCAGACATCCCTGACGTGCCTCTAACCTCCGTCTAACGGAGCGCACAGTCGCGGCCCCCAGCATCGACGGTCATGGAGTCCTCCAGAGCACGTCGTGGCCGCCGCGCTCATCCCTCCCGGCGCCGTCCGCTCCTCTACACCGCGCTCGCCGCGGTCGCCGTCCTCGGGGCGACCGCGGGCGGGACCGTCTATGTGAAGGCACAGGCGCACTCGGGTACGGGAGCCGTATCGTCGTCCTCCGCGACGCCGTCGGCGTCCGGGTCGGGGAGCGGGTCGGGGAGCGGAAAGGTGTCGGTGGAGACGGTGGCGGCGCCCGAGGTCGACCACGACGCGCTGCTGGCGTCCGCGATGAAGTCGGTGACCGTGCCGGGCGACGCGGCCGTGTCCGCGGCCGTGCTCGACCTGGACTCCGGTGACGACGCCACGTACGGCGAGAGCGCCTTCGACACGGCGAGCATCGTCAAGGTGGACATCCTGGCGACGCTGCTGCTCCAGGCACAGGACGCGGACCGGTATCTCACGGCGGCCGAGAAGACGTATGCCACCGCGATGATCGAGAACAGTGACAACGACTCGGCGTCGGCGCTGTGGCGGATCATCGGGAAGGCGGAGGGGCTCGACGCCGCGAACGAGCGGTTCGGGCTGACGGACACCGCGGGCGGCGACGACATGCTGTGGGGCCTGACGCAGACCACGGCCGCCGATCAGCTCATCCTGCTCCGGCAGGTCTTCGGGGACGACTCGGAGCTGAGCGAGGCGTCACGGACGTACCTCCAGGGCCTGATGGGGCAGATAGCCGTCGACCAGCGCTGGGGAGTCTCGGCAGCGGCCGACGGGTCCTCGTGGGCACTGAAGAACGGCTGGCTGGCGCGCAGCACGACCGGACTGTGGGACATCAACAGCATCGGCCGGGTGACCGTCGACGGCCACGACTGTCTGGTGGCCGTGCTGTCGAACGGCAACGCCACGCAGACGGCCGGGATCTCGCTGGTCGAACAGGTGGCGCGGGCGGCCGTGTCGACGTTGCGGGACGGTGGCGCTTCGGCGTCGGCCTCCGCGTCGGCCTCGCCGTCCGCCGCCGACTAGCCGCCGACCAGCCGGAGAAACCCGTCACGGCTGGAGCGCCTCGTCACGGCTGGAGCGCCTCGTAGGCCTCGGGCCGGTCGCGCTCGCGGCGGCCGCGCCACAGGAAGACCGCCGTCACCAGCAGCACTCCCCCGGCACCGCCCGCGAGCAGGCCCGCCCAGCCGGCCGGGTCGTCGTCCGCCTTCGGCTCGTCCGGGCCGGAGCCGAAGTACTGCTCGCCGTAGGCCGCGGACTGAAGGCCCTCCGGCTTGAGGTCGGCGGCGGCGGTGATCGCGGCGGCCGGGTCGATGAGCCCGTAGCCGCGGGAGTCGTCGCGCCCGCCGGTGGGGGAGTTGCGGGCGGTGTCCTCCAGGAGCTTCTTGATCTGGGCCGGGGTGAGCCCGGGGTGGGCGCCCTTGATGAGCGCCACGGCCCCCGATACGAAGGCGGAAGCGGCGCTGGTCCCCCATCCCTCGTAGTACTTGTGGTCCGGGTCGGCGATGACGACGTCGACGCCGGGCGCGCTGACCGTGGCGTACCAGCGGCGGGTGGAGAAGGAGGCGCGGGTGCCGTAGCGGTCGACGGCGGTCGCGGCGATGACGCCCGGGTAGGCGGCCGGGTAGGAGATGTGGTCGCCCTTCTCGCCGCCGTTGCCGGCCGAGGCGACGACGACCGAGCCCTTCTTCAGCGCGTACTGGACGGCCTCGTCCTCGGCGGGCTCGGGGTGAGCGGAGGCGGAGTCGTCGCCGAGGGAGAGGTTGATGACGTCGGCACCCTGGTCGGCGGCCCAGCGGATGCCCTCCGCGAGGGCGTTGCCGCGGGTGTTGCGGGCCTTGGTGCGCTGCGGGTCGCCGTCCTCCAGGATCACGCGGACGGGCAGGATCTTCGCCTCCGGGGCGATGCCGAGCACGCCGTCGGCGTTGCCGTTGCCATGGCCGTGACCGGCGATGATGCCGGCCATCGCGGTGCCGTGGCGGGCCCACGCGCGGTCACCCGGCCCGGCGCCGAAGCCGACCATGTCCTTGCCGGTGAGCACGTTGCCGGTGAGGTCGGGGTGGTCGGCCTCGACGCCGGTGTCCAGGACGGCGACGGTGATGCCCCCGCCCTTGGTGGTCTGCCAGGCCTCCTCGGTGTGCAGTGCCTCCAGGGCCCACTGCTTGGCACGGATGCCGTCGGCGTAGGCGGTGGAGGGCGGCACGAGGGCGACGGTGGCGGCGAGGAGACAGCACAGGAGCCCGGCCCTGCGGGTCGTACGGGTCGTACGGGTGCTCATGAGGGCTGCTCCGAGGGCGTGACGGCGGTCTTGCGCAGGCCGCGCTCGATGCGGTCGGCGAGGCCCTGGGCCTCGTTGCCGAGGCCCGCCTGGGCGGGGGCCGTGGTGGCGCCCGCCGCGGTGGCCACCGGGGCGGGCTGCGGGGTGTCCACCACGCGGCCGTCGGCCCAGCCGGAGACGGCGTAGACGACGACGGGGGCGTCGGTGAGGACGGAGACCGTCCAGGCGGCACGTTGCTTGTCGCCGAAGGCGGCGGCGACGGTGCCCTTCGCGGCGTACGGCCGGGGCATCAGATCGGTCCGCTCCGCCAGCTTCTCCTTGGTGAAGCGGGTGTCGAGCGAACGCATGGCGGCCGCGTCGGCCGTGGTGAACAGCAGACCGACGGTGGTCACATAGCTCTGGGTGGCGTCGGTGTAGGTGGCCCGCAGGAGCCGCTGGCAGCCGACCGGCGCGAGGGCCTTGAGCAGCAGCGGGTCGAAGGCGTCGGCGCAGCCGCCGTCCGGGGCGACGGCGATCCGCGTCCAGGTGCGGTCGGCGCCACCGGGACCGGCGCCCTGACCGTCGACCGTGGGCGGGAACAGCTGATCGACCGGCACGTTGTGCCACAGACCGCCGGCGGTGGTGTAGGTGCTGCGCTCGGCGGCGTCCGCAGAGTCCCCGACCAGCCAACTGCCGGTGACCGCACCGCCGATGAGCCCCATGCCGAGGACGACACAGGCGGCGGCCGCGGCGACGCGTCCCCGTCGGCCGAAGGTCCGGGGCGTGTCCCTGTACACCTCGGGCCGCGCGAAGGTCACCACGGGACGGGTGGCACCGAGGGTGCCGCCCGGGGTCATGGGAGCGCTCCAGGAAAGGGACGGATCGGGGCCGCTCGCCACCCCCGGGCCGCCGTCGGTCCGCTGCGGAGTATCCGGCGCGGGGGGTGCGGCAGGGGCGGGCGGTACGACGAACTCGGGCTGCCGCACGGCCGCGCCGGGGCTCCACGCCGGCCCGTCGTCCGCCACCGCCGGGACCGCCCGGGACTCACCGCGCAGACCGTCCCCGGCGCCCTCCGCCTCCGTCTCCCGCCGACTCCGCCCGGGCGCGGGCACCCAGCTGCGGGGCAACGGCGACCAGGCACTGTCGGACGCGGACCCGGCCGAGGGGGCACCCGACGAGCCCGCGGGGCGGGAGGGTGGCGGCGGAACGACGGGACGGGACTGCGGCGGGGCAACGGGCCGGGAAGGCGGCGGCGGAACCGGGCGGGTACCCGAACCGGCGGGGTGAGTGCCCGAGCCCGTGGAGAAGAAGTCGCCCGCGGCGGCAGGCCGGGAGCCGCCCGAGCCGGTGGGGTACGCGCCCGAGCCCGCGGAAAAGAGGTCGCCCGAACCGGCGGGACGGGAACCGTCCGCGCCTGCGGGACGGGAGCTGCCAGGACCGGCAGGACGGGAACCGTCCGGACCGGCGGGACGCGAGCTCTCCCATCCGGCGGGACGACCGCCCTCGGAACCGGCGGGACGGGGAGCGTCCGAACCGGCGGGACGCGAGCTGCCCGGACCGGCGGGCCTGGAGCTCTCCCATCCGGCAGGACGGGAACCGTCCGGACCGGCGGGACGCGAGCTCTCCCATCCGGCGGGACGACCGCCCTCGGAACCGGCGGGACGGGGAGCGGAGTTGGCCCCGGGAGGGGGGCTCTCGGGAGCGGTGGGACGCGGGGGGCCGTCGCCGGAGGGTCGGGAGCCGTCGGGGCCGGTGGCCTCTCCGTCGGCGGGACGGGGGGCAGGCGTACCGGCGCGGGGGGTGGCGCCGCCCGGGCCCGCGGGACGGGAGTCCTCCGAGGAGGCGGGACGGGCGGGCCGGGGGGCGCGGCGGAAGTCGTGGGGCGGGGCCGGACGGGGGACGTGGGGGGCGGCCGGGCGTTCCTCGGCTCGCGCGGGCGTCCCGGTGTCGTCGCGTCGTGGGGCCGGGGCGGGGCGGGCCGGCTGCGGCGGGATGTCCGGGAAACGGGCCGACGCGGGCGGCGGGGGCGGGGTCATGGCGTCCGTGTGCTGGGCCCGCAGGTCGGTGAAGCGGGGGGCGGTGCGGGCAAAAAGGGAATCCGTGCCCGAGGAGGGGAAGCCGTCCCCGGCCGTGCCCTCGCCCCGGGCGGCCGTCTGCGCTCCGGCCGAGCCGGGAGTCACCCCACGTGTGGCCTCCCGCTCAGCCGGCTGCTGCGGCGCGGCGGGCTCCTGCGGCTCCGCTTCGGGGGTCGCCCGGCGCGCGGGATCGCCTTCCGGCCGCTCGGCGGAGGCCCGGCGGGTGCTCTCCCGGTCCGTCGGGGCCGTCGGGGGCTGGGACGGGCGGGGCGGGGTGGCCGGGCGGGGCGGGACACCGGGGTGGGGCGGCACGTCGGGGCGCGGGGGGACCGAGGCGCGGCGTGCTTCCGTACTCATGCGCCCCCCGTTTCCTCGTCCCCGGGCCGTCGTTCTGTACGCGGGCGGTCGGTCTCGTGCCCGGGCGGCCCGGCGCGGACGCGGCAGTCCGCTCTGGGCACGCATACCCGCACGGACGGACCGGCATCCCGACACGGTTGCCCGGCCGGAGCCGTCCTCCGTGCGTGCGCGTCACTCTACGGCTTGTCGCCGGGCGAACGGGAACCAGTCCGCGACGCCCGGGGCTTCTGCCCGGAACGTCCCCCTACCCTGCGGTAATCCAGTCTGGCAGGCTTCGTTCATGACTGCGCGCGCCGCCGACCGGGCCCGTTACGACCGGGCCACCGCCCATCTCGACGCCCCTCTCGCCCTCGTGGACCTGGACGCCTTCGACGCCAACGCCGAGGACCTGGTCCGCCGGGCCGGCGGCAAGCCGATCCGTGTCGCCAGCAAATCCGTACGCTGCCGGACGCTGCTGGAACGCGTCCTGGCGAAGGACGGCTTCGCCGGCATCATGTCGTTCACCCTCGCCGAGTCCCTGTGGCTGGCCCGGTCCGGGTTCGAGGACATCCTCCTCGCCTACCCGTCGGCCGACCGCACCGCCTTCGCCGAACTGGCCGCCGACCCCAAGCTCGCCGCCGCCGTCACCGTCATGGTCGACGACGTCTCCCAGCTCGATCTCATCGACGGCGCGCGCGGCGAAGGGCGCGAAGTCATCCGGGTCTGCCTGGAGTTGGACACCGCGCTGAAGCTGCTCGGCGGCCGGGTCCGGGTCGGCGCCCTGCGCTCGCCGCTGCACTCCCCCGCCCAGGTCGCCGACGTGGCGAGGGCGGTCGCCCGGCGGCCCGGTTTCAAGCTCGTGGGGATCATGGCCTACGAGGGGCACATCGCCGGGGTCGGCGACGCCGTCGCCGGGCGGCCCTTCCGGTCCCGGGCCATCCGCCTGATGCAGGCCACCGCCCGGCGCGAGCTCGCCGAGCGCCGCGCCGCGGTCGTGCGCGCGGTGCGGGCCGTCGTACCGGATCTGGAGTACGTCAACGGCGGCGGCACCGGCAGTGTGCAGCACACCGCCGCCGAGGACGCGGTCACCGAGATCGCGGCCGGGTCGGGACTGTACGTGCCGCGTCTGTTCGACAACTACACGTCCTTCAGCGGCCGTCCGGCGGCTCTGTTCGCCCAGCCCGTCGTCCGGCGGCCGGGCGTGGGGATCGTGACCGTCCTCGGCGGCGGGTATCCCGCGTCCGGTGCCGCGGGGCCCGACCGGCTGCCCGTGCCGTACCTGCCGGAAGGGCTGCGTTACGACCCCCAGGAGGGGCCGGGCGAGGTGCAGACGCCGCTGCTCGGCTCCCCCGCCGACGATCTGCTGATCGGCGACAAGGTGTGGTTCCGGCACGCGAAGGCCGGTGAGCTGTGCGAGCGGTTCGACGTGCTGCACCTCGTCGAGGGGGACGCGGTGACGGCGACCGTGCCGACCTACCGGGGTGAGGGACAGACCTTCCTCTAGGCCGGCCGGCGCGAGGCGTCCTAGAGCGGGGTGACGTACGCCCCGGAGATCCCGCCGTCCACCAGGAAGTCGGAGGCGTTGACGAAGGAGGAGTCGTCGCTGGCCAGGAAGGCGACGGCGGCGGCGATCTCCTCGGCCTCGGCGAACCGGCCGACGGGAATGTGGACCAGCCGGCGGGCGGCCCGCTCCGGGTCCTTGGCGAACAGCTCCTGGAGCAGCGGGGTGTTGACCGGCCCCGGGCAGAGGGCGTTCACGCGGATGCCCTCCCGCGCGAACTGCACGCCCAGCTCACGGGACATGGCGAGGACGCCGCCCTTGGACGCCGTGTACGAGATCTGCGAGGTGGCGGCGCCCATCCGGGCCACGAAGGACGCCGTGTTGATGATGGAGCCCCTGCCCTGGCGCCGCATGTAGGGGATCGCGGCCTTGCAGCACAGGTAGACGGAGGTCAGGTTGACCTCCTGGACGCGCTTCCAGGCCTCGAGGCCGGTCTCCAGGATGGAGTCGTCGTCGGGCGGGGAGATGCCGGCGTTGTTGAAGGCGATGTCGACGCTGCCGTAGGTGTCGTAGGCGGCCTGGAACAGTGCCTCGACCTGCTCGGGGTCGGTGACGTCGACCTTCACGAAGGTGCCGCCGACCTCCTCGGCGGCGGCCTTGCCGCGGGTCTCGTCGACATCGCCGCAGACGACGTGCGCGCCCTCGGAGGCGAGCCGGCGCGCGGTGGCGAGGCCGATGCCGCTGCCGGCTCCGGTGATGACTGCGGTGCGGCCGACCAGACGGCGGCAGATGATCTCGTCAGGCGATGCGGTCACTGTGCGGGGCCCTCCGTGCTGATGAAGACGTTCTTGGTTTCGGTGAAGGCGGTCAGGGCGTCCGGACCCAGTTCACGGCCGACGCCGGACTGCTTGTAGCCGCCGAAGGGGGTCCAGTAGCGGACGCTGGAGTGGGAGTTGACGGACAGGTTGCCGGCCCGGACGGCCTGGGAGACGCGCAGCGCCCGGCCGACGTCCCGGGTCCAGATGGAGCCGGAGAGGCCGTAGGGGGTGTCGTCGGCGAGCCGGATCGCGTCCGCCTCGTCGGTGAAGGGGAGCAGTACGGCGACGGGGCCGAAGATCTCCTCGCGGGCGGCGGGCGAGTCGGGCGCGACGCCGGTGAGAACGGTCGGCGGGAACCAGAAGCCGGGGCCGTCGGGTGCGGTGCCGCGCAGTGCCTCGGCGTCGTCCGGGACGAACGACCGTACGCGGTCCACCTGTTGCCGGGAGATCAGCGGGCCCATCCGGGTCTTCTCGTCGGCCGGGTCGCCGACCGTGACGGCGGCCAGTTCCCGCGCCAGGTGGTCGGCCACCTCCTCGTAGACCGATTCCTGGACGAGGACGCGGGTGCGGGCGCAGCAGTCCTGGCCGGAGTTGTCGAGGAAGGAGAACGGGTCGACCGCGGCCTTCAGGTCGGCGTCCGCGAAGACGATGTTGGGGCTCTTGCCGCCGAGTTCCAGGGTGACCGGCTTGACCTGCCGGGCGCAGCGCTCCATGACCTCACGGCCGGTGCGGGTGGAGCCCGTGAACACGATCTTCGCCACGCCCGGGTGGTCGACGAGTGCGCGGCCGGCGACGGCTCCATGGCCGGGCAGTACCTGGAACAGGTGCTCCGACAGGCCGGCCTCCAGGGCCAGTTCGGCCAGGCGCAGGGCGGTGAGCGGGGTGGTCTCGGCGGGCTTGAGGACGACGGCGTTGCCTGCCGCGAGGGCCGGGAAGGAGCCCCAGGCGGCGATGGGCATCGGGAAGTTCCAGGGGGCGATCACCCCGACCACGCCCAGCGGCTCCTGGAAGGTGACGTTCCAGCCGCCGGGTACGGGGATCTGGCGGCCCAGGAGGCGTTCGACGCCGCCGGCCGCGTACAGGAGCAGGTCGCGGGCGTTGCCGGCCTCCCAGCGGGCGTTCCCGAGGAGGTGGCCGGCCTCGCGGACCTCGAGGAGCGCCAGTTCCTCGACGTGTGCGTCGACGACGTCGGCGAAGCGGCGCAGCAGCCGGGCCCGGTCGGCCGGGGCGGCGGCCGCCCAGGCCTTCTGGGCGGTGCTCGCGCGGGCGACCGCGCGGTCCACGTCGGCCGCGTCGGCGGCCGGGACGGTGGCGACGATCTCCTCGGTGGCCGGGTTGAGAACGATCAGCTCGTGCGCAAGCGACTGCGGGTCGGACAGGGCGGGACCGGACAAGGAAGGGCCTTTCGCGGGCGGGTGCACGGGCGGGTGCGTCAGAGACGTTCGAAGGAGCGGCGCAGCTCCCAGTCGGTGACCGCCGCGTCGAAGGCCTCCAGCTCGACGCGTGCCATGTTGCGGTAGTGCGCCACGACCTCCTCGCCGAACGCGGCCAGCGCGATCGGGCTGTTCGCCCAGAGTTCGGCGGCCTCGCGGAGGGTGGTCGGCACGTGTGCGTACTCGGCGGTGTAGGCGTTGCCGGGACAGGCCTCGGGCAGCTCCAGCTTCTGTTCGATGCCGTACAGGCCGGCCGCGACCAGGCCCGCGACCGCGAGGTGGGGGTTGACGTCGCCGCCGGGCAGTCGGTTCTCGAAGCGCATCGAGCGGCCGTGGCCGACGACGCGGAGGGAGCAGGTGCGGTTGTCGTATCCCCAGGCGACGGCGGTCGGGGCGAAGGAGCCCGGCTGGAACCGCTTGTAGGAGTTGATGTTGGGGGCGTAGAGGAGGGAGAAGTCGCGCAGGGCGGCGAGCTGTCCGGCGAGGAAGTGCCGCATGACGTCGGACATCCCCCCTTCCCCGTCACCGGCCATGACGTTGGTGCCGTCGGCGTCGGTGAGCGAGAGGTGGATGTGGCAGGAGTTGCCCTCGCGCTCGTTGTACTTGGCCATGAAGGTCAGCGAGACGCCCTCCTGGGCGGCGATCTCCTTGGCGCCGGTCTTGTAGATCGCGTGCTGGTCGCAGGTGACCAGGGCCTCGTCGTAGCGGAAGGCGATCTCGTGCTGGCCGGGGTTGCACTCGCCCTTGGCGGACTCGACGGTGAGTCCGGCGCCGGCCATCTCGTTGCGGATGCGGCGCAGGAGTGGCTCGACCCGGCCGGTGCCGAGCACCGAGTAGTCGACGTTGTACTGGTTGACCGGGGTGAGGCCGCGGTAGTTCGCGTCCCAGGCGGCCTCGTAGCTGTCCTTGAAGACGATGAACTCCAGCTCGGTGCCGACCTGGGCGGTGAAACCGTGCCCGGCGAGGCGCTCCAGCTGGCGGCGCAGAATCTGGCGCGGCGCGGCGACCACGGGCGAGCCGTCGTTCCAGGCCAGGTCGGCGATGAGCAGGGCGGTACCGGCGTTCCAGGGCACGCGGCGCAGGGTCGACAGGTCGGGCCGCATGGCGAAGTCGCCGTAGCCGCGCTCCCAGGAGGACATGGCGTACCCGTCGACGGTGTTCATCTCCGTGTCGACGGCGAGGAGGTAGTTGCAGCCCTCGGTGCCGTGCTGGAGGACCTCGTCGAGGAAGAATCCGGCGGCGAACCGCTTGCCCTGGAGACGCCCTTGCATATCGGGGAAGGCCAGGACGACAGTGTCGATCTCACCGCTCGCGACGTGAGCGTGCAGCTCTTCGACACTGAGCGGGGGTGTGCGGTCTGCCACGGGAGGGCCTCCTTCGGCTTCCCCGGCTCCTTCGTCTTCTTCGGGCGGGCCGGGAGCCATAAGGTATTGCGGAGAACCATTGCTTGGGAAGGGGGCACGGCCAGATGTCGGTGGACGCTGACGGCGGACCGGACGACCGGCTGACGCCGGTACTGCGGCCGGTGCGGGCCGGGAACGGCTTCGAGGAGGCGCTGGAGCAGATTCTCCAGGTGGTGCGGCTGGGCCTGGTACCGGGCGGCGAACGGCTGCCGGCCGAGCGGGACCTGGCGGAGCGGCTCGGGATCAGCCGGGTGACGCTGCGCGAGGTGCTGAAGGTCCTCCAGGACCAGGGCCTGGTCGAGTCCCGCCGGGGCCGCTACGGCGGAACGTTTGTGCTGCCGCGTACGGACGCCGGCGGCGAGGACGAGCTGCGGCGGCGGATCGCGGAGGTCGACATCGAGGACGTGCTGCGCTTCCGCGAGGTGCTCGAGGTAGGCGCGGCGGGCCTGTGCGCGACGCACGGGCTCACGGACGAGCAGGCGGAGCGCCTGCGCGAGGCGCTGGCCCGCACGGCGGACGCGCCGCTGGCCGACTACCGCCGACTGGACACGATGCTCCACCTCACCCTGGCCGAGCTGTGCGGCTCGCCCTCGCTGACCGCGCAGTACGCGGCGGTCCGGGCCACGGTGAACGACCTGCTCGACTGCATCCCGCTCCTGGTGCGCAACCTGGAGCACTCGCAGCGGCAGCACCTCGCGCTGGTCGAGGCGGTGCTGGACGGGGACGCGGACGGGGCGCGGGAGATGATGCGGGAGCACTGCGCGGGGACGGCGGCCCTGCTCAGGGGCTTCCTGACGTGAAATGGTATGGATACGGTCCATTGTGGGAGTGGGAGGGCACATGACGGACGGCTCACGGCCGCTGATCGGCGTCAGCACGTATCTGGAGTCCGCGGCGCGCTGGGGCGTGTGGGCGCTGGACGCCGCGCTGCTGCCCGTCGGGTATCCCCGGCTGGTGCAGCGGGCCGGCGGGCTGGCCGCGATGCTCCCGCCGGACGCTCCCGAGCACGCGGCGGCGACGGTGGCCCGCCTCGACGGCCTGGTGATAGCGGGCGGCCCCGACGTCGAACCGGTCCGCTACGGCGCCGAGCCGGACCCCCGCACGGGGCCGCCGGCGCGGGAGCGGGACGCCTGGGAGCTGGCCCTGATCGAGGCGGCGCTGGCGGCGGACCTCCCGCTGCTGGGCATCTGCCGGGGCATGCAGCTGCTGAACGTCGCGCTCGGCGGCACCCTGACCCAGCACATCGACGGGCACGCCGAGGTCGTCGGCGCCTTCGGCCGGCACCCGGTCAAGCCGGTCCCCGGCACGCGGTACGCCGCGGCCGTCGAGGAGGAGACCTCCGTACCGGCCTACCACCACCAGGCCGTGGACCGCCTCGGCACCGGCCTGATCCCGTCGGCGTACGCGACGGACGGCACCGTGGAGGCGGTGGAACTACCGTCCGCGTCCTGGGTACTGGGCGTCCAGTGGCACCCGGAGATGGACGAGGACGTACGGGTCATGCACGCCTTGGTAAGGGCGGCACAACCCAGCCCGTCCGACGTTTGAGGACGAGGCCGTTCAGGCCGAAGGGGGTCTCGGCAGCGGCGCATCCACCCAGCCCGTCCCGACGTTTGAGGACGAGGCCGTTCAGGCCGAAGGGGGGTCTGGGGGCACCGCCCCCAGGGTCGGGAAGGGAAGGGGCGGCGGGGGCGAGAGAACCTACCCCCGAGTGAGCGACAACAGCTCCCGCGCCGGCCCCGCAGGCCGATGCCCCGTGGGCCACACCGCCCGCAGATCGCGCGCCAGCGCAACCCCCTCGACCGGCACCTTCACCAGCCGCCGCAGCCCCAACTCCTCACCGACCGCCAGTTCGCTCAACACCGCCGGCCCCGCCCCACTGACCGCCGCCGCCTTGACCGCGGTCGTCGAGGACAGCTCGATCAGCGGCCGGGCCAGGCCACCCAGCGCCGTGTCGAGCACCTGCCGGGTCCCCGAGCCCTTCTCACGCAGGATCAGCGGCGTCGAGGCCAGCTCGGCCGCGGGCAGCGGCCGCCGCCGGCGGGCCCACGGGTGGGCGGGCGCGACCACGACGATCAGGTGGTCGTGGGCTATCACGGCGGAGTCGAGGCCGGGCGGCACCGTGAGGCCCTCCACGAAGCCGAGGTCCGCCTCCCCGGAGAGCAGCCGCTCGGCGACGGCCGCCGAGTTGCCCGCGAGCAGCGACACCGCCGTGTCCGGCCGCCCGGCGCGCAGCGCGAGCAGCCAGCCGGGCAACAGGTACTCGGCGATCGTCATGCTCGCCGCCACCCGCAGCCGCGAGTCACGGCGGACCCGCAGCGCCTGCGCCCCCGCGTCGAACGCCCGTGCCGCCTCGACGACCCGCCCCGCCCAGTCCGTCACCAGCGCGCCGGTGTCCGTGAGCCGGGAGCCGCGCGGCGAGCGGTCCACCAGGGCCACCCCCAACTGGCGTTCCATGGACCGGATCCGGCTGCTCGCGGCCGGCTGTGTGATGCCGAGCTCCCGCGCGGCCGCGCCCAGGCTGCCCAGCCGTGCCACCGCCAGCAGCAGCTCCAGCGCGCCCAGATCCGGGACGCGATGCGCGATCGAACCCGATGCGGTGTCCGCGGGCTGTTCCTCGACACTCCCCATAAGCCCAGCTTATGCCCCCATAGAGTCATACTCCCTGGTCGCGGGCGGACGCCCGGGCGACCGTGGAGTCATGGTCACCGCCGCCCAGCCCCTGTACGCCCTCCCCCGTGTGCGCGCCGGCGCCGTCCGTCACCTCGGACCGAACTGGTACGCCACGGTGATGGGGACCGCGATCCTCGCCACGGCGGGAGCCGCGCTCCCCGTCCGCCCGCCGGGGCTGCGGCCGCTCCTCACCGCCTGCTGGGTTCTCGCCCTCGTCCTTCTCCTGGCCCTGCTCGGCGCCCGCGCCCTGCACTGGCGCCATCACCGCGACCAGGCCCGCGCCCATCTGCTGGATCCGGCGACGGCGCCGTTCTACGGCTGCCTGGCGATGGCGCTGCTCGCCGTCGGGGGCGGCGCCCTCACCGTCGGCCGGGACTGGATCGGCATCCGGGCCGCGGTCGCCCTCGACGCCGTGCTGTTCACCGTCGGGACGGCCGTCGCCCTCGCGGCCGCCGTCTCCGTCCCGTACCTGATGGCCGTACGCCATCGGGTACGGGCGTCGCAGGCCACGCCCGTGTGGCTGCTGCCGCTCGTCGCGCCCATGGTGTCCGCCGCGCTCGGGCCGCTGCTGGTGCCGTATCTGCCGGCCGGACAGCCGCGGCAGACGCTGCTCCTGGCGTGCTTCGCGCTGTTCGGACTGAGCCTGCTCGCCACGCTCGTCATGCTGCCGGTCGTGTTCGCGCGGCTGGTGACCGGCGGGCCGCTGCCCCTCGTCCTCACTCCGACCCTGTTCCTCGTCCTGGGGCCGCTCGGGCAGTCCACCACCGCCGTCGGAAAGTTCGCGGAGGTCGCTCCGGGGGTCCTGCCCGGCCCGGACAGCCGCGGTCTCGCCGTCCTCGCCGTGCTGTACGGGGTGCCCGTCATGGGGTTCGCGCTGTTCTGGCTGTGTCTGGCCACCGCGCATGTGGTGCGCGCCCGCCGGCACGGGATGGGCTTCGCGATGACCTGGTGGGCGTTCACCTTCCCGGTCGGCACCTGTGTGACCGGAGCGGCGGCGCTGGCCCGGCACACCGGGCTGGTCGCCTACGACGTGCTCGCCTGCGCGCTGTACGTCGTCCTCGTCGCCGCGTGGATCGTGGCCGCCACGCACACCGTCCGCGGGCTGCTCAGCGGTGTGCTGCTCGCAGCGCCTCGCCCAGCACCTTCGGCGCCTCGGCGAGCGACGGGCCGTACCACGTCAGGTGCCGTCCGCTGAGCAGCGCGCAGGGCAGACCGGGGAAGGCCTCCGGGCCGTCGTCGGCGGTGAAGCGGTAGGGCTCGTCCGGCAGCACGACCAGGTCCGGTGCGGCGGCGATCAGTTCCTCGACCGGGATCCGCGGATAGCGTTCGGCGTGCCCGGCGTACAGCTGGTCGACGCCGAGGCGGGCCAGCGCGTCCCCGGCGAAGGTGTCACGGCCCAGCACCATCCACGGGCGGCGCCAGATCGGTACGACGGCCGTCCGACGGCGGGTGGGCGGCAGCGGCGCCGCCCACGCCTCCTCCGCCTCGTCGAGCCACTTCGGCCGCGACGGCACCCCGCACGCCCGAAGTACCCGCGCCAGCTCACCGAAGGCCTGCGGGACGTCCCGGATGTCGGTCACCAGGACCTCGAGGCCGGCCGTGCGCAGCGCCGCCAGGTCCGGTTCCCGGTTCTCCTCCTCGTTGGCGATCACCAGGTCGGGGGCGAGGGCGACGATCCGGTCGACCCGGGGGTTCTTGGTTCCGCCGATCCGGGTGACGTCGAGGCCCGCGGGGTGGGTGCACCAGTCGGTGGCGCCGATCAGGGCGCCGGGCACGGAGGAAGCCACCGCCTCCGTGAGCGACGGCACCAGCGAGACGATCCGCACTACCGCTTCCGGCCCCGGTCCCGGTCCCGTACCGCCTCGATGTGCTCCGCCACGGCGACGACGACCACCCGGGTGTCCGGCACGGTCGCCCGCCAGCGGTGACGGACCCCGCCGGTGAGGTACAGGGTGTCGCCGCGGCCGAGGCGGTAGGCGCGGCCCTCCGCCTCGATCTCCACGGCGCCGTCGGCCACGTACATCAACTGGTCGTTGCGGTACTGGAATTCACGGCCCGCGTCATGGTCGCCGGTGAACTCCGAGGCGTGCATCTGGTGGTGACCGCGCACCAGGGAACGGGAGCGCGGCTCCGGCTCCGGCTCGGGCCCCGGACCCGGCTCGGTCACCTCGGCGCGCACGACGTCCACGCTGCACGCGGGGTCGGCGGCGGCGAGGAGCTCGACGGCCGTGGTGCGCAGGGCGTCGGCGACCTTCTCCAGGGAGCTGGTGCTGGGCCGCGCGCGCTCGTTCTCGATCTGGCTGAGGAACGGGACCGACAGGCCGCTGCGCTCGGCCACGACGGCGAGGGTGAGCTCCAGGGAGCGGCGTCGGCGCCGCACGGCCGCACCCACGCGCAGGGGCTGTTCTTTGTGGTCGCCCATCGCTCCGGCTCCCTCCTTAGCTCGTCGGTACCGTGACGTCCTCTACGCCCTCTGAGGAGTTGTCTGCACCCTACGCATGTTCGGCAAACCGTTTCATGCGCCCGTCACATCGAGGACACCTGGCGTAACGCCGGACCTCACAGTTCGCGCCAGTCGATCGGACCCCGGACACGCCGGGCACGGGCCCGCCCTCCGGTTCTCCGGTTCAATGCGCGAACGGCCGCGCATGTTCCCGCTCGTCCCCGGCTTCGAGGGACTTCGGTTCGGGCATGGGCGTAGCTCTCCGTACTTGGCCGGATCCTTGCCGTGGCAGGGCGGCGGACGGACGGGGCCGGACCAGCGCCGTGGCGGGGCGGAAACAGCGGGGAACACACGGGAACGACACGAGGGGCGGGCCCCGACGCGGGCCCGGAGGCCGAACGTCGGTGCCCGCCCCTCGTCGGGCGGTCGCGGTGCTGTCAGGTCACCGGGCCGCCCGGCTTTCCTGCCCCGAATCGGCGACCGGTACCCACTTCTCGACCAGACCTGGATTCTCCTTCAGCCAGGTCCGGACCGCGTCCTGCTCCTTGCCCTTGCCGGCCTTCTGGATCCGCGCCTCCAGACCGGTGAGCTGGGCCTCGGTCATCCTGAAGTCCTTCAGCCACTTGCCGACCTCGGGGTTGTCGGCGGCGAAGTCCTTGCGGGCGACGGTGTGCACGCCGTCTCCCTTGCCCCAGGCGCCCTTGGGATCCTCGAGCTTCTTCAGGTCGTAGTCGCTGTACGCCCAGTGCGGCGACCAGAGGGTGACGACGATCGGCTTCTTGGCGGCGTACGCGCGCTTGAGTTCGGCGAGCATCGCCGGGGTGGAGCCGTCGACGACGGTGTAGGCGCCGTCGAGGCCGTACTGCCCCAGGACCTTGTCCTTGAGCAGACCCATCATCCCGGCGCTGGGCTCGATGCCGGTGATCTTGCCGTCGAACTCGGCGGCGTGGCTCTTCAGGTCCGCCAGGGAGCCGACGTCCTTCACGTACGAGGGGACGGCGAGCTCCAGGGAGGTGGGGCCGTACCAGGAGCCCAGATCGTCGAGCTGTTCGCCGTACTTCTTCCAGTACTCGTTGTGGGTGGTGGGCAGCCAGGCGTCGGTCTGGAAGTCGATCTGCCCGGTGGCGACGCCGGTGTAGAGGGGGCCCGCGGTGTACTGCGTGGTGGTGACGTCGAAGCCGCGTTCCTCCAGGAGTTCCTTCCAGAGGTAGGTGGAGGCGATGCCCTCGTCCCACGGGATGTAGCCGATCTTGACCTCCTTGCCCTTGCCGATGTCCGTGGCGGAGGCCTCGGCGGTACCGGAGGAGGGGCCGAAGACGTTCATGCCGCCGGCGACCAGGGCGAGCACGACCACGCCGACCACAGCCACGGCCGGGCGCGGACGGTACGTCCACACCGTGCCGCGGGCCTTGGCGGCGGCGCGGCGGCCGAGCGGGGAGATCCGGGTGCCGAGGGCGCCGGTCATCCGGTCCAGGTAGATGGCGAGGACCACGATGCCCAGGCCCGCCTCGAAGCCGAGGCCGATGTCGAGCTGGCCGATGGCCTCGTTGACGGCGCCGCCGAGGCCGCCGGTGCCGACCATGCCGGCGATGACGACCATCGACAGGCCCAGCATGATGACCTGGTTGATGCCCGCCATGATCGTCGGCAGGGCGAGCGGCAGCTGCACGCGCAGCAGGGTGTCGCGGGGCGTCGTGCCGAACGCTTCGGCGGCCTCGACGAGTTCGGCGTCGACCTGGCGGATGCCGAGCTCGGTCATCCGGACGCCCGGGGCGAGCGCGAAGATCAGGGTGGCGATGACGCCCGCGGGGACGCCCATGCCGAAGAACAGGATGGCCGGGATCAGCAGGACCATCGACGGCATCGTCTGGAGCAGGTCCAGGACGGGGCGGAGGGTGGCGCTGACGGCCTTGGAGCGGGCGGCCCAGATGCCCAGCGGGAGGGAGACCGCCAGGGCGATCACCGTGGCCACGAGCACCAGGGAGAGCGTCGACATCGCCTCGTCCCACAGGCCGAGGGAGTCGATGAGGGCGAATCCGGCGAAGGCCAGGACGCCCGCGACGAGGCCGCGCAGCCACCAGGCGAGCACCGCGAGGATGCCCGCGAGGAGGAGCGGCTCAGGGGCGGTGAGGACGGTGTCGAGACCGTCGTACATGCCTTCGACGACCGTCTTGATCGCGTCGAAGAGCCAGGACATGTGGGTGACGAGCCAGTCGACGCCGGAGTCGACCCAGTCGCCGAGGTGGAGCCTAGGCACGGGTCAACACCTTCCTCCCGCCGTCGCGCGGACTGTCGCAGGCCGTCACCTGGCCCTGTTCGTCGCCGAGGAAGCGGACGAGGCGCTCTCCCGACACGACGCCGACGAGTTTCCGCTTCCCGTCGAGGACGGCAACCGGATGGGTCAGGCGGGCGCTGAGCGCGCACAGCGCGGCGAACGGGGTGTCGGAAGTGGCGGTCTCGCAGCCGCAGTCGGCCTCGTCGCCGCGCACGACGGTGTCCATCACGGCGGAGGCGGTCAGCACGCGCGAGCGGTCGACGTCCTGGATGAAGGAGGCGACGTAGTCGTTCGCGGGGCGGATCAGGATGTCCTCCGCCGTGCCCGTCTGCACGATGCGGCCGTCGCGCATGACGGCGATCCGGTCGCCCAGCCGCATGGCCTCGTTGAGGTCGTGGGTGATGAAGACGATGGTCTTCTTCAGCGTCTGCTGGAGCGTGAGGAGCTGGTCCTGCATGTCGCGGCGGATCAGCGGGTCCAGCGCGCTGAAGGACTCGTCCATCAGGAGCAGGTCGGCGTCGGTGGCGAGGGCGCGGGCCAGGCCGACGCGCTGCTGCATGCCGCCGGACAGCTCGTCCGGCCAGGACTTCTCCCAGCCGGCCAGACCGCAGAGCCGCAGCGCCTCGACGGCGCGCTCCTCGCGCTCGCGGCGGGGGACGCCCTGGACGGCGAGGCCGTAGGCGGCGTTGTCGAGGACGCTGCGGTGCGGGAAGAGCGCGAAGTGCTGGAAGACCATGCTGATCTTCTTCGCCCGGACCGCGCGCAGTTCGCGGTCGGCGAGGGCGGTGAGGTTCTGGCCGTCGAAGAGGACGCGTCCGGCGGTCGGCTCCAGCAGCCCGTTGAGCATCCGCAGCAGGGTGGACTTGCCCGACCCGGACAGGCCCATCACGACGAAGATCTCGCCCGGTTCCACCGCGAAGGAGGCGTCGATGACGGCGGCCGTGGTGCCGTCGGCGCGCAGCTCCTCCCGGTCGGCTCCCTCCCGGAGCCGCTCGACTGCCTGCTGCGGTCGTCTGCCGAACACCTTGTGCAGATGCTCGGCCTCAAGCCTGGAGGACACGCGTACCTCTCGTCGGGGACAGGAATCGGAGCACTCGGCAACAGCAAACAGTTGAAAACGCAACCGGGCATTGCTCCGAGGCCGCCCCTGCCCTGGTCCGATGGGGGCAAACGTACGAGTGGTTCAGTTCACAGCAGGTTTCACAAGAGGTTCACTCGTGCCACGGGAGTGAATACGCACCGGATACCCGGGCACTCGTGCGGCATGATGCGAGGCGTGACCGGACGACTGATGCTCCTCGACACCGCCTCGCTCTATTTCCGCGCCTACTTCGGCGTCCCGGACTCCGTGAAGGCGCCGGACGGCACTCCGGTGAACGCCGTACGCGGACTGCTGGACTTCATCGACCGGCTGGTGAAGGACCACCGGCCGGACGAGCTGGTCGCCTGCATGGACGCCGACTGGCGCCCCCAGTGGCGGGTCGACCTGATCCCCTCCTACAAGGCGCACCGCGTCGCCGAGGAGCGCGAGACGGGGCCGGACGAGGAGGAGGTGCCGGACACCCTCTCGCCGCAGGTGCCGATCATCGAGGCGGTCCTGGACGCGCTCGGCATCGCACGGGTGGGCGTCGCCGGCTACGAGGCGGACGACGTGATCGGCACGTTCACCGGGCGGTCGAAGGGCCCGGTGGACATCGTCACCGGCGACCGCGACCTCTACCAGCTGGTGGACGACGCCCGCGGGGTGCGCGTGCTGTACCCGCTGAAGGGCGTCGGCACGCTCCAGCTCACGGACGAGGCGTGGCTGCGCGAGAAGTACGGCGTCGACGGGAGCGGGTACGCGGATCTGGCGCTGCTGCGCGGCGACCCGAGCGACGGCCTGCCGGGCGTGCCGGGCATCGGCGAGAAGACCGCGGCCAAGCTGCTGGCCGAGTTCGGCGACCTGGCCGGGATCGTGGCGGCGGTCGACGACCCCCGGGCGAAGTTGACCCCGTCGCAGCGGAGCCGACTGGACGAGTCACGGCCGTATCTCGCCGTCGCGCCGAAGGTGGTCAAGGTCGCCGACGACGTGCCGCTGCCGGACGTGGACACCGCTCTGCCGCACGCGCCGCGGGACGGAGCGACACTGGAGGCACTGGCGCGGCGCTGGGGACTCGGCGGCTCGCTCCAGCGGCTGCTGACGACACTGGGCGCCCCGCCCGCGTAACCATTGTTCTCGCGTCGAGGAATGACAAGGGCACAGGCCGAGAGTCATCCTCTGCATGAGATCTGGGTGAGAGGTGGGTCGACCTCTCGAACAAGGAGGGCATCACCGGGGGGAGAGATGCTAACTTAGGTAAACCTAACCATACCCTCATGGGAGGCCGTCATGGCAGAACGTCCGGCACGGAAGCCGCGGAAGCCCCACTCCGCGCAGGTCGTCCGCACCGAACGGCTCACCCCCCATATGCAACGCGTCGTCCTCGGCGGCGAGGGCCTGGCCGACTTCACCGCGGGCACCTGCACCGACCACTACGTCAAACTGCTCTTCGGCCCCGAGGGCGTGACCTACCCCGAGCCCTTCGACCTGGAGCGCATCCGCGCCGAGTTCCCCCGTGAGCAGTGGCCCGTGACCCGCACGTACACCGTGCGCAACTGGGACGCCGAACTCCGCGAGCTGACCCTGGACTTCGTGGTCCACGGCGACGAGGGCCTGGCCGGGCCGTGGGCGGCGCGCGTCCAGCCGGGCGAGACCGTCCGCTTCATGGGCCCCGGTGGCGCCTACGCGCCCGACACCGCCGCCGACTGGCATCTGCTGGCCGGCGACGAGAGCGCCCTGCCCGCCATCGCGGCCGCCCTGGAGTCGCTGCCCGCCGGCAGCGTCGCCCACGCCTTCATCGAGGTGTCGGGCCCCGAGGAGGAGCAGAAGGTCGACTCCGACGTGGAGGTCGTCTGGCTGCACCGCGGCGACCGGCCGGTCGGCGAACGGCTCGTCGAGGCCGTACGGGCACTGGAGTTCCCCGAGGGCCGCCTGCACGCGTTCGTGCACGGCGAGGCAGCCTGCGTGAAGGAGCTGCGCAAACTCCTGCGCGTCGAGCTCCAGATCCCGCGCGAGGACCTGTCGATCTCCGGCTACTGGCGGCTCGGCCACAACGAGGACGGCTGGCAGGCCTCGAAGCGGGACTGGAACGCGCGCGTGGAGGCGGAGCAGGAGGGCGCGGCACCGGCCGCGTGACCCGGCGGAAGCGGCCCGCACTCGTGGCGCGGGCCGCCCCTGCGACCCCGTGAGGGGCCGCGCCTGCCCGCTGCTACACCGACCGCTGGTACGACCGGAACGTCCTGATCGAGAGCCACACGGCCGCCGTCGCGAGCCCGAGAAGCGCTCCGCCGCGCAGGAGCACGGCGCCCCAGTCGGGATCGGCGGACAGGGCCGAACGGCCCGCGACCATCGCCCAGTCCAACGGGTTGAAGCGGGCCACCTGCCGTATCCAGCCGGGCATCCGGTCCGGCGCCATGAACGCGCTGGAGAGGAAGGTCAGCGGCAGCAGCAGGAACGTGTTGACGCCGATGATCGACTCCCGCTCCCGCACCAGCATGCCCAGGGCGTTGGACAGCGCCCCGAAGACCGTGCCCAGCAGCACCGAGGCGACGACCAGGACGACGACGCCCACGACCCCGCCCGGGTACTCCGCACCGCCCGCCAGCCCCAGCAGCACGATGACGGCCGACTGGAGAGCGGTGACGATGCCGTTGTGGACGACATTGCCGTTCATCAGCGCGGCCCGACTGGCCGGGGTGGTCAGAAAACGGTTGAGGGTGCCGCGCTGGATCTCCTCCAACGTGCCCATGCCCGCCCACAGGTTGGAGGCGAGCGCGCTCATCACGACCACGCCCGGCACCAGGTAGTCGAGGTAGGAGGCCGTACCGAAGCCGCCCAGCGCCACGACGTTCTTGAAGAGGCTGCCGAAGAGGAACAGCCAGATCACCGGCTGGATCAGCGTGATCACGGCGTACGCGGGCTGGCGGGCGAACACCATCAGCTGGCGTTGCGTCATGTACCAGGTCTGGACGATCGCGGTGCTCATCGCGCACCCCCGGCGAGGACGAGGGCGTCGGCGGTCCCGCTCTCGGCCTCGGCGTAACGACGGCCCGCGTACCGCAGGTAGACGTCGTCGAGGGAGGGCCGGGCGACGGTCGCGGTGGCGACGGCCACGCCGGCCCGCTCCAGGGCACCGAGCAGCGCGGGCACCGCGGCCGCTCCGTCCTCGGCCCGGACACTGACCCGTGGCCCGTCGAACACCACCTCGTGGACGCCCGGCAGCCCGCCCAGGGCGCCCTCCAGCAGCACACGACCGCTCTCGCCCAGCGCGGTGCGCAGCTCCACATGCACGGCGTCGCCGCGGAGTTCACCCTTCAGGGAGTCGGGAGTGCCCGTGACGACGATCCGGCCGCGGTCGACGATGGCGACGCGCTCGGCGAGCCGGTCGGCCTCCTCCAGGTAGTGCGTGGTGAGCAGGATGGTCAGCCCCTCCTCGCCGGCCAGCCGGCCGATCTCGTCCCACATCGCGGTGCGGGCCTCCGGGTCCAGACCGGTGGTGGGCTCGTCGAGGAACAGCACCTCGGGCCGGTGCACCAGACCGAGCGCGACGTCGAGCCGGCGCCGCATACCGCCGGAGTAGCCCTTGACCGGGCGGCGGGCGGCCTCGCTGAGCGCGAAACGCTCGAGCAGCTCGTCGACGCGCCGGTCGAGGGCGGCGCCCCGCACGCCGTAGAGCCTGCCCTGGAGGCGGAGGTTGTCGCGGCCGGTGGCGACCGGGTCGGCGCCGGAGTTCTGGGCGACCACGCCGATCGCGCGGCGCACCCGGTCCGGGTGGCGCAGCACGTCGTGCCCGGCGACGGTGGCCGACCCGGAGTCGGGGCGGGCGAGAGTGGTGAGGATCTTGACGGCGGTGGACTTGCCGGCGCCGTTGGGGCCGAGCAGCCCGAAGACGGTACCGGGCTCGACGGTGATCTCGAGGCCGTTCAGCGCGGTGACGCCACCGGGGTAGGTCTTGACGAGTCGACGCGCCTCGACCGCGGGCGCGCTGGTGTTGCTCATGACGGTGCTCCTTCGTGAGCGGACAGGACTACTGATCCGCGTGAAGAGCGCCGGGCTATCCTGGGTGTGCCGCACCTCGATGGCCCGGAGCCGCTTCACCGCGGATTCCGTTCGGGGTTGGGGACCCCGGCGGAGCTGCTGCAACAGCCCTGCCGGGGTCGTTTCTCAAGAGGTGAATTCCGTCGGCAGCTCCCCCGTCTCGTGGAAACGCCGCCATTGCTCGACGCCGGGCAGGGAGCCCTTCCTGATCTCCTCGAGGAATCCGCCGACCCACTCGGCCTGCGCCTCGACCATGTGCAACTGGTACTCGACCTCGACGAGGAAGAGCCTCGGCAGCGTCTCGTAGAGCTTCTCGAGGGCGCCCCGGCCGCTGGCCACCTGGACCTCCAGCGAGCTCAGCCGGGTCTCCAGCAGGCGCACCACGTCATCGGGAGGCAGCGCCGCCATCAGCGAGAGCGCCGTCTCGAAGATCGGGTACTCCTTCGCGGGGATGGCGATCAGGTCGGACAACCACTCGGCCATCTCCTCGCGCCCGGCCTCGGTGAGCCCGTAGACCGTGCGCTCGGGGCGGTTGCCCTGGCGTTCCACACCGGTCACCTCGACGAAGCCGTACTTCTCGAGGTTCTGCACGACGGTGTAGAGCGAGCCGTAGTTCGTCTTCGTACTGGTGTCCTTGCCCTGGCTGCGCAGGGTCTGGGCGATCTCGTACGGATGCATCGGCTTCTGCCAGAGCGTCGTCATCACGGCGAGCGCCAACGGATTGCTGAGCTTGCGGCGTTTCCTCGCCACGACGACCACCTCGCTTCACGACGAGCAGTTCATTCCGAACGGTTCGCTTCCGAATATCCGTAGCCGAACATATCGCGAGTCGTGAGGCGAGGCAATAGACGCGATGTAACGCGATCGAGTGAAGCATGCGAGGACGTGAGGACTTGGGCCCGCCCCGGACACGGCTGCGTGACGCGCACGAAACAGCGCGTCCCTAATTTCTGTCGCCCGACAGGAATTACGTTCCCTCTGGGCCCAAGGCAGGTTCCGCCGTGACGACAACAGCCCCTTCCGACGTACGCCCCGACCCGCCGCACTCCCCCGGCGCGGACGACGGCTCCCTCGCCGAGTTCGGCTACCCCCAGGAGCTGCACCGCAGCCTGGGCCGGTACGCCTCGTTCGCCGCCGGGTTCTCCTTCATCTCCGTCCTGACGACCGTCTTCCAGTTCTTCGCCTTCGGGTACGCCTTCGGCGGCCCGGTCTTCTTCTGGGCCTGGCCGGTCGTGCTGGTCGGTCAGTTGCTGGTCGCCGCGTGCTTCGCGGAGCTGGCGGCGCGCTACCCGATCTCGGGCGCGATCTACCAGTGGTCGTCGCGGCTGTCGACGCCCTCGTTCGGCTGGTTCGCCGGCTGGATCATGGTGATCGGGCAGATCGTCGTGGTCGCCGCGGCCGCGCTGGCGCTCCAGATGGTGCTGCCGGCGATCTGGTCGGGCTTCCAGCTGATCGGCACCGACCCGGCACCCACCTCGCCGGACGGCGCGGCCAACGCCGCGCTGCTCGGCGTGCTCCTGCTGGCGCTGACCACGTTCGTGAACGTCGTCGACAACCGCGTGATGTCCGTGATCAACCGGGTCGGCGTGACCGCCGAGATCATCGGCGCGGTACTCATCGTCGTGCTGCTGCTCACCCACTCCGAGCGGACCCCGAGCATCACCTTCCACACCGAAGGGGCCGCGCAGAACGGCCTGTTCGGGGCGCTGCTCGTCGGATCGTTCACGGCCGCGTACGTGATGATCGGGTTCGACAGCGCGGGCGAGATGAGCGAGGAGACGCACCACCCGCGGCGCACCGCGCCCCGCACGATCCTCACCGCGCTCGGCGCGGCCGGCCTGCTCGGCGGGCTGATCGTGCTGGGCGGGCTGCTGGCCGCGCCCAGCCTCACCGACGGACGCCTCGGGGTCGACGGCCTCAGCTACGTCCTCACCAGCAGCCTCGGCGACGGGGTCGGCAAGGTGCTGCTGGCGGACGTGGTGGTCGCGATCGCGGTGGCCACGCTCGCCATCCAGACGGCGGCCTGCCGGATGCTGTTCTCCATGGCCCGCGACGGACAACTCCCGTTCTCCGGCCGCCTCGCGCGCGTGAACCCCCGTACCGGCATGCCGAGCGCCCCGGCGCTGGTGGTCGGCGTCCTCGCGGCGGCCCTGCTGCTGCTCAACTTCGCCTCACCGGACGCCTTCCTGGCCATCGGCACGACCTGCATCGTGATGCTGTACCTGGCGTACGCGATGGTCACCGGCCCGCTGCTGGTGCGTCGGCTGCGCGGACAGTTCTCCTCGGCCGGCACGGACGAGACGGGCGCCCGCCTGTTCTCCCTGGGCCGCTGGGGTGTCCCGGTGAACGCCCTCGCGCTCCTCTACGGCCTGCTGATGACGGTCAACCTGGCCTGGCCGCGCGCGGCGGTGTACGACCCGGCGGGCGGCCACTGGTACTTCCAGTGGTTCACCGTGCTGTTCCTCGGCGCGACACTCGCGGCCGGTGTGGCCTTCCGGGCCTACCGCAGGCGGTCGCCGGCACCGGCCACGGCGGTACCGGAGACGGCGGCCGCGTAGACCCGGCGGGCGCGTCGGGCCTGACCGTCAGACACACAGGACGGACGGGTGCGTCAGGCCGCCAAGCGTGTCGGACGGGCATGCGCGCGAAGCGGGCATGCCCGTCACGCCAGCCGCCGGACACGGCCACGCGCAGGAGCTTGGCGAGCCGCCGCGCCGGACGGTTCGCCGCCGTCGGCCCGAGCGTTGCCGAGGCGTGCGACCTCCGGCTGTACTCGTCGGATCCTGCTTGACCTACGATGACGCGGTGAAGTTCGTGATGGTGCCGGGTGGCTGGCAAGGCGGATGGGTGTTCGACTCGGTGGCCGCCGAGCTGCACCGGGACGGTCACCACGTCGAGGCGGTGACCCTGTCGGGGTTGGAGTCGGACGGCCCAGTCGATGTGGACCGTCCGCCGAACCTCGACACCCATATCGACCAGGTGGCCGAGATCATTGACCGTAGCGACGAAACGCCCCTCGCACTGTGCGGGCACAGCTACGGCGGGATGGTGATCGCCGGTGTCGCGGATCGGCTCAGCGACCGCATCGATCAGCTTGTCTTCATCGACGCCTACGTCCCGGACGACGGGGATTCGTGTTGGTCGTTGACCAGCGACAGCTTCCGGGAGTCGTTCATAGCCGGCGCCCGCGCCGACGGTCGATGGGTCGCAGTCCCTGATGGGCTCGACCCTCGCGCGCGACCGCACCCGATGGCGAGCTTCGTCCAGTCGATCAGGCTGGGAGGCAACGCCAGCCGCGCGTTCGGCCGTACGTACATCAGTGGTGGAGCGTGGGCAGGCAGCCCGTTCGTGACCCTGACCGAACGGTTGCGCAACGACTCGGGCTGGCGGGTTCACGAGATTCCCGTCGGTCACAACATCGCCCGCCGCGACCCGCATGGCCTCACGGCCGTTCTCAGCGCCTTGCCGCCCGACTCCTCCTGACCCTCATCCGCTCACTTCTCCCAGATGAACACCCGGTTCACCACCTACCGGAACGACACCGCGCCAAGTCCTGCGATAGCCCTCGCGAAGAGGCCCGCCGACAAGGGCGAGGATCTGTGATGCGGCGTCGATCATGGGCGTCGGGTCTCCCGACGTGCACAGCCGCAGGTGTCCTTCGAGCAGGGCGGCCCCACGTTCCCCGTCCGCCTCCAGAAGGCGCCGCGGCAGCCACTTCCCGCCGCCGATCCACGCCTGGTGGTAGTCGCAGAGCAGATCTGCCGCCGCAGTGAGAACGAACCCGGCCACCGCCAGACGCTCGATCCGGTCGCCGGCATCGGCGAGGTCGTCCAGAGCATTCGTCAGCCCATACCTCTTCGTCTCGACCACCTCCGGTGCCGCCGCCGGAGGACCATTGCGGAGGTCCGCCTCGGCACGGGCACGGGCGCGGCCGGCCTCCCCGGCGACATCGACCAGGACGAGACCCGTGGCGTACACGCTCTGGAGGACCGCACGACGTGCAGCGACGTCCGCAGCAAAGAGATCCGCGAGACCGGCACGGGTGTGGATGAAGAGCTCCACGACACGTCCCTCGAACCGGATCGTCTCCCGGCAGGTCTCGCCCTTGTCCCCGATGAGCACCGCGATGTCCAGGTCACTGCTGGCAGTGGCTCGCCCCGCGGCCACCGACCCGCCGAGGACCGCGGCAAGCGCATCGGGGAAACGGTCACACACGAGGCGTCGGGCCTGGTCGATGGGGTCCGCGTTCACGGCAATCAGGGTTTCAGGAACCTTGATCGATGGCGACCAGGTTTCCGTCACCACGGCTTCACGGCTACGAACCGTGACGGCCCCGAGCACGCGCCACTGGGTGCGCCTGGCTCAGTCGCCCTGTACGCGCGCGTGGAGATGCATGTCGTGCCAGCCGTCCTGATGGAGGGCGGCACTGCGCCTGGTGCCCTCCAGAAGGAAGCCGGCCTTGCCCGCGACCCGGCAGGAGGCCTCGTTGGCGGTGGCGTGCATCAGCTCCAGGCGGTGGAAGCCGATCTCGTCGAAGGCCCAGCGGGTGAGGGCGGTCGTGGCCCGGGGGGCGACTCCCCGGCCACGGGCCGCCCTGGTCGTCCAGTACGCGACCTCGGCCACGCCCTCGGCGAGCAGGATGCCCCGCAGCGCCACCCGCCCCAGCAGTTCGTCGCTGTCCGCGTCGACGACGGCCCACTGGGCGTTCCGCTCCTCCGCCCAGCTCGTACGCCACTCCTCGATCCAGCCGGCGACCTCCTCCTCGGAGTCGGCGGCCCTGATGTGCCACTGGTGCATGGCGGGGTCCTGGAAGGCGGCGTACACGGCGGGGGCGTCCTCGGCCCGCCACGGGCGCAGGAGCAGTCCGTCGCCGCTGCGGAGCACGGGCTGCGGGGCCCCCGAGAGGGTTCCGGCGGGCAGGACGACGTCGGCGGTGAAGGGCATGAGCCGCATCCTGCCAACGGTCCACGGCCCGACCAACGGGTTTTCCGGCCCGTAGGCTTGACCCCGATGAGACGCCGTACGCCGCCCCCGCCCTCCCCGCTGCCGCAGCGCGACGGGATCGACCCGGTACGGGTCCGGTTGCCCGGCGAGGGCGCCTGGGCCACCGTGCGGGAGCACCTGGTGGAGCGGCTGGGCCCGGCGCGCGCCGGGGTCGCGGAAGGGATGCTGGAGGCCGGGCTCGTCGTCGGCGCCGACGGGCGGGCGGTGGCGCCGGACGCGGCCTACGTACCGGGGATGTTCGTCTGGTACCACCGCGAGCTGCCGCCCGAGGTGCCCGTGCCGTTCCCGCTGGAGATCGTGCACTGCGACGAGCACATCGTCGTCGTCGACAAGCCGCACTTCCTGGCCACCACCCCGCGCGGCAGCCATGTCACCGAGAGCGCGCTGGCCCGGCTGCGGCGGGAGCTGGACATCCCCGCGCTCGGCGCCGCGCACCGGCTCGACCGGCTCACCGCCGGGCTCGTGCTGTTCACCGTGCGCCCCGAGGAGCGCGGCGCGTACCAGTCGCTCTTCCGCGACCGCCGGGTGCGCAAGGTGTACGAGGCCGTCGCGCCGTACGACCCGGAGCTCGCCCTGCCCCGGACCGTGCGCAGCCGGATCGTCAAGGAGCGCGGGGTCCTGGCCGCCTACGAGGTGGCGGGCGAGCCGAATGCCGTGAGCCGCGTCGAGCTCGTCGAGCACGGTGCGCGAGGACTCGGCCGGTACCGGCTGCTGCCCGCCACCGGGCAGACCCATCAGCTGCGTGTCCATATGAACACGCTCGGCGTGCCCATCCTCGGCGATCCGCTCTACCCCGAGGTGGCCGCCCCCGTGCCGGCCGGTGACTTCCGGCGCCCGCTTCAGCTGCTGGCGCGGGAGCTGGAGTTCACCGATCCGGTCACGGGGACGGAGCACCGGCTGCGGAGCGGTCGGGTGCTCGAGGCCTGGACGTCGTACGACGGCTGGGCCGCCGCTCCGTCGGCGGGCGCCGCTCAGTAACCGCGCCACCAGGACAGGAAGCGCCGCCAGGCGTTGGGCCTGCGGACCGGCCCCGTCGACTGCGGGACGGGCGGCGCGGAGTGCGGCGCGGAGTGCGGCGCGGGCGCCGGGGCGGGCGCCGGCTCGGGGGCAGGCGCCGGCGCCGGCGCAGGCCGCGGCTGGGTGCTCACCGGCCGCGTCAGACGCTGCGGCGGGATCGGGGCGTGGCTCGGCTTGTGCTTGACGTCCTGCTGGTCCTTCGGCTCGAACCGGACCGGCAGCTCCACCAGGTGCCGCGAGGCGATCGACATCGTCCACCGCAACTCGTCCTCTTCGCAGTCGAGTTGCACGTCCGGCAGCCGCATCAGCAGCGCGTCGACGCCGACGTCGGCGATGGCGCGGCCGATGTCCTGGCCTGGGCACTCGTGCGGACCGCTGCCGAAGGCGAGGTGGGAGCGGTTGCCCTGCATGTGGGCGGACAGGTCGGGGCGTACCCGGGGATCCACGTTGCCGGGCGCGGGCGCGAAGAAGAGACCGTCGCCCCGGCGGATGCGCTGGCCCCCCAACTCCGTGTCCTGCTTCGCGAAGTAGCCGAAGATGGTGCTGAACGGGGGCTCGTCCCACAGGGACTGCTCGACCGCCTCCGCCACCGTCATCTGGCCGCCGTTGAGCTGGGCGAGGAAACGCGGGTCGGTGAGGACCATGCGCAGCGCGTTGGAGAGCAGGTTGACGGTGGCCTCGTAGGCGGCGAAGAGCACCAGGCGCAGATGCTCCCTGACCTCGTCGTCGGTGAGACCCGCCGGGTGGCCGATGAGGTGGCTGGTGAAGTCGTCCTCGGGGTTGGCCCGGCGGCGGGTGGTGAGCCGGGCGAGCGCCTGCACGACGTACTCGTGGCTGGCGAGCGCGGTCTCGCTGCCCTTGAGCGCGTCACGGGCGGAGTGCACCATCTTGTCGTTGTACTCGTCGGGCATGCCGAGGACATGGCACATCACGGCCATCGGCAGGTGCTCGGCGAAGTCGCCGACCAGGTCGGCCCGACCCTCCTCGCAGAAGCGGTTGACCAGGCGCTGGCTGGAGCGGTTGATGTAGCGGCGCACACTGCGGTCGTCGATGGTGGCCATGGCGGCGGTGACCGCGCCGCGCAGCCGCTTGTGCTCGTCGCCCTCGGCGTGGGCGCAGATGGGCTGCCAGGCCATGTGCGGCATGAGCGGGTGGTCGGGCCTGACCTTGCCGTCCAGCATCTGCGACCAGATGCGGCTGTCCTTGGTGAACTGCGACGGGGTGCGCACCATGCGCAGGTTCTCGGCGTGCCCGAGGACCATCCACATCGGCAGGTCGTCGTGGAGCAGGACCGGCGCCACGGGGCCGTGTTCCTCGCGCAGCCGCTCGTACAGTTCGTTCAGGTCCTCCGCGCCGGGGCCGTAGAGGCGGGCCAGTCCGCCGGGGCCCCGGCCGTGCGCGGGGCAACCGGGCGGCGGGTCCAGGGCGAGGTCGTGCGGACCGGTCGGGGTGGGGTGTTCGGGAGTCACAGGGGGTCGCTCCGAAACTGTGCTGAATACGGTGTCTTCAGGGGATGTGGTGCCGTGCGGGTCAGGCGAGACTGCGGGTCAGAGCCAGGGAGTGCAGGAAGCGCATGAGGGTCATCAGGACGTCGCGGCTGGAGGCGCGGCGGCGGACGTCGCACTCCACGATCGGGATCTCGGGCGGCAGGTCGAGGGCCGCGCGCAGGTCGTCGATGGGGTAACGGGGCCCGTCGGGGAAGGTGTTGACGGCGACGACGAAGGGCACGCCGCCCTCCTCGAGCCGGCCCATGACCTCGAAGCTGACCTCGAGGCGGCGGGTGTCGACCAGGACGACCGCGCCCAGCGCGCCCTCGAACAGTCCGTTCCACAGGAACCAGAAGCGTTCCTGGCCGGGCGTGCCGAAGAGGTAGAGCACGACCTGTTCGGTGATGCGGATCCGGCCGAAGTCCATGGCCACGGTGGTGGCGGTCTTGGTCTCGGAGCCGTAGTTGTCGTCGACCCCGATGCCCGCCTGGGTCATGGTCTCCTCGGTGGTCAGCGGCCTGATCTCGCTGACGGAGCCGACCATGGTGGTCTTGCCGACGCCGAAGCCGCCCACGATGACGATCTTCGCCGCGGCCGTGGTGGTGTGCGGCAGATGGTCCTCGGCCCGTGGGCCGGGGATCGTGTCAGAGCCGTTGAAGTCCATGCATCACCGCTTCGAGAAGGGAACGGTCGGGGAGCTGCTGCCGGACGATGGGGGCGCGTGCCTGTACGAGTTCGGCCGCCAGCATCTCGGTGAGCAGCACCGTCACCACGCTGAACGGCAGGCTGAGGTAGGCAGAGATCTCGGCCACCGACAGCGGGGCGGCGCACATCCGCAGCACCGCCGTCTGCTCCGGGGTGGCCGACGAGGGCGGTTCGGCACGCGCCACGACTAACGTGACCAGGTCGACGGGTGCGCGCTCGCCGTCCGCGCCCGTGATGATGTACAGCCGCTCGGGGTTCTTGCCCTCCCCCTCCGCCCCCTCCTTCGAGTCCGACGGGAGCGGCAGGGGCGGCAGGGGCGGCGGGGGCGGTTGTGGCAGGGGTTGTCGCCGACGGCGTTGCGGAGGAGTCATACGCTCTGCCCGTTGCGCCGGGGCGGACTGGTCAGATGGGCGCCGATGCGGACGACGAGGTCGCGCATCATGCCGCTCATCCGACTGGCCTCGCAGCGCACGTCGGCGAGGACGGCGAGGTAGGCGTTGGCGCCGGCCGACATCATGTAGAAGTAGCCGCCGCTCAGATCGATGACGACCATGTCCATCTCGCCGGTGCTCGAGTGGATCTCCTGGCCGACCGCGGCGGCCAGGCTCTGGAGGCCCGCACAGGCGGCGGCGACCCGGTCGGCGGCGTCGGGGTCGCCGGCGTAGCGGGCGATGCGCAGTCCGTCGGCCGAGAGGACCACGATCATCTCGATGCCGGGAACCCCGTCGTAGAGCTCCTTGAGCAGCCAGTCGAAGTTTTGGCGCTGCTGGATCACGTGAGGTCCCCTTCATCGTCGGCCTCGGGCTTGGCCTTGTCTTCGATCAGGTGCAGATATGCGGTGGGATTGCGGGTGAAGTCGGTGGGGTGCACGCCGGGCGGGGCCGCTTTGACCAGGCCCTCCCAGAAGGCCTCGAACGCCAGGCCGGGCTCCCGCTTCTTCTGGGGCTCCGGCTCGGGCTCCGGCCGGCGCTGTGCGAACGGGTCGGGCTTGCCCAGGCGCTCGGCCTCCTGAGCGGCGTACGCCTCGGCGTAGCGCTGGGTGATCGGGATCGTGGTCTTGCTGCGCCGCTGCGGCAGCCCCTGATCGGTCCACTCGGTGACCTCGGGCACCTCGTCGTCGGTCAGCGATACTCCGGCCGGGATACGCGCGTTGGTGGGGCGGCGCTTCTTGGGCGGGCGCTTGGGGCCCTCGCCGATCTGGCTCAGGTCGATCTGCGGTACGGCGGTGGCGCCGATGCCGTGCGCGAAGCCGGGAGCGGGATCGGAGGTCTGCATCTCGCTCGGCACGATGAGGACGGCCCGGACGCCGCCGTAGGCCGAGGTGCGCAGTGAGACCTGGAGGTTGAACGACGTGCACAGACGGCCGACGACCGCGAGACCCAGGCGCGGGGTGCCGCCGACGTCCTGGATGTCGACGCCCGCCTTGGCCTGCTCCAGCATGCGTTCGGCCTTGGCGCGGGCCTCTTCGCTGAGGCTGACGCCGGCGTCCTCGATCTCGATGGCGATGCCGGTCTGCACCTCGACGGCGTTGACGTGCACCTTGCTCTGCGGGGGCGAGTAGCGGGTGGCGTTGTCCAGGAGTTCCGCGAGCGCGTGGATGAGCGGCTCCACGGAGAGGCCGCGGATGTTCACCTTGGCGATGGAGTCCAGCTGGATGCGGCGGTACTCCAGGATCCGGGACATGGCGCCGCGCAGCACGCTGTACAGCGGGACCGGCTGGGGCCAGTTGCGGCCGGGCCGGCCGCCGCCGAGCACACCGATGGAGTCGGCGAGCCGGCCGATCAGCGAAGTGCCGTGGTCGATGCGCAGCAGGTCGTCGAAGACCTCGGGGTTACGGCCGTGGTCCTCCTCCATCTCCCGCAGTTCCGCGGACTGTTGGTGGACGATGGCCTGCACCCGGCGGGCGATGCTGACGAAGGAGCGCTGGGCCGAGTCGCGCAGCGACTCCTCGTGGTCGACGATGTCGAGGATCTTCCTGACCACGGCGCGCTGCGCGTCGTCGAGGTCACGGAAGTCGGGATCACCCTGGCTGAAGTCGCGCATCACCTCCCTGGGGGAATTTCCGGCCCGCAGCCACTCCACGGTGTTGGGCACGAACTCCTCGGCGAGGCGGCGGTTCTCCTCCGCGTGGCCGGCCACCCGCCGTTCCAGGTACGCGACGCGCTGGTCCCGCTCCGCGCGCAGCTCCCGCAGGCGCCGCCCACGGCGCACCGACTCGGCTCCCGCCGCGATCACCAGGAGGGTGGCGACGGCTCCGCAGACGCCGACGGCGAGCCGGGCCTGCGTCGCCACGAGGGCGACGGCGGCTCCGGTCGCCGCGGCCATCAGTATCGCCGGCAGCAACAGCACGCGCGCGTAGGGAAGTTCTCGGCGACCGGGTGGGGACTGAACACTCACCATGTGGGCACCCTCTGTAGGGATCTGTCGGCATCTTCGGGAAGTTTGGGAACAAGCGCACGAATACGCCTCAACTCGGTGCGCCGCGGGCGAGCTTAGTCCGACCGGATCATCGCCGTGTCATATTCCGCAACCGCCTGAAACCACTTCCGTACGTGGAGTAGCCTCAGCCCATTTACACGCACGGCATTCGTTCGAACACGATGCGTGACGCCGGACGGGCGTGCGAAACAGTTCACCGGGACGGATGAGACGAGCACCCGCGAGCGGCTCGGGCGGTGTTCAGTTCCCCGCGATACGCAGCGCCGCGTCGGCGGTGGCGCGGGCGAACTCCGAGACCGAGCGGTCGGGATCCGAGCGGTGCACGAGGATGACACCCTCGATGAGCCCGAAGACCAGGTCGGTGCGGAGATCCAGCGCGCTCTTCGCGAGCGCGCCGCCCGCCGCCGTGGTGGCGATCAACTGACGGTAGGCGTCCTTGAGTTCGGCGCGCACGGCATGGAAGCCGGCGAACCGCTCGGTGCGCACCTCGGGCAGCAGATAGAGGCCGCCGAGGTTGTGCGAGCCGCCGCACAGCAGCTCGACGTCGGTTCGGCACAGCTCCCAGAGCCGGGCCTCGGCCGTCCGCGCGTCGTCCGCGAGCAGCTCACGGGCATAGGTCAGCGAGGGCGTGACCGTCGACTCCAACAGCGCGGCGAGCAGCTCCTCCTTGCCGGAGACGTAGTGGTACATGGAGGCCTGGCGCATGCCCGCGCGTTCGGCGACGGCCCGGGTCGTGGTGGCGGCGTAGCCGCGCGTGGTGAACAACTCCGCGGCGGCCACGAGCAGTTCGGCGCGCGGGGCGAGCCCGCTGTCCGGGCGCTGCGCGGCCCGCGGGCGGCCCACTCGACGTCCGCTGCTCGTCCCCATGCGTTCGATCCTCGCACACGGCCCCGGACGGCGATCTTCGGACGACCCGGTGAGGAGTCGGTAACCGCCCCGCAACCGGCGGGCAACGGCGGCGACCCGCCCCGGACCTAATTTCTGTCGGGCGACAGAAATACCGCGACAGCGACGGAACCGAGCTGCGGAGGTCCGCAATGGCGGCGACAGCGACCACATACGGAGCACGCGCCCACGCCCGGGCGCAGGAGGGCGCCCGCGCCGAGGCCATGCCG
The DNA here is from genome assembly GCF_013085465.1 of Streptomyces asoensis. Classification (NCBI taxonomy): domain Bacteria; kingdom Bacillati; phylum Actinomycetota; class Actinomycetes; order Kitasatosporales; family Streptomycetaceae; genus Streptomyces; species Streptomyces asoensis. The sequence continues at coordinate 2,269,440 of NZ_CP049838.1, forward strand.
GTCGTCCCGGCCCGGGACTGGCAGGACCCGCCCTGCGAGGCCGGCCACCTGGTGTGGGCCGAGACGGTCGCGGGCGGCAACTACACCCACCGGGTCCTCGCGCGCGGCACCGAGCTGCGCCTGACCGACCTGCACGGCGACGCCTGCGCCCATCTGCTCCTTCACGTGGACGGCCGGCCCTGGGAGCGGCTGAACGTCGCCGACACGGTCAAGGTCCAGTGGAACGCCTACCTCGGCGAGGGCGTGCTGCTCCTGTCCGACCAGGGCCGCGTCCTCGCCTCGGTCGTCGCCGACACCGCCGGGCGGCACGACGCCCTGTGCGGCACCTCCACCCTCGTACGCAACACCGAGCGCTACGGCGACGGCAGCCCGCAGTCCGCCTCCCCGGCCGGCCGGGAGCTGTTCAAGCTGGCCGCCGCGAAGAACGGCCTGGAGCCCCGCGACCTGCCGCCCTCGCTCTCCTTCTTCCAGGGGGTGGAGGTCCGGGACGACGGCACGCTCGACTTCACCGGCTCGGCGGGCCCCGGCGGCAGCGTCACCCTGCGCGCCGAACAGGACGTGACGGTCCTGATCGCCAACGTGCCGCACCCGGCCGACCCCCGGCCCGGGTACGTCAGCACCCCGCTGGAGGTCCTCGCCTGGCGGGCGGCGGCCACCCGGCCGGGCGACCCGCTGTGGGACGCCACGCCCGAGGGCCGCCGCGCCTTCCTCAACACCGCCGAATTCCTCACCGCGAGGGGGCTCGCATGAGCACGGACACAGAGGTGGCGGCCCGCGCCTCCTGGTCGTCGATCGTCCGCGAGGGCGAGACGCTGACCATCACCGACCTGCACGGCAACCAGGCCGTCGACTTCCTCGTGTACGACGCCCACGACACGTCCGTGCGCTACAGCGCGCCCGACACGATCCACGCCCAGGGCGGCATCTTCCTCACCACCGGCAGTGTGCTGATGTCCAACGAGCACACCCCGCTGATGACGGTGACCGCCGACGGCGTGGGCCGCCACGACACCGTAGGCGGCGCCTGCTCCAAGGAGTCCAACACCCTGCGCTACGGCCACCACACCTACGCGCAGCACGCGTGTGTGGACAACTTCCTCGCCGAGGGCGCCCGGCACGGCCTCGGCAAGCGGGACCTGGTCTCCAACATCAACTGGTACATGAACGTGCCCGTCGAGAAGGACGGCACCCTCGGCATCGTCGACGGACTCTCCGCGCCGGGCCTCTCGCTCACGCTGCGCGCCGAGCGGGACGTCCTCGTGCTGGTCTCCAACTGCCCCCAGATCAACAACCCCTGCAACGGCTTCGAGCCGACGGCGGTGCGGATGACCATCGACGAGGCGGGCGCGGCATGACCTTCGACAAGCTGCTGGTCGCCAACCGCGGCGAGATAGCCGTCCGCGTCATCCGCACCGCCCGCGAACTGGGCCTGCGCACGGTCGCGGTGTACTCCGACCCCGACCGGTCGGCACCCCACGTCCGGCTCGCCGACGAGGCCGTACGGCTCGGCCCGGCCCCCGCGAAGGAGTCGTACCTCGACGCCGACCTGGTCCTGGGCGCCGCCAAGGACACCGGCGCCGGCGCGATCCACCCGGGCTACGGCTTCCTCTCCGAGGACGCGGCCTTCGCGCGCCGCTGCGCCGACGCGGGGATCGTCTTCGTCGGTCCGACACCCGAGCAGCTGGAGCTGTTCGGCGCCAAGCACACCGCTCGGGCGGCGGCGGAGGCGGCGGGGGTGCCGCTGGCCCCCGGCACCGGGCTCCTGGCGGACCTGCCCGAGGCGCTGGAGCAGGCCCGGCTCATCGGCTATCCGGTCATGCTCAAGGCCACCGGCGGTGGCGGCGGGATCGGCATGTCGGCCTGTGGCTCGGCCGCCGAACTGACCGACGCCTGGGAGCGCGTCCAGCGTGTCGCCGCCGCGTCCTTCTCCTCCGCCGGCGTCTTCCTGGAACGGCTCGTGGAGCGCGCCCGCCATGTCGAGGTGCAGGTCTTCGGCGACGGCGCGGGAAAGGTCGTCGTCCTCGGCGACCGGGACTGCTCCCTCCAGCGCCGCAACCAGAAGGTCGTGGAAGAGGCCCCGGCCCCCGGCCTTCCCTCGGGCATACGGGAGCAACTGGCGTCGAACGCACGTGACTTGTGCGCCTCGGTCGGCTACCGATCCGCGGGCACCGTCGAGTTCGTCTACGACGCGGCCCGCGAGGAGGCCTACTTCCTGGAGGTCAACACCCGCCTCCAGGTGGAGCATCCGGTCACCGAGGAGATCTACGGCGTCGACCTGGTCGCCTGGATGCTGCGCCTGGCGCGCGGTGAACAGGACGTCGTACGCGATCCGGGCGCGCCCCGCGGCCACGCCGTCGAGGCACGCCTCTACGCGGAGGACCCCAGCCGCGACCACCGGCCCGGCGCCGGCCTGCTGACGCGGGTCGAGTTCCCGGCCGGGGTGCGCGTCGACGGCTGGGTGGAGACAGGCACCGAGGTGACGACGTCGTACGACCCGATGCTCGCGAAGGTGATCGCGTACGGCTCGGACCGGGCGCACGCGCTGCGACGCCTGGACGAGGCACTGGCCCGGACCCGCGTCGACGGCATCGAGACGAACCTCGGGCTGGTCCGGGCGGCGCTGTCCGACTCCCGGTTCGTGACGGCGGCCCACTCGACGGCAACCCTCGCCACGGTCACCGACCCGACCCCCCGCGTCGAGGTCGTCTCCGGCGGCACCCTCACCACCGTGCAGGACTGGCCCGGCCGCACCGGCCACTGGCAGGTCGGCGTCCCGCCGTCCGGCCCGATGGACGACCGCTCGTTCCGCCTCGGCAACCGGGCGCTCGGCAACCCCGAGGGCGCCCCGGGCCTGGAGTGCACCCTCCAGGGCCCGGCCCTGCGCTTCACCCACGCCACCACGGTGTGTGTGACGGGCGCGCCGGCCCCGGTCACCGTGGACGGCACGGCGGTGGCGCGGTGGGAGCCGGTGACCGTGCCGGCCGGGGCCCTGCTGGAGATCGGCGCGCCCAGCGAGCACGGCCTGCGGACGTACGTCCTGTTCGCGGGCGGCCTGGACGTCCCCGCCTTCCTGGGCAGCGCGAGCACGTTCACGCTGGGCCGGTTCGGCGGCCACGGCGGGCGGGCGCTGCGCACGGGTGACGTCCTGCACGGCGGGACGGTCGCCGACGGCACCGCGGTGCCCGTCCCGGACCGCCCGGAGTTCGCCCGGGTCTGGCACCTCGGCGCGGTCGAAGGCCCGCACGCGGCACCGGAGTTCTTCACCGAGGACGACATCCGCGACTTCTACGCCGCCGACTGGAAGGTCCACTTCAACTCGGCCCGCACCGGTGTGCGCCTGGTCGGGCCCAAACCGCGCTGGGCACGCACCGACGGCGGCGAGGCAGGTCTGCACCCGTCCAACATCCACGACACCCCCTATTCCGTCGGCGCCGTCGACTACACCGGCGACATGCCGGTGCTGCTCGGCCCGGACGGCCCGTCCCTCGGCGGGTTCGTGTGCCCGGCGACGGTGATCAGCTCGGAGCGCTGGAAGCTGGGCCAGCTGCGCCCGGGCGACACGGTCCGCTTCACGCCGGTGGGCGTCGACGGCGCGCCGCGCCCCGAGATCGTCGACGGGGGCGTGCTGGCCCGGGACGGCGACGTGACCTACCGGCGCAGCGGCGACGACAACCTGCTGGTCGAGTTCGGACCGCTCCAGCTGGACCTGGCGCTGCGCATGCGGGTCCACGCGCTGATGGAGGCGGTGGCCGCGGCGGACCTGGCCGGCGTCACCGATCTCACCCCCGGCATCCGCTCCCTCCAGATCCGGACGGACCCCGGCCGCCTCCCCCAGCATGAACTCCTCGCGGTGGTCCGGGAGATGACGGCCGCCCTCCCGCCCTCGGACGAACTGGTCGTCCCCTCCCGCACCGTGCACCTCCCGCTGTCCTGGGACGACCCCGCGACCCGCGAGGCCATCGCCCGCTACATGGCGGGCGTCCGCGACGACGCCCCCTGGTGCCCCTGGAACATCGAGTTCATCCGCCGGGTCAACGGACTGGACACGCTGGCGGACGTCTACGACACGGTGTTCGCCGCGGAGTACCTGGTCCTGGGCCTCGGAGACGTCTACCTGGGCGCCCCGGTCGCCACCCCGCTCGACCCGCGCCACCGTCTGGTGACGACGAAGTACAACCCCGCGCGCACCTGGACGGCCGAGAACTCGGTGGGCATCGGCGGCGCGTACCTCTGCGTCTACGGCATGGAGGGCCCCGGCGGCTACCAGTTCGTGGGCCGGACGACCCAGGTCTGGTCGCCCTGGCAGCAGCGCGGCGCGTTCGAAGCGGGCTCGCCCTGGCTGCTGCGCTTCTTCGACCGGATCCGCTGGTACCCGGTCGACGCGGACGAACTCCTCGACCTACGGGCCGACATCATCTCGGGTCGCTTCGTGCCGCGCATCGAGGAGGGCACCTTCTCGCTCGCCGAGTACCAGACCTTCCTCGCCGAACACGCCGGCCCCATAGCGGAGTTCAGGTCCCTCCAGCAGACCGCGTTCGCGGCGGAGCGGGACGCCTGGGAGGCGGCCGGCGAGTTCGCGCGGGCAGCGGCCGCCGAGGCGCCGGCCGCTCCCCCGGCCGAGGTGGCGATACCGCCGGGCGGCCGCCTGGTCGAGGCCGAGTTCGCCGCCTCCGTCTGGCAGTTGAACGTGTCGCCGGGCGACCAGGTGACGACGGGGCAGCCGCTGCTCGCCCTGGAGGCGATGAAGATGGAGTCCAGGGTGCACGCGCCGGTCGACGGCGTGGTGGCACAGGTCCTGGCCCGACCCGGCGACCAGGTCGAGGCGGGGACGGCACTGCTCGTCCTGGCCCCGGTCGCGAGCTGACCGAGCCGATCGACCCGACACCACGCAAGGAGCACGCATGTCCACGACTGTGTCCCGCGTCCGCGCCGCCTACGCCCGCATCGAGGCCACGGACCGCCCGGAGATCTGGATCGACCTTCGGCCGCGGGCGGACGTCGAGGCGGAGGCCCGCACGCTCGACGAACGGCTGGCGTGCGGCGAGCGCCTTCCGCTCGCCGGCCGGCTGCTCGCCGTCAAGGGAAACATCGACGTGGCCGGACTGCCCACCACCGCGGGCTGCCCGGCGTACGCCTACCGGCCCGCCGACGACGCCCCGGTCGTCGCCCGGCTCCGTGCGGCCGGCGCGCTGGTACTGGGCACCACGAACCTGGACCAGTTCGCGACCGGCCTGGTGGGCACCCGCTCCCCGCACGGCGCGGTGCGGGGCGCCGTCGACCCGTCGCGGGTGAGCGGCGGCTCCAGCTCCGGTTCGGCCGTCGCGGTGGCTCTCGGCATCGTCGACCTCGCCCTGGGCACGGACACGGCGGGTTCGGGGCGGGTCCCGGCCGCCTTCAACGGCATCGTCGGCCTCAAGCCCACCCGCGGACTGGTCCCCACGGAGGGCGTCGTCCCGGCCTGCGCCTCGATCGACTGTGTGACGGTGTTCGCCCGCACGCTCCCCGAGGCGGAGCGGGCCCTGGCCCACATGGCGTCGCCGGCCGGCCGCGCCCTCCCCTCGCTCCCCGCCCGCGACCCCGGCCCCTGGCGGATCGCGGTCCCGCCCCTCGACCAGCTGGGCGAGCTGGACCAGGGCTGGGCGGCGGCCTACGAGGCAGCGGCACGACGGCTCGAGGCGGCCGGGGCCGAGATCCGCAGCATCGACCTCACCCCGTTCACCGAGGCCGCCGCGATGCTCTACGAGGGCGCGTTCGTCGCCGAGCGCTACACCGCCGTGGGTACATTTGTCGACAAGTTGATCGCAGAGGGCGGTGAGGGGCTGGACCCGACGGTCGCCGGCATCATCACCCGGGCCCGGGACATCCCGGCCCACCGGCTCTACACGGACACCGAACGCCTGACGGCCCTGCGCACCCGCGCCCTGGCCGAACTGGCCGACTCGGACGCCCTGTTGCTGCCCACCACCCCCGGCCACCCCACCCTCGCCGAGGTCGCCGCCGACCCGCTGGGCGCCAACGCCCGCCTGGGCCGCTTCACCAACTCCACCAACCTCTTCGACCTGGCGGCGGCGGCCGTCCCGGCCGGCGAGGTGAACGGCCTGCCCTTCGGCGTGATGCTGGTCGGCCCGGCCTTCACGGACGACCGGCTGGCCCGGATCGCGGACCTGCTGCGACCCGAGGTGTACGTGGCGGTGGCGGGCGCCCATCTGACCGGCCAGCCCCTCAACCCCCAGCTGCTGTCCCTGGGCGCGGTGCTGGACCGGACGACCACGACGTCCCCGGTCTACCGCCTGCACGCCCTCCGCACGGCCCCGCCCAAGCCGGGTCTCGTGCGGGTGGGCGAGGGCGGCGCCGCGATCGAGGTGGAGATCTGGCGCCTCCCGGCGGAGGGTCTCGGCAACCTGCTCGCCGCTCTCCCCCGCCCGATGGCCCTGGGCAGCGTCGAACTCGCCGACGGCACCCAGGTCCCCGGCTTCCTGTGCGAACCGGGCGCCCTCGGCGACGCGGCGGACATCACGGCGTACGGGGGCTGGCGGGCGTATCTCGACCAGCGCTGAGGTGAGCTGCCGAGGGGCGCGGGGCCGTATCGACATGCGGCTCCGCCGCGCGGGCGCGACCGGCCACGCACGACCCGCGCCCGCCGGACGGCATCACCCCACCGACGAATAGGCGACAACACCCCGCAGCAGCTCGTCGACCGCCTTCCGGGCGTTCTTCGCCACCGTCGAGCCCCCGGCCGAGGCGGGAGCCGCCGCCGCGATCTGCCCCAGCACGTCGATGACCTGCTTGCACCAGCGCACGAAGTCACCGGCGGGCATCTCCGCCTCGCGCAACACCTCGTCGAGGCCCTTGCCGGAGGCCCACATATAGGCCGACCAGGCGAAGCCGAGATCGGGCTCGCGCTGCCCCACGCCCTCGGTCTGGCTGATCCGGAAGTCCTCCTCCAGGGCGTCCAGCCGGCCCCAGATGCGCACCATCTCGCCGAGCGCGGCCTTCGCCTTGCCCGAGGGCAGCTTCGGCGCCATGGCGTCGTCCCCGGCCCGCGACTCGTAGACCAATGCCGAGACACAGGCGGCCAGTTCGGCGGGGGCCAGCCCCTCCCACACGCCCGCGCGCAGGCATTCGCTCGCGAGCAGGTCGAGCTCGCCGTAGAGCCGGGCGAGCCGCTTGCCGTGCTCGGTGACCTCGTTGCCCCGCAGATAGTCGAGCTCGGTCAGCAGCGCCACGATCCGGTCGAACGTACGGGCGATCGTGTTGGTGCGTCCCTCGATACGACGCTCCAGCTGCGAGGTGTCCCGCAGCAGCCGGTGGTAGCGCTCGGCCCAGCGGGCGTGGTCCTCACGGTCGGAGCAGCCGTGGCAGGGGTGCGCGCGGATCGCGGTGCGCAGCCGGGCGATCTCACGGTCGTCGGCGGCCTGCGAGCGCTGCTTGCGGGCCCGCTCCGGCGGGATGTGCCCGGCCTTGGTGCGCAGCGCGGAGGCGAGATCGCGGCGGGACTGCGGCGAGCGCGGGTTGAACGACTTCGGGATCCGCATCCGGTCCAGCGCCTCGACCGGCACCGGGAAGTCCATCGAGGCCAGCCGCTTGACCTGCCGCTCGGCGGTGAGCACCAGCGGACGCGGCCCGTCGTGCTGCTCGAAGCCGCGATGGCCGTTGGCCCGGCCGGCGGGCAGACCCGGGTCGAGCACCAGCGCCAGCCCGGCGTACTTGCCGGTGGGCACGTGGATGACGTCCCCCGGCTTGAGCTTCTCCAGCGCCACGGCGGCCTCGACGCGCCGCTGGCTCGCGCCCTGCTTGGCCAGTTCGGTCTCGCGGTCCTTGAGGTCGCGGCGCAGCCCCGCGTACTCGTCGAAGTCGCCGAGGTGGCAGGTCATGGAGGCCTTGTAGCCCTCGAGCCCCTCCTCGTTGCGCTGCACCTGCCGGGAGATCCCGACCACCGACCGGTCCGCCTGGAACTGCGCGAACGAGGTCTCCAGCAGCTCGCGCGAGCGGTGCCGCCCGAACTGCTCGACCAGGTTGACCGCCATGTTGTACGACGGCTTGAAGCTGGAGCGCAGCGGGTACGTGCGGGTGCCCGCGAGCCCGGCGAGGTGCTCGGGGCTCATCGCGCGCTGCCACAGCACGACGGCGTGCCCCTCGACGTCGATGCCCCGTCGGCCGGCGCGGCCGGTGAGCTGGGTGTATTCGCCGGGGGTGATGTCGGCGTGCTGCTCGCCGTTCCACTTGACGAGCTTCTCCAGCACCACAGAGCGAGCGGGCATGTTGATGCCGAGGGCGAGCGTCTCGGTCGCGAAGACGGCCTTGACCAGGCCGCGTACGAACAGCTCCTCGACGACCTCCTTGAAGGACGGCAGCATGCCCGCGTGGTGGGCGGCGATGCCGCGCTCCAGACCCTCCAGCCACTCGTAGTAGCCGAGGACGTGCAGGTCCTCGTGGGGGATGGCGGCGGTGCGCTCCTCGACCAGGGCGCGGACCTCGGCGCGCGCCTCCTCGTCGTTCAGCCGCAGCCCGGCGTACAGGCACTGCTGGACGGCGGCCTCGCAGGCGGCACGGCTGAAGATGAAGGTGATGGCGGGCAGCAGCCCCGCGGCGTCGAGCCGCTCGATGACCTCCGGCCGCCCCGGCGTCCACACCCGCGACCGCTGCCTGCGCTCCCGCTCACGGTCGGCCTCGCGCATGTTGCGGCCGCGCCTGCGGTCCTGGTACGAGGGCCGGCTCGCCTCCATGCGGGCCAGCCGTGTGAGGTCGGGGTTGACGGCTCTGCGCTGGCCCTCGCCCTCCTCGAACAGGTCGTACATCCGCCGCCCGGCGAGCACGTGCTGGAACAGCGGCACGGGCCGGTGCTCGGAGACGATCACCTCGGTGTCGCCGCGCACGGTGTCCAGCCAGTCGCCGAACTCCTCGGCGTTGGACACGGTCGCCGACAGCGAGACCAGGGTGACCGACTCGGGAAGGTGGATGATCACCTCTTCCCACACGGCGCCCCGGAAGCGGTCGGAGAGGTAGTGCACCTCGTCCATCACCACGTATCCGAGGCCGAGGAGGGTCTGCGAGCCGGCGTACAGCATGTTCCGCAGGACCTCGGTGGTCATCACGACCACCGGGGCGTCGGAGTTGACGCTGTTGTCGCCGGTGAGCAGACCCACCTTCTCGCTGCCGTAGCGTCGGCACAGGTCGGAGTACTTCTGGTTCGACAGCGCCTTGATGGGCGTCGTGTAGAAGCACTTCTTGCCCTGCTGGAGGGCGAGGTGGACGGCGAACTCGCCCACGATCGTCTTGCCCGAGCCGGTGGGGGCGGCCACCAGGACGCCCTTGCCCGCCTCGAGTGCCTGGCAGGCCTCGATCTGGAAGGGGTCGAGACCGAAGTCGTACATCTCGCGGAAGGACGCGAGCGAAGTGGCCTGCTCGACAGCGCGCTTACGTGCTGCCGCGTACCGCTCGGCCGGTGAGAGATCCTCTGTCATCGTGCTTTCGAGCGTACCGGGCCGCACTGACAACAGGACGATCATTATCCGGATCCGGTCTTGCCAAACCTCGGTACGCCCAGCTCACGGGCGCACGGGCGGCCCGTTTCAGGGGCCTATGACCCGCACCGCGCCCGGCACGCACCGCGCGGTCAGCGGCAGCTCCCCGAGCCGCTCCCCGTCCGCGTAGCCCGAGACGCCCGCCGCGGCGATCTCGACCTTCGCCGCCCGGAGCACGGTGACCTTCGGATGGTCGATGTGCGTCCCCCGGTACACCTTCGGGAACACCCGCAGCAGCGTCGTCCGGCGGCAGTCCCCGACGACCGTGACGTCGAACAGTCCGTCGGCGAGGTCGGCGCCGGGGCAGATCCGCATGCCGCCGCCGTAGGAGGATCCGTTGCCGACGGCGACGAGGGTGGCCTCGACCTCCCGGACGGCTCCGTCGTCGAGCGTGATCCGGTACGGGAACGGGCGGAACGCGGCCAGTTCGGCCAGCATCGCGAGGTCGTACCTGGCGCGTCCGGTGGGCCATCGCATGCGGTTGCCCCGGTCGTTGACGCGGGAGTCGAAGCCGGAGGCGAGGACGGTGCCGAACCAGCGGTCGCCCACCCGGCCGAGGTCGATGTCGCGGATCCGGGCGCCCTTGAGGGCCTCGGCGACCAGCCTGGCCGCGGCCGCGGGATCACGGACTGGCAGGCCGAGGGCCCGGGCGAAGTCGTTGCCGGTGCCGGCGGCGACCAGGCCGAGCGGGGTGCGGGTGCCGGCGACGGCCTGGAGCGCGAGGTGGGCCAGGCCGTCGCCGCCGACGGCGATCAGGGCACCGGTGCCGCCTGCGACGGCGGCACGCGCGCGTGCGAGGGCGTCCTCGGCGTTCACACCGAGGACCGTATGCACCGTGTAGCCGGCCGCCCGCAACGCGGAAGCGGCCGGCGGCGCTGCGTGAGCGCCCCGGCCGCGGCCCGCCGCGGGGTTGACGAAGAGGGTGATCTCGCTGGTCACGGGGATGACCTTAGGAGCTCTCCGACGCGTCTCAGGTCACGTCGTCATAACCGTTGACGCGCTCCGTGCTCGCCTGCTCGGGCAGCGCGCGGCTCGCGGTCACCGACTCGACCTCACCGATGGCCTCGGGGCTGAGGTCCAGCTCGGAGGCCTCGTCGTCGGCGGGGCCCAGGGCGTCGCGGCGGCGCCTGCGTCGGTCGTTCAACAGGGAGAAGGCGGTCGCGCCGAAGTACAGGATCCAGATCGGTCCGGCGAGCGCCAGCATCGAGATGGGATCGGTGCTGGGCGTGGCCACGGCGGCGAACACCGTGATGCCGATGATCATGGCCCGCCACCAGCCGAGCATGCGCTTGCCGGTGACCATGCCGGTGAGGTTGAGGAAGACCAGCAGCAGCGGCAGCTCGAAGGAGAGGCCGAAGACGACGACCATGCGCGTGACGAGCTGGAGCAGGTCGTCCAGCGGCAGCAGGTTGCTGACGCCGCCCGGGGTGAAGTCGATCAGCACCTTCGCGGTGGTCGGCAGCACCCGGTAGGCGAAGTAGCCGCCGCCCATGAACAGCGGGGCGCCCATGCCGACGAACGCGTACGCGTACTTGCGCTCGTGATTGTGCAGACCGGGGGCGATGAAGGCCCACAGCTGGTAGAGCCAGACCGGCGAGGCGAAGACGACCCCGGCCATCAGGGAGACCTGGAGGGCCAGCGTGAAGGGCGCGAGCAGACCGTTGATCGTGATGCTCGCGCACTTGTTCGTGGAGTCGCCGGACTTGAGCTGCCCCGCGATCTCCTCGAAGGTCTTCCCGCAGCCGACCGAGTCGAGGATCGGCTTGGTGAGGAAGTTGATGATGTCGTTGTAGAAGAAGGCGGCCACGACCGTCACGAGGACGATGGCCAGCATCGCCTTCGCGAGCCGGTTGCGGAGCTCACGAAGATGATCCGCGAGGGGCATCCGCCCCTCGGGGTCCTTCTCCTGTTTGCGGGCAGGCTTCAGCAACCCACGTTCCCATCTCGTGCGGCGGGCCGGAGGTCACCGGCCCTGCGTCAGCGCTTGGTCGTGTCCGTCGGCTCGCTGACCGGACGGGAGCTGGTCACATCGCCGGGGGAGGCCTGGATGGTGCGCTGAGCCGGGGGCTGCTCGCCGTCGTTCGGCGGGCCGGCCGGGGTGGTCGTGCTGCCGCCGTCTTCCTTCATCGCCTTCGCCTCGCTCTTGAGAATACGAGCGGACTTGCCGAGCGAGCGCGCCATGTCGGGAAGCTTCTTGGCGCCGAACAGCAGGATGACGACGACGAGGATGAGAATGATCTCGGGGGCGCCGAGCCTTCCGAACATAAGTCTTTACCTTCTCACCGAGGCTGCGGGGGTGGGTTGCCGTCCGACCGGTCGGACACCTGTCCGAACGATCGTGTTGACAGCGATCGTAACGCTCAGGGGTAAACGTGAGGCAATCCCCGTGCGTACTCCCGGTCCGCGGTCCGGGCCTCGTTCTCCGAGCCGCAGCCAGCAGCGTACCTGTCCTCTCTACCGGGGCGGGAGGGCGAAGTGGCCCAAAACGCATTCGCCGCAGGACTCACAGGACGCCCACAGCGCTACCCGAAGGTCGCCACAGCGGCCGTCACAGGGTGTCCACAGCACGGGCCGCACTCGCGGCGGCCCGTTCCAGATCCTGGGCCGCCCGGTCGATCCGGCGCGCGGACTCCGTGACCTGCCGCCCCAGAAGCCGCGCCTCCAGGAAGACCCGTACGGCGAACACCGCGAGGACGGCGAGACCTGCGAAACCCATGGCAACCGCGAACATCGGCCAGAACATGGGGCGAGCCTAGACCGTCCTAAGGCGTGTGCAGCCGCAGGGTCCTGACCCCACCGCCGGTGAGCAGTTCGACGATCCGCTCGCCGGCCGGCTTGCGCACGGCGGCCCCGCAGTCGGGGCAGGTGAAGGAGTAGAAGGTGGTCCGGCTGGAGGCGCCGATCGCCAGCCGCAGGGCACTCGCGGCCAGCTCGAACGCGCCCCGGCAGTCGGGGCACCCGGCCCGGAAGCGCACCGGACCCGCACTCCGCATGCCCGCGAACGCGGAGGCCACGGAGATGCCCCGCACACCGGACGCCGTCGACTCGCTCAAAGCCCCTGCTCCCGCCCGTCGAACTGACTTTCGCCCCGCGGTCCCGGCTGCTCGCCGTGCACCGCGGGCGGCCCGTCGGCCGCGCCCCGCGCCTCGATCCCGTCGTATGCCGCCAGCGCCTCACGGGCGGCCCGGCGGGCACTGTCGGCGAGCTCCGGCGGCGACACGATCCGGCCGTCACGGCCGAGCCGCAGCGCCAGCCGCCTGAGCGAGGCGGGTTCGGGCGTGCGCAGAGTAATACGCAATCCGCCGTCGGGAAGCTCATCGGCACTGTCGTGCGGGTAGTACTCGGCGACCCAGCGACCGCCGGGACCGACCTCGACGACGACCTCCGGGTCCTCGGCGGCCGGCTGCACGAGCCCTTCCGACAGGTCCCGGAGCTCGATCTCGGGCGGCGCGGACGGCTCGTCGAGGATCTTGATCTCGGCGACCCGGTCCAGCCGGAAGGTGCGGCGCGCCTCCGAGCGGCGGCACCAGGCCTCCACGTACGTGTGCCCGACGCTGACCAGCCGGATGGGGTCGATCTCGCGCTCCGTGACCTGGTCACGCGCGGGCGAGTAGTAACGGATCCACAGCCGGCGCCGCTCGGAGATCGCCCGGTCGACGTCCGCGAAGACCCCGCCCTCCGACTCGAACGTCACCGACAGCCGCGCGCTCGCGCCCGCCGCCTCACCGGCCGAGGCCTCCACCTTGGCCGTCGCCCGCAGCAGCGCCTGCCGGTCGCCCTCCCGCAGGCCGGGCAGCGTGGACACCGCCCGGGCCGCCACCAGCAGCGCGGTCGCCTCGTCGGCGGCCAGCCGCAGTGGCTCGGCGGCCTCCGCGCCGAGCGCGGCCGGGTTGTGCCACCAGATGCGCTCACCGTCGGTGTCGATGTCGAGGAGATCGCCGCCGCGGAAGCTGGTGCCGCACATGGGCAGCACGTCGAGGTCCGAGACCAGCTCGTCCTCGGTGATCCCGAACGCGCGCGCCACGTCCTCGATCCGCGCGCCGGGGCGCTCCCTGAGATACGTCACCAGGGAGAGCATCCGCCGCGTCTGGTCGATGGCGTTCGTCGGCCTGACCGGTTTGCCTGCCACTGTGTTGCTCGCTCCCCCTCAGCCCTTGGCCACGGCGCGTAGCCGGTCCACGACGTCCGCGCGCAGCTCGGCGGGGTCGAGGACCACCACGTCCGGCCCGAACTCCACCAGCCAGGCGTCCAGCCCGTGCCCGTACGGAATCTCCAACTCGTCCCAGCCGTCGCCGAGTTCCCGCACCGCGGTGGCCTTCGCCCGCAAGGGGTACCCGGCGTCCGTCCGCAGCCTGATCAGCGCGCTGCGGTCGGCGGTCTCCCCCGCCCAGCTCGCGACCGTCTCACGGACGGTGACGACATCGGGGACCGGCGCGGTGAAGCTCGCCCCGCGCGAGCGCACCCTGCCGGTGATCCGCGACAGCCGGAAGACCCGCTCGGCGCCCCGGTCGCGGTCGAAGCCGGCCAGGTACCAGTGGCCGCGCCAGCACTCCAGCGCCCACGGCTCGACGTCCCGGGGCTCCGGGTGCGCGGCGGTGGCCTTGCGGTAGTCGAAGATGACGGGCCGACGGTCGCGGCAGGCCAGCATCAGCGGCTCGAACGCGGCCTCGTGCACGGGGATCCGGGGCTCCAGGGCGCCGTGTGCCTCGTACGGGTCGACGTCCTCGGGGAGCCCCGCGGCGCGCAGCTTCTGGAGGGCGCCGCTCGCGGCACCCGCCAGCCGGGCCTGCTGCCACACCTTGGCGGCCAGGCCCAGCGCCGCGGCCTCCTCGGCGTCCAGGGTGATGGGCGGCAGCCGGTTGCTGTCACGGCGGGCGAGGTAGCCGATCTCGCCGTCCAGGCTCTCCACGGTCTCGATGACCAGGCCGAGCTCGCGAAGATCGTCCTTGTCCCGCTCGAACATCCGGTTGAAGGAGTCGTCCGACCCCGCCCCGCCGTTGCCCGGCCGGAAGGTCTCGACATACGCCTCGATGGAGTCGCGCAGCTCACGCTTGCTGAGCGGCCGTCGCGTCCCGAGCAGACACAGCGCCAGGTTCATCAGCCGCTCGGCCTTGGCAATGGCCATCGACGCCCTTCGCCTCCCCTATGGTGCTTACGATCGACGACCGTACCGCCCCGCGGCGCCCGGACAAAAGCCGAGGGTCCATGCCCGGGCGGGCATGGACCCCAGGTGATCAACACTGGTCGTACGACGGTCAGACCCCGAGCAGGTCCACGACGAAGATCAGCGTCTCGCCGGGCTTGATCGCCGGGGTGGGGCTCTGGTTGCCGTAGGCGAGGTGGGCCGGGATGGTCAGCTGGCGACGGCCGCCGACCTTCATGCCCTGCACACCCTGGTCCCAGCCCTTGATGACGCGTCCGCCGCCGAGCGGGAAGCGGAACGGCGTCCCACGGTTCCAGCTGGCGTCGAACTCCTCACCGGTGCTGAAGGCGACACCGACGTAGTGGACGCTGACGTTGTGGCCGGCCTGCGCGACCTCGCCGTCACCCTCCCAGATGTCCTTGATCTCGAGGTCCGCCGGGGGCTCGCCGCCGGGGAAGTCGATCTCGGGCTTGTCAATGCTCACGTCACTGGCTCCTGCATGTCTCACGGAAAGGCAACACGGACAGTCTTACACCTTCGTCGGCCTCACACCTTGGCGATGATGTCCACCGAGAAGACCATCGTGGAGTCCTTCTCGAGGCCGCTGCCACTCGGCGGGCTGTCCCCGTAACCCAGCGACGGCGGAACGACGATGACGACCCGGCTGCCCACCTTCTTGCCGGTCAGGCCCTGCGCCCAGCCCTTGACCACCTGCTGGAGCGAGAACGAGGTCAGCGAACTGCGGCTGTACGAGGAGTCGAACTCCTTGCCCGTGTCCCAGACGACGCCCTTGTACTGCACCAGCACGGTGTCGTCCGCCGCGAGCTTCGGGCCGTCTCCCTCGATCACGTAGTTCGACACCAGCTTGGTCGGCGGGTCCGACTTGGGGATCTCGATCGAGGGTGCCTTGCCGTCGGTGTTCGTACCCACCTTCGGCACCGCGGCGTCGTCCTGCGGCACGTCCTTGCCCTTGGCCGAGCTCTTCGCGTTGAACGTGTCCTGGATGTCGAAGACGAACACCAGCGTGTCGGTGCCCTTGATGCCCGTGTCCGCGTCGCCGTCCTTGCCGAAAGCCCAGGTCGGCGGCACCGAGAAGAGCACCCGGCTGCCGGTCTTCTTGCCCGTCAGCGCATAGCGCCAGCCGTCGATCGTGCCACCCTGCGCGAGCTGGGTGAACAGCGGCTTCTTGGTGTCGTAGGTGTTGAGGAGGACCTTCGCGCTGTCCCAGATCTGGCCGAGACAGTTGGCCTGGATGTAGTCGTTCTCCGCGACGGTCTTGCCGCTGCCCGCGATCACCGTCTTCACCGCCAGCTGGTCCGAGGGCTCACCGGTGCCCTTGGCGACCGTCGGCTTCTCATCGAACTTCACGCCCGCCGTGATGGCCGGCAGCGGGCCGTCGACGATCTTCGGTGGAGGCGTGGCCCCGGCGGAGGACGACGCGCTGTCGCTCGCCTTGCTCGAGTCGGACTTTTCATCGCCGCACGCGGCGAGAGTGACCAGTCCCGCGGGTACGGCGGCAAGGATGAGTGAGCGTCGGCGCACGATGAAAGCCTCGTAATCGGTCGATCTTCTGATGGCGTGCGCGCTACCTTAGCGACGTTTGTGGACATGCGAAGGGCGCCGTACGGGAACGTACGGCGCCCGTGTCGCGTTCCGCAGCGCGTGCGGAACACGTCACTCACATTCCGGCGATCAGCTTCTCCACCCGGTCGTCCACCGACCGGAACGGGTCCTTGCACAACACGGTGCGCTGTGCCTGGTCGTTGAGCTTCAGGTGCACCCAGTCCACGGTGAAGTCCCGGCGCTGTTCCTGTGCGCGACGGATGAAGTCGCCGCGCAACCGGGCCCTGGTGGTCTGCGGCGGTACCGACTTGCCCTCGAAGATCTTCAAGTCGTTGCAGATCCGGGCGGCTTGGCCCTTTCGCTCCAACAGGTAGTACAGACCACGACGACGGTGAATGTCGTGATAAGCGAGGTCTATCTGCGCCACCCGCGGATTCGACATGGTCATGTTGTGCTTGGCCCGGTACCGCTCGATGAGCTTGTACTTCATCACCCAGTCGATCTCGGTGCCGATCCGGTCGAGGTCCTCCGCCTCGATCGCGTCCAGCGTGCGGCCCCAGAGCTCCAGGACCTGGTCGACGGTGCCGGTACGCACACCCCGGCGCTCGACGAAGTCCACGGCCTTCTCGTAGTACTCCCGCTGCACCTCCAGCGCGGAGGCCTCCCGGCCGCTGGCCAGCCGCACCTTGCGCCGGCCAGTGATGTCGTGACTGACCTCACGGATCGCCCGGATCGGGTTCTCCAGCGTCAGATCCCGCATCACCGTGCCCGCCTCGATCATGCGCAGCACCAGGTCGGTCGCGCCGACCTTCAGCAGCATGGTCGTCTCGGACATGTTGGAGTCGCCGACGATGACATGCAGACGGCGGTAACGCTCGGCGTCCGCGTGCGGCTCGTCGCGCGTGTTGATGATGGGCCGCGAGCGGGTCGTCGCGGAGGAGACGCCCTCCCAGATGTGCTCGGCCCGCTGACTGACGCAGTAGACCGCCCCACGGGGCGTCTGAAGCACCTTGCCCGCGCCGCACAGCAGCTGGCGGGTCACCAGGAACGGGATCAGGATGTCCGCGAGCCGGGAGAACTCCCCGTGCCGGGCCACCAGGTAGTTCTCGTGGCAACCATAAGAGTTGCCCGCCGAGTCCGTGTTGTTCTTGAAGAGGTAGACGTCGCCCGCGATTCCTTCCTCGTGCAGGCGTCGTTCCGCGTCCACCAGGAGTCCCTCGAGAATGCGCTCGCCGGCCTTGTCGTGGGTGACCAACTCGGTCACGTTGTCACATTCCGGTGTCGCGTATTCCGGATGCGATCCCACGTCGAGATAGAGGCGGGCGCCGTTTCGCAGAAAGACATTGCTGCTTCGGCCCCATGACACGACACGGCGGAAGAGGTACCGCGCCACCTCGTCGGGAGACAGCCGGCGCTGTCCCCTGAACGTACATGTGACGCCGTACTCGTTCTCCAGCCCGAAAATGCGGCGGTCCATGAGTGAACATTACGCCCGATCCCCTGAACTGAAACGGGGTTCGGCAGCACGGTTTGGATCATTTTCCGATGAAGCCGCAACCACCCCACTTCCGGCGGGAACTGCAAGTACCCGCCCTGTGGCCAGCAAAACCACCAGCGATACGGCACCCGCGACGGCCGGCACCGTGAAGCCCCACAGCGCGCCGCCGGCCTCTACGACCGGACCCGCCAGGCCCGTTCCCACCGACGCGCCGACCGTGAACGTCGTCACCAGCCAGGAGAACGCCTCCGTCACCGTCCCGCGCGGCGCGTGCCGGTCCACGATGACGAACGCGCACGCGATGGCAGGCGCCAGGAACACGCCCGCGAGCGCCGTCAGAGCCACCATGGCCACCGCACCCGGCATCAGCGTCAAGGGCAGGTAACACACCGCCAGAAGCGCCACCAGCCCCCGCAGTCGCCGCTCCGGCGTCCCCGCCCACTGCCGCGCCCCGTACACCACGCCACCGAGCAGCGCGCCGAGCCCCAGCGCCGCCATCAGCCAGCCGTACACCGCGTCACCGCCGTGGTCGTCCGCGTACGGCACGGACGCCACCGTGATGGAACCGAGCGCGACACCGATGAACAGGAACGCGCCGAGGAGCGCCAGCAGACCGGGCGACCGCAGCGCGCCCAGCCAGTGCGCCTCACGCGGGGCCGAGCGCCACGCGCGCGAGGGCGGCGACACGACCACCGACAGCGCGCCCAGCACCCCGACCGCGTTCAGCACCAACAGGGCCCCCTGCGCCGACCACACCGACACGCACAGGGTCACCAGCAGCGGCCCGACGGTGAACATCACCTCCTGCGCCACGGCGTCCATCGCGTACGCCGTGTGCACCTGGTCCTCGCGGCGCAGCACCGCCGGCCACAGCGCCCGCAGACCGCCCTCCAGGGGCGGCGTGAAGAGTCCGGCGGCCGCCACCGCCAGGTACGCGAGCGGCAGCGGGTCCGTGCCCACGAAGGCGAAGACCGACATCGCGAGGGCCGAGACGAGCGCCGCGGGCAACTGGACCCGCGGCTGCCCGTGCACGTCGACCAGCCGTCCCAGCAACGGCTGCCCGACGGCGTTGGCGACGCCGTACACGGCGGCCAGCGCGCCCGCGAGGCTGTACGTGCCGCCCTCCGCCCGCACGAACAGCACGATCGCGATGGCGGCCGTGGCGTTGGGCAGCCGTCCGACGAGCGTGCCGGTCAGCAGCCGGGCGGCGTGCTTCGCCCGGAGGATCTCGAGGTATCCCGCGGCCAATGTCCCGCCTCCGTCAGCCGGCCCGAGGCGGGGAGCCACCTCGAGGTTTTACGTATAACGTCTCTCGTCATACGTACCATGTGCGCTGTTCGCCAGTCCAGACGAAGGAGCAGGCCCACGGTGGCACGAGGTAGCACGCGCCCGACGAGCCGTGACGTCGCCCAGGCCGCGGGGGTCTCCCAGGCCGCCGTCTCCCTCGTACTCGGCGACAAGTGGCGCGGCCGCGTCTCCGAGACCACCGCGGAACGCGTACGCGAGGCGGCCCGCGAACTCGGCTACCGGCCCAACCTCGCCGCCCGCAACCTGCGCCTCGGCCGCACCCGCACGGTCCTGCTCGTCGTCCCGGCGCTCACGACGGAGTTCTTCGCCGGCGTCTACACCGGGGCGGCGCGCGTGGCGGCCGAGCACGGCTTCGGAGTCGTCCTCTACCCCTCCCCCGAGGGCGTCGGCCCCGCCCGCGACCCCTTCGCCTCCGCCCAGGCCGCCCTCGACGGCGTCCTGGCCTCCTCCATGGCCGCCGACGCGCTGACCGCCATCCGCGGCGACCAGCTCCCCCTGGTGATGCTGGACAGCGACCCCTCCGGAAGCCTCGGCGCCGCCACCGTCAACCTCGACATCGCCGACGGCGTCCGCCAGGTCGCCGACCATCTGCTGGGCCTCGGCCACCGCCACTTCCTGCACCTCGCGGCCGACATCCCGTCCTGGACCTTCGAGGTACGCGCGCGTGAGCTCGCCGCTCGGGTCGGCGCGGCTGCGGGGACCTCGCTGCGCACCGCCCCCGCCCCGATTTCCATCGACGGCGCCCTGGCCGCCGCGGAGGCGGCGCTGAGCGCTCCGGGACCCCGCCCCACCGCCGTCGTCTGCGACGACGACAAACTCGCGGCCGGCGTCTACAAGGCCCTACGGCGCCTCGGCCTGCGCGTCCCCGACGACGTGTCCGTCACCGGCCTGGACGATCTCGCCCTGGCCACCGCCCTCGACCCCGAGCTGACGACCGTACGACTGGACGCCGAGCTGTTCGGCGAACGAGGCATGCGGGCCCTCCTTGCCGTCCTGGAGGGCCGCACGCCGGACGGCGGGGACATCCCCGTCGAACTGGTCGTACGGGCCTCCACGGCGCCGCCGAACGCCTCCTGAGACGCCCTGCGCCCCGGCCGAATCATCGACCGGGGCGCACAAGGGGTGAAACGCGGGCGGCGTTACTCCTCCTCGGAGCTCTCCGCCTCCGTGGCCGCGCCGTCCGTCTCCAGCAACCGGCCCAGCTGACGGCCCACGATCCGCTTGAACTTGCGCGACTGCGGCCGCGTGCGGTCCAGCACGGCCACCTCCAGGCGCTCGGCGGGAATCTCCCGCTCCGTACCGTTGGTGTCGCGCGACAGGGCCTGTACGGCCAGCTTCAGCGCCTCGGCCAGACTCATGCCCTCCTGGTGACGCTGGTCCAGGTAAGTGCTGATCTGCTCGGCGTTGCCACCGACCGCCACCGAACCGTGCTCGTCCACGATCGAACCGTCGTGCGGCAAGCGGTAGATCTGGTCGCCGTCCGGCGTGGCGCCGACCTCGGCCACCACCAGCTCCACCTCGTAGGGCTTCTCGCCCGCCGAGGAGAAGATCGTGCCCAGCGTCTGGGCGTACACGTTGGCCAGACCGCGGGCGGTGACGTCGTCACGGTCATAGGTGTAGCCACGGAGATCGGCGTACCGGACGCCACCGATCCGCAGGTTCTCGTACTCGTTGTACTTGCCGGCGGCCGCGAAGCCGATCCGGTCGTAGATCTCGCTGAACTTGTGCAGCGCGCGGGACGGGTTCTCACCGACGAACACGATGCCGTCGGCGTACTGGATCACAACGAGGCTGCGGCCGCGCGCGATGCCCTTGCGGGCGTACTCGGCGCGGTCGGCCATCGCCTGCTGGGGTGAGACATAGAACGGAGTCGACACCGGTTATCCGTCCCTTTCTGTCGAAGTCACTGGATCACCTGGGATGAGAACGGGCAACCGCTACAGCAGAGCGGCGCGCGGGCCGTCCGGCTGCTCCAGGCGACGCGCCAGGATCGAACGGGCGATCTCCGACGACTCCTCGTCGGTCAGCCGGCGGAAGCCGTCCTCGGTGATCACGGTGACGATGGGGTAGATCCGGCGCGCGACATCGGGACCACCGGTCGCCGAGTCGTCGTCCGCCGCGTCGTAGAGGGCCTGGACCACGAGAGTCGTGGCCTCTTCCTCGGACAGGTCGTTGCGGAAGAGCTTCTTCATCGCCCCGCGCGCGAAGATCGAGCCGGAGCCGGTGGCGGCGAAGTTGTGCTCCTCGGAGCGGCCGCCCGTGACGTCGTAGGAGAAGATCCGACCCCGGTCCCGGTCCACGTCGAACCCGGCGAAGAGGGGCACGACCGCCAGACCCTGCATGGCCATGCCCAGGTTGGAACGGATCATGGTCGACAGCCGGTTGGCCTTGCCCTCGAGCGAGAGCTGCGCCCCCTCGACCTTCTCGAAGTGCTCCAGCTCGAGCTGGAACAGCTTCACCATCTCGACGGCCAGACCGGCGGTACCGGCGATTCCGACAGCCGAGTACTCGTCAGCCGGGAAGACCTTCTCGATGTCCCGCTGCGCGATGACGTTGCCCATCGTGGCGCGACGGTCACCGGCGAGCACGACACCACCGGGGAACGTCACGGCGACGATCGTCGTGCCGTGCGGGGCCTCGATCACACCCTGCGTCGGGGGCAGCTGCCGCTTGCCGGGCAGCAGCTCCGGCTGGTGATCGGAGAGAAAGTCCATGAAGGACGAGGACCCGGGCGTCAGGAAGGCAGCCGGTAGACGCCCGGTGCTACGAGTGTTGGCTTCCATGGAGTTCCTTCCAGGTAAGCGGCTGCCCGACGAACAGCGTCGGGATCGTCTCCCAACTTGCCGATGGCCGAATTGCAGTTGAAGCACAGTACGCCACGGACCCTACCCGTCTCGTGGCAGTGATCCACATGCGCGGCAGGAGCTTTCAGGCAGATCACGCAGAGGCCCCTCTGGGCGGCCACCATGGCGTCACGTTCGGCTTCCGTCATGCCGTACTGGCGCTTCAGGTGTCCACGGCGCCCCTTGACTGCTTTGCATGCCTTGCAGCAGGTCGCAAGGCCGTCGGACGCTGTCGCGTTGCGGTGCCACTCGCTGTGCGGCTTGATCTCCTCACAGCTGCGGCAGAACTTGTGCCCCTCGGGCGTCTCCACCCGCGGCCGCACGTTCCGGCCCTTCGCGAGTTGGTGAGCCTGGTGATATGCCGCCCAACACTCCCGGCAGTAGGCCTGCAACCCGTCCTTCGCCGCCCTGTTACTGGCGAAGGCCGCCCGTGGCTTCGACTCCCTGCACCGCGAGCAGCTCTTCACCATCTCTTCGCTTGCCAAGTTCAGATCCCCCGTAGCCTTCAATTCAAAGGCTATTCGCCACCCTTCTGAACGAAACTTCGAACGAAGTCCTCGGCGTTCTCCTCGAGGACATCGTCAATCTCGTCAAGAACCGAGTCCACGTCGTCGCTCAGCTTCTCCTGGCGCTCCTTGAGGTCCTCCGAAGCCTGCGCCTCGGGCGCCTGCTCCTCGACCTCCTCCGTGGAGCGCGTCGCCTTCTGCTGGCCGCCGCCGGTGTCCTTGGTCGCCATAACCCTCACCCCGCTCTTTCGCCCGACATGGTCGACAGGTCGGCATTCCTGCCGATCGGTGATGATCAGACCCTACAAGCCGGGTCCGACATCGGCCCCGCAGTTGCCACAACGTACGGGGGCCACCTCGATGATTCCCTGACGGGAGGGTTTCCACCCCGTCGGAGAGGTTGCGTCCGGGTGGTCGTTCAGCCGCCCGAGAGCACCTTGACCAGGTCTTCTGCCGTGCGACAGCGGTCCAGGAGCGCCTTGACGTGATTTCGCGTTCCGCGAAGGGGTTCGAGGGTTGGGACGCGCTGGAGCGAATCCCGACCCGGCAGATCGAAGATCACCGAGTCCCAGGAGGCGGCGGCGACGTCGTCGGCGTACTGCTCCAGGCAGCGGCCGCGGAAGTACGCGCGGGTGTCCTCCGGGGGCTTCGTGATCGCCCGCTCGACCTCGGTCTCGTCCAGCAGGCGCTTCATGCGGCCACGGGCCGCGAGACGGTTGTAGAGGCCCTTGTCGGCCCGTACGTCGGCGTACTGGAGGTCGACGAGGTGGAGGCGGGCGGCGTCCCAGTCGAGGCTGTCACGGCGCCGGTAGCCCTCCATGAGCTCCCGCTTGGCGACCCAGTCCAGTTCGCCGGCGAGGCTCATCGGGTCGTTCTCCAGGCGGTTCAGGGTGTCCTCCCAGCGTGCGAGGACGTCCTTCGTCTGGTCGTCGGCGTCCGAGCCGTAGCGCTCCTCCACGTACTTGCGCGACAGCTCGAAGTACTCCATCTGCAACTGGACCGCGGTGAGCGTGCGGCCACTGCGCAGGGTGACCAGTCGCTTCAGGGTGGGGTCGTGGGAGACCTGGTGGAGGGTCCGGACCGGCTGGTCGACCGCCAGGTCCACCGCGATGAAGCCGTCCTCGATCATCGACAGGACCAGGGCCGTCGTGCCCAGTTTCAGATAGGTCGAGATCTCGGAGAGGTTCGCGTCGCCGATGATCACATGGAGGCGGCGGTACTTCTCCGCGTCGGCGTGCGGCTCGTCGCGCGTGTTGATGATCGGGCGCTTCAGCGTCGTCTCCAGGCCGACCTCGACCTCGAAGTAGTCGGCGCGCTGGCTGAGCTGGAAGCCGTGCTCGTGGCCGTCCTGGCCGATTCCGACGCGGCCGGCGCCGGTGACCACCTGGCGCGAGACGAAGAAGGGCGTCAGGTGGCGCACGATGTCCGAGAAGGCGGTCTCCCGCTTCATCAGGTAGTTCTCGTGCGTGCCGTAGGAGGCGCCCTTGTTGTCGGTGTTGTTCTTGTAGAGGTGGATGGGCTGCGCGCCGGGCAGTGCGGCGGCACGCTCGGCGGCCTCGGCCATGATCCGCTCGCCGGCCTTGTCCCAGAGGACGGCGTCGCGGGGATTGGTGACCTCGGGCGCGCTGTACTCGGGGTGCGCGTGGTCGACGTAGAGGCGTGCGCCGTTGGTGAGGATGACGTTGGCGAGGCCGATGTCCTCGTCGGTGAGCTGGCTGGAGTCGGCGACCTCGCGCGCGAGGTCGAAACCACGCGCGTCCCGCAGCGGGTTCTCCTCCTCGAAGTCCCAGCGGGCCCGGCGGGCCCTGTGCATCGCCGCCGCGTAGGCGTTGACGATCTGGGACGAGGTGAGCATGGCATTGGCGTTGGGGTGGCCGGGGACGGAGATGCCGTACTCCGTCTCGATGCCCATTACTCGCCGTACGGTCATGCGGCCCTCCTTGCCCGGCGGCACCCTCGGTCGTGGGCGCCGCTCAGATACCGGTGGTGCTCCGGCGCGTGTGCGGTGCCCGTCCCCGCACTGCGCGACCCGGCGGTACGGAAGAGCCTAGAACGCCTCCGCGCTGGTGGGGAGATCATTTGCGTCATTGCCTTGCTCCAGCCGTGGCCCGAAAAGCAGTCGGCTGCGGGTACCCGTGGTGGGCACCCGCAGCCGCCCTGTTCTTACAGGTACTGTCCGGTGTTCGCCACCGTGTCGATGGAGCGTCCGGTGTCCGCGCCCTGCTTTCCGGTGATGAGGGTACGGATGTAAACGATCCGTTCGCCCTTCTTTCCGGAGATCCGAGCCCAGTCGTCGGGGTTGGTGGTGTTCGGCAGGTCCTCGTTCTCCTTGAACTCGTCCACGCAGGCCTGGAGGAGGTGGGAGACCCGAAGGCCCTTCTGGTTGTGGTCGAGGAAGTCCTTGATGGCCATTTTCTTGGCACGGCCGACGATGTTCTCGATCATCGCGCCGGAGTTGAAGTCCTTGAAGTAGAGGACTTCCTTGTCGCCGTTGGCGTAGGTGACTTCCAGGAAGCGGTTTTCCTCGGATTCGGCGTACATGTGTTCCACGGCCGTCTGGATCATGCTCTGGACGGTGGTGGTCCTGTCGCCGCCGTGTTCGCCCACGTCCTCGGCATGCAGGGGAAGGCGTTCGGTGAGGTACTTCTGGAAGATGTCCTTGGCCGCTTCGGCGTCCGGACGCTCGATCTTGATCTTCACGTCGAGGCGGCCGGGGCGCAGGATCGCGGGGTCGATCATGTCCTCACGGTTGGAGGCGCCGATGACGACCACGTTCTGAAGGCCCTCGACGCCGTCGATCTCGGCGAGGAGCTGCGGGACGATGGTGTTCTCCACGTCCGAGCTCACGCCGGAGCCGCGGGTGCGGAAGAGGGACTCCATCTCGTCGAAGAAGACGATGACGGGGGTGCCCTCGGAGGCCTTCTCCCTCGCACGCTGGAAGACGAGGCGGATCTGCCGCTCGGTCTCGCCGACGTACTTGTTGAGGAGCTCGGGACCCTTGATGTTGAGGAAGAAGCTCTTGCCGGTGGCCTGACCGGTGACCTCGGCGACCTTCTTGGCCAGCGAGTTGGCGACGGCCTTGGCGATGAGCGTCTTGCCGCATCCGGGAGGTCCGTAGAGCAGGACGCCCTTGGGCGGGCGCAGCTCGTGCTCCTTGAAGAGGTCGGGGTAGAGGTACGGGAGCTCGACGGCGTCGCGGATCATCTCGATCTGTCCGCCGAGGCCACCGATCTGCTCGTAGCCGATGTCGGGGACCTCTTCGAGGACGAGTTCCTCGACCTCGCTCTTGGGAACGACCTCGTAGACATACCCGGAGCGGGGCTCGAGCAGGAGGGCGTCGCCGGGACGGATGACGACGTCGAGGAGCGGCTCGGCGAGCCGGACCACTCGTTCCTCGTCGGTGTGCCCCTGCACGAGGGCGCGCACGCCGTCCTCGAGGATCTCCTTGAGGGTGACGATGTCGCCGACGCTCTCGTACTCCATGGCCTCGACCACGTTGAGCGCTTCGTTGAGCATCACTTCCTGGCCGCGTCGGAGCTCTTCGAGCTCGACGCTCGGGCTGACGTTCACCCGGAGTTTGCGGCCTCCGGTGAAGATGTCGGCCGTGCCGTCCTCGTTCGCCGTGAGGAAGACACCGAAGCCGGCCGGCGGCTGGGCGAGCCGGTCGACTTCTTCCTTGAGGGCCACGATCTGGTCGCGGGCCTCACGGAGTGTGTTCGCGAGTCGCTCGTTCTGGGCGGACACGCCGGCCAGGTTTGTCTGTAGCTCGACGATCCGCTCTTCGAGAATCCTCGTGTGCCGCGGAGAGTCGGCGAGCTTGCGTCGCAGGACGGCGATCTCCTGCTCAAGATAGGCAATCTGCCCGGACGGGTCGTCGGACCCTCGTCCCGGGCGGATGCCGCGGTTCATGTCGTCGTCGTGGGCTGCCACGGTCCTCACCTCCTCCAAGGGGAGCTGGACGCTTCCAGACCCTACCTGGGCGGGTGTCGATTGAAACCCCTAGATCACAAAGACTGTCGGGGTGTGTCCGATCTTCACCCTTGCGCTCTCCCTCACGCCAGGGGAATACCCACCGAACACGGTCCGGAAGCCGCCGAGGGTAGGGTCGAAGTGTTCAACACCCGTCAGAGCCTGCATCGTTCCCTTGCGGCTCGACAGTAAACGGCAGGAGATATGGGCGTGCAGCAGGAGACCGGTGTCGGCAGCGAGGAGCTGGAGGTCTGGATCGACCAGGATCTCTGTACCGGCGACGGGATCTGCGCCCAGTACGCGCCCGAGGTGTTCGAGCTGGACATCGACGGCCTGGCCTATGTCAAGAGCGCCGACGACGAACTGCTCCAGGCCAAGGGCGCCACGACCCCGGTGCCGTTGCCGCTGTTGACGGACGTGGTGGACTCGGCACGGGAGTGTCCGGGCGACTGCATTCATGTGCGACGCGTTTCGGACAGCGTCGAGATCTACGGTCCGGACGCGGAGTGAGCTTTCGCACGCGGACTGTGACGCCTGTCTGATTTCTCACAGGACCGATGGCCCGGATCAGACGCTGTGGGCGCCCGCGGGAGTCGAGCGGATGAACCTGTCGTCCTTCCACTGCCACTTGGCGCTGTCCTTCACGTCGGGGCAGCAACTGGGTACGTCGGCCGTGGAGTAGCCGAGGAGCGTGGCGAGGACGGCGCCGTCGGTGACGGAGAGGCTCGTGACGGTGTTGCGGGCCTTGGGGTCGACGAGGGTCGCGACCACGCGCGCGTGCGTGCCGTCCGCGCCCTGGGTGAGGACGTAGACGCCGTCGGGCGGGGTTCCCATGGGGGCGTCGCAGTGGACCACGGCGACGGTTTCCGGGGCTCCGTCGCCGTCGAGGTCGCCGCTGGCCTTCTTGACCACGAGGGCCTGCACGGGGCCGCATTCGAGGGGGAAGTCGACACCGGTGGTGGCGGGGGCCGCGGTGGTGACGGGGGCCGGCTTGGCCTCCGGGCCGGCCGCCTGGGCGGCTGTCGCGGGTTTGGGCTGGAGAAGTGAGGAGAGGGCGACGACGCCGGCGAGAGCGGCGGCGGTCGCCACCCAGTGGATCGGCCGGGTGTGGGTGTGTGCCAGTTCCGGGAGGGCGGATTGCTGCACTGGCAGTGTCTCCTGTGGTGGCTGTGCCGGTGGGGGTGGGGGATTGGCCAGCATCGTGCCACACGTCACAGGGTGGGGGAACGGCGGGGTACGGGATATCGGACGTGGATATCGCACGTGCCACCCTTCGATGCCCAGCCGTGCCGACCACTGTCCGAGCGGTGCCGGACCGGTGCCGGGCAGGTGTCCGGTCGACGCCAACGACAAGGCGCCGCGGCCGAGTTCCGGGTCGGTCCGGGAACTCGGTCACGGCGCCTTGTCGTTGAACGCTGTGCTGGGGCGGCGTCAGCGGCCGCTGCCTCCGTCGGCGTTGGGGCCGGTGTAGTCCTCGCCGTAGGCACCCTTGGCGGGGCGGCGGCGGCGCATCGGCGGCTCGACGCCGTCGGCGAGGCGACGGGCGGTGAGCAGGAAGCCGGTGTGGCCGATCATCCGGTGGTCCGGGCGGACCGCCAGGCCCTCCACGTGCCAGTTGCGGATCATCGACTCCCAGGAGGTCGGCTCGTTGAAGGAACCGATCTCGCGGATGGACTCGACGGTGCGGGCGAGCTGGGTGGTGGTGGCCACGTAGCAGCACAGGATGCCGCCGGGCACGAGCGCCTTGGAGACGGCCTCCAGGCACTCCCAGGGGGCGAGCATGTCGAGGATGACGCGGTCGACGTCCGTGTCGGACAGGTTGTCCTGGAGGTCGCCGACGGTGAGCTGCCAGGCGGGGTGCGGGCCGCCGAAGTAGCGCTCCACGTTCTGCTGGGCGATCTCGGCGAAGTCCTCGCGGCGCTCGTAGCTGTGCAGCATGCCCTGGTCGCCGATGGCGCGCAGCAGGAAGCTGCTGAGCGAGCCGGAGCCGACGCCGGCTTCGACGACGCGGGCGCCGGGGAAGATGTCGGCGAAGGCGAGGATCTGCCCCGCGTCCTTCGGGTAGACGACGGCAGCCCCGCGGGGCATGGACAGGACGTAGTCGGGGAGCAGGGGGCGCAGCGCGAGGTAGGCGACGTTCCCGGTGGTGCGGACAACGCTGCCCTCGGGAGCACCGATCAGTTCGTCGTGGGGGAAGGAACCCTTGTGGGTGTGGAAGTTCTTCCCGGCCTCGAGCGTGAACGTGTAGTGGCGGCCCTTGGGGTCGGTCAGCTGAACCTGGTCCCCGACCTTGAAGGGCCCGCGCCTGCGGGCGGCACCGGTCGGTTCGGACATGTGAACAGCCTACCGGGGTTTGCCGGGGCCGCCGACCACGGGGACGGCCCGGCTAGGACGGCCTGGCCATGGCCTTGACGAAGGCGCGCTCGACGTCGGCCGCGGACAGGACACCGAAGATCTCGCCGGTCTCCTCGACCACGAGGTACTCGGTGGCGGGCGTGGCGCGCAGGACGTCGAGGAGGTCCTCGCCGGCCAGCTCGGCGGAGACGCGCATGCCGTCGGTGAGGTCCTGGGCGAGGCCGCTGACGGCGACCCAGGGGCGGCGGTGTTCGGGCACCCCGACGATGGCGGCCTCGCGGACGAGGGAGAGGGGTTCGCCGTGGGCGTCGACGACGACGAGTGCGCGGGCGCCGGCGTCGTTGGCGCGGCGCAGGGCCTCGGAGAGGGGGGTGTGGGTCTCGACGGGGACGGCACGCCGGGTGAGGGTGCGGGCGCGCAGTTCGGGGAGGTGTTCGCGCAGGCGGGCCATGCGCAGGCTGTTGCCGGCGCCGGTCCAGATGATCGCGGCGAGGATGGCCGCGAGGAGGGCGTCGGTGACGGTGTCCATGCCGACGCTGTCCTCGGCGCTGGAGCCGAGGGCGCCGGACTGGGTGAGCAGGGGCAGGCCGATGAGGACGGAGACCGCGAGGGCGCGGCCGACCCAGGCGGCGGCGATGGTGCCGTTCATGGGCTTGCCGGTGAGCTTCCAGACGACGGCGCGGAGCATGCGGCCGCCGTCGAGCGGGAGGCCGGGCAGGAGGTTGAAGATCGCCACGATGAGGTTGGAGATCATCAGGCCGGCCAGCAGGACGCCCGGGACGGTGCCGGGCTCCACGGGCTGCATGGCGAGGTAGAAGACGCCGGCGAGGACGAGGGAGAGCAGCGGGCCGACGAAGGCGAGCCAGAACTCCCGGCCGGGGGTCTCGGCCTCCTTCTCGATCTCGGAGACGCCGCCGAAGAACTGGAGCTGGATGCGGCGGACCGGGAGCTTGAAGCGGAGGGCGGCGATGGTGTGGGCGAGTTCGTGGATGAGTACGGAGGCGTAGAAGGCGACCGCGAAGAAGAGGGAGACGAGGTAGCGGATGGCGCCGAGTTCGGGCAGCACGCGGTCGAGCTGGTTGCCGAAGACCCAGGTGATGAGGGCGGCGACGAGGAACCAGCTGGGCGCGACGTAGACGGGGACGCCGAAGGGGCGGCCCATGAGGAGGCCGCCGCGCGGCTGCTCCGGGGGGCGCTGGGGCGGGGGGCCCTTGGGGAGGGTCGGGGCGGGGGCGGGAGGTGCCGGTTGCCCGGCCCCGGTGCCCGCCCCGGTGCCGGCACCGGCCTCGGACCGGGTCCCGGTTTCGCTCTTGCCGTCCCCGTTCGCACCGGCCGCGCTGTGGTCGTCGTCGCCGGGTGCCGAGGGACCCTGTGGAGCGTCACCGCCCTCGGCGGGAGCGGCTTCGCTCGGCGTCGGGGCCTCGGACGTGGTCGGCGCGGGTTCCGTGTCGGGCGTGGCCGGGCCGGGGGTGCCGGGGTCCGGGGTCTGCGCGAGGTCGGTGGCCGGAGACGCAGGTGTCGCGGGGTGCTCGGCCGACTGTTCGTTGTCCGGCCGCGGTCGCCCGGTCCCGCCGCTTTCCACCACGGTGTCCCCTCGTCGATGCGTCTCCCGCTCGTGCAGGGCGGAAGGGTCTCGGACCGATGGTATGCGGCGGTCGTGACGTGTTCCGCCCCGGCACCCCCCGTGTTTCCCCGGTCGTCGCCGGTGTTCGGGACGAGCCGGGGTGCGCGGGCTGGGTGACTGTCAGTGGTGGGCCGTAAGGTCTGGGGTCATGGAGAGCAGCAGCGAGGACGTCGCCCGGGTGGACGACGGCGGTGTCGTGGAGGATCCGGCGCACACGGAGGCGAGCGCCCCGGAGGCGGTCGCCCCGGAGCCGGTCGTCCCAGGGGCGGTCGTGCCCGAGGCGGTGGCGACGGCCGTCGCCGCCAAGGCGCCCGCCTCGCTCTCGCCCTCGCGGGCCGGTGACTTCATGCAGTGCCCGCTGCTGTACCGGTTCCGGGTGATCGACCGGCTGCCTGAGAAGCCCAGCCCGGCGGCCACGAAGGGCACGCTGGTGCACGCGGTCCTCGAGCGGCTCTTCGACGCGCCGGCTGCCGAGCGGACCGCGCCGCGGGCCAAGTCGCTGATCCCGGGCCAGTGGGACCGGCTGCGGGAGACCCGGCCGGAGGTCGTGGAGCTGTTCGCCGACGATCCGGAGGGCGAGCGGCTGGCCGGCTGGCTGGTGGAGGCGGAGCGGCTGGTCGAGCGCTGGTTCACGCTGGAGGATCCGACACGGCTGGAGCCCGCCGAGCGGGAGCTGTTCGTCGAGGCGGAGCTGGAGTCGGGGCTGCGGCTGCGCGGGATCATCGACCGGGTCGATGTCGCGCCCACCGGCGAGGTGCGGATCGTCGACTACAAGACCGGCAAGGCGCCCCGGCCGGAGTACGCCGAGGGCGCGCTGTTCCAGATGAAGTTCTACGCCCTGGTCGTGTGGCGGCTGAAGAACGTCGTCCCCCGGCGGCTTCAGCTCGTGTACCTGGGCAGTGGTGACGTGCTGACGTACGACCCGGTCCTGGCCGATCTGGAGCGGGTCGAGCGCAAGTTGCTCGCACTGTGGGAAGCCATCCGGCTGGCGACGGAGACGGGTGAGTGGCGGCCCCGGCCCACCAAGCTGTGCGGCTGGTGCGACCACCAGGCGCACTGCCCGGAGTTCGGCGGCACTCCCCCGCCGTATCCGCTTCCCGTGACGCTGCCGGTGAGGGCGGCGGAATCCGAGGGCGGGGCTCAGGGCAGAATGGGGCCGGGCTAAAGAAGGAGACATACGTGGCCATCCGCGTCCTACTGGTCGATGACCAGCCGCTGCTGCGTACCGGCTTCCGGATGATCCTGGAGGCCGAGCAGGATCTCGCGGTCGTCGGCGAGGCCGGAGACGGCCTCCAGGCTCTCGACCAGGTGCGGGCGTTGCAGCCCGATGTGGTGCTGATGGACATCCGCATGCCGCGGATGGACGGGGTGGAGGCGACCCGGCAGATCACCGGGCCGGGGCGGGACGGGCCGGCGAAGGTGCTGGTGCTGACCACCTTCGACCTCGACGAGTACGTGGTGGAGGCGCTGCGGGCCGGGGCGAGCGGGTTCCTGCTGAAGGACGCGCCCGCCAATGAACTGGTCCAGGCGATCCGGGTGGTGGCCTCGGGTGAGGCCATGCTGGCGCCGAGCATCACGCGTCGGCTGCTCGACAAGTACGCCACGCATCTGCCCTCCGGCGACGAGCCGGTGCCGGACACGCTGCACACGCTCACCGACCGTGAGGTGGAAGTGCTGAAGCTGGTGGCGCGCGGGCTGTCGAACGCCGAGATCGCCGCCGACCTCTTCGTCAGCGAGACCACCGTGAAGACGCACGTGGGTCACGTGCTGAACAAACTGGGGTTGCGCGACCGGGTGCAGGCCGCGGTGTACGCGTACGAGAGCGGTCTGGTGCGTCCCGGCGCGCAGTAGCGCCGAACGAGTTGGAAGAACCGGAAGAACTGGCAGCAGAAGAAGGCGCCCCCTGGTCAGGGGGCGCCTTCCTGCGTGTGGCTGTCGGGTCGTCAGCTCTTGCTGAGCTCCCAGAAGCGGAACACCGTGGAGGCGTCCAGGCAGTTCTCCAGGCCGTAGACGTTCTCGCCGACGACCGCGTACTGCTTGGCCTGCCAGAGGGGCAGGACGGGCACCTGCTCGGCGACGATGTTCTGAAGTTCGGCGTAGTCCGCGTCGGTGGCCGTGCGGTCGCTCTGCGCGGCGGTGCGCGGGATGAGCGTGCCGGTGATGGCGGTGTCGGCGTAGTTGTTGCTCAGCACATTGCCCTTGCCGAAGAAGGGCGAGGTGAAGTTGTCGGCGTCCGGGTAGTCGGGCACCCAGCCCTTGACGTAGACGCCGTACTTGCCGGCGGCGACGTCCTTCTCGTACTGGCCGTAGGCGACGGAGCGGACGTCGGCGTCGAACAGGCCGCTGGCGTTCAGCTGGGCCGCGATCGCCTTCAGTTCCTGGTCGGTGGCCGGGCCGTAGCGGGTCGGGGTGGACCAGAGGGTGAGCTTCACCTTGTCGGTGATGCCCTCGTCGGCGAGCGCGGCGGCCGCCGCGGCCCGGGAGGGACGGGCGCCGTAGCGGTCGAAGAAGGCGGTGTTGTGGCCCGCGATGCCGGCCGGGATGATCGAGTAGAGGGGGTCGGCGGTGCCCTCGTAGACGTCCTTGATCAGGGCTTCGCGGTCGACCAGGTGGGCGATGGCCTGGCGGACACCGAGCTTTCCGGCGACCGGGTCGTCCATGTTGAAGACGAGGTGCTGGACCTCGGCGCTGCTGCCCTCGACGACCTCGGCGCCCCCGTCGGCGGTGCTCTGCTGGATGTCGGAGACGTCGGCGGCGGTGAGGCCCCGGTAGGCGATGTCGATCTCGTTCGCGAGGAGGGCCTGCTTGAGGGCCTTCTGGTCGCCGCCGAAGAACTTCAGGGTGACGCCGGTGTTGTTGGCCTCGCCGGCGCTGCCCCGGTAGCTGTCGTTGACGGAGAAGACGGCCTCGTCGTCGCCGAAGGAGTCCAGCTTGTAGGGGCCGGAGCCGACGGCGGCGCCGTCCTCGCGCAGGCCGTCGGCGTCGTACTCCTTGTGGTCGACGATGGAGCCGGCGCCCGAGGCGATCTTGCTCGGGAAGGTGGCGTCGGGGACCTTGAGGCGGAAGACGACCGTCTTGGCGTCGGGTGTCTCGACCTTGTCGAGCATGGGGAACATGATGGCCGGGCCGGCCTCGTCGTCGATCTTCAGCATGCGGTCGAAGGAGAACTTGACGTCCTCGGAGGTGAGCGCGTCGCCGTTGCTGAACTCCAGTCCGTCCTTCAGCGTGCACGTGTAGACCTGGGTCCGCGTGTCCGTGAAGGAGCATTCCCGGGCCGCGTCCGGCTCGGGTTCCGTGCCGCCCTTGGGGAAGCTCAGCAGCGACTGGAAGACGTTGTTGAACAACAGCCAGGAGCCCGGGTCGTAGCCGGAGGCGGGGTCCGTGGCCAGAACGTCGTCGGACATCCCCAGGACCACGGAGGAGGCGTCACCCCCGGAGCCGCCGCTCTGGGTGCCGCAGCCGGTCAACAGGCCGGAGGCCAGTCCCGCCACGATCGGCAGGACTGGCCACTGGTTACGCATGTTCACAAAATGCCTTGTCGTCGGTTCTCTGCACACCGGGGCCGCCGTCCCGGGCCCCGGAAGGGGGGGTGCGTCAGTTGCTCACACCGCGACCGAGCTCCCACAGCTGAAGGGTCGCGGAGGAGTTCAGCACGTAGGCCGTGCCGGTGACGTCGTTGTTCGCGGCCACGTACTGCTTGCCCTGCCACAGCGGCAGGACCGGAACGTCCCTGGCGACGATGTCCTGGATCTCCGTCAGGCTCTTCGCGGCGCTGAGGCGGTCGGCCTCGCGGCGGGAGGCCGGGATCAGGTTGTCGATGATGTCCGTGTTGGAGTACGGGGACTTGAGGAAGTTGTCCTTGTCCAGGAACGGGGCGACGAAGTTGTCGGCGTCGGGGAAGTCGGGGAACCAGCCCATGCCGTAGACGGCGTACTCGCCCTTGCGCTCGGCCGGGACGAACGTGTCCCAGGGGGAGCCCTTGATGGTGACGTCGAACAGGCCGCTGTCGTTGAGCTGCTTCTGAAGCACCTCGAACTCCTGCTTGGTGGCCGGGCCGTAGTGGTCGGTCGTGTAGTTCAGCGTCAGCTTCACCGGGGCGGTGACGTCCGCGTCGGCCAGGAGGGACTTGGCCTTCGCGACGCTCGGGTCGCCGTAGGTGTTGAAGAACGAGTTGGAGTGGCCCGTGAGGGTGGCCGGGACCAGCGAGTAGAGGGGCTCGGCCTGGGAGCCGTACACCTCGGAGACGAGCGCGCTGCGGTTGACGACCTGGGCCATCGCCTGACGCACGGCCTTGGCCTTGACCGCCGGGTCGGTGGTGTCGAAGGCCAGGTAGCGGATCTCGAGGCCGTTCAGCTCGACGAGGTCGATGTCCCCGGTCGCGGCGGCGTCGGAGAGCTTCTGGATCTGCTCCGGCGACATGGTGCGGGTCATCAGGTCGATGTCGCCCTTTTCGAGGGCGGTGCCCATGGCGTCGGCGTCCTCGTAGGAGACCATGTCGACCTGGTCGTTGTTCACGTCCAGCGTCCCCTTGTAATTGGGGTTCTTGGTGAACACGGCCTTGGTCATCTCGTCGCCGTCGGTCTCGGCCTTGAGGGTGTAGGGGCCGGAGCCGTCGACCGAGAAGCCGTCGCGCAGCTTGTCCTTCTCGTAGTCGTCGGGGTTGACGATGCCGGCGACCGGAGTCGACAACTTGAAGGGGAAAGTGGCGTCGGCGGTCTTGAGATGGAAGATGACTTCGTTGTCACCCTGCGTCTCGATGGTGTCGATCGTGGACAGCAGGGCGAACACGCCGGAGTCGGCCTTGATGGTGCGGGCGCGCTCGATGGAGAACTTGACGTCCTCGGCGGTGACCGCGTCGCCGTCCGCGAACTTGAGGCCGCTGCGCAGCTTGCACGCGTAGCGCTCGTTGCCGGTGTCGGTGAAGCCGCAGCTCTGGGCCGCCTCCGGGACGGGTTCGCCCTCGCCCTTGGGCTGGATCATCAGGGTCTGCACGGTCTGGCGCAGGATGTTCCAGGTGCCGACGTCATAGGAGTACGCCGGGTCGAACGGCGCCGGGGCGTCCTTGGTGACGGTGAACCGGTCGGTGGTGCCCATGACGATGGCGTCCCCACTGCCGCTACCGCCGTCGGACCCGCCGCAGGCGGCGAGTACGGGCGCGAGCAGACTGACCACGGCCGGCAGCACCAAAGTCTTGCGGTTCATGCTCGAGTTTCTCCAGAGCTGTCGAGTCCGTGTACCCGGCATGCAGGGGTGTCGCGGCGGATCACGGGGTTAGGGCGAGGTTCTCGCGATGAGATTAGTCCGCACCAGCACGACGGTTCGCGGTCACCGGAGTTGAAACTCCATCACGCTGTGAAACCGGCTGCGAACGCACTGAACAACCGTCAGCGGAAGGATTCGTACAGCCGCCCATCAATCGGGACACAAGGACGCGCCGAAGCCCTCTCCATCAGGCCGTAATGCACACGGAGAGTCAGCTGTCGACCCCCGGACGGGTGGGGAACGTCACACGCCGTACGGGGTTCCGATGCGGTGGAATTCGGCCGCCGCCGGAGCCTTGCCGAAGATCGGAATTCCACCGCGCGCACACCCGCCGAATTCCTTGTTATCGGCGGTGCACGCTGGGTGAACGCCTATCGCATTTCCGTCATCGGCCGATCACCAATGATCGCGGTGCCGATCATCGGAGCGGCATCAGGTCGCGCAGAAATGCCAGGTCGACCTGTTCCAGCGAGGGGACGACGGTGCGTCCGCGGGACGGCGCGATCGGCGCCACGGAGGGCACCGCGACCACGTGACAGCCCGCCGCCTCGGCCGAGGCGACCCCCGTCGCGGTGTCCTCGATGACGGCGCATCTCGTCGGGTCCACGCCGAGTCCGGCGGCCGCGAACAGATAGGGGTCGGGGTACGGCTTGGTCCGCGGGACCTCGTCGCCGGCCACGCTCAGACGGAAGTGCTCGGCGCCGAGCGAGGTGAGGACGCGGTCGATGATGCGCCGGTGGGAGGCGGAGACGAGGGCCGTGGGCACCTCGTGCTCGGCCAGCTCGGCAAGGAGCCGGGCGGCGCCCGGCATCAGGGGCAGGGCGCGGGTGATGCGGTCCTCGAACCCCTCGTTGAGCAGGACGGTGAGTGCGGCGAGGTCGATGCCGGCCCCGGTCGCCTCGATCAGGAACCCGGCGCTGCGGCTCATCGGGCCACCGACCACGACATGGCGCCAGGAGTCGTCGAGGGTGTGACCCAGGCCGGCGAAGATCTCGACCTCGACGTCCCACCAGAAGCCCTCGGTGTCCACCAGGGTGCCGTCCATGTCGAGCAGCACGGCCTCCAGGGCGGAGCCCTCGGCCGTACGGGTTACTGGCGCGGGAACCGTACTGGTCATCCACATACCTCCTTGAGGGACGAGCAGGCCGGTTCCCGCTGGGGGAACCGGCCTTCGGTGGACCGACCAGTGTACGGCTTATCCGATCAGTGTGCTCAGTGGCACGTCCGCGTCACCGTGCGTTGAAGTACTTCGCCTCGGGGTGGTGGATGACGATGGCGTCCGTGGACTGCTCGGGGTGGAGCTGGAACTCCTCCGACAGGTGGACGCCGATCCGCTCGGGCTGGAGCAGCTCGGCGATCTTGGCGCGGTCCTCCAGGTCGGGGCAGGCGCCGTAGCCGAGGGAGAAGCGGGCGCCGCGGTACTTCAGGGCGAACATGTCCTCGACGTCGGCCGGGTCCTCACCGGCGAAGCCGAGTTCGGAACGCACGCGCGCGTGCCAGTACTCGGCGAGGGCCTCGGCCAGCTGCACGGACAGGCCGTGCAGTTCGAGGTAGTCACGGTAGGAGTTGGACTCGAAGAGCTTGGCGGTCTCCTCGCCGATGCGGTTGCCGACGGTGACGATCTGGAGGCCCACGACGTCCGTCTCCCCCGTCTCCTCCGGGCGGAAGAAGTCGGCCAGGCACAGACGGCGGCCGCGGCGCTGGCGCGGGAAGGTGAAGCGGGTGCGCTCGTTGCCCTGCTCGTCCAGGATGATCAGGTCGTCGTCCTTGGACACACAGGGGAAGTAGCCGTAGACGACGGCCGCCTCGAGGAGGTTGTCGGTCTGGAGCTTGTCCAGCAGGCCGCGCAGCCGGGGCCGGCCCTCGGTCTCGACGAGTTCCTCGTAGCTCGGTCCGTCCCCGGTGCGGGCCTGCTTCAGGCCCCACTGGCCCTTGAAGAGGGCGCCTTCGTCGAGCCAGGAGGCGTACTCCTTGAGCTGGATGCCCTTGATGACGCGGGAGCCCTCGAACGGCGGCTTCGGGACGGGGTTGTCGGTGGCTACGTCGGAACGGACGTGGCCCTCCTCCGGGCGTTCCTCGGCCTCGACGGCGGCGGCGCTCGGGCGGACCCGGCGCTGCTTCAGCTCCGGCAGCTGGGCCCCGGGCACCCCGCGCTTGACGCCGATCAGGGCGTCCATCAGGCGCAGGCCCTCGAAGGCGTCACGGGCGTAGCGGACCTCGCCCTGGTAGATCTCGTGCAGGTCCTGCTCGACGTAGGCCCTGGTCAGGGCGGCGCCACCGAGGATGACCGGGTAGTCCGCGGCCATCTTGCGCTGGTTCAGCTCCTCCAGGTTCTCCTTCATGATCACCGTGGACTTGACCAGCAGGCCCGACATGCCGATGACGTCGGCCCGGTGCTCCTGGGCGGCGTCCAGGATCGCGGAGACGGGCTGCTTGATGCCGAGGTTGACGACGTTGTAGCCGTTGTTGGACAGGATGATGTCGACGAGGTTCTTGCCGATGTCGTGGACGTCGCCGCGCACGGTGGCCAGCACGATGGTGCCCTTGCCCTCGGCGTCCGACTTCTCCATGTGCGGTTCGAGGTAGGCCACCGCGGTCTTCATGACCTCGGCGGACTGGAGCACGAACGGCAGCTGCATCTGGCCGGAACCGAACAGTTCGCCGACCACCTTCATGCCGTCCAGGAGCGTCTCGTTGACGATGTCGAGGGCGGGGCGGGTCTGGAGGGCCTCGGCGAGGTCGGTGTCCAGGCCGTTCTTCTCGCCGTCGATGATCCGGCGCTTGAGGCGCTCGTCCAGCGGCAGCGCGGCCAGTTCCTCGGCCTTGCCGGCCTTGAGGGACTTGGTGGTGGCGCCCTCGAACAGCGCCATCAGCTTCTGGAGCGGGTCGTAGCCCTCCGCGCGGCGGTCGTGGATCAGGTCGAGGGCGGTGTTGACCTCTTCCTCGCTGAAGCGGGCGATGGGCAGGATCTTCGACGCGTGGACGATCGCCGAGTCCAGGCCCGCCTTCACACACTCGTCGAGGAAGACCGAGTTGAGCAGGATGCGCGCGGCCGGGTTCAGGCCGAAGGAGATGTTCGACAGGCCCAGCGTGGTCTGTACGTCGGGGCGGCGGCGCTTGAGTTCGCGGATCGCCCCGATGGTGGCGATGCCGTCCTTGCGGGACTCCTCCTGGCCGGTGCAGATGGTGAAGGTCAGGGTGTCGATGAGGATGTCCGACTCCTGGATGCCCCAGTTCGTCGTCAGGTCGTCGATGAGCCGCTCGGCGATGGCGACCTTCGTCTCGACGGTACGGGCCTGGCCCTCCTCGTCGATGGTCAGCGCGATCAGCGCGGCGCCGTGCTCCCGGGCCAGCTCGGTGACCTTGGCGAAGCGGGACTCCGGACCGTCGCCGTCCTCGTAGTTCACGGAGTTGATGACCGCGCGGCCGCCGAGCCGCTCCAGGCCCGCCCGGATGACCGGGACCTCGGTGGAGTCCAGGACGATCGGCAGCGTGGAGGCGGTGGCGAAGCGGCCGGCCAGCTCGTCCATGTCGGCGACGCCGTCGCGGCCCACGTAGTCGACGCACAGGTCGAGCATGTGCGCGCCCTCCCGGATCTGGTCCCGGGCCATCTCCACGCAGTCGTCCCAGCGGCCCTCCAGCATGGCCTCGCGGAACTTCTTCGAGCCGTTGGCGTTGGTGCGCTCACCGATCGCCATGTAGGCGGTGTCCTGGCGGAACGGGACGGTCTGGTAGAGCGAGGCGGCGCCGGGCTCGGGCCGCGGCTGCCGCTCGGCGGGCGAGGCCCCCCGGACCCGCTCCACGAGCTGCCGCAGATGCTCGGGTGTCGTACCGCAGCAGCCGCCGACCAGGTTCAGCCCGTAGTCGCGTACGAAGGTGTCCTGGGCGTCGGCCAGGCCCTCGGCGTCGAGCGGGAAGTGCGCGCCGTCCTTGGTGAGGATCGGCAGACCGGCGTTGGGCATGCACAGCAGCGGGGTGCGGGAGTGGCGGGCCAGATAGCGCAGGTGCTCGCTCATCTCGGCCGGGCCCGTCGAGCAGTTCAGGCCGATCATGTCGATGCCGAGGGGCTCGAGGGCGGTCAGGGCCGCGCCGATCTCCGAGCCGAGCAGCATGGTGCCGGTCGTCTCGAACGCCATCGAGACCAGCAGGGGCACCTCGACGCCGGTCGCCTCCATGGCGCGCCGGGCGCCGAGGATGGAGGACTTGGTCTGGAGCAGGTCCTGCGTGGTCTCCACGATCAGGGCGTCCGCGCCACCGGCCAGCAGGCCCTCCGCGTTGGCCTGGAAGCCGTCGCGCAGGGTGCCGTAGGCGATGTGGCCGAGGGTGGGCAGCTTGGTGCCGGGGCCGATCGAGCCCAGCACCCAGCGGGTGCGTCCGTCGCGTCCGGCGAAGGCGTCGGCGGTCTCACGGGCGATGCGTGCGCCCGCCTCGGACAGCTCGAACACCCGCTCGGAGATGTCGTACTCGGCCATGGCCGAGTGGTTTGCGCCGAACGTGTTGGTCTCGACGCAGTCCACGCCCGCGTCGAAGTACTCCTCGTGCACGGAGCGGACGATGTCCGGCCGGGTGACGTTGAGGATCTCGTTGCAGCCCTCGAGGTTCTCGAAGTCCTCGAGGGTGGGCTCCTGGGCCTGGAGCATGGTGCCCATGGCTCCGTCGGCCACCACCACACGGGTGGCCAGGGCCTCTCGGAGCGCGGACACACGGGTCCGGCTGTCGGCGGAAGGGGTCGGCGGCACAGAGGCCATGAAAGGGCTCCCTCAGATGCGACGGCTGTCGGCTTTGCGTCACCTCAAGGATGCGGGCAGAAAGGCTTCCCGAGACGAGCGCACGCCGTCAGGGTAGCCGGGACGGAGGCCTTATGGTCAGGGGCGTCCACGGGACGGACGGGCGTCGCGGCCTTTCACAGGGCGGCCACGAGCCGGGCACGACCGGAGCACGACCGGACCACGACCGGAGCACGACCGGAGCACGAGCGGGCGACGGCCGTGTCACTCCGTGGAGACGCGCGGTGTAACACGTATCGACCGAACATTAGCGAGAGGTCGGCATGGACCGGTAGTGTTCGACATTGCCGAACGACGGCAGTAGATGCCGTGCGTGGACGGTCCAGGGGACGGAGGCAGGACGGCGATGGCACGGAACATCCAGTCGGTCGAACGTGCGGCCGCGATGCTGCGGCTGCTCGCCGGCGGCGAGCGGCGGCTGGGCCTGTCGGACATCGCCTCG
This sequence comes from Streptomyces asoensis, assembly GCF_013085465.1. NCBI lineage: Bacteria > Bacillati > Actinomycetota > Actinomycetes > Kitasatosporales > Streptomycetaceae > Streptomyces > Streptomyces asoensis. The sequence continues at coordinate 2,310,264 of NZ_CP049838.1, forward strand.
TCCACGGGCCTGGCCAAGGGCACCGCCCACGGCATCCTGCGCACCCTCCAGCAGGAGGGCTTCGTCGAGCAGGACGACGCCTCCGGGCGGTATCAGCTGGGTGCGGAGCTGCTGCGCCTGGGCACCACCTACCTGGACGTGCACGAGCTACGCGCGCGTGCCCTGGTATGGACGGACGACCTGGCCCGGTCCAGCGGCGAGAGCGTGCACCTGGGGGTGCTGCACCAGCAGGGCGTGCTGATCGTGCACCACGTCTTCCGGCCCGACGACAGCCGGCAGGTGCTGGAGATCGGGGCGATGCAGCCGCTGCACTCCACGGCCCTGGGCAAGGTGCTGTCGGCCTACGACCCGGTCGCGCACAGCGAGGTCCTGGAGGCCGAGCGCAAGCCGTTCACGGACCGTACGGTCTGCGAGCCGGAGGCCTTCGAGCGGATGCTCGACCTCACCCGCGCGCGGGGATACGCGGCCGACGTCGAGGAGACCTGGGAGGGCGTCGCCTCCATCGCCGCGCCCATCCACGACCGGCGGCGCATGCCCGTGGGCGCGGTCGGCATCACCGGCGCGGTGGAGCGGCTGGGCCGGGACGGCGAGGTGCGCCCCGAGCTGATCGCCGCGGTACGGGACTGCGCCCGCGCGGTCTCGCGCGACCTGGGCGCCGGGCGCTTCTGAGAAGTACACAAGAGCAGGCCGGGACGTCCTACGACGTTCCGGCCTTTGTCATACGCCGAAATATCAGCTCGAACTGGGCAAAAAGGGCGAGAGTATGCGCACCGGCGCGAAGATCGATAACTCGCAGCGATCAATAACGATCGCACTTTCGATAACAACACTCTTGACGCACACGTAACGCCGCGGCAAGACTCCCGTCCACCGGTCGACATTGTCGAACACCTAACGGCAATACGCGCTAGAGTGTGACAACGCCAAAGGCCGGCATCGCTCTCACCCCCGAGGGCGCTCGAACCCCCGGTGGGACCCGGGGTTCGGCTTCCCTGGACGAAGGACAAAGGAGTCGCGGGTGTCCAGCTCCGACATCTTCATCGGCGAGACCATCGGTACCGCCATACTCATCCTGCTCGGCGGTGGCGTCTGCGCCGCCGTCACGCTGAAGGCCTCCAAGGCCCGTAACGCCGGCTGGCTCGCCATCACCTTCGGGTGGGGTTTCGCCGTTCTGACGGCTGTCTACACCTCGGCGCCCCTGTCGGGCGCCCATCTCAACCCGGCGGTCACGCTCGCACTCGCGATCAAGGACGACGACTGGAGCAACGTTCCGGTCTACTGGGCCGGGCAGCTGCTCGGTGCCGCCATCGGCGCCACCCTGGTCTGGGTCGCCTACTACGGCCAGTTCCACGCGCACCTCACCGACAAGGAGATCGTCGGCGAGCCGGAGGCGGAGACCGCGAAGGCCAAGTCGGTCGAGGCGCGGGAACAGGGCGCCGGCCCGGTCCTGGGCGTCTTCTCCACCGGCCCGGAGATCCGGGTCGTCTGGCAGAACCTCGCCACGGAGATCATCGGCACCATCGTGCTCGTCCTCGCCGTGCTCACGCAGGGCCTGAACGACAAGGGCAACGGCCTCGGCAACCTGGGCGCGCTGATCACCGCGCTGGTGGTCGTCTCGATCGGTCTGTCCCTCGGTGGCCCGACCGGTTACGCGATCAACCCGGCCCGTGACCTCGGTCCGCGCATCGTGCACGCTCTCCTGCCCCTGCCCAACAAGGGCGGCTCCGACTGGAGCTACGCCTGGATCCCGGTGGTCGGTCCGCTGATCGGCGGCGCGATCGCTGCGGGTATCTACAACGTCGCTTTTGCTTAAGAGCACCAGCCACACCGCGTAGTGATCAGCGCCGTACAGACAGCCCCCTCACCACGGAACCCCAGGAGCACACCGTGACCGACGCGCACACCGCCGGCCCCTTCATCGCCGCCATCGACCAGGGCACCACCTCCTCGCGCTGCATCGTCTTCGACCGGGACGGCCGTATCGTCTCCGTCGACCAGAAGGAGCACGAGCAGATCTTCCCGAAGCCGGGCTGGGTCGAGCACGACGCCAACGAGATCTGGACCAACGTCGAGGAGGTCGTCGCCTCCGCCATCGAGAAGGCCGGCATCACCCGCGACGACATCAAGGCGATCGGCATCACCAACCAGCGTGAGACCACGCTGCTGTGGGACAAGAACACCGGTCAGCCCGTCCACAACGCCATCGTCTGGCAGGACACCCGCACCGACGCGCTCTGCAAGGAGCTCGGCCGCAACGTCGGCCAGGACCGCTTCCGCCGCGAGACGGGCCTCCCGCTGGCCTCGTACTTCGCCGGTCCGAAGGCGCGCTGGCTGCTCGACAACGTCGAGGGCCTGCGCGAGCGTGCCGAGGCGGGCGACATCCTCTTCGGCACCATGGACAGCTGGGTCATCTGGAACCTGACGGGCGGTGTGAACGGCGGCAGGCACGTCACCGACGTCACCAACGCCTCCCGCACCATGCTGATGAACCTGCACACCATGGAGTGGGACGAGAAGATCGCCGAGTCCATCGGCGTCCCGCTGGCGATGCTGCCGGAGATCCGCTCCTCCGCCGAGGTGTACGGCGAGATCACCGGCGGCAAGCTGGGCGACCTGCTCGGCGGCATCCCGGTCGCCTCCGCGCTCGGCGACCAGCAGGCGGCCCTGTTCGGCCAGACCTGTTTCGCGGAGGGCGAGGCCAAGTCCACGTACGGCACCGGCACCTTCCTGCTGATGAACACCGGCGAGAAGCCGGTCAATTCCTACAACGGCCTGCTGACCACGGTCGGTTACCGCATCGGCGACCAGAAGGCGGTCTACGCCCTCGAAGGATCGATCGCCGTCACCGGTTCGCTGGTGCAGTGGATGCGCGACCAGATGGGCCTGATCTCCACCGCCGCCGAGATCGAGACCCTCGCGCTCTCGGTCGAGGACAACGGCGGCGCCTACTTCGTGCCGGCCTTCTCCGGTCTGTTCGCCCCGTACTGGCGCTCCGACGCCCGCGGTGTGATCGCCGGCCTCACCCGGTACGTCACCAAGGCGCACCTCGCGCGCGCCGTCCTGGAGGCCACGGCCTGGCAGACCCGTGAGATCACCGACGCCATGACGAAGGACTCCGGCGTCGAGCTCGCGGCGATCAAGGTCGACGGCGGCATGACCTCCAACAACCTGCTGATGCAGACGCTCTCGGACTTCGTGGACGCCCCCGTGGTGCGCCCGATGGTCGCCGAGACCACCTGCCTCGGCGCCGCCTACGCCGCCGGCCTCGCCGTCGGCTTCTGGACCAGCACCGACGATCTGCGCGCCAACTGGCGCCGGGCCGCCGAGTGGACCCCCCGCATGGACGCGGAGACCCGCGACCGTGAGTACAAGAGCTGGCTCAAGGCCGTCGAGCGGACCATGGGCTGGCTCGAGGACGAGGAGTAAGAACCCCACATGACCAGTCAGACCACCCTGAAGTCCGTGCCTGCCCTGGGGACGCACCCGGCGTCCGGCTCGAACCCGAGCCGTGCCGAGACCCGGGAGCAGCTCTCCAAGGCGTCGTTCGACCTTCTCGTCATCGGCGGCGGCATCCTGGGCATCTCCACCGCCTGGCACGCCGCGCAGTCCGGGCTCAGGGTGGCTCTGGTCGACGCCGGCGACTTCGCCGGCGCCACCTCCTCCGCCTCCTCCAAGCTCCTCCACGGCGGTCTGCGCTACCTCCAGACCGGCGCGGTGAAGCTGGTGGCGGAGAACCACTTCGAGCGCCGTGCGGTCTCCCGCCAGGTGGCCCCCCACCTGGCGAATCCGCTCACGTTCTACCTCCCCGTGTACAAGGGCGGGCCGCACGGCGCGGCGAAGCTCGGGGCGGGCGTCTTCGCCTACTCCGCGCTGTCGGCGTTCGGCGACGGCGTCGGTCACCTCCTGTCCCCGGCCAAGGCCGCGCAGGACGTGCCCGAGCTGCGCACCGACAACCTCAAGGCCGTGGCCGTGTACGGCGACGACCAGATGAACGACGCGCGCATGGCGCTGATGACGGTCCGCGCGGCCGTCGAGGCGGGTGCCGTCGTCCTCAACCACGCCGAGGTCTCCGGGCTGCGCTTCACCAAGGGCCGGGTCACGGGCGCCGAGCTGCGCGACCGGCTCTCCGGTGACGAGTTCGGCGTGAGTGCCCGGCTGGTGCTGAACGCGACCGGTCCGTGGGTCGACCACCTGCGCCGGATGGAGGACCCGAACGCGGCTCCGTCCATCCGCCTGTCCAAGGGCGCCCACCTGGTCCTGAAGCGCACCGCCCCCTGGAAGGCCGCGCTCGCGACCCCCATCGACAAGTACCGCATCACCTTCGCCCTCCCCTGGGAGGACATGCTGCTGCTCGGCACCACCGACGAGGAGTTCGAGGGCGACCCGGCGGACGTCTCGGTCACCGAGAAGGACACCGCCCAGATACTCGACGAGGCCGCGTTCTCCATCCGCGACCAGCAGCTGGACCGGGACCTGATCACGTACGCCTTCGCGGGTCTGCGGGTGCTGCCGGGCGGTCCCGGCAGCACGGCGAAGGCCAAGCGCGAGACCGTGGTGACCGAGGGCAGGGGCGGCATGCTGTCCGTCGCCGGCGGCAAGTGGACGACCTTCCGGCACATCGGCCGTACGGTCATGCAGAAGCTGGAGGCGCTGCCCGGCCACCCGCTGGGCGACGACTTCGAGCCGATCTCCTCGCTGCCGAAGAAGCTGCCGCTGCCCGGCGTCGCCAACCCGCGCGCGGTCGCCCACCGGCTGCTGGTCGACAACCCGGCGCCCGGCCCGCGCATGGCGGCCGACACCGCCAGGCACCTGGCCACCCACTACGGCTCGCTGGCCTTCGACATCGCGCGGCTGGCCAACGAGAACCCCGAGCTGGGCGCGCGCGTCCACCCGGACGCCCCCGAGATCTGGGCGCAGGTCGTCTACGCCCGCGACAACGAGTGGGCACAGACGGCGGACGACGTGCTGCGCCGCCGTACGACGCTGACGATCCGCGGTCTCGCCACGGACGACGTCCGCGGCAAGGTGCAGGACCTGCTCGACAAGAAGTAGGTCCAGCGGAAGACCTTTCGCCGGCCCACTCCCCTGACCAGGGCCGGCGTCAGGGAACGGCCCCTCCGTACCGGGGCCGGAACCACGAGACGGGGCGGCTCCACCGAGGTGGAGCCGCCCCGTTTCGTGATGCGACGCCGACGGCCGGGCGCCGGTGACGGTCGGTTCAGCCGAGCGACTCCACGACCGCCCGTACCGCCTCGATGTCCGTCAACTCCTCGCGGCGGACGATCAGTTCGCGGCCCAGCAGCAGTGCGCGCCGGGAGGCGGGCACCGGGTCCGGCAGGGTCGTCAGGTCGGTCAGATGGGCGAAGCCGATGATGCGGCGGACGATCTCCGTGCCGGCGTAGCCGACGGAGTCGGTCCAGACGCGGCGCAGGAAGCGGTCGAGATAGGCGTCGTCGAAGAAGGTGTCGACGCGGGTCGGCCACAGACGGCGGAACTCGGCCTCGAACGCCTCCCAGGAGAGGCGGAGCTGCTCGGCGTGGTCGGACGGCGCGCCCAGTGCCCGCGCCCGTTCCTCGGAGACCAGCACATTGGCCCAGTAGAGGCCGAGGTCGTAGCCGATGGGGCCGACGAAGGAGAACTCGGGGTCGAAGACCCGTACCACGGGCGCGTCTTCGCGTCTGCCGACCATCACGCTGCCGGTGTGCAGGTCGCCGTGGAGGAGGGCCTGGGCGCTGGTCATGAAGGTGTGGCGGAGGTCGGCGACCTCGGTGCGCAGCCGGGTGTCGGCGCGGAAGGCGGCGGCCAGGTCGTCGAGGCCGGGGTGCCAGTGGTTGTGTTCGTGCTCGACGTACGGCTCGGACAGCACGACGTCTTCGGTGATCTTGCACAGCTCCGGGCTGACGGAGGCGGCGATCAGCGCCTTGCGTTCGGCGGACGGCATGCCGAAGTCACTGGTGGCGAAGGAGAACTGGGCGACGAACTCGCCGATCCTCGCCGAGGTGTGCGGGCCGTAGGCCGCTCCCTCGTTGAGCAGCGTGCGCAGCACCTCGAGGTCGGACATGTCCTCCATGACGAGGGCGTAGTTCTCGGGGTCGTAGCCGTGGACCGCCGGGATCTTGTCGGGGGCGACCTTGGCGACCTGCTCGTAGGCCCGGGCCTCGGCGTCGGCGCGGTCGGGGTTCATCGGCCAGGAGGGGCCGGCGACGCGGACCCAGGGCAGAGCCTGCTTGACGGCGAGGCTGCGGGTGCCGTCGGCGGAGGAGGCCAGGAACACCCGGTTCATGTTGCCGTCCGACACCTCCCGGACCCGGATGTCCGCGAGGTCCTCCCAGTGGCCCCGCTCGCCCAGGTAGGCGGGGATGTCGTCGGTCTCCAGGATGCGGTAGCCCATGGTCGTGAACTCCCTTATGCGGTGCGGCGCTTGGACAGGGTGAAGCTGAAGACCAGGGCGAGGATCAGCACGGTGCCCTCGACGACGTCCTGCGTGTAGTACGGCAGGCCCTTGATGGTCAGGCCGGTGGTGATGATGCCGATGAGCACCGCGCCGAGGGCGGTGCCCCAGACGTTCGGCCGGCCACGGCCCAGGACGGAGGTGCCGACGAGTGCCACCGCCACCGCCTCCAGCAACTGGGAGGTACCGGCCGACACATCGCCCTGGCCGATCCTGGACGCCAGGATGAGGCCGCCCACCGAGGCGAGGACGCCGGAGATGACGTAGGCCAGGGCGCGGTAGGCGCCGACCCGGATGCCGGCCAGCCGGGAGGCCTCGGGGTTGGCGCCGATGGCGTACAGGACGCGGCCCCAGCGGGTGCGGGCGAGGAAGACCCAGGCGGCGATCGTCAGACCGCCGAAGATCAGCACGGAGATCGGGATGCCGAGGACCGTGCCGCGGTCGATCTTCAGGAAGCCGTCGGTGAACCTGCCGGGTGCGGTCGATCCGTCGGACATCGTCATGCCCGGAGTGATCGACTGGCCGTCGACGAGGATCAGCTTGCTGCCCTGGATGACGAACATCGTGCCGAGCGTGGCCAGCATGTCGGGGATCTTCAGTACGACGATCAGCAGGGCGTTGAGCAGGCCCGCGAGCGCGCCCGCCACCAGCACCGCGAGGATCGCGACCGTGCCGACCTGGTTGAAGACGACCATCGTCTGCGCGGCGACGGAGACGCCCAGTCCGGCGACGGCCCCGACGGACATGTCCATTCCGCCGACGGCCATGGTGAGCGTGACACCGAGACCGAGGATCGCGGCGACGGAGACGTACCGCAGGGTGTCGAGCAGGGTGGCCGACTCGCGGAAGGAGCCCTCGCTCAGCGCGAAGTACAGGAACAGCGCGACCGTCACGAAGATGAAGCCGTACTTGATCACGGCGTTCTGGACGCGCGCCGCGGTGCCGGTCGCCGGCCGGATCGCCGCCTTGGTGGGGACCTCGGTGCTCTGGGTGGTGGTCATGGGGTGATTCCTGGGCCTTCGTGGGGGCGGCCCGGCGTCAGACGGACGCCGAGATGGTCTGGATCACGCGGTCACGTTCCGCGTCTTCGCCGTACGCGTCGAGGTGGACCTCACCGGCCGCGAGGACGACGACCCGGTCGGCCACCTCCAGGACCTCGTCGACGTCGGCGGACAGGACGAGGACGGCCGTGCCCTCGGCGGCGAGGGCACGGGCCCGGCGGCCGATGTCGCGCCGGGCGCCGATGTCCACGCCTCGGAACGGTTCGTCCAGGATGAGGACACGCGGGGTGTGGGCGAGCCAGCGGCCGACGACGACCTTCTGCTGGTTGCCGCCGGACAGTTCCTCGACGGTGCTGTGCTCGTCGCGGGCGACGACACCGAGGGCGTCGATCGTCTCGCGGCCGAGGGCGTCCTCCTTCGGCCGGTTCATGAGACCCGCCCGGGAGAAGGACTTCAGGAACGGCAGCGAGATGTTCCGGGCGACCGACCAGCCGGGCACCAGGGCGTCGGCGTGCCGGTCCTCGGGGACGAGGTGGACGCCGGCACGGATGGCGTCGGAGGGGCGACGGGGCGCGTAGGCCGTGCCGTCCAGTTCGACGGTGCCGGTGGCGAAGGGTTCCGCGCCGAACAGGCCGCGGGCCAGCTCGGTCTTGCCCGCGCCCAGCAGGCCCACGACGCCGGTGACCTCCCCGGCGCGCAGGTCGAGGTCGAGGGGGGTACGGCCGTCGAAGAGGCGGACGCCGCGCAGCGAGAGGGCGACCTCCCCCTCGGCCCCTTCCCTGACGGGCCGGGCGGTCGTCACCTCCTGGGACTGGGCCAGCATCGCGCGCAGGGCCGCGTCCCAGTCGAAGGGCCTGGCCTGGTCCTCGGTGAGAAGACCGTCGCGCAGGACGACCAGCCGGTCGGCGAGCGCGTCGATCTCGCCGAGCCGGTGGGACACGTAGAGCACGGCGATGCCGTCCGCGCGCATCCTCTCGACGAGCGCGAACAGCCGCTGCGCCTCGGCGGCGGAGAGCGCGGAGGTCGGCTCGTCGAGGATGAGCAGGCGGGGGCGGGTCGCCAGCGCGCGGGCCAGGATCAGCAACTGCCGGTCGGAGATGCCGAGTTCGCCGACATCCTGCTTGAGCACCGGGTCGCTCCAGTCCAGGTCGAGGCCGGCCTGGATCTCGCGGGCGCGGGCGAGCGTGCCGCGGCCGCTCAGGAACGGGTTGCCGCGTTTCTGCGCGAGCTCCTCGAAGACCAGGTTCTCGGCGACCGTGAGGCCGGGCACGATGCCCTCGCCGATCCGCTGGTGCACCGTCTGGATGCCCAGCTGACGGGCGGCCAGCGGCGAGGCGAGGGCGACGGGCGTGCCGTCGACACGCACCTCTCCCCCGTGGTCCGTGTGGACGCCCGAAAGGATCTTGATCAGCGTGGACTTGCCGGCGCCGTTCGCGCCGAGCAGCGCGACGACGCTGCCCGGTGCGATGTCCAGCGTCACGGAGGCGAGCACCGTCTTGCCGCCGAAGGCCATGCTGACGTCGGTGAGACCGACCGCCGGGACGGCCCGCGAAGGGCTGGGCTCAGTGGGCGACATTCGAGATCCAGTCCGCGGTGGAGACCTGCGACAGGTTCAGCGCGGGCAGCGCCTCCCGCAGCTGGTCCATGTTCGCGATCTTCTTCTCGCGCAGGAAGTCCTGCGTGATGGCGACGGCCGGGAACTCGACGGAGGTCTTGTTCAGCTGACCGGCCAGCTCCAGCGCGGTGGTGCGTACGACGGCCGCGCCGACGGCGGAAGGGTCGGTGCCCGCCGTGGCGACCCAGGGGCTGTCGGCGGCGGTCATCTGCTGGATGTCGGCGTTGGAGACGTCGGCGCCGAAGACCTTCACCTTGTCCTGGAGCTTCTTGTTCTGCACGGCGAGCACGGTGCCCTTGGCGAGCTCGTCGTAGGGCGCGAAGACGCCGGCCACGTCGGAGTGCTGGGTGAGCGCGGCGGAGACGAGGGGAACGTTGTCGGTGGCCGTGGAGTCGGTGACCTTGCCGACCTTGAACTGCTGCTTCCAGGCCTGCGAGGTCACCGTCGACTTCCAGACGCTGTCGCGCTTGTCGAGGGCCGCGTAGCCGGCGACGTTGACGTAGCCGACCTTGGCGTTCTTGCCGACCTCCTTGGCCATCACGTCGAGGACGGCCTGGGCCATGCTCGCGTCGTCCTGCTTGGTGGAGACGACACCCGCGGTGGCGGTCTCGACGTCGTAGACGACGACCTTGATGCCCTTCTTCACGGCCTTGTCGATCTCCGGCTGGATGGTCGCCGGGAAGCCGTGGTCGATGATGATCGCCTTCGCCCCGGAGTTGATCGCCGAGGACAGGTCGGTGGCCTGCTTGGCGTTGTCGGCCTGGGCGTCGTACACGGTCAGGTCGATACCGAGCGCCTTGGCCTGGGCCTTCGCGCCGTTGCCCCACTGCTCGAAGTAGTCGCCGGCGCCGCTCTGCCGGACCAGGGCCACCTTGACCGCGCCCGCGCTGAAGGGGGCGGGCTTCTTGCCGGTGGCGGCGGAGGCCGAGGCGGCGGAGTTGCCGGTGTCCTTCGAGGCGTCCGTGGACTGCGCGCAGCCGGAGAGGACCAGGGCGGAGACGGAGGCCAGCGAGAGCGCGGCGAGAGGCAGACGGACACGGGACATGAGGGGCTCCAGGTGCGGGGTGACGCAGAGGGGTGGGGCGGAGGGGAGGCGAAGCAGGGGTGCGTGAGCCCGGAGCGAAGGACGGGAACAAGCCACCGCGCACGGCGGGGAGCGCCCCGGGAACGGGGGCGCGTCGGAGCTCCGGGAGGGGTCAGCGACAGCTGGCAGTGGTCGACCGGAGCAAGTCCACGTACAGCCGCCGCACGAGCAGCAGCGTCTTCATATGCAGATCATGAGAACGATTCCAGCCACCCGTCAAAGAAATGGACGCAGCATCTCAATATTCAAGACAACGATTACGTCACAGGCGGTGGACGTGCCGCCGGGAGTTACCATCACGGAACCGGCATCCGACCCGGCACAGCGAGGCCCCGATGACGACTCCCCCACTCTCGGCTCCGCTCGAGCGGGGGGACCCCCGCCGCGCGAACGCGCTGCGCATGCCCTGCATGCGGCGCTGTCCCGGCGCGCCGTGTCGCGGCTGAGTGACCGTCCCCGCCGCCCGCCTCTCCCTTCTCCGCCCCGTCCGATCCGTCTCGGTATCCGGACATCCCTTACAGAATCCTGGAGTTGCTTCCATGACGCTGCTGACGACCTGGTCCGAGTCCGGCCCGGAGACCCTGGTCCGCCGCACCTCCGACCCCGTCGAGATCGCCGCGGCCCTCAAGCCGCTGGGCGTGCGCTACGAACAGTGGCCGGTCCGCGCGGACGTGCCGTTCGACGCCGACAGCGAGACGGTGTTCGCGGCGTACGGCCCGGAGATCGAGAAGCTGAACGCGGAGGAGGGCTTCACCACCGTCGACGTCCTCGGTCTGCACCCGAGCGACGACCCGGAGTTCCCGGCGAAGGCGAAGGCGGCCCGCGAGAAGTTCCTCCAGGAGCACACCCACGACGACGATGACGAGGTCCGCTTCTTCGTCTCCGGCTCCGGCATCTTCTACCTGCACGTGAACGGCGAAGTGCACGCGGTCTTCTGCGAGAAGGGCGATCTGCTGGGCGTGCCGCGCGGCACCACCCACTGGTTCGACATGGGCACCGAGCCCTCGTTCACGGCGATCCGTTTCTTCCACGAGGAGGACGGCTGGATCGGCAGCTTCACCGGCTCCACCATCGCCGGCCGCTTCCCGGACTACGACACGATCGCAGCCGGCTACGAGGCCGACCGGGCCGCCGCGTGAGCGTGCGGGGCCTGACGTACGACGTGGACGCCGTGGTGCTCGACATCGAGGGCACCACGAGCGCCACGGGCTTCGTGGTGGACGTGCTGTACCCGTACTCGCGCGCCCGCTTCGCCGAGCTGCTCACCGAGCGGGCCGAGGAGCCCGTGGTGGCACGGGCGATCGAGCAGGTGCGGGAGCTGACGGGCGAGCCGGACGCCGACGCGGCCACGATCGAGAAGACGCTGAACGCCTGGCTCGACGAGGACCGCAAGGCGACCCCGCTGAAGAGCCTCCAGGGCGTCATCTGGTCCGAGGGCTTCGCGCGCGGCGACCTCGTCTCGCACTTCTACGACGACGTCGTGCCGCGGCTGCGCGCCTGGCACGCGGCGGGGCTGCGACTGTACGTGTACTCGTCGGGTTCGGTGTCCGCCCAGCGGGCGTGGTTCACCAACAGCCCGGCGGGCGACCTCACCGCGCTCCTCTCCGGGCTGTACGACACCGAGAACGCCGGCCCCAAACAGGAGCCGGAGTCGTACCGCCGTATCGCCGGGTCGACCGGCGTGCCGGCGATACGGCTGCTCTTCCTCTCCGACCGGCCGGGGGAGCTGGACGCGGCCCGCGAGGCCGGCTGGCACGCGGTCGGGATCCGGCGGCCGGGAGAACCGTATTTCCAGCAGGGCGTCGGCGACCACGCGCAGGCGGGGGCGTTCGACGAGATCACCGTCAGCAATTCCAGGAGCACCTCATGACCGCCGACCTCACCACACTCGACCTGGAGGAGGCGGGGGCGGTCCTCGCCGCCGAGTCCGCCCGGTTCGCCTCCTTCGGCTGGATGCGCGGCACCTCCGGCAACCTCTCGGTGGTCCTCGCCCGCGACCCGCTGCGGCTCGCGGTCACGGCGAGCGGCCACGACAAGGGTGAACTGACCCCCGCGGACGTGGTGCTGGTCGACGGGAACGGCGCCGCCGTGCACGAGGGCAAGCCGTCCGCCGAGGCCGAACTGCACGCGCGCGTGGCCGCGCTGACCGGTGCGGGCGCGGTCGTGCACGTGCACACGGTGGCCTCCGTGGCGCTCGGCCACCGGCACCCGGGCGGGATCGTCTTCAAGGACATCGAGATGCTCAAGGGCGTCGGCCAGCCGGCGCACGACGTCGAGGTGACCCTGCCGGTCATCGCCAACAGCCAGGACATGAAGGTCCTCGGCGACCGGCTGGAGGCGGCCCGCGAACCCCGGATGCCCGCGGTGGTCGTGGCCGGGCACGGCCTGTACGTGTGGGGCGACACCCCGCGCCAGGCCCGTCACCACACCGAGGTCGTCGAATGGCTCCTGGAGCTGGAGCTGACGCGGCGCTGACCACGCGAGACACGCGAGACACACCGAAGGCCACGGTCCCTCGACCATGGCCTTCGGTGTGTCCGGCGCAGCCGGTGTGCTCGGCGCAGCTCAGCGCAGCCGGTCCCCGGGCAACTCCCCCGCGGACACCTCCAGTACGCCCCGCTCGGTCACCAGGCCCGTCACCAGCCGGCCCGGCGTGACGTCGAACGCCGGGTTGTGGCCGCGCGACTCGGCGGGCGCCGTCCGCACCCCGCCCCACTCCAGCACCTCGTCCTCGCCGCGGAGTTCGATGTGGATGGCGGCGCCGTCCGGCGTCGAGAGATCGACCGTGGTGGTGGGCGCCGCCACCAGGAACGGGATGCCCGCGTCGGCGCAGGCGAGGGCGACCCCCACCGTGCCGACCTTGTTGGCGGTGTCGCCGTTGGCCGCGATGCGGTCGGCGCCCACGATCGCCGCGTCGACCTCGCCGCGCAGGATGGTGCCGGCGGCGGCCCCGTCCGCCTGGACGAAGTGCGGGATGCCCTCCTGGACCAGCTCCCAGGCGGTCAGGCGCGACCCCTGGAGCAGCGGACGGGTCTCGTCGGCGTAGACGACCTCGAGGCGTCCGCGCGCGTGCAGTTCGCGGATGACACCGAGAGCGGTGCCCCAGCCGGCGGTGGCCAGCGCGCCGGTGTTGCAGTGCGTCAGGATCCGCAGCGGGCGGTCCGCGTCGATCCGCTTCAACAGCCAGTCCGCGCCGAACGCGCCCATCGCGCGGTTCGCCTCGACGTCCTCGCGCTGCACCGCGGCAGCCTCCGCCAGGACCGCGTCGAGCCCGTCGTCGAAGCGGGTCATGACCCGGTCCACGCACACCATGAGGTTCACGGCGGTCGGGCGGGCCTCGCGGACGCGGGCGACGGCCTCGCGCGTCTCGCTCTCCGTCCAGCCCTCACGCGCGCCCTGGAGCAGCGCGATCGCGACACCGTACGCGCCCGCCGCGCCGATCGCGGGGGCGCCGCGTACGACCAGCCGCTGGATCGCGTCGACCAGGGTGTCCACATCGTGGACATCGACGGTCGTGGTGCGGTGCGGGAGAGCTGTCTGGTCGATCAGCGCGAGGCCGGTTCCGGTCCACTCGACGGCGCGCAGTTCCTGGGACATAGCGGGACGCTCCTGATGTTCCAATAGTGTTCGACACCGTACATGACCTCGAAGAACCCTCGAGGAACGGTGGGCGAACCACAGTTCGAGACACCCCGGCGGATGTCCGGAAACGAGTGTTAGAGTCCAGCACCTGCATCCGCAGGGCGATACCAGCATCCCGCAGAACGAGACGAAGGGGGAAGACATGCCGCTGCTCACCAGGCGCCGCTTCCTCGACTTCGGCCGCTGCGCCGGCGACGGCTGTCGCGGCTGAGTCCGTCCCCTCGGCCCTCCCCCGCGGTCTCTGCCGCACCGAGCACCGTCGCTCACCTCACCCCGCCGTGCGCGCACCTCAGCATCGTGATGCGCCTCTCGGCATACCCGGAAGGTTCCCCGATGCCCCGCAGACACCGCCGCTCCGTGCAGCTCGCCGCCCTCGCGACCGGCACCGTGCTCCTCGCCACCGCCTGCAACGCCGCCGCGAAGAAGGACGACTCCGCCACGAGCGCGAGCGGCGGCAGCGGCAAGTCCTTCACGCTCGTCACCCCCGACGCCGTCGGCCAGAACGAGTTCCTCAAGCTCGCGGTCACCGGCATCAAGAGCGCGGCCGAGCAGCACGACGGGACCCAGAAGGTCTACGAGTCCACCGACACCGCCTCCCAGCAGCAGAACGTGCAGGCCGCGGTGGACGCCAAGCCGGACGTCATCGTCCTCGTCGGCTTCGAGTTCGCCGACATCGTCGCCCAGCAGGCCGAGAAGAACCCGAGCCAGCAGTTCCTGATCATCGACGCGTGCACCACCAAGACCTTCAAGAACGTCAGCTGCGCGGTCTTCCGTGAGCACGAGGGCGTCTACCTCGCCGGCGCCGAGGCGGGCCTGCTGAGCAAGTCCGGCAAGGTCGGCGCGGTCGACGTGCTCGACACGCCCCAGTTCCGCCGCTACAGCGACCCGTTCGCGGCCGGCGCCAAGAAGGTCGCCGCCAAGACGGAGACGTCGACCCGCTTCGTCGGCGGCCAGTCCCCCTTCGACGACTCGGCCCGCGCCAAGGAGCAGGCGAACACCCTGCTCGCCAAGGGCTACGACCAGATCATGGCGGCCGCGGCGGCCGGCAACTACGGCGTCTTCGAGGCGGCGAAGGCCAAGGGCGCGTTCGCGTACGGCGTCGACGTCAACCAGTGCGCCTCGGCGCCCGGCACGGTCGTCGACAACGTGATCAAGCGCACGGACATCGCCGTCGAGAAGGGCATCGAGTCGGTCCTCGGCGGCACGACCGGCACGTCCGTCTCGTACGGCCTCAAGGAGGGCGGCATCAGCCTGACCGGCCTGGAGGACGGCGTGGACACGTCCAAGTGCGTGATCGCCGACCACAAGGACGTCCTGACGAAGGTCGAGGCGCTGCGCGACCAGATCGTGTCCGGAGAGCTGAAGGTCGATGACCCGGCCGCCAGCTGAACCCGAGAGCGGCGCGGGCGGGACCGGCGTCGCCGTCGAGCTCCGGGGAATTACCAAGCGGTTTCCCGGCACGCTCGCCAACGACGCCGTCGACCTGACCGTCCGTCACGGTGAGATCCACGCCCTGATGGGCGAGAACGGCGCGGGCAAGTCCACGCTGATGTCGGTCCTGTACGGCATGGAGCGCGCCGACGCCGGGTCGATCCGGATCGACGGGCGGGAGGTGCGTTTCACGAGCCCCGCCGACGCCATGGCCGCGGGGCTCGGCATGGTCCACCAGAGCTTCAAGCTGTTCGACTCGCTGACGGTCGCCGAGAACGTCGTCTACGCCGCCGAGCCGCGCCGCTTCGGCCTGGTGGACCGGGCGGCGGCCCGCCGCCGGGTGCGTGAACTCGCCGAGGAGCACGGGCTGGCCGTCGACCCGGACGCCCGGGTGGGCGACCTGCCGGTCGGGCTGCGTCAGCGCGTGGAGATCCTCAAGCTGCTGCACCGGGGCGCCCGTACGCTGATCCTCGACGAGCCGACGGCCGTGCTCACCCCGGCCGAGGCGGACACCCTGTTCGGCGTGCTCAAGTCGCTGACCGCGCAGGGCCGTACGGTCGTCCTCGTCACCCACAAACTGCGCGAGGTGCTGGAGGGCAGCGACCGGGTGACGGTCCTGCGGGACGGCCGGGTCGCCGCCCGGCTGGTCACCTCCGACACGACGGCCGACGAGATCGCCGCCGCGATGACCGGCCGCGCGGTGGAACTGGACCGTGTCCACGCACCGGGCACGCCCGGTGAGGCAGTGCTGCGGGTAACCGGTTTCAGCACCGATTCCGTCCACGATGTGGACCTCACCGTGTACGCCGGTGAGATCGTCGGTATCGCGGGCGTCGCCGGGAACGGCCAGAGCGAGCTGGTCGAGGCGCTGGCCGGACTGCGTCCGGTCGCCGCCGGACAGGTCACCCTCCAGGGCGACGACATCACGCACGCCTCGGCCACCGAGCGGCGCGTGAAGGGACTCGCCTACGTCCCCGAGGACCGGCACGCGGTCGGTACGGCCCCCGCCGCCTCGGTCGCGGACAACCTGGCGATGGGCCACCACCGCACCACCCTCTCGGCCCGCGGCCTGCTGCCGCCCGCGGCCGTCCGCGCGCACGCCCGGCGGCTCGTCGAGCGCTTCGGCATCAAGGCGGCGACCACCGAGGTCCCCGCCTCCGCGCTGTCCGGCGGCAACCTCCAGAAGCTGCTCATCGGCCGCGAACTCGCCCATGACGCACCGCTGTTGCTGGTCGAACAGCCGACCCGGGGCGTCGACATCGGCGCCATCCAGAACATCCACGACCAGCTGATCGCCTACCGCGACGCCGGTCACGCCGTCCTCCTCGTCTCGGCCGAGCTCAGCGAGATCCGCGGCCTCGCGGACCGTGTGCTCGTCATGTACGAGGGCCGGGTCGCGGCCTCGTACACCAAGGAAGAGGCGGACGAGCGGACGCTGGGCCTCGCGATGGCGGGCGCCCCCGTGGAGGCCACCGACATGAACCCACTGACATGACACGCATATCCGGAGCCCTGCGCTCCCCCCTCACCTTCTCGGTCCTCGCGGGCCTCGTCATCGGCGCGCTGTTCCTGCTCGGCACCGGCGCGGATCCGGTCACGGCGTACGAGGCCGTGGTGACCGGCGCGCTCGGCGCCGACGGCATCGGCTCGACCCTGACCACCGGCACCAGCGTGCTCGGTCTGGCGCTCGCGCTGGCGATCCCGCTGCGGGCCGGGCTGATCAACCTCGGCGGCGACGGGCAGATGGTGCTCGGCGGGATCACGGCCGCCGTGACCGGTCTCTACTCGCCGCTCCCCGCCCCCCTCACCGTGGCCCTGGCCCTGCTGGCCGGCCTGGCCGCGGGCGCCGGGTACGCCGTCCTGGCCGCCCTGTGCGAGAACCATCTCGGGGTCCCGCTGCTGGTCAGCAGCTTGCTGCTCAGCTATCCGGCGGTGTCGCTCGCCTCCTACCTGGCGCGCTACCCGCTCAAGGAGCCGGGCTCCAGCCTGCCCCAGACCCGTGCGCTGCCGGACGGGGTGGCACTGCCCGCCTTCGGCGACTCCACGGTCACCCTCGGGCTCGTCCTCGTCGCGCTCGCCGCTGCCGCGTACTGGTTCACCGACAAGCGCACCGCCGTCGGCTACGAGATCCGCATGACGGGCCTCAACCCCCGCTTCTCCGCCTACGCGGGCGTCGAACGCCGGGGCCTGACCCTGAAGTTGATGGCGCTCTCCGGCGGCCTCGCCGGACTCGTGGGCGCCATCGGCGTACTGAGCTTCCCCTACCGCTTCGTGGACGGCTCGCTCACCGCCCCCGGCTACACCTGGACGGGCCTCACGGCGGCCCTGCTCGCCGCCGCGGCTCCGCTGGGCACGGTGGTCGCCGCGTTGTTCTTCGCCGTCCTCCAGGTCGGCGGGCTGGCGATGGAGCGCACCACCGAGGTGCCGCGCGAACTGACCCAGGTGCTCCAGGCCATCGTGATCGTGTTCCTCGCGGCCCGGCTGCGCTTCCCCAGCCGCTGGTTCGGCCGTCGCACCCGGGAAAGCGAGGCGGTGTGATGTTCCTCGACTCCGATCTCCTCATGTCGGCGCTGCGCGCCCTCACCCCGATCCTGCTGGCGGCCCTCGGCGGCGCCCTGTGCGAGCGCGCCGGGGTCTTCAACATCGGCCTCGAGGGCATGATGCTGATGGGCTGCTTCACCTCCGTGGCGACCAGCTGGTTCACCGGCAGCCCCTGGCTCGGCGTCCTGGCGGCGGCCCTCGCGGCGGCCGCGTACTCGCTGATCCTGGCCGTGGGGGCGGTCACCCTGCGCGGGGACGCGGTGGTCCTCGGCATCGCCATGAACCTGCTGGCGGTCGGCCTGACCAGCTTCCTGCTGCGCACGGTCTTCGGCGTGCAGGGCACCTTCGACGATCCGTCCCTCGCCGGGCTGCCGCTGATCGGTGGCTTCACCCCGCTCGCGTACCTGTCGTGGGCGGCGGTCGCGGTCGCCGCCCTGCTGCTGTCGCGGCATGTGTGGGGGCTCCGGCTGCGCGGGGTCGGCGAGGCGCCCGACGCGGCGGCCACCCTCGGGGTGAGCCCGGCGAAGTACCAGTACGGCGCGATCCTGCTGTCGGGAGTGCTGTGCGGACTCGCGGGCGCCCAGCTCGCCCTCGGCAACGTCACGTTGTTCACGGAGAACATGACGGCGGGGCGTGGTTGGATCGCTGTCGTGGCCGTCATGCTGGGCCGCGCCGCGCCCCTGGGCGTCCTGCTCGCCGCGCTGCTGTTCGGGCTCGCCGAAGCGGCCGGGTTCCGCCTCCAGGGTCTCGGCCTGCCGCAGCAGGCGACCGACGCCGCGCCCTACGTCGTCACGCTCGGCGCCCTGTTCCTCACGACGGCCCGCCGCCGTCGCCGCCCCCGTACCACCGGAGCCGTCCAATGACGCAGGACCTGCTGCCCGTCACCCGCATCCCGCGCACCGGTCTCCCGGCGCACGCCGTGGTCGTCGGCGACCCGGCCCGCGCCGCGGCCGTCGCCGCGCTCCTCGACGGCGCCGAGGAGGTCTCGTACCACCGCGAGTACCGGGTGTTCAGCGGAAGCTGGAAGGGCGTGCCGGTCGTCGTCGCCTCGCACGGGGTGGGTGCGCCGGGCGCGATCCTGCTCTTCCAGGAGCTGGCGGACGCGGGCGTGCGCACCTTCCTGCGGTTCGGCACCGCGGGCGCGATGAAGCCGGGTATCGGGGACGGCGACCTGGTCATCGCGGAGGCGGCCGTCCGCGACGACGGCGTCACCCATCAGCTGCTGCCCCCGGAGTACCCGGCGGTGTCCGCGCCCGAGGCGGTCCTCGCCCTCCAGCGCGCGGCCCGCCAGGCCGGCGCCCCGCACCACCGGGGCGTCGTGTGGACCCGGGCGGCCTTCCAGCCGGGTCTGCTCCCGCTCTTCTCCTACGCCGGCGCCGGGCTCGCCGCCATCGAGATGGAACTGTCCGCGCTGCTGGTCACGGCCTCGCTGCGCGGCCTGGTCGCGGGCGGTGTGCTGGTGATCGACGGGGCGAACGCCGACGAGCTGGTCGACGAGCAGACGACCGGTGGCTACGACCCGCACCGGGAGGTCGTCGCGGCCGGCGTCGAGCGGGGCGCGGTGGTGTCCCTGGACGCGCTGCGGCTGCTGGCGGAAGGTGAGCAGGCGTGAGCATCGACCTGCTGGTGCACGGCGGCGAGGTCCTGACGATGGACGACGCCGGAACCGTCGTACGGGACGGGGCGGTCGCGGTCCATGAGGGCGGCATCCTCGCCATAGGGCCGGCCCGCGAGCTGCGCGAGCGCTACACCGCCGCCGAGGAGATCGACGCCGCCGGCTGTCTCGTCCTCCCCGGGCTGATCAACACGCACACCCACCTCGCGATGACCCTGCTGCGCGGCCGCGCCGACGACGTCACCCTCCAGGGATTCCTGGAGCGGGTCCTGAAGTGGGAGGCGGAACTGCTGGCGCCGGAGAACGTGGCGGCGGCGGTGCGGCTGGCGGTCGCGGAGAGCCTGCGGGCCGGGGTGACCTCGGCGCTGGACATGTACTGGTTCCACGAGGCGGCCGAGCGGGCGGCCCACGAGACGGGCTGGCGGCTGCACACCGGGCCCACCTTCATGGACGTGCCCGGGCCACCGGACGGCATCACGTACGAGGAGCGGCTCGGGTGGGCGCGACGCGACCTCGAGGCACGCGGGCCCGCCCGGCCCGGACACCGGCCGGTCGTCTTCGCGCACTCGACGTACACCCTCTCCCCCGGGCAGCTCACCGAAGTCTTCGCGCTGGCCCGGGAGTTCGGGGCGCTGGTGCACATCCACGCGGCCGAGAACGCCACCGAGGTCGCCACCGTCGAGGTGCAGCACGGGAAGCGGCCGGTGGAGCTGCTGGACTCCCTCGGGCTGCTCGGCCCCGATGTGCTGCTCGCGCACGCCGTCGACCTCACCGGGCCCGAGATCGCGGCGCTGGCCCGCACCCGCACCGCCGTCGCCCACTGTCCGGTGTCGAACCTGAAGCTGGGCTGCGGCATCGCACCCGTGCCGCGGCTGCTGAGCGCGGGCGTGACGGTGGGGCTGGGCACGGACGGCGCCGTCAGCTCCAACTCGCTGGACGTGCTGGGGGCCGTACGGCAGGCGGCGCTGGTGCACAAGGCGGCGGGCGATCCGACGGCGGTCGGCGCCGAGCAGGCCGTACGGATGGCGACGATCGAGGGCGCGCGGGCGCTCGGGCTCGGCGAGCAGCTCGGTTCGCTGGAGGCGGGCAAGCGGGCCGACCTGATCGTCCTCGACCTGGACGCACCGCATCTGCGGCCGCGCCACGACCCGTGGTCGACGCTGGCGTACGCGGCGCACCCGTCGGACGTGCGGGACACCGTCGTCGACGGACGGGTGCTGATGCGCGATCGTGGGCTCACCACGGTCGACGAGCGGGCGGTGATCGCAGATCTGGAGGCACTGCTCTGATCTGCCCTCATAATGGCGCTGAGACATCCGATGTCTGGATCCGATGTCTGGATCCGATGTCTGGGCGATGAACGACAGGGAGGCCGGTCATGGCAGTCACCGACGAGGCGATCGAGAAGATCAAGGGCATGATCGTCTCGGGTGCGCTGCGCCCCGGGGACCGGCTCCCCAAGGAGAGCGAGCTGGCCGCCGATCTGGGTCTGTCCCGCAACTCCCTGCGGGAGGCGGTGCGCGCCCTGTCGCTGATCCGGATCCTGGACGTGCGGCAGGGCGACGGCACCTATGTCACCAGCCTCGATCCGCAACTGCTCCTCGAGGCGCTGAGTTTCGTCGTCGACTTCCACCGCGACGACACGGTCCTGGAGTTCCTCGCCGTGCGCCGCATCCTGGAGCCGGCCGCCACCGCGATGGCCGCCCTGCGGATCAGCGAGCAGCAACTGGACGCGCTCGACGCCCAGTTGGACAAGCTCGGGGCGGAGCCCTCGGTGGAGGAACTGGTCGCCGGCGACCTGGAGTTCCACCGGGGCATCGTGCAGAGCGCCGGCAACTCGGTGCTGTGCTCGCTGCTCGACGGACTGTCCGGGCCCACCACCCGGGCCCGCATCTGGCGCGGCCTGACGCAGGAGGACGCGGTCACCGGCACGCTGCGCGAGCACCGGGCGATCCTGGCGGCCCTGCGCGACCGGGACGCGGAGGCGGCGCGGTCGTGGGCGACGGTGCACATCGCGAGCGTGGAGCAGTGGCTGCGCTCGACGCTGTGAGTCCGCGGCGCGCACCCACCCTGTGCGCCGCCTGTGAGTCGATGCCGTGAGTCGGGTCCGGCAGGGGGTGTTCGGGGGTGGCGAACGGGGCAGTGATCCGTTCACTCCCCCGTGCAAGGGGGCTGCGAGCGCCCCCGCGGAACGCCGTAAGGTTGGGTGGTCAAGCGAGGGCACGTCGGAAGGAGGCGCTGGGTGATCGAGCTCGAGGGGGTTCCCGAGCTGATCGACCCGGTCATGGTGGCCGCGTTCGAGGGCTGGAACGATGCCGGCGACGCCGCCTCCACCGCGGTCGGGCACCTGGAGCGGGAGTGGAAGGGCGAGGTGTTCGCGGCGCTGGACGCCGAGGACTACTACGACTTCCAGGTGAACCGCCCCACGGTGTGGATGGACGCCGGCGTGCGCAAGATCACGTGGCCGACGACAAGGTTGTCGGTCGTCCGGGTCGGCGGCGAGAAGCCACGCGACCTGGTGCTCGTCCGCGGCATCGAACCGTCCATGCGCTGGCGCTCGTTCTGCAACGAGCTGCTGGGCTTCGCGCACGAGTTGGGCGTGGAGCTGGTGGTCATCCTGGGCGCCCTGCTCGGTGACACCCCGCACACGCGTCCGGTTCCGATCAGCGGGACCACGTCCGACGCGGACCTGGCGCAGCGGATGGACCTGGAGGAGACCAAGTACGAGGGCCCCACGGGCATCGTCGGCGTCCTCCAGGAGGCGTGCACGCACGCGGGGGTGCCCGCGGTGAGCCTCTGGGCGGCCGTGCCGCACTACGTCTCGCAGCCGCCGAACCCGAAGGCGACGCTGGCCCTCCTCAACCGCCTGGAAGACCTGATCGACGTACGCATCCCCCTGGGCGAGCTGCCCGAGGACGCGCGTGCCTGGCAGGTGGGCGTGGACCAGCTGGCCGCCGAGGACACCGAGGTCGCCGAGTACGTGCAGACGCTGGAGGAGGCGCGGGACACCGCGGAGCTGCCGGAGGCGTCGGGCGAGGCGATCGCCCGCGAGTTCGAGCGCTATCTGCGGCGCCGGGACGGCGGCGGCCCGCCGGACCCCGGGGAGCGGACCCGGCCCCCGAAGCCGCCGAAGCCGAGCGGCGACGCCTCCGACGACAGCGATTCCTCGGAGGACTAGGACACCGGGCGGGACGGAGGACCGAGAGGGGCGGTGCGCATCTGCGCACCGCCCCTCGTCCTACCCGGTGTACGGGCGCCTTCGGCTACAGCGCCACGCCCAGCAGTGCGTCCACGGCGCGCGAGACGACACCGGGGGCGCCGATGTCCGTACCGCCGTGCTCCTGCTGGAGCGCGGCCCAGCGGTCGACGGCGGCGAGTGCGGCCGGGGCGTCGAGGTCGTTGCCGAGCGCCTCGCGGATCTCCTCGACGAGCGCCTCGGCGGGCGGCCCGTCGGGCCGGGAGACGGCGGCACGCCAGCGCCCGAGCCGGGCCTCGGCGTCCACCAGGACCTGGTCGGTCCACTCCCAGTCGGCCCGGTAGTGGTGGGCGAGGAGGGTGAGCCGGATGGCGGCGGGGTCGACGCCGTCCTGGCGCAGCTTCGAGACGAAGACCAGGTTGCCCCGGGACTTGGACATCTTCTCGCCGTCCAGGGCGACCATGCCGGCGTGGACGTACGCCTGGGCCATGGGGAACTCGCCGGTCAGCACCTGGGCGTGGGAGGCGCCCATCTCGTGGTGCGGGAAGGCGAGGTCGGAGCCGCCGCCCTGCACGTCGAAGCCCATCCCGAGGTGGTCCAGGGCGATGGCCACGCACTCGATGTGCCAGCCCGGTCGGCCGCGGCCGAGCGAGCCGCCGTCCCAGCTGGGCTCGCCCTCGCGGGCCGCCATCCAGAGCATCGGGTCGAGCGGGTTCTTCTTGCCGGGACGGTCCGGGTCGCCGCCGCGCTCGGCGGAGAGCAGCCGCATGGCGGCCGCGTCCAGGCCCGAGACCCGGCCGAAGTCCGGGTCGGACTCGACGGAGAAGTAGACGTCCCCCTCGAGCTCGTAGGCGGCGCCCGCGTCCCGCAGCCGCTCGACGAGCGGGACGATCCCGGGTATCGCCTCGACGGCGCCTATGTAGTGCCGCGGCGGCAGCATCCGCAGGGCGGTCATGTCCTCGCGGAAGAGGGCCGTCTCCTTCTCGGCGAGGGCGACCCAGTCGACGCCGTCGCGCACGGCCCGCTCCAGCAGCGGGTCGTCGACGTCGGTGACGTTCTGGACGTAGTGAACCTGCCGCTTGGTGTCGAGCCACACGCGCTGAACGAGGTCGAACGCGTTGTAGGTCGCCGCGTGACCCATGTGGGTCGCGTCGTACGGCGTGATGCCGCAGACGTAGATACGGGCGACGGGACCGGGGTCGAGGGAGACCAAGCCGCCGGTCGCGGTGTCGTGGATCCTCAGGTCGCGGCCCTGACCAGGCAGGGCGGGGACCTCGGAAGCGGGCCAGGCATGCATGTCATGAGCCTAACCGGACGGAAGTTGCGTATACGAACCGGAGCAGGCCAGATGGCCGGGAAGGCCCTCTTGTGTGATTCCGTCCGGCATGCGTGTCGGCGTGCGCGGGGCGATCAGACCGGGGGCCAGGGGATGGCCGGCCAGTCGCCGCTCGGCTCCGGGTGCTTCCCGGCCTCCAGCAGCGCGTCGGCACGCGCGCGCGTGGCGTCGACTTCGGCGGGGGTGACGAGCGCGGCCAGTGTGACCGCCAGCCGCCCGCCGGGCTCCAGGGCCCCTCTGAGGCCCTTGAGCACGTCGACGGCCTCGCCGGTCAGGGGCTCCCCCGCCCAGCCCCACAGGAGCGTACGCAGCTTGTTCTCGGCGTTGAAGGTGACCCCGTGGTCGATGCCGTACAGCCGGCCGTCGGCGGTGGGCAGCAGGTGGCCGCCCTTGCGGTCGGCGTTGTTGATCACCGCGTCGAGGACGGCGAGCCGGCGCAGCCGTTCGTCGTCGGCGTGCACGAGCAGCGCGGTCCGGCCCTCGCCGACCTCGGCGAAGCCGATCGCCCTCCAGCCCGGCTCGGGCTCCTCCGCGTCCACCAGGGCGAGCAGTTCGGCCTCCGGGGCCGTCTCGATCCACAGCTGGCACATGCCCTCGCCGTACGGCCCCTCCCGCAGCACGGTGGGCGGCACGAGGCCCCAGCCGGTCGCCTCGGAGACCTCGTAGGCGGCGACCTCGCGCTGGGCGAGGGTGCCGTCGGGGAAGTCCCACAGCGGCCGCTCCCCGGCGACGGGCTTGTAGACGCAGGCGGCCTCGCGGCCCTCGTGCGCGACGGTGCAGTACAGGGCCGCGTTCGAGGCGTCGCGGATGCGCCCGCGGACGGTGAGCTCGCCGCGCGCGAGGAGTTCGGCGGCGGCCGGGTCGGTGGTCGTCACGCCCCCCGGCGGTATCCGTTCTGGCGCGGACATACGTGTCCTTCCGGATCGAGCGGCAGGCTGCACAGCGGGCACGGCGGCCGGCCCGCGTTGACGACGTCGAGGGCGCGCTTGGCGAAGGCCCTGGCCTGCGCGCCGGTGAGCCGGACCCGCAGCATCGGGGGCCCGTTCTCCTCGTCCTGGAGGAGCTTCTCCTCGGCCTCGGCGAGGTCCTCCTCGGAGTCCGCGTCGAGCTCCACGAGGGCCTGCGCCTCGACGATCATGAGCTGTTCCTCGCCGTCCCAGGCGAGGGCCATGGTGCCGACCCGGAACTCCTCCTCGATCGGTGTGTCGAGGGGGGCCGTGTCGGTGTTCTCGGCGGGCGACATCGCGGGCACGGGGGCGCTGCCGCCGCTCCGGCGTACGACCTCGTCCAGCAGTTCGTCCATGCGCTCGGCGAGCGCGGCGACCTGGGTCTTCTCCAGGGCCACGCTGGTCACTCGGGAGCCGGCGGTGGCCTGGAGGAAGAAGGTACGGCGCCCGGGCAGTCCGACCGTACCGGCCACGAAGCGGTCCGGGGGGTCGTAGAGGAACACCTGACGGGACACGTCCTGTCTCCATGGGAATCGTGGGTCATCGTGGGCCGGGGAACGAGTGGGGGAACGTCCCTGCGGGTACGCGCGCGTTTGCGGACCGCTTCACCCTACTGCGGCCGACGATCACGGTGCGCCCGCACCACCCCCGACCGTCGCGTCCCCGGCCGGCGGCTCCTCGCGCGGGGCGAGCGACGCGAAGTCGCCGGTGTCGCCGAGGCGCACGAGAAAGGGGCGCAGCCGGGTGTAACGGATCGCGGTGACGGAACACGGTTCCACAGAGATCCGCTGGAAGAGGTCGAGATGAAGCCCGAGGGCGTCCGCCACGAGCGACTTGATGATGTCGCCGTGCGAGCACATCAGATAGACGGCGTCGGCGCCGTGGTCGCGCTCCACGCGCGCGTTCCACTCCCGCACCGCCTCGGCGGCGCGGGTCTGCATGGCCCGCATGGACTCGCCGCCGGGGAACGCGGCGGCGGAGGGGTGCGCCTGCACGACCTCCATCAGGGGCTCGTCCATCAGTTCGGCGAGCTTGCGTCCCGACCAGTCGCCGTAGTGGCACTCCCCGATCCGCTCGTCGGTGTGGGCGCGCAGCCCGGGGCGGGCGTCGAGGAGCGGCCGGATCGTCTCCTGGCAACGCTGGAGGGGGCTTGCGACGACCTCGGCGATCGGCAGCGCTTCGAGCCGCCCGGGCAGGGCGGCGGCCTGCGCGGCTCCGCGCTCGTCGAGGGCGACGCCGGGCGTCCAGCCGGCGAGCAGTCCGGAGGTGTTGGCGGTGGACCGGCCGTGCCGGACAAGGATCAACGTGGGCATGCGGCCCAGGGTAGGCGCACGCGGGCGTGCGCCGGTGAGCGCCGGAAAGGAGAATGCGCCGAGTGATCGTCGACTGCGCTGTCTATCGCGACGGGCACCGTACGGAGGGCCCGGAGGACTTCTCGGACGCCCTGGCCGAGGCACGGGCCGCGGGCGGTTTCGTGTGGATCGGGCTGCACGAGCCGACGGAGAAGGAGTTCGACCACGTCACGCACGAGTTCGGCCTGCACCCGCTCGCCGTCGAGGACGCCCTGAAAGCCCACCAGCGGCCCAAGCTGGAGATCTACGACGACTCGCTCTTCCTGGTGTTCAAACCGGTCGTCTACGAGACCGAGAGCGACGCGGTCTCCTCCGGTGAGGTGATGGTCTTCCTCGGTGACGGCTTCGTGGTGACCGTCCGGCACGGCGAGGGCTCTCCGCTGGCCGCCGTACGGCACCGTCTGGAGCACGAGCCGCAGCTGCTCGCCAAGGGCCCCACGGCGGTGGTGTACGCGATCGCCGACGCCACCGTGGACCACTACCTGGACGTGGCGACGGAACTCCAGACGGACCTGGAGGAGCTGGAGGCGGAGGTGTTCTCGCCGGACGGCGGCGGCTCACGGCACACCGCGTCGCGGATCTACCGGTTCAAGCGGCAGATCCTGGAGTTCCGCCGGGCCACCGGCCCGCTGGGGCCACCGCTGACCCGGCTGGCAGGCACCGGCATGTCCGGCGCGGGGGTGCCCTTCGTGGACGACCGGGCGCGGCCCTTCTTCCGCGACGTCAGCGACCATCTCATGCGGGTGAACGAGTCCGTGGAGGGGCTGGACCGGCTGGTCACGGACATCCTCTCGGCACATCTGGCGCAGATGAGCGTCCGGCAGAACGACGACATGCGGAAGATCTCGGCGTGGGCGGCGATGGCTGCGATCCCCACGATGATCGCGGGGATCTACGGCATGAACTTCGAGCACATGCCGGAGCTGCGGTGGGTGTGGTCGTATCCGGCGGTGATCGCGCTGATGGCCGGGCTCGAGGTGCTGCTGTACCGGTTGTTCAAGCATCGCGGATGGCTCTAGGGACGGTTCCGGGGCCGGCCCGCGCGGTCGGGGCTCAGGCGTACTCGGGAGCCGCGACCGCCGGACCGCCGAGCGCGTCGCGACGCTCGGGCATCTCCAGGGAGACCATCCGCCGCCAGCCCGCGAACCGCTCCCACGCGTACACGGCGTGGATGCCGGCCGCGAGGAACGCCGACCTGGCCCTCGGCCAGCCGAGGAGGTCTCCCATGTGGGCCATGACGGCCAGGCTCACGTCGCGGTAGATCCGGATCTCGGCGAGCGCGCACCCGCGGAGCGTCTGCTGGATGGCGCGGCCGTGCCCCGCGCGGGCGAGGCGCAGCAACTCCTCGTGGCAGTAGGCGAGGTGGTTGTCCTCGTCGTTCGAGATCATCTTCACCGCGCGGCCGAGGTCGGGGTGGTCGGCGAAGTGCCTGCGCAGCAGCTCCATCTGCTCGGAGGCGCGCTGTTCGGTGACCCGGCTGTGGGCGAGGTAGATGACGAGGTCGTGCACGGTCAGCGGGTGGTCGGCCCGGAGCCGGTCGTGCGCGAGGCCGATGCCGGCGCGCTCCAGGAGCATCGTGTAGTCGGTGTCGCGCGGGACGGGCACGGGGGCGAGCCCGCGCTTGCGCATCAGGGCGTTGAAGATCCGGCCGTGCTTGTCCTCGTCGGCGCCGTGCCGGGCGATCTTGGGAGCGAGGTGGCGTTCGCTCTGCGGGACGAGCGCGGCGATCCTGGCGTTCTCCCAGCCGCCCTGCGACTCCCCGCCGGCGGCGATGGAACAGAAGAGCGCGAAGGACTCGTCGTTGTCGATGATCTCCTGGAACAGACTCTTGGCCGAAAGCATCGTGGGGCACCTCTCCGCATCGCGCAGGATTCCGCAGCATTCCGCAAGGAACGAGTCAAATGCGGCACGGGAGGCGCTGCAACAGCTGTGTCGGACAACTCCGCCGAAAGGGGGACCCCGGGAGTCGGCCCGGGAGCGTAACCGCGCGCCGTGTGGCGCGTTGTTCCGCGTGACGGCCGTGGCGGGGAAGACCCCCGAGCCCCCACCACGGCCGCTGGAATTCCCGGAATCCCCCGTCCCGGCTAGCCCAGACCGGCGAGCTCGATGGCCTGCGCGCCGGCCCGCAGCGAGGCGAGGCGCTCGTCCAGGGTGAAGCCCGAGGGGGCGAGGGTGAGCGTGGTGACACCGGCCGCCGCGTAGGCCTTCATCCGGTCGGCGATCCGCTCCACCGAGCCCAACAGCGTGGTCCGGTCGATCAGCTCGTGCGGTACGGCGGCCGCGGCGCCCTGCTTGTCACCGGACAGGTACTTGTCCTGGATCTCGTCGGCCGCGGCCTCGTAGCCCATGCGGCGCGCGAGCTGGTTGTAGAAGTTCTGCTTGCGGCTGCCCATGCCGCCGACGTACAGGGCGGTGTAGGGGCGGAAGGTGTCGGCGAGCCGCTCGACGTCCTTGTCGTCACCGAGGGCCAGCGGCAGCGTCGGACAGACGTCGAAGCCCTCGAGGGTCTTGCCCGCCTTCTCGCGCCCGGCCCGCAGGTGCTTGATCGCGGTGTCCTCGAGGTGCTCGGCGGACGGGAAGATGAGCAGGGCGCCGTCGGCGATCTCGCCGGTCTGCTCCAGGTTCTTCGGGCCGATCGCGGCGATGTACAGCGGGATGTGCTCGCGCTCCGGGTGCACGGTCAGCTTGATCGGCTTGCCCGGGCCGCCCGGCAGCGGCAGCGTCCAGTGCTCGCCGTCGTACGACAGCCGCTCCCGCGTCATCGCCTTGCGGACGATCTCCACGTACTCGCGGGTGCGGGACAGCGGCTTGTCGAACTTGACGCCGTACCAGCCCTCGGAGACCTGCGGTCCCGAGACACCGAGGCCGAGGCGGAAACGGCCGCCGGAGAGCGAGTCGAGGGTGGCGGCGGTCATCGCGGTCATCGCCGGCTGGCGGGCCGGGATCTGGAAGATCGCCGAGCCGACGTCGATGCGCTCGGTCTGCGCGGCCACCCAGGTGAGGACGGTGGCCGCGTCGGAGCCGTAGGCCTCGGCGGCCCAGCAGACGGCGTATCCGAGGCGGTCGGCCTCCTGGGCGACGGCGAGGTTGTCGCCGTCCATTCCGGCACCCCAGTAGCCGAGGTTGATCCCGAGCTGCATGGCCGATTCCCCTTACTGATCAGTAACGACGCTGTTGCGGAGACCTTAGCGCGGGGGCCGGGGGCCGGGGAGGGCGGTGTGGCGAGGGTCGCGCCGATCGGCGCCGGGGTCCCGGCCTGCGGAACTCGGCTCCCCCTCCCGGAAATTCGGTTATCCACAGGCAACCCACTGCCCAGTTCTGGCCAGTAATCTCGGCGTTCATGGAGCAGAGGCATCTCGGCCGCACCGGCCTGCGTGTGTCCCGCATCGGGCTCGGCACCCTGACCTGGGGCCGCGACACCGACGAGCACGACGCCGCGGACGTCATGAAGACGTTCTGGGAGGCGGGCGGGACCCTCGTCGACACGGCCGACGTCTACGGCGACGGGGACGCCGAATACCTGCTCGGACGGCTGATGGAGGGCCTGGTGCCGCGCCGGGACCTGATCATCTCGACCAAGGCGGGCAGCGTCCCCGACCCGGACCGCCGCTACGACGGCTCACGGGGGCACCTCCTCGCCGCCCTCGACGCCTCACTGGCCCGGCTGGGCACGGACCACGTCGACCTGTGGCAGGTGCACGCCTTCGACCCCGACACCCCGCTGGAGGAGACCCTCCAGGCCCTCGACATCGCTGTCGCCAGCGGCCGCGCCCGCTACGCCGGGGTCTCCAACTTCTGCGGCTGGCAGCTCGCCAAGGCGGCCACCTGGCAGCTCTCCGCGCCGGGCACCCGAACCCGCCTCGCGGCGACCCAGATGGAGTACTCGCTGCTCCAGCGCGGCGTCGAGCGCGAGGTGCTGCCGGCCGCCCTGGATCTGGGCGTAGGCCTGCTGCCTTCCTCTCCGCTGGGCCGCGGCGTCCTCACCGGCAAGTACCGGGGCGACGCACTGCCGCCCGACTCGCGCGGCGCCTCGGACCACTTCGGGCTCTTCGTCGAGCCGTATCTCGACGACACCGCGAGCCGCATCGTGGACGCCGTCTCCACCGCCGCGGACGGGCTGGCGGTGACCCCGCTCCAGGTCGCCCTGGCCTGGGTCCGCGACCGGCCCGGCGTGGCCGCCCCGATCGTCGGCGCGCGCAACGCGCAGCAGCTCACGGCCGCATTGTCAGTGGAGGCCCTTAGTCTTCCTGACGAGATCTGCCGGGCCCTCGACGACGTGTCGGCGCCCGTGCACCGCTATCCCGATCACGACTGGAGCACGCTGTGAGCACGGAGTCGGTTCCCCCGGAGAGCACCGAGAACGCCGGACCGGCGACGCCGGACGCCGCCGGGGAGCCCGGGACCCCGGACGACACCGCGACGGCACAGCCCGAACCGGCGCCGGCCGACAGCGCCTCGACCGCGCGCGACACAGAGGGCGTGAGCGAGGGCGAGGAGACAGTCGCCGTAGAGACGGACGCAGCCGCAGCCGCAAACCCAGAAGCAGAAGCGGAAGCAGAGACAGAAGCGGGCAAGGCCGCCGAAGCCGCCGCGCAGCTCTCCGAGGCGCAGGCCGAGCTCGCCGCGCAGAAGCTCGAGCGGGAGCGGATCGAGCGGCGCCGGGCCGAGAAGGCGGAGCCCATCGCCAGCGGGACCAAGCTGAGCGGAAAGGCCGCCGACCTGCTGGCGGCGGTGCGTGCGGTGGAGGGCGGGGCGAAGCCCCCGGCCACCGTGTTCGCCGAGCCGGCGCCCGCCCCGCGCCGCCCCGCCCCGGAGCCGGTACGCCGTCCCCAGCCGGTGGCCGCCGTACCGGCCGCGGACGCCGCACCGGCACCCGCGGCGGAGGCCGTCGAGGGCGTGCGGCGCGTGCTCGCCGACGGCGGCGCACCCGAGACACTCGCGCCCCAGACCGCCGCCGCGCTCGGTGAGGGCGCCGAGGAACTGCTGCGTGAGGACCCGTGGCAGCTGCTGCGCGTCCCCGGTGTGCGTCCCGAGCAGGCCGACGGGTTCGCGCGGGCGCTGCTCGGCCCGGAGTGCGCCCCCGACGACGAACGGCGCGGCCGCGCGGTGACGGTCTGGCTGCTGGAACAGGCCGCCCTGGCCGGGCACACCGCCCTGGAGTTGCCGACGCTCACCGCCGCCCTCGGCCGACAGGCCGTGCCGGACGCCGAGGCGGCCGTACAGAGCGCGCTGGCCGAGGGCGAGGCCCTCGTCTTCCAGGACGCCCTGGACCCCGTGGACGCCGCCCGGTCCGGTCAGCCCGACGGGACCGCCGAGAACGGCGCGAAGGGCGTGAACGGCGAGGACGAGAGCGGGGAGGACGGCGAGGAGTCCCGGCCGGTCCGTGTCCTGGTGGGTCTGGAGCGGTACGCGCTGGCGGAGGAGAGCCTCGCCGACGCGCTGGCCCGGGTGGTCAACTCCCTGGCCAAGGAGGCCTCCGCGCGCTGGGAGTCGGTGACGGCCGGCGCGTCCGGCAGCACGGCCGAACTGCTGCGCGCCGTCGCCGGACACGGTCTGGTGCTGCACACCGGCGGCGACGCCTCCCGCGCCGAACCGGCGGCGCTGCTCACCGCGGCCCGGACCCTGGGCCTGCGCGCGGTCGCGGCCTGCCACACGCCGGACGGACGGCAGCGGTTCACGGCTCTCCTCGGCGAACAGGCAGCGGACGGCGCCGTCGTCACCGTCCCCGGGCTGCTCGCCGGCACCGAGGGTCCCGGGCGGGACACCGACGGGGCCTTCGCCCTCGACCTGCTGGTCCTGCTCGACGCGCCGCAACTGGACGTGGAGAGCGCCGCGATGCTGGCGGAGTCGCTGCCGGACGGGGCTCGGCTGGTGCTCAGCGGTGATCCGGCGGTGCTGTGGTCGGCCGGCCCGGGCCGGGTCTTCGCCGATCTGCTCGCGGCGCGCGCCTGCCCGCAGGTCGCTTCGCGCACGCCCGACCCGGGGCCGATCGGCGAACTCGTCTCCGGCGTCGGCATCGGCGAGCTGAACCAGGTCGACGCGCCCGGCAAGGAGATCGTGATCGTGCCGGTGCGGGATGCGGGCGAGGCCGTGCACCGGACCGTGCAGCTCGTCGCCGACTCGGTGCCGCGGGCCTTCGGGATCACCCCCGAGGAGACGGTGGCGATCACTCCGGGGCACGGCGGTGCGGCCGGCACGCGCGCGCTGAACGCCGCCCTCAAGGAACGGCTCAATCCCGGCCCCGGCCGCTTCGGCGGCTTCGACCCCGGCGACCGGATCGCCTACTCGCCCGCGCCGGGCCGTACGGTCCCCGGCCGGGTGGTGACGGCCGACGCGGAGGGGCTGCACCTGTCCTGCGCCGACGGCCCGGTGGTCGTACCGAGGGAACGGGTGGAGCAGGCCGTACGCCACGGGTGGGCGCTGACCGCGCACCAGGCCGTGGGCAGCCGGTGGCCCGCGGCGGTCGTGGTCCTGCCCGGGGATGCCGCGCAGGCCCTCTCGCGCCCCTGGGTGTACACGGCGTTCGGCCGGGCGGAGCGCCATCTGTCCGTGGTGCACGGCGTCGAGCAGGTCCTGCCGAAGGCCGTCGCCGAGGTTCCGGCGAAGCCCCGCACGACCCGGCTTCCGGTGCTGCTGCGCACCCAGGTCCCGGCGGCCGAGTAGCGCGAACGGCGGCGGTCCCGAGGGTCTCCCCCTCGCGACCGCCGCCGTCATGAAGACTCGGAGGCTTCCGCTTCCCGCTTGCCGTTTGCCGCTGTCGGCTGCCGGTTAGCGGTCCGCGTCCAGTCGCTCCAGTTCCTCGTCCTCGATGTCGTCCACGAGATCCTCGTCGTCGCCGTCGTCACCGTCGTCGAGCTCGTCGAAGACCGAGCTCACGTCGAAGCGGCAGATGACCCGCCCGGGGTCGGCCTGCTCGAACGGTGTCTCCAGCCACTCGCCCGGCTCGGCCGGTTCGTCTGCCGCCAGCACCCACAGCGTGGAGTCGCTCTCCTCCAGGCCGAACTCCTTGTGCCGGGAGGCGATCTCGTCCGGCTCGAACTCGCCGAACAGAATGCCCAGCGCCCCGTGCACCGTGTCCGAGACCGCCCCGCCCACTCCCTCGTCGTCCGCCGCCTCGATCCGCTGGGCCTGCGCCAGCAGCCGCTGTGGCTCCGCGACGGCGTAGTCGCGGCGGATCAGCACACTCAGCGCGTTCGGCTCCTCGGGACCCGCGTACGGCGGCAGGGAGTCCTCCGCGCCGGGGATCTCGAAGGGCGTGACCTCGTCATGGCGGTCGTAGAGCAGTTCGTCGTAGACCTCGGCGGCCGCGGCCAGCTCGTTGAACGCCTCGTAGACAGCCGGGTCGTCCTCCCCCGTCCTGCGTTCGACCGCCGCCAGGTGGCGGTCGAGCGCGGTCTTGACCGCCTCGGCGGCGGCGCGTACCTCGGCAGCGGTGGGCTGCGCAGCATCAGACATAGTGCAGACGCTATCCGTACCGGACCCCAGACCGCACAATAGATGCGATGCCGGAATACGAATTTGTCGACGTCTACGTACCGCGCGGGGTCTCCCGCAAGGACGCGACCCGACTGCTGACCGACCATGCCGAGTACGGACACTGGGAGTTGGACCGCCTGAGCCTGCTGCGTGACGGCAGCCGCAGGGTGCGGCTGCGCCGGCGGATCATCCGCCAGGTGCGGGCCACGTGGTGAGGTGAGCCGACGGATACGGAGCGGGCCCCGCCGAGGCGGGGCCCGCTCCGTCGTGGGCTCCCCGGAGGCCTACGCGGAGGGGCGCGCCTTGCGGTAGAGCACCGCTCCCGCGAGCAGCGCGCCCGCGCCGGCCGGCAGGGCGAGGCCCATCGGCAGCTCGCTGCCGGTGTGCGCGAGCTGCGCGGCGTGGGCGGCGGGCCGGTGGACGGCGGAGGCGCCGGCCGGGGTCACGTGATCCGAGGTGGACGGCACGCCCCCGGGTCGGGACGGGTTGGACTGTCCGTGCCCGCCCGGCTTGCCGGGGCCGTGCTCTCCGGGCTTGCCCGGCGTCTCGTGGCCGCGGGACGGGGGTGTGTGGGCGCCGGTACCGCTGTCGTTGGCGCAGTCGTTGCCGAAGGACGGGTTGAGGATCCCGACGACGTCGATGCTGTTGCCGCACACGTTGACCGGCACGTCGATCGGCGCCTGGACGTGGTTGCCGGAGCCGACACCGGGTGATCCGCCGGTGTGCCCGCCCGCGTGCGCGCCACCGGAGCCGCCGTGCGCGCCGGAGCCGCCATGGCTGCCGCCGTGGTTCCCGCCGCCGTGGTTTCCGCCGTGGTTTCCACCCCGGCCACCGCCGCCCTGGTGGTCGCCGTAGCCACCGCCCTGGTGGTCGCCGTGACCACCGCCGTGACCACCGCCCCGTTGGTCGCCGTAGCCGCCCGACCGCGCACCGCCGCCCTTGTTGGCGCAGGAGTTGCCGAAGGTCGGGTTGAGCGCCCCGACGACGTCGATGGTGTTGCCGCAGACGTTCACCGGAACGTTGACCGGCGCCTGCACCGAGTTGCCCGACAGGACGCCGGGCGAGTCGGTGGCGATGCCGTTCGCGCCGGAGTCGGCGTGGGCGTAGCCGCCCGCGGCGGCGATCACTCCCGTCGCCGCCGCCACGGTCATGAGGCTTTTACGGGTGACCTGTCGCATTGCTGAATCCCTGCTTTCAATCTCGTCACTCGTCCCGAATTTGCTCGCATCATGGCAGCTGTTCGATTTACTTCGGGCTCTTCGACTTCTTCGGCTTTTCCTTCGGAAAAAGACCGGTCGGCCCCGGAGCGCATGGCGCGCGCTCCGGGGCCGACGGTGTGGACGGACGACCCCTCAGCGGGTCGACGTCACTTGTTGATGCAGGTGTTGCCGAAGGCGGGGTTCAGCAGCCCGATCACCGAGATCGTGTTACCGCAGACGTTCACCGGGACGTGCACGGGCACCTGGATCACGTTGCCCGAGGCGACACCCGGGGAGTGCACGGCAGCACCCTGGGCACCGGCATCGGCAACAGCCAGACCCGCGCCCGCGAGAACCAGCCCACCAGTGGCAGCCGCAGCAGCGACGACCTTCTTGATCATTATTCCTCCTTGTTGGCAATGCGATCCCAAGCAGCGGATCGCATCACCAGTAACGAGGGGGAATTAATGAGGCTACGCGCTTATCGGCGCATTCACTCTTCCCAGTCGCGCCCGCACAGGCGGCCGATTATTCTCGCCCGGTGGAATCTCGTTTCACCGGGACAATTCAGGACGCGTCGATGAACCGGTCGAGCACGCGCACCCCGAACTGGAGCCCGTCCACCGGGACCCGCTCGTCCACGCCGTGGAACATCCCGGCGAAGTCCAGCTCCGGCGGCAGCTTCAGCGGGGCGAAGCCGAAGCCTCGGATACCGAGGTCGTCGAAGGACTTGGCATCCGTGCCGCCGGAGAGCATGTAGGGGATGGCCTTGGCGGTCGGGTCCTCGGCGAGCAGGGAGGACTGCATCGCCTCGACCAGCGGCCCGTCGAAGGAGGTCTCCAGCGCCTTGTCGGAGTGCACGTCCTCGCGGCGCACCTTCGGGCCGAGGATCCGGTCGAGGTCGGTGAGGAACTCGTCCTCGTGCCCCGGCAGGAACCGCCCGTCGACGTGCGCGGTGGCCTCCCCCGGGATGACGTTGACCTTGTAGCCGGCGCCCAGCTGGGTCGGGTTGGCGGTGTTGCTCAGGGTCGCGCCGATCAGCTTGGCGATCCCGCCCAGCCTGGCGAGGGTCGACTGCATGTCCTCGGGGTCCAGCTCGGTGCCGAGCGCGTCGCCGAGCTCGTCGAGGAAGGCGCGGGTCGTCTTGGTGACCCGCACCGGGAAGGTGTGCCGGCCGAGCCGCGCGACCGCCTCGGAGAGCTCGGTGATCGCGTTGTCCCGGTGGATCATCGAGCCGTGTCCGGCGGTGCCGGCCACGGTCAGCTTCATCCAGTGCATGCCCTTCTCGGCCGTCTGGATGAGGTAGAGCCGCCGCTCCTCGCTCACGGTGAACGAGAACCCGCCCACCTCGCTGATCGCCTCGGTGACGCCCTCGAACAGGTCCGGGTGGTTGTCGACGAGGTGACGGGCGCCGTAGGTGCCGCCCGCCTCCTCGTCGGCGAGGAACGCGAGCACGATGTCGCGGGGCGGCCTGCGCCCGGAGCGCATCCGGTCGCGGACGACCGCCAGCGTCATCGCGTCCATGTCCTTCATGTCGACCGCACCCCGCCCCCACACGCATCCGTCGGCGACCTCGCCGGAGAAGGGGTGGTGGGTCCAGTCGACCGCGTTGGCCGGTACGACGTCGAGGTGACCGTGGATGAGCAGCGCGGGCCTGGACGGGTCCTCGCCCTCGATGCGGGCCACCGTGGAGGCGCGGCCCGGGTGCGACTCGAAGATCTTCGGTTCGAGTCCCACTTCGGCGAGCTTCTCGGCGACCCATTCGGCCGCCTTGCGTTCACCCGGACCCGAGTGGTCGCCGTAGTTGCTGGTGTCGATCCGGATCAGCTCGCGGCAGAGGTCCACGACCTCGTCCTCGCCGGTGACGCTCCTGGCCGTGCCGTCGGTCGCGCTCACGCTGGTTCCTCCCGCTGTCACTGCTGGTGGGTCCCTCTCATCCTCCCTCTCCCCCGCCCCCGGCCCAAGGCCGGTCCCGGCCCGTCACACGCCGTTCACGCGGGACGCGGCATCCGCCGGGGCGACCGCCCGTGATCGGGCACCCCGGAAAGCCTGGTAATGTTTACGACGTCGCCGCGGGGGAAACCCCGCACGACAGACACCTTGTCCGGGTGGCGGAATGGCAGACGCGCTAGCTTGAGGTGCTAGTGCCCTTTATCGGGCGTGGGGGTTCAAGTCCCCCCTCGGACACAGAAGCAGAACCAGTCGGAACGTTCGTAAGATCGTCCTCGACAAGTTCACGAATTGCTGGTGAGTCACATGACTCACCAGCAATTTTTCGTTCCTGGAGCCTGCGGGCTCCCGCTCGCTGCGGCATCGACCCGGCCGTGCCGGCCCGGGCCCGTCCTGGGCCGCGCCCGCCGATCCGGTCACTGATACTGGGAAAATGGGCAAACTTGGGCAATATGTCCTAGCGAGCCGACGGGCCGACCGCGTGCCACCGAAAGGCGGGCCGCCGGAGGCCGGCCCGAAGGCCCGTCACCATTCGGCCGGCCGACGTCTGCTGTCGTTGCGGAAACCGCGCAGCGTCGCCGGTCAGGTCTTCCTGCTCCAGCTGGTGGTCGTCCTCCTGCTCATCGCCACGGCCGTGGTGGTGCTCGTGATCCAGGACCGCAACCGCGCGATCCAGGAAGCCGGCGACCGGTCACTGGTGGCGGCCGAGTCGTTCGCGAACGCCCCGGGCACCGCGGAGGCGATGAAGAGCGATGACCCGACGGCGGCACTCCAGCCACACGCCGAGGCGGTGCGCAAGAGGACCGGCGTCGACTACGTCGTGGCGCTGAGCCCCTACGGCTTCCGGTGGACCCACCCGGACCCGGACCAGATCGGGAAGCACGTCTCCACCTCCTACGGCCAGGCGCTCGAAGGCGAGCCCCACCAGACCACGTTCGACAGCAGTCTGGGGAAGGCGGTCGACTCGACGGTGGCCGTCTTCGACGAGAAGGGGACCGCGGTCGGCCTCGTCACCGTGGGAGTCACGGTGGACAAGGTGACCAGTGTGGTGCAGCACCAACTGCCGGTGATCTTCGCCGCCGGCGGTGTCGCACTGCTGCTGGCCGCGGGTGGGTCGGCACTGGTCAGCGGGCGTTTGCGGCGGCAGACCCGGGGCCTCGGGCCGGTGGAGATGACCCGCATGTACGAGCACCACGACGCGGTGCTGCACGCGGTCCGCGAAGGCGTGCTCATTCTGGACGGTGACGCAAGGCTGTTGCTGGTCAACGACGAGGCGCGCCGGCTGCTCGCACTGCCCCCGGAGGCCGAGGGCAGGCCGGTCACCGGACTCGGGCTGAGCCCGGCCCTGGCCGGACTGCTGGCATCGGGCCGGGCGGCCACGGACAAGGTCTTCCTGGCCGGGGACATCCTGCTCGCGGTCAGCGTGCGGCAGGTGGGCTCGCAGGGGGGCAGCGTGGCCACCCTGCGGGACACCACGGAGCTGCGCGCCCTCGCGGGCCGGGCGGACGTGGCGGGCGGGCGCCTCCAGCTGCTCTACGAGGCCAGCACGCGGATCGGTACCACCCTCGACATGAAGCGCACCGCCGAGGAACTGACCGAGGTGGCGGTCCCGCGCTTCGCCGACTTCGCCACCGTCGAGTTGCTGGAGCCCGTGCTGCAAGGGGGTGAACCGACGGGGGCGAGCAGGGAAATGCGCCGTATCGCAGCCGAGGGCATCCGGGACGACGTGCCCCTCTACCCCGTCGGGAGGCGTATGCGCTACGCGCCCGACAACCCCGTGGCCATCGGTATGACCACCGGCCGACCGGTCCTGGTGGCGGACCTCGCCTTGGCCGACGGATGGCGGGTCCAGAACCCGGAGCGGGCCCGGAAGGTCATCGAATTCGGTATCCACTCCATGATCTCGGTGCCGCTCCAGGCCCGAGGCCAATTGCTGGGTGTCGTGGAGTTCTGGCGTTCGGAGCAGGACCCCTTCGAGCCGGACGACCTGTCCCCCGCCGAGGAACTCGCCGCCCGGGCGGCCGTGTGCATCGACAACGCGCGGCGGTACACCCGCGAGCACACCACGGCCGTCACCCTCCAACGCAGCCTGCTGCCCGGCGCACTCCCCGAGCTGTCCGCCCTGGAGGTCGGGCACCGGTACCTGCCCGCCAAGGCGGGGGTGGGCGGCGACTGGTACGACGTCATCCCGCTGCCGGGGGCCCGGGTGGCCCTGGTGGTCGGCGACGTCGTCGGACACGGTCTGCACGCCGCCGCGACGATGGGTCGCCTGAGGACCGCGGTGCACAACTTCGCCGCCCTGGACCTGCCTCCGGACGAGCTTCTCGCGCACCTCGACGACCTGATCACCCGGATCGACCAGGACGCGGCGGCCGAGGGCAACACCGAGGCCGTCACCGGTGCCACCTGCCTGTACGCGGTCTACGATCCGGTCTCCGGGCGGTGTGTTCTCGCCCGGGCCGGTCATCCCGGTCCGGCGCTGGTCTCGCCCGACGGCTCCGTGACCTTCCCCGACATCCCCGTCGCCCCGCCACTCGGCGTGGGAGGAGGTCTGCCGGTCGAGACAGCCGTACTCCGACTGGCGGCCGACAGCCGGCTGGTCCTCTACACCGACGGCCTGGTCGAGGCCCGCGGCCGTGACATCGACACCGGGCTCGGCATGCTGAGGCAGGCGCTCGCCCATACGGACGGCACCACCCCGGACGACACCTGCCGGGCGGTGCTCGACGCGATGCTGCGCACCAGGTCGAGTGACGATGTCGCCCTGCTCGTCGCACGCACCCGGCTGCTCGACCCGGAGCAGGTCCAGGAGTGGGAGGTGCCCGACGACCCCGCGGCCGTCTCCCGGATCCGCGCCGAGGCCACCCGCAGGCTGGAATCCTGGGGGCTCGGCGAGGCCGCCTTCACGACCGAGCTGATCCTCAGCGAACTCGTCACGAACGCCATCCGGTACGGAGCGAGCCCCATCAGCCTGCGGCTGCTGCGCGACCGCGACAGTCTGATCTGCGAGGTCGCCGACGGCACCAGCACCTCCCCGCACCTGCGCCGCGCGGCCTTCACCGACGAAGGGGGTCGTGGGCTGTTCCTCGTCGCGCAGATGTCCCGCCGCTGGGGGACCCGGTACACCGACCGAGGCAAGATCATCTGGGCTGAGCAGGCACTCGACGCCGGAGCCGCCGGGGACCTGAGCGGTCTCCTGATGGCGGACCTGTGAAGTGGGACGGAAACCGGACCGCCGCTCCGGGGTGGGCGCCCGGAGCGTTCAGGAGCCGTCGCCGACCGTGAAGTACGGGATCTTGGCCGGGTCCTGGCCGAAAGCGGC
Source organism: Streptomyces asoensis (assembly GCF_013085465.1). Taxonomy (NCBI): domain Bacteria; kingdom Bacillati; phylum Actinomycetota; class Actinomycetes; order Kitasatosporales; family Streptomycetaceae; genus Streptomyces; species Streptomyces asoensis. Next base: position 2,350,422 of record NZ_CP049838.1, read on the forward strand.
CCCGAGATAGACGGCCGACAGTTTGGTGAGCGTTCCGTCGTCGATCAGCTGCCTGATGATCCGGTCCAGCTCGTCCTTGTCGGGTGACCCCTTCGGGTAAAGGGCGCCGTAACCCTGGTCGGTCCTGTACTGGCCCACGAGACGCACCTTGCCCTCCCGCTTCTGGGGATACGCCAGCAGAATCGTCGTGTCGTGGACGACCGCGTCGATTCGTCCCTCCTCCAGCGCCGTGACCATCTCCGGGTCGTTGGGGAAGGCGGTGACGGGCTTGGCGGGCTTGAGGCGCTTCTTGACGAACTCCTCGCCCGTGGTGCCCTCGGCCACTCCGATGCGGACGTCACGGATGTCGGCTTCGTCGATCTTCTCCTCGTCCCTGATCAGCACTCCCAGGGTCGAGGAGAGGTAGGGCGGGGAGAACTCGGCCACCTTGCTGCGTTCCGGGGTGATCGTGATCTGCGCCAGGGCCAGGTCGAAGTCCTTGGTCCGGCCGGACACGACCTCCGGAAAGGGGGCGTTCTCGACCTTCACCCGGTCAAGTCCGGATCGATAGGCGATGTTGGCGGCCATGCAGTACTCGTAGCCGCTCTTGATGGAGTCCGGTGTGTCGCCGTTCCACCAGCCGGGCGCGGGCAGGGTCGTTCTGACCGTGAGGGCGCCCGCCGTCTCGGGTGACAGGTGGAACTCCCCGTAATGTCCCGAGACCGGGCAGTCGCCGTAGTGGGCATTCGGCGACTGCGACCCGCCCTGGTCACAAGCCGATGTCGCGACGATGAGCGCGACGCCGACAGCCAGAGAGCCGATCGCTGCCGCGGCGCGCATCATTGCACCTCCGGTAGGGGCATACTCCTCGGTTCACCATAAATCACCACAGCCCATACGCCTGTCGGAGCCACGTCGGATCCGGTCCCGGTCCCGGTCCCGGACCAGGGGGATCGCCCGCCGAGGTGCCGGGCGGTTTGGGGTTTCGGGAGTTCCGGCCGATCGGCCGGGCCACTCTCGCTGTGTCCATCCCGTTCCCGCCCTCGGCGCCCGCACCTCAAACCGGGACATCAGGTCGACAGAGGCGCCCTTCCCGTCGATGTGGGGCAAGTCTCGCCGCAGCGCGAAGCTTGCAGGTCAGAGCGTTGTCGTTGATCTTCCACGGCACCCGGACGGCCTCCCCGGGTGGCCGGGCCCCTGCGGCGAGCCTAGCGTCGTACTAAAATTTCCGGCTTGTTACGGAGCTGGACCGGACAACCCCAGGCAGACCTGCGGGCCCGCCGGCTCCCCGGAGGCTTCCGGATCGAGACGCGAGGACCGATGGCAGCCATCGACGAGAGCAGTGCTCTCGGCCTGCTCGACGAAGAAATCCGCGCACAACTCGGCGACACCGCCCGCTTCTCCGGCGGCCCCGCCGCCTCCCCCCGCACCCTCGTCGACATCTTCGACGCGTCCGTGCGGTCGTTCCCGGACGAGCTCGCCCTGGACGACGGCAGCACGACCCTCACCTACCGCGCCCTCGCCGTCGAGGTGGAGAACCTCCGGCGCCGGCTCTCCGCCGCCGGGGTCGGACTCGGCGACCGGGTGGGCATCCGTGTCCCCTCCGGCACCAACGACCTCTACGTGGCGATCCTCGCCGTCCTCGCCGCCGGCGCGGCCTACGTCCCGGTGGACGCCGAGGACCCCGACGAGCGGGCCGAGCTGGTCTTCGGGGAGGCGGACGTCCGGGCCGTCGTCGGCACCGGGCACGAGATCACCGTCCACGGCACGCCGACGTCGGCCGCCGCCCGGCCCGGCATCGAGCACGACGCCTGGATCATCTTCACCTCCGGCTCCACCGGTAAGCCCAAGGGCGTCGCCGTCAGTCACCGCAGCGCCGCCGCCTTCGTGGACGCCGAGGCCGCGCTGTTCCTCACCGAAGAGCCGATCGGACCCGTCGACCGGGTCATGGCCGGGCTCTCCGTGGCCTTCGACGCCTCCTGCGAGGAGATGTGGCTGGCCTGGCGCTACGGGGCCTGTCTGGTGCCCGTGCCCCGCTCCCAGGTCCGCAGCGGCGCCGATCTGGGGCCCTGGCTGGTCGAGCAGGAGATCACGGTCGTCTCCACGGTGCCTACGCTGGCCGCGCTGTGGGAGCCCGAGACCCTCAACGACGTACGGCTGCTGATCTTCGGCGGTGAGGCCTGCCCGCCCGAGCTGGTGCAGCGGCTGGTGACGGAGGGGCGGGAGGTCTGGAACACGTACGGGCCGACCGAGGCCACCGTCGTCGCCTGTGCCTCGCTGATGTCCGGCGCGGAGCCGATCAGGATCGGGCTGCCGCTCAGGGGCTGGGAGCTGGCCGTCGTGGACGAGGCCGGGGAGCCCGTGCCGCTGGGCGGCAGCGGGCAGCTGGTGATCGGCGGGGTCGGGCTCGCGCGGTATCTCGACGCCGAGAAGGACGCGGAGAAGTACGCGCCGCTGAAGTCGCTGGGCTGGGAGCGGGCGTACCGCAGCGGTGACCTGGTGCGCGCCGACGCCGAGGGGCTCGTCTTCCTCGGGCGGGCCGACGAGCAGATCAAGCTCGGCGGGCGGCGGATCGAGCTGGGCGAGGTGGACGCGGCACTCCAGGCGCTGCCGGGTGTCGCGGGGGCCGCCGCCGCCGTGCGGACCGCCCGCAGCGGCAACCAGCTCCTGGTCGGGTACGTCGTGACGCAGGACGGCTGGGACCAGGCGGCGGCCGTGCAGCGGCTGCGCGCCGAGCTGCCCGCCGCCCTGGTGCCGCTGCTCGCGCCGGTGGCCGACCTGCCGACCCGCACCTCGGGCAAGGTCGACCGCAACGCCCTGCCCTGGCCCCTGGAGGGCGTGGAGACGGGCGGCCCGGCCGAGCAGCTCTACGGCACCGAGGCCTGGCTGGCGGAGCAGTGGACCGAGGTCCTCGGCATCCCCGTGGGCAGTGCCCGTGACGACTTCTTCGCGATCGGCGGCAGCAGCCTCGCCGCCGCCCAGCTGACGACACGGCTGCGCACCCGCTACCCCAGCGCGGCCGTCCTCGACATCTACCAGCAGCCCACCCTGCGCAAGCTGGCCCGGCATCTGGAGAAGTCGGCGCAGGACGACGGGGCGACGCGCGTCGTCGCCCCGGTGCCCGCGCGCGCCAAGGTGATCCAGACGCTGCTGCTCGTACCGCTGTTCACGCTGCTGGGGCTGCGCTGGACGGTGCCGCTGGCCGCTCTCGGCAACCTGCTGCCGGGGTACTCCTGGCTGCCGACCGCCCCGTGGTGGCTGGTCGTCTCCGGCGCCCTGCTGCTGTTCAGCCCGCCCGGACGGCTCGCGATCGCCGCGGGCGGGGCGCGGCTGCTGCTGCGCGGTGTGCAGCCGGGGCGCTACGCGCGCGGTGGCGGCGTCCATCTGCGCCTGTGGACGGCGGAGCGGCTGGCCGAGTTCAGCGGGGCGACCTCGCTGACCGGATCCTGGCTGGAGCGCTACGCGCGGGCCCTGGGGGCCAAGGTCGGGCCGGACGTGGACCTGCACTCGCTGCCGCCGGTGACCGGCATGCTGAAGCTGGGCCGGGGCGCGGCCGTGGAGTCCGAGGTGGATCTGTCCGGCTGGTGGCTGGACGGCGACCGGCTGGAGCTCGGGACGGTCAAGGTGGGCGCGCACGCCGTCGTCGGCACGCGCAGCATGCTCTTCCCCGGCGCCCGGGTCGGCAAGCGGGCCGAGGTGGCGCCGGGTTCGGCGGTCACCGGTCAGGTCCCCACCGGTCAGCGGTGGGCGGGCGCGCCCGCGGCCAAGCTCGGCAAGGCCAAGCGCAACTGGCCCAAGGAGCGGCCGGCGCGGGGCACGGCCTGGCGTGTGCTGTACGGCCTGTCCGGTTTCGCGCTGACCTCGTTGCCGGTGCTGGCGGCCGGGGCGGCCCTGCTGGTGGCGAGCCGCTTCGTGACCCCGGGCGGCGGGCTCGGTGAGGCCCTCCGGGGCGCCGCGCTCGCCCTGGTCCCGGCCACGCTCGCCTTCGGTCTGGCCTACGCCGTGCTGCTGCTGATCGCCGTACGGCTGCTGAGCATCGGTCTGCGCGAGGGCACGCATCCGACGCACAGCAGGATCGGCTGGCAGGCCTGGACCGTCACGCAGCTCATGGACCACTCGCGCGAGACCCTCTTCCCGCTGTACGCGGGGCTGGTCACGCCGGTGTGGCTGCGGTTGCTCGGGATGCGGATCGGCAAGGGCGCCGAGGTGTCGACCGTCCTCGCGCTGCCCAGCCTGACCACGGTCGGTGAGGGCGCGTTCCTGGCCGACGACACGCTGACCGCGCCGTACGAGCTCGGCGGCGGCTGGATGCGGATCGGGCGGGCGGAGATCGGTCGGCGGGCGTTCCTCGGCAACTCGGGGATGACCGCGCCGGGGCGGAGCGTGCCGGACGGCGGCCTGGTGGGTGTGCTGTCGGCTACGCCGAAGAAGGCGAAGAAGGGCAGCTCGTACCTGGGGCTGCCGCCGGTGAAGCTGCCGCGGAACACGACCGGCGGTGACCAGAGCCGGACGTACGAGCCGCCCGCGCGGCTGCTGTGGGCGCGTGCCCTGGTGGAGTTGTGCCGGATCGTGCCGGTGTTCTGCTCGGCGGGGCTGGCCGTGCTGACGGTGGCGGTGCTGTGCGCGCTGGGCGTCTGGGCGCCGCTGCTGTCCGGGCTCGTCCTGCTCGGGGCGGGGGGCGCGGCGGCCGTCGTCTCGATCGTCGCCAAGTGGCTGCTCGTCGGACGGCATCGCAGCGGCGAGCACCCGCTGTGGAGCGGCTTCGTGTGGCGCAACGAGCTCGCGGACACGTTCGTGGAGGTCGTGGCGGTGCCGTGGCTGGCGGGCGCCGTGCCGGGCACGCCGGTGATGACGGCGTGGCTGCGCGGGCTCGGCGCACGGATCGGCAAGGGCGTGTGGGTGGAGAGCTACTGGCTGCCCGAGTCGGACCTGGTGACGCTCGAGGACGGGGCGACGGTCAACCGTGGGTGCGTCCTCCAGACTCACCTCTTCCACGACCGGATCTTGCGGACGGATACTGTGGTCCTCCGTGAGGGTGCCACGCTGGGCCCTGGCGGGATCGTGCTGCCCGGCAGCACGATCGGGGCCCGGACGACCCTGGGTCCCGCGTCGCTCGTCATGGCCGCGGAGTCCGTCCCGGACGACACCCGCTGGCTCGGCAACCCGATCGAGGCATGGCGTCCCTGAGAAGGGGCTACTCGGAGTCGGTGGGCGGTGCACCGGCGGCGGGTGGTTCGAGCACAGGTCAGGGAGCGGACGGGGAAGTGGCAGTTCAGCAGTCGGTCGGGCCGGATCCGTATTTCCCGGCGAACGGTGACCCCCGTTACCGGGTGCACCGCTACGAGCTCACGCTGGACTACCGCCCCGGCCCCAACCGGCTGTCGGGCGCGGCACGGATCAACGCCATCGTGGGACGCTCGGCGCTGCCGGAGTTCCAGTTGAACCTGGCCGACTTCAAGATCGGCCGGGTCCGGGTGGACGGCCGGCCGACGCACTACACCCACCGCGGCGGCCGACTGCGCGTGCGGCCGGCCAAGCCGCTGCGCGCCGGGGCCGCGTTCACCGTCGAGGTGCAGTGGTCGGGCAACCCCAAGCCGGTGAACAGCCCCTGGGGCGGGATCGGCTGGGAGGAGCTGAGCGACGGGGCGCTGGTGGCGAGCCAGCCCGTCGGGGCGCCCTCCTGGTACCCGTGCAACGACCGGCCCGCGGACAAGGCGTCGTACCTGATATCGGTCACGACACCGTCGGCGTACTCGGTGGTGGCGGGCGGCCGGCTGCTGACGCGGACCACGAAGGCCTCGACGACCACGTGGGTGTACGAGCAGTCGGCGCCGACGTCGAGCTATCTGGTCGGCCTGTCGATCGGGAAGTACCAGACCGTCCTGCTGGGCGATCCGGGGCTCGGGGGCATCCCCCAGCACGGGCACCTCCCGGCGGAGCTGCTGGCGGAGTTCTCGCGGGACTTCGCACGGCAGCCCGGGATGATGCACCTCTTCCAACAGCTCTTCGGGCCCTACCCGTTCGACGAGTACGCGGTCGTGGTGACGGAGGAGGAGCTCGATGTCCCCGTCGAGGCCCAGGGGTTGTCGCTGTTCGGCGCCAACCATGTGGACGGCTCGCGGGGTTCGGAGCGGCTGGTGGCGCACGAGCTGGCGCACCAGTGGTTCGGCAACAGTGTGTCCATCGCCGACTGGCGGCACATCTGGCTGAACGAGGGGTTCGCGAAGTACGCGGAGTGGCTGTGGTCGGAGCGGTCGGGCGGGCGCAGTGCGCAGCGGCTCGCCGCGGTCGCGCACCGGTCACTGTCCTCGCTGCCACAGGATCTGCGCCTGGCCGACCCCGGCCGCAAGTCGATGTTCGACGACCGGCTCTACGAGCGCGGCGGGCTCACCGTGCACGCGTTGCGCTGCGCCCTCGGCGACGACGCGTTCTTCCGGATGCTGCGCGCCTGGCTCGGGCTGCACCGGGGCGGGTCGGTGACGACGTCGACGCTCACCGCGCACGTGGCACGGTTCGCACCGGAGCCACTGGACGAGCTGTTCGAGGCATGGGTGTACGGCACGGCGCTGCCGCCGCTGCCGGTCCCGTCGGTGGAGCGGGGCGCCGAGTCGGCGTAAGCGCTCCGCTGTGCTTGGGGTGATGAACCGGCCGGTGGTGAGTCGGCACGGTGTTCGGCCTGCGGGCGGGTGGGGGCTGATCGCGCAGTTCCCCGCGCCCTTTACGGGGCACGACGCCCCCCGACGGGCGCGATCGGTGGGGCGGGCACAATGGGGTCATGGCCCGACGTACCGCCCGCCCGCGAGAGCGTGCCTCCGCCGCCGTCCCGTCCCACTGCCCGTGCGGGCTGCCCGCGGTCTACGAGGCCTGCTGCGGTCGCTACCACTCGGGTGCCGAGGCCGCGCCCGGTGCCGAGGCGCTCATGCGGTCGCGGTACAGCGCCTTTGTGCGGGGTGACGTGGGGTATCTGCTGCGGACGTGGCATCCGCGGACGCGGCCGGAGCGGCTCGAGCTCGATCCGGGGATGCGGTGGACGGGTCTGGAGATCCTCGGGACGGCGGACGGAAGCGCCTTCCACACGACCGGGACCGTGGAGTTCCGGGCCTCCTACCGGGGCGGCGCGCTGCATGAGCGCAGCCGGTTCGAGCGGGTGGCCGGGGCCTGGGTGTACGTGGACGGGGAGTTCCCGGAGAACCCCGAGTAGCGCGCTAGGGCGCCAGGATGTCCAGTTCCTGGAGGGCGCCGACCGTGATCTCCCGGGTCAGTTGTTCCGCGCGGGCCGCGTCGCCCTCGCGGACCGCCTCCGCGACCTGGACGTGGAGGGTGACGGCGGCCGGGTCGGGGTCCTCGAACATGACCTCGTGATGGGTGCGGCCCGCCAGGACCTCCGCGACGACGTCGCCGAGGCGGGCGAACATCTCGTTGCCCGAGGCGGCGAGGATCACCCGGTGGAAGGCGACGTCGTGGACGAGGTATCCCTCCAGCCGGTGGCCGCGTGAGTTGGCCACCATGCCGAGCGCGCACTCGGTGAGCTCGGCGCACTGCTCCGCCGTGGCGTGTTTCGCCGCCAGGCCCGCCGCGACCGGCTCGATCGCCGAGCGCAGGACGGTGAGCGAGCGCAGCTGGTGCGGGCGGTCGGCGCCGGCCAGCCGCCAGCGGATGACCTGCGGATCGTAGACGTTCCACGCGGCCCGGGGGCGGACCGTCACGCCCACGCGGCGGCGGGACTCGACCAGGTGCATGGACTCCAGGACGCGGACCGCCTCGCGCATCACCGAGCGGGAGACGTCGAAGCGCTGGGCCAGTTCGTCGGTGCGCAGAACACTGCCCGGCGGGTACTCACCCGCGGTGATGGCGGGGCCCAGGGCGTCCAGTACTTGGCCGTGCAGACCCCGGCCCGGAGTGGTCATGCACTCAGAGTACGGGGTAGATCACGGAGCCAAAAAGTCAGACTTATTTGTCACACACTCTTGAATTCGTCGTACCTAATCGGTTTCAGTGTCGTCGGCGTCCGTTGGCGTCAGACGTCGAGGCAGACAGCGAGGCAGAGATGCGTACCCCCCATGTCGTCGTGGTGATGGGCGTCGCCGGCACGGGCAAGACCACCATCGGTCCCCTGCTCGCCGCCCGGTTGGGCGTTCCGTACGCCGAGGGCGACGACTTCCACCCGCAGGCCAACATCGACAAGATGTCGGCCGGCACCCCGCTCGACGACGACGACCGGTGGCCGTGGCTCGACGCCATCGGCGGCTGGGCGGACGCGCGGGCCGGACTCGGCGGGGTCGTCAGCTGCTCGGCGCTGAAGCGGTCGTACCGCGACCGGCTGCGGGCCGCGGCCCCCGGGGTCGTCTTCGTGCACCTCGCGGGCGACCGCGCGCTGATCGAGGACCGCATGGCGCACCGTCAGGGCCACTTCATGCCGACGGCGCTGCTCGACTCCCAGTTCGCCACGCTCCAGCCCCTCCAGGCGGACGAGGCCGGCGTCGTCGTCGACGTCTCCGGCAGCCCGGAGGCCATCACCGGGCGGGCCGTGACCGCGCTCGACGCGCTTCCTCAGCCTGCCTGACCAGCCAGTACCACCCCGTACCACCCCGTACCACTCCGTACGGCCCTCCCCCGTCCCCGTTACCTGCAAGGGAATCACCCGTGACCAGACTCAGTGTCGAGATGCTGGCAGCGGACACCGTCGAGCCGATCACCTCGGCCGGCCACGCGCAGCTGGGCATCGCCGTTCTGGCGGGCATCGCCGTGATCGTCCTGCTCATCACCCAGTTCAAGCTCCACGCCTTCCTGGCGCTGACCATCGGCTCGCTCGCGCTGGGCGCGTTCGCCGGGGCGCCGCTCGACAAGGCCATCGCCTCGTTCACCACCGGGCTCGGCGCCACCGTCGCCGGCGTGGGCGTGCTGATCGCGCTGGGCGCGATCCTCGGCAAGATGCTCGCGGACTCCGGCGGCGCCGACCAGATCGTGGACACGATCCTGGCCAAGGCGGGCGGCCGCTCGATGCCGTGGGCGATGGTGCTGATCGCCTCCGTCATCGGTCTGCCGCTGTTCTTCGAGGTCGGCGTGGTGCTGCTGATCCCCGTCGTGCTGATGGTCGCCAAGCGGGGCAACTACTCGCTCATGCGGATCGGCATCCCGGCGCTGGCCGGTCTGTCGGTGATGCACGGTCTCGTCCCGCCGCACCCCGGTCCACTGGTCGCGATCGACGCGGTCGGCGCCAACCTGGGCGTCACCCTGGCGCTGGGCGTGCTCGTCGCCATCCCGACGGTCGTCGTCGCGGGTCCGCTGTTCTCGCGGGTCGCCGCCCGCTGGGTCGACGTCCCCGCCCCCGACCGCATGATTCCGCAGCGGCCCTCCGAGGACCTGGAGAAGCGGCCCGGCTTCGGCGCCACGCTCGCGACCATCCTGCTGCCCGTCGTCCTCATGCTGTCCAAGGCGCTGGTCGACATCGTGGTGGACGACCCCGAGCACACCGTGCAGCGCGTCTTCGACGTCGTCGGCTCGCCGCTGATCGCCCTGCTCACCGCCGTCCTCGTCGGCATCTTCACGCTGCTGAGGCCCGCCGGGTTCGCCAAGGACCGGATCTCGGGGCTGGTCGAGAAGGGGCTCGCCCCCATCGCGGGCATCCTGCTGATCGTCGGCGCGGGCGGCGGCTTCAAGCAGACGCTGATCGACTGCGGCGTGGGTCAGATGGTCCTGGACATCTCCAAGGACTGGTCGATCCCGGCGCTGCTGCTGGCCTGGCTGATCGCGGTGACCATCCGGCTGGCGACCGGTTCGGCGACCGTGGCGACGATCTCGGCGGCCGGCCTGGTCGCGCCGCTCGCGGCCGACATGTCGACCACGCACACCGCCCTGCTGGTCCTGGCCATCGGCGCCGGTTCGCTGTTCTTCAGCCATGTCAACGACGCGGGGTTCTGGCTGGTGAAGGAGTACTTCGGGCTCACCGTCGGCCAGAACATCAAGACCTGGTCGGTCATGGAGACCATCATCTCCGTGGTCGCCGGCGGCCTGGTCCTGCTCCTCTCGCTGGTCATATAGCGGTACGGCGGGAGCGGGAAGGAGAAGGAGTACGAGCATGAGTCACCCCCTGTTCGACATCAGCGGCCGGACCGCCCTGGTCACCGGCTCCAGCCGGGGCATCGGGCTGGCCCTGGCCCGGGGCCTCGCGGAGGCCGGCTGCACGGTGGTCCTCAACGGGCGGGACGCGGACCGTCTCGAGCGGGCGGCCGCCGGACTGCCCGGCGAGGTGCACACGAGCGTGTTCGACGTCACCGACGGCTCGTCGGTGGGCGCCGGGATGGCCGAGATCGAGGACCGGGTCGGTCCGCTCGACATCCTGGTCAACAACGCGGGTGTGCAACTGCGGGCCCCGCTCCTGGAGTTCGCCGAATCCGACTGGCACCGGCTGCTGGACACCAACCTCACCAGCGCGTTCCTGGTGGGCCGGGCGGCCGCCCGCGGGATGACGGAACGCGGCCACGGAAAGATCATCAACATCTGCTCGCTCCAGAGCGAGGTGGTCCGCCCGGGCATCGCGCCCTACGCGGCCACCAAGGGCGCGCTGAAGATGCTCACCAAGGGCATGTGCGCGGACTGGGGGCCGTACGGCGTCCAGGTCAACGGGCTCGGTCCGGGCTACATCGAGACCGAGCTGACCGGGCCCCTGGTCCGGGACGAGGAGTTCAGCGCGTGGGTGCGGCGCCGTACCCCGGCCGGGCGGTGGGGTACGACCCAGGACCTGGTGGGCGGGGTGCTGTTCCTCGCCTCTCCCGCGGCGGACTTCGTCAGCGGGCAGGTGCTGTACGTCGACGGCGGTATGACGAGTGTGCTCTGAAGGGGCGTGACGAGGGATGCTCGGTTGTGTGATCCACGGTCGGGGCGACCTGCGCGTCGAGGAGCTGGCGTCGCCGGTGCCCGGACCGGGCGAGGTGCTCGTCGCCGTCCGCTACGGCGGGGTCTGCGGCTCCGACCTGCACTACTGGCGGCACGGCGGGGTCGGTGACTTCCGTCTGAAGGAGCCGATGGTGCTGGGGCACGAGGTGGTCGGGACGGTCGTCGCGTACGGCTCCCCCTCCCCCTCGGGTCCCCCTGCGGGTACGCCGGTCGCCGTGCACCCGGCCACTCCGTGCGGGGTGTGCCCGGAGTGCGCGGACGGGCGGCGCCATGTCTGCCGGGACACCCGCTACCTCGGCAGCGCGGCCCGGACGCCGCACGTGCAGGGTGGGTTCGTGGGCGAGATCGTCGTCCCCGTCGCGCAGGTGCGGTCGCTCCCGGAAGGGCTTCCGCCGCGTCGGGCCGCGCTCGCCGAGCCGCTGTCGGTGGCGTTGCACGCGGTGCGGCGGGCCGGCCCGGTGACCGGGCGGCATGTCCTGGTCACCGGCGCCGGACCGATCGGCGCTCTGGTGGTCGCGGCGGCGAAGGCGGCCGGCGCGGCCCGGGTGACCGTGACCGACCTGCTGCCCACCGCGCTCGGCCATGCCCGCGCCGTGGGCGCCGACACCGTCGTACGCGCCGACGATCCGGCGGATCCCGGGTGGCCGTCGGAGGTGGACGTGGCCGTCGAGGCGTCCGGAGTGGCCGCCGGTCTCGACAGCTGCCTGCGGCTGGTACGGCGTGGCGGGGTCGTCGTGCAGCTGGGCATGCTGCCGCCGGGGCAGAGCCCGTTCGCCGGGAACCTGGTGGTCAGCCGGGAGATCGAGCTGCGCGGGGCGTTCCGCTTCGACACGGAGTTCGACGCGGCGCTGCGCCTGCTCGCGGCCGAGCCCGCCTTCGACGCGCTGATCAGCGCGGTGGTCCCGGTGCGGGAAGCGGAGTCGGCGTTCGCGCTCGCCGCGGACCGGGACCGCTCCTGCAAGGTGCTGCTGGACTTCGGGAGTTGAGGGCCGACCGAGGAGAGCGGGTGAGGGTCCGCCTAGGGGCGCCACAGGCGGTGTTCCCGGTGGGCCCATTCCCGGCTCACCGAGCCCGTGCGCATCCCGCGGCGGGCCTCCGGATCGCCCAGGGCCATGCCGATGTGGCCGGCCAGGACGACGCCGATCGTGAGGGCGAGCCAGTCGTGGACGAAGGTCGCGCTGGTGCGCCACATGATCGGGGTGAGGTGGGTGAACCACATGAGCAGGCCGGTGCCGAGCATCACGAGGGTCGCCCCGGCGATCCAGGCCGCGTAGATCTTCTGTCCGGCGTTGAACTTGGCCGCCGGACGCGACTGCCGGCGCTTGTCCCGGCGCAGGGCGGCACCCAGCCAGCGGCGGTCGTGCGGGCCGAAGCGGTTGAGGTGGCGCAGGTCGGCGCGGAACGCGCGGGAGGCGAGGCCCGCCAGGACCGGGACGGGCAGGGCCAGGCCGGCCCACTCGTGGACGCGGACCACCAGCTCGCGGCGGCCGACGAGCTGGGCGAACTCGGGGATGTACAGGACGGCCGCGGTCACCACGCACACGCCCATCAGCAGGGCCGTGGTGCGGTGCACCCACCGTTCGGCCCGGGTGAAGCGGGGGATCTCCGTGGTCGCCGGCGGCGCCTCAGCTCGTAGGCTCATCGTCCCGTCCGTTCGAGCGGCCGACCCAGGCGTCGACGTCGTAGCCACGCTCCTCCCAGTAGCCGGGCTTCACCTTCTCGGTGACGGTGATGCCGGAGAGCCACTTGGCGGACTTGTAGAAGTACATGGGCGCCACATAGAGGCGGACGGGGCCGCCGTGGTCGTGGCCGAGGTCCTTGTCCTGCATGCGCAGCGCGACCAGGACGTCGGCGCGGCGGGCCTGGGCGAGGGTGAGGCTCTCGGTGTAGGCGCCGTCGAAGCAGGTGAAGCGGATCGCGCCGGCCTCGGCGTGGACTCCGGCCGCGTCGAGCAGGGCGGACAGCCGGACGCCCTCGAAGGGCGTGCCCGGCACCCGCCAGCCGGTGACGCACTGGACGTCCTTGACCATCCGGGTCTGGGGCAGGGCCCTGAGGTCGGCCAGCGTGTAGGTGGCGGGCCGGTCGACCAGGCCGTCCACGGTGAGGCGGTAGTTCGTGGCGTTCTTGTGCGGGACCGAGGACGTCACCGAGTAGTAGCGGAAGCCGCCGCCGTTGGGGAGCAGACCGGTGAGGCCGGTGGGGTCCTTGTCGGCGGCGCTGCCGAGGAAGGCCTCCATACCGCGCTGGAGCGGGGGCGCCGCGACGACCCCCAGGGCGCCGAGGGCGAGCGTGCCGAGGAAGACCCGCCGGCCGACGGGTGTGCCACGTTCCGCGGGCGCTGCGTCCGGACCGGCTGCCTCGGGTGTCTCGGCCGGCTCCGATGGTTCGGGGTTCACCCTTCCATTCGAGCACTCGGGGGCCCGCCGGTGCCAGGGATCCCGGGCGGCCGTCAGACTTCCGTCATCAGTTCTTACCCGGCTCTCAGACCGAGCGCGGTGGCACGGGCCGTGTGGAAGGCCTGGTGGGGGTCGCGGTCCGGGTAGGACCAGGGCTCGGGGGTGGCGTGCCGGCCGATGCGGTGGAAGAGGGCGGCGGCCTCGGCGCCCCGGCCCTCCAGGACCTTGGCGTGGGCGAGGAAGTTCAGGTCGATCAGATGGCGGGGGTGGTCGTCGTGCTCCCACTCCAGCCACCAGTCGAAGGCGGCCTTCATCACGCCCCGGGCCCGGCCGTCCCGCCAGTGCCCGGAGGCGGCGGGGTCGGTGGGCGCGAAGCCGTGGGCGGCCAGGACACGATAGCGCTCGGCGTGCGCGACGACCGGGAGGATCGCCAGCGGGGAGTCGGCGGGCGCCTGTTCGGCGGCCCAGGCGGCGAAGTCGTAGACCTCGTGCAGCGGGTCCGGGCCACCGTCCGCGCGGCGGTCGGCGAGCCGGGCGACCATGAGGTGGTGCGCGTGATGGTGGTCGCGGTGCCGGGTCCGGACCTCCTCGAAGATCCGTACGGCCTCCGCCCCGCCGCCCCGTTCCAGCTGGAGCAGGCCGAGCCAGGGGGTGGGGTCGGCGGGCGCGAGCGCGGCGGCCGAACGGCATGCGGCTCGGGCGACCGCCGCGTCCTCCTTGTCGCGCAGGGTCCGGCGGACCTGGGCCAGGGCGAGCAGGACGGCTGCGTCGGCGCTGCCGGGTTCGGCGATCAGCCACTCGTGGGCCCAGGCGACCGCGTAGGGCTCGAGGGCGAGGACCGCGGTCCGGTGTGCGCGGCGGTCCCAGTCGGCGCCCGTACGGGCCAGCAGGGCGCGGACGGGCTGCCGGCGGCCCTGGGTCAGCGCGGCGCGGGCGAGGCCGAGCTCGGTGTCGTCCAGGGCCGGGTCGGGGATCCGGGGAACGTGCTCGTGAGCACGGCCGGGAGGGGGCGGGGGTAAGGGCACCGCGGGACTTCCTCATCCTCCTCGGCGGCGGCTCTGACATCGGCCCGCGATCGGCCGATCACGCACAGCCAATCCCTAGGGAACACTCATCGTCAAGGGTCGGGGAGAGATGACGGGCGCCGACCGCTCACCGGTGGCGAAAATCCGGTGGCGGAGCGCCGCTGGTGGGACCCCCTGCCGCCGGGTGTCGCGGCGCCCGGTGTGGTGTACGCCATGGCGCGGCCCGGCCGGAGCCCACACCATGGCCGTAGGGCCGCCCCGCACCCCCGGCCCTGTTCTCGGGTGCCGCGGCCGAGTCGACCGCCCGGTTCCGGGTACTCAAGGCGCTGAGGGCGCTGGGACGCTACAGTCGGCCACTACGCACTCCCGTCCGTGGTCCGACCGGATGATCGAGGTAGGCAGCGTGTCGGTTCTGGTTCTGGTTCTCGCCGTGAGTGCCGCCTGCTGCCTGGGCTTCGGGTTCGTACTCCAGCAGAACGCGGCCCAGCGGGCGCCGCTCGGCGACTTCCTCTCACCGCGGCTGCTGCTCGACCTGATGAGGGTGCCGCGCTGGCTGGGCGGCATCGGCCTCATGGTGGCGGGCATGGCGCTGGGTGCGATCGCGCTCGGACAGGGCGAGATCTCCCTGGTGGAACCGCTGCTCGCGACCAATCTGCTGTTCGCCCTCGCGCTCTCCCGGCACCAGACGAAACAGCCCCTGGGCCGCCAGGGCTGGGCGGGCCTGGTCCTGCTCGCGGGCGGGGTGACCACCTTCATCGTGGCGGGCGAGCCGCGCGGCGGCACCGCGGTCTCGGATCCGCTGCGGCACTGGCTGATCATCGGAGTGATGATCGGACTGGCGCTGCTGCTCACCACGTACGCCAAACGCTCCCGGCTGAGTTCAGGACCGGTGCTGCTGTCCCTCGCGGCCGGCCTGCTGTACGGCGTCCAGGACGCGCTGACCAGGGTCAGCGGGCAGCGCTTCGCCGCGGGCGGCCTCGGCGAGCTGCTGACCGGCTGGCAGCCGTACGCGGTGCTCGCCCTCGGTGTGACCGGCCTCGTGCTGGTCCAGAGCGCGTTCGAGACGGCGCCCCTGCGGATGTCGCTGCCCGCGCTGACCGCGGCGCAGCCCCTTGCCGGGATCATCTGCGGGGTCGGCTTCCTCGGCGACCGGTTGCGCACCGACACCGGCGCGCTGGCCTGGGAGGCGGCGGGGCTCGCGGCGATCGTCGCGGGCATCGTGCTCCTCGGACTGCACCCGGCGATGCCGCGCGGCACGGCGCCGCGGGAACGGGTCCCGGACCTCCAGCCCCAGTAGCCGCCGGCACCGGTGGCGGGCCTGCTTGGATGGGCCCATGAGCGCTGCTGACGAGATCCTCGACATCGTCGACGAGAACGACCGGGTGGTCGGACAGTTCCCTCGCGGACAGGCATACGCCGAGGGCCTGCGGCACCGCTGCGTCTTCGTCCGGGCCAGGGACGCCGAGGGCCGGATCTTCGTCCACCGCCGCACCCCGACCAAGCTGGTCTTCCCCTCGTTGTACGACATGTTCGTCGGCGGGGTGGTCGGCGCGGGCGAGGCGTACGACGACGCCGCGCTGCGCGAGGCCGAGGAGGAACTGGGTGTGAGCGGCCTGCCCCGCCCGGAGTTCCTCTTCAAGTTCCTGTACGACGCGGGCGCCGCCGGAAGCTGGTGGTCGGCCGTCTACGAGGTCCGCTGCGATCTGCCCGTGCACCCCCAGGTGGAGGAGGTGGCCTGGCACGAGTTCCTCCCCGAGGAGGAGGTCGAGCGACGGCTGTCCGTCTGGGAGTGGGTGCCGGACGGGCTGGCGGCGTACGAGCGGCTGAAGGCGTACCGGACGACCGGCTGAGCAGGGCGGGAACCGCTCCCGCGGGCACCGGGAGCCGGGCGGACGACGGTCGGCGGGTAGGGTCCTGCGGGTGATCGCTTTCGTGCAGAACGTCCGGTTGTGGTTCGCTCCCGAGCAGGTCCGGGAGGAGGGCCGCACACCCGACTACCGGTTCTCGCTGGCGAACGAGCGCACGTTCCTGGCCTGGCTGCGCACCGCGCTCGCGCTGATCGGCGGGGGTTTCGCGGTGGACCAGTTCCTGCCGGATCTGCGCTGGGGCTGGCGGGTCGGGCTGGCGCTCGCGCTGCTGGCCGCGGGCGTGCTGTGCTCCCTGCGCGCGGTCAACCACTGGATGCGCTGCGAGCGGGCGATGCGCCGGGGCGAGGACCTGCCCGCGTCCCGCTTTCCGGCGCTGCTGGGCGTGCTGGTCGCGGTGGTGGCCCTGGCGATGGCCGTCGTGGTGCTGGTGGGGTGGGAGGGGTGAGCGAAGAGGCCCGGCCGGTGCGTGACCCCGGCCTTCAGCCCGAGCGGACCCGGCTCGCCTGGCGGCGTACGACGCTGGCGAGCACCGTGGCCGCCGTGCTCGCCGTGAAGGCGGCGCTGCACGGCGGGGTGTCGGTGTCCGGGATCGTCGCCTGCGCGCTGTGCTGCGGCCTGTGGCTGGCCTTCCTGTGGCTCGCGCACCGCCGGATCCACGCCCTCTCCGCCACGGCGAGCCCGGCGGCCCTGACCCCGCGGCACGCCACCGCGGCGGTCCTGTGCGCGGTGGCGACGGCGGTGTGCGCCGCGGCGCTGGTGGTCGTCTAGGGCCCCGCCGGCCTCACTGCTCGCCGCTCCCCCCGTTCCCGCCGTTCTCGGCGGCCTCGTCCGCCCAGTCCACCGTGACCACGATCTTGCCCCGGGTGCGGCCCTGTTCGTTCAGCCGGTAGGCGTCCGCGGCGCGCTCCAGCGGGAACGTCTCGGAGACGTGCACGGACACCACGCCCTGTTCGGCCAGTTCCGACAACCGGGTGAGGTCGTCGGCGTCGGGCCGGACCCAGAAGTACCGGCCGCCGTACCCGACGACGTCCCCGTCGGCGATCGACGCCAGGCGTCCTTCCGGGGCCAGCAGGTTGGCGGAGACCCTCAGCGTGTCGCCGCCGACCGTGTCGAAGGCCGCGTCCACCCCCTCGGGGGCCAGCCCGCGCACCCGCTCGGCCAGCCCCTCGCCGTAGGTCACGGGCTCGCCGCCCAGCGAGCGTACGAAGTCGTGGTTGGCCTCGCTCGCCGTGCCGATCACCCGGGCGCCCAGATGGCGGGCGAGCTGCACGGCGATGGAGCCGACGCCGCCCGCGGCCGCGTGGACGAGAACGGTCTCGCCCCGCTTCACCTGGAGGGCCTGGGTCAGCACCTGGTAGGCGGTGAGCCCGGTCAGCGGCAGGCCCGCGGCCTCCTCCCAGGTGAGGTTGCGCGGCTTGCGGGCGAGGGTGCGCACCGGAGCGCCGACGTACTCGGCGAAGGTGCCGCGGGAGAGGAAGTCCTCGCGGACGTAGCCGATCACCTCGTCGCCGACCGCGTACTCCGCGACGGACACCCCGAGCTGCACGACGACCCCCGCGACGTCCCACCCGGGGATCACCGGGAAGACGGCGTCGAGCATCGGGTCCAGGTAGCCCTCGCGGGCCTTCCAGTCGACGGGGTTCACGGCCGCCGCCCGGACCTTCACCAGCACCGAGTCTGGGCCGATCTTGGGCTCGCGGACGTCCCCGTACGCGAGCGTCTCGGGGCCGCCGTAGCGGGAGTAGCTGATGGCCTTCATGGGTCCGACCCTCCGGGGTACCCGGACGCCACGCAAGCCGAATGACCCGATATGCGGAGTTCGCGTGGCAGCCTGTCCGACGTCATCACCCCGCAGCTTCGAAGGTGAGCAGCATGACCACCCTCCATCTCGAGCACTCCGCCCACACCCACACGCACGGCCCGGACTGCGGGCACACCGAGGTGCGGCACGGCGACCACGTCGACTACGTCCACGACGGGCATCTGCACCGTGAGCACGGCGGCCACTGGGACGAGTGCGAGCCGCGCGGGCATGTGGCCCACGACGGGCACGAGCACCGGCACGGCGAGGACTGCGGGCACGCGCGCGTGCGGCACGGCGACCACATGGACTACCTGCACGACGGACACCGGCACGCCGAGCACGACGGGCACTGGGACGACCACTGACGCGTACGGAGGACGACGGCCCAGGCGGCCGAGAACCGCCCTTCGACAGCTCCCCGGGTACTGCCCGGGGAGCCGTCGCCCTATCGTGGCCCCGATCACGTTGGGCGTGACCACTGGACGGCATACCGACCGGTCGGCATCATGGTGCGCATGCTGATTCCCCGCCCCGTCCGTAGGAGCTGCGCATGAGCCCCGACCACCCGCCCGGACTCGACCTCGACCGGCTGCGCGCCCTGCTGGAGCGCGAGCGTCCCGGTCTGGTCGACGGCCCCCTCACCGGCCGGCTGATCGAGGGCGGACGGTCGAACCTCACCTACGCGGTCTCCGACGGCACCGCGAAGTGGGTCGTGCGGCGCCCTCCGCTCGGGCACGTCCTGGCCACCGCGCACGACATGCGGCGCGAGCACCGGGTGATCAGCGCCCTGCACCCGACGAGCGTGCCGGTGCCGCGCCCGGTGCTGCTGTGCGAGGAAGAGGAGGTGCTCGGAGCGCCCTTCTACGTCATGGAGTTCGTCGAGGGCACCCCGTACCGCACCGCCGACGAGCTCGCCCCGCTCGGTGAGCGGCGCACCCGGGACGCGGTCCTCTCGCTGGCGGACACGCTGGTGGAGCTGCACGCGGTGGACCCCGCCGCGGTGGGCCTGGCCGACTTCGGCCGGCCCGAGGGCTTCCTCGACCGGCAGCTGCGCCGTTGGGGCAAGCAGCTGGACGCCTCCCGCAGCCGCGACCTGCCGGGGATCGACGAGCTGCACGCGGCGCTCGGCCGCGGGCTGCCGCACTCCCCCGCCCCGGCGGTCGTGCACGGCGACTACCGGCTCGACAACGTCCTGATCGGGCCCGACGACACGATCCGGGCGATCCTCGACTGGGAGATGTCGACGCTCGGCGATCCGCTGACCGACCTTGGGCTGCTGGTGATGTACAGCGTGCCGCTGGAACTCCCCGGCTCGCCCATCTCCACGACCGCCTCGGCTCCCGGACACCCGTCGCCGGCCGAACTGATCGAGCGGTACGCGACCCGCTCGGGGCGTGATGTCTCGGCGGTCTCCTGGTACACGGCGTTCGCCTGGTTCAAGCTCGCCGTGATCCTGGAGGGCATCCACTACCGGTACACGCTGGGCCAGACGGTCGGGCGCGGCTTCGACCGCATCGGGGAGCTCGTCCCCGTCTTCATCGAGCACGGACTGACCACTCTCCAGGAAGGCTGACCGGCATGGACTTCGCGTTCGACGCACGCACCGAGGAGCTCCGCGCCAAGCTGCTCGCCTTCATGGACGAGTACGTGTACCCGGCCGAGCCCGTCGCCGAGGAGCAGCGCGCGCTGCTCGCCTCGCCGTGGGACACCCCGGCCGTGGTCGAGGAGCTGAAGGAGCAGGCCCGCAGCCAGGGCCTGTGGAACCTGTTCCTCCCCGACGCCGAGCACGGCGCCGGTCTGACGAACCTCCAGTACGCGCCGCTGGCCGAGATCACCGGCCGTTCCCCGCAGTTGGCGCCGACGGCCCTGAACTGCGCCGCCCCGGACACCGGGAACATGGAGGTGCTCGCCCAGTTCGGTGACGAGCGGCAGCAGAAGCAGTGGCTGGAGCCGCTGCTGGCCGGGGAGATCCGCTCGGCGTTCGCGATGACCGAGCCGGAGGTGGCCTCCTCCGACGCCACCAACATCACCACGCTCATCGAGCGGGACGGCGACGAGTACGTCATCACCGGGCGCAAGTGGTACATCTCCGGGGCGATGAACCCGGAGTGCAAGATCTTCATCGTGATGGGCAAGACGGACCCGGACGGCGCCGACATCCGCCGTCAGCAGTCCATGGTGCTGGTGCCGCGCGACACACCCGGCGTCACCGTCAAGCGCGCCATGAAGGTGTTCGGCTACGAGGACCACTCCCACGGCGGCCACGCCGAGGTGATCTTCGACCAGGCGCGGGTGCCGGTGACGAACCTGATCGGCGAGGAGGGCGGCGGCTTCGCCATCGCCCAGGCCCGGCTCGGCCCCGGCCGCATCCACCACTGCATGCGGCTGATCGGCATGGCGGAGCGGGCGATCGAGCTGATGTGCCGCCGGGCGGTCTCCCGCGACGCCTTCGGCAAGGCGCTGGCCCAGCAGGGCGTGGTCCACAACTGGATCGCGGACGCGCGCGTGACGGTCGAGCAACTGCGGCTGCTGGTCCTCAAGACCGCGTGGATGATGGACACCGTCGGCAACCGGGGCGCTCACTCGGAGATCCAGGCCATCAAGATCGCGACGCCGCGTGCGGTCGTCGACATCCTCGACCGCGCGATCCAGCTGCACGGCGCGGGCGGCGTCAGCCAGGACTTCCCCCTGGCCGAGCTGTACGCCGGCGCCCGCACCCTGATGATCGCCGACGGCCCGGACGAGGTCCACCAGCGGTCGCTGGCGCGGCGGGAGTTGAAGAAGTACCTCTAGGACACGCGGTAAGGGGCGGTCGCCATGGCGACCGCCCCTTACCTGTCGTCCCGCCCGCTCAGGGGCGCAGCGCCCGCAGCAACAGGTCCGCCAGATGGTCGGCGACCTCCTTCGGCCCCATCGAACCGTCCGGGCGGTACCAGGTCGACAGGTGGTGGACCGAGCCGAAGTGGTAGTCCACGACCAGGTCGGCCGGGGTCGCCGTGGAGAAGACGCCGGCCTCCTGGCCCTCCTCGACGAGGGCGCGGAAGCGTTCGTGGTAGCGCCGGCGCTCGGCCCGCACCTGCTTGTTCTTCTCGGGGCTCAGGTGGTGCATGGAGCGGAAGAAGATCGACGCGTCGTCGAGGTTCTCGATCGTCGTGACGACGACGTCCGCCGCCGCGCCCCGCAGCCGCTTCTCGATCGGCTCGTCGGCGTTCGCGAAAGCGTCCAGACGCTCCTGCTGAACGCGCAGCACGCGCGCGTACACCTCGTGCAGGAGGTCGTCCTTGGAGCCGAAGTAGTGGTACAGCGCACCCTTGGTGACGCCTGCCGCCTCGACGATCTCCTGCACCGAGGTGCGGTCGTAGCCCTGCTCGGCGAAGAGCCGGGTGGCGGCGGCAAGGAGCCGTTGCGGAACAGGAGCCTCTCCACCGTCCGTCGTCCTGGGCACTGCCGCCACCTGCCTTCCTCTATGCCGTATCGGCGAGCCGCACCGGCTGTCGTACTGCTGACTCGCTGCCGGCGTCCTGCTGATTGTTTCCTGCTGATTGTTACCGACTGTCCTGCGGACGGGAACGCAGCTCCCGACGGAGGATCTTGCCACTCGCCGTCTTGGGCAGGTCGGGCAGGATCTCCACCTGGCGCGGATACTTGTACGCCGCCAGCCTGTCCTTGCAGTAGGCCGCGAGCGTATCCGCATCCGCGTCGGCGCCGGGACGCAGGCTGATGTAGGCCTTGACGGTCTCCCCGCGGTAGCCGTCCGGCACCCCGACCACGGCGGCCTCGCGCACCGCCGGGTGGGTGTACAGCACGTCCTCGACCTCGCGCGGCCACACCTTGAAGCCGGACGCGTTGATCATGTCCTTCTTGCGGTCGACGACGTACAGCCAGCCCTGTTCGTCCATGAACCCGATGTCGCCGGTGCGCAGCTCGCCGTCGGGGAAGGTCTCGGCGGTGGCCTCGGGCCGGCGCCAGTACCCGGGGACCACCTGAGGACCGCGCACGACGATCTCGCCCTGCTCGCCGAAGGGCACCTCCGCGCCCTGGTCGTCGACGATGCGGACGACCGTGTCGGGCCCGGGCACGCCCACGGCGAGGGTCCCGGAGGCCGGGTCGACCGGCGCCTCGAGCTGGGGCGGCACGGAGGCGCAGGGCGCGGTGCACTCGGTGAGTCCGTAGCCGTTGCGGATGTACGGCCCGAAGCCCGCCCGGAACTTCTCCACCAGGGCGGGCGGCACCGGCGCGCCGCCGGAGGAGATGTTCACGAAGGACGCGAAGTGCTCGCGGGTGACGCCGGGGTGGGCGGCCAGCGCCATGAAGGCGGTGGACGGGCCCACCGTGTAGTGCGGCTTGTGCTCGGCGAACGCCTCCAGCACCACGCCCGGCTCGAAGCGGTAGGTCAGGACGAGCGTCCCCGCGCTGTTCAGACAGGCGCCGAGCTGGCAGACCATGCCGGTGATGTGGAAGAGCGGCGCGAGGGCGTAGTAGACGGGCGCCTCGGGCAGGCGCAGCCCGGTGCGCTGCCGCTCGGCGTTGACCATGATGTTGCGATGGGTGTTGGTGGCGCCCTTGGGGGCGCCGCTCGTGCCCGAGGTGTAGCTGATCAGGGCGATGTCGGCGGGGGCGGCCTCGCGACCCTCGGGGGCCTTGTGGCCGGCGCGGGCGACGGCGGTGAGGTCGTCGGCGTCCGGCGTCTGCGGGAGCCGTTCGAAGGTCAGCACGCGCGCGTCGCCCCGGGTCTGGAAGTCCAGCTCGCAGCCGGTGAGCACGATCCGCACCGGCGAGTCGGCGGCCGTCTCCCGCAGATACGACTCCCAGGCGCGGTCGGAGCAGATCAGCGCGGCCACCTCGCCGTCCCGCAGGACGTGGGCGACCTCGCCCGACTTGTACATCGGGTTGACGGGGACGACCGTCGCGCCCGCCTTCCAGGCGCCGAGCAGGGCGAGGACGAAGAGCGGGGAGTTCTGCAACAGCACGGCGACCCGGTCACCGGGCTCCAGGCCGCGGGCGGCGAGGTGACCGGCCACGGAGTCGCTGAGCTCGTCCACCTCCCGGTAGCTGAGCCGCCCGTCGAAGTAGGCGAGGCAGGTGCGGTCGGGGGCCTCGGCGACGGACCTGCGGAAGGCGTGCACGAGGGAGTCGGCGGGGTCGATCGGGGCGCGCTGGGCCTCGTCGAGGAGGGCCACCCAGGGCTTGGCCGCGTAACGGGAGGCGGGCGCGGTCATTCGGCGGTCTCCCACTTCTGCTGGAGGTGGTTCATGTTGGTCAGCCAGCCGTCGGGGTCCCCGGCCCGCACCTGGTAGTACCCGGCGACCTCGGGGTGCGGCAGGATCAGGAAACGGTCCTCCGCGATGCCCTTGAACAGGGCGTCCGCCACGTCCTGCGGCTCGATCGCGGTCGGCTTGAGCACCAGGTCGCCCGCGCTGCCGGTGGCGTCCAGCATGTCGGTGCGGACGCCCTGGGGACAGATCGCGTGGACCTTGATCCCCCGGTGGCGGTAGGTCAGCGACAGCCACTCGGCGAAGGCGTACGCGCCGTGCTTGGTGACGCTGTACGGGGCGGCGCCGATCATCGTGAGCAGCCCGGCGGCGGACACGGTCGAGACGAACCGGCCCCGGCCGCGCTCCAGCCAGTCCGGGAGCAGCGCGTGGGCCGCGCGGACATGGGCCATGACGTTGACGTCCCAGGCGAGCGCCCAGACGGCCTCCTCGGCCGACTCCGAGCCGCCCGAGGCGACGCCGGCGTTGGCGCAGTACACGTCGACGGTGCCGCCGAGCGCCTCCCGGGCCCGGTCGACGATCTCGGAAGCGTCGCCGGGGACCGCGATCCCGCCGATCTCGTCGGCGACGGCATGCGCCCGGTCCGCGTCCAGGTCGTTGACGACGACCCGGGCTCCCTCGGCGGCGAAGCGGCGGGCCAGCGCGGCCCCGATACCGCCTCCCGCTCCGGTCACGACCACTCCGGCATCCTGCACGGCTTCCACCATCGGTCTCCTTCGACGCGACTGCGGCACGAATCGGCTCTACCGCCAGACTAACCAGTCGGTATGTTGCGACGGAAGGGGTGCCCCGATCCCGGCCCGGGATCGGGCCGGGATCGGCTCGGACCTGTTCCGGCGGACGGGACGGGATTGCCTCTTGTACGGATGAGCCGTGACGTATGGCCAATTGCCCCTGTTCGCAGGACGATGCGCGCACCTGGCGCACCGCTTCGGGGGACGAGGGAGCCTGTCATGGCGGATCCGGCGATGAGCGTGACTCCCTACTGGGAGCTGACCTTCGACGCCGACGGGGACATCGACGGCGCACAGCGGGACCGGCTGCTGACCGGGGTGAGGCGGAGCGGTGTCCGTGACCTGATCGTCTTCTCGCACGGCTGGAACAGCGACCGCTCCGGCGCGACCCGGCTCTACAGCCGCTTCTTCGCCCCGATCCCCGCGCTCGCCCCGGCGGCGCGCATCGGCTACGTGGGCGTGGTGTGGCCGTCGATGCGGTTCTCGGACGAGCCGATCCCCGACCTCCCGCGCTCCGCGGCGGCCGCTGAGACCCGGCGCCCGGCCCTGGACGGGGAGACCCGGCACGCGCTGCTCGAGACGTTCCCCGGCCGGGCCACGGTGGTCGACCGGATCGCACGGCTGCTGGAGCAGCGGCCGCCCGAGGATGCCGAACTGGAGGAGTTCGGCCGGCTGGTGCGGCTGCTGGTGGACGTGGTGCCGCCGGGACCACAGGCTCTGTTCGGGGCGGACACGCTGGCGGAGGGTGTGCCACAGGACGAGCCGGAGATGTTCGCCTGCCCGACAGCGTTGGCCTGCGAGCAGTTCGCGCGGGCCCTGTCCGGCCTCGATTCCGCACCGGGGGCCGGGGAGTTCGCGCTGCCCGACCCGTGGGACGGGGCGCACGAGCTGCTGCGGCAGGCGACGTACTACGCGATGAAGCGGCGCGCCGGGACGGTCGGCGAGCGTGGACTCGGGCCGCTCGTCGGGCGGTTGGCGGCGGCGGTGCCGGCCGTTCGGGTGCATCTGGTGGGGCACAGCTTCGGCGGGCGGCTGGTGTCGTTCGCGCTGCGGGGGCTGCCGGACGGGGTACGCACGGTGAAGTCGGTGACGCTGCTCCAAGGGGCCTTCTCGCACTACGCGTTCGCCCCGCGAGGAGTGCTCCAGGGCCAGCAGAACCGGATCGACGGCCCCCTGGTGTGCTGCTACTCGCGGTTCGACCAGGCGCTGAGCACGATGTACCCGCTGGCCTCGCGGATGGCGGGCGACGCCCAGGGGCTCGTCGGGGAGGTGCTGGGCGCCAAGTGGGGTGCCATGGGGCACGACGGGGTGCAGGCCGTGCCGGGCACGCACGCGCGCGTGCTCGCCGACGCGCTGTCCGGGCCGCTGCCGAAGTCGGGGTGCGTGAACGTCGACGCGGCGGCGGTGGTCCGGCGGGGCGGGGCGCCGGCCGGGGCGCACAGTGACATCGTGCACCCCGAGCTGGCGCGGCTGGTGCTGGCGGCGGGCCGGATCCGCTAGGACGCGACCCGCCGTCGTGGGGACTGACGGTGTGACGTGACTACCGGTGCGAGGTGAACTCCACCACCTGCTGGAAGGTGGGCCGGTTCTGCCAGCTGATGTTGCCGTGCTTGATGCCGCCCAGGGTGCGCTGGACGATCGAGTCGGCGCACCACTGGTTGCCCGCCGCGCACAGGGCGTCGCCCGGGTAGACCTGGGCCGCGGTCTTGCCGGCCGCCGTCTTCAGGGTGCTGATGAGGATGTCCCGGCAGCTGCTGACGGTGCCGCTGCCGCAGTACTTCTGGGGCAGCGCGCCCTGCACCGACTCACCGAGCACGGCCCGGATGTCCTTGTCGACATAGCTCCACCAGCCGTACTGGAAGGAGCTTCCGGCGTGTGCCCCGGTCGGGCCGTGGGCGGCCGACGGAGCCTCGTCGATCGGCAGGTTCGCGGTGAACGCCGTGTACAGGCCGGTGCCGAGGCCGGGTTCGAACTCGGCCTTCACCAGCAGCGGCCACCAGGCGTCCAGAATGCGGATCGCGTCGGCGTCGGCGTACGTCTTGGAACCGGCCGTCGTCTCCGTCCGCTTGCCGCCCGCCGTCAGCCAGGTCTGGAGCTTGGTCACCGCGGCCGCGGCCGTGGAGTCGGTGACCGTGGAGCTGTTGATCACCTTCAGCAGGTCGGGCAGGACGTCCTCGGCGCGCAGGTCGGCGAGCGCCGCGTCCGCCATCGCCTTCGTCAGGGACGCGCGCGTGACGCCGCCGGCCGCGACCAGCTTCTTCACCCGGTCCTCCAGCAGGTTGCCGCGGTGCACGGACCCGTCGCCCCAGGAGGCCGTCGAGTAGTCCTTGGCCTGCTTGTTGTTCCAGGAGATGTAGTAGTCCTGGTCGATGGAGTTGGGATGCGCCGAAGCCGGGGTGTACTCGGCCGTGTTGGTGGCCGGCACCCAGCTCTTCCACTCGTACGCCGACTGCGCCCACACCGGGAACTCGGCGTCGACACCGCTCGCCCTTACCGGGTTGTCGCCGCTGTTGTAGTACGCGGTGTGCGTGGAGTCGGCGTAGAACCAGTTGAAGGTGTAGTTGATGTGCTGCACCGCGCTCTGGAAGGTCTGCGGGCTCTTCACGTAGTCGGGGTCGTTCAGCATCTGGAAGCCGATGATCGAGTCGGCCTCGTGCATGAAGGACGAGCGCAGGGTCGTGTAGGCGACCTTCTTGCCGCCCACGGTCGCCCGGTACTCCACGGGACCGTACTTGGTGCGGTACACGCGCATCGTGTACGAACCGGCGGCCGTCCCGTCGGCGGTGGTGGGCTTCCAGGCGTTCTTCTGCTCCACCACGTCCATGGCCGTGCAGGTGCCGTGGAAGAGGTAGTGGTAGTCGTCCTGGCAGAGTTCGACCGCGTAGGTGTCGATGATGTCCTGGCCGGAGGTCGTGGCGCTCCACGCGTAGTCCTGGCCGCGGCCCAGCTCGACGTACATGCTCAGACCCGCGAAGGAGGCACCGCGGGCGCTGATGCCCGGGCCCTGGATCTCCTGGAGCATGAGCAGCTGCGGGGCGAAGTAGCCGGTCTGCGGGCCGAAGACGGCGATCGGGTGGCCGCTCGCGGTGGCCTGACCGCTGACGACGAGGGCGTTGGACATGCCGCGCCTGGCCGAGCTGAGGGCGGTCGCGGTCGCCGTGGCGGAGGTGGCGGTCGCCGTGGCGTCGCCCCCGGTGCCCGTGGCGTCGTAGATCAGCGGCTGCGAGGTCACCGAGCCGGTGTCGGGCAGTGCCGCGCCCTGCGGGCTCGCGGGCTTCGTGGCGTAGGGGAAGCTCTGGCCGTTGTGGACGGTGAGCACGGCCTCGGGGTCGTTGCGCTCGCGGAACGCCTCCCAGACCTGGGTGCCCTGCTCCACCCCGTACTTCTCCTGCGCGGCGAGCAGCGACACCGCGTTGTTGACCTCGCCGCCGCCGCCCGAGCCGAAGAGCGCGCCGATGACCGAGGCCAGCGCCACCAGGTCGGTGATCTTGAAGTGGTCGATGGTGCCCGCGTTGGTGATTGAGTCCTTGTGCCCGGTCAGAACGTATTCACCGGGGAAGTAGCGGCCGCTGTCGGAGGCGTCGATGTAGGCGTTGACGCCGGCCAGGTAGGCGTTGGCGTCGGCGAGTGCCTGCTGGCCGCGGGTGCCGTTGTTCGCCACGGCGTTGTCGATCTGGGCCTGGAGGTCTGCCTCGGTGTACGGAGCGTTGCGCCAGAACTGCTGTTCAAGACCCTGGTTGGAGGGGTCGCCGCCCGCGAAGGCGGTGAGCTGGCCACGGCCGACGTGCCGGAAGACGTCCATGAGCCACAGCCGGTCCTGGGCTGCCGCATACCCGGCGCCGAACTCGGTGCCGTATCTGGTGGTACCGGTGATGTGCGGCA
Source organism: Streptomyces asoensis (assembly GCF_013085465.1). Classification (NCBI taxonomy): domain Bacteria; kingdom Bacillati; phylum Actinomycetota; class Actinomycetes; order Kitasatosporales; family Streptomycetaceae; genus Streptomyces; species Streptomyces asoensis. The sequence goes on from NZ_CP049838.1 coordinate 2,378,279, forward strand.
CACCCGTCTTCTTGTCGCGGACGATCGTCACGTCGCTGCGGCCCGCGGGACTCAGGGTGGAGGCGACTTGATCGGAAGCGACACCGAACGACGCGTCGTTGAAGAACGTGTTGATCGTGGCGTTGGTGAGCGTGGGGTAGCCCTTGGCCAGGTTGGCGTAGGGGCCGAGCTGGTCCTCGGCGTGGTCGGGCTGGGTGCCGAAAGCCTGGTTGAGGAGGATCTGCGCCAGGGTGGCGTTGCCGTTCTCGCCGGGCGGCAGGATGTCGGAACACTGGCCGCCGCAGTAGTCGTTCGCCGCCGTGACCTCGGCGGCTGCCGCCACTTGGGAAAGCGGCGACAAAAGACCGGCAATCAGGGCGCATACGGAGGCTGTCTTCAGGAACCCGGGGAATCTGCCGGGAGTTCTCAGTCTGTCGAGAGTGAAGCGGGGGGTTCGCCGTGGCATCGGCTGCTCCTAGCGACGGGGGGGTCGGCGGAAGGTTACCGCCGGTATCCCCGGGATTGAAGATGAACATGCGTCAAGTTTTCGACAGGTGGAGGTCCTCGGAAATCGGATGGAGCCGAATCGCATGTCGATACGTCTATTCGACGACGTCCGTACGACGACGCCGAAGTGACCGAAGTGCAGATGCAGATGTGACGGAGGTGCAAGGCGATGGCCGGTTTCCGGAGTCTGGCGAGACAGGTGCGAGACCCCCGGTGCGATCTGGCACTGCGGCGGTACTCACTGCGCAAGTGCCTTGAACGGTTCGCCCCCTACGGACACCGCGCGACCTGGGACCACCTGTGCTCCCGGGCCGGGTTCGGTCCTGAGGACCGCTCCCCCGATCCGGCGCGGCTCGTGGCCGCGTTGGACGAGCTGGAGGAGGCGCGGGCGGTGTGGCTGGCCTACGAGGGCGAGTTCGCCGAGCGCCGCAGGAAGGAGAAGCACGACGGGCTGCGCAGGCCCGGCAGTGTGGACGACTGGCACCGGCTGACCTGGGGCGGTTTCGGTGTCGCCTGGTGCGACGACCCGCGGCTCCACCCCCGTGAGCCGCTGGCCGACGTGCTGCGCAAGCTGATCGCCGCGCTGGAGCGCGCACCGGGTTCCGGCTGCCCGGTGTGCGGCGGCGAGCGGCTGCCGTGGAAGTACGACCTGGATCACGAACCGTCGGCCGGCCCGGTCTGCGCGGACTGCGGAATTCTCGTACCGCGCCCCGTGCTCACGCCCGAGGCCCTGGCGTACGCCAGGAGCGGACGACTGCTGCTGTCGGCCTGACACGGCCCGAGTTCTGCCAAGGTCGGCCCGCGGCCGGCCTGAGAGCACGGCGGGGGTGCGCCGGGGATGCCGCACCCCCAGTTATGCCGGTACAGCCGACCGACGGCGTTGTCAGTGGCGGGTGTCACCATCGAGGCATGGTGCAGGTCTGTCTCAACGGAGCGCGCGGCGCCGCGGACGGTGCGATCGTGCCGCTGACGCCCGAGGCGATGGCGGACGCCGCGGCCGAGGCCGTCGCGGCGGGGGCCACGGATGTCCATGTCCATCCCAAGACACCGTGCGGCCTGGACACGATGTCGCCGCGGGTCGTCGCGGCGACCCTCGACGCGATACGGGCGCGGGTCTCGGTGCCGGTCGGTGTGACGACGGGTGCCTGGGCGCACCCGGACCCGGCCGCCCGGCTCACCCGGGTGCGCGACTGGACGGTGCTGCCCGACCACGCCTCCGTCAACTGGCACGAACCGGGCGCGGAGGAACTGGCCGCCGTCCTCCTCCGGAGAGGCGTGGGCGTGGAGGCCGGCATCTGGTCCGGTACGGACGGGGCGGCGCGGTTCGCCCGCTCACCCCTCGGCCCCAAGGTGCTGCGGGTGCTCGCGGAGGTGACGGACACCACCCCGGACACCGCCGAGTCGTCCGCGCACGCTCTCCTGACCGAGCTCGGCACCGCGTTCGGCCGTCCGATTCTGCTGCACGGGGAGGACGGCGGCGCGTGGCCGGTACTGCGGCTGGCGGCGCGGCTGGGCCTGTCGACCCGAGTGGGCCTGGAGGACACGCTGAGCCTGCCGGACGGCGAACGGGCCCTGTCCAACGCTCAGTTGGTGACCGAGGCGCTGACCCGGCACGGGTGAACCCACCGCTCGGGGGAGTGACGCTACCAGCCGCTAATCGGGTCGCTCCATTCCTTTCCGGCGGGGAGAGTTGGGGGCGATGAAACCCAACCGAGCCACGCCTCGAAGGCCTTGAAGGAGCCCCTCATGTCGACGCTGCGCGTCACCGCCGAAGTGCTGACCGTCCACGAACACCCCAACGCCGACGCCCTCGAACTGGCCCAGGTCGGCCTGTACCGGGCCGTCGTCGCCAAGGGCGCGTACCGCACCGGCGAGGCCGCCCTGTACATCCCCGAGCAGTCGGTGCTCCCCACCGGGCTGGTCGAGGAGCTGGGGCTGACCGGGCGGCTGGCGGGCAGCAGGTCGGACCGGGTGAAGGCGGTGCGGCTGCGGGGCGAGCTGTCGCAGGGGATCGTGTGCCGGCCCGAGGCGCTGGCGGACGTCGATCTGGCGCTGGCCGCCGCGCAGGGCACCGACTTCGCGGAGCGGCTGGGCATCGTCAAGTGGGTGCCGCCGATCCCGCCGACGATGAGCGGCGACGTCGAAGCGGCGCCGGATCTGCTGCCCTGGGTCGACATCGAGAACATCCAGCGCTACCCCGGCATCTTCGAACCCGGCGAGCCGGTGATCCTGACCGAGAAACTGCACGGCTCGGCGTGCCTGCTCACGTATGTCGCGGACGAGGAGCGGGTGTACGTCTCCTCGAAGGGCTTCGGCTCGAAGTCCCTCGCCCTGACGGAGGATCCGAGGAACCTGTACTGGCGGGCCGTACGCGGCCATGGCGTCCCCGAGGCGGCCGCCCGTCTCGCCGAGCGGCTGGGCGCGCGCCGGATCGGTGTCTTCGGGGAGGTGTACGGAGCGGGCGTGCAGGACCTGACGTACGGCGCGGACGGCCGACGCGACACCCTCGGCTACGCGGTGTTCGACGTGTCCGCGGAGATCGACGGCGTGGTGCGCTGGCTGGACGCGGCGGAGCTGCTGGACGGCGAACTGCCGCTCGTTCCCCGCCTGTTCGAGGGCCAGTACGACAGCGAGCGGGTCCTGGAGATCGCCACCGGCCGCGAGACGGTGTCCGGACGCGGGCTGCACCTGCGCGAGGGGGTGGTGATCCGGCCGGCCGTCGAGCGGTACAGCCCGGTGACGGGGGGTCGGGCGATCGCCAAGGCGGTGAGCGGCGCGTATCTGACCCGCAAGGGCGGAACCGAGTACGAGTGAGGAACCGGGTGGGAGAGGAGACGGCGGGGCGCGGCCGGGCCGGGAGCGAGGGGGGTGTTCCGGACGACGCCGGAGCACGGGACGCGCCGGATGCACGGGATGCGCCGGGTCATCCGCCCGGCCCTGCTCAGCAGCAGCCGGCCGCCTTCTCCTCCTCCCGCTGCTCGCCCGCCCGCTGTTCGTCCGCCCGTTTCTCGCCTGCCCTCTTCTCCACCAGCAGCCGTGAGCCGGAACCCCGTTCACCGAAGGCGTCGTCCGGGTTGGACAGGACGCAGGTGGCGAGGGACAGGCAGCCGCAGCCGATGCAGTCGGTGAGGTGGTCGCGGAGTCGGTTGAGCTGCTTGATGCGTTCGTCCAGCTCCGCGCGCCACGCCGCCGAGAGACGGGCCCAGTCCTCACGGGTCGGGGTGCGTTCCTCGGGGAGCTCGGCGAGGGCCTCGCGGATCGTGGCCAGCGGGATGCCGACGCGTTGCGCCGCGCGGACGAAGGCGACGCGACGCAGCGTGTCGCGGTGGTAGCGGCGCTGGTTGCCCGCCGTACGACGGCTGCTGATCAGCCCCTTCGTCTCGTAGAAGTGCAGGGCGGAGACGGCGGCACCGCTGCGCGCGGCGAGCTGGCCGACCGTGAGCTCGTGGATCTTCTCGGGAATCTGGGGCACCCCTCGAAGCCTACCCATCGCCTCGTCCACGGGTCCGTTGACATCGGCCCGGCACCCGACCATGCTAAGCAGTCGCTTAGACCTATGGCACGGTGACATGGGCAGCTGGTGACGCGAGAGGACCGCAGACATGGCAGAGCCGAAGATCTTCACGTCCGCCGACGACCTGAAGGCGGCGGTGGGTGAGCAGTTGGGGTACACCGACTGGCTGGAGGTCGACCAGAAGCGGATCGACCTCTTCGCGGAGGCCACCGGAGACCACCAGTGGATCCATGTCGACCCCGAGAAGGCCGCCGCCGGCCCCTTCGGCACCACCATCGCGCACGGCTATCTCACGCTCTCCCTGCTGCCGCTCTTCGGCCCGCAGCTGATCAAGGTCGAGAACGTGAAGATGGGCGTCAACTACGGGACGAACAAGGTCCGTTTCCCCGCCCCGGTACCCGTCGGCTCGCGCGTGCGCGCCACCGCGACGATCACCGGCGTCGAGGACGTCACCGGCGGCGTCCAGGTGGCCGTCGCCTTCACCGTGGAGCGCGAGGGCGGGGACAAGCCCGTGTGCGTGGCGGAGTCGGTGTCCCGCTACTACCTGTAGCCCCTACCAGCCGTACGCGCTACTCCCGGCAGGCGCTACTTCGCCGCGCCCACCATCCGCAGCACGAGGTCGGCGTACAGCGCGCCGACCTCGTCGGGGGTGCGGGGGCCGTCCACGTTGAACCAGCGGGCCACGTCGATGCAGAGGGACAGCACGGCGAGGGTCGTACCCTGCACGTCCAGCACGGTGAACTCGCCGCTCGCCACGCCGTCCTCGATGATCCCGCGCACCTCGGCGTCGACCTGCCGGCGCAGGTCGAGGATCTCGGCGCGGGCGTCGGGGCCGAGCGCGTCCAGTTCGTACTGGACGACCCGTGCCGTGGTGCGCCGCCCGGCGTGCCAGCGGACGAAGGAGCTCACGGCGTCCGCGAGCCGCCCGGTGGCGTCGCCCCCACCAGCGGCCGCCGTGCGCAGAATGTCCAGCGCGCGGTCGTGGCCGATCCGGCTGATGCGGTGGAGCAGCTCTTCCTTGGTCTTGTAGTGGATGTACAGGGCGGCCGGGCTCATACCCGCGCGGCCCGCGATGTCGCGGGTCGTCGTCGCGTGGTAGCCGCGCTCGGCGAAGGCCTCCACGGCGGCGACCAGCAGTCGCCGGGCCGCGTCAGGGGTGACCTCTTCCCACGGCTCGATCTCGCCGCCGGCCGTCTCCTCCGCCGTACTCATCGCTCGTTCGCCCCTCTCGGTACAGGAGCTACACCATACCGCCGAAGGTGAGCGGCCGCTTAGAGTGCCTGCTCAGATCTTCTCGAAGGGATCATGGTCGGCGAGGAGCTTCTCCAGGCGGGCCTGGTCCACCCGGCTCACGATCTGCCCGGCCTCCTGACGGTCGCGGATCACCTTCGCCAGCGTGAAGGCCGAGGTCACCAGATACAGGACGGCGATCGCCAGAAAGCCGCGCACCCAGGCGTCGGTGTGGAGGTTGTAGATGCCGATGGCGGTGGCCCCGATGGCGATACCGAAGGAGGCGACGGCCTGTCCGTAGAACGCCGCCGTGCTCTGCTGCTTGACCGGTGTGTCACTCATGGGGACAAGCTTCGGCGGATGCGGCCGCCGGCACATCCGTCCACCTACTCAGACCCGTACTCAGGTGCTCCGGCTCAGAACGCCGAAACCCCCGTCAGCGCCCGCCCGATGAGCAGCTTCTGGATCTGGCTGGTGCCCTCGTAGAGGGTCATCACACGGGCGTCGCGCAGGAGCTTGCCCGCCGGGTACTCGTCGATGTAGCCGTAGCCGCCGAAGACCTGGAGGGCGTTGTTGGCGGCGCGGACGGCGGCCTCCGAGGCGAAGAGCTTGGCCTTGGAGGACTCGGTGGCGAAGGGCAGGCCCCGGTCGATCAGGTCGGCGACCCGCCAGGTCAGCAGCCGGGCCGCGTCCACGTCGACCGCGATGTCGCTGATCAGTTCCTGGACCAGCTGGTGGTGGGCGATGGTCTTCCCGAACTGCTCACGCTCGCCCGCGTACCGCACCGCCGCGTCCAGGGCGGCCTGCGCTATGCCGACACAGCCGGCCGCGACCGACATCCGGCCCTTGGCCAGCGCCGACATCGCGACGGAGAAGCCCTTGCCCTCGGGCGCCAGCATCGCGGAGGCGGGGACCCGGACGTCGTCCAGGACCAGTTCGGCGGTCGCCTGGCCGCGCAGGCCGAGCTTGCCGTGGATCGCGCGGCGGCTCAGGCCCGGGGTGTCGGTGGGGACGAGGAACGCGGAGACGCCCTTGTGGCCCGGCGCGTCCGTCGAGCGGGCGAAGAGCAGCACCACGTCGGCCCAGGTGCCGTTGGTGATGAACATCTTGGTGCCGTTGATGACGTACGAGTCGCCGTCGCGGACCGCGCGGGTGCCGAGGTTGCCGGCGTCCGAGCCGGTGCCGGGCTCGGTGAGGCCGAAGCAGCCGACGTACTCGCCTGACGTCAGTCCCGGCAGCCAGCGCCGCTTCTGCTCCTCGCTCCCCCAGGCCGCGACGGTCTTCGCGACCAGCCCGAGCGAGACGGACACGATCCCGCGCACGGACGAGTCCCCGCGGCCCAACTCCTCCGTGACCAGGCAGTACGCGAGGTGGTCGCCGCCCGAGCCGCCGTACTCCTCGTCGATGGTCAGACCGAGGAAGCCGACCTCGCCGAGCTTCTTGACCAGGGACCGGTCGATGTCCTCGGCACGGTCCCAGGCCACGACATGCGGGGCGACCTCGCGGTCCACGAAGTCCTTGGCGAGCCGCCGGACGGCCTCCTGCTCCTCGCTGAGCGCCAGATTCACCACGAGATCACCTCACAGAGGAAAGGCCTTCAGAACTGCTTCACGATTGCCCATTAAATTAGCACTGCTAGTTTTTGCTGTGCAGCCCTACTATGTGCGCCATGGCCCGACCGCGCAAGCCCCTTCTCAGCACCGACCGGATCGTCGAGACCGCACGGACGCTCGTGGACGCGGAGGGCCTGCCGGCCGTCTCCACGCGGCGGCTCGCCGCCGAGCTGGGGGTGAGCGGCCCCTCGCTGTACAACCACTTCCGCACGAAGGACGAGATCCTGGAGGCCGTCGCCGACTCGGTGAGCGCGCAGGTCGACCTGTCGATGTTCGAGGACGGCCGGGAGTGGCGGACCGCGCTGCACGACTGGGCCGTCTCCTACCGCGCCGCCCTGCGCGACCACCCGAACATCGTCCCGGTGCTCGCCCAGGGCCCCGGCCGCCGGCCCGCCGGGCTGCGGCTCGCCGACGCGGTGTACGGCGCGATGGTCCGCGCCGGGTGGCCGCCCGCGCAGGCCACCTCCATCGGCGCGCTGATGCGGTACTTCGTCATGGGCTCCGCGCTCGGCTCGTTCGCCGGCGGTTTCGTCGACGACGTGAGCGCCTACGACCCCGCCGACTACCCGCACCTCGGACAGGCCCACCTCCTCGCCGAGCAGCAGGAGAAGATCGACGAGCGGGCGTTCGAGACCGGGCTGACCGCGCTGCTGGACGGGCTCTCCCAGCAGTTCGAGCAGCTTCCCTAGCACGGTTCGGCGGCCACCGAAGTGTCCGTCGCGCATGCTGGACCACGTGAGCATCACGGACACCGGGAACGACAGGGACGTACGGGCGCCGGGGCTGGCCGCCCTCGCCGGACTCGTCGCCGACGAGACACGGGCCGTCTGTCTGCTGGCGCTGCTCGACGGGCGGGCGTGGACCGCCGGTGAGCTGGCCCGGCACGCGGGCGTGGCCCCGTCGACGCTGAGCGAGCACCTGGGCAAGCTGGTCGCGGGCGGGCTGCTGGCCGAGGAACGTCAGGGGCGGCACCGGTACGTACGGCTCGCCGACACCCGGGTCGCCCAGCTCGTGGAGGACCTGGCCGGCCAGGTCGCCCCGCACCCCGCCCACCGGCCGCGCACCTTGCGCGCCGCGAGCGCCGGATCGGCGATGGCCCGGGGCCGGACCTGCTACGACCACCTCGCCGGCCGGCTCGGCATCGCCGTCACCGACGCCCTCACCGCCCACGGGCTGCTGAGCGCGGCGAGCGAGCCGGACGGGCGGACCGACGGGGCGGAGGCGGGGCCGAGCGCGAGCGGTCCTACGAAACCGGCGTCCAGGGAACGGGCCACCGGGTTCCTGCTGACCGAGGCCGGGCTGCGGTGGTTCGAGGGCAGTGGCATCGTGCTCGACCGCGCGACCCGCCGACCGCTCGCCCGCGCCTGCCTCGACTGGACCGAGCGGCGCCCGCACCTGGCGGGTGCGGCGGGCGCGGCCCTGTGCCGGCACGCCCTCGACGCGGGATGGTGCGTGCGGATCGGCTCCGAGCGGGCCGTGAAGGTGACGGCGGCGGGCGAACGGGCACTGGCCGAGCTGCTGGGCATCGAGGCGGGGTCGCTGCGCTGACCGCCCTCGCTGACCGCACGGTGCCGCCGCAAGGCCCCGACCGGGACGACACCGGCCCCCTCCCGGCCTCTCGTCCGAAATCCGCGAGCTTTCGATCTGCGTTTTTTCCTAGCCTGAGGAACATGATGAACAGCCCCCGGCGTACCGAACGTCGTACAGAGTTGCTCGCCGCCGGTGCGGCCGCTGTGACCGTCGTGCTGTGGGCCTCGGCCTTCGTGTCGATCCGCAGTGCGGGCGACGCGTACTCGCCGGGGGCGCTGGCACTCGGGCGGCTGGCCTCCGGGGCGCTGGTGCTGGGGGTCATCTGCGCCGTCCGGCGCGCGGGGTGGCCGCCGAGGGCCGCCTGGCGCGGGATCGCCGTGTCGGGCGTGCTGTGGTTCGGCTTCTACATGGTGGTGCTCAACTGGGGTGAGCAGCAGGTGGACGCGGGGACGGCGGCTCTGGTGGTGAACATCGGGCCGATCCTCATCGCCCTGCTCGGCGCCCGGCTGCTCGGGGACGTGATGCCGCCGCGGCTGCTGGCGGGGATGGCCGTGTCGTTCGCGGGCGCGGTCGCGGTGGGGCTGTCGATGTCGGGCGAGGGCGGATCGTCGGTGCTCGGGGTGGTGCTGTGTCTGCTCGCCGCCTTCGGTTACGCGGGCGGGGTCGTCGCACAGAAGCCCGCCCTGGGCCGGGCGACCGCGCTCCAGGTGACGACGTTCGGATGCGTCATCGGCACGGTGGTGTGTCTGCCGTTCGCGGGTCGGCTGGTCCACGAGGCGGCCGACGCGCCGGTCTCCGCGACGCTCAACATGGTCTACCTGGGCGTCTTCCCGACCGCGCTCGCCTTCACCACGTGGGCGTACGCGCTGGCCCGGACGACCGCGAGTCGCATGGGCGCGACCACGTACGCGGTGCCCGCACTGGTCGTCCTGATGTCGTGGCTGGCGCTGGGCGAGGTGCCGGGGCTGCTCACTCTGGCCGGTGGAGTGCTGTGTCTGGCGGGTGTGGCCGTGTCGCGGTCGAGGCCGCGCACGCCCCGCACGCCGCAGGCGCAGGGGGCGGAGGCGACGCAGGGGGCGGAAGCGGCGCGGGAGGCGGAGGCGGCGCACGCTGACGCTCCGGCGCCGGGGCCCGACCGGGAGGTCGGGCCCCGGACGGGCTGAGGCCGCCGGAGCGGGGCCACCGTCAGAACACCACCAGCGCCCGCCCACCCTTGCCCGCCAGCATGTTGTCGAAGGCCCCCGGGATGTCCTCCAGGGCGATGCGCTCCGTCACCAGGGCGCTCAGGTCGAGCCGGCCCGCCCGGACGTGGTCGGCGAGGACCGGGAGGTCCTTCGCCGGGTCGCAGTTGCCGTAGACGCAGCCGGCGAGGGTGCGGCCCCAGTGGAAGAGTTCCAGGGCGTTGAAGGTGACCTGCTGGTCCTTGCCGCCGATGCCGACGACCGTGGTGCGGCCGCCGCGCCGGGTCGACTCCCAGGCCGTCCGGATGGTGACCGCGCGGCCCACGCACTCGACGGCCACGTCGACCCCCTGCTTGCCGGTGAGGGCGCGGATCTCGCGGGCGGTCCGCTCGGAGGCGACCACGTACTCCGTGGCGCCCGCCGCCCGCGCCAGTTCCTCCTTCTCCGGGGAGACGTCGACGGCGACGATCGTCGAGGCGCCGGCGATCCGGGCCGCCTGGAGGGTGGCGAGGCCGACTCCGCCGACGCCGAAGACGGCGACCGTCTCGCCGGGGCGGACCCGTGCGGAGTGGTGGATGGCGCCGTAGCCGGTGAGGACGGCGCAGCCGAGGAGGGCCGCGTCGGTGAGGGGGATGCCGTCCGGCAGCGGCAGCACGCAGGAGGCCGGGACGACGGTCTCCTCGGCGAAGGCGGCGACGTTCAGCCCGGGGTGGAGGTCCCTGCCGTCCGTGGTGCGGGCGTACACCTCCGCGGCCCCGTTGAGGGCGTTCACGCACAGCCACACCTCGCCGAGCGTGCAGGGGTGGCAACTTCCGCAGGAAGGCGCCCAGTTGAGGATGACGCCGGCGCCGGGCGCCAGGTGTTCGACGCCCTCGCCGACGGCGACGACCGTGCCCGCGCCCTCGTGCCCCAGGACGGCGGGGACCGGCACCCGCATGGTGCCGTCGGACAGGGACAGGTCGGAGTGGCAGACCCCGGCGGCGGCGAGCCGGATGCGGACCCGGCCGGGGCCGGGGTCCGGAAGGTCGATCTCCGTGATCTCCAACGGAGCGCCGATGGCGGGGAGTACGGCGGCGCGGACAGCCATGTTCGGTTGACTCCCTTAGAACTGGAGGGACTTGGTCTGGAGGTACTCGGCGAGTCCGTGGGCGCCGAGCTCGCGGCCGACGCCCGACTGCTTGTAGCCGCCGAACGGCGCGAGCGGGTTGAAGCGGCCGCCGTTGATGTCGACCTGGCCGGTGTCCATCCGGCGGGCGAAGGCCACCGCCTCCGCCTCGTCGCCGGCCCAGACGGCGCCCGCGAGCCCGTAGACCGTGCCGTTGGCGATCCGCAGGGCGTCCTCCTCGTCCTCGTAGCGCAGGACGGACAGGACGGGGCCGAAGATCTCCTCCTGGGCGATGGCCATGTCGGGGGTGACGTCGGCAAAGACCGTGGGGCTGACGAAGTAGCCCTGTTCGTGCGGGGATTCGAGGCCGCCCGCGACCAGCCGCGCCCCCTCGGCCACGCCCTTCTCGATGTACCCCCGCACCCGGGCCCGCTGTTCGGCGTTGACGACGGGGCCGATGCGGTCGGCGTACTTGGCGGCCGCCGCCGCGGCGAGCTCGACCGCCTCGTCGTACCGGTCGCGGTGGACGAGCATCCGGGTCCAGGCGCTGCACGTCTGGCCCGAGTTGGACATCACGTTGGCGACCCCGACGTTGACCGCCCTGGCGAGGTCGGCGCTCGGCAGGATGACGTTGGCGGACTTGCCGCCGAGCTCCAGGGCCACCTTCTTGACGGCCGCGCCCGCCGTCGCCGCGATCCGCCTGCCCACGGCCGTGGAGCCGGTGAAGGACACCAGGTCGACGCCGGGGTGCTCGACGAGGGCCTGGCCGGCGACCGGGCCGAGGCCGGTGACGAGGTTGAGGACGCCGGCCGGGACGCCCGCCTCGTGGACCGCCTCGGCGAAGAGCTGGGCGGTCAGCGGGGTGTCCTCGGCGGGCTTCAGGACCACCGTGCAGCCCGCGGCGAGGGCCGGGGCGACCTTGGCGACGATCTGGTGCAGCGGGTAGTTCCAGGGGGTGATGGCGCCGACCACACCGATCGGCTCGTGGAACACGGTCGAGTTGCCGACCTTCTCCTCGAAGGGGTGGGTCGCGGCCAGTTCGGCGTAGGAGCCCGCGACCGCGATCGGCACCGCCGCGTGGACGGCCTGGGAGAAGGCCAGGGGCGAGCCGAGTTCGGCGGTGATCGTCTCGGCGATCTCGTCCTTGCGGGCCGCCAGGACGTCCCGGAGCGCGGTCAGCCGGGCCGCGCGCTCGGCGGGCGGGGTCGCGGCCCAGCCCGGCAGGGCGGCGCGGGCCGCCCGTACGGCGGCGTCGACGTCGACGGCGTCGCCCGCCGGGACCCGGGCGATCACCTGCTCGTCCACCGGGTCGACGACCTCGATCACATCCCGGCCCGCGGCCGGGCGCCAGGCGCCGTCGAGGTAGATGCCGTCATGTGCCTTCATCGCGTTCCCTTCGGGCGGGCCTCGTCGTCCGCGACCTAAACTAGCGTTGATAGTTTTCTGGCACCAGAGGACAACGGGTGAAGGACGCAGAACGCGCGGGACACCGGACCGAGGACACCTCGGGACGCCTCCTCACTCGTCGAGGTCCGGCAGCCGGGCCGGAGCCGGGCTGATGCGCTCGCCGTGCTGGTCGAAGACGAAGAGATGGGCGATGTCGACGAGGAGCGGGACCTGCATCCCGTGACGGAGGTCGAAGTCGGGGGTGGTGCGCACGACCAGGTCGCCGAGGGGACGGGCCTCCGGGGACGCGAGCGGCCCCTCCTGCGCCGACGGCCCGTCCAGTACGTCGACCGCGCCGGTCCGCAGGCCGCCCGCGCCCTTCCGCAGCCGGTCCAGGACCCCGCCCTCGCGGCGGCGCCGCCGGGGCGGCCGCTGTACGGGGCGGGGCGCCTCCAGTTCCGGCACGACCGCGAGCCGGGAGCCGGTGTTGAAGTGGACGAGCACCTCGTGCCCCTGGAACTCCACGTGCTCCACCAGGCCGGTGATGTGTGTCTCGCCGGGCCGGGCGTCGGCGGGCGTGGCGATGCGGACGGCCTCCGAGCGCAGTCCGACGATCACCTCCCGGCCCTGCTGCACGCGCAGCAGCTTGTGGTCCAGGGAGTGGGGTTCGGGCAGCCGCAGCGCCTGCTTGCCGAGGCTGATCGTCATGGCTCCGTCGAGCGGGGCGCGGACCAGGCCGCGCAGGAGGTTGATCCGCGGGGTGCCGATGAAGGCGGCGACGAAGATGTTGTGCGGCAGGGCGTAGACCGACCGCGGGGTGCCCACCTGCTGGAGGACTCCACCGCGCAGCACGGCGACCCGGTCGCCGAGCGACATGGCCTCGGCCTGGTCGTGCGTGACGTAGACCGTGGTGACGCCCAGCTGCCGGGTCAGCTTGGCTATCTCTGCCCGCAGATGGTTGCGCAGCTTGGCGTCGAGGTTGGACAGCGGCTCGTCCATCAGGAAGGCGGAGGGGTGCCGGGCGATGGCCCGGCCCATGGCGACGCGCTGGCGTTCGCCGCCGGAGAGCTGGCCCGGGAAGCGGTCGAGCAGGTCCTCGATGCCGAGCATCCGGGCGGTGGCGTCCACCCGGGGGCCCGGGTCGGCGCCGGGGGCCTCGATGCGCAGCGGGAAGCCGATGTTGTCGCGGCCGGTCATGTTCGGGTAGAGCGCGAAGTTCTGGAAGACCATCGCGATGTCCCGGCCCGAGGGCGCCAGGTCGTTGGCATACTCGCCGTCGAGCCGTAACTCGCCCTCCGTGATGTGCTCCAGGCCGGCGATCATGCGGAGCACGGTGGACTTGCCGCAGCCGGAGGGTCCCAGCAGGACCAGGAACTCGCCGGGCGCGATGTCCAGCGACAGCCGGTCCACGACCCGGACGCCTCGGGTGTGGACCTTGCTGACGTCGTGCAACGAGATGGCGCGTGTCATGAGAAGTGTCCCCGGGGACTCGTGTGCCGGGCCGGCCCGGCCGGTGCTCCGCTGTCCGATCCGCCCCGTGCGGCTCGAACGGGGCTTGTGAGTCACGGAAGTTAACGGACTGTGTGCACCCGGGGGAAGAGACTGGCCCGGATCGGACGCCACCGTCCGACAGGTGAGAAACCGGACTGCCTGATTCAGTGGGCGTCGGCCCCGTGGCCGCGGACACCGGCGCGGCCACGACGGCGGGTCAGCGGGTCGCCGTCAGATGGGCGAAGACGACGACGTTGCTGGTGTATCCGGTCGCATGCCGGAAGAGGCCCCCGCAGGTGAGGACGCGCAGCTCGGGGCGGCGGGTCGGGCCGTACACCTCCTTGTCGGGGAAGGTGGCCTTGTCGAAGACGCGCACCCGGTCCACGGTGTAGACGGCCGTGCGGCCGTCGGCGCGCCGGGCCTCGATCCGGGCACCCCGGGCCACGCGCGCGAGGCCGGCGAAAACCGCCGGGCCGGTCTTGGTGTCGCGGTGGCCCACGGCGATGGCGGTGCCCCGCTCCCCCGGTGTGGGGCCGCCCGCGTACCAGCCGACCAGTTTGGGCCGGTCGAGCGGTGGTGTCCCGAGGTGCCGGTCCGGGCCGAGCCGGAGCGGGACGATCGGCACGTCGATGCCCAGGGAGGGCACGCGCAGGGTGGTCGCCGGGGACCGGGGCAGCGGGCGGGGAGGGGGGCCCTGGCTCTCGGACGCCTTCTTCCCCGCCGTCCGGCCCTCCTGGTCGGCTTCGCCCCCGGGGGCCGGGGCGGCCTGCGCCGTGCCGGACGCCGCCTCCCCGGCCCGGGCCGCCGTGGCCGGGCCGTCGTGCCCTCCGCACCGGACTCCGACCGTCACCAGGACGACCGCGAGCACGGCCGTCCTGGTGAGGCGATAGGCGCGGGTCCGGTGCCAGGGCCTGCGTACGCGCCTACGCGGCACCATGGGTGCGCCGGCGGATCAGTCGGAAGTAGGCGACTCCGCCGACGGCCACCAGGCCGACGGCCGCGGCTCCGGCCAGCGGGGTGAAGGCCTGCGAGGTGTCGGCGAGGCCGCCGCCGCCCGCGTGCACGCCACCCGCCGGGCCGCCCTTCTCGCCGCTCCAGGCGGAGCCGCCCTGAGTACCGCCTTCCCGCCCGCCGGCACCCTGCGTGGTGCCGTTCTGGCCAGCGGCGCTCTGCGCGGTGCCGTTCTGACCGCCACCGTTCTGACCGCCGCCGCCCTGGCCGTTCGGGCCGCCGACTTCGCGGCCGTCGTCGGTGATCGGCCGGTTCGGGCTACCGTTCCCTTCGCGCTGGCCCTCAGGGCAGTTGATCTTGAAGACCTTCACCCTGGGCGAGGGGACCGGAACGTCCCCGGGGATGGTCCACTCGAGCGTGTACGACCCCTCGGCCAACCCCAGGGTGTCGGTGTGCCCGGCGCCCTGGGTCAGCGTGATGTTGCCGGAGACGGTGGCGGTGTCGGGGGCCGGGGGCCGCGCCTTGATGGTGTAGGCGACCGTCGGCAGCTCGCCGAAGTTGGCGGCGTCGAGGTAGAAGCGGCAGGCCACCGGGTCGTCCTTGGAGACGCCCTGGGGGACCTGCTCGCGGTGGATCCTGATGTCACCGGCCTCCCCCACGGCCACGGCGGACGGTGCCGAGAGGCAGGTGAACCCCGCCGCGGCGAGCACCGTGAGGGCCGTGACGCCGAGGCGGGAGCCGAGGGCGGACGGGAGCGTCGAGCTGGACATGCGCATTCCTCCGAGTCAGGACGATTTTCATACAAATCGTTCTTGCACCTGACTCTCTTTCACATCGGCGCCCACGACTGTGGGAGCGCCGCCCGACGCGCCGTCAGACATCGCTCGACCGGCGCAACCTTCCGGACGGGCGCCGGGGCACAGCCGCCCCCGCTCCGCCGTCCTCGCGCGAGCGCACCGCCACCCCCGACGACATCAGCAACAGCACCCCCAGCATCACGAACGGCGCGGCCACCCCCGCGACCCCCGCCACCAGCCCCGCGGCGGCGGGCGCGGCGACCTGGCCCAGCCGGTTGCCGGTGAGGCGCAGCGCGAGAGCCGTGGAACGGGCGCCGTCGGGCGCCGCCTGGACGACGGTCGTCATGGACAGCGGCTGCCCGACGCCGAGGCAGAAGCCGAGCAGCGCGAGGATCACGCCCAGTCCCCAGACCGGCACCGGCAGCGCGATCCCGGCGCACAGCAGGGCCGCCAGCAGGCAGGTCACGGTGAGCAGCAGGGTCCGGCCGAGCAGCCGCAACAGAGGCGTGAGGACGAGCCGGCACGCGATGGAGGCCGCCGCGCGGACGCTGAGCAGGACGCCGATGACGGACGGCGCGATGCCCCGGTGTTCGCCGACCACCGGCAGATAGGCGGTGAGGATGTCGGTCGCGGACAGCACGGACAGGCTGATGAGGATGCCGGCGGGGACGCCCCGGGCGTGCAGGATGCGGCCGACGGGGACGCGTTCGCCCTGCTCCGTACGGGACTTGGGCGTGGTGTCACGGTGCTCGATGCGCCACAGCGAGGTGAACGCGACCGCGCAGCCGGCGCCCGCGACCAGCAGGGCGAGTGCGCTGCTGTCCGCCATGTCGCCACCGCCGATCAGCGTTCCGGCCGCGATCGGGCCGACCAGCTGGCCGAGGGAGGCGCCGATGGTGAAGTGGCCGAAGTTGCGGTCCTGTTCGTGCGGCGCGGACTGACGGGCGACGAGCGACTGGGAGCCGATGACGAAGCAGAGATGGCCGAGTCCCATCACCCCGCTCCACAGGGCCATCGTCCAGAGGGAGCCGGCGACACCGCTCAGCACACAGCCGCCGGATATGAGGACCACGCCGACGGGCAGCAGGGGCGCGCAGCGGCCGTGGTCGGTGCGGCGGCCGAGCGGTACGGCGGCGAAGAGCGGCAGCAGCGCGTACACACCCGCGATGACGCCGATCGCCCGCTCGTCCGCGCCCAGCGCGAGGGCCCGGTAGGAGACGGCGGGCCGGGCCATCGACACCGCCCCCTGCGCGAAGCCGAAGGCGATGACGAGACGGAGCAGCCAGCCGCGGTTCCCGCCGGGCCTCACAAGTTCCTCCATGGTCGGCTCAGATGATCCCGAACAGGATGCCCGCACCGAGGATCGCCAGGCAGGTGAGGGCGGCCCACTTGACCACGAACCGCGTGTGGTCGCCGAACTCGACCTTCGCCATGCCGACGAGGACGTAGACGGCCGGGACGAGCGGGCTCGACATGTGCAGGGGCTGGCCGACGAGCGAGGCGCGGGCCATCTCCAGCGGCGAGACACCGTGCGCCGCGCCGGCCTCGGCGAGGACCGGCAGGACGCCGAAGTAGAAGCCGTCGTTCGACATGAAGTAGGTGAGCGGAAGGCTCAGCACGCCGGTGACGAGGGCCATGTGCGGGCCCATGCCCGCGGGGATGACGTCCACCATCCACGTGGCCATGTGGTCGACCATGCCGGTGCCCTGGAGGACGCCGGTGAAGACGGCGGCGGCGAAGACCATGCCGGAGACGTTGAGGACGTTGTCGGCGTGGGCGGCGAGGCGGGCCTTCTGGTCCGGGATGTGCGGGAAGTTGACGCTGAGGACGAGCGCGGCGCCGAGCAGGAACAGCACCGGGATCGGCAGCCACTCCATGATCATGGAGGTGAGCAGGCCGACGGTGAGCAGCGCGTTGAACCAGTACAGCTTGGGGCGCAGGGTGGCCCGGTGCGGGTCGAGGCCCTGGAAGTCGTCGTCGTCGTCCTCGTCGGCGGTTTCGTCCTGTGCGTCCGTGCCGGAGCCGGAACCGCCCGTGCGGACGGGGGTCTTGGCGTCGCCGGAGCCGCCGGCGCCCACCAGGACCGTCTCGGTCTCCTTCTCCTCGACCAGCACCTCGTCCAGGGTCAGCGTGCCGAGCCGGGCGCGCTCACGGCGGCCGAGGACGTAGGAGAGGGCGATGACGAAGAGCAGGCCCACGGCCAGCGCCGGGATCATCGGCACGAAGATGTCGCTGGCGTCGAGCTTCAGCGCGGTGGCGGCACGGGCGGTCGGGCCGCCCCAGGGCAGCGTGTTCATCACGCCGTTGGCCATCGCCGCGACACCGGTCATCACGACCAGGCTCATCTTCAGGCGCTTGTACAGCGGGTACATCGCCGAGACGGTGATCATGAACGTGGTGGAGCCGTCGCCGTCGAGGGAGACGATCGCGGCGAGCAGCGCCGTGCCGACGACGATGCGGAGCGGGTCGGCCTTGCAGAACTTCAGGATGCCCCGAACGATCGGGTCGAAGAGGCCGACATCGATCATCACACCGAAGTAGACGATCGCGAACATGAGCATCGCCGCCGTGGGGGCGAGGCTGGTGACGCCGTCGATGACGTAGTCACCGAGCTTGGCGCCCTTCCCGACGAAGACGCAGAACAGTGCCGGGATCAACACGAGCGCCGCGATCGGCGACATCTTCTTCAGCATGATCAGGACCAGGAAGGTCGCGATCATGGCGAAGCCGAGGATGGTCAACATGAGTGGATACCTAACGTTCGCCCTTGAACATCCCACCTGGGGGTCGGCGGTGGGTTGACGTTAGGTCCGTTCAAACGGTGTTAACAAGACGTTGACGTGCGAGCAATAAGCGCAAAACTCCAGGTCACGGCTTTGCTCAGCTCAGCGGGCCGCTACGGGCGCAAGTTCCACCGGCACTCCGTTGAGAACCGCGTTGCCCGACAGCGGGTCCAGCAGGCTGCCGTCGAGGAGCTGGTTGACGTTGACGCCGGGGTCGGTGGCGGCATGGCTGAGGCGGGTGCCGGGGCGGTCGTGGCCCCAGCCGTGCGGCAGGCTGACCACGCCCCGGCGCACGCCGTCGGTGACCTCGGCCGGTGCGGTCACCTCTCCCCCGGCGCCCTTCACCCGGACCGGCGCGCCGTCCCGCACACCGAGCCGTTCGGCGTCCTCGGGGTGGATGTGCAGGGTGCAGCGGTTGGTACCGCCGGTGAGCGCGGGGACGTTGTGCATCCAGCTGTTGTTGGACCGCAGATGGCGCCGGCCGACCAGGACGAGTTCGTCGGGCCGCCGCTTCAGTCCCTCCCGCAGCCGCGGGAGATCGTCGACGATCGGCTGCGGCAGCAGTTCGATCCGCCCGCTGCGCGTCTTCAGCGGCTGGGGCAGGCGTGGGCGCAGCGGCCCGAGGTCGATGCCGTGCGGGTGGGCGAGCAGCCGGGCGAGGCCGAGTCCGTCCGGGCGGGTGCCGAAGCCGTCGCCGTAGGGGCCGAGGCGCAGCATCATGTCGAGCCGGCGCTCGGGACCGGTCTCGCCGGTGAGCTGTGCCGCGAGCTCGCGCGGGTCGCGGCCGTGCACGGGCGAGTGCGGGTCCTTGACCGCCTTGCCGAGGGTCTGGCCGATGACCAGGTCGTCCACGGCGGACGGGTCGGCTCCGTGCATCCCGGTGGCGGCCAGGGTCAGCCGGGCGAGGATCTCGGTCTCGGCCATCCGGCCGGGCTCGAGCGGGACGGCCGGGCGGCTGTAGCGGACCTGGTTGCGCACGGCGAGGGTGTTGAAGGCGAAGTCGTGGTGCGGGCTCTGCGAGGGCGGCGGCGGGGGCAGCACCACGTCGGCGTGGCGGGAGGTCTCGTTCAGATAGGGGTCGACGCTGACCATGAAGTCGAGGGAGTCGAGCGCCTTGTCGAGCCGGTCGCCGTCCGGGGCGGACAGGACGGGGTTGGCGGCCACGGCGACGAGCGCGCGGATCGGCTCGCCCTCCGTCGTCGCGGTGTCGATCTCCTCGGCGAGCGCCGACAGCGGCAGCTCGCCCTTGGCCTCCGGGTGCCCGCTCACCCGGGAGTGCCAGCGCGCGAGCTGGAAGCCGTGGCCGGGACCGGCGGGCCGGGGCGTGCGGTCGGTGGCGGCCTGCGGGAAGAGCGCGCCGCCGGGCCGGTCCAGGTTGCCGGTGAGGATGTTGAGGACGTCGACGAGCCAGCTGGCGAGGGTGCCGTAGGGGACCGTGCAGCTGCCGATGCGGCCGTAGACGGCGGCGGTGGGGGCGGCGGCGAGTCCGCGGGCCAGGGTGCGGATGAGCGAGGCGTCCACGTCACAGGCGGCGGTGACCGCTTCGGGGGTGAAGTCCCGTACGGCTTCCGCGAGTTCCTCGAGACCCTCGAGGTGCGGGGCCGACTCGCCGGGATCGACGAGGAGTTCCTCGAAGAGCACCTGGGCCATGGCGGCGAGGAGCAGCGCGTCCGTGCCCGGCCGGATCGCGATGTGCCGGTCGGCGAGCTTCGCCGTGCGGGTGCGGCGCGGGTCGATGACGGTGAGGGTGCCGCCGCGGGCCTTGAGCGCCTTGAGCTTGCCGGGGAAGTCGGCGGCGGTGCACAGACTCCCGTTGGACTCCAGGGGGTTGGCGCCGATGAGCAGGAGATGGTCGGTGTGGTCCAGGTCCGGCACGGGGATCGCGTTGGCGTCGCCGTACAGCAGCCCGCTGGAGACGTGCTTGGGCATCTGGTCGACCGTGGAGGCGGTGAAGAGGCTGCGGGTGCCGAGGCCGGCGATCAGGACGGTCGGGTAGAGCGCGCCGGCCATGGTGTGCACGTTGGGGTTGCCGAGGACGACTCCGACGGAGTTCGCCCCGTACCGCTCGACGACCGGCCGGATCCCGGCGGCCACGGCGTCGAAGGCCTCCTCCCAGGTGGCCTCGCGCAGCTCGCCGTCCCGGCGCACCAGAGGCGTCCGCAGCCGGTCGGGGTCGCCGTCGACGGCGCCGAAGGAGGCGCCCTTGGGGCAGATGAAGCCCTTGCTGAAGACGTCCTCCCGGTCACCGCGGGCTCCGGTGACCTTCGTCCCCTCGATGGTGAGCGTCAGCCCGCAGGTGGCCTCGCACAACGGGCAGATTCGCAGGGCGGTGCGGGACACGGGTCCTCCTGGGGGCGGCGTTGCCATCTCCCGGCGAGCATACCGAGCGGTATGGCCGATGGGGAGGGGGCGGCCGCGACCGTCAGTCCAGGCTCCGTGCCAGATACGCCCGCAGCAGCTCCCGTGTCTCGTCGATCACCTTCGGGTCGCCCTCCGGATCCACCCGGAAGGCCAGCTGGACGAGGGTGTCCGCGGTCTCCACGGCGATCAGGAAGGTGCGGCGCAGGTCGTCGTCGGGCTCGCGGACGAGATAGTCGGAGAGCAGGTCGGTGAGGCGGTCGGCGACCCGGTGGTTGGGTTCCGCGTGCCGGGCGCCGACCGGGATCTGGTTGCCGAAGTCGACGAGGGAGAACCCGGGCGCGGTGTGCTTCATGGCCAGGTACTCGTCGAGCACGGCGTCCATGGCGGCCCGCCAGTCGCCCCGGCGCGCACCCTTCAACCGCTCGGTGACGCGCTCGGAGTAGCGCTCGAGGTTGCGCTGGGCCAGCGCGTCGGCCATCTGTCGCTTGTTGCCGAAGAAGCGGTAGACGGAGCCGATGGGAACGCCGGCGCGCTCGGCGACGGCCCGGGTACTCAGGCCGTCGTAGCCGACCTCGTCCAGCAGGTCGGCGCAGGCGTCGAGGATTCTGGTCAGCCGTTCGGCGCTGCGCCGCTGCACGGGCGCACGACGGAGCGATGTCGCTTGGGGCACGGAGCTCATGATGCCTTTCCGTCGCGGCGGGGTGAACCTCACCCCTCGGTACGGAGAAAGATGCCTGATGCACTCAACGGGGGCTCTTCAGGGAAGGCACTCGGGGAAGGCGCTCAGGGGGAAGGCTCCGACGCCGTGATGTACGCCGTGCTCTCCACCGGTTTGCCGTCCACCGCCCACACCGTGCCGTCGTCCGCGCACAGCCGGGCGGTGACCTGGTGGGTGCCGTGCGGCAGGTAGCCGGCCGGGATGCGGTAGGACGGGGTGCGCAGGTCGGCCACCGGCTGGTCGTCCACGTAGAGCCGGGCGGCGCCGCGGCCGTGGACCGCCCCCGCCTTCGCCGCGGTGGGCGTGAACCGGAAGTTCTCCACCTTCAGGCGGACGTCCCAGCTGCCGTCGGCCTCGGGCTCCACCTCGACACCGACTTCGGGTGCCCCCTTCTTCTCCACCTCGCGGTAGTGCCGCCCTTCGTCGTCCGTGTCCTTCAGGACCTTGCCCACCGGCGAGGGGGAGACCGACGCCGCGGTCGACGCGTCCCCCCGCTCATGGGCGCCACTGGTGCCGCAGCCCGCGGATCCGGTCAACAGCAGGACACAGACCGCGGGCACGGCGAGGCTTCCGCGCGTCCACGACATGCGGGGGAGCGTAGAACAACGGACCGACACGCGGATCCCCCTGGGGTCTGGTTCCGGCCGTCTTGATCGTCCTCCAGGAGGAGGACCGGCGCACCTCTTGCGCCGGGGAAATCGCAATCCTACGGTGATGCATAGGAATCAGCAGGCGCACCCGCGGGGCGCCGGAGGGAGCGATCATGAGCAGCGGGGACGCACGCAAGACGGCCGAGGGCCTGACCTATCTCTCCGGGTTCGGCAACGAGCACGCCTCCGAGGCCGTGCCGGGCGCCCTGCCCGACGGCCGCAACTCGCCGCAGCGCGCGCCCCTCGGCCTGTACGCGGAACAGCTCAGCGGTACGGCGTTCACCGAGCCGCGCGCCCACAACCGCCGCTCGTGGCTCTACCGGATCCGCCCGTCGGCCGCGCACCCGGCGTTCAGCCGCGTCGACGACGGCGCGCTGCGCACCGGCCCCTTCACGCAGACGGTCCCCGATCCGAACCGGCTGCGCTGGGACCCCCTGCCCGAGCCGCCCGCCGGCACGGACCTCCTCGCCGGCCTGTGGACCCTCGGAGGCAACGGCGACGTCACCCAGCGCACCGGAATGGCCGTGCACCTGTACCACGCGAACGCCTCCATGGAACGTGTGTTCAGCGACGCCGACGGCGAGCTGCTGATCGTCCCCGAGCAGGGCGGACTGCTGCTGCGCACGGAGTTCGGGCAGCTGCACGCCGAGCCCGGCGAGGTGGTGCTGATCCCGCGCGGGGTCCGCTTCCGCGTCGACCTGCTGGACGCCTCCGCCCGCGGCTACGTCTGCGAGAACTACGGTGCCCCCTTCCGCCTCCCCGACCTCGGCCCGATCGGCGCCAACGGCCTCGCCAACCCCCGTGACTTCCGCGCGCCCGTCGCCGCGTACGAGGACGTCGAGGGCCCGGTGGAGGTGGTCAACAAGTACTGCGGCCACCTCTGGAGCGCGACGTACGACCACTCCCCGCTCGACGTGGTCGCCTGGCACGGCAACCATCTGCCGTACGTCTACGACCTGCGCCGCTTCAACGTCATCGGGACCATCTCCTACGACCACCCGGACCCGTCGATCTTCACGGTGCTGACCGCCCCGTCCGACACCCCCGGTCTGGCCGGCGTCGACTTCGTGGTCTTCGCCCCGCGCTGGCTGGTCGGCGAGGACACCTTCCGGCCGCCGTACTTCCACCGGAACGTGATGAGCGAGTACATGGGCCTGATCGAGGGCGCGTACGACGCCAAGACGGCCGGAAAGGGCGGCTTCGTGCCGGGCGGCGGTTCGCTGCACAACATGATGTCGGCACACGGCCCGGACCGGGAGACCTTCGACCGGGCGAGCGCCGCCGAGCTGGGCCCGCAGAAGATCGACGACGGGCTGGCGTTCATGTTCGAGACCCGCTGGCCGATCGCCCTCACCCCGCACGCGGCCCGGGCGGACCACCTCCAGCAGCGCTACGACGACGTCTGGCAGGGCCTCGAACGCCACTTCCGTCCGTCAGCCGGAACGTCCGACGGAACATTGCACTGAACGATGCCGACCGGTACGGATAGCCCGTGACCTCCTTCGCCCCGGACTCGATCGTCCTCACCCGCAAGCTGCCGCTCTGGTACCAGGTGTCGCAGTCGCTGCGCGCCTCGATACTCGGCCGCTCGCCGCAGGACCCGCTCCGACTGCCCACCGAGGAGCAGTTGGCGGGTCACTACGGGGTGAGCGTGCTGACCATGCGGCAGGCGCTGAAGGAGCTGGAGGACGAGGGGCTGATCTCCCGGCACCGCCGGCGGGGCACCTTCATCGAGCCGAGCGCGCGACGGGGCGCTCCGGTCCGGCTCCTCGGCTCGGTCGACGCGATCGTGGCCCAGCAGTCCGCCATGACGACGGAACTCCTCGACCACGGCCGTACGTCCGTCCCCGCCGAAGTCGCCGAGCACTTCCCGGACCTGACCGAGGTGGCGACGTACCACCGGCTGAGGAGCGACGAGAACACGGGGGAGCCGACCAACCACGCCCGCAACTACGTCCGTCCCGAACTCGCCGCCCGGATCGACCCCGACGACCTGGTCCGCCGGCCCATGACGAAGGTGCTGCGGGACCTCGTGGGCGTGGACATCAGCCGGATCACGGACACGGTCGAGGCCCGGCTGGCGGACCCGGAGACCGCCCAACTGCTCCGGGTCCCGCTGCTCAGCCCGATCCTGCACTACACGGGCGTCATCTACGACACCGGCGGACAGGTGCTCGACGTGGCCGTCATCCACTACCGGGGCGACCGTTTCTCCTTCACGGTCTCGCTCGACGCGACATGACCCGCCACGGGCGACCCGTCGTACGATGCCCAGCGTGACGCCCGACGACGCTCCGCCGCTGGCGGACCTCATGCCGTGGTCCGTCGCACCGCCGCGGCTCGGCCGGGGGTGGCCGACGGACCCCGACCCGGCTTCCCTGAAAGCCCGCTGGGACGCCCTGGTGAAGGCCGAGGGCCCGGACCGCGAGGCGCTGTTCGAGGCGACCCGCTCACGCACCCTGCACACGGCGGTCGGGCAACTGCCCGGCCACTTCGGCGGCACGGAGAAGCTCGTCCGCGCCTCGGGCCCGTGCCCGGAGCCGGTGCGGGTACTGACCGGACCCTTCGACGAGCACTGGCTCATCCCCGACCACCGGCTGATCGACGCGGCCCGCCCGGAGCTGTGGCGGGTGGCGGACGAACACCAGGTCTTCGTGGTGGAGACGCCGTCCCCGCCGGGCCCGCCCCTGCTGGCGACCTCCCTGATCCCGCTGGCGCGCCCCGGCCGGGTCCGCCCGCTGTACCGGCGCCCCGGCGGCGCGGAACCCAATCTGGCGCCGGGCCTGCTGGAGCACCTCGGCCACTCCCCCGATCCGGTGGACTTCCTGGCCTGGACCCTGACGGCCGTCCGCCCCGACCTGACCGTCCCGCTCACCCGGGACCCCGGGCTCTGGGCCCGGGGCGTGGAACTGGGCCGCCGCGCCCTGTGGCTGCTCCGCCGCGACGGCGAGCGTCCCCGGCTCCCCGGCGGCCGCCGCCCCTACGTCCGCGCCCCGCTGCCCAGCCGGCCCCTGACGCTGCACTACGACCGCGACGAGGAGACCCTGCACCTCGACGGCGGCCGTGTCTCCCCGGTCCCGCCGGCGGCCTGGGACTTCGCGGCGGGCGGGGTCCGCGTCCTGGAGCAGTGGTTCGCGAACCGGACGGCGGAGCCCGGGCCGGGCACCCTGGCCGCGATCCGCCCGACGACCTGGCCGCAGACCTGGACGTCCGAACTCCTCGAACTGATCACGGTGTTGGCGCTGTTCGCGGAAGCGCGCGCACAGCAGGAGGAGTTGACGGTGCCGGACACGATCACGGCGGACGAGCTGCGCGCGGCGGGCGTCCTGCCGGTCCCGGACCCGGCCCGGCACCCGGCGACGGTCCTCGACCACCACGAGGAGGGCCCGGAGGGCCAGTTCGCCCTGATCTAGCATCCACCCCATGGACCAGAGCCCCCCGCCGCTGCCGCCGCCCCTGGAGGGCCTCACCGTCGTCGCCGTCGAACAGGCGGTCGCGGCACCGTTCGCCACCCGGCAGCTCGCCGACCTGGGCGCCCGGGTGATCAAGGTCGAGCGGATCGACGGCGGTGACTTCGCCCGCGGCTACGACACGGCCGCCGTCGGCCTCGCCTCGCACTTCGTGTGGTGCAACCGGGGCAAGGAGTCCATCGCACTGGACCTCAAGGACCCGCGCGGCCTGGACGTCGTACGGCGGCTGATCGCCGACGCGGACGTGTTCGTGCAGAACCTCGCGCAGGGGGCGGCGGCCCGGCTGGGTCTGGACGCGGCCACCCTGTGCGCGGCGCATCCGCGGCTGGTCGCCGTCGACATCTCCGGGTACGGGGCGAGCGGGCCGTACGCGGACAAGCGGGCGTACGACATGCTCGTGCAGTGCGAGGCGGGGCTGGTGTCGGTGACCGGGACGCCCGAGCAGCCGGTGAAGGCGGGGATCCCGGCGGCGGACATCGCGGCGGCCATGTACGCCTTCTCGGGCGTGCTGGCGGCGCTGGTGCGGCGGGGCACGACCGGGCGGGGCGGGCCGGTGGAGGTGTCGATGCTGGAGGCGCTCGCGGAGTGGATGGGGCATCCGCTGCACCACACGATGCACGGCGGCACCGCCCCGGCCCGCACCGGCCTCGCACACGCGGTGATCGCGCCCTACGACGCCTACGCCACCGCCGACGGCGGGCGGGTGTTGCTGTCCGTGCAGAACGACCGGGAGTGGCGACGGCTGGCCGAACAGGTCGTCGGCCGACCCGATCTGGGGACGGATCCGGCGTACGCGACGAACGCGGCAAGGGTGGCGAACCGGGAGCATACGGACGCGCTGGTGGCCGCGGCGCTGGGCGCCCTGGGCTCCGACGAGGCGCTCGCGCGGCTGGAGGGCGCGGGCATCGCGTGCGCACGCCTGAGGGACCTGCACGAGCTGGCGGAGCATCCGCAGCTGGCGGCCCGTGAGCGGTGGCGGGAGGTGGGGACGCCGGTCGGACCGCTACGGGCACTGCTGCCGCCGATCACGCTGCCGGGCGGGGCGGAGGCACGGATGGGAGACGTGCCCGCGCTCGGGGAACACACCGAAGCGCTGCTGCGTGCCGTGGGGATGACGGACGAGGAGATCGCAGCGCTGCGCCGGGACGGTGTGGCCGCCTGAGCGCGGGACTCAGTACGTGAAGGCGCGCCGGCCGGTCAGTGCTTGTTGCCTCCGAACAGCGAACGGCGCAGTCGGCGCAGCGGCGCGAAGAGCGAGACGCGGCTCACCCGTGCCCGCGTCGTCTTGGGGCCGTGGTCGCGCGCGGGCTCACGCGCGGTCAGCTCCCGCATGAGCGAGGTCGCCTCGAGCGTCTCGCGCTGCGGTATGGCGGGGCCCGCCAGCACCGAGAGATGGCGGTCGAGGCGCGAACTGGTCGCACTGCTCCCGCACGTGATCGCAGGGACCCTCGCCCTGCTGTGCATCGTTATCTGTTCCATGTCACTCCCCACCCGTACGAGTCCACCCGGCCCGGGCAGGGTAACCCTATCGCCCCGTCGAGGCACACGTGTATCGAGCTCACAGGATTCACCTTCCCCGTAAGGGGGTTGACGACTCCTCTCCGATCACTCTCCGAATCCAACCGATTTCAGGGTGAGTTGGACAACCGGCTGCGTAGTGGGCTGTGGTGATCCCCCGTCGGGCTCGACGGTCACAGCGAGTGATGTCGCGACCTTGTCGAGGCCGGTGGCGACCAAGGGCGTGTCGCCGTCGAAGAGCCCGAGGGAGCGCGGTTGCGCGTCGGGGCGCATGAGCCACAGCTGATGCACCTGTCCGGTGGGCAGCTCGCCGTATCCGCTCAGGGTGACGATCGCCTGTCCCTCCGCGGCGGAGGCGACCACTCCGATACTGCGGCCCTGCGCGTCCTTCCCGGTGCTCGCCAGCGCGTCGGGAGCTGCGAGAACGTGGGCGATCTCACGCGCCTGGGCGCGCTCGGCGTTCAGTTCGTCCTGGGCGCGGCCCGCCTGGACGGCGAAGAGCGAGGCGACGACGAGGGCCGCCGCGGCGGTGGCCGTGGCGAACGGCACGAAGAGCGGGCGGCGCGCGCGGGGCGCACGGGAGCGTCCGGGCGGCGGCTGCGTGCCCCAGACGTGCGGCGGCAGTTGGGGCGCGCGCTCCCTCGCCGGCGCGCGGGAGGACTCCTGCGGCGTTCTCTGCACGGCCGCCAGCACCCGGCTGCGCATGTGGGCCGGTGGCTGCGCGGCCTGGGACCAGGCGAGCCGGACGGCGTCCTCGGCCAGCGCCCGCACCTCGGCGGCGCAGCGGTCGCAGCCCGTCAGATGCTTCTCGAAGCGGAGGCGTTCGTCGGGTTCGAGGGCGTCGAGCGCGTAGGGGGCGGCCAGCGAGTGCAGGTCCTCGCGGCGGAACAGGCCGAGCACACTCATGCGGCACCTCCCAGGCAGTCGCGCAGCCGCGTGAGTCCGTCACGCATCCGGGTCTTCACCGTGCCCAGCGGCAGCGACAGCCGGTCGGCCACTTCACGGTACGTGTAGCCGTCGTAGTAGGCGAGGGTGACGGACTGGCGCTGGAGCGCCGTCAGCCGGTCGAGGCAGCGGCGGACCAACTGGCGTTCCAGGCCCGCCTCGACCTCCTCGGCCACCTGGTCGAAGGCGGGGTCGTGATAGCGCGATGCCTCGCGCTGCTCACGGTCCACGGCCGCACGGGCGCTGCGCACCCGGTCGACGGCGCGGCGGTGCGCGAGGGTGAGGATCCAGGAGAGGGCGCTGCCCCGGCTCGGGTCGAACCGGCCGGCCGAGCGCCAGGCCTCCAGGAGCACCTCCTGGGAGACCTCCTCCGACTGCGCGGGATCCCTGACGACCCGGCGCACGAGCCCGAACACCGGCCCGGACACCAGCGCGTAGAGCTGTTCGAATGCCTGCTGGTCGCCCCCAGCCACGAGCACCAGTAGCTCGTCCGCCTCCATGCGGTCCCCCTCTCTGCGGCCGCCACACCCGGACCGCCCCGTCACACCAGGCATTCGCAACGAACACACCTCCGGATGGGGGGTACGTATCGAAGGGCCGAAAACGCGGGTGAGCAGGAAAGAAAAAGTTTTTGGGTTTCGACCAATCCGAACCCACCCCCCGCTCCGTATCACTGTCCGTCAGGCAACTTGGCACAGAGGACGGACGGCATGACAGCTTTCTCCAGGAGCGGCAACGGACGCAGGAGCGTCGCGACCCTCGTCTGCGGTGCGTTGGCCGCCGGGGGGCTCGCAGCCGCCGGCGTGGCCACGCTGGTGCCGGGGGCGGCCTACGCCTCCAGCCACCGCGAGGCCCCCCTCATCTCGGGCACCCCGCAGTACGACAACACCGACGTGTACGCCTTCGTCAGCCCGGACCACCCGGACACGACGACGATCGTCGCGAACTGGATCCCCTTCGAGGAGCCGGCCGGCGGTCCCAACTTCTTCCCGTTCGCCGAGGACGCCCAGTACGACCTGCACATCGACAACAACGGTGACGCGAAGGAGGATCTGACCTTCCGCTACACCTTCAAGACGCATGTGAAGAACAAGAAGACGTTCCTCTACAACACGGGCGTTGTCGAGAGCCTGGACGACGCCGACCTGAACATCACGCAGACGTACGACCTCGAACTGATCAAGTCGAAGAAGGGGAAGGTCGAGCACGAGACGAAGATCGCGGACGACGTGCCGGTGGCGCCGTCGAACGTGGGCAAGGCCTCGATGCCGCACTACTCGAAGCTGCGCGACCAGGCGATCTACAAGCTCTCCAGCGGCGCCAAGACCTTCGCGGGCCAGGCCGACGACCCGTTCTTCCTCGACCTGCGCGTCTTCGACCTGCTGTACGGCGGTGACCTCTCCGAGGTCGGCAACGACACGCTCAAGGGCTACAACGTCAACTCGATCGCGCTTCAGGTCCCGAACGACTTGATCGCCGAGTCGGAGCACCAGCCGATCGTCGGCATCTGGTCGACGACCCAGCGCGAGAACGCCCAGGGCCACTACTCGCAGGTCTCGCGGCTCGGCATGCCGCTGGTCAACGAGGTCGTCAACCCGATAAAGGACAAGGACAAGTTCAACGCGTCCGAGCCGAAGGACGACGGCCAGTTCCTGAAGAACGTCACCAACCCCGAGCTGCCGAAGCTCATCGAGGCGATCTACAAGATCAAGGCGCCGGCCGAGCCGCGCAACGACCTCGTCGACGTGTTCCTGAAGGGCGTCAAGGGCCTCAACCAGCCGCCGTACGTGACGCCGTCGGAAGAACTGCGCCTCAACACCTCGATCAAGCCGACCGCCAGCCCCAAGCGGCTCGGTGTCCTCGACGGCGACAACGCGGGCTTCCCGAACGGCCGTCGCCTCACCGACGACGTGATCGACGCCTCGCTCCAGGTCGTCGAGGGTGAGCTGGTCGGTTCCAAGAACGACCTCGGCGACGCGGTCGACAAGAACGACAAGTCCTTCGAGAAGTACTTCCCGTACGTGGCCCTGCCCACCGAGGGCTCGCGCGGCGCGACCGCCAAGAGCGGCGCCGACGTCCGCAGCCAGCTCGGTGACGCCCTCACGGGCTCCGACACCAACACCACGCTGATCGCGTCCTCCGCGGGCGCCGGCGCGGCGGGCATCCTCCTCATCGGCGGCGGGCTGATGTGGTGGCGCGGGCGGCGGCGGGCCTACTAGGCCCTCCTCCTGAGCGGGGCCCACTGGGCCCTCCTCCTGAGCGGGCCGGGGAGAATCCTGCGCTCCCCGGCCCGCCCCACAGACTGGCGCGGCCCGCGTACCAATCCCCCACGGCGCGGGCCGCGCCACCCCACGCGAGCAGGCTGAACGACCCCAGGCGACCTAGGAGAGGGCATGTCCCCGCGGACGAACGACGGCGAACCGGAGCCCACCCGACCGGCCTCCGCCCGACCGGTACCGGACTCCGGAGCACCGGCCTCCGGCGGACCGCTCGCGAACCCCGGCCGGCCGGCGCCGAACCCCGGCCCGGGCCAGGCCTCCGAGGAAGCCTCCTCAGCCACGAAGACCGCGGCCGAGGCGAAGCCCGGGAACCCGGCGGAAGCCGACACCCGGGCCGACGCCCGTGCCGACTCCGACACCGTCGCTCATGCCGGGACCGACGCCGAGGCGGAAGCCGGAGCCGGTACTGACACCGAGACCGGTGCCGAGGCCCAGGCCGGTACCGACACGGAGACCGGTGCCGACGTCGAAGCCCGTGCCGAGACCGGGGCCGAGGCAGGGGCCGAGGCCCCGGAGCCCGACGGCGATGTGGGCGCCGATGCCGAGGTCGGCCACGACGCCCGGGACCGCGGCGCCGATGCCCACAGCGCCGGTGACCGCGGCGCCGATGCTCATGGCGCCGGTGACCGCGCCGCCGGCACCGGTGACGACGGCGGACTCGCCGTCGGTGGTGATGAGCGGGTCGCCGCGGTGCGGCGGGCCGGGGCCGCCGGGCGTCGTTGGCGGGCCGCTCAGCTCAGCGCCTGTGCCGCCATGCTGGCCGTGGCGCTCACCGCCGGGGCGATCGCGCTCGGGGCGGTGCGGGACGGGCAGAACGTGCCCGTGTCGACCGCCGCGGCGGTCTCCCCCGGACTGCTGGCCAGTGGCGACCTCGACTCGAGCATCACCGCGCTCCAGGCCCATCTCCGGGCGCAGCCCAGGGACTTCGGCGGCTGGGCCACCCTCGGGCTCGCCTACGTCGAGCAGGCCCGCACCAAGGGCGACCCCTCCCGCTACCCGCAGGCCGAGCAGGCCCTGAAGCGCTCCCTCTCGCTGCGCTCCGACAACGACCAGGCGCTCGCCGGCCGGGCCGCCCTCGCGGCCGCCCGGCACGACTTCGCGAACGCCCTGGACCTGGCCGATCAGGCGCTGAAGCAGAACCCCTACAACGAGCGCGCCCTGTGCTCCCGTATCGACGCCCTCGTCGAACTCGGCCGCTACGACGACGCCGAGGAGGCCGCGAAGACGGCCGACGAACGGCGTCCGGGCGTACCGGTGTTCACCCGCTACGCGTACGTGCACGAACTGCGCGGCGACGTCACCACCGCCCGCCAGGTCCTGGAGCGGGCACTCGCCGCGTCGACCTCACCCGGCGACATCGCCTACGTCGCCGCCCAGCTCGGTCAACTCGCCTGGAACCAGGGCGACTACGCCACCGCGCTCACCCACTACGCCCGCGCCCTCGCCGCCGACGAGAACTACCTCCCCGCGCTGGAGGGCCGTGCCCGCGCCCAGGCGGCGAGCGGACAACAGGCGGAGGCGATCAAGGGGTTGGAGTTGATCGTCGCCCGCTATCCGCTCCCCGGACCGCTGGTGGAGCTCGGCGAGCTGTACGAGGCCCGGGGCGGCGAGGGCGACGCGGCGAAGGCCGAGAACCAGTACCTGCTCGTCGACGCGTGGACGGCCATCGCCCGCGCCAACGGCGTCAACGCCGACCTCGACACCGCGCTCGCCGCGGCCGACCACGGCGACCGGGCGACGGCCCTGCGCGCGGCCCGCGACGACTGGTCCCGCCGGCACACCGTGCACACGGCGGACGCCCTCGCCTGGGCCCTGCACGTCAACGGCAAGGACGCCGAGGCCCTCCCCTACGCCCGGCAGGCCACGGCCACCGGCTACCACAACGCGTCCTTCCTCTACCACCGCGGGGTGATCGAGAAGGCCACAGGACACCCCGCCGACGCCCGTACCCACCTCGCCGCCGCCCTGAAGCTGAACCCCGGCTTCTCCCCGCTGGGCGCCCGCGAAGCCCGTACGGCACTCAAGACGCTGGAGGCGAGCAAGTGATTTCCCGTCGACTGCTGGCCTCCTGCGCGGCCGTGTTCACGGCCGGCTGCGCGCTCGCGCTGGTCCCTTCCGCCAACGCGAGCGCGCACCCCCTCGGCAACTTCACCGTCAACCGCTACGACGGTCTCGTCGCCGCCCCCGGACAGCTCCGCGTCGACCACGTCGAGGACCTCGCCGAGATCCCGGCGACCCAGGCGAAGCCGGACATCGAACGGCTCGGGATGACCGAGTGGGCCCGGCAGCGCTGCGCGACGGCCGCGACCGGCAGCAGCCTGACCGTGGACGGCCGGGCAGTCACCCTCACGGCGGGCGCCGGCAAGGCGGTCGTACGGCCCGGTCAGGCGGGGCTCGACACCCTGCGCGTGGAGTGCCGGCTGACGGCTCCGCTGCCCGCGGTGTCCGGCGAGGACACCGTCTCCCTCACCTTCCACAGCGAGGGCGCCTCCTCCGGGCCCGGCTGGCGCGAGATCACCGCGCGCGGCGACCGGATGACGCTCGCCGACTCAGACGTACCGAAGAAGTCGGTCTCGTCGGAACTCACCAGCTATCCCAAGGAGTTGCTCTCCTCGCCCGCCGACACCTCGACCGCGGCCGTGCGGGTGCGGCCCGGTGGCGCGGCCCTCGTCGAGGAGGACCGGGACGCGCCGGCCGCGTCCGTGCTGCCGCGGGGCGCCGACCGCTGGACGCGGGCCCTGGACAACCTGGTCGCCCGGCAGGACCTCACCGTCGGCTTCGCCGCGCTGGCCCTGGTGATCGCCGTCGGCCTCGGCGCGATGCACGCGGTCGCCCCGGGCCACGGCAAGACCATCATGGCCGCGACGGCTGCCGCGCGGGGCGGCAGGGCCCGGATGAAGGACGTCCTTCCGCTGGCCGCCTCCGTCACCGTCACGCACACCCTGGGCGTCGTCGCCCTCGGCCTCCTCGTCACCGCCGGTTCGGCCGCGGCGCCTTCGGTGATCGCCTGGCTGGGCCTGGCGAGCGGCGCACTGGTCCTCTTCGCGGGCGCGACCCTCGCACGACGGGCCTGGCGCGGCCGGGGCCCCGGCAACCCCCACGGACACACCCACCCGCACCCGCACCCGCACGGCGACCGGCCGCACACCCACGAGCCGGCGAAAACCCCCGACCGTCAACTCGCCCTCGTCGGCGCCCCCACCCCGCACATCCATGCCCATCACGACCCCGGGCATGACCACGGTGACGACCACGGGCACAGTCACGACCAAGGCCACGACCGCGACGGCGACGGCGACCGCCACCACGAGCACGATCACGATCACCGTCACGAGCACGGCCACACCCACACGCACACCCACGGCGGCCACACCCACACCCACGCCGTCGCCCCCACGCTCCGCGGCACGCTCCTCCTCGGCTTCGCCGGGGGCATGGTCCCCAGTCCGTCCGCCGTGGTCGTGCTGGTCGGCGCGGCGGCGCTCGGGCACGCCTGGTTCGGGCTGCTGCTCGTCGTCACGTACGGCGTCGGGCTCGCGCTGACCCTGACCGCCGCAGGGTTCGCCGTCGTCAGGCTGGGCGCGGGCGCGACCCGCCTGCTGGACCGGCAGCCGCGCTGGACGACCCACCCGGTCGTGACGCTGGCCCGCCGCAACCTGCCCCTGTGGTCCGCGTTCCTCGTCGTCGCCCTCGGCGCCGGACTGGTACTCAAGGGGGCCGCATCCGTACTCGGCTGAGCTACGTTTGTGGGGTTGCGGAGGTTTTCGCCCGGATACGAAGAGCGAAATGGGGGCGCGGTGTCCGAAGAACCGGGCAGTGAACGTCTGATCGCGGGTCGCTACCGCCTGCTGACCCCGCTGGGCGAGGGCGGCATGGGCACGGTGTGGCGGGCCCGTGACGAGGTGCTGCACCGCGAGGTCGCCGTCAAGGAGGTACGTGCCCCGCACGGCCTGGCGGCCTCGGACGTCGAGCGGATGTACGCACGGCTGGAGCGCGAGGCCTGGGCCGCGGCCCGGGTCGCGAACCGGAACGTCGTCACGGTGTACGACGTGGCCACCCAGGACGGGCGGCCATGGATCGTCATGGAGATCGTGCGCGGGATCTCCCTCGCCGAGCTGCTGGACGCCGAGGGGCCGCTCGAACCGGCACGGGCCGCGCACATCGGCGCCGAGGTGCTGTCCGCGCTGCGGGCCGCGCACGAGGCCGGAGTGCTGCACCGGGACGTGAAGCCGGCGAACGTGCTGATGTCGAACGACGGCCGGGTGGTGCTCACCGACTTCGGTATCGCGACCGTCGAGGGCACCTCCGCGCTGACCATGACCGGCGAGGTCATCGGCTCCCCCGAGTTCCTCGCGCCGGAGCGGGCGCTGGGGCGCACGCCCGGGCCCGAGTCCGACCTGTGGTCGCTGGGCGTGCTGCTGTACGCGGCGGTCGAGGGCAACTCCCCCTTCCGCCACGACACTCCGCTGAGCACCCTGCGCGCCATCGTCGACGAGGAGCTGCCGCCGCCGCACCGGGCCGGGCCGCTCGCGCCCGTGATCGAGGGCCTGCTGCGCAAGGACCCGGCCGAGCGGACTCCGGCCGACCGGGCGGAGCAGGACCTGCGGCTCGTCGCCGCGGGCGGTGCCCCGCACGGCGGCACGGTCCGTTCGACGCCACCGGCGCCGTTCGCGGCGTATCCGCCGACGGTCTCGACCCCGGCCGAGCCGCTCCGCCAGGAGCCGACGGCCCCGACCCCGCCCCAGTCCTGGTCGGCCGCCCCGGCGACGACGGGCCGCTCGGCGAAGCCGGACCGGAGCCGGCGCGCCGGTGTGGCCCTTGTCGCCGGTGTGGTGGTGCTGGCGCTGGCCGTCGCCGGGCTGACGTACGGGCTGCTGAACCGTGACGACGGCGACGGCGACACCGGTGGCGGGGTCACCAACAGCACGACGGACATTCTGAGTTCGCCTCCGACGCAGCCGGAGACGAGCGCGGAGAGCAGCGATTCGCCGAGCCCGAGCCCGAGTCCGAGTGAGAGCGAGAGCTCCGAGGCCCCGGCGCAGACCGTCTCGGTCACCGTCGCCGGCGCGCACACGGACTACTCCGGCAGCTGTCCGCCGCCGGACGCCGACGCGCCCGCCTTCACCGCGACGATCACGGTGGGGCAGCTCCCCGCGACGGTGTCCTACCGCTGGGTGTCGAAGGACGGTGAGCTCTCCGGGCAGACCTGGAAGACGCTCGACTTCTCCTCCGGCGGCGGGAAGTCCAAGCAGGACAAGGTGATCCTGTCGACGTACGCCGAGAGCGGGACGTACGAGAACTCGATCGCCGTCGAGGTACGGGATCCGGTGCAGAAGACGTCCAACTCGGTACCGTTCTCGGTCACCTGCGAGACGGAGACCCCGACGGACGGGGCCTCCCCCTCACCTTCTGCCTCGGAGTGACGAAGCGGATGGAGCTGACGGAGCCGATGAAGCTGACGGATCAGGCGGCGCTGTTCAGGACCGGCAGGTAGCCACCCGACTGGCCGGACGCGGTCGGGTGGTACGACTCACCGATGTTCAGCCAGTTGAGGCTGTGCAGCCAGGAGCTGCCGGAGCAGATCTCGTGGCCGTTGAACGGGGTGCGGACGTCGCCGAAGACGAAGCCGTGGGCGGCGGCGCGGTTGGCGGTCGCGGCGTCGAGGTAGTCGGCCGCGTTGTTGATGGCGGAGCGCTTGGTCTCGGACAGGCCCAGGCAGACCGTGCCGAGCTTGTAGAAGCGGGGGTAACCGATGACGACGACGCGCGCGTTGGGCGCCTTGGCGCGGATCGTGGAGTAGACGGTGTCGAGTCTGCCGGGGAGCGTCGAGTCGACGTAGGCCCTGGCCGTGTTGATGCGGGACAGACAGGTGCTGTCGGAGCCGGTGACGCAGGTCGTCATGACGTCGGCGAAGCCCGCGTCGTTGCCGCCGACGGTGATGGAGACCAGGCCGGTCGAGGAGTTCAGGCCGCCGAGCTGACTCGCCAGAACTTCATCCGTTCGGGCGCCGGAACAAGCCGCGAAGGTGAACGACGAGGGGGCGTGGGCGGCGTTCCAGAGGTACGGATACGCCTTGGTGCTGCGCTTGCAGTTGCCGCTGGAGCTGATGTAGCTGCCCGCGCCGACACCGGAGGAGTAGGAGTCCCCCAGCGCCACATAGCCACCTGTGGCTGCGAGTTGGGCGCCCTGCGCCGAGGCCGCCCCGGTGAGGGCGGTGCCGAGGGCGAGGAGGAGTGAGCTCACGAATACGACAAGTCGGGAACGTCTCATGGAACCTCCCTTAGCAGGATCTCTGCCACCACGTTCGTAGCAACTACGCGTGTTGACGGGAAGTGTCCATGCCAAGACTTTCTGGCTCCTATCGGGATCGTTCACACCCCCTTTGTGGGGTTGGTGTTGCGTGCTCATGTCAAGGTTGTTGACAACCCCTCAACTCCCTTGTTCTACGCACGTAGATGGCTGAGGCTTTACCCAGCCGAGAACGGAACGCGACGTTCGAGGCCGTGTGTGCGACCGCGCACTCCCCCACAGCCGTGCGCCCGACCCAGGCGCACGCTGCCTAGAGGAGGACTCCCTCGTAATGGCACAACTGCGTAGCAACAAGGCCCGCATCACCGCCGCAGCCACCGTGGCGGCCGCCGCCCTCGTCGGCGGGCTCACCGCGCTCCCCGCCCAGGCCGCTCCGGCCGAGGGCAAGGTCCTCGCGGCCGGCTCCCCCACCGCCGTCAAGGACAGCTACATCGTCACCCTGAAGTCGCAGGCGGGCTTCAAGGCGTCCTCGGCCACCGGCAAGAACCTCGTCAAGGGCTACGGCGGCACCGTCGGAAAGACGTTCGGCTCCGCGCTGAACGGCTACACCGCCACCCTCTCCGCCACCGAGGCCAGGAGACTCGCCGCGGACCCGGCGGTCGCCACCGTCGAGCAGAACCAGACCGTCCGGGTGAGCGACACGACGCAGTCGAGCGCCCCCTGGGGCCTGGACCGCGTCGACCAGACCTCGCTCCCGCTGTCCGGCACGTACACCTACCCGGACACCGCCGGCAGCGGTGTCACCGCGTACGTCATCGACACCGGCGTCCGCATCACCCACTCCCAGATCAGCGGCCGGGCCTCCTACGGCTACGACGCCGTCGACGGCGACACCACCGCCTCCGACGGCAACGGTCACGGCACCCACGTGGCCACGACGATCGCGGGCTCCACCTACGGCGTTGCCAAGAAGGCGAAGATCGTGGCGGTGCGGGTGCTCGACAACGCCGGTTCCGGCACCACCGCGGGCGTCATCGCGGGCATCGACTGGGTCACCAACAACCACTCGGGCCCCTCGGTCGCCAACCTCTCGCTCGGCGGCGGCGCGTCCACCACGCTGGACACGGCGGTGCGCAACTCCATCGCCAGCGGTGTCACCTACGCGGTGGCAGCGGGCAACAGCAGCGCCAACGCCTCCTCGTACTCCCCGGCCCGCGTCACCCAGGCCATCACCGTCGGCGCCACCACCAGCACCGACGCCAGGGCCAGCTACTCCAACTACGGCTCGGTGCTGGACATCTTCGCCCCCGGCTCCTCCATCACCGCGGGCTGGTACACCAGCGACACCGCCACGAACACCATCTCCGGTACGTCGATGGCGACCCCGCACGTCGCGGGCGCGGCCGCGGTCTACCT
The DNA here is from genome assembly GCF_013085465.1 of Streptomyces asoensis. NCBI lineage: Bacteria > Bacillati > Actinomycetota > Actinomycetes > Kitasatosporales > Streptomycetaceae > Streptomyces > Streptomyces asoensis. The sequence continues at coordinate 2,415,952 of NZ_CP049838.1, forward strand.
GGCAGGCCACACCTCGGCCACGCCGGCCCAGGTGGCCACGGCCCTGGTGAACGGCGCGACCTCGAACGTGGTCACCAGCCCGGGCACCGGCTCACCGAACAAGCTCCTCAAGATCGTCCCGTGACCCCCGCGGTACCGATCCCCGCGGTACCGACCCTTGCGGTACTGATCTGAACCACCGTTCCCCGGAGGCCTCCATGACCTCCGGGGAACACTTTTGTTCGCTCCCGTGTCCGTTCCTGTGCCGGTTCCTTTCGAGGGGACGCATCATTCTGTAACGGTCAAACGAACAAAAAGGTGAGTGGGGCGCCAAGGGCTTGCCATCCGGGCGTAATCATCAATACCGTCATACATCTCACTCGCATCGGACCGTCGGCAACGGCTCCAGGGGAGGGCTCAGGGACCGCGGCGGTATCGGGGCGGGAGCGCGGTAGGGGGGTGCCGAGCTCGGTGACCGCACTGGTGACCGGGCCGTGCCGCGCGGTCGGCTGCCGTCCTTCGACGGTGGCCGGTCAGTTTTGCCAGCTCACCCGTGTCTGCGCGGAGACGACTCCGCCATGGGTGAGAAACCCCCCTTTCGAACCGGACGTGGATTCCGGGCCGCCCAGGGGCGGGCGGCCCACCGGACGAGAGGGACCAGACTCATGAGTTCCGTTCTGCAACCGGCGACATCGGGCCAGGATCTCGAAAGCCCGTCGACCGTCGGCAAGTACCGGCCCATCACCTCGCACCTGGCCATCACGCCACCGGTGAGCGTGGTCATCCCCGCGATGAACGAGGCCGAGAACCTTCCGTACGTGTTCAAGACGCTGCCGGACTGGATCCACGAGGTGGTCCTGGTCGACGGCAACTCCACCGACGACACCGTGCAGGTCGCGCGTGATCTGTGGCCCGGCGTCAAGGTCGTCGGACAGCAGGGCCGGGGCAAGGGCGACGCCCTGATCACCGGCTTCGAGGCGTGCAGCGGCGACATCATCGTGATGGTCGACGCGGACGGCTCGGCCGACGGCAACGAGATCGTGTCGTACGTCTCCGCCCTCGTCTCCGGCGCGGACTTCGCCAAGGGCTCCCGCTTCGCCAACGGCGGCGGCACCGACGACATGACCTTCATCCGCTGGCTCGGCAACCGGGTCCTGTGCGCCATCGTCAACCGCAAGTTCGGCGCCCGCTACACCGACCTGTGCTACGGCTACAACGCGTTCTGGCGGCACTGCCTGGACAAGATCGAGCTGGACTGCACCGGCTTCGAGGTCGAGACCCTGATGAACATCCGGGTCGTCAAGGCCGGCCTGAAGGTGCAGGAGATCCCCAGCCACGAGTACCTGCGCATCCACGGCGTCAGCAATCTGCGCGCCGTCCGCGACGGGCTGCGTGTGCTGCGGGTGATCCTCAAGGAACGGTCGAACCGGCGTGCGCTGCGCCGGCTGACCCGCCGCTCGCCGATGCTCGACTCGGTCCGGGGAGAGGCGTCTTGAGCACGATCGACGTCTCCGTCGTCATCTGTGTGTACACCGAGGACCGCTGGGAGGACATCCTCGCGGCGGTCGCCTCGGTGCGGGCGCAGACCCACCCGGCCCTGGAGACCCTGCTCGTCGTCGACCACAACCCGACGCTCCTGGACCGGCTGAGGAGCGAGTACAAGGAGACCGACGAGGTGCGGGTGCTGCCCAACGCGGGCCCGCGCGGTCTGTCGGCCGGCCGCAACACCGGCATCGCCGCCTCCCGGGGCGAGGTCGTCGCCTTCCTCGACGACGACGCCGTCGCCGAACGGGACTGGCTGCGCCGGTTCGCCGACCCGTACTCCGATCCCCGGGTCCTGGCCGTGGGCGGCCGGGCGGTGCCCGTCTGGTCCTCCGGACGGCGGCCCGACTGGTTCCCCGAGGAGTTCGACTGGGTGGTGGGCTGCTCCTACCGGGGCCTGCCGCCCGGCCGGGTCCGGGTGCGCAACATCCTCGGCGGGAACGCCTCCTTCCGGCGTACCGCGTTCGACTTCGTGGGCGGCTTCGCCACCGGCATCGGACGCGACGGCAACAAACGCCCGATGGGCGGCGAGGAGACGGATCTGTGCATCCGGCTCAGCCGCGCGAGACCCGACGCGATCCTGCTGATGGACGACCGCGCGGTGATCCACCACAAGGTGCCCGAGGCGCGCGAGCACTTCGGGTACTTCCGCACGCGCACCTACGCCGAGGGCCTGTCGAAGGCGCTCGTCGCGCGCAGCGTCGGCGTCGACAAGGGGCTGGAGTCCGAACGCCGGTACGCCACCCGGGTGTTGCCGGCCGGTGTGGTCCGCGGACTGCGCGACCAGCTGCTGGCCCGGCCCGGCGGGGCCCGGCGGGCGGCCGCGATCGTCGCCGGGGTGCTGACGGCGGCCGGCGGGTACCTGGTCGGCAGCATGCGGGCGCGGCGGGCGGGGACGACGTTCGCCGTGGTACCGATCCCGGTGGACCAGGTGGAGCGGGCCGCATGACAGGGGCGCGCGTGCCGATCCTCATGTACCACGCGGTGGCCGCCGACCCGAACGACGCCACCCGCACCCTCTCGGTCACACCCGAGGCGTTCGCCGAACAGATGGCGGTGCTCGCGGACCGGGGTCTGACCCCGCTCACCACCGCCGACCTGGCGGCCCGTTGGCGGTCCGGCCGGCCGCTGCCGGTCCGCCCGGTCCTGATCACCTTCGACGACGGCTACGAGGGCGTGCACCGGCACGCCCTCCCGGCGCTGGCCGAGCACGGCTTCCCGGCCACGCTGTTCGTCACCACCGGCTGGGTCCGGGGCGCCTACGACACCGGGGGCGGCCTGGACACCATGCTGGACTGGCGGCAGGTGCGCTCACTGGCGGACAGCGGCGTGGAGATCGGCGGCCACAGCCACACCCATCCGCAGCTCGACCAGCTGGACGACGCCCGGCTGCGCGCCGAGCTGATCCGCTGCCGGGACATCGTCGCCGACGAACTGGGCACCCCGCCCGTGTCGTTCGCCTACCCGTACGGCTACTCCAGCCGCCGGGTGCGCACGGCGGTACGCGGACACGGGTTCGCCCAGGCGCTCGCCGTGGGCAACTCCCTCGCCCACCGCGCCCAGGGGCCGTACGCCCTGCGGCGGGTGACGGTACGGCGCACCACGGACGCCGAGGAGTTCGCACGGCTCGTCGACGGTCGGGCGATCGGCCGGACGTTCGCGAGGGACCGGGCGCTCACCAAGGGGTACGCCGTGGTGCGGCGGACCCGCCGACTGCGGCGACCGGTCTGACGGGTGGCCCCGGCCGAGCCTGCCGGGGCCACGCGCACACAGCGGGGCCGGTTGCCCGCATTGGGCCCGCCCGACACACCGGGCGTACCTCGCGCGCTGCGGAAACCGGGTGCGGACGACGCTCTTGTGCCGGATCATGGCGGCATGTCCGTACCCCCGCACGACGCACTGCCGATCCGGCTCAACGTCGACGACTCCGACTCCCCGTCCGATGTCGTCGACGCGCTGTTCCTCGGCCGCTTCGCGACGGGTGAGCAGCCGTACTCGCACGCGGTGAACATCGACCGCGTGCGCTCCGGCGCGACCCTGCTGCCACCGCACGCCCGCGTGCTGCGCGTCGCCCGGGACGAGGACCGCAGCGCCACCCTGGCCGAGGGCGACGGCTGGACCCTGCTGGTCTCCCGCTGGAACCGCGGGGCCGACGTCACGGTCACCGCGACCACCGCCGAACTGGCCGCGCAGGTGCTCGACCAGGCCACCGACGGTGCGGCGGACGAACCCGAGCCGCAGCCGGAGAACGTGACCATGGGCTTCTGGTACGTCTCCCCGCGGCGCGGCCCGCACCGCACCACCCGGCAGATCTCCGCGGGCACCTGGGACGAGGTGCGCCCCAACTACACGGCGCCCGTCGCCGAGGCGATGGACCACCTGATGGGGACGACCCCGCAGGACATCGCCGGCCGGCTGCTCCTGCTGCATGGCCCGCCCGGCACCGGCAAGACCTCGGCGCTGCGCACGCTGGCCCGCTCCTGGCGGGAGTGGTGCCAGGTGGACTGCGTCCTGGATCCCGAGCGGCTCTTCTCCGACGTCGGCTATCTGATGGACATCGCGATCGGCGAGGAGGACGGCACCGGCAAGGGGCGCTGGCGGCTGCTGCTCCTGGAGGACTGCGACGAGCTGATCCGCGGCGAGGCCAAACACACGGCGGGCCAGGCCCTGTCCCGGCTCCTGAACCTCACCGACGGCCTTCTCGGCCAGGGCCGCAACGTCCTGGTCGGGGTCACGACCAACGAGGACCTGGAGCGCCTGCACCCCGCCGTCGTCCGCCCCGGCCGCTGTCTGGCCCGCATCGAGGTCGGCCCGCTGACCAACCGGGAGGCCGTGGACTGGCTCGGTACGGAGGAGGGTGTCGGCCGCGAGGGCGCGACGCTGGCAGAGCTGTACGCACTGCGCCGGGGCACCTCCCCGACCTCGCTGCCGGAACCCCGGGGGCGGTCGGACGCGGGACTGTACCTCTAGGTGTTCTGATGGAGGTATGACGCTGTACGTCGGCACGTCCGGCTGGCAGTACAAGGACTGGAAGGGCGTCCTGTACCCGGCCGGCGTGCCCGTGCGGCGGTGGCTGGAGGAGTACACCGGGCACTTCGCCACCGTCGAGATCAACAACGCCTTCTACCGGCTGCCGTCGCGGGAGACGTTCGCGTCCTGGGCCGAGCGCGTCCCGCCGGACTTCGTGGTCGCGGTGAAGGCGAGCCGCTATCTGACCCACATCAAGCGGCTGAAGGACCCCGAGGAGCCGGTACGGCGCCTGATGACCCACGCGGCCGGGCTCGGCGACCGCCTCGGTCCGGTGCTGCTCCAGCTGCCGCCGACCCTGCGGGCCGACACCGGGCTCCTGGACGCCTGCCTGTCGTGCTTCCCGTCGGGTACGCGCGTCGCGGTGGAGCCACGGCACGAGTCGTGGTGGACGCCCGAGGTGCGGGACGTCCTGCGGGCCCGGGGCGCGGCCCTGTGCTGGGCGGACGTCCGCTCCCGCCCGGTCACCCCGCTGTGGCGCACCGCCGACTGGGGGTACGTCCGCTTCCACCAGGGCCGTGCCCACCCCTGGCCGCACTACGGCCGCCGGGCCCTGGAGACCTGGCTGGACCGCATCGCGACGACCTGGTCGGCCGGGGGCGGGAACGACGTCTACGCCTACTTCAACAACGACCCCGGCGGCGCGGCGGTGGAGAACGCGGCGCTGTTCGGGCGGACGGCGCAGCGGGCGGGGCTGAGCGTGACCCGTACGCCGGGCCCGCTCGCCGCACACCGCTGATCACCGGTCGCCGCCGACTCACCGCTCGTAGGCCGCCCGCAGGGCGTCCCGCACGGCGGCCGACGCCTGTTCCTCGGTGAGTCCCAGCCGCAGCACCCGATCGGCGTAGGCCTGCGCGGCACCCGCCGCCTCCCGCTCCGCCGCCGATCCGGCCGCGGCGACGAACGTGCCGTTGCGCCCCCGGGTCTCGATCACCCCGTCCCCCTCCAGCGCCCGGTACGCCTTGGCGACGGTGTTCGCGGCGAGGCCGAGCGACTCGGCCAGCCCCCGCACCGTCGGCAGCCGGTACCCGACCGGCAGCGCTCCCGACCGCGCCTGCTCGGCGATCTGCGCCCGCACCTGCTCGTAGGGCGCGGCGCTCTCATCGATGTGGATCTTCAAGGTCACGGGCCGATTGTCCCGCACCCGCAGGGGAACGGGAGCGCGGGCGGAGCCGAAAATGGGAGGCACACGGGCGCCGCCCGACCGTAGCGTGCGCTCACATGACCGTCATCGTGCGCGACCTGCGCCCCGGGACGCCCGCCGACATCGAGGGCTTCATCCGGGTCCGGCACCGCGCCCTGCCCTATGTGTTCTTCAGCCCGGCCTCCGTGCTGCACGGCCTCTCGCTGCCCCGCCCCGACGCCCACGCCCGCAAGCTGCTCGCCGTGGCGGACGGCGAGATCATCGGCACGGCCCAGGTGGGCCTCGCCGAGGACAGCCGGGAGCCCGGCCAGGGGTCCCTCAACGTGTATGTGGATCCCGCGCGCACCGGGCGCGGCGCGGGCACCCTGCTGGTCCGCACCGCCGAGGAGCATCTGGCGGCCCACGGGGCGGTGAAGCTGTTCGCCTGGGTCCTGGACGAGCCGGCCGACCGCGCCTTCGCCGAACGGCACGGCTACCGGCCGAGCCGCTCCGCGCACTTCCTCCGCCTGGACCTGGCCTGCGCCGCGCTGCCACCGCTCCAGGACCCGCCGCCCGGCGTCGAGCTGCGTACGGCCGCCGACTTCGCCGACGACCCTCGCCCGCTGTTCGCCCTGGACGCGGAGGCGGGTTCGGACGAACCGGGTGACATCGCCACCGAGTTCACGGACTACGCGGCCTGGGTCGACGAGTACTGGAACCATCCCCACCTGGACCGGGAGCTGACCTCGGTCGCCGTGGCCGACGGCCGCCCGGTCGCCTTCAGCGTGGCCCACACCCACGACGCCGGCCGGTACCGCACCGGCATGACCGGCACCGCCCGCGCCCACCGCGGCCGGGGCCTGGCCAAGCTCGTCAAGAACGACTCGCTGCACCGCGCCCGCGCCGCGGGGTACACGGAGGCGTACACGGGCAACGACGCGGACAACGGGCCGATGCTCGCGATCAACAAGTGGTTCGGGTACGAGATCTGCGCGACGGAGGTGCGGCATGTCCGTGAACTCGGCTGAGCCGACGCGTTCGGTGGACGTCGTCCTCGTCAAGGGCGGCCGGACGAAGATCCGTTACGCGGCCGAGCTGCTGTCCGACGACGGCACCCGGATCGCCGTGCGCGCCCCCTGGGCCGGTGACGCCGTACGCGACTTCGGCTTCGTCCGCTTCGAGGCGGGTGACGTCTTCACCGAGTACTACTGGCGGGACCGCTGGTACGCGGTGAAGGAGGTCCGCGACCGCGCGGGCGCCCTGAAGGGCTGGTACTGCGACATCACGCGCCCGGCCACCCTGTCCGGCGGCGAACTGGTCGTCGAGGACCTCGACCTGGACCTGTGGCGCTCCGCCGACGGGACGGACGTACGGCGACTGGACGAGGACGAGTTCGAGGAGAGCGGGCTGGCGGAGCGGGACCCGGCGGCCGCGGCCGCCGCGGTGACCGCCCTCGACGAGCTGGAGGCGCTCGCCACCGCCGAGGGCGGCCTGGAGTCGCTGCTGGCGTGAGGGGCCGTCGGCCCGCCGCGTCACAGCGCCGCCGCACACCGCCGCCTTCGCCGCCTCACACCGTCGCCACCACCGCGTACCGCTCGTCCGCCACGGCCCCGCCCCACAGCCCCGCGTCCTGCGACAGCCGCTCGACGCGCGCGTGCTCGGTCAGCGGGGCCAGCAGGGCGGTGAGCCGGTCCGCCGGTATGCCGACCGGGGTGACGGCCCCCCATACGCCCTCGACCAGCACGAGCCGCCCGCCGGGTCGCACCAGGCCGCGCCAGTGCCGCAGGACCCGGGCCGGGTCGGGCAGGGTCCACAGCACATGCCGCACGAGCAGGGTGTCGAAGCGCTGCTCACCGACCGGCGGCGCCGCCGCGTCACCGAGGAGGAACACCGCGTCACGCCCGGCGAGTTTGGCGCGGGCCAGGTCGATCATGGCCGGGGACAGGTCGACCCCCGTCACCCGGTGTCCCTGCTCGGCCGCGAGGAGCGACAGGCTGCCGGTGCCGCAGCCGAGATCGAGGAGGTCGCAGCCGCGCTCCGGCAACCACGCGCGCAGCCGCCGGGCCCAGGCGGCGCGCACCCCGGGGTCGCGCAGACCGTGGTCCGGCTCCTCGTCGAAGGCGGCCGCCGCCGCGTCCCAGTCGACACCCGGCGCGGTCGCTTCGTCACTCTTTTTCCTCATGTGCCCAAGAGTGACACCCACCACTGACAATCGAATCGTGACAGCCGCCACTGACAGAAGGGGGGCCGATGAGGAACTCTCCCCCAAAGGGTCTACCTCCGTGAGAACGCGGAACCCGGCAGATCCTGAAGGAGGCAGCCATGCGCCGCACGACCGTGCAGAAGCCCCTGAAGAAGACGGACTCCCGCCGGATCCGCGACGAGGTCGACGAACGCCCCGCGGGGCGCCCCGAGGTGCGCAAGGACATCGCACGCACCTGGTGGCCGGACGGCTGAGCGACGCCGCCTTCAGTCCAGCCGCTTGCGGTAGTGGACGCGGTCGTACGGCCCGTCCACGCGCCGCTCCACGAACGCGTAGCCGTACTTCGGGTAGATCTCCTGGTTCTCCCACATCATCGCGTTCGTGTAGAGCCTGACTTCGGGCAGGCCCAGCGCACGCGCATGTGTGTCCACGAAGTGCAGCAGCCGCCGCCCGACTCCCTTGCCGTGGGCGTCGGGACGGACGGCGATGCTGTCGAGGAACAGGTGGTCGGTGAACGCCTCGACCACCACGAGGCCGGCCACCCCGCCACCGAGCGGGTCACCGGTCACGAACACCTTCCCCGCGGCCACGTCGGCCGCGTGGTCCGCCTCCATGGGCTGCGGCACCTGTCCGATGCGCTCGATGTAGTGCGTGTACGCCGCGTCCGTCACGGCCTTCACGGCCGGCACGTCGGCCGCCGTGGCGGGCCGGATCTCCTCGCTCGTCATGCCCTGAACGCTACCTACCTGATCCCAGGCTCAGCGCTTCCTTAAGGCGACCCTAAAGATCGCCACGGACCGTCCCGAGCAGGCGATTTCGCGGTTTCTTGGTTCCGGCACACATCAGGCCACCACCTGTTCCGGTTCCGAGGAGTTCCCCCATGCCCGCACGCCGCAAGGCCGCCGCCGTCACCGCCGTCGCCTCCGTCGGGCTGGTCCCGGCGGCCCTGACCCTGCTGTCCGCCGCGCCCGCGGCCGCGCACGGGTCGATGGGCGATCCGGTCAGCCGGGTCGCCCAGTGCTACGCGGAAGGTCCGGAGAGCCCGAAGTCGGACGCGTGCAGGGCCGCGGTCGCGGCGGGCGGGACGCAGGCGCTGTACGACTGGAACGGCATCCGCATCGGCGACGCGAACGGCCGCCACCAGGAGCTGATCCCGGACGGCAGGCTGTGCAGCGCGAACAACGAGGAGTTCAAGGGCCTGGACCTGGCCCGCGCCGACTGGCCGGCGACGAGCGTCGGCAGCGGCTCGTACACCTTCAAGTACCGCGTGACCGCCCCGCACAAGGGCACCTTCAAGGTGTACCTCACCAAGGCCGGTTACGACCCCGCCGGGCCGCTGGCCTGGTCCGACCTCGACCTGGAGCACCCGGTGGCGACGGCCACCGACCCGGTCGCGTCGGGCGGCTTCTACACCTTCTCCGGGACCCTGCCCGAGCGTTCCGGAAAGCAGCTGTTGTATGCGATCTGGCAGCGCTCGGACAGCCCGGAGGCGTTCTACTCCTGCTCGGACGTGACGTTCGCGGGCACGGGCGCAGGAACGGGCGCAGGGGCGGGGACCGGTACCGCGCCGTCCGCCTCCGCGCCCTCCGAGGAGCAGATCGAGGACGGTGCCGACAAGTCGACGATCGAGCACCACGGTCACGGGGACGCCGACGCCACCACGACCACGGACCCGACGACCGACCCGACGACGGAGCCGTCCGCCACGACCGAGCCCTCCGCCACGGCCGAGTCGCCCGTCACGGCCAACGAGCCGAGGGCGGCCGGTGCCGGCTCGGGTTCGGGCAAGAGCCTCGCGGAGACCGGCGGTGACGGCAGCGCCCCGTATCTCGCGGTGGGCGGCGCGGCCGTCCTGGCGCTGGGCGCGGCGCTGCTGTTCGGGTCGGTGCGCAGGCGGGCGACGAGCGGCGGACGGCACGGCCGCTGAGCCCCCGTCCCCCTCGGGACTCCCCAAGACTCCGGGGCCTGACCGGCGGCTCAGGTCGGACAGGCCCCGGCGGAACACCTGCGCGTCAGCTGAAGACGGACGCGCAGGTGGTAGCGGTGGCGTGGGCCGGGTCGAGCGCGTTGGCCACCTCGTGGAAGGCGATCCGGTCGAGCAGACCGATCGCCACGTGCTCGGAGAGGTCCACCGGGCACAGATCCTGGAGCAGGACGTTGTGCACGTCGGATCCGCTGAGGTACTGCGTGCGCCACGGCGTGACCACTTCGTCGTACTTGGTGGCGATGACGGTGTAGCGGACGCCGGCGACGGTGTCGCCGCCCGCGTTGAGCTTGGTGAGGAAGGCCGATCCGGCGACCTGGTCGGCGAGGCCGGGGGTGGCGGCCGAGAGGAGGTCCTCGGCGCCCGGGAAGTAGGGCAGCAGGTTGGCGAGTCCGCTCAGTGTGGTGCCGTGGTTGTCGGGGGCGATGCCGACGAGCGCGTTGACCTTGGCGGCTCCGCCGAGGAACTTCAGGTAGTAGCGCGGCATCATGCCGCCCTGTGAGTGGCCGACGAGGTCGGCCTCGGCGGCGCCGGTCGCGGCGAGCACCTTGTCGACGAAGGTGGAGAGCTGCGCGGCCGACTTGTCGATGGGGCCGAGGCCGTTGAAGAACGGGACGCCCGGCAGTTGTCCGTAGTCGACGGAGAAGACGCAGTAGCCGCGGACCGTGAGGTAGGGGGCGAGGGCCAGCCAGTTGTCGATCGAGTTGCCGAAGGTGCCGTGCACGAGGACGACGGGGCGGGGGTGGGCGGCGGAGGGCTTGCAGCGGTAGTCGTTCCAGCCGCTCGCCGAGGCGGTGGCGGCGGAGTCGGCGTGGGCGGCGGTGGCGGGGACGGTGGCGGCCGCGGCGGCCAGCAGCAGTGCGGCGAGTGGTCTGAGCGCGCGTTTCCAGGGCAGCATCGGGTGATCTCCTTGCGGCTCAAGGGAGGTGCGATGGCCTTACGCCCTGTGACCCGGATCACGAGGATGCTGTTCACTCGTCAAGTTACGGGCGAGTAGCTGAACTGTGAAGTTACGCGTCAGTAAAAACTTCCAGTGATAGCCACCGTCGGCCGGCATCACTGATATGCCGTCACCAAGCGGGCCGAATGGGGCCATGGGGGGCGATCCGCGACAACTGGTCGCGCAGAACGCGCACTTCACCCTCGCCGAGCACGGCAGCCCATGCCCGCACCGCCTCGGCGGCCGCTTCCTCCGCCGCCCGGGTGCACTCCCAGCCGCGCTCGGTGAGCACGATCAGCCGGGCCCGCGCATCCACGGGGTGCGGCCGGCGCTCGACATACCCCTTCCGCACGAGCTCCTCGACGAGCTGACTCGCCGCCTGCTTGGTGACTCCGAGGTGCGCGCCCAGCTCGGTGACGGTGGCGCCGTCCGGGGCGAGCCGGGTGAAGGCGAAGCCGTAGGCGGGCCGCGCCTCGAAGCCACGGGCGAGGACGCCGTCGTTGATGCGCTGGGTGAGCTCACCCGCGGCGGCGAGCAGGACGGCGGTCAGGGCGAGGGCTTCGGAGTTCTGCACGTCTGCATTGAAACATTCTTGACAGATTGGTCAAGCAGCTTGACCATAGGGTCAGATAGTCAAGCTGCTTGACCATCTTCGGCGTGTGACCAGCAGCAGTGCCCGGCAGCAGCCAAACCGACAGGAGACACCCATGCCCGTCATCCGTTCGTCCGACGCCGTCACCCACGAGATCCACGGCGCCCGCTTCGTCTCGTACGCCACTCCCCGCACCGGCAGCAAGGAGCTGTGCGCCTGGAGGGGCGAGATCCCCGCCGGGACGAAGGCGCCCGCACACACCGTCAGCCGGGAGGAGATCTTCCATCTGCTCGTCGGCGAGCTGATCCTCACGCTCGACGGCCGCGCCGAGCGGATCAGGGCCGGCGACACGGTGATCGTCAATCCGGGGGCGACCCTGGCCGTCGAGAACCCGACCGATCACACCGCGCTCTCCTGGGTCACCACGTCCATCGGCCTGGAGGCGGAGCTGGCCGACGGGACCCGGATCACTCCCCCGTGGGCCAACTGATCCTGTTCCGGCCGCCGTTGCCTCACGCCGCCAGCGTCCCGGGCTTCACCGCCTCCGGCCCGAACTTCGCCCGCACCCGGTCGGCCACCTCCTCGATCCGGCGGACCTTCTCGTCCACGGGATCGAAGGTGAGCTGGTGGGAGGCCTGGTCGGCGGGGCCGAGCGCCTCGGCGCGCAGAGCGATCGCGCGGACCCGGGCGCGCTGGAGACCGAGCGCCTCGTACAGGCCGTACGCCGTTCTCGTCAGGGCCGCCGAGTGCGCGGTCGGCTCACCGAGGGTGCGGCTGCGGGTGGTGGAAGTGCGGTCGGCGTAGCGCACGGTGAGGGTCAGGGTGCGGCAGACCTTCTCCACGGCGCGCAGCCGGGCGCCCAGTTCCCCGGCGGCCGAGAGAAGCGCGCGCCGATGCCGGTCGGGGTCCAACTCGTCCCGAGTGAAGGGGCGTTCGGTAGCGAGAGAGCGGGAGACGGCGTTCGGGACGACCCGGCCGCGGTCGACGCCGTTCGCCTTCTCGTGCAGTTCCCGGCCCGCCTTCGCGCCGACCAGGCGCTGGAGGGTGGACAGGGGTGCGGCGGCGACCCGGCCGAGGGTGTCGAGGCCGTACTCGCACAGGGTGCGGGCGGTCGCCGTACCGACACCGGACAGCGCGACGACGGGCTTCTCGGCGAGGAACTCCCGTACCCCGCTCTCGGGGACCGCGCACGTCACCCCGGGCCGGGCGCCCCGCAGCGCCATGCGGGCCGACATCGGGCCGGGGCCCGCGCCGATCACGCAGTCGACCCCGTGCAGCGCGAGCGCGCGCACCCTGATCACCGACGCCAGCTCGACCGCGCTGCGCCCGAAGTACCGTTCGGCGCCGCGCAGATCGGCCAGCGCCCCGTCCGGCGGCAACGCCTCGACGACCGGCGTGAACTCCTCCAGCAACCCGAGCAGCGCCGGCAGGGCGGCCTCGTCCGTCGAAGGCAGCTGGAAACGTACGCAGAGGATGGTCATCCCGCACTCCCCGGACTCTGGTGCCACAACTTCCTTCCCACCGCGGGCCCTTCGCCCGCGGGGCGCAGATCGGCCCAGGGGTGCATCTCGTACCCCGTGGGCATGCGGATGCGACGCTGTTCCCCCGCGTCCTGGGCGGCCGAACCCGCCGGTGCGGGCTGCCCGTCCGAACCGGCGAGCCGGCTGCGCGCCGGGCCGTCGCCGCCGGCGCCCGCGTCCGGGGTGCCCGCGTCAGGGGCGCCCGCGTCAGGGGTGCCGCCGGGATCGGCCAGCCGGGCCGCGACCCCTTCCAGCCCCTCGTCCCGGCGCACCTCCAGCAGTTCGGCGAGGTTCCAGGCGGCGGCGCCCACCACGCTGAGGCTGCGCGGGCCGCGCCGCTGCACCACCCCGCGCACCAGCAGCAGCCAGGAGTGGAAGACGGTGTGCGCGCAGGCGTCGTGGGAGTCGTCGAAGAAGGCGAGGTCGACCAGGCCGGCGCCGTCGTCCAGGGTGGTGAAGATGACCCGCTTGCCGGACCGGATCGGCGGGGTCTGGGTGGCCGCCTTGGCGCCCGCCACCAGGACCGTCTCGCCGTGCCGGGTCTCGCGCAGCCGGCGCGCCGACACCACGCCCAGTTCGTCGAGGAAGCTCCGGTGGTCGTCCATCAGATGGCGCGAGGCGTCCATGGACAGCACGCCCAGTTCGGCGCTGAGCTTCTCGGCGGAGGACAGGTCGGGCAGCCCGGCCGGGGTGGTCTTCCGCCCGCCGGCCAGCGGGAGTTGACCGCCGCCCGCGCCCCGGGCGCCCCGGTGCAGTTCGGTCAGGTGCAGTTGCAGGTCACGCCGGTTGGCGCCGAACGCGTCCAGCGCGCCGACCTGCGCGAGCCGCGCGGCGAGCGGACGGCTCGGCCGCGCCCGTTCCCAGAAGTCCAGCAGCGAGGCGTACGGCTGCCCGTCCGCGATCCGTGCCGCCTCGGCCTCGGTGATGCCGTACACGTCGGAAAGGGCGAGCCGCAGCCCCCAGACCCCTGAACCGGATGGATCAGAGCCCGCACCGGAGGAATCAGACCCTGAATCAGACACCAGTTCGATCCGGTGGGCGACCGCCGACCTGTTCACGTCCAACGGCAGCACCGGCACCCCCCGCCGACGCGCGTCCGCCAGCAGCAGCCGCTTCGGGTACATCCCGGGGTCATGGGTGAGCAGCCCGGCGTAGAAGGCGGCCGGGTGGTGCGCCTTCAGCCACGCCGACTGGTACGTCGGTACGGCGAAGGCGACCGCGTGCGCCTTGCAGAAGCCGTACGAGCCGAACGCCTCGACGATCTCCCAGGTCCGCTGAATCGTTTCTGCGTCATATCCGCCGGCCACCGCGTGCTGGGCGAACCACACCTTGATCCGCCCCTGCGACTCCGGGTCCGACAACCCGCGCCTGACCCGGTCCGCCTCACCGCGCCCGCAGCCGGTCATGACGGCGACGATGTCGATGATCTGCTCGTGGAAGACGACGACCCCGTAGGTGTCCCGCAGCGGCTCCGCCAGATCCGGGTGCGGATACCGGACCGGCGCCCGCCCGTGCCGCGCCTCGATGAACGGCCGCACCATGTCGGCGGCGACCGGCCCGGGCCGGAAGAGGGAGATGTCGACGACGAGATCGTGGAAGGTGGCCGGCAGCAGCCGCCCCACCAGGTCCCGCTGGCCCGGCGACTCGATCTGGAAGCACCCCAGCGTCTCGGTGGACCGGATGAGCCGATACGTCGCCGGGTCGCCGCCCTTCAGCGTGTCCAGGTCGATCCGCTCCCCCGTCGCCCGCTCCACCTCGCCCACCGCGTGCGCCATCGCCGACTGCATCCGCACGCCCAGCACGTCCAGCTTGAGCAGCCCGAGGTCCTCGACGTCGTCCTTGTCGAACTGGGCCATGGGGAACCCCTCGCCGCTGGTCGGCATGACCGGCGTACGGGAGAGCAGGGAGGCGTCGGAGAGGAGCACCCCGCACGGATGCATGGCGACTCCGCGCGGGAGGGCGTCGAGAGACTCGACCAGCTCCCAGAGCCGCCCGTACCGCTCCTTCTCCCCCGCCAGCGACCTGAGTTCGGGCAGTTCCTCCAGCGCCGCCCGGGCGTCGCGCGCCCGGATGTGCGGGAAGGACTTGGCGATGCGGTCGATGTCGGCCGGGTCCATGGACAGGGCCGCGCCGACGTCCCGGATGGCGTGGCGGACCCGGTACGTCTCCGGCATCGCGACCGTCGCGACCCGCTCGGTGCCGAACCGGCCGATGATCGCCCGGTAGACCTCCAGCCGGCGCGCGGACTCCACGTCGATGTCGATGTCGGGCAGCACGACCCGCTCCTTGGACAGGAAGCGCTCCATCAGCAGCCCGTGCTCGACGGGATCGGCGTTCGCGATGCCGAGCAGGTGGTTCACCAGCGATCCCGCACCGGAGCCGCGGGCCGCGACCCGGATGCCCATCCCCCGCACGTCGTCCACGACCTGGGCGACCGTCAGGAAGTACGAGGCGAAGCCGTGGTGGGCGATGATGTCCAGCTCCCGGTGCATCCGCTCCCAGTAGGCGCGCTTGCCGGAGTGGCCGCGCAGCACCATCCCGGCCGCCGCGCGGGAGGCCAGGGTCCGCTGGGCGGTGCGGCGGCCGGCGCCGACGAGGTGCGGCTCGGGGAAGTGGACGGCGCCCATGCCGAGGTCGTCCTCGGGGTCGACCAGGCACTCGGCGGCCGTCGCCCGCGTCTGTTCCAGCAGGCGGTGCGCGGTGTCGCGCCGGTAACCCGCGGCCTCGACGATCCGCTCGGCCGTGCGCAGCATCGCGCCCGCGTCCTTGAGCCAGGCCTCCCCGGAGTCCAGCCCCTTCGCCGGGTCGACCGGGACCAGCCGCCGGGCGGCGTCCAGGACGTCCGCGACCGGGCCCTGACCGGGGTCGGCGTACCGGACGGCGTTACTGAGGACGGGCCGGATCCGCTGTTCGGCGGCGAAGCCGACGGTGCGGGCGGCCAGCCGCAGGGAACCGGGTCCGGTGCCGGTGCGCCCGTGCCAGACGGTCTCCAGCCGCAGGGCGTCGCCGTACACCTCCCGCCAGGGGGTGAGGAGCTTCGCCGCGCGGTCCGGCCGGCCCGCGGCGAGCGCGCGGCCGACGTCGGAGGCGGGGCCGAGCAGGACGGTCAGGCCGGCGCCGTGGTTCTCGGCCCAGGGCAGCACCGGGGTGCCCTCGCTCTCGTGCGCGGCCGTGACGATCCGGCACAGGTCGCCCCAGCCCCGGGCGCCGTCGCGGGCGAGGAAGGTGACCCGGGGTGTCGACTCGTCGATGAAGGCGCCGCCGCGCACGGGGGTGCGGCGCCTGTCCCGTCGTACGGACGCGTCGCCCTGCGGCCGCTCGGGGGGCGCCACCGCCAGGTCCACTCCGAACAGTGGGCGCACACCCACCTTCGCGCAGGCCTTGGCGAAGCGGACCGAGCCGGCGAGGGTGTCGCGGTCGGTGAGGGCGAGGGCGTCCATCCCCCGCTCCGAGGCGCGCTCGGCCAGCCGCTCCGGGTGCGAGGCGCCGTAGCGCAGGGAGAACCCGGAGACGGTGTGCAGATGCGTGAACCCTGGCATCCACACCTCCTGAATCGAACATCAGTTCCCAACTCTCCCACCCCCACCATAGACCAATTCCCGAACATCTGTACGACAGCCGTTCGGACGCCTCTCACCTGCGGAAACACCCCGCGGCCCGGACCGTGGGGACATGACACCGACCACCGGCGCCGACCCGTCCCGCAGCTCCGCCGGATACGTGTGAAGTCCCGCCCCTCGCGCGCGGGGCGGGACTTCAGCTGCTCAAGGGGCTGCTACGGGAGCGTCAGCCGATCTGCGTCCCCGTCGCCGACAGCGCCTCCGTCACCGGCTGGAAGAACGTCTCCCCGCCGGAGGTGCAGTCGCCGCTGCCGCCCGAGGTCAGGCCGACGGCACTGCTGCCCGAGAAGAGGGAGCCGCCGCTGTCGCCGGGCTCGGCGCAGACATCGGTCTGGATGAGGCCGTTGACGATGTCACCGTTGCCGTAGTTCACCGTGGCGTCCAGGCCGGTGACCGTGCCGGAGTGCACCTGGGTGGTCGAGCCGCTGCGGGTGACCTTCATACCGACGGTGGCCTCGGCGGCGCCGGTGATCTGCTGGGCCGAGCCGTTGTAGAGGTCGACCTCGCTCGGGTGGTCGACCTCGGCGGTGTACTTGACCAGGCCGTAGTCGTTGTCCGGGAAGCTGGACACCTCGTTGGCGCCGATCTCGGTGCCGGAGGAGTCCGACCAGGTGGAGATGGCGTCGGTGCAGTGCCCGGCGGTCAGGAAGTACGGCTCGCCGCCCTTGACCACGTTGAAGCCGAGGGAGCAGCGCCCGGTGCCGCCGGTGATGGCGTCGCCGCCGGCGATGAAGGGCTTGAACTCCCCCTTGGTGCGCTGGAGTTCGGCCACCTGACCGAGCCCGTCGACGACCTTGGTGAGCTTGGCCCACTCGGTGTCGGAGACGGTGCGGTCGGCGGTGACGACGACCTTGTTGGTGGTCGGGTCGGTCACCCAGGCGGTACCCGGGACGGACGCGTCCGCCTTGAGCGTCGTACGGGCGCCGGTCAGTTCCGCGAGGGAGTTCTCGACGATTCTGGCCTTGGCGCCGGCCGCCTCGACGGTCTTCGCGGCGGCCGCGTCGAGGACGTTCACCACGAGGCTCTTGCTCTTCGCGTCGTAGTACGTGCCCGCCGCGTCGGCGCCGAGGTCCTGGCCGAGCGTCGAGGCGAGCTTTCCGGCCGCGAGGGCCGAGAGGGGGGCGGGCTGCGAGGTCTTCGCAGGCTCGCTGGCGTTCGCAGTCTGGAAGGTGACTCCGGCTGCGACGAGCGCGGCGATGCCCGCGCCCGTCATGACCATCCGCCGCCCGGGTATGCGTCGGTGCTTCAACTCGCGTCCTCCTGTGGGGGGTCGGCCCGGGCGGTGATGGGGACAGCTCCGGGCCGGAAGGCTGGTTGACGGGCGCCCACTCTTCCGAACCGCACAGGGAGCACACAAGGTCGACTTCAGGACGCGCACAGGGTGAACACCGCGCGCCCTTCGTGCCTTCACCACCCCGGGGTACCCCCTGGCCACCACAGGAGAATTCGCACTGCAAACGCTACGCGTGAGTAACCACTCACGCGGCGGTGAGGTCTAGTCCTGGCCGGAACCCGACTCCGCCTCGGGCGGCGAAGGTGTGGAAGTCGTCGGGGGTGTGGAGGACGTCGGGGGAAGCGGTTGCTGCTGCTGGGCCCGCTCCAGGAACCTCAGCAGCTCCACCGGGAACGGCAGCACCAGCGTGGAGTTCTTCTCCGCGGCGACCGCCACCACCGTCTGGAGCAACCGCAGCTGGAGCGCGGCGGGCTGCTCGGACATCTCCTTCGCCGCCTCGGCGAGCTTCTTGGAGGCCTGGAGCTCGGCGTCGGCGTTGATGATCCGGGCCCGCCGCTCACGGTCGGCCTCGGCCTGCCGGGCCATGGACCGCTTCATCGTCTCGGGCAGGGAGACGTCCTTGATCTCGACCCGGTCGATGGTGACGCCCCACTCCACGGCCGGGCTGTCGATCATCAACTCCAGCCCCTGGTTGAGCTTTTCGCGGTCGGACAGCAGATCGTCCAGATCGCTCTTGCCGATGATCGACCGCAGGGAGGTCTGCGCCATCTGCGAGACGGCGAACCGGTAGTCCTCCACCCGCATGACCGCCTCGGCCGGCGAGGTCACCTTGAAGTACACGACGGCGTCCACGCGCACGGTGACGTTGTCCCGCGTGATGCCCTCCTGCCCGGGCACCGGCATCGTGACGATCTGCATGTTGACCTTCCGGAGCCGGTCGATGCCCGGAAGGATCAGGGTGAGCCCGGGGCCGCGCACCTCGGGCCGGAGTTTCCCGAGCCGGAGGACCACGCCCCGCTCGTACTGCTTGACGACCCGCGCCGCCGCCGCCACGTACACCGCTCCGGCGGACACGAGCACGAAGCCCGCCGCCATCAGCTCCTCGACCATTGCCGGCCCCCAGGGGTCCACAGCACTGCCCGCGCATCACTGCCTGTACCCCGACGGTAACCCTGCCCCCCGGCAAGGGCGAGCCCCCGCACGCCGGTTGCGTACGGGGGCTCGCCTGCGATCGGCCACAGGCCAGGTGAAGCGGTCCCGCGCGAGGACTCCTGCGTAAGGACTCCCTCGTCAGGGCTCCCGGGTCAGGACTCTCGCGTGAGGACTAGAAGACGCTGACGCCGTAGCGGCTCAGGGCCTCGGTCACGGGCTGGAAGAAGGTCGTACCGCCCGAGGTGCAGTTGCCGCTGCCACCGGAGGTCAGACCGAGCGCGACACCGCCGGAGGTGTAGAGCGCTCCGCCGGAGTCGCCACCCTCGGCGCACACGTTGGTCTGGATCATCTGGTAGACCACGTCACCGCTGCCGTAGTTGACGGTGGCGTTGAGGGCGGTCACGGTACCGGTGTGGATACCGGTCGTGGAGCCGTCACGGATCACCGACTGGCCCACGGAGGCGTTGCCCGCGCTGGTGATGTCGGTGTTGCCCGCGGTGCCGGACTTGGCGACCGAGGTGTTGGTGTAGCGGACCAGCGCGTAGTCGTTGGTCGGGAAGCTGTAGCCGGAGTTCGTACCCAGCACGGTGGTCTGACCGGAGTTGGAGTACCAGGTCGAGGCGACCTCGCCGCAGTGCCCGGCGGTCAGGAAGTAGTAGGTGCTCCCGCTGACGACGTTGAAGCCGAGCGAGCAGCGGTAGCCGCCGCCGTAGATGGCGTCGCCGCCGGCGATCAGCTTGTTGAACTTGCCCGGGGTGTGCTTGATGGTGAGCGCGCCGGCGTTGTCGCCCGCCTGCTCCTTGATCTGCGCGATCTCGGCGTCCGAGACCGTGCTGTCGACGGTGACCAGGAGGCGGTTGGTCTTGCTGTCGACCGCCCAGGCGGTGCCCGGGATGTCCGCCTGGAGCACCGAGTCGCCGGCGCTCTTCAGTTCGGCGGTACTGAAGGTGGCGGTGTCGGCCGCGCTCGCGTGGGGGATGGCGATCGCGGCGGCGGCCACGAGTCCGGTGGCGACGGCGGTCAGCCGGGTCCGTCTCGAGATACCGCTCGTGGGGGTGGTGGGGGTGGTGCGCTTGATCCTCACGTTTCGTTCCCTCCCAGGGGAAGTCGGGGGCCCGTGGTGTGGGGTCGGGGCCCGTGAGGCGCAGCCAGGGACCGACGTTCGTCCGGATTCCGGACACGCCGTGACCCTGACAAGCGCTGAGGGGGAGTATTCGGCCGAACGGCCGGTCGGCGCAAGGGCGCCTTTCGGCCGTCAGACCTTGAACGAACTGCGTGAGTTGAGCCCTCTTGCAGCCTCTTGCCCCAGCTCAGACCAGGTTGCGCTCCCCTGCCTCGACCGCCACGTCATATGTGTTCCCCGGCGGCGGGAAGGGGCAGAGGAAACCATCCGCAAAGGCGCACGGAGGCAGTACGGCCCGGTGAAGTCGACCGTCGTGCGTCCGTCCGCGTCGGGTGCGCCGGAGTACAGGAACCGGAACCGATAGCTGGTCACCCCGCTGGTGGCGTCGGCGAACACCGCCCACAGCGAACCGTCGCCCTGCACGTTCACCCGGAGGGTGAGCCGCTGCCCGGCCGGCACGTACGCCAGTTCCCCACCGAGCCCCAGACCGCGCTCGCGCCCGTCGGCGTTCGGCACCCGGACGGTACGGTCCTCGCCCTACGGGGTGAAGCGTCCGGGCACCGACCAGCGCGCGTCGTACGGGGTCGCGTCGATGCCCGGGAACCGGCGCCGGACAGCGGGGTCCGGGTCGAAGTCACGTACCCCCAGACACCTTCGCGGACCAGCACGACCAGCCGCCGGTCACCGTGCGCCTCCCCACTGAACGGCTTCCCGTCCACGGTCGGCCCGTCGGAGCCGGTCGCGGTGAGCACCACGGCGTCCTCATCGGCCACCCAGGTCCCGGGGGTGTCCGGAAGTCGACCGTCCGGAAAATCCTCGAGCTGGGTCCCCCCAGTCCGTTTCAGGCACTGGGGGAAGGTACCGGTGAGCGCGAGCGGGCCGTAGGACCCCGAGACCGCTTCCAGGCGGCGCTCGTGCCACCGCTGCCAGCCGTCCGCCGCGTCCCTCGCCGCGTCTGCCGCGTTCGCCGTCATGGGGTCGGCCTTGTCGTCATGTGATCTGTCCTGTCGTCACAGGGTCCGCCCGTTCGCCCGGCCCCGCCGGATCGGGCAGTCCGAGGTGGGAGCGCAGGGTGTGTCCCTCGTATTCCGTACGGAAGGCGCCGCGCTCCTGAAGCAGCGGCACCACCCGGTCGACGAACTCGTCGAGCCCGCCGGGCGTGAGTTGCGGTACGAGGACGAAGCCGTCGGCGGCGTCCTCGCGCACGAACCGCGCCAGTTCGGCGGCGACCGCCTCGGGCGTGCCGACGAAGGACTGCCGGGCGCTCGTCTCGATCACGGTCTGGCGGATGGACAGCCCCTTCTCCCTCGACAGCGCGCGCAGCTTCCCGGCCGTCGCTACGGCGTCGCCGTGCCGGGCGCGGCCCCGCGTGAGCCGCGGGTCGGCCACCGGGTCGAACTCGGGCAGCGGCCCGTCGGGGTCGTACGCCGACAGGTCGACGCCCCAGAGCCGCTCCAGGGTGAGGAGGGCGCGCTGCGGGGAGACGAGCTGCCGTCTGATCGTGGCGGCCCGCTCCTGTGCCTCGGCGGCGGTGTCCCCGAGGACGACGGTGACGCCGGGCATGATCTTCAGATCGCCGACGGTACGGCCGTACTTGGCCAGCCGTCTCTTGACGTCGGCGTAGAAGGCGCGCCCGGCCTCCAGCGTGCCGTGCCGCGCGAGGACGACGTCGGCGGTGGCGGCCGCGAACTCCCGGGCCTCTCCGGAGCCCCCCGCCTGGATCACCACCGGGTGTCCCTGCGGTGAGCGCGGCACGGTGAACTCCCCGGCGATGTCGAAGTGCCGGCCCTGGTGCGCGAACGGCCGGGGCGCCTCGTCCGGTGTCCAGGAGTCCCACAGCTTCCTCGCGGTGGCGACGAACTCGGCGGCCCGCGGATACCGGTCGGCGCGGTCGAGGTAGCCCCCACGGCGGAAGTTCTCGCCGGTGCGGGCGTCCGAGGAGGTCACCACGTGCCAGGCCGCCCGGCCGTCGCTGAGCTGGTCCAGGGTGGCCAGTCTGCGGGCGAGTTCGAACGGCTCGTTGAACGTGGCGTCGGCCGTGGCGGCCAGCCCCAGACGCTCGGTCACGGCGGCGAGCGCGTTGAGGACGGTGAGCGGCTCGGGGCGGCCCGCCACGTCCAGGTCGTGGATACGGCCCTGGTGTTCGCGCGGCCGCGGCTCCTCGGCCAGGAGGAAGAAGTCGAACAGGCCGCGTTCGGCGGTCCGGGCGAGGTGCTCGAAGGAGGAGAACTCGATCGGCGACTTCGCGTCGGGGCCGGTCCAGACGGTGGTGGTGTCGGCGCCGGGGAAGTACGCGGCCAGGTGGCAGTGCCTGCCGAGCGGCCTCGGGCCCCGGGGTCGGTGTCCGCTCATGCCGCTCCCCCCGCGTACTGGTTGGCGGGCCGGGCCAGCCCCAGGTGCTCGCGGAGCGTGCTGCCCGGGTAGAAGGTGCGGAACAGACCACGGTGCTGGAGCAGCGCGACCGTGCCGTTGACCAGCCGCTCCAGATCGCGGCGCGGTTCGACGGGGGTGAGGTGGAAGCCGTCGACGGTGCCGTCCTTGTACCAGGAGGCGATCAGGTCGGCGAGGTCGACGGGGCCGCCCCGGTAGAGCGGGCCCTGCGCGGTCTGCCGGGGGCCGCCTCCGCCGTGGCCGGGTTCGGCGGCGTGCTCGCCGTCCCCGAGGTCGATCAGCAGACTCACCAGGACGAGCAGGGAGTTCGGGTCGCGCCCGGCTCCGGCCGCGTCGGCCCGCAGCCGGTCGCGGACGGTGCGGGCCTGCGCGGGGCTCGCCGCGCGTACGAGGGCCACATCGGCGTGGCGGGCGGCGGTGGACCGGGCGGGTCCCTCGGTGGCGTCGACCACGCGCACGGGGTGTCCCTGCGGAGGTCTGGGAGCCAGGGAGGGGCCCCGCACCGAGAAGGCCGCGCCGGTGAAGTCGACGTGGTGCAGCTTGTCGCGGTCGAGGAAACGGCCGGTCGGCGCATCCCGTATCGCGGCGCCGTCCTCCCAGCTGTCCCACAACTTCGCCGCCACATCGGCGACTTCACCGGCCTCCTGCCACAGCGCGTCCAGCGGTGCGGAGTGCCGGCGGCCGAAGAGCCGGGCCTCCCCCTCCGTGGTGGAGACGTCGATCCGCCAGCCGGCCCGGCCCCGGCTGACCCGGTCGAGCGTGGCGACCGTGGCCTGGACATGGAAGGGCTCGGTGTGGGTGGTGGTGAGGGTGGGCACCAGTCCGACGCGGTGCGTGGCGGGCGCCACCCGGGACAGCACGGCCGACGCGTCGGGCCCGGGCCGGGCGAAGGAGTCGTCCAGCGTCACGAAGTCGAGTCCGCCCCGCTCGGCGAGCCGCGCCAGCTCGACGTAGGGGCCGGCGTCGTACACCCCCGGCTGGTCGACGGCGGCCGCCAGGTGCAGCAGGCCCCGGCCGTGCGATGAGGTCATGGGGGAGAACCCTTTCTTCCGTGACGCTTCGAAGTGGAGTGGTTCACCCGACGGCATCGGCGCCCAGGTCCCGCAGGAACACCAGGGCGGCCCGGGCGGTGGCGTCGTTCTGCCGGAACGCGGGGCCGCCGGTGCGCGGCCGGGTGAACGCGCCCGGCGTACGGCCGTCGGTGTGCGGCCCGAGCGCGAAGCGCCGTGGGTGCGGCCGGCCCGCCCGGTCCAGGACCCGCCCGTCGGCGCGGTCCACCCGCAGCAGCCCGTCCGGGGTCTCGCCGGCGCCGTCGGCGTGCAGCTCCCGCAGCAGCGGGTCGAGGGCGCGCCGGAGCGTCGGCTCCGGCAGCCGGGCCTCCACCAGCGCCCGCGCCTCGACCGAGAAGCCCGGCACGGTGGCGCTCGACGCCCGGAACACCCCGTCCCCCGCGTGTACGGCCATGTCGGCGCCGACGAACTTCAGCACACCCGCCCGGGACAGCGCGAGCAGCTGTCTCAGCCGGGGGCCCGGTGGCCCGGAGGCCAGGTAGCTGAAGAACCCGTGCCACCAGGAGCCGATGTCGCCGAGCCGGACCAACTGCCCGTAGACGGACAGCAGTCCCAGGAACACGGCCAGGTCGGTGCTGTGTGCCGCGTCGTGACGGCGGCTCAGGTCGCTCTCCACATAGCCGCGCAGCCCTTCCTGGAACTCCTCGAAGGACCCGTACGTCACCCCGTCCAACGGCCGGTCGAGGGCGGCCAGGTCGAGCCGGTCCCGCGGGTCGGGCACGGCGGACGCCACCAGGGCCTCCCGTTCGGCACCCGCGGACGCGGCCTCGTACTTCTCCTCGAAGTCGGTCCAGGCGATCGCGGTCCGCTCGGCGTGGACCGTGAACAGCCGGTGGTAGTGGGCGAAGCCCAGCTCCTTCTCCACCAGCGGCCACACATCCCGCCGGAAGTCGAAGCCCTCGGGCCGCGCGAGCAGCCCGTCGATCTCGGCGGGCCCCAGGAACCGGGGCAGCGGCGGCCGTTCACCGGTCCAGTCGTAGCCGATCTTCGAGTGGTAGGGCACACCGCGCCGCGAGCCGACGTACAGCACCGGTTCCCGCCCCGAGGGCACATAGGTGTCCCCCTCGTACCGACCGCCGCGCCCCTCGGTCAGCAGCACCATGAGGTCGACGAAGGCGAGCCCGAATCCACGCACCAGCACGGGTTCGCCGGCCGGCAGCGCGGACAGGTCGCTGTCGGCCGTGAAGTCCGGCGGCAGATGGACGAGCCCGTGCTCGTCCGCGTAGGCCGCCAACTCGCGCTGTTCCTCGTCGAGTTCGGCGTCCAGATGACCGAGAGCGAGGACGACGAGATCGGCGGACAGGGGCTGGTCGCGACCCTCCAGCCATACCTGCTGGCGTCCCGCACGGGGGCCGCTCACCCGCAGAGCGCGCCCCGGATGGTGGTGGACGGTGATCTCCGGGGGCAGGGCGGCGACCGCCTGCTCGTGCACCCAGCGCAGATAGGAGCCCTGGATCTGCCGGTCGGCGAAGGTACGCCCGCCGATGCCCGCCCACTCGTGCAGCGTCGGGCCGGGCCGCACCGGCCCGGCCATCTCCACCGACTCGTCGGTGAACATGGTGACGTCCTCGGCGTGCGAGTTCATCCACAGCAGCGGCGACTGGGCGGCGCGCCAGATGCGTCCGGCGCCCGGCGGATGCGGGTCCACGAGATGGATGTCGAGCCCCGAACCGGCGTACAGCTCGGGCGCGTTGGCGGCTATCCGCTCGATGAGGCCGGTCCCCCGCGGCCCGGCCCCGACGATCACGAGGGTGGCGGGGGCTCCGGGGTCGAGGGTTTCGGAAGACATGCGAAGGCTCCGTGACAGCTGGGATCGAACACGGGTAGGTGCCTTCACACACCGAATGGGGCGCGCCGCGCGGCGCAGATACGGCCGAGCCCCTCAGCAGGGCCGTGCAGCGAGAGTACGTGGGCGTTTCCCCTCACTGTCAAGGCCGTCCACACTGTGAGCGGTACGTCTCAAGTCGGTTGACGCATAACCGGAGACCTGTTCCACTTGGCCCATGCATCCGCAGCAGTGTCTGGTCACCCGCTCCCACATCGACTTCGGTCGCGTGTGGTCCTGTTCCTGTTGAGCTGACCCACTGCGGCCCCCGCTCCCGGGGCGCCCTTCTCGCGTTCTCCCCTCACCCAGCTCCGCCTTCACCTCCGCGCATTCCCCTCGATACGCGCCTTTTCCACCGCTTTCGCCTCACTTCACGCCTGCCCTACGGCGATCAGCGCGCCCCGACCGCCCTCCGCCCCGGAGCGGCGCGAAACCCGACCACCCGATCCATCAACGCCCCCAGCACGTCCCGCACGGAGCCACGCTCGCGCGCGTCGCACTCCAGCACGGGCACCTCGGCGCTCAGCCCCAACGCCGCCCGCACCTCCTCCAGTTCGAAGTGCTCGGCCCCGTCGAAGCGATTCACCGCGAGGACGAACGGCGCGCTCTGGGCCTCGAAGTAGTCGACGGCCGGGAAGCAGTCCTCGATCCGCCGGGTGTCCGCGAGGACCACCGTTCCGAGCGCTCCCTCCACCAGGTCGTCCCACAGGAAGGAGAACCGGTCCTGTCCGGGCGTGCCGAACAGGTACAGCGAGATGGCCGGGTCGAGCGTGATCCGTCCGAAGTCGAGCGCGACGGTGGTGGTGGTCTTGGACTCCACGCCCTCGAGCGAGTCGACCCCGACCGACACCTGGGTGATCGGTGCCTCGGTGTCGAGCGGGTCGATCTCGGAGACGGCCCCGATGAAGGTCGTCTTACCGACCCCGAGCCCACCGCTCACCACGATCTTCACGGCGAGCGGAACGGTTTTGTCAGAGCGCCCGGGCATGATCATTGATCCTTTCGAGCATCCGGAGCGGTGGCTCCGCGGGTTACCGGCACGCGAACGGCCGACCGCCGGTCCCGATGGACGGCCCTGCGAAGTCCGCGTCCTCGACCAGAGATACGTTCCAGGGATGCCCGTCGCTCACCGTGGCGCCCCACACGGGCGCCACGGGCCGAAACAGTGACGCCGCGTCAGCAGTCGCAGGAGCAGCACTCGCAGCACTCGCAGCACTGACACCCGTCGCAGCAGCAATCGCAGCCGTCACAGCCGTCGCGGCACCAGCCCTCGCGCTTCTTCCGCGACCAGGGCCCCTCGAACTCGTCGGCGCAGCAGGCCTGGCAGGTGCAGCACAGCCCGAGCGCGACCGCGCACCCGGCCCAGAAGCCCCGCTTCCCGGGCCGCGGCGGCTCACCGCCGAAGGGGTTGCCGCCGTAGGGGTTGCCGGGCGCGTGCGGGTCCACCGGCCCCTGGGGGGCGTACGGGCCGGTCGGCGGGCCGAAGGCACCCTCCGGCGCGTGCGCGTGCCCGCAGGACTGCGTCCCGAACGCCCGGTCGACCGACCGCTCCAGCTCGTGCGCCAGCAGCAGGTGCGCGAGCCTGCCGTCCACGAACTCCATGTCGCGCAGCGCGAGCCGGATGCCGTGCAGGGCGTCGTCGGCGAGCCGGCGGGCCTCGGTGAGCGGGGTGCCGGTGGCCGTCAGCGGGTTCCAGGCACCGGCCGCCGCGTCGGACTCCCGGTCCTCGACCGCGTCCAGCAGATGTGCCAGTCGTCCGAAGAGACGGCCGGCCTCGGCGAGCGGGGCGGCGTTGCCCGGCCGGCCCGCCAGGACCGCGGTGTGCGCGAAGGCGGCGGCGGTGGCGGTCTCGGTCGGCTCGGTGACGGCGCACAGCGGGGTACCGGGCCCGGCGAGCGCCTCGATGCCCACCTGCCGGTCCACGGCGTCGACGAGGACGGCGGTGTCGAACCCGACGGCGGCCCCGCCGCGTTCCCCGGCCCGACCCCAGCTCGCGGCGACCCTGCGCGCGGCGACGGCCACGGGCCGCCGCGCCAGCAGCCCGTCCCCGTCGGCGACGTGGTCGCGCACCTTGGCCGAGGCGAGCACCAGCGAGACGGCGGCCGCGAGCCGGGCGCCCTCGCCCTGCGCGACGGACGCGGTGCGCATCCCGCGCAGCGGGCACGGTCCCGCCGTCCGCCGCCATCCGTCGGACGTGACCCGAGCGGCCTGAGCCTCCGTCAGAACCGATATGAGCAGCCCGTCGTAGTTGGTGACGACCCGCGCGAACTGCCCGTGGTCGCCGCGCAGCGCGAGACACAGCCCGCACAGGTGCGCCATCCACTGGGTCTTGAGGCCCTCTCCGAGCCGGTGACTGCATGGCCTGACGATTCCGAACACGACAACCCCCGTCGTCCTTGGGACATTGAGCTGCGGCATGCTATCGACCGATTGTCACGCCGGATCGGGGGCACTCGGTTCACCCGGACGCACCGAGCGTCACTCATTCGCCACGAAGAATCATATTTCACTCACAGTCAGCAGCCGTATGCGGTACGACCCTTGGGAGACGCGGGCTCTCGACGTATTCGCTGTGCACCAGTACCGTCACAAACCCCCCGCGCGGCGTCTATCCACTTGGCGCGACATCCGCATCATGGACGACCATGGGGAATGCGGAAAGCAGAAAGACCGCTGTGAGAGGAGGCGTCCATGGGATCGGTGCGCAAGGCGAGTGCCTGGCTTGGCCTCGTCGACGACAACGATGACGAGCGTTACTACGACGACGACTATTCCGAGGGGACCGACTCCGGCGACGCCTGGGTCACCGACCCCCGCGTGAAGGTGGCGACGGACACGGCCGAGGAGAAGGGCCGTCGGATCGGCACCGTCACCCCGGACAGCTTCCGGGACGCGCGGGCGATCGGTGAACTGTTCCGCGAAGGCGTGCCGGTCATCATGAACCTCACGGCCATGGAGGCCGGTGACGCCAAGCGCGTCGTCGACTTCGCGGCCGGGCTGATCTTCGGCCTGCGGGGTTCGATCGAGCGGGTGTCCACCCGGGTGTTCCTGCTGACCCCCGCCAACACGGAGATCGTGAACGGAGACCCGTCCGCGCACCGGACGGACGGTTTCTTCAACCAGAGCTGAGGCAAGGCCGCTCACCGGCCCTGCCTCGGCCCCCTGGGCCGGGTCAGCGGAAGGCGTCGAGTCCGGTGAGCGCCTTGCCCAGCACGAGCTGGTGCATCTCGACGGTGCCCTCGTAGGTGAGGACCGACTCGAGGTTGGTCGCGTGCCGCATGACGGGGTATTCGAGCGAGATCCCGTTGGCACCGAGGACGGTACGGGCGGTCCGGCAGATCTCGATCGCCTCCCGTACGTTGTTGAGCTTGCCGAAGCTGACCTGCTCGGGACGCAGGCGGCCGGCGTCCATGCGCCGCCCCAGATGGTGGGCGAGCAGAATCCCCTTGTGCAGCTCGACCGCCATGTCGGCGAGCTTGGCCTGGGTGAGCTGGAACCCCCCGATGGGCCGCCCGAACTGCTCGCGGGTCTTCGCGTACTCGACGGCGGTCTCGAAGCAGGAGCGCGCCGCTCCCATCGCGCCCCACACGATGCCGTAGCGGGCGTGGGACAGACAGCTGAGCGGTCCGCGCAGCCCGGTGACCTCCGGCAGGACGGCGTCGGCGGGCAGCCGCACGTCGTCGAGCACGAGCTCGCTGGTCACGCTGGCCCGCAGGGACCACTTGTGCTTGATCTCGGGTGCGGAGAACCCCGGAGTGCCGGCGGGCACCACGAAGCCGCGGATCCCGTCGTCACTCTGCGCCCAGACGACGGCCACCCCGGCGACGGACCCGTTGGTGATCCACATCTTGCGGCCGTTGAGCACCCAGTCGGAGCCGTCCCGCTTGGCGTACGTCCGCATGCCGGCCGGGTCGGAGCCGTGATCGGGTTCGGTGAGCCCGAAGCACCCGATGATCTCGCCCGCGGCCATCCCCGGCAGCCAGGTCTGCTTCTGCTCCTCGCTGCCGAAGCGGTGCAGGGCGTACATGGCGAGGGAACCCTGCACGGAGACGAGGGACCGGATGCCGGAGTCGGCGGCTTCGAGTTCGAGACAGGCGAGCCCGTACTGCACGGCGCTGGCCCCGGCGCAGCCGTATCCGCTGAGCGACATCCCGAGCGCCCCGATGGCGCCGAGTTCGCGCGCCAGCTCCCGGATCTCCGGCAGCTCCCCGCGCTCGTACCACTCGGCGACCTGGGGCAGCACCCGGTCCGCGGCCCAGTTCCGCACGGTGTCACGGATCGCGAGATCCTCCGGCTCCAGCAGATCATCGATCCCGAGCGGGTCGGCGGGGTCGAAGGGGGGCAACTTCGAGGACGCGGACATGAGAGAGCCTCCGAAAAACTAGCACCGCTAGTCACACCAACGTCGCAGACGTTACACGGCAGGCCGCAAGCCGCCAACGGCGAGCCACCCCCACGGGCAACGGCCACCGTTCAAGAAACAGCAAACGGGTTGTGCGTGGGTGGGAGATTCACGCCGAGACGCGGGACTCCGCGACTCCCCGGGGCGCAGGAAGCTCCACCTCCGCCGGAGGCGCCTCGCACTGCATGACCCGCGGCAACCGCAAGGCCATCACCGCCCCCAGCAGCAACAACCCCGCACTCACCAACAGCGTGACATGCAACCCGTGCACGAAGCTGTCCCTCGCGACCCGCCGCAGCGCCACCCCGACCGGCCCGCCCAACTGCCCGGCGACCTCGTACGCCTCGCCCAGCGAATGCCCCGCCGCGTCCGACGCCGACGCCGGCACCCCGGGCACGGACTTCAGTCCGGGCGCGTACGCGGCGTTCATCACGCTGCCGAGCAGCGCGATCCCGATCCCCGCCCCCAGCTGGTACGACGTCTCCCCGATCGCCGCCGCCCCGCCCGCCTGCTCCGGCGGCGCCTCGCTCAGCATCGACTCGTACGCCGCGAACAAGGTCGTCTCCAGGCCGAAGCCCAGCAGCAGGAACCCGAACAGCAGCAGCCCCGTGTTGTCCGAGCCGCCCATCGCGGTCAGCGTCAGCACCGCCAGCGCCGTGAGGACGAACCCTCCGCACACCATCCGGCGCGGCCCGAACCGCCGGAGCAGCCGTGCCCCGGCCAGCCCGGCCGCCATCGCGGCGAAGGTCAGGGGCAGCAGTCGCAGGCCCGTCTCCAGGGGAGACAGCCCCAGCACCAGCTGCAAGTACTGTGCCGCGATCAGCTCGAGACCCACCAGCGCCAGCATCGCCAGCACGATGCACCCGACCGACGTACTGAACGCCGGCCGCCGGAACATCCCCAGGTCCACCAGCGGATGCAGGCGACGCCGCTGACGGCGGACGAACAGCACGATCAGCACCGCGCCCACCAGCAGCGGCACCACGGTGAAGAGCCCGAGTTCCCCGCCGCCCAGCCGCTTCACGCCCAGCACGACACCGAACAGGCCGGCCGCCGCCATCAGCGCGCCGACCACGTCCCAGGGGCCGTTCGCCGCGCCCCGCGACTCGGGCAGCAGAAGCCGCCCCACCGGCAGGCTGACCAGCATCAGCGGGATGTTGACGAGGAAGACCGAGCCCCACCAGAAATGCTCCAGCAGAAAGCCGCCCAGGAGTGGGCCGACCGCCGCGCCCACCGCGGCCACGGCGCTCCAGATGCCGATCGCGAGCGCCCGCTCACGCCGGTCCGGGAACACCTGCCGCAGGATCGACAGCGTCGCGGGCATGATCATCGCGCCGCCGACACCCAGCAGCGCCCGCGCCACGATCAGGGTCTGCGCGCTCCCCGCGAACGCCGCCAGCGCGGAGGCGACGCCGAACAGGGCGTAGCCGAGCAGCAGGATCCGTCTGCGGCCCACCTTGTCGCCGAGCGTGCCGAAAAGGATCAGCAGCGAGGCGCAGACCAGTGGATAGGTGTCGACGATCCAGAGCAGCTCGATCGCGCCGGGCCGCAGGTCCTCGGTGACGGCGGGCACCGCCACATGCAGCACCGTCGCGTCGACGGCGACCAGCAGCAGGCTGACGCACAGCACCACCAGGACGACCCAGCGGTTGGCACCGGCCCCGGCCGCCCGACGGCGCAGCCCAGCGGCGGCCGTGGTCGTCCCGGACATGTACGTACCTCCCAGGTGATCCCCCGGTTCGGCGGGCTCACGGGGTGGGGACTCCCCGCGGCTCGGCCGGAGAGGAGCGGTGTCTCCGGCCCGCGCAAACGAACACGAGTGGAACGCAGCGTACGCGAGTTCGCGCCACGGCCACGTGGCGGACCTCTCACCGCCCTTGGCCAACCCATGTGGCGTACGCCACTCCCGCGCCATGTCCGGGCCACTCCCCGTACCCCTCCCCGTACTCCTCTCCGTGCCCCTCCCCGTGCCGCCTCCCGGAGCGGCCCGACCGCCCCGGCGGACCCGGTCGCCGGGCAGGCCGTCGATAATCGAGCCCGTGACCGATCTTGAGACGCGCGTGACGCCCCCCGGCTCCGCGACCCCGCGCCGGGCGGCCCCCGCCCTCCTGGGGTACGCGGCCGTGCGTGCCCTGGGTCTGCTCGCCCTGGTCCTGTGGAGCGCCGCCCGCGACAAGAGCGCGTACACGCTGCTGACCGCCCGCTGGGACGCCCTCTGGTACACCAGGGTCGCCGAGCTGGGATACGGCTACGAGGTCCGTCTGCCGAACGGCGACGTCCACTCCAACCTCGCCTTCTTCCCGCTGCTGCCCTGGCTGGAAAGGCTCCTGCACGCGGTGACCCCGCTGTCGTACGCCGACGCCGGTTTCGTCGTGTCCCTGCTCGCCTCGCTCGCCGCGGCCTGGGGCGTCTTCGCGGTCGCCGACCGGGTGTACGGGCGCCGGGCCGGGGTGTGCGCGGTGCTGGTGTGGGCCGTCCTGCCCGTCGGGATCGTGCAGTCGATGGCGTACAGCGAGTCGCTGTTCACCGCGCTGGCCGCCTGGTCGCTGTACGCGGTGCTCACCGGCCGGTGGGTGACCGCGGGGGCACTCGCGTCGCTGGCCGGTCTGACCCGCCCGGTGGGGCTCGCGGTTGTCGCGGCGGTGTGGGCGGCGGGCGTGGCGTCCTTCGTCCGCGACCGGAAGGCCCAAACCGCCGACACCCCTCCCCGGCGCGAGGTCAGGGCGGCCGGTGCCCGTGTCGCGCCACGCGCCCTCGGCATGCTCCTCGCGCCCCTCGGCGCCGCCGGTTACGTCCTGTGGGTCGGCCACCACACCGGCAAGGGCCTGCTCGGCTACCTCGACGTCCAGGCGGGCTGGCGCAACGGCTTCGACGGCGGCTACGCCTTCGCCCGCTTCGTCGCCGAGAAGTTCACGTCATTCCCGTCGGCCCTCGCCGGCCTCGGGCTGATCGTCGGCGTCGCCCTGCTGGTGTGGCTGTACGTCGTCTGCGTGCGCCAGCGTCAGCCGCTCGAGCTGCTGGTGTACACGGGTGTGGTCCTCGCCCTCGCCCTGTGCGCGTCGAGCTACTTCGGTTCCAAGCCGCGCCTGCTGCTGCCCGCCTTCCCGCTGCTGCTGCCGCTCGCCCTGGCCCTGACCCGGCTGCGGACGTCCAGGTCGGCGCTGGTGGTGGGGTGCCTCGCGGTGGCATCGGCCGGGTACGGCGCGTGGTGGCTGAACGGCAGCGGTCCGCCGTAAGAGAATCCGCCTTTCCGGTGAACCCTTTCATACGTTCCCTAAAACTATCCCCTGGAATGATCAAAGGAATTGAAGGGAACACTGTTCGACGATTAGCGATTCCATAGGGATAAACTCCCTCCTGAGAGCAATCCCACATCACATCGTCATCACAAACCAGCGGAATCGGCCGGGTCTCGAGCTCACTCGCTGTAACGTCGTTTAGGTGCGTACCGAACAAAACCTCACCCGTCTGGACCGGGTGTTCGCCAGGCTCGACCGGGAGCCGGAACGACCGGCCCACATCGATGTGCCGAAGATGAGCAGGCACCGGGTCGCGCTGTTCCTGGCGACCCTGGCCTTCTATCTGGCGATCGTGTGGCTCGTGGTGATCACCTCGTGGCTGGTCCGCCTCGACTGGCTGGTCATGTTCTTCCGGCCGTACCAGCAGTGGTCGGGCATCCACTGGTTCGTCGACTACTACGTGGTCCTCGGCCAGCGTGGTCCGACCGCCGTGATGGTCGCCGCCTGGCTCGGCTGGAGATCCTGGCGGCAGCACACCGTGCGCCCGCTGCTCACGCTCGGCGCCTCGCTGCTGCTGCTGAACATCACCGTCGGTGCCGCCAAGCTCGGCATGGGCCGGCTCGGACCGCACTACGCGACCACCATCGGCTCGAACGAGATGGGCCTGGGCGGCGATATATTTCCCAGCGGCCATACCGCCAACGCGGTCGTGACCTGGGGAATCCTGGCGTATCTGGCCTCCACCCCGAGAGCCCGCCGCTGGCTGTCCGCGCTCTCCGCGGTGACCTCGCTCGGCGTCGGCCTCGCCACGGTCTACCTCGGCACGCACTGGCTCAGCGACGTGGTGCTCGGCTGGGCCGCGGGTCTGCTGATCCTGCTGGCGCTGCCCTGGTGCGAGCCGCTGATCGCGCGCGCCGAGGTCGCGATCTTCGACCTGCGCGACCGCTGGCGCGACCGCCGCACCGGGACCGCCCCGGCTCCGGCTCCGGCCGCACCCGTCGCCGTACCCGTGCCGTTCGCCTCGGGTGCGCCGGCCCAGGAGGAGGCCTCCGCGGCCCGCGAGCCGGCCGCACCGGCCCGTTCGCCGCGCGCGCCGGTCTATCTGGCGCCCGGCCCGCACACGACCCGCTCGGAGCGCACCCCGGTCACCCCGGTCGGCAGCCGCCGCCCACCGCACTCCGACCGCCTCCCCCGCGGTGCGGCGGCCTCCGCGGCCCGCCCGCTCCCTGGCGGCTGACCTCCCCGAACAGCGGGACCCCGGTACGCACAACCCGGTTCCGCACCCGAAGGCCCCGGTTCCCGAAGACGGGAACCGGGGCCTTCGCCGTGCTCGCCTCGCCCTTCTCGGGCTCTCAGCCCTTCCAGGCGCGCGACACGTGCCCGTCGCGTACCTCGAAGTTCAACCTCCCGAAGCGGTACTCCATGGTGACGATCGTCCCGGGGGCCAGCGCACGCACCGTCGACCACCCCCGTTCGCGCGCGAGCCGCTCGGCCCGTGCGGCCTCGAGGCCGACGTATCCGTCCGGATTGTCCTGGGGCTCCGCTGGCGGAGTGGGATTCGGTGCCATACCGCCACGCTAGGCGGCGAGCCCCGCCCCGGGAACCCCGGACCGGCGATACGGATCACTCCGGTCACACTTCTGTCACAGGATCACGACATGCGTTTCGGTCGAACTCCCTCACACGTACGAGCGGTTTCATGCGCCTTCCGCGCGAATTCGAACGCGATTTCCGCGTGTCGCCCGGCCACCCCGAATAACCCGGCGGAAAGTTCGCGGAGAACCGTCCCCCGACCCCACCGCATTCCGATTCCGTGCGGATCACGGGAGCTGACTGCTCATAGGAAATACACGGCTCCCCCACACATCCTCCGTGCGCACCCGGGGCGTCGGCGGGCCCGGGACAGGGCGAACGAAGGGGCGAGCGAGCGATGGGGACTCAGACCGTGGCGGCGGCACGGACCGCGGACACCAGGCGCGGCCGGGGCCGGGTGGTCGTCGACTGGCTGACCACCACCGACCACAAGAAGATCGGCCACCTCTATCTGATCACGTCCTTCGCCTTCTTCCTCGTCGGCGGGATCATGGCGCTGCTGATGCGGGCCGAACTCGCCCGGCCCGGGCTACAGATCGTGGACAACAACCAGTTCAACCAGCTGTTCACGATGCACGGCACGATCATGCTGCTGCTGTTCGCGACCCCGTCCTTCGCGGGCTTCGCCAACGAGCTGATGCCGCTCCAGATCGGCGCCCCGGACGTGGCCTTCCCCCGGCTGAACATGCTCTCGTACTGGCTGTTCCTGTTCGGCGGGCTGACCGTGCTGGGCTCGCTGCTGACACCGGACGGCGCGGCGGCGTTCGGCTGGTTCGCCTACGCGCCGCTGAACAGCGGGCTGTACTCGCCGGGGATCGGCCCCGACCTGTGGATCATGGGCCTGGCGCTGGCCGGCTTCGGCACGATCCTCGGCGCGGTCAACTTCGTCACCACGATCATCGGGATGCGCGCGCCCGGCATGACGATGTTCCGGATGCCGATCTTCACCTGGAACACGCTCTTCACCTCGATCCTGATCCTGATGGCGTTCCCGGTGCTGGCCGCGGCCCTGCTGGCGCTCGAGGCGGACCGGCGGTTCGGAGCGCGGGTGTTCGACGCGGCGAACGGCGGGGCGCTGCTGTGGCAGCACCTGTTCTGGTTCTTCGGGCATCCTGAGGTCTACATCATCGCGCTGCCGTTCTTCGGGATCATCACGGAGATCATCCCGGTCTTCAGCCGCAAGCCGATCTTCGGCTATCTGACGCTGGTCGGCGCGACGATGGCGATCACCGGTCTGTCGATCGTGGTGTGGGCGCACCACATGTTCGTCACCGGTGCGGTGCTGCTGCCGTTCTTCTCCTTCATGAGCTTCCTGATCGCGGTCCCGACGGGCGTGAAGTTCTTCAACTGGACCGGGACCATGATCAAGGGCTCGCTCTCCTTCGAGACCCCGATGCTGTGGGCGACGGGGTTCCTGGTGACGTTCCTGTTCGGAGGCCTGACCGGGGTGATCCTGGCGTCGCCGCCGATGGACTTCCACGTCTCCGACTCGTACTTCGTGGTCGCCCACTTCCACTACGTCGTCTTCGGGACGGTCGTCTTCGCGATCTTCGGCGGATTCCACTTCTGGTGGCCCAAATTCACCGGGAAGCTGCTCGACGAGCGACTGGGCAAGATCCACTTCTGGACGCTGTTCGTCGGCTTCCACACCACGTTCCTGGTGCAGCACTGGCTGGGCGCCGAGGGCATGCCGCGCCGGTACGCCGACTATCTCGCCGCCGACGGGTTCACCGCGCTCAACACCGTCTCGACGATCGGCTCGTTCCTGCTCGGCCTCTCCACCCTGCCGTTCCTCTACAACGTCTGGAAGACCGCCAGGTACGGCACGAAGGTCGGGGTCGACGACCCCTGGGGCTTCGGCCGTTCCCTGGAATGGGCGACGTCCTGCCCGCCGCCCCGGCACAACTTCACGGCGCTGCCGAGGATCCGCTCGGAGTCCCCGGCGTTCGACCTGAACCATCCGCAGTACGCGGCCGAGACCCCGCAGCCCGAGCCAAAGCGCCATCAAGCCGGTCACGGGCCGTCCTGATCGCCTCGATCAGCTCCACGGGCTCCAGCACCTCGAACTCGAAGCCCGCCATCATCACATGAATCACCATCACGTCGAGGCTCGCGGCCCCGGTGCGCAGCACGCAGGCCCGGTCGCCGTCGGGTTCCAGCGTCCCGGCCGAGGGCGAGATCCGTTCGGCGGCCTCGGCCAGGGGCACGAACAGCCGGACGGTGGCACGGGTGGCGTACGCGCGCGTGGAGACGCCTTGCGAGACGTACGCGGCGAGGTCCTCGGCGGGCGGCTCGCGCGGTACGAAGCGCGGCCCGTGCGGCGGCCTCGGCGTGAGGCGGTCCACCCGGAACGTACGCCAGCCGGCGCGGTCGAGGTCCCAGGCGACCAGATACCAGCGGCGCTCGGTGCACACCAGGCGGTGCGGTTCGACGGTACGGCGGGTCGCCGTGTCGTCGTGCCTGCGGTAGTCGAAGCGCAGGCGTTCGGCGTCCCGGCAGAGGTGGGCGAGCTCGGTGAGGACGGCCGGGTCGACGGCGGAGGACCGTGGGCCGTGCAGCATCGGCACGGTGAAGGCGTTCAGGGCGCCCACCCGGCGCCGTAGCCGGTGGGGCAGCACCTGCTCCAGCTTCGCCAGGGCCCGTACGGAGGTCTCGCCGATGCCCTCGATGCCCTGCCCGGCGGCCGTCCGCAGCCCCACCGCGACGGCGACGGCCTCGTCGTCGTCCAGCAGCAGTGGCGGCAACTCGGCACCGGCGCCCAACTGGTAGCCGCCTCCGGTGCCGGGGCTGGCGTTGACCGGGTAGCCCAGCTCTCGCAGCCGGTCCACGTCCCGGCGCACCGTGCGCGAGGTGACTCCCAGCCGGTGGGCGAGTTGGGCGCCGGACCACTCGCGGTGGGCCTGGAGAAGGGACAGCAGGCGCAGCAGTCGGGCGGAGGTCTCCAGCATGCGCCCAGTGTGTCTCACGAGGTGGACGGGCCCCACCCGGCCGTCCCGCCGGATGGGGTCACCGTGTCCCGGAGGGGTAACGGCTCAGAGCGTGAGGCGCTGTCCGGGCACGATCAGGTCGGGGTCGCCGCCGACGACGGCCTTGTTGGCGGCGTAGACCCGCTGCCAGGTCAGCCCGTGGCGGGCCGCGACGGTGCTGAGGGTGTCGCCCTGGCGGACGGTGTAGTCACCACGACTCGTACCGCGCGAGGTCTGGGCCGTCGAGCGCTCCGGCGCATTCGAGGACCCCGACTGCGAGGAGTTCGAGGTACCGGAGTTCGAGCTACCGGACTTCGAGGAGCCGGACTTCGAGGAGCCCGACTTGGTGGAGCTCGACTTCGCGGAGGACGATCCGGCCTCCGGTGCGCTGCCGGACGCTCCGGCGCGCGCCGAGCAGGTCGGCCACGCGCCCCACCCCTGTGCGTTCTGCACCTTGGTGGCGACGGAGATCTGCTGTGCCTTGCTGGCCTTGTCGGCGGTCGACGCATAGGCGGTGCCGCCGTACGCGCGCCAGGTACCGGCGGAGAACTGGAGCCCGCCGTAGTAGCCGTTGCCGGTGTTGATCGACCAGTTGCCGCCGCTCTCGCACTGGGCGATGCGGTCCCACACCCCGCTGTCGGCCGCCGTGGCGTTGCCGGTCGCGGAGAGCAGTCCGAGGGGGGCGAGCAGGATCGCCCCGGCGAGGACCGCCGTCTTGCGCGACGAGGTGCGGGTGTGGATATCGGCACATTCGGACATGTAGATCCCTCTCTACGAACCCGGGCTCCCCCTGGCCGGGGCGTGTCGGCCGCGCAGGGACGCGGTCGTCACGCCCGGCCCGCCCGCCGGCGGTGGTGCTGCGCGATGTCTGGCTCTCTGCGCGGCCGGCGGACGTACCCGAGCGGTGCTCGTTGCACACGGCGGAGCAATCTAGGCAGCTGACGAGTCGTTATCAACCAACTCCCCGTTGTCCCAGGCCAGTTAGCAGTTACCGTAGGTAGCGGCGAATTTCGGCCACCCACTTCGTTCCCTCATTTCCGGATTTGTCGACCAGACCCTCGAGCGGACTGTGAGTCAGCTCACCGGATCAACTTCCGTGACCTCCCCGTTACTTGACATGGAGTGGCGGATTCCGCACACATCGTGACCGCGCGCGCAGGATGGTTCGATTCCGTTCGCCGTCCAGCGTGACCCTGGCCACAGATCGCCCGTTGTCTTCTTCATGAGCCGGGGACCGACCCGGACCACGAGCCGGGGGCCACCCGCCTCGCCCACGCACCGCATCCGAGGGAGTCACCCGTGCCGCGCATGCTCGACGTCAGCGACGAGGTACGCGCCGAGATCGGCGACGAAGAAGCCGACCGGCTGCTCGCCGGAGACAACGCCCCGGGCAGTTACGACTGCACCTCCTGCCGCACCCCGGGCGACTCCGAGAACGAGCGCACCAGCACCGTCCTGTTCATCGGGGACGAGACCGCAGTCCTCGCCTTCGCCCACTCGACCTGCCTGCCCTCGCAGGTCGTCCAGGTCACCGAGGAGCAGCTCCAGGGCGCGGTCCGCTCCATCAGCGGCGACACCGTCGACCTGGACCCCGACAAGGTCGCACCCGAGCAGGCGGTGCTCGGCGTCACCAGCGGACTCGTCCTGATCGCCGGGGAGTTGCACCCGGCCCTGGTCGTCGAGCCGACCGCGCCCATCGTGCGGCCCGGCACCACCGGCGCCGGCGACGACTTCCTGCCGCTCCTCATCGAGCAGGGCTTCATGCCGCTGTCCCAGCTGACCGAGGTGCCGCCGGTGCAGCACGGCTGGTCCGTGCTGCTCGCGATGGGCCAGCTGCACGCGGTGCTCCAGCCCTCGGTGAACGGCGGGCAGCCGGTCGCCTGGTGGCAGGCGCACCAGCCGCTTCAGGTGACGGAGGGCTGGCGGGCCGCCGCCAACAAGCACCAGCAGGTGCTGATGTTCGCGGCGCCGGTGGGCTCCATCGGACGTCAGCCCCGGGAGGACCTGCTGCGGGACGCGCTGGACAAGGCCGCGGCCAATGGA
This sequence comes from Streptomyces asoensis, assembly GCF_013085465.1. NCBI lineage: Bacteria > Bacillati > Actinomycetota > Actinomycetes > Kitasatosporales > Streptomycetaceae > Streptomyces > Streptomyces asoensis. The sequence continues at coordinate 2,455,520 of NZ_CP049838.1, forward strand.
CAGTTGGTCGGGGCGGCGCTTCCGCTGGCCGGCACCTGAGTTCGCCCACCGGGCGGGGACTGCGGGTCGCACGGCGGCCGAAAGGCCGTCCACGGACGCAGCCCCGCGCCCCCCTGAGGACGTCTGTCGAGCCGCATCTCTTCCAGTGCCGCGTCGTTTGGACATACGTGCACACCTACGACGTTCCCCGCCGCCCGTCCTTCCAGCCGATCCCGTCCGCACGATCGGCCCAGGACGCGTCTGGCGGCCCATCGGCCACGCCGATCTACGACGCGCTCTACGCCGAGTACGTCAAGACGTTCCGTTCGCTGCCGGGCGACCGCAGCGGCGAGGACGAACTGGGGTTCACCGCCTTCGGGAACATCCCGCACAACACGAGCTCCTACCCGGCACCCCGCCCGGGGTCCTTCAGCAGCTCCTACAGCGCCTACAGCGCGGGGGCGCAGAGCGCGCGGGTCGGGCAGCAGTCCCAGTGGCAGCGGGTCGGACAGCTCGGCCAGCAGCCCGCGCCGACCGCGATGCACCACATCCCGGCGGCGCTCCCGCCGGCCCCCCGCAGGACCTTCTGATCACTGATCATGACTGGAGGGCGGCACCCGTGACGGGTGCCGCCCTCCAGTCATGCCGCCGTTACTTCTTCTTGGTGCCGCGCTTCTCGCGCACCCGCACCGAGATGTGGATCGGGGTGCCCTCGAAGCCGAACTCCTCGCGCAGCCGGCGCTCGATGAAGCGCCGGTAGCCCGCCTCGATGAAGCCGGAGGCGAAGAGGACGAACCGCGGCGGCTTGGTCCCCGCCTGGGTGCCGAACAGGATGCGCGGCTGCTTGCCGCCCCGGACCGGGTGCGGGTGGGCGGCGACCAGCTCGCCCAGGAAGGCGTTGAGACGGCCCGTCGGGACGCGGGTCTCCCAGCCGGCCAGAGCGGCCTCGATCGCCGGGACCAGCTTCTCCATGTGCCGGCCGGTGCGCGCCGAGACGTTCACCCGGGGCGCCCAGGCGACCTGGGCGAACTCGGTCTCGATCTCCCGCTCCAGGTAGTAGCGGCGCTCCTCGTCGAGGGTGTCCCACTTGTTGTAGGCGATGACGAGGGCGCGGCCCGCGTCGACGGCCATGGTGACGATGCGCTGGTCCTGGACCGAGATGGACTCGGAGGCGTCGATCAGGATGACCGCCACCTCGGCCTTCTCGACGGCGGCCGCGGTACGCAGCGAGGCGTAGTAGTCGGCGCCCTGCTGGAGGTGGACGCGCTTGCGGATGCCCGCCGTGTCGACGAACTTCCAGGTCACGCCGCCGAGCTCGATCAGCTCGTCGACCGGGTCGCGGGTGGTGCCCGCGACCTCGTTGACGACGACGCGGTCCTCGTCGGCCACCTTGTTCAGCAGCGAGGACTTGCCGACGTTCGGGCGGCCGATGAGCGCGATGCGGCGCGGACCGCCGACCGCCGTGCCGAAGGTCTGCGCGGGGGCCTCCGGCAGCGCCTCCAGGACGGCGTCCAGCATGTCGCCGGTGCCGCGGCCGTGCAGAGCGGAGATCGGGTGCGGCTCGCCGAGGCCCAGGGACCACAGGGAGGCCGCGTCGGCCTCGCCGCTCAGGCCGTCGACCTTGTTGGCGGCCAGCACGACGGGCTTGCCGGCCTTGCGCAGCAGCCGTACGACCGCCTCGTCGGTGTCGGTGGCGCCGACCTTTGCGTCGACGACGAAGACGACGGCGTCGGCGGCCTCGATCGCGTACTCGGCCTGCGCGGCCACGGAGGCGTCGATACCGAGGACGTCCTGCTCCCAGCCGCCGGTGTCGACGAGCTTGAAGCGGCGGCCCGCCCATTCGGCCTCGTAGGTGACACGGTCGCGGGTGACGCCCGGCTTGTCCTCGACGACGGCCTCGCGGCGGCCGATGATGCGGTTCACCAGGGTCGACTTGCCGACGTTCGGGCGGCCGATGACGGCGAGCACCGGCAGCGGCCCGTGGCCGGCGGCCTCGATCGCCCCCTCGACGTCCTCGACGTCAAAGCCCTCGACGGCGGCGAGCTCCATGAACTCCGCGTACTCGGCGTCGCCGAGCGCCCCGTGATCGTGCTCGAAGGCTTCCGAGCCGTCGGGCTGGATGTGGTCGTTCATGAAGTCCGTACCTCGTCGTTCATTCGTGGTGATCGGTGGAGCAGCCGTTTTGTTCGGGTTGATCCACTACTCGGTATTCAGTGTCGCTCAGCGCCCGGTCAGGCGCCTGGCGTTTTCCAGGTGTGCGGCCAACTGCTTCTGGATGCGCTCGGTGGCCGCGTCCAGCGCCTTGCGGGTACGCAACCCACTGCCGTCGCCCGCGTCGAACGGGTCGCCGAAGACGACGTCGACGCGGGAGCGCAGCGGGGGCAGTGCCTTTATCAACCGTCCGCGCCGTTCGGAACTTCCCAGCACGGCGACGGGCACGATCGGGGCCCCGCCGCGCACCGCGAAGTACGCGAGCCCGGCGCGCAGGGCGGCGAAGTCGCCCTCGCCACGGGTGCCCTCCGGGAAGATCCCGAGGACCCCGCCGTTCTCCAGCACGCCCAGCGCGCGGGTGATCGCCGTCCGGTCGGTGGTGTCGCGGTCGACCTTGAGCTGGCCGATGGCGGTCAGGAACGGGTCGAGGGGGCCGATGAACGCTTCCTTCTTGATCAGGAAGTGCGTCGGCCGCGGCGCCACGCCCATCACCATCGGGCCGTCGACGTTGTGCGAGTGGTTGATCGCGAAGATCAGCGGGCCGCTCGCCGGCACCTTCCAGGCGCCCAGCACCCGCGGCTTGAACAGCCCGTACATCAGGCCGACGCCGATGCGCCGCCCGACCTCGGCGCCCTTCTCCGAGGCCACGGACCCGGCAGTCACCTCGCGACCCGCTTCTCCTCGACGAGGGTGACGACGCACTCTATGACCTGGGCCAGCGTCAGCTCGGTGGTGTCCACCTCGACGGCGTCGTCCGCCTTGGCGAGCGGGGAGGTCTTGCGGGAGGAGTCGGCGGCGTCCCGCTTGATCAGCGCCTCCCGGGTGCTCCGCACGTCCGCGCCCTTCAGCTCCCCGCTGCGCCGGGCGGCACGGGCCTCAGGAGAGGCGGTGAGGAAGATCTTCAGGTCGGCGTCGGGCAGCACGGTCGTACCGATGTCCCGGCCCTCGACGACGATCCCCTGCTCGGTGGAGGCCGCCAGCGAGCGCTGGAGCTCGGTGATCCGGGCCCGCACCTCGGGTACGGCGCTCACCGCGCTGACCTTGGCGGTGACCTCCTGGGTGCGGATCGGGCCGGCCACGTCCACGCCGTCGACCGTGATCGTCGGGGCGGCCGGGTCGGTGCCGGAGAGGATCTCCGGCTTGCCGGCGACGGCGGCGATCGCCGTGGGGTCCTCGATGTCGATCCCGTTGGTCACCATCCACCACGTGATCGCCCGGTACTGGGCACCGGTGTCCAGGTAGCTCAGCCCGAGCTGGGCGGCCACGGCCTTGGACGTGCTCGACTTGCCCGTGCCCGAGGGGCCGTCGATGGCGACAATCACGGGCTGGGCGGCGCCGTTTTCCACGGGGGGACACCTTCCTGGTGCGAGGCGGTGGGTGTGCGGGACGCGACCGCGCCCCGCACAAGGTTACCGGCCGCGCGTCACTCGTCCGGCCGGTACCTGGTCCGCGCCGGGCATCCGGGCCGCGGGACGCCCTACTGCCGGATCGCCCAGCCCCTCTCGCGCAACGCCGAGGACAGCACCACCGCGGACTTCGGCTCGACCATCAGCTGCACCAGACCCGCCTGCTGCCCGGTCGCGTGCTCGATGCGTACGTCCTCGATGTTGACGCCCGCCTGTCCGGCGTCGGCGAAGATACGGGCGAGCTGACCGGGCTGGTCGTCGATGAGCACCGCCACCACCTCGTACTCCCGCGGAGCGGCCCCGTGCTTGCCGGGGACGCGGACCTGGCCCGCGTTGCCGCGCCGCAGCACGTCCTGGACGCCGTCGGCGCCCTCGCGGCGCTTGGCGTCGTCGGAGGACTGGAGGGCGCGCAGCGACTGGACCGTCTCCTCCAGGTCGGCGGCGACGTCGGTGAGCAGGTCGGCGACCGGCCCCGGGTTCGCGGACAGGATGTCGATCCACATGCCGGGGTCGGAGGCGGCGATCCGGGTGACGTCCCGGATGCCCTGCCCGCACAGCCGTACGGCGGCCTCCTCGGCGTGCTCCAGACGCGCCGCGACCATGCTGGAGACCAGGTGCGGCATGTGGGAGACCAGCGCCACCGCGCGGTCGTGGGCGTCCGCGTCCATGACCACCGGGACGGCACGGCAGTGCGAGACCAGCTCCAGGGCGAGGTTCAGCACCTCGGTGTCGGTGTCCCGGGTCGGCGTCAGCACCCAGGGGCGGCCCTCGAAGAGGTCACCGGTCGCGGCCAGCGGGCCCGACTTCTCCCGGCCGGACATGGGGTGGGTACCGATGTACGCCGACAGGTCGAGGCCGAGCGCCTGAAGCTCACGGCGCGGACCGCCCTTCACGCTGGCCACGTCGAGGTAACCGCGGGCCACCCCTCGGCGCATCGCGTCGGCGAGCACACCGGCCACATGCGCGGGCGGAGCGGCGACGATCGCGAGGTCGACCGGGCCCTCGGGCTCCGCGTCGGTGCCGGCGCCGAGCGCCGCCGCCGTACGGGCCTGCCCGGGGTCGTGGTCGGCGAGGTGGACGACGACGCCCCGCTGGGCCAGGGCCAGCGCGGCGGACGTGCCGATCAGCCCGGTTCCGATGACGAGCGCGGTCCTCACTGGGCGATGTCCCTGCGCAGGGCGGCCGCGGCCCCGAGGTAGACGTGGTTGATGTCGGCGCGCGCCTTGTCGGACTCGACGTGCGCGAGGATGCGTACGACCCGCGGCATGGCGCCCGCGATGTCGAGTTCCTGGGCGCAGATCAGCGGCACGTCGACGATGCCGAGCTTGCGGGCCGCGGCCGCCGGGAAGTCGCTGTGCAGGTCGGGGGTGGCCGTGAACCAGATGCTGATCAGGTCGTCGGCGCCGAGCGAGTTCCGCTCCAGGACGGCGGTGAGCAGGGCTCCGACCTGCTCGTCCATGTGGCCGGCCTCGTCCCGCTCGAGTTGGACGGCTCCCCGGACCGCTCGTACCGCCACGGCGCTGCTCCTTGCTGAAGTACTGACTGCCGACTACGGCTCCTGACGCAGCCAGCCTAGTCAGCCCGCGCCGGTCCGGTGCGTGCCGCCCGCGTGCCGAGACGGGAACGCCCCCGTACGCCCTTTACGACGGGTGCGGCCTGCGCTCTCATGACACTCTGACGGCAGGACACCCGCATCGGGGAAGGCCCGACATGAAGCGTCCAGGACCCCTGCTCACCCTTCTCGCGGGACTGGTGCTCGGCCTGTTCCTGCTGACGCTCAACGCGACGACAGGGACGAAGACCGCCTCGTCCTCGTACGAGGAGAAGTCACCGAGCCCGGCCCCCGCCCGGAGCACCGCCTCCACCACGCCCACACCCGCCCCCTCCCCCTCCCGTGTCCCGGCCGCCGACGCCGACTACGCCGGCCGCACGGACGACGACGCGGCGGCGATCGCCGTCACCGTCCGCGACGGCAAGGCGATCGCGTACTACTGCGACGGCCGCACCCAGGAGTCGTGGCTCAAGGGCGACGTCGAGGACGACGGCACGCTGCGGCTCACCGGCAAGCACGGCGCGAAACTGGACGGCACGCTCCAGGACGGCAAGCGCGTCGAAGGCACGGTCGCCGTGGGCGGCGGGCAGCACGCCTTCTCGGCGGACCGGGCGACGAAGCCGTCCGGGCTGTGGCGGGCGACGGCCACCGTGCGCTCCGCGAAGATCGACGGCGGCTGGATCGTGCTGAAGGACGGCACCCAGGTCGGCATCCTCACCCGCGACGGCAAGCCCTCCCCCGCGCCCCGCATCGACCCGGAGACCGGCGCGGTGACGGTCGACGGACAGCAGCTCACGGCCCGCCCCGCCACCCCCTGACCCCTTCGAGCAGGGAGCCACCATGACCGTCGACCCGAACGCCGCCACCCAGGGTTTCCCGGGCCCCGATCCCGCGCGGCGCGGCCCGCACCCGGCCCGCTATCTGGTCCCGGCGCTGGTCGCCGCCGCCGTGGCGCTCGCCCTGGGCGTGTACGGCAAGGTCCACGACCCGGCCGGGACGGCCTTCAACCTGGCCGGCTTCAGCAGCACGGGCGCGGTCAAGTCCTGGCTGGCGACGGCCGCGATGTTCTTCGCGCTGGTCCAGCTCGTCTCGGCCGCGATGCTGTACGGCAAGCTGCCGGGGCCCGACTGGTCCGCCACGCTGCACCGCTGGTCGGGTCGCGCGGCCTTTCTGATCGCGGTCCCGGTTGCGGTGCACTGCCTGTACGCGCTTGGCTATCAGACATACGAAACGCGCGTTATGTGGCACTCCCTCCTGGGTTGCTTCTTCTTCGGAGCATTCAGTGCCAAGATGCTGCTGCTCCGTTCGGAGCGACTCCCGGGATGGCTGCTGCCGGTCGTCGGCGGGCTCGTCTTCGCCGTACTCACGATCATCTGGCTGACCTCGGCCCTCTGGTTCTTCCGCACCTTCGGAGTGACGACATGACCCTCCCCGCGACACGGCGCACGGTTCTCCTGGCGACGGGCGGCGCCGCAGCCGCGCTCGCCACGGGCTGCGGAGAGTACGGCAACGAGGACGACTCCTCGTCCGAGCAGTCCCCGAAGGCCTCCGCCGGCCAGGAGCTGGCGAAGACCACCGACATCCCCGTCGGCGGCGGCAAGATCTTCGCGGAGGAGAAGGTCGTCGTCACCCAGCCGACGAAGGACGACTTCAAGGCGTTCTCCGCGGTCTGCACCCATCAGGGCTGCACCGTCGGCAGCGTCGCCGACGGCATCATCCACTGCCCCTGCCACAAGAGCGAGTTCCGCATCGCCGACGGCTCGGTGGCCGGCGGCCCGGCGACGAAACCACTGCCCTCGGAACAGATCACCGTCGAGGGCGGCGCGATCAAGCTGACCTGAGCCCCTGCCGGGTCACTGGTCCCAGAGCGCCCCGAGCGTCACCAGCTCACCCTGGTACTCGATCCGGTCCGCCCACGCCGTCGGCCAGGCGTCGGCCCCGGCGTGCGCGCCCGCGAAGGCGCCCGCCAGACAGGCGATGGAGTCGGAGTCCCCGGAGGAGCAGGCGGCCCGGCGCAGCGCGGTCACCGGCTCGTCGGGGAAGAGCAGGAAGCACAGCAGACCGGTCGCCATGGCCTCCTCGGCGATCCAGCCCGCCCCGGTGGCCAGGCACGGGTCGGCCTCGGGCGCGGGGTCGCGCAGCGCCTCCTGGAGGCGTTCCAGCACGCCGAGGCACTCGTCCCAGCCGCGCGCGATGAAGTGCTCCGGGGTGGGGTCCTGGCTGCGGGTCCACAGGTCGCCGAGCCAGCGGTGGTGGTAGCGGGAACGGTTGTCGACGGCGTAGGCCCGCAGGAGCCCGACCAGGGCCGCCGGTTCGGCGCCCTGGGTGAGCAACCGTACGGCGTGGGCGGTGAGGTCGGAGGCGGCGAGCGCGGTGGGGTGCCCGTGGGTGAGGGCGGACTGGAGCTGCGCGGCACCGGCCCGCTGCTCCTCACTGAGCCCGGGGACGAGCCCGACGGGCGCCACCCGCATGTTGGCGCCACAGCCCTTGGAACCGATCTGGCTGGCGTCCTGCCAGGGGAGGCTGCTCTGGAGAAGACCGCATGCCTCCAGGCAGGTGCGGCCGGGTGCGCGGTTGTTCTCCGGCGAGCGGTACCAGTCGACGAACTCCTTCCGCAGCGGCTCCTCCAGGCCCTGCGGAGTGAGCAGCCCCCGGTCCATGGCCGCCCGCAGTCCGCGCCCGACCGCCAGCGTCATCTGGGTGTCGTCGGACACGCGGGCGGGCTCGGGCAGTTCCATCGCACGCCAGGGCCCGTACCAGTCCAGAATCTTCGGCACGCCGATGAACTCGGTCGGAAACCCGAGCGCGTCCCCCAGCGCGAGTCCCAGCAGGGACCCGGTGGCGCGCTTCCTGACGGTGGTCGAGGTGGTCATGCGGATCGTCCTTCCCGGGGCGGTCGCAGCAGGGGCGGGTGGAGCGCGGTGGCGGCGCCCGCACGGTAGAGGGCGGCGGGCTTGCCGCGGCCGCCGGTGAGGCGCGCGCCGCCGGGCACGGGATCGACGAAGCCCGGGGTGGCGAGCACCTTGCGACGGAAGTTGGGCCGGTCGAGGCCGGTCCCCCACACCGTCTCGTAGACCTGCTGGAGCTCGCCGAGGGTGAACTCGGGCAGGCAGAAGGCCGTGGCGAGGCAGGTGTACTCGAGTTTCGCGCCGACCCGGTCGTGGGCGTCGGCCAGGATCCGGTCGTGGTCGAAGGCGAGCGGCTTCGCGTCGTCGTACGGCAGCCAGCGCGCCTGGGCCGCGTCGCCGCCGCCCGTCGGCTCGGGGGCGTCGGGCAGCAGCGCGGCAAAGGCGACGGACACGACCCGCATCCGGGGGTCACGGTCGGGTTCGCTGTAGGTGCGCAGCTGCTCGAGGTGCAGCCCGGAGACGTCCTTCAGGCCGGTCTCCTCGGCGAGCTCCCGCCGGGCGGCCGTCTCCGCGGACTCGTCCGGCAGCACGAAGCCCCCCGGCAGCGCCCACCGGCCGGCGTACGGCTCCTGGCCGCGCTCGACGAGCAGCACGTGCAGGGTGCCCGCGCGGAGCGTGAGCACGGCGAGGTCGACGGTGACGGCGAAGGGTTCGTGGGCGTACTTGTCATAACCCCGCACGACGAACACCCCCTCTTAATAGTCACCACGACTATAAAAAGGGGGTGCGGTCACACACAAGCCCTGGGAGCTTCAGGAGTCCTTAAAGCTCGACTTCCTTCATCAGCATGCCGACCTCGGTGTTGGACAGCCGTCGCAGCCAGCCCGACTTCTGGTCGCCCAGGGTGATCGGGCCGAAGGCGACGCGGACCAGCTTGTCGACCGGGAAACCGGCCTCGGCCAGCATCCGGCGCACGATGTGCTTGCGGCCCTCGTGCAGGGTCACCTCGACCAGGTAGTTCTTGCCGGTCTGCTCGACGACCCGGAAGTGGTCCGCCTTCGCGTACCCGTCCTCCAGCTGGATGCCGTCCTTCAGCCGCTTGCCCAGGTCACGCGGGATCGGGCCCACGATGTGCGCGAGGTAGACCTTCTTCACGCCGTACTTGGGGTGGGTCAGCCGGTGCGCCAGCTCGCCGTGGTTGGTGAGCAGGATGACGCCCTCGGTCTCGGTGTCGAGCCGCCCGACGTGGAACAGCCGCGTCTCGCGGTTGGTCACGTAGTCGCCGAGGCACTGACGGCCCTCGGTGTCCTCCATCGTGGAGACGACGCCGGCCGGCTTGTTCAGCGAGAAGAACTGGTACGACTGGGTGGCGACCGTCAGGCCGTCGACCTTGACCTCGTCGTTCTCCGGGTCGACCCGCTTGCCCTGCTCCAGGACGATCTCGCCGTTGACCTCGACCCGCGCCTGCTCGATCAGCTCCTCGCAGGCGCGCCTGGAGCCGTAGCCCGCGCGCGCGAGGACCTTCTGAAGCCGCTCGCCCTCCTGCTCGGCGCCCGGGAAGGTCTTGGGCAGCTTCACTTCCTTCTTGCCGGCGTACCGGTCCCGGTTGCGCTCCTCGGCCCGCGTCTCGTACTCGCGGGAACGTGCCGGCTCCGTGCGTCCACCGCGCTGCTGGCCCTGCTTGGGGCCGCCCTTGGCGCCGCCTCGGGCCGCGCCGCCGCGCCCGGCCTTCGGGCCCTCATGGGTGGCGCCGGGGCCCACGTCGTAGCGACGCTCCTCGGGACGGGGCTTGCTCGGACGCTTCGGCCTGTCGTCGCGGCCCCCCGCGCCCGTCGGCCTGTCGTCACGGCCTCCCGAGCCGCCCCTCGACCGGTCGTCACGGCCTCCGGAGCCGCCCCTCGGCCGGTCGTCACGGCCTCCGGAGCCACCCCTCGGCTGGGAACCGCCCCCGCCGGTCCCCCGGGGCTTGCCGCGCCCGTTGTTCCTGCCACTGCCGCTGCCACTGCTTCGCATCAAAGTTCCGTCGTCGTCGTGTCGTCTGCATCTGCATCCGGTGCGTCCGGATCGAACGACGGGACCCCTTCCAGCATCTCGGCCTCGATCGCCTCCGCCTCGGGGAGAAAGGGCGCGAGCTCCGGGAGCTCGTCCAGACCGCGCAGGCCCATCCGCTCCAGAAAGTAGTTCGTCGTCACGTACAGGATCGCACCTGTTTCGGGTTCCGCGCCCGCCTCCTCGACCAGACCGCGCTGGAGCAGGGTGCGCATCACGCCGTCGCAGTTCACTCCGCGCACCGCGGAGACCCTGCTGCGGCTGACCGGCTGGCGGTACGCGACGACCGCCAGGGTCTCCAGCGCCGCCTGCGTGAGCCGGGCCTGCTGTCCGTCCAGCACGAAGCCCTCGACGGCCGCCGCGTACTCGGGCCGGGTGTAGAACCGCCAGCCGCCCGCGATGAGCCTGAGCTCGAAGCCACGCCCCTGCACGGTGTACTCGTCGGCCAGCTCGCGCAGCGCGTCCGCGACCCTGCGCCGGGGCCGCTGGAGGATCTTCGCGAGGTGCTCCTCGGTCGCGGGCTCGTCGACGACCATCAGGACGGCCTCCAGGGCCGGCTTGAGGTCGAGTGCGGCGACGGTCTCCTCGGTCACGTCTTCGTCTCCTTCTCGGGCTCCTCGGGCGGCCGGTCGAACTCGTCCGTGACCATCGGCTGCGCGTCCCCGTCCCCGCCGGTCCAGCGCACCAGCAGCTCGCCGAGCGCGGTCTCCTGGTCGAGCGCGACCGCCTTCTCCCGGTACAGCTCGAGCAGCGCCAGGAAGCGGGCCACGACGGTGAGGGTGTCCTCGGTGTCCGCCACCAGCGTGCGGAAGCTGGCCTCGCCGAGCTCCCTGAGCCGTGCGACGACGATCCCGGCCTGTTCCTGCACGCTCACCAGCGGCGCGTGGATGTGGTCGACGTACACCTGCGGCTTCGCCCGGGGCTGCATCGCCTTGACCGCCAGCTTCGCGAACCCCTCCGGGCCGATGCTGATGACGACCTCGGGCAGCAGCTCCGCGTGGTGCGGTTCGAGACCGACGGTACGGGGGTAGCGCCCGGCCTCGCTCTCCAGCCGGTGCGTGAAGATGTCGGCGACCCGCTTGTACGCCCGGTACTGGAGCAGCCGGGCGAACAGCAGGTCCCGGGCCTCCAGCAGGGCCAGGTCGGCCTCGTCCTCGACCTCCGCGGCGGGCAGCAGCCGGGCCGCCTTGAGATCGAGCAGCGTGGCGGCCACGACCAGGAACTCGGTGGTCTGGTCCAGGTCCCAGTCGGGACCCATCGCCCGGATGTGCGCCATGAACTCGTCGGTGACCTTCGACAGCGCGACCTCGGTGACGTCCAGCTTGTGCTTGGAGATCAACTGGAGCAGCAGATCGAAGGGCCCCTCGAAGTTGGCGAGGCGGACCTTGAAGACACCGTCGGGAGCTTCCTGGGACTCGGGAACAGGCTCCGGACCCCCGGATCCCGGCACGCCGGATCCCGGCACCGCCTCGGATACGCCGGGCTCCGGACCTACGGGATCCGGTTCGCCGGGTTCCGGCCCTACGGATTCCCGTACGCCGGGTTCCGGACCTACGGGATCCGGTACGCCGGGTTCCGGCTCGACCGGATCCGGTACGACGGGATCCGGTACGACGGGATCCGGTACGACGGGATCCGGTACCGGTTCCGGTACGGCCGCCCCGGGCTCCGGATCGGTGGGGACCGGCGATGTTCCGGGCCCCCGCCCCAGCGCACGCCGACGGCCGGCTGCTGCGCCGGGGCCGGGGACGGGAACGTCGTTCGAGGTCATGGCCCCCGCAGGCTACCGCTACCGCCCGCGAAGTCGTCGTACGAGGATGCTGGCGTCCCCGCGGCTCTCCAGGTCGGCGAGGACCACGGCGACCGCCTCGCGGACGATGCGCCCCCGGTCCACGGCCAGCCCGTGCTCACCGCGGAGCACCAGTCGGGCGTGCTCCAGGTCCATGAGCTCTTCGGCGGAGACGTAGACGGTGATCTTCTCGTCGTGCCGCTCCCGGCCACTGGGCCTGCGGGACGGCTGCCGTGCGCGCTTGCGCGACTGGCCGTCGGCGGCGGAGGCAGAACCTTCCTGCGGGCCCTGGCGCCGCTCGGAGCGCTCCCCGGGGGCGCCCCGGGTGCGGGACTCCCCGGCGTCGCCCTGGCCCGCGTCGGCCGCCGCGTGCTCGGCGCCCTCGCCGTCACCGCCCTGCGCGGGCACGGCCTGCGGCGCGTCCTCCGCGCCGCCGGCCGCCACCCCGTCGCTCTCGCCGGCCGGCGCGGGCACCCGGGCCTCGCCGTTGGCGGGGCGCCGGGGCGCGGACGGCTGAAGCGCCATTCCCCCTGTCGTACGGAAGAGTTCGTCGGCCCCCGGCAGACTCACTCGGCGTGACACCGGGCGAGCACCTCCCTGGCGAGCTGACGGTAGGCGGCGGCGCCGACGGAGTTGGAGGCGTACGTGGTGATCGGCTCACCGGCGACCGTGGTCTCCGGGAAGCGGACCGTGCGCCCGATGACCGTGTGGTAGACGTGGTCGTCGAAGGCCTCGACGACCCGCGCGAGCACCTCACGGCTGTGCACGGTGCGCGAGTCGTACATCGTGGCGAGGATCCCGTCGAGTTCCAGTTCCGGGTTGAGCCGTTCCTGGACCTTCTCGATGGTCTCGGTCAGCAGCGCCACACCCCGGAGGGCGAAGAACTCGCACTCCAGCGGCACGATCACCTTGTGAGCGGCCGTCAGGGCGTTGACGGTGAGCAGGCCGAGCGAGGGCTGACAGTCGATGACGATGTAGTCGTAGTCGTCCATCAGCGGCTTGAGCGCACGCTGGAGCGTGGACTCGCGCGCGACCTCGGAGACCAACTGGACCTCGGCGGCCGACAGGTCGATGTTGCTGGGCAGCAGATCCATGTTCGGGACCGCTGTCTTCAGGAGCACCTCGTCCGCCGCCATGCCCCGCTCCATGAGCAGGTTGTAGACGGTGAGGTCGAGCTCCATCGGATTGACGCCGAGACCGACCGACAGCGCGCCCTGCGGGTCGAAGTCCACGAGCAGCACGCGCCGGCCGTACTCCGCGAGCGCGGCACCCAGGTTGATGGTCGACGTCGTCTTGCCCACGCCGCCCTTCTGGTTGCACATCGCGATGATCGTCGCGGGGCCGTGCTGGGTCAGCGGGCCCGGGATCGGGAAATACGGCAGCGGGCGTCCGGTCGGACCGACGCGCTCACGGCGCTGTCGGGCCGCGTCGGGCGCGAGCGTGGCCGCGTACTCCGGATCCGGCTCGTACTCGGCATCGGGGTCGTAGAAATGCCCTTCGGGCAGTTCGTCGTAGTCGGCGAAGTGGTTGCGGGGCGCGCCACTTCCGTCGCCGGCCATGGCGTTCACGTAATGGCCATCCATGCTCTGGTGTGCTGACAGAGCCATATGGGGGCTGCGCTGGCTCTGGTGGGCTGCGAAGGTTCGGACAGCGACGGAGCCGACAGCCTCGAGCCCCGCGGAGACCTGGGCCCGCGTCGGCATTCCTGGTTGACCACCCCCGGGAGCAAATGTCGACTCATTCACAAGTCGTCTTACCTCCTTGGTGACCAGGAAACTTCTAGACAAGGTCAGCGTGGCACCATGCCGACGGTTGGCGACTCTATGGCGTGTCGGGCGTCCGCAGCAACACAATCCGCCGGACCCGGCCCGATGTGTCGGCAATGAAACATCCCGCTGTCAAGGGCGTACGGCCGTCGCACGGCAGGTTTCGCCGGTGTACGAATCGGTCGAAGCGTTACGTTCGAGGCGAGTTGGCCGAGAGCCGCAAAGTGACCATACACACATCCGGCCGGACCTTGTCGGGCAAGGTCCGGCCGGGTGTGCGGGGTTGACGACCTGTGTTGACGTATCGCCTTTTTCCCCGGGGTGACTTGGCCTGGCGGCTCGGCTCGACGGCTCAGCCGAGCAGCTGGTCCAGCTCCATGTGCTCCAGGCCGTGCGCCTCCGCGACCTCGCGGTAAACGACCTTGCCGTCATGGGTGTTGAGGCCCTTGGCCAGCGCGGCATCGCGGCGCAGCGCCTCCACCCAGCCCTTGTCGGCGAGTTCGACGATGTAGGGCAGCGTGGCGTTGGTGAGTGCGTAGGTGGAGGTGTTGGGGACCGCGCCGGGCATGTTGGCGACGCAGTAGAAGACCGACTCGTGGACCGGGAAGGTCGGCTCGGCGTGAGTGGTCGGACGGGAGTCCTCGAAGCAGCCGCCCTGATCGATCGCGATGTCGACAAGGACACTTCCCGGCTTCATCCGGGACACGAGCTCGTTGGTGACCAGCTTGGGGGCCTTGGCGCCCGGGATGAGGACGGCGCCGATGACGAGGTCGGCCTCGAGGCAGGCCTTCTCCAGTTCGAAGGCGTTGGAGACGACCGTCTGGATCTTCGTACCGAAGATCTTGTCGGCTTCCTTGAGCTTGTTGATGTCACGGTCGAGCAGCGTCACATGGAAGCCCATGCCGATGGCGATCTGCGCCGCGTTCCAGCCGGAGACACCGCCGCCGATGACGACCGCCTTGGCGGCCAGCACGCCCGGCACTCCGCCGGGCAGCACACCGCGGCCGCCGTTGGCGCGCATCAGGTGGTAGGCGCCGACCTGGGGGGCCAGCCGGCCCGCGACCTCGGACATCGGGGCGAGCAGCGGCAGCGCGCGGCTCGGCAGCTCGACGGTCTCGTAGGCGATCGCCGTGGTGCCGGACTCGACGAGGGCGTCCGTGCACTCCTTGGACGCGGCCAGGTGCAGGTAGGTGAAGAGCGTCTGGTCCTTGCGGAGGCGGTGGTACTCCTCGGCGATGGGCTCCTTGACCTTCAGCAGCAGGTCGGCGGTGGCCCACACCTCGTCGGCGGTCTCGAGGATGCGCGCGCCGGCGGCCACGTACTCCTCGTCCGTGATGGACGAGCCGACACCGGCGTTGCGTTCGACGACGACCTGGTGGCCGTGGCGCACCAGTTCGTGCACACCGGCGGGGGTGATGGCCACCCGGAACTCGTTGTTCTTGACCTCGCGGGGGATGCCGACCTTCACGTCGATCACGGTCCTTGGCTCAGTAGATGTGGGGGCACAGCAAAGACATACCCGGAGATACAGGGCACACCGGGATGCACCGCAGGAGAACGTGCGGCAGAGCCAGTCTAATGAAGGCGTTCCCGCTGTCTAGCCTTTCATTGCATCAATCTTCAGCGGGTGTACTACGGATTTCGCAGGTGTTAGCGCGGTGTTCCGGGAGATCAGGCCGTTCTGGCCCTGCCGCCGGCCCTGCCACTGGCCCTGACGCCGGCCCTGACGCCGGCCCCGGCTCCGGCCCCGACTCGGGCTCCGACCCCGATTCCGGTTCCGGTTCCGGTTCCGGTTCCGACGACTCCGGCTCCGGATCGCGGGCCGGGGGCTCCTCTCCCAGGATGCGCTCGGCCGCGCCCCGGTGCAGTCCGGCCGCCACCGGGTCGCCGAGGCGCTCCAGGGTGTCGGCCAGCCTCAGCTGCACGGCGGCCTGGAGACGCGTGTCCTCGGCGCGCCCGGCCCACTCCACCGCCTCCTGGCAGGTGCGCAGCGACTCCTCGGGGCGCCCCGCGTACTCCTGGACCCGGGCCAGCTCGCTCAACGCCCGCGCGTGCGCGCCGACGTCGCCGTTCTTGCGGTGCCCGGCGGCCGCGGCCCGCCAGGCCCGCTGCGCCTCGCCGTAGCGGCCCGCGTAGGTGTGCGCGGTGGCGATACGGCCGTAGAGCCGGGCGGCGTCCGCGCGCTCGTCGCGGGCCAGCCGCTGGGCGAGGCCCCGTCCGAACCAGTCGGCGGCCCGGTCGTAGTCCCCGAGCTCGAGATGCGCGCCGCCTACGGATTCCATCGCGCGACCGATCGCATACGGGTCGTTCGCCTCGCGTCCGGCGTCCAGAGCGGCCCGATAGCGCACCAGGGCCTCCGCCGTGCGGCCCGTCCTGGCGTCGACGTCGGCGAGGTTCAGCAGGGCGGCGGCCTTCTCGCGGGGCAGGTTCCGCCGCTCGGCCACGTCCAGGACGAGCCGGTGGACGCCGTACAGGTCGGGCGCCGCCGCCTGGGTGCCGAAGTGCGCGACCATCGCCCTGACCAGCTGGGACATCAGACGGCGGGCCAGGGTGTCCAGCTCGCCGTCGGCGACCGCCAGACGGGCCGAGGCGAGCAGGGCGGGCCGCCGGACCCGCAGCCAGTCGGCGGCCGCGCGCGGGGTGGGGAAGCGCAGGGCGCTGGGCATCCCCTGGAGCTTCTCGCGGGCCTGGGGGTTGTCGGTCTCGGTGATGGCCCGGCAGGACTGGAGCAGCCGTACCGTCCGCTCCAGCATGCGGGCGCGGGCCAGCTGGAGCTCGGCCGGGCGGTCGTGGGTCTCGGCGGCGGCGCGCAGCAGGGGGTACAGACAGGCGGGCACCTCGTACTGGGGCAGCGGGGAGTCCACGGTCCGCAGCAGGCCCAGGGCGGCGAGGTCGTCCAGGGTGGTGCGGGCGGCGCCCATCGAGCAGCCGGCGAGCGCGGAGGCGGTGTGCGCGTCCGCCAGGCCGGCCGGGGCCAGGCAGAGCAGTCGCAGTATGCGGGCGGCGGGGGCGGGCAGCGCGGCGTGCACGAGCCGGAAGACCCGGCTGAGCGGGGAGCCCTCGTCGCCCTCCGCGTGGAGCTGCTTGGCGAGGTCGGCGACGGCCGCCTTGGGGCGGGCGGCGAGCCAGCCGCCCGCCAGGTTCAGCGCGGCCGGCTGGCCCTGGCAGGCCTCCACGAGGCCCTCGGCGGAGCGCGGGTCGACGGTGATGCGGACCGAGCCGGTGTACCGGCTCAGCAGTTCGAGCGCGGACTTGGTGTCCAGGCCGCCCAGGGTGCAGGGGCGGACGTCCGCGATGCCGGTGAGCGGCCCGGCCGAGACGGCGACGAGGAGGCACCGAGGGGTGTCCGGGAGCAGCGCGTCGACCTGTTCGGCGCCGGCCGCGTCGTCGAGCAGGAGCAGCACCCGGCGCTCCGCGAGGGCCTGGCGGAGGAGGGCCGCGAGATCGTCCTCGTCGGCGCCCGGCGGGGTCGGCACGTCCAGCGCGGTGAGCAGTTCACGGGCGGCCCGCTCGACCGGCACGGGCGTGCCGTCGGGCTCGGCGAGACGGGCGCGCAGGACGCCGTCCCGGTAGCGGTCGGCGACCTGCCTGACGAGCTCCTCGGCGAGCGCCGTACGCCCGGAGCCGGGCCGCCCGGCGATGAGGAGCACACGCGCGCGGGGCGCCTTCTTCCCGGAGATGGTGTCCAGCCCCGCGCGCTCGATGTCGGCGCGCAGTTCTTTCAACTCCCGGACTCGGCCCAGGAAATGGCCCGCTGTCGCAGCGTGTCCCGACAGCTGCACGCCGCCTGTGTCCACTGCCTGATCCGTCACGGGCCACACTCCCGTCCCACCGCACACGCAAGCCCGCCGGGACTCCGGATCGGACGATTCCAGAGCCTAGTTCACGCTCTGCGACGTTCCGGGTGGAGTACGGCGGGCACGGCCGAGACGTCCCCCGATCGGATCAGCCGATCGTCACACCGGACGGGGGCGGGACGGCCTCAGGCGGGCGGCCTCAGGACGGCCTCAGGCGGGCGTCACGCCTCGAACGGGCGCGCCGGCCAGGGTGCCTCGGCGGGGCGCAGCGCGTCGAGCCCGTCGCCGGTGCGCGCGGCGACCAGCGAGAGGACGCCCACGACGAGGCAGTTGCTGTGCACGTCGCCCGCGAGCACGCCCCGGACGAGCTCGTCGACCGGCACGCGCGCGTGCTCCATGTCGGCCTCCTCGTCCTCGACCTCGAAGCGCTCCCCGTCGGCCTCGGACAGGTCGCGGGCCAGGAAGATGCGCACCGACTCGTCACAGCCGCCCGCGGTGGGGTAGACGTCGGTCAGCACCCGCCAGTCCTCGGCCTTGACGTGCGCCTCCTCGTACAGCTCGCGCTGGGCGGCGTGCAGCGGGTTCTCGCCGGGCACGTCGAGCAGACCGGCCGGGATCTCCCACAGCTTCTGCCGCACGGGGTGGCGGTACTGCTTGATGAGCAGGACACGGCCCTCCTCGTCGAGGGCGAGGACGGCCACGGAACCCGGGTGGACCTGGAAGTCCCGGCGGACCACCGAACCGTCGGGCATGACCACCTCGTCCGTACGGACGGAGGTCTTGTTGCCGACGAAGGGGGTCTCGCTCGACCGGACCTCCCACGCCTCGGGGGTGTCCTTGATCGTCATGCCATGCGTCCTTCCACGTGCCACGTGCGCAAACGAAAACCGGGGTGCCCACCCTTGAAGGTTTGCACCCCGGCCACCGTACAACTGGTGTGTTACTTCGAAGCCTTCTCCGCCTCGACGGTCCGCTGGACCGCGGCCTTCACCAGGCCGGCGAACAGCGGGTGCGGACGCGTGGGCCGCGAGCGCAGCTCGGGGTGGGCCTGGGTGGCGACCAGATACGGGTGGACGTCACGCGGGTACTCGACGTACTCGACGAGCTTGCCGTCCGGCGAGGTGCCGGAGAACAGGATGCCCGCCTTCTTCTCGAGCTCGGCGCGGTAGGCGTTGTTCACCTCGTAGCGGTGCCGGTGGCGCTCCTCGACGTACTCCTTGCCGTCGTACACCTCACGGACGATGGAGCCCTCGGCCAGCTTGGCCGGGTACATGCCCAGGCGCATCGTTCCGCCCATGTCGCCCTCGCCGGCCACGATGTCGAGCTGCTCGGCCATGGTGGAGATGACCGGGTGGCCGGTGGCCGGGTCGAACTCGGTGGAGTTGGCGTCGCCGATGTCGGCCAGGTTGCGCGCGGCCTCGATCACGATGCACTGGAGGCCCAGACACAGACCGAGCAGCGGGATCTTGTGCTCACGGGCGTAGCGGATCGCGCCGACCTTGCCGAGCACACCGCGGTCGCCGAAGCCGCCCGGGATGCAGATGCCGTCGACGTCCTCGAGCTGCGCCTTGGCGCCCGCCGGGGTCTTGCAGTCGTCCGACGTGACCCACTTGATCTTCACGCGGGCCTTGTTGGCGAAGCCGCCGGCGCGCAGCGCCTCGGTGACCGAGAGGTAGGCGTCGGGCAGGTCGATGTACTTGCCGACCAGGGCGAGGGTGATCTCGTGGTCGGGGTTGTGGACGCGGTCGAGCAGATCGTCCCAGGTCGTCCAGTCCACATCGCGGAACGGCAGGTCCAGCTTGCGGACGACGTAGGCGTCCAGGCCCTCCCCGTGCACGGTCTTCGGGATGTCGTAGATCGAGCGGGCGTCGGGGCAGGCGACCACCGCGTCCTCGTCGACGTCGCACATCAGCGAGATCTTGCGCTTGATCGCGGTCGGCACCTCGCGGTCGCAGCGCAGCACGATCGCGTCCGGCTGGATACCGATGTTGCGCAGCGCCGCGACCGAGTGCTGGGTCGGCTTGGTCTTCAGCTCACCCGAGGGACCGATGTACGGCAGGAGCGAGATGTGCACCACGAACACGTTGTCCCGGCCGACCTCGTGACGGACCTGGCGGACCGTCTCCAGGAACGGCAGCGACTCGATGTCACCGACCGTGCCGCCGACCTCGGTGATCACGACGTCGACCTCGTCCGTGGCCATCCGGCGGATGCGGTGCTTGATCTCGTTGGTGATGTGCGGGATGACCTGCACGGTGTCGCCCAGGTACTCGCCGCGCCGCTCCTTGGCGATCACCGTCGAGTAGATCTGGCCTGTAGTGACATTGGCGGAGCCGTCCAAGTCACGATCGAGGAAGCGCTCGTAGTGTCCGATGTCCAGGTCGGTCTCGGCACCGTCGTTGGTGACGAACACCTCACCGTGCTGGAAGGGGTTCATCGTGCCCGGGTCGACGTTCAGGTACGGGTCGAGCTTCTGCATCACGACGCGCAGACCCCGCGCCTTCAGCAGCATGCCGAGGCTGGAAGCCGTCAGGCCCTTGCCGAGCGAGGAGGCGACACCCCCGGTGACGAAGATGTGCTTGGTCGTCGTGGATTTGGGCGTCATGGCCAAGAGGGGGCTCCCGTGGTCGCGATTCGGAGGTGCGGTTCGGGGGCTTCGAGACCACCGGTCCACGGGCTACCAGGGTATCAGCGCCTCAGGGAGATGGCTTCCGGCCACGCTCCGCGCACGGGTCGACACGGGCGGCCCCCGCGCACCGGATTCTCACCCGTTGCTCACCCGTTCGGCCCACCCGCGTTGTCCGGAGCGGCACGCAGATCATCTACGTGCGTCGTATCCTGCTCGGACACTCGCTGCCGAGCCCGGTCGGCAAGACGGCACACCCCAGTCCGTATCCCCACCGGAACAACGAGAGCTCGTCAGTTCGTTGAGCAGGAATCGGCGTTTTGCCTATATGGCTGAGCGGCTGCTTTGCTTCAGCGCTCAACGACGCATTACAAACGACCCCTTGACCGCACTAGCGACAGCCCCCGTTCCACATGGGGGTGACGTGGCCGTTCGACTGGAGTTGCACGTGGCCGGGCGCATCGAAGATTACGCACTCATCGGAGACATGCAGACCGCCGCACTGGTCTGCCGGGACGGCACAGTCGACTGGCTGTGCCTGCCCCGCTTCGACTCGCACGCGATCTTCGCAGGTCTGCTCGGCACCGAGGAACACGGATTCTGGCGCCTCGGCCCCGCGCACGCCTCCGACGCGCCACCGCCGCGCGCGGCCCGGCGCACCTACCGGGGCGACTCGCTCATCCTGGAGTCCGAGTGGGACACCCCGCGCGGCACGGTCCGGGTGACCGATTTCATGCCCCCTCGCGACGGCGCGCCCCAGCTGATCCGGATCGTCGAGGGCGTCTCGGGCCGCGTCCCGATGCGCTCCGCGCTGCGGATGCGGTTCTCCTACGGCCGGGTCGTGCCGTGGGTGCACAAGCACGAGGGCCGCACGGTGGCCGTCGCGGGCCCGGACTCCGTGTGGTTCGACACCGAGTGCGAGACCTACGGCAAGTCGCTGACCACGTACGCGGACTTCACGGTCGCGCCGGGTGACCGGATCGCGTTCACGATCTCGTGGGAGCCCTCGCACAAGGAGCCGCCCGCGCTGCCCGAGCCCGAGCAGTCGCTCCAGGCGACCGAGGACTTCTGGCGCGAGTGGGTCGAGCACTGTACGTACCACGGCCCCTACCGCGAGGCGGTGATCCGCTCGCTGATCACGCTCAAGGCGCTGACCTACGGCCCGACCGGCGGCATCGTCGCCGCGCCCACCACCTCCCTGCCCGAGGACATCGGCGGCGTCCGCAACTGGGACTACCGCTACACCTGGCTGCGCGACGCGGCCATCACGCTGTCCTCGCTGCTGCGCACCGGCTACCGCGAGGAGGCCCGCGCCTGGCGCGAGTGGCTGCTGCGGGCCGTCGCCGGCGACCCCGAGAACCTCCAGATCATGTACGGCATCGCGGGCGAGCGCGAGCTGGGCGAGGCCGAGCTGGACTGGCTGCCCGGCTACGAGAACTCCGGCCCGGTCCGGGTCGGCAACGGCGCCGCGCACCAGCTCCAGCTGGACGTCTACGGCGAGGTCACCGAGGCCCTGCACCTGGGCCACATGACGGGCCTGGCCCGCAACGACTACGCCTCCCTGCTCCAGCTCAAGCTGATCCGCTACCTGGAGCAGCACTGGGACGAGCCGGACGAGGGCATCTGGGAGGTGCGCGGTCCGCGCCGCCACTTCGTGCACTCCAAGGTCATGGCCTGGGTCGCCGTCGACCGCACGATCAAGCTGATCGAGTCGGGCGACGCGGACGGCCCGCTGGAGAAGTGGCGCGAGCTGCGCGACGACATCCACCGGGACGTGTGCGAGAAGGGCTACGACAAGGAACGCAACACCTTCACGCAGTCCTACGGCTCCAAGGAGCTGGACGCGTCCCTGCTGCTCATCCCGCAGATGGGCTTCCTGCCCCCGGACGACAAGCGCGTGATCGGCACCATCGAGGCGATCCAGCGCGAGCTGTCCACCCCGGACGGCTTCATCCTGCGCTACCCCACCTCGGGCGGCGACGAGGGCGTCGACGGCCTGCCCGGTGACGAGGGCGCCTTCCTGGCCTGCTCGTTCTGGATGGCGGACGACCTCGCGATGATCGGCCGGGTGGACGAGGCCCGCAAGCTGTTCGAGAAGCTGCTCTCCCTGCGCAACGACCTCGGTCTGCTCGCCGAGGAGTGGGACCCGCGCCTCCAGCGCCAGGTCGGCAACTTCCCGCAGGCCTTCAGCCACGTCCCGCTGATCGACACGGCCCTGCGCCTGACGGCGTCGGGGGCGTACGGCGGCTAACAGGACCGGCACGGCCCGCCCGCCTAGGCTGGGAGCCAACAGCCCCTTTCCGGAAGGGGGCGCCCCATGGCCTCCCCATCGAAGGCGGGCGCGGCTCTGTCCGCGCTGCGCGAAGAACTGGTCGGCGACGTGTTCGCCCCGGAGGATCCGGGTTACGACGAGGCCCGGGCGGTCTTCAACTCGATGATCGACCGGCGTCCCGCGGTGATCGCCCAGTGCGTGGACGAGTCCGACGTCGTACGGTCGGTGCGCTTCGCCCGTGACCTGGACCTGCCCATCGCGGTGCGCGGCGGCGGACACAGCGTCGCGGGCATGGCCCTGGGCGACGGGGCGCTGGTGGTGGACCTGCGTCACATGCGCGCGGTCACCGTCGACCCCGCCGCCGAGGCGGTACGGGTCGCGGGCGGGGCCACGATGAGCGACCTGGACCGCGCCTGCCAGCCCCACGGCCTGGCCACGACCGGCGGACGGGCCTCCACCACCGGCGTCGGCGGCTTCGTCCTCGGTGGCGGCACCGGCTGGCTGGACCGCTCGTGCGGGCTGGCCGTCGACAACCTGCTCGGCGTCGAGCTGGTCACCGCCGAGGGCCGACAGGTCCACGCGAACGCCGACGAGAACCCGGACCTGTTCTGGGCGTTGCACGGCGGCGGCGGCAACTTCGGCATCGCCACCGCGCTCACCCTGAAGCTGCACGAGCTGCCCGAGTTCTCCATCGCGCTGCTGCTGTACCTGCCCGAGTTCGGCGCCGAGGTCACCCGCACCTACCGGGACGTGATCACGTACGGCCCGGACGAGGCGAGCGGCGCCGTCATCTACCTCTCCGGCCCGCCCGAGGAGTTCGTCCCGCCGCACCTGATCGGTTCGCTGCTGTGCGGGGTGCTGCTGACGTACGCCGGTGCCGAGGCGGACCTGCGCAAGCTCGCCGAACCGCTGCTGGCGCTGCCGCACGAGACGGAGGTCGTCGGGGCGATGCCGTACGCCGACGTCCAGTGCATGATCGACGATCCGCCCGGGATGCGGAACTACTGGTCGGCGGAGTACCTGACGGGCGCTCCGGACGACTTCGTGGACGTGTTCTGCGCCCGTGGCCGTGCCATGCCCGTGCCGACGGGCACCATGCACGCGCTGTTCCCGCAGGGCGGCGCGATCGGCACCGGCCCGCACGAGTACCCCGTGCCCTACCGCGACGCGCCCTGGGGTGTGCACCCCTTCGGGCTGTGGGAGGACCCGGCGGACGACGAGCGGTGCGTCCAGTGGGTCCGGGACGTCCGGGCCGCCGTACAGCCGTGGAGCACGGGCGCGGTCTACCTCAACTTCATCGGCGACGAGGGTGCCGACCGGGTCGTGGCGGGCGTGGGTGAGGACAACGCCCGGCGGCTCGCGGACGTGAAGCGGCGGTACGACCCGGACAACGTCTTCCGCTTCAACCACAACATCAAGCCGGCCTGAGAGCCGTCGGTCCGGGCCGTCGGTCCGGGCCGTCAGCCCTGCTCGTGCTCCGCCCGCGCGGCCAGCGCCGTCAGCGTCCGCTCCCCCGCCGGATCGGCCGCCGTCGCCGGGACGAGCGCGATCTCGTCGAGTCCCGCCTCCGCATAGGCGTCGATCCGGGCGCGCACGGTGTCGAGGCCGCCGACCAGGCCGACGGTGGCCGCGGCTTCCGCAGGCAGGGCGCGGACGAGGGTGACGCGGTCGGCGCCGGCCGCGGCGAGCTCGACGGCGGCCCGGAAACCGGCCTCGGCGAACACCTCGCGGTACCCCGGCACCGTCAGGTATCCGGCAATGCTGCCCAGCACCTCGGTGAGCGACTCGGGCGCCGGGTCGACGGCCGCGGGCAGCCAGGCGGCGAGCGTGGGCCGCGCACGTCCCGCCCGCTCGGCCGCAGCGTCCAGCTTGGCGCGCAGCTCACGGACCTGCTCCGGGGAGACGACGTCGAGCAGCATCCGGTCGGCGTGCGCGGCGGCCGCGGCGATCGCGCGGTCCCCGAACGCGGCCACGGTGAGCGGGCCGCCGGGCGGCGGGAGCCGGCGCCGGAAGGTGCTGCCGGGCACGACCGGCTCACCGGGTGTGCCGTGCAGCAGGGCTCGTACGGCCGCCGCGGTCTCGGTCAGGACGGCGGCGGGACGTATCCGGGGCCGCCCGTGCACGCCCTCCACGACGCGTTTGCTCGAGGTGCCCAGCGCCACGCCGACCGCCCGTCCGCCGGTGACGGCGGAGACCGACGCGGCGCCCCGGGCGAGGGTGTACGGGTCGCGCACCGACACCGGGACCGGCCCCGCCGTCAGCGCGGCCCGCTCGGTGACCCGGCCGAGCGCCGCGGCGAGCACGAAGGCGTCCCAGGTCGGCCCCTCGCCCGCCCACACCTCCCGGTAGCCGAGCCGGTCGGCGAGCGCCGCGACCCGCAGCGGCTCGTCGATCGGGCTGTCGTCCTCACGGGCCACGGCCACCACACTGAAGTCCATGGCCCGCCGCTACCCGGCGACGGCCGCCCCATGCCGGGACGGAGCTGTCACCGGAACGTCCGCGCAGGTAGCGTCCGCTGCATGGACAGCCGCACGGACCACCGATTCGACAGCCAGAGCGCCGGCATCACCGTGCGACGCGCGCTGGAGCTGCCCGGCCTGCGCAGCGGGCTCCCCGAGATCCTCGCGGGCGCCGACCGGCTGGGCCGCACGGTGCGCTGGGTGCACGCGGGCGAGGTCCCGAACATCGCCTCGCTGCTCAAGGGCGGCGAGCTGCTGCTGACCACGGGCTACGGCCTCGGCACCCGTCCGGCCGAGCAGCGGGCGTTCGTCCGCACCCTGGCCGAGCGGGGCATCGCGGCCCTGGTGATCGAGCTGGGCCCGCGCTTCACCCGGCTGCCCGCGGCCCTGGTCGAGACGGCGCGCGCGACCGGGCTCCCCCTGGTCCAGCTGCACCGCGAGGTGCCGTTCGTGACGGTCACGGAGGAGATCCACACCGAGATCGTCAACGGGCACTACGCCCTGCTCCAGCAGGCCGAGGAAGTGCACCGGCGCTGTACCGAAGCGCTGCTCGGCGGGGGCGGGATACCGCAGGTCCTGGGGATCCTGGCGGACTTCAGCGGCAACCCCGTCTTCCTGGAGACGACCGAGGGCCAGCTCCTGTACGCCGCCGGCGCCGGGCCCGAGGGCGCGGACCCGCTCCAGGTGTGGGAGGGCCTGCGCGGGCCGCACAAGGAGGCGCCGCCGCCCGCGGGCTCGGTGCTGGTGGACGTGCCCGGGGGCGGGCCGGGGGCGGGTTCGGTACGCGCCCGGCTCGTGCTGCTGCCCGTGCGCGCCCCGCTCGCACCGGTGCACCGGATCGCCGCCGAACGCGCGGCCGGGATCCTGGCCGTGGTGCTGATGCAGGCCCGCCAGGAGGAGGAGCTGGCGGCACGCGGCCGGGGCGACTTCCTCACCGACCTCGCCGAGGGCCGGATCGCCGCCGAGGACGCTCCGGCGCAGGCGCGCGTCCTCGGCTTCAAGCCCGGCGCCAGTCCGCTGCTCCCCGTCGTCATGCGGCTGGGCGACGGCCTCTCCCCCGGCGGGGGCTGGGCGGTGCTGGCGCGGGCGGTCGCCGAGGAGCTCGCGTCGGTGGGTGTGCCCGTGCTGCTGGGCGTGCGGCCGGTGGAGGGCCGGGTGCCGTTGCTGCTGGGCCTGCGGTCGGAGTCGGAGCGGTCGGCGGTGGCGGACCGGGTCGCGGCGGCACTGCGGGCCGGGGTGGAACGGGCCGGGATGCAGCGGCCGGGGGCCCAGCCGCCGGTGGTGGTGGTCGGGGTGGCGGGCGGCTGGGCGGCCGCCTCGGCGGGCCTCAGACACGCGGCGGAGACGGCGACCGCCGCGCAGGGCCTGTCGGACCGCCCCTGGTACGACGCCCGCCGCCTGGACATCGACCTCCTGTTGTGGCGGCTGCGCGACCACCCCGACCTGGCGGCCTTCGTGGACCGCGCGATCGGCCCGGTCCGCGACCACGACCACCGCTCCAAGCCGCCCCTGCTGCCCACCCTGGAGACCTACCTCGCGCACGCCGGCCGCAAGGCGGAGACGGCCCGCGAGCTGCATCTGAACCGCCAGACGCTGTACAACCGCCTCGCCCGCATCGGCGAGTTGCTCGGCACCGACCTCGACGACCCGCAGACGGTCCTGGCGTTGAGCCTGGCGCTGCGGGCGCGGCGGCACGTGGCGTAGGGCTCAGATCATCGGCTGGAGCTGCGTCAGCTCGTCGTAGACGCTGAGGACCTGGGCGACGGTCTCGTCCTCGGTGGGCCAGTCGGCCGCCTGTCGGGTGCCCAGGTCCCGGAGGAGCCCCGCCCGTTCGGGGTCTTCGAGGAGGCGTACGACGGCTGCGGCGAAGGCCTCCGGGTCGTGCGGCGGGACCAGTTCGGCCGCGTCGCCGACGAGTTCGCGGATGCCGCCGGTCAGGGCGGCGACGAGCGGTACGCGCGCGTGCAGGGCCTCCTGCGCCAGGACCGACCGGGACTCCCTGCCGCCGGGCAGCAGCGCGAGGTCGGCGGCGGCGAGCAGTTCGCTCACGTCGTCGCGTCGCCCCAGCAGCCGGACCGGCAGTTCCTCGTCCTCGATGCGGCGCTGGAGCTCCGCCCGCTGCGGCCCCTCCCCCGCCACCACGACCAGCGGCACGGGGTCGAGGCCGCGCCACACCCGCGCGGCGTCCAGCAGCAGGTCGTGACCGCGGTGGCGGTCCAGGGAGCCGACGGCCATGAACAACGGGCGCCCCATGGCGCCGAGTTCGGCCCGGAGCTTCGAGGACGGCGGCTCGGACTCCTCGTTCCCCTCTGTCCGGCGGGGCCGGGGCAGCGCCACGGCGGCGAGCCGTGCGTCGCGCGCGCCGGTCCTGCGGGCCCGGTCGACGAGGTCGGAGGTGGTGCCGAGGACCACGGTCGCCGTCCGCGCGACCCGCCGCTCCAGCAGCCGCAGCAGATGGGCGCGGGCCCCCTCGGCGTGCGCGCGGTTGTGCCAGGTGACGATGAGCGGGGTGCGCCGGCCGCTGAGCGCGAGCACGGCCCGGAACGAGGCGTGCAGTCCGTGCGCGTGGACGAGGTCGGCGTCCGTGCAGGCCGCCCGGAGCGCCGCCACGGACCCCGGATCGCTGCTGCGCGGCACGTGCACGTGTTCGGCTCCGGCCCCCGTGAAGTCGTAGGTGTCATCCGCCTCGCCGGGGGCGCACACCGTCACTCGCACGCCCCGCGCGACGAGCCCCGCTGCCAGGGAACGCACGTGCGCGCTGCTGCCGGCATTGCCGCCGCCCAGCACCTGCACGGTGCGCAGCGACGACTGGCCGTGCGGTGAGTGGCTGCTCACGTGGCCGGGGCTCCTGGTTCGGCGTCGGACGGTCACGAAGAAACGTACAGAAGGACCGGGCGGAGGGGTGGACCGCTGGCGTTCCTCCACGTACTACGCCCAAGGATGCCAGCACGTACGGGTGTTCCGTGCCGCCGAGCACCCTGACACCCGGTCACAGAGTCCCCCTCATCACCCACACGGGTGAGAGAAGTCGGGGTTCCGTTCGATTACCCGAGTGCTGACCTCGCCGCCTCGCTCACCTGCTCCCCGTACACCGCCGCAGCCACGACGGCGACGGCGTGCGCCATCAGACCCGCACGGCCGTTGCCGGCCACCACCGCCGCCCCGAGCAGCGCGCCGAGCGCGTGGGCCCCGCTGTCGCCGAGCATCTCCCGCCCGCCCAGATCGTCGGGCAGAACGGCCGCGGCGGCTCCGACCGCCACGGCGGACAGCTCGCCCGCCGCCCCCGCGCGCAGCAACCCCGGTACGCCCAGGGCGAGGACGGCGCCGGCGGCCCGGCCGGGGCGCACGTCCACGAGGTTGACGAAGTGCGCGGCCCCGGCGATCACCACCCCCGCCAGCACCTTGTCCAGGGGCCGTTCCTTCAGCAGCGCCCCCGCCACCAGCCCGGCCGCCGAGACACCGAACAGCTTCACGGCCCCGCTGGTGACCTCGCCCTCCCGCAGCGCGCCCAGGTGGGCCCGGAAGCCCCGCCGCGCGTCGCCGGCGCCGACGACATCGTCGTACGCCCCGCAGGTCCCGGCGGCGGCCACGGCGAGCGCGGCGGCCGGGGCCGTCCGCCCGGCCGCGAGCGCCCCGGCCAGGGCGGCGGCGGGGCCGGAGTACAGCCCGACCGTCCGCCCCGCGTGGTTCTCGCGCTCCCAGCGTGCGCGCCCGCCGGGCGCCGCGGCGCGCAGAGCCGCCGCCGTCCCCCAGGTCAGCCCGGCCGCCGCCGCGAACGCCGGGCCCCGTCCCCTCAGTGTGAACATGCCCTCACCCTAAGAAACCCCGGCGGCGCCCGACGCCCCGGACCGGTCGGCCCCGGCGCACCGACGCGGCAAGCCGACGGGGCGGGCGGTCCGAGTCACCCCGTACCGCCCGCCCCGTCCATGTCCTGCGCGCGTCCGTGTCCTGCGCGTCGGCCGTTTCCGGCTGCCGCCGACCGGCCCTAGCCGTCCGCGCGAGCCGTGGCCAGCAGTTCCTCGGCGTGCGCCCGGGCCGTCTCGGAGTCCTCCTGGCCGGCGAGCATCCGGGACAGCTCCCGGATGCGGTCCTCGCCCTCCAGGATCTTCACGCCGGACCGGGTCACCGACCCGTCGTTGGTCTTCTCGACCAGCAGCTGCCGGTCGGCGAAGGCGGCGACCTGCGGAAGGTGGGTGACCACCACGACCTGAGCGGTCTTGGCGAGCCGGGCGAGGCGCCGCCCGATCTCGACCGCCGCCTTGCCGCCCACGCCCGCGTCGACCTCGTCGAAGAGATACGTCGGCACGGGATCCGTCCCCGCGAACACGACCTCGACGGCCAGCATCACGCGCGAGAGCTCACCGCCGGACGCGCCCTTGGCGATGGGCCGGGGCGGCGCGCCCGGGTGCGGGGCGAGCAGCAGCTCGACCTCGTCCGCACCGGCCGGCCCGTAGGCGACCGGGCGTCCGCCGACCTCGACGCCCTCCGGGTCCTCGGTCTGCCGGATGTCGAACGACACGCGCGCGTGCGGCATGGCGAGAGAGGCCAGCTCGGCGGTCACGGCGGCGGCGAACCGCTCGGCGGCCTCCGTGCGCGCGTCCGTCAGCGCCTGCGCCAGCCCGCCGAGTTCGCCGCGCAGGGCGTCCCGTTCGGCGGTCAGCTCGTCGATGCGCTCGTCGTCGCCGTCCAGCTCGGTGAGCCGGGCGGCGCTCTGCTCGGCCCAGACGAGCACGGAGTCCACGTCCTGCCCGTACTTGCGGGTGAGCGCGGTGAGCGCGGCCCGCCGCTCCTCGACGGCCGACAGCCGCAGCGGATCGGCGTCGAGGTCGTCGGCGTACCCCGCGAGCTCGCCCGCCACATCGCCCAGCAGGATCCCGATCTCCCCGATCCGGTCGGCGAGCGCGGCCAGCGCCGGATCGTGCGACCTGACGGCCTCCAGGGCCCGCTGCGCGCCCGCGACGAGCGTGGTGGCCTCGATGCCCTCGGGGTCCTCCGGATTACCGGCGAGGGCGGCGTGGGCGGCCGTGGCGGCTGACGACAGCGCTTCCGCGTGCCCGAGCCGCTCGGCCTCCTCCGCCAGCTCCACGTCCTCTCCGGCGCGCGGTTCGACGCCGGCGATCTCGTCGAGCCCGAAGCGCAGCATGTCGGCCTCCTGGGCCCGCTCACGCGCGCGCGTGACGATCTCCTCCAGCTCGACGGCGACGGCCCGCAGCCGCCGGTAGGCCTCGGTGTACTTGGCGAGCGGCACGGTCACCGCGTCGCCCGCGTACCGGTCGAGCGCCTGCCGTTGCCGGGACAGCTTCAGCAGCCCCTGCTGGTCGGTCTGCCCGTGGACGGCGACCAGCTCGTCGGCGAGCTCGGCGAGCACGCTCATGGGCACACTCCGCCCGCCCACGTGCGCCCGCGACCGCCCCTCTGCGGAAACGGTACGGCTGATGAGCAACGCCCCGTCGTCGAGCTCGGCCCCGGCCTCCTCGGCCCGTACCACCACCGAGGCGTTCGCGGGCACGGCGATCCGCCCCTCCACGACCGCCTTCTCGGCGCCGATCCGCACGAGCGCGGGATCAGCGCGCCCGCCCAGCAGCAGCCCGAGGCTGGTGACCACCATCGTCTTGCCCGCGCCCGTCTCACCCGTGACAGCGGTGAAGCCTGGCGACAGCTCGACGACAGCGTCGTCGATGACTCCGAGCGACCGTATCCGCATCTCCTCCAACACGGACAAGACCTTACGAGGTCGGGGGGAGGAAGTGCGACGCCCCCCGGCCCCGTAAGGGGAACCCGCAGGTGAAGAATGTGTATCGACGGCGCCCTGTCACCCGGGTGAGTGGAGCCGCACCCGGGGCGCGGGGGCGTACGAACCGCTACGAACCGCTAGTGACGAGCCCCTCGCCACCCGGAGACGGGCAGCGCGAACTTCGCCACCAGCCGGTCCGTGAACGACGCGTGATGCAGCCGGGCCAGCCGGACCGGCACGGCTCCCCGCCGCACCTCCACCCGGGCCCCGGCGGGCAGCTCGACGGTCCGCCGCCCGTCGCACCACAGAACGCCCGGCGGAATGTGCGGCAGCACCTCCACCGCGAGCACGGAGTCGGGCGAGGTCACCAACGGCTTCGCGAACAGCGCGTGCGCGCTGATCGGCACCATCAGCAGCGCCTCGACCTCGGGCCACACCACCGGCCCGCCCGCCGAGAACGCGTAGGCGGTCGACCCCGTCGGCGTGGACAGCACGATCCCGTCGCACCCGAACCCGGTGACCGGCCGCCCGTCGATCTCCAGTACGACCTCGAGCAGCTTCTCCGCGCCCGCCTTCTGCACGGCCGCCTCGTTCAGCGCCCAGTCGGTGTGCACGATGTCGCCGTTGCGATGCACGACGACATCGACGGTCATCCGCTCCTCGACCTCGTACGCCTTCGTCACCACCCGGTCGACGACCTTGTCGAGGTCGTCGCGCTCGGCCTCGGCGAGGAAGCCGACGCTGCCGAGGTTGACGCCCAGCATCGGCACCCCGGACGCCCGCGCGAACTCCGCGCCGCGCAGCAGCGTGCCGTCGCCGCCGAGGACGATGAGCAGCTCGCATCCCTCCAGGCACTGCGGAGTGGCCTCGGAGACCAGCTCCACCTCCTCCGGCAGGGGCAGGTCGGCGGCCTCGTACTCCAGGACGCGCACCCCGATGCCCTCACGCAGCAGTCCCTTGACGACCAGCTCGGCACTGCGGATGGCCGCGGGCCGCCCGGTGTGGGCGAGCAGGAAAACAGTACGAGCTCGGTTCTGAGTCAACGCGGCCCCTCCGCAACTGCACGGTCGACGTCGGCCGGGTCGAGGACAGGCGCCCCGGCCCTGAGCCACAGAAAGTACTCGACGTTGCCCGAAGGCCCGGGCAGCGGGCTGGCGGTGACACCCTTCACCCCGAGCCCCAGGTCCCACGCCTTCCCGGCCACGCCCCGCACCGCTTCCGCCCGCAGCTGCGGGCTCCGTACGACACCCCCGCTGCCCAGCCGTTCCTTCCCCACCTCGAACTGCGGCTTGACCATCATCACCAGGTCCGCGTCCGGCGCGGTGCACCGTGCCAGGGCGGGCAGCACCAGCCCCAGCGGGATGAAGGACAAGTCCCCCACGACAAGATCCACAGGCTTCCCATCGATCGCTTCAAGCGTCAACTCGCGTACGTTCGTACGGTCCTTGACGCTGACGCGTTCATCGCTCTGAAGAGACCACGCGAGTTGTCCGTATCCGACGTCGACGGCGACCACGTGCGCTGCCCCCGCCCGCAGCAGCACATCGGTGAACCCGCCGGTCGACGCGCCGGCGTCCAGCGCCCGCCGCCCCTCCACCAGGAGCCCCTGCGGCACGAACGCGGCCAGCGCTCCGGCGAGCTTGTGGCCGCCCCGGGACACGTAGTCGGGGTCGTCGCCGTCGACGGCGACGACGATCGCGGCCGCCGTCTCGACCTGGGTGGCGGACTTGGTCGCGACGGTCTTGCCGACGGAGACACGCCCGGCGGCGATCAGCTGGCCGGCATGCTCACGCGAGCGCGCGAGCTTGCGGCGGACCAGCTCCGCGTCCAGACGGCGTCGTGCGACTCCTGCCACGTTCGGTTCAGCTCCTGTGTCCGTACGACGCTGGGGGCGCCGGAGGTCCCGGGCGGGCGTCGAGCGCGGTGAGCGCGTCGCGCAGCCCCCGGTGTACATCCTCGTACACCTCGACGTGTCCGTCGGTGGCGAGGTGGTCGGCGTCCGCCAGCCGGTCCAGCAGCGCGTCCACCTCCGCGTTGCCGGTGGGGGCCCGCGGGACGCCCAGCGGGGCGGGAGCCGCGGGATCCTGCTCCTGCTTCTCGGGCACGGTCTCCGGGGCGGTCTCCGTCCCCGTCTCCGGCGCTGTGTCGCTCATGCGAAGACGCTACCTCGAACGCCTGGGGTACCGTCGATCGCGATGGCCACGATCGAGGAGTGCCACGCCGCACTCGAGAAGCTCTCGGACAACATGCGCAGCGCCGAAGGGGACGTCCGGACGGCCGCCGCCCTGGACCGTTCGGTGAGCTGCCGGATCACCGACCTGGACGTCACGTTCGTCGGCCGGATGACGGACGGCCGGATCGTCGTGCAGGACACCCTTCAGGGGCCTCCTGTGGAGAAGGCCCAGATCAGGCTGACCATGACCGGCGACGATCTGGTCGCGCTGGTCGCCGGCGAGCTGAACTTCGCGAAGGCCTGGGGCTCCGGGCGGGTGAAGCTGGAGGCGGGCCTGCGCGATCTGTTCCAGCTCAGGAAACTTCTGTAGCGACCGCGTGCTCGACCCGTGCGCGCGCCTTCCGCGCCGCCGGAACCACCAGCGGGGTCCCCGTCTCCGGGTCGTCGATGACCTGGCAGCGCAGACCGAAGACCTCCTCCACCAGCCCGGCGGTGACGATGTCGTTCGGCGCGCCCTGCGCGATGACCTCGCCGTCCTTCAGCGCGATCAGGTGGGTGGCGTACCGGGCCGCGTGGTTGAGGTCGTGCAGCACCGCGACGAGCGTGCGCCCCTGCTCCTCGTGCAGCTCCGCGCACAGGTCCAGTACGTCGATCTGGTGCTGGATGTCGAGGTAGGTCGTCGGCTCGTCGAGCAGCAGCAGCGGTGTCTGCTGGGCGAGGGCCATCGCGATCCACACGCGCTGGCGCTGACCGCCGGACAGCTCGTCGACATAGCGGTCGGCGAGCTCGGCGACCCCGGTCTGCGCCATGGACTCCTGCACGACCCGCTCGTCCTCGGCCGACCACTGGCGCAGGATGCCCTGGTGCGGGTAGCGGCCGCGGCCCACGAGGTCGGCGACGGTGATGCCGTCGGGCGCGATCGACGACTGCGGCAGCAGCCCCAGCGTCCGCGCGACCTTCTTCGCGGGCATCGACTGGATGACCTGCCCGTCGAGCAGCACCCGGCCCTGACTCGGCTTCAGCATCCGCGACAGCGCCCGCAGCAGCGTCGACTTGCCGCAGGCGTTCGGGCCGACGATCACCGTGAAGGAGTTGTCCGGTATCTCCACCGACAGCTGTTCGGCGATGACCCGCTGGTCATAGGCGAGGGTGACGTTCTCGGCGGACAGGCGGTTCACGGTGCTCCTTGAGTTGTTCCGGTCGGCCGGGCGGCCGTTGTCGTCGACCGCGCCGCTCATATCCGGCCCGCCCTGCGCTCGGTGACGAGGAGCCACAGCAGGTACACCCCGCCCAGCACACCGGTGACCACGCCCACGGGCAGCTGTCCGTCACCGAAGAGCCGTTGCGAGGCCCAGTCGGCGGTGACCAGCAGAGCGGCGCCCATGCACAGGGACGGCACGAGGTTGGGCCCGGGCGAGCGCGTCAGACGCCGGGCGAGCTGCGGCGCGGTGAGCGCCACGAAGCTGACGGGCCCCGCGGCGGCGGTGGCGGCCGCGGTGAGCAGCACGGCACAGACCATCAGCACCAGCCGGACGCGCTCCACACGCACCCCCAGCGCGTGGGAGACGTCGTCGCCCATCTCCATCATCCGCAGCCCGCGCGCGTTGGCGAGCACGAGCGGCACGAGCACACAGGCCAGCACGAGCAGCGGCCAGACCTGCTTCCAGTCACGGCCGTCGAGGGTGCCGGTCATCCACACGACCGCGCGGGCCGCGTCGACGAAGTCGGCCTTGGTCATCAGATAGCCGTTGACCGCCGTCGCGATCGCCGAGAGGCCGATGCCGACGAGCACCAGCCGGTACCCGTGGACCCCCCGCTTCCACGCCAGCAGGTAGATGAGGGCCCCGGTCACCAGGCCGCCCACCAGCGCGCCGACCGTCACCTGGGTGGTGCTCCCGGAGAACAGCACGATCATCACGAGCGCGCCGGCCGTCGCGCCCTGCCCGAGCCCCAGCACGTCCGGGCTGCCGAGCGGGTTGCGCGACACGGCCTGGAAGAGCGCACCGCCGAGCCCCAGCGAGGCCCCGACGAGCAGGCCCACGAGGACCCGCGGCAGCCGCAGCTCGTTGACGATGAACTCCTGGCCGGCGTTGCCGTCGCCGAGCAGCGTCTTCACGACGTCTTCGGCCGGGATCGGGAAGTCGCCGGTGCCGATCAGCACCACGCTCGCGGCGAGCGCGGCCACCACCAGCGCGGCGACGACGATCAGCGCCCGCGGCTCCAGCCGGACGGAGAGCCCACCCGGGGTGCGCAGCGCCCGAGGGCGGCCGTGGGGGATCTTCTGCGCGGTCTTCACAGCTGGGCCGTCCTCCGCCGTCGTACGAGAAAGATGAAGACCGGGCCGCCGATGATCGCGGTGATGATGCCGACCTGGACCTCCGAGGGCCGGGCGACGACCCGGCCGATGACATCGGAGCCCAGCAGCAGCACCGGCGACAGGACGGCCGCGTACGGCATGATCCAGCGCAGGTCGGGGCCGGTGAACGAGCGGACGATGTGCGGGACCATCAGCCCGACGAACACGATCGGCCCGCAGGCGGCGGTCGCGGCACCGCACAGCACGGTGGCGGCCAGCATCGACAGCGCCCGGGTGCGGTTGAGGTTGGCGCCGAGCGCCTTGGCGGTGTCGTCGCCCATCGCCACGGCGTTCAGCGGCCGGGCGAGGACGAACGCGAGAAGGGTGCCGACGACCAGAAAGGGCAGCACCTGCCGGATGGTCTCGTCGGTCGCCGTGGACAGCGAACCGACCGTCCAGAACCGCATCCTGGAGAGCGCCGCGTCATCCATGATCATCACGGCCTGGAGATAGCCGTACAGGGCGGCACTGATCGCCGTGCCGGCGAGCGCGAGCCGCACCGGCGTGGCTCCCCGGCTCCCGCCGAGGAACCAGACCAGCGCACCGACGGCGGCCGCCCCGAAGAAGGCGAACCACACATAGCCGGTCAGGCTCGTGACACCGAAGTAGGTGATGGCGGTGACGACGGCCGCCGAGGCGCCCGCATTGATGCCGAGCAACCCGGGGTCGGCCAGCGGATTGCGCGTCAGCGCCTGGAGCAGGGCGCCGGACAGGCCGAGCGCGGCCCCGACGAGCAGCCCGAGCACGGTCCGCGACAACCGCTCGTCGACCACGACGTCCGCGTACGTCCCGGAGTCCTCGAACAGCCCGTGCAGGACCTGCGCCACGGACAGTTCCTTGGCCCCGACGGCGATGCTCATCACCGCCACCAGCAGCAGCACCGCCACGGCGGCGAGCAGCCCGACGGCACGTATCGCCCGGCGTTTTGGAGGCGCGGGGGCGGTCTCCGCGCGCTGTTCGGGAACACTGTCGACCAACACGCAGTTAGGTTAGCCTACCCTGCCAATGCGCCTCGATCCCTGGTCACGGCCCGTGCCAGGGTTCACAGCATCACCGCTTCGCGGTCTCACCGCCCGCCCCTCTTCCGGCCCGGCGGTTCACAACCCCAGCCGCGCCAGCGCCTTCCCTCCGTCCAGCTCACACGTCCCCTCACCGGCCGCCGTCCAGGCCGCCGCGCACAACGCCCGCAGCCCGTCCAGGGCTTCGCCGTCCCCCGCCAGCTCCAGGCTCTCGGCGCCCGCGCTCGCCGTCCAGCCGCCGCACCGGAAACCGCCACCGTCCACGGTGACCTCGGGCTGGCCGGTGAGCATCCCCCGCAGATCGCCGTCGACATACGTCGGCCGGTGCTGCGGCGGCGCGGCGAGCAACTGCGCCCCGTCGGTGACACCGGTGAGGACTAGCAGCGAGTCGACCTCGCCGTTGAACGCCCCCTCGATGTCCGTGTCCAGCCGGTCCCCGACGACCAACGGCCGCTCGGCGCCGGTCCGCAGGATCGTCTCCCGGTGCATCGGAGGCAACGGCTTGCCCGCGACCTGCGGCTCGGCGCCGGTCGCGATCCGCACGACCTCCACCGCCGCGCCGTTGCCCGGCGCGATGCCCCGCCCGCTGGGAATCGTCAGGTCGGTGTTGGACGCGAACCACGGCACCCCGCGCGCGACGGCGTACGAAGCCTCCGCGAACCGCCCCCACGCCAGGTCGGGCCCGCCGAACCCCTGCACCACGGCCGCCGGATCGTCGTCCGCCGACTCCACCGGCTCGAGCCCGCGCTCGCGCAGCGCGACCCGCAGCCCCTCCCCGCCGATCACCAGCACCCGCGCGCCGGCCGGCACCTGCTCACTGATCAGCCGCGCGACCGCCTGCGCCGAGGTGATGACGTCGTCGGCGCCCGTCGGTATCCCCAGCTCCGTCAGATGCTCGGCCACCGTGTCCGGCGTCCGCAGCGCGTTGTTGGTGACGTACGCGAGACGCATCCCGCCCGCACGCGCGGTGGCCAGCGACTCGACGGCGTACGCGATCGCGTTGCCCCCCGCGTACACCACCCCGTCCAGGTCGAGCAGCGCCGTGTCGTACGCCTCGCTCAGGGCCTGCCCACTGCCCTCGGGCCTCGTCCTGACGCTCCGGCTCATTCCACATCGCTCCTCGTTCGCTCCGCTTTCCCCCGATCATCCCGCATGCCACCGACAGACGTACGATGCCGGGATGAACTCAGCAGGTCACTCGGAAGCAACGGCGCCCCGAGGCCTGGAACTCACCCCGTTCCGAGGCCTGCGCTACGACCCCGACCGGGTCGGCAGTCTCGCCGCCGTCACCTCCCCGCCGTACGACGTCGTGGTCCGCCCCGACGGCCTGCACCACCTCCAGGACGCGGACCCGTACAACATCGTCCGCCTGATCCTGCCCCAGGCCACCACTCCCACCGCCCGCAACGAACAGGCCGCAGACACCCTGCGCGGCTGGCTGTCCGAGGGCGTCCTGACCGCGGACCCCGAGCCCGCCCTGTACGTCTACGAGCAGCGGCACGCGGACGGCATGCTCCAGCGCGGCCTGATCGGCACCCTGCGTGTCTCGGAGCCCTCGGAAGGAATCGTCCTTCCCCACGAGGACGTCATGCCGCACATCGTCGCGGACCGCGCGGCCCTCATGCGCGCCACGCACGCGAACCTCGAACCCCTCCTCCTCACCTACCGCGGCAACGGCACCGCGGCCGAGATCGTGGACCGCGCGGCGGAGCGCCCCCCACTCCTCTCCACCACCACCGAGGACGGCTACAGCCACCGCCTCTGGGCGATCACCGACCCCACCGAGACGGCCCACGTCCTCGCGGACCTCGCCCAACACCAGGCCCTCATCGCCGACGGTCACCACCGCTGGGCGACCTACCTGCGTCTACGCGCGGAGCACCCCTCCCCCAGCCCCTGGGACCACGGTCTGGTCCTCCTGGTCGACACCGCCCGCTACCCCTTGCGCGTCCGCGCCATCCACCGCCTCCTGCACGGCTTTCCGGTCGCCGACGCCCTGGCCGCACTCGGCGGCCGGTTCCGCGTCCAGCGCCTGGACGTCCCCCTCGCGGAGGCCCTCGACGCCCTCGCGGACGCGGTCTGCGCGGGCAACGGGTTCCTGCTGGCGGGCGACGGCGCCTTCCACCTCGTCGACCGACCGGACCCGGCGCTCCTCGACCGCACGATCCCCGCCGACTTCCCCGAGGCCTGGCGCACCCTGGACGCCACGGTCCTGCACGCCACGCTCCTCGACCACATCTGGCACATCCCCGAGGACGACCCCACCCGCATCGCCTACATCCACGACACCGCCGCGACGGTACGCAAGGCGGAACGCGACGGCGGTACGGCGGTCCTCCTGCACCCCGTCCGCGAGGAGGTCGTCCGCGATCTCGCCCGGCAGGGCGTCACGATGCCCCGCAAGTCGACATCGTTCGGCCCGAAACCCGCATCGGGCCTGGTCCTGCGCGCACTCGACCTCTGAACGCGCCGCACGCCCGAACGACGAAGGGGCGGGACCCGGTTGGTACCGGATCCCGCCCCTTACCGCTGCTACAGCCCTACGTCAGTCCTCGTCACGGTCGACCACAACGTGCTCGGCCTCGTCACGGCCGACCTGACCCTCGACCGAGTCCTCGGCCTCTTCCGCTTCCGCCGCCTGCTCGACGACAGTCTCGTCGGTCTCGGTCTCGGTCTCGGTGTCGACCTCGTCCTCGTCCAAGGCGTCGACGAAGTCCACCCCGTCCATCTCGGCGAGCCGGTCGGAGGCGTCCGTGCTGCCGTCCCGGTCGGCCTCGAGGGCCTTCGCGAACCACTCCCGTGCCTCGCCATCACGCCCGGCCGCGAGAAGCGCGTCGGCGTACGCGTACCTCAGCCGCGCGGTCCAAGGCTGGACGGAGCCGGCAGCGAGCTCGGGGCTCTGCAACGTCACGATGGCCGCGTCCAGTTGCCCCATGTCACGCCGGGCACCCGCCGCGACGAGCCGCATCTCCACCTGGCCGGCCTTGTCGAGCTTGTTCACCTCGGGAGCACCGGCCATGTCGAGCGCCTTCTCCGGCCGCCCGAGCCCACGCTCACAGTCGGCCATGACGGGCCACAGCTCGACACCGCCGTTCATCCGCCGCGCGGCCCGGAACTCGGCGAGCGCCTCGCTGTACCTCTGGGTGGCGTACGCGGCGAACCCGCCCGCCTCCCGCACGGCGGCGACACGCGAAGCGAGCCGCAGGGCCACCTTGGAGTACCCGTAGGCGCCTTCGGGGTCCTCGTCGATCAACCGGGCGACCATCACCAGGTTCTTGGCGACATCCTCGGCGAGCGTCTTGGGCAGGCTCTGGAGCTCCTGCCGTACGTCCTTGTCGATCTCGTCACCGGTGACGTCCTCCGGGATCGGCAGCCGCTTGATCGGCTCACGGTCCCGGTCCCGCTCGTCGCGGAATCGAGGGCCGCCACCACGCCGGTCGTCCCGACGGTCGTCACGCCCGTCACGGCCCCGGAACCCACCGGACCCACCAGGCCGTCCACCACGGTCGTCCCGACGCGGCCCACGGTCGTAGCCACCGCCACGGTTGTCGTCCCGACGGAAGGCGGGGCGATCACCGCGGTCGTCACGCCGATCATCGCGTCGGTCGTCCCGACGGTCGTCCCGACGGAAGGGGGGACGCTCACCACGGTCGTCACGGCGCGGGCCACGGTCACCGCGGTCGTCACGCTGGAACGCCGGACGCGAACCCCGGTCATCACGGCGGTCGTCCCGACGGCCGAAGCCACCACGGTCACGGTCACCGGACCCACCGCGGTTGTCATCACGCCGGAAACCACCACGGTCGTCACCCCGACGATCGTCACGTCGGTCGTCCCGGCGGTCATCGCGACGGAAGGGGGGACGCTCACCACGGTCGTCGCGACGCGGGCCACGGTCGTCGCGGCGGTCGTCACGCTGGAACGCCGGACGCGAACCCCGATCATCACGGCGGTCGTCCCGACGGAAGGGGGGACGCTCACCACGGTCGTCACGGCGCGGCCCACGGTCGTCGCGGCGGTCGTCACGCTGGAACGCCGGACGCGAACCCCGATCATCACGCCGGTCGTCCCGACGGAAGGGGGGACGCTCACCACGGTCGTCACGGCGCGGCCCACGGTCGTCGCGGCGGTCGTCACGCTGGAACGCCGGACGCGAACCCCGATCATCACGCCGATCATCGCGTCGGTCGTCCCGACGGTCATCGCGACGGAAGGGAGGGCGCTCACCACGGTCGTCGCGCTGGAACGCCGGACGCGAACCCCGGTCATCACGCCGATCATCGCGTCGGTCGTCCCGACGGTCGTCCCGACGGAAGGGGGGACGCTCACCACGGTCGTCACGGCGCGGCCCACGGTCACCGCGGTCATCACGCTGGAACGCCGGACGCGAACCCCGATCATCACGCCGGTCATCGCGGCGGAAGGGGGGACGCTCACCACGGTCGTCACGGCGCGGCCCACGGTCGTCGCGGCGGTCGTCACGCCGGCCCGCACCACCACGGTCGTTGTCACGACGGAAGCCGCCACGATCCCCGCGGTCGCCGCCGCGGTTGTCACGGTCCCCACTACTGTCCCGTCGCCGCTGGTCGCGCTCCGGTCGATCGTCGGGAGAGTTGGTGGACATCGGTGACTCCTGTCTTCGGTACCGCAAAACATTCTCGCGCACCCGGGTACCCGGCGCGCTCCAGAAAAACAAAAAGGACCCCTGGTCCCCAGCTGAACGCTGGGACCAGGGGTCCTTCCAAAGATTGTTCGGCGGTGTCCTACTCTCCCACAGGGTCCCCCCTGCAGTACCATCGGCGCTGTAAGGCTTAGCTTCCGGGTTCGGAATGTAACCGGGCGTTTCCCTCACGCTATGACCACCGAAACCCTAATGGTTTCGAGCGAACAAGCACACTTTTTACTTGTTTTCAGCTCTAGCCGGCAACAGTCGTTGCCTCAGAACTAACACAGTGGACGCGAGCAACTGAGGACAAGCCCTCGGCCTATTAGTACCAGTCAGCTTCACCCATTACTGGGCTTCCACATCCGGCCTATCAACCCAGTCGTCTACTGGGAGCCTTAACCCCTCAAGGGGGTGGGAATACTCATCTCGAAGCAGGCTTCCCGCTTAGATGCTTTCAGCGGTTATCCCTCCCGAACGTAGCCAACCAGCCATGCCCTTGGCAGAACAACTGGCACACCAGAGGTTCGTCCGTCCCGGTCCTCTCGTACTAGGGACAGCCCTTCTCAATATTCCTGCGCGCGCAGCGGATAGGGACCGAACTGTCTCACGACGTTCTAAACCCAGCTCGCGTACCGCTTTAATGGGCGAACAGCCCAACCCTTGGGACCGACTCCAGCCCCAGGATGCGACGAGCCGACATCGAGGTGCCAAACCATCCCGTCGATATGGACTCTTGGGGAAGATCAGCCTGTTATCCCCGGGGTACCTTTTATCCGTTGAGCGACGGCGCTTCCACAAGCCACCGCCGGATCACTAGTCCCGACTTTCGTCCCTGCTCGACCCGTCGGTCTCACAGTCAAGCTCCCTTGTGCACTTACACTCAACACCTGATTGCCAACCAGGCTGAGGGAACCTTTGGGCGCCTCCGTTACTCTTTAGGAGGCAACCGCCCCAGTTAAACTACCCATCAGACACTGTCCCTGATCCGGATCACGGACCCAGGTTAGACATCCAGCACGACCAGAGTGGTATTTCAACGACGACTCCACAACCACTGGCGTGGCCGCTTCAAAGTCTCCCACCTATCCTACACAAGCCGAACCGAACACCAATATCAAACTGTAGTAAAGGTCCCGGGGTCTTTCCGTCCTGCTGCGCGAAACGAGCATCTTTACTCGTAGTGCAATTTCACCGGGCCTATGGTTGAGACAGTCGAGAAGTCGTTACGCCATTCGTGCAGGTCGGAACTTACCCGACAAGGAATTTCGCTACCTTAGGATGGTTATAGTTACCACCGCCGTTTACTGGCGCTTAAGTTCTCAGCTTCGCCAAGACGAATCTTGACTAACCGGTCCCCTTAACGTTCCAGCACCGGGCAGGCGTCAGTCCGTATACATCGCCTTACGGCTTCGCACGGACCTGTGTTTTTAGTAAACAGTCGCTTCTCGCTGGTCTCTGCGGCCACCCCCAGCTCGAGCAGCAAGTGCTCTCACCAGACGTGGCCCCCCTTCTCCCGAAGTTACGGGGGCATTTTGCCGAGTTCCTTAACCATAGTTCACCCGAACGCCTCGGTATTCTCTACCTGACCACCTGAGTCGGTTTAGGGTACGGGCCGCCATGAAACTCGCTAGAGGCTTTTCTCGACAGCATAGGATCATCCACTTCGCCACAATCGGCTCGGCATCAGGTCTCAGACTATATGAACGGCGGATTTGCCTACCGTTCGTCCTACACCCTTACCCCGGGACAACCACCGCCCGGGATGGACTACCTTCCTGCGTCACCCCATCACTCACCTACTGCAAGTCTGGTTCGCCGGCTCCA
The DNA here is from genome assembly GCF_013085465.1 of Streptomyces asoensis. Taxonomy (NCBI): domain Bacteria; kingdom Bacillati; phylum Actinomycetota; class Actinomycetes; order Kitasatosporales; family Streptomycetaceae; genus Streptomyces; species Streptomyces asoensis. The sequence goes on from NZ_CP049838.1 coordinate 2,498,047, forward strand.
CCACTTTCCTTTCCCCGAAGGGTCCGGAACGGCTTCACGGACTTAGCATCGCCTGGTTCGATGTTTGACGCTTCACAGCGGGTACCGGAATATCAACCGGTTATCCATCGACTACGCCTGTCGGCCTCGCCTTAGGTCCCGACTTACCCTGGGCAGATCAGCTTGACCCAGGAACCCTTAGTCAATCGGCGCACACGTTTCTCACGTGTGTATCGCTACTCATGCCTGCATTCTCACTCGTGAACCGTCCACAACTACCTTCCGGTGCTGCTTCACCCGGCACACGACGCTCCCCTACCCATCACAGCGGGCGTTGGCCCTATAGCTGCAATGACACGACTTCGGCGGTACGCTTGAGCCCCGCTACATTGTCGGCGCGGAATCACTAGACCAGTGAGCTATTACGCACTCTTTCAAGGGTGGCTGCTTCTAAGCCAACCTCCTGGTTGTCTGTGCGACTCCACATCCTTTCCCACTTAGCGTACGCTTAGGGGCCTTAGTCGATGCTCTGGGCTGTTTCCCTCTCGACCATGGAGCTTATCCCCCACAGTCTCACTGCCGCGCTCTCACTTACCGGCATTCGGAGTTTGGCTAAGGTCAGTAACCCGGTAGGGCCCATCGCCTATCCAGTGCTCTACCTCCGGCAAGAAACACACGACGCTGCACCTAAATGCATTTCGGGGAGAACCAGCTATCACGGAGTTTGATTGGCCTTTCACCCCTAACCACAGGTCATCCCCCAGGTTTTCAACCCTGGTGGGTTCGGTCCTCCACGAAGTCTTACCTCCGCTTCAACCTGCCCATGGCTAGATCACTCCGCTTCGGGTCTTGAGCGTGCTACTGAAACGCCCTATTCGGACTCGCTTTCGCTACGGCTACCCCACTCGGGTTAACCTCGCAACACACCGCAAACTCGCAGGCTCATTCTTCAAAAGGCACGCAGTCACGAGACGAAGAGCAAGCTCTCCGTCCGACGCTCCCACGGCTTGTAGGCACACGGTTTCAGGTACTATTTCACTCCGCTCCCGCGGTACTTTTCACCATTCCCTCACGGTACTATCCGCTATCGGTCACCAGGGAATATTTAGGCTTAGCGGGTGGTCCCGCCAGATTCACACGGGATTTCTCGGGCCCCGTGCTACTTGGGTGTCTCTCAAACGAGCCGCTGATGTTTCGACTACGGGGGTCTTACCCTCTACGCCGGACCTTTCGCATGTCCTTCGCCTACATCAACGGTTTCTGACTCGTCTCACAGCCGGCAGACTGTGAAAGAGAGATCCCACAACCCCGTACACGCAACCCCTGCCGGGTCTCACACGTATACGGTTTGGCCTCATCCGGTTTCGCTCGCCACTACTCCCGGAATCACGGTTGTTTTCTCTTCCTGCGGGTACTGAGATGTTTCACTTCCCCGCGTTCCCTCCACACTGCCTATGTGTTCAGCAGCGGGTGACAGCCCATGACGACTGCCGGGTTTCCCCATTCGGAAACCCCCGGATCAAAGCCTGGTTGACGACTCCCCGGGGACTATCGTGGCCTCCCACGTCCTTCATCGGTTCCTGGTGCCAAGGCATCCACCGTGCGCCCTTAAAAACTTGGCCACAGATGCTCGCGTCCACTGTGCAGTTCTCAAACAACGACCAGCCACCCATCACCCCGAAACCCTACGGTTTCGAGTGCACTGGGGCCGGCACTGAAGGCAGCCATACGGCCATACCCTCAGACACCCAACAGCGTGCCCGGCCAGCTCCCGTCCGAAGATCATGCTTTCCACGCCCTTACGAGCAGTACTTGCAGCCTCCGACCCGGAAACCCGGCCGAATAATCAACGTTCCACCCATGAGCAACCAGCATCGGACGTACGCCGATGTACTGGCCTCTGACCGAGCGAACTCGGTAAGAAGTGCTCCTTAGAAAGGAGGTGATCCAGCCGCACCTTCCGGTACGGCTACCTTGTTACGACTTCGTCCCAATCGCCAGTCCCACCTTCGACAGATCCCTCCCACAAGGGGTTGGGCCACCGGCTTCGGGTGTTACCGACTTTCGTGACGTGACGGGCGGTGTGTACAAGGCCCGGGAACGTATTCACCGCAGCAATGCTGATCTGCGATTACTAGCAACTCCGACTTCATGGGGTCGAGTTGCAGACCCCAATCCGAACTGAGACCGGCTTTTTGAGATTCGCTCCACCTCACGGTTTCGCAGCTCTTTGTACCGGCCATTGTAGCACGTGTGCAGCCCAAGACATAAGGGGCATGATGACTTGACGTCGTCCCCACCTTCCTCCGAGTTGACCCCGGCAGTCTCCTGTGAGTCCCCATCACCCCGAAGGGCATGCTGGCAACACAGAACAAGGGTTGCGCTCGTTGCGGGACTTAACCCAACATCTCACGACACGAGCTGACGACAGCCATGCACCACCTGTACACCGACCACAAGGGGGGCACTATCTCTAATGCTTTCCGGTGTATGTCAAGCCTTGGTAAGGTTCTTCGCGTTGCGTCGAATTAAGCCACATGCTCCGCTGCTTGTGCGGGCCCCCGTCAATTCCTTTGAGTTTTAGCCTTGCGGCCGTACTCCCCAGGCGGGGAACTTAATGCGTTAGCTGCGGCACCGACGACGTGGAATGTCGCCAACACCTAGTTCCCACCGTTTACGGCGTGGACTACCAGGGTATCTAATCCTGTTCGCTCCCCACGCTTTCGCTCCTCAGCGTCAGTAATGGCCCAGAGATCCGCCTTCGCCACCGGTGTTCCTCCTGATATCTGCGCATTTCACCGCTACACCAGGAATTCCGATCTCCCCTACCACACTCTAGTCTGCCCGTATCGAATGCAGACCCGGGGTTAAGCCCCGGGCTTTCACATCCGACGTGACAGACCGCCTACGAGCTCTTTACGCCCAATAATTCCGGACAACGCTTGCGCCCTACGTATTACCGCGGCTGCTGGCACGTAGTTAGCCGGCGCTTCTTCTGCAGGTACCGTCACTTTCGCTTCTTCCCTGCTGAAAGAGGTTTACAACCCGAAGGCCGTCATCCCTCACGCGGCGTCGCTGCATCAGGCTTTCGCCCATTGTGCAATATTCCCCACTGCTGCCTCCCGTAGGAGTCTGGGCCGTGTCTCAGTCCCAGTGTGGCCGGTCGCCCTCTCAGGCCGGCTACCCGTCGTCGCCTTGGTGAGCCATTACCTCACCAACAAGCTGATAGGCCGCGGGCTCATCCTTCACCGCCGGAGCTTTCAACCTCCACCCATGCGAGTGGAAGTGCTATCCGGTATTAGACCCCGTTTCCAGGGCTTGTCCCAGAGTGAAGGGCAGATTGCCCACGTGTTACTCACCCGTTCGCCACTAATCCCCACCGAAGTGGTTCATCGTTCGACTTGCATGTGTTAAGCACGCCGCCAGCGTTCGTCCTGAGCCAGGATCAAACTCTCCGTGAATGTTTACCGGTAATCCGGTCGACACCACGAGAGCGGAACAGCCAGGCGGAATAAGCCCGGCCGTTCACAGCGTCCTCGCTGTGTTTTGTTTCAAAGGAACCTCATCCTCGGCTATCACTGCCGGGGACGGGGTATCAACATATCTGGCGTTGATTTTTGGCACGCTGTTGAGTTCTCAAGGAACGGACGCTTCCTTTGTACTCACCCGAGAGACTCTCTCAGGCTTTCCTCCGGGCGCTTCCCTTCGGTCTTGCGTTTCCGACTCTATCAGATCCTTTTCTTGATCCGATTCCCTGTCGGGGGGATTGTCTTGGGCTTCGGGCTTTCGCCTGTCGGCCTTTCGACATTCACTACGTTAGCCGATTCCCTCCGCAACTCATAATCGAGTTCCGCCGGGTTGGAATTCGGGCATGCGGGCATGCCGAATTCGCTCCCGCTGAGGGGCGTCGTAGGTAGTGGGTTGGCCGCTTCCGACTGCCGGCGAATGCCGTACCCGGTTCAAGCGGCTCGGGCTACGTTACGCTCCGGCCAACAGCGAGTCAACTTCGTCGGCGCCTGGGGACATGGGCCCGATAGGGGCTCACCGTCGGGTCGTCGGCGACCCAGTACCGCCAGGGGTGGACCCCTCCATCGCCGGAGACTCCGGTGCGCGGACCGTTGCGTACCTGGTCGGCGGGGACCGGGGTGCCGGCCAGGATCCTCAGGGGGGTGTCCCCCGTGGCGCAGGCGTCCGTGCCGTCGAGGGCACGGTCCACGTCCAGGGCGGTGGCCAGGCGGGCGGGTCCTTTGGCCAGTTCCTTGTCATTTCGGGCCGAGAGTCGACGTTTGCGGGCCGACTCGGCGCCCTCGACGATCTCGCCGGCGCGGAGCAGGACGGCGCTCGCCGTGCCGTCCGGACCGCAGACGAGGTTCATGCAGTGCCACATGCCGTAGGTGAAGTAGACGTACACATGTCCGGGCGGACCGAACATCACGCCGTTGCGGGCCGTGGGGCCGCGATAGGCGTGGGAGCCCGGGTCGTTCGGGCCGTCGTAGGCCTCGACCTCCGTGAGGCGCAGGGTGATCGGACCGTCGGGGGTCGTACGGACCAGGAGTCGGCCGAGCAGATCCTGGGCCACGTCCAGGACAGGGCGGTCGAAGAAGGTCCTGGGGAGGGGCGTACGGTCGGGGGTCGCGATCATGCTCTCCGAGCGTAGTGCAGACGCGTGGGTGCGTCGGGGTGGTCAGCGGGCATCCGCCTTGCCAGGGTGTGGGGCACGGAACCGGCCGCGCCGGGATCGCGTATGTAGGGGTCGAGGGATCCCGTAAGAAGAAGGTCGTAGAGGGAGAGACATGGCGTTCAAGAAGCTGCTCGCGAGTCTCGGGGCCGGTGGGGCTTCGGTCGAGACGGTGCTGACCGAGGTCAACGTCGTTCCGGGCGGTGTCGTGCAGGGTGAGGTGCGGATCCAGGGCGGGTCCGTCAACCAGCAGATCGAGGGGCTCTCGGTCGGGCTTCAGGCCAAGGTCGAGGTCGAGAACGGCGACCAGGAGTACAAGCAGGACATCGAGTTCACCAAGCTGCGGCTCGGGGGTGCCTTCGAGCTCCAGGCCGGTGCCGTGCACGCGGTGCCGTTCGGGCTCGAGATCCCGTGGGAGACGCCGGTCACGACGATCGACGGTCAGACGCTGCGCGGCATGAACATCGGGGTGACCACCGAGCTGGAGATCGCCCGCGCCGTGGACTCCGGTGACCTTGACCCGATCAACGTGCACCCGCTGCCGGCGCAGAAGGCGATCCTGGACGCCTTCATCCAGCTGGGCTTCCGCTTCAAGAACGCGGACCTGGAGCGCGGTCACATCCGCGGTACGCGGCAGAAGCTGCCGTTCTACCAGGAGATCGAGTTCTTCCCGCCGTCGCAGTACCGAGGGCTGAACCAGGTCGAGCTGAGCTTCGTGGCCGACGAGCACACGATGGACGTCGTGCTGGAGATGGACAAGAAGCCGGGGCTGTTCAGCGAGGGCAGTGACACCTTCCGCTCGTTCCAGGTGGGTCTGCACGACTACCAGGGAACCGACTGGGCGGCGTACCTCAACCAGTGGCTGTCCGAGGTCGGCAGCAAGCGCAACTGGTTCTGACACACAGAGAGGGCCCGGGGTGCCGTACGGCGTTCCGGGCCCTCTGTGCGTGCTCGCGCGGGGCCGTGGAGGTCGTAGGCTCCGAAGGGAGTGCCTTGCCGATCGATCAGGAGGTGTCGAAGTGACCGAGCCGAAGAGGCGGCCACTGCCCCACGATTTCCATCCGCCGGTGCCGTCGTTCACGGTCACGAGCGAAGATGTCGAGGAGGGGGCGAAGCTCAAGGACGCCCAGGTCCACGCGGCGGGGAACACCTCTCCCCAGCTGCGGTGGGAGGGTTTCCCGTCCGGGGCCAAGAGTTTCGCCGTGACCTGCTACGACCCCGATGCTCCGACGGGCAGCGGATTCTGGCACTGGGTCCTGTTCGACATCCCGGCCTCGGTGACCGAGCTGCCGGCGGGTGCGGGCGGCGGCAAGTTCGAGGGGCTGCCCGAGGGCGCCGTACACGCGCGCAACGACTACGGCGGCAAGGAGTTCGGCGGGGCCGCTCCGCCGCCGGGGGACGGGCCGCACCGGTACGTCTTCACGGTGTACGCGGTGGACCAGGAGAAGCTCGGTCCGGATGCCGATGCCTCGCCCGCCGTCGTGGGATTCAATCTGCGGTTCCACGCGATCGCCCGCGCACAGTTGATCGGTGAGTACGAGATTCCCGCGGAGGGATGAGTCAGCTCATCGTTCATTGAACGTTTGCCCGCCTCTGGTCTTGGAAGTGATCAGAGGCGGGCATTTTTGTTGCCGGGGGTCGCGGGGGTCACCTCCCGTGGAGCAGCAGATATTGCGTTGTCCATCTCGGCGTGCCCGGCCAGAGTTGATCCCAGCCCGCCAGGGGGTGGGCCGGTGCACACAGGAGGTGGGCTGGTATGCGGGACACGCTGGTACTGAACGCGAGCTTCGAGCCGCTGTCGACGGTGACGTTGAACCGAGCCGTCGTTCTGGTGCTTCAGGACAAGGCCGTCGTCGAGCAGGCCCACCCCGAACTGCGGATGCGCGGAGCCGAGGTCGACATCCCGGCGCCTCGTGTGATCAGGCTGTGCAGGTACGTACGGGTGCCCTTCCGAAGACAAGCTCCGTGGTCGAGGCGGGGTGTGCTGATAAGGGACCGGCACCGGTGCGCGTACTGCGGTCGCCGGGCGACGACCGTGGACCACGTGGTGCCGCGGGCGCAGGGGGGTCAGGACGTGTGGCTGAACACCGTCGCCTCGTGCGCGGAGGACAATCACCGTAAAGCGGACCGGACTCCGGAGCAGGCGGAGATGCCGTTGCTGCGGCAGCCGTTCGAGCCGACGCCGGCGGACGCGATGCTGCTGGCCCTGGGGCAGGACGACCTGGCCGCGCTGCCGGAGTGGCTGACCATGGACGCGGCGTAGCCCGTATCCGGATGTGACCGGGGCCCACCTTCGCTCGGAAGGTGGGCCCCGGTCGTGTCCTGGGTCAGTCGATCGACGGCTTCTCGCGGCGTTCCGTGCCGCCGCCGTTGCCGGAGTTGTTGCCGCCCGAACCGCCGCCGAAGTTGCCGAAGTTGCCCATCGCGCCGGACAACCCCTTGAGGGCGTCGCCGATTTCGCTGGGGACGATCCAGAGCTTGTTGGCGTCGCCTTCGGCGATCTTCGGAAGCATCTGGAGGTACTGGTAGGAGAGGAGCTTCTGGTCCGGGTCGCCGGCGTGGATGGCCTCGAAGACCGTACGCACGGCCTGGGCCTCGCCCTCGGCGCGCAGGGCGGCTGCCTTGGCCTCACCCTCGGCGCGCAGGATCTGGGACTGCTTCTCGCCCTCGGCGGTGAGGATGGCGGCCTGGCGCGTGCCTTCGGCGGTGAGGATCGCGGCGCGCTTGTCACGGTCGGCGCGCATCTGCTTCTCCATCGAGTCCTGGATGGAGGTCGGGGGCTCGATGGCCTTCAGTTCCACGCGGTTGACGCGGATGCCCCACTTGCCGGTCGCCTCGTCGAGGACTCCGCGCAGCGCCGCGTTGATCTCCTCGCGGGAGGTCAGGGTCCGCTCGAGGTCCATGCCACCGATGATGTTGCGGAGCGTGGTGACGGTGAGCTGCTCGATCGCCTGGATGTAGCTGGCTACCTCGTAGGTCGCGGCCCGGGCGTCGGTCACCTGGTAGTAGATGACGGTGTCGATGTTCACGACCAGGTTGTCCTGGGTGATCACCGGCTGCGGCGGGAACGGCACGACCTGTTCGCGCAGGTCGATGCGGTTGCGGATGGTGTCTATGAACGGGACGACGATGTTGAGGCCCGCGTTGAGTGTCCGCGTGTAGCGGCCGAACCGCTCCACGATGGCGGCACTCGCCTGCGGGATGACCTGGATCGTCTTGATCAGGGCGATGAAGACCAACACCACCAGAATGACCAGGACGATGATGACCGGTTCCATCGCGGCTCCCCGTACCTTTCTCCGCCTCGGCGCTTTCGGAAGATCTTATGCCTGTTGAAGATCTTGCTGGACGAGTGTGACAGACCGTCGTGCGGCTCGTGAGGTGTTCTGTTCACTTACGTCGTGCGGGAGTTGCGCAGGGTCAGATGACGATCGCCGTGGCCCCCTCGATGTCCACGACGTCGACTTCCTGCCCCACGTCGTAGGCACGGTCGGTGTCGAGGGCGCGTGCCGACCAGATCTCTCCGGCGAGTTTGATGCGGCCGCCCGAGCCGTCGACGCGCTCCAGCACGACGGCCTGTTTGCCCTTCAACGCGTCGATGCCGGTGGCGAGGTGGGGACGCTGCTTGGCGTGCCGGGTCGCGATCGGGCGTACGACGGCGATCAGGGCGACGGAGACGACGATGAAGACGAGCACCTGGGCGACGGCTCCGAAGCCGAGGCCTGACGCGACGGCGGCGGCCACCGCGCCGACCGCGAGCATGCCGAACTCGGGCATGGCGGTCACCACGAGCGGGATTCCGAGCGCTGCCGCGCCGACGAGCCACCACACCCACGCGTCGATGTCGTTCACACCGTCATGGTAGGGCCGTACGTCCTGCCGGGGACAGGGCGCACAGGGAGCGGTCAGGACATCGGCAGGCCCTGTGCCGTCCAGCGGTCGCCGACCTGTTCCACGACGAGCGGGAGGCCGAAGCAGAGGGAGAGGTTGCGGGAGGTGAGCTCCAGCTCGACCGGGCCCGCGGCGAGGACCTTGCCCTGGCGGATCATGAGGACGTGGGTGAAGCCGGGGGCGATCTCCTCGACGTGGTGGGTCACCATGATCATCGAGGGGGCGATGGGGTCGCGCGCGAGGCGGCCGAGGCGGCGTACGAGGTCCTCGCGACCGCCGAGGTCCAGGCCGGCGGCGGGCTCGTCGAGGAGCAGCAGCTCGGGGTCGGTCATCAGGGCGCGGGCGATGAGGGTGCGCTTGCGCTCGCCCTCGGAGAGCGTGCCGAACTTGCGGTCCAGGTAGTCGCTCATGCCGAGGCGGTCGAGGAAGGCGCGGGCGCGCTGCTCGTCGACCTCCTCGTACTCCTCCTGCCAGCCGGCCGTCATGCCGTACGCGGCGGTCAGCACCGTCTGGAGGACGGTCTGGCGCTTGGGGAGCTTGTCGGCGAGGGCGATGCCGGCCATGCCGACGCGGGGGCGCAGCTCGAAGACGTCGGTGCCGGGGCTGCCGAGGGTCTCGCCGAGGATGGAGACGGTGCCCGCGCTGGGGAAGAGGTAGGTGGAGGCGATGTTCAGGAGGGTCGTCTTGCCGGCCCCGTTGGGACCGAGGATGACCCAGCGCTCGCCCTCCTTGACCGACCAGGAGACCTGGTCCACCAGAGCCCGGCCCTCACGGACCACAGATACGTCCTGAAGCTCCAGAACATCGCTCATGAGCGCGTTGTCTCCCCTTGCAGTGTGGCCGGTCGGTTGTCGCGGGCGCCGGTGGCTCGGACCGCTGCGCATGGGTGGGCGCGGCCTCTCCGGGAAAATCTACGCCACCGGTCGGGCGACCCGATCCATCGGTCCGGTCCTTAGGGTGGGGGCATGCTCTCGGAACCGCGCTCTGGTCGCCTTGCCGCTTGGGGAAATGCCCTGTTGGCCGGACTTGTCTCGCCGGACGACGCCGTACTCGCCATCGTCGGCGAGGACGCCGTGCACCGGGTGGAGGGGCTGCCCGGTGAATCGGCGCCCGTCGGACTCACACTCGCGCTGGGGCGGCTGCGGGCGCTCGGGGTGAACGGGCTGCGGGTGGCACTGCCCGCGCCGGGACATCCGCTGGGGTTGAGCGGACCGCCGGAGTTCAACACGCGGGCGCTGGAGGCGGAGGAGGCCGTGGTCTGTCACGGCGCCGGGTACGGGCTGGTGCCGGAGGTGTACGAAGCCGGGCCTGACGGTGATGTACATGTCGAGGTCGTATGGCACTGCCTGCCGGTGCGGGAGGCTCCGCCGGCCGATGTGCCGTCGCTGGGCGAGGCGGAGCGGGAGCTGGCGGAGGCCCTGCGGGACGCCACGGCGGTGCTGGCGCGGCTGGACCTGGCGGGATCGGGGCCGGTGGCGGAGGCGGCGATCGACGCGTACCGGGCTCGGGCCGAGCGGGGGCGGGAGGTCCTGGCGCCGGGGTATCCGCCCCGGGCGGTGCGGGTGCTGGAGCTGGCGCAGCGGGTGGGGCTGCTGGTGTCCCTCGCCTATGAGAACGGGCCCGGGGGTGCGGTCAGCTCCGCGGAGATGGCGGTGCGGGCGGAGGCCTTGCGGCCGGTCGAGCGGACGGGGCGGCGGGCTCAGGTCGCCGCGTACAACTCCGTTGTGGAGGAGCGGGAGCAGGGGGTTCGGTGAGCGTCGGTACTTGGGTGCTCCGGGTTGGTGTGAACCTCTGGGGGCTGGGCCCCCAGGCCCCCCTTCGGCCCTGAAGGGGCCTCGTCCTCAAACGCCGGACGGGCTGGATCGTCGGCGGCGTTGCAGGGTCGCGGTATGCCGAGTGCCGGACGGGCTGGGTGTCGGGCGGTGTTGGAAAGACGCGGTATGCAGAGGGGCCCACGCGTCGTGTCCGACGCGTGGGCCCCTCTGTGGTGCGGCTGCGAACTCAGTCGTTGAGGCAGGTGTTGCCGAACGCCGGGTTCAGGGCGCCGATCGCGTTGATCGTGTTGCCACAGAGGTTGATCGGGATGTTGATCGGCACCTGGACGACGTTGCCCGAGATGACGCCCGGCGACTTCACGGCCGCGCCTTCGGCACCCGCGTCGGCGACGGCGGCACCGGCCGAGGCGCCCGCGGCGATGCCCGCGACGGTGAGGGCCACGGCAGCCTTTTTGGCGATGTTCATGGGAAGTGTTCCTCCTGCGTTTGCGTGTCCGACCCGGCCGCGGGTCGTGCGCTGCCCAACGCGGGAGTGATCGGGAACGATGCGGGGCCCGCCGCGAAGACACCTCGTTCGGATCATTGGAGCGACAAACAGACCGGCCTCCCTCGGTGGGGGCCGAGGAAGGCCGGAGGTCACCGCGGGTGCGGGCGGGACCTCAGTGGTTGAGACCCAGGTTGCCGAAGGCCGGGTTCAGCACGCCGATGACGTTCACGCTGTTGCCGACCACGTTGACCGGGACGTGCACCGGGGCCTGGACGAGATTGCCCGAGACGACGCCCGGCGAGCCCTTGGCCTCGCCGAGGGCGGTGGCGCCGTCGGTGGCGGAGGCCATGCCGGCACCCGCGGCCATCAGCCCGCCGGCCACCATCGTCACGGCCGCTGCCTTCTTCAGGTTCTTCACTTCTGACCCCTCCTAGCGATTGCCGCGGCAGTCGCCGCGGCACGCACTGGAGAACGGCGGCGAGCCACGAAGGATGCGCCATCCGGGGGACATTCCCACGACGGTATGAATCTCGGATCGGAAGATGACCTTCCGCGTTGCCTCAGCGGGTCACGCCATGGCGTACGGCCCAGAGCGCGGCCTGGGTGCGGTCCGCGAGGTCGAGCTTCATCAGGATGTTCGAGACGTGTGTCTTGACCGTCTTCTCGGAGAGGACCAGGGCCCGGGCGATCTCGCGGTTCGAGCGGCCGTCCGCTATCAGGCCGAGCACCTCGCGCTCGCGTTCCGTGAGCGCGCCGCCTCTGCCCTGGCCCGAGGTGCCCTCGTCCTGGGAGAGGAGTGCCCCGGCGACCTCCGGCTGGAGCAGGATGTGGCCGGCGTGGACCGAGCGGATGGCGCCGGCGAGCGCGTCGGGGTCCACGTCCTTGTAGACGTACCCGGCGGCACCCGCGCGCAGGGCGGGGACCACCGTGCGCTGTTCGGTGAAGCTGGTGACGATCAGCACGCGCGCGGGGTTGGCGAGGTCGCGGAGTCTGCGGAGGGCCTCGACGCCGTCCATGCCGGGCATCTTGACGTCCATCAGCACGACGTCGGGCTTCAACTCCTCGGCGAGTGAGACTCCTTCGGCGCCGTCGGCGGCCTCTCCGACGACCTCGATGTCGTCCTGCACCTCCAGGAAGGTGCGCAGGCCCCGGCGGACGACCTGATGGTCGTCGACGAGCAGCACCTTGATTGCGTCAGCCACCGGGAGCCTCCATCTCGATCGTGGTGCCCTTGCCGGGCACCGATTCCACTGTGAGCGTGCCACCGACCCCGCTCGCCCGGTCCCGCATCGACACCAGCCCGAGGTGGCGGCCGGCCCGGCGGACCGTCGTCGGGTCGAAGCCGCCGCCGTCGTCCGTGACGCGCAGGACCGTGCCCGGGCCGCGCTTGCCGAGGCTCACCTCGACGTGCTGCGCCCCGGAGTGACGCAGTGCGTTGTGCAGTGCCTCCTGGGCGACCCGCAGCAGGGCCTCCTCCTGCGCGGCGGGCAGCGCGCGGACGCCCCGACTGGTGAACGTCACGCGCGCGGTGTGGGCGCGGTCGAGGACCTGGATGTGGGTGCGGAGGGTGGCGACGAGGCCGTCCTCGTCGAGGGCTGCGGGGCGCAACTCCACGACGGCGGCGCGCAGTTCGTCGGCGGCCTCGGCGGCGAGCACGGCGACCTGCTGGAGTTCGCCCTTCGCGCGGGCGGGGTCGCGGTCGACGAGCGCGGTGGCGGCCTGGGCCGTCAGGCGCAGGGAGAACAGCTTCTGGCTCACCGCGTCGTGCAGTTCGTGGGCCAGCCGGGAGCGTTCCTCGGCGATCGTCAGTTCACGGCTGCGCTCGTACAGGCGGGCGTTGGTGAGGGCTATCGCGGCGTGCTGGGCGAGGATCGAGAGCAGTTCCTCGTCGTCCTCGGTGAAGCCGCAGCCGCCTCGGGGCTTGGCGCAGTTCTTGTTGGCCAGGAACAGGGCGCCGAGGACCTCGTCGCCGTCCCGGACGGGCAGGCCCAGGAAGTCGGACATCTCGGGGTGGGCGGACGGCCAGCCCTCGAAGCGCGGGTCCTTGCGGACGTCGGCGAGGCGCTGGGGCCGCGCCTCCTGGAGCATCGCCGCCAGGATGCCGTGCTGGCGGGGCAGCGGGCCGATGGCCTTCCACTGCTCCTCGCCGACACCGTCGACGACGAACTGGGCGAAGCCGCCGTGGTCGTCGGGGACGCCGAGGGCGGCGTACTGCGCGTCCAGCAGTTCACGGGCGGAGGCGACGATCGTCTTGAGGACGTCGCGGACCTCGAGGTGCCTGCTCATGGCCAGCAGCGCGGAGCTCACCGCGGCGAGGCCGGACCGGGGGCCTTGACTCATGCCCTCACGGTACCGGCGGGGTGTGACAGCGCGGATCGGACCTGTGACGGCCAGGGGCTGGGGCGGAGGACCTAGGTCCGAGGTCCCGGGTACCGCGGCCTAGGGCGAGGGGACCGGGTGCGCGGGCGTACGACGAAGGGCCCGTCCGGCTTGCGTCCCGCGTCCGAGGCGCGGGCCGGGGGCCGGTTCCTACGTTGGGATCACCGCCGGACGGAGGCGGTCGGACGAGGGGACGGTTGTCATGCCGGTTGCGATCATCACGGGTGCGTCGAAGGGGCTGGGGCGGGCGCTGGCCGAGGCACTGGCCGCACGGGGCTGGGATCTGGTGCTCGACGCCAGGACCGCGGAGGTGCTGAAGGAGACGGCGGCGGCCGTGGCGGCGCACGGGACCCGGGTCGAGGCCCGCGCGGGGGACGTCACGGATGCGGCGCACCGGGCCGAGCTGGTGGCGGCCGCGTGGCGGCTCGGAGGCTGCGACCTGCTGGTGAACAACGCGAGCGCGCTGGGCGCCGAGCCGCTGGTGCGGCTGGCCGAGCTGCCCCTGGACGGGCTGCGGCGGGCGCTGGAGGTGAATGTCGTGGCGGCGCTGGGCCTGGTCCAGGAGGCGCTGCCGCTGCTGCACGGGGCGCGGGAGGGCGCGGTCATCACCGTCAGTTCGGACGCGGCCGCCGAGGCGTACGAGACGTGGGGCGGCTACGGGGCGTCCAAGGCGGCCCTGGACCATCTCGCGGCGGTGCTCGGTGCGGAGGAGCCGGGGCTGCGGGTGTGGGCGGTGGACCCCGGGGACATGGCCACGGACCTGTACGCGGCGGCCGTACCGGAGGACGACGATCCGCGGCCGGATCCGGCCGGTGTGGCGCCGGCCTTCCTGCGGCTGCTGGACGAGCGCCCGGCGAGCGGGCGGTACGGGGCTCCGGCCCTGCTGGAGGGACGGCGATGACGCTGGCCGTGCAGCGGGTTCCGGAGGAGCTGTCGGCGCGGGTGCCGGCCGAGCAGCGCGGGCCGGGGCGGGACCGGGACGACGTACGGCTGCTGGTGTCGCGGGGGACGGAGGCGTCGCATCACGCGTTCCGGGAGCTGCCGTGTCTGCTGCGGGCCGGGGACCTGCTCGTGGTGAACACCTCGCCGACGCTGGCGGCGGCCGTGGACGGGCGGGTCGGGCACGCACGCGTGGTGGTGCACTTCTCCACGCGCGGTGACGACGGACGGTGGGCCGTGGAGCTGCGGGACCCGGACGGGAAGGGCACCACCCGCGCGCGTGCGGGCGGGCCCGCGGGGATCGAGGTGCGGCTGGCCGGGGGTGTGCGGCTGGCGCTGGAGGAGCCGCTGAGCCCGGGGAGCGGGCGGCTGTGGTGGGCGCGGGTGTCCCCTGCCGGGGCGGTGCCCGGGCTGCTGCGGGAGTACGGGCGGCCCATCCGTTACTCCTACACGGAGCGGGATCAGCCGCTGTCCGTCTACCAGACGGTGTTCGCGCTGCCCTCGGCCGACGGGTCGGGCAGTGCGGAGATGCCGAGTGCGGCGCGGCCCTTCACCGCGGGGCTGGTGGCGGAGCTGGTGAGCCGGGGGGTGCAGTTCGCGCCGATCACCCTGCACACCGGGGTCGCCTCGGCGGAGGTGCACGAGCCGCCGTACCCGGAGCGGTTCGCGGTGCCCGAGGAGTCGGCGCGGCTGATCAACGCCGTGCGGAGTGGTGGGGGGAGACGGGCCGGCGGGCGGGTGATCGCGGTGGGGACGACCGCCGTGCGGGCCGTGGAGTCGGCGGCCGGGGCGGACGGGGTCGTACGCGCGCGGGCGGGATGGACGGATCTCGTGGTCACCCCCGCGCGCGGGGTGCGGGTGGTGGACGGGCTGCTGACCGGGCTGCACGAGCCGGAGGCCTCGCATCTGCTGATGCTGGAGGCGGTGGCGGGGCGGGCCGCGATCAGCCGTGGCTACGACGAGGCGCTGGGCGGGCGCTATCTGTGGCACGAGTTCGGGGACGTGCACCTCGTCCTTCCGGAGGAGAACACTGACACAGAGCATTGCTCGGGCAACTATCAGTGAGAACAGGGTGGGGCCCGTGTGAGCCCGCACATAGGGCGCGGATCACGTACTACGGGCAATAGGAGATAAAGGGGACGCGGTGAACGGGGCAGATGGTTCCATCTGTCCCGATTTGCCCTTCCCTGATCCACTATCGGGGATCGTACGTCACACCTTTGCCTGCCCTTTTTGCGGCCGCTAACAATGGCTCTCGTCGCTCAGCGCCGTGGGTTCTCCCCCGGCGGCGCCCGTGCCAAAAGCACCCGCTGTCCGCCGTCGGACGAAGAGAGCGACCTCCGCGCTATTCGAAGAGGTCCATCCGCATGCCCAAGAACACTCGCAAGATCGCGATCGCCGGTGCCGCCACGCTCGGTGCCGCTGCCCTCGCCTTCTCCGTGGTGCCGGCCGACGCGCAGACGACCACTACGGACGCCGTCTCCTCGGCCCGGGTCGCCTACAGCTCAGCGCCGGCGCAGGTCGTCAAGGCCAGCGTGACCGACCAACTGGCCGCGACGAGCGTGAAGGTCGACGCCATCGAGGCCAAGAAGAAGGCCGCCGCGGCGGCCGCCGCCAAGAAGAAGGCCGCCGCCGAGGCGGCCGCGAAGGCGGCGGCAGCGAAGAAGAAGGCGGCCGCAGCGGCCGCCGCCAAGAAGGCCGCCGCCGCGCGCAAGGCCAACGAGGCCGCGAGCCGGTCCGCCAAGCGTGTCGCGGTCAAGAAGGTCGCCACCAAGAGCTACGCCAACAACCTCGACGGCTGGATCAAGCAGTCCCTGGACATCATGAAGTCCAAGGGCATCCCGGGCTCCTACAGCGGTCTGCACCGCAACATCATCCGGGAGTCCTCGGGCAACCCGAAGGCGATCAACAACTGGGACATCAACGCCATCAACGGCATCCCGTCCAAGGGTCTGCTCCAGGTGATCCCGCCGACCTTCGCCGCGTACCACGTCGCCGGGACGTCCTGGAACATCTACGACCCGGTCGCCAACATCACCGCCGCCGCGAACTACGCGGCCGACAAGTACGGCACGATCGACAACGTCGACAGCGCGTACTGAGCGACCTCCGCACGCCGATGGGCGGCACCCCGTACCGGGGGTGCCGCCCATCGGCGTACTACGGCAACGACTACTTGCGCATGACCTCGGGCTCGTGGCGGCGCAGGAAGCGGGCCACGAAGAACCCGCAGATCACACCGAGGACGATCAGCGCGGCCATGTCCAGGCCCCAGGCGCCGACGGTGTGCTCCCACAGCGGGTCCGTCTCGCCGCCGTCCTTGGGCGGGCTGATCTTGTTGAAGTCCAGCGTGGCGCCCGCGGCGGCGACCGCCCAGCGTGAGGGCATCAGGTACGAGAACTCGTTGACGCCGACCGCACCGTTCAGGGTGAACAGGCAGCCGGTGAACACGACCTGGATGATCGCGAACATGACCAGCAGCGGCATGGTCTTCTCGGCCGTCTTCACCAGCGACGAGATGACAAGGCCGAACATCATCGAGGTGAAGCCCAGCGCCATGATCGGGATGGAGAGCTCGACCATGGTGGCGCTGCCGAGGACCAGGCCCTCCGTCGGGATCTCCCGGCTCGCGAAGCCGATCACGCCGACCAGCAGGCCCTGGAGCACGGTGACCACACCGAGCACGAACACCTTGGACATCAGGTACGCGGACCGGGACAGACCGGTCGCGCGTTCCCGCTCGTAGATGACCCGTTCCTTGATGAGCTCGCGGACCGAGTTGGCCGCGCCCGCGAAGCAGGCGCCGACCGCGAGGATCAGCAGGACGGTGGTGGCCGTGCCGTTGGGGATGATCCGGCCGGTCTTCGGGTTGACCGGGTTGGGCAGCAGACTGTTCCCGGAGTCGATCAGCAGGCTCACCGCGCCCAGGACGGCCGGCAGGATCACCGTCAGGGCCAGGAAGCCCTTGTCGGAGGCGATCACCGAGACATAGCGGCGCACCAGCGTGACGAACTGGGACATCCAGCCCTGCGGCTTCGGCGGCTTCATCGCCTGCATCGGCGGCATCTGTACGGACTGCGGCGCGATGGCGTCGATGTCCGCGGCGTACATCTGGTAGTGCTGCGAGCCCTTCCAGCGGCCCGCCCAGTCGTAGTCGCGGTAGTTCTCGAAGGCGGAGAAGACGTCGGCCCAGGTGTCGTAGCCGAAGAAGTTCAGCGCCTCCTCGGGCGGGCCGAAGTAGGCGACGGCACCGCCCGGCGCCATCACGAGCAGCTTGTCGCAGATCGCGAGTTCGGCCACCGAGTGGGTGACGACCAGGACCGTGCGGCCGTCGTCGGCGAGGCCGCGCAGCAGCTGCATGACATCGCGGTCCATGCCCGGGTCGAGGCCGGAGGTCGGCTCGTCCAGGAAGATCAGCGACGGCTTGGTGAGCAGCTCCAGGGCCACCGAGACACGCTTGCGCTGGCCGCCCGAGAGAGAGGTGATCTTCTTCTCTTTGTGGATGTCCAGCTTGAGCTCGCGCAGCACCTCGTCGATGCGGGCGTCGCGCTCGGCGCCCGTGGTGTCGGCGGGGAAGCGGAGCTTGGCCGCGTACTTGAGAGCCCTCTTGACGGTCAGTTCCTTGTGCAGGATGTCGTCCTGCGGGACCAGACCGATGCGCTGGCGCAGCTCGGCGAACTGCTTGTACAGGTTCCGGTTGTCGTAGAGGACATCGCCCTGGTTGGCCGGGCGGTAGCCCGTCAGCGCCTTGAGCAGGGTCGACTTGCCGGAACCGGACGGTCCGATGACCGCGATCAGGGACTTCTCCGGGACGCCGAAGGAGACGTCCTTGAGGATCTGCTTGCCGCCGTCGACCGTGACGGTCAGGTGGCGCGCCGAGAAGGAGACCTCACCGGTGTCGACGAACTCCTCGAGCCGGTCGCCGACGATCCGGAACGTCGAGTGGCCGACGCCGACGATGTCGGAGGGCCCCAGCTGGACCGAGCCGCCCTTGGGGATCGGCTGGCCGTTGACGTACGTGCCGTTGTGCGAGCCGAGGTCGCGGATCTCCATGCGGCCGTCGGGCGTCGAGTGGAACTCGGCGTGGTTCCGCGAGACCTGGAGGTCGGAGACGACCAGCTCGTTCTCCAGGGCACGGCCGATGCGCATCACACGGCCGAGGGAGAACTGGTGGAACGTGGTCGGGCTGCGGTCTCCGTAGACCGGCGGCGCCCCCGCGCCTCCACCGGGCACCTTCTGCACGTACGGCTCGCTCGGCCCCTGCTGCTGCGGGACGTGCGGCGCGCCCTGCTGCGGCGGCTGCCATCCGGCCTGCGGTGCCTGCTGCGGCGGGGCCTGCTGGGCCCAGCCCGGGTTCGCGGCCTGCGCGGCGTACGGCTGCTGGGGCTGCGCGGCGGGCGCCTGCGCTCCCGAGAGGTTCACGCGCGGCCCGTCGGTCGCGTTGCCCAGGTGCAGCGCCGAGCCGGGGCCGATCTCCAGCTGATGGATCCGCTGCCCCTGCGCGAACGTGCCGTTGGTGCTCCCGTGGTCCTCGACGACCCAACTGCGCCCGTTGAAGCTGACCGTGGCGTGACGCCAGGAGACCCTGGCGTCGTCGAGGACGATGTCGCCCTGCGGATCACGTCCGAGGGTGTATGGCCTGGACGGATCGAGCGTCCAGGTGCGTCCGTTCAATTCCAGTACGAGTTCCGGCACTCCAGCCCCACTGAGTTGTCCCCCGAGTTAGCCCCATCAACGGGGAGTCTAGGGATGTCGAACATCGGGGGGAACTATTTCAGTAGCGGCCCCCTGATCGAAAGTCGGGCCTTGTGAAGAGCGTGCGCGAGCGTATCGGCCGTTCCCGTTGACGGGGTTGAAACCGGCCCGGAGAGTGGTAAAGGCACGCGAGGGGGACGGAAGCGGCGATCTTCGCCGCTGCGCGCCGCGGATCGGGGGGTCTGCATGAGTGCCGGCACGGGTGTCGAAGGCAGTGGGAGCGCGGCGCGCGGCAGGGGCGTGCCGTGGATCGACGTGCTGCTGGCCGCCGTCGCGGCGGTGAGCTGGGCGCTGATCGGGATGGCCGGGACGGCGGCGCTGGGGCTGCACCTCCTGGAGGCGGACTCCGCGGGCTCGTTGGGCCCGATGACGGCCGCGGTGGTGGCCCTGGCCGCCGGGGGCTCGGTGACTCCGTCGGGCGATGTGTCCGCTTTCGGGCTCACGGGCGCGGAGGCGAACACGGCCATCGAGATCACGCCACTGGGTGTGGGCCTGGTGGGCGCGCTGCTGCTGTCGTGGTTCTTCCTGCGGTCCCTGCGGACGGCGGGAGTTGTGATCGCTCCGGCCGAACTCCTCGCGCGCGTCGGCTCGGTGGTCGCGCTGTACGTGGCGATGCTCGGCGGACTGGCCTGGGCGGGGCACGACGTCATCACGCTCGACGGGGGTGCGCTGGGGTTGGACGACCTGCCCGGCGGCGGTGGGGGCGGTGGCGGTGGCGGCCTGGAGATCCCCGGGCTCGGGGACATCGGCGGACTGCTGCCCGACCGGCTCGGCGACCTCGTCGACGCGAAGGCCGCGGTCGGCTTCACCGTCGACACGGCGCCCACGCTGCTCGGCGGCCTCGGCTGGTCCCTCGGCATCCTGCTGATCGCGCTGCTGGCCTCGCGCCGTACGCCGCTGCCGGGCGGCTGGGAGGCGGTGCACCGTGTGGTGCGGCCGGCGGTGTCCGCCGTGGTGACCGTGCTGCTGGTGGCCGTGGCGGCCGGGTTCGCCGCGGCGGCGTACGCGGCGATCGGCGACGACCATCCCCGGCGGATCGCGGGGGCGGCGCTGCTCGGCGCGCCGAACGGGGTCTGGCTGGGCATCCCGATCGGCCTGTTCGTCCCCTGGGACGGACGGGCGACGGGCGCGCTGACGAGCGTCCTCCCGGACCCGCTGGACGATCTGCTGGGCGTCGGCACCGAGCAGTCGGTGACGCTGGGCCGCCTCGCGGAGCTGGACGGACGGGTGTGGCTGCTGGGTGTGGCGGCGGCGCTGATGATGCTGCTGGCGGGGGTGCTGGCGGCGGTGCGGACGCCGGTGGGGTCGCCGGGGTTTCAGCCGGACTCGAGGGCCGGGTCGGGGGCGGGGTCCGAGGGCCGGGGCGGGCGCGGGGCCGGTGCGGTCGGGTTCGCCGGGCGTTGCGCCGTGCGGTTGGGGGCGGCGACCGCCGTGGCGTTGCCGTTGATCGCCTGGTTGACGAACGTGTCCGTGGACGCCTCGCTGTCCGTGCTGGGGTTCGACGCCTTCGGGGCCGGGATCGAGCTGCACGGGCACCTCGGGGCGGCGTTGCTGCTGGGTGCCGGGTGGGGCGCGGGGGCGGGGGCCGCCGGTGCGCTGCTGGCGTGGGCCACGGGCGCCGCGGGGCGGCGGGCGGCGCCACTGGCACGGAGTGACCCGAGGGGCGCCGCGGGCCCCGGCGAGGGCCGTGGGCCTTCGGGGTACCCGGGCGACCGGGCCGGGCCGTACGCGCCGGGTGCGCCCTCGTACCGGCCGCCGAATCCGGCGACCAATCCCTATCTGCGGGTCCCGGAAGCGTTGCGGGAGTCGCGGGACGCGGGGCCGGAGCGGGCTCGGCCCGAGCGGGCCAGGGGGGACGGGAGCGGGCAGTCGAGGCCCTACGAGAGCTCCCGGCGGGCCGAGCCCCCCTCGGGCGACGGGCGGCCGCCTGCCGGGCCGCCGGGAGCGGACGACGTCTACGGCGCTCCGACGGTGGTCCGGCCGTTCGGGCCGTCTCCCCGCACACCGCGCCGGCCTCCCGGCCCGCGGCCCGGTGAGCGGCCGCCGCCCGGGCCGGAGGAGGGTCCGCCGCCTCCGCCACCGCCCCCTCCCGCTCCTCCGAGGGGCCCCAGGACGCCCGGCGGGCCGCGGTGAGCGGCGGGGTCCGAAACGCCCGCGGAACGCCCGCAGCCGACTGTTGTGGCGCGCGCCACCTCGCTGACATCCACTGTTCCCCGTCCGTCAGGCGGACCTCGGCGGCGCGCGGCACTGGGTGCCGGATACGGTGGGTACACCATGAGCGCTTTGCAGACTTCGTCCTCTGACGTCCCCACGCTCCTTGTCAAGATCTTCGGCAAGGACAGGCCGGGCATCACGGCCGGCCTTTTCGACACCCTCGCCGCCTTCTCCGTCGACGTGGTCGACATCGAGCAGGTCGTCACCCGAGGCCGGATGGTGCTGTGCGCGCTCGTGACCGAGCCGCCGGCCGGCCTCGAGGGAGACCTGCGGTCGACGGTCCACAGCTGGGCCGAGTCGATGAAGATGCAGGCCGAGATCATCTCCGGCATCGGTGACAACCGCCCGCGCGGCCTCGGCCGGTCACTGGTCACCGTGCTCGGGCATCCGCTCACCGCGGAGGCCACGGCAGCCGTGGCCGCGAAGATCACGAAGGCCGGCGGGAACATCGACCGTATCTTCCGGCTCGCCAAGTACCCCGTCACCGCGGTCGAGTTCGCCGTCTCCGGTGTGGAGACCGAGCCCCTGCGCACCGCCCTGGTCACGGGCGCGGCGGCGCTGGGGGTTGACGTCGCGGTGGTGGACGCGGGCCTGTACCGGCGGGCCCAGCGGCTCGTCGTCATGGACGTCGACTCCACCCTGATCCAGGACGAGGTGATCGAGCTCTTCGCCGCGCACGCCGGCTGCGAGGACGAGGTCGCCGAGGTGACGGCGGCCGCGATGCGTGGTGAGCTCGACTTCGAGCAGTCACTGCACGCGCGCGTGGCACTGCTGGCGGGACTGGACGCCTCGGTCGTGGACAAGGTGCGCGCCGAGGTCCGGCTGACGCCGGGTGCGCGCACGTTGATCCGGACGCTGAAGCGGCTCGGATACCAGGTGGGGGTCGTCTCCGGCGGCTTCACGCAGGTGACCGACGATCTTCAGGAGCGGCTCGGGCTGGACTTCGCGCAGGCCAACACGCTGGAGATCGTCGACGGCAAGCTGACGGGCCGGGTCACCGGCGAGATCGTGGACCGTGCGGGGAAGGCGCGGCTGCTGCGCCGGTTCGCGGCCGAGGCGGGCGTACCGCTCTCGCAGACCGTGGCGATCGGCGACGGCGCCAACGACCTCGACATGCTCAACGCGGCCGGTCTCGGGGTCGCCTTCAACGCCAAGCCGGTGGTGCGCGAGGCGGCGCACACGGCGGTGAACGTGCCGTTCCTGGACACCGTCCTGTATCTGCTCGGCATCACCCGTGAAGAGGTCGAGGCCGCGGAGACGCACGACGAGCAGTAGCCCCGCACGGGCGTGGCGAAGACACGGGGGCACCGGCGCACGGCCGCGCGGGCCCCGATGGACGGAGAGGGCCCGGCACCAGAGCGGTGCCGGGCCCTCGCGTGTGCCGGGTGGGTCACTCGGAGGGCGCCCAGTAGTCGATCAGTGTGGCCACACCCGGCTCCAGGGACTTCCAGGAGCCGTCGAAGGAGACGACGGCGAAGGCGGCGGCCGGGAACCCGCGGCGGCGCATCCGCTCGCCGGCGTCGCCGTCGCTGCGGCCGGAGAGGATGTCGGCGAGACCCTGGATGCCCGGGTTGTGGCCGATCAGGACGACGTCACGCACGTCGTCGGGTGTTTCGTTGAGCAGCGCGATCAGCTCACCCGGCGAGGCCTCGTAGATCCGCTCCTCGTAGACGGTTTTCGGCCGCTGTGGGAACTCCTGGACGGCGAGCTTCCACGTCTCGCGGGTGCGGGTCGCGGTGGAGCAGACGGCCAGGTCGATGGGGATGCCGCTGTCGACCAGCTTGCGTCCGGCGACGGCGGCCTCCTTGCGGCCCCGCTCAGCGAGCGGACGCTCATGGTCGGTCACCTGCGGCCAGTCGGCTTTCGCATGGCGGAAGAGGACGATCCTGCGGGGTTCTGCGACGCTCATGAGTCCCAGCTTCGCATGAAACAGGCCATGGGGCGCAGGGAGTTGACATGCGGCTTCACCAGCGGTCCTGAGCTCCGCCCTAGCGGGTGACCAGCTGTTGCACGCGCTCGACGAGGTGGGTGATCGCCGGGTCGCCGGTGGCCGCGTGGGCGTCGGCGGGGTTCAGTATCAGCACCAGCAGGGTGATGAAGGCGAGCGTCGGGAGGGCGAGGGCCCACCAGGGCAGCCAGGTGTCGACGCCGCCCGAGGTGGCCGGGTGGGGCCGGGTGTGCGTAGGGGCCGACATGGGTGCCTCCGCTGTCTTCGAGTGGTCCGTGGACCTTGGCAGGTGATCCGCGTCCTGCGGCCACACCTCGAAGTTACGGAATCGGCGGCCCTCAACCCATCCGGTGATCCACCCACTTGACCCTGACCCTCACCCCCTAGGGGACAGGGGGGTTAACCCCACCCCGGCGCTCGGACGGGATCGCGGCAGGGCCGATTCGGCCGGTCGTCGCGGCCGGGGCGTCACGGCGCCAGGGCGTCAGGACGTCAGGGCGTCACGGCGTCAGGGCGAGGCGATGGTCGCGATGACGGCGATGACGACGAAGATGGCGAAGAACGAGCCGAAGACGATCAGCATCTTCTTCTGACCGTTCTGGGGGTTCGGGTCGAGCAATGGCATACGGCAAGTCTCGCACCCCGCGTCCCCGCGATGCCCCCGGGGGTCAGCGGGCGGCCTCCTCCTCCACCGTGCGGTCCCGGCCGGCCAGGACGCCCACGACCGTCTGGGGGACCATCAGGGCCGCCATGAGCGCGAGGGGCAGGCCCCATCCGCCGCTGTGCTGGTAGAGCACCCCTACGAGGAGCGGGCCGGGGATGGAGATCAGATAGCCGGTGCTCTGCGCGAACGCCGACAGCTGAGCCACACCCGCGCCGGTCCTGGCACGCATCCCGACCATCGTGAGGGCCAGCGGGAAGGCGCAGTTGGCGATGCCGAGCAGCAGGGCCCAGGCCCAGGCGCCGCCGGCCGGCGCGAGGTACAGGCCGGCGTAGCCGACGAGGCCGCAGCCGCCGAGCGCGAGCACGATCGGGCCCTGGTGCGGCAACCGGGTGGCGACGCGCGGGATGACGAAGGCCAGCGGCACGCCCATCGCCATCGTCACGGCGAGGAGCAGCCCGGCCGTGCTCGCGGGCACCCCGGCGTCCCGGAAGATCTGCGGCATCCAGCCCATGGTGATGTACGCGGCGGTGGCCTGGAGGCCGAAGAACACGGCGAGCGCCCAGGCGGTACGGCTGCGGGTGATGCACAGCGGGGCGGCCGACGACTGCGGCACGCGCGCGTGGGCCTGCCGGGCGGGCCGCGGGCCCCGCTCCTGCCGCTCCCCCTCCGTACGCGCGCCGCCCGGTGCCGTCCCGCGGTCCCGCGCGAGCGGCAGCCAGGGCAGGACGGCCGCCGCCGCCAGGCCCGCCCACAGCGCGAGGCCGGTCTGCCAACTGCCGCCCAGCGCCTCGGTCATGGGCACGGTGATCGCGGCGGCGGTGGCGGTGCCGAGGGCGAGGGCCATCGAGTACAGGCCGGTCATGGTGCCGACCCGGTCGGGGAAGTGGCGCTTGACGATGACCGGCATCAGGACGTTGCTGACGGCGATGCCCATGAGGGCGAGGGCGCTGGCGGCGAGGAACCCCGCCGTGCCGCCCGCGTAGGGGCGCAGGAGCAGTCCCGCCGTGATGGCGGTCATGCCGGCGCACACCACCGCGCCCGGCCCGAAGCGGCGGGCGAGACGGGGTGCCATGACGCCGAAGACGGCGAAGCAGAGCGGGGGCACGGAGGTGAGGAGCCCGGCCACGCTGCCGCTCATGCCGAGTCCGTCGCGCACCTCTTCGAGGAGGGCTCCGAGGCTCGTGATGGCGGGCCGGAGGTTGAGGGCGGCCAGCACGATGCCGACGACGAGCAGCCGTGTGCCCCACGCGCGGGTGACCGTTCGCGGGGGCTCGCCCGTCGCCGAGGTGCGTAGGGGCGGGGGTGTCGTCGTCCGGGTCTGCTCGCTGGCCATGCCGACCATCATAGAATCATGGGATGATTGGTTGTCCATGCCCGGGTTCCCCTCGGCCGCCCCACCCGTGCGAAGGTGTGCCATGCCCCTGAGCCATCCCCGCCGCTCGGCGCTGTCCGAGCAGGTCATCGCCGCGCTGCGCACCCAGATCACCTCGGGCGAGTGGCCGGTCGGCGCACGCATCCCCACGGAACCCGAGCTGGTCGAAGAGCTGGGTGTCGCCCGCAACACGGTTCGGGAGGCCGTGCGGGCGCTCGCGCACAACGGACTGCTGGACATCAGGCAGGGCTCGGGGACCTACGTCGTGGCGACCAGCGAGCTGGCGGGCGTGATGCACCGCCGCTTCGCCGACGCCGACCCCGGACACATCGCCGAGCTGCGCGCCACGCTGGAGTCGAGCGCGGCGAAGCTGGCGGCCGGGCGGCGCACGGAGAAGGACCTCAAGCAGCTGGACGCGCTCCTCGTGCGGCGCGAGGAGGCCTGGGACTCGGGCGACACGGAGGCGTTCGTGACAGCGGACGCGACCTTCCACCTGGCGGTGGTGGCGGCCTCCCACAACGACGTCATGACCGCGATGTACGCGGACCTCGGCGACGTGCTGCGGGACTGGCTGCGCGAGGACGTCGGCGAGGAGCTGACGCCGGAGACGTACATGGACCACACCCGGCTGGTGGACGCGATCCGCGCGGGCGACGCGGAGGCCGCCGCCGTCGAGGCGGCCGGCTACCCCCTGCTGTGCCGGCCCGGACGGTTCACAACTTCTGGTGGCTGACCCAGGCCGAGCGGACCTCCTTCCAGCAGCGGCCGGTGAGCCGTACGGTCTGCGCGGGGCCCGCGTCGGCGGGGGTGCCGTCGGTGTCGAGATCCCACCAGCGGTCGCACTCGATGTGCAGGCGGACGCGGTCGGTGTCGGCGTAGGGGTTGTGGCAGTAGGCGACGACGCGGGAACCGCGGACATCGGTGCGGCACTCCGCGCCGAACGGCTCCTCGGGTGCGGCGGTGGCCTGCCGGGCCGCCACGCGCGCGTGGGGCAACGCGTCGTACGGCAGCGACAGGACGAGACAGACGGCGACGGTCACTGGGGCCAGGCTGCGAGACAGGCGCACAAAGGGACCTCCTCGGCCGTGCTGGGGAGGAAAGCGCGGTAAGGAACCCGCACTTCAGAGTGCCTTGCCGGGACACTCCCCCGCCTGGCCGGGTGAGCCGAACGGGTGACGCCCCGCTCCCCGCGCGCGGGCGGAGGAACGGGGCGTCGACGGCGTGTCGGTGATCAGGCTCCGATGGCGTGCAGGCCGCCGTCGACGTGCACGATCTCGCCCGTGGTCTTCGGGAACCAGTCGCTCAGCAGGGCGACCACACCGCGGCCGGCCGGCCCGGGGTCGTTGAGGTCCCACTCCAGCGGGGAGCGGTCGTCCCACACCGAGGCCAGCTCGGAGAAGCCCGGGATGGACTTGGCCGCCATGGAACCGATGGGACCGGCGGAGACCAGGTTGCAGCGGATGTTCTGCTTGCCCAGGTCACGCGCCATGTAGCGGCTGGTGGCCTCCAGGGCCGCCTTGGCGGGGCCCATCCAGTCGTACTGCGGCCAGGCGAACGAGGCGTCGAAGGTGAGGCCGACGACCGAGCCGCCGTTCTGCATCAGCGGCAGACAGGCCATGGTGAGCGACTTCAGGGAGAACGCCGAGACGTGCATGGCCGTGGCGACCGACTCGAACGGCGTGTTGAGGAAGTTGCCGCCCATGGCGTCCTGCGGCGCGAAGCCGATGGAGTGCACGACGCCGTCGAGACCGCCGAGCTCCTCGCCGACGATGTCGGCCAGCCGGCCGAGGTGCTCGTCGTTCGTCACGTCGAGCTCGATGACCTTGGTGGGCTTCGGCAGCTTCTTGGCGATGCGCTCGGTCAGCGTGGGCCGCGGGAACGCGGTCAGGATGATCTCGGCACCCTGCTCCTGGGCCAGCTTGGCGGTGTGGAAGGCGATGGAGGACTCCAGCAGCACGCCGGTGATCAGGACGCGCTTGCCCTCGAGAATTCCGCTCATGGTGATCAGTGACCCATTCCCAGTCCGCCGTCAACGGGAATGACGGCTCCAGTGATGTACGAGGCGTCGTCCGAGGCGAGGAACCGCACCGTCGCGGCGATCTCCTCCGGCTGCGCGTACCGGCCGAGCGGGACCTGCGAGACGATGCCCGCGCGCTGCTCGTCGGTGAGCACCTTGGTCATGTCGGTGTCGACGAAGCCGGGCGCGACGACGTTGAAGGTGATGTTGCGCGAACCCAGCTCACGGGCGAGGGAACGCGCGAAGCCGACCAGGGCGGCCTTGGAGGCGGCGTAGTTCGCCTGCCCGGCGGAGCCGAGCAGTCCCACGACCGAGGAGATCAGGACGACACGGCCCTTCTTGGCGCGCAGCATGGCGCGGTTCGCGCGCTTGACCACGCGGAAGGTACCGGTGAGGTTGGTGTCGATGACCGAGGTGAAGTCCTCCTCGGACATGCGCATCAGGAGCTGGTCCTTGGTGACGCCGGCGTTGGCGATCAGAACCTCGACGGGGCCGTGCTCGGCCTCGATCTCCTTGTAGGCCTGCTCCACCTGCTCGGAGTCGGTGATGTCGCACTTGACCGCGAAGAAGCCGGCCGGTGGCTCGCCCGAGCGGTAAGTGATCGCGACCTTGTCGCCGGCATCGGCGAACGCGCGGGCGATGGCGAGGCCGATGCCCCGGTTTCCTCCGGTGACGAGAACCGAGCGGCTCAACGGATCACCCTTTCGATAGGGGTCTGACGCACCCGCCCGAACACGGAACGGCAGGTGGCTTCCCTCGAAACCTATCGGTCTGCCTCGTCCGACGGACATTCGGGCACCGACAGTGGCTCACCGGACTGGCTGTGGGGTCTCTACAGAAAGTTTGCGGAAGCGGGGCGGAAACGTGTGGTCCGGGGCTGCCGGGCGCGACATGATCGAGGCCTTCACACGTGACGACACCAGGGAGAGACGTAGGTGCCCCACAGCATCGATGAAAGTTTCACGGCCCTACCCCTACGCGCCCTCGCCGACGCCGCTCTCGCACGCGCGCGTGCGCTGGGGGCGGAGCACGCGGACTTCCGGTTCGAGCGGGTGCGCAGCGCGTCCTGGCGGTTGCGGGACGCCAAGCCCTCCGGGTCGTCCGACACGACCGACCTCGGGTACGCGGTCAGGGTGGTGCACGGCGGTACGTGGGGGTTCGCGTCCGGCGTGGATCTCACGATGGACGCCGCGGCCCGGGTCGCCTCGCAGGCCGTGGCGATGGCCAAGCTGTCCGCGCAGGTGATCAAGGCGGCCGGTTCGGACGAGCGGGTGGAACTGGCCGACGAGCCGGTGCACGCCGACAGGACGTGGATCTCGTCCTACGAGATCGACCCGTTCACCGTGCCGGACGAGGAGAAGGCGGCGCTGCTCGCGGACTGGAGCGCGCGGCTGCTGGCGGCGAACGGGATCAACCACGTGGACGCCTCGCTGCTCACCGTCCACGAGAACAAGTTCTACGCAGACACGGCCGGGACGGTGACCACCCAGCAGCGGGTGCGGCTGCACCCGGCGCTGACCGCGGTGTCGGTCGACGAGTCGAGCGGCGAGTTCGACTCGATGCGCACGATCGCGCCGCCCGTCGGACGCGGCTGGGAGTACCTCACGGGCACCGGGTGGGACTGGGACGACGAACTCGACCGGATCCCGGAGCTGCTCGCCGAGAAGATGCGGGCGCCGAGCGTCGAGCCGGGGCTGTACGACCTGGTCGTCGACCCGTCGAACCTGTGGCTGACCATCCACGAGTCCATCGGGCACGCCACCGAGCTGGACCGGGCCCTCGGCTACGAGGCCGCCTACGCCGGCACCTCCTTCGCCACCTTCGACCAGCTCGGCAAGCTGCGTTACGGCTCGGACCTGATGAACGTCACGGGTGACCGCACCGCCGAGCACGGCCTGGCGACCGTCGGCTACGACGACGAGGGCGTCGAGGGCCAGTCCTGGGACCTCGTGAAGGACGGCACGCTCGTCGGCTACCAGCTGGACCGGCGCATCGCGAAGCTGACCGGGTTCGAGCGGTCCAACGGGTGCGCCTTCGCCGACTCCCCCGGCCATGTCCCGGTGCAGCGCATGGCCAACGTGTCGTTGCGGCCGGATCCGGCCGGGATGTCGACCGAGGGTCTCATCGGCAGCGTCGACCGGGGCATCTACGTCGTCGGCGACCGTTCCTGGTCCATCGACATGCAGCGCTACAACTTCCAGTTCACCGGGCAGCGGTTCTTCCGGATCGAGAACGGGCGGATCACCGGCCAGCTGCGGGACGTGGCCTACCAGGCGACGACCACCGACTTCTGGGGGTCGATGGCGGCGGTCGGCGGCCCGCAGACGTACGTCCTCGGCGGCGCCTTCAACTGCGGCAAGGCCCAGCCGGGCCAGGTGGCGGCGGTGTCGCACGGCTGCCCGTCGGCCCTCTTCAAGGGCGTCAACATTCTGAACACCACGCAGGAGGCCGGTCGATGAGCGCGGGCACCAACAAGGCGCAGCAGCCGCACGAGATCGTCGAGCGCGCCCTCGAGCTGTCCCGGGCCGACGGCTGTGTCGTGATCGCCGACGAGCAGTCGACGGCGAACCTGCGCTGGGCCGGCAACGCGCTCACGACCAACGGCGTCACGCGCGGGCGCACGCTCACCGTGATCGCCACGGTCGACGGCAGGGAGGGCACCGCCTCCGGTGTGGTCTCGCGGGCCGCCGTCACCGCGGACGAGCTGGAGTCCCTCGTACGGGCCGCCGAGGCCGCCGCGCGTGGCGCCGGCCCCGCCGAGGACGCGCAGCCCCTGGTCAGCGGTGTGGCTCGGTCCCCCGAGTTCACCGAGGCGCCCGCGGAGACCTCGTCGGCGGTGTTCGCCGACTTCGCGCCCGCCCTGGGTGAGGCGTTCGCCCGCGCGCGGGCGGGCGGTCGCGAGCTGTACGGGTTCGCCAACCACGAGCTCGTCTCGACCTACCTGGGCACGTCGACCGGGCTGCGGCTGCGGCACGACCAGCCGAACGGGACGCTGGAGCTCAACGCCAAGTCCCCGGACCGGACCCGCTCGGCGTGGGCCGGGCGCTCGACCCGGGACTTCAAGGACGTCGACCCGGCGGCGCTCGACGCCGAGCTGGCCGTACGGCTGGGCTGGGCGGAGCGGCGGATCGAGCTGCCCGCCGGGCGGTACGAGACGCTGCTGCCGCCGACCGCGGTGGCCGACCTGATGATCTACCAGCTGTGGTCGGCGTCCGGCCGGGACGCCACCGAGGGCCGGACGGTGTTCTCCCAGCCCGGCGGCGGCACCCGGCTCGGGGAGAAGCTGTCCGACCTGCCGCTGACCCTGCGCAGCGACCCGAACGAGCCGGGCCTGGAGGCGCCGCCGTTCGTCATCGCGCACTCCTCCGGCGGCGACCAGTCGGTCTTCGACAACGGCCTGCCCGTGCGACCCACCGAGTGGATCGGGGCGGGCGAGCTGAAGCACCTGACGACCACCCGGCACAGCGCGGCCCTGACCGGCCTTCCGGTGGCGCCCGGGGCCGACAACCTGATCCTGGACGGCGGCGAGGACCGCTCCCTCGAGGAGATGGTCGCGGCCACCGGACGCGGGCTGCTGCTGACCTGCCTGTGGTACATCCGCGAGGTCGACCCGGCGACCCTGCTCCTCACCGGCCTGACCCGGGACGGCGTCTACCTGGTGGAGAACGGCGAGGTCGTCGGCGAGGTGAACAACTTCCGGTTCAACGAGTCGCCGGTCGGCCTGCTGGGGCGGGCGACGGAGGCGGGGCGTACGGAAAAGACGCTGCCCAGGGAGTGGAGCGACTGGTTCACTAGGGCTGCGATGCCCGCGCTGCGGGTGCCGGACTTCAATATGAGCTCTGTCAGTCAGGGCGTATAACCTCGTAGCCGGTGGTCGCTCGACCGCCCGAACACAGTCTGAAGATCATCAAGGAGATATGAGAACCGTGACGGACATCGTCGACGAACTGAAGTGGCGCGGGCTGATCGCCCTCTCCACTGACGAGGACGCATTGCGCAAGGCGTTCGCGGACGGTCCCGTCACGTTCTATTGCGGCTTCGACCCGACCGCGCCCAGCCTGCACCTCGGCAACCTCGTGCAGATCCTGACGATGCGCCGGATCCAGCAGGCGGGCAACCGTCCGCTGGGCCTGGTCGGCGGCGCCACCGGGCTGATCGGCGACCCGAAGCCCACCGCGGAGCGGACGCTGAACTCTCCCGAGGTCGTCGCCCAGTGGGTCGAGCGGCTGCGCGCGCAGATCGCGCCGCTGCTCGACTTCGAGGGCCCGAACGCGGCGGTCATGGTCAACAACCTGGACTGGACGCAGGGCATGTCGGCCATCGAGTTCCTGCGGGACGTCGGCAAGTACTTCCGCGTCAACAAGATGATCGCCAAGGAGGCCGTCTCCCGGCGGCTCAACTCCGACGCCGGCATCGGCTACACCGAGTTCAGCTACCAGATCCTCCAGGGCATGGACTTCCTGGAGCTGTACCGGCGGCACGGCTGCACGCTCCAGACCGGCGGCAGCGACCAGTGGGGCAACCTGACCTCGGGCACCGAACTGATCCACAAGGTGGAGCCCGACACCGTGGTGCACGCACTGGCCACCCCGCTGATCACCAAGGCGGACGGCACCAAGTTCGGCAAGACGGAGTCCGGCACGATCTGGCTCGACCCCGAGATGACCACGCCGTACGCCTTCTACCAGTTCTGGCTGAACGCGGACGACCGGGACGTGTCGAAGTTCCTGCGCATCTTCAGCTTCCGGTCCCATGCCGAGATCGAGGAGCTGGAGCGGCAGACCGAGGAGCGTCCGCAGGCCCGGGCCGCTCAGCGCGCGCTGGCCGAGGAGCTGACGACGCTGGTCCACAGCGCCGACCAGACGGCCGCCGTGGTCGCCGCGTCCAAGGCCCTCTTCGGCCAGGGCGAGCTCGGTGAGCTCGACGACCGGACGCTGGCCGCGGCCCTCTCCGAGGTGCCGCACATCCAGGTCGCCGAGCTCGGACCGGTCGTGGACCTGTTCGCCGAGGTCGGTCTGGTGGCCAGCAAGTCCGCCGCGCGGCGGACCGTGAAGGAGGGCGGGGCCTACGTGAACAACGTCAAGGTCACCGCGGAGGACGCCGTCCCGGCGAAGGAAGAGCTCATCCACGGGCGGTGGCTGGTGCTGCGGCGCGGGAAGAAGAACCTGGCGGCCGTCGAGGTCACCGACGTCTGAGTGGCGCGCTTCCGCTCCGCGGGTTGCGCGTAGGGGGTGCGCCGTAGGGGTGCGGGTTTCTGCCGGCCGCGGCTTTCGTCGTGGTTTGTCGCGCAGTTCTCCGCGCCCCTCCCGGGCGCCCGGCTCAGGCGCGGGTCTTCCTCTTGCCCAGCGTCGCCATGTAGAGCATGTCGCCCAGGGCGACGATGATGATCGCGGCGATCAGCTGGAACGCGTGGCGGCTCCAGTCGATGCCGGACGTCGACTCGACCCCGGCCGCGCGGGCGATCGAGTTGCCCACGATGGCGCCCAGCATGCCGAAAATGGTGGTCAGCCAGAGCGGGCTGTGCTGCTTGCCCGGGATGATCGCCTTCGCGATCAGGCCCAGCACGAATCCCACGATGATCGCCCACAACCAGCCCATGGCTGCCTCCTTGTACGGCTCTACGTGAGCATTGCCCCCAAGTCTCGGGCCGCTCGCCGTACGGCGCATGTCGGGTGCGGCCATACGCGGCACGGCGCAGAACGTTCGCCCGGACGGCAGGCGACCCGGTCTCGAAGGCGACGCAGTCGCGGCGTAACGTGGACGGTGTCCGGGCCCGGCTCCCCGATCGGGTGCGGTCCGGAGAGGGGCCGGGGCAAGGCCGATGCGGGCGGACGGTGGAATGTGATGCGGAAGCAGGGTGGCGGCGGCAACGTCCAGGTGTTCCGGATCACCGGTGCGCGCCAGGGACTCCAGGACGACGTGCGGGGCCGGCAACGGCGGTACATCATCTCGATGTCGATCCGTACGGTGTCGGTGATCCTCGCGGCGACGTTGTGGAACGTGGAACGGCATGTGGCGATCGTGGCGTTGGTCCTGGGGGTGGTGCTCCCCTATATCTCGGTGGTGATCGCCAACGCGGGTCGGGAGAACGTGCCTTCGCTCCCCTCCACTTTCCTGACCGTGCCGGTGCGAACCATGATCGCTCCGCCGCGGGACGAGGGTGAATCCGCGGGCTCCGTCCCGGAAGAGGAGGGCTTCGCGGAATCCCTCCGGAAGGATCCGGCGCCCGATCCGGCTGAGCGTCAGCCGTGAACAGGCCATGAACAGGCTGTGCTCCAAGCTCAGGAAAAGCTCAGATCAATCATGTTGTTCCAGTGCCGTGCGGACCGTGAGCCATGACATACTTCGTACGCGCTCCGCATCCCCCGTCGGAGCGACGGACCGACGCCGGGCAGCTCCCCCCGTGGCTGCTCGGCGTCGCCTTTGTGTGCGTGTGGTGAGACAAGTCTGTGAGTGACGAGACCCCGATCTGTTCTGCCAAGGGCTGCCGTGTCGACGCGGCGTGGGTACTGGCATGGAACAACCCGAAGCTGCATACGCCGGAGCGACGCAAGACGTGGCTCGCGTGCGAGGAGCACCGGGAGCATCTGTCGCAGTTCCTCGGAGTCCGGGGATTCCTCAAGGACGTCGTCCTGCTGACCGAGTGGCAATCCCCGGAAGCTCCCTAGCCGCCGATCGCCGACATGGGCCTGTCCGGCTGGAGGAACGTCGGGTCGTCCAGGCCCGAACCCGCCTTCTTGCCCCACATCGCCAGTCGCCAGATACGGGCTATCTCCTCGTCGGGGGCACCGGAACGCAGGGCCGCTCGCAGGTCCGTCTCCTCGCGGGCGAAGAGGCAGGTGCGGACCTGGCCGTCGGCCGTGAGGCGGGTGCGGTCGCAGGCGGCGCAGAACGGGCGGGTGACGGAGGCGATGACGCCCACCCGGTGCGGGCCGCCGCCCACCAGCCAGCGTTCGGCCGGGGCGGAGCCGCGCTCCCCCTCGCCCTCGGCGGTGAGGTCGAAGCGGGTGCGCAGGGAGGCCAGGATGTCGCCGGCCGTGACCATGCCCTCGCGCTTCCAGCCGTGCTGGGCGTCCAGGGGCATCTGCTCGATGAAACGCAGCTCGTAGTCGTGCTCGACGGCCCAGGAGAGGAGGTCCGGGGCCTCGTCCTCGTTCAGGCCGGGCATCAGGACCGAGTTGACCTTCACCGGGGTGAGGCCTGCCTCGCGGGCGGCTTCCAGGCCTTCGAGGACGTCCTTGTGGCGGTCCCGGCGGGTGAGGGTCTTGAAGACGTCGGCCCGCAGGGTGTCGAGGGAGACGTTGACCCGGTCCAGGCCCGCCGCCTTGAGCGCGGTGGCGGTGCGGCGCAGGCCGATGCCGTTCGTCGTGAGGGACATCTGGGGGCGGGGCGTCAGGGCCGCGACCCGCTCGACGATGCCGACCAGGCCCGGGCGCAGCAGGGGCTCGCCTCCCGTGAAGCGGACCTCCTCGATGCCGAGCGTGGAGACCGCTATGCCGATCAGACGGACGATCTCGTCGTCGTCGAGCAGGTCGGGCTTGGCGAGCCACTGCAAGCCCTCCTCGGGCATGCAGTACGTACAGCGCAGGTTGCACCGGTCGGTCAGCGAGACCCTCAGGTCGGTGGCCACTCGGCCATAGGTGTCGATGAGCACGTGGGCCCCCTCCCTCGTAGCGATCGCTTGTTCTTCTCCGTCACTTGCGAGCCTACGTGACACCGGTGACAACAACAGGGCCCGATCCCACGAGATCCCATGAGACAGGACGCGGCCGCGTCGTAGGGATCTACGACGCGGCCGCGGGGGGGGGGGGGCGTGGTCAGCGGTTGCTCAGTGGGCTCCGGTGCCGGTCAGGGAGCGGACCTCCAGTTCGGCGTACTTGCCCTTGTCGGGCTCCTCCTTCGACAGCAGGGTGCCTACGACGCCCAGCAGGAAGCCGACCGGGATCGAGATGATGCCGGGGTTCTCCAGCGGGAACCAGTGGAAGTCGACGTCCGGGAACATCGAGGTGGGCTTGCCCGAGACGACCGGCGAGAACAGCACCAGGCCGACCGCGGTGACCAGGCCGCCGTAGATCGACCACAGGGCTCCGGAGGTGGTGAACCGCTTCCAGAAGAGGCTGTAGAGGATCGTCGGGAGGTTGGCGGAGGCGGCGACCGCGAAGGCGAGGGCGACCAGGCCGGCGACGTTCAGGTCGCGGGCGAGGGCGCCCAGGAGGATGGAGACGGCGCCGATGCCCACGGTGGCGTAGCGCGCCGCGTTGATCTCCTGCTTCTCGGTGGCGGTGCCCTTCTTGATGACGTTGGCGTAGATGTCGTGGGCGAACGACGAGGACGACGCCAGGGTGAGGCCCGCGACGACCGCGAGGATGGTGGCGAAGGCGACCGCCGAGATGGTGGCCAGCAGGATCGCGCCCCAGTTGGAGTCGACGCCGCCGAGATGGAGGGCGAGCAGGGGCGCGGCGGTGTTGCCGGCCTTGTTGGAGGCGGTGATCTCGTCCGGTTTGATCAGCGCGGCGGCGCCGAAGCCGAGGGCGAGGGTCATCAGGTAGAAGGCGCCGATCAGGCCGATGGCCCAGAGGACCGACTTACGGGCGGCCTTCGCGGTGGGCACGGTGTAGAAGCGGATCAGGATGTGAGGCAGGCCCGCGGTGCCCAGGACCAGGGCGATGCCGAGCGAGATGAAGTCCAGTTTGGTGGTGCCGGTGGCGCCGTACTTCAGGCCGGGCTCCAGGAAGGCCGCGCCCTTGCCGCTGTTGTCGGCGGCCGAGCCCAGCAGGTCGGAGAGGTTGAAGTCGAACTTCAGCAGGACCAGGAAGGTGAGCAGGAGGGCGCCGGCGATGAGCAGGACCGCCTTGACCATCTGGACCCAGGTGGTGCCCTTCATGCCGCCGATCGTCACGTAGACGATCATCAGTACGCCGACCAGCGCGACGATGCCGATCTTGCCGCTGTCGCTGGTGATGCCCAGCAGCAGGGAGACCAGGACGCCCGCGCCCGCCATCTGGGCCAGCAGGTAGAAGATCGACACCACGATGGTGGAGGTGCCGGCCGCCGTGCGGACGGGCCGCTGGCGCATGCGGTACGCCAGGACGTCGCCCATGGTGTAGCGGCCGGAGTTGCGCAGCGGCTCGGCGACCAGGAGCAGGGCGACCAGCCAGGCGACCAGGAAGCCGATGGAGTACAGGAAGCCGTCGTAGCCGAAGAGGGCGATGGCGCCCGCGATGCCGAGGAAGGACGCGGCGGACATGTAGTCGCCGGAGACGGCGAGGCCGTTCTGGAAGCCGGTGAACTGGCGGCCGCCGGCGTAGAAGTCGGCGGCGTCCTTGGTCTGGCGGCCGGCCCAGACGGTGATGACGAGGGTCGCGGCGACGAACACCGAGAACAGGATGATGATCAGCGTGCGGTGCTCGCTGGCCTCGCCCGCGGCGAGCAGGGTGTGCTGTGCGGGGCTCATGCTCCGCCCTCCATCCGGGACTTGATGGCCTCGGCCTTGGGGTCGAACCGTGCGGCGGCGGTCCGCGCGTACCACCAGGCGATGAGGAAGGTGGTGAGGAACTGGCCGAGGCCGAGGGCCATGGCCACGTTGAAGTTGCCGAAGAGCTTGGTGCCCATGAAGTCGCCCGCGTAGTTGGACAGCAGGACGTACAGCAGGTACCAGGCGATGAAGGCGACCGTCAGCGGGAAGGCGAAGCCGCGGTAGGAGCTGCGCAGTTCACCGAACTCCGCGCTCTCCTGCACCGCGACGAACTCCTCGGTGGACGGGAGTTGGGTTGGGGATTTCGAGGGGGGCGGTGTCTCGGTGGCCACGAAGTCTCCTCGTTGCGGATGCGGGTCGGACGGCGAAAGGAGGCGAGTGTCCTCTCGCTCCCTGCCCAAGGTCACGGCGCCGCACAGGGACGGGTTCAACGCGTCGGGCGGGTTTGTCGAAGTGGCCTTCGGCAGGTCATGACCAACGAGCGGGGGCCGCGTCAGGTCATGGGTCGGCAAACTCGCCGCCTGGAAGTCATTGCTGGCCGGTGAGTCAGGGAGATAGCTTCGGGCGAGTACCACCCGTCATGTACCTGCCCAAGCAGCACCTGCGCTTGGGTCAGGTCCCGTTTCCGGATGATGTGGAGACCCCATGGCTCATCTGCCTTCCAGACGCCGCCTCGCGCTCGCGGTGCCCGTCGTGCTGTCGCTGACCGCTTCCCTCGGCTTCCTGCCGACGGCGGCCTCCGCGGCACCCGTCACGACTTCCGCCACCCAGACGGCCGACGCCGGAACCCTGGCGTACGTCGTCAACACGAAGGTGGACCACCGCACGATCGGGTCGGTGAAGAAGGCGATCGCCGCGGCCGGCGGCACCGTCGTCGCGGCGTACGAGAAGATCGGCGTGCTCGTCGTCCATTCGGCGAACCCCGACTTCGGGCCCCGGATACGCGCGGTGCGCGGCGTGCAGTCGGCGGGTGCGACCCGTACCGCGCCGCTGAGCGCCGCGGGGACCACCGACGAGGGGGCCGCGCAGGTCCTCTCCAAGGCGGAGGCCGCGAAGATCGAGAAGGCGTCCGACGCGGCGGGCCAGAGCGAGCCGCTCGAGGCCGACCAGTGGGACCTGCGCGCGATCGGCGCCGACAAGGCCGCCACGATCAACCCGGGCAGCAAGAAGGTGACGGTCGCTGTCATCGACACCGGCGTCGACGACACCCACCCTGACCTCGCGCCGAACTTCTCCGCGTCCCAGTCGGCGAACTGCGTCGGCGGCGTCGCGGACACCAGCGAGGGCGCCTGGCGCCCGTACACCGCTGACGACTACCACGGCACCCATGTCGCGGGTGAGATCGCCGCGGCCCGCAACGGCATCGGCGTGGCGGGCGTCGCGCCCGGTGTGAAGGTCGCCGGCATCAAGGTGAGCGACCCCAAGGACGGCCTCTTCTACCCGGAGAACGTCGTCTGCGCCTTCGTGTTCGCCGCCGACCACGGCGTCGAGGTCACGAACAACAGCTACTACGTCGACCCGTGGCTGTACAACTGCATGGACGACCCCGACCAGAAGGCGATCGTCGACGCGGTCAACAGGGCCCAGCTGTACGCCCAGAAGAAGGGCACGATCAACGTCGCCTCGGCGGGCAACTCCAACCACGACCTGGACTCCGACTCCCTGGTCGACGCCTCCAGCCCGGACGACTCCACGCCGGTCGAGCGGACCGTCGACCCGCACGAGTGCTTCGACGTCCCGACCCAGCTGCCGGGTGTCGTCACGGTGAGCGCGACGGGCGTCAAGGGCACCAAGTCGTACTACTCCACGTACGGCCTGGGCGCGATCGACGTCGCGGCTCCGGGCGGCGACAAGTACCAGATCCCGGACACCCCGTCCGCCAACGGCCGCATCCTGTCGACGCTGCCGAACAACACGTACGGCTTCCTCCAGGGCACCTCGATGGCGTCCCCGCACGTCGCCGGTGTGGCCGCGCTGCTGAAGTCGACCCACCCGCACGCGAGCCCGGCCCAGCTCCAGGCGCTGCTCAAGCTCCAGGCCGACAGCACGGCGTGCCCGACCGAGCCGTACGACGGCGACGGCAACGGGGTCGTGGACGCGACCTGCGTGGGCGGCAAGCGCCTCAACGGCTTCTTCGGCTTCGGCGTCGTGAACGCGCTGCGTGCCGTGAAGTAGTCGCCTGAAGGGCGGTTCGAGGGCCGGGCGGACATCCGCCCGGCCCTTCGTGCGTGCGAGCGCGCGTGTGTGCGTGCGGTGATGAATCCGGTGGTGCTTCCCGCGTGCGTACTGCCGTGCATATGTTGATTGAATCAATAATGCATAGTGCAGTCATGACTGGAATCAAGTTCGCCTGGTCGGAGCTGGGCGGCGATCCCGCCCTCCTCGCGCGCGTGTCGACCGTCGTCCGGGAGGGCGCCCTGCCGGCGCGCCTCCCCGTGCGGGAGCTGGCGCGCGCCTGTGTGGGCGTGTGCGCGCTGGCCGGCGCCGAACTGGGGGCGCGACGGGCCGGCCTGACGGAGGTGCCCGGGGTGCGGGTGGACGACGCGGCGGTGGCCACCGCGTTCGTCAGCGAGCGACGGCTGCTGGTCGACGGGCGGGCGCCGGTCGCCTTCGCCCCGCTGTCACGGTTCTGGCGGACGGCCGACGGATGGGTGCGCACCCACGCCAACTACCCGCATCACCGTGAGCGGTTGCTCAAGGCGCTGGCGCTGCCGGAGGGCGCCGACGCGGCCGCCGTCGAGGCGTCGCTCGCGGAGCGCTCCGCCCTGGACATCGAGGACGCGGTGTACGCGGCCGGGGGCCTGGCCGTCGCGTCGCGCACGCCCGCGGAGTGGGCGGCGCAGGAGCAGGCGGCCATGATCACCGCTCGCCCCCTGGTGGAGCGGGGCCGGTCGGACGAGGCACGCGCGCGTACGTTCACGCCGCCGACGGGTGGCCCGCTGCTGCCCGCCGCCGGGCTGCGCGTCCTGGACCTGACCCGGGTCCTGGCCGGGCCGGTCGCCACCCGCACCCTCGCCCTGCTGGGCGCGGACGTCCTGCGGGTCGACGCACCCCATCTGCCCGAGCTGCCCGACCAGCACGCCGACACGGGGTTCGGCAAGCGCTCGACACTGCTCGACCTGGCATCGGACCGGCGCACCTTCGAGGAGTTGCTCGCGACGGCGGACGTCGTGGTCACCGGCTACCGGCCGGGCACCCTGGACCGGTTCGGGCTCTCCCCCGAGGCACTGGCCGAGCGTCGGCCCGGGCTGGTCGTGGCGCAGGTGTCGGCATGGGGCGCGTACGGGCCGTGGGGCGGGCGGCGCGGCTTCGACAGCCTGGTCCAGGCGGCCACCGGCATCGCGACCGTCGAAGGCTCCGCCGAGCGGCCGGGCGCGCTGCCCGCACAGGCCCTCGACCACGGCACGGGCTATCTGCTGGCGGCGGCAGTACTGCGGGCGCTGACCGAGCAGTCGTACGACGGCGGCAGCCGGTTCGTACGGCTGGCGCTGGCCCGGACCGCGGCATGGCTCACCGAGGGAGCCTGGGCGAGCGAGGGCGAGGACGCCCACGGCGGGGACGCCGGGAACGGGGGCGCCGGGAACGGGGGCGCCGGGAACGGGGACGACCGTCGTGAGGGCGTCCGGATGGGCGAAGGGGAGGGCAAAGGGATGACCAAGGCGCGGAACCGGGAGGTGAGCGGGGGCGGGAGCGTCGACCCCGGCCCCTGGCTCGCGGAGACCGGCAGCCCTCTCGGGCGGCTGCGCTACGCCCTTCCGCCGGTGTCGTTCGACGGCGGGCCGGGCGACTGGGCACGGCCGCCGGGGCCTTGGGGAGCCGATCCGGCGCGCTGGCTCTGAACCCCCGGACGATCCGCTCCTGTACCGGCACCGCACCGCCCTCGACCGCTTCAGGATGAGTTGCTCGGATTTGCCGGGAATGGTGAAGATCCTGGCATGACCCTCATACGACCGACCGACGCAACCGAATCCATACGCCGTACCGGCCCCGGCCGGGCGGTGGCGCTGCTCGTCCTGGTGGGGCTCGCGGCCCTGATCCCCTTGCTCGGGCCCTCCGTCGCCGCGCACGGCACCGGGGAGGCCGCGGACTCCGGGGTGGTCGCGCTGCTGCGGACGCTGCTGTTCGCGGCGCTGTGCGTGCAGGTGGGTGAGCTGTTCGCGGCCGGTCTCACCCGATGGGTGCCCGCCGCCCCGCCCGGCCGACCGGTCAGCTGGGCGCCGTACGCGGCGGTGGTGGGGTTCTCGGCCGCGGCGGCCGCCGGTGAGCTGGCGCCGCACGGTCATGGCTCGCGGGGCGGCGTTCTCGCGCTGCTGGAGGCGATCGCGTTCGCCGTGGCGGGGCTGTGCGCGCTCACGCGCCGGCCGAACCGTCAGGTGTGGCCGCTCACGGCGGTGATCCTGGCGGAGGCGCTGCGCGCGCATCCGCCGACCGAGTCCATGCCGCTGATCGGCTCCGGGCTGACGATGGTGCATCTGACGTGCTCGGCACTGTGGGCGGGCGGGCTGCTGAACGTGCTCCGCACGCTGCGGAGGTGGGACGACACCGAGGCGGGCGCCGCGCTGCTCGGGCTCTACGCGCGCGTGGCGGCCGTCCTGTTCGCCGGGGTCACGGCGACCGGGCTGTGCAGTTCACTGCGCCGGATGCCGTCGGAGGCGGCGCTCGACCAGCTGACGACGACGGCGTACGGGCGCGTGCTGCTCGCCAAGGTGCTTGTCGTGGGCGCGGTCGCGCTGCTCGCCGTGTGGGCGCGGACACGGCTGCGCCGGGCTCCCGACCCGCTGGCCGCCTGCTCCCCCGCGCGCGTGGAGATCGTCGCGCTCGGGGTGGTGGTCGCGGTGTCGGGACTGTTGACGGCGTTGCCGCTGCCGATCAAGGGTTGAGGATCACGGCCTGAGGATCAATGGTTGAAGCACATGGGCTGAGGATCAAGGGTTGAGGATCAAGGGCCGAGGGTCAACCGTCGGGTGACGGCGGCTTGTTGCGCCGAGGACCAGCAGGACCTGTGCGGCGAGGTAGGTGAGCATGATCCACAGGTCGGGACGCGGGGGCTGCGGCCAGTCGGCGACGCCGGTGGCGATGAGGGTGTCGGAGAGCAGGAACAGCGCGCCGCCGACACCGGCGACCGGGCCGAGCCGGGTGGTGGCGGCGTACGCCATGGCCGTGAGCAGGGTGCTGTAGACGGCGACGGGGAGGCGCAGGTCCGCGGGGAGGTCGGGCCACAGCAGGGCGACGGTGGCGATCAGGGCGGTGGCGTAGCAGGGGGCGAGGAGGGCGCCGCGCGCGTGGGGTCGGCCGATGCGGGCGAACAGCGCCAGGTAGCAGACGTGACCGGCGGCGAAGGACGCCATGCCGGCGAGGAAGGCGGGGTCGGCGTCGAGCAGCAGGAGGGTGTCGCCGCCCCAGCCGCACAGGAGGGCGGCGACCAGGAGCCGGGGCGCGCCGCGCAGGGCCGCCCAGGCGGCGAGGAGGGGCATCAGAAGGGGCTTGGCCACCGTGTGCCCGGCGTCGAAGCCGAGCGCGAGGCTGAGCAGGTCGACGACTGCGGCGAGGACGAACAGGGCGAGGAAGGCGCGGGAGCGGGTCACGCGGCCGTGGTCTCCTCGACCGCGGTGGCGGTGGCGGTGGCGGTGGTGGCTTCCGGAGCGGACGCGGGTTGCCAGCCCGGCCCGCGGAACACGCGTCCCGTCCGCTCGCGCCAACCGCCCGCCGCCTTCACGTCCTTGACGATCGCGACGTACTCATGCGTGGCCACCTTGATCGGGTTGAACGTGTTGATGTTCTTGGTCAACCCGTAGACGGGCCGGTCGACCTCGGGCACGAACGACCCGAAGAGCCGGTCCCAGACGATGAGGATGCCGCCGAAGTTGCGGTCCAGGTAGCCGCCCTGGGAGGCGTGGTGGACGCGGTGGTGGGAGGGCGTGTTGAACACGAACTCGAACCACCGGGGCATCCTGTCGATCCGCTCGGTGTGGATCCAGAACTGGTAGACGAGGTTGGCCGAGGAGCAGA
The DNA here is from genome assembly GCF_013085465.1 of Streptomyces asoensis. Taxonomy (NCBI): domain Bacteria; kingdom Bacillati; phylum Actinomycetota; class Actinomycetes; order Kitasatosporales; family Streptomycetaceae; genus Streptomyces; species Streptomyces asoensis. Next base: position 2,540,629 of record NZ_CP049838.1, read on the forward strand.
ACGCGAGCGCGGCCGGGTGGACGCCGAGGGCGATGAGCGGAACGTAGAACGGCCAGACGGTCAGCGTGGTCCAGGGCTGGCGCAGGGCGGTGGTGAGGTTGAACTTCTCGCTGGAGTGATGGACGACGTGACAGGCCCACAGCACGCGGATGACGTGGTGTCCGCGGTGGGACCAGTAGTAGAAGAAGTCCTGCGCGAGCAGCATCAGCGGGAGTGTCCACCACAGGACCGGGACACGGAGCGGGGTCAGCTCGTAGATCGCGGTGTAGATCGCGACGATCGGGATCTTCCAGACGAAGTCGAACACGAGACTCCCGAGCCCCATGCCGACGCTCGTCGCGGCGTCCTTCGTCTCGTACCCGGCCGCATCCTCGTCGGGATGGAGCCGGACGCCGATCACCTCGACCACGGTGAGCAGCACGAATGCGGGTATCGACCACAGCACGACATCGGGCAGGTTCGGCATGGGGGCACCGTAGAACGGCTGATGGGCTGCGGCTAGACGTTGTTACCCACAAGTATTACCGACGGTACGCGCTTGCTTGTTGGCGATCTCCGCCAATCGGCGCCGAGGGCGGACGCGACTTCGCGCCATGATGTTCGCCGGTAACCCTCTCGATGCCGTCGGCGGGCGTGGCCACACTGAAGGATCGTTTCGGCAGTCGGACAGGGGAGGGTGTCGACGGCGAGCAAGACGTTGCCGGGCGACGGAGTGCACGGCAGGGGCAGCAAGGGCCTGCCGGTCGGGGAACCGCACCGTGGCGCCGTCACCTTCGTGAAGGAGCTGGCCCGCGGTGTGCTCGCACTGCGGCGCAGGTGAGAGTGGCTCCACTGTTCGCGGACAAGGCCGGCCGGAGGTCGGCGGACCCGCTGCGGCTGACCGGGCCCGCTCCGGTCGTCGACCTGCATGCTCTCGCGCTGCTGCCGGCGCCGCCCGCATTGTGGGGTGAGTTCGTCCCCCGCTCCCCCTGGCAGGGGATCGAGCGTGTCCCGGCTGGATCCGGTGGCGCTGGCCGCCGAGACCGATACGGCTGTGCTGCTGACGGTGGGCGCCCTGGAGCGGTGGCCGGCCGGGGCGGAGCGGGAGGCCGCGGTGGTCACGGCGGGCTGATCCGCCGTCAGAAGCCCACCCATTGAGTACAGGGCGGCGTCGTCTCCGTCCTGCCCCTCACACCCCCGCTGCCCCCAGCAGCGATCCGACGAGATACGTCACCCCCATCGCCAGTGCCCCGCCCCCCACGTTGCGCAGTACCGCGCGTCCCGGTGCCGCTGCTCCCAGGTGGGCGCTGCTCCATCCGGTGCAGGCCAGGGCCGCCAGGACCGATGCGACGGTCACCGGGAGGCGCCAGTCCGTCGGGGGCAGCACGATGGCGAGCAGGGGGAGCAGGGCGCCGGCCGTGAAGGCGAGGAAGCTGGCCCAGGCCGCGTGCCAGGGGTTGGTGAGGTCGTCGGGGTCGATGCCGAGCTCCACGCGCGCGTGGGCCTTCAGGGCGTCCCGTTCGGTGAGCTGGACGGCGGCCTCGCGGGCCACGTCCCGGGACAGCCCGCGTTCCTCCAGCAGCCCGGTCAGCTCCGCCAGCTCGGCCTCCGGCTGCTCGCGCAGCTCCCGCCGCTCCAGCGCGAGGGCGGCCTTCTCGGAGTCCCGTTGGGTCGACACGGAGACGTACTCCCCCGCCGCCATGGACATCGACCCGGCGAGCAGACCGGCGAGGCCGGCCGTCAGCAGGGCCGAGCGGTCGTCCGTGGCACCGGCCACGCCGACGACGAGGCCGGCGGTGGAGACGATGCCGTCGTTGGCGCCGAGGACCGCGGCGCGCAGCCAGTTCAGCCGGGATCCGAGCGAGCCTCCGTGGGCCTCGGCGTGGGTGGGTTCCGTCACAGCACGGAGGATGGCACCCCGGGAGGCGCGTACCCCGTACCGACGCTCGTCGTCGCGGGAGCGGGCGTGGGACCGGGGCGCGACCGGTCGGGTGGACCCGGGCGTGAACCGTCGCCCGGCAGGTCGGAGTTGGCCGGGCCTCAGCCGACGTCCGCAGGCACACGCGCGTGCGCTCCGCGAACTCCCGTACGGTCCGAAGGGCTTCGCACGCCCTCTCTTCGGGGCGGGTGCGGCGAGGTGTCAGTGGGGGCCCGTATCCTCAGTGACCATGCTCGAAGACCACACGACGACAGCGTCCTCCCCCACGGAGTGGCCGACCGCGTATCCCCAGGGGTACGCGGTCGTTGACGTGGAGACCACCGGCCTGGCCCGGGACGACCGGATCATCTCCGCCGCCGTCTACCGGCTGGACGCACGCGGTGAGGTGGAGGACCACTGGTACACGCTGGTCAACCCGGAGCGCGACCCGGGCCCGGTGTGGATCCACGGTCTGACGAGCGACGTGCTCGAGGGCGCGCCCCTCTTCCAGGAGGTGGCCGCGGAGTTCGCCGCCCGGCTCGACGGGCGGGTGCTCGTCGCGCACAACGCGGTCTTCGACTGGCAGATGATCGCGCGGGAGTACGCGCGCGCGGAGCGCGAGGCGCCGGTGCGGCAGCGGCTGTGCACCATCGCGCTCTCCAAGGAGCTCGGCCTGCCGCTGCCCAACCACAAGCTGGAGTCGCTGGCGGCCCACTTCGGCGTGGTGCAGCAGCGGGCGCACCACGCGCTGGACGACGCGCGCGTGCTCGCGGAGGCGTTCCGGCCGAGTCTGCGGGCCGCGGCGGCGGGCGGTGTCCGGCTGCCGCTGCTCGAGTGCCGGCCGCTGACCGAGTGGGCCGACCGGCCCGCGCCCCTGATCGGCCGGCAGGCGGGCGGTTCGGGCGGCGGCTACGGCAGCTATCGGCCCGGCAGTTGGCGACCGTCCCGCAAAAGGCCCGCATGCCCCCATCCCAACCCCGGTCGGTACGAAGACGGCAAAAGGCTCAAGCAGGGCATGCGGGTCGCCTTCTCGGGCGACACGTCGGTCGAGCGGGAGCTGCTGGAGGACCGCGCAGCCGAGGCGGGGCTGCACGTCGCCACGAGCCTTTCCCGACTGACCAGCCTGCTGGTCACCAACGACCCCGACTCGGGTACCTCGAAGGTGGTCAAGGCGCGGCAGTTCGGGACGCCCGTCGTCGACGAGGCCGCCTTCGGGCAACTCCTGCGGGATGTGGAGCCCGCCGACGAGTGACCCGTGCGTACGGGTGATTGCCACGCGACTCGCCCGCCGTCCGCTCGCCCGCGCGCGGGTGACGGCTCACCCTGTGGCGCATGGCGAGATGCGAAGTTTGCGGCAATGACTACGGAATGACCTTCGAAGTGCACGCGCAGGGCGCGATCCACGTCTTCGACTGCTTCTCCTGTGCGATCCACCGCATGGCCCCCATCTGCGAGCACTGCCGGGTGCAGATCATCGGCCAGGGCGTCGAGGTGGAGGGCCACTGGTACTGCGGCGCGCACTGCGCCCGCGCGGAGGGCAGGGTGGGCATCATCGACAAGGTGTGAGCCGACCCGACATCCGACGGCTTCCGGGGACCGACACCTGACGGCACCGCCTTCCGGTACCCGGCCGAATGCGCCCCACGACCGAGTTGTACGGTCGTGGGGTGTACCGCTTCCTGTTGTCCCGGCAGTGGGTGATCCTCACGCTGGTCTCCCTCCTCCTCATCCCCACGATGATCAGGCTGGGCTTCTGGCAGATGCATCGCTACGACGAGCGCACCGCGCGCAACCAGCTGGTCTCCGACGCGCTGACCGCCGAGGCGGTGCCCGTGGAGCAGCTGACCACCCCGGGGCACGCCGTCACCCGCGGCGAGCGGTACCGAAGCGTCACCGCCACCGGCTCCTTCGACACCGAGCGCGAAGTCGTCGTCAGGCGCCGGGTCAACGCCGACGAGACGGTCGGCTTCCACGTCCTCACCCCGTTCGTCCTGACGGACGGCAAGGTGCTGCTGGTCGACCGGGGCTGGATCCCGGCGGACGCCCCGAGTCAGACCTCGTTCCCCAAGGTCCCCGCGCCGCCCGCCGGCCGGGTCACCGTCACCGGGCGGCTGATGCCCGACGAGACGACCGCCGCGAGCGGCATCAAGGACCTCAAGGGACTGCCGGACCGGCAGGTCATGCTGATCAACAGCGAGCAGGAGGCCCAACGGCTCGGCGCGCAGGTGCTCGGCGGCTACATCGCGCAGACCGCGCCCGAGCCGAAGGGCGACAGCCCCGAGCTGGTCGGCCGGCCCGGCAGCGAGGACGCGGCCCTCAACTACGCGTACGCCATCCAGTGGTGGCTGTTCTCCGTGGGCGTCCCCGTCGGCTGGGTGATCCTGGTCCGCCGCGAGACCCGCGACCGGGCCCAGGCCGCCGTACGAGAGGCCGAGCAGGCCGAGCCGGCGACGGTCTGACGGACGCGCCACGCGGACACGGGCGCGGCCCCAAGCCCGGGCCCAGGCGCGGACACGGCCCCAGGCGCCGGCCCGGACACGGGCGCCGGCGCGACCCCAGGCGCCGGCACGGACACGGGCGCGGCCCCAGGCGCGGGCGCGACCCCAGGCGCCGGCACGGACACGGGCGCGGGCGCGACCCCAGGCGCCGGCACGGACACGGGCGCGGGCGCGACCCCAGGCGCGGGCGCGCCCCCAGGCGCCGGCACGGACACGGGCGCCGGCCCGGGCAGCGGCGCGGGCGCGACCCCAGGCGCCGGCACGGACACGGGCGCCGACACGGCCCCAGGCGCGGGCGCGACCCCAGGCGCCGGCACGGACACGGGCGCCGGCCCGGACAGCGGCGCGGGCGAGGCCCGGGAGCTCGCACACGCCCGCCGCCCACCCGCCTGTCCACCGGTCCACCGGGCGGCCGAAGTCCGGTGACGGCACCCCGACCGCCCGACGGCTGTCTGCCCGACTGCTCGACGCCCGGGCCGCCCGACTGCCGACTGCCCGACGCCCCAGCCGCCCGCCTGTCCGGCTGCCCACTCACCGGGCCACGCCGGGTGGCCGGACACCGGCGACGGCACCCCGTCCGCCCGGAACTCCGGCCACCCAGCCACCTCGTCACCTCGTCACCTCGTCACCTCGGCACCCGGTCACCCGGCCACCCGGCCACCCGGCCACCCGGCGGTTCAGCAGCAGCGGCTCTGCGGGTGTTCCTCGCGGTGCAGGCTGCGCAGCGTCTGGTACTCGCGCCGGGTCGGGATCGGAGCGAGCGGGTGGTGGCGCCGGTGCCGCTCGCAGTAGCGGTCGTACTCCGCCTCCCCGGTCAACTCCCGTAGATACCAGCGCACGGCCCGCAGCCAGCGCACGCCCCGCGCCCCACGCATGCCCCGCGCCCCGTCGGCGGCGGCCGTCACAGGTGGGCCTCTGTCAGGAGTTCTGTTTCCGTCTCCCTCGCGGGTACGTCGATACGGGACTCGACATAGGGCGCCTCGGTCGTCGGCAGCGGAGCCGGCGATCGTACGGCTCCTACGCACACCACCGCCGCGTTCACGATCACCACGGCGACCAGCAGCAGGAACACGGCGATCAGCACGCCGTCCACCGTGGAGTTGGTGACCACCGTGTGCATGTCGGCCGGTGACTTGGCGGGCGGCAGCACCTGGCCGACGTCGAGGGCGTCGGCGTACCGCGTGCGCTGGGCGAAGAAGCCGATCCTGGGGTCGTCGGAGAAGATCTTCTGCCAGCCGGCGGTGAAGGTGATCGCGACCACCCAGGCCAGCGGGACACCCGTCACCCAGGCCCAGCGCAGCCGGCCGGACTTGACCAGGACCGTCGTGCAGACGGTCAGGGCGATGGCGGCGAGCAGCTGGTTCGCGATGCCGAAGAGCGGGAAGAGCTGGTTGATCCCGCCGAGCGGGTCGGTGGCGCCGGAGTGCAGGAAGTAGCCCCAGGCGGCGACGACCAGACCGCTGCACAGCCAGATGCCGGGCTTCCAGTTCACGCGGCCGATCGGCTTCCAGACGTTGCCGAGCATGTCCTGGAGCATGAAGCGGCCGACCCGGGTGCCCGCGTCCACGGTGGTCAGGATGAACAGCGCCTCGAACATGATGGCGAAGTGGTACCAGAAGGCCTTCATCGCGGTGCCGCCGAAGATGCCGGAGAAGATCTCCGACATGCCGACGGCAAGGGTCGGCGCGCCACCCGAGCGGGCGATCAGGGTCTGTTCCTCGACCGCTTTCGCGGCCTGGGTGAGCTGGTCGGGGGTGATGGTGAAGCCGAGGCCCGCGACCGCGTGGGACGCCGACTCGGCCGTCGTGCCCAGCAGGCCCGCCGGCGCGTTCATCGCGTAGTACAGGCCGGGCTCCAGGGTGGCGGCCGCGATGAGCGCCATGATCGCGACGAAGGACTCCATCAGCATCGCGCCGTAACCGATCAGCCGGACCTGGGACTCCTTCTGGATCAGCTTGGGGGTGGTCCCGGACGCGACCAGGGCGTGGAAGCCGGACAGCGCGCCGCAGGCGATGGTGATGAAGAGGAAGGGGAACAGGGAGCCGGCGAAGACCGGGCCCGCGCCCGACGACGCGAAGTCGCTCACCGCGTCCGCCCTGAGCACGGGCGCGGCCACGACCACCCCGACGGCCAGCAGGGCGATCGTGCCGATCTTCATGAAGGTGGAGAGGTAGTCGCGCGGGGCGAGGAGCATCCACACCGGCAGGACGGACGCGACGAAGCCGTAGCCGATGAGGCAGAAGACGAGGGTGGTCGGGCTCAGGGTGAAGGTGTCGGCCAGCGAGGAGTTCTGCACCCAGCCGCCGCCGACGATCGCCAGCAGGAGCAGCGCGACGCCGATGAAACTGGTCTCGACGACCCGGCCCGGGCGGATCCGGTGCAGCCAGAAGCCCATGAAGAGGGCGATGGGCACGGTCATCGCGACCGAGAAGGTCCCCCAGGGCGAGTGGGCGAGGGCGTTGACCACGACCAGCGCCAGCACGCCCAGCAGGATGATCATGATGGCGAACACGGCGATCAGGGCGGCCGCACCGCCCGCCCGGCCGATCTCGTCGCGGGCGAGCTGCCCGAGCGACTTGCCGTCCCGGCGCATCGACAGGAACAGCACGACCATGTCCTGCACCGCCCCCGCGAAGATCACGCCGGCGACGATCCACAGGGTGCCGGGCAGGTAGCCCATCTGGGCCGCGAGCACCGGTCCCACCAGCGGGCCGGCGCCGGCGATCGCGGCGAAGTGGTGGCCGAGCAGGACCCGGCGGTCGGTCGGCTGGAAGTCGACGCCGTCCTCGAGGCGTTCGGCGGGGGTGGCGCGGCGGTCGTCCGGCTTCAGGACGCGCCGGGCGATGAGGCGGGCGTAGAAGCGGTAGGCGATGGCGTACGAACCGAGGGCCGCGACCACCAGCCAGACCGCCGATATCCGCTCGCCCCGGGCGAGGGCCAGAACGCCCCAGGCGACGGCGCCGACCAGTGCGACAGCGCTCCACAGCAGGATGGATTTCGGGGTGATACGGGATTTTTCCGGCGCCGGGAGGCCGGTTTCGGGCAGGGCTGACGTACGCATGGCGGCTCCTCGCCGAGCTGACGGAGGTTGCGGGGATCACGGAGATCAGCGGCGGGCGGCTCTCCCGCACGCTGTCGGTCTGTGCAAGAGTTGCCCACCCCCCGGAAGCGGTTGACAGCGAATTTCCAGAGGATTTCCCGCCGGTTCCCCGTCAACCGAAACCGCCGTTCGCGCAACCAACCGGTGAGGGCACAGGCACACCAAGGACGGTGACCCATGGCCGACGGCGCCATGACGACGACGTTCCTCGCCGTGATCGGCGGGGCGTCGCTGCTCGCAGTGACCGCGCGGCGGCTGCGCCCCAGCGACCGGCTGCCCTCCCTGGAGGGCTGGGCACTGGCCGACCGAAGCCTCGGCCCGGTGTGGACCTGGCTGCTGCTCGGCGGCACGATCTTCACCGCGTACACCTTCACGGCCGTCCCGGGGCTGGCGTACGGCAACGGTGCTCCCGCGTTCTTCGCGGTGCCCTACACGGTGATCGTCTGCCCGCTCGCCTTCGTCCTGCTGAGCCGGCTGTGGAGCGTGGCCCGCAGGAACGGCTATGTCACCGCCGCCGACTTCGTGCGGGGACGGTACGGGTCGCCGCCACTGGCCCTGGTGGTGGCGCTCACCGGGATCCTCGCGACGATGCCGTATCTCGCGCTCCAGCTGCTCGGGATACGGGCGGTGCTGACGGCCGGGGGCGTCTATCCGCGGGGCGCGGCCGGGGATCTGGTGATGGTGGCGCTGTTCGCGGGGCTCGCGGTGGCGACGTACCGGCACGGGCTGCGGGCGCCCGCGGTCATCTCGGCGCTGAAGGCGGTGGCGGTGTTCGTGTCACTGACCGCCGTGTGCTGGCTGGTGCTCAGGCGGCTCGGCGGCCCCGGGGCCGTGTTCGAGAGCGCGGCCCACCGGCTCGGCGGGACGGACGTCGCCCACTCCCCGCTGGTCCTCTCCCCCGCGCAGCAACCCGCGTACGCCACGCTCGCGCTCGGCTCCGCGCTGGCGCTGCTGATGTATCCGCATGTGCTCACCGCCGGGTTCGCCGCCGACGGCCCGCGCACCCTGCGCAAGGTCTCCGCGGCGCTGCCCGCCTGGACGGGACTGCTCGCCCTCTTCGGCTTCCTCGGGGTCGCGGCCCTCGCGGCGGGCGTGCGGGCACCGAAGGGGAGCGCCGAGGCCGCCGTGCCGATGCTCGTCGACCGGCTGATGCCGGGGCCGCTGGCCGGTCTGGTGTTCGCCGCGATCACCGTGGGCGCGCTGGTCCCGGCCGCCGTGATGTCGATCGCCGCCGCCACCTGCTTCGTACGGAACGTGTACGTCGAGTACGTGCATCCGACGGCCACGCCCAAGCGTCAGGTGCGGATCGCCAAGGCGGTGTCGCTGACCGCGAAGGCGGGCGCGGTGGCGTTCGTGTTCGGGCTGCGCGACCAGGACGCCGTCAACCTCCAACTGCTGGGCGGGGTGTGGATCCTCCAGATCTTCCCGGCCGTGGCCGTCGGGCTGTTCACCGGGCGGCTGCATCCGCGCGCGCTGCTCGCCGGGTGGGCGGCCGGCATGGCGGCCGGGACCTTCCTGGTGGTGCGTGAGGGGTTCTCGTCCATCGTGACCCTGGGGTTCGGCCCGCTGGAGATCTACGCGGGGATCGTGGCCCTGCTGCTCAACCTGACCGTCGCGACGGCCGGCACCGCTGTCCTCGAACGCCTCGGCGTCCCGCGCGGCGCCGACACGACCGACCTGCCGTCCCGCCTGACCGTCAGGCGGCGCCCCGAGACGGGAGCGAACCACCCGTGAGACGCAGACCCCCGATACCCGTACCGGAGCCGTTCGTCGAGGAGCGGGTCCTCGCCCCCGCGGTGAGCGACCCGGCCGAGCTGGAACGTGAGGCCGGCCTGGCCCGGCTCTTCGAGCTGCACTACTCCTCGATGCTGCGGCTCGCCGTGCTGCTGGGCGCCGACGATCCGGAGAACGTGGTCGCCGAGGCGTACTACCAGATCTACCGGAAGTGGCGGCGGCTGCGGGACGTGGAGGCGGCGGAGGCGTATCTGCGGTCCACCGTCTGCAATCTGACCCGGATGCGGATACGCCATCTCCAGGTGGCCCGCCGGCATGTGGAGAGCCCACCGGAACTCCCGGACGAGACCGTGGCGTCCGCGGAGAGCGCCGCGCTGCTGCGCGACGACCAGCGGGTGCTGATCGACGCCCTCCAGCAGCTGCCGGCCCGGCAGCGCGAGGCGCTCGTGCTGCGGCACTGGCTCGGCCTGAAGGAGAGCGAGATCGCCGCCGCGATGGGCATCTCCTGCGGGTCCGTCAAGACCCACACCTCGCGCGGCCTCGCCGCGCTCACCCAGGCGATGGAGGCCCGGCGATGAACGACACCGGCCCGGACCGCGTCCGGCAGGAACCGCCTCCGCCGTCGGCGGAGGAACGCACCCGGCGTGAGCTGAGCGAGGCCCTGGAGGCGCTGGCCGACGGGGTGCGGCCGGCCCCGGACGCCTATCGCACGGCGCGCGGAGAGTGGCTGCGGCGCGAACGCCGGCGACGGCTCGTCCTCGCCGTGCTGATCGCCGTCGTCTTCGCCCTGGCCACGCTGATCGGCCTGTGGGTGCTGAACCAGGCGCCGTCGGATCCGGGGGTCGTCTTCTCGGGCGCCGGCGCACCGACGGCCTTGCCGTCACTCGCCCGGCCGCAGCCCTGATTGCCCTCAGGGCCCGCCGGGAACCCGGAACTGCGTGCACCCCCGCATCGAGAGCTACGCGCTCATCGGCGACGAACAGACCGCCGCGCTGGTCGGCATCGACGGTTCCGTCGACTGGCTCTGTCTGCCCCGCTTCGACTCCGGAGCCTGCTTCGCGCGCCTCCTCGGCGACGAGGAGAACGGCCACTGGCGCATCGCCCCGCGGGGCGTGCAGGGTCCCTGCACCCGGCGCGCCTACCGGCCCGACACCCTAGTCCTGGACACCGAGTGGGAGACCGACGAGGGCGCGATCCGGGTCACCGACCTGATGCCCCAACGCGACCAGGCCCCCGACGTCGTACGCATCGTCGAGGGGCTGCGCGGCCGGGTCACCGTCCGCAGCACCCTGCGGCTGCGCTTCGACTACGGCTGGATCATCCCGTGGATGCGCCGGGCCGACGGTCATCGCGTGGCGATCGGCGGTCCCGACGCCGTCTGGTTGCGCAGCGAGCCGAAGGTGCGCACCTGGGGCGAGGACTTCACCACCTACTCGGAGTTCACCGTCGCCGAGGGCGAGTCGGTCGCCTTCGTGCTGACCTGGCACCCCTCGCACGAGTCGCGCCCGCCGCTCGTCGACCCGTGGGAGGCGCTGCGGGTCAGCGTCGACGACTGGCAGGCGTGGGCCGCCCGCTGCCGCTACGACGGGCCCCACCGGGACGCCGTCGTCCGCTCCCTGATCACCCTCAAGGCCCTCACGTACGTCCCCACCGGCGGCATCGTCGCCGCGCTCACCACCTCCCTTCCCGAGGAGATGGGCGGGGTCCGCAACTGGGACTACCGCTACTGCTGGCTGCGCGACTCCACCCTCACCCTCGGCGCCCTCCTGGCGGCCGGCTACCAGGACGAGGCCGAGGCCTGGCGCAACTGGCTGCTGCGCGCCGTCGCGGGCGATCCGGCGGACCTCCAGATCATGTACGGGCTGGCGGGCGAGCGCCGGCTGCCCGAGTGCGAGCTGCCCTGGCTGACCGGCTACGCGGACTCCAGGCCCGTACGCATCGGCAACGGCGCCGTGGACCAGCTCCAGCTGGACGTCTACGGCGAGGTCATGGACTCGCTGTCGCTGGCCCGGACCTCGGGCATGTCGCCCCGGCCGCACATGTGGTCGTTGCAGTGCGCGCTGATGAAGTGGCTCTGCGACAACTGGCGGCAGCCGGACGAGGGACTGTGGGAGGTGCGCGGTGGCCGGCGCCAGTTCGTGCACTCCAAGGTGATGGTGTGGGTGGCCGCCGACCGGGCCGTCCGGGCGATGGAGGAGTACCCCGACCTGAGCGGTGACCTGGCGGGCTGGCGGGCGCTGCGCGACGAGGTGCACCGCGAGGTGTGCGAGCGGGGCTACGACCCGGAGCGGGGCACGTTCACCCAGTCCTACGGCTCGCGCGACCTGGACGCCTCCCTGCTGCTCATCCCGCGCGTCGGCTTCCTGCCGCCGGACGACCCGCGCGTGGTCGGGACCGTCGACGCGGTCCGTGCGGAGCTCGGGCGCGGCGGTCTGCTGCGCCGCTACAGCACGGACGGCGCGACCGTCGACGGCCTGCCGGGCGACGAGGGCACCTTCCTGGCCTGCTCGTTCTGGCTCGCGGACGCCCTGCACATGACGGGCCGTACGGAGGAGGCGCGGGAGCTGTTCGAACGGCTCGTGGGCCTGGCCAACGACGTGGGTCTGCTGGCGGAGGAGTACGACCCGACGACCGGCCGGCACCTCGGCAACTTCCCGCAGGCCTTCAGTCACATCGGCCTGGTGAACACCGCCCTCGCCCTGTTCGGCACGAAGGAGGCAGGATAGGGGCCATGGATCTTGGACTGAAGGACCGGGTGTACGTGGTCACCGGGGCGACGCGCGGCCTCGGCAACGCCGCCGCGCGCGAGCTCGTCGCGGACGGCGCGAAGGTGGTGCTCACCGGGCGGGACGAGAAGCGCGTCGCGGACGCCGCCGCCGAGCTGGGGCCGAACGCGGTCGGGCTCGCCGTGGACAACGCCGACCCCGGGGCGGCGGCGCGGCTGATCGCGGCGGCGCGCGATGCCTTCGGCGGCTTCGACGGGGTGCTGGTGAGCGTGGGCGGTCCGCCGCCCGGGTTCGTCGCGGACAACACGGACGAGCAGTGGCAGACCGCGTTCGAGTCGGTGTTCCTCGGGGCGGTCCGGCTGGCGCGGACGGCCGCCGCCGAGCTGGAGGCGGGCGGGGTCATCGGATTCGTCCTGTCGGGGTCGGTGCACGAGCCGATTCCCGGGCTGACCATCTCCAACGGCCTGCGGCCGGGACTGGCCGGGTTCGCGAAGTCGCTCTCCGACGAGTTGGGGCCCCGGGGGATCAGGGTCGTGGGACTGCTGCCGGCCCGTATCGACACCGATCGGGTGCGGGAGCTGGACGGGCTGTCGGCCGACCCCGAGGCCACCCGGGCCGCGAACGAGTCCCGGATTCCGTTGCGGCGGTACGGGACCGCGGCGGAGTTCGGCCGGACGGCCGCGTTCCTGCTGTCGCCGGCTGCCTCTTATCTGACGGGCCTCATGGTGCCGGTCGACGGCGGGATGCGGCACGGGTTCTGACCGGTCCGGCGCCGGGCGGGCGGACCGGTCACGGCCACGCGGCAAAGCCGCGGACCGTCACCGCCCCCGCACTCCCGGGCCGCTCAACTGACCCTTTCGGCCTTGTGCTTGACGCCCTTCATCCGCACCTCCGCGGGCAGTGCCTCGAGCGCCGCCGAATCCCGCGCGTGGGTCAGGGCCTGCGCCGTCAGGTGGTCCAGCGCCGTCGCCGGATCCACGTGGGGCTCCAGCACCAGGCGGACCCGCGCCTCGGGCGCCTCCCTCCTGCCCTTCAGCGCCACATGGGCGTGGGCGACGCCGTCCAGCCGCTCCGCCTCGGCGGCGAGTACGCCCTCCAGGGCGCGGCCCCGCAGCAGCGCGCCCGCGCCGTCGCCCGTGTCGACGAGGAGCTCGCCGAGCCGGCGGCGGCGCAGCACCGCCGTCAGCCACCACAGGGTCAGCAGGACGAGGAGCGCGAGGACCGCGATCACCGTCGGCCACCACCAGGCTTCGTCGCGCCAGCGGGTGCGTTCGGCGGTGGTGAGAAGGGCGTCGTGCGGGCCCTGGTGGAGCCACCAGGAGGGTGCGGAGGCGCCCAGGCCCACGGCCAGCACCGCACCGCCGACGGCGAGCAGCACCAGCCCGACGCCTCCGATGAGCACGCGGTTGACGGTACCGAGCATCGTCCTCACCCCTTCTTCGCGGGTCGCCGCACATGGACCGACAGGGCGAGCGGCCGGACCAGGCCCAGGCCCCGGATCGCGTCGGTGAGGACGGCGTCCAGGTCGGCGTGTACGTCGTCCAGGTCGCGGAAGTGGGACAGCGCGCGGACGTCGGCCTTCCGGCGGCCCGCGCGCACCTTCACCGACTGCACGCCCGCGACCTCCATGGCCCGGTCGCGCAGCACCAAGGCGGCCGCGTCCCGGTCGAGGCCCGCCCGTACGTCCGGGTGGGCGCGGCGCATCGGCAGGACGCCCCTGAGGCCCGGGGTCACGGCCAGGAGTATCAGCCACAGGCCGAGGGCCGCCGCGACCCCGGCGCCGACCAGCACCCAGATGTCGTCGAGGGGGCGCTCGGCGAGCTGCCGGGCGAGTCCGCTCCGCCAGGCCATGGCGGTCCGGTGGGCGCGTACGGCGGCCACGTCGTAGAGGAAGGCAGCCGCGACGACCAGCAGCAGCGCCGCGACGACACCGGCCGGAACGCGGCGCGCCGACCAGAAGCGGTGGTCGGCGGGGGCCGCCGGGCCGGGGCCGTCTTCTTGCGTGGGTTTCTCCAGAACGGGCAGTGTGCTGCCCTGCAAGCCTCCGGGCTCGCTCATCGCGCCCTCCCGTGCGCCACTCCGGGGGCCGCTGTCAGGTGCAGCCGTTCCACCTGGACGGCGACCTCCGGAACCTCCATTCCCACCAACGCGCCTACCCGCTCGGTGACATGTCGACGCACACGGTGACAGCGTCCGCCGATATCGGTCGGGTAGTCGAGTTCGAGATGGACCCGGATGTGCGCGGCCTCATGGTGGACTACGACGGTGGCGTGCGGGCCGGCGGCGTCGGGCGGCAGGGGGCCGACCGCCTCGCGCGCGGCCTGCGCGGCGATCTTCGCCACGACCCGGTCGGCGATGCGGGTCGCGCCGCGTGCACCCGGAGGAACGGCGGACGTGCGCCCGCCGACGGCGACGCCCCCCTCGTCCACGGAGGTCACCGGCGCCGGTCGCCGCGGGTACGGAAGAGGTCGCCGAGTTCCAGGTCCCCCTCCAGGAACCGGCCGACGACGAACCCGACGGCGCCCAGTGCCGCCACCAGGAGGAAGGCCCCGAACCCGCCGAAGTATCCGGCGAAGCCCAGCGCCATGCCGGCGATCATGCCGACCACGGCCATGCTCAAGGTGTTCTCCCCTCGGCGGTCCGGTCACCCGGCCGGCGGTGTGTCACTGGATCCGGGGCTCCGGCTCCTCGTCCTCTTCGTCGGGCAGCTTGACGTCGCTCACCGCGATGTTGACCTCGACGACCTCCAGTCCGGTCATCCGCTCCACGGCCGCGATCACGTTCTCCCGCACGGCCTGCGCCACGTCGGCGATGGCCACGCCGTAGTCGACGACGATCTCCAGGTCGAGCGCGGTCTGTACCTCGCCGACCTCCGCCTTCACGCCTCGGGACACCGACTTCGTGCCGCCGGGCACCCGGTCCCGTACGGCGCCGAAGGTGCGGCTGAGCCCGCTGCCCATCGCGTGGACGCCCAGGACGTCCCGTGCCGCGAGGCCCGCGATCTTCTCGACGACCCCGTCGGCGATGGTGGTCCGCCCTCGGGTCGCCGGATCCCCGCCGCCACGTTTGGTCGTCCTGCGGGTCCCCAGCGGCTCGGTGCCGCCGTCGGGAGTCTGCGTCCGGTGCTGCTCCGCTGCTGCCTCGGTCATCGCCGTACGTCCTTACGTCCGGTTCGTTGTCGTTCCTTCCACCACGGTAAGCGCGGTTGCCGGACCGCGCGCCGGGGATGCGGCAGGCTGGAGCAATGACGGCGGACGGATGGACGAGCGCGGTACGGCATCAGCTGGGCCTCGGCAGGCTGCTCCCGCTGGGCGGGCCGCGGGACGGCGCGTGGATCACGGAGGCGGCGGCCGAGACGGTGCTGCGGCGGGCGGTGCGAGGTGTGGAGGGCGTGCGCATGGGCGCACTGCGGATCGGGGTGGCCGACCCCACAGGGGTGTACGAGTCCGCCGTGCCGGCTCCGCCGAGCGCCCTGCCGCCCGGGCCGCTGCGGGTGACGGCGGACATCGCCGCGTCCTCGTCCGAGCCGCTGCCGACGACGGCGTCCCGCCTGCGCACGGCGCTGGCGGCGGCCTCGACGGATCGCCTCGGCCTGGTGGTGGCGGAGGTGGACCTGCGCGTGACGGCTCTGCTGGACGAGGACCCGCAACCGGAGGCGGTGCCGTCTGTTCCCGAGCCGTCGCACGTGGGGGCGGCACAGCACGGCGACGAGGCACGCGCCACCGTCGCCGCTCTGTCCGTGCCGGGGGTGACCCGATTGACCGACGTCGTCGACAGGGCGGTACGCATCGAGGAACGACAGCACACGACCGCCCTGCCGAACCGCCACGCACGCGTGGAGATCGCGGTGAGTGCGCACCACCGGGCCCTGGAGGTGGCCCGGAAGGTGCGCGGGGTGGTGTCGGAAGCGCTACGGGATCACCCGACGGTTTCCGTCCTGGTCACGGCGGTGGAGTGACCGGGACCCGCGAGGACTCGGCTCATTCACCCACGCCGGCCAGGTCCCGCAGACGGCGGCCCTGGGCGGCGCGCTCGGCGGCGCGCTGCTCGTCGTAGGTGCGATCGCCGGCGCCGCGCAGCAGCGCCTTGGTCTCGATGACGGCCTCCCGGGGCGCGGCCAGGATCGCCGCGGCCAGCTCACGCGTCGCGGTGTCGAGGTCCTGCGCGGGCACGGCGATGTTCGCGAGCCCGGAACTCACCGCCTCCTCGGCGTGCACGAACCGGCCGGTCAGGCAGATCTCGGCCGCGCGGCCGTAGCCGACGAGGGAGACGAGGGGATGCGTGCCCGTCAGGTCCGGTACGAGGCCGAGGCCGGTCTCCCGCATGGCGAACTGCACGTCGTCGGCGACGACGCGCAGGTCACAGGCGAGAGCCAGCTGGAAGCCCGCACCGATGGCGTGGCCCTGGACGGCGGCGATGGACACGAGGTCGTTGCGCCGCCACCAGGTGAAGCCCTCTTGGAACCCGGCGATGGCGGCGTCGAGTTCGGCGTCACCACTGCGTGCGAGATCGATGAAGGACTGCTCGCCCTCGATCCCCTCGGGCGTGAACATCTGCCGGTCGAGCCCCGCGGAGAAGGACTTGCCCTCGCCGCGCAGCACGACCACGCGGACGGAGCCCGGCACCAGCCGCCCGGCCTCGGCGAGCGCCCGCCACATGGCGGGGCTCTGCGCATTGCGCTTGGCCGGGTTGGCCAGCGTCACCGTGGCGAGCGCGTCGTCCACGGTGAGCCGTACGCCGTCCTTGTCGAGCAGGGGAACGAGTTCCTGGTCGGGCTTGGCCATGAGGCGCCTCCGATGTGTGCGGTCAGCCAGCGGTCAGCTAAGTGACTGCACAGTAACCACCCGGCCGGTCGGACAACCGACCGGGTGGCCACCATCGAAAGCGGTGGGGCCGGCCGCCCCGGGTCAGGACGAGGCGGCCTTCTTGCCTCGGGTCGCCCCGCCACGCCCACGCAGCGTGACGCCCGACTCGCTGAGCATCCGGTGGACAAAGCCATACGAGCGACCGGTTTCCTCGGCCAGCGCCCGAATGCTCGCACCGGAGTCGTACTTCTTCTTCAGGTCTGCCGCGAGCTTGTCGCGCGCGGCGCCGGTCACCCGGCTGCCCTTCTTCAGAGTCTCGGCCACCCGTGCCTCCTCATGGGAAGTGCGCTCTGGTCATCCTCATGATCACCCCTCCGGCGCGCGATGGCCACCCATTCGGCAAGGTCCGTGCGACAGGGTTTTGACGACAGGAGCGCGTCCCCACAAGTGGAATATGTGATTCCACGCGGTGGTGTTCGTGGGACCGAACGGGTTGTCGGGCGAAGTGGCAGGTCAGAGACGCGCGACGGCCGATCCCTTGTCGACAAAGGGATCGGCCGCGAAATCGATGTAGGACACACCTCGATACGAGGAGATCTCACACAGATGATGGATCACCGGTGGGCCGAATGATCCAGACGAATGATCCAACATCGTGGATCACGACGTGGATCACCTCCTGGATCACCTCCTGGATCACGCCGTTGGATCACGTCGTGGAGCCCGCGTTCGATCAGGCCAGCGCGACCAGATCCGCGTAGTCGGCGCCCCACAGGTCCTCGACGCCGTCGGGCAGCAGGATGATCCGCTCGGGCTGGAGCGCCTCCACGGCGCCCTCGTCGTGGGTGACCAGGACGACCGCGCCCTTGTAGGTACGCAGCGCGCCGAGGATCTCCTCGCGGCTGGCCGGGTCGAGGTTGTTGGTGGGCTCGTCGAGCAGCAGCACGTTGGCCGAGGAGACCACGAGGGTGGCCAGGGCCAGCCGGGTCTTCTCACCGCCGGAGAGCACACCGGCGGGCTTGTCGACGTCGTCGCCGGAGAACAGGAACGAGCCGAGCGTCTTGCGGACCTCGACCAGATCCAGGTCGGGGGCGGCGGAACGCATGTTCTCCAGGACCGTACGCTCCGGGTCGAGCGTCTCGTGCTCCTGGGCGTAGTAGCCGAGCTTGAGGCCGTGGCCCGCGACGACCTCGCCGGTGTCGGGCTGCTCCGCCCCGCCGAGCAGACGCAGCAGGGTCGTCTTGCCGGCGCCGTTCAGACCGAGGATGACGACCCGGGAGCCCTTGTCGATGGCCAGGTCGACGTCGGTGAAGATCTCCAGCGAGCCGTAGGACTTCGACAGGCCCTCGGCCATCAGGGGCGTCTTGCCGCAGGGCGCGGGCTCGGGGAAGCGGAGCTTGGCGACCTTGTCGGACTGACGGACCGCCTCCAGGCCGGAGAGCAGCTTGTCGGCGCGGCGGGCCATGTTCTGCGCGGCGACCGTCTTGGTGGCCTTGGCGCGCATCTTGTCGGCCTGCGAATGCAGCGCGGCAGCCTTCTTCTCGGCGTTCTGGCGCTCCCGCTTGCGGCGCTTCTCGTCGGACTCGCGCTGCTGCTGGTAGAGCCGCCAGCCCATGTTGTAGACGTCGATCTGGGAGCGGTTGGCGTCCAGGTAGAAGACCTTGTTGACGACCGTCTCGACCAGGTCGACGTCGTGGCTGATGACGATGAAGCCGCCGCGGTAGGTCTTGAGGTAGTCGCGCAGCCAGACGATCGAGTCGGCGTCGAGGTGGTTCGTCGGCTCGTCGAGGAGCAGGGTGTCCGCGTCCGAGAACAGGATGCGGGCCAGCTCGACCCGGCGCCGCTGACCGCCGGAGAGCGTGTGCAGGGGCTGGCCGAGCACCCGGTCGGGCAGGTTGAGCGCGGCGGCGATGGTGGCGGCCTCGGCCTCGGCGGAGTATCCGCCCTTGGTGAGGAACTCCGTCTCCTGGCGCTCGTACTGGCGCATCGCCTTGTCGCGGGTGGCGCCCGAGCCGTTCGCGATCCGCTGTTCGTTCTCGCGCATCTTGCGGATCAGGATGTCCAGGCCGCGCGCGGAGAGGATGCGGTCGCGGGCCAGCACGTCGAGGTCGCCGGTGCGGGGGTCCTGCGGGAGGTAGCCGACCTCGCCGGAGCGGGTGACCTGGCCCGCGGCCGGGATGCCCTCGCCGGCCAGGACCTTGGTCAGCGTGGTCTTGCCGGCGCCGTTGCGCCCGACCAGACCGATGCGGTCACCCTTGGCCACACGGAAGGAGGCGTTCTCGATGAGGATGCGGGCACCGGCGCGCAGCTCGATGCCGGAGGCGGAGATCACGGACAGACTCCAGAGCGGGGGTCGTTGGCGGGATGGACGGCCGAGGACGTTCCCGCCGTCTAATGCGCGAGGAGAATGGCCATGGGGGCCAGTCTAACGGGACCGTGCAAGCATTTTTTCTGGGTTCAGGTGTTCGATCTTCCCGCGCTCCGGCCGGAGCTCCCGCCGGATCTTGCTCCCGGGGGCGCTGTCGGTGGCGGGTGCCAGACTGGGCAGCGGGTGACGAATCCGGCATTGATCACAAGGGAGTGATCGGCATGGCAGGCACGAACAGCGGGCGGCCCAGCATCTATCCGACGGTGCTGTACACGGACGCGAAGGCGGCGATCCGGCAGCTCACGGAGGCCCTGGGGTTCACGGAGCTGTCCGTCTACGAGGGCGAGAACGGCTCGGTCATGCACGCCGAACTGGTGCAGGGCAACGGCGCGGTGATGCTCGGCTCGAAGGGCCGCGGCGGGATCTTCGACACGGCGATGAAGGACGCGGGTCCGACCGGGGTGTACGTCGTGGTGGACGACGTCGACGCACACCACCGGCGGGCCGTGGAGCACGGCGCGGAGATCCTGATGCCTCCGACGGACCAGGACTACGGCTCCCGGGACTACATGGCCCGCGACCTCGAGGGCAACCTCTGGAGCTTCGGCACGTACGCGCCCGAGATACAGGGCTGAGAGCCCCACGGGAACCCGCGCGGGGCCCACGCGGAGCCCCTGGGGATCCCGTGCCGGGCTCGTTCAGCTGCCCCCGGTGTGCACCTGGAAGGCGGCCCGGCGGACGGCCTTGGCCAGCGCCGGGTCGGGGTGCGCGGCGGCGAGCGCCACCAGCACCTGCACGGTGCGCGGATGCCCGACGGCGCGCACCTCGGTCAGCAGGGCGGGGACGGTCGGCTGGAGCGCGGACTCCAGGTGGCGTACGAGCATCGGCGCCTCCCCGTGGTCGGCGACGGCCGCGGCGGTGTCGACCCACAGCCAGGTGGCCTCCCGCCGGGTGAGCACCTCGTGGGCGTCCTCCGGGTCGACGCCGTCGTGCTCGGCGAGCCACAGCAGCGCGTACGGCCGCAGGGCCGGTTCGTCGACGACCGCGCGGACATCGGGCTCGGCGGGGGCGCCGACGACGCGCAGCGCCTCGAAGGCGAGGCCGCGCAGCAGGGCGTCGTCGCCGCGGGCGGCGAACAGCAGCTCGGCGACGGCGCTGCCGACGGTCCGGGCGGCGAGCCAGGCGCGGTACTCGGCGCGGGCCGCGTTCGGGCGCAGCTGGGCGCAGCCGCGGAGCATGGCCTCGGCCGACTGCTCGATGTTGCCGGCGGGGCTCTGCGCGGCGACGCAGATCTGCTCCAGCTTGACCCAGACCGCCCAGCTGCCCAGCGGCGTGAGCGTGGCCTGGCCGGCGCCGTAGGTGAGAGCGCCCACGGCGGCGAGGGCATGCAGGGCCCAGTCGAGAAGGGGGACGAGTTCGGCGTCCTGGGCGGGCTCCGCCGGGTCGGCGTCGGCGGAGAGGACCGGGGCGAGGGGGGTCGCGGGTTCCGAGCCGGCACCGTAGGGCACCTCGCAGCGCTCGGTGCGCAGTTCGGTGACCCGCTGGCGCAGCAGGTCGAGCAGCTGCTCCACGGGGACGGGCCCGGCGGAGAGCTGGAGGAAGGAGAGCACCTGGGGCATGGCCGAGACGACCTCGGCGACGGCGGCGGGCTCCTGGTCCCCGGGTTCCGGGGAGGCGAGCGACCAGGCGTCGAACAGGGCGACCCAGCCGCGCAGGACGGCGCTGTCGTCGCGGTTCCAGGCGCGCAGCCGCCAGCCGGGGCGGGCGCTGTCGCCGTGCACCTCGACGAGGCCGGCGAGACGGGCGGTGTCCCAGTCGGCGCGGATCCGGTCCGTGGTCAGGCCCAGATCACTGGCGGCCCGTTCGGCGGTCACGTCGGAGAGGGTGGCCTTGCCGTCGGTCGTGGCGGCGTCTCGGCCGGGGCCGAGGGCGTTGTCGGCCCAGCGGGCGACACGGGCCGCGGCGGCCAGTCCGGAGCGCGCCATTCTGGCCAGCTCCGCGGGGGCCGGGGTGCCCTCCGGCGGGCGGGGTGCGGGGCGGCGCAGGCGCCGCTCGTTCACAGCTGAGGGGGCGGCGGCCAGGGGTCGCGGGCGGACGAGTCGAAGCCTGGAGTCGCGCGGGATACGGGACGTCACGGGTGCAGTCTTCCGGTTGACGGTCCGAAAACCCAAACGGAATGTCACGGCGGGCTACGGGACTGGCCAAGGCACGGGGTTCCGTGACGGGCGGGGAGGCGCCTTCAGGCCAGTGGTACGGGCTTAAACGGAACCAGCGACACCGTTCCGGCCGCCTGTCGGAGCGCACCTGAGCGGGTCGCATCAGCGCGTCACATCACTGGTCACATCAGCGGGGTCAGGAAGCGGCGCAGGGCCTCCTCGTAGGCCGCGGGGTCGGGATTCCACATGGCGCCGTGCGGGGCGTGCGGGACGGTGTGCAGGGTGACCAGCTCGGGGCGGAGGCGGGCGAGACGGCGGGAGGCGCCCCAGGGGGCGACGGTGTCGTCGGGGCCGTGCAGGACGAGGGTCGGGACCCTCAGCCGGTCCGGATCGGCGGCCGCGTGACCGTGGCCGCCGGGGCCGGCGTGCAGGCCGGTGCGGCCCTCGGCGGCGCGGACGGCGAGCGGCAGCAGCGCGCCCGGGGTGCGCCGGGCGGCGGCGAGGGCGCGCACCGTCGTCCGCCAGTCCAGGACCGGGGAGTCCAGCACCAGCCCGGAGACGAGATCGCGCAGCCCCGAGTCGGCGGCGGCCCGCAGGGCCATGGTCGCGCCGGTGGACCAGCCGAGCAGCACGACGCGTTCGGCGCCGTAGCGCACGGCGTACCGCATCGCCGCGTCCAGGTCGCGCCACTCGGTCTCGCCGAGATGGTTCAGACCGTCCGGGGAGCGGGGCGCGCCGAGGTCGCCGCGATGGGCGAGGGCGAGGACAGGGAAGCGGCGGTGGTGCAGGAAGCCCATGAGGTTCAGGGCGTGTTCCCGGGTGGCGCCCAGGCCGTGCACGGCGATCACCCAGGTGCGGCGCGGGCCGGGCACGAACCAGGCGGGCAGGTTGCCCAGCTCGCCGGGGATGTCGATGTCGGCGTGGTCGAGACCGAGGGCGCTGCCGGGGTTGCCGACATACAGGTTGGGGGTGAGCCAGACCGCGTCGCCGCGGCTCAGGGTGCCGTGGGTGACCCGCTCCAGGCGGCGCACGACGGTGTCGGCGGAGTGTGGGGCGGCGGGCAGGACGGGGCCCACGACCGCGTGGGAGCCGTTGCCGGAGAGGCCATAGGTGCCGGGGCGCAGGGCGGCCAGGTCACGGGTGAGGGTGATCCGGCCGGCGGCCGTGCCGTGCACGGTGAGCCGGGGTTCGGTGGGCAGGGGCCGGCCGGGCGGCGCCTTCAGCGCGGCGTCGCTGGCCATTCGGCCGGCGGCGACACTGACGGCGCCGGCGGCCAGGGCTGCGGTGACGGCGGCGGCCGTCGCTTTGACAGTGCGCACCCGTCCAGTGTCCTGGCCCGCCCTCCTCCCGGCCAGTGGTGGAGCCGGTCGGGGGACGGCGGGTCACTCCCGCTGCCCGTACCCGCGCAGTCGCTCGCCCGCCTCCGCGACCTGTTCCTCCGTCAGGAGCGTGGGGTTCAGGCCGGGTACGGACGAGGCCGTCAGCCACAGGCGGCACATCCACTCCAGCTGGGCCGTCCGGTCGTAGGCCTGGTCGAGGGTGGTGCCGTGGGTGAGGGTGCCGTGGTTGCGTAGGAGACAGCCGCTGCGGTCGACGAGAGCGCGGAGCATGTTCTCGGCCAACTCCTCGGTGCCGTACGTCGCATAGGGGGCGACCCGGACCGGTCCGCCGAGCGCGCCCGCCATGTAGTGGACGTGGGGAAGCTCCGTGACGAGGGTCGAGACGGCGGTCGCGTGCACGGCGTGGGTGTGGACGACCGCCCCGGCGTCCGTGGTGCGGTAGACGGCGAGGTGCATGGGCAGTTCGCTCGTCGGGCGCAGGGTGCCGAGCACCTGTCGGCCGGTGAGGTCGACGCCCGTGACGTCGTCCGGGGTGAGCCGCTCGTAGGGTACGCCCGACGGTGTGACCAGCACGGTGTCGCCGACGCGCACGGAGACGTTGCCGGAGGTGCCGACGACCAGTCCGTCGGTCACGGTGCGGCGGGCCGCCGTCACGAGCGCCTCCCAGGCCCGCGCCTCCTCGAGGACCGCATGCCTCCCCCGCCGCTCCGCCACGTCCTGTACGCCGTCCCGGTGACCCCGGGCGTCCCCCTGCTCGCGTCGCTGCTCAGCCATGCCGCGATCCTGCCAGCAGGTACCGGGGGCCGCCGCCGGGCGCGGGCACTCCAGGCCGGAATCCGCGCCTCCGAAAGACCGCATATCGGCATACATCACCCTCTTGAGGTGATTGGCCGGAGATCGACCGGCATTCACCGAT
The DNA here is from genome assembly GCF_013085465.1 of Streptomyces asoensis. Lineage (NCBI taxonomy): Bacteria > Bacillati > Actinomycetota > Actinomycetes > Kitasatosporales > Streptomycetaceae > Streptomyces > Streptomyces asoensis. The sequence goes on from NZ_CP049838.1 coordinate 2,564,169, forward strand.
GCCTGTGGACCTTCCCCTAGCCTCTGGACCGCTCACGTGCACGCCGTCGTTCCGGGGGGAATCATGGCCCGCGCCCACACTCCGTCACCGCGTCGCCGCGGCCGCGCCTGGGCGGCCTGCGCCGTGGCGCTCGCCGCGGCGGGCACCGCGCTCGCGCAGCATCCCGCCCACGCGGCCGAGCCGCCGAAGGGGCACGACATCTCGTCCCACCAGAGGACCGTCGACTGGACGAGGGCGAAGGCCGCGGGGGCGAGATTCGTCTACGTCAAGGCGACCGAGTCCACCGCCTACCGCAATCCCTACTTCGCCGCGCAGTACGACGGGGCCGGTGCCGCCGGACTGTTCCGCGGCGCATACCACTTCGCCCTGCCGGACAGGGGTTCGGGCAAGGAGCAGGCCGCGCATTTCGTACACAATGGCGGCGACTGGAGCACCGACGGCCGCACCCTGCCGCCGGCCCTCGACGTCGAGTACAACCCCTACGACCGGGGGCGCCGGTGCTACGGCCTGACGAAGGCCCGGATGGTCGCGTGGATCAGGGCCTTCAGCGACGAGGTGCACCGGCTCACCGGCCGTCGCCCGGTGATCTACACGACGACCCACTGGTGGAATCTCTGCACGGGCGGCAGCGACGCCTTCGCCGCGGATCACGCCCTGTGGATCGCCCGTCACCGGGCGTCCGACGCCGGGACACTGCCCGCCGGATGGCCGACGTGGACCTTCTGGCAGTACGCAGACAGCGGCAGTTTGCCGGGTGACCAGAATCTCTTCAACGGCTCCGGGACGCAGCTGCGCAGGCTCGCCAAAGACCGGTGACCGTACGGCGCTTGACCCCGGTCCCGGCGCCGCGACGGAAGACCGCTCCGACCCCTTCGCACAGACACCCGGATGCCCTCCCCAGTTCATCTTCCGTTCACCCAGATTGCTTACGGTCAACGCGCCAATGACTTCGAACGATTGCCTGGGTAAATGGAAAACTTCTCGCTGATCCTCGCGATTGTGGTAGTAACCGCACTCGCGTTCGATTTCACGAACGGTTTCCACGACACCGCCAACGCGATGGCCACCACCATCTCGACCGGTGCACTCAAGCCCAAGGTTGCGGTGGCCATGTCCGCCGCGCTGAACCTTGTGGGAGCTTTCCTCTCGGTGGAGGTCGCCAACACGATCTCCAAGGGTCTCGTCGACGAGACCGGCATCCGTCCCGAGGTCATCTTCGCCGCCCTGGTCGGCGCGATCCTCTGGAACCTGCTGACCTGGCTGGTGGGCCTGCCCTCCAGTTCCTCGCACGCCCTGATGGGCGGTCTGATCGGCGCCACCATCGCCTCGGCCGGCATGGGCGCGGTGCACGGTGACGCCCTGGTCACCAAGGTGCTGATCCCGGCGATCGCGGCACCGATCGTCGCGGGCGTCGCGGCGATGCTCGCGACCCGCCTGTCCTACACCCTCGGCAAGAAGGCCGACGGCAAGGCGGCGGCCAAGGGCTACCGCGCGGGCCAGATCGCCTCGGCCGGCCTGGTCTCCCTCGCCCACGGCACCAACGACGCGCAGAAGACGATGGGCATCATCACCCTGGCCCTGGTGGCCGGCGGTGCCGTGGCCCCCGACTCCGACCCGCCCACCTGGGTCATCCTCTCCGCCGGCCTGGCCATCGCGCTCGGCACCTACCTCGGCGGCTGGCGCATCATCCGCACCATGGGCAAGGGTCTGACCGACCTCCAGCCGCAGCAGGGCTTCGCCGCCCAGACCAGCGCGGCCACGGTCATCCTGGCCTCCTCGCACCTCGGCTTCTCCCTCTCCACCACCCACTCGGTCTCCGGTGCGGTGATGGGCGCGGGACTGGGCCGCAAGGGCGGTGTGGTCCGCTGGTCGACGGCGACCCGGATGTTCGTCGCCTGGGGCCTGACGCTCCCGGCCGCCGCCCTGGTGGGCGCGCTCGCCGAGTCCGTCACCGGCCTGGGCGACTGGGGCACGGCCCTCGTCGCGGTCTTCCTGATCGCCTCCAGCGCGGCCATCTGGAAGATCTCCCGGCGCGAGGTCGTCGACGCCTCGAACGTCAACGAGCCCGAGGAGCCGGCGGGCGTCGTCACGGCGGCGATCGCCGCCGTCACCCCGCCGCCCGCGGGCACCCTGGCCGAGGACCTCACGGACCTGACGGCCACGATCCCCGCCCCGGCCGCGGAGCCGGCGACCCCCGCCGCTCCCCCGGCCGCGACCGTCTGAGCCCGCGCACCCGGTACGAAGGAAGAGAAGCAGCATGAAGATCGACTGGGCAGCCCTGGGTTCCGTCTTCGGCGTCAGCCTCGTGGTCACCGTAGGCCTCGTCGCCCTGTTCACCCTCGGCGTCATGGGCCTGTCGCGGCAGGAACGCGCGTCGGCGCAGGGCGACTCGGCCACCCTCGCGGTGACCGGCGCGTACGCGTGCTTCGCGGCCTGTGCGGCGGCGGTGGCGTACGGGATCTCACTGATCGTCGCCTGACGCACCATCCGAACACCCCAGGGGTGCGGGACGGAACACCGTCCCGCACCCCTTGTCGTTCGCGGCCCCGTCGCCCGGCCCTGTGTGGGGTTCTGCACACTCCAGCCTCGCAGGTCAACAGCAAGTTGACGGCTCTTGCGGGCCGTGGTGGACTGCCCGAGCCATGTACGGCGGCAGAAGAGGAAGCCGGTGCGAATCCGGCGCGGTCCCGCCACTGTCACCGGGGTAGAAACCCCCGGGAGCCAGGAACTCTCGCCGCCGGTCTCGTCGAACCAGGGCGTGGACACCCTGAGTGAGGACATATCGCCATGCTCGCTCGGCCGTTGAGGTACAACACCAGGTCGCTTCCCGACCCCACGGCCGGCTGAGCCGATGCGTGCCGATCGCCTCTACGCGTACGGCGCCGCCACCGGCCTTCTGGGCGACCTGCTGCTCGGCGATCCGCGCCGAGGGCATCCCGTCGCCGCGTTCGGGCGGGCCGCCGGTGCCGTCGAACGGCTGCTGTGGCGGGACCACCGGGGACGCGGTGCCCTGCACGCCGTCGTGTGCGCCGGCGGGGCCGTGGCCCTGGGGGCCGTCGCCGAGCAGGCCGTACGCCGTTCCCCCGCCGCTACCGTCGCTCTCGTCTCCGCCGCCACCTGGGCCGTCGTCGGGGGCAGTTCCCTGGTCCGTGAGGCCCGGGCCGTCGGGCGGGCGCTCGACGCGGGGGACGTCGAGGCCGCCCGGGAGCGGCTGCCGCATCTGTGCGGGCGGGATCCGCAGGCGCTGGACGCCGACGGGATCGCCCGGGCGGTCGTGGAGTCCGTCGCCGAGAACACCTCCGACGCCGTCGTGGGGGCGCTGGTGTGGGGCGCCGTGGGCGGGGTGCCGGGCCTGGTCGGGTTCCGGGCCGTCAACACCCTGGACGCCATGGTCGGTCACCGGTCGCCGAGGTATCTGCGCTACGGCTGGGCCGCCGCCCGGCTCGACGACGTCGCCGGATGGCCGGGAGCCCGGCTGACCGCCGTGCTCGCCGCCGTCGCGGGGGACGATCCGCGGGGCGCCGTACGGGCCTGGCGGGCCGACGCCCACCGGCATCCGAGCCCCAACGCCGGGCCGGTGGAGGCGTCCTTCGCGGGCGCCCTCGGGGTGCGGCTGGGCGGGACCCTGTCGTACGGCGGGCGGGTCGAGCAACGGCCCGTGCTGAACGGCGCGGCCGGGCGGCCCGTCGTCGCGCGGGACATCGAACGTGCCGCGCGGCTCTCCCGCCGCGTCGGTCTGCTCGCGCTCGGCGTCACGGTCGCCGCGCGCCTCGTCGCCACGAGCGTCGTCGCGAGGAGTCAGAGGAACCAGGGAAACCAGGGGAACCAGCTGAAGGGGCGTACGACATGAGCGGGGGTCTCCTCGTCGCCGGCACCACCTCCGACGCCGGTAAGAGCGTCGTCACGGCCGGGATCTGCCGGTGGCTGGTGCGGCAGGGGGTGAAGGTCGCGCCCTTCAAGGCGCAGAACATGTCCCTCAACTCGTTCGTGACGACGGAGGGCGCCGAGATCGGGCGGGCCCAGGCCATGCAGGCCCAGGCCTGCCGGGTGGAGCCGACCGCGCTGATGAACCCCGTGCTGCTCAAGCCGGGCGGTGAGCAGAGCAGTCAGGTCGTGCTCCTCGGCAAGCCGGTGGGCGAGATGAGCGCCCGTGGGTATCACGGGGGGCGGCAGCAGAAACTCCTCGGAACCGTTCTCGACTGCCTCGCCGAGTTGCGGGGCACGTATGACGCGGTGATCTGTGAGGGGGCGGGCAGTCCGGCCGAGATCAATCTGCGGCGGACCGACATCGTGAACATGGGGATCGCGCGGGGCGCGCGGCTGCCCGTGCTCGTGGTCGGCGACATCGACCGCGGGGGCGTCTTCGCCTCCTTCTTCGGCACCGTCGCCCTGCTCTCGCCCGAGGACCAGGAGCTGGTCGCCGGGTTCCTGGTCAACAAGTTCCGGGGAGACGTCTCCCTGCTGGAGCCGGGCCTGGACATGCTGCACGGGCTCACCGGGCGGCGGACGTACGGCGTGCTGCCGTTCCGGCACGGGCTCGGGATCGACGAGGAGGACGGGCTGCGGGTCTCGCTGCGCGGGACCGTGCGGGAGTCGAACACCGCCCCGCCCGTCGGCGAGGACGTGCTGCGGGTCGCCGTCTGCGCCGTCCCGCTCATGTCCAACTTCACGGACGTGGACGCGCTGGCCGCCGAACCCGGCGTCGTCGTGCGGTTCGTGGACCGGCCGGAGGAACTGGCCGACGCCGACCTGGTGGTGATTCCGGGGACCCGGGGGACCGTGCGCGCCCTGGAGTGGCTCCGCGAGCGGGGATTGGCCGAGGCCATCCTCCGCAGGGCCGCCGAGCAGCGGCCCGTCCTCGGCATCTGCGGTGGCTTCCAGCTCCTCGGCGAGCACATCGAGGACGAGGTCGAGAGCCGGCTCGGACAGGTGGAGGGCCTCGGAGTCCTCCCGGTCCGGGTGCGGTTCGCCCGCGAGAAGACCCTCACCCGGCCGGTGGGCGAAGCCCTCGGCGAGCGGGTCGAGGGGTACGAGATCCATCACGGGGTCGCCGATGTCCAGGGGGGCGAGGCGTTCATCTCCGATGACGACGGACACAGCCTGGACGGCTGCCGGGTCGGACAGACCTGGGGCACGCACTGGCACGGCTCACTGGAGTCCGACGGATTCCGGCGGGCCTTCCTGCGCGAGGTGGCGGCCGCCGCGGGCCGTCGTTTCGTGCCCGCCGCCGACACCTCGTTCGCCGGGCTGCGCGAGGAGCAGCTCGACCGGCTCGGCGACCTGATCGAACAGCACGCGGACACCGACGCGCTCTGGCGGCTCATCGAGTCGGGCGCGCCGCAAGGACTGCCTTTCATTCCACCGGGAGCGCCCGCATGAGCACAGTGTTGTTGTTGTCGACCGCCGACACCGATCTGCTGGCGGCCCGGGCCGCTTCCGGCGCCGCGTACCGGATCGGCAACCCCACCCGGGTGGACGTCGCCGGGGAACTCCCCGCGCTCCTCGACGGCGCCGACATCGCGGTCGTCCGGCTGCTCGGCGGCAAGCGTGCCTGGGAGGACGGGCTCGCCGCGCTCAAGGCGTCCGGCGTGCCCACCGTGCTGCTGGGCGGCGAGACCGTGCCCGACGCGGAGCTGATGGCCGAGTCGTCCGTGCCCGCCGGTGTGGTGGCGGAGGCGCTGCGGTATCTCGTCGAGGGCGGGCCGGCCAACCTGACCGAGCTGGCCCGGTTCCTCTCCGACACCGTGCTGCTGACCGGTGAGGGTTTCGTCGAGCCGCAGAAGATGCCCGAGTACGGCGTCCATGGCGAGCGTGCCTTCGTCGAGGGGCGGCCGACCATCGGGGTGCTCTTCTACCGGGCGCACGAACTGAGCGGCAACACCGCCTTCGTGGACACGCTGTGCGACGCCGTCGAGGCACGCGGTGCCAACGCCCTCCCCGTGTACTGCGGTTCGCTGCGCGGGGCGGACCCGGGGCTGTACGAGATCCTCGGGCGGACCGACACCCTCGTCGCCACCGTCCTCGCCGCCGGCGGCGCGCACGCCTCGCAGGCCTCGGCGGGCGGGGACGAGGAGGCCTGGGACATCGGCGCGCTCGCCGAGCTCGACGTCCCCGTGCTGCAAGGGCTGTGCCTCACCTCGTCGAAGGCCGCCTGGGACGAGTCCGACGCCGCCCTGTCCCCCATGGACGCGGCGATGCAGGTCGCCATCCCGGAGTTCGACGGGCGGATCATCACGGTCCCCTTCTCCTTCAAGGAGCAGGGCCCGGACGACGTGCCGGTGTACATCGCCGATCCCGAGCGGGCCGGACGCGTCGCCGGAATCGCCGTACGGCACGCCCGGTTGCGGTACAAGCCGAACAGCGAGAAGAAGCTCGCGCTCGTCTTCACCGCCTACCCGACCAAGCACTCGCGGGTCGGCAACGCGGTCGGCCTCGACACCCCCGCGTCGGCCATCCGGGTCCTGGACGCGCTGCGGGACGCCGGATACGGGGTCCAGGGGCATCCGGACAACGGCGACGAGCTGATCCACCGGCTCATCAACGCCGGTGGCCACGACGTCGAATGGCTCACCGAGGAGCAGCTGGCCGCCGCGCCCGCCCGGGTCCCGCTGGCCGACTACCGGGCGTGGTTCGACAAGCTCGACCCCGGGCTGCGCGACGGCATGCTTCAGGCGTGGGGCGAGCCGCCGGGTTCGCTGTACGTCGACGGGGACGACGTCGTGCTGGCCTCCCTCCAGTTCGGGAACGTCGTCGTGATGATCCAGCCGCCGCGCGGCTTCGGCGAGAACCCGATCGCGATCTACCACGACCCCGACATGCCGCCGTCGCACCACTACATGGCGGCCTACCGGTGGCTGGAGAACAGTTTCGGCGCCGACGCCGTCGTGCACATGGGCAAGCACGGCACGATGGAGTGGCTGCCGGGCAAGGGGCTCGGGCTGAGCGGGGGCTGTGCCCCGGACGCCGTCCTCGGGGATCTGCCGCTCGTCTACCCGTTCATCGTCAACGACCCCGGCGAGGGCACCCAGGCCAAGCGGCGCGGGCACGCCACCGTCGTCGACCATCTCGTGCCGCCGATGGCACGCGCCGACACCTACGGCGACCTGGCCAAGCTGGAGCAGCTCCTCGACGAGTACGCGCTCGTCTCCGACCTGGATCCGACGAAGGCGCCGGCTGTGCGCGCGCAGATCTGGACGCTGGTCAAGGCGGCCGAGCTGCACCACGACCTGCACGTCGACGACCAGCCGGACGACGACGCGTTCGACGAGTTCGTCATGCACATCGACGGCTATCTGTGCGAGATCAAGGACGTGCAGATCAGGGACGGGCTGCACATCCTCGGCGGCGGCCCGGTCGGCGAGGCGCGGGTGAACCTCGTACTGGCCGTGCTGCGCGCCTCGCAGGTGTGGGGCGGACAGGCGAACGCGCTGCCCGGGCTGCGGGCCGCGCTGGCCACGCACTTCGGGCTGGTCGAGAAGGAGCTGCTCGCCGAGCCGGGTGCGCCCGTGAAGGTGCCGGTCGAGCTGACGGATCTCGTCGAGGGCCCCTCCCGTACCGGCGCCGACGCCATCGACCTGCTGGAGCAGCTGTGCCGGCGGATCGCGGAGGGCGCGGAGGAGCGCGGATGGGCGGTCGACGGGAGCCGGGCGCTCGTCCGTGAGGTCCTGGGCACCGAACTCCCGGACGCCGTCGCGGTGCTGGAGTTCGCGTGCACGGAGGTCGTACCGCGGCTGGAGCGGACCACCGACGAGATCGGGCACATCCTCAAGGCGCTGGACGGCGGTTACGTCCCGGCCGGTCCGTCGGGCTCTCCGACGCGGGGGCTGGTCAACGTCCTGCCGACCGGGCGGAACTTCTACTCGGTCGACCCCAAGGCCATTCCCTCCAGGCTGAGTTGGGAGGTCGGGCAGGCTCTCGCCGACTCCCTCGTGCAGCGGTACCTCCAGGACACGGGCGAGTACCCGAAGTCCGTCGGCCTCACGGTCTGGGGCACGTCCGCGATGCGCACGCAGGGCGACGACATCGCCGAGATCCTGGCGCTGCTCGGCTGCCGTCCGGTGTGGGACGACGCCTCGCGCCGGGTGACGGGCTTCGAGGTCGTGCCCCTGGACGAGCTGGGCCGGCCGCGCATCGACGTGACGGTCCGCATCTCCGGGTTCTTCCGGGACGCGTTCCCGCACGTGGTGGGGCTGATCGACGACGCGGTGCGGGCTGTGGCCGAGCTGGCCGAGCCCGCCGAGTCCAACTTCGTGCGCGCCCACGTGGACGAGGACGCCGCCGCGCACGGCGACCGGCGCCGTGCGACGGCCCGGATCTTCGGCTCCAAGCCGGGGGCCTACGGGGCGGGGCTGCTGCCGCTGATCGACGCCCGCAACTGGCGCTCGGACGCGGACCTCGCCGAGGTGTACGCCGTCTGGGGCGGCTACGCCTACGGGCGCGGGCTCGACGGGCGGGCGGCGCGCGGGGACATGGAGACGGCGTTCAAGCGGATCGCCGTCGCGGCCAAGAACGTGGACACCCGCGAGCACGACCTCGTCGACGCCGACGACTACTTCCAGTACCACGGTGGCATGGTCGCCATGGTGCGGCACCTGACGGGCGCCAACCCCGAGGCGTACGTGGGTGATTCCGCGACACCGGACCAGGTGAAGACGCGAACGCTCGGCGAGGAGACGCATCGCGTGTTCCGGGCCCGGGTGGTCAACCCGCGCTGGATGGCGGCCATGCGCCGGCACGGCTACAAGGGCGCCTTCGAGATGGCGGCGACCGTCGACTACCTCTTCGGGTACGACGCCACCGCCGGAGTCGTCGACGACTGGATGTACGAGAAACTCAGCGCCGAGTACGTCTTCGACGCGGAGAACCGGGACTTCATGAAGAAGTCCAACCCGTGGGCCCTGCGGGGCATCACCGAGCGGCTCCTCGAAGCCGCCGAACGCGGACTGTGGGCCGAGCCGGACGCCGACACGATCGAGCGGCTGCGCGCCACCTATCTGGAGCTGGAAGGCGACTTGGAGGGCGACGAGAAGTGAGTACTCCTTTCCCGTTCACGGCCGTCGTCGGCCAGGACGACCTGCGGCTCGCGCTGCTGCTGAACGCCGTCTCTCCGGCGGTGGGCGGGGTGCTGGTCCGTGGTGAGAAGGGCACCGCCAAGTCCACGGCCGTCCGCGCCCTCGCGGCGCTCATGCCCACCCTGGACGTGGTCTCCGGCTGCCGGTTCTCCTGCGACCCCGACTCCCCCGACCCCGCCTGCCCGGACGGGCCGCACGAGCCGGGGGCGTTCGAGACCCGGCCGGCCCGGATGGTCGAACTGCCCGTCGGCGCCTCCGAGGACCGGCTGGTCGGCGCCCTCGACATCGAGCGGGCGCTCGCCGAGGGCGTCAAGGCCTTCGAGCCGGGCCTCCTCGCGGACGCGCACCGCGGGATCCTGTACGTCGACGAGGTCAACCTCCTCCACGACCACCTCGTCGACCTGCTGCTCGACGCGGCCGCGATGGGTGCCTCGTACGTGGAGCGCGAGGGTGTCTCCGTGCGCCACGCGGCGCGGTTCCTGCTCGTCGGGACGATGAACCCCGAGGAGGGCGAGCTGCGGCCGCAGTTGCTCGACCGGTTCGGCCTGACGGTGGAGGTGGCCGCCTCGCGCGAGCCCGACCAGCGGGTGGAGGTCGTACGGCGCAGGCTCGCACACGACGACGATCCGGCCGGTTTCGCCGAGCGGTGGGCGGACGAGGAGAGCGCCGTACGCGGGCGGATCGTGGCCGCGCGGAAGCTGTTGCCGTCGGTGCGGCTGGGCGACGGGGCGCTGCGCCAGATCGCGGCGACCTGCGCCGCGTTCGAGGTGGACGGTATGCGGGCCGACATCGTGATGGCGCGGACGGCCACCGCGCTGGCCGCCTGGGCCGGGCGCACGGACGTGCTCGCGGAGGACGTACGGCAGGCGGCGCTGCTGGCGCTGCCGCACCGCCGGCGCCGCAACCCCTTCGACGCGCCGGGAATCGACGAGGACAAGCTCGACGAGACGCTGGAGGAGTTCGCCGGCTCGGACGACGAGGATCCCGACCCCGACTCCGACCCCGACGGGCCCGGCGGTGGGGACGGCGGTGAGCCGCCGCCGTCCGACGGTGACGGTCCGCGGGACGACGACACCGCCGCCCGTCCCGAGACGGACGACAGCGGCGCGAGCACGGAGAGCGGCGAGGGCGGGGAGCCGCAGCCCGCCGGTTCCGGTGCCGGGGAGCAGTCCCCCGTACGGGCCGCCGAGCCGTTCCGTACGAAGGTGCTGAGCGTGCCCGGGCTCGGTGAGGGTGCCGCCGGACGGCGCTCACGGGCGCGGACCGAGCACGGGCGCACGACGGGCGCGCGGCGGCCCCGGGGCACGCTGACCAAGCTGCACCTGGCCGCCACGGTGATGGCCGCCGCACCGCACCAGCGGGAGCGGGGGCGGTCCGGGCGCGGGCTCGTCGTGCGCCGGGACGATCTGCGGCAGGCGACCCGGGAGGGGCGTGAGGGGAACCTCGTGCTGTTCGTCGTGGACGCGTCCGGGTCGATGGCGGCCCGGCAGCGGATGAGCGCGGTGAAGGGCGCCGTGCTGTCGCTGCTGCTCGACGCCTATCAGCGGCGCGACAAGGTGGGGCTCGTCAGCTTCCGGGGGACGACCGCGGACGTCGCGCTGCCGCCCACCTCGTCGGTGGACGCCGCCGCCGTACGGCTGGAGTCGCTGCCCACCGGCGGGCGCACGCCGCTCGCCGCCGGGCTGCTCAAGGCGCACGACGTGCTGCGGGTCGAGCGGCTGCGGGATCCGGCACGGCGGGCGCTGGTCGTCGTGGTGACGGACGGCCGGGCCACCGGCGGCCCTGAGCCGGTCGCTCTCGCCGGGCGGGCGGCACGGTTGTTCGCCGCCGAGGGGATCGCGTCGGTGGTCGTCGACTGCGAGTCGGGGCCCGTGCGGCTGGGGCTCGCGGGGCAGCTCGCGGGCGAGCTGGGGGGTACCGCCGTGACGCTGGACGAGTTGCGCGCGGACTCCATCGCCGGGCTGGTCAGGGACGTGCAGGGGACTTCGAGGAGGGCCGCGTAATGCCTCAGGGACAGCCGAGTGTGGTGCCGGACGACGGGCTGACCACGCGTCAGCGACGCAACCGGCCGCTGGTCGTCGTGCACACGGGAGTCGGCAAGGGCAAGTCCACCGCCGCCTTCGGGCTCGCGCTGCGGGCCTGGAACCAGGGGTGGCCCATCGGGGTGTTCCAGTTCGTCAAGTCGGCGAAGTGGAAGGTCGGCGAGGAGAACGCGCTGCGCGTGCTGGGGGCGTCCGGTGAGGGCGGTTCCGTCGACTGGCACAAGATGGGCGAGGGGTGGTCCTGGGTCCAGCGGGACTCCCAGATGGACAACGAGGAGAAGGCCCGGGAGGGCTGGGAGCAGGTCAAGCGGGATCTCGCCGCCGAGACGTACAAGCTGTACGTGCTCGACGAGTTCGCGTATCCGATGCACTGGGGCTGGGTCGACACGGACGAGGTCGTCGACGTGCTGCGCCATCGGCCGGGCAACCAGCACGTCGTGATCACCGGGCGGAACGCGCCGGAGAAGCTCGTCGACGTCGCCGACCTCGTCACCGACATGTCCAAGGTCAAGCATCCGATGGACGCGGGCCAGAAGGGGCAGCGGGGTATCGAGTGGTGACAGCGTGCTGACTTCCCCGTCCTCCGTCCCCCGGCTGGTCATCGCCGCGCCCTCCTCGGGCAGCGGCAAGACCACCGTCGCCACCGGGCTGATGGCCGCGCTCACCGCGCGGGGGTTCGCCGTGTCCCCGCACAAGGTCGGGCCGGACTACATCGACCCCGGGTACCACTCGCTCGCGACCGGGCGGACGGGACGCAACCTCGACGCGTATCTGTGCGGGCCCGGTCTGGTGGGGCCGCTGTTCGCGCACGGCGCGCGCGGATGCGACATCGCCGTGGTCGAGGGGGTCATGGGGATGTTCGACGGGGCCGCCGGGGAGGGTGAGCTGGCGTCCACCGCCCACGTGGCGAAGCTGCTGCGGGCGCCGGTCGTCCTCGTCGTCGACGCGTCGTCGCAGTCGCGGTCCGTGGCCGCGCTCGTGCACGGGTTCGCCTCCTGGGATCCGGAGGTCCGGGTCGGGGGCGTGATCTTGAACAAGGTCGCGTCCGATCGGCACGAGGAGTTGCTGCGGGAGGCTCTCGAGTCGGCCGGGGTGCCGGTGCTGGGTGTGCTGCGGCGGGTGGCTCAGGTGGATACGCCGTCCCGGCATCTGGGGTTGGTGCCGGTCGCCGAGCGGCGGGCTTCTGCGGTGGACTCCGTCGCGGCCATGGGGGCGCAGGTTTCCCAAGGGTGCGATCTTGAGGCGTTGGTTGCGCTGGCGCGGTCCGCGGGGGGCCTGTCGGGTGCGGCCTGGGATGCGGCCGAGGCGCTTGGTACTTCGCCCCCGCCGCCCCTTCCCGTCCCGTCCCTGGGGGCTGCGCCCCCAGACCCCCGCTTTCGGCCTGAACGGCCTCGTCCTCAATCACCGGACGGGCTGAACAGGAAAGTGCGGGTTGCCGTTGCGGGTGGGGCTGCCTTCACCTTCTCCTATGCCGAGCATGCCGAGTTGCTCGGCGCCGCCGGGGCCGAGGTTGTCGTGTTCGATCCGCTTCGGGATGAGGGGCTTCCGGAAGGGACCCGTGGGCTGGTCATCGGGGGTGGGTTTCCCGAGGTGTATGCCGCCGAGCTGTCCGGGAACGAGGCGCTGCGCAAGGAGGTCGTCGCGCTCGCGGAGTCCGGTGCGCCCGTCGCCGCCGAGTGTGCCGGGCTGCTCTATCTGTGCCGGGAGCTGGACGGGCAGCCCATGTGCGGGGTGCTCGACGCCACCGCGCGGATGAGCGAGCGGCTCACGCTCGGGTATCGGGACGCCGTGGCCGTGAGCGACAGTGTGCTGGCCGTGGCCGGGACGCGGATGCGGGGGCACGAGTTCCATCGGACCGTCGTCGAGCCCGGCTCGGGGACGGCTCCCGCCTGGGGTGTGCTGGCCCCGCGGCGGGTCGAAGGTTTTGTGGAGCGCGGTGTGCACGCGAGTTATCTGCACACGCACTGGGCGTCCGAGCCCGGTGTGGCCCGTCGGTTCGTGGAGAGGTGCCGGACGTCATGAGCAGCAAGCTGGTCGGAGTCGGGGTGGGTCCCGGGGATCCGGAGCTGGTGACCGTCAAGGGTGTCAACGCGCTGCGGGCCGCCGAGGTCGTCGTCGTGCCCGTGATGGACAGCGGGGAGCGCGGGCGGGCCGAGGCCACCGTGCTGCACTACGTGCCGGCGGAGAAGATCGTCCGGGTCGTCTTCGCGCTCAACGAGCGGATCGACCGGGCGCGGCGGGAGGCCGCCTGGGACGCCGCCGGGGAGCGGGTCGCCGCGTTGCTGCGGCAGCACGGCGTCGTCGCCTTCGCGACCATCGGCGATCCCAACGTGTACTCCACCTTCACCTACCTCGCGCAGACCATCGTGGAGTCGGTGCCCGGCGTGGTGATCGAGACCGTCCCGGGGATCACCGCCATGCAGGATCTCGCGGCGCGGTCGGGTGCCGTGCTGACCGAGGGCACCGAGCCGTTGACGCTGGTGCCGGTGACCGCGGGTTCGGCCGTGCTGAAGGACGCGCTCGCCGGGCCGGGGACCGTCGTGGCCTACAAGTTCGGACGGCAGGCCGCCGAGGTCGCCGAGGCGCTGCGGGAGACCGGGCGGATCGGGGACGCCGTGTGGGGGTCGGCGCTCGGTCTTGCGGAGGAGTCCATCCGGCCCGCCGGGGAGCTGGACGGCGAGCCGCTGCCGTATCTCTCGACGCTCATCGCGCCCGCGCGGCGCGAGGGCGGCCGGGGCGGCAAGCTGTGAGTCCGTCCGCCGCCCGGTCACGACGCCAGGCCCACCACCAGCCAGATGAAGGCCGCACCCGCGATCGTGCACAGCACGGTCGAGCGGGCGGGGTGTTCGTGGTGCGCCTCGGGGAGGATCTCGGCGGCCGCCAGATACAGCAGCGCGCCGCCGAAGAAGCCCAGGTAGCTGCCGAGCAGCTGCTCGGGGATGGTGACGAAGGACGTCGAGGCCGCGCCCACGACCGGGGCGGCCGCGTCCGCGAACAGCATGAACAGGGCCTTGCGGCGGGCGTTCCCGTACAGGCTCGTGATCGTGTACGTGTTGAAGCCGTCCGCGAAGTCGTGGGCGATGACCGCCAGGGCCACTGCGGTTCCCATGCCGCCGCCCACCTGGAAGGCCGCGCCGATCGCCACGCCGTCCATGGCGCTGTGGCCGACCATGGCCGCGGCCGCCGTCAGGCCGACCTCGGGGGCCCTGCCGTCGTGCTCCTCGGCGCCGTGCGCGGCCTGCCGTACCGCCAGCAGACGTTCCACCAGATGGGCCAGCAGGAAGCCCGCCACGAAGAGCAGCAGCGCGGCCGGGACGCCGAAGACCTCCGTGCCGGCCGCCTCCAGGGCCTCCGGCAGCAGATCCAGGCCGACGACGCCCAGCATCAGGCCGCCGGCCAGGCCCAGCACCAGGTGGCGGCGGTCGGTCACGCGCTGCGCCGTCCAGCCGCCGGCCAGCGTCATGAGGAACGCGCCGAGCGCGACGAAGACCGCCATAGGCCCTTGCTATCCGATCAACCCCCGATCGCGCACATCCGCGTCGCCCGCTGACGCCGGAAAACACGTACAAAGCCCGCTATGAGAGGACCCGAACCCATGGCCGATGCCCCCACCGGCAAGGTGACCTTCGTCGGTGCCGGCCCCGGCGCCGCCGACCTGCTGACGTTCCGTGCCGCGCGTGCCATCGCCGACGCCGACGTCGTGATCTGGGCCGCGAGCCTGGTCCAGGCGGAGGTCCTCGAGCACGCGCGCGAGGGCGCGGAGATCCTCGACTCGGCGACCATGTCCCTGGAGGACGTCGTCGCCGTGTACGAGCGGGCCCGCCGGGAGGGGCTGAAGGTCGCCCGCATCCACTCCGGCGACCCCGCCCTCTGGGGCGGTACGCAGGAGCAGCTCGACCGGTGCGAGGAGATCGGCGTCGAGACCGAGATCGTGCCCGGTGTGTCCTCCTTCTCGGCCGTCGCCGCGCTCGCCCGGCGCGAGCTGACGATCCCCGAGGTCGCGCAGTCGGTCGTCCTCACCCGGCTCGGCGGTGGCAAGACGCCGATGCCGCCCGGCGAGGAGGTGCGGGAGTTCGCCAAGCACGGCACGACCATGGCGATCTTCCTGTCCGCCGCGCGCAGCGGTCAGCTGGTGCGGGAGCTGCTGGAGGGCGGCTACCCGACCGCCACCCCGGTGGTCATCGCCTACCAGGCGACCTGGCCGGAGGAGCTGGTCGTGAAGTGCACGATCGAGACGCTGGAGGAGACCGTCAAGGAGCACAAGCTCTGGAAGCACACCCTCTTCCTGGTCGGCCCGGCCCTCGACGCGCACGGCACCCGCTCGCACCTGTACCACCCCGGTCACTTCCACGGCTATCGCAAGGCCGACCCGGAGGCCCGCCGGGCGCTGCGGACACGGGGTGCCAGTACGTGAACCGACCGATCACCGGCCGACCGATCACCGTCGTCGGTACGGGCACGGGGACGGCGCCCGGCGAGGAGGTCCTCGCCGGCGCCGAGCTCGTCGTGGGCGGACGGCGTCATCTGGACGCCGCGGGGCTGCCCGCGACCGTCGAGCGGATCGTGCTCGGTCCGCTCGCGCCGGCCCTCGACGCCATGGAGGAGTACGTCGGCAAGGACCGGCGCGTGGTCGTGCTGGCCTCCGGCGACCCCGGGTTCTTCGGGATCGTACGGGCGCTGGCCGAACGGTTCGGGGCGCACCGGCTGGACGTCCGGCCCGGTGTCTCCTCCGTGGCCACCGCCTTCGCACGGCTCGGGCTGACCTGGGACGACGCCGTCGTCGTCAGCGCGCACGGGCGCGATCCACGGACGGCCGTCAACGTGTGCCGGGCGCACCCGAAGGTCGCCGTCCTGACCGGGCCGGGCGCCGGACCCGCCGAACTGGGCGCCGCGCTCGCGCGCAGCGCGCCCGGGCGGGTGCTCGTCGTGGCCTCCGCGCTGGGCGACCCGTCGGGCGAGCACGTGGAGCGCGTCTCCCCCGACGAGGCCGCCGGACGCGACTGGGGTACGACGGTGAGTGTCGTCCTGTGCCTGGACGAGGCACGGACGCTCGGTCCGGTACGGACGCTGGCCGGGCCCGGGGTCCGGCCCGCCGGGTGGGCGCTGGACGAGGGCGACTTCGCCCACCGCGACTCGATGATCACCAAGTTCGAGGTGCGGGCGCTGGCCCTGGCCCGGCTCGGGCCGCGCTCCGGCGACCTGGTCTGGGACGTGGGCTCCGGATCGGGGTCCGTGGCCGTGGAGTGCGCGCGGCTCGGCGCCGCCGTCAGCGCCGTCGAGAAGGCGGCGGACGGGGTCGCACGGATCCGCGCCAACGCCGAGGCGCACGGCGTCGACGTGCACGTGGTGCACGGCAGCGCGCCCGACGCGCTGGCCGGACTCGACGATCCCGACGCCGTGTTCGTCGGCGGGGGCGGGCGCGAACTGCCCGCCATCGTCGGCGGGTGCGCGCGGCGGGCCCGGCGGACCGTGGTCGTCGCGATGGCCGCGCTGGACCGGGTCCCGGCGGTACGCGCCGCGCTCGGCGACGCCGGGTTCGACTGCGACGGTGTGCTGCTGCACTCCTCACGGCTCGCGCCGCTGCCGGGTGACGTGACCCGGCTGGCCGCGACCAATCCCGTTTTCCTGCTGTGGGGTGTCAGAAACGCCGTCGGCGCGCACCCTGTTCATCGAGAAGGAGTAGCCCTGTGATCGGCCTCATTTCCGCCACCGCGGCGGGGGCGGCGGCGCGCGACCGGCTGGCCGCGGCCTGGCCGGACCGCACGCGCGTGTACGACGGCCCGGTCGGGGACGCCGTCCGGCGGGCGTTCGCCGAGTGCGAGCAGCTCGTGTGCTTCCTGGCGACCGGGGCGGTCGTCCGGCTGGTCGCGCCCCTGCTGTCCGACAAGACGTCCGACCCGGGTGTGGTGTGTGTCGACGAGGCCGGGCGGTTCGCCGTCCCGGTGGTCGGCGGGCACGCCGGCGGCGCCAACGAACTCGCGCTGGCCGTCGGTGAGTTGCTGGGTGCGCAGCCGGTGGTGACCACGGCCACGGACGCCGTCGGCATCCCCGGTCTCGACACGCTCGGCCTTCCCGTGGAGGGCGATGTGGCCGGCGTGACGCGGGCCCTGCTGGACGGCGAGCCGGTCGCGCTGGCCGCCGAGGTGGCGTGGCCGCTGCCGCCGGTGCCGTTCGCGGAGCGGGGGTCGTACACCGTGCGGCTGACGGATCGTGCGGTCGCGCCCGCGTCCGGGGAGGTGCTGCTGCGTCCGCCGTCGCTCGTCGTCGGTGTCGGCGCGTCCAGGGGCGCCCCGGTCGACGAGGTGCTCGACCTGGTCGAGGGCGTGCTGCGGGAGGCGGGACTGTCCGTCCGGAGTCTCGCCGAGCTCGCCACCGTCGACGCCAAGGCGGACGAGCCGGGCATCGTCGAGGCCGCCCGGCGGCTCGGCGTGCCCGTGGTGACGTACTCCGCCGAGGAGCTGGCGGGCGTCGAGGTGCCGAACCCGTCCGACGCGCCGCTCGCCGCCGTCGGCACACCGTCCGTGGCGGAGGCGGCGGCGCTGATCGGCGGGGGCGAACTCCTGGTCCCCAAGCGGAAGTCGGAGCGCGCGGACGGGCGGCCCGCGATGGCCACCTGTGCCGTCGTACGGCGCCCCGCGCGCGGGCGGCTCGCGGTCGTCGGGCTCGGGCCCGGCGCCCGGGACCTGCTGACGCCGCGCGCGAAGGCGGAGCTGCGGCGCGCCTCGGTGCTCGTCGGCCTCGACCAGTACGTCGACCAGATCCGCGACCTGCTGCGGCCCGGCACCCGGATCCTGGAGTCGGGGCTCGGCGCCGAGGAGGAGCGGGCCCGGACCGCCGTCGAGGAGGCCCGGCGCGGGCAGAGCGTCGCGCTGATCGGCAGCGGGGACGCGGGCGTGTACGCGATGGCCTCCCCCGCCCTCGCCGAGGCGTCCGACGACATCGACGTGGTCGGGGTGCCGGGGGTGACCGCCGCGCTCGCGGCCGGTGCGATCCTCGGCGCGCCGCTGGGCCACGACCATGTGTCGATCAGCCTGTCCGATCTGCACACGCCGTGGGAGGTCATCGAGCGGCGGGTGCGGGCGGCGGCCGAGGCGGACATCGTCGTCACCTTCTACAACCCCCGTTCCCGGGGCCGCGACTGGCAGCTCCCCAAGGCGCTCTCGATCCTCGCCGAACACCGGGAGCCGACGACACCGGTGGGTGTCGTGCGCAACGCCTCGCGCCCGGACGGCACCGCGCGGCTGACGACGCTCACGGAACTCGACCCGGCCTGGGTCGACATGATGACGGTCGTGACCGTGGGCAACACGGCGACCCGGAACATCGCGGGGCGCATGGTGACGCCCCGCGGCTACCGCTGGCAGGAGAACTCCCCGGAGAGCTCCCGGGAAGGCTCCCAGGAGGGCGCCCTGTGAACCGTGTGGTCCATCCCATCGAGCAGGAGTCCTTCCGGCGGCTGCGTGCCCGCCTGGACACCTCGCACTTCGCGCCGCTGAGCCGGGCGGTGGTGGAACGGGTCATCCACTCCGCCGCCGATCTGGAGTACGGACACGATCTCGTGCTGGACGAGGGCGAGTTGACGAAGGCGCACACCGCGCTGCACGCCGGGGCGCCGGTCGTCGTCGACGTGGAGATGGTGGCCGCGGGGATCACCCGGCGGGAGACCGTCTGCCGTCTCAAGGACGCCAGGTCCGGCCCCGGTCTCACCCGGTCCGCCCACGCGATCCGGCTGGCGTACGAGGAGGTCGGGCCCGGCGCCCTCTGGGTGATCGGCTGCGCGCCGACCGCCCTGGAGGAGCTGCTGACGCTGGACGCCTCCCCCGCGCTGGTCATCGGCCTGCCCGTCGGCTTCGTCGGGGCGGCCGAGTCGAAGGCCGCGTTGCGCGAGAGCGGGCTGCCCGCCGTGAGCAACGTGTCCGAGAAGGGCGGGTCGGCGGTCGCCGCCGCCGCGCTCAACGCCCTGCTGTACACCCCCCTTTCGCCCTCCGAGGAGAAACAGTGATCACCCCGCCGCCCGCCCTGCTCATCGCCGGCCATGGCACCCGGGACGAGGCCGGAGCCGAGGCGTTCCGTGACTTCGTACGGGAGTTGGGCCGCCGCCACCCCGAACTGCCCGTCGCGGGTGGCTTCATCGAGCTGTCCCCGCCGCCGCTGGGCGACGCGGTGACGGAACTGGTGGAACGTGGCGTACGGCGGTTCGCCGCCGTACCGCTGATGCTGGTCTCCGCCGGGCACGCCAAGGGCGACATCCCCGCGGCGCTGTCCCGCGAGAAGGAGCGGCACCCGGGGATCTCCTACACGTACGGGCGTCCGCTGGGCCCGCACCCGGCGCTGCTGAAGGTGCTGGAGCGGCGGCTGGACGAGGCGCTGGGCACCGTGGGACGCACCCCCGAGGATCTGGCCGACGTGACCGTGCTGCTGGTCGGGCGCGGGTCGACGGACCCGGACGCCAACGCCGAGGTGTACAAGGCGGCGCGGCTGCTGTGGGAGGGACGCGGATACGCCGGCGTGGAGACCGCGTTCGTGTCGCTGGCCGCGCCGGACGTGCCGAGCGGGCTCGACCGGTGCGTGAGGCTGGGGGCGAAGCGGATCGTCGTGCTCCCTTACTTCCTGTTCACCGGGATCCTGCCCGAGCGGGTACGGCACCAGACCGAGGGCTGGGCGGCCGCGCATCCGGAGGTCGAGGTGCGCTCGGCCGACGTCATCGGTCCCGAGCCGGAGCTGCTCGACCTGGTGATGGAGCGGTACGAGGAGGCCGTCAAGGGCGACCTGCGGATGAACTGCGACTCGTGCGTGTACCGGATCGCGCTGCCGGGCTTCGAGGACAAGGTGGGGGCGCCGCAGCAGCCGCACTTCCACCCGGACGACGAGGGCCACCACCACGACGGCCACCACCATCACGGCCACGCGCACTCCCATGCGCACTGAGGGACCCGCCGACGGGCCCGCCGAAGAACACGCCGACGGCCACGACCTGCGCCACCACGGGGACGCCGAGGTGCGCGACGACGGCTCGGCGCTCGTCGACCTCGCGGTGAACGTCCGCGCGGACACCCCTCCGCGCTGGCTGCGGGAGCGCGTCGCCGCGTCCCTGGGCGGCCTGGCGGCCTACCCGGACGGGCGGGCCGCGCGGGCGGCGGTCGCGGCGCGGCACGGGCTGCCCGTCGAGCGGGTGCTGCTGACGGCGGGTGCGGCGGAGGCGTTCGTCCTGCTGGCGCGCGCCCTGAAGGTCCGGCGGCCCGTCGTCGTGCACCCGCAGTTCACGGAGCCGGAGGCGGCGCTGCGGGACGCCGGGCACAGCGTGGACCGGGTGGTACTGCGCGCCGAGGACGGCTTCCGGCTGGATCCGGCGGCCGTTCCGGAGACGGCCGACCTGGTGGTCATCGGCAATCCGACGAACCCCACGTCGGTGTTGCACCCGGCGGAGACGATCCGGCGGCTGGCCCGGCCCGGACGGACGCTGGTGGTCGACGAGGCGTTCATGGACGCGGTGCCGGGCGAGCGGGAGGCCCTCGCCGGACACACGGACGTGCCCGGCCTGGTGGTGCTGCGCAGTCTGACCAAGACCTGGGGGCTGGCCGGGCTGCGGATCGGCTACGTGCTCGCCGCCCCGGAGACCGTCGCCGACCTGGAGCGGGCACAGCCGCTGTGGCCGGTGTCCACGCCGGCGCTGGTGGCGGCGGAGGCGTGCATGGGGGCACAGGCACTGGCGGAGGCCGCCCACGCCGCCCACCGCGTCGCCGCGGACCGTGCGCATCTCGTGGCCGGTCTCGAGGAGTTCGCCGTCGACGGGGTGCGGGTCGTGGGGCCCGCGGAGGGGCCGTTCGTCCTGGTGCGGCTGCCCGGGGCCGACGCCGTCCGCCGGCAGCTGCGCAGCCTGGGCTTCGCGGTCCGGCGCGGTGACACCTTCCCGGGGCTGGACGAGGAGTGGCTGCGGCTGGCGGTCCGGGACCGGGTGACGGTGAACCGTTTCCTCCAGGCGCTGGACCAGGCGTTGGCCCTGACTCGGGGATGAGGGCGGGGTACGGACCCGGGCGGGACGTCCCGGGTCCGTACCCCGCGCTCCGTCCGGTCAGCCGCGGCGGCGGGCCAGTACCACCGCTCCCCCGCCCGCCGCCAGCAGCGCCACCGCGCCGCCCGCGATGTACGGGGTCGTGGAGCTGCCGCCGGTCCGGGCCAGGTCGGCCTGGGCGGGCGCGCCCTGTGCCTTGACGTCACCCGCCGGGGCGGCGCTCGGCTCGGCGGCCTGCTCCTGTCCCTGGTCCTGTTCCTCGCCCTGCTCCTGTCCCTGGTCCTGTTCCTCGCCCTGCTCCTGTCCCTGGCCCTCACCCTGGTCCTGGTCCTGGCCCTGGTCCTGGCCCTGGTCCTGGCCCTGCTCGGCGGGGGCTTCGCAGGTGGCCTTCGCGAGGGTCAGGGTGCCTGTCACCTCAGGCGACGTTGAGGCTCAACGGGTTGACGGAGACGGTGAGTTCGAGGGCGGTGGCGGCGGCCGTGCGGGAGGTGGTCTCGCGCTTCGACAGGTCCAGGCGGACTTCGCCCACGCCCGGTACCTTCACGTCCGTCGTGCCGCCGGTGCTGACCGACACCTTCTGTGTCACAGCGCTTTCAGCTCACCACCGTGCCGTTCAGTACCACCCGGCGCGGTGCCGCCAGCACCCGCACGTCGGCGCGCGGGTCCGTCTCGTAGACCACCAGGTCCGCCGGAGCACCCTCGACCAGACCGGGGCGCCCGAGCCACTCGCGCGCGCCCCAGGTCGTCGCCGAGAGCGCCGCCAGCGGCGGGATGCCCGCCGTCACCAGTTCAGCGACCTCCGCGGCCACCAGACCGTGCGGCAGCGTGCCGCCGGCGTCCGTGCCGACGAAGACCGGGATACCGGCGTCGTAGGCGGAGCGGACCGTGTCGTAACGGCGTTCGTGGAGCCGGCGCATATGGGCCGACCAGCGCGGGAACCGGGACTCGCCGCCGGCCGCGAGACCCGGGAAGGTGGCGATGTTGACGAGGGTCGGCACGATCGCCACGCCTCGTGACACGAACAGCGGGATCAGCTCGTCCGTCAGGCCCGTCGCGTGCTCGACGCAGTCGATGCCCGACTCGACGAGGTCGCGGAGCGAGTTCTCGGCGAAGCAGTGCGCCGTGACCCGCGCGCCCAGGCGGTGGGCCTCCGCGATGGCCGCCTCGGCCGCCTCCCGTGGCCAGCTGGGGGCCAGATCGCCCACCTCGCGGTCGATCCAGTCGCCGACCAGCTTGACCCAGCCGTCGCCGCGCCGGGCCTCCCGCGCGACGTACACGACCAGGTCGTCGGGCTCGACCTCGTGCGCGTAGCCGCGGATGTAGCGGCGGGTGCGGGCGATGTGCCGGCCCGCGCGGATGATCTTCGGGAGGTCCTCGCGGTCGTCGATCCAGCGGGTGTCCGAGGGCGAGCCGGCGTCGCGGATCAGCAGGGTGCCCACCTCGCGGTCGGTCAGCGCCTGCTTCTCGGCGACGTCCGGGTCGACCGGGCCGTGCGCGCCCAGGCCGACATGGCAGTGGGCGTCGACCAGGCCGGGCAGCGCCCAGCCCTCGACGGTCCGCACGTCGCGGGCGCCGACGGGACGGTCGTAGGAGATCCGGCCGTCGACGACCCACAGCCCGTCGCGGACTTCGTCGGATCCGGTCAGGATCCGGCCCTTCACGTGCAGCACCGCGCGATCGCTCATGCAGTGCACCCTAGCTACTGCCCCGGCTCGCCCTTCCGGTCCCCCACCTGGCCACCCACCTGGTCGGAGGCGCCCTCCCCGTCTTCGGCCAACTCGGCCATCGCCGGGTCGAGGAGGCGGGAGAGGAAGTGACGGGTGCGCTCGTGGCTCGGGTTCCCGATCACCTCGGCCGGGGTGCCGTCCTCCACGATCACACCGCCGTCCATGAAGACGACCCGGTCGGCGACCTCGCGGGCGAAGGTCATCTCGTGGGTGACGACCATCATCGTCATGCCCTCGTCGGCGAGCATCCGCATGACCGCGAGGACATCGCCGACCAGCTCCGGGTCGAGCGCCGACGTCGGCTCGTCGAACAGCATCACCTCGGGGCCCATGGCCAGCGCGCGGGCAATCGCGACGCGCTGCTGCTGGCCGCCGGAGAGGGAGGCGGGGTAGGCGGCCGCCTTCTCCGACAGCCCCACCCGCTCCAGGTTCTCGGCGGCCACCCTCCCCGCCTCCGCCTTGCCGCGCCTGAGCACCCGGCGCTGCGGCAGCGTGAGGTTCTCGGTCACCGACAGGTGCGGGAAGAGGTTGAACTGCTGGAAGACCATCCCGATACGGCGGCGGACGGCGTCGATGTCGACGTCGGGGTCGGTGAGTTCGGTGCCGCCGACGAAGACCTGGCCCTTGGTGGGCTCCTCCAGCAGGTTCACACAGCGCAGCAGCGTCGACTTGCCGGAGCCGGACGGGCCGATCACACAGACGACCTCGCCCTGGCCGATCTCCAGGTCGATGCCGCGCAGCACCTCGTTGGTTCCGAACGACTTGTGCAGGTCGCGGACTTCGATCTCCGGTCGGCTCATTTCACGGCCTCCTGGGCCTTGGCCTCCATGCGCCGCACGACGAAGCCGAGCGGGATGGTCACCAGCAGGTAGCACAGGCCGGCGACCAGGATCGGCGTGGAGTTGGCGGTCGTGCTGGCCAGGTCACGGCCGTACTTGGACAGTTCGCGCTCCTCCAGCGTCACCCCGAGGAGCAGGACCAGGGAGGAGTCCTTGAAGAGCATGATCAGCTCGTTGGTGAGCGGCGGGAGGATGATCCGGAACGCCTGCGGGATGATGACCGAGACCATCGCGCGGGCGGGCGAGAAGCCCAGCGACCGGGCCGCCTCCAGCTGTCCCTTGGGGACGGCCTGGATGCCCGCGCGGAACGTCTCCGCCATGTACGCGGCCCCGATCAGGCCGAGCCCG
Organism: Streptomyces asoensis; assembly: GCF_013085465.1. Lineage (NCBI taxonomy): Bacteria > Bacillati > Actinomycetota > Actinomycetes > Kitasatosporales > Streptomycetaceae > Streptomyces > Streptomyces asoensis. The sequence continues at coordinate 2,588,208 of NZ_CP049838.1, forward strand.
AGGGCCGCCTTGCCGTAGGTGCCGCCGACGATCTCCGTGCCGGGGAAGGCCAGCGGCACGGCCACGCCGATGAAGACGAAGATCAGCAGGGCGGGCAGACCGCGGAAGATCTCGATGTAGACACCGGCCACCCAGCGGTACGGGCCCACGGAGGACAGCCGCATCAGGGCGATGACCAGACCGAGCACCAGGCCGAGGACGAAGCCGGACGCCGTGTACAGCACGGTGTTCTTCAACGCCAGCGTGATGACGTCCGGGAACATCTCCTTCGCGATGTCCCACTGGGCGAACTGGTTCTTCAGCCTGCCCCAGTCCGCCGTGACCGCGAAGACGATCACGGCGGCGCCGAAGACGACGTACTGCGCGCCGCGCGAGAGGCTGCGCTTCTGCCGCCGGGTCAGGCCCTTCTTCTTCGGTTGGAGTCGTACGTCGCTGTCGGCCATGGGGTCAGGAGGCCGAGGCGGCGGCCGACGGGGACGCGGCCGACGCGTCGTACGGACCGATCCACTTCTCGTACAGCTTCTTGTAGGTGCCGTCGGCCTTCGCGTCCGCCAGCGCCTTGTTGATCGCGGCGACCAGCTTGGTGTTGCCCTTCTTCACCGTGAAGCCGTACTGCTCACCGGTGTTGAGGTTGTCGACGACCTTGAAGGCGTCGGCGTTGGCCTTGTCCTTCAGCCAGCCCTGGACGACCGGGAAGTCGATGATGACGGCCTTGACCTGGCCGGTGCGCAGACCGTTGAGGACGGCGTCGGAGGACTCGAAGGAGACCGGGTCGAAGCCCTGCTTCTTGGCGTAGTCCTCGCCGGTGGTCTGCGCCTGGGCGCCGAGCTTGACGTCCTTGGACTTCACGTCGGCGAGCGAGGTGACACCCGCGCCCTTGTCGACCAGGACGGCCTGGGTGGCCTCGAAGTACGGGTCGGAGAAGTCGACGTTCTTCTTGCGCTCGTCGGTGATGGTCATGCCGGCCGCGGCCAGGTCGCACTCGCCGGAGTTCAGGAAGGCACCGGTCTTGAAGTTCTCGAACGGCGTGTCGAGGATCTCCTGCTTCACGCCCAGGTCCTTGGCGGCCAGGTCGATCAGGGCCACGTCGAAGCCCTGCACCTTGCCGTCGATCTCCGACTGGAAGGGCGGGTAGGGCAGATGGGTGCAGGTGGTGAGCTGGCCCGCCTTGACGAGCTCGACCCCGCCGGCGGCGGTCTTGGAGCCGCTGCCGCCGTCATCGGTGGAGGTGCAGGCGGCGACGAGCATCAGCCCGGCCGTCACGGTGGTGGCGGCCAGGACGCGGGTCCGGCGGCCGGGGAGGGTGTTCACGGCGGGCCTTCCTGTAAGGGAACTGTGGGTTCCGATTATAAGGAGAAGTTTGAGGCTCTCAAATCAAACTGATGGTTACGGGGCCGCGCGACCTACGAAGTCACCGGTGGGGAGGACGAGGGGGGTGGGACACGTGCCGGTTAGTCTCGTCACCTCTACCCCGTGAGTGAAGAGAGCACCGCCGTGACACACCCGTTCCTGGACCTCGCCCCGCTGAGTGCCGCACGCTTCGCCTCGATCGAGGACCGGGTGGCACGGCTGCTGGACACCCGGCAGGACGTCGTGATCATGCAGGGCGAGGCGCTGCTGCCGCTCGAGGGCGCGATCCGCGGTACGGCCGGTCCGGGCACGACCGCGCTGAACGTGATCACCGGTCCGTACGGGCAGACCTTCGGGGACTGGCTGCGGGACTGCGGCGCCACGGTGATCGATCTGGCGGTGCCCTTCCACACGGCGGTGACGGCCGCGCAGATCCGGGAGGCGTTCGCCGAGCACCCCGGGATCGACTTCGTGTCCCTGGTGCACGCGGAGGCGGCGACCGGCAACACCAACCCGGTCGCGGAGATCGGCGAGGTGGTGCGGGAGCACGGCGCGCTGTTCTACCTGGACGCGGTCGCCTCGATCGGCGCGGAGCCGGTGCTGCCGGACGCGTGGGGCGTGGACCTGTGCGTGATCGGCGCGCAGAAGGCGATGGGCGGCCCGGCGGGCGTCTCGGCGGTGTCGGTGAGCGAGCGGGCGTGGGCGCGGATGGCCGCGAACCCGAGGGCGCCGCGCCGGTCGTACCTGTCCCTGCTGGACTGGAAGGAGCGGTGGGTCGACGGCGGTCGCAAGGCGCTGCTGCACGCGCCGGCGCAGCTGGAGATGCTGGCGCTGGAGGCGTGCGTCGAGCGGATCGAGGCGGAGCGGCCGGAGACGGTGATGGCGCGGCACGCGTCCGCCGCCGCCGCGACGCGCGCGGGTGCGGTCGCGCTGGGCGGCGGGCTGGAGCCGTATGTGCGTGACGCGGCGGAGGCCGCGCCGGTCGCCACGACGCTGCGGACGCCGTCGGGGGTGGCGGCGTCGGAGCTGGTGGCCCGGGCGCTGGCGAGCGACCCCGCGCTGCCGCTGGCCGCGGGTGGGGGCGCGCTGGCCAAGGAGATGATCCGGGTCAACCACTACGGGGGCGACGCGACCGTCGGCGTGGTGCAGGGGTGTCTGGCGGCGTTGGGCGCCGCGCTGGCGGAGAAGGGGCTGGACGTCGACCTGGAAGGGGCGCGGCGGGCCGTGGAGGGCGTCTGGCGGTAGGTGCGCCGGTTCGCCGCCGGTTCGCCGCCGGACCGACTGACGAGACCCGTTGTCGGTGCCGCCTGTCATGCTGCCCCGCATGACCACCGACACTCCCCTCACCCTCCCCGACGGCCGCCCCGTCCCCCTGCTGACCGGTGACGAACTCCCCATGCTGGAGAGCTGGTTGGCGTTCCACCGGGCCACGCTCGAGCTGAAGTGCGCGGGGCTGGACGACGAGCAGCTGCGGCAACCGGCGGCCGAGCCGTCCGAGTTGACCCTGCTCGGTCTCGTCCAGCATCTCGCCGAGGTCGAACGCAACTGGTTCCAGCGGGCGTTCGCCGGGCTCGACGTGCCGCCCGTCTTCGGGGAGGAGACCGGGTACGTCCTCGACTCCGGGCGGGGCCTCGGCGAGGCGCTGACCGTCTGGCGGCGGGAGATCGCGCGCGGGCGTGAGCTGATCGCCGGGCGGCCGCTCGAGGCCACCGGGCGGATCGCCGACGGGCCGATGGCCGGGCTCGAGGTCAGCCTGCGCTGGGTGCTGATCCACATGATCGAGGAGTACGCCCGGCACAACGGCCACGCGGACATTCTCCGGGAGCGTATCGACGGGGTTACCGGAGCCTGAATTCCAGGTAATTCGCGAATTCCCGTCGAGTCCCCGTCGAGTTCCCGTCGGGCCTTTTCTCGGCTTCCTTCTCGACGATCTTCTCGACCATAGGTTTCCTGAGTTCTTCTGCCCGGATTCCCCGCACCTAAACGCGGGGAATTTCGGGCAGGTTTCGAGTGCGTGACGCATTGCACAAGCAGGGCGATATGCCCCATTCGCGGGGTGCAAAAGCGGATGAAACGGCAACCCATCCCGGTGGCATCACGGAATCACCACGGCCTCTCCATGCGTTTTTGAATTTCCCTGGGTAAGTTCAATCCGCATGACTGCCGCACAAGCAGACCTACGTATCGACCGCCCGTCGGTGGAAGACGGCGCAGCGCTCTGGCGTCTCGCGAAGGAATCCGGGACGCTCGACCTGAACTCGTCCTACAGCTATCTGCTGTGGTGTCGCGACTTCGCCGCCACCTCGGCGGTGGCCCGCGCGGAGAGCGGCGAGCCGATCGGGTTCGTCACCGGGTACGTACGGCCGGAGGACCCGCAGACCCTGCTGGTCTGGCAGGTGGCCGTCGACGCCGCGCACCAAGGCCGCGGCCTCGCCGCCGCCCTGCTGGACGGGCTGACCGCGCGGATCGCCGCCGAACGCCCGCTCACCGCCGTGGAGACCACGATCACGCCGGGCAACACCGCCTCCGAGCGGTTGTTCACCTCGTACGCCGACCGGCACGGGGCGACCGTCACCCGTGAGGTGCTGTTCGACGCCGGTCTGTTCCCCGACGGCCCGCACGACCCCGAGGTGCTGTACCGGATCGGCCCCCTCGCCTTCTGACCCGCCCGCCCCGCCTCCGCCCGCCTCTCCTTCCGACCCCCACTCCGAGGAGCGTTTCGTCGTGACCATCACCCAGCCCGACCTCAGCGTGTTCGAGACCCTCGAGTCCGAGGTGCGCAGCTACTGCCGCAGCTGGCCCGCGGTCTTCGACCGCGCGCAGGGCAGCCGTATGTACGACGAGGACGGTCACCGCTACCTGGACTTCTTCGCCGGTGCCGGATCTCTCAACTACGGTCACAACAACCCCGTGCTGAAACGGGCGTTGGTCGACTACCTGATGCGGGACGGCGTCACGCACGGGCTCGACATGTCGACCGTGGCCAAGCGGACCTTCCTCCAGACCTTCCAGGATCTGGTGCTGCGGCCGCGCGACCTGCCCTACAAGGTGATGTTCCCGGGCCCGACCGGCACCAACGCCGTGGAGTCGGCCCTGAAGCTGGCGCGGAAGGTGAAGGGACGCGAGGCCATCGTGTCGTTCACCAACGCCTTCCACGGGATGTCCCTCGGGTCGCTCGCCGTGACCGGCAACGCCTTCAAGCGGGCCGGTGCCGGGGTACCGCTGGTGCACGGCACGCCGATGCCGTTCGACAACTACTTCGAGGGCCAGGTCCCCGACTTCCTGTGGTTCGAGCGGCTGCTCGAGGACCAGGGGTCCGGCCTCAACAAGCCCGCCGCCGTGATCGTCGAGACCGTACAGGGCGAGGGCGGCATCAACGTCGCGCGTCCGGAGTGGCTGCGGGCGCTCAAGGCGCTGTGCGAGCGCCAGGACATGCTGCTGATCGTCGACGACATCCAGATGGGCTGCGGGCGCACCGGGGCCTTCTTCTCCTTCGAGGAGGCCGGGATCGTCCCGGACATCGTGACCGTCTCCAAGTCGATCAGCGGCTACGGACTGCCCATGTCGCTCTGCCTGTTCAAGCCCGAGCTGGACGTGTGGGAGCCGGGTGAGCACAACGGCACCTTCCGCGGCAACAACCCGGCCTTCGTCACCGCCACCGCGGCCCTCGAGACGTACTGGGCCGACGGGTCCGCGATGGAGAAGCAGACCCGGGCTCGGGGTGAGCAGATCGAGCAGGGGCTCATCTCGATCACCGAGGAGAACCTCGCCGACGTCAAGGAGTACCGCGGCCGCGGTCTGGTGTGGGGCCTGGAGTTCCACGAGAAGGCGCGGGCCGGACGGGTCGCCGAGCGAGCGTTCGAGCTCGGGCTGCTGATCGAGACGTCGGGTCCGGAGAGCGAGGTCGTCAAACTGCTGCCGGCCCTGACCATCACCCCCGAGGAACTGGACGAGGGCCTCAGCGTCATCGCCCGCGCCGTACGGGAGACCGTCTGACGCCCTCGGGCACCTGTCCCTTCCCCCTACCTAGGAGGCATCGCACCACCGTGATCGTCCGTTCGTTCAAGGACATCGAAGGCACCGACCGGCATGTGCGGGCGGCGTCCGGCACCTGGGAGAGCAAGCGCATCGTGCTCGCCCAGGAACGGGTCGGGTTCTCGCTGCACGAAACGATTCTGTACGCGGGCACCGAGACGTCGATGTGGTACGCGAACCACATCGAGGCCGTCGTCTGCGTCGAGGGCGCGGCCGAACTGACCGACCACGAGACCGGGCGGACGCACACCATCACGCCCGGCACCATGTACCTCCTCGACGGGCACGAGCGGCACACGCTCCGCGTCAAGGAGGACTTCCGCTGCATCTGCGTGTTCAACCCGCCCGTCACGGGGCGGGAGGACCACGACGAGAACGGCGTGTACCCCCTGTTGACCGAGCCCGAGGAGGTGTAAGCATCGTGACCACCCTCACCGATCTCTACCCCACCCGTGGCACCACCGAGGTGTCCGTACCCCGCCAGGACCCCGTCGTCTGGGGCTCCCCCGACACGCCGGGCCCGATCCCGGCGGCCGGCCTCCAGGAGTACGAGCGCGACGGCTTCCTCGCCGTCGACCAGCTGATCAGCGACGACGAGGTCACCGTCTGCCGACGGGAGCTGGAGCGGCTGGTCGCCGACCCGGAGATCCGGACCGACGGGCGGTCGATCGTCGAGCCGAAGTCCAAGGAGATCCGCTCCGTCTTCGAGGTGCACAAGCTCAGTCCCGTGTTCGCCGCGCTCGTCCGCGACGAGCGGGTCGTGGGGCGGGCCCGGCAGATCCTGGGCTCGGACGTGTACGTCCACCAGTCGCGGATCAACGTCAAGCCGGGCTTCGGGGCAGGGGGCTTCTACTGGCACTCCGACTTCGAGACCTGGCACGCCGAGGACGGTCTGCCGAACATGCGGACGGTGTCCGTGTCGATCGCGCTGACCGAGAACCTGGAAACCAACGGCGGGCTCATGATCATGCCGGGCTCGCACCGGACGTTCCTCGGCTGCGCCGGGGCGACGCCCGAGGACAACTACAAGAAGTCGCTCCAGATGCAGGACGCGGGCACGCCGTCGGACGAGGCGCTGACCGCGATGGCCGGCGACTACGGCATCAAGCTGTTCACGGGCAAGGCCGGTTCGGCGACCTGGTTCGACTGCAACTGCATGCACGGGTCCGGCGACAACATCACTCCGTTCCCGCGCAGCAACGTGTTCATCGTGTTCAACAGCGTGGAGAACACGGCCGTGGAGCCGTTCGCCGCGCCGGTCCGCAGGCCTGAGTACATCGGCGCGCGGGACTTCACACCCGTGCGGTGAACCGTCTTCCCCCCGCCGGCCGCGTCGGCAGGCCCGGACGCCCCCACCCGGATCGGGTGGGGGCGTCCGGGCCTGCCGGGCGTCGGGAGCCTCAGGCCGACAGAGCGTTCAGCAGACGGTCGACGTCGGCAGGCGTGTTGAACAGGTGGAAGGAGGCGCGCAGATGGCCGGAGCGGTCGGAGACCTGGATGCCGGCGGCGGCCAGCTCGGGCTGGCGGAAGCCGAGTCCGGGCACCGAGACGATCGCGGAGCCGGGCGCGTCGACGGGGCGATGACCGAGCCCGGCGAGTCCGGCGCGGAAGCGGTCGGCGAGGGAGAGGTCGTGGGCGCCGATCGCCTCCACGCCGAGTTCCTCGACCAGTTCGAGGGAGCGGCGCAGTCCGGCGTAGGTGAACAGGGCGTGGGTCAGGTCGAACCGCCGTGCCGAGTGGGCGAGTTCGGCCACCGGGCCGTAACAGCTGTCCCAGGGCTTTTCGCCGGCCACCCATCCCGCGAGGACCGGTGACAGCCCGCCGAAGTCCTCCGGGACCACCAGGAAGGCCGCACCGTGCGGGCCGAGCAGCCACTTGAAGGAGACGGCGGCGGAGAAGTCGTGGGCGTCGGCGTCCGCCGGAAGCCAGCCGGCGGACTGCGAGAAGTCGACGTAGGTGCGGGCGCCGTGCGTCCGGGCCGCCTCCCGCAGGGCGGGCAGGTCGGCGATCCGGCCGTCGGCGGACTGGGCGGCGCTCACCGCGACCAGCGCCGTGCCTGGGCGGACGGACTCGGCGATCCGCTCCAGCGGCACGGCGCGGACCTTGAGGTCCCCGCGGACGTGGAACGGGTTGAGCACGGAGGTGAAGTCGTCCTCGGCGGTGAGCACTTCCGCGCCCGCGGGGAGCGCGGCGGCGATCACACCGGTGTGCGCGGCGACCGAGGCGCCCAGCGCCACCCGGGTGACCGGGACGCCGGCCAGCCGGGCGTACGCGGCCCGGCATGCCTCCACGTCCTCGTACAGCGGGGTCAGCGGTCTGCCCTCGGCGCGCAGTACCGCCGCCTCGTGCAGGGCGGCGACCGTACGGGCCGGCAGCAGGCCGTTGCTCGCCGTGTTCAGGTACGTGGTCTTCGGGGTGAACTCGGCGCGGACGAGGCTCTCGAAGGTCTCCATGGGTCCACTCTGCGACCCCGGGAACCCCTCGTCCATTGCCGATCTTTACGTGATTCCGCTAAGGAGAACTTATAGATCGGCTCTCACCTGCGGGTTTCACTGCTGCGGGACCGCGCATCCGTCCGGGCCGCAGGCCTCCGCGCCGCCGTCGTCGATCAGCTTCAGCGGGGAGCGGTCGCCCCAGGCCTGGGTGAGGGCCTGGGTGAAGACCTCGGCGGGCTGGGCCCCGGAGACGCCGTAGGCGCGGTCGAGGACGAAGAAGGGCACGCCGTTGGCACCGAGCTGGGCGGCCTCGCGCTCGTCGGCGCGGACCTCGTCGGCGTAGCGGGCAGGGTCGGCGAGGACCTCGCGGGCGGCCTCGGCGTCGAGACCGGCCTCGGCGGCCAGTTCCACGAGCCGCTCGTCGCCCTCGGAGAAGACGGACCGCTCCTCGGCGAAGTTCGCCCGGTAGAGGATCTGGATCAGCTCGTCCTGCCGACCGTGCTCCTTGGCGAAGTGCAGCAGGCGGTGCATGTCGAAGGTGTTGCCGTGGTCGCGGTCCCGGGTGCGGTAGTCGAGGCCCTCGGCGGCGGCCTGGGCGCCCAGGTTCTCCTCGCCGGACTGCGCCTGCGCCTGGCTCATCCCGTACTTCTTGGTGAGCATGGCCAGTACGGGCTGGACGTCGCCCTTGGCGCGGCCCGGGTCCAGCTCGAAGGAACGGTGCACCACCTCGACCTGGTCACGGTGCGGGAAGGCCTCGAGCGCCTTCTCGAAGCGGGCCTTGCCCACGTAGCACCAGGGGCAGGCGATGTCGCTCCAGATCTCGACGCGCATGTCTCGGCTCTCTCCAGGTCGTGCGGCTGGTACGGAGCTCCCCCGCGGGAGGTCCGCACGGAGGTTCCCTCCGGCGAGTGCATGAACGTTCAAGCAGGGCGTTTCATTCCCCGGTCGTTCCCCGCTCCTTCCCGGGTCGTTCCCCGGGCACCGCGTACCTCAGCCAGAGGTGGTGGTCGCCCTCGGCGGGCGGGTTCTCCGGGTCCGGGCTCCAGCCCTGCCGGGCGTAGAAGGCCTGGGCCCGCCGGTTGTCGACGTGCACGTCGAGTACGGCCGTGTGCCGCCCGTCCGCCCGCCACTGCTCGACGCAGGCCGTGTGCAGGGCCGTACCGATCCCCGAACGCCAGTGGTCGGGGTCGACATGGAACTGGAACAGCTTGACCGTGTGCACGGGCGCGCCCTCCGGCGTACGGAAGGACGCGAGGCCGACGAGCCGTCCCTGCTCGACGACGCACAGCACATGGCCGTCGGGCCGCTCGATGGCCGAGCGCCAGGCGGCCAGCCAGTCGGTGCCGTCCTGCGGGGCACCGTCGGGGTAGTACGTCGCCCGGGCGCGCGCGTGCAGCGCGACGACCCTCTCCGCCTCGGCGGGGACGGCGGTGCGGATCACCCGGTGTCCCATGACACGATCTCCGATCATGCAGGAGAGGACGAGCGGGCCCTCTTTGCGGTTCCGGCCGGCTAGCTTCCGTCGCGCAGGTCGTCCGGCCACTCGGTCCTGAACTCGAGATGGTCGTACGTCACGACGCACCCCTCGCCCATCGGCGACTGCGTCATGAAGCCGACCAGGGCCGCGCCGGTCTCCTTCTCCTCACCCAGCGTGAACAGGCGGACGAAGGTCCACCGTCTGCCGTCCCGGGAGGCGTGGAAGGCGAAGGCACGACCGGTCCTGCTCACCCGGAGCCAGACCGAACTTCCGTCCACGGTGAAGGAGTTGGCGTCGTCGGAGTGTCCCCGGGTGACCACCGTGCAGACGGTGGCCACGTCCGGGGAGTACTCCAGACACAGCTTGGCCCAGGCCCGCTCGCCCACGTGGACGTACAACACCCCCGCGTCGAAGGCCGAGTTGAACCCGACGGTGACGCGTGCGATGAGCTGGAAGTCGCCCTCCGGCGCCCCCAGCAGCCGGGGCGCGTCGGCGGCGGATTCCACGCCGTCACCGGTGGGCGGCACGAACCGGTCCTGCCGGGCCCCGGCCCACCCGGTGAGCACCCCGTCCTCATGGAACCAGTGCCCGTCGGGTCCGTAAGTACGGAGGGGAAAGGGCAGTTCGGGAAGCGAGACGTCCATGACCTCATCATCTCAGGGGAGCCGCGCCCCGAGGGGCGCGGGCCTGCATCGATGTGCGGCTCCGCCGCGTGGGCGCGACAAGCCACGACGGACGTGCACGCACCGATCCACCGCACCCCACGACGGCACCCGAGCGGAGCGCTACCGCTCCAGACGCCCGTTGAACCGGCGAGGCAGCCCCAGCTCGTTCTCGTCCCGCAGCTCCACGGGCAGCAGCGCCGCGGGAGCGTTCTGGTAGGCGACCGGCCGCAGCCACCGCTCGATGGCCGTCCCGCCCACAGAGGTGGACGTGGAGGTGGTGGCCGGGTACGGCCCGCCGTGATGCTGGGCCGGCGCGACGGCGACACCCGTGGGCCAGCCGTTCACCAGCACGCGTCCGGCCAGCGGGGTCAGCTCGGCGAGGATCTCCCCGCCCCGGCCCTCGCCCGCGGCCTCCCCCTCGGACAGCTGGACGGTCGCCGTGAGGTTTCCGGGCAGGCGCGACAGCACCGCCTTGACCTCGCCCTCGTCGTCGTAGCGGACCACGACGGTGACCGGCCCGAAGCACTCCTCGAGGAGCAGGTCGTGCGCGCCCTCGGCGGCCAGCCGGGAGGCCGGCACGGTCAGGAAGCCCGCGCTGACGGTGTGCTCCCCGCCCGCACCGGGTGTCACCGGCGACTCCACGTCGGGCAGCTCGGCCCGCTCGGCGACCCCGGCGATGAAGTTGTCGCGCATCCGGTGGTCGAGCAGCACGCCCGCGTCGGTGTCGCTCACCGCGTCCGTGAGCGACTTGACCAACCCGTCGCCGGCCGCGCCGGACGGCACCAGGACCAGCCCCGGCTTCACACAGAACTGGCCGACACCCAGCGTCATGGACCCGGCGAGGCCGGTGCCGATCGCCTCGGCCCGCTCGGCCGCGGCCGCCTCGGTCACCACGACGGGGTTCAGCGACCCCAGCTCGCCGTGGAACGGGATCGGCACCGGACGGGCCGCCGCCGCGTCGAACAGCGCGCGCCCGCCCCGGATCGACCCGGTGAAACCGGCCGCGGCGACCAGCGGGTGCTTGATCAGCTCGACGCCGGCCTCGAAGCCGTGGAGCAGACCCAGCACACCCGCCGGGATGCCGTGCTCGGCGGCGGCCGTGCGCAGCACCTTGGCGACCAGCTCGGACAGGCCCGGGTGGTCGGGGTGGGACTTGACGACGACCGGGTTGCCCGCCGCGAGCGCGCTGGCGGTGTCACCGCCCGCCACGGAGAACGCGAAGGGGAAGTTGGACGCCGAGTACACGGCCACCACCCCGAGCGGCACCTTGTAGCGGCGCAGGTCGGGGATGGGCGGGGTTGCGGTGTCGTCGGGGTGGCTGATGACGACGTCGAGGAACGCTCCCTCGTCGACGATGTCGGCGAACGCGCGCAGCTGGTAGCAGGTGCGGGCGAGCTCGCCGGTCAGCCGGACCGGGCCGAGCGCGGTCTCGGCGTCGGCCACCTCCACGAGCGTGTCCTTGGCCGCCTGGAGCCGGTCGGCGGCGGAACGCAGGAAAGCGGCGCGGACGGTACGGTCGGCGAGGAAGCCGCGCGCCTCATGGGCGGCGCGGACGACGGCGTCGACCTCCTGGGCCGTGGCCTCCACCGCAACCTGCTCACGCTGCTTCCCGGTTCGGGGGTCGACACTCCAGACTGGTGCTGCTGCCACCGCGGGTCCCTCCACGCTTGGTTCTGACCACGTTTGGTACTGGCTCATCCACCAGGGTCGTTCGATATACTGAACGCTGTCTCTGATGATGAATATGCTGTCGGAGAGTATTTCCCGTCGAACGAAGGGGTCAAGGGCGATGTCGGCTGGCGAGACGGGGGGCGGGGCGCAGGTCAAGTCCGCGGTGCGGACGGTTGAGCTGCTGGAATACTTCGCCGGCCGCCCCGGAATGCACTCTCTGGCGTCGGTCCAGGAGGCCGTCGGCTATCCCAAGTCCAGTCTCTACATGCTGCTGCGCACGCTGGTGGAGCTGGGCTGGGTGGAGACGGACGCGACGGGCACGCGGTACGGCATCGGGGTACGGGCGCTGCTCGTCGGCACCTCCTACATCGACGGCGACGAGGTGGTCGCGGCCGCCCGCCCCACCCTGGACCGGCTCTCGGACGACACCACCGAGACCATCCACCTGGCCCGGCTCGACGGCACGAACGTCGTGTACCTCGCCACCCGCCAGTCCCAGCACTACCTGCGCCCCTTCACCCGGGTCGGACGCCGCCTCCCCGCCCACTCCACCTCCCTGGGCAAGGCGCTGCTGAGCACCTACACCGACGAGCAGGTCCGCAAGCTGCTGCCGGAGACGCTCCCCGCGCTGACCGAGCACACGATCACGGACCGCGAGAAGCTCATCGAGGAGCTGCATCAGATCCGCGAGCAGGGCTTCTCGGTGGACCGCGAGGAGAACACGCTGGGCCTGCGCTGCTTCGGCGTGGCGATCCCGTACCGCACGCCGGCCCGGGACGCGATCAGCTGCTCGGTGCCGGTGGCGAGGCTCACCCCCGCGCACGAGCAGCTGGTGAAGGACGCGCTGTTCGACGCACGCGACCGGCTCACGCTGGCCACCCGTAGGCTCTGAGGCATGCTGATCTCCCTGCGCCAGGTCCACGACAGCGATCTGCCGGTGTTCTTCCGGCAGATGAACGACCCCGAGTCCCTGCGGATGGCCGCGTTCACCGCGAAGGATCCGGCCGACCGGGACGCGTTCGACGCCCACTGGTCGAGGATCCGCGCCTCGTCCGCCGTGCCGCGCACGATCCTGGCCGACGGGGACGTCGTCGGCAGCGCGGCGGTGTACGGGGAGCCGGGCGAGCGCGAGGTGACGTACTGGGTGGACCGCGCCTACTGGGGCCGGGGCATCGCCACGGAGGCGCTGCGGGCGCTGGTGTCCGAGGTCCGGGAACGGCCGCTGTTCGCGCGGGCGGCGGCCGACAACGCGGGCTCCCTGCGGGTCCTGGAGAAGTGCGGCTTCCGGTCCACCGCCCGGGCCACCGGCTACGCGAACGCGCGGGGCGGGGAGATCGAGGAGATCGTGCTGCGGCTGGAGACCTGAGCCCCGCCGGAGCGCACGGACCCCGGGTGAACCGGCCTCAGTGAACCGGCTTCAGGTGAACCGGCCTCAGATGAACGGTCGATGAGAAATCGGGGCGGATGGGAACGATTGCCTCCGTCCCGTTCGTCTTTCTGTTCGCAATGAACAAGACGATCAGGCGCGCCTCGGTCTTCGCGCTGCTGCTGGTGTTCGCCCTGCTGCTCCGGGCGACCTGGGTGCAGTTCTACGAGGGCCAGGCACTCGCGGACGACAAGGACAACCGGCGCAACGCGATCGAGACGTACGCGGAGCCGCTCGGGAACATCATCGTGGCCGGAAAGGCGATCACCGGCTCGGCCGTCACCACGGGCGGCGACCTCAGATACAAGCGCACGTATACGAACGGCGAGCTGTACGCGGCGGTGACGGGCTACGCCTCGCAGAGCTACGCCCCCACGCAGCTGGAGGGCATCTACGCGGACCTGCTCAACGGCACGGACACCCGTCTGAAGACCGCGCTGGACACGGTCACCGACAAGCGGGCGGACCCGGGCACCGTGATCACCACGATCGACCCGGACGTGCAGAAGGCGGCGTACGACGCGCTCGGCGACAAGAAGGGCGCGGCCGTCGCGGTCGACCCGACGACCGGCCAGATCCTCGCGGTGGTGTCGACCCCGTCGTACGACCCGTCGACGCTGACCGACGCCAACACCGCCGGGACGGCCTGGAAGAAGCTCAACGCGGACTCCGACAAGCCGCTCACCAACCGGGCGCTGCGGCAGCCGCTGGCACCGGGCTCGACGTTCAAACTGGTCGTGGCGGCGGCCGCGCTGGAGGACGGGCTGTACTCGTCGGTGGACGAGAAGACCGACAGCCAGGACCCGTACACCCTGCCGGGCACGCGCACCGTCCTGAAGAACGAGAACACGTCCGCGCCCTGCGAGAACGCCACGATCCGGGTCGCGTTGCAGTACTCCTGCAACAACGTGTTCGCGCACATGGCCGTCCAGCTCGGACAGGACAAGCTGAGGGCGACGGCCGAGAAGTTCGGCTTCAACGACACCGGCCAGGACGTGCCGGTGCGGGCGTACCCGAGCGTGTACCCGTCCGACATGGACGAGTCGTCCACCGCCCTGACCGGCATCGGCCAGTTCGACGTGACCGCGACGCCGTTGCAGATGGCCATGGTGTCGGCCGCCATAGCCAACGGCGGCAAGCTCGTCTCGCCGCACATGGTCTCGCAGATCACCGACGGCGGCGGCGACGTCCTCGAGGACTACGACGAGGAGGCGTCGGCCACGCAGATCGTCAGCTCCTCCACCGCCGAGCAGCTTCAGTCGGCGATGCAGACGGTCGTCGAGAAGGGCACGGGCACGAACGCGATCATCGACGGCGTCACCGTCGGCGGCAAGACGGGCACGGCCCAGAACGGCGAGAACAACAGCAAGGCGCCGTACGCCTGGTTCACGTCGTACGGGAAGTCCGACTCCTCCGGCAAGGAGGTCGCCGTGGCGGTCGTGGTCGAGCAGTCCGACGCCGCGCGGTCCGAGGTCAGCGGGAACGGACTGGCCGCGCCGGTCGCGAAGGCGATGATGGAAGCGGCGTTGAAGAGCTGAGGTCGACTGCGCGACCGGTGGGCGGGTCCGCCGGCCGGTCGCGCAGTTCCCCGCGCCCCTTCGGGGCGCTCTACTTCACGCCGAGGATCTGCTCGATGGGGTCGATCGCGAAGTACACCACGAACAGCGCCGAGGCCCCCCACAGCAGCCAGTGGACCTCCTTCGCCTTGCCGAGCACCGTCTTGATGACGACGTACGCGAGGAAGCCCGCGCCGATGCCGTTGGTGATCGAGTAGGTGAACGGCATCACGGCGATGGTGAGGAACGCCGGGATCGCGATCTCGTACTTGTCCCAGTCGATGCTCTTGACCTGGGTCATCATCAGGAAGCCGACGGCGACCAGGGCGGGGGCGGCCGCCTGGAGCGGGACGATGGTGAGGAGCGGGGTCAGGAACAGGGCGAGCGTGAACAGTCCGCCGGTGACCAGGTTGGAGAAGCCGGTGCGCGACCCCTCGCCGACGCCGGCGGCCGACTCGATGTAGGAGGTCGCGGAGGACGACGAGGCCGCGCCGCCCGCGACGGCCGCCGCGCCGTCGATGAGCAGCACCCGGCCGAGGTTGGGCACATCGCCCTTCTCGTCCAGCAGTCCGGCCTCCGCGCTGATGCCGACGACGGTGCCCATGGTGTCGAAGAAGTCGGACAGGATCAGGGTGAAGATCAGCAGGACGACGGTGATGACGCTGGTCTCGCCGAAGGCGCCGAACAGACTGAAGTGACCGATCAGCCCGAAGTCGGGGGTGTCGACGATCTTGTCGGGCCAGGAGGGCGTGGTCAGGCCCCAGGACTTGATGTCCGCGATCGAGTTGATGACGATCGCGAGGACCGTCATCGTCACGATGCTGATCAGGATCGCGCCCTTGACCTTGCGGGCCAGCAGACCGATCGTCAGCAGCACACCGAGGCAGAAGACGAGCACCGGCCAGCCGGTGAGGGTGCCGGTGCCGCCGAGCTGCACGGGGACGGTCGTGTTCGCGACGTCGGGGATGCGGCTGACGAAGCCGGCGTCGACGAAGCCGATGAAGGCGATGAACAGGCCGATGCCGACACTGATCGCCTGCTTCAGCGGTTGCGGGATGGCGTGCATGACGGCCTCGCGCAGACCGGTCACCACCAGCACACAGATCAGCAGGCCTTCGAGCACGATGAGGCCCATCGCGTCGTCCCAGCTCATCAGCGGGGCGATCTGGAAGGCGACGACCGCGTTCAGGCCGAGGCCCGCGGCGAGGGCGAGGGGCAGGTTGCCGCCGACGCCCATGATGATCGTCATCACCGCGGCCACCAGGGCGGTGGCGGTGGTGAGTTGGACGGCGTCGAGCTGGTGCCCGAACTTGTCCTTGGCGCTGCCCAGGATGATGGGATTCAGGACAAGGATGTAGGCCATGGTGAAGAACGTGGCGAAGCCGCCGCGTATCTCCCGGCCGAAGGTGGACCCCCGCTCGGAGATCCTGAAGTACCGGTCGACGCTGTTCGCCGCGGGTGGCGCGGTACCTGGCCGGTCGGCCGTCTTCTGGGTCTCGGACATGGCTGGTGCTCCTCATTGCCTGAATGATCTGTGTGCGGATGCTGGCTGGATTGTTCCTGCGTTGAACCGTCTTCAGGTTTTCGTCGTGTTACGGAATCGGACTCCGGAGTCGTTCGGCCTGCCACATGATGTTCGAACCCCTGTACAAGAGCCAGTAGTCGATCACTGCTACGCTTCCCGATCTCGCCCCGGCCACCTCCTCGGGGCATCCCCATGTCATTCACATGACACGCACAGGCACACCAGTCGTTCCGAGAAGAGGTCAACCCGTGGGCACAGTCGTCGACGACGCCGCCTCCGTGGAATTCCATGCCTTCTTCGACCGCCACTACGCCGAACTGTCCCGTCTCGCCCACCTGCTGACCGGTGAGGCGGACGCCGCCGACGATCTCGCGGCGGACGCGCTGCTCGCGCTGTGGAACCGCTGGGACCGGGTACGCGCGGCCGACCATCCGGTGGCGTACGCCCGCGGTGTCGTCGCCAACCTCGCCCGCACCCGCATCCGCAGCGCCGTCCGGGAGCGCCGCAGGATCGCGCTGTTCTGGTCACAGCGCGAGGAGAAGACGGAGAACCCCGACATCGCGGGCGTGGTGGACGTCCAGTCGGCGCTGCGTAGACTTCCGTTCCGCAAACGGGCCTGTGTGGTGCTGCGGCACGCCTTCGACCTCTCGGAGAAGGACACGGCGCTCGCCCTGGGGGTCTCGGTGGGTACGGTGAAGAGCCAGACCTCCAAGGGGATGGCCGAGCTCCAGAAGCTGCTCGGCCCCAAGGGAGCACCGCTCAAGGTGCCCGCGATGGTGCGCACCGGTGAGGCCTCGGCCTCAGGAAGGGACCGATGACGATGCAGCGGGACGTGCACGACGAGCTGCGCGCCCGGCTGCACGGGGCGGCCGAGGCACACGAACCCGACCGGGCGCGCATCCTGGCCCGTGTCGAGCGCGGCATGGCGGGACAGGGACAGGGACTGGAACGGTCCGATCACCGGGCGAGCCGTCCGGTCCTGTGGGGCTGGGCACGGATCGTGGGCGCCACGGCCGCGGTCGCGGGCATGCTCGCGGTCGGCGGCTACGCGGTGGCGTCCGCCGTGAAGGACGACACCCCGGCGCAGCAGACGGTCTCCGTCTCCTCGCCGCCGGTGGAGTCCCCGGACGCGACGAGCCGGCCGCCGGCCTCGCCGAAGGCCACGCCGAGCTCCGGCGGCGGCGCGAAGGACCCGGCGAAGCCGAGCACCTCCCCGTCGCGGAGCTCCGCGGCGACGCCCTCCGCGCCCGCGGCCACGCTGCTGCCGGCGACGAACGACGACGAGGACGGCCCGCTGTGGTCGGACGGTTCGGTCGACCCGCACAGCAACGACTTCTGGGCACAGAGCAACATCACGATCAAGGCGTCCGAGGCGCTCACCGGACTGACCGTGCAGTTGAAGGTCGCACAGACCGGCGGGGTCTCGTCGGCGGGCGCCTGGCGCTCACTGCCCGAGGACGACTTCACGTTCTCGGTGGCCGAGCAGGACGGCTTCCTGGTCTACACCTGGGTGCTCAAGGAGGGCCGTACGGTCGCCAAGGGCGAGTGGGTGTTCGCCGGGCAGTACGACCATGACCGCGGCGGCCGCGACGCCAAGGACGACACCTACGCGGTCACGGGCCGGTCGGACCGGCAACAGGGCGCCGTGGGCGGCGACTTCGCCTCCGCCGAGGACGACGAAGGCGACTCCTGACCGCCGGGACCCGGGCCTAGTTCATCGTCGAGCCGATGGTGGTCGAGCCCGTGGTCAGGAAGGTCGTCGCGGGCAGCGAGCCGTCCGTCTTCCGGGCGCCGTACGCCGTCGTCGCGTCCGTCGAGGTGAACGCCGGCGTGGACACCCCGCTGTCCCAGCTGTTCGCCGCGGAGACCGCCCGCGAACCCAGCTTGTCCGGCCCGCCCTTGTTGCCCACCGCGAGATTCCGGGCGAGCCTGGCCTTGCCGGTGGCGAAGTAGAACCCCGCCTCGGTGTTGGCGTAGGCGGTGTTGCGGTTCAGCACGATCGCCCCGGTGTTGGAGTTCTCGGTGAACCCGTTCAGCGTGTTGTCCCAGGCCGCGTTGTTGTTCACGACATGCGCGACCGCCACGCCCCCGCCGCCCAGCTTGAAGCCGTTGCCGTTGCCCTCGAACGCGGAGTCGCTCCACCGGTTCTTGCCGTTGCCGAAGGCCCACGAGTGCTCGATGGTGACCGCCGTGGAGAACTGCCACAGGTCGAGGCCGTCGTCCGAGTTGTTGTACAGACGGGCGCCGGTGATCCTGTTGCCCGTCCCGGAGCCGAACTTGATGGCGATGCCGTCCGCGTTCTGGCCGTGTCCGGCGGCGTCGTAGTTGCCGTGACTGTCCAGGTTCTGGACGAGGTTGTTCACCGTGTTGTCGCCGCGCAGGGTGAAGCCGGAGTCGCCGTTGTTACCGGTGACCAGGTTCTTGAAGATGCCGCCGGTCGACGAGGTGACGACGAAGCCCTGGGCCGGGGAGGACTGGAAGGTGAGGTTCTGCACGGTCCAGTAGCTGCCGTAGATCCCGGCGAGCCAGGAGCCGGCGGGCAGCTTGGAGCCGTCGATCCTCACCTTCTCGGCGCCGTACGCCTGGAGCGTGATCCGGGCCGAACTCGTGCCGCTCGCCGTCGACTTGAGGGTGGCCGTCGGGTAGTACGTGCCGCCGCGGACCTGGATGACGGTGCCGGCGACCGCGTTGCGCACGGCCGACTCCAGCTGGGCGGTGGTGGAGACGGTGACCGTCGAGGAGGCGGCTTCGGCACCGCCGCGGGACAGGCCGAGGTAGACGCCGCCCGCCCCCGCCGAGACCGCCACCGCGGCGGCGATCGAGAGGGTGCGGGTCCTGCGGTGGCGTCCGGTGCTCATGCGCACGGGGCGTTCCTTTCGGTGAGGGAGTGAGAGAGGAAACGGGCCGGAGGGGCCGCCCCGGCCCGTTTCCGCACCTCAGTCGTCACCGTGACCGCAGCAGGTTGCCGCGCCACCGAAAGAGATCGAAAAAGTTGCGTCAGCTCACGTAGTACGTCGGGTTCGGCAGCTTGTACGTCCGGTCGGCGTAGCCGCCCTCGAGGTCGGAGTACTGGTCGCCGAAGTTCGCGATGATCTCGTAACCGAGGTCGCGCTCGATGTGCTTGCGGGTGCCGGACTTGTACTGGACGGTCGTGCAGGTCCAGGTGCCCGGGGTGGCGCAGCCGCTCAGGTACGACGGCGGGGTGGCCGCGTTCTTGAGGAACATGTGGTCGGCGTCGAGGTTGATGTCGGCGCCGACCTTCTTCAGGTTCTCCACGGCGGCGGAGCGCTGCGCCTCGGCGAGGCCCGAGTTGTAGAAGACCTCGACGCCCTTCTTCTCGGCGTACTGCACGAGTTCGGGGCTGCCGAACACCGCCGGGCGGTCGGCCTTGTTCACGTACGCCGCCCAAGTGGCGGAGTTGTACGTGTAGTTGTACCGCTTCTCGTAGTCGAGGCTGAGCAGCAGCGTGTCGTCGATGTCGAAGACGACCGCGGGCTTCTCGCCCTTCCTGACCGCCTTGCGGGCGGCCTGGTCGATGTACTTCTTCGCGGCCTTGTCGATGCTCGCGAGGTCCTTGGCGTACGGGCTGGTCGAAGACGCCTGGTACACGCCGTTCGCGTCCGGCGCGGTGCCGTAGTAGGTGTCGATGTCCTTCACCAGGAGCCCGATGTTGTAGGGCTCGTGGGTGGAGTTGGCCGTGGACTGGCCGGCCGTGGCCGCGCCGGCGCCGTAGAGGGCGGCGCCGGCGACGGCGCAGGCCGCGGCGACGGCCGCGATGCGCTGTGGCTTATGCATGACACGTTTTCTACGCGCGTCACGCGGCCGAGCGCGAGACCCGTTGCCCGATCGATACCCGTTCACGGGCAAAAATCGGGTCAAGCGAACGGGTCGGGCGCCCGGACGGCTCGGTGGGTACCCGGCCGGTCAGTCCATGGTCGCTCCGATGGTCGTCGAACCCGTCGTCAGGAACGTGGTCGTGGGCAGGGTGCCGCTCGAGCTGCGCGCGTTGTACGTGGAGCTCGCGTCGGTGGACCTGAAGGCGGGCGTGGAGATGCCGGAGTCCCAGTTGTTGCCGGCCGAGGTGACCGACGACCCCTTGCTCACCGAGCCACTTCCGTTGCTGACGGCCAGGTTCTTGCCGAGCTTGGCGGAGCTGGTGGCGAAGTAGTAGCCCCACTTGCTGTTGGCGTACGCGGTGGTGCGGTTGATGACAATGGCACCGGTGTTGGAGTTCTCGGTGAAACCGTTTCCGGCGTTGCCCCAGGCGGCCGAGTTGTTGACGACGTGCGCGACCACCTCGCCGTCGCCGCCCAGCTTGTAGCCGTTGCCGTCGCCCGCGAAGGCCGAGTCGGACCAGCGGTTGACGCCGTTGCCGAAGGACCAGGTGTGCTCGATGGTGACGGGCGAGGAGAAGGACCAGAAGTCGATGCCGTCGTCCGAGTTGTTGTAGAGACGGGCGCCGGTGATGAGGTTGCCGGTGCCGGAGCCGTACTTCACGGCGACGCCGTCGGCGTTCTCCCCGTGGTTGGCGGCGTCGTAATGGCCGTAGGAGTCGATGTTCCTGACGGTGTTGTTGACCGTGCCGTCCCCGGTGAGGGTGAAGCCGGAGTCGCCGCCGTTGATGGTCTTGATGTTGTTCCAGTTGGTGCCGGTGCAGGACTGGCAGACGACCGCGCTGTCCGGGGAGTTCTGGAAGGTGATGTTGGAGACGTTCCAGTAGTCGGCGGTCAGCTTGAAGATCCAGTCCCCGTCGGGCAGCGAAGAGCCGTCGATCTTCACGGTCTCCGAGCCGTACGCCGTGAGGGTGACGGGCGACGAGGAGGTGCCGTTGGCCGTGGACTGGAGGGTGGCCGTCGGGTAGTAGGTGCCGGCGCGGACCTGGATGACCGTGCCGGCGGTGGCGTTCTTGATGGCGTTGGACAGGTCGGTGGAGTTGCTGACCACCACGGTGGCGGCCTGCGCCTGGGTGGGCAGGACGGCGAGCCCGGCGCCCAGGGTGAGGGCGGCGACGGCCGTGAGAGCGGTACGACGAGACATGGAGTGCGGGTCCTTTCCGTCGTTCAGGGGGATGGGACGAGGGAGCGGTTCACAGGACGGTGTCGAGCCAGCTGAAGACCTCGTCCTGCATGCGGTCGACGAAGACATGGCCGAGGTCGGGCCAGCTCTTCAGGTGCAACCGCTCCTCGGCGTGACGGGAGCGCCAGACGCTGCGCAGCCGGTCGTGGGCCGCGCGGACGCCGTCGGCGGGGAACAGCAGGTCGAGCCCGCCGTCGAAGAACAGCATCGGCCTGGGTGCGGCGATGCTCGCCACGTCGGGGAAGTCGAGGAACCGGGGAAGCCCGGGGTGGAGCATGTAGTACGAGGACTGCCCGCGCAGGGTGTTGTTGCCGGGCACCATCATTTCCTTCAGGCCGGTCATCCAGCAGACGGCCGCCGCGGCGGCGAGGTCGTCGCTGAGCGCGGCCGCCTGCCAGGCGCGGAAGGCGCCCATGGAGAATCCGACGGCCGCGACCCGGCCCCGGTCGACCCGGTCGAGGCCGGCCAGGAATCCGGCGGCCCGGGCGTCCTCGCGGGCCATGAGTCCGGCGAGCGAGGAGCCGAGGTTGTAGAAGTTGGAGGCGAGGGCCTGCTGCTGGTCGTAGGCGAGGGGCCCTCGGTCGCCCCAGCCGAGGGCGTCCGCGCACAGCACGACATACCCCCGACGGGCCAGCTCGTCGCCGACGAACCGTCCGCTGAAGTACCGCTCCGACCAGCCCTGCGCGGAGGCGAGCCGGGTGTCGTCGTACCAGGGCCGGACCAGTTTCTCCTTCCCGATGTCGAACTTCGCCCCGTGGTCGTGCAGGAGCAGTACGGCGGGGAAGGGGCCGGGGCCGTCCGGGGTGAGGAGTGCGGCACGGACGCGTTCGTGGCGGGTGAGGGAGAGCGTCACCAACTCGCCGGTGTAGCCGTCCTGTCGGCGCCGGTCGGTGAACTCGGGGGCGTACGGGGTCCGGTCCTGCGGTCCGACGACCAGCAGCTCCTCGACCTTGGCGCGGGCGGCCCGACGCCAGGCGCGGAAGTCGCGGATCGGGGACTTTCCCCAGGCCAGGGGGAAGGTCAGCTCGGCTTTGAGCGCGGGGTGGAAGTCGGGCAGCGGCCCGTCCACGACGGCTGCCTGTCCGTCCACGGCGGCTGCCCGCGCGTCGGTGGTGGCGGCTGCCCCGGTCAGGAGCGCGGCCCCGGTGCCGGCCACGAACGCCCGCCGGCCCACCGCCGGGTCACGGGCGCCCATACGGCCTCCAGTCCCCGAGATACGTCCGCCGGGTGTGGGTGGCCGCCTCCCCGGTGGTCAGCTGCGGCCGGTTCTCCGGCACCGAGATCACCGCGCCGGGGCCGGAGTTGGCGTGTTCGCGGAAGCGCATGGTCTGCCAGGGGTAGGCGTCGCGCATGTTGGTGTACGGGGTCACCGCGTCGATGCCGGGGCCGATCCAGGTGTCCCGTACGACCAGCGAGGGCCAGGCGGTCGTCTCGTACGAGGGCACCCAGGGGCGGGCGATCTTGTACGCCGCGTCCTCGGCGCCGGAGGTGATCCGGCCGCGCAGGGCGAGGAAGCCGTAGGGGTTGGCCCGGGCGGTGGCGGGGGCGAAGACCATGCCCTTGGGGGTGAAGGTCACGTCCCGCTGGAGGGTGTGGAAGTGGCAGGCGTCGAAGACGGCCCTGCCCCGCCCGAAGACGAAGTCGACGTCTCCCTCGATGTAGCAGCGGTGGAAGTACTGCCGGTCGAAGGCGTCCAGCGCGGTGGTGTCGGCGAACAGGGTGTCCTGGTGGGCCAGGAGGCGCACGTTGTCGAAGTGCGTGCGGTCGCCGGTGACGTAGGCGGCCACCGCCTGGGTGCCGGTGATCTCCGGGTGGTCGGCGCGCAGCCAGTCGTTGGCGAGGGTGAGGTCGCGGACGGTGAGGCCGGGCGCGGCGGAGGTGAAGGTGGCGGAGCCCGCGGTGCCGTAGGTACCGGACCCGTCGGGCTTGGCGGTCCCGTTGGCGTTGTCGTACACGAGCACGGCGGCGCGCGGGTCGCGGGAGGCGCCGCGTATCGTCAACTCACCTTTTTCCGCCGGTACGTCGACGACTTCACGGTACGTACCCGGGTGCACGACGATCGTCCCGCCGGGGCCGTCGACGGCGTCCACGGCGGCCTGGAGGGAGTCGCCGGGGCGGACGTGCACGATGCGGCGGGACCGGGCGTGGGCCGGGGTCGCGGTGATCAGGGCAGCGCCCGTGATACCCGCGAGGAGGGTGCGTCGGCGCAGCATCTCAGCACTCCCCCTTCCAGGGCTCCCAGTCGCCCAGGTAGGCCCCGCGGGTCGCCGACCGGGCCTGTTCGGCGGTGAGTTGCGGGCGGTTCGCGGAGACGGTGATCCGGGCTCCCGGCCCGGTGTTGCGGTACTCGGCGAACCGCTGGTTCTGCCAGGGGAAGGAGGCCGACATGTCGGTGTACGGCGCGACGGCGTCGATCCCGGCATCCAGACGGGTGTCGCGGACGGTGAGCATCGGGCGGGCGGTGGTGTCGGAGCTGGGGACCCAGGGGCGGGCCAGCTTGTAGAAGGCGTCGGGCGCCTCGCTGCTGATCCGGCTCCGGACGACCAGGAAGCCGAGCGGGTTGGCGCCCGCCGTCGAGGGGGCGAAGACGAAGCCGTAGGGGGCCGCGGCCAGGTCGGTGCGGTTCAGGGTGCGGAAGTGGCAGTGCTCGTGGACGGCCGTCGCCCGGCCGAAGACGAAGTCGACGTCTCCCTCGACGTAGCAGTGCGCGTAGTACTGCCGGGCGAAGGTGCCGAGGGCGAGGGAGTCGGCGTACAGGGTGTCCTGGTGGCCGAGGAAACGGCAGTGGTGGAAGGCGGAGCGGTCGCCCTGGACCTTGATGGCGACGGCCTGGGTGCCGGTGATGTCGGGGTGGTCGGCGCGCAGCCAGTCGTTGGCGAAGGTGATCCAGCGGGCGGTGAAGCCGTCGGCCTGCACGGTGGTGGTGGCCGACCCGGTGGTGCCGTAGGTGCCGCCGCCGGGCTTGGCGGTGCCGGCCGCGTTGTCGTAGACGATCACGACGTCACGGGGGTCCTCGGAGGCGCCGATCCAGGTGGCCTCGGTGCGGGTGACGTCGAGGGCGACGGTCTCCCGGTAGGTGCCGGGGGCGAGGACCAGGGTCCAGCCGCTGCCGGTGGTGGCGGCGACGGCGTCCCGGACGCCGGTGAAGTCGCCCCGGCCCAGCGGGTCGACGTACAGGGTCTGCGGGGTGAGGCGGGCGGCCGGCGAGCCGTGGCGGCCGAACGGGCCGCGTCGGGCGGTCGCGGCCCGCGCGGGTGCGGTGGCGAGGCCGAGGGCGGCGACCGTGCCGGCGGTCGCCGTCAGGAATCCTCGTCTGGAGAGCGGGAGTCGGGGGTGTCGGGGATCTCGGGGGTGTCGGGGCGAGGACATGCGGGTGCTCCTTGGCAGTGCGGCTCTGCTGAGGGGGCCGGGGCGGCGACGGGTGCCGCCCGCCCCGGCCGTCGTAGGAGGGGTCAGCCCAGGCGTCCGGCGCCCGCGCCGCAGTCGACGATCCGGGGGACCGCCTTCGCCGGGTCGACCTTGGTGCGCAGGGTCGGCGTCCAGCCCGCGCCGGACTCCAGGACCTCGGCCGGGATCTCCGCGTTGTGCACGGCGATCAGGTCCGTGAGCCTGCCGTTGACGTAGTTGTCGTCGGCGGTGAGCGGCGCCACGTTCCACCGCTTCAGCACCTTGGCCGCGCTGACCCCTGCCGGCAGCGTGAACGCGTTGTGCTGGGCGACGAGTTGGGACTCCTTGCCGATGCCGAAGCTGTAGGCGAAGGAGTCGTCGCCGACGAAGTGGTTGTTGTAGGAGTCGACCTGTCCGAAGCGGACCCGGGGGGCGCGCTCGACCAGGTCGGAGAACTGGTTGTGGTGGAAGGTCACCTTCAGGTGCCCCCGGTCGCCTACGGCCGTCGACTCGCTGTCGCTGTTGCCGATGAGGATCGTCTTGTCGTGCTCGGTGAAGACGTTCCAGGAGGCGGTGACGTAGTCGGCGCCCCGCACGATGTCCAGCTCGCCGTCGTGCTGCTGGTACAGCATGCCGAAGTAGGTCGGCGCGGCGCTGTCCGGGTGCGATCCGTCGGTGAACGTGTTGTGGTCCAGCCACACGTGCGTCGAGCCGTAGACGACGGCCGTGTCGTACTCGGAGTTCCAGTTGCCGTTCGTGCCGTCGGTCGGGTCCCACTGCGGGAAGCAGTCGATGGGCGACTCGAAGGCCAGGTTCCGGATGATCACGTTGTCGACGGCCTTGATCTGAAGGCTGACGCCCTTGAATCCGGCGTTCTTCCCGATGCCGACGATGGTGGTGTTGGCGGGGATGTTCGCCTTGATGGCGGTGTCCTGGGCGGCGGCGGAGGCGCGCCGCAGTCCCTCCGGGCTGTCGGCGGGCTCGGCGCTCAGGTCGGTGTCGAGACCCCAGGTCTCGGGCGCGTACTTGGCGAGGTAGGCGTCGAAGTCGTAGCCGGGGGCGGCGAAGGCGTCACATCCCTCGGCGACGGCGTCGATGACGCCCTTCACCTTGATGATCTTCGGCGCGCTGCCGCCGGCGGCGAGGGCGGCCTTGAACTCGGTCCAGGTGGTGACGGTGTACACGTGGTCGGCGTCGGCGGCCGACCCGCCCGTGGTTCCGGTCCCGTAGGAGGCCCAGCCGTCGTTCGCGCCCAGGACCTGCCGGCCGAGGTCGCGGGACGAGGAGCGGGAGTGGGCGTCGGCCTGGGCGGACGCCGTGCCGGTGACGGACAGCACCAGCGCGGTGCACCCCACCAGGGCAGCTATGACGCGTCCATGACATATCTGTGTACGCACTGTACGGGTCTCCTCTTGTGGCGAAAGGCGTGCGGGTCCTGCGCAAGCGGTACGGGTGCTACGCGAGCGGTGCGGGCCAGGTGATCCAGGACGTGGGGATCTCGTCGTGCAGCCGGACCACGTCACGCGGCCCGAGCACCCGCGTCCGCAGCAACTCCCCCACGACGAGCCGCGCCACGGCGATCGCGCCCGGCGGATTGAAGTGCGTGTTGTCCTGCTCGGACTCGGTCCAGTTGAAGTACGTCTTCGTCTCCTCGACGCCGAGTCGCTGCCACAGCGCGAGCGACAGCGCCTGCACGTCGAGCAACGCCACCCGCTCCGCCTCGGCGAGCGCGCGCATGGCGGCCGGGTACTCGCCGTGCGTCGGCACGGCGTTCCCCTCGGCGTCGAACCTGCGGCGCTCGACGGGCGTGGCGAACACCGGCCGCGCGCCCTTCGCACGGGCGCCGTCCACGTACATCCGCAGGTAGTCCTGGTAGGTGGTCCAGGGCTCGGTGTAGCGGGTCGGATCGGTGGTCTTCTCGTCGTTGTGCGCGAACTGGACGAGGAGCAGGTCCCCCGGCCGGATCGCGGCGAGGACGGCGTCGAGCCGGCCCTCGTCGATGAAGCTCTTCGAACTGCGCCCGTTCACCGCGTGGTTGGCGACGGGCCGGTTTTTGTGCAGGAAGAAGGGGAGCGCCATGCCCCACCCGGTCTCGGGAGCGGCGTCGGAGTACTTCTGGGCGGCGGTGGAATCACCGGCGATGAAGAGCGTGCGGGGCCGACGGGCCCCGGCCTGGGCGGGCGCGGCTGCCGCCGCACCCAGCGGAACGGCGGCGAGCGCCGCCGAAGTGACCTGTCTGCGGCTGAGGGACACGAAGTGCACCTTTCAACAGAGGTTCAGGGGATTCCCTAGGGGCGCGGGGAACTGCGCGACCGGCCCCGACCGGCCGGCAGCCCCCCGCAACCGAAACCGCGAACTACGCGTGGTTCTTCTTCCAGTCGGCCTGCGCGGCGTTCAGCTGCTCGGCCAACGTGTCCAGGAAGTCCTTCGCGCTGAGCTTCCCGAGCAGCACCTTCTGGAAGTTCGGCTCGTTGTCCGCCTTGGAGATGGTGTTCCAGTCGGGCAGGTAGTAGGGCAGCTGCACGATCTTGGTGGTGGTGCCCGCCAGCGCCTCGGCGGCCAGCTTCGTCGGCTCCGACGACTGCACCCAGCTGTCCTGCGCCGCCTCGGAGTTCGCCGGCACCTGCCCCGCCGTCTCGTTCCACTTGCTGTTGGACGCGTGCGACGCGGCGAACTCGATGAACTTCCAGGCGGCGGTCTTGTTCTTGCTCGCCTTGAACAGCCCGAGCCCGTCGACCGGGTTGGACACCTGCACCCGCGTGCCGTCGTCCTGCGTCGGCGCCGGAATGCCCTTGAACTTGCCGGCCAGCGCCTTCTGGTGGTCGCCGTACGAGCCCAGGTTGTGGCTCAGCATGCCGATGGTGCCGGAGTCCCACTGGGCGACCATCTTGGTGAAGTCGTTGTTGACGTCGGCGGACGGGGTGTCCTTCTTGAACAGGCCGACGTACTTCTCCAGCGCGGCCACGTTCTTCGGGTCGTTGACCGTGGTCTTCTCGCCGTTCCAGAACTCGGTGATGCCGCTCTGCCCATAGGTGGCGTCCAGCGCCTGGGCGATGGACCCCGCGCCGCCACGGATGGTGTACCCGAACGCGTTCTTGTCCTTGTTCGTGAGCTTGTCGGCGGCCGCGTAGAACTTCGTCCAGGTCGTCGGCGCGTCGAGACCGGCCTGCTGGAACAGATCGGTCCGGTACCAGAGCGTGCCGTTGTTCGCGGAGGTCGGCACCGAGTACGTCTTGCCGTCGATGCCCGCCGCCTTGACGCCGTCCAGGAACTTCTGGTTGAGCTTGCCGTTCAGCGTGCTCTTGGAGATCCGGCTGTCCAGCGGTTCGAGGGCGCCCTGGGCCGCGACCTCGGCGAGCATCGCGGTGCCCACGCCGCCGACGTCGGGCAGACCGCCGCCCTGGATGGCGGTGTCGTACTTGGACTGGACGCTGTCGGCCGGCACACCGACGTAGTTGACCTTGATGTCGGGGTTCGCCTTCTCGAAGTCGGCGATGATCTCCTTCCAGACGTCGGTACGCACACCGCCGTTGTTGTCCCAGAAGGTGATCTCCCCCTTGCCGGAGCCCTCGCCTCCCTTGTCCCCCGCGCCGCCGCTGCCGTCGTCGCCGCAGGCGGTGGCGGTCAGCGCGAGCACGGAGCCCAGGGCGACGGCCAGGGCGGCGCGCCTGCTTCTGCGGATGCTGCTCTTCATGTGGTCGGCTCTCTTCTTCTGGATCCCAACGGAGATATGAAGTTGTGGGGGGTCAGTGGGTGGTGGCGGCACGGGCGTACGGTTCCCAGCCGTCCGCGCCTGCGAGGTAGTCGGCGACGGTGCGGGCCTCGGCGTCGGCGTCGCTCAGCTGCGGCCGGTCGGCCGAGGCCGCCGCCCCCGGCCCGTGGTTGCGGTACTCCGCGAACCGGGCGTCCCGCCACGAGAACCCGCTCATGTCGGTCCACGGCGAGGACTTGACCGCCGCCGGCAGCTCGGTGTCGCGGATCAGCACCTGCGCGACCGCAGCCGGCTCCCCGCCCGGGTGCCACGGGCGCCCCAGGTGGAAGGACTGCTCCGGCGCGTCGCTGACGACCTTCGACCGGGTGATCAGGAACCCGTGGGGATTGCCCGTCCATGTGGAAGCGGCCGTCAGATAGCCGTTGTCGGTGGTCGACCCCCGGCTCAGCAACCGGATCACCGACCGCTCGATCACGGTGGTGGCCCGCCCGTAGACGAAGTCGACGTCGCCCTCGATGTAGGAGTCACGGACGTACACCCGGCTGACGGCCGTCAGCTTGGGGCTGTCGGTCATCAACGTGTCCTGGTTGCCCAGGAAGGCGGTGTTCTCGAAGACGATCCGGTCTCCGGTGGTCTTCATGGCGAGGGCCTGCTCGCCGTTCAGTTCGACCGCGGCCTCGTCGAAGTCGTTGCTGAAGGTGAGGTTGCGGGCGGTGACGTCGTTCGCGGCGATCCTGACCGTGGCACTCCCCGTCGAACCCCCGTACGCGGCGGGCGTGTCGTAGACGATGACGGTGTCCGAGCGATCGTGCCCGGTCCCCCGCAACAGGATGTTCGGCTTGGTGGCGGGGATGAGGACCTTCTCGCGGTACGTGCCCGGCGCGACGGCGATGGTGACGTCGTCGGAGTTCCCGTCGGGCACGGCGTCGACGGCGGCCTGGACGGTCGGGTAGTCGCCCGGTACGTGCAGCGCGACCGCGTCACCGATCTGCTTCTGCGGCCCGGAGAACCGGGTGACCAGCGCGGGAACGGCGGCCGCGGGATCCAGCCGGTAGGTGTAGAAGTCCCGCGGGTCGAAGGCCGTACCCCACGCGTCGGTGCGCCCGCTCGTGTTCCGCAGGATCGACCCGCGCTGCACCAGCTCGGCGGTGGCGTCGGCCTGGTAGGGATGCTGGATCCCGTCGAAGTAACTGTTCTCGATGACCATCTTCGTGTGGCCGCGCGACCAGTTCCCGTACGTCCACACCGGGTCCCCGTCGGCCACCTGAGCCGAGAGGTAGTTGTTGTAGAGGTGGGCGTACGCGCAGTTGTCCGCGGAGGGGTTGCGCTGCTTGGTGCCCGTGAACCAGTTGTGGTCGATGGTGATCTGGGTCAGGACGTTGGTCGTCCAGCCGATGCCGAACGCCTTGTTGTGGTCGTCGAACCGGTTGGCGGAGACGGTGATGTACTGGCTGTCCTTGCGGATGTCGAGCAGCCCGTCGCCCATGTGTGTGAAGCGGTTGTGGTCGATCCACACGTGGTCGACGGTGTCCATCTGGATCGCGTCGAAGTCGGTCGTCTTGCCGTCCCAGTCGCCCTCGACGTACGAGTCCCGGATCGTCAGATTGCGGATGATCACGTTGTGCGTACCGGGGTTCAGGTGCAGCTCCCCGTGCACGATCTCGCCGGTGTCGCCGGCGCCGATGATCGTCTTGTTCGAGGTCACGACGATGTCGGAGCCGAAGGGCTCGACGGCCACGGCGCCCTTGACCCGGATGACGTACGGCTCCTCGGCCGCCGCGTATCTCGCGAGCGAGGCCTGGTCGGTGACGGTGACGACCCTGCCGCCGGCGCCTCCGGTGGTGCCGCCGGCGAGCGAGGCGAAGCCGTGGGCCCGGTCGGTCCAGGGCGAAGCCGAGGAGGCCGGGGCGACGGCGGCCGTCCCCGGTTCGACGGCGGCCTTCGCCTGCCCCGCGGCACCGAGGCCGAGAGCGGCCAACAGGCCGGCGACGGCCGCCAGGACCACACCCGGTCTCGGCAAGCGCTTGCTAGGGAAGTGCGTCATTGCGGCTCCCAACAGGCGTACGGAAGTGATGAGTCAGAGCGGTCGGAGCGGGCTGATCCGGAACTCGCCGAACGTGGCCGCTCCCGCGTGCCCGGTTCCGGTGGGCGCGAGCGCGAAGAGGCCGAGCAGGGCACCGACCCAGCGCCAGGGCGTGGCGGCGAACACGGGACCCGACCAGCGCATGCCGTCACCGGTGTCGTACGCGAAACGGCAACGTGCTCCGGTGCCGATCTCGATCCGCAGACGCGCCCGTCCCCGGGGGGCGAGCCGCGGGTGGGCGGCGTCCCGTTCCCGATCGGCGACCGGTTCGGCGAACCGGTGCACGAGGTGGACGGCCCCGTCCGTACCTCGCTGGAGCCCTATCCAGCCGAAGGCGTCCCCGAGGACCGCGAGCCCGGCGCGGGCTCCCGGCTCCTCGCTGTGCAGCTCCAGCTCCACCTCCACGGCCGACGGGAGCCCGGGCAGCCGTTGCGTGAGGATGCTCGGCAGCCTGCGCAGGTCGTGCGCGTCGGCCGTCCGCACGCAGGTCAGGCGCAGTCCGTCGGCGGAGTGCTGGGTGGCGAGGCCGTCCTGCGGGTTGGCCGTCCACGACCACTGGCGGCCGAAGCGCCCGCCGGGGAAGTCGTCGTCGGTGGCGGGTGCGGCGGGCGGTCCCGCGGGCAGGTCGGGCCGCCGGTGCTCCGCCACCGGGGCGCCCTCGTCGCCGATCACCGGCCAGGTGTCCGCACCCCAGCGCATCGGCTGGAGGTGGACGACACGGCCGTACGCGCCGCGCTGCTGGAAGTGAAGGAACCAGTCCTCGCCGGACCGGGTGCGCACCCACCCGCCCTGGTGCGGGCCGTTGACCTCGGTGTCCCGCTGCTCCAGGACGATCCGTTCCTCGTACGGGCCGAAGAAGTCCCGGGACCGGAAGGCACCCTGCCAGCCGGTCTCCACTCCCCCGGCGGGCGCGAAAATCCAGAACCAGCCGTCGTGCCGGTAGAGCTTCGGCCCTTCGAGGGTGAACCAGCCGGGTATCCGGTCCCCGTCGACGATCACCTTGCCCTCGTCGAGGACGGCCGTCCCCTCGGGGTGCATCCGGTGGCCGGTGAGCCGGTTCTTGACGCCCGCGCGGGACTTGGCCCAGGCGTGGACCAGATAGGCCTCGCCGGTCTCGTCGTCCCAGAGGGGACAGGGGTCGATGAGCCCCTTGCCCTCCTTCACCAGGTACGGGCGGGACCAAGGCCCCCTGATCTGCGGGGCGTTGACCTGGAAGATGCCCTGGTCGGGGTCGCCCCAGAAGATCCAGAAGCGGTCGTCGTGGTGCCTCAGGGAGGGCGCCCACACCCCGCAGTCGTGCCGCGGAGACCTGAACTCGCCCGCCGGTTCGAGGCGTTCGAGGGCGTGGCCGATCAGCGTCCAGTTGACCAGGTCGCGTGAGTGCAGCAGGGGCAGGCCGGGGGCGCGGCCGAAGCTGGAGGCGGTGAGGTAGAAGTCGTCGCCGACCCGCACGACGTCCGGGTCGGACCAGTCGGCGTTCAGGACGGGGTTGGTGTACGTCTCGTACGTCACTGGCTGACCGCCTTCCGTACCAGTGCCGCCGCCTCGCCCCGGTCCGGGCGGCCGTCGGCGACGACGGTGACGATCCGGCGTACGGCCGTCTCGCCGGGCGGAATCCGCAGCCTCTCCTCCGAGGCCAGCGAGGAGCCGACGCCCGGGTACTCGCCGGTGCGGACGAACCAGGGGTCTCGGCGGGTGGCGGCGGTGGCCCCGGCGAAGACGAGCGTCCAGCCGGCGCCGGCCAGGGCGAGCCAGTCGGCGCGGGCGCCGTGGACGGACGCCTCGCCCTCCGTGCCGGCGGTGAAGACCTCGGGGGCCGCGTCCTCCTTCCGGGCCCGCCAGAAGAAGCCGCCGTAGGCCGCTCCGGGGCGCCCGTTCGTCGCCGGGCTGCCGATGGACAGCGGGCCGGAGGTGACGTTGGTCAGGGAGAAGGTGAAGTCCAGCGCCCAGGCGGTGTCGGTGAGTTCGGTGGCCGCGACCGTACGGCGCTCGCGCAGCAGCTCCGTTCCCGAGGCGACCCAGCGCAGCTCCTCCACGAAGCCGTCCGGGTCGCGGAGCTGGAAGGAGCTGTGCCGCTGGGCACCGTGGTTGTCGAGCTCGGTCGGGCCCAGGTCACGGACGTAGGTGCGTCCGCCCCAGAAGTTGTGCCCCTCGACGTCGGGTACGGCTACACCGACGCCGAGGTGGTGTGTGTGGTCGGCCGGGCTCAGTTCGGTGACCGCCGTGCCGGCCAGGGTGGTGACGGGGTGCAGATAGGGCCGCGGGGAGAGCCGGGCGGGCAGCTCGGGCCTGGTGACGTAGCGGGCGACCGGGCGGCCGGCGACTCGCAGGACGACCGGTGCGTCGGGTGCGGTTGCGGTCATCAGGGGCTCACCTCTTTCGGATGCGCGGTCGTGAACGCCCAGGGGGCGCCCAGTTCGGAGTAGAGGGCGAGGGTGTCGGCGGCGGCCGCGACGAGGCCGTCGATGCCGGGGACGACCCGCCGCTCCTCGTCGGGCAGCAGGCGCCAGGCGTCGTCGGGCACCCGCACCGGGTCGGGGGCGACCCGGATCGCCTCGACGACCCGCATGAACGACTCGGTCACGGCGGGCGGGACCAGCAGTTCCGTTCCGTCGGTGAGGTGCTCGACGAGGTTCTCCAGCAGATCGGTGCGACCGTACTCGAACTCCTCGGGGCCGTGGCCGGCCCGCTGGAGCAGGACCCGGTCCTGCTTGTACCAGTAGGTGATCCGGCCGCGGTCGCCGTGCACGATGACGTACGGGTCGTCGGGGTCCTCGGCGCACAGCGTGGCCGCGACGACGATCTCGCGGCCGTCGACCGTGGTGACGCGGACACAGGAGGTGTCGTCGGACTCGATGGCGTTGGCGTGCGCCAGCTCGGTCTCGATGCCGGTGACATCGGTGGCGCGGGTGGCGCCGGCCAGCGCGAGGGCGGTGGCGACGGCGTGCGCGAGCGGGTTGGTGAGCGCCCCGTCGATCACGTCGACGCCGTTCAGCCGTCGCCTGCCCGCCCAGGGCGCCCGCCGGTAGTACGCCTCGGGCCGGGCCCAGGCCCCGGCACCGCCGACCCCGGAGATCTCGCCGATCACCCCGTCGTCGATCAGCTCGCGGATCGCGGGCACGGCGTGCGAGCCCAGCGACTGGAAGCCGATCTGGCAGACCACTCCCGCCTCGGCGACCCCGTCCGCCATCCGGCGGAACTCCGCGTAGGAGGGCGCGGGCGGCTTCTCCAGGAGCAGGTGCACACCCTTGCGCGCCGCGATCAGGGCCAGGTCGGTGTGGGTGGGGATCGGGGTGCAGATGACGGCGATCCGGGCGCCGGTCGTGTCCAGCAGCGCGCCGAAGTCGGCGGACTGCTCGGGCGTGCCGAGGCCCTCGGGGATCTCCACCGGGGTCAGCGGGGTCAGCTCGCAGACGCCCGCCAGGCGGACGATGCCCTTGTCCTGGAGCCGGCGGATGTTGTCCAGGTGCCAGCGGCCGTGGCCGCGCGCGCCCGCGAGGACGATCGGGACCGGGCTGCTCATCGGTTCGGCGGTGCTCATGGGATCCTCCCTGCGCCCGCGCCGCGTGCCACCTCGCGGTCGGCCACCGCGGCGCTGTCGATCTTTCCGTGCAGGGTAGGCGTCCAGCCGACGTCCGCCGTGAGGTCGCGCTCGCTGCCGCTGTTGTAGGCGTTGTGGATCGCGAGGAGGTCCACGGGCCAGCCGTTGAAGAGGGTGCCGCTCTGGTGCAGGGCGGTGCCGTTCCAGCTCTTGACCAGGTCGGCGATCTCCACGTGGCCGGGGGTGTGGAAGGCGTTGTTCTCGGCGTACACGGCCGACTCGGTCGACACACCCAGCGAGTAGCGGTACTCGGCGCCCTCGGGGACGACGTACCGGTTGTCGTAGACGTGCACCTGCCCGAAGCGGACGCGCGGCGCGCGCTGTACGACGGACTCGAACTGGTTGTGGTGCAGCGTGACCCGGAGCTTCCCGCGGTCGCCGGTGGCCGTGTCGCCGCTGCCGATGAGCATTGCCTTGTCGTGTCCCGCGAACCGGCTCCAGGAGACGGTGATCAGGTCGGAGCCGTTGGTGATGTCCAGCAGTCCGTCGTGGCGCAGGTAGTTGCGGGCGAACCAGGTGGGCTCGGCGGAGTCGGGGTGGCCCTGGTCGGAGGCGGTGACGTGGTCGACCCAGACGTGTGTCGCGCCGGTCAGCCAGATGTTGTCGTACGCCGTCTTCCAGTCGCCGAGGCCGCCGGTGTTGGGCTGCCAGACGGGGAAGCAGTCGTAGGCGTCGCGCAGGTCGAGGTTGCGGAGGATGACGTTGTCCGCGTTCTTCACCTGGAGGCTTGCGCCCTTGAGGCCGGCTCCCTCGCCGAGGCCGACGATGGTGGTGTGGGAGCCGACGGGGAGGACGATCCGCTCGGCCTGCGCGGCCGCCGACGCCTGGCGGGCCTCCTCCTGCGCGCCGCTCGGCTTGGCGGCGCCCCAGGTGCGCGGGTCGTAGGCGGCCAGGTACTTCTTCAGGCCGTAGCCGTCGGTGGCGTAGTCGGCGCAGTCCAGGTGGTCGCCGTCGTCGTCGGTGTTGGCGTCGATCGTCCCGGCGATCTTGATGATCTTCGGGGTGTCGCTGCCGCCGTCGAGGGCGCGGACGAGTCCGGCGCGGTCGGTGACGGTGGTGACGTGTGCGTCGTCGGCGGCCGCGCCTCCGGTGGTGCCGGTGCCGTAGGCCGCCCAGCCGTCGTCGGCGGCGAGGGTGTCACGGGAGATGTCCCGGGCCTCGGCCTGCGCGGGGACGCAGAGCAGCCCCAACGCGGCCGCTACCACCGTGATCTGACGGAGTCTCATCCCTTCACCGCCCCCGCGCTGAAGCCGGTGATCAGCCACTTCTGGATGAAGGCGAAGACGAGCACCACGGGGACGGCGGCGATGA
Organism: Streptomyces asoensis; assembly: GCF_013085465.1. Classification (NCBI taxonomy): domain Bacteria; kingdom Bacillati; phylum Actinomycetota; class Actinomycetes; order Kitasatosporales; family Streptomycetaceae; genus Streptomyces; species Streptomyces asoensis. The sequence continues at coordinate 2,623,518 of NZ_CP049838.1, forward strand.
TGCCGCCCGCGGCCAGCGCGCCCAGGTCGACGCTGTCCGCGCTCATCAGGGTGTTGAGGCCGACGGGGATCGTCTGCTTGGTCTGGTCGGACAGGAACATCAGGGCGAACAGGAAGTGGTTCCAGGCGTGCACGAAGGCGAAGGAACCGACGGCGATCAACCCGGGCCGCAGCAGGGGAAGGACGACGATCCGGAAGGCGGTGAGCCGGTTGCACCCGTCGACCCAGGCGGCCTCCTCCAGGGAGTACGGCACGTTCCGGATGAAGCCACTGATCAGGATCATCGACAGCGGCAGCTGGAAGACCGTCTCGGCGATGATGACGCTGCCGAGCGAGTTGATCATCTTGAGCTCGGCGAAGATCTGGAAGAGCGGCACGAGAAGCAGCGCGCCCGGCACGAACTGCGTGCACAGCAGGGCGAGCATGAAGCCGCGTTTGATCTTGAAGTCGAAGCGGGCGAGGGCGTAGCCGCCGGCCAGGGCGACGCCGGTGGTGAGCAGCAGGGTCGCCACGCCGGTGAGCACGCTGTTCTGGAAGTAGACGGCGAAGTCCCGCTCGTTCCAGACCTTCTCGAAGTGCTCGAAGGTCATCGGCCAGGGCACGAGCGAGGTCGAGCCGGCCGGGCGCAGCGCGAAGAGGAGGATCCAGTAGAAGGGGACGAGGGTGAAGACCAGGTAGATCCCCAGCGGGATGTAGATCTGCCAGCGGGGGGCCTCGTCCCAGGCACGCTTGTGCCGGGACGGGCGCCGGTCGGGCGCGCCGGTCACGCGCACGGGGACGGGTGTGACCTCGGTGGCCTCCTTGGTGATCACTTGTCGCCTCCTCCGAACTTGCTCAGCCGCAGATAGACCATCGAGCAGAAGAGCAGGATCACGAACGCGACCGTGGTGAGGGCGGACGCGTAGCCGAAGTTGTGTGCGTCGACGCTGGTGTTGGCGATGTAGAGCGGGAGGGTGGTGGTCTCCCCCGCCGGGCCGCCGCCGGTGAGCGTGTAGAGCAGGTCGACGTTGTTGAACTCCCACACCGCGCGCAGCAGCGTGGACAGGACGATGGCGTCCTTCAGGTGGGGCAGGGTGATGTGCCAGAACTGCTTGATCCGGCTCGCGCCGTCGACCTCGGCGGCCTCGTACAGGTCCTTGGAGACGGACTGGAGGTCGGCGAGGATGAGGATCGCGAAGAAGGGGACACCGCGCCACAGGTCGGCGACGATCGCCGCCGGGAAGACGGTGGAGGTGTCCGACAGCCAGCTGGTGCCGTACTCGCCGATTCCCATGTCCGCGAGGTAACGGGTGATGCCGGTCTGGGAGTTGTAGAGCAGCACCCAGATCGCGGAGGTCAGTACCCCGGAGACGGCCCACGGCGAGAAGACCAGCGCCCGGCCGAGCGAGCGCCCCACGAAGGTCTGGTTGACGATCAGCGCGAGCGCCAGGCCGAACAGCAGCTGGAGGCCGACCTCGACGAAGACCCACTTGGCGCTGAAGGTCAGCGTGTCCCAGAACTGCGGGTCGTCGGTGAAGGCGTGGACGAAGTTGTCGAAGCCCGCGAAGCCGTTCCGCCACGGTTTGGTGGGGTTGTAGTTCTGGAGGCTGTAGTAGAAGACGCTGATGACCGGGTAGGCGATGAAGCCCAGCATCAGCAGGGCCGCCGGCGCGATCAGCAGGTACGGCAGTCTGCGGGGCGTGGCGGAGGCACGGCGCCGCCGGGGTGGCGCGGGCGGCTTCGCCACGGCTGCGGCTTGGGCCATGACTGTTCTCCGTTCTCGGTGTACGTCGTGCGGGAAGCGCTTTCTCTCCGTGCGCGGTGCGTTCTTGGCCGTGCCGGACGTGCGGTGGTTCAGCCCGCGTACGGGTCCGCGACCTTGCCCGGGCGGGCCAGGAACTCGAAGTCGCAGCCGGTGTCGGCCTGGGTGATCTGCTCGTTGTAGAGCGCGCCGTAGCCGCGCTCGTACCGGACGGGCGGCGGCGTCCACTCCGCCCGACGCCGCTCCAGCTCCTCGTCGTCCACGTTGAGCCGGAGCGAGCGGGCCTCGACGTCGAGGGTGATGGAGTCTCCCGTGCGCACCAGGGCGAGCGGGCCGCCGACGTACGACTCGGGTGCCACGTGCAGGACGCACGCGCCGTAACTCGTCCCGCTCATCCGGGCGTCGGAGATCCGCACCATGTCCCGCACCCCCTGCTTGAGCAGGTGGTCGGGGATGGGCAGCATGCCGTACTCGGGCATGCCCGGGCCGCCCTTGGGGCCGGAGCCCCGCAGCACCAGGACGGTGTCGGCGGTGATCCCCAACTCCGGTTCGTTGATGGTGCGTTGCATGGTCCGGTAGTCGTCGAAGACGACCGCGGGACCGGTGTGCCTCAGCAGGTGCGGCTCGGCGGAGATGTGCTTGATGACGGCGCCGTCCGGGCAGAGGTTGCCGCGCAGGACGGCGACCCCGCCCTCGCTCGCGACCGGGTCGTCCCGGCGGCGGATGACGTCGTCGTCGTGCACCTGGGCGCCGGCGAGCTGCTCGCGCAGCGTGTCGTACGAGACGGTCGGGCGGTCCAGGTGGAGCAGGTCCGGGATCCGGGAGAGGAAGCCGGGGAGTCCGCCCGCGAAGTGGAAGTCCTCCATGAGGTACTTCTGGCCGCCGGGCCGCACGTTGGCGAGCACGGGGACGGTCCGGGCGACGCGGTCGAAGTCGTCGAGGGTGAGCTTGACGCCGGCGCGGCCCGCCATGGCGATGAGGTGGATCACGGCGTTCGTCGAACCGCCGAGACCGAGGACGGTCGTCACCGCGTCCTCGAACGCGTCCCGGGTGAGGATCTCGCTCAGCCTGCGGTCCCGGTGGACCAGTTCGACGATGCGCAGGCCCGCGGCGGCCGCCATCCGGTCGTGCCCGGAGTCCACGGCCGGGATGCTCGACGCGCCCGGAACCGTGACACCCAGCGCCTCCGCGGCGGCCGTCAGCGTGGACGCCGTACCCATCGTCATGCAGTGGCCCGGCGAGCGCGCGAGGCCGCTCTCCAGCTCGGCCAGCTCGCAGTCGCCGATGAGGCCGGCCCGCTTGTCGTCCCAGTACTTCCACATGTCGGTGCCCGAACCGAGGACCTCGTTGCGCCAGTGGCCCGGCAGCATGGGCCCGGCGGGGACGAAGACCGTCGGCAGGTCGACGCTGGCCGCGCCCATGAGCAGCGCGGGTGTCGTCTTGTCGCAGCCGCCCATCAGCACGGCCCCGTCGACGGGATAGGAGCGCAGCAGCTCCTCGGTCTCCATCGCGAGCAGGTTGCGGTAGAGCATCGGGGTCGGCTTCTGGAAGGTCTCGCTCAGCGTGGAGACCGGGAACTCCAGCGGGAAGCCGCCCGCCTGCCACACGCCCCGCTTCACGGCCTGCGCGCGGTCGCGCAGGTGGACGTGGCAGGGGTTGATGTCCGACCAGGTGTTGAGGACGGCGATGACCGGCTTGCCGAGGTGCTCCTCGGGGAGGTAACCGAGCTGGCGGGTGCGGGCGCGGTGGCTGAAGGAGCGCAGGCCCTCGGCGCCGTACCACTGGTGGCTTCTGAGGTCCTCCGGGCGCTTGCGAGCTTGATCTTCGAAGCGCTTCATATGGACCATCCGGCGGCTATCGCGGCGACCTCGGCCCGCTCTTCCTCGGGCAGCGGCCGGCTCGGCGGGCGGACCTCGCGACGGCACAGGCCAAGGGAGGCAAGGGCTTCCTTGACGACGGTGACGTTGTTGGCGGAACCGTTGGCCGCGCGGAGCTCCTCGAAGCGTCTGATCTGTTCCCACACCTTCATCGCGGCCGGATAGTCCCCTGATCGAAGCGCTTCGATCATGTTCAGCGAAACGGCCGGGGCGACGTTCACGAGCCCGGAGGTGAAGCCGGTGGCGCCCGCGGAGAAGTAGGAGGGGGCGTACGGCTCGGCGAGGCCGGCCACCCAGACGAAGCGCTCCAGGCCCGCGTCCCGCGCGAACGCGGCGAAGCGCGAGGCGTCCGGGACGGCGTATTTGACGCCGATGACGTTCGGACAGGCGTCGGCGAGTTCGGCGAGGCGTTCGCCGCGCAGCTGCGCGTTGCGGATGTACGGGACGACGCCCAGCTCGGGCACCGCCGCGGCGATCTCCCGGTGGTAGTCGACCCAGCCGCTCTGCGACACGTACGGGTGGACGGGCTGATGGACCATCACCATCTGCGCGCCCAGCTCACGGGCGTGCCGGGCGGAGGCGACGGCGGTCGGTACGTCGTGTCCGACGCCGACCAGGATCGCCGCCCGTCCGCCGGCCACCTCGACGGTCAGCTCCGTGACCAGGCGGCGCTCTTCGGGGGTCAGGGCGTAGAACTCGCCGGTGTTGCCGTTCGGGGTGAGGGTGGTGATCCCGCCGTCGAGCAGCCGGCGCAGCAGGGCCCGGTGGACTTCGCCGTCGACGGAGCCGTCCTCGGCGAACGGGGTCACCGGGATGGCCACCACGTCGGCCAGGGCCGCACGCTGGGTCTCGAACGCCACGCTGCTCATTCCTGACCTTTCTCTGCCCGGGGCCCTTCATGGGCCTCCTGGGCGGTCTCGGGGAACGCCCGGTGCACGAACGACGCGATGTGGGCGTGCAGGGCGCCGGCCGCTCCGTCGGAGTCGCCGGCCAGGGCGAGCCGGAGGATCTCGCGGTGCTCACCGGCCTCCCGTTCCCAGGAGGGCGAGGCGGCCCAGGCGACGGCGGAGACCAGAGCGGCCTGGTCGCGCACCTCGTCGAGCATCCGGCCGAGCAGCGGGTTGCCGCACGGCAGGTACAGGGCGCGGTGGAACTCACGGTTGGCCAGCGACCGTTCGGCGGTGTCGGTCGCCTGGTCGGCCCTGGTCAGCGCCTCGCGGGCGGCGTCCAGGGAGGCTCCCCGCCGTACGGCCCGCTTGAGCGCCTCGGGCTCGAGGAGCAGGCGTACGTCGTAGACCTCGCGCGCCATGTCCGCGTCCACCATGCGCACCGTGACGCCCTTGTACTGGCTCATCACGACCAGTCCGGTGCCGGCCAGGGTCTTGAGCGCCTCGCGCACCGGGGTCTTGGAGACCCCGAACTGTGCGGCGAGCTCCGTCTCGACCAGGGCCTGGCCGGGCGTGAGCCGACCGGTGAGGATGCGGCGTTTGATCTCCTCCAGCACGTACTGCGTGCGGGACGGGATCGGCGTGGGCACAGAGGTCATGCGCGCCTCTCGGATGTCGCGTATCTGATCTCGGATCTCGCGTATCGCGTCTCATATATGACGTACGAAGTACGACGCGTTGAAGGTAGGAGGGCCCCTGTGTTTCGTCAATGCTTCTGACAAAGGAAGTTGAGGTTGCCGAAGTGAGGCTGCCGGGACGGACGCGCCCCGAGTGGGGTCAGAAGGGGAGGGTCTCGCCCTCGCGAGCGGTCCGGGCGGGGCCCCCGAAGGCGACGGCGGCCCGGGCGGTCGCGGCCTCCCGGGTCAGCGTGGGCCCGACGTGGGTGATGTACAGCTCGCGCACCCCTGCCCTGCGGGCGGCGTCGCCGGCCTCCTCCGGCGTGAGATGCACCTGCTGCTCCCGTTCGCCTTCGCGATGGCTGTCGATGTCCGCCTCGCACAGGAACAGATCGGCGCCGGAGGCCAGTTCGGTGAGGGCCTCGCACGGTCCGGTGTCGCCCGAGTACGCGAGAACGCTCCCCTGGCACTCGGCCCGCAGTCCGTAGGCCTCGGTGTCGTGCACCACCGCGCGCGAGCTGAGGCGCAGGTTCCAGTGCCGCACGGTGTGCCCGTCGAACAGGGCCCGGAAGTCGAAGACCCCGCTCAGGAACCGTACGTCCGGCCGGCCGAAGAAGCCTGCGAGACGCCGGGCGCAGTCGAGCGGCGCGTAGACCGGGATCGGGGCCGGCGGGGTCATCCCTCCGTAGGCGAGGGCGTAGGCGGCGGCGAGCAGGTCGGCGCTGTGGTCGGCGTGCAGGTGCGAGATCCAGATCGCCGTGAGCCGGTCCGGATCCGTGTGCCGCTGCAACTCCGCGAACGTCCCGGGCCCCGCGTCCACCCACACCTCCGCCCCCGCACCGCGCAGCAGATAGCCGGAGCAGGGGCGGCCCGGCCTCGGGTGCGGAGAGGCGGTACCGAGGACGGTGAGGCTCAGGGGCATGGTGGGGAGCGTACGTTTCGGGGCCGCGGGACGCGCTGTGATTACGTTTGTCCACGGCAACCGCAGGGGCCGTCCACGCCCCGGCTAGCGGGTCCACCCCGGATCACGTCCGCTCAGTCCGACCGCCCGGTCGAGCAGCGGGGCGTCCGCCGGCACGGGCACGACGGGGCCGAAGATGCCGTCCCCACGGTCCGACTCCTCGGCGGCCGCCCGCAGGAAGCCGTGCGAGACCCGCAGCGCGGCCGGGTCGGGCGTGTACTCCTGGCCCGTGGCCCGGGCCAGGTCCCAGCCGTGGATCACCAACTCGTCGGCGGCGACGGCGCCCCCGACCGCGCCGGGCAGGTCCACGGCGCCCGCGCGGGTCATGCCGGTCCAGGCGGCCGGGTCGCGCCAGGCCTCGGCGAGTTCGTCGAGCACCTTGGGCAGCTCCTCGCGCCAGCCGGGGCCGATGTCCGGCGCGGCGGCGTCCGGCGCGGTGTCGGTCGTGGGGCCCAGGTCCTTGCGGGCGGCGTCCCGGAAGGCGACGGCGAGGCCGGTGAGGTGCCCGAGCATGTTGCGGACGGCGCAGCCCGGGCAGGGCGTCCCGTCCGCGAGCTGCTCGTCGCGGACGCCCTCCGCGAGACGCGCCACGATCAGGGTCTGCGGGCCGAGGTCGAGTGTGCTTGTCGTGTCGGTCATGAAGGGTGGACCGGTCGTGTCCTTGAAACTCATCGCACCCCGGCCTGCACGGGCGGTCCATGGTCTCGGCCCCAGGGCGGATGCCCTAGGCGCCCCAGGGGCGTGACCGACAGACTCCCGCGGATTCCGCCCCGCGGACGGTCGCGTACGGGGCAGTTGCCCGATGCCCGGGTGGCCGCCTCAGATCCACGATGACCAGGTATGACGAAGAACTGGTCCGTGGTGCGTGTCCTGCGGGACCGCGACGCGGCGCTCTACCTGGCCGCGTCGTCGGTATCCGGTTTCGGCACCTCGGCGCTCTGGCTGGCGTCCGGGGTGTGGGTCAAGGACCTCACCGGCTCGAACGGGCTCGCGGCGCTGTGCATGCTCGCCCTGTGGGCGCCCACCCTGCTCGGCCCGCTGCTGGGCACCCTCGCCGACCGGGTCCGCCGCAAGCCCCTGCTGATCGCGCTCGATCTGCTTCCGGCGGCCCTCCTGCCCACCCTCCTCGCCGTCGACTCCCCCGACGGGGTGTGGCTCCTGTTCGCGGTGCTGTTCGTGTACGGGGCGGCCTCGGTCGTGCACGACGCGGCCGAGTCCGCGCTCGTCGCCGCCGCCGTCGCCCCCGGCCTGCTCGGCGACTTCAACGGGCTGCGCTTCACGGCCGCCGAGGGCATGAAGCTGGTGGCCCCCCTGGCGGGCGCCGGCGTGTACGCGGTCTACGGCGGCCCCGCCGTGGCGCTCCTGGACGCGGCCTCCTTCGTGTGCGCGGCGGGGCTGTACGCGTGCGTGCGGGTCGGCGAGGAGCGGCCGCGGCCGGCCGGCGGACACTGGCGTGCGCAGACCGCCGAGGGCGCCCGCTTCCTGTGGGGCCACCCCGAGCTGCGCCCGCTGGTCCTGGCGGGCGGTGCGACGATGCTGTTCTCGGGCCTCGGCGGCCCGCTGGTCTACGCCGTCGTCGAGGGCCTCGGCCACTCCCCCGCGTACACGGGCACGCTCTACGCCGTCCAGGGCGCCGGTTCGGTCGTGGTGGGGCTGTTCTCGGGGCCCGCGCTGCGGCGGCTGGGGGAACGCCGGTTCGCCGGATGCGGGATCGCCCTCACCGCCGTCGCGGTCGCCGCACAGGCCGTTGCCTCGGATCCCGTGGCCCTGGTGTGCAGCGCGGCGATCGGGGCGGGGCTGCCCTGTGTGCTGATCGCCGCGCTGACCGCCGTACAGCGGGAGACGCCGGACGCGCTGCTCGGCCGGGCCACCGCGACGGCCGGCACGCTGATGTACGCGCCGACCGCCGTCGGCCTCGCGGCGGGCGCGGGCCTGGTCGAAGTCGTGCCGTACCGGCCACTGCTGGTGCTGCTGGCCCTGGCCCGGCTGACGGTCCTGCCGCTGCTGCGCGGCGCTCAGCGGGCGGCCAGCGCCTCGCGTACGGCCGCCAGGTCCCCGTCCGACGCCAATCCCGCGTGATAGAGCCGGACTTCGGTCGCGCCGAGTTCGCGTGCCCGCGCCATGTCGGCGGTGAGTGTCCCCGGGCTGCCGCCCATGCCGGAGACGACTCCGAAGTTGGCGGCGATGACCGCGCCCGCCCGGCCCTGCCCGGCGAAGGGGGCCAGCAGGCCGGGGCCGCCCGCGCAGGGCACGACGACCCCGTCCGCGACGGACAGGATGTGCGCCGGGTCGACGCCCGGGTTGGCGCCGACGTGGTAGGTCACGGGGTCGGCGTGCAACAGGACCTGGAAGCCGGCGGGCGCGGCGTCCCGTACCGCCCGCACGGCGCTCTCCTGGAGCGTGCGGGCGGTTTCGTCGCGCCACGCGCGCGTGGCCGCCGCCGTCTCCTCCCCGAGCAGCTTCTCGATCTCCGCCCAGCCTCCCCCGCCGTCCGGCGCCCCCTGCCACAGCGGCTCCAGCGCCTCCCGTACGGCGGCGGAGAGCGCCTCGGCGTCCAGGCCCCGCTCGCCGTAGCCGGCCCGGCAGGCGGGGCAGAAGCAGAGCGCCATCAGGTACTGGCCGGCCTCCCCGAGGCCGACGCCGCCGGTCTTGTCGTGGGCGTGCAGGTGCTGGAGCCCGTACCAGCCGAGGGACTCCAGTTCGGTGCCGCCCGCGCCGGGGCGTACGGCGGCCTCGGCGGCGAGGTCGACGAGGTACGCGCGCGTGGCGGGCTGGGCGATGCAGGGGGCCCACGGGTAGCGGTCGCCGTAGGCGTTGACGACCGAGGTGTCCGGATGCTCGGCGCCCAGCCGGGAGTTGTGCGCGAGGACCACCCAGGTGTGCACGTCGAGACCGGCCCGCGCGAGCGCTTCGGCGGCCTCGCCGTAGGCGTCGCCGGGGGCCCAGTCACCGGCCGGGTACGGGTGCAGGGCGCGGCCCTTCCAGCGGTCGCCGGCCGGATCCGTCGGGTACAGCACGGCCGCGTGCTCGGCGGTGACGATGCGGTGGCGCGGGTGGCGGGGGGTGAGGGCGCGGGTGGAGTGGTAGGCGGCGGCGAGGGTCACCTGATCCACGCCGAGCGCGGCGATCCGGGCGGCCGCCTCGGGGTCGCCGGTGACGTCCCAGGGATAGACGAATGTCGACGCCTTCACTTACTTGTCCTCCTCCAGCAGCGCGTAGCCGCGCTCGATCACCTGGGCGAGCTGCTTGACATGATCCTCGCTCGGTTCGTGCAGCGGCGGGCGCACCTCGCCCACGTCGAGGCCGCGCAGCCGGACCCCGGCCTTGACGAGGGAGACGGCGTAACCGCGGCCCTGGGCCCGCAGTTCGACGAACGGCCGGTAGAAGCCGTCGAGGAGTCGGTGGACGGTGGTGTCGTCGCCGGTGGTGAGGGCCCGGTGGAAGGCGAGGGCGATCTCGGGGGCGAAGCAGAACACGGCCGAGGAGTAGAGGGTGACGCCGAGGGCCCGGTAGGCGAGCTGGGTCTGTTCGGCGGTCGGCAGACCGTTGAAGTAGAGGAAGTCGCCGGGGACCTCGGTGCGGACGGCGCTGACGGTCCGCTGCATCAGGTCGAGGTCACCGAGGCCGTCCTTGAGGCCGATGATCCCCTCGGTGCGGGCGAGTTCGACGACGGTCTCGGGGGTGAAGACGGCGTTGTCGCGCTGGTAGACGATGACCGGAAGGGCGGTCGCGGCCGCCACCTCCCGGTAGTGGCGCAGCAGGCCCTCCTGGGCGGCGACGACGAGGTAGGGCGGCATGGCGAGCAGGCCGTCCGCCCCGGCCGACTCGGCCAGCCTCGCGTAGCGCACGGCGAGCGCGGTCCCGTAGCCGGCGCCCGCGACGACCGGCACCCGCCCGGCGGTCTCGGCCACGGCCGCCCGCACACAGGCCTCGAACTCCTCCGGGGCGAGCGCGTGGAACTCCCCGGTCCCGCAGGCCGCGAAGACTGCGGCGGCGCCCGCCTCGACGCCGCGGCGGACGTGCGCGCGGTAGGTGTCGAGGTCGAGGGAGCCGTCGGGGCCGTAGGCGGTGACGGGGAAGAACAGCGGTCCGCTGGGGACGCGCAGACGGTCGGCGAGCGGGGCTGACGTCACGGGCTCTCCCGGGTCCATAACGGGTCCATATTCTTGAGCAGCGTCCATATTCCTGAACGAGCTCACGCTAGGGTGCCCGATCGAGCCGGGTCAAGCGCGCCAACCCGCGAGACACCAGCAGTTTTGCCACTCCTGTAGGACACTTGACGGGCGCCGCCACCGCTCCTTAGCGTGTCCATGCATGTGAACCGTGGCCACACATGCATCCGCTTCTTCCAGTGATCCAAGGAGACCCGAGGATGCCCGCTCCGCGCACCGTCCTGCTCACCGGCGCCGCCGGCGGCCTCGGCACCCTGATGCGGGACCTGCTGCCCGACTACGGCTACGAGCTGCGCCTGCTCGACCTGCGTCCGATCGAGGACGCGCCGGAGGCGATCGTCGCGGACCTGGCCGACAGGGACGCGGTCCGGGAGGCCGTGCGGGGCGTCGACGCGATCATCCACCTCGCGGGCATCTCGCTGGAAGCCCCCTTCGAGAAGATCCTCGGCGCGAACATCGCGGGCACGTACAACCTGTACGAGGCGGCACGCGAGGAGGGCGTGCAGCGCATCGTCTTCGCCTCCTCCAACCACGCGGTCGGCTTCACCCCCCGCCCCCGGGCCGACGTGTCGCCCGACGAGGGTGAGCTGATCCCGATCGACACCCCGCGCCGCCCGGACACCTTCTACGGCCTGTCCAAGTCCTTCGGCGAGGACCTCGCCCAGCTCTACTGGGACAAGCACGGCCTGGAGAGCGTGTCGGTTCGCATCGGCTCCTGCTTCGCCGAGCCCACCAGCGTGCGCATGCTGTCGCTGTGGATGAGCCCGGCCGACGGCGCCCGCCTCTTCCACGCGGCCCTGACCGCCGAGAACGTCGGCCACACCGTCGTCTACGGCTCCTCCGCCAACACCCGGCTGTGGTGGGACCTCGGCACCGCGCGGGCGCTCGGCTACGAGCCGCAGGACGACTCCGAGCCGTACGCCGAGAAGCTGATCGCCGAGCAGGGCGAGCTGGACCCGGAGAACATCGCCCACGCCTACCTGGGCGGCCACTTCGTCAGCGACCCGCCGATCTGGCCGTACTGACCGGAGAACGGACCTCGGCGGGCGGGCACCGAACGGGCCCGCCCGCCGCCGTATCCGGGCACGCGCCCTGCCCTATCCCACCCGCCGCCCGGCTGCCCCGCAGGTCCGAGCCGGGCAGGCCGCACGGCAGACGGGCCCACCCGGGCGGTATCGGGCCCGCAACGGGCCTGGTCAGTGCCGCGCCCCCGCTGTAGAACTTCCCCCATGGGCCCCACCGGGCCCGAACGGGCAGGACAGCGGGAGAGCGAGGTGACGACATGACCCCCAGAACGGCGGAGGAGCGCCAGCGCGAGATCGTGCGCGCCGCGCGCGCCACCGGCGCGGTCGACGTCGCCACGCTCGCCACCGAACTGGGCGTGGCCAGGGAGACCGTACGGCGGGACCTGCGCGCCCTGGAGGAGCACGGCCTGGTACGCCGTACGCACGGCGGCGCCTATCCCGTGGAGAGCGCCGGCTTCGAGACGACGCTGGCCTTCCGCGCCACCAGCCATGTGCCCGAGAAGCGCCGGATCGCCGCCGCGGCGGCCGGGCTGCTCGGGGACGCCGAGACGGTCTTCGTCGACGAGGGCTTCACCCCGCAGCTCATCGCCGAGGCGCTGCCCAGGGACCGGCCGCTGACCGTGGTCACCGCGTCCCTGCCGGTCGCGGGCACGCTCGCCGAGACCGAGAACATGTCCGTACTGCTGCTCGGCGGCCGGGTCCGCTCCGGCACCCTGGCCACCGTCGACCACTGGACGACGAAGATGCTGGCCGGCTTCGTCGTCGACCTCGCCTACATCGGCGCCAACGGCATCTCCCGCGAACACGGTCTGACCACTCCGGACCCGGCCGTCGGCGAGGTCAAGGCGCAGGCCGTGCGGGCGGCCCGCCGGGTGGCCTTCGTGGGCGTGCACACCAAGTTCGGAGCGGTCAGCTTCTGCCGGTTCGCCGAGGTGGGCGCACTGGAGGCGATCGTGACGAGCACGCTGCTGCCGGCGGCCGAGGCCCACCGGTACTCACTGCTGGGGCCTCAGGTCATCCGGGTCTGAACCCCCGGGACCACCGACCCACGCGCGGCTGGAGACCGCGCGCCGGCCGGCCGTCTCCGGGACGGCGGCGAACGCGGACGGGCTGGAGCGGGTGGCGAAGGCGGGGTGCCGTAGGCCCGTGCCCCTGCCATGTCCCTGCCCGGACCCGTTCGGGTCCGGGTAAGGGAACGGCAAAGTGGTCTCGCTCGTTCACCCGGCATGACAGCTATGACCCCCGGCTCGAACATCCCTCTCTCCACCGCGCGCGTGACGGTGGACGTCGCCGCTCCGGTGCGGCTCGACGTTTCGGGCCTGCTGCTCACCGCCGACGGCAAGGTGCGCTCCGACGACGACTTCATCTTCTACAACCAGCCGAGCGGCCCCGGCGTGACCTACCGCTCCGGTGGCGGTGCGGCCCCCGACGCGATCATCGTCGACACCGCCGCGGTCCCGCCGGGCATCGAGAAGATCGTCGTCACCGCCAGCCCGGACGCCGCGGGGCAGACGTTCCAGGGCGTCGAACCGACGGCGACGATCCGCAGCGCGGACGACAACAGCGTGCTGGCCACGTTCACGCCCCCGCAGCTCGGTTCGGAGACAGCTCTGGTCGTCGTGGAGGTCTATCTCCGCAACGGCGCCTGGAAGGCCCGCGCGGTCGGCCAGGGGTACTCCGACGGCCTGGCCGGCATCGCCACCGACTTCGGGGTGACGGTGGAGGAACCGGCACCGGCCGCCCCGCCGCAGCAGGTCGCCGCACCGCCCGTGCCGCAGTCACCGGTGACCCCGGCGGCCCCGCCGATGCCCCCGGCACCGCCCGCCGCGGCACCCGCCGCCACCGGGAAGATCAACCTGGACAAGGGCCGGGTCAGCCTCCAGAAGAACCAGACCGTCTCCCTCGTCAAGGGCGGCCGCCCGCTGCTCTCGCAGGTCAAGATGGGTCTGGGCTGGGAGCCGGCGTTCCGCGGCAAGGACATCGACCTGGACGCCTCGGTCATCGCCTACGGTCCGCAGCGCAACCACATCGACAGCTGCTACTTCGGCAAGCTCTCCATCGTGAACGGCGCGATCAAGCACTCCGGCGACAACCTCACCGGCGAGGGCGGCGGGGACGACGAGGTGATCGTCGTCGACCTCGGCCGTCTCCCGCAGGAGGTGACCGGGCTGGTCTTCACGGTGAACTCCTTCTCCGGCCAGAAGTTCACGGAGGTCGCCAAGGCCTACTGCCGTCTCCTGGACGCCTCGACCGGCGAGGAGCTCGTCCGCTTCGACCTCACCGGCGCCGAACCGCAGACGGGCGTGCTGATGGCCAAGTTGATCAAGCAGTTCTCCGGCGAGTGGGAGATGACGGCCATGGGCGACTTCGTGAAGGCCCGCACCGTACGGAACATGGTGAAGCCGGGCGCCCAGGCCCTCTAGCCGCGCCCGGGCCTGCCCCGGCCCGCAGTCGTTCAGCCACGGGCGCCCGCCACCACGGGGGCGCCCGCTGTCGTCACCGCGCGGGCCGCAGTCCCTCCGTCAGCAGCGACACATACCGGCGGATGGCGCTGCGGTCCCCCTTCGCCAGCTCCGACGCCGTCGCCACCCCGTGCGCGAGGCGCAGTACGTCGATCGGCTCGATGTCCGGCCGCAGGGTGCCCTCCCGCTGCGCCGCCTCCACCAGCCGGGCCGCCGCCTCCTTCATGTTCGTGCCGCAGGCGGTGACCGCGGCCGCGCTGCCGTCCGTGACGGCGGAGCCCAGCAGGGACTTCATTCCGCGGACCTGGATCGTGCCGACGCACAGCTCGTTGAGCCACTCCACCAGCGCCTCGCCCGGCGGGAGCTCCTCGCCGAGTTCGTCGGCCCGCACGGCGAGCGCCTCGATCCGGTCGACGTAGGCCGCCTCCAGCAGCGCCTGACGCGTCGGGAAGTGCCGGTACAGCGTGCCGGATCCGACGCCCGCCCGCTTGGCGATGTCGTCGAGGGAGGCGCCCTCCCCATGCTCAGCGAAGGCCTCCGCCGCCACCTTCAGCAAGCGCTCGTAGTTGCGGCGAGCGTCCGCACGCATGGGCCTGACCTGCGTCATCCAGTTACTCCTTGCAAACCGGGGACTCTCTCCGTATTTTGGCAGACAATAAACGGAGACAGTCCCCGCTTACTGCGCTCGTCTCTGCGGGTCCACGACCAGGGTCTCTTCGTGCTGCCCGCATGTTCCACCACTTGACGCGGGGACACCAGACAGGGAGCACCCCATGTCCACGCCGTCCCCTTCCGCCTCGGCCGCTGACGCCTCGGCCGCTGATGCCTCGGCCGTTTCCGCCTCGGCCGCTTCTTCCCTTCCACCGGCGCCACCCGGACCGGCCGCCCGGCCGGGCGCCGTCCTCCTCGTGATCGTCACCGCCTATCTCATGGTCGGAGTCGACTCCACGGTCGTCAATGTCGCCCTCCCCGACATACGGCGTGACCTCGGCTTCTCCCCCACGGGGCTGTCGTGGGTGCTGAACGCCTACACCCTCGCCTTCGGCGGACTGCTGCTGCTCGGCGGACGCGTCGGCGACCTCCTCGGCCGCCGACGCACGCTCACCCTCGGCGTCCTGCTGTTCGCCGGCTCCTCTCTGCTCGGCGGCCTGGCCGGCGACGGCGGCTGGCTGCTCGCCGCCCGCGCCCTCCAGGGGGCCGGCGCCGCCCTCACCGCGCCCAGCACCCTCGCCCTGATCACCACCAACTTCCCCGAGGGCCCCCGCCGCCACCACGCCCTCGGCGTCTACTCCTCCACGGCCGGGATCGGCGCCTCCCTCGGCCTGGTCCTCGGCGGCATGCTCACCGCCTGGGCGTCCTGGCGCTGGGCCCTGCTGATCAACGTGCCCATCGGGATCGCGGTCGCCCTCGCCCTGCCCCGCTTCGTCACCGAGACCCCGCGCCACGCGGGCCGGTTCGACGCGGCGGGCGCCCTGACCGGCACCGCCGGGACGACCTCACTGGTGTACGCGTTCATCCGGGTCTCGCAGGAGGGGTGGAGCGACACCCTGGCGCTGCTCGGCTTCACCGGCGCGGCCGCCCTGCTCGTCGGTTTCGCCCTGATCGAGGCCCGCGCCGAACAGCCGATCATGCCGCTGGGGCTCTTCGCCGACCGCGACCGGGCGGGCGCCTACCTCGGCGTCCTGATGCTGCCCGCGGGCATGTTCGGCGCCTTCTACTTCCTCACCCTGATCAGTCAGGAGGTGCTGCGCTTCAGCCCCTTGCGCGCCGGTCTCGCCTTTCTGCCGATGACGGCGGTGATGTTCACGACCGTACGGTTCGTGCCGCGACTGCTGGCCCGCCTCGGCGCCAAGCCACTGATCCTGACCGGTATGACGCTGCTCGCCGGCTCGGGAGTCTGGCTGTGGCGGCTCGGCCCCGACGACGGCTATGTGGCGGGTCTGCTCGGCCCGCTGCTGCTGTTGGGCGTCGGCGTCGGCCTGGCCCTGATGCCACTGAACGCCACGATCCTCGCGAAGGTCGGGCCCGCGGAGGCCGGCGCCGCCTCCGGCCTGCTCCAGAGCTTGCAGTGGCTCGGCGGCACGCTCGGTCTGTCCGTGCTGGTCACGGTGTACGGCACGGCCACCCGGCACACGGCGGGCAGCCCTGCCGAGATCCTCACCCACGGCGCGACCCGGGCATTCGGCGCGGCCGCCCTGATCGCGCTGGCGGCCCTGCTGACGGCGGCCCTGGCGATCAGGGGCAGGCGGAGGATCCCGGCCCTGGGCGGCTAGGGGCGGCCGGCCGGACAGACCCTGGGCGGCTAGGGCCGACCGGTCGGACAGACCCTGGCAGAGCGCGCCGTGACAGGTCCTAGAACAGCGCGCTGTACGCGTTCAGTGCCGGCTGCCCGCCCAGGTGCGCGTACAGCACGGTGGAATCGCGGCCGATCTCGCCGCGCGCGACCAGGTCGACGAGCCCGGCCATCGACTTCCCCTCGTAGACGGGGTCGGTGACCATGCCCTCGGTGCGCGCGGCGAGCCGCATCGCCTCCAGGGTCGTCTCGTCCGGGACGCCGTAGACGCCGGCGTGGTACCGCTCGTCCAACTCGACGTCCTCGACGGTCAACTCGCGCTTGAGCCCGATGAGTTGCCCGGTGCGCTGCGCGATGCGGGCGATCTGCCCGCGGGTCTCGGTGGGCTTGGCCGAGGCGTCGATCCCGATGACGCGCCGGGACCGCCCGCCCGTCTCCTCCAGCGCGGCGAACCCGGCGACCATGCCGGCCTGCGTCGACCCGGTCACCGAACAGACGATCACGGTGTCGAAGAAGACGCCCGACTCCCGCTCCTGCTCGGCGACTTCGTACGCCCACCCGGCGAAGCCCAGCCCGCCGAGCGGATGGTCGGAGGCCCCGGCCGGGATGGCGTACGGCTTCCCGCCCGACTCCTCGACCTCCCTGAGCGCCAGCTCCCAGCTCTCCTTGAAGCCGATCCCGAACCCGGCCCGGACCAGGCGCACATCGGCCCCGGCCAGCCGGCTGATCAGGATGTTGCCGACCTTGTCGTACACGGAGTCGGGCCACTCCACCCAACTCTCCTGCACCAGCACGCACTTCAGTCCGGCGCGGGCGGCGACGGCCGCGACCTGACGGGTGTGGTTGGACTGCACCCCGCCGATCGACACGAGTGTGTCGCAGCCCTGCGCGAGGGCGTCGGCGACCAGGTACTCCAGTTTGCGGGTCTTGTTCCCGCCGTACGCGATCCCGGAGTTGCAGTCCTCCCGCTTCGCCCAGAGGGCGGCTCCGCCGAGGTGGGCGGTGAGCCGTTCCATCGGGTGCACCGGGGAGGGACCGAAGAGGAGGGGGTAACGCGCGTACGAGGAGAGGGACATGGGGCCTCCTGGAGCAGTGGGTCGCCTGGAGCAGTGGGTCGGTCGGTCACTCGGTCACTCGACCTCTGGGTCGTGGGAGTCGTCGGAGTCGGCGAGGTCCGCGAGGGTGCGCCAGATCTCCGCCGTGACGCGGACCGCCTCGTCCACGTCGCCGCCGGCGCAGGCCTCGATCAGCCGGCCGTGCAGTCCGGCCGAACGGCAGGTGCCGCCCTCGCCGAAGCGCCGTCGCTCCAGCCGCCGGATGAGGGGGGTGTAGCGGGCGACGGTGGCGGCCGCCGCGCGGTTGCCGGCGGCCCGGACGAGGACGTCGTGCAGCGCGTCGTCGGCGCGCAGGGCGGCGTCCACGTCCCCGGCCCGTACGGCGGCGGCGAACCGCTCGTTGGCCGCGCGCATCCCCTCGACGTCCGCCGCGAACAGCCGGGGTACCGCCACCCGGGTGGCCAGCTCGTGCATCGCGCCGACCACGGCCGCCGCGTCCCGTACGTCGGCGGCCACGACCGGGGTCACCCGTGTGTAGCTCTGCGGCTTGCTCTCCAGCAGCCCCTCGTCGACCAGCCGGGCGAACGCCTCCCGCACCGGCGCCCGCGACAGCCCTAGCCGCTCGGCGAGATCGGCGTCGCGCACCACCGCGCCGGGGGCGATGTCCCCGGCCACGATGGCGTCCCTGATCGCCGCGTAGGCGCGATCCCTGAGCAGAGTGCGTGGCACAGCCTCCATGAACTGAAATGTTAGATATCAGTCCGCCGGGCACGCAAGGCTCCGACGCACCCGGGAAAGTAGACGACCGGTCGTACACTCGGCCTCATGGGACGGACCAGCGATGCACGCGAGAAGATCCTCAGCGCCGCGCGGTCACTGATCGAGCTGCGCGGATACTCGGCGCTGGGTGTGGCCGAGATCTGCAAGACGGCCGGGGTGCCCAAGGGCAGCTTCTACTACTTCTTCGAGTCCAAGGAAGCTCTCGCGCTGACCGTCGTCGACGAGCAGTGGGCGGGCCAGCGACGCGCGTGGGAGCGGGTGCTGCACGGTGGGGCGGCACCGCTGTCCCGGCTGCGCCTGCTGTTCGAGGAGACCGAGGCCGGGCAGCGTGCCGGACAGCAGAGCTGCGGCACCGTGGCGGGGTGTCTGTTCGGGAACCTCACGCTGGAGCTGAGCAACCAGTCCGAGGCCGTCCGCGACCGCCTCCAGGGGATCTTCGAGGCGCAGGTCGAGATGGTCGAGTCGGTCGTCGCCGAGGCCCTCGGGCGCGGCGAGGTCTCCGTGACCGACACCCGGGCGGCCGCGCGGGCCCTGGTCGCGCAGCTCGAGGGGCAGGTCATGTTCGCCAAGCTCTACAACGACACCGACCGGCTCGGCCCCCTGTGGGCCAACTGCCTGGCGCTGCTGGGCGCCCCCGCACCGCGCGTGAGCGCGGCCGGCGCCTGAAAAGTCTCCGGCCCCGCTGCGGTCCGCGGCCACCTCTCCCGAGGCGGACCGCCGCAGCACGGCGGTCGGGTGCCGTCACGGTGTGCCGTCGGCACGGTCCGGGCCCGGGTCGTTGGGGTGGGACTGGAGCGCGGTGACGGTGAGGGTCATCCACGGGCGCAGCGGCAGCGTCCCGAGCACCTTCTCGTGGAGTTCCGCCTCGTCGGCGGCGCGCCAGACACCGATGCTGCGCAGTTCGCCGACCGGCCGCCAGAGCCGGGCCAGATGACCGGAGGCGGCCAGTTCGCGGGCTCGGACGGCTTCGGCGGCGCGCCGTTCGTCGACCTCGTCCTGCCCGGTGCCCTCGGGGACGGTGGTGGTGATCTCGACCAGGAACTCTCGCATGGTCCCGCTCCGCTCGGTGAGGATCGTGGCGGATCTCGGCGGCCGGACGCCGTCGCGCTCGCCCACCTCCATCGTCCGCCCGCCGACGCGCGGGCGACCACGTCCGCCTTTCTCCCGGCTGGTAGGAACAGCCTCCTACCGGCCCGCCCCGGACGTAGCATGGCGGGCGTGGAGCTGCGCCAACTGCGGTACTTCGTCGCGGTCGCCGAGGAACTGAACTTCGGACGGGCCGCCGCGCGGCTCCTGATCGCCGGTCCGTCCCTGTCCCAGCAGATCAAGGCGCTCGAGCGCGACCTCGGCGTACGCCTCTTCGACCGCGACCGCCGGTCGGTCTCGCTCACCCCGGCCGGCGCCGACCTGCTCCCGCACACGCGCGCCCTGCTGGAACGGGCCGACGACCTCCGCGGCCGCGCCCGCCGGCTGTCCGGCTCGCAGGCGGTACGCCTCGGGTACGTCAACTGGCTCCCGGCGGACCTGATCCGGCGCACCGCCGCGGTGGCCCAGGTCCATGTCGACGCCTGGGTCGCGCCCTCGCACACCCAGGCCGCCCGGGTCGCCGACGGCAGTCTCGACCTCGCCGTGTGCTGGGTACGGAACGAGGACCTGAAGCGGCACGGGCTGCGGGCCCGGCTCCTCGGCGCCGACCGGCTGTACGCCGTCGCCAGGAGTACCGACACCGGTGAACCGTCCGCCGCACCCGACGTGTCCACCGTGCCCGTCGGGGACACGGATGTCCTCATCGACGACGACGTCACCTCCTGGGCGTCCTGGAACGAGTACGCCGAAGAACTGACGCGGGCCACCGGCGCCCGTGCGGTGCGCATCGCCGACGGTGCCGTGACCGGTCCCGCCTTCTTCGACCACGTCCGCCGCTGCCGCCGTCCCGTCCTCAACTCGCCCAAGGGGCAGACGACTCCGCTGCCGTCCGACCTGGTCCGCCGCGAGGTCGTCGCGCCGAAGGTGTACTGGACCTGGTCCCTGGTGCGGCGCGAGACCGAGGAGCGCGCCGGGGTCCTCGCCGTCGTCGACGCGCTCTGCGACGGCGTCGGTGCCGACGAGCTCGGGATCCACGCCCCGGACGCCTGGCTGCCCGCCGACGACCCGTACGCGCTCCCCCGCTGACCTGCGCTGGGAGCCTGTTCCTCCCAGGCGGGAGGAAACAGGTCCCGGGGAGGACCCTCCTGACCTTTGACGCCGCCCAGGCGACCGGCCTACCTTCCAAATAGTCGACCGGTCGGCTAGTAACCGGTCATCGTGTCCCCTCGGAGAAGATCACCATGAGCGTTCAGCACCAGAAGGTCGCCGTCGTCACCGGCGCGTCGCAGGGCATCGGCGCCGGGCTGGTCGACGCCTACCGCAAGCTCGGCTACGCCGTCGTCGCCACCTCACGCACCATCGCCCCCTCCGACGACGTCGACCTCGTCACCGTCCAGGGCGACATCGCCGACCCCGCCACCGCCGAACGCGTCGTCGCGGCGGGCATGGAGCGGTTCGGCCGGATCGACACGCTGGTCAACAACGCGGGCGTGTTCGTCGCGAAGCCCTTCACCGACTACACCCCGGACGACTACGCCACCGTGACCGGCGTGAACCTGGCCGGCTTCTTCCACCTCACCCAGCTCGCCGTCGAGCGGATGCTGGCCCAGGGCGGCGGGCACATCGTCAACATCACCACCAGCCTGGTCGACAACGCCGACGCCAACGTGCCCTCCGTGCTGGCCTCGCTGACCAAGGGCGGTCTCCAGTCGGCCACCAAGTCCCTCGCCATCGAGTACGCCACCCGGGGCATCCGGGCCAACGCCGTCTCGCCGGGCACCATCAAGACGCCGATGCACGCCGAGGAGACGCACGACTTCCTCGCCGCCCTGCACCCCGTCGGCCGGATGGGCGAGCAGAGCGACATCGTCGACGCGGTCGTCTACTTGGAGAACGCCCCGTTCGTCACCGGCGAGATCCTCCACGTCGACGGCGGCATGAGCGCCGGCCACTGACCGGCGGACAGGAGCACAGCGATGAGCAGCGGTACGACGGACGACGAGGCGATCCTGCGCGGCGTCCTGGACCGGTGGAAGGCCGCCGTCGACGCGCACGAACCCCGGAAGGTCGCCGCCCTCTTCACCGAGGACGCGATCTTCCAGGGCCTGCACCCCTACAGCGTGGGAAGGCCGGGAGTCGCGGACTACTACGACTCCCAGCCCCTCGGCATGACGGCCGACTACCGGTTCCTCGAGACCAGACGGCTCGCCGACGACCTCGTCCTCGGCTACCTGAACGTGGAGTTCTCGTTCACCGACCGGCCCACGATCGCCGTGTATCTCGGTGTTCTGCTGAGGCGCGAGGCCGAGGACTGGCACATCGGCCACTACCAGGTCTCACGGCTCGGCTAGTCCTGCCGGCTCTCAGGCCGCCCACGGCCAGCGGGTGTCGTCGGCGGCCTCGAGCAGCGGCACCATCCGGAAGGCCGCGTCCGACAGCCCGCCGAAAGTGTGCCGGTTCCCCTTGCCCGACGGGCCGTGGCCCGCGCGGTGGCCGGCCAGGTTCCAGGTGTAGACCGGCACGTTCGCCGGGACCTGGTCGGTCGGGTCGCCGTGGCGGCTCGCCGCGTACTGCTCGTCGGTGACGATCAGCACCCGATCGTGGTCGCGGTAGTGCCGGCGCACGGCCTCGGTGGTGTCCGTACCACCGAGGTCTCCGAAGCGCTCCAGAATCTTCAGCATCGACTCCTCCTCACGGAACTTGATCGTGTTGCTGCTGGTGCCGAACTCGACGAGGTCGGCGTCGGCCGCCCGCAGCGCGAGCGCCGTGCCGAAGATCGCCGCCGCGTCGGCCCGGTTGAGCTCGGAACGGTCCGACAACCGTGCGTAGAACATCGAACCGGACCGGTCGACGAGCACCAGCGTCCGGCCGGGCAGCGCGGGCACGTTGGCCAGCGAGTGGCCGAGCGCCCGCTCCAGCGGGTACGCCCAGCGCAGCGACGGCGCGTGCTGGTACGCGGCGAGGTACCGGAAGGGGAACTGCCGCGAGCGCGCGACCTCCGCCGGATCGCTGATCTTCGCCGCCACCCGCGCCGCGACCTCGTCGCAGACACCGGCCTCGTCGAAGTTGCGCAGGTTGCGGGTCGCGGCCATGGCCCCCATGGAGGGGATGACCGCCTCCCAGGCCGCCTTGTCCATCGGCCCCTGGAGCCAGCCGGCCAGCGCCTCCCAGGTCATCCCGGCCGTCGCGAGCCGCTCGGCCCCGGCTTCCGAGGTGACCACCGCACGCCGGTCCTCGACGGGCAGCGCCATCAGCTCGCGGTGCGCGGTCAGGACGCGGTCCGAGGCGGGCGGCACGGCGGTGTCCGGGTGGTGCCGGCGGTCCAGGGCGTACCGGAACAGCTCGCCCTGCCACGGCTTGTCCGGGTCCGGCGCCGCGTGCACCAGGTTGAGGACGTCACCGAAGCGGTAGCCCTTGGAGGCGGTGTCGTACTTCAGCAGCGACCTGCCGTTGTACAGCCGCCGTACGGCGTCGGCGATCCCGCGCTTGACGGGCTTGGGGATGTTGCGGCCGTACGTCGCCGTCCAGTACGCGAGGAGCTCGCCGGGCTCGTCCGGCCGCTGGAGCACGGAGTCCACGACCTGCCGGTTCGACGGGCCGTCGGTCGTGCCCGCGGCCAGGCGCGCGCTGACGTACCCGGCGGCGCCGACGAGCGCGGCGGTACGGAGGTTTCCCTCGCCGCGCAGCCAGCCGAGCAGGCCGGCCGTCCAGGACGGGTCGCTGACGGCGAGTTCGCGCACCAGCTTCGTGAAGCGGTCGTCGCGGGCGGCGCCGGTCTCGTAGAAGGTCTGCTGGGAGACGAAGTTGGCCACCGCCAGCAGAAAGAGCTCGGAGCGGGCGTCCCGCTCATGTCCTCGGCCGCCCTGGTGGGTGCGGAGCGTACGGACCGTGGTGGTCACGGGCGAGGTGGGCTGCGATTTACGGGCACGGACATTGAAGCGCGCCATCATGAATTCCCCCGAATTCAATGCTGATTCAGTCGTGTATCGGGGAGTGGCGCAGCATGGGGAAGGTGCCCGAGATCAGGAGTCGGCGACGGACTTAGCCAGATGCTCTACCGACTGAGCTACATCGACCCTGAGTCGATGACGGGACTCGAACCCGCGACCGTCCGATCCAATGAAGTAACCGTTGCCTGCGCACCGGGCACCCACCGCATGCTGCGCCTCCCGAGATCGAGTCGGCGGCGGCGTCAATTTCTGTTACAAAGAAGTAGCCGCAGCCTGCGCACCGGGAGGTGCGTTGTCGTGATCTCAATCTAGGAGACGCAGCACGGAAGTCGCGAGCGAATTAACGGGTGCCGGTGAATTACCGCTTCTGGCGCTTCCAGGGCCCGGTGATGGCGAGCATGATGCCCGGGGTCTGGATGTTGGCGAACAGGGTGTGGCCGTCGGGCGAGAAGGTGACGCCGGTGAACTCGCTGTACTCCGGCTCGTCCGCGGTGCCGATGTTCAGTTCGTTGCGGGCGATGGGGTAGGTGCGGCCGCTGTCGGTGGCGCCGAACAGGTGCTGGACGCCCTCGCCGTCCTCGGCGATGACGAGACCGCCGTACGGGGAGACGGTGATGTTGTCGGGGCCGTCGAAGGCGCCGTCGACGGACGGGTCGGGGTTCACGCCGAGCAGGACCTTCAGGGTCAGGGTGCGGCGCTTGGGGTCGTAGAACCAGACGGCGCCGTCGTGCTGGACGGGGCTCTCGTCACGGGCGTAGGAGGAGACGATGTAGGTGCCGCCGTCGCCCCACCACATGCCCTCCAGCTTGCGGGCGCGGGTGACCTGGCCGTCGGTGAACTGCTTGCGGACGGGCACCGTCCTGGCGTCGCGGTCGGGGACGTCGATCCAGTCGACGCCGTAGACCGTGCCGATCTTCGTGGCGCGGGAGAGGTCGTCGACGAACTTGCCGCCGGAGTCGAAGCACTTGAAGGCCTGGAGGACGCCGGCGTCGTCGGCGAGGGTGCGCAGCTTGCCGCGCCCGTGGCGGAAGCCCGCCGGCGGGGTCCAGCGGAAGAGCAGGCCGTTGGGGCCGGAGGCGTCCTCGGTGAGGTAGGCGTGGCCGCGCTTGGGGTCGATGACGACCGCCTCGTGGGCGTACCGGCCGAACGCCTTGATCGGCTTGGGGTCGCGGTTGGCGCGGCGGTCCTCGGGGTCGACCTCGAAGATGTAGCCGTGGTCCTTGGTCATGCCGTTCTGGCCGGCCTTGTCCTCGGTCTCCTCGCCGGTGAGCCAGGTGTCCCAAGGGGTGGTGCCGCCCGCGCAGTTGGTGGAGGTGCCGGCGATGCCGACCCACTCGGCGACATGGCCGCCGGGGCGCACCTCGACGACCGTGCAGCCGCCGGCCGCCGCCGGGTCGTAGACCAGGCCCTCGGTGAGCGGGACCGGGTACGGCCAGCTCGCGCGCGGGCCCTTCAGCTCGTGGTTGTTGACGAGCAGGGTCGCGCCGCGCGGGCCGCAGAAGGTGGCGGTGCCGTCGTGGTTGGACGGGGTGATCTCGCCGGACTCCAGCTTGGTCCTGCCGCTGTAGGTGATGACGCGGTACTTGAACCCGGCGGGCAGCGCGAGGAGGCCGTCCGGGTCGGGCAGCAGCGGTCCGTAGCCGACGCCGTGGTGCCCGGCGGCGGACGCCTGTTTCGCGTCGGCGGTGTCCGCCGCGGACTCGGTCTCCGTGGACGCGAGGGCGTTCGGCGCGGTGGCGAGGGCACCTACGCTGCCCGCCAGCGCGACCCCGGCACCGGTGATCGCGGATTGTCTGGCGAAGTCCCTGCGGGTGAGCGACATGGTGTCTCCTGAGACGCGGTGGAAGTGCCGTGGAGGGTGGCGGACCTCGGTTCGGCGTCACCGTCCCGCCCACGCCTGAACGGGAGTTGAACGGAGGGCGACTTCAGGGGACCCCCTTCCATGAATCCGTACGGATCAGGCCACGGGAACCCCAAGGCGTCCGCGCCGCGGGAGACTCATCCGCCCTGCTGCGACCTCGCCTTGAACGCGGCCTTGCGTGCTTCCTTCGCGATGCGCTTGTCCGGATGCAGACGCCCCATCGCCTCCAGGACGTCCGGGGTCGCCGGGTGGTCGACGCGCCAGGCCGCCGAGAAGAATCCGCTGTGCTGCTGGGCCAGCCCCTCGACGAGGGCCTGGAGCTCCTCGGAGTTGCCCTCCGCGGCGAGCTGCGCCGCCACCGTGTCGATGGTGAGCCAGAAGACCAGGTCCTCGGAGGGTGCCGGTACGTCCGTCGCGCCGAGTTCGCTGAGCCACACGCGGGCGAGGCCGCCGAGTTCGGCGTCGTCGAGGACCTCACGGACGGCGGGTTCGGCCTGGCCGCCGACGAGGGAGAGGGCCTGCTGGCAGCGCAGTCGACGCAGCGGGGCGCCGGGGTCCGAGCCGCGGGCGGCGGCCAGCAACTCCCGTGCGGCGTCGAGGGGTTCGCGGCGCACCAGCCATTGCTCGGTCTCGGCGAGGGCGGCGCCCGAGCCGTAGCCGGAGCTGCCGTCGAGGAGGACGTCGGCGCCCTTGTCGGCGAGGTCGCCGACGGCCGGGGCGTGGAAGCCGGCCTCCAGCAGCCGGGCCCGCAGCCCGTACACGCCGAGGGGGGTGAGCCGGACCATGCCGTAGCGGGAGACGTCGGTCTCGTCGACGGGGGCGGCGGGCTCCTCCTCGGGGTCCGCCATCAGGTCCTCGTCGACGGGCCGGTAGGCGACGATCCCGATCGGCTCCAGGAGCCGGAACTGGTCGTCGAGCCGCATCATCGCGTCGGAGACCTGTTCCAGGACGTCGTTGGTGGGCTCGTCCATGTCACCGGGGATGATCATCGACGCGGCGAGGGCGGGCAGCGGGACCGGGGCGTCGCCGGGGCCGTCCTCGCTGGCGGTGAGCAGGTAGAGGTTGCCGAGGACACCGTCGAGGAACTCGGCCTCGGCCTCGGGGTTCCAGTCGAGCCGGGAGAAGTCGACCTCGCCGCCCTCGTCCATCGCCTCCATCAGCTCGTCCAGGTCGGGGACGGACGCGTCGGCGAGCACGGTCTCCAGGGCGCCGAGCCAGACGGCGAGGATGTCGTGCGGGGAACCGCCGGTCAGCAGGGCCAGGTCCTCGCCGGCCGTGACGGTGCCGGCCTCCTCGTCGACGACCTCCACGAGCCCGGCGTCCAGGGCGACCCGCCAGGCCTCGCTCGCGTAGGCGGCGGCGTCCTCCCCGGTCAGCCCCAGTACCTCGGCGGCGGGCGCCAGCTGGCCCTCGACGAGTCCGCCCCCGGCGTCGACCCGGGTGTCGGGGCCGGCCCAGCGGGCGAGCAGGGCGGCCCGGGAGAGCAACGGCGTGGACAGCGCGTCGCGCGCCAGCTCCGCTTCGGGGTGCAGCCGCACCGGCGGGAGGGGGGAGCTGTCTGACATCGGCTGGTTCTCCTAGGGCGCGTGGTGCCACCGGCCCGCTGGGGGCACTGGGCCACTCAGCCTAGACGGGTATGGACCCATGCCGCCCGGTTCATCTCCCCGCCGGGCTGCGTACATGGCCGAAACCTTGACAAGTGGCGTGACCAGGCAGGAGATTGACGCGCGTAGAAATCCGATGGACATGTGTTCACTGTATTTTCTACGCGCGTCGCGTCCGCCCCGCGGACCGCGACCCCTCGTTGCACGCTCCACCCTCGTTCCACGCTCCACCCTCGTCCCGGCGCTCATGTACGTCCCCGGAGGGATTCCGTTGCCGAGCAAGAAGTCCGCGCGTCTCGCCGCGCTCACCGTCGCCGCCGTCTGTTCCGCGGCCTCCACCGTCGCGCTGTCCGCGCCCGCGCACGCGGAGACGGTGGCCATTCACGACATCCAGGGCACGACCCGGCTGTCGCCGTACGCCGGCCAGGCCGTCACGGGTGTGGCCGGAATCGTCACCGGTGTGCGCACCTACGGCTCCTCCAGAGGCTTCTGGATCCAGGATCCGAACCCGGACGCCGACCCGGCCACCAGTGAGGGCGTCTTCGTCTTCACCAGCTCCACTCCGAAGGTCGCCGTCGGTGACTCGGTCACGGTCACCGGCACGGTCTCGGAGTTCGTCCCGGGCGGTGCCTCGACCGGCAACCAGACCGTCACGGAGATCACCAAGCCGACGGTGACGGTCGTCTCCAGCGGCAACGCGGTCCCGGCCGCGACGGTCGTGAACGCCAAGTCGGTCCCGGCCGCCTACACCCCGGCCGGCGACACCGCCGCGAGCAACTCGGTCAACGGCCTCACCCTGCGGCCCGGCAAGTACGCCCTGGACTACTACGAGTCCCTCGAGGGCATGAACGTCCAGGTCGCCGACGCCCGCGTGGTCACCGCCACCGACCCGTACACCGAGCTGTGGGTCACGGTGAAGCCGCGCGAGAACACCAGCAGCCGCGGCGGCGCGCTGTACGGCTCCTACACCTCGCAGAACACCGGCCGACTCCAGATCCAGTCGCTCGGCGCGACGGCGGACTTCCCCGTCGCGAACGTCGGCGACTCCCTCACCGGCGTCACCGCGGGCCCGCTCGACTACAACCAGTTCGGCGGCTACACCCTCGTCGCGAACCGGCTCGGCACGCTGAAGAGCGGCGGCCTGGAGCGGGAGACGACGCAGAAGCAGAAGAAGGGCGAGCTGGCGGTCGCGACGTACAACGTCGAGAACCTCGACCCGTCCGACGCCACGTTCGAGGAGCACGCCTCCGCGATCGTGAACAACCTGAAGTCGCCCGACATCGTGTCCCTGGAGGAGATCCAGGACAACAACGGCGCGACCAACGACGGTACCGTCGCCGCCGATGTGACGGTCGGTAAGCTGATCGACGCGATCGTGGCCGCGGGCGGCCCGAAGTACGACTGGCGCTCGATCGACCCGACGAACAACACCGACGGCGGCGAGCCGGGCGGGAACATCCGTCAGGTGTTCCTGTTCAACCCGGAGCGGGTCTCCTTCACCGACCGCGCGGGCGGCGACGCGAGCACGGCCGTCGGTGTCACCAAGGTGCGCGGCAAGGCCCAGCTCACCGCCTCCCCCGGCCGCATCGACCCGGCCGACGCGGCCTGGGCGAGCAGCCGCAAGCCGCTGGTCGGCGAGTTCGTCTTCCGTGGCCGCACGGTCTTCGTGATCGCCAACCACTTCAACTCCAAGGGCGGCGACCAGGGTCTGACCGCGCAGTACCAGCCGGTGGTGCGCAGCTCGGAGACCCAGCGCCACCAGCAGGCGACGCTGGTCAACGCGTTCGTCAAGGGCATCCTCGACACGCAGAAGAACGCGGACGTCATCGCGCTGGGCGACATCAACGACTTCGAGTTCTCCGGCACCGCGCAGCTCCTCGAGGGTGACGGCGAGCTGTGGTCGGCGATCAAGTCGCTGCCGAAGAGCGAGCGTTACACCTACGACTACCAGGGCAACCAGCAGGTCCTGGACCAGATCCTGGTGAGCCCGTCGATCCGGCGCGGCTGCGACTTCGAGTACGACAGCGTGCACATCAACTCGGAGTTCCACGACCAGATCAGCGACCACGACCCGCAGGTGCTGCGCTTCGAGCCGTAACACCTCCGGCCGCGGTCAGCGGGGCCGGCTGAACACTCCGTCCAGCCAGCCCCGCCAGGCGGTCTCGTTCGCCTTGGCGTCGGCGTCCGGTGCGAAGTCATGGACGCTGACGCCGACCGGGTAGCCCCAGTGGTTGCGGCCGAAGAAGCGGACGAGGGCGCTGTCGCCGCGCAGTCCGACGAAGTACGGGTTGCGGAAGTCGACCACGGCCTCGAGGAGCCGCCCCTCGGGGGCGCCGGCCCGGACGCGCGCGCCCTCGGCCGTGTCGTCCGCGAGGCCGAGCGCCCGTGCCACGGCGGTGAGGGCGTCGGGCGCCTTGGACGCGTCGGGCCCGTCGAAGGTGACGAAGGCGACCGGACGGCCGTCGAAGTGCGTCAGGTACTCGCGCAGTGTGTGCAGGTAGAAATCGGTGTGCCGGCCCGCCGCGTCGTACTGGTTGTCCCAGTCGTCGACGAAGATGCCGCTGTGCACATAGCGCACCCACGCGCGCCGGCCCTCGTCGCGCGGCTCGACGGTGTAGTCGAGCTGGTTGAGGGTCTGCTCGGAGATGCCGTCGACGTTCTCGACCCGGTTGGTGTAGCGGTGGGGCGGGTCCCAGACGGTGACCGTGGAGCCGAAGGGGCCCTTGCCGCCCTCGCGCGGCTCCGGCTCCTCCATCGGCCACAGCCAGCCGCCGGTCCCGGCGGTGAAGGCGTCCCACACCTGCTGTGGCGTGGCGTCGACCTCGAACTCGCGGGCGATCTCGAATTCCTTGGACATGGTTGGCTCCTGTTACCGACTGTCTGGTTCCTGGGTCTGGGTCTGCGTCTGCTTCTCGGTCTGCGGCTGCGGCTGGGGCAGGGGCAGGGCCTGCGGCTTGACCGTGGGATGGACGGCCACGACGATCCGGTGGTCGCGGCCGCTCTCGGCGTCGGGGGCGTCGTACTTGTGGATGAGCGCGCCGACGCCCGCCGTCAGCTCCTGGATGAACGCGGCCCGGTCCGCGGCCGAGGCGAAGCGCACCTCGCCGTCCAGCGCGTATGTCGCCAGGCCCTTGCGGGCCTTCGCGGCACCGGTGATCAGCGAGCCGACATCGCGCACCAGCCGGGCGCCGAGCGCGAGCAGCCAGCGCGCGGACAGCTGGTCCCGGAAGCGGTCCGGGTCCGGCTGCACCGCGGCGAGCGCGAGCGGCGAGATCACGTACGACGCCGCGGTCGCCCGCATCAGCCGCTCGGTCACGTTGCCCTTGCGGCGCTCACCGGCCAGCTCGACCAGACCGTGCCGCTCCAGCGCCTTGAGGTGGTAGTTCACCTTCTGCCTCGGCAGCCCGACCTTGCCGGCCAGCATCGCCGCCGACGCGGGTCCGGCCGCCAGCTCGGCGAGCAGCCTGGCCCGTATGGGGTCCAGGGAGACGGCGGCGGCCTCGGGGTCCTCGATCACGGTGACGTCCAGCATGCGTCCACCGTCCCACCGAAAACTTTTTTTGTCCAGGACAATCGAGTTTTCGGTATCGGGTCTTCTCGGTATCGGGTCTTCGGGGAGGCGGCGGCAGCCTCGGTCAGTCTCCGGTGGGGCCGACGCCGTGGCCCAGCCGGTCCGCGAGACAGGCGAGGTAGAGGGCCATGGCGGACCGGTGGTCGCGCAGGGGACGGCCGGTGATCTGCTCGATCTTGTTCATCCGGTAGACGACCGTGTTGCGGTGGATGTGCAGGGCCGTGGACGCCCGTACGAGGTTGAACCCGCTCTCGCACCAGGCGGTGATCGTGTCGCGGAGCACCGGCCAGTCCGGCTGGGTGCGCAGGTCCGCGGCGGTGCGCGCCAGCAGGCGGTTGCGGGTGGGCTGGCCGACCGCGGCCAGGAGCTGGTGGACGCGCAGGTCCGTGATCAGGTGGACCGGGATGTCGGCGGCCTGGCGGGCGGCGGGAGCGTCGCCCGCCAGACGGGCGCCCAGGCGGAGCGCGTCGCACGCGTCCTGGTAGGAGTCGTGCAGACCGCCGACGGACGCCGCCGGTTCGCCGATCCCCACGCGGGTGCGCAGGCCGTCCTGGGCGGCGATGACGTCGACGAGGCGCCGGCAGTCGTCGGCCAGGGAGGCGGCCGGGGAGGTCGCCGGGGAGCCGGCCGGGCTCCGGGTCGGGAGCCGGTGCAGTACGCCGATCCAGCCCGGCGCGGTACCGGCGACGATGTCCTGGGGGTCGGCGAAGACCTCGCGGATCGTACGGAGCAGTTCCGAGCGGACCAGCGCCATGTCGTGCACGGCGGGAGCGGCGTGCCGGCGGGCGCCCGGCTCGGGCACGGGCGGCACGGTCACCTCGAACGCCACCGCGACCCGCGGCAGTCGCAGGTCGAAGCCCAGTTCGGCCGCCCGGAACTCGAGGAAGTCGCCTTCGACGACATGGGGGTCGTACGAGGCGATGTCGGCGAGCAGTTTCTCGGCCGCCCGTTCGCCGAGCAGGCGGGAGCGCAGCATCACGGACTCCCTCAGCAGGATCTCCGTCTGGCGCTTCACCAGCAGCCCGAAGCGGCGCACCTGGGCGGGGGTGCCGGTGATGCCGACCGTGCCGACCGCCTGTCCGTCGGTGATCAGCGGCAGGGTGACCCCGGGGCGCACTCCGCGCAGCAGCTGTGCCTGCGACGCGCTGTGGGTGGCGGGCTCCTTGGTGCGGATCACCTCGACGGACGCCTCGTGGAAGGTCCCGACCCGACTGCTGTCGCCACTGCCGATGACCGTGCCTTCGGCGTCGGTGATCAGCACGTTGAAGCCGATGACCGCGGAGGTGTCTCCGGCGATCTCCTGAGCGAGCGACGGACTCAGCATCTGCGTTCCTTCCGCCCCCGGGGCTGGACGCACCGTACAGCCGGGCAGGCGATTCCAGCCATAAGTCCGTACGAAGTGACCGGTGACGTACAGCGGGCGTGTCCCTAGCGTATGAGCCCATCACCTCCCCGCCGGGCGCACATCGTCGTGAACGGGCGGGTTCGTTCAGCGCCGTTCCGGAAGGCCCAAGCCGATGACCCGTGTGCGTTCGCTCCTTGCCGCTTTGTCGGCAGTCCTCCTGATACCGACCGCCGCCGCCTGTGGTTCGGGCGACGACGACGCCCCGAAGAACGTGTCCGCGAAGACCGCCGCGCTGGGCACCCTCACGCCCGGCGTGATCAAGGTGGCCGTCCAGCCGTACGCCCCGTACACCAGCGTCGAGGGTGGCAAGATCGTCGGCCTGGACGGCGACATCCTGAACTACGTGGCCGAAAAGCTCGGCCTCGAGGTCAAGCCCGAGGTGACCGATTTCGCGGGCATGCTCGCCGGGGTGCAGTCCCGCCGGGTGGACATCACCATCGGCGGCGTCGCCTGGTCCGCCGACCGGCAGAAGCAGGGGCTGTTCACGGATCCCCCCTACTACTCGCCGCCGGCCATGGCCGTCCGGTCCGGGAAGACCTACAAGACGGTCGACGATCTGAAGGGGCTGAGCCTCGGAACCGTCGAGGGCTACGTCTGGGTCAAGTCCATCCAGTCCGTCCCCGACGCCGAGCTGCACGCCTACCCCGACGCCAACGGCGTCTTCGACGACCTCGGCGCCGGCCGGGTCGACGTCGGGTTCCTCGACCCGCTGCTCATCATCGCGGCACAGAAGGAACGGCCGGAACTGAAGATCGAGACGGAGTACCTCACGCCGCCGACCGCCGCACAGGTCGAGGCGAAGCCCGCCTACCAGTACTTCCAGCCGTACCAGACCGGCTTCTACCTGCCCAAGAAGGCCACCAGGCTGGAGAAGGCCGTCTCCGCAGAGATCGACGCCATGTACACCGACGGCGAGATGGCGAAGCTCGTCGAGAAGTACGGCGGTGACCCCGGGCAGTTCCTCGAGCCCTCCGCCGACGTCGCCACCGCGCGCCGGGGCGTGGACCGGCCCCAGGACTGGACGCCGCCGTCCATCGCGCAGTGAGGGGATGAACCGTGATGCATGACATGTCGTCAGCCGTCTTCCAGGTCCCCTGGTCCGACTACCGTCCCGACCTGCTCGACGCGCTCGGGCGCACCGTCTCCTACACGGTGGTGAGCTTCGTCGGCGCGGTGGTCCTCGGCCTGGCCGTGGCGCTGCTCCGGCTGAGCCGGGCCTGGCCGGCCCGCGCCGTCGCCGCCGTCTACACCGAGGTGTTCAAGAACGTCCCGCTGCTGGCCATCATCTTCCTGACGTACTTCGGCCTGGCCTCCGCGGGCATCCGGCTGGATGTGTTCACGGCCGGCTGCCTCAGCCTCGTCGTCTTCTACGCCGCCTACCTGTCCGAGATCTTCCGCTCCGCGATCAGCGGGGTGCACGCCGGACAGACCGAGGCGGGCGAGGCGCTGGGCCTGGGCAGGGTGGGCATCTTCGGCCACATCATCCTGCCGCAGGCCCTCCGGCAGGCGCTGCCCGGGACCAACACCATGCTGGTCGACCTGCTGAAATCCACCTCGCTGCTGGTCACCGTCTCCGCCGCCGAGCTGATGTCCGAGGGACGGCTCATCACCTCGGCCACCTTCCGGGCACTGGAGGTGTACCTGGTCATCTCGGCCGTCTACTTCGCCCTGTGCTACCCCCTCTCCCAGCTCCTTCTGCTGCTGGAGCGGAAGGTACGGGCGGGCGTGCCGTTGTCTCCGTGGCGACGGCGCCGGGTGCGCGCCGCACGCGCCCTGCTCGCCGGCGACGCCGGCCGGGACGTCCGAGTGAAGGAGGCGGCATGACCGAGCCCGTCACCACGGCGAAGGCCCCGGCCGAAACAGCCGGACCGGCGCCCGCCGAAGCCGCCGAAGCGGTCGTACGGATCGAGGGGCTCAGCAAGTCCTTCGACGGCCGGCTGGTTCTCGACGATGTGCACCTCGAGGTCGGCCGCGGCCGCATCGTGAGCGTCATCGGGCAGAGCGGCGGCGGGAAGACGACCCTGATGCGCTGCGTCAACCTGCTGGAACGCCCGGACCTGGGCACGGTCGAGGTCGCCGGGCAGGTCGTGCACAGCGGCGGCCGACTGGTCTGCCGCGACCTGCCCGCGCTGCGCCGCACCGTGGGCATGGTCTTCCAGCGCTTCAACCTGTTCCCGCATCTCACGGCCGTGGAGAACGTCGTGCTGGCGCAACGCAAGGCGGGCGTGCCCGAGCAGGAGGCGCTGGAGCGGGCCGTCGCCCTGCTGCGCCGGGTCGGGGTGGCCCACCGCGGTCTCGCCCAGCCCGACCAGCTCTCCGGCGGCGAGCAGCAGCGGGTCGCGATCGCCCGGGCCCTCGCCCTGCGACCCGAGGTGCTGCTCTTCGACGAGCCCACGTCCTCCCTCGACCCGGAGGCCACCCGGGAGGTGCTGAGCGTGATGCGGGAACTCGCCGCGGAGGGAATGACGATGCTGCTGGTCACCCACGAACTGCCCTTCGCCCGCGAGGTGTCCGACCACGTCGTCTTCGTCGACGGCGGCCGGATCGTGGAGGAGGGCAGGCCCGAGCAGGTCCTCGACGACCCCGGGCAGGCCCGCACCCGCGCGTTCCTCGCCTCGTACGGATCAGCGTCATGAACCGTGGCCTGGTTGCCGGTGCGGGACCCGTCGTGGTCGTCGGGGGTGGCGTCGTGGGGCTCTGCACCGCGTACTACCTGGCGGCGGCCGGTGTGCCGGTGGAGATCGTCGAGCGCCGCGGCCTCGGCTCCGGGGCGTCCCGGGGCAACGCCGGCTGGGTCTGCCTCAGCCATTCGACGCCCGTACCGGCACCGGGAGTCGTGCGCTACGCCCTGCGCTCGCTGGGCCGCCCGGACTCGCCGCTCTATCTCCGGCCGCTGCCGGACCCCGCGTTCGTACGGTGGATGTGGCGGTTCTGGCGCAGCAGCACACCGGCCGCCTTCCGGCGCGGGTACGCGGCCGTCGCCGAGCTGAACCGGGACACCTTCGCCCTCTTCGACGGTCTGCGCGAGGCCGGGGTCGACACCACGCTGACCCGGCCCGGCATGGTGCACGCCTTCCTGTCGGAGGCCGAGGCCCGTCATCACCTCGCGATCCAGCGGGAGATGGCGGACGGCCACTACCCGATGCCGGCCGATGTGACCACGGGTGCCGAGGCCCGTCTCCTCGACGACGCGCTGTCGCCCGGGGTGCGCGCGGCATACCTGGTCGAGGGAGAGGGCGTGGTCGACCCGGAGGCGTTCGCCCAGGCGCTCGGGGAGGCACTCGCCGCCCAGGGTGTGAAGGTCCACGAGAACGCGGAGGCCATCGGTTTCCGGTCCTCGGCCGGCCGGGTCACCGCGCTGCGCACCACGCAGGGCGAGATTCCCTGCGGGGGTGTCGTCATCGCCGCCGGAACACGCTCCCCGGCGCTGCTTCAGTCGCTGGGCCGGTCACTGCCGCTCCAGGCGGGCAAGGGCTACAGCTTCTCGGTGGACCTGGATCCGGCGCCCCGGCACACGCTGTACTTCGGGGAGCGCAGGGCCGTCGCCTCACCGATCGGCGGCACCACGCGGATCGGCGGCACGATGGAGTTGAGCGGCAACAACAACCGCCTCGACTGGCGCCGCATCGTGGCCGTCGCCCTCGCCAGCCGGCACTACCTGGGCCGCTGGTTCGACGATCCGGACGACCTGGTCGGTCTGATCCGGGACCCCTGGGTCGGCGGACGGCCGTTCCTCCCCGACGGGCTCCCGGTGATCGACCGCGTCCCAGGACACGACAACGCCTTCGCGGCCACCGGCCACGGCATGCTCGGCGTCACGCTGGGCCCGGTCACCGGGCACCGACTGGCCCAGTACGTCGTCACCGGCGAGCGGCCCGAGGTACTGGCACCCTTCCGCTTCGACCGACTCCGACGCTGAACGTGCCGGTCACGAGCGTGCTCGACGCTCGTGACCGGCACACCTACTGCTGCGACACCTACTGCTTCGCCCTGCGTCGGCCGATCACCCCGGCCACCACCAGTGCCACCGCCGCCGCGCCCACGATCACCACCGGCCGCGGGTGCCGGAGGGCGAACCGCACGGGTACGCGGACCGGGGCGGGCGCCGAGCGCTCCGCGGTGCGACCCGCGCGGGCCGCGTTGTCCCGGAGGTCGTGGCGGGCGGGCAGCGCGTGGTCCTGGGCGGTGCGGCCGACGCGAGCGGCGGCGTCCCGCACGGCGTGCCTCGCCCGACCCCCTCGCCCCTGAGCCGTATGGCCCGCCCTTGCCTGCGCCGCGTGCCCCGCACGGCCCGCCCGTTCCTGAACCGCGTGCCCCGCACGGCCGGCCCGTTCCTGCACCGCGTGCCCCGCACGGCCGGCCCGTTCCTGCACGTGATAGCTCGCCTGGGACGCCGTGCTGCGCAGTTGTACGGTCATCGCGCCGGCGCGGTCCATGAGGTCGGCGGCGCGGGCCCGGGTGCGGCCGCGGACGTCCGCCCTGGCCGCCAACTCCTCGACCGTGGCCCCCAGCCGGTGCCGGGTCCGCTCGATCTGCCGACGCAGGTCGGCCGCTGTCCTGTCCGTCATCGGTGTGCCCTTTCCCTGATCTCCTCGACATCGGCCCGGACGCTGCCGAGGGTCTCCTCGGGGGTGGGCGGCGCGGCCCGGCGCAGTTGGCCACGGCCGACCGCGGCCAGCACGCCGGCGATCGCGAAGAGCACCGCCGTCACGATGAGCGCCGCCGCCCAGACCGGCAGCGTCAGCGAGAGGGCGGCGACGGCCGTACCGGCGAGCGCGAGCAGTCCGGCGTACGCGAACCCGCCCGCGGCGCCGAGCAGACCTCCGCCGCGCCCGGCACGCCGTCCCTTCTCGGTGAACTCATGCTTGGCGAGGGCCAGTTCCTGCCGTACGAGCCGGGAGAGCTGTTCGGTGGCCTGGCCGACGAGTTCGCCGGTGCTGTGGTGCCCGTCGCTGTGGCGCCCGTTGCGGACGGGCCGGATGTCGGTGGTCCCGGTCACGGTGTTCCGCCTCCTCTCGGTTCCGGAACACCGGGTACCCCGGCCGGTCCCCGCTACCCCCACGGCGGGCCTTCCTCACAGGAACACTTACCTGTATCCCGTAGAAGAATTAAGTAGAGCTTCACTGTCGTACGCCCGACACTACCCGTATGACGACAGCTCTCACCTCACCCCCGAGTCCGACCACCACCCCGCCCCCCGCCCCGGCCTTCGGCCGCGCGCTCTGCGCGATGGTCACGCCGTTCACCGGCGCCGGCGCGCTGGACCTCGACGGGGCGCGGCGGCTCGCCGACCGGCTGGTGTCCGCCGGCTGCGACGGACTGGTGCTCTCCGGTACGACGGGTGAGTCGCCGACCACGTCGGACGCCGAGAAGGCGGAACTGGTGGCCGCGGTACGGGAGGCGGTGGGCGGCCGGGCGTCGATCGTGGCCGGGGTGGGCACCTCCGACACCCGGCACACCGTGGAACTCGCCCGGGCCGCCGAGAGGGCGGGCGCGGACGGGGTGCTCGTCGTCAGCCCGTACTACAGCAGGCCTCCGCAGGACGCCCTGGAGGCGCACTTCCGGGAGGTGGCGGACGCGTCCGGGCTGCCGGTGATGCTGTACGACATCCCCGGCCGCACGGGCACCCGGATCGAGCCGGACACCATGCTCCGGCTCGCCGAGCACCCGCGGATCGTCGCGGTCAAGGACTGTTCCTACGACTTCCTCGGCGCCCAGAAGGTGCTCTCCCGCACCGAGTTGGCGTACTACGCGGGCTGCGAGGAACACAACCTCGCGCTGTACGCGGTGGGCGGGGCCGGCTACGTCAGCACGGTCGCGAACGTGGTGCCGGACCGACTCCGGTCCGTCCTGGACGCGTTCGACGCGGGCGACTCCACCCAGGCCGCGAGACTCCAGCAACAGGCAACGGAACTGGTCGAGTCGATGATGGCCTCGGGCCTGCCCGGAACCGTCACCACCAAGGGGCTCCTGGGCGACCTGGGCCTGCCGGCCGGCCCGGTCCGGGCACCGCTGCGACCCGCCGACCGCGAGACGGTCGACGGGCTGCGCGCGGCCTACGAGCGGCTCGTGGCCCGACCGGCTTCCTGAGCGCCGGGCGAGGGCCAGTCAGCGGTCCGCAAAGATCGGCGTCCAGCGTCCGAGGGTGTCGTCCTTGGTCGCCCGGAAGTCGCTGAGCGGGACGACCTTGTCGCTGTCGAGGGTGACCAGCACCAACCGTTGGTGGTACTCGTTGCCGTCCGGGCCGATGTCCCAGGCGACGAGGGTGGAGTCGCCGGCCCAGGCGAGCAGTTGCTGACCGTGCGTCTCGACGAGGTTCTTGCCGGTGCGGGGGTCGACGATCCAGGAGGACGTCTTGTACTTCTTGCCCGCGAAGTCACCGGCGAGCTTCTTGCCGTCGGGCGAGAGACCCGCGTCGACGAACCACGACAGGTACTTCTCGCGCGCGGGCGGGTCGACCTTCCTGCCCTGCCGGTCGTAGAACTGGTAGCCGGGCTCCGAGGGCATACCGGACCAGATGCGGCTGCCGTCGTGACTGAAGGCGAAGTCCTGGCGGCTGTTGAGGAAGGCGGTGGGGTCGTTCATGTCCGTGCCGGCCTTCACCTCGCTCCAGGAGCCGCTCCCGGAGGCCACGTCGAAGACGTAGAACCCGGTGCGGTACGACTGCTCGATGTTCGCGTCCCAGCCCCCGGTGCCGCCCTCGGACTTCACCCTCAGGTCCGGGTTCGCGTTGTACGCCGTCGCGACCAGCTCACGGCCGTCCGGCGAGAACGCGAGCCCGCCGACGGCCCGCTCGACCGGGATCCACCGCTTGACCTCGCCACTGGCCAGGTCGAGCAGGCCGATCCGGCGGACGGGCAGGTCCTGCTCCAGGACGGCGGCGGTCCGCAGCCCCGGCGCGACGGCGACCCACGACCACTTGGTGGTCTTCACGTACTTCTGCGTCGTCGGGTTCAGCAGCCAGTAGGTGCGCGTCGACACCGCCCGGTCGGCGCTCTGCGGGACGACGGTCGTCGCGTAGTACGCGGCCAGCGCCGTCCGCCCGGCGGCGATCAGATCGCGCGGCGGCGACTGGTCCGGGTGCGCGGTGATCCGGGTGGGCTCCGTGACGTCGGCGGGGCGCACATCGGTCGTGCCGCCGGAGTCCAGCCTCGGCACCA
Source organism: Streptomyces asoensis (assembly GCF_013085465.1). Classification (NCBI taxonomy): domain Bacteria; kingdom Bacillati; phylum Actinomycetota; class Actinomycetes; order Kitasatosporales; family Streptomycetaceae; genus Streptomyces; species Streptomyces asoensis. Next base: position 2,662,084 of record NZ_CP049838.1, read on the forward strand.
CCACGGCCACGGCCACCACGGCGACGGTCGCGGCCGCCACGGACACGAACCGCCGGGCGCGGCGCCGCCGGCGCAGGGCGAGAACCCGGTCGGCCAGTCCGGCCCCGGCCGGCGGCTGCTCGTCGGCCTGCTCGCGCAGGGAGTCGCGTACGAGTTCGTCGACGTTCACGGACGCACCTCCACAGGCGAGAAGTCACTGGACGGCGCCTGTTCGGCGTCCGCGGGGCCGAGGGCGGCCAGTTCCGGCGCGAGGGTGCGCAGCCGGGCGAGGGACCGGTGAGTGGTGGACCGTACGGTGCCCACGGAGCAGCCGAGGAGTCCGGCCACCTCGGCCTCCGGCAGATCCTCGAAGTAGCGCAGCACGAGCACGGTGCGCTGGCGCGCGGTCAGCCGGGACAGAGCCGCGCGCATCACGACCCGCAGTTCGGCGGCCGAGGACGCGTCGAGTCCGGCCCCGCTGTCCGGCGGCTCGGCCACACTCACCTCACGCCGGGGCCACTTCAGACGCCAGCGGCTGATCTGCTGCCGATAGAGAACCTGACGGACGTAGGCCTCGGGTTCCTCGATGCGGTGCCAGCGGCCGGCCGCCTTCGCCAGGGCGTTCTGGAGCAGATCCTCACCGGCGTGCCGGTCGCCGCCACTGAGCAGGACGGCCGTCCTCAGCAGCGCCGACGACCTGCTGTCCACGAAATGTCGGAAGCTCTCCAGCGCCTCGGCATCCATCGTCACCTTCTCTTCCCCCGGAACCGGACCCGCTGCCCGCCCCTGTACCTCTTGAGACGCGGACCCCCCGCCCCCGCTATGCCGACGACCCCCCACGAAATTCCACCGGCCACCCGACCGTGCTCACGTACGGTGAGTGCATGAGCCGGCCCCTGCTCTACCTCGACGTCGACGGCCCCCTCAACCCGTACGCCGCCAAGCCTTCGAAGCGCCCTGCGGGCTATACGACCATCAGGGCGTCCGTGGGCCGTGAGCGGCCGCTGCGGGTCTGGCTGCACCCCGGGCACGGCGCCGCCCTGCTCCGCCTTCCCTACGACCTGTGCTGGGCGACCACCTGGATGGCCCAGGCCAACCGCTGGATCGCGCCGGTGGTGGGGCTGCCCGAGCTTCCGTACGTCGACTTCGGCGAGACGCTCTTCGCGCACCGGGCCGACGGGGTCCACTGGAAGACGGAGGCGATCGTCGCCCACGCGGCAGGCCGCCCCTTCGCCTGGGTGGACGACGAACAGTCCCCCGCCGACACGGCCTACGTCACCGCCCACCACCCGGCACCGGCCCTCCTGCACCACGTCAGCCCCCGACTCGGCCTACGCGAGCAGGACTTCACGACACTGACGGAATTCGCGGCAACACTGCCCGCATGAGGAAGCATTGTTCCGGGGCACCTCTGCGTGGTTGGGCTTCTGCACGGATGGTGACGCGCGGCCGGCGCTGGCAGGTCACCCTGCTTGGCCATCGACGAAGCCCGACCGTCGGTTAGGTCCCGGACATGATTCCGGGCCGCCCCCAGACAGGCCGGGGATGCAACCATTCCCTTCAGAGCTGGAACCCCCGGAAGCCGACCGCGCGCTCGCGACCATATCCGCACCCACTGACAACGAACCTGCCGGTGTCCCTCCGCCCGCCGCAGTCCCGACCATGGTTGGGCCATGGGGGCCCGGCTTGGCAGGGAGGGGTCAGCCATGGGGCTGTTCCAGAAGTGGGCGCGCAAGCGCATGACTCAAGGGGATCCATGAAGATCCCTCACGCCCCGAGGAGCGCTGGGTGATGACCTTCGAGCGCACAGGCGAGGCGAGTGGGACAACTACCCGATCCTCCGGGCACGCCTGGTACACCCTCCTGACCTAGAAAAGGCCCCTGGAGAATCCCAGGGGCCTCAGGCGCAAGCAAGGAGCAACAACCGTCGACGGCTGAGAGTTACAACTTTTCTCTACGGGTTCGAGGCGGCTCGCTCCGCTCCCCGCGCGGCCCGGCCGACGCCCGTGCCGCACACAGCACTCAGGTGCTGACGAGTACCGGCCAGTCGTCGTCGTACCAAGCGTTGACGGTGTTGAGCTTCAACATCGCGTTGCCTACGGCGTAGCCACCAGCGGCGTAGTGATCCGTCTTCCCGTAACAGCCGCGCGTGAACCCGGGGTTCAGAGGGGAATCGGCGCACGTCACAGTGCTGAATTGGGATTTGACTTGCCCCCCGATCGCCACTGCTACGGTCGCTACGTTTTGCACAACCAAGACCGTTTGTGCGTCGTTGTTCTCATTGAGAACGACGCACACCTTGAAGTTGACGTAATCAGACACCGGGTGGTGCTTGTAAGAGGTGCAGGCCCACTCAGAGTTGGTACTGACCGTCTTCCACCCTTCCGCCGCATTGGCTGGCGTGGAGGCGAATGCAAGGGTGCTGACGGCAGCGGTAGCCACTGCCAGGGCTTTGTAGCGCACTGGGATAATTACCCTTCACTCATGACTCCCGCACCGAGGTTGCGGGGCGGGATGCGCACGGGACAGAAGGCGCTTGTCGCGCAATCGATCTCGACCTTAGACGTGACTGAGCGCAATCGTCCAGTCACTTGTTCGACTGGAGGCCGGGGCCGGCTCCCACGACATCAGTGGGGCGCCGACAGCCGTCAATGGCCGACTGACCAGCCCACCAGACCCCGACAACCTCCCAGCCGAGAGTTCGGGACGAAGTGGCCGTGCCGGACGTGTGCCAGATCGTGCGGGGAACCGGGGGGAACACCGGGGAACCAGAGGACCCACCTACCGGCCGCCAGCACCTTCCATCGCAGGTCAGGTCACGGCAGGTCCCGGATCACCTCAGCTACCCAAGCCGAGGTCCCCGATACGTCGGCGCCGCCGGCACTCGTATAGTCGCTGCATGGTGACTGCGACTGTCCGTGAGTGGCACGACGAGGAAGGGTGGGGGGTACTCGACTCTCCCGAGACACCCGGCGGTTGCTGGGGCCACTACTCCGTCATCCAGACGAAGGGCTTCCATACGCTGTCGCCGGGACAACGTGTAGACCTCCGGTGGGAAGCCCCTGGCTACAAGCAGGACGGCTACACCTACCGCGCAGTGAACATAGTGCCTCGGCCGGCCTGACATCCACATCTGACATCAACAACGGCAGACAGCAGCAGCTACGAGCGGCCCCTGACGGCCATGCCTTCCGGACATTCGAAGCTCCTGAAGCCCCGTTGATCGAACTCCTGAAGCGGGTGTCGCAGGTTCGAATCCTGCCGGGCCCAACCTGCACAGCAGGTCAGAGGATCGAGCCTGGGCCTCCCCATCCCAGCTTCCGAACTCAGCTTTGTGCAGAGGCGTTGGGGTGTCGCCCTCGCCGCTTCTCCTGGGGGACCCGTGAAGCTCATCTGGCTACTGCTTGGTCTGCTCCTCGCCGGTCTCGCAATCGGGGGTGTCGTCAGCGCCACCAACGTGGCCGACACCGTCTCCGTCGTCGGCGACCTGTTCATAGCCACCCTCCTCGGCGGGGCGGCGATCGCTGCCTTGAAACGCGCCCGCTGAGGCGGCGCGGGCCGTCGCCACAGAGGTGTTGACGGGCGGGCCCACGTTGCTCACCAGTTGACAGCCAACCCGGCCTCGACAGCGAGGGCGGCCACGAAGACCGCCCGACCGGCCAGCAGCGGTCGCCGCCGTATCAGCGTCCGCGCCGGCCGACGCCAGTCGCTCGTGTCGCGATCACCCAGCCTTCCGACCGGACTTGCCCGCACCGGGTGCAGCGCGAAAGCGGTCGGCCTTCGCCACCGTGGACGTCGTGTCTGCCATCCCCGGAGGCGGCCGGCACGCCTACCGGAAAGACGAGGGACCGGACAACGGCTCCTTGACCGAGCAGGTGCTTGCACGGCTGGTCACGTCCGAGGGACGAGCCACCCCGATCACTGTCGACCACGGGGAGTTCGCGACAGCAGCCTACGTCTGCCCCGGCTACGCTCCTGCCTTGTCATGCCCGCCGCCACTCGCGGGCAGACTCGAACAATTGACCGAGTTTTTGGAGGTTTGATGAAGTCCGTCATCCGGAAGGTTGCAAGCTTCGCGGGGGTGAGCGTGGCCGTCGCAGCCATCTCCGTGACCGGCGCATCCGCAGCCCATGCGGAGGCCCCCACCCACGGCTGTCCGTACCCCTACGTCTGCTTCTACGTGGACAACAACGCCCTGCTCGCGGGCACGCCGATCTCGAAGTACAAGGACGTCACCAGTACCTACCAGGCCGTCACGCCCCGGCCGCACTACGGGGTCATGAACACCCGGAACGACGACGTGGTGTACCTGCGGCTCCAGGACGGCACCTCGATCTGCCTTCCGCCGAACAACTCAACCGTGTTTGCCAACGCCTACAGTGTCACCGGAATAAAGATCTCCAGCAGGTCCACCTGCTGATTCGCTGGAAAGGCCAGCAGGCGCGCCTGATCGCGCCCGCTGGCCGGACGACGGGCAGGGCTGCGTCGTTCTCGCGATTTCACCCGGTTTGATCACGTGATGTCTGGAGTGGTGAGCAAGTAGGCGGGGTTGCGGGCGCGGTAGCGAAGGCCTCCGATGTCGGTGCGGCCGGCGAGTCGGAGTGCGCCGATGGCCAGGCGCCTCAAGGCGGCCATCGCCCGGGACGGGGCGCCGGTTCTCACGCGGGAGGCAACCTTCTCCGTAGTTGGCGTCTCTGGCGTGACGGAGATTTGGGGTACTGCCGCCGACCCTGCACACCTCATGCACCACCCATGACAGTGGCGCCATGGTCTCTGTTCCGGCCGTGGGCTATCCGTGGACTCGTCCCGCCCGATCCGGCGCACGCAGGGCCGTGACCTGCCGCGTTGCCCGGCTACCAACAGGCCTCCGGAGCCGTTGCAGTACAGCACCGGAGTGCAGCAACCACCGCAACCGCAGCCGACCGTCAGAAGCCGTCGATGGCCGGCTGTCCAGCCCACGCACCTCAATGACCACTCAGCCGAGAGTTCGGGACGAAGAGGTCGTGCCAGACCGTGCGGGGAACCACGGGGAACACCGGGGAACCAGCCAGCCTCGCTCCAGACGCCGATTCCGCTCAGCAGCAGGTCAGCCACGGAGTAGGCCCCAGATCACCTCAGCTTCCCAAGCTCAGGCTCTCTCCCGAGAATGCTGCGGCCCAGCACTTAACGAGTCCGTGAGTAGTCACCGGAGCAGGCCGTAGCGGAAGCGGTGGTCCACGGCACCCCTGTTGCCCTCCAGAACACGAAGCAGCATCCACCGACCGGAGGTGGTGCGTACGCAGACGCTGTGGGTTTTCCAGTCGTGATCCTCGTCGTGCAGGGAGATTCGCTGCCCCAGCTTTTCTCCGAAGTCCGCCCTTCCGGCACAGTCGGGCAGATCATCATTATTAATCCATCCCACGCGAACTGTATCGTCCATTCGGTACTGCCTCCCGTACTGCAGAGAAGCAAAGCTCAGCCATACATCATTGTCGGTGTCTGCCTGGTTCAGACGGCCGCTGTCGAGGTCGAACTTGTTGCCGTCTCCGATGGTGATCTCGTCGACGCCCGTGACGAACTTGTCGAAGTCGTCATGCCGGACCGCATCGGCGTTCACCTCGGAAGCGGGCGGCGAGCTGGTCACCTCAGCGGTCGGCTGCTCGGGTGCCGGCTGCGACCAGGATGGCTCCGGGGGCTTGCGGTCCGCCGAAGCGCCGTCCCCTCCAGGTAGGAAGACCGCACAGATCAGACCGGTCAGAATCGCCAGTGCGTTCCCTCCGATGATGATGATTCGATCAACGACAACGCTCGCCGGACGCATCCGGCGCACGATGAGCCACATGGCGAAGCTTGTCGCGATCAGGCCGACGCAGACGACCGCTCCGATGAGCCAAGGTTCCACTTCCCGCCCCCCAGGGTAGTTGTGCAGCTACCGTCAGTATGGACTGTTCTCGTGGCTCTTCAGTTCCCTGCCTCCAATCACCTCATTGTTTCGCGATCGTGCGGCCGCACCCGGTCTGGAACGTGTACGGCACCGCGTGATCATCGATTGCTGGTGTGGACAAACGAAGATCGTGCGGTAGCCGCAGCCTTGCGGTGTTCCGCACCTGTGGTGCCTGGTGCTACCGCCTTCCCACTGAGGTGACCGGAACGGGAAAACATCGCTGCTGTGGCTGACTGTCATCGGCCGAGGCTCAGGGCGGCGGTTCTCAACCAAGGCACGAGGCTAGTGACGTCGGCGTGAGCGATGACCACAAGGAAGAGCTACGCAGTTTCGTCAGTCACTTGGGTGCGCCGGCATCCGTGACTCGCACTATCGACCCGCGTTCGACGCAGCCGCGAACGTCCGCTCCGGCATCTTCGACACGATCACGACGTCGTATCCGAGGCGGTCATGGCCGGATACGCAGCTGCACTGAGCGACCTGGAGGAAGGCAAGCTGGATGACCAGGTTCGAGAGCGGTCCGAGATCATCGAGTGAGACTCCACGCTGCGGGCCGTCTCAGTTGCCGTCTCATTCAGCACCGTTCACGATCGTTCAGGCGAGACCCGGAGCCGTCCCCACGCTAGTGGTCAACCGCGGTTGAACCCAGGTGAACGGCCCCGACCGACGCCCACCGCCCCACCACCACAGTTGGAAATCGTGCGCCGTGTCTGGACAGCACACCTAGGCCGCCGCTTCCAGGACAGGTACGCGGCTAGGGTTGCCCGGTCGCGGCCGGATCGGGATGGGGGTACACAAGTGCCAGGGCTGGATGAGTTGACACGGTTGCTGGGTACGCCGTCTCCACATGCCTACGCCCCACCTGACTGGAGCGAAGTCGAACGCTACGTCGGATCTTCGCTGCCCAGGGACTTCAAGATATTCCTAGACTCCTACGGCCCCGGAGTCATCGCAGACGAGCTCGTTGTCTTCCACCCACAGGGGCGCACTCCGCTCCTGGAGCGCATGCATCGGATCCACAACACCTGAACCGAAGCACGGTCTCAATATTCGGATGGCTTCCCCTACCCGTTCCACCCGCAGCCTGGCGGTCTCATCTCGTGGGGCTATGACTACGGCGGTGACGAGCACTTCTTCCTTCCCTGCGACCACCACCCCGACAGTTGGAAGATCGTGACGATGGCCCACGAGGAAGGCTGCGAAGTCTTCGATGGACCCTTCTCAGACTTCGTCATCGCGTTCATGAACCGACTACAAGTCATGGACGAGGCCGACGACATCAGGCCCGCGGTCCCCGGCTTCGAGCCGTACTGAGCGCCATAGTCGTTCTCGTCGCTGCGGCGGCCACCCAACGCCCAGGCCCACACCACAAGCGCACCAGATAGGGCGGGGAACAGCGGGGAATCACGGTGAGGGCCGCCGAGAGCGGCATGGCAGTGCCCAGGCCATGTGCCCAGGTCAGCCCTTGAACCGCCCCACATGCTCGCAGCTTCCCAAGCTGATGTCACGAGCCACACAGGCTAGGGACGCTCAGCCAGCGTCGACCAGTAACCTGCGACGATCAATCGTGGCACCTCTGGAGGCTTCGTGGAAGCTACCGCGCTCGTCAGTCCCGATCGGTTGTGGTCGGCGCAAGAGATCCTGGTGCGTCCGAGCCCTGTCCCGGCGGCGGCAGGGGTCTACGGGTGGCACTTCAAGCAGCCGCCCCACCCGGACCTGGACGCTGGGCGCCTGCTCTACGTCGGGATAGCCCCGCGGTACATGGCGAATCGAACAAGCGCGCAGAACCTGCGCAAGCGGGTGCGCTACCACTACCGGGGCAACGCGGCCGGCTCGACGCTGCGGCTCACCCTCGGATGTCTGCTCGGACTCGATCTGCGCCGCGTGGGCAGCGGCAAGCGGATGACCTTTGGCAAGGCCGGCGAAGCAAAGCTGAGCCAGTGGATGGCGGACAACGCGCGGGTGTCTTGGATCGAGCAGAGCGAACCGTGGGACCTGGAGTCGCAGCTCATCTCCCAGCTCGACCTCCCGCTGAACCTCGACCAGAACCACCACAACGCGTTTCACAGCCGCTTGAAGGAGCTACGGGCCCAAGCACGTCAGCGAGCGCGGGAGTTGCCTATCAGCTCGTAACGGGCCGATGTCTGGGCCGTCCCTGGGCCGTCCGACGTCCCTCAACAGCGGCCAATGACGACCAACGACGACCACCAGGCGCACGATCCCACCGCCCCTGACCAGCAAAAACCCAGCCCATCAAGATCCCCGGCAAGACCCAGGGCAAGAAGAAGCAACCCGGTTGCATCTGACATGCAAACGCAAAGCGTCAAGCGTGGAACCGCGGCTGGCGGTTTAGCCGTTTTGTACTCACAGAGCATCTTCGGTTCCTACGCTAGGTCACCCGAAGAAGCAGGGTGACGTGTAGTCAGGAGTGTTTGTGAGTACCGAGATCGTCGATTTGGTGGAGCAGGCCACGCCGTATCTGTCGGCCGCGTTGACCGCGTACGGGGCGGCGGTCCTCAGTCGGGCCGAGGACACGGCGGTGAGTGCCGCGGTCGAGGGGACAGCAGGTCTGGGTCAGCGGATTCTGCAGCTTGTGTGGCGCCGACGGGACGAGGAGGGCCGGGCGGCCCTGGAAGAGGCAGTGCAGACGGCTGCTGAGGAGCCGGACGACACGGACGCGGCGGGGGCGTTGCGGCATCAGCTCAAGCGGGCGTTGCGGGAGGAGGCGGAGCTGGTGCGTGAGCTGGCGGCTTTGCTGCCGGAGCAGGCCTCGGTGACGGTGAACGTGTCGGGGACGCGGGCGATCGGCGCGCAGCACATCGGCATCGCGGCTTCCGGCGACAACACCACCATCCACCCGCCACAGCAGTGAGCCAGCAGGGCCCGCAGGAGCGGGTGCGGGTGGAGGCGACCGGGGATCGGCCGGTGGGAGCGGGGTCGATCGGGGTGGCGATCAGCGGTGACAACGCGCGGATCGTGGTGCTGCCGAACGAGGCCGTGCACTGGGCGCACGCCGTTGAGGCCCCGGCGGAGGCCGGGTTCCTGCCGGCATCGGCGTCGGGGGTCTTCGTCGGCCGCGAGCAGGAACTAACCGGGCTGCGGGAGATGCTGACGGGCGCAGGGTCGGCTGCGGTGGTGCAGCCGTCCCAGGTGCGGGCGCGGGCGATCCACGGGCTGGGTGGGGTAGGGAAAAGTGCTCTTGCGCTGCACTACGCCGACCGTTACCGCAGCGCTTACACATTGGTGTGGTGGATCACCGCCGAGTCCCCCGAAGCGATCGTGAACGGTCTCGCCGGCATCGCGGCGCAGTTGTGCCCGGAGTGGGCGCAGGCGGTCGGGCCGGACGAACGTGCGGCGTGGGCGATCACCTGGCTCCAGGCCCACCCCGGTTGGCTGCTGATCTTCGACAACGTCGAGACTCCCGCCGACTTGCGCCCCTACCTGGGCACCCTGAACCGCGGGCACCACCTGGCCACCAGCCGCAAGTCCACCGGATGGCACAAACTGGCCCCCAAAATGGCCCTGGGCCTGCTCCCCCTGGACGAGGCCACCGACCTGCTCTGCGCCATCGCCTTCCAGGACTGCGCCCCCACCGGTGAGCAGCGGAATGCGGCGCGGCAGCTCGCCGCGGACCTCGGATGCCTGCCACTGGCCCTGGAACAGGCCGGCGCCTACGCCTACCGGACCGGCACCGACCTCGACACCTACCGCCAGTCCCTTGCACTCGTCCTAGACGAAGGCGACGACGTCGACGACCGCGAACGCACCATCGCCCGGATCTGGGACCACACCCTCACCGCAATCAACGCCCGCAAGCCCCTGGCGGTCACCCTCCTGCACACCATGGCCTGGCTGGCCCCCGACGAGATTCCCGTACTCCAGGGATGCCGGGCCACGGCGCCCAACCCGCTTGACATGGTTGGGGTGTCGTGAGGTGATCCACACACCGTAATTCCATGGGGGAAATGTTGTGTCGTACGTGGCCGTGACGCTCGCTGGTGCCGACTCGCCGGGTGAGCATCTCCAACTCGCGGCCTTCACGGCCGCGGCTGCGGTCTTCTTCATCTGGGTGGGGCGAAGGCAACGCAGCACCGGGCGCAGCCTGATCGCTCCGAACGAGACGACGAGAACCGCCGATCGGCTGGTTCCACCGCCGCCGCCGACCCGCGGTCACCGAACCGCAGGGTGCGTGTGGATCGGCGTGGGGGGCGTCTTCGTCCTGCCGGCAGTGTTCAACGTCGTGGCGGCGATCCGGGGACTCATCGGCTAGAGGTTGTCCGGTATTTGCCGAGGTCCCTGTCCGGCCCAGGCGCAGCGACCGCGCAAACGCGGGAGCGCCCTCCCGAGCCGCACCAGGGCGGCTCGGGAGGGCGCTCGAGGGTGATCTAGTTGTGGCTGTGCAGGATTTCGTTCAGGCCGCCCCATACCGCGTTGTTCGGGCGGGCCTCGACCGCGCCGGTGACCGAGTTGCGGCGGAAGAGGATGTTCGAGGCGCCGGAGAGCTCGCGGGCCTTGACGATCTGGCCGTCGGGCATGGTGACCCGGGTGCCCGCGGTGACGTACAGGCCCGCCTCGACCACGCACTCGTCGCCGAGGGCGATGCCGACGCCCGCCTCGGCGCCGATGAGGCAGCGCTCGCCGATGGAGATGATCACGTTGCCGCCGCCGGACAGCGTGCCCATCGTGGAGGCGCCGCCGCCGATGTCCGAGCCGTCGCCGACGATGACGCCCGCGGAGATGCGACCCTCGACCATCGAGGTGCCGAGCGTGCCGGCGTTGAAGTTCACGAAGCCCTCGTGCATGACCGTCGTGCCCTCGGCGAGGTGGGCGCCGAGGCGGACCCGGTCGGCGTCGGCGATCCGGACGCCCTTCGGAGCGACGTAGTCCGTCATGCGCGGGAACTTGTCGATGGACGTGACCTGGAGGTGCAGGCCCTCCGCGCGCGCGTTCAGGCGGACCTTCTCGACGTCGTCCACGGCGACCGGACCGAGCGAGGTCCAGGCGACGTTGGCGAGGTGGCCGAACATGCCGTCCAGGCTCTGCCCGTGCGGCTTCACGAGCCGGTGGGAGAGCAGGTGCAGGCGCAGGTAGACGTCGTGCGCGTCGAGCGGCTTGTCGTCGAGCGAGGCGATGACCGTGCGGACCGCGACCACCTCGACGCCCCGGCGGGCGTCCGGACCGATCGCCTTCGCCGCGCCCTCGCCGAGCAGCTCCACGGCCTTCTCGGCGGACAGGCGCTCGGTGCCGGACGGGCCGGGCTCGGCGACGAGCGCGGGCGCGGGGAACCAGGTGTCGAGAACAGTGCCGTCGGTGGCGATCGTTGCGAGGCCGGCGGCCGCGGCGCCGGTGGTGCGGGGAACAGTCGTGTCGGTCATGAGGGCAACCTAACCGGCAGGGGGCCGCAGAGGCCAACCCGCACAGCGGTGTCTCAGGGGACGGGCCGCGCGCCCCCGCCGACCTGGTGAGTTTCTCTTGGGAACCAACTGTGTCAGCATGGCTGTCAGCGACGGGAGGAGGCCCATGGCCCGCAGGACGAGCCTGGAGGATTCCGGCTGCGCCATCGCGCAGGCACTGGATGTCGTCGGGGACTGGTGGACCCTGCTGATCGTCCGGGACACCGCGCGCGGAGTGCACCGGTTCGACGAGCTCCAGCGCGAACTCGGCCTGTCCCGGAAGGTGTTGACCGAGCGGCTGCGGCTTCTCGTCGAGGCGGAGGTGCTCGCGCGGGTGCCGTACCAGGAGCGCCCGGTGCGCCACGAGTACCGCCTCACCCCGCGCGGCCGGGCCCTGCTGCCCGTGCTGGTCGCTCTCCAGGACTGGGGCGACGCCTGGGTCCTGGGTGACGGCAGCACCACGGCCACGGCCGAGCAGGCGTCCGCGGAGGCCCGGCGCGTGCACGCGCTGGCGGGCACCCGGCTGCCCGGGCTCCGGCTGGTCGACGACCAGGGCTCGCCGCGCGATCCGGTCGCCGACGACGCGCTCCACACCGTTCTCTACTGCTTCCCCGGCGCCTACGCCCGCCCCGACGCCTACCCACCGGGCTGGGCGGACATCCCGGGCACACCGGGCTGCACGCTGGAGTCCCGCACCTACCGCGACCGGCTCGCCGGGTTCCGCGCGGCGGGCGCGGCGGTGCACGGTGTGTCCACCCAACGCCCGGACGAGCAGCGCGCGTTCGCGCAGGACGAGCGGCTGGGCTTTCCGCTGCTGTCCGACGCCGAGTTGACGTTGATCACCGCGCTGCGGCTGCCGACGTTCCGGGCGGCGGGGGCGAGCCGGCTGAAACGGCTGACCCTGGTCGTGGACCGGGAGCGGGTCGTACGGCATGTGCAGTATCCGGTGACGGACGTGGCGGGCAGTGTCGAGGAGGCGCTCAGCGTCGTCCGGCGTCTGGGCGGGGACGCCGATCCGGAGCGGAACCAGGGGTAGCGGGGGAACCAGGGGTAGCGGGGGCAGCGGGGGGACAGGGGGCGGCGGGGATGAGCCGTGTCAGTGCTTCTCGCGCGTACTCCTCGTCGTAGGGCGCGTCCGTCAGCAGCACCTGGAGACAGATCCCGTCCATCAGCGCGACCAACGCGCGGGCGGTCAGGGGGTCGACGCGCTCGGCGAGGAGGATGGCGAGGTTCTCGGCCCACTCGGCGGCGACGGGGCGCAGCGCGGGCCGCCGCAGGGCGGCCAGGTACAGCTCGCACTCCAGCTCGACGCCGGTGCGCTCGCCGGCCAGCCATTCGCCGAGCAGTCCGGCCAGTTCGGCGGCCAGGTCGAGGCGGGTGTCCGTCAGCCCGCCGTGCGCCGCGACCGCCTTGGCGAAGCCCTCGTTGGCCTGCCGCAGGGCGGCGGTCATCAGTTCGTCGAGGGTGGCGAAGTGGTAGGTGGTGGAGCCGAGGGGCACGTCCGCCTCGGCGGCGACCGAGCGGTGACTCAGCCCGGCCAGCCCCTTCTCCCCGACGACCCGGATCGCCGCGTCGATGATCCGCTGCCGTCGCTCGGGGTCGTGGCGCCGGGGCATCAGTGCGCACCTCCCAGGTTCAGTACGACCACTCCCCCGACGATCAGCAGGATGCCGACGGCCTTGGTGGGCGTCAGGGACTCCCCGAACAGGGCCAGCCCTATGACGGCGATGACCGCGGTGCCGACCCCGGCCCAGATCGCGTACGCCGTGCCGATGCCGACGGTCTTCAGGGTCTGGGCGAGAAGCAGGAAGGAGACGACATAGCCGGAGGCCGTCAGCAGCGAGGGCCAGAGCCTGCTGAAGCCGTCGCTGTACTTCATGGCGGTCGTCGCGGCCACCTCGGCGGCGATGGCGCCGGCGAGCGTCAGGTATCCCATGCGTACAAGCGTACACAGTGATGCGTACGACCGTACACATCGACGCCCGATCACCCCTTCACCCACCCCTCCGCCCGGCCCTCCGACCACCCCTTCACCCGCCCCTTCACCCGCCCCTTCGCCCGACTCTCCGACCACCCCTCCCTCTGCCCGCCCCCTACGATCCCCGCCGCCCTCCTCATCCCAAGTCGCCCCAAGTCGCCGCGAAGTCGGCAGTGTTGTCGCCGTGGAGTCGAAAGCGTTATGGAAAGCGCTCACCCAAACGGCTGAACCTGAGCCACAGGTTCCACTACTGTTTCACCGTTCACACACCGGGTCATCGCAGCCGCGGCCGCCGTCAGGGGCGCCGCTGGAGGAACAGCGCATGCCAGACAACAAGTCCCGGCCCTCTCAGGAACAGCCCTGGGAGAACGGCTGGGCCCCGGACACCTCCCGGGCACCCGGAACACGGCGCCTCTGGCTGGCCGGCGGTCTCGCCGTGGCCACCATCGTGGCGTGCGTGACCGCAATCGCCTTGAACGACAAGCCCGTTGACGACAAGTCGGAGGCCGGTCAGGGACAGACGCTGTCGGACGACGAGACGGGGGGCGGCCTGATCTCCTTCGCCACCCCCTCCGCGAGCGGGTCGACGACACCGACAGGGAAGAAGAGCACGACCGCGTCCGCGTCCGCGTCGCCGAAGACCTCCTCCTCCCCCGAGGCGCAGGGCAGTTCGACACCGCACGCCCCGGCCTCGCCCGCCGCGTCATCGACGACGAAGCCGTCCACCCCCAAGCCGGCCGCCACCCAGCGCTCGGTCCGCTCGGTCAACTACCCCGACCGCTACTGGCACGTGAGCGGCGGCCTGGTGAAACTCGACCAGGTCGGCGGCTCGGAGTCCCGTGAGGACTCCACCTTCACCGTGGTGAAGGGCCTGGCCGACAGCTCCTGCTCCACCTTCGTCACGGCGGACGGAAGGTACCTGCGCCACCGCGACTTCGTCCTGCGCGCCGAACGCAACGACGGCTCGACCCTCTTCAAGCAGGACGCCACCTTCTGTGCCGTCCCCTCCTCCTACTCCTCCGGCGCGGTCATGCTGGAGTCGGTGAACTACCCCGGCCGTTTCCTGCGCCACAAGAACTTCGCACTGCGCCTGGACGCGTACGGCTACGGCTCCAACCACCGCGAGGACTTCTCGTTCAACCTGGTGGACGGGCTGGCCTGAGCACACACGAAAGCGGCGGCACCCGGTGGGTGCCGCCGCTTTCGTGTACAGGGAAGATCTCGGGCGAGATCTCGGGCGAGATCTCAGACGTTGAACCCGAGCGCGCGAAGCTGCTCGCGGCCGTCGTCCGTGATCTTGTCCGGGCCCCACGGCGGCATCCAGACCCAGTTGATGCGCAGCTCGTTGACCAGGCCGTCCGTGGCGGACTTCGCCTGGTCCTCGATCACGTCCGTCAGCGGACAGGCCGCCGAGGTCAGGGTCATGTCGATCGTCGCGATGTTCGCGTCGTCGATGTGAATGCCGTAGATCAGCCCGAGGTTGACGACGTCGATGCCCAGTTCGGGGTCGACGACGTCGTACAGCGCCTCGCGGACTTCCTCTTCGGAGGCCGGCTTCATCTCAAGGGTCTCGCTCATGCCGTCTTCCTTTCGGCGTCGGCTCCGCCCAGGGCTTGGGCCGTCGCGTCCTTCCACGCCATCCAGCTCAGGAGGGCGCACTTGACCCGGGCCGGGTACTTGGAGACACCGGCGAACGCGATCGCGTCCTCCAGCACCTCCTCCATCGCGTCGTCGGGTTCGATCCTGCCCTTGGACTGCATCAGCTCCAGGAAGGTCTCCTGGATCTTCTGCGCCTCGGCCAGGTCCTTGCCGACCAGGAGGTCGTTCAGGACGGACGCGCTCGCCTGGCTGATGGAGCAGCCCTGGCCCTCGTAGCTGACGTCCTCGATCTTCGTGCCGTCGTACTTCACACGGAGGGTGATCTCATCGCCGCAGGTCGGGTTCACATGGTGCACCTCGGCGTCGCCGTCGCGCAGACCACGCCCGTGCGGGTGCTTGTAGTGATCCAGGATGACTTCCTGGTACATCGAGTCCAGCTTCACGGTCTCAGCTCACGCCCCTCAGCCGAAGAAGTTCCGTACGTGCTCCAGACCGTCGACCAGAGCATCGATCTCGGCCGGCGTGGAGTACAGATAGAACGACGCTCGCGTGGTCGCCGGAATTCCGTAGCGCAGGCAGACGGGCCGGGCGCAGTGATGCCCCACCCGGACCGCGATGCCCTGCTCGTCCAGCACCTGGCCCACGTCGTGCGGGTGGATGTCGCCGAGCGTGAAGGAGATCGCCGCGCCCCGGTCCTCGGCCGTCGCCGGGCCGATGATCCGCAGGTCGGGGACCTCCGTCAGGCGACGCACCGCGTACTCGGTGATCGCGTGCTCATGGGCGAGGATCTTGTCCATGCCGATCGCGGACAGGTAGTCGATGGCCGCGCCCAGACCGACCGCCTGCGCGATCGGCGGGGTGCCCGCCTCGAACTTGTGGGGCGCCGGGGCGTACGTCGACGAGTGCATCGACACCGTCTCGATCATCTCGCCGCCGCCGAGGAACGGGGGGAGGTCCTCGAGCAGCTCCTGGCGGCCCCAGAGGACGCCGATGCCGGTCGGGCCGCACATCTTGTGGCCGGTGAAGGCCACGAAGTCGGCCTGGAGGGCCTGCACGTCCATCGGCATGTGCGGCGCGGCCTGCGAGGCGTCGATCAGGACCAGGGCCCCGACCTCCTGCGCACGGCGCACTATCGCCTCGACCGGGTTCACGGTGCCGAGGATGTTCGACACCAGCACGAAGGAGACGATCTTCGTCTTCTCGGTGATGATCTCGTCGATGTTGGAGAGGTCGAGCCGGCCGTCGTCGGTCAGGCCGAACCACTTCAGCTTCGCGCCGGTGCGCTGCGACAGCAGCTGCCACGGCACGATGTTGGAGTGGTGCTCCATCTCCGTGATGACGATCTCGGTCTCGGAGTCCACCCGGTAGGGCTCGTCGGCCCAGCCGAGCATGTTCGCCACGAGGTTGAGCGACTCGGAGGCGTTCTTGGTGAAGATCACCTCGTCGCGGCTCGGTGCGTTGATGAACGCGGCGACCTTGTCGCGCGCGCCCTCGTACAGCGCCGTGGCCTCCTCGGCGAGCACATGCACACCGCGGTGGACGTTGGCGTTGTAGCGCTCGTAGTACTCGTTCAGGGCGTCCAGTACCTGGCGCGGCTTCTGCGAAGTCGCGGCGTTGTCCAGGTACACGAGCTTCCGGCCGTCGTGGACCTGTCGGTCCAGGATGGGGAAGTCCTTGCGGATCGCCTCGGTGTCGAGGAGGCCCGGCAGCTGCGTCACGCGGATACGCCACCCTTCGTGTATGCCTCGTAGCCCTCGTTCTCCAGCTTGTCGGCGAGCTCGGCGCCGCCGGACTCGACGATGCGGCCGGCCGAGAAGACGTGGACGAAGTCGGGCTTGATGTAGCGCAGGATGCGCGTGTAGTGCGTGATCAGCAGGGTGCCGACCTCGCCGGTCTCGCGAACGCGGTTGACGCCCTCGGAGACGATGCGAAGGGCATCGACGTCCAGACCGGAGTCCGTCTCGTCGAGGATCGCGACCTTCGGCCTGAGCAGCTCCAGCTGGAGGATCTCGTGGCGCTTCTTCTCACCGCCGGAGAAGCCCTCGTTGACGTTGCGCTCGGCGAAGGAGGTGTCCATGTGGAGACGCTCCATGGCCTCCTTGACCTCCTTCACCCAGGTGCGCAGCTTGGGGGCCTCGCCGCGGATGGCGGTGGCGGAGGTACGCAGGAAGTTCGACACGGAGACGCCGGGCACCTCGACCGGGTACTGCATGGCGAGGAACAGGCCCGCGCGGGCGCGCTCGTCGACGGACATCTCCAGGACGTCCTCGCCGTCGAGCAGCACGGTGCCGCCGGTGATCGTGTACTTCGGGTGGCCCGCGAGCGAGTAGGCGAGGGTCGACTTGCCGGAGCCGTTCGGGCCCATGATGGCGTGCGTCTCGCCCTGCTTCACGGTGAGGTCGACGCCCTTGAGGATCTCCTTCGTGGCGTTGTCGGCCTCGACGGTGACGTGCAGGTCTCGGATTTCAAGCGTTGCCATGGGTGCCTCAGGACTCCTGGGTGAGGGAGACGAGCACGTCGTCCCCTTCGATCTTTACGGGGTATACGGGGACGGGGCGCGTCGCGGGAAGGCCGGACGGCTTGCCGGTGCGGAGGTCGAAGCTGGAGCCGTGCAGCCAGCACTCGATCTGACAGTCCTCCACCTCGCCCTCGGAGAGCGAGACGTTCGCGTGGGAGCAGATGTCGTGGATGGCGAACACCTCCCCCTCGGTACGGACGACCGAGACCGGCGTGCCGTCGAGTTCCACCCGCGTCGGGGTGTCCTCTTCCAGCTCGCTCAGCCCACAGGCGCGTACGTAGGCCATCAGACGGTGGCCTCCAGCTCGGTCTCGATCCTGGCGAGCAGGCGCTCCTCGATGTCGTCGACGCCGATCTGCTGGACCAGCTCGGCGAAGAAGCCGCGGACCACCAGGCGACGGGCCTCGTCGGCCGGGATGCCGCGGGCCATCAGGTAGAAGAGCTGCTCGTCGTCGAAACGGCCGGTGGCGGAGGCGTGCCCGGCGCCGACGATCTCGCCGGTCTCGATCTCCAGGTTCGGCACCGAGTCGACCCGCGCGCCGTCCGTGAGGACCAGGTTGCGGTTCATCTCGTAGGTGTCCGTGCCCTCGGCCTTGGCCTCGATGAGCACGTCACCGATCCACACGGCGTGCGCGCCCTCGCCCTGGAGAGCGCCCTTGTAGACGACGTTGGACTTGCAGTGCGGGACGTTGTGGTCGACCAGGAGGCGGTGCTCCTGGTGCTGACCGGCGTCCGTGAAGTACAGACCGAACAGCTCGGCCTCGGCGCCGGGGCCGGCGTACGCCACCCGCGGGTGGAGGCGGACGAGGTCGCCGCCGAAGGTCACCACGACCGACTTGAAGGTCGCGTCGCGGCCGACGAGGGCGTTGTGCTGGGCCACGTGCACGGCCTTGTCGTCCCAGTCCTGGACGGAGACGACGGTCAGCTTCGCGCCGTCCCCGAGGACGTAGTCGACGTTGGCGGCGAGCACGGCGTCACCGGTGTGGTCGATGACGACGACGGCCTCGGCGAAGGCACCCAGCTCGATGACCTGGTGGCCGTAGGAGACCCCGCCCTCGCCGTGCACCGCGATGCGGATCGGCTCGGTGAGCACCGTCTCCTTGGGGACGGTGACCACGCCGGCCTTCTCGAACGCGGAGTACGCCTGGGCGGCGACCCGGTCCACCGGGGTACCCGCCTTCCCGAGGCGCGGGTCGTCGCGGTCCACGAGTTCGACGGTGACGCCCTCGGGCGCCTCGACGGCGACCTTCACGCCCTCGCCGGTCGCGACGGCGGTGCCGTCGTGCAGCCCGCGCAGCCGCTCCAGCGGCGTGAACCGCCACTCCTCCTCGCGACCGTGGGGGACCGGGAAGTCCGCCACGTCGAAGGACGCGGGCGCGCTCATGCGCGTGGCGACGGTCGACTCGGCGGCCACCGCGATCTGGCCCGCGGTGGTGGAGCCCACGGGGATGTTCTGAGCCTCAGCCATGGCTGTCGGTCTGCTCGCTTTCTTGCGTGAGTGGCTTGACGGGGGTCGGCGGTCGCTTAACCGACCGCGCCCTCCATCTGGAGCTCGATCAGCCGGTTGAGCTCGAGGGCGTACTCCATGGGCAGCTCCT
Source organism: Streptomyces asoensis (assembly GCF_013085465.1). Taxonomy (NCBI): domain Bacteria; kingdom Bacillati; phylum Actinomycetota; class Actinomycetes; order Kitasatosporales; family Streptomycetaceae; genus Streptomyces; species Streptomyces asoensis. Next base: position 2,681,071 of record NZ_CP049838.1, read on the forward strand.
TCGCGATGGGCTCGACGAAGCCGCGCACGATCATCGCCATCGCCTCGAACTCGGTCATGCCCCGGCTCATCAGGTAGAAGAGCTGGTCGTCGCTGACCTTGGAGACGGTGGCCTCGTGGCCCATGGACACGTCGTCCTCGCGGACGTCCACGTAGGGGTACGTGTCGGAGCGGGAGATGGTGTCGACGAGCAGCGCGTCGCACAGCACGTTGGACTTGGAGCCGTGGGCGCCCTCACCGATCTCGACGAGACCGCGGTAGGACGTCCGGCCGCCACCGCGCGCCACCGACTTGGACACGATGTTCGACGAGGTGTTCGGCGCCATGTGGACCATCTTGGAGCCGGCGTCCTGGTGCTGGCCCTCGCCCGCGAAGGCGATGGAGAGGGTCTCGCCCTTGGCGTGCTCGCCCATCAGGTAGACGGCCGGGTACTTCATCGTCACCTTGGAGCCGATGTTGCCGTCGATCCACTCCATGGTCGCGCCCTCGTACGCCACGGCGCGCTTGGTGACCAGGTTGTAGACGTTGTTCGACCAGTTCTGGATGGTCGTGTAACGGCAGCGGGCGTTCTTCTTGACGATGATCTCGACCACGGCGCTGTGCAGCGAGTCCGACTTGTAGATCGGGGCCGTACAACCCTCGACGTAGTGCACGTAGGCGCCCTCGTCGACGATGATCAGGGTCCGCTCGAACTGGCCCATGTTCTCCGTGTTGATACGGAAGTAGGCCTGGAGCGGGATCTCCACGTGCACGCCCTTCGGCACGTAGATGAAGGAGCCGCCGGACCACACCGCGGTGTTCAGCGACGCGAACTTGTTGTCGCCGACCGGGATGACGGTGCCGAAGTACTCCTTGAAGAGCTCCGGGTGCTCCTTCAGCGCGGTGTCGGTGTCGAGGAAGATGACACCCTGCTCCTCCAGGTCCTCACGGATCTGGTGGTAGACGACCTCGGACTCGTACTGGGCCGCGACACCGGCGACGAGGCGCTGCTTCTCCGCCTCCGGGATGCCGAGCTTGTCGTACGTGTTCTTGATGTCCTCGGGCAGGTCCTCCCAGGACTCCGCCTGCTTCTCCGTGGAGCGCACGAAGTACTTGATGTTGTCGAAGTCGATGCCCGAGAGGTCGGAGCCCCAGTTGGGCATGGGCTTCTTGCCGAAGAGCCGCAGTCCCTTGAGACGCAGCTTCGTCATCCACTCCGGCTCGGACTTCTTGGCCGAGATGTCCTTGACGACGTCCTCGTTGATGCCGCGCTTCGCAGAGGCGCCGGCCGTGTCGGAGTCGGCCCAGCCGTATTCGTACTTACCCAGGCCCTCGAGTTCGGGGTGGGCAGTCTCCGTGGGGAGAGTCATGCGGGGTTCCTCCCGGCCGTGCTTGCAGATGCGTTGTGGGTGGCTGTGGAAACTTTGGGGATGAACGTCGTGCAGACGCCGTCGCCGTGGGCGATGGTCGCCAGTCGCTGGACGTGTGTCCCGAGCAGCTGGGAGAAGATCTCGGTCTCCGCCTCGCAGAGCTGCGGGAACTTCTCGGCGACATGGGCGACGGGGCAGTGGTGCTGGCACAGCTGCTCGCCGACCGGTGCGCTGCGCGCCGTAGCAGCGTACCCGTCCGCGCTCAGGGCCTTGGCCAGGGCTTCGGTCCGCTCTTCCGGGGCGGCCGCCTCGATCGCCTCGCGGTACCCGGCGGCCTGTTCGGCGATGCGCGCGCGGGCGAAGGCCACGACGGCCTCGTCCCCGCCGAAGCGCTCCTGGATCCAGCGCAGGGCGTCCGCGGCGAGCTTGTCGTAGGACTGGTCGAAGGCGTCCCGGCCGCAGTCGGTGAGGGCGAAGGCCTTGGCGGGGCGCCCGCGTGTCCTGGCTCCGTACACCCGCTGCTCGCGGGCCGCCACGACGTCGTCGGCGACCAGCGCGTCGAGGTGGCGGCGTACGGCGGCCTGGGTGAGGCCCAGCCGGCCGGCCAGCTCGGCGACGGTCGACGGCCCGTGGTCCAGGATGGACCGCGCGACCCGGTTGCGCGTCGAGCGCTCACCGGTCGCGATCTCCTCCTGGGGGGTCCCCGTGGGGGTCTCCCGAGCCTCGCCGACGTATTTCACAACGCCATTGTTGCGTAATTCCTCAGAGACAGGCAAGCCGCGTCCGGACCGGCGGGCGGTGCCCTACGTCACTTAGGTAAACCTAATCTGACCTGCGGAAACGATCTTTGATCGATCACGCGAAGACGGTGTTGCGATAAAATCACTGGTCTCCACAGCCCCCTTCCAGGACACTGCCGGACCATGCCCACACCCCCTCCCACCGGCCCACTTGTCACCCGCGACACCCTCGCCGCGGAGCTTCGCGCGCTGGGTGTCGAACCCGGAGAAATCCTCCTCGTGCACTCCTCGCTCAGTTCGCTCGGCTGGGTCTGCGGAGGCGCCGTCGCGGTCGTGCGGGGACTGCTCGACGCGGTCGGTCCGGACGGCACACTCGTGGTCCCCACCCAGTCCGGCGACCTGTCCGACCCGGCCCTGTGGAGCAATCCGCCGGTCCCCGCGGACTGGTGGGAGCGGATCCGGGCGACCATGCCCGCCTACGACCCCCTCATCACCCCCGCCCTCGGCGTCGGCGTGATCCCCGAGACGGTCCGCACCTGGCCCGGCGCCCTGCGCAGCGCCCACCCGCAGACCTCGTTCGCGGCGCTCGGGGCGCGGGCGGCGGAACTGGTCGAGGGGCACGCCCCCGACTGCCGGCTCGGCGAGCACAGCCCGCTGGCCCGGCTGGAGAAGGCGGGGGCGCGGGTCCTGCTGCTCGGCGCCGGCTACGCCACCTGCACCAGCTTCCACCTGGCCGAGTACCGGATCCCGGCCCCGCTCGTCGCGGTGGGCCGGCCGGGTCCCGGCGGGACGTGGGAGGTCGTGACCGAGGTGTCGATCGACTCCGATCGCTTCGACGAGCTGGGCCACGACTTCGAACGCGACCGGGACGTCGTACGGGGCACCGTCGGGGCGGCCGACGTGCGGCTGTTTCCGGTCGCGGACGCCGTGGCCTACGCGCAGCGGTGGCTGCCGCTACACCGGTCCCGCGAGGAGGAACTCTGAATCCGCCCGCCCTCCGCCCGCCCCAGCCGCCGTCGCGTCCGGCCGGTTCCCGCACCCCCCGGTCAGAGCCCCCACCCGCGAACCTAGACTCTTGAGCCATGCGAAGTGAGCCTGTCGTCCGGGTCGAGGCCCTGGTGAAGCGGTACGGGACGAAGACCGCGGTGAACGGCCTCGATCTGACGGCCCGGGCGGGCGTCACCGCCGTCCTCGGACCCAACGGCGCCGGCAAGACGACCACCGTCGAGACCTGCGAGGGGTACCGCCGGCCGGACGCCGGCACGGTGCGCGTCCTCGGCCTCGACCCGCAGAGACAGGCCTCCGACCTGCGCCCCCGGATCGGCGTGATGCTCCAGTCGGGGGGCGTGTACTCCGGCGCCCGGGCCGACGAGATGCTCCGGCACGTGGCCGGGCTGCACGCCCACCCGCTGGACGTCGACGCCCTCGTCGAGCGCCTCGGCCTCGGCTCCTGCGGCCGGACGACGTACCGCCGTCTCTCCGGCGGCCAGCAGCAGCGGCTCGCACTGGCGATGGCCGTCGTCGGCCGCCCGGAGCTGGTGTTCCTGGACGAGCCGACGGCCGGCCTCGACCCGCAGGCCCGCCGCGCCACCTGGGAGCTCGTACGGGACCTGCGGGCGGACGGCGTCTCCGTCATCCTGACCACCCACTACATGGACGAGGCCGAGCAGCTCTCCGACGACGTCGCGATCATCGACGCGGGCCGGGTCATCGCCCAGGGCTCCCCCGAGGAGCTGTGCCGCGGCGGCGCCGAGAACACCCTGCGCTTCACCGGCCGGCCCGGCCTCGACGTGACCTCCCTGCTCAAGGCCCTGCCCGCCGACAGCTCGGCCGCCGAGCTGACTCCGGGCTCCTACCGGGTGATGGGCAAGGTCGACCCGCAGCTGCTGGCGACGGTCACCTCGTGGTGCGCCCAGCACGGGGTGATGCCGGACCGGATCTCGGTCGAACGGCACACCCTGGAGGACGTCTTCCTCGAACTGACCGGCAAGGAGCTGCGCTGATGATCCCGGCTCACACACGGACCCGCTGGGGGTCCGGGGGTCGCCCCCCGGGAAGACACAGTCTCGAACTGACCGGCAAGGAGCTGCGCCGATGACCGCCACGGGTACCTACACCCCCCGGCCCGGCGCGGCCCCGCTGCCCCGCATGATCGGGGCGCAGGCGGCGCTGGAGACGAAGATGCTCCTGCGCAACGGCGAGCAGCTGCTGCTCACCGTCGTGATCCCCACGCTGCTGCTGGTGCTGTTCAGCACCGTGGACATCGTCGACACCGGCGCGGGCGAGGCGGTGGACTTCCTCACGCCCGGCATCCTCGCGCTCGCCGTGGTGTCGACGGCCTTCACCGGCCAGGCCATCGCGACCGGCTTCGAACGCCGCTACGGGGTGCTGAAGCGGCTCGCCTCCTCCCCCCTCCCCCGCTGGGGCCTGATGGCGGCGAAGACGCTGTCGGTGCTGGTCACGGAGATCCTCCAGGTGATCCTCCTGACGGCGATCGCCTTCGCCCTCGGCTGGAACCCGCACGGCAACCCGGCGGCCGTCCTGCTGCTCCTGGTCCTGGGCACGGCCGCCTTCTCGGGCCTCGGCCTGCTGATGGCGGGCACCCTGAAGGCGGAGGCGACGCTGGCCGCGGCCAACCTGGTCTTCCTGCTGCTGCTGGTGGGCGGCGGGGTGATCGTCCCGCTCGACAAGTTCCCGTCCGGCGCCCAGGACGTGCTCGGTCTGCTGCCCGTCTCGGCCCTCTCGGACGGCCTGCGGGACGTGCTCCAGCACGGCGCGGGCATGCCCTGGGGCGACCTGGGGATCCTGGCGGTGTGGGCGGTCGTGGGACTCGCGGCGGCCGGCCGGTTCTTCCGCTGGGAGTAGCCGGACGCGCGGACCCGGGGGGACCCTCGTGAACGCGTGCACAAGCGGACGCCTACGATGGGACGCGTGCCAAACGTGACCCGTGCCGACGCCGTAGCAGCCGTGCGCAACCCGCTCGCCTTCATCGCCGAACGCTGGACCCCCACCCGCCGGACCGTCCAGCGGGCGGCGCTGTACCCGCTCGTGATGTCGGTGGTCATCGTGGTCACCGGCGGTGCCGTGCGGCTCACGGGCTCCGGCCTGGGCTGCCCGACCTGGCCCAAGTGCACCGACGACTCGCTCACCGCGACCGGCGCGATGGGCTTCCACGGCGCCATCGAGTTCGGCAACCGCATGCTGACGTACGTGCTGTGCGCGGCCGTCGGCTGGGCGATCATCGCCGCGCGCTCCGAGAAGCCGTACCGGCGGAGCCTGACCCGGCTGGGCTGGGCGCAGTTCTGGCTGGTGATGAGCAACGCCGTACTCGGCGGGATCGTGGTGCTCGTCGGCCTCAACCCCTACACGGTCGCGGCGCACTTCCTGGCCGCCACGGCGCTCCTCGCGGTCGCCGCGGTGATGTGGCAGCGCGCCCGGGAGGGCGACGGGGAGCCCCGGCCGCTGGTCGGCAAGCCCGTGCAGCAGCTGGTGTGGTTCCTGGTCGTCGCCTCGACGCTGCTGATCGCCGTCGGCACGGTGGTCACCGGCGCGGGCCCGCACGCCGGTGACTCCAGCGAGGTCGAGCGGATGCCGCTGGACTGGGAGACGATCGCCAAGCTGCACGCCGTGCTCGCCTGGATCGTGGTGACGCTGACCTTCGCCCTGTGGTTCATCCTCAAGGCGGTGGACGCGCCGAAGAACCCGCTGGACCGTACCCGGGACCTGTTCCTGGTGCTGCTCGGACAGGGTGTCATCGGCTACGTCCAGTACTTCACGGACCTTCCCGAGGCCCTGGTCGGGCTGCACATGTTCGGCTCCTGCCTGGTGTGGATCGCGGTGCTGCGGGTGCTGCTGGCGCTGCGCGAGCGCCCCGAGACGACGATCGACCTGCCGGGCCCGGCGGCCGAGGTGACGGTCGGCACGCGCGCGTAGGTCACCCGTACGACGTGAGTCAGCCGTACGACGTGAGTCACCCGTACGACGTGAGTCACCTGTACGAGGTGACCAGCCCGTCGATCACCGGCCCCAGGTAGTCCCGGGTCAACTCGGCGCGGCGGGCCGGCCACCCTTCGTCGGCAGGCGCGCCCCCCTCGTCGTAGCGGCGGCGCGCGATGTCCGACACGACCTCCGACGGCGCCCCCAGCGCGGGCAGTTCGTCGAGGGCCTCGCGCTTGGAGATCAGCCGGCCGTCCCGGACGGTCACCGTCGCCCGCGCGAAGGTCAGCAGTCCCAGATCGACCCAGACGTTCTGATGCCACAGGTGGGCCTTGTCGACGGCGGGCCGCCAGAAGTCCCTCTGGTCGCGGACGACGAAGTCGCCGAGTGCGCGGTCCGGCACGGGCGGCAGCAGCGCGCCGGGCGGCTTCCCGTACAGCACCCGGCCGAAGTCGTGCAGTTCGCGCCGGGTCACCGGGGTGACCGTCCGCCGGAACAGCCGGCTGTGCGCCCAGGTGAGGTGCCGACGCTCCGGATCGGCCGCCCGGTCGGGGGTGAGATAGGTGCAGTGCAGCAGCGGGGCGAGCGGCTCGTTCCGCAGGCGGGCGTGCAGCCGGCCCAGGTGCCACACCGCGCGCGGTGTGAGGGGCCCCGCCAGGACCGCGATGAGGTCCAGGTCGCTGCGCCCCTCCTGGTAGTCGCCCCCGGCGAGCGAACCGTGGGCCCACAGGGCGACGGGGTCCAGGGCCGGGAGTCCGGCGAGGAAACGGTCCAGTAAGGATTCCGTGCGGCTGGTCATGCGCCCAGTCTGTCCACCTCAGCCGAGCCCGTACACCCGGCGCGCGTTGCCCGCCGCGATCAGTCCCGCCACCCGTTGCGCGTCCCCGGGCGACCACGCGCCCTCCGCGACCCAGGTGCCGAGCACCCGCGCCAGTGCCTCGCGGAACAGCCGTGCCCCGACCACGTGCAGCTCGGGCAGTCCTCCGGCCCCGCTGGAGAAGAGGATCTTGCCGAAGGGGGCCAGCTCCAGGATCTCCGCGAGGATCGTCGCGGCTCGCGCGCCGGTCCGTACGAGCGCGGCGCCGGAGTCGGCGTACACGTGCGGGAAGACGCCCGCGAGGTGGGCGGCGTGCCGGTGGTAGGGGTAGCCGTGCAGCAGGACGAGGTCGGTGCCGAGGCCGGCCGTGGCCCGGACGAAGTCCGTCAGCAGCACCGGATCCGTGCGGTCGACGCGCGCCCCCGGCTCGCCGAGTCCCGCGTGCAGCTGAAGGGGCAGCCCCGAGGCGACGGCGATCCACAGCAGGTGCCGCAGCAGCACCGGATCGCTCAGCTCGCCGCCGACCCTGCGACCCGCCAGCCAGCGGCCCGCGGCGCCCCGCACCTCCCCGGGGCCGGGCGGCTCGGGCGCGAGGGCGAGGCCGTGCCGGACACCCGCGACGGAGGTGAAGGCCACGGCGTTCGCGGCGGCCCCGTGCACCGACTCGGCGAGGTTGGCGAGGAAGGACTCGACGGTGCCTGAGGTGTCGGCGACCTGTTCGGCGAGGGGTTCCAGACGCACGATCTCCCGGGCCTCGGCGGCGCCGGCCGAGGCGAGCTCGCTCGGTCCGGTGAGGTCGCCGGGCAGGCCCGTGTCGACCAGGTACGTCGTGATGCCGCTGCCGCGCAGCAGCCGGCGGCCCGCTTCCAGTACGCCGAGTTCACGACGCCGGGCGAGATAACGGGCGGGTGGCGCGTGCGGTTCCAGACCGAGGAGCGGGGGACACCAGCGGCGTACCGCGAACCCCGTCTGGGTGTCGAACAGCGTCGTGCCCGGGGCCGGCGGGCCCTCGGTGCGGGCCAACTGGGCCTCGAACGTACCGAGACCCAGCTCCGTTCTGAGGACGCCGTGGCAGTACTGGTCCACCAAGGACGGCGTTTCGATCATCCGGACTCCCGGGAGACGGACCACGTGGTTCCTACGGGGTCCTAACGGGTGACCGGGGTGTCAGGTTGTTGCTGCTCAGCCGTTCTTCGGTCCGCCGACCTGGATCCCGGCCATCCGCGTCCACTCGTACGGCCCCGTCTTCACCTTCGCGGCGAACTCGCCGTCGAAGGTCTCGTGGACGGTGATGCCGGCCTTCCCGACGGCCAGCTCGGCGACGGCGACCGAGGGGGCCACCAGGTCGCCCCAGCCGCCGTCCTCGCCGACGAGGACGATACGGGCGCCGCGTTCGCCGATGTACGCGATCTGGCCCTCGGCCCCGCCGTGCCGCTTGGCGAAGGCGCTGATCCGCTTGGCGAGCCGGGCCGCCTTGCGCTCGGCCTTCGCGGCCTGCTTGGCGTCGGCGGTCTCGTCAACCTGCTTGGTGTCTGCCATGGCCAGGATGCTACCGACGGGTAGATCGAACGGCGACGGCCGGGGTGCGTGGTGTTGACCACGCACCCCGGCCGTCGAAGCCGTACCGAGCCGTCGACTCAGCGCAGGAAGGGGTCCACCGCGACCGCCACGAACAGCAGCGACACATAGGTGATGGACCAGTGGAACAGCCGCATCTCCTTCAGCTTCCCGCCCGTCACCTCCGCCTTCGCGCGGCTCTGGAGCCCGTGCGCCTCCCACAGCCACCAGCCGCCGGCCACCAGCGCGACCGAGGTGTAGAACCACCCGGTGTAGCCCAGCGGGGTCAGCAGCAGCGAGACGGCGACCATCACCCAGCTGTAGAGGACGATCTGCTTGGCGACGGTCTTGTTGGAGGCGACCACCGGCAGCATCGGCACGCCCACGCGCGCGTAGTCGTCCTTGACCTTCATGGAGAGCGGCCAGTAGTGCGGCGGCGTCCAGAAGAACATGACGAGGAAGAGGACGACCGGCGCCCAGGACACCGAGTCCGTCACGGCCGACCAGCCGATCAGTACCGGCATACAGCCGGCGATGCCGCCCCACACGATGTTCTGCGAGGTACGGCGCTTGAGGATCATCGTGTAGACGACGACGTAGAAGAGGAGCGCGCCGAGGGCGAGCCAGGCCGACAGCCAGTTGACGGTCAGACCGAACAGGAGTGTCGAGACCACCGCGAGGGTGATGCCGAAGGCGAGGCATTCACGCGGGCTGACCATTCCCGTGACCAGCGGACGCTGCGAGGTTCGGTCCATCAGCGCGTCGATGTCGCGGTCGATGTACATGTTCAGCGCGTTGGCGCCGCCCGCGGACAGATAGCCACCGAGGCAGGTCAGGACCACCAGGCCGAGGTCCGGAACACCTTGCTGCGCCAGGAACATCACCGGGACGGTGGTGATCAGCAGCAGCTCGATGATCCGCGGCTTGGTCAGCGCCACGAACGCCTTCACCCGGGCCCCGAACGGCCGCCGGCTCGGGCTCTGGCTCGTCCCGATCTCCCCCACTGCCCAATGGGCGTGGGCGGTACCCCCACCTACTGGACGGGATTCAACGGCCGTCACGCACACCCCTGACAGAGACTCCCAGCAAGCCTCCCCATGTGAATGCGGGGTAAAGGCTCGCGCGTACCACGCCACTGTAGACGTTGCCCAGACCCCGACATTCGCGGGGGTGGGGTCGTGTTGGACGGCACCTGCGGAAGAGCCGGAGGGCACTCTGTTGAGCACTCGTACGAGCGGCTCCGTATTCACTTGCCGAACAGGGAACACACCGGTCGGGAGGCGGACCACCAAGTCTCCCGGCAGTCTGGAATGACTCGAAAAAATGCACGTTCTCACGGGGGTAGGCTCGACAACGGCCGGTGGGCGCCGCGTGCACCGGCATTCGACATGCGTGACATGTGGAGAGGAGCCCTGACCCAGGGTGAGCACCAAGCCGACCACCACAGACCTCGAGTGGACCGAGTTGGACCAGCGGGCCGTGGACACCGCCCGCGTCCTGGCCGCCGACGCCGTACAGAAGGTCGGCAACGGCCATCCCGGTACGGCGATGAGCCTGGCGCCTGCCGCGTACACCCTCTTCCAGAAGGTGATGCGGCACGACCCGGCGGACGCCGACTGGGTCGGCCGCGACCGGTTCGTGCTGTCCGCGGGCCACTCGTCCCTGACGCTCTACACCCAGCTGTACCTGGCCGGCTTCGGCCTGGAGCTGGACGACCTGAAGTCGTTCCGTACCTGGGGTTCGAAGACGCCGGGTCACCCGGAGTACGGCCACACCACGGGCGTCGAGACGACGACCGGCCCGCTGGGCCAGGGTGTCGCCAACGCCGTGGGCATGGCCATGGCCGCCCGCTACGAGCGCGGTCTGTTCGACCCGGAGACCCCGGCCGGCGAGTCGCCGTTCGACCACTTCGTGTACGCGATCGCCGGTGACGGCTGCCTCCAGGAGGGCATCTCCGCCGAGGCGTCCTCGCTGGCCGGTCACCAGAAGCTCGGCAACCTGGTCCTGCTGTGGGACGACAACCACATCTCGATCGAGGGCGACACCGAGACGGCCGTCTCCGAGGACACCGCCAAGCGCTACGAGGCGTACGGCTGGCACGTGCAGCGCGTCGCCCCCAAGCCGGACGGCGACCTGGACCCGCACGCCCTCTACGACGCGATCGAGGCCGCGAAGCAGGTGACGGACAAGCCGTCCTTCATCGCGATGCGCTCGATCATCGCCTGGCCCGCGCCGAACGCGCAGAACACCGAGGCCGCCCACGGCTCGGCGCTCGGCGACGACGAGGTCGCGGCCACCAAGCGCGTCCTCGGCTTCGACCCGGAGAAGTCCTTCGAGGTCGCGGACGAGGTCATCGCCCACACCAGGGGCGCCCTGGAGCGTGGCCAGGCGGCCCGCGCCGTGTGGGAGAAGTCCTTCCAGCAGTGGCGGGACAACAACCCCGACCGCGCCGCCGAGTTCGAGCGCGTCGCCGCGGGCGAGCTGCCCACCGGCTGGGAGGAGAAGCTCCCGGTCTTCGAGCCCGGCAAGGGCGTCGCCACCCGTGCCGCGTCCGGCAAGGTGCTCCAGGCGCTCGGCGCGGTCATCCCCGAGCTGTGGGGCGGCTCCGCCGACCTCGCGGGTTCCAACAACACGACGATCGACAAGACGTCGTCGTTCCTCCCGGCGGACAACCCGCTGCCGGAGGCGGACCCGTACGGCCGCACCGTCCACTTCGGCATCCGCGAGCACTCGATGGCCGCGGAGATGAACGGCATCGCGCTGCACGGCAACACGCGCATCTACGGCGGCACGTTCCTCGTGTTCTCCGACTACATGCGCAACGCCGTGCGGCTGTCCGCCCTGATGCACGTGCCGGTGACGTACGTGTGGACGCACGACTCCATCGGTCTCGGCGAGGACGGCCCGACCCACCAGCCGGTCGAGCACCTGGCCTCGCTGCGCGCGATCCCGGGCCTGAACATCGTCCGCCCGGCCGACGCCAACGAGACGACGATCGCCTGGCGCGAGATCCTCAAGCGCTGGACGAAGGTCTTCGGCAAGGGCGCCCCGCACGGTCTGGTCCTCACCCGCCAGGGCGTGCCGACGTACGAGCCCGACGAGAACGCGGCCAAGGGCGGGTACGTCCTGTTCGAGGCCTCCACGGGGACGCCGGAGGTGCTCCTCATCGCGACCGGCTCCGAGGTGCACGTCGCCGTCGAGGCGCGCGAGCGGCTGGAAGCCGACGGTGTGCCCACGCGCGTGGTGTCCATGCCGTCCGTGGAGTGGTTCGAGGAGCAGGACCAGGGGTACCGGGACAGCGTCCTGCCCCCGTCCGTCAAGGCCCGCGTCTCGGTCGAGGCGGGCATCGGTCTCACCTGGCACAAGTACGTCGGGGACGCCGGCCGCATCGTTTCCCTGGAGCACTTCGGTGCTTCCGCCGATGGCAAGGTCCTCTTCCAGGAGTACGGCTTCACTGCGGAGAACGTGGCCGACAAGGCCCGGGAATCCCTCGCCGCCGCCCAGCGCTGACGCTCACATACGACACGTAGGAGATGTAATTCCATGACAGACGCACTCAAGCGCCTCTCCGAAGAAGGCGTCGCGATCTGGCTGGACGACCTGTCGCGCAAGCGGATCACGTCCGGCAACCTGGCCGAACTGATCGACCAGCAGCACGTCGTGGGCGTCACCACCAACCCGTCGATCTTCCAGAAGGCGATCTCGCAGGGCGACGGCTACGACCAGCAGCTGTCGGACCTCGCCGCCCGCAAGGTCACCGTCGAAGAGGCCATCCGCATGATCACGACGGCGGACGTCCGCGACGCCGCCGACATCCTGCGCCCGGTCTTCGACGCCACCGGCGGCCAGGACGGCCGGGTCTCGATCGAGGTCGACCCGCGCCTGGCGCACCACACCAAGCCGACGGTCGCCGAGGCCAAGCAGCTCGCCTGGCTGGTCGACCGCCCCAACACGCTCATCAAGATCCCGGCCACGATGGGCGGCCTGCCGGCGATCACCGAGGTCATCGGCCTCGGTATCAGCGTCAACGTCACGCTGATCTTCTCCCTGGAGCGCTACCGCCAGGTCATGGACGCCTACCTGGCCGGCCTGGAGCAGGCCAAGGAGCGCGGCCTGGACCTGTCGAAGATCCACTCCGTGGCGTCCTTCTTCGTGTCCCGCGTGGACACCGAGATCGACAAGCGGCTCGACGCGCTCGGCACCGACGAGGCCAAGGCCGCCCGCGGCAAGGCGGGCCTCGCCAACGCCCGGCTCGCCTACCAGGCGTACGAGGAGGTCTTCGCCGGCGAGCGCTGGGCCGCGCTGGAGAAGGCGGGCGCCAACAAGCAGCGTCCGCTGTGGGCCTCCACCGGCGTGAAGGACCCCGCCTACAAGGACACCCTGTACGTGGACGACCTGGTGGCGCCGAACACGGTGAACACCATGCCGGAGGCGACCCTGTTCGCCACCGAGGACCACGGGCAGATCACCGGCAACACCGTCGCCGGCACCTACGAGCAGGCCCGCGCCGAGATCGACGCCGTCGAGAAGCTCGGCATCTCCTACGACGACGTGGTCCAGCTCCTCGAGGACGAGGGCGTGGACAAGTTCGAGGCGTCCTGGAACGACCTGCTCAAGTCGACCGAGGCGGAGCTCCAGCGCCTCGCCCCCTCGGAGGGCTGAACTCTGTCGAGCAGCAACCCGCTGCGTGACCCCGCCGACCGACGGCTCCCGCGTATCGCGGGGCCGTCGGGCCTGGTCATCTTCGGCGTCACGGGCGATTTGTCCCGGAAGAAGCTCATGCCCGCCGTGTACGACCTCGCCAACCGGGGTCTGCTGCCGCCGGGCTTCTCGCTGGTCGGCTTCGCCCGCCGCGAGTGGGAGCACGAGGACTTCGCACAAGAGGTCCACGACGCCGTCAAGGAGCACGCCCGCACGCCCTTCCGCGAGGAGGTCTGGCAGCAGCTCGTCCAGGGCATGCGCTTCGTGCAGGGCACCTTCGACGACGACGACGCCTTCGAGCGGCTGCGCGGCACGATCGAGGAACTCGACAAGGCGCAGGGCACGGGCGGCAACTTCGCCTTCTACCTCTCCGTGCCGCCGCGCTCCTTCCCGGTGGTCATCCAGCAGCTGAAGAAGCACGGGCTGGCCGACCAGAAGAACGGCTCCTGGCGACGCGCGGTCATCGAGAAGCCCTTCGGCCACGACCTCGCCTCCGCCGAGGAGCTCAACAAGGTCGTCCACGAGGTCTTCGGCTCGGACCAGGTCTTCCGCATCGACCACTACCTGGGCAAGGAGACCGTCCAGAACATCATGGCGCTGCGCTTCGCCAACACGATGTTCGAGCCGATCTGGAACCGGTCCTTCGTGGACCACGTCCAGATCACGATGGCCGAGGACATCGGCATCGGCGGCCGGGCCGGCTACTACGACGGCATCGGCGCCGCCCGTGACGTCATCCAGAACCACCTGCTCCAGCTCATGGCCCTCACGGCCATGGAGGAGCCGGCCTCCTTCGACGCGGACGCGCTGGCCGCCGAGAAGACCAAGGTGCTCGGTGCCGTGCGGCTGCCGAAGGACCTGGGCCGCGCCACCGTGCGCGCCCAGTACGCGGCCGGGTGGCAGGGCGGCGAGAAGGCCGTCGGCTACCTCGAAGAGGACGGCATCGACCCCAAGTCGAAGACCGACACCTACGCGGCCGTCAAGCTGGAGGTCGACAACCGCCGCTGGGCGGGCGTCCCCTTCTATCTGCGCACCGGCAAGCGCCTGGGCCGCCGGGTCACCGAGATCGCGGTCGTCTTCCAGCGGGCCCCGCACTCCCCCTTCGACTCCACGGCCACCGAGGAGCTCGGCGCGAACGCGATCGTCATCCGCGTCCAGCCCGACGAGGGCATCACGGTCCGCTTCGGCTCGAAGGTGCCCGGCACCTCGATGGAGATCCGGGACGTGTCGATGGACTTCGCCTACGGCGAGTCCTTCACGGAGTCCTCGCCCGAGGCGTACGAGCGCCTCATCCTCGATGTGCTGCTGGGCGACTCGAACCTCTTCCCCCGCACGGAAGAGGTGGAGCTGTCCTGGAAGATCCTCGACCCGATCGAGCAGTACTGGGACAAGAACGGCAAGCCCGCGCAGTACCCGTCGGGCACGTGGGGGCCCGTCGAGGCCGACGAGATGCTCGAGCGAGACGGACGGAGCTGGCGCCGGCCATGAAGACAGACCTCACGGACACCACTGCCAGCAAGATCAACAAGGCGTTGGTGCAGGGCAGGCGTGCGATAGGCACACCCGCCGTCGGCATGGTGCTCACCCTCGTCGTCGTCACGGACGAGGAGAACGCCTACGACGCCCTGAAGGCCGCCAACGACGCGTCGCACGAGCACCCCTCGCGCACGCTCGTGGTCATCAAGCGCGTCTCGCGGTCCCCCCGGGGCCGCACCCAGTCCCGCCTCGACGCCGAGGTACGGCTGGGCGCGGACGCGGGCAGCGGCGAGACGGTGATCCTCCGGCTGTACGGCGAGGTCTCCGACCACGCCCAGTCCGTCGTCCTGCCGCTGCTGCTGCCGGATGCGCCGGTGGTGGTCTGGTGGTCGGTGGACGCCCCGCGCGACCCGGCGGGCGACCCGCTGGGCGCCCTGGGCCAGCGCCGGGTCACCGACAGCTACGCGGCCGAGAAGCCCATCAACGAACTGCGAGCCCGTGCCGAGAGCTACGAGCCGGGCGACACCGACCTGGCGTGGGCCCGGATCACACCGTGGCGCTCGATGCTGGCCGCCGCCCTCGACCAGGTCAGCTGCGAGATCGTCTCCGCCGAAGTGGCGGGCGAGGAGGCCAACCCGAGCGTCGAGCTGCTCGCCATGTGGCTCGCCGACCGGCTCCATGTGCACGTCCGCCGCGCGATCTCGGCCGGTCCCGGTCTGACCCAGGTCCGGATGGAGACGACCGGCGGTCCGATCACGCTGCACCGGTCGGACGGTGCGATGGCCACGCTGGCGCTGCCGGGCCAGCCGGACCGCGCGGTGGCGCTCAAGCGCCGCGAGACGTCCGAGCTGCTCGCGGAGGAGCTGCGCAGGCTCGACCCCGACGACACGTACGCGTCCGCCCTGCGGTTCGGCGTGGACCGGCTGGGCGGGATCCAGTCGGCCGCCGAGCGGGAGGCGGAGCGGGCCGAGGCCGCCGGCCAGCCCACGCCGTCCCTCCCCGTCCGCGCGGTGCCGGAACCGGCGGCCACGGGCCCCGACTCCGCGTCGGCTCCGCCGGCCACCGCCCCGGCGGGTCACGGCGACGCCGACCGGCCGACTCCGGCGCAGATGCCCCCGGTCAGGAAAGCGGATCCGCAGTGAGCACTCCCCAGCTGGTCGTGCACCACGACAAGGAACTGATGGCGCAGGCCGCCGCGGCCCGTCTCATCACGAAGATCGTGGACGCCCAGGCCTCCCGGGGCCAGGCGTCCGTGGTCCTCACGGGCGGCCGCAACGGCAACGGTCTGCTGGCCGCGCTGGCCACCGCGCCCGCCCGCGACGCCGTCGACTGGGCCCGGCTGGACCTGTGGTGGGGCGACGAGCGCTTCGTGCCCGAGGGCGACCCGGAGCGCAATGTCACGCAGGCGCGTGAGGCCCTGCTGGACTCCGTCCCGGTGGACCCGAAGCGCGTACACGCCATGCCCGCGTCCGACGGTCCGTACGGCGCCGACGTGGAGGCGGCCGCGGCCGCCTACGCGGAGGAGCTGGCCCGCGCGGCCGGCCCCGAGAACCATGGCAACGTGCCCGCCTTCGACGTCCTGATGCTGGGCGTCGGCCCGGACACCCATGTGGCCTCGCTCTTCCCGGAGCTGCCGGCCGTGCGGGAGACCGAGCGCACGGTGGTGGGCGTGCGCGGCGCGCCCAAGCCCCCGCCGACCCGGGTCACCCTCACCCTCCCGGCGATCCGGGCGGCCCGTGAGGTGTGGCTGCTCGCGGCGGGCGAGGACAAGGCGCAGGCCGCGGCGATCGCCCTGTCCGGCGCGGGCGAGATCCAGGCCCCCGCGGCGGGCGCCCGGGGCCGCTCCCGCACCCTGTGGCTGCTGGACACCGCGGCGGCCTCCCGGCTCCCGCGGTCGCTGTACCCTCCGGCATCCGCCTGACGCGGTCGCCGCTCCACAGAACCCGTACGGTCAACCGCCGTACGGGTTCTGCCCGTTGTGGGCCCGGTAGCCCCCGTACGGGTTGCCCTGGGGATACGGCTGCCCCGGGCCCGGTGCGTGCGGGTGTCCGTACGGCTGTCCGTGCGGGTGTCCGGGCTGCCCGTACTGCTGTCCGTACGGGTTTCCCTGCGGCGGGACCTGGGAGGGCGCCCAGGCCGGTGTCGGCGGCAGGGTGGCCGGGTGGGCCGCCAGTCGGATGCCGTACCGCCGCTTGAGGCGGCGCATCTCCAGCAACGCGATCCCCGTGACCGTCACCGGTGCGCCCAGGATGAAGACGATGCCCATGGTGAGGCTGAGGCCGTGCAGGTCACCGGTGATCAGATCGGGGACGGCCATCAGCCAGGTCGTCACCGTGGCGAGCAGCGGCGGCAGACAGCGGTGCACCGCTGCGGAACCGAAGAAGTTCCCGGAGAGCCGGACGGCGCCGGCCATCACGAAGAAGGCCATCCAGAGGCCCACGAGGCTGAGCAGCATCCTCGGCACCAGCCCGACCAGCTCGCTCGACTGGAAGATCCCCACGGTCGTCAGGACACAGCCGATGAAGAGCAGCAGCAGCTTGAGCGAGTCGAGGAGCGGCCGCTTCAGCTGCCGGACGGTGCCGGTGCGCCGCCAGACGAAGAGCATCACGCCGACCGTCACCGGGGTGAGGAAGAACAGCACGGCAGAGGCGATCGCCGTGTTCTCCAGCATCTCCTCGAAGGCGAAGCCGCCCTCGACGAAGGTGTAGACGCCGACGGCCGCGACCGCCCCGGCGAGGACCCTGCCGCGCTTGAGCCGTTCCACCGTCGGATCGAGCGCTTCGGGTATCCACGCCGGATGGAACACCGCCCACGCCACCTTGTGGGGCTTCAGGAACGAGCGGACGGACAGCGAGCCGTCGGTCCAACTCCTGCGTGCACTGGTCACGTTGCTCTCCCCCGAGAGATCGGCCTCATGATCGCCGGGGAGTCTACGGGAAGCGGACGACCACCCGCCGCCCGCTTCCCGCTCCTCCCGTCCGGTGACCGCTACCGGCCGCGCAGCTCCCGGTACTTGGCGACCAGGGCCTTGGTGGACGCGTCCAGGCCGGGGACCTCGGCGCCCTCGGTGAGGGCGGGTTCGACGCGCTTGGCGAGCACCTTGCCGAGCTCCACGCCCCACTGGTCGAAGGAGTCGATGTTCCACACCGCGCCCTGCACGAACACCTTGTGCTCATAGAGCGCGACGAGCTGGCCGAGGACCGAGGGGGTCAGCTCACGGGCCAGGATCGTGGTCGTGGGGTGGTCGCCCTTGAACGTCTTGTGGGCCACCAGCTCCTCCGGCACGCCCTCGGCGCGCACCTCCTCGGGCGTCTTGCCGAAGGCCAGCGCCTGGGTCTGGGCGAAGAAGTTGGCCATGAGCAGGTCGTGCTGTGCCTTGAGTTCGTCGCTCAGCTCGGCGGCCGGCTCGGCGAAGCCGATGAAGTCGGCAGGGATGAGCTTCGTGCCCTGGTGGATGAGCTGGTAGTAGGCGTGCTGCCCGTTGGTGCCCGGCGTGCCCCAGACGATCGGGCCGGTCTGCCAGTCGACCTGCTCGCCGTCCCGGTCGACGGACTTGCCGTTGGACTCCATGTCCAGCTGCTGGAGGTAGGCGGCGAACTTGGACAGATAGTGGCTGTAGGGCAGCACGGCGTGCGACTGCGCGTCGTGGAAGTTGCCGTACCAGATGCCCAACAGGCCCAGCAGCAACGGCACGTTGGACTCGGCGGGCTCGGTCCTGAAGTGCTCGTCGACGAGGTGGAAGCCGTCGAGCATCTCGCGGAAGCGGTCCGGGCCGATGGCGATCATCAGCGACAGGCCGATCGCCGAGTCGAACGAGTAACGACCGCCGACCCAGTCCCAGAACTCGAACATGTTGGCCGTGTCGATGCCGAAGTCGGCGACCTTCTCGGCGTTCGTCGACAGCGCGACGAAGTGCTTGGCGACGGCCTGGTCGTCGCCGTCCAGCCCCTTCAGCAGCCAGGTGCGGGCCGAGGTGGCGTTGGTGATCGTCTCGATGGTGGTGAAGGTCTTCGACGCGATGATGAACAGCGTCTCCGCCGGGTCCAGGTCGCGGGTGGCCTCGTGCAGGTCGGCGCCGTCCACGTTGGACACGAAACGGACCGTGAGGTCGCGGTCGGTGTAGCCGCGCAGCACCTCGTAGGCCATCGCCGGGCCCAGGTCGGAGCCGCCGATGCCGATGTTCACCACGTTCCGGATGCGCCGGCCGGTGTGACCGGTCCAGACGCCGGAGCGTACGCGGTCGGCGAAGCCGGCCATCTTGTCGAGGACGGCGTGCACCGCCGGGACGACGTTCTCCCCGTCGACCTCGATCACCGCGTCGCGCGGGGCGCGCAGGGCGGTGTGCAGGACGGCGCGGTCCTCGGTGGTGTTGATCTTCTCGCCGCGGAACAGGGCGTCCCTGAGGCCGAAGACGTCGGTGGCGACGGCCAGTTCACGCAGGTGCCGCAGTGTCTCGTCGGTGACGAGGTGCTTGGAGTAGTCGATGTGCAGGTCACCGACCCGTAGCGTGTATCCCGCGCCGCGCTCGGGGTCGGCGGCGAACAGCTCCCGCAGCCGCACCTCGCCGAGTTCCTCGCGGTGTTTGGCCAGCGCGGCCCACTCGGGCGTCTGGTTGAGCCTCGTACGGCCGTCTGCGTTCATGTCGGACTTCAGCCCTCTTTCCTCATCTGTCCGTGCTGCGCACGCCTTGCCCCGCCGGTTCCAACCTAGTTGATCAGCACGTCGGGTGAGCGGACGTGCCGGAGTCCTACGGGGCAACAACAGGTACGTGCGGCCGGCCCACGGGTATCAACGCGACAACGGCGAGTGCGCACTACGCGCGTGGGGCCGCGTCGCCGTGTCGGCGCGGCACGAACGGGCCGACCGGCAGTCCGCCGGCGGCCGGGTAACGGTCATCGGGCAGGCGTCGGCCCCGCCGAGGGCCTCGAGGTCCACAGGGGCGCGCCGAACGGGCGCGTGGAGGGCACCACTGACACACGGCCCGCGGGCGACCATGCGCCCGTGCGTGGAACACGTCCGGCCAGGCACCCTCGGGCACCCGGCCGGTCTCGGTTCGTCAGATCTCGCCCCGCAGTTTGGCGAGCGCCTCGGCGAGGATCGCCTCGCCGTCCGCGTCGCTGCGCCGCTCCCGCACATAGGCGAGGTGCGTCTTGTAGGGCTCGGTTCGCGGCGGGGCCGGGGGGTTGTCCCGGTCCTGCCCGGCGGGAAAGCCGCAGCGCGGGCAGTCCCAGGTCTCGGGAACCTGCGCGTCGCTGGCGAAGCTGGGCACCGTCTCGTGTCCGTTGGAGCACCAGAAGGAGATGCGCAGACGCGGCGCGGACTCGCCCCGCTCGGCCTCGCCCATCGGCCCCGCCCCGACCCGGCTTCCTCGGATCGCGTTGCCACTTGCCACGGTCGTAACTCCCTGCGTGATGGTGCCGCAAAGCGAGTCGGCGTTTCGCTTCGCTGCGAGCGCCTCAGTCTACGTAAGGCCCAACGCGCGTCCAGTGATTGGAGTTACAGCTTCCACACCTAGACGCAAGCCCCATGATAGGCCGCGCTCAGCTGCGCGTACCGAACATGGGGCCTTACGTACCGGAATGTGCGTGACTGTGCGAAGCTGATCAGCTGTTCGTCTTCATGACGATGCCGAGAACGATGATGCAGGCGAACCACAGCAGACCGATCACGACGGTGATGCGGTCGAGGTTGCGCTCGGCGACCGAGGAGCCGCCGACGGAGGACTGCATGCCGCCACCGAACATGTCGGAGAGGCCGCCGCCCTTCCCCTTGTGCATCAGCACCAGCAGCATCAGCAGCAGGCTGAAGACGATCAGGGCGATCGAGAACCCCAAAACCACGGCTGGACCAACTTCCTCGGATTCGGATGACGCGGACGAACGACGGGGGCATAGCGACAACCGCTATGCCCCCGCAAGGGTACGACGGATCGCCGCTACCGCATACTCACAGCTCGGATCACTGGTCGCGGAAGCGCACGATCTTGACGAACTCGTCGGCGTCCAGCGAGGCACCGCCGACCAGCGCGCCGTCGATGTCGGCCTGCGCCATGATCTCGGCGACGTTGCCGGACTTCACGGAGCCGCCGTACTGGATGCGGACCTTGTCGGCCAGCTCCTGGGTGTAGAGCTCGGCGAGCTTGCCGCGGATGGCGGCGCAGACCTCCTGCGCGTCCTCGGCGCCGCAGACCTTGCCGGTGCCGATGGCCCAGACGGGCTCGTAGGCGATCACGATCGTCTCGGCCTGCTCGGCCGGAAGATCCTTCAGACCGCCCTCGACCTGGGTGAGGGTGTGGGAGACGTGGTTGCCCGCCTCGCGGACGTCCAGCTCCTCACCGACGCACAGGATCGGGGTCAGGCCGTGCTTGTAGGCGGCCTTGACCTTGGCGTTCACGAGCTCGTCGGTCTCGTTGTGGTACTGGCGGCGCTCGGAGTGGCCGATCGCCACGAACGTGCACTTCAGCTTGGCGAGCATCGGGCCGGAGATCTCGCCGGTGTAGGCGCCGGAATCCTGCGCCGAGATGTCCTGGGCGCCGTACTTGATCTTCAGCTTGTCGCCGTCGACCAGGGTCTGTACGGAGCGCAGGTCGGTGAAGGGCGGCAGGACGGCGACCTCGACGGCCTCGTGGTCCTTGTCGGCCAGGGCGAAGGCGAGCTTCTGGACGTGGGCGATGGCCTCGAGGTGGTTGAGGTTCATCTTCCAGTTGCCCGCCATCAGCGGCGTGCGAGTGGTCATGCGGGGTCAGCCCTCCAGTGCGGCGAGGCCGGGGAGCGTCTTGCCCTCGAGGTATTCGAGGGAGGCGCCACCACCGGTCGAGATGTGGCCGAATGCGTTCTCGTCGAAGCCCAGGAGGCGGACGGCCGCGGCGGAGTCGCCGCCGCCGACGACCGTGAAGGCCGGGGAGTCGATGAGGGCCTGGGCGACCGCCTTGGTGCCCTCGGCGTAGTCGGGGTGCTCGAAGACGCCCATGGGGCCGTTCCAGAAGACGGTGCCGGCGTCGGCGAGCTTCGAGGCGTACAGCTTGCGGGACTCGGGACCGATGTCCAGCCCCATCTGGTCACCGGGGATCGCGCCCGCGGTGACGGTGGTGGGGTTCGTCGGGGCCTTGGCCTTCAGGTCCGGGAACCCGGTGGAGACGAGGACGTCGACGGGCAGGACCAGCTCGACGCCGGTCTTCTCC
Organism: Streptomyces asoensis; assembly: GCF_013085465.1. NCBI lineage: Bacteria > Bacillati > Actinomycetota > Actinomycetes > Kitasatosporales > Streptomycetaceae > Streptomyces > Streptomyces asoensis. The sequence goes on from NZ_CP049838.1 coordinate 2,702,826, forward strand.
GCGCGCTCGATGTACTCCCGTACGGCCGGGAGCTGGTCCTCCTGGAGGAGCGAGACGCCGATCTCGTGGCCCTGGGCCTTGAGGAAGGTGTAGGCCATGCCGCCGCCGATCAGGATGCGGTCGGCCTTGCCGAGCAGCTGGTCGATGACGGCGAGCTTGTCGGAGACCTTGGCGCCGCCGAGGGCGACGACGTAGGGCCGCTTGACGTCCTCGGTGAGCTTCTTCAGGACGCCGACCTCGGTGGCGATCAGGAAGCCGGCCGCGTGCGGCAGCCGCGCCGGGAGGTCGTAGACGGAGGCGTGCTTGCGGTGCACCGCCCCGAACCCGTCACCGACGTAGAGGTCGGCGAGTTCGGCGAGCCGGTCGGCGAAGGCGCCGCGCTCGGCGTCGTCCTTGCTGGTCTCGCCCGCGTTGAAGCGCAGGTTCTCGATGACGGCGACCTGGCCGTCGGTGAGGCCCGCGACCGTGGACCGCGCGGACTCGCCGACCGTGTCGGTCGCGAAGGCCACGGCGGAGCCGAGGAGTTCACCCAGCCGGGCGGCGGCGGAGGCGAGGGAGAAGGCCGGGTCCGGCGCACCCTTGGGACGGCCGAGGTGCGAGGCGACGACCACCTTGGCGCCCGCGTCCGCGAGGGCCTTGACGGTGGGCAGGACGGCGCGGATACGACCGTCGTCGGTGATGGTGGCGCCGTCGAGCGGCACATTGAGGTCGGCGCGGACGAAGACCCGCTTGCCTGCGACGCCTTCGGCGAGAAGTTCGTCGATCGTCTTCATTACGGGGGCTCCTGAGGAGGGCTCGTGGTGCTCGTGATCGCTCGTGCTCGCCGGCGACCAGGAGGAAGGCTGATCCGTACGTGCGTCAGGGCTCGGGCGGCGCGTCCCTGCGCCGCCCGAGCCCTGCACTCACATCAAGGTGCCTGATCCGACGATCAGAGCTGGCCGCCGACGAAGACCGTCAGGTCGACGAGGCGGTTGGAGTAGCCCCACTCGTTGTCGTACCAGCCGAGGATCTTCACCGTGTTGCCCTCCTGGACCATGGTCAGGGAGGAGTCGAAGGTGCAGGAGGCCGGGTCGCCGACGATGTCCGAGGAGACGATCTGGTCCTCGGTGTACGACAGGTAGCCCTTGAGGTCGCCGTCGTCGGAGGCCTTCTTGAACGCGGCGTTGACCTCGTCCTTGGTGACCTCGCGCTGGAGCGTCACGACCAGGTCGGTGGCCGAGCCGGTCGGGACCGGGACGCGCATGGCGATGCCGTCCAGCTTGCCCTTGAGCTGCGGGAGGACCAGGGCGGTGGCCTTGGCGGCACCCGTCGTGGTCGGGATGATGTTCTCGGCGGCGGCGCGGGCGCGGCGCAGGTCCGAGTGCGGGAAGTCCAGGATGCGCTGGTCGTTGGTGTACGCGTGGACCGTCGTCATCAGACCCTTGACGATGCCGAAGTTCTCGTCGAGGACCTTGGCCATCGGCGCCACACAGTTGGTGGTGCAGGAGGCGTTGGAGATGACGTGGTGGTTGGCCGCGTCGTACTTGTCCTGGTTGACGCCCATCACGATGGTGATGTCCTCGTCCTTGGCCGGAGCCGAGATGAGGACCTTCTTGGCGCCGCCGGCGATGTGCTTCTCGGCGTCGGCCTTCTTGGTGAAGATGCCGGTCGACTCGATCACGATGTCGACGCCCAGGTCGCCCCACGGGATGTCCGCCGGGTTGCGCTCGGACAGCACCTTGATGGTGTGACCGTCGACGGTGATCGTGTCGGCGGTGTGCGACACCTCGGCCTTGAGGCGGCCCAGGATGGTGTCGTACTTGAGCAGATGTGCGGTGGTCGCGGTGTCACCCAGGTCGTTGACAGCCACGATCTCGATGTCAGCACCCTGCTCCAGCAGCGCGCGGAAGTAGTTACGACCGATGCGGCCAAAGCCGTTGATGCCTACGCGGATCGTCACGAACCGATCTCCTCGTTGGTACGCCGGCTATGCGGTGCCGGCGAGCTGTATTTGGGATGTCCCCGACCAACCCCGACCCTACCTCTCCGAGGCCGCCGGAGTGACATCGACTTCGCCCATACACGGCAGGGCGGTCCGTACCCGCCAGTAGGGGTACGGACCGCCCGGACCGGAAGGCCCGATCGCTCGATGTGATTACGAACTGTCACACGGAGTTGACAGCCGTTCTTCAGCTCTCAAGTGAGGCGAGTGCCTTTCCGATGAGCGCGACACGGTCGGCCGCCGCGGTGACGTGCTCCAGACCGAAGCCCAGCAGCACGGTGTCGTCGGTGGTGACCGCTCCGTACGTCTGGAAGAGGGCGCCGGTGCGCGTCCAGTCCTTCAGGACGGCCGGGCTGCCCGCGGGCGGACCCACGACCTGCCAGGCGCCGAGCGACGTCTCGAAGCCCTCGGTCCCGGTGGCGGAGCCGCCGACGACCAGCGAGGTGTCGTCCACGAGGACGCCGTGGCCGCCGCTGCCGGGGTCGGTGACGTAGGCGATCGAGACCTCGACCTGCTTGCCCGCGTAACCGCTCAGGTCGAAGTTCACCTGCTGCCAGCCGCTGGAGGCGCCGGTGAGGGCGTTCCAGGAGCCGGTGCTGCCGGTCGCGGTGCAGTCGCCCGCACCGAGGGTGAGGTAGTGCCGCAGCCACGGGTGCTCGCCGATGTAGAAGCCGCCGCCGCACTCCGCGGGGACGGCGGTGCTGGTGGCGCCGCCCGCCTCGGGGAGCGTCGTCCAGTCGTCGGCGCCGACCGTGTGGATCTCGACGATCGCGTTGTCGTAGCCGGGCTCGGTGTCCCACAGCAGCTGGGTGCGCAGGGCCGGCTTGCTCGCCGCGCCGACCCCGGTGAGGTCGATGGTGCGGGTGAGACGCTTGTAGCCGTCGTCGGTGTGCACGGCGGCGGCCATGTACGAGCCCGTGAACGGCCCGTACGGGTTGACCGTCCCGGCGAACCGACCGGCTCCCGCGCTGGCGAACTGCGGGTACGCGCCCGCCGGCAGCTCGTCCGAGGTGACGCCGTACGTGCCCGCCCTGTCGAGCGGGTTGCCGGTCGCCGGGCCGAGGGCCCCGCCGGCACCGCCGAGCTTGCCGGAGCCGGTGAAGCCGGTGGCGCCGGGGGTCGACGTACGGGAGTAGGCGCCCAGGTAGTACTGGCTGAAGTCGTTCGACGGGGTGCCGTCACCGAGGTCGACGTTGCCGCCGGCCAGCTCGCCCGCCTCGATCAGCTTGCCGCCCTCGTTGAGGAAGGCGCGCAGTTCGAGCTGGGTCGGATTGCCGGGGACGCTCGCGCCCGTGTAGTGGACGACGGTGTCGAAGTGGCTCAGCACGCCGAGCGCGTCGGGTGCGCCCTGAGAGGCGACGTCCCAGACGATCGCCTTGCGGCCGTTGGCCTTCAGCGCGTCGACGTAGGTCTGCGCCTGTGTGGCGGCCGTGCCTTCCTCGGCCACGACGAGGGTGTCGGCCTTGGGCCGCGCGGCGATCGTGTAGGTGAAGTGCGCGCTGGAGACCTTCTTGCCGTTCTTGGTCTCGCCGGTGAACCACACCTCGACCTTGTCGCCCGGTTCGCCGTCCTGCACCTTGGCCCGGTACTCGTCGTAGTAGAGGTTGTCGTCACCGCCGAAGATCTCGCCGCCCTTCCAGGCCTTGAGCGCCTGGTCCCAGGTACGGCCGCCGTTGACGCGGTACTTGAGCTCCTTGTCGCGGATCGCCTTGCGGGCGACGACGGAGACCTCCTGGTCGGCGCCGCGCGAGTACGAGGTGGTGAACGGCGCCGGGGTGAAGTCGGCGGCGGCCAGACCGACCGAGGACTTCGGCTGGTCGGGCTGCGCGGCGGACTCCGCGACGGAGAGCGCGAAGGGCACGTTCTTGGCGAACTCGTCCTGGATCAGCTTCTCGTCGTCGGGGAAGTTGAAGCCCGACTGGCAGTCGGCGGCGTTCCACTGGTCGTTCGGGTCGATGTTCGACGCGGTCTGGCAGGTCGACATCTCGGGGGTGAACATCGCCGCGCCGTTGACGTTCGCCGCGTGCCCGTCGGCCTCGCCGTTGGTCGTGTACAACTCCGAGGAGACCTGCGGGTGGTAGCCCGGGATCGCGGAGTTGTCGGGGGTGCCGGCGAGCGCCTTGTAGACGACGTCGTCGGGGGTGTCGGTCGCAACCTGCCAGCCGACGCCGTAGAGCAGCAGCTCGGCGGCGGAGTGGTAGTTGATGCCGTACGTGAACCCGATCCGCTTCTCGAAGGCGTCGAGCGCCCGGGTCTCGGGTTCGGAGCCGGGGCTCGCGCCGCGGTAGGTCTGGCTGGTGGGGTTCGGGGACGAACCCTCGTCGTCGTAGCCCCACTTGTAGGGGAAGTTGCGGTTGAGGTCGACGCCGTCGCCGGTGGAGATCACGCCGTCGCCGTTGACGTCCCGCAGGTTCTTGCGCCAGAGGCGGTTGTCGGTGTTCTCGAAGGTGTAGTCGTAGCCGTCGGGGTTGGCCGACAGGACGAACCACAGCTCGCTGGAGTCGACGATCTTCTTGACGCGCTGGTCGGTCTTGTAGGTGTCCAGGTAGTAGTGCATCAGCCGCCGGGTCATCTCCGGGGTGATCCACTCCCGCGCGTGCTGGTTGGACATGTAGAGGACCGAGGGCTTGGAACCGTCCTCGGACTTCTTCGCGTTCTTGGTCAGTTTGAGCGCGAGGATGTCCTGGCCTTCGACCGTCTTGCCGATGGAGACGACCTTGGTGAGGCCCGGGTTCTCCTGGGCGGTGCGGAGGATCTCCTCCTGGAGACCGCCGCTGCCGCTGTACGGCCGGAACACACCGTCGGCGGCGGCCTCGACGCGGTTCTCCGCCTTGGCCGAAAGAGTGTGCTCGGTGAGGGCGACGCCCTGCTTCTCGAGCTTCTTCGCCTGCTTGTCGGTGAGGTAGACCTCGACCGTCGCGGTGCCCTTCTCGGGCGCCTGCTCGCTGAGTTCGTGACCGTCCTGGCCGGCCGCCAGCAGCAGGGGTACCTGCTGCTTGGTGACCTCGGCGCGGAAGACCTTGACCTCGTCCGCGTCGGGTTTCGGTGTGGTGCCGGGCTGTGCCTGGGCGATGGGTGCGAGTGCCGCTCCGCCGAGCAGCAGCGCGCCGACAGCGAGGATCGATCTCGCTCTTCGTCTCATGAACCCCCCTAGCGTGAGTTCGCCCCAGCAGCGAACTCTGCCAGGCTCATGACAGTTCATGATCCAGTCAAGAGCGCCTCAAAGCCACGCAAACGCCGGTGGTGTCACCCAAAGGGGTGACACCACCGGCGTTCTGAAGAGCCATCAGCAGGGCCGTCGGTCAGCCGACCAGATTGTCGGCGAGCTCGTCGCTGAGGTTGGCGTCCGTGCCCGCGATGCCGAGGTCGGAGGCCCGCTTGTCGGCCATCGCCAGCAGCCGGCGGATCCGTCCGGCGACCGCGTCCTTCGTCAGCGGCGGGTCGGCGAGCGCGCCCAGCTCCTCCAGGGAGGCCTGCTTGTGGTCCATACGGAGCCGGCCGGCCGCCGCGAGGTGCTCGGGCACCTCGTCACCGAGGATCTCCAGGGCGCGCTGGACACGGGCCCCGGCGGCGACGGCCGCACGCGCCGAGCGGCGCAGGTTGGCGTCGTCGAAGTTCGCGAGACGGTTCGCCGTGGCCCGCACCTCGCGGCGCATCCGGCGCTCCTCCCAGGCCAGCACCGACTCGTGCGCGCCCAGCCGGGTGAGCAGCGCGCCGATCGCGTCGCCGTCACGGACCACGACCCGGTCGACCCCGCGCACCTCACGGGCCTTCGCCGCGATGGACAGCCGGCGGGCGGCGCCGACCAGCGCCAGCGCGGCCTCCGGGCCAGGGCAGGTCACCTCCAGGGAGGACGAGCGGCCGGGCTCGGTGAGCGAGCCGTGCGCCAGGAAGGCCCCGCGCCAGGCCGCCTCCGCGTCACAGGTCGCGCCGGAGACCACCTGCGGGGGCAGACCCCGGATCGGACGGCCACGGCCGTCGACGAGTCCCGTCTGCCGGGCCAGCTGGTCACCGCCCGCGACCACCCGCACCACATAGCGCGAGCCGCGGCGCAGACCGCCCGGGGCCATCACGATCAGCTCCGAGCTGTGGCCGAAGATCTCCAGGATGTCCCGCTTGAGCCGGCGGGCCGCCATCGCGGTGTCCAGCTCCGCCTCGATCACGATCCGCCCGCTCACCAGGTGGAGGCCGCCGGCGAACCGCAGAACGGCGGAGACCTCCGCCTTTCTACAGCAGGTCCGGGTGACGGGGAGCCGGGAAATCTCGTCCTTCACCGCTGCCGTCATCGCCATGGGCCGATCCTTCCATGCATCCGAAAAATACGGTCGTACGCGGCAGCCAACAGCTCCGGGTCATGCCTCGGGGTGCCGTCGGGCCGGGCCACCGGCGCCAGCTCGACCGCGGCCCCGAACCGTTTGGCGGCGTCGGTCAGCGAGTCGCGGTCGGGCACGGCGGCCACGTCGGCCAGCACCACGTCCAGGGCGAGTTTAGGGGCGTGTCGTCCCAAAACCTCCAAATGACGCTGCGGGGAGAAGCCGTCGGTTTCTCCGGGCTGCGGGGCGAGGTTCAGGGAGAGCACCCGGCGCGCCTTCGTCTCCATGAGGGCGTCCAGCAGATCGGGCACCAGCAGGTGCGGCATGACCGAGGAGAACCAGGAACCGGGCCCGAGCACCACCCAGTCGGCGTCCAGGACGGCGTCGACCGCCTCCGGGACGGCCGGCGGGTCGTTCGGCACCAGGTGCACGGACTGCACCTCGCCGGGCGTCAACGCCACCGTCGCCTGTCCCCGGACCGTGTCGACGTCGTCCGGCCGCTCCGGATCGTGCCCCTTGACCAGCGCCTGGAGCTCCAGCGGTACGGCGGACATGGGCAGCACGCGCCCCTGCGCGCCCAGCAGCTTGCCGACCAGGTCCAGAGCCTGGACATGGTCGCCGAGCTGCTCCCACAGGGCGACGATCAGCAGATTGCCCACCGCGTGGCCGTTGATCTCGCCCTGCGACTGGAAACGGTGCTGGATGACCCGGGCCCAGGTCTGGCCCCAGTCGTCGTCACCGCACAGCGCGGCCAGCGCCTTGCGCAGGTCACCGGGCGGCAGTACGCCCAGCTCCTCACGCAGCCGGCCGCTGGAACCACCGTCGTCGGCCACCGTGACGACGCCGGTGAGGTCGCCCGTGATCCGGCGCAGCGCGGTGAGCGAGGCGGACAGTCCCATGCCGCCGCCGAGGGCGACGACCTTGGGCTGGGTGCCGCGGCGGCGCGGTTTCCCGCCGCGTGCCTCGACCGGCCGGACCACACGCCCGTCGTGGGCGCCCCTGCGCAGTCGGCCGAGCCGTGGAGAACGTCCTGTCATTCCCGTCCCATGTCCCGGTGCACGACCACCGTCTCCACGCCCTCGGCCGCGAGACGCGCGGCGAGCTTCTCCGACATGGCCACCGAGCGGTGCTTGCCGCCCGTACAGCCGACCGCGATGGTCACATAGCGCTTGCCCTCCCGGCGGTAGCCCGCGGCGACCAGCTGGAGGAGCTCGGCGTACCGGTCGAGGAACTCCTTGGCGCCGGGCTGGTTGAGGACGTACGCGGACACCTCCTCGTTCAGGCCGGTGTAGGGGCGCAGCTCCGGGACCCAGTGCGGGTTGGGCAGGAAGCGCATGTCCACGACCAGGTCGGCGTCGACCGGCAGGCCGTACTTGAAGCCGAAGGACATCACGGTGGCCCGCAGCTCGGGCTCCTCGTCACCGGCGAACTGGGCGTCCATCTTGGCGCGCAGTTCGTGCACGTTGAGGCTGGAGGTGTCGATCACCAGGTCGGCGTCGCCGCGCAGCTCCCGCAGCAGCTCGCGCTCGGCGTCGATACCGTCGACGATGCGGCCGTCGCCCTGGAGGGGGTGCGGGCGGCGCACGGACTCGAAGCGGCGCACCAGGGCGTCGTCGGAGGACTCCAGGAAGACGATCCGCCGGGTGACGCTCCTCGACTCGAGGTCGGCGAGGGACTCGCGGAGGTTGTCGAAGAAGCGCCGGCCGCGGACGTCGACGACGACCGCGATCCGCGCCACGTTGCCCTGGGAGCGGGCGCCCAGCTCCACCATGGTGGGGATCAGGGCGGGCGGGAGGTTGTCGACGACGAACCAGCCGAGGTCCTCCAGACACTTGGCTGCCGTCGAGCGGCCGGCCCCGGACATGCCGGAGATGATCACCAGCTCGGGGATGGCCGCATCGGGGATCCCGGGCGGCGTGACGTCCGTACTCACCTGTGCTCCGTCTTCCTGACGTACTTCTTGCTGAGGGCTGTCGGGGACCGCGGGGTGCGTGGTGGAATCCTCGCCTGGTTCCCTGGGTCCCTGCTGGGGCGCGGCTGTGGGCACAGTAGTGGGCGCCTGTTCCTGGTCCGCTGTGGGGTGTGCGTCGTGCTCGGTCATGTCTCCTGCCCCCGTCGTTCTTCCGGGGCGCCCGTCGTCACGGGATCTCCGGGGGAACCCGCCGTCGTATCGGGTTCCTCATCATCAATGATCTCTCCGGTCGCCGTGTTCACGGCGGGGGCGGGCGATGCCGCCCGGGCGAGGGCCGCGGCGATGGTCTCGGCCGTCTTGCGGCCTATGCCCGGAACCTCGCAGATCTGGTCGATCGTCGCGGCCCGGAGCCTCTTCACCGAGCCGAAGTGCTTGATCAGTGCCTGTTTGCGTGTCTCGCCGAGGCCGGGCACCTCGTCCAGGGGGCCGGCACGGAAGCGCTTGGCCCGCTTGGTGCGCTGGTAGGTGATGGCGAAGCGGTGCGCCTCGTCGCGGACGCGCTGGAGCAGATAGAGACCCTCGCTGCTGCGGGGCAGGACGACCGGGTCGTCGTCGTCCGGCACCCAGACCTCTTCCAGGCGCTTGGCGAGGCCGCAGACGGCGATGTCGTCGATGCCCAGCTCGTCCAGCGCCCGCTTGGCCGCCGCGACCTGCGGCTGTCCACCGTCGACGACGACGAGCTGAGGCGGGTAGGCGAAGCGCTTGGGGCGGCCGTCATCGTCCTTGAGGCTGCTGGTGAGGGGCGCTTCGGTGGCGTCGGTGAGGGGCGCATCGGTGAGGGGCGTCCCGTTGGTGTCGGCGAGCGGGTTCTCGCCGTCGGTCCACTCCCCCGTCCGCTCCTTCTCGGCGATGTAGCGCCTGAAGCGGCGGGTGATCACCTCATGCATGGAGCGGACGTCGTCCTGGCCCTCGAAGCCCTTGATCTGGAAGCGGCGGTACTCGCTCTTGCGCTGGAGGCCGTCCTCGAAGACGACCATGGAGGCCACCACGTCGTCGCCCTGGAGGTGCGAGATGTCGTAGCACTCGATCCGGAGCGGCGCGCTGTCCAGGTCGAGGGCCTCGGCGATCTCCTCCAGGGCACGCGAGCGCGTGGTCAGGTCGGAGGCGCGCCTGGTCTTGTGCAGGACGAGCGCCTGCTGCGCGTTGCGCTCGACGGTCTCCATCAGGGCCTTCTTGTCGCCCCGCTGCGGGATACGCAGCGACACGTTGGACCCGCGGCGCTCGGTGAGCCACTCCTGCACGGGTTCGACAGGCTCGGGAAGGGCCGGGACCAGGACCTCCTTGGGGACGGAGTCGCCCCGCTCCTCGCCGTACAGCTGCTGGAGGGCGTGCTCGACGAGGGCGCCGGTCGTGACGTCCTCGACCTTGTCGGTCACCCAGCCGCGCTGGCCGCGGACTCGTCCGCCGCGGACGTGGAAGATCTGGACGGCCGCCTCCAGCTCGTCCTCGGCGACCGCGATCAGATCGGCGTCGGTCGCGTCCGCGAGCACGACCGCGTTCTTCTCCATGGCCTTCTTCAGGGCCTCGATGTCGTCGCGCAGACGGGCGGCCCGCTCGTACTCCATCTCCTCGGCCGCCTCCATCATCTGCTTCTCCAGCCGACGGAGGTAGGTCCCGGTGCGGCCGGCCATGAAGTCGCAGAACTCCTCGGAGAGTTCGCCGTGCTCCTCGGCGGAGACCCGGCCGACGCACGGCGCGGAGCACTTGCCGATGTAGCCGAGCAGACAGGGCCGGCCGGTGCGGGCGGCGTTCTTGAAGACGCCGGCGGAGCAGGTGCGCACGGGGAAGACCCGCAGCAGCAGGTCGACGGTGTCCCGGATCGCCCACGCGTGCGCGTACGGCCCGAAATACCTGACGCCCTTCTTCTTGTGCCCGCGCATCACCTGGACGCGCGGGAACTCCTCGTTCATCGTCACCGCGAGGTAGGGATAGCTCTTGTCGTCGCGGTACTTGACGTTGAACCGGGGGTCGTACTCCTTGATCCAGGAGTACTCCAGCTGGAGCGCCTCGACCTCCGTGGACACCACCGTCCACTCCACCGACGCGGCCGTGGTCACCATGGTGCGGGTGCGCGGGTGGAGGCCGGAGAGGTCCTGGAAGTAGTTCGCCAGGCGCTGGCGCAGGCTCTTCGCCTTCCCGACGTAGATCACCCGGCGGTGCTCGTCGCGGAATCGGTACACCCCGGGGGAGTCCGGGATCTGTCCCGGCTTGGGGCGGTAGCTGGAGGGGTCGGCCATGTCTCACACCCTACTGGCGCGGGGTGACACTCCGGCGGGCTGTGGACAACGGCCGGGTGTCCGAAGGGGCTGTGGACAAGCGGGGCACGGAGGGCGGGACCCGGAGGCATCGACTCGGCCACACGCACGTGCCACTCGGGCATCAGGTGTTGTCGGGACTTGGTCAACACGCTTCAATGCGGGGGGACTCGGGCCCTGAGGGCCGCCCTACGGATGTGAAGGAGCTCCGGCGACGCCGGAAAGGCCCCGACCACCCACACGAACGGTCCGACCAGCCGTCGTGAGCATTCACAGAAAGGCCCCTGCATGCCGCACGCCACACAGCACGCGGACGCCGCCGTCGACGCCGCCTCCGCGGAATTGGACACGGCCCTGCGAGGCGGTCCTTTCCATGTGGCGTTGCGTGCCGCGATCGCCGCCCGTGGCCTGCCCCTCCAGCGCGTCCAGCACCATCTGTCGCGGTACGGGGTGAAGGTGGGCGTGACCAGTCTGAGCTACTGGCAGCAGGGCGCCCGGCGGCCGCAGCGCCCCGAGTCGCTGCGCGCCGTGCGTGCGCTGGAGGAGATCCTGCACCTGCCGGACGAGTCCCTGATCCGTCTGCTCGCGGAGCCCGACGGCGGGGACGGCGGCACGGCGACCGGGCAGTCCGTGGGCCGCTCCTACCGCTCACTCCTGGAGGCCTCCGGCATTCTCGAACAGTTGCTCGGCGAACTGGAGTGCCCCGTCGACGGGGGGCTGCACACCCTGGGCCACCACGAGCGGGTCCGCATCGGGTCGCGCCGCGAGCTGCTGGGACGCGAGTCGCAGCACATCGTGCGCGCCCACCGCGACGGCGTCGACCGCTTCGTGGCCGTGCATCACGGCGACCCCGGCTGCGCACCGGAACGGATGACGGTGCACGCCCTGGAGAACTGCCGGGCCGGCCGTGTCCGCAGCCACCACGACACCGGCGTGCTCGTGGCCGAGCTCTTCTTCGACACCCGGCTGAGGGCCGGCGACACCTTCCTCTTCCGCTACGCCGTCGAGGACGGCACCGCCGATGTGTCCCGTGAGTACGTCCGCGGCTTCGGCGCGGCGGGCGGCCAGTACGCCCTCCAGATCCGCTTCGCCGAGAACGCCCTGCCCGTGCGCTGCCATCGGTTCACCCAGCACTCGGCGGCGGCCCCGCGCGGCGGCCGTCAGGAGCTGCCGCTCAGTGGCCGGCACCGTTCGGTACACCTCGTCGAGCCGCGGGTGCGGTCGGGCATGGTCGGCATCGGCTGGGACTGGGAGTGAACGGCGGCCGTCGGCGGCCCTCGACAGTCTTCGGCGGCCTTTGACGCCCCTTGACGCCCCTTGACGCCAGCTTTTACGCGCGGCTCCGAAATGGGGTAGCTTCCCGGCCGGCGGCTCACCTGCTCCTGCGTCCGTCGCACCTCGTGCGGCTGCCCCGCGGGCACGGTCCGAGCGGTCGCAGGCAGCCAGAGAAAGGAACCGCTCCGTGATCGTCGTCGCCGGTGAGGCCCTGATCGACCTGGTACCGCAGGGCGCGGGCGCCCTCGCGGGTCTCCGGCCGGCGCCCGGCGGCGGCCCCTACAACACGGCTGTCGCCCTCGGCCGCCTGGGCTCCCCCACGGCCTTCTGTTCCCGCACCTCGCAGGACGCCTTCGGCGAGGCGCTGCTCGCCGGGCTGCGGGACTCGGGCGTGGACGTGTCCGCGGTGCAGCGGGGTACGGAACCGACCACGCTCGCGGTCGCCACCCTCGACGGGAACGGTTCGGCCGCCTACTCCTTCTACGTCGACGGCACCGCCGACCGCCTGTTCACGGCCCCGGACACCCTGCCGGCGGGCACGCGCGCGGTGTCCTTCGGCACCTGCTCCCTCATCCTCGAACCGGGTGCGAGCGCGTACGAGGAGCTGATGCGGACCGCCGCGGCGCAGGGACTGTTCACGGCGCTCGACCCGAACATCCGGGCCGGGCTGATCCCCGACGCCGACGCCTACCGGGCCCGCTTCAAGAGCTGGCTGCCCTCGGTGTCCCTGCTCAAGCTCTCCGAGGAGGACGCCGAGTGGCTGGGCGGCACCCCGCGCGAGTGGCTGTCCGCCGGCCCCTCGGCGGTCGTGATCACCCAGGGCGGCGACGGACTGACCGCCTTCACCCAGGGCGGGGCCGTGTACTCGGTGCCGGGCGAGCGGGTGGACGTCGTGGACACCATCGGCGCCGGGGACACCGTGAACGCGGCTCTGCTGCACGGCCTCTCGGTGCGGGACGCCCTGTCCCCGGCGGGCCTCGCGGGCCTGGGCGCCGCCGGCTGGGAACAGTTGCTGCGGTTCGCCGCCCGCGCAGCGGCGATCACCTGCTCCCGGGCCGGCGCGGAGCCGCCGTACGCCTCCGAGCTGGGCGGCTTCTAGGGGCTGTCGGGGCAGTTCGTCGGCACGGTCGGGAGAGCGGTGGCCGCCGGTCAGCCGCTCACCGCGCGCAGCCCCCCGGGCTTGCGCCCGTTGAGATGGTCCAGCGCCATGGCGGTGCTCTCGTCCGCCGGGAGGTGGACCACCAGGCGCTGACCCTCCTCCGGGAGGGACAGGGTCTCGTAGGACAGGCGCAGTCGTCCCGCCTCCGGGTGGTCGACGGTGTCGGTGCCGAACCGGGCCGGCATGGCCGGCACCGCGGCCAGCCGCTCGGTGAACGGGGCCCCCGCGGTGACCGTGAGCTCGTCGGCCAGCGCGGCGACGCTCGGGTCGTGCAAGGAGGCCTCCTGTCGCAGATGGGCGACCTGCTCGTCGGCGAGGCGGTCCCAGCCGGGGTACACGGCCCGGGCCCGCTCGTCGGTGAACAGGTACCGCATCAGGTTGGGTGCGCTGCCGTCGAGCAGGCCGAGCGGGCGGGCGATCCGCTCATAGCCCGAGGTGTGGGCGACGATGTCGCCGACCCAGTTGAGCAGGACGGCCGGTGTCGGCTCCAGGCGGTCGAGCAGGGCCCGCACGGTGGGACGGACCGTGCGGGCGGGTGGTGCCGCCGAGGTGCAGAGCACCCGGTCGACGCCGGCCTCCTTGGCGAGGCGGCGCAGGAGGATCCGGTCCGGTACGCGCAGGCTCAGCGCGTCTCCCAGGGCTCCGAGCACCTGGGGTGAGGGGTTGCGGTCGCGCCCCTGTTCCAGGCGGGTGATGTACTCGACGCTGACGCCGGCCAGCGTGGCCAGCTCGGCACGCCGCAGTCCTGGTGTGCGACGCCGAGGCCCTGTGGGCAGGCCGACCTCGGCCGGCGTGACGGCTTCGCGGCGGGTGCGCAGGAAGGTACCCAACTCGTTGTCGCTCACCCACCGAACGTACAACGGTGCGGCCCCGGGAGGGTGGCCCTCTCACTACCACCATCGGCCCGGCCTCCCTCCCGTCCGCCGGTGCGCGGAGGGTGGGGGCATGACTCAGGACAACGCCTCGCGCACGCCGACCGCCACGACCCTGCCGCTGTCTTCCGGCGACTGGGAGCTCGACCCGCTGCACTCGGCGGTCAACTTCACCATCCGTCACCTCGGCATCGCCAAGGTGCGCGGCCGCTTCACGAAGATCGAGGCCGAGCTGTACGTCGGTGAGACGGCCGACGACGTGCGGGTGAGCGCCGAGATCGCTCTGACCTCCATCGACACGGGCAACCCCGACCGGGACGCGCACACCCGCTCGGCGGACCTGCTCGATGTGGAGAAGCGTCCGACGATGGCCTTCCACTCGACACGTGTCTCGGGCCAGGGCGAGGACTGGACGATGGAAGGGGACCTGACCATCGGGGACGTGACTCGCCCGCTGACGCTCGCCGTCGACTTCGGCGGGGTGGTGGACTCCCCGGTGGATCAGAGGAGGCACGCCGGTTTCGAGGCGACGGGAGAGATCCGGCGCAGCGACTTCGGGCTGGACTTCGGAGCCGGGTTTCTCGGTGATGTTGTCAAGGTTCAGCTGGACATGCAGTTCGTGGAGCCGGGCGAACCGCAGGGCCAGGGTGGCTGATGGTGGAACGAGCGGCGCCCCGCGGGAAGTTCCCGCGGGGCGCCGCTTTTTGATGACTTGTCAGGCCTTGGGGGCCCGGGTCGTCTTCTTCGCGGGAGCCGCCTTCTTCGTGGCTCCCGCGGCCTTCTTGGTCGCGACGCTGTTGGCGACAGTCGTCGCCTTGGCGGTCGCGGTCTTGGCGGTCGCGGTCTTGCGCGCCGTCGTCTTCGCCGCGACCGTCTTCTTCGCCGCCGCCTTGCGCGGGGCCTTCACCGGAGCCGCGTCGCTGATCCGGTCGGCGCCGAGAACCTCCCGCAGGAACTTGCCGGTGTGGCTGGTCGACACTCCGGCGATCTCCTCCGGCGTGCCCTCGGCGATGACGAGGCCACCGCCGGCGCCGCCCTCGGGACCCATGTCGACGACCCAGTCGGCGGTCTTGATCACGTCGAGGTTGTGCTCGATGACGATGACCGTGTTGCCCTTGTCGACCAGGCCGGCGAGCACCTTCAGGAGCTTGCTGATGTCCTCGAAGTGCAGGCCCGTCGTCGGCTCGTCCAGGACGTAGACCGTGCGGCCGGTGGAGCGGCGCTGGAGCTCGCTGGCGAGCTTCACACGCTGGGCCTCACCGCCGGACAGGGTGGTCGCGGACTGGCCGAGCCGGACGTAGCCGAGGCCGACGTCCTTCAGGGTGTTGAGGTGCCGGGCGATCGCGGGGACGGCCTCGAAGAACTCCGTCGCCTCCTCGATCGGCATGTTCAGGACGTCGGCGATGGACTTGCCCTTGTAGTGGACCTCCAGGGTCTCCCGGTTGTAGCGGGCGCCGTGGCAGACCTCGCACGGGACGTAGACGTCCGGGAGGAAGTTCATCTCGATCTTGATCGTGCCGTCGCCCGCGCAGTTCTCGCAGCGGCCGCCCTTGACGTTGAAGGAGAAGCGGCCGGGCAGATAGCCGCGGACCTTCGCCTCGGTGGTCTCCGCGAACAGCTTGCGGACGTGGTCGAAGACACCGGTGTACGTGGCCGGGTTGGACCGCGGGGTGCGGCCGATCGGCGACTGGTCGACGTGCACGACCTTGTCGACGAGGTCGTCACCGTCCACGCGCGTGTGCCGCCCCGGCACGCTCCTCGCGCCGTTCAGTTCGCGGGCCAGGTGCGTGTACAGGATGTCGTTGACCAGCGTCGACTTGCCGGAGCCGGACACGCCGGTGACCGCGGTGAACACGCCCAGCGGGAAGGACACGTCGATGTCCTGGAGGTTGTTCTCGCGGGCGCCGTGGACGGTGAGCCTGCGGGACGGGTCCTGCGGGCGCCGGATGTCGGGCACCGGGATGGCCTTCTTGCCGGACAGGTACTGACCGGTCTGCGACTCCGGGTTGGCGAGCAGTTCCTTCAGGCCGCCGCTGTGCACGACCTTGCCGCCGTGCTCGCCGGCGCCGGGACCGATGTCGACGATCCAGTCGGCGACCTTGATGGTGTCCTCGTCGTGCTCGACGACGATCAGCGTGTTGCCCATGTCCCGCAGCCGGACCAGGGTCTCGATCAGCCGGTGGTTGTCGCGCTGGTGCAGGCCGATGGACGGCTCGTCGAGGACGTACAGGACGCCGACGAGGCCGGAGCCGATCTGGGTGGCCAGGCGGATGCGCTGGGCCTCGCCGCCGGAGAGCGTGCCGGCCGCGCGGTTGAGCGAGAGGTAGTCCAGACCGACGTCGACGAGGAACCGCAGTCGCTCGTTGACCTCCTTCAGAACCCGCTCGGCGATCTTCTTGTCACGGGCGTCGAGCTTCAGCTCGCCCAGGAAGTCCGCGCAGTCGCTGATGGACATCCCGGAGACCTCGGCGATGGACTTCCCCATGACCGTGACCGCGAGGACGAGCGGCTTCAGGCGCGTGCCCTCACAGGTGGGGCAGGGCACCTCGCGCATGTAGCCCTCGAAGCGCTCACGGCTGGCGTCGCTCTCGGCCTCGCCGTGCCGGCGCTTCACGAACGGAAGGGCGCCCTCGAACGGGGTCGTGTAGAGGCGCTCGCGCCCGTACCTGTTGCGGTAGCGGACCTCGATCTGCGTCTTGTGGCCGTGCAGCAGGGCCTTCCTGGCGCGCAGCGGCAGCCCCGCGAAGGGGATGTCCGTACGGAAGCCGAGCGCGTCCGCGAGGGCGCCGATCAGCCGGCCGAAGTAGTCCTTGGTGTGGCCGTGCGACCAGGGGTGGATGGCGCCCTCGTCGAGGGACTTGTCCTCGTCCGGGACGATCAGCTCGGGGTCGACCTCCATGCGCGTGCCGATGCCGGAGCACTCGGGGCAGGCGCCGAAGGGCGAGTTGAAGGAGAAGGAGCGGGGCTCCAGCTCCTCGAAGGACAGGTCGTCGTACGGGCAGTACAGGTGCTCCGAGTACATGCGCTCGCGCTCGGGGTCGTCCTCGGGGAGGTCGACGAAGTCGAGCACGACCATGCCGCCGGCGAGGCCGAGGGCGGTCTCCACCGAGTCGGTGAGCCGGCGCTTGGCGGACTCCTTCACCGTGAGGCGGTCGATGACCACCTCGATGGTGTGCTTCTCCTGCTTCTTCAGCGTGGGCGGGCTGGACAGCTGGATCGTCTCGCCGTCGACCCGCGCGCGGGAGTAGCCCTTGGTCTGGAGGTCGGCGAACAGGTCGACGAACTCTCCCTTGCGCTCGCGCACCAGTGGCGACAGCACCTGGAAGCGGCTTCCCTCGGGCAGCTCCAGGACCCTGTCGACGATGGCCTGCGGCGACTGGCGCGTGATCGGCCGGGAGCACTCGGGGCAGTGCGGCTTGCCGATGCGCGCGAAGAGCAGGCGCAGGTAGTCGTAGACCTCGGTGATGGTGCCGACCGTGGAGCGCGGGTTGCGCGAGGTCGACTTCTGGTCGATGGAGACGGCCGGGGAGAGGCCCTCGATGAAGTCGACGTCCGGCTTGTCCATCTGTCCGAGGAACTGGCGGGCGTACGAGGAGAGGGACTCGACGTAGCGCCGCTGGCCCTCGGCGAAGATGGTGTCGAAGGCCAGCGAGGACTTGCCCGACCCCGACAGGCCCGTGAAGACGATGAGCGAGTCGCGTGGCAGGTCGAGCGAGACATTCTTGAGGTTGTGCTCGCGCGCGCCACGGACGATGAGACGGTCGGCCACGCCGGTCCGCACCTTTCTTGAGAGAAGTGACAGGGGCGGGGCCCCCGTCTTTCTCAGACTAGGGCGAGCCACTGACAACGCCGGTCGGGATTCACCGGTTCACAACAATCCCCGGCCTTCCAGCATGCCCGACGCCGCCAACGACCATATAGCACGCGCATTCGATTTGCGGGCTCGGTCGACCACCTTCACCCGAAGGGGTGGCAAGGCTAGGGTCAGCACCATGATTGATCACGCTCATGACCTGGAGTCTGTACGTGACGCGACCGAGCGGCTCCTCACCGCAGTCGCCAAACTGGACAACGCGTCGGCGGCCGAGCCGTCACGCCTGCCCGGCTGGAGCCGCGGACATGTCCTGGCTCACATCGCCCGCAACGCGGACGCCCTCGTGAACGTCCTCGAGGGCCGACCCATGTACGCCGACGCACACGTCCGCGACGCCGACATCGAGCGGGACGCCCCGCGCCCCCTGGACGTCCAGCTCACGGACGTACGGGAGAGCGCGGCCCGCTTCCAGGCGACGGGAGCCGCACCCGCGGACTGGTCGCGCACGGTGGAGCTGCGCAACGGCGTCGTCGACGCGGCGGCCCGCGTGCCGTTCCGGCGGTGGGTGGAGGTGGAGCTGCACGCCGTGGACCTCGGCATCGGCTACGAGCTGGAGGACCTCCCGGAGGAGTTCACCGCGCGGGAGATCGAGTTCCTCGCGGAGCGGTTCACCGGGCGTGCCGACGTGCCGCCGACGCGCCTCACGGACGGCACCCGCGCGTGGCACACGGGCCGCGCGGCCGACCGCCCCGAGGTGACCGTCACCGGCACCCCGGCGGACCTCCTGGGCTGGCTCGCCGGGCGTCGCGACGGTTCCGGACTGACGGCGGACGGCGGGCCGCTGCCGGCCCTTCCGCCGCTATAGGCTGCCGCCATGACGTACAGCGGAGAGGTGACGGTCGGCGGACCGGCGGACGTGCACGAGCTCAAGGACCTGATGATCACCAAGATCGCGGTCGGCCCGATGAACAACAACGCCTATCTGCTGCGCTGCCGGGCCACGGACGAGCAGTTGTTGATCGACGCGGCCAACGACGCGCACGCCCTGCTCGGCACGATCGGTGACGACGGCATCACGTCCGTCGTCACCACCCATCAGCACGGCGACCACTGGCAGGCGCTCGCCGAGGTCGTGGCGGCCACACGCGCGCGTACCTACGCCGGCCGGGAGGACGCCGAGGGCATCCCCGTGGCGACCGACGTCCCGGTCGACGACGGTGACGTCATCCGGGTGGGGAACGTGGAGCTCACCGCGCGCCATCTGGTGGGGCACACGCCCGGCTCGATCGCCCTGGTCTACGACGACCCGCACGGCCACCCCCACGTGTTCACCGGCGACTGCCTCTTCCCCGGCGGCGTGGGCAACACCCGTAAGGACCCGGAGGCGTTCGCCAGTCTGATCCGCGATGTCGAGACGAAGATCTTCGACGTGCTGCCGGACGAGACCTGGGTCTATCCGGGCCACGGCAACGACACCACGCTGGGCGCGGAGCGGCCGCACCTTCCGGAGTGGCACGCGCGCGGGTGGTGAGTTCTCACGGCACGGGGCGCGCGTTGCCGAACGCGCGCCCCGTGTGAATCGCGCGCACGCGCCGGTCCCTCGCACGCGCTCCCCGCAGTCGTGGTTGCGCGGTCAACTGATAGCGGTTCCGCGCGGGATGACGGCTCCGGCGCGGATCGGGCCGCCGGTCTACGATCCCCGCCCTCGGCCGGCGGCCCAGGCGGGTCCGCCGAGCCTGTTCACGAGAACGCAACACCAGTTCCCAGTATGCGGACAAGTCATGGTGTGACCTCGACAAACAGGGGTTTGCGCTGCCACTCTCCCGCCATGCACCTCGCCCCTCGTGTACTGCGCCGCGCCGTCGCCGGCGCCACCGTGGCCCTCCTCGCGACCGCCGTCGGCTGTGCCCCGCAGCCGGAGGACAAGGCGGCTTCGACGCCGTCCGGTTCGAGCGCGAACACCTGCGCCAAGGGCAAACTGGCCACCGAGGCCTCCGGCAAGCTGACGATCGCGACCGACGAGCCCGCGTACGAGCCGTGGTTCAAGGACGACAAGCCTGCCAACGGCGAGGGCTTCGAGTCGGCGGTGGCGTACGCCGTGGCGGAGCAGCTCGGCTACGACAAGAGCGCCGTGGTCTGGCAGAGCGTGCCGTTCAACAAGGCCTTCGCACCGGGCGAGAAGACCTTCGACTTCGACATCAACCAGGTGTCGATCAGCGACGAGCGCAAGAAGGCCGTGGACTTCTCGTCCGGCTACTACGACGTGCGCCAGGCCGTCATCGCCCTGAAGGGCACGAAGGCCGCCAAGGCGACGAGCATCGCGGACCTCAAGGGCCTCAAGCTGGGCGCCCAGGTCGGCACGACCAGCCTCGACTACATCGACGACGTGGTGAAGCCGACCGCGGCCGCGGCCGTCTACGCCAAGAACGACCAGGCCAAGTCCGCGCTGAAGAACGGCCAGGTCGACGCCATCGTCACCGACCTGCCGACCGCCTTCTACATCACGGCCGCCGAGGTCACGGACGCCGAGATCGTCGGCCAGTTCGAGAACCGGGGCGGCGCTCCCGAGCAGTTCGGGCTCGTGCTCGACAAGGGCAGCGCGCTCACCTCCTGCGTGACCGGCGCCGTGGACGCGCTCCGCGAGAACGGCACCCTGGCGAAGATCGAGCAGCAGTGGCTCTCCGACGCCGTCGACGCGCCGGTGCTCAAGTGACGGTCACCAAGGACGAGTCCGGCCGGGAAGGCGCGGACGACGAGGACAACGTAGACAACGCGGACGGCGAGGACGACATGTCCGGGGGCGACAAGGGCGCCCCCGACGACGGCTACGTCCCCTCACAGCGGCGGCTGGAGCGCGAGCGCTACAAGCGCACGCGTGCCCGCCGCGCCACCGCGATCGCCGCGCTGTCGACCCTGGTCACGGGTGCCGTCCTCTACCTGGTCGTCGTCGGCGCGCCCGGCTGGCCGCGCACCAAGGAGACCTTCTTCGACGGGCAGTACGCGCGCGAGGCGTTCCCCAAGGTCCTCGAAGGACTCTGGCTGAACGTCAGACTGCTGCTGATCTGCGGCGTCGCCGTGCTCGTCCTCGGCATGCTCATCGCCGTGGCCCGCACCCTGCGCGGGCCCGTGTTCTTCCCGCTGCGGGTGCTGGCGGCGGCGTACACGGACTTCTTCCGCGGGCTGCCGCTGATCATCAACCTGATGATCGTGGTGCTGGGCGTCCCGGCACTGCGGCTCCAGGGCGTGACCGTCGACCCCGTACTGCTGGGCGGCACGGCACTGACACTGACGTACTCGGCGTACGTCGCCGAGGTGTTCCGCGCGGGCATCGAGTCCGTGCACCCCTCCCAGCGCGCCGCGGCCCGCTCGCTGGGCCTGAACAACCGGCAGGCGCTGCGTTTCGTGGTGCTCCCCCAGGCCGTGCGCCGCCAGGTGCCGCCGCTGCTGAACGACCTGGTGTCGCTCCAGAAGGACACCGGTCTCGTCTCGATCGGCGGCGCGATCGACGCCGTCCGCGCGGCGGACATCATCGTGGGCCGCAGCCTGAACTACACGCCGTACATCGTCGCCGGACTGGTCTTCGTGGCCCTGACCATCCCGATGACCCGCTTCACGGACTGGGTGACGGCCCGGATGGACCGTCAGCGGGCCCAGGGAGGAACGACATGAGCGACGATCCGGCGCTGCGGACTCCGGCACCACCGACTCCGGCACCACCGACTCCGGTGCTGCGGATGGAGTCCGTCCGCAAGACCTTCGGCGGGTCCGTCGTCCTGCGGGACGTCGACCTGGAGGTCGCCCCGCACACGGTGACGGCGCTGATCGGCGCCTCCGGCTCCGGCAAGTCCACGCTGCTGCGCTGCGCCAACCTGCTGGAGGACATCGACGACGGCGCGATCTGGCTGGACGACGAGGAGATCACCGATCCGCGCGTCGACCAGGACGCGGTACGGCGCCGGATCGGCGTGGTCTTCCAGGCGTACAACCTGTTCCCGCACATGACGGTGCTGGAGAACATCACGCTCGCCCCGCGCCGGGTCCACGGCGTCGCCCGCGCACAGGCCGAGAAACACGCCAGGGAGCTCCTGGAGCGGCTCGGGCTGGCCGGTAAGGCCGGCGAGTATCCCGACCGGCTCAGCGGCGGCCAGCAGCAGCGTGTCGCGATCGTGCGCGCGCTGGCCGTGCGTCCCCGGCTGCTGCTGCTCGACGAGATCACGGCGGCCCTCGACCCGGAGCTGGTGGGCGAGGTCCTGAACGTCGTGCGCGATCTGAAGGCCGACGGCATGACCATGGTGCTCGCCACCCATGAGATGGGCTTCGCGCGCGAGGTCGCCGACCAGGTCTGTTTTCTGGACGGAGGCGTCGTGCTGGAACGGGGCACCGCCGAGCAGCTCTTCGGTGACCCGCAGCAGGAGCGCACACAGCGCTTCCTGCGGCGGATCGTGGAGGCGGGCCGCCTCTGAGGGGCGCGGTAAGGGGCTCCGGCCTGGAGAGCGACGCTTACGCGTCCGCCTTGCCCGACCCCGCCAGCGCGGCGACGCGCTCCACGCCGAACACGTATCCCTGGACCCCGCAGCCCGCGATGACGCCGTCGGCGCGCAGCGAGACGTACGAGTGGTGCCGGAAGGACTCGCGCTGGTGGATGTTGGAGATGTGGACCTCCAGCACCGGCAGGCCGTCACAGGTGTTGAGGGCGTCCAGGATCGCGACCGACGTGTGCGAGTAGGCGCCCGGGTTGATCACGATGCCGCAGTGGTTCAGCCGCGCCTCGTGGATCCAGTCGACCAGTTGCCCCTCGTGGTTGGACTGCCGGAAGTCCACGGTGCCGCCGTGCGCGGCCGCCGCCTTGACGCACAGCGCCTCGACGTCGGCGAGCGTGTCGGAACCGTAGATCTCCGGCTGACGCTGGCCCAGGAGGTTCAGGTTGGGGCCGTTCAGGATCATGATCGGGGCGTTGGCCAGGCTGCGGGGCACGGTTCCTCCGGTCCGTTCGTGGGCGGCCCGTCGGAGGCCGCCGCTCGGACCGGTTTATCACGGTGAAACCGCAGGGCAGCAGCCCGTACCCTCCCGGCATGACGACGCCCTCGTATCCCCCGAAGCCCGCGCCCGGCGACCGCATAGCCGTCATCTCGCCCTCCGCGGGCCTGCCCGGACTCTTCCCGCGCCCCTACGAACTGGGCCTGGAGCGGCTGCGCGAGGAGTTCGGTCTGGAGCCCGTCGAGTACCCGACGACACGCAGGATGGGGGCGACGCCGCAGGAGCGCGCCGACGACATCCACGCCGCGTTCGCCGACCCGGGCGTACGGGCGGTCATCGCGTCGATCGGCGGCGAGGACCAGATCACCGTACTGCCGCTGCTGGACCGGGAGTTGCTGCGCGCCGACCCGAAGCCGTTCTTCGGGTGGAGCGACAACACCAACCTGCTGGCGTTCCTGTACAACTCCGGTGTCGTCGGCTACCACGGCGCGAGCGTGATGTGCGAACTGGGACGCCCCGGAGCCATGCACCCGCTGACCGCCGACTCGCTGCGCGCCGCGCTGTTCACCTCGGGCCCCTACGAGCTGCGGCCCGCCGAGCGGTGGAACGACGTCAGCGGCGACTGGGCCGACCCGGCGACCTTCGCGGCGGAGCCCGGCAGCCGGCCCGGCGCCGGCTGGAGCTGGGTCAACGCCGACCGCGTGGTGGAGGGCCGCAGTTGGGGCGGCAACCTGGAGATCCTCTCCTGGCTGCTGATGGCCGACCGCGAGATCGCCCGCGACCCTGCGGCGTACGACGGCGGGGTGCTGCTCCTGGAGACGTCGGAGGAACTGCCGAGCGCCACGGAGGTCTTCCGGATCCTGCGCAACATGGGCGAGCGCGGTCTGCTGCGGCGCTTCCCCGCACTGCTGATGGCCCGGGCCAAGAGCTGGTCCTTCGAGCGCCCCAACGGCCCGGAGGAGGCCGCCCGTTACGCGGCCGAGCAGCGCGCGGCGGTGGAGCGCGCACTGCGGGCGTACGCGCCCGACACCCTGGCCGTCTTCGACGTGGACTTCGGCCACACCGACCCGCAACTCGTCGTCCCCTACGGCGGCACGATCCGCGTCGACGGTCCCGCACGGCGTATCACCGTGACCTACTGAGCCCCCCTCGCGGCGGTCCGCGCCCCCGCACGCCCCCGTAACCCGCCATCACTGTGGGTAGTTGACGCGGCATGCACGACGTACACACCGTGAAGGCGCCCTCCATGCCGCGGCTCGCAGCCGCCTCGCTCGCCGGGACGGCCATCGAGTTCTACGACTTCTTCGTCTACGGGACCGCGGCCGCGCTGGTTCTGGGGCCGCTGTTCTTCCCGACGTTCTCGCCGCTGGCCGGGACACTGGCCGCGTTCGCGACGTTCGGCGTGGGGTTCGTGGCGCGGCCGCTGGGCTCGGTGCTGTTCGGGCACATCGGGGACCGGCGCGGGCGCCGGCCGGTCCTGGTCGTCTCCCTGCTGCTGACCGGTGCCTCGACGGTCGCGGTCGGCTGCGTGCCGACGTACGACACGATCGGGGTGGCCGCTCCCCTGCTGCTGCTCGTCCTGCGTTTCCTCCAGGGGCTGGGGCTCGGCGGGGAATGGGGCGGCGCGGTGCTGCTGACCGCGGAACACGCGCCCGCCGAGCGGCGCGGGCTGTGGTCGAGCTTCCCGCAGGTCGGGCCCGCGGTGGGCTTCGTGCTCGCCAACGGGGTGGTGCTGGTCCTGTCGGTGACGCTGACGGAGGCGCAGTTCGCGCAGTGGGGGTGGCGGGTGCCCTTCTGGGCGGCCGGGGCGCTGGCCGTGCTCGGGCTGTGGCTCCGGTCGTCGCTGCCCGAGAGCCCCCGGTTCCTGGAGATCGACGACCACGCGCGTGTGCCGCTCGCCGAGGTCGTACGCGACCACTGGCGGCTCGTCCTGCTGACCGCCGGCGCGCTCGCCGCCGGGTACGCGATCTTCTACGCCGTGACGACCTGGTCCCTTGCGTACGCGACGGAACGGCTCGGGGTCAGCCGTACGGTCATGCTGGTCTGCATCATGGCCGCCGTGGTGGTGAAGGGTTCGCTGACTCCCGTGATGGCGATGCTCGGCGACCGCTTCGGCCGCCGACCGTTGTGCCTCGTGGGCTGCGCGGCGGCCGCACTGTGGATGTTCCCGCTGGTCGCGCTGCTCTCGACAGGCGAGCCGCTGCCGATGTTCCTCGGCTTTCTGGGGGCACTGCTCGCCTTCGTCACGATGTTCGCGGTGATCTCGGCGTATCTGCCGGAGCTCTACGCGCCGCGTGTGCGCTGTACCGGTGCGGCGGTCGGCTACAACCTGGGCGGAGTCCTCGGGGGCGCGCTCACGCCGATCGTGGCGACCGCCCTCGCCGAGCGCTCGGGGCGTGTCCCGTGGGGTGTGGGCGCCTATCTGACCGGGATCGCGCTGCTCAGCCTGGGCTGCTTCGCGCTGCTGCCGGAGACCCGGCCGGTACGGGTGGCCGCCGTGCGGCCGGCTACGGATTGATCGCCAGCTCCAGGTAGGCCGCGAACAGCACGAGGTGGACGCCGCCCTGCAACGGCGTGGCCCGTCCCGGGACCACCGTCAGCGAGCTGACCACGACGGTCAGCGCGAGCAGCACCATATGGGTGGGGCCGAGGCCGAGGACGAGCGGCCCGGAGAGCCAGATGGAGGCCAGGGCGACCGCGGGGATGGTGAGACCGATGCTGGCCATCGCGGAGCCGAGCGCGAGGTTGAGGCTGGTCTGCACCCGGTCGCGGCGGGCGGAGCGCAGCGCGGCGATCGTCTCGGGGAGCAGCACGAGCAGCGCGATGATCACACCGACCACCGCCTGGGGCAGTCCGGCGGCCTCCACTCCGGACTCGATCGTGGGCGAGACGCCCTTGGCGAGGCCCACCACACCGATCAGGGCCAGGCCGAGCAGCCCGAGGCTGATCCAGGCGGTCCGGGACGTGGGGGCGCCGGCGTGGTCGTCTGCGGTGATCACGTCTCCCTGCCGGGTGACCGGCAGGAAGTAGTCGCGGTGCCGGATGGTCTGGGTCGCCACGAACAGGCCGTACAGAATCAGTGAGGACAGTGCGGCGAAGGTGAGCTGGACGGAGGAGAACTCCGGGCCCGGTTTGCTGGTGGTGAAGGTCGGCAGGACCAGACTGAGCGTGGCCAGGGTCGCGACGGTCGCCAGTGCCGCGCCGGTGCCCTCCGGGTTGAAGATCGCCGTGCCGTGGCGCAGCGAGGCGACCAGGAGGCACAGGCCGACGATGCCGTTGCAGGTGATCA
Organism: Streptomyces asoensis; assembly: GCF_013085465.1. Classification (NCBI taxonomy): domain Bacteria; kingdom Bacillati; phylum Actinomycetota; class Actinomycetes; order Kitasatosporales; family Streptomycetaceae; genus Streptomyces; species Streptomyces asoensis. Next base: position 2,728,733 of record NZ_CP049838.1, read on the forward strand.
TCACGGCCGCGAAGACCGTGTCCCTGGCCAGGGTCGAGCTCTTGTCCCCGCCGTCCGCCATCAGCGTGACGATCAGGGCGACCTCGATGATCGTCACGGCGACCGCGAGGACGAGGGATCCGAAGGGTTCACCGACCCGGTGGGCGACGACCTCCGCGTGGTGCACGGCGGCCAGGACCGCTCCGGCGAGGACCAGCGTCACCACGGCGACGACCGCGCCGGGCAGGTCGCGTCCCCAGGTCAGGGCCAGCAGGACGACCGCGAGCGCCGGCACGAGCGCTGTCCACCGGGTCGTGACCGACCTGAGCCGAGCGATCATGCAGCGATCGTCGCAGAGCCGTAGGGGCTCCGCATTCCGGCCCGTCCGGCCCGGAACACGCGCCCCTGGGTGGAAACGCGCAGCTCCCGACGAAGCACCGGGAGCGGTGCTCGGCAATTCACCGCGCACCGCTCCCGGGGGTGGTTGTTCCTACGTCCTCCGTGGTCAGGCCTCGATGCTGTCCTTCGGAGCGCCTTCGCTCTCCGTCCGCGCCGCCTCGGCCGCCGCCTGCTTCCTCGAAGCCCGCAGGCTGGTGATCGTGGTGACGATCAGGACGGAGCAGATGACGCCGAGCGAGACCGGGATGCTGATCTCGGGGACGTGGACCCCGGACTCGTGCAGGGCGTGCAGCACCAGCTTCACGCCGATGAAGCCGAGGATGACCGACAGGCCGTAGCTGAGGTGGACCAGCTTCCTCAGCAGGCCACCGATGAGGAAGTAGAGCTGTCGCAGCCCCATCAGGGCGAACGCGTTGGCGGTGAAGACGATGTACGGATCCTGCGTCAGGCCGAAGATCGCGGGGATCGAGTCGAGCGCGAAGAGCACGTCGGTGGTGCCGATCGCGAGCATCACGACCAGCATCGGGGTCATGACCCGCTTGCCGTTCTGCTCGATCCACAGCTTCGTGCCGTGATAGCGGTCGGCGACGCCGAACCGCTTCTCCACGGCCTTGAGCAGCTTGTTCTCCTCGAACTCCTCGTCCTCCTCGTCGGCACGGGCCTCCTGGATGAGCTTCCAGGCGGTCCAGATCAGGAAGGCGCCGAAGAGGTAGAACACCCACGCGAAGCTGGCGAGGATCGCGGCGCCCGCGGCGATGAAGATCGCCCGCAGGACCAGGGCTATGAGGACACCGACGAGCAGGACCCGCTGCTGGTACTGCGACGGGACCGAGAACTTCGCCATGATCAGGACGAAGACGAAGAGGTTGTCGACACTGAGCGACTTCTCGGTGATGAAGCCCGCGAAGAACTCGCCGGCCGGCTCACCGCCGCTGAACACGAGCAGCCCGACTCCGAAGAGCCCGGCCAGCGCGATCCAGACGACGGTCCAGATCCCCGCTTCCTTGATCGACACGTCGTGCGGCTTGCGGCCGATGAAGAAGTCGACCGCGATGAGGGCGGCAAGGCCCACGATGGTGAGGCCCCATAGGGCCAGGGAAACATTCACTGCGCCTCCGACAGTACGTAACGGCAGGTAATCAGCGTCGTCGCGCTGCCGGAGGTCTCTTCCACCCGGAATGGGCCGACGCCCCGGGATCAGGCCTGATCCGTATTGACGGGTACGCCGCAGCAGGGAGTACTCCCCTCCGTGAGGAAAACAGTACCCCAACCACCAAGAAAAGGTAAAGCGCTTGGCAAAAGAAAGACCAAGTCCGCTGGTCAGAAGCCTTTACTAGTACTTGGCGCGAGCCGCCGCGACCTGAGCGAGGACCTGCTGGAGCACCTGGCTGCCGGGCGGCACGAGACTCGGTTCATACGTCCACGCATGCCCCACCCAGGGGTCGGCGAGGTGGTCCTCGGGCACGGGCGTCAGCCGCAGCAGCGCACGCCACAGCGGGTCCAGCAACGGACCGTAACTGTCGGCATCCTCCCGGTCGGCGACCATCATCAGGTGGACGCCGACGCCGGGCCCCTCGTCCGCGAGGTAACGCAGCTGGGTCACGGCACGGTCGTCGAAGCCGTGCGGGAAGTCATTGACGACCAGGAGCTGCTGGGCCGTGTCGAAGCCGGGCGGCAGCGAGTCGGCCATGCCACCACGCACCGCCATCTGCACCAGGTCGACCCGCTCCGTGAGCCCGCCCAGGACCGCCGCGACACCTGCCGCACCGACCGCGGGCGGGGCCGCGAGCACGCCGCTCCGCACCAGCGGCGCGAGTTCCCGGGCGCCCGAGCCGGCCGGATCGACGACGTGCACGGTGAACTCGTCCGCCGGATGCACCGCCAGCAGCCGGGCCGTGTGCGCCACGGCCGACTCCATGGCGAGGCGGCGCAGTTCGTGGGAGTCGGCGAACGACCCGTCGGACAAGCCCGACCGCCCGCTGTCGATCCACAGACCGCGTTCGAGCGGGAGCCTGACCAGCATCGGGATGCGCAGCGGGTCGCTCTCGGGAAGGTGGAGGTCGCCCAGCCGCACGGCCATGGGCATCTCCATGGGGACGCGGTAGGCGTGCCAGACGGGGTTGTCCCAGCGCGCGTACGCCGCGGGCAGCGCCGGCTCGACCACGTCGGCCTCGGCGCCGAGCTGGACGAGATCCCGGTCCAGGGCCTCCCGGGCCTGGTCGACGAGCTGGATGTGCTTGGCCTGGGCCGCCTCGCGGGCGGCGTCGCCCTGGCCGCCCATCCTGCTGCGCGGGTCGGACAGGACCTGGTCCAGCTCCTTCTCCATCCGCGTATCGGCGAAGTCGACGGCGCTGCGGTACGCGGCCGTGCTGCGGGCCAGGTCCTCGAACATGCCCCAGACCTGGTTGTAGAGCCGCTCCTCCATGGACCAGCCGGTCGCGTCACCCGCGACGGGCCGGGCGGGCCGGCCGGGCTGGGCCGGAGGCGCGGTGGGCGGAGGCGGGGGCGGAGCGGCGTTCTGCCGACGCGGGTGGCTGTAGTCGATCGAGCCACCGGTGGTGGGTGTCGTCGGCGTCGGCTGGGTGGCGTCGGGATCCGTCGGTGTGGTGCCCGCCGGGTAGCCCGTACCCGAGGGACCCTGAGGGTTCTGGGTCGCCCCGTACGGACCGGCGGCGCCCTGGGTGCCCTGCGCGCCGTACGGCGAGCCGCTCTGGTCCGGGCCGAGGGCGGACGCGGCCGCCTGCCGGGAGCGGTCGCCGTCGGCCGTACGCGGCGGCGCCTGCACCGAGCGGGCCAGGCCCTGGACCACGGCTTCGTTGATGCCGGCCGCGAGTCGGTGCGCCTGCGACAGACCCTGGTCGGTGAGGAGTTCGGCGAGGCCGCCCGCGTAGCCCTGGCCGACGGCGCGCACCTTCCAGGCGCCCTGACGCCGGTACAGCTCCAGCGCGACGACCGCCGACTCCGCCTCCAGGCCGGTGATGGTGTAGGTGGCGACCTCGGTGCCGTCGAGGCCGGTGACCGCGATGAAGGGGGCCGCGACCGAGCCGAAGCTGACCGGCCCGCCGACGCCCGCGGGCAGGGCGAGCAGCACGCTGACCCGGTGCACGGCCGCCGACACGGCGTCCAGGTCCACCGCGAGACGGTGGTCGGCGGCCGCCTGCCGGGAGACCTCCAGGCCGGGCAGTGTGGGTACGCCGGGGTGGGCCACCCACTCGACGCCGGGGACCTTGCCGCTCTCGTCACCGAGTGTGGCAACCGCCATGACCGGCCGGCCGGCCGAGACCCGGATCTCGAGGCGGACCTGGGAGAGCGGGTGGTTCTGCCCCCGCACCAGCTCGGCCGTCATCGCCTGTCGTCCCCCTGCGTCGCGTGTGGTGTTGTCTTGGGTGCCGCTCTCCGCCCTAGAGCGCGGGCAGGATCGCGGGCATCAGGTCCTGGAAGGTACGGCCGTTGGCCGGCGCGCCGAGGGCCGTCATGTTCCAGCCGCCGCCCACCCGGTGCACCTTCGCCATGATCTGGGCCGTGTAGGCGCCGCCGCCCGCCAGCGTGTAGCGCGCGAGCTCCTGGCCGTTGGTCTCGTCGACCAGACGGCAGAAGGCGTTCTGCACTTCCTGGAACGTCTGGCCGGTGAAGGAGTTCACCGTGAAGATGATCTGGTCGATGTGGACCGGCACGCGCGCGAGGTCGACGAGGATCGCCTCGTCGTCGCCGCCCTGACCGACACCGCCGACGAGGTTGTCACCGGTGTGACGGACCGAGCCGTCGTCACTCACCAGGTGGCGGAAGAAGACGACGTCGACCGGCTGCTTGTCGGCGAAGAGAACGGCGGAGGCGTCGAGGTCGATCTCCCGGGTCCGGGAGCCGAACAGGCCACGCCGCGGGGCCGCCTGCCAGCCGAGACCCATGCGCACCGCGGTCAGGCTGCCCCCGTCGTTCTTCTGAAGACTGATGGCCTGACCCTTGGTCATGTTGACGGTCACGCGCTGATTCCCCTCTCGAGCTGTCCCCTGTTGCCGCGAGCCCGCGGTTGACGGAAACCCTACGCAAAGGCACTGACACTGCCGTACCCAGGCCCGCACTTTGTGTCGGTCTTGCAACACAGCCGGTGCGGGGCGAGGGCACAGCTGCCGCAGGGGTCCGTCAGGCCAGACCCGCCTCCCTCATCTGGCGCAGTTCCTTCTTCATTTCGGAGACCTCGTCGCGGATCCGGGCGGCGACCTCGAACTGGAGGTCGGCGGCGGCGGCCCGCATACGCTCCGTCATCTCCTCGATCTGCTCGGTGAGTTCGGCCGCGGGACGGTCCGTCGGCACCGTCTCCTTGGACTTGCCCTTGGCCGACCTGGACTTGGCGCCCTTGGCCGCCTTGTCGCCGAGGGAGGGCACAGGGGCCTTGGTGCCCCGCCCGTCCTTCTTCGCGCGGTAGCCCGAGCCGAGCAGCTGCTCCGTGTCGACCTCCTCGCGGGAGATCTGGGCGACGATGTCGTTGATCTTCTTGCGGAGCGGTTGCGGGTCGATGCCGTTCGCCGTGTTGTAGGCGACCTGCTTCTCCCGGCGGCGGTTGGTCTCCTCGATGGCCCGCTCCATGCCCGGGGTGATCTTGTCGGCGTACATGTGGACCTGACCGGAGACATTGCGCGCCGCGCGGCCGATGGTCTGGATCAGCGAGGTGCCGGAGCGCAGGAAGCCCTCCTTGTCGGCGTCGAGGATCGCCACCAGGGACACCTCGGGCAGGTCGAGCCCCTCCCGCAGGAGGTTGATGCCGACCAGGACGTCGAACTCGCCGGCGCGCAGCTCGCGCAGCAGCTCGATCCGGCGCAGCGTGTCGACGTCGCTGTGCAGGTAGCGCACCTGGATGCCGAGTTCCAGGAAGTAGTCCGTGAGGTCCTCGGCCATCTTCTTGGTGAGCGTGGTGACCAGGACGCGCTCGTCCTTCTCCACGCGCGTGCGGATCTCGTGCACCAGGTCGTCGATCTGGCCCTCGGTGGGCTTGACCACGACCTCCGGGTCGATCAGGCCGGTGGGGCGGATGATCTGCTCGACGGTGCCGTCCCCGCGGGAGAGCTCGTACTTGCCGGGGGTCGCCGACAGGTAGACGGTCTGCCCGATGCGCTCCTGGAACTCCTCCCACTTCAGGGGGCGGTTGTCGAGGGCGGAGGGCAGCCGGAAGCCGTGGTCGACGAGGGTGCGCTTGCGGGAGGCGTCCCCCTCGTACATGGCGCCGATCTGCGGGACGGTGACATGGGACTCGTCGATGACGAGCAGGAAGTCGTCCGGGAAGTAGTCGAGCAGGGTGTTCGGCGGGGAGCCGGGCGAGCGCCCGTCGAAGTGCATCGAGTAGTTCTCGACACCGGAGCAGGAGCCGATCTGGCGGAGCATCTCCAGGTCGTACGTGGTGCGCATGCGCAGGCGCTGGGCCTCCAGGAGCTTGCCCTGCTTCTCCAGGTCGGCCAGGCGCTCGCCCAACTCCTTCTCGATGTCGTTGGCGGCCCGCTCCAGGCGCTCGGGGCCCGCCACGTAGTGCGTGGCCGGGAAGATGTACAGCTGCTGGTCGTCGCTGATGATCTCGCCGGTGAGCGGGTGCAGCGTGGACAGGGCCTCGATCTCGTCGCCGAACATCTCGATGCGGACGGCGAGCTCCTCGTAGACCGGGAAGATCTCGATGGTGTCGCCGCGCACCCGGAAGGTGCCTCGGCTGAACGCCAGGTCGTTGCGCGTGTACTGGATGTCGACGAAGCGGCGCAGCAGCTGGTCCCGGTCGAGCTCGTCGCCGACGCGGAGCGGGACCATGCGGTCCACGTACTCCTGCGGGGTGCCGAGGCCGTAGATGCAGGAGACCGAGGCGACCACGACGACGTCACGGCGGGTGAGGAGCGAGTTGGTCGCGGAGTGCCGCAGGCGCTCGACCTCCTCGTTGATCGAGGAGTCCTTCTCGATGTAGGTGTCCGACTGCGGGACGTACGCCTCGGGCTGGTAGTAGTCGTAGTACGAGACGAAGTACTCGACCGCGTTGTTCGGCAGCAGTTCGCGGAACTCGTTCGCCAGCTGGGCGGCCAGGGTCTTGTTCGGCGCCATCACCAGGGTGGGGCGCTGGAGCTTCTCGATCATCCACGCGGTGGTCGCGGACTTTCCGGTGCCGGTCGCGCCGAGCAGGACGACGTCCTTCTCACCTGCCTCGACGCGCTTGGCCAGCTCGGCGATGGCCGCCGGCTGGTCGCCACTGGGCTGGTAGGGGCTGACGACCTCGAAAGGCGCCACCGTGCGTTCGATGTGAGAAACGGGCCGCATGTCATCCACCGTACGGCCCCCCACTGACAACGGGGTCCGATCAGGGGTTTCGCGGGGGCCGGCCCCGGGGTCCCGGGTACGGGAGTCAGCGGTTCTGCGGGGTCCGGAACTCCCGGTGCGTCACCTTCCGGCGGCTGCGGAGCCGGGAGCGGCGCGACGGGTGCGGGGCCGGCGGGTGCGCCGGGACGCCGGGTTTGTGCTCGGCGGGCGTCCAGTCGGGCTTGCCCATGACCATCAACGGGTCGAACATCACGACCACACCCGCGAGGCAGAGGAAGGCGAGCGGGCCGATCAGCATCGGCGCGAGGAGGGCGGCGGGAGAGTCGCCCGCGGTCGGGGCGCCCGTGTGCAGATGGACGCTCAGGGCGGCCATCCCGGTGTAGTGCATGCCGGTCACGGCCAGCCCCATGACCAGGCTGGCGCCCACGCTCCACAGGAAGCCCCTGACCTGTCCCGCGGCCCACAGGGCGGCGGTGGCGGCACCCATGGCGATGGCGACGGAGGTGGCGACGGTGAACGTGTTGTACTGCAAAGTTCCGTTGAAGCGCATTCCGGCCATGCCCAGGTAGTGCATCGACGCGATGCCCAGGCCGGTGATGGTGCCCCCGGTGAACAGCGCCGTTCCGGTCGCGCCCCGGTAGCCGACTATGAAGATCCCCACGCCCACCATGACGATGGCGACGCCCAGGCTCGCGTACGTCATCGGCTTGTCGTAGTGGATCGGGGCGCCGTCGACCGTGAAGCCGATCATCGCGATGAAGTGCATGGTCCAGATGCCGGAGCCGATCGCCGCCGAGCCGAGGGCGAGCCATCCCGGGCGCCAGGACTGGGCGACGAGCAGGGCTCTGGTGGTGCAGCGCAGACCGAGAGCACCGCCGAGGCAGGCCATGAGGTAGGCCACCAGCGGTGTGACGAGTCCGTAGCTGAAACCGTCGACCGTGCCTTGCATGCGCGGTTGCCCTTCGCCCTGTTTGCTTGATCTTCCTGAAACTCGCCCCTCTCCAGGACCGCTGAGCGCGGTCAAGGCTGAGAGAGAGTATGACCCCCACCGGAATGGTCGAACGATTTTCCGGCAAAGAAACACGCCCTTGTCGCACATGTGCGGCACCAGTGAGCGGCCTCCGAAGTCTCCTTTCATTCTGTGGTCATCCTGCACACCCCCGCTGTCGACCCTCTGCTGTCACTGTTGAGCTGTATGTGATGGCCCGACGCGAGGAGTACGCATGCACGCGCGCGTAGTTGCCGCCACGACCACCGCCGTCCTGGGCACCGTCGCCCTCCTGCTCCCCGTTCACGACGCCCGGGCGGGCAGCGCTTTCCGGCCGTCGGTGATCGCCCACCGGGGAGCCTCCGCCCACGCCCCCGAGAACACCCTGGACGCCGTCGACGAGGCGGCCTCGCTGGGCATCCTGTGGGTGGAGAACGACGTCCAGCGCACCAGGGACGGCGAGCTCGTGGTGATCCACGACGACAGTCTCCGCCGCACGACCGACGCCGAGGAGGTCTTTCCCGGCCGGGCCCCGTGGAAGGTGCGGGACTTCACGGCGGCCGAGATAGCCCTGCTCGACGCGGGGAGCTGGTTCGGCGCCGCCTACACGGGCGTGCGTGTGCCGACGCTCAAGGAGTACGTCGACCGGGTCGAGCATCACCACCAGAAGCTGCTCCTGGAGGTCAAGAACCCCGAGCTGTATCCGGGGATCGAGCAGCAGACCCTGAAGCTGCTGAGCAACGAGGGCTGGCTGGACCGCCGGCACCTCACGAACCGGCTGATCGTGCAGAGTTTCAGCGCCGACAGCCTGCGGACCGTCCACGAACTGAAGCCGGGGGTGCGGACCGGTCTGCTCGGGATGCCGGCCCTCGCGGACCTGCCCCGGTACACGGGCTTCGCCGACCTGATCAACCCGTCGTACGCCGCCCTCTCCCCCGCGTACGTCTCCGCCGTGCACGCGCTCACCGGACCGCACGGCAAGCCGATGAAGGTCTTCGTCTGGACCGTCGACGACCCCGCGACCGCCGAGGCCGTCGCGGGGTACGACGTCGACGGCGTGATCACCAACAAGCCCGACGTGGTGCGGCGGGCCCTGTACGGGTACTGACGCCCGGCGGCCCCGGGGCGCGGTGCGGGAGCGGGCCGTGCCGCCGCCCAGGGGCGTTGTCAGTGGCCGGCCGTACGGTGGGCGCATGGACAGCAATGGGCAGGACGAGCAGCGGGTCGTGTGGACCGTCGTCGGTACCGACATCGGTCCGCTGTTGCTGGCCGCGACGGGTGAGGGCCTGCTCAACGTCGTGTTCCACGCCACCGACGCGGTACGCGACCAGGCGCTCGGCCGGCTCGCGGCCCGACTGGGCACGGAGCCCGTCGAGGCGCCCGACTCCCCGCTGCTGGCCGAGGCGATACGCCAGGTGGAGGCCTACTTCGCCGGTGAGCGGCGGGCCTTCGAGCTGCCGCTGGACTGGTCGCTGATCTCGGGCTTCAACCGCCAGGTGCTCCGCGAACTGGCGTCCGGCGTCCCGTACGGGAAGGTCGTCGGCTACGGCGATCTCGCCAGGCGGGTGGGACAGCCGCTGGCGGCGCAGGCGGTCGGGGTGGCGATGGGCGCCAATCCGCTGCCGGTCGTCGTGCCCTGCCACCGGGTGGTGGAGAGCGACGGCGGCATCGGCGGGTTCGGGGGCGGTCTGGAGACCAAGCGGAAGCTGCTCGCGCTGGAAGGGGTACTACCCGAGCCGCTGTTCTGAGGGGACACTGCGCCGGTGACCACATCTCCCGGTCGTCGCCACGGCCGCGCGACGGTCCGGCGCGGGCCGTGACCGCCGTCGAGCGCGCCGCCGCCGCGCCCGTCGACGCCGCTCTCCTGCCCACGCTGCGGCGCCGCACGACCGCGGTGCTGGTCGCGAGCCAGATCCTCGGCGGGCTCGGCGTCGCCACCGGCATCGCGCTGTCCGCTGTACTGGCCCGGCAGGTCAGCGGCACCGAGGCGCTGTCCGGGCTCGCGCCCACCGCCACCGTCGCCGGTACGGCCGTGCTGTCGATGCCGATGGCCGCGCTGATGACCGCGCGCGGGCGTCGGCCGGGGCTGGTACTGGCCTATCTGGTGGGCGCCCTGGGCGCCTGTGTCGTCGTGGTGGCGGCGCGGGGCGGGAACTACCCGCTGCTGCTGTGCGGCATGGCCGCTTTCGGCGCGGCGTCCTCGGCGAACCTCCAGGCGCGGTTCGCCGCCGCCGACCTGGCCGAGCCGCAGCGGCGTGCCCGGGCCATCTCGAACGTGGTGTGGGCGACCACCATCGGCGCGGTCCTGGGCCCGAACATCGCCGCGCCGGCCGGCCGGAGCGTCGCCGGACTCGGGATACCCGCGGCGGCGGGCCCCTTCCTGTGGGCGGCCGGGATCTTCGTCATGGCCGCGGTCCTGGTGGCCGTGCTGCTGCGCCCCGACCCGCTGCTGACGGCCCGCGCGCTCGCGCCGCAGGAGGATCGGTCCCCGGAGGCCCGTTCCCTGCATGCCGGTCTGGCGGCCGTCGCCGCCTCGCCCCGCGCGCGGCTCGCGCTCGTGACGGTGGCCGTGTCGCACACGGCGATGGTCTCGGTCATGTCGATGACCCCGCTCGACCTCACCCACCACGGCGCGAGCATCGATCTGATCGGGCTGGTCATCAGCGGGCACATCGCGGGCATGTACGCGTTCGCGCCGCTGATGGGACGGCTGGCGGACCGGGTGGGGCGGCTCTCGGTGGCGGGACTCGCGGCCGGGCTGCTGGCCGTCGCGATGTTCCTGGCGGGGACGGCGGGCGACAGCCACGGACAGACCGCCGCCGGGCTCTTCGTGCTCGGGCTGGGCTGGTCGGCCGGGCTCGTGTCGGGTTCCGCGCTGCTGACGGACTCGGTGCCGCAGTCCGCGCGTGCCGCCGCCCAGGGGATCTCCGACCTCACCATGAACACCTCGGCGGGGTTCGGCGGAGCGATCGCCGGGCTGATCGTCGCGCAGGCGAGCTACGCGTGGCTCAATGTCGCCGCGGCGAGTCTGCTCGTCCCGCTGGCCGCCCTGGTGCTGTTCACCCGGACCCGTAACAGGAACGGGGACAGGACCAGGACGGCAGCGGACAGCCCGCCGGGCGTACAACAGTCCTAGCAACACCGGCCGTCGGCACCACAGTGGTAAATACGTCGGCCGTAGCCAGGTCAGTCGTAGTGCCGTGCCTCGATGACGTTGCCGTCCGGGTCGCGGAAGTAGAAGCTGCGCGTGGCCTCGCCGCGGGCGCCGAAGGAGCCCTGCGAGACGTCCGACACGGGGACGGCGCGCTCCTCCAGGCGGGCGAGCAGCGTGTCGAAGTCGCCCTGCGGCAGGGCGAGGCAGACATGGTTCACGGGGTGCCCCGCGCTCTCGGCGGCGCCGGGGAGCATCTTCATCCGCTCGGCCATCGACAACGGCATGAGGTCGAGGAGGGCCTCCTCGTTGACGCGTACGGAGGGAAACGGTTCCTCGCCTGCGGCGAACTCGGGGAGCCGTACGGGCTCCAGGCCGACGGCCTTCTCGTAGAAGTCGGCGGCGGCGACCGGGTCGCGTACCCACAGGACGACGTGGTCGAGACGTGTCATGTTGTCCGTCATACGTCCCAGGCTGGTGTCCTGCCCCACAGGCCGCAAGGGTTTGACCGGGCGCGCCGCCCGCCAGAGATGAGGGGGAGACCGACGGACAGGAGGCGGGCGCGTGGTGCTGGTGGTGTCGGAAGAGGTGCGGGACGCGGTCGACGCGCGTCGACCCGTGGTGGCCCTGGAGTCCACGATCATCTCGCACGGGCTGCCCCGCCCGCGCAACCTCCAGGTGGCGCTGGAACTGGAGGCGGTCGTACGCGCGGAGGGCGCCGTACCGGCGACGATCGCCGTGCTGGACGGGCGGCCCCATGTGGGCCTGGACAAGGAGCAGTTGGAGCGCGTCGCCAACGAGGACGGCTTCCGCAAGCTGGGCCATCGCGACCTGCCGCTCGCCGTGGCCTCGGGGGCGAGCGGGGCGACCACCGTCTCGGCCACGGCGCTCCTGGCGGCGCTCGCGGGGGTGCGGGTGTTCGCGACGGGCGGGCTCGGCGGGGTGCACCGGGAGTGGACGGTCACCCAGGACGAGTCGGCCGACCTGGGCCTGCTGGCGAGCACCCGGATCACGGTGGTGTGCGCGGGCGTGAAGTCGATTCTGGACGTGCCGGCGACCCTCCAGCGGCTGGAGACGCTGGGCGTCGCAGTCGCCGGGTACGGCACCGAGCGCTTCCCGGGGTTCTACCTCTCCGACTCGGGGCATCCCGTGGACTGGACGGTGCGGACCCCGGGGCAGGTGGCCGACGTGATGCGGGCTCAGGACGCGCTCGGCGTTCCGGAGTCCGCGCTGATCGTCGCCAATCCGGTTCCCGAGGAGGAGCAGCTGGATCCCGAGCTGCACGCGCGTGTGCTCGCCGACGCGCTGCACGCGTGCGAGGAGGCCGGCGTCACCGGCCAGGGCGTCACGCCGTTCCTGCTCGACTACCTGGTCCGGCACACCGACGGCGCGTCCCTGAGCGCCAATCTGGCGGCGGTGCGCGGCAATGTGCGGCTGGCGGCACGGATCGCGACGGCGTGGGCCGAGGCATGACCGCCCGACCGGACGGGACGGACGGCGGTCAAGGCGACCCCGGCGAGCCGATCCGGGATGCGGGATCGGGGGCGGGGCGGGGCTCGGGCTCGGGCTCGGGCTCGGGATCAGGATCGAGCTCAGGATCGCGCTCAGGCCCAGGATCAGGCTCAGGATCGAGCTCAGGCTCAGGCCCAGGCCCAGGATCGAGCTCAGGCTCAGGCCCAGGCCCAGGATCGAGCTCAGGCCCAGGCCCAGGCCAGGGATCGAGCTCAGGCCCAGGCCCAGGCCAGGGATCGAGCTCGGGCTCGGGCTCGGGATCAGGCCCAGGATCGAGCTCGGGCTCAGGATCGAGCTCGGGCTCAGGATCGAGCTCGGGCTCAGGATCGAGCTCGGGCTCAGGATCGGGATCGGGCTCGGGATCGGGATCGAGCTTCGAGCCCGGCGGAAGGGCACCCGCGGGCGGTGGCTCGGGAAGTGGGGCGCTGCTGGTCGTCGGAGACGTCGTGACGGACGTCGTCGCCCGGCATCGGGGTCCACTCGCCTCGGGCACGGACACGGCCTCCGTGATCCGGACCCTGCCGGGCGGGGCGGGCGCCAACGTGGCGTGCTGGGCGGCGCACTGGGGGTGCGCGGACGTGCGGCTCCTCGGCCGGGTGGGCGCGGAGTCGGCGGCCTGGCACGAACGGGAGCTGACCGCCTGCGGGGTGCGGCCGCGGCTCGTCGTCGACCCGCAGGCGACCACGGGGACGGTGATCTGCCTGGTCGACACCGGTGCCGCGGCCGAGCGGACGTTCCTCACCGACAGCGGCGCGTCCCTGCGGCTCGACCCCGGCGACTGGTCGGACGCTCTCCTGGACGGGGTCGGCCGGCTGCACCTGTCGGGCTACCTGCTGTTCTCGGAGTCCGGGCGCGCGCTGGTGGGCACGGCGTCGGCGGCGGCACGCGCGCGTGGGGTGCCGGTGAGTCTCGATCCGGCGTCGGCGGGCTTCCTGGTGGACCTGGGCGTCGACCGCTTCCTGTCCCTCGTCGAGGGAGTGGACGTGCTGCTGCCCAGCCGTGCCGAGGCCTGTCTGCTGACCGGGCTGCTCGACGGGGCGGGCGCGGCGGCCGCGCTGAGCCGCCTGGTCCCGCTGGTGGTGTCCAAGGAGGGTGCCGACGGCGCGCTGGTGGCCCGTGACGGCACTGTGCTCGTCCGCGTCCCCGCCGCTCCGGCGACGCCCCTGGACACCACGGGCGCCGGCGACGCCTTCACCGGAGCCTTCCTCGCCGCGCTGCTCGCGGGCGCCGATGCGGGGGCCGCGGCGACCGAGGGGTGCCGGGCGGGGGCCCGGGCGGTGGAACGCGTGGGCGGCAGACCCCCCGCGCGGCGCGACGGCGCGGAGTCGACGACGTACCGTGCCCACGCCGGCTGAGGGCACCACGCCGGGCGGACTCCCACCGCCGGCGGGCCCACGCCCGTTCTACCGCTCACATCTCCTACCCGCTCACGCCTTCTGGTCCTTGCGTCCCCAAGCCGAGATCAGCGGCGCCGTGGCCAGGTCCATGTCTCCGGAGGCGACGTTCGCCAGGTGCCGGTCGATGTCCTCGTCGGTCGCGAGGCCCGCTCCGACGAGTTCGCCGCGGATCTGGCGGACCGTCGCGGACTCCAGGGCCGCGCAGGCGGGTGAGGTGACGGGGAAGTAGGCGTCGGCCTCGACCCGGCGCAGCCCGGCCTCGCGGAGCAGACGCGGGAGCTTACGACCGTAGGAGAGGTCGGCGCCCCGGCCGGCCAGGAGCTTGCGGAAGCCGTGCCGCAAGCGGTTCGCCAGCTGCTGTTCGGGGCCGTGTTCGTCGGGGCAGAGCAGGGGCTGGAGGGCCGGGTCGGCGTCCTCGATCAGGAGCCGTCCGCCCGGTCGCAGCGCCTTGACCATCGATCGCAACGCCCGCTCCCGGTCCGGCACATGGACCAGCACGAGCCGGGCGTGCACCAGGTCGAAGCCCTCCATCGGCGGCTCCTCGGCGCCGAGGTCGTGGACGCGCACCTCGACCGGTGGGCGGGCGACCGACGTCAGCCGGGAGGTGTCGATGTCGGTCGCGAGGACCTTGCCCGTCGGACCGACCTTCTTCGCCAGCCAGGACACCACGGAGGTACCGCCGGCGCCGGCCTCCCAGCAGCGCCAGCCGGGGCCTACCTCGAACGCCTCGAAGTGACGGAGCGTCGTGGCGTCGAAGAGGGCGGCGAAGGCGTCGAAGCGTTCCCCCGCCTCGGGCTGCCGGTTGTCGAGGAGGTACCCGTCGGATCGCGTCATGCGGCGATCATCCCAGTTGTCCCGCTCGCCGGAGGTCGTCGACGCGGCCGGGCCGGGCGTAGGGGACGGCCCGGCCCGGATGCGGTCGGCGACGCCGTGAACCCGTGCCGCAACGGGCGGCCACGGTCTCGCGAACGGTCCGCGGTATCCGTCGTCCACAGGCGGGAACAAAGCGGAAGCGGCCCTTTCCACAGGCTTACCCTCGGCCTACGCGGGCCTGGCAGACTGGCGCGCCAGGACGCGGGAGCGCGGCCCGCGGAGATATACGCAAGGAGACCCAGATGACCATGGCGGGGAATCTGCGGAAGGTCACCGGCCTCGGAAGGGTCGGCGGCCTGCGCAGGGTGGCGCGGCTGGCCCGGCGACGGCCGCGGGTCGACCTGAGTCACCCGGCGCGGTCCCCGCTGGGTTCCTCGGTGGTGAACTGTGTGACGTACCGGGACGGCGTGCGGGCCCCGCGCGGCGGCGATCTGGTCGACACGGTGGAACGTGTGCGCAAGCACGGTCACGGTTTCGTCTGGCTCGGCCTGCACGAGCCGACGAACGACGAGTTCGCAGGGATCGCCGAGCTCTTCGACCTGCATCCGCTGGCCGTCGAGGACGCCGTCGAGGCCCATCAGCGGCCGAAGGTCGAGCGGTACGGGGAGACCTTGTTCGCGGTGTTCAAGACCGTCTGCTACGTCGAGCACGAGGAGCTCACGGCGACCAGCGAGGTGGTCAACACCGGCGAGATCATGGTGTTCGTCGGCCGGGACTTCGTGATCACGGTGCGCCACGGCCGGCACGGATCGCTGGGCCCGCTGCGCGAGGAGCTGGAGTCCGACACCACTCAGCTGGCCAAGGGGCCGTCGGCGGTGCTGCACGCGATCGCGGACCATGTGGTGGACGACTACCTCAATGTCATCGACTCCGTGCAGGAGGACATCGACCAGGTCGAGACGGATGTCTTCGCGGCGAACGGCGCACGGGCGGATCCGGGTCGCATCTACCAGCTCAAGCGTGAACTCCTCGAGCTGAAGCGGGCGGTGGTGCCGCTCGGTCGTCCGCTCCTGGACCTCTCGGACCGGCCGGTCCGGGTGATCGATCCGGAGATACAGGCCTACTTCCGGGACGTCTCCGACCACCTGCTGCGCGCCACGGAGCAGATCGCCGCCTTCGACGAGCTGCTCAACTCGATCCTTCAGGCGCATCTGGCGCAGGTCACGGTCGCGCAGAACGAGGACATGCGGAAGATCACGGCCTGGGCCGCGGTGATCGCCGTGCCGACGATGGTGTGCGGGGTGTACGGCATGAACTTCGACCACATGCCGGAGCTGCACTGGAGGTTCGGCTATCCCCTGGTCCTCGGCGTGATCTCTGTCGCCTGCTGGGTCCTGTACCGCGGCTTCCGGCGCAACGGCTGGCTCTGAACGACCGCTCCGGTCCGGGCAACCGCCACCACCGCCGCCACGGCCGCCAGTACGGTCACCGCTGTCAGTGCCGGTCGGGTCAGGACCTCGCGTAGACGGTCTCGGCCCAGGTGGCGATCTGCTCCTCGGGCAGGTGCCGGGCGAGGTCGGCCTCACTGATCATGCCCACCAGGCGCTTGTTCTCGATGACGGGCAACCGGCGGATCCGGTGTTCCTGCATCTCGTGGAGCACCTCGCCGACGTCGGCGCCCGCGTCGATCCAGCGCGGTGTGCCCTGGGCCATCTCGCCGGCGGTGACCTTGGCGGGGTCGTGCCCCATGGCCACGCAGCCGACGACGATGTCCCGGTCGGTGAGGATCCCGCAGAGCCGCTCGTTCTCGTCGCTGATGGGCAGCGCGCCGACGTTCAGTTCGCGCATCAGCTGGGCGGCGCGGTCGAGGGTCTCGTGGGCGGGGATCCACTGGGCGCCCCGGTGCATGATGTCTCCGGCGGTGGTCATGCGGTACCTCCCGGTGCCGGACGGCCGGCGCGGCGCGGGGAGGGGCACCGCTAGTCCCGGCGCCCTACATTCTTGCCGCGCCACCCGGCGCCCGCACCCGGAGCACGTTCGCCGGCGTGGGATCAGCCGCCCCAGGCCGGATGGCGGGGGTCGTCCGCGCGGACGAGGACGTCGGCCGCGTCGGCCGGATCGGTCTCCTGGACGTATCGCTCGAAGGCGGGCAGCGTCCAGTGGTCGGCTTCGGGGGTGCGCCGGCGCAGGGCCGGCGGGGAGAGGAGGACGTGGACGGTCAGGTCGAAGGGGAACCAGTGCCGCAGCAGAAAGGGGCCGTGCAGCAGCAGGAAGCCGCCGGGAGCGAGCGGGACATAGGGGCTACGGGTGGCGCGGTCGGTGACAGGGTCCCGGAGATCGGGCAGGATCCGTCCGTCGCCGCCGGGTTCGAGGGGATCGAACACCTCGCGCCACAGGGCGCCGGTGTCGAACCAGCCGTCGTAGTAGGCGTCCACATCGTGATGGCCGTACTCCAGGCGGAGGGAGGCGGGGCGCAGGAAGCCGTGCGTGTCCACGACCCGGGAGGGGTGGCCGCGGGTGCGCAGGGCCTCGGCGACCCGCTCGGCGAGGTCTCCGGGACGGGCTGCCGGGGCGCCGTCGAAGGCGATGCGTGGCCAACGGATGCCGTCGGCGGGCTTCAGGTCGAGCAGCCGCTCGGCGAGGAGGTCGCCGAGCCGTTCCCAGGTGATCGCTTCGAGTCGCACACGGCCATGATGCGTCAGGCGCCGGTCCGGCCGCCTCGCCCTGGTGCGACCTGAGCCCGTCCGCGACCGTCCGTCCGCCCACGGGCCGGTGACCAGGTGCTGCCGCGTCCACCAGGGGGCATGAAGGCCCTATGGCAGCCGTATCCCTCACCGTTCCCGCGCCCCGCACCGGGTTTCTCGTCGTCCAGCCGCTCCGGCGGAAGTACTGCGCCGGGTGCCGTCGTGGGCCGCTGCCGATGCTGGTCCTGGAGGACGCCGCGCCGCGCTGCCTCGACTGCGCCGATCTCGGGCACCTGGTGTTCCTGCCGCGCGGTGACACGGCACTGACCCGCAGGTCGCGGGAGGAGAGCGGGCTGTCGGCGGTGGTGGTCCGGTTCAACCGGCGCAAGGGGCGTTACGAGCGCCAGGGCGTCCTGGTCGAGGAGGCGGCGCTCACCCGGGCCGAGGAGCGGTGCCTGGCGGACGCCGAGGCACGGCGGCGGCGCCGGACCCGGGACGCGCGGCACCGGGCGGCACAGGACGAGCGCTTCGCGGAGACGTTCGCGGCGGAGATCCTGCGGCTGCTCCCCGGCTGCCCGGCAGGCCGGGCGCGCGGGATCGCCGCGCACGCCTCCCTGCGGGGCAGTGGCCGGGTGGGACGCAGCGCCGCCGGGCGGGCGCTGTCCGAGGGGGCCGTCGTCTCCGCCGTCGTGGCGTCCGTACGGCATCTGGACACGCCGTACGACCGGCTGCTGATGAGCGGCGTGCCCCGGCACGAGGCACGTCGGCGGATCGCGGCGGACATGGAGGCCCGGATACGGACGTGGCGGGAGGGAGGCGACGGGACGGACGAGACGGTTCCGTAGCGCGGACGGCAACAGCCTGGCCGGCCTGGTGGACGTCCGCACATGTCGCCGCGCGTTTCGGCCATGGTGACCGATCATGAACGGGATTTCACTTGAGGTGAGGCACGGACCCGGGGAAGATCTCCGCACCAAGGGTGGGAGTTGACGTTGTCATGATCGATGGACCCTATGAGGTGCTCGCGGTGGTGGGCACGCTGACCACGGGGCTGATGGCCGGGGTCTTCTGCGCCTTCTCGGTCCTGGTGATGCGGGGACTCGCCGCGCTGCCGCCCGCCCAGGGCGTCGCGGCGATGAACGCGATCAACTCCTCCGCGCTGACACCGGCGTTCATGGTCCTGTTCCTCGGTGCGGCGGCGGTGTGCGCGGTGATCGCCGTGGTGACCTTCGTGCTGTGGCCGGACGACGGGACGGTCCACCTGCTGCTGGGCAGCGCGCTGTACCTGTGCGGCGCGTTCGGGGTGACCGTGACGGGCAACGTGCCGCGCAACGAGGTACTGGCGAAGCTGGAACCGGGCTCGCCGGAGGCCGTCACGTACTGGCCGACCTACCTGCGTGAGTGGACGCGGTGGAACCACCTGCGCGCGGTCGCGTCCGCGGCCTCGGCGGTCGTGTACGTCCTGGCCCTGGTCTGACCGGACACGGACACCCTGCGGGGCACCGGACGCCCACCGCGGAAAGCGCTGTCCGCCACTCTGCATGGGTGGCCGACGCGACGTATCGTGGCCGAAAGAGTGCCGCCCGATGACGCTCGGCCTGTCGTACGCGTACGCGAGGAAGACGCCCATGGCCGATCCCAAGGGATTCATGACCACACCCCGCGAGGACTGGCCCCGGCGGCCGGTCGAGGAGCGGGTGCGGGACTGGGACGAGGTGTACGTCCCCGGGGCGCTGCTGCCCATCGTCAGCAAGCAGGCGGACCGCTGCATGGACTGCGGCGTCCCGTTCTGTCACGAGGCCTGTCCGCTCGGCAACCTGATCCCCGAGTGGAACGACCTGGTGTCCCGGGAGGACTGGCGGGCGGCGAGCGACCGGCTGCACGCGACGAACAACTTCCCCGAGTTCACCGGCCGGTTGTGCCCTGCTCCGTGCGAGGCCGGGTGCGTCCTCGCCATCAACCAGCCGGCCGTCACCATCAAGAACGTCGAGGCCGCCATCGCCGACCGGGCCTGGGCGGACGGTCTCACGCCGCCGCGACCGCCGGACCGGCTGTCCGGCAAGACGGTCGCGGTGATCGGTTCCGGGCCCACCGGGCTGGCCGCGGCACAGCAGTTGACCCGGGCCGGGCACACCGTCGCCGTCTACGAGAAGGACGACCGGATCGGCGGACTGATGCGGTACGGGATCCCCTCCTTCAAGATGGAGAAGCACCACCTGGAGCGGCGGATCGAGCAGATGCGGGCCGAGGGCACGAAGTTCCGCACCTCGACCACCATCGGGCGGGACGTCATGGCCGCGGATCTGCGGGTCCGCTACGACGCCGTGGTGATCGCCACCGGGGCGACCGAATGGCGGGAACTGCACGTTCCGGGGCGGGAGTTGACCGGCATACAGCAGGCGATGGAGTATCTGCCGCTGGCCAACCGGGTGGGCGAGGGCGACCTGGAGTCGTCCCCGATGTCCGCCGCCGGAAAGCACGTCGTCATCGTCGGCGGTGGCGACACGGGCGCCGACTGTCTGGGCACGGCGGTGCGCGAGGG
The DNA here is from genome assembly GCF_013085465.1 of Streptomyces asoensis. Classification (NCBI taxonomy): domain Bacteria; kingdom Bacillati; phylum Actinomycetota; class Actinomycetes; order Kitasatosporales; family Streptomycetaceae; genus Streptomyces; species Streptomyces asoensis. The sequence goes on from NZ_CP049838.1 coordinate 2,748,483, forward strand.
CGCCGCGTCCGTGACCCAGCTGGACATCTACGCGCAGCCCGGTCCTGAACGCGACGAGGACACCGACCCCTGGCCGACGTATCCGAAGATCTACCGGCTCTCGGCGGCGCACGAGGAGGCGCGCGATCTGGAGTCCGCTCCGGCGGCGGACGCGGACGCGCGGCTGTTCGCGGCGTCCACGCTCCGCTTCACCGGCGACGAAACCGGGCACGTACGGTCGCTGCACCTCGTCGAGGTCGACGCGCGGCGCAGGCCGGTGGAGGGCACCGCGCGGGCGCTCCCCGCCGACCTCGTGCTGCTGGCCCTCGGCTTCTCCGGGCCCGACCGGGAGGACGGGCTCGTCGAGCAGCTGGGGCTGACGCTGGAGCCGCGGGGCACGATCGCGCGGGACGCCGACTTCGCGACGAACGTGCCCGGCGTGTTCGCCGCGGGGGACGCGGCGCGCGGGCAGTCGCTGATCGTGTGGGCCATCGCGGAGGGGCGGGCGGTGGCGTCGGCCGTCGACCGCCATCTGACGGGGAGTTCACGGCTGCCGTCGCCGATCGGCCCGTACGACCGTCCGATGAGCAGCTAGGCCGGGACGTCCAGGACAGGGCACCGGACAGGGCACGAACGTGGCGTCGGGACAGCACGCGGGGCCGGATCGTTTCAGCGGCGCTCGTCCGTCCCGGCCACCTTCCCCGTCGCCAGGGCCACCCTGTTCCAGGTGTTGATCGTGCAGATCAGGGCCAGCACCTGCGCCAGCTCCTGCTCGTCGAAGCGGGCGGCGGCCTCGGCGTAGACGTCGTCCGGGACGCCGCCGTCGGCCACCAGTGTGACGGCCTCCGTCAGGGCCAGGGCCGCCTGCTCCTTCTCGGTGAAGAAGTGGCGGGCCTCGCGCCAGACGGCGACCATGTGCAGCCGCTCCTCGCTCTCGCCGGCCTTGCGGGCGTCGCCCGTGTGCATGTGAAGGCAGTACGCGCAGTGGTTGAGGTGCGAGGCGCGGATCTGGATCAGTTCGACGAGGGCCGGGTCGAGGCCCTCGCGGGCGGCGGCGTCGAAGCCGATCAGGGCGCGGAACGCCTTGCCGGCGGTCTTCCCGAAGTCGAGGCGGGACCGTCCTGCCACCGCTGCCGCCCCATCCGTACCCGTCGTGTTCGTTGTCATGTCCCTCAACCTACGGGTCGGAAAGGACCCCTGTAGGGTGCATTTTCATGGTGGATTCGTGGGTCAATTCCGCGGAGCGGATCGGCGCCGACCTGCATGTGGAGCTGGCCGGTCCGGGCGGTCGGCGGGCCGCCCTGATCCGGGCGCTGCGCGAGGCCGTGCGCGGCGGACGCCTGCCTCCCGGCACCCGGCTGCCGCCGTACCGTTCACTCGCCGCCGACCTCGGCGTCGCCCGCAACACGGTGGCCGACGCGTACGCCGAGCTCGTCGCGGAGGGCTGGCTGACCGCCCGGCAGGGATCCGGTACGCGGGTCGCCGACCGGACCGAACCCCTGCGGCCCGTACAGCGCACGCCCGTCAAGGCACCGCCCCGCGCGCGTGGCCCCCGGCACGACCTGCGGCAGGGCACCCCGGACGCGTCGTCGTTCCCGCGCGCGGCCTGGCTGACCTCCTACCGGCGGGCCGTCCAGCAGGCACCCAACGAGGTGTTCGGTCCCGGTGACCCGGCCGGCCGCCGGGAACTGCGGGAGGCCCTCACCGAGTACCTGGCACGCGCGCGTGGCGTGCGCACCGAGCCCGAGCGCATCGTGATCTGCTCGGGCTTCGCCCATGCGCTGCGGCTCCTGTTCGGCCCGGGCAGCGGGCTCCCGCGCGGTCCGCTGGCCGTGGAGGCGTACGGCCTGGACTTCCACCGGGGGCTGCTGGCGGCGGCGGGCGTGCGGACGACTCCGCTGCCCCTGGACGCGGACGGGGCGCGCGTGGAGCGGCTGGATCGCGAGCGGGCGGTGCTGCTCACTCCCGCGCACCAGTTCCCGACCGGTGGTCCCCTGCACGCGAGCCGCCGGACCGCCGTGATCGACTGGGCACGCGCGCGTGGCGGGGTTCTCCTCGAGGACGACTACGACGGGGAGTTCCGCTACGACCGCAAGCCCGTCGGCGCCGTTCAGGGGCTCGATCCCGAGCGGGTGATCTACCTCGGCTCGGTCAGCAAGAGCCTGTCGCCCGCGCTGCGGCTGGGCTGGATGGTGCTGCCCGAGCGGTACGTCGACGGTGTCCTCGCGGCCAAGGGCGAGCGGGAGGCCTGGGCGAGTGTCCTGGATCAGCTGAGTCTGGCCGACCTCATCGTGTCCGGGGCGTACGACCGTCATGTACGGCGCATGCGGCAGCGTTACCGCGGTCGCCGGGACCGGCTGGTCGAGGCGCTCACCGCGCAGGCGCCGCATGTCGAGGTCACCGGCGTCGCGGCCGGTCTCCACGCGGTGCTGCGGCTGCCGCCCGGCACCGAGCGGTCCGCGCTCAAGGCGGCCGCCTGGCAGGGCGTGGCGCTGGACGGCCTGGCCTCCTTCCGGCATCCGGCGACCGACATGACGCCGGAGGACGGGCTCGTCGTCGGCTACGCGACGCCGCCGGAGCACGCCTACGCGGCGGCGCTGGACGCGCTGTGCCGGATCCTGCCGCCGCCGAACGGGCGGCGGCGCCCCGCCCTCGAATGGGGCGCGCCGTAGGGCGTCCCACGGACGTCCCACGGCGCGCATGCCCCCGGATACGGCGGCCTCAGAGCTTGCGGGCCACCGCCCCGTACCCCGGGATCACGCCGTCGTCCTGTCCCGGCACCGGTTCACCGAGCTCGGGGTGCCACTCGGGCACCACCGCGACGCCGGGTTCGACCAGGTCGAGCCCGTCGAAGAAGCGGGTGAACTCCTCGCGGGACCGCAGGGCGAGGGTGACGCCCGCCGCCTTCAGCTTCGCCGTGGCCGCCGCCGACTCCTCCGGGGAGAAGTCCGCGGTGGCGTGGGTCATCATCAGGTAGCTGCCGGAGGGCAGTGCGGCGAGCAGCCGGTCCACCAGCTCGTGCGCGCCGTCCTCGTCGGAGACGAAGTGCAGCAGCGCGACCAGTGACAGCGCCACCGGCCGGCTGAGGTCCAGGATCTTCCGGGCCCCCTCGATGATGGCGTCCGGATCACGGACGTCCGCCTGGAGGTACTCCGTGACGCCCTCCGACGTGCTGCGCAGCAGGGCGGCCGCGTGGGCCAGGACGATCGGGTCGTTGTCGCAGTAGACCACCCGGGCGTCCGGCGCGATCTGCTGAGCGACCTGGTGCAGGTTGGGCTCGGTCGGGATGCCCGTGCCGACGTCCAGGAACTGCCGTACGCCGTTCCTGGCCAGCCAGCGGGTGGAGCGGTGCATGAAGGCCCGGTTGACTCGTGCCATCACCGGCACGCGCGGGTCGAGGGCGAGCATCTGCCGGCCCTCCCCCACTGCCTTAAGGGCGTGGGCGGTACCCCCACTCGTCGACGGGGTAGTTGTCCTTCCCGCCGAGGTACCAGTCGTACATCCGTGCGGGATGGGGCTTGCTGGTGTCGATCTCGACGGCTCCGGTGGGGTCCTGCCCGGTCATGAGGCACTCCGTAAGCATGTGACGGGAATGGTGTTCAAGTCAGTACCAAATTAAGGAAGTTGAGCAAAGCAAGGGCGGGTGGGCGAAGACGGGCGGGCGAAGACGGGTGGGCGAAGACGGGTGGGGGGTGAGCTGAGCAAGAAGTGCCAGGCAGGTCCGTTCAGGACAGCAGGAAGTCCGCCTCCCCCGCCTTGGCTCCCTCGATGAAGGCCGTCATCTCGTCGGAGGTGTAGATCAGCGCCGGTCCGTCGGGATCGGTGGACTGCCGGACGGCGATCCGGCCGTCGGCGAGCTTCATCGCTTCCAGGCAGTTGCCTCCGTTGCCGCCGCTCCACGGCTTGTGCCAGCCCTCGCTGCCCAGCTCCCGGGCGGGCATGCCGTTGTAGATCCGCTGAGCGCGGACCCTCGGCCTGGACTGGGTCCTGATGTGATTCATTCACAACTCCTTGCGGAGATCCCGGAGGATCTCCTTCGTGCGATGTGCAGTAGCGGCCTGCGCCGCCATGCGGTCCATGACCTCGAGGTGGGTCGCCACCTCGGTGCGGGCGTCGAGATAGACGGCGCCGGTCAGGTACTCGCTGTAGACCATGTCCGGAAGCTCCGGCATGGCGAATCGGAACAGCACGAAGGGCCCGTACGTGCCCGGATGCGGCCCGTTCTCGAACGGGGCGACCTGCAACGTCACATTGGGCAGCTTCGCGACCTCGAGCAGGGTGTCGATCTGCGCGCGCATCACCTCCGGGCCGCCGACCGGGCGACGCAGCACCGTCTCGTCCATCACGACCCACAGTCGGGGGGCGTCCTGACGAGTGAGCAGGTCCTGGCGTTGTATGCGCAGGTCGACGAGGCGCTCGATGTCCTCCGGGCGGGTCTGGCCGATGGCGCCGGACCTCAGGACACCGCGCGCGTAGTCCTTGGTCTGGAGCAGGCCGGGCACGAAGTGGGGCTCGTACTGGCGGATCAGGGCGGCGGCGCCCTCGAGGCTGACGTGCATCGAGAACCAGCCGGGCAGGACGTCGTGGAACCGCTGCCACCAGCCCGGCTTGTTCGCGTCCTCGGCGAGCTGGACGAAGCCCTCGGCCTCCTCGTCGGTGACCCCGTAGGCCTTCAGCAGCAGCTGGAGGTACGGAATCTTGAGGCTGACCTCGGCCATCTCCATACGACGGACCGTGGCGGGCGCGACACGCAGGATGCGGGCGGCTTCCTCGCGCTTGAGCCCGGCGCGTTCCCGCAGGTCCAGCAGGCGCCGACCGAGGACTACCTGTCCGACCGTCGGCGCGGACCGCGGTTCGCTCACGCTCCACCTCCACGAAGAGCCCGGCCGGTCACGCGGAGGCCGCACGAGCCCCGACCCGGCCGGTCACGAAAAGAATCCCGACAGCCCTACGGCGCCGCTCGAAGATCAATTCGAAGGTCTGTACGAATCCGTACGGATCTTCACCGATCCCAATTGGCGCCGTTCAACGTGCTGTTGCGAGCAGTGTGCCACGGCCCCCCACCGCGTCACACAGCACTCTGCATTTTTCAGAGTGACACTTGCCAAGTGTTCACGGCGGGGAGATAGTGGCAAGCGTGATTCCGTCCGCGCCCTTAGGAACAGACGCCGCCGCAGGCCGCCCCCAGGGTCTCGGTGCCAGCGCGGGAGCAGGCCCAGACCAGGCCGCTGCCGAGCGCCGGTTCCGATTCGAACTGGCCGCCCATCCGGGTTCCCCCGCCCAGGCCAGACGCCTGACGAGGGCCCGGCTGACCGGCTGGTCGGTGTGCGAGGACACCTGCGACACCGCCGCCCTGGTCATATCCGAGCTGGTCACCAACGCCATCGTGCACACCGCGAGCGACGTCGTCGTCTGCGAGCTGCACGACGGCGACGACCTGGTCCGCATAGCCGTGCGCGACGAGGGGTGCGCGCCGGGTGAGCCCCATCCCTCCCCGCAGCGCCCCGAGGAGGAGCACGGGAGGGGACTGCTCCTCGTCGAAGCCCTCTGTCACGCCTGGGGCGCCCATGAGCACGGGCCCGGCCTGCTGGTCTGGGCCGACCTGACCCGCAAGGCCGACGCTCTCCGCGATCCCGCCGAGCCCTGCAACAGCCTGGACACGGCCGAGCCGCACCACGCCGACCTGGGCGAGCTGCTCGACACGCTGGACGAGTTCCACGACGGTCCCGCCCAGCCGCACACCGGTCCGGCCGGGCCCCGCAACGACCTCGGCTGGGGCTCCCGCCCGAAGCCCGGACCGTCCGACGGCCCGGGCGACGAGGACGAGCAGGCCGAGCAGTGGTACCGCGCCATGGCCGGCCGGGCCGCCGGCCGGCCCCACCCCGTGCCGCCGGCCGTACCCGCCGCGACCTCCGCCAAGCCCGCACCCGCCGCCGACGGTCCGGCCCCCCGCGTTGCGCCGCAGTGGCACCGCGCCGCCGGCGGCCACGGCGGGTACGAGGGCGGCCGCGACGGACGACCGGCCGGCCACTCCGCCGGACCCCTCCCGCTCGAGCACGGGCGCGAGCGGGGAAGGGCATGAGCGCGGTCTACGGTCGGGCTCCGCTGCTGACCCTCGACACACTCGTCCGCCTCCAGCGCGGGCCGGGCGGTGCGCACACCCCCGAGCCGCCGCGCCGGCTGGCCGTGCCCGACGGCATGACGGCCCCGCTGGGCTGCGACGCCGTCTCCGTCCCCGCCCGCCTCGGCCCGCTGCTCATGCCGCGCCTGCCGCGCGTGGGGTGCGTCTACGCCGACGAGGCGCGCTGGTGGTGGCTGGTGCCCTCCGACTCCGACTACGCCCTGGAGTGGCCCGCCCCCGCGCACTACGCCACAGGCGCCCTCCTGCCGGACTCACCGCACGTCCCCGGCCTCGTCCACCGGCCGGACGGCACGCTTCCGTACACCCCGCCGATCCCCCTCTACCTGGCCCTGTGCCGCCTCACGGGCACGACGCCCACCTGGTCACGGGCGATCAGCGCCTAGGCCGCGTCTGACAATTCCCGCCGGGCCTCCGCGAGCCGGTCCCGGAGCCGTCCCGGCGCACGCCCGCGCGTCCCGGCTCTCCCGCCCCGCGCCCTGCCCTCACCCGTCTCGTCCCGCGATAGTGGCCCTTCGTCGACTATCGCGATCGGGGGAGGCCGACGGTGGGAGAGGCACGAGAGGCGGGCACGGCACAGGAGGCGGGGAAGGCACGGAAACCGCCGGGTCCCGACGAGCGTGACGTGTCCGAGTCGGAACGGCTCCTCTTCGGCGGCCCGCTCCGCTACGACATGGGCTGGAACCAGCACCGGGACGCCTTTCTGGAGCTGAACTTCCGCGCCATGGTCACCCGGCTGCCGTCCCTCCTGCGCACCAGCCTCCGGCTGGCCCGGCAGGCCGACCCGAAAGCCGCCCGGATCGTGCTGTCCGCCGAGATCGCCCGGGGCGTGGCGCAGGCGATCGGTCTGCTCGCGATGAACACCGTGCTGGGCCGGCTCATCACCGGCGGCCCGATCGAGGACCGACTGCGCGGCGCCGCCCCCGCACTGGCCGCCATGGCCGTCGTCCTCCTGATCGGGGCGCTGCTGCGGGCCGCGTCGACGTATGCCACCGGGCGGCTCGAGCCCAAGGTGGAGCGGGTGGCGACCGAGCTGTACCTGGAGCGGGCGGCCGCGGTCGAGCTCGCCGCGATCGAGGACCACGCCTTCCACAAGCTGCTGGACACCGCGCAGTACGGGGCCCGGTCCAGCCGTTACATGATCAGTCACGGCACGCGCGTGGTGAACGCGATGATCTCGCTGGCCGCGTCGGCCGGGGTCCTCACCGTGCTGCACCCGCTCCTGCTGCCGCTGCTGGTCACGATGACGCTGCCGAGCGCCTGGAGCGCCCTGACCAACGCCCGGCGCCGCTACGAGTCGTTCCACACCTGGGTGCAGCACGCGCGCGCGGGTCACCTGATCGCCGGTCTCCTCACCGAGCCGGCGGCCGCGCCCGAGATCCGCGTCCACGGCGTCGGCCCCTTCCTGCTGCGCCACTTCCGCGCGATGTCGGAGACGGCGGAGGCGGAGCAGGCCCGGCTGGCCCGGCTCGCGGCCCGCACCGGACTGTTCGCGGCGACCTGGACGGGCCTCGCGACGCTGGCGACGTACGCCACGCTGGGCGGGCTGCTGCTCACCGGGACGATGGCGCTGGCGGTGGCGGGCACGGCCGTGATCGCGATCCGCAGCGGCTCCGCGAGCCTGAACACCCTCGTCCTGGAGGTCAACCAGCTGCACGAGGAGGCCCTGTTCGTGGGCGACCTCCAGCGCCTCTACGTGGAGGCGGCCGAACGGGCGATCCCGGTGGGCGGCGCGGCCCTGCCGGAGGAGCCACGGGAGATCCGTTTCGAGAACGTCACGTTCGGCTATCCGGGCGAGTCGGCGCGTCCCGCCCTCGACGACGTCAGCCTCTCGCTCCCCCTCGGCCGGATCGTCGCGCTCGTCGGCGAGAACGGCTCCGGCAAGACGACCCTGGTGAAGCTGCTGGCGGGGCTGTACAGGCCGGACCGGGGGCGGATCCTGTGGGACGACGTGGACGCGGCGGACGCGGACCGGCACCAGCTGGCCGAGCGCATCGCGATGGTGGCGCAGGACTTCAAGCGGTGGCCGTTCACGGCCCGGGTCAACGTCGCGATCGGCCGTTCCGCCGCGCCGCTCACCGAGGAACGGCTGGCCGCGTCGATCGCGGAGGCGGGCGCCCAGGAAGTGGTCGAGGACCTGCCGCGCGGTCTGGACACCCTGCTGGCCCGGCACTTCAGCGGCGGTCACGAGCTGTCCGGCGGCCAGTGGCAGCGGCTCGGCATCGCCCGGGCGGCGTACCGGCGCGGGCGCATCCTGATCGTGGACGAGCCGACGGCGGCCCTGGACGCCCGGGCCGAGCTGGAGGTCTTCGAGAAGATCCGCGCGCTGGCCGACAGCGGCCAGACGGTCGTGCTGATCACCCATCGGCTGGCGTCGGTCCGGCACGCGGACCTGGTGCACGTCCTGGACCAGGGCCGGCTGGTGGAGTCCGGAACCCCGGACGAGCTGCTGGCGGGCGGTGGCGTCTACGCCGAGCTGTACACGCTTCAGGCCGAGCAGTTCACGGCGCAGGTGCCCGCCCCGTCACAGGCGGGCTGACGGCTCACCGCGCGCTGTCGCCGCCCCGGACGACCACCAGGAACGTGTCCGTGGCGAGGTCCATGACGACCTCGGCGGCCAGCCCCTCCATGCGTCGCGCCTGCGCGAACTCCTCCGCCGGCCACGAGCCCCGCGGCCCACCCGCGGGAAAGCGCTCGAGCACGGTCCGCCCGTTCACCATCTCGCACCTCCGTTCAGCGTCGTACTTGTAGGAGTTAACGCTCTTGGGAGGTCGAAGGCCTCGGCCGGTTGCGGGACTGAGACGTAGTTGACACGCGTTCAACGCAGAGTGTGAGAATCCGGTCACCTTACGAACATCTCGGGCACGCTCCGTGTCAGGACTCGTACTCGTCGTGGTAACGCGCCCGCGCATCGCTCGGCGGCCCCAGCGCCGTCAGGTCCAGGAAGCTCATCGCCGGGCCGAGCCGGTCGAGCTCGCGGTCGAACACCGAGTAGGTGTGGAAGACCCGGTCGCCCTCCCGGAGGAAGCAGCTGACCCCGGGCCGCTCGGCGAAGCCGCCGGGCTGCCCCACCGTCGCTTCGAAGTCGCCGTTGAAGTCGTCGTCGTACGAGGAGTACCAGGGCACCGTCCAGCCCATGCGCGCCTTGAACGGCAGGATCCTCGTGAACGGCGCCCTGCACACCACGGCGAACGAGGTGCCGTACGCGTTCAGGTGCGCGAGACGACCGACCTGGTCGAGGAAGGCCGCGACGCGTCTGCCGTGGCTGCGGTCGAGGAGCGCGGGTATCCGCCGCCCCAGCTCGCGCACGACCTCCGGTACGTCGATCGTCAACAGCTCGCGGTCGCGCATCAGGACACGTCCGTCGACGATCGTGGTGCGCACGCGCTCGCAGGCGGGCGGCCCGGCCGCCTCGGCGGTGCTCGTGACCTCGTCCACGGCCCCGTCCCGGACCACGATCGCGGCGTCCTCCCGGAACGTGGCGCGTTCTTCCGCGTCGTGCGTGAGGACGGTGCAGCCGGTGATGACGAGATCGGCGGTACGGAAAGGCTCCGAGGACTCCGAGGACTCCGAGGACTCCGAGGAGGGCGGCGGAGAAGGCGTCATCGCGTCAACGTACGACGGTGTCGTGCCCGCGGGTGAGCCGTGGCGCGCATCTTGTCCCGAACCTGTCGCCGGCCGCCGCGGACGGGCACCCTGGCGCCACGACACCTCCTGGAGGGAGCCCGGCATGCTCCTCGGCACCTGGAACCTCGAGAACCTGTACCGGCCCGGAGGACCGTTCGGCCCGAAGGACAAGGCCGCCTACGAGGCGAAGCTCGCCGCGCTCGCCGCCGTCGTCACCGCGCTCGACCCGGGCGTGCTCGGCGTCCAGGAGGTCGGGGAGCCCGAGGCGCTGGCGGACCTGCTGGAGACGGTGGGCGGCACCTGGCACGCGGCGCTGTCCGCGCATCCCGACAGCCGGGGCATCCGGGTCGGCGTGATCAGCCGTACGCCTCTGGAGGTACTGGCCGACACGCGCGCGTACCCGGCCGGACTGCGGCCCGTGCAGGCCGACGACTCGGGGGCCACCTCGGACGGGTCGGGCCGCGGCTTCCTCGCGGTGGAGACGGTCACGCCCTCCGGGCCGCTGCGGGTGGCGGTGGCCCATCTGAAGTCGAAGCTGCTGTCGTACCCGGGTGATCGTTTCTTCCCGCGCGACGAGGGCGAACGGGCCCGCTACGGCGCCTACGCCCTCTACCGTCGGGCGGCCGAGGCGACGGCGCTGCGCGCCCTGGCCGACGTTCTCCTGGCCGGGGACGGCCGCGAGCGGGACGTGGCGGTGCTGGGCGACCTGAACGACGAGGTCCAGGCGGCGACCACGCAGATCCTGCTCGGCCCGCCCGGCTCGGAGCTCGGCACCCGCGGGTTCGAGACGCCCGACCAGGGCGACGCGGCCCGCCTGTGGGACGTGGCCCCGCTGATCCCCGCCGACCGCCGCTACTCGCGGATCAACTCCGGTCGCCGCGAGCTGATCGACCACGTACTGACGAGCCACCGCCTGGTCCACCGGCTGACGTCGGCGGGCACGGGTGCGGATGCGGGGCCGGGGTCGCAGGAGGAGTTGCGGCTCCCGTCGGTGGGGCTCGATCCGGCGGCACGCAGGAACGAACCGGGGTCGGACCACGCGCCGGTGTGGGTGCGGATCGACTGACAGGCGGGCAGGACAGGGCAGGACAGGAAGGGGCAGGGCAGGGAGGGGCTACCCGGCCACCGGCAGATCCGGCACGGGCGCCCGCAGCCCCACCCGGTCCCGTCCCGCCGCGAGTTCGTCGAGGAGTTCGGCGAGCCGCTCCCGGTGCCGTGCGGTGAGCCGTCCGGTGTCGTCGAGGTGGACGGCGCAGGCGGTGGTCGTGTCGACGAGCCGTTCGAGTACGGCGGCGACCTCGTCGGTGCCCTCCGTGTGCCGGGCGACGGCGGGCAGTTCGTGGGCCGCGAGGGCGATGGCGGTGCGGGCCTCGGCGAGGGCGCGGTAGGCCTCGCGGCGCAGGGTCCAGCGGGCGGCGCGGTCGTCGGAGCCGTCGAGTACATGGGTGAGGTAGGCGTGCGCGGCGGCCGCGGCGACGGCGAGCCGGGCGCGTACCTGACCGCCGCGCTCCCCCGGCATCGGCAGATGCCCGACGATCAGCACGATCGCGCAGGCCAGCAGGGTTTCCGTGATCCGGCTGACGGAGGCCTGGGGCTCTCCGCCGACCATCACCAGGGACAGCACGAGGACGGTGACGACGGCCGTCTGGGCGGCGAAGTGCCGGGTGGACACGGGGATGAGCGCTCCGCACAGGGCGACCAGCGCCACGAGCCCCTCCGGCCGGGGCAGCACGGCGGCGAAGCCGGCGAAGAGCAGCGCCCCGAGCACGGTCCCGGCGGCCCGGCACAGCACCCGGGACACCAGGGGCCCGAGGTCGGGCTTGACCAGGAAGACGGCCGTGGCGGGCAGCCAGTACCAGTGCGTGTGCCGGCCGTACCACTGCGAGTGGTAGAGGGCCTGCGCGACGGCGGCGCTGGCCCCGAAGGAGAGGGCGACCCGCAGCCCGTACTCGCGGCCCCCCGCGCCGAACCCGGTGCGCAGCAGGTCCCGGACGCCGCGCCGGCGGGCGTGCAGGTCACCGCCGCCGCCCTGGTCGAAGGCGTCGGCGGCGTGCAGCAGGGCGTCGTCGAGGGCGCGCAGCGCGGGGGCGGACCGGGAGGGCGCGGGCAGCGGCCCGGTGTGGGTGTTCTCGCGGACCGCGGCGGCGAGCCGTCGGGGCCCGGCCGAGGCCCGTTCGGAGAGGCGTTCCGCGGCCCAGGCGAGGGCGGTCGCGGCCTCGGCGAGGGGCAGCGCGGCCGCGTACTGGGCGTGCAGCCGCCGTTCGGAGGCGGAGCTGGCGTAGCGCCGGAGCCGGGGCCCGGCGAGGGCGTCCTGGGCGTGGTCGAGGGCTGCGGTGAGCGCGGCGCGGCGGGCGGTGGCGTGCTCGGTCCCCGTGGCGTCGAGCAGCTCCGCGACGGCGTCGTACACGCGGGCCACCGCGTCCCGTTCACCGTCGAACCGGAAGTCGCCGGTCATCGCGCCGGGCGTGGGCAGGACGAGCCGCAGCGCGAGCAGCCATCCGGCGCCGGCGAGGAAGGCGAGGGCGCGCGTCCACCCGGCGTCCGCTGCCGGCATCCCGGCCCCGATCGCCGAGGCGACGAGCAGCTGCGTCCCGGCGCCGGACGCGACGGGCCCGACGGCGCTCATCCCGCCGGCGAGGAGCCCGAGCCCGGTGAGGACGGCCGTCAGCGCGACGGCCCCGACGTGATCCCCGACGTAGGTCCCGACGAGCAGCCCACCCGCACCCACGAGCGCGGGCGCCCCGAGCCGCTTCACGGCGGTCCGCCTGCTGCCGGGCCGGTCGTTGATCCCGGCGAGCATCGCCGCGATGGCCGCGACCACCCCGAGTGAGATCCGGCCCAGGAGGACGGACGCGAGGAGCAGCGGCCCGGCGGCCAGCGCCCCCCGCGTGACCGCGCTCCAGGGGACGGGTCCGCGCTGGGCGCGCAGGGCGTGGGCGAGCCAGGGCGGAAGAGCGGCGAGCGGACGGAATGCGCGAGCGGGAATGTGCGGGCGCGGGGACACGGAGCTCCTGTCGGGGCGAGGGCGGGGGTGTGCCTTCGGGCGACGGTGGCCGGGGCTTGTCAGCTGTGAGCTGTGGTGTCCACGGTACGGGGCGGTCTTGGAGAGGTGGGGGCGGTTACGTTTCAGCGAGGTGACGGCCGGCCCGAATCCCGCGTTCTTTATGAACGCAAGGCCGGAAACGGGAGCGGGACCGGGGGCGTAGCCTGCCCCCGGCCCCTGTGGAGCCACCCATGTCACACGCCGGCGCACTTGAGGACCCAGGTCAGTCGTGATGTCGTCGCGTCCTGCCTTTGGACCACCGCGCATCGAGCTGCGCGGGCCGGACTTGAACCGGCATTTCGACGTCCGGGGGCCTGGGCCCGGTCGCTCCGGCGATCGGCGGCGAATGCTGAGTCTGGAGCGAGAGTCTGAGATTCATCGCGATCCGTCCCTGAATTGCTCGGCGGGTACGGTTCGCTCGTCACGACAAGCTTCAGCTTCAGCTTGCGCTCCTCGCGCACCCCGGTCACTGAGGACCGGGGAGTCTCGAAGGCTACCCGAACAGATAGCCGAACACGGCGTCACCGACCCGCTGGTCGACGACGTCGGCGCCGTTCGCCTCCTCCCGGGCGAACTTCACCGCCTGCTGGACCTTCTCCAGGCGCGCCAGGAGTTCGTTGACCCGGCGGGCGGGAAGGGCCCCCGAGAACTTCACGGTCGTCCAGTAACCGACCGGCACGTCCTCGTAGTACACCTCGACCTGCGCCGGGTGCTTGTCGGTCGCCTCCGCCTTCACATGGTTGCGCGGCACCTTCTTGGTGCGCAGCGTCCGTACCGGCTCGGTCTTCCACGCGTCGGTGGACGGGTCCTGCGCCCAGGACTCGGAGGCGTCGAGCACGGGCAGCCTGCGCACGAAGGCGCTCAGATCGACGAGCTGCTTCTCGAGGAAGAGCAGGTAGGACACCGGTACTTCGGCGACGAGAACACGGCCGTCGACCTTCACATCGGCGCGGGCGGTGCAGTTGGCCCAGTCCTTCGTGGCGGTCACGTCGAACAGCCGGGTCAGCGTGGCCGCGGTCTCCCGCAGCACGTCCTCGGCCTTCACCTGCACCCGTGTCGACTCGGGCGGCAGCTGCTCGCCCTCCTCGTCCTTGGGCTGGTAGCTCCGCGAGATACCGGCCAGCAGCGCGGGCTTCTGGAGTCCGTGCTGAGCCGTGCTCAGGTCCTGGTGGGCCTTGGACTTGATGCCCTTCTCGACTGCGATGATCTGATTGAGTTTCGCCACGACGAGGACGGTAGCGGCTCCGACGGCATCACCCCAAAGGGTTATTGACCGAAGAGACGGCCGGCCCTTCCCAACGCCTCCCCCAGTTCGCCGGGACCGGACCCGCGGAGTTCCGCGACGATGCCGTCGACACCCCGCAGTCCGGCCCGCTCCAGCAACCGCTTCTCGTTCGTCACCCACTCCCCCCGCGCCGCGAGCACGCCGTGGCCCGCCTGTACGGCGGCGGTGACGAGGGCGCCGGCGACCTCCGCGAGACGGCCTGCCGGGGCATGGTTGGCCAGGGCGTAGTCGAGGGTGGCGCGGGCCGTCCCGTGCCAGCGCTCGGCCGCCGTCCGGCGCAACCTGTCCGGATACCTTTCCGGGCGCGGGAGTTCACCGCTGAGCACCTGGTTGATCGCCAGCTCGGCGACCACGAGATAGCTCGGGATCCCCGCGAGATGGAACAGCAACGGCTCCACCCGGAACCGCCCCTCGGCCGCCTCCGCCCACTCGTGTTCGACGACGTCGAGATCCCGGTAGTGCACGTCGACCCGCCGCCCCTCGATCGTCAGCCAGGCACCCCCGTTGAACACCCCGCCACCCCAGCCGCCGACCTCCGACACCTCCCCCTCCCAGCCGAGCGCCCGCAGGCCGGCCGGATCGAAGGAACCCCGGTAGTAGACGGCCAGGTCCCAGTCGCTGTCGGGACGGTGGGTGCCCTGGGCACGGGAACCGCCGAGGGCGACTGCGCGGACGTGAGGGAGACCGGCGAGGCGGAGAGTCACGTCGCCGAGGAAGTCCCGGTCGTCACCGCAGAGGGAAAGGGCGGAGGCGGGGGTCATGAGCGAATTCCGATCAGCAGTCCCACACGTTCCGGTGACGGTGGCGGGTCGGCGGGTGATCCAGGTCCTCGGCCGCGGAGAGCAGCGCGCCCGACGGGGCGGCGCGGAGCTCATTGCGGGCGGTCGAGCGGAACACGGACAGCGCGGCACGCGCACGGGACTCGTACGGGCCGTCGATCCGCGCGTTCAGGGACCGGGGAAAGGTGTAGGAGCGGAACGCGCACACCAGCGGGACGGGTACCGGCCGACGCCGCTCGCGCCGCGCCCGGGCCAGCTCCCGTGCGCTGTAACGGAGTTCGCCGAGACGGTGGCCGGTGCTCCAGCCCCAGCGCTGGGACGGTCGGTCATCAGGCCGGACGCGGTGCCGCAGACGGACGTGGTGGACGGTACGGGACATGGCAGACCTCCGCGGGCCCGCCGGAACTTCCGGCGAGGCCCCTAAGAAGTCCGCCGCCGTGAATCGGCCCAGGTGCTTGCTCCGCATGGCCAGCAGCGTGGCGAGTACGGCCCGGGGTTGTCCAACGGATATCCGCCGCACGGCGATTGTCAGTGGGGCGCGCTTCAATGGGAGGTGTCGTGACAGAGCGTCACAGCCGGAGTGCGGCGGGGGAGCGGGCCTTGGTGAGGTACAGGGAGGACGGGCGGCAGTACGTGTCGCTGGCCGGACTGCGGATGCGGGGGTGGACGGGCCCGCTGGTGCTCCGGCTGCTCGGGCCGCCGGACCGGCTCGGCATCGATCCCCGCGCGCGGGCCGCGCCGCAGCTGCGCCTCTACCGCGTCGAGCGGGTCGAAGCGGCCGAGCGCAGCGAGGAGTTCCTGACACAGTGCGCCCCACGGATACGCGGACCCGAGGAATCCCCCTGATCCGCGGCCCCGCCGTCCCGGGAGTCCCGCCGCCCGGCTACTCGGCCCCCCACACCCTCCGTTTCGGCACCGGCTTCGCGAAACTCCCCGCCCGGCTGGTCGTCAGGCCCAGCCCGACCAGCCCCTCGGCCAGCTTCACCGCCGCGCCCACCCCGTCGACGACCGGAAGGCCCAGCTTGTCCCCCACCATCCGCTCCAGCCCCGTCATCCCCGCACACCCCAGGACCAGCACCTCGGCCCCCGCAGCCCGGATCTGCTCGGCGGCCGCCAGAAAGGCCGCCTCGGTGCGGTCGCGGTCGCCCAGATCGAGGACGCCGAGCCCGGTGCCGACGACGGCGGCGCAGTTGCGGCCCACCCCGGCGAGCTCCAGGCTGTCCTCGATCTGGCCGCAGGACCGCTCCAGCGTGGTCACGACCCCGTACCGGCGCCCCAGCAGACACGCCAGATGCGCCGCGGCCTCGGTGATGTCGACGACGGGCACGTCCACCAACTCCCGTACGCCCTCCCGTCCGTGCTCACCGAAGCCGGCCATGACGACGGCGTCGTAGGGCGCCCCGTCGTAGGTCCGCAGCGCGTCCATGACCGCCGCCGCGGAGAGAAAGCTGTCGAGCCAGCCCTCCGCCGACTCGGGCCCCCAGCCGGGGGTCAGTCCGGTCACGGTGGTGCCCGGGCCTGCCGCGGCCCGGGCACCTCGCACGATCTCCTCGGTCATCTCCTGCGTGGTGTTGCAGTTGGTGACGACGATCCGCACGTTCCGCACGCTCCTCAGACCTCCACGGGCTTCTCGGCGGCGACCACGGAACCGGCGGTCCGCTCACTGCGGCACAGCAGCACGTACAGTCCGGCCCCCAGGGCCGTCCCGATGAACCAGGAGTACGGCGCCACATCGCTGAAGGTCTTCACCAGCGCGAGCACCGCCGCGACCGCCGCGGAGGGGAGGAACGCCCACAGCGCCTTGGGGTTGACGCCCTTGCGGTAGTAGTAGCGGGAGCCGGGGGTGGCGTCGAACAGCTCGTTCACGTCGACGCGGCCGCGCTTGACCCAGTAGTAGTCCACCATGATCACGCCGAACAGTGGGCCGAGGAAGGCGCCGAGGCCGCCGAGGAAGTAGTTGACGACCGTGGGGTTGGAGAACAGGTTCCACGGGGTGACCACGAGCGCCGCGACCGTGCTGATCATGCCGCCGACCTTGAAGGTGATCTTCTGCGGCCAGACGTTGGCGAGGTCGTACGCCGGCGACACGAAGTTGGCGACGATGTTGACGCCCATGGTGGCGACGGCGAAGGTGAGCGCGCCCAGGACGAGCACCCAGGTGTTGCCGACCTTCGCGACCAGCTCCGCCGGGTCGGTGATGGCCTCGCCGAACACCTCGAGCGAGCCGGCGGTGACGATCACGGAGACGACCACGAAAGCCGTCGAGTTGAGGGGCAGCCCCCAGAAGTTGCCGCGGCGGACCGTCCGGTAGTCGGGCGCGAAGCGGGAGAAGTCGCAGAAGTTCAGCATCAGCGTGCCGTACGTGGCGAGGATCAGGCCGATCGCGCCGAACCACTGCCGCCACTGCTCCCCCACGGAGACCGGGTGCGGGGTGGAGGTGAGCGAGATGGTCCAGCCCGCCTTGGACAGCACCCACACCGCCAGCGCGATCATCACGAGCCAGATCGCCGGGCCGCAGAAGTCCTGGAACTTGCGCACGGACTCCATGCCCTGGCTGATGATCATCGCCTGGACCAGCCAGAGGGACACGAAGGAGAGCCAGCCCAGCGCGTCGAGGCCCAGGAAGGAGCTGTGGGTCCAGGACTCCAGGCCCGGCCAGGCCGCCAGCAGCATCACATTGACGGCGACGGAGGCGAGGTAGGTCTGGATGCCGTACCACATGATGGCGATCACGGCGCGGATCAGGGCCGGGATGTTGGCGCCCCAGACACCGAAGCTGATGCGGCTGACCACCGGGAAGGGCACACCGTGGCGCTGGCCGATCCGGCCCATCCAGTTCATGCCGACGTAGATGAGCACGAAGCCGACGAGGAGGGACGTGAAGATCTGCCACACGTTCATACCGAGGACCAGCAGTCCGGCGGCGAAGGTGTAGTTGCCGAGGTTGTGGACGTCCGACATCCACATGGCGAAGAGGTCGAAGACCTTCCAGTTCCGCTTCTCGGCGGGCGCGAGATCTTCGTTGGTGAGCCGGGGGTCGGGGACGAACGCTGGTGCGCCGGTGGCTTCGGCGCTGTCGGCGAGGGACACGGGGCCTCCATGGGCAAGGGGACGGAGGAGGACTACTGACCGGACCGTTTGGTATACCAAACTGCGGACATGGTCCCGTCGTCAAGCGTTCTGACCGATGTCCGTCCCGTTACGGCTCCGTAAAAGCCCCCTCGCATCGGCGAAGATGGGCCCATGACGAAGATCGAACCCCTCGGAGCGGTGCGCGAGCGCGTCCTGGGGTCCCTGCGGCAGGAGATCATCGCCGGCAGGCTGCGTCCCGGAGACCGGCTCGTCGAGCGCGAGCTGGCCGACCGGTTCGGCGTCTCCAGGGTCCCGGTCCGAGAGGCCATCCGGGCACTCGTCGCCGAGGGCTTCGTCCTGTTCGAGACCCCACGCCGGACGGTCGTAAGGCCCCTGAGCCCCACCGATGTGAAGGAACTCTTCGAGCTGCGCGAGGCGTTGGAGGTGTACGCGGCCGGACTGGCCGCCGCCCGGGCCACCCCGGAGGACCTCGCGGAACTACGGGAACTCCTGGCGAGCGCGGCGCGCGCCACCGACGCCGGGGACGCCGAGGCGATCACCGACATCAACACCCACTTCCACGACCGGCTCCTCGCGATGGCCGGCAACACCCTGTTGATCTCGGTCATGGAACCGGTCGCAGGCCGCCTCCAGTGGCTCACCCGGCGCAACGAGGAATGGCCCCAACTCCTCACCGAACACCAGGACCTCTACGACGCCATCGCCTCCGGCGACCCGGCCCGCGCCCGCGCCCACGCCCTGGACCACGTACAGGCCAACTACCGCTCCACGGTCCGGCACCTGTTCGGGGAAACGAACTCTCCGGAAGCGCCACCCCTCCCCGATCACGCTCCGCCTAGAATCCCCTGACCCTTCGGACAGGTGCCCGAAGGCGCACTCGCAGCGAACGGGACGGGGAGAACGACCATGGTGAGCAGACGCAGACTGCTGAGCGGAGCCGCACTCGTGGGGGCGGGCGCGGTGACCGGCGTACTCGGCGCCGCCGGAAGCGCGGCCGCCGACGCCTCACTGGACACCCCGTTCACACCGGTCGCCGCACCCCATCTCGCCCAGGCCGAGCAGATGGTCCGGTATCAGCGCCTTCTGGCAGCCGGCTACCTGCCCACCGGCCTCACCGGACACTGGCCACTGGACGGCTCCGGCGCCGACCGCTCCGGCCGCGACCACCCCGTCTCCCCCGGCACCGGCGCGAGCTGGACCACCCTGCGGGCGGGCGGCGAACTGACCCTGGACGCGGCCTACGCCGCCACGGCCTCCGTGCTCGACACCACCACCCCGTTCACGGTCTCCGCCTGGGTACGCCTCGCGGACGACGCCACCCTGACCACCATGTACACGGCGGTCAGCCAGGACGGCACCGGGTGCAGCCGCTTCCTGCTCCAGTACGACGACACCGCCGGCGCCTGGGCGTTCAAGGTGCGCGCCGAGGACCAGAGCGTCAAGATCTCCGCCCTCGCCACCACCGCCCCCGTGCCGGGCAAGTGGACCCACCTGACCGGAGTGTGGGACGGCACCCGCGTCCACCTGTACGTGAACGGCGTGCCGGAAGGCACCGCCGACGCCACCCTCTCCTGGGCCGCCACCCAGGGCTTCAACATAGGCCGGGCCCGCTGGAACGGCGCCTACGTGAACCACTTCAAGGGCTCTGTCGACGATGTGCGCGCCTACGGCCGCGCCCTGAGCGCCGACGAGATCTCCCTGATCAGCGGCCGCACGGCCCGCCTGAACAACGTCTACCTGATCGGCTCCCCGTCGACCGTCACCTGGGGCACACCCGACGACCTGTCGAGCTGGATCGCCCGGGCCCGCTGCTCGTCCTTCGTCACCTGGGTGCTGAAACACACCTACGGATGGGCCACCGACGCCTACTTCACCCAGTACTTCGAGGACCGCGTCCCCGAGGCCGCCGACTACCGCCAGGCCTTCGCCGACGGCACCGCAGGCCCGCGCTTCCAGCAGATCCGCAAGGTCGCCGACCTCCGGCCGGGCGATCTGATCGCGGTGGACTACAGCGGTCAGGTCGAGGGCAACACCGGCCACATCGTCATGGTCCGCGAGGTCAAGGGCGTCTTCAGCGGGGTCGCCGACTTCACCGGCGAGACCCAGTACGCCGTCGAGGTCGTCGACTGCACGGCCGAGCCGCACGGCGTGTACGCCCTGACCAACTACCCCAAGTATCCCGACACCCGCATGGTCAGCCTTGCGGCGGAGGAGCAGTTCGAGGGCGTCGGCATCGGCCACATGATGTTCTACGCCTCCAGCACCACCGGGGAATTCTCCCGCTACCGCTGGAGCGTCAACACCGCCCGGGACAAGGCCTACCCGGTCGCGTCCCGACCGGTCACCGCGGCACGCATCGTCTGACCGGCGCTCATCGCAGCCCCGCTGCCCCCGCGGCCGTGCGCAGCACATCGCGCAGCATCTCGGGGGTGAGCCGGCCGGTGAAGGTGTTGCGCTGACTGACGTGGAAGCAGCCGAAGACATCGAGGCCATCGGCGCCGCCCGGGCCACCCGGGCCGCCCTGGCCGCCCGGCCGATCCGGCCCGTCGAGCTGCACCCGGGTCCCGTGCCCGAAGGCGGGCCGCGGCCGGGGCACGGTCCAGCCCGCCTCGGCGAACGCGGGCAGCGCGGCCTGCCAACCGAAAGCGCCGAGTACGACGACCGCGCGCAAGGTCGGCCGCAGCAGCCTCAGCTCCTGCACGAGCCATGGCCGGCAGGTGTCCCGCTCCCCCGGGGTGGGCTTGTTGGCGGGCGGCGCACAGTGCACGGGCGAGGTGATCCGCACGCCGTACAGCTCCAGCCCGTCGTCCACTGACACGGCGGTGGGCTGCGACGCCAGCCCCACGTCGTACAACGCCTGGTACAGCACATCGCCGGAACGGTCCCCGGTGAACATCCGCCCCGTACGGTTCCCACCATGCGCGGCCGGGGCCAGCCCGACGATCAGCAGCCGGGCGTCCGACGGGCCGAAACCGGGTACGGGCCGACCCCAGTACGTCCAGTCCGCGAAGGCCGCCCGCTTGGTACGAGCCACCTCCTCACGCCAGTCCACCAACCGAGGACACGCCCGACAGCCCCCGACCCGCCGGTCGAGCACGACCAGGGCGGAGGCGGAGGCTGCGGAGCCGGAGGGGGAGGCTGAGGAGGGGGAGGCTGAGGAGGGGGAGGTCGCGGAGGGGGAGGTCGCGGAGTCGGAAGGGGCCTTGGAGGCGTCCATGTCTCCACCGTAAGACCGCGCCGGACGGATCCGAGCCGGATGGGTCCGAAGGGGCTGGGAGCTGGGGTCCCCTTGCCGGGGCTGGGGCCCCCTCCCCCCTCCCCCCCTCCCCTCCCCTCCCCGACTCGTCACGCCCCTCGCCGCGCCAACCGCAGCAGCTCCACGTTCGACTCCCGTCGCTTCCAGGCTATGAGCGCCAGGGGTACGAGCAGGATGAGCGGCGTCGCCGCGTTCTGGCCGTCGAAGACGACGACCTGGACGACGAACGCGCCCACCATCAGCGCCCCCAGCGCCACCGCCGCCACGGACTGGAGCACCGGAATGAGCAGGGCGACCGCACCGGCGAGTTCCAAGGCGCCGATGGTGTACATGCCCCCGCTGCCCCAGCCCATCTCGTCGAAGGCGTCGGCGGCCGACGGGTGCGCGATCAGCTTCGGCAGCGCGCTGACGATGCCGTAGAAGAGCGCGAGGAGCACCTGCAAGCCTCGCAGGGCGATCCGGGCGCGGCGGCCTCGGGTGCTCGCGGCAGCGGAAGTGGTGGCGGCGAGGGAAGCCGTGGTCTCGGACATGAAGGTCTCCTGCGGTGAGCGGTCCGTCGTGCTGTCGGAGAGGTAGACCGACCTCCGTCAGCGAACTCATCGCAATCCGCCGGGCCTTCTCACGCCACCGCTCTATCCGTCCCTGCCGCCCCGCCGCCCCTTCCCGCTCCCTCCCGCTCCCTCCCGTCTTCTCCGGCCGCTGCCGTCCCTCCCCTCTCTACTCCGTCACCGGCACCGCCCTCACCCACATCCGGTCCTCCGTCAGATAGCGCTCCACCCTCAGACCCGCCTCCGCCAGGGCCTCCTCGAACTGGTCCTTGGTCAGTGGCCGGGACCGGAAGGTCTGGGTCCACACCGCGTCCGGGAAGTCGTACTCCGCGCGGACGGAGTGGACGCCGTCCCCGACGGGCTCGTCCGAGACGATCCGGATCGTGAAGCCGCTCGGGTCGACGCGCTCGCGCGGCACGTTCGAGTGGTAGTCCTCTCCTTCCCGTTGGATCAGCACGCAGCCGCCCTTCGCGACGTGCCGTGCGCAGGCCCGCAACATCCTTCGCCGTAACTCGACGTCGCCGTTGTGCACGAGGAACGACGCGAGCATCACCACGTCGAACGTCTCTGCCAGGGCGAGGTCCTCGATGGGGCTGCATATCGTGCGGGCCCCGCGGACGCGCTCCAGCATCTCGGCGGACTCGTCCACCGCCGTGACCGTGAACCCGCGCTCCAGCAGGGCGTGGGTCACTCGGCCGACCCCGCTGCCCAGCTCGAGGATGTGCGCGCCCGCCGGCACCGCCTCGGCGATGACTTCCGGCTCGTTCCCCACCGGCAGGCGCGAGTAGAGCTCGACCGCGCAGCCGTCCGGGGTGATCGCACCGGGACCGGTTCCCTTGTATCCGTCTCGCATTTCCAGCTTCATGCCCGTTCAACGGCTCGTCCCCGTGCGGCCGTTCCCCATCTTCACCGGTTCACCCGTTCGAGGGATGACCACTCTGTTCGAGCGGTGTCGGAGGCGAGAACACCGGCCCTCTGGAGAACGTCCGGACCGGGGAGTACGTTGCAGGGAGGAGCGGTGATCGGGATGCGTACGGGCAGTGAGCCGGTGACAGCGCGCAGTGCGCTGCGGATGCGTCTGTGGCTGACCCTGTGGGGCCTGGCCTGGGCGATCTTCGGGACGGCCGCGTTCGCTCTCGTGGGGCGTCCGGGGTGGGCGGCCGCGTGCGGGGTGCTGTGGCTGGTGATCACGGTCGATCTGACGATGATCCTCAGGCATCGGCGGCAGGGCCCCCACTATCAGCCGGGCCGCGACATCCCGCCGTACCGGCCTCCCGAGCACCGCCACCCTTGAGGCCCACAGGCCCACAGGCCCGGAAGCCCAGAGGTCCAGCGGCACGGAGGTCCAGCGGCACGGAGGTCCAGCGGCCCGGAGGTCCAGCGGCCCGGAAGCCCGGAAGGTCACAGGTCCAGCGGCACGGAGGTCCAGCGGCCTCGAGGCCGGCCGTTCTCAGCTTTCGAAGCGTGCCGCTTTGAGGTACTGCGGGTTCGGGTCCAGTGCCGCGGCCAGCCGGAAGTGCCGCTTGGCCTGGTCGCCCCGGCCCTGCCGCTCATAGGTACGGCCGAGCGCGAAGTGCGCGAAGGCGTTGTCCGGTTCGCGCTCCAGGACGATGGTGAACTCCAGCTCGGCAGGCCGTAGTTGGGCGGCGGCGAAGAAGGCACGCGCGCGCAGCAGCCGGGCGGCGGTGTTCTCGGGGTGCGCGGCGATGACTCCGTCGAGCAACTTCACCGCGCCCCGCGGGTCCCGTGCGGCGAGCAGATGCTCCGCGGCACGGAAGTCGATGACGTGTGTCTCCGGAGTACGTCCGGTCGAACCGCTGGTATCGGGCACGGAAAAATCCTTCCCTTGCTCAATGGGTTCAACGCGCGGAGCGAGGGCCGCTATTCCGGAGAGGTCCCGTGCGGCGCGTGCGCTCTGCGCGTGAGGTCGGCCCATACGTCCTTCACTCGCCGGTGGAGTTCCGCGAGCGGTACGTCGTTGTCGATCACGATGTCCGCGATGTCCCGGCGCTTGTCGCGGGTCGCCTGGGCGGCCATCCGCGCGCGTGCGTCCTCCTCCGTCATGCCGCGGAGCCGGACGAGCCGGTCGAGCTGGGTCTCGGGGGCCGCGTCGACGACGACCACGACGTCGTACAGGGGGCCGAGGGCGTTCTCGGTGAGGAGGGGGACGTCGTGGACGACGACGGCGTCCTCGGGGGCGGCCGCCTCGAGTTCGCGGGAGCGGGCGCCGACCAGGGGATGCACGATCGAGTTGAGGACTGCCAGTTTCGCGGGGTCGGCGAAGACGACCGAGCCCAGGCGGGGGCGGTCGAGGCTGCCGTCCGGGGCGAGGACGTCCGCGCCGAACGCGTCCACGACCGCCGCGAGTCCCGGGGTGCCCGGCGCGACGACCTCGCGTGCGATGCGGTCCGCGTCGATCAGTACGGCCCCGCACTCGACGAGCAGCCGTGACACCTCGCTCTTGCCGGCGCCGATCCCGCCGGTCAGGCCCACTTTCAGCATGAGCGGAAGCTTAGGGCCTGTCGGTGACGATGCACCCGACAGGCCCCTGTGTGCTGCTCCTTCGGCTTGCGCAGCCGGAATGCCCAGTTGGAACGCTCGGCTGGGAGCGTTCAGCCTTCGCCCTCGCGCTCGGCGAGGAATCGCTCGAACTCCTGCCCGATCTCGTCCGCCGACGGGATGTCGACGGGCTCGGCGAGCATGTTGCCGCGGGTCTCGGCGCCGGCGGCGGCGTCGTACTGGTGCTCCAGGCCCTGGACGAGGGAGGTGAGTTCCTCGTCCCCCTCCTGGATCTGGCGGTCGATCTCGGTCTGCGTCCGGTGGGCGTCCGTGCGCAGGGCGTGCGCGATGCCCGGCAGGACCAGGCCGGTGGCCGCCGTGATCGCTTCCAGGACGGTCAGGGCCGCGTCCGGGTACGCCGAGCGGGCGATGTAGTGGGGGACGTGCGCGGCGACGCCCAGGATGTCGTGTCCGGCTTCCATGAGGCGGTACTCGACGAGCGCCTCGGCGCTGCCGGGGACCTGGGCCTCGTCGAAGGGGCTGCGGTGGCCCGGCATGAGGTCCGTGCGGTTGCCGTGCGGGGTGAGGCCCACGGGGCGGGTGTGCGGGACTCCCATGGGGATGCCGTGGAAGTTCACCGAGAGCCGGACGCCGAGCCGCTCCACGATCTGCTTGACGGCGACGGCGAAGCGTTCCCATTCCACGTCCGGTTCGGGTCCGGACAGGAGCAGGAAGGGTGCACCGGTGGTGTCCTGTACCAGCCGCACCTCGATGGTCGGCTCCTCGTACTCGGTCCACCGGTCGCGCTTGAAGGTCAGCAGCGGGCGGCGGGCGCGGTAGTCGACCAGCCGGTCGTGGTCGAAGCGGGCGACGACTTGGTGGGGCAGCGAGTCGAGGAGCCGGTCGACGATCTGGTCGCCGGTCTCGCCCGCGTCGATGTATCCGTCGAAGTGGTAGAGCATGACAAGTCCGGCCGACTCCTGGGCCAGCGCCATGTCGACGACTGCCAGGCCCTTCGGCTCCCATGCGTACAAACCCTGCGGATCAAGCACTTGGACCGCTCCCCTCGTGTTCCTACTGTCCAACGCGCTCCGGACCGTGGGCATTCCCGGTCCACGCGCCTTGATCGAATGACTCCGGCCGGCTTCTCACGGGTGGTGGGAGGAGCGGGTGAGGGGAGCGAGTGAGGCCGGGTCGAGGGCGCGCGCGAGGGTGGTCACAGGTGGTCACGGGGTGAACGGCGATCCCGCGTCCGGGCAGCACCGAGGGCCCGCACCTCGAAAGGTGCGGGCCCTCGACACACTGCTAAACCTCAGCGGCTGGGGTTACCCCGCCGGGGGAGTTCAGCTCTGGCCGCCGGCCAGCTTCTCGCGCAGAGCGGCGAGCGCCTCGTCCGAGGCCAGCGCGCCGGACGTGTCGGCACCCTCGGAGGAGTAGGAGCCACCGCCACTGCCACCGGACGCGGCCGGAGCCGCACCCGCGGTGTCGCCACCCTCGGCAGCGGCCTTCTCGTCCGCCTCGCGGGACTTGATGACCTGAGCCTGGTGCTGCTCGAAGCGCGTCTGCGCCTCGGCGTACTGGTTCTCCCAGACCTCACGCTGCGACTCGAAGCCCTCGAGCCAGTCGTTGGTCTCGGGGTCGAAGCCCTCGGGGTAGATGTAGTTGCCCTGGTCGTCGTACGACGCGGCCATGCCGTACAGGGTCGGGTCGAACTCGACCGAGGCCGGGTCGGCACCGAAGGACTCGTTGGCCTGCTTCAGCGAGAGGCTGATGCGGCGGCGCTCGAGGTCGATGTCGATGACCTTGACGAAGATCTCGTCGTTGACCTGGACGACCTGCTCCGGGATCTCCACGTGGCGCTCGGCCAGCTCGGAGATGTGGACCAGACCCTCGATGCCCTCGTCGACGCGCACGAACGCACCGAACGGAACGAGCTTCGTGACCTTACCGGGAACAACCTGCCCGATCTGGTGCGTGCGGGCGAACTGCTGCCACGGGTCTTCCTGGGTCGCCTTCAGCGACAGGGAGACGCGCTCGCGGTCCATGTCGACGTCGAGGACCTCGACGGTGACTTCCTGGCCGACCTCGACAACCTCGGAGGGGTGGTCGATGTGCTTCCAGGAGAGCTCGGAGACGTGAACCAGACCGTCGACGCCACCCAGGTCCACGAACGCACCGAAGTTGACGATCGAGGAGACGACGCCGGAGCGGACCTGACCCTTCTGGAGGGTCGTGAGGAACGTCTGGCGGACCTCGGACTGGGTCTGCTCGAGCCAGGCACGGCGGGACAGGACCACGTTGTTGCGGTTCTTGTCCAGCTCGATGATCTTGGCCTCGAGCTCCTTGCCCACGTAAGGCTGGAGGTCGCGAACGCGGCGCATCTCGACGAGAGAGGCCGGCAGGAAGCCACGGAGGCCGATGTCGAGGATGAGACCACCCTTGACGACCTCGATGACGGTACCGGTGACGATCCCGTCTTCTTCCTTGATCTTCTCGATGGTGCCCCAGGCACGCTCGTACTGGGCGCGCTTCTTCGAGAGGATCAGGCGGCCTTCCTTGTCCTCCTTCTGGAGAACAAGGGCCTCGATCTCGTCACCGACGGCGACGACCTCGTTGGGGTCGACGTCGTGCTTGATGGAGAGCTCGCGGCTCGGGATAACGCCTTCGGTCTTGTAACCGATGTCGAGCAGGACCTCGTCCCGGTCGACCTTCACGATGACGCCGTCGACGATGTCGCCGTCGTTGAAGTACTTGATCGTCTCGTCGATCGCGGCGAGGAAGGCTTCCTCGTTACCGATGTCGTTGACCGCTACCTGCGGCGTGGTAGAGGTGGTCTCGGTGCTGCTCGTCATGTGGGAAAGGGCTCCGGTACGGACAGTGAGTCGTAGGTACTGCTACGCCGGGAGCCCGTGATCGCTCTGAAGAAGCCGGACAGCTTAGGAAGCACCTCACCGGATGACCGGTGATGGCACCTCGAGAACCGAGGGGACAACAACAGATGCGAGCGCAGCCTGCTACGTCTGAGGTGCGCAGGCCCGCAGCGCAACTTGTAGCATACGGGGGCAGCCGGGCAGGGTCAATGCGCGAAGGCGCACACCCGGGGCGGATCGCCGCATACCCGGCACACAACCTTTCTCCTGAGGTCACGCAGGCCGCAGGAAGCCTCACCGGTGACACCTCGGGTGACACCGCAGGGCGGGTTGCACGGAAGAGTACGACGAGGGAGCCGATCATCCAAGAGCCTGAATCGTCCGAGCCGGCCTTCGAGCCGGAAGCCACCCGACGTGACGCCGACGTCACCGAGAGCTCCCGGGCCAACCGGGGCTGGTGGGACCGCAACGCGGACGAATACCAGATCGAGCACGGCACCTTCCTCGGCGACGACCGCTTCGTGTGGGGTCCCGAGGGCCTGGACGAGGTGGAGGCGGAGCTGCTCGGGCCGCCGGAGGAACTGAAGGGCAAGTCGGTCCTGGAGATCGGCGCCGGCGCGGCGCAGTGCGCGCGCTGGCTGACCGCGCAGGGCGCGCGTCCGGTCGCCCTGGACCTCTCGCACCGCCAGCTCCAGCACGCGCTGCGCATCGGTGGCTCGTTCCCGCTGGTGTGCGCCGACGCGGGCGCGCTGCCCTTCGCGGACGCGTCCTTCGACCTGGCCTGCTCGGCGTACGGGGCGCTGCCCTTCGTCGCCGACCCGGTGCTGGTCCTGAAGGAGGTGCGGCGGGTGCTGCGGCCCGGGGGCCGTTTCGTGTTCTCGGTGACCCACCCGATCCGCTGGGCGTTCCCGGACGAGCCCGGCCCGGAGGGGCTGACCGTGTCCTCGTCCTATTTCGACCGCACTCCTTATGTCGAGCAGGACGACCAGGGCCGCGCGGTGTACGTGGAGCACCACCGGACGCTGGGTGACCGGGTCCGCGACATCGTGGCGGGCGGTTTCCGGCTGGTGGACCTGGTCGAGCCGGAGTGGCCTGCCTGGAACTCCTCGGAGTGGGGCGGCTGGTCCCCGCTGCGCGGGAACCTGATTCCGGGTACGGCCGTCTTCGTCTGCGAGCGGGACTGACCGGTTCCGTTCCCGCCCGCTCCGCCCTCGTCCTAACACCCTGCACGCGCACGCGCGCGTGCAGGGTGTTTTCGGCGGCGTACGACACTAGGGGCGTGATCCCCCGTTACGACGCCCTGGACGCGCTGCCCGTGCGGTCCGCCCTGCCCGCCCTGAACGACGCCCTGGACGGGCACGGCACGGCCGTCCTCGCCGCGCCGCCCGGTACGGGCAAGACGACGCTGGTGCCGCTCGCGCTGGCCGGGCTGCTGGGCGAGGGGCCGGCGCGGCGGGTGCTCGTGGCCGAGCCGCGGCGGATCGCGGCACGGGCGGCGGCCCGGCGGATGGCGTGGCTGCTGGGTGAGCGGCCCGGGGAGAGCGTGGGCCACACCGTGCGCGGGGAGCGGGTCGTCGGGCGGCACACGCGCGTGGAGGTCGTCACGACCGGTGTGCTGCTCCAGCGTCTTCAGCGCGACCAGGAGCTGTCGGGCGTCGATGTGGTGGTGCTGGACGAGTGTCACGAGCGGCACCTCGACGCGGACACCTCGGCCGCCTTCCTGTGGGACGTGCGCGAGACGCTGCGGCCCGAGCTGCGGCTGGTGGCGGCCTCGGCGACGACGGACACGGCCGGCTGGTCGCGGCTGCTGGGCGGGGCGCCGGTGGTGGAGGCCCGTGGTTCCGTCTTCGGCGTCGAGGTGGTCTGGGCGCCTCCGGCCCGTCCCGTGCGGCCGCCGCACGGTATGCGGGTGGATCCCGCGTTGCTGGCACACGTCGCGTCGGTGGTGCGGCGGGCGTTGGCCGAGCGGTCGGGGGACGTGCTGTGCTTCCTGCCGGGCGTCGGGGAGATCGCGCGGGTCGCGGGGCTCCTGGGCGAGCCGGCCGGGGTGGATGTGCTCCAGGTGCACGGGCGGGCGCCGGCGGCCGTGCAGGACGCGGTGCTGGCTCCCGGACAGCGGCGCCGGGTGGTCCTGGCGACCTCCGTAGCGGAGTCCTCGCTGACGGTGCCGGGGGTGCGGGTGGTCGTCGACTCGGGGCTGGCGCGGGAGCCGCGGGTGGATCACGCGCGCGGGCTGAGCGCGCTCGCGACGGTGCGTGCCTCGCAGGCGGCGGGCCGGCAGCGGGCGGGGCGGGCCGGGCGGGAGGCGCCGGGTGCGGTGTACCGGTGCTGGGCGGAGGCGGAGGATGCCCGTCTGCCGTCGTTCCCGGCCCCGGAGATCAGGGTGGCCGACCTGACGGCGTTCGCCCTTCAGGCGGCGTGCTGGGGGGATCCGGACGCTTCCGGGCTGGCGTTGCTGGATCCGCCGCCGGGTGGGGCGATGGCGGCGGCGAGGTCTCTGCTGACGGCGATCGGGGCGGTGGACTCCAGCGGTCGGGCCACCGCGCGGGGGTTGCGGCTGGCGCGGCTGGGTCTGCACCCCAGGTTGGGCCGGGCTCTGCTGGACGGGGCCGCGTCGGTGGGGGTGGAGCGGGCCGTCGAGGTGGTGGCGCTGTTGAGCGAGGAGGCTCCGCGGGAGTACGGCGACGATCTGGCGGCCGCTCTGCGGTCCGCCCGGCGCGGGGGTGACGCCTACGGTGCGCGGTGGCGGGCGGAGGTGCGCCGGCTGCGGGCCGTCGTCGAGGACTCGGCGCCGACCGGGCCCGCCGGCGCCGGAGGGAAAGGGAACAGGAGCGGAGATGCTGCCGGTTCGGACGCCCGCGCCGGGCTGGTCGTCGCCCTGGCCTTCCCGGAGCGGCTCGCCAGGGCCGATGGGGGTTCCTACCTCATGGTCTCCGGCACCCGGGCCGAGGTCCGCGAGGGCACCGATCTGCGTGGGGCCTCCTGGCTCGCCGTGGCCGTCGCCGACCGGCCGGTGGGGAAGGGGCACGCGCGTGTGCAGCTCGCGGCGGTGGTGGACGAGGAGGTCGCCCGGTTCGCGGCCGGCGCGCTGCTCGGCGAGGGGGACGAGGTCCACTGGGCCGACGGGGATGTCGTGGCGCGCCGGGTGGAGCGCTTGGGGGCCGTGGAGCTGGCGGTGCGTCCGCTCCGGGACGCCGACGCCGGGCTCGTACGCGGTGCGCTGGTCGAGGGGTTGGAGAAGGACGGGCTGCGGTTGCTGCGGTGGTCGCCCGAGGCGGACGTCCTGCGGCAGCGGCTGGCGTTCCTGCGGTGGCATCTGGGGGAGCCGTGGCCCGACGTCTCCGACGCGTCGCTGCACGCGCGTGTGGACGAGTGGCTGGAGCCCGAGCTGAGCCGGGCCCGGCGGCGGAGCGATCTCGGGCGGATCGCTGCCGGGGAGGCGCTCGGGCGGCTGTTGCCCTGGGCCTCCGGCGAGGCGGCCCGGCTGGAGGAGTTGGCGCCGGAGCGGATCGCCGTGCCGAGCGGGTCCAGGATCCGGATCGACTATGCCGACCCTGAGCGGCCGGTCCTCGCGGTGAAGTTGCAGGAGATGTTCGGGCTCCAGGAGTCGCCGCGGGTCGCCGGGGTGCCGTTGCTGGTGCATCTGCTGTCGCCCGCCGGGCGGCCCGCGGCCGTCACCGCCGACCTCGCCTCCTTCTGGAAGGACGGCTACAAGGGGGTGCGGGCGGAGTTGCGCGGCCGGTATCCGAAGCATCCCTGGCCCGAGGATCCGGCCGGTGCCGAGCCGACCCGGTTCACCAACGCGCGGCTCAGGCGGTGACGGGCTGCGGAGCGGCGGGCTCGGCGGCGGTGGGTTCGTCCGGGCGGCGGGCGCGGGCCTCCAGGTAGAGGGAGAGGGACATCAGGAGGGCGCCGAGCAGGAGGAAGCCCCAGGGCAGGTAGGCGGTGAGCAGCAGGACCAGGGTGCGGTTGGACTTGATCACGGACACCGTGTGCTCGATGTAGTCCTCGCGCATCTTCACGTGCCCGGCGAAGGCGGTGACCTTCGCCCGGCCGCCGAGCAGGGTGCCGCCGCGGAGTTCCTCCTTGTGGATCTCCTCGCCGTAGACGGGCGCGCCGGTGACGGGTTCGACCCAGAACTTGCGGACCGTGGTGTACCAGCGGGTGGTGCCGGTCTTGGCGATGTCCTGCGGAGTGATGCCCTTGACCGGCATCGTCCTGGGCATGGCGACCTTGGTCCAGGGGACGGTCTGCTCGAAGTAGTAGACCTCCAGGCCGCGGAAGTTCTGGGTGCCCTTGTAGTGGATGGGGGCCGTGGTGCGGGTCTGCGCGTCGAAGTACTCGTAGTCCCGTTTCTCCGTCAGGAACGGCCACTTGAACTCGATGCCCTCGCGGCGCACCGGGTCGCCGTCGACCATCTCGCCGGTGGCGTGCACGGGTTCCTGGGTGTGGGCGTCGAAGATGTACCGCTCGGGGACCTTGGAGACCATCTTGCCGTCGGGCCCCTGGACGTAGGACAGGCCGTCCCAGACGACGACGTCCCGGCCGGCTGTCTTCTCGATCTTTTCGGAGGCCTCCACGTCGCCCTTGAGGGTCTGCACGATGGTGACCTTGGGGACGGTGCGGGCGACCAGGCCGTCGTAGTCGAGGAGGGTGGCGTTCTTCGCCTCCAGGACCATGGTCTGGTACTCGTTCGCCGGGATCTTGGCCAGGTGCGGGAAGGCGTACCAGCGCAGCAGGGGGGAGAGCGCCGCGAAGAACACGGCGAGGGCGAGCAGGATCAGGCTGGCCTTGCGGCGCATCTCGGCCTCCTTCGCGGGCGGAACCCGGCGGGCGGGGCGGTCAGGGGTGTGCGGGGACCGTCGTCAGCAGTGGCTTCGGGGAGGTCTTGCCGGCCGGTGTGCCCAGCGCGGCGAGTGTGAGGACCAGGGCGAGCGCGACGGCGAGACCGGTCGCGGCGGCGATCAGGGCACGCATACGGTCCTCCCGGAGCTGACGGGACGTCAGATCGGGCACGGTAGCAACGGGCGGGCGAGATGAGAACACGTCGCACACGACGGCGGCGCCCCTGTGGAGAGAGGGGCGCCGCCGTCGTCGTTCGGGAGGAGGTCGGAGAGGAGTGCGGAGCAGGGTCCGCGGCAGGGTCACGAGCCGGTGGTCGTCGACTCCGACTCGCTGGGCGTGGGGCTGGGCGTCGAGGTCTCGGCGGCCGTGACGGTGAGTTCGACCGTCAGGGTCGCTCCGCCCGTGGTGGTGATGCGGAGCAGATAGGTGCCGGCGGTGTCGTCCGCGTACAGCTTGGGCAGCTCCAGCAGGCCGTTCGCGTCCGTCTGGAGGTCCAGGGTGCGGACGGGGTTGCCGGCGGCGTCCTTGAAGTAGGGGCCCTTGTCGTTCGTGGTCGCGTCGTCGGCAGACTTGATCAGGGTGGCGGTGGCCGCGACCTTGTCCGCCACGGCGCCCTTGTAGGTGGCCTTCACCTCGACCTGGTCGGCGAACTCGCCGCCTGCGGTGCAGGTCAGCGCGGTGGCGCTGGTGCGGGCGAGGGTGTCGGCGGCGCGGGCGGTGACGGTGGCCTTGTAGTCGAGGGCGGAGAGCGTGCGACCGAGGACCGTGGCGCGGACGGTGAAGCCGCCGGTCTTCTCGCCCGCCACGAGGGCGGGCGCGAGGGCGACGCCGTTGGCGCCGGTGGAGATCGTGGCGACGCTCTCGCCGCCCGTGAACGTCGCGTCGGTGTCGCCGACGATGGTGAAGCGGATCCGGACCTTGGCGACGGCCTTGCCGGCCGCCGTCTCCGCGCGGGTGCTGATGCGTTCCGTGAATGTGTCGCCCGCCATGGCGGTGAGGCTCGCCGTGCCCGCGTCCTCGAGGTGACCGACCGTCTCGGTCGGCGTCGGGGTCGGGGTCGGCGTCGGGGTGCTGGGCGTCGACGGGGTGTTGGGCGTGCTGGGTTTCGACGGCTTGCTCGGCGTACTCGGCGTGCTGGGCGTGCTGGGCGTCGACGGGGTGGACGGCGAGGCGGGCGTGGAGCCGGTGCCGTCGTCGCTGCGGTTGTCCGGCACGGTGCCGGTGCCGTCGGCGATCTCGTGCGTGCCCTTGCGGTAGTACTCCAGCCACGACAGGACGGTGTTCAGGTAGTCCGTCGAGTTGTTGTAGCTGAGGATCGCGCTGCGCATCCCGGACGTGGCCGACATGTCCCAGTCGTAACGGCACAGGTAGTGGCCGGCGGCGAGCGCGGCGTCGTAGATGTTGTTGGGGTCCTTCTTGCCGTCGGCGTTGCCGTCGCGGCCCGCCCACGCCCAGGTGGACGGGATGAACTGCATGGGGCCCACGGCACGGTCGTAGGTGCTGTCGCCGTCGTACGCGCCGTTGTCGGTGTCGCTGATGTTCGCGAAGCCGACGCCGTTGAGGACCGGGCCGAGGATCGGCGAGACGGTGGTGCCGTCGGCGGTCACGTTGCCGCCGCGGGCCTGGCCCGACTCGACCTTGCCGATGGCGGCCAGGAGTTGCCAGGGCAGGTTGCAGCCGGGCTTGGACTGCGCCAGCTCCGCCTCGGCCTTCTTGTAGGCGTCCAGGACGGTCGCCGGGATGCCCGCCTCCGTGGTGCCGGTGGCGGCCGGGGTGGTGGAGGAGCTCTCGCTCGGCGCGGGGAGCGGGCTGTTCAGCGGCGGCAGGTCCGTGTAGTACGGCGAGTTGCCGGTGGCGCTGTCACCGATGCCGCTGCCGTCGTCGGCGGCGGACGGGGTGTCGGCGGCGGTCTGTCTGCCGTGGCCGTCGGCCGTGACGTCCGGTGCCTGGGACGCGGCCAGAGCCGCCACCGCCAGTGCGGCCACGGTCGTGTTGACCGCTCCCTTGCGCAGCCTCGTGCCGAAATGCGCCGACATGAAGTGAAACCCTCCCGTGGACGCGGTACGCCCGTCTTCGCCTGCACCCTGCTGTTGCGGCTGTTGCCACTGTTGTGGCCGTTGCCGCTACTGCCGCCGTCACCGGTGTGACGATCAACCCGCCCCGAGGGTTGCACTCATGGGCGGTTTGCCCTGCTCTGTTCTTCCGTATCGACGCGCCCTCGGGCACACCGACCCAGGCGACCCTACGACAACTTCTTTTGCACCGGCACCCGTTCGGGTGCCGTTTTCACCAGCCGGCCATGTGCCGTTGGCCGGGAACCGTGCCCCGCATACTGGACGTCGTAGATCACCGGGCCGCCCGGCCCGTCAACATCCGCCCCGGGGAGCCCCGTTGCCGTTCACGCTGAGTCACGCGGCGGCCGTGCTGCCCGCCGTGCGCGCCGACGGCACCGGCCGCGGGTCCCTCGTCCCGGGCGCCCTGGTGGCGGGTTCCCTTGCTCCCGACATGACCTACTACGCGGCGAGCGTCGTCTCCGGGGCCATGGAGTTCGGCGACGTCACGCACTCCCTGCCCGGTGTGTTCACGGTGGACGTGCTCGTCGCCTGGGTGCTGGTGGGGCTCTGGCTGCTGGTGCGCGAGCCGCTGGTGGCGCTGCTGCCGCGGTCCCGGCAGGGCCGCACGGCCGCGCTGACCCGCTGCGGGGTGCCACGCGCGCGTGTACGGCCGTCCACCGCCCTGTGGTGGTACGTCTCCGCGGCGCTCGGCGCGCTGACCCATGTGGTGTGGGACGCGTTCACGCACCTCGACCGCTGGGGCATGCGGCTGTTCCCCGTCCTCGGCGAGGACATCGCCGGCTCGCCTCTGTACTGGTACCTCCAGTACGGGGGTTCGGCCGTGGCCGCGGTCGTGCTCGCCGCGTTCGTGACGCACGCGCTGCGCCGGGCGCCGGCCGGCGAGCCGGTGGGGGTCGCGGTGCTGTCGGTGCGGGACCGATGGTGGGCGGGTGCCGTGATCGGCGGTTGCGCGCTGGTCGCGGCGGTGCGGCGGGCGATGCGGTGGTGGGAGTACTGGGGGGCGCGCGAGGCGAAGCCGTGGGAGCTCGTCCCGACGCTGTGCTTCGGGGCGGGCGCGGGGCTGGTGCTGGGGGTGCTGCTCTACGCGGTCGGCGTGCGGCTGTGGCGTCCGGCCCGCCCGGCTCATCCGGCTCATCCGGCCGCGCTGGATGCCCGCGCCGGGCAGCCGGAAGCGGGAGCGGGAGCCGACGGGGTCAGTGTGCGGCGGAGTCGCCCGGGCGTTCGGTGAGAGGGGTCGCCGTCGCGACGAAGAGGGGGATGCGCCGGACGGTACGGGGTCCGCGGAGGCGGTCGAGAACGCCGAGGGCCAGGGCCAGGTGACCGCGTACCGCATCGCCCCACAGGCGCAGCCGGCCGTCGTCCCGGGGAACGAACCCGGCGAGAAACCGGGCCAGGACCCGGTGCAGAACCCGAGCCGGGACCCGGGCCAGGAACCAGGCCAGGACCCAGGCCAGGAACCAGGCCAGGACCCAGGCCAGAACCCGGGCCGGGGACCGGGCCGGGAACCAGGTCAGGGACCGGGCCGGGAACCAGGTCAGGGACCGGGCCGGGAACCAGGTCAGGGACCGGGCCGGGAACCAGGTCAGGGACCGGGCCGGGAACCAGGTCAGGGACCGGGTGGCAGCCGGACCGCGTTGCCGTGCGGCGGCCGCACGCAGGGCCGTGCCGGGGGCCCACGGGATGCGGGGGGTGGCGGCGCCGGGGGCGAGGGCGGGGCGCGGCCGCGTCCGGGAAGCCGCGCCGGGCCCGGACCGCGTGTCCGCGGCCGCCGTGGCGTGAACGCGTGCGTGGGCCTTCCTGCGGTGGAGCATGCGTATACCCATGGCGGCATCCTGGTGGCCCGGACCCGGCCGGGGCCTGTTCTCGGGGGCCACGCGGGTGAGGGCCCTTCGGGGGAGGTACCGGCGGTGACCGAGCCCCTCGCGACGGCACCGGCGCCCACGGCACCTGCTCACACCAGGCATGCGAAGGGGCCCTGCCGGTGCCGGCAGAGCCCCTTCCAGCTGTTCCGGGTCGCGGCCTGCCGCTCCCCCGCCGGAGGCTAGTGCGCCGCCGACTCCCAGTCCGCGCCCGCGCCGACCGACACGTCCAGCGGGGCCCTGAGCTGGACGGCGCCGGCCATCTCACGGCGGACCAGCTCCTCGACCGCCGCCCGCTCGCCGGGGGCGATCTCCAGGACGATTTCGTCGTGGACCTGGAGCAGCATGCGGGACTTGAGGTCCGCCGCGCGCAGGGCCGCGTCCACCTTGAGCATGGCGATCTTGACGATGTCCGCCGCCGTGCCCTGGATCGGCGCGTTGAGGGCCATGCGCTCGGCCGCCTCGCGGCGCTGACGGTTGTCGCTGTTGAGGTCGGGCAGATAGCGGCGGCGGCCGAAGAGCGTCGCCGTGTAGCCGGTCGCCCGTGCCTCGTCGACCGCGCGGCGCAGATAGTCCCGTACGCCGCCGAAGCGCTCGAAGTAGGCGTCCATCAGGCCACGGGCCTCACCCGCGTCGATGTTCAGCTGCTGGGACAGGCCGAACGCCGACAGGCCGTACGCGAGGCCGTAGGACATCGCCTTGATCTTGCGCCGCATCTCCGCGTCCACCGCGCCGGGCTCGACGGCGAACACCTGGGAGGCGGCCGTGGTGTGCAGGTCCTCGCCGGAGGTGAACGCCTCGATGAGGCCCGCGTCCTCCGACAGGTGGGCCATCACGCGCAGTTCGATCTGGCTGTAGTCGGCGGTCATCAGGGACTCGAAGCCCTCGCCGACGACGAAGCCGCGGCGGATCGCCCGGCCCTCGTCGGTGCGGACGGGGATGTTCTGGAGGTTCGGGTCGGTGGAGGACAGCCGGCCGGTCGCGGCGACCGTCTGGTTGAACGTGGTGTGGATGCGGCCGTCCGCGGCGATCGTCTTGATCAGGCCCTCGACGGTGACTCGCAGCTTCGCCTGTTCGCGGTGGCGGAGCATGATGACCGGCAGTTCGTTGTCCGTCTGGCCGGCGAGCCAGGCCAGGGCGTCGGCGTCGGTGGTGTAGCCGGTCTTGGTCTTCTTCGTCTTCGGCAGGCCCAGTTCGCCGAAGAGGACCTCCTGGAGCTGCTTGGGCGAGCCCAGGTTGAACTCGTGCCCGGCCGCCGCGTGCGCCTCCTTCACGGCCTGCTGGACGGCTCCCGCGAACATCTGCTCCATGGCCTCCAGGTGGGCGCGGTCGGCGGCGATGCCGTGCCGCTCCAGGCGGGCCAGGAGGGCGGAGGTCGGCAGCTCCATGTCGCGCAGCAGGTCGGCCGCGCCGACCTCCTCCAGCCGGCCGCGGAACGCCTCGCCGAGGTCGACGATCGTGCGGGCCTGCACCATGAGTGCCTCGGCCTCGGCGCCGTCGTCCGCGCCGAAGGCGAGCTGGCCGTCGGCCGCGGCGGCCGGGGCCAGCTCACGGCCCAGGTACTCCAGGGACAGCGCGTCCAGGTCGAAGGAGCGGCGGCCCGGCTTGACCAGGTAGGCGGCGAGCGCCGTGTCCATCCCGACGCCGGCGACGGACCAGCCGTGCTCGGCGAAGACACGCATGGCGCCCTTGGCGTTGTGCAGGACCTTGGGGTGGTCCTCGGCGGCGATCCAGGTCGCCCACGCGTTCTCGTCGGCCTCGTCGAGCTCCGCCGGGTCGAACCAGGCGGCCGCTCCCCCGGCGGCGGCGAGCGCGATCTCGGCGACCGAGCCGGCGCCCAGCGCCCAGGCGCCGACGGTGGCGACGCCGAGGGTGTCGGTGCCGTGCTCCGCGAGCCAGCCGGCCAGCTCGCCGGTGCCCAGCACCGTGCCGTCCAGCTCCACCCCGCCGGTGATCACCGGCGTGGCCTCGGCCTCCTCGCCGCCGGGGTCGACGGCGAACAGCCGCTCACGCAGGGACGGGTTCCTGATCTCCAGGGTGTCCAGGATCATCACGACGGCCGTGCGGTCGTACTGGGCGCGCTCCAGCTCGACGACCGTCTTCGGCAGCTCGACGGTACGGACCATCTCGGTGAGGCGACGGTTGAGCTTGACGGCCTCCAGGTGGTCGCGCAGGTTCTGCCCGGCCTTGCCCTTGACCTCCTCGACGCGCTCGACGAGCTCGGCGAACGAACCGAACTGGTTGATCCACTTCGCGGCCGTCTTCTCACCGACCCCGGGGATGCCCGGCAGGTTGTCGGACGGGTCGCCGCGCAGCGCCGCGAAGTCGGGGTACTGGGCGGGCGTCAACCCGTACTTCTCGACGACCTTCTCCGGTGTGAACCGGGTCAGCTCCGAGACGCCCTTCGTCGGATACAGCACCGTGGTGTGCTCGGAGACCAGCTGGAAGGAGTCACGGTCGCCGGTGACGATCAGCACCTCGAAGCCCTCGGCCTCGGCCTGGGTGGCGAGGGTGGCGATGACGTCGTCCGCCTCGAAGCCGTCCACCGCGAACCGGGACACGTGCATCGCGTCGAGCAGCTCGCCGATCAGCTCGACCTGGCCCTTGAACTCGTCCGGCGTCTTGGAGCGGTTCGCCTTGTACTCGGTGAACTCCTCGGAGCGCCAGGTCTTGCGGGACACGTCGAACGCGACCGCGAAGTGCGTGGGCGCCTCGTCACGCAGGGTGTTGGCCAGCATCGACGCGAAGCCGTAGATCGCGTTCGTCGGCTGGCCCGTCGCGGTGGTGAAGTTCTCCGCGGGCAGCGCGAAGAACGCGCGGTAGGCCAGCGAGTGCCCGTCCATGAGCATCAGGCGGGGCCGGCTGCCGGCGGGGGTGTCGGTCTTCTTCGCTGCTGTCTCTGCCACGCCCCCGATCCTGCCACGCCCCACTGACACTCGGTCCCGGCCGCCACGGTTCACGGGGTTCCGCGGCCGCCCGCCGTCCGCCGCAAGCTGTGCTCCCGCCCGCCGACCGGCCCGCGCGTCCACACTGTCGGCGCCTCGTGCGAGGATCCATGCGGTGTGTGGCGCAGGCGAGCGAAGGAGAGCGCGCGATGGCAACGAAGCCGCCCAAGGCCGATCCGGTCCAGGACGCTCCGCAGGTCGCCGAGCCGAAGCAGGTGGCGGCGGGCCTGCCGGCCGTCGGGCATTCCCTGCGGATCGCCCATCAGCAGATGGGTGTGAGGCGCACCGCGCTGACCCTGCTGCGCGTCAACCAGAAGGACGGCTTCGACTGTCCCGGCTGCGCCTGGCCCGAACCCGAGCACCGGCACACCGCGGAGTTCTGTGAGAACGGCGCGAAGGCGGTCGCCGAGGAGGCGACCCTGCGCCGGGTCACCCCCGAGTTCTTCGCCGCGCACCCGGTCGCCGACCTCGCCGGCCGCAGCGGCTACTGGCTCGGCCAGCAGGGCCGCCTCACGCACCCCATGTACCTCCCCGAAGGCGGGGAGCGCTACGAACCGGTGACCTGGGAGCGCGCCTTCGACATCATCGCCGAGGAGACCGCCGCCCTCGCCTCTCCCGACGAGGCCGTCTTCTACACCTCGGGCCGCACCAGCAACGAGGCCGCGTTCCTCTACCAGCTGTTCGCCCGCGAACTCGGCACGAACAACCTCCCGGACTGCTCCAACATGTGCCACGAGTCGTCCGGCTCGGCCCTGTCGGAGACCATCGGCATCGGCAAGGGCAGCGTCCTGCTCGAGGACCTCTACCAGGCCGACCTGATCATCGTCGCCGGGCAGAACCCGGGCACCAACCACCCGCGCATGCTGTCCGCCCTGGAGAAGGCCAAGGCGGGCGGCGCGAAGATCATCAGCGTCAACCCGCTGCCCGAGGCGGGCCTGGAACGCTTCAAGAACCCGCAGACCCCCAAGGGTCTCGCCAAGGGCGCCGCGCTCACCGACCTCTTCCTCCAGATCCGTATCGGCGGCGACCAGGCCCTCTTCCGCCTCCTCAACAAGCTCGTCCTCGACACCGACGGCGCGCTCGACGAGGCGTTCATCGCCGAACACACCCACGGCTTCGAGGAGTTCGCCGACGCGGCCCGCACCGCCGACTGGGACGAGACGCTCACCGCGACCGGCCTCACGCGCGCGGAGATCGAGGAAACCCTGCGCATGGTGCTCGCCTCCGAGCGCACCATCGTCTGCTGGGCCATGGGTCTCACCCAGCACAAGCACTCCGTGCCGACGATCCGCGAGGTCGTCAACTTCCTTCTGCTGCGCGGCAACATCGGCCGTCCGGGCGCGGGCGTGTGCCCGGTGCGCGGCCACTCGAACGTGCAGGGCGACCGCACCATGGGCATCTTCGAACGGCCCGCGCCCGCCTTCCTGGACGCCCTGGAGAAGGAGTTCGGCTTCGCGCCCCCGCGCGAGCACGGCTTCGACGTCGTCCGCGCCATCCGCGCACTGCGCGACGGCGAGGCGAAGCTGTTCTTCGCGATGGGCGGCAACTTCGTCTCCGCCT
Source organism: Streptomyces asoensis (assembly GCF_013085465.1). NCBI lineage: Bacteria > Bacillati > Actinomycetota > Actinomycetes > Kitasatosporales > Streptomycetaceae > Streptomyces > Streptomyces asoensis. The sequence continues at coordinate 2,788,885 of NZ_CP049838.1, forward strand.
CCCCGGACACCGAGGTCACCGAGGCGGCCATGCGGCGCGCCCGGCTGACGGTGCACGTGTCGACGAAGCTCAACCGCTCGCACGTGGTGACGGGCGCGCGGGCGCTGATCCTGCCGACGCTCGGCCGCACCGAGCGCGACCTCCAGGTCGGCCCGAACGGGAAGAGCACAGAGCAGTTCGTGACCGTCGAGGACTCCATGGGCATGGTGCACGCCTCACGCGGCCGCCTCGCGCCCGCGAGCGCGCACCTGCTGTCCGAGCCCGCCATCGTCTGCCGCCTCGCACGCCGCGTGCTCGGCGGGGACAGCAAGGTGCCGTGGGAGGAGTTCGAGAAGGACTACGCGACGATCCGTGACCGCATCGCGCGTGTGATCCCCGGCTTCGACGACTTCAACGCGCGCGTGGCCCGCCCCGAGGGCTTCACCCTCCCGCACGCCCCGCGCGACGAGCGCCGCTTCCCCACCACGACCGGCAAGGCCAACTTCACCGCGGCCCCCGTCGAGTACCCCCGGCTGCCCGAGGGCCGGCTGCTCCTCCAGACGCTGCGCTCGCACGACCAGTACAACACCACGATCTACGGCCTCGACGACCGCTACCGGGGCATCAAGAACGGCCGCCGGGTCGTCCTGGTGAACGCCGAGGACGCGCGCGCGTTCGGGCTCTCCGAGGGCTCCTACGTGGACCTGGTGAGCGAATGGCGGGACGGCGTGGAGCGGCGGGCGCCCGGCTTCCGGGTCGTGCTCTACCCGACCAGCCGGGGCTGCGCCGCCGCGTACTACCCGGAGACCAACGTCCTGGTCCCGCTGGACGCCACCGCCGACACCAGCAACACCCCGGCCAGCAAGTCCGTCGTCGTCCGTCTGGAACAATCGGCAACCGACTGAGCGTTTGCTTAAGTCACGCCGGACTGTGATCGACGAACGGAGCCAGGCCCATGGGCGAGCAGCAGCATGTGAAGTTCCCGCAAGAGGTCATCGACGAGTACGCGGCCCTCGGCATCGACATCCTGGCCCTGTTCTCCGCCGGACACCTCGGCACCCGGATGGGCGTGGAGATCGTCGAGGCCTCCGCGGACCGGGTCGTCGGCACCATGCCGGTCGAGGGCAACACCCAGCCCTACGGCCTGCTGCACGGCGGCGCCTCCGCGGTCCTCGCCGAGACCCTCGGCTCGGTCGGCTCCATGCTGCACGGCGGCAGCACCAAGATCGCCGTCGGTGTCGACCTGAACTGCACCCACCACCGCGGAGTCCGCTCCGGCCTGGTCACCGGCGTGGCCACACCCGTGCACCAGGGGCGCTCCACGGCGACGTACGAGATCGTGATCAGCGACCAGGAGGGGCGGCGCGTGTGCACCGCCCGGCTCACCTGTCTGCTGCGGGACGTACGGGCCGGCGACGGGGCGCAGGCGCGCACCGCGAGCTGACGGCACCGGCACCGGCGCGCCGGAGAGTCACGCGCGCGCGGCCGTTGCCCACCGCCACCGCGGCGGCCTAGCGTCGGGGCATGACCACGGGAGGAGCCCCACGGGCGGGGGCGGCGGGGCGGCTGCTCGGACCGGTGTTACCGGCGGCCTTGTTGACGGGCCTGCTGACGGTCGGCTGCGGAGCCTCCGGGAGCGCCGGCGCGAACGGCACCCCGTCCCCACCCCCGTCCCCGTCCACCACCTCGCCCGAGGAGCTGTGCACCCGCATCGTCGCCCACTGGTCGCGCCAGGTCCTCGACAGCACCACCTACGGGGACTACCAGTCGATGGGGCTGTCCAACGGACAGTACGAGATCCTGCGGACCGTCGTGGACGCCGCGCGGGCCGCGAAGAAACGCCAAGGGGCCGACGCGGCGGACGAGTTGATCGACCGCGAGGCGGCCGGGGGCTGCGCGGACCGGTACCGCTCCGGCGGCCCGACCGAAGGTCCCTGGCGGTGAGCGGCGTCGGCCCCGTGGAGCCCGGCGAGGGCACCCACGCGTGGGAGGCCCCCGACGCCGGCCGCACCACCGAAGCCGCCCACACCCCCGGCCCCGCCGACGCCCTCGACGCGGACGCCCCAACTCCCGCCGCCCGCCTGCTCCGTAGGCTCGCCCGCCTCCATGCCGCCCACCGCCGGGCCGTGTCGGCCGCCCTCGCCGCGGCGGTCCTCCTCGCGGGCGGCGGCTACCTCTACGCGACCCGGCCGCACGACGCCGAACCGGCGGCCCCCGCACCGCCGTTCCCGTCCCAGGTGGTGGACGTCAGCTACCTCGGCGAGGTCGCCGTACCGCCCGGCACCCGCCCTCGCACGTTCGCCTTCGAAGTGCTGCTCGGCGTGGAGTCAGGCCCGCCGGTCACCGTGACGCGACTGTCCCAGCCGTACACCGGGCTTTCCCTGACCTCGACCCCCCGGGCCCCCTTCGGGACAAAAGCGGGTTCCGTCCGCAAGGTCGTCATCACCATGCATGTATCGGAATGCGGAAAAGTGCCGAAGAACGTCGGACTCCCTTTCGTGGACGTAACTCTACGTAATGCGCGCGCAATACAAGTCCACAGTTTCATCCTCGGCACTCGCTATGCGCACGACCTCTCCGAGGCCCTACAAGTCGCCTGTAGCAACGAATCGCGTCATCACCAAAACGCCTGAGACGCCTGAACATACCCGGGATCGTCCTGCACGTTCTCACCATGCGGACAGGGCGAATCGGCCTGAATTCAGCTGTTCCACCCACCAAGTACCGCTCTGCATTACCTCGTGTCATAACAAGAGCGTCACAGCATCGGTCAGACCCTCCTCCCCGTCAGCTTCACCCGCTTAGAGTCACGCCCAGTCACCGCGCGGCTGGAATACCCCTTCGGCCCAGCGCTCGACTCGGCCTCTTCCAGGGGGGAGGGCCGCCCAGGGAAAGGACTGGAACGTGCGTCAACGTTCGCTCATCGCCATTACCGCCGCGCTGTCCGCAGGAGCACTCACCCTCACCGCTTGCGGTTCGCGCGACAGCGACGACAAGGGCTCCGACAGCGGTGGCACCACCGTCACCATCGGTATCGACGCCCCGCTGACCGGCGACCTGTCCGCGCTGGGCCTCGGCATCAAGAACTCCGTCGACCTCGCCGCCAAGACGGCCAACAAGCAGAAGTACGTCGACGGCATCACCTTCAAGGTCGAGGCGCTCGACGACCAGGCCCAGCCGTCCTCGGGCCAGCAGAACGCCACCAAGCTCGTCGCCGACAAGTCCGTCCTCGGCGTGGTCGGCCCGCTGAACTCCTCCGTCGCCGAGTCGATGCAGAAGGTCTTCGACGACGCCAAGCTCGTCGAGGTCTCCCCGGCCAACACCAACCCGGCGCTCACCCAGGGCACCGACTGGGCGACCTCCAAGAAGCGCGTCTACAAGTCGTACTTCCGCACCGCGACCACGGACGCCATCCAGGGCCCGTTCGCCGCGCAGTACCTGATCAACGACGCCAAGAAGAAGAAGGTCTTCGTCATCGACGACAAGAAGACCTACGGCGCCGGCCTCGCCGGAACCTTCACCGAGGAGTTCAAGAAGCTCGGCGGCACGGTGGCCGGCACCGAGCACATCAACCCGGACAGCAAGGACTTCTCGGCCATCGCCACCAAGGTCAAGACCTCCGGCGCCGACGTCGTCTACTACGGCGGCGAATACCCGCAGGCCGGCCCCCTCAGCAAGCAGATCAAGGCCGCCGGCGCCAAGATCCCCGTGGTCGGCGGTGACGGCATCTACAGCGCCGACTTCATCAAGCTGGCCGGCGCCACCGCCGCCGGCGACCTCGCCACCTCCGTCGGCGCACCGGTCGAGCAGCTCCCCTCCGCCAAGGAGTTCGTCGCCAACTACAAGACCGAGGGCTACAAGGAGGCCTACGAGGCCTACGGCGGCTACTCCTACGACTCGGCCTGGGCGATCATCGAGGCCGTGAAGAAGGTCGTCGACGACAACGACGGCAAGCTTCCCGACGACGCCCGCGCCAAGGTCACCGCCGCCATGCAGAACGTCTCCTTCGACGGTGTGACCGGCAAGGTCTCCTTCGACGAGTTCGGTGACGCCACCAACAAGCAGCTCACCGTCTACGCCGTCGAGAACGGTGCCTGGAAGCCGGTCAAGTCCGGCACCTACTCCGGCTGACCCACCCCGCATCACATGAGCCGCGCGGGGCGCTGTTCCACTGGCGCCCCGCGCGAACTCACATCCGGACACACACGTCGAAATTATCCGAACGTCTCGGAGGACATGCGGTGAACGAACTGCCGCAGCAGCTGGTCAACGGCCTGCTACTGGGATCCATGTACGGGCTGGTCGCCATTGGCTACACAATGGTCTACGGCATCGTCCAGCTCATCAACTTCGCCCACGGCGAGATCTTCATGACGGGCGCATTCGGGGCTCTCTCCGTCTACCTCTGGGTACTGCCCAACGGCACGACCATGTGGATAGCCCTGCCGCTCATGCTCATCGGCGCCATCCTGGTCGCCGTCCTCGTCGCCATCGGAGCGGAACGGTTCGCCTACCGCCCCCTGCGCGGCGCACCCCGCCTCGCCCCCCTCATCACCGCCATCGGCCTCTCCCTGGCCCTCCAGCAGGCGGTCTGGGCCTGGTACCCGGAAGCCACCTCGGCCCGCACCTTCCCCCAGATCGAGGGCGGCCCCTTCCACATCGGTGACGTCACCATCCAGACCGGCGACATCTTCCTCCTCGCCGCCGCCCCCATCAGCATGGCCGTCCTCGCCTACTTCGTCATGAAGACCCGCACCGGACGCGGCATGCAGGCCACCGCGCAGGACCCGGACACCGCCAAGCTCATGGGCGTCAACACCGACCGCATCATCGTGATCGCCTTCGCCCTCGGCGCCGTCTTCGCCGCCATCGGCGGTGTCGCCTACGGCCTGAAGTACGGCCAGATCGACTACCGCATGGGCTTCATCCTCGGCCTCAAGGCCTTCACCGCGGCCGTCCTCGGCGGCATCGGCAACATCTACGGCGCCATGATCGGCGGCGTGGTCCTCGGCATCGCCGAAACCCTGGCCACCGCCTACATCGCCGACATCCCCGGCATGGACAAGTTCGGCAGCCAGTCCTGGGCCGACGTCTGGGCCTTCGTACTTCTCATCCTCGTACTGCTGTTCAGGCCACAGGGCCTGCTCGGCGAGCGCGTCGCGGACAGGGCGTGACACCGATGACCACACAGACCACCACCCCCGAGATCCCCGGCGCCCCCAGCTCGGACACCACGACCGACACCCTGGGCATACCGCCCCACATCGGCCGCGCCCTCGCCACCGGCGGCGGCGCCCTCACCGTCGTCTCCGCCTTCCTCGCCTGGACCTGGACCTCCGCCTTCCCCGGCGACCTCACCGTCTACGGCTACCCCGGCGGCCTCCAGGTCCTCGTCCTCATCGGCGGCGCCCTCACCACCCTCTTCGGCCTCTCCTCCTACGGCGTCAAGGGCCTGCGCTGGCTCACCCCCGCCGGCGGCGACGGCGCCATCAAGTTCGCCGCACTCGCGACCTTCTACACCACCTGGTACACGGTCATCGCGATCACCGCCGACCTCGGCGGCATCGTCAACCTCGAGCCCGGCGGCTACATCGCCGCCATCGCCTCCGCCGTCACCTACCTCGGCGCCCGCGCACTCCCCTTCGAGCGGCCCGAACCCGACCCGATCGACCCCGACGACACCCGCTGGGAACACGTCAAGCACGCCTACGCGTACCGCTGGCAGACCATCAAAGCCGCCTACGCGGGCGGCAAGCCCAGCACCCTCGGCGCCCTGCCCTCCTACGTCGAGATCCTGATCATCGTCGCCATCCTCGGCCTCGGCCTCACCGTCTTCACCTACGGCATCGGCACCGAGTACGACGAACTCTTCATCGGCTTCCTGATCACCGCCGCCTTCGGCTTCGCCGCACTCAACAAGTCCGGCCTCGTCGCCCAGGCCAGCCAGATCACCGCCCGACACCAGAACATCACCATCTGCGGCGCCTTCGTCGCCGCCGCGATGTTCCCCTTCACCCAGACCGACGACCAGTACGCCACCGTCGGCGTCTACATCCTCATCTTCGGCACCGTCGCCCTCGGCCTCAACATCGTCGTCGGCCTCGCCGGCCTCCTCGACCTCGGCTACGTCGCCTTCCTCGGCGTCGGCGCCTACGCCGCCGCCATGGTCTCCGGCTCCCCCAGCTCCCCCTTCGACGTGCACTTCCCGTTCTGGGCCGCCGTCCTCGTCGGAGCCGCCGCATCCCTCGTCTTCGGCGTCCTCATCGGCGCCCCGACCCTGCGACTGCGCGGCGACTACCTCGCCATCGTCACCCTCGGCTTCGGCGAGATCTTCCGCATCACCGCCAACAACCTCGACGGCACCTCCGGCCCCGACATCACCAACGGCTCCAACGGCATCTCCTCCATCCCGAACCTCAACATCCTCGGGTTCGACTTCGGAGCCGAACACGCCATCGCCGGATTCACCATCGGCCGGTTCGCCAACTACTTCTTCCTGATGCTCGTCATCACCGCCGTCGTCGTCCTGGTCTTCCGACGCAGCGGCGACTCCCGCATCGGCCGCGCCTGGGTCGCCATCCGCGAAGACGAGACCGCCGCCCTCGCCATGGGCATCAACGGCTTCCGCGTCAAGCTCATCGCCTTCGCCGTCGGCGCCTCCCTCGCCGGCCTCGCCGGCACCGTCCAGGCCCACGTCACCTACACCGTGACCCCCGAGCAGTACCTCTTCGCCGGCCCCATCCCGCCCAACTCCGCCTTCCTGCTCGCCGCAGTCGTCCTCGGCGGCATGGGCACCATCAGCGGCCCCCTCATCGGCGCGGCACTGCTCTTCCTCATCCCCAACAAGCTCCAGTTCCTCGGCGACTACCAGCTCTTCGCCTTCGGCCTCGCCCTCATCCTGCTGATGCGCTTCCGACCGGAAGGCCTCATCCCCAACCGGCGCCGCCAGCTCGAGTTCCACGAGGACGCGGAAGCTCCCACCGTCCTGACCAAGGCAGGGGCCTGACCACCATGACCACCGACACCACCACCAAGGACGCCCCTGTCGCCCCTGTCGGCGAGACGGTGCTCGACGCCCGCGGCGTCACCATGCGCTTCGGCGGCCTCACCGCCGTCCGCGACGTCAACCTCCACGTCAACGCCGGAGAAATCGTCGGCCTCATCGGCCCCAACGGCGCCGGCAAGACCACCTTCTTCAACTGCCTCACCGGCCTCTACATCCCCACCGAGGGCGAAGTCCGCTACAAGGGCACCGTCCTGCCGCCCAAGTCCTTCAAGGTCACGGCCGCAGGCATCGCCCGCACCTTCCAGAACATCCGTCTGTTCTCCAACATGACCGTCCTGGAAAACGTCCTCGTCGGCCGCCACACCCGCACCAAGGAAGGCTTCTGGTCGGCCGTCCTGCGCCTCCCCTCCTTCCACCGCGCCGAAGCAGCCAGCCGCGAACGCGCCATGGAACTCCTGGAGTTCATCGGCCTGGAGAAGAAGGCCGACCACCTCGCCCGCAACCTGCCCTACGGCGAACAGCGCAAGCTCGAAATCGCCCGCGCACTCGCCAGCGAGCCCGGCCTCCTCCTCCTGGACGAGCCCACCGCAGGCATGAACCCCCAGGAAACCCGCGCGACCGAAGAACTCGTCTTCGCCATCCGCGACAAGGGCATCGCCGTCCTCGTCATCGAGCACGACATGCGCTTCATCTTCAACCTCTGCGACCGAGTCGCCGTACTCGTCCAGGGCGAAAAGCTCGTCGAAGGCGACAGCGCGACCGTCCAGGGCGACGAACGAGTGGTCGCCGCCTACCTCGGCGAACCCTTCGAAAACGCCCCCGGCGACGAAGAAATAGCCGAAGTCGAGGCCGCCGAAGCGAAAGCCGAGAGCGCCGCCACCCCGACGGACGCCGCGCCCGGCAAGGAGAACGACCGATGACCGCACTGCTCGAAGTCGAGGACCTCCGGGTCGCCTACGGCAAGATCGAGGCCGTCAAAGGCATCTCGTTCAAGGTCGAGGCCGGCGAGGTCGTCACCCTGATCGGCACCAACGGCGCCGGCAAGACCACCACCCTGCGCACCCTGTCCGGCCTGCTCAAGCCCGTCGGCGGCCAGATCAAATTCAACGGCAAATCGCTGAAGAAGATCCCCGCCCACGACATCGTCTCGCTCGGACTCGCCCACTCCCCCGAGGGGCGGCACATCTTCCCGCGCATGACGATCGAGGACAACCTCCGCCTCGGCGCCTTCCTCCGCAACGACAAGCCCGGCATCGAGAAGGACATCCAGCGCGCCTACGACCTCTTCCCCATCCTGGGAGAGCGCCGCAAGCAGGCCGCCGGCACCCTGTCCGGCGGCGAACAGCAGATGCTCGCCATGGGCCGCGCCCTGATGTCCCAGCCCAAACTGCTCATGCTGGACGAGCCCTCCATGGGCCTCTCCCCCATCATGATGCAGAAGATCATGTCCACCATCGTCGAGCTCAAGGCCCAGGGCATGACCATCCTGCTCATCGAGCAGAACGCCCAGGCCGCCCTGTCGCTCGCCGACCACGGCCACGTCATGGAGATCGGCAAGATCGTGCTCTCCGGCACCGGCCAGCACCTCCTCCACGACGAGTCCGTCCGCAAGGCGTACCTCGGCGAGGACTGAGCACCCCCTCGCACACGACGAGGCCCGCGCCCCTTCTCCGGGCGCGGGCCTCGTCTTTTGCTCTACCGTGCTTGCTCAGCCCTTGGACGACTTCTTCTCGTCCGCGTCCAGGATGACCGCCTCCGCCACCTGCTGCATCGACATCCGCCGGTCCATCGACGTCTTCTGGATCCACCGGAACGCCGCCGGCTCCGTCAGCCCGTACTCCGTCTGGAGAATCGACTTCGCCCGGTCCACCAACTTGCGGGTCTCCAGCCGCAGCGTCAGGTCCGCGACCTCGTTCTCCAGCTCCCGCAGCTCCGTGAACCGCGAGACGGCCATCTCGATCGCCGGGACGACGTCACTCTTGCTGAACGGCTTCACCAGGTACGCCATCGCACCGGCGTCCCGCGCCCGCTCGACGAGATCGCGCTGCGAGAACGCCGTCAGCATCAGCACCGGCGCGATGCGCTCCTCGGCGATCTTCTCGGCGGCGGAGATGCCGTCCAGCTTGGGCATCTTCACGTCGAGGATGACCAGGTCCGGCTTGTGCTCGCGGGCGAGCTCGATCGCCTGCTCACCGTCACCGGCCTCGCCGACGACGCTGTAGCCCTCCTCCTCCAGCATCTCTTTGAGGTCGAGGCGGATCAGGGCCTCGTCCTCGGCGATGACGACACGGGTCGTCAGCGGAGGTACGTGCGACTTGTCGTCGTCGGGCGCGTCCACGGGCTGGGGCGACTCGGGGGCGGTCACGGGGGCTCCTCGTTCAGGGCAGGGGTGCTGCTGACAAGAGCCTACCTAGCTGCGGTAAGGTAGTGACACAGCGGGTGACCGCTGACCTTCGTTTCGAAGGGGCCCCGGTAGCCCAGCGGTAGAGGCCATGGATTCAAAACCCATACAGCGTCGGTTCGAATCCGACTCGGGGCACTTTTCCTTGGTTCCCAAGGTCACGAAAGAAAAGCGGATGTTCCCGTTCTCGTGAACATCCGCTTTTTGCTGCGTGTCGTCGCGGCCTCCCGCTCAAAGTGGCGGCATGGAACAGCACAGTCCTTCGATTCGCGCCCAAGCCGTCGCACTCATGCGCCAAGGTGCTCCCAATCGTCTCGTGGCTGAGCATCTGAACATTCCGCGCGGCACCGTCGGCTGGTGGCGCAGCGAGGACCGCAAAGCCCGTGGCGAGAGATACGAACAGCCGACGGACTGCCCCAATTGCACCGGCCGCGAGTTCGATGAGATCGCATACGCCTACCTGCTCGGCCTGTACCTCGGCGACGGCCACATCGTCTCGAAAACCAAGCAGCACCACCTCTCCATCTTCTGCAACGCCACGCAGACCGGCCTGATCGCGGCAGCCGAAGAAGCCATGCGCAAGGTGATGCCGCTCCCGAACGTCAGCCAGCGTCACAAGACTGGCTGCGTCGAGGTGAAGTCGTACACAAGGCACTGGACTTGTATGTTTCCCCAGCACGGCCCCGGCAAGAAGCACGAGCGGCCCATCGTCCTCGAACCCTGGCAACAGGGCATCGTCGACGCCCACCCCTGGGAGTTCGTCCGGGGTCTCATCCACTCCGACGGGTGCCGCATCACCAACTGGACGACCCGCATCGTTGCCGGTGAACCCAAGCGCTACGAATACCCCCGGTACTTCTTCACCAACGTCTCCGACGACATCCGGCGGCTCTTCACCGACACCCTCGAAAAGCTGGGCATCGAGTGGACGCACTGCACCCGCAACGGGAACCCCTACAACATCTCCGTCGCCAAGAAGGCGCACGTCGCCCTACTCGACACCCACGTAGGCCCCAAGTACTGACCCGGTCCCCCTACTTCGGGCTGTCGTCCTCTCCGACGTGGTGGACGCGGACCAGGTTGGTCGAGCCCGAGACGCCGGTGAGCGAACCCGCCGTGATGACCACCACGTCGCCCTTCTCGCAGCGGCCGTACCTCAGCAGCAGCTCGTCCACCTGGTCGACCATCGCGTCCGTGGAGTCCGCGTGGGGGCCGAGGAACGTCTCGACGCCCCAGGTCAGGCTCAGCTGGGAGCGGGTCGCCGGTTCCGGGGTGAAGGCGAGGAGGGGGATCGGGGAGCGGTAGCGGGAGAGGCGGCGGACGGTGTCGCCGCTCTGGGTGAAGGCGACGAGGAACTTGGCGTCGAGGAAGTCGCCGATCTCGGCGGCGGCTCGGGCGACGGCGCCGCCCTGGGTGCGGGGTTTGTTGTTGGCGGTGAGGTCGGGCAGGCCCTTGGCGAGGATGTCCTCTTCGGCAGCTTCGACGATCTTCGCCATGGTGCGAACGGTCTGGATGGCGTATTTGCCGACGCTGGTCTCGCCGGAGAGCATCACCGCGTCGGTGCCGTCGATGACGGCGTTGGCGACGTCGGAGGCTTCGGCGCGGGTGGGGCGGGAGTTCTCGATCATGGAGTCGAGCATCTGGGTGGCGACGATGACGGGCTTGGCGTTGCGCTTCGCCAGCTTGATCGCGCGCTTTTGGACGATGGGGACCTGTTCGAGGGGCATCTCGACGCCGAGGTCGCCGCGGGCCACCATGATTCCGTCGAAGGCGGCGACGATGTCGTCGATGTTCTCGACGGCCTGGGGCTTCTCGATCTTGGCGATGACGGGGAGGCGGCGGCCTTCGTCGTCCATGATCCGGTGGACGTCCACGATGTCGCGGCCGCTGCGGACGAAGGAGAGGGCGATGACGTCGAAGCCGGTGCGGAGCGCCCAGCGGAGGTCGTCCTCGTCCTTCTTGGAGAGGGCGGGGACGGAGACGGCGACGCCGGGGAGGTTGAGGCCTTTGTGGTCGGAGATCACGCCGCCTTCGATGACGCGGGTGTGGACGCGTGGTCCGTCGACGTCGGTGACCTCCAGGCAGACCTTGCCGTCGTCGACGAGGATGCGTTCGCCGGTGGTGACGTCGGCTGCGAGGCCGGCGTAGGTGGTGCCGCAGCTGTTGCGGTCGCCTTCTGTGCCTTCTTCGACGGTGATGGTGAAGGTGTCGCCGCGTTCAAGGAGTACGGGGCCTTCCGCGAAGTTGCCGAGGCGGATCTTCGGGCCCTGAAGGTCGGCGAGGAGGCCAACGCTGCGGCCGGTTTCGTCGGAGGCCTTGCGGACGCGCTGGTAGCGCTCCTCGTGCTCGGCGTGGCCGCCGTGGCTGAGGTTGAAGCGGGCTACGTCCATTCCGGCGTCGACCAGGGCTTTGATCTGGTCGTATGTGTCGGTGGCGGGGCCCAGGGTGCAGACGATTTTTGCTCGGCGCATGTTTCGAGCTTATGTCTTACCGGTGGGTAGGGAATTCGGAGGGCATGGCCGTCCAACCACCTTTGGGTGAAGGGTTGTTGTCGACTGCCGTCAATTAATAAATTGTGCGGGCGGCCGCTCTGATGAGCACTTTTCGGTTTTACTCCGGTTCTTGCTGCGACTCCTGCCGCGGCTTCCCCGAATGGGTGAATTCACCGGCTCGGTGGATTCATCGTGAACTGCGCGCTGACCTCGGCGTGGACCTGGATGCGCTGTGGTTCGAGGTCGAGGGGTTCGGGGGCCTCGGTGTCGGCTTCGGTGGCGGCCATGGAGAAGCGGACGGCGCGGCGGCCGAAGGCGGCGCGGGGGCGTCCGCCGGCTGTGCCGGTGTCGGCGAGTTCGAGGAGGGCGGCGACGGTGGTGCCGAGTGCCTCGGCGTATTCGTCGGCTCGCTGTACGGCTTCGCGTACGGCTTGTTGCCGGGCTTGGCGGTGGACGGGTGAGGTGGGGCGGAGTTCCCAGGTGGGGCCGTCGATCCTGGTGAGGTCGAGGTCGGCGAGGCGGGTGGTGAGTTCGCCGAGGGCGGTGAAGTCGGTGAGTTCGGCGGTGAGGTGGATGGTGCCGTGGTAGGTGCGGACGCGTTCGCTTCGGCCTCGTGGGGCGAGTTCGGGGGTGAGGGAGACGGCGCCGGTGGAGAGGTTCTCGACCGCGTCGCCGTAGGACTTGAGGAGGTCGAGGGCGGTGGTGTTGCGGCGGGTGAGGTCGTCGAGGGTGGTGCGGCGGTCGCGGCCGCGGGCGGTGAGGGTGATGCCGATGCGGGCGATCTCGGGGTCGACTTCGAGTTCGGCCTCGCCGCGGACCGTGAGGAGGGGGGCGTCGGGTGTGCCGTAGGGGGGATTCTGCGGGGAGGTCATACGTCCTACCTTGTCATGGCTTTCCCTGGTCCCTGGGGGGAGTTGACCGTGCTGGTCATCAGATCGCAACCTCCTGGACCTGTTGCCGTCGGTCGTGTCCGGGTCAGAATCTACGCGCGTCGTTGACCTTTCCCCGAGGAGCATGAGACATGCCGTTGAATCGCCGGAAGTTCCTGAAGAAGTCCGCTGTGACCGGGGCGGGGGTGGCGATCGCGGGTGCTGCGGCGGCTCCGGCGCAGGCCGCCGAGGCGAAGAAGCCGGGGAAGCCGGTCAAGCAGCCGAAGCGGTATGCGCTGACGGTGCTGGGGACGACGGACCTGCATGGTCACGTGTTCAACTGGGACTACTTCAAGGACGCGGAGTACAAGGACGCGGCCGGTAACGCGCAGGGACTGGCGCGCATCTCGACGCTGGTGAACCAGATCCGTAAGGAGAAGGGGCGCGAGAACACGCTGCTGCTGGACGCGGGTGACACGATCCAGGGCACTCCGCTGACGTACTACTACGCGAAGGTGGACCCGATCACCGCCAAGGGTGGTCCGGTGCATCCGATGGCGCAGGCGATGAACGCGATCGGGTATGACGCGGCGGCGCTGGGCAACCACGAGTTCAACTACGGCATCGAGACGCTGCGGAAGTTCGAGTCGCAGTTGCGGTTCCCGCTGCTGGGTGCGAACGCGGTGGACGCGAAGACGCTGAAGCCGGCGTTCCAGCCCTATGTGATCAAGACGTTCTGCGTGAAGGGTGCGCCGCCGGTGAAGGTGGCCGTCCTGGGGCTGACGAACCCGGGTATCGCGATCTGGGACAAGGCGTATGTGCAGGGCAAGCTGGCGTTCCCGGGGCTGGAGGAGCAGGCGGCGAAGTGGGTGCCGAAGCTGAAGTCGCTGGGTGCGGATGTGGTGATCGTGTCGGCGCACTCGGGTTCGTCGGGTACGTCGTCGTACGGTGACCAGCTGCCGTATGTGGAGAACTCGGCGGCGTTGGTGGCGCAGCAGGTGCCGGACATCGACGCGGTTCTGGTGGGTCACGCGCATGTGGAGATTCCGGAGCTGAAGGTCGTCAACGCGAAGACCGGGAAGACGGTCGTGTTGTCGGAGCCGTTGGCGTATGCGGAGCGGCTGTCGGTGTTCGATGTGGAGCTGGTGTTCGAGAAGGGGCGGTGGACGGTCGAGTCCGTTGCCTCGAAGGTGTTGAACTCCAACACGGTCGCGGACGACCCGAAGATCACGAAGTTGCTGGGTGACGAGCACGCGAAGGTCGTGGCGTACGTCAACCAGGTGGTCGGTTCGGCGACGGAGACGTTGACGACGGTGGAGGCGCGGTACAAGGACGCTCCGATCATCGACCTGATCACGAAGGTGCAGGAGGATGTCGTCAAGGCGGCGCTGGCGGGTACGTCGTACGCCTCGCTGCCGGTGATCGCGCAGGCGTCGCCGTTCTCGCGGACGTCGGAGATCCCGGCCGGTCAGGTGACGATCCGGGATCTGTCGAGCCTGTACGTGTACGACAACACGCTGGTGGCGAAGTTGATGACGGGTGCGCAGGTGCGGGCGTACCTGGAGTACTCGGCGCAGTACTTCGTGCAGACGGCTGCGGGTGCGGTGGTCGACACGGAGAAGCTGACGAACGCGGCGGGGCGTCCGGACTACAACTACGACTATGTGTCGGGTCTGGTGTACGAGATCGACATCGCTCAGGCGGCGGGTTCGCGGATCAAGAACCTGACGTTCAACGGGGTGGCGTTGGACGATGCGCAGCAGTTCGTGCTTGCGGTGAACAACTACCGGGCCAATGGTGGTGGCGCGTTCCCGCATGTGGCGTCGGCGCAGGAGCTGTGGTCGGAGTCGACGGAGATCCGTACGCGGATTTCGGAGTGGGTGACGGCGAAGGGTGTGCTGGACCCGAAGGACTTCGCGTCGGTGGACTGGAAGCTGACGCGTGACGGTACGCCGGTGTTCTAGGGCTTCTTCGGTCGTGTAGTCCCGCGGGGCGGTGGGCGGTGTTTCGTGCGGTGGCCGGGTCGGTCACTGTGGGAGCACCGCCTTTCGCGTGCGTGGGCCGGGGGCCGTCGGGTGTCGGGTGTCGGGTGTGGCTTTTCAGCGTCGGTCGACGAGGGGGGTGAGGGTGGGTGCTGCCTGTCGGGCGGCGGGGACTCGGGGTTGTGGTCGTTCGAGTCCGAAGGTGGTGAAGGCGGTGCGGGTGGGGAGGGGGTAGGTCTCTTTGCCGGTGAGGGTGTTGAGGATGGTGGCGGCGCGCCAGGCGGCGAGGCCGAGGTCGGGGGCGCCTACGCCGTGGGTGTGGCGTTCGGCGTTCTGGAGGTAGATGTTGCACCCGGTGGCGGTGACGGAGGGGTCGAGGACGAGGCGGAAGTGTTCGTCGACGCGGGGGCGTTCGCTGTTGTCGCGGCGGATGTAGGGGTCGAGGCCGACGAGGATGCGGTCGAGGGAGCGTTCGCGGTGGCCGGTGGCGAGGACGACGGCGTCGGTGGTGAGGCGGGTGCGGGTGTTCTGCTGGATGTGTTCGAGGTGGAGTTCGATCTTGGTGGTGGCGATGCGTCCTGCGGTGCGGACGCGGACGCCGGGGGTGAGGACGGTGTCGGGCCAGCCGCCGCCCAGGGTGCGGTGGTAGAGCTCGTCGTGGATGGCGGCGAGGGTGGTGGCGTCGATGCCTTTGTGGAGTTGCCATTGGGCGGTGGTGAGGCGGTCGCGGGTGTTTTCGGGGAGGGCGTGGAAGTAGCGGGTGTAGTCGGGGGTGAAGTGTTCGAGGCCGAGTTTGGAGTACTCCATGGGGGCGAAGGCGTCGGTGCGGCCGATCCAGTGGAGTTGTTCGTGGCCGGTGGGGCGGTGGCGGAGGAGGTCGAGGAAGACTTCGGCGCCGGACTGTCCTGATCCGACGACGGTGATGTGGCCGGCGGTGAGGAGGGTGTCGCGGTGGGTGAGGTAGTCGGCGGCGTGGACGACGGGTACGCCGGGGGCGTCGACGAGGGGGCGCAGGGCGTCGGGGATGTAGGGCTCGGTCCCGATGCCGAGGACGACGTTGCGGGTGTGGGTGCGGCCGAGGGCTTCGGCTTCGCCGTGGGTGTCGAGTTGGGTGTGGTCGACTTCGAAGACGTCGTGTTCGGGGTTCCAGCGGACGGCGTCGACCTGGTGGCGGAAGTGGAGTCCGGGGAGTTGGTCGGCGACCCAGCGGCAGTAGGTGTCGTATTCGGCGCGTTGCATGTGGAAGCGCTCGGCGAAGTAGAAGGGGTAGAGGCGGTGGTGGGTTCTGAGGTAGTTGAGGAAGGTCCAGGGGCTGGTGGGGTCGGCGAGGGTGACGAGGTCGGCGAGGAAGGGGACTTGGATGCGGGCGCCGTCGATGAGGAGGCCGGGGTGCCAGTCGAAGCGGGGGCGTTGTTCGTAGAAGACGGCGTCGAGTTCGGCGAGGGGGTGGGCGAGGGCGGCCAGGGAGAGGTTGCAGGGGCCGATGCCGATGCCGACGAGGTCGCGGGGGGTGTCGGTGCCGAAGTGTGGGGGTGTGTTCATCGGGGGGTGTTTCCTTCCACCAGGTCGAGGAGGGTGGCCAGGTCGTGGGGGTGGGTGTGGGGGTTGAGGAGGGTGGCTTTGAGCCAGAGCCGGCCGTCGAGGCGGGCTCGGCCGAGGACGGCGTGGCCGTGGGTGAGGAGGCGGCGGCGTATCTCGGCCACGGTTTCGTCGGTGGCGCCGGTGGGGCGGAAGAGGACGGTGCTGATGGTGGGTGGGGCGTGGAGTTCGAAGCCGGGGTGTGCGGTGATGAGGTCGGCGAACTCGTGGGCGTGGGCGCAGACTTGGTCGACGAGGGCGCCGAGGCCGGTGCGGCCGAGGGTTTTGAGGGTGACGGCGATCTTGAGGGCGTCGGGGCGTCGGGTGGTGCGCAGGGAGCGGCCGAGGAGGTCGGGGAGGCCGGCTTCGGTGTCGTCGTCGGCGTTGAGGTAGTCGGCGTGGTGGTGGAGTGCGGTGAGGTCGTGTGCGTCGCGGACGGCGAGGAGTCCGGCGGCTACCGGTTGCCAGCCGAGTTTGTGCAGGTCGAGGGTGACTGTGTGGGCGGTGTCGAGGCCGGTGAGGAGGTGGCGGTGGCGGTTGCTGAAGAGGAGGCCGCCTCCGTAGGCGGCGTCGATGTGGAGGCGGGCGCCGTGGGTGGTGGTCAGGGCGGCGATGGCGGGGAGGGGGTCGATGAGTCCGGCGTCGGTGGTGCCGGCGGTGGCGGCGACGATGAGGGGGCCGGGCAGGGTGGTGAGGGTGTGGGTGAGGGCGGTGGGGTCGAGGGTGCCGGTGGGGGTGGGGATGATCACGGGTTCGGGGAGGCCGAGGAGCCAGGCGGCGCGGGGCAGGGAGTGGTGGGCGTTGGCGCCGCAGACGAGCCTGAGGGTGGGGCCGTGGGTTTCGCGGGCGAGGAGGAGGGCGAGTTGGTTGGCTTCGGTGCCGCCGGTGGTGACGAGTGCGTCGGCCATGCCGGCTTGTGCGGCGAGTGCCCGCGTCACGAGTGCCTCCAGTTCGGAGGCGGCCGGTGCCTGGTCCCAGGAGTCGAGGGAGGGGTTGAGGGCGGAGACGGCGAGGTCTGCGGCGGTGGCGACGGCGAGGGGTGGGCAGTGCAGGTGGGCGGCGCAGAGGGGGTGGGCGGGGTCGGCGGCGCCTTCGGCGAGGGTGTGGACGAGGGTGGTGAGGGCGGTGGGGTCGCCGTGTTCGGGGAGTACGTCCCCCATCGCGTGGCGTACGCGGGTGGCGACGGCTTGGGGTCCGCCTGCGGGCAGTGGTCCTCCGCGGGCCCGGGTGCCGGTGGCGAGGGCGTCGAGGACGGTTGTGAGCAACGGCCGTAGGGCGTCGGGGCCTTCGGGTCCTGAGGCGAGGGGCGGGATGCTCACGGGGGCTCCTCCGGGGCGCGGGGGCGGGTGCCCGCAGCGGGGAGTGCCAGCTTGTCGGGGATTGCGGGGGCGCGTCCGGAACATCCGGTGAGGGAACCCTAACGGGGGACGTGTGTTTTCAGCCCCGGTGCGGGAGATGGCACCGGGGCTGGTGTGGGCGCTGCTGGGGGCTGCCGCCCCCGGGCCCCCGCTTCGGCCCTGAACGGGCCTTGTCCTCAATCGCCGGACGGGCTGGATGTGCGGACCGGCGCTGAAAAGTGCGGCGACCGGGACCTCCCGGCTCCACCGGGGAGGCTCCCGGGAGAACCGGGGCCGGGGCCGGGGCCGGTGGTCCTACGCCTCCCTCACCCGCAGTGCGCGTGCCAGGTCGTCGAGTTGGTCGACGAGTTTGCGGCGTAGGGCGGGGATGGGGTCGGCGTCGGTGAGGCAGGCTTCGCCCAGGCGCAGGGTGTCGGGGTCGACGGCGTGGGCGGGGAAGGCCCAGCGGCCGGAGGCTTCGGCGATGGCGGGGCCGCGGCGGGCGGCGACGGCGACGGCGTCCTGGTAGAAGCGGGGGACGTAGTCGGCGACGAGGTCGGTCTGTTCGGGTTGCCAGAAGCCCTGGGCGGTGGCGGTGAAGAGGTAGTTGGAGAGGTTGTCGTCGTCGAACATGGCGGCCCAGGCGGTGCGTTTGGCGTCCGCGTCGGGGAGGGCGGCGCGGCAGCGGGCGGCGCCTTCCTGGCCGGTGGCGGAGGGGTCGCGGTCGAGTTCGGCGGCGATGGCGCGCTCGTCGGTGGCGCCGAGGACGGCGAGCCGGGCGAGGACGCGCCAGCGCAGGTCGGGGTCGAGTTCGGGGCCGCCGGGCACGGTGCCGTCGGCGAGCCAGGCGGCGATGGTGTCGGGGTGGGCGGCGACGTCGATGAAGTGGCGTACGGCGATGAGGCGCAGGCCGGGGTGGTCGCCGTCCTCGGTGCGGCGGATGAGGTCGCGGCAGAGGGCGGAGAGGGTGGCGACGGCGGCGGGGCGCTGCTCGGGGGTGACGTAGCGGTCGGCGAGGGGTCCGCAGGCGTAGGCGAGGACGCCTTGGACGAGGGCGAGGTCGGTCTCCCGGGGGAGGTGGGCGCGGGCTGTGTCGAGGTAGGCGGTGGGGGCGAGGTCTCCGTCGCGGACGGCGTCGCGCAGGGCGTTCCAGACGACGGCGCGGGTGAGCGGGTCGGGCAGGCCGGAGAGGCTGGTGCGGACGGTTTCGAAGGAGGCGGGGTCGAAGCGGACCTTGGCGTAGGTGAGGTCGCCGTCGTTGAGGAGCACCAGGGCGGGGCGCTTGCCGATGGGCTGGGGTGCGCTCTGCGGGATGTCGACTTCGAGGCGTTGGCGCAGGGTGAGGCTGCCTTCGTCGGCGAGGTCGAGGTCGTAGAGGCCGGCGGCGACGCGGTGCGGGCGGCTGCCGTGGTGGGTGATGGTGAGGGTGTGGTCGCCGTTGCTGCCGTTGAGGGTGGGGGTGAGGGTGTCGACGCCGGTGGTGCGCAGCCAGGCGTCGGCCCAGGCGTGGACGTCTCGGTCGGTGTGGGCGGCGAGGGAGTCGATGAAGTCGGCGAGGGTGGCGTTGGCGAAGCGGTGGCGGGCGAAGTGGGTGTTGATGCCGGCGAGGAAGTCCTTCTCGCCGAGCCAGGTGACGAGTTGCCGTAGTGCGGAGGCGCCCTTGGCGTAGGAGATGCCGTCGAAGTTGAGGAGGGCGGAGGCGGTGTCGTCGACGTTCTCGGGGGCGACGGGGTGGGTGGAGGGGCGCTGGTCGGCGTCGTAGCCCCAGGCTTTGCGGACGACGCCGAAGTCGGTCCAGGTGTCGGTGAAGCGGGTGGCTTCGGTGAGGGTCTGGTAGCCCATGTATTCGGCGAAGGACTCGTTGAGCCAGATGTCGTCCCACCACTGGAGGGTGACGAGGTCGCCGAACCACATGTGGGCCATCTCGTGGGCGATGACCATGGCGCGGGTCTGGCGTTCGGTGTCGGTGACGGCGGAGCGGTAGACGAACTCGTCGCGGAAGGTGACGAGGCCGGGGTTCTCCATGGCGCCGGCGTTGAACTCGGGGACGAACGCCTGGTCGTAGGAGTCGAAGGGGTAGGGCTCCTCGAACTTCTCGTGGTAGCGGTCGTAGCACTGCTGGGTGATCTCGAGGAGTTCGTCGGCGTCGGCGTCGAGGTGGGGGGCGAGTGAGCGGCGGCAGTGGAGGCCGAAGGGGAGTCCCTGGTGTTCGGTGCGTACGGAGTGCCAGGGGCCGGCGGCGACGGCGACGAGGTAGGTGGAGATGAGGGGGGTGGGGGCGGCCTGCCAGCGGCCTTCGCCGAGGTGTTCGGTGATGCTGTTGGCGAGGACGGTCCAGGCTTCGGGGGCCGTGACGGTCAGCTCGAAGACGGACTTGAGGTCGGGCTGGTCGAAGGCGGCGAAGACGCGTTGGACGTCTTCCATGAAGAGCTGGGTGTAGAGGTAGGTCTCGCCGTCGGTGGGGTCGGTGAAGCGGTGCATGCCTTCGCCGGTGCGGGAGTAGCGCATGCTCGCCCGGACGCGCAGTTCGTGGTCTCCGGCGGTGAGGTTCTTGAGGGGGAGCCGGTTGCCGTCGAGGGTCTCCGGGTCGAGGGGCTCACCGTCGAGGGTGACGGAGTGCAGTGCTGCGGGCCTGACCTCGACGAAGGTGTCCCCGTTGGCGCGCGCGGCGAACCGGATGACGGTGCTGGACTCGAAGGTCTCGTCGCCGGTCGTCAGGTCGAGCTCGATGGTGTAGCGGTGGACGTCGAGGAGCTTGGCACGGCTCTGCGCTTCGTCGCGCGTCAGTACGGACATGAACGACATGCTGCCTGATACCGCTGGCCGGGCACAGGGGCGGATCGGTACGTGCCCTATGTCCCTTCTCGCGCCGGAGCGCCTTTCCGGTCGCGTGACGCGGTGGGTGCGGTGGGTGCGGCGGGCGGTACTGACGGGCTGTGTCCGGTCGGTCACCGGCAGCAGCGCCCGGCTCGCGGGTCAGTTCGGTGTGGGGGCCGGGCCGTTGACGGTGTCCTCGGCGATGCGCTCGTGGTGGCGGATGACCTCGGCGATGATGAAGGTGAGGAACTTCTCGGCGAACGCGGGGTCGAGTTTGGCGTCCTCGGCGAGGGAGCGCAGCCGGGCGATCTGGCGGGCCTCGCGGGCCTGGTCGGCGGGCGGCAGCTGGTGGCGGGCCTTGAGGTGGCCGACCTGCTGGGTGGCCTTGAAGCGCTCGGCGAGCATGTGGACGACGGCCGCGTCGATGTTGTCGATGCTGTTGCGCAGCCGGTCGAGCTCCTCGCGGACGGCGGGGTCGACGTCTCCGGGTCCGGGGGTGTTGCTGGTGGTCATGGGCGTTCACCCTAGTGCGTCCGCGGGACCCGCCCTGGGGGTGGCCTGCCCTTACAGTGGAATCGGGTCTCGGCGTCTTGGGGGTGCGGGCGTGGCGAACGGCGGGCCGGTCGAGCACGGGTACCCGCACCTGGAGACGGTGCGGGCGGCTGTCACGGCGTTGTACAGGCGGTTGTCGTACGACACCATCCATCAGTTCACGTCCAGTGTGGTCCCGGCGGACGTGGCGTTCTGCGACACCGACGATCTGCATCTGGGGGTGCAGCGGGTGGCGCGTGAGCTGGTGCGGCACTACCGGTTGCCGGAGGCGCGGATGATCGTCGCGTTCCGTGCGATGGAGCATGCGGCGAATGTGGAACTCACGGCGGGTCCGGAGTACTTCGTCGAGTTGAACGACCGGTTCCGTACGCATCGGCGGGACATCGGTGCGGCGCTGGCGCACGAGATCATGCATGTCTATCTGCATCGGGTGGGTCTGTCGTTCCCGGGCACGCGGGACAACGAGATCCTGACGGACACGGCGACGACGTATCTGGGGGCGGGCTGGCTGCTGCTGGACGCGTACCGGGAGGACGCGGCGTCCTCGCAGAAGCTGGGGTATCTGACTCCGGAGGAGTTCGGGTATGTGCTGGCGAAGCGGTCGCTGGTCTTCGGTGAGGATCCGTCGGTGTGGTTCACGAGTGCGCAGGCGTACACGGCGTACGGGCGGGGTCTTGAGCGGGCCCGGCATGACGAGCGGCAGCCTCCGCTGACGGCGGCGGGCTGGGCGGGGCGGCGGCGGTACGCGCGCGATCGCCGGCATGCCCAGGACTCCCAGGACCACCAGGACCACCAGGACCACCGGGACCGTCGGTCGGTGGCGGCCCCGGACAGTCCGTACAGCTTCGCTCCGGACTCGCCGGGGGCGCTGCGGGTGACGTTTCCGTGTCCCACCTGTCATCAGCGGATCAGGGTGCCGGTCCGGGGGCGGGTCCGCGCCCGGTGCGCGCTGTGCCGGACGGTGCTGGAGTGCGACACGTAGGCGGGTTCTCGGGAGGCTCGCGTCCGGTACCCGTGGGTTTTGGGGAGGCCTACGCCCCGTACACCGTGCCCGGTGGCGTCGCGTGCGTCAGTAGCTTCTGTACGGCTTCCCCAGCCTCGGCGGGGGTCCACCGTGTTCCTTTGTCCGTGGTGGGTCCCGGCCGCCAGCCCTCCATGACGGTGATCCGTCCGCCGTCCGCCTCGAAGACGCGTCCGGTGACGCCCTGGCTCGCGGCGGAGCCGAGCCAGACGACCAGCGGGGAGACGTTCTCGGGGGCCATGGTGTCGAAGCCGTTCTCGGGGGCGGCCATGGTCGCGGCGAAGGTGCGCTCGGTCATGCGGGTGCGGGCGGCGGGTGCGATCGCGTTGACCTGGACGCCGTAGCGGGCGAGTTCGGCGGCGGCGACGAGGGTCAGGGCGACGATCCCGGCTTTCGCGGCGCTGTAGTTGCCCTGTCCGACGGAGCCGAGCAGGCCCGCGCCGCTGCTGGTGTTGATGATGCGGGCGGCGGGCGGGCGGGCCGCCTTGGTCTCGGCGCGCCAGTGTGCGGCGGCGTGCTTGAGGGTGAGGAAGTGGCCTTTGAGGTGGACGCGCAGGACGGCGTCCCAGTCGTCGTCGGCCAGGTTGACGAGCATGCGGTCGCGCAGGAAGCCGGCGTTGTTGACGAGGGTGTCGAGGCGGCCGTAGGTGTCCAGGGCGGCGTCGATGAGGGTTGCGGCGCCTTCGGGGGTGGCGATGTCCCCGCCGTGTGCGACCGCTTCGCCGCCGGCGGCGCGGATCTCGTCCACGACCTGTCCGGCGGGGCTGTGGGGGCCGGGTGTGCCGTCGAGGCCGACGCCGAGGTCGTTGACGACGACACGGGCGCCCTCGGCGGCGAACGCGAGCGCGTGGGCGCGCCCGAGGCCGCGTCCCGCGCCGGTGACGACGACGACGCGCCGGTGGCAGATTCCGCTCATCTCACGTCTCCTTGTTGACGGTTGCGGCGTCGAGGAAGGCGGGCCGTTCGCCGCCTCCGTGCAGGAGCAGGCTCGCCCCGCTGATGTAGCGGGCCGCGTCGGAGGCGAGGAAGACGGCTGCCGCGCCCACGTCGGCGGGGAGGGCGAGCCGGCCGAGCGGGACGGTGCGGGCGACGGCTTCGACGCCGTCGTCGCCGCCGTAGTGGAGGTGGGTCAGTTCGGTGCGGACCATGCCGACGACGAGGGTGTTCACGCGTACCTCCGGGGCCCATTCGACGGCCATGGAGCGGGCGAGGTTCTCCAGGCCGGCCTTGGCCGCGCCGTAGGCGGCCGAACCGGGCGAGGGGCGGCTGCCGCTGACGCTGCCGATCATCACGATCGAGCCGTTCGCGTGCTTGAGGTGGTCGTACGCGGCGAGGGAGACGGTCAGTGGTGCGAGGAGGTTGAGTTCGATCACGCGCGCGTGCCGTGCGGCGTCGGCGTGCGCGAGGGGGCGGTAGGGGGCGCCGCCCGCGTTGTTGACGAGGACGTCGAGCCGGGGCAGCTCGGCGAAGAAGCGCCGTACGGCGTCGGTGTCGCGTACGTCGAGCGGCATGAACTCGGCTGTGCCGAGGGGGTGTTCCGGTGGTCGGCGGGCGCAGACCACGACCTGGGCGCCCGCGCGTGCGAGGGAGCGTGCGATACCGGCGCCCACTCCGCGGGTGCCGCCGGTGACGACGGCGACCTTCCCGTCCAGCTCCATTCGCTGCTACCTTCCACCTAACAAACGTTTGGTGGAAAGGTAGCTGATGCTTCCATGGGTGTCTCCACCTCGTCCCCGGAAAAGGGACCGGAAAAGGGAATCGCGCTCGTCACGGTCGACTTCCCGCCGGTGAACGCGCTGCCGGTGAGCGGCTGGTTCGCCCTGGCCGACGCCCTGCGCGCGGCCGGCCGCGATCCCGGTACCCGGTGTGTGGTGCTGGCCGCCGAGGGGCGCGGGTTCAACGCGGGCGTGGACATCAAGGAGATCCAGGCGCAGGGGCCGAGCGCGCTCGTCGGCGCCAACCGCGGCTGCTTCGAGGCCTTCGCGGCGGTGTACGAGTGCGAGGTCCCGGTGGTGGCGGCGGTGCAGGGCTTCTGTCTGGGCGGCGGCGTCGGCCTGGTGGGGAACGCGGACGTGATCGTGGCGAGCGAGGACGCCGTGTTCGGGCTGCCCGAGCTGGACCGGGGCGCCCTGGGCGCGGCCACCCATCTGGCCCGGCTGGTCCCCCAGCACCTGCTGCGCGCCCTGTACTACACCTCGCGCACGGTCACGGCGGCCGAACTGCACGGGCACGGCTCGGTGTGGCGGGTGGTGCCGCCGGGCGAACTCCGCGCGGCGGCCCTGGAGCTGGCCGGCGAGATCGCCGCGAAGGACGGTGAGCTGCTGCGCCTGGCCAAGGCGGCCATCAACGGCATCGACCCGGTCGACGTGCGGCGCAGTTACCGCTTCGAGCAGGGCTTCACCTACGAGGCGAGCGTCGGCGGGGTGGCCGACCGGGTCCGTGACACCTTCGGAAGGGACGGTGACTGAGTGAGCGCCGACGCCGACAGGCCCACCGGCACGAGCGGGGCCGACGGGACCGATAGAACCGACATGACCGACAGAGCCGACAAGCTGCTGTCCGCGGACGAGGCGGTGTCCCGGCTGCGCAGCGGCATGACCCTCGGCATCGGCGGCTGGGGCTCCCGCCGTAAGCCGATGGCGCTGGTCAGGGCGCTGCTCCGGTCGGAGGTCACCGACCTCACCGTCGTGTCGTACGGCGGCCCGGACGTCGGGATGCTCGCCGCGGCCGGCCGGATCCGGAAGCTGGTCACCGCGTTCG
Organism: Streptomyces asoensis; assembly: GCF_013085465.1. NCBI lineage: Bacteria > Bacillati > Actinomycetota > Actinomycetes > Kitasatosporales > Streptomycetaceae > Streptomyces > Streptomyces asoensis. Next base: position 2,813,679 of record NZ_CP049838.1, read on the forward strand.
TCACCCTCGACTCGATCCCCTTGGAGCCGCACTACCGCGCCGCCCGCGAGCGCGGGGCCTTCGAGCTGACGGAGGTCGACGAGGCGATGTTCATGTGGGGTCTGCACGCGGCCGCGAACCGGCTGCCCTTCCTGCCCGTGCGGGCGGGGATCGGTTCGGACGTGATGCGGGTCAACCCCGGTCTGCGGACGGTGACTTCGCCGTACGAGGACCAGGAGACGTTCGTGGCCATGCCGGCGCTGCGGCTGGACGCGGCCCTGGTGCACGTCAACCGGGCCGACCGGCTGGGCAACGGGCAGTACCTGGGCCCGGATCCGTACTTCGACGACCTGTTCTGCGAGGCGGCGGACGCGGCGTACGTCAGCTGCGAACGGGTCGTCGACACCGCCGAGTTGACGAAGGCGGCGGCGCCGCAGTCGCTGCTGGTCAAGCGGCACACGGTGACGGGTGTGATCGAGGCCCCGAACGGGGCGCACTTCACGTCCTGCGCCCCCGACTACGGCCGGGACGAGGCGTTCCAGAAGCGGTACGCGACGACGCCCTGGCCCGAGTTCGCGGCGCGGTTCCTCGCCGGGGACGAGCAGGCGTACCGGTCGGCCGTCGGGGAGGAGTCATGAGCGAGGTGACGCGCGCCGAGTACTGCGTGATCGCCTGTGCGGAGGCGTGGCGCGGCGCGGGCGAGATCCTGGCGAGCCCCATGGGTCTGATCCCCTCCGTCGGCGCCCGCCTCGCCCGGCACACCTTCGCGCCGGACCTGCTGCTGACCGACGGGGAGGCGCTGCTCGTCGGTCTCGACGGCACCGTCGAGGGCTGGCTGCCGTACCGGCAGCATCTGGCGCTGGTCACCGGGGGGCGGCGGCACGTGATGATGGGCGCGAGCCAGATCGACCGGTACGGCAACCAGAACATCGCGTGCATCGGCGACTGGGCGAAGCCCACGCGGCAGCTGCTCGGGGTGCGGGGCGCGCCGGTCAACACGCTCAACAACCCGACGAGTTACTGGGTTCCGAGGCACTCCCGGCGGGTCTTCGTCGAGCGGGTCGACATGGTGTGCGGGGTCGGGTACGACCGTGCGGCCGGCGCGCGCCACCACCGCATCCCGCGGGTCGTCTCCGACCTCGGTGTCTTCGACTTCGCCACCCCCGACCGGTCGATGCGGCTGGCCTCGCTGCATCCCGGGGTGAGTGTCGAGCAGGTCCGGGAGGCGACGGGGTTCGACCTCGTGGTCCCGGACGAGGTGTCGCGCACCCGTGAGCCGACGGCGGGCGAACTGCGTCTGATCCGCGAGGTGATCGACCCGGAGGACACCCGGGCGCGGGAGGTCGCCTGCTGATGGAAACGGCGCTCACCCGGCTGGTCGGGGTCCGTCACCCGATCGTGCAGACCGGGATGGGATGGGTGGCGGGCCCGCGCCTGGTGTCGGCGGCGGCGGACGCGGGGGCGCTGGGTGTCCTGGCCTCCGCGACCATGACCGTCGACCGGTTGCGGGCGGCGGTGCGCGAGGTGAGGTCGCGGACGCCGGCGCCGTTCGGGGTCAATCTGCGGGCCGACGCGGCGGACGCCGGCGATCGGGTGCGGATCATCCTCGACGAGGGGGTGCGGGTCGCGTCCTTCGCGCTCGCGCCGTCCCCGGAGCTGATCGCCGAGCTCAAGGAGGGGGGTGTCGTCGTCATCCCGTCCATCGGGGCCCGCCGGCATGCCGAGAAGGTCGCCGCGTGGGGTGCGGACGCGGTGATCGTGCAGGGTGGGGAGGGCGGTGGTCACACCGGGGACGTGGCGACGACGGTACTGCTGCCGCAGGTGGTGGACGCCGTGGACATCCCGGTCGTGGCGGCGGGCGGCTTCTTCGACGGGCGCGGGCTGGTGTCGGCGCTGGCGTACGGGGCGGCCGGGGTCGCGATGGGCACCCGGTTCCTGCTCACCTCGGACTCGCCGGTCCCGGACGCGGTGAAGGCGCGGTACCTGGCGGCGACGGTCCGGGACGTCACCGTCACCCGGGCGGTGGACGGCCTCCCGCACCGCATGCTGCGCACCGCTCTGGTCGACGCCCTTGAGGACGCCGGCCGGGCCAGGGCCCTGTTGCGGGCGGTGCGTCACGCGGCCGGCTTCCGGAAGCTGTCCGGCCTCACCTGGCGGGAGATGGTCCGCGACGGCCTGGCGCTGCGCCACGGCAAGGACCTCGCCTGGAGTCAGGTACTGCTCGCCGCGAACACGCCGATGATGCTCAGGTCCGCGATGGTGGAGGGGCGTACGGACGCGGGGGTGATGGCCGCCGGGCAGGTCGCCGGGGTGATCGACGACCTGCCGTCCTGCGCGGAACTGGTGGCGCGGATCATGAAGGAGGCGGACGAGACGCTCGTCTCCCTGGACCGCCTCAGAGCCTCTCGATGATCGTCACGTTGGCCTGACCCCCGCCCTCGCACATCGTTTGCAGGCCGAACCGGCCGCCGGTGCGTTCCAGTTCGTGCAGGAGGGTGGTCATCAGCTTGGCGCCGGTCGCGCCGAGCGGGTGGCCGAGGGCGATCGCGCCGCCGTTGGCGTTGACCTTCTCCGGGTCCGCGCCGGTCTCCTTCAGCCAGGCCAGGACGACGGGCGCGAACGCCTCGTTGATCTCGACGAGGTCGATGTCGTGGATCGACAGCCCGGTCTTCTTCAGGGCGTGCGCGGTGGCCGGGATCGGCGCCGTCAGCATGCGGATCGGGTCCTCGCCGCGGACGGAGAGGTGGTGCACGCGCGCGCGTGGCGTCAGGCCGTGCTCGCGCACCGCCCGTTCCGAGGCCAGCAGCAGGGCCGCCGCGCCGTCGGAGACCTGAGAGGAACAGGCGGCGGTGACGGTCCCGCCGTCGATGACGGGCTTCAGCGCGGCCATCTTCTCCAGGGAGGTGTCCCGGCGCGGTCCCTCGTCGGCGGTGACCTGCCCGTGGGCGACGGTCTCGCGGGCGAAGCGTCCCTCGTCGATCGCCCGCACCGCCCGCAGGTGCGAGCGCAGGGCGAACTCCTCCTGGTCCTGGCGGCTGATGCCCCACTTCGCGGCGATCATCTCGGCGCCGGCGAACTGGTTCACCGGCCGGTCCCCGTACCGCGCGCGCCAGCCCTCGCTGCCCGCGAAGGGGCCCTGGGTGAAGCCGAGGGGCTCGGCGGCCTGCCGGGTGGCGTAGGCGATCGGGATCTGCGACATGTTCTGCACGCCGCCCGCGACCACCAGGTCCTGGGTCCCGGACAGCACGCCCTGCGCGGCGAAGTGCACGGCCTGCTGCGAGGAGCCGCACTGCCGGTCCACGGTCACGCCCGGCACCTCCTCGGGCAGCCCGGCGGCCAGCCAGCAGGTCCGTGCGATGTCCCCGGCCTGCGGCCCGACCGTGTCCAGGCAGCCGAAGACGACGTCCTCGACGGCGGCCGGGTCGACCCCGGCCCGTGCGACGAGTTCCTTGAGCACATGTGCGCCCAGGTCGGCCGGATGGACCTTGCTCAGTCCTCCTCCGCGCCGCCCGACGGGCGTACGGACCGCTTCGACGATGTAGGCCTCGGCCATGGCAACTCCCTCACAGGAAAGGGCTATTCACGTACGGCGATCCCGTCCAGCACCATCGACAGGTACTGCCGGGCGATCTCCTCCGGGCTGTGCTGTCCGCCGGGCCGGTACCAGGACGCGGCGACCCACACGGTGTCGCGGACGAACCGGTAGGCGAGGCGGATGTCGAGGTCGGTGCGGAAGACCCGGTCCGTGACGCCGCGTTCCAGCGTGGACAGCCACGCCTTCTCGAACCGGCGCTGTGACTCGGCGAGGAACGCGAACCGTTCCTGCGCCACGAGCTGTTTGCTCTCCTTCTGGTAGATCGCGACGGCGGCGCGGTGCCGGTCGATCTCCCGGAAGGACTCGGTGACCAGGGCCGCGAGTGTCTCCCGGGGTCCGAGCTCGGCGCCCAGGACGGTGTCGTAGCCGTCCCAGAGCTCGTCGAGGAAGGTCCGCAGGATCTCCTCCAGCATCGATTCCTTGGAGTCGAAGTGGTAGTAGAGGCTGCCCGCGAGCATGCCCGCGTGGTCGGCGATCTTCCGGACGGTGGTGGCGTTGTAGCCCTGTTCGGCGAAGACCTCGGCGGCGGTGTCGAGGAGTTCACGGCGACGCGCGGGCGCCGCGGTCACCTGGGGCTTCTTCTTGGTCGGCACGAACACATTGTGGTCTGCTCCGGTCGTCAGGCGTGCTGGCCGCTGACGGAGACGACCTCGCCCGTCATGTACGAGGAGTAGCCCGATGCCAGGAACACGATCACGTTGGCCACCTCCCAGGGTTCGGCGTACCGCCCGAAGGCCTCCCGGGCGGTGAGCTCCTCGAGCAGTTCGGCCGAGGTCACCTTCACCAGGTGCGGGTGCATGGCGAGGCTCGGCGAGACGGCGTTGACCCGTACGCCGTACCCGGCCGCCTCGATCGCCGCGCAGCGGGTCAGCGCCATCACGCCCGCCTTCGCGGCGGCGTAGTGCGCCTGTCCGGCCTGGGCGCGCCAGCCGACGACGGAGGCGTTGTTGACGACGACTCCCCCGCCGGTCTCCCGCATCAGCCGCAGGGCGGCCCGGGTGCACCGGAAGGTTCCGTTGAGCGTGACGTCCAGGACGCGTGACCACTGCTCGTCGGTCATGTCGACGAGTTCCGAGGTCCCGCCGAGGCCCGCGTTGTTGACGACGACGTCCAGCCGCCCGTGTTCCCGCACGGCCGTCTCGAACAGGGCCCGCACCTGGCTCTCGTCGGTGACGTCGCACGGCAGGGCGGCCACCGACGCCTCGCCGAACTCCGCGGCCAGTTCGGCCTGGTAGGCCTTGAGCCGCCGCGCGTGGGTGTCGCTGATCAGCACGCGCGCGCCCTCCTCCAGGAAGCGGCGCGCGGTCGCTCCGCCGATGCCCGCGCCGGCCGCCGCGGTGATCACGGCGCTGCGGCCGTCGAGCAGCGCGTGCCCGGGAACGTACGGCGGACCCTCGACGTTCTTCATGACGGCACGCTAACCTACCAAACACTTGTTAGGGAAGAACGCACGCGAAGAGGCACGCGAAGACGCACACGAAGGTCGTACGTCAAGGACGCACCCGAAGGACCCGCACCAAGGTCGCGCACACGAGGAGGGACCCGTGGACCTCGCACACTCCCCCGCCGACGAGGCGTTCCGCGCCGAGGCCCGGGCCTGGCTGCGCGCGCGGGTGCCGTCCGAGCCGTTGCCCTCCCTGGAGACCGCCGAGGGCTTCGCCGCGCACCGCGCGTGGGAGGCCGAACTGGCCGCGGCCGGCTGGTCGGTGGTGAACTGGCCGACGCGCTACGGCGGGCGGGACTGCGGGCTGATGCGCTGGCTGGTCTTCGAGGAGGAGTACTACGCGGCGGGCGCCCCGGGCCGCGTCAACCAGAACGGGGTGAGCCTCCTCGCCCCGACGCTGCTCGACCACGGCACCGAGGAACAGCGGGCCCGGGTCCTGCCCTCGATGGCCACCGGCGAGGTCGTCTGGGCGCAGGCCTGGTCGGAGCCCGAGGCCGGCTCGGACCTGGCCGCGCTGCGCGCCAGGGCGGTCCGCGTGGCCGGCGGCTGGCGGCTGAGCGGCGAGAAGACCTGGTCCTCGCGCGCGGCCTTCGCCGACCGCGCCTTCGGCCTGTTCCGCACCGACCCCGACACCCCGAAACCCCATCAGGGGCTCACCTACGTCATGTTCGACCTGCGGGCCCCCGGAGTCACCGTCCGCCCCATCGGCCGCCTGGACGGGAAGCCGGCGTTCGCCGAACTGTTCCTGGACGAGGTGTTCGTGCCGGACGAGGACGTGATCGGGGAGCCGGGCCAGGGCTGGCGGATCGCGATGTCGACGGCGGCCAACGAACGCGGGCTCACCCTGCGCTCCCCCGGCCGCTTCCTCTCCTCGGCCGACCGCCTGCACGCCCTCTGGGCGGACCGGGGCAGCCCGGAGGCCGCCGCGGCCCGCGTCGCCGACGCGCTGATCGGCGCCCGCGCCTACCAGCTGTTCACCTACGCGGCCGCCTCCCGCTTCCTCGCCGGGGAGCGGCTCGGCCCGGAGTCGAGCCTGAACAAGGTCTTCTGGTCGGAGTACGACATCGCGCTGCACGAGACGGCGCTGGATCTCCTCGGCGCGCAAGGAGCGGAAGGCGAGGCGGCCGACACCGACTGGTCGGAGGGTTACGTCTTCTCCCTGGCCGGCCCGATCTACGCGGGCACGAACGAGATCCAGCGCGACATCGTCGCCGAGCGGCTGCTCGGCCTGCCGAGGGGACGCCGTCGATGACTTCGCCCAGGCCGGCTCCGCCGGCGATGCGTTTCCTCCTGGACGCCGAACAGCGGGAGTTCGCCCGGTCGTTGGACGCGATGCTGAGCGCGGCCGACACCCCCGCGGTGATCCGCGACTGGAGCCGGGGCGAGCGGGCGGGCGGCCTCGCCCTGTGGTCGCGGATCGCCGAGGCGGGCGTGTTCGCCCTGGCGGTCCCGGAGGCGTACGAGGGGCTGGGGCCCCGGCCGGTGGACCTGGCCGTCGCCTTCGTGGAGCTGGGACGGCACGCGGTGCCGGGCCCGCTGGTGGAGACGGTCGCCGCGGCGGCCCTGCTGCGCGATCCGGGCCCCGCCAAGCGGTTCCTCCCCGCTCTGGCCGCGGGCGAGTCGATGGCCACACTGGCACCCGAGGGCTCGTACGCCGTGGACGGTGACGCGGCGGCCCTACGGCTGACGCTGGCCGCCGACGGTCTGCGGCTGGCTCCGGGGCACGGCCCGGTGCGTCCTTCCCTCGACCCCGCCCGTCGTCTCACCCGCCTGCTGCCGGGCGGCGAACTCCTCGTCCCGGACCCTTCCGCGGACCGTGCGCTGCGCTGGGCCCGCCTGGCCACCGCCGCGCAGGCTCTCGGGGTGGGTCTGGCGCTGCTGGAGCGGACCGTGGCGTACGTCGGGCAGCGCGTCCAGTTCGGCGTCCCCGTCGGCTCGTTCCAGGCGGTCAAGCACCGGCTGGCGGACGCGAAGATCGCGTTGGAGTTCGCCCGTCCCCTGGTACTGGGCGCCGCCGTGACGATGAGCCCGGCGGATGTCGCCGCCGCGAAGGTGAGCGCCTGCGAGGCGGCGTACACGACCGCGCGCACCGCACTCCAACTGCACGGCGCGATCGGCTACACGGCGGAGTACGACCTGTCGCTCTGGCTCACCAAGGCCCGCGCCCTGCGCACGGCCTGGGGCACCCCGGACGACTGCCGGGCGGAGGTCCTGCGCGGCCGCGCGTAGCCTCAGCCGGTCACCTTGGCGACGAACGCGGCGAGGTTCGCCACGGTCCGCCCGATCTTCTCCTCCAGCGTGATCGTCTCGGGCAGCCGGGCGCCGACGCCCGCGTCCCGCTTGCCCCGCACATACAGAGAGCAGGCGAGGTCGCTACAGATGTAGGCCCCCACCGAGTTGCCCTGCTGGCCGGCCCTGCCCGCCTTCGGCGCGACCATCAGCGAGACACCGCCGGAGTGGGTGGTCAGGCACATCGTGCACATGCTGCGCCGCGCCTGCCACGAGCCGGAGGTGGAGGAGCGCAGCGCGAGGGCCTTCGGCCGGCCGTCCAGCTCGACGGCGAGGTAGGCCCGGTCGGGGGCCTGGGGGTCCCGCCAGCCGAGGTAGTCCAGTTCTTCCCAGGGCCGGTCGGCCAGGTCGCGGGGGACGGCCAGGCGCTTGGCCTCACCCTTGGTGCAGTTGACGAACGCGGCACGGATCTCTTGCTCGGTGAGCGGCTTCATATAACGCAGGCTAATTTGCCTAAAGCTTTTAGGCAAACGCATAATGGCTGTCGGCGGAGAGGTGCGGGGCGATACGCAGGAGGAAGACCATGGGGCGTGTGGGGCTGAGCACGGATCGGCTGGTCCGGGCGGGCGCGGAACTGGCCGACGAGGTCGGCTTCGACCAGGTGACCGTCTCGGCGCTCGCCCGGCGCTTCGACGTCAAGGTCGCGAGCCTGTACTCGCACGTGAAGAACTCCGACGACCTCAGCACCCGGATCGCCCTGCTCGCCCTGGAGGAGCTCGCCGACCGGGGCGACCTCGCGCTCGCCGGGCGGGCCGGCAAGGACGCCCTGACCGCCCTGGCCGACGTCTACCGCGACTACGCCCGCGAACACCCCGGCCGCTACGCCGCGGCCCAGCTGCGACTCGACCCCGAGGCGGCGGCCGCGAGCGCCGGACCGCGGCACGCCCGCATGACCCGGGCGATCCTGCGCGGCTACGACCTCACCGAGCCGGACCAGACCCATGCCGTCCGGCTCCTGGGCAGCGTCTTCCACGGCTACGTCAGCCTGGAGCTCGGCGGCGGATTCAGCCACAGCGCCCCCGACACCCAGGAGACCTGGACCCGCATCCTCGACGCCCTCGACGCCCTGCTGCGCAACTGGCCGCCCAAGACCTGACCAGCAGGCAGCAGAGCCGACGTCAGCGCCCGGGCCCGCCGGTCAGTTCGCGATGCTCCTCCGGCGTCGGCTTCGGGATGTGAGTGTCCGCCCCGAACATGGCACGCGCCAGCCGCGCCCGTACCCGCTGGGACACCGTGACCGGCCGCCGCACGCCGTTGTGGTCGACGAGCGGCCCGATCTCGTACGGCGGATGCTGCTCGTGCTGGGTCAGGGTGAACAACTGGGCCTGGTTCAGGGGTTCGTGGACCTCCACGTACTCGCCGTGCGGAAGGCGCTTGATGGTCCCCGTCTCGCGGCCGTGCAGCACCTTGTCCCGGTCCCGGCGCTGGAGGCCCAGACAGATCCGCTTGGTGACCATGAAGGCGACGACCGGGGCGGCGAACACGGAGACCCGTACGAACCAGGTGATCGCGTTGATGGACAGATGCAGCTGCGTGGCCACGATGTCGTTGCCGCCGCCGATCAGCAGCACCACGTACAGGGCCAGCCAGGCCACCCCGAGGCCGGTGCGCACGGGCGCGTTGCGCGGGCGGTCGAGGATGTGGTGCTCCCGTCTGTCACCGGTGATCCACGCCTCGACGAACGGGTAGATCCCGATGGCGAGCAGGATCAACGGGAACAGCGTGAAGGGGATGAGGACACCGGGCACCAGGGTGTGGCCCCAGACGTTGATCTCCCATCCCGGCATCACCCGGATCAGCCCCTCGGAGAAACCGAGGTACCAGTCCGGCTGCGCGCCCGTCGTCACCAGGTCCGGACGGTACGGTCCGAACGCCCACACCGGGTTGATGCTCGCGATGCCGCCCATGACCGTCAGCACGCCGAAGACCAGGAAGAAGAATCCGCCCGCCTTCGCCATGTAGACGGGCATGAAGGGCATGCCGACGACCGACTTCCGGTCGCGTCCGGGCCCGGGGTACTGCGTGTGCTTGTGGAAGAACACCAGGATGAGATGGGCGACCACGAGCCCCAGCATGATCCCGGGCAGCAGCAGCACGTGGATCGGGAAGAACCGGGAGATGATGTCGTGCCCCGGGAACTCCCCGCCGAAGAGGAAGAACGACACGTACGTCCCGATGATCGGGATGGACAGGATCGCGCCGTCGGCGAACCGGACGCCGGTGCCGGAGAGCAGGTCGTCGGGGAGCGAGTAGCCGGTCAGTCCGGTGAGGATGCCGAGGAACAACAGGGTCCAGCCGAACAGCCAGTTGACCTCGCGCGGCTTGCGGAACGCGCCGGTGAAGAACACCCGCATCATGTGCACGAGCATGCCGGTGACGAAGACCAGAGCCGCCCAGTGGTGGATCTGCCGGATCAGCAGCCCGCCGCGCACGTCGAAGCTGATGTCGAGCGTCGACTCGTACGCCTTAGTCATCGTGACGCCGTTGAGCGGGACGTAACTGCCGTCGTAGACGACCTCGGCGCTGCTCGGCTCGAAGAACAGCGTGAGATAGACGCCGGTGAGGAGGAGGACCAGAAAGCTGTAGAGGCAGATCTCGCCCAGCATGAAGGACCAGTGGTCCGGGAACACCTTGCGCAGGTTGGCCTTCGCCAGCGCGTACAGCCCCAGCCGCTCGTCGGCCCAGTCGGCGAGCCGCTCGCCCTTGCCGGACTCGCCGGGCCTCGAAGTCCCGCTGTCCGCCGTCCCGTTCACCGATCGCGCGTCGTCACCCATACGTCGCCGCCTCCCGTGGGATCAACCCCAGAGTGGCACGGCGGCCCGGCTGAGCCAACGGTGCGGACAGCCCGCAGTGAGCGGCACCCGGGCCCCCGGACGGGCGCCTTGCTCGACGGCGGCGGTTCGAGCGGCCGGCGGGGCCTCGAAGGCCGCCGTCACGGGGTGAGACCGACGACCGCCGTCGGGCCGTGCGCGTACAGAGTCGCGTCCTCCCCGGTCAGCAGGAGGGCGTCGTGGCGGGCGAGCCGCACCCCGTCGACGTCGGCGGACCCGTCCTCGTCGAGGGCGACGATCAGGGCGTGCGCCGCCCGCAGGCCGAGCCGGCCGCGTACGACCGCGACGGTCGGAGCCGAAGCGCCCCTGCGCCACATCACGTTGAGGTTGACGACGGGCCCGTCCAACAGCCGGCAGTCGGTGGGCTCGTCACCGGGGAGGTCCTGGGGCACGTGCCGTGCGTCGACGAGCCGTCGCCGCCCGCCCACGGTCAGGTCCATGCCCGCGCCCTCGACCAGCGTCAGGGTCCGCTCCACCTCGGGGAACACGGAGAACGGGCCGTCCGCGGCGACCTCGGCGAGGCTGACCCGCCAGGTGAAGGCGGCCATGCCCGCGCCCGCCGGGGAGCAGGCGATCTCACGGGTCACCCCGCCGCCGTTCTTCCAGGCCATGGCCGCACGCCCGGCAGCGGGCAGCAGGACGGTCACCGGATGATCCCCTGCGCCCGGGCCGCCCCCAGCCACGCCGGGAACTCCCCGACCAGCCGGTCGTACAGCTCCGCGTCCGACACCTTCCGCGGATCCGAACCGGCGTGGAAGAAACCGGCGTTGTCGACCGCCCGCTTCACCGGCACGGGCAGCTCGTCGAGCTTGCGCAGGAAGTCGAACTGCTTGCTGCCCCGGTCGCCGAAGCCGATGAACTGCCAGAACAGGGGCAGTTTCGACGCCTTGCACAGGTAGCGTTCGGCGGCGAGCTTGTTGATCGGGCCGCCGTCGGTCTGGAAGACGACGAGCGCGGGGTCCTTCGACCCGCTGTCGAGGTAGTGGTCGATGACGGCGTCCATGGCGAGGTGGTAACTGGTCTTGCCCATGTGCCCGAGCCCGGCCACGATCCGGTCCACCCGCCCCTGGTGGTCGGCGAGGACGATGTCGGTGACGGCGTCGACGTCGGTGGAGAAGAAGACGACCGGTACCCGGCCGTCGTCGTCGAGGTGCGCGGACAGGCCCAACACCCGGTCGGCGAGCGCCTGGACACTGCCGTCCTGGTAGTACGGCTTCATCGACCCCGAATAGTCGACGACGAGGTAGACGGCGGCCCGCTGCCCGTCGAGACCGTGCTTGGTGAGGGACACCCCGGCGCTCTTGTAGAGGTTGACCAGCGCGGGTGCGGTCTCCTGGACCTTGGTGAGACTGATCGCGACCATGGCGCACAGCCTCCCACACCCACCGCCCTTCGCCCTTTTGTTCGTTCGCCGACTAATTAGGATGGAATGACAAGGAACGCGACATTCCCGCTCTAGGGTGTGCGGCATGAAACGTGCCGCCGCCCTGGTCTGCGCCGCCGTAGCGTCGACGGTGTATCTGTTCGCTCCCGCCCAGCCCGCCCAGCCGACAACCGATGTCCAGGCGTCCCCGCCGGGCCTCGCCGCCCCGACCCAGAAGGAACTGGCCCAGAAGATCGTGGCGAGCGCCGAGAACGGGACCCTGGACTGGCGCAGCGCGTACGGCTATGTCGAGGACATCGGTGACGGACAGGGCTACACGGCGGGCCTGATCGGCTTCTGCACCGGCACCCACGATCTGCTCACCCTGGTCGAGCGCTACACGCGCGACCACCCGGGCAACGCCCTCGCCCGTTATCTCCCCGCCCTGCGCCGGGTCGACGGCACCGCCTCGCACGCCGGTCTGGACCCCGGCTTCCCGGCCGCCTGGCGGACGGAGTCGAGGGTGCCGGCCTTCCGCGCCGCCCAGGACGTCGAGCGCGACCGTGTCTACTTCGCCCCGGCGGTCCACCGGGGCCGGGTCGACGGCCTGGGCGCGCTGGGCCAGTTCATCTACTACGACGCCCTGGTCTTCCACGGCCCCGGCGCGGGCCCGACCAGCTTCGACGGCATCCGTGCCCGCGCGATGCGGCAGGCCCGCACCCCCGCGCAGGGCGGCAAGGAGACCGACTACCTCGACGCCTTCCTGGACGCCCGCCGCCGGGCCATGCTGACCCGGCACCCCGGCGTCGACACCTCGCGCGTCGACACCACCCAGCGCCGATTCCTGAACGAGGGCAACCTCGGCCTGCGCCCGCCGCTGCGGTGGCAGGTGTACGGGGAGACGTACCGGGTGCCGTAGAGCAGTCGTGCGGACATGCGGCGGCGCCTGCCCAGTCGTCCGGTCGGGGACTGTGGGGCAGGCGCCGTCTGTGTTCCGTACGCCTTTGTACGGGACGTATGGGGGGCCTCGGGGCCGTCAGACCAGCAGCGAGCGGTCCGTCGGGCGGATCGGGGCCGGCAGCTCGCTCGCGCCGGTCAGGAACCGGTCGACGCCGCGGGCGGCCGAGCGGCCCTCCGCGATCGCCCACACGATGAGCGACTGGCCGCGGCCGGCGTCACCGGCGACGTACACGCCCGGGACGTTGGTGCGGAAGTCGGCGTCGCGGGCGATGTTGCCGCGCTCGTCGAGCTCCAGACCGAACTGCTCCACCACGCCGTTCTCACGGTCGGTGCCGGTGAAGCCCATGGCGAGGGTGACCAGCTGGGCGGGGATCTTGCGCTCCGTGCCCGGCTTCGGGGTCAGCCTGCCCTCGATGAACTCGACCTCGCTGAGGTGCAGCCACTGGACGTTTCCGTCCTCGTCGCCCTCGAAGTGGGTGGTGGAGACGGAGTAGACCCGCTCGCCGCCCTCCTCGTGCGCGCTCGTGACCTTGTAGAGCATCGGGAAGGTCGGCCACGGCTGGGAGACCGCGTCCCGCTCCTCGCCCGGGCGGGGCATGATCTCCAGCTGGGTGACCGAGGCCGCGCCCTGACGGTGGGCGGTGCCCACGCAGTCGGCGCCGGTGTCGCCACCGCCGATGACCACGACGTGCTTGCCCTCGGCCGAGATCGGGGGCGCCACGAAGTCGCCCTCCTGGACCTTGTTGGCCAGCGGCAGGTACTCCATCGCCTGGTAGACGCCCTTGAGCTCACGGCCGGGGACCGGAAGGTCACGGGCGGTCGTGGCGCCGGCGGCGATGACGATGGCGTCGTAGCGCTTCTTCAGGTCGGTCGCCTTGAGGTCGCGGCCGATCTCGATACCGGTACGGAAGCGGGTGCCCTCCGCGCGCATCTGCTCGATACGGCGGTTGATGTGCCGCTTCTCCATCTTGAACTCGGGGATGCCGTACCGGAGGAGGCCTCCGATGCGGTCCGCGCGCTCGTAGACGGCGACGGTGTGGCCGGCCCGGGTGAGCTGCTGGGCGGCGGCCAGGCCCGCCGGGCCCGAGCCGATGACCGCGACGGTCTTGCCGGACAGGCGCTCGGGCGCCTGCGGGGCGACGTCACCGGTCTCCCACGCCTTGTCGATGATCGAGACCTCGACGTTCTTGATGGTGACGGCCGGCTGGTTGATGCCCAGCACACACGCCGACTCGCACGGAGCGGGGCACAGGCGGCCCGTGAACTCCGGGAAGTTGTTCGTGGCGTGCAGGCGCTCGGAGGCCGCCGTCCAGTCCTCGCGGTAGGCGAAGTCGTTCCACTCGGGGATCAGGTTCCCCAGCGGACAGCCGTTGTGGCAGAACGGGATGCCGCAGTCCATGCACCGGCCGGCCTGCTTGCCGATGATCGGCAGCAGCGAACCGGGGACGTAGACCTCGTTCCAGTCCTTCAGACGCACGTCGACCGGACGGGACTTGGCGACCTCACGGCCGTGGTTCAGGAAGCCCTTCGGGTCAGCCATTGGTCGCCGCCTCCATCATCTTCTCGGTGATCTCGGACTCGGAGAGTCCCGCCTGCTCGGCGGCGTCCTTGGCGGCGAGCACTGCCTTGTACGTGCTGGGGATGATCTTGCTGAAGCGCTCCGCGGCGGCGTCCCAGTCGACGAGCAGCTTCGCGGCGACCGTCGAACCGGTCTCCTCGGCGTGGCGGCGCACCACGTCGTGCAGCCACTGCTTGTCGGCCTCGTCCGGCGCCTCGACGGCGCCGAGGTTGCCGGCGTTGACGTTGTCGCGGTTCAGGTCGATCACGTAGGCGATGCCGCCCGACATACCGGCCGCGAAGTTGCGGCCCGTCTCGCCGAGGACCACCGCGTGACCGCCGGTCATGTACTCGCAGCCGTGGTCGCCCACGCCCTCGGAGACGACCGTCGCGCCGGAGTTGCGGACGCAGAACCGCTCACCGGTACGGCCGCGCAGGAACAGCTCGCCGCCGGTCGCGCCGTAGGCGATGGTGTTGCCCGCGATCGTCGAGTACTCGGCGAGGTGGTCGGCGCCCCGGTCCGGGCGGACGACGACACGGCCACCCGAAAGGCCCTTGCCGACGTAGTCGTTGGCGTCGCCCTCCAGACGCAGCGTGACACCGCGCGGGAGGAAGGCGCCGAAGGACTGGCCGGCGGAACCGGTGAAGGTGATGTCGATGGTGTCCTCGGGCAGGCCCGCGCCACCGAACTTCTTCGTCACCTCGTGGCCGAGCATGGTGCCGACCGTGCGGTTGATGTTGCGGATGGCGACCTGGGCGCGCACCGGCTGGGCGTCGGTCGCGGAGTCCGCGGCCAGGGCGTCGGCGGCGAGCTTGATCAGCTCGTTGTCGAGCGCCTTCTCCAGGCCGTGGTCCTGCGAGATGACCTGGTGCAGCGCCGCACCCTCGGGCAGGGCGGGCACGTGGAACAGCGGGGCCAGGTTCAGGCCCTGTGCCTTCCAGTGGTCGACGGCGCGCTCGACGTCCAGCACCTCGGCGTGGCCGACGGCCTCCTCGATGGTGCGGAAGCCCAGCTCGGCGAGGATCTCGCGGACCTCCTCGGCGATGAACTTGAAGAAGTTCACCACGTACTCCGCCTTGCCGGCGAAGCGGTCGCGGAGCACCGGGTTCTGGGTGGCGATGCCGACCGGGCAGGTGTCCAGGTGGCAGACGCGCATCATGACGCAGCCGGAGACGACGAGCGGCGCGGTCGCGAAACCGAACTCCTCGGCGCCGAGCAGCGCGGCGATGATCACGTCACGGCCGGTCTTCAGCTGGCCGTCGGTCTGCACGACGATCCGGTCGCGCAGGCCGTTGAGCAGCAGCGTCTGCTGGGTCTCGGCCAGGCCGAGCTCCCAGGGGCCGCCCGCGTGCTTGAGCGAGGTGAGCGGGGAGGCGCCGGTGCCGCCGTCGTGGCCGGAGATGAGCACGACGTCCGCGTGCGCCTTGGACACACCGGCCGCGACCGTGCCGACGCCGACCTCGGAGACCAGCTTCACGTGAATCCGCGCCTGCGGGTTCGCGTTCTTCAGGTCGTGGATCAGCTGGGCGAGGTCCTCGATGGAGTAGATGTCGTGGTGCGGCGGCGGGGAGATCAGACCGACACCGGGGGTGCTGTGCCGGGTCTTGGCGACCCACGGGTAGACCTTGTGGCCGGGCAGCTGGCCGCCCTCGCCGGGCTTGGCGCCCTGGGCCATCTTGATCTGGATGTCGTCGGCGTTGACCAGGTACTCGGACGTGACGCCGAAGCGGCCGGAGGCGACCTGCTTGATCGACGAACGGCGCGCCGGGTCGTAGAGCCGGTCCGCGTCCTCGCCGCCCTCACCGGTGTTGGACTTGCCGCCCAGCTGGTTCATGGCGATGGCGAGGGTCTCGTGCGCCTCCTTGGAGATGGAGCCGTACGACATGGCGCCGGTGGAGAAGCGCTTGACGATCTCCTCGACCGACTCGACCTCGTCGATGGAGATCGGCTGACGGCCGTCGGCACCGGTCTTGAAGCCGAAGAGGCCGCGCAGCGTCATGAGGCGCTCGGACTGCTCGTTCACGCGGTCCGTGTACTTCTTGAAGATGTCGTAGCGGGCCGTGCGCGTCGAGTGCTGGAGGCGGAAGACCGTCTCCGGGTCGAACAGGTGCGGCTCACCCTCGCGGCGCCACTGGTACTCGCCGCCTATCTCCAGGGCGCGGTGGGCCGGCGCGATGCCGCTGGCCGGGTACGCCTTGGCGTGGCGGGCGGCGACCTCCTTGGCGATGACGTCGATGCCGACGCCGCCGATCTTGGTGGCCGTGCCGCTGAAGTACTTGGTGACGAAGGCGTCGTCGAGACCGACGGCCTCGAAGACCTGGGCGCCGCGGTAGGAGGCGACGGTCGAGATGCCCATCTTGGACATGACCTTCAGGACGCCCTTGCCCAGCGCGTAGATCAGGTTGCGGATCGCCTGCTCGGGCTCCATGCCGCCCAGGAAGGTGCCCGCGCGCAGCAGGTCCTCGACGGACTCCATCGCCAGGTACGGGTTGACGGCGGCGGCGCCGAAGCCGATCAGCAGGGCGACGTGGTGGACTTCGCGGACGTCGCCGGCCTCGACGAGGAGGCCCACCTCGGTGCGCTGCTTGGTGCGGATGAGGTGGTGGTGGACGGCCGCGGTGAGCAGCAGCGACGGGATCGGGGCGTGCTCGGCGTCCGAGTGGCGGTCCGACAGGACGATGAGGCGGGCGCCGTTGTCGATGGCGGCGTCGGCCTCGGCGCAGATCTCCTCGATGCGCGCGGCGAGCGCGTCACCGCCGCCGTGCACCCGGTACAGACCGGAGAGCGTCGCGGCCTTGAAGCCGGGCATGTCGCCGTCGGCGTTGATGTGGATGAGCTTGGCCAGCTCGTCGTTGTCGATGACGGGGAACGGCAGGGTGACCGTCCGGCACGACGCGGCGCTCGGCTCGAGCAGGTTGCCCTGCGGGCCGAGCGAGGAGCGCAGCGAGGTCACGAGCTCCTCGCGGATCGCGTCCAGCGGCGGGTTGGTGACCTGCGCGAACAGCTGGGTGAAGTAGTCGAAGAGCAGCCGCGGGCGCGCGGAGAGCGCGGCGATCGGCGAGTCCGTGCCCATGGAACCGAGCGGCTCGCCGGCGGTCTTGGCCATCGGCGCGAGGATGACGCGCAGCTCTTCCTCGGTGTAGCCGAAGGTCTGCTGGCGGCGGGTGACCGAGGCGTGGGTGTGCACGATGTGCTCGCGCTCGGGCAGGTCGACCAGCTCGATCTCGCCGGCCTCCAGCCACTCCGCGTAGGGCTTCTCGGCGGCGAGGCCGGCCTTGATCTCGTCGTCCTCGATGATGCGGTGCTCGGCGGTGTCGACGAGGAACATCCGGCCGGGCTGGAGGCGGCCCTTGCGGACGACCTTGGCCGGGTCGATGTCGAGGACGCCGACCTCGGAGCCGAGGACGACGAGGCCGTCGTCGGTGACCCAGTAGCGGCCGGGACGCAGACCGTTGCGGTCGAGCACGGCGCCGACCTGGACGCCGTCGGTGAAGGTGACACAGGCCGGGCCGTCCCAGGGCTCCATCATCGTGGAGTGGAACTCGTAGAAGGCGCGCCGGGCCGGGTCCATGGAGTCGTGGTTCTCCCACGCCTCCGGGATCATCATCAGCACGGAGTGCGGCAGCGAGCGGCCACCGAGGTGGAGCAGCTCGAGCACCTCGTCGAAGGACGCCGAGTCGGAGGCGTCCGGCGTACACACGGGGAAGATCCGCTCGATGGACTTCCCGTCGGAGCCGAACAGGTCCGAGACCAGCTGCGACTCGCGGGCGGTCATCCAGTTGCGGTTGCCCTTGACGGTGTTGATCTCACCGTTGTGCGCGACGAAGCGGTACGGGTGCGCGAGCGGCCACGAGGGGAAGGTGTTCGTGGAGAAGCGCGAGTGGACGAGCGACACGGCCGAGGCGAAGCGGCGGTCGGACAGGTCCGGGAAGAAGGGCTCGAGCTGGCCGGTGGTCAGCATGCCCTTGTAGACGATGGTCCGCGCGGACAGCGACGGGAAGTAGACGCCGGCCTCGCGCTCGGCGCGCTTGCGCAGCACGAACGCCTTGCGGTCGAGGTCGATGCCGGTACTCGCGCCGTCCGTGACGAAGATCTGGCGGAAGGCCGGCATCGTCGAGCGGGCGGTGGCGCCGAGCAGCCCGGGGGCGACCGGGACCTCGCGCCAGCCGAGGACGGTGAGGTTCTCGTCGGCGGCGATCGTCTCGATCTGTGAGACGACGTCCTGGAGGCCTTCCTCCGGGAGGAAGGCGATACCGACGGCGTAGCCACCGGCCTCGGGGAGCTCGAATCCGGCCACCTCGCGGAGGAAGGCGTCCGGGACCTGGGTCAGGATGCCCGCGCCGTCGCCGGAGTCCGGCTCGGAGCCGGTGGCGCCGCGGTGCTCGAGGTTACGCAGAACGGTGAGCGCCTGCTCGACCAGCGTATGGCTCGCCTCGCCGGTGAGGTTGGCAACGAAACCGACGCCACAGGCGTCGTGCTCGTTGCGGGGGTCGTACATACCCTGCGCAGCAGGGCGAGCATCCATGAAAGACCAGTTCTGGCCATTCGCGGAATGCTGGGACGGCTGGCGCGGCGTACGCATCGGCTCTCCCGTCGTCGTCTCAAGTGGCATATCTGCTGGCGAAGGGACGACGTTGGCCCTCTGCGTAACGCAAAATTTCGTGCAGGTTACATGATGGAGCGGTTCTCGGGAACCGGATACTCCGTTCCAGCATGCGGACGCCACGCAGTCGCGACGGGGGTCTCGCGCACGTGGCTGAAAGTGTGTGGGGACCGAACAGGACAAGATCGATCAGATCACTGCCCGTTGACCCGGAAGGCGAGGGGAGCGGCGTCGTTCACCTCGCGAGTGCGCCGGAGGCGTCATTGCCCACAGCGCTTACGGCTCATGCCCGCTGGTTAAGCACTCGAAACCAGTCAGTAACGGCTACTTATGCGGCCCAACGCATAAGTAGCATTCGCACTATCCTACGGCCGTTCCGAACCAACTGCCCAGGGCGTACGTCACACCGGCCGCCGCGCCACCGAGGGCGAGCTGCCGCAGTCCGCTGTACCACCAGGTGCGCGCGGTCACCCGAGCCACCACGGCCCCGCAGCCGAACAGCCCGAACAGTGCGAGCAGCACGGCCGGCCAGAGCGAAGCGGCCCCCAGGAGATAAGGGAGTACGGGCAGCAGCGCGCCCAGCGCGAACGCGCCGAAGCTCGACACGGCGGCGATCAGCGGCGAGGGCAGATCGGAGGGATCGATGCCCAGCTCCTCACGGGCGTGGATCTCCAGGGCCTGCTCGGGATCGCGCGACAGCTGCTGGGCGACCCGCCGGGCCAGCTCGGGCTCGACGCCCCGGACCTCGTACAGCGCGGCCAGCTCGGCCTCCTCGTCCTTGGGGTGCTTTCTCAGCTCCCTGCGCTCGACGTCGAGTTCGGCCTCCACGAGCTCGCGCTGCGAGGCGACGGAGGTGTACTCGCCGGCGGCCATGGAGAAGGCGCCCGCGGCGAGACCGGCAAGTCCGGTGATGACGACGGTCTGGTGACCCACCGAACCGCCGGCGACACCGGTCATCAGGGCGAGGTTGGAGACCAGGCCGTCCATCGCGCCGAAGACGGCGGGCCGCAGCCAGCCCCCGTTGACATCCCGGTGGGTGTGGTTGTCGCGGTGCGCCTCGTGCAGTGCGGCTTCGGTTTCGATGATGGCCACGAGATCCCCCAGGGTGTTCGGAGCGCCTCAAGCAAGCTGAGGCAAAGCTAAGTCTGGACTGATTCCACTTTTCGACAACAACAAAGATACGCCGGGAGATTCCCACCCGCCAGGAAGGAAAGGCTCCGCTAACCTGCGGCTTTACCTTCGAATGCTCATACGATCAGGGACCTGCACAGATGTCGACCGGGTGACATGGGAGCCTCCGAGGCTGAGGTCAACCGCCGATGGTGGGACACATCCGCAAAGTGCTCCGCGCCCCGTGCGGAGCCCCTTGAGGAGAGGCCGCGTATGGCATCGATCGCCTGCATCCCCTCGGTCCCGGCACCGGGGGACGCCGCCGCACTCCGCGAACGGGCCCGCGGCGCCCTGCTCGGCCTGGCCGTGGGAGACGCCCTGGGAGCCCCCGCGGAGAACATGAAGCCCTCCGAGATCCGCGCCCGCTGGGGCCGCATCACCGGGTACGTCACCGACCGGCCGGCCGGCACCGACGACACCGAGTACGCGATCTTCTCGGGCCTGCTGCTGGCCCGCCACGGCTCCGCGCTCACCCCGGCCCATGTCGAGGCGGCCTGGCACCAGTGGATCGCCGACCGCGACGAGGGCCCCTTCCGGGGCGCCGGCTTCAGCGAACGCGGCACCCTGGAGAACCTCCGCCGAGGCCTGGCGGCGCCGATCTCGGCGCAGCACCGGCACGCCTGGAGCGACGGCCTGGCCATGCGCGCGGCCCCCTTCGGCGTCTTCGCCGCGGGCCGCCCGGCGGAAGCGGCCCGCCTGGTCGCGATCGACGGCGCGGTGAGCCACGACGGCGAGGGCATCTACGGCGGCCAGGCGGTCGCCGCGGGAGTGGCGGCGGCGATGGCGGGAGCGCCGGCGATCTCGGTGGTCGCCTCCGCCCTGGCCGTGGTCCCCGAGGACTCCTGGACGGCGCGTTCCCTGCGCCGGGCGGTGGCGGTGGCCCACCGGGGCGAACGGGCGGTCCGCTCCGCCGTCGTCATCGGTGGCTACCCCTGGACCGACCTCGCCCCCGAGGCCGTCGCCCTCGCCTTCGGCGCCTACGCGGCCGCCGACGGCGACTTCCGCGAAGCCGTCCTCACGGCGGTGAACATGGGCCGCGACGCGGACACGACGGCCGCGGTGGCGGGCGCCCTGGCCGGTGCGACGCAGGGCGTGTCGGCGATCCCGGCGGAGTGGGCGGCGGCGATCGGCCCGGCACGGGGAAGCTGCCTGCCGTCCATGGCGGGCCACCACGTGCTGGACGTGGCCGAGTTGCTGGTGCCGGGCGAGGGCGGCAAGTGGGGCGAGGGGATGGTCATGGAGGAACTCGTGCCCAACCTGATGGGCCTGGCCCGGTTCCCCCTGCCGGACCCGACCGCCTTCACCCTGACGGCGAACGACGGCGCAAAGGCGGGCTCATGAGACCGCCCGCACCGTGGGACGAGGGAGCGGCGGGGTCGGAGTCCGTCGGTGCCTCGACGAGCACCGCACTGGCGCCCGGCACCACCGAGCGGCCCACGGCGGAACCGCACGCACCCGCGGCCGCCGACGGCGAGCACGCTCGGCAGGGGCCACCCGCAGCGGACAACGAAAGCCGCACGGGTGGTGCGGGTGGTGCGGGTGGGAACGACAAGGCTGAAGGCGCAGCAGAGGCCATGGGGACCGCCCACCCGCGGGACGCGCGCCGCATCGAAGGCCTCCTTCTCGGCCTCGCCGCAGGCGACGCCGCCGGCTGGCCCGCCGCCCGCCACCGAGCCGCCCGTATGCCGGAGTGGACCCGCCGCCTGACCCGCGAACTCGACACCTTCGCCGAACACAACGCGACGACCACCCTCCCCGTCCCCATCGCCCTCAACCAACCCCCCGAACCCCTCCGCCTCGGCCCCTCCGACGACGCCGAGTGGGCGGCCTTCGCGGCCGAGGCGGTCCTGCGGGCCGGAGACGACACCGCCCTCGGCGACCTCAGCCGAGAACGCCGGATGCGCGCCGCCATCGACCTCACCTGGAACGCCATCGCCTGCGAGGTCGCGGCGGCCGCCGACCGCGCGCCCGAGATCGAGTCCGCCGTTCTCCCCCTGCGTGCCCGGATCTCCGTGCGCGCCGGTCTCGGCAACCTCGCCGCCGGCCTGCGGCCGCCCGCCACCGGCCACGACAACCCCCACTACTTCGACGACGCGGCCTGTGTGCGCGCCTGCGTCCTGGCCGTGGCCCACCCCGGCGACCCCCGACTCGCCGCCGAACTCGCCGAGTTCGACGCCCGCTACACGCAGGACGGCGACGGCGTGCACGGCGCACGCGCGATGGCGGCGGCCCTCGCGCTGGCCCTCGTCGGCGCGGACCCCGACGCCTGCGTGACGGCGGCGCTCGCCGAACTCCCCGAGCACACCGAGATCGGCCGCAACGCCCGTCACGCCCTCGAACTGGCCCGCGGTGCCGACAGCGCCTTCGCGCTCATCCCCCTCCTGGAGCACCAGATCGTCGACCACGTCTACAGCTACGGCATCGCGGCGGCGGAGACGGTCCCGGTGGCCCTGGCCCTGGTGACGGCGTCCGGCGGCCGTATCGGCGAAGCGGTACCGGCGGCGGCCTGTCTCTCCCGGGTCGCGGACTCGGCGCCGGCCCTGGCGGGCGCGCTGACCGGCGCGTTGGGCGGCGGCGCCGCGATCCCCGTCTCCTGGCGGGACAGCTGCCGCGTCCTCTCCGGCTGTGTACTGCCCCGGCTCACCGGCACCGATCTGGTGGAACTCGCCGAACTCCTGGAAGCCACGCAACCGGCCCCTCCAGGAGGATGATTCGGGGCATGACGCCCAAAGCACAAGAAAGCAACGGCGGAACCCTGGAAGAGCGCATCACCGCCGCACTCGTCGGCGCGGCCGTCGGCGACGCGCTCGGCGGCCCCGTCGAGGGCTACTCCCCCGAGCAGATCCTCCAGCGCCACGGCAGCCGGGTCCACGGCGTCGTCGGTCCCTGGAACGGCGACGACTGGCGCACCGCCCGCCCCATCGCCCCGTACCACAAGGGCGACGGCCACGTCACCGACGACACCTTGATGACCCACGCGCTGGTCAGGGTCTACGCCACGGTCCGCGATCACCTGGACGCCTACGCGATCGCCGACCACCTGGTCCCGGACCTGCTGACGACACCCCGCTGGATCCCGGAGCTGGAGGCGGAGGCACTCCCCCTCCAGCGGATCTTCCTGGCGGAGAAATGGCTGGTGGCAAGGCTGCACTACGGCCATGTGGACCCTCGTGAGGCAGGCGTCGGCAACATCGTCAACTGCGGTGCGGCGATGTACATGGCCCCGGTGGGCCTGGTCAACGCGGCCAACCCGGCGGGCGCGTACGCCGAGGCGCTGGACATCGCCGGCGCCCACCAGTCGTCGTACGGCCGTGAGGCGGCGGGAGTCTTCGCAGCGGCGGTGGCGGCCGCGTGCACGCCGGGCGCGACGGCGGACTCCGTTGTCACGGCCTGTCTGGCCCTGGCACAGGACGGGACCCGCACGGCGATCGAGAAGGTCTGCGAAACGGCGGCCCGGCACACCGACTTCGAGTCGGCGCTGGTGCCGCTCCGGGAGGCGGTGACGCCGTACGACACCGTCGGCCCCGACTACCGCCGGCCCTCCCTGGCCGCCCGCCGCCCGTCCCGCCTGCACGCGATCGAGGAACTCCCGGTCGCCCTGGGCATGTTGCTGGTGGCCGACGGCGACTACCGGCAGGCGGTCCTGGGCGCGGTCAACTACGGCCGCGACTGCGATTCGATCGCGACGATGGCGGGAGCGGTGGCCGGCGCCCTCGGCTCGCCGGTCCCCGACGAGTGGGCGAAGCAGGTCGCCGAGGCCAGCCGCCTCGACCTCTGGCAGCCCGCGGCGACGCTCACCGAGGTCACCCGGGAGATCTTCGACCGCGACGTCCACCACCGCCGCACCCACGAGCGGGCGTTCTCCGCGATCGGAGGTCCGCGATGCTCCGACTGACCTGGGTCCAGCCCGAGGACCTCCTCGGCCACGAACTGCACCAGGCGGCCCAGGACGGCCGGGAGCCGTGGGCGATCGCCGCACGCTGGAAAGCGGCCGGCGGCTGCGAGGCCTCGGCCCGGGCCGGCGCGTCCCCCCAGCGCGCCTCGCGCTATCTGCGCCTCCTCGCGGACGACCTCCTGGACGAACTGGCCGACCTGCCCAGCAGGTTGGCGGAACAGGAGCCGACCGCACTGGAGAAGATCAGGGCCCTGTGTCCGCAGTGGCCGAGCCGGCCGGCCGGTGCGCACGCGCAGGCCCCCACCCGGGCCGCCCTGGAAGCGGCCTGGCTGGGCCGGGCCGTCGGCTGCCTGCTGGGCAAACCGGTGGAGAAACTCCCCCTGGACGCTGTCCGCCAACTCGCCCGGTCCACCGGCAACTGGCCCCTCACCGGCTACTTCACCGCCCGCGGAGTCCCCGAGCCCCTCCTCGAGGCGCACCCCTGGAACCGCCGCTCGGCGACCACCTCCCTCGCCGAGAACATCGACGGCATGCCCGAGGACGACGACCTCAACTACCCGCTCCTCAACCTCCTCCTGCTCCAACGCCACGGCAGAGACTTCACCACCACCGACGTGGCCCGGCTCTGGCTGGACGAACTCCCGGCGGGCCGCACCTTCACCGCCGAACGCCTCGCCCTGCGCAACCTCCTCTCCGGCATCGAGCCCCCGCTCACCGCCCGCCACCGCAACCCCTTCCGCGAGTGGATCGGCGCCCTCATCCGCGCCGACGTCCACGGCTGGACCAACCCCGGGGACCCGGCCGCCGCCGCCGAGCAGGCGCACCGCGACGCCACCCTCACGCACACCGCCAACGGCGTCTACGCGGCGATGTTCACGGCGGCCACCATCGCCGCCGCCGCGACCGGCGCCCATGACATCCACGCCTGTCTGCGCACCGGCCTGAGCGTCGTCCCGCCCCGCTCCCGCCTCGCGCGGGCCGTCACCCACGCCGTCCGGCTCGCCGGAGAACACCCCGACTTCGACACCGTGGTGGACGAACTCCACGCCACCCACAAGGCGCACCACTGGGTCCACGCCATCCCCAACACCGCCCTGATCGCCGCCGCCCTCACCCACGCCGACGGCGACTTCACCGGCTCCATCGGCCGTGCCGTGTCCGGCGGCCTGGACACCGACTCGGCCGGCGCGACGGCCGGCGGGATCGCCGCCCTGCTCACCGGCGACCCGGCCGCCCTGCCCGACCACTGGACGGCCCCCCTCAAGAACCGCCTGGCCACCTCCGTCGCCGACCTCAACGGCATCGGCTTCGACACCCTGGCCCACCTCACCTGGTCCCTCATCCCCCGGGAGGCTTCCCAGCCATGACCGACATCGTCGTGCTCGGCAGCACGAACATGGACCTCGTCGCCTACGTCGAGAAGCCCCCGCAGCGCGGGGAGACCGTGACGGGACGGGAGTTCCGTACGATCCCCGGCGGCAAGGGCGCCAACCAGGCGGTCGCCGCCGCCCACGCGGGCGGCACCGTCTCGATGATCGGCGCCGTCGGCAACGACGCCTTCGGCACCCGGCTGCGCTCCACCCTGGAGCACTCCGGCGTGAACACCGACCACCTGCGCACCGTCGAGGGCCCCTCCGGCACCGCGCACATCGTCGTGGACGACGAGGGCGGCAACGCGATCGTGGTCGTCCCCGGCGCGAACGCCACCGTCGACCACCTCGTCCCCGGCGACGAGGTCCTCATCTCCTCCGCCGACGCCCTCCTGCTCCAGCTCGAAGTCCCCCTCGCCGCGGTCGTCGCGAGCGCCCGGGCGGCCCGCGCCCACGGCGTCCGGACGATCCTCACCCCGGCCCCCGCCCAACCACTCCCGCCCGAACTCCTCGCGGTCACCGACCTGTTGGTCCCCAACGAGCACGAGGCGGCCACGCTCACCGGCCGCACCGACCCGCGCGAGGCGGCCACCGCCCTGCTGGACAGCGTGCCGGAGGTGGTCATCACGCTCGGCTCGTCCGGCAGCCTGTACGCGACCCGGGGAGCGCAGCCGCTGACCGTGCCCGCCCCGCGCGTCACCGCCGTCGACTCGACCGGGGCGGGCGACACCTTCGTCGGCGCCCTCGCGGTCGCGCTCGGCGAGGGGCGGCCCGTACGGGAGGCGCTGGCCTGGGCGTCCGCGGCGGCGGCCCTGTCGGTCCAACGGCCGGGCGCCTCCGCCTCGATGCCCTACCGCTCCGAGATCGAGACGCAGTACGCGTCATGACCGAGAAGACCACCGAGAAGACCACCGGGAAGACCACTCCCCTGCACGGTGTCCGCGTCCTCGACCTGGCCACCCTCTTCGCCGGCCCCCTCGCCGCCACCATGCTCGGCGACTTCGGCGCGGAGGTCATCAAGGTCGAGCACCCCACCCAGCCGGACCCCTCCCGGGGCCACGGCCCGTCGAAGGACGGCGTGGGCCTGTGGTGGAAGCTCCTCGGCCGCAACAAGCGCACCATCACCCTCAACCTCTCCAGGCCCGGCGGCCGCGCCACGCTGCTGCGCCTCGCCGCCACCGCCGACGTGATCATCGAGAACTTCCGCCCCGGCACTCTGGAGAAGTGGGACCTCGGCTGGGACGCGCTGTCGGCGGCCAACCCCCGCCTGGTCCTCACCCGGGTCACCGCCTTCGGCCAGTTCGGCCCCTACGCGCACCGCCCCGGCTTCGGCACCCTCGCCGAGGCGATGAGCGGATTCGCGGCGATCACCGGAGAACCGGACGCGTCCCCGACCCTTCCGCCCTTCGGCCTGGCCGACTCGATCGCCGGACTGGCCACCGCCTACGCCGTCATGACGGCCCTCGCCGCCCGCGACCGCACCGGCGAGGGTCAGGTCGTCGACATGGCGATCATCGAACCCATCCTCACCGTCCTCGGCCCCCAGCCGCTCTGGTACGACCAGTTGGGATACGTCCAGGCCCGCACCGGCAACCGGTCCGCGAACAACGCCCCGCGCAACACCTACCGCACGGCCGACGGAAACTGGGTCGCCGTCTCGACATCGGCCCAGTCGATCGCGGAACGCGTCATGCACCTGGTCGGCCGCCCCGACCTGATCGACGAGCCCTGGTTCGCGACCGGCGCCGACCGTGCCGCCCACGCCGACCTGCTCGACGAGGTGGTCGGCAGCTGGATCGCCGCCCGCAGCCGCACCGACGTCCTCGCCGCCTTCGAGAAGGCGGAGGCGGCGATCGCCCCGATCCAGGACGTACGGGACGTGATGGCGGACCCCCAGTACCAGGCCCTCGACACGATCACCGCCGTCGAAGACCCGGAGCTGGGCCGGATCCGCATGCAGAACGTCCTCTTCCGGCTCTCCTCGACCCCCGGCGCGATCCGCTGGACCGGCCGCCCGCACGGCGCCGACACGGAGGAGGTCCTGACCGAACTGGGCCTGACCACGGCCGAGCTGACGTCCCTCCGCGAGGCGGGCGCCCTATGACGAAGACCCCTCTGACCTGGCTCTACGTCCCCGGCGACCGCCCACAGACCGTCACCAAGGCCCTGGCCTGCGGCGCCGACGTCGTCATCGTCGACCTCGAGGACGCGGTCGCCCCGGACCGCAAGGAGTACGCCCGCGCGGCCACCGCCGAACGCCTCCGCGAGCCCCAGCCGGTCCCGGTCCACATCCGGGTGAACGCCCTGGACAGCCCCTTCGCCGCGGCGGACCTCCGCACGATGGCCGCCCTCCCCGGGGTCTCCGCCCTGCGGCTGCCGAAAGTGACGTCCCCGCACCAGATCACCCGCGTCGCCGAGACCGTGCCGCCCGCGGACCGTGGAACCACCCCCCTCCACGCCCTCCTGGAAACAGCCCTCGGCATCGAACACGCCTACGCCATCGCCTGCGCCCACCCCTCGCTGCGCGGCATCGCCCTCGGCGAGGCGGACCTACGAGCCGACCTGGGCGTCCGCGACGACGCGGGCCTCGACTGGTCCCGCGCCCGGGTCGTGGTCGCCGCCCGGGCCGCGGGACTGGCGCCCCCACCCCAGTCGGTGCACCCCGACATCCGTGACCTGGAGGGCCTGGCCACCAGCTGCGCCCACGGCCGCACCCTCGGCTTCCTGGGTCGCGCCGCCATCCACCCCCGCCAGCTCCCGATCATCGAACGGGCCTATCTGCCCACCCAGCACGAGCTGGAGGAGGCCGAGACGATCGTGAAAGCGGCGGCCACCGAGCAGGGCGCCCAGGCCCTGCCGGACGGCCGCTTCGTCGACGCGGCCGTGGTGGCGATGGCGCAACGCACCCTGTCCCTGGCAGCCCGCGGGGACTGAACCCTCCCCGTCGCGCACAGACGACGAGGGCGCCCGGCAGACCCCGGGCGCCCTCGTCGTCGTACGAACAACCAGCCGTCAGCTCTTCTTACCGGCCGACTCGGCCCCGCCCTTGACCTCGGCCGTGTCCTCGGCCGTGTCCTCGGCCTTCACCGCAGCGGGCTTCCCGGCCCCACCCTTCGGGCTCGCGTCGGCCTTGGCGTCGGCGGCAGAGACCTTCGTGTCGGCAGACACTTTCGCGTCGGCGGAGGCCTCGGCCTCAGCGTCGGTCGTGGCGTCCGCCTCGCTCTTCGCTTCGACGTCGGCCGCGGCCTTCGCTTCGCCGTCACCCTTCGCGTCGGTCTTCGCGTCGGCGCCGGACTCGGTCTCGTCCTTGGCCTCGGCCGCGTCCTCCGACGCGCCCTCGCCGTCGGCTTCCGTCCCGCCGTCGGAAGCACCCGCACCCGGCTCGACCACCGCTTCGCGCCCCGGCCGCTTCTTCGCCGAGATCACGATGTAGATCACCGCGAGCAGGAACACGACCATCGCGGTCCAGTCGTTCAACCGCAGGCCCAGGATGTGGTGGGCGTCGTCGACCCGCATGTACTCGATCCACGCGCGGCCCACGCAGTACGCGGCGACGTACAGCGCGAAGGCCCGCCCGTGCCCGAGCTTGAAGCGGCGGTCTGCCCAGATGACGAGGAGCGCGACGCCGATGCACCACAGCGACTCGTACAGGAACGTCGGGTGGTAGTAGCCGGGCACCCGGCCGTCCGCCGAGGACGTGATGTGCAGCGCCCACGGGAGGTCGGTCTGCTTGCCGTACAGCTCCTGGTTGAACCAGTTGCCCCAGCGGCCGATCGCCTGGGCGAGGGCGATGCCGGGCGCGATGGCGTCGGCGTACGCGGGCAGGGCGATGCCCCGGCGGCGACAGCCGATCCACGCGCCCACCGCGCCGAGCGCGATCGCGCCCCAGATACCGAGGCCGCCCTCCCAGACCTTGAAGGCGTCCACCCAGTCACGGCCCTCGCTGAAGTACAGCTCGTAGTCCGTGATCACGTGGTAGAGCCGACCGCCGACCAGGCCGAAGGGCACCGCCCAGACGGAGATGTCGGCCACCGTGCCGGCCTGTCCGCCGCGGGCGACCCAGCGCCTGTTGCCGAGCCAGACCGCGACGAAGACGCCGATGATGATGCAGAACGCGTAGCCGCGCAGCGGAACGGGGCCGAGATACAGCACCCCGTGCGACGGGCTGGGAATGTAGGCAAGTTCCATGGCAGGGTCGACGCTACCGTGCCGGACCGGGCCGACGACGGGCAGCCCGGCTACGGCTCCATAACGGGCGGGTGTGCAGGGCCTCAGCCCTGGTCACCCTTTGTCGGCTTCCTCCACCATCTGCTTCAGCTTGGCCGGCGTCATCGACTGGTCGGCGTAGATGTTCTTGCCGTTGAACAGCACGGTCGGAGTGCCGCCGAAATGGCCGTTCTGGAAGGCCTGGTTGGACTTGGCGACCCAGCTGTTGTGCGTGCCGTCCTCGACACAGGTGCGGAACGCGGGCGTGTCGAGGCCGTCGACCTTGGCCGCGAGCCCGATCAGCTTGCTGTTCTCGGCGAAGGCGTCGTCCGTCTCGTTCGGCTGGTTCTCGTACAGCACGTCGTGGTACGCGGGGAACTTCCCGGCGTCCTGCGCGCACGCCGCCGCGTTGGCCGCGTTACGGGAGCCGCTGCCGCCCATGTTGCCGTCGATGAGCGTGGCCAGGTGGTACTCGACCCTGAGCTTCCCGGCGTCCGTCAGCTCATGGATCGTGGGGCGGTACGCCGCCTCGAAGGCCCTGCACGCCGGGCAGCGGAAGTCCTCCCACACGGTGAGCGTGGACTTGGCGCCGTCCTTGCCGACGGGGATCGCGAGCGCGTCCTCGCCCTGCGCCCCCGAGGGGGCCACGACCGGGCCCGCCTTGTCGCTGCTGTCGTCCTTGCCCGAGTTCGCCGCGACGACCCCGATCACCGCCGCCAGACCCAGGACGCAGACGACGCTCGACGCGACGATCAGCGTCCGCCGTCGCCGCTCCGCGGCCTTCTGTTTCTCTCGCTCGTCCGCCAGCCGCTCCCTGGCGGTGCGCTTTCCCGCACGATTCTTCTCGCTCACACCCCCAGAACGAACCGGGGAGGCGCATTGCGCCTCCCCGACCCCAGGTCCACCCGTTCGAGTGACCCGGAGAAAATGTCCCGCTCTGTTACGCCTGTCCCGCCTACGCCTGTCGGCGCACGCCCTTCGCCAGCTCGCCCGCGAGCTCGCGGACCGCCTCGACACCGGCCGCGTCGTCCGGCGCGTCCAGCATCCGCTTGACGAAGGCCGAGCCGACGATCACGCCGTCGGCGAAGCCGGCCACCTCGGCGGCCTGCGTGGCGTTGGAGACGCCGAGGCCGACGCAGACGGGCAGGCCGGTGCCGGTCGCCCGGGTCCGCTCGACCAGGTCATGGGCCTGCGCGCCCACCGACTCACGGGTGCCGGTGACCCCCATCAGCGAGGCGGCGTAGACGAAGCCGCTGCCCGCCTCGGTGATCTGCGCGAGCCGGGCGTCCTTGCTGCTCGGCGCCACCACGAAGACCGTCGCGAGGCCGTGCTTCTGCGCGTGCTCCCTCCACAGCGCCGACTCCTGGACGGGCAGGTCGGGCAGGATGCAGCCCGCGCCGCCCGCCTCGGCCAGCTCGGCGGTGAAGCGCTCGACGCCGTAGCGGTCGATCGGGTTCCAGTACGTCATGACGAGGATCGGCTTCCCGGTGGCCTCGAAGGCCTCCCGGACCGTCCGCATCACGTCCGCGATCCGCACCCCGCCGCGCAGGGCGATGTCGTCGGCGGTCTGGATGACCGGGCCGTCGAGGACGGGGTCGCTGTGCGGCAGACCCACCTCGACGATGTCCGCGCCGCCCTCGATGACGGCCTTGATCGCCTCGATGCCGCCGTCCACGGTCGGGAACCCGGCCGGGAGGTAGGCGATGAGCGCGGCGCGGCCCTCCGCCTTGGCGTCGGCGAGGGTGTCCGACAGCAGCCCGCTGTTCCCACCGGTGAATTCGGCCCCGCTCACTTGGCGTCCCCTTCGATCTCGGCGGTGTCTGCCGCGTTGGCGGCGACCTCGGCGTCGGTGTCGTACAGGCCGAAGTACCGGGCGGCCGTGTCCATGTCCTTGTCGCCGCGACCGGACAGGTTGACGACGATCAGCCCGTCCTTGCCGAGCTCCTTGCCGACCTCCAGGGCCCCGGCCAGCGCGTGCGCGCTCTCGATGGCCGGGATGATGCCCTCGGTGCGCGACAGCAGACGCAGCGCCTGCATGGCAGCGTCGTCGGTGACCGCGCGGTACTCGCCGCGGCCGCTGTCCTTGAGGTAGGAGTGCTCGGGGCCGATGCCCGGGTAGTCCAGGCCCGCCGAGATGGAGTACGGCTCGGTGATCTGGCCCTCGTCGTCCTGGAGGACGTACGAGCGCGAGCCGTGCAGGATGCCGGGCTCGCCCGCGGTCAGGGTCGCCGCGTGCTCGCCGGTGTCGATGCCGTGACCGGCCGGCTCGCAGCCGATGAGCCGGACGCCGGCGTCCGGGATGAAGGCGTGGAAGAGGCCGATGGCGTTGGAGCCGCCGCCGACACAGGCGACCGCCGCGTCGGGGAGGCGGCCGGCGCGCTCCAGGATCTGGCGGCGGGCCTCGACGCCGATGACGCGGTGGAAGTCGCGCACCATCGCCGGGAAGGGGTGCGGTCCGGCGACCGTGCCGAACAGGTAGTGGGTGTGGTCGACGTTGGCGACCCAGTCGCGGAAGGCCTCGTTGATGGCGTCCTTCAGCGTGCGGCTGCCGGACTTCACGGACACGACCTCGGCGCCCAGCATGCGCATGCGCGCCACGTTGAGTGCCTGGCGCTGGGTGTCGATCTCGCCCATGTAGATGGTGCACTCGAGCCCGAAGAGGGCGCAGGCGGTGGCCGTCGCCACGCCGTGCTGGCCGGCGCCGGTCTCGGCGATCACGCGCGTCTTGCCCATGCGCCGGGTGAGCAGCGCCTGCCCGAGCACGTTGTTGATCTTGTGGGAGCCGGTGTGGTTGAGGTCCTCGCGCTTGAGGAACACCCGGGCACCGCCGGCGTGTTCGGCGAACCTCGGCACCTCGGTGAGGGAGCTGGGCCGGCCGGTGTAGTGCACGAGCAGGTCGTCGAGCTCGCGGGCGAACTCGGGGTCGTGCTTCGCCTTGTCGTACTCGACGGCGACCTCGTCCACGGCGGCGACGAGGGCCTCCGGGATGAACTTGCCGCCGAACGCGCCGAAGTAGCCTTCGGCGCTGGGGACCTGACCCTCGGGGTCGGGAATGAAGAACTCGCTGGGCATGCGGAAACCTCACGGTGAGTGTGTGTCGGACACTGTCGCCGTGGGGGCAGGGATGGTCAGTCGGCTGCGGGACCGTTGTGGCTGGTCGCGCCCGCGCGGCGGTGGCCGCACATCCGAAAGAGCCCCGCGCCCCTGACGGGGCGCTGCCATCGCATGCCGTTCACCTGGCCGGGCTCGTCCCCGATGACGTACCGCACGCGCCTGCCGTGCACCCGGCGTGCGGGCGCGCGGCAGCCACGGGGGCGGCAGCCGCGCGCGAGGCGGGCGTACCTGTCCATGGCCGTCGTCGTGGGTGTCATCGGGGCCGATCCTACCGGGAGATCAGCCGCGACCGTGCCGGAGTGCGGGGTGCTCGCCCGCCGCCACCAGGTCGGCCACGGCCGTCTTCGGGTCGCGGCCCGTCACCAGGGACTCGCCGACCAGGACCGCGTCGGCGCCGGCGTTGGCGTACGCGATGAGGTCGTGCGGGCCCCGGACGCCGGACTCGGCGACGCTGACGACGTGGGCCGGGATCTCGGGGGCGACGCGCTCGAAGGTGTTCCGGTCGACCTCGAGGGTCTTCAGGTTGCGCGCGTTGACGCCGATCACCTTGGCGCCCGCGTCGACCGCGCGCTCCACCTCGTCCTCGTCGTGGACCTCGACGAGCGGGGTGAGGCCGATGGAGACGGCGCGCTCGATCAGCGACTCGAGGGCCGGCTGCTCGAGGGCGGCCACGATCAGCAGCGCGAGGTCGGCGCCGTACGCGCGGGCCTCCCACAGCTGGTACGAGGTGACGATGAAGTCCTTGCGCAGCACGGGAATGTCGACCCGCGCGCGGACCGCCTCGAGGTCGGCGAGGGAGCCGCCGAAGCGGCGCTGTTCGGTGAGGACGGAGATGACGGCCGCGCCGCCCGCCTCGTAGTCCGCGGCCAGTCCGGCCGGATCGGCGATCGCGGCCAGCGCGCCCTTGGACGGGCTGGAGCGCTTGACCTCGCAGATCACCTTGACGCCGTCGCCCCGGAGCGCGGCCACCCCGTCCTTGGCGGCGGGGGCCTTAGCCGCGCGCTCCTTGAGCTCGTCGAGGCTGACGCGCGCCTGCCGCTCCGCGAGGTCGGCACGGACTCCGTCGATGATCTCGTCGAGCACACTCACGCGAGCGGCCCCCTTCCAGCGGTTGAGAGACGGTTGACAGTTCCAGCGACCAGTAGAAAAGAGGTGGTCACTGCGATGGTATCCGGAGGAAGGCGAAGGCCTCACATCCGGTTGACGGCGGTCCCACTACCTGGACATTCCTCCGCTGATCAAGGATGCAGCCAGCCACCGAACGGCAGGTTCCGGACAACCGTGAAGACCAGCAGGAACGCGCCCAGCGTCCACAGCTGCACCGAGGTGGGTTCCACGCGCGCGGGGCGTCCGCGCACCGCACGGACCACCCAGACGGTCCACACCACCGCGAAGGCCAGATAGCCGACGACGGCCAGTGCGTTGTCGTGCAGGGCGGCGGCGAAGTCCCCGTGCACGAAGGCGTGCGCGCTGCGCAGTCCGCCGCAGCCCGGGCAGTACAGGCCGGTGAGACGCAGGAGGGGGCAGACCGGGTAGTGGCCGGGCTCGTTGGGGTCGACGGTCCCGACGTAGGCGAAGGCCCCGGCGACGGCCGCGAGGACCCCGGCGGGCACCGCGAGTCGTCCGAGCACGGTTTCCGGGGGTGTCCGGGGTGTCCGGGGTGGCCGGGGTGTCACCCGCTGGCTGTCGGCGTTCACGCCTCGCATTGTGCCCCGCCGGGGCACCACGCGCGCGTGAGGGGCGGCCGGTGTGCACCGGCCGCCCCTCACGAGGTCCTGCGGAAGTCCTGCCGAAGTCGTACGGGGCTCAGGCCTCGGCGGCCGCCGGCTCGCGGGTGGCCGTGACCTGGTGCACGGGGTGGGCTTCCTTCGGCATGCCGAGGCCCATCGCGCGCATGATGCCGCCGACGACACCACCGAGGGCCACGATCGCCATGCCGGCCCAGAAGCCGAGCGGCTCGGCCATCACCATGAAAGCGCCCGCGACGGTGAAGCCGATGAAGACGATGGTGACACCGGTCCAGGCGGCCGGGGTGTGTCCGTGGCTGCTGCCCGCCATGACTTGCTCCTCATTGCTGTCTCTGTGTCCGTCCGAGCCGGACGCTCGTCGTCCATTGTCCCGTACCCGCGCGCGTCACGGACGCGGGGGTGGCCTCCGGTCACGTCTGATTCACCACATCGGGAACCGCGCGACCGGACGTGGACCGGGCTCCGCGCGCGGTCGTGTTCAGGCGGGACCCGCGCCCGTCGGGTCCTCGCCCCGATCCAGGGCCTTCCAGATGTCCTCGGGCCGGTCCGGGTCGAGGGGCCTGGCCGCGCGTCGGGGGCGCGGGGTGCCGTCGCGTTCGTAGCGGCCGGACATCGCGGGCCACAGGCGGCCGTAGCGCAGGGCGAGCAGGCCGGCCAGGAGGATCAGGGCGCCGCCCGCGGCCGCGGCGTAGGGCCAGCCGGTGTGGGTGAAGGAGGCGACGGTCGCCGAGGTGTCGCCGGAGGCCCGGGCGGCCTGATCGTCGAGCGCGGAGCCGTCGGAGGCGCCGAGCAGGGCGGCGGCCATGATGCCGGCGCCGGAGAGCGCGAGCAGCGCGGAGACCGCGAAGCGGCCCGCCCTGCGGACGGCGAAGACGGCGACGAGCGCGGCGAGGCCCGCTATGGCGAGCGCCGCGGGCACGCCCGTGACGTCGCTGCCCTTGGCGGTCAGCGGGAAGGCGCCGCCGGCCACCGTGGCCGTGCCCTCCGACCAGCGCTGCCGGGTGGACAGCAGGGTCACGGCCGAGCCCAGCGCGCCGAACAGCAGGGCGAGCGCGAGGCTTCGGCGGCCGGACCCGGGGGCGGCGGCTTCGGATCGGGGGTGCGGAACGGCAGTCACGTACTCCACTATCGCCTGAACCCCGGGCGAACCGTCACCCGGGGTTCACGTGAGACGCGTCCTATCTTCGAAATGTGCCCCGGCCGTCTGTCCGGAAGCGCCCTATTTCGCCAGTCGGTTGGCGGTGTGGACGGCGCGCAGGACCGCCGCCGCCTTGTTGCGGCACTCCTGGTCCTCGGCGACCGGGTCGGAGTCGGCGACGATGCCCGCGCCGGCCTGGACGTAGGCGGTGCCGTCGCGCAGCAGGGCGGTGCGGATGGCGATGGCGGTGTCGGAGTCGCCGGCGAAGTCCAGGTAGCCGACGCAGCCGCCGTACAGGCCGCGTCGGGACGGCTCCAGTTCGTCGATGATCTGCATGGCGCGCGGCTTGGGGGCGCCGGAGAGGGTGCCGGCGGGGAAGCAGGCGGTGAGGACGTCGAAGGCGGTGCGGCCCGCCGCGACCTTCCCGGTGACCGTCGAGACGATGTGCATCACGTGCGAGTACCGCTCGACGGACATGAAGTCGACGACCTCGACCGAGCCCGGTTCGCAGACCCGGCCCAGGTCGTTGCGGCCGAGGTCGACGAGCATGAGGTGCTCGGCGCGCTCCTTGGGGTCGGCGAGCAGTTCGTCGGCGAGGGCCTGGTCCTCCTGCGGGGTGGCCCCGCGGTGCCGGGTGCCGGCGATGGGGTGGACCATGGCGTGCCCGTCCTCGACCTTGACGAGGGCTTCCGGGGAGGACCCCACGACGTCGAAGCCGTCGAAGCGGAACAGGTACATGTACGGGGAGGGGTTCGTCGCCCGCAGCACCCGGTAGACGTCCAGCGCGCTCGCCGTGCACGCCGTCTCGAAGCGCTGGGAGGGGACGACCTGGAAGGCCTCGCCCGCGCGGATGCGCTCCTTGATGTCCTCGACGGCCTCCTGGAAGTCGGGGCCGCCCCACAGGGCGCTGTACTCGGGGAGTTCGGAGGGCGGGAGGACGGCGGGGGGCTGGACGACCGGGCGGGAGAGGTCGGCCTCCATGGCGTCCAGCCGGGCCACCGCGTCCGTGTAGGCCTCGTCGACGCCCGTGTCGAGGTCGTTGTGGTTGATCGCGTTGGCGATCAGCAGGACGGAGCCCTCCCAGTGGTCCATGACGGCGAGGTCGCTGGTCAGGAGCATGGTCAGCTCGGGCAGCCGCAGGTCGTCGCGGTCGCCGGGGCCGATCTTCTCCAGGCGGCGCACGATGTCGTAGCCGAGGTAGCCGACCATGCCGCCGGTGAAGGGCGGCAGGCCCTCCTCGTGGGGGGTGTGGAGGGTCTCGATGGTGGCGCGCAGGGCGGCGAGCGGATCGCCGTCCACCGGGACGCCGACGGGCGGGGTGCCGTGCCAGTGCGCCTGGCCGTCGCGCGCGGTGAGGGTGGCGGCGGAGCGTACGCCCACGAAGGAGTATCGAGACCATTGAAATGCCGTGCGGCCGTTCTCCGCGGACTCCAGCAGGAAGGTGCCGGTGCGCTCGGCGGCGAGCTTGCGGTAGAGCGCGACCGGGGTGTCGCCGTCGGCGAGGAGCTTGCGGGTGACCGGAATGACGCGGCGGTCGGTGGCCAGCTTGCGGAACGTCTCGAGGTCCATGGCGGCTGACCTTACTGATCCGTGGCGGGTACGCCGGAATCGGCGTTCTCGACCAGTACGTCGGCGTCGAAGCAGGTGCGCGCGCCGGTGTGGCAGGCGGCGCCCACCTGGTCGACCTTGACGAGCAGCGTGTCGGCGTCGCAGTCGAGGGCCACGGACCTGACCCACTGGAAGTGGCCGGAGGTGTCGCCCTTGACCCAGTACTCCCGGCGGCTGCGCGACCAGTAGGTGCAACGGCCGGTGGTGAGCGTGCGGTGCAGCGCCTCGTCGTCCATCCAGCCGAGCATGAGCACCTCACCGGTGTCGTACTGCTGGGCGATGGCGGGGACGAGCCCGTCGGCGCTGCGCTTGAGGCGCGCGGCGATCCGGGGGTCGAGATTGCTGGGCGGGGGCGTGCTGGTCATGTCTGCCATTGTGCCGCGCGCCACTGACAGTGACGGGTCGCGTCCACTGGATGGGAAGGAGCGGCGCGAAGCGACTCGGTGAGGGGTGGTGGTCGGGCGACGGGTGGGCGGACCTTCCGCGCAGTCGTAGGCTGACGGCATGTCGACTTTCGCCAAGCGTGAACGACTTCTCCTCGCCGACCTCTTGGAAACGGCGGGCCCCGAGGCCCCGACCCTCTGCGAGGGCTGGCAGACCCGGGATCTGGCGGCGCACGTGGTGGTGCGCGAGCGCCGCCCGGACGCCGCCGGGGGCATTCTGATCAAGCAGCTCGCGTCCCGCCTGGACAAGGTGATGGAGGAGTTCGCCGCCAAGCCGTACGAGGAGTTGCTCCAGCTGATCCGCACGGGTCCGCCACGCTTCTCGCCCTTCCAGCTCAAGCAGCTCGACGAGGCGTCCAACACGATCGAGTTCTACGTCCACACCGAGGACGTCCGCCGCGCCCGGCCCGACTGGACGCCGCGCGCGCTCGACCCGGTCTTCCAGGACGCCCTGTGGTCCCGCCTGGAGCGCACCGCCCGTCTGATGGGCCGCGGCACCCCGACCGGCCTGGTGCTGCGGCGCCCGGACGGCCGTACGGCGGTCGCCAACCGGGGCACGCCGGTCGTGACGGCCACCGGGGAGCCGTCGGAGCTGCTGCTGTTCCTGTACGGCCGGCAGAGCGCCGCGGAGGTGGAGCTGGACGGCGAGAAGGAAGCGATCACCAGGCTGCACAGCGGAAAGCAGCTCGGGATCTGAGAGGACCGGCCATGATCAAGGTCGCCATGACCAGCGTGTACGTCGACGATGTCACGAAGGCCCACGCGTTCTACACCGAGGTCCTGGGCTTCGAGACGCGTCTGCACATGGATCTCGGCGGGGGCACGCTGTTCGTCACCGTGGGCGCGGCGGAAGGGGCCCAGCGGGATCTCCAGCTGCTGCTGGAGCCCGGCCACGGCCCCATCGCGGAGCCGTACCGGGCAGCCCTGCGGGAGGCGGGGCTGCCGTGCATCGTCTTCTCGGTCGACGACCTCGACGCGGAGTACGAGCGGCTGCGGAGGCTGGGG
Organism: Streptomyces asoensis; assembly: GCF_013085465.1. Lineage (NCBI taxonomy): Bacteria > Bacillati > Actinomycetota > Actinomycetes > Kitasatosporales > Streptomycetaceae > Streptomyces > Streptomyces asoensis. The sequence goes on from NZ_CP049838.1 coordinate 2,851,998, forward strand.
GTGCGTTTCACCCATCCTCCGCAGGACCAGGGCCCGGTCGTCGCGGCCGTCCTGGACGACACGGTGGGCAACTTCGTACAGCTGACTCAGCCGAAGGAGTGAGGGGGATCAGCGGGGCAGTTCGGCGCGGCGCAGGTGCCCGAAGCACAGGATCACCACGCCTCCGAGCCCGCAGACCACCGCGCTGACGACGAAGACCGGGCCGGTGCCCCAGGCGCCGATGGCCGCGGCGGACAACGGCATGCCGAGGGGAGCGAGTCCGAGGCTGACCAGACTCGCGACGGCGGTGACGCGACCCAGGTACGCGGGGTCCGACTGGGTCTGGAGCAAGGCCGCGCACAGGGCGCCGCCGAGTCCGGCGAGCAGCCCGACGAGTACGGCGGTGCCGACAGCCGCGGGAACGCCCGGCGCGTGGGCGAGGGCGCCGATCGCGACGGAGCCCGCGAGGATCGCGTACGCCGCGACCTGCCCGGCGTGCGGCAGGCGCCCGCGCACGGCCAGCAGCAGGGAGGCGACACCCGCGCCGGTGCCGAACCCGGCGAGCGTCCAGCCCATCCCTGAGGCGCCCCAGCCGCGTTCGTCGGCGAGCAGGGCCAGGCCCACGTTGAGCGGTCCGACGAAGCCGAGGTCTCCGAGCGCGATGGCGAGCATCAGCGGGGCGAGAACACGGTGACCGCGGATGTAGCGCAGACCGCCCACCAGATCCCGCCAGGCGGTACCGCCGCGGGCCTCCGCCGACCCGCCGGACGGATTCCGAGACCCGACGGCCACCGGCTGGTCCTCGGCGGACGGTCCGCGCGGATCAACAGCCTCCGCCCGGTCGTCGGCCGACGACTCCCACACTCCGACACCACTCGCCCTACCGTCCCCCGCCGTGTCCCCGACGGACAGCTCCCCCATCCCGACGGCCCCCGCCGCGTCCCCCACCGGCAGCTCCCCCGTCCCTACGGCATCCGCCTCGTCGGCGCCGGACAGCTCCCTCCTCCCGCCGGCCCCCGCCTTCTCCTCGGCGGGCAGCTCCCCCATCCCGACAACCCCCGCTGTGCCCCCGCCGGACAGCTCCCCCGTCCCGACGGCCCCCGCCCTGTCGTCCGCCGGTAGCTCACGTATGCGCACGGACATCAGCAGCGGTATCGACACGGCGATCAGCAGCGCGGCCAGTCCGAAGGCGGTCGCCGTACCGCCCAGAGCCACACCGAGACCGCCGAGCGGGCCTCCGACGACACTCGCCAACCGGGCCCCGAGGCCCCGCATGCCCTGCACGCGCGCAAGTTGGCCCCGGCTGGTCACGCGCGCGGGGAGAGCGCCCACGGCCGGTATGAACACGGCGTCGACCGTGCCGAAGACCACGGCGAGCGCAGCCAGCGGCCACAGCCCGGGGTCGGTGACGAAGAACAGGACGGCCACGGTGAGGGCCGCCGCGCAGCGCGTGGCGTCGCTGCCGATGACCACCCGGCGCGGCCCGAACCGGTCGGCGATCACTCCCCCGCCCAGCATCAGCAGCGCCCGCGGCACGGCACTCACCGTCATCACCAGGCCCGCCTGTGCGGGGGAACCGGCTCGTACGGCCGCCCAGGACAGCGCGAGGTAGTAGACGTTGTCGCCGATCATCGAGGCCGTGTAGGCGGCGAGCCAGCGCAGCACGTCACCGTCGCGGTGGGCGGGGCGCTCGACGTCGGCCCGTGCAGGTGCGACGGACGCGGTGGTGGTCACGGAGGTGGCCTTCCTCAGGTGCGGAACGGGAATCCGTACACGTGCAGCGCGACGTTCTCCCGCCCCTCGGTGTCGCCTGCGGCGTCGGCGGCCCGGCCCTTCTCGTCGTACTTCTTGGCGAGAGCCAGCAACTCCTCGCCCAGTTCGGCAAGTTCGGCCGCGGTCAGGCGCAGGAGGGACTCGTTGTCGGGGGCGGCGGCGTTCCACTCGGGTCGCCAGGTGGGCCGCTCGTCGAGGTACCGGCGGTACATGTCGGCCCGCTGCTCGTGGAAGAGCCGGGTGGCCGCCAGGTGCGCCGCCGCGCGCTCAGGCGCGTCCCGGAAGTCCTTGTCGCGGATGCTCACGCCGTCCGACGAAGGCTGCCACCAGCGTTCCCGGCCGTCCGCGCTCTGCGTCCCGGCCTCCTCGATGAGACCGTGCTCGGCGAGTTTGCGCAGGTGGTAGCTGACCAGGGACACGGCCTCGTCCACCTGGTCGGCCAGCTGCGAGGCGGTGGCCTTACGGGCCACGCACAGTCCCCGGTACAGCTGCATGCGCAACGGGTGGGCCAGGGCCTTCAGTGTTCCCAGGTCCGTGATGGGCCGGTTCTCTTCGCGAGCCATGCCTCCAGCCTAGATACAAAAGAAAAGTTGCACAATAAATTTTGCGCAATTTTCCCTTCGCAACTCCGGAAGCAAGAGCCCCGGTACCCCTCGGGCGACCGGGGCTCACTCCGAAGCCGACGGCGTCACCTCACCGGGTGACCCGCCCCCCGCAGCGCGTTCTTGACCTGGCCGATCCGCAGGTCGCCGAAGTGGAACACCGACGCGGCGAGCACCGCGTCCGCGCCCGCCTCGACGGCCGGCGGGAAGTCGGCGAGCTTGCCGGCGCCGCCGGAGGCGATCACCGGGACCGTCACGTGCTTGCGCACGGCGGCGATCATCTCCAGGTCGTAGCCGTCCTTGGTGCCGTCCGCGTCCATCGAGTTGAGCAGGATCTCGCCCGCGCCCAGCTCGGCCGCGCGGTGCGCCCACTCGATGGCGTCGATGCCGGTGCCCTGACGGCCGCCGTGCGTCGTCACCTCGAAGGTCCCCACGGGGGTCCGCCGGGCGTCCACCGAGAGCACCAGCACCTGGCTGCCGAACCGCTCGGCGATCTCCTTGATCAGTTCCGGGCGGGCGATGGCGGCCGTGTTGACGCCCACCTTGTCCGCGCCGGCCCGCAGCAGCTTGTCGACGTCCTCGGGGGTGCGTACCCCGCCGCCGACGGTCAGGGGGATGAACACCTGCTCGGCGGTGCGGCGCACCACGTCGTAGGTCGTCTCGCGGTTGCCCGACGAGGCGGTGATGTCCAGGAACGTCAGCTCGTCGGCACCTTCGGCGTCGTACACCTTGGCCATCTCGACGGGGTCGCCCGCGTCGCGCAGGTTCTGGAAGTTGACGCCCTTGACGACCCGGCCGTTGTCCACGTCCAGGCAGGGGATGACTCGTACGGCAAGGGTCATGCCGAGGACCCTCCTCGATAGGCCTCCACCTCGACCTCGACGACCAGGCTGGGGTCCACGAGGCCGGAGACGATGAGCATGGATGCGGCGGGCCGGACGGAGTCGAACAGCTCCTTGTGGGCGCGTCCGACGTCGTCCACGTCCCGCGCGTGGGTGAGGTACATGCGCGTGCGCACCACGTCGTCCCGCCCGAGGCCCAGCTGCTCCAGCGCCGCGAACGCGACGCCGAAGGCGTTGACCGTCTGCTCATAGGGGCCGCCGCCGGCGATCTCGCCGTCCACGATCGATGTGCACCCGGAGACCAGCACCAGGCCGTTCGGCAGCTCCACCGCGCGGGAGTACCCGAAGGTCTCCTCCCAGGGCGCGCCGGTCGCGACGCGTCGTACATCGCTCACTGGGCGACCGCCTCCAGAGCCTCTTCCAGGGTGAACGCCTTGGCGTACAGGGCCTTGCCGACGATGGAGCCCTCGACACCGAGGGGCACCAGCTCGGCGATGGCCCGCAGGTCGTCGAGGGAGGACACTCCGCCCGACGCCACGACCGGCCGGTCCGTCACGGCGCACACGTTCTTCAGCAGCTCCAGGTTCGGGCCCTGGAGCGTGCCGTCCTTGGCGATGTCGGTGACGACGTAGCGCGCGCAGCCCTCCTTGTCGAGACGCGCCAGCGTCTCGTAGAGGTCGCCGCCGTCGCGGGTCCAGCCGCGGCCGCGCAGGGTCGTGCCCCGTACGTCCAGACCGACCGCGATCTTGTCGCCGTGCTCGGCGATGACCTTGGCGACCCACTCGGGGGTCTCCAGGGCGGCCGTGCCCAGGTTCACCCGGGTGCAGCCGGTGGCCAGGGCGGCGGCGAGGGTGTCGTCGTCGCGGATGCCGCCGGACAGCTCCACCTTGATGTGCAGTTCCTTCATGCGTTCGGCCACCCCGGCGATCAGGGCCCGGTTGTCGCCGGTGCCGAACGCCGCGTCCAGGTCGACCAGGTGCAGCCACTCGGCGCCCGAGCGCTGCCAGGCGAGGGCGGCCTCGAGCGGGGAGCCGTAGGAGGTCTCGGTGCCCGACTCGCCGTGCACGAGGCGGACGGCCTGGCCGTCGCGGACGTCGACGGCGGGGAGGAGTTCGAGCTTGCTCACAGTGTTCCGATCCAGTTGGTGAGGAGCTGGGCTCCGGCGTCGCCGGACTTCTCGGGGTGGAACTGCGTGGCCCACAGGGCGCCGTTCTCCACGGCGGCCACGAACGGCTTGCCGTGCGTGGACCAGGTCACCTTCGGCGCCCGCAGCAGCGGGTTGTGCACGTCGAGGGACCAGTCCTGCACGGCGTAGGAGTGCACGAAGTAGAAGCGCGCGTCCGCGTCCAGTCCGGCGAACAGCTCGGAGTCGGCCGGGGCGTCGACGGTGTTCCAGCCCATGTGGGGCACGATCTCGGCCTGGAGCGGCTCGACCGCGCCGGGCCACTCGTCGAGGCCCTCGGTCTCCACGCCGTGCTCGATGCCCCGCGCGAACAGGATCTGCATGCCGACGCAGATGCCCATCACGGGGCGGCCGCCGGACAGCCTGCGGCCGATGATCCAGTCGCCGCGGGCCTCCTTGAGGCCTCGCATGCAGGCGGCGAAGGCGCCGACGCCCGGCACCAGCAGTCCGTCGGCGTTCATGGCCGTGTCGAAGTCACGCGTGATCTCGACGTCGGCCCCGGCGCGCGCGAGGGCCCGCTCGGCGGAACGGACGTTGCCGAAGCCGTAGTCGAAGACGACGACCTTCTTCGGGCTGTTCGGGGCGCTGCTCAATTCCACACCTCCAGCCGCACGACGCCGGCGACGAGGCACATCGCGGCGCCGATCGAGAGCAGCACGATCAGGCTCTTCGGCATCTGTTGCTTGACGAAGGAGTAGATGCCGCCGACCAGGAAGAGGCCGACGACGATCAGGATGGTCGACAGTCCGCTCATGGTTCTACAGGGCGCCCTTCGTGGAGGGGAGGATGCCGGCCGCGCGCGGGTCGCGCTCGGAGGCGTAGCGCAGGGCCCGGGCCAGCGCCTTGAACTGGCACTCCACGATGTGGTGCGCGTTGCGCCCGTAGGGCACGTGCACGTGCAGCGCGATCTGCGCCTGGGCGACGAAGGACTCCAGGATGTGCCGGGTCATCGTGGTGTCGTACTCGCCGATCATCGGCGCCATCTTCTCGGGCTCGGTGTGCACGAGGTAGGGCCGGCCGGAGAGGTCGACGGTGACCTGGGCGAGGGACTCGTCCAGCGGGACCGTGCAGTTGCCGAACCGGTAGATGCCCACCTTGTCGCCGAGGGCCTGCTTGAAGGCGGCGCCGAGCGCGAGGGCGGTGTCCTCGATGGTGTGGTGGGAGTCGATGTGCAGGTCGCCGTCGGTCTTCACGGTCAGGTCGAACAGACCGTGCCGGCCGAGCTGGTCGAGCATGTGGTCGTAGAAGCCGACGCCGGTCGACACATCGACCTTGCCGGTGCCGTCGAGGTTGATCTCGACGAGGACCGACGTCTCCTTCGTCGTGCGCTCTGTGCGTCCTACGCGGTTCATGGCCTCTGCTCCTTCTTCACATCACGAACCGCGTCGAGGAACGCGTCGTTCTCTTCGGGGGTTCCGGCGGTGACGCGCAGCCAGCCGGGCACGCCGTTGTCCCGGACCAGGACGCCCCGGTCGAGGATCTGCCGCCAGACGGTGTGGGCGTCTTCGAACCGCCCGAACTGCACGAAGTTGGCGTCGGACGCCGTGACCTCGTAGCCGATCGCGAGCAGCTCGCGTACCAGCCGGTCCCGCTCCGACTTGAGCTGCTCGACGTACTTCAGCAGCGTGTCGGTGTGTTCCAGGGCGGCCAGCGCGGTCGCCTGGGTGACGGCCGACAGGTGGTACGGCAGCCGGACGAGCTGGACGGCGTCCACGACCGCCGGGTGCGCGGCGAGGTAGCCGAGGCGCAGGCCGGCCGCGCCGAAGGCCTTCGACATGGTGCGCGAGACGACGAGATTCGGCCGACCTTCGAGCAGCGGCAGCAGTGATTCGCCGTGGCTGAACTCGATGTACGCCTCGTCCACGACCACCATCGACGGCTTGGCGCGCTGCGCGGCCTCGTACAGCGCGAGGACCGTCTCGGCCGGGACCGCGGTGCCGGTGGGGTTGTTGGGGGTGGTGATGAAGACGACGTCGGGCCGGTGCTCGGCGATGGCCCGCTCGGCGGCGGCCAGGTCGATGGTGAAGTCCTCGCGCCGCGGACCGGAGATCCAGCCGGTTCCCGTGCCGCGCGCGATGAGCCCGTGCATCGAGTACGACGGCTCGAAGCCGATCGCGGTACGGCCCGGTCCGCCGAAGGTCTGGAGCAGCTGCTGGATGACCTCGTTGGAGCCGTTGGCAGCCCACACGTTCGCCAGGCCGACCGCGTGTCCGGAGGTGTCCGTCAGGTACTGCGCGAGCCGCGTGCGCAGCTCCACGGCGTCCCGGTCCGGGTAGCGGTTGAGATTGCGGGCCGCCTCGCGCACCCGCTCCGCGATCCGCTCGACGAGCGGCTCGGGCAGCGGGTAGGGGTTCTCGTTGGTGTTCAGCCGTACGGGGACGTCCAACTGGGGCGCGCCGTAGGGGGACTTGCCGCGCAGCTCGTCCCGTACGGGGAGATCGTCGATTCCGAAGCTCACTTGCTCGCCGGTACCTTCCAGTCGAACCGCGCCTTGATCGCCGCGCCGTGCGCGGGCAGGTCCTCCGCCTCCGCCAGCGTCACCACGTGCTGCGCGACCTCGGCCAGCGCGTCCCGCGTGTAGTCGACGATGTGGATGCCCCGCAGGAAGGACTGCACGGACAGCCCGGAGGAGTGGCAGGCGCAGCCGCCCGTCGGCAGCACGTGGTTGGACCCGGCCGCGTAGTCGCCCAGGGACACCGGCGCCCAGGGGCCGACGAAGATCGCGCCCGCGTTCTTCACCCGGTCGGCCACGGCGGCGGCGTCGGCCGTCTGGATCTCCAGGTGCTCGGCGCCGTACGCGTCGACCACCCGCAGGCCCTCGTCGACGCCGTCGACCAGCACGATCGCCGACTGACGGCCGGCGAGCGCCGGGACGATCCGGTCCTCGACGTGCTTGGTGGCCGCGACCTGCGGCTCCAGTTCCTTCGCGACGGCGTCCGCCAGCTCGACGGAGTCGGTGACCAGGACGGCGGCCGCCAGCGGATCGTGTTCGGCCTGGCTGATCAGGTCGGCGGCGACGTGCGCCGGGTCGGCGCTCTCGTCGGCGAGGACCGCGATCTCGGTCGGGCCGGCCTCCGCGTCGATGCCGATCTTGCCGGCGAAGTAGCGCTTGGCGGCGGCGACCCAGATGTTGCCGGGGCCGGTCACCATGTTGGCGGGCGCGCAGGACTCGGTGCCGTAGGCGAACATCGCGACGGCGGTGGCGCCACCGGCCGCGTACACCTCGTCGACGCCCAGCAGCGCGCACGCGGCGAGGATCGTCGGGTGCGGCAGACCGTCGAACTCGGCCTGCGCCGGAGAGGCGAGCGCGATGGACTCGACTCCGGCCTCCTGGGCCGGTACGACGTTCATGACCACGGAGGACGGGTAGACCGACCGGCCGCCGGGCGCGTACAGCCCGACCCGCTCGACCGGCACCCACTTCTCGGTCACCGATCCGCCGGGCACGACCTGGGTCGTGTGCGTCGTACGGCGCTGCTCGCGGTGGACGAGACGGGCGCGGCGGATGGACTCCTCCAGGGCCGCGCGGACGGCCGGGTCGAGCCGCTCGAGCGCGTCGGCGATCGCCCGCGCCGGCACCCGTACGGACTCCAGCCGCACCCCGTCGAACTTCTCGGCGAAGTCGATCAGCGCCGCGTCGCCCCGATGATGCACGGCCTCGCAGATCGGACGCACCTTCTCGAGGGCGGCCGAGACGTCGAAGTCGGCTCGGGGCAGCAGGTCGCGCAGGGCGGGTCCCTCGGGGAGGGCGTCGCCGCGCAGATCGATTCGGGAGATCACGCCGTCAATTCTCTCAGACCGGGATCGGGCGTCGTCCGCGCGTATCAATGGCTGATACAGAACCTGACCGGAATCCGGAGGATCACCTTCACGTCTAGCGTTCGGGGGGTCACTCACCGGGCATGAACAGCTGTGCGAAATCTGTGGGTGACGAAGGGGGTGAATGGTGTGACCGAGGGGGCGGGCATCCGCGCGGGAGACGATCCGGGAGATCTGCCGGACGACCTGACCGCCGCCGAGGCCGGCATGTGGCAGGCCTTCCGCAACGGCAGCGTGTACGACCTGAGCAGCGGGGACAGTGTCGTCGACGACCCGCACGGCGGGCATCCGTGGGGCGGGTCGCGGACCGTACGGGCGCGGATCGTCGCCTGGCTGCTGCTGGCCGGGCCGCCCGCGCTGGCCGGCCGGGTCGCCTCGCTGAAACTGGCGGGCGTGCAGATCAGCGGCACCCTGGACCTCGCGGGCGGCACGGTGGTGCCGTACCTGGAGATGAAGCGCTGCCGCTTCGAGCGGGAGGTGCTGCTGCCGGAGGCACGGTTCACGACCCTGCGGATGGTGGACTGCTCGGTGCCGCGCCTGGAGGCGGCCCGGGTGCACACCGAGGGGGATCTGCACCTCCCCCGCTGCCGCTTCCACAACGGCGTCCGGCTCACCGACGCGCACATCGGCACGGACCTGCTGCTCAACCAGGCGATCGTCTACCGCGACCGCAGCGGCCGCTCGATCGCCGCCGACGGCCTGACGGTCGGCCAGGACCTCCAGGCCGAGCTGCTCGAATCGCACGGCGAGCTGAGCCTGCGCAGCGCCAAGATCGGCGTGTCGCTGAGCCTGCGCGGGGCGCGGCTGGCCAACCCGTACACGCGGCTCGCGCTGAACGCGCCCCAGCTGACGGTGGAGCGCTCGCTGTACCTGACCCCGGCCGGTGTCGGCGGCCAGGCGCTGAGCGGCACGACACCCGCGCGCGGGACCCGCATCCAGCGCTTCGAGTGCCGGGGCGGGGTGCGTCTGGACGACGGGCGGTTCGGGGACGCCGTGGACCTGGAGCGGGCCCGGTTCGTGTTCACGGAGGACCAGGAGCTGTCGCTGCGCCGGGTGCAGACGCCCGAGCTGCGCTTCCTCGGGGAGCGGCCGCCGCGCGGCAAGGTGGTCCTGTCGGGCGCCCGGGTGATCAACCTCGTGGACCGGGCGAGCGCGTGGCCGGGCCCCGGCAGTGTGCACATGGGCGGCTTCGCGTACGAGAACCTGGTGCCGCAGGGCCCGTTCCCGCTGGCCGAGCGGCTGCGCTGGGTGGCGGCGGCGACCGCCGAGTACGCCCCGGAGCCGTACGAACGGCTGGCCACCGTGCTGCGGGCCGGCGGCGAGGACGAGGACGCCCGCGAGGTGCTGCTGGCCAAGCAGCGGCGGCGCCGCGAGACCCTGCCGCCGGCCGCGAAGCTCTGGGGCTACGTCCAGGACTGGACGGTCGCCTACGGGTACCGGCCGGGCCGGGCGGCCGTCTGGATGGCGGTGCTGTGGGCGGCGAGCTCACTGGCCTTCGCGCATGCCGCGCATCCGCCCGTCCACCGGGACGGGCACCCGCCCTGGAATCCCGCACTCTTCGCCCTCGACCTGCTGCTGCCGGTCATCGACCTCGGGCAGGTCGGCGAGTGGCAGCTGCGCGGCGGCTGGCAGTGGCTGTCGTCGGCGCTGATCCTGCTGGGCTGGATCCTGGCGACGACGGTGGCGGCGGGGGCCACGCGACTGCTGCGCCGGGGGTGACCGGCGGGCGGCGGGCTCACGTACAGTCGCGGCGCGGTCACCTTTTACCGCCCCTTGACCGTCGGGTGTACAACTTTCGTGAAGGTACCCGAACCCTCTGGCGCAATCTGAACCCGCGGCTTTTCAATGGTCGGCACCATGGCTCTGCTGCCCCCGTTCATCCGCGCCTCCCGGACATCCCGGACGGCACGGAACGCCGCCGCCCCCCACAGCGCCGCCGGGCTCCCCGCCGACGACGAGGTGCTCCTCGACGTGCCCGACGACCGACTCGGCCCCGCCCTGGTCGCCGCCGGGCTGGGCGCCTACGCGCCCGCCGCCCAGCTCATGGCCCGGACCCGGGAACGGGCCGAGTGGGAGTACCGCGACCGGTACGCAACCCGGCTGGCGGCCTTCGCGCACTCACGGTCGGAGTGGTTCGAGGAGTGGTGCGCCGCCGCCCCGCGCGACCCGGACGTGCTGCTCGTCGCCGCCCAGCTCGCGGTGGACCGGGCTTGGCGCTCCCCGGCCCGGGCCGAGCTGCTGCGCGAGGTGAGCCCGCTGATCACGGCCGCCGCGCAGAGCGACGTCCGCGACCCGGTGCCGTGGCGGATCGCCCTGGACCACGCGCGCGGCACCCGTGCCGGACACAAGTACTTCGGCGAACTGTGGTCGGCCGCGGTCCGCCGCGCCCCGCACCACTACGGCTGCCATGTGGCCGCCAAGCGCTATCTGGCCGAGTCGTGGCACGGCTCCCACCGGGAGTGCTTCGACTTCGCCGACCGGGCCGCACAGGACGCGCCGGCCGGCTCCCTCGTCCAGGCGCTGCCGACGCGGGCCGCATTCGCGTACCTGACCGACGGCTGCGGACCCGAGGTGCCGCGCGAGCGACTGGACGCGGCGGCCGACCGTGCCATCGCGCTCTCCGCCCGTTTCCCGTCCGTCGACCCGTGGCCGGCCGAGATCCGCAACGTGCTGACGTACGTCCTGGTCCGCCTGGACCGCCACGACGACGCCCTCGCGCAACTGCGCCTGATCGGCCCGTACGCCACGTCCTTCCCCTGGGGCCGGCTGTCGGACGACCCGCTCGGCCACTTCCTGGCGGTACGCGAGGAAGTGCGCTCGGGACCGTCCGAGCGGCCCCCCTGGCGTCCGGGGATCGGGCACGGCGAACGAGCCCACTCCACGGACCACTAGGCTTCTGCGTCGTGACCACCGTCCGTCTGCCGCTCTTCCCCCTGAACTCGGCGTTGTTCCCGGGGCTCGTGCTCCCGCTCAACGTCTTCGAGGAGCGCTATCGCGCCATGATGCGCGACCTGTTGAAGACCCCCGAGGACGAATCGCGCCGGTTCGCCGTCGTGGCGATCCGCGACGGCCATGAGGTGGCCCCCAGCTCCCACGGCCTGCCCGACCAGACCGCGCTGCCCGAGCGCGGCCCCGCGGCCGGCTTCGGCGACGCCCCGCTCAAGGCGTTCCACGACGTCGGCTGCGTGGCCGACGCGGCGACGATCCGCGAGCGCGCCGACGGCACCTTCGAGGTGCTGGCGACGGGCACGACCCGCGTGAAGCTGCTGTCGGTGGACGCGTCGGGCCCGTTCCTGACCGCCGAGCTCCAGGAACTGCCCGAGGACCCGGGCGACGAGGCGGGCGCCCTCTCGGAAGGCGTGCTGCGCGCCTTCCGCCAGTACCAGAAGCGCCTGGCGGGCGCCCGCGAGCGCTCGCTGACCACCGGCGCGGATCTCCCGGACGACCCGTCGGTGGTGTCGTACCTGGTGGCGGCCGCGATGATGCTGGACACCCCGACCAAGCAGCGCCTGCTCCAGGCCCCCGACACGGCCTCCCGCCTGCGGGACGAGCTGAAGCTGCTGCGCGCGGAGACGGCGATCATCCGCAGCCTGCCCTCGCTGCCCGCGTCGGACCTGACGCGCGGCCCGACCAGTCTCAACTGAAGGCCCGCATGGCGAAGAAGCCGAAGAAGCAGCAGCAGCCCGGCGGCACGCCCGCGACGGTGGCCCTGACTGCGGCGGGCGTGGACTTCACGGTTCACGCCTACGACCACGACCCGAGCCACCCGTCCTACGGCGAGGAGGCGGCCGAGGCGATGGGCGTCTCCCCCGACCGGGTCTTCAAGACCCTGGTCGCGGACGTGGACGGCACCCTGACGGTGGCCGTGGTCCCGGTGGCCGGCTCCCTGGACCTGAAGGCCCTGGCGTCGGCGGTGGGCGGAAAACGGGCGGCGATGGCCGACCCGACCCTCGCGGAACGCACCACGGGCTACGTCCGAGGCGGCATCTCCCCCCTGGGCCAGCGCAAGAAGCTCCCCACGGTCCTGGACGCCTCGGCCTCGACCCACCCCACGATCTGCGTCTCGGCAGGCCGCAGAGGCCTGGAGGTAGAACTCTCCCCGACAGACCTGGCCGGCCTCACGGGAGCGGTCCTGTCGGAGATCGCCCGCGCATAGACAGCCCGTCCGGCGCTCGAGGACAAGGCCCGTCCGGGACCTGAACAGCCCGTCCCGGCGCTCGAGGACAAGGCCCGTCCGGGACCTGAACAGCCCGTCCCGGCGCTCGAGGACAAGACCCGTCCGGGACCTGAACAGCCCGTCCCGGCGCTCGAGGACGAGGCCCGTCCGGGACCTGAACAGCCCGTCCCGGCGCTCGAGGACAAGACCCGTCCGGGACCTGAACAGCCCGTCCCGGCGCTCGAGGACAAGGCCCGTTCGGGACCTGAACAGCCCGTCCGGCGCTTGAGGACGAGGCCGTCCAGGCCGAAAGCGGGGGTCTGGGGGCGCGGCCCCCAGGGTCGGGACGGGAAGGGGCGGCGGGGGCGAGAAAAGCCCCGCTAGCCCATCGGCGCCCCGTACCCGTCCTTGGGCGCACCCATATGCGCCAGATACGGATCCGGATCCCGAGGCCCGAACAACGACGTGAGCCCCAGATGCACCAGCGCCGCGGCGAACGACCACGCCAACAACGCCCCCTTCGCCCCGAGCTTCAGCGGAGCGGAGAACGTGACCCCCTTGCCCGCCGACCGCGCATGCGCGATCACGTCGGAGTCGGGCCCCAGCCACACCCCCAGCCGCCACGCCAGCAACGACCCGAGGAACCCCCCGACGGCGAGAGCGATCACCAGCGGCACTCCACCACGCCGCCGCCACAGGAACACGGCCGCGGCGCTCACGGCCCCGCACGCCAGGGCCAGCAGCGTGAACGTCCCGTCCACGCCGATCGCCTGCTCCCCCTCGGTGTCCTTGAAGTAGACGACCCAGTTGTCGTCCACCAGGTCACCGACGAGCGGCACCTTCGGCGCCAGCCACACCCACAGCAGGCCGAGCAGCGCCCCGGCGAGCGCGACCGCCACCGTGATGACGGCGGCTTCGCGCAGTTCGGTCTTCATGCCGGGCCCGTCCTGTCCGTACGCGACGTCATGGGGCGCGGTGGCCACCCCCGCGTACCCGCCGGGCGACGGCGGCCAGGCCGTGTGCGGGGAGGGCTCGTGCGGCGGCGGAGGCGGAGTCAGCGGTGCGGTCACCCTGACATCGTGCCAGGCGCGCCTGTGCCGCGCGTCACCGGACGGCGGCCCGACGGTACGCCCAGGTGGCGACGGCCAGCGAAACGACGCCGACCCCGGCGCACACGGCGAGGTCGCCGAGGACGAACGCCCAGTCGGGACTGGCCCGGAAGGTCCGGGCGAACGCCTCGACCCCGTACGTCGACGGCAGAAGATCGCGGGCGAAGCGCACCGCCTCCGGCATCCGGTCCGGCGGCAGCACGCCCAGCAGCAGCGCCGCCGACATGCCGAGCTGCCCCAGCACGGTGGCCAGCTCCGGCCGCGGCGCGAGCAGCCCGAAGGCCGCGCCCAGCCCGGACAGCGCGGCGCCGGCCAGCGGGATCACGGCCGCGAGCACCCACAGATGGGTGAACGGCAGCCCGAACAGCACACATCCGAAGACCGCGGTCACCAGGGTCCCCGGCACGGTGAAGGACGCGTACGCGCCCGCCGCCCCGAGCACCACGGCCGCCGGCGGCACCGGAAGGGTCGCGTAGTGGTCCAGCCCGCCGCTCGCCCGCAGCTGTCCGAAGTACTGCGCGAGCAGGTTCAGCGCGACGAACGCGACAACGAGGACCGCGGAGCCCGCCACCACGGCCTCCGCCTCGCGGCCCCCGTCCACCACGCCCCGCATCATGATCAGGATGCCGACCGACTGGAAGGTCGCCACGAACAGCAGCGGGATGCGCGCCACCCGGGCCCGGGACAGCTGCGCCCGGTACACGGCCACCAGCGACGGCCACAGCCGCGCGCGGGGGGCCAGCTCGGCGGCGGCGGCGCGGGGCACCGTCTGTGTGACGGCCCGGGCGCTTCCCGGCAGAACCTCGGCGGGTACGACACTCACGTGACGTTGCTCCTCTTCCCTACGGTTCCCCTACCGTCCCATACGGGCCCGGAGGCTCGCGCGCTCACCTCGGCGCCCCGCGCTCTCGCCGCCCTCATGCCCGCACCAGCCCCTGCCGTGCCGCCCCGCCCAGCGCCAGATAGACGTCCTCCAGGCTCGGTGTGGCCAGCGTGAAGTCGTCCAGGGCGGCGAAGGCGGCTCCGCCGGTGACGGTGGCGACGACCGCGCGGGCCTCGTCGGGAGCCAGCCGCAGTGTCCAGCGGCGGCCCGACTCCACGGCCCGCTCGCGCAGCGCGGCGACCTCGGGCACGTCCAGCGGCGCCCGCTCCCGCCACACCAGTTCGACCCGCACCTCGTCGGCGACCTGCTCCTTGAGCCCCGTGGGGGTGTCGCAGGCGATGACCCGGCCCTGGTCGATGACGGCGACCCGGTCGAGGACGGTCTCCGCCTCGATGACGTTGTGGGTGACGAGCAGCACGGTCGTCCCACGCTCGGCCCGCCGCCGGTCCACGGAGGCCCACACGGCCCGCCGGGCCACCGGATCCATCCCGGTGGTCGGTTCGTCCAGCACGAGCAGGGGCCGCTCCCCCACCAGCGCGGTCGCGAAGCAGGCCAGCCGCCGCTGTCCGCCGGACAGCTTGCGCAGCGGCCGTCCGGCGATCGGCGTGAGACCCAGCTCGTCGAGGACGGCGTCCCGCTCCCGGCGCGCCGCGCGCACGTCGAGGCCGCGCAGCCGTCCGGTGGTCTCGGCGGCCAGCGAGACGGTGAGTTCGTCGAGGGCGCTGGACTCCTGCCCGAGGTAGGCGAGGATCCGCGCGGCCCGCTCGGGGTGGCGCACGATGTCGTGCCCGAGGATCTCCACACTGCCCGTGTCGGGCCGCATCAGCCCGGTCATCTGCCGTACGAGGGTGGTCTTCCCGGCGCCGTTCGGCCCGAGCAGGCCGAAGATCTCACCGCGCCGGATGTCCAGCCGTACGTCGTCGGTGGCCCGGACCTCGGGTGTCGCGGGAGTGCCGCGCCGGCCCCGGACCGCCGGATAGGTCTTGGTCAGCCCGCGCACGGCACACACGACCTCGTCCCTGTGCCGAATGGGCGGTGCCGCGCGCGTACTCACAAAGAACGAGACTACGGGGTCACGGACCGTCGCTCGCCGTCGGGGCGTCCCGGGCGGCCGGTTCAGTCCCCGGCCGGAGCGTGCTCGGCGGCCGTCCGTACGTCGATCTCCCGCCAGAATCCCGCCCGGATGGCGTACCGGTCGTGTTCGTCGATCTGGTCGTCCTTGTGCGCGAGCAGTCCGAAGCGGGCCGCGTACCTCAGCAGCTCGCCGTCGATGCGGTGCGGGATCCGCGGGTACATGCCCGACAGGTTCTGGAGCTGGCCCTGCTCGCCGAGGCGCCCCATCCACCGGCGCGCGAAGACCTGCCCCACCTCGTACGGGTCGCCGCCGACGGTGGTGATGTCCTCCTCGCGGTCGGCCCACCGCTGCTCCGCCGTGGTGAGCTGCGCGAGCGTCGGCATCGCGGCGACCTCGGAGGGTTCGGCGGCGATCCCGGGGCGGTCGACCCAGCCCTTGTCGGAGGACCAGCGCAGAGTCGCGGTGGTGGGGTGCTGGACGGCCTGGGCGCCGGGTGCGCGCAGGGCGGCCAGGTCCTTGGGAGTCGGCACGCCCCCCTTGGGTGCGGGAACGCGCTCCTCGGCGCCGTTCTCGGAGGCGCCGGCCGCGGAGGCGTGCTCGGTCTCCTCGGCGGTCCGCTCGGCGGGGCGGGCGAGGCCGGAGTCGGGCAGCGGCGCGGAGAGGATCGCGGCGATCTCGGGCCGGGGCGCGGGCGGCGACGCGCAGGTCCCGCCGACCTCCTTCGCGCGTACGGCCTTGGTGATCCAGGTGCGGTCCAGGACGCGCCGTTCGTCGGCCTCGGCGACCAGGTCCTCGGACTGGTTGTAGTCGCCGTCGGCGGCCTGGACGGCCCACAGGTGGACGGCGACGCCGTGCTCCTTGGCGGCCATCATGCCGGGCAGCAGATCGCCGTCGCCGGTGACGAGGACGACGTCGGAGCAGGCGCGGTTGCGGGCCAGCTCGGTGAGCTCGGCGTGCATGGCGGCGTCGACGCCCTTCTGGGCCCAGCGGCCGTCACTGCGGGTCAGTGCGCCCAGCCGGACGGTCACCCGTGGCATCACACGCAGTCTGCGGTGTTCGGGCTGGGGGACGCGGTCCGGGGCGCCGTCGAACCAGTAGATGCGCAGCAGCGGCCGCTCGGTCTCGGACTCGGCCTGTTCGCGCAGGCCCTGGACGAGGGCGGCGTGGTCGACGGTGATTTTCGATCGCGAGGGCTCTCCGGCGAGGAGGCTGGCGGCGGCCCCCAGCAGATACCCGGCGTCCACCAGGACGATGCAGCGGTCCACACGACTCACCCTCTTTCCGGGAGGTTTGCATCGGGCTTTCTTCGAGTCTGCCCGACCACGCGGAGGTTAACGGCCGGAACTCGATCTTCGGCGTGGCGTTTCGGGGGCTTGCGCTCCGACAACCCCTGTTACAGACGGTAATTATCCGAAATGCGTTGTAAGTCAGCCTATGTGAGTCTGGTCCCGTCGATGGCCCCCAGATCCCCCCAGGAGGCAGATCACCATGGCCAAGAACAAGAAGCAGGAGCGTAAACAGCCGCAGTCCGAGCGTGGTCAGCAGGCGGCCCAGCAGTCCTCGATGGAGTCGCAGGCCGAGCAGCGCATCGCACAGGTGACGCCGGCCGATGTCGCCCGCAAGGGCAGGCAGAAGCGCTTCGGCCACAACTGACATCCGGGCGACGGGCCGTTGCGGCTCGGACGCACCGAGGGGCGCATCCGGTACCGGATGCGCCCCTCGTACGTGTCTTCCCCGTCTTCCCCCGTCGTCTCCCGCTTTCCGCCGCGCTCAGCCGGCCAGGCAGGAGGGGCCGAGCAGCACCTTCAGATCACCGAACAGCGCGGGATCGGGCTTGACCCGGTGCCGGTCCAGACGCAGGACGGTCGTCTTGGTCGGGCCCTGGAGCCTGATCCGGACCTCGCTGTCACCCCGGTGGTGCGTGAGGATCTCCCCCAGGCGGTTGATCATCGGCGGGGTGACCCGGGTGGCCGGGATGGTGAGGATCACGGGGGCGTTGGTGCCCGCGTTCGACAGGTCGGGGACCTGGAGCTCCATGGCGACGAGCCGCGGCACGTCCTCCCGCTTGTCGAGGCGGCCCTTGACGAAGACGACGGCGTCCTCGACGAGTTGGGTCGAGACGAGCTGGTAGGTCGCCGGGAAGAACATGCACTCGATGGAACCCGCGAGGTCCTCGACGGTGGCGATCGCCCAGGCGTTGCCCTGCTTGGTCATCTTCCGCTGGAGGCCGGAGATGATGCCGCCGATGGTGACGACCGCGCCGTCCGCGTGCTCACCGCCGGTGAGCTGGGCGATGCCCGCGTCGGCCTTGTCGGACAGCACGTGCTCCAGGCCGAAGAGCGGGTGGTCGGAGACGTACAGACCGAGCATCTCCCGCTCCTGGGCGAGCAGATACGTCTTCTCCCACTCGTCGGTCGTGAACTCGACGTCGAGTCCGAAACCGGGCTCGCTCGTCTCCTCCTCGCCCATGCCGCCGAAGAGGTCGAACTGGCCCTCGGCCTCCTTGCGCTTGACCGCGACCACGTTGTCGATCATCGGCTCGAAGTGCGCGGTGAGGCCCTTGCGGGTGTGCCCCAGGGTGTCGAACGCGCCCGCCTTGATCAGCGACTCCGTGGTGCGCTTGTTGCACGCGACCGCCTCGACCTTGTCGAGGTAGTCGGGGAACGAGCCGTACTTGCCCTTGGCCTTGCGGCTCCTGATGATCGACTCCACCACGTTCGTACCGACGTTGCGCACGGCTTCGAGGCCGAAGAGGATCACGTCGTCGCCCTGCGCGGCGAAGTTGTGCACCGACTCGTTGACGTTCGGCGGGAGCACCTTGATGCCCATGCGCCGGCACTCGTTGAGGTAGACGGCCGACTTGTCCTTGTCGTCCTTGACCGAGGTGAGCAGTCCGGCCATGTACTCGGCGGGGTGGTTTGCCTTCAGGTAGGCGGTCCAGTACGAGACCAGGCCGTACGCGGCGGAGTGCGCCTTGTTGAAGGCGTAGCCGGCGAAGGGGACCAGCACGTCCCACAGGGCCTTGATCGCCTCGTCGCTGTAGCCGTTCTTCTTGGCGCCGGCCTGGAAGATGGTGAAGTTCTTCGCCAGCTCGTCGGGCTTCTTCTTGCCCATCACGCGGCGCAGGATGTCGGCCTCGCCCAGCGAGTACCCGGCGATGATCTGGGCGGCCTTCTGCACCTGCTCCTGGTAGACGATCAGGCCGTAGGTGACCGCCAGGACCTCTTCGAGCGGCTCCTCGAGCTCCTTGTGGATCGGGGTGATCTCCTGGAGCTTGTTCTTGCGGAGCGCGTAGTTGGTGTGCGAGTCCATGCCCATCGGGCCGGGACGGTAGAGCGCGGAGACGGCGGAGATGTCTTCGAAGTTGTCGGGCTTCATCAGGCGCAGCAGCGAGCGCATGGGGCCGCCGTCGAACTGGAAGACGCCGAGGGTCTCACCGCGCTGGAGCAGTTCGAAGGTCGTCGGATCGTCGAGCGGCAGGGCCAGCAGGTCGAGGTCGATGCCCTTGTTGGACTTCACCATCTTGACGGCGTCGTCCATGATCGTCAGGTTGCGCAGGCCGAGGAAGTCCATCTTCAGCAGGCCGAGCGACTCGCACTGCGGGTAGTCCCACTGGGTGATGGTCACGCCGTCCGTGTGCCGCACCCAGATGGGGGCGTGGTCGACGATGGGCTCGCTGGACATGATCACGCCGGCCGCGTGCACACCCATCTGCCGGACCAGGCCCTCGACGCCCTTGGCGGTGTCGATGACCTTCTTCACGTCCGGTTCGTTCTCGTACATCGCGCGGATCTCGCCCGCCTCGCTGTAGCGCGGGTGCGAGGGGTCGGTGATGCCGTTGAGGTCGATGCCCTTGCCCAGGACGTCGGCGGGCATGGCCTTGGTGAGGCGGTCGCCCATCGCGTACGGGTAGCCCAGCACGCGCGCGGAGTCCTTGATGGCGTTCTTCGCCTTGATCTTGCCGTAGGTGCCGATCATGGCGACCTTGTCGGCGCCGTACTTCTCCGTCACGTACCGGATCACCTCGACGCGCCTGCGCTCGTCGAAGTCGATGTCGACATCGGGCATGGAGACGCGCTCGGGGTTGAGGAACCGCTCGAAGATCAGGCCGTGCGGGATCGGGTCGAGGTCGGTGATGCCCATCGCGTAGGCGACGATCGAGCCGGCCGCGGATCCACGCCCCGGACCGACCGCGATGCCCTGGTTCTTCGCCCACATGATGAAGTCGGCGACGACGAGGAAGTAGCCCGGGAACCCCATCTGGATGATGACGTCCATCTCGTACTCGACCTGCTTCTGCCGGTCGTCGGGGACGCCGCCCGGGAAGCGGCGGTCCATCCCCCGGCGGACCTCCTCCTTGAACCAGGTGACCTCGGTGAAGCCGTCGGGGATGTCGAACTTCGGCATGAGGTTCTTCGCCTCGAACATGCCGGTGGTGTCGATCTGCTCGGCCACCAGGAGGGTGTTGGCGCAGCCCTCCTGCCAGGCGTCCGAGGAGTCGATGGCGTACATCTCGTCCGTGGACTTCAGGTAGTAGCCGGTGCCGTCGAAGCGGAAACGGTCCGGGTCGGAGAGGTTCTTGCCGGTCTGGATGCACAGCAGCGCGTCGTGCGCGGTCGCCTCGTGCGCGTACGTGTAGTGCGAGTCGTTGGTGACCAGCGGCGGGATGCCGAGCTTCTTGCCGATCTCCAGGAGGCCGTCGCGGACCCGGCTCTCGATCTCGATGCCGTGGTCCATCAGCTCCAGGAAGTACCGGTCCTTGCCGAAGATGTCCTGGTAGTCGGCCGCCGCCTTCAGCGCCTCCTCCTTCTGGCCGAGGCGCAGCCGGGTCTGGAGCTCGCCGGAGGGGCAGCCGGTGGAGGCGATCAGCCCCTCGGACCACTGGGAGATGGTCTCCTTGTCCATCCGGGGCCACTTCTGGAGCCAGCCCTCGGCGTACGCGTCCGAAGAGAGCTTGAAGAGGTTGTGCAGGCCCGTCGCGTTGGCCGCCCAGATCGTCTTGTGGGTGTAGCCACCGGAACCGGAGACGTCGTCGCGCTTCTGGTGCGGCTGGCCCCACTGGATCTTGCGCTTGTTGCGCCGCGACTCGGGGGCGACATACGCCTCGATCCCGATGATCGGGGTGACTCCGGCCTTCTTCGCGGTGTGGAAGAAGTCGTACGCCCCGTGCAGGTTGCCGTGGTCGGACATGGCGATGTGGGTCATGCCCATCTCGTTGCACGCGTCGAACATGTCCTTCAGCCGCGCGGCACCGTCCAGCAGCGAGTACTGGGTGTGGACGTGCAGGTGCGTGAACGGCGGCTTTGACACGGCTGCGGCCTCCAAGGGAAACAAACGGCGACGGGTGTCCCACCGGTTACGGACGGATCGGGGGACAGCGTCGAAGTCTATGCCTCGCGACTGACACCCGGGCTCGTTCCCCACGTACCTTCACGGGTGAGGCCGCGGGCACTTTCGTCCGGCCCCGCCCGTTGGATGCGACAGAAACGCTGTCGTACATGTCATGCACCAGGAGGCACCCAGCGATGTCGGTTCAGCAGCTCAACGACGAGCACCGCGGCGAGGAGATCCTCGCCGTCTTCGACACCGCGTTCGGCGAGCTCCTGGCCGCCGACCCGGCCGCGTTCCGGGTGAAGTTCCGGAAGATGGCGGCCTCGGCGTTCGCGTTCTACCGGGGTACCGCGGGCCTCTTCTACCACGATCTCGACGCCGAGAAGCGGGGCGGCCCGTTCCTGGACGAGCGCACCTCGCGCGTGTGGATCCACGGCGACCTGCACGCGGAGAACTTCGGCACCTACATGGACGCGACAGGCCGGCTGATCTTCAACGTCAACGACTTCGACGAGGCGTATGTCGGCCCCTTCACCTGGGACCTGAAGCGCCTCTCCGCCTCCATCGCCCTCATCGGGTACGCCAAGGCGCTCGGCGACGATCAGATCAGCGAGCTGGTGGAGGTGTACGCGGGCGCGTACCGGGAGCGGATCCACGCGCTGGCCACCGGCGCCAAGAGCGACGAGGTGCCGCCCTTCACCCTGGACACCGCGCAGGGCCCGCTGCTCGACGCGCTGCGCGACGCCCGCTCGCTGACCCGCTTCGGGCTGCTGGACTCGATGACGGAGATCCGTGACTTCGAGCGCCGCTTCGCCCCCGGCGGCGGCTCCATCGAGCTGGACGCCGCCACCCGCTACAAGGTGCTCGCGGCCTTCGACGGCTACCTGGAGACGCTGCCGGAGACCTCCCTGGCCCGCCCGGACTCCTACCGCGTGAAGGACGTCGTCGGCCGCCGGGGCATCGGCATCGGCTCGGCCGGTCTGCCGTCGTACAACATCCTCCTCGAGGGCCACAGCGACGCCCTGGAGAACGACGTCGTGATCTACATCAAGCAGGCCCAGACGCCGGCCGTCTCCCGGCACATCACGGACCCGGCGATCCGCGACTACTTCCAGCACGAGGGCCACCGCACGGTGATCTCCCAGCGCGCCCTCCAGCAGCACGCCGACCCGTGGCTGGGCTGGACCGAGCTGGGCGGCGCGGGGCAGCTGGTCGCCGAGGTCTCGCCGTACGCGGTCGACCTGGACTGGGGCGACATCGACGACCCGGAGGAGATCGCCGGCGTCGTCGCCGACCTGGGCCGGGCCACGGCCACGATGCACGCGGCGGCGGACGACACCTCCGGCGAGTCCCTGGTGCCCTTCTCCACCGAGCGGGCCATCGACGCGGCGATCGCGGCCGACGAGGACGGCTTCGCGCCGCTCCTGGTCGACTTCGCGCACACGTACGGCGCACGCGCGCGTACCGACCACCAGATCTTCGTCGACCTGTTCCGCAACGGCCGGATTCCAGGTCTCTAACGGTCCGCCTTCTCACAGGGACCCTTTAGGGGTCTCCTACGGGAGCACGTGACACACTCTCCTCCGCTATGGACATATCCGGGACCCGACTCAGAGCCGTACGCGCGGCGCTGTTCACGGCATGCGTCGTGACGCTCAGCACCGCGTCGCACGTGCTGCTGTCCCGGGCCCCGCTGCCGCTCAACACGGTGGCCGCCGTCGCGGCCGCCGTGTTCGCCCTCGCGTACGTCCTCGCCGGCCGCGAGTGCGGCTTCGGGCGGATCGCCGCCCTGCTGATCCCACTGGAGCTGGCGGCCGACACCGTCTTCACCACCGGCCAGCACGTCTGCTACGGCCGTGCGGGCGGCCCGGTCGCCGGCCCGCTGGCCTCGGTCGGCTGGGACGTGCTGTGCGGCGACGGTACCCCCGTCGGCACCCCGCTGGCCCGGGTCACCGGCACCGACACCGACCAGCTGGGCGGGCTCCTCGCCCACCCCGACCCGGCCGCCGCGTGGCTGCTGCTCGCCGCGCACGTCTGCGTCGGCCTGATCGCGGCCGCCTGGCTGCGCCGGGGCGAGCGGGCGCTGGCCCAGCTGCTGCGGGCGGCGACCGCGACCACCTTCCGGCCGCTGCTGCTGGCCGTCGCCGCGGTGACCGTACGACGCGCCCCGGCGGCCCGCCGCCTGCCGCGGCCCACCCGCCGGTCGACCACCGTCCGCGAGCGGATTCTCGTGCACTCCTTGGGACGGCGTGGACCGCCGTGCTCGCTCGCCGCGGTCTGAACAGGCCCTCACGTCTGCGCAGGCCCGGCCACCCGAGCACCACTTCAGTCCCTCAGTCCCCACACGAACTTCCGCGTACGACGTGTGCGCGTCCCTTTTGGAGAACACCATGAGCAAGCGGAACAGCGCGCAGGCGAAGACGGCGGCCCGGGAGCGGCTGCGCGTCGAGCGTGAGCGCGAGGCCAAGCGGGCCAAGGTCAGGCGGCAGATCATCGTCGCCTGCTCGGTCGTCGGCGTGCTCGCGATAGCCGGCGGCATAGGTTACGCCGTCGTCCAGGCCAACAAGCCCGGCTACTGGGAGGACGCGGCGAAGGCCAAGCTGGTCGCGCCGGCCAACACCAGCGGCAAGAACGGCACGACGGTCGTCATGGGCAAGGCGAGCGCCAAGAAGACGCTCGTGATGTACGAGGACCCGCGCTGCCCGGTCTGCGCCCAGTTCGAGCAGACCGTCGGCGCGACGGTGAAGAGCGACTACGACGCCGGCAAGTTCAAGATCGAGTACGTCGGCGCGACCTTCCTCGACCGCAGCCTGACCGGCGAGGGTTCCAAGAACGCGCTCAGCGCTCTGGGCGCCGCGCTCAACGTCAGCCCCGAGGCGTTCCTCGAGTACAAGACCGCGATGTACTCGGCGAAGTACCACCCCGAGGAGACCGAGGACAAGTTCAAGGACGACTCCTACCTGATCAAGGTGGCGGACACGGTCTCGGCGCTGAAGGGCAACGCCAAGTTCCAGAGCGCCGTGAAGAACGGCACCTACGACCGGTGGGCGCTGGAGATGTCCAAGACGTTCGACAAGAGCGGCGTCTCGGGTACCCCGACCCTGAAGATGGACGGCAAGACGCTGACCGGCTCCGACGGGCAGGGCAACGCCCCGATGACGGTCGCCGACTTCACCACGGCGATCGACGCGGCTCTCAAGGGCTGACCGGCTTCTGATCCGACACTCCGAGGAAGAGCGGGCGAACTTTTGGGAGTTCGCCCGCTCTTTTGTCGTACTGGTCAGTAATCTGATCGTCCGTGACCAGTCGATACAGATCCTCCGAGAGCGCCGACACCTCGTCAGAGCGCCCCAACTCGCTGTCGCCGCGCCGCCGTACGGCGCTCAAGGCCGTGGCCGCCACCGCCGTACTGGCCGGCCCGCTCGCCGCCGCCCTGCCGGCCCGTGCCGCCGAGGCCCCCGTCTTCCTGCACGGCCTCGCCTCCGGCGACCCGCTGCCCGACGGCGTCCTGCTGTGGACCCGGGTGACGCCCACCGCCGAGGCGATACCCGGCTCCGGGCTCGGTCCGGACACCGCCGTGAGCTGGGTCGTCGCCACGGACAAGGCACTGACGAACGTGGTCGCCAAGGGCTCCACCACCGCCTCCGCCGCGACCGACCACACCGTCAAGGCCGACATCCGCGGTCTCGCGCCCGCCACCGACTACTGGTTCCGCTTCTCGGCCGGCGGCACGGACTCCCCGGTGGCGCGCACCCGCACCGCGCCTGCGGCGGACGCCGCCGTGCCGGGCCTGCGCTTCGGCGTGGTCTCCTGCGCCAACTGGGAGGCCGGCTACTTCTCCTCGTACCGTCACCTCGCGGCCCGGGGCGACCTGGACGCCTGGCTGCACCTCGGCGACTACATCTACGAGTACGGCACCGGCGAGTACGGCACGCGCGGGACCGTCGTACGGCAGACGGCGCCCACGCACGAGATCCTCACCCTCGCCGACTACCGCACCCGGCACGGCAAGTACAAGACGGACCCGGACCTCCAGGCCCTGCACGCGAAGGCGCCGGTCGTCGCGATCTGGGACGACCACGAGTTCGCCAACGACACCTGGTCGGGTGGCGCCGAGAACCACACCGAGGGCGCCGAGGGCGCCTGGTCGGCCCGTCAGGCGGCCGCCAAGCAGGCCTACTTCGAGTGGATGCCGGTCCGGCCGGCCATCGCCGGCACAACCTACCGTCGGCTGCGCTTCGGCAAGCTCGCCGATCTGTCCCTGCTGGACCTGCGGTCCTTCCGCTCGCAGCAGGCCGCCGTCGGCAACGGCACCGTCGACGACCCGGACCGCACGCTCACCGGCCGCGCCCAGCTCGACTGGCTGAAGGCCGGGCTGAAGGCGTCCGACACCACCTGGCGGCTGGTCGGCAACTCGGTGATGATCTCGCCGTTCGCCATCGGCTCGCTCTCCGCGGACCTGTTCAAGCCGCTGGCCAAGCTGCTCGGCCTGCCCCAGGAGGGCATCGCCCTCAACACCGACCAGTGGGACGGCTACACCGACGACCGCCGTGAACTCCTCGCCCACCTGCGCTCCAACGCCATCCGCAACACCGTCTTCCTGACCGGTGACATCCACATGGCGTGGGCCAACGACGTGCCGGTGGACGCCGGGACGTACCCGCTGTCGGCCTCGGCCGCCACGGAGTTCGTGGTCACCTCGGTGACCTCCGACAACCTCGACGACATCGTGAAGGTCCCGGAGGGCACGCTCACCGCGATCGCCTCCCCGATCATCCGGGCCGCGAACCGGCACGTCCACTTCGTCGACACCGACCGGCACGGCTACGGCGTCCTGGACATCACCGCCGAGCGCGCGCAGATGGACTACTACGTGCTGTCCGACCGCACCAGCACCACCGCGACCTCCGCCTGGTCCCGCTCGTACCGCACGCGCAGCGGCACACAGAAGGTGGAACGGACCTACGACCCGGTCTAGGTCCAGGTCCGGGTCGTCCAGGTCCGGGTCCCGTCCCGCCTAGAGCGTCTCGAGGAAGCCGAGTGCCACCCTCCAGGTGGCCTCGGCCGCCTCCTCGTCGTAGTCGGGCAGGTCGGGGTCGGTGTAGAGGTGACCGGCTCCCGCGTACCGGTAGACCTCCACGTCGGCGCCCGCTCTGCCCATCTGGAGATACCAGGCGCTCAGCCAGTCGTCGGTCTCGAACTGGTCCGGCTCCGCGACATGCAGCTGCACCGGAAGGTCGTCCACCGAGACGTTCGGCGCGAGGTCCGAGGTGCCGTGCAGGAGGAGCAGGCCACGCGCCCTGGCGTCGCCGAGGGCGAGGGTCTGCGCGATCGACGCGCCGAGCGAGAACCCGGCGTACACCAGCCCGCGCTCCGAGTAGGGCGCGGCGGCCAGGACGGCTCTCTTCAGCAGCTCGTCCTTGCCGATCTCCTCGTTGTACGCCATGCCCTCCTCGACCGTGTCGAACGTGCGTCCCTCGAAGAGGTCCGGCGTCCACACCTCGTGCCCGGCGGCGCGCAGCCGGTCCGCCGCGGCGCGCACCGCGGGCCGCGGACCATAGGTCGAGTGAAAGAGCATGATGTTCATGTGCCCATGGTGCCAGCCTGCACTGACAACACCGTGCGTGCGCCTCCTCACAGAAACCGCATGTTCAGGACCCCTCCGACCCGGTTACGTTCGAAGGCATGGAGAACCTGCTCCGCCCCGTGATCGTGGTCGGCGGCTCGGTCGTGCTGACAGTCCTCATCGGCTGGGCCACCGACCGCCTGCTGTCCAAGGCCGACCTACGGCACCCCGAGACCCCGCTGTGGGGTCTGCTGCGCCGTGGCCGCATCCCCTATCAGCTCGTGCTGTGCGCGGCGATGCTGAGAGGGTCGTACGACGCCGCGCAGTTGCTGGAGGACCATCGGACCGGCATCGGCCAGTTCCTCACCCTGGTGCTGATCGGCTCGGCGGCCTGGCTGGTGATCAGGATCGCGGCGGCGATCGTCGAGACGTCGTACTCGCGCTACGCGCGCGTGCACCGCGATCCGGCCCGGGTCCGGCGGGTGCGGACCCAGGTGTCGCTGATCATGCGGGTGGTGGCGGCCGTCGTCGGGGTGGTCGCGGCGGCCTCGATGCTGCTGACGTTCCCCGCCATGCGCGCGGCGGGCGCCTCCCTGCTGGCCTCGGCCGGGATCCTCGGCATCGTCGCCGGTGTGGCCGCCCAGTCGACGCTGAGCAACATGTTCGCCGGCTTCCAGATCGCCTTCGGCGACATGGTGCGTATCGGCGACACGGTCGTGGTGGACGGCGAGTGGGGCACGGTCGAGGAGATCACCCTGACCTTCCTGACCGTGCGGACCTGGGACGAGCGCCGGATCACGATGCCGGTCTCGTACTTCACCTCGAAGCCCTTCGAGAACTGGTCGCGCGGCACCCCGCAGATGACCGGCATCGTCTACTGGCACGTCGACCACGCGGCGCCGGTGGAGGCGATGCGCGAGAAGCTGCGCGACATCCTGCGCGACTGCCCGGCCTGGGACGGCCGTGCCTGCGGGCTCGACGTCACCGACACCACGCCCAACACCATGCAGGTGCGGGCCCTGGTCACGGCGAAGGACGCCGACGACATCTGGACGGTGCGGGTGAAGGTCCGCGAGGAGATGATCCGCTGGCTGTCGAAGGACCACCCGTACGCGCTCCCGAGGGTCAACACGGCGGACGCGGCGCTGCCCCCGGGCCGTCTGCCCGGCCAGTCCCACTCCCCCGACGGTGCGGCCCGTCGCGTCCACGAGCCGCCGCGGACGGGCCGCTGACCGTCAGTTCCCGCGCTCCGCGCCCCCGTTCACCTGGACGACCTGCGAAGTGACGTGACCGGCGCCCGGGGATGCCAGCCAGTGCAGTGTGGCGGCGATGTCCCCGGGCGTCCCGGCGCGCCCGGTGAAGGTCTCGCCGACGAGCCGCTCGCGCCGCGCGGGCTCGATGGCGTCCCCGAAGAACCCGGTGTCCTCGACATACCCCGGGGCGACGAGGTTCGCGGTGATGCCCCGGGGCCCCAGCTCCCGGGCGAGATCACGGGCGTACGGGTGCAGCGCGGCCTTGGCGCCGCCGTAGGCCCCGCTGCCGGACCCCCGGTAGGCGGCGATCGAGCTGACGAACAGCACCCGCCCGCCCGGCGAGGCGAGCCGGTCCTTCAGGGCCTCGGTGAGCAGGGCGGCGCTGAGGGTGTTGCTGCGGAAGTTGACGGTCCAGTTGTGCGCGACACGGTCCAGCGGATCCTCACTGTCGCTCGGCGGCTCCAGATGTCCGGCGCCCCCGGCGCTGTGGACCAGCACGTCCACGGTCCCGAACTCCGCCTCGACGAACCGGGCGACTTCCCGCACCTGCTCCGGCTCGCTCAGATCCGCGGCGTAGGTGAGCGCCCCGGCCACCCCGGCCTTCTCGAGCACCTCCGCCCGCCGCCCGAGCAGCAGCACCCGATCCCCGTCCGCGGCGAAGACCTGCGCCGCGGCGAGCCCGATTCCTGTTCCGCCTCCACTGATCACCACATTGCGTGCCATGGCCCGAGCGTAACGAGGAGTGCCGACAGGGGTCATGGCGGTTTACGCGACTGCCATGAACCGGGTGACTGCGGAAGGCGGGCCCGGTCACCTCAGCGGAGGCTGCGCACGTCCAGATGCCGCAGCACGCGGTCCACGATCTCGGGATCGGCGCCCGGCTCGCTGCGCGCCGCGACCACCTCGTGCCGGGCCGCGCTCAGCATCTCCCCCTGGATCCGCCGCACCCGCTTCAGCCTGCGCACCCGCTGATCGTGGCCCTCCCGCCGTTCGTCCTCCCCGACGTCGGGGCTGATCCGCAACCCGATGTCGAAGGCCCGCCGCAGCATCTGCTCGGACAGCTCCTCCGGCAGGTCCTCCTCGGCCTCGATCTCCCGCAGCCGCTGCTTAGCCGCCTTCGCGGCCCGCACCGCGAGCTCCTTCTCGAACTCCTTCTCGCGGTCGCTGTCCGCCTGCACGTCGAGGCGCTTCACCAGCCACGGCAGGGTCAGTCCCTGAAGGACCAGCGTCGCCATGATCACGCCGAACGCGATGAAGATGATCTCGTCCCGGTCGGGGAAGGGCCCGCCGTCGTCGGTCTTCAGCGGCACGGCCAGCGCCAGCGCCACCGAGGCCACCCCGCGCATCCCGGCCCACCACATGACGAGGGTCTCCCGCCAGTTCGTCGGAATGTCCTCGAGGTGGTCCTGTCTGGCGTGCAGCCGTTGCGTCAGCCAGGTCGCCGGCAGCAGCCACAGCAGCCGTACGACGACTACCACGACCACGATCACCCCGGCCCAGCCCAGCATCTCCCCCCACCGCCCGGACGCCGTCCGGATCGCGTTGTGCAGCTCCAGGCCGATCAGCCCGAACGCGACGCCCGTGACGAGGGTGTCGATGATGTCCCAGAAGGTGTGGCCGGCCAGCCGGGTCAGCACGTCGTCGGGGTCCGTGGCGTACTCGGCGAGGAACATGGCCGTGGTCAGGACGGCCAGCACCCCCGACCCGTGGAACTCCTCCGCCAGCACGTACGAGGCGTACGGCACCAGGAGCGTCAGTCCGATCTGCAACGTCGTGTCCCCGAGGACGTCCAGCAGCCTGTTCGCGCCCCAGCCGAGCGCGACGCCCACCGCCACCGCCACCACCGCGGACAGCACCAGGTCGAGTCCGGCCTGCCACGGCGAGAACGAGCCGCTCACGGCCGCGGCGATCGCGACGTGGTAGAGCACGATGGCCGTCACATCGTTGAACAGCCCCTCGCCCTCCAGGATGGACACCAGCCGGCGGGGAAGGCCGAGCTGTCCGGCCACGGCGGTGGCGGCCACCGGATCGGGCGGCGCGACCAGCGCGCCCAGCGCCACGGCCGCGGCGATCGGCAGCCCCGGCACGATCGTGTGGGCCACGGCCGCCACGCACACCGTCGTGACGAACACCAGCGCCACGGCCAGCAGGAAGATCGGCCGCACGTTCGACGCGAACTGCCGCCACGAGGTCCGCCGCACCGCCGCGTACAGGAGGGGCGGCAGCAGGAGGGGCAGGATCAGGTCCGGCGGGATGTCCACGTTGGGCACGAAGTCGAGCACGGCGAGGACGATCCCGAGCAGGGTCATGAGCACCGGCGCCGGCAACCCGAACCGGTCCCCGACCGGGACGCTCACCACGGCCCCGAGCAACAGGACGAACAACAGGGCCAGTTGGTCCACGGTCAGCGCTCCGGGTCTAGACGATCAAGAACATCCAGACCTCCAGCGTCGCACGACCACCGTCCGCTACAGAGAACGCCGCATGGACCGGTGCGGAATCCCCGCCTCCATGTCCTGCGGCCCGTACGCCACGTACCCCAGCCGCTCGTAGAACCCCAGCGCCTGCGTCTGTGCGTGCAGGTCCACCGCCGCGAGTCCCCGCGCGCGTGCCGCCTCCTCGATGGCCCGCACCAGCGCGACCCCGACGCCCAGCCCACGCGCCTCGCGTGTCACGGCGAGCCGCCCCAGCGAGCCCACCGACGGGTCGCCGCCGGTCCTGTCGGCGGCCGCCTCGCCGTACAGCAGCCGCCCGGTGCCGAGCGGCAGCCCGTCCTCCCGGACCGCCAGCACATGGACGGCGCCCGCGTCGTGCGCGTCGTACTCCAGGTCCTCGGGCACGCCCTGCTCGCCGACGAAGACCTCCTTGCGCACCGCGAAGCACGCCTCCAGGTCGGCGGGGTCCTCGGCGACCCGCACCGCGTACCCGTGCGGGCCGCTCATCCGTAGGTCTCCTCGCGGACCTGCTCCAGGGCCTTGGCCAGGTCCTCGGGGTAGTCACTGGCGAACTCCGCCCACTGCCCGTCCCCGGGGTGCTCGAAGCCCAGCCGCACCGCGTGCAGCCACTGCCGGGTCAGGCCCAGCCGCTTGGACAGCGTGGGGTCGGCGCCGTACGTCAGGTCGCCGACGCAGGGGTGGCGGTGGGCGGCCATGTGGACGCGGATCTGGTGCGTACGGCCCGTCTCCAGCTTCACGTCCAGCAGGGAGGCCGCGCGGAAGGCCTCGATCAGGTCGTAGTGCGTGACGGACGGCTTGCCCTCGGCCGTGACCGCCCACTTGTAGTCGTGGTGCGGGTGCCGGCCGATGGGCGCGTCGATCGTGCCGCTGGTCGGGTCGGGGTGGCCCTGGACGAGCGTGTGGTAGCGCTTGTCGACCGTGCGCTCCTTGAACTGGCGCTTCAGCGACGTGTACGCCCGCTCCGACTTGGCGACCACCATCAGCCCCGAGGTGCCGACGTCCAGCCGGTGCACGATGCCCTGGCGCTCGGCGGCACCGGAGGTGGAGATGCGGTACCCGGCGGCGGCGAGCCCGCCGATGACGGTCGTCCCGCTCCAGCCGGGCGACGGGTGCGCGGCCACGCCGACCGGCTTGACGATCACGACCACGTCGTCGTCGTCGTGCACGATCTCCATGCCTTCGACCGGCTCGGCGACGATCTGCACCGGCGCCGGTGCCTGCGGCATCTCGACCTCCAGCCAGGCCCCGCCGATCACCCGCTCGGATTTGCCGACCACCGAGCCGTCGACCGTGACCTTCCCCGCCGCAGCCAGCTCGGCGGCCTTCGTACGGGAGAAGCCGAACATGCGGGAGATGGCGGCGTCTACGCGCTCGCCCTCCAGGCCGTCCGGCACGGGCAGGGTACGGGTCTCGGGAATCGTGCTCACCCGTCGAGTATGCCGGACGGCTCCGGTACCGCCGTACGGCCCTGTGGACAACCGCCGGGCGGTCAGTCCTTGTGGACGGTCCCGTCCGGGTCCAGGCCCTTGAAGGACAGCAGCACGATCAGGATGCCGCCGCAGACGATCGCCGAGTCCGCGAGGTTGAAGACCGCGAAGTGCTTCGGGGCGATGAAGTCCACCACCGCGCCCTCGAAGACGCCCGGCGCGCGGAAGATCCGGTCGGTGAGGTTGCCCAGCGCGCCGCCCAGCAGCAGCCCCAGGGCGATCGCCCAGGGCAGGCTGTAGAGCTTGCGGGCGAGCCGGGCGATCACCACGATCACGGCCGTCGCGATCACCGTGAAAATGATGGTGAACGCCTCACCGAAGCCGAAGGCCGCCCCCGCGTTGCGGATGGCCTCGAACTTCAGCCAGTCCCCGACGATCTCGATCGGCGCCTGGTGCTCCAGCTTGGCGACCACGATCATCTTGCTCACCAGGTCGATCACGTACGCGAACGTGGCGACGGTGAAGAGCACGGCGATCCGGCGCTTGCCCCTGGGCCGCGCCTCGGTGCTCTCCTGCCCGTCCGGGCCGGACGACTGCTCCGGCTCGGATCCCGCCTCTGGGATGTCCGGCGTACCGATGACGCGCTCCGCCTCTGCCACGTGAGTCCCTCAACCTAGGTACCTGACTGAGGACGAGGGTACGGCACACCCCCCGACCGCCAGGTGATCAGTACCGGCGCTCCTGCTTCTGCTTGCACTCGACACACAGCGTGGCCCTCGGGAAGGCCTGCATCCGGGCCTTGCCGATGGCCTGGCCACAGTTCTCGCACAGGCCGTACGTGCCGGCGTCCAGCCGCTCCAGGGCGTGCTCGGTCTGGATCAGCATCTCGCGCGCGTTGGCGGCCAGCGCCAGTTCGTGTTCACGCGTGATGTTCTTCGTCCCGGTGTCCGCCTGGTCGTCGCCCGCGCCGTCCCCCGAGTCCCGCATCAGCCCCGTCAGGGCCGCCTCGGACGAGGCGAGCTCCGCCCGCAGCCGCCCCTGCTCGGACTGGAGCTCCGCACGGGCCTCCTCGACCTCCTCCGGCGTCCACGGCTCCTCGCCGGGGCGCACCGCGAGCTCGCCTGGCTCCACCGCCGCGAGGCGTGCCTTGGGAACAGCGGTCTTCGCCGCCGTGGCCGTACCCGGAGTCTTCTTCGCAACCACAGTCGTGGCTCCCGTCTGCTCCGCGGCCGAGGCCGCGCCCACCTTCTTGGCCGTGCTCTTCCTGCCCGCACTCGTCCCGGTCACGCCTTCGGCGGCGGCGATCTTCTCGGCCACCGCCTCCTCGGCGGTGACCTTCTTGGCACCCGCCTTCTTGGCAGCCGCCTTCTTCGCGCTCGTCGCCTCCGCCGGGGCCGCCTTCTTCGCGCTCGTCGCCTCCGCCGGGGCCGCCTTCTTCGCGCTCGTCGCCTCCGCCGGGGCCGCCTTCTTGACGACTGCCTTCTTGGCGGCTGTCTTCTTGGCAACCGCCTTCGTGGCCACCGCCGCCTCCGTGGCCGCCTTCTTCACCGTGCTCTTCGCGGCGCCCTTCTTCGCGGCGGCCGACTTCTTGGCCGCAACCTTCCTCGGTGCCCCGGCCGCAGCGGACCGCACCGTCTTCACGGCCTTGGCGTCCTTGGCCGCGCCGCCGGAGGCAGAGGCACCTGAGGCACCGGAGGCACTCGTGGAGCTGCCGGACGCCGACTGCTGTACGGCGGTCTTCTTCGCCACCATGGCCGCGGCCCCTTCACATATTGTGATCTTGCACGCGAATCGTGCTGGGACGATAAATCGACTTGGAGCCCGCGGCAACGGGGCGCACCGCCCGATTCGCCCGCCTCGCGCACGCCACGCGCACGCCACGCGGCAAGCCTGCATCCGTTGTGCCCAGCTCCATGCCGGGTAATCCGCCGAGCCGGGCATCCCGGAATCTGAACGCCCACACCATCCCACAAAGCCACCATTCGGGTTATTTCGGACCGAGTCATCGGCCGGGCCCCGCGCCCCCGAAAACCCGTCGGCCGCTGTCGCCGGGGAGCCGTACACTGAGCGGAGCGAAAAGTGTGGATGGGGACGAGTAGCGGCGTACGCAGCCCAGAGCGACCCGGGGTCGGTGGAAGCCCGGGGGCGAGCGCGACGTGAAGATCACCCCGGAGCCGCCGGAGGAAAGCCGCAGCCGACAGGCAAGGGTCAGTAGAACCGGCATCGCGACCCCAATGAGGGGGCTCACCGGCGCGTAGAGCGCACCGGAGGGCCAAGGAGGGTGGTACCGCGGGAGCGCGCCGCACATGGCGTAGACAGGCAAGTCGGCTCTCGTCCCTCCGACGGAAGGCAGTATGTCCGCCGGAGGAAGCTCGTTGAATACGCAGCCGCAGTATCGCCAGGTGCCCGCCCAGGTCGACCTGCCCGCCCTCGAGCACGCGGTGCTCGACTTCTGGCGCGAGCAGAAGATCTTCGCCAAGAGCCTGGAGCAGTCCGAGGGCCGCCCCGAATGGGTGTTCTACGAGGGCCCGCCCACCGCCAACGGCATGCCGGGCGCCCACCACATCGAGGCGCGCGTCTTCAAGGACGTCTTCCCCCGCTTCCGCACCATGCGTGGCTACCACGTGGCCCGCAAGGCCGGCTGGGACTGCCACGGCCTCCCGGTGGAGCTGGCGGTCGAGAAGGAGCTCGGCTTCTCCGGCAAGCAGGACATCGAGGCGTACGGCATCGCCGCCTTCAACGACAAGTGCCGCGAGTCCGTGCTCCGCCACACCGACGCGTTCTCCGAGCTGACGACCCGCATGGGCTACTGGGTCGACCTCGACGACGCCTACGTCACGATGGACCCCGAGTACATCGAGTCGGTCTGGTGGTCGCTGAAGGAGATCTTCAACAAGGGCCTGCTGGTCCAGGACCACCGCGTCGCCCCCTGGTGTCCCCGCTGCGGCACGGGTCTGTCCGACCACGAGCTGGCCCAGGGCTACGAGACGGTCGTCGACCCGTCCGTGTACGTCCGTTTCCCACTCACCTCCGGTCCGCTCGCCGGCGAAGCCGCCCTCCTGGTCTGGACGACGACGCCCTGGACCCTGGTCTCCAACACGGCCGTGGCCGCGCACCCCGAGGTCCCCTACGTCGTGGCGACCAACGGCGAGGAGAAGCTCGTCGTCGCCGAGCCGCTGGTCGCCAAGGCGCTCGGCGAGGGCTGGGAGACCACCGGCCAGACCTTCACCGGCGCCGAAATGGAGCGCTGGACCTATCAACGTCCGTTCGAGCTGGTGGAGTTCCCGGAGCCCGCCCACTACGTGGTGAACGCCGAGTACGTCACCACCGAGGACGGCACCGGTCTGGTCCACCAGTCCCCCGCCTTCGGTGAGGACGACCTCAAGGTCTGCCGCTCCTACGGCCTGCCCGTCGTCAACCCGGTGCGCCCGGACGGCACCTTCGAGGAGTCCGTCCCGATGGTCGGCGGCGTCTTCTTCAAGAAGGCGGACGAAAAGCTCACCGAGGACCTCCAGCAGCGCGGCCTCCTCTTCAAGCACATTCCGTACGAGCACAGCTACCCGCACTGCTGGCGCTGCCACACCGCGCTCCTCTACTACGCGCAGCCGTCCTGGTACATCCGCACGACGGCCGTCAAGGACCGCCTCATCCAGGAGAACGAGAAGACCAACTGGTTCCCGGACACGGTCAAGCACGGCCGGTACGGCGACTGGCTGAACAACAACATCGACTGGGCGCTCTCCCGCAACCGCTACTGGGGCACCCCGCTGCCGATCTGGCGCTGCGAGGACGACCACCTCACCGTCGCCGGCTCCCGCGCGGAGCTCACCGAGCTGACCGGCACCGACCAGTCCGAGCTGGACCCGCACCGCCCGTACATCGACGCGGTCACCTTCGCCTGCCCCCACGACGACTGCGGGCGAACGGCCACGCGCGTGCCGGAGGTCATCGACGCCTGGTACGACTCGGGTTCGATGCCGTTCGCGCAGTGGGGCTACCCGTACAAGAACAAGGACCTCTTCGAGTCCCGCTACCCGGCGCAGTTCATCAGCGAGGCCATCGACCAGACCCGCGGCTGGTTCTACACGCTGATGGCCGTCGGCACGCTGGTCTTCGACAAGTCGTCGTACGAGAACGTCGTCTGCCTGGGCCACATCCTCGCCGAGGACGGCCGCAAGATGTCCAAGCACCTGGGCAACATCCTTCAGCCGATCCCGCTGATGGACCAGCACGGCGCCGACGCGGTCCGCTGGTTCATGGCGGCCGGCGGCTCCCCGTGGGCGGCCCGCCGCGTGGGCCACAACACCATCCAGGAGGTCGTCCGCAAGACGCTCCTGACGTACTGGAACACGGTCGCCTTCCAGGCCCTGTACGCCCGTACGTCGGGCTGGGCGCCGAGCGAGGCCGACCCGGCCCCGGCCGACCGCCCGGTCCTGGACCGCTGGCTGCTCTCCGAACTCCACGCGCTCACCGACCAGGTGACGCAGGCTCTGGAGGCGTACGACACCCAGCGTGCCGGCAAGCTGCTCTCCGCGTTCGTCGACGACCTGTCCAACTGGTACGTCCGCCGCTCCCGTCGCCGCTTCTGGCAGGGCGACAAGGCCGCGCTGCGCACCCTGCACGAGGTCGTGGAGACGGTCACCAAGCTGATGGCCCCGCTGACGCCGTTCATCACCGAGCGGGTCTGGCAGGACCTCGTGGTGCCGGTCACCCCGGGCGCCCCGGACTCCGTCCACCTGGCCGCCTGGCCGGAGGCCGACCTCTCCGCGATCGACCCGGAGCTGTCGAAGCAGATGGTCCTGGTCCGCCGCCTGGTGGAGCTGGGCCGCGCCACGCGCGCGGAGTCGGGCGTGAAGACCCGCCAGCCCCTGAAGCGCGCCCTGATCGCCGCGAGCGGCTTCGACGCCCTCGACCGCGAGCTGCACGGGCAGATCACGGAGGAGCTCAACGTCGAGTCGCTGGCGTCCCTCTCCGAGGTAGGCGGCAGCCTGGTCGACACGACCGCCAAGGCCAACTTCCGCGCCCTCGGCAAGCGGTTCGGCAAGCGCGTCCAGGACGTGGCCAAGGCCGTCGCGAACGCCGACGCGGCCGCGCTCTCCCTCGCCCTGCGCGAGGGCACGGCCTCGGTGGAGGTCGACGGCGAGACGATCACCCTGGCCCCCGACGAGGTCATCATCACGGAGACCCCGCGCGAGGGCTGGTCGGTCGCCTCCGACTCCGGTGCGACGGTCGCCCTCGACCTGGAGATCACCGAGGAGCTGCGCCGCGCGGGCCTGGCCCGGGACGCGATCCGGCTGATCCAGGAGGCCCGCAAGAACAGCGGCCTCGACGTCGCCGACCGCATCGCGCTGCGCTGGACCGCGACCGACCCGGCGACCGCCGACGCCCTGTCCGGGCACGCCGGCCTCATCGCCGACGAGGTCCTCGCCACGGACTTCGCCCAGGGTGAGGCGGACGACACGTACGGCGCCCCGTTCACGGACGACGGCCTGACGCTGACGTTCCGCCTGCGCAAGGCGTAAGGCATATCCGAGAGGGCCCGGTTCCCCCGAGGGGGGCCGGGCCCTCCGCATGTCCGGCGTGCGTGCTCACGCCGGGCTCAGGAGGCAGGGCGCGCGCATGATCGCCGTCAACACGCGTAAAAGGGCGGGACCCCGGATGGTGATCCGGGGTCCCGCCCTTTGAACGCTGCCGACGCCTAAGGCGTACTACAGGCCGTCAGTTGTCATCCTCGTCGATGAGGAAGCCACGCATCGGCGAGGGAGCCTGGCCCATCGGCGACGGGCCCTGCGGCCGCACCGGCGCCATCGGCTGGGTCATCGCCGGGGACATCTGCTGCTGCCCGCCGTAGGACGGAGCGGCCGGGCTGGGAGCGCCCATGCCCGGGTTGCTGCCGTAGGACGGAGCACCCGCACCGGCCGGAGCCATGGAAGGCGCCGGGGACGGCGGCAGGGACGCAGTGGCCGGTGTACGCGGCGGAGCGAGGGAGTCGTCGGCCTGGGTCTCCAGCTGACGCAGCTGGGACTCGAGGTAGGACTTCAGTCGCGTGCGGTACTCGCGCTCGAAGCCACGCAGGTCCTCGACCTTGCGCTCCAGCGTGGCGCGGGCGGACTCCAGGGAGCCCATCGCGACGCGGTGCTTCTCCTGCGCGTCCCGCTCCAGGGCGTCGGCCTTGGCACGGGCGTCCCGCTCGAGACCCTCGGCACGCGAACGCGCCTCACCGACGATCTTGTTGGCCTCGGAACGGGCCTCGGCGATCGCCTGGTCGGCGGTCTGCTGGGCCAGCGAGAGGACACGGGCGGCGCTGTCGCCACCGGGGCCCTGACCGGGGCCGCCCATCGGACCGCCCATGGGGCCGCCCATCGGGCCACCCATCTGCTGCTGCATGGGGTTCTGACCCATCGGACCCTGACCCATCGGACCCTGGCCCATGGGGCCCTGACCCATCGGACCCTGACCCATGGGGTTCTGGCCCATCGGACCCTGGCCCATCGGACCCTGGCCCTGCGGACCACCCTGACCGCCGCCGGGACCGGCGGGCAGCTGCGGCGCACCGCTCGGCAGCTGGGGCGGGCCACCCATGGGGCCACCCATCTGCTGCTGCGGCGGGCCCGATATGCCGGCGGGCACCGGGGCGCCCGGGCCTCGCATGCCCTGCTGCGGCATGCCCTGCGGAGGCATCCCCTGCTGGGGCATGCCCTGCTGCTGCATACCGCCCTGCTGCATGCCACCCTGCTGCTGCATGCCGCCCTGCTGGGGCATGCCACCCTGCTGCTGGTCCTGTTCGGGCGGCTTGCGCATGTTCTGCTGGTTCTGGGCAGCAGCGCGCGTGGCCGCGGCCAGTTTGGCCCGCAGGTCCTCGTTCTCACGAAGCAGGCGGGTCAGTTCGGCTTCGACCTCATCGAGGAAGGCATCGACCTCGTCCTCGTCATAGCCTTCTCGGAGGCGGACGGTCGTGAACTGCTTGTTCCGCACGTCCTCGGGGGTCAACGGCATCTCTTCACCTCAACGTAGTCGTCGGCATCGGCAAGACGGTAGTTCACATCGCTCACAGCCGGCTCACGATCGAGATCAGGATGTAGACGATGATCATCAGTACGAAGAAGGACAGGTCGAGCGCCACGCCCCCGAGACGCAACGGCGGGATTACCCGCCGCAGAAGCTTGAGCGGTGGATCGGTGACAGTGTAGGTGGCCTCCAGAACGACCACCATCGCCTTGCCGGGCTGCCATGAGCGGGCGAACTGGAAGACGTAGTCCATGACCAACCGGAAGATGAGCACGATGAGGAAGACCATCAGCGCGATGTAGACGACATCCAGGACCACGCTCATGTTCGGTGCTTCCCTCTCCCCTGTTCCGTGCTTCTCTGTACTGCCGTTTCCGGTCTTGCGTCTCAGCTCTGGTTGAAGAACCCGCCCTCTGCGATGCGGGCCTTGTCCTCCGCCGTGACATCGACGTTAGCAGGCGACAACAGGAACACCTTCTGCGTCACCCGCTCGATGCTGCCGTGAAGACCAAACACCAAACCGGCCGCAAAGTCGACAAGTCGCTTCGCGTCTGTGTCATCCATCTCAGTCAGATTCATGATCACCGGGGTGCCCTCACGGAAGTGTTCCCCGATGGTACGGGCCTCGTTGTAGGTCCGGGGGTGAAGCGTGGTGATCCGGTACGGCTCTCGTTCCGACACGACCTTGGGCATGATCACCGGTGCGTTCTTCTCCAGGGACTGACGTTCTTGTGTGATGGATGCCACGGGCGCGATGCGCGCCGGGCGCCCGGATTCCGCGCCTAGCGAAGCGGAACGAGCCACCGGCTCACGCGGCGCCGGTGGCTGCACGATTCGCACCTCTTCGTCCCTTTGGGACTGATGCGCACCATGTGACTGGTGGGACGGCTCGTGTCGCCGGTGGTCCCGCTCGGGTTCCGGGTCGAGCTCGGGTTCGAAGTCGTCGTCGGGGTCGAATCCCCGGCCGTCGTACCCATCGTCCTCCACGAGGCCGAGGTAGACCGCCATCTTGCGCATCGCGCCGGCCATTCTCTGAGTCCTCCGCTCTGTGGTGGATCGACTTTCAACTGCCAAGTCCCGCGATCCACGTGGCCCTTGTGTCCGCCCTTCGGCGGTAATGACCATATTTTCTGCTGTGGTCCGACTTCCTGGCGACGTTACCCGAGCCTGGGGCGGACTCCGAGTACCGCAGTGCCGACGCGTACATGTGTCGCTCCGGCGGCCACTGCATCCTCGAGGTCCGCACTCATCCCTGCCGACACCATGTTCGCAGCCGGATGAGCTCGGCGCAGGTCAGTCGACAAATCCATCAACCGCCCGAAGGCCTCGCGTTGGCGCCCGGCGTACTCCCCGGTCAGAGGTGCGACGGTCATCAGTCCGTCAAGTCGCAGCCCCGGGGATCCGGCGACCAGAGCGGCCAACTCCTCGACGCCGCCCGGGGCCACACCGCCCCGCTCACCGCGCTCGCTCGCCCCGGCGTCGAGCGCCACCTGAAGCAGACAGCCCACCTCGCGCCCGGCCCGTACAGCCTCCTTCGACAGGGCCGTCACCAGCCTGGCCCGGTCGACGGACTGCACCACGTCCGCGTAACCGACCACGGAGCGCACCTTGTTGGTCTGGAGCTGGCCGACGAAGTGCCACCGCAGCGGCAGCCCGGCGCACTCGGCCGCCTTGGGCGCCGCGTCCTGGTCCTTGTTCTCGGCGACATGGCGCACGCCGAGTTCCGACAGGAGCCGCACATCGCTCGCCGGGTAGGTCTTGGTGACCACGATCAGGGTCACCTCCTCCCGCGCACGGCCCGCGGCCGTGCATGCGGCGGCGATCCGATCCTCCACCTTCGCCAGGTTTGCGGCGAGTTCGTGCTTACGGTCCGTCATGCCCTATCAGTCCAGCCAGACATATCCCGCGAGTCGCCCCGTGGAGCGGTCGCGGCGATACGAGAAGTGATCGTTCGACTCCCGTGTGCACACCGGCGACCGCTCCCGGTCGTGCACCCCGAGCCGGTCGAGCTGCGCGTGCACCCCGGCGATCACGTCGACGGCGGGAGTGCCCCAGCTCGTCTCGGCGCTCGCCGCCGGCTCGACGGCGGCCACCTCGGCGCGCATCGCCTCCGGCACTTCGTAGCACCGCCCGCAC
Source organism: Streptomyces asoensis (assembly GCF_013085465.1). Taxonomy (NCBI): domain Bacteria; kingdom Bacillati; phylum Actinomycetota; class Actinomycetes; order Kitasatosporales; family Streptomycetaceae; genus Streptomyces; species Streptomyces asoensis. The sequence goes on from NZ_CP049838.1 coordinate 2,892,596, forward strand.
ACGGCGGGTCCGGTGCGGGCGACGATCCGGGAGGGGTCGGCGCCGAGCGACTCCATCGCGTCGATCGCGGCGGGCACGATCCCCTTGACCATGCCGGGCCGCCCGGCGTGGGCGGCCGCGACCACTCCGGCGACGGGGTCGGCGAGCAGCACGGGCACGCAGTCCGCCGTCAGCACGGCGAGGGCGAGTCCGCGTGTCGCGGTCACCAGACCGTCGACCGGCGGGGTGGGCCGGGTGGTCCACGGTCCGTCGACCTCGGCGACGTCATTGCCGTGCACCTGGTTCATCCAGACGACCAGGGCGGGGTCCAGGTCCAGCGACTTGGCGGCCAGCTCCCGATTGGCGCGTACGGCGTCGGGGTCGTCGCCGACCGCTCCGCCGAGGTTGAGCTCCTCATACGGAGCGGCGCTCACCCCGCCCCACCGGTCGGTGAAGGCGAAGTGCGCGCCGCTCACGCTCTCGCGCTGTCCTATCACTTCAGGAAGTCCGGCACGTCCAGCTCCTCGGCCGCGCTGTCCGAGTAGGACCGCGACGGCGGCACCGGCGGCGAGACCGGAAGGTCGGCCACCGGCTCGGGCGCCGGCTGCGGGTCCTCCTTGGGGGTCACGCTGCCGAGCGAGCCGAAGGACGGCCGGCTCTCGGGCTGCCGTACCGGAGTGGGCTCCTCGCGGCGTGCCGAGGACGACGACGAGCCCATGACGGTCTCCCGGCGGGCCGGGGGCTGGCCCCCGTCGAAGCCGGCCGCGATGACGGTGACCCGCACCTCGTCGCCGAGGGCGTCGTCGATGACCGCACCGAAGATGATGTTGGCCTCCGGGTGCGCGGCCTCGCTGACCAGCTGGGCGGCCTCGTTGATCTCGAACAGGCCGAGGTCGGAGCCGCCGGAGATGGAGAGCAGGACGCCCCGGGCGCCGTCGATGGAGGCCTCCAGGAGTGGCGAGGAGATCGCCATCTCGGCGGCGGCCACCGCGCGGTCGTCGCCGCGGGCCGAACCGATGCCCATGAGGGCCGAACCGGCCTCGGACATGACCGACTTCACGTCGGCGAAGTCGAGGTTGATCAGACCGGGGGTGGTGATCAGGTCGGTGATGCCCTGGACACCGGAGAGCAGGACCTGGTCGGCCGACTTGAAGGCGTCGAGGACCGAGACCTGGCGGTCCGAGATGGAGAGCAGTCGGTCGTTGGGGATGACAATAAGGGTGTCGACCTCTTCGCGGAGTTCGGCGATGCCGTCCTCGGCCTGGTTGGCGCGGCGCCGGCCCTCGAAGGTGAAGGGGCGGGTGACCACGCCGATGGTGAGGGCGCCGAGGTTGCGCGCGATGTTGGCCACGACGGGCGCGCCGCCGGTGCCGGTGCCGCCCCCCTCGCCGGCCGTCACGAAGACCATGTCGGCCCCCTTGAGGACCTCCTCGATCTCCTCGCGGTGGTCCTCGGCGGCCTTGCGGCCCACGGCCGGGTTGGCGCCGGCGCCGAGTCCGCGCGTGAGTTCACGGCCGACGTCGAGCTTGACGTCGGCGTCGCTCATCAACAGCGCCTGCGCGTCGGTGTTGATGGCGATGAACTCGACGCCCTTGAGACCGACCTCGATCATCCGGTTGATGGCATTGACACCACCGCCGCCGACACCGATGACTTTGATGACTGCGAGGTAGTTCTGCGGTGCTGCCACGTCGAAGGCCTCTCGCCTCGAGTTACGTGTCGTCGCCTCGCAGGTGATGCGATCCGACGACTGATGCCGAATGGGACGGTCCGTTTCGCCGACCCGAACCCTAACGCTGAAGTTTAGGGTTACCAGTGTGTCTGTTCCTTGGAGTCTTCTGAACAGGACACTAAGTCGACAAGTGGCGCCCGTTCAACGAACACGCCGAACCTCCCGTTTTTCTTTTCACCCTATGTGATCAGGCGTGTCACTGCCCAACCAGGGTGCTGGCCTGCGCGGATGTGCGTCAACTCCCCGCTGACGCAGGGGCGGTGGGAGCGCTGACATCGAAGTGCCGCGCAGCCGGGGCGGCTTTCATGAGAGCGGTGAGTGTACGACCCTTCGCCGCGGCCTTCTCCGCGCTCCCCCACGCGACTGTGCGGCCGCCGCTCAACTCCAGCGAGATGTCGTCGTAGGAACGGACCTTGACGACCCGGGTGGCCCGCGCGACCGCGGCGGGCAGGGAACCGGCGGCCTTCACGGCCTCCCGCACCAGCCGGGCCTCGCCGAAGCGGCGCAGGCTCGCGGCGGCCGAACGCGACGAGGAAACGGCCATTTCCAGCAGCGGAACGCCTTTCGGAGCCTTGGAAACCGTGGCGAAACGGACGCCTTCATCGTCCACTTCCACGAAGTTCGACCCCTTTTGCACGAGCAGAACCGGCGTACGCTCTGTCACTTTCAGGCCGATTCCATGGGGCCACGAACGTTCCACGTCGACCGAGTGGATGCGGGGCAATTCCGTACGCAGCCGGGTCTCGATCGCGTCGATGTCGACCGAGACCAACGGCGATCCGATCGGTACGGCGGCGGCTTCGCGCACCTGCTGCGGTGTCAGCACGTCGGTGCCGGACACGGAGACACGCTCCACGCGCAGCCACTGCGAGCCGTACAGCACCCAGCCGGTGCCAGCGGCGAGGAGGACGACGGCCAGCGCGAGAATGATGATCGTACGAAGTCGGCGCGGCCCCAACCACCGGACGAGGGGCGGGCCGGACGACTCCTGCTGGCGTGCACCGCGCTCGGCGGTGGCGGATCCGGCCACGCTCCCTGCCCTTTCGTCAAACGTGCCTAACGGCGTGCACGGGAGGCGGCGATCGCCTCGTACACCATGCCGACGAGCAGCTCGTCGGCGTCCCGGCGGCCGAACTCGCTGGCGGCGCGGGACATCTCGTACAGCCGGTGCGGGTCGGCGAGGACGGGCAGGACGGTCTCCCGGACCCACTCGGGGGTCAGTTCCGCGTCGTCGACCAGCAGTCCGCCGCCCGCCTTGACCACCGGCTGGGCGTTCAGCCGCTGTTCGCCGTTGCCGATGGGCAGCGGGACATAGGCGGCCGGGAGCCCGACGGCGGAGAGTTCGGCGACGGTCATCGCGCCCGCGCGGCAGAGCATCATGTCGGCGGCGGCGTACGCGAGGTCCATCCGGTCCACGTACGGTACCGGGATGTAGGGGGGCATCCCCGGCATCTGCTGCACCTGCGGCAGTTCGTTCTTCGGACCGACCGCGTGCAGGATCTGGATACCGGCCTGCTGGAGCCAGGGCGCGACCTGCTGGACGACCTCGTTGAGGCGGCGGGCGCCCTGCGAACCGCCGGAGACCAGCAGGGTGGGCAGGTTGGGGTCGAGGCCGAACATGTGCCGGGCCTCGGGGCGCATGGCGGCGCGGTCCAGGGTGGCGATGGAGCGGCGCAGCGGGATACCGATGTAGCGGGCGTCCCGCAGCTTGCTGTCGGGCGTGGAGACGGCCACCCGGGCCGCGTAGCGCGAGCCGATCTTGTTGGCCAGGCCGGGGCGGGCGTTCGCCTCGTGGACGACGATCGGGACGCCGAGGCGCTTGGCGGCCAGGTAACCGGGCAGGGCCACGTAGCCGCCGAAGCCGACGACGGCGTCCGCCTTGGTGCGCTCCAGGATCTGCTCGGCGGCCTTGATCGTGCCGCGCAGCCGGCCCGGGACGGTGATCAGTTCGGGGGTGGGCTTGCGCGGCAGCGGCACGGCGGGGATCAGCGCGAGGTCGTAGCCCCGCTGCGGAACGAGCGTGGTCTCCAGGCCGCGCTCCGTGCCCAGGGCCGTGATCCCCACAGTGGGGTCCTGCCTGCGCAGGGCGTCCGCGAGGGCGAGCGCGGGCTCGATGTGGCCGGCGGTCCCCCCACCAGCGAGTACGACATGCACCGAAATTCACCGCTCTCCGGACGGACGCGCCGCCGAGGCACGCCGTCGCATCGTGTTCCATCTCCGGGGTCTCCGGTCGAACGCGGAGCCCCCGGCCCCCAGCTTTCTACCAAAGCGGGGGTGCCGCATCGCCAGCGCCGCCCGCGCACCGGGCTCGTCGCGTGCGAAAGCGATCAGCAGCCCGATGGCGAACATGGTCGGCAGCAGGGCGGAACCCCCGTAGGAGAACAGCGGGAGCGGGACGCCGGCGATCGGCAGCAGGCCGAGCACCGCACCGATGTTGATCACCGCCTGAGCGGTGATCCAGGTGGTCACGCCTCCCGCGGCATACCTCACGAAGGGGTCCTCCGTGCGTCCGGCCACGCGGATACCCGCATAGCCTAGAGCCGCGAACAGGGCGAGTACCGACAGCGTCCCCGCGAGACCCAGTTCCTCACCGGTGACGGCGAAGATGAAGTCGGTGTGGGCTTCGGGGAGTTGGCCCCATTTCTCCACACTCGCGCCGAGTCCCGAGCCGAAGATCCCGCCGGAGGCCAGGGCGTAGATCCCGTGCACGGCCTGCCAGCAGGCGTCGCCGGGGCCGGGGTCGGTCGCGCCGATGCACTGAAGCCGGGCCATCCGGTTCGGGCTGGTCTTGATAAGGATCACACCGAGGGTGGCGGCGATCGACAGCACCCCGACGAAGAGCCGGGTGGGCGCCCCCGCCAGCCACAGCAGCCCGAACAGGATCGCCGTCAGGATGATCGCCGTGCCCATGTCGCCGCCGAGCATGATCAGCCCGAGCAGCATGAACGCGACCGGCACCAGCGGCACCAGCATGTGTTTCCACTGCGCGAGCAGCTTCTTGTCCTGTTTGCGGGCGAGCAGATCGGCACCCCACAGCACCAGCGCGAGCTTGCCGAACTCGCTGGGCTGGATCTGGAAGGAGCCGCCGAGCGAGATCCAGTTCTGGTTGCCGTTGACCGACATGCCTATCCCCGGCACCTGCACCAGCGCCATCATGAAGACGGCGCCGGCGAGGATGGGGTAGGCGAGCCCCCGGTGCAGTTTCACCGGCATCCGGGAGGCGACCAGCAGCAGCGCGGCCCCGATGGAGGCGGCCAGGAACTGTTTGCGGAAGAAGAACGATCCCGGCAACGACATCTGGAGCGCGGTGATCTGGGAGGCCGAGTAGACCATCACGAGGCCCAGGACGGTGATCAGCAGGCTGCCGCCGAAGATCAGGTAGTACGCGGTCAGCGGCCGGTCCCAGGCCTTCTGCGCACGCGTGTGGAGCCGTCGTACGGGGTTGTCGCGGAACGGCCGGGAGACAGCCGCGGGTCTGCGGACGGTCCGCTGGACAGGCGGACGCCCGGTACGGCTACCTGGCATCAGCTGCTCCCCGGAGCGCGGCGCAGCCGCTGTACTCGGCTGCCGCGCCGTACGTCGGCCGTGACGGTCCCACGCGTCCCTCCCAAGGTCGCCCGGCAGGCGGCCGGGTCAGGTTCCGAGTTCGCCAACCGCCTGGGCGAACATGTCACCGCGCTGGTTGTAGTTGACGAACATGTCCATGGAGGCGCAGGCCGGGGCGAGGAGCACCGTGTCGCCTTCGACGGCGAGGCGCCGAGCCTCCTGGACAGCCGCGAGCATCGCCCCAGTGTCCGTCCGCTCGAGGTCGACGACGGGTACTTTCGGGGCGTGTCGCGCCAGGGCTTCACGGATCAGGGCGCGATCGGCGCCGATGAGCACAGCCGCGCGAAGCCGCTTCGCCGACTTGGCGACCAGCTCGTCGAAGGTGGCGCCCTTCGCCAGTCCGCCCGCGATCCAGACGATCGACTCGTAGGCCGCCAACGAGGCTTCCGCGGCGTGCGTGTTGGTCGCCTTGGAGTCGTCGATGTACGCGACGCCGTCCACGTCCGCCACGTGGGCGATGCGGTGGGCGTCCGGCGTGAAGGCCCGCAGGCCGTCCCGTACGGCCTTGGCGGGCACCCCGAAGGCGCGCGCGAGGGCCGCCGCGGCAAGGGCGTTGGCGATGTTGTGCGGGGCGGGCGGGTTGACGTCGGAGACCTCGGCGAGCTCCTGGGCGTTCTGCTGCCGGTTCTCGACGAAGGCGCGGTCGACCAGGATGCCGTCCACGACGCCGAGTTGGGACGGCGCGGGGGCGGCGAGGGTGAAACCGATGGCCCGGCAGCCCTCCTCGACATCCGCTTCCCGCACCAGGTCCTCGGTGGCCTTGTCGGCCACGTTGTAGACGCAGGCGACCTGATTGCCCTCGTAGACACGGCCCTTGTCCTTGGCGTACGCCTCCATGGAGCCGTGCCAGTCGAGGTGGTCGGGGGCGAGGTTCAGGACGGTGGCCGAGTGGGCGCGCAGCGAGGGCGCCCAGTGCAGCTGGTAGCTGGAGAGCTCCACGGCGAGGACGTCGTACGGCTCCTCGCCGAGGACGGCGTCCAGCAGGGAGACGCCGATGTTGCCGACGGCCGCCGTGCGCAGGCCGGCCGCCTTCAGGATGGACGCCAGCATCTGGGTGGTGGTCGTCTTGCCGTTGGTGCCGGTGACGCACAGCCAGGGCGCGGCCTTCCTGCCGTCCAGTTCCCTGAGCCGCCAGGCGAGTTCGACGTCGCCCCAGACCGGTACCCCGGCCTCGTGGGCCGCCGTGAACAGCGGCTTGTCGGGCTTCCAGCCGGGTGCGGTGACGATGAGTTCGGTGCCCTCGGGCAGGGTCGCCCCGTCACCGAGGCGCACGGTGACGCCCAGCGCCTCCAGCTCGGCGGCCTGCTCACGCGCGCGTGCGTCGTCGCCGTCGTTGACGACGGTGACCTTCGCGCCGAGCCCGTGCAGCACCTTGGCCGCCGGGATCCCGGAGACGCCGAGCCCGGCGACGGTGACGTTCTTCCCCTGCCAGTCGGTCACTTGTCCGCTGCCCATCCCGCGTAGAAGATGCCCAGTCCGACGATCACACAGATGCCCTGGATGATCCAGAAACGGACCACCACCAGGACTTCGGACCAGCCCTTGAGTTCGAAGTGGTGCTGGAGTGGCGCCATTCGGAAGACGCGCTTGCCGGTGAGCTTGAAGGAGCCGACCTGGATGACGACCGACATCGTGATCAGCACGAACAGGCCGCCCAGGAGGGCGATCAGCAGCTCGGTGCGGGAGCAGATCGCGAGACCCGCGAGCACGCCGCCGAGCGCCAGCGAACCGGTGTCGCCCATGAAGATCTTGGCCGGCGAGGTGTTCCACCACAGGAAGCCGAGGCAGGCGCCCATCAGCGCGGACGCGATGACCGCGAGGTCCAGCGGATCGCGCACCTCGTAACAGGCGCTGGGGTTGGTCAGGGTCTCGCCGTTGGCGCAGGACTCCTGGAACTGCCAGACACCGATGAAGGTGTAGGCGCCGAAGACGAGGACGGAGGCGCCGGTGGCCAGGCCGTCCAGACCGTCCGTCAGGTTCACGCCGTTGGACATCGCGAGGATCATGAACAGCGCCCAGACGACGAACAGCACCGGGCCGATCGTCCAGCCGAAGTCCGTGATGAACGACAGCTTCGTGGAGGCCGGGGTGTTGCCGCGCGAGTCGGAGAACTGGAGCGAGAGCACCGCGAAGGCGATACCGACGATCAGCTGGCCGGCCATCTTCGCCTTGGCCCGCAGACCCAGCGAACGCCGCTTGACGATCTTGATGTAGTCGTCGAGGAAGCCGACCAGACCCATGCCCGTCATCAGGCCGAGCACCAGCAGACCCGAGTAGGTCGGGGGCTTGCCGGTGATCACCTTGGACAGGAAGTACGCGGCGATCGTCGCGAAGATGAAGGCGATACCGCCCATGGTCGGCGTACCGCGCTTGCTGGCGTGCTCGCGCGGGCCGTCGTCGCGGATGTACTGGCCGTAGCCCTTGCGCGCCAGCAGCTTGATCAGCAGCGGCGTACCGACCAGCGTCAGGAAGAGGCCGATCACACCCGCGAACAGGATCTGATTCATCATCGGGCGGCGACCTCACCCTCGGTGCCGGTCGCGAGCAACGCCTGCGCGACGCTCTCGAGGCCGACCGAACGGGACGCCTTCACGAGTACGACGTCCCCCGGGCGCAACTCGCTGCGCAACAGGTCGACCGCCGCCTGTGCGTCGGACACGTGCACCGACTCCTCACCCCACGAACCCTCGTTATATGCGCCCAGTTGCAGCCAGGCGGCTTCCCTGCCCCCGACCGCGACGAGCTTGCCGACATTGAGCCGGACGGCGAGCCGTCCGACCGCGTCGTGCTCGGCGAGCGCCTCGTCCCCGAGCTCGGCCATCTTGCCGAGCACCGCCCACGTCCGGCCCCCCTTGCCCATGGCCGCGAGCGCGCGCAGAGCGGCTCGCATGGACTCGGGGTTCGCGTTGTAGGCGTCGTTGACGATCGTCACGCCGTCCGGGCGCTCGGTGACCTCCATCCGCCAGTGGGAGAGGGAGCCCGCCTCGGAGAGCGCGGTGGCGATCTCTTCCGCGGACATGCCCAGCTCATGGGCGACGGCGGCCGCTGCGAGCGCGTTCGACACGTGGTGCTCACCGTACAGGCGCATGGTCACGTCGCTGCACCCGGAGGGTGTGTGAAGGCTGAAGGCGGGCTGTCCGCTGTCCGTGAGTCGCACGTTCTCGGCCCGAACGTCCGCTTCGTCGGACTCTCCGAAAAAGACCACCTTCGCCTTCGTACGGGAGGCCATGGCCCGTACCAACGGGTCGTCGGCGTTGAGGATCGCGGCGCCGCCCTCACTGGCCGGCGGCAGGCTCTCGACGAGCTCGCCCTTTGCCTGTGCGATCTGTTCGCGGCCGCCGAACTCGCCGATGTGCGCGGTGCCGACGTTGAGGACGAGGCCGATCTTCGGGGGCGTCAGATCGGCGAGGTAGCGGATGTGGCCGATCCCGCGGGCGCCCATCTCGAGCACGAGGAACTTCGTCTCCTCGGTCGCGGACAGGGCGGTCAGCGGCAGCCCGATCTCGTTGTTGAGCGAGCCCGGCGTGAAGACGGTGGGCGCCTTGCGCCGCAGGACCTGCGCGATGAGGTCCTTGGTGCTGGTCTTGCCGGCCGAGCCGGTGAGCGCGACGAGGGTCGCGCCGAGCTTGCGTACGACGTGCCGGGCGAGGGCGCCCAGCGCCGTCTGAACGTCGTCCACGACGATCGCGGGGACGCCGACGGGGCGCGAGGCCAGTACGGCCGCCGCGCCCGCCTCGACGACCGCGGCCGCGTAGTCGTGGCCGTCCACGCGTTCGCCGACGAAGGCGACGAAGAGGCTGCCGGGCACCACCTCACGGGAGTCCCGGACGACCGGTCCGGTGACTTCCGTGGACGGATCCGGTATGTCGTGCGTCTGCCCGCCGACGACTGCTGCGATCTCGGCGAGGGAGAGGGCGATCACAAGTTCATCCCTGGGTCTGCTGGATAGCTTCGCGAAGCACCTGGCGGTCGTCGAACGGACGGACCACCCCGGCGATGTCCTGGCCCTGCTCATGGCCCTTGCCCGCGACCAGCACGGTGTCCCCGGCGTGCGCGCGGGCGACGACCGCGGCGATCGCGGCGGCCCGGTCCTCGAACAGCAGGACGTCGCCGCGCTCGTGCGCGGGCACGGACGCCGCGCCCTGGAGCATCGTCGCGAGGATCGCGAGGGGGTCCTCGGAGCGGGGGTTGTCGGAGGTCAGTACGGCGGTGTCGGCGAGCCGGGCCACGGCGGCGCCCATCGGGACACGCTTGGTGCGGTCCCGGTCGCCGCCGCAGCCGAGGACGACGTGCAGCCGGCCCTTGGTGACCTTGCGCAGCGCCTTCAGGACCGACTCGACGGCGTCCGTCTTGTGGGCGTAGTCGACGACCGCGAGATAGGACTGCCCGACGTCCACGCGCTCCAGCCGGCCCGGCACACCCGGCACCGCGGCGACACCGTCGGCGGCGGTCCGCGGGTCGATGCCGGCGGCGGCGAGGGAGACGATCGCGGCGAGGGTGTTCGCCACGTTGAAGGAACCCGGCAGCGGCGACCTGGCGGCGACCCGTACCCCGTCCGGGCCCAGGACGGTGAACGTCGAGTCCAGGGGGCCGATCTCGACGTCGACCGCGCGCCAGTCGGCGTCCGGGTGGCCCTCGGCGGAGAAGCTGACGACCGGGACCTCCGCCTCCCGGATCAGCCGGCGGCCGTACTCGTCGTCGAAGTTGACCACGCCGAGTTTGCTGCGTTTCCGTGTGAACAGCTGCGCCTTGGCCTGGAAGTAGTCCTCCATGCCGGAGTGGAACTCCATGTGTTCCGGGCTGAGGTTGTTGAAGACGGCGATGTCGAAGACGCAGCCGTCGACCCGGCCGAGGACCAGCGCGTGGCTGGAAACCTCCATGGCGACCGCCTCGACACCGCGCTCGCGCATGACCGCGAACAGCGCCTGGAGGTCGGTGGCTTCGGGGGTGGTGCGCTCGGACTTGATCCGCTCGTCGCCGATGCGCATCTCGACGGTGCCGATCAGTCCGGTGGACCTGACCGGCTTGAGGCCGCCCTCGATGAGGTACGCGGTGGTGGTCTTGCCGGAGGTGCCGGTGATGCCGATCTGGAGCAGGTCGCGGCCCGGGGCGCCGTAGATCGTGGCCGCCAGCTCGCCCATCCGTCCGCGCGGGTCGTCGGCCACCAGGACCGGCAGGCCTGTCGCGGCGGCGCGTTCCGCGCCGGCGGGGTCGGTCAGGACGGCGACCGCGCCCAGGCCAGCGGCCTGGGTGACGAAGTCGGCGCCGTGCAGGCGGGCGCCCGGCAGGGCGGCGTACAGGTCGCCGGGGCGGACCGCGCGCGAGTCGTGGGTGATGCCCGTGACCTCGACGGCGGTGCTCCCCGGCTGCTCGGCACCCAGCTGATCGGCGAGCTCCGCGAGGGGTGTGGCGGAGACCTGGGCCGGTCGCGGCGGTCCCGGATATGTCACGGAAGCGCCCTTCTGGGTGGTTTGGGACTGATCAGCGTGTGGCACGGCGGTGAGCGTACCGGGCGTACCCGCCTGCGGGCGAAGCGAGGGCGGGGCCGCGGACGACGATGCGGGCGGTACGGGGTTCCCGGGGTCGGGAGTGATCATGGTCACGGGCTGGTTCCTGGCTTGTTCGGCGCTGAACAGTGACGGGGCGGGGGTCGGAGGCGGGCGGTGCGGGACGGTCAGGGGGTGAAGGAGACCGGGAGGCTCGCGGCCTTGGCGCCGGTCGGTGGGATCTGGAGGGTCTTCAGGGCGAACTCCATGACCTGCTTGAAGACGGGACCGCAGATCTGGCCGCCGAAGTAGCTGCCCTCGGTGGCGTTCTGGATGGCGCAGTACACGGTGACCCGGGGGTTGTCGGCGGGCGCGAACCCGGCGAACGAGGAGGTGTAGCCCTTGTAGGTGCCGGTGGCCGGGTCAACCCGGTTGGCGGTACCGGTCTTACCCGCGACGCGGTAGCCGGGGATACGCGCCTTGGCGCCGGTGCCCTCCTGGTCGTCCACGACCGACTCCAGCATCTGGGCGAGGGTCTTCGCCGTCTTCTGGCTGACGACCCGGGTCTTCGCGGGTGCCTCGGCGGGGGTGAAGCGTCCGTCCGGGCCCTTGGTGCCGCGCACCAGGGTGGGCTCGACACGGACCCCGCCGTTGGCGATCGTCGAGTACACGGAGGCCGCCTGGAGGGCGTTGAGGGACATGCCCTGGCCGAAGGGGATCGTGTACTGCTGCGAGGTCGACCACTTGCCGGGCTGGGCCAGGATGCCCTTCGTCTCGCCGGGGAAGCCGAGTCCGGTGTGGCTGCCGATGCCGAACTTGCGCAGGTACGAGTAGAGCACCTGGTTGGCCTGGGCCTGTGTCTTGCCGAGCTGGCCGGTGGCCAGGATGGTGCCGATGTTGCTGGACTTGGCGAGCACGCCGTTGAGCGTGAGGTACCAGGTGGCGTGGTCGATGTCGTCCTGGAAGAGCCGGTCGCCGCGGTGCAGCCGGTTGGGCACGGTGACATGCGTCAGCGGGGTGGCGGCGTTCTCCTCCAGCACGGCGGCCATCGACATGACCTTGGCCGTGGAGCCGGGTTCGTAGGCGTCCTGGACGGAGGCGTTGCCCATGTCCGCGGACTTGGCCTGCGAGAGGTCGCCCGGGTCGAAGCCGGGCGAGTTGGCCATGGCGAGGATCTCGCCGGTGCGGTTGTCCTGGACGATGACGTAGCCGCGGTCCGCCCGGGACTCCTTCACCTGCTCGGTGATGGCGTTCTGCGCGGCCCACTGGATGTCGCGGTCGATCGTCAGCTCGACGTCGGAGCCGGGCACCGCGGGGGTCTCGGTGGAGCCCACGGTGGGCACCTGGCGGCCGCCGGACTGGGCGTAGCGGATCTTGCCGTCCTTGCCGGTCAGGGTCGCGTTCAGCTGCTGCTCGACACCGCCGCCGCCCTTGCCGTCGGCGTTGACCCAGCCCAGTATCCCGGCGGCGAGGTTGCCGTTGGGGTACACGCGCTTGCTGCTGGGAACGGAGAAGACGCCGGCGAGGACGTTGACGGTGGACTTGTCCGTCTCCGCCTTGGTGGACAGGGCGGACCTCAGGTCCTTGATCTGCTTCCAGACCTGCGGCGTCTGCCGGCCGGCCAGTTTGACGTAGCGCAGGCTCGCGTCCTTCGGCCGCAGCTTCTTGACGAGCGCGGACTGCTCCTGGCCGAGGATCGGCGCGAGGAGGGCGGCCGCCTGCTCGGGGGCGTCGTCGACCTTCAGCTGCCCGCGCGTGAACATCGTGGGGTCGGCCGTGATGTCGTAGGCGTCCACGCTGGTCGCGAAGGCCACGCCGGCGCGGTCGGTGATCTCGCCGCGTTCGGCGGCCAGCACCTGACCGACGTACCTGTTCTGCTCGGCCTTGGCGGTGTAGGCGCTCGCGTCGACGGCCTGCACCTGGAGCAGACGGACGACGAAGGCGATCAGCACCAGGGTCAGCGCGAGGCCGACCATCCGCAGGCGGGGGCGGGGGTTGCCGAGCCGGATGGCACGCGGGGCCGCGGTGCGTGGAGCGGGTGCGGTCGGGCGGCGGGCGGGACGGGCGCCGGGGCCCGGGCGCCGCTGGGCGGACACCGGGCGGGAGGGCCGGGCGGGGCCGGGCACGCGCCGGCGCGGCGGTTCCCTGTCGGACACTTCCGTCACCTGCCGGGGGTCTCGGGGATGGCTTCGGTCGGGGCGGCGCTCGGGGCCGGGGCCTCGGTCGGCTCGGAAAGGGTGCTCGGCGTGGGTGTCGCGGAGGACGGCGGCGCCTCGATCGTCCGGGAGAGCGGGATGGCCTCCGGCGGCCCCACGGCGGCCGGAGCGTCCTCCAGGGACTGCTGGGCGGCGGGCGAGGGGACGCCCTTCACGGTGCCGTCGGGGTTCAGGAAGGCCGGGTCTCCGCCCGGGACCATGCCGAGTTCGCGCGCGCGGCGCTGGAGGGCGTCGGGGGCGGAGTAGGAGTCGATGTCCCGCTGGAGCGCCTGCTCCTCGTCGGTGAGGCTCTTGGTGTCCTTCTGGAGGTCGTCCATCTTGAACGAGCCCTCGCTGAGCGCGGAGTTCAGCACGAGCAGTCCGATGAGACCGCCGCCCAGGAGGAGCACGACGAGAAGGACGAACGGGGTACGGGCCGCCTGCCGCGGGCCGGCCGGGAAAAGCCGCGCGAGCCGGGCAGCCCTCCCCTTCAGTTCGGGTTTCCTACTCACTCGGCCTCCCCCGGGTCGGAATTCCGAACCCTCGGCTCACGCCCGTCATTCGATGGACTCCCTGATTCGCTCGGCCCCGCGCAGGCGCGCCGGGGCGGCACGCCGGTTCTCGGCGACCTCTTCCTCGGAGGGAAGTTCGGCACCGCGGGTGAGCAGCTTGAGCCGGGGCTGGTAGCGCTCGGGGACGACCGGCAGCCCGGGCGGCGCGGTGTTGGCGGCACCGGCCGCGAACACCTGCTTCACGAGCCGGTCTTCGAGCGAGTGGTACGACAGGACGGCGATCCGCCCGCCCACGTCGATCGTCTCCACCGCGGCCGGGATCGCCTGCTCCAGGACGGAGAGTTCGCCGTTGACCTCGATGCGCAGCGCCTGGAAGGTGCGCTTGGCCGGGTTGCCGCCGGTGCGCTTGGCCGCCTGGGGAAGGGCGTTGCGGATCAGCTCGACGAGCCGCGCGCTGTTGGTGAACGGCTCCTTGTCGCGCTCGCGCACCACCGCGGAGACGATCCGCTTGGCCTGCTTCTCCTCGCCGTACGCCCGCAGGATCCGCACCAGTTCACCGGGCGGGTACGTGTTGAGGACCTCGGCGGCGCTGACGCCGGTCGTCTGGTCCATCCGCATGTCGAGCGGGGCGTCCTGGGCGTAGGCGAAACCGCGGTCGGCCTCGTCGAGTTGCATGGAGGAGACGCCGAGGTCGAACAGGACGCCCTGCACGCGCGCGATGCCGAGCCGGTCCAGTACGTCGGGCAGCTCGTCGTAGACGGCGTGCACGAGGGTGGCGCGGTCGCCGAACGGGGCGAGGCGCTCGCCGGACAGGCGCAGTGCCTCCTTGTCGCGGTCGAGGGCGACGAGCCGGGCCTCGGGGAACTGCGTCAGCAGCGCCTCGCTGTGGCCGCCGAGGCCGAGCGTGCAGTCGACGACCACCGAGCCCGGCCGCTGGAGGGCGGGGGCCAACAGGTCCAGGCACCGCTGGAGCATCACCGGGACGTGTCGACTGTGACTCAAGGGGCCCTCTCAGATCCGGCGGGTGTACGCATCGCCGGGTCCCCGCCCCTGAGGAAGGGAAGGCCTGCCGGCGCCGCGGGGAGATCTCCGGCGGCCGGGCCGGGGTCTCACGGGGTTCAGTCCAGCAGGGAGATCGTCGCCTCCCGCTTCGCGTCACTTTAGTCCACGGTGTCTCGCGGTCAATCAACCGGCCTGCGCGGCGCGGCCCGACGGGAGCCCCCTCCCCGCCTCCTCTGTGGCTTACCTCACAAAGAGCACGTGATGACACTCTTTTTCCGTTCTCACAGCAGGCCCGGAACGCACGTGACCAGTACCGTCATCGGTATGACGACTTCTGCATCGGTTCCCGCACGGCCCGAAGGCGCCATAACCGACGACACCGTCACCGACCGCCTCGTCGAGGCGAACGAGCGGTACGCGGCCGCCTTCTCCGACCCCGGCATGGACGCCCGCCCTGTCCTGCACGTCGCGGTCGTGGCCTGCATGGACGCCCGCCTCGACCTGCACGCGGCGCTCGGCCTCGAGCTCGGCGACTGCCACACGATCCGTAACGCCGGCGGTGTGGTCACCGACGACGTGATCCGCTCGCTCACCATCAGCCAGCGCAAGCTGGGCACGCGCAGCGTCGTCCTCATCCACCACACCGGCTGTGGCCTCGAGGCGATCACCGAGGACTTCCGCACCGAGCTGGAGATGGAGGTCGGCCAGCGTCCGGCCTGGGCGGTGGAGGCCTTCCGGGACGTCGACCAGGACGTACGGCAGTCGATGCAGCGGGTGCGCACCTCACCGTTCCTGGTGCACGCCGACGACGTGCGCGGCTTCGTGTTCGACGTGAAGACGGGCCTGCTGCGCGAGATCGACCCCGCGTAATCGCTCCCGCGGCCCTGTGCGACCGTTCACGGACGCCATCGTTCGCTGTCGTTTCGCTGTTGATTTCCGCACCCTGGACGCCCAAATAGTCATAACACCGACATATCGCGGACAGTTGTCCACAGGCGAGTGACACGAATCGGTAACGGCAGCAAGAATGCGGGTGTGACGCCACGCTGAGCAGTTCGCGCACGGCGTCCGTGATTCGGGGTGGGCCGGTTTGCCGCACAGAGCGTCGGCCCGGAGAAAGTTTGGGCCGAGGAGGGCCGGGTGACGACCTATGACGAGCGAGCGAGCCTCACAGATCTGACCGCCACTGTGGAGCGTGTCCGCAGTTCGGTGGAGGGAGTGATCGAGGGCAAGCCCGAGGTCGTACGGCTTTCGCTGACCGTGCTCCTCGCCGAGGGGCACCTGCTGATCGAGGACGTGCCGGGCGTCGGCAAGACGATGCTCGCCAAGGCGCTGGCGAAGTCCATCGACTGCTCGGTGCGCCGTATCCAGTTCACGCCCGACCTGCTGCCCTCGGACATCACCGGGGTGTCCATCTGGGACCAGCAGCGCCGGGAATTCGAGTTCAAGCCGGGCGCGATCTTCTCGCAGATCGTGATCGGCGACGAGATCAACCGCGCCTCGCCCAAGACGCAGTCCGCGCTCCTGGAGTCGCTGGAGGAGCGCCAGGTCACCATCGACGGGACGACGTACGAGCTGCCCAGTCCCTTCATGGTGGTGGCCACCCAGAACCCGGTCGAGATGGAGGGCACCTACCCGCTGCCCGAGGCCCAGCGCGACCGTTTCATGGCCCGGGTCTCCATCGGCTACCCGAGCCCGGAGGCCGAGCTCCAGATGCTCGACGTGCACGGCGGGGTCAGCCCGCTGGACGACCTCCAGCCGGTCGCGCACGCCCACGAGATCGTGAAGCTGATCGACGCCGTCCGCGGTGTCCATGTCGCCGAGTCGGTCCGCCGCTACGCGGTCGACCTGGTCTCCGCCACGCGCACCCACCCGGACCTCAGACTCGGCGCCTCCCCGCGCGCGACGCTGCACCTCGTGCGCGCGGCCAAGGCGACCGCCGCCCTCAGCGGCCGGGACTACGCGCTCCCGGACGACGTGCAGAACCTCGCCGTGGCCGTCCTGGCCCACCGTCTGCTGCCCACCGCGCAGGCGCAGCTGAACCGCCGCACGGCGGAGCAGGTCGTCGAGGAGATCATCCAGCGCACCTCGGTGCCCGCGAGCCCCCAGCAGCACGGGTACGGACTGGGCCACGGCACACAGGCGTACGGCCAGCAGCAGTCGCGGAGGCTGTGATGGCCGCCGGGGGGACCGGGCAGCCGTCCACGGGCCACGGGGAGAAGGGCGAGAAGGGCGGCGCACGCACGGCCCTGGCCGGTCTGACCACCCGCGGCCGCTCCTTCCTCGCCGCCGGCATCGCCGCCGCCATCTGCGCCTATGTGCTCGGACAGCCCGACCTGCTGCGGGTCGGGCTGCTGCTGGCCGCGCTGCCGCTGATCTGCGCGGCCGTCGTCTACCGCACCCGCTACCGGGTCGCCGGCAGCCGCCGGCTCTCTCCCGCGCGGGTGCCCGCCGGCAGCGAGGCCCGGGTCCACCTGCGGATGGACAACGTCTCGCGGCTGCCCACCGGCCTGCTGATGCTCCAGGACCGGGTGCCGTACGTGCTCGGCCCGCGCCCCCGCTTCGTCCTGGACCGGGTCGAGGCGGGTGGCCGCCGCGAGGTGTCCTACCGGGTCCGCTCCGACCTGCGCGGCCGCTACCCGCTGGGCCCGCTCCAGCTGCGCCTGAGCGACCCCTTCGGCATGTGCGAACTCACCAGGGCCTTCTCCACCTACGACACGCTGACGGTGATCCCGCGCGTGGAGCCGCTGCCCCCGGTCCGCCTGAGCGGCGAGGCCAAGGGATACGGCGACGGACGGCTGCGCGCGCTGGCGCTGGCCGGCGAGGACGACGTCATCCCGCGCGGCTACCGCTACGGCGACGACCTGCGCCGGGTGCACTGGCGTCTGACCGCCCGCTACGGCGAGCTGATGGTGCGCCGCGAGGAGCAGCCGCAACGCTCCCGCTGCACGGTGCTGCTGGACACCCGGGGCCTCGCCTATCAGGGCGCGGGCCCGGACTCCGCCTTCGAATGGGCGGTCTCGGGCGCCGCGTCCGTGCTGGTGCACATGCTGGAGCGGGGCTTCTCGGTGCGGCTGCTGACGGACACGGGCAACTCGGTGCCCGGTGAGGGCTCCGACGGGTTCGCCGGCGCGAGCCAGGAGTCGGCGGACGCGGCCGGACTGATGATGGACACCCTGGCGGTGGTCGACCACTCCGACGGCACCGGCCTGTCCCGGGCCTACGACGTGCTGCGCGGCGGCAACGAGGGACTGCTGGTGGCCTTCCTCGGCGATCTCGACGAGGAGCAGGCGGCGGTGGCCGCGAAGATGCGCCAGCGCAGCGGAGGCGCGGTCGCCTTCCTGCTGGACGGCGACAGCTGGGCGCGTGAACCGAACGGCGTGCCCGATCCCATGAACAGGCAGGAGGAGCGGCTGCGGATGCTGCGCGAGGCGGGCTGGACGGCCCTGAGCGTGCCGCGGGGCGCTTCGCTGAACGAGTTGTGGCGCCAGGCGGACCGCGAGCGGGCGGGCGTGATGACGGGGAGCGGGACGAGCGGCGGGGAGGGATGGTCATGAGCGGGCGGGCTCGACTGACGCTGTGCTCGGCGGCGGCGACACTGATGGCCTCGTGCGCCCTGCTGCCCCTCGTCACCCCGGCGACATGGCTCCTCCAGGCGGCGTTCCTGCTGGCGATCCAGTCCGGGGTGGGCGCGGCGACCCGGCGGGTGCCGCTGGCCCGGCCGCTGACCGTGGCCGCCCAGACCCTGGTCACGCTGGTGCTGCTGACCCTGCTCTTCGCCCGTGAGCACGCCCTCGCCGGCCTGATCCCCGGCCCGGAGGCCTTCCGCCACTTCGGCGACCTGCTCCAGGCGGGCACCGACGACGTGGGGCGGTACGCGATACCGGCCCCGCTGTCCGACGGCATCCGGCTGATGGTGATCGGCGGGGTGCTGGTGATCGGTCTGGCGGTGGACACCCTCGCGGTGACCTACCGCAACGCGGCCCCGGCCGGCCTGCCGCTGCTGGCGCTGTACTCGGTCGCCGCGGGTCTGTCCGACGGGGCGACCGACTGGCTGTGGTTCCTGGTCGCCGCGGCCGGCTATCTGATGCTGCTGCTCGCCGAGGGCCGGGAGCGGCTCTCGCAGTGGGGCCGGGTCTTCGGCGGGGCACCGCGCGGTGCGGGCGGACAGCCCGGCCCGGTGGCCCCGGTGCGCACCGGCCGCCGCATCGGCATGGCCGCGCTCGGCGTCGCCCTGGTCGTGCCGCTGCTGCCGCTGCCGGCGATACAGGGCGGCCTGCTGGACGGAGCGGGCACCGGCGTCGGCGCGGGCAACGGCAGCGGGGGCACCATCTCCGCGGTCAACCCGCTGGTGTCGCTGCGCGACAGCCTGAACGTGGACGAGGACCGCACGGTCCTGACCCTGCGCACCACCACCAGCAACATCTCGGACATGTACCTGCGGATCGTGTCGCTGGACGACTTCGACGGCACGACGTGGAAGCCGGCGAAGCGTCACATCATCGCCGTGCCGGACGAGTTCCCCACGCCCACCGGTCTGGGCCAGGACGTCAAGCGCACGGAGGTCACGACCCGGATCGCGGCCGACGCCGGTTACGGCCAGGACTGGCTGCCGATGCCGTACCCGCCCAGCAGCGTGCAGATCAAGGGCAACTGGCGGTACGAGCCGGTCGGCATGACCCTGGTCGGCGACCACGGCCAGAAGACCAGCGGCAAGACGTACCAGGTGACGAGCCTCGACGTGCAGCCGACGGCGGAGCAGCTGGCCTCGGCGCCCGAGGCGCCCGGCTCCGTGAAGAGCACCTACACCAAGGTCCCGGACTCCCTGCCCGCGGTGGTGGCACAGCAGGCCCGGGAGATCACCAAGGGCGCCACCAGCGACTACGAGAAGGCCGTCGAGCTCCAGGACTACTTCGCGGTGACGGGCGGCTTCGAGTACGACACCGAGGTCGAGGTCGGCAGCGGCCCCAACGCGATCGCCCGCTTCCTGAAGGACAAGCAGGGCTTCTGCGTCCACTTCTCGTTCGCGATGGCCGCGATGGCCCGCACGCTGGGCATACCGGCGCGGGTCGCGGTGGGCTTCGCGCCGGGTTCCCCGCAGGCCGACGGTTCGGTCGCGGTGGGCCTGAAGGACGCGCACGCCTGGCCGGAGCTGTACTTCGAGGGCGTCGGCTGGACCCGTTTCGAGCCGACCCCGACCCGGGGCACGACGCCCACGTACACGCTGCCGGACAGTTCGGGCGAGACCGTGCCCGACCTGCCGCAGGCCTCCCGCTCGGCGGACGCGGCGCCTTCGACCGAGCCCTCGGCGAGCACCAGCTGCTCGGCCCAGGACAAGAAGCTCGAGGGCTGCGCCGCCGCGCTGCCGCTGGACCCGACGGAGCAGGACGGCGCCGGTACCCCCTGGTACGCGATCGCCGGATGGACGCTGCTGGGGGCGGCGGCACTCGCCCTGCCGCTGCTGCCGATGCTGTGGCGGCTGAGACGGCGTTCGGTGCGGCTGGCGTCCGCCCAGCACTCCGCGTCCTCGCCCGCCGGGGCACCCCCGGGCCGGCGCAAGGACGGCGACGACGGCCGGCAACCGGGCGATCCCGGTCCTGCGGTGCTGCTGGACGTGCCGCCGCAGGAGGCCGGTGAGGCGACCGTCGGGCATGTGCTGGCGGTGTGGCGCGAGCTCACCGACACGGCCTGGGACTACGGCATCGAGCCGGACGACGCGCTGACCCCGCGGCGGGCCGCCGCGCGGATCGTCCGGATCGGGGAGCTGGACGAGACGGTGGGTCGTTCGGTGCACCGGGTCGCGGGCGCCGTGGAGCAGGTGCTGTTCGCTCCGCAGCCGAGGGCCGAGGCCGGCCTGGCGGACGACGTGCGCAAGGTGCGGGGGGCCCTGCGCGAGCGGGTCGGCTGGACCACGCGCGTGCGTGCCGTCGTGGCGCCGCGTTCGGCCATCCGCGCGGTCTGGGACCTCAACGACCGCTGGACGGCCCTCAAGGCGTCCTGGGCGGCCCGTCTGGCGACTCTCGTGCGCCGCCCGTCCGGGCAACAGGGCCAGCAGCAGAGCGGCTGAGCGAAGGGCCGAGCCGGCGTCCGGCTGGAGCCGAGCTCGGCCCGAGCCGGGGCTGAGCGGAGACCGAGCACGTGCCGAGGCCCACCCGGGCCCACCCGGGCCCACCCGGGCCCACCCGGGCTGGGCACGGCCGAGCCGAGCCGGGGCCGCGTAGGGGCCCGTCGGGGCTCTCCGAAGGTGCCTCCGAAGGCCGGGGACGCGCGCGGCTGTGTCAGCACAACGTTGAGGGGCGACCACCCGGCCGGGTGGTCGCCCCTCAACGTTTCTTCGCATGGGGTGGTGCTGCGGTGTCAGTGACCGCCCTGCTCGTCACGGCGGCGCTGCCAGCGCTGTTCGATCCGGTCCATCATGGAGCGCTTCTGCCGACCCTGACCACGACTGTGCGGGGTGCCTGGGGAGCCCGCGGCTCCTGCCGCGGGTTGCTCGCCCGGCTTGGGCGCCTTGCGCCAGCCGGTCACGGCGAGAACCGCGCAGCCCAGCATGACGAGGAAGCCCACCACGCTCAGCCAGACCTGCTTGGCGACCATACCGGCCATGAGGAGCGCGATACCCACGAGGAAGCCTGCGACCGCCTGGTAGACCCGCCGCCGGGTGTACGTACGCAGCCCGCTTCCCTCGAGCGCCGACGCGAACTTGGGATCTTCGGCGTACAGCGCTCGCTCCATCTGCTCGAGCATGCGCTGCTCGTGCTCCGAGAGCGGCACGGAGTCCTCCTCATCGTGCAGTCGCCGGGGCGACCCGGGGGGTCCCTTCAGGATAGGCAGGGAATCGCCCCCGTGAAACCCGCCCCTCTACGCCAATTGGCCAACCGGAGCCCGTCATGGACGTCCCGGCCCGCTGAGGATTCCATTCCCCAGGAGCCGACCCGTCATGCCGGGCGGTCTCCCTCGATCATACGGCGCACTGCGCCCGAACGGGGGGCCTGTGGCGTACTCCATGCGCCGCCAAGGCCCTGATCAGCGGTGCGCCCCAGGAGGCGCTCAGGTCCCGTCGGCCCCCCGCGCCTCCCCCAACACGTGAAGCTGGGTCGCCACGGCGTGGAAGGCGGCGAGTTCGGCGGCGGCCTCCTCGAGCTTGAGCAGGGCTTCCAGGGCGCCGGGCTCGGTGTCCACGAGCACACCGGGGACGAGGTCGGCGAAGACGCGCACGCCGTGCACCGACCCGACCCGCAGGCCCGCGCCCTCGATCAGTGCGGTGAGCTGCTCGGCGGTGAAGCGGCGCGGCACGGGGTCGCCCTCGCCCCAGCGGCCGTCCGGGCCGGTGAGGGCCTGCCGGGCCTCCTTGAAGCGGCCGGCGAGGGCACGTGCGAGCACGGCTCCGCCGAGGCCGGCGGCGAGCAGGCTGAGGACGCCTCCGGAGCGCAGCGCGGCCACCACGTTGCGGACGCCCTCGGCCGGGTCGTCCACGTACTCCAGGACGCCGTGGCACAGGACCGCGTCGTAGCCGCCCCGCTCGACCACGTCGAAGAGCCCGTGGGCGTCGCCCTGGACGCCCTTCACGCGATCGGCGACGCCGGCTTCGGCGGTGCGGCGCTCCAGGGCGAACAGCGCGTTGGGGCTGGGGTCGACCACGGTGACCCGGTGCCCGAGAAGGGCGACGGGCACCGCGAAGTTGCCGCTGCCGCCGCCGGTGTCGAGGACGTCGAGCGACTCACGTCCGGTCGCCTTGACCCGGCGCTCGAGGGCCTCCTGAAGGACCTCCCAGACCACGGCCGTACGGAGAGCGGCACGGGGCCGAGGGGGGTCGGAGCGTAGCGGCGTCGGGTGCGGGCTGTGGTGGGAGACGGGCGGGCGCATCGGGTCCGACACGGCAGTTGACTCCTCGGCGCGGCACCGCCTCTTGCGCGGCGGAGCGAACGGGCTGCCTTCCCGGCCCGATCCGACCCGGCCCGGGAGCGGGCGGGACGGGGTGGGCGGAGGGAAGACTTCAGGCGTCTTCCACCCTATTGCCTCCGGCGCCTTTGCCCGGTCACGGTGGTGCGCCCCGGCGGCGGCGCACGTCAGCCCGCGTCCGGCAGGTCGCGCCCCGCACCGGGGCCGTCCGGGTCGTCCCCCTCCTGGCGCGGCTGCGGGAGGACCGGCTGGAGCACCAGCATCCGTTCGACGAGGCGGAGGAACATCGCCACGTCGCGTATCAGGTCGTCGGCGTCCCGGCGGGTGGCCGCGCCCTGGATGCCCGCCTCGGCCCGGGCGCGGCGCCGGGCCCCGGAGGCGAACAGAGCGCTCCACTCGGTGAGTTCGGGCGCTATCTCGGGGAGCACTTCCCAGGCGCTCCGGATGCGGGCCCGGCGGCGCGGGGCGGGATCCGGGCGGCCCCGGGCGGCGAGCACGGCCGCCGCGGTGCGCAGGGCCGCCAGATGGGCCGTGGCGTAGCGCTCGTTGGGGGTTTCGAGGACGGCCGCCTCGTCCAGCCCGGCGCGGGCCTGGGAGAGCAGGTCGAGGGCGGCGGGTGGGGCCGTGGTGCGCCGCAGCACGGGGTGCACGTCGCTCGCCGGGCCGTTCAGTGAGGGGGCAGGGCCGGTGGCGCGGCGCCGGTTTGCGGCGGCTGCGTGGTAGGTGGCCATGACGAACCTCCTGTCGTCTGTGTGACGGCACGCCCCGATACGGGTTGCCGTATGTGCCCATCGTGGGGTATGGCACTGACAATCCGTTCTGACCTGGGCTTTTGCTTCGATCGAAGGTTCGGGCTAGTTTTTGCACTGACCAGTCAGTTCAAATAGTCGTCAATCAGGGGGACCTGTGGACGGAGTCGGTGTCACCGCCGACGGCTTCGGGCTCCGAGGCCCTCGCGGATGGGCGTTCCGGGGCATCGGCATCGATGCGGAGCCGGGCTCGTTGATCGCCGTCGAGGGGCCGTCCGGCTCCGGGCGGACCAGCCTGCTGCTCGCCCTCACCGGGCGGATGAAAGCCACCGAGGGGACGGCGACCGTGGGCGGGGCACGGCTGCCGAAGCAACTGGCGCCCGTGCGGCGCGTCAGCGCGCTCGCACACGTCGCCGGCGTGACCGACCTCGACCCGGCCCTGACCGTCGGGGAGCACCTGCGCGAACGGGCGCTGCTGGAGCGGCGGTTCGGCGGCCCCGTACGGGAGCTGCTGCGGCCGCGCGCGGAGCGGGCGGCCGAGGTGGGGCTGCGGATCGACTCCGCGCTCTCCACCGCCGGGCTCGACCGGGAGGCCCTGCCCAAGGGGTCACGGACCGCCGTCCGCGATCTGGAGCGCCTCGAAGCGCTGCGGCTGTCCGTGGCGTTGGCGCTCATCGGACGTCCCGGGCTGCTCGGTGTCGACGACATCGACCTGAAGCTGACGGACGCCGAGCGGGAGGAGGTCTGGGCGCTGCTCAGGTCCCTCGCCGAGGCGGGGACGACAGTCCTCGCGGTGTGCGGCGAGGCCCCCGAGGGCACGGTCACGGTCTCCACGGGCCCGGAGGCCGTCCCGCTCCACCGGGAGGACGCCGTCGAGGCCGATGACCGGGAGGAAGCCGTCGAAGCCTCTGACGAGCCCGCCGCCGAATCCGCCCGGGAGCCCGCCAAGTCCGCTGAGTCCACCGGGCCGACCGGGACCGAGCAGGAAGAGGAGAAGACGGATGCGATCGCCGAGACTGGCCGCGCTTGAGCTGCGGCGGTTCGGCCGGGGCAAACTTCCCCGGGCCGCCCTCGTCGCCCTCCTGCTGCTGCCCCTGCTGTACGGCGCGCTGTACCTGTGGTCCTTCTGGGACCCGTACGGCCGCCTCGACCGCATCCCCGTGGCGCTCGTGAACGACGACAAGGGAGCCACCGCCGACGGCAAGAGGATCAGCGCCGGGGACGACATCACCAAGGGCCTGCGCGACAGCGAGGTCTTCGACTGGCACGAGGTGAGTGCCGCCGAGGCACGCGCGGGCGTGGAGGACGGCAGGTACTACCTGTCGCTGACCATGCCGGCCGACTTCAGCGGGCGGATCGCCTCCAGCTCGGGCGACTCCCCCGAGACGAGCGCCCTCCAGGTGCGCACCAACGACGCCAACAACTACATCGTCGGGCAGATCTCGCGCACGGTCTTCAGTGAGGTACGCACGGCCGCGTCCACGAAGACCTCACGGTCCTTCCTGGACAAGATCTTCGTCTCCTTCTCCGACATCCACGGAGCGACCGCGAAGGCCGCCGACGGGGCCGACGACCTCACCGGCGGCATCGGGAAGGCCGAGAAGGGCTCCAAGGACCTCGCCGACGGGCTGAGCGACGCCAAGGACGGCAGCGGCAAGCTGGCGAAGGGCCTGAAGAAGCTCGACAAGGGCGCCGACGACCTGGAGGACGGTTCGCAGAAGGTCGCGGACGGCACCCAGACGCTCGCCGACAAGGTCAACGGGGTCGCCGACGCGCTGGGGCCCTTCGTCGAGGACAACGAGAAGACCATCGGGGACACGGCCCAACTGGTCGCCGACTCGGCCAAGGTGGTCCGCGACAACCTCGCCACGCTGGTGAAGAAGGCACCGACCGCCGCCGAGAACGCCCAGACCGACGCGGACACCCTCGCCGCCGTCCACCAGGCGCGCTGCGAGACGCCGGTACTGCCCGACCCCGCGTGCGCCGACCTCAAGAAGGCCAAGGACTCGGCCGCCGACGTGGCGAAGGTCGCCGACGACCTCAACACGCTGATCGCCGACCAGGACGGCGACCTGAAGACGCTCCGCACGAACCTCGCCGCCCTCCAGAAGCAGGCGCAGTCGCTCGCCGACAGCGCCCCGCACCTCTCCGAGGACCTCGACGACGCGGTGACCAAGGTCAACGCGCTCAACACGGGCGCCGCGAAGGTCGCCAAGGGCGCCAAGAAGCTGCACACCGGCCTCGGCACGGCCAAGACGGGTTCGGTCGACCTCGACGAGGGCGTCACCAAGCTCGAGACGGGCGCCCAGGACCTCAACGGCGGCATCTTCAAGCTCTCCGACGGCTCCGGAAAGCTCGCCGACGGCCTGCACGACGGCGCCGAGCAGATCCCCGACTACGACGCACAGCAGCGCGACGCGCGCACCGCCGTCATGGCCGACCCGGTGCAGCTCGCCTCCAAGGACCTGCACAAGGCGCCCAACTACGGCACCGGCTTCGCCCCGTACTTCATCCCGCTGTCGCTGTGGGTGGGCGCGATGGTGGCGTACATGCTGATCGCGCCGATGAACCGGCGCGCGCTCGCCGCGGGCGCCCCGGCGTGGCGGATCGCGCTGGCGGGCTGGCTGCCGGTGGTCGCGATCGGAGTGCTCCAGACGACGGCCCTGATGGCCGTGCTGCACTGGGCGATCGGCCTGGAGATGGCGCGGGCGGCCGGCACGGTGGGCTTCCTGTTCCTGGTGACGGCGTGCTTCGCGGCCCTCGTCCAGTGGCTCAACGCGCGCTTCGGGGCAGCGGGCCGGATCCTCGTACTCGCTCTGCTCATGTTGCAGTTGACGTCGGCGGGCGGCACCTATCCGGTGCAGACCAGCCCCGGCTTCTTCAACGCGATCCACCCCTACCTGCCGATGAGTCACGTCGTCGACGCGCTCAGGAGGCTCATCACGGGCGGCGGCCTGACACCGGTGTGGCACGCGTGCGTGGTGCTCGTCGCCTTCACCGTGGGCGCCCTCGCGCTGACCGCCCTGTCGGCGCGCCGCCGCCAGGTGTGGACACTGGACCGGCTGCACCCGGAGCTGAGCCTGTGAGGATCCGGCGTCCGGCAGGCCGGGTTCCTGTGACAATCAGGACCATGGAAAGCAGCACCACCCCGGGCGGCCGTACCCGCCGCGAGGCCACCCGGCAGAAGCTCTACGAGGCAGCCGTCACGCTCATCGCCGAGCAGGGCTTCTCCGCGACGACAGTGGACGAGATCGCCGAACGGGCCGGAGTCGCGAAGGGCACGGTCTACTACAACTTCGCGAGCAAGTCCGTCCTCTTCGAGGAGCTGCTGAGGCACGGCGTGGGCCTCCTCACCGCCTCGCTGCGGGAGGCGGCCGAGCGCACCGCGCGGGAGGGCGGCAGCAAGGTCGACGCCCTGGACGCGATGGTCCGCGCGGGCCTCGTCTTCATCGACCGCTACCCGTCCTTCACCCAGCTCTACGTGGCCGAGCTGTGGCGCACCAACCGGGCCTGGCAGTCCACCCTCATGGTGGTCCGGCAGGAGGCGGTGGCCGTCGTCGAGGGGGTGCTGCGCGAGGGCGTCGAGAACGGCGAGTTCAGCGACGAGATCGATGTCCCGCTGACGGCCGCCGCCCTGGTGGGCATGGTGCTGGTGGCCGCGCTGGACTGGCAGGCCTTCCAGCCGGAGCGGTCCCTGGACGACGTCCACTCGGCACTGTCCCGGCTGCTCCAGGGGAGGGTGAGCGGTCACCGGTAGCACGCACGCGCGTGTGGTGCGGCGCTGAACCGCACCGCGCGCGTGGGCACACGAAAGCGCCGGTCCGCGGTGGCCACGTCCCCCGTGGGCCGCCTCGAACCGGCGCTTCCTCGTGCTCCCCCGTTCCCCCTGTTCCCCCGTTCCCTCCCCCGTTGTTCCCCCGTTCGGTCGTTCCCCCGGGGTGCCCCCCGCGCCTCACTCCCGCCGAACCGGCCGGCGGAAGGAGCGGATCGAGGGCCGCTCCGTTCCGGCGCCCCGTGTCGCCGGTGCCGGAGCCGCGCCCCTTTCCGTGCCACCACTCTCTCGTTCGCGCAGGTCCGCCCCCATCCGCGCGCGTACTCAACTCACCCACTAGGTGCGCGTACTCAGCTCTGCGCACTCATCCCCAGGACGCCGCGCGGCCGACTGGTTACGATCGCGTCCGTGTCCGTACTCCCCCTTGTGTTCACCAGCGGCTGGGCCAGCGGCATCAACGCCTACGCGGTGGTGCTGCTGCTCGGCGTGTTCGGCGCGACCGGCCTGAGCGACGACGTCCCCGAGACGCTCCAGCGTCCCGAGGTGCTCATCGCCGCCGGCCTCCTGTTCCTGTGCGAGGCGGTCGCCGACAAGATCCCGTACGTGGACTCCGCGTGGGACACCGTGCACACGGTCGTCCGCCCGGCGGCGGGAGCCTGGGTCGGGGCGGTGCTCGCCGGGCAGAGCGGTTCACTCTCCGACGTGACGGCCGGCCTGCTCGGCGGTTCGACGGCGCTGGCCAGCCACGCCGTCAAGGCCGGCACCCGGATGGCGGTGAACTCCTCGCCGGAGCCGTTCAGCAACGTGATCGTGAGCCTGGCCGAGGATCTCGGGGTCGCCGGGATCGTGACGTTCGCGATGTTCCACCCGGGGGCGGCCGCGGCCATCGCGGGGGCCCTGCTGCTGGCCGGTCTGACGGTCCTGCTCTTCCTCGTCTCGCGGATCCGCCGGTTCCTGCGGCGCAGGGCGCAGCGGCGGGAGGAACGTCGGCTCGCCCGGCTCCCGTGGCCGCCGCCACCGGGCTGACGGCGTGACTGTCGGTGGCGGCCGATAAAGTCGCGGGCATGGCAGGGATTGCGGTGATCGGCGCCGGGATGGGCGCGCTGACGGCGGCCGCCCGGCTGGCCGTCGCGGGCCACCGGGTGACGGTGTACGAGCGTACGCAGACGTACGGCGGAGCGGTGCGCCGCTTCGAGCGGGACGGGTTCGGTTTCGACACCGGTCCCGGTCTGCTGCCCCTCCCCGCCGTCTACCGCGACCTCTTCGTCAAGACCGGCAAGGAGCCGCTGGAGGCCCGCGTCGAGCTGGTCCAGGTCGATCCGTCCGCACGGCACGTCTTCGCGGACGGCACCGAGGTCGCGCTGCCGAACGCCTCGCGCGCGGGGGTCGTCACGGCGCTGGACGAGGCGCTCGGGGCGCCGGCCGGGCAGCGCTGGGGCGACTTCCTGGTCCGGGCCCGCGAGGCCTGGGACCGCACCCGTCGTCCGCTCCTGGAGGAGCCCCTGTGGGACGACTGGTCGGTGCTGGCCGCCCGCGAGCCCTACCCGGCGGTCCCGCACAAGCGCCTGCTGCGCACCCGTCGGGCGGGCACCCTCGCCGAGGTCGGCGCCTGGGAGCTGCGTGACCCCCGGCTCACCGCGCTGCTCGAGGGCCACGCACTCGCGTACGGCCTGGACCCGCGGGTCACCCCGGCGAGCGCGGCCGTGCTGCCGTACATGGAGCACGCCTTCGGCACCTGGTATGTGCGCGGGGGGATGCGGGAGCTGGCCCGCGCGGTCCACGAGCGGTGTCTGGCCCGCCGGGTGGAGTTCGTCTTCGGCGCCGAGGTCACCCGGATCCTGGAGAAGGACGGCCGGGCGGTGGGCGTGGAACTCGCCGAAGGCGAGGTGCGGGAGGCGGACTTCGTGGTCGCTCCCGGCAGTGCCCGCGGTCTGCCCGCCCGCGCGGACGGCGAGGTCGCCCCCCAGCGGGGCCTGCCGAGCCGACTGACCGTACTGCTCGCGCTGCGCGGCGCCCGGCCGGAGGGGACCGCGCACCGCACGGTGGTGCACTCGGTGGACCGCGACGGCGAGTTGGAGAGCCTCTTCGGTACGGCGCCGTCGGTGCCCACGCGGCCGACGGTCACGGTGCTACGGCCCGGCGACCCGGCCCTGGTCCCGGACGGCGACCACGAGGCCGTCACGCTCGGTGCCGTGGTCCCCGCGGGTGCGGAGATCCACGAGGAGCATGTGGACGCGCTGGTCGCGGTCGCCGAGCGAGCCGTCCCCGGTCTGCGCGACCGTGTCCTGTGGCGCGAGGTGCGCACCCCCGCCGACATCGCGCGGGAGACCGGCGCGGCGGGCGGGGCAATCCCGGCGCCGGCGCTGGCCGCGGCCGGGGGGCGGCTGCTTCATCCCGCCAACTCCACCGGCGTGCAGGGGCTGTTCACCGTCGGCGGCTGGTCGCACCCGGGCGGCGGACTGCCGCACGCGGGCATGTCGGGCGCGCTGGTGTCCGGGCTGATCGTGGAGGGCCCGCGGTTCCGGGGCTCGCAGTGAGCGAGTGAGCCACCGAGGTTCCAGGCGCCCCCGGCAGGAGGCGTCCCCGGGGATACGCGGCCGTCAGAACCGATACTGCTCGTCGTAGCCGGTGCCCTGGCCGTGCCCCTGCTGCTGCCCGTCGCCCTGGTAGGGGTACTGCTGCTCGGGCGGGAGTTCGCCGCCCAGCGGGTCGTCGGTGCTGCGCTGCTGCGGGACCCAGACGCCGCCGGCCGGGGTCTCCCCGTAGCCGCCGGTGCCGTACTGCTCCTGGCCGTAGCCCTGCTGCCCGTACTGCTGCTGGCCGTAGCCGGCGTCGTAGGAGCCGCCGCCGTAGGTCTGGGTGCCGATGTACGGGTCGGAGTAGGCGGCGTACTGCTGCTCGCCGGTGGCGTCGTAGCCGTACTGCTGCTGGTGGTACCCGGAGTACGTGTCGTACCCGTAGTTCTGGTCCGTGCCCTGGGCGGCCGTCGCGTACTGGTCCTGGGGCTGGTCCTGCGACTGGCCCTGGCCGCCCGCGGCCGCGTACGCGGCGTCGCTGTATATGCCGTAGGAGCCGGTGTCGTCGGGCAGGGGCTGCGGCTCGTACACGGACGTGGTCTCGGCGGCCGAGGGGTCGGCGCTGCGGGCCGCGGGCGTGAAGACGTCGTCGCGGTCGTAGTCGTCGTCGCCGAAGGCGCTCTTGTCGCCGAAGGCGTTCCTGCCCTGGCCGAACGGCACGTCGTCGGTGCCGTACTGCGAGTCGGAGCCGAACCCGGCCTCGCCCGCCTCCAGGCCGGAGACCTCGAGCGTCGGGTCCTTGCGCTCGGCCTTGCCGCGGCGCCGCTTGCTGACGGTCCCGGCCTCACCGTCCGTGTCCGCGTCCCCGCGCCGGAAGGCCCAGCCCTCCGCGAAGCCGCGCCGGAACGACAGCGTGACGTAGGTCTGGCCGACCGCGAAGGCGGCCGCGCCCAGCGCGATGACGACGACCGACGGGATCAGGACACCGAGAACGACACCGAGGAAGCCGACGAAGGCCAACAGCCGCCAGCGCAGCCGCGCCTTGTACTGAAGCAGAACCTCGCCGAGCAGCCACAGCGCGACAAAGCCAAACGCGATGTAGAGGACCGTCCAGCCCATGTACGCCCCTCTCCCAGTGGCCGCTACGCAGTGTGTCGTATGTGAATGCGACCGGTCTAGGCCTGCGGCGGATGGTGCAGGCCCAGGTTCTCGTAGATTTCCAGCGTCGCCGTGGAGTTGTTGAGCGTGATGAAGTGCAGTCCGGGCACTCCCTCGGCCAGCAGCCGTGCGCAGAACTCCGTGGCGAAGTCGATGCCAATGGAGCGTACAGCGGCCGGATCGTCTTTGGCTGTGAGGATCCGCTCTTTCAGGGCGGCCGGGAAGTGGGCGTTGCTGAGCTTGGGCAGGCTCTCCAGCATCTTCACACTCGTCACCGGCAGGACCTCGGGGATGACCGGAGTCACACAGCCGGCCGCCTCGACCCGGTCGCGCAGCCGCAGATAGGACTCGGGCTCGAAGAACATCTGCGTGATGGCGTAGTCGGCGCCGGCCCGGCACTTGTCGACGAAGTGCGCGACGTCCGTGTCCCAGTCGCCGGAGCGCGGGTGCATCTCGGGGAAGGCGGCGACACCCACGCAGAAGTCGCCCGACTCCTTGATGAGCCGGACGAGTTCGGCGGCGTACGTCAGGCCCTGGGGGTGCGGCACCCACGTGCCCATGGGGTCGCCGGGCGGGTCGCCGCGCACGGCGAGCATGTTGCGGATCCCGGCGTCGGCGTACTGGCCGATGATGTTGCGCAGCTCGGCGATGGAGTGGTCCACGGCGGTGAGGTGCGCGACCGGCGTGAGGGTGGTGTCGACGACGATCTGCTGGGTCTCCCTGACCGTGGTCGCCCGGGTGGAGCCGCCGGCACCGTACGTCACCGAGACGAAGTCGGGGGCAACCGCCTCGACCCGGCGCAGCGCGTTCCACAGGCTCCGCTCACCCTTGGGCGTCTTCGGCGCGTAGAACTCGAACGAGTACGTCTTCTTGCCGGTCGCCAGGATGTCGCGCACGGTGCGCGCGCGGTCCGTCCTGGTGGATGCGGTTCCTAGGGCCATACCCGCAGGTTAGCCAGGGGTGGGCGGTCCCCCAACCCGATGCGGGAAATTTGCCCGGTTTGTCGACTTGTTGTCCATCCCTTGGACAGCCGTACCAGAAGTACCAGCCGCGCCGGAAGTATCAGCCGCGCCGGAAGACCGGCCGGGGCCGGCCGGGTCACGCCTCGCGCAGCCGCTTCGCGAACTCCGCCGCCGCGGCACCCGGGTCGTCCGCGTCCGTGATCGCCCGGACGACGACGACCCGGCGGGCGCCCGCCGCCCGTACCTCGTCCAGGTTGCCGAGGTCGATACCGCCGATGGCGAACCACGGGCGGTCGGTGCCGAGGGCGGCCGTGTGCCGGACCAGGTCGAGGCCGGGGGCGGGCCGGCCGGGCTTGGTGGGGGTGGGCCAGCAGGGGCCGGTGCAGAAGTAGTCGACACCCTCCTGGAGGGCGGCGGCCTCGGCTTCCGCCTCCGTGTGCGTGGAGCGGCCGATGAGGACGTCCTCGCCGAGGATCGCGCGGGCCGCGGGGACCGGCAGGTCGCCCTGTCCGAGGTGGAGCACGCCGGCGGCGGCCGCGTGCGCGACGTCCGCGCGGTCGTTGACCGCGAGCAGTCTGCCGTGCCGGGCGCAGGCGTCGGCGAACACCTCGAGGTGCTCCAGCTCCTCGGCCGCCTCGATGCCCTTGTCACGCAGCTGGACGATGTCGACGCCGCCCGCGAGGACCGCGTCCAGGAACTCCGGGAGGTCGCCCTGTCGGGTGCGGGCGTCCGTGCAGAGGTACAGCAGGGCGTCGGCCAGGCCGGTGCGGGCGGTGTCGGGCATACGAAAGGTCCCCCCAGGGCGGTGGCGTACGGGAGCGAGCGCCCCCGTACGCCGGGTGTGTCGGTTCGAATACGCGGATCAGACGGCGAGCGCCTGGGCGCGGCGCTTCACCTCCGTGCCGCGATTCTCACTCAGGGCCTGCGCGGGGGTGCCGGGCAGGCTCGGGTCGGGGGTGAAGAGCCACTCGAGCATCTCTTCGTCCTTGAAGCCGTCGTCCCGCAGCAGGGTCAGGGTCCCGACCAGGCCCTTCACCACCTTGTCCCCGTCGATGAAGGCGGCGGGGATGTGCAGCGCGCGGTTCTCGCCTCGGCGTACGGCGATGAGCTGGCCGTCCTTGATCAGCTGCCGGACGCGGATCACGTCGACATCGAGCATCTCCGCGATGTCGGGCACGGTGAGCCAGGCGGGGACGAGAGCATCGGTCTTTGCGTCAATCTCGGTCACGGGAACAAGCCTGCCATCTGCCGCTGACAGTCGGAAACCGGGCCGGTCCGACCAGGCGCTCAGGCCGCCGCCGTCGCCGCCTTCAGAGGCCTCGCCGGGTCCGCGAGAAGCCGCGGGTTCATGGGCGTGCCCGCCTGGATCAGCCGCTTGCCCTGGGCGAGGTCGCGCGCCCGGCCCACGGCCAGCAGGGCGACCAGCCGGTCCGCGCGCAGCCAGCACACCGACCAGGCCGGTCCCGACGGATCGCCGCGCCACAGGACGCGGTCGGCGTCGGCGTGGTGTCCGGCGTACTGGACGAAGCGGCCGAACTGCTCGGACCAGAAGTACGGGACGGGGTCGTAGACGGCCAGGGGTTCGTCGGTGGCGGCGCCGACGATGTTCGCCGCGACCGTGCGCGGCCCCTGGAGGGCGTTGTCCCAGTGATGGACGAGGAGCCGCTCGCCGTACCGCCCGGAAGGGAAGGAGGCGCAGTCGCCGACCGCGTACACATCGGGCACGGAGGTCCGCAGATGAGCGTCGGCCACGACCTCACGGTGAGCGCCGAGCGCGACACCGGAGCCGGCCAGCCAGGCGGTGGCGGGGCGGGCGCCGATGCCCACCACGACGGCGCCCGCGGGCAGCCGGGAGCCGTCGTCCAGGACGACCGCGCCGGGCTCGACGCGCTCCACACGCGCGTGGGTGCGCAGATCGATGCCGCTGTCGGCGTACCAGGCGGTCATCGGGGCGGCGACCTCGGCGGGCAGGGCCCCGGCCAGCGGCCGGTCGGCGGCCTCGACGACGGTGACCGCGCAGCCGGCCTCCCGCGCGGCCGTGGCGAACTCGGCGCCGATCCAGCCGGCGCCGACGACCACGACGTCATGCTGCCGGGCGAGTACGGGCCGCAGCCGTTCGGCGTCGTCCAGGGTGCGCAGCAGATGCACGCCGGGCACGCCCTCGGCGCCGGGCAGCCGGATGGGTTCGGCGCCGGTGGCGAGGACGAGGACGTCGTACGCGACGGGCCCGGCCTCGGTGTCCAGTTCATGGTCGGCGGGGCGAAGGCCGCTGACCTCGCGGCCGAGCACCAACTCGATGCCGAGACCCTCGAAGTCGACGTCGAAGGCGGAACCCTCGGCGTTGCCGAGCAGGACGGCCTTGGACAGCGGGGGCCGGTCGTAGGGCTGGTGGGGCTCCGCGCCGATCAGCGTCACCGTGCCGTCGAAGCCCTGTTCACGCAGCGCGACGGCGGTCTGCACCCCGGCCATGCCCGCGCCCACGACCACCACGCGCCGCCCGGACGGGCCGCCTTCTTCCTGCCTATGCTCGCTCACCTGATCACCTTAGGCGGCTGACAATCCGTCAGTCAGCTGTCGTGCGCCGTGACCTGCTCCACAACGCTGGTGCCGCTGCCCTCCTGCGACTCCCACGCCCAGCTCTCCTCGAGCCGCACCCGTCCGTCCGCGAGCTCCACGACCGTCGAGACGCAGTGCCCCGAGGACGTCGTCCCGTCGTGCTTGAGCTGTACGTACCGGAAGTCGAGCCGGTCCCCTTCCCGGGTACCCACCAGATGCCCGCGTACGACGTCACCACCCGCGTACTCCGCCCAGATCTCGCCGCCGCGCTCGTGGTACGTGAAGCGGGTGCGGGTGCCGACCTGGCCCGGGGCCTGGTCGGCGACGGGTGCGAGGACGAGGCCGTCCAGCGAGCGGGGCATGACGAAAGGCTCCCTTACAGAGGCGCCGGACCACGGGCTAGGGTGGCCAACCTAGAGCACACGCGGGAGTCCGGACGCACCGGGCTGAGAGGGAGGCTGGCGGCCTCCGACCGTCGAACCTGATCCGGGTCATGCCGGCGAAGGGAGGGGCTGGACGCCCATGTCGTCTCCACGTACGTCAGACGTCCTCGTCATCGGGGGCGGGATCATCGGCCTTGTCACGGCCTGGCGGGCCGCGCAGCGCGGCTTCGCCACGGCGGTGGTCGACCCGGCACCGGGCGGCGGGGCCGCCCAGGTGGCGGCCGGGATGCTGGCCGCCGTCACGGAACTGCACCACGGCGAGCAGACCCTGCTCGGCCTCAACCTGGCCTCCGCCCGCCGCTATCCGGAGTTCGCGGCCGAGCTGACGGAGCTGACCGGGCACGACCTCGGCTACCGGCGCTGCGGCACGCTCGCGGTCGCGCTGGACTCCGACGACCGCGCCCATCTGCGCGAACTGCACGCCCTCCAGCAGCAGTCGGGGCTGGAGTCCGAGTGGCTGTCCGGGCGCGAGTGCCGGCGCCTGGAGCCACTGCTGGCGCCCGGGGTGCGGGGCGGGCTGCGGGTGGACGGCGACCACCAGATCGACCCGCGGCGGCTGACCGGGGCGCTGGTGGCCGCGTGCGAGCGGGTCGGCGTGACCTTCCACCGCGTGCGGGCCGAGCGGCTGTCCGTCGTGGGCGAGCGTGCCGCGGGGGTCGTCACGCGGGACGGTTCGGCCCTGGACGCGGGGCAGGTGGTGCTCGCCGGCGGCAGCCTGAGCGGACGGCTCGCGGGGGTGCCGCAGGACGTGCTGCCTCCCGTACGGCCGGTGAAGGGCCAGGTGCTGCGGCTGACCGTGCCGCCGCGGTACGCACCGTTCCTGAGCCGGACCGTGCGGGCCGTGGTGCGCGGCAGCCAGGTCTACCTGGTCCCCCGGGAGAACGGCGAGCTGGTCGTGGGCGCGACCAGCGAGGAGCTGGGCTGGGACACCACGGTGACGGCGGGGGGCGTGTACGGGTTGCTGCGCGACGCCCATGAGCTGGTCCCGGGGATCACCGAGCTGCCGCTCACGGAGACGCGCGCGGGGCTGCGGCCCGGGTCCCCGGACAACGCGCCGCTGCTCGGGCCGACGGAGCTGGCGGGGTTGCTGCTGGCCACCGGCCACTACCGCAACGGCGTGCTGCTGACGCCGGTGACGGGTGACGCGATGGCGCACGCCCTGGCCACCGGGGAGCTCCCGGACGAGGCCCGTCCCTTCACGCCCCGGCGCTTCGGCGCCACCGCACTCTCGGAGCAGCCCGCATGAACACCCACACGAACACCCATACGGAAGCCCATGGAAACGCCCACGGGAACGCCCGCGTGAACGTCTCGGTGAACGGAGAGCGGCGGGAGTTCGCTCCCGGTACGGCCCTCGACAGCGTCGTTCGGTCCCTCACGCCGGCGCCCTCCGGGGTGGCCGCCGCGCTCAACGAGACCGTCGTCCCGCGCGCGCAGTGGCCGTCCACGGCTCTGCGCGACGGTGACCGGGTGGAAGTCCTCACCGCGGTCCAGGGAGGCTGAGCCATGGCCGACGATCCCTTCGTCCTCGGCGGCAGGTCCTTCTCGTCCCGTCTGATCATGGGCACGGGGGGTGCGCCCAGCCTGGAGGTGCTGGAGCGGGCGCTGATGGCGTCCGGGACCGAGCTGACGACGGTCGCGATGCGCCGGGTGGACCCCTCGGTGCACGGTTCCGTGCTGTCGGTGCTGGAGCGGCTCGGTATCCGGGTGCTGCCGAACACGGCGGGCTGTTTCACCGCAGGAGAGGCCGTGCTGACGGCTCGGCTGGCGCGGGAGGCGCTGGGCACCGATCTGATCAAGCTGGAGGTCATCGCCGACGAGCGCACGCTGCTGCCGGACCCGATCGAACTGCTGGAGGCGGCGGAGACACTGGTGGACGACGGGTTCACGGTGCTGCCGTACACGAACGACGATCCGGTGCTGGCCAGGAAGCTGGAGGACGTGGGGTGCGCGGCGGTGATGCCGCTGGGCTCTCCGATCGGCTCCGGTCTGGGCATCCGCAACCCGCACAACTTCCAGCTGATCGTCGAGCACGCGCGCGTGCCGGTGATTCTGGACGCGGGGGCGGGCACCGCGTCGGACGTGGCGCTGGCGATGGAGCTGGGGTGTGCGGGGGTGATGCTGGCGTCGGCGGTGACGCGGGCGCGGGAACCCGAGCGGATGGCGTCGGCCATGCGGGCCGGCGTGGAGGCGGGAAGGCTGGCCCGGCTGGCCGGACGGATCCCGCCCCGCTACTTCGCGGAGGCGTCCTCGCCCGTGGAGGGCCGGGCCGTGCTGGACCCCGAGCGCCCCGCGTTCTGACCGCCGCTCCGTTACCGTCCGGTCTGCGGATACGGGAGTCGTGGGACCCGTGGGTTGCGTCACAGGTCGGCTCCAGTCGCGCTGCGATCGCGATGGAACCGGCGGAGGTGTCAGCGGCGGCTCGTAGACTCACCTGCGTGGACACGACCCTTCAGGACCCTCTGGTCGGGCAGCTGCTCGACGGCCGGTATCGCGTAGAGGCGCGGATCGCGGTCGGCGGGATGGCCACGGTCTACCGGGCCGTGGACACCCGCCTGGACCGCGTGCTCGCGCTCAAGGTGATGCACCCGGCGCTCGCCGCCGACGGGGCGTTCGTCGAGCGGTTCATCCGGGAGGCGAAGTCCGTCGCCCGGCTCGCCCACCCGAACGTCGTTCAGGTGTTCGACCAGGGTGCCGATGGGTCGTACGTCTATCTCGCCATGGAGTACATCGCGGGGTGCACGCTGCGTGACGTGCTGCGGGAGCGCGGGGCGCTCCAGCCGCGGGCCGCGCTGGACATCCTGGAGCCCGTGCTGGCCGCCCTCGGCGCCGCGCACCGGGCCGGGTTCGTGCACCGGGACATGAAACCCGAGAACGTGCTGATAGGGGATGACGGGCGGGTCAAGGTCGCGGACTTCGGTCTGGTGCGGTCCGTCGACACCGTGACCACCACCACCGGCGCAGTGCTCGGCACCGTCGCCTATCTCGCTCCCGAGCAGATCGAGCAGCCCGGCGCCGCCGACCCCCGCGTCGACGTGTACGCGTGCGGGGTGGTGCTCTACGAGATGCTCACCGGTGAGAAACCTCACGACGGCGACTCCCCCGCGATCGTGCTCTACAAGCACCTCCACGAGGACGTTCCGCCGCCGTCCGCCCTCGTCCCCGGGATGCCGTTCGAGCTGGACGAGCTCGTGGCGTCGGCCACCGCCCGCACCCCCGACGTCCGGCCGTACGACGCCGTCGCGCTGCTCGGGCAGGTACGGGAGGCGCGCGCTCCGCTCAGCGTGGACCAGCTGGACGCGATGCCGCCGCAGGCCGTCTCCGGCGGACACGACAACGCCGAGGACCGGACGAGCGTGATCCCGCGCTCGCTCACCGTGCCCCGTCCGCTGCCGGTCAACGACGACGACCCCGCCGACGGCGAGGACCCGCTCAACCGCACCTCTCGCTTCCAGAGCGGACCGCCCCTGCCGCCCCGACGCCGTTCCGCACGGCCCCGGCGCGGGGTGCTCGCGCTCATCGCCGCCGTCCTGCTGGTGTTCGGCGTGGGCGCCGGTGTCTGGTACATCAACTCCGGCCAGTTCACCAAGGT
Source organism: Streptomyces asoensis (assembly GCF_013085465.1). NCBI lineage: Bacteria > Bacillati > Actinomycetota > Actinomycetes > Kitasatosporales > Streptomycetaceae > Streptomyces > Streptomyces asoensis. The sequence continues at coordinate 2,930,755 of NZ_CP049838.1, forward strand.
CCCCGCGGTGCTGACGCAGAAGGAGGCGGAGGCCAGGACACGGCTGGAGGCCGCCGGCCTCGAGGTCGGCAAGGTGCGGCACCAGCACAGCGACACCGTGAAGCGCGGCACCGTCATGGACACCGACCCCGATCCGGGCGCCCGGATCCGCAAGCACGACTCCGTGACGCTCACCGTCTCCGACGGCCCGGAGATCGTGAAGGTGCCGGATGTGACGGGCTCCCGGCAGGACAAGGCCGAGGAGCTGCTGAAGACGGACGGCCTGGAGCCGGGTCTGGTCACCCAGGAGTTCAGCGAGGACGTCATCAAGGGCTTCGTGATCAGCACCGACCCGGAGGCGGGCACGAAGCGCCGCGCGGGCACCGCGGTGTCGATCGTGGTCAGCAAGGGCGCCCCGGTCGACATCCCGGACGTCACCGGCGATGCCCTGAACGACGCCAGGGCCGAGCTGGAGGAGGCCGGCCTGAAGGTGAAGGTCGCCACCGAGCAGGTCAACTCCGAGTTCGACAAGGGCCTGGTCGCGACCCAGACCCCGGAGGAGGGCAGCGAGGCCGCCGAGGGCGACACGGTGACGCTGACGGTGTCCAAGGGACCGGAGATGGTCGAGGTGCCGGACGTGGTCGGCGCGAGCGTCGACGACGCCAAGTCGCTCCTGGAGCAGTCCGGGTTCGAGGTCGAGGAGGACCGGGGGCTGCTCGGGATCTTCGGCGACACCGTGAAGAGCCAGTCCGTGGACGGCGGCGACACGGCACCCAAGGGATCGACGATCACGATCACCATCCGGTGACCGGGCGGTGCCGGGGCGGTGCGCGGGGCATGACACCCTGAACGGGTGAGTTCTCGAGCCCCCCTCCCCTCCCGCAACCCCATCGGCGGTCACGTCCCCGTGGCCGGCGGTCTGCACGACGTGGGCATGTCGTACGCGCACGACCTCGAGGCCGAGACGGTCCAGGTCTTCGTCGCCAACCCGCGCGGCTGGGCCACTCCGGTCGGCAACCCGCGACAGGACGAGGCCTTCCGGGAGGCGTGCGCGGCGCAGGCGGTCCCGGCGTACGTACACGCCCCGTACCTGATCAACTTCGGCTCGCACACCGAGGCGACGGCCGAGAGGTCGGTGGAGTCGATGCGGCACTCACTGCGCCGCGGGCGGGAGATCGGCGCACTGGGTGTGGTCGTGCACACGGGGAGCGCGACGGGCGGGCGGGACCGGTCCGTGGCGCTGAAGCAGGTGCGGGAGTATCTGCTACCGCTGCTGGACGAGCTGACCCACGACGACGACCCGTTCCTGCTGCTCGAGTCCACCGCCGGCCAGGGCGCCTCGCTCTGCTCCCGGACCTGGGACTTCGGGCCGTACTTCGAGGCGCTGGACGCCCATCCCAAGCTGGGCGTCTGCCTCGACACCTGCCACATCTTCGCGGCCGGGCACGATCTGACCGGCCCGGCCGGTATGCACCAGACCCTCGATCTGCTGGTGGACACGGTCGGCGAGGGCCGGCTGAAGCTGATCCACGCCAATGACTCCAAGGACGTGGTCGGCGCCCACAAGGACCGGCACGAGAACATCGGCGCGGGTCACATCGGCGAGGACCCGTTCCGGGCGCTGATGACCCACCCGGCCACCGCGGGCGTACCGCTGATCATCGAGACGCCCGGCGGCAAGGAGGGGCACGCGGCGGACGTGGAGCGGCTGAAGAAGCTCCGGGACGGCTGACGCCGTACCGGGGAGATCAGAGTTCCGGGCCGTCCCCCGGCCCCTCCTGGTACGAGTAGCGCTGTTCCTTCCAGGGGTCGCCGAGGTTGTGGTAGCCGCGCTCCTCCCAGAAACCGCGGCGGTCGGCGGTCATGTACTCGACGCCGCGGACCCACTTGGGGCCCTTCCAGGCGTAGAGGTGCGGAACGACCAGCCGCAGCGGGAAGCCGTGCTCGGCGGTGAGCAGCTCGCCGTCCTTGTGGGTGGCGAAGATCGTGCGCTCGGCGGCGAAGTCGGACAGGCGCAGGTTCGAGCTGAAGCCGTACTCGGCCCACACCATCACATGGGTGACGTTCGGGGCGGGCGGAGCGCTCTCCAGGATGGTGCGGGCGGGGATCCCGCCCCACTCGGCGCCGAGCATGCTGAACTTCGTCACGCAGTGCAGATCGGCCACGACGGACGCGTACGGAAGGGCCGTGAACTCCTCGTGGTTCCAGCAGCGCTTCTCACCGTCGGCGGTGGCGCCGAAGACCCTGAACTCCCAGCGTTCGGGCCGGAACTTGGGCACCGGACCGTAGTGCGTGACGGGCCATCCCCGCTGAAGTCGCTGTCCCGGCGGAAGCTCGGACACTGCTTCTTCTCCAGATTCGCGCTCCACCGGCTGACCCATGACTCCATCCTGACAGACCCTGGACGGTGCACATGACCAGCCATGACCGGGCATATCCCGAATCGGGCAACTGCTACTAAGCATGCACTAACTTACTAAGTACGCACTTACTGGACGATCTTCGACACCGGTGCAATCATTCGGCGGCAGCCTCCCCGATTCCCCGTCCCGATTCCCCATGTGGAAGGAGCCTCTCCGATGCAGGGCGACCCCGAGGTCATCGAGTTCCTCAACGAGCAGCTCACCGGCGAGCTCACCGCGATCAACCAGTACTTCCTCCACGCCAAGATGCAGGAGAACTTCGGCTGGACGAAGCTCGCGAAGTACACCCGGCACGAGTCGTTCGACGAGATGAAGCACGCCGAGGTGCTCACCGACCGGATCCTGTTCCTGGACGGGCTGCCGAACTACCAGCGGCTCTTCCATGTCCGGGTCGGGCAGACGGTCAAGGAGATGTTCGAGGCCGACCGTCAGGTCGAGGTCGAGGCGATCGACCGGCTGAAGCGCGGAATCAAGGTGATGCGCGAAAAGGGTGACATCACGTCCGCGAACATCTTCGAATCGATCCTCGAGGACGAGGAGCACCACATCGACTACCTCGACACGCAGCTCGACCTGGTGGAGAAGCTCGGTGAGGCGCTGTACCTCGCGCAGCTGATCGAACAGCCGGAGAGCTGAGCCTCTGGCTAGGCGGCTTCCTCGAGGCCTTCGTACTCCTCGAGTCCGGCGAGGACCGGCCTGCCCTGGCCGGCGAGGTCGCGGCGCGGCAAGGCGCCCCGGCCGAGGATCGCCTGGATACGACGGACGCACGACCCGCAGTCCGTGCCCGCCTTGCAGGCGGAGGCGATCTGGCGGGGGGTGCAGGCTCCGTTGTCCGCGTGCTGCTGGACCTGCGCCTCGGTCACACCGAAGCAGCTGCATACGAACACGCGGATTCACCTCCCGCCGAGATCAATAAGGCTAACCTAACCTTACCCGGCGGTCGACGGACGCAAAAGTGGAGTGGGGCGCGGATCGTATGTGATCCGCGCCCCACCTCCATGACCGGAAGGTCACTGGTCCCGGTACATCTCCGCCACCAGGAAGGCCAGGTCCAGGGACTGGCTGCGGTTCAGGCGGGGGTCACAGGCCGTCTCGTAGCGCTGGTGCAGGTCGTCGACGAAGATCTCGTCGCCGCCGCCCACGCACTCGGTGACATCGTCGCCGGTCAGCTCCACGTGGATACCGCCCGGGTGGGTGCCGAGGCCCTTGTGGACCTCGAAGAAGCCCTTGACCTCGTCGAGCACGTCGTCGAACCGGCGGGTCTTGTGACCCGAGGCCGCCTCGTAGGTGTTGCCGTGCATCGGGTCGGTGATCCAGGCGACGGTCGCACCCGAGGCGCTGACCTTCTCGACCAGCTCGGGCAGCTTGTCGCGGACCTTGTCGGCGCCCATGCGGACGATGAAGGTCAGCCGGCCCGGCTCACGGTCGGGGTCGAGGCGCTCGATGTACTTCAGCGCCTCCTCGGCCGTGGTCGTCGGGCCGAGCTTGATGCCGATCGGGTTACGGATCTTCGAGGCGAACTCGACGTGCGCGTGGTCCAGCTGCCGGGTGCGCTCGCCGATCCACACCATGTGCGCCGAGACGTCGTACAGCCGCCCGGTGCGGGAGTCGACCCTGGTCAGGGCGGACTCGTAGTCGAGCAGCAGCGCCTCGTGCGAGGAGAAGAACTCGACCGTCTTGAACTCCTCCGGGTCGGCCCCGCAGGCGTGCATGAAGTTCAGCGCGTTGTCGATCTCACGAGCGAGCTGCTCGTAGCGCTGACCGGACGGGGACTGCTTCACGAAGTCCTGGTTCCAGGCGTGCACCTGGCGCAGGTCGGCGTAGCCGCCGGTGGTGAAGGCACGCACCAGGTTGAGCGTGGAGGCGGACGCGTTGTACATCCGCTTCAGCCGCTCGGGGTCCGGGATCCGGGACGCCTCGTCGAAGTCGAAGCCGTTGACCGAGTCGCCGCGGTACGTCGGCAGGGTCACGCCGTCGCGGGTCTCGGTGCCCTTGGAGCGCGGCTTGGAGTACTGGCCGGCGATCCGGCCGACCTTGACGACCGGCACCGAGGCCGCGTACGTGAGCACGGCGCCCATCTGGAGCAGCGTCTTGAGCTTGTTGCGGATCTGATCGGCGGACACCCCGTCGAACGCCTCGGCGCAGTCGCCGCCCTGGAGAAGGAACGCCTCTCCCTTGGCGACGGCCGCCATCCGGGCGCGCAGCTGGTCGCACTCGCCCGCGAAGACGAGCGGCGGATACGACTCGAGGTCCGCGATCACTGCGCGCAGAGCCTCGGTGTCGGGGTACTCGGGCTGCTGCGCCGCGGGCAGGTCTCGCCAGGTGTTGCCAGCGCTCGCGCTGGTCTTAGCGTTCACGGTCACGCCCTCAACATTACGGGGTCGTGTCGAGTCGTTTTCTCCCGGCTCGACAGGTGAGACGCCCCTGCGCTCAGGTGCGCGTGGGGTAGGGTGCGTCGCATGTTCGCGCTTTCGACCCAGAACTGGTGGTGGACCGCTCATCCGGCGGCCCACTGAACTGCGCGTACGCAAGACTTCGCGAAGGCCGCCCGAGGGGCGGCCTTCGGCGTGTCCGGGGCCGTTCCTCACCGATACCGACATCGATCGAGATCGAGATCGAGATCGACGGAAGAGGAACCCCATGGACCTGGCACGGCTGCTCCACGACGACCGCCCGTTCGCCCTGCTCCGCCGCCGCACTCCCGGTCATGACGCGGACACGGTGGAGGTGCTGCTCGGCCCGGTCGCCACGTACGACCGGCTCGCCGACCTGCCCGAGGAGGGCCTGGCGCTCGTCCCCTTCCGGCAGATCCGCGAGCGCGGCTTCGACGTCCGCGACGACGGCACCCCGCTGGCCGTGCTGGTTCCCGAGGAGCGTCACGTCCTGCCTCTGGCGGACGCCCTCGCTCAGCTGCCGGAAGGGGACGTGCGCGTCGAGGACGGCGGCTTCGACGTGGCCGACGAGGAGTACGCGGAGATCGTCGGGCGGGTGCTGCGGGACGAGATCGGCCGGGGCGAGGGTGCCAACTTCGTGATCCGGCGGACGTACCGGGGGCGGATCCCGGGATTCGGCCGGGCCGACGCGCTGGCCCTCTTCCGACGGCTCCTCGAAGGCGAGCGGGGCGCCTACTGGACGTTCGTCGTGCACACCGGGGACCGGACGCTGGTGGGCGCCAGCCCCGAGGTGCATGTGCGGATGTCCGGCGGCACGGTCGTGATGAACCCGATCAGCGGGACGTACCGATATCCGGCGGAGGGTCCGACGCCCGAGCGGCTGCTGGACTTCCTCGCCGACGGCAAGGAGATCGAGGAGCTGTCGATGGTCGTCGACGAGGAGCTCAAGATGATGTGCACCGTCGGTGACATGGGCGGGGTGGTGATCGGACCCCGGCTGAAGGAGATGGCGCATCTCGCGCACACGGAGTACGAGCTGCGCGGCAGGTCCTCGCTGGATGTGCGGGAGGTGCTGAAGGAGACCATGTTCGCGGCGACCGTCACCGGCTCGCCCGTGCAGAACGCCTGCCGGGTCATCGAGCGGTACGAGCCCCTCGGGCGGGACGGTGTCGGGCGGGGCTACTACGCCGGCGCCCTGGCACTGCTGGGCCGGGACCCTGGCGGGGCGCAGACCCTCGACTCCCCCATTCTCATCCGCACCGCCGACATCGACGCGGCCGGGCGGCTGCGGGTGCCGGTGGGCGCCACGCTCGTCCGCGGGTCGGATCCGGCGGGCGAGGTCGCGGAGACGCACGCGAAGGCGGCGGGCGTGCTGGCCGCGCTCGGTGTCCGGCCGGCCAGGCCCCGGACGGACGGCGCGCGGCCCCGGCTGGCCGACGACCCCCGGGTGCGGGCGGCGCTGGACGGACGGCGGGCCTCGCTGGCGCCGTTCTGGCTGCGGATGCAGGAGCGGACGGAGGAGCTGACCGGGCACGCGCTCGTCGTCGACGGCGAGGACACCTTCACCGCGATGCTCGCGCATGTGCTGCGCTCGAGCGGTCTCGAGGTGAGCGTCCGGCGCTACGACGAGCCCGGGCTGACGGCCTCGGTGCTCGCTCACGAGGGGCCGGTCGTGCTGGGCCCCGGCCCCGGCGACCCCTCCGATCTGACCGACCCGAAGATGCGGTTGCTGCGGGAGCTGACCGCGCGGGTGATCCGGGAGCACCGGCACGGTGTCCTCGGGGTCTGCCTCGGGCACGAGCTGATCGCGGCGGAGCTGGGGCTGGACATCGTACGGAAGGAGGTGCCGTACCAGGGGGCGCAGACGACCGTGGACCTGTTCGGGCGGGCGGAGACCGTCGGGTTCTACAACAGCTTCGTGGCGCTGTGCGACGACGAGGCGCTGCGCGAGCTGGCCGCGCACGGGGTGGAGGTGAGCCGGGCCGCGAACGGCGAGGTGCACGCGCTGCGCGGGCCGCGGCGGGCCGAAGGCGCGCCGATGAACGCGCTCGCCGGGGTCCAGTTCCATCCGGAGTCCGTGCTGACGCTGAACGGGGCTGCCGTGGTGCGGGAGTTGGTGGCCCGGGTGTGCGCCGAGCCGCGGCCGGCCCGTTAGCGGTCCGTCAGCCGAAGAACACGCCGACCTCCGTGTACAGCTTCGGGTCCACCGTCTTCAGTTTCGCGGTGGCCTCGGCGATCGGTACGCGGACGATGTCCGTGCCGCGCAGGGCGACCATCGTGCCGAAGTCGCCCTCGTGGACGGCGTCGATGGCGTGCAGGCCGAAGCGGGTGGCGAGCCAGCGGTCGAAGGCACTCGGCGTGCCGCCGCACTGGACGTGACCGAGGACCGTGGTGCGGGCCTCCTTCCCCGTCCGCCGCTCGATCTCCTTGGCGAGCCACTCTCCGACGCCGGACAGCCGGACGTGTCCGAAGGAGTCCAGCGTCCCGTCCTTCAGCACCACGTCACCGTCCCTCGGCATCGCGCCCTCGGCGACGACCACGATCGGGGCGTAGGACGCCCGGAAGCGGGAGGTCACCCAGGCGCAGACCTGCTCGATGTCGAAGCGCTGTTCGGGGATGAGGATGACGTTGGCGCCGCCGGCCAGGCCCGAGTGCAGGGCGATCCAGCCGGCGTGCCGGCCCATCACCTCGACGACGAGGACGCGCATATGGGACTCGGCGGTGGTGTGCAGCCGGTCGATGGCCTCGGTCGCGATGCCCACGGCGGTGTCGAAGCCGAAGGTGTAGTCGGTGGCGGACAGGTCGTTGTCTATGGTCTTCGGGACGCCGACGCAGGGCACCTGGTACTCGTCGGAGAGGCGGGCGGCGACCCCGAGGGTGTCCTCGCCGCCGATGGTGATGAGGGCTCCGATCTTCTGCCGGGCCAGGGTGTCCTTGATCCGGCGGATACCGTCCTCCTCCTTGAGGGGGTTGGTCCGCGAGGAGCCGAGAATCGTGCCGCCGCGGGGCAGGATGCCGCGCACGGCGGGGATGCCGAGGCGGATCGACCTCCCTTCCAGGGGGCCCCGCCAGCCGTCGCGGAACCCGACGAATTCATGGCCGTACTCCTGGACGCCCTTGCGGACGACCGCCCGGATGACGGCGTTGAGGCCGGGGCAGTCCCCGCCTCCGGTCAGTACTCCGACGCGCATGGAAGTGTCCCTTCGCCGCGGTTGGCCGACGAAGGTCACGGTAATGGTGATCCAGGTCACACAGATACGCCTGGGCGGGTCCAATTCCGGTGAATCGACCGGGGATTGGCCGCGGCGCCCTCACTCGTCGTCGAGGCCGCGCTCTATCGCGTACCGGACCAGTTCCACCCGGTTGTGGAGCTGGAGCTTGCCGAGGGTGTTCTGGACGTGGTTCTGGACCGTGCGGTGCGAGATGACGAGTCGTTCGGCGATCTGCTTGTAGCTCAGGCCCTTGGCCACCAGCCGCAGCACCTCGGTCTCCCGGTCGGTCAGCCGGGGCGCGTTCGGTTCGTCGCCCCCGCCGGCGGCGGGGCCGGGGTCGGAGGCCAGCCGGCGGTACTCGCCGAGGACCAGTCCGGCCAGGCCCGGGGTGAACACCGGGTCGCCGACGGCCGTGCGGCGCACCGCGTCCAGCAACTCCTCCGTGGACGCCGACTTCAGCAGATAGCCGGTCGCGCCGGACTTCACCGCCTCCAGCACGTCGGCGTGCTCACCGCTCGCCGACAGCACCAGGACCCGCAGGGCCGGGTTGGCCGCCACGACCTCCCTGCACACCTGGACGCCGGGCTTGGCCGGCAGGTTCAGGTCCAGCACCAGCACATCGGGCGTGGTGGCCTTGGCTCGGCGCACGGCCTGCTCCCCGTCGCCGGCGGTGGCGACCACGTCGAGGCCGGCCTCGGCGAGGTCCCGGGCGACGGCGTCGCGCCACATGGGGTGGTCGTCGACCACCATGACCCTGATCGGATCCTGCTGCCTGCTCATCGCTGTCCCGCTTTCCCCCGCCGCACGTTCTTCTCCTTCGGCACCGTCAGTTCGACCTCCGTGCCCTGCCCCGGGGTGGAGATCAGCTCGGCGCTGCCGCCGAGGTCCCGCAGCCGGCCCCGGATCGACTGGGCGACCCCGAGCCGCCCCTCGCCCTCGGCCTGCGCGAGCCGGCCCTCGGGGATGCCGGGCCCGTCGTCCCGCACGGTGATGATCACCTCGCCGGGCTCGTCCTCCACCAGGATCCAGGCCCGGGCGTCCTCCCCTGCGTGTCTGCGTACGTTGTCCAGGGCGGCCCCGACCGCCGCGGCCAGCTCCCTCGCGGCGGGCGCGGGCAGCAGCACCGGGGCGCCCGGCTCGGCGAGGTTGACGCGGGCGGCGGCGAAGGGGGCGAGCAGCGAGCGCAGGTCGACCGGACCGGTCTGCTCCGCCGGCTCCTCCACCACCCGCACGACGGCCCCCTCGGCCGCGTCCTGCGACACCCGCGAGACGGGTACGAGGCCGCCGGCGACCAGGGTGCGCAGCGCGACCTCCTGCTCGCCGGCCATCCGGCCCAGTTCGCCCGCCTCACCGCCGAGGACCGCACCGCGCCGCTGCACCATGGCCAGCACCTGGAGCACGCCGTCGTGGATGTCCCGGGCGAGCCGCTCCCGCTCCCGGGTCGCGGCCTCGATCTCCAGCGCGCGGGCGAGGGTGCGCTCGGAGGCGCGGGCGACCTCGACGACGTAGCCGATGGCGATGGAGGCGACCCAGACGAGGATCACGTTGTGGATGGTGTCGCGGGCCGGGGTACCGCGCTCGACCAGGTTGGTGACCGCGACAGCCGTGGACGCGAACGCCGCCCAGCGCCAGCCGCCCTTGATGGCGAACGCCAGGACGGAGCCGGCGGTCCATATCGACGGCAGCGTCGGGCCGCCCGACTGGATGCGCTCGTGGGTGTCGGCCACGGTCGTGAGCAGGATGCCGGTGAGCGCGATGGTGAGGTCGGCGGCGAGGAAGCGCTTGGTGCAGCTCGCCGCGCTCGCGACCTTGGGCAGGGTGGCCACGGTCCAGACGAACAGGACGCAGTAGTAGCCGACGGCGACCCAGGGCCGGGCGAACCCGTCGTAGGCGGTGGCGAAGAAACCCACCGCGTACAGCATGGTGAGCACCCGGTAGCCGGCGAGCGCACGCCACAGCGGCAGCTCGACCGACATCCTCATGACTTGCTCGCGCCTGGCCATCCGTCCCCCGCCCCCGGGCCCCGACTACTGACTGCCGTCCACTGACCTACTACTGCTCTTTGTCCTTCTTCGCCTGGTCCTTCTCGGCCTGCGCGAGCGCCGCCTTCGCGGCCTTCTCCGCCTCCTTGTCGGCCTTCGCCGCCTCGGTGATCTGCCGCTTGGCGGCGGTCGCGTAGATGTCGACGTACTCCTGGCCGGAGAGCTTCATGATCTCGTACATGACCTCGTCGGTCACGGCGCGCAGCACGAAGCGGTCGTGGTCCATGCCCTGGTACCGGGCGAAGTCCAGCGGCTTGCCGATGCGGATGCCGGGCCGCATGACCTTCGGCAGCACCTTCCCGGGCGGCTGGATCTTCTCGGTGTCGATCATCGCGACCGGGATCACGGGCGCGCCGGTGGCGAGCGCCACGCGCGCGAGGCCGCCCGGCTTGCCGCGGTAGAGCCGGCCGTCGGGCGAGCGCGTGCCCTCCGGGTAGATGCCGAACAGCTCGCCCCGCTCGAGCACCTCCATGCCGCTCCGGATCGCCGCCTCGCCGGCCCCGCGACCGCCGGAGCGGTCCACCGGGAGCTGGCCGACGCCCTTGAAGAAGGCCGCCGTCAGCCGGCCCTTCACACCGGGCGTGGTGAAGTACTCGGCCTTCGCGATGAAGGTCACCTTGCGGTCGAGGACCGCGGGCAGGAAGAACGAGTCCGAGAAGGACAGGTGGTTGCTCGCCAGGATCGCGGGGCCCTCGGCGGGAATGTTCTCGAGGCCTTCCACCCAGGGCCTGAAGGTGACCTTCAGCGGTCCCCCGATAGCGACCTTCATCGCGCCGTACAACAAGCGAGTGCCTCCTGATTGTGTCGGTCAGACCTTAACCCGGAGTGGCCGCAAAGGCTCCGACGACCCTGGTCGGTGTCAGTGCGGTCGCGTACGGTGAAGCACACGTCCCTCCCATGAAGAACAGACGAAGACAGGAGACCGAAGGTGCCGGTCCTTCCTGGAGCCGAGCCGTACCGCCATGAGGGCGGAGAGGTCGGGGTGCTCCTCTGTCACGGCTTCACCGGTTCCCCGCAGTCGCTGCGCCCCTGGGCCCGGTACCTGGCCGGGCAGGGTCTGACCGTCTCGCTGCCGCTGTTGCCGGGACACGGCACGCGCTGGGAGGACATGGCGCTGACCGGCTGGCCGGACTGGTACGCGGAGGTGGACCGTGAGCTGCGCGCGCTGCGCGACCGGTGCTCCCGGGTGTTCGTGGCCGGTCTGTCGATGGGCGGCGCACTGGCCCTGCGGCTCGCCGCGAAGCACGGGGACGGGGTGGAGGGCGTCATCGTCGTCAACCCGGCGAACCGGGTGCACGGCCTGTCCGCGTACGCCCTTCCGGTGGCCCGCCATCTCGTCCGGACGACGAAGGGGATCACCAGCGACATCGCGAAGGAGGGCGTGCTGGAGAGCGGGTACGACCGGGTGCCGCTGCACTCGGCGCACTCCCTGCGCACCTTCCTGCGGATGATCGACGGCGAACTGCCGCAGGTCACCCAGCCGCTGCTGCTTCTGCACAGCGTCCAGGACCATGTCGTGCCGGCCGCCGACTCGGCCCGGGTCCTCGGCCGGGTGTCGTCGACCGACGTGACCGAGATCCTGCTGGAACAGAGCTACCACGTGGCAACGTTGGACCACGATGCGGACCGGATCTTCGAGGAGAGCTACGCGTTCATCGCCCGGATCGCGTCCAGTGTCGGCAAGGAAGGGACGGCCGTAGGTGGCTGAGCACGACTCCGACCGTGAGGACCGGGAGAACCGGGACGAGCGGGACGGCCCGGAGGGCCGGGAGGGCCGCGCGTCGGAGGAGCAGAGCGTGCCCTTCGACGAGGCCGCCGCGTGGGCGGCGATCGTCGCGGGATACGGCGAGGAGCCGGCGGACCCGCCGGGCGCCAAGCCGTTCAAGTCGGTCGAGGACCTGGCGCTGCTCGAGGTCGAGACGAACGACGAGGAGTCCGGGGCGGAATCCGGCCAGGACTCCGCGAAGGACTCCGCCAAGGACCCCGCCAAGGAGCCCGGCGAGGAGAAGGAACCGGCCAAGCCGCTGGGCAGCTCGATCGCCTTCGCGCCCGGTGTCGGCCCGCGCGACTACACCGCGCCCGAGCCCGCGGAGGAGGACTTCGACGGCGACGACGAGGGTCACTTCGTCCCGCCGGAGCCGCCGCCGCTGCCCGCCGCCGACACCACGGCCAAGTTCGCCTGGCTCGGGGTGATCGGCGGGCCGCTGCTGCTCCTGCTCGCGGTGCTGCTGGGCTGGGAGATGACGTGGTGGCTGTCGACCGTCGGCATCGGCGGCTTCCTCGGCGGTTTCGCCACGCTGGTGATGCGGATGCGCACGGACGACGAGGAGGACGGGGATCCGGGACGGGGAGCGGTCGTTTAGGGCCTAGGCCGTGTCCGCGGGGATCCTGAGGGCGGCGAGGACCGGAAGGTGGTCCGTGGCCGCCCTCAAGTCGCTCTCGGTGACTCCGGGGAGGCCGATCGGCACCCCGCAGCCCAGCACCTCCACGCCCTTCGTCACGAAGATCCCGTCGATGCGACGGTTCGGCCCGGTGGACGGGAAGCTGTCCTCGGCGCCCCAGGGGGCGGCGGTGCGGCAGTCCTGGAGGGCGGTGGCCAGGCGGCCGAAGGTGCGGCCACCGGGGCTCTCGTTGATGTCGCCACCCGCGACCGCGTGCTCCACGCCCATCCCGGCGAGGCGGTCGAGCAGCATGCCCGCCTGCTCGTAGCGCTCGGCGGCCGTCAGACCGAGGTGGCAGCCGACCACACCGAGCCGGGCACCGGCGAAGCGGACCACGGCGGTCGCGAGGCCCCGGCGGTGCTGGCCGGGGGTGAGCGGCAACAGGACGTCCTCGGTGCGTTCGACGGTCGCCCGCAGCGAGCACAGGACGGCCGGGCCGGCCGCCGTGCCGCCGCCGGTGAGGATCACCTGGCCGGAGGCGGCCGCGAGTCGGGCGAGCTTCTTGCGCCAGCGGAAGAAGAGGGGGGCCTCCTGGACGAGGGTCAGATCGGGGGCGCAGGCCGTGATGACCCGGGCCAGGGCGTCGGTGTCGTCCCGCATGGAGCGGATGTTGTAGCTGAGGACCCGGATGACGGCCGAACCGTCGGGCTCGGTGCGGGAGTTGGGTAGCGGCGAGGTCGTCGGCATAGCGATCAAGATACGCCGCCGCGTCCGCTACGTCCGGAAAAGCGAACGGGGGCCGCGAGCGGCCCCCGTGTTGACGCGATATGCAGCAATGCGCAGTACGACTACATGATCGGGTCGGGCTCTCTCGCCAGGTCCGCCGCCCCCACCAGGCCCGCCTTGTTGCCCAGCTGGGCCGCGATGACATCGGCCACCGGGCGCCAGTTGCCGCCGACCAGCCAGCGCTTGTAGGACTTCCGGATCGGGTCGAGGACCAGCTCGCCCTCGTCGGAGAGGCCGCCGCCGACGATGAAGGCGGAGGGGTCGAAGAGGGAGGCGAGGTCGGCGAGGCCGGCGCCGGCCCAGCGGGCGAGCTCGCGATAGGAGTCGACCGCGACGGGGTCGCCCTGGCGGGCGGCCATGGAGATGTGCTTGCCCTCGATGCCGTCGGGGTTGCCGTCGCCCAGCGACAGCAGGATCTCGGCGTTCTCGGGGGTCGCGTTGGCGCGCTGCTTGGCGTAGCGCACGAGGGCGCGGCCGGAGGCGTACTGCTCCCAGCAGCCCTGCGAGCCGCAGCCGCACAGCAGGCCGTCCGGCACCATGCGGATGTGGCCGAACTCTGCGGCGACGCCGAAGTGGCCGCGGCGCAGCTTGTTGCCGATGATGATGCCGCCGCCGAGGCCGGTGCCGAGGGTGATGCAGATGACGTTGCGGTGGCCCTTGCCCGCGCCGAACTTGTACTCGCCCCACGCCGCGGCGTTGGCGTCGTTCTCCACCACGACGGGGAGACCCACGCGGGCCTCGACCTCGTCCTTCAGCGGCTCCTGGCGCCAGTCGATGTTGGGCGCGAAGTAGACCGTCGAGCGCTGGCGGTTGACATAGCCGGCGGCGCCGATGCCCACACCGACGATGTCGTGCCCGGCGCGCGCGCCCTCTACTGCGGAGGCGATGGCGTCCACGATGCCCTCGGGCGTGCCCGGGGTCGGCACCTTGTAGGTCGAGAGGATGTTGCCTTCCTCGTCGACCACGCCGGCCGCGATCTTCGTGCCGCCGATGTCGACGCCGATGGTGAGTCCCATGAATCCCTCAGTTTCGGTCGAGCCCCGCTACGGCCAACCGTACCCGAGGCCCTGCCCCCGGAGGGCTTCAGTCCAAGTCGATGCGCTGGCCGGGACCGGTGTCGTCACCGTCGCGACCTTGGTCGCGCGGGGGGTTCCCCGGGTCGTTCGCTCCCGTCGTCCAGCGTTGTTCCTGGGTCTGGACGGCGGAGCGGTAGGCGGCGAGGAGTTCGGTGCCGGCGGCCGCGAGGTGGTCGAAGACGTCCGGGTTGCGCTCGATGACGGGCTCGACGGCGGCCTTGGCCTGCTGGACGACCTGGCGGACCACCTGCTGGGCGGCGGGTCCGGCGACCGCCCCGAGCAGCGGGGACTGGAGCGAGGACAGCTTGTCGCCGACGGCGTCGACGAGCTTGCGCAGTTCCTCGGCGGCCGAGCCCGGGGGCCGGTCGTCCTGGGTGCGGCGGCGGGCCCTCTCCGCCGCCAGGTCCTCGGCGGCGGCGGTGGCCCAGGCGTCGGCGTCGGTCGCGCGGGGCTGCTCGTCGAAGCCTGACGTCCCGGCGGGCTCCCCGGCGGCGTCGGGCGTGGGGCGCTCTTCGCTCATGGCGGACTCCTGATGACTCCTGGTCGACGACGCCTGATGACGGCTCGTCCCTACGACGTTACCCGAACGGCGGAACGTCGCTCAGTAGGTCCGTGGCCAGAGCCCGGGATCCGGCGCGAACCGCACGCACAGCTCGCCGTCGCGCAGCGCGGCGCCGTCGACGGTGCAGCGGCGCAGCACGGAGGGCAGCGCGACGATACGACGGAACGGCCCGGCGGTGACGACCAGTTCGTCGCCGCGCCGGATGAGGTCGAGCTCGTCGCGTATGGCGCCGGGCAGCGGGAGGTGCCAGACGAGCACGCCGTCCTGGGCGAGCCGGTCGGCCACGGGCCACTCGACCGGGGAGGTCGCCGGGTTGACGGCGGGCACGGTGAGCGCGGCGAGGTCGTCGGCGCCGCGGGGGTCGTGGCCAAGGTGGGCGACGGGACGGGCCGCCTCGCCCCACTCCTCCAGGGCCTTGCGCTGCTGGGTGACGAGCCGGCCGAGCAGGCCGTCGTCGGCGGCCGCCTCGGGCAGGACGCGGTTGGCGACGAGCGACTCGACGGGCAGGGCGCGCAGGGCGAGGCCGAGGCGGGCGTCACGGACGGCATCGGCGCCGGCCGGTCCCGGCTCGGCGACCAGGCGTACGGCGGTGCCGGGGTCGGCGAGGACGGCCTCGACGGCGGCCAGCTCCATGTCCCAGCGGGCGGTCGTCTCGTACAGCCACTCGGCGGGCATCGGCACCCCGGCGAGCCGGCCGAGCATCGGGCGCAGGGCCCGGGCGGCCTGTCGTTCCGGCGGGAGCAGACGCCGCAGGTAGCGGCGCAGCTCCTCCGGGAGGGCCAACAGGGCGAGGGCCTGTGAGACGGGCGGCAGGTCGACGACAAGGAGTTCGTGCAGCTCACCGCCGTCGGCGAGGGCGGCGTCCCGCAGCGCGCGCAGCAGCGTCAGCTCCTCGGCGCCTGGGAGGGGGGTGACCTCTTCGGGGTCGAGCCGGGAGGCGCCGAGCAGGTCGAGGACGGTGGAGGCACGGTCCTGGAAACCGGCGAGGTCGTCCCGGAAGCCGGCGGTGGCGTCGGGACGCCAGGCGGTGAGGCACGGGGCGACCGGGACGGGGCTCGCCCCGGTCCGCACTCCGAGCGCCGCGCCGAGGGTGTCGGTGCGGTCGGCGCTGAGGACGAGGGTGCGGGTGCCTTCCGCTGCCGCGCGCTGTGCGGTGGCGGCCGCCACGGTCGTGCGTCCGCTGCCGCCAGGGCCGGTGATCAGGATGGTGCGCATGAGGGTGAACCGTAACGGAGGTCGGAGCAGCCCCCCGACCTCCTCACCCCGCCCCCGGACCTGCCGACTCCCGGGTCCCGTGGCCGGCGCTACTTCTCGGGCGCCTCGAGGTCGGCCTCTCCCGACTCCACTCGCTTCTTCAGGCCGGCGAGTGCGCGGTCGATGATGACCTTCTCGGCCTTGCGCTTGATCATGCCCAGCATGGGGATCTTGACGTCCACGGTCAGCTGGTAGGTGACCTCGGTCGCGCCCGCGCCGGCCGGCTTGAGGAGGTAGGAGCCGTCGAGCTGGCGCAGCATCTGGGACTTCACCAGCGTCCAGGACACCTCGTGCTCGCCGGTCCAGGTGTAGCCGAGGACCTGGTCGTCCTTGATGGCGCCGGCGTCCATGACCAGGCGGACCTGCCCGGCGCGGCCCTGCCCGTCCGTCTCGAGGACCTCCGCCTGCTTCACCTCTCCGGTCCAGTCCGGGTAGCGGGCGAAGTCGGCGATCACCGCCATGACCTCAGCCGGTGCCGCCTCGATCGTGATGCTCGAGCTGGTGTGTTCCGCCATCGCTGTGGCTCCTCCAGATGCGGGCCGGTAAAGGTAGAGAAGAGGACACCGTGCGCCAGCCGCCGCGCACGTGTGTGCAGCGTGAAGGCTACCGCGCGCCCGACCTGCCGCCTTCACCCGGAGTCAGGACACCGTCCGGGCGGCGTCGGGTCACCGCCCGGTCACCACTCCAGCGCCCACGGCTTCCCGCTTCCCGCGAAGTGCCCCACGTTCACGCACTCGGTCGCGCCGACCCGCATCCGGCGGGCGAGCGGCTGGTGGACGTGCCCGAAGAGCGCGTAGCGGGGCCGGGTGCGGCGGATGGCGTCCAGCAGCGCCCGGCTGCCCCGCTCGAAGCGGCGGGCCACGGTGTCGTAGACGAGTTCCGGCACCTCCGGCGGGATGTGGGTGCACAGCACGTCCACCTCGCCCACGGCCTCGATCTTCGCCGCGTACTCCTCGTCGCTGATCTCGTACGGCGTGCGCATGGGGGTCTTCAGGCCGCCGCCCACGAAGCCGAAGACCCGGCCGCCGATCTCCACCCGCTCCCCGTCCAGGACGGTCGTGCCGGGCCCGGCGAACTCGGGCCACAGCCGCGGCATGTCGACGTTGCCGTAGGTGGCGTACGTCGGGGTCGGGAACGCCGGGAACAGCTCGGCGTACTGCTTGCGGACCGCCTGCTCGATCAGCGCCGCCCGGTCGCCGCCGATGCCGCCCCACAGCCGGGCGCCGAGCTCGCGGGCCTCCTCGAAGCGGCGGGCGGTGCGCAGTTCGACGATGAGGTCGGCGTTGTCCACCCCGAAGAGGTCGGGGAAGATCCCGCGGGAGTGGTCGGCGTAGTCCAGGAACAGGACCAGGTCGCCCAGACAGATCAGTGCGTCCGCGCCCTCTCCGGCCCGGGCCAGGTCGCGCGCGTTGCCGTGCACGTCGCTGACCACGTGGATGCGTGTCCGGCGGTTTCCGGGCGGTGTGGATGCCATGTCGATCAAGGGTAGGCGTGTGCGGCATACGTGAACAGTGGCGATCGGGATACCGGTTACTGGCCAGTCAGTAAAGCGGTGGACTACTGTCGGCCGGGAAACACCAATCTGTGTGACGCAGCGAACATCTCGTCGGACCCCCCTGTCGAAGACGCCATACCGACGGGTAACGTCCGGGCAGTCCAGTCGTGCTCAGGATTTCAACCATCGAGATCCACCGAGGTCCCGAGCACAGTCCCGAGCCTTGGACCGCATCGTCGCAGCACACAACGTCGTGGCGCCGGCGCCCTATGAGGAGCAGCAGTCTTGCGCGAGTTCAGCCTTCCGGCTTTGTACGAGGTCCCTGCGGACGGCAATCTGACCGACATCGTCCGCAGAAACGCCGCGCAGCATCCCGACGTCGCCGTCATCGCCCGCAAGGTGGGCGGCGCCTGGCAGGACGTGACGGCCACGGCCTTCCTGGCCGAGGTGCACGCCGCGGCCAAGGGCCTCATCGCCTCCGGCGTCCAGCCCGGCGACCGGGTCGGCCTGATGTCGCGCACCCGCTACGAGTGGACGCTGCTCGACTTCGCGATCTGGTGCGCCGGCGCGGTCACCGTGCCGGTGTACGAGACCAGCTCCCCGGAGCAGGTGCAGTGGATCCTCTCCGACTCGGGCGCGACCGCCGTCGTCGTCGAGCTGGACAGCCACACGGCGGCCGTGGAGTCGGTGCGCGAGTCGCTGCCGGCGCTCAAGCACGTCTGGCAGATCGAGGCCGGGGGTGTCGAGGAGCTCGGGCGGCTCGGCAGGGACGTCTCCGACGCGGTCGTCGAGGAGCGCAGCTCGCAGGCCAAGGCCGACGACCCGGCGACCATCGTGTACACGTCCGGTACGACCGGCCGCCCCAAGGGCTGTGTGCTGACCCACCGCAGCTTCTTCGCCGAGTGCGGGAACGTCGTGGAGCGGCTGCGGCCGCTGTTCCGCACGGGCGAGTGCAGCGTGCTGCTCTTCCTCCCGCTCGCGCACGTCTTCGGCCGGCTGGTGCAGATCGCCCCGATGATGGCGCCGATCAAGCTGGGCACCGTCCCGGACATCAAGAACCTCACCGACGAGCTGGCCGCCTTCCGCCCGACGCTCATCCTGGGCGTGCCGCGGGTCTTCGAGAAGGTCTACAACTCGGCGCGCGCCAAGGCGCAGGCGGACGGCAAGGGCGCGATCTTCGACAAGGCGGCCGACACCGCGATCGCCTACAGCAAGGCGCTGGAGCTCCCGGCCGGCCCGCCGCTGAAACTGAAGATCAAACACAAGGTCTTCGACCGGCTGGTCTACAGCAAGCTGCGC
Source organism: Streptomyces asoensis (assembly GCF_013085465.1). Classification (NCBI taxonomy): domain Bacteria; kingdom Bacillati; phylum Actinomycetota; class Actinomycetes; order Kitasatosporales; family Streptomycetaceae; genus Streptomyces; species Streptomyces asoensis. Next base: position 2,949,657 of record NZ_CP049838.1, read on the forward strand.
GCGGTCCTCGGCGGCAAGGGCGAGTACGCGATCTCCGGCGGCGCCCCGCTGGGCGAGCGCCTCGGTCACTTCTTCCGCGGCATCGGCTTCACCGTCCTCGAGGGTTACGGCCTGACGGAGTCCTGCGCCGCCACCGCCTTCAACCCCTGGGACCGGCAGAAGATCGGCACGGTCGGTCAGCCGCTGCCCGGCTCGGTCGTGCGGATCGCGGACGACGGGGAGGTGCTGCTGCACGGCGAGCACCTGTTCAAGGAGTACTGGAACAACCCGGTCGCGACCGCCGAGGCGCTGGCCGACGGCTGGTTCCACACCGGTGACATCGGCACCCTCGACGAGGACGGCTACCTCCGGATCACCGGGCGCAAGAAGGAGATCATCGTCACCGCGGGCGGCAAGAACGTCGCACCGGCCGTGATCGAGGACCGGATCCGGGCGCACGCGCTGGTCGCGGAGTGCATGGTGGTGGGCGACGGGCGGCCGTTCGTGGGCGCGCTGGTCACCATCGACGAGGAGTTCCTGGGCCGCTGGGCTTCCGACCACGGCAAGCCGGCGGGTTCGACCGCGGCGTCGCTGCGCGAGGACGTCGACCTCCAGGCCGCCATCCAGTCGGCGATCGACGACGGCAACGCCGCGGTCTCGAAGGCGGAATCGGTGCGGAAGTTCCGCATTCTCTCCTCCCAGTTCACAGAGGACTCGGGCCACCTCACGCCGTCGCTGAAGCTCAAGCGCAATGTCGTGGCGAAGGACTACGCGGGCGAGATCGAGGCGATCTACGCCAAGTAGCGGCTGTTCAAGACCTCCTGACGGAGCGTCATGGCGCGGTGTCCTCCACGAGGACCCGCGCCATCGTGCGTTCGGCGAGGACGGTGACGTTGACGAACGGGTTCACCCCGATGCCGCCCGGCACCGGCGAGCCGTCGGTGACGTAGGTAGCTGGTGGAGTTCGCCGCGCGGAGGGAAAAGCTAGAGCAACGTCTTCAACTTCTCCGCCAGCAGGTCCCACCGCCACTTCTCCTCCACCCAGCCGCGCCCGCGCTCCCCCATCCGGCGGCGCAGCTCCGCGTCCCCGAGCAGGGCGACGATGCGCTCGGCAGCGTCGGCCGGGGAACCGCCCCGCACGACCCACCCCGTCTCCCCGTCGAGCACCGCGTCGGGCGCCCCGCCCGAGTCCCCGGCGACGACGGGCAGCCCGGTCGCCGACGCCTCCAGGTAGACGATCCCGAGCCCCTCGACGTCGAGTCCGCCCCGCCGCGTCCGGCACGGCATCGCGAACACGTCCCCGGCGCCGTAGTGGGCGGGCAGCTCCGACCAGGGCACCGCCCCGGTGAAGCGCACCGCGTCCGCCACCCCGCGCTCATGGGCGAGCCTGCGCAGGTCCTTCTCGTACGGCCCGCCCCCGACGATCAGCAGGACCGCCTCCGGCTCGGCGGCCAGGATCCGCGGCATGGCGAGGATCAGCGTGTCCTGGCCCTTGCGCGGCACGAGCCGCGAGACGCACACCACCACCGGCCGGTCGGTCAGCCCGAGCCGCGCCCGCACCTCCTCGCCGCCCGATCCCGGGTGGAAGGTCTTCTCGTCGACGCCCGGCGGCAGCTGCACCATCCGCCCGGCCGCCCCGGCGCTCAGCGCGGTCGCGATCCGCGAACGGGTGTACTCGCCGAGATAGGTGATCGTGTCCGTGCTCTCGCCGATCCGGCCGAGCAGCTGCCGGGCGGCGGGCAGCTGCGCCCACCCGGCCTCGTGCCCGTGGGTGGTGGCCACCAGCCGCTCGGCGCCCGCCCTGCGCAGCGCCGGCGCCATCAGCCCGAGCGGCGCCGCCGCCCCGAACCACACCGACGTGCACCCGTGCTCCCGCAGCAGCCCGACGGCCCGGCGGGTCGCCCCGGGCGTCGGCAGCAGCATCGTCGTGGAGTCCCGTACGACGGTGAAGGGCTGCTCGGCGTCGAAGGCGGCCGTCGCCTCGACACCCTCGCGGGAACGCTTCCAGGTGGACGCGTAGACGACGAGTCGGTCGGGGTCGAGCCGGAGCGCCATGTTGTGCAGGAACGCCTGGATGCCGCCCGGGCGGGGCGGGAAGTCGTTCGTCACGATCAGGGTCTTGTGCATCGCAGCCGACCCTATCCAAACGCCATTCACAGCCGCGCCCGACCGCGCTTCACAGCCCTGCGGGAGATCATGTCCGCCATGGAGACGACGGCCGCGGGGCGGCCCCTGACGTGCCTGCTGACGACCTGGGGCGTGACCCGGCTCGCGCTGCTGCTCTTCGTCTTCAAGGTGTTCCTCTTCCCCGGCCCGGACGTCACCAGCGACATCTCCGTCACCTACCAGGGCTGGTACGAGGTGCTGAGCGGCGGCACGTTCCCGGCCGCCGACGTCACCTGGCAGTACCCGCCCGCCGCCGCGCTCGCGATCCTCTCCCCCGGTCTGCTGCCCTTCCTCGACTACGCGTCGGCCTTCTTCGTCCTGGCCTTCCTCGCCGACCTGGCCGTCCTCATGCTGCTGCTGAACACGGGCCTGCGCCCCGGGCGGTCGCCGCGCGGCGCCTGGATGTGGGTGGCGGGCGTGCCCCTGCTCGGTCCCACCGTCTACTCCCGCTACGACGTGATGGTGACGGCGGTCGCGGTCGCCGCGCTGGTCGCCGGCGTCCGGCGGCCCCGGGTGATGGGCGCGCTGACGGGTCTCGCGGTGCTGCTGAAGGTGTGGCCCGTACTGCTGCTGGCGGGCGCCGTGCGCAAGCGGGCCTGGGGCGCGGCGGCGCTGACCGTCGGCGCGCTGGCCGCGCTGTTCGCCCTGGCCATGCCCGGCGCCTTCGCCTTCCTGACCTTCCAGCGCGACCGGGGCACCGAGGTGGAGTCACTGGGCGCGCTCGCCCTGCATGTGGCCCGGCAGTTCGGCTGGCGGGGCCAGGTGCTGCTCCACTACGGCTCCCTGGAGTTCCTCGGCCCGTACGTCGGCGTGGTGAGCGACGTGGCCCTGGGGCTGACGGCGGTCGCGTTCGGCTGGCTGCTGCTGTGGCGGCTGACGGCGAGGCGCTTCGCGCCGCAGACGCTCGCGGAGGCGGCGTTCACGGCGGTCCTGCTGTTCACCGTCACCAGCCGGGTGATCAGCCCGCAGTACCTGGTGTGGCTGATCGGCCTCGCGGCGGTCTGCCTGTGCTTCCGTGCCGGCTGTATGGCCCTGCCCGCCGTCCTGGTCCTGGCCGCGTCCTTCGTGACGGTGCTGGAGTTCCCCGTCTTCTTCGCGGACGTCGTCGCGAGCAGCCCGCTCGGCCTCACCCTCCTGTTCCTGCGCAACGGCCTGCTGATGGCCGCCGCGCTCACCGCGGCCGTACGACTGTGGCGCTCGACGGTGCCGGCGGCCGCCCCCGCTCCCCCTACCGGTCAGGCCGCCCGCACCAGCGAGCCCGCGGTCTCGCCCTGACGCCCGGGCCACGCCCGCCGCAGCACCACCCCCACCACCAGGCACTGCACCGTCATCCCGAGCGCCAGCGCCAGACACACCCCCGGCAGCCCGAGCCCCGAGAGCGCGTACGCCAGCGGCAGCTGGACGGCCGTGCCGAGCACGGTCACCCGCAGCAGCACGGGCGCGCCCCCGCTTCCCTCGAAGACCCCGCCCAGTGCGATGAACCCGGCCATGAGCAGCAGATACGGCCCGACGCAGCGCAGGAACAGCACGCCCTCACGGGCCACGGCGGGCCCGGCGCCGAAGGCGGCCATGACCCAGGGGGCCGTCGCGCACAGCAGCACGGCGGCGACGAGACCGACGCTCCCGGAGACGAGCACGGCCTGCCGCCCGATCGCCCGGCGCTCCTCCCGGCCCTCGCCCCGGGTGTGCGCGGTGTGGATGGAGGCGGCCTGGCGGACGGCGTAGAAGGCCATGGTCGCCACGTACATGACCTTGTACGCGATCGAGTAGGCGGCCACCGCCGTCACCCCGAGCCGAGCCACCACGGCGACCAGGGCGAGCGCGCCGCCCTGGCGCAGGGTGAAGTCGGCGGCCATCGGCAGCCCGGTCGTCAGGGTGCGGCGCAGCGAGGCGCCGGTGGAGAGCGTGGGCGCCACCCGGGTGGCCGCCCGCAGCACGGCGTCGCGCCGCAGGGCCGACAGTCCGGCCCCGAGCGCCACGCACCGGCACAGCACCGTGGAGACGGCGGCGCCCCGGACGCCGTGGTGATGGATGAACAGCGGGTCGCAGACCAGGATCAGACCGTTGGCGAGCAGCGCCAGACGCATCGGGGTCCTGGTGTCGCCGGCCCCCTTGAGGATGCCGTCGACGAGCTGCTGGCCGAAGAAGACGGCGATGCCCGGCATCGAGATCGCGAAGTAGGAGACGGCGAGGGGCAGGGCGGGGCCGCCGTGCCCGCCGAGGACCAGCCGGGCCAGCGGCTCACGCAGCAGGAAGCCCCCCGCCGCGACGACCGGCGTGACCACCGCGCACAGCGCCCAGCCGCCCCGCACGGCCGCGCGCAGGGCCCCCGGATCCCGGGCCCCTCTGGCGTGCGCGACCAGCACCGTCGTGCCGGAGGCGAAGACCAGCGCGACACCGAGCAGCACGTTCTCGACGTTGGTGGCGACCGCGACGGCGGCCACCGCGGGCCCGCCGAGCCGGGACACCCAGACCGTGTTGATGATCCCGGCGCCGACGGAGGCGAGGAGCGAGAAGTAGACGGGGCGGGCGAGCGATACGAGCTGTGTGCGATGACCGGCCATGACGGATCCCCCTCGAACGAACCACCTGTGAACACGCCACCTCGAAGCGAGCTACCTCTAAACGAGGTAGCTCGATAAGAGGTAGCATGGCGACATCGCGTCCGCAAGGGAGGGCCATGCTCGAGCTGTCGATCCTCGGCTTCCTGGCCGAAGAGCCGTTGCACGGCTACGAGTTGAAGGAACGGATCAAGGCGCTGACCGGCCATGTCCGTCCGGTCAGCGACGGCGCGCTCTATCCGGCGATCACCCGTCTCGTCACCGCCGGCAAGCTCGACCAGCACCGGGAGGACGGCGCGGGCGCGGCCCCCCGCCGGGTGCTCTCCCTCACCGACGAGGGCCGGGCGGACCTGCTGGAGCGTCTCCGCCACCCCCGGCAGCCGGAGATCACCGACCACGTCCGCTTCAACACGGTCCTCGCGTTCCTGCGGCACCTGCCCGACCGCCGGGAGCAGGCAGCCGTCCTGCGCCGCCGTCTGGACTTCCTCGAGACGCCCACGAGCTTCTTCTACGCCGAGGGGAAGCCCGTACGGGCGGAGGAGACCGGGGACCTGTTCCGGCAGGGCATGCTGCGGGTCGCCCGGGCGACGGGCGAGGCGGAGCGGACCTGGCTGCGCGAGGCGATCGAGCAGCTGACTCAGGCGAGCTGAGCCTTCAGGTAGCCCTGCCAGTCCGCCGTGAACTCCGCGAGAGAGGTGCCCAGCACGCTCTTCAGCGCGCCCTCCACAGCCCCCGGCCTCTTCCGGTGCTCCCCCACGGCCCGGTAGAACGCGTCCAGCTTCACCTCGCCCCACCGCTCGGCGATCATCCGGCAGGCCAGCCAGCCGCTCTCGTACGCCTGGGCCAGCCGGTCGGCGTCGCCGGAGAAGCCGAAATCGCCGTCGGCGGGCAGCGCCGCCGGGACGGTGCCGTCCGTGACGGCGTGCTGGAGCTCCGGGGCGACCTCGGCGGGGGTGCGGCCGGTGCCGCGGTAGCCCACCCAGTCGGCGTACCCCTCGGACAGCCACAGCGGGGTGGCCGCGTTGGTGTGGGCGCGCGTCGCGACATGGGTGGCCTCGTGGGTGAGGACCACCTGCCGGCCGACCCGGCCGAGCATGCCGTAGGCGTCCGGGTTGACGATGATCCGGTCCGCGGGCGTCCTGGCCCCGCCGCCCGTCTCGCCCGTGGTGACCGCGGCGATCCCCCGGTAGGAGGAGGCGGGCGAGCCGAGCAGCCCCGCCATGCCCTCCAGCGACTTCGGTACGAGGACGACGAGGTGCCCCGCCCAGCCGGTGCCCCAGGCCGCCGAGACCTCCGGGACGGCGTCGTCGGCCAGCTCGGCGAAGGAGCGCAGCCGCGCGTCGGACTGCCCGACCCCCAGCACGAGACTGTGCGCGCCCCGCACGACGCTCACCGTGCCCTGGTCCCACAGCTGCTCGCCGACTTTCGTCGCGGGCTTGTCCGAGGCCACCGACCACCGGCCGGACCCGTCACGGGTCAGGCGCAGCACGCGGGCCGTGGTCACCGGGGCCTTGTCGTAGCCGTCGACGCGGTAGCTCAGTTCGGCGTCGGCGGTGGCGGTGTCCCCGCTGCGGTGGAGCGCCGTCACGCGGTACGACCAGGCCGCCAGCGGAACGGCCCGCACCGCGGCGTACCCGGTGGCGGCGCCGGTGGCCGCGTAGGCGCCCTGGTCATGGCCGAGGACCGCGGCGGCCCGCCGGTCGAGGACCCGCTGCACGTCGGCCTTCGCGTCGTCCGCAGTGGCCCGTCCGCCGCAGCCGACCAGACAACCGAGGAGCGAGACGAGCAGCAGACAGAGCCCCAGGACCCCGGGTCCGCGCGCCCGCCCTCGACCAGCCATCCTCCCGATCGTACGGCGGCGGCCCCGCGCGGGCGCCGCTCAGGGCCGGGTGACGGACGAGACCGGCATCATCCCGACCGGGTCGTAGCGCACCGGCGCGCCCGGATAGGGGGCGTGGATGACCTGCCCGTTGCCGACGTACATGCCGACATGGCTGGCGTCGGAGCGGTAGGTGACGATGTCACCGGGCTGGGCCTGGGACAGCGGCACCCGCCGGCCCGCGTGCGCCTGGGCCTGCGAGGTGCGCGGCAGCGAGATCCCGGCCTGCGCGTACGACCACTGCACGAGGCCCGAACAGTCGAACCCGGTGGGCCCGTTGGCGCCCCAGACGTACGGCCTGCCCAGCGCGGAGCGCACGGCGGCCACGGCGGCACCCGCGCGGCCGGAGGCCGGGACGGCGCCCGAGAGGCCGGGCATGGTGTCGCGGCCGGAGCGGGAGGCCCGGTCGAAGGCGGCCCGCTCGGCGGACGGCAGGGCGTTGAGCAGCTGCCGCGCCTTGGCGAGCTTCTGTTCCACGGTCCGCTTGTGCCGCGCCACGGCCTTGCGGCTCTTCTCCAGCTCGGCGAGCTTGCCCGCGGCCTCGGCGCGCTCCTGGGTGAGTTCCCGCATGGCGCCCTGGAGCTCCCTCAGCTCGCCGGCCTGGTGGGCGGTGATCCGGTCGAGGACGGACGCCTTGGCGAGGTAGTCCTCCGGGTCGTCGGAGAACAGCAGCGCCAGGGAGGGGTCGAGACCGCCGGAGCGGTACTGGGCCCCGGCCAGCGAACCGAGCTGCTCGCGAAGGCCGTTGATGCGCTCCTGCTGCCGGGCGATGTGGTCCTGGGCCACGCCGACCTGCCCCCGCAGGGTGTCGGCGCGCTCGTCGGCCGTGTTGTAGGCCTCGGTGGCCTTCTCGGCCTCCTCGTAGAGACGGTCCACCTCGGCACGGGTGTCGTCGTGCGGAGCGGCCGTGGCCGGTACGGCGGACACGGCGCCGAGTGCGGCGGCCGCGACGGACAGCACGCTCAGGGCGCTACTGGCGCCCCGGTCGAACCCGGACTGTGCATGGCGGCGATGGGACCCCACGGGATGCCGCGCTCCTTCCGCTGGCGGACAGGGAAACGCGGCAGACAGTAGCCCCGCGGTGGGGGGTCGGCCAAAGACCTCGGCGGCAACACACAGTGACGCCCCGCCGCTGACGCAGGTCACCGGCGGGGCGTGGGGTCACTTCTCGTTGTCGTAATTCGCCCGTTCGGGCGGCGTGGTGTCCCGATCTCGGGACGGATCAGATCCGGACGCCGAACTGGAACGGCATGTTGTTGATCGACTCGTAGCGCACGACGGTGCCGGTGCGCGGGGCGTGCAGCACCTGGCCGTTGCCCGCGTAGAAGCCGACGTGGTGCTGGTCGCCGTAGAAGATGACCAGGTCGCCGACCTTGAGGGCGCTCTGCGAGTAGATGCGCGTGCCGGCGTTGGCCTGGGCCTGCGAGGTACGCGGGATGGAGACGCCGGCCTGGGCGTAGGCCCAGGAGGTCAGGCCCGAGCAGTCGTACGTGGCGGTGCCGGTGGCGCCGTACTGGTAGGGCTTGCCGAGCTGGCTCTGCGCGGCCTGGAAGGCGGCCATGGCCCGGCCGGAACCCGCCGGGGCGTCGCCGAGGTCCACGCGCTCGCCGGCGTCGCGGCTGGCGCGGTCGTCGGCGGCGGCGAGGGACGCCTGCTCCTTGGCCGTCAGCGTGTTGAGGAGCTTGCGCGCCTCGGTGAGCTTGGCCTGGACTTCCTTCTTCTTCTTGCCCAGTTCGGTGCGGGTGGTGGCGAGGTCCTTGAGCTTGGTGGAGGCCTCGCTGCGCTCCTGGGCGAGCTCGCGCTGCTTCTCCTGGATCTTCTTCAGCGCCTCGACCTGCTGGGCGCTGAGCTGGTCGGCGGCGGACGCCTTGTCCAGGTAGTCGTCCGGGTTCGAGGAGAGGAGCAGCTGGAGGGAGGGGTCTATGGACCCGGTGCGGTACTGGGCCGCGGCCGCCAGGCCCATGGAGTCGCGCAGCTCGTTGAGGTCGGCCTGACCGCGGGCGACGTTGTCCTGGATGGTGGAGATCTCCTTCTGGAGCTTCTCCTGCTTCTCCTTGGCACCGTTGTACTTCTCGGTGGCCTGCTCCGCGTCTTCGTAGAGCTTGTCGACCTTGGTCTTGACCTCGTCCTTCGTGAGCTTCTCGCTGGGCGCCGCGTTGGCGGCCTGTGAGCTCAGTACGACGGCAGCGGCGGCTGCGGTGGTCAGCACGGTCACGCGCGCGCGACTCGGCTGCTTCGGTCGACGATGGGACGCCACGGAGACGGGCTCCTTCTTTTGAGTGATCACCCGTTTGGAGATTCGAGCCCTGACCTTAGTGACCTCGCCGTGATCAGTTCAAATCCTCAGGAGAAAAAAACCCATCACGCAACGCAGTTTTTTCAATCAACTCACGTGTAGTCATGCTCGATTGACGCTACGTTGCGTGACGATCCCGCCAATTCGGGCAATAAACCTGGAACTTCGACGTTTAGGACAGTCGCTTCAGAAGTACCGCGGAAGCCACCGGTCGGGCACCCGCCTTGGCGATCCCGTCGGCCACCTCGCGATCGGTCGAGGCGACGATGACCGGCCGGCCCGGCGGCTCGGCCCGCACCAGCTGACGGATCAGCTCGTCGGCCGTGACACCCGGCCTGGAGAACAGCACCCGCACCCCGCGCGGCGGCGCGAGCAGCACCGGAGCGGCCAGTTCGGCGCCATCGAAGACACAGGTGACCTCGGCGCCGGTCTGCGCGGCGAGCTGCGAGAGCTGCCCGAGGAGCCTGAGCCGCTGCTTCTCCAACGGCATCTGCGGATAACCGGTCTTGGTGACGTTGTAGCCGTCGACGACGAGATGGGCCTGGGGCAGCGCGAGCAACTGGTCGAGAATGGCCGGATCGTTCTCCGACAGGGCGCGCGTGGCGATGTCCTTCGGGGTCATTCGTCCCGGTTCGACCGCGTCGACGGTCTCCGCCGGACGCACCGACACCGGCGGCAACGCCAGCTCCCGCCGCAGCCCTTGGGCCGCGTCGAGCACCGTGTCCAGCAGCAGCCGCACCCGCATGTCCTCGACGCTGCGGCCCTCGCGCGCCGCCCGCCGGGTGGCCTCCAGCGCCGCCTCCACCTCGCCGAGCCGCGCCTTCAGCCGCCGGGCATCGCTCTCCGCGGCCGACACCTGGGTCTGCCCCTCGGCGCGCACGGTGTCCAGCTCGCCGCGCACCTTGCGCAGCGCGGCCTCGCCCCGCTTGACGTCGCTGAGGGCCGAACGCAGCTTGCGATGGAGCGATTCCGCTTCCTTCTTCGCGGCGTCCAGTTCGGCGCGCAGCCCCTCGGTGCCGACCCGGGACTGCTCACGGACCCGGTCGAGCTCCTCGCGCAGCCGCTCCAGTTCGGCCCGGCTCTCCTCGTCGGCCCGCTCGGCGTCCGCCCGCTGGGCCTCCTCGCCGGCCGCGGTGACCAGCTTCACCCAGCCGGTGGGCCGCAGCACATAGGCCGCGGCCGCCACTTCGTGCGGGTCCGCGGCCGGGGTCGGCGAGCCGGAGTCGAGAGCGCCGGCCAGTTCCGGCTGGGCCTCTCTGAACTTCTCGGCGATGCGCTGCCGGAAGAGCGGATCGGTTTCCAGCGCGGCCGCCATCGCGTTGCCCGCGAACTTCGCCCGCCGGTTCGGTGCGAACCGGGCGTACTGCCGCAACTGAACGGGCAGTTCGCCGACGGTCAGCCCACCGAAGCCGTCGGAGACGATCTGTACGACCCTGCGCCGCACGCCGTCCGGCAGCGGACGGTCGAGCATCTCGGCGGCGCCGTCGCCCGGCCCCCCGCCTGCGCTCTCCACCATCCGTCACACCCCAATACCTGTGCGCGGCCGCCTCCCGTCAGGAGCCGGCGCCCGGCCGATCCACGAGTTCCACCTGGTCCACGGCGTTGCACCAGCGGCACCGCACCGACTCGATGGTCTCACTGACCACCTCGCGCTCCTCGACCTTCGGCTCACCGGCGAGGTCGAGGTGTACGTACTCGACGACCTTCGACGAGCGCGTCACGTCGAACCGCGTGAGGTTGCCGCAGAGCGTGCAGCGCCACCGCGTCGCGGCGGTCGGCAGGGGAACCGTCATCGTTGGCTTTCCGCTTCCTTCTAGTGTCGTGCTTCCGGTTGCCGGGGTCGGGCCGGAGGCTCCCCCGCGCGTATGGCTCGTAACCCTACGGCCTGGCGGGTACTCGCCGCCCATCCGTCCGCGGCGGCGAGGCGGTCCGGGAGAGTGCGTCCGGTTACGCCATGCTTTGTTCCCATGATCGGCAACTGGAACGGGACGGTCGGCAGGGTGGTCCGCAACCGCCCGGCGCCGGTGACCTACGCACTGATCGCCCTGTGCTGCCTGATCTTCCTGATCGGGCCCGCCTCGGGCTTCAATCCGGGGTACGGCTCCGGCGACGAGCTGCTGGCCGCGCAGCGCGCCTACTTCCGGCGCTGGGGCGTGGTGCCCGGCGAGCTCTTCGAGGGTGCGCCACGGGCCGTCCTGACCCCGGCCACGGCCCTCTTCGTCCACGGCAGCTGGGTGCACCTGCTGGGCAACATGCTCTTCCTCTACGTCTTCGGGACGATGACCGAGGACCGGATGGGCCGCGTCGAGTTCACGCTCTTCTACCTCGGCTGCGGCTACCTGGCCCTGCTGGGCTACGCCGCCGCCAACGCCGAGTCGTCGCAGTCCCTGGTCGGCGCCTCCGGGGCGATCTCCGCGGTCCTCGGCGCGTTTCTGTACCTGTTCCCCCGGGCGCGGGTGACCAGTCTCCTGCCGTTCCTGTTCTTTCTGCCGCTGCGCTTTCCCGCCTGGGTCGTGCTGCCCTTCTGGGCGGCCCTCCAGTGGGTGGCGGCGGGGCGGGCCGCCCAGGGGCCGGGGGTGGCCTATCTGGCGCACCTGGTGGGCTTCGGCCTGGGGCTCCTCTACGCCTGGGCCCGTTTCGGAACCGAGCAAGGCCCGAAGGGCGGCCCCGGAAGGGCGGCGGTGGGAGACGGGCGGGCGGCTAGAGTGAAGGCCGCCCCAGCTCCGGCCCCCGAGGGAGAGAACCAGCCGTGATCACCGCGATCGTCCTCATCAAGACCAGCGTGGACCGGATTCCCGAGATCGCGGAGCGGATCGCCTCGCTGGACTCCGTCAGCGAGGTCTTCTCCGTCACCGGGACGTACGACCTGATCGCCATGGTGCGGGTGAAGGAGCACGAGGACCTGGCGGAGGTCATCCCGGGCAGCATCAGCAAGATCCCCGGGGTGGAGGGCACGGACACGCACGTCGCCTTCCGTACCTACTCGCAGCACGACCTGGAGGCGGCGTTCGCGATCGGGCTGGACTCCTGACCGACTGAACACCGCCTCCGGCGGCCCGTCGCTCAGACCGCGGGCACGCAGCGGCCGTCTTCCGTCCGGTACTGCCACTGCGCGCCCTCGCTCACCAGTTCGCGCACCGCGTTCACGAAGCGCTCCACGTGCTCGTCCGGGGTTCCCGCGCCGAAGCTGACCCGGATGGCGTTGAGGGACTTCTCGCCGGGAGCCGCCTCGGGGGCGCCGCACTCGCCCTGGGTCTGGGGGTCGCTGCCCAGCAGCGTGCGGACCAGGGGGTGGGCGCAGAAGAGGCCGTCGCGGACCCCGATGCCGTACTCGGCGGAGAGGGCGGCGGCGAAGTGGGAGCTGTTCCAGCCCTCGACGACGAAGGAGATCACGCCGACCCGCGGGGCGTCGTCGCCGAACAGGGACAGCACCCTCACCTGCGGGACCTCGGCCAGACCGGCCCGCACCTTCGCGATCAGGTACTCCTCCCGGGCGACCAGGCTGTCGAAGCCCGCCTCGGTGAGGGCCTTGCACGCCGAGGCGATGGAGTAGGCGCCGATCACGTTCGGGGAGCCGGCCTCGTGGCGGGCGGCGCTCTCGTGCCACTCCACGTCCACTCCCCCGTCCTCGCGCCGCGTGACCTTGCGGCTGGCGCCGCCGCCCGCGAGGTACGGGTCGGCCTCCACCAGCCAGTCGGCGCGGCCGGCCAGCACCCCGGAGCCGAAGGGCGCGTACAGCTTGTGACCGGAGAAGGCGACCCAGTCGACGTCGAGCTCCTGCACGGAGACCGGGTGGTGCGGGGCCAGCTGGGCCGCGTCCAGGACGATCCGGGCCCCGTGCGCGTGTGCGGCGGCCGCCAGCTCGCGTACCGGCCACAGCTCGCCGGTGACGTTCGAGGCACCGGTGACACAGACCAGGGCCGGGCCGTAGGGGTCACGGTCGGCGAGGGCCCGCTCCAGCGCCTCGACGGCCTGGCGCGGGGTGCGCGGGGCGTTGAGGTAGGTGACCCGGGCGTCCTGCCAGGGCAGCAGCGAGGCGTGGTGCTCGGTCTCGAAGACGAAGACCTGGCAGCCGGCGGGCAGGGCCCGCGCCAGCAGGTTGAGGGAGTCCGTCGTCGAGCGGGTGAAGACCAGCTGGTCGTCGGGGCGGCAGTCCAGGAACTCGGCCACCGTCCTGCGGGCGTTCTCGAAGAGGTCCGTGGACAGCTGCGAGAGGTAGCCGGCGCCCCGGTGGACGCTGCCGTAGTACGGGGCGTAGGCCGCCACGTCGTCCCAGACGCGCTGGAGGGCGGGGGCGCTGGCCGCGTAGTCGAGCGCCGCGTAGCTGACCTCGCCGCCCGTCACGAGCGGGACCGTGACATCCCGGCCGAGAACGGGCAGCGGTGCACAAACGGTACGGGCGGTGGCAGCGGTGGAGACAGACATGGCGAACTCCCGTGAGAGGCAAGGGGGAACCACCGTGCGAGCGGGCATGGCTCGAGCACGGGGGAAGGTGAAAGGGGTATGCGGAGGCGGGGCTCTACGCCCTATCGCATTCGCTTGCTCACGGAAGGCTCCCTCGAACGACCAGGACCCCTGGCGGTACTCACTCAGAAGAGTGCGAGGGGTCCGCGCTTGCCGTAGACCTCGCTGCCTACGGCCTGGTCTTCACCCGGGGCACCCCGCCACGGACGGAGGGTTGCCGGACAGTCGGCCGGGGCCTCATGACTGTCACTCATGACCTGACACAGGAACGTACGTGAAGTGATCGCCGTCCCGCAACCCGTGTCCGGATCGCGGGACGGCCATCAGCGGTGAGGCGTCACGCGTTGGTGGCGGCGACCCAGCGGTCCAGCGCCCGCTTGGCCGCACCCGAGTCGATCGACTCGGCCGCCTTGTCCATGCCGACGCGCAGTTGCTCGGCAAGGGTGCCGGAGCCCGGCTCCAGGGCCACCAGGGCTGCCGCCGAGTTCAGCAGCACGGCGTCCCGCACCGGGCCGGACTCGCCCTCCAGGAGACGGCGGGCGACCTCCGCGTTGTACGACGGGTCGCCGCCCCGCAGGGCCTCGACCGGGACCAGCTCGAGCCCGACGTCACGCGGGTCGAAGGTCTCCTCGGTGACCTTGCCGTCACGGACGACCCACACATGGGACGTGGCCGTCGTGGTCAGCTCGTCGAGACCGTCGTCGCCCCGGAAGACCAGGGACGAGTTGCCGCGCTCGGCGAAGACGCCGGCGACGACCGGCGCCATCCGCGGGTCCGCGACCCCGACCGCCTGGGCCCGTACCTTGGCGGGGTTGGTCAGCGGGCCGAGCACGTTGAACACCGTGCGGATGCCCAACTGGCCGCGCGCGGCGCCCACATGACGCAGCGCCGGGTGGAACTTGATCGCGAAGCAGAAGGTGATCCCGGCCTCCTGGGCCACCTCGGCAACGCGCCGCGGGGTCAGCTCCAGATTGACGCCGAGCTTCTCCAGGACGTCCGAGGCGCCGGACGCGGAGGACGCGGCCCGGTTGCCGTGCTTGACGACCGTGGCACCCGTGCCGGCCACGACGATCGCGGACATCGTGGAGATGTTGACCGTCTTCGCGCCGTCGCCGCCCGTGCCGACGATGTCGACGGTCGGGCCGGGCACCTCGATCAGGTTGGCGTGCTCGTACATCGCCCGGACGAGCCCGTTGATCTCCGCGACGGTCTCGCCCTTGGCCCGCAGCGCCACCACGAACCCGGCGATCTGCGCGTCGGTGGCCTCGCCGCGCATGATCCGGTCCAGCGCCCAGAACGTGGCGTCGGCGTCCTGGTCGCGACCGTACAGCAGGCCGTTCAGCACCTCGGGCCAGGAACGGCCCGCCGCGGTGTCGCCTCCAGCGGGGGTCACAGCGCTCATAGCCGCTCCTGCGTGTGTCGTCGTGTGCGTCGTGTGTCGTCGTGCGCCTCATGACAAGGTGCACCCCACCCTATCCAGCCCGTGGGCACGGCAAAGGGCCCCGTCCGAAGACCGGACGAGGCCCTTTCCCGTGGCGTGGCGACGCCTCAGCGATCAGTGGTGGCCGTGGCCGCTCGTGATCTCCTTGTACTCCTCCGCGGTGGGCTTCGGAATCTGCTGGTCCTCACCGAAGTACGCCCCGCTGATCTTGGCGCGGAGCTTCTCCTTGCCCTTCACCTTGCGCTCGACGCCGTTCTCGTCGACGGCGGCGCCGATCGCGGCCGGCTCGTACTGCTCGTGCGCCGTGAGGGTGTGCAGCTGCTCCTGGCTGAGCGGCTCGTGGATCTCGATGAACTCACCGTGCGGCAGGCGCTTGATGGTGCCGGTCTCGCGACCGTGCAGCACCTTGTCCCGGTCCCGGCGCTGGAGGCCGAGGCAGATCCGCTTGGTGACGATGTACGCGATGACCGGTCCGGCGATGAAGAAGATCCGGACGAACCAGGTGATCGAGTTGATCGACAGGTGGAGGTGGGTGGCCCACAGGTCGTTGCCACCGCCGACCAGCATGATCATGTACATCGTGACCCAGGCGACGCCCAGCGCGGTGCGCGTCGGGGCGTTGCGCGGCCGGTCCAGGATGTGGTGCTCGCGCTTGTCGCCCGTGACCCACGACTCGATGAAGGGGTAGAGCGCGAGGATCGCGAGCAGAACACCGAACAGGACCAGCGGGATGAACACACCCAGGACCAGGGTGTGGCCCCAGATGTTGACCTCCCAGCCCGGCATGAAGCGGATCAGGCCCTCGGCGAAGCCCATGTACCAGTCGGGCTGGGCACCGGTGGACACCTGGTCCGGACGGTAGGGGCCCATGGCCCAGATCGGGTTGATCTGGGCGATGCCCGCGATGACCGCGATCACACCGAAGACCAGGAAGAAGAAGCCTCCGGCCTTGGCCATGTACACCGGCAGCAGCGGCATGCCGACGACGTTCTTGTTGCTCTTTCCGGGGCCCGCGAACTGCGTGTGCTTGTGGTAGAAGACCAGGATCAGGTGGCCGACCACCAGGCCGAGCATGATGCCCGGCAGCAGCAGGATGTGGATCGAGTAGAACCGCGCCACGAAGTCGTGGCCCGGGAACTCCCCGCCGAACAGGAACATCGAGATGTACGTGCCGACGATCGGCATCGACAGGATCGCGCCCTGGGTGAAGCGGACACCGGTGCCGGAGAGCAGGTCGTCCGGGAGCGAGTAACCGGTGAAACCGGTGAACATGCCCAGGACGAACAACAGGAAGCCGAACAGCCAGTTGACCTCACGGGGCTTGCGGAACGCGCCCGTGAAGAACACCCGCATCATGTGCACGAACATGCCGGCGAGGAAGATCAGCGCCGCCCAGTGGTGGATCTGCCGGATGAGCAGACCGCCGCGCACGTCGAAGGAGATGTGCAGGGTCGAGCTGAACGCCTCGGACATCAGCTGTCCCTGGAGCGGGACGTAGCTGCCGTGGTACTCCACCTCGTTCATCGACGGGTGGAAGAACAGCGTCAGGTACACACCCGTGAGGATGATGATGATGAAGCTGTAGAGGCAGATCTCACCCAGCATGAACGACCAGTGGTCGGGGAAGATCTTGCGCATGTTGGCCTTGGCCAGGGAGTAGATCCCCAGCCGGCCGTCGGCCCAGTCGGCGATCCGCTCGCCGGCCGGCGCCTTCCCGCGTTCACGGGACTCGTTGCTCTCGGTGTTTACGTTCGTGCTCATCCGCGCTCCCAGAAAGCAGGACCGACGGGCTCTTCGAAGTCGCCGAGCGCCTCGAGATAGCCCTCGTCGTTCACACCGATGCGCAGCTGCGGCAGGGCGTGGCCGGCGGGGCCGAAGATCACTCGGGCACCGTCGGAGAGGTCGAAGGTGGACTGGTGGCAGGGGCACAGCACGTGGTGCGTCTGCTGCTCGTACAGCGAGATCGGGCAACCGACGTGGGTGCAGATCTTCGAGTACGCCACGATGCCCTGGTAGGACCAGTCGAGTTCCTGCTTGTCCTTGATGTTGTCCGGCTGGAGCCGGACGATCATCAGGGCCGCCTTGGCGATCTCGTTCTGGAACTCCTCGTCGTGCTCCTCCAGGCCCTCGGGCTTGGCGAAGGTGAGCGAACCGACGGCGACGTCCGAGGGACGCAGCGGCTCGTTCGTGTTCATGTTGACGAGCAGCTTGCCCTTGGCCCACAGCGTGTGACGCAGCTTGTCCTCGGGCAGCGGGCCGAGGTCGCGCAGCAGCACGACACCGGACAGCGGCACCAGGGTGAGCGCGCCGAACATCGTGTTGCGGATCAGCTTGCGACGGCCGAGCGCGGACTCCTTGGCACCCTGCTTGAAGTCCGCGTGGACCTTCGCACGGACCTCGGGGGGCGCGGCGATCGCGTGCCGCTCGTCGGCGACCTCCACGTCGGACATCAGGGTGCGGGCCCAGTGGACCGCGCCGGCGCCGATGGTGAACAGCGCCGTGCCCAGCGTCAGACCCAGCGCGAAGTTCAGCGCGCTGAGGTGGCCGATCGGGAACACGAAGATCGACTTGTCGGCGGGGATCGCCACGTACGCGGCGATGAAGCCGACCGTGGCGAGCATCGACAGCGTGAACAGGAAGGCGACCGCACGCTCGGACCGCTTGGCGGCCCGCTCGTCGATGTCCTGGACGCGGTGCTCGTGGGGCGGCAGCCCCGGGTCGGCGAACGGGTTCTGCTCGTCCGCGATGCCTACGGCGCTGCCGTGTGCGTGGTCCTGCTCAGCGGGCAGGTTCTCTTCTGGAATGTCTTGGCTACTCATGACTTCTTGGCCTTTGCGGTCCGAGCGGCGACCCAGACGGCGACCGCGATCAGGGCACCGAGACCGAAGATCCAGGCGAACAGGCCCTCACTGACCGGCCCGAGGCCGCCCAGCTCCAGACCACCGGGGTTGTTCGTCTCGTCGCTGTTGACCGCGTGCAGGTACGCGATGATGTCCTTCTTGTTCTGCTCCGACAGGGTGGTGTCGGGGAAGGAAGGCATGTTCTGCGGGCCGGTCTGCATGGCCTCGTAGATGTGCTTCGGGTCCACGCCCTCGAGGGTCGGGGCGTACTTGCCCTTGGTGAGGGCACCGCCCTTGCCGGTGAAGTTGTGGCACTGCGCGCAGTTGGTGCGGAACAGCTCGCCACCCTTGGCGATGTCCGCGCCCTCCGGGCCGTACTCGGCGTCGGTCGGGACGGACGGGCCGGCGCCCAGGGAGGAGATGAACGCGGCGAGCTGGTCGATCTCGGCCTGCGTGTAGATGACCTTCTTCGCGGGCACCTGGGCGCCCTGCGAGGTAGCCGCGGGCATACGCCCGGTGCCGACCTGGAAGTCGACGGCCGCGGCGCCCACGCCGACCAGGCTCGGGCCGTCGGAGGTCCCCTGACCGCCGGTGCCGTGGCAGCTTGCGCAGCCAACGGCGTAGAGCTTCTTGCCCTCGTCGATGGCGAGGGACTGGGCGGTGTCGTCTGCCTGTGCCTTGCTCGCGGGCGCGAACGCGGCGTACAGCCCCCCGGTAGCCGCCAGCGCGAGGAGTAGGACGACGAGCGCCGCCAGCGGATGGCGTCGTCGTACGGAGAGCTTTTTCACGGATTACCCCGGTGTCAGGATCTTCTGCGTCGATGCTTGGGATGTGCGGGAGCGAGCGTGCCCGGCTACTTGATCATGTAGATCGTGGCGAAGAGGCCGATCCAGACGACGTCGACGAAGTGCCAGTAGTAGGACACGACGATGGCCGCGGTCGCCTGCTCGTGGGTGAACCTCTTGGCCGCGTAGGTGCGCCCGAGGACGAACAGGAAGGCGATGAGGCCGCCCGTCACGTGCATGCCGTGGAAGCCGGTGGTCAGGTAGAACACCGAGCCGTACGGGTCGGAGGAGAGCGAGAGCCCGTCCTTCTTCACCAGCTCCGTGTACTCGAAGATCTGACCGCCGATGAAGATCGCACCCATGATGAAGGTGACGATGAACCACATCCTGAGCTTCTTCACGTCACCGCGCTCGGCGGCGAAGACGCCGAGCTGGCAGGTGAGGGAGGAGAGCACCAGGATCGTGGTGTTGGTGGCCGAGAACGGGAAGTTCAGGGCCTCGGCCATTTCCTTCCAGTGATCAGGACCCGTCACCGATCGCAGGGTGAAGTACATCGCGAAGAGGGCCGCGAAGAACATCAGCTCGGAGCTCAGCCAGATGATGGTTCCGACGCTGGTGAGGTTCGGCCGATTGACCGACGGGTGCGCGTGCCCGGTTTCTACTGTCGTTGCTGTCGCCACGACCGACATTATGTCGGTCCCTTATCCCGCCCTCACTCCGGGGGGTGCCGTTCGGAGTGTTCGCACCGTGTGTACTGCCCGTATGGCCCATCGAAGTGGTGTTCCAACCGGTGTTGACGACGTGTTCAAGGGAGTAGCATCCGCGACATCGGTTCTGTCCGTACGACGCTGATGTCACGGAGGAAGCATGCAGGCGACCGCCACGGTGCTGGTCTACAGCGACGACTCCAACACCCGCGAGCAGGTCCGGCTCGCGACGGGGCGCAGGCCCGCGCCGGACGTCCCCGTGGTGGAGTTCCTGGAGTGCGCGACGCCTGCGGCGGTGGTGCGAGAGCTGGACAGGGGCGGCATCGACGTCGTCGTCCTGGACGGCGAGGCCGCGCCCATGGGAGGCATGGGGCTGTGCCGGCAGATCAAGGACGAGGTGTTCCAGTGCCCGCCGGTGCTTCTGCTCATCGGGCGGCCCCAGGACGCCTGGCTCGCCACCTGGAGCCGCGCTGACGCGGCTGTGACGCTGCCTGTGGAGCCCGTGGAGTTCGCTTCGGCCCTGGCGTCCCTGCTGCGGCGCAAGAGCCTTCAGCAGAGCGCCTGACGGGGGCGGAGGGGCGTGGGGTTCCCCGCGCCCCCGGCCATGCCTACACCGCCGCAGGCCGCAGCCTCGACGTGTCCTGCTCCGTCTTCTGCTTGCCGCCCGTCAGCGCGCTGCCCTTGGTCCACTTCTTCCAGTCCAGGTTCCAGTCGCCGAAGCCGTTGCCGAAGGTCTCCATCGTGTCGCCGTAGCTGTTGACGACCTGGACGACGTCGCCCTGGCGGATGTTGTCGAAGAACCACTCGGCGTTGGACGTGCTCATGCCGGTGCAGCCGTGGCTGACGTTCGCGTACCCCTGGGAGCCCACGGACCAGGGGGCGGCGTGCACGTACTCGCCGCTCCAGGTGACGCGGGTGGCGTAGTACACGGGCAGGTCGTAGGACTCCGAGGAGCCCTCCGCGATGCCGACGGAGGTGCCGCGCATCCGTACGAAGTACTCCTTGCCCAGGACGACCTTGACGCCGTTGCGGGTCTCGAAGCCGGGCTTGCCGGTGGTGACGGGGATCTGGTTGATCTCCTCGTTGTTCTTGAAGACCGTCATGGAGTGCGACGACGCGTCCGTGACGGCGATGACCCGGTCGCCGATCGTGAGCTTGAGGTCCTTCGTGGGACCGCCCCACAGCCGGTCGCTGATCTTGATGCCGTCCAGGTTGCTGTGCACCCGGAGGGTGGCGTGGGCGGGCCAGTACTCCTGGGGCCGGTAGTGGAGTTCCTTGTCGTCCACCCAGTGCCAGCCGCCCTGCACGGACGGCGTCGAGTCGACCTTGAGGGCGCGTTCGACGACGGCCCGCTGGGCAGGGTCCTTGATGGGCTGGTCCAGCTTGGCGGTGACGGGCTGGCCGACGCCGTACTCGCCCGCCTGGGGGCCGAACTCGACCCCCAGGCGCTTCTTCGAGGTGGGCTTGCCGGTGTCGAAGGTGAGCACCCGGCGGCCGGGGGCGCCGTCGTCGTCCTCGGTGCTCACGCGGACCGTGTAGTGGGCGCTCGCGGCCAGCGGCTCGGTGCTGTGCCAGCGGCTGCCGTCGGCGGCGAGTTCGCCCGCCACGTAACGGCCTGCGTCGTCCACGGCGGTGACGTCCGTGATGCGGTCGTCGTCCTCCGCGATGACCTCCAGGGGCTTGTCCGGGTCGGACTTCTTCCCGTCGCCACCGAGGTTGTTGAAGGAGATCTGGTCCGTCGCGTCGTAGGGGCGCGCGGAGAGCGGGTTGCCGTCCGAGCCGCAGGCGCTTGCGACCGCGCCCAGGGCGATCACCAGCAGGGTGCAGCCCACGACGGTACGAGGGCGGGGTACGTGGCTCATGGCTTCACGCTAGGGAGCCGCGTCGGCCGCGGCGCGCTGAGTGACACGGACGGAGGAGCTCCGTTGCGGCAAAAGCATGAGCCCGGACCCTCCTGACGGAGTGTCCGGGCTCAGCCTGCGTTCAGCACGTGCTACTGGGTGCGGCTCTCACCGCGGTAGTACTCGAAGACCCAGCCCCAGAGACCGATGAGGATCAGCGGCAGGGAGAAGTACAGCAGCCACCAGCCGACAGCGACCCCGAGGAAGGCCAGGGCGCCGCCGATGCCCAGCGACAGCGGCTGCCAGCTGTGCGGGCTGAAGAAGCCCAGCTCGCCGGCGTCGTCCGCGACGTCCGCCTCCTTGTTGTCCTGCGCGCCCGCGTCGACCCGCCGGGCGGTGAAGCCCAGGTAGAAGCCGATCATGATGCACAGGCCGAAGGCCAGGAAGAGGGCCGTGGTACCGGCCGGCTCCTTCGACCACACGCCATAGACGATCGCCATGACGAGGACGAAGACGCTCAGCCAGACGAACATCTTGCCCTGGATCTTCACTTGCCGGCCTCCTTGCTGCCCGAGATGGCACTGGCACCGTGGCCGGCGTGCTCCAGCTGCTCGAGCGCGGCGATCTCGGGGTGGTGCAGGTCGAACGCCGGGGATTCACTGCGGATCCGCGGCAGGGTGAGGAAGTTGTGGCGCGGCGGCGGGCAGGAGGTGGCCCACTCCAGGGAGCGGCCGTAGCCCCACGGGTCGTCGACGCCGACCGGCTTGCCGTACTTGGCGGTCTTCCACACGTTGTAGAAGAACGGCAGGACGGACAGACCGAGGACGAACGAGCTGATCGTCGAGATCGTGTTCAGGGCGGTGAAGCCGTCGGCCGCCAGGTAGTCGGCGTACCGACGCGGCATGCCCTCCGCGCCCAGCCAGTGCTGGACCAGGAAGGTGCCGTGGAAGCCGACGAACAGCGTCCAGAAGGTGATCTTGCCGAGGCGCTCGTCGAGCATCTTGCCGGTGAACTTCGGCCACCAGAAGTGGAAGCCGGAGAACATCGCGAAGACGACGGTGCCGAAGACGACGTAGTGGAAGTGCGCCACCACGAAGTACGAGTCGGACACATGGAAGTCCATCGGCGGCGAGGCCAGGATGACGCCGGTCAGACCACCGAAGGTGAAGGTGATGAGGAAGCCCGTCGCCCACAGCATCGGTGTCTCGAAGGACAGCGAGCCCTTCCACATCGTTCCGATCCAGTTGAAGAACTTCACACCGGTAGGCACGGCGATGAGGAACGTCATGAAGGAGAAGAACGGGAGCAGCACGCCACCCGTGACGTACATGTGGTGCGCCCACACCGTCACGGACAGACCGGCGATCGAGATGGTCGCGGCGATCAGGCCCATGTAGCCGAACATCGGCTTGCGGGAGAACACCGGGATCACTTCGGAAATGATTCCGAAGAATGGTAGGGCGATGATGTACACCTCTGGATGGCCGAAGAACCAGAAGAGGTGTTGCCACAGCAACGCGCCGCCGTTGGCCGCGTCGAAGACATGGGCACCGAACTTGCGGTCCGCCTCCAGGGCGAACAGCGCGGCCGCGAGGACCGGGAAGGCCAGCAGGACCAGGACACCGGTCAGCAGGACGTTCCAGGTGAAGATCGGCATCCGGAACATCGTCATGCCGGGCGCGCGCATGCAGATGATCGTGGTGATGAAGTTGACCGAGCCGAGGATGGTGCCGAAGCCGGAGAAGGCCAGACCCATGATCCACATGTCGGCGCCGATGCCGGGGCTGCGGACCGCGTCCGACAGCGGGGCGTAGGCGAACCAGCCGAAGTCGGCCGCACCCTGCGGGGTGAGGAAGCCTGCCACCGCGATCAGCGAGCCGAACAGGTAGAGCCAGTAGGCGAACATGTTCAGCCGCGGGAAGGCGACGTCCGGCGCGCCGATCTGGAGCGGCATGATCCAGTTCGTGAAGCCGGCGAACAGCGGCGTCGCGAACATCAGCAGCATGATCGTGCCGTGCATCGTGAACGCCTGGTTGAACTGCTCGTTCGACATGATCTGCAAGCCCGGTCGGGCGAGCTCGGCGCGCATGAGGAGCGCCATGACGCCACCGATGCAGAAGAACGCGAACGACGTGACCAGGTACAACGTACCGATGGTCTTGTGGTCGGTGGTCGTCAGCCACTTCACCACGACGTTGCCGGGCTGCTTGCGCCTGACCGGCAGCTCGTTCTCGTACGAGTCCTCAGCTGCGGAGGCACCCTGGGGTTCGTTGAGGATGCTCACAGGTTGTTCGTCTCCCGGTTCTTCTCGTGGCTCGTCTGCTCGATGCCCGCGGGAACGTAACCGGTCTGCCCCTTCTTCACGAGGTCCTTGAGGTGCTGCTCGTAGCGCTCCTGGGAGACGACCTTCACGTTGAAGAGCATCCGGGAGTGGTCGACGCCGCAAAGCTCGGCGCACTTGCCCAGGTAGGTGCCCTCCTTGTTGGGGGTCACCTGGAAGGAGTTGGTGTGGCCCGGGATGACGTCCTGCTTCATCAGGAACGGCACCACCCAGAAGGAGTGGATGACGTCACGCGAGGTGAGGACGAAGCGGACCGTCTTGCCCTCAGGGAGCCAGAGGGTCGGGCCGGGGTTGTTGGTCTGCGGGTTCCGCTCACCGGGAGTACCGCAGGTGTAGACGCCGCCGGCGTTGTCGGGGAAGTCCGTCTTGAACCGGTCCGGGATCGCGGCCAGGTTCTTGTCGGTCTTCGCGTCCCCGTCGGAACCGTCGACGCTCTCGATGTAGTTGAAGCACCAGCTCCACTGGAAGCCGACCACGTTCACCGTGACGTCGGGCTTCTTGTCGAGGCTCAGCAGCTTCGACTCGTCACGGGCCGTGAAGTAGAACAGCACCGAGACGATGATGATCGGAACCACCGTGTACAGCGCCTCGATGGGCATGTTGTACCGGGTCTGCGGAGGAACTTCGACCTTTGTGCGGCTGCGCCGGTGGAAGAAAGCACTCCACAGGATCAGGCCCCACACCAGCACGCCGGTGGCCAGCGCGGCTGCCCATGAGCCCTGCCACAGGGAGAGGATCCGCGGAGCCTCTTCTGTGACCGGGGTGGGCATACCAAGGCGGGGGAAGTCCTTGTATGTGCAACCGGTGGCGGTCGCCAGGACCAGGCCCGCGGTCATTGCCTGGAGCAGCTTCCGCCGCATCGGGCGCCGCGGCGAGCGGTCGGAGCCGTTGGGACTCACGTAGCGCCTTCCCGAGAGTCTCGCCCGCGCGGTTGGCTGCGGCCTGCCTTCTCGCGGGTCGGTCGCCGCCCTGCGTCGGGCAGGGGTTTGGATGTTTATGCGGACCAAACCCTAGCCGACGCCCTCCGGGGGTTCGCGGGGAGGGTGGCATACGCGCCGCGGGTCACCCCGAAGGGGTGGGGAGGGGCGCCTAATAGGTCGTCAATGCGGGTTGTGTGGTGACTCCGGGCCGGTGGGGGCCATTCGCACCCACGCGGCGGAGCCGCTGGTCGAAACAGTCCCGAGCGCCCTGGGTGGGTCACCGGCGTTCTAACGTTGGGGTGTGTCCTACTTCGACGCCGCATCCGCCGCTCCCCTGCACCCCGTCGCCCGTCAGGCCCTGTTGGCATCGCTCGACGAGGGGTGGGCCGATCCTGCTCGGCTGTACCGCGAGGGGCGGCGGGCACGGATGCTGTTGGACGCCGCCCGTGAGGCGGCCGCCGAGGCGGTGGGTTGCCGACCGGACGAACTGGTCTTCACCTCCTCGGGAACGCGGGCCGTTCACAGCGGGATCGCGGGCGCGCTGGCCGGGCGCCGACGGGTCGGACGTCACCTGATCGTGTCAGCCGTCGAACACTCCTCGGTACTCCATTCGGCCGAGGCGTTCGAGGCGGAGGGCGGGACGGCGACCCGGGTGCCGGTGGCCCGGACCGGTGCGGTCGCCGTCGAGTCGTACGCCGACGCCCTGCGCCCGGACAGCGCGCTCGCCTGTCTCCAGTCGGCCAACCACGAGGTGGGGACCGAGCAGCCGGTGGCGGCCGTGGCCGAGCTGTGCCGGGAGGCGGGGGTGCCGCTGCTGGTGGACGCGGCGCAGTCGCTCGGCTGGGGGCCGGTGGAGGGGCCCTGGTCGCTGCTGGCGGCGAGCGCGCACAAGTGGGGCGGGCCCTCCGGGGTGGGGGTGCTCGCGGTGCGCAAGGGGGTGCGCTTCGCCGTCCAAGGGCCGGTGGACGAGCGGGAGTCGGGGCGAGCGGCCGGGTTCGAGAACATTCCGGCGATCGTGGCCGCGGCGGCCTCGCTGCGGGCGGTGCGGGCGGAGGCGGCGGCCGAGGCGGTACGGCTGCGGGAGCTGACGGCGCGGATCCGGGCGCGGGTGGCGGCCGTCGTACCGGACGTGGAGGTCGTCGGGGATCCGCTACGGCGGCTGCCGGGGATCGTCACCTTCTCCTGTCTGTACGTCGACGGGGAGGCGCTGCTGCACGAGTTGGACCGGGAGGGGTTCTCCGTCTCCTCCGGGTCGTCCTGCACCAGCAGCACGCTGACGCCCAGCCATGTGCTGAGGGCGATGGGGGTGCTGAGTGAGGGAAACGTGCGGGTTTCGTTGCCGACGGGAGTCGCCGAGGAGGATGTCGAGCGGTTCCTCGCCGTGCTGCCGGGGGCGGTGGCGGGGGTGCGGGAGAAGCTCGGGGCGCCCGTCGCGGTGACCGATGCCGATGTACGCGGCGACGAGCTCGTCGTGGACGCGCTGGGCAAGCGGTGTCCGATTCCCGTCATCGAGCTGGCGAAGGTCATCGGGGAGGTGCCGGTCGGGGGCACGGTGCGGGTGCTGTCCGACGACGAGGCGGCCCGGCTGGACATCCCCGCATGGTGCGAGATGCGGGAACAGGAGTACGTCGGTGAGCAGCCGGCGGACCGAGGCTCGGCCTATGTGGTCCGCCGGCTGTCCTGAGTCACGCCAGGTGCTTGCGGACCTCGGTGGCGGCCTCGTCGCCGTAGGCCTTGGTGAAGCGGTCCATGAAGTGGGCGCGGCGCAGCTGGTACTCCTGGGTGCCGACCGTCTCGATCACGAGGGTGGCGAGCATGCAGCCGATCTGCGCGGCGCGCTCGTGGGAGACGCCCCAGGCCAGGCCGGAGAGGAAGCCGGCGCGGAAGGCGTCGCCGACGCCCGTGGGCTCGACCTTGGCCTCCTCCTCCGGGCAGCCGACCTCGATCGGGTCCTCGCCGGCCCGCTCGATACGGACGCCGCGCGAGCCGAGGGTGGTGACGCGGTGGCCGACCCTGGAGAGGATCTCGGCGTCCGTCCAGCCCGTCTTGGACTCGATGAGGCCCTTCTCGTACTCGTTGGAGAACAGGTACGTCGCGCCGTCCAGCAGTATCCGGATCTCGTCGCCGTTCATACGGGCGATCTGCTGGGAGAAGTCGGCCGCGAAGGGGATCGAGCGGGTACGGCACTCCTCGGTGTGGCGGAGCATCGCCTCCGGGTCGTCGGCGCCGATCAGGACCAGGTCCAGGCCGCCCACCCGGTCGGCGACGGTCTTCAGCTCGATGAGGCGGGCCTCGCTCATCGCGCCGGTGTAGAAGGAGCCGATCTGGTTGTGGTCGGCGTCGGTGGTGCACACGAAGCGGGCCGTGTGCAGGGTCTCGGAGATACGGACCGACCCGGTGTCGACGCCGTGCCGGTCGAGCCAGGCCC
The DNA here is from genome assembly GCF_013085465.1 of Streptomyces asoensis. Classification (NCBI taxonomy): domain Bacteria; kingdom Bacillati; phylum Actinomycetota; class Actinomycetes; order Kitasatosporales; family Streptomycetaceae; genus Streptomyces; species Streptomyces asoensis. The sequence continues at coordinate 2,976,305 of NZ_CP049838.1, forward strand.
GGTACTCGTCGAAGTCCGCGCCCGCGGCGCCGACCAGGATCGGGTCGGTCCCCAGCTGGCCCATGCCGAAGGCGATGTTCGCGCCCACGCCGCCCCGGCGCACGTCCAGGTTGTCGACCAGGAAGGAGAGCGAGACCGTGTGCAGCTGGTCCGCGACGAGCTGGTCGGCGAAGCGGCCGGGGAACGTCATGAGGTGGTCGGTGGCGATGGAGCCGGTGACTGCGATGCGCACGGCGTGGACTCTCCTGAGGGGAGGGGGATTGACAGTTCACGCTACCCGGTCCACCCGCGCCACTGAAGCAGCCGAAACTACCCGATAGTAGATCTTTCTTCGCGGGCTCCGGCGTGCATACGGTTCGGCTATGACGAACCTCAAGGTCCACGCCCCCGCTCCGGCCGACCTCGACGGCGACCTGGCGTCGCTGCGTGGTGACTGCGCCCGGATGGCTCGGCACTGGGCGGCCCCGGAGAAGATCACTTCCCGTCCGGTCTCCCCGTCACTCATCCTCGGCGTGACCGTTCCGGCGACGTCCGCGCGGCTCCTGGAGGCGATGCCGGACTACGGCAACTAGGGGTAATCCCTCGATTTCCTTCGGTACGGCGCTCGGGAGGGAACCGTGCGCTCCCCCGTCGCGTCCCATCGCCGTCCCCCGTAAAGGGGATGTGGGGTACGCCAGCAGGGCAGCCGAAGGAGCGATGCGGTGAACACCGAGCGACCCGAGAACGACGACGCCGCGCGCGAGCCGGAAGAGACGGGTTCGGAGACGGCCAAGGCCGAGGAGGCCGAGGCCCAGGAGGCGCGGGCCGAGGACGCGCCGGCCGAAGAGGCCGGCGTTCCGGACGAGGAGGCCGGCCTCACCGACACTCCCGTCGGCTCCGATGCCGAGGCTCCCGCCGTTTCCGAGGCCGACGCCACCGCGGACGCCGACACCGACATCGACACCGGTCAGCGGACCCCCGCGTCCGAGGCCGTCGTCGACGCCACCGCCGACGCAGGCGGGACAGCCGCCGATCCCGGCTCCGGCGCGGACGAGCACCTCGTCGGGCCGGTGGCCGACGACGTGCCCCCGGCCGGCCCGCGGCGCCGCTCCCCCGTTCTCATCGCCTCCGTCGCGGCCGCCGTGCTGCTGGTGGGCGGGGGTGGGGCCTATCTGACCTCCAGCGCGGTCGGCGGCTCCGGTGGGGGCGCCGGCTCCGGGTCACCGTCCGGGGACGGCACGCCCGCGGCGCTCCTCCTGGACGACTACTCCGGGGGTACGGGTGCCCCCGAGGGCGGCACGAGCGGCATCGCACCCGGTGAGCCGAACCCCTACGGGGTGACCTACAAGGCCGACGGCACCCTTCCCGACGGTCCCGGCTCCGCGCCCGTGTACTGGGCGAAGGGCGAGGTCACGAAGGACGAGGTGGCCCGGCTGGCGAAGGCGCTGGGGGCCGAGGGGACGCCGGTCGTCGACGGGGAGGCCTGGAAGGTCGGCGCCGGGAACGACGGCTCGGGCCCGGTGCTGCGGGTGAACCGTCAGGCGCCGGGGATGTGGACGTTCACCCGGTACGCGCCCGGCACCGACAACTGCACGGCCGGCACCGACAAGTGCACCGTGACTCCCCCGGCCCGGTCCGGCGACCCGGTGAGCGAGGCGGCCGCGAAGAAGGCGGCGGCGCCGGTCCTGAAGGCGGTCGGGCAGGACGGCGCCGAGGTGGACGCGAGTCAGGTCATGGGCAGCCAACGGGTGGTGAACGCCGACCCCGTGTTCGGCGAGCTGCCCACCTACGGCTGGACGACCGGGATCAGCGTCGACGCCCAGGGCGAGGTGGTCGGCGGGAACGGGCAGCTGGAAACGCCGGTGAAGGGCGACACGTACCCCCTGCTGAGCGCGCAGGAGGCGCTGGAGGCGTTGAACGCGGCGCCGGGGACGGACCACCGGATGGGCATCGGCGGCTGTGCCAGTCCGGTGCCGCTGAAGGACCGGCTGGAGAGTCCGTGCGGTTCGTCGACGGCCGCCCCCCAGGCGCAGACGGCGACGGTCGAGGACGCGGTGCTCGGGCTCGCCCCGCACACCTCGGGCGGACGGCAGGTGCTCGTACCGTCCTGGCTGTTCGACGTGACGGCTTCAGGGGTCGCGGGCGGCTACACGGTGACGCAGCCGGCCGTCGAGCCGGCGTATCTGAAGTCCGCCGCCACGCCCACGCCGACCCCGACCGCCTCCTCGGGGACGCGGAACGTGAAGGTGGACGGCTACACCGCCGAGGGCAAGGAGCTGACCGTGAGCTTCACCGGCGGGGTGTGTGGCGACTACAAGGCCACGGCGACGGAGAGCGGCGGCGAGGTGAAGGTCACCGTCACCGAGACGCCCTGGCCGGACAAGGTCTGCATCCTGATCGCCAAGGAGTACCACCAGACCGTGCAGCTGGCCGAGTCGCTGGGCAGCCGGAAGGTGGTCGGGTCGGACGGCGGCGCGATCCCGCTGGAGAAGGCGGGCGCGCGGCTGCCGCAGGCGCAGTAGCGCCCGGCGGCAGCGGTTCGCGCGGCGCGAACGCGAAGGCGGCGGCCCCGTTGGAGGGGGCCGCCGCCTTCATGTCGTTCAGTGGTGCGAACGGGCGACCTAGCTGAAGGAGTCGCCGCAGGCGCAGGAGCCCGTCGCGTTCGGGTTGTCGATGGTGAAGCCCTGCTTCTCGATGGTGTCGACGAAGTCGATGGAGGCGCCGCCCAGGTACGGGGCGCTCATACGGTCGGTGACGACCTTGACGCCGTCGAAGTCCTTCACCACGTCACCGTCGAGCGAACGCTCGTCGAAGAAGAGCTGGTAGCGCAGGCCGGAGCAGCCGCCGGGCTGAACGGCGACGCGCAGAGCCAGGTCCTCGCGGCCTTCCTGGTCGAGCAGGGCCTTGACCTTCGCCGCGGCGGCGTCGGACAGGAGGATGCCGTCGCTGACAGTGGTCTTCTCGTCCGATACGGACATCTACATCTCTCCCGGGTTGTACGGAGACTGCTTGCCGACGTCTTCAACCGTCGGGGCCGCGGATTCATTCCGGGCCGAGGAGTCGTGTTTCCACTTCTTTCCTCTTCTTGCCTTTCATGCTCGCACACGTGCGATGCGGCGAACAGCGACCTTCGGAGCGGCGCCGACCGGGTCGCGGGATTCACGTCACATCGACGCGATGACCATCGTCAAAGTGACGTGAAGCGGGTTATGATAGATAACGTCAGATCGACGAAAAGTAGAAAGGGTGCGTGCCGTGACCACCGCCCAGACCACGGAGCTCGACGTACAGCCGACTCCGCTCGCCCTGTTGCTGCTCGGCCGTGAGGCCGACCCGAAGAGCGAGCGGGGCGTCGAGTGCCCGGGCGACCTGCCCTCGCCCTCGGACCCGGACCTGGTCGCGCGGGCCCGCGCCGCCAAGGAGAAGCTCGGTGACAAGGTGTTCGTGCTCGGCCACCACTACCAGCGCGACGAGGTCATCCAGTTCGCCGACGTCACGGGCGACTCCTTCAAGCTGGCCAAGGACGCGGCCGCCCGCCCGGAGGCCGAGTACATCGTGTTCTGCGGTGTGCACTTCATGGCCGAGTCCGCGGACATCCTGACGTCCGACGACCAGAAGGTGGTCCTCCCCGACCTCGCCGCCGGGTGCTCGATGGCCGACATGGCCACCGCCGAGCAGGTCGCCGAGTGCTGGGACGTGCTGACCGAGGCCGGCATAGCCGAGCAGGTCGTGCCCGTCTCGTACATGAACTCGTCCGCGGACATCAAGGCGTTCACGGGCAAGCACGGCGGCACGATCTGCACCTCCTCCAACGCCCAGCGGGCCCTGGAGTGGGCCTTCGAGCAGGGCGAGAAGATCCTGTTCCTGCCGGACCAGCACCTCGGCCGCAACACCGCCGTACGGGACCTGGGCCTGTCCCTCGAGGACTGCGTCCTGTACAACCCGCACAAGCCGAACGGCGGGCTGACCGCCGAGCAGCTGCGTGACGCGAAGATGATCCTGTGGCGGGGCCACTGCTCGGTGCACGGCCGCTTCAGCCTGGAGTCGGTCGAGGACGTCCGCGCCCGGATCCCCGGCGTGAACGTGCTCGTGCACCCCGAGTGCCGACACGAGGTCGTGGCCGCGGCGGACTACGTCGGCTCGACCGAGTACATCATCAAGGCGCTGGAGGCGGCCCCGGCCGGCTCGAAGTGGGCCATCGGCACGGAGCTGAACCTGGTGCGCCGGCTGGCGAACCGTTTCGCGCCCGAGGGCAAGGAGATCGTCTTCCTCGACAAGACGGTCTGCTTCTGCTCGACGATGAACCGGATCGACCTCCCCCACCTGGTCTGGACCCTGGAGTCCCTCGCCGAGGGCAAGCTGGTCAACCGCATCGAGGTCGACCAGGAGACCGAGGCGTTCGCGAAGCTGGCGCTGGAGCGGATGCTGGCGCTTCCGTAGCCGCACCGCCGTGGGCCCGGATCACCCCGACAGCGGCTCCTGGTCGGGGTGGCCCGGGTCCAGCGTGAAGACGGTCCCGTCGGGGCTGAGCACCACCAGGGCGCCTTCGTCGAGGAACACCCGTGCCGCGGCATAGCCGGCCCCGACGACCTGCTCGGCCCGTGCGGGGGACTCCCACAACAGGCTGCCCGTCTCGATGTCGAGGGCGGCGACCCGTCCGGAGGCGCTGGCCGCGAACACCGCACGCCCCTGCCCGTCGGCGACGGGAGTGCCTGGCTGCTGAAGGGTCGTCGAGGTCTGCCACAGTTGCTCGCCCGTCTCGGGCGAGTGGGCGACCAGCTGCCCTGCGGAGGAGGCGAAACAGAGCACTCCGCCCACCAGCGCCACCTCGCCGCGCGGGTCGCCCGCCAGCTTCCTCCTGCGTACGGCGCCGGTGTCCGGGTCGATCAGCAGGACCTCGCCGTACGCCGACTCCGCGGAACTCTGGGCGTCCCTCGGGATGAACATCACGAAGGCCAGATCGCCGCCGACAGCGCCGACGTGGACGGCGTCGCCGTCCGGCACGCTCACCTTCCGGGTCGAGCCGTCGGCCGGGTCGACGGCGTAGAACACGGTGCGCGACGGTGTACCCGCGTCGGTGCAGCCGGCGTACGGGACGCCGTCGACGTCGTAGAACTGGCAGCCGTAGGTGGGCCCGGCGGGCAGGGTGGCCGTCCAGCGCGCGGTTCCGTCGCGCGGGTCGCGGGCGATCACCCGGTCGCCGTCCGGGGTCATCAGCAGGTCGCCCACGAGGGCGGCGGTGACGCCGGTCGCGCTCATCGGGCGCGACCAGAGCCGCTTGCCGGTGGCGGAGTCGCGGGCGACGACGGTCATGGTCTCGTCGTCGCCCGCGCTGTTCATGACCGACTGGGAGACCAGCAGCACGCCGTCGTGCACCCCGAGGACCACGCTGCCGTATGCCTTCTGTGCCACGCCCGGGGGCACGGAGTCGGCCCGCCAGGCGAGCCGGCCCGTCGCCCCGTCGACACGGACCGGGAGGGTGCCGTTGCCGCCGCAGTACAGGGCGCCCTCGCCCATGGCACAGGACAGGGAGGTGCTGGTGTCGGAGGCCCCGCCGCCCAGCGGCTTCGTCACCCCGCTCGCGGCGGTCCCGAACACCGAGGTCCGCCAGGGCTCCCAGCCGTCGGGCAGGGGATCCCAGCCGGGGGACTCGGAGCCGGTGGTGTCCGACTCCGCCGTGTCGTTCCCCTTGAAGGGGTCGAACAGGAGGTAGCCGGTGAGCGCCAGGGCCAGGACGCCCGCCACCCCGGCCAGGACCGGCCACCGGCGCAGCCGGGAGCGACGGCCCGTGCGGGGCGGAGCGGCGGCCGGTCCGGGCTCCTCGCTCGCCGCGGGCGGGGGCGGCAGACGCAGGGTCACCGTCTCCATGTCGCCCGCCGCGGGTTCGGGCAGCGCCTCCGCGAACTCCCCGGCCAGCTCGTCGAGTCCGGGCCGGTCGGCGGCGTCCTTGGCCAGGCAGCGGGTCAGGATCGCGCGCAGCGGCTCGGCCACAGAGTCCACCGCCGGTTCCTCGTGCATCACCCGCCACGCCGTCAGGTAGGGGCTGTCGGCGTCGAAGGGTCCGCGTCCGGTCACGGCGAACACCAGCAGCGCGCCGAGGGAGAAGACGTCAGAGGCGGGGCCGACCGACCGGGCGTCCTTGAACTGCTCCGGGGACATGAACGGCGGGGTGCCGATCGCGTGGCCGGTCTCGGTGAGGGTCTGGTTCTCGGTGGCGCGGGAGATGCCGAAGTCGATGACCCGGGGGCCGTCCTCGGCCATCAGGACGTTGGCGGGCTTCAGGTCGCGGTGCACGACCCCGGCCCGGTGGATGTCCCGCAGCGCCTCCACCAGCCCCAGGGCCAGCAGCCGCAGCTCCGCCCCCTTCAGCGGGCCGGCGCCCCGGATCCGGGCGGAGAGCGCCGGTCCGGGCACGTACTGGGTGGCCATCCAGGGCCGGACGGCCTCGGGGTCGGCGTCCACGACCGGGGCGGTGAAGGCGCCGCTCACCTTGCGGACAACCTCGATCTCCTGCCGGAAGCGGGCCCGGAAGACCTTGTCCTCCGCGTACTGGGCGTGCACCACCTTGACGGCGACCTCACGCCCCGAACGGGACCGGCCCAGGTAGACGACGCCCATGCCCCCGGTTCCGATCCGGTCGACGATCCGGTATCCGCCGAGCGCCCTCGGGTCGTCCTTGTGCAGCGGCAACGCGCCGGTTCCCTTCCCCCGCCGAGCAGTTCGAGCTCACAGGATATGAAACCCGTACGGGGGAAGGGACACCGGCGCGGCGCGTCAGACCCCGGCCGGTTCCGGGGTCTTCTCGGGCTGTGCCGGCTGCCGCTTCGCGGCGCGCTTCTTCGCCCGGCGCTCCTTACGGAGTTCGAGCATCGCGTACAGCGTCGGGACGAGCAGCAGGGTGAGCAGGGTCGAGGTGATCAGACCGCCGATCACGACCACCGCCAGCGGCTGGGCGATGAAGCCGCCCTCGCCGGTGACGCCCAGGGCCATCGGGAGCAGGGCGAAGATGGTCGCCAGCGCCGTCATGAGGATGGGGCGCAGCCGGTGCCGCCCGCCCTCGACCACGGCCTCGACAACGCCGTACCCCTGCTTGCGGTACTGGTTGACGAGGTCGATCAGGACGATCGCGTTGGTCACCACGATGCCGATGAGCATCAGCATGCCGATCATCGCCGGGACGCCCATCGGGGTGCCGGTGGCGAGCAGCAGCCCGATCGCGCCGGTCGCCGCGAAGGGGATGGAGACCAGCAGGATCAGCGGCTGGGCCAGCGACCTGAAGGTCGCCACCAACAGCATGAAGACGATCGCGATCGCCGCGAGCATCGCCAGGGCGAGGTTCTTGAACGCGTCGTCCTGGTCCTGCGAGACCCCGCCGATCTCGGCCGTGGCGCCCGCCGGGAGCTTCAGCGCGTCGAGCTTCGCGGTGAGGTCGGTGCTCACCGCGCCGGTGTTGTCGCCGGTCGGCTTCGCGGTGACGGTGGCCGCCCGACGGCCGTCGATGCGGGTCATAGAGACCGGGCCGTCGACCAGTTCCACGGTGGCGATGTCACCGAGCTTCACCGCGCCCAGGGGCAGGGCCTCGAGCTGGGCGAGCGTCGCGGCGGGCTTCGCCGAGGTGATGACGACATCGCGCTCGGTGTCGTCCAGGACCGCCTTCGCGGCCGCCGTCCCGCGGACCGCCTGGGCGACCGCCGCGCCCAGCGTCTGGTCGTCGAAGCCGGCCGCGGCGGCCTTGGCGTTGGCCTTGACCGAGATGCGCGGCACGCTCTGCGAGAGGTCGCTGGTCACGTCCGTGACGTCGTCGAGGCCGGCCACGGCCGCGCGGACCTGCTCGGTGGCCGTGCGCAGCACACCCGCGTCGGCCGCCTTCACGACGACGCTCAGGTCCTGGCTGCCGAAGCCGTCACCGGCGGCGACGGTGGTCGTGCCGATGCCGTCGAGCTTCTTCAGCCCGTCCTCGACCCGCTTCTGGACGTCCTTGTACGAGGCGGAGTCCTCGATCATCACCTGGTAGGAGGCCTGGTTGGTGTCGGTGCCGCCGCCGAAGGCCGCCATGAAGCCGGACGAGCCGATGGTGACCTGGTAGTCCTTCACGCCCTCGGTGTCGGCGAGCAGTTGCTCGACCTTCTTCGCCTGGGCGTCGGTCGCGGCCAGGCTGGTGCCCGGCTTCAGCTCCTGCTTGACCGTCAGGACCTGCTGCTCGCCCTGGTCGAAGAAGTTGGTCTTCAGCAGGGGTGCCATGGCGAAGGTGGCGATCAGCACGACGACCGCGATCGCCACGCTGGTGAGTCGGCGCCGGGTGGCGAAGCGCAGCACGGGGACGTAGAAGCGCTGGAGGCGGCTCTTCGCCTCCTTCTCCTCGGCCGCGCGGCGGGCTTCCTCGGCGTCCTCGGGGGTGCCCTTGGGGGCGCGCAGGAACCAGTACGACAGGACGGGGACGACCGTCAGCGAGACCAGCAGGGAGGCCAGCAGGGCGGCCGTCACGGTGAGGGAGAACGCGCCGAACAGGGCGCCCACCATGCCGCCGACCAGGCCGATCGGCAGGAACACGGCGACCGTGGTGAGGGTGGAGGAGGTGACCGCCCCGGCCACCTCGCGGACGGCCGTGATGATCGCGGACTGCCGCTCCTCGCCGTAGCCGAGGTGGCGCTTGATGTTCTCCAGGACGACGATCGAGTCGTCGACGACCCGGCCGATCGCGATGGTCAGCGCGCCCAGCGTCAGCATGTTCAGCGAGAGGTCCCGCGTCCACAGGACGATCAGCGCCAGCACCACGGAGAGCGGGATGCTGACCGCCGTCACCAGCGTCGAGCGGATCGACGCCAGGAAGACCAGGATGACGAGGACGGCGAAGAGCAGACCGAGGGCGCCCTCCGTGGTCAGGCCCTCGATGGCCTTCGCGACGGCCGGACCGCTGTCGCTGACGACGGTGATCGTCGCGCCCGGGCCGAGGTCCTGGCGCAGGTCGGCCAGCCTGGCGTCGACGGCGTCGGAGATGGCGACCGCGCTGCCGTCGTGGTCCATGGTGACCATCACGGCGAGGCTGGGCTTGCCGTCGGTGCGGGTGAGGGAGTCGGCCGGGGCCTCCTGCTGCCGCACCGCGGCCACGTCACCGAGCCGGACCGGCTTCCCGCCGGCGGTACCCGGGATCCGCAGGTCCTCGATCTGCGCGACGGACGTGTAGCCGCCGCCGACCCGGACCGTGCGGTTGCTGCCCGCCTCGTCGAAGGAGCCCGCCGGGACGGTCGCTCCGCCCGCCTGGAGGGCCTGGGCGAGGGACTGCGTGGTCAGACCGGCCTTCGCCAGCTTCGCGTCGTCCGGGGTGACGGAGACCTGGAGATCCCGGACACCGGTGACGGTGACCTGGCCGACGCCGTCGATGTCGCGCAGCGCCGGGACGACGCTCCGGTCGAGCCGGTCGGCGAGGGCCTGCTGGTCCTGGTCGGAGGTGACCGCGAGGACGACGGTCGGCATGTCGTCGGTGGAACCGGCGACGACCTGCGGGTCCACGGCGTCGGGGAGCTGGACGCGGGCCCGGTTGACGGCCTGCTGTACGTCGGCGACGAGCTGCTTGGTGTCGTTGCCGTAGTCGAAGGAGGCCACGATGAGGGCGTTGCCCTCGCTCGCCGTGGAGGTCACGCCGGTGATGCCGTCGACGCCCTCGAGGTTGTCCTCGATCGGCTCGATGACCTGCTTCTCGACGACGTCCGGGGAAGCGCCCTGGTAGGGCGCGAGGACGGAGACCATCGGGAGTTCGATGGTGGGCAGGAGCTGCTGTTTCAGTTGCGGGATCGCGATCGCGCCGAAGGCGATCGCGACGACGGACATGAGGCCTATCAGGGCCCGTTGCGCGAGGCTGAAGCGGGACAGCCAGGACATGGGTACGGGTCTCGTCTCTGTGAGCGGCAGAAGCGGTGCCAGGCGTGGCAGGTGAGTGACACGTGTGACACGTGGTGCACCTGTGTCAGCTGTGGCCTCTTCACCCTGGGCCATACCGGTACGGCGATCCGTACGCTCCAGGTCCATTTACTTATCCCGCGCCTACTCCGGGCGCAGTACGCAAGGGCCGGGCTCACTCCACCCTCGGACGTACCAGTCCCGACTCGTACGCAATCACCACGAGCTGGGCCCGGTCGCGCGCGCCCAGCTTGGCCATGGCCCGGTTGACGTGCGTCTTCACGGTGAGCGGGCTGACCTCGAGGCGCTCGGCGATCTCGTCGTTGGAGTGGCCGCCGGCGACCTGCACGAGGACCTCGCGCTCGCGCACGGTGAGCGCGTCCAGCCGGGCGGAGCGGGCCGGGTCGTGGTCGTCGTCCATCGCGCCGCCCTGGGCCAGGAAGCGGGCGATCAGGCCCTTGGTGGCGGTCGGCGAGAGCAGGGCCTCCCCGCCGGCGGCGACCCGTATGGCGCTCAGCAGTTCCTCCGGCTCGCTGCCCTTGCCGAGGAAACCGGAGGCGCCGGCCCGCAGCGACTGCACCACGTAGTCGTCGACCTCGAACGTCGTCAGGATGACCACCCTGACGTGCGCCAGGGAGGAATCGGCGCTGATCAGCCGGGTCGCGGCGAGACCGTCCGTGCCGGGCATGCGGATGTCCATCAGGACGACGTCGGCGCGCTGCTCCCTGGCCAGCCGGACCGCCTCGGCGCCGTCGGACGCCTCGCCGACCACCTCCATGTCGGGCTCCGAGTCGACGAGCACGCGGAACGCGCTGCGCAGCAGCGCCTGGTCGTCGGCGAGCAGGACACGGATGGTCATGCGTTCTCCCCCGTGGTGGCCGTGCGGGTCTTGACCGGCAGGATCGCATGGACGCGGAAGCCGCCTCCGTAGCGGGGACCGGTGGTGAGGGTGCCGCGCAGAGCGGTGACGCGCTCGCGCATGCCGAGCAGACCGTGGCCGCCGCCGGCCGCCGGGGGCCCGTCGTCCGCGGGATGCCCGTTGTCGAGGACCGTGACCTCGATGTTCGGTCCTACGCGTACGACGCTGACCTCGGCCTTCGCCTCGGATCCCGCGTGTTTCTGGACGTTGGTGAGGGCTTCCTGGATGACCCGGTAGGCGGCCAGGTCGACGGCGGCCGGGAGCTTGGTCCCGTGGTCGGTACGGGCCACCTCGACCTGGAGGCCGGCGCTGCGGAAGGTGCCGGCCAGTTCGTCGAGCCGGTCCAGGCCGGGTGCGGGTTCGGTGGGGGCCTCGGGATCGCCGGACTGGCGCAGCAGGCCGACGGTGGCCCGCAGTTCGTTGAGCGCGGAACGGCTGGCCTCGCGGACGTGGGCGAGGGCCTCCTTGGCCTGGTCGGGCCGCTTGTCCATGACATGCGCGGCGACTCCGGCCTGGACGTTGACCAGGGCGATGTGGTGGGCGACGACGTCGTGCAGGTCGCGGGCGATGCGCAGACGCTCCTCGGCGACCCGGCGGCGGGCCTCCTCCTCCCGGGTGCGCTCCGCGCGCTCGGCGCGGTCCCGGATGGCCTGGACGACGGCCCGGCGGCTGCGTACCGCGTCACCCGCGGTGGCGCCGATGCCCGTCCAGGCGAGGATCCCGAGGTTCTCCTGGGCGTACCAGGGCAGCGGTCCGGCGAGCATGGCCGCGCCGGTGAGGATCGTCATGGTGAGCAGACCGGCGCGCACCGTGGTGGCGCGGTCGGTGGAGGCGGCGACGGTGAACAGGGCGATCACGGCGGACATGGCGACGGGGGCCCGGGGATCGCCGGTGACGGACTCGATCACGGAGGCGGCGCCGGTGAGGGCGAGGACCGTCATGGGGGCGCTGCGGCGGAAGACGAGGGCGACGGCGGAGAGGGTCATCAGCAGCAGGCTGAGCGGGTCCGGGCTGCGGATGCGCCAGCTGACGCCGTGCCCTCCGTGCGGGTCGACGAAGGAGCCGGCCAGCATGCAGAGCAGTACGCCTGCGGCGAGCGCGGCGTCCAGGGCCAGGGGGTGGGCGTGCAGTTGGCGCTGGGCGCGGGCAAGGGAGGTCACTTTTTAGTTACCGTCGCTTTCCGTGCCGTGGCGGGGGCTGCCGCCCCCGCACCCCCGCTGTCGGCCGGCCCTGAAACGGGCCTCGTCCTCAAATCGCCGGACGGGCTGGAAGGTCAGCCCGGGATCAGGCCGTCGTCGCTCAGCATCTCCCTGACCTCGTCCAGGCTCGCTTCCGGGGCCGGGAGGATCAGTTCCGAGGGTTCCAGGGCGTCGTCCGGCAGCGGGTCGCCGAGGCGGCGGACGGCGTCCAGGAGGGCGCCGAGGGTGCGGTGGAAGCCGTCCTCGTCGCCGCTCTCCATCTCCGCGAGCAGCTCGTCGTCCAGCCTGTTCAGTTCGACGAAGTGGGAGTCGGCCAGTGTCCACTGGCCCTCCCCCATGATCCGTACGATCATGCGCCCTCCTCGGCTCCGGTCCCCGGCGCCGGGCTACTGCTTGTCGAAGCGCGGGGTGTCCTGCGGCTGCTGCTGGGACTGCGACTGGCCCGTGCCACCTTCGATGGCCTGCTGGCCGGCCGAGCTGCCTCCGGCGAGCTCGGCCTTCATGCGCTGGAGTTCCAGCTCTACATCCGTACCACCGGAGAGCCGGTCCAGCTCGGCCTGGAGGTCGTCCTTCGCGATGCCGGTCGGGTCGTCCAGGGCGCCGGACGCCATGAGCTCGTCGAGGGCGCCCGCGCGGGCCTGGAGCTGGGCGGTCTTGTCCTCGGCGCGCTGGATGGCCAGGCCGACGTCGCCCATCTCCTCGGAGATGCCGGAGAAGGCCTCGCCGATGCGGGTCTGGGCCTGGGCGGCGGTGTAGGTGGCCTTGATGGTCTCCTTCTTCGTACGGAAGGCGTCCACCTTGGCCTGGAGGCGCTGGGCCGCGAGGGTGAGCTTCTCCTCCTCGCCCTGGAGCGTGGAGTGCTGCGTCTCGAGGTCGGTGACCTGCTGCTGGAGGGCCGCACGGCGGGAGAGCGCCTCGCGGGCGAGGTCCTCACGGCCGAGCGCGAGCGCCTTGCGGCCCTGGTCCTCCAGCTTGGAGGACTGCGACTGCAACTGGTTCAGCTGGAGTTCCAGGCGCTTGCGGGAGGTCGCGACGTCGGCGACGCCGCGGCGGACCTTCTGGAGAAGCTCCAGCTGCTTCTGGTACGAGTAGTCGAGGGTTTCGCGCGGGTCCTCGGCCCGGTCAAGGGCCTTGTTCGCCTTCGCGCGGAAGATCATCCCCATACGCTTCATGACACCGCTCATGGGCTTCGCGCGCCCCCTTCTGACGTCCAGCTCCAGCTCTGCGACAGAACCCACAGTACGGGCCCTGCATCCATTGACGCACTGTTCGGGGACGGATGCGCTCATCCCCAAGGACGACTGACCAAGACCTTGCTCCGGCGTAGGGAGTAGGTGACCTTCAGGGTGAGCGATCGGTCACCCTGCGCCCCCTCTTTCCCGCTCCTGTCCCGGTCTGTCCCCTCTACAGACGACTGGTGTTGCCGGATCGTTCCCCTCCGGGCTGGGGTCCATGCCCGCGAGCGCTTACCCTTGGGTTTTGTGTTCCGTAGCCGTGCCAAGGAAGAGAAGGCCCCCGCCGACAAGGCCGTGGTGACCGACTCCATGCAGCCCCGTGACCCGCAGGCCAAGAAGGGCAGGCCCACGCCCAAGCGCAGTGAGGCCCAGTCCCAGCGCCGCAGCGTCGCCAACACCTCGACGTCCCGCAAGGACGCCGCCAAGCGTCAGCGCAGCGAGCGCCGCGCCCAGATGGACAGGCAGCGCCAGGCGCTGGCCGGCGGGGACGAGCGGTATCTGCCGGTCCGTGACAAGGGCCCCGTCCGCAAGTTCGCGCGCGACTTCATCGACTCCCGGTTCAACGTGGCGGAGTTCTTCCTGCCGATGGCCGTGGTCATCCTCGTGCTGAGCATGGTGCGGGTGGGCTCGCTCCAGACCATCGCGCTGCTGCTGTGGCTGGTCGTGATCGTGCTGATCGTGCTGGACTCGTTCGTCACCAGCTTCCGGCTGCGCAAGCAGCTCGCCGAGCGCTTCCCCGACCAGAACCGGCGGGGCGCGGTGGCGTACGCGCTGATGCGCTCCCTCCAGATGCGTCGGCTCCGGCTGCCCAAGCCGCAGGTCAAGCGCGGAGCACGGCCCTGAGCACTGCGGCTTTCTCCGGGGGAGCGGCCGAGGCCTGGTTGAACAGGCTGGGTGGGCTGCGTGACGTCGTACGACAGGAGCTGGTGGCCCGGCAGCTCGACGAGCAGATAACGGGGCGCTACCCGGTCGGGCAGCGGCTGCGGGTGCTGGACGTGGGGATGGGCCAGGGCACGCAGGCGCTGCGGCTGGCCCGGCTCGGGCATCAGGTGACCGGGCTCGAGCGGGACGCGACGATGATCGCCGCTGCCCGGGAGGCCCTGTGCGGCGAGCCCGAGGGCATCCGGGAGCGGATGCGGATCATCGAGGGCGACGGCCGGGACACCGGGGTGCACTTCCTGCCCGGCAGTTTCGACGTGGTGCTGTGCCATGGCGTGCTCATGTACGTCGAGGAGCCGGACGCGCTGCTCGCGGGGCTGGCGCGGATGTTGGCCCCGGGCGGGCTGCTGTCGCTGCTCGTGCGCAACGCGGACGCGCTGGCCATGCGACCGGGTCTGTCCGGCGACTGGACGGGCGCGCTCGGCGCCTTCGACACCGTCGCCTACCGCAACCGGCTGGGGCTCGACGTACGGGCGGACCGGCTGGCGACGCTGACCGGCGCGCTGGCCGGGATCGGGGCGCCGCTCCAGGCCTGGTACGGAGTGCGGGTCTTCACGGACACCGCGGCGGACGGGACGGAGATCCCGCAGGACCCGCGGCAGCGGGAGAGCCTGCTGTCCGCCGAGGAGCGGGCCGGGCGGACCGACCCCTACCGGCAGGTGGCGGCGCTGCTGCATCTGTGCGGGGTGCGCGGCTGAGCCGGACCGGCGTTCTTCACTCGTCCGGGTGAGCGGTGGCCGGGGTGGCCGTGCGGCGACCACCCCGACGGAGGGCTACGCCTCGTTCGCGTGCAGGCTCATCGGGCCGTAGATCTCGGCGGAGTCCTCGAAGAGCCGCACCTGGTCCGCGCCGCCTTCGAGGAGGTCCTTCCACACTTCCCCGATCCAGGACTCGGCGTCCCCCTGCGTGGTGAACTCCTCGGGCTGTACCGCTGGTTGGACCTCCGTCCCGTCGGCCTTCTCGAACCGCCACGTCCATGCCGCCATGTACGCCTCCCAGCTGTGACCACGTGCAGAGCAGAAGCCGGATCTTGGTCCGGCTTCTGCTGTGCAGCCTAGTCGGATGCGCAAGAGCTGGTCAGACGCGCGAAAATCAGCTCCGTGGAAGTCACTCTGCTCGGTACCGGTGCCCCCGCGGGACTGCCCCGCCCCGACTGCTCCTGCGCCGTGTGCGCGACCTCGCTCGGGGCTGACGCGCGGGCGGCGACCGCACTGCTCGTCGACGGCGCCCTGTTGCTCGATCTGACGCCGGGTGCGGCGTTCGCGGCCGCCCGGGCCGGGCATTCGCTGGGCGGGGTGCGGCAGGTGCTGCTGACGCATCCGCACGACGGTCCCCCGGTGGAGGTGCCGGCCGGGCTGCCGCAGCCCGGCCGGGTGCCGGACTGGCGGGAGTCGACGCTGGTGACGGGGCATCGGGTGCGGGCGGTGGCGATGGACGCGCCCGGCACCGGGTACGCGGTGGCCGGCCCGGACGGGCAGCGGCTGCTGTATCTGCCGCCCGGCGGCGCGCCGGCCGGCCTCGAGGAGGGGTCGAAGTCCGCCGAGCGGTACGACATGGTCCTGGCGGATCTGGTGGGGCGCCCGGACGCGCTGGCGAAGCTGCGGGCGGTGGGCGCGGTGGGGCCGACGACCGACGTGGTCGCCGTCCACCTGGACCATGACGTGCCACCGGGCGCGGAGTTGCGCCGGCGGCTCGCGGCGGCCGGGGCGCGGGCGGTGCCGGACGGCTCGACTCTGGTCGTGGGGGTGTACGAGGACGTGCCGGACGTGTCGCGGCGGACGCTGGTGCTGGGCGGGGCCCGGTCGGGGAAGTCGGTGGAGGCGGAGCGGCGGCTGGAGTCCTTCCCGGACGTGCTGTACGTCGCCACCGGCGGGACCCGGGGCGGCGACACCGAGTGGGCGTCCCGGGTCGCCGCGCACCGCGACCGCCGGCCGGGGTCGTGGCGGACCGTGGAGACCTGCGACCTCGTGCCGTTGCTGGCGCAGGACGGCGCCCCGCTGCTGATCGACTGTCTGTCGTTGTGGCTGACGGACGTCATGGACTCCGTCGGGGCGTGGGACGACGCGCAGTGGGCGGACGGCGGCGAACGGGCGCTGCGCGCGCGGGTGGTGGAACTGGCGGAGGCGGTGCGCTCGGCCCGGCGGACCGTCGTCCTGGTCTCCAACGAGGTGGGTTCGGGGATCGTGCCGGCCACGGCGTCGGGCCGGCGGTACCGGGACGAGCTGGGGCGGCTGAACGCGGCCGTCGCCGCCGAGTGCGAGGAGGTGGTGCTGGTGGTGGCGGGCCAGGCACTGGTGTTGCGGGGTCCGGTGGCCGGCGCCTGACGGTCAGTTCCTGCGCGCGATGACCTGGTACGCGTTCGAGAAGCGGGTGCGGCGCAGGGCGGGGGCCAGCAGGTGGTCGAGTACGGCGGCCAGGGCGGTCAGCGGCCGGGCCGTCCGGTGCAGCCGGGTCCTGTTCAGGTAGAGCGAGGCCGCCGTCGCCAGGTCGTGCGGGGTGTGCGGCGTCCGGCGGTCCGTCACGACGATCTCGCAGCCCTGGGCCTCGAGTTCGGCCCGCAGGTTGGCCGGCGGGATCAGGTGGAGGTGGCGGGGCTGGTCGTAGGAGGTCCACCACTTGCCCAGCACGGCCGCGGACGCGCTGGCCGGGTCCGGGAGCTGTACGAGGAGGTGGCCGCCCGGCCGCAGGGCCGTCAGCGCCGCCGCGAGTTCCCGCCTCGGGTCCCGGATGTGTTCCAGGTGGTGGAGCATGCTGACCACGTCGTAGCGGCCGCGCAGGCGGGACAGGACCTCCGGTGCCGTCAGCCGGCCCAGGTGGGCCTCGTCGAGCCGGCCCGCCGCTCTCGCCCACTCCACCCTCGGGGTCGGGTCCACCCCGTCGAACGCCGTGTAGGCGAACAGCTCCTTCGCCGCCGCCGGGAAGGACGCGTCCCCCGTACCCACGTCCAGCCAGCTCTCCGGCTCGGGGAAGGGCAGCATCGACCGGGCCGTCGCCCTGAGGTGCCCGCGGTCGGACCGCTCCTCGCCCTCGGCGCCGTACAGCGCCAGCCCCTCGGCGGTCAGGCGGGGGTTCTGGAAGGCGTGCGCGCAGTCCAGGCACTCGTCGACCACGAAGGTGCCCGGCCTGCGGTGGCGCAGGTCCGGTGCGCGCAGCCGGGTGCGCAGGCGCTTCGAGCCGCACCAGGGGCAGTCGTCGCGGCGCGGCTCGTGGACGGGCCTGGGGGGCATGAGCGGCTCCGGGGATGGCATCGAGAGCGAACGACAATTAGCGGCAAAACGGAACGTATGGGATACCGATCTTGGGCGCAATGACGTCACGCGGGTGTGGTGGCGATGTGGCGCGGAACTGTTCGATCGGTGCCGGTACTGTTCGGCGAATGAGCCCGCTTAATCTCGACGACTTCACCGATCTGATCGAGCGCCCCGACGGTGGGGTGCGCCGCGACGCGGAGGCGCGCCGGGAACGTCAGATCGTGCCGCCCGGATCGCTGGGGCGCCTGGACGACCTGGGTGAGTGGCTGGCGGCGGCACAGGGCTCGTCGCCCGTGCGGCCGGTCGAGCGGCCGCGGGTGGTGCTGTTCGCCGGCGACCACGGCATCGCCGAGCTCGGCGTCTCCGCCCGACCGGCGGGCAGCGCCTCGGAGTTGGTGCGGGAGGTCATCGAGGGCGGCCGTCCGGTCTCCGTGCTCGCCCGCCGCCTCGGCGTGCCCGTGCGCGTCGTGGACATGGCGCTGGACTGCGATCCGGACACGTTCCCCGAGGACGTCGTACGGCACCGGGTGCGGCGCGGCAGCGGCCGTATCGACATCGAGGACGCGCTGACGCTCGAGGAGGCCGAGGCGGCCTTCCGGGCGGGCGTGGCCGTCGCGGACGAGGAGGCCGACTCCGGCACGGACCTGGTCGTGCTCGGCGACATCAGCGTCGGCGGGACGACGGCCGCGGGTGCGCTGGTGGCCGCGCTGTGCGGGACCGACGCGTCCGTGGTGACCGGGCGGGGCGGCGAGGCGATCGACGACCTGGCGTGGATGCGCAAGTGCGCGGCCGTCCGGGACGCGCTCAGGCGGGCGCGGCCGGTGCTCGGGGAGCAGTTGCAACTGCTGGCGACGGTGGGCGGGGCCGACCTCGCCGCCATGACGGGCTTTCTGCTCCAGTGCGCGGTACGGAAGTTGCCCGTCGTGCTGGACGGCGTGGTGGCGGCCGCCTGTGCGCTCGTCGGGCAGCGGGTCGCGTTCCGGGCGCCGGACTGGTGGCTGGCCGCGCACAAGAGCGGTGAACCGGGACAGGCGAAGGCACTCGATCGGATGGCCCTGGAACCGCTGCTGGACCAGGGCGTGAAGGTCGGAGAGGGCGCCGGGGCCCTGCTCGCGCTCCCGTTGGTGCAGGCCGCCGCCGCACTGGCGGCGGAGCTCCCCGAGAAGCCCGAGAAGCCGGAAGAGCCGGAAGCAGCCGAGGCACCCGGAGCTTCCGAAGCCCTGGAGGCACCCGAAGCCGCCGACGAGCAGCAGCAGGAGAAGCAGGAGAAGCAGGGAACGGAGTAGCTAAGCGGCTTAAAGGGACAGGCGGCGCCAAAAGAGCGGATTCCCTGAAGTGCACCCATATGATCACCGCTCATGGGCAACACCCGGGGCGCCGCCGCCTTCGCCGTCTGGTACCTGCGTGCCGTCGCGTTCGTCAACTTCCTCAGTGCGGTGTGGGTCTCCCTGGGGCAGGACGTCCGGCGGCACAACCAGGAGAACCTCTTCACGCCGTATCTGCTGACGGCCGGCTTCGCCTCCGGGGTCTTCACCGCGTTCCTGGCTGTCACGATGCGGCGGCGCAAACGGGCCGCGTGGATCCTGAACCTCGGTCTGAGCGGGGCGTTCCTGGGGCTGTTCACGCCGGCCATGGTGTTCCCGGAGGTCCGGCGGCACCCGCAGAACTGGGTCTCGCTCGCGCTGACCGCCGCCTTCGTCGTGGCGTTGCTCGCCGGCCGGCGGGAGTTCTACGCGAAGGGCGACCGGTCCAATCCGAGGCTCGCGGCGGCCGTCGGCGCCGGCGGGCTGCTGGGCGCCTCGCTGCTGGCCGCGCTGCTGGTGACGGTCACCAACCGGGCGTCCGCCCCCTCCACCTTCCTCGAACGCTGGCGCTACGGCACGCTGCGGCTCGTCTCCGTGGCGGGCGACGAGTACCACGTCCCCGGGATCGCCCCGCCCACCTGGGTCGACGTCGCCGTCAACGTGCTGAGCACCGCGCTCGTCCTCGCCGTGCTGTACGCCGCGTTCCGCTCCCGGCGGGCCGTCGACCCGCTCACCGAGGACGACGAGAAACGGCTGCGGGAGCTCCTCGACCGGCACGGTGAGCGGGACTCGCTCGGTTACTTCGCGCTGCGGCGGGAGAAGAGCGTGTGCTGGTCGCCGACCGGGAAGGCGGCCGTCGCCTACCGCGTCGTCGGCGGGGTGTCACTGGCGTCCGGGGACCCGCTCGGGGATCCCGAGGCCTGGCCGGGGGCGATCGGGCCGTGGCTCGCCGAGGCGCGGGCGCACGGGTGGATCCCGGCGGTGATGGGCGCGAGCGAGGAGGCCGGGACCGTGTACGCCCGGCACGGGCTGGACGCGCTGGAGCTCGGCGACGAGGCCCTGGTCGAGGTCGCCGAGTTCACCCTCGAGGGGCGGGCCATGCGGACCGTCCGGCAGGCCTGCAACCGGATCCGCCGGGCCGGGTACACGGTGCGGGTACGACGGCACGAGGACATCCCGGCCGACGAGATGACGTCCCTGCTCCGGCGCGCCGACGACTGGCGCGACGGGGCCACCGAGCGCGGGTTCAGCATGGCGCTGGGGCGACTCGGGGACCCGGAGGACGGCCGCTGCGTGATGCTGGAGTGCGCCGACGCCGACGGTGAACTGCGGGCCCTGCTCTCCTTCGTGCCCTGGGGACCGCACGGGCTCTCCCTCGACCTGATGCGGCGGGACCGCGACTGCGACAACGGGCTGATGGAGTTCATGGTCATCGAACTGCTCCGGCACGCCCGCGAGGAGCGGGACGACCGGGCGGCCCGGATCACGCAGGTCTCGCTGAACTTCGCCGTGTTCCGCTCGGTCTTCGAAAGGGGCGCGCGCCTCGGCGCCGGACCGGTGCTGAGGCTGTGGCGGTCGCTGCTCTGCTTCTTCTCCCGCTGGTGGCAGATCGAGTCGCTGTACCGCGCCAACGCCAAGTACCGGCCCATCTGGGAGCCCCGTTTCCTGCTCTTCGAGAAGAGCGCCGACCTGCCCCGCATCGGTGTCGCGTCGGCGCGGGCGGAGGGGTTCCTGGAGGCGCCGGGGCTGCCGAAGTGGCTGCGCCGGGGGCGTCTGGAGACGCACCGGTGAACGCGGTCGCCCGCGGGGCCCGCGCCGAATGGAAACCGCTGTACGAGGCCGTGCGCGACCCCTGGGCGCGGCGGCGGTGGCGGGCGGTCCCGATGACCCTCGGGGCGGTGTGTCTGACGTCGGTGACCCAGGTCGTGCAGAACCGGTCGTGGGGCTACGGTCCGGTCCAGGCCCTCGGAGCGGTACGGGCCGAGGACCCGCTCGGGCTCGCCCTGCTGCGCACTCCGCTGTCCCTGTTCGTGCCCGCGCTGGACCTGCCGGTCTGGGGCGCCCTCGCACAGATCCTGCTGGTGTTCGGGATCGCGGAGCTCTGCCTGGGCTGGTGGCGGACCCTCGTCATCGCCTACGCCGCCACGCTCGCGGGCACCCTGTACGCGCGCGTGGGCATCGCCCTCGGCCCCGGCAGCCCGCTCGGCCTGCCCGCCGCCGACGCCCGGATCGTGGACACCGGCCCGTCGGCGGCCGTGGTCGGCCTCGCGGTGTTCCTGGGCTGGCGCTACCGCGCGTACGTGACGGCGGCGGCGGTGATCGTCGCGATGGTGGTGGAGGTACTGCTGAAGGACAACCTGGCGGGCAAGGAGCATCTGGCGGCGATCGCGGCGGTAGTGGTGCTGTGCGCGGTGGCGGAGATCCGCGGGCGCACCCGAGGGCCGGGGCGGCCCGCCCGGGGGCCGCGGGGCGGTACGGGTGCACGGCTGCGCCGGGGGACGCGGGGCGGTACCGGTCCGCGGCCGCGCCGCGGGGCGCGATCGGCCACGAAGCCCCGCAGCCGCCGTACGGCCCACGCACCCGGTCCGGACCGGGCCCCTCAGTTCCGCTCCTCGGACTGAGCGAGCTCCGCGGTCGTCTTCCCGCCCAGCCAGTCCCCCACCATCCGGCGCGGCCCGGCCCAGCGGCGGTCGTGGCGGTAGGCCCGCAGCACCGCCTTCGCCCGGGCGCGCGGCCGCCGCCGGTAGAACCGGCGGGCCCACGGCGAGCCGGGCCGGGCCACCCGTACCAGGCCCACCAGCCCGAGGAACGGGATGAAGACACTGAACACGGCCATCTTGGCCTTGCCCTTGCTCAGCACGGCCAGGGAGAACGCGAAGTTGAGCACGACGGTCGAGATGACACCGCCCCGGTCCTGGAGCTCGTCCTGGCTCATGTCGTTGACCCCGAACGGCGAGAAGCCCACCAGCAGCAGCCCGACCAGCGCCGCCGTCAGGACCACGGCCTCCACGCTCTTGCGGCCCGCCTCCGTCCAGTAGACGTCGTCGAGATGCAGGATCAGCGCGAACTCGTCGAGGACCAGGCCCGTGCCGATGCCGAAGACCACCGCGAAGGCGCCCGCCCCGAAGCCGTGCCGGCCGCTCGCCACCGCGCCGAAGCCGCCCGCGACGGTCAGCACGACGCCGGGGACCACGTGGTGGATGTGCACCCCGCCGGAGCTGATGTTGCCGAAGGGGCCCTTGCCCGCCCGGATGAGGCGCGTGATGACCCGGGTGATCAGGAAGGTGAGGACCATCGCGGTCAGGGCGATGAGCAGCGGGACCTTGCCCGGTTCGACGATGTTGCGCTGCACCCACTGGCCCATGTCACCAGTCTCCCGGGGCGGGGGGTGGGCTGCCTCGTGGACGGGGCGTCCGGGCTAGTCTGCCGCCGTGTCCACGACCTCGCCCTTCGACGGCCTCCGCTTCGCCTTCGGCACCCTCACCGTGCTCCCGGTCCGGGTGACCCGCTGGGACCGGGAGGCCGCGCGCGGGGGCATGCTCAACGCCCCCGTGGTCGGGCTGGTCGTCGGCGGCTGCGCGGCCGGGCTCGGCCTGCTGCTGCTGTACCTGGGCGCGAGCCCGCTGCTCGCCGCCGTCGCCTCCGCCGCCGTGCCCGCGGTCCTCACCCGCGGTCTGCACCTGGACGGGCTGGCCGACACCGCGGACGGACTCGGCAGCGGCAAGCCCGCCGAGGACGCGCTACGGATCATGAAGCAGTCCGACATCGGCCCGTTCGGCGTGCTCACGCTCGTCCTCGTGCTGCTCGCCCAGGTGGCCGCGCTGACACAGCTCTACGACACCTCGTGGGCGCTGGGCGCGGTGGCCGCCGTCGTCTCGGCGGCCACCGCCCGGCTCGCGCTGACCCTGGCGGCACGCGCCGGGGTGCCGGCCGCGCGGCCGGAAGGGCTGGGGGCGGCGGTCGCCGGTGTGGCCCCGGGGCGGGGCGCGGTGCTCGTCGCGGTCGCCGTCACGCTGGCGGCGGCGGTCGCGGGAGCGTGGTGCGGACCGTACGAGGGCGGCGTCGTCGTCCTGATCGGGCACGTCGAGCCGGGCGCCCTGTTCGAGCCGTACGACGCCGTCCAGCCGGCGCTCGCGGTCCTCGCCGCCCTGGGCGTCGCCGAACTGCTGCTGCGGCACTGCGTGCGGCGCTTCGGCGGGGTCACCGGGGACGTCTTCGGCGGCCTGGCGGAGACGGCGGCGACCACCGCGCTCGTGGTGTTCTGCCTGGGCCGTTAGACGGCTAACAGGCTTCCCGCCACACCCCCAGCTCGTACTTCTTCAGCAGTGAACTCAGGCGCAGCCGACGGGAGTCGGCGCAGAACTCGCTCGTGGGAAGTTCGTACTCGACGTGGAAGACGGCCTTGCCCGCCTCGATGAAGGGGGTCAGGTCCGCGCACTCGTCGTACTGGGCGCACTGTTCGTTGACCGCGAAGTCGAAGTCGTCGACGAGTTCGGGGATCTGGTCGAGGTCGTTCTTCAGTCCGACCGACATGCCCCGGTCGTGGGCGAGTTCGGCGATGAGGCGGTTGTAGCGGAGCTGATCGGCGGCCTCGACCGGGAAGCCGGTGGTGTTCTTGTAGCCGTCCATGTTGTCCGGCTCGACCGCGTCGAAGCCCTTCTCGCGGCACATGTCGAGACGGGCCGCCATCAGGGGTTCCAGGACGTCCAACGCGCGGATGTCGAGCCAGCGTTCGCCCTCCCAGCCGTTGCCCTTGCCGATCACGGACGCGGGGAACTTCGCCGCGTCGGGGCGCCAGTCCTCCCAGGCGCCGGTGGAGAGGTAGCAGATGACCTTGCGGCCGTCGTCGTGCAGGCCGGCGACCGTGGCCGCGGTGTGGTCGAAGCCGTCGATGTCGTAGACCGGCACGTCGACGGCGGTGTCCAGACGGCCGCTCAGCTGCCACTGCCAGTCGATACCGGGAGCCGGCTGCCAGATCCTGCCGTCCGTCGCCTCGACGCCCGCCTCGTCGTCCGGTTGCTCGTCCCGGCCACCGTCCGGCGCGGAGGCACAGCCCGTCAGCAGCAGGGCGAGCAGGGGCAGCAGCGGGATCGGGCGTCTCACCGGGCGGGCTCCAGGATGTGCGGCGACGTATCCGACGATGATCGCCCATGTCTCCCGCGGGCCGTCTGCGCACCCCGACGCACCCCGACCCGAAGGGTGTGACCCGGTTCATGGAGTGCGAGGATCGAGAAGTGGCTACGACGCCACCGACAGGTGAACACGCGCGTGCATGAGCGACCGCACACGCACGCGTACGCTCATTCCGGGATCCGCCACGCCGGTTCGCCGCGCCGGTGAGGCACACCCCCGGATACGACCGCACCCACGACCCGGATCTAGGGTCGGCTGTCGGGCCCGGTCGACCCACACATTCCGGCCACCGCAACTCCACATCGGAAGCGAGATTTCACCACCGTGACTGCTCTCACTCTCAGCACCGCCGCGGCGCCCGGCCTCCGGGCCGACGCGATCGTGATCGGTGTCGCCAAGGGCGCGAAAGGCCCGATCGTTGCCCCAGGCGCCGAAGCCGTCGACAAGGCCTACGACGGCAGGCTCGCCGGCATCCTGGAAACCCTCGGTGCCTCCGGGGCCGAGGGCGAGGTGACCAAGCTGCCCGCGCCGGCCGGTTTCAAGGCACCGCTCGTGCTCGCGGTGGGGCTCGGCCAGGAGCCCGAGAAGGACGCCGGCTTCGACCCCGAGGCGCTGCGCAAGGCGGCCGGTGCGGCCGCCCGCACCCTCACCGGCGCCAAGAAGGCCGTCTTCGCCCTGCCGGTGACCGACGCCGCCGACATCGGCGCGATCGGCGAGGGCGTGGTGCTCGGCGCGTACTCCTTCGACGCGTACAAGCACAACGGCGACGACGCCAAGGCCAAGAACGGCAAGGCGCCGCTCGCCGAGGCCGCCCTGCTCGGCGGGAAGCCGCGCGACGCCGCCCACAAGGCCGCGGTGCTGCGTGCCGCCGCCGTCGGCGAGGAGCTCAACCGCGCCCGCGACCTGATCAACATGCCGCCGAACGACCTCGACCCCGAGGCGTTCGCCGCTCTCGCCCAGACGGCGGCCAAGGAGCACGGCATCAAGGTGCAGGTGCTCGACGAGAAGGCCCTCGCCAAGGGCGGCTACGGCGGCATCCTCGGCGTCGGCTCCGGCTCGGCCTCGGCCCCGCGCCTGGTGAAGCTGTCCTACACCTCCTCCAAGGCCAAGAAGAGCCTCGCCTTCGTCGGCAAGGGCATCACCTACGACTCGGGCGGCATCTCGCTGAAGCCGGCCGGGCACAACGAGACGATGAAGTGCGACATGAGCGGTGCCGCGGCGGTCTTCGCCGCGGTCGTCGCCGCCGCGCGGCTCGGACTCGAGGTGAACGTCACCGGGTGGCTGGCGCTGGCCGAGAACATGCCGTCCGGCTCCGCCACCCGCCCGGGTGACGTGCTGCGCATGTACAGCGGCAAGACCGTCGAGGTCCTCAACACGGACGCCGAGGGCCGGCTGGTCCTCGCGGACGCGCTGTGGGCGGCCTCCGCGGAGAAGCCGGACGCGATCGTCGACGTGGCGACCCTGACCGGCGCGATGATGCTGGCGCTGGGCAGCCGGACCTTCGGGATCATGGCGAACGACGACGCGTTCCGCTCCGCGCTGCACGAGGCCGCCGAGGAGGTCGGTGAGCCGGCGTGGCCGATGCCGCTGCCGGAGCACCTGCGCAAGGGCATGGACTCCACCGTCGCGGACATCGCCAACATGGGTGAGCGGATGGGCGGCGGACTGGTGGCCGGTCTCTTCCTGCGCGAGTTCGTGGGCGAGGGGATCACCTGGGCGCACCTGGACATCGCCGGGCCGGCGTTCAACGAGGGCGGCCCGTTCGGGTACACGCCCAAGGGTGGCACCGGGACCGCGGTGCGGACGCTGGTGCGGCTGGCCGAGCTGACCGCCTCCGGCGATCTCGGCTAGTCCCTCCGGCAGAGGGGGACTGTGCGCCTGGTCACTCGGGTCCGTCCGTCATGTGACGGGTGCGGGCCGAATGTGGCCGGTCGCGCAGTTCCCCGCGCCCCTGGGCGGGGCCGGTCCCCCATGCCACAAGTGAGCGTGGGGTGTCTCACACCCCGGCCCCGCGTCTCGTTCGCCTCCCGCAAGTGCGAAGATGGGCCTCGGCAGGACAGGGCCCCCACCACAGGGCCGAAGAAAGAGCGGCCGGACACCAGCCGCCGGCGGTCAGCGACGACCGGCGCACGGCGCACATGCATGGAGGACGTGACGTGGCGAACGACGCCAGCACCGTTTTCGACCTAGTGATCCTCGGCGGTGGTAGTGGCGGTTACGCCGCGGCCCTGCGCGGGGCGCAGCTGGGCCTGGACGTCGCCCTGATCGAGAAGGACAAGGTCGGCGGCACCTGCCTGCACCGGGGTTGCATCCCCACCAAGGCCCTGCTGCACGCGGGTGAGATCGCCGACCAGGCCCGCGAGAGCGAGCAGTTCGGCGTCAAGGCCACCTTCGAGGGCATCGACGTCCCCGCCGTCCACAAGTACAAGGACGGTGTCATCTCCGGTCTGTACAAGGGCCTTCAGGGGCTGATCGCCTCCCGCAAGGTGACGTACATCGAGGGTGAGGGCCGCCTGTCCTCCCCGACCTCCGTCGACGTGGGCGGACAGCGTGTCCAGGGCCGCCATGTGCTGCTCGCGACCGGCTCGGTGCCGAAGTCGCTGCCGGGCCTGGAGATCGACGGCAACCGGATCATCTCCTCGGACCACGCCCTCGTACTGGACCGCGTACCGAAGTCCGCGATCATCCTCGGCGGCGGCGTCATCGGCGTCGAGTTCGCCTCGGCGTGGAAGTCCTTCGGCTCCGACGTGACGGTGATCGAGGGCCTGAAGCACCTCGTCCCGGTCGAGGACGAGAACTCCTCCAAGCTTCTTGAGCGCGCGTTCCGCAAGCGCGGCATCAAGTTCAACCTGGGCACCTTCTTCTCCAAGGCCGAGTACACCGCCGACGGCGTCAAGGTCACGCTGGCCGACGGCAAGGAGTTCGAGGCCGAGGTCCTGCTGGTCGCGGTGGGCCGCGGGCCCGTCTCCGCCGGTCTCGGCTACGAGGAGCAGGGCGTCGCCACGGACCGCGGCTACGTCCTGGTCGACGAGTACATGCGCACCAACGTCCCGACCATCTCCGCCGTCGGCGACCTGGTCCCGACCCTCCAGCTCGCGCACGTCGGCTTCGCCGAGGGCATGCTGGTCGCGGAGCGTCTGGCCGGTCAGAAGGTCGTCCCGATCGACTACGACGGTGTCCCCCGGGTGACGTACTGCCACCCCGAGGTCGCCTCCGTGGGTATCACCGAGGCCAAGGCCAAGGAGATCTACGGCGCGGACAAGGTCGTCGCTCTGAAGTACAACCTCGCGGGCAACGGCAAGAGCAAGATCCTCAACACCGCGGGCGAGATCAAGCTCGTCCAGGTGAAGGACGGTGCCGTGGTCGGCGTCCACATGGTCGGCGACCGCATGGGCGAGCAGGTCGGCGAAGCCCAGCTGATCTACAACTGGGAGGCGCTGCCCGCAGAGGTCGCCCAGCTCATCCACGCCCACCCGACGCAGAACGAGGCGCTCGGCGAGGCCCACCTGGCCCTGGCGGGCAAGCCGCTGCACTCGCACGACTGACCCTCGGTCGACGAAGCGACGACTCAGACTTCCGCAATTCGTAAGGAGCAACCGAAACCATGGCGGTTTCCGTAACCCTTCCGGCGCTCGGCGAGAGCGTCACCGAGGGCACTGTCACCCGCTGGCTGAAGGCCGAGGGTGAGCGCGTCGAGGCCGACGAGCCCCTGCTCGAGGTCTCGACCGACAAGGTCGACACCGAGATCCCCTCCCCCGCCGCCGGCATCCTGGCCTCCATCAAGGTCGCCGAGGACGAGACGGTCGAGGTCGGTGCCGAGCTCGCCGTCATCGACGACGGCACCGGCGCTCCCGCCGCCGCTCCGGCTCCGGCCGCCGAGCCGGTCGCCGAGCCCGCACCGGAGCCGGCCGCTGCCGCGCCGTCCACCGAGCAGCCGGCCCCGGCCCCCGCTCCCACCGCCGAGTCCGCCACCGGCGGCGGCTCCGCCGAGGGCACGGACGTCGTCCTGCCCGCGCTCGGCGAGTCCGTCACCGAGGGCACCGTCACCCGCTGGCTGAAGCAGGTCGGCGAGGAGGTCACCGAGGACGAGCCGCTGCTCGAGGTCTCGACCGACAAGGTCGACACCGAGATCCCGGCGCCCGTCTCCGGTGTGCTGCTCGAGATCACGGTCGGCGAGGACGAGACCGCCGAGGTCGGCGCCAAGCTCGCCGTCATCGGCGCCCCGGGCGCGGCTCCGGCCGCCGCCCCGGCCCCCGCCGCCCCGGCCCCGGCGCCCGCCGCCGCTGCCCCGGCTCCGGCCGCCCCCGCCCCGGCTCCGGCCGCCCCCGCCCCGGCTCCGGCCGCTCCGGCGCCCGCCCCGGTCGCCGCCGCTCCGGCTCCGGCCGCCCCGGCCCCCGCGCCGGTCGCCCCGGCTCCGGTCGCCCCGGCCGCCCCCGCGCCCGCCGCTCCCGCGGGTGACGACGGCGCCTACGTGACCCCGCTGGTGCGCAAGCTCGCCTCCGAGAACGGCGTCGACCTGGCCGCCGTCAAGGGCACCGGCGTCGGCGGTCGTATCCGCAAGCAGGACGTCCTCGCCGCCGCCGAGGCCGCGAAGGCCGCCGCCGCCGCTCCGGCTCCGGCCGCCGCAGCCCCGGCCGCGGGCGCCGCGAAGAAGACCCCGGCGCTCGAGGTCTCCCCGCTGCGTGGCCAGACCGTCAAGATGCCCCGCATCCGCAAGGTCATCGGCGACAACATGGTCAAGGCGCTGCACGAGCAGGCGCAGCTGTCCTCGGTCGTCGAGGTCGACATCACCCGGCTGATGAAGCTCCGCGCGCAGGCGAAGGACTCCTTCGCGGCCCGCGAGGGCGTCAAGCTCTCCCCGATGCCGTTCTTCGTGAAGGCGGCGGCCCAGGCGCTGAAGGCCCACCCGGCCGTCAACGCCCGGATCAACGTGGACGAGGGCACCATCACCTACTTCGACACCGAGAGCATCGGTATCGCGGTGGACTCCGAGAAGGGCCTGATGACCCCGGTCATCAAGCACGCGGGCGACCTGAACATCGCCGGCATCGCCAAGGCCACGGCCGACCTGGCGGGCAAGGTCCGCGCGAACAAGATCACCCCGGACGAGCTGTCCGGCGCGACCTTCACCATCAGCAACACCGGCTCGCGCGGCGCGCTGTTCGACACGATCATCGTGCCGCCGAACCAGGTCGCGATCCTCGGCATCGGTGCCACGGTCAAGCGTCCGGCCGTCATCGAGACGGAGGAGGGCACGGTCATCGGCGTCCGCGACATGACGTACCTGACCCTGTCCTACGACCACCGTCTGGTCGACGGCGCCGACGCGGCCCGTTACCTGACCGCGGTCAAGGCGATCCTGGAAGCCGGCGAGTTCGAGGTCGAACTCGGCCTCTGACCTCTCAGGGCTCGACAGCGGAAGCCCCCGTCCGGAACTCTCCGGGCGGGGGCTTCCGGCTGCCGGCTCCGAGGACGGCGGCGAGCGGGACCTGTCCGGTACCGGTCTTTACAGGCGAGCTCCGGTGTGGGCGTGTAAGTCTCGTCTCACCTGCTTGAAAGCGCCCCCGTGCGCCTCTCCTCCGCGGGCCCCCGGCCGTATTGTCTAAACGTCAAACGCCCCCGGGGGCCCGTGCGGCCCCTCCTCAAAGGAGCCCTCATGACCGCGCCCGTCGTCCACTCGCTGCGCGAACAGATCCGCGAGCACATCGTGGAGGGGATCGTCAGCGGGCGCTGGAAGCCGGGCGAGCGGATCGTGGAGCGCCGGATCGCGACCGAGCTGGAGGTCAGCCAGACGCCGGTGCGGGAGGCGCTGCGCGAGCTGGAGTCGCTGCGGTTGATCGAGTCCGCGCCGAACAAGGGCGTGCGGGTGCGCAACCTCACGGCCGCGGACCTGGAGGAGAGTTACCCCGTCCGGGCCGGCCTGGAGGCGATCGCGGCGGAGCTGGCCGCACAGCGGCTCGCGGAGGACTGCTCGGCCCTCGAACCGCATGTCGCCGCGCTCTACGAGGCGGACCGCGACGCGGACGGCACCGCCCAGGTGCGGCACACCGTCGGTTTCCACCGGGAGCTGGTCCGGGCGGCCGGCAACTCGGTGCTGCTGCACACCTGGGAGGGTCTCGGCATCGAGGTGTTCACGGCGCTGTCGATCCGCTGGCTGGGGACCGTGCAGCAGTCGTACGCGGAGGAGCACGAGGAGCTCGTCCAGGCGTTCCGGCGGCGGGACCCGAGGATCGCCGAGCTGGTGAAGGCGCATGTCCTCGGGTGTGCCCCCCGGGCGTAGTTCAGTGGAGCGTACACGCGCTCATACGTGGGCTCCGACCTGCGAAAACCCCGAAATTACGCGGCACGGGGTGCCTGCCCGAAAGGCACCCCGTGCCTACTTTCTCGCAATCGAGAGGTTTTGCCCTTCAACCCTTTGATCGATCATCGATCAGGGGGTTACAGTCGCCGACGGGCCGCGCACGGAGCCACCCATGGCACCGCACCGCAGCCCCACGCCCTGTCCTGCCAAAGACCAAGGGCACCCCCGGAACACCCTCACAGGGAACCCCCTTCGACTGAGGAAGGCGGCGACATGACCGACCCCCAGGCCATCCAGCCGAGCGCGCTCGACCAGCTCCCCGACCGGGACCCGGAGGAGACCGCCGAATGGCAGGCCTCCCTGGACGCGGTCGCCAAGGCGGCCGGGCCGCACCGTGCCGCATACCTGATGCGCCGCACGCTGGAGCGTGCCGAGGGCAACGGCATCGCGCTGCCCAAGCTGCTCGAGACGGACTACGTCAACACCATCCCCACCGCCGCCGAGCCGTCCGCGCCCGGTGACGAGGAGATGGAGCGGAAGATCACCGCGTGGAACCGCTGGAACGCGGCCGCGATGGTGACCCGGGGCGCGAAACACGGCGTCGGCGGCCACATCGCCACCTTCGCCTCCGCCGCGTGGCTCTACGAGACCGGCTTCAACCACTTCTTCAAGGGCAAGGAGGCCGACGGCTCGGGCGACCAGCTCTACATCCAGGGCCACGCCTCCCCCGGTATCTACGCCCGCGCCTTCCTCGACGGCCGGCTGACCGAGCAGCACCTCGACAACTTCCGCCAGGAGGCGGGCGGCGACGGACTCCCGTCGTACCCGCACCCGCGCCGGCTGCCCTGGCTGTGGGAGTTCCCGACGGTGTCGATGGGTCTCGGCCCGCTCTCCGCCATCTACCAGGCGCGCTTCAACCGCTATCTCACCAACCGCGGCATCAAGGACGTCTCCGCGTCCCACGTGTGGGCGTTCCTCGGTGACGGCGAGATGGACGAGCCCGAGTCGACGGCGGCACTCGCACTCGCCTCCCGCGAGGGTCTCGACAACCTGACCTTCGTCATCAACTGCAACCTCCAGCGCCTCGACGGCCCGGTCCGCGCGAACTTCAAGATCGTGCAGGAGCTGGAGGCCCAGTTCCGCGGTGCGGGCTGGAACGTCGTCAAGTCGCTGTGGGGCTCCGCCTGGGACGAGCTGTTCCAGCTCGACACCACGGGCGCGCTCGTCCGCCGGCTGCGCGAGGTACCGGACGCCCAGGTGCAGACGTACCAGACGCGTGGCGCCGCCTACATCCGCGAGGACTTCTTCGGCAAGGACCCGGCGCTCGCCGAGCTGGCGAAGCTGCTGAGCGACGACAAGATCCTCGAGTGTTTCCACCTCTCCCGCGGTGGTCACGAGGCGCGCAAGGTGTTCGCGGCCTACAAGGCGGCGGTGGAGTTCAAGGGCGCCCCGACGGTCATCCTGGCCCAGACGGTCAAGGGCCACACCCTCGGCGAGGGCTTCGCGTCGAAGAACGCCAACCACCAGATGAAGAAGCTCTCGGTGGACGAGTTCAAGACGATGCGCGACCTGCTGGAGCTGCCGATCTCGGACAGCCAGTTCGTCGACGGCGTGGTCCCCTACGGCCACCCGGGCGCCGACTCCCCCGAGGTCCGCTACCTCCAGGAGCGCCGCGCGGCCCTCGGCGGCCCGGCCCCGGCCCGCCGTACGCACGCCCTGGCCCCGCTGCCGGCCTCCGCCGACAAGACGTTCGCCTCCTTCGACAAGGGCTCCGGCTCGCAGAACGTGGCGACCACCATGGCCTTCGTCCGGCTGGTAAAGGACCTGGTCCGCGACAAGGAGACCGGCAAGCGCTGGGTGCCGATCGTCCCGGACGAGGCGCGCACGTTCGGCATGGAGAGCCTGTTCCCGTCGCTCGGGATCTACTCCCCCAAGGGCCAGACGTACGAGCCGGTCGACCGCGACCAGCTGATGTACTACAAGGAGGCCAAGAACGGCCAGATCCTCAACGAGGGGATCACCGAGGCCGGTTCGATGGCCGACTTCATCGCCGCGTCCACCGCGTACTCCACGCACGGTGAGGCGATGATCCCGTTCTACATCTTCTACTCGATGTTCGGCTGGCAGCGCACGGCCGACCAGATGTGGCAGCTCGGCGACCAGCTCGGCCGCGGCTTCCTGGTCGGCGCCACGGCCGGCCGTACGACCCTGACGGGCGAGGGCCTCCAGCACGCCGACGGCCACTCCCCGGTCATCGCCGCGACCAACCCGGCCGCCCTCAGCTACGACCCGGCGTTCGCCTACGAGATCGCGACGATCGTCAAGGACGGTCTGCGCCGGATGTACGGCGAGGCGGCCCCGGGCGAGGACCCGAACGTCTTCTACTACCTGACCGTCTACAACGAGCCGATGCCGCAGCCGGCCAAGCCGTCCGCCCCCGGCGTGGACGAGGGCATCCTCAAGGGCCTGTACCGCTTCAACACGGCGGAGTCGGCGGGCGTGGACGTGGCGGCGGCCAACGCCCCGCGCATCCAGCTCCTGGGTTCCGGCACGGCGATCCACTGGGTCCTGAAGGCACAGCGGCTGCTCGCCGAGGAGTGGGGTGTGGCCTCCGACGTGTGGTCCGCGACCTCCTGGACCGAGCTGCGCCGCGACGCGCTGGAGGCCGACGCGGCCCTTCTGCGCGGCGAGGAGCGCCTGCCGTACGTCCGTCAGGCCCTCCAGGGCGCCGAGGGCCCGGTCCTCGCGGTCTCCGACTACATGCGCCAGGTCCCGGACCAGATCGCGCAGTGGGTCGAGCAGGACTGGTCCTCGCTGGGCGCGGACGGTTTCGGCCTCTCCGACACCCGTGAGGCGGCCCGCCGCCACTTCGGCGTCGACGCCGAGTCGATCGTCGTCGCGGCCCTGGCGCAGCTCGCCCGCCGCGGCGAGGTCAAGGCGACCGCGGTGAAGGAAGCGCGCGAGCGTTACGGGCTGTAAGCCCGGGATTCGACGGTGAGGGGGTCCGGCGGCCGATGCCTGCCGGGCCCCTTTCGCCGTCCTCGGACCCTACGACGCCCGTGGCCGCACGGCCGTGGCGGCACGGCCGTGGCCGGTCGCGCGGTTCCCCGTGCCCTTGGCGGACCCGATCCGGCGCCGCCACGAGCCGGCGTATCCGGACCCGGGCCGCCCCGCCCGCGGCGCGCCCCCCATCATGTCCCCATGCGCGCTGCCCGCCTCATCAAGATGGTGCTCCTTCTCCAGTCCCGGCCCACCATGACCGCGGCCGAGCTGGCCCGGGAACTGGAGGTGTCGGAGCGGACCGTCACGCGGGACGCGCAGGCGCTGTCCGAGGCGGGCGTGCCGGTGTACGCCGAGCGGGGGCGGGCGGGGGGTTACCGGCTCGTCGGGGGATATCGGACGCGGCTGACGGGGCTGGGGCGCGGTGAGGCCGAGGCGCTGTTCCTGAGCGGGGTGCCGGGGGCGCTGCGGGAGATGGGTCTCGAGGACATCGCGTCGGCCGCGCGGCTGAAGGTGTCGGCGGCTCTGCTGCCCTCCCTGCGGGACGCCCCGCGTACGGCGGCGCAGCGGTTCCATCTGGACGCGCCCGCCTGGTTCCGGGAGCCGGCGGCGCCGGCCCTGCTGCCGGCCATCGCGGACGCGGTGTGGGACGACCGGTGCGTGAGTGCCCGCTACCGGCGCGCGGAGAGCGAGGTGGTGCGGGAGCTGGAGCCGTACGGCCTCGTGCTCAAGGCAGGGATCTGGTACCTGTGCGCCCGAGTCTGCGGGACAGGGACGGGCGCGGGCGCGGGGACGGGGACGGCAGCGGGGGCCGGGGCGTTCCGGACCTACCGCATCGACCGGTTCGTCGGCGTCGACGTCCTGGAGGATCGTTTCAGCAGGGACGAGGACTTCGATCTGCCCGGGTTCTGGAGCGCGCAGGCCGAGCGGTTCGCGCGGTCGATCCTGCGGGCCGAGGTGGTCCTGCGCCTCTCCGCGACGGGGGTGCGCAACCTGCCGTACGCCGTGGATCCGGTGGCCGCCCGGGACGCGCTGACGGGTGTCCCGGAGCCGGACGGGACGGGCTGGGTGACGGTCACCCTGCGGGTCGAGTCGGAGGAGGTGGCGCACACGCAGCTCGCGGCGCTGGGGCCGGAGGCCGAGGTGCTCTCCCCGGCCACGCTGCGGGAGCGGTTCGCCGCGGAGGCGATACGACTGACGGAGCTCTACGGGCGTCGGGAAGGGTGAGGATTGCGCTGGAATCCCCGGCACTCCGGGTGCGTCGCGCACTTCGAGGCACGATGCTGGACGCGTGATGGACGAGACGGAGTTCTGGGAGCTGGTGGACGCCTCCCGCGAGGCCGCCGAGGGCGATCCTGAGGAGCAGGCCGACCAGCTTGTGGAGCGGCTGCTCCGGCTGGACCCGGATTCCGTGCTCGACTTCGCCCGGCACTTCGAGTCCCGCTACAACCGCGCCTACCGCTGGGACCTGTGGGGCGCTGCCTGGCTGCTGCTGGACGGGGCCAGCGACGACGCCTTCGACTTCTTCCGGTGCTGGCTGATCGGACAGGGCCGCGAGGTCTTCGAGGGCGCCCTGCACGGCGACCCGGACTCGCTCGCCGATCTGCTGGACGACTTCGACGAGGAGATCGACGGGGACGGCGAGGAACTCGGCTACGCGGCCGACGAGGCCTACGAGCAGCTCACCGGGACCGTCGCCCCGGACCTCGGCATTCCGCCCGCGCCCACCGAACCCGAGGGCACACCGGTCGCCTTCGAGAACGAGGGGGCGCTGGCCGAGCGGTATCCCCGGCTGTGGCAGCGCTTCAAGGAGTGACCCGCGCCGGCGGTCACACCGCCAGCTTGCGACGGGTGCTGTCCGTCGGGATGTACGCCTGCGACTGATCGACCCGCACCGCGTGGTGCATCGGCGCCTTGTTGGCCTGCTCCAGGGCGGAGGCGGTGGTCGCGGCCGGGCCCAGGACGACCGCGGCGACGGCGCAGAGCACGGTCCAGGGGCTGCGGGCGGCCTTGGTCCAGGCCGGGCTCGGCTCCGTGGTGCCCGCGTTGCCCGTGACTCCTGTGGTTTCGGTGTTCCCCGCGTTCTCCGCGTTGCCCGAGTTGTCCGTGCTTCCCGCGTTCCCCGTGTTTCCCGTGTTTCCCGTGTTTCCCGTGTTTCCCGTGTTTCCCGTGTTTCCCGTGGACCGGTTACGACTGCCGTTCATGATCCCCGCCTCCAGTCGGCTTGTGTTGTGCATGACCGTAGGACGCGGGAATGGGAGAACCCTGAACGCCGCCTAAGGCGTTCCTGTGAGACTCCGGGCGGCCTTGGCGGCCGTTCTGCCCTGGAGCCGGGCCGCCGTTTCGCGGATCTCCGGCAGACGCGCGGTGAGGGCGGCGCCGGGGCAGCTGGTCATGTAGCCGTCTTTGTGGCCGGCCAGCGCGGGGAGGGTGGCGGTGGCGCCGGCGGCGTACCGGCTGCGGCTGTTGCTGGAGGTGAGCCGGACGTCCGTGCGCGGGTCGATGTCGGACAGCCCGAGCTTCCAGGCGGTCAGGGCGGCGATCGCGTCGACCATCGCCTGCGGCACCGGCACCCCGGCGGTGAACGTGCCGAGTGCGGCGATGCCGGCCGTGCGGTGGTTGAAGCCCTGGGTGTGGGCGCCGGTGACGGGCCGGTCGACGCCGCCCGCGCGGCCCTCGTAGATCGTGCCGCAGCGGTCGACGAGGAAGTTGTAGCCGATGTCGTCCCAGTCCCGGGCGCCGATCTGGCCCGCGTACAGGTAGCGGATGATGCGGGGCGCGTCGGCGCAGGAGTAGCCGTTGGGCGAGTCGGTGTGGTGCACGAAGACGGCGACGACCTTGTCGTCGTAGCGCGGGGGCGGCTGCGCGTGCCGGGCGAGGTCGTCCAGCCAGGCGGCGCGGGGCACGACGGGCGGCCGGACCGCCGGGTGGACGGCGGCGGGCCGGGCGGCCGGCGGGCGGCTGCCCGACGCGGCCGTGGCGGCGTGGTCGACGCCGCCCGCGCACAGCCCCAGGGCGGTCACGGCGGCGAGCCCGGGCAGGCAGCCCAGGAGCACGAGGAGCGGGCCCGGTATCCGCGCCGGGCGCCGTCCTCGGGTTCCCCGCGCGCCGCGGGCGGCCGGTCGGAGGGCACACATAAGGCCACTGTCGACCGGTTCCGGTCCGTCCGCGATGTGTGCTGTGCCACCTGGTGGAACCATCCTCCCGGTCCACGACGTTTTCCGGGGTATCACGCATGCGTGGCCGGTTCGGTCGGTCACGCGCGCGTGATCGACGGGTAGCTGATCACTGGGCCCTTCCCGCACGTACTCACCGACCAGGGGTTCCAACAGAAAGGCGGCCGTGTGGACCTGCTCGACATCCTGCTGGTGCTGGTGATCCTGGCCTACGCCGGCTCCGGCTACCGGCGCGGACTGGTGGCCGGCTGTGTCTCGCTCGCCGGGTTCGTGGGCGGCGCGGTGATCGGCGTGTGGGTCCTGCCGTGGCTGATGGACCTGGTGACACCGGCGACCACGGCGGCGACGGTGACGGCGGTGCTCACGGTCCTCCTCCCCGCGGTGGCCGGACACGAGCTGGCGGGGCGGCTGGCGCTGCGGCTGCGACGTGAGCTGGACCGCGGGCCGCTCAGGGTGGCCGACGGGGTCGGCGGGGCGGCGGCGAACGCGGTGGCGGTGCTCATCGTGGCGTGGGTGGCGGCGAGCGTGCTGGGCGCGTCCTCGTCCCCGGTGGTCACGTCGTCGATACGGGACTCCCGGCTGCTGGGGGCCGTGCAGGACGCCATGCCGGACACCACGCCCACCTGGTTCTCGCGGGCCACCTCGGCACTGACCCAGGCGGGCTTCCCGCAGGTCTTCAACCCGTTCGAGAACGAGTCGACGGCCGAGGTCGCCAAGCCCACCGGCGACAGCGTCACCCCGAGCGCGACCGACGCGGCCAAGCTGAGCACGGTGAAGATCGAGGGTGTCTCGGGCGACCAGGGCCGCGAGGGCAGCGGCTTCGTGTACGCGAGCGAGCATGTGATGACCAACGCGCACGTGGTGGCGGGCATCGACGACCCGACCGTACGGATCGGCGGCGTGGGCCGGTCGTACGACGCGCGCGTGGTGCTCTTCGACCCGGACAAGGACGTGGCCGTGCTGTACGTGCCGGACCTGAGGGCGCCGGTCCTGAGTTTCGACGACGACGCCTCGCGCGGGGACTCGGCGGTCGTCGCCGGCTATCCGCAGGACGGCGACCTGAACCTCCAGGCGGCGACGGTAGCGAACCGGGTGAAGGCGACCGGCCGGAACATCTACAACGACGAGATCGTCACCCGGGAGATCTACTCGATCCGCTCCACCGTCCGCCCCGGCAACTCCGGCGGCCCGCTGCTGACCACCGCGGGCCGGGTCTACGGCGTCGTCTTCGCCCGCTCCACCTCCGACGACGAGACGGGGTACGTGCTCACGGCGGCCGAGGTGGCCGGCGACGCCGAGCGGGCGGCGAAGGCGACGGAGCCGGTGGACACGGGGAAGCTGGCGACCTCCTGAGCCCCGCGGCGCTCTACAACGGGCGCCCCATGAACACGTCGTCCACGTACTCCCCACCCAGCAGGAACTCCTCCGGCAGGACGCCCTCCACCACGAAACCCTCGGACTCGTAGAGCTTGCGGGCCGGGGTGTTGTGACCGAGGACGCGCAGGGTGATCCGCCGGGCGCCCTGTCGGCGGGCCTCCTCGAGGGCGGCGCGGATCAGCGCCCGCCCGACGCCCCGGCCGCGCCCCTCGTCGAGGACGGCGAGGCCCTGTATCTGCCGCACGTGGGCGTTGCAGGCGAGCGAGGTGGGCAGGGCGAGGCGGACGTAGCCGATGACTCGATCGTCCAGTTCGGCGACCAGATGGTCCGCGGGGACGTGGCGCTCGTCGAAGAAGGGCTTGTACGGCGGCTCCGGCTCGGGCGTGACCGCGTGCAGAGGGGACCAGGTCAGACGGTCGACGAGGGCCAGCGCCTCCGCGTCGGCGGACCGTGCGGTGCGGATGCGGGGTGCGGAAAGTTCGGGCATGGCCGTCACCCTATGGCGGGGAGACGGCGCCCAGACCGGGGTTTTATCGGGTCACCGGGCAGGATGGCCGCATGGAACGTGAGCGAATCGCGGTGGCCGGTGCCTCCGGCCTGATCGGCAGTGCCCTGGTGCGGTCCCTGACCGCGGACGGGCACCGGGTGGTACGCCTCGTGCGCCATGCGCCCCGGGGCGCGGACGAGGTGCGCTGGGACCCCGAACGGGGGCAGGTGGACACGGCCGGGCTCGCCGGATGCGACGCCGTGGTCAATCTGGCCGGGGCGGGGGTCGGCGACCGGCGCTGGAGCGAGGCGTACAAGAAGCGGATCCACGACAGCCGGGTACACGGTACGACGGCGCTGGCGAAGGCCGTCGCCTCGCTCGACGAACGGCCGCGGGTGTTCGTGAACGGCAGCGCGATGGGTCTGTACGGCGAGACGGGCGAGCGGGTCGTGGACGAGGGCTCGCCCGCCGGGAGCGGCTTCCTGCCGGAGCTGTGCGTGGAGTGGGAGGCGGCCGCGGGTCCCGCCCAGGAGGCGGGCGTCCGTACCGTCTTCACCCGGACCGGGCTGGTCGTGGCGCGCGGCGGCGGGGCCTGGGGCAAGCTGTTCCCCCTCTTCACGGCCGGGCTCGGGGGGCGGATGGGCGACGGCCGGCAGTACTGGTCGTACATCGCGCTGCACGACGAGGTGGCGGCGATCCGGCATCTACTCGACCGGGACGACCTGTCGGGGCCGTTCAATCTGACCGCGCCCGAGCCGCTGACGAACCGGGAGATCACCGAGGCGATGGGGCGGGTGCTGCACCGGCCGACGCTGTTCGCGGTGCCGGCTCCGGTGCTGCGCTCGGTGCTGGGCGAGATGGCCGGGGACGTGCTGGGCAGCGCGCGGGTGGTGCCGAAGCGGCTGCTGGAGTCCGGGTTCACCTTCGCGTTCCCTGGGATCGAGGACGCCATCCGGGCAGCCTGATCCTTCACGTGACCGTATGCGACCGCCGTGCGACCGTGCCCTGCCCATGCGCGACTGTTCCTGACCGATCACGGCCCTAACCTCGACCCGAACTCGGGTATCCGGGACGGCTGTTGGGGGCATGACGTCTCCACCGGCCGCGCAACCTCGAGGAGGGGCACGTGCTTGAGCCCGCGTACCAGGCAGACGTCGTCGTGGTGGGAGCCGGTGTCGCCGGACTCTCCGCCGCGCATCGGCTGGCCAGCGCAGGAGTAACGACCGCAGTCCTGGAGGCCGCTCCTTACGTGGGCGGCCGCATGTCGACGGAGAAGGTCGACGGTTTCCGGCTCGACCGCATCGGGCAGCTGCTGTCCACGGCGTATCCGGAACTGGACCTGACACCGGGGCTGGACGCGCTCGTCCTGCGTCCGTTCGCGCCGGGGGTCCTGCTGCACAGCGACGGGCGCCATCACCGCGCGGGCGCGCAGGCCGGCGCGGGGAGCGCAAGGGGCGCACTGCACGCCGTACGCGCCCTGGCGAGCGTTCCCCGGCCGGGCGCGCTGCCCAGGCCGCGCGCCGGCGGCTCCCCGGCCACGCAGGTGCGTCCGGCGCCGCCGCCCAGGGTCCGGGCGGGGGCGCCGCTGGGCACCGCCGTGGACCAGGCCCGGCTGGGCGCCGCGCTCACCCGGCTCGCGGTCACCCCCGCCGAACGGCTGATGCGCCGCCCGGAGTCGCCGGCCGCCCAGGCCCTCGCAGCCCGTGGTCTGCCCGCCCGCACGATCGACGGCTTCCT
This sequence comes from Streptomyces asoensis, assembly GCF_013085465.1. Lineage (NCBI taxonomy): Bacteria > Bacillati > Actinomycetota > Actinomycetes > Kitasatosporales > Streptomycetaceae > Streptomyces > Streptomyces asoensis. Next base: position 3,016,239 of record NZ_CP049838.1, read on the forward strand.
GCGTCCGCTGCTCGCCGCGCTGCTCTGCGACCCCGACCTCACCACCTCCAGCCGGTGCGCGGACCTCGCGCTGCGCGCCTTCGCGGCCGGCCGGCTGTCGCTGCCGGAGGGCGGGGCCGAGGTACTGCCCGAGCTGCTCGCGCGGACGCTGCCGCCGGGCACCGTGCACACCGGGGTGCGGGTCACCTCGGTCTCCACGACCTCGGTGACCACCGCCGAGCACGGTGAGTTCCGCTGCCGCGCCGTGCTGGTCGCCACCGACGCGCGCACCGCGGCGGAGCTGCTGCCCGGGCTGCGGGTGCCCGACTTCCATCCGGTGACGGTCGTCCACCACACGACGGACGACCCGCCCGGGACCGGAGCCTCGCTGCTCCTCGACGCCGACCGGGGCGGGCCGGTCGCGCACACGGCCGTGGTCAGCCGGGTCGATCCCAGCCGCGCGCCCGCGGGACGTGCGCTGATCTCGTCCACGGTCCTCGGCACACCGCCGCCGGGCGTCGACACCGCCGTACGCATGCATCTGTCCCGGCTGTACGGCACCTCGACCGCGCGCTGGGAGACGCTGGCCGTGCATCACACAGCCGAGGCCGTGCCGGCGATGCGGGCGCCGCACGATCTGCGGCGGGCGGTGCGGTTGCTGGCGGGCCTGTACGTGTGCGGTGACCATCGGGACACCAGCACCGTGCAGGGCGCGCTGCACTCGGCGCACCGGGCCGCGTCGGCGATCGTCTCCGATCTGGGCGCCGCCGGTTCACTGCGCCTGGCCGACCCGCGCCCGACGGCCCGCGAGGAGCAGGCGGCGGCGTGAGCGATGGGCCGGGGTACCCCTGGGGCCCCGCCCCCAGACCCCCGGCCTGTGCCCACCCACCACCATGTCGGTCAGTGGAAAGGCGACGGCCGGGCACTTCAGCCCGTCCGGCGTTCGAGGACGAGGCCCGTTCAGGGCCGATAGGGGGTCCGGGGCGGCAGCCCCCAGGGGCCGGGGTCAGCCCAGCGCCGACACCTTGTCGCGGTAGGTGCGGGCCGGCGCCGCGTCCTTGTACGGCTCGAGTCGGCGTTCGAAGTCCCGGACGTACTCCAGTGCGCGGACGGACCGCATCTCCGCCGCCTGCCCGGCGGCCTCCGCGGCCAGTTGGCAGGCCTGGTCGAGTTCGCCGAGGCCCAGCCGGGCGGAGGCGAGGACGACCCGGCAGAACACCCGACTGCGGGCATGCGCGGCGGGACGCAGCTGGAGGGAGCGTTCGGCGTGCTGGGCGGCCGCCCGGAACTGCTGGAGGTCGCGGTGGCAGTGCCCGAACTCGTCGGCGAGCTGCGCCTCGTCGAAGAAGCGCGCCCAGTGCGGCACCTCGTCGCCGGACTTGGCCGCCTCCAGCGCGCGTTCGGCGCGGACGAGGGCGGCGGTCGAGGCACGCACCTCGCCGAGCACCCCGTGCCCGCGCGCCTCCGCCGAGTGCAGCAGCGCCTGCACGACGGCCGGGGCGCCCGTGCCGACCCCCTGCTGGGCCACCCGCGCGAGCTGCACGGCCTCGCGCCCGTGGCCGAGATAGACGGCCTGGCGGCTCATGGTGACGAGGACGAAGGAGCCGTACGCCCGGTCCCCGGCCGCCTGGGAGAGGCGCAGGGCCTGGACGAAGTAGCGCTGGGCCAGGCCGTGCGCGGCGATGTCGAAGGAGGTCCAGCCCGCGAGGCGGGTCAGGTCCGCGGCCGCGCCGAACAGCCGGCGGCCGGTCTGCTCGCCGTACGCGCCACGCAGCATCGGCTCGCACTCGTGCTCCAGGTAGCGCACGAGGGCCTGGCGGGCGTGACCGCCGCCGTACCGGTCGTCGAGGGTGCGGAAGAGCTCGCCGACCGAGCGGAGCGCGGAGATGTCGCCGCCGGTGACCCGCTGGCCGAGGCCCCGCTCACCGCCCTGGCCGCGCTGCCGGGGGACGGCCGCCGGACCGGGCAGCACCTGGGCCGGCGCCACCATGGGCGGCGTGGACGCGGGCTGCTGGGGCACGGCGGGCCGGGGCGCCGAACGGCCCTGGACGGGCACCCGGGCGGGCGGCTCGCTGCGGGCGACCTTCTCGTCGGCCCGCCCGATCAGCCAGTCACGGCTCGGCACGACGAGCCCCGCCGGGGTGAAGGCGATCTTGCGGAGCTCCGCATGACTGCCGGAGTCCTTGCGCCAGAGCCCGCCGACGATGTCGATGGCCTCCTCGGGGGTACCGGCGAACTCCAGGCCCGCGTAGACGGGGGCACAGGCGTCCAGGCCGAGGTCCTGGGCGGTGAGACGACGGCCCAGGCGCCGGGTGAAGACCTCGGCGATGAGCGCGGGGGTGGTGCCCCGGGGCTGCTGCCCACGCAGCCAGCGGGTGACGGACGTCTTGTCGTATCTGAGATCCAGCCCGTGTTCGAGGCCGAGCTGATCGACGCGACGGGCCAGTCCCGCGTTGGAGAAGCCCGCTTCTGCGATGAGCGCGGCGAGCTGGCGGTTGGGAGTGCGCTGCGCGGGTCGTTCCGTCATCTGCGGTGCGGTCTCCTGCCTGCCGGGCCTTTGACGTGCCCGGATGAAGTGCCCTGCTGCTGTGAGCAGCCCTTTTGGCCTCGTGAACGGCGCGAATGTAGCGGAGCGTAAGCAGCCGGTCGCACATATCGACGTTCATTCATCCGATCGTGTGAGGATTGACCCCAGGGCTGACGCGGAACGCGCGGACGTACAGTGGCTTGGGCGCGTTTCGTGCCTGACGACTTTCCAGGGAGGCGCTTGCCGTGAGCGAGCTGCGGTTCGTCCGGATGGGGTTCGGCGGAGACGCCGTCGAGTACCAGGAGGCGTGGGACGAGCAACGCCGCGTGCACGCGGCGCGGTTCACCGACGAGGTTCCGGACACCGTGCTGCTCCTGGAGCACCCCCCGGTGTACACCGCGGGCCGGCGCACCGCCGATGACGAGCGCCCCCTGGACGGCACCCCGGTCGTGGACGTGGACCGCGGCGGCAAGATCACCTGGCACGGGCCGGGACAGCTGGTGGGCTACCCGATCCTGAAGCTGCCGCGCCCGGTGGACGTCGTGGCGCACGTACGTCGTCTGGAAGAGGCCCTGATCCGTGCCTGCGCGGAGTTCGGCCTGGAGACCACGCGGGTCGAGGGCCGCAGCGGGGTGTGGGTGCTCGGCGATCCGGTGGAACGGCGCCCGTCGCTCGGCGGCCTGTCGCTGGACTTCGACCCCCGGCTCACGGACGACCAGTTCGACCCGCGCCTGAACGGTCCCGAGTACGCCCCCTCCAACGCCGGCCAGCGCCGCGAGGACCGCAAGCTCGCCCAGATCGGCATCCGGGTCGCCAAGGGCGTCACGATGCACGGCTTCGCGCTCAACGTGAACCCGGACAACAAGTGGTTCGACCGGATCATCCCGTGCGGGATCCGGGACGCGGGTGTCGCCTCGCTGGCGAACGAGCTGGGCCGCGACGTCACGATCGACGAGGTGCTGCCGGTGGTCGAGCGGCAGCTGAAGGAGGTCCTCGAGACCGCGGAACCGAAGCCGCGGGAGATCGAGAAGGCGACCGCCTGACCGGGAATGGGCCCCTCGGCTCTGAGGTTGGCCTCACAGCAGAACCCGGTAAACACGGGCGTACCCTGGTGTACGCCGAAGAATCGAAAGTCTACGCAGACAGGCAGGGAGCCGACGTGTCCGCAGTCGCACCCGACGGACGCAAGATGCTGCGCCTGGAGGTCCGCAACAGCCAGACCCCCATCGAGCGCAAGCCCGAGTGGATCAAGACCCGGGCGAAAATGGGTCCCGAGTACACCAAGATGCAGAACCTCGTGAAGAGCGAGGGTCTGCACACCGTGTGCCAGGAAGCCGGCTGTCCCAACATCTACGAGTGCTGGGAAGACCGTGAGGCCACCTTCCTGATCGGCGGCGACCAGTGCACCCGGCGCTGCGACTTCTGCCAGATCGACACCGGCAAGCCCGAGGCGCTGGACCGCGACGAGCCGCGGCGCGTCGGTGAGTCCGTCGTCACGATGGACCTGAACTACGCCACCATCACCGGCGTCGCCCGCGACGACCTGGAGGACGGCGGGGCCTGGCTGTACGCCGAGACGGTCCGGCAGATCCACGCGCAGACCGCCGAGCGGGCGGCCGGACGCACGAAGGTGGAGCTGCTCGCCCCCGACTTCAACGCCGTTCCGGAGCAGCTGGCGGAGGTCTTCTCCTCGCGGCCCGAGGTCTTCGCGCACAACGTCGAGACCGTCCCGCGGATCTTCAAGCGGATCCGGCCCGGCTTCCGCTACGAGCGTTCGCTGAACGTCATCACGGCCGCCCGTGACTACGGGCTCGTCACCAAGTCGAACCTGATCCTCGGCATGGGCGAGACCCGCGAGGAGGTCAGTGACGCGCTTCGGCAGCTGCACGAGGCCGGCTGCGAACTGGTCACCATCACGCAGTACCTGCGGCCCTCCGTGCGCCACCACCCGGTGGAGCGCTGGGTCAAGCCGCACGAGTTCGTGGAGCTGAAGGAGGAGGCCGAGCAGATCGGCTTCTCCGGCGTGATGTCGGGCCCGCTGGTACGGTCCTCCTACCGTGCCGGGCGCCTGTACCAGATGGCCGTCGAGAAGCGTGGCGCGTTCATCGCCTCACAGGCTGTCTGACGCGACGTCAGCTTCCTTGCACCGTACGGTCGCAGGCCGACTGTGTGAATTCGCGCACAAGCTGCTACTCGCCAGTAGTGACCGATATGACGCGGCCCCGGCCGTCCTCGCAGATGAGGGCGTACGCCGGGGTCGCGTCAGCGTTTCGGCCCTGCGCATCAAGGCTTCATTCGTGTTTGACCGGTCGGTCACGCCCTGGTAACACCAATCAGTGACGCTGGTATCACATCAGGTGCACCAGACAGCCCCGTACCCGAAGCCGTCCGAGGGGGACACCCACCATGCAGGCCGCGCCCGTTCGCGCCACCGCGATCCCGACCTTCAGCACCGCACTGCGCGCCGTCGAGTCGCTGCTCATGAGCAGCGGCCAGCGCACCGCCCGTCGCAACGCCTGGACCTCCGTGCTGGAGGACCGCCGTCGCGCCAAGGACCGGGTCGAGGCGCAGCGCGTCCTCGAAGCGGTCACCTCCGCCCGCCCCTGACCCACCCCCTCCCCACACCTCCCCTCCTGCCGTCGTAGGCGCCTCCGGGGCCACGTAGACTTTGCGGCATGGCGAGAAGTGACAGCGCGGCGGACGCCGCTAACCCCGGGCGACTGAAGCAGATCGCCCTGACGTTCAAGATGACCCACAAGGCCGACAAGACGATCGGTTTTGTCCTTGCGGGTGTCTTCCTCATCACCTTCGGCGTCTTTCTCGCGATCGGTTTCCTGATCGGCCACCCGGTCTACCTGGGCATCCTGGGCTTCCTGCTCGCCTTCCTCGCGACGGCGATCGTGTTCGGACGCCGGGCCGAGCGGGCCGCCTTCGGTCAGATGGAGGGCCAGCCGGGCGCTGCCGCGGCCGTCCTCGACAACATCGGCCGAGGCTGGACGACGACCCCCGCGGTGGCGATGAACCGCAGCCAGGACGTGGTGCACCGGGCCGTCGGCAAGGCCGGCATCGTCCTGGTCGCCGAGGGCAACCCGAACCGGGTGAAGAGCCTGCTGGCCGCCGAGAAGAAGAAGATGAACCGCATCGTCGCGGACGTGCCGGTGCACGATGTGATCGTCGGTACGGGCGAGGGCCAGGTCGCGCTGAAGAAGCTGCGCACCACCCTGCTGAAGTACCCGCGGGTCCTGGCCGGCCCGCAGGTGACCGCCACCAACGACCGGCTGCGCGCCATGGGCGACCTGATGAGCAACATGCCGCTGCCGAAGGGTCCGATGCCGAAGGGCATGCGCCTGCCGAAGGGCGGCGGCAAGGCCCGCTGAGCCACCTTCCCCACACGTCACGAAGGGGGCGCCCGGATCACTCCGGGCGCCCCCTTCGTCGTACCGGTAGCCCTTGGCCGTACCGGCTGCACTGGCTGCTCGGATCCGGACCTCGTGCCGGAATCTCAGATCCGGACTTCCACCGTGCGGGCCAGGCGGTCGTGCAGGCCACGGCCGTCGCGGTCCCAGATCAGGGCCGGGACGGCCAGGCAGAGCAGGATCGTGCGCGCCACGGCACGCAGGGGGCTGACCGTGCCGGTCTCGACGGACACCACCCGCAGGCCGAACAGGCGCTTGCCCGGGGTGGAGCCGATCGTGCCGACCGTCAGGACGCTCAGCACGAAGAAGACGAGCAGGGCCCAGTTGCTGGTCGCCGGCCGGTAGCCGTCCGTGATCAAGCTGTATGCGATCAAGACGCCGAAGCCCCAGTCCACGGCCAGCGCCCCGAGCCGCCGACCGGGGCGGGCGATCGAGCCCGGCCCGTGCTCCGGCAGACCGAGCTGCTCGCCCCTGTATCCGAAGTCGACACCGGCTTCCTCAGCGGCTGCGCGGGGGCCCGAGAGCCACGAGCCGATTGCATCCCTGTTGTCCACCCGACCACGGTACTGCGCCCGTTTCGCGATACGGACAGGTGGGGTACACCGGGCAGGCTCCGGTTAACTTGTGCGAAACAAATGGGTCACGCCCGAGAAATCACCCGTCCCTAGGGTCGATGACAGCGTGTGCCACCGCACTGGCCGCACGAACGAACTACCACCCCGGCTCGACGGCCGGGAGTAGGAGGAGCTGGATGTTCCAGAACGCCGACGAGGCCAAGAAGTTCATCGCGGACGAGGACGTCAAGTTCGTCGACGTCCGCTTCTGCGACCTGCCGGGCGTCATGCAGCACTTCACGCTGCCCGTCGAGGCGTTCGACCCGGACGAGGAGCTCGCCTTCGACGGCTCGTCGATCCGTGGTTTCCAGGCCATCCACGAGTCCGACATGGCGCTGCGCGCCGACCTGTCGACCTCGCGCGTGGACCCGTTCCGCCGTGACAAGACGCTGAACATCAACTTCTTCATCCACGACCCGATCACGGGCGAGCAGTACTCCCGTGACCCGCGCAACGTGGCGAAGAAGGCGGAGGCGTACCTGGCGTCGACCGGTATCGCCGACACCGCGTACTTCGGCCCCGAGGCCGAGTTCTACGTATTCGACAGCGTGCGCTTCCAGACCTCCGCGAACGAGTCCTTCTACCACATCGACTCCGAGGCCGGCGCCTGGAACACCGGTGCGATCGAGAACAACCGCGGTTACAAGGTCCGCTACAAGGGCGGCTACTTCCCGACCCCGCCGGTCGACCACTTCGCCGACCTGCGTGCGGAGATCTCCCTGGAGCTGGCCGCGTCCGGCCTCCAGGTCGAGCGCCAGCACCACGAGGTGGGCACCGCCGGCCAGGCCGAGATCAACTACAAGTTCAACACGCTGCTCGCCGCGGCCGACGACCTCCAGCTCTTCAAGTACATCGTGAAGAACGTCGCCTGGCGCAACGGCAAGACCGCGACCTTCATGCCGAAGCCGATCTTCGGCGACAACGGCTCGGGCATGCACGTCCACCAGTCGCTGTGGACCGGCGGTTCCCCGCTGTTCTACGACGAGGCCGGCTACGCGGGTCTGTCGGACATGGCCCGCTACTACATCGGCGGCATCCTCAAGCACGCCCCGTCGCTGCTGGCCTTCACCAACCCGACGGTGAACTCCTACCACCGTCTGGTCCCGGGCTTCGAGGCCCCGGTCAACCTGGTGTACTCGCAGCGCAACCGCTCCGCGGCCATGCGTATCCCGATCACGGGCTCCAACCCGAAGGCCAAGCGCGTCGAGTTCCGCGCGCCCGACTCCTCCGGCAACCCGTACCTGGCGTTCTCCGCCCTGCTGCTCGCGGGCCTGGACGGCATCAAGAACAAGATCGAGCCGGCCGAGCCGATCGACAAGGACCTCTACGAGCTGGCCCCCGAGGAGCACGCGGGCGTCGCGCAGGTCCCGACCTCGCTCCCGGCCGTCCTCGACCGCCTCGAGGCGGACCACGAGTTCCTGCTCGCCGGTGACGTCTTCACGTCCGACCTGATCGAGACGTGGATCGACTACAAGCGCACCAACGAGATCGCCCCGCTCCAGCTGCGCCCGCACCCGCACGAGTTCGAGCTCTACTTCGACGTGTGATATCGCCCCAGGTCAGAGCACCTGTTTGCTCTCCTGGGCCGTCTGTGGGCCGTCGGTCGTGCTCTTCCCACTCCGGGAAGCGCGCGGCCGGCGGCCTTTTGCGTTCACGGTCCGGGAGACACTCCCTTTTCGGGGTAGGCACACGGCACACACATGCCGAGGGACGGCGGGATGACGTATCCGGCGTCACGTCGGCACTGAGGGCAGGTGCGGCGGGCGGTGTTGGCCTTGGCCAGAGCCGCCCACCGAGCCGGCGTCATGGGGCGTACCGCTTGGCCAGGTCGACGCGGTAGAGGTAGGCGACCAACGGTTCCCGGCGGCGGGGCCGTTCGAGCTGAGCGGCCACATCCTGACCACCCGGGGTGCAGATTCCGGGCCCGAAGCTGTCGGCGGGTGGCGTAGCCGTCCGGGGCCAGGTGCCACCGGTAGACCGGCAGCGTGCTCATGCCGCGCCGCACCGTCCGGGACGGCGTCCGGCGACCGACCCGAGCAGCCGCCCGAGACGGGCCCGGCGGGGCCCGGACCGGCCGGACCGCTTTGCCGCGTACATGGCCTCGTCAGCGCGGCGCAGCAGCGCGGACAGGTCCTCGCCCGGATGGTCGGCGGCCCGCACCCACCCGAGGGACACCGTGGCGTGCACTTCGGGGTTGGTGTCGACCGGTCGGGCGAGGACGCGGGCGAGGGTGTGAAGCCGGTCGGCCATGGTGCCGTCGCGGTCGACGACGACGGCGGCGAATTCGTCCCCACCGAGCCGTCCTGCGACACCGCCGGGCGTGGTGCCGTGGGCGAGGCGAGCGGCGACCGTGGCGAGCAGGACGTCACCGGCGGCGTGGCCGTGGGTGTCGTTGATCTGCTTGAAGTGGTCGACGTCCGCCAGCACGACCACAGCGCCGGGGTCTCGCAGCAGACGGCGGGCCCGCCGGGCGAACGCGTCCCGCGTCCACAGCCCGGTCAGCGGGTCACGGCGGGCCGAAGTCAGCCGTCCGTGCAGCCACCGGGCGTGTACCGCCCACCCGAGAGCGGGCGGCACGGCCGGTAAGAGCGCGGCGAGGTGCTCACGGCGTCACCGCCGTCGCGGCGCGTTCGGCGAGCAGGGCGTCACGCAGCATCCGCGCGTTCGCCGGCGAGGTGTGCACCTCGCGGCGGATCCCCTCCGCCGTGATCTGCACATCCGTCCAACCGGCCGTGACCGACCGCGCTTCGGCGAGCACCTGATCAGGGGTGCGCTTCGGGCGGGGCGATCGGGCGGCCTGCGGAACCCGACCCGTCGCCCGACGCGTCCGGCCCGATACCGCCGGGACCGACCGAACCACAGGCGCCGGAATCGGCGCGGCGATCGCCCGTACGGGCTTGAGCGACAGAGTCGACTTGCCCAGGTCGACCGCGACCGGATCCGGCACCCTCAGCCGGGTCAGCGTGACCGTGGGCGCCGGGGTCGATTCGAGCAGGTCAGCCGTAGACCGATTCCTCTCGATTTCAGTGGATTCCTCCGCATTCGTGTCTACGGAGGGAATCGGGGCGGGGCGGTGGTGCAGCACCTTCGCGACCAGATCGGATCCGAAGTAGATCGCCCCGACCGGAAGCGACGTCGCCAGCAGCACCAGCGCCCAGTTCGCCGCGTCCCACTCTGCGACTCGACCCAACTCGACCGACCGGCCGTGCAGCTCCGGGACCAGTCCGTGCACGTAGTTCAGGACCAGCGAGGCGATCGTGTAGGTACCCAGCACCCGCAACGCGAACTTGCGGTCGTCGTCCACCAGAACAAGCGTGGCAATCAGCGCCAGCGCCATCAGTCCGTCGACCACGAACGGGTAGAGGATGGCGGCGGCATCATCCGCGCCAATCGCGCCGGCGATGTCCCGCAACGCGTTCCACGAGACGCGGAACGCCATCCCGACCACACCGACCAGCACCAGCACCAGCACGGCACGGCACGGCCCTTGCGGCGAAGGTTCATGCCGCGCCGCCCGCCGTGCTCGCGCCGACCGTGCGGTTGGCCAGGTCCCGCCGCGCGTTCAGCACCCGGTTACGGGCCCGGCGGATCCGGCGGGTGTCGACCTCGTTCTCGGGGTGGTCCATGGCCTTGATCTGCGCGTCGAGTAGGTCAACCTCCGCCAGGATCAGCGGGGACTCCAGCTCGATCGCGTCCAGCTCAGCGTTCGTCGGCTCGATCCAGTCGGCGAACGCGGTAACAGCGGTCTGAACAGTGACGATGTTGTTCATTGGGTCGTGGTCTCGCTAGTAGGTGAAACGGCCCGAACAGCGGTCCCGGGTCTAGCCACCCGGGGCCGCGCGCCGTTTGAGGGGAAGGGCCGCACACGAGGTGTGCGGCGGGCCGCCCGAGGGGCGGCCGGTACCCCGGGCCGGATCCGATCCGGCGCCCTTCACGGCTGGATGCCGGGGCTGTGCTGGTCAGAAACTGCGGGAGATGGTGCCGGAGCTGTCACCCTCGACTACCGTCCTGCCCTTGCCGGAGTAGGTCCGGCGGCCGGTGATCTGCCTGCTCTGGTCGGTGCCGTCGGATGTCGCCGTTGAGGGCTACCGGGCCGGTGGCGCCGGAGATGACGGTTCCGCCGACGTCGCCGGTGTGGTCGCCGGTGACGGTGATCGTGGTCTTGCGGGCCATGTCTGCTCCCGGTCGGCGAGAGCACGGGCGAAGGTGGGGGCGCGGTGGCGTCCTCCGGTTCTCTCGCCCATTGCGAGCTGTTGCTCCAGCGGACCGCGTAGCCGCGGTTCAAGCGGCTGATCAACGCGCAGGGGCAGCACTAGGCCCTGGCTCCGAGGGGGGAGCAGGGCTGTCGGTCAGTGCGGGCTCTCGTGTGAGGTGAACACTTCCAGCAGTTCCCGGACGGGCACGTCTGCCTCTGCTGGATGACGGAGGGTGCCGTCCTGGCAGAGGATGTAGCCGTGCGCCGTCCTTCGCGCTCGCGGCGCATGTAGCCGGCCTGTTCGAGGTCGGTGACGATGCTCAGCGCCGTGCGTTCGGTGATGCGGCAGACCGCGGCGATGTCGCGGAGCCGGGTGGCAGGGTCGCGTGCGATGGCGACCAGTACGCGGGCGTGGTTGGTGAGGAAGTGCCACTGCCCAGCCTGCTCGCTCACGGCTCCGTCCCTTCAGCTCTGCAAACACCGTCAGAGCCATCCTTGCGAAAACCATTGGTGCCCGGCTTGCTCCGCTGATGGACTGACGTCCTACCGTGAGTCTGCCGCGTGACGGAGGTAGTGGTTGTGACAGGCTATGACGTGCTTGCCGAGGTGTACGAATGGCTCATCTCGGATGCAAAGTTGCCTCCAGCCGAGTTCGCTGCGTCGTTCGACGACGTCCTCGATCTCCTGCCGTCGAACGCTCACGTCCTCGACTGTTCGTGCGGAACCGGACAGTTGGCGGTTGGCCTCGCCGGTCGTGGCATGCAGGTTGTCGCAACTGACGCCAGCAAGGCGATGGTTCGTCGGACTAGAGAGTTGTCCGAGGAGTTCGGGGCATCCGTCCGGGCAGTACGGGCGAACTGGGAAGAGTTGCCCGACCATTTCCAGGACAACACGTTCGACATGGTGTTCTGTGTTGGCAACTCGCTTCACCATGCCGCGGGCGCGACAGGCAGGGGTGCTGCTCTGGAGTCGATGTCACGGCTTCTGCGCCCCGGCGGGCGCTTGGTACTCACATCCCGCACTTGGGAACTCGTGAGGGCCAGAGGTTCCCGGCTGGAGATCAGTGACCGACTCGTCCGCCGGAACGGTCGCGATGCCGTCGTGGTCTACCGCTGGGAGATTGCGCCACATTGGGAGGAGGAGCACCACATCGAAATTGCGATCGCGCAAGTTGGTGCGACCGGGTTGGTTCTTGTCCGCTCGGAACTGCTGTCCTGCTGGCCCTACCGGTACGAGGAACTCGAAGTCGAGCTGCACCGGGCCGGACTCCAAACGGAACTGAGCACGTTCGATCTTGAGGCCGAGAACTACATGGTGGTCGCGAGCAAGGTATAAACACCGGACTCCCAGTCCCTGGCCGGACCGCGCGGTTGCTCGGCGGATCACCGCGTCCGTCGTACTCGCCGACGACCCTGGCGGGGACGTCGCCGGTCACCAGTCCCTTTGACGTCCTAGGCATGCCGCGACCGCCTCGCGCATCAGGGGATGCTGGCAGGGAGGCTCCGGAGGGGGCTGCGCTGGGTGCTGTTGTCGGTGCGCCGGTCCAGCTCGGTGCGGAGTTCGTGGATGACCTGGGCATAGACGGCGACGCGCTCGCGAAGCCGGTCGTTGTCCTCCCGCAGGGCCTGGGCGGCGGCTTCGGCATCTACTGCGCGGGCGTGCAGATGCTGGAACGCGGGCGGAATGCCGTTCGCCTCGGACTTCCGGCGGACGAATTCTTCCTTCAGGTCGACGTGCTTGTGCGTGAGGACCCAGCGCTTGACGCCTGCCTCGGCGGCGAGTTGCAGCGTGGTGAGCGCCCCGGTGGACCGGGTTGGACGGCCGTCGAGCAGCCGCTGGATCGCTGCGGATGTCGCCGGCATTCACGCCATCGGAGCGAACGGGGTCGTTCACTTCCTGGAAAACAACCTGGCAGAGCTCTACCGAGAGGTCCGCACGCGCCGCTTCTCCACCCTAATTTCGTGCCGTTACGACCCGAAGACGCTCGAAGTCTTGGAGAGTCGACGCGTCACTCCGCTGTACCGACACGAAGGCTGATCATGCGCGTCGCGATCGACACTCAACCCGGAGGAGCGGCCCCCAATGAGGATTGGGTGGCCGGTACGCCGACTCTTGCCGTCGTGCTGGACGGACTCAGCACGGCGGGCCTGGACACCGGGTGTCGACACGGTGTGCCTTGGTATGTGAGGAACCTCGGCAGTCAGCTTGTCGCCACGCTTGCCGACTCGGAAACCTCGCTCACGACCGGCCTGGCGCGGGCCCTCGAAGGGGTGGCAGTTCTGCACCCTGAATGCGACCTCGGCAACCCCGGAACCCCTTCAGCAACGGTTGCGATCTTGCGGCAGCGGGAGGGGCAGCTAGACCACCTGGTCTTGGCGGACTCCCCCATCGTGCTCGAGGGCCATCAGGGCTATTCCGTGATCACTGACCTGCGGGTGGACCAGATCCTTCCCGAGTTGAAGGCCGAAGTCGCTCGGCACGAGACCCATACGGCAGGACACAAAGAGGCTTTGCGGAACTTGGTGTTCGCGCAGCGGGAGACTCGCAACGCGACGTCTGGATATTGGGTCGCGGCCGCCGGCCCCGAAGCGGCGGAACACGCGCTGACCGGCAGCGTTCCCACCGATGACGTACGCGCCGCCGCCCTGCTGTCCGACGGCGCGGCCTGTCTCGTAACGGACTACGCCATGTCGACCTGGCCCGAAGTCTTCGCGACGCTCCGGGCCGGGGGACCGCGAGGGTTGATCGACACCGTCCGCAAGGTGGAAGCCACAGATCCCAGGGGGCAACGCTGGCCACGCTACAAGTCAGGGGACGACGCTTCCGTCGCCTTCTGTCAGTACGGATAAGGCCTGGTCGGTGCGGGTGGGCTCCGTCTCACTTTCCGTCCCGTTCATTCCCGTTGGGAAGCAAGTACGGAAGCCCGTCTGTCTCGGCCAGACCTTCCCTACCCCATCAAGCACCCGTCGTCACTTCGCTTCTCCGGGCGGGCGCGGGCGGCCGGCGGCGCCCGCGCTCATGTCTCCGCCCCGCTCGGCACCGCCGACCGCCCGCTCTCGCCCAAGAGGCAGGCACACGGGCATGAAGCCAGAACACGTCGTGGCTGGGGCGGTCGGCTCCGCGACTTTAGGCAGCCACTTTCGGGCGAGCCTCGAAGATTGTGGCCCCAACGTCGTGCTTTAACAGGCAGGTCCACAGACTGCCCGACGCGCCGGAAGCTTACGGGGCCATGATCACTCGCCCCAAAGTAGCTCCATCCCAAAGTCGCTCCGCCGACCGCGTGATCAAGGCCACCGAGCGTGCCAGAACGGGGTGGGGAATGCCGGGGAACGGCGGGTACTGACCTAGACCGACAACGAGAACGGCCCCTGACCAAAGTGACTGGTCAGGGGTCGAATCCCACTTGCATGGCGGCGCCAGGATTCGAACCTGGGAAGGCTGAGCCGGCAGATTTAGGAATCTGTCTCACAGAGCGCATATGCTCGAATGTAGGCGGGGTAGCCATCGGCGGCGGCCTTCCAAGTATTCGGCTCATCGGCTGATGGTGCATTTAGGATCACAGGGCCCGATGAAACCAAGTAGTATCCACCCCCGATCAGATGAGTGCCTTCAGGGCAGGTCGCCTCTGAGTGCTGGCCTAGAGGCCCTTCAACCACCGTGGAGCTCACAGCCTCCGCTGTGGACGCGGTTGCCAAACCCAATGCGGTTGTGGTGGCGACCAGTGAACCAACCGCAGCGGCCCGGAACCACCAGATTCTGAGGCTTACTCGATTCATGCGATCGGCCTTCCTCGCGTAACAAGTCTCCCGGTCAGACCACCGTAAGACTGATCACTGCCGCTCGCATCTGCCGACCCAATGCTGGAAATCTTTGGTGATCACAAACCCTCGTGATCGTCGTGATCAAGTGGGGCGTGGCTGCAGAACTCGTCAGTGCTTACGTGGACGTTCTGGCGTTGGTAACCGTCCTTTTCGCAAAGTACGCGGTACAGCAGCGAGGTACATCAACCGCGCTGCCTCGTACCGACCATGAGTGACCCTCATAGACCTTCTGACCGGCCCGAAGAAGCTCAGCAACCTCCGTGCCCGTAGTTCGCATCGAGGGGGAACACCACTACACCGCCGCTCGGGCCGTCCCTGGGCCGTGCGGGGGTGCTCAACGACGACCAACGCTGACAACCACCGACAACCAAGCCTCAGGTCGCAGTGTCGGTCGACTACGTAGCCGCAAGCCAGGAACCCGCCGCTTCACTTCTTCGACGTGTGATCGGCCCCGGGCCGGTAGGTCCGTGAGCTTGTAGGTCCGCAGCCCTCGCCTCTTCGGGCTGTTCCGCCGCCCCCGTTCCTGTTTCTCAGGGACGGGGGCGGCGTCGTATGGTTTCTGGCACTGCTGTTCGACTGGAAGACCTCGACAGAGGTGACGGGGGAGATACGGGCATGCCCGAACAGGACGATGTGGAGCGGGAGTTCGACCTCAAGTGGGCGGACGACGCGGCGCACAAGGAACCCTCGGCGCGGGCCCGGATGCTGGCCGCCCGCTGGAAGGAGAACCCGCCCGAGCCGGTCCCGTTCCGCGGCGACCCGGACCGGGTGGCATCACCCCGGTCGTCATGGCTGTCGACGACGCTCGTACTGGGCTGCGTGGCCGCGGTGATCCTGCTGCTGGGGTACGCGCGGTTCCGGGCTCCGTACTAGGGCGTGTCTGCCAATTCGCGTCGGATCAGCGCGCGGCGTCTGGTGCGGTGCATCGCAAGGCGGAGGATCGCCCGCGTACTGGATGTACTCGGGTGATCCGACAACGCGGCGAGGTGCCGTGCCAGGCGTCGCGCGCCCGGCGGGAATTGTCAGACACGCCCAGGGGGTGGCGAGGGTGAGGGAGAACAGACGAGGCGCGGGAGCGGCGGCGGTGCGGCTCGCCGGGGGCATGCCCCTGGCGGAAGCGGTCGTCGTCGCCGATCCACGGGCCTGGCTCGCGTTGGACGAGGCGGTGCGGGTGGGCCTCCCGTACCACCTCGAAGGTCTGCCGCAGTGGGAGCAAGCCGCTCAGCTGCCGGCCGATCTGTCGCTGCTCGACGAGCCCCGGCTGGCACTCGCCCTCTGCCATCGTGACGGTTGGACGCGTGAGGCGGCGCTGGAGCCGGCGGCTCGGTACCCCGACCTGCTGCCGCTGGTCGTCCTGCGGTGCGCCGACTGGGTGGCACCGGTGCGCGAGCGCGCCCGGAAGGTGCTCCGCGAGGTTCTCGATCCCGGTGCCGCCGTCACGCTCGCGCCGCTGATCCTGCTCCTCGGGCGCCGGGACCAGGGTGCCTTCGCGACGGAGTTGCTCGCCGTGGTGTTCCGCGGGGTGCCCCGCGAACGGCTCGCGTGTCTGTACTCGCACGCCGATCGCACCGTACGCCGGTTCGCGTACCGGCTCGCGGTCGAGCAGCGGCTCCTCTCCCCCGGCCTGCTCGCCCAAGCTGCCGCCCGCGACTTCGACACCGTCGTCCAGAACCTGTGCGCGGACGCCGCCCTGGCCGCCATGACGGACGAGGACCCCGACGACGTGATCCGGCCGTTGCTCACCGCGCGCAACCCGCGGGTCCGTTCCGCCGGGGTGACCGCGCTGCGGCGGGCCGGGCGGGTGGAGCAGTCCGTGGAGTTCCTGGCCGACCGGGCGGGTCTCGTGCGGGCCTGCGCGCGGTATGTCGTACGGCAGTACGGGGGCGATCCGCTGTCCTGGTACCGGGAGCGGTGCGCGGAGCGGGGCGACCCCACCCTGCCGCCGGGTGCCGTCGCCGGGCTCGCGGAGTGCGGGGAGCGGGGTGACGCCGAGGTGCTGTGGTCGCTGGTCCGGCATCCGGCCGCGGGCGTGCGGGCGCAGGCCGTGGCCGGGCTGCGCGTGCTGGACGCGGCCGACGCGCGGCGGCTGTCGCCGTTGCTCGACGATCCGGCGCCGGGAGTGGTGCGGGAGGTGACCGCGGCGGTCCTGCCCTCGGCAGGGCTGTTGCCCGAGGAGTGGCTCGTCGAACGGCTCGGCGCCGGGTGGCCCCGGCCGGTACGGATCGCCGCGTTCCGGCTGCTTGCGGAGCAGGGTGGGGCCGCGGGGCAGCGTGCCCTGATCGCGCTGCGGGGCGATCCCGACGAGGAGCTGCGGCAGCGGGCGACGCGGGCCGTACGACGCTGAGGCCGGGGTGGAGCCGCGCCGGTGTGCGCGCCGGGCGTTCGCGGGGAGCTTTTGCTCCGCCTAGGTCCGTTCGGGGACCGTTCATGGGGGTGGGGCGGTGCACACTTGCAGTGGGGCGAGTGCCTGACTGCGGGGTGATGCAGATGCAGAGCCGTTTCCGGAGCGACCGACGGCTGACCGTGCGGATGACGGTCACGTTGTTCCTGCTCGGGCTGTTGTACGTGGCGTTCGTCGCCGCGTTGATCGTGTTGCTGAAGTCGTGGGTGCTGGTCGCGGTCGTCGCGGTGGCGATGCTGGGCGCGCAGTACTGGTTCTCCGACCGGGTCGCGCTGTTCGCGATGCGCGGGCGGGTCGTGGAGCGCGAGGAGTATCCCGAGCTGCATGCCGTGATCGACCGGCTGTGTGCGATCGCGGACATGCCGAAGCCGGTGGTCGCCGTCTCCGAGATGGGCATGCCTAACGCCTTCGCGACGGGGCGGAACCCCGACCACGCGGTGGTGTGCGTGACGACCGGGCTGCTGGGGCGGCTGGAGCCGGCCGAGCTGGAGGGCGTGCTCGCGCACGAGCTGTCGCATGTGGCGCACAAGGACGTGGCGGTGATCACGGTCGCGTCGTTCCTGGGCGTGATCGCGGGGCTGATCGTGCGCTTCGCGTTCTACTCGCAGGTGTTCGGCGGGGCGCGCAGGGACCAGAACGCCGCGGTCGTCTTCGCCGCCGTGATGGGTGTCTCGGCGGCCGTGTACGCGATCAGTTTCCTGCTCATCCGGGCGCTGTCCCGGTACCGGGAGCTGGCGGCGGACCGGGCGGCGGCGCAGCTGACCGGCCGGCCCTCGGCGCTGGCCTCCGCGCTGACGAAGGTCTCCGGCGACCTGGCCCGTATCCCCTCGAAGGACCTGCGGACGGTCCAGGCCTTCAACGCCTTCTACTTCACCCCGGCGCTGGGCACCGAGCCCGGTGTGGCGGGGCTTTTCTCGACCCACCCGAGCCTGGAGCAGCGGCTCGAGCAGCTGGGACGGATCTCCGTCGAGCTGGGCGAGGCGGCCGCTCCGGGGAAGGCGGGCTGATCATGGGGCTGCTGGACATCCTGCTCGGCCGGACCAAGCCGGTCGTGCCCGACCTGGACCAGCTGTTCGCGCTGCCTTCGGCGGCCGTGACGCTGGAGGCGGCGGCCGGGTTCACCCCGACCGGGCAGGGTGCCGTGTGCTTCGCGACCGTCGAGGGCTCGGCCTTCGAGCAGACACACCGAGAGGTACAGGCGCTCCTCGACGCGGACACCGAGCGCACCGGTCCCCCGGTGCGGCTCGTGCGGGACGACTACGGCTACTCCTGGCTGGTCTCGCAGCGCACCCCCGACCAACTGCCGCTCCTGGTCAACGACCTGCACGCGGTGAACAGCGCGATGGAGGTCAACGGCTTCGGGCCGCAGCTGCTGTGCTCCCTCGCCGGGTTCGAGGACCGGCGCGGCGGGCCGGAGGAGGCGGCCGGCCGCCGGCTGGCGCTCGTGTACCTGTACAAGCGGGGTTCGTTCTACCCGTTCGCGCCGCTGCCCGGTACGGGGCAGCGGCGCGACGGCGCACTGGAGCTTCAGGTGCAGGCCGCCCTCACGGGCGACCTGCGGATCGAGCAGGACCTGGGCCGCTGGTTCCCGGTGTGGGGAGCCCCCGGCCTCTAGGCGGATCGGGCGGCCTACTTGCTGCGCTCGCGCTCCTGACGGCGGGACTCCAGGGGGCGCTCGCGACGGTAGCGGCGCTCCCACTTGGCCTGCTTGTCACGGCGGTCGCGGTACGCCTTGTACGACGTCGGCGCGGTTCCCGCGCTCGGCGCGGGGCCGGGCGCGGACGGCCCGGACGAGTCGAGCCCGTACCGCACGTACAGGAACAGCACGCCGGCCGCGGCGAGCCAGTAGAGCGGGTTCCCGAATCCCAGGACCACCAGGACGACGGCCCCGGAGAGAACGACGGTGCCCATGGTGTACCTCCTTCCTGGGCAGGGACGGGTGACTGAGCGTGGCGAGGGGGGCGGGTTGGTACCTCCAGCGTACGGAGTTCGTCACTCACCGTGCATCTCCTTTTCCGCGGCCCTGTTCGTCCTCCGATCGAGACGGCCCGGGCGCAACCCGCCCGTGAGTGAATGGGGCCCATGAGCGAACTGTCTCCCTTCACGCACGAGTACGACGGTGAACGGCTCAGCGGGGTGCACGGCGGTGGTCCGGGACAGGTCACCGCCGTTCTGCTGCACGGCGCCGGCAACGGCAGCAAGGAGCGACTCCTGCCGCTCGCCCGCGAGTTCACCGCCCACGGCTGCCGCGCCCTCGCCCTCGACTTCTCCGGGCACGGCGAAAGCAGCGGCGAACTCAGGGAGTCGAGCCTGCGTCGACGCTTCGAGCAGGCGGTCTCCGTGATCGACGCGTACGTCCCGGCGGACGGGACGCTGGCGCTCGTCGGGTTCAGCATGAGCGGGCAGACGGTGGCCGACCTGGCCGCGTTCTACCGGGACCGGGTGACGGCCCTGGGCCTGTGCGCGCCCGCCGTGTACGCGGCCCGGGCGTGGGACGTTCCCTTCGGCGAGGGAGACGGGGAGTTCAGCGCGATCATCCGCAGGCCCGGGAGCTGGCGGGAGGCGCCCGCGCTCGACGTGCTGCGCGCGTACGAGGGCCGGGCGGTGCTCGCCGTGCCGGGCACGGACACGGTGATCCCGCCGCAGGTGACCGAGGCGGTCCAGGACGCGCTCGCCACCCGCGCCCGGTACACGAGGTTCGAACTGCCCGCCGCGGGACACCGGCTGGGCCTGTGGTTCCAGGACCACGCGGACGACCGGCGCGAGTTCGTGACCGCCGTGCTGGCCGGCCCGGACGGGCGCGGATGGTCGCCGACGCGTTCCTGACCGGCCGGGCGGCCGACGGCGCTCAGACGCCCGGCGCCGCGCTCACCACGCCCGCCGCGACCGCCGCGCCCAGCATCGCGTGGTCGGCGGCGGTCCGGTCTGCGTAGGCCAGGGCGAAGTCGGCGACGGCGCGTTCGAAGGTGTCGGCGCCGCCGAGGTAGCCGGCGATGGCGATCCGGTCGCCGGACCGTGCGTGGGCACGGGCCAGGGCGGTGCCGCACAGCCGGGCGTACGCCGCGAGGTCGGCCGGGGACATCCCGGCGACGCCGGCGGAGCTCTTCAGGTCGCGCAGCTGACGCCAGTAGAAGGCGCGGCTCTGCGGCCCGGTCATCCAGCCCAGGAAGACGTCCCCGGCGGCCTGGAGCAGCCGCTGCCCGGCGACGACCCGGTGGCCGGGATGGACGTAGGGGCCGCTGGGCAGGTGCTCCTCCAGGACGGACGCGCGGGCCTCCTTGATCTGGAGGAACAGCGGATCGTCGGTGTCGCGCCCGGCGAGCAGCACGATGAAGCAGCGGGTGCCGACGCTGCCGACGCCGACGACCTTGCGGGCGGCGTCGACGAAGCGGTAGCGGTCCAGCAGCAGGCGGCGCTCCTCGGTGAGGGTGGAGCGGTAGTCGCTGAAGATCTTGCGCAGGGCGGCGCTGTCGGAGGCGCCGGCGGGTTCGATCAGCGGTGGGTCGTGGATGATGCGGCGGCGGCCGTCGACGACCTCCGTGAGTTTGCCGAGAGCCTGGAGGCTGGTGCGGCGGCGGGCGCGGGTGAGGCTGCCCCCGGCGCGTCCGCGGCGCCGGGCGGAGCGCAGCAGGGGCAGCAGCAGTTCGGCGTCGATGCGCTCGTACCAGACGGCGAGCTCGTCGAGCCGGGACAGCCGACGTATGGCGGTGCGATAGGCGGCCACGGCCTCCAGGGCGGCGCGGTGCACCCTCGGCTCGGGGTGGCCGTTCTCGCGGGCGGCCACCGCGACGGAGGCGGCGAGCCGTTTGACGTCCCACTCGAAGGGCCCGGGGAAGGTCTCGTCGAAGTCGTTGAGGTCGAAGAGCAGCCCCCGCTCCGGGGAGGCGTACAACCCGAAGTTGAGCAGGTGGGCGTCGCCGCACAGCTGGACCGTCAGCCCGGTGTGCGGCTGCGACGCCAGGTCGGCGGCCATGAGGGCGGCCGAGCCGCGCAGGAAGGCGAAGGGCGAGGCGGCCATCCGCCCGTACCGGATCGGCAGCAGCTCGGGGAGCCGGTCCCGGCCCTGCCGCTCCAGCACGGCGACGGGATCGGGCCGGTCGACGGACGGGAGCCAGAGGGCGTGCGCGGAACGGGAGACGCGCTTGCGGGCGTCCCGGCCGCGCCCGGCACGGTCGGTGGGGGTGGTCATCCGCGTCGCCTTCGCACCACATCCGCCTCCCGGTTCACGACACTTCCCGGTTCACGACACTTCCCGGCCTCCTGTTCGCAGTGAAGGCCGGGAGGGGAGCGTCCGCATGTCGGGTACGTCGAACGGGTGACACCCGGCACTCACGGCAGCCCCGGCCGCCTCGACGGCACCCGAGCGCCCCCGCCGGCCGGCCCGGGTACTCGGGTGCCGTCGGGCGTCACGGGCGTGGGGCCGATTGTCAGTGGTGTCGGGAAGGATGGGGACAGAGACGAGTGCCGGACGGCGACAGGGCGACGGGGCGACGAGAGTGGAGGCCGCCAATGGGTGACGGGCTGCGGTACATCGGTGTGGCGGAGCGGCGGGCGCGGCTGGCCCTGCGGCACCGGCTGGCCCCGCAGGCGCGGGTCGCGACACCCGAGGCGGTGGCCGACGCGCTCCTCGCCCTGCACGGCTCGGACCCGGCGACGGTGTACCTGGCGGTCGGCGCCCGCCTCGCCGACCCGGCGGCGACGGTGGCGGAGACCGACCGGGCGCTGTACGCGGACCGGACCCTCGTCCGGATGCACGGCATGCGGCACACCGTCTTCGTGTTCCCGACGAAGTCGACGGCGGTCGTGCACGCCTCGACCGGCCTCGCGGTCGCCGCGCGGGAGCGGGCCACCCTGGTGAAGGACATGGCGAAGGCCGGCGCACCGGACGCGGCCTGGCTGAAGGAGGTCGAGGAGTCCGCGCTGGCCGCTCTGGCCCGGCTCGGCCAGGCGACGGCGGCCGAACTGGCCCGCGAGGAGCCGCGCCTGCGGGAGCAGTTCGTGTACGCGGCGGGGAAGTCCTACGAGGGCGTCCACACCGTCGTGACGCGGCTGCTGAGGGTGCTGGGGGTGGAGGGCAAGGTGGTCAGGGGGCGCCCCCTGGGCTCGTGGACGTCGAGCCAGTTCCGCTGGGCCCTCGCCCCCGAGCACGCCGAACTGCCGGTGGCGCAGGCCCAGTCGGAGCTGCTGCGGCACTGGCTGACGGCCTGCGGCCCGGCCACGGAGGCCGATCTGAAGTGGTGGACGGGCTGGAAGGTGACGGACGTCCGCCGGGCGCTGACGGCGATCGGGGCACGCACGGTGACCCTGGACGAGGGGGCGGGGTACGTCGTCGAGGACGACGTGGACGCCGTGCCCACCCCCGGCGAACCGTGGGCGGCCCTGCTGCCCGGCCTCGACCCGACGGCCATGGGCTGGCAGGGCCGGGACTGGTATCTGGCCCCGGAACTGCGCCCCGGCCTGTTCGACTACAGCGGGAACGTGGGCCCGACGGTGTGGTGGAACGGGCGGGTGGTGGGGAGTTGGGCCCAGCGGGCCGACGGCGAGATCGTGTGGCGGATCCTGGCCGACGAGGGCAAGGGCGACGGCGAGGGCGTGGGCGGCGAGGCGAAGGCGGCGATCGAGGCGGAGGCGGCGCGGTTGGGAGCGTGGCTGGGCGCGACCCGGGTGACACCGAGGTTCCGCACGCCGGTGGAGAAGGAACTGGTGAGGTGACTCCCCGTCCCTGTGTCCGTACCCCCCTCGGACGCCGACGCCGGGTGCCGTCACCAGGAACGGCACCCGGCGCCCGGTTCATCGTGAGTACCGCAGCAGCGCCCGCACCATGTGGCACGTCGTGTCCGACGGCGAATGAACGCCGATCAGTTCCGCCGTGCTGCGGATCTTCTCGTTGCGGGCCTGGTTCGGCATATACACGCCCAGGTCTAGCAGGGCGATGGCGAGGCGCATCGCCTTGAGGCGACGGTTGTGCATGACGTACCAGTCGCGCGGTCGCCCGGGCGGCAACGGCCGCTTCTCGACGGGCACATAGGGCAGATCGAGCTGGACGGAACGCTTCGCGGTGGACTGGGTCGGCAACGGCTTCGGCTTCAGTGCGGCAGCGGGCACAGGCATCCTCCTGTCGCGGTCAGGGCCCGTCCGGAACCTCCGGCGAACCCTCGAACACTGCTTCTATTCTACTGCCCACCACTGACAATCGCCCCTGATCACAAGGGTTTTCGCCGCCTCGGACCGCTACCGTGTGCCGCATGGAGATCTGGATCAACCCCGCCTGTTCCAAGTGCCGCAGCGCCCTCACGCTCCTCGACGCCGAGGGCGCCGACTACACCGTCCGCCGCTATCTGGAGGACGTGCCGAGCGAGGACGAGATCGCGGCCGTGCTCGACCGGCTCGGGCTGGAACCCTGGGACATCGCCCGCACCCAGGAGGCCGTGGCCGAGGAGCTCGGCCTGAAGGACTGGGCGCGGGACGCGAGCACGCGCGGACGCTGGATCAGCGCGCTCGCCGCGCACCCCCGGCTCATCCAGCGCCCCATCGTCACGGCGGACGACGGCACCGCGCTGGTGGCCCGCACCGACGAGGCCGTACGGGACGCGTTGTCCCGATAGAGGCTCCCTGGTCGGACAGTCGACGATTCGTCCGGCGGCGGGAGTCGGCGCGCCGCGCACTGCTACCCTCCGCCGCCATGACCTTCGGTGATCAAGGACTCGGGTTCCCTCCCGAGCAGGGGCGCATACGACGGCGCCGGCGGGCCAGGCGCTCGGCGGCCGTCGGGTCCGGCGTGGCCCTGGTCGCCGCCGTCGCCGTCGGCACCGTGCTGATCGCGGACGAGGACGAGGGCGACCGGACCACGTCCGCTCCCCCGGCGACGGCGACGGCCACCACGGCCGCCTCGGGTCTCGCGGCCGTACCGTCCGGGGACGCGGGCCTCCCCTCCGGCGCCCCGAGCGCGCTCCCCTCCCTGCTCGCCCGCCCGATCATCCGGCCGGAGCAGGCGTTCCCCTCGACGAGCGTCCGGCTGAAGGACGGCTCCCGGTACGCCCGCGTCGACCTGTCCACCACCGTCGACTGCGCGCGGGGCGTCTCGCCCGAGCTCGCCCGGCTGGTCGAACAGGGCGAGGGGTGCTCCCGGTCGACGGCGGCCCTGTTCACGGACACCGAACGGCGCTCGCAGGTGACGGTCACCGTGCTGAGCTTCGAGCGGGTGGAGGACGCCTCGCGCGTGTTCACGATGACCTCGACGGACCCGGTGGCGTATCAGGTGGACTCGCTGGATCCGCCTGCGGAGGCCGGCCTGCCCACGGTCCCGCCGGGCTCGGCCGGGGTCTCCCGGCGGGCAATGACCGTCCGGTCGGTGGTGTTCGCGAACGGGCGGTGGAGCGACGGCACGAAGACCGGGGAGGCCGAACTCACCGCCCGGACCGAGGGGTTGCTCCAGCGGGTCGACGACACGGTGGCGACGTACGAGGAGGGGAGGAACTGACTCCGCCCCGGCCCCTCCCCCGACTCGGGTGTGACGCCCCCCGACTCGGGTGTGACGCACGCCACTTCGATTGACTCCCGTAACCGCTGAGTAACCTCGTTCGGTATCTCGTACATAGCGGCGTACGCTCCCCTACCCCTCAGGAGGCGCGCATGTCGCGCAGGAGAACTCTCGGCACGAAGAAGAAGATCGCGCTGCTCGTCAGCGCCGCGGCAGTGGCGGGTGCCGGGGCCTTCGCCATGGCGGCCACCTCGAACGCCTCACAGAGCCCGCAGAACGCCAAGACACTGTCCGCCGGGGACTCGACCGTCTGCGGGGGACTGGCCACGGCCCTCGGCAACAACGAGAAGTTCATCGAGGGCCAGAAGACGAACCCGGACGCGCAGTCCGCGGCCCGGATCGCCAACCGCGAGGCGGTCATCGCACAGATCAAGGTCCAGCAGCAGGCGTCCGGCTGCGTCGTTGGGGAGTCGGCTCAGGACTCCCAGGCGACACAGCCCTCGCAGGCCGCTTCCGCACCGGCGGCCTCCGCACCGGCGGCCTCCGCACCGGCGGCCTCCGCACCGGCGGCCTCCGCACCGGCGGCTTCCGCCCCGGCCGGAAACACGGGTAACGCGGGAAACGGCGGCGGTGCCGCCTCCGGCCAGCAGGTCTGCAACGGATCCACGGTGACACTCTCCGGCGAGGGCGGTGCCCCGGCCGCGTCGAGTAACCAGTTCCCGGCGGGGACCAAGCTGAAGGTCACCAACCTGGACAACAACAAGTCCACGACCGTCGAGGTGACCTCGGTCTCCGGCAGCTGCGCCCTGCTCAACAACGCGGCCTTCGAACTGGTCCGTGAGCCCGGCAAGTTCCTGATCCGTCGGGCCCTGATCGAGAAGGTGGGGTGAGGTCCGGCCGCCGGGCACCTCGGTGAACCGGCGGACCTTCCGGAGCATCCCGTAAGGGTGTACGGGTCATCGGTCCTGCTGCTCGCGGCCACGAGCGGCAGGACCGGCGCGTTCGGGGTCCGCGGGTTCGGGGTCCGCGGGTACCTCCATCGCATACGAACCCACCGAACCGCCTCTCACACCGTGAGCCGCACCACAGAACCACCAGGTAACACGGGGTTCACATTCGAGCAATGATCGGGAAATCGCCTGTTGACAAGCTGCCGGGCAAACAGGCGGCGCCCCAGTGCCGCAGCGCCGCAGCACCCGCAAGTGCGTCAGACACACCCCCGAAGGAAGTGGCCCGTGACCTTCAAGGCTGAGTACATCTGGATCGACGGCACCCAGCCGACGGCGAAGCTCCGTTCCAAGACGAAGATCATCGCGGGCGAGCCCGCCGGTCTCGAGTCGCTGGGAATCTGGGGCTTCGACGGGTCCTCCACGAACCAGGCCGAGGGCCACTCCTCGGACCGTGTCCTCAAGCCGGTCTTCACCTGCCCCGACCCGATCCGCGGCGGCGACGACATCCTCGTCCTGTGCGAGGTCCTCAACATCGACATGACGCCGCACGAGTCCAACACGCGTGCCGCGCTCACCGAGGTCTCCGACAAGTTCGCCGCGCAGGAGCCGATCTTCGGCATCGAGCAGGAGTACACGTTCTTCCAGGACGGTTACCCGCTCGGCTTCCCCAAGGGCGGCTTCCCGGCCCCGCAGGGCGGCTACTACTGCGGTGTCGGCGCGGACGAGATCTTCGGCCGTGAGGTCGTCGAGGCGCACCTGGAGAACTGCCTGGCCGCCGGTCTCGCGATCTCCGGCATCAACGCCGAGGTCATGCCCGGCCAGTGGGAGTTCCAGGTCGGCCCGGTCTCCCCGCTCGAGGTCTCCGACCACCTGTGGGTGGCCCGCTGGCTGCTCTACCGCACCGCCGAGGACTTCGGCGTCTCCGCCACCCTCGACCCGAAGCCGGTCAAGGGCGACTGGAACGGCGCCGGCGCGCACACCAACTTCTCCACGAAGGCGATGCGCGAGGGCTACGACGCGATCATCACCGCGTGCGAGTCGCTCGGTGAGGGCTCGAAGCCGCTCGACCACGTCAAGCACTACGGCGCCGGCATCGACGACCGTCTGACGGGCCTGCACGAGACCGCCCCGTGGAACGAGTACTCCTACGGCGTCTCCAACCGTGGCGCCTCGGTCCGTATCCCGTGGCAGGTCGAGCAGGACGGCAAGGGCTACATCGAGGACCGCCGTCCGAACGCCAACGTCGACCCGTACCTGGTGACGCGTCTGATCGTCGACACCTGCTGCTCGGCGCTGGAGAAGGCCGGCCAGGTCTGATCCGCTCCGCGGCTCTCGCGAAGGGGCGCCCGCCGACTCGGCGGGCGCCCCTTCCGCATATCCTGCGCTCCCATGGGGACGGAGAGAGACCGGGCGAACCTCGAACGCGCATACGGCCCTACGGGGGACGTACCCGGACTGCTGCGGGCGCTGGAGTCCGCGGACGAGGCCGTGCGCGAGCGGGCGATGGACCGGCTGCATTCCTCTCTGTGTTTCCGGGAGGAGATCCCCACAGCGCCCGCGGTGCCGCATCTGATCCGGCTCACCCTGCACGGGGCCGGCCCCCGGGCCGAACTGCTCAGGCTGCTGGCGAACCTCGCGAACTGGGCCGGACACCGGGACGAGCAGCGGTGGGCCCGGCGGGCCGTGGCGGGGGCGATGCCGTCCCTGATCCCCTTCGCGCACGACGCCGACCCGGGCGTACGCGAGGCGACGGTGCTGCTGATCGCCGCGTGCGGCCGGGAGTCCGACCCGGCGCCGACTCCCGTGCTGCGGGACCGGCTCGCCGAGGAGACCGACTCGCTGGTGCGCGCCCGGGTCGTGACGGCGCTCGGACTGCTGGAGCCGGGCGACGGAGCCTGGCGGCACGGTCTGCTGGCCGACCCCGAGCCCCGGGTCGCGCTCGCCGCCGCCGAGGACCTGCTGCGCACGACCGAACTGCCCCTGCCGCACCCGCTGGTGGACGCCGGCGCGCGGGCGTACACCGCCGCGGCGGAGCAGCCCGAGGAACCGGAGACCTCCCTGTGGCCCGGGCACTACCAGCCGTTCACCGAACGGCTGCTGGAGGACCCCGGGGCCGCGCTGCGGGCGCTCGCCCAGGGGATGCCGCTCGCTTTCGCGATCACCGAGCACTGGCGGGACCGCGAGGTCGATGTGCTCCCGTGGGCACTGCTCGAGACGGAGGGCGAGGCCTGGCAGCTGTACCGGCTGGCGCAGCTGACCTGCGCGCTGCCGCCGGAGTTGCACGCGCGCGTGCGGGAGCGGGTGCTGCCGTACCTCGCCGACGACAGCCCGGCGGTGCGGGCCGGGGCGGTCACCGCGCTGGCACGCGCGCGCGTGCCGGTGACGGTGGCGGTCGAGGAGGCGCTGCGGCTGATCGGGGAGGCGCCCGGTGCGTACGACACCGTCCGCGTCGTCAAGGCGGTGACCGACGAGTTCGGGACCGCTGCGGCGCCCGTGGCGCGGGCGGTGGCCCGGCAGTTGGGGGACGGTCACTCGGAGCTGGTCAAGGTGTTGACGCGCTACCCCGAGGTGGCGGCGGACGTCGTCGAGGAGCTCGCCGGGCTGCTGACCCGCCACGGCACCGGCTACCCGTCCGTCGCGGTCACGGTGCTGGCGGGGCTGGGGCGCGCCGCGGGTGAGGTGGGCGAGCGGGCGTTGCGGATCTGCGTGAGGGAGGGCGTCCACTCCTCGGTCTCGGCGGAAGCCGCGGTGGCGCTCTGGCCGGTCGCGGCGGACCCCGAGCCGGCGCTGTCCGTCCTCCGCCGGGAACTGAGCACCTCGACCTCCTCCTGGGCGACGACCCTCGCGGGCCGGCTCGGTGCCGCCGCCGCACCGCTGCTGCCGTTCGTCGAGCCGCTTCTCGCACCCCGTACTCCGTCCGGCACCCGGGCCGCGGCCGCACTGGCCGTCTGGCGCATCACCGGCAGGACCGAGGACACCGTGGAACCCCTGGCCCGGGAGGCGCTCGAGTGGAAGCGGTTCTACCCGGGCCCGCCCCACCCGGTGGTGACGCTCACGGAGATGGGGCTCCTCCCCCGCTTCGCCGTGGACCCGCTGCGCCGCGGGGCCGAGACACCGCGGCGGGCCGTGAAGGACCTCATGTACGGCGACGCCGCGCATCCGGACGACGTGCTACGGGCCGCCGTCCGCAAGCTCCTCAGGACGGCGCGAGTGGTCGACTGACGCCGACTTCGCGCCAGGAATCGTCCAAGCAGTGAGAGGAGGCTCCTGTTACGGGCGGGTGTCTGCTTCAATGGGGCCATGGCCAGCTTCCAGAAGTGCACCGCGACGGGTCGGCACGACCTCGAGCCCTTCTGGCCTTCCCGCCAGCACCATGATTTCGACCGGGTGTGTTGCCGCGCGATGAACGCGCCGGCCCTCTAAAGCCGTACACCCCGGCCTTCGGCCAGCGCGCACGACGTACGTCCTCGACGAGCCCGACCACGAATCGCGGCCGTCGTCCTCCCCGACGAACTTCTCGCGCGAAAGAGCTGACCTCTCATGGCGAACACTCGTTCTCTCTCCTCCGCTCCCAGCCTCACCGCCACCACCCCGAACGGCACCGCCCGCCACCGACTGCGGGCCGTCGACCGGGACGAGGTGGTCGACGTCGCCGACTTCCTGCCGCCGGGCGCGACCTGGCTGCCCGCTCCCCCGCACACCCTGCCCACCCTGCCGGGCCAGCCGCCGATGGTCGGCTACCTGGTGCTCGTCCCGGCCGACCAGCAGCCGCCGTTCCTGCCGGTGGCGGTGCCGGACCGGCCGTCGGCCGACGAGGCCGTCGAGGCCGAGGGCGCCGGGCGCCCGCTCGTGCGGATCGACCCCGTGCAGCGCACGGCCGCCGTGGACGGGCAGGAACTCGACCTCACCTACCTGGAGTTCGAGCTGCTCGCGCACCTGGTCGCGCACCCGAACCGGGTGCACACCCGCGACCAGCTCGTCACCACGGTGTGGGGCTACGGGCACGTGGGCGACGGCCGCACGGTCGACGTCCACATCGCCCGGCTGCGCCGCAAGCTGGGCGTGCAGCACCGCCAGTCGATCCAGACGGTGCGCCGGGTCGGCTACAAGTACACCCCGCCGACCGGCCACTGATCCACTCGGTCTGCCGACGGCAGAGCACGGTTCCCGGCCGCGTCCGGACCGGGCACAGTCACCGGTATGAGACTTCTGGTGCTGGGTGGTACGGAGTTCGTGGGACGGGCCGTCGTCGAGGCGGCCCTCGGGCGCGGCTGGGACGTGACGGTCTTCAACCGGGGGCGGCACACCGCCGTCCCCGGTACCCGGTCGCTGACCGGTGACCGCACCGCGCCCGGCGGTCTCGACGCCCTGGCCGAGGGCGACTGGGACGCCGTCGTCGACACCTGGTCGGCGGCGCCCCGCGCGGTGCAGGAGGCGGCGCGGCTGCTGCGGGGCCGCGCCCGCCGGTATGTGTACGTGTCGAGCTGCTCGGTGTACGCCTGGGCCCCGCCCGCCGGGTACGCCGAGGACGCGCCCGTCGTCGAGGGCGCCGAGTCCGACGCCGAACAGAGCGACTACGCCCGGGACAAGCGCGGCGGCGAGCTGGCCGTCGTCGACGCCTTCGGCGCGGAGACTTCCGTCCTCGTACGGGCCGGGCTGATCCTCGGCCCGTACGAGAACGTCGGACGGCTGCCCTGGTGGCTGACCCGGATCGCCCGCGGCGGCCCGGTCCTCGCGCCCGGCCCGCGCGAGCTGCCCTTGCAGTACGTGGACGTCCGCGATCTCGCCGAGTGGATCCTCGGCGCGGTCGAGCAAGAGCTGAGCGGGCCGTACAACCTGATGAGCCCGCAGGGACACGCGACCATGGGCGAGCTGCTGGAGGCGTGCGTGCGAGCCACCGGCTCGGACGCCGAACTGCGGTGGACGGCACCGGAGATCATCCTCGACGCGGGCATCGAGCCGTGGACCGAGCTGCCCGTGTGGGTGCCGCCGGGCACCGACATGCACGACGCCCTGCACGCGGCCGACGTCTCACGGGCGGTGGCGGCGGGGCTGTCCTGCCGTCCCGTCGAGGAGACCGTCGCCGCCACCTGGGGCTGGCTGAGGTCGATCGGCGGTACGGCGCCGCAGCGTCCGGACCGTACCCGCAAGGGCCTGGACCCGGAGGTGGAGGCGAAGGTGCTCGCGGCGGGCACCGGCGGGCCGGGCCCCGGAGGTGTACCTGGCACCACCCTCTGACCGGGGGCGTCGGGCCAGTGACCGCCGGTCCGCGCCTCGGCCAGACTGACGGCATGAACACCAACACGAAGAGTGGCGAAGGCGGTTCGAGGGCGCGCGGGATGGTGCTCGCCGCCGGGCGGGGGCTCGCGCTGGCCGTCGGGTCGCTGCCGCTGAGCATCCTGGGCTTCTGCCTCTCCCTCGTGTCCATGGCCCTGATACCGATCGGGGTCGGGGCCCTCACCACGCCCTACGTGGTGAAGGGGGTACGCGCCTACGCCGAGCGGCGGCGGGCGCTCGCCGAGCGGTGGGGCGGGGTGCACATCCCGTCGGCGTACCGGCCTGCCCCCGAGACCGTCAACCCGTTCAGGCGCACCTACGCGCTGCTGCGCGACCCGGCGACCTGGCGGGACCTGCTGTGGCTCCTGGTGGACATCCCGGCCGGGTTCCTGACCGCCCTGCTGCCGGCCGTCCTGGTCTTCTATCCGATCGAGGGGCTGGCGCTGCCGGCCGGGCTGTGGCGGGTGTACGTCGAGACGCCCGGCGTCGCGTACTGGTACGGCTTCGTGCCGGTCACCGACCGGACGTCCGCGTTCGGCGCCGCCGCCCTGGGCGCCGTCCTCCTCGTCGTCGCCCACCGGTACGCCGTGCGCGTCCACCAGGTCCACTTCCTCCTCACCAAGGCCATGCTCACCCCGAGCCAGGCCGAACTGGCCGAGCGGGTACGGGTGTTGACGGAGACCCGGCGGGACGCCGTGGACACCTCGGCCGCCGAACTGCGTCGCATCGAGCGGGATCTGCACGACGGCGCCCAGGCCCGGCTGGTGGCGATGGGCATGGACCTCGGCACCGTCGAGATGCTCGTCGACAAGGATCCGGAGAAGGCCAAGGCACTGCTCGCGCAGGCCCGCCAGTCGTCCGCCGAGGCGCTCTCCGAGCTGCGCGACCTGGTGCGCGGCATCCACCCGCCGGTGCTGGCCGAGCGTGGACTCGGCGACGCCGTACGGGCGTTGGCGCTGCGGCTGCCGGTCACCACCGAGGTGAGCGTCGAGCTCGAGGGCGGCCGGGTGGACGCGCCCGTGGAGTCGGCGGCCTACTTCGCGGTGAGCGAGCTGCTCACCAACGCGGTCAAGCACTCCGGCGCCGGCCGGATCTGGGTCGACCTCCATCACGGGGCGGGCCGGCTGCGGATCTCGGTCACCGACGACGGCACCGGCGGCGCGGCGATCGGGGCCGGCTCGGGCCTCGCCGGCGTCGAGCGGCGACTGGGTACATTCGACGGCGTCCTGGCCGTCAGCTCCCCTGCCGGCGGTCCCACCATGGTGACCATGGAGATCCCTTGCGTGTTGTCCTAGCCGAGGACCTCTTCCTGCTGCGGGACGGTCTCGTCCGGCTGCTGGAGGCCTACGACTTCGAGATCGCCGCCGCCGTCGAGAGCGGGCCCGAACTGGAGCGGGCGCTCGCCGAACTGGAGCCGGACGTCGCCGTGGTCGACGTCCGGCTCCCGCCCACGCACACGGACGAGGGCCTCCAGTGCGCGCTCCAGGCCCGCCGCAGAAGGCCCGGGCTGCCGGTGCTCGTCCTCTCCCAGCACGTCGAGCAGCTGTACGCGCGCGAGCTGCTCGCCGACGGCACCGGCGGGATCGGCTATCTGCTGAAGGACCGGGTGTTCGACGCGGAGCAGTTCGTGGACGCCGTACGGCGGGTCGCGGCCGGTGGCACGGCGATGGACCCGCAGGTGATCCAGCAGCTGCTGGCCCGGCGCTCGGGTGACGGGCAGGGGCCGGTGGACCGGCTCACTCCGCGCGAGCGGGAGGTGATGGAGCTGATGGCGCAAGGCCGGTCGAACGCGGCGATCGCGGGCAAACTGGTCGTCACCGAGCGAGCGGTCGCCAAACACACCGCGAACATTTTCGTGAAGCTGGGTTTGGAGGTCTCGGACGACGACAACCGCAGGGTGCTGGCGGTGCTGGCCTATCTGGACCGGGATCGCTGACCCAGCCAACTGCTGAGTTTTGTGAGGGTGTTGGGGTTGTTTTGTCGTACGGAGCTCTCATCAATTTCTGAGCGGGCTGAACACCTGTGAGGCGAGGTGCGTAAAGGAGGGGGCAGCTTCAGCTTCACTCCTGTCGGGCGCCTCGATGCTGCCCCGCAAGGAAGTCAGAGGAGTTCCATGGGACGCAACATACGTAAACGCCGTTCGTCGATGGCCACGAAGGCCGTGGCAGCATCGGCGGCCCTAGCGCTCGGCGGGGGCGGGCTGATCTGGGCGAACTTCTACGCTTCGGCGCACGAGTCGAACTCGGGCCAGAACTCGACCAAGGCCGCCACGGCGGCCGCCCAGGTCGCCACCATCTCCTGCCCGGATGTGGGGCAGAAGCTGACGAACGTACCCAACGGGGCGAAACAGGGCGTCGCGACCGAGCTGGCCAACCTCGACAAGCAGATCACCGAGGCCTACACCCGGCTCGCCTCCACGCGTCAGGCCCAGACGAACGACGCCAGCTTCGTGCAGAACGCGATCACCGGCCCCCTCAAGGAGAAGCGCGCCGCCACGATCGACCGGATCCGCATCAACATCCAGCGCTCCGGTGGCCAGTTCAACAGCTCGCTGAGCCAGTTGGCGGCCTGCACCACGCAGGCGGCGAACACCAACGCCGGCCAGGCGGGCAACGGCCAGCAGAACAACAACAACGGCCAGAACAACAATGGCAACCAGAACAACGGTGGCCAGAACAACGGTGGCCAGAACAACGGCGGCCAGCAGAACAACGGCAACGCCGGTCAGGCGCAGAACGGCCAGGGCGGCAACGGCCCGGTCGCCGCGGACTTCGTGGACATCACGAAGGCCCAGGCCAACGCACAGCTGGGCGTGGGCGCGAACGGTGCCGCCGTCAACGGCAACAGCGGTTCCCGGGGCACCTTCACCTCGAGCTGCGGCACCAACGGGAACGACAACCACAACACGGACAACGTGATCGTCGCCCCCGGTGTCACCAACGGCGCGCACCACCTGCACGACTACGTCGGCAACCAGAACAACGACGCGTTCGCGAGCGACCAGGAGCTGGCGGGAGCCGGCACCAGCTGCCAGAACCAGGGCGACAAGTCCTCGTACTTCTGGCCGGTACTGCGTGTCCAGGACGGCTCGCAGGACTTCGACCAGAACAACGACGGCGGTGGCAAGGAAGGCAACGTCGGCAAGATCCTCCAGCCCGCCCAGGCGCAGATCAAGTTCGTCGGCAACAAGAAGGGCAAGGTCGTCGCGATGCCGACGGCCCTGCGCATCATCACCGGTGACGCGAAGGCCTTCGTCAACGGCAACGCCAACGCGAACGTGAACTGGAGCTGCACCGGCTTCGAGAACAAGGTGCAGCTGGAGGCGCAGTACCCGATCTGCCCGCAGGGCAGCCAGGTGGTGCGGACGACCAACTTCCAGAGCTGCTGGGACGGTCAGAACATCGACAGCGCCAACCACCGCACGCACGTGGCCTTCGCCCAGGCCGACGGCACCTGCGCCAACGGCTTCA
Source organism: Streptomyces asoensis (assembly GCF_013085465.1). Taxonomy (NCBI): domain Bacteria; kingdom Bacillati; phylum Actinomycetota; class Actinomycetes; order Kitasatosporales; family Streptomycetaceae; genus Streptomyces; species Streptomyces asoensis. The sequence continues at coordinate 3,050,369 of NZ_CP049838.1, forward strand.
AGGCGATCCCCCAGCTCCAGGTCCGGCTCGTCTACAACGTTCCGGCCCCGAAGCTCCAGAACGGGACCGTCGTGCAGCCCTACGCGGTGGACAGCTTCCCGGAGAACCTGCACAAGCCGATCACCGACCACAACGACTTCATCAACTTCTTCTCCACGAACCTGATGAACAAGATGGTCAACTGCATCAACACCGGCAAGAAGTGCAAGTGACCCGCTGAGCGGGCCGCCCGGTAAAGCCGACTGAGAAGGCCGGCGGTGAGGATTCCTCACCGCCGGCCTTCTCGTGTTCTCCGCGTGCGCGGGACGCGCTGTGTGCGCGGGATCCGATCGGGTCAGTGACCGGAGTGCGAAGCGCTTTCGGAGGGCTCGCCCGACACATGCGCGGAGTGGTCCGTGCCCTCCTCGATGTCACCGCCGAGGGTCTTCCGCAGCGCCGTCACGGTGCTGGTCTCCTCACCCACGGCGATCCACTTGCGGCCGACCAGGTAGTGGCCGCCGTAGTCCTTGGCCCCGTTGATCCACTCGCGCTGACCGCGGTCGGTGGCGAAGGTCAGCAGGATGAACTTGCCGTCGGCGTTCTTGCAGAGGGCCTGGCGGAGTTCGTCGGCGTCGGTCTGCATGTCGGGCGTGCACTTCACCTCGGCGGCCAGGTGCTCCAGGCTGCCGGTCGCCGTCACCGGGACGGTCTCCTCGGCCCCGTCGGAACCACAGCCCGTCAGCACCAGCGCCGCCGCGGCGGCGGCCACCGCGAGCATCGGTCGGGTCATCATCATCCGTTCCTCCCTGCAAGAGCCTCGCACTGGATACGGCTCTCACGCGCGGTGCGCTCAAAATACCCGGGCCCGGTGGGGACACCCGTGCGAGAGTGTGCCGGTGAACCAAGACTGGGAAGATCGCGTGACCGCCGCCTGGGCCGGCTTCGACGAGTATCCGGAGGAGCGGGCGGCGGAGTTCCGGGCCGTGATCGACAAGCTGGTCGCCGAACTCCCCGAAGACAGTCCGCTGGGCCTGTTCGAGCGGGCCTGCGCCTGGGACTCGACCGGCCACTCGGACCGGGCCGCCCCGCTGTACCGGGACGCGCTCGCGCGCGGGCTGAGCGAGGAGAGCGGCTACAAGGGCAGACGAGCCAAGATCCAACTCTCCAGCTCCCTCCGCAACATCGGCCAGGCGGAAGAGGGCGTCAAGCTGCTGACCCCCGAACTGGACGCCCCCTCCGACGAGTTGGACGACGCCGTACGCGCCTGTCTGGCCCTGTGCCTGTCGAGCCTCGGCCGCGACCGCGAGGGCCTGTCCCTGGTGCTCGGCGCCCTGGCCCCCCATCTGCCGCGCTACCAGCGGTCGATGGCCAACTACGCGAGGGCGCTCCGGGAGGACTGACCCGCCCGGGGTGACCATCCACCGTTTCGCTCGTTCTGCTGGGCGTGCAGTCACAGGATGTCGCCCCGCGCCCCGCACCCGGATCCTCCGCCGACCGGTCCGTCGACGTCGAGCAGGCCGAGGCCGCGCTCGTCGAGCACTACCCGCGGCTCGTCCGGCTCGCCTATCTGGTGCTGCCCCCCGGCCTCGGCCGCAGCCGGCGCGTCCTGACCGCCCACGCCCTCGCCCAGCGCGCCCTGCCCCGCGGCAGCGCCTCGACCCCCGTCATCCCGGCCCAGAACGGGGGCGCGGGAGACGGCCGGGACGGCGACCCCGGGTACGCCTACATCCGCCTCCAGGTGGTGCGCACGGCACTGGAGGCGGGGCTGCCGCTGCGGCTCCGGGCCCGGCCCAAGCGCGCGCAGCTCCCGCCGCTGCTCCCCCAGGTGTGGGGGCTGCGGCTCTTCCCCCGCTCCGGCGGCGCCGACGAGCTCGCCCTGGACCAGCGCCTGGCCACCCTGTCGGGCCCGGCCCGGGCCGCCTACGTGCTGCGCGGTCTGGAGCGGCTCCCCGACGGCGACGTCCGCGAGGTGCTGACCGGGTCCGGCGTCGCGGACGCCGAGGTGACGGCGGCGCTGCGTGAGGCCGACCAGGTCCCGGCCGCCCAGTACGCCCTGCTCGACTCCCCCGAGTTCGACGCCTGCTTGCTCCAGGCCCGGCCCACCGATCTGATGCGCCGCCGCCGGCACACCAGGGCCGCGCTGGCCGCCGCGGCCGCGCTCGCGGTGTGCGGCGCCCTGGTCGCGCTGCCCGGCGGCGGCTGGGGACCCGACGGCGCGGCCGCCCCGCCGTACGCGCAGAACCCGGCCGCCGAGGCCGCCCTCGACCCCGGGCGGCTGGTGAAGGTGTCCCCCGCCGCCTGGAAGACCTCCGCGCGCACCGACTTCTCCGTCTGGCCCGCGCGCGGCCCCCTCATCCGCGACAGCGCGCTGCTGCGCCGCGCCCTCGCCGTCTGGGCCCGTCCCGGGAAGGCCGTGCACGTCTCCGCCACCCCGGACACCCCGTTCGGCGGCCCCGCCGGACCGCCCCAGCTCCTCTACGCGGGCGAGGTCGACAACGCGCGCGTGGTGATCCTCTACGACGGTCTGCGCATCGCCCGCTACGCCGAGCCGAAGGACGGCACCGCCGGGGCGGCCCTCGACTTCGCGCGGGTCGACGGCGCGACCGGCGCCGAGGCGGGCGCGCTGGTGCTGGGCCGGGCGGACGGCAACGTGCGCTATCTGACGGCGCCCTGGGTGACGAAGGCCGGCGAGCGCGACCTGTCGAAGCCGGGCGCCGGGGTGATGGACCTGACGCTGACCGACGGGATCACCTCGCCGCTGGCCAGCCCGGCCACCCACACCGGCACGTGCACGACATGGAACGTGCTCCAGCTGACGGACGCCTCCGGCACCCAGCTGCTCAGCGACCTGGGCGAGCTCGTTCCCGCCCGTCTCACCGCGGGGCGCCCGGCCGCGCCCAAGGAGGCGAGCGGCGCGGCGGCGCTGCGGACCTGGGCGCCGTTCGCCTGCTCGCTGGCCGACGCCCGCGGACAGGGCGTACGGACGGTCAACGCCTGGGGCTACACCCGGCAGCAGCTGCCCGACGCGAGCGGAGCGGCGACCTGGGTGTGCACCCGGGCCGAGACCTGGCGGGGCGACGGAAGCAGGGTGCTGGCCCAGTTCCACACGCCGGGCGGGCTCTTCGGGGCGGCCGTGGCGAAGGCCGGGGACGTACCGGCGTGCGGGCCGCGCGATCCGCATGTGCTGGCCGGGGTGCTGTGGAAGTCGAAGGGCGGCGACTGGTACCTCCTCGCGGCCGGCGACAAGGCGACGGCGTCCGTCCGGGCGACGGGCGGGGTGACCGGGTCCGGGCAGGGCAACCTGCTGGCGGTGCCGACGAAGCAGGGCGCGCAGGCCGGCCTGGAGGGCAGGCTGAAGGACGGGCGGTCGATCAGCGGACTGCGCTGACACATCGGCGGGCACATCGGTCGGGCGAGCCGGGTGGCCGGGTCGGGTGAGCCAAGTCGTGCGGGCGAGTTGTCGCACAGGGGTTCACCCCCGCCCTACCCGTCAGTACATTGACACCATGTCTAACAAGCCCGAGGGGCGGCCGGACGAGCGTGTCACGCTCAAGGCACGCAAGGTGTCCTTCTCCTGGGAGGGCACCCCGCTGCACTGGGTACCGGGGGACCCGTTCGCCACGCACACCATCAACGTGCTGCATCTGCTGCTGCCGGCCGGTGAGCGCTGGTTCGTGCACGTCTACCGGCAGGTGCTGCCGTACATCCGGGACGAGCGGCTGCGCGAGGACGTCATCGGGTTCATCGGGCAGGAGGCGATGCACTCCCAGGCCCACGACGAGGTGCTGCCGCATCTGCGGGAGCAGGGGCTCGACCCGACGCCGTACACCGCGCAGGTCGACTGGTTCTTCGAGAAGCTCCTCGGTGACCGGATCCTGCCGCCCGGCCGGGCCCGGCGCTGGTGGCTGATGGAGCGGGTGGCGCTGATCGCCGCCATCGAGCACTACACCGCGTTCCTCGGCGACTGGGTGCTGAACGCCGGGGAGCTCGACCGGCGGGGCGCCGACCCGACCATGCTGGACCTGCTGCGCTGGCACGGGGCCGAGGAGGTCGAGCACCGCTCCGTCGCCTTCGACCTCTTCACACACGTCGACGGCGGCTACCGGCGGCGGGTGCGGACCTGGGCGACGGCGTTCGCGGCGCTGGTGTTCCTGTGGCAGCGCGGGACCCGCTTCTTCATGGAGAACGACCCGACCCTGACCGACGGCCGCGCCTCCTTCAAGGACTTCTACGTCCGCGGCAGACGGGGCACGCTGCCCGCGACCGGCGACCTGCTGAGGTCGGTCCCGCGCTATCTGAGCCGTGCGTACCACCCCTCGCAGGAGGGCTCCACCGAGCAGGCGGTCGCCTATCTCGCCTCCTCCCCCGCCGCGCTGGCCGCGCTCGCCGCGGAGGAGGGGGCGTCGTGACGCCGAAGCCGCTGACCGCCGTGGCCGTCGCGGGCGCGGCACTGTTCGTCCGGCGGGCGCTGCGCCGCCGGATCCAGGTCTCGCCGCTGTGGCCGATGCCCGCGCTGGCGGAACCGGTCTCCGGCCGGCCCCGGTCACGGGCACTGCGGCTGCTGGTCGCCGCACGGCAGGAGGTCGCCGAGGGGGTCGTCCAACTGCGGCTCGAGGGCCGCGAGTTGCCACGCTGGGAGCCGGGGGCGCACCTCGACCTGGTGCTGCCCTCGGGACTGATACGGCAGTACTCGCTGTGCGGGGACCCGGAGGACACCTCGTCCTACACCGTCGCCACCCGGCTCGTCACGGACGGGCGGGGCGGCTCGCGCGAGGTGCACGAGCAGCTGCGGGAGGGGACGGAGGTCGAGGTGCGGGGGCCCCGGAACCGTTTCCCGCTCGTCGAGGCGCCCTCGTACGTCTTCGTCGCCGGGGGCATCGGCATCACGCCGATCCTGCCCATGCTGCGGGCCCTCGCCGAAGGCGCCGAGTGGCGGCTGCTCTACGCCGGTCGGACACGGGCTTCGATGCCGTTCCTGGAGGAGATCGAGAAGCTCGGCGGGGAGGACCGCGACCGGGTGACGGTGGTGGACGGGCGGCCCGATCTCGACGCGCTGCTCATGGACCTGCCCGAGGGGGCGGTCGTCTACTGCTGCGGCCCGGAGGGGCTCATGGCGGCGGTGGAGGAGCGGGTGCCGCACGTCCGCCTCGAGCGGTTCACGGCGCGTACCGTCCGCGACGGCGACCCCTTCGAGGTCGAACTCAGGCGCACCGGGCGGGTGGTGACGGTCGCGGCCGACTCGACCGTACTGGCCGCCGTCCGCGCCGCACTGCCGAACACCCTCTACTCGTGCGAGCAGGGTTTCTGCGGGACCTGCCAACAGCGGGTGCTGGCGGGCGAGGTGGAGCACCGGGACGAGCTGCTCACCGACGCGGAGCGCGGCGACTCGATGCTGATCTGTGTCTCGCGGGCGCGCAGCGAACGACTGGTGCTGGACATGTGACCCGGCACCCGCTCCTGCACACTGCTCGGCTCACATGACTCGGCACATGACGTGAAAAACGAAGCGAAAGGTGAAACGAAAGTTGACTGACATGTGACCGGACAAATAGCCGGATAAGTGACGGATCAGGTGAACGTCTGTGCCGGTCCGGTCCATTCTGGGCCGGAACCGATCGGTAAGGTGTTCGCATGACTACCGGGGTTCGTCGCAGAATGGGAGTCGAGGAGCGTCGGCAGCAGTTGATCGGCGTCGCCCTCGAACTGTTCGCCCAGCGCTCGCCCGACGAGGTCTCCATCGACGAGATAGCCGCGGCCGCGGGCATCTCGCGCCCCCTCGTCTACCACTACTTCCCCGGCAAACTCAGCCTGTACGAGGCCGCGTTGAAGCGGGCCTCGGAGGATCTGGCGGGCCGGTTCGCCGAGCCGCACGAAGGACCGCTCGGCTCCCGGCTGCTCCGCGTGATGCGCCGCTACTTCGACTTCGTCGACGCGCACGGCCCGGGTTTCTCCGCCCTCATGCGCGGCGGCCCGGCGGTCGGCTCCTCGACCACGAACGCCCTCATCGACGCCGTACGCCAGAACGCCTACGAGCAGATCCTGTCGCACCTGGGCATCACCGACGCACCCCCGCGCCTGGAGCTGATCGTCCGCTCCTGGATCTCGCTCGCCGAGTCGACCGCGCTGATCTGGCTGGACGGGCGGCGCATCCCGCGCGAGGAGCTTGAGGTCCAGCTGGTGCAGGACTTCGCCGCGCTGACGGCCGTCAGCGCGGCCTACGACGACGACCTGCGCACACTGCTGCGCCCGGTGCTCGGCGGCGAGCCGGCCGACGGGCCGTTCGGCGACCTGGTCACCCGGCTCATCGCCCTCGCCTCCTGAGACCGCCCGAGGCTCCCGGGACCTGTCCTAGCTCTCGTACTTGCGGTACGACGGGTCGAGGTCGCGCACCTCGGCGGAGGCGTGCAGCGCGAAACCGTCCTGTGCCACATGCTCGCGCAGCAGCTCCAGTACGGCCTCGGTCAGCTTCGTCTTCGTCTCGTCGGTGCGGCCGGCCAGGAGCCCCAGCGTGACGTGGACGATCGCGTGCCCCCGCTCCTCGGGGTCGTCGTAGCCGAACGCCGTGAACTCGGCCGGGCGGAACAGGGTCTTGCAGGCTTCCGGCTTGGCGGCCGCGATCTCGACGACCGAGGTGTGCAGGGCCCGCGCGAACCCCGTCCGGTCGAAGGCGGACGCCATCGTGGTCGAGTAGTCGACGGTGATCTGCGGCATGGGCACTCCTGTTCCAGGGAAACAAGGATCAGCCTAAGTCGTCAGCCGCAGGGCCAGCATCGCGATGTCGTCCTCCCGGTCGTGGCCGAAGCTGGTGAGGAGGGTGTCGCACAGCGCGTCCAGGCCCGGCATGGCGCCGATGGCCGCCGCGCGAAGCTGCTCCATCGAGACCGCGAGGTCGGTGCCCCGGGTCTCGATCAGACCGTCGGTGACCATGAGGAGCCGGTCGGTGGGCTCGAGGAACAGCTCGGTGGGCGGCGGGTGGGGCACACCCAGGCCGAGCAGCGGGCCGGCCGCCTTGGCGTAGTCGGCGCCGCCGGTGTCCCGGACGATCAGCGGCGGGATGTGCCCCGCGTTGGCGATACGGGTGCGCCCGGTTCCGGGGTCGATCAGCACCAGACAGACGGTCGCCGTGACCTCGGGGTGGTAGAGCTGGAGCATCCGGTCGAGGCGCTCTGCGAGCACGGCCGGGTCGCTCTCGTCGACGCAGTAGGCGCGCAGCGCGTGCCGGATCTCGACCATGACGGTGGCTGCCTCGAGCGAGTGCCCGACCACGTCGCCGACCGCGGCCAGCGCCCCTTCCCCGGTGCGCAGGGCGGCGTAGAAGTCACCGCCGATCTCCGCCTCCCTGGACGCGGGCACATAGCGGACGGCGACGTCGACGCCCGGCAGCTCGGGCAACCGCTGCGGCCGGGGAAGGACGCTGTGCTGAAGGGTGAGCGCGACATGCCGCTCGGCCTGGTACATCAGCAGCGGCTCGGCGGCGAGCGCGGTGGCCTGGGCGAGCCTGGCCAGCCGGGACTCGGTCTCGGGGTCCACCCGGCGGACCTCTCGGGTGGGGGTGGCCAGACACACCGAGGACCTGCCGTCCTGGGTGGGGATCAGCACCAGCCGGGCGTCGTGCGGCACCCCGGGCCGGAAGAACCCGGCGGGCCACAGCGGTGCGGCCACCGTGGTGATCCGCACCCCCGCCTGACCGTGGGTGAGCCGCCGCAGCAGTGCCACGACGGCCTGGTGGGCTTCCTGGTCCGGCAGCGCGAGCGAGGTGCGGTTCCTGGAGGTGCCGCGGTGCAGCACGTCGTCGGGGCCGAGGACGAAGACGGCGGCGGGAGAGCCGGTGAGCCGCGCGGTGCCCTCGGCGGCGGCGTCGGCGAGTTCCTGCGGGGAGCGTGCCGCCTGGATGCCGACGATCGCCTCCGACAGCAGGGACAGCCGCCGTGCCGCCGCCTGGTCGTCGGCCCGCAGCCGCGCGGCCCGTACGGCCGCCCGGACCACGGCGTCTATCTCCTCGGGCTCGGCGGGCATCGCCAGGTGGGCCTCACCGCCCGCGTCCAGCCCCTGCCCGCGGTCGCCCGGGGCCACGTCACCGGCCGAGAAGTGCACGACGGGCAGCCCGGCCATGTGCGGCCGGGCCTTGAGCCGACGGCACAGTTCGAAGCCGCTCATGTCCGGCAGCTCCACGTCGACGAGGGCCACGTCCGGCAGGGCGCCCTTGCGTCGCCGTACGTCCAGTTCGACGAGTGCCTCGTGGCCGGTGCCGACCGCGACGACCTGGTGACCTGCGCGGCGCAGCACCACACCGAGGGCGAACCGGCCGGCCGCCGTACGGTCCACGACCAGCACGGTCGTGTCGGTCCGTCTGTCGTTGCCGTCGGCGTTCATCTGTTGTCGACCCTCGGACTCACCGGTGGAGCAGACCGGATGGAAGGCCTGCTCCACCAAGGTAATGCCCCTGTCTAGGGGGTCGTCCGGGAGAACACTGCGACGGTCCGGCCCGGCACGGCGAACGTGCCGGACTCCGAGACGTACGAAGCGGTCCTGACGGTGGGGTCCGACCCCGCCGCCTGCACCGGGTGCAGCCGGTATCCCGTCCCGGCGAGCGCGTCGACGGTCTGCTTCCGCGCGGTCGGCGTCGCGTTGAACACGACGACCAGGTCATCGAGTTCCATGGTGATCACCCCGGGCGTCTCGTCCTTCCCGGACAGCGGGAAGGAGAGCGCCGACTGCACCCGCTCGGCCGTCCCGAGGGAGAACGCCTTCTCGGTGGTACGGATCCTCAGCAGATCCCGGTAGGCGGAGGAGGCCGAGGTGATCTGCGGGCAGCCGACCCCGACCGTGGTCAACAGGGGCTTGGCGTAAGGCCATTTGGAGGCGTTGTCGACGGCCGGCGGCAGTCCCCGGCCGAAGCCGTTGCCGGCGGCGCAGTTCCAGTGGATCGCGTTGAACCAGTCCCCGCTGTCGTAGGAGTTGCGGTCCAGGGACTTGGAGCGCAGCAGGTCGGTGCCGGCCTGGGACAGGGCCGGGCCCTGGGAGAGCGCGGCGGTGGCCATGGCGAGGACCTGCATACGGGAGCGGTCGGCCGCCGAGGTGTCCCCCGGCAGCTTGTACGCCAGCGCGTCGAACAGCGACTCGTTGTCGTGCGCGTCGACATAGGCGAGGGCGTCGCCGGGCGCGTCCGCGTAGCCGGCCGGGGCGCCGTTGTAGTCGACCTCGGCGCCGGTTACCTCCTTGCCTTCGGTGTCCGTGAAGCCGTACGAGGCGAGGTTGCCGCTCAGCCCCACCTTGATCAGGTCCTGGTAGTGCAGCAGACGGGCCTTCTGCTCGGCCGAAGTGCCGTTGTTGGTGGACGAGTTGGGGTCGGTGTAGAGCCCGGACGCGAAGCCCTGGACGCCCGGGTCCTCGTCGAAGGGACCGCCGCCGCGCACGGCGTCACGCGCCCGGTCGGAGAAGGTCGCGATGCCCGTGCCGGCCATGTTCTTCTGGGTGGCCTGGACGAAGCGGGCGTCGTCGGCGACCTCGCCGAAGTTCCAGCCCTCGCCGTAGAGGATGATCTTCTTGCCGTCGACGCCGTCCTTGGCGAGGGTCAGCGCGTCCAGCGCCTTGCGCACCGCCAGGATGTTGGCCTTGGGGTGGTGCCCCATGAGGTCGAAGCGGAAGCCGTCGACCTTGTACTCCTTGGCCCAGGTGACGATCGAGTCGACGACCAGCTTGCCCATCATCGCGTTCTCGGTCGCGGTGTTCGCACAGCAGGTGCTGTTCGCCACCGAGCCGTCGGCGAGCAGCCGCTGGTAGTAGCCGGGGACGATCCGGTCGAGGACGCTGGTCGCCGCCTGGCCGCTCGCCGCCGTGTGGTTGTAGACCACGTCCATGACGACCCTGAGGCCCTCCTGGTTCAGCGACTTCACCATCCGGCGGAACTCGACGGTACGGGCGGTCCCGTCCGGGTCACCCGCGTAGGAGCCCTCGGGGACCGTGTAGTGGTACGGGTCGTACCCCCAGTTGTAGGCGTCCTTCGCGGCGGTCGCGGCCACGCACTCCTGCTGCTTCTCGGAGTCGGCCGGGTAGGAAGGCAGGTCGCAGCCGGGGGTCGACTGTGCGGCCTTGTCCTCGGCGATGGTGGCGATGTCGAAGACGGGCAGCAGATGGACGTACGACGTGCCCGCCGCCGCCAGCTCCCGCAGATGCTTCGAGCCGTCGCTGCCCCGGTCCGTGAAGGCCAGGTAGGTGCCCCGGTCCTGGGCGGGGACGGTCGTGTCCGCGACGGAGAAGTCCCGGACGTGCAGCTCCTGGATCTGGGCGTCCTTCAGCGGGACGGCCTTCGGCTTGGTGAGCGTGGACCAGCCGCCGGGGGCGAGGGCCTTGTCGTCGAGGTCGACGACGAGACTGCGCCCGGAGTCGGTGGTGAGGGCGACCGAGTAGGGGTCGGTGACCTTGTTGGTGACGACCTTGCCGACGCCGGGCGCCCACACCGTCACGACGTACCGGTAGGGCTTGTTCTTCCAGGACCTGGGGCCGGTGACGGACCAGACGCCGGTGGTGTCGTCGCGCCGCATCTTCACGGTGGAGCCGTCGAGCTCCAGGGAGACCTGCTGTGCCGTGGGGGCCCAGACGGCCAGGGTGGGGCGGCCGTGGTGGAACGTCGGCCCGAGACGGGCCTTGGTCGCACCGGTGTACAGGTCGTCGAGCACGCCCGCGATCTGTACGCCCGTCGCCGCCAGCACCGCGCCGTTCACGGCCCGTTGGGAGGCGACGACCTGTCCGCTCAGCGCCTCGCGCACCCGGTCCCGGTCACGCGCGTCCACGGACCAGGCGGTGTAGGCCTTGAGGTGCGGGAACGCGGCCTTCTGGGCGTCGGTGAGGGTGGTCCTCGTCAGCCGCAGCCACTTGGCGGCCCCGGTGAGCGTGCCGTCGGCGACCGCGATCGAGCCCTTCGCGCTGTACAGCAGCTGGGTCGAGGCGGCGGCCTCGGAGCCGTTCCAGGCGACCGTGTTCCGGTCGATCCAGACCGCCTTGGACGTGGTCAGGTCGAGGGCCGCCGCGGAGCCGGCCGGTTGCGGGAGCAGGTACTTCTCCTGCCCGCTCAGCAGCCACACCTCGTGCCCGTTGCTCGTGAGGTCCAGCGACTGATCGGTCGGGAGGTCCTTGTCGTCGCCCTTGTGGAGGATGTAGCTGAGGCTGGTGGCACCGGCGGTGAGCGGCACCTCGAAGACCGCGCCGTACGCGTCGGTCGTGGTCGGCTTCAGCGGGTTCGACCACTCGGTGGGGTTCGCGGCGCCGGTCCAGGTGTGCAGACCCCAGCCGGTGTAGTCGCCGTCGGTGCGGTGGTAGTGCAGGACGGCCTTGGCGGTGTCCTGGGCCGGGTAGTCGGGCCTCTCGGTGAGGACGCCCTCCTTGCCCTGCTCGATCCAGACCTCGCCGGTCTTCGTGACGTCGATCGTGCGGTCGGCGGAGACGTCCTTGTCGCCCTGCTGGTCGATGACCAGGAACCCGACGGACGAGGCGCCCGGCTTCAGCTTGACGTAGGCGAAGGCCCCGTACGCGTCCCGGCCGACGAAGGGGTGGCTGTCCGGCCAGGTGGTCGCCTCACCGTCGGCCAGGTCGCCCCAGGCGTACAGGCCCCAGTCGGCGTAGTCGCCGTCGGTGCGCTTGTAGTGGACGATCGCGTAGTCGCGGGAGGAGGCGGTGGGGGTCTCCTCGGCGGGCGGGGTGCCGGTGACGGAGGCCGCGGTGGCGCTCGCCGTGCGCCCGGCCGAGTCGACGACGACCGCCTTGTAGCGCAGGGCCGTTCCCGCGGGTACGTCCGCGTCGACGGTCTGCGTGACCCGGTAGGGGGCGTGGTCGGCGGAGCCGAGGGTCTGCCACTTGCCGTTGCCGGTCTGGGCGGCGAAGACGACCCGGTTGAGTCGGCCGCCCGCCACGTCGGCGCTCAGCTCGACGGTGCCGGTGGCGCCGGCGGCGGGGGCGTGCAGGGCGACGGTCGGCCTGGCGGCGGGGGCGGGCAGTTCGCGGGTGGCCTTGAGGACGACGGCCGAGCCGGCGGGAACGGTTACGGTGATTTTCCTGTCGGCACCGGTGGCAACCGTCTTCTCGGTGCCGTAGATCCCGCGGAACGCGGTGTTCACGGAACCGGTTTCGAAGGTCGCTTCCTGCGCCGTGCCGGCGTTGTTGAAGGCGACGATGTACTCGGTCGTGTCCTTGCCGGTGCCGTTGCGGGAGAAGGCGTAGACGCCGGCGCCGTCGGCCGCGTAGCGCTCGGTCTGGACGCCGTCGGTGAGGGCGGGGTTCGCTTTGCGGAGCTTCGCGAGCGCCGCGATCTGCCGGTACAGCGGGGCGCCGGTGTCGTAGGCGTCGCTCGCGTGGGTGCGGTCGGTGCCGATCTCGTCGTCGTCGAGGTAGTCGGCGGTGCGCGAGGCGAACATGGTCTGGCGGGCGTCCTTGTCGCCGCCGGAGCCGGTGAAGCCCTGCTCGTCGCCGTAGTAGACGACCGGGTTGCCGCGGCTGAGGAACATCAGCTCGTTCGCGAGCTTGTCCTTGGCGAGGAGTTCGGCGTCGGTGGCCTTCGGGTTGTCCTGGTTCAGGAAGTACCCGATGCGGCCCATGTCGTGGTTGCCGAGGAAGGTGACCTGCTCGTAGGCGTTGGCCTTGTCGGTCGTGTACTTGTAGTCGTCGGCGAAGACCGAGGCGAGCTTCTGCGCGCTGCCGCCCTGGGAGGCGTACTGGCGGGCCGCCTCCTGGAAGGGGAAGTCGAGCGTGGCGTCGAGGCGGCCCTGGGTGACGTACGGGGACGTGATCGACGTGTCGGCGGAGTACACCTCGCCGAACATGAAGAAGTCGTCCCGGCCCTGCTTGGCCGCGTAGGCGTCGAGGGCCGTCGCCCACTGGGTCCAGAACTCCATGTTCACGTGCTTCACGGTGTCGATCCGGAAGCCGTCGATCCGGAAGTCCCGCACCCAGCGCTGGTAGATCTTCTCCATCCCGCTGACGACCTCGGGGCGCTCGGTCCACAGGTCGTCGAGCCCGGAGAAGTCTCCGTACGTGGTCGACTCACCGGCATAGGTCGAGTCGCCGCGGTTGTGGTACATCGTCGGGTCGTTGAGCCAGGACGGCACCTTGGCGGTCCGCTGCGCGGCGGTGACCGTCGGGGTGCGTGGGAAGGAGCCGACGTCCACGGCCGGGAACTTCGTGGCGCCGTCCGCGTAGTCGGCGTCGTCGAAGGGCTCGCCGTCCTTCGTCAGGTACGGGAACGCGCCCTTGGAGAGGTAGTCGTAGGACTTCTCCTCGTAGTCGACGACATCGGCGGTGTGGTTGGTGATGACGTCGAAGAAGACCTTCATGCCCTTGGCGTGCGCCTTGGAGATGAGGGTCTCCAGGTCCTTGTTGGTGCCGAAGTGCGGGTCGACCTGGGTGAAGTCGGTGATCCAGTAGCCGTGGTAGCCCGCCGAGGCGTTGCTGCCGGTCCCCTGCACGGGCCGGTTCTTGAAGATCGGCGCCATCCAGATGGAGGTCGTGCCGAGGCCCTTGATGTAGTCGAGCCGCTGGGTCAGACCCTTGAGATCGCCACCCTGGTAGAAGCCCTTGTCGGTGGGGTCGTAGCCGGTGGTGAGGCGTGAGCCGGTCAGTCCGCCCTCGTCGTTGGCGGAGCTGCCGTTGGCGAAACGGTCCGGCATGACGAAGTAGAACTGCTCACGGGTGTCGTCGTGGCGGGCCGGGGCGGCGGCCAGCTTCGCGTCGGAGGGCGGTGGGGGCGGGCTGTCCGCGTGCGCCGCGAGGGGCTGCACGAGGGCTGCGGCCAGCGCGGCCACGGCGACGGCCGCGACCCGTCGGGCAGGTGGCGCGGTGCGGCGCGTCGGGGGCGCCGGCCATCTCGGTATCACAGGCGGGAACTCCTTGCGATTACGGCTCTCTTGGGTCCGACCCCAACGCCGCGGGACGGCTTCGTCGCCGGGCGCCCGCGTGACCGTATCGCTCACGAAAGGTTTACAGCAAGAGGCTTGCAACTCACAGCAAGAACTTTCACCAATACCTTGACGTGCCCTTCTCAACTACCCCACGCTCACCCCTTGTTGAATCCCGAACCCCCCGAGGAAACCCCTTTCGGAGCCGCAGATGACCATCAGAGACCACCCCCCGGGTGTCCTACGGCGCACCGCCGGTGCCGCGGCCGCCGCCGCACTGGCCCTGGCCGGAACGATCGCCCTGCCCGCCGGCGCCGCCCACGCGGACGCCACGACCTCCGGCGATGTGATCGCCAACCTGTGGGAGTACAACTGGAACTCGGTCGCGTCCGAGTGCACGGCCGTGCTCGGCCCGGGCGGCTACGGCGCGGTGTGGGTCGCCCCGCCCGCCGAGTCCCTGAAGCAGTCCAGCTCCTACTGGTGGGACGTCTACCAGCCGTACTCCTCCAGCCTGAACGGCCGCTTCGGGACGGCGGCCCAGTTCGCGTCGATGGTCACGGCCTGCCACGACGCAGGACTCAAGGTCTACACGGACGCCGTGGTCAACCACACCGCCGCGCAGACCGGCGTCGGATACAACGGCACGACGATCACCAACAAGTACGACACGCCGGACTGGGACCCGGACGACTACCACACCTCGGCCGAGTGCAACGACTCCGACCTGATCATCGACGACTGGTCGAACCTGAGTGAGATCCAGAACTGCGAGCTGCTGGGTCTGCCCGACCTGGAGACCGAGGACGACGACGTCCGCTCGGGCATCGCCGCCTACCTGAACAAGCAGATCGCCCTGGGTGTCGACGGCTTCCGCATCGACGCCGCCAAGCACATCCCGGTCGCCGACCTCAACGCGATCCGGGCGAAGCTCGACGACACGGCCTCGGGCGTCGACCCGTACGTCTTCCAGGAGGTGTACCCGGGCTCGACCCCGGCGGCCTCCGACTACTACTCCTCGGGCGACGTCCTGGACTTCACCTACGCGAGCAAGTTGAAGTCGGCGTTCCAGGGGAACGTGAGCGACCTGGCCTCCCTGGAGAGCAGCGGCATCCTTCCGGCCGCGAACTCGGTGTCCTTCGTGACCAACCACGACACCGAGCGCAACGGCCTGCACATGAGCTACAAGGACGGCGACACCTACCGGCTCGCCAACGTCTTCGAGCTGGCCTACAAGTGGGCGACCCCGACGATCTACTCGGGCTTCGAGTGGTCCTCCTCCGACCAGGCCCCGCCGAACTCGAACGGCTTCGTCACGGACACGAACTGCTCCTCCGGCTGGTACTGCCTCCAGCGCGACACCGCGATCGCCGGCATGGTGAAGTGGCACAACGCGGTCGGCTCGGCGGCGGTCACCAACTGGTCCACGAAGTCGTCGAACGTGATCGGCTTCGCCCGCGGGACCGGCGGCTACCTCGCGCTCAACAACGGTTCCTCCGCCGCCACTCACACCTTCGCCACCGGCATGGCCGACGGCACGTACGCGAACGTCGTCGACAACGGCGCGACGACGGTGACGGTCTCGGGCGGCAACGCCACGCTCACCGTCCCGGCGAAGAGCGCGATCGCCTTCCACGACGGCGCGTTCACCCCGTGCACCACCTGCGAGCCCGACGACGGCGGATCGACGTCCACGGTGAGCGCGACCTTCAACGCGTACGCGTCGACGACGAGCGGCACGAGCGTCCACGTCGTCGGCTCGATCGCGGCGCTGGGCGGCTGGGACACCTCCAAGGCGGTCCAGCTGTCGTCCGCCGGCTACCCGATCTGGTCGGGGGCGGTGAGCGTGCCGATCAACACGTCCTTCGAGTACAAGTACGTCAAGAAGGACGCGGCCGGGAACGTGACCTGGGAGTCCACCGCCAACAGGTCTGCCACCGGCACGACTTCGGCGCTCACGCTCGACAGCTCCTGGAACGTGGCGAACGCGAGCGCCACCGACGTGACCTTCAACGTCAACGCGACGACGAGCCTGGGCACCGACGTCTACGTCGTCGGGTCCATCGCCTCCCTCGGCTCCTGGAGCACCGCCGACGCCGTCCCGCTGTCATCGGCGTCGTACCCCACCTGGAGCAGGAAGGTGATCGTCCCCAGGAGCACGGCCTTCGAGTACAAGTTCCTCAAGAAGGACGGCTCCGGGAACGTGACCTGGGAGTCCGGGACGAACCGCTCGTACACGACGGGCAGTTCGTCCGGCTACTCCACGAGCGACACCTGGAAGTGAGCGGTCCCGGCCGCCACGGGAGCGTGTGACACGGGCCCGTGGCGGCCGGGGAGGGAACTCAGCAGCTCGACCTGCCCGTGTAGATCGCCAGGGCTGTGTCGGCGCCGAGGGTCGCCGTGAACTGGCCCGATCCGTTCACGGTCACCGTCGTGTTGTTCTGCACGTTGCAGTAGGTGCCGGCGGCGAGGGACGTCTGGTACGTCCGGCTGAGGGAAGAGCTCTCGTGGTTGATCGCGACGTACCCCTTGCTGCCCCGCCCGAAGGCGATCGCGTCGCCCCCGTTGTCCCACCAGTCGGTCATCGCCGCACCCCGCGTGGCGTTGCGGAAGGCCACCATGCGCAGGATCTCCGGCCAGGCGTGCTGGCACTTCCAGCCGTTCTGCCAGCAGGCGCTCACGGCCCCGCCGTCGGGCGGCCCGGCGTCCGCGTCCGACCACTCGTACCCGGAGTTGATGTCCGGGGCCCCGTAGGGATACGCGAGCATGAAGACGTTGGCGAGCGTGTAGTTCGCCCCGTCCTTGTAGGTGAGGGTCGATCCGTTGCGCTCGGTGTCGTGGTTGTCGACGAACACACCGGCGACGGAGCCGCTCAGGTACCCCCAGCCCTCGCCGTAGTTCTTCAGGTAGGCGAGGTTCTCGTTGTTGAAGACCCGCTTGAGGTCGTAGGCGTAACGGAACTCCTGGACGTCCCCGTTGCCGGTGTACTCGGTCGGCTGGACGGCCTCTCCGCTGCCATAGATGACCTCCTGCTTCCAGTACACACCCGGGTTCGTCAGCCGCGACTTGATGTCGGCGAGGTCGGCGGTGTCGATGTGCTTGGCCGCGTCGATGCGGAAGCCGTCGACCCCGAGGGTGAGCAGGTCGTTCATGTACCCGGCGACGGTCTTGCGGACGTACTCCTCGCCGGTGTCCAGGTCGGCGAGGCCGACCAGCTCGCAGTGCTGGACGTTCCAGCGGTCGGCGTAGTTGGTGATCTGGGACGTGCAGTCGTCGAAGTCGTACGAGGAGTACAGGCCCGGGTAGTCGTACTTCGTGTACGAAGAGCCACCGGTGCCGGTGCCGCTGCCCGCCGACATGTGGTTGACGACCGTGTCGACGACGACCTTCACGCCCGCCGCGTGGCAGGTGTTCACCATGGTCTGGAACGCCGCACGGTCGCCCAGCCGGCCCGCGATCTTGTAACTGACGGGCTGGTACGACGTCCACCACTGCGAGCCCTGTATGTGCTCGGCGGGCGGGGAGACCTGGACGTAGCCGTAACCGGCCGGGCCGAGGGTGTTGGTGCACTCCTTGGCGACCGAGGCGAAGTTCCACTCGAAGAGGACGGCGGTGACGTCCTTGGTGCCGGGCGGGGCGGCGGACACGGCTGTGGGGGCCATGACGACGGCTGCGGCGGCCAGGGCGAGGGCGCCCGAAAGGGGTCTGCTGCTTGCCATGTGGGGAAGTCCTTCTCCGTTGAAGGCTCTTGCTGAAACATTTCAGCAAACTTGCGGTGACGGAGATGTTAAAGGCCCGCTGCCTGAAAAGGCAGCGGGCCGTGTGAAGTTGATGCAAGAACTTTCAGAGACGCCGTCAGGCCGTCGTGAACCACACCGTCGTGTCCGCCGGGACCTTGGCCTCGCCGGCGTCTGTCTCGGTCACCTCACCGCTCGCGAGCAGCACCCGCCCGTGGGCCGGGGTCGTCACCGACTCCCCCGTCGTGTTCGCCACACACACGAACTCCCCGCGCCGGAAGGCCAGTACGCCCGCCGGGGCCTTCAGCCACTCCACCGCGTCGCCCGCGCCCAGGTCGGGCCGCGAGCGGCGGATGCCGAGGGCCGAGCGGTACAGCTCCAGCGTGGAACCGGGCACCCCCTGCTGTGCCTCCACACTCGACTCGCCCCACCCGGACGGCTGGGGCAGCCAGCTGCCGCCGTCGCCGAAGCCGTACGACGAGCCCTCGCGCGTCCACGGGATCGGGACGCGGCAGCCGTCACGGAAGCCGTCCTGGCCGGCGCCGCGGAAGTACGCCGGGTCCTGGCGCACCTCGTCGGGCAGGTCGACGACGTCCGGGAGGCCTAGTTCCTCGCCCTGGTAGACGTACGCCGAGCCGGGGAGCGCCAGCATCAGCAGCGTGGCCGCCCGCGCCCGCCGCAGACCGACCTCGCGGTCGCCCGCCGTGCGGATCTGGGTGCCGAGGCCGGGCGGGTTGGCGAAGCGGGTGGCGTGCCGCGTCACGTCGTGGTTGGACAGCACCCAGGTGGCGGGGGCGCCGACCGGGCGCATCGCCTCCAGGGTGCGGTCGACGACCTCGCGCAGCTGCTCCGCGTCCCACTCGGTGGCCAGGTACTGGAAGTTGAAGGCCTGGTGGAGTTCGTCGGGGCGGACGTAGTTCGCGGTGCGCTCGACGGTCGGCGTCCAGGCCTCGGCGACGAAGATGCGCTCGCCCGAGTACTCGTCGAGGATGAGCCGCCACTGGCGGTAGATCTCGTGGACGCCGTCCTGGTCGAAGAACGGCATGACATCGTTGCCCAGCAGCTTGAGTTGGTCGTGGGCGCCGAGGTCCGGCAGACCCGCCGCCTTGACCAGGCCGTGGGCCACGTCGATACGGAAGCCGTCGACGCCCATGTCCAGCCAGAAGCGCAGGACGGAGCGGAACTCGTCCCCCACCGCCGGGTGTTCCCAGTTGAAGTCGGGCTGCTCGGGGGCGAAGAGGTGCAGGTACCACTCGCCGGCGGTACCGTCCGGCTCCGTGATCCGGGTCCAGGCGGGGCCGCCGAAGATGGACTCCCAGTCGTTGGGCGGGAGTTCGCCATTCGCGCCCTTGCCGGGACGGAAGTGGTAGCGGTCCCGCAGGGACGAGCCGGGGCCTTCGCGCAACGCCCGCTTGAACCACTCGTGCTGGTCGGAGGAGTGGTTCGGGACCAGGTCGACGATGATCCTCAGGCCCAGTTCACGGGCGTCCCGGATCAGCGCGTCGGCGTCGAGGAGATTGCCGAACATGGGGTCGACCGCGCGGTAGTCGGCGACGTCGTAACCGGCGTCGGCCTGCGGGGAGGCGTAGAAGGGGCTGAGCCACACGGCGTCCACGCCGAGGTCGCGCAGGTACGGGAGACGGGAGCGTACGCCTTCCAGGTCGCCCATGCCGTCGCCGTTGCTGTCGGCGAAGCTGCGCGGGTACACCTGGTAGATCACCGCGTCCCGCCACCAGTCACGGCGCTTGGCGACGGTGGCGACAGCCGAGGTGGAGGTGGGGGCCGGGGCTGCGGGCTGCTGGCTCATGGCGTCCTTGGTACGTAACGGGGCTGTTGACATGGGGTCTTGGTGCTCGCTTCGGTTGCGAGGGCGAGTGGTCTCGAGGCGGGTCGTCGAGGCGAGTCGATGAGACGGGTGGATGAGGCGGCCGCGGTGCCGGCGGGGTCGGATGGACACCGCGGCCGCCACCCGCGCTCCTTGCGGGGCGCGGGAGTCTCGTACGGGGCTCAGCCCTTCGTGCCGCCCGCGGTGAGGCCGGTCACCAGGTTCTTCTGCACGAGGTAGAAGAACACGGCGGCGGGTATCGCGATCAGCACCGCCGTGGCGGCCATGAGGTTGCGCTGGGCGTCGTGCTCGCTGACGAAGGACTGGAGTCCGACGGCAAGGGTGTACTTGTCGTCGCTGAGCATGAACGTCGAGGCGAAGGCGACCTCGCTGAAGGCGGTGAGGAAGTTGTAGAAGGCGGCCACCGCGAGACCGGGCTTGGCAAGCGGCAGGATCAGCCGGAAGAAGGTGCCGAACGGGGTGAGCCCGTCGACGCGTCCCGCCTCGTCGATCTCGAAGGGGATGGTGTCGAAGTACCCCTTGAGCAGCCAGGCGCTGTACGGGATGACCGTCGTGCAGTAGACGAGGATCAGGCCAAAGTAGTTGTCGATGAGCTGGAGGTCCGAGAGGATCTGGTACATCGGCACCATCAGCACGGCGACCGGGAACATCTGGGTGACCAGCAGCACCCACATGAACTTCTTGTAGCCGGGGAAGCGCATCCGGGAGACGGCGTAGCCGGTGGTGGCGGCGATGAGCACGCCGATGGCCGTGGTGCCGAGCGTGACGATGAGCGAGCTCTTCAACCAGTCGAAGAACTGGGTGTGCTGGAGGACGAACGTGTAGTTGTCGAACGTCATCTTGTCCCAGATGCCGCCCGGGTGCAGATAGTCGTCCGTGTCCGGGCCGAGGGACAGATAGACCAGCCACCCGATCGGGAAGAGCGCGATGACGCTCGCGACGATCAGGATGCCGTGGGAGGCGAGCGAGCCGGCGAGGCTGTTCTCGCCGCGGCGCCGGGCGCGCGGGGTCTTGGAACGCTGCTCGCTCACGGGGGCGGAGGTCTCGGCGGTGGTGCTACTCATGGGAACTCCTGCCTCAGATCGCGAGCTGCTGCTCGTTGCGGTTCAGCCAGCGGCGGTAGAACGAGGTGAAGACGATCAGGATGGCCAGCAGCAGGATGCCGTAGGCGGCGGACTGGGCGAAGTCACGCGGCTGCTGTCCGAATCCGAGGTAGTACGCCCAGGTGACGAGGATCTGCGCGTCGGGGGCGGTGTTGCCGAACAGCAGGAAGATCACGGCGAACTGGTTGAAGGTCCAGATGATGCCCAGCAGGACGACGGTGGAGCTGACGGACCGCAGGCCCGGCAGGGTGACGTACCGGAAGCGCTGCCAGGCGCTGGCGCCGTCCATCTCCGCGGCCTCGTAGAGCGAGGCGTCGATGGCCTGGAGGCCGCCGAGCAGCGAGATCATCATGAACGGCACACCGCACCAGGTGTTGACCATGATCGCGGCGAACCGCTGCCAGAAGGTGTCCTCGAGCCACAGTGGCGAGGGCAGATGCAGGGCGTCGAGCGCGGAGTTGATGATGCCGCCGTCGGCGAGCATGAACCGCCAGCCGAAAACGGTGACGAAGGTGGGCACCGCCCACGGCAGCACCAGGATCAGCCGGTACAGGGTCCGCCCGCGCAGCTTCTGGTTGAGCAGGAGCGCGAGGCCCAGTCCGATGCCGTAGTGCAGGGCGACACAGGCCGCCGTCCAGACGATCGTCCAGATGAAGTGCGACCAGAAGCGGTCGTAGGCCGTCGGGCCCCAGAGGATGTCGGCGTAGTTGTCGAGGCCGATGAACTTGTAGGTGGCGTCGATGTGGTTGACGCCGATCGTGCGCGCGGTGTTCAGGCTGTTGGCGTCGGTCAGCGTCAGGTACAGGCCGTACACCAGGGGGTACAGCACGAGCACGCCGAGGACGACCGCCACCGGGGCGATCATCACGTACGCGTACCAGTGCTTCTGGTAGCCGCGCCTCAGGCGCCCGGCCGGCCCGGGCTTCGGCTCACGGTCACCGCGGCGCTTGCCGGTCGCGCGGTCGATGGCGACTGTCATGGTTCGACACCTTCTGGATCTTCACGCTGGATCTTCGACGGGTGGTACGGCTCACAGGCAGGTGGCCGCCGGATCTCTCCCCCCATGTGTGGGAGATCCGGCGGCCACACCGGCTCACTTGCTGAAGTCCGGCACCAGCTTGGCGATGGCGGTCTCAGCGGTGCTCAGGCCCTTGTCGAGGGTCTCCTTGCCGCCCGCGATCTTGGGCAGTTCGGTGTCGAGCGGGCCCCAGAGGGAGCTGTACTCCGGCAGCGCCGGGCGCGGCTGGGCGGCGGACAGGACCGTCTGGTAGCCGGCGATGCCCGGGTCGGCCTTGACGGCGGCGGTGTAGGCGTCGTCGCGCGTCGGCAGCGTGGAGTTCTTCTGGGCGATGGTCGCCTGGCTCGCAGCGGAGGTCATGAAGTTGACGAACTTCAGCGCGGCGGCCTGGTGGGCCTTGTCCGAGCCGGCGTAGACCGAGAGGTTGTGGCCGCCGGTCGGGGCGCCCGCCTTGCCGGTGGAACCGGCCGGGACGGTGGCGATGCCCAGGTTGTTCTTGTCCGTGAAGGCGCTGCCCTTGTAGAAGTTCGTGATCTCCCACGGGCCCTGGACGATCGCGGCGACCTTGCCGTTGACGAACGCGTCCTGGATGTGGGCGTACGCGTCGGCGGTGGTGTCCGCCTTGTGCAGGCCCTTGCCGTCGAAGAGGCCCAGCCAGGTGCCGTACGCCTTCTGCGCGGCGGCGGAGTTGACGGTGATCTTCTTGGCGTCGGCGTCGACGGTGTCGGTGCCCTCGCCGTAGAGGAAGGACTGGGCGTAGTAGGCCTGGGTGGAGCCCCAGTAGCCGTCGACGCCGGTCTTGGCCTTGACGGTGGCGGCGGCGGTCTTCAGGTCGTCCCAGGTCTTGGGCGCCTCGGTGATGCCGGCCTTCGCGAAGAGCGCCTTGTTGTAGACCAGCGCGAGCGTGTCGGTGACGATCGGCACGCCGTACGTCTTGCCCTCGTACTTGGCCTGCTCGATCAGGTTCGACTTGAACTTGGCCTGGTCCTTGAGGGCCTCGGTGCCGTCCAGCGGCAGGAAGAAGCCCTTCTTGGCGAAGGCGGGGGTCCAGCCGACCTCGGAGCGCAGCACGTCCGGGGCGCCGGAGGCACCGGCGGCCGTGTCGAACTTGTTCTGCGCCTGGTCGAAGGGCACATTGACGTACTTGACCTTGACGTCCTTGTTGGCGGCCTCGAACTGCTTGACCAGGGCCTGGTACGTCGGCGCCTCATTGGTGGCGTTGGAGGTGTCCCACCAGGTGATGGTGACCGGCCCGGACGAGTTGTCGCTGCCGCTGTCGTCTCCGCCGCAGGCCGTCGCCGCGAGGGCGAAGGACGCCACCAGCGCGGTGGCCGCTATGCCACGCCGCATGAGTTTCTCCTTGAGGGTGAGAGCCCGTTTAGCTACAGGAAGCGGTCCCGTCCGCTGTCCTGCCGACTCCGACCGCGCCGTTGCTGCCGTCGGGCGACGTGAACGTAACAGCGATGTAAGCGGCACGAAAGACCTTGCAGAAAAAAAGTGCAAGAGAACTCCGAAGTTATCCGCACGTGACCCGTGCGTGACCTCCCCTCGACCGCTGTGAGACCGTAGTTGTCGTGGTTGGGGGGCCTCACAGCGGGGCAAAGGGCCGCTGTGCAAGACTCTGCAAGCTCTTGCCATCACTTTCATGAGGGAGCGCGATGACGCAGCAGCCCGCGGGCCGTTCAACAGGTCGCCCACGGCGTCCGATTGGTGTGCAAGTCAGCACCCGACCGGTACAGTCCACCCCTGTGACCACACGGCTTGCCGACATCGCTGCGCAGGCGGGGGTGAGCGAAGCGACCGTCAGCCGCGTTCTCAACGGCAAGCCCGGTGTCGCCGCCACCACCCGCCAGTCCGTGCTCGCCGCTCTGGACGTCCTGGGCTACGAGCGCCCCGTCCGCCTGCGCCAGCGCAGCGCGGGTCTGGTCGGCCTCATCACGCCGGAGCTGGAGAACCCGATATTCCCGGCCCTGGCCCAGGTCATCGGCCAGGCGCTGACCCGCCAGGGCTACACCCCGGTCCTCGCCACCCAGACCCCGGGCGGCTCCACGGAGGACGAACTGACCGAGATGCTGGTCGACCGCGGGGTCGCCGGCATCATCTACGTCTCGGGCCTGCACGCGGACACCACGGCCGACATGCAGCGCTACGAGCAGCTGCGGGCGCAGGGCGTCCCCTTCGTGCTGGTGGACGGCTTCTCCCCGAAGGTCCAGGCACCGTTCATCTCCCCCGACGACCGGGCGGCGATGACCCTGGCCGTCACCCACCTCGTCTCGCTCGGCCACACCCGGGTGGGGCTGGCGCTCGGCCCCAAGCGGTTCGTGCCGGTCCAGCGCAAGATCGAGGGCTTCGTCAGGGCGGTCCAGGAACAGCTGGGCCTCAACCCCGAGACGATCGAGAGCGATCTGGTCCAGCACTCCCTCTACACCCTCGAGGGCGGCCAGGCGGCGACCACGGCGCTGATCGACCGGGGCTGTACGGCGATCGTCTGCGCCAGCGACATGATGGCGCTGGGCGCGATACGGGCGGCCAGGCAGCGCGGTCTGGCAGTGCCCCAGGACATCTCGGTGGTCGGCTTCGACGACTCCCCGCTGATCGCCTTCACCGACCCGCCCCTGACGACCGTCCGCAAGCCGGTCCCCGCGATGGGCCAGGCCGCCGTCCGCACGCTCCTCGAGGAGATCGGCGGGACACCGGCGCCCCACAGCGAGTTCGTGTTCATGCCCGAGCTGGTGGTGCGCGGTTCGACCGCTTCGGCGCCCGGGGACCGAAATCGTCCGTAGGGCGGAGACGTCCGGGTTCTCCCCGGTACGACGGCAGTAGCCGGAGGGGTCCGGCCGTCGTAGAAAGTGCGGGCCGAACCCGACCGAGGGATGATCGGGCCAAGAGGTCTTTTCTGGCAGACTTTGTGTCCATGGGTGAATCGACTGTGACGCCATTGGAAGGCCGTGACCAGGCCCTTCCAGACCCCGTCACGGCCCCGCCCCGGCAGCGCCGCCTCGACCGGCTGCGCAGCCCCCGCCGCCCCCGCCTCTGGTTCGAGATCCTCCTCATCGCGGTGAGCTACTGGACGTACTCACTGGTGCGCAACGCGGTCCCGGAACAACGCTCCGAGGCGCTGCGCAACACGGACTGGATCTGGCGCGTGGAGCACAGCCTCGGCATCGCCGTGGAGGAGTCGGTCAATCACACGGTGAACTCGGTGACCTGGCTCATCGTGGGCATGAACTACTACTACGCGACCCTGCACTTCGTCGTCACGCTGGCCGTCCTGGTCTGGCTCTATCGCAGCCACCCGGGGCGCTACGCGGCGACGCGGCTGGCTCTCTTCGCCACCACGGCCGTGGCCCTGGTGGGCTACTACCTGTACCCGCTGGCGCCCCCGCGGCTGATGCCGGGCGGTGACTTCGTGGACACGGTGATGGTCCACCAGACCTGGGGTTCGATGGCGTCCGGCGACCTCAAGCACATGTCGAACCAGTACGCGGCGATGCCGTCCATGCACATCGGCTGGTCCCTGTGGTGCGGTCTGACCGTGTTCGCGCTGGCCGAGCTGCCCTGGGTGCGCATCCTGGGCCTGCTCTACCCGACCGCGACCCTGGTGGTGATCGTCGCGACGGCCAACCACTTCTGGCTGGACGCCGTGGGCGGCCTCCTCTGCCTGGCGTTCGGCTTCGCGGTGGCCCGCGTCTGGTACGGGGCTCTGCCGTACGCCCTGCCCAGACTCGTGCCACCGAAGGAACCGAAGGGGCCACGGGGGCAGGGCAGGCCCCTGCTCCCCACGAAGGCATGACGCTCGGCGGCACGGCTTGACGCTCGCACGCACCACGGCTTGACGCTCAGCGCTCTCCCGTGTGCACCACGTGTCCCCCGGTCACCGTGAGCCGCACCGGCGCCTCGGCCACCTCGTCCGCCGGGGCCCCGACCGGGTCGAGACCGAGCGCGTGAGGTCGGCCCGGAACCCGACGGGGACCCGGCCCGCCGATCCGCTCTCCCCGGCGGCCGGGGCGGCCACCATGACCCGACCGGCGCGGCACAGCCCGGCCGACGACGCTCAGCGCCTCACCGCGCTTCCGCGGCCCCCCTCAGCGCGTCGATGAACGCGTCCAGCGCGGGCTGCGCCGGTGCCGTCTCGCGGACCACCGCCTGGATGGCCCGTACCGGCACCGGATCACGCACCTCCCGTACGACGACCCCCGGATGCCGGCTGCCGAGCCCCAGCCGGGGCACCAGACTCACGCCCAGCCCGGCGGCGACGAACCCCTGGGCGGTCACGTAGTCCTCGCTCTGCACCGCGAACCGGGGCCGGAACCCGACCACCGCACACGCGTCGAGCTGAGCGTCGAGACAGGGTCCCGGCCACTCGCTGCCCACGAACGCCTCCTCGGCCAGCTCCTCCAGCCGCACGCTCCGCCGCCCGGCGAGCCGGTGCCCGCGCGGCAGGACGGCGAGATAGGGATCGTCGAGCAGGTGCAGCAGCCGTACGCCACCGTCCTGCCGCCCCTCCCTGCCCACCCGCAACGCCAGATCGGCCCGCCCTTCCCGCACCTCCGCCAGCGGATCCTCGGGATCGACGGTCAGCTTCAGCTCGATCCGGACGCCGGGATGCGCCTCCCGCAGCCGCGCCACGGCCGGCGCCACCAGCCCGGCCCCCGCGGTGGCGAAGTACCGCACCCCCAGCCGCCCGGTCCGCCCGGCGAGCAGGTCGGCGAGCGCCGTCTCGGCCTCGGCGACCTGCCGTCCGATGGTGTCCGCGTACTCGGTGAGCAGCAGTCCGGCGGCCGTGGGCCGTACGCCCCGCCCGACCCGCTCCAGCAACGCGGCCCCCGCCTCCTTCTCCAGGGCGGCGATCTGCTGACTGACGGCGGACGGCGTGTACCCCAGCACGGCCGCGGCCCCCGTCACGGACCCGTTCCCCACGACCGCCCGCAACACCTGCATCCGCCGCACATCAAGCATGCAGTACAGCTTAACGAACCATCCAGAACATTTCACTTGTCCTCACAGGTCGGGCGGACGACGGTAGGAACATGCCCCTCGCCTCCACGCTCCGCATGGCCGCGCTCGCCCTCTTCTGGGGCTCCGGCTTCCTCTGGATCAAGCTGGCCCTGACCCACGGCCTGACCCCCGCCCAGATCACCATCGCCCGGTGCGCCCTGGGCACGGCCGTCCTGCTGCTCCTGGCCCGTCGGGCAGGCCAGCGCCTCCCCCGGTCCCGGGCCACCTGGGGCCATCTCGCCGTGGCCGCCCTGTTCTGCAACGCGCTGCCCTTCGCCCTCTTCGCCCTGGGCGAGCAGCATCTCGACTCGGGCATCGCGGGCGTGCTCAACGCCACGACCCCCCTCTGGTCCCTCCTCATCGGCATCGGCCTGGGCACGGACCGAGCCCTGCACCCCGTGCGTCTGACCGGTCTCGTCCTGGGCTTCGCCGGTACCGTCCTGATCTTCGCCCCCTGGCACCACGAGGGCCTGCTCAGCCTGCCCGCCCTGTACCTGCTGGCCGCGGCGGCGAGCTACGCGGTGGCCTTCGCCTACATGGCCCGGCACCTGACGGCCTCGGAGACCCCCATGGCCATGTCGGCGGCCCAGCTCCTCACCGCCACGATCTGGAGCACCCTGGCCCTCCCCGCGGCCGGCCCCATCCGTCCGGACGCCACCGCCCTGCTCGCCGTCGCCGCGCTGGGCGTCCTCGGCACGGGCGTGACCTTCTACCTCAACTACCGCCTGATTGCGGACGAGGGCCCCACCACGGCGGCGACGGTCGGCTACCTGCTCCCGGTCGTGTCGGTCGCGCTGGGCGCGGCGGTCCTGGACGAGCAGATAGGCGTACGCGTTCTCGCGGGCATGGCGGTGGTGCTGGTGGGCGTGGGGCTGACCCGGCGGAACACGGCGTCGCGTACGCGCGGGTCGGCGGATGCGCGGCGCGACGGCGCGACACAGCCCGCCTCCTAGCGCCGTCACCGCTGACGGCACCGTGAATGCGGTGGGTGCGGTGAGCGCCGTCAGCGCCCTGAGTGCCGTGCGTGCCGTGCATGCCGTGCATGCCGTGCATGCCGTGCATGCCGTGCATGCCGTGCATGCCGTGCATGCCGACGGCGATCACGACAGGTCCTAGCCGCTGTAGAACAGCTCGTCGACCACGCCCCGCGCCCGGCGCGCGGTCCGCCGGTAGTCGTCGAGCATGTCGCCCACCCGTCCGGGCCCGTACCCCAAGTACCGCCCCACGGCGACCAGTTCCCGGGGGTCGGACGGGAAGGTGTCCCCGGCCCGTCCGCGCACCAGCATCACCGCGTTGCGCACCCGGGTCGCCAGCACCCACGCCTCGTCCAGCGTCGCCGCGTCCTCGTCCGGGATGAGGCCGGCGTCGCGCGCGGCGGCGAGGGCCTCACGGGTGCGCGTGGTGCGCAGCCCCGGATGCGTCGAACCGTGCCGCAGCTGGACCAACTGCACGGTCCACTCGACGTCGGACAGGCCGCCCGGCCCGAGCTTGGTGTGCAGCTTCGGATCGGCGCCCCGGGGCAGGCGCTCCGACTCCATGCGGGCCTTCAGCCGCCGGATCTCCCGCACGGCCTCCTCGCCGAGCCCGTCCGCCGGATACCGCAGGGGGTCGATCAGCTCGATGAACCGACGCCCCAACTCCTCCTCTCCCGCGACGACTTCGGCCCGCAGCAGCGCCTGCGACTCCCAACCGAGCGACCAGCGCCGGTAGTAGGCCTCGTACGACTTCAACGTGCGCACGAGCGGCCCGGACTTGCCCTCCGGACGCAGGTCGGCGTCGATGAGCAGCGGCGGATCGGCACTGGAGATCTGGAGCAGTCGGCGCATCTCGGAGACGACCTTGTTCGCGGCGTCCGCGGCCTCGCGCTCGTCGACGCCGTCCCGGGGCTCGTGCACGAACAGGACGTCGGCGTCGGAGCCGTAGCCCAGTTCATGACCGCCGAAGCGGCCCATACCGATGACGGTGAAGGACGTCGGGAGTGTGTCGCCCCAGCCGTCCCGCACGACCGCGCGCAGAGTACCGGCCAGCGTGGCGGCCGTGATGTCCGACACGGCCCCGCCCACCAGGTCCACGAGGGCGCCCTGATCCGCCTCGACCGGCTGCGCCTCCGTGCCGTAGGAGGCGACGATGTCGGCGGCGGACGTGCGGAACAGCTCACGCCGACGGACCCCACGCGCCGCGGTCACCGCCTGCACCACGCCGTCGGCCCGTCGCACCGCGGCGAGTATCTCCTGCTCCAAATGGGCCCGCCCGCGCGGCTCGAGCCCCCCGCCGTCCCCGTCGCCGAGCAGCGCCACCGCCTCCGGCGCCCGCATCAGCAGATCGGGGGCGAGCCGGCCGGCGGACAGCACCCGGGCGAGGTTCTCCGCCGCGGCGCCCTCGTCCCGCAGCAACCGCAGGTACCAGGGTGTCTTGCCGAGCGCGTCCGACACCTTGCGGAAGTTGAGCAGGCCCGCGTCCGGGTCGGCGGAATCCGCGAACCAGCCGAGCAGAACCGGCAGCAGGGTGCGCTGGATGGCCGCCTTGCGCGTGACGCCGGAGGCCAGCGCCTCCAGGTGGCGCAGCGCGGACGCGGGGTCGGCGTACCCGAGCGCGACCAGCCGCTCCCGGGCCGCCTTCGGGCTCAACCGGGTCTCACCGGGGGCGAGTTGGGCGACGGCGTCGAGCAGCGGCCGGTAGAACAGCTTCTCGTGCAGCCGACGCACCACGGCGGCGTGCCGCTTCCACTCCTGGCCGAGCTCGGCGACCGGGTCGGTGCGCAGTCCGAGTGAGCGGCCCAGCCGCCGCAGGTCGGTCTCGGCCTCCGGGACCAGATGGGTCCGCCGCAGCCGGTAGAGCTGGATCCGATGCTCCATGGACCGCAGGAACCGGTACGCGACGTCCAGTTGTTCGGCGTCGGCGCGCCCGACGTATCCCCCCGCGGCGAGCGCCTGGAGGGCGTCGAGCGTGGTGCCGCTCCGCAACGACGCGTCGGCCCGCCCGTGCACCAGCTGCAACAGCTGCACGGCGAACTCGACGTCCCGCAGCCCCCCGGGTCCGAGTTTCAGTTCACGCTCGACCTCGGCGACCGGGATGTTCTCGACGACCCGCCGCCGCATCTTCTGCACGTCGACGACGAAGTTCTCCCGCTCGGCGGCCTGCCACACCAGGGGCTCGACCGCGGCGACGTACTCGGCCCCGAGTGCCAGGTCGCCGGCCACCGGCCGCGCCTTCAGCAGGGCCTGGAACTCCCAGGTCTTGGCCCACCGCTGGTAGTAGGCGAGATGGCTGGACAGCGTCCGCACCAGCGGTCCGTTGCGCCCCTCGGGCCGCAGATTGGCGTCGACGGGCCAGATGGACCCCTCCACGGTGGTCTCGGAGCAGATCCGCATCAGGTGCGACGCCAGTTTGGCGGCGGCCCGCAGCGCCTTGCCCTCGTCGGCCCCCTCGACGGCCTCCCCCACGAAGATCACGTCGACGTCCGACACGTAGTTCAGCTCATGCCCGCCGCACTTGCCCATCGCGATGACGGCGAGCCGGCACAACGCGGCGTCGTCGGGCGCGGCCGCCCGGGCGAGGCCCAGGGCGGCCCGCAGCGTGGCGGTGGCCAGATCGGCGAGCTCGGCGGCGGTCTCGGCGAGGTCGGTCGTCCCGCACACGTCACGCGCCGCGATGGACAGCAGGCAGCGCCGGTAGGCGACGCGCAGCGACACGGGATCCGTGGCCCCGGCCAGACCCCGCTCGAACTCCTCCACCCCGGGATGCAGATCCCGCGGCTCGTACGTGACCAGCGCCTCCCAGTCCCGCGGATGCCGGGCGAGGTGGTCGGCGAGGGCGGCGGACGCCCCCAGCACCCCCAGCAGCCGGTCGCGCAGCGGCTTGGCCGCTATCAGCGTGTCGAGCAGCTCCCGACGGGCGGTGGGCCCGGGCTGGGCCTCCAGCAGCCGGACGAGACCGTGCAGGGCGAGATCGGGATCGGCGGTGACGCCGAGGGCCTCCAGCAGAACGGGATCGTTGCGCACCGGCGACAGCTCGGGACCGTCCAGGAGCCGCTCGGCGGCGGACGGGTCGGTGAAGCCGTGCCGCAGCAGCCGTGTGAAGGTGCTGCTCCTGCGCCCCGGCGCCATCATCCCCGGCCCTCCCTCGGATCAAGGTCGTACGCACCTGAGCGTAACCCGCGCCTTTCGGTGGCGCCCCGGCCCGGTTTCGGGTTCTGTGGTACCTCGGGTCCTGCGGAGCTTCGGGTTCTGCGCGGGTTCTGCGGGACTTCGGTTGGGTGCAGAGCGACGGCCGCGACAATGGAGTCAAGGGAGTCAAGCCATGGACATGACCCTAGAAGTGATCCTGCTGCCGGTGTCCGACGTGGACCGGGCCAAGGAGTTCTACCGCGACAAGGTCGGCTTCCACGTCGACCTCGACGGCGAGGTCATGGAGGGCGTACGCATCGTCCAGCTCACCCCGCCCGGCTCCGGCTGTTCGATCGCCCTGGTCGACGGCCTCCAGGTCCCGACGGGAACCCCGCAGCCGGGCACCTACCACGGCATGCAGCTCTGCGTGACGGACGCGAAGGCCGCGTACGAGGAACTGACCGCCCGCGGCCTGGACGTCACCGAACCCCAGCAGTTCGCACCGCAGGACGGAGCGACCTTCATGTACTTCAAGGACCCCGACGGCAACGGCTGGGCGATCCAGGAGTACCGCCGCCGCGAAACGGAACCCCTCCACCAGGTCCTGGCGAAACTGTCGGCGGGGCAGGCCGAGAAGTAACCGGCAGCCACGGCGCCCGGGCCGACGCACACCCGGCAACGGCCGCGACGTGGCTGCCCGAGCGGCCCCCGCCCACTCGCGCGCCAAGCGGGGGCCCGCTCACCGATCGTGATCGTTTTCGACAGAACAAATAGATTCGTGACCAATTTCGAACAGAAATTCAGTCACCGTTTATCACTTGGCAAGAGGTATTGGCATGTGACTAAAATTACCGCATGGTCACCTTGGGGGAGGCAGGTCGTTCGGCGACCAGCACCTATCGCGGAATGCGCGCCATCCAGCGCATGGTACATCTGCGGGCGATTCTGACAGACATTCGATACAGGGCCGTTGTCGAGGCGATTCATCCGGGACAAAGAAGGGATGAACCGACGCCTCCGGAAGTCGCACAATCCGCCAGAATCCTTTGCGACGAACTCGATCACACTCCGGTACCCGGCGAAAGAACCCGCGGCATCGTACGGGCCACCACGCGTGCGACGCGCGAGCACGTAGTACTGGGCATTCGCTTTCCGGAGTGGCGCCACGGCACGAACGCAACATTCCTGAACCGATGCACCCTATGGGCGACGAAGGCCGCGGTCGGCGAGAAGGGTGCCGAGGCCCTCGACATGATCGGTCTGGAACGCACTCCCCGACGGGAAGCGCTGTTCGGGGCCAGGTTCGCCGCTGCCGTCCAGGGACTGCTACTGGAACCCCGCGGGATGTCGGAAGGCCAGGAAGCCGTCCGTGTCGACCTGGCCAACGAGATCCAGCACGGCATCTCGGACGAGGCCCGCCTAGCCCGGTACCGCCTCATGCAGGACGGGGTCAACGCCTTCGCCGCAGGCCTCGGAACCTTCGTCACCAGCTATCTGGGATTCAGCCAGCCCATTCAGGACGCTCTGGAATTCGGTGGCGCCAGCTTCGCGGTGGCCGCCGGTGTCGGAGTGGCTCGCCAGTTGGGCATCCAGTTCCTCGGCGAAAAACAGATCGAGGCGCGCAGACAGGCCAAGTACTGGCTTTTCTCTCTACAAGCCTGGATGGTCGGCTACGTCGTATGGGGGCGGGACGCGGTAGGCGCCGGTGAATACCAGGGACTCGACCAGCTCGTCTACATCGCACGCGCGCTCGGCGAAAAGAAGGCGGAAATCCCAGACCTGCCTCGGGACCAGGAGATCCAGGAAGATCTCGCACTGCTGATCGACAACTCCGAGAGAGCGGCGGACGGGGAGTTGACCTCAGCCCTCATGCGCCTCCAGGGAGTGCTCCGCTGGCGCAGCGAACAGTTGGGGCCCGCCATCGGCAATCTGGTGGCCCTGGTGCAGAGCATTCCCGAATCCGGTGAAGACCCTCACGCGCCTGTCTCCCTGCCGAACGGCGGCGCGGGGCCTCCCCTGCTGCCCGGAGCCCGGACGAACCCGGACCCGGATCCGGTGCGGGAACCCGGAGCGGGCAGGGGCGGACCCGGTCAGTGACCTGTCGGCGCCAGATCGGTACGGGTCCCGTCGGTACAGGCCCCCGACGCCAGGGGCGGCCTCCCTGTGGAGACCGCCCCCGTCCCGACGGTCACATCACCGTCGGCCCTTGCGCATCCCGAGGCGAGCAGCCCCGCAGGTCGTTCCCTACAGCACCGGCAGGTTCTTCCGCAGCTCGAACGCGGTGACCTCGCTGCGGTACTCCTCCCACTCCGCCTTCTTGTTGCGCAGGAAGAAGTCGAAGACGTGTTCGCCGAGGGTTTCGGCGACGAGGTCGCTGCGCTCCATCAGGCTCAGGGCCTCACCGAGGTTCTGCGGGAGGGGCTCGATGCCCATCGCGCGGCGCTCGGCGTCGGACAGGGCCCAGACGTCGTCCTCGGCGCCCGGCGGAAGCTCGTAGCCCTCCTCGACGCCCTTGAGGCCGGCGGCGAGGAGCATGGCGTACGCCAGGTACGGGTTGGTGCCGGAGTCGAGGGAGCGGACCTCGATGCGCGCGGAGCCCGTCTTGCCGGGCTTGTACATCGGCACGCGGACCAGCGCGGAGCGGTTGTTGTGGCCCCAGCAGATGTACGACGGCGCCTCGCCGCCCGCGCCGGCCGTGCGCTCGGAGCCGCCCCAGATGCGCTTGTAGGAGTTGACCCACTGGTTGGTGACGGCGGCGATCTCGGCGGCGTGCTTCAGCAGACCGGCGATGAAGGACCGGCCGACCTTGGAGAGCTGGTACTCCGCGCCCGACTCGTAGAACGCGTTGCGGTCGCCCTCGAAAAGGGAGAGGTGCGTGTGCATGCCGCTGCCGGGGTGCTCAGAGAACGGCTTCGGCATGAAGGTCGCGTGGACCCCCTGCTCCAGCGCGACCTGCTTCATGACCAGGCGGAACGTCATGATGTTGTCGGCCGTGGAGAGCGCGTCGGCGTAGCGCAGGTCGATCTCCTGCTGGCCGGGGGCGCCCTCGTGGTGCGAGAACTCGACCGAGATGCCCATCGACTCCAGCATGGTGATCGCCTGGCGGCGGAAGTCCATGCCCACGTTCTGCGGGGTGTGGTCGAAGTAGCCGGAGTTGTCGGCCGGGGTCGGCCGGGAGCCGTCGGTCGGCTTGTTCTTCAGCAGGAAGAACTCGATCTCGGGGTGGGTGTAGAAGGTGAAGCCGAGGTCGGAGGCGCGCGCCAGGGCGCGCTTCAGCACGTACCTCGGGTCGGCGAAGGACGGGGAGCCGTCCGGCATGAGGATGTCGCAGAACATCCGGGCGGTACCGGGGGCCTCCGCACGCCAGGGCAGTACCTGGAAGGTGGACGGATCCGGCTTGGCGATCATGTCGGACTCGTAGACCCGGGCGAAGCCCTCGATCGCGGAGCCGTCGAAGCCGATGCCCTCGTCGAAGGCCTGTTCCAGCTCGGCCGGGGCCACGGCGACGGACTTGAGGAAGCCCAGCACGTCCGTGAACCACAGCCGTACGAACCGGATGTCGCGCTCCTCCAACGTCCGGAGCACGAACTCCTGCTGCTTGTCCATCTTCCGCTTCCCCATCCTTGCTGGTCAGGCCGCCTGTTTCCCGTCCCACGGAGAGGCGGTCGGGCACCCGAGCATCACACCACAACACCATTTCATGCGCGTTGCCGACCATGATCGCCTCGGCGACCCGGGCCTGAACGCCTCACGTCCGGCAGATGTACTGCCTCACGTCCGGCGGGTGTACTGCTCTGCTGACCATCTTGCCTGCTCGCACCGACATCCGTAATGCCCCACCCCCCTCCGTCCCTCCTCGCCCATTTAATTTGCATCTCAGATGCAAGTTTAACTAGCGTGCCGGACAGCAGAACACCGAGTGAGCTTTGAGGAGCCCCGATGCTGTCCGAACAGTCCACTGCCACCGTCCGCGCCACCCTCCCCGCCGTGGGCGCGGCCATCGGTGAGATCACCGAGCGCTTCTACGCCGGCCTCTTCGCGGCGCATCCGGACCTCCTCCGCGACCTGTTCAACCGCGGCAACCAGGCGGCCGGCACCCAGCGCCAGGCCCTGGCCGGGTCCATAGCCGCCTTCGCCACCCGTCTCGTCGAGCCCGCGCCGGACCACCCGCGGGACCACGACCACGTCGAGAGCCGCCCGCAGGACCGCCCACAGGACCGCCCCGACGCGATGCTCACCCGCATCGCCCACAAGCACGCCTCCCTCGGCATCGCGCCCGAGCAGTACAAGGTCGTCCACGAGCACCTCTTCGCCGCCATCGCCGACGTCCTGGGCGAGGCGGTCACCCCCGAGGTCGCGGCGGCCTGGGACGAGGTCTACTGGCTGATGGCGAACGCGCTGATCGCGATCGAGCGCCGCCTGTACGAGGAGAGCGGGGGCGCCGCGTGGCGCGAGTGGGAGGTCGTGGAACGCGTCCGGGAGACCGAGGACGTCGTCACCTTCGGCCTGCGCCCGGTCGACGGCGCCCCGGTACGGGACTTCCGCGCGGGCCAGTACGTGTCCGTCCGCGCCCAACTGTCCGACGGCGCCCGCCAGATACGGCAGTACAGCCTCTCCGGCGCGCCGGGGGCCGACGTACGCCGGATCAGCGTCAAGCGGGTGCCCGGCGGGGCGACGACACCGGAGGGCGAGGTCTCGAACCACCTCCACGCGTGCGTGCGTGAGGGCAGCGTGCTGGAGCTCTCCGAGCCGTACGGCGACCTCGTCCTCGACGACGCCGTGGGCACCCCGCTGCTCCTCGCCTCGGCCGGTATCGGCGTCACCCCGATCGTGGCGATGCTGGCCCACCTCGCCGCCACCGGCCACGATGCGCCGGTCACGGTCGTCCACGCCGACCGCTCCCCCGCGGACCACGCGCTGCGCACGGACCACGAGGCGTACGCGGCGAAGCTGCCGGACGCGTCCGTGCACCTCTGGTACGAGCGGGAGGCCCCGGCACACGCCCGGACGGGCCTGGCCGACCTCGCGGACGTCCCCGTCGCGCCGGGCACGCGCGCGTACCTGTGCGGTCCACTGCCGTTCATGCGGGCGGTGCGGGCGCAGCTGATCGAGAAGGGGGTCGCCCCGGCGGACGTGCACTACGAGGTGTTCGGCCCGGACCTGTGGCTGGCACGGGCCTGAGCCAGGAGAGCGGTAGCCGGCAGCCGGCTACCGGACGGTGTCCCTATAGGGCGGGCCGGATCACGACCGTCGTGGCGCTGACCCCGTGGTAGTACATCTCGTCGGCGGTCCAGAAGCCGTGGAAGGAGTTCGCCCCTCCGTTGACGGTGTACATCCGGGAGGCGGCGGGCTCCAGCCTCTCCGTTGCGCCCGCGAACGCCTCCAGGGTGACGCAGTCGTCGCCGTCCCTGGCGACCACGGCGGCGGCGTGGAACTGGCTCATCTCCCGGTCCCCCGGCTTCAGCGCGACGATCACGAAGGCCTGGCCCACCCCGGGATCGGCCGCCTCGTTCCGGGCGCGGACGAACTCCTTGGCCATCCGGCGGTTGGTCCCGTCGCTCGGAGCACCGAAGTGCTCCGCCCGCTCGCCGTGCTTCTTGCTGTACGTGTCGATCAGGCTGGCGTCGGTGCCGTGTTCCAGGTCGCGGACCCGGTTGTTGATGATCTCCTCGGCCACATGGAGGCACTGGTTGAGGACCTTGCCGCCC
This sequence comes from Streptomyces asoensis, assembly GCF_013085465.1. Taxonomy (NCBI): domain Bacteria; kingdom Bacillati; phylum Actinomycetota; class Actinomycetes; order Kitasatosporales; family Streptomycetaceae; genus Streptomyces; species Streptomyces asoensis. The sequence continues at coordinate 3,086,747 of NZ_CP049838.1, forward strand.
AGCGAGTAGCGGTGGTAGGTGGCGTCGCCGATCTGTGTCTGCTTGCCCTCGTCCACCAGAGCGGGCGAGATGGTGCCCAGCGCGTCCTCCCGCACCCAGATGTAGGGACGGCCGTTGGAGATGGCGAACGCGCCGGAGTTCGAGATGCGCAGCGTGCCCAGCTTCGGCACGGCCACGTCGGCGAACCGCTGCACGGACCCCGTCGCGGATTGCGTACGGACAGCGGCCTCACCGGTCCCCTGCCGTGCCCCGGTGTCCGGCGCCGGTCCGGCGAGGACCCGACGGGCGTTCTCCTCCGCGGCCCGCTCGAAGCGGTCGGAGGGGTCGCTGACGCTCAGCCCGTCGGCGGTGGCGGTGCCCGCGACCGGCCCCTGCCGCTGCTGGATGACGTGCGTCAGCTCATGGGCGAGCGTGTGCTTGTCGCCGCCGCCGGGGCCGATCACCACATGACTGCCGGAGGTGTAGGCACGGGCCCCGATGCCGACGGCCGAGGCGCGGGCGGCCGAGTCGTCGTGCACGCGGACGTCGGAGAAGTCCGCGCCCAGACGCGCCTCCATCTCCGCCCGGACCGGCTCCGCGAGTGGCCGTCCGGCCCCGCCCAGAACACCGTGCACGGCCGAACGCTGGACCGCCGCCATCTCGTCGGCGCAGGTACCGCCCGCCGGATCGTGCCGGTGCCCCGCGTGGTCGGCGTCGCGGAGCAGCTGCACCACCGCGGAGTTGCCGGCGGACCGCTGGAGGGCGAGCAGCGCGCCCGGACCGGCGGTCGCGGCGGGAGCCCGCTGCGCGGAAACGGGTACCGGCGGTCGGCGGGTGCCGGTGCGCTCGGACGTCGCGCCGACGGTGTCTCGGGCGTGCATACGGAAACTCCCAGGGCGACGGCGATCTCGACACTCCCTGCCTACGCGTCCGCCCGCACCCGACGCCAGGTACGCGCGGGCAGAACCCGGGTGCACGAAGCGGTGCCCGAAGGGGCACGCACGACACCCGGCCCGCCCTCGCCGTACTCGCCCGGTTCAGCTCAGCCCCACGCGCGCGACAGGCTCCGCGTGACGACCGAGCTGAGGACCCGCACGCCGTGCGTCGATCCCGGGTCGATGCCGGTGAGCTCCCGCACCCGGCGAAGGCGGTAGTCCAGGGTGCGCGGGTGGACGTTGAGGGCGGTCGCCGCGGAGCCGCGGTTCATGTCGTGGCGGTAGTAGGCGTCGAGGGTGACGAGCAGGTCCGGGCCAGGCCGCAGGCTCCGGGCCACCGTGCGGAGCCATTCGTCGACGAACGGCACGTCCGCGACCGTGAGTTCGACGAAGACGTCCGCGAGGGTGTGCGGCCGCAGCCGCGTCGACGCCCGCCGCAGCGGGGCCGCCCTGCTGATCCGCCGGGCCCGGTCGAGGGCGCCGGAGAGCTCGGACAGCGGTACGGCGGCGGTACTGCCGGCGGCGCAGGGGCGGCCGAGAGCCTGGGCGAAGTCCTGCAAGAGATCCGGTACGAGATCCGGGACCAGGTCGGGCCCCGGGGCGGGCGCGGCGTGCAGCCGTGCGGCGCCGGCGGCACCGGGAACCAGGACGATCAGCTCACCACCCCCGCCCCCGCCTCCACCTCCGCCAACTCGCTCCGGGCACCAGGTGGCCGGCACCCCGTACCTCTTCACCAGCGCCTCGATCTCGTTCTCCAGGTCGCGATCGCCGGCGGGGCGGTCCGGCACCCGGATCACCGTCACCGCGTAGTGGTCGGCCAGTTCCATGCCCGCGACCAGGGCGAGCTCCTCCGCGGCGGGGTCCTCCGCCAGCAACGACCGTGCCAGTAGGGCGGCTTGTTCGACGTAGGGCACCTGACGCCGCATCACCGTCACGAAGCCCTCGCGGTAGGCGCCGATGCCGCGCTCGCCCTGCGGGGCGAACCAGCTCATGATCCGCATGAGTTCCTCGACATGGCCGCCGCGCTGGGCTTCCGTCGCCTCGTTGATCTCGCGCAGCATGAGCGCGGTGTGTACGCGCAGCACCCGCTGCCGCGACTCCAGCGACATCCCCGACCCGGCGCGTGACGCACCCATCGACGTGATGTAGCCGAGATCGTCCTCGGTCAACATGTCGTTCTCCGGGGCAAGTTCGACCGTGCGGCGCCTGAACCACACCGCGTACTCCAGCGTCTCGGCCCTGGCCCGGGAGTTCACGTCGAGGGACCCGAGCTCCGGAATCTCGCGCACATAAGTCTCCACCTCGCGACGCGCGTTGGCCGTCGCCTGCCGGGCCAGCTCGCCGAAGAGACTCCCCATGGGCGTGAGCATGCCATCGCGGCCGTGAGCGTCGACAGATGAAAACCGGACGGGCGTTTATCAATCCGGGTGAATTGATGAAGGATGTGCCGACGTCGCGTTTGTCACCCTGCGCAAAGTTCCTGAATCAGGGCGTACTTGTCGCCGGAACCGCTTGTGAGGCCGCTGCGGCCTGGGCTTAATGGGAACCGCGCAGCCATCCACGGGGCGCATTCCCTCGCTGTTCAGCGACGCACAGGACGCCCTATGGCGCTGCCATTCCACTGCCATTCCACGCCATTCCACGCCATTCCGCTCCGCTCCGCTGCGGCGCGAGCAAATGACGTTCTTTCGAACGGGAGGAAGACAACAGTGAGAACAGGGACCAGAAAGAGATTGGCGGCGACGGTCGCCATGATCTCCGCGGCGACCGCGCTCATGGTCGGCGCGCCCGGCTCCGGCTCCGCCGCCACCGCCGTCCCCAGCCTGAGGGCCTTCGGGATCACCGGGGACGGCACGCTGATGGCCACGTTCACCACCGACAAGCCGCAGGTGCTCGACTGGGTCCGGCTCGTCACCGGGCTCAGCGGGGACACCAAACTGCTCGGGATCGACCACCGGGTGCAGAACGGCCTCCTGTACGGCCTCGGTGACAAGGGCGGCATCTACACGATCAAGACCCCGCCGGCCACCACCGACGTCGTCGTCACCAAGGTCTCGCAGCTCCAGGTCGCGCTCTACGGCACGACCTTCGACATCGACTTCAACCCGGCGGCCGACCGGCTCCGGGTGATCAGCGACTACGGCCAGAACCTGCGGCACAACCTCAATGACCACACCACGGCCGCCGACACCGCCCTGAACATCCCGCCGGCCACCACGGCGGTGCAGGGCGTGACCGCCGCCGGGTACACCAACAACGACCTGGTCGGGTCCACCGGGACGACCCTGATCGACATCGACACGCTCAACGACCAGGTCGTCATCCAGTCGCCGCCCAACGAGGGCAACCTCGTCACGACCGGCCTGCTCGGCTTCGACGCCGGCCTCAACGCGGGCCTGGACATCTTCAGCTACCTGACCAACGGCAAGACGACCTCGTACGCCGCCTTCGCCACGCTCACGCCGTACGGCGCGAGCACGCCGTCGCTCTACGGCGTCGACATTCTCACCGGCGACACGACGGCCATCGGCCAGTTCCCCCTGAACATCACGGACCTGGCCATCACCATCTCCGGGACCTGAGCCCGCCCGGACGGCCCGTCCTCGCCGCGGCCCGGCTGCTCCCGGACCGCGGCGAGTCCGGGATCGCGTCGGTCGGGGAACGGCCGGGGCGCGGCGAGGACGGGCCGGCTCAGTACGGCCGCGGTATCTCGTGCTCGTCCAGCGCGGCGCCGTAGCGCTCCAGCATGGCGTCGAGGCCGGCCAGGAGAAGCCCGGCGGCGTCGCGGGCGTCGCCCAGGTCACCGCGGTCGCACGCCTCCACCAGCTCGGCCATGTCGGTGCGGAGGATGTGCAGGGAGTCGCCCTGCACCAGAACCCCGGGGAAGCGTCGGCCGGGCAGGCGGACTACGGCGTTGTTGCCGCCGGCGGTGAACAGCTCTGCTTCGATGCGTTCCATCGGGCCATCCAATCCGGCCCGGCGATGTGGCTACAAGCGCATTGCCAGGGGGGAAGCGTGAAGGATGGGGCAGGCGAGGCCCGGGAACCGTCGCTGACGTGGGGTGAAGACACTGCCCCCTCCGATGCGCGGGCCGACGGCCGGGGGATCTTCGCCCTCGGCGTCGTCGCCGTCCAGCTGCCCTGGACACCGTCCACGGACGCCCCGGAACCGTACGCGGCCGCCCGGCCGGGCGAGGCGGCGGGCATACGACGGCGATCCGCGCGGCAGCCGAGGCGCCCCGCCCTCGTCGCCGACCCACGCGGCACGGGCCCCCACGGCACCGGCGTGAGCAACGCCGACCCACGCGGCACGGACCCGCGCGACGCCGACCCACGCGACGTCGGTGGAATCAGGCGAACCTCGAGATCCCCAGCAGCAGCGGCCCTGTCGGTTCCGCCACGATGTCCGCGACCGTGATGGGGTCCAGGGACGCGAAGAACGCCTCCTGGGCCCGGCGCAGGGCGCCGCGCAGCCGGCAGGCCGAGGCCAGCGGGCAGGGGGTGGCGCCCTCGCAGTCGACGACGTCGCCGTCGCCCTCGAAGGCGCGGACCACCGTACCGACGGACGCCGCGCGACCCCGGTCGGTGAGGGCCAGGCCGCCGCCCCTGCCTCGACGGGCCTCCAGCAGGCCCATGTGCTGGAGCTCGGCCACGACCTTGGCCGCGTGGGTGTAGGGGACCTCCATGGCGGCCGCCACGTCACGGGTCGTGGGGGTGGCCTCCGGGGTGTCGCCCGCCACCGCGAGTCGCATGAGGACGCGCAGTGCCAGGTCGGTGGATCGCAACAGCCGCATGGGAGGAAGCGTAGATAATGCGCATCTACCATTCAAATTATCCGCCCGCTTGGCTGTGAGCGTCACCCCTCTCTTGGCTGTGACCTGTCTACGCCTTTCCCCATCTCCCCCATTACGATCAGCGGACTCGAACACCCCGACCGTCCCGCCCCCGTCCCGCCCCTTTTCCCAGAAGGACAGGCCTCATGGGTTCCGCCAACAAGACCGGCAGCGCGGCGCGCAAGGCGCGCATAGAGGAGATGCGGCGGACCGAGCAGGTCCGGGAGCGGCGAAACCGGTTTCTCGTGATCGGCGGCAGTGTCGTCGCCGTGGTCGCGCTGGTCGCCGGTGGTGTGTTCGTCGTGAAGTCGCAGTCCGGCGACGACAAGGACACCGCCGCCGACGGCAAGGCGGCCTCGGGTCACTTCGTCACCGGTGCGGACGGGGTCAAGACGTGGAAGGGCACGCTCGGGCGTACCCACGTCACCAAGACCGTGAAGTACCCGACCGAGCCGCCCGTCGGCGGGGACCACAACCAGGTCTGGATGAACTGCAACGGCGACGTCTACACCAAGGCCGTCGACAACATGAACGCCGTGCACTCGCTCGAGCACGGCGCGGTCTGGGTGACGTACAACGGCAAGGCGAGCAAGGCCGACGTCGACGCCCTCGCCGCCAAGGTCAAGAAGACGCCCTACACGCTCATGAGCCCGGACGACGCCCAGGCGGACCCGATCATGCTCACCGCGTGGGGCAACCAGCGCACGGTGACGAGTGCGAGCGACCCGAACCTGGACAAGTTCTTCGAGAAGTTCGTGCAGGGCGAGCAGACGCCCGAGCCGGGCGCCGCCTGCACGGGTGGTCTGTCGCAGTGAGGTACGCGGGAGTGGCGGTGGCCGTGGCCGGAGTGCTCGTCGCCGCCGGGGCCATCACCTACTCCGTCGCCGAGGACGGTGCGGCGGGCACCGCACCGCCCGCCGCCGACTCCGCCGACGCCGGGTTCGCCCGGGACATGGCGGTGCACCACCAGCAGGCCGTCGAGATGTCGTACATCGTGCGGGACCGGACGGCCGACGAGGACGTCCGGCGGCTCGCCTACGACATCGCGCAGACGCAGGCCAACCAGCGCGGCATGCTGCTCGGGTGGCTGGATCTCTGGGGCCTGCCGAAGGTGTCGTCCGACGGGCCCATGTCCTGGATGGGCATGGGCGGCATGGGTGACGGCGAGGACGGCGCGCTCATGCCCGGCATGGCCACCGACACCGAGTTGACGAAGCTCGGCACGCTCAACGGCAAGCAGGCCGAGATCTTCTACCTCCAGCTCATGACCGACCACCACAAGGGCGGCATCCACATGGCCGAGGGGTGTGTCGCCAAGTGCTCGGTCGGGGTGGAGAAGCGGCTCGCGCAGGGCATGGTCGAGGCGCAGCAGTCGGAGATCGACCTGATGACGGACATGCTGAAAGCTCGCGGGGCCAAGCCGTAGCCGATCCCCTCGGCCCGATCCATAGGGTTTCCCCTCGATTTCACGGACGTATCCGTCAAATCAGCCCAGCAAGCGGTCACTTGGGCGCTTCTTGGTGTTCGCATTCCCCTGGCATGAACGGTTCATCGCAAGAGTGGCCAGCACGTCGAGTGATCCACTCGCGTCGAACCACATACAGGGGGTCCTATGAGATCCAACCGCGCCGCGCTGCGCGCCGGAGCGAGCATGGCAGCGACACTGCCCATGATCGCCGGCGCGCTGGCGCTCGGCATACCCGCCGCGCACGCGGCGGACAGCCCGACCCGTGACACGCTGGCCGGGACCAAGCCCGCGTGGGCCACGACCAAGGCGGACAAGGGCTCGACCTCGGACAGCGCCCAGGTCTCCGCCCGCGTCTACCTCGCGGGACGTGACGCCACCGGCCTCGCCGCGTACGCGAAGGCCGTGTCCGACCCCGCCTCGCCCGTCTACGGCAAGTACCTCTCCGCCCAGCAGTCCCAGGCCCGCTTCGGCGCGACCGAGGCCCAGGTGGCCGCGGTCAGGTCGTGGCTGACGGCGGCCGGTCTGAAGGTCACCGGCACGACCCGGCACTATGTGTCGGTCAGCGGCGATGTGGCCGCCGTCGAGAAGGCGTTCGGCACCCAGCTGCACAACTACACCAAGGGCAGCCGGACTTACCGCGCGCCGTCGAAGTCGGCCTCGGCTCCCGCGAGCCTGGACGGCGCCGTCCTGACCGTCACCGGCCTGGACAACGCACCGCACAAGGCCGCGTCCAAGGACCAACTCCCGCCGCCGGACGCGGTGTTCAAGAACTCCGGGCCGTTCTCCTCGTACTACGGCTCCAACACCGCGAGCACCCTCCCCTCGGCGTACGGCAAGAAGATCCCGTACGCCGTGCAGGGGTACACCGGCAAGCAGCTGCGGGCCGCGTACGGCGCGGGCGGCTACACCGGCAAGGGGGTGCGCATCGCCATCACCGACGCGTACGCCTCGCCGACGATCGCCTACGACGCGGCCACCTACGCGAAGGCGCACGGCGACGCGCGCTGGAAGACCGGGCAGCTGACCCAGGTCCTGCCGTCGGACTACACCCGGACCGAGGAGTGCGGGGCGGCCGGCTGGTACGGCGAGGAGACCCTCGACGTCGAGGCCGTGCACGCGGTCGCACCGGCCGCGAACGTCACGTACGTGGGCGCCGCGTCCTGCTACGACGACGATCTGCTCGACTCGCTCAGCAAGATCGTCGACAACCACCTGGCCGACATCGTCTCCAACTCGTGGGGCGACATCGAGGCCAACCAGACGCCGGACCTCGCGGCCGCCTACGACCAGGTCTTCCAGTTCGGCGCGGTCGAGGGAATCGGTTTCTACTTCTCCTCCGGCGACAACGGCGACGAGGTCGCCAACACCGGCACGAAGCAGGTCGACACCCCGGCCAACTCGGCGTGGGTGACGGCGGTCGGCGGTACCTCGCTGGCGGTCGGCAAGAACGACAAGTACCTGTGGGAGACCGGCTGGGGCACCGACAAGGCCTCGCTGTCGGCCGACGGCAAGAGCTGGACGGACTTCCCGGGCGCGTACACCTCGGGGGCGGGCGGCGGCACGAGCAGGACGGTCGCCGAGCCGTACTACCAGAAGGGTGTCGTCCCGAAGGCGCTCGCCACGGCCAACAGCGCCGCCGGCAACCGCGTCGTCCCGGACATCTCGGCGATCGCCGACCCGAACACCGGCTTCAGGGTCGGCCAGACCCAGACCTTCCCGGACGGGACCGAGCAGTACAGCGAGTACCGCATCGGCGGCACCTCGCTGGCCGCGCCGGTCATCGCGGCCGTGCAGGCCCTGGGCCAGGAGGCGCGCGGCGGCAAGGCGATCGGCTTCGCCAACCCGACGATCTACTCCAAGTACGGCTCGCGGGTCTACCACGACGTCACGGACAACCCGACCGGGTCCGGGCTCGCGGTCGCGCGTGTCGACTTCGCCAACAGCTACGACGCGGCGGACGGGCTGCTGACCTCCGTCCGCAGCCTCGGCAAGGACAGCTCGCTGTCCGCCGTGAAGGGCTACGACGACGTCACCGGCGTGGGTACGCCCGCAAACGGTTACGTGGAGTCGTACCGCCGGCGCTGAGCAGGTCGTCCGCGTGCCGTGCACACGTCGGACGCGGAGGGGGCGTGGGGTATCCGACACCCCGCGCCCCCCATCGCGTCGCATTGACGATTACACTGATGCGCGTGCCTCAACTTCGTCTCGCTCTGAACCAGATCGACTCGCGCGTCGGCGACCTCGTCGGCAACACCGAAACGATCCTCCGCTGGACCCGGCACTCCGCCGAGCAGGGAGCGCATCTCGTGGCGTTCCCGGAGATGTCGCTGACCGGGTATCCCGTCGAGGACCTCGCCCTGCGCTCCTCCTTCGTCGAGGCCTCCCGCACGGCCCTGCGTGAGCTCGCCGTCCGCCTCGCCGACGAGGGCTTCGGCGAACTGCCGGTGGTCGTCGGCTACCTCGACCGGTCCGAGGGCGGCCGGCCGAAGTTCGGCCGCCCGGCCGGCTCGCCGCGCAACGCTGCGGCGGTGCTGCACGGCGGCGAGGTGATCCTGACCTTCGCCAAGCACCACCTGCCGAACTACGGCGTCTTCGACGAGTTCCGCTACTTCGTGCCGGGCGACACCCTGCCGGTGCTGCGGGTGCGTGGCGTCGACGTGGCCCTCGCGATCTGCGAGGACCTCTGGCAGGACGGCGGCCGGGTCCCCGCGGCGCGCTCCGCCGAGGCCGGTCTGCTGCTCTCCATCAACGCCTCCCCCTACGAGCGCGACAAGGACGACACCCGTCTGGAGCTGGTCCGCAAGCGGGCCCAGGAGGCCGGCTGCACCACCGCCTACCTCGCGATGATCGGCGGGCAGGACGAGCTGGTCTTCGACGGCGACTCGATCGTCGTCGACCGCGACGGCGAGGTCGTGGCGCGGGCGCCGCAGTTCTCCGAAGGGTGTGTGGTCCTGGACCTCGACCTGCCGGCGGCCTCCACCGACGCGCCGACGGGTGTCGTGGACGACGGTCTGCGCATCGACCGCGTCGTGGTGTCGCAGGACCCCGTCCCGGCGTACGAGCCCGAGCTGAGCGGCGGGTACGCGGAGCGACTTGACGACGCCGAGGAGATCTACTCGGCACTGGTCGTGGGCCTGCGCGCGTACGTCGCGAAGAACGGCTTCCGGTCGGTGCTCATCGGGCTGTCGGGCGGTATCGACTCGGCGCTCGTCGCGGCGATCGCGTGCGACGCGGTGGGCGCGCAGAACGTGTACGGCGTGTCGATGCCGTCGAAGTACTCCTCCGAGCACTCGAAGGGCGACGCGGCGGAGCTGGCGCGCCGGACGGGCCTGAACTTCCGCACGGTCCCGATCGAGCCGATGTTCGACGCGTACATGGGCTCGCTCGGTCTGACGGGTCTCGCGGAGGAGAACCTCCAGTCGCGGCTGCGCGGAACCCTGCTGATGGCCGTCTCCAACCAGGAGGGCCATATCGTCCTCGCCCCCGGCAACAAGTCGGAGCTGGCGGTCGGCTACTCGACCCTGTACGGCGACTCGGTCGGCGCGTACGGCCCCATCAAGGACGTCTACAAGACGTGGATCTTCCGGCTCGCGGAGTGGCGCAACCGCGCCGCGGCGGAGCGGGGCCAGACCCCGCCGATCCCCGAGAACTCGATCACCAAGCCGCCGAGCGCGGAGCTGCGCCCCGGCCAGGTCGACACCGACTCGCTCCCGGACTACCCCGTCCTGGACGCGATCCTCGAGCTGTACGTCGACCGGGACCAGGGCGCGGACGCGATCGTCGCGGCGGGCTACGACCGTGAGCTGGTCGTCAAGACCCTCCGCATGGTGGACACCGCCGAGTACAAGCGGCGCCAGTACCCGCCGGGCACGAAGATCTCGGCGAAGGGCTTCGGCAAGGACCGCCGCCTGCCGATCACGAACGGCTGGCGCGAGTCGGTCTGACGGCCGCCCCCCGGGCTCCGAAATACGTTTCGGCCGGGGTGCGCGGCGCCCCTACTGTGGCGCGGTGACAACTCAGGTGAACGTGCTGAACGGCGGCTCCAGCTCGGGCAAGTCCGGGATCGTCCGGTGTCTCCAGGCGGTCCTGCCGGATCCGTGGCTCGCCGTCGGGGTCGACTCGCTGCTCGAAGCCATGCCCGCGTCCCTGCGGACCTCGGACGCGGGCATCGAGTTCGCCGCGGACGGCGGGGTGAGCGTCGGGCCGGAGTTCCGGACGCTCCAGACCGCGTGGCAGGAAGGGGTCGCCGCGACGGTCCGCGCGGGCGCCCGGGTCATCGTCGACGATGTCTTCCTCGGCGGAGCCGCGTCCCAGCAGGAGTGGCGGAAAGTCCTCGGCGGACTGGACGTGCTCTGGGTGGGCGTCAGATGCGAGAGCGCGGTCGCCGCGGGCCGCGAGCTCGCCCGCGGCGACCGGGTCCCGGGCATGGCCGCGTCCCAGGCGGACCTGGTCCACCAGGGCGTGCTCTACGACCTGGAGGTGGACACCACCCACACCGAGTCCCTGGACTGCGCGCGGGCCGTCGCCGCCCGGACCGGGTGACCGACGGCGCCGGATCCGGCCGCAGGCCGATCGCCCGGCGTCAGCGCAGGGCGGCCTCGCCCGCGCGTACGGCACGCAGGGCGCGGTCGACCGTCTCCTGGTTCTCGCCGACCGGAGCCACGTAGTCGAGGACATCGTGCGCGGCGTCCTCGCCGAGCGTTCGCGTGATCACCCACGTGGCGAGATACTGCGACGCCAGGCAGCCGCCCGCCGTGGCGATGTTCCCCTCGGCGTGGAACGGCGCGTCCAGCACGGTGACGCCGCAGGCTTCGACGAAGGGCCGGCTCCTGCTGTCCGTGCAGGCCGGCATGTCACCCAGCAACCCGAGCCGGGCGAGCACCAGCGCGCCGGAGCACTGCGCGCCGATCAGCTGTCGCGAAGGGTCGAGCGGCAGCCTGGAGATCAGCCGCTCGTCGGCGACCACATCCCGTGTCTTCACCCCGCTGCCGATCAGCACGACGTCGGCCTCGGCCACGAACTCCATCGGGCGCTGCCCGCTCACCTCGACGCCGTTCATCGACGTGACCACCGGCGTCGGCGTCGTGACGAAGGCCTCCAAGCCGTCCTTGCGGCACCGGTTGATCAGTGCGGATGCGATGAAGCTGTCGAGCTCGTTGAATCCGTCGAAGGTGACCACGGCTACCTGCATCGCAACTCCTCCACGCCCGGCGACAGACCGCCAGTCTTCCGGGCACGCCGTAACCGGTCGAGAGCCAATCAGCGGCTGGTGGCATGCCTGCCGACGTTCCCGGGTCCGCCGCGATGCGCCGTGCGTGATCGGTCCCGCGCTTCGCCCGTCTGTGGTTCAACGGCACCGCCGGCCCCTATGTCGGCGACCGCAGGACCATCGAGCATCCACTGGTGGGTGACATCTCCCTCGACGTCGATGTCCTGATGCCTGCCGGCACCGACCTCAGGACCATCACGCACGCGACCGCGGCCGAGACCACCGACGCGGAGAAGCTGGATGCGCTGCGTGCGGCCTGCCATCCGCGCCCTGGGCGTGGACACTCCTGACCATCGGATGGTGAAGGCACCGCTCGGGCCGGTGGCGTCGGCGAGGTCGACCAGCAGGCGGATCCGGCACGGCCGACCCCTCCGTGACGTCAGTGACGTACCCCCGCCTCCACCGTCCGCGGCACGTGCGTCGCGACGACGCGCTCGCGGCCGGTGGTCCGCGGGGCCCGGCGGGCGTCGACCACGGCCGCGATGCCCGCCACGACCAGGCCCAGGACCGCCAGTACCGCTCCCGCCAGCGCGGGTGAGGTCACGCCGAGGCCGGCCGTGAGGGCCAGGCCGCCGAGCCAGGCGCCGCCGGCGTTGGCCATGTTGAACGCGGCCTGGTTGGCGGAGGAGGCCAACGACGGGCCTGCGGCGGCCTTCTCCATCACCATCAGGTTGAGCGGCGAACCCGTCACGAACGCCGCCATGCCGAGCAGGACCACGGCCAGCGCACCGCCCCACGCCGTCGTCATCAGCAGCGGGAACAGGGCCAGGACGACCGCCAGGGACGTCAGGCCGCCGAACAGGGTCGGGCGCATCGCGTGGTCGGCGAGGCGGCCGCCCACCAGGTTGCCGATCGTCGCGCCGACACCGAACAGCGCGAGCAGCAGCGTCACGCTGGAGTCGGCGTAGCCGGCGGAGTCCGTCAGCATCGGGGTGATGTAGCTGTAGGCGGAGAAGAGGGCGCCGAAGCCGGCCACCGTCGTGCCGAGGGCCAGCCACACCGGCAGCGAGCGCAGGGCCGCCAGCTCGCGGCGCAGCCCGACGGCGGGCGCGTGGGTGTGGTCGCGCGGGATCAGCAGGGCCAGGGAGGCGATCGCCGCCAGGCCGATCACGCTGACGCCGAGGAAGGTCGCGCGCCAGCCGAGGTTCTGGCCCATGAGGGTGGCGACGGGGACTCCCGCGATGTTGGCGACGGTCAGGCCGAGGAACATCAGCGACACCGAGCGGGCCTTGCGCTCCGGGGCGACCATGTTGGTGGCCACCACCGCGCCGACGCCGAAGAACGCGCCGTGCGGGAGACCGCTGAGGAAGCGGGCGGCCAGCAGTGAGTCGTAGCCGGGGGCGAAGGCCGACAGCGCGTTGCCCACGACGAACAGTCCCATCAGGGAGATCAGGACGGTGCGGCGGGACATCCGTGCCGTCACGGCGGCCAGCAGCGGCGCGCCGATGACGACGCCGAGCGCGTACGCCGAGACCAGATGTCCGGCCGTCGGGATCGAGACGTGGAGGTCGTCCGCGACGTCGGGCAGCAGGCCCATCATCACGAACTCCGTGGTGCCGATTCCGAAGGCACCCACGGCCAGGGCGAGCAGGGCCAGGGGCATGGGGAACTTGCCTTTCAGGGAGAGTGGGATCCGTTCATCATACGTTTCGTATGTTCAAGTACGGAACAAACTCTCCTCGGCCCGCTATTCCAGCGGGTGACCCCCTGATTAAGGTGTGGTGACCTTCACACGCGCCGCCACCGGCAGATGATCACTGCCCGTCTGCGGAAGCGTCCAGGAGGTGACCGGCTCCACGCCCTTCACCATGATCTGGTCGATCCGCGCCATCGGGAACGACGCGGGCCAGCTGAAGCCGAAACCGCTGCCCGCCGCGCCCTGCGTGGAGCGCATCTGGGAGGTCACGGCATTGAGCGAGCGGTCGTTCATGGTGCCGTTGAGGTCACCGAGCAGGACCACCCGGGTCAGCTTCTCGTCGACGATCGCCTCGCCCAGCGCGTCCGCGCTCTTGTCGCGCTGCCGGGCGGTGAACCCGGCCTGGAGCTTCACCCGCACCGACGGGAGGTGGGCGACGTAGACGGCGACCTGTCCCTCCGGCGTCGTGACCGTCGCCCGCATCGCGCGCGTCCAGCCCAGCTTGATGTCGACGGGCTTCACAGCGCTCAGCGGATACCTGCTCCACAGGCCGACCGTGCCCTGCACCGAGTGGTACTTGTAGGTCGCCGCCAGCGCCTTCTCGTACACCGGCACCGCCGTGGCGGTCAGCTCCTCCAGGGCGAGCACATCGGCCTCGGACGCGGCCACGTCACGGGCGGTGCCGGCCGGGTCCGGATTGTCGGCGTTGACGTTGTGGGTGGCGACGGTGAGGTCGCCGCCGCTGCCGGTCCGGTCGACGAGGAGCCCGCCGAAGAGGTTCAGCCAGACCACGGCCGGGAGGACGACGGCGATCAGCGCGGTCGCCGACTTGCGCACCAGCGCCAGCACCAGCAGCACCGGCACGAACAGGCCGATCCAGGGCAGGAACGTCTCCGTGAGACTGCCGAGGTTGCCGTAGCGGTTGGGGATGCGCGAGTGCAGCCCCATCACCAGGGAGAACGCCAGGGCGAACCCGGTCAGGACCAGACCGCGCCGCCAGATGCGCGGATCACCGCGCCAGCCCGCGCGGATCCGGCCGAGCAGAGTGCCGATCAGGCGTCGGAGCCGAACTCCCCGAGGCTCGGGACCCGAGCCTCCGTTGTCGTCCGTCTCCGTCATGTACGCCTGCTGCGCCATACCGTCGCCTCACTGCCTGCCTTGCACACCGTCCGTTTCCCCGGGTACGACCCTAGGGGATGATCGGCTTTGTTCTCGCCGTCCCGTGACGGCCGTACGGGCACGAGGACGACCGGGGTGGTCCCACGGGTTCCGATGCCGGGCCGCAGAGCCCGGTCTGTGACGAAACGCGCACATTGGGGCTACCCGGTCGAGGAACTGACGGGGCGTAGCCCCGCGAGCAGCGTGTCGACGATGCGCGCGGGGAGTTCCTCGGGGAGGTCGGCGTCAGGGCGCATGATCGCGCGGACCAGCATGGGGCCCACGAAGATGTCGTTCAGCAGTTCCACATCCAGGTCGGCGCGCAGTTCGCCGTTCTCCTGACCCCGGCGCAGGACCTCGACGGCCATCCTGCGCCGGGGTTCTATCGCCGTGTTGTGGTACGCCGCCCAGATCTTCGGGCTGCTCTTCATCTGGGCGTGGACGTTGTGCAGGATCGCCGAGGAACGGTTGGCGAGGCCCCGCCGCCGCAGCGCCTCGAGGAGCACGATCAGGTCGTCGCGCATGGAGGTGCCGGGGAGTTCGGGGTCCTGCGGTTCGGCGGCGCGCAGCACGTCGACGAAGAGTTCCTCCTTGCCGCTCCATCGGCGGTAGATGGCGGCCTTGCCGACGCCGGCGGTACGGGCGATGCGCTCGATGGAGATCTCGGCGAGCGAGACGCCGTCCTCCAGCAGCTTCATCGTGCCCTCGATGATGGCCCGTTCGACGGCCTCGCTCCGGGGCCGTCCCCGGACGGGCTGCTCCCCGCCCATGCCGGTCCCCGGGACGGTGGTCCCCCTGTCGGCGAGGCTCACGTGTTCGATCCTTTCGTCGCAGTGGGGGAATTGTCGCCCAAGGGGCGGGTGGGGCGGCAATTCCGGCCGCCCCGGCCACCGCCCCTACGACTTCGTCCGCACCAACTCCCCTTCCTCCGCCGCGTCCTCCGGCGTCGGCTTCGGCCTGCCCGGCAGGAACAGGGCCACCACGACCGCGCCCACGGCCGCCACCCCGGCCCCGCACAGGGCGGTGACGTGCATGGCGTGCAGGAAGGCGTCGTTGGCGGGGGTGATCAGCGACCGGCCCTGGTCGCCGAGTTTCGCGGCGACCCCGAGCGTCGCCTCGATGGACTCGCCCGCCGTGTCGCGCAGACCCGCCGGCAGCGTGCCGAGGTGGCCCTCGATGCCGTCGCGGTACGACGCCGACAGCACCGAGCCGAGTACGGCGATGCCGAGCGCGCCGCCGAGCTGGCGGAAGGTGTTGCTGAGCGCGGAGGCGGAGCCGGCCTTCTCGCGGGGCAGGGCCTGCATGATGACCACGCTGGTGGGGGTCATGACATGGGCCATTCCGGTGCCCATGCAGAAGAAGACGATCTCCAGGAGCCAGATCGGGGTGTCGGCGTCCAGCGTGGCGAAGGCGACCAGGGTCGCCGCGAGGACGACCATCGCCGCGGTGGTCGTGACCCGGACCCCGAAGCGGTCGACGACCAGCCGGGCGCGCGGCGCGAAGATCAGCTGGGCGGCGGCCAGCGGCAGCAGGAGCAGACCGGACTGGAGCGGGGAGTAGCCACGCACGCTCTGGGTGTAGAAGACCGAGAAGAAGGTGACGCCCATCAGCGCGAAGAACACCAGCGTGATGACGGCCATCGCGGCCGAGAACACCTTGTTCTTGAAGTAGTCCATGTCGACGGACGGATGGTCGCTGCGCTTCTCGAACACCACGAACGCGACGAGGACCACCAGGCCGGCCGCTATGGTCGCCAGCACGGTCGGGTCCGTGAAGTCGGCCAGCTCGCCGCCCTTGATGATGCCGTAGACCAGCAGGACCAGGCCGACGACCGACAGGACGACGCCGACGAGGTCGACACGGCCGGGGTTCGGGTCGCGGGACTCGGGCACCAGCCACAGCATCAGCCCGAACGCGAGCAGCACGATCGGCACGTTGATGAGGAAGACCGAGCCCCACCAGAAGTGGTCGAGGAGCAGACCGCCGGTGATGGGTCCGATGGCGATGGCGAGCCCCACGCCGCCCGCCCAGATGCCGATCGCCTTGGGCTGCTCCTCGCGCTCGAAGACGTTCATCAGGACGGCGAGGGTCGCGGGCATCACGAAGGCGGCGCCGACGGCCATCAGCGCACGGAACGCGATGAGCTGGGTCGGCGAGCCGGATTCCGCGGCGAGCGCGGAGCCGATCCCGAACACGGCGAGTCCGCCGAGCAGGACCTTCTTGCGGCCCATCCGGTCACCGAGGAGACCGGCGGTGAACAGCAGTCCCGCGAAGACGAGCGTGTAGGAGTTGATCGCCCACTCCAGCTCGCTCTGGGTGGCACCGAGGCCGGTGGGGGCGGGTGTCGAGATCGTCTTGATCGCGACGTTCAGGATCGAGTTGTCGAGCACCACGATCAGCAGGCTCAGCATCAGGACACCGAGGATCGCCCAACGACGCCGGTGCACCGCTTCCGGTATCCGCGGAGCGGTGGGGACGGCAGGAGTAGTCATGGCGTCGAGCGTAGGGCACTTCCGATACGAGACCGTCTCGTATCGATTCCTCTTACCGTTTTTCTTACTGAGGCTTTACCCACAGGAGGCGGTCTGGCTCTCCCTGGCACGAAGTGCCACCATGGGTGGTGGTCCGGGGACGCCGTGAGGGCGCCTCGAGATGACGTAAGGAGCCGTTGCAATGACGCAGCTTTCGGCTGCCCACACGAATGCCCCCGACGGCAGCAAGGCGCTGTACGGAGGCAAGGGCACACGCCGTATCACCGTCCGCGACATCGCCCTCGCCAAGGAGCGCGGCGAGAAGTGGCCCATGCTCACCGCCTACGACGCGATGACCGCCTCCGTCTTCGACGAGGCCGGGATCCCGGTGATGCTGGTGGGCGACTCGGCGGGCAACTGCCACCTGGGGTACGAGACGACCGTGCCCGTCACCCTCGACGAGATGACCATGCTGTCGGCGGCGGTCGTACGGGGCACCAGCCGTGCGCTGATCGTCGGCGACCTGCCCTTCGGCTCCTACCAGGAGGGACCGGTGCAGGCGCTGCGCTCGGCGACCCGGCTGGTGAAGGAGGCCGGGGTCGGGGCCGTGAAGCTGGAGGGCGGTGAGCGCTCGCACCGCCAGATCGAGCTCCTCGTCGAGTCCGGCATCCCGGTCATGGCGCACATCGGCCTGACCCCGCAGTCCGTGAACGCGATGGGCTACCGCGTGCAGGGACGCGGCGAGGAGGCCGCCCAGCAGTTGCTGCGGGACGCGAAGGCCGTGCAGGACGCGGGCGCGTTCGCGGTGGTGCTGGAGCTGGTTCCGGCCGAGCTGGCCGCCGAGGTCACCCGGGTGCTGCACATCCCGACCGTCGGCATCGGCGCCGGGCCGGAGACGGACGCCCAGGTGCTGGTGTGGACCGACATGCTCGGGCTGACCGGCGGCCGGGTGCCGAAGTTCGTCAAGCAGTACGCGAACCTGCGTGAGGTCATGGGCGACGCGGCGAAGGCGTTCGCCGAGGACGTCGTCGGCGGAACGTTCCCGCTGGACGAGCACAGCGTCCACTGAGCCATTTCCGCACCACCGCAGCCCGCCGATCTTCCCCCGTCGGCGGGCTGCGCTCTTTTGCGTCCGAACCGGCGCCGCTCTCGCGGAGGTGGTTCCTCGCCGTCGTGGTTCCTCGATCGATGGTCGCGGTGATTGTCGGGAGGATGTCGGTGCTGTCGGCGTCCTGTCGGTGGTTTGTCGGTGGGGGTCGGCAGAGTTCCTGTCATGACGCGAATCGACAAGAACCCCAGTGGCGCGGACAGCGCTGTAACCGTTCGGGGGTTGGTCAAGCACTACGGCGAGACCAAGGCACTGGACGGCGTCGACCTTGATGTACGGGCCGGAACCGTGATGGGGGTGCTCGGGCCGAACGGCGCCGGGAAGACGACCCTCGTGCGGATCCTGTCCACCCTGCTGGCCGCCGACAGCGGGCAGGCGACCGTCGCCGGCTACGACGTCGCACGCCAGCCCCGGCAGCTGCGCCGGGTGATCGGGCTCACCGGGCAGTACGCCTCCGTGGACGAGAAGCTCCCCGGCTGGGAGAACCTGTACCTCATCGGACGGCTGCTCGACCTGCCCCGCAAGGAGGCCCGCAACCGCGCCGACGAGCTGCTGGAGCGGTTCTCGCTGACGGACGCCGCCAAGCGGCCCGCGAGCACCTACTCCGGCGGTATGCGGCGGCGGCTCGACCTCGCCGCGTCGATGATCGGCCGGCCGCAGGTGCTGTTCCTGGACGAGCCGACGACCGGGCTCGACCCGCGCACCCGCAACGAGGTGTGGACCGAGGTCAAGGCGATGGTCGGAGACGGGGTCACCGTGCTCCTGACCACCCAGTACATGGAGGAGGCCGAGCAGCTCGCCTCCGAGCTGACCGTCGTCGACCGGGGCAAGGTCATCGCCGGCGGCGGCATCGAGGAGCTGAAGGCCCGGGTCGGCGGCCGGACGCTGCGGGTACGGCCCGCCGACCCGCTTCAGCTGCGGCCGCTGGCGAGCTGGCTCGACGGCCTCGGCATCACCGGGCTCGCCACCACCGTCGTGGACGCCGAGCGCGGTTCCGTGCTGGTGCCGGTGCTCAGCGACGAGCAGCTGACCGCCGTGATCGGCGCGGTCAGCGCGCGCGGCATCACGCTCACCTCCCTCACCACCGAACTGCCCAGCCTGGACGAGGTCTTCCTGTCCCTCACCGGCCACCGGGCGAGTGCCCCGCAGGACGCCCAGCCCACCGAGACCCGCGAGGAGGTCGCCGTATGAGCGCGGCCACGATCGACATCAGCACGACATCCGACGCGCGCATCCCGTTGCGCAGCCACCTCCGGCACACCGGCGCGCTGATCCGCCGCAACCTGCTGTGGATCCGGCAGGACCCCGAGTCGATGTTCGACGCGGTCCTCTTCCCGGTGATCTTCACCCTGCTGTTCGTGTACGTCTTCGGCGGCTCGATCGGGCAGTCGCTGGGCGGCGGGCAGGAGGCGTACGTGCAGTACGTCATCCCCGGGCTGCTGGCCATGATGGGGATGAACATGGCGCAGGGCGTGGGCACCGGCTTCAACACGGACTTCAACTCCGGCGTAATGGACCGCTTCCGGTCACTGCCCATCGGACGGGGCTCGGTGCTCTTCGCCAAGATCGTCGTCGAGCTGATGCGCATGCTGGTCGCGTGCGCGATCCTCGTGGTGGTGGCCGTTCTGGTGGGCTTCGACATCACCCACTGGCCCGGTCTGTTCGCAGCCGTGGGACTGGCCACGGTGTTCGGCTCGGCGCTGATGTGGGTGTTCCTCACCCTCGGCGTGGTGATGAAGAACGCGCAGTCCGTGCAGGCGATGGGCTTCCTGGTGCTGATGCCGCTCCAGTTCGGCTCGTCGATCTTCGCCCCGACCCAGTCGATGCCCGGCTGGCTCCAGAACTTCACCGAGTACAACCCGCTGTCCTCGCTCGCGGACGCGGCGCGCGGACTGATGGTGGGCGGGCCGGTCGCGCACGGACTGTGGGTGACGCTGGCCTGGTCGATAGGGCTCACCGCGGTGATGGCGCCGGTCGCGATCCACAAGTTCCGCACGAAGACCTGAGGCGGGGCGCCGCACGAGTCACGGCAGGACGCGTCAGGACGCGTCAGAACGATTCACACCAGGGCGGTGGCCTCCTCGTAGGAGAGGCCACCGCCCTCGGCGTACGCGCTCTCGAACTCCGCGTCGCCGAGCGCACCGCGGGTCCGGGCCATGGCCAGGTCGCGCGCCTCACGCTCCACCCGCGGGGGTACATGGCTCGGCGGCAGCAGGGTGTCGGCGGCACCGAGGCAGCGGGCGGCGTCAGCGGCGCGGCTGCCGCCGTCGACGCCGGACAGGGCGGTCGCGGCGATGAAGAGATAGAAGGAGCGCATCTGCGGGGCCATGGCCACGGACAGCGGATCCGTGGCCCGGCCCAGGGCGGACCGGATGCCGGTCAGGGCCTGCGCGGACCGGCCGTCGACCGCGTCCAGCCAGCCCTCCGCGCCCAGGATGAAGGCGTCGAAGACCGCGAAGTGACCGAAGTCGAACTGCTCGCGCAGCAGGCGCAGTTGCTCGCGGGCTTCGGTGCGGCGCCCGGTGGCGCCGAGCCAGCCGGCGAGGAAGAGGCGGGCGATGTGCATGGCCTCGTTGACCGCGCGATCCTCGCCGGCGATCACCTCGCGCAGCACGCGTTCGCCCCGCTCCTCGTCACCTGCCTCCAGCAGCGCGCTGCCCAGGCGGGCGGCGAGGACCCCGGACTGGGAGCGGGCGCCGAGCCGTTCGGCCTGCTCGATGGCGTCCTCGTAGTCGGCGGCGGCGTCGCGGTAGGCGCCGAGGCGTTCGTGGGCCTCGGCGCGGGCGGAGAGGGCCTCGGCGGTGCCCCAGGCGTCGCCCATGCGCTGGAAGATCTCCAGGGCCTCGGCCGCGTCACGGAACGCGCTCTCGGCCCAGTCGGCGCGGTTGGCGAGGATGTTGGCGCGCATCTGGAGGCAGGAGGCGAGCTCCCACTCGTAGCCGGGCGTCCGGCGGCAGGTGTCGACGCTGGCGTCGATGATGGTGCGGATGCGGGCCGGGTCACCGGTCATCATCACGGCGAAGAACCAGAGCAGGCCGGGTGCGCGGCAGGTCTGCGGCTGGCCGGGCTCGTAGGTCTCGGCGATGAGACGCAGCTTGGTCTGCGACGTCGAGGTCTGCCAGGCCTCCATCTCGGTGTCCATACAGGCCAGATGAGCCAGGTGCACACCGCGCCGGGCCTCCGTGAGGGTCTCGCCGGTCATCGGCGGCGGGGCATCGGTGCAGGACTTCCACACCGGCGCGGCCGGGCGCAGGGGTTCGGCGAACGGGTCGGGGCCCAGGGCCATGACCTCGACGCACCAGGTGCGGGCCTCGATGCGCAGGTCGCGCATCTGCCAGTACCAGACGAGGGACAGGGTCAGGCAGAGCGCCTCCTGCTCGTCACGTGCCGCGACGGCGCGGCCCAGCGCGGTGCGCAGGTTCTCGTACTCCAGCTGGAAGCGGTCGATGGCGTCCCGCTGCCCGGGGCCGCGCAGCAACGGGTCGGTGGTGCGGGCGAGTTCGCGGTAGTACGTCAGATGCGCACGCTCGGCCGCTTCCCGCCGCCCCGACTCGTCCAGCCGCTCACCCGCGTACTCGGCGACGGTCTCCAGCAGCCGGTAGCGCATGTCACCCCGTGGGTCCGGAGCGGCGACGACGAGCGACTTGTCGACCAGCGAGGCAAGCAGATCGAACGAGGAACGGCCCCCGAGAGACCCACCGAAGACAAGCGGCTCACGGGAATCCAGTGCGTCGCGGGGGCCGTGCCCCTCGCGGGAGTCGTGGCCCGGGCCGGGGGCGGGGGTGGTCGGGGTGGTCGGGGTGCAGACTGCCTCGACTGCGGCGAGGTCGCAGCCGCGGGCGAAGACCGACAGGCGGGCCAGGACGTCGCGTTCGTCCTCGTCGAGCAGGTCCCAGGACCAGTCGACGACGGCCCGCAGGGTCTGCTGGCGGGGCAGGACGGTCCGGCTGCCGGAGGTCAGGAGCCGGAAGCGGTCGTCGAGCCGGTCGGCGATCTGACGGGGCGTCAGCATTCGCAGCCGGGCGGCGGCCAGCTCGATGGCGAGCGGCATACCGTCGAGCCGACGGCAGATCTCCGCACAGGCCGCCGCGGTCTCGTCGTCGGCGTCGGGCCGGAATCCGGGCCGGGCGGCCGCGCCCCGGTCGGCGAGCAGCCGCAGCGCCACCCGCTCCGGCAGCGGATCCAGCGGGCGCAGCACCTCCCCGGGCACACCGAGCGGCTCACGGCTGGTGGCCAGCACCGTCACCTCGGGGCAGCGCGCCAGCAGTTCCTCGACGAGCCGGGCGGCGGCCTCGACCACGTGCTCACAGTTGTCGAGGACGATCAGCATGCGGCGTCGGGCGCAGTGCTCGACCAGACGCTCCAGGGGGTCGTCGTGGCGCTCGGCGGCGACCCGCATCTCCTCGGCGCCGGCACCGTACAGCACGGTCTCGCGGGCTCCCACGGCGGTGAGGACGGCCTGCGGCACGGCGTCCGGGTCGGCGACGGGCGCGAGCTCGGCCAGCCAGACGCCGTCGCGCGCGGTGTCCCGTACGGTCTCGGCGCTCTCCTGCGACAGCCGGGTCTTGCCGGCCCCGCCGGGCCCGAGCAGGGTGACGAGCCGCGCGCTCGCGAGGTCCCCCCGGATCGCCGCGATGTCGGCCTCCCGGCCGACGAAGGAGGTGAGGCGGGCCCGGAGGTTGCCGAGGGGCGGGGGCGGCGGGGCGGGGGCAGCCGGTGAGGGCGCCCGGCCCGGGCCCGCGGGCGGGACGGGACGGGACGGTTCCCCGGGGCTTCCCGGATCGCCGGGGGCGAGCAACTCCGTGTGCAGGGCGCGCAGTTCGGGGCCGGGGTCGGCGCCGAGGCGGTCCGCCAGCAGTCGGCGGACCTCGTCGTACGCGGCCAGCGCCTGAGCGGTGCGGCCCGCCTCGCGCAGGGCGCGCAGCCGCAGGGCCTGGAGGGGCTCGTCCAGCGGGTGGGCGTCGCACAGGGCGGTGAGTTCGGGCAGCGACCGCTCGGCCTGGCCGAGGGCGATCGCGGCGGTGTGCCGGGCGCGCACCGCGTCGAGGCGGCGGGCCTCCCAGCGGGCCGCCTCGGCGGCGCGGTCGGGCAGGTCGGCGAGGGCCGGGCCCTGCCACAGGGCGAGGGCGTCGTCGAGGACGACGGCCGCCTTGGCGGGGTCTTCGTCGGTGAGCGCGCGGATGCCGTCGGCGGTCAGCCGCTCGAAGCGGTGCAGGTCGACGTCGTCCGGGGCGGCGGCCAGCCGGTAGCCGCCCTCGGCGGAGTCGATCGCGCCCGCCCCGAGGGCCCGGCGCAGCCGGCCGACCAGCGCCTGGAGCGCGCCCGGCGCGTCGGCGGGCGGGTCGCCGGCCCACACCTCCTCCACCAGCAGCCCGGCGGGAACGCTCCGGCCGGCCCGCAACGCCAGCACGGCCAGCAGGGCGCGCAGCCGCGCTCCGCCGACGGCGACGGGGACGCCGTCAGGACGGAGTGCCTGGGTGGTGCCGAGGATGCGGTAGCGCACGGGGTCCATTCTCTCCGGTGGGATCGAGGTCGGTCACGGGGTTCCGGCGGGGTGGCGCGAGCCGGTTGCCCGCGCGTTTCGTGTCCCAGGAACCGAGGGTCGGCCACGAGACGTTTTCCCGGTATGCCCGGGCCGGGTACGGTCGGGCAGTTCCACACACGCGTACGAACTCAGGGGGCCCCATGACGACCGCCACCACCCGCAGCGCCGAGCGGCGGATCAGTCCCGTCTTCCTCGGGATCCTGGCCGTGACGGCGGTCACCGGCTGGGCGACCTGGACGGGGTTCGCCGAGCAGCCGGGCGTGGCGGTGTTCCTGTTCGTGACGGCCGCCTGGATCGTGTCCCTGTGTCTGCACGAGTACGCACACGCGCGTACCGCCCTGCACAGCGGTGACATCTCGGTCGGCGCGAAGGGGTATCTCACGCTCAACCCGCTGAAGTACACGCACGCCCTGCTCAGCGTGGTGCTGCCGGTGCTGTTCGTGATCATGGGCGGGATCGGTCTGCCGGGCGGTGCGGTCTTCATCGAGCGCGCGCGGATCCGGGGGCGGTGGCGGCACAGTCTGATCTCGGCGGCCGGTCCGCTGACGAACGTGCTGTTCGCGGTGGTGTGCACGGCGCCGTTCTGGCTGGACGCGCTGGACGGCGTGCCGGCCGACTTCCGGTTCGCGCTCGCCTTCCTCGCCCTGCTCCAGGTCACGGCGGCGATCCTGAACTTCCTTCCGGTGCCCGGTCTGGACGGCTACGGGGTCATCGAGCCCTGGCTGTCGTACAACGTCAAGCGGCAGGTGGAGCCGTTCGCGCCGTTCGGCCTGCTGTTCGTGTTCGCGCTGCTGTGGGTGCCGGCGGTCAACGGAGTCTTCTTCGACATGGTCGACGCGGTGCTGCGCGGTCTCGGGATCGGCGACCTGGAGACGTACTGCGGTCAGTCGCTGTACCGCTTCTGGGAGGGCACGAACGAGTTCTGCGCGGTCAGCGGCTGACGTCGGCCCCCGCGGCCCTGCGCACCTTTTCCCGCTTCACGTAGTACCAGGTCATGTTGGAGGACAGGCCCGCGAGCAGCACCCACACGACGCCCAGGAAACTGCCCTGGACGAAGGAGACGACCGCCGCGGCCACGGCGAGTACGCAGACGACGAGGGTGTAGAGGGCGAGCCGCCGGGTCGAGCTGGGCGGGGGCACGGGGGACATGGGTCCGGTTCTCCTGTCGGGGGGACACTGCCGGGCTGGCTCCGACCAGTGTCCCCCATGCGCTCATACGTCCGTGACGCGCAGCCCCGCGTGGGCCTTGTAGCGGCGGTTGACCGAGATCAGGTTGGCGACCAGGGACTCCACCTGGTGGGCGTTGCGCAGCCGTCCGGCGAAGACACCCCGCATGCCGGGGATCCGGCCGGCCAGCGCCTGCACGAGCTCGACGTCGGCCCGCTCCTCGCCCAGCACCATCACGTCGGTGTCGATCTCGTCGATCTCCGGGTCCTGGAGGAGGACCGCCGAGAGGTGGTGGAAGGCGGCGGCGACGCGGGAGTCCGGCAGCAGGGCGGCGGCCTGCTCGGCGGCGCTGCCCTCCTCCGGCTTCAGCGCGTAGGCGCCCTTCTTGTCGAAGCCGAGCGGGTTGACGCAGTCGACGACCAGTTTGCCGGCCAGCTCCTCGCGCAGGGACTCCAGGGTCTTGCCGTGGCCGTCCCACGGTACGGCGACGATCACGATGTCGCTGCGGCGCGCGGTCTCGGCGTTGTCGGCGCCCTCGACACCGTGCCCGAGCTCGTCGGCGGCGGCCTGGGCGCGGTCGGCGGCACGCGAACCGATGATCACCTTCTGGCCGGCCTTGGCGAGCCGGTAGGCGAGACCCTTGCCCTGCGGGCCGGTCCCACCGAGCACGCCGACGACCAGTCCGGAGACGTCGGGGAGGTCCCAGGGGTCCTTGGCGGGGGCCTTCGCCGGGGCGGCCGCGGAGGTGTTCTGTGCACTGTCGGTAGAGGTCATGGGCCGACTTTACGTGGGCGTGCGGAGCGGTCCTTCGTCATGTCGGGTGAACGAGGGGCGAACCCCGGGCGGGCGGCGGCCGGTTGCGGCACGATGCGGCCGCATGGACGCCGTACGGGTCGCGCTGCTGCGTGAGGTGCTCGCCGGGACCGAGTGGCTGGGGGCCACCCGGAGGT
The DNA here is from genome assembly GCF_013085465.1 of Streptomyces asoensis. NCBI lineage: Bacteria > Bacillati > Actinomycetota > Actinomycetes > Kitasatosporales > Streptomycetaceae > Streptomyces > Streptomyces asoensis. The sequence continues at coordinate 3,112,265 of NZ_CP049838.1, forward strand.
TCGCCGGGGTGCTGCGCGGGTCGGTCGTGTCGCACGGGGGCGGGCTGCTGCTGGTGGGCACGGCGGCGTACGAGCCCTGGCATCTCGCGGCGCATCTGGTGGACGAGGCCGCGTGGTCGGGTACGCCGGAGCTGGCGCCGACCCTGGTAAGGCATGACGCGCGTCCTTCCGACCCGGCGCATCTCGCGGTCGGCCTGGGCCGGATCGAGGCGGCCCGGCGGGGCGAGACGCTGCTGGTGGCGTCGCCGTCGGGGGACGCACCGCTCCTCGAGCGGGTGTCGGACGCCCGGCGGGCCGGCGTCATGATCCTGACCCTCGGCCCGGGCGAGGGGGAGCTGACGGCCCTGGCCCACGAGACGCTGGCCGTGCCGGACGGCTCCGAGCTGGACCTGGACACCGTGCAGCACCTGGTGAGCGCGGCCGCCGGCGAGATGCTGCCTCCGGCGAGAGGGCGCCGACGATTCGCCGACCGTCTCTCCCACCTTGCCGAACGGCTGACGGCACCGCCCCCTCCCCCGTGGTGACCTGCCCGCCTGCCCACCCACCTGCCCGCCGGTCCGCCGGTCCGCCGAAAAGCAGTTGCCCCTCGCTCCGCTCCCGCCCGAGCATGGCCCCTCGTGACCGACAACGATGTCCCCGCTGCCGCGCCGCCCGCTCCCTCCGGTCTGCGTGGCCTGCTCCCCGATCTCGCCCCCTGGCGGGCCTCACGGGACTTCCGGCGGCTCTGGGTGTCGGGCACGGTGTCGAACTTCGGAAGCTTCCTCACCTTCGTGGCGCTGCCGGTGCAGTTGAAGGAGCTGACCGGATCGGCCGCGGCGGTGGGGGCGATCGGGGCCGTGGAGCTGGTGCCGCTCCTGGTGTTCGGCCTGTACGGCGGGGCCCTCGCGGACGCGTGGGACAAGCGGAAGCTCATCGTGTGGACGGAGGCCGGGCAGGGACTGCTCAGCGCGATACTGCTGGTCAACGCGCTGCTGCCGGGGCCGGCGGTCTGGCCGCTGTACCTCGTCGCCGCGCTCTCCTCCGCCCTCGTCTCCGTCCAGCGGCCCGCACTGGACTCGCTCTGGCCGCGGATCGTCGCCCATGAGCAGCTGCCGGCGGCGACCGCGCTGAACTCGCTGCGGTGGACCGTGGGCGGGGTCGCGGGACCGGCACTCGCCGGTGTCGTCGTCGCGTACGCGGGCCTCGGCTGGGCCTACGCCGCCGACCTCCTCACCTTCGTGGCGTCGGTCGCCCTCGTCGTCCCCATCGCCGCCTCACCGGCCGCGCACGAGGCGGCGAAGCCCTCCCTCAAGGCCATCGCCGAGGGCGCCCGGTACGCCTGGGGCCGCAAGGAGCTCCTCGGCACGTACGCCGTCGATCTCGCGGCGATGTTCCTCGCCATGCCGCTCGCCGTGCTGCCGTTCCTCGCCGACGAACTGGACGCCGAGTGGTCGCTGGGCCTGATGTACGCGTCGGTGCCGGCGGGGGCGCTGCTGGTGAGCCTGACCAGCGGCTGGACCTCACGGGTGCACCGGCACGGGCGGATGGTGGTGCTGTCGGCCGCGCTGTGGGGCGGGGCGATCGCCGCCGCCGGGCTCGCCGGGAACGTCTGGCTGGTGCTGTTCTGCCTCGCCCTCGCGGGCGCCTTCGACATGGTCAGCGGCATCTTCCGCGGGGTCATGTGGAACCAGACGATCCCTGACGAGCTGCGCGGACGGCTCGCCGGGATCGAGCTGCTGTCCTACTCCGTGGGGCCGACGGTCGGCCAGGTGCGCAGCGGCGGCCTGGCGGCCTGGCTGGGGGTGCGGACGTCCGTCTGGTCGGGCGGGGTGCTGTGCGTGGGCGCGGTGGGGCTGCTGGCGCTGTGCCTGCCGGGCCTGATGACGTACGACGTGCGCACGAACGAGCACGCGGCGCGGCTGCGCGCCGAGCGGTCGGCAGCCGCACCGGTCATGGACGTGTGATCGATCGCGTGATCGCCGGGGGTGATCAGTCGTCGTCGGGGGCCCCGGCCGCCGGGGCGTCGTGCCACTTGGGGTCGTTCTCCCACTGGAGGTTGCGCTCGCGGGCGGTCTGCATCGCGTGCTCGGCCTCCGCGCGGGTGGCGTACGGGCCGAAACGGTCCTTGGCCGGGCACTCCGGCCCCTCCTCGACCTTCTTGTGCTCCAGGCAGTAGTACCACTCGCCCGGTTTGCCGACGGTCCGCTTCTTGAACAGGGGCATGACGGCTCCTCTCGCCATCGTCATGTTCCCCCATGGCCGCTCGTTAGACTCACTCGCATGTCTGGCCAGTCGCTGCTCGTCCCGGGGGAGCTGTCCCCCCTCCGTTCGGTGCCCGGAAACATCCGCCGCCCCGAGTACGTCGGCAAGCCCGCGCCGACGCCGTACACCGGGCCGGAGGTGCAGACGCCCGAGACGATCGAGGCGATGCGCCGGGCCGGCCGGATCGCCGCGCAGGCGATGGCGGAGGCCGCGAAGCTGATCTCGCCGGGGGTCACCACCGACGAACTGGACCGGGTGGCACACGAGTACATGTGCGACCACGGCGCCTATCCGTCGACGCTGGGCTACCGCGGCTTCCCCAAGTCCCTGTGCACGAGCGTCAACGAGGTCATCTGCCACGGCATCCCGGACTCGACGGTCCTGCGGGACGGCGACATCGTCAACCTCGACGTGACGGCGTACATCGGCGGGGTGCACGGCGACAACAACGCCACGTACCTGGTCGGGGACGTCGACGAGGAGTCGCGGCTGCTGGTGGAGCGGACCCGGGAGTCCCTCGAGCGGGCGATCAAGGCGGTCCGGCCCGGCCGGCAGATCAACATCATCGGGCGGGTCATCGAGTCGTACGCCAAGCGGTTCGGGTACGGCGTGGTGCGGGACTTCACGGGGCACGGGATCAACTCGTCGTTCCACTCCGGGCTGATCGTCCCGCACTACGACAGCCCGCACGCGACGACCGTCATCCAGCCCGGGATGACGTTCACGATCGAGCCGATGCTGACGCTCGGCACGCACGAGTACGACATGTGGGACGACGGCTGGACGGTGCTGACCAAGGACCGCAAGCGGACGGCCCAGTTCGAGCACACGCTGGTGGTGACCGAGACGGGGGCGGACATCCTCACGCTGCCGTAACGGAACCGAAGGCCCGTTCCCTGCTGGGGGCGGGTCTTTTCTTGTACGCTTTTACCGACACGGCGTCGGCAAACCCATTGACTTAGGTAAGCCTTACCTTAAAGGATGTGGGGCATGGACTCGTTCTCGACACTCATCCGCACGGCCTCCCACGAGCAGCACGTGGAGGCCGAGACCTCGACGTTCATGAGTGACCTCCTCGGCGGCAGGCTCGGCGTCGAGGCGTACGCGCGCTACACCGAGCAGCTCTGGTTCGTCTACGAGGCGCTGGAGGCCGGCGCCGGGCGACTGGGCTCGGACCCGGTGGCCGGGCCCTTCATCCAGCCCGGGCTGTTCCGGCTGCCGGCGCTGGAGCGGGACCTGGCGCATCTGCGGGGCGCCGGATGGCGGTCGGGGGTGTCGGCCCTGCCGGCGACCGAGGCGTACGCGGCGCGGGTGCGGGAGTGTGCCGAGCGCTGGCCGGCGGGATACGTCGCCCACCACTACACGCGCTACCTGGGCGATCTCTCCGGCGGGCAGATCATCCGCGACAAGGCGGAGCGGACCTGGGGCTTCGAGCGCAAGGGCGACGGCGTCCGCTTCTACGTCTTCGAGGAGATCGGCAACCCGGCGGCGTTCAAGCGGGGTTACCGGGAACTGCTGGACGGGGTGCGCGCGGACGACCTGGAGAAGCAGCGGATCGTGAGCGAGTGCAAGCGTGCCTTCGCGCTGAACACCGACGTCTTCCGGGCCCTGGGCGAGGAGTTCCCGCTCTCGGCGTGAGCCGGCTTCGCGGACGGACGGAGACGGACCGGGCCCCCTCGCCGCACGGCGAGGGGGCCCGGCGCCGGATCAGAAACGGTCGCAGTGCTTGCCGGCCCAGAAGATGTCGGCCGAGGACGTGTCGATCGCGCCGATGTACGGGCTGCACACGCCCTCGTGCCCGCCGAAGTGGTGGTGCTCGCGAGGACCCTCGTGGTGCTGGCGGGGACCCTCGTCGGCGATGGCGGCCGTCGCGCCGGTGGCGGCGAGGGCGAAGCCCAGGACGGTTGCGGCCAGAACTGAACGGATACGCATGGCGTTCCTCTCACGGGGCTCAGTGGTCACGCCCAGAGGTCCCCGTTCACCCCTTCCCGCACACGCCAGACCACCCGTACGGCCGCGTAAGACTCCGCGGACACCCGCGACCGGCCGTAGGGTTCAGCGTTCCAGGAACACCCGTCCGCCGATCTCCACCCACCCGTACGGCTGCGGGGCCGTCAGGATCTGGGAGCCCGCACCCTGGGTGATGTTCAGGGCGCGGCCGAGCCGCTCGGTGAGCAGCAGCGCCGGCGCGCCCGTCGCCTCGATCTCGTCGATGCCGTCGCCGCGGCCGGGGAAGCCGCGGGCGCGGATCCGGCCGGCCGGCTCGTCCTCCCAGGCCCAGGCGTAGATCCAGTCGCCGGCCGGCGGCACGGGCAGGTCGTCGACCTCGGCGGCGGTGGCGTACCGGTGGAACACGCACGGCGGGGCCCACTCCGCGCGCGCCTCGATCCAGGTGAACTCCCCGTCCAGGCGGGTGCCCACGGCGCCGGCCGGCGTGACGAGTTCGGGCACGTCGAGCAGCCAGGCCACGCCCACGCACGAGTGGTCCGCGAAGGACAGGCGTTGGGTGGGCGTGTAGACGTCGATGATCCCGCGCTCGGGGTCGTCGACGAACACCGTCTCGCCGAAGCCGAGTTTCGCCGCGAGGTCCTGCCGGTCCTCGCGGTCCGGCAGCACCGAACCTTCGCGGACCACGCCCAGTTCATTGCCGTAGCCGCCGTTCGGCGCGCAGAAGACGCGGAGCACGTCGTAATCAGTCACCGGGGAATTGAAGCACCGTCGGGCGGCCGAGCCATGGCGGGTGAAGGTTAGGCTAACCTAAGCTTCGGCCATGACCGTCCTGGACAAGCCCGCCGACACCGGTGGCTCCGCCGGCACCGCCGCCCCCGCTCCCCCGGCCGGCCGGAAGCGACACAGCGCCGTCTGGCTGCTGACCGCCGGGCTGGTCCTGGCGCTTCTGGTGCTCGTGCCGGTGGCCGGCGGGCTCGGCGCCTATCCGGTCCCGATCGGGGACGTGCTCTCCTCCGTGCAGCACCGAACGGGCCTCGGGGGCCACGAATTGGACCGGGTCGCGGAGTCGGTGCTGTGGAACGTACGGTTCCCGCGCATCGTGCTCGCGCTGCTCGTCGGCGCCTCACTGGGGTGCGCGGGCGCGCTGATGCAGGGCGTGTTCGGCAACCCCCTCGCCGAGCCGGGCGTCATCGGGATCTCCTCGGGCGCGGCGGTCGGCGCGGTCGCCTCGATCGCCTTCGGCCTGAACTTCCTCGGCAACTGGACGGTGTCGGCGTTCGCGTTCGCCGCCGGGCTCGGCACGGTCCTGCTGGTGTACGTGATGTCGCGCTCAGGGGGCCGCACCGAGGTGGTGACGCTGATCCTCACCGGGATCGCCGTGAACGCCTTCGCGGGGGCGCTGATCGGGCTGTGCCTCTTCTTCGCGGACACGGCGGCGATCCAGCAGATCACCTTCTGGCAGCTCGGCTCGCTGTCCCAGGCGACCTGGCCGAAAGTGCTCGCCGTGCTGCCCTGTGCGGCGCTCGGGCTCGCGCTCGCGCCCCTGTACTCGCGCCGACTGGACCTGCTGGCGCTCGGCGAGCGGCCGGCCCGGCATCTGGGCGTGGACGTGGAGCGGCTGCGGATCGTGCTGATCCTGGTGGTGGCGTTGCTGACGGCGGCCGCGGTGAGCGTGTCCGGGATCATCAGCTTCGTCGGGCTGGTGGTCCCGCATCTGCTGCGCATGGCGGCGGGGCCGGGGCACCGGTTCCTGGTGCCGGGGAGCGCGTTGCTGGGGGCGGTGGTGCTGCTGGCGGCGGATCTCGCGGCCCGCACGGTCGCCGTGCCGGCGGAGCTTCCGCTCGGCGTCCTGACGGCTCTGCTCGGGAGTCCGTTCTTCTTCTGGCTGTTGCGCAGGACGCGGCGCCGCCAAGGGGGTTGGGCTTGAGGCCCACCCGCCCCTTCCCCGGGGCGCCGCCGCCGGCCGTCCGGTGTGCGCGGATGCGCCGTTGGGGGGTGGGGTCGGGGCGCGTGCCGGTCGGCTGTGGCCGGTCGCGCAGTTCCCCGCGCCTCTGGGGGGGGGGCGGGCTACGCCCTGCCCCCCACCCGGCCGCCGGCCGCCGGCCGTCCAGAGCAACCCGAAGCAACCCCATCCGCCTGTCCGTTCGGCGTTCGTCGTCGCCTTTCGAGGGATCGTCCATGAGACTTCTTCGCCGTCGGTTCTCGCCTCCCGAGGGTGTTGTGCCCGGTGATCTGCTTGCCGAGGCCATGGGGCTTCATGTGCGGCTCGGGGGGCGGGAGGTGCTCCGGGGCGTGGATGTCGAGGTGCGGGCCGGTGAGGTGCTTGCGCTGGTGGGGCCCAACGGGGCCGGGAAGTCGACGGTGCTCGGTGCGCTTGCCGCCGATCTGCCGGCCGCGCGGGGTGTCGTGCGGATCCTGGGCCGTCCCGCCACGGAGTGGAGCGCCCCGGAGCTGGCCCTGCGGCGGGCCGTGCTGCCCCAGGCTGCCGCGCTCTCCTTCCCGTTCACCGTGGTGGAGGTCGTCCGGATGGGGCGCGCCCCGCACGCCCCCTCCCCCGCCGAGGACGACCGCGCGGTCGCCGGGGCGATGGCCGCCACCGAGGTGAGCGGGTTCGCCGAGCGGCCCTTCTCCGCGCTGAGCGGCGGCGAGCGGGCCCGGGTCGCGCTGGCCCGGGTACTGGCGCAGGGCGCGCCGCTGTTGCTGCTCGACGAGCCGACCGCCGCCCTGGACCTGAAACACCAGGAGCTGGTGTTGCGGCTGTGTCGGGAAAGGGCGCACGAGGGGGACGCGGTGGTCGTGGTCCTGCACGATCTGGGGCTCGCCGCCGCCTACGCGCACCGGGTCGCGATCCTGTGCGCCGGGCAGGTGGCGGCGGACGGTCCGCCGGGCGAGGTGTTCACCGAGCGGCTGCTCTCGGAGGTATACGACCAGCCGGTCGAGGTGCTTCCGCACCCCCGGACGGGAGCCGTGCTGGTGACCCCGAAACGGAATCTTTGAATCTCCTTTGACCATCCCATGGGGTCCGTTTTGAGTCACCGTGATCGTCTCGTGCTCATACGGCGTCTATGAGAGGTGAATCACTGCACGGGCGGGTATTACGCAGGTAAGCCTTGGATAAGTTAGGCGAGGCTCACCAACCCTGTGAGCCGCGTCACGCCCTTATTCAGCCATCGCTGGGAGCCCGAATGCGAGCCGCCAGACTGTCCGTCGTCACCGCCGTCACCGCCGTGACCGCACTGACCGCCGTCACCGGCTGCACCTCGAAGAGCGACGCGAAAGACGGCGACCGCGTCATCAGCGTGACCGCCACCGACGCCAAGTGCGTGACCTCCAAGAAGGAGATCTCCGCCGGACACGTCGAGCTCGCCATCGAGAACAAGGGTTCCAAGGTCACCGAGGTCTACATCCTCTTCCCGGACGACCGGATCGTCAGCGAGCGGGAGAACATCGGCCCCGGCACCAAGCAGCGGGTCACCGCCGAGGTGAAGGCCGGTGACTACCAGATCGCCTGCAAGCCCGGCATGAAGGGCACCGGCATCCGCCAGGACCTCAAGGTCACCGGCGGCTCGGTCGCCAAGCGTGACCCGCGCCTGGACAAGGCCGTCGCCGCCTACCGCGAGTACGCGCAGGAGCAGGCCGACGCCACGCTGCCGCTCGTCGCGACCTTCGTGAAGGCGGTCAAGGCCGGGGACCTCGAGGCGGCCAAGGCGGCCTACGCGCCCTCCCGCATCGGCTGGGAGCGCACCGAGCCGGTCGCGGAGTCCTTCGGTGACATCGACCCGAAGGTCGACGTCCGCGCGGACGGCCTGGAGGCCGGTCAGACCTGGACCGGCTGGCACCGGCTGGAGAAGGCCCTCTGGCAGGACAAGAAGATCACCGCCGCCGAGAAGACCCTCGCCGACCAGCTCACCACCGACCTGACCGACTGGCAGAAGCGGGTCGGCAAGGCCGAGATCACCCCGACCTCCATGGCCAACGGCGCCAAGGAGCTCCTCGACGAGGTCGCCACCGGCAAGGTCACCGGCGAGGAGGAGCGCTACTCGCACACCGACCTCGTCGACTTCAAGGCCAACGTCGAGGGCGCCCAGAAGTCCTACGAGCTGCTCAAGCCGGTCGCCCAGGAGAACGACGCGGCCCTGGTCACCGAGCTGGACAAGCAGTTCGCCGCGCTGAACACGCTGCTGGACAAGTACCGCCCGAACACGTCCTCGTACGCGTTCACCGCGTACGACAAGGTCGCCGCCGCGGACCGCAAGGAACTGTCCGACGCGGTCAACGCGCTCGCCGAGCCGCTGTCCAAGCTCGCCGCCGCCGTGGCGAAGTAACCGAGGGGCCAGGACATGACCGAGACCCAGGGCAGCAGTCCCTCCCGGCGCTCGCTGATCGGCTGGGGCGGCGCGGGCCTCGCGCTCGGCGCCGCGGCGGCCGGCGGCGCGGTCGCGATGACCCGCACCGGCGACGACGTCGACCCGGCGGCCGCCGAGGCGGGCGCCGCGGTCGGCTTCCACGGCAGCGTCCAGGCGGGCATCGCCACGCCCGTGCAGGACCGGCTGCACTTCGCCGCGTTCGACGTGACGACCACGGACCGCGCCGAGTTCGTCCAGCTGCTGAAGGACTGGACGGAGGCGGCCCGCCGGATGACGGCCGGGAAGGCGGTCGGCGAGGGCGCGTACGGCGGCCTCGCCGAGGCGCCGCCGGACGACACCGGCGAGGCCCTGGGGCTCAAGCCGTCCCGGCTGACCCTGACGGTCGGCTTCGGGCCGTCGTTGTTCAAGAAGCTCGACCTCGCCGACCGGCGGCCCGACGCGCTCGTCGACCTGCCCACCTTCGCCGGGGACGCGCTCGACGCGGCCCGCAGCAACGGCGACCTGTGTGTCCAGGCCTGCGCGGACGATCCGCAGGTCGCCGTGCACGCGATCCGCAACCTGGCCCGGATCGGCATGGGCAAGGTCGTCATCCGCTGGTCGCAGCTCGGCTTCGGCAAGACCTCGTCCACGACGCCCGACGCGCAGACCCCGCGCAACCTGATGGGCTTCAAGGACGGCACCCGCAACATCGCGGGCACCGAGACCGACCGGCTGAAGAAGTTCGTGTGGGTCGGCGAGAAGGACGGACCCGACTGGATGGTGGGCGGCTCCTATCTCGTCGCCCGCCGGATCCGCATGCACATCGAGACCTGGGACCGCACCTCGCTCCAGGAGCAGGAGGACATCTTCGGCCGCGACAAGGGCGAGGGCGCTCCGGTCGGCAAGGCGAAGGAGCGCGACGAGCCGTTCCTGAAGGCGATGAAGCCCGACGCGCACGTACGGCTCGCGCACCCGGACTCCAACCACGGGGCGACGATCCTGCGCCGCGGCTACTCCTTCACCGACGGCACCGACGGCCTCGGCCGGCTCGAGGCCGGTCTGTTCTTCCTCGCCTACCAGCGCGATGTGCGCGAGGGGTTCGTCCGCGTCCAGCGCAACCTCGCGTCCGACGCGCTCAACGAGTACATCCAGCACGTGGGTTCGGCCGTCTTCGCCGTCCCGCCGGGCGTCCGTGACAAGGACGACTGGTGGGGCCGGACGCTGTTCTCCGAGGAGGCGTAGCCCGTGTTCTCCAACTACCTGATCGGACTGCGCGAGGGCCTGGAGGCCAGCCTCGTCGTCTGCATCCTCATCGCCTACCTGGTGAAGACGGACCGCAGGGACGCCCTCAAGCCGATCTGGATCGGCATCGGCGTCGCGGTCGCGCTCGCGCTCGGCTTCGGCTGCGTCCTCGAATTCGGCTCCCAGGAACTGACGTTCCAGGCGCAGGAGGCGCTCGGCGGCTCCCTGTCGATCCTCGCGGTCGGCCTGGTGACCTGGATGGTCTTCTGGATGCGGCGCACCGCCCGGCATCTGAAGTCGGAGCTGCACGGCAAGCTGGACGCGGCCCTCGCGATGGGCACCGGCGCCCTGGTCGCCACCGCCTTCCTCGCGGTCGGCCGGGAGGGCCTGGAGACCGCCCTGTTCGTCTGGGCGTCGGTGCACGCGGCCGGCGACGGCACCCCGCGCCCGCTGATCGGCGTGGCCCTGGGCCTGGCGACCGCCGTCCTGCTGGGCTGGCTGTTCTACCGCGGGGCACTGAAGATCAACCTCGCCAAGTTCTTCACCTGGACCGGCGGCATGCTCGTCGTGGTGGCCGCGGGCGTGCTGGCGTACGGCGTCCACGACCTCCAGGAGGCCGACCTGGTCCCGGGCCTGAACAGCCTGGCCTTCGACATCAGCGGCACGCTCCCGCCGGACAGCTGGTACGGCACGCTGCTGAAGGGCGTGTTCAACTTCCAGCCCGATCCGACGGTCCTCCAGGTCACGGTGTGGCTGCTGTACCTGGTCCCGACACTCGCGCTGTTCCTCGCCCCGGTAGGGTTCGCCTCCGGGAAGGGGAAGGTGAAGTCGCCTGATGAGCAGGGAACGCAGCCTGACGACCGGGGTTCCGCGCAGTCGAAGGCTCCGCGCACGTGACCGGTACGCACTCGTAGCGGCGTCGCTCACCGCCGTCTCGCTCACGGCGAGCGGCTGCGTGGTGGTCCATGGGGAGCTCGAGTTGCTCCCGGCCGCCACGAAGGCGGAAGCCGTGAAGGCGGTCGAGCAGTTCACGTCCGCCTACAACAAGGCCGACGCGGCGTACGACAGTTCCCTGGACGCCGACTACACCACCGGTGCCCTCGGGATCATCGACGAGGCGCGGCTGAAGGCGGGCCGCGTCAACAACCCGGACGGCAACCCGCAGCACACACCGCTGGTGCTGTCGGACGTGAAGTACACGATCGTCGAGAAGGCGGGCTGGCCGCGCTGGTTCGTCGCCGACGCGAAGGGCAACAAGGGCGGCGACTCACGCTGGCTGATGGTGTTCACCCGGGGCGAGCGGGCGGAGCCGTGGCAGGCGACCTATCTGACGCTGGTGGCGCCGGGCTCGGTACCGGAGTTCAAGCAGTCGGGCAAGGACGGCCACGCCGAGGCCGTGCCGGCCGACTCCGCCGAACTGGCCGTCGCCCCCGAGGACTTGAGCAAGCACTACACGGCGTACCTGCAAAGCGGCAAGGGTGCCTTCGCGGACGGCGCGTACACCGACACGCTGCGCTCCACCCGGGCGAAGAACGCCACCAAGCCGGGCCTGGCCACGCAGTACATCGACGAGCCGCTGACCGGCGGCGACTATGCGCCGCTGGCGCTGCGCACCGCGGACGGCGGGGCGCTGGTCTTCTTCACCACGCACCACTACATGAAGCAGACTGCCGCGACGGGCGCCGCCGTGCCCACCCCGAACAAGAACGTGGGCGCGCTGACGACCGGTGAGATCAAGCAGTCCCTGACGATGGAGTTCGTCGCCAACGACGTCGCCCTGGCCCCGGCGAAGGGTTCGGCGAACGGCAAGGTGTCGATGCTCAGCCGCCTGGAGGGCCTGACCGCGGCGAAGGGCGCGTAGCGCTCCGCGGGCCGCATGGTGAGCCACCACCGAGTGCGTTGGCACCTGCGGGTGCGTCGTGGCCGGTCGCGCAGTTCCCCGCGCCCCTTGCGGGGGCCCGGGCCGGTGTCAGTGGCGCGACGGCCAGGCCGTGCTCGCGTGGTCGGACTCCTGGCCGGCGTGGCGGGCGCAGGCGTCCGTGAGGGTTTCGAGGAGGGTCAGCGGGTCGGGCAGCGCGTGCTCGGGGCCGCGCAGCCAGTGCACGGAACGGCCGTCGTCGCCGGGGAGCCGGGCGGGCGGTACCAGGACGTAGGAGCCGCGGCAGTGCCAGCGCAGGCCGGGGTGCTCGTCCATGGTCTCGGGGTGGCAGTCCAGCTCGCACGGCCACCACTCGTCCTCGTCCTCGGGGGTACCGCGGGTGAGGGTGAAGAACAGCATGCGGCCGTCGTCGCTCTCGGCGACCGGGCCGACCTCGACGCCGGAGTCGAGCAGCCGTTCCAGGGCTTGCCGACCGGCCTCCAGCGGCACGTCGAGGACGTCGTGCGTCATGCCGGTGGCGGTGATGAAGTTGGCCTGCGGCTGGTGGCGGGCCCAGCGCTCGATCTGCGCGCGGTCGGTGGTGGACTGCGTCTGCCAGGCGAAGGACACCGGGTGCCGGGCGGGGGTCGGACAGCCGACCCGGTCGCAGGAGCAGCCGTAGCCGGGGGCCGGGTGCGCGGCGGGCGCGAGCGGGAGTCCCGCTCCGGCGGCGGCCAGCAGCAGGGCCTCACGGTCGCCGTCGTCGGCGCCCTCCGTCGGGCCGCTCGTGCGCAGCCACTCCGAGATCTTGCCCCACAGGCCGGTCCGGCCGCCGAACTCCGCGCTCATCTGTCCCCTCGCCTCGCTGTGGTGCGGACAGCATGCCTCATGGTCCCACCATCCTGCGCATCGGGGGGCCGTAGCCGTGAATCGGGGCAGGTGGGACGAGTGGTGCCAGAGTCACCCATGTGGTGCGCGGTCAGCGCGGGGCGAGGCCGTGGAGGGCGTAGTCGACGAGGGTGTCGGTGTACTCGTAGGAGATCGGGCCGGTGTGCTGGAGCCAGCGCTGGGCGAGCGGGGAGATGAAGAACTCGAGGGCGATGCGCGGGTCGAGGTCGGCACGGACCTGTCCGGCCTCCTGGGCGGCGCGCAGCCGGTCGACGTACAGCTGGATGGACGGTTCCATCAGCTTGGCCGTGAACTCTCGGCTGACCTGTTCGTTGACCAGGCCCTCGGCGGCCAGGGCCCGTGAGGGCGCCTCGAACCTGGGGTCCGTGAGCTGGTCGACGGTGGCCCGCAGGACGGCCTTGATGTCGGCGGCCAGGTCGCCGGTGTCGGGGATGACGTACGGCTCCTGCTCCGTCGCTCCCGCGTCCCGCGCCGCCTGTTCGCTGAGGTCGAGGAAGGCTTCCAGCAGGACGTCGGCCTTCGACCCCCACCAGCGGTAGATGGTCTGCTTGCCGACGCCCGCACGGGCGGCGATGCCCTCGATCGTGGTCTTCGCGTAGCCGGTCTCCGCGACGAGGGCGAGCGCGGCGTCGTAGATGGCGCGCCGGGACCGCTCGCTGCGGCGGGTGGTGTCGGGGGCCGGTTTACCGGACTGGGTGACCATGGGTCGACGGTACCAAGCGGGTGAGACGGGACGTCTCGCGAGCGGTCACGCTTCCTCGCCGGGATAGCGCACGCCGATCCGCTCGCGGACCGTGTCGAGGGTCCGCATCACCGCGAGGCTGCCGTCGAGCGGGACCAGCGGGGACTCGGTCTCGCCCGCCCGCAGCGCGCGCATGACCTCGCGCGCCTCGTGCCGGAACGTCGTCCGGGGTCCGTCGGCCGGGTCGGCGGCGAACTCCTCGGGGTCGCGCCCGTCGCGGTGCAGGACGAGGCGGTCGGGGTGGAAGAAGCCGGACGGGATGTCGATCCGGCCGCGTGAGCCGGTGACGGAGGCGGTGGTGCCCGTACCGCCGACGAGGGAGCAGTGCAGGGCGGCGAGCGCGCCGGAGTCCCAGGACAGGGCCAGGGCCGTCTGGAGGTCGACGCCCTCGGCGGAGAGGACGGCCTGGGCGGCGATGCCCGAGGGCGCGCCGAGCAGGAGGTGGGCGAAGGAGACCGGGTAGACGCCGAGGTCGAGGAGGGCGCCGCCGCCCTGGGCGGGGTCGCGCAGCCGGTGCGAGGGCGGGAAGGGTCCCTCGAGGCCGAAGTCGGCCTGCACGGTGCGGACCTCGCCGATCGCGCCGTCGTCGACGAGGGCCTTGAGGCGACGGATGACCGGGTTGCAGTACATCCACATGGCTTCCATGAGGAAGCGGTCGTGCTCCCGGGCCAGCGCGACCAGTTCCTCGGCCTCGCGCAGGTTCAGCGTGAACGCCTTCTCGCACAGCACGTTCCGCCCGGCCTCCAGGCAGAGTCCGGCGGCGGTGCGGTGGGCGGCGTGCGGGGTGGCGACGTAGACGACATCGATGTCCTCGTCGGCGGCGAGCGCGGCCCAGTCGCCGTAGGCCCGGGGTATGCCGAACCGGTCGGCGAACGCCTTCGCGGAGACCTCGGTGCGCGAGGCGACCGCGACGACCTCCGCGTCGGGCAGGTCGATCAGGTCCGCCGTGAACGCGGCGGCGATCCCGCCGGTCGCCAGGATGCCCCACCGCACCGTGTCCGTCGTCATACCCCGCCCCGCCCTCGTGCCGTCCCAGCAGTGTGTTCGAGCTGAGAGCATAGGCGGCACAGATGTCGGAGAGGGAGGGGCGGCCGGATGCCGGAGGGTGGGGCCATACCTGACGCGGCGCCGAAGGCCGTGACGGACCGGGACACGAGCATCGGCGAGGGAGCGGGGCCGGCGCTCTCCGCCCGGCGCCGGGCGGGGCTGCTCGTCACCCTCGTCCTGGGCGGGCTGACCGCCACTCCCCCGCTCTCGATGGACATGTACCTCCCGGCGCTGCCGGAGGTGACCCGCTCCCTGCACGCGCCCGCCGCGACCGTGCAGCTCACGCTGACCGCGTGCCTGGCCGGTATGGCGCTGGGGCAGCTGGTGGTCGGCCCGATGAGCGACCGGTGGGGGCGCAGGCGCCCGCTGCTGGCCGGACTCGTCGTCTACGTCGTGGCGACCGCCCTGTGCGCCCTCGCGCCCACCGTCGAGCTGCTGGTCGCCTGCCGACTGGTGCAGGGGCTCGCGGGCGCGGCCGGCATCGTGATCGCGCGGGCCGTCGTACGCGATCTGTACGACGGCGTCGCGATGGCCCGGTTCTTCTCCACCCTCATGCTGATCTCCGGGGTCGCCCCGGTCGTGGCGCCGCTGATCGGCGCGCAGATCCTGCGGGCGACGGACTGGCGGGGCGTGTTCGTGCTCCTCACGGGGGTCGGGCTGCTGCTGGCCGTGGCCGTGTGGACCCGGCTGCCGGAGACGCTGCCCGCCGCCGAGCGCCACGCGGGCGGGGTAGGCGAGGCCCTGCGCTCGATGCGCCGACTGCTCGGCGACCTGCCCTTCACCGGCTACATGCTCACGGGCGGTTTCACCTTCGCCGCACTGTTCGCGTACATCAGCGCCTCGCCGTTCGTGGTCCAGGAGATCTACGGCGCCTCCCCGCAGACGTTCGGCCTGCTGTTCGGCGTGAACTCGGTCGGACTGGTACTGATCGGCCAGGTCAACGGCAGGGTGCTGGTGGGCCGCGTCCGGCTGGACCGGGTCCTGGCCGTCGGTCTCTCGGTCGTCGTGCTGGCCGCGACCGCCCTGCTGCTCATGACGACGGGTGTGTTCGGCGAGGTCGGGCTGGCGCCGGTGGCCGCCGCGCTGTTCGTCCTGATGTCCGCGATGGGCGTCACGCTGCCCAACGCGCAGACCCTCGCCCTGATGCGGGTCCGGCACTCCGCCGGGTCCGCCTCCGCGCTCCTCGGTACGTCCTCCTTCCTCATCGGCGCGATCGCCTCGCCGCTCGTCGGGATCGCCGGCGAGCACACGGCCGTCCCGATGGCCGTCGTCCAGTTGGCTGCCGCACTGGTGGCGGTGGCCTGCTTCGTGGGAATGTGCCGTCCCTGGACGAAGACGGGCGCGGAAGGAGCAGTGAGCTGAGCGCACCGAGACTGCGCGTCGACACACCGGAACGGGCCGGGCTCGACCCGGCGGAGACGCGGCTCCTGGTCCGCGACGTCGTGGACCTCACCACCGGCGACCGGCCCTGGGCGGCGGGCGCCGTCGTGGTCGCCGGGCGCGGCCCGGTGATCGCCGTGCGGGAGGCGGTGGGCTGGGCGGTGCGGTACTCGGCGTACGACCCGGCGGCCGACGCGGGGGTGGAGCTCCCGGCCGGGGCGCGGATCCCGATGACCGTCGACACCCCTTTCGACCTGGCCTCCCTCACCAAGCTGTTCACCTCGGTGGCGGCGGTGCAGCAGATCGAGCGCGGCACCCTCGGCATCGACGCGCGGGTGGGCGCCTATCTGCCCGACTTCCACGCGGCCGCCGCCCACGGCATCACCGTCCGCCAGCTCCTCACCCACACCTCCGGGCTGCGCCCCGAGCTGCCCCTGTACGAGTGCGCGGACGACACCCAGCGGTGGGGGCTGCTCCGCGCGGAGGCGCCGATCGGCGCACCGGGCACGTACATGTACTCGGACCTGAACATGCTGCTGCTCCAGCAGCTCCTGGAGCGGCTGACCGGCCGCACCCTCGACGTCCTCGTGCGGGAGGGGATCACCCGTCCGCTGGGCATGGCCTCGACCGACTTCGGCCCCTGCCCCGGCGCGGCGGCGACCGAGGACCAGCGGCGGCCGTGGGCGAAGGCGGACCGGGGGATGCTGCGGGGCGTGGTGCACGACGAGAACGCCTGGGCGCTGGGCGGTGTGGCCGGTCACGCGGGGCTGTTCTCCACGGCCCACGACCTCGCGGTGTTCTGCCGCACCCTGCTGTCGGGCGGTTCGTACGGTCCCGCCCGCATCCTCGGCCCCGACTTCGTGGAACTCCTGCTGACCCCGCCGGGGCTGGGCTTCGCGGTGGACCAGTCGTGGTTCATGGGCGAGCTGGCGGGCGAGGGCGCGGCGGGGCACACGGGGTTCACCGGGACCTCGCTGGTACTGGATCCGGCGACGGACACGTTCATGGTGCTGCTGGCGAACACGGTGCATCCGAGGAGACGGGTGCCGGACAGCGGGCCGCGGGCTCTGGTGGGGACGCGGTTGGCGATGGCGGTGCGGTAAAGGCGGGGCGGTGAGGGCGGTGCGGTGAGGGCAGCCGCCCGGACCTGAGAAAATCCGGGGGTGAACGTCTCCGTATCCGTTTCCGAGACCCTCCGCGGTGCCCTGACGGACCTGCTCGACGGGCTGCCGCCCAAGCAGGCCGGACAGGCCGTCGAGCGGCTCATCGCCAACTACCGGGGCGCCACCCCCACCGACGCCCCCATCCTGCGCGACCGGGCGGACGTGGCCGCGTACGCCGCGTACCGGATGCCGGCGACCTTCGAGGCGGTGCGGTCGGCGCTGGAGGCGTTCGCGGACGCCGTACCGCAGTGGTCGCCGGCCGGTCATGTGGACGTCGGAGGCGGCACGGGTGCGGCGACCTGGGCGGTGAGTTCCACCTGGGACGGGACGCGCCCGGTGACCGTGCTCGACTGGGCGGAGCCCGCCCTGGCCCTCGGCCGCGAGATCGCCGCCGCGAACCCGGCGTTGCGCGACGCCCGCTGGCAGCGCGCCCGCATCGGCACGGCCCTCGCCCTGGACCCCACGGACCTGGTCACCGTCTCCTACGTCCTCAACGAGCTGGCGGCCCCCGACCGGGCCGTGCTGGTGGACGCCGCCGCGTCGGCCGCGCAGGCCGTGGTGATCGTCGAACCGGGCACCCCGGACGGCTACGCCCGGGTGATCGAGGCCCGCGACCGGCTGATCGCCGCCGGGTTCCGGGTCGCCGCGCCCTGCCCGCACAGCGCGGCCTGTCCGATCGTGCCCGGCACGGACTGGTGCCACTTCTCGGCGCGGGTCAGCCGCTCCTCCCTGCACCGGCAGGTCAAGGGCGGCTCGCTGCCCTACGAGGACGAGAAGTTCAGCTATGTCGCGGCCGCCCGCTTCCCCGTCTCCCCCGTCTCCGCCCGGGTGGTCCGGCGGCCGCAGATCCGCAAGGGCCAGGTGCTCCTCGACCTGTGCGAGACCGAGGAGCGGCTGAGCCGTACGACGGTGACGAAGAAGCACGGCGACCTGTACCGGGCGGCCCGGGACGCCGACTGGGGCGACGCCTGGCCGCCGGCCCCGTGAGCTTCGCGGCCCGGGCCCGTCCTAGGCGGGCTTGAGCCCCTGGTCGCCGACCTCCGTCACGAAGGACCCGGCCGTGGTGAGGGGGGCGCCCTGCGTGGTGACGTACGGGACCGTTTTGAAGTCGGCGCGGGCGAGGTCGCGGCCGAGCGAGACGGTCGCGTAGCCGCGCAGGCCGTTGTAGAACTTCAGGTGCGGGTTGGCGGCCATGAAGGTGGCCCAGTTGGCGGGCTTCGCCGAGCCGTTGCCGCCGCTGGAGATCGACGAGGTGACGATCTCCGTGCCGAGCGTCTTCGACGCCGGGTCGGCGAAGTCCCGCTTGATGTCGAAGCCGTAGTGCACATGGACGTCGCCGGTGAGGACCATCAGGTTCTCGACACCGGCGGCCTGCGCGCCGGCCAGGATCCGCTCGCGGGAGGCCGGGTAGCCGTCCCAGGAGTCCATGGAGACCTGGGACGGCACGGCGGTGGAGTTGTACCGCTGGGCGAAGGTGACCTGCTGCGGGACCACGTTCCACAGGGCGCGCGAGCGGTGCCAGCCGTCGATCAGCCACCGCTCCTGGGCACCGCCGGTCAGGGTGCGGGCCGGGTCCTCCGACTCCGGTCCGGGGACCCGCCAGCCGTCGCCGTACGCCTGGTCGGAGCGGTACTGGCGGGTGTCGAGGACGTCGAACTGGGCGAGCCGGCCCCAGTGCAGCCGCCGGTAGAGCCTGAGGTCGGGGCCGTCGGGGAGTTGCGGGCGGCGCAGCGGCTGGTTCTCCCAGTAGGCGCGGTAGGCGGCGGCCCGGCGGATGAGGAACTCCTCGGCGGGGTCGTCGTTCTCCGACACCGCGCCCGCGTAGTTGTTCTCGGTCTCGTGGTCGTCCCAGGTGACGACGAACGGGTGGGCGGCGTGCGCGGCCAGCAGGTCGGGGTCGGACTTGTACAGCGCGTACTTGAGGCGGTAGTCGTCCAGCGTCACCATCTCGTGGCCGTAGACGGTGGGCACGGTCCCGGCCGGGTAGGCGCGGGCGCCGCCGACGCCGCTGACGGCGTACTCGTAGAGGTAGTCGCCGAGGTGCAGGACGAGGTCCACGTCGTCCTCGGCGAGGTGCTTGTACGCGGTGAAGTAGCCCTGGTCGTAGCGCTGGCAGGAGACCACGCCGACGGTGAGGGCGGCCGCCTGGGCGCCGAGGGCGGGGGCGGTGCGGGTGCGGCCGGTGCGGCTGATCCAGGTGCCCGCCTTGAAGCGGTAGTAGTACACGCGGTCGTTCTCGAGGCCGTCGACCTGGACGTGCACGCTGTGGCCGAACTCCGGGTGCGCGAGGGCGGTGCCGCGTCTGACGGGCCGGCGGAAGGTCTCGTCGCGGGCCAGTTCCCAGTGCACGGTGATCCGCTCGGCGGGCAGTCCGCCGTCCGCCTGGTACGGGGCGGGCGCGAGGCGGGTCCAGAGGAGGACGGAGCCGGGCAGCGGGTCGCCGGAGGCGACGCCGAGGGTGAAGGGGTCGTCGGTGAGTCGTGCCGGGTCGAGTTCGGCGGCGGCCGCGGTACCGGCGGCGGGCAGGTTCACCGTGAAGGCGAGCGCGGCGGCGGCCGCGGTGCCGGTGAGGAAGCGACGGCGCCCCAAGTGGCGGGCGGTGGCGCGGAGTTCGGGGGCATGTTGGGACTGGTGGGCTGCGGGTGTCATTCCGGTCCTCCCCAGAAAATGGCGACAGGAGGCATTGCAGTGGCCGGAGACGGCCCGGGGGCATCGCTGGGTTGGCGCGTACACAACAGTCGGATGTCGGACGCGTGAGTTCCGCATGCCGGATCCGAGGGGTGGGGCTCACGTACGCTGCTGGCCCATGAATGCCGAGAACGCCGAAAGCGCCGAGAACGCCGAGGACACCCGGGACGCCCAGGACACCCGGGACACCCGGGCCGCCGGACGATCCGCCGGGCGGACGAAGATCGCGATCGTCACCGGCGCCGGTTCCGGGATCGGACGGGCGGTGTCCGTGGAACTGCTGCGCGCGGGCTGGTCGGTGGCGCTGGCCGGGCGGCGCGCCGAGACCCTGGAGGCGACGGCCGCGCTGGTGCCCGGGGGCACGGGTCTCGCCGTACGGACGGACGTCTCACGCCCCGAGGAGGTGACGGCCCTCTTCGACGCCGTGCGTGACCGCTTCGGGCGGCTGGACCTGCTGTTCAACAACGCGGGCACGTTCGGCCCGGGTGGCGTGCCGTTCGAGGACCTCCCCTACGACGCCTGGCGGCACGTGGTGGACACCAACCTCAACGGGGCGTTCCTGTGCGCGCAGGGGGCGTACCGGCAGATGAAGGAGCAGAACCCCCGAGGCGGCCGGATCATCAACAACGGGTCCATCTCGGCGCACACGCCCCGCCCGCTGTCGGCGCCCTACACGGCGACCAAGCACGCCCTCACCGGCCTGACGAAGTCCCTTTCGCTGGACGGCCGGGCGTACGACATCGCGGTCGGCCAGATCGACATCGGCAACGCGGCCACCGACATGACGGCGCGGATGCAGACGGGCGCGTTGCAGGCGAGCGGCGAGACCGCGCCGGAACCGGTGATGGACGTCGCCGACGTGGCGCGCACGGTGCGGCACATGGCGGAGCTGCCGCTGGAGGCGAACGTGCAGTTCGTGACGGTGCTGGCGACGGCGATGCCGTACGTGGGACGGGGCTGAGGGCGCGCGCCGAGGGCGGGCCGTGGGCGGCACCTCGGCCGCCCACAGGTCGTCAACTCCTCAACCTGCACAAGCGGAGTTTCTCCGTCCGCACCATTGCGGCCGGTAGCGGACTTATGCTCAACTCTTCTCCACGAGAACTTCACACTTGGGGCACGACAGTTCCGCACCGGACGACCGCAAAGCCACACCGAGGGGGGAGGGGCAGCCGTCCCATGGCACCGGGTGGGGGTGGACCTCGCTGGGACCGCGAGGTACGCACCGGCGCCGTGGGACGGCTGCCGCACCATCAACTCGCGGGCGGTACCTCGCCGGAACGGCGCCGACGCCGGCGCAGCGTGTACGCCCCGCCCGCCAGCAGCGCCACCGCTCCCGCGGCCCCGCCGAGCGCGCCCCACCCGTCCGCCCCGCCGCCGTCCCCCGCCGACGAGGCCTCCGCCCCGGCACGCGGCGCCTTCCCCGCGGACGACCCGCCCGCCCTGGTCCCGCCCTCGCTCAACGCCTCGACCAGCGTCCCCACCGCCCGCGCCGAACTCCCCTGCGCGAAGCCCCAGTCGAGCAGCGCGGCCGTCTCCTCGTAGACGGCGTTGTGGCCGCTCTTCGGATGCAGCACGGTGACGACGAGGGTGCGCCCCGCGCGGGTCGCGGCGCCGGTGAAGGTGTTGCCGGCGTTGCTGGTGAAGCCGTTCTTCACGCCGATCATGCCCGGGTACGGCGTCACCCCGTACGTGCCCGACAGCAGCCGGTCGGTGTTCTCGATGCGGAGGGTCTTGCCGCCCCCGGCCGGGAACCGGGCGGCCCTGGTGCCGCAGTAGGCACGGAAGTCGGCGTCGCGCAGGCCGTGCCGGGCGAAGAGGGCGAGGTCGTAGGCGGAGGACAGCTGGCCGTCGTGGTCGTAGCCGTCGGGGCTGACGACATGGGTGTCCAGCGCCTGGAGGTCGACCGCCCTCGCCTGCATCTCGGCGACCGTCTTCGCGACCCCGCCGTTCATCCGGGCGAGCACCTGCACGGCGTCGTTGCCCGAGCGCAGGAACACGCCCTGCCACAACTGCTCGACGGTGTAGGTGATCCCGGCCTCGACGCCGACGAGGCTGGAGCCGGACGGGATGCCGGCCAGGTCCGCGTCGGTCACCAGGTAGCGCTCGGTGCGCTCGAACCTGTCCAGCAGGGTGTCGGCGAACAGCATCTTCAGCGTGGAGGCGGGCGCGACCCGCAGATGCGCACGGTAGGAGGCGAGCACCTCGCCGCTGTCCTGGTCGGCGAGCAGCCAGGCCCGGGCGGTGAGCTTCTTCGGCAGGGCGCCGCCCCCGTTCACCTGGACGCCGTCGGCGACGAGCCGCGCACCGCCGACCACCACGTCGGACGCGGCCGCGGCCGGAGTCGCGGCGAGCGGTGCGGCGGTCAGTGGCGCGGTGGCCGCGAGGGCCAGCAGGGAGCGCCGGGACAGGCGCGGGGAAGGGCGCGAGAATGCGTGCACTGCGGGACCGTACAAGGGGATTCGGGGAAAAGGAAATCCCCAGCCAACCCCTGCCACCTGGGAAAAGCCCCTCCACAGCCTAGGAATCAGCTGTCTCAAGGAATTCTGATCCGGCCGCCCGCATTCTCAGTTCTTACACATCCTTTACTCAGGACGACTCAAAGGTTTCTCCCTAGGTTGTGGCCGCGCCCACAGCGGGCGCCAAGAACCTTAGGGAACGGGATGTTTGGCATCTATCTCAAGCGTGAACTGGGCCGGCGCAAGAAGGCCGCCCTGGTCATCGCACTGGGTCTGGCGCTCGGAATCGCGCTGGTCATCACCGTCAACTCGGTGTCGGCCGGCATGACACAGGCTCAGGACAAGGTCCTTCAGTCGCTCTACGGTCTCGGCACCGACATGACCGTCACCAAGGCCCGCACGGCGCCCACGGCCAACAGTTCCGGCGGCCCCAGATTCGAGTTCGACGCGAAGGGCGAGGACGACGACGACACCGAGCAGAGCTCGGACCGGGTGTCCACGCAGGGCGGCCAGGCCCTGAAGGCGGCGCTCGTCACGCAGGTCGCCGACCAGAAGGGCGTGGCGGCCGCGGTCGGCGCCCTCACCCTGAACGTCACCAAGGTCGACGGCTCCTTCACCCAGGGCAAGGCGCAGAGCTCCACCAGCGGAAGCAGCGGCAACGGCGGCCAGGGCGGTCCCGGCGGCGGCAGCGGCGGCGGGTCCACCGCTGCCCCGCAGGTGCAGGGCGGCGGCGCCTCCTTCGATGTCAACTCGTACTCCGTGGCCGGTGTCGACGTCACCAACCAGGACCTCGGCCCGCTGGCGAGCTCGAAGATCTCCTCGGGCGTGACGTTCACTTCGGCGCAGGCCAACGCCAAGGTCGCCGTCGTCAGCAAGTCGTACGCCAAGGAGAACTCGTACAAGGTCGGTTCGACGCTGACGATCTCCAGCACCAAGTACAAGATCATCGGTATCGCCACCCCCGACAGCAGCGACTCCACCACGGATGTCTACCTGCCGCTGAAGCAGGCGCAGACCCTCGCCGACGCGGCGAACCAGGTCACCACGATCTACGTCAAGGCGACCGACTCCCAGCAGATCGACACCGTCAAGGCGACGATCCAGAAGAACATCTCCGGCACGACCGTGACGACCTCCGCCGACCTCGCGGAGACCGTGTCCGGTTCCCTCTCCACCGCCTCCAACCTGGCGACCAGCGTCGGCAAGTGGCTGTCGATCGCCGTCCTCGTCGCCGCGTTCCTGGTGGCCGCGCTGCTCACCTCCTCGGCCGTGTCCCGCCGGGTGCGCGAGTTCGGCACCCTGAAGGCGCTCGGCTGGCCGAGCCGCCGGGTGACCCGGCAGGTCGTCGGCGAGTCCATGGTCAACGGTCTCCTCGGCGGCGCCCTCGGTATCGGCCTGGGACTGGCGGCCGCGTACACGGTGACCGCGATCAGCCCGAAGCTGACCGCCGAGCTCGGCAACACCGGCGGCGGTGGCGGTGGCGGCATGGGTGGCGGCCCCGGCGGCGGTGGCCCCGGTCAGCAGTCCGCGTCGAACACGATGGAGATCGCCCTCTCGGCCCCGGTCTCCGTCACCACGATCGCGCTCGCGGTGGGCCTGGCGGTCGCCGGCGGTCTGATCGCCGGCGCGATGGGCGGCTGGCGCGCCTCCCGGATGCGCCCGGCGGACGCCCTGCGCAGCGTCTCCTGACCCGCGTCCCGACCAGTCGTCACATCCCTCACGGAGAACACGGAGAACCCGGAGATCCCATGTACAACCTCACCGGCGTCACCAAGCGCTACACGCGCGGCAAGGAGACGGTCGAGGCGCTGCGCGGCATCGACCTCACGATCGCGGACGGCGACCAGCTCGTCATCCAGGGCCCCACGGGCGGCGGCAAGTCGACGCTGCTCCAGATGATCGGCGGCCTCGACCGCCCGACCGAGGGCAGCGTCGAGCTGGACGGCGTCGACCTCGCGCGGATCAGCGAGGCGAAGCTGACCCGGCTGCGCGCCGAGAAGATCGGCATCATCTTCCAGTCGTTCAACCTCATCCCGACGCTGACCGCGCAGGAGAACGTCGAGACGGCGCTCGTCCCGCTCGGGGTGAAGCCCGCGGAGCGGCGCGAGCGCGCGGCGGAGGCCCTGCGCTCGGTCGGCCTGGGCGAGCGCCTCACGCACGCCCCGGCGGAACTCTCCGGCGGTCAGCAGCAGCGCGTGGCGATCGCCCGCGCGCTGGTCAAGAAGCCGAAGGTGCTGCTCGCCGACGAGCCCACCGGCAACCTCGACGAGGGCATGCGCGACGAGATCATGGAGGTGCTCGAAGGGCTGTGGCACGAGTACGGGCTGACCTTCATCATGGTCACCCACGACTCGTCGATCGCCCGCCGGGCCCCGCGCCTGGCCACCATCAAGGCGGGTCAGCTCACCCTGACGGAACAGGCGGCCACCCGCTCCTGGTGAACCGACGCAGCCCGAGGGGCCGTTGACCGCCTGCCCGGCGGTGAACGGCCCCTCGGCCGTGCCCGCCGTGCAGGCCCGGGCCCGACCTAGGCCTGACCGGTCTCGAAGCGGGAGATCCGGCCGTCGTCCTCGACCACGAAGCTCCACCTGGTGCGCATCTCGCCCCAGGTGTCGTTGCGGTAGTCGGCGATGAGGGCACGCCCGCCGGCCGACTCCTTGGTGACGTCCATGTGGCCGTGGGAGGAGAAGATCTCCCGGTCGATCCACTGGGCGAGGTCACGGTCGGAGCCGTCGTCCGCCATGGTCGCGTCGGGGGTGAGCAGGCTGCGGAACGCCTTCTCGTCGTGGGCGTTGACGGCGGCGACGAAGGCCCGCACGGCCGGGTCGCTGAGTCTGTCGATCTGGATCGCCATACGGGCCACCCTCACATCGCGGTCCGGGCCCCGCCACCCGAACGGCGCCCAGGACGGGCCGGACGGGTGTGAGTGGTGCGACGGTGGAAACGCGGAGGGGGCTGTTCCCGTTCCTGTTCCCGTTCCTGTTCCCGTTCCTGTTCCTGTTCCCGTTCTCCTACGTCCGCCGTTCTCTGCTCAGGGAGTCACCGTGACCTGTTACGACCGTCGTGATCTGGGACTGCTGCTGCTCCGGCTCGGCACCGGCGGAGTGCTGGCGGCCCACGGCGCGCAGAAGCTGTTCGGCTGGTTCGGCGGTCACGGTCTGGAGGGGACCGGCCAGTTCATGGAGTCCGTCGGCTACGCCCCCGGCAAGGCCAGTGCGACGGCGGCGGGCCTGGCGGAGGCCGGCGGCGGCACGCTGCTGGCCCTGGGCCTGGCCACCCCGGCGGCGGGTGCGGCGGCGGCCGGCGCGATGGCGGGCGCGTCCGCGGTGCACGTCCCCAACGGCTTCTTCGCGATGAGCGGCGGCTACGAGCACGCGGCCTCCCTGGGCCTGGCCGCCGCGGGCCTCGCCATCACCGGCCCGGGCCGCCTCTCCCTCGACCACGCCCTCGGCCACACGGTCGACCGCGGCTGGATGGTCCCGGTGGCGCTCGGCACGACGGCGGCGGTCACGGCGGTGGTCGTCGGCATGCGGAACAAGCGGCTGCGCAGGCAGGAGGAGGGGGAGCAGGAGGCGCTGTTCGAGGAGTGAGCCCCGGGCGCCGGTCCTGACCTGACACGCTTCGTCCATGAGCACCCAGCCCCAGCCCCGGCCCCCGCGGTCTGCACCCACCGAACCCGATGCCGCCGGCCCCACCGATCTCTGGGCCATCGTCGACGCCCTGTGGACCTGGCTGGACGCCAACGCGGCGCACGGCGGCCGTGAGGGCCTGCTGCTGCGTGTACTGAAGCTGTCGGAGGAGGTCGGCGAGGTCGCGCAGGCAGTCATCGGCGCGACCGGCCAGAACCCCCGCAAGGGCGTCAGCCACACGTGGGAGGACGTGCAGGGCGAACTGTGCGACGTGGCCATCACGGCACTGGTGGCGCTGCGGACCCTCACCCCGGAGGCGGAGGCGGTGTTCGCCGGGCATCTGGCGCGGGTGGCGGAGCGGTCGTCGGGTAGCGCGGGCGCCGGGGCCGACGTTCGCTGATTCCGGCAGATCCCCTGTTCTTCGAACCGCCCGCCCGCTGCCCGCGTCCCTCTGTACGATCACCGCACGCGAGGCGGGGGCCGTAGGCGGAGGGGGCGTGGATGGACGACAACGCTGGTAGAGGCAGGGCGGCTTGGCCATGGCGGGTCATGGCCACTGCGGCCGCGGCAGCCGTGGTGCTGGGCGGCTGCGGTTCCGGGGACGACGACAAGGCGGCCGAGCCGAGCCCTTCGGCATCCTCCCGGTCCGCGACTCCCACCGCATCCGGCTCGCCCTCGTCCTCCTCCTCGGCGGGTGGCGACGCGACGTCGCTGACGCCGTTCCAGGCGGACCCCGCTCAGGTGCCGAAGACGAAGCCGCAGGCCGAGGCGCTGGCAGCGGCCGTCGCGCTGAAACCGGAGGCGTGGGGCGCGGACTTCCGGGCCCAGCAGCCGGCCGCGAGCGCCCCCGGCACCGCCGCCGTCCTCGACGAACAGTGCCGGTGGGAGCGCCGGTCCCTCCCCCAGGGCGTCCTGGCCTCGCTGTCGCGCTACAGCGAGCTTCCCGGCACCACGGGCAAGGGCGAGATCAAGGTGACCGCGGCGGTCACCGTGCACGCCACGGTGCTCGACGCCGACGACCAGCTGTCCACCACGCTGGAGGAGCCGTTGCGCTGCCGCGAGCAGCAGGTCCGCACCGATGAGCGGATATCCGGGCTCATGTCGACCGGCACTCCCTACGGCCAGGGCGAAAACACCTACTCCGACGACCAGGTCGTGGAAATCGGCTCCTACCTCACCGGGACGGCCAAGCAGTCGTACTTCTGGTTCGTCACCCGGCTCGGCACGGTGACCCTGGCGGTGTCGGTGAAGGGCGCCAAGGGTTACACCGACAGCGAGCTGAACCGGTTCGGGTCGCAGGCCACCAGCACGATGCTCAGCCGCGTGGAGTTCGAGCTCGGAGGGAAGAACTGATGGAGGCGCTGCGTTCGTCGGATCCCGCGCGCATCGCGGGACATCGTCTGCTCGGACGGCTCGGTGCCGGCGGCATGGGCGTGGTGTACCTGGCCCGCACACCCGGCGGAGCGCTGGTGGCGCTGAAGGTGCTGCTCGCCGAATACGCCGAGGAGCCGGACTTCAGGGAGCGGTTCCGCCGGGAGGTCGAGGTCGCCCGGCGGGTCGACAGTCCCTGGGCGGTACCGCTGGTGGACGCCGACCCGGACGCCGAGGCGCCCTGGCTGACGACGGCGTTCGTCCCGGCACCATCGCTGGGCGAGGCAGTGGCCGCGTACGGGCCCCTGGCCGAGCACGGGGTACGGCTGCTCGGCGCCCGTCTGGCCGAGGCTCTGGGCGCGGTGCACGGGGTCGGTCTGGTCCACCGGGACCTCAAGCCGGGCAACGTGCTGATCGCCCACGACGGACCCCGGCTCATCGACTTCGGCATAGCCCGGGCGCCGCAGGACACGGCGCTCACGGCGACCGGTCTGGTGGTCGGCACTCCCGGCTATCTGTCGCCCGAGCAGGCCCAGGACGGCGGCGACGGCATCGGCCCGGCGAGCGACGTGTTCGCCCTCGGGTGTGTCCTGGCGTTCGCGACGACCGGCCGGGCGCCGTTCGGCAGCGGACCGGTGGACGCCCTGCTGTACCGGGCCGTGCACGATCCGGCGGACCTCGACGGGGTGCCCCCGGAGCTGCTGACGGTGCTGGAGCGCTGCCTGGAGAAGGACCCGGCCCGGCGGCCGGACGCCGGGGAGCTGGTTCGAGAACTGGCGGCCGACGGCGCTCCGCGGGACGCGGAGACGGCCGAGTGGCTGCCCGAGCCGGTGACCCGGCTGATCGCCGAGCGATCGGCCGCCGCGCTCGCGCTGCCGGACATCGAGCACACGCAGGTGCCGTCGGCCGCGTCGGCCACCTCGGCGCCGACGGATTCCGGGCACGCCGAATCCGGGCCTGCGGACTCCGTGCCGGCCGGCTCGGACCCGGCTGATGCCGACCCGGCGGCCTCCGATACGCACGGCACGTCTGCGTCGCCGGAGCCGCAGGACGCCCGGCCGGCCGGCCGACGCCGCTTCCTCCTGCTCGCCGGCGGGGCCTTGGCGCTGGCGGCGGGCGCGGGCGGAACCTGGTGGGCGGTCGCCCGGGACGGCGACTCGGGAGACGACAGCCCTGCCGCCGCCGCGTCCTCGGGGCGCCCGGTGCACACCGTCGCGCTGCACGGTGACCTCAGCGGCCCGCAGCGGGAGACGGGCCGGGCCCAGGAGCGCGGACTGCGGCTGGCCGTCGCGGAGTTCAACGCGCGCGGCGACGCGCCCTTCACGGTGAAGGTCAGGGCCGTCGACGACGGGGGCGATCCGGCGGCCTCGGCCCGGCTCGCCGCGGAACTCACGGACGACCCGGCGGTCCTCGCCGTGGTCGGCCCGACCACCGACGCCACGGCGCAGTCGGCGCTCGCGAAGTACGATGCCGGGCTGCTGCCGGTCGTCTGCGTGTCCCCCGGCGCGACCGCCCTCTCCATCCAGGGTTTCCGCTCGTTCCTGCACGCACGGCTGCCCGACGCGGTACTGCCCGTCTACGTAAGCAACTACCTGCGCGGCACGGCGCGATCGCGCAAGATCGGCATCGTCGTCGACCGCCCGGCCGGAAACTACGGGACGGATCTGAGCACTTCCCTCAGCAATGTGCTCGGCAACGCACAGCAGCCGTCCGTACCGGAGGTGGTCAGCGCGATGCGCCGCGACTTCGGCAGCGCGGTGGACGCGGTGCTCTCCGCCGGCGCCGACTCCGTGTTCTTCGCCGGCCTGCCCGACCGGGGAGCGTTGATCGCCTCGACGCTGCGCGAACGCGCCTTCCAGGGGGCTCGCATGTCCGGCCCCGCACTGCTCGACGGCCGCTTCCTGACGGAGGCTCAAGAAGCCGCCGAGGGCTGGGTGGTGGTGGCGCCGGTCATCGACGCGACCCGCAAGCCCGAGGCGAAGAAGTTCGCCGCCGCCTACCGCGAGCGCTTCAAGGAGGCGCCGCCCCGGTACGCGGCGGAGGCCTACGACGTGACCGGGATGCTGCTGAAGGCGCTGTCCGGGCTGCCCGCGAAGAGCCGCACCCGGGCGAATCTGCTCGCGGCCGTGCGGGCCGGCAAGTACGAGGGCATCACCAAGACGTTCGCCTTCCAGAAGACCGGCATGATGGTCATCGACGGCACCGGTGGCTTCCTCTGGCGGGTCGAGCAGGGCGACTTCGTGTACGGCGGCCCCGCGCCGATCAGCGTCTGATGGAGCCGCTGCGCACCGGCGACCCGTCCCGGATCGGCCGCTACCGTCTGCTGCGGCGGCTGGGCGCCGGCGGCATGGGCGTGGTCTTCCTGGCCCGTGCGCCGGGCGGAGCGATCGCCGCGGTGAAGACGGTCCGGTCCTCGTACGCCGACGAGACGGGCTTCCGGACCCGTTTCCGCCGCGAGATCGAAGCCGCCCGGCAGGTGCGCAGCCCGTGGGTGGTCCCGTTGCTGGACGCGGACGCCGACGCGGAGACACCGTGGCTGGCGACCTCGTACGTACCGGGACCCTCGCTCGCCGAGACGGTGGACACCTTCGGTCCTCTGTCGCTCGCCTCCGTGCGGATGCTGGGCGTGCGGCTCGCCGAGGCGCTCGAGACGGTGCACGGGGCCGGTCTCGTGCACCGCGACGTGAAGCCGGGGAACGTCCTGCTGGCCCCGGACGGGCCACGGCTCATCGACTTCGGTATCGCCCGCGCGCCGGAGGCCACGGCGCTCACCTCCAGCGGCGTGATCGTCGGCTCGCCCGGCTTCCTGTCCCCGGAGCAGGCGCGGGCCCGGGGCGGCGAGATCGGCCCGCCGAGTGACGTGTTCTCGCTGGGGTGCGTGCTCGCGTTCGCCGCGACCGGCGTCCGGCCGTTCGGCGGCGGCGGGGCGGCCGGCATGCTGCTGCGCACGGTCTACGAGGAACCGGATCCGACGGCGGTCCCGGACAGCCTGGCGCCTCTCCTGCGAGCCTGTCTGGCCAAGGATCCGACCGCCCGTCCCACCGTCGCCCACCTGCGCCGGACACTCGACGAAGAGGTGCCGGAAACCGACTCCGCCGAGCGGTCGGACTGGCTGTCCGCGCCGGTCACCCGGCTGATCAACGACCGGGCCGCCGCCGTGCTCACCCTGGGCACGATCGAGCCGACCCAGGTGTCCGCGTCCGCGAGCACAGTGCCGACGGTGTCGCCCGAGGCCGCGACGCTGACGGCCGTCACCGCTGCCCCGCCCCCCGCCCGCGCCATCGGCCGCCGCGGCTTCCTGCGCCTGGGCTCGACGGCCGGGGTCCTGGCGGCAGGCGGTGGCGGTGCCTGGTGGTGGAGCACCCGCCCGGATCCGGGGACGACGCCTCCGGCCGGAGCGAACCCGCGCCCCGCACTGGTCGTGGCGTTCCACGGCGATCTGACCGGGCCCCGGAAGGAGACCGGGAACGCCCAGCTGAGCGGCGCTCGACTGGCCGTCGAGCAGCTCAACGCCAAGAGCGCGCACCCGTTCCGGCTGAAGCTGCGGACGTACGACGACGGCGGTGACCCGGAACGGGCCGACGAACTGGCCGTCCGGCTGGCGAAGGACGCGGACGTGCTCGCCGTGCTGGGACCCACCACCGATGCCTGCTTCCTCTCGAGCGAGGTCACCTACACCAAGGCGACGATGCCCGTCGTGTCCGTGTCGGTGGGCGCCGACACCCGGAGCAGGACGATCGGAGAGAACGAGTTCCACCACTCCCATGCGGCGCTGCGCGTCGCTGACCCACTCCTCGCCGCCCCTTGTAGCCGCTACCTCGGCAACCACGTCGACGCGCAGAAGGTGTTCCTCATGGACGACCGGGCCCAGGGCGACTTCGCCTGGTCCCTGTGCGACCAGACCCAGCAGGCGCTGCGGCAGGCCGGCCGGGACGCCACGGTGACCCGTGTCGCCGCCGGAAAGATCGACTACGCGTCGCTCGCTACCGCAGTGATGTCCGCCCGCGCGGACGCGGTCGTCTTCACCGGCGACGCGGCCCGGGCCGCCGGACTCGCGTCGGCACTGAGCACCGCCCGGTTCACCGGCACCCGGATGGCGACGGAACGCGCCTTCGACCCACGGTTCCTCACGTCGGCCGGCGCGGCCGCGACCGACTGGGTCTTCGCCACCTCCTTCACCGACCCGACGGCCCGCCCGACCGCCCGCGCCTTCACCAAGGCCTACCGGGCCCGCTTCGGCACCGACCCCGGCTGGTACGCGGCGGAGGCCTACGACGCCGTGATGTTCCTGGCCCAGGCCTGCGTCAAGGACGGCTCGGCACTGACGGAGCGGGGCGCGATCGCCCGCCGGATGCCCGAGATCACGTACGCCGGCATCACCCGGACCGTCAAGTACGAGCAGGGGTACGGCTACAACCACGAAGCGATGTTCCTGTTCCGGGCCGCGGACGGCGCGTTCCGCTACCTGGGGCAGTACCAGGAGGCGGCGGTCTCCTGAGGGGAGCGCCGCTCCCCCGCTCGGCGAGACGACCGGCGGCCGTCACCTCACCGCCGCGTTCACTCCGCGTCGGCGACGACCGACCCGACCCGGTCGGCCAGGCCCGGGTCGCGTCGGACCAGGAGGGTCGCGTAGCAGACGGCTGCGAGCAGGGTGGCCAGAGCCGCGTACGGGAACCAGTTGTACGGGGCGGGCTGGCCGGGCTTGGCGAGGTAGTAGAGGGGGATCAGGACGGCCAGCGCGCCGACCGCGGGCAGCACCAGATGCCGTACGGTCCGGAACTCCTGCGGACGGTATCTGCGGTAGTACAGCGGCAGCGCGATGTTGGACGCGAGGTAGACCAGCAGGATCAGAATCGCGCCCAGGCTCGAGGACTCCGCGAAGAAGACCACCGGGTTCATCTGACCGCCGTCCCCGAGCACATGCCCCAGACCCCAGCCCGCGATGATCAGCAGCGCGGTGACGGTGAAGGTGACGATCGCGTTGTTCGGCGTACGGCGTGTGGGATGGACGTAGCCGAAGAAGGACGGGAGCAGCCCCTCGCGTCCGGCGTTGAACACCAGCCTCGCCTGGGAGTTGATGCCGGCGATCAGCACGCCGAGGGTGGAGGTCAGGCCGCCGACGTAGGCGAGGATCGCCAGCGCCCCCAGGGTGTGCTGGGCGACGTCGATGAAGGGGATCCGGGAGTCGCCGAGCCGCTGCACGTCGTAGCCGAAGCCGGTCACCGTGGCGTAGGAGAAGAGGATGTAGCTCACCGTCATGATCGCCACGGAGGAGAACACGGCGCGGCCGACGTTGCGCCGCGGGTTCTCCGTCTCCTCGGCCAGGGCCGCCGAGTTCTCCCAACCGATGAACAGGTACACCGCCAGCGGGAAGCCCGCCGCGAGGCCTTTGATGCCGTGGGTGAGGTGGGAGGGCAGGAACGGGGCCGCGGAGAGGTCACCCCGGTGCTCGACGATCGCCGCG
Source organism: Streptomyces asoensis (assembly GCF_013085465.1). Taxonomy (NCBI): domain Bacteria; kingdom Bacillati; phylum Actinomycetota; class Actinomycetes; order Kitasatosporales; family Streptomycetaceae; genus Streptomyces; species Streptomyces asoensis. The sequence continues at coordinate 3,144,751 of NZ_CP049838.1, forward strand.
ACCGAGACCACGACCAGCACGAGCATCTCGACGCCGAAGAAGTAGCCGGCCCACTTGGTGGACACCACGATCCCGCGCAGCATCAGCACCACCGACAGCCCGGTCAGGAGCAGCGTCCAGAGGATCCACGGCAGGTCGACGCCGGTGTAGTGGTGCAGGGTGATCTGCATGAACCCGCCCGAGATCGCGATGACGGAGGCCATCGCGATGATGTAGCCGAGTCCGGCGAGCAGGGCTGTGGTCACCGCGCTGACCGGCCCGAAGGTCTTGCCCACGAAGGTGGTGAAGCTGCCCGCCGAGGGGTGCGCCCGGGAGAACTCGGCCAGCGTGTTGCCGAACAGCGCGACCGCCACCCCCGCCGCCACGATGGTCAGCGGGGACGCGACGCCCGCGGTGGTGGCCAGGAAGGCGAAGCCGAAGAAGAAGCTCATGGCCGGGCCGACGTTGGCCATCGTGGCGGCGGCGATGTCCGCCATGCCGAGGACGCCGCCGCGCAGCCGCTGGGGCGTGCCACCGGCGTGGCCCGACGTCGACGACGGTCCGACGGATCCGGACTCAGGCATGGCGACAGCTCCTCGGTATGGAGGGAGGGGGCGGGTCAGCTCGGTCCGGCGTGCCGGTGTGCCTTCACCGCACGTACCGCCGGGTCCATCGCGCCACGGCCGAGTTCGTCCAGCAGGTCGGAATGGCAGCGGTTGCGGGCCCGTACGACCGCGGGCTCCGGCGCGGGCCGCAGCAGGCACTCCTTGCCGAGCAGGTCGGCCGCGAACTCCCGGATCCCGGCGCCGCCGAGCGTCTCCGCGAGGTCGAGGTGGAAGCGGGTCTCCAGTTCGAGCAGCCGGGCCGGGTCGTCGGCCAGGTCCAGCTCCTCGATCAGCGCCCGCAGCCCGTCGAGTCGGCCCTCCGGAAGCTCGCCCGAGGAGTGCGCCACGAGCCCGCACTCGAGCAGCAGATGGAAGGCGTCCAGTGCGGCCGCCTCGTCGGCGTCGTGCAGGACGGCGACGACCGCCGCCCAGTCCGCCGCGACGAAGGTTCCGCCCGCCCGGCCCCGCCGTCGGTCGAGCAGGCCGTCCTGGCACATGGCCTCCAGCGCGCGGCGCACGGTGATCTCACTGATCCCGAGCTCCTCGGCGAGGACACCCGCGTCCGGCAGCCGGTCACCCGGCGACACGGACCTCAGACGCACCCGCAGGGCGATCCTCGACCGGACGAGCTCCGCTCCCGTGGGGCCCCGGCCGGCCAGGACTCGCGTGTCCCAGCCGCTGTAGGGGCCGAACTTGCCCGCTGCATTCACCACGGCGCCACCTTAACGGCCTGCTGAGCGGGGTCACGGTGTGGTCCACAGAGGGCTCCCGGAAGAGAAGGTTCCGCGCTGCACGAAAAATAGAGCAAGGTGAACACTTAAACAAGTCTTGTTCTTTTCGATCGTACTGAACTAATTTCCAGACACCCCTGGTCCGCACTCCCTCCATGGATGTCGAGATGACCACAACCGTCCCCAAAACCCCTCCCGCCGAGTCCGGCGAGTCCGGCGAGTCCGGCGGCCTCCAGGCCGGACTGAAAAACCGCCACCTGTCGATGATCGCGATCGGCGGCGTCATCGGCGCCGGCCTGTTCGTCGGCTCCGGCTCCGGCATCGCCGCCGCCGGTCCCGGCATCCTCGTCTCGTACGCCCTCGTCGGCGTCCTCGTCGTCCTCGTGATGCGGATGCTCGGCGAGATGGCCGCGGCCAACCCCACCTCCGGTTCGTTCTCCGCCTACGCGGACCGCGCGCTGGGTCGGTGGGCCGGCTTCACCATCGGCTGGCTGTACTGGTTCTTCTGGGTCGTGGTGCTCGCCGTCGAGGCGACCGCCGGGGCCAAGATCCTGGCCGGCTGGATCCCCGCGGTGCCCCAATGGGGCTGGGCCCTGATCGTCATGATCGTCCTCACCGCCACCAACCTGGTCTCGGTCAGCTCCTACGGCGAGTTCGAGTTCTGGTTCGCCGGCATCAAGGTCGTCGCCATCGCCGCGTTCATCGTGATCGGCGGCCTCGCGCTCTTCGGGCTGCTGCCCGGCTCCGACCATCCGGCGAGCGGCTTCTCCAACCTCACCGCACACGGCGGCTTCCTACCGAACGGGCCCGGCGCGATCCTCACCGGCGTCCTGATGGTCGTCTTCTCCTTCATGGGCAGCGAGATCGTCACCCTGGCGGCGGGCGAGACCGCCGACCCGCGGGCCGCCGTCACCAAGGCCACCAACAGTGTGATCTGGCGGATCGCGGTGTTCTACCTCGGCTCGATCCTGGTCGTGGTGTCACTGCTGCGCTGGGACGACCCGAACATCCTCAAGGACGGCTCGTACGTCGCCGCCCTGAGCTCCATCGGCATCCCGCACGCCGCGCAGATCATGAACACCATCGTGCTGACCTCGGTGCTGTCCTGTCTCAACTCCGGCCTGTACACGGCCTCCCGCATGGCCTTCTCGCTCGGCCGGCGCAGCGACGCCCCGGCCGCCTTCGGGCGGGCCACGGACCGCGGTGTGCCGCGCGCGGCCATCCTCGCCTCGGTGGCCTTCGGCTTCGTCGCCGTCGCCTTCAACTACCTGTGGCCGGACACCGTCTTCCAGTTCCTGCTCAACGCCTCCGGCGCGATCGCCCTGTTCGTCTGGCTGGTGATCTGCTTCTCTCAGCTGCGGATGCGCAAGATCATCCAGCGGGAGTCGCCGGAGAAGCTGGTCGTCCGGATGTGGCTCTACCCCTACCTCACCTGGGCGACCATCGCCCTCATCACCTTCGTCCTCGGCTACATGCTGACCGACACGGCCGACGGCGGCGGCCGCGACCAGGTGATCCTGTCCACGGCGGTGGCCATCGCCGTGGTGGTCTTCGCGGTACTCCGCGGACGGCTGTCCGGCAGGAACAAGACCCAGGACACGGTTCCCCTGTCCTGAGGATTTCGGGCGGGACGGTCCGGACCGACGACGGTCCGGACCGTCCCGCGGGAAACCGCGGTAAGCATGCGCATGACTCCGCCGACTCCTTCGCGGCCGACTGCCACTGGTACGAACCCCAGGCGGCCGCCGAGGCCGACACGGCACTGACCAGGTGGTTCCACCCGGACACCGCACCGCACGCCGAGACACTCACCGACCTCAACCTGCTCGCGTTCGCCCTGACCCGGATGAAGCGGACCAAGGACGCGACCCCGGTGTTCCACCGCATCGGCCGCCACATGACCAGCCAACCGTGGGACCTCGTCCCCGACGCGGTGAGGACGCTCCAGTACTGGCAGGAACGGGCGCGGGACTGAGCCGCCGCCCCGGGACCGTTTCCCCGGGGCGAAGCCGCGGAGTGGCGGCAGACGAGTCGGGCTGTACGCCGGGTTCTGTCGCCCGGCTGCCTCGCGGCGGCCGGGGAGACGGCCATCCATCTAGGGCCGGCGTTGCCGCCGGCCTCGTGCGGTCTACCCGCGGACTCGGGCGGGCAGCCCTCGGACGTCCGCGCAGAAACACCGGGGTGTTTCCTTTTGACCTTGCTCCAGGTGGGGTTTACCTAGCTGCCCAGGTCACCCTGGGCACTGGTGGTCTCTTACACCACCGTTTCACCCTTACCGAGGACCGAGGTCCCCGGCGGTCTGTTTTCTGTGGCACTGTCCCGCGGGTCACCCCGGGTGGCCGTTAGCCATCACCTTGCCCTGTGGAGCCCGGACGTTCCTCGGGAAGTCCCGTGAGGGACTCCACGCGGCCGTCCGCCCGGCTCGTCTGCCGTGTCGACCATGCTACCGGGCGCGCGTCGCTCTTCGGGCCCGAGGCCGTCGCCAGGACCGAGCCCGCCAGGATCAGGGTGAAGGCGGCCACGATCGTCGCCGTCAGGGGTTCGTCGAGGAACAGGGCGCCCGCCGCCACCGCGACGGCCGGGTTGACGTAGGTGATGACCGTGGCGCGGGTGGGCCCCGCCTCCTTGATCAGCTCCATGAAGGCGACGAAGGCGACCGCCGTGCAGATGACGCCCAGGCCCGCGAGGGCCGCCAGCACGGACGGGGCGGGCAGCTCCGAGGGCCGGGTCACGGCCGCGGCCGGCGCGTAGACCAGGGCGGCCAGGGCCAGGCAGGGGGCCGTGAGGTGGAGGGACGGGACCTCCTTGAGGTGACGGGCGGCTATGAGGGGCGCCGTCGCGTAGCCGAGGACCGTCAGCAGGACCTCGGCCAGGGAGCGGGCGTCGCCGCCCGTGAGGTGCGGGACGGTGAGGACCCCGACCCCGGCCAGGCCCAGCGCCAGGCCCGTCACCCGCCGCACGCCCAGCGTCTCCGTGTCGCCGAAGAAGCGGGAGAGGGTCACTCCGACGATCGGGACGCCCGCGATCAGCAGGCCCGCCGTGGAGCTCGACAGGTGGCGTTCCGCGTCGGTGAGGGTGAACCAGGGGCCGATGATCTCGATGACCGCGAAGGCCAGCATGGGCTTCCAGTGCGCCCGTACCGTCCGCGTCAGGCCCCGTTGCCGTAGCGCGAAGGGGAGCAGGAGGGCTGCGCCCAGCGCGCATCGGGTGAACACGACCATGGACGGGGAGAGGTCCTCCACCGCCACTTTGATCATCAGGTAGGGGATGCCCCACACCACTCCCATCAGGGAGAACAGGAACCAGCCGCGTGCAGTCATACGGGGAGTGTCGGCCGGACCCAGGTCAGGTGTCTTGAACGCTGTTGCGGTACGCCGCCGGGGTCACGCCCAGCACCCGGCGGAACCAGCGGGTGAGGTGGGCCTGGTCCGCGAAGCCGACGAGGCCGGCGACCTCCGCGGGACGCAGCCCGGACTCCAGCAGGCCGCGGGCCCGGGCCACCCGGTACTGGGCCAGCCAGGCGTAGGGCGGCATGCCGGTCGTCGTACGGAAGGCGCGCAGCAGTTGGTAGCGGGACAGTCCCAGGTCGGCGGCGAGGTCGGCCAGGGAGGGCGGGGCGAGGAGTTCGTCGGCGAGACGGGTGCGGACGGCGTGGGTGAGGTGTTCGGCGCCGGGGATCGTGTCGCACACCGGCCGGGCCGTGGAGTGGCGTCGGGCGAGGGCCGTCAGCAGCCACGGGAAGCGGGACTCGGCCTCCAGGGGGTCGGGGCAGGCGGCCAGTTCCGTGTGCGCCCGTCGCAGGGCGGCGGCCAGCTCCGGGTCGTCGAGGAGGGGCTCACGGAAGTGCGGCACACCGCCGAGGGTGCCCTCGGCGAGGAGGGCGGGGCCGGCGTACAGGGCGCGGTAGGCGTAGCCGTCGGTGTCGTTGCCCGGGCCGCCGGTGTGCGTCTCGCCGGGGGCCAGGACGACGATGGAGCCGGGACCGGTACGGATGTGGCCGCCTCGGTAGGCGATGATCTCCGAGCCGCCCACGCAGACGCCGACGGTGAACTCCTCGTGGGCGTGCGGGGCGTAGACGTGCCGGTCGAAGCGCGCGGTGAGCAGGTCCAGGGGCGGGCCGCAGCGCCCCAGTCGGGCTCTGGTCCACAACGCCTGTTCACGACTCACTCGCCACCCCCATGTGACCCCCGTCCGTGCCTCTACGCATGCAACGCCTGCGGACCCCGGTTCATGCCGCCGGGCGGTGCCGGGCGAGCGGACGGGCGGGCGCCGGGCAGGCGGCCGGGTAGGCGCGAACCTCGGCCGGGCCGTGTCGTGGCACGCCGTACGCTGTCGCAGCAGAGCTCTATTGAAGGAGATTTCCCGTGCTTGTCCTGCTGCCGCCCTCCGAAGGCAAGGCGTCCTCCGGGCGTGGCGCCCCGCTCAAGTCGGAGGCGCTCTCCCTGCCGGGGCTCGGCGCCGCCCGCGAGGCCGTCCTCGACGAGTTGGTCGAGCTGTGCGCGGCCGACGAGGACAAGGCGCGCGAGGTGCTCGGGCTGAGTGAGGGGCTGCGCGGCGAGGTCGCGAAGAACACGGAGCTGCGCACGGCGGGAGCCCGGCCCGCCGGGGAGATCTACACGGGCGTCCTGTACGACGCCCTCGACCTGGCCTCCCTCGACGCGGCCGCCAGGAAGCGCGCGGCCAGGTCGCTTCTCGTCTTCTCGGGGCTGTGGGGTGCCGTCCGGGTGACGGACCGGATCCCGTCCTACCGCTGCTCGATGGGTGTGAAACTGCCCGGGCTGGGGGCGCTGGGCGCGCACTGGCGTGCGCCGATGGCGTCCGTGCTGCCCGAGGCGGCCGGGAACGGGCTGGTGCTGGACCTGCGGTCGGCGGCATACGCGGCGCCCTGGAAGCCGAAGGGTGAGGTCGCGGGGCGGACGGCGAGCGTGCGGGTGCTGCACGCGCCGACCCGGAAGGTCGTCAGCCACTTCAACAAGGCGACCAAGGGGCGGATCGTACGGAGTCTGCTGACGGCGGGGATCGCCCCCGCGGGTCCCGCCGAGCTGGTGGAGGCGCTCCGGGACCTCGGATACGTGGTGGAGGAGAAGGCGCCGGCGAAGGCGAAGGCCGGGGCGGCCGCCTGGTCCCTGGATGTGCTGGTGGACGAGGTGCACTGACGCACCACCCCACCGAAGAGTGCTGTTGCAACATACGCAATGACCTTTGCGCATGCTGCGCACCGGGGGCAGGATGAGGCGCATGACCTCACCCCTGCCCTCCTCTTCGGCTGCCTCGGTACTGGATCTGGCCCCGGTCGTACCCGTGGTGGTCGTCGAGGACGCCGCCGACGCCGTACCGCTGGCGCGGGCGCTGGTGGCGGGCGGGCTGCCCGCGATCGAGGTGACCCTGCGGACGCCGGCCGCGCTCGACGCGATCCGGGAGATCTCCGGGTCGGTCCCGGAGGCGGTCGTCGGGGCCGGGACCGTGATCACACCCGAGCAGGTGACGGCGTGCGGGGAGGCCGGCGCGCGGTTCCTGGTGAGCCCCGGCTGGACGGACGCCCTGCTGACGGCGATGCGGACGTCCGGGCTGCCCTTCCTGCCCGGGGTGTCGACCACATCGGAGGTCGTGGCACTGCTGGAGCGCGGAGTGCGGGAGATGAAGTTCTTCCCGGCGCAGGCCGCGGGCGGCACGGCCTACCTCAGGTCACTGGCCGGACCGCTCCCCCAGGCCCGGTTCTGCCCGACCGGCGGAATCGGCCCGGACAACGCGCCGGAGTACCTTTCCCTGCCCAACGTCGGCTGCGTGGGCGGGAGTTGGATGATCCCGGCGGACGCGGTCGCGGCGCGGGACTGGCAGCGGATCGAGGGGCTCGCGCGGACCGCCTCACTGCTCAGGGCCGCAGGTGGGACGTGTCGTTGAACAGGCGGACACTGGCGTTGCCGTCCGCGTAGTAGGCCACCGCCGACAACGAGGCCGCCGACAGTTCCATGCGGAACAGCGACTCGGGCGGGGCGCCCAGGGCGAGCCGTACGAACGTCTTGATCGGCGTCACGTGGGTGACCAGCAGAACCGTGCGGCCCGCGTACGCCGCGGCCAGTCTGTCCCGGGTGGCCGCGATCCGGGTGGCGGTCGCCGCGAAGCTCTCGCCGCCGCCGGTCGGCTCGGCCTCCGGGTCGGCCAGCCAGGCGTTCAGGTCGTCGGGGTGACGCTCGCGGACCTCGCCGAAGGTCAGCCCCTCCCAGGCGCCGAAGTCGGTCTCGATCAGTCCGTCCTCGACGGTCACCTCGAGGCCGAGGCGGGCGGCCACGGCCCCGGCCGTCTCGCGGGTGCGGGCGAGCGGGGAGGCGAGGATGTGCTGGACGGTCCCGCGCCGGGCGAGGGCGGCGGCGACCCGCTCGGCCTGCTCCCGGCCGACGTCCGAGAGGGAGGGATCGGTGCCGCCGCTGCCGGAGAACCGCTTCTGCGGCGTGAGTGGCGTCTCGCCGTGCCGCAACAGCACGAAGGTGGCGGGCGCCCCGAGATCGGGCGCCGCCCCCCAGCCGACGGAGGGGGTGACCGCGGGCGTGACGGCGGCGGAGCCGACGGAAGAGGCCGACGCCGCAGCCGGAGCCACAGCCGGACCCGGAGCCGGGGTGGCGACCGTACGGGCGGCGCGGAGATCGGCGTCGGTATGCGTCGTCGCCTCCTCCTGCGCGGTGTCCGCGGGCGGGTCGGCGGGCGGGCGGGACCGGGCCAGGGCCTCGCGGGCCTTTGCCGCGCCCGCCGTGGCGTCGCCGGGCGGGCCGGACGGCTCGGGTGCGGCCGGGGTCACGGGGACACGGGCGTCGAGTTCGGCCCGCGACGCCCCGGCGTCCCACTGCTCGCCCCGCTTGCCCGCGTCCATCGCCTCGTTCGCCAGACGGTCGGCGTGCTTGTTCCGCTCGCGCGGCATCCACTCGTAGGTGACCTGCCCGGGCGGGAGGATCCGCGCCGCCTCGGCGGCCAGCGGCTTCATGTCGGGGTGCTTGATCTTCCAGCGGCCCGACATCTGCTCGACGACCAGCTTGGAGTCCATGCGCACCCGCACCGTGGCGGACGGGTCGAGCTCGCGGGCGGCGCGCAGGCCGGCCACCAGCCCCCGGTACTCGGCCACGTTGTTGGTGGCGACGCCGATGTACTCGGCGCGCTCGACGAGCGTCTCCCCCGTCGCCGCGTCGATCACCACGCTGCCGTAGCCCGCGGGCCCCGGGTTGCCCCGCGACCCGCCGTCGGCCTCGACGATGAACTCCCGCACGACGTACGCCCCTTACCGACTCCGACTACTGACCACTGACCACCGACTCCGATTGTCGACGGCCGATTTGCCGACTGCCGGCTGCCGGCTGCCGGTCTACCGACGGCCGACTACAGGCCGGACTCGGACGTACGCACGAGGATGCGACGGCAGTTCTCGCACCGTACGACCGTGTCGGACGGTGCCTTGCGGATCTCGGCCAGCTCGGTGATGGCGAGCTCCTGGCGGCAGCCCTGGCAGGTCCGCTGGTAGAGCTTGGCCGCGCCGACGCCACCCTGCTGCTCGCGCAGCTTCTCGTAGAGCTTGAGCAGATCGGCGGGCACGGCGGCCGCGATGACCTCGCGCTCCTTGGAGACGCTGGCGGCCTCGCTGTCGAACGCCTCCAGGGCCGCGTCCCGGCGCGCGAGGGCGTCGTCGATCTTCCCCTGGACGGAGCCGACCCGCTCGGTCAGCTCGGCGGCGCGCTCCTGCGCGCTCTCGCGGCGCTCCATGACCTCCAGGACGATGTCCTCGAGGTCGCCCTGGCGCTTGGCGAGGGAGACGATCTCCTTCTGGAGGTTCTCCAGGTCCTTGGAGGAGGTGACGGCCCCGGAGTCGAGCCGCTGCTGGTCGCGGGCGGCGCGCTGACGGACCTGGTCGACGTCCTGCTCGGCCTTGGTCTGCTCGCGGGCGGTGTCGCTCTCCTCGGTCTGCGCCGCGACAAGGAGGTCGCGCAGCTGCGTGAGGTCCTTGTTCAGCGACTCGATCTCGGCGTGCTCGGGCAGGGACCTCCGCTTGTGGGTGAGCTGCTGGAGACGGGCGTCGAGGGCCTGGACGTCGAGGAGTCGGATCTGGTCGGCGGGCGCGGCGTTCAGTTGGGGGCTCCCATTGAGCTAGAGGTGGCGTTGGACGCCGCGTGGGCCGTCCAGGGGTCGGTGACCGTACGGGAGACGTGGACCCGCAGGTCCCACCCCCGCCGGTCGGAGATCTCGTCGAGCTGGGTGGCGGCCAGCTCGCACCAGGGCCACTCGGTGGCCCAGTGCGCCGCGTCGAGCAGCGCGAGAGGTGAGTGGGCGCCGTGGGCGCGGTCCGCGATGAACTCCGACGCCGGGTGGTGGCGCAGGTCCGCGGTGAGGAAGGCGTCGACGCCGGCCGCACGGACGTGGTCGAACAGGCTGTCGCCGGAGCCGCCGCTGACGGCGACGGTCCGCACCAGCGCCTCCGGGTCCCCCGCCGCCCGGATGCCCTGCGCGGTGGCGGGCAGCCGCTCGGCGGCGCGGGCGGCGAGCTCACGGACGGTGAGCGGGTGGTCGAGCTCGCAGACGCGCCCGAGGCCGCGCCGCCCCTCGGGGTCGCTCGGATCCGGCACGAGAGGCCGTACGACCCGCAGGTCGAGCGCACCGGCGAGGGCGTCGCTCACGCCGGGATCGGCGGTGTCGGCGTTGGTGTGCGCGACGTGCAGGGCGATGTCGTTCTTGATGAGGGTGTGCACGACACGGCCCTTGAAAGTGGAGGCCGCGACGGTCGTCGTCCCGCGCAGATACAGCGGATGATGGGTGACGAGCAGATCGGCGCCGAGCTTCACGGCTTCCTCGACGATCTCCTGGACGGGATCTACGGCGAACAGGACCCGGGAGACCTCCTGCTCGGGTTCGCCCACGACCGTGCCGACCGCGTCCCAGGACTCGGCCCGCTCGGCGGGCCACAGGTTCTCCAGCGCGGCGATGACTTCAGACAGACGGGGCACGGGGAAAGGCTACCTGGCCGTCTCACCGGCACGTACCGGTGCCGCCGATGCCGTCGCGGCCACCCCGGCCGGCGACCGGGAGTGAGCGGGCGGCCGATGCACACGCCTCCCACCACCCTCAGGCGAATCGCTTCTGCACCACTCTTATGAGGGAAGAAGGCCGCCCGGCGGTCCCACGTCCGTGCGTACGAAAACTAGCTTCGTCGCCGGAGGTGACCGAACGATGACGATGCCGGCCTGTGCGATCGAGCCCACCGCTGCGGACGGGAGTGACCCCGAGGACGGCGCCGCCGAGCCCACGCCACACGCGGAGGAGCACGCGGACGAGCACGCGAGCCCCGCGATCACGGCCGATCACGCGATCACGGCGGACCGCATGATCGCGTCGGATCACGTGCCCCCTGAGGACCACGGGATCACGGAGGACCGTGGGATCACGGAGGACCGTGGGATCACGACGGACCGTGGGATCACGACGGACTACGCGATCACGGATTACCCCAGGTTCATGGGAAGCCAAGAGGCCGTTGCGGACCGCGTGCTCGTGGTCGGCCGTGAGAGCGAGGCTGACCGCGTGCTCACGGATGGCCGTGGAAGCGAGGCGGACCGCGTGATCACCGGTGGCCGTGGAAGTGACACCGACCGTGTGCTCGCGGTCGGCCGGGGAAGCGTGGCGGACTGTGTGATCACGGCCGGTGGTGCCTACGCCGCGCGGCTCGCCCGGGCCGGCGACTCCTGGTTCCCCGAGCGCTGGACCCTGGACGGCCCCGAGCCGTACGCCGTACCGCTGCCCGGCAACCAGCCGGAGGAACCCGGCACGGAGGTGCAGCCGATGGCCGACGGCCGGGTCCTGATCCGGCGGCCGATCGAGGGACGGCACACGTTCTCGCTGCTGTATCCGACCGGCCCCGCCACGGGCGAGCTGCCGCTGGGCGCCGTCGAGTGCCCGGACGAGGGCACCCGGCTGCACCTGCTCCCACCGGCCCCGTGCGGCGAACGCGCGTACGCCCTCGCCGTCGGCCCTCACACGACGACCCTGTGGCTGGTCGCGGGCGGCACCTTCGGCCCCGAGTACCTGGCCGAGATCCCCGGCCGCTGCTCGGGCGGTGTCTGGCTGGACCGCACGGGCCGCATGCTCGCACTGGACCGGGAGGTCGGCGGCCGCACGAAGACGATCGTCGTGGACCTGGAGCGCGGCGGCGAGGTGTCGCCCCTGTTGCAGATCGCCGCCGAGAGCGACGACCGCCTGCTGCTCGCCGACTCCGACAGCGGGCTGCTGCTCATCCGCTCGGACGCGCCCTCGCCGGGCGAGGCACGGCTGGGCTGGGGGGTCCTCGGCAGCACGCTGCCGGTCCGCTTCCCGGAGTCGCTGCACCCGCCGGACCTCGCTCTCACCCCCTTCGCGAGCCAGCCGGGCCAGGCGCTCCTCCCCGAGGCCTGCGCGGTGGCGCTCCGCATCGACGGCCCCTTCGGCACCTGGGTGGGCGTATGGCGTCCGGCCGATCGTCGACTGCACCAGCTTCCGGCACCTGACGGGTGGTTGGCGGGCAGTGGGCTGTGGACACCGGAGGGCGTTCTCCGGCTGCCGTACGCCACGGAGGCGGAGCCGTGCGGGGTGGCACCGCTGACGGCACCGATCACCGCACCGCCTTCGTCGGCACCGTCGACGTCGCCGTCCGAAGAGGCCACGCCACTCGAGGAACCGCCGCGGCCGGCGCCCGCCGCCGCCCGTCCGGTCCCCCTTCAGCAAGCCCCCCTCGGCCGACTTGTAACGAAGTAGCAGCGGTTGGCGTGGCCGCCTGGATCAGCCCCTCGGTGTGCCGGATAAAATCGCCCGGCTGTAAAGAAAGATCATGTTGACGGGGTGAATTCTTCCGATGAGCGACACAAGCACCAGGCAGCCGCTGGCCGCCGACTCCCAGGAGACGGCCGGACACGGCCGGCACCGGGGCCCGGTCTCGTCCCAGGACGGCGACTCGGCCCCACACGGCCGGCACCGCAAGCCGGCCGAGAGCAGGGCCGACAGCTGGGCCGGCGGTTGGGTCGAGGACAGGGCCGAGGCAACTGTCTGACGGTACGCCGTACACCGAAGGGGCTCCGGTCGTCGATGGACGACCGGAGCCCCTTCGCACGCGCATCCACCCTTGACCTACTCCTACTCCTCCACCTACGCCTGCCCCCGCCGTAGTCCCAGCACCTCCGCCGCGGCGAACGTCTCCCCCCGGGGCCGGTCCGCGAAGTGCGCGCCGAGGACGGCGTCCAGCTCCTCGTAGCCGAACACGTCCTCCTTGCTGTCGAACTTGGCTCGCACCCGAGGGCGTTCGACGACGGCGACCATGCCACCGTGCGCGACGAGCAGCTGTCCGTTGATCCGGGCGGCGGCCGGCGAGGCCAAGTAGCCGACCAGCGGGGCCACATGCTCGGGTGCGAGTGGGTCGAGTCCGCCCTCGTCCGGCTGTGCGAACCCGGCGAAGACGTCCTCCGTCATCCGGGTGCGGGCGCGCGGGCAGATGGCGTTGGCCGTGACCCCGTACTTGGCGAGCGCGAGTGCCGTGGACGTCGTCAGCCCGACGACTCCCCCTTTGGCCGCCGCGTAGTTGGGCTGCCCGGCCGAGCCCGCGAGGAACGCCTCCGAGGAGGTGTTCACGATCCGCCCGTACACCGGACCGCCCGCCGCCTTGGACCGGTCGCGCCAGTGGGCGGCGGCGAAGCGGGTCGTGTTGAAGTGCCCCTTGAGGTGGACCCGGACGACCGCGTCCCACTCCTCCTCGGCCATCGAGAAGACCATGCGGTCGCGCAGGATGCCCGCGTTGTTGACCAGCACGTCCAGTTTGCCGAACTCGCTGATCGCCAACTCGACGAGCAGACGCGCCTGTTCGAAGTCGGCGACGTCCCCGGTGTGGGCGAGCGCGGTGCCGCCGGCCGACCGGATCTCCCGCGCCACCTCCTCGGCGGGGCCGGCCGACGCCTCGCCCGACCCGTCCCGGCCGGGCTGACCGTAGTCGTTGACGACGACGGCCGCGCCCAGCCGCGCCAGCTCCAGCGCCTCGGCCCGGCCGAGTCCGCGCCCGGCGCCGGTGACGATCGCGGCCAGCCCCTCAAGTGGCAGTGCCATCCGGACGGTCACCCCTCAGATCTCTATGCACGTACGGAGCGCCGCCCCGGTACGCATCTGGTCCAGCGCCTCGTTGATCTCGGTGAGCGCCACGCGGTGGGTGATCAGGCCCGACAGGTCGATCCGGCCGGCCCGCCACAGGGCGATCGTCCGCTCGTAGGAGCGCAGGACGTCCCCGCCGCCGTACATCGAGGGCAGGATCCGCTTCTCGTCGAAGAACAGCTCGAACATGTTGAGCTGGAGGAAGTCGTCCAGGGCACCCGCGCCGACGACGACGAGGGTGCCGCCGCGCCGGGTGTTGTCGTACGCGGTGCGGGCGGTGGCGGAGCGGCCGACGACCTCGAAGACGTAGTCGAAACCCTCGCCGCCGGTGACCAGTTGCTTCGCTCCGGGCAGCTCGTCCGGTGAGACGGCCTTCGTGGCGCCGAAGTCGAGGGCGGCCTCCCGGCGCGAGGCGACCGGGTCGACGGCCACGATCTCGGCGGCGCCCTTGAGCCGCGCGCCCTGGATCGCGGAGATGCCGACGCCTCCGCAGCCGATGACGGCGACCGACGAACCGGCCTCCACCTCGGCCGTGTTGAGGGCGGCGCCCAGACCCGTGGTCACTCCGCAGCCGATGAGCGCGGCGATGTCGAAGGGGACGTCGTCGGGGATCGGGACCGCGCAGCCCGCGTCGACCACCACCTCCTCGGCGAAGGTTCCGGTGCCGGCGAAGCCGAAGACGTCTCCGCCGGGGCGGCGGAAGTTGGGTGTGCCCGCGTTCATGAACCCGGCCAGGCACAGTTCGGTCTGGCCGCGCTTGCACGCGGGACACGCCCCGCAGGCCGGCAACCAGCAGACGACGACCCGGTCTCCGGGCTTCACCCGGGTGACGCCCTCCCCCACCTCCAGGATCTCGCCCGCACCCTCGTGACCGGGCACGAAGGGCGCGGGCTGCGGCAGCACCCCGCCCATCGCGGACAGGTCCGAGTGGCACAGGCCCGTGGCCCGCACCCGGATCCTGACCCGTCCGGGGCCGAAGCCCACCGCCTCGACGTCGTCGAGAACCTCCAGCTTGTCCTGGCCGATCTCGTGCAGTACGGCTGCGCGCATGGTGCGGCTCCCCTCGGGTCCCCTCGGATGCTGGGCGGTTCTGGAGTTCAGGAGTGTTCGACGAGCGTGTCCGCCAGGACGGGCGCGTCGTCCCGTTGTACGGCGCTCACGGCCACCCGGACGGCGCCTTCACCGCGCCACACGCGGATACGCAGGGTCTCTCCCGGGAACACCACGCCGGCGAAGCGCGTGGCGTAGCCGCGCACCCGGCTCACATCGCCGTCGAGCAGCGTGTCGACGACTGCCTTGAGCGTGATGCCGTAGGTGCACAGGCCGTGCAGGATGGGCCGGTCGAATCCGGCGAGTTTCGCGAACTCCGGGTCGGCGTGCAGCGGGTTGTAGTCGCCGGAGAGGCGGTAGAGGAGGGCCTGGTCCTCGCGGACGGTCCGTTCGACCACCTTGTCGGGCGCCCCGGCGGGCGGCTCGAGCCGGGCGGAGGGGCCCCGGTCGCCGCCCCATCCGCCTTCCCCGCGGACGAAGATCTGGGCGTCGTTGGTCCACAACGGCCCGTCCGCGTCGGCGACCTCGGTGCGCATGACGAGGACGGCGGCCTTGCCCTTGTCGTAGACGGCGGCGATGCGTCCGGTGGCGGTCGCCCGGCCGGTCACCGGGATGGGGCGGTGGATCTCCAGGCGCTGGCCGCCGTGCAGGACGCGGGCGAGGTCGACCTCGACGCCGGGCATGGACAGTCCGCTGATCACGCCGGGCGAGCCGGAGCCGGCGACGGTGGCGAAGCTCGGCAGGACGTGGAGCCGGGACTCCAGCGTGTAGCGCAGTTCGTCGGGGTCGGTGGCCGGGACTCCCGCGCCGATGCCGAGGTGGTACAGCTGGACGTCCCGGCGGTCCCAGGTGATCTCGCCGGTCCGAGGTTCGGCGGCGAGCGCCTTGGCTGCGTCGATGGGCATGGAGCTCCTGATCGCTCGGATCGACAGGATCGATCGCATCGTTCAGAGACCTCGGCACGGCCGTCCGCACCGATCGGCCGCACCGAGGCCGCCACGGGGCCGCGGAACCCGCCCTGCCCAGAACGGATCTAGAACGCGTTCCAGTGCGGCGACCCCCTGTATAGCCCAGGCCCCGGAAGTTGTGAAGACACCTGACGGCATGTCAGAAACGGGTGTCGATGACATTTGTACTGCCCGACTGCGTACGTCCCGCACTGCCGCGAGGGGGCCCGGAAACGTAGCGTCGAAGACAGGCACACGACCGTGGAAGATGCAGGAACGGGGGACGGACACATGACCAGGTCATTCGAGGACCGGCGCCGCGCGGCGACCTGCCGGCGGGACGCCTGGCGCTCGGCGTTCCGTACGGCACGAGAGCACCGGCGGCACTGGAGAGCGGACAAGGAACGCTTCAAGGCCGAGTACCGCACCGCCCGCCGGGCCGGGCGGATTCCCGAGGACCCGGGTCCGCCGGCCAGCGGCTTCACGCTGCTGCCGTGGCTGCTGATGGGGATGGGCGCGTTCTCCAACCTCTTCCAGGGCGACGCCAACCCGTGGATCGGCAGCCTGGGCCTGCTGGCGTTCAACTCGCTCTACATCTACGTCGCTTTCCGCGCCTTCGTGAAGGAGGCCCGCGAGGCGACCTCCACGCGGGTGGCGCTGGTGCTGCTGGGCCTCGTGACCTGCGGACTCGCCCTCGGCTACGGCGGCAGCTGGCTGCTCTTCCTCCCGCTGTTCGGCCTCGCGACGGGCGCGGTACTGCGCGGCCCCCAGCTACGGACCATCGGTACCGCCGTCGCCGTCCTGGCGGGCGCGGTCGCCTGTGTCCGCGACGGCTGGGACGGCCTCACCATCGCCTACGCCACCTGGATATCGACGATGGTGACGGCCGCGATCCTCTCCCTCTCCGAGGCCGTACGGGAGCTGCGCGCCGCCCGTGAGGAACTCGCCCGCCGGGCGGTGGAAGAGGAGCGGCTGCGCTTCTCCCGCGATCTGCACGACCTGCTCGGCCACACCCTGTCGGTGATCGTGGTGAAGTCGGAGGCGGCCCGGCGGCTGGCACCGCGCGACATGGACGCGGCCCTCTCCCAGGTCACCGATATCGAGGCGGTGGGCCGCCAGGCGCTGACCGAGATCCGCGAGGCGGTCACCGGCTACCGCGAGGGCAGCCTGGCCGGGGAGCTGGACCGGGCCCGCTCGGCCCTGACGGCGGCGGGCGTCGAACCCTCGGTGAGCCGGTCGGGGCCGCCGCCGGATCCGAGGACCTCGGCCCTGCTCGGCTGGGTGGTGCGCGAGGCGGTCACCAACGTCGTCCGGCACAGCGACGCGAGCCACTGCGGGATCACGGTGTCGGGCACACCGGAGCGGGTCCGGCTGACGGTGACGGACGACGGCGGCAGCGACGACGGGGGAGGAATCAGCAGCGACAGCGGGGACGCGGGCGGTGACAGCTGCTGCGCACCGGGCGGCGGCACCGGCCTCACCGGCCTGCGCGAACGCCTGGCGGCGGCGGGCGGCACCCTGACGGCGGGCCCGGGACCGCGCGGCGGCTTCACGGTCACGGCGGAACTGCCGGTGGAACTCCCGATGCCACACTCGGGAACCGCCACCGACACCATTGCCGGAACCGGAACCGGAACCGGAACCGGGACCGGGACCGGGACCGGGACCATCGCAGGAACCGGAACCGACACCGGGACCATCGCAGGAACCGGAACCGACACCGGGACCACCGCCAGGACCGGGACCGACAGCCGCACCAGCACCAGCACCAGCACCAGCACCGATACCGGTGCCGCCACCGGCGACGGCACCGGCACCATCGCCAGGACCGACACCGGGACCGCCACGCCCACCGGCACCAGCACCGCCACCGAAGGGATACGGTCCCCCGCGGCAGCGCAGTCCCCCGCGGCAGCGCAGTCCGCGGACACCGTGCAGTCCGCGGACACCGTGCCGTCCGTGGCCGCCGGCCCTAACCTGGGCCCGTGACCGAGATGCCGGGTTGGCCCGTGAACGAGATGCCCCGCGACCATCGCCCCGCCAAGTCCATCAGGGTGCTGCTCGCGGAGGACCAGGGCATGATGCGCGGGGCGCTGGCCCTGCTGCTGGGGCTGGAGGCCGACATCGAGGTCGTCGCGCAGGTGGGCACCGGGGACGCGATCGTGGACGCGGCCCTTCTGCACCGGCCGGACGTCGCGCTCCTCGACATCGAACTCCCCGGCATCAGCGGCCTGGACGCGGCCGCCGAGCTGCGCGACCAGGCGCCCGGCTGCCGGGTGCTGATCCTGACCACGTTCGGCCGGCCCGGCTATCTGCGCCGGGCCATGGAGGCCGGGGCCTCGGGGTTCCTGGTCAAGGACGGCCCGGTGGAGGAGCTGGCGGCGGCGATCCGCCGGGTGCTGGCCGGCGAGACGGTCGTGGACCCGGCGCTGGCCACGGCCGCGCTGAGTGCCGGCCCGAACCCGCTCACCGCCCGCGAGTGCGACGTCCTGAAGGCCTCCGTGGACGGCGCGACCGTCTCCGACATCGCCGCCAGGCTGCACCTCTCGGAGTCCACGGTCCGCAACTACCTGTCCTCCGCGATCGGCAAGACGGGCACCCGCAACCGCATGGAGGCGATGCGGGAGGCTCGGCAGCAGGGCTGGCTGTAGAGGTCCGGACCGCCGCTGGCATAGTGCCCGCATGTCCTTACCGATACGGATCCTCAGGCGTCCGGCCGCGCTGGCGGCGAGCGTCGCGGCACTGTTCGCCACGGCGGTGGTGCCCGCCGCGGCCGACGGCACCGAGCAGGTCGCGATGCGGTTCGAGACCGCCGAGAGCTTCGTCATGTACAACGCCGACCAGGGGGCCGGGGCCGCCCCGAACAGCAGCTTCGCCGTCCCGGTCTACGTCGAGCCGAGCAAGGGTGGCGAACCGGCCCGCAACGTCCGGGTCGTCGTGGACGCGTCAGGGCTGAAGGGCATCGCCCGGCTCGCGCACAGCGACACGTGCCCCGTCGAGGGCGCTGTCTACACATGCGACTACGGCACGTTGCAGAACGGCGACGGCGAGAGCTACACGCCGCTCTCCCTCCTCGGGGTGGACGGCGTCGAGCCGGGCGACAGCGGGACGGTGACGTACACCGCGACCGCCGACAACGCGCCCACCATCACCGGCACCACCCGGATGACCGTGGGCGGTCCGACGCTGACCGCGCCCGGGCAGGAGAAGGGCGTGAGCGGGCTGGCTCCGGGAAAGTCCGCGAACGTGACGGCACGGTTGGCCAACAACACCCGTTTCCCCACGAAGGCGGGCGTCGCCCTCCAGGTCAACGTGTCGGAGGGGGTGACGCTGACCGCCCTGCACAGCAACTGCTTCTACGCGGGCCGCGCGCCCACCTCCGCCTGGTGCACCTTCCCCACGAAGGCCGCGGCGGGCGCCGCCTACCGCACCAGCGCGCCGCTGGTCTACACGGTCACGCCGCCCGGGAGACTGAGCGGCGAGGTGACCTACACCTGGTCGTCGCCCTCGGCCCGACCCGCCGATCACACCGTGCGCGGCACCGGCTCCCCGCTCACCCTGGTCCGCACGGCGGCCCAGAACTTCGACGACACTCACGGCAGGCTCGGGATCACCACCACCGTGCAGGTCGACTACCGTCCGGTCACCGCGACCGTGCGGGGCCGGGTCGGTGACACGGTGAAGGTGCGACTCGGGCTGGAGGACCTCGGTCCCGGCCGGGTGCTGGGCGAAGAGGACCAGGGCCGCTTCGAGGTGGTCCCGCCGGACGGCACCACGGTCACCTCGATCCCGTACGTCTTCGAGGGGGACGGTGGGAAGTGGGCCTGCGAGCGACCGGAGAAGCCCGGCGGGGCGTTCGTCTGCGAGATCGGCTCCGACCGCCTTTACGAAGCGCGGCACGAAGGGGGCACCACCGCGATCGACTTCCACATCCGCATCGACCGTCAGGTCCAGGGGGCGGAGGGCACCATCCGCACGTACAACCCGTTCGACCGCACCCCGGCCAACGACGTCGCCGTCATCCCGCTCGACGCCTCGCCCGCCTCGCCCTACCGATTCTCCAGTCACCCCTGGGCCTGGACCGCGGGCGCCCTGGTCCTCGTAGTCCTGGCAGCGGCGTACCTGCGTCGCCGCCGCGACGCGAAACCGTCGTGACCGCGTCCTAGATGCCCTTGCCCGTCCGTCGCAGCACCCGCAGCGAGCCGGTGTCCGAGACCTCGGTGAAGGCCCCGGAGTCCAGCGCGCGGAGGTAGACGCGGTAAGGGGCCTGGCCGGTGAACTCGTCGACCGGGTCGGGGAACACGTCGTGGATGACGAGGAGCCCGCCCTCGGCGACATGCGGCGCCCAGCCCTCGTAGTCGGAGGTGGCGTGCTCGTCGGTGTGGCCGCCGTCGACGAAGACGAGGCCGAGGGGCGAGTTCCAGAACGCGGCGATGCGCGGCGAACGTCCGACCAGGGCGACCACATGCTCCTCCAGGCCCGCGCGGTGCAGGGTCCGGCGGAAGGTGGGCAGGGTGTCCATCAGGCCGACCTCGGGGTCGACGGTCTCCGGGTCGTGGTACTCCCAGCCGGGCTGTTGCTCCTCGCTGCCCCGGTGATGGTCGAGCGTGAGCGCGCTGACCCCGGCCCGGCGGGCCGCGTCCGCGAGCAGGATCGTGGAACGCCCGCAGTAGGTGCCGACCTCGAGCAGCGGCAGCCCGAGCGCACCCGCCTCGACGGCGGCCGCGTACAGCGCGAGCCCCTCGTCGACCGGCATGAACCCCTTCGCCGCCTCGAACGCGGCCAGGATCTCGGGCTTGGGTGCCGCGGGCATGGGGGTCCTCCGGTGGTACGTGCGTATGGGTGTTCCGTGCGTATGGCCGCCCATGCTGCCGCACCCCCCGCCGCCGAGGCGACAGGGGGTGCGGAAACGACGGGCCGACGGGCCGAGGGGCGCGCGGGGTGCGCGGGCCGGGCCCGGCGGGGTCAGGCGCTGACCGTCTCGCCCGGCAGGGCCAGGTCCAGGTCGACCGGACGCTCGTCGCCCGCGTGGGTCGCGGAGCTCGCGAGCGGGCCGTGGCCGGTGGCCTTGGCGGCGAGGACGTAGGCGCCCTGGGCCGGGACGGCGAGGGCGTAGCTGCCGTCCTCCTGCGACAGGGTGGCGCCGGCCTGGCGGCCGCGGCGGTCGATGAGCGTGACCTTGGCGCGGGCGACCGGGACGCCGTCGGCGTCCAGGACCCGGCCGCGGAAGCCCCGCAGGACCTCCTCGGCGTGCTTCAGGTTGGCTTCCTCCTCGCTGCTGGCGCGCAGCTGCGGTACGGCCGACGGGCGCTGCTGCCTGGGCAGGAAGAGGGCGAGGAGCAGGCCGACCGCGACGGCGGCGGTGGCGATCAGGAAGGAGACGCGGAAGCCGTGCATGGTCGGTACGGCGACGCCGCCGACGTTGTTCGCGGTGTTGGCCAGCACCATGCCGATGACGGCGCTGGACACCGAGGTGCCGATGGACCGCATCAGGGTGTTGAGGCCGTTGGCCGCGCCGGTCTCCGAGGCCGGGACCGCGCCGACGATCAGCGCGGGCAGGGAGGAGTACGCGAGGCCGATGCCGGCACCGAGGACGACGGCGATGACGAGGCTCTGCCAGGCGGCGCTCATCAGGCCGAGGCCGGCGCCGTAGCCGATCGCGATGATCAGCATGCCGAGGATCAGGGTGAACTTGGGGCCGTACTTGGCGGACAGCTTGGCGTAGACGGGCGCGGTGAACATCATCGTCAGGCCGAGCGGCGCGACGAGCAGACCGGCGACGACCATCGACTGGCCGAGGCCGTAGCCGGTGGCCTTCGGCAGCTGGAGCAACTGCGGCAGGACCAGGGAGACGACGTAGAACGAGACGCCGACCATGATCGAGGCGAGGTTGGTGAAGAGGACGGCGGGGCGGGCCGTGGTGCGCAGGTCGACGAGCGGGGCCTTCAGCCGCAGCTCCATCACGCCCCACAGGACGAGGACGACGGCCGCGGCGGCGAAGAGGCCGAGGGTGGTGCCGGAGGTCCAGCCCCAGTCGCTGCCCTTGGTGATCGGCAGCAGGAATAGCACCAGACCGGTGGAGAGGCCGATCGCGCCCGCGACGTCGAAGGTGCCCTCGGCGCGCGCCGGGGACTCGGGGACGACGAGGAGGGTGAGGGCGATGGCGAGGGCTCCGAGGCCGGCGGCGCCGTAGAACAGGGCGTGCCAGTCGGCGTGCTGGGCGATCAGGGCCGCGAGCGGCAGGGCGAGGCCGCCGCCGACGCCGATCGAGGAGCTCATCAGGGCCATCGCCGAGCCGAGCTTCTCGCGCGGCAGCATGTCCCGCATCAGGCCGATGCCGAGCGGGATCGCGCCCATCGCGAAGCCCTGGAGGGTGCGGCCGGCGATCATCGTGATCAGGTCGCTGGTGAGGGCGCTGACCAGCGCGCCGACGACCATCACCGCGAGGCTGACTATCAGCATGCGCCGCTTGCCGTACAGGTCGCCGAGGCGGCCCATGATCGGAGTGGCCACGGCGCCCGACAGCAGTGTCGAGGTCAGGACCCAGGTGGCGTTGCTGGGCGCGGTGCCCAGCAGCTGGGGCAGGTCCTTGATGACCGGGACGAGCAGGGTCTGCATCACCGCGACCACGATGCCCGCGAAGGCGAGCACCGGGACGACGGCTCCGCTCGCTTCTCGGGTGGGCGGGCCGGTCGTCGTGTGCGTCATGGGGTGGGGCCTCCGGGGCAGGTCGTTCGGGGATTACATGGGAACTGAACCTGTATGCATGGGCAACTATTCCGATGCTTTGGCGTACTAACGATTTCTTTATCTTCTCTTGAAGAAGTGGCCGGAAGACGGCCTTGCCCCGGCAGCCGGGAGCCCGTCGGCGGGTAGGCGGGCGGGAGTCGGACGACCGGTCAGCGGGCGGGGGTCTGGAGGATGCCGCTGAGCAGCACGTCCAGGCCCCAGGTGTCGCGGTCGCCGGGCGAGAACAGGGCCGGTCGCAGCGCGGTGATCATCGGGTAACGGTCGGCGGGCAGGGCCGCGTAGTGGCGGTCGGCGTCCGCCACTACGGTCTCCTCCTTGCCCCCCTTGGTGAGATAGGCGCTCTGTTCGGCGGCGGCCGCGGCGCTGTGGAGATGGAGCAGGTCGACGGCCCAGGCGGCGGTGATGTCGTCGAGGCCGCCCTGTTTGAGCAGCGCGAGCATGCGGTCGAGGACGAGCAGGGCGTTGGCCCCGGTGGGGATCGCGCCGAGGGCGACGGCGGCCAGCCCCTCGTGCCGGCTCATGGCCTCGACGGTCGCCGCGACCAGCGCGTGCAACTGCTCCCGCCAGGTGCCCTCCGCGGTGAGCGGGACCCGGGCGAGCGCCTCGTCCAGCATCGCGGCCATCAGGTCGTCGCGGTTGGCGACGTAGACGTAGAGCGAGGCCGGCCCGGTGTCGAGTTCCTTGGCGACGCGGCGCATGGTCAGCGCGTCCAGCCCGTCGCGGTCCAGGATGGCCAGCCCGGCCCGCACGATCGCCTCGCGGCTGAGGGGGGCCTTGGCGGGGCGCGCGCGGCGGCTGATCGGCTCGGGGGTCACGGGGAGAGGGTAACGGCCACGAACGCCGGTCGCCACGAACGACGACCGTGACGAACAACGTTTGACACGAACAGCGTTCGCTCCCTAGTGTCTCGACCAAGGCTGCACGAACAGCGTTCGCCACGAACACCGTTCGCAACACCCAGGTCAACACCCAGAACACCGAGTTCGCAGCACCCAGAAAAGGAACCGTCATGATCCTGATCACCGGAGGCCGCGGCGCAGTCGCCACCCGGCTGCTCGCCCTCCTGCACGCCGACGGCATACCCGTGCGGGTCGGCTCCACCGCCCGCGCCGACCTCACCCCGCCCCCCGGCGTCGAGGCGGTCACCCTCGACCTCACCGACCCCGCGACCTTCCCCGCCGCCCTGGCCGGCGTCACCTCCGTCTTCCTCTACGCGACCCCCGACCACATCACCGACTTCGTCGACCACGCCCACCGGGCCGGCGTCACCCATGTCGTGGTGCTGTCCAGCTCGAGCGTCCTGGGCGTCCTCGAGTCCGAGCCGAAGGACGACCCCCTGGCCGGCTCCCATCTGGCCGTGGAGCGGGCGCTGCTCGCCTCCCCGATCGCCACCACCCTCCTGCGGCCGGGTTCCTTCGCCTCCAACGCCGCGTCCTGGGCCTGGTCCATGAGGGCCGGACTTCCCGTCAGCCTGCCCTTCCCCGGCGCCCACACCGACCCCCTCCACGAGATGGACCTGGCCGAGGCCGCCCACGCCGTCCTCACCGACCCCCGGCACCGCGGCGGCCGGTTCACCCTCACCGGACCCGAGTCGCTGACGTTCGCCGAGCAGATCGAGCGGCTCGCCGCCGTCACCGGCCGCGCCATCGCGGTCAAACACGTCACCGCCGAGGAGTGGAAGGAGGAGACCGACGGGCACATCCCCGCCGTCTACGCCGACGCCCTCCTCGCGTGGTGGGCGTCCACGGACGGCAGGCCCGTCCCCCTCACCCGCACCGTCGAGGAACTCACCGGGCACCCCGCCCGCTCCTTCACCGTCTGGGCCACCGACCACATCGCCCACTTCACCGCCTCCTGAGCCACCGACGGCCCGGGACGGCCTCACACCCGCGCCCTAGGTCCAAATCCCGATGCAAGGGGCGCAACTCGGTTGAGACCATGACGCCCATGCTGGAAACCGCCGACACCACCCGCGCCCGGAGATCCCGCCGTCCCACCGCTCCCGCCTGGCTGCTCGTGGCACTCGCCTGCGCCGGACAGTTCCTCGTCGTGCTCGACATGTCCGTGGTGAACGTGGCGCTGCCGTCGATCCGGGCGGATCTCGGAATGAGCGCCTCGGGCCTGCACTGGGTGGTGAACGCCTACTCGATCGCCTTCGCCGGGTTCATGCTGCTCGGCGGCCGGGCGGGCGACCTCTACGGCCGCAAGCGGATGTTCCTCACCGGCCTCGCCCTGTTCACGCTGGCCTCGCTGGCCGGCGGCCTGGCGCAGGACGGCCGGCAGCTGCTGCTCGCGCGGGCCGTGCAGGGGCTGGGCGCGGCGATCCTCGCGCCCGCGACGCTGACGATCGTCACCTCCGCCGTGCCGGAGGGCGCCGCGCGGGCCCGGGCCATCGCCACGTGGACGGCGGTCGGCGCGGGTGGCGGGGCCGCCGGCGGGCTCGTCGGCGGAGCGCTGGTGGACCTCATGTCCTGGCGCTGGGTCCTGTTGATCAACGTCCCCTTCGGTGTGCTGTTGCTGGCCGGCTCGCTGTGGTGGCTGACCGAGAGCCGGGCCGGGGACGGCCGCCGCCCGGACCTGCCGGGCGCGCTGCTGGTCACGGCCGGCCTCGCCACGCTGGCGTACGGCATCTCGCGGACGGAGGCCGAGGGGTGGACGGCGCCGGCCACCCTCGTCCCGCTGGCCGCCGGGCTCGCGTCGATCGGCCTGTTCCTCGCCGTGGAGGCCCGGACGGCGGACCCGTTGATGCCGCTCGGGCTGTTCCGGCTGCGGGCGGTGTCGGCGGCGAACGCGGCGATGTTCGTGAACGGCTCGGCCATGTTCTCCATGTGGTTCTTCATGACGCTGTACGCACAGAACGTCCTGGGCTACACCCCGCTGGAGGCCGGCCTGGCGCTCGTGCCGAGCTCGCTGGCCATCGTCCTCGCCGCGAAACTCGCCCCCCGTCTCATGTACACGGCCGGGGCACGCACCGTGGCCACGCTGGGCACGCTGCTCGCGGCGACCGGCTTCGCCTGGCAGTCGACGATGAGCGCGGACGGCGGGTACGTCACCGGGATCATGCTGCCGGGCGTCCTGATGATGCTGGGCGCCGGCCTGGCCTCGACCCCGCTCGCCTCGCTGGCCGTCTCGGGCGCGGCGCCGGGCGAGACGGGTCTGGTGTCCGGCCTGGTCAACACCTCCCGCACGATGGGCGGCGCGCTGGGCCTGGCGGTGCTGTCGACGCTCGCGTCCGCGCGCACGGCGGGACGCGGCACGCCGGAGGCGCTGACGGAGGGGTACGCCCTGGCCTTCCGCACCGGCACGGGCGTGCTGCTGGCGGGAGCGGTCCTGATACTGACGTGGCTCCCACGCCGGACCTCCGCCCCCTGACAGCCGAGCGGAGGCGACCGGCCGGACGCCCGTCATCCGTCCGGCCGCCGTCCTCGTGAGACCTCGTCGGGGTGGCCGTTAGGGTGGCAGGCGTGTCGTACGCAGGCTCGAACCCCGGTCCCTTCGATCCCTCCGATCCCTTCGGCCCCTCGCGGCCGCGCCGCTCGCCGCTGCGCCGCCCGCTGACCGTGGCGCTCGCCGCGCTCGTGCCCGGGGCGCTGCTGGGCTGGCTGGCGTACGAGGCGCTGGGCGGGACCGGAAGCGGCGGGGCGAACGGGACCGGGGCGGGGGCGGCGCCGAGTGTGCTGAGCTCCCCCGCGGACGGCGCGGGCAGTGCGGGCGGCGACGGGAAGACGGGTGTCGGTACGGGCACCGCCTCCGCCTCCGCCCCGGCCGGTTCCGGCGCAACCTCGCTCCAGGGCAAGGTCGTCGTCATCGACCCCGGCCACAACCCCACCAACTACCAGCACACCGCCGACATCAACCGCAAGGTGGACATCGGCACCAACCGGAAGGAGTGCGACACGACGGGTACGTCCACGAACTCCGGTTACAGCGAGGCGGAGTTCACGCTGGACGTGGCCCACCGGCTGCGCACGCTGCTCCAGGAGCAGGGCGCCACGGTGCGATTGACGCAGGACGGGGACCGGCCGTACGGCCCGTGTGTCGACGAGCGCGCCCGGATCGGGAACGCGGCGCACGCCGACGCGGTCGTCTCGATCCACGCCGACGGCGCCGGGACCGGGCAGCGCGGCTTCCATGTGATCCTGCCGGGCGCGGTGCACGCGGGTGCCGCCGACACCCGCGCCATCGTCGCCCCGTCGAAGGACCTCGGAAAGCTGATCGCGGGCGACTTCACCCGGGCGACGGGCACTTCGCCGTCCAACTACGTCGGCGACGGCACCGGTCTCGTCACGCGTGAGGACCTGGGCGGTCTCAATCTGTCAACGGTTCCCAAGGTGTTCATCGAGTGCGGCAACATGCGCGATACCAAGGACGCGGCGCTGCTGACCAGTGGCGCCTGGCGGCAGAAGGCGGCGCAAGGGATGTCTGAGGGAATCGTGAGTTTCCTGCACGGGTCGTGATCAGGGCACTCATCCCGGCGGACAGCGCGATCGTGGTGACGATAGTGTCGTCCCTACGATGAGGGGCCACCCCCGCGCTTCACACAGGGGCCTGACGGCGACATGGTGACAGCGACGCCTCTACCGATTTGTGCATGCGTGTACCGATGACGAGACGACTGACGAAGGACCTGAAGTGAATATCCGCTCCCTCACTCGAGGCGACGGCGTGGTGATCGGAGCAGCGGTATTGCTGTTCATCGCGTCGTTCCTGGACACGTTCGACGGCTCCGGCAGTGACGTCCCGAACGCCTGGGACAACCTCGGCCTCGTAATGAGCATGTATCTCGGCGGAATCATCGGTGCCGCCCTGATCATCGTCGCCCGCGCGCTTCCGCAGCCGCGCAAGGTGGCCGGCATCGACCTGGGGCAGTTCGGTGTCGCGCTGACCGTCTTCGCCGCGTGGACGGCGTTCTGGACGATCATCGACCCGCTCGGCGCGTTCAGCGACACCTTCGGCAGCGCGGATGTCGACACCGGCTCCGGTCTCATCCTGGGCCTGATCGCCGCGCTGCTGCTGGCCGCCGGCGCGATCGCCACCCCGCTGGTGCCCGCCCTCCAGGCCGCCCTCATCCCGGCGCCCAAGCCGGCGGCCCCGCAGCCGTACGGCGCGCAGCCGCCCGCCGGTTACGGCTACCCGGGCGCGCCGCAGCCGTCGGCGTTCGGCGGTCCGCCGCAGCAGGGCCAGCCGGGCCAGCCGCCGTTCGGCGCCCAGCCGGGTCCGGCGCAGCCGTCGGGCGGGGACTTCTCCCCGTTCTGGTTCGCCGTGCCGGTGCCGCGTCCGCTGTACGCGGAGGACGGCGCACCGATGCCGATCGCCGAACTGGCGCCGGGCACCTGGTACCTCGCGGTCGAGCAGGGCGCCCAGGGTCTGGTCGCCCAGACCCAGGACGGCCGCCGCGGTGTCCTGCGGGACGCCTCCGGCATCCAGCGCGGCTGAGCCCCGGCTCCCGCACAGCCTCATGCACGGCCCCTCGCCCTTCCGGGCGGGGGGCCGTTGTCGTACAGTCGCAGCCTTCCCTTGTCTGACACACCGTCAGGAGGCGGGCATGCGGCTCGGTCTGGCGCTCGGCTACTGGGGCCGCGGCCCCTCCCCCGACCACGTGGAGCTGGCGCGCGAGGCGGAACGGCTCGGTTACGACTCCGTGTGGACGGCGGAGTCCTGGGGCTCGGACGCCTTCACCCCCCTCACCTGGATCGCCGCCCGCACGTCGACGATCGAACTGGGCACGGCGGTCGCGCAGATGGCGGCCCGCTCCCCCACCACCACCGCGATGCACGCCCTGACCCTGGACCATCTCTCCGGCGGCCGGATGACGCTCGGGCTCGGCCTGTCCGGCCCCCAGGTGGTGGAGGGCTGGTACGGCCGGCCGTTCCCCAAGTCCCCCCTGACCGCGACCCGGGAGTACGTGGACGTGGTGCGCCAGGTGCTGCGCCGCCGGGCGCCGGTGGAACTGGACGGCCGCTTCCACTCCCACCCCTATCGCGGCCCGGACGCGACCGGCCTCGGCAGACCGCTCAGGTCCATCACCCACCCCCTGCGCCCCGACCTTCCGGTGCTGCTGGGCGCGGAGGGTCCGCGCAACGTCGCCCAGACGATCCGTATCGCCGACGGCTGGCTGCCGCTGTACTGGTCGCCGAACCGGCCGGACGCGTACGGCCCGGCGGTGGCCGAGCTGCCCGAGGGCTTCCGGGTCGCACCCCTCGCCCAGGCACGGATCTGTGACGACGTCGCCGAGGGCCTGCTCCCCGTGAAGACCATGCTCGGCTTCTACATCGGCGGCATGGGCCACGCCACCCGCAACTTCCACGCCGACCTGATGGCCCGCATGGGATACGAGGAGGAGGCCCGGCACATCCAGGAACTCTTCCTGGCCGGGCGGCGCGAGGAGGCGGTGCTGGCCGTCCCGGACGCCTTCGCCGACGAGATCTCCCTGGTCGGACCGCGTGAACGCGTCGCCGAACGGCTGGAGTCCTGGCGCAAGGGGCCGGTGACGGACCTGCTGGTCGTCGCCCCGGACCGGACGACCCTTCGGGTGCTGGCGGAGCTCAACTCATAGCCACGGGCGCACGGAGAGCGAACACTCCACGTTTCAACCGGGATTCCGGGGCCAGACGGAAGTCATGTCTCGATATCGCAGTGGTTCCAACTCCGCCGGAACGGTCATAGCGGTGGTCGCGGACGTCATGGCCGTCATCCTCGGGCTGTGGATCCTCATGTACCTGCTGGACGCCAACCGGGGCAACGACCTGGTCCAGTTCGTGCATGACGCGGCCAACTGGCTGGCCGGCTGGTCACGTGACCTGTTCACGTTCGACGAGGCGTGGGCGCGGGTGGTGGCAGGGTACGGCCTCGCAGCGGTCGTCTACCTGTTCATCGGCCACGCGATCGCCAACCGGGTCCACCGCCACTAGGGCAGCTCCCGGGGCGGGTCCTGGGACCTGCCCCGGGAACGGGTCAGGCGCAGCAGTCCGCCTCGAGCCCGGACAGCCCGGACGGCAGCTGCTCCCCTCCGAACACGGCGCAGGTGGCCTCGTGACCACCGAGGGCCGCCACGGCGAGCAGCAGCGACCCCGCGGTCCAGGTGGTCAGCTCCCGGGGCCAGATCGCCTCGTCCTCGAACACGAATCCCGTCCAGTACAGTCCCGACTCCGCGTCGCGCAGATGCTGGATCGACTGAAGGATCTCCAGCGCCCGGTCGGATTCGCCCATCGCCCACAGCGCGAGGGCGAGTTCGGCCGACTCGCCGCCCGTCACCCACGGGTTGGGGACGACACAGCGCACGCCAAGACCCGGGACCACGAACCGCTCCCACTCGGCCTCGATCCGGGACTTGGCCTCCGTGCCGGTCAACGCGCCGCCCAGCACCGGGTAGTACCAGTCCATCGAGTAGCGGTCCTTGTCGAGGAACCGCTCGGGGTGCCGCCGGATGGCGTGCCGCAGCGCACCCACCGCCAACTCCCAGTCGGGCTGCGGCTCTTCGCGCTGCTCGGCGATCGCCAGCGCGCAGCGCAGCGCCTGGTGGATGGAGGAGGAGCCGGTGAGCAGCGCGTCGGCGGTCGGGGTGCCGTCGTCCTCGCGCCGCCAGCCGATCTGACCGCCGGGCTGCTGGAGCCGCAGCACGTACTCGACGGCCGCGTAGACGGCCGGCCACATGCGGTCCAGGAAGGTGTCGTCACCGGTGGACAGGTAGTGGTGCCAGACGCCCACGGCGATGTAGGCGACGAAGTTCGTCTCGCGCCCTCGGTCGGTGACGTCGTCGAAGGCGCCGTCCGCGTACGCCGCGAACCAGGAACCGTCGTCGTTCTGGTGCCGGGCCAGCCAGGTGTACGCCCGCTCGGCGGCCTCGTGTTCGCCCGCCGCGTCCAGCGCCATCGCGGCCTCGGTGTGGTCCCACGGGTCGAGGTGGTGGCCACGGAACCACGGGATCGCGCCGTCCTCACGCTGCATGGCGAGGATGCCGGTGACGGTCGCGGCGGCCTGCTCGGCGGTGAGGACCCCGGGCAGGACGAGGTGTTCTGTCCGGGGGGTGGTCACTTGGCGTCCGCCCCGGTCTTCTCGGTCTTCTTGATCTTCTCGGCCTGTTCGGCCTGTTCGGTCTTCTCTGCCTGCTCGGAGAGTCGCGGCAGGTGCGGCTTGGTCGCGTACGCCACGAAGCTCTTGCCGATGAGCGGGTTCAGCGCCTGCTCGGCGACCCGGGTGGCGAGGGGTTTCTTCATGATGTCCCAGACCAGCAGCTTGTGATACGCCCGCACCGGCAGCGCCTTGTCGTTGTCGACGCCGAAGGCGCACTTCAGCCACCAGTACGGCGAGTGCAGCGCGTGGGCGTGGTGGGTGCCGTACGGCTTCAGGCCCGCCTCGCGGATCTTCGTGAGCAGCTCGTCCGCCCGGTAGATGCGGATGTGGCCGCCCTCGACCTCGTGGTAGGCGTCGGAGAGCGTCCAGCAGACCTTCTCGGGGCCGTAGCGCGGGACGGTGATGGCGATCCGGCCGCCCGGCTTGAGCACCCGCACCATCTCCGCGAGGACGCCCTTGTCGTCCGGGATGTGCTCCATGACCTCGGAGATGATCACGACGTCGAAGGACTCGTCGGGGAAGGGCAGGGCGAGGGCGTCGCCCTCCATGGCCGTAGCGGTGGCGCCCTCGGGGGCCTCGCCGGCCTCCTTCATCGCCGCGAACCACTTGGCGACCTCGCGGATCTCCTCGGCGTTCTGGTCGAGGGCCACGACCTGCGCGCCACGCCGGTAACACTCGAAGGCGTGCCGGCCGGCACCGCAGCCCAGGTCCAGGACTCGGTCGCCCGGGGCGAGCGGGAACCGGGAGAAGTCGACGGTCAGCACGTGGCCCTGCTTTCGCGATCGCGATCGGATGCTTCGGATACGGCGTCGATGTCGGCACCGGCCCCGGCACCGACGGACTCGACGGCTTCGGGGGCGGCGGCAGCCGCGGAAGCCTCGGCGACCCGTGGGCGACCGCCGTCGGCTATCGCCTCGCGGTACCGGGCCACGGTCCCCTCGGCGGCCCGCGCCCAGGTGAACCTCTCGAGCACCCGTTGCCGTCCGGCCGCACCGAGCCGGGCCCGCAGCTCCGGGGCGCCCAGCAGCCGTCCGAGACCCGTGGCCAGCGCACCGGAGTCGCCCGGCGGCACGGCCAGGCAGGTCTCGCCGTCGCGCCCGGCGACCTCGGGGATCGCCCCGCCGGTCGTGGCGAGCAGCGGGGTGCCCGTGGCCATGGCCTCGGCGGCCGGCAGGGAGAAGCCCTCGTACAGCGACGGCACGCAGGCGACCTCCGCCGAGCGGACCAGGTCGACCAGTTCGGCGTCGGAGATGCCCTTGACGAACTCGACGGCGCCTTCGAGGCCGTACCGCTCGATCGCCTGCGCGACCGGCCCCTCCTGCGGGCGCTTACCGACGACGACGAGATGGGCGTGCGGGTGCTCGGTGCGCACCTTTGCCAGCGCCTCGACGAGGAAGACCAGTCCCTTGAGCGGGACGTCCGCGCTGGACGTCGTCACGATCCGGCCCGGTACGACGGCCACCGCGGGGTTCGGCGAGAACAGGTCGGTGTCGGCGCCGATGTGGACGACGTGGATGCGGTCGTCGCGGACGCCGAGGTGGTCGATGATCTCCTGGCGGGAGGTGCCGGAGACGGTGAGCACGGACGGCAGCCGGCGCGCGACCCGCTTCTGCATCCGGGTGAACGCGTACCAGCGGCGCACGGAGGCCCGGCGCCGCCACCCCTCGGCGGCGTCCAGCTCCAACTGCCGGTCGACGGTGATGGGGTGGTGGATGGTGGTGACGAGGGGCGCGCCGATGTCCCCCAGCAGCCCGTATCCCAGGGTCTGGTTGTCGTGCACGATGTCGAACTCACCGCTGCGCGCGCGGAGATGGCGGCGGGCCCGCAGCGAGAAGGTCAGCGGCTCGGGGAAGCCGCCGGTCCACATCGTGGCGACCTCGAGGGCGTCGACCCAGTCGCGGTACTCGTCGCGCTTCGGGGTGCGGAAAGGATCCGGCTGACGGTAGAGGTCGAGGCTGGGCAGCTCGGTGAGGGTGAGCCGGTCGTCGTGGCCCGGGTCCAGCACCGGATAGGGCTGGGAGCCGATCACCTCGACGCGGTGACCGAGACGGGCGAGCTCACGCGAGAGATGCCGTACGTAGACACCCTGGCCCCCGCAGAACGGGTTCCCCTTATAGGTGAGGAGAGCGATGTCGAGCGATCTCCCGCCGTCGGCGGCGAGCTCGTGCCGGGGCCCTGCCTGACTGGCCTCAGCGGTCACTCCGGGCCCCCTTCTGCCTGCATTGTCCCGCGAGACTACGACGGGACGCTAATCTAGAACAAGTTTCAGACTTGATCGTTCGGGAGGCTCTGAATCTACCGGCAGGTAGGAGGGCTGTGAGCAGTGGATCAGGTGATTCACGCCACGGCCGACCGCCCCGTCGAGCTGTGCGCCCACTGAGCCTCACCGACTGTCACGGAACGGGACCCATGTCTGCGGAAGCCAGCACTCAGCACCCTGCCCACTCCCCGCTCACCCAGCGGCAGGAGGAGCGTCGGCGCCGCATCCTGCACGCGAGCGCGCAGTTGGCCAGCCGGGGCGGGTTCGACGCGGTGCAGATGCGGGAGGTCGCGGAGTCCTCACAGGTCGCCCTGGGCACGCTCTACCGCTACTTCCCCTCCAAGGTGCACCTGCTGGTCGCCACGATGCAGGACCAGCTGGATCACATGCACGGCACGCTGCGGAAGAAGCCCCCGACGGGCGAGCGGGCGGCGGACCGCGTCGCGGAGACCCTGATGCGCGCCTTCCGCGCCCTCCAGCGCGAGCCGCACCTGGCGGACGCGATGGTCCGCGCGCTCACCTTCGCCGACCGCAGCGTCTCACCGGAGGTCGACCAGGTCTCCCGTCAGACGACGGCGATCATCCTCGACTCGATGGGCCTGACCGATCCCACCCCGGAGCAGCTCTCGGCGGTCCGCGTCATCGAGCACACCTGGCACTCGGCGCTCATCACCTGGCTGTCGGGGCGCGCGTCCATCGCCCAGGTGCGGATCGACATCGAGACGGTGTGCCGACTGATCGACGTGACGGACCCCCGGACCCACGAGTAGGACACGCGAGCGGGACGCAGGAGTGGACGCACGAACGGGACCTACGAGACGACGAGGGCTCCTTCAGATCCTGTCCCGCGACCTTCAGGTCCCTCGGTCCGTCCGTCGACGTCGGCCTCAGCGGATGCCTTCGCGTCACGCAGAAGTCGGCTACTCCGGTCGGACCCCCTCATTCGCCTCGTAGGCCACTACCAGGATAAAACGCCCCAAACGTGACGCAATACCCTATCGGGAAATTTCTTCACTCCTCCGGCGGGAACACCGCCTCACCGCTGCCCACCAGCGTGATCATGATCGCCTCCACCGGGCAGCTCTCCGCCGCCGCCAGCACCCGCTCGTTGGCGTCCATGTCCGGCTCGACCGGATGGGACTGGCGCGCGGTGTCGAGCCGGAAGCCGTCGGGCGCGTGGTGGATGCACTGGGCGGATCCGATGCACAGGGACCGGTCCACCTCGACGCGCCACCGGTCCCCCGCCCCCACGCCCGAATCGGCTCGCGCGGGAGGTACCTCCACCCTGCTCACCCTTCCCACCCCGCCGGCAGGTGGATCATCTTGTGCTCGAGGTACTCGCCGAATCCCTCGGGCCCGAACTCCCGCCCCAGCCCGGAGTTCTTGTAGCCGCCGAACGGGCCGAGCATGTCGAGGCTGAAGGTGTTCACCGAGTACGTCCCGGTACGGACCTGCCGCGCGACCTCGATGCCGTGCTCGACGTCCGCCGTCCACACGCTGCCGCTGAGCCCGTAGTCGGAGTCGTTCGCGATCCTCAGCGCCTCGGACTCGTCGCCGTAGGGCAGCAGGCAGATCACCGGCCCGAAGATCTCCTCGCGGGCGATCCGCATGGAGTTGTCGACGTCGCCGAACAGGGTCGGCTCCACGTACCAGCCGCGGTCCAGGCCCGCCGGACGTCCGCCGCCCGTGAGGATCTTCGCGCCCTCCTCCTGCCCGATCCGGATGTAGTCGAGGTTCCGGCGCTGCTGGCGCCGCGCCACCAGCGGGCCGACCTGGGTCGCCGGGTCCAGCGGGTCGCCGACGACCAGCGCGGCCGCCGCGGCGGCGAAGGCGTCCGCGAACTCGTCGTAGCGCGAGCGCGGCAGGAGGATGCGGGTCTGGGCCACACAGGCCTGCCCGTTGTTCATCCAGGCGGCCGAGACGATCCCGGGGACGGACGTGGCGATGTCCGCGTCCGGCAGGACGACCGCCGCCGACTTGCCGCCGAGTTCCAGGGTCACGCGCGTCAGGTTCCTGGACGCCACCTCCATGACCCGCTTGCCGGCCGCGACCGACCCGGTGAACGACACCTTGTCGACGCCCGGATGCCCGACCAGGTACTCGCTGACCTCGCGATCCGCCGGCAGGATCGACAGCACGCCCTCCGGCAGCCCCGCCTCCCGCGCGATCTCGGCCAGCAGATACGCGTCCAGCGGCGACTCCGGCGACGGCTTCAGCACCACCGTGCAGCCGGTGAGCAGCGCGGGCGCGAGCTTGGCGGCGGCGACGAACTGCGGGACGTTCCAGGGGACGACGGCCGCGACCACCCCCACGGGCTCGCGCCGCACAAGGATCTTCCCGAGCACGCCGTCGCGCCGCTCCTCGTAGGTGAAGCCGCGCGCGACGGTGATCGCCGCGTCCCACACCATCATCGCGCCGAGGGCCTGCGCGAGGACGCTCCAGGAGTACGGCGAGCCGTTCTCGGAGGAGATCACCCGGGCGATCTCCTCGTGCCGCAGCGCGATGCCGTCCTTGATGCGGGTGACGACGGCGATCCGCTCGTCGAGCGACAACCGGGGCCAGGGCCCCTCGTCGAAGGCCCGCCGCGCCGCGGCGACCGCCCGGTCCACGTCGGCGGCCGACGCGTGCGGCACCCGCCCGATGACCTCCTCGGTGTGCGGCGAGACGACCTCGATGACGTCCTTGCCCAGGGGGTCGGTCAGTTCCCCGCCGATGAACAGCTGTCCGTGTTCCACGAGCTCGGCCATGGCCACTGCCTTCGTCTACGTTTCTGACGGTGTTTCAGGAACTGATACCAGTTCTAGTTAAAGTAGTCCACGGACAGCACGAGAATGCCCCTGACCAGCGGTTTCCCGATGATCAGGGGCGGGGTCGAAACCCGTGGGCCGTCAGGGGGCCGTCGGGGGCCTGCGGGCCCTCCGGTACATCTCGTCGACGGCCTTCCGCGTACGCGTCTCGCTGCTCGGCATGAGGTGGGTGTAGGTGCGCAGCGTGAACCCGGCGTCGGCGTGGCCGAGGTAGGCGCTCAGGGCCTTGATGCTCTCCCCGGAGTCGAGGAGCACCGAGGCGTAGAAGTGCCGTAGCGCGTGCATGCCGTCTTCGCGGGACTCCTTGTACCTCTCCCCCGGTCCGGGCTTGGGGATCACTCCCGCCGCAGCGAGCGCAGGCTTCCAGGCGTGTGCGTTGAAGGCGTTGCGCCAGACTGCCCCACCCTCAGCACCCGTGAAATACAGGAGCCTGGTCACCGGCTCTCCGTCGGGGCGCATCCAGGGCAACGTGACTTCGGCCGGCGGGAAGGCCGTCATGTGCTCGGCGAGCGCGGAGGCGACCGAGTCCGGCAGCGGCACGTCACGGAGCTTGCCGTTCTTCGGCGGGGCGAAGACCAGCTTCCGATCCACGATCTTGACCTGCTGGGTGACGTGCAGGACGCCGGACAGCGGATCCACCTCGTCGACGGGGAAGTGGCGTTCGTCGACCCGAGCAGGCTGGACGAGCTGAACATCCACCCGTCCATGCGGATGCGGATCGAGCACGGGTTGGCCGGCCGGGCAGAGCCCTACATCGGCTGAGGGTGTCGGTAGGGTCCACCCATGAAGGAAACCGACCCGTCAGCGGAAGCGGACAAGGGGCGAGTGCCGCTCTGGTTGGACCCCAACGACCTGCGTTGGCTGGCCGACCACTGCTGTTGCCCTGCGGACGCATCCGATGCGGACAAAGATCGCTGCGGACGGTTGCGATTCCGCGCCAGCGCCGCGCTGCACAAGCACGGACACTCCCGTTTGACCGAGTGATCAGGTACTGACTCCCAGGCGGTTCCGCGTCCGCTCAACAGCAGCGCCGAGGTACCGCCGCGCCTTGCTAATCGCGTTGTGCACTTCGCTGCCCGGCTCGTAGCGGACGAGGGTCTCGTCAATGCGAGTGTCGAAGTCGAAGGACTGCCCCGCGGGGCCGGTAGTCATGTCGGCCATGATCAGGGCATCCAGAACCGGCGAGTCTTCCCGCTAGTAGACGGCCAGCTCCGCCGTGAGGCCGCGTTGCTCTGCCTCGTAGACGGCCCCGGAGTGATGGGCGACCAGCCGTACGAGACGCGCAGGCGCACCCAGCGTTTCCAGGTGACGCGCGCCGTCGATGGGGTGGAATCCGGTGTCCCGCAGCTCGGGGGCGTAACCGATGTCGTGCAGCCACGCGGCGGCGACGAGGAGATCCCGATCAGCCTCAGACACAGCCCCGGCAAGCTCTTGCGCCCGAGCGGCCACGGCCTGGGTGTGCAGCCAGCGGTTCCCCAGCGGGGGCAGCAGGGACTCGGCGAGCTCCGCAGCCCCTTGGGGCGTGTCCAGTGCAGAAGGCATGGATGGAACGGTATCCGAGACGAGTACGGAGCCGACAGGCCTCGATCGAGCGGTTCGTGATCACGAGCGCGGTAGAACTTTCCCTACATCATCAAGGCCCGCGCACGGCGCGGGCGCGCGCCGCCTATGCGGCGCGGCCTGCCTCCTGTCTCCGCCCCGGCTGGCCGCGCCCGGCGGCGCGCTCGGCGGCTGCGGTCATGAAGTGGGAGACACCCTCTATGGCTGGGGCGGTCGGCTCCACGGCTTTAGGCAGCCACTTTGGGGCGAGCCTCTAAGATCACGGCCCCAACATCGTGCTTTAACGGGCAGGTCCACAGACTGCCCGACTCGCCGGAAGCTTATGGGGCCATGATCACTCGCCCCAAAGCAGCTCCAGCCCAAAGCCGCTCCACCGACCGCGCGACACCGCACGGCGTCTCCAACCCGCGCTTCCGGTATGGGACTTGACCCACTTTCCCCGAATTGCAATGCCAACAGCAGGGGGTATCGTGGAAATGCGTGCAGCACAGCAGAGTCAAGAGATCGCTTGAACGTAGAAAGAGCTAAGGAAGCTCACGCCACGACTCCTGTCGCACTTCGCGGAAGTGTTGATTTGGCATGCACCAGGGCCCCGCTAAGGCTTAAACGTCGAACCGTTCTCACCGCTCCAACCTCGTACCTAACGAGGCCAGTCGGGCTGTCGGGACAGCGGGTGCCAGGCGTCAGCCGATTACGGG
Source organism: Streptomyces asoensis (assembly GCF_013085465.1). Classification (NCBI taxonomy): domain Bacteria; kingdom Bacillati; phylum Actinomycetota; class Actinomycetes; order Kitasatosporales; family Streptomycetaceae; genus Streptomyces; species Streptomyces asoensis. The sequence goes on from NZ_CP049838.1 coordinate 3,182,349, forward strand.
ATCATCGTGACACCTGAAGTTCAATCCAATTGACACTGCGGCCACTTCGCTTAGCCGTAGCGTTTCGCCAGCATGAAAACAAAGGGAATTTAGTAATGACTCAGGTACAAGGAACAGGGCAGAACGAAGCCGGAGTGCTGGGAGTCAGCGAGACTGAAGACGGCGTCCTCGGATTCGGCAAGGTCACTGGAAAGGCCGGCGTGGCTGGCGCAAACGACAGCGGCGGGAACGGCGTGTTCGGCAGGGGCCGCAGCGGAGTTGTCGGACACGGAAAGGAGGGGAATGGCGTAATCGGAGTAAGCGAGAACGAAGACGGAGTTCTGGGAATCGGGCAGATCTCTGCCAAGGCGGGCGTGGCTGGCGTCAACGACAAAGGCGGCAACGGCGTGCTCGGCAGGGGGCACAACGGCATTCTCGGAGACGGGAGAGGCGGAGGTGGCAGTGGCGTCGTAGGGGTAAGTGAGACAGGAGACGGCGTTCTGGGGATCGGGAAGATTTCCGCCAAGGCGGGCGTGGCTGGCGTCAACGATAACGGCGGCAACGGCATATTGGGCAGGGGTCGCAACGGCATAGTGGCTCAGACCAACGCCCCCGGGGGAAAGGCGGGCGTCTTCGAGGGAGACGTCGAGGTCTCCGGCAAGCTCAGGGTTGCCGGAACTGATATCAAGCAGGCGATATCTGATCTCCAGCAGCAGACGTCGTCAACATCTGGCCTTCACCAGCTCGTCAACAATCTTCAGCAGCAGCTCTCTTCTCTCCAGCAGAAGCAAGCCAGCGATGTAGAGGGTATTGCTGTTAGCTTGGCGACTCTCGCGGCCCGTATCACTGCTCTCGGAGGCTGACAAGGTTACGTGCCGCAGTCGGGCCAGATCAGACGGTGAGTCAGGGTCGACGACAAGCGCCCCAGTCGAGACCAGCAACGGCCTGGGCTCCCATTGCCCGAGTGACCTGCCTGCGCTCTCAGCCCGTTACGTCCGCTCTTAAAAGGTTGACGTCTCCCCAACGCAAGGAGCGCCCTTCCTGGGCCATCCTTGAGCCGTGGAAGGGCGCTCAACGATGACCAACGTCGACAGCTACCGACAGCTCAGCAGCAGGTCAGGATGCTGATCGTTTAGACGGCCGCAGGTCACGGCCATCGACGATCAGTTGTGGCTGTGCTGAGCGATTGGCCCGCGGCAAGACTTGCAGACTCGTTTGGCGAGGCCCCGGGGCCTCGCCAAGACAGAGGGACAGCGTGGCTGAGGCCGGTGGGGGTGCGGCGAGGCATACGCGCGCCTGGTCGGTTGGCCGGCCCGGCGTCGTGGCGGGCTTTCGTCGGCTGAGGTTCACGCGGGTGTTCTCGATGGAGCCACCAGCGGGCGGGCGAGCGATTCGCGACGATCAACGCTGGGCCGTCTCTGGGCCGTCCGGCAGTGACCAACGTCGACAGCCAGCGACAGCTAGCGCCCACATCAGCGCAGGTCAGCCCAACGCCGCACGTCAGCAGTCGACTTGGGCACCTATTGAAACCAGTTCTAGTTATAGTGGACAATGGCCGTGTGACGGAGGGCAGATGAAGAGCAGTCAGGGCGAACCCACCACGTACGACCACGGCGGCGGTGTCCGCTCGCTCCGGGTGCCCATCCCGGACAACCCGCTGGGCCACACCCTGGTGTACGTCGTCGACACCGACCGTGGGCCGGTCCTGATCGACACGGGCTGGGACGACCCGGCGTCCTGGGAGGCGCTGACCGCCGGGCTGACCTCGTGCGGCACGTCCGTCGCGGAGCTGTACGGAGTCGTGATCACCCACCACCACCCCGACCACCACGGCCTGTCCGGCCAGGTGCGGGAGGCCTCCGGGGCGTGGGTGGCGATGCACGCGGCGGACACCTCGATCGTGCGGCGGACCCGCGAGACGAGGCCCGAGCGCTGGTACACGTACATGGCGGCCAAGCTCACCGCCGCCGGCGCGCCGGAGGAGCACATCGCCCCGCTCCGTACGCCCCCCGCCCGTCGTCGCCCCTTCCCCGGTCTGGCGCCCGCCCTCCCCGACCGCGAGATCGTCCCCGGCGAGCTCCTCGACCTGCCCGGCCGCCGTCTGCGCGCGATCTGGACGCCGGGCCACACCCCCGGCCATGTCTGCCTGCACCTGGAGGAGGACCACCCCTCTCGACTCCCGGGCCACGGACGCCTGTTCTCCGGCGACCACCTGCTGCCGGAGATCACCCCGCACATCGGCCTGTACGAGGATCCCGACGACGCCACCGTCACCGACCCCCTCGGCGACTACCTCGACTCCCTCGAACGCGTCGGCCGGCTCGCCCCAGCGGAGATTCTCCCTGCCCACCAGTACGCCTTCACCGACGCGCCTTTCCGGGTACGGGAGTTGCTCACCCACCACGAGGACCGTCTCACCGGTCTGCTCGCCCTCCTCGCCACCCCGCTCACCCCGTGGCAGCTCGCGGAACGCATGGAGTGGAACCGCCCCTGGCCGCAAATCCCCTACGGTTCACGGAACATCGCGGTCTCGGAGGCCGAGGCCCATCTACGGCGGCTGGTGAAGCAGGGACGCGCGGAGGCGGTGACCGGGAGCGATCCGGTGACCTACGTGGCGGTGTAGATCGCTCGCGGCGGGCGAGGGCCCCTTGATACCAACGCGGACATCGCCTTCGTGACCGCGGACATGACGGTCTGGCGGGCGGCCTAGTCAGCGGCCCGCCGTCGACCTGATCAACTCGGCTGCCGGTACGAGGAGTTCCGTCTCCTCGCGGCTCATCGTCGGGTTGGCCGCCCGCCTCCGCAGGGCCTCCGCCAGGCCCTCCTCGGTGAGGTCGGAGGGGTCGGCGAGCAGCGCGGTCAGCATCGCCCGCGCCGGATCGGCGATGGGCTGGGGAGAGACGGCCACCTGGGCGAGGATCACCGCGGACATGCCCCAGTCGAGCCCGGGGTGGCCCTCCTCCGCGTTGGCCCAGTCGATGACCCGGGGGCCGTCGGGAGTGAGGATCACGTTGTCCGGGTGGAGGTCCAGGTGCAGGATGCCGGCGTCGGCCGAGATCCGTCCCGGCAGGGCGTGCAGCTCGCGCAGCAGCCGGGCGAGGACGGCCCCCGCCTCCTCGGCGTCCAGCGTGCCCGCCCCGAACGCCTGGAGCATCGTCGGCCCGTCCAGCCGCTCCATCACCAGGTCGGAGCGGGAGCCGGAGGGCCGTACGGCGGGCGCCGGGTAGCCGTGCTCGCGCACGTGCGTCATCACCGCCGCGAGGGCGGCCGAGTCCTCCCAGCCCTCCCGGTCGCGGCGCAGCACCCACGCGTCGTCGATCTCGTACACGTCGGCCGTTCGGCCCGAGCCGAGCAGCCGGCCCGGCGGCCCGCCCGGCACCGCGGCCGGGAGCCCGCCCGGCGCTCTCCCCGTATCGGTCATGGTCAGAACATATCGGGGGCTCCCGCCCCGTCAGGGGCGCTTTCACAACCGCCCCTCAGGCGCCCGGCTACCTGCCGGTAGAGTGGCCGCGTCGTCATCACGCCCGTACAGGGGGAAGCCGGTGCAATTCCGGCGCTGACCCGCAACCGTCACAGCCGGATCGCCCGGTACGGGACCGTGACCGGCTCACGTGCGTCGGCAGGCCCGCCGGCGCACGGCACCGTCGAGGTATACGGAGCCGAGCCGCCGGGATGTCCCGTGCTGCCCGCTGCGTGACCTCCCCGACCGGGAGAGGCACCCGCCGATCATGAACATCCGCCGCAGCGCCGCTGCTCTGGCAGCCGCCACCGTCGTGCTGGGTGCCGCCGTCCCCGCCGTCGCCGCCACCCCGTCCCCCACCCCGTCGGTGGCGATACCCGACGGGCTGTACGGCACCACCGACCCGACGTACGACGGTGTCTGGCGCCAGTCGCTGGCCCTGCTCGCGCAGCGGACCACGGGTGTCACCCCCGCCGACCGGGCCGTGGCCTGGCTGACCGGGCAACAGTGCGCGACCGGCGCCTTCGCCGCGTTCCGCGCGGACACCGCCAAGGCGTGCGACGCCAAGCTGATGGTGGACACCAACAGCACGGCGGCGGCCGTCCAGGCGCTGGCCGCGCTGGGTGGCCACCAGGCCGAGACCGGGAAGGCCGTCACCTGGCTGAAGTCGGTCCAGAACGCCGACGGCGGCTGGGGCTACACCCCCGGCGGCGCGAGCGACGCGAACTCGACCTCCGTCGTGGCGGGCGCGCTGGCGGCGGCCGGGCAGCAGCCCGCGCAGGTGAAGAAGGCCGGCAAGTCGCCGTACGACGCTCTCGTGAAGCTCTCCGTCCCGTGCGACAAGGACGGCGGCGGCGCGTTCGCGTACCAGCCGGACAAGAAGGGCGGCCTCGCGGCCAACGCGGACGCGACGGCGGCGGGCGTGCTCGGCGCCCTCGGCAAGGGGTTCGTGACGACGGCCGGCAAGACGTCGGCGGCCCCCACCTGCGACTCCGCCGCCGCGGCCACCCCGAGCGGACTCGCCCGCAACGGCGCGGCCTACCTCGCCGGAGCGGTCGCCGACAACGGTTACCTGAAGTCCGCCCTCCCCGGCGCCGAGGACCAGCCCGACTACGGCAACACCGCCGACGCCGTCGTCGCCCTCGCCGCGCAGGGTGCGACCGAGCAGGCGGCGAAGCCCCTCGCCTGGCTCGAGCAGAACTCCGCGGCCTGGGCGAAGCAGAGCGGCCCCGCCGCCTACGCCCAGCTGGTCTTCGCGGCACACGCCACGGGCGCCGACCCCCGCCACTTCGGCGGCGCCGACCTCGTCGCGCAGCTCAACGCGACGGGCCCGACCCCGCAGGCCACGACGAAGGCCACCGATCAGGCCGCCGACGCCGACGCCGACAAGAAGGACGACTCGGATTCCGGTTACGGCGTCTGGTGGATCGTCGGCGTCTTCCTCGTAGCCGGTGTCGGCATCGGCTTCCTGATCAGCGGCCGTGGCAGGAAGCAGCAGCCGTGACGCGCCGGTGCGCCGCCCTCGTCCTGGCCGCGCTGCTGCTGTCGCTGACCGGCGCGGTGCAGTCGGCCCAGGCGGCCGGCTACCGCTACTGGTCCTTCTGGGACCGCTCCGGCGACGGCTGGACGTACGCCACCCAGGGCCCGTCCACCGCCCGCCCCGCCGACGGCGACGTCCAGGGCTTCCGGTTCGCGGTGAGCGCGGACTCCCAGGACGCCTCGCAGCCGCGCGGCGCGGCCTCCTTCACGGCGATCTGCGCGAAGACGCCCGCCCGGGACGACACGAAGCGGGTGGCCCTGGTCATCGACTTCGGCACGGCGGCGGACGCGCCGAGCGGCGAGACCCCGCCGTCACCGCGCACGGCCTGCGCCCGGGTCTCGCCCGACGCGACGACGGCCGAGGCCCTCGCCTCGGTCGCCAGACCCCTGCGCTACGACACGAACGCCCTGCTGTGCGCGATCGCGGGATATCCGCGGACGGGCTGCGGCGAGCAGGTGTCCGGGCAGGCGCCGGGGACGGACGAGCCGACGTCCGCCGCGCAGCCGGAACCGGCGAAGGAAGCGGCGAAGGAAGCGGCGAAGAAGGACGACGGCGGGCCGTCCCTGGGCCTGTACGCGGGCGCGGCGGCGGTGGCGGTACTGGGCGCGGCGGCGGTCCGGCAGGCCCGGCGGCGAGGGTCCCGCAGGAATGGCTGACGGCCGCCCCCGCACACAACGCACCCCACTCCACCCCGCCGCCTGGTGGCTGTGGGCCCTCGGTCTCGGCACCGCCGCGACCCGCACCACCAACCCGCTCCTCCTCGGTCTCCTCCTCACCGTCTCCGCGTACGTCGTCACCACGTGCCGCCCGGACACCCCCTGGTCCCGTTCCTACTCCGCGTTCCTCAAGCTCGCGCTCGCCGTCCTCGTCATCCGTCTTGTCTTCGTCGTCGCGCTGGGCTCCCCGATCCCGGGCACGCATGTGCTCGTCACGCTTCCCGAAGTCCCGCTCCCCCACTGGGCGCAGGGCATCCGGCTCGGCGGCGCGGTCACGGCCGAGGGCCTGCTCTTCGCGTTCTACGACGGCCTGAAACTGGCGACCCTTCTCGTCTGCGTGGGTGCCGCCAACGCCCTGGCCAGCCCCTCCCGCCTCCTCAAGACGCTCCCCGGCGCCCTGTACGAGACGGGGGTGGCGGTGGTCGTGGCCCTCACCTTCGCCCCGAACCTCATCGCGGACGTCCACCGCCTGCGCGCCGCCCGCCGTCTCCGGGGCCGCCCCGACACAGGCCTGCGCGGCCTGCTCCAGGTGGGCCTGCCGGTCCTGGAGGGCGCCCTGGAACGCTCCGTCGCCCTCGCCGCCGCGATGGACGCCCGCGGCTACGGCCGTACCGCCGACGTCCCCGCCCCCGTCCGCCGAACGACCGCCGCCCTCACGCTCGGCGGTCTGCTCGGCGTCTGCGCGGGAACGTACGGCCTGCTCACCGCGGCGGGCGGCGCCTACGGCCTCCCGGTGCTGTTCGCCGGGGTCGTCGCGGCCCTCGCCGGGCTGCGACTGGGCGGCCGCCGCTCCCCGCGCACCCGCTACCGCCCGGACCGCTGGACCCCGCGGGCCTGGCTGACCGCCGCCTCCGGTGTCGCGGTCGCGGCCCTCCTCACCGTCGCCGCGTCCGCCGACCCGGCTGCCCTGCACCCCGGTGTCGTCCCGCTGACTGCCCCCGCCCTCCCGCTCTGGCCGGCGGCGGCCGTACTCCTCGGCCTGCTGCCCGCGTTCCTCGCCCCCGAAAACCCTCCGAAAGATCCAGCAGATACCGAGGAGCCGTCGTGATCCGCTTCGAGAGCGTCTCCGTGACGTACGACGGCGCCACCGAACCCACCGTCCAGGACGTCGACTTCACCGTCCCCGAGGGTGAACTCGTGCTCCTGGCGGGCCCGTCGGGGGTGGGCAAGTCGACGCTCCTCGGCACGGTGTCCGGCCTGGTCCCGCACTTCACCGGCGGCACCCTGCGCGGCCGCGTCACGGTCGCCGGCCGCGACACCCGCACCCACAAGCCGCGCGAACTCGCCGACGTCGTGGGGACGGTGGGGCAGGATCCCCTCTCGCACTTCGTGACGGACACGGTCGAGGAGGAACTCGCCTACGGCATGGAGTCGTTGGGCCTGCCGCCGGAGGTGATGCGCCGCCGCGTCGAGGAGACCCTCGACCTGCTCGGTCTGGCCGCCCTCCGCGACCGCCCCATCGCCACCCTCTCCGGCGGTCAGCAGCAGCGGGTCGCGATCGGCTCGGTCCTCACCCCGCACCCGCGCGTCCTCGTCCTGGACGAGCCGACCTCCGCGCTCGACCCGGCGGCCGCCGAGGAGGTCCTCGCCGTCCTCCTCCGCCTCGTCCACGACCTCGGTACGACGGTGCTGCTGGCGGAGCACCGTCTGGAACGCGTCCTCCAGTACGCCGACCAGGTCGCCCTGCTGCCCTCCCCGGGAGCGGCCCCGCTGCTCGGCACCCCGGCGGACATCATGGCCGTGTCCCCGGTGTTCCCGCCGGTGGTGAGCCTGGGCCGGCTGGCGGGCTGGTCCCCACTGCCACTGACCGTCCGGGACGCCCGCCGACGCGCCGGCGACCTGCGGGAACGCCTGGAACTCCTGGAACGCCTGGAAAAGCGGGAAGAGCGGGAAGGGCGGGAAGAGCGGGAAGAGCGGGAAGGGCGGGCAACTCCCCGGAGGGGGGACACGCCCCCGGCGCCCCCCGCGGGGCTCCCCGCCGAGCCCCCGGCGGATCCTCCCGCCCGCCGTCGCTTCCGCCGTCCTCCCCCCACGCCGTCCGCCTCCGCGGCCCCCGCCGAGGCCCGCTCCCTCTCCGTGCGCCGGGCCCGGGTCCAGGCGCTGCGCGAGGTGGACCTCACCGTCCTGCCCGGCGAGACAGTGGCCCTCATGGGCCGCAACGGCGCCGGGAAGTCGACGCTGCTCAACACCTTCGTGGGCCTCGTCGAGCCGTCGGCGGGAACGGTCCACGTGGGCGGTCTCGTGCCGCACCGCACCGCGCCCCGGGACCTGGTCCGCCGCGCCGGTCTGGTCCCGCAGGAGCCGCGCGACCTGCTGTACGCCGACACGGTCGCCGCCGAGTGCACGGCCGCCGACCGGGACGCGGGGGCCGCCCCCGGCACCTGCCGGGCCCTGGTCTCGGACCTCCTCCCCGGCATCACGGACGACACCCACCCCCGCGACCTCTCCGAGGGCCAGCGCCTCACCCTCGCGCTGGCGGTCGTCCTCACCGCCCACCCGCCTCTCCTCCTCCTGGACGAGCCGACCCGGGGCCTGGACTACGCGGCGAAGGCGCGCCTGGTCGCCCTCCTGCGCGGACTCGCCGCCGCCGGGCACGCGATCGTCCTGGCCACCCACGATGTGGAGCTGGCCGCGGAACTGGCCCACCGGGTGGTGCTGCTCGCGGAGGGCGAGGTGATCGCCGACGGCCCGACGGCGGAGGTGGTGGTCTCCTCCCCCTCCTTCGCCCCACAGGTGACGAAGATCCTGGCCCCGCAGGAGTGGCTCACGGTCGCGCAGGTGCGCGAGGCATTGCGGGAGGCGCAGCGATGACGATGCCCAGGCGGCGTCCCGTACACCTGGGCCCCCGCTCGCTCGCCGCGTTGGCGCTGGTCAGCGCGGTGGGCGTGATCGCGTTCGGCTGGCCTTTCCTCGCCCCGCCCACCTCCGCGCTGAACGCGCACGCCCAGGACGCCCCCTGGCTGTTCGCGGGCCTGCTGGTGCTGCTGGTCGCGGTGGTGGCGGCGACGATCTCGGAGTCGGGGCTCGGCGCGAAGGCGGTGGCGATGCTGGGCGTCCTTGCGGCGACGGGCGCGGCCCTGCGTCCGATCGGCGCGGGGACGGCGGGCATCGAGCCGATGTTCTTCCTGATGGTGCTGAGCGGCCGGGTTCTCGGCCCGGGCTTCGGCTTCGTCCTCGGCTCGGTCACGATGTTCGCGTCCGCACTGCTCACGGGCGGGGTGGGCCCGTGGATGCCGTTCCAGATGCTGGCGATGGGCTGGTTCACGATGGGCGCGGGCCTGCTGCCGGGCGGCGACCGGCTCCGTGGCCGTGCCGAACTGGCCCTGCTCGCGGCCTACGGCTTTGTGGCCGCCTTCGCCTACGGCACGGCGATGAACATGGCCGGGTGGCCCTTCATGGGCGCGCTGGCCTCGGGCGTCGCCTTCGACCCGGACGGGACGGTGCCCGCGAATCTGGCCCGCTTCGCCGCGTACTGCGTGGCGACCTCGCTGGGCTGGGACCTGGGCAGGGCGGTGGTCACGGTCCTGCTGACCCTGACGCTCGGCCCGGCGGTGCTCAAGGCGCTACGCAGAGCCACCCGCCGCGCGGCCTTCGAGACCGCGGTCACATTCGAGGCCCCGCGGAAGGCCCCAGAAGGCCGTTGACCGGTGAACCACCCCACATGACTCACATCACCTACTACCCGACCTAGTCGGACAAATCGGACGCCATGTCCATGCCATTACCGCCTCTGACCTGGGCATTGAGAGCCAGCTCACACGGAGCGCCGACCCCCCGAATACGACCACAACTAGCAAAAGGGGTCTTTGCGGACGGCGCTCGATCCTGTTTCTCTGGATGACGTCGCAGGGTGCCACCGAGTCCACGGGCTCAGGCACCACGGCATGCAGCCACCCACCGCAACCACACGGTGCGGCCACGCACCGCGTGACTCCGGCATGCAAGCGACCGCCATCGTCCCCAAAGAAAAAGGTTCTCTGTGTCCGTCTCCGTCATCCGTCGCATCGCTTCCCCGAAGAAGGCCCTCACCGGCATCGCCGTGGCTGCCGCCACCGCGGGGATGGCGCTGTCCGCCGCCCCCGCCCACGCCGCGACGACCTCCTCCGCCGCCCAGGCCCAGGCGATCGCGCACAAGATGATCCCGAACGCGGCTCAGTACAAGGCCTTCTCCAACATCGTGAAGCACGAGAGCGGCTGGAACGTCAGCGCCACCAACGCCTCCTCCGGCGCCTACGGCCTCGTCCAGGCCCTGCCCGCCTCCAAGATGGCCTCGGCCGGTTCCGACTGGAAGAGCAACGCCAAGACCCAGATCAAGTGGGGTCTGGACTACATGAACTCCCGTTACGGCAGCCCGGTCGCCGCCTGGAACTTCTGGCAGGCCAACGGCTGGTACTGAGCCACGCCACCGCGCTGACCAGCGCCCCCACACCCGTCGAAGGCGGCGGCCCCCGATCCCCGGGGCCGCCGCCTTCGGCGTTTCCTCACCTTGCCGTGCTCCACTGAGCGGATGACCGGCACCGAGCACCCGATCGAGTCCTCAGAGCCCTCAGAACCTTCAGAGCCCTCAGAGCCCTCGCGGGACCCGGAAGCACGCGGCGTCCGCCTGGTCCCCACCCTCCTGGCCCTGACCGCCCTGAGCGGCCTGATCGACGCGGTCACCTATCTCGGCCTGGGGCATGTCTTCACCGCCAACATGACCGGCAACGTCGTCGTCCTCGGTTTCGCCGCCGCCGGCGCCCCGGGTTTCTCGGTCCCCCACACGGCGACCTCGCTCGTCTGCTTCCTGGCGGGCGCGGTGACCGGTGGCCGGGTCGTGCGGCGGGTGGGCGAGGGCTCACGCCGCACACCGGCCCGCGTGATGCTGGCCGCCGAGGCGCTCCTCCTGGGCATCTCAGCGGCCGTGGCGTTCGCCACCTCGGACGACGCCCCGGCCACGGTCTACACGATCATCGCCCTGACCGCTTTCGCGATGGGCCTGCGCAACGCGACGGTCCGCAAACTGGCGGTGCGCGACTTCACCACGACCACCGTCGTCACGATGACCCTGACCGGCCTGGCCTCCGACTCCCGGGCGGGCGGCGGCACGGGCCGGCGATCGCCACGCCGTACGGCAGCCGTGACCGCCATGTTCTCGGGCGCGGTGCTGGGCGCGGTCCTGGTACTCCACAACGACCTGGCGATCCCGCTGCTGCTGGCCGCCACGACCTCGGCGGTCCTGGCACTGACGGTCTCCGGCAAGGAATGATCGGCCTGCCCTCACCCTGAGCCCGTCGGCGTCACTTGCTGTAGTTCTTCCCGATGGGCCTTCCGGGGATCGGCTTGGCGATGAGGGCGACCGGGACGAACAGGCTGAAGTGGCCGATCGCCATGGTGAGCGTCCAGAGCGCATCCTCGTCGTAGAGCGCGGACGCCCTGGCGAACAGCTCGTCGGAGACACGTTCCCCGTACGGGTTCGGGGTGAGGACGGCCTCCACGAGCTCCAGTGCGATCCGTTCGGCGTCGGTGAAGTAAGGGGCGCTCTGCCATGTCGCCACGGCGGTGATGCGCTTCTCGCTCTCCCCCGCTTTACGGAGTTGGTCGGTCAGCGAGACGGCGTGGTACGTGCTGCCGACGATCTGCGCGCCACGGAACAGCATCAGGCTGATGGTGGTCTTCGAGACCGGCCCGTTCCAGACGGCGTTACGCACGGCTCCGGAGAGTTTCGACAGATCGGGGAAGAGGTGGGTGAGGTCGGGGAGCCGCGACTTGATGCCGTCCTGCTCGGTCGTCGCGTCGGTCGTCGTCGCGTCGGTCGTCGTCGTAGACGTGGACATGGCGAGGTCGTCCTTCCTTCGTCCTGATGGGTGTCTCACCAGTCCGACAACACAGGCGCTCGAAATGTGAGGCGGGGCGCCGACGTCACGTTCGAGAGCGCTGTCTCGTCGAACTGGTGACGGCGGAGGACGCGACCGAGGGAGCCGACGACACCATGACCACCCCATCCGAGTCGGAAGACGGCCGATCCGACCCGAGCCTGAGCGCGATCATGAGCGAGCGGCGTCAGCTGATCAACCTCGCCTACCGGCTCCTCGGCTCCCTCGCCGAGGCCGAGGACGCCGTGCAGGAGACCTACGCCCGCTGGTACACCCTGTCCCCACAGCAGCAGCGAGCCATCGACTCCCCCGGCGCCTGGCTGACCAGGGTCGCCGGCCGTATCTGCCTCAACCTGCTCAACTCGGCACGAGCCCGACGGGAGAACTACGTCGGCGACTGGCTCCCCGAGCCCCTGCCCGAACCCGCGGAGTGGTCGGGCGGTCGGGCGGGCGGCACGACCATCGACCCGGCCGACCGCGTCACCCTCGACGAGTCGATCAACATGGCCTTCCTCGTCGTACTCGAATCGATGACCCCGGCCGAACGCGTCGCGTTCATCCTCCACGACGTCTTCCGCTACCCCTTCGCCGAGGTCGCCGACATCGTCGGCCGCACGCCGGCGGCCTGCCGTCAGCTGGCCTCATCGGCCCGCCGGCGCATCCGCACCGCACAGACACCGGCGCCCCCGACCGCCCGGCAGGCCGCCATCGTCAGGAACTTCAAGCAGGCCTGGGAGGCCAAGGACATCGACGCCCTCATCGGCCTCCTCGACCCGGACGTCATGGCGACCGGCGACGACGGCGGCCTCGCCACCACCGTGCGCCTCCCGCTCGAAGGCGCCGAGCAGCTCGCGCGCGGCCTCGTCGATCTCGCCGGCAGGCTGGCCGACCTGACGATCCTGGAGCGCACCGTCAACGGCCGGCCCGGCCTGGTCGCCCGACAGAACGGCGTCGTCGTGACCGTGTACGCGTTCGACATCGCGGACGACCGGATCACGCACATCTGGGCCGTACGCAACCCCGAGAAGCTCCGGCCGTGGACGAGCCGTCCGCCCCGACCACTCGACGGAGCCGAGAGCCGATCGGGGCATCCCGAGGGCCGCCGGGAACCCTCACCCCGCGCTGACCCGAAGCTCCTTCACCCCGTTGATCCAGGCGGACCGCAGCCGCCGGGGATCGCTCACGAGCCTCAGGTCGGGCATGGCATCGGCGATGGCGTTGAAGATGAGGTTGATCTCGAGCACGGCGAGTGACTTGCCGAGGCAGAAGTGGGGACCGCCGCCGCCGAAGCCGAGGTGCGGATTCGGATCCCGGGTGACATCGAACTCGTCGGGCCGCTCGAACACCTCGGGGTCACGATTGGCGGAGGAGTAGAACAGTCCGACCCGGTCCCCCTTCCTGATCAGCTTCCCGCCGAGTTCGGTGTCCTGGGTGGCGGTCCGCTGGAAGGCGATGATGGGCGTGGCCCAGCGCACGATCTCCTCGGCGGCGGTGCCGGGCCGTTGGGTCTTGTACAACTCCCACTGCTCGGGATGGGTGAGGAAGGCGTGCATCCCATGGGTCGTGGCGTTCCGGGTCGTCTCGTTCCCTGCCACGGCCAGCATCAGTACGAAGAACCCGAACTCGTCGGAGTTGAGGTTGCCCTCGTTCTCGGCGGCCACGAGCGTCGAGACGATGTCGTGCGCGGGGCACTGCTTCCGCTCGGCGGCCATGTTCATGGCGTACGCGAGAATCTCGGCTGCGGACTGCTGCCCGACCTCGGCGGTGATGGCGAACTCGGGATCGTCGTACCCGATCATCTTGTTGGACCAGTCGAAGATCTTGGAGCGGTCGTCCTGGGGCACGCCGATCAGCTCGGCGATGGCCTGGAGGGGCAGCTCCGAGGCGATGGACGTGACGAAGTCGAAGGAACCGTCCTGCGCGCGGGCGCGGTCCACGATCGCCGTGGCCCGGTTGCGCAGCCGCTCCTCCAACGCCCGGATGGCCCGCGGCGTGAACCCGCGCTGCACGATCTGCCGCACGCGCGTGTGCTCGGGCGGATCCATGTTCAGCAGGATGAACCGCTGAGCGTCAATCGAATCCCGTTCGATGTGCTCGTTGAACCGGATGATCGCGGTGTTGAGGTAGGAGGAGAAGAGCTCGGGGTGGGTGGAGACGTACCGGACGTCGGCGTGCCGGGTCACGGCCCAGTAGCCGTCGTCCTGGAAGCCGGCCACATTGCCCGTCTGAGGGATCCAGCGGACCGGTTCGGCGAGCCGCAACTCGGCGAACTCCGGTAGCGGCACTTGGTGTTGCAGCAGGTCGGGATCGGTGAAGTCGAACCCGTCGGGAAGCGCTGGACAGGGCATCGGCGGCTCCAGCCATCTGACGATGCGATCTGACGGTTCATCAGAAATAGATTGCCGTGAAGGTAGTTCAGGACCCTCGAGCCTGCAAGACCCTTGCGGTGACGCACATCACGTAAGCAGACTGCATGCAGCGCAGAACTAGAACACGTACTAGTTCCGAAGGGATCCGCACCCATGGCCGCCGAACCCGTGATCGTGGAAGCAGTCCGCACCCCCATCGGCAAGCGCGGCGGCGCGCTCGCCAACCTGCACCCCGCCTATCTCCTGGGCGAGACCTACCGCGAACTCCTCGGCCGCACCGGCATCCCCGCCGACGCCGTGGAACAGATAGTCGGCGGCACGGTGACCCACGCCGGCGAACAGTCCATGAACCCCGCCCGCACGGCCTGGCTGACCGTGGGCCTCCCGTACGAGACGGCCGCGACGACGGTCGACTGCCAGTGCGGCTCCTCGCAGCAGGCGAGCCACATGGCGGCGAACATGATCGCGGCGGGCGTCATCGACGTCGGCATCAGCTGCGGAGTCGAAGCGATGTCGAGGGTCCCCCTCGGCTCGGGCTCGAAGCACGGCCCCGGCAAACCGTTCCCGGACGAGTGGAACGTGGACCTCCCGAACCAGTTCGAGGCGGCGGAACGCATCGCGCGCAACCGGGGGTTGAGCCGGTCGGAGGTCGACGCCCTGGGCCTGCTCTCCCAGGAACGAGCGGCGACGGCCTGGTCGGAGGAACGCTTCAAGCGCGAGACGTTCGCCGTCCAGGTCCCGACGACGGAGGAGGAACAGGCGGCGGGCCAGGGCATGTGGCGCCTGGTCGACCGCGACGAGGGCCTGCGCGACACCTCCCTCGACGCCCTGTCCCGCCTGAAGCCGGTCATGCCGACGGCGATCCACACGGCCGGCAACTCGTCCCAGATCAGCGACGGCGCAGCGGCGATCATGTGGGCGTCGAAACGCATGGCCCGCGCCCTGAAGCTGAAGCCGAGGGCGAGGATCGTCGCCCAGGCCCTGGTGGGCGCGAACCCGCACTTCCACCTGGACGGCCCGATCGACGCGACCCGCGCCGTCCTCGGCAAGGCGGGCATGTCCCTGAAGGACATCGACCTCGTCGAGATCAACGAGGCCTTCGCGTCAGTGGTGTTGAGCTGGACAAAGGTCTTCGACCAGGACCTGACCAAGGTCAACGTCAACGGCGGCGCGATCGCCCTCGGCCACCCGGTAGGAGCGACGGGCGCCCGCCTCATCACGACGGCCCTGCACGAACTGGAGCGCACGGACAAGGAGTTCGCCCTGATCACCATGTGCGCGGGTGGCGCACTGGCAACCGGGACGATCATTCAGCGCCTGTAGCGCCACCGCCGGTCCAGGCGAGGAACGTCGAGAACGCGGCGGGCTCGATGGTGAGGATCGGGCCCGCCGGGGTCTTGGAGTCGCGGATGGCGATGGTGGCGGGGCTCTCGGCGATCTCGACACAATCACCGCCCTGGTCACCGCTGTACGACGACTTACGCCAGACGGTGCTCCCCATAGCGCTCCTCCATCACTCGCCGGATCAGCTCCGCCGAATCCTTGAGGGAGAGAGCGGCGGCCCGCAGATGATCGTAACGGAGTGAACAGTCCTTGACAGTGTCCGGGTTCGCACTGGGATGCCCGCTGCCGTACCCCTCGGTATAGACGATGGTGGGGTCGCTTCCGAAGCGGTAGACGTTGAACGAGCCTTGTGTACCTGCGTGCGCTCCGACCAAGAACGGCAGCACTTGGATGTTGATCCGAGGATTCCGCTCGAACGACAACAGGTGGGCGAGTTGTTCGCGCATGACTTCCCTGCCGCCGATCTCTTGGTGCAGCACACCCTCGGTGAGCACGATCCAGAAGACCGGAGGCTCGGACTTCTCGAAGATGCGCTGACGAGCGAGCCGGACTGCGGTTCGGTCCTCAAGGTCGGTCTCGTCGAGCACTCCAAGGACGGCGCGCGCGTAAGCCGGGGTCTGGAGCAGGCCGTGAACGATGCCGGCCTGGAAGACACAGATCTCGGTGGCCCGCGCCTCCAGCTCGGCGACCTCCCTGAACCAGGTCGGAAGTTGACTACGCAGCACGAGTACGACGAGCCGCGAGAAGAGACCACCGGTCCCGAGAGCCGCATCCACCCGCTCGCTGAACTCTGGGGTGGGCACCTTCCGGGCGGTCTCGACCTGCCCAACCAGCGAGCCGGTGTAGTTGAGGATGTCCCCGAGCTGCTTCTGCGTAAGCCCAGCCGCCTCCCGCAACCGCCGAAGCTCGAACCCGTAGTAGTCGAGCGGCGAAGCTCCCGGGTCGAGAACATTGATATGCGTCACGCATGCCCTCCCACGACACAACGGGTTGTATTCAATGCATAGCCCAGAGTAGTTGACGCAGGTCACCCTCGTACCGTGAACGGATACTTCCCCTCGATCTACGCCTCCCCCATCCCCACGCAGTACCGCATGACCCTGACGGTCGGCGAACACTCAGCCCGCCACATCCGCAGAATCGCCCGCATACACCTGGAGAACTGGGAGCTGCGACACCTGACGGACTCGGTAGAGCTGGCCCTGACGGAACTGATCGCCAACGTGGTGCGCCACGTCCCGGACAGCCGCTGCACGCTGCTGCTCCTGAAGCAGCCGACAGGGGTCAGAGCGGAGGTGACGGACGCCTACGGCCAACTACTCCCGACTCCGGCGAAGTTGGACCGGGAGTCGGAACGCGGCCGAGGCCTGCTCCTCCTGGACGCGTTGGTCGACAAGTGGGGGGTGTCACCGACCGCCGCCGGCGGAAAGACGGTGTGGTTCGAGTGCGCTACTCCGCACTTCAGGGCAACAACCCCCGATAACTGCGAGCAAGTTCCTCGCCGATCTCCCTGACTTCCGCATCGTCGCTCCGACCGGCCTGGGCGATCAGTTCACCCAGAGCCGGCCAAGCTTCGATGTAGGTCAGGGTGTCGGCCAGAAGGCGGTAGTCCTCGACGTCACCGTCAGCCAGGTAGCGCAGTACGACGTCACCGAGCACTTGCGCGTCGATGTCGTAACGCGCGGACCACAGCGCTTCTCGGGCCGAGGGAGCCCACCTCGACGAGAGGCAGAGATCGACCAGCAGTTCCAGCAGCCTCGGAACTTCTTCCGGAAAGTCCTGCAGGAAGGTCAGAGCAGTTGAGCGTTCCCAGGGCGCAGTGCACTTGACCGCTCGTTCAATAACTTCGGCTCGCATGGGCAGCTGATTGACGTCGACACGTAGTCGCGCAATCTCAGTTTCCGCAGCCACCAGAGCATCCCACTTCTCCCAGGACAACATCGCTCCCTCACTCACAGCGGAACCGATCGAGTGCCGCTACGACTCATTCGTATATTCGCGCCGCCATGACCATGGCGGCCAGGAGATGCCAGTCAGGCTGCTCCGGGACCGCCTCACCGCGGTTTGCGCACCATCCAGGCATATCGCCCACCCAGGCCCCCCACGCATCAAGGAAGTTCTCGAGCGTGCGGTTCTCCCACTCCTCAGGTCGATCCCGAAGGTCAGCCAGAGCGGCAGCGAGGAATACGACGAAGTCCTCACGCGTCACGACTCGATCCGCTTGATCATCCAAACTCATAGTCATGTCCGGAAACATAGTCAGCGAGATAGCTTCTGCATCAGCCAGGTTGTCGCGTAGGAGATCGCCAGGAGCCCGGCCCCGAAAGCGGGAGACCACAGCCAACCCTCTGGAATTTCCTGACGAGGAGCTATCAGCCAGAACATCCCTGATGCGACCGCCCACGCGCTAAGCAACCGTAGAATCATCGCGCGCCGCGAGAGAGGCTCTGCCCGTATTGCCTTCTGCCACGCCTCCTCATATCTGCCCGACCTCGCGTAATAGGCATGCAGTCATCGAGCATTGCGGCACGCCGCCCAGGCGAGCAGCCCAAACCCCGCGCCTGTCAGGGTCGCCTGAGACAGAATCACTGGGTCGTCGAATCCGGAACAGGCCGCAGCGATCGCCAGAGTTCCGCTCGTCGCCCCCACGCGCACGGGATGGCGAGCCGCCGCCACTTCCAGCCGGGAAGGAGGCTCACCCGTCCCCAAGACCCGGTCGACCGCCAGCAACGCCTTCTCCCAGCGACGCATGTCCACCCCCCATGGAATCCCGCCAGGGGGCCGACACCCAGACACCTCAGACGCGACCACCCACCCGCCGAGCAACAGCAACACGGCCGCACTCGGCGAAAGGGGCTCCACTCGGTTCCGCGTGGCGGCTTGTCGCGCTTCCTCGGCCCTGCCTGCTCTCGTCATAGGCATGCTGCCACCGCACACGTCGACACGCGCCCCAGCAAAGGATCCCCATACCCAACAGGGACGCTTGAATCCAAACATCGGGATCGCCGAATCCGGTCAACGCCCAGACGAACGTCACCGCCAGCACACTGCCGCAGACCACCCCGGCACGGACGGGATGACGGGCCACCGCCACCTCCACCCGGGAAGGAAGATCACCCGCCCTCAAGCGACGTTCAACCGCCAGCGACACCCTTTGCCAGCCCCGCATGGCCGCCCCTCCTTGAGCGCCGTCCTCACGGCCCTGTGCACGATCGGTGAATCATCCTCATTCCGCACATAGAAAGTACGGAATCTCTCCCGGGGTGACGATCCTCCAAAAAACTACTCCCGACCCCAGCGGAGTTGCAGTCGGAGTCCGAAAGCGGCCCGGCTTGTTCCTCCCGCACGCACTGGTCGACCAGTGGGTTGTGACGCCGGCGTCCGGAGGCGTGTCGAGCCAAGGGCCAATCAGGATCATCCTGCTCACTGCCGGCGCACGCTTGGTTTCCAGAGCAACCGTGCCCGGCTCTGGTTGATTTACAACCACAGCCGGGCACGGCAGGAGCACGGCGCTCGGTCCGTGGAACTAAGAGTGACGCTGCGGTCTATTCATAGATTCGTGCCGCCATCACCATGGCGGCCAGGAGATTCCAGTCAGGTTGATCCGGAAGCTCCTTGCCCTGATTCTTGCACCATCCCGGCATGGAACCGACCCAGGCACCCCATGCCTCGAGAAAGTTCTCAAGCGTGACGTTCTCCCAGTCCTCAGGTCGATTTTGGAGATCAGCCAGAGCATCGGCGAGGAATTGGACGAAGTCCTCGCGAGTCCTCACGCTATCCGCTTGATCATCCAAGTCCATAATCACTTCCCCCTGACCACGATAGATGTGCCGTCATTCTCCGTAGTGAACTTTCTAGGCGTCTCTCGTTGCACCTCTGCGGGACTGGCGCGAACGAAACGGATATTCACACCGGCCTGTTGAGCAGCGTAGAGTCTGCGATTGTCGAGACTGTAGATCTTGCCATCTTTCTGGAAAACACGGATCGGCGGGATTTCAGATATTCCAACCTTTCCGGACTTAAGACCGTCGATGAGCCCCTGAAGTGATCTCCCGTCGGAGAATTGGGCCTTGATGTTGTCCTGAGTGAACCGCACCGCCCCGGGAGCGATCGTACCCTGGGCGGGAAGCCCGCCCATTCCGGGGCCAGGCCTGGGTCCTCTGAGGCCGCCGCCCCCCACGCCCATCGCCATGGCGGTAGCGCTACCGAGGGCCTCCGCCAGCGACGAAATTGATTTCGGACAGTGGCCTTCCATGCGCCCGCAGGCCCGCCACTTGGCCAGCGAAAGAGTCTGGTAGCCGCCGGAGAGTTGCTCCGAGTCTGCCGGATTGGTTATCCAGCCGGCGACGCATTCCAGCCCGCAGTAGGTGGTGGCCAGATCATCCCGAAGTTCCTGCTTGAATTCACGGACACCATCCCACTGCTTGGAAACCTGGACACCCGGAAATACCGTGATGAGACCGGGATTCAATTCCGGACCGGTAGCCGCTTCACTCCATCCGCTTGTCGTCCACCAGCCGTCGTCGTAACTGTTCCCGTCACATCCGTTGCAACCCCAGGACGGGTCGTTGAGCGCCTTTCCCCCGCTCTTCTTCGTCGGAGTGTTGTTGCCGTACTGCGCCCCGCCCCCGCATTCGTCAGGCGATGCGCACGCCATGAGACCAGTGGCGTCACTCAGAGTAACGGGGCTATTTTCAGCGTACGTGTACCCGTTCGCCTGCTGCGAGTCAGCCGGATCCAGAATCGGGTCGACACTGATAAAGCGGCCGGTATTCGGCTCATACTCTCGGGCACCGAGGTGGGTCAAACCTGTGTCGACGTCCTTGGTGCCGCCGACGAAGCCCTTGTCGCCAGCCCAGGGCGCCGACTGGCTGCCTCGAGGAGTACCGAAGATGCCCGTCTTACGACGTGTGATGGCCTGGGTGGCGTCAGCGGTGACCTGGGTCGTGGTCGTGCCGTGGTGATCGGCAAGCAGGAAGGTCAGTTTTCCGCCGGTACGCATGGCAAGGGTCTGGGTGTCGGTGCCGTAGTAACGGGTACCGGTGGCCTTGCCGGCCTTGTCGACGTTGAGCTCGTTGCCACCGGGGAGGTAGAGCGTCGTACCCGTGGAGTCGGTGCGGGTCAGGCGTTGGCCGTCGGTGTCATAGGTGTAGCTCGTGGTCTGGCCGTTGCTGGTGACGGTCTTGAGGTGGTCTTCGTCGTCCCAGACCAGCTCTTGGTTGAGCGTGGTCGTAGTGCCCTGCTTGAAAGTGCGGGTCTTCGTGTCGCCGGTCTCGGTGTAGCTGTAGGACTCGGTGCGCGGATCGGTGCCGGTCTGGGTGACGCTGGGCAGGTTGTGCTTGCCCGTGTCGGGTGCGGCGTAGGTACGGACCGTGTCGGCGGTGGGACCCGCGGCGGTCTGGTGCTGGGTTTCGGTCTTTCGATTGCCCACCGCGTCGTACGAGTAGCTGGTCCAGTACGGGTCCTGGCCGCCGACCACGTCACCGGAAGGAGCAGCGGCGCACGTACTACCCGTGTTCGTCCAGGCTTCGGTGATGCGCGTGAGCGCGTCGAGGTTGAAGCACTGGGTGTCGGTCGTGCGGGCCGCGTCCTGACCGTAGTTGGAGGTGATCTGGGTGATGTTGCCGGCCGGATCGTAGGTGTAGTGGGAGTCCTCGATCCTCTGTGGCGCGGTGTCCCGGTCGGTGTAGGCGTCGGTCAGCGCGCCGGTGTGGTCGTCGTACACGCTGGTGGTCCGCAGGTGCTGACCGAACTCGCCGTATTCGAGGAGGGTATTGCGGCCGTAGTGGTCGTAGACGGTTTCCGAGATCAGCGGATCGCTGTCGGCGTTGAACCCCGCCAACAGACCTGCGGTGTCGTAGTCGGTGCTGACGAACTCGTAGGGCAGGTCGCCGATTTCAGGCTGCTCGGTGGCCTTGAGCAGGCCGGTGTTCTCGTCGTAGAAGTTGAACCACTCGTAGCTTCCGGCGGGCACTCCCAGGCCGTCGGGGACGGTGACCTTGGTTCCGAGCGGCTGGTAGTAGGCGTTGTACTCGGTGATCTCGGTGGTGTACGCCTTGTCGCCGATGTAGCGGGTGGTCGTGGCGGGCTGGCCCTTGGCTACGGCGTCGTAGGTCCAGGCCGACAGCGTGGTGGTGCCCTTCTTCACCGCGGTGCGGCGGCCGAGTGCGTCGTAGTCGGTGTGCAGGGTGACGTTGCGGGCGTCGGTGACATCGGTGACGCGGTCGCCTTGGTCGTAGGTGGTGTGGGACTCGCCCGTGTCCGGGTCGACGACGTCCGTCTTGCGGCCGCGGACGTCGTAGACGTACTCCCACTTGGCCGCGGAGGCATCGGTGATCTGGTCTATGCGGCCTTGGCTGTCGTAGTGGTAGCGCATGGACTGCGACGACGTGCGTGCGGCGTCCGTGTACTGCTTGAGTTCCACCGTGCGGCCGAGTGCGTCCACCACCGTGGTGGTCGCGGTTCCGCCCTTGGGCGGCACCACCGTGGTGGTGTCACCGGTGTAGCTGGTGGTGGTGCGCTTGGTCTCGTCGCCGAACTTCCTCGCGATGACCACTGTGGGCCGGCCCGCGCCGTCGAAGACGGTCTCAGTGGAGGACGGGTACTTCGTCTCCTCCCCGGTCACGAGTACCGGCTCGGGGGTACCCGTCGTGAAGTAGGTTCCCGACGAACGCCACGCATCACCTCGGGTGTTGTAGAACGACTCCGACACCAGGCGTCCGGCACTGTCGGGAGACGCCGCCTGGGTCTGGCGCTCGCGCAGCAGGCCGTCGTAGAAGGCGTAGCTGGTCTGGTATTTGGAGTTGTGGTCGAGGTACTTGCTCGTGACCACGGCGGGGCCGTCGGTACGGACCAGGTACGCGTACGAGTGGTTCGGCGCGTTGGGGAAGCTCGCGGCCGAGCGGGTCGGCAGCCACACCTTGCTGACGCGGCCGAGACCGTCGTAAGCGATGGACGTGACCCTTTCGTTGGCGTCCGTCGACTCGGTCGGCTGACCACGCAGTGGGTCGAGCTTGGTCTTGGTGGCGTGGCCGAGGGGGTTGGTCAGCGTCGTGGCGGTCGGGTTCTCGCCTGTGACGGGAACGTACGTGGTGTACGTGATCTTGCCGTAGGCGTCCGCCGCCGCCTGCGCACGACCGTACTGGTCGTAACAGAGCTGGTTCTTGGCCGTGCCGCAGACGCTGGGGACGGAACTGGTGACGTCGTAGCCGGTGCCGGTGCCGTTGATCCGCTCGGTCTTCGTGACCAGACCCTTGGTGGGGGCCACTCCGAAGACCGCGTTGTCGTAGGAGATGCGGACGTCGTCGATGACGTCGTCGGGGCGGTTGGCGGTGACGTTGCACAGACGGGCCACGGTCTCCGCACGGGAGACGGCGTTGAGTATCCATCCGGTGGCGTTGCGGGCGTACGTCGTGGTCGTGCACTTCTCGTCGCCGACGACGGTGTCGCTGCCGGTCTTGGAGGTGTCGCCGTGTTCGGAGACCTGGGTGACCATGCCGTAGGTGTCGAACCCGCGAGTGGTCTTGGTCGTGCGGGTGCCACCGGTGACCGTGGTGCGGCTCTCCTCCGCCGCGATGCCTGTGTGGTAGGCCGTCAGGGCGGGCAGCTCGGCCTCGGTGCGGTCTCGTGTCGCGGTCGCCGCCGAGCGCCAGGGGGTGTAGGAGGTGGCCGAGAGGAGCGCACCCCCGTCGCCGTTGTAGGTCGCGGTCTCGCGGACCACCCCGGCGAACTGTTCGCGGTCGGTGACCGCTGTCCCCGCCGAGTCCTCCACCTCGGCACCGTCGATGCCGCGGAAGTAGCGGGACTCGGTCAGGGTTCGGGCATCCAGGCCGGCGCCCTTACGGGTCTGCACGCGCCCGTAGCCGCGGGCGACGGAGTAGGTGCGGTCCTTCGGCTTGGTGAACTCGTCCGTGCCCTTGACCCACTTGGCGCCACCCACGTACGTGTACTCGGTGACCGTGTCGGGAGACTCGACGAGGTTGTCGCCCTCGATGACACGCTTGACCGGGTAGATGTTGAACCAGTCCTGCTTGGCCGTCTCTCCCTCGAAAGGCCACTTGACCGGGTAGCAGCGTGTGGTGTTGGTTCCGTCGGCCGGGGGCAGGGTGGTGGCGGTGCAGTCGGGGTCGTAGTAGTCGACGCCGATGGTGCCGCCGCTCTCGGTCCTGACCTGTGACATGCGCAGGCGGATGAACGGGGCCAGGCCGTCACCCAGCTTGTCGACCCGGTTGGGCTTCTGCACGCCCGTGAAAGTGACCGCCGGCAGGGTCTCGGTGGTCCCGACCTTCCCGCTGTGCTGAATCGACTTCAGCCACATCGGCGTGGAGATGCCGTCCCCGGAGGCGGGGAAGTCCTGTGCCAGGGTCCAGGTGTCGACGTCCTTGTACACACCGCCGGTCAGGATCTTGGTCGTGATGGTGGACAGGCGCTTCTGCGACCAGAACGTCGGGGAGTACTGGTCCTTGCACTCGGTCGCGCCGTCCTTGCAGTACTGGTCGTACGGGACGTCGGGCCAGTTGGTGGCGTTGGCCTCGTCGAAGGTGCAGCCGCTCAGGCAACGAGAGGACACCCCGAACTGGACCTGGCCCATCGCCTTGCCCGAGTAGACCGCGTCGTCGCGCAGACCGTAGTCGATACGGTCCAGCCAGCCGCCGCGCACGTAGGGGGTGACGGTGGCCTTGCCGGTGGTCTCGGAGACGTTGCGACCGTAGTTGTTGGACTCCTTGGACCAGTAGTAGGCCATCGCGTTGCCGCGCGGGTCGACGACGTAGTCCAGCTGCCAGCGCCAGGCCTGCTGGCACCAGCCCGAAGCGAAGGAGGAGTTGTAGCAGGGCTCGCCGGAGTGGTTGCCGAAGACCGGGGTCGTCCAAGCCGAGTTGGTCACCGGGTCGTCGGCGGCGGTGCCGTTGTCGCTCCAGCCCGGAAGCCTGTTGCGGCCGAAGAAGTACTGGGTGCCGTCAGCCGTGGTGACCTTCCAGTACTCGCCCTTCCCGTCGACGCCTGCCGTTCCGTCGTCGCCGTTGGTCGCTCCGGTGAGCTTCTCCACCTTCTCGGCCGAGTCGTCAGCCGGGTGCCAGCCCTCGGTCTTGTCGTAGACCAGCTCGATGGTCTTGCCACCCAGGGACATGACGGCGTTGTCGTTGTACCAGCACTGGTCGCCGACCTTGGTGGTATTGGTGGCGCCGCTCTTGTCCTTGTCGTCCTCGCAGGACTTGTAGCGGCGCTCGATGTAGCCGGGCTGCCAGTCCCAGCCGTCGCCGATCCAGGAGGGCTGGTTGTTGGAGGCCGAGGTCCGGCCGTCGACGGCCTGGGAGCTGTAGCCGAGTGAGACGTTGGGCGTCAGGCCGCCGGGTACGGCTGGTGCTTCGATCGGGTACGACCAGGAGAAGCCCCCGGTCGCGCCGCCCGCCGTCCACGAGCCGGAGGGCTGGAGGGACGTTGCCTTGTAGTCACCGCCGGCACCGGAGGCCGCGGCGGCGGCTGCCAGTACCGTCACGCTCGTGGATGTACTCGAGGCCGCGGACAAGGGGGCGGTCGCGGTGAGCGTTCCGGCCTTCGTGTCGTTCGTCGTGGCCAGTGGCTCGGCAGCGCGGCAGGCCGGCTTGTCCGGGGTGGTCAGCGCGCAGGCGGGCAGTTGCACCAGTCGCAGACGGGCTGCCCAATCCCCGCCGTAGGCGCCCTTGAAGGAGTTGTAGTCCACCTGTACGGAGGTGGTGCTGGCCGACTTGCTGCCGTCTGCTCTGGTGACGGAGAACAGCAGACCGTCGACACCGGCCTTGCGGGCGGTCTTCTGGTCGGCGAGTTGGACGGTCGCCTTCGTGGGCGGAGTGGTGCCACTCAGCAGCTGCTGGGCGCGTGGTGCCGCCGCAAGGGCGACTGGGAGCGAGCCCGCCTTTTTCGCGACGGAGTTTGACTCCGACGGGGTCAACTTGACGGTGGCGGTGCCTGCTTCCGGCCAGGTGACCTTCGGCGCTTTCCAAGGTCGCGCGGCATTGGACCGCTTGTCCGTGCTGCCGACGTCCATTCGCTTCACTGCCACGGTCGGTGGCTGCTTCGGCTTGGGAGACTCGACTCCCTTGCTGGACGGTATTGCTGCCACGCTGTTTGCGGGAAGCAGCCCCAGTATGAGGGCAGCGGAAATAAGGCCGCCCCATCTACGCGCGCCGTACCGGCTCACGCCCCACCCCTCATGACGGTAAACAGATCTTCAGGACAACAGCGAAGTGATCAGCCGCGAATGCGCTGCTTCGAGCGCTCGTCGGCAGCGAGGCCGGAACCGGTGGAACAGCCACCGATTCCAGCCTCAGGCCCACTCAGGGGGTGTTGCGCATGATGACGGAGGTGTTGACCCAGTCCCACGTACCGACCCAACTGGCAACGCCTGCCATCGTGCTGTCGGACCGGCCCAGGTAGGTGAGCATCTTCACCGTGCCGTCGCCCATGTCGTGCATGGCGCCCAGGTCATCACGTCCGTCGCCGCTGTAGTCACCGGAAGTGCTCTTCATCTTCTGGTAGTTCAGCTTGCCCGAGTCCGCGCTGAAGGCTTCCTTGGGGGCGGCGAACGTGCTGTTGCCCGTGGAGAGGCTGACGTATGTGTGGATCTTGTCGCTGGCGTCGGGATAGTCGTACCAGGTGGCGACGTCATCCAGCCCGTCGCCGTTGAAGTCACCGGCATAGAAGCCGGTGCGGCTCCAGTCGCCCCAGTTCGCGTTGTAGAAAGCCTGGACAGGCGCTTTGAAACCGCCGTTGGGCTCGCCCTGGAATTGCCAGAACCTCACCGCGGTGTCCGGAGCGTCGGCGAGTGCGGCGATGTCGTCCCGTCCGTCGCCGTTGAAGTCACCGGTCGTCAGCTTCATGATGCTGCGATTCCATGTGCCGGTCCAGCTGGGGAAAAGATTGTTGAAGCCACCCTGCACATTTGCGGTGAAGGTGTAGAGGGTGTCGCTGCCGTCGGGTGAGGCGTACCAGGCGGCGATGTCGTCGCGGCCGTCGCCGTTGAAGTCGCCGGCCTGAAGGGTGGCGTTGGCGAAGCCCCACTTGCCCGGGTTGGCTCCCCAGGACACGAACGGCGAGCGGAAGGTGCCGTCGGACTGGCCGAGCAGTGTCCACAGCTTGGTGGACTTGTCCGGGTAGTAGTACATGGCGGCGACGTCCATGTGCCCGTCACCGTTGAAGTCACCGGACACCTTCTTCAGGCTGTTCTCGGTCCAGCCGCTGAAGGTGAAGGCGTCGTGTGGTGCCTTGATGGAACCGTCGGACGTGCCCGAGAGCGTGTGGATCTTGTCGCTGCCGTCGGCGTACTCACGCCAGGTGAGCATGTCGCCGTAGCCGTCACCGTCGACGTCGCCTCGCACAGAGCTGTTGCTCGTCCACTGTGACTGGCCCTTGGCGTTGTAGACGACCAGGCTTCCGCGGTCCTGGAGCAGCGCGTATCCCTCGCCGGTGGCGCCGGACGCGGCATCGGGGCGCCACAGCACGGTGCTGCCGTCGGCGGAGTAGACCGCCGGGTAGCCGTTGGCGAGGACACGTGCGGTCGCTCCGTTGTTGCCGGCGGTGCCGCTGGACCAGACGACCTTGTTGGCGTTGGAGGTGATGACCAGGTTGCCGTCGGCCTGCATGGTGAGTTTGGCCGAGTTCGACGAGAGGGTCTGGCCGCTGGTGAGGGTGGTGCCTGCCGTGATCCGTTGGCCGCCGCTGGCTCCGTCGATGAGGAAGCCGGTGCCGATACCCGTGAAGTCGCCGCCGGTCTTGCGTCCGGCCCAGCCGACGAGGGTGTTGTCGTTCTTGCGGCCCCAGAGGTCGGGGATACCGTCAGTGCCGAGGTCGCCGGAGGAGCCGATGACGGGATAGAGACTCTGGGGCAGGGTTCCGGTGACGATCTTTACGCGGCTCGCGGCGTTGCCCCACGTCGCGGCGTCGAGGACGCCGTTGGGGTCGGCCTTGCCGTACGCGCGGTAGAGGTCGCCGGTGGCGTTGTCGCGCAGAAGCAGATCGGGGATGGTGTCGGCGTTGAGGTCACCGGGGACGACGACGGTGAACTTGTCCCAGTCGGCTCCGCCGGCGAGCACCGGATGGGGGCGGACCATGTCCAGCCACGTGATGGAGCGTTTGCCGTAATAGACCCAGAGGTACTTGCCCTGCTTGACCAGGAGGTCCGGGTTCGAATCGGCATTGAGGTCAGCGCTTGTGGCGATCTGCTCCGCGTTGGACCAGTGGTCGTCGCCGGTCCAGTCCGTCTCGCCCTTGCACCTACCGCTCGTGGTCGCGACGGGGCACCTGACATTCAGCAAGAGAGCGGAGTCTCGGTCGATGACCCCTGTTCCGTTGTTGGCGTACACGCGCAGTTGGTTCTTGCCACCACTTCCGTCGTTCTCCAGTGAGACGAGGTCGTTGTACCCGTCCTGCCTCCAGTCGCCGCTGAACGCGACCCGCTGCGTGGGGAACGCTCCGCCGCCGTTCGTGGCGGAGGAGAACTGGCCGTTGCCCTGGCCCGCGTACGTGAGCAGCGTGCCGTTGGTGTCCGTGTTCCAGATGTCCTTGAATCCGTCACCGTTGAGGTCACCGGGCTCGTCCCTCTCCTGGGAACGGGTGGCGTAGTACAGGTAGGTGGCCGTGTCGGATCGGTTGCCTGCCGCGTCGACGCTGTACGCGTAGATCAAGTGCGGACCGTAGGAAGGCGGCGTGACCAGGGCTTCGGGCGCGCTCGCGGGGGTGTCGTGCACCTCCGCGTCGCTGTCGGTCCACCAGTGGTAGGAGACGACGTCCGTGACGCCGTTGGGGGCCAGGAGGAACTTGCCCTCGGACCTGGCCGGGCCGGTCTGCGCGGGCCAGCCCTGGTCACCGTTCGGGTACGTGTTGCCCTGTGAGGTGATGACGGGTGGTTGGCTCGGGCGGGTGCGGTCGAGGGTGAACTTGCAGGTGGCGCTCCAGCCCGAGTAGACCCCGTCCGGGTCCTTGGCGCGCACCTTCCAGGTGTACTCGCCCGTGGGCGTACTGGCGGCGGGCAGCATCAGCGTGGTGACCTGGCCCTTGAGCGCGGGCACGGACGTGTCCACAACCGCGGCCGACGTGCCGGTCTTGAAGACCTGGAACTGGGCGGTGAGGTTACCGCCGTCCGGGTCGTCGATCTTCGCGTGGACGCTGACGGCGGTGTTGCCGATGGTGCCGCCCGCGGTGCAACTGGTTCGTGGGTTGGTGCCAAGACCGGTGGGGGTCTTGGGCGGGTTGTTGTACTTGATCTCGAGGGTGGCGGTCTTCGGGTCGAACCGCTTCCAGCCGAAGGTGTCCGCCTCGTTGCTCGCGTAGAGCCCGAGAGTCACGCTCGGCTCACCCTTCGAGGCGGCTTTGGCGACCGCGCTGGTCGCGTCGAACTCGAGGTTTCCGGCGGCGCAGTCCTTGCTCCACCCCTTGGAGTCGTTCACCGTGGCCAGCGCGGAGCCGATCTTGCCGGGCTGGTTGTCCCAGGTGGTCTTCTTGGAGATGTCGCCGACCTCGTACAGCTGCACCGGACGGGCTTGGCAGGACCAGGACCAGGTGTTGCGTACGCGGAAGGTGGCGCTCTTGACCTGTGCGCCGACGACGTCCCCTGTATCGAGCTGGAAGAAGGAGCGGGAGATCCGGTTCTGGCCGCCGGTCTCCGCTTCGTAGCCGACGCGTACGTCTCCCTTGGCGTCCCAGTAGGAGTTCTTCGGGTAGGCCTGGTAGACGCGGGTCCAGTGCTGCCACTCCCCCCACGCCCAACTGGGGTCGATGTACACCGGGTAGGTCGTCCCCGTACCGGTCAGGAGTTCCTGGTCCGGGGTGATCGTGAGAGCGTCACCGGTGACCTCGGTCTGCATCTGCGCTTCCTGCGCGCCGGCACCGGGTTCGAAGACGTTCCCGGATGCGGGGGTTTCGTCCTCGGTCGTGGCGGCGGTGTCTGCGGTGGCCGCCATGGTGCGCAGCGCGGGGGCGGCCGGGGCACTGGAGTCCCACATCGAAGGGGCCGGACTCGTGAAAACGGTCTGTCCCGCCTGATCCGTGGCCGCGAGCATGCCGGTGTCGGCGTCCTCGGCCACGTTCAGACCCACAGTGCTCATCGTGAACCGCAGCGCGGCCAGCTCCGGGTTGTCGGCGGCTTCGGCGGTCTTGACCACGAGCAGTTGCGAGAAGCCTTCCACCTCCGCCTTCAGCTGGAGGTCGACTCCGGGCAGGACCTCGGCGTACGTGGCCACGTTGGCGTCGAGTGTCGGGGCGGGCAGGGCCTTGGGCCAGGCCAGGGACAGGGTGCGGCCGTCCTTGACGCCGGTCAACATCGGTCCCGTACCGCCGCCGGAGAACTTCACCGAGACCGACGTCGCCTTCGGTACCACAGACCTGTCGGCCGCGAAGGCGAGGGTCGGGTCGGCGGCCACCCAAGCGCCGTCGCGCCACAGGCGCACCACGGTGCCGTGCCGCTTCACCGAGAACGATCCGTCCGGCAACGCCCAGGTGTCGCTGGCCTCCGTGCGCGCGGAGATCAGTTCCGCGGGTTGGCCGGAGGTCTGGGCGTCCTGGAGGGCCTTGTCCTCCTCGCTCATCGACCCATCGGCAACAGGATCGGCCGAGGTCAGGGCTGTTGAATCCGCCTCCGAAGGAAACGCTGCGGCCTGGTGGGCGGGCAGCGCCGACATTCCCAGCAGGACGGCCAAAGCGGCAGTCGTCGCTCCCGTTGCCCCGCGTCTTCCGCTTCTGCCTCGTCTACGACGTCCGGCCGTGCCTGCCCCACCCCGCGTGAAACGCACAGAACTCCGCCCCCAGAGTTACAAGATCTTCAAAAAAGTAAGCGCATTCAAAACCTTCCTTTCACATTGCGTCAAGGATTTATCACCTAGCGCATTCGCCCCTTGAAACCCAATTGGCTTGTTTGCAATGCCTGCCGAAGGCGCGAGTACCCAGGCCAATCCCGGGCGGGCGTTGGTGCGCGCCACCAGGCGCTCCGCCGGTAGCGACCCCAAGCCATGCGCCGCATGGTCACCGATGCGGCCCCTTGGCTGAAAACAATCATCTGTGATCGCCGGTGAACAGGTTGCCTGCCCCGGGTGACCTTGCGGTGGCGCCGTCAGCGGGTAGGTGCGGCCAGGTCCCAAGCTGCACGCCGCCCGTTCAGCGCGTCGCAGCCAATCGCCCGCGGCTCATCCGATAGCGGGCAACTGCCGAGACGACGGCGGCGATCAGACACCCCACCGCGAGCAACGCCAGGAGGACCAGCATGGGGTTGATCCAGAACGGAACGAGGTCGTAGGAGGCGTTGCACTTGTTGTGCAGCGGGAAGAGCTGCGACGGCTCGCGCCAGTGCTCTGTGCGGTAGCTGCCGTCGTAGACCTGGCCTTTGATCAGCACGCAGGTCTCACGTACGTCCAGGCCGCCGGAGAACGCTCCCCAGAACCAGGTGAAGAACGTCCCGCCGCACGCCAGTACCGAGACCGCGAGCCAGAAGGACGGCTTTCGCCGCTTGAGGCCCCTGACAGCGTTCCCAGCCATGATCCGAATCTCGCCTTCCGTCCCAACTCCCTTCTGTACCATACCTTTTGCCCCAGGCAGCCCCATGCAGCACCGGGCAGGGCAGGGCGGCACCCGGCAAGGCAGGGCGCCAGAGGTAACCACGGGGAGGGGACCCGGAATGCTCGGTGAGGCGTTGACCGCGGCTGCGGCCGGTGGGGGGATGGCCGTCGTGCAGTCGGCCGGGGCGGACAGCTGGGCCTGGTTCCGGGTGCGGTGTGCTCGGCTCGTCGGACGGGGGGACGCCGACGCCGAGCGTGAGGCGCTGGACCGGCTCGACCGGACCGCGGCCGTGCTCGGCGCCGTCGACGAGGGTGAGCGGGAGCGGGTGCGGGCGGTGCACGCGGTGTTGTGGCAAGGGGAGTTCGCCTCGCTGCTGGAGTCCCTCGCCCAGGAGGAACGGGATCGGCTCGTCGAGCAACTCGTCCAGCTGACGGAGGAGTTCGGCACCGGTGACGGGCCCAAGGGCGGCGCCGTCACCGGCAACACCTTTCACGGGCCCACCGCCGTCCAGACCGGCGATCACAACCGGCAGGAGAACCACTTCGGGTCCGGCAGATGACCGACCCCGGCAGTGCCGAGTCGGACACCGGCGACAGAGAGTCCGGCGACAGAGACTCCGTCTCCGGCAACTCCGTCTCCGGTAATGCCTTCCACGGGTCCGCCGCCTTCCAGGTCGGTGACCAGAACATCCAGAACATCCATCACCACATCACCACCCACAGCGCCCCCACCACCGTGGACCCCCTCGACACCACCGACGAACTCGCCCGTGTCGTCGGCGCCCAGTGGCAGGAGGAGGCCGGGCTGCGGCGGCTGCTCGAGCCCGCGCCGCTGCCCGTGCGGTGGCGGTTGAGTGAGCGGAAGGTGGCGGGGCGGGTCGTCGGGGCGACGGGGGAGGGAGCGGGGCGGGCGCGGTTCGGGCCGCTGCCGGGGATCGGACCGGCCACCCAGGCACAGCTCCGTGACGGCGGCGGGATGGTCGAACTGCACGCCGTCTACGGCGGGTTGGCCTCGGGCCGACTGCTGCTCGTCGGGGCGCCGGCCGCCGGCAAGACCGCCGCCGCCGTGTTGCTGCTCCTCGACGCGCTGGCCCATCGGGCCGCGCAGCCCGCACCCGCGGACCGGGCCCGCGTGCCCGTCCCCGTGCTGCTCTCCCTCGACGGGTGGAACCCCGGCGAGGACACCGCCACCGACTGGGCCGCCGACCGGCTCACCCGCGAGTACACCCTCTTCCACGGGAGAGGCGGACGCGCCCGCGCCCGGCAACTGCTCGAACAAGGACGCATCTCCCTCTTCCTCGACGGCCTCGACGAGGTCACCGGCAAGCTGCGCGGGGCCATGGTCAGCGCACTGGAGACGGCGCCGTTCCGGCTGGTGCTCGTCTCGCGGGCCAAGGAGGCCGTGCTCACCGCGAGGAAGGCGCGGCTGGGCGGTGCTCTCGCGGTGGAGATCCAGCCGGTCCGGCCCGCCGACGCCGCCGGGTATCTGCTGAACCGGCTGCCCTCCGTCCCCTCCCCCGCTTGGCAGGAGGTCACCGGGCGGCTGCTCACGGAGACCGGACCACTCGCCGGCGCCCTGGCCGGACCGCTCGCCATCGCCCTGCTCCGCGACGTCTACGGCGACGACGACCCGGTCGACGAACTGCTCGACACCGCGCGCTTTCCCACCCCGGCAGCCGTCGAGAACCACCTCCTCGATCACGCGGTCGTCGCCGCCTACACCCGGCGCCCCGGACACCCCCGCCCGCGCTACTCCGCCAGGACGGCCGAACGCACGCTCCGGTACCTCGCCGCCCGGCTCACCCAGGAGGGTGCCCGCGATCTGCGCTGGTGGCACATTTCCGGCTGGACGGACCACCGGCCGCGTCTGATCGCCGTATGGATCGTCTGCACGGTCGTGTGCGGGCCGCCCGGCGTGGTCATGGCCTGGAGTCTGCACGCGACTCCGCTGATAAACGTGATCGATGTCCTCGCGGCGATCGCGGGCGGCTACGGCGTCGCCCGCCGGGTCGCGGAGTTCAGCGAGCCGCAGCCGTTGTCGAGTGCCGGCTGGCGCGACATCTTCACCCCGGAGACGGTCCGGTCCGGCATCAGGCAGTGGCTTTTCGTGGGTACCGGGCTCTGCCTCCTGCTGCCGCTGGTCATCGACCCCGGCCCGCCGATCTGGCTGCTGTACCTGGTGACGCTGCCCATCGGCTTCTCAGAGCTGCTGGTGACAGGCCGAGGACACAAGATCCTCTCCGGCACCCCGTTCCTCTCCGCCGGCTCGGGCCGTAGCTACGACAAGGTGCGGGAGGAGTTCGCCCGGCCCCAGGTGGTGGACACCCGGTCAGTGGGCCCGGTGGACGTATGGAGGCACCACATAGGGCTGCGGCTCTTCCTGGGGCTGCTGACCGGATTCGCCCTCGCCCTGTACATCGGCCCGATCATCGCCTGGGCGCAGTACCCGCTCCTCGGAGCGATGTTCGCGCTGACGGCCGCCCTGTGGACCGGCGCCACCTCGGTCCTCGTCGGCAACCTCGCCGTCACCACCACCCTCACCGCCGTACAGCTCCACTTCGAGGAGGGCACCCCCGTACGGTTGATGCACTTCCTGGAGGACGCCCGCCGCCGCAACCTGCTGCGGGCGACGGGCCCCGTCTACCAGTTCCGGCACGCGCGACTCCAGGAGCGGCTGACCGCGAGAAGCGCGCCGGAGTGATCAGTTCGGCGCGGGGTTCTTCCCACCGATGAGGACCCTCTGGGCGACCCTCCGGAGGACCCTCTAATTGATGGCCATCACAACGAAGAGGCCCGCGATGACCGCGAGTACGCAGAGAACGGTCAGGACGATCAGCACGAGGCCGAGCAGCCCTGTCGTGCCGGCGATCGCCATCCACCCGGCCCGTTCCGCGCGTTCGGCCCGCTGGACCGCCTCGCGGTAGTCACTGTCGTCGTCCCAGTCGCGATCAGTCACGGTCTCCCCGTCTCCAGCCGCTGTCGGTCCCACTGCGCCGGTCGCGCCTGGGCCCCAAGAGTGATCAGCTCGGTGCCGGGTCCTTCTCATGCACCTCGGGCACCGCGGGCTCGACGGCCCTCGCCGTCACCGCCGTCGCCGTGGCGAACCGCGCCCGCGGTCCCATGAACAGGTACGACAGGCCGAAGCCGCCGCCCACCACCAGCGCGCCGCCGGCCGCGTCCAGCACCCAGTGGTTGCCGGTCGCCACGATCGCCGACACCGTGAAGAACGGGTGCAGCAGGCCCAGTGCCTTCATCCACCACTTCGGGGCGACGATCGCGATGACCAGCCCGCACCACAGCGACCAGCCGAAGTGCAGCGACGGCATCGCCGCGTACTGGTTCGTCAGGGCCGTCAGCGTCCCGTAGTCCGGCTTGGAGAAGTCCTGGACGCCGTGGACCGTGTCGATGACGCCCAGGTTCGGCATCAGACGGGGCGGGGCCAGCGGGTAGAGCCAGAAGCCGACCAGGGCCAGCAGGGTCGCGAAGCCCAGGGAGGCGCGGGCCCAGCGGTAGTCGACCGGGCGGCGCCAGTACAGGAGGGCGAGGACCGACAGGGGCACCACGAAGTGGAAGGATTCGTAATAGAAGTCGAAGAAGTCCCGCAGCCACCCGACCTTCACCACCGTGTGGTTGGCCCAGTGCTCGATGTCGATGTGCAGGAACCGCTCGATGTCGAGGATCTGGTGGCCGTGGGCCTCCGCGCGGGCCCGTCCGCCGGTGTTCGTGCCGCCGGTCGCGCCCAGCCGGACCTGCTGGTACGCGGCGTACGTCACGCGGATCAGCAGCAGCTCGAGGAGGAGGTTCGGGCGGGTCAGGACCCGCTTCAGGAAGGGAAGCAGCGGTACGTGCTTCCAGCGCGTGGGGACCGGACGCGCGTACTCCGTCGGGATGGGCGCGCGGTAGTACGGGGACGTGCGCGGCAGGAACGGGACGACCGTGGCCGCCGCGATCGCCGCCAGCAGCACCGCGTTGTCGCGCAGGGGGTACAGGGCCGCCATGTTCGGCAGCATCATCTTCGCCGGGAGGGTCATCACGAGGATCACCGCCACCGGCCACACATACCGGTCGGAGGCGCGCTTGCCGACCCGCCCCACCACCGCCAGCAGGACCCACAGCAGCTGGTGCTGCCAGGTCGTGGGCGAGACGACGATCGCCGCGCAGCCCGTGAGGGCCACCGCCAGCAGCAGCTGGCCGTCACCGGCGTAGCGGACCGCCCGGCGGACGCCCAGCACGGCGACGGCCGCGCCGAGCGACAGGAACAAGCCGATCTCCAGCGGGCCGGAGAGACCGAGGCGGAGCAGGGCGCCGTGCAGGGACTGATTGGCGAGCGCGTCGGCCTCGCCGCCGAGTCCGACGCCCGCCATGTGGTGCACCCAGTAGGTGTACGAGTCGTGCGGCATCGCCGCCCAGGCGAGCGCGGTGACCGCGGCGAACGAGGCGCCGGTGGCGGCCGCGGCGCGGCGGCGGCCGGTGAACCACAGCAGCGCGGCGAAGAGCAGGACCGTGGGCTGGAGGGCCGCCGCCAGGCCGATCAGGGCGCCGGCCGCCCGCCAGTCCCGTACGACGAAGCAGCCGAGCAGGACCAGCAGGACCGGGATGATGCTGGTCTGGCCGAGCCAGAGCGTGTTGCGCACCGGCAGCGACAGCATCAGCAGGCTGATCGCGACGGGCGCGGCGAGCAGCGCCGTCCGTCTGCTGACCGGGTGGGGCAGCGCACGCGCCACGACCAGGCCGAGGGCGGCGACCAGCAGCAGGGTGCCGAAGGTCCAGCCCCAGCCCAGGGCCTGTTCGGCCGCCCGGGTGAGGGGCTTGAGGACGAGCCCGCCGAAGGGGGTGCCCGTGAAGCGCGTGGAGTCGTAGAGCGAACCGTTGACGTGCAGCACGCCGTTCGGTCCGACCCAGGTCTCCAGGTCCGTCAGCCGTTCTCCGCGCGGCGTGCCGAGGACGACGGCCACCTGGCGTACGGCGAGGACCGCCGCCAGCAGCCAGAGGCCGAGGCGGGCCGCGCGCAGACGTGCCCTCGCCGTGTCGGCCGCCGTCGGCCCGAAAGCCTCCGTCGGCCGCCCGCTGTGCTCCGCATTCGCCACGCCTCGCCGGCCTCCCGCCGCGTTCGTCCCACGTCCCGTGCGCGAAGTTTCCTATCGCACCCTATGAGGCTCGCACCGCCCCCGGACAGAGACGCAGGCCACCCCCACTTCACCTGACGTCCGCTCTCCTTTTGTCCGGAAGACGATAGTGGTCCCGGGGCGCGACCGTTTCCACGGGCCGGGATACGAGACGGGACACGGGGCGGGACCTGGGACGGTCAAGGGGCTGCCGAGGGGCGGGATTTGGATCAGGCCTCGAACGGAACAGTGGCTTCAGCCGTACCGTCGTTGCCACCACAATGCGCGCTGGCGGGTACGGAGAGTGCTGGAGGGGATACGAGGCATGGTCGGTTTCCTGCGGGGACGGCAGGCGCGGCGGAATCGGTTGCGCGGGCGGATCACGGCCGTACTGCTGGCTCTGCTGGCGATCCAGCTCGGTTCGCTCGTCGCGCCGGCCTACGCCTGCGGCTGCGGTGCGCTGCTCCCCGGTGACCAGCGGCAGGTCGTGGTCGGCCGGGAGGTCTCCGTCGTGCGCTGGGACGGCGCGCAGGAACAGATCGTGATGCGGCTGACGGTCGACGGGGACGCCGACCGGGCCGCCTGGATCATGCCCGTGCCGCATCGGGCGACGGTCGAACTCGGCGATCCGGAGCTGTTCGACCAGCTGGCCGCGGCCACGGCCCCCGTGCACCGCACCCGCCACCACTTCTGGCCGCAGGACGGCGACTGGCCGCTGACCACGGGCGGCGACACTGCGGGCCCGCCGCCGCCCGGGGCGGGGCCCGGCGTCGGCGTGATCGGACGCGAGCGGCTCGGCCCGTTCGACGTGGCCCGGCTCACCGCCACCGACCCGGCCGACCTCGACGACTGGCTGCGCGCCAACGACTTCACCCTCCCGGGCCGCCTCGAGACCGCGCTCCAGCCGTACGTCGACCGGCGCTGGGAGTACGTGGCGGTCCGGCTCACCCCCGAGAGCACCGGGACCGAGCTGCGCGGCGAGCTCGAGCCGCTGCACCTCACGTTCGCCGCCGACACCCTCGTCTACCCGATGCGGCTGTCCCGGCTGGCGGCCGTCCCGCAGTCGCTCGGCCTGTACGTCCTCGCCGCCCACCGCATGGAGCCGGCCTCGCCGATCGGCGGCGAACGGCCCCGGGTGACGTTCGCCGGGCCGCTCGGCAAGGCGACGGGGCCGCTGGCCGAGCTGGCGAAGGGCACGCCGTTCCTGACGGCCGTCGCCCAGGAGTTCCCGCGGCCTTCGGAGATCTCCGGGGACCATGAGCTGCGCCGGGCGGCGACGGACGCCGCGTACCGGCAGGTGATCTACGAGGACCGGCTGCTCGCGCTGGCCGGGATCCCGGTGTGGTTGCTGACGGTCGTCGGCGGACTGGCCGTCCTGAACACGGTCGCGGTCGTGCTGGGGGTCCGCTGGGGCCGGGCCCGCCGGGCGACCATGCCCCGCCCCCGCCACGCCTCGGGCTTCCAGCCGACCCCCACCACCGAAACCGGACCGACGCCGACGCCGACGCCGGTACCGAGCCCGGCGGTACGGGGGCCGGGTACGGTACCGGGCTCGGCGGTACAGGGGCGGAGGACGATGCCCGGGTCGGCGGTACCGGGGCCGGGTGCGGCACCAGGGTCGGCGGCAGGGCCGGGGTCGTCGGTACCGCCGGGGTCGTCGGTACCGGGGCCGGGTGCGGCACCGGGGTCGGCGGCGGGGCCGGGCTCGGCGGTACCGGCGCCGGGGTCGTCGGCAGCACCGGGGTCAGCGGTACCGGGGCCGGGTGCGGCACCGGGGTCGTCGGGGGCGCCAAGGGCGGCAGCGCCGGGGTCGGCGGCAGGGCCAGGGGCTGCGGGGGTAGCGGGGACGGCTGCCGGCGGCCGCACCGCATCGTCCGCGCCTACCGGTGTGTCCTCGGCGCCCACTGCGCCTCCCGTGCCGCCCGTGCCCCCGCGGCCGCCGTCCCTCCGCCGCACTCCCCCGCGGCCCGCGCGACCGCCCGCCCCGGCCGCTCCTCCCGCCCATCCCCCCACTCCGCCGAAACCGACCGCGCCGCCCCGGATGCCCCCCATGCCTTCCGCACGCCCCACGCCGCCCACGCCCCCCGCGCCCCGTACGGCGCCTTCCGGCTCTTTCGCGCCTCCCGCCGGGCCCCCTGCCCCGAACGGCTGAAAGCCCCGGCCGGAGATCCGTGGGGCTCGACTTAGCATTCCTGACTAGACATACCGCCGGATATGTCAGGTATACGAGAGGCAGAGCGCATGAGCGAGTCGCAGGCCTGGGACGCCGTCGACGCCTACTTCACCGACCATCTCGCCCCGGACGACGAGGTGACGACGGCCGCGCTGCGCGACAGCGAGGCCGCCGAGCTGCCGCACGTCAACGTCACGGCGAACCAGGGCAAGCTGCTCCAGCTGCTCGCCGAGATCCAGGGGGCCCGTACGGTCCTGGAGATCGGCACGCTCGGCGGTTACAGCACGATCTGGCTGGCCCGCGCGCTCCCGGCCGACGGCCGGCTGATCTCGCTGGAGTACGACCCCCGGCACGCGGAGGTCGCCACCCGCAACATCGCCCGCGCGGGCCTCGACAAGCTGGTCGAGGTGCGGGTCGGGGCGGCCCTGGAGTCGCTGCCGCTGCTGGCCGACGAGAACCCGCCGCCGTTCGACCTCGTCTTCATCGACGCCGACAAGGTCAACAACGCCCGCTACCTGGAGTGGGCGCTGAGGCTCACGAGCGTGGGCAGCCTGATCGTCGTCGACAACGTCGTACGGGGCGGCCGGGTCGCGGACGCGGACAGCGACGCGGGAGACGTGGTCGGCACCCGCGCCGCGATCGAACTGATCGGCTCGCACCCGAGACTGAGCGGCACGGCCATCCAGACGGTGGGGGCGAAGGGCTACGACGGCTTCGCGCTGGCGCGCGTGCTGGCCTAGGCCTGCCCGGCGGACAGACCCCGGCCGCACCGCCCTCCCCCGGAGGCTGTCACGCCTCGTGATAGAAGCCCACGTTGACGCTGCGCGGCCCGGTGCGGTCGAGGACGATGATCTCGCCGGAGCCGCCGCGCGCCAGCGGCATGGTCCCGCCGTAGGCGAGCGGCTGGGCGTACTGGCCGCTCACCAGCCGCACCTCGGAGGACGGCTCGTCCTGCGAGCCGCGCAGCCACGAGACCTGCCAGGTGCCCTCGGGGCCGCACAGGAACTCCAGGTGCACCCGGGAGACGAACAGCCAGTCGTCGGGGGTCGCGAGGCGGCACACGGACTTGTCCCGGCCCACCCGGAGCACGGCACCCGGGTCGCTGGGCGAGTCGGCCATCAGCATGCCGGCCGTGGCGCCCTCTTCCGTCCCGGAGACGGTGGCCATGGTGAGTTCGAGCACGTGCGCTCCCCTTGCGGTGTCTTTGACATGCCTGTCGGCGTCCTGGGTCCTAAGTGTGCTTGTACAGCGGCCGCATGATAAATCGCCCGGCCCCACCGCGTCCGGCACAATGGACGCATGACCGAGCGAAAGCCACCGGGTGTCCCGTTCGAGTCCTGGGTCGACAAGCAGATCCGTGACGCGGAGCGACGCGGCGAGTTCGCCCAACTGGCAGGCGCGGGAAAGCCGTTGCCGACGGGTGCGGACACCACGTACGACGAACTCTGGTGGATCAAGCGCAAGATGGCCCGTGAGGGCCTCTCCGTCCTGCCACCGACGCTCGCTTTGCGCAAGGAGGCGGAGGACGCGCTCGCGGCGGCGTACGCGGCGCCTTCGGAACGCCTC
This sequence comes from Streptomyces asoensis, assembly GCF_013085465.1. Lineage (NCBI taxonomy): Bacteria > Bacillati > Actinomycetota > Actinomycetes > Kitasatosporales > Streptomycetaceae > Streptomyces > Streptomyces asoensis. The sequence goes on from NZ_CP049838.1 coordinate 3,221,974, forward strand.
GTCCGGAAGATCATCACGGACGTCAACGTCAAACTGCGCGAGATGATGTTCAAGCCGCCGCCCGGCCCCCCGCTGGGCATGAAGCCGTACGACGTCGAAACGGTCGTACGAGAGTGGCGGGAGCGCCGGGCGACGGCAGGTGGGTCGGCCGCAAGGGCCGCAGGGACAGAAGGCGCCGAAGGGGCCGAGGGCTCAGAGGTGTAGCAGCCGCTCGGTCAGTTCGCGGTAGTCGCGCAGGGCCAGCCGGAGCTGTTCGGTGTCGGTGGCCGCCGCGGCCGCCGCGGAGCGGTCCTTGCCGCCCTCTCCCGACTGCCAGGCCCCGCGCAGGGTACGGCGTCGCCGGTCCACGGCGTCCGTGAACTGCGCGGCGAGTTCCTCCAGCACCTGGTCGGCCTCCGCGACGGCGTCGCGCGGGCCGTCGACGAACCCGACGACCGCGTGCCGCATGCGGGAGGCGATCCGGTCGCACTCGTCGTCCGGCAGGAGGAACATGCCGTGACCGCCGTGCAGGGCGGCGGCTGTCGTCGGTTCACGGCCCGTGGCGGTGTCCACCGCGCCCGTGTCCCGGTGCCGGGGCGACGCCCCTTCGCCGGAGGCGCTGAGCGGGCCCGCGTCCCGGCCGGCGCCGGCCGCCCGGCCGCGCGCCGCTCCGCCGGCACCGTTGTCGGAGCCGAACGGCGTCGGCTCCTCCACGGCTGTCGTACCGCGCGGCTCCGCCGACGTCCGTCCCCTCTCCCCCGGCAGGACGGCCTCACCCGGCAGAGCGGCCGCACCCGGCGAGGCAGCCTCACCGGTCCGTGCTGCGGCTTCGCCGGGCCGTACGGCTTCACCGGTGCGTGCCGTCTCGCCGGTGCGTGCGGCCCCGCCGGTCTGTGCGGCCTCGCCGGGCCGTACGGCTTCACCGGTGCGTGCCGTCTCGCCGGTGCGTGCGGCCCCGCCGGTCTGTGCGGCCTCGCCGGGCCGTACGGTTTCGGCGGCCCGTGCGGTGTCGCCGGGCTTCGCCGCGCGGGCTCGGTCGGCCGCCGGTCGGCGGTTCTCCGGAGCCCCGCCCGGGATCGCGTCCGTGTCACGCGTCGTGTCACGCGTCGTTTCGGGCGTCTTGTTCGGTGTCAGGTCGGGCATGGCGGTCAGCTCTCCTTCGCCTGGTGACGGTGGAAGCCCCGCGGCAGGTGGTGGCCGGAGCGGGAGCCGTTCTGGCTCACGCGCTCCTGCGGGCGACGGCGGCCGGCGTCGTGGGAGGCCTCGCCGACCAGGTCGTCGAAGAGGGCGCGCGCCTCGACCATGGCGGCCCGCATGTCCTCCGTGCCGGGTGCGCCGGACGTGCCGGTCGCGCTCGCGTCGTGCGTGCCGACGCCGTTGACGCGTACCCGTGCCACACGGTGGACGCGTCGGTAGCCGTGGACATGATCCGCGTGGTGGACGGAGAGTGCGGCGAGCTGCTCCTCGTACTGGTCGCCGTCCGGGAAGCCCCGGGCGCCCGCCACTTCCGCGAGCAGGCGGTCGGCCTCGGTGACCGCCTGCTGGGGCGAGTCGACGAACCGCTCCTGCGCGGCCGTCCAGCGGGCCTCGAACCTCTCACGCTCCGCGGGTTCCAGCGGGCGCTCGCGCAGCCCGCCGTGCCGCTCCACGAGGGCGTCGAGCTCGCGCTCGGCGGCCTTGACGTCCCCGTCGTGCCGGGCCACGGCACGGTCGTACTCGGGCCCGAAGCGACGCTTCAGACCGTGTCCGCCGTGCGACCCGCGGGCCCGCACGGCCAGAACGGCCGCGACGGCGACGATGGCCGCCACGATCACGATCAGAGCGATGATCACTCCTGTGGACATGCCTTGCCTTCCGGTGTGTCGGCCCCACGGGCCGGTTCACGCATCGGGTTGCCCGGACTGCCCCTCCCAAACGGCCTGCGCAGTTCCCGGGACGAAGGTGCCGACGAAGGTGCCGCCGCAAATTCGGTTGCGGGGCCGCCGGGCCACCTTCGGACAATGTCCGCATGACGACGTCGCCGACCTGGACCATCACCGCCGAACCCTTCGACGCCCCGGTCGCCCGCGCCCTCTGGCGGGCGTACTACACCGAGGTCAGCGACCGCTACTACCTGCTGCACGAGGGGCGCAGGACCGACCCGGTCGAGCTGGAGCGGGAGATCGCCGCCCGTACCGGCGCCGAACTCGCCCCGCCCGGCGGACGGTTGCTCGTCGGGCGGTACAGCGGTGAGCCGGCCGGCACCGCGGGCGTGCGGCTACGGGACGCCGGCACCGCCGAGCTCACCCGGGTGTTCGTCCGGGCGGAGCTGCGCGGCCGGGGCGGAGCCGCGCTCCTCGTCCGGGGCGCCGAGGACGCCGCCCGCGCGCTCGGCGCCGGCCGGATGATCCTCGACACCCGCGGCGACCTCGTCGAGGCCCGTGCCCTGTACGCCCGGCTGGGCTACACCGAGACCGAGCCGCACAACGCGGACCCGTACGCCGACCACTGGTTCGGCAAGTCGCTCGGCCAGGACCTCAGGTGAGCCGGTGGTCGGGCACCACCCGCCCGCCGTACGGCCGTTCCCGGTCCGAGCCACACAGCTCGTCGTTCAGCTCCTTCACCAGCTGGACGAGGTCGGTGGGCCGGTCCGGCCCCCACCAGTCGCCGAGCAGCTCGGCCAGCGACTCCTCGCGGACCTGCGCGAGCCGGTCGGCGACCACGCGCCCCTCGTCGGTCAGCATCATGTCGAGTCCCTCGCGTACGGCGAGCCCGCGCCCCTCCATCTGACGGACGGCCTCGATGACCACCGGCAGCGGGACCGTGCTGTGCTCGGCGAGCACGCTCGGCTCGACCCTGCCGTACCGCTTGATCCGCAGCAGCAGCCAGCTCGCCGCCGGGAGGAGGTCGTAGCCGGCCCGCGCGGTGATCTTCCGGTAGATCTCGCGGCGGCCCTCGCGGGTGCCGAGGACGGACAGCGCCCGGCACACCTCGTCGTACGAGGACCGTTCCACCGGGTTGCTGGCGAGGGTCTCCGTCACGTCGGGAGCGGTGACCGAGCCGCGCAGCGGGTCCTCCTTGAGGAACCACGCCAGGACGAAGCCGACGAGGGCGACGGGGGCGGCGTACAGGAAGACGTCGGTGATGGCGGACGCGTACGCGTCCAGGGCCTGCGGTCGCAGGGTCGACGGCAGTTCGGCGATGCCGCGCGGGTCGGACTCGAGCCCGTCCACCGAGACCCCGGACGGGAGTTGCACGCCCAGGAAGGCGTCCGTGAGCTTGTCGCCGAGGCGGCCCGAGAAGATCGTGCCGAAGATCGCGACGCCGAAGGAGGCGCCGATCGAGCGGAAGAAGGTCGCGCCGGAGGTGGCGACGCCGAGGTCCTCGTACGCGACGGCGTTCTGCACGATCAGCACCAGCACCTGCATGACCAGGCCGAGGCCGAGACCGAACACGAAGAAGCAGGCGCTCATCGCGCCCGTGGAGCTGTGCTCGTCGAGCCGGTGCAGGAGGAGCAGGCCGAGCGTGGTGACGCCGGTGCCGGCGACCGGGAACACCTTCCAGCGGCCGGTGCGGCTGACGATCTGCCCGGAGACGGTGGACGCCAGCAGCAGGCCCGCCACCATCGGCAGCATGTGCACGCCGGACAGGGTCGGCGACACGCCCTGCACCACCTGGAGGAAGGTCGGCAGGTACGTCATCGCTCCGAACATCGCGAAGCCGACGATGAAGCTGATCACCGCGGAGAGGGTGAAGGTGCGGATGCGGAACAGTTTCAGCGGGAGCACCGGTTCGGCCGCCCGCCGTTCCACGGCCACGAACGCCACGGCCAGGAGCACGCCCAGCACCGCCAGGCCGACGATCTGCGGCGAGGCCCAGTCCCAGGTGGTGCCGCCGAGCGAGGCCACCAGGACCAGGCAGGTGGCGACCGCGGCGATGAGGAAGGTGCCGAGGTAGTCGATGACGTGCTTCGTCGACTTGCGCGGGATGCGCAGGACGGTCGCGATGACGGCGAGGGCGACCACGCCGACGGGCAGGTTGACGTAGAACACCCAGCGCCAGCTCAGATGCTCGGTGAACAGGCCACCCAGCAGCGGGCCGAGGACGCTAGTGGCGCCGAACACCGCGCCGAACAGGCCCTGGTAGCGGCCGCGGTCGCGCGGCGGGACGAGGTCGCCGACGATCGCCATCGACAGCACCATCAGGCCGCCGCCGCCCAGGCCCTGGAGCGCGCGGAAGGCGATCAGCTGCGGCATGTTTTGCGCCATTCCGCACAGCGCCGAACCGATCAGGAAGATGACGATCGCGGTCTGGAAGAGCCTCTTGCGCCCGTACAGGTCACCGAGTTTGCCCCACAGCGGGGTCGCGGCCGTCGACGCCAGCAGGTACGCGGTGACCACCCACGACAGGTGCTCCATACCACCGAGCTCGCTGACGATCGTGGGCAGGGCGGTCGACACGATCGTCTGGTCCAGGGCGGCGAGCAGCATGCCGAGCAGGAGGGCGCCGATGGAGACGAGAACGTTTCCGGACACGTGTTCCGCACGCGGATCCGCCGCCCTGCTGTGCGCGTCCAAGACCATGGATGCCTCCTGAGGCTCTGGTGACCCCCTCCATCGTGATCGGTGTGACCCGTTATGGCCTCTTGTAGTCCTCTTGCGCCTTGACGGAATACGACATTCCGGGGGTCGCGGGCGGCGGGGCATGTGAAGGATCTGCATAATCTCTGGAGTTTGAATGGGGAGGGACGAACACGTGATCGATCCGACGGGGCACCAGGGGCACCAGGGGCATTCGGGGCAGCAGGGGCTGCCGTGCCCGGAGTGCGGAGCGCTGCGCGCGCTCGACAACACCCCGTCCTGCGCCTGCGCCCGGCGCGCCTCCGAGGCCCAGCGCGACACGCGCACGACGGAGGCGGCCGCCGCGGAGGACTTCGATCCGTTGCGGATACGGCCCTACGTCGAGCTGGGAACCGAGGCCGGGGGCGAGCCCGCGGGCGCGTTCGGGAGCGAGCCCGAGGGCGGGGCGAAGGGTCCCGCCGGCGCGGCCGACGTGACCATGCCGCTGCCGACCGTTCCGGGCGTGCAGGGCGTTCCGGGCGTTCCGGGCGTTCCGGCAGACGCGACGATGCCCCTGCGCACCGTGCACCCCGCCGGGCCGGCGCCGGACATGACGACGGCGCTGCCCACCCCCCTGGCGTCGACCGCCTCCGAGCCCAGCACGACCGACCTGAACCTGTTCGAGGCGACGGACGTCGGCGCCGTACACCACGACGACGAGGAACCGCACCGCCCGCGCCGTCGCCGCACGCTGCTGATCGCGACGACCGCGGCCGTCGTGGCCGTGGTGGCGGCGGCCGGATTCGCCTCCGGGCTGTTCACCTACGAGAAGCCGACGCGGGACGGGGCCACCCCCGAGGACGTACGGGCGGCCGTGCCGGACGCCTCGACCAGCGCCGCCTCGGCATCGGCCTCGCCGAGTCGCTCCGCGTCCCCGTCGGCCTCCGAGGCCTCGCCGTCGCCCTCCGAGAGCGAGAGTCCGTCGCCGTCCGCGTCGGAGTCGAGCGCCTCACCCTCGGCGTCCCCGTCCGCCGACGCCGGGCAGGCCACGCCGACCGCCCGCGTGACCGGCTCCCTGGCGCCCGGCAACGGGGCGGACAACGACGACGACTCCGGCGAGGCGGTCGTCCTGCGGCGCGGCGACAAGGGCGCCGAGGTGACCGAACTCCAGCTGCGGCTGCGCCAGCTGTTCCTCTACAACGGCGAGGCCGACGGCACGTTCACCAGCGAGGTCGAGGACGCCCTGCGCAACTACCAGTGGTCACGCGGCACGACGGAGGACGGCATGGGCGTCTACGGGGCCCTGACCCGGACCCGCCTGGAGTCGGAGACGACGGAGCCTTAGCCCCCGGGAGCCCGAACCCACAGCCCCCACAGCCCCGCGACACCCGGACACCACGGCACGACAGCTCCCCCGGCGCTCACGCCACAAGGATCCGCACCCCGGACTCCGCCGCCTCCACCCGAGCGGACCCGGAGCCCGGAGCCACGGGATCACGACTCCACCCGAGCCGGCCCGCAGCCCGCAGCCCGGAAGCACAGGACGGCAGAACCAGAACCGCAGCCCCGCGGCGCCTCACGCCACGTGAATCCGCACGCCGGACCCATCCGCTTCCACCCGCACCTGCCGCAGATCACGGACCACCACGTCGGGTCCGTGCGCGGCAGCCCGTGGTCCCACTCCCACGACCCGCATCCCGGCGGCCCGGCCGGCCGCGATGCCCGCCCCGGAGTCCTCGAACACCACACATTCGGCCGGGGCGATCCCCAGCTCGGCCGCGCCCTTCAGGAAGCCCTCGGGGTCCGGCTTGCTCGCGCCGACCGACTCCGCGGTGACGCGCACGTCCGGGAGGCCCAGTCCGGCCGCGGCCATCCGGGCCGTCGACAGGGGCACGTCCGCCGAGGTGACCAGCGCGTGCGGGACGCCCCGCAGGGAGGCGAGGAACTCCGGCGCGCCGGGCACCGGCACGACGCCGTCCATGTCGGCGGTCTCCTCCGCCAGCATCCGCGCGTTGTCCGCGTGGTTCAGGTGCACGGGCCGGCTGGGCAGCAGCACGGCCATCGAGGCGTACCCCTGGCGGCCGTGGACGACCTTCATGACCTCCTCCCCGTCGAGCCCGTGCGCGTCGGCCCAGCGCCGCCAGACCCGCTCCACGACGGCGTCGGAGTTCACGAGGGTGCCGTCCATGTCGAGCAGGAGGGCGCGGGCGGTCAGGACCGGCATCAGCAGCTCCAGGTAGGAAGAGACAAGGCGGCCCCGCCCGCCGGTCAGGGAAAACGAGCGGGAGCCACTTTGTTTCTCTACGGTACAAAACAATCGGGGTCCACCGCCACCCCGGCCACGAGGTGCCGGCGAGCGTTCACCCGCCGTTCAGCTCGGCCCCCGGCCTCAGCCGGCGATCGCCTCCCACAGGCTCCACACCCCGAGCGCCAGCATCAGCAGCGCCGCGATCTGCGTGATCAGCTTCAGCGGCACCCGCTTCATCAGCGCCTTTCCGCCGATGATGCCGAGTCCGGCCACCGCCCACAGCGCCAGCACGGCGCCCAGTCCGACCGAGAGCGGATCGTCGTAGCGGGCGGCGAGGTTCGCCGTCATGATCTGGGTGAGATCGCCGAACTCGGCGACGAGGATCAGCATGAAGCCCGCGCCCGCGACCTTCCAGAAGGACTGGTTCTCCGGCCGCCGGACCTCCTCCTCGGCCTCGTCCTTCTTCAGCAGCAGCACCGCCGCGCCGCCCAGGAACAGGACACCGGTCAGCGCGTGCACGAGCTGCTGCGGGAGCAGGGTCAGCACGCTGCCCGCCGCGACGGCCAGCGCGACATGCAGCGCGAAGGCGGCGGCGACCCCGGCGAAGACGTACGAGGCGCGGTAGCGGGTGCCGAGGACGAGGCCGGCGAGCGCGGTCTTGTCCGGCAGCTCGGCCAGGAAGACGACGCCGAAGACGAGCGCCGTCACGGTGATGCTGATCAAGGTTCCTCAATCGGTCGGGGGCCGCCCCGCCGAGAGTCCTGACACTTCAGGAAAAAAAAGACACCTCGGCACGGCAGCACACATGTCATCCCTGCCGTGGGGCACGGATGTGCACTGCTTGCCGAAGGTCTCGCTGGCCGACCCTGTGACGGGTCCGCCTCCGGGCGCCGGCTCAGACGAGCTGAGCAGTATGTCGACGGTCCGGCGAAGAGCTACTCCCCTTCTGCGTTCCCCATTGTACGAGATCGTTCTGCAATAAACCTTGTCGTGTCATGCACGCGTCACTAACTTCTCACCGGGCGCACATCTCCCCGCAATGTGCGGCCGCGAGCATTCCCTCGCTCGCGCTCCAACATCCCGCCTCCCCCATGGAGTTCGCATGTCGAAGTTCTACGCGCGTGGACGGCTGAGCATACTCGCCGCCCTCACCGGCCTCATAGCCTCGGTCGGGCTGCTCAACTCCCCGACCGCCTCCGCCGCTCTCCCCACCCCGGTCAGCGCCGCCACCGCCCGCACCTACCTCGCCTCGCTCACCGTGGCGACCGAGGTCCGCACCGGCTACAGCCGTGACCTCTTCCCGCACTGGATCACCATCTCCGGCACCTGCAACACCCGGGAGACGGTCCTCAAGCGCGACGGTACGAACGTCGTCACCAGCTCCGCCTGCGCCGCCACCAGCGGCAGCTGGTTCTCCCCCTACGACGGCGCCACCTGGACCGCCGCCGCCGACGTCGACATCGACCACATGGTCCCGCTCGCCGAGGCCTGGGACTCCGGCGCCCGCAACTGGACCACCGCCCAGCGCCAGGCCTTCGCCAACGACCTGACCCGCCCGCAGCTCATCGCCGTCACGGACAACGTGAACCAGTCCAAGGGCGACCAGGACCCGGCCGAGTGGATGCCGTCGGTCACCTCGTACCGCTGCACCTACGTCCGCGCCTGGGTCCAGGTGAAGTACTACTACGACCTGTCGGTGGACTCCGCCGAGAAGAGCGCGCTCACCAGCTACCTGTCGAGCTGCTGATCGACTCGTGTCCGCAGAGATCTCCCCACTCTCCTCCGTCGTTCCGTACCGTACGGGGCGACGGAGGAGGGCGATCGCGTGGCCGAACTGCGGCTGGGACCACTGCTGAGATACGCCGACGGCTCGACGGCGACCGTATGGGTCGAGGCGAGCCGCCCGTGCGCCACCGAGGTGCGGTGCGCGGACGGCGCGAGCGGCACGGCCCACACCTTCCAGGTGGCGGGCCACCACTACGCCCTCGTCCAGGTGACGGGCCTGACGGCGGGCACGGCCACGGGATACGAGGTGTTCCTCGACGGCACCCGCGTGTGGCCGCTGCCCGACTCCCGCTTCCCGCCCTCGGAGATCCGCACCCCCGCCGCGGTCGGCGCCGGCGGTGACGGTGACGAGGTCCGGGTGGCGTTCGGCTCCTGCCGCTGGGCGGCGCCCCCGGCCGGCGGGCACGACCCCGTGGGGCCCGACGCCCTGGACAGCCTCGCGGCGCGCCTCGCCGCCGATCCGGCGGCCGAACGGCCCGACGTACTGCTGCTCCTCGGCGACCAGGTCTACGCCGACGAGGTCTCCGACGCGACCCGGGAGCGGATCGCCGCCCGCCGCGGCCTCACCGATGCGCCGGGCGCCGAGGTCGCGGACTTCGAGGAGTACACCTGGCTCTACTACGAGTCCTGGCTCGACCCCGAGGTGCGCTGGCTGCTGTCCACCGTGCCCAGCTGCATGGTCTTCGACGACCATGACGTCATCGACGACTGGAACACCTCCGCCTCCTGGCTGGCCGACATGCGGGCCACCCCGTGGTGGCGCGAGCGGCTGCTGAGCGGCCTGATGTCGTACTGGGTGCACCAGCACCTCGGCAACCTCTCCCCGGCCGAGCTGGCCACCGACCCGCTCTACGCCGCCGTACGCGAGGCCCCCGACGGCACCGACGCGCTGCGTGCCTTCGCCTGCCGTGCCGACGCGGACCCGGCGTCCGTGCGGTGGAGCTACCGGCGCGACTTCGGGCGCGTGCGGCTGCTGATGGTCGACAGCAGGGCGGCGCGGGTCCTCGACGAGGACGGGCGCTCGATGCTCCACCCGGGCGAGTGGACCTGGCTGCGCGAACAGACCCTCGACGCTCCCGGCTCCTACGACCACCTCCTGATCGGCACCTCGCTGCCCTGGCTGCTGCCGCATCTGGTGCACGACGCCGAGGAGTGGGACGCGGCGCTGTGCCGGGGCGAGCGCGGGGCGCGCTGGGCCCGCACCGGGGAGAAGGTGCGGCGGGGGGCGGATCTGGAGCACTGGGCGGCCTTCCCGGAGTCCTTCGCCGCGCTGGCGGAGCTGATCGTCGAGACGGGGACGGGGGCGCGGGCACCGGCGAGCGTGCTCGTGCTCTCCGGGGACGTGCACCACGCGTACGTGGCCGAGCCGTACTGGCACGAGGGCGGCGGCCCCGACGCGCGGGTGCTCCAGCTCACCTGCTCCCCCGTGCACAACTCGGTCCCCCTGTCGATCCGGATGGGCTTCCGCTTCGGCTGGAGTGCCGTGGCCCGGGCGCTCGGCCGCCGTCTGCGCCGGCACGGCCGCTGTTCCCGGCCGCCCGTCGGCTGGCGCAAGAAGGGCGGGCCGTGGTTCGGCAACCAGCTCATGTTCCTCACCCTGCGCGGGCGTTCGGCCCGGCTGCGGCTGGAGCAGGCGCAGGCTGACGGGTCGCTCACGACGCTGCGGGAGTCCGAACTGACTCCCTGAGGCGGGGCAACCGGGACAACCGGGGCACCTGGGGCCCGCGTTGGCTTCCGTGACGGCCGACGGCATGATGATGCGGACCGTCCGCTTCCACCGCGGTCCCGTGGACGGTCCGCTCCATCGCGCCCCACACGCCCGGGAGTCACCCTCTTGCCCTCAGTGAACGCAGACCAAGCCGGCGTCGGAGAGCCCACGCCGGACGCGAACGCGACACCGTCGGTCACCGTTTCCGTCGCCCTCGTCGGCGCCGGGCCGCGCGGCACCAGCGTCCTGGAACGCCTCTGCGCCTCCGCGCCCGACCTCCTTCCGCCCGGGGCGCGACTGACGGTCCACGTCGTCGATCCCGCCCCGCCGGGACCGGGTCGCGTCTGGCGCACCGCGCAGTCGCGGGAGCTGCTGATGAACACCGTGGCCTCACAGGTGACCCTGTTCACCGACGACAGCGTGGACTGCGCGGGCCCGATCCGTCCGGGTCCGAGTCTGCACGTGTGGGCGGCCGGGGAGCTGGGCCCGGACGAGTACCCGACCCGCGCGCACTACGGCCGCTATCTGGAGTGGGTGTTCGCCCGGACCGTGCGTCAGGCCCCGCCGTCGGTGCGCGTCGAGACGCACGCGGCCCGCGCGGTCCGGCTCGACGACGCCGCCGACGGCCGCCAGGTCCTCACCCTGGACGACGGCCGGATCCTGCTCGGCCTGTCCGCCGTCGTCCTCGCCCAGGGGCATCTGCCGGTGGTCGCCGACACCGCCCAGCGACGCCACACCGCCTACGCGCGACGGCACGGCCTGCGGCACGTCCCGCCCGCCAACCCGGCCGACGTCGACCTCGCCGCGCTCGCCCCCGGCGAACCGGTGCTGCTGCGCGGTCTGGGCCTGAACTTCTTCGACCACCTGGCCCTGCTGACCACCGGCCGGGGCGGCCGTTTCGTCCCCGCCCGCACCGGCGCCGGCACCGATAGGAGCACCGGCACGAGCACCGGCACCGGGCGGGCGGCCCTGCGCTATCTGCCCTCCGGTCACGAGCCACGCCTGTACGCCGGCTCCCGGCGTGGCATCCCGTACCAGGCGCGTGGCGACAACGCCAAGGGGCCGTACGGCCGTCACCGCCCGCTCGTGCTGACCCCGGAGGTGATCGCGGGTTTCCGCAAGCGCGCGGACTCCGGTGAGGCGCCCGACTTCCTGGCCGAGATATGGCCGTTGGTGGCGAAGGAGGTGGAGACGGTCTACTACGCGGCCCTGCTGCGGGAGCCGGCGCGGCCCGGCCTCGACGAGAGTTTCGTGCGGGAGTTCTCGGCCGTCCCGCACCGCGACGCCCAGGAGGCCGTGCTGCTCGACCGGTTCGGGATACCGCGGGCCGACCGCTGGAGCTGGGACCGGATCTCCCGGCCGTACACGGGACGGCGGTTCGCGCATCCGGGGCAGTGGCGGGACTGGCTGCTCGGGTATCTGCGCAGGGACGCGGAGGAGGCCGCCCGGGGCAATGTGGACGGCCCCGCGAAGGCGGCCCTGGACGTCCTGCGCGACCTGCGCAACGAGCTGCGGCTGGTCGTCGACCACGCCGGTCTGACCGGCGCCTCCCGCCGGGACCACCTGGACCGCTGGTACACCCCGCTCAACGCCTTCCTGTCCATCGGCCCGCCGCGCCGCCGCGTCGAGGAACTGGCCGCTCTGGTGGAGGCGGGGGTGGTGGAGGTGCTCGGGCCCCGGCTGGAGGTGCGGGAGGAGGACGGGGCCTGGCGGGCGCACGCGCCGGAGGTGCCGGGGTCGGCCGTCCGGGTGACGACGCTCATCGAGGCGCGGCTTCCGGAACCGGACGTGCGACGCAGCGCCGACGGCCTGCTGGCGCGGCTGCTGAAGACCGGGCAGTGCCGTCCCCACACGGTGGACGGCTATGTGACCGGGGGCCTGGACGTGACCCCGCGCCCCTACCACCTGATCGACCGTCAAGGACGGCCGCACACAAGGCGGTTGGCCTTCGGAGTGCCCACGGAGGGCGTGCACTGGGTCACCGCGGCGGGCGCCCGCCCAGGGGTGGATTCGGTCACACTTTCGGATGCGGACGCGGTGGCGAGAGCCGCCCTGCGCACGGCGATCAGGGAGGTCGAACCCCAGGCGGAACCCCAGGCGGAACCCTGGAAGAAACCGCAAACGGAAGGCCAAGCGGAACCCCGTACGGGACCCGAGCCGTGGCTAAAAGTTGAACTTGCAAGCATAGATTAGGTGCGCCTAACGTGTGTCGCTCATTCGGTACCGCCGCCCCCACCGGCCGGTCCTTCCCCCATCCGGGACCGGCATGAACCGACACCGAAGGAGCACCCCCCACCATGTCCGCTCGCCTCAACACCGCACAGCCGTACGCGGTCGGCCTCTTCCGCATCGTCGTAGGCCTGCTCTTCGCCTGCCACGGCGCGGCCTCGCTCTTCGGCGTCCTCGGCGGCGCCGCGGGCACCGACGGCGGCACGCTCGACGCCGGCACCTGGCCCGGCTGGTACGCGGCCGCGATCCAGCTGGTCTGCGGCAGCCTGGTGCTGCTCGGTCTCGGCACCCGGGCCGCCGCGTTCCTGGCCTCGGGCTCCATGGCGTACGCCTACTTCGACGTGCACCAGCCGAGCGCCCTGTGGCCGATCCAGAACGGCGGCGAGGCCTCCGCGATGTTCTGCTGGGCCTTCCTGCTGCTGGTGTTCACCGGTTCCGGCGCCCTCGGCCTGGACCGCCTGTTCGCCGGCCGCCCGGTCACCGAGCGGGAACCCGCGGCGCAGAAGGCCACGGTTTCCGCCTGACCTCGTTCCGACAGCACCGTGATCCGCGGCCATCCGGGCTCCACCGACGCCCGGGTGACCGCGGATCAGCACGTGGTGCACACCCTCGGTGAACGTCCTGCACCGAACACATGAGCCCCCAGTGAATCTACTGTCACACCCCGCGCGTACGCTGTATGGCTGTCATTGGCCGCACCTGCCGCTCCCCCGCGACACAGCGGCAAACGGTCGGCCGTCACGGGGGAGACACGGGGAGTCAGTGGTGTTCGACAGTGTGGGGGCTTTGCTCGGCAGCCCATGGATCTACGCGGTGGTGGGCCTGTCGGTCCTCCTCGACGTGTTCCTGCCGGTGCTGCCCAGCGGGGTGCTCGTCATCACGGCGGCGACGGCCGCGGCGGCGGGCTCGGGCGCGGCGACCGGTCAGGTGCCGCACGACGTACCGGACATCATGGTCCTGATCCTCTCCGCGACGACCGCCTCGGTGCTGGGCGACCTGGTGGCCTACCGGCTGGCCTGGCGCGGCGGCGAGCGCCTGGACCGGGCGATCTCCCGCTCCCGACGGCTGACCACCGCGCAGGAACGTCTCGGCGAGGCGCTGGCCCGGGGCGGCGGCCCCCTGGTCGTGCTGGCCCGCTTCGCCCCCGCCGGCCGTTCCGTCGTCTCCCTCATCGCGGGCGCCGCCCATCGCCGCCCCCGCGAGTTCCTCCCCTGGTCCGCCCTGGCCGGCCTCTCCTGGGCGGGCTACAGCGCCGCCCTCGGTTACTTCGGCGCGCACTGGCTGGGCACGACGTGGCTGGCGACGGGGGTGTCGGTGCTCGCGCTGTTCGGCGCGGGGGCCGGTGCGGCGTACGTCATGCGACGACAGCCGGCGGCGTAGCCGGCCCGGACCCTACGTGCGCGCTGCCGCGCCCCGGCCGGCCCCGCGCACCTCCAGACCGTCCAGCAACTCCGCCGTGGCCGCGGCGATGACCTCGACCGCTCGCTCGAACACCTCCCGGTTGTGCTCGGCCGGTGCCCGGAAGCCGGACACCTTACGGACGTACTGAAGGGCTGCGGCGCGCATGTCGTCCTCCGTCGCCTTCTCGGGCAGGGCGGGGGGACGCAGCGTCTTGATGCTCCGGCACATGTCTCCCAGTCTCCCCCGGCACCCCGCCCTCGTGCCATGATCACCTCCGAGGCGGCCACCGCACCCGCGGGGCCGACCGACGAGAGGGACAACAGCACATGACGAAGGACATACTCAGCGTCGCCGTTCTCGGCCCCGGCGGGGTGGGCGGCCTGCTCGCGGCCCTGCTGTCCCGCGCCGGCCACCGGGTGACCTGCCTGGCAGGCGAGCAGACGGCGGCGTCCCTGCGCGCCGACGGCATCCGCGTCCGCAGCACCCCGTTCGGCGACTTCACGGCCCGGGTCGCGGCGGACACCGAGCTGCGCGCGCCCGTCGACGCGGTGCTGATCACCGTCAAGCACACCGCCCTCGACGCGGCCCTGGCCCGGGTCCCCGCCTCGGCGCTCGGCGAGGACACCCTCCTCGTGCCGTTCCTGAACGGCGTCGAGCACCCGGCGGTCCTGCGCGCCCGGTACCGCCCGGACCGGGTCGCCCCGGCCGTCGTCCGGGTCGAGTCGACCCGGGTCGCGCCGGGCGTGATCGAGCACGGGAGCGGCTTCGCGGAGATCGACCTGACCGGCGACGCCGTGCCGCGCCCGAGCCTCGACGCGCTCGCGCGGGTGCTGGAGGCGGCCGGCCCGACCGTCCGGGTCCTGCCGGACGAGACGGCCGCCCTGTGGGCGAAGATGGCCTTCCTCGCGCCCTTCGCCCTGCTCACCACCCGGCACGGTCTGCCGCTGGGCGAGGTCCGCACCCGGCACCGCGAGGAACTGACCGCCCTGGTCGAGGAGACCGCCGCCGTCAGCCGCGCCTGCGGCGCCCCCGTCGACCCGGCCCAGGCACTCGCCCGCTACGACTCCTTCGCCCCCGGCACGAAGTCCTCCATGCAGCGGGACGCCGAGGCAGGGCGGCCCCTCGAACTCGACGCGATCGGCGGAGGGTTGCTGCGCGCGGCCGAGCGGCACGGGGTTCCGGTGCCGGTGGCCACGCGCCTGGTGCGGGAGTTGTTGTTGTTGGCGGACACTACCCGTTGACATGCTCCTCGCCCTGAAGGGCGAGGATTCTGGCCTTCCTTGACTGGCTGCCGTGCCGCTACGCGGCACGGTTTCCGGTTGGGAATCCGTGGCTTCCTGTTTCTTCGCGCTGTGTCGGGATTGCTCCTGGTCTTACCGGCGCTCCGCAGGCCGATACCGCCAGTCCGGCGGCCGTTTTCACGTTGATCGCGGCGTTGATGTCCCGGTCGTGGACGGTGCCGCAGGCGGCACAGGTCCATTCCCGGATGTTGAGGGGTTTGGGCCCGTCCACGGCACCGCAGGCGTGGCAGGTCTGGGAGGTCGGTGTGAACCGGCCGATCTTGACCAGGGTGCGGCCGTACCGTTCTGCTTTGTATTCCAGCATGCTGATGAACGAGGACCATCCGGCGTCGTGCACGGACTTGGCCAGTCTGGTGCGGGCCAGTCCCGCCACCGACAGGTCCTCCACGGCGATCCCTTGGTTCTCGGAGATCAGCTTCGTGGAGAGCTGGTGGTGGAACTCACGGCGTGCGTCAGCAACTTTGGCGTGAGCGCGGGCGACCTTCAGGCGGGCTTTGGCCCGGTTCTTCGATCCCTTCTGCTTGCGGGACAGCTCCTTCTGGGTCTTCTTCAGCTTCTTCTCCGCGCGCCGCAGGAAGCGCGGGGAGTCGATCTTCGTGCCGTCGGAGAGGACCGCGAAGTGGGTGAGGCCGAGATCGATGCCGATGATGCGGTCGGTCTCCGGCATCCGAGCCTTGTCGGCGTCCGGGTCGGTGTCGATGACGAAGGAGGCGAAATATCTGCCGGCCGCGTCCCTGATGACGGTGACGGAGGTCGGGACGGCGGGCAGGGTGCGGGACCATTTCACCTTCACCGCGCCGATCTTCGGCAGGCTCAGACGGCCACTACCGGTGATGCTCCAGCGGGCGTTGGCGGTGAACCGGACCGACTGCCGGGCGTCCTTGCGAGACTTGAAACGGGGCGGGCCTGTTTTCGGCCCCTTCCGAGCGCCCTTGAGAGAGGCGAAGAAGTTGCGGTAGGCGCTCTCGGCGTCCCGCAGGGACTGCTGGAGCACCACCGCGGAGACCTCACCCAGCCAGGACCGCTCGGCAGTCCGTTTCGCCTCCGTGATCAGCCGCGTTGACAGCTGACCGGCCGTCGGGAAAGGCTGCCCGGCCTTACGGGCGTCCTCGCGGGCACGCACCGCGTCGTTGAACACAACACGGGCGCACCCGAACGCCCGGGCCAGCGCGGCCTGCTGAGTGGCGTCGGGGTACAACCTGAAGGCGTACCGCAGCTGCATGACGATCACACTAGGCACGTCGAACCCGCGTCGCCACCGGGAACGTGTGAACGATCCGTCACCGTCGCGAGCAGTCCGGCTCCGCCGCAACGAGACCGCAACGCTCCGCGTCGCAACCACAAGATTCGCTTCACCCCCGGCCTGAAGGCCGGTGCACTGCGCATGATGTCCGGTAGCCGGTCGACCCGGTGCGCAGGTCGACGTACCAGTCGTTGGATCGGATCGGGTTCCCCTTCGGGTACTCGAAGTCGGCCTGCCCGAGCAGGGTGAACCCGGCCTTGCGGCACACTCCGTTGGACGCGGCGTGCTCCACCTTGGGGAATGCGTGCAGGGCCGGGTGGCCGCCGTGTCCGGCCCGCTGCCGTACGACGTCGACGAGCGCCCGGGCCGCCGTCGCGGCGAGCCCTCTGCCCTGGAACTCGGGCAGGATCCCCCAGCCCGTCTCCCACACCTGCTCGCCCCGCCAGTCGCGCTCCCAGTACCCGATCGAGCCGACGGTCTCGCCGGTGTCCGCGAGCGTGACCCGGTACATGCGCCCGGCGAACGGCTCGACATAGCGCCGATGCCGGTCGGCGAGTTCCTCCTCGCTCTCCGGCCCGCCCAACTGCTCCGTCATCGCGGGGCTGTTGGCCCGCTGGAGCAGCCAGAAGTCGCCCTCCGCCCAGGGCACCAACCGCACCTGTTCCAAATCGCGTTCATCCATGCGCGTCACCCTAGGGCCAGGGTCCGACACCGGCGGTGGCCCGCCGTCGTGCGAGGCTGCGGGGAGGAACCAGTCAGCACCCCCACCGTGGGTGGGGGGGAGGGAAAACCAGTGATCAGCCCCGCTCCGCACGGCCCGCGCTCCGTGCCCCCGGTACTCGCCTACGACGGGGACTGCGGCTTCTGCCAGGCGTCCGTCGACCGTATCCGCGACCTCGCCGCACCGGCGCTGGAAGCGGTTCCGTGGCAGTTCCTGCCCGCGGAGTCGACCGCGCCGCATCTCGAACGGCTGGACCGGGAGGTGTTGTTGCTGCGTGGCGGCACGGTCCTCGCGGGCGGGGCCGACGCGCTGGCCCGCTGGCTCGCCACCTCGCCGTCCGCCGCGTACCGCACGCTCTCCGCCGTCCTCCGGCTGCCCGGCGTCCGGGTCTGCGCCCGCGTGGTCTACCGCTGGGTGTCGCGCAACCGTCACCGCCTGCCCGGCGCCACCCCGGCGTGCGCGGTCCCGCCGCGCGGCGAGTGAGGCCCCTCGTGCGTCGTCGCGTCCCGACCTGCGTCCTCACCCACGCGGACCCGCCCGCCCTCGCCGACGGTCACGCCGTCGACCGTTACGTCGAGATCGGCTCGCTCACCAAGGTCGTCACGGGCACGGCGCTGACCCGGATGGCCGCGGCCGGGGTGCTCGCGCTCGACGACCCGGTCGAACGGTGGCTGCCCGAAGCCCCCGCGACCGGGATCACTCTCCTGCACCTGGCGCGGCACACCTCCGGCCTCCCGCGGCTGCCACCGGGCCGCCTCCCGCCCCGGGACCCGTACGCGGCGTTCGACCACTCCGCGCTGCACGCGCTGCTCCCCGGCCTGGACACGCTCGCCACCCGGCCCCCGGGCCAGGAGGAGGAGTACTCCAACCTCGGGTACGCCGTCCTGGGAGCGGCCTTGGCCGCCGCGGCCGCCACGACCTACGAGGAACTGGTGACCGCGTACGTGCTGCGTCCGCTGGACATCACGGAGATGACCGCGCGCCCCGTCCCGGCACGCCGGCTGCCTGCCCCGGGCCTGTTCGGCAGGCCGCGCAGGCCGTGGACGATGGACGGCGCGATGCTCCCGGCGGGCGGGCTGTGGGCCACGCCCCGCGCGGTGGCCGACCTGGTCGTCCGGCTGCTGGTGGAACGCCGACTGGGGGACCCCGCGCCCACCTGGGCGACGGCCGGTCCGCTGCGCTGGCACAACGGGGCGACACGCCACGCCTCGCTCTTCACCGGGGCGACGGCGGACGGCAGTTGGGTGGTCGTCCACCGCCTCAACGCCGACCCGGACGGCACGGACCAGCTGGGCGTCGCCGTCCTCGAACGGAGCCGGACGGACACCTGAGACCCACCCGAGAACAATCGAACGTACGTTCACAGGAACACCCCGAAGGAGCTCGCCACCCAAATTCGAACAGGCGTACCATTGCCGCGTGGCTACGACCTATGACTTTCCCAGCGACCTGCGCGCCGGTCAGGAGGAGCTGCATCAGGTCAGGGCCGAGCTGTCGGCCCTGCTGAAGCGGCTTCCCTGGTCGGTCGAGCCCCTGGACGGCTTCAGTGACGACGCGGGCTGGCGCAAGACCGAACGCCCCGCGTCCCCCGGCTGGACGGCCGACGAGCAGGCCGAGGTGGAGAAGCTCCGGCAGCGGGAGCACGAGCTCGCGGTGTTCGTGACCTGCCACCGCTTCTGGGCGGAGGTCGCGGCCCCGGACCGGGTGGCAGCCCGCATGAGCCTCAAACACACCCACGAGCCCCCACCGGGGGACGGCGGCTAGCCAGCCGGCCGAGCCGGTCCCATCCCGACTCACGGGACAGGACCGCCATGACACTCGGCTTCAGGAAGCCGATCCCTGCCGACGCCTCCGACCGAGGGCCGCGAGACGACGTACAGCGGGTCGCGCGACGGCTGGGTCGAGGCCGCGAAGAAGCCCGTCCCAGGCACCCTGAAGGAGCAGCCGCGCGACTGTCCCAGCCCGCTGTCACACCCTCAGAGCAGGACGGCCACAGAGCCCCGCCGAAATCCCCCCGGCAGGGCCCTTATTTAACACGATCGGGTGATCTTTCCGGTTCTGCCGCAACCGCACAGCACCCGCACCAGTCACACACCAGCAATACGCAGACGATCCCTCGGGGGAACACGTGAGCCAGCAGTATCCGCCGCACCAGCCACACCAGCCCGGATGGGAAGGCTCTCAACCCCCGGCAGGCTTCCCTCTGCCGCCGAAGAAGAACAACGTCGGCAAGTTCATCGGGCTCGGCTGCGCCGGCATCATCGGCCTGTTCATCGTGATCGGCATCATCGGCGCGATCACCGGCACTGGCGGCAGCAGTGACGAGACCGGCAGTTCCACCGACTCGACACCGGCGGCTTCCTCTCCCAAGAGCGAACGGCCTGCCGCCGCCGGCGACCCGAGCGAGGCCGCGAAGAGCGAGGCCAAGACCGAGAAACCGAAGAAGAAGGTCGTCACCTTCAAGGTGTGGGGCGCCGCCCCCGCCGGCGCGCTGGGCCCGCTCGACATCACCTACGGCTCGGACAGCGACAACCGCAAGGGCACTTTCAAGAACGGCAAGTTCGAGGCCACATTGCCCCTGGACGACGACGCGATGTACTACAACGTGATGGCCCAGCTCCAGGGCTCGGGAGACATCAACTGCTCGGTCACGGTCGACGGCCACACCGAGAAGGGCCATGCGTCCGGCGGCTACAACATCTGTAACGCGCAGGCCAACGCCGGACTCCTCGGCGGCTGGGACTGACGGAGCCACGCCCGGACCGGAGCCCTCGGAAGCCACCTTGGCCCCCGGGGGCTCTTGCATTCACCCAACACGTCCGCGCAGACCACACCCCGATCACTCAAGCCATGCGGATTGCCTCTGGCCGCTCCCCTGCGCGAGCCTCCCACCAGCCCGGCCGATCCCCCCCCGGCCTGGGCTTCGCGCGCCCTGAGGTGACCGGCGTCCGTCGGTGAAATTGCACGAACCCGCAGACCTCAAGTCGGCCTGGACAGCGTGACCTTGAGGTGGCGGGCTCCGACACACAGCCCTCGGTGATTGAGGTGATGCCGTATGTCCAAAAACCGTAGTGCCCTCACCGCCATTCCCCAAGAGTCGAAATCGCGATGGGGTGTTCTGCTTGCCGGGCTCTCCGCTCGGGCGAACGCCGCCCGCCTGATACGCGAGTTCGTCCAGCACTGAAAACGGCCCCCGCCGCTGCGGTGGGGGCCGCTTGGTCAGCCTGGATATCGTCGTCCGCATGATTCGCGCTGTGATCTTCGACGTCGGCGAGTGCCTCGTAGACGAGACCACCGAGTACGGCACCTGGGCCGACTGGCTCCAGGTGCCTCGCCACACCTTCCACGCCATGTTCGGAGCGGTCATCGCCCAAGGCCGCGACTACCGAGAGACCTTCCAGGAGTTTCGGCCCGGATTCGACCTGTACGCCGAGCGTGAGCGCCGCGCCGAGGCCGGGAAGCCGGAGACGTTCGGGGAGGCAGACCTGTACCCGGACGTCCGCGACACGTTGGCGGCCCTGCGCGCGGACGGCCTGTGGCTGGGCATCGCCGGGAACCAGACCGTGAGGGCGGGGAAGATCCTGCGCGAGCTGTTCGCGCCGGACGTCGACCTGATCGGCACCTCCGACGACTGGGGCGCTTCGAAGCCTGACCGTGCCTTCTTCGACCGCGTCGCCGAGGTCGTCCCCGCACAGGTTGACGAGATGCTGTACGTCGGCGACCGCGTCGACAACGACATCCGCCCGGCCGCCGCGGCAGGGATGCACACTGCCCTTGTGCGCCGCGGCCCCTGGGCAACGATCCAGTGGCACATCGAAGAAGCCGAGGCGCTTCCCACCTTCCGGGTGGAAAGCCTCCTCGAGTTGTCCCCTCGGCTCGCCCGCTTCAACGAGCGAGCGCGCTGACCGTCGTCGACCAGCCGTACAGCCGGTCGTCCAGCTCGCGCACACATGCCTCGTCCTGGTGCGGCGCGAGCTGCCGACGTACCTCCCGAACCCGGTCCATTCCCGTCGCGTACCAGGTCCGCTCCAGCTGATCGAGGGCGCGGACGGCGTACGCGCACGCTGCCTCGGCGTCGCCCACCGCGGCCTCGACGGCGGCCAGGTCGCCGAGGATGACCGACTGCTGCTTCTCCTCGGTCGGCTCCAGAGCGCCGAGGACGCCGAGGAGCGTCTCGCGGGCCTGCGGCAGGTGCCCCGCCCTGATCTGCGTGTTTCCCTTGAACGCCGCGAGCCTTACGGGCGAGAACCAGTCCAGCCACTCCGGGCTGTCGTACCGGCTGCCCCTCGCGAGGAGGTCCTCAGCGTGCCCGATCAGATGCAGCGCTGTCCGCGTGTGCCCGCAGCGGGTCTCGCACTCCGCCTCGACAGCGTCCAGCCACGCGAGCAGCTCGGCGGAGGCCGGGCCCCGGCGGCCGTACGTCCGTGCGGCGACCATCCGTTCTACGGCCGCCTCCCGCTCGCCCTCCCATGCCGGAATGAACGCGGTGTGCGCGAGCACCGCGGCGCCAAGAAGGTGATCATCGGCTTCACCCGCGGCTTGGAGCGCCCTGAGCAAAGTCTGCTGCGCGCGCAGGGCGTCGCGCAGGTCGAAGAACTCAATTCGTCCGGTTAGCAGCCAGGTCTCTGCGAGGGCTGACGCGACGCGGCGCCTCGTCTGCCCAGCGGTCTCCGGCAGCAGCGCGCAGCCGAGGGCTGCGTGGGAGAGCGCGGCAGGGTGCAGGGTGGCCGGCGCCACGGACCAGTACAGGCGCCGGTGTGAGCGGGTCACGGCCTCGAAGTCGGCGGCGACTGAGGCCGAGGAGTCACGATGCCGAGCACACAGCTGCCGTCCGCCGCAGGATGCGTCCTGCAAGACGTCGGTCTGGAGTGGGACGCCATCCGCGTACCGCGTCAGACCGGGCTCGCCGCGGTGGCCGTCCTCGGCCCGCAATGCGGCGCCGTCGTCGAATCCGGCGACTCCCGCTCGGTCGTGTACTTCTTCGTGCCGCGCGGAACCGCAAACGACTGGGAGCTGGAGAACACGAAGGCCCTCGGCCGCGGCAGCTCGGTGACAATTCCTCCGCCCCGCCGAACGCAGGGGCCGGGCCCGCACTGGCGCATGTGCCCGGACCCCCACCGGCTCATGACCGACGCGAACGCGCTGCACACCGCTCTCACGGACGCGTTCGGCCCGCGACTCGGCGAGGAACGGGCCGGATGAAGGTCGCAGGAAAGCGCAGGTTTCTCGTTTACCGGGTCGATGTCTGGTATCGGGCACTGATGGATCACTGTCTCGGCTGCAAGGACTGCCGGGCCGACACGAACACGGAGTGCCCGGAGGCCAGGAGGCTACGGAGGGCGTGGCAGCATGCGCGAGGAGGCGAGACGGTATGACCGCCAATCTGGAACGGCCCCAGCCCGTACCCGGCTGCTCGGTCTGCGCGGCCTTGGCCGAGCAGCGGACGGCCGCAGCCGCAGAGTGCGACTACTCCCGGGTGTCCGACTGCGACGTCCGCATGCGCCGTCACCCGCATCAGAAGGGCCCCGATATCTCCCTGACTGCGGCCGCCGCCCGCGGACCGGGTCTCCCCACCGGAACGCCGCAGGATGCAGACGAGAGCGTTTTCCTTGCGCGCAAGAAGACGTGGAAGTCTTGATCGTTTGGCGTTGTGGGCTCCATGCGGACTCCGGACGCAGGAGCGGCCTCCCAGGGTTTCTCCCGGAAGGCCGCTGACCTGCTGTTCAACCCTGGTGGGCGCGGACGGTTTCGAACCGCCGACATCCTGCTTGTAAGGCAGGCGCTCTACCCCTGAGCTACGCACCCGGGACGAGTCGACAGCCTACATTGCCCGGGGCCGTGCCCCGCAAACCCGTATCCGGGGGTTAGCCCCACCCCGGATACGGGAGCGCGCCGGATCCTCCGGCGGTCGGCGGCTCCCTAGTGTCGTCAGGGCAACGCCAAGCAGCCCAGGGGGAGATCACCATGGCACGTACGTCACTTTCGGTCCGCGCGGTCCTCGTCACCGGGGCCGTCGTGGTCCTGGCCGCCGGCACGACCGCCTGCGGCGCCGCCGCCGACGACGAGCATCCCGATCACCGGTCCTTCGCCCTCCAGGGCAGCACGCTCACCATCGACTCCGACGACTCGGCGCTCGAGATCGTCGCGTCGGACACGGCCGAGGCGGGCAAGGTCGACGTCACCCGCTGGTTCCAGGGGTCGGTCACCATCGGCAAGGAGCCGAAGGTGACCTGGTCGATGAAGGACGACCGGCTGACGCTGCGGCTGCACTGCTCCGGCCTGGTCGCCGACTGCGCCGCCAAACACCGTGTCGAGGTGCCCCGGGGCGCCGCCGTGAAGGTCGAGGACGACGACGGCAGCGTCCGGGCACGGGGCTTCCGGGACGCGCTGAGCGTGCACGCCGAGGACGGCTCCGTGCAGGTCACCGACTCCAGCGGGCCGCTGGAGCTGCGCACCGAGGACGGTTCCGTACGCGCCGAGGTCTCCTCGCGCTCGGTGGACACCCGTACCGAGGACGGCTCGGTCCACCTCACCCTGGCCGCCGTACCGGACCGGGTGGAGTCCGTCAGCGAGGACGGCTCGGTGACGATCACACTGCCCGAGGCGACCTACCGGGTGACCACGAAGACCGACGACGGCGGGGTGGACGTGTCCGTGCCACGCGACGAGTCCAGCGCGCATGTCGTCAGCGCACGCACCACCGACGGCAAAGTCACCGTCAGGAACGCGAACTAACCGACCCGTGTGTTCGTCCTTAACCGGTGGGAGAATGACACCGGGCAGGGCGGATCACAGCACGGGAGAGGGATGTGACGGCGACACCAGCGCAGCCGTATTCGCCGTTGGTGCCGTCGCGCGCACAGCGCCGCCGTGCGCGCCGGGGACCGCATGCGCTCCGGGACACCCTCACCCTCGTCGCCCTTCCCCTCGTGGCCGCCCTCGCGCTGCCCGCCGCGTTCGCCGGCGGCGGCACACGGCGCTGGTTCGGCGGGCGGGCGGAGGGACAGCGGGCCGAGGCCCAGGCCGCCAAGGACGCGGCGGCGGCCGCCTTCTACGAGCTGGACACCGCCCAGCGCGACCTGCGGATCTCGATCGAGACGATCAGGGCCGTGGACGACTCGCCGGCCGCCCGGCGCGCCGTCTCCGACTTCGAGGCCGTCGGCCGGCGGATCGACGAGGCCAGCCACCAGTACATCGACGCCGTCGACGCCCATGACCTCGACCGGGACGACCTGGAGGCCTCGGCGGCCTCCCAGGCGCGCACCGAGCTGACCCGCGCCAAGGACGAGCTGGGCCGCGTCAAACAGGAGCTGGACAGGTTCGCCGACGGGCTGGGACCGCTGCTCGGCAAGGCCGAGACCCAGCTGGCCCGCCTCGCGCCCGCCGTGGAGAGGGCCCGGCAGGCGCTGCTGGCCGCCTCGAACGCGCTGGACGCCGTGCGGGAGAGCGGGCTGCGGGCGGACGGTCTCGCGGCGCGGCTGGCGGCGCTGGCGCCCGAGCTGACGAAGCTGAACCAGGGCGCGGGGCAGCACGGCGTGCCGCAGACGCTGGAGCGGGCGGAGCGGGTGGCGCGGGAGGCCGAGGCGGTCCGGGTGGAGGCGGAGCGGCTGCCCGAGCAGGCCGCCGAGATCGACCACCGGCTGGTCTCCCTGCGGACCCGCGCCCAGGCGCTGACGACCCGCTCGGGGCAGGTGGAGCCGATCCTGAGCGAGCTGCGGCGGCGGTTCTCGGCCGCCTGCTGGCAGGACCTCCAGCACGTCCCCGACCAGGCCGGGGAGCACGTCCGGCAGGCCGAGGCGAAGCTCGCGGAGGCGCGCGTCGCGCGGGACGCGCAGCGCTGGCCGGACGCCACCGCGCTGCTGTCGACGGTGCGCGCCCTGCTGAACAGCACGGACGAGGCGGTCTCGGCCGCCGGTGACCGGCTGACCAGGCTGAACGCCGTGCAGAAGGATCCGCAGGCGGAGATCGACCGGACCCGGTTCGCGATCCGGGACGCCCAGCGGCTGGCGATGGCGGGGCGCAACACCCCCGATCCCCGGCACGCGCGCCCGCTGGACGACTCGGTGGCCCGGCTGGAGCGGGCGATCGCCTCGCTGGAGGGCCGGCACCCCGACTACTGGCACTTCCTGACCGAGACGGAGGCCGTCCGGCGGGCGGTGGCGGATGTGGTGGCCGGGATCCGTGAGGAGCGCGGCACGGGCCACTGACATTGCCGTGGGCGCCCGGCGGGCGGATATTGAAGGTACGTACGGCCTCCATCGGCGCATCCACCCTCAGGGAGGCGGAGATGGCCACACACGCAGTGCACGGCCGGTCCAGGCGGCGCATCAGGTTCGACGAGCACCTGCCCGTCGACCACCGTCTGAACCTGGTCTACCGGATCGGCGCCGGGCTGATGGGCCTGGGTCTGATCGCCTTCGGGATCTTCGGCATCGTCCACAACATCGGCTTCTTCGACACCGGCGGGGACGAGGTGTGGAGTCTCAACACCAACGGGGCGCTCAGCTGGCTGTCGGTCGCCGTCGGGCTGCTGCTGCTCGTGGGCATGGTGATCGGCGGGAACTTCGCCTCCACGCTGAACATGACCCTCGGTGTCCTGTTCGTCGTGAGCGGCTTTTTGAACATGGCCCTGCTGGAGACGGACTACAACTTCCTGGCCTTCGAGATCCAGAACTGCATGCTCAGCTTCGTGATCGGGATCCTGCTGCTCGTGTTCGGGATGTACGGCAGGGTGGGGTCCGCCCTGCCGCACGACAACCCGTACTGGCGGGCCCGCCACCCCGAGGAGTGACGGGCCGGCGGGATCAGGTGCGGTAGGCGTAGAAGTACGCCGTCGGGTACGACGAGACGAGGCTCGCCACCGACCTGCGCAGGGTGTTGTTCGAGTGGTAGGTCACGTACGGCACGCCGCCG
Source organism: Streptomyces asoensis (assembly GCF_013085465.1). Taxonomy (NCBI): domain Bacteria; kingdom Bacillati; phylum Actinomycetota; class Actinomycetes; order Kitasatosporales; family Streptomycetaceae; genus Streptomyces; species Streptomyces asoensis. The sequence continues at coordinate 3,248,040 of NZ_CP049838.1, forward strand.
CTCTTGGCGGTGACGATCATCGTGTGGTCCTTGGACCCGTCGCGGTCGAAGTCCATCTGGAGGACGTCGCCGACCTCGAGCTGGTAGACGTTGGCGAGCGCGGTGGTCCGCTTGGAGTTCTGGGCGAACCAGGACCACTCGTTGACGCCGACGAACGAGTCCGACTGGATGTCGGCGTTGCCGAACCACCTGGTGTAGTCGTACACGTAGCCGGGGACGTGCTTCCAGCCGCCCGCCTTCAGCGACTGGCTGACGAAGTTGGTGCAGTCGCCGCCGGCGCCGTGGCCGTTGTAGTCCGGATAGTCCTTGTTGTAGACGTTCCAGTACTTCTCGGCGTAGGTCGCCATCGCCTTGTAGTCATAGGCGGTGCCGGTCTTCGGGACGGCGGCCGGATTGCGGGTGGTCGCCGCGCGCGCGGCGTTCGGCATGGTGTCGTCCGCAGTCGTGGCCACCTTGACGGACGTCGGCTTGGTGAGCGCGTTCACCGCGAGACCGCCCTGGTCGGTGTCGCGAATGTCCGTCAGCTGCCAGTTGCCCTGCCGGTCGGCCTTGAACGTCAGCTCGTGGTGGGCCTCGAAGCCGGTGCTCTTCGGCTCGTTGCCGCGGACCTTCTCGTAGGTCAGCGTCGTGCTCTCGGTGACCGCGGCCTTGGCGGTACGGCCGGTCACCCGCGTGGCGTTCAGGGTGACGGTGGTGCTGGCCTTGCTGTACTTCTCGCCGGCCTTCGCCAGCTTGTCCTTGCGGTCACCCAGCGTGGACAGAGCGGCGTCCTCGGTGCGGGCCGTGCCGGAGGACAGCTTGACGTCACCGGAGAAGCCGTCGGTCAGCGGCTTCGTCCGGTCTCCCTGCTTGCCGGCGACCAGGGCGTCGGTGCGGTCGGTGAAGACCGCGTCCGCCAGCCGCTGGAAGGTGGCCTTGGTCCCGGCGTCGACCTTGGGGTCGTCGACGACGGCGGCACCGGCGGACCAGTTCGGCAGCAGAGCCACTCCGGCGACGACCGAGGTGGCGGCTGCCCCGAGTATCGCGACGCGACGGCGAGTCGCGCTCAATTTCCTTGACTTCACGGATGTTTCCCCTCTTGCCCCGGCGGAGGGATGCCGGGAAGGGCATCTTTGCATGGCGTGTGTGGCCGTTGTGAAGAGGGGACTCGGTTGAGGTTTGGTTACTTCACGACGGTCGACCAGTCCGGATTCTGCGCCGGATCCAGGGTGCGCAGCCGCTCGAGCGTCGCCGGCGTCTGCACGTCCATCCAGTCGGCCAACTCCTGGAAGGACACGCACTTGACGTCCTTCTTGGTGCACACGTTCTCGATGACCTGGTCGACGGACTTCATGTAGATGCCGCCGTTCCACTCCTCGAAGTGGTTGCCGATGAACAGGGGGGCCCGGCTGCCGTAGTACACGCGGTTGAAGCCGGCCATGTAGGCGTCGACGGTCTCCTGCTCCCACGTCGGGTACTGGGCCGGGTCGCCCTCGACCTCGCCGTCGGACTGGTTGTAGAGGAAGTTGAAGTCCATGGACAGGCCCTGGTACTTGCCGCCGTCGTAGGGGAGCAGCTGGAGCGGGAAGTCCCAGATGCCGTTCTTCTTCGTCGGCCAGATCTGGAAGTCGCCGGTGGAGCTGGCGTCGTAGCGCCAGCCGTAGCTCTTGGCGGCCTTCAGCAGGTTCGCCTGGCCCTCAAGGCAGGGCGCGCGGCCGCCGACGACGGCCTTCTTGAAGTCGAAGGGCAGCGGGTCGATGTCCTTGTAGCCGGTGTTGGTCTTCCAGTTCTCCACGAAGGAGTAGAACTGGTCGATCTCGCTCTTCCACTCCTCGACGCTCCAGTCGGCGCCGCCCTTGGCGCCGCAGAAGTGGCCGTTGAAGTGGGTGCCGATCTCGTTCCCCTCCTTCCACGCCTCGCCGAGCTGCTCCAGCGTGGTGCGGATGTGGTCGTCGGTGGGGAAGCTGATGGCCGCCGTGCCCTTGGGGTGCTGGGGCGGGGAGTACAGGTCCTTCTTGCTCTTGGGCAGCAGGTAGATGCCGGTGAGGAAGAAGGTCATGTGGGCGTTGTACTCCTCGGCCATCTTCCGGTAGTGCTCGAAGAGGCCGTCGTCGCCCATGAGCGCGCCGTCCCAGGAGAAGACCACGAACTGGGGCGGCTTCTCACCGGGCTTGAGCGGAACCGCTTTCAACTGCCCCGTCTGCGGTCCGGTGTACGAGGTGGAGCCGTCCCCCAGGACCTTCGTCTTGCCGTCCCACTCCGGCTCCTTGGTGGCCCCCGCCGACGCCTTCTTGTTCTCCCCCGAGGACGCGGTCGGCGCGGTGTTCGTCGTGCGGTTGAGCACCAGGTAGCCGGCCACCAGGGACGCGACGACGAGGAGCGCCGCCAGCGTCAGGAACCCCGGATGCGTGGTGGCGGGGTGGCGCGTTGCCGGAGCCTTGCGGCGGCGGCCCGACGGTGACTTCATGTGCGGATCATTCTCCGGATTTCGGGGACGCGGGTGCCCGTTTCGGTGGTCAGCCGAGCGGGCTCATGGCACCTGACCAGATGCCGTAGGGAACGCTGTCGTCGGTCGTGCCGGCGATGCCCTTCAGTGGAAGTGGTTGGAGGCTCTTGCCGAGGTCGATGCGGTAGACGACGACCGCCGTGGACACGGCCTTGGCCGTGCCGACGTACCAGGCCGCGGTGTCGTCCTGGGTGGTGCCCGCCTTCCCGGCCACCTGACCGAGCGAGCCGGCCCGGGCCGCCGCCTGCTGCGAGGAGGGCACGTCGTCCGGGTGGGCGGTGCGGAAGGAGTCCGCGAGCGCGGAGTTGACCTCCTCGGCCACGTCGGCGCCGAACGCGCGGTCGGTGTCCGGGGTGTCCAGGACGACCTTGGTGCCGTTCTTGGTGATCAGGCGCACCGAGTACGGCTCGGTGTGCTTGCCGCCCGCGGCGAAGGTGGAATAGCCGCTCGCCATACGGATCGCGCTGGGCGTCGAACTGCCCATGGACAGCGCGGGCACCTGCGCCCCGAGGCTGGAGGAGAGCAACCCGGACTTCTCGGCGGTGGTGCGCACCACGTCGAGCCCGGCGTCCATGCCGAGCTGCATGAACGGCGTGTTCACCGACAGCTCCAGCGCCCGGTGCAGGGAGATCTGCCCGTACGACTCGCCGTCGTCGTTCTTCGCGGCCACCACCTTGCCGCTGCGGTCCCAGTAGGGCCCCTCGGGCGTCGTCACCGGCACCTTGTCGTCGCCGTCGTACAGCGTCTCCCCGGTGACCGGTGTGGTGTCCCCGTCGCGGGTCTTGTGGATCCCGTTCTCCAGACCGGCGGCGTACACGAACGGCAGGAACGCGCTGCCGGCCGAGACGGTGGTGGCGTTGGACTCGTTGTAGCCCTGCGTACGGTGGTCGGGACCGCCGTAGACGGCGAGGATCCGCCCGTCGGAGGCCACCGAGGAGGCGCCGTAGTGGGCGGTCTTCGCGTTCTCGGGGTCGTCCTTCAGGGCGTCCTTGCGGGCCTTGGTGACGGCGTCGGTGAGCTGGGCCTGGCGCTTCTTGTCGAAGGTCGTGTAGATCTGGTAGCCGCCGAGGTCGAAGTCCTTGTCGGAGATGTTCCCGGCCTTCTTGGCGTACGAGGAGGCGAGTTCCACCAGGTAGTCGCTCTGCTCACCGGTGTCGTACAGCGGGTTGGCCTTGAGCGGCTCGGGGAACTTCGTGTACTTGGCGCGCTCGGCCTTCGACAGTTTGCCGATGTCGACCATCCGGTCCAGGGTCCACGACCAGCGCTCCACGGCCCGGGCGCGGTTGGCCGAGTTCAGGGTCGGGTCGTACAGGCCCGCGCCCTTGAGCAGGGAGGCGAGGAACGCGGCCTCGCTGGCGTTGAGTTCGCCGACGTCCTTGCCGTAATAGGCCTGGGCGGCGCGCTGGATGCCGTAGGTGCCGCGGCCGAACCAGCTGGTGTTGAGGTAGCCCTCGAGGATGTCGTCCTTGCTCATCTGGTTGTCGAGCTTGAGGGCGATCATGGCCTCGGTGAACTTGCGGCTGACCGTCTGGTTCTGGTTCAGGTAGACGTTCTTGACGTACTGCTGGGTGATCGTGGAGCCGCCCTGGGTGTCGCCCTGACCGATGGTGCGGAACAGGGCACGACTGATGCCCTTGAAGGAGATGCCGGGGTCGCTGTAGAAGCTGGCGTTCTCGGCGGCGAGCACCGCCCAGCGGACGTCCTCGGGGATGTCCTTCAGCGGCATCGCCTGCCGCTGCACCCAGCCGGTGCGGGCCATCGGCGTCCCGTCGGCCCAGAAGTACACGTTGTCCTGCTGGGTGGCGTACGAGTTGATGTTGTCCGGGATGTCGGTGGCCGCGTAGGCGACGACCAGGAGCATGCCGCTCAGGCCTATGGAGGTCAGGACGCCGCCGAGGCACTGCCGCCAGGAGGGTATCCAGCGCCGCCAGTCGGTACGGCCCGGACGCGGGTACTGCGGGCGCAGCTTGCGGGCGTAGGGCGTGACACGAGCCACATACGGGGCCAGTACGGCGAGGAGCGGGGCGAGCCGGGGACCCAGGAAAGAAGAAATTCGGGCAAAAAGGGAAGGCTGGGGTGCTTTTCGTCGATTTTTCGACGAACGCTGCTTTCCTCCGCCTTCATCCTCGCCCTCGGACATATCCGGCACAGCCGGTATATCCGATACCCGCAGCTGCATGGTCTCGTCCGCCCGGAAAGACGGAGGAACCTTCAACTGCATGGTTTCGTCAGGCTGTTGGGGCTTGTCCCCCTGCCCCGCCTCACTCACGACGCGTCTCCCTCCGCACTCCGTATTGCTCGCAGGCAGACGTACAGACTTACGAGGGCCTGACATGGTTGCCGTTGACGCGGCCGCAAACCTTGAACCCTCCCGACCTTGGGGTTCAATGCGGCGCTCTCAAATTACCAGCGCTCTTCGCAAATTCTCCACAGAAGAAATCGACAGAAGTGAACAGAGGTGAAACTGCTGACATCACGTCCGAGCATAGGGGCTTAGTCTGGCGCCATGCCTCGCTACGAGTACCGCTGCCGGACCTGCGGCGACACCTTCGAACTGAGCCGCCCGATGGCGCAGTCCGCCGACCCCGCCGACTGCCCCGCGGGCCACGACGACACCGTCAAACTGCTCTCCACGGTGGCCGTGGGCGGCACGAAGTCCGCCCCCGCGCCCAAGGCGGGCGGCGGGGGCGGATGCTGCGGCGGCGGTTGCTGCGGCTGACCGCCGCCCGCAACTTCTCAGGAATTCTTCAGGAACTCCCGCAGGATGCGCTCCCCGGCCAGCACGCCCCGCTCGGGCAGGGCGGTGATCGCCGGGGCCGTCCAGGCGGCCTCGGCCAGCTCGCCGTGCCCGGGACGCCAGCCCCGGTCGGCGACCAGCAGCAGGTCGGCGTCGAGCAGCGAGTCGCCCGCCGCCAGCGTCAGTTCGGCGCCGGTGCGGCGGGCCACCTCGCGCACGGCCGCGCTCTTGGTCAGCGGCTTCGGCACGGCGTAGATCTTGCGGCCCTGGAGCGACACGGTCCAGCCGCGGTTCTCCGCCCAGACCGCGAGCTCCTTCACCCACTCCTCGGGCAGCAGCTCGCGCTCCACGACGAGATAGGCGAACAGGTCCTCGGCGACCCGCTGCTTGCGCAGCCAGAACGGGTCCGCCGTCTTCGCCAGGTGCTCCTCCACCTCCGCGAGCGGCGCGCACTCGTCGGCCAGCCTGGCCAGCACGCTCGCGTGCCAGTCCTGATCGGTCGCGCCGTCGACCAGCAGATGGCCGCCGTTCGCGCAGATCGCGTACTTCGGCTCCGGGCCGGGCAGGTTGATGCGCTGGTACTGCTTGCGCGTCCGGGTGGTCGTCGGCACGAACACCGCCCGGTCGCCGAGGTCGGTCAGCAGCTGCGCCGACGTCTCCGTCATGAACGACAGCGGCCTGGCCTCGTGCACCTCCACGCACAGCAGCCGCGGCGCCCGCGCGTCCGGCATGGTCAGCGCCAGGGCGGCCGCCGAGTAGATGAGCGTACGGTCGAGATCGCTCGCCACCAGAACCGGCATCAGACCGTCACCGCCTTGCCGTCGGCGCCGGTCGCGCCCCGGGTGAACTGCGGGTGGATCAGCCCCACACAGGTGTACGGCAGGTCGCCGACCTCCTCGACGGGCACCCCTCGCTGTCCGGCGAGCAGCCGTACGTGGTCCAGGTCGGCGCCCGCTCCGGCCCGCGCCAGGATCTTCCAGGGCACCCGGCGCAGCAGCACCCGGGTGGTCTCGCCGACCCCGGGCTTGACCAGGTTCACGTCGTGGATGCCGTACTCCTCGCTGATCCGCTCGACGGCCCGCCAGCCCTCCCAGCTCGGCGTGCGGTCACTGGCCAGCAGCTCCTTCACCGCGCCGCCGACCGCGTCCGCGACCTCGGGGAAGCGGGCGGCGACGGCGTCCAGGAAGGCCACCGAGACGTCCGTGCCGGCGAGCTCGCGGTAGAACTTCGCGCCGTGGAAGTCGTTCGGCCCGACCAGGTCGGCCCGCAGCACGGTCCGCGAGATGAGCCCCGAGACGGTCGAGTTGAGGCAGGCGGACGGGATCAGGAAGTCGTCGCGGGTGCCGTACGTCCGCACGCACGAGCCCGGGTCGGCCAGCACCGCGATCTCCGCGTCGAAGCCGGCCGCTCCGCCGCCCGCCTCGAACTCCTCGATCGCCGCGGCCAGTTCCCGGGTGATCGCGCCCTTGCCGGTCCAGCCGTCGACGAAGACGACGTCACGCGGGTCGTGGTGGGCGGCCAGCCAGCGCAGCGCGTTGGCGTCGATGCCCCGCCCGCGCACGATCGACACGGCGTAGTGCGGCAGGTCGAGGCCGTGCCGGAACTGTGCCCAGCGGCGCATCAGGACACCGACCGGGGTGCCGGCCCGGGCGAGCGAGACGAGCACGGGCCGGGGTGACCGCTCGGCGATCACCGTCTCCGTGACCACGCCCACGGCCTGCGCGATCCGCGCCGCCGAAGTCTCGAGCGCCGCGTGGAACAGCTCCTGGTACTGCTCGCTGGGCTGGTACTCGACGGGCAGCGACTCGGCGTAGTGCGCGCCGCCGCTCTGGATGGCCTCCTCCCGCTCCTCGGTCGGCGCCTCCAGCGTCACGTCCGAGAGGTCCTGGAGCAGCCAGCCGACCTCCTCGGGCGGGTACGACGAGAAGGCGGGGCCGCGGAGGGGCTCGGGCAGCATGGCGGGTCTCTCTTCCGACAAGGCGGCTGCGTACAGCGGCTCGGGGACGTACGACGGCACGACCGCGAGGACGACGTGCGGGGTGTGTGCGGCGAGCTGGGACAGGAGGCCGTCGGGAGCGTGCAGCTCCCGGGTGTCGGCCACGGAGTCCACGACGGCGACGACGGCGTCGAAGCCACCGCCCGCGACGTTATAGGCATAGCGCTCGCCGGGGCCGTCGGCCGGGGCGTCGTGCGCGGGGAAAACGATTCGGCTGCGTATCGCGTAGCCGGGGTCGTCCACCGCGAGGACGGGTGAGCGGGTGGTGGTCGAGTAGCGCACCTCGGCGGCCACCACCTGCTCCAGCTCACGGGCCAGCCTGAGCGGCGCGTACATCAGCTCCTCGAAACCGAGCACGAGGACGCGTTCGACGCCGTCGGGTATCGCCTCGGCGAGACGGGCCGTCATGGCGGGGAGGGCGGCCTCCAGCCGGGCCCGGTGCTTGGGTGTGAACCCGTGCCGACCGCCGTCGGGGAGGCCGCGGGGCCAGACGAGGTCCACGCGGGATATGTGGCCGGGGGGCCGCGTCTGCCCGGTGCGGTCGGCTTCCGGGTGCGGGTCGTGGGGGGCTTGTCGCGCAGTTCCCCGCGCCCCTGAGGCGTCGAAGCGGGCGTCGGCTGCAACGTCCCCCAGGGCCGCGGGGAACTGCGCCTCGTAGCGGGCGACCAGTTCCTGGCCCTTCTCCAGCACGCCCTCGGGGAGCCGTACCGTGCCGGAGGCGGCGGTGATGAGGTCGACGCGGGCGCCGATCTCGCGGGCGAAGTCGTCCAGGCGGCCCGCATCGGCCGCCGAGCGCATGTCGACGAGGGCGACGACGACGTAGCGCCGCCGCGGATAGCGCTCGTGCAGGGCCCGGATGGTGTTCAGGACCGTGTTGCCGGTCGAGAACTCGTCGTCGACCAGGACCAGCGGCCCGTCGCCGACCAGCAGCGCCGGGTCCTCCGGCAGCAGCAGGTGCGAGGTCGCGTGCGAGTGGGACTCCTCGAAGCCGCCCGCCTGCGCGACCCCGGCGACCGGGCGGCGGGTGGAGTGCAGGTAGGGGGCGGTGCCGAGGCCGTCGGCGACCGAGTGGCCGAGGCCGGTGGCGGTCTCCGCGTAGCCCAGGACGACCGCCTCGGCCGCCTCCTCGGCGCCGAGCAGCTCACGCACCCGGCGGCCGAGGGCGAACCCGTGGCCGTGCACCACGGACGGCGACTGCGGGACGTGCTTGCCGAGGACGTTGGAGACCAGCAGATGCGCCCGCTTGGGGTTGCGGCGCAGGGCCAGCCCCAGCAGGCCCGTCAGCGTGTCGTCGCCCACGAGCTCGACACCGAGCCGCTCGGCGACCCACGTCCCGGACCAGATCCCGTCGTCCCCGTTGTTCACTGCGTTGTTCATGCGTCCCTTGTGAGTGAGGTGGTTCTTCAGCCGGGTATTCCGGCGGCGAGCAGGTCGACGAAGCTGACGTCCTCGTGCGCGACACCGAAGACCTCGGCGCGGAGCATGGTGCGCTCGGCCCAGGCGCGGTGCGGCTTCACCTCGTTCATCTTGTTCGTGTACTGCGACCGCAGCACACCCCCGCCGCCGCGTTCCGGCCGCAGGATGTCCGCCGCGTCGCTGTACTCCTCGTGACTGACGACGGACAGCGCGTGCACGGCCGGTACGTGCGAGGGGTGGATGCAGGTCTTGCCCAGCAGACCGTTGGCGTGATCCAGGGAGATCTCGCGCAGCAGCCCGTCCATCGCGTGCTCTATCAGCTTCTCGCGCAGCTCGACGGCCTGCCCCTCCAGGAAGGGGCTGTGCCGCAGCATCGGCTTGAACATGCGCTCGGGGACCCGGAAGTACTCCCACACGGGACCGGTCACCGTGAACCCGGTGCCGTCGGCCCGGCCCAGCATGTTCACCACGTCGGCGATCACCGAGGCGACGATCTGGACGTCGTAGGCGGTCATGTCGGGCGCTCTGCGCAGCCCGTACGAGGAGCAGAAGTCCGTCACGCCGAGGCGCAGCGCGAGGACCCGGCTGCGGTACTTGTCGACGGCGCGGGCGATGCCCTCCAGGGCGTCCACCCGCGACTCGCGGTACATCAGCTCGGGCGTCTCCAGGACGGGCATGCCGAACAGCCGCCGCCCGCTCGCCGTCTCGGCGCCCGCCAGCGCCTCCAGGAAGGGGATGCCCCGCTCCTCGGTGAACTTCGGGAAGACGAACCCGCTCAGCAGCTCCACGGTGGGCCCGAGCCGCCGGACCAGGTCGGGGATCTGCTCGGGCGTCCGCACCCGGATGAAGAGCAGCGGCAGCTCCGCTCCCTCCACGTCCCTGCGCCCCGCCAGGTCGGCGAACTGCCGGACCAGGTTCTCCTCGCCGGCCTCGACGTCCTCGTCGCCGATGGAGTCCTCCAGGCACAGCACCATCGACACCACGCCGCGCCCGGTCTGCTTGACGATGTCGTCCGCCAGCCGGGGCCGCGTGGCCGGGCTGTACAGCGTGGCGCCCAGGGCCGCGGAGAGCAGCCTGGCCGGGGCGTCCGTGTCGAAGACACACGGCTCCCGGTAGAAGAGGCGCTGTCGCACCTCAGGGGCGAGGTGCCCGAAATGACGCATAAATCTCCCCCGTGGTGCAAGGTAACTCTGTGGATTCGGTATGAGGTGGCCGGTAATAGTACGTAGGGATCCATGTCAGAGGTTCCCACCCGGCATGAATTTCAGGTAACTCGCGGATGAGACTTGCCGTGTACCCCGCGTTGTCGTGAGCAGGCCCGAGAAGGCAGGATGACCGCATGACGCACGCGATGCTGAAGGGGTCGAACGTCCCGCTGAAAGCCACCACGGTACGCGCCGTGCTGCGCTGGACCCCCGGGCAGGGGGTCCCGGACGTCGACGCCTCGGCGCTGCTCCTCGGTCTCGACGGCCGTGTGCGCTCCGACGAGGACTTCGTCTTCTACAACCAGCCCCGGCACCCTTCCGGGAAGGTGTGGCGGCTCGGCAAGAAGCGCGTCGCCGAGGGCCTCACGGACACCATCCAGACAGATCTGTCCGGTGTCGAGTCCGGCGTCGGCCAGATTCTCCTGGTCGCTTCGGCGGACGGTGTGACGTTCGACCGCGTACGTTCCCTCACCATCGTGCTGTACGACGCGGCAGCCGACGGCGAGCCGCTGGCCACGTTCGACATCCGCCCCGAGACGGGCGAGGAGACGGCGCTGATCTGCGGCGAGCTGTACCGGCGCGGCGAGGGCTGGAAGTTCCGCGCCCTGGGCGAGGGCTACTCCAACGGTCTCAAGGGCCTGGCCACCGACTTCGGCATCTCGGTGGACGAGTCGGAGGAGGCGTCGGCCGCGGCCCCCGAGCCGGCCCCCCAGACGCCCAGCCTCTCCCAGCCCCTGCCGCCCGAGCAGCCGACCTCGGCCGTCCCCCAGCAGCCGGCGTACGGCTACCCGGCCAGTCTCCCGACCTACGGCTACGGCTATCCGGACGGTTCCTTCCGGCTCCCCCCGCAGGGCCCCCAGTTCGTCGGACGGTGAGCCGCCGGGGGGCTCGGGCGCTACTTCTCGACCTTCGTCTTGTAGCCCCGGCCCCACTGCAACCCCCAGCCGTACAGACGATCCAGCTCCGCCTGGAACCCGTACACGAACCGCACCTCACGCCGCACCATGAGCTCGTCCTTCACGTTCTCGATCATCACCACCGCGCAGGACCGGGCCTGTGGGTGCCGCTCGTCGAGGCCTATCTCGATCCGCGGCCCGTTGCTCGGGTACAGCGTGACGATCGCGTGTGTACGGTCGAACGCCGGCGTCTGGTCGTAGATGTAGACGAAGACGAGCAGCCGCTTGATCTGTTCCCGGTGGTCGAGGTTGACGTACATCGTCTCGCCGGACGCCGACCCGAACCGGTCGTCCCCGCTCAGCTTCACGTACGGCGCCGCGTTCACGTCCCCCAGCAGGCCCCCGAGCGGCTGCACGACCCCCTTCGTCCCGTCGGCCAGCTCGTACAGGCAGCCGAGGTCGAGGTCGACGTTGACCATGCTCTGGCTGTGTCCGACGACCTCCGGCGGCCGCAGCGCCTTGAAGGGGTGCCGCAGCAGGCTCTCCCGCTGCGGTCCGCCGATGTCGGACGTCCGCATCCGCCAGGTCAGGTTGACGCGCAGGTTGCCGGTCGCGGCGCCCTGTTTGGTCAGGGAGACCTGATGATGCCGCTTGGTCAGTTCGATGGCGTTGGTGGCCGCGTTGCCCGAGTCGAAGTCGGCCGCCCGGCTGCCCAGGAGCCCGTCGAAGATGCCCATTCCCGCCCCCACGTCCGCTGATGAAAACCGGCGGGGCGGCCGGTGGAGGACTCGTCCTCACCGGCCGCCCCGCTCAGAGCGTTCCTCGCTCCCAAGGTGATCACACCCCGGACGAGACCTCAGTCTTCTCGTCCGAGCCCTGGGCTTTTCCCTCGGCCGCCGCCAATGCGCGGTTGCGGCGGACGGAGGACCAGAAGGACCAGGCGATCAGGACCACGCCGACGAGGCCGGTGATGACCTCGTTGATCTGGTACTGGATGGTGACCATGAGGATCACGGCCAGCGCGCCGATCGCGTAGTGCGCGCCGTGCTCCAGGTAGACGTAGTCGTCGAGGGTTCCCTGACGGACCAGGTACACGGTGAGCGACCGGACGTACATGGCGCCGACGCCGAGGCCGAGGGCCATCAGGACGATGTCGTTGGTGATGGCGAAGGCGCCGATCACCCCGTCGAAGGAGAAGGACGCGTCGAGCACCTCGAGGTAGAGGAACATGAAGAACGCGGCCTGACCGGCCAGGACGACCGCCGGGCGCTGCTTGCCGGTGCGCGCGGCCTCTTCCTCCTCCTCGTGTTCGCGTTCCTCCTCTTCCTCGAGCTTGTCCTCGAAGTAACCGGAGAGACCGCCGACGACCATGTACGTGATCAGACCGGCGATGCCGGAGATCAGCACCGTCTGCGCCTTGTCGACGTGCGCGCCGCCGTGCTGGTGGGCGTGGGTCGCGAAGGTGAAGGAGGTGATCAGCAGGACGATCAGCGCGATGCAGACCGACAGCATGTCGACCTTGCCGAGCTTGGACAAGGGCCGCTCGATCCAGCGCAGCCACTGGATGTCCCGGTCCTCGAAGATGAAGTCCAGGAAGATCATCAGCAGGAACATGCCACCGAAGGCGGCGATCGACGGGTGGGCGTCGGTGACCAGCTGCTGGTACTGGTCCTTGTCGTTGAGCGCGAGGTCGACCGCGTCGATCGGACCGATCTTGGCACTGATGGCGACGATGACGACGGGAAAGACCAGCCGCATGCCGAAGACGGCGATCAGCACACCGATCGTGAGGAAGATCTTCTGCCAGAAGGCACTCATCTTCTTCAGGATTCCGGCGTTGACCACCGCGTTGTCGAACGACAGCGAGATCTCGAGGACGCAGAGGATCGCCACGATGCCGAGGGCCTCCCACCCCCCGTAGAAGACCGCTGCGACCAGGCCGAGCGCGGTGACCGCGAACGACCAGCCGAAGGTTTTCAGAAGCACTGGCTACCCAATCGTGTATGTACGGGTCTCCCCCGCGCCGTACTCGGCTTTACTCAAAATTGACGTTGCTTGCAGAGTCTACGGTGAGGCTTACCCGGCCGGGAGCCTGGCCCGGATCCGGCCGGAAAGCCGCAGGTCTTGCGAGGTCAGCCAGGGGAGCGAGGCCGTACCCCCTCGAAGATCACGAGGAACGGGGAGACGTAGCCGGACGCCTCGACCGGCGTGGCACGGCCGGCCACCACCAGCACGACGCCGGCGATCAATGCGGCGCAGTACGGCTCTTTACGAAACGTTGACCCCGAAGTCCAGAGCGATGCCCCGCAGGCCCGACGCGTACCCCTGTCCTACCGCCCTGAACTTCCACTCGCCCTGGTAGCGATAGAGCTCGCCGAAGATCATCGCGGTCTCCGTGCTGGCGTCCTCGCTCAGGTCGTAGCGGGCGAGTTCCTGCCCGTCGGCCTGGTTGACGACGCGGATGAACGCGTTGGAGACCTGGCCGAAGGTCTGGCCCCGCTCGTCGGCCATGTGGATGGAGACCGGGAAGACGATCTTGTCGCACTGGGGTGGCACCTTGGAGAGGTCCACCAGGAGCGACTCGTCGTCGCCTTCGCCCTCACCGGTGAGGTTGTCGCCGGTGTGCTCCACCGAGCCGTCCGGGCTCTTGAGCTGGTTGTAGAAGACGAACCACTCGTCCCCCATCACCCGCCCGCTGTTGCACAGCAGCGCACTGGCGTCGAGGTCGAAGGGGGCTCCGGTGGTGGAGCGCGCGTCCCAGCCGAGTCCGATCATCACCTGAGTGAGGTTCGGCGCGGCCTTGGACAGGGAGACATTGCCTCCCTTGGCGAGCGTGACGCCCATGATTGCTGGTCCTCCCCTAGGTGGTGCTCAGGTGCTTCCTCTTCGGTTGTCCTGCACGTCCGGCGCCGCCCGTAAACGGTGCGGCGCCGGACGGTCGGACCTTCGGGCCCTGCGGGTGGCTCAGACGTTGACGCCGAAGTCCTGCGCGATACCGCGCAGGCCCGACGCGTAGCCCTGTCCGATGGCCCGGAACTTCCACTCCGCACCGTGCCGGTACAGCTCGCCGAAGACCATCGCGGTCTCGGTCGACGCGTCCTCGCTCAGGTCGTAACGGGCGATCTCGGCGCCGCCGGCCTGGTTCACGACGCGGATGAACGCGTTGCGGACCTGACCGAAGGACTGCTGCCGGTTCTCCGCGTCGTAGATCGACACCGGGAAGACGATCTTCTCGATGTCGGCCGGGACTCCGGCGAGGTTGACCTTGATCGCCTCGTCGTCGCCCTCGCCCTCACCGGTGGTGTTGTCACCGGTGTGCTCGACCGAGCCGTCGGGGCTCTTGAGGTTGTTGAAGAAGACGAAGTTGGCGTCGCTGCCGACCTTGCCGGAGCTGTCCAGCAGCAGCGCGCTGGCGTCCAGGTCGAAGTCGGTGCCGGTCGTGGTGCGGACGTCCCACCCCAGACCGACGATGACCGCGGTCAGGCCCGGGGCCTCCTTGGTCAGCGATACGTTGCCGCCCTTGCTGAGGCTGACTCCCACAAGTCCTCCATTGGTGTCCTGGGGCGGGGAGCCCCTGGTGCGTCGGATATCGGATCAACGAGTCGATCCTAGTGACGGGTTCCCGCCCCACGCAGGCCCTGGAGCCGAAGAATCACAGGGTGTCGAGCGCGGCGACGTACTCACCGAGGTCGCGGGCGTCCGGCAGTGCGTTGACGACGGTCCAGCGCACCAGGCCCTCCTTGTCGATGACGAAGGTGCCGCGCACCGCGCAGCCCTTGTCCTCGGCGAAGACGCCGTAGGCACGGCTGACCTCGCCGTGCGGCCAGAAGTCGCTGAGCAGCGGGTACTCCAGGCCCTCCTGCTCGGCGAAGACGCGCAGGGTGTGGATGGAGTCGTTGGAGACGGCGAGCACCTGGGTGTCGCGGTCGGCGAACTTCGGCAGGTTGTCGCGCACCTCGCACAGCTCGCCGGTGCACACGCCGGTGAAGGCGAAGGGGTAGAAGAGCAGGACGACATTCTTGCTCCCGCGGAAGTCGGAGAGCTTCACGGCCCGGCCGTGGTTGTCCTTGAGCTCGAAGTCGGGGGCCTTGTCGCCGACCTGGATCGCCATCGCCTGGTTTTCCCTTCGGTGGGGCTGTCTGGGTGAGTCCACCCTACGCAGCGGCCGCCGAAGGCCGCCGGACGGGCTGAGCACAAGGGCCCAGCCCGTCCGGCGTCACTTCACATCACTTCTTCGGACGTCACTCCCTGGACGTCACTTCTTGGACTTCGCGGCCTTGGGCGTCACCAGCCGGCTGCCACTCCAGTCCTTGCCCACGCTGACGCTCTTGCTGGCCGACAGACCCGCAGTCGTCGAGGCTTCGGAGATGTCGCTCGGCTCCACGTATCCCGTACGGCCGGTCTTCGGCGTCAGGAGGAGGATCGACCCGCCTTCTTCGATGTACGTGGTGGCGTCCACCAGCGCATCCGTCAGGTCTCCGTCATCGTCGCGGAACCAGAGCACCACGGCGTCGGCGACGTCGTCGTAGTCCTCGTCCACCAGATCGCTGCCGATGACTTCCTCAATGGACTCGCGGAGCTCCTGGTCGACGTCGTCGTCGTAGCCGATCTCCTGGACCACCTGCTCGGGCTGGAAACCCAGCCTGACGGCAGGGCTGGTCCGCTCCTCCGCGTGGTCCGCGGTCGCGCTCACGGGTTGCCTCCTGATCATGATTCGGGAATAACTCAGCCACGCGCGTGCGCGAAGCATTGGCCGTAGTCCACACGGGCGGGGCGGATCGCGCAAGTACCCGGCGGTTCGGACCGCCGAAACGGTGACGATCCTGGCCGTGTCGACGCAACTCCAGGCGCACGATTCGGACGGATGGTGACGTACACCACACCTATCTGCCCTGTTTGCGTATTTGAGAACCATCCAAGGGTACGAGATTCGAACGAGTGCCGGTTACCTCGGGGTAGAGATGACGTTTGCGGCCCCTAGGTACACGATGGGGGCGGTGCAGGCACTGGAGAGTCAGCGAGATACCCCGCGAGGCACCCGCGAGGCGCGAACGAGAAACACCGTCCCACACAGCCCTCTGACAGGTAAGGAACAGCGTGGCTTCCGGATCCGATCGCAACCCGATCATCATTGGCGGCCTTCCGAGTCAGGTTCCTGACTTCGACCCCGAGGAAACCCAGGAGTGGCTCGACTCCCTCGACGCCGCCATCGACGAGCGCGGCCGGGAGCGGGCCCGCTATCTGATGCTCCGGCTGATCGAACGAGCCCGCGAGAAGCGCGTGGCCGTGCCCGAGATGCGCAGCACGGACTACGTCAACACCATCCCCACCAGGGCCGAGCCCTTCTTCCCGGGCAACGAGGAGATCGAGCGCCGGATCCTCAACGCGACCCGCTGGAACGCGGCCGTGATGGTGTCCAGGGCCCAGCGGCCGGGCATCGGGGTGGGCGGTCACATCGCCACCTTCGCCTCCTCCGCGTCCCTCTACGACGTCGGCTTCAACCACTTCTTCCGCGGCAAGGACGAGGGCGACGGCGGCGACCAGGTCTTCTTCCAGGGCCACGCCTCCCCGGGCATCTACGCCCGCGCGTTCCTGCTGGACCGGCTGAGCGAGCAGAACCTGGACGCGTTCCGCCAGGAGAAGTCGAAGGCGCCGGACGGGCTGTCCTCGTACCCGCACCCGCGTCTGATGCCGGACTTCTGGGAGTTCCCGACCGTGTCGATGGGTCTCGGCCCGATCGGCGCGATCTACCAGGCGCGGATGAACCGCTACATGCACGCGCGCGGGATCGCCGACACGTCGAAGTCGCATGTGTGGGCGTTCCTCGGCGACGGCGAGATGGACGAGCCGGAGTCGCTCGGCCAGCTGACCATCGCGGCACGTGAGGGCCTGGACAACCTGACCTTCGTCGTCAACTGCAACCTCCAGCGGCTGGACGGCCCGGTGCGCGGCAACGGCAAGGTCATCCAGGAGCTGGAGTCGGTCTTCCGGGGCGCCGGCTGGAACGTGATCAAGCTGATCTGGGACCGCTCCTGGGACCCGCTGCTCGCCCAGGACCGCGACGGCACCCTCGTCAACCGGATGAACACGACGCCGGACGGCCAGTACCAGACCTACGCCACCGAGTCCGGCGCCTACATCCGCGACCACTTCTTCGGCGACGACCAGCGGCTGCGCGCGATGGTCGAGGGCATGACCGACGACCAGATCCTGCACCTGGGCCGCGGCGGTCACGACCACCGGAAGATCTACGCGGCGTTCAAGGCGGCCGTGGAGCACACCGGCCAGCCGACGGTCATCCTCGCCAAGACGGTCAAGGGCTGGACGCTGGGGCCGAACTTCGAGGGCCGCAACGCCACCCACCAGATGAAGAAGCTGACGGTCTCCGACCTCAAGGGCTTCCGCGACCGGCTGCACCTGCCGATCTCCGACAAGGAGCTGGAGGGCGGCCTCCCGCCGTACTTCCACCCCGGGCGGAACTCGGAGGAGATCCAGTACATGCACGACCGCCGCAAGGGTCTCGGCGGTTATGTCCCGACCCGTGTCGTGCGCTCGAAGCCGCTCACGCTGCCGGACGACAAGACGTACGCGAGTGTGAAGAAGGGCTCGGGCCAGCAGTCCATCGCGACGACCATGGCCTTTGTGCGTCTCCTCAAGGACCTCATGCGGGACAAGGAGCTCGGCAAACGCTTCGTGCTGATCGCGCCGGACGAGTACCGCACGTTCGGCATGGACTCCTTCTTCCCGAGTGCGAAGATCTACAACCCGCTCGGCCAGCAGTACGAGGCGGTGGACCGGGATCTGCTGCTCGCCTACAAGGAGTCGCCGACCGGGCAGATGCTGCACGACGGCATCTCGGAGGCCGGCTGTACGGCGTCCCTGATCGCGGCGGGCTCGGCGTACGCCACCCATGGCGAGCCGCTGATCCCGGTCTACGTCTTCTACTCGATGTTCGGTTTCCAGCGCACCGGCGACCAGTTCTGGCAGATGTCGGACCAGCTGGCGCGCGGTTTCGTCCTGGGTGCGACCGCCGGCCGTACGACCCTGACCGGTGAGGGGCTCCAGCACGCGGACGGCCACTCGCAGCTGCTCGCCTCGACCAACCCGGGCTGTGTCGCCTACGACCCGGCGTTCGGTTTCGAGATCGCGCACATCGTGCGGGACGGTCTGCGCAGGATGTACGGCAGTTCCACCGAGCACCCGCACGGTGAGGACGTCTTCTACTACCTGACCGTCTACAACGAGCCGATCCAGCACCCGGCCGAGCCGGACGACGTGGACGTCGAGGGCATCCTCAAGGGCGTCCACCGCTTCAGCGAGGGCACCTCCGGGTCGATCCCGGCGCAGATCCTCGCGTCCGGCGTGGCCGTCCCCTGGGCCGTCGAGGCGCAGAAGATCCTCGCCGAGGACTGGAACGTCAAGGCCGACGTCTGGTCCGCGACCTCCTGGAACGAGCTGCGGCGCGAGGCCGTCGAGGTCGAGCGGCACAACCTGCTGCACCCGGAGGAGGAGCAGCGGGTGCCGTACGTGACGCGGAAGCTGGCCGGGGCCGAGGGGCCGTTCGTGGCCGTCTCGGACTGGATGCGGTCGGTGCCCGACCAGATCGCGCGCTGGGTGCCGGGCACGTACCAGTCGCTGGGCGCGGACGGCTTCGGCTTCGCGGACACCCGGGGAGCGGCTCGCCGCTTCTTCCACATCGACGCCCAGTCGATCGTCGTGGGGGTGCTGACCGAGCTGGCGAAGGAGGGCAAGGTCGACCGGTCGCTGCTGAAGCAGGCCATCGACCGGTACCAACTGCTGGACGTGTCGGCGGCGGACCCGGGTGCCGCGGGCGGCGACGCGTAGCACGGGGCGTACGCAGGGGTGGTGGAGCCGCGGCTCCACCACCCCTTACTCGTTCTTTACGATGCGGGCATGCAAGAACAATCGGCGCAGAACCGGTGGGAGCTCTGGACCCAGCGGCCGTTGCTGGCCCTCGCCGTGGTGTTCGCCGTCGCCTACGCCGTCCCGATCGTGGACACCTCGGCCGACCACACGCTGACCACCGCCTGCACCGCGGTCGAGTGGGTGGTGTGGGGGGCGTTCGCCGCGGACTACGTGGTCCGGCTGGCGCTGACGTCCGACCGGCGGCGGTTCGTGCGCACGCACTGGCTGGACCTGTGCGCGGTGTTGCTGCCGCTGGCGCAGCAGCTCAAGCTGCTGCGGCTGGTCTCGACGCTGCTGCTGGTGGGGCGGCGGGCGCGGATGGCCTCGCAGATCCGGATGACGACGTATGTCGTGGGGGCGGTCGTCGGGCTGCTGATGTTCGGCTCGCTCGCCGTGCTCTCGGTGGAGCGGGAGTCGCCGGACGGGAACATCCGCACGCTGGGTGACGCGCTGTGGTGGTCGTTCACGACGATGACGACCGTGGGGTACGGGGACCACGCGCCGACCACCGGGCTGGGGCGGATCATCGCCGTCGGGCTGATGCTCTCCGGGATCGCGCTGCTCGGTGTCGTGACCGCGAACATCGCCGCGTGGTTCATCGCCCGGTTCGACAAGGACGACGTCGAGGAACGCGCCCAGACGGAGGCGATCCTGGCCCTGACGCAGGAGGTACGGGCGCTGCGGGCGGAGGTGGCGGCGCTGCGGGACAGGCCCGAAGGGGCGCTGCCCCCCGGAGCCCCGCCCAGGCCGGCCCCCCACCCGTCCAGGTAGCCGAGGGGCGACGGCCGGCGCTAGAGCAGCCCGTTGCCCGAACCTGTCGCTCCCGCCAGCCAGATGATCGCCAGCAGGGTGTCGATCGCGCCGAGGGCGACGGCGACCAGGGCCGGTACCGGACGGGAACCCGCCCAGCTACGGCCCATGGCCAGCCAGCCGCAGACGATCGCCGCCGGGCCGAGGACGATCCCCAGCGCGAAGAATCCGGCGACCGCGCAGACGAGGCCGACGATGCCGAGCGTCGCGCGATCCGGCCCGGTCCGTGACCCCATGCGGCCACGTGAGCGGGGGTACCTGCGCGTGCCGTTTCCGAAGCCGGCCATCGAACAACTCCCTGGATTCCGGGGATGTGTTGTTCTTCGGGTACCCGCGACACGCGGAACATTCCCCGCAGTTGCCGGGCAGTCGGCGCGCTGTCCCCCTCCGGCAGCGCGCCGCGGCCCTGGCCGCCCTCCCATCCGGAGGGCTTGACTAACTGTGACCTGCGACGCGTGTCGGATGCGAGGAGCCTTTAGCGTTGTCACCCTGATAGGGGAAACTTGTTGAAGTTCCGTCAGATGTGACCCACGCCCGCGCCCGCCTCCGCGTTCTCGCCCCGCTTGGTGAGCAGCGCGACGAACACGGCGACGACCGCCACCCCGGCGGCGACCAGGGAGGCGAGACTCATCCCGGAGATGAACGTGTCATGGGCGACGTCCGTGATCTTCGCGGCGATCGCTTCGGGGGTGCCCTTGGCCACCGGCGCCACGCCGACCTGAACCGCCTCGGAGGCCTGGTCCAGCTGGGCGGGGGTGAGCTCGGGCAGGCCCGCGCCCTTCCAGTTGGCGGGCAGGTCACCGTCGACCTTGGAGGCCATCACGGCGCCCAGGACGGCCGTACCGAGGCTGCCGCCGATCTGCATGGCCGCCTGCTGGAGACCGCCCGCGACGCCGGACAGCTCCATGGGGGCGTTGCCGACGATGACCTCCGTCGCGCCGACCATGACCGGGGCGAGACCGAAGCCCAGCAGGGCGAACCAGATCGACATGAGACCGCTGCCGGTGTCCGTCTCCAGCGTGGACATGCCGTACATGGCGATCGCGGTGGCGGCCATACCGCCCGCCAGCGGGATGCGCGGGCCCAGCTTGGTGATCGCCGCGCCCGCGAGCGGGGAGCCGACGATCATCATGCCGGTCAGCGGAAGAAGGTGCAGGCCCGCGTCGATCGGGCTCATGCCGTGCACGTTCTGGAGGTAGAACGTCACGAAGAACAGGCCGCCCATGAAGGCGATCGCCATCAGCACCATGAGGACCACACCCGCCGACAGCGGGACCGAGCGGAACAGCGCCAGCGGGATGAGCGGCTCCTTGACCTTCGTCTCCCAGAAGGCGAAGGCCGCGAAGAGCACCGCGGAGCCGACGAGGAACGCCCAGGTCAGACCGTCGGCCCAGCCCCAGGTCGGCGCCTTGATCAGGGCCCAGACCAGGCAGAACATCGCGCCCGAGAGGAAGGCGATGCCGAGGAGGTCGAAGGAGCGCGGGGCGTTCTCGGCGCGGTGGTCGAGCAGGATCACCACGCCCAGGACGAGGGCGAGGGCGCCGACCGGCACGTTGATGAAGAACACCGACTGCCAGTTGACGTGCTCGACCAGGACGCCGCCGAGGATCGGGCCGCCGGCGGTGGACGCGCCGATGACCATGCCCCACAGGCCGATGGCCATGTTGAGCTTCTCGGCCGGGAAGGTCGCGCGCAGCAGACCGAGCGCGGCCGGCATCAGCAGGGCGCCGAAGAGGCCCTGGAAGACGCGGAAGGTGACGACCAGCGCGATGCTGTCGGAGAGGCCGATCGCGCCGGAGGCGGCCGCGAAGCCGACGACGCCTATCAGGAACGTCTGACGGTGGCCGAAGCGGTCACCGAGCTTGCCCGCGGTGATCAGGGAGACCGCGAGGGCGAGGAAGTAGGCGTTGGTGATCCACTGGACCTCGGCGAAGGTGGCGCCCAGGTCGCTGGCGATGGCCGGGTTGGCGATGGCCACGATGGTGCCGTCGAGGGCCACCATCATGACGCCGACGGCGACGGTGATGAGGGTGAACCACGGGTGGCCGCGCAGCCCCTTGGCGGGCGGCCCGTCCGACGGGTCCGCCGGTGCCTTGCCGCCCGGTCCCGTCGCGTCGATGGTGGTCTGACTGGTCATGCGTTCGAGGTTAGTGACAGCCGCTGACAATTGACAAACGAGTTCAGAAGTCGGTAACTGACACATCATGGAAACTCTGCGTGAGCGCAAGAAGCAGCGCACCCGGGACGCGCTGCTGCGCGCCGCGATGGAGCTGTTCACCTCGCAGGGATACGAGCGGACCACCGTCGACGAGATCGCCGCCGCCGTCGACGTCTCGCAGCGCACCTTCTTCCGCTACTTCGCGGGCAAGGACGAGGCCGCGCTGGCCCTGGTGGAGCTGACGGTGGAGCGGTTCGTCGAGGCGGTGCGCGCGCGTCCACCGCACGAGCCGCCGATGGAGGCGCTGCGCCAGGCGGTACTGGACGGCTGGTACTCGATCAACGAGGTCGTCGAGTCCGTCGTACCCGTGGAGCTGTATCTGCGCATGTACCGGGTGATCGAGTCGACGCCGGTGCTGCTCGCCGCGCATCTGCGGCGCTCGGTGGAGGTGGAGGAGGACCTCACGCGGGTGATCGCCGAGCGTGAGGGGCTCGACGTGGACGCCGATCCGCGGCCGCGGCTGGCGGTGGCCGTGTTCAGCGGGGTGATGCGGGTGACGGAACGGCAGTGGTCCACGGGCGCGGACTTCAGCCTGGACCGGATCCGCGCGCTGACATCCCTCTACCTCGACGGGGTGGGCCCCGCCCTGCTGGGAGACTGGCGCGAGACCTGACGGACATACGCCGGGCCTGGCGGACATAGAGGCCTAAAAGGTTTTATGACCCTTGCCACGCCCACTGAAACGTGATCCCCGTCACTTGGGTCACCCGAGACCCTCCCGTTCTCCTAGTGTGTCCTTTCAGTGACTTCCTTCGACACCTCCCCGCAACTCAACGTCTGGCGCGCACTGGCCGCCCTGGCCGTCGTGTTCGTGATGCTGGCGACCACCGGCTGGACGGCGCTGCGCCACCAGCGGGAGACCACCGCCCTCCAGACCTCGCGCTCGGAGTGGGAGCACGGCCGGCTGGCCGGGCACCGGTTGCCGGACCCCGGCTCCGCCCCCGCCCGGCTCGCCCGCTTCTTCGCCTCGCTGACCGCCCCGCAGCGCACCGCGCTCGTGCGCGACTACCCGCTCGCGGTGGGCAACATGAACGGCGCCCCCGCCGAACTGCGCTACCGCGCCAACCGGGTGGCGCTGCTCCAGCAGGTGCGGCTCGAGCGCACCCGCATGCACGACAACCGGCTCACCTCCTCGGGGCAGCAGCTGGCCGGTCGGCGCATGCACCGCTACGAGTCGATGAGCACCGACGGCCGGCAGATCCTCGCCTTCGACCCGGAGGGCTCCGGCCGGGTCGCCGAGGTGTTCGGCAGCCTGGACAAGGCCGAGCGGATCTCCGTCGTCGTCCCCGGCGTCGACACCGACCTGCTCACCTTCCAGCGCACGAACCGCAAGTACTCGGCGCCGGTCGGCATGGCCCAGGCCCTCTACTCGGCCGAGCGCGAGGCGAGCCCCTCGACGCGTACGGCCGTGATCGCCTGGGCCGACTACACCTCCCCCGACGGCCTCGGCATCGACTCGGCCACCGCGATGCGCGCCGAGAGCGGCGCCGTCCGGCTGAACGCCCTGCTGACCGCCCTGCCGGGCAGCGCGCCCGTCTCGATGTTCTGCCACAGCTACGGCTCGGTGGTGTGCGGGGTCGCCGCGCACTCGATGCCGGACCGGGTGGCCGACATCGCGGTGGCCGGCAGCCCCGGGATGCGGGTGGAGAACGCGGCCCAGCTGGACACCGACGCCCGGGTGTGGGCGATGCGGGACGCCGACGACTGGATCCAGGACGTGCCGCACCTGGAGGTCGGCGGTCTCGGGCACGGCGAGGACCCGATGGCGCAGGAGTTCGGCGCGCGGGTGCTGTCGGCCCGGGAGGCCAAGGGCCACGGCGGCTACTTCGAACCGGGTACCGACAGCCTGCGCAACTTCGCCGAGATCGGCACTGGCGCGTACCGCTCGGTGGAGTGCGCCCACGATGATGCCGCCTGCACGGCGGGTTTGTCCGATACGACAGAGGCCGGACGCGCGTAGAGACGCAGGAATTGCGGGGCGCGCGGGGAGGGGACGAAGAATGGGTGTCCCGCATACGATGAGCCGCATGGGTGACGTACTGGCCGGATTTCATGCCGCCTGGGAGTTCGAGTCCGACTCCGTCCTCATCCGCTACGAACGGGGGCTGCGCACGCCCAAGCTGCTGTCGGCACTGGGCGAGCGCCGGATTCCGCTGGCGGCCATCGGTCGGGTGACCCTGACCGCCGGCAAGCGCGGGACGGTCGTGCTCCAGGCGGAGCCGAGGCCGGGAGCCGATCCGTTGATGGAGGCGGCCGCGGGACAGCTCAAGGAAGGGTGCGACCCGTACCGGCTGGTCCTGCCCGCCCAACGGGAGACGCTCGCCGAGTACTACGCCGACGAGCTGCGGGCGCGGTTGACCGACTCCGGGCCGGCGGAACGGTTCCTGGTGGACGCGCCCGAGGCGCCGCTGTCGTTCAAGGCGTACGACGGGAAGGCCTCGTTCGACGGGCGCACCGTACGGTTCCGGTGGTTCTGGACGGGTGCCTCGTCGGCGAAGTGGAAGGCCGGCGACCAGAGTTTCGCCGTGTCCGCGCTGAGCGGGGTCGAATGGCGGTCGCCCGAGGTGTTCGAGGGGCATCTGCGGCTGCTGCGCGGCGAGGCCGCTCCGGCCCAGGCCGACCAGGATCCGGCGACCGTCGTCTTCGGGCTGGGGTACGGGCCGGTGCACGAATCACTGCCGTTCGCGGCGGCGGTCCTCGCGGCGGTCCGCGGACGCGGATCCGCGGCGGCTGTCCCGGCAGCGGCTGCGGTTACGCCACGCCGGGACCCCGCCGACATCGCCGAGCGGATCCGGCATCTCGGGGAGCTGCACCTGGCCGGGTTGGTCACCGACGAGGAGTTCTCCGCCAAGAAGGCCGAGTTGCTGGCCGAGCTCTAGGCCTCACTCGCGTCCGGCGGAGGTGAACCTCATGTCCGTGTACCGGTCGCCCGCCACCTTGCCCGCGATGGGCTCCAGCAACGCCAGTTCCTCCGGCGTCAGTTCGATGTTCGTCGCCGCCGCGTTCTCCTCGACCCGGGTGGGCTTGCGGGTGCCCGGGATCGGGACCACCGACAGGCCGTGGACCTGGGACTGCTGCTGGACCCAGGCCAGGGCGATCTGGCCGAGCGTCGCCCCGTGGGCCTCGGCGATCGCGCGGATCGGGTCCAGGAGGGCCCCGTTGGCGGCGGCGTTGTCGCCGGTGAAACGGGGCTGCTGACGGCGGAAGTCGTCGGCGGTGAGGTCCTGGTCGGCGTTGGCGAAGGAGCCGGTGAGGAAGCCCCGGCCGAGCGGGGAGTACGCGACGAGGGTCACGCCCAGTTCGCGGGCCGCCGGGACCACCTGGGCCTCGATGTCACGGCTGAACAGCGACCACTCCGACTGCACCGCGGCGATGGGGTGGACCTCCTGGGCGGCGCGCAGTTCGGCGGCCGTCACCTCGCTCAGGCCCAGCTGCTTGACCTTGCCCTCGCGCACCAGTTCGGCCATCACACCGACGGTGTCCTCGATCGGCACGTTCACATCGCGCCGGTGCATGTAGTAGAGGTCGATGACGTCGACGTCCAGCCGCGTCAGGCTCGCCTCGACGGACTGCCGGATGTACGGCGCGTCGTTGCGGATGATCCGCCGGGTCGGGTCGTCCGGCGGGACCGCCAGGGCGAACTTGGTCGCGATCACGACCTCGTCGCGGTGGGCCTTGAAGAACGGGGAGAGGAACTTCTCGTTCTCGCCCGCGCCGTACGCGTCCGCCGTGTCGTACATCGTGACGCCGAGCTCCAGGGCGCGTTCCAGGGTGGCCTGGGACTCCTTCGCGTCCGTGGGGCCGTAGGCGAAGCTCATGCCCATGCAGCCGAGGCCCTGGGCGCCGATCTCGGGGCCTTGTCCGCCGAGTCGTGCCGTCGGGATCCTGTGGTCGGTCATCGGGCGGTCCTTTCCGCTTCGTGGTACTGGACGCCGGTGGCGTCCGCATAGAAATTGATCTTGCGGTCGAGCACGGCGAGGGTGTCCTGGAGTTCGGCGATCCGGGCCCGGACGTCCCGCCGGGTCGCCTCCAGCAGCTCGTACCGCTCGCGGAACGTGCTCTCGCCCTCCCGCACCAGCTCGGCGTACCGCACCATGTCGGCGACCGGCATACCGGTCAGCCGCAGCTTCCCGACGAGGTCGAGCCAGTCCAGGTCACGGTTGCTGTAGCGGCGCTGGCCGGTGTGCGAGCGGTCGATGTGGGACATCAGCCCGATCCGCTCGTACCAGCGCAGGGTGTGGGCGGTGAGGCCGGTGAAGGCGACGACCTCGCTGATCGTGTAGCTGTCCTGCCCGTCCGGACGAGGGTGCCGCGGGGGTGGCGCGGAGCAGACGTCCGGGGGGTTCGGGGTTTGCTCGATGGTCACGGGCGTGGTCTGCAACACCGTCATGTCCTCCACGCTATGGCCTTGGAGTGCGCTCCAAGCAAGCGGAAACGGTAAGAAAACCGGGGGACGCGGCTTGATCACGATAGTTGGCGTGCGGAACATGGGTCTCGTACGCCGTGCCCTGCCCGAGGATGCCGCCGAAGTGCTGCGGCTGCGCCAAGTGATGATCGACTCGATATGAACCCGCGGGGATCATCCCGTCGATGGAGCCGGTGCTCCGAGCGGCATAGGCTCGACGTCATGTCGCTCAAGAGCCTCACGTCGATCGAGAACTGGCCGGTTTCCTCCGCCTCGGCGGCTGTCGTACGGGCCGACGGTACGGTCCTGGGGACCCATGGCCCGGTCGGCCGGCGCTTCCCACTGGCCTCGGTCACCAAGCCGCTCGCCGCGTACGCCGCCCTCGTCGCGTACGAGGAGGGGGCGATCGAGCTGGACGAACCGGCCGGGCCGCCCGAGGCCACGGTCCGCCATCTCCTCGCGCACACCTCCGGGCTGGCCTTCGACGAGCACCGGGTGACGGCGCCTCCCGGGGAGCGGCGGCTGTACTCCAACGCCGGGTTCGAGCAGCTCGGCGACCACCTGGCGAAGGCGACGGAGATCCCGTTCGCGGAGTATCTGCGTCAGGCGGTGCTGGAGCCGCTGGGGATGACCGGCACCTCCCTGGAGGGCTCCCCGGCGAAGGACGGCGTCTCGACGGTCGAGGACCTGCTGCGGTTCGCGGCGGAGGTGCAGGCGCCCTGGCTGCTGGATCCGCGGACGGTGGCGGCGGCGATGACCGTGCAGTACCCGGGGACGAAGGGCGTGCTGCCGGGATACGGGCACCAGAACCCCAACGACTGGGGGCTCGGCTTCGAGATCCGCGACTCCAAGTCGCCGCACTGGACGGGGAGTTCCTCCTCGCCGCGCACCTTCGGGCACTTCGGGCAGTCCGGTACGTTCCTGTGGGTCGACCCCGAGGCGGGCGTCGCCGGGGTCGCCCTGACGGACCGGGCGTTCGGACCGTGGGCGGTCGAGGCGTGGCCCGCGTTCACGGACGCGGTGCTGGCCGAGGTGCGGGGCTGAACTACTGGCCTCCCGGGCTGAAGACCCACATCAGCAGTTCCGCGTCGGTCACGCCCACCGCCTCCACGTCCTTCGCGTCCGTGATGCGTGCCGCGTCCCCCGGCGCCAGCTCCTCGCCGTCCAGGCGGGCTTCGCCGCGTACGACGTGGACGTAGACGTGCGGCGCGTCCGGCACCGCCGTCCGCTCCCCCGCGCCCAGGCGCCGTACGTGCAGCATCGCGCCCGCCTCGGGGACGGCGTACGGGGTGGAGTCGGCGATGCCGCGGACCGTCTCGTAGGACGGGTCGCCGCCGGGGTCGATGGGGGCCAGCCACATCTGGACGAAGGCCAGGGGCACGTCGGCGTCGTTGCGTTCCACGTGCCGTACGCCGCCCGCGGAGCTGAGCCGCTGCACGTCCCCGGGGCGGACCACGCTCTCGTGGCCGGCCGAGTCACGGTGCGTGAGCTCGCCCTCGACCACCCAGGTCACGATCTCGGTGTGGCTGTGGGGATGTTCGTCGAAGCCGGCGCCGGGCGCGAGGCGCTCCTCGTTGCAGGCGATCAGCGGGCCGAATCGGAGGTTGCCGGGGTCGTAGTGGGGGCCGAAGGAGAAGGCGTGCCGGGTGTCGATCCCGGCGGCCGGGTCCCCGCCTCGGTAGCGCTCGTCGGCGCGCCGTACGTCCATCACGCGTCCACGGTAGTCCCGCCGCCGCCCCTGCGATGACCGTGTGAGGACCGCGTGCCGGCCCGTCCCGCGACCCGGCGGCGCACGCCCCCGTCCCGATAAGGCAGTCTTGTCCCGTGCCCGAACCCGAAACCAGTCACCCCGATCCCGCGGCGCACGCCGTCCACCCCCACCCCGCGACGCTGAAGCGGCTGGAGAAGTCCTCCGGAAGTCTCGCCGCCCAGGCCATCGCGCGGATGGACGAGACACTGTCGTGGTACCGGGCGATGCCCCCGGAGAACCGTTCCTGGATCGGGCTGGTCGCCCAGGCGGGCATCGCCGCCTTCACCGAGTGGTTCCGGCATCCGGACGCCCCGCAGGCCATCTCCACGGATGTGTTCGGGACCGCGCCGCGTGAGCTGACCCGGGCCATCACGCTGCGCCAGACCGTCGAGATGGTGCGCACCACCATCGAGGTCATGGAGTCCGCGATCGACGAGGTCGCGGCCCCCGGTGACGAGAACGTGCTGCGCGAGGCGCTCCTCGTGTACGCCCGGGAGATCGCCTTCGCCACCGCCCAGGTCTACGCCCAGGCCGCCGAGGCACGCGGCGCCTGGGACGCCCGGCTGGAGTCGCTCGTCGTGAACGCCGTGCTGAGCGGTGAGGCCGACGAGGGGGCGGTGAGCCGGGCCGCGGCCCTGGGGTGGAACGCGCCCGAGCATGTGTGTGTGGTCCTCGGGACCGCGCCCGACGGGGACTCCGAACTGACCGTAGAGGCGATCCGGCGGGCCGCGCGACACGCCAAGCTCCAGGTCCTCACCGGGGTGCTCGGCTCCCGGCTGGTAGTGATCGCCGGTGGCAGCGACAACCCGCTCGCCGTCGCCAGGTCGCTGATCGGGCCGTTCGCCGCGGGACCCGTGGTGGCCGGACCCGTCGTACCCGACCTGCTCGCCGCGACCCGGTCCGCACAGGCCGCCGCGGCCGGACTCAAGGCCGGTTCCGCCTGGCAGGACGCACCCCGGCCGGTGCTGGCGGACGATCTGCTGCCGGAACGCGCGATCGCCGGTGATCCCGGTGCGCGTGAGCAGTTGGTGGAGGAGATCTACAGACCGCTCGAAGAGGCCGGGTCGGCGCTCCTGGAGACGCTCGCCGTCTATCTCGAACAGGCGTCCAGTCTCGAGGGGGCCGCCCGGATGCTCTTCGTTCATCCGAACACCGTGCGCTACCGGCTTCGACGTGTGACTGACGTCACCGGTTGGTCGCCTTCGGATGTACGCTCCGCGTTCACGCTCCGGATCGCGCTGATCCTGGGGCGCCTGGTCGACGGCGATCCCCAGACCTAGGCTTTTGTCGGGGCTCCACAAAACCCCCTGCCGTTCTTCGTCCCTGTCCCCACGGGCGGCTTTGGCCGTCCACAAGAGAGAGTGTGAGAGTGCTCGTACTCGTCGCTCCCGGCCAGGGCGCCCAGACGCCCGGCTTCCTGACCCCCTGGCTCGAACTCCCCGGTGCCGCCGCCCGCGTCGCCGCGTGGTCGAACGCCATCGGCCTGGACCTCGCCCACTACGGCACCCAGGCCGACGCGGACGAGATCCGTGACACCTCGGTGGCCCAGCCGCTGCTGGTGGCCGCCGGAATCCTGTCCGCCGCGGCGCTCGGTGACGTCCGCGACATCGCGCCCGGCGCGGTCGCCGGCCACAGCGTCGGCGAGATCACCGCCGCCACCTTCGCCGGAGTCCTCGACGACACCGCCGCGTTGACCCTCGTCCGCAAGCGCGGCCTGGCCATGGCCGACGCCGCCACGATCACCGAGACCGGTATGTCCGCGCTGCTCGGCGGCGACCCCGAGGTCTCCGTCGCGCACCTGGAGAAGCTGGGGCTGACCCCGGCGAACATCAACGGCGCGGGCCAGATCGTCGCCGCGGGCACGCTGGAGCAGCTCGCCGCGCTGAACGAGGACAAGCCCGAGGGCGTCCGCAAGGTCGTCCCGCTGAAGGTCGCCGGCGCCTTCCACACGCGTCACATGGCCCCCGCCGTCGAGGCCCTCGCCAAGGCCGCCGTGGAGCTCACGCCGGCCGACCCGAAGATCCGTTACGTCTCCAACCGCGACGGGCAGTCCGTCGCCACCGGCGCCGAGATCCTGGAGCGGCTGGTCGGCCAGGTCGCCAACCCGGTCCGCTGGGACCTGTGCATGGAGACCTTCAAGGAGCTCGGCGCGACCGCGCTGATCGAGGTCTCCCCCGGCGGCACCCTGGTCGGCCTCGCCAAGCGCGCCCTGCCCGGTGTGAAGACGCTGGCGCTGAAGACCCCCGACGACCTCGACGCCGCTCGCGAGCTCATCGCCGAGCACGGCGTCGCCTGAGGAGCCCTGATGGCGAAGATCAAGCCCAGCAAGGGCTCCCCGTACGCGCGGATCCTCGGGGTCGGCGGCTACCGGCCCGTCCGGGTCGTCCCCAACGAGGTGATCCTCGAGACGATCGACTCGTCCGACGAGTGGATCCGCTCGCGCTCCGGCATCGAGACCCGGCACTGGGCGAACGACGAGGAGACCGTCGCCGCCATGTCCGTGGAGGCGTCCGGCAAGGCCATCGCCGACGCCGGGATCAACGCCGCGCAGATCGGCGCGGTGGTCGTGGCGACCGTCTCGCACTTCAAGCAGACGCCGGCCGTCGCCACCGAGATCGCCGACAAGCTCGGCACGAACAAGGCCGCCGCCTTCGACATCTCGGCCGGCTGCGCGGGCTTCGGCTACGGCCTGACCCTCGCCAAGGGCATGGTCGTCGAGGGCTCCGCGGAGTACGTCCTCGTGATCGGCGTCGAGCGGCTGTCCGACCTCACCGACCTGGAGGACCGCGCGACGGCCTTCCTGTTCGGCGACGGCGCGGGCGCGGTCGTGGTCGGCCCGTCCAAGGAGCCGGCGATCGGCCCGACGGTCTGGGGTTCCGAGGGCGACAAGTCGGAGACCATCAAGCAGACCGTGCCGTGGACGGACTACCGCGACGGCGAGGTCGCCAAGTTCCCCGCGATCACGCAGGAGGGCCAGGCGGTGTTCCGCTGGGCCGTCTTCGAGATGGCGAAGGTCGCCAAGGAGGCGCTGGACGCCGCCGGCATCACCGCCGACGAACTCGACGTCTTCATCCCGCACCAGGCCAACGAGCGGATCATCGACTCGATGGTGAAGACTCTCAAGCTGCCGGAGTCCGTCATGGTCGCCCGTGACGTGCGCACCACCGGCAACACCTCGGCCGCCTCGATCCCGCTCGCGATGGAGCGGCTCCTGGCGACCGGCGAGGCGAAGAGCGGCGACACCGCGCTCGTCATCGGATTCGGGGCGGGTCTCGTCTACGCCGCCACTGTCGTTACCCTCCCCTAGGCACTCCGTGCCGGATCATCCGGTCCGGTGCGGGAGACACCCCATGCCACACCCTCTGGAATATCAAAGAAGGAGCGCCAAATGGCCGCCACTCAGGAAGAGATCGTCGCCGGTCTCGCCGACATCGTGAACGAGATCGCCGGCATCCCGGTTGAGGACGTCCAGCTGGACAAGTCCTTCACCGACGACCTGGACGTCGACTCGCTGTCCATGGTCGAGGTCGTCGTCGCCGCCGAGGAGCGCTTCGAGGTCAAGATCCCGGACGAGGACGTCAAGAACCTCAAGACCGTCGGCGACGCGACGAACTACATCCTCAAGAACCAGGCCTGATCCATCGGCCCCCTGGGCTGAACTGCCCCGCCACCCGGCGGTGGCGCCGCTGAATCCTCGTAACGTTGGAGAAAGAATCCGTGAGCCCGACCAATCGCACCGTGGTCGTCACCGGTATCGGCGCAACCACACCGCTGGGTGGCGACGCAGCCTCTACCTGGGAGGGTCTGGTCGCCGGTAAGTCCGGTGTCAAGGTCCTGGAGCATGAGTGGGCGGCCGAGCAGGCCGTCCGTATCGCGGCCCGCGTCGCGGTGGAACCCCTCGAGGTCCTCCCGCGGCCGCAGGCCCGCAAGCTGGACCGCTCGGCGCAGTTCGCGCTGATCGCGGCCCAGGAAGCCTGGAAGGACGCCGGTTTCTCCGGCAAGGCCGGTGAGGACGGCAGCGAGGGCGACGTCGACCCCGACCGGCTCGGCGCGGTCATCGCCTCCGGCATCGGCGGCGTCACCACCCTGCTCGACCAGTACGACGTGCTGAAGGAGAAGGGCGTCCGCCGCGTCTCCCCGCACACCGTGCCCATGCTGATGCCGAACAGCCCCTCCGCCAACGTGGGTCTGCTCGTGGGCGCCCGCGCGGGCGTGCACACGCCGGTCTCGGCGTGCGCGTCGGGCGCGGAGGCCATCGGCTACGCCATCGAGATGATCCGCACGGGCCGCGCCGACATCGTGGTCGCCGGCGGTACGGAGGCGGCGATCCACCCGCTGCCCATCGCCGCGTTCGGCAACATGATGGCGATGTCCAAGAACAACGACGACCCGCAGGGCGCCTCGCGTCCCTACGACGTCGCCCGCGACGGTTTCGTCATGGGCGAGGGGGCCGGCGTGATCGTCCTGGAGTCCGCCGAGCACGCCGCGCAGCGCGGGGCCCGGGTGTACGCGGAGGCGGTCGGCCAGGGCATCTCCTCCGACGCCCACGACATCGTGCAGCCGGAGCCCGAGGGCCGCGGTATCGCGCACGCCCTCCAGAACCTGCTGGACAGCACCGACCTGAACCCGGCGGAGATCGTGCACGTCAACGCGCACGCCACCTCGACGCCGGCCGGTGACGTGGCCGAACTGAAGGCACTGCGCAAGGTGTTCGGTGACGACACCGACCACATGGCGATCTCCGCGACCAAGTCGATGACCGGTCATCTGCTGGGTGGCGCGGGCGGCGTGGAGTCCGTCGCGACGGTCCTCGCGCTGTACAACCGGGTCGCTCCGCCGACCATCAACGTCGAGAACCTCGACCCCGAGGCCGAGGCCGCCGCGGACATCGTGCGGGGCGAGGCGCGCAAGCTGCCCGTCGAGGGCCGTATCGCCGCCCTGAACGACTCGTTCGGGTTCGGTGGGCACAACGTGGTGCTGGCGTTCCGCACGGTCTGAGCAGCGCCTGTGGACGACCGAAGGGGCCCCACCTGCGAAGGTGGGGCCCCTTCGGGCTTTTCCGCTCTCACACGACCTGGTGCAGCCAGCGCACCGGAGCTCCTTCGCCCGCGTATCTGAAGGGCTCCAGTTCGTCGTCCCACGGCTTGCCGAGGAGCTTGGAGAGTTCGGCCTCCAGGTCCGTCTCGCCGCGCTGGCTGCGCAGCAGGGCCGCGCGCAGCCGGTCCTCGGGGATGAGGATGTCGCCGTGGATGCCGGTGACGGCGTGGAAGATGCCCAGGTCGGGTGTGCAGCTGTAGCGCTCGCCCTCGGCGGTGGCGCAGGGCTCGGCGGTGACCTCGAAGCGCAGCAGGTGCCAGCCGCGCAGCGCGGAGGCCAGCTTGGACGCCGTGCCGGCCTCGCCCTTCCAGGAGAACTCCGAGCGCCAGGTGCCGGGTGCGGCGGGCTGCCGGATCCAGTCGAGGT
The DNA here is from genome assembly GCF_013085465.1 of Streptomyces asoensis. Lineage (NCBI taxonomy): Bacteria > Bacillati > Actinomycetota > Actinomycetes > Kitasatosporales > Streptomycetaceae > Streptomyces > Streptomyces asoensis. Next base: position 3,281,347 of record NZ_CP049838.1, read on the forward strand.
TGACGCGCGTGCCGAGCACCCCGGCGACGGCCCACTCGACGTGCGGGCACAGCGCGCGCGGCGCGGAGTGCACGTACAGAACTCCACGTGTCGTCACCGGGACCTCCGGGCAGAGCGGGACAGTCTTGCAGGCCGGCATGGCTGCGGTGGCAGGCAGCCGCGTTGATGGCGAGGCTACCGTGCGGCGGCGCAAGGAGTGTGACGTACCGTCGGTCCCAGTGCCGTGAAACCTCCGCCATTCACTCGGCAGGACGCCTGTACGGGCGTGAGGCGTTCCATCTTGTGGGTGTGATTCGCCGGGAACTCCCGTGCGTTGTCATAGGGGGCGTTGTTCGAGGAGTGAGGGGAACACCAGCGGATGCGGAAACGGAACCGGCACGCGCGGGCCGTGCTCGCGGGCACGACGGCGGCCGTCCTGGGCCTGGCCGGCTGTGACGCGATGGGGGGCGGCGACGCCGAGGGGTCCTCGGGCACCCACGCCCGGGAGGCGAAGCCTTCGCCGTCGCCGACCCCGTTGTGGGACTCCAGCCCGTCCTCGGTGGCGGCGGTGGGCGACTCCATCACGCGTGGCTTCGACGCGTGTACGGTGCTCGCGGACTGCCCCGAGGTGTCCTGGGCCACCGGCGCCAGCACCGAGGTGAACAGCCTCGCCGTCCGGCTGCTGGGCGCGGCGAAGGCGGCCACGCACAGCTGGAACTACGCGGCGACCGGGGCGCGGATGGCGGACCTGCCGGCCCAGATGGCCCAGGCGGCGGCCGAGAAACCGCAGTTGGTGACGGTGATGGCGGGGGCGAACGACGCGTGCCGGGAGTCGGCGGCGGCGATGACGTCGGTGGCCGACTTCCGCGCGGAGTTCCAGGACGCGCTGAGCACGCTGCGCCGCGCGCTGCCGAAGACGCAGGTGTATGTGACGAGTGTGCCGAACCTGAAGCGGCTGTGGTCGCAGGGGCGGACGAACGTGCTGGGCAAGCAGGTGTGGAAGCTGGGTCTGTGCCCGTCGATGCTGGGCGACGCGGACGCGCTGGACGCGGCGGCGACCGCGCGGCGGGAGACCGTGCAGAAGCGGGTGGAGGACTACAACTCGGTGCTGGCGGAGGTCTGCGCGAAGGACGTGCGGTGCCGGTTCGACGGCGGGGCGGTGTACGACTTCAGGTTCGGCACCGACCAGTTGAGCCACTGGGACTGGTTCCACCCGAGCAAGGACGGGCAGGCGCGGCTCGCTGAGCTGGCCTATCAGGGGGTCACGGCGAAGGCGTCGTGATTTATGGTTTCGCTCATGAGCGAACACTTCGGAACACTTTCCGACGGCACTGAGGTGCACCGCTGGACTTTGGAGCGGGCGGGCACGCGGGTGCGGGTCCTTTCGTACGGCGGGATCGTGCAGTCCGTCGAGGTCCCGGACCGGGACGGGCGCGCGGCGAACGTGGTGTTGGGGTTCGCGGACCTGGAGGGCTATCTCGCGCACCCGGAGCCCTTCCTCGGCGCGCTGATCGGCCGGTACGCCAACCGGATCGCGCACGCGCGCTTCCCGCTGGACGACGTGACGTACGCGCTGGAGCCGAACAACGCGCCGAACTCCCTGCACGGCGGCGCGCACGGCTTCGACAAGCGGGTGTGGGACGTCCGGCCGGTCGAGCACGGGCTGCGGCTCAGCCGGGTCGCGCCGCACGGCGAGGAGGGCTTCCCGGGCCGCCTCGAGGTCACGGCGACGTACACGCTCGACGCGTCGGGGGCGCTGCGGTTCGTGTACGAGGCGGTCACGGACGCGCCGACGGTGGTGAACCTGACCAACCACAGCTACTTCAACCTGGGCGGTCCGGGGAGCGGCGGCGCGGGCGGCCACGAGCTGCGGCTGGCCGCCTCCCGGTACACGCCGGTGGACGCGGACCTGATCCCGACGGGTGAGCTCGCGCAGGTGGCGGACGGCCGCTTCGACTTCCGTTCGGCCCGCAAGGTCGGCGCCGGCTACGACCACAACTTCGTGCTCGACAAGGGCGTCACGGACACCCCGGTCGAGGTGGCCGAGCTGCACGATCCGGCGTCCGGGCGGGTGCTGACGGTGGCGACGACCGAGCCGGGGCTCCAGCTGTACACCGCCGACCACCTGGGCGAGCCCTTCGAGCCCGGCGAGGGCGTCGCGCTGGAGACCCAGCACTTCCCCGACTCGCCGAACCGGCCGGAGTTCCCGAGCACCGAGCTGCGGCCGGGGGCCGCGTACCGGTCGGAGACGGTGTACGGCTTCTCGGTCCGGTAGGGCCGCGGGCGCCCGGCGTGGCGCGCGGTGGAAAAGATCGCGGTGGAAAAGATGTTGCCCCGGTCCAGGGGTCAGGTCCCGGACCGGGGCTGTCGGTGGGGCGACGGGCGCCGGTTCACACGTTAATCGTCGCGGTGATCCTGCGGTCGGCGATCGAGCGGCCCACCTGGATTTCGTACGAACCTTTCACAAAGGACCAACGGTGGTCCGCCTCGTCCCACACCTCGAAGGCGCGGTCCGGGATCTCCACGGTGACCTCGGCGCTCTCCCCCGGGCCCGCCTCGACACCGGCGAAGCCGGCCAGCCAGCGGGCCGGGCGTTCGGGCGCCGGGGCCGTCCCGGTGGGGGCGAGGTAGACCTGCACGACCTCGCGCCCCGGGCGCGCGCCGCTGTTGCGGATCCGCACGGTGACCGTGGAGCCCGTGATGTCGACCGACTCGTACGTCCAGTCGGTGTAGCCGAGGCCGTGGCCGAAGGGGTGGACCGGGGTGCGGTGTGCCTTCTCCCAGGCGCGGTAGCCGATGAAGACGCCCTCGGTGTAGGCGAGTTCGCCGTCGGTGGGGGTGACCTCGGTGACGGGGGCGTCGTCGAGGGAGCCCCAGGTGGTGGGGAGCCGGCCGCCGGGTTCGTGGGCGCCCGTCAGGACGTCCGCCAGGGCCGCTCCGCCCTCCTGGCCGGGGAACCAGGTGAGCAGGACGGCCGCGACGTCCTCGCGCCACGGCAGCTCCACCGGGGAGCCCGCGTTGACGACCACGACGGTGTTCGGGTTGGCGGCGGCGACGGCACGGACCAGGTCGTCCTGCCGGCCGGGGAGGCGGAGGTCCTTGCGGTCGAAGCCCTCGGACTCGACGCGTTCGGTGGTGGCGACCACGACGACGGCCGTGTCGGCGGCCCGCGCCGCCTCGACCGCCTCGGCGATCAGCTCGTCGGGGTCGCGCTGCGGCTCCTGGTGGGCCAGGGCGAAGGCGATGGCCTTGAAGGGGACGCCTTCGGGGAGCGCGAAGACGTGGGTGAGCGAGACCTCGACCGGTTCACCGGCGGTCAGTCGGGCCTCGGCGCGGGGCACCGGGGCGCCGAAGAACGCCTCGAAGGGGTCGCTGTCGTCGGCGGGACGCTGGACGTCGTCGTAGTACGTCGTCCCGGCGACGGTGAGGGTGAAGCCGCCCGTGCCCTTGATGCCGAAGGTGTGCGGGCCGCTCTCGCGCGGGGTGAAGGTGCCGGTCAGTCGGACCGTGTGGACGGTGTCGTGGGTGACGCCCTCGGGGAGGTCGGTGCCCATCCACTGGATCTGGCCGTTCGGCGCGGACCGGGTGCCGATGACGTTGCCGGCGGCGTCGCGGCAGACCGCCCGCAGCGCGAAGCCCTTGTCGGCGACGGCGAGTTCGGTGGTGGGGTCGGCACCGACGGCATAGCCGAGGGTGCCTTCGGGGAGCGCGGCGGTGAGGCCGTCGAGCGGGGAGACCGTGCGGGCCGGGAAGACGGTCGCGGAGCCGCCGCCGAGGATCCGGGCGTCGCGGGCGGCCGCGCCGATGAGGGCGACGGTGCCGGGCCTGAGCGGCAGCGCGCCGTCCTCGTTGCGGACCAGGACGAAGGAGCGGCGGGCCAGTTCGCGGGCCAGGGCCTCGCCGTCGACGGGGGCGGGCGGGCGGGTGACGGCCGGTTCGACGTTCGCGAGGGCGCCGACGCGGGCGGCCAGGCGCAGGACGCGGCGTACGGCCTCGTCGACCTCGGACTCGTCGAGCCGGCCGTCGCGTACCGCCTCCGCGAGGGCCTCGCCGTAGACGGTCCGCGGTCCGGGCATGGCGACGTCGAGGCCGCCCCTCAACGCGCCCACGGTGTCGCGGGCGGCCATCCAGTCGGAGACGTTGATGCCGTCGAAGCCCCATGCGTCGCGCAGGACCTCGTTCACGAGGTGGTGGTGCTCGGTCATCGTCGTGCCGTTGACCGTGTTGTAGGCGGTCATGATGCCCCAGGGGCGGGCGTTCTCGACGATGGCCTCGAAGGGGGCCAGGTACAGCTCGCGCAGGGCGCGTTCACCGACCACGTTGTTCACGGTGAAGCGGTCGGTCTCGGCGTCGTTGGCGACGAAGTGCTTGACGGTGGTGCCGACACCGCCGGACTGGACGCCGTTCACATAGCCCGCGCCGATCACCCCCGTCAGACAGGGATCCTCGCTGTAGGCCTCGAAGTGACGGCCGCCGAGCGGGGAGCGGTGCAGGTTGATCGTGGGGGCCAGCAGGACGTGGACGCCCTTGCGGCGGGCCTCCTGGGCCAGGAGGACGCCGGCGCGGTGGGCGAGTTCCGGGTCCCAGGTGGCCGCGAGGGCGGTCGGGGAGGGCAGCGCGACGGAGGGGTCGTCGGCGGTCCAGCGCACACCCCGGACGCCCACGGGGCCGTCGGACATGACGAGGGACTTCAGTCCGATCTCCGGCAGCTCGGGCAGCGACCACGAGTCCTGGCCGGCCAGCAGCCGGGTCTTGGCGTCCAGATCGAGTGTGCCGAGGGCCGTCTCGACGGCCGTCTCCACTTCCGCCATCGCGGCGCCTCCTCGTTCGCAATTCACGGACGCTTCCATCCTGCCCTCGGCGGCCTGCGAGCGAATCAAAGGCGCAACCACCGATCGAGCACCCCCGCGGCGAGCAACCACGTCCCCGTGGCTGCCGGGTGAGGACGACCCCGACCGGTCGGCCTGGGGCGCGGGTACCGCCGCCACCTCCACCCCCACCTCGATCCGCGCCTCGGGGCGGACGTTCGTCACCGCACTGCGGGAGGCGGCGACCACGATCCCAGGCGCCATGGCGTAGACCACTTCCGGCACGGGATACTTCCGCCGTCCCACCCCACGCTCTCCCCCACAGCGACGGAAGGACCCGCACCCCGTGCATCCCGCATACTCCGCGCATTCCATACGCGTGCGCGTCGGCGTTCTCGCTCTGGCCCTGTCGGCCGGGCTCGCCTTTCCCACCGCCGCCACCGCGACCGAGGCGGTGCCCGCCCCCACGGTCGAGGAACAGCGCCTGACGCAGGCCGTTCCCCAGGAGATCCTCGCCCGGTCCGGGTTCGACGCGGTGGCTCCGCGTTTCGCCCGGCTGTTGGAGGCCTCGCACTCCTACGCCCGGGCCCGCCAGATCGTCACCCGCGAGGGCGCGGCCCTGTGGCGGCGGGCGGTGGACCGGGTCCAGGGGCGCGGGCCCGCCGGCGGCGACCTCAGCCGGGACGACGACCGGCCGCTGTACTGGGCGCGGCTCGGCATGACGAGCGAAGTGCGCACCTGGCAGCCCGGCTTCGCGGTCACCGACGGCCAACGCACCGCTCTGCTCGACACCTTGGAGCGCACCTCGCGCGGGCAGACCGACCTGCACTATCCGCGGCACGCCAAGGGGCTGAAGCGCGTTCTGGTCACCGGCTTCGACCCGTTCACCCTGGACCGGGACATCCGGATCTCCAACCCCTCGGGGGCGACCGCGCTCGCCCTCGACGGCACGGTGATCCAGACCGCGGACGGCCCGGCGCGGGTGGAGACCGCCATGTTCCCGGTGCGCTGGCAGGACTTCGCGGAGCAATCGGTGGAGCGCGCTCTGCGGCCGTATCTGCCGCACGTCGATCTGTTCACCACCGTCAGCCAGGGCCGCGTCGGCCGCTTCGACGTGGAGCGCACCAACGGGGCCTGGCGCGGCGGCTTCCCCGACAACGAGAACATCGGCCGGACGGAGACCGTCCCGGTCGCCGACCCCGCCACACAGCCGCAGTGGACGACCACGACCCTGCCGTACGCGGCGATCGTGGCGGCGGACACGGGCCGGTTCCCGGTGTACGACAACACGAGCGTCACCGAGATCCCGGCGGGAGGCGCCGAGCCCGTCGTGCGACCGGAGGGGCCGACGGCGGGGTCGACCGCACGGGCCGGGGGCGGCGGGAACTACCTCTCCAACGAGATCGCCTACCGGGCCACCCTGCTGCGCGACCGGCTGGGGCTGCACGCCAGCCTGCCGGGCGGGCATGTGCACACGCCGGTCCTCCAGTTCGCGGCGGGCAACACCCAGGACGTGACCGATCCGGAGTTCGTGCGGAACCGGCTGGACATCGTCGCCCAGGTACGGGCGATCCTGGCCGTGGCCGTGGCGGCCGGGCGGTAGGCGCGCGCGGCCGTCGAGGCTCGGGTCAGTGCGAGGGCGCCAGCGCCAGGCTGACGCCCAGGCCCGCCAGGACCGAGCCGATGACCTTGTTGAGGACCTTCTGGCCGCGCAGCATCAGCGTGCGCATGCGGTCGTGGGAGAAGAAGACGGCGACCACGCCGAACCACAGCAGATGCGCCAGCGACATGAACAGGCCGTAGCCGACCTGCTGCCGGACCGGCGTGCCGGGGCTGACCACCTGGGAGAACGTGGAGACGACGAAGAGGGTCGTCTTCGGGTTGAGGACGTTGGTCAGGAACCCGGCGCGCAGGGCCGCGAGCGGGGTCAGTTCCGTCTTGCCGGTGAGGTCGACCTCGACCTCGCCCTTGGTGCGGAAGGTACGGACGCCGATGTAGATCAGGTACGCCGCGCCGACCAGCTTGATGACGGTGAAGAGGAACGTGGACGACGCGATCAGCAGTCCCACGCCGAGCATCGTGTACGTGACGTGGACGAGGACGCCCGCGGCGACTCCGGTCGCCGCGAGCAGTCCGGTACGGCGGCCGTAGAGGTAGCTGTTGCGGACGATCATCGCGAAGTCGGCGCCGGGGGCGATGACGGCCAGCACGGTGATGAGGGCGACGGCGAGCAACTCGGTCATGAGGTGGCGTTCTCCTCTTTCGGGGTGTCGGCCCCGTCGGCCCCGTCACCCTCGGAGATCTCCTCGCCGAGCAGCTCACGGGCCAGCAGGGTGGCGCCCGCGACCGCGCCCGGCATCAGGAACACCGCGACGACCGGCACCAGGAAGGCCAGCCCCAGGGGGGTGCCGAAGCCCCAGACCAGGGTCTTGCGGGAGCGGAGCAGGGCGAGCCGGGCCCGTAGGTCGACGCCCCTGCGCTGGAGGGCGACGGAGACGAGTTCCTCGGTGAGGAAGAAGCCGGTGACGAAGAAACCGATCACCGGGACCACCGTCTGCCCGACGACCGGGATGAACCCGAGGGCGAACAGCAGCACAGCCCACAGCAGCGCGCGGCCGAGGATGCGGAGGCTGTCGCGGGCGGAGATCCACAGTTCGCGCCAGAGCGACAGCCCGGACTCGGGGGCCGTGCCGTCGGGCGAGACGTCCCGGTCGACCTTCTCGGAGAGGCTCTCGTAGAACGGCTGCCCGATGAGCAGGGTGACCGCGGTGAAGGTGAGGACGGCGAGCAGCAGGCCGAGAGCGAACAGCACGACGACGAGGAAGCCGCGGAACAGTCCGCGCCAGGGGCTCGTCCAGTCGTCGGCGAACGGCGTCGACCACCCGACGAAGTCCTCGCCCCACACCGCGAGCGACACCAGGGCCGCCGCGTAGAGGACAAGGGTGATCAGGCCGGGAACGAGCCCGAACCCGTACTGCTTGCCGTGCCGGGCCACCCACCGCTGGCCCTTCAGGAGGTACGTGAACCCCACCCCAAGATCGCGCATGGCCGAACTCTATCGGTCGTGCACATTTCACGGATCCCGACCGCGTGCCCCGCACCGCACGCCTCGGGCGGCCCTCGTAGGCCATCCGGCGTATCGGTGACACCAACACCTGCTTGATGCAGTTGAGTCGAACAGGTACACCTCGCCGTACCGATCTACAGAGGCAACGGTCTCGGCAGGTCCGGAAGGTGTTTCGGTGCGATGGCGTAGTACGGGATGGCGTAGTACGGGGAGCAGCCGAGCTTGAGGGACCTGTCGGCACACGCGAGCAGTGGGCTGGTTGAGGAGAGCGGATGACTCGATTGACTGGGACGACGAGGGAGATCCACGGCACTGTCGCCGACGGATTCGAAGCGGTGCGGGAGGCGTTCGCCGCGTTCGTGGCGGAGGAACGGCCCGACTACGAGGGCCAGTTGTGCGCCCATGTGCACGGTCGGCGGGTGGTCGACCTGTGGGTGCCCGGCGACGGCGCCGGCCCCGACTCGCTCTACGGCGTCTACTCCTCGACCAAGGGCGCCGCCCACCTGGTGGTCGCGCTCCTCGTCCAGGAGGGCACCCTGGAGCTGGACCGGAAAGTCACCTACTACTGGCCTGAGTTCGCGGCCGAGGGCAAGGGCGCGCTGACCCTGCGCGAGCTGCTCGCCCACCGGGCCGGGGTGATCGGCACGGACAGCGGGTTCTCGCCGCAGGAGCTGGCCGACGACCGGCAGATCGCCGAACGCCTCGCCGACCAGCGGCCGTTCTGGCGACCGGGCACCGCCTTCGGCTACCACGGGCTGGTCCTCGGGGCGCTCACCGGCGAGGTCGTACGGCGGGCCACGGGCCGTACGCTCCAGGAGGTGTACGAGGAGCGGGTGCGCGTCCCGTACGGGCTGGACTTCTTCCTGGGGCTGCCCGCGGCGCACGAGCCTCGGTTCCGCACCGCGCAGCCGATGGCGCCGACCGCCGAGCAGCGGGCGCTGCTGGACTCCCTGCCGGGCGGGCCGCACACGCTCGCCGCCGTCGCCTTCAACCGGCACACCGCCGAGCCGACCGATCTGGAACTCCTGCCGAACGATCCCCTGATCCGGGCCAAGGGGCCGGCCTCGGTGGGCGGGGTGGCCTCGGCGCGCGGACTGGCCGGGCTGTACGCGGCGGCGATCAGCGAGGTCGGCGGGAAGGCGCCGCTGCTGAAGGAGGACACGGCGGCGGAGTTCGGGCAGCTGCACTCGGTGGGCTACGACGTGGTGGCGCGCTCGCACAAGTCGTACGGGCTGGGCTTCCAGGCGACCGCCGACACCTGGCACCCGTTCCTCGGCGCCGGGGCGTTCGGGCACAGCGGGGCGGGCGGCTGCCAGGCGTTCGCGGATCCGCGCAGCGGGCTCGCCTACGGCTACACACGGCGCCGGTTCGCCTTCCCGGGCGGGTCCGCGCCGGAGAACGACCGGCTGGCGGCGGCGGTGCACGGCGCGGCCCTGTCCGCCGGCTGACTCCGGCGCGAGAGCGGACGCGAGCGAAGGCCGCACCCCACGTCCAGGGGTGCGGCCTTCGCCGTCCGCGACGACCGGTGTCAGGGCGGTGTCACGGGCCGGGGGTCAGAGCTTGACGATCATCTTTCCGGTGTTGTCGCCGCGCAGCACCCCGAGGAACGCCTCCAGGTTGTTCTCGATGCCCTCGACGACCGTCTCGCGGTACTTCAGCTCGCCGGAGCGGACCCAGCCTCCGACCTCCTGGACGAACTCCTGCTGGAGGTCGTAGTGGTCGCCGACCAGGAAGCCCTCGATACGGCCACGGGTCGCGATGAGGCGGGCGAGGTTCTTCGGGCCGGGAGCGGCCTCGGTGTTGTTGTAGACGGAGATCATGCCGCAGATCACGATGCGGCCCTTCTCGTTGAGCGAGCCGATGGCCGCCTCGAGGTGGTCGCCGCCGACGTTGTCGAAGTAGACGTCGACACCGTCGGGAGCGGCCTCGCGGAGCTGCGCGGCGACCGAGCCGTTCTTGTAGTTGAAGGCGGCGTCGAAGCCGTACTCCTCGACGAGCAGCTTGACCTTCTCGTCGGAGCCGGCCGAGCCGATGACCCGGGAGGCGCCCTTCAGCCTGGCGATCTGGCCGACCTGGCTGCCGACGGCGCCGGCCGCGCCGGACACGAAGACGGAGTCGCCCTCCTTGAAGGAGCCGGTGCGCAGAAGGCCCGCGTAGGCGGTGAGACCGGTCATCCCGAGGACGCCGAGGTAGGTGGAGAGGGGCGCGGCCTCGGGGTCGACCTTGACGGCCTGCTTGGCGTCGAAGGTGGCGTACTCGCGCCAGCCGCCGAAGTGCAGGACGTGATCGCCGACGGAGACGCCCTCGGCGGCGGAGGCGACGACCTCGCCGACCGCCCCGCCCTGCATGGCCTTGCCCAGCTCGAAGGGGGCCACGTACGACTTGGCCGCGCTCATCCGGCCGCGCATGTAGGGGTCGACGGAGACGTAGGCGTTGCGCACCAGCACCTCACCCGGGCCGGGCTGCCGGATCTCCGCCTCGGCCAGCTCGAAGTCCTCGGGCTTCGGCCAGCCGACGGGGCGGCTGAGCAGACGCCATTCGCGGCTCGTGGTGGGGAGGGCCGACTCGGTCATGGGGGGCTGCCTTTCCTGCGCTCAAAAATGCTTCACTACCTGAAACAACCATGCTCCTGAATATTTCAGGATGTCAAGTAACGGGGTACCCTGCATCCATGCCCACCCCACATCCGGCCCCTCTCCCCGATGCCCTGACCATGGAGGTCGTCGGCCTGATCGGCGAGGTCGTGGCCCGCTACTACGAGGACTACGAGGAAGCCGCGGCAGGTCACGCCCTCACCGGCGCGCAGGCCCGGCTGCTGAGCCTGCTCTCGCTGGAGCCGCTGCCGATGCGGAAGCTGGCGCAGAAACTGAAGTGCGAGCCGTCCAACGTGACCGGCATCGTCGACCGACTGGAGTCCCGCGGTCTGGTCGAGCGGCGTCCCGATCCGGCCGACCGCCGGGTGAAGCTGGCGGCGGCCACGACCGAGGGCCGGAAGATCGCCAAGGGGCTGCGCGAGTCGCTGCGGTTCGCCCGGGAGCCGCTGGCGGGGCTGGCGGAGGAGGAGCGGGTGGTGCTGCGGGGACTCCTGCGGCGCATGCTGGGCACGGAGGACGGCGCGGCCTGACCCCGCCGGACCCGACCGGCTCCGCCTCCGCCCGGCCCGAGTCCGACGCGCCTGACCCCCACGGGCCCGCTCGTGCGCGCGTGCGGCTCAGTCGTCCGAGCCGGACTTCCCGCCCGTACGGTCCGAGCGGCTCGCGCCGCGGACCAGTTCGCCTGCCGCGAGGGTCACGACCGCCACGGCTCGTGCCCAGCGCGGGCCGCCTCGCGCCGCCCACCAGACACAGGCACAGCCACCGAGGACGAGTACCAGGATCCCCGTCAGGACCGGCACGATCATGTTCCTTCCTCCTCTTCCCCCGTGAACTCGTACTGCAATTCGTAGAGATGGCCCGCCTTCACCATCACGGTGACCTCGACGGGGCGGTCGCCGTCGCTGTGGATCACGCGCAGGGTGCGCAGGACCGGCATACCACTGGTGAGGCGGAGGGCATGGTACTGGGCCTGGGTGGGGACCCGGGCGGAGACCCGGTCCGTGCTGCGGCGGGGCGGGTGGCCGAGTCCGGTCAGCAGGGCGGGGGTGCCGCCCCTGATCCTGCGGCGCTCGGCCAGGGGGGTGTCCCGGGCGATGTCCAGCGGATAGTAGGACTCGACGAGTTCGGCGGGCTCGTCGTCGACGAGGAGTATCTGGCCGCGGAGCAGCGCGATGCCGTCCGCCGGGAGGTCGAGGGCGGTGCGCACGTCGGCGGGCGGGTGGCTCTCGGCCACGTCGAGAAGCTGTATGCGGGCGTGTCTGCCGTGTTTGGCCGCCTCGGCGAGCCAGCGGTAGGGCGCTCCGGGACTGCCCGGCCTCATGAGCGCGGCGGGCCGGACGGTGCGCTGGCGGTGCTCGCGGACGGTGACGGCGGCGCCCGCCCTGCCGACCACCAGGCGTTCGTCCTTGAGGAGCTGGAGGGCCTTCTGGACCGTGGCGCTCGACGCCTCGAAGCGCGCCTTGAGCTGGGCGGTGGTGGGCAGGTTGGCGCCGGGGGCGAGCTCTCCGCTCATGATGTCGTCGCGCAGATCGGCCGCGATCCGCTCGTGCAGGGAGCGGCGGTCGACGGCTTCCGGGTCTGCCTTGGGCACGGTCATCCGATCCTGATCTGGTAGCGCAGCCTCTGCCGTAGGGCAGGCATCACCATACGGTCGACCTGGATCGGCCGGTCGGCGTGGTCCAGCGTGAGCCGGACGAGCCGCAGGACCGGTTCGTCAGGGGTGGTCCGCAGGGCCTGGCGCTCCTCCTCGTCCGGCATCCCGGCCGTCACGTCCTCCCGCACGAGGACGCCGATGTGACCGAGCTCGGCGAGCAGGGTGAGGGCTCCGCCGGGGATCTTGGCGGTCCCGGCGAGCCGGGTGCCTCCGGCTATGGCCGTCGGGTAGTACGAGTCGGTCAGCTCGCTGGGCTCCTCGTCGAGGAGGATCAGCCGCCGGCGTACGACGACCGGCTCGCCCTCGGGGACGCCGAGCAGCGCCGCCACGTCGGCGGGAGCGGGCACCTCACCGGCGTGCAGGATGCGCTGGCTGCCGCGCCGCCCCGCCGCCGCGGCCTCGGCCGCCCAGGCGTCGCCCTGCCCGGTGCCCCGTGGCGTCAGATACGGCAACGATGTGCTGACCCATCCGCTCGCACCCACGACTCCTCCTGTACGGCCGACCGTTCTTTCGACCCTGCCGCCCTACACGGTAGGCGACTTGGTTCATCCGCCAACCGCCACCCTCAGCCACCCTCAGCCACCCTTCACTACCTTGTTACCTTTCACGAATAACAGTAAGGTTTCGCCGCAGGACGCCCCAGAACCACCGGAGGTGCCCCCGTGCCCCTGTCACGGCAACGTCGTTTCCCCCGCTCGCGCGCGTCCGTGCGAGCCGCCCGGATCTTCGTCCACCAGGTGCTGAGCGACTGGGACCGCGTCGACCGGCTGGACGACATAGAGCTGTGTGTGTCGGAACTCGCCACCAACGCCCTGCTGCACGGGGTGCCCCCCGGCAGGCAGTACTGCGTGACCCTCACCCTCGACGGCCCCCTGGTCCGCCTCGCCGTACGCGACACCGGTGACCATCCCGTGCCCGCGTGCCCGCCGACCCCCGACGCCTGCTCGGGCCGGGGCCTCTTCCTGGCCCGAGAACTGGCGGACGACCTGGGCATCACCGAACATCCCGTCGGCAAGACGGTGTGGGTGACCTTCAAGACGGAGTACCGGCCCGGCACACCCTGACGACGGCTCCCGGCCCCAGGGCCGGGATCGTCGCTTCGGCTCAGGTCTTCTTGCGGGTCGTCATGAAGCGCTGGACCAGGATGAACGCGCACAGCAGCACACCGGTGGCGATCTTCGTCCACCAGGAGCTGAGGGTGCCCTCGAACTGGATGATGCTCTTGATCAGGCCCAGCACCAGCACACCGAACAGGGTGCCCAGCACATATCCGGAGCCACCCGTCAGCAGCGTGCCGCCGATGACCACCGCGGCGATCGCGTCGAGTTCCATGCCGGTCGCGTGCAGCGGGTCACCGGACTGGATGTACAGGGTGAAGAGCAGTCCGGCCAGCGCCGAGCAGAACCCGCTCACGGTGTACACGGCGATCTTCGTGCCGCCCTGCGGGAGACCCATCAGCATGGCCGACTGTTCGTTGCCGCCGATGGCGTACACCCGGCGCCCGAAGCGGGTGTAGTGCAGGACGTAGAACGCCACGGCGAGGACGACCAGCGAGACGATCGCGCCGATCGAGAGGAAGCCCATCCCCAGCGACACCTGCGCCTGGGCCATGCTGCTCACCGAGGAGTCGCTGATGGAGATCGACTCCTTGCTGATGACCAGGCACAGGCCGCGGAAGAGGAAGAGGCCGGCGAGGGTCACGATGAACGGCTGGATCTCGAAGTTGTGGATCACATAGCCCATCAGGAAGCCGCCGAAGGCGCCCACGGCCAGCGCCATGGGTATCACGACCACGATCGGCAGCCCCTGGCGCTCCACCAGCCAGGCCGTGAACATCGTCGTGAAGCCGATCATCGAGCCGACGGACAGGTCGATGCCGCCGGACAGGATGACGAAGGTGACTCCGACCGCGGCGACCAGCAGATAGCCGTTGTCGATGAACAGGTTCAGGAAGACCTGCGGCTCGCCGAACCCGTAGTTCTGGTACCGGCTCAGGCCCACGCCGTACATCAGCAGGAAGAGCAGGGCCGTCACCGCGACGGGCAGACGCCGGTCGCCGAGCAGACGCGCGGCCTTGGACGGGGTACGGCTGTCGGAGGCCGTGGGGCTCTGGGTGGTCGCGCTCATCACGACACCTCCATCTTGGGGGCGGCCTCGGACGCCGCGGCGGGGTCCGCCGGGGCCGCGGCCGTCTTGCCGCTTCCCTTCGCCCCGGATCCGGCGCCGAACCTGGCGCCGAACACCTTGGCGCGGAACTTCGGGGACTGGAGCAGGCAGACGACGATGACGACGGCGGCCTTGAAGACCAGGTTGGTCTGGGTCGGCACGCCGATGGTGTAGATCGTGGTGGTCAGGGTCTGGATGACGAGGGCTCCGACCACCGTGCCGCCGACGGAGAACCGGCCGCCCAGGAGCGAGGTGCCGCCGATCACCACGGCGAGGATCGCGTCGAGTTCGATCCACAGGCCGGCGTTGTTGCCGTCCGCGGCCGAGGTGTTGGAGCTGATCATCAGGCCGGCGATGCCCGCGCAGAGCGCGCAGAACGCGTACACCATGATCTTGATGCGCCGGGACCTGATGCCCACCAGACGGCTTGCCTCGGCGTTGCCGCCGACCGCCTCGACCAGCAGGCCGAGCGCCGTACGGCGGGTCAGCACCACGGTGACGGCCACGACCACGGCCACCACGAAGATGGAGAACGGCAGGGTCAGCCAGTAGCCGCCGCCGATCAGCTTGTACGGCTCGCTGTTGATGGTGATGATCTGGCCGTCGGTGATCAGCTGGGCGACACCGCGCCCGGCGACCATGATGATCAGGGTCGCGATGATCGGCTGGATACCCATCCTGGCGACCAGGAAGCCGTTCCACAGTCCGCAGACGACCGCGGCCAGCAGGCCCAGGCCCATGGCGAGCAGCACCCCGGACAGGGCGCCCTGGTCGGACTGGTCGCTGATGTACGAGCAGGCCAGTGCTCCGGTGATGGCGACCACGGCGCCGACGGAGAGGTCGATGCCGCCGGTGGCGATGACCAGGGTCATGCCGACCGCCACCAGGATGAGGGGCGATCCGAACAGCACGATCGAGACGAGGCTGCCGTAGAGGTGGCCGTCCGCCATCTTGATCGAGAAGAAGTCGGGGGTGAAGGGAACGTTGACGAGCAGCAGGAGGACCAGGACCGCCACCGGCCAGAACAGGTGGTGGTGGGTCAGCGCTCGCCACCGGGAAGAGGTGGTCGAAGAGGTGGTCACTGGTGCTCTCCGCTCGCGATGGTCTCCAGGATCCGGCTGGTGGTGATCTCGGGCCCGTTGGCGATCTGCGCCACCAGCCGGCGGTCGCGCAGCACTCCGATGGTGTGACTGAGCCGGAGTACCTCCTCCAGCTCGGCCGCGATGTACAGCACCGACATGCCGTCCTCGGAGAGCGATACGACGAGCTTCTGGATCTCGGCCTTGGCTCCGATGTCGATGCCGCGCGTCGGCTCGTCCAGGATCAGCAGCTTCGGCTGGGTGATCAGCCAGCGGGCCAGCAGCACCTTCTGCTGGTTGCCGCCGCTGAGCTGGCCCACCCTGGCCTCGGGGTTGGCGGGGCGGATGTCCAGCGCCTTGATGTACTTGGCGACGAGTTCGTCGCGCTGGGCGACCGGGATGGGCCGGGTCCAGCCGCGCGCGGCCTGGAGGGCCAGGATGATGTTCTCCCGCACCGTCAGATCGGGCACCAGGCCCTCGCTCTTGCGGTTCTCGGAGCAGAAGGCGACACCGGCGTTGATCGCGTCGTTCGGGGCGCTCATCGAGACCTGCTTGCCACCGATGGACACCTTGCCGGTGTCCGGCTGGTCGGCGCCGAAGAGCAGCCGGGCGAGTTCGGTCCGGCCCGATCCGAGCAGGCCGGCGAGCCCGATCACCTCGCCCTTCTTGATCTCCATGTCGAACGGGGCGATGCCCCCGGTCCGGCCGAGGCCGTCCGCCTCGAGCAGGGTCTCGCCCGCGTCGGAGTGCAGCTGGTGTTCGTGGAGCTCGTCCAGCTGGCCCATGGCCTTGCCGAGCATGAGCTGGACGAGGCCGACCTGGTCGAGGTCGCGCACCAAGTGCTCACCGACGAGGGTGCCGTTGCGCAGTACGGTCATCCGGTCGCAGACCTCGTAGATCTGGTCCAGGAAGTGCGAGACGAACAGGATCGCGACGCCTTCGTCCTTCAACCGCCGCATCAACGCGAACAGTTGGAGGACCTCGTCGCGGTCGAGGCTGGAGGTCGGCTCGTCGAGGATCAGCACCTTGGTGCCCGGCCCCTCGCCGCCGCCCGCGCCGTCGCCGGTGCCCAACGACCGGACGATCGCGACCAGTTGCTGCACGGCCAGCGGGTACGAGGACAGGGGGGCGGTGACGTCGATGTCGAGTCCGAGCCGGTCCACCAGCTCCGCCGCCTGCCGGCGCAGTTGCTTCCACTGGATGCGGCCCAGACGGGTCGGTTCACGCCCGATGAAGATGTTCTCCGCCACCGACAGGTTGGGGCAGAGGTTGACCTCCTGGTAGACGGTGCTGATGCCGGCCTGCTGGGCCTCCAGCGGGCTGGCGATCCGCACGGCCTTGCCGTCCAGCGTGATCGTGCCGCCGTCCAGGGAGTAGACCCCCGTGAGCACCTTGATGAGGGTGGACTTGCCCGCGCCGTTCTCGCCCATCAGGGCGTGGATCTCGCCGGGGAAGAGCCGGAAGTCGACGTCCGACAGAGCCCGTACCCCCGGAAACTCCTTGACTATGCCCGTCATTTCCAGGACGGGCCGTGGCTCTGCCATGGCAGCGCTCCTCATGAGATTCGTTCAGGCCCGCAGGGAGCCCCGGGACCGAAGGCTCGGTCGGCCGGAGGCTCCCTGCCGGTGGGTGCGGTCGGTCAGTACTTGCGGCTCGGGAGCGCGGCCGCGGCCTGGTCCTGCATGAAGTCGCCCTCCTCGGTCTTGATCCAGCGCTCGACCGTCTCGCCGTCCTTGACCTTCTTGACGACGTCCATGAGCTGCGGGCCGAGGAGCGGGTTGCACTCGACGATGGCGTTGATCTTGCCCTCGGACATGGCCACGAAGCCGTCCTTCACGCCGTCGATCGAGACGATCAGGATGTCCTTGCCGGGCTTCTTGCCGGCCGCCTCGATGGACTGGATGGCACCGATGGCCATGTCGTCGTTGTGCGCGAAGAGGACGTTGATGTCCGGGTTGGACTGGAGGAAGGCCGCCATGACCTGCTTGCCGCCGGCGCGGGTGAAGTCACCGGTCTGGCTGACGACGACCTTCCAGTCGTCCTTGTGGTCCGCGTCCATGACCTCCTTGAAGCCCTTGGCGCGCTCGATCGCCGGGGCGGCGCCGGTGGTGCCCTCCAGCTGGGCGATCTTCACCGCGCCCTTGAGGCCGGCCTTCGCGATGACCTTCTCGAGGATCTTGGCGGCGCGGCGGCCCTCGTCGGTGAAGTCGGAGCCGACCAGGGTCACGTACAGGGACTCGTCGGAGGTCTCGACGGAGCGGTCGGTGAGGACCACCGGGATCTTCTTGGCCTTGGCCTCCTTCAGCACCGCGTCCCAGCCGGTGACGACCACCGGCGAGAAGGCGATGACGTCGACCCCCTGGGTGATGTAGCTGCGGATCGCGGAGATCTGGTTCTCCTGCTTCTGCTGGGCGTCGGAGAACTTGAGGGTGTAACCCGCCTCCTTGGCCGCCGCCTTCACCGAGTCCGTGTTGGCGCTGCGCCAGCCGCTCTCCGAGCCGACCTGGGAGAAGCCGAGCGTGATCGCCTTGCCGCCGTCCCCGGAGGAGCTGCTGGACGCGCTGTCGTCCTCCTTGGCACAGGCCGCCAGGCCACCCGCCGCCGCCACGCCGACCGCCGCGGTGAGGAAGTTCCTTCTGCTGAGCATGTTCTTCTCCTTTGAAGAGCCGGCCCGGGGATGGACCTGCTGGTACTCGATGGACCGGCCGCACTGCGTCCAGCCTGTCGATCACTGTTCGGTATCTCGGCCACACTGCTGGTCAGGGGGCGTCCGACGGGTCCGTCAGAGGGGTGCGCCCTCCGGTTGAGCGGCACTCGGGAACGTACTTGCGCGTACGACGAGTTGGGGTTCGATCGCGATCCGGGGCGGGTCGGCGGCCGGCCGGCCCTCGATCTGCTCCAGGAGCAGCGCGATGCCTCGCTGGCCCACCGTCGCGAAGTCCTGCCGGACGGTGGTGAGCGGCGGAGCGAAGAACTCCGACTCCGGGATGTCGTCGAAGCCGACCACCGCGACGTCCTGGGGAGTCCGGACGCCCGCCTCCCGCAGGGCCCGCAACACCCCCAGTGCCATCTGGTCGTTGGCGACGAAGACGGCGGTCAGCCCGCGGCCCACCCAGCCGGCCAGTTCCTGGCCCGCGCGGTAGCCCGACAGCGGACTCCAGTCCCCCCGCAGCAGCATGGGCGGCTCGACGCCCGCCGCTTCGAGGGTCGCCCGCCAGCCGGCGGCCCGGTCGGCCGCCTCCTGCCAGTCCTCGGGTCCGGCGAGGTGCCAGACCGTGCGGTGGCCGGCGGCCAGCAGGTGACCGGTCGCCAGCCGTGCCCCCAGGTGCTGGTCCACACCGACCCGGGGGATGTCCATGCCCGGCTCGCCGCCCACGACCACCACCGGGAAGGGATGGCGCAGTTCGGCCAGGGCGTCCACCGCCGACCGCTGCGGGGCGATGGCGACCACTCCCTCCACCCCGCCCTCGCTGAGGTGGTCCAGGGCCTCGGAGAGCTTCTCCATGGTCAGTTCGCGCAGACTGACCGTCGAGACGAGATATCCCTCGGCCCGCGCCGCCTCCTCGAGCGCGAACAGTGTGCTGGCCGGCCCGTAGAGGGTGGTGTCGGAGGCGACCACGCCCAGCGTCCGGGTGCGCCGGGTCGCCAGGGCCCGTGCGGAGAAGTTGCGGCGGTAGCCCATCTCCTCGATCGCCCGCAGCACCCTGGCCCGTGTCTCGTCCCGCACGTTGGGGTGCTCCCCCAGCACGCGGGACACGGTCTGGTGGGACACGCCGGCCAGGCGCGCCACGTCGGCCATGGTGGGCGGCCGGAGCCGGGTGTGTGTCACGGCCGCACCTCCTTGGCGCTCGTCTGCCGACAATTGCGGTAAGTCCTGTGGTGTGGGCGGATGGTTCCGCGCCACCGGCTTCACTCCGGGGCCCCGGTGGACCCGACGACACCGGTGGGAAACGCGAAGGGGGACGCTGCGGGCACGACGCTCGTACCTCCCCGTGCTGACGTCGTCGCCGACTGGTGAATGCGGAGGTCATTGTGAGCGCTAACAATTCATGGCGGTCAAGGGGGTTGCACGGGAAGCTCGTCACGGTTCCATAACGCGCTTGGCGGGGGCGGCACATCAGCCCTGGTCACAGGCCGGAAGGCCGGGCGAGGCCGCCCACCGGACCGCGACCCGACGACGGGCCCCGCGACCGGAACATGCCCAACCCGCTTCACCGCCCGGCAATTTCGGCCATACCGGGGCGCCCGGCCAGCCGTCCTGGACGGCCCACATGGCGACCGCTCAGCGGGATCGGGGGCCGGACCGGTCGCTCCGGAGGAGCCCTACGAGCACCACCACAGGAACCGCGTGCACGTCTCCGAGGGCGACGGATCCGGGGACGCGTCCGGCGCCGAGGGGTCGGCGGTCGGGGTGGAGTCCGAGCCCGAGTCCGAGTCGGACGGGGTCGATCCGGAGGTGGACCCGGAGGAGCCGGGGAGGGTGGCCGACTGGGCCTCCTTGTCCGGGCTCGGCGAGGCCGACTCGTCCTTCGCGGACTCCGAGGCCGACGGGGAGGCGGAGGGGCTCGGGGAGGTCGAGGCCTTGTCCCCGCCCGTGTCGGTCCTGTCGTCCAGGGGCCGCGCCGACGCACTCGGTCCCGACGACGACCCGTCGACCTCGGACGCCTCTCCCCCGGCCGCCGCCGGGTTCCCCGGGGAGGTGAACCCCGGTGCGTCCACGCCGAGTTCGGCCAGACTCAGGCCGCCGGCGGCGAGCGCGAAGCCGACGGTGATCAGTACGATGCGTTTGCGGCGCCTGCGGTGCGCCGAGGCCTTGCGGTCGCGGCGACTCGCGTCCGGTGCGGCGGCCGCGCCCTGGGGACCACGCCGACCGCCCCGGCCCTGCTCCCGGCGGCGCGCGGCCCGGCCCTGCGGCTCACCGCCCCCGGCTTCGTGATCGTCGTGACCGTCGTGCTCGTCGCGCCCTTCGTGAGCGCCGTGATCGTCTCGGTCGCCGTGAGCGCCGTGATCGTCCGAGTCGCCGGGCATCTGGTGCGCCGACGGGTCCTGCGCGTAGGGCTCCGGCTCGGGCGGGCCGGGCGGATACGCGCGTAGCTGTTGAGCAGGCGCGCCGCACCCCGGGCAGGCGAGGGCGCCGTTGAGGTGCCGTCGGCACGGGTGGCAGTAGTCCATGACGCGGGAAGACTAAGTTCCAGGACGGGCGCGCTCCCGGGTTCGCCTGTGAAAGTTGTGTGGGAAACCGGCCATACCGCGCGACAGCCCGAGTGACCTGGCCCACACCACGACAGGCCAACTTTCGAAAGGAGTACCGAAACTGTCGAAACCGTTACCTGTTCGACCCATTGACACTCCCCTCGCGCAATCCTTACTGTCTGGCCAGCATTTCGAACATGTGACGAAATCTCGAACAGCCGAAGGGTAACTTCCGTGCGCATCACCGGAATCAGCACGCACGTGGTCGGGACGCCGTGGCGCAACCTGACCTACGTCCTGGTGCACACCGACGAGGGCATCACCGGAGTCGGAGAGACCCGCATGCTGGGTCACACCGACGCGCTGCTCGGCTACCTGAAGGAGGCCGAGGCCAACCACATTCTCGGCTCCGACCCATTCGCTGTCGAGGACCTCGTGCGCCGGATGAAGTACGGCGACTACGGGCGGGCCGGCGAGATCGTGATGTCGGGCATCGCCGTCGTCGAGATGGCCTGCTGGGACATCAAGGGCAAGGCCCTGGGCGTGCCCGTCTGGCAGCTCCTCGGCGGCAAGGTCACCGACAAGGTCAAGGCCTACGCCAATGGCTGGTACACCACCGAGCGGACCCCGGAGGCCTACCACAAGGCCGCCCAGGGGGTCATGGAGCGCGGCTACAAGGCGCTCAAGATCGACCCCTTCGGCACCGGGCACTTCGAGCTGGACCACCAGCAGACCCTGTACGCGGTGTCCCTCATCGAGGCCGTGCGCGACGCCATCGGGCCGGACGCCGAGCTGATGCTGGAGATGCACGGCCGCTTCTCCCCCGCCACCGCCGTCCGGCTCGCGAACGAGCTCGCGCCCTTCAAGCCCGCGTGGCTCGAGGAGCCGTGTCCGCCCGAGAACCTGAAGGCCCTCGAGAAGGTCGCCGCGAAGGTCGACATCCCCGTCGCCACCGGTGAGCGCATCCACGACCGCGTCGAGTTCCGTGAGCTCTTCGAGAGCCAGGCCGTGGACATCATCCAGCCGGACGTCGGCCACATCGGCGGCATCTGGGAGACCAGGAAGCTGGCCGCCACCGCCGAGGCGCACTACGTGCTCGTCGCCCCGCACAACGTCGGCGGCCCGGTCCTCACCGCCGCCTCGCTCCAGGTCGGGTTCACCTCCCCGAACTTCAAGATCCTGGAGCACTTCAACGACTTCGCCGACTCGGAGATCAAGAAGGTCGTCAAGGGGGCTCCCCAGGTCGTCGACGGCTACTTCGAGCTGTCCCACGCGCCCGGTCTCGGTGTCGAGCTCGACGTGGACGCCGCCGCCGAGTTCCCGCAGCAGCAGGCCCGTTTCGACCTCTGGGCCGAGGGCTGGGAGCAGCGCAAGCCGAAGGGCAGCGACAAGTGAGCACAGCCGTCGTCGTCGAGGCGCCGGGCGAGCACCGGCTCGTCCCGCACGAGCCGCGGCGGCCGGAACCCGGCGAGGCGCTGGTCCGCGTCCACGCCACCGGCATCTGCGGCAGCGACCGCGAGGTGTACCAGGGCAACCGGCCCGAGGGGTACGTCCGCTACCCGCTGACCCCCGGCCACGAGTGGTCCGGGACGGTCGAGGCGGTCGGCGCCGGGGTCCCCGCGTCGCTCGTCGGCCGCAAGGTCGTCGGTGAGGGCTTCCGCAACTGCCAGGTCTGCGACCGCTGCCACGCGGGCGAGACGACGCTGTGCACGGACGGGTACGAGGAGACCGGCTTCACCCAGCCGGGGGCCATGGCGGCCACCCTCACCCTCCCGGCCCGGCTGCTGCACGTCCTGGCGGACGACGCCGACCTCACCGCCGCCGCCCTGCTGGAGCCCGCCGCCTGTATCGCGGCCGCCGCGATCAAGGCGCACGCGCTGCCGGGCGAGAAGGTGGCCGTCGTCGGCACCGGGACGCTGGGCATGTTCGCCGTGCAGTTCCTGAAGGCGGGATCGCCCGCCGAACTGCTGGTCGTCGGCACCCGGAACGACCGGGAGGCGCTCTCCCGGCAGTTCGGGGCCACCGACTTCCGGACCAGGGACCAGGAGCTCCCGGACGACTTCGACGTCGTCATCGAGACCGCCGGGTCCGCGTCCGCCGCGCGGACCGCCGCCTCGCTGCTCCGGCGCGGTGGCCGGCTGGTCCTCACCGGGATCCCGGCGCCGGGCGCCGACGGTCTCGACCCGACGGACCTGGTCGTACGACAGCTGGAGGTGCACACCGTCTTCGGCGCGCCGCCGGACGCCTGGTCGCACACCGTCCGGGTGTTCGGAGCCGGGCTGCTGGATCCGCTGCCGCTGGTCACGCACGAACTGCCGCTCGCCGAGTTCTCCGCGGCCATCGACCTGGTGGGATCAGGCGATCCGAAGGTGGGCAAGGTGCTGCTCAAGCCGTAAGCCCCTGAGCCGTACGCCGGTGCGGGGGCGACCTGACCGCCCCCGCACCGGTGTACACCCAAACCCCGCACGACCTGAGCCGCGAACCTTGACCGAAATATCGAACACGAAGGACGGCATGTGACCACCGACGCTTCCGCCACGGCAGCCCGTCGACCCGGTGAGCAGGCGCTCACCGCGCTCGGCCTGGGCGCGCCCGCCCTCGATCCCGCCGACACCTCCGCCCACACCTTTCCGGGTGGCGGCCGCTGGCGCACCGAGGTCCCTTCGTGCGAGGGTCCCGAAGCGCTGGCCGTCATCCTCAAGGAGGCCTCGCGCCTCGACGTGCCGATCCACCGGATCAGCCAGGGCAGCGGCGTGTGGATGCTGACCGACGCCGAGATCACCGAGATGGTCGACGCCACCGGCGAGCGTGACATCGAGCTCTGCCTGTTCACCGGGCCGCGCGGCACCTGGGACATCGGCGGCTCGACCCGGACCGACTCCCGGGGCGGCGGGCTGCGCGCCCGCGGTCACGACGCCGTCGCCGGGTGCGTCGAGGACGCCGTCCGGGCGACGGAACTGGGCGTCAAGTGCCTGCTCGTCGCCGACGAGGGCGTGCTGTGGACGCTGCACCGCGCCCGTGCGGCCGGCATCATCCCGGCCGACACCACGCTGAAGGTGTCGGCGCTCATCGGCCCCGTGAACCCGGCGGCGTACGCGGTGTACGAGCAGCTCGGCGCCGACTCGGTCAACGTGCCCAGCGACCTCACCCTG
The DNA here is from genome assembly GCF_013085465.1 of Streptomyces asoensis. NCBI lineage: Bacteria > Bacillati > Actinomycetota > Actinomycetes > Kitasatosporales > Streptomycetaceae > Streptomyces > Streptomyces asoensis. The sequence continues at coordinate 3,305,039 of NZ_CP049838.1, forward strand.
GACCACCTCACCGAGATCCGCCGGGTGTCCGGCGCCCCCATGGACATGTACATCGAGGCCCCCGACGATCTCGGCGGCTACATCCGGATGTACGAGGTCGCCGAGCTGATCCGGCGCGGCGCACCGCTCTATCTGAAGTTCGGCCTGTCCAAGGCCCCGGCGATCTACCCGTACGGCCATCACCTGCGGGATCTGACGCTCTCCACGGCCCGGGAACGGGTGCGGCGTGGACGGCTCGCCCTCGACCTGCTCGCCCGTCATGGCGCGGACGGTGACATGGCTCCGCTCGGCTCGCGTCTGCCGGGTGAACTCAAGCGGTTTGACATCCAGTCATAACGTTCCGGAAACCCCGCTTCACAGAAGCCGACACAGGCGCGCAGAATCCCACACACCGCTTCTTCACTTCTTCACTTCTTCCCGGCGTCGCTCCGGGAGCGTCCTTCGCACCGCGATACCGACCCCTGCACACACATCAAGGATGATGATCATGCGCAACCGTAGAGTCTCCCTCGCCGCCATAGCCGGAGCCGCCTCCCTCGCCCTGACCCTGTCCGCCTGCGGCCAGAGCGGCGACGGTGGCAGCAAGGACGAGGGCTCGGACAGCGCCAAGGGCGGGACCATCGGTATCGCGATGCCGACCAAGTCCTCCGAGCGCTGGATCTCCGACGGCGCCAACGTCGTCAAGGACCTCGAGGCCAAGGGCTACAAGACCAAGCTGGTCTACGGCGAGGACGACCCCGACCAGCAGGTCTCGCAGATCGAGAACCTGATCACGCAGGGCGTCAAGGCGCTGATCGTCGCGGCCATCGACAACAAGTCGCTGAACAACGTCCTCCAGCAGGCCGCCGACGCCAAGATTCCGGTCATCTCCTACGACCGGCTGATCCTCGGCACGAAGAACGTCGACTACTACGCGTCCTTCGACAACAGCAAGGTCGGCGAGCTCCAGGCCAACTACATCGTCGACAAGCTCGGCCTGAAGTCCGGCAAGGGCCCGTTCAACATCGAGCTGTTCGCCGGCTCCAACGACGACAACAACACCAAGTACTTCTTCAACGGCGCGATGAGCGTGCTCCAGCCGTACATCGACAGCAAGAAGCTCGTCGTCCAGTCCGGCCAGACCGGCCTCACCCAGGTCACCACCCTGCGCTGGGACGGCGCGACCGCGCAGAAGCGCATGGACGACATCCTCACCAAGTCGTACGGCAGCAAGAAGGTCGACGCGGTCCTCTCGCCGTACGACGGCATCTCCATCGGCATCCTGTCGGCGCTGAAGTCGGACGACTACGGCTCCGCGAGCAAGCCGCTGCCGGTCCTCACCGGCCAGGACGCCGAGCTGGCCTCGGTGAAGTCGATCATCGCGGGCGGCCAGACCCAGACCGTCTACAAGGACCTCCGTGAGCTGGCCAAGGTCGCCACGACCATGGTCGACGACGTCCTCAACGACAAGAAGCCCGAGACGAACGACACCAAGACCTACGACAACGGCACCAAGGTCGTCCCGGCCTACCTGCTCCAGCCGGTGAGCGTGGACAAGACCAACTACGAGAAGGTCCTCGTCGAGGGCGGCTACTACACGGCCGACCAGCTCAAGTAAGCGTCGACCCTCAAGGATTGGAAGGCACGACCATGGCGGGACCCGTCCTGGAAATGCGCTCGATCGTCAAGACCTTTCCCGGTGTGAAAGCGCTGTCGGACGTCACTCTGACCGTCCGCCAGGGCGAGGTCCATGCCATCTGCGGTGAGAACGGCGCCGGAAAGTCCACCCTGATGAAGGTGCTCTCCGGCGTCCATCCGCACGGCACGTACGAGGGCGAGATCCTGTTCGAGGGAGAGACCGTCTCCTTCAAGGACATCCGGGCCAGCGAGCAGCGCGGCATCGTCATCATCCACCAGGAGCTGGCGCTGGTGCCGTACCTCTCCCTCGCGGAGAACATCTTCCTCGGCAACGAGCACGCCACGCGTGGGCTGATCAACTGGAACGACACCCTGCGGCACGCCTCCGAGCTGCTGCGCCGGGTCGGTCTCAGCGATCACCCCGAGACCCGCGTCGCCGACATCGGCGTCGGCAAGCAGCAGCTCGTGGAGATCGCGAAGGCGCTCTCGAAGAAGGTGAAGCTGCTCATCCTGGATGAGCCGACCGCGGCCCTCAACGACGAGGACAGCGACAAACTCCTGGATCTCATCCTGGAGTTGAAGAAGCAGGGCATCACCGCGATCATCATCTCCCACAAGCTCAACGAGATCCGCAAGGTCGCGGACTCGGTGACGATCATTCGCGACGGGCAGTCCATCGAGACGCTCGACGTGAAGTCGGCGGAGACGACCGAGGACCGGATCATCAGCGGCATGGTCGGCCGCGACCTGGACAACCGCTTCCCCGAGCGCACCCCGCACGAGGCGGAGTCGGGCGCGGCCCCGGCCCTGGAGATCCGCAACTGGACCGTGCACCACCCGATCGACCAGCAGCGCAAGGTCGTCGACGACGTGTCGGTCCAGGTGCGGCGCGGGGAGATCGTCGGCATCGCGGGCCTGATGGGCGCCGGCCGCACCGAGCTCGCGATGAGCGTCTTCGGGCGCTCCTACGGCCGGCACGCGGGCGGCACCGTCCTCAAGGACGGCAAGGAGATCCGTACGAAGACCGTCGCGGAGGCGGTCGGCCACGGAATCGCCTATGTCACGGAGGACCGCAAGCACTACGGCCTCAACCTCATCGACACGATCAACCGCAACATCTCGCTGACCGCGCTGGACAAGGTGGCCAAGCGGGGGATCGTCGACGAGCACGAGGAGCGGCAGGTCTCCGAGGGCTACCGCAAGTCCATGAACATCAAGGCGCCGACCGTCTTCGAGCCGGTGGGCAAGCTGTCCGGCGGCAACCAGCAGAAGGTCGTCCTCAGCAAGTGGATCTTCGCGGGTCCGGACGTGCTGATCCTGGACGAGCCCACGCGCGGTATCGACGTCGGTGCCAAGTACGAGATCTACACGGTCATCGACCAGCTGGCGGCCCAGGGCAAGGCGGTCGTCTTCATATCCTCCGAGCTGCCCGAACTGCTCGGTATGTGCGACCGCATCTACACCATGGCCGCCGGGCGGCTCACGGGCGAGTTCCCGCGGGCCGAGGCCACGCAGGAAGTGCTGATGCGTCAGATGACGAAGGACAAAGAGGTAACGCGATGAGCACCGACGTGACCAAGAGCCCGGCTGCCGCGCCGCCCGGCAAGAGCGGCGGACCGGCGGCCGGCGGCGGCCTGCTCCAGCTGGTGCTGGACGGCCTGCGCCGCAACATGCGCCAGTACGGCATGCTGATCGCCCTCGGCCTGATCGTCGCCCTCTTCGCGGTCTGGACCGACGGCGACCTGCTGCTGCCGCGCAACGTCTCCAACCTGGTCCTCCAGAACAGCTATGTGCTGATCCTCGCGATCGGCATGATGCTGGTGATCATCGCGGGCCACATCGACCTGTCGGTCGGTTCACTGACGGCGTTCATCGGCGCGTTCGCGGCGGTGCTGACGGTGCAGCACGACGTCTCGTGGCCCGTCGCGGTGGTGCTGTGCCTGATCGTGGGCGCGATCGCGGGCTCGGTGCAGGGCTTCTTCATCGCGTATCTCGGCATACCGTCGTTCATCGTCACCCTCGCCGGCATGCTGATCTTCCGCGGCATGACGGAGATCTTCCTGGAGGGCCAGACCCTCGGCCCGTTCCCGGACGGTCTCCAGAAGATGGGCAACGGCTTCCTCCCGGAGGTCGGCCCGACCACGAACTATCACAACATCACGCTGCTGCTGGGCCTCGCCGTGATCGTCATGGTGGTGCTCCAGGAGGTGCGCGACCGCAAGCGCCAGCAGGAGTTCTCGCTGGACGTCGTGCCGCGCAACCTGTTCCTGCTCAAGATCGTCGCCATCGTCGCCGCGGTGCTCACCGTCACGATGCTGCTCGCCAGCTACAAGGGCGCGCCGATCATCCTGCTGGTCCTGGGCGCGCTGGTGGTCGGCTACGGCTACGTCATGCGCAACGCCGTCTTCGGCCGCCACATCTACGCGATCGGCGGCAACCTGCCGGCCGCGAAGCTGTCCGGCGTCAAGGACAAGAAGGTCACCTTCCTCGTCTTCCTGAACATGGGCGCGCTCGCCGCCCTGGCGGGCCTGGTGGTCGCGGCCCGGCTGAACGCGGCCGGCCCCAAGGCGGGTCTGAACTTCGAACTCGAGGCGATCGCCTCGGCGTTCATCGGTGGCGCGTCCATGAGCGGCGGTGTCGGTACCGTCCTCGGCGCGATCATCGGTGGTCTCGTCCTCGGTGTGCTGAACAACGGCATGAACCTGCTCGGCGTCGGCAGCGACTGGCAGCAGGTCATCAAGGGCCTGGCGCTGCTCGCCGCGGTCGGTTTCGACGTCTGGAACAAGCGCAAGTCCGGTTCGTGACCCGTCCGCGGCCCAGGACAGGTCCGTAGCTCAGGGACAGGTCCGCAGCCACCCAGGACAGGTCCGTAGCCCAGGACAGGAAGGGCCCCGCCGGCAACGGTGGGGCCCTTTCCGATGAGCCCCGGATGCCGCGGTCACGACTGCTTCACAGGTGCCCCACAAGTTCTTACCGATTCCTCAGCGGTTGAACAGCGCCACCCAAACCTTCGTATGTAAGGGCGGCCCGCGCTCCCCCGCGCGGGCCACCCAATGACGACGGGCCCGGTCGTCCCCGCCGGGCCCGCCCCATACGGAGGTTCCATGGCCGACAACGTCTCCTCGTTGTTCCGCAACACCGCGGCGCACAGCCCGTCGATGGCGGCGCTGACGCGAGAGGGCGGCGAGGGAGTCGGCCCGGTGGACTTCTGTATCCCCTGCAACCCCTACTTCCCCACGCCGGCGATGATGGACACCATGGCCGCGCGGCTGCGGGACATCATCACGTTCTACCCGAGCGGCGCCGACACGATCACGGCCGAACTGTGCAACCTGCTCCAGCTCCCGCCGCAGGCCGTGGCGATGGGCAACGGCTCGACCGAGCTGATCACCTGGATCGACCATCTGCTGGTCCGTGAGTCCCTCGCCGTCCCCGTCCCCACCTTCGGCCGCTGGACCGACCAGCCCATGGAGACCGGCAAGCGGGTCGACATGTTCCCGCTCCAGGAGTCGAGCGGCTTCGCCCTGGACCTCGCGCAGTACGCCGAGTTCATCCGGACCCGCGGCACCAAGGTCGCCGTCATCTGCAACCCGAACAACCCCGACGGCGGCTTCCTGCACAAGCACGCGCTCGTGCAGTTCATGGACGCGATGGCCGACCTGGACCTGATCGTCATCGACGAGTCGTTCCTGGAGTTCGCGGACGCGGAGCAGGAACCGAGCGTCGTGCAGGAGGCGATGATCCGGCCGAACGTCATCGTGCTGCGCAGCCTCGGCAAGAACTTCGGTCTGCACGGCATCCGGTTCGGCTACATGGTCTCCAACCCGTCGCTCGCCGGCCGGGTCCGCTCGATGCTGCCGAAGTGGAACCTCAACGCCTTCGCCGAGTACGTGGTGTTCATGCTGAAGGAGCACGGCCCCGAGTACGCGCAGAGCCTGATGCAGGTGCGCCGGGACCGTCTCGACATGGCGAGTCAGCTCAGCGCGCTGCCCGGGCTGACCGTCTACCCCTCCCAGGGGAACTTCCTCTTCGTGCGCCTTCCCGTCGGCGCCGAGGGCACCGTGGTCCGCGACCGGCTGCTCGCCGAGCACCGCATCCTGGTCCGCGAGTGCGGCAACAAGATCGGTTCGTCCAGCCGCTTCCTGCGGCTCGTGGTGCGCCCCCAGGTGGACGTTCGTCGCCTGGTGTCCGGCCTGGAACAGGTGCTCTACGGGACCAGGAGGGGAGCCGCCGTGCCCGAGCTGAGCACCGGGACCAGCTACAGCTCGGGCACGCCGGCGGTGGACCGGCTGGTCACCAACGGGGCCGGCATGCCGGGCCTCGCCGCTCAGGCCATGGGCATGGCGATGCCGGGGCTGGTCGCGGCCGCCCCGTCCGTCGGCGCCCCGATGGCGATGCCCGCCCCCGCGATGGCCCCGGCGATGGCCCCGGCGATGGCGCAGTCCACGCCGTCCGACGGCGTCGGGATGCCGCTGCCGGCCGCGGCCCAGATCTTCCCCCAGCAGGTGCCCGCGCCGGCCCCGATGCCGACTCCCACCCCCGTCCCGGCCGCGGCCCCGCCGATGGCCCCGGCGGCCGCGATGGCACCGGCGGCGATGGCACCGGCCGCCATGGCCCCCGCGGCGATGGCGCCCGCGATGGCTCCGGCCGCCGCCCCGCCGATGGGCCCGACCCCGCCCGGCGTCCCCGCCCGCGGCGGCCTCACGGCCGCCCAGGTCCGGGGCACCAACGGCCTCTCCCCCGCCGCGGCGACGGGCTGGCCGAACGCCCAGAGCTGGCCCAACGCGGCGGGCATGGGCCAGGCGGGATAGCGCCACCCGCACGATGACGCCCCGTCAGGCCGATGGCCTCACGGGGCGTCGTGCGTCCGCGCGGCGCGGTCGACGGGTCAGTAGGCGACCGGCCAACCGCTGCTCCAGTTCAGGAGGTTGATGCCGAGCTTGGGTGTGCCGTTGTCGTTGCCGTCGTAGTAGTGGTAGACGATCAGATCGCCGTCGGTGTCGTGCAGGATCGACTGGCCGCCGGGGCCGATGACGCTGCCGTGCGACTCCAGGACGGGCGTGCCGCCGTTGTTCGTCATCGCGACGCCGCTCTTGTCGTAGTACGGCCCGGTGACGGCGGTGGCGCGGCCGACCTTGACCTTGTAGGTGGAGCCGGTGCCGGCGCAGCAGGTGTCGTAGGAGGCGAAGAGGTAGTAGTAGCCGCCCCGCTTGACGACGTACGGCGCCTCGACGGCCTTGGTCCCGGTGGGGCGGGAGGCGATCGAGCGCCGGGCGGTGTCGGACGCGAGCTGCTTTCCGGTGGACGGATCGATCCGGATCATCTTGATCCCCGTCCACCAACTCCCGAACGACAGCCACCACTTGCCGTCGTCGTCCACGAAGAGGTTCGGGTCGATGGCGTTGTAGTCGCTGGACGTGGTGGAGGTGTAGACGGTGCCGTAGTCGGTCCAGGAGCCGGGGAGTCCGGTACTCGAACCGGCCAGTCCGATCGCGGACTTGTTGGATCCGAAGGTGGAGACGGCGTAGTACATCAGGTACTTGCCGCCCTGGTACGAGATGTCGGGCGCCCAGGCCTCGTTGGTGCCGTAGGAGGACCACCAGCTCGGCCGGGCGGAGAAGGCGTCGCCGCCCGCGCTGAACGCGATGCGGTCGGTGGAGGTGCGGTAGGACAGGCCGCCGCCGGTGGCGTAGAGGAGGTAGCGGCCGGCCGAGGTGCGGATCATCGTCGGGTCGTGCACGACCGTGGAGCCGGTGACCGTACCGGGGTTGGGGTACGCGGAGGCGGTGGAGGGGGTCAGGGCGAGGAGAACCGCTGCCGGGACGGCGAGCAGCGCGGCCCTTCGGGACGTGCGGGGCGTGCGGAACCTACGGGGTATGCGGGGCGTGCGGGGCGTGCGAGAGGTGCGGCTCATGCGGACGCTCCTTCAGTGGGGTTTCGTCGTTCGTGATTCCGAACAACAGTCGCGTCGTCGGACGGGACCGTAGAATCGAACCCCTTGCGCGTCAATGGCCCGCGCGCGCACCCGAAAGTCTTCGAGAAGCGGCACGCGCCCCCGCGACGCGGCATGACGGCGCTCCCGCGGCCGCGGTGACCGGCACTCCTCCCGTCCGAGAAGTTCCCAGCTCAACCCACTTATCTGCATATGACACACGAAAGTGTGTGGAGCGGCGATTCAACCAGTTCGCGGCGATTCGTTCTGATTCCCTCATGGACTGTGCCGTCCGGCACGCACCCCCGGGACACGGAGTGAACATGGCAGCCCTGACCAACGGCATCTACCAGATCTCCTTCACCAACGAGCAACTCCTCACCTCGGTCGACGCCCGGCCGGGCGCGCCGCTGATGCTCCTGCCGCAGGAGAACGGGGTCCATCAGGGGTGGAAGGTGACCGGCAAGGGCGGAAACGCCTACACCATCAGCCTCCCCGACGGGTTGATGCATGTGAGCTACGACGGCGACCCCGACATGCACGAGCCGGCCATCCTGCACCTCGAGCCCCGCGAGTGGAACCTCATCCCCGGCGAGGAGCCCGACACCTTCCAGATCGCCGTCGTGAACGCCCCCATGCGTCTGGGCCTGAGCCTGCTGCGGATCTACCCGCCGCGCGTCGCCCTGGCTCCCGAGTACGGCGACCGGTACCAGGCCTGGACCTTCAAGAACATCGGCTAGCCCTTCCGGGCCCGAGCCGCTTCGCCACCCCGCCGCCTGTCGGTCCCGCCGACAGGCGGCACTCTTGTGTCGACACTTGCCTTGCAAGTAACTTGACGGGACCTCATTTTGCCGAACTGACAGCCTTCCTACAGGAACCGTTTCTACGGTGTCGTGCTCATGACAGACACCTCAGATGCGCGTCCCTCTGTAGCGCGCCGTACCGTACTCGTCGCCTCGGGCGCGACCGCAGCGGCCCTGGCCGTAGGCGCCGCTGCCACGCCCGAGGCCCCCACCGCCGACGCGGCCGACACCGCCCCCGTCGCCGCCGCGGCCGTCTGCACCCTCACGAAGGAGATGACCGAAGGCCCCTACTACCTCGACGGACAGTACGTCCGCGCCGACATCACCGAGGGCAAGGCGGGCATCCCGCTGAAGCTGACCCTCACGGTCGTCGACGACGACACCTGCGTGCCCCTCTCCAACGCCCTCGTGGAGATCTGGCACGCCGACGCCCTCGGCGAGTACTCCGGCTTCGTCGGCAGCAACGGCCACAGCGAACCGGACAGCGGCACCTTCCTGCGCGGCGGCGTCCTCACGAACTCCAGCGGCGTCGCGGCGATCACCACGGTCTACCCGGGCTGGTACCGGGGCCGCTGCATCCACATCCACATCAAGGTCCACACGAACGTCACCCTGACCTCGGACGGCTCCTTCACCGGCGGCCAGGAACTCCACACCGGTCAGCTCTTCTTCAACGAGACGATCACGACGGCCGTCGCGAGGGTCTCCCCGTACTCGACCAACACGGTCACCCGCACCACCCTCGCCCAGGACTCCATCTACGACGAGGGAGGCGCCGCTTCGGGCCTGCTGACCCTGACGGCCCTGGGCAGCTCGACGTCCTCCGGGTACGCGGGAACGCTGACGCTCGGGGTCGAGAACTGACCTCGGGAGCACCCCGTACGACCCGTACGACCCGTACCGCATGACCCTCCCCTGTTCGACTGGGCGTCACCGCAGCCGCGGTGGCGTCCAGTCGGCGTGCCGGAGGGCGGCCCGCAGGGTCGCTCCGGAGGGCGCCAGCCACAGGGCGCCGTTGCGGAGCGCCACGGCGAGGGGGTGGGTCAGCCCGTGCCCCATCCGGCCGGCTTGGCGGGCGGCGCGGGCCACGGACCGGCTGCGCGGCCGGCGGACCGCGTCGTAGCGTCGCAGCGCGGCCGCCGTGGTGGGTTCGGTCGCGAGACAGGAGGCGAGTACGGTCGCGTCCTCCAGCGCCTGACTGGCGCCCTGCCCGAGGTTCGGGGTCATGGCGTGGGCGGCGTCGCCGAGCAGCGCGACCCGGCCGACGGTGAACGTGGGCAGAGGGGTGACCAGTTCGTGGATGTCGTGGTGCAGGACGTCCTCCGGCCGGGTCGCGTCCAGCAGCGCGGGGATGGGGTCGTGCCAGCCCTGGAAGCGCCGGCGCATCGCGGCGAGGGGGTCGGAGTGCCTGACGCCCGGCGGCGCGGTGAGCACCGCGTGCCACTCGGCCCGTCCGTCGACGAAGCGGATGTGCCCGAACTCGGCGCCCCTGCCCCAGGTCAGCTCGAGGTCGGAGGGCAGGTCGTGGAGCGGGCGCTCGGTGACGGCCCGCAGGACCGTCGAACCGCTGTAGACGGCTCCGGGGTGCCGGGGGAACAGCTCGGCGCGCAGCCGACTGTCGACACCGTCGGCGGCGACGACGAGATCGGCGTCGCCGCCCGCACCGCCGACGCCGGTCACCTCCACCCCGGTCCTCACCCACCCGGCGGGCAGTGCCTCGCGCAGGACACGGTGCAGGTCGGCGCGGAGGATGCCGACGACGGGCGTACCGAGCCGGCGCTCCAGGGCCGCGCCGTCCATCCGGGACAGCATGCGGCCGTCGGGGGTGAGGGTGCCGCCCGTGTACACCGGCCGCACGGTGGCCCGGATCGCCTCGCCGACGCCGAGCGCGTCCAGCGCCCGCATCCCGTTGGCGTGCAGGGAGATCCCCGCGCCCACGTCGGCGAAGGCGGAGGCGCGTTCGAGGACCGTCACGTTCCAGCCGATCCGGCTCAGTCCGATCGCGGCGGCCAGCCCGCCGATGCCTCCGCCGACGACCACCGCGCTGCGACTGCGGCCCATCCCCCACGCTCCCTCTGTCCGCCGGCGGGGCGAGCCTCCGTGCTCACCGAGGGCGGCACCGCGTGGGCCGAATTCGTGGCCCACGCGGCGAGGTGACCCGAGGGTCGGAACCGGCTCACTTGCCCGGGCACTCCTGCCAGGCCATGTGGTAGATCGTACTGAGGTCGCCGTCGGTCGAGTCCATGGTCATGAAGCTGACCTTGCTCGGCGACGATGTGCCCGCGTTCACCCGGAGCTCGGTGTTGATGTTGAAGTTGCGCTGAACTCCACAGGGCGCCCAGACCAGTTGGGCCCAGTCGGTGCTGTCGGTCGCCTGCCAGCTGTCGTTGTAGGAGCCGCTGAAGTTGTGGTTCTTGAACACCGTCTGCGACGAGCCCTGGAAGTAGTACGAGGCCCGCTGCACGGCGTTCGCGCCGGACTGGAGCGAGGCGTAGCCGCGGTAGTCCGCCTTGGCGATGGCGTACGTGAAGCCCGAAGGGACGTGGACGATCAGATTGAGCTGGCAGTTCTTGCGGAACGCGGTGGGGTTGGAGCCCCCGCCGACCTGGGCGAGGTAGTCGCTGTAGGTCACGGTGAAGGCGGTGTTGTCCTCGGAGACGGCGACGGCCGCCGTACCCGCGGGACAGCCGGAGCCGTTCACCGTGGCGACATCGATGACGATCTTGTCCGGAGGCGGGTTGTCGAACACGGGGGACGAGTTGTGCGCGGGTATCGCCGCGGTGATGAGAGCGGCGACCGCACCGCCCAGGAGCAGCCCACTTGCCATGATCTCTGTCCTTCGTTCGGATCGGTGGGGGGTGGATGCGCGTCCGGCTCCGCACGGCAACTCTGTGAAGAATCAATGGAGTTGCTGTGAAGAACCGGGGCGATCGCATCGTAGGGAGAGCACTGGGGCCCGCCCAGGCCGAACTCCGGCCATTCACCACGGCCCGTTCACACCCGGTCGCTCCGGGTCAGGACACGAGGGGCTGCTCCTCCGATTCGGCCAGCTTCACGGTGCACAGACCGCCGCGCTCGGTCGTCACGTCCACCACCTCCAGCTGGGTGCCCGGCAGCAGGATGAACTCCTCCTCGCCGGTGAACGCGGAGAAATTGCGGATGCCCACCGCCCGGACGGGCTGCACCTCGAAGAGCGTCCGCTTGCCGCGGCTGCCGAGGAACGCCCGCGCCACGCCGAACTCGGACGTGCACGAGGACACGCCCCACCAGGTCACGGTCCGTCCGAGCGGATACTGCGCACGCAGGTCCAGTGCGACACCGCGCCACAACGACCCGCTACGGGCGGGGAGTTGCGATGGTTCCAGGCGATGCTTACCCAGGGTCTCGACGCCGACGATGGAACAGTCCTCGCAGAACGTGAGCGAGACCCTGAACGTGGCGCCGGCCTGCGCTGCCGCGTTCCAGGCGATCCACCGGCAGAACAGGGAGTCGCCCGGCAGTATCGCGTCGGTGGCGCTGGTCGGCATGGGCGCCCACACCGGCCGGGTACCGGCACGGGTGTGCGCCAATCTGATGTGGACGGGCCACACCTTGTTCCACGACCACCGCTTCGAGGACTACGACGACCTGCGCGACACGATCGTCGCCCAGCTCGACGACATCGAGAGCGCGCCGGCCGAGCGGCGGGTGCGCATCGCGCCGCCCAGCCGTCGTGCCGCCCGCCGCTGACCGGTCTGCGTCGGCGGGATGCCCGAACTCGCGTGGAAACAGCGGCGGTTGACCGTTGCATCCCCAGGCCCCGCACAGCCCGGCATTAAGGATTTCCTCAGATACGCCCCTAACTTCACTCGACATGACGGGAAACACCGAGCACCACAACGAGACCATCAACTCCGACGACAACCAGCAGCCCGGCAAGCACCGGCTGGACAAGTCCATGAAGCGGCGCCGCGTCCTGATCGGCGGCACCGCGGTCGCCGCCGCCGGCGGACTCGCCGTCGCCGGGTTCGCCTCGGCCGACACCACGAGCGGTGAGACGGCGTCGTCCGCCGAGGCCGAGACCGCGGCCGGCACCTCCACCACCAGCGGCGTCTGCACCCTCAACGCCGAGGTCACCGAAGGCCCCTACTCCCTCGACGGCGCCCTCGTCCGCGAGGACATCAGGGAGGACAAGGAGGGCTTCGAGGTCCAGTACACCTTCACCGTGGTCGACCAGGCGAACGACTGTGCACCGCTCGCCGACGCCCTGGTCGAGATCTGGCACTGCGACGCCCTGGGCGAGTACTCCGGCTTCGTCGGCGGCAACGGACACCAGGAGGAGGACAACGGCACCTTCCTGCGCGGCGGGCAGCTGACCGACGCGAACGGCCAGTGCAGCATCACCTCGATATGGCCCGGCCACTACGTCTCCCGGGCCGTGCACGTCCATATGCGGGTGCACACCGAGGTGACGCTCACCGACGACTCGTACACCGGCGGCGAGGTCATCCACACCGGTCAGCTCTTCTTCGACGCCGACATCAACGAAGAGATCCAGGCCACCTCGCCGTACTCCGCGAACACCACCAAGGAGACGACCCTCGCCAACGACAGCATCTACGACGACGGGGGCGCCTCCTCCGGCCTGCTCACCCTGACCGCCCTCGGCTCCAGCGTGTCCGACGGCTACAAGGCGACGATCACCGTCGGCGTCGACTCCGCCTGATCACACCAGGACGGGCCGGCGCTCCTCGGCGGAGGAGCGCCGGCCCGTCACCGTGTCGAGCACTACGGGTATTGCGGGTATTACGGGTTCTCCCAGGCCGCCGGTTCCGCGGCCAGCGCCTGGACCGGATCCGGCAGGGCGTCCGCCGCGATGTCGGCGATCGTGACGCCCTCCAGGATCCGCCGCACATTCGCCCGCAGAGCGATCCAGAGCGGGAGCAGGGGCTGCGCCGAGCCCGTGTAGGTCAGGCCGGTCGGGCGTTCGCCGCGTACGGACACGATCGGGCCGTCCACCGCCCGGATCACGTCCGCGACCGTGATCGCCGCCGGGTCGCGGGCCAGCCGGTAGCCGCCGCCCCCGCCGCGCCGGCTGTCGACGATCCCGCCGCGCCGCAGGTCGCCGAGGATCCCCTCGAGGAACTTGTGCGGAATGTCCTGCACGGCGGCGATCGACTCGGCCTTCACCGGGTCGCCGCCCTGCCGTACGGCGAGCTCCAGTACCGCCCGCACCGCATAGTCCGCCCGTGCCGAGATCCTCATGAGCCCATTGTGCCGTCAGCCGCCCACCGTCACGGGTCGGGCGTCACCCGGCGCCCGGCGCCGGACCGTTTCTCCCGTGCCCGCAGGACCGCCCACAGCAGCGCCCACGCGGGGAGCAGGTACCACGGCAGTGGCCAGGCCGTGCGCCACCAGCCGGCGCTCGGCGAGAAGACTGCTTCGACGGCGGCGGACGCCATGGCTGCGGCCAGGGTCCAGCACAGGAGGCTTCCCGCCCACCGTGCCCCCGTGCCCGGACGGTTCATGCGGCCAGTGTGCCGCCGACCGAGGGGTGATCGGAAGAGATCGCCGGTCGGCAGGCCGGTCGCCCGGCCGGTTGCGCCCGACCGACCGGCGATCGCCCTCGTACGTCCGGCCGCACCCGGCCGCTTCCGGTCACGCCAGCCTGATCATGTTCCACGACAGCGGCTCCAGCGTCGCCGTCAGCGCGCCGTCCGCCAGCACCGTGCCCTCGGCCGGGTGCGGGGCGACCCGCTCGGGGTCGGCGAGGGTGTTGCGGGCGTCCGGGTCGGCGTCCGCGAGCACACTGTGTTCGACGACCGACGTCAGGCCGAGGCCGGTCAGTCCGATGTGGAGGGGCAGCGCCTCGGTGCGGCTGCGGTTGACGGCGAACACGGTGACCGTGCCGTCGTCGGCGCGGACGGCGGTGGCGTGCAGGAGGTCCGCCTCGCCGTACTTGGCCGTCACGTACGTCGGTGAGTCCACCCGCACGTCGAGGACCGTGCCCCGGCCGTGCTTCGACGCCTGCGCGAACGGGAAGAACGTCGTCTGCCGCCAGGCCGGGCCGCCCGGCTCGGTGAGGATCGGCGCGATGACGTTGACGAGCTGGGCGAGACAGGCGACCGTCACCCGGTCGGCGTGCCGCAGCAGCGCGATGAGGAGCGAGCCGAAGACGACCGCGTCCATGACGCTGTAGTTGTCCTCCAGCAGACGGGGCGCTTCCGCCCAGTCCCGCGCGCCGGAGTTCTCGATCGCGTGCCACCCCGAGATGTACCAGACGTTCCACTCGTCGAAGGAGAGGTTGATCTTCTTCTTCGACTTGAGCTTCGCGCCGATGTGGTCGCAGGTGGCGACGACGTTCTCGATGAACGACTCCATGTCCACGGCGGAGGCCAGGAAGGAGTCGACGTCGCCGTCCTGGGGCTCGTAGTAGGCGTGCAGGGAGATGTAGTCGACCAGGTCGTAGGTCTCCGCGAGGACCTTCGCCTCCCAGTCGGCGAACGTCGGCATGGACTGGCTGGAGGAGCCGCAGGCGACCAGTTCCACCGTCGGGTCGATCTGGCGCATCGCGCGGGCCGTCTCGGCGGCGAGACGGCCGTACTCCTCGGCCGTCTTGTGGCCGGTCTGCCAGGGTCCGTCCATCTCGTTGCCCAGGCACCAGAGCCGGATGTCGAACGGGTCCTTGTCGCCGTGCGCGATGCGCTGCTCCGCGAGGGTCGTGCCGGACGGGTGGTTGGCGTACTCCTGGAGCTCCAGGGTCTCGGCCACGCCTCGGGTGCCGAGGTTGACCGCCATCATCGGCTCGGCCTGCGGGCCGATCTTGCGCAGGAAGGCGATGTACTCGGAGAGACCGAAGCGGTTGGTCTCCGTCGAGCGCCAGGCCAGGTCGAGGCGGCGCGGGCGGTCCTCGGCGGGGCCGACCGAGTCCTCCCACTTGTAGCCCGAGACGAAGTTGCCGCCGGGGTAGCGGATGGCGGTGACGCCGAGTTCGCGGACCAGGTCCAGGACGTCGGTCCGCAGTCCCGCCTCGTCGGCGGACGGGTGGCCGGGCTCGAAGACGCCGGTGTAGACGCAGCGGCCGAGGTGTTCCACGAAGCTGCCGAAGAGACGGGGGTTGACTTCGCCGATGGTGAAGGCGGGGTCGAGGGTGAGACGTGCGGTGTGCATGTACGCCTTTCGAAGAGGGGGTGCTGGTCCGTTGGCGGCTGCGGAAACCATTCCGGAATCACTGGCCCGCCAGACCCGTGTGGGCCACGCCCCGCACGATCTGGCTCTGGAAGAAGACGAACACGAGGATCAGCGGGAGGCCGGCCAGCAGGCCGCCGGCCATGAGCTGGGGCCAGACGATGCCGAAGGCGTTCTGCACGGTGGCGATGCCGTTCGGCATGGTCATCAGGTCGGGGTTGTTGGTCACCATGTAGGGCCACATGAAGTTGTTCCAGGAGGCGATGAAGGTGAAGATGCCGACCGCCGAGAGGGAGGGCTTCGACAGGGGCAGGACGATCGTGAAGAAGATCCGCCAGCGGCCCGCGCCGTCGATGAAGGCCGCCTCCTCCAGTTCCTTCGGCAGTGACTGGAAGAACTTGTAGAGGATGTAGACCATCGCCGCCGGCGCGCACTGCGGAAGGATCATGCCCCAGTACGTGTCCACCATGCCGAGCGACTGGACCGTGGTGAAGAGCGGGACGCCGAGGATGGCCGGGGAGAACATCAGGCCCGCCATCGTCAGCGCCATCAGCGCCGACTTGCCCCGGAACTCCGTGCGCGCGAAGCCGTATCCCGCGAGGGAGGCGACCGCGAGGACGATGAAGGTGACGCAGACGGACACGACGACCGAGTTCACGAACCAGTTGGGGATGTTGCCGGCCTCGATCACCGCCTTCCAGGACTCCCCGGTGAAGTTTTGCGGGATCCAGTGCGGGGACGTCACCGACTCGGTGGGGGTCTTGAGGGACGTCGACAGCGCCCAGGCGAGCGGAGCCAGCCAGACCAGGGAGAGGGCCGCCGCCACCAGCGTGAGGGCGATCTGGGCCGGGGTCCAGGTGCCGCGCGGCTTGCGCAGCGAGGGAGTCGGGGGCGTCGGCGGCGTGGTCGGCGTGGGCAGCGTCGTCATCGGGTCGCGACCTCCTCGCGGTTGCGCAGCAGCCACATCCGCCCGAGGGCGACGGCCGCGACGATGATGAAGAGGATGAAGGAGATCGCGGAGGCGTAGCCCACGCGGTAGCTGGTGAAGCCCTGTTCGAGGGTGTACTGGACGAAGGTGCGGGTCGATTCCTCGGGGCCCGGGGTGAACTGGTACATCACCACGGCCTGGTCGAAGACCTGGAGCGAGGCGAGGATCTGTAGGGCGAAGACCAGGCCGGTGATGTTGCGCAGGTTGGGCACGGTGATGTGCAGCATCCGCTGGAAGGCGTTCGCCCCGTCCAGCTCGGCGGCCTCGTAGAGGTGGTGGGGGATGTTCTGGAGCGCGGCCAGGTAGAGGAGGAAGGAGAAGCCGACCGTCCACCACAGGGTCGCGACGACGACCGCGAGCATCGCCGTGGACTTCTGGGTGAGCCACGGGGTGTCCAGGCCGAGGACGTGGTTGACCATGCCGTTGGTGGGCTGGAACAGCCACCACCACAGGTTGCCGATGACCGCGGAGGGAAGCAGGAAGGGCGCGAAGAAGCACAGCCGCCACAGCCACTTGAAGTGCACGGTGTGGTGGGCGATGAGCGCCATCAGCAGGGCCGCGACGACGATCACCGGGACCACGTAGAGCGTGAACTGCACGCTGTGCCAGAGGGAGTCCCAGACCAGGTCGTCCTTCAGGGCCTCGCGGTAGTTGTCGAGGCCGACGAAGCCGGTGTGGTCTCCGGAGATATTGGCGTCGGTGAAGCTGAGGTAGAGGCCGCGGACGACCGGCAGCACGACGAACAGTCCGTAGAGGACGAAGAACGGGGCCACGAACCAGCCGCCGTGCTGGAAGCGGCGGCCCCAGCGGGCGCGGGCGGAGTCGGCGGCGACCGCGGTGCGCGGCGGCAGCGTCCCGGCGTGCGCGAGCGTGCTCATGCGCCGGCTCCCTTCAGCTCCTGGGCTGCCGTGCGGCCGTCCATCGGGTTCTTCATCGCCAGCAGTTGCGCCAGCGCGGACTTCATCCGGCGGGCCGCCGCGTCCGGGGTGGCGGAGCCCAGGTTGGAGGCGGCCACGATCGGGCCGACGCGCTGGGCGAGGACGCCGGTGGAGCCGGCGAACCAGATGTGGGGTTCGTTGGCCTGGTGGTCCATGGCGGGGCGTGAGTACTCGTCCTGGGGGGCCAGTTTCAGATAGGCCGGGTCCTTGAAGGT
Source organism: Streptomyces asoensis (assembly GCF_013085465.1). Lineage (NCBI taxonomy): Bacteria > Bacillati > Actinomycetota > Actinomycetes > Kitasatosporales > Streptomycetaceae > Streptomyces > Streptomyces asoensis. Next base: position 3,322,699 of record NZ_CP049838.1, read on the forward strand.
GGGCAGATATGCCGGGACATGGCCGCCGTTGGCCCAGGTGGTGGCGTGGGTGACCATGTAGGCGGCGAGCCGGTAGGCGCCCTCGTCGGCGTCGCCGCCGCGGTCGGCCTGGTGCGGCAGGACGAAGGAGTGCGACTCGGCGTGGGTGGCCGGGGTACCGAAGACCGGGGGCAGCGGCTGAGCGCCGTACTCGACCTTCTCGCCGTTGAAGTACGGCACCGACCAGTTGCCCTCCCAGGTGAACGGCGAACCGGCGAGGAACGCCTCGCCGTCCGCCTCGCCGACGGTGACGTAGCCGTCGGTGACGTGTTTGCGGAGGAACTCCAGGACCTGGGTGGCCTTGTCGGTGTCGAAGGTGACGGTCGTGTGGTCGTCGTCGAAGTAGGTGCCGCCGAGCTGCTGGTAGAAGGCGACGAAGAACCACCAGCAGAAGTTCTGGTCGTTGGCGTGCAGGCCGAGCGTCTGCTGCCCCTTCTTCAGCTGCCCCTTGGCCGCCTCCAGGATGTCGAACCACTCGTCGGTGGAGCCGGCGGCGGGGAGGCGGCCGGCGGTGTCGAGGAGTCCCGCCTTCTCGCAGACGTCCTTGCGGTAGAAGTTCAGCTGGACATGGATGTCCAGCGGCAGCGCGTACAGCTCGCCGTCGACGATGCCTCGTTGCCACAGCACCGGGTTGAAGTCGGCCTCGCGTACGCCGTACTCGGCGAGGAGGTTCACGTCCCAGGGGTCCAGGAGGCGGCCGGGCGCGAAGCCGGGGATGCGGCCCTGGTGCATGACCCCGAGGTCGGGCGCGCGATTGCCGGCGGCGGCCATGGCGAGCTTGGTGTAGTAGGGGCCGCCCCAGGCGAGGGTGGAGTCCTTCACGGCGATGTCCGGGTGCCCGTCGCGGAAGGCGTCCACCATCGCGACCTGGTTGGCGCCGTCGCCGCCCTGGAAGAGGTTCCAGTAGCGGACGCGGGTGCGTGCCCCGGCGGCGAGCGCGTCGGCTCCCGTACCGAGGGCGGCGAAGCCGAAACTCCCCGCCACCGCCAACCCGCCCGCGGCGGCGAGAAGCTGCCTGCGATTCAGGCCAGGTTGTCCCATACCTTGCCCCTGTCGTTCAACTGGTTCGACATTTCGAATTCTGCTCGCAACTTCGAACGGGACCGTAAAATCGATGCGCCTGCACGTCAATGGTTTTGACGGGATCTATGACAGCGCTTTCTATCGGCGGCCCCCGGTGACCCCGTGAAGACTTCCCGTGACGTGGGCACAACCGGCCGCGTAGGCTCGAACGGGCTGCCGTACGGCGGTTGAGAAGGGGGAGCGGATGGACATCGCGGGCGCGCGCGGGAGGGCGGCCCGGATCGGCTCGGCGCTGCGGCGCGCGAGGACCGGACCGGCCATGCGCGAGCTGACCGGCGATCTCTCCGCCGCGCTACGGGCGCGCCCCGGCCGGCCGGCCGGTGTGCGGGACGTGTGCCGGGCGCTGTGCGAGGAGATGTCCGCGCGGCGCGGCGGGCGCCCCGTCGAGGTGCGGTTCGAGCGGTTCCCCGACGAGATCGAGGTGACCGGGCTCTGGGTGGAGTTCCAGGACTTCGACCTGGTCATCGTCGAGGAGCGGGCCGAGGACGTGCAACAGCTGGTCATACTCGGCCATGAGTTGTGGCATCTGCACGCCGGTCACCGGCATCACCACCACGGCGTCGGCACGGTGGCGGCGGGCGTGCTGGCCGGACAGTCCGGCTGGGACTCCCTCGCGCTGACCGTCGCCGCCCGCAACGGCTCCCGGGAGGACGACGAGGCCGAGGCCGACGACTTCGGCCACCGTCTCGCCGCCCGCTTCCGGCGCTACCTGTCCGACTCGGGACCGGCCGCCGCCGGACCGGGCGGGGAGACCGCCGCCGTCCAGCGGACGCTGGGCTATCGCGGGCGCAGGGACACGGCGCGGTGAGCCACGGGCTGTACGTCTCCTTCTGGCTGCCCACCGTGGTCCTGGGCGCGGCCCTCGCCATCAAGCTGCCCAGCATCCTCAAGCTCTGGCGGGACCCGCTGCTGCGCGCCGTCGGCGGTCTGCTGGTCTTCGCCTGCGCCGTGTTCGTCTTCGCGGCCCCCAAGACCATCGCCTGGACCAACCGGGTCACCGGCGTGCCGAACATCGCGGCGCCCTGGGTGTACTCGCTGCTCACCGCGCTCTCCGCGTCCTGGCTGCTGCTGATCATCGCCTGGCGCAACGGCCGTACCGAGCGCTCGGCCCAGACCCGCCGGGCGACCCGCTGGGTGGTCTCCGTCTACGCGGGGGTGGTCGTCGCGCTGTGGGTGCTCTTCGCGCTCGCCGACGTCCCCGTGGAACAGATCCGGGACCTGGACACGTACTACGCCAACACGCCCTTCATGCGCGAGGAGATCCTGCTCTACCTGGTCGCGCACACGGTGGCCTGCTCGGTCACCGCCCGGCTCGTCTGGAACTGGAGCCGCACCGAGGGCCTCGACGCCTGGCTGCGCTGGGGACTCCGGTTCCTGGGGGCCGGCTATGTGACGAACCTGCTGTTCAGCGCGGCCAAGCTGACGGCCGTCGGGGCCCGCTGGACCGGGCACGACCTGGACTGGCTGAACACCAACATCGCCCCGTCGGCCGCGTGCATCGCCGCCACCCTGGTCGCGATCGGCTTCATCGTCCCGCACGCCGGCCAGTACCTCCAGGAACGGTGGCGGATCCGCCGCCGGCACCGGAGCCTGCGGCCCCTGTCCCGGCTGATGCGGAGCGTCACCGGCGCCCGCGAGCCCTTCGACCTGCGCGCCACGCCGGAACTGCGGCTGATCCGGCGCGAGACGTTCATCCGCGACGCGCTGCTCCAGCTCGCCCGGCACCTCGACGACGACCTGCGCGCGCGGTCCTACGACGCCGGCGTCGCCCTCGGCTTCGAGCGCGGCCGGGCGCAGGCCCTCGCCGCCGCCGTGACGCTCCTGGACGCGGTCGAGGCCCGGGCACGGGCGCTGCGGCACCCGGAGCCCCCGGAGGCCGCCGCCGCCCCCACGCCCCCCACCTCCCCCACCGCCTCGTCCGACCCGTCCGGGTCCTCCTCCTCCCGTCCGGACACCACCTATCTCCTGCGGGAGATCCAGGCCGTGTCCCGCGTCCTTCGCCACCCCGTCGACATCCAGGCGGTCCGCGCTCACGCGGCCGCCCCGGCAGAGAGCATGTCCACGCATGAGTGAACCCTCCAACCCCGCCAGAACCGCCGTAGTCCTGGGGGGATCCCATGCGGGCATGCTCGCGGCACGCGCCCTGGCCGGCCTCGCCGACCGGGTCGTCGTCGTCGAGCGGGACGTACTGCCCGACGGCCCCGCCCCGCGTAAGGGACTGCCGCAGGCCCGCCACGCCCACATGCTGTGGTCGGGCGGGGTGCGGGCGGTGGAGGAACTGCTGCCGGGCGTCACCGAGGCCCTCCTGGCCGCCGGGGCACGCCGGGCGCCGGTCACCACGGACATGGTCGTCATGGGCGCACGGGGCTGGTTCCGACGGTGGCCCGAGTCGCACCACGTGATCCTGGCCGGCCGCGACCTCCTGGACGCGACGATCCGCGCGCAGGTCCTCGCGGACGACCGGATCGAACTGCTCTCCGGCGTAGAGGTACTGGGCCTGACGGGCGACGCGGGGACGGTCACGGGGGTGCGGGTGAGAGCCCGGACCGGCACCGCGCCGGGAGCCGCCGCGGTGCCGGACGCGAGGACGGGGGCTGCGGGCGGAGACGCCCGTTCGTCGACGGGCTCGAACACAGCCGCAGACCCGGCCCCGGACTCCGGCTCGGCTACGAGCGCAGGGCCGGACGCGGGCGCGGGTACGGCTCCGGACGCGGACGCGGGCGCGGGCGCGGGCCCGGGCCCGGAGGCGGGTGCGGAGTGGGTGGTTTCCGGGGGGCTGGTGGTCGACGCGACCGGGCGCGGGTCGCGGGTCGGCCGGTGGCTGACCGAGCTGGGGCTGCCCGAGGTGGAGCGGCGGGAGGTGGACTCCGGGCTGGCGTACGCCAGTCGTCTCTATCGCGCGCCCGAGCAGGCCCGGTCCGGGTATCCGATCGTCAACGTGCAGCCCGACCCGCGTGCCGAGGGGCCGGGACGGGCGGGGTTTCTGCTGCCCATCGAGGACGGGCACTGGATCGTCACGCTCAACGGCACCCGGGGCGGCGAACCCTCCACCGAGAGCGACGACTTCGTCCGCTTCGCCCGCGAGGAACTGCGCCACCCCGTCATCGGTGAGCTCATCGAGCAGGCCGAGCCGGTCTCCGACGTGGCGTACACCCGGGCCACCGTCAACCGTCGCCACTTCTACGAGCGGATGCCGGTCTGGCCGGAGAACCTCACCGTCGTCGGCGACGCCCTCGCCGCGTACAACCCGCTCTACGGCCACGGTCTGGCCGTAGCCGCCCAGAGCGCGGTGATCCTGCGGGACGTGGTGCGCCGACGGGGATGGGGCTCCGCGGGGCTGTCCCGGCGGGTGCAGAAGGCGGTGGCCCGGCCCGTGAGCACCGCGTGGGACCTCGCCGTCGGCCAGGACGTGTTCTGTCCGGGCGCGACGGAGGACGGGCCCACCCTCCGCGACCGGCTCGTGGCCGCGTATGTCGGCCGCCTGATGCTCACGGCCACCGGCAACGGACGGATCGCCCGCCGGGTGACGGACGTGACGTCGCTGGAGCGGGGGCCTGAGGTGCTGCTGGCTCCGTCGGTGCTGCTGGCGGCCGCGATGGGGCCGTGGAAACCGGCGTTGACCGGACCGCCGTTGACCGGGGACGAGTTGAAGCGGGCGGGGCTGGAGTAGCCCCGGGCGCCGGGCGGACGGCCGGTGCCGAGCGGACGGGCGGCACGGGCCGTCCACCTGCCCTGCACCGGACCGCCCGCGCGCACCGGGCCGTCGGCCCGCCCTGCGCCGATCCGGCTACCCGCACCGCCCTGAACCGGGCCGCCCGCGCCGCACCGGGCGCTCGGCCCGTCCTGCCGAGCCGGCTACCCGCACCGAGCCGCCCACGCCCCACCAGGCCGTCGGCCCGCCCTGCGCCGATCCGGCCCCGTCCGTGCCGCCTTGCACCGAGCCGCCCGCGCCGCACAGGGCCCGTCGGGCCGCCCTGCACCTAGCCGCCCGCGCCGCGCAGGGCCGCCCGCGCCCCACCAGGCCGTCGGCGCGCCCTGCGCCGGGCCGAGTGCCCGGGTTCGTCTGCCCGTCGGGCCCGGGTTCAGCCCGCGAACGCCGGTTGGGGCAGTCCCTTCCCGGCGCTCGGTACCACCAGCAGCGATCCCGCCACCGGGTGCGGTGATTCCAGGCCCACCCGGGCGGTGGTGATGTACAGGTCGGTCAGGTCGGCCCCGCCGAACGCGCAGGCCGTGACCCTCGGGGTCGGGAGGGTGAGCACCCGGTCAAGTTCGCCCGCCGGGGTGTAGCGGCGTACCGCTCCCCCGTCCCACAGCGCCACCCACACACAGCCGTCGGCGTCCACGGTGAGGCCGTCGGGGAAGCCGGCGCCGTCCTCGATCTCGACGAGGGTGCGGCGGTCGCTCACCCGCCCGTCCGCCGAGTACGCGAAGACGTCGACCCGGCGCGTCGGCGAGTCGATGTAGTACATCAGCGTCCCGTCCGGGCTCCAGCCCGTGCCGTTGCTGACCGCCACGTCGTCGAGGACCGGCTGGGCCGAGCCGTCGCCGGTGACCCGGAACAGGGTGCCGCCGCCCGGGGCCTCGTCGTAGCGCATGGTGCCGGCCCAGAGGGAGCCGTCGGGCGCTACGGCGGCGTCGTTGGCGCGGCGGCCGGGGACCGGCTCGTGGTGCAGCCAGCGAAAGCTGCCGTCCGGGTCGAGCAGGCCCACGCCGTCCCGGAGGTTGAGGACCAGGCCGCCCCCGGCGCGGGGCTTGGCCGCGCCCACGTGCTGGTCGGTCACCCGGACCGTGCGGTGGCCGGTCGAGGGGTCGTAGCCGTGCAGGCGGGAGCCGAGTATGTCGAGCCAGAGGAGCCGGCCGGTGGCCGGGTCCCAGGTCGGTCCCTCGCCGAGGGTCGCCTCGGCCCGCACGGCCACCTCGTACGACGTCGTCATGCCACGCTCCGGTAGCCCAGCAGCTCGGACAGCTCGGCGGCGCCCTTCGCGGCGAGCTGCTCCAGTTCCACGCGGCGCTCGTCGCTCCAGCGGATCATCGGCACGGAGATGGACAGGGCGGCGACGACCTGGCCCGTGCGGTCGCGCACCGGCGCCGCCACACAGCTGACGTCCGGGTTGGACTCGCGGCTCTCCACCGCGACGCCCCGCTCCCGGATCTCCGCCAGGGCCTCGCGCAGGGCGCCGGGCTCGGTGATGCTGTTCGGGGTCATCCGGATCAGGTCGGCGTCGTCGGGGATGCGTGCGCTGAGCTCCGGCTCGGAGAGCGAGGCCAGCAGCATCTTGCCGACGGAGGTGCAGTGGGCCGGAAGACGACGGCCGGCGGCCGACACCATCCGGACCGCGTGCGTGGAGTCGACCTTGGCGATGTAGATGACGTCCGTGCCCTCCAGGATCGCCACGTGGACCGTCTCGTCACACGTCTCAGCGACGGTGCGCGCAACCTGCTGACCCTCGGCGGCGAGGTCGAGCTGCTCGGCGTAGCGGCTGCCGAGCTGGTAAGGACGTACGCCCAGGCGGTACCGTCCGGGCTGTCCCGGTACGGCCACGATGTACGACCGCGCCGAGAGCGTGGTCACCAATTCGTGCACGGTGGTGCGCGGAAGCTGGAGCTTGCGCACGATGTCGGGGGCGGAGAGCGAACCGTCCCCGTCGAGGAAGAGCTCGAGAATGTCGAGAGCTCGGGTCACGGCAGGTACGAGGCGTCCCACAACCGGCCCCCTCCCTTAGGTAGTCGTTCTCAGTGCCTGTGTTCGAGATTTCAACAGGCGATCGGCATGACGAACACAGGCTGTCATAACGCGTTGCGCCGGGCAATGGTCGGGAAACGCACAGTGGCCCGGGACGGGCCGCCGAGTGGGCCAGGATGGAGAGCATGCCGACCCAGAAACGCCTCACCGGCTCCTTCACGGCGCTCGATTTCCAACAGGTCCTGCTGCGCCGCATGGCCGATCACAACCCTGATCAGGTGGAGGACGCCCGCCATGCGCTGGGCATCTCCCTCGCACAGATGCGGGAGGCCAACAAGCGTTGGCAGGCGATGCTCCACTCTCCGCACGCCCGGGGCGCGCTGGCCCGCTACCGATCGGTCCTCGGCGAACCGGAGTCCCGGGCGCCCCGCCGTGTCGGGGACCTCGACTGCGAGGCCTGGCTCTGGCCGCTGCCCCTCTGGCCCGACCTGCGCTTCGAGGTGCTCCTCGCACCGAACGGCGGCGTCTGGAACGAGTGGCTGGTCCGCGCCCCGGGAGCCGCGCCGCCGCGCCTGACGAGCCTCGACGACCTCACCCCCTGGTCCTGCACGGTCGACGAGGCCGCGACCGCCTTCGCCCCGGCCCGCCCGCTGGAGGGCACCGCCCCCACCCGCTGGGGACTGGCCTTCACGGCCCCGGACGGCTGGGGCGTGCGACGGGAGGTCGTCGCCGAGTTCACCTGGGGGCTGCTCCAGCGGACGGGGGTCCGGGAGTAGGGGCCGGCCGGTGGGGGCTCGGGAGCGGGGGCGGTCGTCAGGCGGTGGCGGCCGCCGCCAGGATCGCCGCCACGACGGCCGACACCGACTCCGGGTGCAGGAACAGGAACAGGTTCGGCTCGACCAGTTCCAGTTCCATCACGCGCGGCTCCCCGTCGTCGCCGTCCACGACGTCGACCCGGGCGTAGAGCAGCTCCGGCGCGTCCGGTACGGCGGCCAGGGCGCGTTCGGCGACCGCGAGCTCGGCCGGGGTCGGGGTCCACGGCTCCAGACCGGGGTGGGCGACCTTGTCCGCGTCGAAGGCGGTGCCGGGGGCCAGTACGGCCCGCTTGCGGCTGGCGTGCAGCAGGCGCCCGCCGAAGAACTGGAGGGCCCGCTCGCCGCCGGTGTCGATGCTCCGCATGTACGGCTGCACCATCGCCGTCAGCCCCTCGGCGTGCATCCGCGCGAGGTGCCGTACGGCCGCCTCGTGCTGGTCGGGCGTGTAGCGGGCCGCGTACCGTGCGCCGGCGCCGGAGGTGGGCTTGACGACGTACTCGTGGTCGCCCGGCAGCCCCGCGGGGGCGTCGGCGTCACCCGGGGCGAGATAGCGGGTGGGGACCGTGGGCACCCCGGCCGCCGCGAGCTCCCCGATGTACCGCTTGTCGGTGTTCCAGCGCACGACGGAGGCCGGGTTGGCCAGCCGCGTCAGCTTGCCGCACCGCTCCGCCCAGGCCGTGAACTCGGCGGCACGCCAGCTGTAGTCCCAGGTCGAGCGGATGACGGCGAGGTCGTAGGAGGCCCAGTCGGCGTCGGCGTCGTCCCAGCACACGACGTCCGCCTCGGCCCCGGCCGCCGCCAGCGCCGCCCGCAGCCCGGGCAGGTCGCTGTCCTTGCTCGGCTCCGGCCGGGGGTCGTAGGTGACGAGGGCGACTCGGGGCACGGCGGGACTCCGTTCTCGTACATCTGTACATCCGTACGTCGGTATTCGTACGTCTGTGTAGTACCACCGCAGGTTAACGGCCCTCCCCGCGACCGGGACAACCCGTTTGACCCTCCCCTTCGGGGAGGCCCCAGCATCGGTGGCGGGAACACGGAAGCGGCAGCGACAGCAACAGCAACGGGGAGACCGGGATGGGCATACGGACGCTGACGATCGGCGCCTTCGCACGGGCCTGCCGGCTGTCGCCGAAGGCACTGCGTCTGTACGACGAGCTGGACCTGCTGCGGCCCGCCCGGGTCGACCCGGACACCGGGTACCGCCACTACGCGGTGGAGCAGCTGGAACAGGCCCGGCTCGTGGCGTGGCTGCGACGACTCGGCATGCCGCTGGCCCGGATCCGGGAGATCCGCGCCCTCGACGATCCGGCCGCCGCCCGGGAGATCCGCGCGTACTGGGCGCGGGTCGAGGCGGAGACGGCCGTACGACGGGATCTCGCCGCGTTCCTCGTGGACCACCTCTCGGACACCTCACGAAGGGACACCGCCATGCTCGAACTCCGTTACTCCGCCCACTCCGACCGGGGCCTGGTCCGGCCCGCCAACCAGGACACCGCCTACGCGGGCGCCCGGCTCCTCGCCGTCGCCGACGGATTCGGGACGGCCGGCGGGCCCGCGAGCAGCGCCGCCGTCGAGGCGCTGAAGTTCCTCGACACCGAGGAGGCGCCGGCGGGCGGGGTGCTCAACCTGCTGGAGGACGCGGTGCGGGGCGCGAGCGACGCCGTGCGGGACGTGTCCGACGGCACCGACGAGACCGGCACCACGCTGACCGCGCTGCTGTGGACGGGATCGCGCCTGGCCCTCGTCCACATCGGGGACTCCCGCGCCTACCTGCTGCGCGACGGCGGCCTGTTCCGCATCACCCACGACCACACGGTCGTCCAGTCTCTGCTCGACGAGGGCCGGCTGACCCCCGAGGAGGCCCTGAGCCACCCCCAGCCCGCCCTGCTCCTGAAGGCCCTGTCCGGCGGCAGCCACGGCACCCCCGACCTCCGTCTGCACGACGCCCGCCCCGGCGACCGCTACCTCCTGTGCTCCGACGGCCTCTCGACCGTCGTCCCCGACGAGGACATCCACGCCCTCCTCGGCACGACCCCGGCCCCGGACGCCGCCGTGCACGCGCTGGTGAGCGCCGCGAACGGCGCCGGCGGGCCGGACAACGTCAGCTGCGTCGTCGCGGACGTGGTGGAGGCGGCGGCCTGACAGGTGAGGGCCGGGCGCGTGGGGTATGAACGGGTTTGTTGTGTCCCGCAGCCACTCAAGGAGCCCGTTCCGTGTCCTCTCTCTTCCCGGCCCTGACGGACGATCCGTCCGGGCGCCCCGCCCTGCGGTTCGGCGAGCGTTCCCTGACGTACGCGCAGCTCGCCTCGGCGGCCGGTGCCGTCGGCGAACGGGTGCGGGGGGAGGGGAGGGTCGCCGTGTGGGCGACTCCGTCGCTGGAGACCGCCGTCGCGGTGGTGGGCGCGCTGCTCGCCGGGGTGGCCGCCGTGCCGCTGAACCCGAAGTCGGGCGACAAGGAGCTCGGGCACATTCTGGGCGACAGCGCGCCGCGGGTGGTGCTGGCGGCTCCGGGCGACGAACTGCCCGCCGCGCTACGGGAGCTGGAACGGATCGACGTCGACGGGCACGGTGTCGGGGCGCCGGTCGGGGTGCCCGTGGGTGACGATGACCCCGCCCTCGTCGTCTACACCTCCGGCACCACCGGGCCGCCCAAGGGCGCGGTGATCCCGCGTCGCGCGATCGCCACGACCCTGGACGCGCTCGCCGACGCCTGGCAGTGGACCGGTGAGGACGTCCTCGTGCACGGGCTGCCGCTGTTCCATGTGCACGGGCTGGTGCTGGGGATCCTCGGGCCGCTGCGGCGCGGCGGGTCCGTACGGCATCTCGGGCGGTTCGGCACGGAGGGCGTGACGCGGGAGCTGAGCACCGGGGCGAGCATGCTCTTCGGGGTGCCGACGATGTACCACCGCATCGCCGAGGCGCTGCCCGACGACCCCGCACTGGCCAAGGCGCTCGCCGGGGCGCGGCTGCTGGTGTCCGGTTCGGCCGCGCTGCCCGTGCACGACCACGAGCGGATCGCGGCCGCGACCGGGCGGCGGGTGATCGAGCGGTACGGGATGACGGAGACGCTGATGAACACCAGTGTCCGGGCGGACGGGGAGGCGCGGGCGGGGACCGTCGGGGTGCCGCTGCCCGGCGTGGAGCTGCGGCTGGTGGACGAGGACGGGTCGGCCGTCGAGGCGTACGACGGGGAGCGCGTCGGGGAGATCCAGGTGCGCGGGCCGAACCTGTTCACCGAGTACCTCAACCGGCCGGACGCGACAGCCGCCGCCTTCACCTCCGACGGCTGGTTCCGGACGGGTGATGTGGCCGTGCGCGATCCCGACGGCTATGTCCGGATCGTCGGGCGCAAGGCGACCGACCTCATCAAGAGCGGTGGGTACAAGATCGGGGCCGGTGAGATCGAGAACGCCCTGCTGGAGCATCCGGGGGTGCGCGAGGCCGCCGTCACCGGGGAGCCGGACGCGGACCTCGGGGAGCGGATCGTCGCGTGGGTCGTGCCGGCGGATCCCGGAGCCCCGCCGGCCGAGGGCGAGTTGGCCGACCATGTGGCCCGTCGGCTGGCGCCGCACAAGCGGCCCCGCGTGGTGCGCTACCTCGACGCGCTGCCCCGCAACGACATGGGGAAGATCATGAAGCGGGCGCTGCCCTCATGACGACGCGGCGGGCGAGCGCGCGCGAGATCATCGCCCTCGTCGCCGACGACTTCGACCGGTTCCCCGACCCGCCCGGCGGGGAGCGGGCGTCCGCTCCCGACGGGCCCCTCGGCTGGCCCGGCTACGACGCCTCGCGCGAGCGCGCCGTCCGGCGCACCGGTGAGTCGGAGTCCGTCGTCTGCGGCACGGCGAGCGTCCGGGGCACCCGGGCCGTGCTGATCGCCTTCGAGTTCGGCTTCCTGGGCGGTTCGCTGGGCGAGCGCACCGGTGACCGGCTGGAGGCGGCGTACACGTACGCCCGTGAACACCGGTTGCCGGTCGTGCCGTTGGTCGCCACGGGGGGCAGCCGGATGCAGGAGGGCATGCTCGCCCTCACCCAACTCCAGCGGGTGGCGCGGCAGTCGGCGCTCACCCGGGAGGCCGGGCTGCCGCAGATCGCGGTCCTGCGGGATCCGACGACCGGCGGGGGCTGGGCCACCCTGGGCGCGGGCGCCGACGTGGTGCTCGCGCTGCCGGACGCCCAGGTCGGTTTCGCGGGCTCGCGGGTCCGGCCGCCGGACGCCGACCCGGCCGCCTACACGGCTCGGGCCCAGGTCGCGGCGGGAGCGGCGGACGCGGTGGTGCCCCCGGCGGAGCTGCGGGACGTACTGGGCCGGTGGCTGCGGCTGTTGACCGACGGAACGCCGCGAGCGCATCGTCCGGCGGAGACCCCCGGCACCCCCGACGAGCCGGGCCCGGCACAGGAGGCGACGGCTCCCGGGGCCGATCCCCGACCGGAATCGCATCGCGAGGCCGCAGCACGGCAGGCCGAGACCCACGGCACCCCCGGCGGACCGGCCGCCGCCGAGACACGCGCCGTGCCCGGCGCGGGTGGCTCCCCGACCGAGCCCCCGCCGGGGTCGCTTCGCGAACCCGCGCCCGTTCCCGTCGCTCTCGGTGTCGCGGATCTGCCTCGCAGCGGGTGGGAGGCGGTTCGGCGGGCTCGGGCGGTGGAACGGCCGCGCGCCCGGGCCTACTTGGACGCCTACTTCACCCACCGTCTCGCGATCTCCGGGGACCGGTGCGGCGGCGTCGACCCGGACGGGATGCTGTGCGGCTTCGGCGTCCACCGGGGCCGTACGGTCGCCTACGCCGCCCAGACCGGGGCGGCGACCCGGCCCTCCGGGTACCGCACGGCCGCCCGGCTGATCCGCCTCGCGGACCGGCTCGGCATCCCGGTGCTGACCCTGGTGGACACCCCGGGCGCGGCCAACGACGCCGAGGCGGAACGGCAGGGGGCGGGCGCGGCGATCGCGGAGCTGTTCGGCGTGGTCGCCACCGCCCGCACGCCGATCACCACCCTGGTCATCGGCGAGGGCGGTTCCGGCGGCGCGCTGGCCCTGGCCGCGCCCGGCCGCACCTGGGCCACCCCGGACAGCTACTTCTCGGTCATCGCACCGGAGTCGGCGGCGGCGATCCTCAAGCGGCCCCCGGGGGAGGTGGAGGCGACGGCCGATCAACTCCGTATCCGGCCGCAGGACTTGGTGGAGCTGGGGGTGATCCGGATCACGGAGGCGCACTGAACGCAGGACAATCTCCAGTACCGTCCGTGACAATGGATGCGCGTAGAGCCGCAGGAGTACCGGAAAGGGGTTACGGGGGCACCGTGGACGGACTGGTGGAGTTCAGGACCGACGACGGTGCCGTGGTCGCCGTCGAGGCGGTCACGGAGGCGCGGCCCGGTTCCCGGCTGGTGGCCCGCGACGGGACGGTCCAGGCGGCCCGCACCTTCGAGGGCGCCCTGGAAGGCGTGCGCGCGGCCGCCGAGTCCGCGCTGCGGGTGTTCCGCGACGGGACGTTACGGCCCGACGGGGTGGAGATCGAGTTCGGTGTGAAGCTGTCGGCGGAGACCGGCGCGATCATCGCCAAGGGCACGGCGGAGGGCCACCTCGTCGTGCGGCTGACCTGGTCGCCCGCCTCCCCCACCGTATGAACAGCGCCGAATGGCACGCCCGGATCGAGAGCGCGGGCCAGGTGGCGGGCGCGGGCTTCCTCGTCACCCCGCGGCGGGTGCTGACCTGCGCCCATGTCGTGCGGCAGGCCGACCCGGACGCTCTGACGGTGACCTTCACCGAACGCCCCGGCGCCCCCGCCGTACCGGCCCGGGTGGTCGCCGACGGCGGCTGGGGCGGCGGCACCACCGACCTCGGCGACCTGGCCGTCCTGGAGCTGGCGCACGAGGTGCCGATCGCCCCGGCCGCGCTGGCCCCCGTGGACGCCGCCCACGACCGGCGGCCCGACCGGCCCCGCAAGCTCGTCGTCTACGGCTTCCCGGTCGGTTTCGACGAGGGCACCCTCGCCGAGTACCGCATCACCGCCACCCAGTTGCTCAACCGCGAGTGGATCCAGCTGGAGGCCTGGCAGCCCGGCGGCCAGCCGCTCGCCCCGGGGTTCAGCGGGGCCGCGGTCACCCTCGTGGACACCGGTGAGGTCGTCGGCATGGTCACCGCGGCCGCCGGTGACCGGGGTGTGCACAACGGGCGGATGATGCCCACCGAGGTCATGGCCCGCTACTGGCCCGATCTGGAGGGCCTGGTCCCCACCTCCGACCACCGCACCGCCGACCGCGCCCGGCTGCGCGAGCTGGTCGAACGCGCCGTCCGCGCGGGCCTGGACGGCGATCCGGGGCGGCGCGTGCGGCTCTACGAGTCCGCGCGGGGCCCGCTGGACCCGGACGCGCCCGAGGAGGGGTTCGACTCGCTGTGGTCGGCGGCCCTGTTCGTGCTGTGCGAGGTCGACGGCGCCGACGCGGCGGTCACCGTCGCGCGCTTCACCGCCCATGTGGAGGCGCTGTTCCAGGCGCCGGTCGAGACGGCCGCCGAGACGGCCGCGGCACCCGACTGGTCGCCCATCCTCGTCGACCTCCAGCACAGCGGCGCGGGCGACGGACACGTCCGCGTCGAGGTGTCCGCGTACAGCGGGGGCCGCCGGCATCCGGTCGGCTCCGGCACCGTCCCGCGGGCCGGGTTGCGCGCCTTCGTGCAGGACCGGATCGAGGCCGCCTTCCGGTATCTGACGCCCGGCTGCGACGAGTTGCTCGCGTTCGCGCTGCCCCGCGACTGGATCGACCTGCCCGTCGACCGCTGGGCGAGCACGCCCGACGACGACACACCGCTCGGCTGTGTGTATCCGCTCGTCGTCACCGACCAGGCGCGCCGCCGGGCGGGTGTCCGGCACCAGCTGACCCGGGTGTGGAACCGGCTCGACGCGACGCCCGGCGCCCGGGTGCACCGGGTCGAGTGCGGCAGCCCCGAGGAACCCCGCCGGCTCCGGGTGCGGCTGCGCCGGGACGACGCCTGTCTCGCCGGCTTCGCGACCGCCCCGGCCGCGTCCCACACCCGCCCGCACTTCGACACCTCGCTCAACGCGCCCGCCCCGATGGTCATCTGGTCGCGTGAGGGCTGCGCCGGCGGTCCCGACGCGTCCTGCGCCGGCGGGGACGGCTGCGCGGGCAAGACGTTCCTGGACGAGCTCGACACCAGTGTGTCGGGCGTATCGCCCGCCGAACTCCCGCGCCGGGTACTGGCGCTGCGCGAGGAGGCCGACGCGGAGGACGGCCACTGGGCGCACGACATCCAGCTGCTGTGGGACGACCCGCGCCTCTTCGCCGACCCGCACGGCGACGCGGCCGGCCACCCCCACTCCCCCGTGACCTGAGCCGCGTCCGCCCCCGCCACCGCCCCCGCCACCGAGCCGCACGAGTCACACCAGAGTTTCGGAGAACCATGCCGCACTGGTCCGTCTACACCGGGAACAGCGAGCCGCACGACGGCATCGACCGGCTGCCCGCGCCGCCGCCCTGGCGGGCGTTCGACGGCGAACCCGTCGTGCCGCCGCCCCGGGACGCCGACGACGAGGCGGCCGTCTCCCCCGACCGCGTCCACCGCGCCCGCTCGTACGTCGCCACCCCGGAGAGCGTAGAACTCGTCAACGCGGCCCTGGTGCTGCGCCGCCCGCTGCTGGTCACCGGTCCACCGGGCACCGGCAAGTCCTCCCTGGCGTACGCGGTGGCGCGCGAGCTGGGTCTCGGCCCGGTGCTGCGCTGGAACATCACCAGCCGCTCCACGCTGGCCGACGGCCTCTACCAGTACGACCCGCTGTCCCGGCTGTACGCCGCCCGGCAGGCGGCGTTGCGTGAACGGGACGGGGACGCCGGGGGCGGGGTCGAGGACCATCTGCGCCTCGGCCCCCTCGGCACGGCCCTGCTGCCCTACGAGCGCCCCCGCGCGCTCCTCGTCGACGAGGTCGACAAGAGCGACCTCGACCTGCCCAACGACCTGCTGAACGTCCTGGAGGAGGGCCAGTACGAGATCCCCGAACTCATGCGCGCGGCCCGGCACTCCGCCGAGGACGTCACCGCCGGGGTCCTGGCCGACGGCTCGGACGACCCGGTCGCCGTCACCCGGGGCCGGGTGCGCTGCCGCGCCTTCCCGTTCGTCGTCCTGACCAGCAACGGCGAGCGTGAGTTCCCGCCCGCCTTCCTGCGCCGCTGTGTCCGGCTGAAGCTGCGCCGCCCCGGCCGCGAACAGCTCACCGAGATCGTCCGGGCCCACCTCGACACCCCGCCGGGCGAGGCGGAACACCTCATCGACCGCTTCCTGACCCGCGCCGCCGACGGCGAACTCGCCACCGACCAGCTGCTGAACGCGCTCTACCTCACCGGAGTCGCCGGTCTGGACGCCGCCTCCCGCGACGCACTGGCGGAGCGACTGATGCCGTACCTCAGCGCCACGGCGGACGGCGATGGCTTCTGAGGAGACACCGGGGGGTGACATGTCCGCCCTGGACCGGCTGACCGCGCTGCTGACGGCCGCGGCGGACACCACGCCCACCCCCCGCGAGCTGGCCGAACTGCTGTGGCTCGCCGGGCTGTCGAGCGACCCGGAGGAGCCGTCGGAACCGATACAGCCGGCAGCGCCGGACGCGGCGGCCGCGCAGGCCGATCGGGACACCGGCGGTACGCCTGACGACGCGGCCGGCAGCACGCCCGACAGCGCGGCCGACCGTACGGCCGGGAGTGCGTCGCCCAAGTCCGCGCCCGCCGACCCGGCCGACCGTGTCCCCCTCCACCTCCCCACGCCCGCGCCGGCCGCCGGTTCCGGTGGCGACGCCGGTGGCGGCGGCGCCGGGAGCCGTCCCGTCCTCGCGCCCGCGCCCGCGATGCTCCCGCACCCCCTCGCCCTCCAGCGGGCCCTGCGCCCGCTGAAGCGCACGGTGCCCTCGGCGCGCGCCCGCCTCCTCGACGAGCGGGCGACGGCCGACCGCATCGCGCGGCTGGGCGCCCACCCGGACGTCTGGCTGCCCGTGCTGCGTCCCGCGCGCGACCGCTGGCTGCGGCTCAACCTCGTCCACGACACCGGCCCGACGATGCCGGTCTGGCGGCCCCTGGTCCGTGAACTGCACACCGTCCTCGCCCAGTCGGGCGTCTTCCGGACGGTCACCTCGCACCCGGCCACGCCCGACGGCGAGGCCCGGCAGGTGCCCGCCCCGGCGGACGGCCGGACGGTCACCCTGATCGTGAGCGACTGCATGGGCCCGCAATGGCGCCCCGGCCCGGCGGGCGAGCGCTGGTACCGGACCCTGCGGCACTGGGCGACCCGGATGCCGCTGGCCGTCGTACAGCCGCTCCCGGAGCACCTGTGGCCCACGACGGCCCTCCCGGCCGAGCCGGGTCTGCTCTTCTCCGCGACCCGGGCGGCCCCGCTCTCCGCGCTCACGTTCACGCCGTACGACCCGGAGACCGCGCCCCGGCCCGGCGCGGCCCTCCCGCTCCCCGTCCTGGAGCCGGGCGCGCCCTGGCTGGCCAACTGGGCGGCGCTGGTCGCGAGTCCGGGCGGGGCGCACACCCCGGGTGCGGTGGCCTGGCTGCCGCCGGCGCCCGTCCCGCCCGGGTCCGCCGGGCCGGAGGCCGCCGACCCGGCCTCCCTGCCCGCCCAGGACCTGGTGCTGCGTTTCCGCGCCACCGCCTCCCGGGAGGCCTTCCGGCTGGCCGGCCACCTGGCTCTGGCCGTCCCCTCGGTTCCGGTGATGCGCCTCGTCCAACGTGCCGTGAACCGCGACCCGCGCCCCCAGCACCTGGCCGAGGTGATCCTCAGCGGCATGCTGACCACCGTCCCGGGTCCGCCCGGCTCGTACGACTTCCGCCCCGGCGTACGCGACCTGCTGCTGCGTACCCTGCCGCGCACGACACGCGGCCGCACCCGCGAACTCCTGGACCGGATCGGCGGGTTGATCGACGAACGGGCGGGCCGCACGACGGGCGGGTTCCGCGCGGAGGCGGGCGGGGCCGACGGCACGGCCGGTGCGTTCGCGACGGTGAGCGCGGAGACGGTACGCAGGCTGGGCGGGGGCGTCGAGGAACCCCCGCGACAGCCCGCCGGGACGGCCACCCTGCTCTTCGAGACCGCCACCGACCTCACCGCCCGCCCCGAAACCCGTATCACCCTCGAATACGCCGTCCACGAGGTCCTCGCCCGTGGCGATCTCACGCCCCAGCAGTACGAGGTCCACGTACGCGCGAACGGGTACGTCGTCCGGATCCAGCCCGAGGCGTATCTCCTCCCGGTGCTGGCCGCCGCCCTGCGCTGGCTCCCCGGCCCGCTCGCCGAGCCGGCCGAACAGCCGCGTCTGCGGGTGACGTTCCAGGACGGGCCCGAGTCCCCCGCGCCCCCGCAGGGCGCCGCCCCCGTCCTCCTCACCGTCCCCCCGGCCCTCTACGCGGCCTTCGCCGACAGCTCCGCCGCCTCCGGCCCGCACCGCTTCCGGCCCCTGTTCGGCGACGCCCCGGACGCCCCGCCGCTCGCCTGGTACTGCCCGCTGCCACCGGAGGAGGGCACGGCGGACCCGGCGGACGACCGGAACGGCGGCCGGAACCTGGTGCGCGGCCCTTTCCTCACCCGCGACCTCCGCCAGCTGGGCATCCCCGCGCCCGGCCGCACCGCGATCGTGCACACCCGTCCCGACAGCCCGCTCACCCTCCTCGACCCCGTCCTGCCCTACGGGGGCCGCCCGCCGCGTCCGGCGACGTACTACGAGGTCGACCTGACCCCGCAGCACGCCGTCGACCGGATCTCCCTGCCGAGCTCCGGGAAGGGCGTCTTCACCGCCGCCGTCGAGCTGACCTGGCGGGTCGACGACCCGGTGGCGTTCGTGCGGGCGGAGACCGCGGGCGTGCCCGAGCGGCTGCTGGCGCATCTGCTGGCAGCGGGCTCGCGCATCACCCGCCACCACTCCGTCCGCCGGGCGGCCGGCGCGCAGCGGGCCGTCAACTCCCAGCTCGGCAGGTGGCCGGTGCCAGGTCTGGCGGTGACCTGCGCGGTCACGCTCGCGCCGGACTACGCCCCGCCCCCCGAGGTGCGCCGGCCGGCCGGCCGCTCCGCACGCCCGCTCCAGGACCTGCTCGCCGACGCCGAGACCGTGCTGTTCGGCTTCGACGGCCCGCTGACCCGGCTGTTCACGGCGACGACCGCCCGTGCGGCCGCCCTCGACCTGCTCGGCGTCGTCGCCGAACACCGCGACCCCGAGGACGCGCTGGCGGGCCGTCCGCTGGGCGACCCGGGCGCCACGGGCCGGGAGCTGTTCGTGCACCCGCTGGACGTGCTGCGGGCCTTCGCCCAGGACCGGCTGGGCCCTCTGCTGCGGGACCGTCTCGACCGGCTGGAGCTGAGCGCCGTACCGGACGCGCCCACGACGCACCACTCCGTCGTCCTCGTCCGCACCCTCCACGACACCGGGCGCCGGGTCGGGGTGGCCACGGACGTCTGTGAAGCGGCCGTCCACCGCTACCTGGAGTCCTACCGGCTTCCGCTGCCGGCCGGCGTCCACGGCCGCGACGACGACCTCGGCCGGCTCACGCCGAATCCGCACCGTCTGCTGCACGCCCTGCGGCCGCTCGACGCGCCCGCCGCCACCGGCGTCCTGATCGGCTCCACGCTCGCCGAGCTCGCCGCCGCCCGGGCGGCGGGTGTGCGCTTCCTCGGCCTCGCGCGCAATCCCACCGTCGAGCAGGCGCTGCACGGGGCGGGCTGTGACGCGGTGGTCACCTCCCTCACCCCGGTGCTGGAAGCGGCCCGCGCGCTGTAGCGCCGGCCGAACCGGGCGATGCACCGTCACGGGCG
This sequence comes from Streptomyces asoensis, assembly GCF_013085465.1. Lineage (NCBI taxonomy): Bacteria > Bacillati > Actinomycetota > Actinomycetes > Kitasatosporales > Streptomycetaceae > Streptomyces > Streptomyces asoensis. The sequence goes on from NZ_CP049838.1 coordinate 3,342,131, forward strand.
GCGGTACCGACGAATCTCGACACGGGGCGTGGCCAACTGACCTACGCTGACGGGGATTTGACGATCTCATGGAGATTTCTGGGGGGAAATACGCATGTCCATCACACCGTCAAGACGTACCGTCCTGCGCGGACTCACGGTCACCGGAGCCGCGGTGATCGGCTTCGATCCCGGCGCCCGCAGCTGGGCCGCGACCACGGCCGAGGCGGACTCCGAGGCCGTCACCGAACTGGCCAGGGTTCCCCGGCTGGACGGCACGCTCGTCACGGACGACCTCACACTCACGGCGGCGGCCGACGACTACGGACACATCGTGCACCGGCGCCCGTCGGCGGTCCTGCGCCCGGGCTCGGTCCGTGACGTCGTCGCCATGGTCCGCTTCTGCAACGACCACTGTCTGCCGGTCGCGCCGCGCGGCCAGGGACACGCCCCGTTCGGTCAGGCGCAGGTGGAAGGCGGTCTGGTCATCGAGACCGCGACACTCGCGGACATCGGCCCGCTGGGCCCCGACAGCACCACCGTCACCGTCGGCGCGGGCGCCAGGTGGAGCACGGTCGCCCAGGCCACGCTCGCGCACGGCCTCACCCCGCCCGTCTTCACCGACTACCTCGAGCTCTCCGTCGGCGGCACCCTGTCGGTGGGCGGTCTGGGCGGCCAGGCCCACCGGTACGGCGCCCAGGTCGACAACGTGACCGAACTGCGGGTCGTCACCGGGGCGGGCGAGCTGGTGCGCTGTTCCCCGTCCCGGCGCGCCGACCTCTTCCACGCCGTCCTGGCCGGCCTCGGCCAGTGCGCCGTCATCGTCGAGGCCACCCTGCGCCTGGTCCCCGCACCCGAGACCGTACGGCGCTACCAGCTGACCTACGACGACCTGGCGGTCTTCCTCGACGACCAGCGCCTCCTGGTCCAGGACGGCCGTTTCGACTACGTCGAGGGACAGGTCCACGCGGACGCCGCCGGAGCGTTCGGGGTCTACGTCCTGGAGGCGGTGGCCTACGGTCCGCCGGTGGGGCCCGCGCCGGACGACACGGCGCTGCTGCGCGGTCTGCGCCACGACCCCGCGAGCGCCCAGTCCACCGACCAGCCCTACTACGACTTCCTCGACCGGCTGGCCCCCGTCATCGCCGCCATGAAGGCGGCCGGCATCTGGACGTACGCCCACCCCTGGCTCAACCTCATGCTGCCCGGCGCCTCCGCCGCGGCCCTCGGCGCGCGGATCCTGGGCGGGCTCACCCCGGCCGACGCGGGCCCCGGGGCCGTCATCCTCTTCTACCCCCTGCGCGGCGACCGCCTCACCACCCCGCTGCTGCGTACCTCCGACGACGCCGTGTCGTACCTCTTCGACGTGCTGAGCGCCGCTCCGCCGGACGACACCGCCGCCGTCGACCGTCTCCTGGCGACCAACCGCGCCGCCTACGAGGCCACCGCCGCGGCCGGCGGCACCCACTACCCCGTCGGCAGCATCCCCTTCACGCCCGCCGACTGGCGCACCCACTTCGGCCCGGCCTGGCCGGCACTGGAGTCGGCGAAGCGGACGTACGACCCGCAAGGGATCCTCGTCCCGGGTCAGGGCATCTTCGGCTGATCCGGCCGCGCGCCTCCCCGGCCTGACTGTATTTCATACTTACGTTGGGCAGGTGAGACAAAACCCCCATACGGGCGCGCCTCGCCCGGCCCACCAGAACAGGCGGCCCCCTCCCCGCCCGCGCACTATGCGAAGGAGGCCGACCGCCCGGCGGCCCACACGCGAGGGGCCCTCCGGCCCGGCGAGCCCCCACGGTCTGTGCTCTCGGGAGGATCTGCCATGACCGCCAGTCTGGAGCAGCTGCGCCGCTGCCACTTCGCCGTCGACCTGGGAGCGGCGCGGACGCGGGTGTACGTGAAGGGGGCCGGGCTCGTCGTCGACCAGCCGTCGGCCGCCGCGGTGAACACCCGCACGGGCGCCCTGATCGCGGTCGGCGAGTTCGCAGAGAAGATGACCGGGCGCACGCCGCACTACATCCGCGTCGTGCGCCCGGTCTCCGGCGGCACGGTCGTCGACATCGAGATGGCGCAGCGCATGCTGCGCCATCTCCTCGGCGACAAGATCCGCCGCCAGCTGCGCCGCAAGCCGTTCCTGCGTGCCGCCGCCTGCACCCCGCACGACGCCGACCCGCTCGCCCAGCGCGCCGCGATCGAGACCCTGGTGGGCCTCGGCGCCCGCCGCGTGGAACTCGTCGACACCCTGATCGCCGCCGCCGTCGGCTGCGGGCTGCCCGTCGAACGCCCCGAGGCCACCATGATCATGGTGTGCGGGGCGGCCGCCACCCAGGTCGCCGTACTCTCCCTCGGCTCGATCGTGACCGCAGAGCGGATCCCGGTGGGCGGTGAGGCCGTGGACCACGCGATCGTCCAGCACCTGCGCCACGAGCACGAGTTGATGCTGCCCAGCCAGTCCGTCCGGCCCTTGCAGGTCGCCCTCTCCGGCAACGGCCTCACCTCGCAGGGCCCCGCGTCCACCGAGATCCACGGGCGGGACGTCGCCACCGGCCTCGCCCGTTCCGTGCAGGTCGACACCGCGGCCGTACGGGACGCCATCGAGACCCCGCTGACCGCCGTGCTCGACGGCATCGGCAGGGTGCTGCGCGAGTGCCCGCCCGACCTGGTCGCCGACCTCGCCGACCGCGGGATCATGATGGTCGGCGGTTCCGCCCTGCTGCCGGGCTTCGACCAGATGCTGCGTCAGGCCACCGGGATGCCGGTGCACATCGCGGATCGGCCCGACATCTGCGCCGCGCAGGGCCTGGGCGCCATGCTGGAGGGCAAGATCGAGCCGCTGACCCTGGACCCGCTGGGCGCCTGAGCCCGGGGACCGGCCGCCGCGGGCGCCGGTGTGAGCGCGGCCTGCGTCCCTTGCCACCCCAGAACTCCTTCGTTAAAATACGATTGCTGTATGCAAATAGAATTTCGATCGGCACATCGCGGTTACGCGGGTCACGCGGAGCTTCGCTCAGAGCGTTTATCGGAACACCGGGGGGATTTAATTGGGGGGTTTCCGCAGAGCCGACCGCGATCGGACCGTGTGCATCACCGGAATGAGCTGGACCACAGCACTGGGTGACGGTCTCGACGAGGTGTGGCAGCAGCTGACGAGCGGCCGCGTCGGCATCCGGGAGTCGGCGGGTGACGGCCGTCCGCCCGCCGCCCTCCTGACGGACGGCGGACCGTCCGGACCTCCGTCCGAGCGGCAGATCTCGCTCGCCGTGACCACCGCGTCCGCCGCCCTGCGCGACGCCGACTGCCCGGCCGGGGACGTCGAGACGCTGGTGCTCGGCAGCAGCCTCGGCCCGCACCTGGACGACGCCGCCGAGACCTCGCCGCACACCCTGACGTCCGCCGTCGCCGACCGGCTGGGGGTGGCCGGGTCCGCCTCGGTGAGCACCGCCTGCTCCTCCGGCGCCGACGCCGTCCTGGCCGGCGCGGCCCTGCTCACCGGCGGCGAGGCGGAACGCTGTCTGTGCGGCGGCATCGACCTGCTCACCGACGGCAAGCTCCTCGGACACCGGGCGCTCGGCACCCTCGCGGCGTCCGGCACCGTCCGCCCCTTCGACATCGACCGCGACGGCACCCTCTTCGGCGAGGGCGCCGGCTTCCTGCTGCTGGAGACCCGGGCCGCGGCCACGGCGCGCGGCGCCCGGATCCTGGGCGAGCTGCGCGGCTGGGGCGCGTCCAACGACGGCACAGGGCCGACCGCCCCCGACGAGACCGGGGCCGGCGCGGTCCTCGCCGTGCGGCGCGCCCTGGCCAGGGCCGGGGCCGACGCCCGGGACATCGCGGTGATCAACGCCCACGGCACCGGCACCCGCGCCAACGACACGGCGGAGGCGGCCTGCTACAGCAGCGTCTTCGGCCCGGAGTCGGAGGCGGTCGTGTTCGCCACCAAGCCGGCCTTCGGCCACACCCTCGGCGCCACCGGCGCCCTGGAGGCCATCGCCACGCTCCTCGCACTGCGGCACGGCACCGTGCCCCCGCTCCCGCACACCCGCAAGGTCATGCCGGAACTGGCCCTGCCGCTGGCCGCGGACGGCCCCCGGGAGTTCACCGGCTCCCTCGGCATCAGCCTCACCCTCGGCTTCGGCGGCTTCAACACCTGCCTGCTGCTGGCGGCTGCCGAGCCGCGGACCGCGGTCGGGGGCGCCGCGTGAACCCGGCCCAGTGGTGCCCCGCGGGAGCCGTGATCACCGGCTCCGCCCTGGTCGAGGCCGACGACCCGGGCACGGTCGCGCGCCGCGTCCCCGGGGTGTACGCCGACCCCGTGGCCTGGCTGATGGCCGAGACCGTGGCGGCCGCGCTGGAGAACTGCGGCGGTGCCGCGCCGAGCCGTCCCGAGGAGGTCGGGGTGATCGGGGTGAGCGAGCAGTCCACGCGCCACACCCTGCGCGCGCTCGCCGAGTCGGTCTCCCGCGGCCGGGTCTCCCCCATGCGGTTCGCGGGCGCCGGAGCGGGCTCGCTCGTCGGCGTCGTCTGCTCGGCGTTCGGCTTCCACGGGCCGGTGTCGATGCTGCCCATGCCCCTCACCCCGGCCGTGCCGCTCACCAGAGCACTGTGCGGCGACTGGCTGCTCGGCGACCCGCCGAGCGCCGCACACGTCCTGGTCGTCACCCACGAAGTCGACGACGAAGGCAAGCACCGGGCGCACTGCCTGGTCGTCAGTGGGCCGACGCCCACGCGGAGGCCCCGGAGAACATGACCTCGCAGAACACCACCTCGCGGAACATGACGTCACCGAGCGCGACGTCACCGAACCTGGCCGACCCGCTCCTCGACCCCGCCGTCGTCGGCGACTTCCTGGGCCGTGTCGAGGAGCTGTCCCGTACCGAGGATCCGGGCGGCCCGGTCGGGCTGCCCGCCCTGATCGACCGGTTCGCGGCCCTGCCGGCCCCGCCCGGCGCCGTCGTCGTCATCGCGCTGCCGAACGGCATCCGGGCGCTGCGGTTCTTCTTCGCCGTCGCGCTGGCCGGACACACCCCCGTGCTGCTCTCCCCGTCGACCCCGGTGTCCCGGGTCCGCGAGGTGGCCCGCGAGCTGGGCGCCTGCGCACTGGTCCGGGCGGCCGTCCGGGCCGACGCGTACGGCGTCACCGACGTCACCCGCACCGGCGGCGCCGACCTCGGCCTCTTCACCGGCCGGCCGTATCTGCACCACGGGCCGGGCCACGTGATCCTGATGAGCTCCGGCACCTCCGGCATGGCCACCGGATGCCTGCACGGCATCGACGCCCTGCTGCGCAACGCCCGCCGCCACGGCCGCTCCCTCGGCCAGCGCCCCACCGACACCGCCCTGGTCAGCCTGCCCGTCTACTACTCCTACGCGCTGGTCGCCCAGGTCCTCGGCGGCCTCGTGCACGGCTCGCGGCTGGTCATGGCCGGACCGCCGTTCTCGGTGGCCGACTATCTGGCCACGGTCGCCGGCCGGGGCGTCACCCTCTCCTCGCTCACCCCGAGCCTGGTCAAGTCCGTCGTCACCGCGGGCGGTGAACTGCCCGCGCCGCTGCGCACGCTGACCGTGGGCGGCCAGGCCCTCGACCCGTCGTACGTCTCCCGCCTGCTGAAACTCAACCCCGAGCTGGGCCTGTACATCACCTACGGGCTGACCGAGGCCGGACCACGGGTGTCCACCCTCGCCGCGCACCGGGAGCCCCCGCACCGGCACGGCTCGGTGGGGGTGCCGCTGGACGGCGTCGAGGTGCTCACCCGGCCCACCGACACCGGGGAACGGGAGCTGCTCGTGCGCTCCGACACCGTCTACCGCAGGCGGGTCGGCGAGCCCGCGCCGTCCAAGCGCGGCGATCTGGTCGAGCCCGGCCTGCTGGCCACCGGCGACATCGGACATGTCGACGACGACGGGTACGTGTACGTGCACGGCCGCTCGTCGGACTTCGCGATGGTGCGCGGCGAGAAGGTGTCGACGGCGACGGTGCGCCGGGCCGCCGAGTCGCTGCCCGGTGTGGTCCGTGCCGCGACCAGGATCGCCGTCGTGGACGACGACTCCGCCGTCCTCGAGCTCGACGTCTTCGTCGACGACGCCGTACCGCCCTCCGAGGCGGAGATGCGGCGGCACCTGCGGTCCCTGCTGACCCGTAACGAACTGCCGCTGACGGTCCGGATCCGGTCGCTGCGCGCGGGCGAGCACCACAAGTGACGGGCCCGGAACCGCTCACCCTGTACTGCGTGCCGCACGCCGGCGGCTCCGCGCGCAGCTTCGTGCGCTGGCGGCGCGAGCTGCCGGCCGGGCTGCGCGCCCGGCCGCTGGAGATCGCGGGCAAGGGCCTGCGCTCCCGTGAGCCGCGGGCGGCGACCCTGCGGGCGGCCGCCGCCGACCTCGCCCTCCACCTGGACCCGTCCGGCCGGTACGCGCTCCTCGGGCACAGCATGGGCGGCCTGCTCGCCCACGAGACGGCCCTCGCCCTGCACGCCCTGGGCCGCCCCGCGCCCGAGTTCGTCGTGGTCGCCGCCGCCCGGCCGCCCCATCTCCTCGGCACCTCCGCCTACGGCCCCCTGCTCGCCCTGGACGACGACGCCCTGCTCGACGCGCTCGCGGAGAACGGCCGGATCCCGATGGAGGTACGCCGGTCACCGATGCGGCACCAGTTCGTGCCGGTCATCCGCGGCGACCTCGCGCTGCTCGCCGGCCACCGCCCCGACCCCGAGCCGCGACCCCTCCCGAGCGACCTCGTCGCCTGGTACGGCGACGACGACGCGGACACCCCACCCGACGTGATGGCCGACTGGCAGCACTACACCCGGCGCACACACGTCGGCGAGGCCTTCACCGGCGGCCACTTCTTCCTCCACGAACACTTCGAGGAGATCGTGCCCCGACTCCTGAAACTGGCCGCACAGCAACGCGCGGACCACTGACCGAAATCGGAGTCGGCCAGCGACCCACCCATCGAACGGCAACACCAGAGAAACGGCCACAGGCCGAAGCGCGGGGCGCGGGGCGCGGGGCGCGGGGCGCGGGGCGCGGGGCGCGGCCTACCGTAGGCCGGTGGCCGGTGGCGGAAGACCGACGCCCGGGGCCAGTGCGGAAAGCCGGTGCGCGGTGGCCGGGGGCCGGGGCGGTGGCCGCAGGCCGGAGGCGGTGCGCGGTGGCCGGGGCGGTGGCCGGAGGCGGTGCGCGGTGGCCGGGGGCCCGAGGCGGTGGCCGCAGGCCGCGGGCCGGAGGCGGTGGCCGCAGGCCGCGGGCCGGAGGCGGTGGCCGCAGGCCGCGGGCCGGAGGCGGTGGCCGCAGGCCAGTGCCAGAAAGCCGGGGCCCGGTGGCCGGTGCGCCGTGGCCGCAGGCCGGGGCCCGGGGCCACGGGGCCGTGCCCGGTGGCCGGGGGCCGGTGCACGGTGGCAGGTGGCCGGTGCGCGGTGGCCGCAGGCCGGGGCCCGGGGCCGTGCGCGGTGGCCGTAGGCCGGGGCCAATGGCCGGTGGCGGAAAGCCGGCCCGGGCCGGTGCACGGTGGCCGGTGCGCGGTGGCCGCGGGCCGGGGCCCGGGGCCGTGCGCGGTGGCCGCAGGCCGGGGCCAGTGGCCGGTGGCGGAAAGCCGGCCCGGGCCGGTGCACGGTGGCCGGTGCGCGGTGGCCGTAGGCCGGGGCCAGTGGCCGGTGGCGGAAGACCGGTGCCCGGGGCCAGTGCCGGAAAGCCGGCCCGGGGCCGGTGCCCGGGGCCGGTGCCCGGGGTCGGAAGGCCGGTGCCCGGGGTCGGAAGGCCGGTTGGGTGGGGTCGGGTCGGGTGGGGTCGGGTCAGTGCTGCACGGGGCAGCCGTTGCCGCCGCCGCGTACCGGGGCGTCGGTGTCGTGCCGGGTGCCCAGCAGCCAGTACGCGTCCTCCGCCGCCCGCCACAGTTCCGGGAAGAGCGCCAGCTGCGAGCGGGCCTCCAGCGTCGCCAGGGACCGGCCGCCCAGGCTCTGCGGCAGCTCGAGCTCGTCGTCGCCCTCCTCGTTCCCCTTGCGCAGCCCGGGCTGGCCGCCCAGCTGCGACCAGACCATGATCAGGTGGTGCTGCTTCCAGCCGAGGACACTGCCGTCCAGCCGCAGCATCGCCTCCCGCACCAGGGCCAGCGACTGCGACCCGGCCGAGCGCGGGCCGTCGTAGCCGTCGTCCTGCTGGGCGATCACGTCCTGGAGGGACAGCCCGGCGCGCTCCACCGCCTGCTCGTAGGCCTTCCAGACCGGACGGGCCACCCGCCGCAGATTGCGGTAGCCGGGCGAGTCCAGGCCGGTGGCGTCCTCGGGGAGCGCGTTGCGCATCATCAGCAGGCTGTGCTGCGGCAGGTGGTCGGTGAGCAGCCGCACCGCCTGGACGGTGACCTCGCTGAGCCCGGTGGCCCGGTCGAACATGCGGACCGCCTGGTGGTACCGGTCCTGGTCCAGATGTCCGATCGCCCGGCGCAGCTCGTAGTGGACCTGCACCCAGGCGTACTCGGTGATGAGGTGGGTGACCTGGAAGAAGCGCTGGTCGGGGTGTTCCGTCTCGCTCTCCGGGACCAGTGCGCCGAGGGCGTCGGTGAGATGCAGGACGTTCTCGTAGTTGCTGCCCCGGTCGAAGTCGTAGGAGAGCAGGGCGTTGGGCTCGTCCGGGTTCAGCGAGCGCTTCACCGGGTCTCCTCTTTGGTGTACTCGACCAGCCAGTGGCCGGGCAGCTCGAACTTCGTGGAGTCCGTGAGGGTGAGCCCGACGCCGGCGCCGAGGTCGCGCAGGTCGTCCATGCTGCGTTCACGGCCGCCGAGCAGGACCAGCATCAGCAGGTCGGCGTAGCTCGCCATGACAGGGTCCTTGCCGCTGTCCAGCAGCCGTTCGACGACCACGACCCGCCCGCCGGGGGCGAGCGCCGCCGAGCAACGGCCGAGGATGCGGGCGGCGTCCCGGTCGCTCCAGTTGTGCAGGGTGTTGGCGATCAGGTAGACGTCACCGCCGGCCGGCATCGGCTCGAAGAAGCTGCCCGCGACCAGCTCGCAGCGGTCGGACACCGGGGCGGTGATCCCGCCGGCCTCGTCGATGACGCTCGGCAGCTCCAGCAGCGTGCCGCGCAGCGCCGGGTGCTCGGTGAGCAGCTTCAGCAGCAGGGAGCCGTTGCCGCCGCCGACGTCCACGACGTGCCCCACCGACGCCCAGTCGTAGATACGGGCCAGTTCCGGCACGAGCCGGTCCGCGATCCGGGCGATGCCCGCGTTGAAGGACTTCTCGATGTCGGGGTGCGCCTCCAGGTCCTTCCAGAAGGGCCGCCCGTGCGCCTGCTCGTACACCGGCAGACCGGTGCGTACGGCGTCCATGAGCCGGCCGACGGCCGGTTCGAAGCGGGCCTCCATGGGCCGGCTGGGGTCCTCGTAGTCCAGCCAGCGGCGCAGATTGCTCGGGTGGTCGCCGAGCAGTACCCGCCCCACGTCGGTGAGCGCGTACGTCCGCTGCTTCGACGCGGTGTCGGTCGTCTCCTCGAAGAGGCCGAGGAGGCTGACGTAGTGCAGGACGCGGCCCAGCGACTGCTCGTCGGTGCCGGTCTCGGCGGCCAGGGCGGCCGCGGTCCGGTGCCCCTGCTCGACCAGGTCGGGCAGGCGGAGGGTCGCGGTCACCCGCACGGCGGTGGGGGTGAACCCGGAGCCCAGGGCGAGGATCGTGTTCAACGGGTCTTGGCGGAACACCAAAAGCCTCCAGTCGTTCTCGTTCGGTAGGTCGTTCGCCGGGCGTTCCGGTGGAAATTCAGGGGTTCTTCTCGATCTCTTCCAGGGCGTCGAGGAACCGCACGAGGTCCTTTTGTTCGCCGAGTGATGTGCGCAGGTATCCGGGAAATCCGAACAGCCCGGCATTGCGAACGAGAATGCCGAAATCGGCGGCGAGACGATCCTGCGCGCGGGCGCAGTCCCGGGCCGCGACGGCGACGAAGTTGGTCACGGAGGGCAGATGGGCGCGCCCCCGCCGGTCCAACTCGCCGACGAACCAGCGCCGCCGCTCGGCGGTGGACCGGCGTACCCCGTCGACGAAGTCCCGGTCGCCGAGGGCGGCGGTCGCGGCCGCCTGCGCGAGCCGGTTCACGCTGAAGGGCAGGGCGCGCAGGGTCCCCCGCAGCCCGGCGATCAGCTCGGGCCGGCCGACGGCGTAGCCGACGCGCAGCGCGGCCAGGCCGTAGGCCTTGGAGAAGGTGCGCAGCGCGACGACCGGCGCGTCCCCGTCCAGCAGGTCGCGGGTCTGCGGGGTGTCCGGGTCGGCGAACTCCATGTACGCCTCGTCGAACACCAGCGGGACCCCGCTGCGGCCGGAGGCGTCGACCAGCGAGGCCAGCTCCTGCCGGGTGAGGGCCGCGCCGCTGGGGTTGTGCGGGTTGCACAGATAGCCGATGCCGTGTCCGGGCAGCCGCGCGGCGAAGGCGGCGGTGTCGACGGCCGTGCCGGCCGGCGGTACGGCGGTGCAGCCGCGCCCGATGAGCTCCAGACAGGCCCGGTAGCCGGGGAACGTACCGTCGGTGACGAGCCCGGGAAGGCTCCGGTCGCCGAGGGTGAGGGCGGTGGCCAGGACGAGTTCGTCACTCCCGTTGGCGACGGCGATGTGGTCCGGGCCGACACCCCAGTGCGCGGCGAGCGCCTGCACCAGCTCCTGCCGCTCGGGGTCCGGATAGACGTTGACCCGCCCCAGCTCCCGCTCGGCCGCCCGCACGGCCGCCTTGCTGGCGCCGTGGGGACTCTCGCTCAGGTGCAGCCGGATGAGGTCGTCGGCGCCGGGGACACTCGTGTTGAACGCCTTCCCGGTGGCCGGGGCGGCCTGTCCCGCGGCCGGGGTCACAGGCTGTCCCCCAGGAGGACGCCGAAGCAGTAGCTGCCGACCTCCGCCTCGAGGGTCAGGAAGCAGTGTTCGCTGCCGGCCGGGATCCGCATGACGGCCGGGGAGAGCAGTTCATGGCGTCTGCCGTCGAGTTGGACCTCGATGCGGGCGCCGCCCTTGTTCGGGGAGACCAGCAGGTAGAGCTCGTCGACCGGGTGGGTGTGCGGCGCGGCGACCGGCTTGCCGACCAGGGTGCTGAGTTCACCGCCGGCGAGCTGCACGGGCAGACCGCCGAACATGTCCGCGGTGAGGTAGAAGGGCGCGGGCTGGTGATGTCCGGCCACGGCGAGGGGGATGGGCAGATCCTCCACGATCTCGGGGTCGGCGGGACATCGCTCGCTCATCACTGGGCCTCCAGGACGAACAGGTAGGTGTGGGGAGCGCCGAAGGGAACCGTGCGGCGCAGGTGCAGCCCGCCCTCGTGGAAGAGGTTCTCGTACTCCTCGCGCGTGTAGATCGGGACGCCCATCAGCGCGTGGGCGAGCTCGAAGCCGCTGGAGAAGACGGGCAGCGTGTCCTTCTCGCCGCGCGGCCGGACGGTGGTGTCGGCGAGCAGGAAGGTGTGCGCGCGCGGGAACGCCTTGCGCAGCGCCGGTATGACGTCCGTCCGGGTGGTGGGGTCGACGAGCAGGTCGTGCAGGAACATGAAGCTCATCGCGACGTCCACCTGGTCGGCGCCCTCGATGCGGCGGCCCCGGAAGAGGACGTCGAGGACGTCGGCGCAGATCGGCTGGACCCGGTCGGCCAGCTCGTGGCGCTCGACGGTGCCGGCCGCCAGCGCGGTGGCCGAGGCGCTGATGTCCAGGCCCAGACCGCGGGCGCCGGGACGGGACTTGACGAGGCGGCACACGCGCTCGCTGATCCCGCTGCCGAGGTCGGCGATGACGGAGAAGTCGAGTGCGGCGATCTGCTCGTCGAGCAGGTTCCGCATCAGCGCCATGTCGGCCTGGGCCGAACCGAGCGCCACCATGGCCTCGTCGCGCAACACGTCCTTGCCGAAAGCGCGTTCCCCTCGCGCGATGGACGCGGCATTGGCGAAAACGTCGTGGTATCCACCTACGCCCCAGGTGAAGAACCCTATTTTCCGGCGGAGTTCACCCCAGGCCGGCGTGGGTGTCACCCGGTCGTCGCGGACGTCGAGATACCCGAAGGCCTCCGCCGCCGACACCAACTGACGGAAAACGCTTTCGTCCAACTGTCGGCGCCAACAGTACTCGGGCACGTCGAGCCGGTCGGCCTCGTCGAACCAGGCGAACAGCCCCAATTGCTCCAAGGCGAAAACGACATGCGTGGAGATGAATCCGTTGAACGCGGTGTCGGCATCGAGCGGGGTGTTCGCGGCGCCCTGCCATTCGGCGGGACGGAAAACGCTTTCACCTAACTCCTGGAGGCCGTCACGGGAAAGGGGAGCAGTCACGAGAAGTGCCTTCCTTGTTTCGGTCGAATGCCGAGCTCCGGTCGAGCCGACGTTTGAACCGGTATTGATTCGACGTCGAGCCGATGCCGACGTTCGAATCGGCGGCGACCGGTTTACACGCGGGGCGAGGTGGCGGCGACATGTTCCACCGCCACCGCCAGTTCGCGCACGGTGGGGTGGTCGAAGAACAGCCGGTTGGGCAGCCGGACACCGAGCCGCCGGCGCAGCCGCATGAGCACCTGCGTGGCTTTCAGGGAATGACCGCCCGCCTCGAGAAAGGGGGTGTCGTCATCGAAGTCGTCATGCCCGAGCACCTCGACCCACGCGGCTCTGACCTGGTCCTCCATGGCCTGCGCAGGCGGTGTCACGGGCGGTTCGGAAGCCGACCCGGAAGCCGAGCCGGAAGCCGACCCGGAAGGCAGTCCGGAAGACGGCCCGGCATACGGCCCGGCATACGGATCCGGGCGTGTTTTCACGCCGTCGTCGCTCAAAGGAATTCCCCCGTGTCATGACGGATCACGGTCGATCGCCCCGGATGCGGAGCAGCCGCGGAACGGCCACACCCAAGGGCGTGGCTAGGTGAAGCTTCAATTGTTTTCCCCCGTAGAAACGGACGCTCCACCGGTCGGTCAAACCGGTTCGGTCCCTGAGGTGATCGCTCACCCTGGCGGCAGATTGCCGATATCGGAGAGTAGGCAGCGGCCATCGAGCCAGTCAAGGGTCGAATGTCGGCCAGCGTTCACCGGATCACCTATGGCCAACGCTTCAACTCTGCGTGTGAACCCGCCCCGACAATCACATGCATCAGCCATCCGGTTGGCCGAAAAGCGGGTTGACGGCCGAAACTTGGCACCTCTACGGTCGATGAGTCGATTGTGAACGCAGTATTTCAAGGGTTGCGTTCGAGGCCGACACCAACCGGCGTGACAGGGGGAATGATGTACGCCGCAACGGGGGAGACAGAACCGGTCGACCAACCGGTTCCATATTCCGTCAGAGTCCTTTTCGAACTCCGATGATTCTTGGATCGGCGACCACCTGACCCGTGGCCGCCTGATCTCTCAAAGGCCGTAGCCGGCCTTTCTCCATCATTCACACGGTGCTGTCTACCGCTGCCCGCCGCACAGCGCACACCTGTGCGCACACCGCTGCACGGGCAGCGGCATTCGTCACGAGATCCATCAAGGAAGCGTGTTGAGGCATGCGATTCTGGGCGCCGGGGGAGTCGGGCTCGCCCTCGGAGCGGCGCTGGCCCGCGCGGGCCACGAGGTCGTGCTGGTGATGCGGGAGTCCTCACGAGCCCGCTACCGCGGCGTGATCGACGTCCACAGCAAACTGCACGGCGACCTCGCCGTCGAGGCACGCGCGGTGGAGCGGCTCGACGAGCCGGTCGACGTCCTCTGGGTGACGGTGAAGGCCCCCGCGCTGGATGCCGCCCTGGCCCGGGTCGCCCCACGGCTGACCCCGGGCTCGGTCGTCCCCCTGCTCAACGGACTCGACCATCCGCGATCGCTGCGGGCCAGGTTCGGACCCCGCCAGCTCGTCGGCGCGATCCTCATCGAGGCGGAACGCACCGCACCCGGCCGGGTCACCTGGAACTCCCTGTACGCGGAGGTCAGCCTCGCGACCGACGGCGACTGCGACGGCCACGGCAACAGCGACTGCGCCGGGGACGTTCCTGGAGGAGGCGCGGCCGGAGCCGGTGGCCGGCGTCTCGGCGGGCTCGCCGAGGTCCTCGCCGACGCGGGTCTCGGCTGTACCCCGGAGCGGGATCCGGCGAGCGTCCTCTGGCGCAAGCTGGTCCTCCTGCTGCCGTTGGCGCTGGCCACCACCGCGGCCGACGGCCCCCTCGGCATCGTCCGCCGACGGCCCGAACTGTCCGCCCTGCTGCGCGACGCGGCCCGGGAAGCCTGTGCCGTCGCCGCGGCGGACACCGTCGCCGTCGACGACCGGAACCTGCTGCACACCCTGGACACCCTGCCCGGCCGCACCGACACCTCCCTGCACCGGGACGTCACCGCCGGGGTCCGGCCGACCGAACTCGCCGCGCTCACCGAGCCGGTGCTGCGCCGCGCCCGGGACCACCACGTGGCCGTACCCGCGCTGGCCGAACTGGCGCGCAGGGCCGCGGAGCGGGAGCGGCAGGCGGAGATACCCGCACCGCACCGATCCACCTACCGCAAGGGAGAAACGTCATGACAGTCGGTTCGGGCGAGACACTGGACGAAACCCTGGAAGCGACCCTCAAGGAGATCCTCGTCGAGGACCTCTTCCTGGACGTGCCCACCGAACGCATCGGGGACGACGACGGCCTCCAGGACGTGCTGGGCCTGGACTCCCTCGGCTTCGTGGAGCTGCGCGCCCAGTGCGAGCAGCGCTTCGGTGTGTCCATCACGGACGCCGAGTTCACCCCGCTCCACTTCCACTCGGTGCGCACGGTGGCCAACCTGGTGCGCACCCTGCGTACGGGCGCCGCCGGCGAGCACCTGGCGGTCCCGCAGTGAGAGAACCGGCCTCCTCCGAGCAGATGGACGTCTGGCTCGCCTGTCAGCGCGAACCGGAGTCCGACCGCTACAACGTCACCGTCGACCTGGAGTTCACCCCGACCGTCGACATACCGGCGCTGCGCGCCGCACTCGGCGATGTGCTGACCGCCCACCCGGCCCTGCGCTGCGCCTTCGCCACCGAGGGCGGCGAGCTGTGGCGCACCGCCGAGACCGACCCGCCGATGGCGTTCGTCACCGACCGGCTCCCCGGCCGCTACGACCGTGCGCAGGCCCTTGCCCGCGCGGTCGTCGCCGGCCGCGCACCCTTCGACCTGGCCACCGCGCCACTGCTGCGGGCGACACTGCTGGCCGGGGAGGGCGGCGCGCTGCTCGCCGTCACCATGCACCACATCGTCTCCGACGGCTGGTCCAGCCGGATCCTCGCCGAGGACCTGGTGACGGCGTACCGCTCCCGGACGACGGGCGGCCCGGACCCGGCGCCGAGCACATCGTCCGACATCGATGCCGACACGGATGCCGAGACCGGTACGGATGCCGGTGCGGGTGCCGGTGCCGCCGTTGCTGCTGCCGCTGCCGGGACCGACGCCCAGGGCGATCGCGACGCCGACGCCGATATCGACGCCGATATTGACGCCGACGCCGACGCCGAGAAGTACTGGACCTCCGTCCTGCGCGACGCCCCCGCCTCCCTCGCGCCCCCGCACGACCTGGTGCCGGAGGACGGTTTCCCCGGTCCCTCCGGCCGGGTGGAGGTGCTCCTGCCCGCCGAGGTGCACGCGGACGTCCAGGCGCTGGCCGCCGCCGAACGCGGCTCCCCCGCCGTCGTGTTGCTCGCCGCCTGGTCGGTGCTGCTGCACGCGTGGGCCGGGGAGTCCGAGGGCACCTTCGGCATGGTCTTCGCCGGCCGCCGGTACGCCGACGCCGAGCGTGTCGACCTGTTCAGCCGCGCGCTGCCGATACGCGACCGGATATCCCTCGACGACCGCTTCCTGGAGGTGGCGGCCCGGCTGCGCGAGCAGATGCTCGACGCGATGGAGCACGCCCACCTCCCCGTGCGGCGGCTGCGGGCGATCCGCAGCGCGCAGGCGAACGGGCCGGGCGTCGAGCGGACGGTGTTCATGTACACCCCCGCCTACGAGGACGAGTGGCAGGCCGGAGAGGTGACCGTCCGCCGCTTCGACCACCCGGACGAGACGACGAAGTACGAGTTCTCGGTCAACGTGCTGGAGGGCTCGGCCGGCACCCGGCTGTGCGTCTACTACGACACGGCCCGCTACCTCCCCGCCACCGCCGAACTCTTCGCCGAGGAACTGCGCGAGCTGCTGGCCCGCGCGGTGGCCGCCCCGGACAGCACCTGCGGCGACCTGCTCGCCGCCTGCGACCCGGGCCTGTCCGAGGTCGCCGCGCACGGCGCGCCCGTCGCGTCACCGGCGCCGAGCATCCCCGAGCTGGTCCTGCGGCACGCCGCCGCCCGACCCGACGCCATCGCCGTACGCCACGGCGAGCGCACCCTCGACTACGGCGAACTCGCCGTCCGCGCGGGCGAGGTGGCCGGCTGGCTGCGCGACCGGGGTGTCGGCCCCGGCGACACCGTGGCGCTGCTGCTCGCCCCCGGCGTCGAGACCCCGGTGTTCTGGCTGGCGTCCGCCCTGGCCGGCGCCGCCTACCTCCCCCTCGACCCCGCCTATCCACAGGCCCAGCTCCAGCTGATCGTGGACGACGCCCGTCCCGCGGTCCTCGTCGTCGACCGGGACTGCGGACAGTCCCTCGACGTGCCGGAGGACACCGCCGTACCGGTCGACGAGGCGCTCGCGCGCTCCCGCGGCCGGTCCGCCCCCGAGATCGCGTACGACGACACCGCGACCCTCTGCGTGCTCTACACCTCCGGCACCACCGGCCGGCCCAAGGGGGTCGTCCTGCCGCACCGCGGCCTGGCCCGGCTCTTCGTACGGCCCGACTTCCTGCCGCTGGACGAGACGGACGTCGTCGCGCAGCTGTGCCCGCTCAACTTCGACGGCGCCAGCTACGAGATCTGGGGCGCCCTCACGCACGGCGCGCAGCTGGTCGTCCTCGACAAGCACCTGGTGCTCAGCCCCCGTGAGATGCGGACGGTGGTCCGCGAGCGCGGGGTGACCACACTGCTCGTGACGACACCGCTGCTCAACCGGATCATCGAGGACGCGCCGGATCTGCTCCAGTCGCTGCGGCGGGTGTACTTCGGCGGCGAGCTGATCTCCGTACGGCACATGCGCCGTGCGCTGCGCTGGTCCCGGCCGGGCGTCCTGCTGCACAGCTACGGCCCCACCGAGAACTCCTTCACCTCGACCTGGTTCCCGATCACCGACCTCGCGCCGAACGCCAGGACGGTCCCCATCGGCCGGCCGGTGCCCGGCACCGAGGTACGGGTGGTCCAGGAGGGCGGCACCCGTCCGGTGCCGCGCGGGGTTCCGGGCGAACTCCTGCTCGGCGGCGCGGGGTTGGCCGACGGCTATCTGAACGCACCCGGGATGACGGCGGACCGGTTCGTCACCGACGGCACGACCCGCCTCTACCGGACCGGTGACCGGGTGCGCTGGCGCCCCGACGGCCTGCTGGAGTTCATCGGCCGCAACGACAACCAGGTGAAGATCCGCAGCCAGCGCGTCGAACTCGGCGAGGTGGAGGCGGTGTTGGACGCGCATCCGGCCGTCGAGTCGGTCTTCGTCACGACGCGCGTCAACCGGCGCGGCGAGAAGGAGATCGTCGCCTACGCGGTGGCCGCGCCCGGCACGGACGCCGACGAGCTCGGCCGGCACGCCAGACTTCGGTTGCCCGCGTTCGCCGTACCCAGCCATCTGCTGCTGGTCGAGGAGCTGCCGCTCACCCCGACCGGCAAGATCGACCGGCGCCGGCTGCCGGACCCGGAGCAGGTGACCCGGTCCGTCCGGCCCGACCCCGCTCCGGCCCTCGCACCGGAACCGCCTTCCGCGGCTTCCGTGCCTTCCATGACCTCCGTGAACTCCGTGACGGAAGGTGTGCGGGCCGCCTGGCGGGCGGTGCTGGAGCACGACGGCTTCGGGCCCGACCGCAACTTCTTCGACGCCGGCGGCCATTCGCTGCTGCTGGTGAAGCTGCGGGAGCAGCTGCGGCTGACGACCGGCGCCGACGTCCCGGTCATCGACCTGCTGCGCCATGTCACGGTCCGCGACCAGGCCCGCCTGATCGCAGCGACCACGACCACGGCCGGCGTCACCACCACCACCAGCGCCACTCCCACCACCGCCCCCACCGTCGTACCCCGACGGACCGACACACAGGCGCCCTCGAGGCCGGCCGCACCGGCGCCGGTGTCGGTGTCGCCTCCCGGTCCGCGGATCGTCGCCCTCTCCGCCGCCACCGCCGAGGCCCTGCTCGTCGCCCGGGAGCGGCTGGCCGCCCATCTGGAGGCGAGCCCGGACCTGGCACTGGCGGACGTGGCCCACACACTGGAGGTGGGCCGGCGGCACTTCGGTCACCGATGTGCCGTCGTGGCGTCCGACCTGGCCGAGGCGGTACGCGCCCTGCGTGCCCCGCACACCGCGACGCCCGCCGCCCCCGGTTCGCCCCCGGCCGTGGTGTTCGCCTTCGCGGACGGCTCGCCGGACGGCCCCGACCGGGCCGCCGGACCGCTCACCCGCCAGCTGCGCCTGGCCGGTCGGTTCGCCGAACGGGGCGTGACCCCGGCGGCGGTGTACGGCGTGGGAACGGGACGGTTCGCGGCCGCGGTGGTGAGCGGCGCGCTCACGGCCGAGGAAGGCGTACGGCTGGCTGCCGACGGGGCATCCGCGCGCGTCCCCGTACCTCGCCGTCCCGCACTGCTGTGGTCCACCGCGCTGGGTCCGCTGCTCCCCGACGGGCCCGCCCCGCAGGAACAGCACCTGTCGGCCGAGGCCGAGCCGGCCAAGCTGCTCCGGACGGCCGGTGACCGGCTCGGCGAGGTGGCCGTCCTCGACCTCGTGGCCGAGCACCTCGACGAGCGGGCCCTGCTGACGGCCCTCGCGGCCCTGTGGTGCCAGGGCGCCGAGGTGCGGCTGACACCGGCCGGCCCGGCCCGTCGGCTGCGGCTGCCCGGCCACCCCCTGTCGTGGGCGTGTTCCACGCCCCTACTCCCCGCACAGTCCTGAAGGAAGGTCCGCATGCCGCACGTACGTGGCGAAGCCGCCGTTCTCGTCGAACCCGGGCGCCTGGAGGTGGCGGAGGTCGCCTTCCGGGAGCCGGCCGAGGGCGAGGTCCTCGTCCGCAACACCGTCGCCGCCATCTGCGGCAGCGATGTGCACCGGGTGCGCGCCGAGTCCCCCTTCTTCCGGGACATGCGCGACCACCCCTACCCCTGCCCGGCGGGCTACCCGGGGCACGAAGGCGTCGGGGAGGTCGTCGAGAGCCGGTCGGCCCGCTTCTCGCCGGGCGACCTGGTGCTCACCGTGCCCAACCACGCCTACATGGCGTCGTTCGCCCGCTACCAGACGATCGCCGACCGGTTCCTGCTGCCGGTGAAGGGCACCGGGGCGCCGACCGTCCAGCTGATGGCGCAGCAGCTCGGGACGGTCGTCTTCGCGCTGAAGCGGTTCTGGCCGGAGCCCGTGCCGGAGGGATCGACGGCCGCCGTCGTCGGCGTCGGCTCGGCGGGGCTGCTGTTCCAGCAACTGCTCAAGCACCGCGGGTTCGAGAAGGTCGTCGCGGTCGACCTGGAGCCGGGGCGGCTGGCGGTGGCCCGTTCTCTGGGCGCGGACGCGACCGTGCACGTGCCCGGGCAGAGCGCCGAGGAGGTCGTCATGGAGGCGACCGGCGGCAAGGGCGCCGACCTGGTGGTCGAGGCGGCCGGCACCGACGGAGCGCGCGAGCACGCGATGCGGATGGTCGGCCAGCACGGCCGGCTGGGCTTCTTCGGCATGCCAGAGGACTACGACATGCGCATCCCGTACGCCCATCTCTTCGTCCGCCAGGCGCAGTTGATCACCGCGGTCGGCGGCGCCCAGCTGGAACCCGGGCTCCCCTCCTTCCGGACCGCGCTGGAGCTGATCGGGGACGGCTCGATCCGGGTCGACGACCACATCACCCACACCTTCGACATCAAGAACATCGCCGACGCCTTCGACCTCGCGCACAACCGGCAGGACGACGTCGTCAAGATCGCGCTCACTTTCGGCTGACGGGAGGACAGGCATGTCGGAACTCGCCAAGCACTCGGCCCCGGTGGCCGCCATCGGCGTCGGCGGCCGCTTCGCCGAGGCGCCCGACGTAGGGGCGTTCTGGGACAACCTCGTGGCGGGCCGGGACTGCTTCCGACGGGAGCCGGTCCCGGTCGTGGAGGACCTGGGCGAGGACCGGCTGCGGGTCCACTCGTGGGGGATCGCCCCGCACCGGGACACCTACGACCACACGCTCGTCGGCGTCGAGGGCCTGGACCCGCAGCACGGCATCCTCCAGGAGTCGCTGTGGCAGGCGGCGGAGGACGCCGGGGTCAGGCTGTCGGCGATCGCCGACCGGACCGCCGTCTACGCCGGCTGCGCCCGCACCAAGCATGTGCCGCGGGCCGCCTTCGACGACGTGGTGCACGTCGACCCGACGTTCGCCGGGCCCTACTTCTCCTATCTCCAGGACCTGTGGGGCGAGTCGCTGATGCTGGACTCGGCGTGCGCCACCTCCACGGTGGCCGTCCAGCTCGCCTGCCAGAGCCTGCGGGCGCACGCCTGCGACTACGCGCTGGCCGGGGCGGTGGCGATCCAGGAGGACGCCGACGGCTCCTATCTGCGGACCCCGCGCAGCATCTACTCCACCGAGGGCATCGTGCGCCCCTTCGACCGCCGTCACAACGGCGTGGTGCCCGGCGACGGCTCCGGGGCCGTCCTGCTGCGCAGACTGGACGACGCCCTGCGCGACGGCGATCCGGTCTACGCCGTCATCCGGGGCGGCGCCGTCACCAACGACGGGCGGGCCAAGCCCGGTTTCGTCATCCCCGGTGTCGACGGCAAGGTCCGCGCGGTGCGCCGGGCGCTGGAGGCGGCGGGGCTGACCGGGGCCGACGTCGACTACGTCGAGACGCACGGCGTCGGCATCCCGCTGAACGACCAGATCGAGGCGACCGCGCTGATCGAGGCCCTCGGCACCGACGGGCCGCCGGTGGCGGTCGGCTCGGTGAAGGCCTCCGTCGGCCACTGCGACACCGCCGCCGGCATGGCGGCCCTGATCAAGACGTGCCTCGCGATCGACCGCGGCTTCCTGCCCGCGACCCCGAACACCGAGGTCCCCATCGAGGAGTTCACCGGGCGCGGCGAGCGCTTCGGCATCCTCCCCGAAGGCCGCGCCTGGCCCACGAACGGCCGCCCACGCACGGCCGGCCTGATGTCGGCCGGCGTGGGCGGCACCAACGCCTTCCTCGTCCTCGAGGAAGCCCCGGCTCACTGACGCCGACCCACCGACCACTCATCGGTTTCCGTTTCCCTTTTCGAGGAGCACGCATGTCCGTCACCGCCGACCTCTACATCGAGGTCAAGAACTTCTACGCCCGCCAGATGCGCGTCCTGGACGACCTGGACATCGAGCGTTTCACCGCGACCTTCACCGAGGACGGCTCGGTGGCCCACCCGCACCGCGGCGAGAAGGTGGAGGGCCGCGAGGCGATGCGCACCAAGATGAAGAGCATGCTCCCGATGTACGAGGGGCTGGTCACCCGGCACTGGTTCGACCACTTCCTGATCGAGCAGGCCGAGGGCGACGGCCTGCGCGTCACCTACTACTCGCTGGTGACCCAGACGAACACGCAGGACGAGGTGCACTTCTTCTCCTCCTCCAGCGTCGAGGACCAGATGGTGCGCGAGGAGGGTGAACTGCGCATCCGGGAGCGGGTCATCCACCGCGACAACCCCAAGTACGGCCGAGTGATCTGACCCCCGCCCGCGCATCCGTGAACCGCTGAAGGAGGGCAGAGCAGATGGCAGAGCAGCCCGCAGAGCAACTGGCGGAGCAGCCCACGGAGTCCTGGGAACCGCCGCCGGCCGAGTGGAACGACACCGCGCGGCCGTTCGAGGACCAGGTGAGCATGATCGACCTGATCGAGCGGCGCGTCCGGGAGTCCCCCGACGCTCCCGCCGTCCGCCTCGGCGAGGGGGAGGTCAGGACGTACGGGGAACTGTGGGCCGACTCGGGCCTGCTCGCCCGTTTCCTCGCCGGTCACGGGGTGGGCCGGGGTGCGTTCGTGGGCATCCTGCACGAGAACTCGTGGGACAGCGTGCTGGCGGTCGTCGGTGTGCTGCGCACCGGCGCCGCCTATGTGCCGCTGGACGCGCGCTGGCCGGCCTCCCGGATCGCGGCGCCCGTACGCCAGTCGGGGATCGGCTGGATCGTCACCGGCCATGCGCTGGCGCGCCGCGCGGAGGAGGCCGGGCAGCTCGCGGGCTCCGGCGTGCGGCTGGTCTGCACGGATCTGCGGGCCGCGGCCCCGGACCCGCTGGACACGGAGGCGGTGGGCCTGCTGTGGGACGCCGTCGCCGAGGACGAGGACCTGGGCCGGGCCTCGGGCTTCAACCAGAACCCCGGCGACGGGATCTCCGCCGCGCAGATCGACACCTACGTCTCGCACGTGCGCGACCTGGTGCTGTCGGCCGCTCCGGCGGAACGGCGGCCCCGGGTCGTCGAGGTGGGCTGCGGTGCCGGTCTGATCGCGGGGGCGCTCCGGGACCGGGTGGCCGGCTACACGGGCGTCGACGTGTCGGCCGTCGCGCTGGAGCGGGCGGGGCGGGAGGCCGGCGAGGGGGCGCGGTTCGTGCGGGCCGCGGCCGCCGACCTCGGGCGGGTGGTGGCCCCGGCGAGCGCGGACGTCGTCCTCCTCGCGAGCGTCGCGCAGTTCTTCCCCGGGTTCGAGTACCTGCGGTCCGTGCTCCGGGACGCCGTGGGTGTCCTGGCGCCGGGCGGAGCGGTGGTCCTCGCGGACCTCGCCGACCTCGCGGAGCCGGGCGAGGGCCCCGACTCCGGTCATCTGCGGATGCCCGCCGAGTGGTTCGGGCACCTCGCCGCCCAACTCGGCCTGCCGGTGCGGGCGGAGATCCACCGGCGCGGCGGGGACGACTGGCCGCCGGTCCTGCGGGACCGGTACGACGTCGTCCTGCGCCTGGCGCCGCACGGCACGACCACCCCGTACACGCCGGTGATCAGCGCCTGGAGCGACGTCGAGGAGGCCCGCGCCCTGCCGCTGCCGGCCGGCCCCGGCGCCGACGACACCGCGTACGTCATCTTCACCTCGGGCTCCACCGGCGTGCCGAAGGGCGTGTCGGTGCGCCACCGCAGTGCCGTCAACGTCATCCAGTGGGTGAACGAGACCTACGCGGTGGGTCCGGACGACTGTCTGCTGTGGGTCACCGCGCTCACCTTCGACCTGTCCGTCTACGACCTGCTCGGCGTGCTCGCCGCGGGCGCCAGCCTGCGCGTGGTTCCCGCCGCCGAACTGTCCGACGGGGAGCAGCTGCTGGACATCATGCTGAGCGAGCCGATCACCTTCTGGGACTCGGCGCCGGCCGCGCTCGGCATGGTGATGTCCTTCGCCGACGAGTCGTACGGGACCGGTGAGCCGGACGGGACCGGTGAGTCGGGCGGGACCGGTGAGCCGGGCGGGACGGCGGTGGGCGCCCGGGTGCCGAGCCTGCGCCTGGTCTTCCTCAGCGGCGACTGGGTGCCGCTGGCCCTGCCCGGCCGGGTCCGGGCCCGCTTCCCGCGGGCCCACGTCGTGGCGCTGGGCGGCGCGACCGAGGCGACGATCTGGTCCAACCACTTCGACGTCGGCGAGATCGACCCGGCCTGGACGAGCGTCCCGTACGGCAAGCCGATCCAGAACGCCCGCTACTACGTCCTGGACGGCGACCGCAAACCGTGTCCGATCGGCGTCGAGGGCGATCTCCACATCGCGGGCGTGGTCGTGGCCGACGGGTATGTCGGCGATCCGGAGCTGTCGGCCGCGAAGTTCACGGCCGACACCGTGAGCGGCCTGGTGGACGAGTCCATGTACGCCACGGGCGACCGGGCGCGCTGGATGGCCGACGGCAACCTGGAGTTCCGGGGCCGCCGGGACGACCAGGTCAAGGTCCGCGGCTACCGGATCGAGCTGGGCGAGGTGCTGGCCGCCCTGCGTCAGGTGCCGGGGGTGGTGGACTGCGCGGTCACCACGCTGCGGGGCGACGACGGACCGCAGATCGTGGCGGCCGTGGCCGTGGGCGGCTCGGAGCCGTCGCCGGGCGGCGGGTTCGTCCGCCGCCACCTCGCGCAGTGCCTGCCCAGCTACATGCTTCCGGAGCATGTCCTCGTCCTGCCGGCCCTGCCGGTCGGCCCCACGGGCAAGGTCGACCGGGAGCGGCTGGCCCGCCTGGCCGCCCGCCCCCGGAACCGCCGACGCACCTGAGAGCCGAGGGGGGACACCCGGCAGGCGCCGGATGTCCCCCCTCGCGGCCGCACAGGTCCTAGCCGCGCACGCCCAGCTTCCACACCATCGCGGCGACGGCGTCGCTGTTGACGTCCAGGGCCCGCCGGTCGATGTTGGCGGGGGTGTCGCAGGCCTGGTGGTAGCACTTGTCCATGGCCTCACCGGCGGTGCCGCCCCACTTCGCGGCCTGCTCCGGGGTCTTGATCTCGGCGGATCCGGTGAAGATTCCGCCCACCGCGACCCCCTTGGCCAGGAACGGCTCGTGATCGCTGCGGCCGTTGAGGGCGGTCGCGGGCTCGGTGGGGATGCCCTTGGCGCTGAAGTACCGGTCGAAGTGCCGGGCGACCTCCGGGCTCTGGTCATAGACGAAGTACCCGGGGTTCGGTGAGCCGATCATGTCGAAGTTCAGATAGGCGGTGATCTTCGACAGTTCGGCCGCCGGCAGGGTGTTCACGTAGTGCGTGGACCCGATGTAGGTCTCCTCCTCCGTTCCCCAGAAGCCGAAACGGAGGTGCTGGGAAGGGTTGACGTTCTTCGCGGAAACCGTCAGCGCGGTCTCCAGGATCGCGGCGACGCTGGATCCGTTGTCGTTGATTCCGGGGCTTGTGTCCACCGAGTCGAGGTGCGCCCCGACCATGAGGACTTTCCCGGTCCGACCGCCCCTGGGCCAGTCGGCGATCAGATTCCAGCTCTTCTTTCCGCCGAACTCGAATTCCTGGAGCGAGGTGGTGAATCCGGCGGCGTCCAGCGTCTTCTTCACATAATCGACGGAGGCCTGATAACCGGCCGTGCCATGGGCGCGGTTTCCGTTGTTCGCGTCGGAGATCCGCTGGAGCGCGTCCAGGTGCCGCATCACTCTGGAGACCGAGATGTCGGGCGCCGCACCTGCCTGAGCAGGCTCTTCCGCATGCACACCGACCGTTGTCAGGAGCAGGACGGACAGTGTGGACGCCGCAACGACGGCCGGACGGGACGGCTTGAAAGGCACAGCTGATTCCCTTCTCGGTGCAAGCAATTGATCTTCCTGAATGCTTCCACGAAGCCCGTACCAAAGCCAACAGACTTCAACAGACTTCACAAACGGAACCGTCCGGACGCTCCTTTTCCGCCAGGTCGGCCACAACGGCTTTCTTTCCAGAAAGCCCACCGGAAATCACCTGTCAACGAACGCCGCCACGCCGAAAAAGCGCGTGAATTCATGACGCGTTTCGCACGGTCGAGAACAGACCCGGCAGAACCGCGGAACCGAACCGCGGAACCGAAGCTCGGACTCCACCGGGCTCGTTCGCGGGACCGGAACGCCGGACACGGCACCGCACCGCACCGCACCACACCGACGGCCGACGGCCGACAGTCGACCCTGCCCCGTCGGGCCCGCCGCCCCGCCCCACCCGCCACCGGGGGCAACGGACGTTACGCGCCCGAAACCTTGACGATCACATCGCCGGGTGCCACGATTCCGGCGCCGCCATGTTTACGTAAACATCAGCCACCTCGGGACTGTGATGTTTACGCAAACATCGCGTGGCGGCCGCCGCCCAGCCCGCGCGTCCCCCAGCGCCGAGCCGCCTCTCCTGAAAGGGCACGTCATGCGCAAGACCCCCACCAGAGCCTCCCGCACCCCCCGCCTGCGCGCCGCCCTCGTCGCGGTCGCCGTCGCCGCCGTCACCGGCACGACCCTGGCCGGCAGTCCGGCCGTCGCCTCCTCCGGCGCCGCGCCGACCACCGACACGACCCAGTTCAAGGGCGTGAACTGGGCCGACCCGCGCGACAACTTCGCCGACGACCTCCTCCAGCTGTCCGGTCTGTCGACCACGGACACCTACCGGCAGACCTACGCGAAGGCGACCCGGATCATCGCGGCGTTCCGCGCGAACCTCGGCGCCAACACCGTGCGGCTGCCCATCAACCCGTACACGGTCAACGGCGCCTACTGGAAGTCCTACCGCGGGGTCATCGACGCGGCCTCGGACCAGGGCTTCAAGGTCATCGTCTCCTACTGGGAGGGCACGGGCGCCCAGAAGGACGGCTACATCGACGACACGGCCACGTACTGGCCGATGTGGGACACCGTCGTCAAGGCGTACAAGAACGACAAGCGCGTCTACTTCGAGCCGATGAACGAGCCGCACGGCTACACCGACACCGAGTGGGCCGACATAGCGGCCAAGTGGCTGTCGACGTACTCGAAGGTCCCGCGCAACCGGGTGTTCGTCAGCGGCGCCGGCTACAACGACCACGTCACCTCGGTCTGCGCCGACCCGCGGCTGAAGGGCACGTACCTCTCCCTGCACCACTACGGGTTCTGGAAGGACTACGCGACCTACGACCAGTGGGTGGCCGACCTGAAGGTGCGCATCGGCGACTGCGCGAACCGGACCGTCGCGGACGAGTTCGGCGCTCCGATGACGACCGGCCTGAACTACAACGTGAAGACCCCGGACGACAACTTCGTCAACTACGTCCAGGCCGTCACCGACACCTTCCGCGAGCTGAAGATGGGCTCCGTGTACTGGCCGGGTCTGCGCACCGACGACACGTACTCGGTGCAGACCCTCACCGGCACCACCGCCCGCCCCTGGCTGGCCACCACCAACCAGTCCGGCGCCGACCGCCTCGCCTGGGCGTGGGGCCGCGGCAAGCCCGTCAAGGGCTGAGGCGCTCGAGCGTCCGGGCGTGAGCCGCCTCCCGTGACCGGTCCCCGGTAGCGGCTCCCAGCGCGCCCGGCGCGCCCGGCCCGACCGATCACCGTCACCGGGCCGACCGACCTGACTCGGCCGGCCCGGTGACGGCTTCCTCGTCTACATCGACGGTTCCCCGCCGGGGCCCGCGTCGACGTAGTCGGCGACGAGAGCGGCGAACTCGTCGGGCGCGGCGAGCCGGACGCCGAGGGTCTCGGCCTTGGTCCGCTTGGATCCGGCGCCCTCGCCCGCGACGACCAGGCTGGTCTTCTTGGAGACGCTGGACGAGGAGCGGCCCCCGGCACGCTCGATGAGTTCGTTCATCTGGTTGCGGCTGAGCTTCTCCAGCGCCCCGGTCATCGCGCCGGTGACGACCACGGTCATCCCGGCCAGCGGCCCGGCAGCGGCGACGGCCTGCGCGCTCTCGCCGTCTCCCTCGCCGTCGGCCGCGTCGGGTGTCACCGGTGCGGGCGGGGTGGCGCCGGGCTCGGTCATGTTCACCCCGGCGGCGACGAGTCTGTCGATGAGCGGGGCGAGTTCGGCGAGTTCGGCGACGATGGACGGGGCCTTCTCGGTGCCGATGCCTTCGACCTGCTGGATCGCTTCGGCGTCGGCGGCGCGCAGCAGGTCCATGGTGGCGAAGTGGCGTGCGATCCGGCGGGACATGGAGCGGCCGGTGCCGCGGACGCCGAGGGCGCACAGGACGCGGGACAGCGGCTGGTTCTTGGCCGCGGCGAGCGCCGCGAGGAGGTTGTCGGTGCTGGTCTCCCCCATTCGCTCCAGGCCGAGGAGCTGGTCGCGGGTGAGCGCGAACAGGCCGGCGAGGTCGGTGACCAGTCCGGCTTCGACGAGCTGGACGACCCGGGTGTGGCCGAGGCCCTCGATGTCGAGCTGGTCGCGTCCGGCGGCGTAGGAGAGGGAGGCGACCAGGTGGCAGTCGCGGCCGTTGACGCAGCGCCAGCGCTGCTCGCTGGTGTCGATGCCCGATCCGCAGCGCGGACACGCCTCGGGGAAGACGATGGGCTGTTCGTCGCCGGTGCGCAGATGGGCGACGGGCGCCTCGATGCGGGGGATGACGTCTCCGGCCCGGTGGACCATGACGTGGTCGCCGAGGCGCAGGTCTCGGCGGGTGATGTCGGCCGGGTTGTGGAGGGTGGCGTAGGTGATGGTGGAACCGTCGATCTCGACCGGCTCCAGGACGGCGCGCGGGGCGATGATGCCGGTGCGGCCCACGTTCCACTCCACCGCCAGCAGCCGGGTGATCTTCTCGACGGCGGGCAGTTTGTAGGCGGTCGCCCAGCGCGGGGCGCGTGAACCCGAGCCGGCGGCCCGCTGGTCGGCGGCGAGGTCGGCCTTGACGACGATCCCGTCGATCCCGAACGGCAGCGAGGCGCGCAGCCCGGCGATCTCGGCCACCCGGGCCAGGACCTCCTCGACGGTGCTCGCGGTGATGCCGGGCACGGCCGTGGTCGCGGTGGTGTTCACGCCGTAGCCGCCGGACCGGGTCATGAGGTCGCTGTGCGCGCTCTCCTCCAGCAGCGCGGCCAGCGCCGGTTCGGTGTCGTCCAGGGGCAGCAGGCCGTAGCCGAAGAAGGTCATCGGCACGGTGTACGCGCGTTCCCTGGCGCGCAGGGTGCCCGCCGCGGCGTTGCGCGGGTTGGCGAACGGCGCGCCGCCGTGCGCGGTGCGTACCTCGTTGGCGTGCTCGAACTGGGCGGTCGTCATCAGGACTTCGCCGCGCACCTCGACGGTGACGGGCTCCGCCAGCTCGTCCGGCAGGCCCTCGACGGTGCCGATCGCGTGCGAGACGTCCTCCCCGGCCGTCCCGTCGCCGCGGGTGATCAGCCGCGTCAGGCGGCCGCGGGTGTAGCGGGCCGCGATCGCCAGACCGTCCAGCTTCGGCTCGACACTGAACCGGGTGACGTCGTGGCCGACGCGCCGGGTGAGCGAGGCGGTCCACGCGGTGAACTCCTCCGCGGAGAACACGTTGTCCAGGCTCAGCATCGCTCTCGTGTGCGGGACATCGCCCTCGACCGCTCCGCCGGCGACCTTGCCGGTCGGCGAGTCGGGCAGCACCTGCTCCGGGTTCTCGTCCTCCCACGCCGCGATGGCGCGCACCAGCCGGTCGTAGGCGTCGTCGTCCAGCACCGAAGTGCCACCCGCGTAGTAGGCGGCCGACGCCTTCACCGCGTCCTCGATCGCCTGCGCGTAGGCGACGGCGTCCACAATCACTGCACCGGGTGTTGTCATGCCTCACATCCTGCCTGCCACCACTGACAACGCCCGGATACGCCGTTGATCCACCCGCCGCCCACCCCATAGGTTCCGGGGCATGACGAACGTGACGAACGTACGGGTCGGTGTCATGTACGACCGCGACTGGGCTCCCGAGGAGTTGCCCGGGTTCGCGCGGCGGGCCGAGGCGCTCGGGGTGGACGACCTGTGGGTGGTCGAGGATCTCGGCTGGAACGGCGGGGTGTCGGCGGCGGCCGTCGCGCTGGGGGCGACCGAGCGGCTGCGGGTGGGTATCGGGATCGCACCGGCGCCGTTGCGCAGTCCGGCGTTGCTGGCGATGGAACTGGCCACGCTGGCCCGGGTGTTCCCCGGGCGGCTGGTGGCCGGGATCGGGCACGGGGTGCGGGAGTGGATGGAGTCGGTCGGTGTCGCTCCCCGGTCGCCGCTGGCTCTCCTGGAGGAGACGATCACCTCCGTGCGCGCGCTGCTGCGCGGTGAGCGGGTCGAACTGGAGGGGCGTGAAGTACGGCTGGACGGCGTGCGGTTGGTGCATCCTCCGGTCCAGGTGCCGCCGGTGGTGGCGGGCGTGGTCCGTCCCCGCTCCCTCGAACTGTCCGGCCGGGTCGCGGACGGCACCCTGATCGCCGAGGGGCACGGCCCGCGGGACCTGGAGAACACCCGGGCCCTCACCGCCAAGGGCGGAGCCGGCCCCGACCACACGCTGACCGTGCTGTCCTTCGCCTGTGTGGGCGACGACCCCGAGCAGGTCGCGCGGATCCTGCACCCGCACACCGAGGGCCACGGCGCCTGGCTGGGCCGTCCGCAGGACGAGGTGTTCACCGTCTCGGGCACCCCCGCGCAGGCCGTCGCCGACATCCACGCCCTGAGGGACTCCGGCGCCGACACCGTCGTCCTGCGCATCGTCGGTCCCGAGCCGCTGCGCCAGCTCGAAGCCGTCCTGACGGCTTTCGGACGCTGAACGGGTGAACGGGCGGCCCGGATCGGCCATGTGGTGCCCGGCCGGAACTCCGGGCCACCGTCCGGGCGTTCTCCCGTGGGTGGCGTACGACGACGGGGCCGTGCGCCCGTGAGCGGAACAGCGGGGTGAGCCATGGCGCGCCTACTGGTCATCGGCGGCGGGATCGCCGGCACGGCGGCGGCTCTGGCGCTGCACAAGGCGGGGCAGGAGGTCGCCGTGTACGAGGCGCATCCCGACTCCGCCGAGGACATCGGCGCGTTCCTCACCCTCGCGAGCAACGGCCTGCGGGCCCTCGCGCAGCTCGACGCGACCCCCGCGGTCACCGCGATCGGCTTCCCGCTCACCACCATGCGGCTGCTGGACGCCGAGGGCGGCGAGGTGGCCCGCGCTCCGCTCGGCGAGGCCGACGACCCCGGGCTGCGGTACCGGTGCCTGCGCCGCGGCGAACTCAACACGGCCCTCCAGGCGGAGGCCGCCCGCCGCGGCATCGGTGTCGTCCACGGTGCCCGGCTCGCCTCCGTCGAGAGCGGTTCCGAAGGCGTCACCGCGCACTTCACCGACGGCAGCACGGCGACGGGCGACCTGCTGCTCGGCGCCGACGGCCTGAACTCCACGGTCCGCCGGGTCACCGCCCCCGCCGCACAGCCCCGATATGCGGGACAGCGCGTCTTCTACGGCTACACCGCCCTCGGGCCGGCGGCCGGGGAGGACGAGGCCGCGTGCATCACGATGATCCGTGGCAGCGCGGCCGCCTTCGGCCACACGACGTCACCGGACGGGGAGACGTACTGGTTCGCCCGGGTCACCGCCGACGTCCCGCTGACCGCCGACGAGATCGCGCACGCCACCCCCACCCAATGGCGTGACCTGCTCGTTCCGTTGCTGCGCAAGGACGCCACGCCCGCCGCGGACATCGTCGCGGCCACCACGGCCCCCGTCCTGGTCACCAACGCGACCGAGATGCCGTGCGGCACGCCCTGGCGCTCCGGCCGGACCCTGCTCATCGGCGACGCGGCCCACGCGGCCTCCCCCGCCACCGGGCAGGGCGCCTCCATGGCCCTGGAGGACGCGGTGATCCTCGCCAAGTGCCTGCGCGACGCCCCGGACACCGAGTCCGCGCTCACCCACTACGAGGCGCTCCGGCGCCCCCGCGTGGAACACAACACGACCGTCAGCGGCAACATCTCCCGCGGCGTCCACACCCCACCGCCCCGCACCCCCGGGAACGCGCCCCCGGCCCGGCCCGTCGAGGAGCTCACCCGACAACTGGAGTGGACCGCCGCCCTCCGCTGACCGGCACCGGCACGAACTCCCGCCGCCGCAAGGCGACTTACCCCGGTGCCGGTTCGGGCGCTCGCTACGATCCTCGGCGTGTGCGCAAACATCATGGTCGCCGAAGACGACGCGAAGCAGGCAGAACTGGTGCGTCGCTACCTCGAGCACGAGGGACACGCGGTCACGGTCGTCGAGGACGGCCGTGCGGCTCTCGAGGAGGTCCGGCACCGGGAACCCGACCTGCTCGTCCTCGACGTGATGATGCCCCGGGCCGACGGCCTCGACGTGGTGCGGATCCTGCGCGCCGAGGACCGGGAGATACCGGTCCTGATGCTGACGGCCCGCAGTACGGAGGACGATCTCCTGCTCGGGCTCGATCTCGGCGCCGACGACTACATGACCAAGCCGTTCAGCCCCCGTGAGCTGGTGGCCCGGGTCCGCACACTGCTGCGCCGCAACCGGCGCACCGCGGCCCCCTCCCCCGCCGCCGACCCCGCACCCACGCCCGGCCCCGCGCCCGCCGAGGCCGACGACGCGCTGACGGTCGGCACGCTCAGGGTCGATCCCGTCCGGCACGAGGTGTCGGTCGGCGGTACACCGGTCGTGTGCACGCCCGGCGAGTTCCGCATCCTCGCCGCGATGGCGGCGGAGCCCGACCGGGTGTTCACCAGGCAGCGGCTCCTGGCGGAGCTGCACGGCTTCGACAAGTACATCAGCGGCCGCACCGTCGATGTGCACGTCATGCATCTGCGCAAGAAGATCGAGCGGGCCCCGCGGCGGCCGGTCCGCCTGCTCACCGTCTTCGGCGTCGGCTACAAGCTGACCGACCCCGCCAAGGGAGCACCCCGTGCGTCGTCGTGACGAGCGGGCGGGACGGGCGGGACAGGCGGGGTCGACGGGGCGGACACGGCTGCCGCTCCGCAGGAGCCTGCTCGGCCGGCTGCTCACCGTTTCGGCGCTGGTGGCCTCCTGCTCGGTCGCCGCCACCGCCTGGCTCGCCGTACAGACGACCTCCGTCGCGATCCGTCAGGAGCAGGGCCGCAACCTCAGCACCGACGCGAGGATCTACGACACCCTGCTGGGTTACGCGGCCGGCCATCCCGACTGGACGGGCGTCGCCGGCACCGTACGGGAACTGGCCCGGGAGTCCGGGCGCCGGATCGTGCTGACCACCGAGGACCGGCAGCCGCTCCTCGACTCCGCCGCCGGCTCCTCGCCCGCCGCAGAGCTGCCGACGCAGGCCTCGGCGGTCGTCGACCCGCTGTCGGTCGACACCGTGCTGGTGCCCGATGCCGTTCCGGTCGGCACGGACCGCGTCGACCCACGGGCCGTCGGGCCGTTCCTGCTGCCGGCGAAGGAACGAACGGTCCTGCGCAGGGCCTACGCCCGCAGCGCGGAGTGCCTCGCGGGGATGGGGATCGCCGCGGATGTCGTCGACAGCCCCAGCGGGCGGCCCTGGGTCCGGTTCGTGAGCGACGGCGCCGACCGCGACAGGGAGCTGAAGTGTCTGTCCGTCGGCGGTGCCGCGACCACCGCGACCGAGGACAAGGCCCTGCGCGCGCTGGAGCAGCTCGCCGACGCCTGTCTGAAGCGGCAGGGCCGTACGGGCGTGAAACTGAACCTGGATCTGTCCTGGGACCGGGGATACGGACAGGAAGGCGCGGATGTCGGCTCGTCGGCGCCCGTCCCCGTGCCCGAGACCGGCATCACCGAGGCAGAGGCGATCGAGCGGCGCATGGCAGAGAAGAAGGCGGCCGCGGCGGGTGTTCCCACCGACGGCGCGGCACAGGCCCGCGGCAGCGGGTACGACCGGGCCGTGGCCGCCTGCGTCGGCAGCGCCCGCCGTGAACAGCTCACGGCCTATGTCGCCGCGCCCGCCCTGCTGTTCATCGACGGCCCCGGCGCCGTCAGCGTGCCCGGTTTCGACCTCTCACCGGCCAACACCGCACGCATCGCCGGGGTCACGGCCCTCGTCCTCGCCCTCACCGTCGGCGCCTCGGTGATCGCCGGAACCCGGCTGGTACGCCCGCTGCACGCGCTCACCGGCGCCGCCCAGCGGATGCGGGACGGCCTGGACTCGGCGCCCGTGCCGGTCGGTCCGGACAACGAGATCGGACGGCTGGCGCTGGCCTTCAACGACATGGCCGCGCACCGGACCCGGCTCGAGGAACAGCGCAAGGTGATGGTCAGCGACGTCGCCCACGAGCTGCGCACCCCGCTGAGCAACATCCGTGGCTGGCTGGAGGCCGCGCACGACGGTCTGGCCGAGCCGGACCCGGCGTTCGTCTCCTCGCTCCTCGACGAGGCGATACAGCTCCAGCACCTCATCAACGATCTACAGGACCTGGGGGCGGCCGACGCGGGCGCGCTGCGGCTGCACCTGGAGCCGGTGTCCGTCGACGACCTGCTCGGCCAGGTCGCCGCGGCACACCAGGGGCCGGCCGAGACCGCGGGCGTGACCCTGGAGGTCGCCACGGCGCCCGGCTCCCCTCCCCCGCCGCCGGTCGAGGCCGACCCGGTCCGGCTGCGCCAGGCCGTCAGCAACCTGCTCTCCAACGCGGTACGCCACACCCCGCCCGGTGGCCGGGTGACGCTGCGTTCGTATGTCACCGAGGGCGGGGACGAGGTGGCCGTGGAGGTGGCCGACACCGGCAGCGGCATCCCGGCGGGCGATGTCCCGCATGTGTTCGACCGCTTCTGGCGGGCGGAGAAGTCCCGCAACCGCAGCACCGGCGGCAGCGGCCTCGGGCTGGCGATCGTGCTCAAGCTCGCCGAGGCGCACGGGGGCACGGCGAGCGTGACGAGCACCGAGGGACAGGGCTCGGTCTTCACCCTGCGGTTGCCGGCCATGACCGGCGGGGACGCCGAGCGGCCGAGGGGCGGCGAGGAGACCGCCGTCCGACCCTGATGCGACGAGGTGATGCTCTGACCCTGATGGGATGACCACGACGATCTGACAGCTTCTTCACAAGTGACGGCAAGTCTTCGGTCATGCCCGCGGTCACCGAGGCCGGGCTGGAACTGGAGTCCTACATGTCCCGCCGTCCCACCCTGCGTCTCGCCGTACTGACCGCCCCTCGCGGCCGGTGCCCTGCTCGCCCCCGCCACCGCGGCCGTCGCCGCCGACCCGTCCCCGGCGGCGTCCGCGCCGACGGACGGCGCGGACTCGGCCCTGGCCGAGAAGAAGGCCGAAGACGCCAAGACGGCCAAGGCGGCCAAGGCGAAGGAGGAAGCGGCGGCCGCCGCCAGGAAGGCCGAGGCCGCCAAGCAGCTGCCGCGGGGCGGCGTCGACGCGGGCGAGGCCACGGCCGGTGACAGCGGCTCCGGCACCACCGCTCTCGTCGGTTCCGCCGCCGGCGCCCTGCTGCTCGCGGGCGCGGGCACCTTCGTCATACGCCGCCGCGCCGCCGGTCGCCCCAACGGCTGACCCGCACCCCGCCCGACCGACACACCATGGCGCCGCCCCTCACGGGCGGCGCCATCGCATATCGCCGTATGCCGTCACGCACCTCCGCGGGCGTCCGCGGGCGTCAGCGCAACGCCGCAGACCTCCGCTCACCTCCGCGCAACGCCGCAGGCCTCCGCGTATCGCCGCGGACCTCCACTCACCTCCGCGGGCGTCTTCGCATCTCCGCGAGCGTCTTCGCACCTCCGCGAGCGTCTCGCACCTCCACGGGCGCCCGCGCAACGCCACAGACCTCCGCATATCGCCGCGAACCTCCACCCACCTCCGCGAGCGTCTCGCACCTCCGCGGGCGCCCGCGCAACGCCACAGACCTCCGCATATCGCCGCGAACCTCCACCCACCTCCGCGAGCGTCTCGCACCTCCGCGGGCGCCCGCGCAACGCCGCGGGCGTCCGCGAATCGCCGCGCATGCACCCACCCTGCTTGGAGCCCGTCATGTCCCCCGTACACCGTCCGGTACGGCGCCGCGCCACCCTGCCGGCCCCGCCCGCTGTCCGTCTCGTCCGCGCCGCCCTCGTCGTACCAGTAGCGCTGGCCTTGCTCACCGGCTGCTCGTCCGCCCCCGAGAAGGCCGCTGCCGCGGCCACCCCGGGTTCCTCCGCCGCCGCGGGCACCCCCGCGTCCGGCGGCGCGTCGCGGACCGAGCAGCCCCCGGCCCCCGCCGAGGTGGCCATCCCCTCGCTCGGGATCACCAGTTCCCTGATGGAGCTCGGCCTCAACACGGACGGCACCGTCGAGGTCCCACCGGCCGACAAGGGCATGACCGCGGGCTGGTACACCGGCGGTGCCGTGCCCGGTGAGCCCGGTGCCGCCGTCATCATCGGCCACAACGACACCCGGTTCGGCAAGGCCGTCTTCCATGACCTCGACAAGATCACCGAGGGCGCGGACATCACCGTCACCGACGCCCAGGGGGATGCGGCGCACTTCTCCGTCACGGGCACCGAGAGCGTCAGCAAGAGCTCCTTCCCCACCGAGAAGGTCTACGGCCCGACGGCGGACCGCGCCCTGCGGCTGATCACCTGCGACGGCGACTTCGACGCCGACGGACACCCGGTGAACAACCTCATCGTCTACGCGACACGGGACTGACCGCCGGACCGGGACCGGCGGGACGGGCGGGCGCCTCGCTCAGCTGTCGCGGAGGCGGGTCGCCAGGGCGGCCAGGGTCTGGGCGGTGTCGGTCAGGGACTGGACGGCCGCCTCCAGGTCCGCGGCCAGAAGGGGCGCCGGGATGGCGAGGGACTCGGGTGCGGACCCGGGTGTGGGGACCTCCGTACCGCGATAGCCGATGGGGCCCTCGTTGTAACGCTGGTAGTAACCGGTGAACGCCACCCCGCCGGTGGGGTGTTCGACGAAGCGGACCCGGGCGAGCTGGGTCTGCGTCGAGCCGGAATTGCGGGTGATGTCGAGGCGGTAGTGGCGGTAGCGGCGGTGGGCCGAGGCGGGGACGCGGAGGCGGAACTCCCTGGTCTCGAAGCGGCCGTTGAAGGTTTCCCCGGCGCGGGAGTCCAGGGGGGTCCAGGTGCGGCCGTCGGACGAGCCGTGGAGGGTCCAGTCACGCGGGTCGCGTTCGGGGCAGTCGTTCGCGGACCTCAGGGCGTACGAGGTGACGGCGGCGGGGCGGGCGAGGGTGAAGAAGAGCTGGGCGGTGTCGTCGTCCGCCAGCCACTTGGTCCGGGAGCCGTTCAACAGGTTGTCCGCCGTCTCCCCCGCTTCCTCGAACTCGTCGCTCGCCTCGACGTCGGTCACCTGGACGTCGTTGGCCTCGGCTTCGGCCGACTCGGTCTGGAGCATGG
The DNA here is from genome assembly GCF_013085465.1 of Streptomyces asoensis. Lineage (NCBI taxonomy): Bacteria > Bacillati > Actinomycetota > Actinomycetes > Kitasatosporales > Streptomycetaceae > Streptomyces > Streptomyces asoensis. The sequence continues at coordinate 3,378,755 of NZ_CP049838.1, forward strand.
CCACGCCGGAGTTGCCTCGCTGGTCACGCCAGGTCACCCGCTCCACGGGGGCCCCGCCGTCGTCCACCAGCAACCGCAGTTCATGGGAGCGGTGCCAGCCACCGCCGTATCCCTCCTCCGTGCGGAAGCGGTACAGCCCGGACGCCGACGTCTCCTCGAGACCCTCCGGAAAGGCCCAGCCGCCGGTGAGGCGGCCGCGGTACTCGTAGGCCGTACCGTCGGCGGCGCGGTGGGAGCCGTGGAAGTCGGACATGTTCGACTGGAAGCTGATGGCCGATTCGGCCCCGTCCGCCCCTCGCCAGCCGAGCTGCGCGGGCAGCGAGTGCTCGTCCCGGTCGAGGTGGAACACCAGCCGCGGGGCCTCGTGCCAGGACGTGGTCGAGGAGGCGTGGGCGGCGCGGATTTCCGTCCGGAAGGCGAACACCGAGTTCCGGGCCGCCTGCGCGGCCAGCGCGCGCTCCGAGCGGCCCCGCTCGTCCACGGAGTCCAGGGTGATCCGGTAGAGCCGGAGCGTGCTGCGCGCCTCGGCCGAAACACGTATCTCCAGGGTGTTGGTCCCCGGCTTCAGCATGAGGGCCGGCACCGCGAACACGTTGTCCTGCGGAAGGTCCCCGCCGCCGGGCACGGTGAGCTCCTCGGCCAGCGCCTCACCCTGGAGCAGTACGTCGATCGGGGCGTGGCCCGGGGCGGAGCCGAGCCGGGAGACGAGGGCCGTGACGGTGAGCGTCGCCTCGGGGATGTCCTCCGGGTCCGCCACCTCGAAGTCAAGCGTCACCGTTCCGCCCGCGTTCAGTGCCAGGTGGTTTCCGCCGAATCCGGCCCGGTCATGCCTGACCTCGGCGTTGGACAACCCGGCCGGGTCGACGGAGAAGTCGGCGAAGGTGGCTTGCATACTCATGGCGCTCAACTCCTGATAGACAGTCAACACCGCTGCCACCAAAGGGCGGTGACGCGATCAGGGGGACCCTAGTGCCTCCCTCTGACAGTGCCGATCGCCCAAGTCGCCTCCCTCGCACCGTGGTTCACCGATCCGATGACCTCCGCGCAGGCCGAGGACGCGCCGGCCCGCGCGGGAAGACGATGACGCACGTGACCGGCCGGTCAGGGGTGCGACGGCAAGCCGTCCGGCCGTGACGACGCCACGTCGAGGCGGAGCAGCACGGCGGTACCGGGGCGTGGCAGGGAGACGGTGAGCTGCCCGCCGACGGCGTCCCAGGTCGTGGTCGAGTCGGCGGTGACGGGGTAGAGCGGCGTGGGGTGAACGTAGGCGCCGCGCAGGTGGGGGACCGTGACGGTGCAGGTGCTGTCGTCGGCCGGGTGCCGGTCGCGGGGGCGCGGGGCTCCCCCTTGCCCCCCGGCGGCGGGCTCCCGTCGCCACAGTGCGAGCCAGGTGGCGGTGGGACCGCGCCAGCCGTAGGCGAGCCAGGTGTCCTCCCAGGAGGGCAGCCCGAGCGGCCAGAACGGCAGGCTGCCGGGGATCTCCGCACGGAGGGCCTTGTAGACGGAGAGACCCGAGCGGACGAGGTCGAACTGCTCCGGACTCATGCGGTCGAGGAACCCGGACAGGTGGATGCGGCCCGGCAGCGCGCCGGTGAGGGTGAAGGCGATCTCGTCGAGGCCGAAGTGCGGCTGGGGGTAGGCCCACACGGCGGCTTGCTCGGGGGTCGCCGCGGTGGCGGCTGCTGCGGCGATGGGCGGGTAGCGCAGGGGGTCCTGCTGGTCGCTGGTGGACTGGATCTGGACGACGGCGAGCTGCGCGTAGTCCATGCGCAGTCCGCCCGACGCGCAGTTCTCCAGGACGAGGCCGGGGTGCCGGTCGAGGAGGGAGCCGAGCCAGTCGAGGTGCGCGCGGTGGTGCCCGAGCAGCCCGGCGCCGGCGCTTTCGCCGCCGTGCTCGGTGCCGGGACCGATGTTGATGTTGTAGTCGAGCTTCAGATAGCCCACCCCCCACTCCCCCACGAGCCGGTCGACGACCCGGTCGAGGTGGGCGCGGGCCGCGGGGTGGCGCAGGTCCAGGTGGTGACGGCCGTGTTCGGTGACGCGGATCCCGCCCCGGCGGAAGAACGCCTCGGGCGGCAGGGTGTCGGCCAACGGGCTGCGCACGCCGACCACTTCGGGCTCCAGCCACAGTCCCGGGGTCATCCCATGCCGCTTGATGGCGTCCAGGACCTGCTGGATGCCGCCGGGAAAGCGCCTGTCGGAGGCGTCCCAGGCGCCGACGGCGTCCCACCAGCCCTGGGCGTCGTCGTCGTACCAGCCGGCGTCGATGACGAAGACCTCGGCGCCGGCGGCTCCCGCCGCTTCGACGAGCGGCTGGAGTCTGTCGGCGGTGGGGTCGCCCATCAGGGTGTTCATGTAGTCGTTGTAGATCACCGGGAGCGCCGTGTGGTCCGGGTGACGGCGGCGGATCCGGCGCCGGTAGGCGGTGAGTTCGCCGAACGCGGCGTCCAGGCCGCCGGTTTCGACGCCGACGAGGACGGCCGGCACGGTGGTGAACTCCTGGCCGGGCTCGAGGAGTTGGTGCCACTGGTGATGGGCGTCGTCGGGTCCGAAGAGGGCGAGGTAGGCGGCGCCCTCCCGTTCGCCGGTCTCGTAGCGCCAGCCCGCGCTGGACTCGATCTGCCAGAGCCAGGCCCGGCCCGTCCGGTCGTCGGTGAGCGCGGCCATCGGCAGGTGCCGGCCCGAGGACCAACTGCCCTGCGAGTACCGCTCGAAGCAGCCGCGCCCTTCGTGGCCGTGGGCGGCCCGGCTCAGCTGGACGACGTGGTCGCGGAGCGCGCTGTGCCGCCAACGGCACTCGGCGAGCCAGTCGTTGTCCGCCCAGTGCAGGGTCAGGCCGTCCGGCGCGCCCGAGCCGTCCACGATGCCGCCGACGGCCAGGGTCGACACGCTCTCCAGCCGGAGCGGCGCGCCGCCCTCGTTGACCAGGCGCACCTGCGAGCGGAGGAAGCGAGTGCCCGGGCAGGTCCGCAGGGTGATCTCGGCGGCGAGGCCGGTCGTCGGATCCGCCAGCCCGATCGTCGTGCGCTGCCAGTCCCCCTCGTCGACCGTCTCGTGCTCCCGGTAGGCCAGGCGGTCGCCGATGGCGGTGTCGATGAAGCGTTCGCCCGACCAGGTGCGGCCGTGGCCGGTGGCCGTGACCTCGACCAGGGGAAGCAGGGCGGGCCAGTCCCGGCCCGGCGCGCCCAGCCTGACCGACCCGGCGGAATCCGCGACGGCGTACAGCCCAAGAGCCTCGTGGGACCAGAGAAGAGATCTCTCGACTGCTTCGACAGCGACGGTCAACGCGGTTCCCCCTTCTGCGATGTGCGGTCTCCCGCGTACGCCGCGGTGTGCGGTCTCCCGCGTACGCCTCGGTGTACGCCTCGATGTGCGCCTCGGTGGCGCCTCGATGTGCGCCTCGGTGGCGCCTCGATGTGCGCCTCGGTGGCGCCTCGATGTGCGCCTCGGTGTGCGATATCTGATGCGCTGTGGTGTGCGATTTTCCGATGCGCCGCAGCGCGTGACGTCCGATGCGCCGCCCTGTGCGATCTCGCGCGGATTCCGCCTGGTCGTCCGCCGGTCCCGCCCGGCTCCGCGCCCGTCGGCGCGCGATGTGCGCTGATACGATCGCCGGGCACATCCCGGGTTCCTGTTGACGGTCGACGTTGTGACCGCTCACAATCGTGACATGGATGTGACCGGTCACACAAGCCCCGGCAGCCCCTCGGATCCCGGGCCGGAACCGCGCTCGGATCCCGGGCCGGAACCGCGCAAGGCCGCCAGCATTCGCGACGTCGCCCAAGCGGCGGGCGTCTCGTACCAGACCGTTTCGAGGGTCATCAACAGCCACCCGAACGTCCGCGAGGAGACCCGCAAGCGGGTCGAGGCGGCCATCGGGACACTGGGGTTCCGACGCAACGCCACCGCGTTCGCGCTGGCCAGCGGCGTCACCCGGTCGGTCACCGTACTGACGTCGAACACCACCCTCTACGGCTACGCGGCCACCCTCCAGGGCCTGGAGGAAGCGGCCCGCGCCGCGGGTTACTCGCTGGGCGTGAAACTGCTGACGCCCGAGGAGGACCTGGACCGCACCGTCTCCTCGGCCGCGGCCGACGGTGGCGGACTGATGGTCATCGGCTTCGACCGGCTCGCCGCTTCGGCCCTGGACCGCGTCCCGGAGAACGTGCCGTGCGCCGCGGTCGTCGAAGCGCCCTCACACGGCCGGACCCCTCCCCGCCCGGCCGTGTGGGCCGACGACCGTGAAGCGGCCCGCGCCGCCACCGCGCATCTGCTGGAGCTCGGACACCGGACCGTGCACTACGTCGCGATCCCGACGTCGGTGGGCACCCGGCGCTCGGAAGGGCCGCGAGCGCAGGGCTGGCGGGGAGCCCTGGAAGCGGCCGGCGTCACCCCGCCCGAACCCCACGGCGGCAAGGGCTGGGACGCGCGGGTCGGCTACGACGAGGGACGGGAACTCGCCCGCGACCCGGGCGTCACGGCGATCCTGTGCGGCAACGACGACCTGGCGCTGGGCGTGCTGCGCGCACTGCACCACGCCGGACGGTCGGTACCGGGAGACGTCAGCGTCATCGGCTTCGACGACGCCCCGCACTCGGAGTTCGTCACCCCGTCCCTCACCACCGTCCGGATGGACTTCCAGGGCCTGGGCCGCGACGCCTTCGCCCTCCTGCGCAGCCAACTGGAGAACGACTACCGGCCCCCCGCTCCGACGTTCGCCGGCACGGACCTGATCATCCGCGAAAGCACGGGACCCACCGCCGTGTGACACCGGGCGGACCATCACCTTTCGTCGCTGCCGTGGCCCAGCCGCCGGACCCCAACGCCAACCCGCTTCAGCCATCCCCATCCCCAGTCGGACGAGACGGACCTGGTCCGGCAAGGCCGGCTGATGGCGTTCGTGCGGTCACAGACGTTCCAGCCGCGGACCGACCTGGACATGCTGTTCGTCGCCGTGGACGTGGAGCGCGGGGCGATCATGACGGCCCGGCTGATACCGAGCGCCACCTTCGAAGCGATGGTGACCGAGCCCAACAGCGGAGGGCGCTACCGGTTCTCGGCTTCCATGAAGCCTGACTCCAAGGACCGTTGGACCCCGTTCCGGCTGACAGCGGCCGAGCTTCCCAGGCGCATCCTCGCTCGGCTCGCCGAACTGTGAGCACGACGTCCACCGAGCCGACCGCGTCAGCAGCGCCTGAAACCCCATGCCGGATTGAGTACCCGTACTCAACCCTGAATGCGGGCCCTGATCCATCGTGGAGATCACCGACCCGGATCGACCCGGCCCGACCCGAAGGAACCCACGATGACCGATGCGCGTATCTCGAACCCCGTTGAGCGCCCCCGGCTGCGGAGGACTCGGGCCCTGCTGGCGCCCGCGGTGGACAACTGGCTCGCGCGTGGGTATCTCGTCGTGGTCGCGGCAGCGCTGGGGTTCTTCCTCTGCGCCGTGTACGTGCTCCCGGACCCCGGGTTCGCCGGGATCTGGCCGCTCATGGCCACGGCGCCGACCAGCATGCTCGCCTTGCTGTTGTCGACACCCGCGGGGTACTCCTCGCTCACCTGGCTGAGCCCGTTGACCTTCGCCGCCGGTACGGCCCTGGCCGGGCTGTTCAACGCCGTACTGCTCGGCCGGCTCGTGCGCCGGCTGCGGGTGCGGCAACCGCGTCCGGCCGTCTGAGATCGGCGCCTTGCGGACTCCCGACGCCTGGTCAGTGGCCGGGCACGGGGCGGACGGTGAGGATCTGCTCTGCCTGTCCAACCGAGCCGGCGATGTCGTGCAGAACGGTGTTGGTGAGGACGTCAGCCGACCTCCTTGGCGGCCTGTTGGGCGGCCTTGTCGACGTCCTTCGCGCTCACGTCGAGTTCGTTGGCGATCTGCCTCTCCGCTTTGAGCCGGGCCTTGTCCAACGCCTGCGAGAGCGTGCTTTCGCCGACAATCACCAGGGCGGCCTGTCCCTCGTCGATGAGGTCGCCGAACTCCTTGACGTCAGCCCGGGACATGCCGCGTGACGGTGGACCTCCTGCTGATCGGCGTGGCGGCCCGGCTCCTGGTGAACGCGGTTGAGGAAGGCGACAGCGGGACCGGCCGACCACCGGCGGCGAGAACGGCACCACGTCCACCGCCCGGTGACCCAGGAACTCATTTCGGTCGTCGACTGTGTCGGCTGGAGCGTCGACGCACGGTGAAGGCGCAGGCAAGCATGCCGAGGCCCCAGGCGATCAGAAGGGCGCCCCACAGCGGCATCGTCACCTCTGGAATGAGAAGGCGGATCCTGACGCTGCCTCGGTTCTCGAAGATGAAGACCAGGGCGATCGCGGTGATCACGACGAAAGGCAAGAGCCGGCGGACACCAGGGCGGGAGAGGAACGACGTGTGCGCCTTGTGGTCTGTGCTGGTCCCGGCCATGGTTTCCTCCCGATCACGGTGCCCCTGGCCCGACTGCGGCAGCCCGTCCCGCCGGCTGCCGATGAGGGAGCGGGAGGGTGTTGATCGCCAGGCCGGTGCCCTCGGTGCAGGCGGGCGGATCGGCGGGGGGGCGACCGGCGTGAGGGGCGCCTTGCCCGCGAGGAACGACCCGATCCCGTCTCCGTCACGTCAGGGGTCGTCACCGACGAGGGCATCTTCGCCGAATCAACCCATGTCACCACTCTGCGCGCCTCATGGATCATCCGCATCCGCCGCGGAGCGCAGTGGTCGGCGTGGAACACAGGTGCCGCGTGTCGGTGCCGTACTTCACCGACCGCTACGGGGACCGGTACGACGCCGTAAAAGCCACCACCCCGACCTGCGCGAGGCCCAGAACGCGCCGCGAGGCGCCGGGAAAGCAGCGCAGCGGGCTGCGGCGCCTGCGCTGAACCGGGCGGATCGCCGTCACGGTCCGCCACAGCCCCTGGCCCCCCTGCCCGACGAACCGCTCACTCGCCGCCCTTAGGGCGCGAGGGTGCCGCCCGCTCGGCATCGACGGTGGCGCGGCCGGTGGCGGCGAGGAGTGCGAGCAGTGCGAGCACGGCCAGCAGGATGACGACCAGCAGCACGATGGTCAGAGCCGTCGGGTGGTTCCAGAGCGCGAAGACCAGGGCCACGATCAGCAGGGCGGCCAGAGCGATCCACCGGCGGTGGGCCTGGGTCCAGGTGCCCACCCGGCCGGTGCGGACCTGGTGGGTGTAGGCCCACCGGGCCGTGGAGTCCGCGGCGCGCTCGGATGTGCCACGTACAGCGCGCGGCAGTCGTCCGGGGCCGATCAGATAGGCGCCCAGCGCGATGACCAGACCGAGCACGATCGCCGTGCGCAGGCTGACCCTCAGGAAGTGCACCAGGGTGTCGAAGACGGCTGCCGCGGCGGCCTCCGACTGGACCTGGGGCGGGAGGTGGTCCAGGTAGTAGCGGCGGGCGACGACCAGGACGATGGCCACGACCAGGCAGGCGAAGGCCGCGCCGAGAGCCGTACGGGCCAGGGCCCGGCGGCGCCGGTGGGCCAGCAGCACACCGGCCGCGCCGATCACCACGACGATCACGGGAAACCAGTTGCCGACCACGTCCAGCAGATGGGCGCCCTTGCGGATCTTCTCCAGCTGCTCGGACTGGAAGAGCACCATCTGCTTGTCGACCTCGGGGATCTTGGCGGCCGGGGACAACCCGGCGTCCACGAGCGCCTGTTTGACCTGGTCGACGGCTTCGCCGACGTCGAGGGTGACCGTCCCGCCGTCCACCCCCACGGCGCCCCGGCCCTCGCCGGTGAGCGCGTGCACGACCGCGGCGTGGGCGCGCCGGTTGGCGTTCGTCCAGATCCGCTCGAAGCGGTCGCTCTCTACGAAGCGGGTGGCCACCTTCTCCACCGTGTCGGTGACCGCGGAGTCGAGCTGCGGGCCCAGCCCCTTCACGGCCTGCGCGGCGCGCGGCGGCAACCCCTGCGCCTGGAGCCAGGCGGCGATGTCCGCGGCGGCCCGGCTGCCGTCCACGCGTACGTCCGCGGCATGGGTGATGCGCTTGACCGCCGCGTCCTCGATCGCCGGATCCGAGGCGAGCGGCGAGACGGTCGCCACGTACCGGTCGGTGTCCAGCGCGATGTCGTGCACCCACACCGTGAGCAGCGCGACCGGCACCAGGATGCAGGTGAGCACGATGAGCACCGCCGAGACGGTGTTCCGCGCGATCCGCGTGGCCGCCGAGCCGTGCTTGGTCCCGCTCCCCGCCGCGCCACCCGCGCCACCCTCCGGGGCGGCAGCGGGCTCGGACGGCTCGTGCTCGTGCGGGCTGGTCATGGGGGCTCCAGGGCTCCTGGGGGATGGGCCTGCCTCCATTTCCGCCGCTCCACGGCGAGACTGCCCGCCCAGGCGGTCCGTACGGGCGAGCCGCGGTCGACCGCCCGCCGCCGGGAGTGGCAGCGCCGGCCCGCAGGCGACCTGAAGGCTCGACAGCGAGGGGATCCGCGCCGTGTCGGCGTGTCGATCGCTTCGGGCGGGGGATCACCGCGGTGCATCGTGCCGCGGCGGCGGCGATGGTGAGCATGCGGCGCACACCGCCGAGTGGTGCAATGGACAGGTGGTGGCGGGAGTGCGCTTGCGCGGAGCTGCACCGCATCGAGTCCGGCCCCGTCGCAGCCGTACCCGGTCGCGGCCGTCGACAGACCGCACCGCTGCCGAGGTGCTTCCCCGTGGGGTGGCGAACGAGGCGGACGCAAAGACGCCCGAATCGAGGCCCGGACAGCCCCGGACCGGGCGCGTTCGCCGTCGACCCGCGCCCCTCCGCTCGGACAACGGTGGGGATCGCCGCTGGACACCACTGGACGCGGTGCCACGCACAGTCGCGCCGGCCGTGCCCCCCGACCGGGCAGGAGGCTCCATGCACAGGGACTCCGGGGCGCGCGGTCGCCTCGTACAGCGTTGGTCCGCACGGCTTGCCCTCGTGGCCGGGCTTGCCGCGGTGGTGATCCTGATCGTGTTCGCGGGAATCCAGAGCATCGTGCTCCTGGCCACCGGTCTGGCCGGGCTGGCCATATCGGGAGCGAGCCTGTGGTGGGCACTGACCCTGCGTGGCATCGGCAGGCTGCTCGCCTTCACCCTGGCCGCCGTCACCCCGCTCGCGGTGCTGGCGCTCTACGCATGGGCGGAGCTGCTGTGGGTCGTACTCGCTTCCCTTGCCCTGTGGGCCCTCGCGGTCTCCGTCGGCGGAGCGGCGCTCAGCAGGGACGCCGAGCCGACCGGGCCCCCGGAAACGCGGACTGCTCCTCCCCAGCACCCCTTCCTCATCATGAATCCACGATCAGGCGGGGGAAAGGTGGGGAAGTTCCACCTCAAGGAGAAGGCCGAGGCGCTCGACGCCGACGTCCTCCTGCTGGACACGGCTGATCAGCAGGACGTGGTCGCGCTCGCCGACAAGGCAGTCGAAGACGGTGCCGACCTCCTCGGAGTCGCAGGCGGTGACGGCACACAGGCCCTGGTCGCCGGAGTCGCCGCCAGGCACGGCATTCCCTTCATGGTGATCTCGGCCGGAACCCGCAACCACTTCGCCCTCGACCTCGGCCTGGACCGGGACGACCCGTCGACCTGCCTGGACGCGCTCGCCGACGGCGTCGAACTCCGGGTCGACATCGGTTTCGTCGGTGAGCGAGCCTTTGTCAACAACGCGTCCTTCGGCACCTACGCGGCCGTGGTGCAGAGTCCCGCCTACCGCGACGACAAGGTCGGCACCATCCTCCAGACGCTTCCCGACCTGCTGACCCACCGACGCGGTCCCCGGCTGGCCGTCCGTACCGCGGACGTGGCCTTCGACGGGCCCCAGGCCGTGCTCGTCAGCAACAACCCCTACCGGATGGGCGACCTCGCCGGCCTCGGACGCCGCGAGGTCCTGGATTCAGGTGCCCTCGGCGTCCTGGGCGTCAATGTCGACAACGCCGCGCAGGCAGCCGAGTTGCTCGCGGGGAGGCACGCGCCCGGCCTCACCAGCCTGACCGCCCAGGAGGTCGTCATCGATGCGGACGAGCCCGAGATCGAGGCCGGGGTCGACGGTGAGGCACTGACCCTGCCGACGCCCGTACAGTGCACGATCCACCCCCGGGCTCTGCGCGTCCGCGTACCACGCCACCGCCCCGGCGTGCCCCGGACGAGGGCCCCCATGAACTGGCGGCAACTGCGAAAGCTGGCCCTGAGCTGAGAGACCGTCGTCCGTGAGCGGACCGCTTCGCGCTCTTGCTCCCCTCCGCCGGCGCCGGAACGGGCGGGACCTGTCGGCTCGGCCGCCATGGCGCGGCTGACCACGAGCGCGCCATGCGCGAGGCCCGGATGGGTTCTACGGTTGAGGGGAACCCCACCTTCGCGGAACTCGGTTCCTTCCGCCCTACATCTCCCTCGGGCTCGAAACTCACCAGGAGGGCATGCGCCATGTCCACTGCATCCGACACCCCTGTCCTGGACACCCTCGCCGCCATGACGGTCGACTCGATCGAACGATGCGGGCTGGCCCCGGACATGCTTCTGCTCACCCGCATCGCGGCACTCGCCGCCTCGGACGCCCCGCCCATCTCCTACGCGGCCCACATCGACCCCGCCCTCAGGGCGGGCATGACCGCAGACCAGCTTCAGGACGTCCTGGTCGCCATCGCGCCCATCGTGGGCACCGCCCGCGTTATGACGGCAGCGGGCAACATCGCCGCGGCACTCGGCATCGCCATCGCCGTCGCCGATGCCGAGATCGAGGCGCGGGGCTGAGAGCAGACGCCCACCCGGCATCATCGACGATCCGCGCGGCCGACCTCGGGCAGAAGGCCACGGAGCTGCCCTTCTGTTCCGTGGTGCCCCGTGCCTGGCGACGTGTCCGGTGCCGGGGCGTCCCCACGGCCGCAGGGCCAGGCAGGAGGGTCTTCGATGTCCCAGAACGCGACCACGGCCATGCGCGCCGCACCCCACACCACGCCCGCGGACCGCGTGGCTCTCGGCAAGGAGGCGCGGCGCATCTCACCGCGGTCGGGCCACGCCGTGTACCGGCCGTCTCCCGACCGGCCGGACCCGCTGGCGATCCTGGAGGCGCAGTCCGCGGCACGGGTGCCCGAACTCGTCCCGATCCGCTACGGCCGGATGATGGAGTCCCCGTTCCGCTTCTACCGGGGCGCCGCCGCGATCATGGCATCCGACCTGGCCGACAGCCCGGTCTCGGGAATCTCGGCCCAACTGTGCGGAGACGCACACCTGCTGAACTTCCGTCTGCTCGCCTCGCCGGAGCGACAGTTGATGTTCGACATCAACGACTTCGACGAGACACTGCCGGGCCCCTGGGAGTGGGACGTCAAACGGCTCTCGGCGAGTCTCGTCATCGCGGGCCGGGCGAACGGCTTCGACGACGACGAACGCGCCCGCGTCGTGAGCTCCACGGTCCGTTCGTACCGCGAGGCGATGATCCGCTTCGCGGGCACGGGAAACCTCGACGTCTGGTACGCGAAGATCGACGCGGACCTCCTCGAGACCCTGGCCACGGGCCGACTCCACGGAACGAAGCGCGGTCAGAAGAACCTGGCCCGCGCCATGGCGAAGGCCCGCACCCGCGACAGCCTCCAGGCCTTCGACAAGCTCACCGAGACGGTCGACGGCCGGCCCAGGATCGCGGCGGATCCCCCGCTGCTCGTCCCGGCCGGCGACCTGCTGCCGGACATCGAACGCAGCGCGCTGGAGCGCCAGTTCCGCTCTCTCATCGAGCGGTACGGCCGCACTCTCGCCTCCGACCGGCGCACGCTCCTGGAGGACTACCGACTCGCGGACGTCGCCCGCAAGGTGGTCGGCGTCGGCAGCGTCGGCACCCGATGCTGGATCTTCCTCCTGCTCGGCCGGAACGACCAGGACCCGCTCTTCCTCCAGGCCAAGGAGGCCGACACCTCCGTACTGGCCGCACACGTCGGCACGAGCCGGTACCGCAACCAGGGCGAGCGGGTGGTCTCGGGCCAGCGGCTGATGCAGGCCACGAGCGACATCTTCCTCGGCTGGGAACGGGTGGACGGCATCGACGGCAAGCAGCGCGACTTCTACGTCCGCCAACTGCGCGACTGGAAGGGCATCGCCATGCCGGAGCGGATGCGGCCGAAGGACATGCAGGCGTTCGGCGAACTGTGCGGGGCCACCCTGGCTCGCGCGCACGCCCGGTCCGGCGACCGCATCGCGATCGCCGCCTACCTGGGCGGCGGCGACTCGTTCGACCGAGCACTCACCACCTTCGCCGAGGCCTACGCCGACCAGAACGAACGCGACCACCAGGCCCTGGTCGACGCGGTACGCGCGGGCCGCCTCCCCGCGGAGGAACTGCCGACGACCTGACCCAGGAGGGAGCCTCGCCTCACAGGGGCCGGTCACGCCGTGACGGGGCCGGGCCGCTGCTCTCCCGCACGATCAGCTCCGGCTCGGCCCACAGGGGCAGGGCCGGGGCGGTATCGGGCTCGAGGAGCCGGTGGAGCAGGCCGAAGCAGCCCCGGCCGAGGCCTTCGAAGTCGAGGCGGACGGTAGTCAGGGCGGGGTGCGCGTAGGCGGAATGGGGGGCGTCGTCGAAGCCCACCACGCTCAGGTCGCCCGGCACGTCCCGGCCCGCCTCCCTGGCCGCGCGCAGTACGCCGAGTGCCAGGTCGTCGTTGCCGCAGAGCACGGCCGTGACCGACGGGTCGACCAGCAGCGAGCGGGCGACGAGGTAGCCGGAGCGAGGGCTCCAGCCGGCGTCGAGCGGTTCCGGCAGGGGCCTGCCGGCCGCCCGCAGGGCGTCGCGCCAGCCCTCGGTGCGCTGGCCGATGCGGGTGGTGGAGGACGGGATCGCCAGGTAGTGCACGGTCTCGTGGCCGAGGCCGATGAGATAACGGGTGGCCTGGGCCGCGGCCGCCCGGTCGTCCAGCCAGAGCTGGGGCCGGCCGCCCGGGCTGCCGTCCTCGGGCCGTTCCACCGCCGCCGCAGCCGGGAACCCGGCCGGCAGCGCCTGCCATGCCCGTACGCCCGCCGCGTCGAAGGCGATCACCAGCACCGCCTCCCCCGGCCGGCTGACCCGGGCCGCGACATCCGCGGGCTGCTGGGCCGAGCCGGTGTCGAGCACGCTGATCCCCACCGCGAAGTCAGCCGCCCTCGCCGCCTCCTCGATGCCCTTCAGAGTCGCCGAGGCACCGTACAAAGAGGTGTCGGAGGTCAGCACGGTCACCGAGCGCACCGCACCGCCGGCCAGCGCCCTGGCCATCCGGTTGGGTGTGTAGCCCATCTCGGCGATGACGTCCAGGACCCGGGCCCGGGTCGAGTCCTTGACCCGGGGGTGGCCGTTGACGACCCGGGAGACGGTCTGGTGGGACACGCCCGCCTCCTTGGCGACGTCCCGGATGCTGACGGTCTTCGGAGCCTGCGGTCCCCCGGCGGAGCGGGGGGCGGGGGTCGCTTCCTGCATGGTGGGGACGGCTCCTCGTCGGTACTGGCCAGGCAACGGTGACGGCGGCGTTGGACCAGGGAGTCGGGATCGACGGCCATACCGTACCCGCAGCGGTGCTGATCTTCTTCGACAGCCCGAGGCCACCTTCTGCGCGCCCTGGAAGCCTCCCGACCGCCCTCCCCTGACGCGAAGCGAAGAGAAAAGTTCCACGCGGAGTATTGCGGGGGCCAAATGTTACCGTTCACACTTCTCCCTGCGTCACCGACGCGTCAACGCCCGATGTCGGGGGCGCGCAGGGGTCCACTTACGGGGTTCACCTCGGAGCTCTCCCCGTGCAAGCCCTGCCGCACCTTCTCCGCCACGCCATCTGCCGCTGTCGCCGAGTCCTGTGGAGCAAAAATGTGAACGTTAACATTTCCCGGCCCATACGTCCGCATCTGCTGCCGTTCGTTCGCATCAGGAAAGGGTTGATTCCATGTCTTCAGGGAGAACCGCCGCGACCCACTGGACAAGGCGTATCGCCGTCCAGGTGTTGGTCCTGAGCCTGGCTCTCGCCGGGTTCGTGGCCATGGGCGGTGGCCCGACACCGTCGGCGGACCTCGGCCGGACCGAGCCGGTCGCGGTGACCACCAACCAGGTCGCGGTTCCGCCGGCACCAATGGGCTGGGCCTCCTGGAACAGCTTCGCCAGCAGCATCGACCACAACACCATCAAGGCCCAGGCCGACGCACTTGTCTCGTCCGGAATGGCCGCCGCCGGCTACAAGTACGTCAACATCGACGACGGCTGGTGGCAGGGCGCCCGCGACAGCAACGGCAAGATCGTCACCGACGAAAGCCTGTTCCCCGGCGGCATGAAGGCCATGGCCGACTACATCCACGGCAAGGGCCTGAAGGCGGGCATCTACACCGACGCGGGCAAGCAGGGCTGCGGCTACTACTACCCCACCACCAGGCCCGCGGCGCCCAACACCGGCAGTGAGGGCCATTACCAGCAGGACATGCAGACGTTCCAGGAGTGGGGCTACGACTTCGTCAAGATCGACTGGTGCGGCGGCAACGCCGAGGGCCTCGATCAGGAGACCACCTACAAGGCGATCAGCGCAGCCAACGACGCCGCGACCTCGATCACCGGCCGCAAGCTGGTCCTGTCGTTCTGCGAGTGGGGCACCGGCAACCCCTGGAACTGGGGCGCGGGCACGGCCCCGATGTGGCGCACCAGCACGGACATCCTCTTCTGGGGCAACAGTCCGTCCACGGCCAACATGCTGGCCAACTTCGACAAGACGCTGCACCCCTCGTCCCAGCACACCGGTTACTACAACGACCCGGACATGCTCATGGTCGGCATAAGCGGCTTCACAGCCGCCCAGAACCGCACGCACATGGGCCTGTGGGCGATCTCCGGCGCCCCGCTGCTGGCCGGCAACAACCTCACCACCATGAGCTCCACCACCGCGTCGATCCTCAAGAACTCCGAGGTCATCGCCATCGACCAGGACGCCCGCGGCCTCCAGGGCGTCAAGGTCGCCGAGGACACCAAGGGCCTGGAGGTCTACAGCAAGGTCCTTTCGGGCACCGGCAAGCGTGCGGTGCTGCTGCTCAACCGCACCTCCTCCGCCGCCTCCATCACGGCCCGCTGGTCCGACCTGGGCCTGACCACGGCCTCCGCCTCCGTGCGCGACGTATGGACGGCGACGAACACGGGCAGCTCCGCGACGAGCTACACCGCCGGCGTCCCGGCCGGCGAAGCGGTGCTGCTCACCGTCTCCGGCACCGAGGCCTCGGGCACCACCTACGAGGCGGAGTCCTCGTCCAACACCCATGCCGGTACCGCCGCGACCGACTCCTGCGCGAACTGCTCGGGCGGCTCGCTGGTCGACTGGATCGGCAACGGCTCCGCCAACACCCTGACGTTCAACGGCGTCAACGCCTCGGCCTCCGGCGTGAAGCTCGCCACCATCGCCTACGTGAACGGCGACAGCACCGCCCGTAAGGCGACGCTCCAGGTCAACGGCCAGCAGCCCACGGTGGTCTCGTTCCCGCCGACCGGCTCCTGGACCACTCCCGGCACCGTCTCCGTGCTGGTCGGTATGGCCAAGGGCGCCAACACCATGAAGTTCTCCAACAGCGGCGCCTGGTCGCCCAACCTCGACGCCGTCCTCCTCCAGGGCATCGCGGGCACCAACGGCAACGCGATCATCGGGGCCGGCTCCAGCCGCTGCCTCGACATCGCCAAGAATTCGATCACCAACGGCACCCAGCTCACCTTCTGGGACTGCGTCGGCGGACACAACCAGACCTTCACGTCCACGTCGCGCGGCGAGCTCGTGGCCTACGGCAACAAGTGCCTCGACGCCGACAACAGCGGCACCACCAACGGTACGAAGGTCATCATCTGGGACTGCACCGGCGGCACCAACCAGAAGTGGACCGTCAACTCCAACGGCACCATCACCAACAACCAGTCCGGGCTCTGCCTCGACGCCGTCAGCAGCGGCACGACCAACGGGACCAAGATCGACCTGTGGACGTGCAACAGCGGGACCAACCAGAAGTGGACGCTCAACTGACGGCCAACTGACGGCGCTGCCCTCGGAGACCGGTCCCACGAGACGACGCACCGGGAAGTAGCTGCCACAGCACCGAGAAAGGAACGTTTCCGCAGGTCGGAGGAGTGCAAAGGTGGGGCGGGTGGGACTCGAACCCACGGCCGACGGATTATGAGTCCTTCGAGGATCTTGGCGGCCCTTGCCGATCAGTGCCGGTTCACGCCGTTCTTGCAGGTCAGACATGCTGATCTATGTCAGCCCTGTACAGTGCTTGTCGGCCTGTTCCTGTCCTTGTGGCCCCTCAATGACCCCTGAGGGTCGATGAGTTGGACGCTTGCCACAGCAGCAGCCGCCTCCGCCCAGTTCAGTCGAGGGGCTGGAACCCTTCGCGCAGCGAAGTCCCTTACCGACGCGATGATGCTCCATCCCAGGCACCGGGGTGGAGCATCGTCCCGGACGTCAAGAGGCGGTCCCGTCCACCGGACTGCGCATCGACCTGGGCAGCGGCGCGTCGATCGGGTCAGCCGAGTACGTAGCTCTCATCGCCGAAGTCAGCAACGATCTTCAACTTGCCGCCGAGCGCCTTGACGTAGGCGGCGAGGGTGTCGACCTCACTGCGCTCCAGTTGACCCTTCTCGATGCGTGAGACGCGGGCCTGGGTAACACCCATGGCTTCGGCAACCTGAACCTGTGTGGTGTGCTGCCGCTTCCGCAATTCGGCGAGGCGATGTACACGGGAGGCCAGGACCATCGCCTGCGCCCCCTTCTGGATCTGGTCCTTTTCGGCATCGGTGAAAGCGAAATCCTCGGCCAGGCCTCCCCAGGAGACGGCCTGCGGATCCTTGAGGTGATCAGTCATCGTGCCCCGTCCTCTCCATCGATTCGCTTCAGATGCTCCGCGTACGCCTGCTCCGCCTGGGGCACCGCGACGCCGTACCAGCCGGACCAGTTACCCGCCTTGTCACCGCCGACCAGGATCACGGCCTGGCGGTCCGGGTCGAACACGAACAGCAACCGCACTTCCGTGGCCCCTGCCGAGCCGGGGCGGAGCTCCTTGAGGCTCGGCAGCACCGAGCCCTTGATCGTGTCCACCAGGGGCCGACCCAGCGCGGGACCTTCCTCCTGAAGGGCAGTGACAGCCTGGCTGACCTGAATCAGCGTTTCGCGGTCGGTGCGGCGCAGTCCGTGAAGCCACGAAAGAGCCGGTTCGACCACGACGATCCTCCAAGCCATGCAGGCGTCCCCATCTGCAATTTATTACACTGACAGCATACACCACTGACGTTATAATGGCAGATGCGCGACCGGGCCGGTCAGGTTGGCCAGCCCTCGGGTCTTCAGAAACACGTCCCGTCACGATGCCCTGGGTGGCGACGGGAAGACGGAACGGGTCAGTTCTCGAACAGGCTTCGGTTCGACTGGCTCCAGACCACCCTGCCGTCAAGTTCCTGGAGCAAGCCCTCAGCGACCCAGGTCGCCTGGGGTTCATGGCCTTGCCCTGCCAAGCAGCGTACGAGTTCGATGTTCTCCTGCTGCCTGGCGATGACGGCATCAACCATGCCGGGCGCCGCGGGAAGGCCGTAGGCGGTGCAGAACAGTTCCAGGCGCCTACGGCGGTCGGGCGGTTCCGGGAAGCGCAGCCACCTCAGGCACTCGGCGTCGCTGCGGAAGGGGGCAACGTACTCGAGCGCGTAGGCCACATCGTGCAGTCGCGGAGCCGGGCGTGCGAAGTCCCAGTCGATGATCCCCACGGGCCGGTGATCCTGCCACACGACGTTCCACGGGCCGAAGTCTCCGTGGCAGATCGCCTCGCCTTCGACGGACTCGCCGCCCGCGCCGACGGCCCAGGCCGCTCCCTCCGGCGGGGAGAAGCCCACGGTCGCGTCATGGAATTCACGCAGCAGCCGGGCAAACGCAGACAGACCTCGCTCGTTCACCACCTTGGCCCAGCCCGCCGACCCTGACTCCCCTTCGAGATAACTCAGGACCTCGCGGCCCTGCTCGTCGAACCCCAGGGCTCGGGGCGCGTACGGAAAACCCACCGCTTCCAGATGTCGCAGCAGTGAATGAACCGTCACAGTCCATGGCTGAACGGGCCTGCGGATCGTGTCACCGATACGCACGATCTGCCGATGAGGGTGATCTTGCACAACGTCTTCGCTCGCCACCCGCATGACGCTACCCACGTCGCGAGCAGCGCAGCACATGGGCAACTGCGAGCAACGACCAGCGGCCGGATACCTCCCCGCTTATTGGCCGCCGCCGGGGATTCTCAACTGGCCCCTGAACGACATCGAGGATCGAGCGGCACGAAGGCGACAGTCTCTCCACAGCGCAGGCAGGCCAGGTCTCGCCGTACGCCGGCCTGCGCACGAGAGGTGCCGGCATCTGCGCCGCCTCCGCTGCTGGCCCGATACTCCACTGACCACGCCGTGGACGGCAGCCCCACGCCCCCACAACAAGCAGATGGGACAACGAACCTGCCCGGGGACACCGTCGGCCTGGACACGTCGGCGTCGCCCCGGCCCCTGCCCGGCCCCTGGATCTTGGCATCGAGCCCCAGAGCGGCCGTCCCGGCAGCCGGCAACAACCTTGATCTCCCACTCCACCGCAGGTCAGAGGAGTTGGAGGTGCCCCGAGCGCCGCCGGACCCCAAACCCCCGAGCAGCGGATTCAGTCCGTTCAGGCAAAGTTGACGGTCCGGCACCCAAAAATGAACGTTTCCGCAGGTCAGAAGCCTGCACAGGTGGGGCGGGTGGGACTCGAACCCACGGCCGACGGATTATGAGTCCTTCGAGGATCTTGGCGGCCCTTGTCGATCTACGCTCATCCTTGACGTTTTTGCAGCTCAGAGAGGGTTCGGGGCATCTCCCCTTCTCAGTCTTTGTCAGCCTGTTCCTATCCTTGTGTCCAACCAGCGTCCCGAACACGTCCCGGATGGACAAGCGCCCCCAGCTCAAACGGAGTCTGCACAGTTGGGGACCGGGACCGGAAACCATGCGCAGCGGATTTCCATTCATACCGGCACGTTGAAGCTGCCCCTGACTGCGCTGCACTAGAGCACCGGCCCACTCGAGCCGCACGGCTTCAGGAGACACGAGCGCCATTTTGCGCCACCCGCTACGACTGAGCGCGACGACGAAAAGGGCAGGGCGCGACAGCAAGATAGGGATTCTCAGGGCCCAAAACCCCCCGGTCAGCCCATAATAGGTCAGCAGGATGCATCTCCACCAAAAACGAACAGCGATTCGAAGGGTCCCGCACATGGCGTTACCGATGGGGGGCGGCGGATCCGCTCAACGGCCGGGACACAGTCACTGGCCGACGGCGAGCCTTCTCGGCGGACTCTCCGAGGAGCCCCGCGAGCAGATGATCCGGCTCGGGCGGCGGGTGCGCTTCGAGCGGGGCGAACGGCTGCTACGGGAGGGCGAGTACGGCTCGTACGTGTTCCTCCTGCTGAGCGGTTGGTACAAGGTGCTTGCCAGGACGCAGGACGATCGCGAGGCACTGTTGGCCGTCCGGGCCGGTGGTGACCTCGTCGGCGAGCTGGCCTGTTTCGACGCCCAGCCCCGGGTCGCCACCGTTGTGGCCGCCGGTACGGGCAGCGCGAAGCTGATAGGCCGCCAGCAGTTCCTGGACTTCCTCGCGGCGTACGAGGAGTCGGCGCAGGCCGTGATGTGCGCAGTGGCCGGGAAGCTGCGCTGGGCGACACGGCGACGGCAGGACTTCGGCAGTTGCCCGGTGGGGACGCGGGTGGCCCGGGTCCTGCTGGAGTTGGCCAGGGCCTACGGGCGCCCCTGCGCGACCGGGGTCTCGATCGGAGTGGCGCTGACCCAGCCCGAGTTGGCGGAACTGGTCGGCGCCTCCGAACCGAGTGTGCACCGGGTACTGCGTTCCTTGCGCGAGCGGGGCGTCGTCGAAACCGGCTACCGCCGGGTCCTCGTCAGGGACCTACCCGAACTCACGATCGCCGCCGACTCCGCTCAACGGACCGTCCCCGCGAACACCAGCCACAGGGCCGCCGCGACAACCATCGCGCCCAACCAGCCGACGGCGCGGCTGGTGTAGACGTTCTTCAAGGCGGCGATCCTCGCGATGGCGTGCGCGGTCGCCCATGCCTGGGCCGCCAGCCGCTCGCTGTCGGCACCCTCGTGGTCCGCCGCGTCCAGGGAGAACCTGTTCGGCTCCGAGTGCCGCCCCGTACGCGGCCGGATGACCTGCACCAGCAGGTATCCGGACACAGTGAAGGTGAGCACGTAGGCGAGGCAAGCCAGCCAGAACAGTACGGCCGGCAGATCCGTCGGCGCCGGAGCGCCGACCGACCCGATCTGCGCGGACACCACTGCCGCGAGCCCCACGTGCACCGTGACCAGGGTCCCCGCCTTGGTATCCGCCTGCTGCGTGACCTGCTGGAACGACGCCATCGCGGCAACCGCTGCCGCCAACTCCCTTGCAGTCGCGTCATGTTCGGCCATCACTCAGTGCCCGCCGTGGTGGAAGTGGTGGCCGGGGTCGTGGTCGACGGGGTCGTGGTGTCCCGGATCGTCGCGATGGGGGTCGGGGTGGTAAGGATCCTGGTGGTACGGGTCGCCGTGGTACGGAGCAGGGTGATGCACCTCGTCGTGATGCGCGTCGGCGTAATCCGCGTCCTGGTGGTACAGGTCGGCATGGTACGGAGCAGGGTGATGCACCTCGTCGTGATGCGCGTCCTGATGGTGCGGACCCGTGCCATGGGAATCGGGATGGTGCAGGTCCCCGTAATGCGGGGCGGTGTGATGCACGTCAGCGTGATGCGGGCCCGGGAGCCGGGGGGTTCCGGGGTGCCCGCTCCCGTGATGGCCGCTCCCCAGGTGGGCACTCCCCTGGTGGGCGCCCCAGTGGTGGGCGCCCGGCTGCTGGCCTCCCGTGCGGTGGCCGTCTGCGCTATCACCGTCGCGCGCATCCATCTCGTCCGGGCCGTCGAAGTCCTCATTGCCGCCCCCGTACGAGACGCCCGTGTCAGGGACGGCCAGCGCCCACTCCCGCAGCGTCTGACCGTGAGAAATCACCGCGGCCGCCACGTGCGCGACACCCAGTGCCGGTACGACGAACTCACGCATCGCCGTATGGGCCGGCGAATGCCCCCAGATCACCGGCTCCGGCCGGGAATCCCGGACCGGAGCCGAGGGCGGCACATACAGCCAGGCACCGCAGGCGAACTCCTTCTTCACGACGGCCACGTCGATCCGGTGGAACTCGGCGGCCAGACCACGCCCGTCGGGCAGGATCACGTCCCGGTACATCTCGTCCGGCACGGCCAGCGCCAAGTCGCTGCCGTCTTCGTTTTCGAGAGCGTCGCGCAGTCCGTCCGCGTCGGCTAGCCGGTTGACCAGCACCACGGAGTCGCCCAGGTAACCGCGGTCGGCCCGGGAGACCGATCCCAGCGCGAGAGCGGCCCGCATTCGCATCCGGCCGAAAGCACCGGGTGTGCGGTTCGCCTGGTAGAGGCCGTCACGCAGGCCGAGGATCAGCGCCGGGACCACGCGTACGGCGTCGATCCTGGCCGGGAAGACCACCAGTTGGCCATCCCCCTGCACCTGCTGCTGGGCACGGACGCGCAGCACCCGGGCCCGGCGCAGCGCGTGCTCGACCACGAGCCGGAGCCGGTACTGCGCGTCCTCCTGCGCGCGGTAGCCGTGACGGCTGTATTGGCGCAGGTCCACGGCCAGGCACAGCCGTCTGCGGTAACGGGCCATCACATCCTCGTCAACTCAGCGACCATGTCACTGATCTCGTCGTCGGCGCGGCTCAGGAGCCCGTCCAGCCGGTTCAGTTCGCCGCGGCGCCGCTCGACCGCCTCCTCGCCCTGGTCCAGGGCCTGACGGGCGGAAACCACACTGCGGGTGAGTTCCTCGATCCGGGAGGACATGCCCTGCGTGATCTCCCGCTGCATGGGCTCCATGGTGTCCGCGGCGAAGGCCCGGGCGGCCTTCTGGGCCTCCTTCGGCGCGGTCAACCGCAACTGGGTGGCCATCGCGCGGCCGATCTCCTCCCGCATCTTCTTCTCCACGCGCTCACCGGCGCCTTTGCCTTGGAGGAAACCCTGACCGATCAGGGCCGCCACCAGCACGGGCAACCCGAACGGGGTGAGCGCCCAGGCCGCGCCGATGGCGAAGGCGGGCAGGAAGGTACGCAGCGCCTCCTTCGCCCCGAACCGCGCTCCGACCAGGGCACCCGCCGGCCCGCTGAGCACGAACCCGCCCAAGCCCGCCAGGAACTTGGTCAGCGGCTCGTCCTCCCGGCCTTCGCCCGCGTCGGCCGCCCCGGACGCCCCGTGCAGGTCGATCCGGAGTTTCTCCAGGGCCGCCTCGAAGGAGGTCAGTTCGGCGTTCATCCGTTCGGCGAGCCGTTCCAGGTCCTGCTCGATCACGGGTTTCAGCGACTCGCCCACCCAGAGGGCGACCTTCTCCTCCATCGCCTTCGCCGTGCCGCCGGCGATCTCCTCCGCCACCTGCTGGGCTCGCACCTTGGCTTTCAGGGGGTTCATGCCGAGCGTGGTGGTGATCTCTACGTCCTGTGCGACCAGCGGCGCCTCGTCGGCGACGGCCGCGAGGAAGCCCCCGAGCAGGGTCTCCACCCGGTCCTGCAGCGCCCGGGTCTCGTTGCGGATGTCCAGGGTGATCTGCTGCGCCTGCGCCTCCAGTTCCCTGAGGGGCTGTTGGGCGGCAGCCCAGCTCCGTTCCAGGTCACCGCTCTCCACTTCGAGCATCTGGAGCTCGGAGGGGATGTTGCGGCGCAGTTCCCGTGCGACGCCGCGCAGAGAGCGGGCCGGGGCGAGCAGCTTGACCTTGTGCCGCTCGGTCACGAGATACCGTTCCAGCTCCTGCTCCAGCACGTCCACACCAGTGCGGCGGAACGCCTCGTCGTCCTCAGCCATCCGGGCGCGCAACGCCGACTTGCCGTCGACGAAGAAGAACCGGCTCCGGTCCCGGTCCTCGCCCCGCAGATCGGTGACGCGGCGCCGGGCGGAGGCCATGACGTCGTCGCGCTCGTGATCGTCGATGGCGTCGAAGTAGGTGAAGACGAAGAACGGGTCGTGCGCGCTCAGGTACTTCTTCAGGAACGTGGACTCGCTGATGCTCATCGGGGCGATCGCGTGCTGCAGGAAGATCACCGCGTCGGCCTTGCTGAGATGCGTGAGGGTGATGTCGTCGTGGGTCTCGTACGCGTTGAGGCCGGGCGAGTCGATCAGTACGACGTTGTGGCGGCACAGCTCCAGCGGCCAGACCACCTCGGCCTTGACGTACGGACTGCGCTCGTCGCCGGACTTGTGGTTCACCGTGATGAGGTCGATGAGCCGGTCCGGGTCGACGGCTTCGGGCTCGGCCGCGTCCGCTGTCCACAGCAGCGCGGCCGGCGACTCGCCGAACCTAACCTCGGTGACCACGGCAGTGGCGGGAACCGCCTTCACAGGCAGAACGGAGTCTCCCAGCAGGGCGTTGACGAAGGTGGATTTCCCGCGTTTGAAGTCGCCGACCACCATCACGCGGAAGACCTCGTTCTCGATCCGTTCGAGCAACGCCGTCACATTCCTGACGGCGCCGTCGTTGCCGATCTGCTCGGCGACCTTCTCCGTCCGGCGGCACATCTCGGCCAGCCGCAGCCGCTGCTCGGCGGCGGCAGCGTACCCGCCCTCTTCGGTCGTCATGAGCAGGCCGTCCTCTCCTTGGTTCATTCCTGTTCCTCCTCGGCCCGCACGCCGTCGGCGAGTGCGGAGCGGATGCGGGCGGCCAACTCCGCCGCCGCGCTCGCCAGGCGCGGCCAGTCCGTACCGGATGCCGATGTCGCTTCGACCGCCACCCGCCGGGCGTCCGCCCAGGCCCGGTGGGATTCGCGGAGCCGGGCGAACATGTCCGCGTAGACATCACCGAGCGCGTCGACGGCCCGCCGCTGGAAGACCCCCGCGCTCTCGTCGACCGCTCGCACCAGGACGGCGTCGACCTGGCGGCGCTGCTCCTCGGTGGCGTTCCTGATGTACGCCTCGGCCAGCAGCCCGCCGACCAGGCTGAGGGCGCTGCTGTAGATCATCGGTGGCGGGCCGAACCGGTCAAGGCCCGATCGCCGGCGCTGGCGGTCGGCAGCGATCAGGCAACCAAGGATCGAACCGCCCTGCGCGCCCAGCCGGGTGACCAGCCGAGTCCTGGACAGGCTGGAGACCTCGCCGGAGATGTCCGGATCGGTGGACAGCTCCAGCGTGGCGGGCAGCGGGCTGCGTGCCGCGCCCGGCAGCCTGCGTGCCACTTCCCTGTCCAGCCAGTCGGTGTCGGCCGCCATGGCCGGCAGCAGGACCGTGCGCTCGGAGCTCCGGGCCAGCAGCGACAGTTCGTGCCCCAGCCGGACCGGCAGGTCGCGTTCCCACCAGGTTCCCGGTTCGGAGGCGCGCTCCAGTTCCCAGCGCAACCGTTCGATGATGCCGTCGCGCCCCTTGTGGACATGTTCACGCAGCCGGACGCCCAAATGGAGCTGACGGCCCGTCATGTCGATCCGGAGCTGCTCCCACTGCCTGTCTTCGCTCTCCCGCAGCGCCTGCACCAGCTTGGCCCGTTCCGCCGCCTCCTCTTCCGGCAGCCGGCCGACCGCGTCGGCCTCGGCGGCGATCCGGGCCATGGCCTCGCAGTGGTCCGCCACCTGGGCGGCGATGCCCCGGTCGCGCCACAGCGCCCGTTCGCTGTCCCGCGCGTAGCCCTCCAACAGCGAGCGCAGGGCGGCAAGTTCGGACTCTCCGCCGCCTGACTCCGGGGCGGTCAGCACGGGCAGGCCGGCCAGACCGGACAGCCGCTTCCTGAGGTCTTGCACGGACTCCTCGCGGTCGTCGCCGTCCACCAGGTCCAGCATGGTCACGACGACGGCGACGAAGGGTACGTGCCGACACAGGACCTCCTCCTCCAGGAGGCGCCGCTCCGTGATGCTCATCGGGGAAAGGGCTGAGACGACGAACAGCACGGCGTCGCTTCCGGCCGCGGTCCGGCGTACTTGCTCGAACTGCTCCTCCGTACCGGAGTTGACCCCCGGCGTGTCGACAACTTCGGCGTCCAGACCGGCGAGCCAGTCGTCGGCCACCGTCACGGTCATGGCCGGTTCGGGGGGCCCGGCGGGAGTACCCGGCTCCCGTTCCGCCGGGGGGCCGGTCAGCCCGTCCCAAAGGGTGCCGTCGTCGAGCTTGCGCAGTTCACGGCGGCCGTCCGGCCAGCCGAGGGTCAGCCCCTCCTCGTCGGAGACCCGGATCACCACAGGCGCCCGCGTGACCGGGAGGGGCCCCGTCGGCAGGAGGTCACGGCCCAGGAGCCGGTTGATCAGGGTGGACTTGCCGCGGTTGAACTCGCCCACCACCGCGATCCGGAACGCGGGACGGCCGCGTCCGGCGGCTAGCAGGGCCAGGGCCTCCCGGATGTGGTCCTGCCCGTGGTCCTCGGCGAGCCGACGGGCCTCCCGGAGCCACCCGGGGGCGGCGGTGCCGGCATCGGTGAGATGGGCGGTGGCTTCGGCCTCCGGCGGAGGGCCTGCCTCGGGTTGGGATGTGCTGCTCACGGTCATGGCTCCTCGACATCGGGGACGGTCCGGCTGGTCTCCCTGCGCAGGGCGGCGACTTCGTCGCGGCGTCGCCGGGCGGCCGTCGCGGTCTTCTCGGTGTAGGCGATCCCGGCGGCCAGTTCGGCCCGCCGCCGGGCATGGGCCGCGGCGAGGCGGGCGATCTCGTCGCGCCACTCGTCGTCGTACTGTCGGCGGAGTGCGGCGATGCTGTCGCCGAGACCCTCCGCGACGCTCGGCAGGCAGGCGGCGGCGAGAGTGTCGATCTCATCGTGCGCGGCGGCGATGATGGGACGGGCCTGCCACAGGAACTGCTCCCGGGTCGCGTCGGGGCCGCGGCGCCCGACGAGTGCGCCGAGCGCGCCGCCGATGACGGTGCCGATGCCCGGGGCGACCAGACTGCCCGCCAGGGCACCGGCCATCGCGCCCCCACCGGCGCGCCAGTTGCCGCTGGTGGTCAGCTGGGTGCCGATCGCGGTGAGTCCCCGGTCGATGCCGGCCATGTCCGGGGCGAGGGGCTCCGGCCACACCACCTGGGGCACCGGGGGCGCCGTCCGAGCCTCGCCGGCCAGGTCGGTCAGTGCGCTGTACTGGGCCGCGAAGTCCCGGGCGAGTTCCTCGGCGGCGGCGGTCAGTACCTCGCCGGTCCGTTTCGCCGCCGTGCGGACGGCGTGTTCGGCGTCCCGCCGCAGGTGGCGCCGGACCAGCCGGGACACCGCCTCCGCGACACCGGGCAGGTCGTTGATCTTTTCGCCCCCCACCGCGTTCTGGACCTTCACCTCGAGCGTCGCGCGGGACTGCGCCGAAGTCCGGGCCAGGGCGGCGGCGTTCAACTCGGTCCCGGCCCGCGCCCGGGTGCGCGCGGCCCAGGCATCGAGGAAGGCGGGGAAGTCCGGGAGTGTCAGGGCCGCCAGTTCGCGCTCGCCACGGCTGAGCGCGGCGCGCCTGACCTCGGCGGTCTCCTCCACCGCCGACAGCAGCTCCGAGAGCAACCCGAGCACCGTGGCGGCGACAGCCGACCGCCGGCGGTCCGCGGCGAGCCGAGCGATGCGCGCCTCCACCTCGCGGAACGACGCGAGATGGCCGGACCCGCCCGGCTCCCGGACGCCGACAGCGGCGACCTCGTCCAGCGCCTTGCCTGGGGAGCAGGGCAGCAGCAGCGGATCCGCGCATCCCAGCTCCCTCAGCCGCCTCTCGACCACCTCGACGGCTTCGGGGCGTTCGTCATCGTCGAGCAGGTCGAGCTTGGTGATGACGAACGCGCACCGGTCGTGGTGGTCGCGCAGCGGCCCGGTGAGGAAGTCCACCAGGGTCAGCGACATCGCCGCGACGGCGGGCACCACCACGAGCGCCACGTCCGCCTGCCGCGCCGCGGCCTCGGCGAGGTCCCGGTGCCCCCGTTCTGTGACGCTGAACCCCGGGGTGTCGATCAGCGTGACGCCGTCGCCCAGCAGCCGGACCGGCGAGAGCACCCGCAGGCTGCCCACCTCGTCCGCCAGTGCCGTGGTCAGGACCAGCCGCAGTGCCTGCTCCAAGGTGTCAGCCGACGCCCCTCTCTCCCGCCCCGCCCACCCGGCGAACGGCACGGACGGCCACTCCAGTAACAAGTCGTCCGCGGTGCTCACCCTCAGGCCCTCGGTGTCCTCGCGGTATTCCAGCACCGTGGTCGTACGGGTCGTCACGAGCGCGGAGGAGGGCAGCAATCGGCGCCGCAAAAAGGCGTTGAGCAGCGTGCTCTTGCCGCTGGACGTCTCCCCGAAGACCGCCACTCGCAAGTGCGGGTCGGCTGCCCGCGCCCGGACCGCGAGAAGCCGGGCTCGCAGCTCGTCGGAGCGTTCGGCCGGAAGACCGAGACTGTCGAGCAGCCCCTCGATCCACCGCAGATGCCCGGTGACCACCGAGGTCCAACCCGCTCCGGGACCACCGTCCACTACCAGCTGTTCCGTCACGGCGTCAGCGTACGAACGACTGAATGGTCAGCTCCTCGTCACATGATGGGATCGGCGGCAGCAGTTCCCGGCGCGACGAAATTCCCGGCGTGTGGTGAGCAGCTACGCGAAGGCGACAAGCCGCCGACTGTCACACATCGACAGTGACCGAGCATCGGAACGCACTCAGCTACCAGCGGTCCGTAACCCGAGCACCTGGGCTGGACGAGACCCGTCTTCGACCGCCCCGACGCCCTGCCCGCATGAACCACGGGGCACCACACGAGAGGGCCGAGTGACCACCCGGGACCGTTTCCTCTTGGGACAGTTCCTGGCACCCAGGGGAGTGCGCGGGAGGGACCGAACCATCCCGGCCCACAACACTGACACCGGTGGACGATCCCGTAGTCGACCACCGACTTGTCACACCTCGTGGCCACGTCTCGGAGCCTCGCCACGCGACTCATCAAAAAGTCCCTGGGCCGTTTCCCGCACCTCCGGCCGACCTCAGCAGCGGCTCTGTGATCCAAGGGCTCAGGCCCAGCCTCCTGCCGCCTCACCGCGCCGATTTCCCTACCCACCCATGGCGCACGTCGACTAGACGGCTGACGGAACAGCCCGGTCCGTTTCCCTGCGTCCTGCGAGCGTCCCGAATCAAGGCCCCGCCCAGCCACAGGAGCCATGCGCGGCGAGCTCACCGCATGCAGACTGGAACATCAGTGCTGGTCAGAGCCGCCCGAACACGAGCGTCGGCCACGAGGTTGGACTCACGAGCAGCGGATTCAATCCGTTCAGGCAAAGTTGACGATCCCGCAGGACAAAATGAACGTTTCCGCAGGTCAGACCACGTGAAAGGTGGGGCGGGTGGGACTCGAACCCACGGCCGACGGATTATGAGTCCGCTGCTCTAACCGGCTGAGCTACCGCCCCATAGCGGCGTGTCGCGTACATGTGTGCGCGCCGTCTGCCGCAGCATAGCCGCTCATACGATCTCACGCTTCGGCTGGTGGACCTTGCACGACCATGGGGACAGCGCCCCTGGCCTGCACGGTTCCCGCCGACATGAAAAAGGACCCCCATGGGGTCCTCGTTCACGATGCTCCCCCGACTGGACTCGAACCAGTAACCTGCCGGTTAACAGCCGGCTGCTCTGCCAATTGAGCTACGGAGGACCGAGCTCCCCCGACTGGACTCGAACCAGTAACCTGCCGGTTAACAGCCGGCTGCTCTGCCAATTGAGCTACAGGGGAATGCCTCGTTTGCATCGAACGTACTCACCTGGGTATTCGCCAGGAAGCGCTCGCTCGCTGCGACACATACATTAGCGCAAGCAGGGGGGTGCTCCGCCAATCGGTTCCCCCCGGCGCCCATGTCGTGCCAGGGACCACGCAAGGAGAGGATGGCCGTCATGCGCTACAAGCTCACGTTCGTCGTCGGGCTGGCACTGGGGTACGTACTGGGCACGCGTGCCGGGCGCGAGCGCTACGAGCAGTTGAAGAAGTCCGCGCGGCAGGTCGCCCAGAACCCCGCCGTGCGCAACACCGCCGAGACCGCCGCCCAGCAGGGCCGCCAGTACGCGGGCAAGGCGTACCACGCGGTCAGCGACAAGGTCGGCGACCGGATGCCCGAATCGGTGGCGGGCCGGGTGCGGTCCCTGCGTGACCGCAACAGCAACGGCGCGGGTGGGGACGACTGGGGCACCAGCAACACCTAGCGGGGCCTTCGAGGCGCCGGGAGGGTCGTCCCGGCGCCGCGGTGATGTGACATATGCGGTGCCGTCACGGGGGCTCGACCAGCGACAACGCCCCGCGCTGGGCAGGAGCGGGGCACCCCGGCGCTCTCCGCGGCCCAACCCGAGCGGCGCGTGCGGCAGAATTTTCGTCATGGGGATAGTCGCCGGGTTGGACAGTTCACCCGATTTCACTCGTATCGTCGTCTGCGACGCGGACACCGGAGCCGTGCTCCGGCAGGGGTATGCGCCGCATCCGATGGAAGGCGCCGAGAGTGCGGGAGGGCGGCCCTCCGATGTCGATCCGCAGGCCTGGCTGCTGTCCCTGGGCGAGGCCGCGGGCGGTGGGCTGCTCGAAGGCGTGCAGGCCATCGGTGTGTCCTCGCAGCAGAACGCCGTCGTGCCGCTGGACTCGCAGGGCAACACCGTGCGGCCGGCGATGGTCGGCGGGGACAAGCGGGCGCAGGTCGCGGCGGCCGATCTGATCGACGCGGTCGGCGGGCGCGAGGCATGGGCGCAGGCGGTGGGATGCGTCCCGCAGGCCGCCCAGCCGGTGACCAAGCTGCGCTGGCTGGCGAAGAACGAACCGGACGCCGCCGCCCGGACCGCCGTACTGCTCCAGGCCCACGACTGGCTGGTGTGGCAGCTCCTCGGGAGGCCCGTGCGTAGGACCACCGATCGCGGCGGGGCCTCCGGGACCGGGTACTGGTCCGCCGCCACCGGCGCTTATCGGCCAGATCTCGTCGAGCTGGCGCTCGGTCACCAGGCCATGCTTCCCGAGGTGATCGGACCGTCCGACGCGGCCGGTACGACGCCGGAGGGGCTGCTGATCTCCGCCGGGACCGGCGAGACCATGGCCGCGGCCCTGGGGCTGGGAATCGGACACGGGGACGCGGTCGTCTCCCTCGGCGCCTCCGGGTCCGTGATGGCCGTGCACCACGAGGCGCTCGTCGACCAGAGCGGGATGATCACCTCGCTGGCCGACGCGACGGGCATGCACCTGCCGGTCGTCACCACCCTGAACGCCGTACGGACCCTGCGCGGGGCCGCCGAGCTGATCGGGGCGCCCGATCTGGAGGCGCTGTCGGACCTGGCGATGAAGTCGACGCCGGGGTCGCACGGGCTGGTCATGCTGCCCTATCTGGAGGGCGAGCGGACGCCCAACCTGCCGCACACGGCCGGGACGCTGGCGGGCCTGCGCCGCGAGTCGATGAAGCCCGAGCACTTCGCGCGGGCCGCCTTCGAGGGCATGCTGTGCGGGCTCGCGGACGCGCTCGACGTGCTGCGCGGCCGGGGCGTGGAGGTGCGGCGCATCTTCCTGCTCGGGGCGGCGGCCGAGCTGTCGGCCGTGCAGGCGGCGGCACCCGCGCTGTTCGGCGCGCAGGTCGTCGTACCGCAGCCGGCGGACTACGCGGCGATCGGGGCGGCCCGGCAGGCCGCGTGGGCGCTCGGAGCGTCGCAGGGCACCCTCGACCCGCGGACCCCGCCGGCCTGGCAGGGGGCGGCCGCGCAGGTCCTGGATCCGGGCGAGGAGCTGGCCGTCGGGCAGGCGGTGCGGCAGCAGTACGTGTCGGTGCGGGAGCAGACGCACCCGGGAGCGTTCCGCGGATAGGAGCGAAGGTTCCGCGGACAGGGGCGCACGGGGCGTACAGGGCGTATCGGGTGCGTGGAGCGCATCGGGTGTACAGGTGCGCATCGGGCGTACACAGACGGCCGTAAAAGCACTGCTCTCAGCTTAATCAGTTGAGGTAACGCGGGTGGAGTGTTCGACGATAGGGGCCAGGGGCAACCAATGTCCCTCCCCGCCGACTCCGAGAGACGTGGCGTGCTCATACGACTACTGCGGACCTATCTCAGGCCCTACAAGAAACCCATCGCCCTGCTCGTGGCGCTCCAGTTCCTCCAGACCTGCGCCACCCTCTACCTGCCCACGCTGAACGCGCACATCATCGACAACGGCGTCGTCGAGGGAGACACCGGATACATCCTGTCCTTCGGCGGCGTGATGATCGGCATCTCGCTGGCGCAGGTCGTGTGCAACATCGGCGCCGTGTACTACGGCGCCAGAACCGCTTCCGCGCTCGGCCGGGACGTGCGGGCGGCCGTCTTCGACCGGGTGCAGTCCTTCTCCGCCCGCGAGGTCGGCCAGTTCGGCGCCCCCTCGCTGATCACTCGGACGACGAACGACGTCCAGCAGATCCAGATGCTGGCCCTGATGACGTTCACGCTGATGGTGTCGGCGCCCATCATGTGCGTGGGCGGGGTCGTGCTGGCGCTCGGCCTGGACGTGCCGCTGTCCGCGGTGCTCGTCGCCGTGGTGCCGGTGCTGGGCATCTGCGTGACGCTGATCGTGCGCCGGCTGCGGCCGCTGTTCCGGTCCATGCAGGTGAAGCTGGACACCGTGAACCGGGTGCTGCGTGAGCAGATCACCGGCAACCGGGTGATCCGCGCCTTCGTCCGGGACGAGTTCGAACAGCAGCGGTTCCGCAAGGCCAACGCCGACCTCACCGACGTCTCGCTGAAGAGCGGCAACCTGCTCGCGCTGATGTTCCCGGTGGTCATGACCACGGTGAACCTGTCGTCGATCGCCGTGGTGTGGTTCGGTGCCCATCGGATCGACAGCGGCGGGATGCAGATCGGTGATCTGACCGCCTTCCTCGCCTACCTCATGCAGATCGTCATGTCCGTGATGATGGCCACCTTCATGTTCATGATGGTGCCGCGCGCGGAGGTGTGTGCCGAGCGCATTCAGGAGGTGCTGGACACCTCGTCGTCGGTGGTTCCACCGGTGGCGCCCGTCACCGAGCTGCGCCGGCACGGGCATCTGGAGATCCGGGGGGCCGGGTTCCGTTACCCCGGCGCCGAGGAGCCCGTCCTGAAGTCCATCGAGCTCGTGGCGCGGCCGGGCGAGACGACGGCCGTGATCGGCTCGACCGGCAGCGGCAAGTCCACGCTGCTCGGGCTGGTGCCCCGGCTGTTCGACGCCACCGAGGGCGAGGTGCTCGTCGACGGGGTGGCCGTCGCCGAGGTCGACCCGGTGCTGCTGGCGAAGACCGTCGGTCTCGTACCGCAGAGGCCGTACCTGTTCGCGGGCACGGTCGCCACCAACCTGCGCTACGGCAATCCGGACGCCACCGACGAGGAGCTGTGGCACGCGCTGGAGGTGGCGCAGGCCAAGGACTTCGTGAGCAAACTGGAGAACGGGCTCGACTCCCCCATCGCGCAGGGCGGGACGAATGTCTCCGGTGGTCAGCGGCAGCGGCTCGCGATCGCCCGGACGCTCGTGCAGCGGCCGGAGATCTACCTCTTCGACGACTCCTTCTCCGCACTCGACTACGCCACCGACGCGGCACTGCGGGCGGCTCTCGGACGGGAGACCGCCGAGGCGACCGTGGTGATCGTCGCCCAGCGGGTGGCCACCATCCGCGAGGCCGACCGGATCATCGTCCTCGACGAGGGTCTGGTCGTCGGCACGGGTACCCACCGCGAGCTGATGGCGGACAACGAGACCTACCGGGAGATCGTGCTCTCCCAGCTCACGGAAGCGGAGGCTGCCTGATGGCCGGGCCCATGGGACGCATGATGGCCGGCACCGGTCCCGACAACCACTCGCTGGACTTCAAGGTGTCCGGCAGGCGGCTGCTCGCCCAGTTCAAGCCGGAGCGGTTCACCCTCTACGCCATGCTGGCCTGCGTGACGCTGAGCGTCGGCCTCAGCGTGGTCGGGCCGAAGATCCTCGGCAAGGCCACCGACCTGGTCTTCGCGGGCATCGTCGGACGGCAGATGCCGGCCGGGTCGAGCAAGGAGCAGGTCCTCGACTCGATGCGGGAGCGCGGCGAGGGCAGCGTCGCCGACATGCTCAGGAGCACCGACTTCACGCCCGGCAAGGGCATCGACTTCGGCTCGGTCGGCGAGATCCTGCTGTTCGCGCTCGGGGTCTTCCTGGTCGCCGGTCTGCTGATGGCGGTGGCGACGCGGCTGGTCAACAAGTCCGTCAACCGCACCATGTTCCGGATGCGCGAGGACGTGCAGACGAAGCTGTCCCGGCTGCCGCTGTCGTACTTCGACAAGCGTCAGCGCGGCGAGGTGCTGTCCCGCGCCACCAACGACATCGACAACATCGGGCAGACGCTCCAGCAGTCGATGGGCCAGCTGATCAACTCGCTGCTGACCGTCATCGGTGTGCTGGCGATGATGTTCTGGGTGTCGTGGATCCTGGCGCTGGTCGCGCTGGTGACCGTGCCGCTGTCGTTCGTCGTCGCCACCCGCGTGGGCAAGCGGTCGCAGCCGCACTTCGTGCAGCAGTGGCGCACCACCGGCAAGCTCAACGCCCACATCGAGGAGATGTACACCGGCCACACGCTGGTGAAGGTGTTCGGCCGCCAGCAGGAGTCGGCGCGGCAGTTCGCCGAGCAGAACGACGCGCTGTACGAGGCCGGGTTCAAGGCGCAGTTCAACAGCGGGGTCATGCAGCCGCTGATGATGTTCGTGTCGAACATCAACTACGTGCTGGTCGCGGTGGTCGGCGGGCTGCGCGTCGCGTCGGGTTCCCTGTCCATCGGTGACGTGCAGGCGTTCATCCAGTACTCGCGCCAGTTCTCGATGCCGCTGACGCAGGTCGCGTCGATGGCGAACCTGGTGCAGTCCGGCGTCGCCTCGGCCGAGCGGGTCTTCGAACTCCTGGACGCGGAGGAGCAGGAGGCGGACCCGGTGGCGGCCGAGCAGCCCGCGGAGCTGCGCGGGCGGGTGGCGCTGGAGGGCGTGTCCTTCCGGTACGACCCGGAGAAGCCGCTGATCGAGGACCTGTCCCTGACGGTGGAGCCCGGCCACACGGTCGCCATCGTCGGCCCGACGGGCGCCGGCAAGACGACGCTCGTGAACCTGCTCATGCGGTTCTACGACGTCTCCGGCGGGCGGATCACCCTCGACGGCGTAGACATAGCGCGGATGTCCCGCGACGAACTGCGCGCCGGCATCGGCATGGTGCTCCAGGACACCTGGCTGTTCGGCGGCACCATCGCGGAGAACATCGCGTACGGGGCGTCGGGTGAGGTCACCCGCGGCGAGATCGAGGAGGCGGCGCGGGCCGCGCACGCCGACCGGTTCGTCCGTACCCTTCCCGACGGCTACGACACCGTGATCGACGACGAGGGCAGCGGGGTCAGCGCCGGTGAGAAGCAGCTGATCACCATCGCGCGGGCGTTCCTGTCCGACCCGACGATCCTGGTGCTCGACGAGGCCACCAGCTCCGTCGACACCCGCACCGAGGTGCTGATCCAGAAGGCGATGGCCAAGCTGGCGCACGGGCGTACGTCGTTCGTCATCGCGCACCGGCTGTCGACCATCCGGGACGCCGACACGATCCTGGTGATGGAGAACGGCTCGATCGTCGAGCAGGGCGCGCACACCGACCTGCTGGCGGCGGACGGGGCCTACGCGCGGCTGTACAAGGCACAGTTCGCGCAGGCACTGGCCGAGGTCGACTGACGGTCCCTTCCCGGAGGCGTCTCAGGGAGGTCTCCGGGGCGTCTCCGGGACTGTTCGGGGGCCGCTCGCACCGGGGTGACGGCGAGCGGCTCCGCTCAGTCGAGATAGCCCCTCAGCTGGTCCGCGAAGGCGTGGTCGCGGAGTTTGTTGAGGGTCTTCGACTCGATCTGCCGGATCCGCTCGCGCGTCACGCCGAAGATGCGGCCGATCTCCTCCAGCGTGCGCGGCCGGCCGTCCGCCAGCCCGTAGCGCAGTTGGACGACCTTCCGCTCGCGTTCGCCGAGGGTGGAGAGCACGGCTTCCAGGTGCTCGCGCAGCAGCAGGAAGGCCGCCGACTCGACGGGGCTGGCCGCGTCGCCGTCCTCGATGAGGTCGCCGAGGGCCACGTCGTCCTCCTCGCCCACCGGGGCGTGCAGCGAGACCGGCTCCTGGGCCAGCCGCAGGACCTCGCCGACGCGTTCCGGCAGGAGGTCGAGCTGGGCGGCGACCTCTTCCGGGGTCGGCTCGTAGCCGCGCTCCTGGAGCATCCGGCGCTGGACGCGGACGACCCGGTTGATGAGCTCGACGACATGGACCGGGACACGGATGGTGCGGGCCTGGTCGGCCAGCGCTCGGGACATGGCCTGGCGGATCCACCAGGTCGCGTACGTGGAGAACTTGTAGCCGCGGGCGTAGTCGAACTTCTCGACCGCCCGGATCAGACCGAGGTTGCCCTCCTGGACGAGGTCGAGCATGGTGAGCCCGCGCCCGACGTACCGCTTGGCGACGGAGACCACGAGCCGCAGGTTGGCCTCGATCAGCCGGCGCTTGGCCATGCGGCCCATGACGACCAACCGGTCGAGGTCGAGGGCCAGTTGACCTTCCAGGTCGGTCGCGCCGCTCAGCTTCTCCTCGGCGAACAGGCCGGCCTCCACGCACCGGGCCAGCTCGACCTCCTCGGCCGCGGTGAGCAGGGGGATGCGGCCGATCTCCCGCAGGTACTGCCGGAACAGGTCCGAGGAGGGGCTGCCGCTGTCGGTGGCCCGGGCGCGGGGCGGCAGAACGGGCTCGGGGGCGTCCTCGGGAGCTTCCTCCAGAGCCTCGGCGGGCGGCTCGGGCTCGGGCTCGACCTGCGTCTCCGGGTGCGCTTCCGGGTGGGGTTCGGGGTGGGTCTCGGGGTGGTGCGCGGCACGGTTCTGCGGCGGGACGGCGGCCAGGACGTCCGTCTCGGCGTCCGGTTCCGTGCCGTCGGCCGCGCCGGCACCGGTGGTACCGGCCGTACTCTCGGCAGTGCTGACGGTCTGGGTCAGGGTCTGGGTCTGCACGGGGGCGACCTCCAGGATGATCGCTGCTGAGGTGAGCAGCAGCGGTACTTCGGGGGCGGAGTCGGCGGCCACGCCGCGTCCGTCCGGGATCGGCCGCGCTCCGAGGACTCAGGCACCGCACCCCAGTGTGGAGTACGACACACAGCCGCCACGAGGGGCGTGCGGCGACTTTTTGAGTCCGGTGCGTGACCGCGTGGTTACCCTGCCGCGGACGGCGGCTCAGAGAGCGGACGGGCCTTCGTGCTGCAACGCCCTGTCGTACCTGGTCAGGATCATCATCTCGTTCTGGACGGCGGCCGACTGGGCCGGGTCCGTGTGGCCGAGACGGGTCAGCGTGCCCTGGAGATCGGTGAGCCTGCGGGTCACGGCCCTGCGGCGGACCGTCACCAACTGCTCCCCCGCGTAGTTCTCGTCGACCGTGCGGCGCATGATCGCCTCGACCGCGAGCTCCGTCACCATCGCGCGGACCGCGTCGTCGGGCGCGGCCTCCCGGACCCGGACGAGGTACTCCTGCCCGTCCTTGATGCCGTACTCGGCGCCGCCCGCGTCCTGGATCGCCTGGCGTACGGCGGCGTAGGGGGCGGCGGTGAACTCGTCGATCCCGTACGCGTCGAAGGCCGGGGAGACCAGTTCGGGGCGCTGGAGGGCGAGCTTCAGCAGCTCGCGTTCGGTGGCGTAGACGGCGTTGCGGAGATTGAGGGCGGGGCCGCCCGCGGTGGGCCGGGAGGCGGACTCGTACGGCTGGGGGCCACGGGCCGGCGCCGGACCCTTGCCGCCCCGGTCGCGGGCCCAACGGGCCAGCTGGGCAACCCTCTTGACGACGAACTGGGTGTCCAGGATGCCGAGCATGCCGGCCAGCTGGACGGCGACCTCGTGCTGGGCGCCGCTGTTCTTGATGCGGGCGACGATGGGCGCGGCCTCGTCGAGGGCGGCGGCGCGGCCCGCCGGGGTGTCGAGGTCGTAGCGGACGACGATCTGGCGGAGCGCGAACTCGAAGAGCGGCGTGCGTGGTTCGACCAGGTCGGCGACCGCCTCGTCGCCCTTCGCCAGGCGCAGGTCGCAGGGGTCCATGTTGTCCGGCGCGATGGCGATGTACGTCTCGGCGGCGAACTTCTGGTCGTCCTCGAAGGCGCGCAGGGCCGCCTTCTGGCCGGCCGCGTCGCCGTCGAAGGTGAAGATGACGCGGGCGCTGCCGTTGTCCATGAGGAGCCGACGGAGGATCTTGATGTGGTCGCCGCCGAAGGCCGTGCCGCAGGTCGCGATGGCAGTGGTGACGCCGGCCAGGTGGCAGGCCATGACGTCGGTGTAGCCCTCGACGACGACCGCGCGGCTGGCCTTGGCGATGTCCTTCTTCGCGAGGTCGATGCCGTAGAGGACCTGGGACTTCTTGTAGATCGCCGTGTCGGGCGTGTTGAGGTACTTGGGCCCGTTGTCGGTCTCGTAGAGCTTGCGCGCGCCGAAGCCGACGACCTCTCCGCCGATGTCGCGGATGGGCCACATCAGGCGGCCCCGGAAGCGGTCGATGGGCCCGCGGCGCCCCTCCTGGGACAGCCCGGAGAGGATCAGCTCCTTGTCGGTGAAGCCCTTGCCGCGCAGGAAGCGGGTGAGGTGGTCCCAGCCCTGGGGGCTGTAGCCGACGCCGAAGTGGACGGCCGCGGCCTGGTCGAAGCCGCGCTCGGCGAGGAAGATCCGGCCGGTGTCGGCCTCGGGGCCGGTGGCGAGCTGTTCCGCGTACCACTCGGCGGCGACCTTGTGCGCCTCGACCAGCCGGATGCGTTCGCCGCGCTGGTGGGCGGGGTTGTAGCCGCCCTCCTCGTAGCGCAGGGTGATGCCGGCCTGGGCGGCGAGCCGCTCGACCACCTCGGAGAAGGTGAGGTGGTCGACCTTCATCACGAACGTGATGGTGTCGCCGCCCTCCTGGCAGCCGAAGCAGTGGAAGAGTCCCTTGCTCGGGCTGACCTGGAAGGACGGCGACTTCTCGTCGTGGAACGGGCAGAGGCCCTTGAGGTTGCCGCCGCCCGCGTTGCGCAGCTGGAGGTACTCGGACACCACGGCGTCGATCGGGACCGCGTCCCGTACCGCCTTCACGTCCTCGTCGTTGATCCGTCCTGCCACGAGGTGATTCTACGGGGGCGCGCCGACATCTCCGGCGGGCCGTGGTGCCCTTGGGGTGCGAGGGGCGGTGACCTGTGCGGCTCGCCCGCGGGGGCGCGACCGGCCGCACACGCCCCGCGGCCGCCGGCCCACAGCCCCGCGGACGACCGGAACCCCGTCTAGGCGCCGAGGCCGTCCAGCGGCACCCGGGGGTCCGCCAGGGCCTCCGGGTCGATCCGCTCGCGCGAGCGGATCAGCTTCTGGATGGGCTCTGTGACGTCCCACACGTTCACGTTCATCCCGGCGAGGACGCGGCCCTCCTTCAGCCAGAACGCGACGAACTCCCGCTTGCCCGCGTCGCCGCGGATCACCACCTCGTCGTACGTTCCCGGCGGGGCCCAGCCGCTGTACTCCATGCCCAGGTCGTACTGGTCGGAGAAGAAGTAGGGCACGCGGTCGTAGGTGACGTCCTGGCCGAGCATCGCGCGGGCGGCCGCCGGGCCGCCGTTCAGGGCGTTGGCCCAGTGCTCGACGCGCAGCCGGGTGTCGAAGAGGCCGTGCGGGAAGGACGCGACGTCGCCGGCCGCGTAGATGTCGGGGTCGGAGGTGCGCAGCCGGGCGTCGACCGCGATCCCGCCGCCGTGCGCGCGGTCGGCGAGGGTGAGGCCCGCCGCCTCCGCGAGGCTCGTGCGGGGGGCCGCGCCGATCGCCGCGAGGACGTCGTGCGCCGGGTGCTCCTCGCCGTCGTCGGTGCGGACGGCGAGAACCATGCCGTCCTGGCCGACGATCTCGGTGAGCCGGGCGCCGAAGTGGAAACGGACGCCGTGCTCGCGGTGCAGGTCGGCGAAGACGCTCCCGAGCTCCGGGCCGAGGACGCCGTGCAGCGGGGTGGGCTCCGGTTCGACGACGGTGACCTCGGCGCCGTACTCGCGGGCCGCCGCCGCGATCTCCAGGCCGATCCAGCCGCCGCCGGCGATCACGATGTGGCCGTTGTCACGGCCGAGGGCGGCCAGGACGCCCTTGAGGCGCTCGGCGTGCGCGAGCCGGCGCAGATGGTGCACGCCCGCGAGGTCGGTGCCGGGGATGTCCAGCCGGCGGGGCTCCGCGCCGGTGACGAGGAGCAGCTTGTCGTAGTGGACGAGCGTGCCGTCGTCACCGAAGCGGACCGTCTTCGCGGTGCGGTCGATCGCGTCGACGGTCTGGCCGAGGTGCAGCTCGATGTCGTTCTGCGCGTACCAGGCGGGCTCGTGCACGAAGACGCTCTCCCGCGTCTCCTTGCCGAGCAGGAAGCCCTTGGAGAGCGGCGGCCGCTCGTAGGGGTGGTCGCGTTCGTCGCAGATCAGTATCACGCGGCCGGTGAAGCCCTCCGCCCTCAGCGTCTCGGCCGCCTTGGCGCCGGCCAGGCCTCCTCCGACGATGACAAATGTCTGATCCGCGTCGACCACGTGATGCCTCCTACCGGGGGTCTGGGGGGTGGTCCCCCAGATAACACTGTGCGAACCGCCACATGCGAGCGTCCCGCACGCAGCGTGATGGGGGAAGGGGGACGTGCCCGATCAGGGCACGTCGGGTCACGTTCCGGGCCCGTTCGGGCGCACCCGGTCCGCACTTGTCAGGATCTCGGCCGCCCCGTCAGACGGCTGTGAAGCGAGCGGGCCGAGGCGTCGGTCAGAGAGCCGATCTGGTCGACGACGACCCGCTTGCGGGCGCGGTCGTCGGGCGCCTGGTCGAACAGGGCGCGGAACTGGGGGTCGAGGCCGTCGGGGGCGCGGGCGGTGAGCGCCTCGGCGAGCTCGCTGATGACGATGCGCTGGTCGGCGCGCAGGACTTCCTGTTCGGCGCGCTGCATGACGTACCGGTCGGCGACCGCCTTGAGGACCGCGCACTCCAGCCGCGCCTCTTCGGGTACGACGAGCTCGGCGCCGTAACGGGTGAGACTCCCGGTACCGTACCGCGCGCGCGTGGCGCCCTCGGCGGCCAGGCAGAAGCGGCCGATGAGCTGGCTGGTGGCGTCCTTCAGGCGGGCCTGGGCGGCCGCCGTGCCGTCGTAGCCGTGCGGCCACCAGTCCTGGTCCTGGAGGCGGTCGAGGGCGGCGGCGAGTTCGGCCGGATCGGTACCCGCGGGGACGTAGCGGCCGACGGCGACCCGGAAGATCTCCTGGCGCTCCGGTTCGGCGTGCAGGCAGTTGGGGTCGATGTGCCCCGCGTGCAGGCCGTCCTCCACGTCGTGCACCGAGTACGCCACGTCGTCGGCCCAGTCCATGACCTGTGCCTCGAAGCACGTACGGGTACCGGGCGCCGTTTCGCGGACCCAGTCGAAGACGGGCCTGTCGTCCTCGTAGACGCCGAACTTGGGGGACGCCGGGTCGGTGGGACGGGCGCCCCTGGGCCAGGGGTACTTGGTCGCGGCGTCGAGGGTGGCCCGGGTGAGGTTGAGGCCCACCGGGCCT
Organism: Streptomyces asoensis; assembly: GCF_013085465.1. Taxonomy (NCBI): domain Bacteria; kingdom Bacillati; phylum Actinomycetota; class Actinomycetes; order Kitasatosporales; family Streptomycetaceae; genus Streptomyces; species Streptomyces asoensis. The sequence continues at coordinate 3,419,246 of NZ_CP049838.1, forward strand.
TCGGCGGTGAAGCGTTTGGGTTCGATGCGGGTGAGGAGCCTCAGCGACTGGGCGTTGCCCTCGAAGCCGCCGCAGTCGCGCGCGAACTCGTTCAGTGCCTGTTCGCCGTTGTGACCGAACGGGGGGTGTCCCAGGTCGTGGGAGAGACAGGCCGCCTCGACCAGGTCGGGGTCGCAGCCGAGGGCGGCGCCGAGCTCACGGCCCACCTGGGCGCACTCGAGGGAGTGGGTGAGGCGGGTACGGGGAGTGGCGTCCCAGGCGTCGGTGCGGGTGCCCGGCGTGACCACCTGGGTCTTGCCGGAGAGCCTTCTCAGGGCCGAGGAGTGCAGGACGCGGGCGCGGTCACGTTGGAAGGCGGTCCGGCCGGGGCGTTTGTCCGGCTCGGGGGCCCAGCGGGCGACTGACGTCGGGTCATAGGCGGTGTCGAGGTGTGCGGTGCCTTCCATGTCTCGACAGTAAGCGGCGGGGGTGACAATCGGGTGGTACCGGGCGCCTGCCCGGCCTTCGGGTCCGGCGCGTCGGCGGGTACGGGCCGCCCCGCGGGTCTCAGGCCGACGCCAGTTCGGGGGCCGTGCTCGCCGGGGTCGCCCATGCCTGGTCGTAGCGGTGCAGGAGCAGGCTCGCCATCGCCGGGTGGGTGCCCAGCGGGGCGGACGCGATCCAGGGGGCCGCCTGCGCGGACTCGGTCGCGAAGCGGCCGGGGGCCGTGAAGTAGGAGGCGACCGCCACCCGATCGCGGCCTCGCGCGGCCAGGGCCCGCACCGCCGTGGGGACGGTCGGGGTCGCCGTGGAGGCGTACGCGGGGACCACCGGGACGCCCAGTCGGCGGGCCAGCAGACGGGCCGTACGGCGGGTGTCGAGGGCCGAGTCGGGGTCGCGGGAGCCCGCCGCCGCGAGGACGACCGCACTCGTGCGGCGTTCCTCCTGCGTCAGGTCCGTGCGCCAGCCCGCCTCCACCAGGCGGGTGTACAGGGTCTCCACGAGGAACGGGTGCGGGCCGAGCGGTGCGGCCACGCGCGTGTGCACCCGCGCCTTCGCGGCCATCTCGGGGATGTCCCGCTTGACGTGGTAGCCGCGGGCCAGGAGGAGCGGGACCAGGACGGCGTCCGTCGTGCCCTGGGCGTCGAGGTCGGCGAGGGTGTCCGTCAGCAGCGGCTCGTTGAGCTCGATGTGGCCGAGGTGCACCGGCAGACCGGGGCGCTGCTCGCGGACGCGGTCCAGGAGCGTGCGGACGGTGCTCAGGGCGCGCGGGTCGCGGCTGCCGTGGGCGACGACGACCAGCGCGGGCGGGCCGGGACGCCGGCGGCCGTCGAGCTGGACGAGGCTGAGCTGGCTGGCGAGCTGGGAGCTGATCCGGTTCATGATGTGCGCCGTACTGTCGAGGTGGACTTCGGACTCGTCGTGGACTTCGGACTCGTCGTGGACTTCGGACTCGTCGTACTGAGCGGGCGACGCCTTCATGAACAGATCCTGACGGCACGAGGTTGCACCCCCGTTGCCTGACCGTCACGAGTGTTTTCGGGTCGTTCACGCCGGGCCCGGGGGCGGTGTGAGATGTGGCGCGCGGCACGGGGGCGAACCGGATCACCGTCGGCTGCGTCTTCCCGGGCCGAAGGGGCTTTCGACCTGTTCGACCTGGGGGGAACACCATATGGACATCCGTCGACCGCGGCTGCCGCGCACTCGAGCCGGTCGGCGGCGGCTGGTGCAGGCCGTGATGGCCGGGTGCGTGCTCGCGCTGCTGCCGGCCACCTGGCTGTACGTGTCCACGGCCGACCGGCTCGGTACGACCGCCGACGCGCCGCGCACCGAGGTCGCCGTCGTGTTCGGCGCCGGTCTGTGGGACGGCGAGCCCTCGCCGTATCTCGCGCACCGGCTGGACGCGGCGGCGAGACTGTACCGGGAGGGCCGTATCGAGGTCGTGCTCGTGACGGGGGACAACAGTCGCGAGGACTACGACGAGCCCGACGCCATGCGCACCTATCTGACCGGGCACGGGGTGCCCGGCGCGCGGATCGTCAGCGACTACGCCGGTTTCGACACCTGGGACTCCTGCGTCCGCGCCAAGAAGATCTTCGGCGTCGACAAGGCCGTGCTGATCAGCCAGGACTTCCACATCCGGCGGGCCGTCGCCCTGTGCGAGGCGGCGGGGGTGGACTCGTACGGGGTCGGGGTCGCCGCCAAGCACGACGTGACCTGGTACTACGGGGGCGCCCGGGAGGTTCTCGCGGCCGGCAAGGCGGCCCTGGACGCGGTGTTCGAGCCGGACCCCAGGTTCCTCGGGCCGAAGGAACCAGGAGTGACGAGGGCCCTCGCCGACGACCGGTGAGGCGACGGGGCGGCGACAGGTGAGGCTGCGGATGCGGCGGCGGGTGCGGCGGTCCCGCCCCGGCGGGCGCCTCACGGTGGGCCCGGTCCGGCGGGCGCCTCACGGTGGGCCCGGTCCGGCGAGGAGGGCACCACCACATCGCCGTAACAGGAGACCGCACGGCGCGTAACACGGCCGAAGCACGCTGGAGCGTATGCCGACCACTTCGACGCCCACCCACTGCCCGTACTGCGCCTTGCAGTGCGGGATGGCCCTGTCGCCCCTGCCCACGGGGGGCGTCGAGGTGGTCGAGCGCCCTGACTTCCCGGTGAACCGGGGCGCGCTGTGCGGCAAGGGCCGTACGGCGCCCGCGGTGCTCTCCTCCCGGGTGCGGCTGACCTCCCCGTTGGTGCGGTCCGGCGGTTCGCTCGTGCCGGCCACGTGGGAGGAGGCGCTGGACCGGATCGCCGGGGAGTTCGGCAGGGTGCGGTCCGAGCACGGGGCCGACGCGCTCGGTGTCTTCGGCGGGGGCGGGCTGACGAACGAGAAGGCGTACACGCTCGGCAAGTTCGCGCGGGTCGTGCTCGGCACCTCGCAGATCGACTACAACGGCCGCTTCTGCATGTCGTCGGCGGCGGCGGCCGGCATCAAGGCGTTCGGGCTCGACCGGGGGCTCCCCTTCCCGCTGGAGGACATCCCGAGGACGGGGTGCGTGATCCTGGTCGGATCCAACCTCGCGGAGACCATGCCGCCCGCTCTGCGGTTCTTCAACGAGCTGCGGGAGAACGGCGGCACACTGATCGTGATCGACCCGCGCCGCACGAAGACCGCCGAGCAGGCCGACCTGCACCTCGCGCCCCGGCCGGGAACGGATCTCGCGCTGGCGCTGGGTCTGCTGCACCTGATCGTCGCCGAGGGGCGGGTCGACGAGGAGTACGTGCGGGAGCGGACCACCGGCTGGGAGGACGCGCGGGCGGCCGCCATGGCTCACTGGCCGGAGTACGTGGAGCGGATCACGGGGGTGTCCGTTCCTCAACTCCGGGAGACCGTAAGGCTGTTCTGCGAACCCGAGGCCGCGATGGTGCTCACCGCGCGCGGGCCCGAGCAGCACTCCAAGGGCACCGACACGGTCGGCGCGTGGATCAACCTCTGCCTGGCGACGGGGCGGGCCGGGCGGCCGCTCAGCGGCTACGGCTGTCTGACCGGGCAGGGCAACGGGCAGGGCGGGCGCGAGCACGGCCAGAAGGCCGACCAGCTGCCCGGCTACCGCAAGCTGGACGACCCGGCCGCCCGACGGCACGTCGCCGAGGTGTGGGGCGTGGACCCGGACTCGCTGCCCGGGCCCGGGCGCAGCGCGTACGAACTGCTCGACGCCCTGGGGTCCGACGTCCGGTCGCTGCTGCTGATGGGGTCGAACCCGGTGGTGTCGGCGCCGCGCGCCGCGCACATCGAGGAGCGCATCAAGTCCCTCGAGTTCCTCGCCGTCTGCGATGTCGTCCTCTCGGAGACGGCGGCCCTCGCGGACGTCGTCCTGCCGGTCACCCAGTGGGCGGAGGAGACGGGGACGACGACCAGCCTGGAGGGACGGGTGCTGCTGCGACGCCAGGCGATCACCGCCCCGGAGGGGGTACGGAGCGACCTGGAGGTCCTGCACGAGCTGGCGGCACGGCTGGGCGTCGAGAAGGGCTTCCCGACCGACCCCGAGGAGGTCTTCGAGGAACTCCGACGGGCCAGCGCGGGCGGCGTCGCGGACTACTCCGGCATCACCTACGCGCGACTGACGGAGGAGAACGGGGCCGGGGTGTTCTGGCCCTGCCCGGCGGAGACAGAGGGCGAGGCGGGCGCCGAGGGTGGCGCGGCGGCCAACGGCGAAGCGGGCGCCGAGGGTGGCGCGGCGGCCAACGGCGAAGCGGGCGCCGAGGGTGGCGCGGCGGCCAACGGCGAAGCGGGCGCCGAGGGTGGCGCGGCGGCCAACGGCGAAGCGGGCGCCGAGGGTGGCGCGGCGGCCAACGGCGAAGCGCGGGACGAGGGTGGCGCGGCGGCCAACGGCGAAGCGCGGGACGAGGGTGGCGCGGCGGCCAACGGCGAAGCGCGGGACGAAGGAGACGAGCCGGGGCATCGGCGGGTGGCCGGTACGCCTCGGCTCTTTCTCGAGCGGTTCGCCACGGAGGACGGGCGGGCGCGCTTCGTGCCGGTCTCGCACCGGCCCAACGCCGAGGAACCCGACGACGACTACCCCGTCCTGCTCACCACCGGGCGGGTCGTGGCGCAGTACCAGTCCGGCGCCCAGACCCGCCGCGTGGACGAGCTGAACGCCGCCGCGCCCGGCCCGTTCGTGGAGCTGCACCCCCGGCTGGCGGCGCGGATCGGAGCGGCCGAGGGCGACCCGCTGTCCGTGGTGTCGCGACGCGGACGAGCGGTGGCCCCGGCCCGGATCACCACCGGGATCCGCCCCGACACCGTCTTCATGCCGTTCCACTGGCCGGGCGAGGGCCGCGTCAACACGCTGACCAACCCGGCGCTGGACCCCACCTCACGCATGCCGGAGTTCAAGGTGTGCGCGGTGCGGGTGGAGATCGCCGAGTAACAGGCCGCCGACGGGCTAGCCGGGCAGGCGCAGGGCGAGCCCGTCCAGGACGACCTCCAGGCCGTACCGGAACTTCTCGTCGCGCAGCGCGACGGGGTCGGCGGCCGTCGCGGCGGCGTCCGCGTAGCCGCCGGCGAGATGCTCGTGCCCGGCCGCGGCCTCCTGGGCGGCGGGCATGAGGCGGGCGATGAAGTCGGACTCGCTCTCGCCCGAGCGGGCGACCGTGGTGAGCCAGGCGGCCTCGGTGGTGCTCATGCCGATGACGTACGACAGGACGGTGTCGATGGCGCGGCTCGGCTCCGGGAAGCCTGCGGCCGTGAACAGCGCGGCCAGGCGCTCGGAGAAGGACATGAGGTTGGGGCCGAGGTAGGCGAGGCCCGCCTGGCCGAGAACCGACGACAGCCAGGGGTGACGCAGACTCGTCGCGCGGAAGGCGGCGCCGGCCTCGGTGACGGCCACCCGCCAGTCGGGGGCGTCCGCGTCCGGGACGTGGATCTCGGCGGCGACCTCGTCGACGGCCAGCTCCATCAGCTCGTCCTTGGTGGCGACGTGCCGGTACAGAGAGGTCGCGCCGGCGTTCAGCCGGGCGCCCAGCTTGCGCATGCTCAGCGCCTCGATGCCGTCGGCGTCCAGCATGGCGATCGCCTCGCGGACGATCGAGACCCGGCTGAGCGTCGGCTGGTCGGGCTCACGGCGCTGCCGGGCCCAGACGGACGGCACGGGGTGCGGGTTCTTCGTCCTGGCGGCCACGGGCGCTCCCATTCCTCGGTGCGTACTGCTCCATCGCGTACTGCTCGTCGCGTACATCGTGCGCTCCCAGCGTACAGAGTTCGATAGTTGCGCACACCGTTCCGTGATGCGTACAGTGTGCGCATCGGACGGAACGCCGTACGCCACCAACGGAACAGTGTGCGCAACGAGAGAACGATGTGCGCACGACGAAAGGACAGGACACCGTCATGGAGAACCCGGTGAAAACCCGCGACCCCCGCCGCTGGTGGATCCTCGTCGTGCTGTGTCTGAGCACGGTGGTCCTGACGATCGACAGCATGGCGCTGACCGTCGCGGTCCCCTCGATGACCGAGGACATCGGCGCGAGCGCCCAGGACACCCAGTGGATCCTGGACTCCTACATCCTGGTCTTCGCCGGCCTCCTGCTGACCTCCGGCAGCCTCGGCGACCGCTTCGGCCGCCGCAGGGTGATGCTGCTGGGCCTGCTGCTCTTCGGGGCGGCCTCACTGGCCGCGACGATCTGCACCGACCCCGGCGAGGTGATCGCCGTGCGCACCGCGATGGGCGTCGGCGGGGCACTGATCATGCCGTCCACCCTCTCGATCCTCATCACCGTCTTCGACGACGAGGAGCGCGGCAGGGCGATGGCCGCGTGGGGTTCGGTGTCGATGCTGGGGCTGGTCGGCAGCCCGGTCCTGGGTGGCGTCCTGATCGACCACTTCTCCTGGCACTCGATCTTCCTCATCAACGTCCCGGTCGTCGCGCTCGCCGTCGTCGCCGCCGTGGTCCTGATGCCGGAGTCCAGGGCGCCCTGGCAGAAGTCCGACCCGCTGGGCGCGGTGCTCTCCGCGGTCGGTATGACCGCCCTGGTCTGGTGGATCATCGAGCTCCCGCAGCACGGCGCGTTCGGCGGCCGCTCGACGCTCTCGCTGGCGGTCGCCGTGGTCGGCCTGGCCGGCTTCGTGATCTGGGAGAACGTCACGTCCACCCCGATGGTCCCGCTGGTCCTCTTCAAGCACCGCAACTTCAGCGGCGGTTCGCTCTCACTGGCCCTGGTCCAGATCGGCAACGGCGGTCTGCTGCTGGTCCTCACCCAGTACCTCCAGTTCGTCCTCGGCTACTCCCCCGTCAAGGCGGGCCTCGCCTTCCTGCCCCTCGCCGTCGCGGCGCTGATCGGCAACGGCGTGGGCGTGAAGCTGGCCGAGAAGATCGGCAACCGGTTCGTGATCCTGTCCGGGATGCTGGTGATGACCGCCTGCTTCGCCCTGCTGACGACGGTCGACGCCGACTCGGGCTTCACCGTCCCGGCCATCGCCCTCGGGCTGCTCGGCCTCGGCGCGGGTCTGGCGATGCCGGCCGCCGTCGGCGCGCTGATGGGCACCATCCCCGAGGACAAAGCGGGCGTCGGCTCTGCTCTCAACGACACCATCCAGCAGGCCGGCACCGCCCTCGGCATCGCGATCCTCGGCTCCCTGCTGACCAGCGGCTACGCCGCCGAGATGCCGTCCGACGCCCCCGAGGCGGCCCGGCAGTCGATCGGCGGGGCGCTGGCGGTGGCCGGCCGGGACGCGGGCCTGGTCCGGGCGGCCCGGGAAGCCTTCACCGCCTCGATGACGACGACCTTCACGGTCAGCGCGATCGGCGTCCTGGCGGCGGCGATCCTGGCGACCCTGGTGATGCGGGACGGCAAGTCGGAGCAGCCCGCGACCGAGGCCCGGGTGGCGGAATCCGAGCCGGCCGCCTGAGCGACACGGCTTCCGTTCCGAGACGGCCGGCACCCTGCGGGGTGCCGGGTGCCGGCCTTCCGCGTGGACGGCGGTGTGCGACGCGGCCGAACCACCGTCAGCCGGCCGCCATCAGCCGTCCGTCGTCAGCCGGCGGCCGTCCAGCCCGGGATCGCGGGCAGGACCTTCTGCGCGATGCTCAGCAGGGCCGTGTCGTCCGGTCGCACGTTGTCCTGGCGCCAGATGGCGAGTTCGTAGGAGCCGCCGCCGTCCTTGGTGTCCGGGGCGACGACCAGAGCGCGGGCGATGCCGCCGGGGCCGGCGTCGGACTTGCCGCCGCCGAGGTCGAAGCTGAAGGCGATCGTCTGGCTCGAGTAGAGCACCGCGGGGTGGCCCAGGACCGTCTTGGACTCCGCTTCGTTCAGCAGGTCCTCCATCCCCGCGATCGGGAGGTCGTCATAGGACCGCGAGAGCTTCACGGTGTACGTGTCCAGTTGGACGGTCCCCTCCGGGCTGGGGATCTCGGTGCCGCTCGCCATCTGGACCGAACCGTCACTGCCGTAGGCCGTCAGCGCGCGCTCCTGCGGAGTGCCGAGAAGCGTCGGCAGGTCCGCCCGGTTCAGCGCCGTGCACAGCTCCGTCCCGGAGATGCGCTGCGCGGCCTTCGCGGCCTTGGTGGCCTTCTCGTCCTCGTCGTCGACGCGGCAGACCGCCGGTTTGTCCGCGGCCGCGGCGTCGTTCTTCTGGATCACGTACAGCCCGCCCCCGAGCGCCCCGACCACCACCAGCGCCGCGATGGCTTGAGCCCATGCGTTCGGGCCCTTCTCGGGCGCGGCAACTATCTCGGCCATGTCCCCCATTACCCCCGGTACCCCCTGCTCGCGCCGGATGCGCGCTGAGGGAGCGTAACGGGTGATCCAGCCACGGGGAAGCGGGTTCCTCACCAGTAGGTGACGTCCAGTACCCGCGCGCAGTGCGGATCCCCGTCGTCCGCCACCATCTGCTCCACCTCCCCTCGAACCAGCGAGGGGAGCGCCGCGATCAGCGCCGTGAGCGCCCCGGTCGTCCGGACGTCGGCGGCGGTCACCCCCGGGAGTCCGTCGGCCCGGAAGTACAGCCGCGCCCGGTCCTGGTCCAGGAAGAGAAAGCCGTGCAGGAGGGGATCCGTCGAGTGGTTCTCGTCGAAGCACGTGGCCCGGACCAGGGTCCGCACCAACCGAAGCCCCCGATCGGCGGCCGTCTCGTCGGCCCGCGGCACGACCGCCGGGTCCACGGGAACGAGCGGCATCCCCATCACCGTCCCCGTCCCCGTCCCCGTCCCGGCCGACCGTCCGCCCTCCCCGCACAGGGTGCGCAGCATCCCGATGACGTCGTACGCGGTCACACAGTCCTCACCGACGAGGAGCGGAAACTCGTAGAGCGTCGACCCACCTGTGCCCACGGCACTTACGGGCCCGACGGCAACCCGCACGGCATCGGCGCCACCGGGGGCGGGCAGCACTCCGCGCACGTACGACGTCCCGACGAGCGGGGCGTGGAGATGCTGAAGCATGAGGGGGATCAGGTCGGCCTGGTCACACGCGGTCTCTTCGTCCACGGGGGCATTGTCGACGCCGGGGCGTGAGGTGCGGGGCTCCCACGACGGCCATCCAGAACGCCGTGGGCGCGGCCTGACCCGCACTCACCTGGCAGGTCGCAGAAGACGGTGGGCTGTCCGTGGTCAGCGCTCACTCGCCCATGCATCGGGGCGGGGCACCAGCAGTTCCATGCGTAGGCCCATGAGGCGCCGCAGCCGAACGAAGGCCGCGTCGCTCCAGGGTCCGGTCAGCGTCGTCATTCCCCCCGCAGCCAACAGCCGGGCAAGCAGGCGGGCATGGTTCTGTTCCTCGGCGATGAAGAGCCGGACCGCCTGCGCGTAGTCGGCGTCACCGGCCTGGTCCGCTTTGCCGACGAGGTTCGCGCCGTCACCGTCCTCGCCGACCTGGAAACGCTGGATGCCGGCCCACACCGCCGGATTTAGTGTCGCGCTCTCCCTCCAGTCCGGATCACCCTGGGCGCGCCTGCGCTCAAGCTCGTCCTCGAACCGCCTTGTCCACTTGGCGAAGTCGCCCGTATGCACCCGGTCCCCCTTGTCCGGGACACGGCCACCGCGCCCCGGAGAGAGACGACGCAGACGGACACCGAACCGTTCCACTGCTGCGAGGCGCCCATTTACCCCGGAAGGAGTGGCCGACCGGCAGATCGGAACGGGAGGCATTCCGTGATCCTCGCGAGTCGGCGCGGCAGGTGCATGCGGCGCCGATCGATGAGACTTTGACGATTGCCGCAGGCACCGATGCGAACTCGTTCCATTTCCGTGGAGCATCGCCCTTTTCTCACGGCAATTGAGGCGTCAAATACATGTATCCGGCCTATAAATGGACACAATGGGCGCCACTCGCTACGGTCGAATTACAGGCGCCGCAAGCGCAGGAGCAGTCCAAGTCCGCGCACAGGGAAGTCGGCGCCGCAAGCTGGAATCCACCGGCCTCATCGTGCCCAGTGCATCTCGGTATGGATGCCGCACCTTGACCGCACCCACACCCGCGCCCCCACCCGGGAGGCGTCATGGCCAGGTCAAAGCACCAGCATGTGCGCGTACCGTCTCAAGAAAATGAGGATAGTTATGCACACGAAACGAATCATCGCGATCGCGGCGAGCCCCCTCATCGCCGGAGCATTGGCGTTCTCGCCGGCGCTGATGACTCAGGCGGTAGCCGACACCGCCCAAGCGCCGGCGGTGTCCGCCCCAGCGGCCCCCAAAGTCAAGTCCCCGCAGGAACAGGGCAAGACAGACGGGAAAAAGGCCGGGAAGAAGGACGGCAAGAACTGCGAGCACGGCGAGTCCAATAATCCCGAGGCGAAGAAGGACAAGTTCACGAAGAAGGATTACACGAAGTACAAGGGCGCCTACAATAAGGCGTACGAGAAGGCCTACGACGCCAACTTCGACGAAGATGCCTGCGAGGACGACGAGTAGAGATATCTCCCGTTCCCTGTGGGTCGGCTGCCCCAACGGCCCCGGTCTGCCCGTTCCCGGCGGACCGCCGCTCATCACGGTGACCGACAGCTGAGAGTCGTGGCCACGCCACGGCCGCCCCGGTCCCGAGGTTCTCTGGACCGGGGCGGCCGCGTCGCGTACGAGGGGCGAGGTCAGTTCACGTTGACCGCGGTCCAGGCTGCTGCCACCGCGTTGTACTCCGTGGTGCCCGTGCCGTAGAGGTCGCGGGCCGCGTTCAGGGTGGCTGTTCTGGCTGCCGCGTAGTTCGTCGAGGACGTCATGTAGACGGTCAGGGCGCGGTACCAGATCGCTCCGAGCTTGTCGCGGCCGATGCCGGTGAGCGTCGAGCCGTTGTATGTCGGGGAGTTGTAGGTGACGCCGTTGACGGTCTTGGTGCCACTGCCCTCCGCGAGGAGGTAGGCGAAGTGGTTGGCGACGCCGGACGAGTAGTGGACGTCGAGGTTGCCGACCGAACTGCTCCAGTAGTCGGCGGAGTTGCCGTCCTTGCTCGGCTTGTCCATGTAGCGCAGGGCGTCCCGGCCGAATCCGGAGCGGACGATCTTCTCGCCGATGAGGTAGTCACCGGCGTCGGAGGTGTTCCCGGCGTAGAACTCGACCAGGCTGCCGAAGATGTCGGACGTCGCCTCGTTCAGGCCGCCCGACTCGCCCGAGTAGGTCAGCTTGGCCGTCTTCGAGGTCACGCCGTGGGACATCTCGTGGCCGGCCACGTCCAGGGCGACCAGCGGGCCCAGTTGGGTGCCGTCACCGTCGCCGTAGGTCATGCAGAAGCAACTGTCGTCCCAGAAGGCGTTGTTGTAGCTGTTGCCGTAGTGGACGCGGTTGTAGGAGCCCTTGCCGTCGTTGCCGATGCCGTTGCGGCCGTGCACGTTCTTGTAGTAGTCCCAGGTCACGTCGGTGCCGTACTGGGCGTCGACGGCGGCCGTGGAGCGGTCCGCCGTGGCGCCGGTGCCCCAGTGGTTGTCGGTGTCCGTGAAGAGGGTCGCGGGGGCGCGGCTGATGCAGATGCCGAAGATGCACAGGTCGGTCTTGTTGGCCGCGTCGCCGGTGTACGTGTTCCCGCGGGTCGGGTCCTTGAGCTGGTACGTCGATCCCGAGAGGGTCGTCTCCAGCGGGACCGTGCCGCCGTACAGGGACTTGCCGTCGCCCGTGGCGGTCTCGATGGTGTCCCACGCGTCGATCTGGGCACCGGTGCGCGCGTCGGTCAGCACCGCGCGGGCGACCGGGTTGCCGAGTGTGTCCAGGGCGACGACGTCGGTCCGCCAGGCCAGTTTCGGGGCGCCGTGCAGCGCGTCGACGACCAGCTGCGGCTTGGCCTTCACCTGCTTCAGCGTCTCGCCGAGGTTGGCCGCGCGCAGGGCGTTCACGGCGACGTCGGCGGCCTTGGGGGCGGACACCTTCGGGGTGATGCTCGCCAGCGAGATCGTCGTCCTCGTCGCCCGGTTCGCGCTGCGGTACGCGCCGTCGGGTGCCAGGTGGACGACGAAGTCACCGCCCAGGACGGGGAGTTGACGGTAGGTGCGGTCGTAGCGGACGTGCTGGGTGCCGTCCTTGTCGACGACCACGTCACGGACGGAGGTGCCCTGTACGGAGGTGAGGCCGAGGGTCGCCGCGTGGTCGGCGAGGACCGCCGCCGCGTTGTCGAGCGCCGTCGCCCGGGTCGGCCTGTCGGCCGCGTCGGCGACCGGGGAGAGTACGGCGGCCAGGAGCGTGGCCGTGGTGGCGGCGATACCGGCGGTGGCGAGACGGGAACCTCGGACGTGCTGCCGTATCCGACTCATCAGTGTCTTCGGTCTCCTCGAGAAGGCGCCGTGGGGGCGCGTGTGGGGGTGGCCTGTGGGTGGCCTGTGGAGGTGGCGCTGATGTCGTCCTGGCATTTAAGAGGGCATGACATGTCATGTCCATAGCGCATGCGCGATGGACCGGTGAGGGGGCGGTGAGGGGAGAGAATCGTTTCCGTGAGCGCCCCGGAACTCCCCTTCTTCGTCTACGGCACCCTCCGCCCCGGCGAGGTCAACCACGACCTCCTCCTGCGCGGTCGCACCCTCCGCGAGGAACCGGCCCGGCTGGCCGGGGCGGTGCTCTACCAGGGACCCGGCTATCCCTACGCGGTGGAGGAGCCGGGCGGGACGGTGGCCGGCGAACTCGTCACACCCCTCCCGCGGGCGTACGCGCGGCTGCTCGCCGAGCTCGACCGGCTGGAGGAGTACGTACCGGGCGACCCGCGCAACCTGTACGAGCGCGTCGAGCGCGAGGTGCAAGTGCATGGGGATGGAGATGGGGGTGCGGATGGGGATGGGGATGGGGATGGGGATGGGGATGGGGGTGAGCGTGGTGCGGTCCGCGCGGGCGGGGTTCCCCTCGTACGCGCCTGGGTGTACGTCGCCGCGCCCGCCGTCGCCGACGGTCTGCGGGCCGGGGGCAAGCTGATCGAGAGCGGGGACTGGCTCGCACGGCAGTGACCTCACCCCGGCCCGGCGGCTGCCCACCGGCGGCGGTCACCCGTTCACACGCCCTGTGGGCGCTTTTCCGTGCCGGGCCGTCCACACGCCGATGACCTGGTGAAACCCACGCACGGGCCACTCTCCCGCGCGCACATCTGACACCCATTCATCCCATTCCTGACGCTCCCTCAGGAAGCGCGCTCGCGCCGCTGCGACTTACCTCGGAAGGGCAGGGAGACTCGAAGAGCTCGAAGGAGCATCGATGCGACGCATCGCCCGTCGTACCGCACGTTGTGCCACCCGTCGTGCCGGACAGCTGCTGACCGGTACCGCGCTCGCCGTCATCGCCACGGCCGGGTTCGCCGCACCCGCCCACGGCGCCGGAACCGGTGCCGGAAGTCTGGAGGTGTATCCCTCCACCGCCGTGCCGGGCGGGCAGGTCTCGGTGAACACGGCGGCGTGCGGGGACGGCGGAGCGGCGACGGGCGACGCCGGGGCGGTGGGCGCCGGTCGCTTCCCGCTGGCGCCCAGCGCGCACGAGGGCAAGGCGATCGGGCGGTTCCGGGTGCCGCCGAGCGCGCAGCCGGGGACGTACGAGATCGTCGCGGAGTGTGCCGCGGGCGGGCGGCGCGTCACCGGGGACCTGGTCGTCGTGCTGACCTCCGACCGGCAGTCGGTGCATCCGCGGGGAAGTGTGAAGACGGGGGTCGGCGGCGCACTGGGCCCCGACCCCGTACAGACCGCGGCCGGTGTGGCGGCTCTCGCCGTCGCCGCCGCGGGCGGTACCTGGCTCCTGCATCGCCGGGCGAGAGGCGACGGGATCTGACGGACACCCTCCGCTGTCCGTCCGCCGGTACCGCATGTCCCCTCCCCCTCCGGGTCCGACGCCCCTCGCGGCCCGGAGGGGGAACGGGGTTCCCCTGACCGGGAAATTCACGGAAAGCGTTCACGCGAAGAGTCACGGAGAAGGGTCCTGGGATGCGCAGGGTCGGCAACACCGCCATAGCGGCCGTCACCGTGATCGCTCTCGGCAGCGGCGCCTGGCTGCTGCACAGCGGCGCGGAGACACACGCCCCGCCGCAGCCGTCCGCGGCCCAGGCCCACTCGGCCGGCCCGGACGTACGGGCCCGGTCCGCCCCCGCGCTGCCGCCCTCACCGCCCGACCGCGTCCGCATCCCCGCGATCCATGTGGACGCCCCGCTGACGGGCCTCGCCCTCACCTCGTCCGGCAGCCTCGACGTCCCGCCCGCCGAGAAGGAGAACCTGGCCGGCTGGTACGAGGCCGGCACCACTCCCGGCGAGACGGGCACCGCGATCGTCGCCGGCCATGTCGACAACACCGACGGCCCCGCCGTCTTCTACGACCTGGGCGCCCTGCGCAAGGGCAGTGCCATCGAGGTGGACCGGCGCGACGGAAGCGTCGCCGTGTTCACCGTGGACGCCGTCGAGGTCTACCGGGCACGCGACTTCCCCGACGAGAAGGTGTACGGGGCGGCGAGCAGGCCGGAGCTGCGGGTGATCACCTGCGGCGGGGGCTACACGAAGTCGACCGGCTATCAGGGGAACGTCGTCGTGTTCGCGCATCTCACGTCCTCGCGCGCCTGACCGGGCACCGCCACCGTCCCCGGCCCCCGCCCGCTCCCGTTGTCTCCCGCCCACCCCGCCGGTTGCTTCGGTCTTGTCGCGGATTGGTTAACTCCCCACCGCCTGAGGCGAGATGGCCGATGATCGGAGCATGCGTTCACAGGACCAGCAGGACACCGCCGCTCGTCCCGCCCGGACTTCGCCCGCTGCCGCGCGCTCGACCGCCGCCGGTCCGGCCCTGTCCTCCGGACCGGCCGTGTCGTCCGGACCCGTAGGACCGGTAGGACTGGTCGGCCCGGTAGGACTCGCCGGACCGGTCGGACCCGTCGGGTCCGGGGGCGTGCTGTCCGCGGGGCAACTGCTGGCGTTGCAGCGCACGGCCGGCAACGCCGCCGTCGTCCAGACTCTGGAACAGCAGCGGCAGGCCCAGCGCCACACGCACGGACCGGCCTGCGGCCACAACGACTCCACTCCCGTACAGCGCCACGCGCACGGGCCCTCCTGCGGGCACAGGGACTCCGCCCCCGTGCAGCGCCACGCGCACGGGCCCTCCTGCGGGCACGACGAGTCCGCTCCGGTGCAGCGTTCGTCCGTGCCGGATGTGCTGCGCGCCGCCGGACAGCCGCTGGACGGGGCGGTCCGCTCGGAGATGGAGGCGCGGCTGGGCGCCGACTTCTCCGACGTGCGGCTGCACACCGGGCCGACCGCCCAGCGCTCGGCGGCCGAGGTGGGGGCCCGCGCCTACACCTCCGGCAGCCATGTCGTCATCGGTGCCGGCGGTGCGGACCGGCACACCCTGGCCCATGAGCTGACGCACGTCATCCAGCAGCGCCAGGGGCCGGTCGCGGGTACCGACAACGGCTCGGGGCTCAGCATCTCTGACCCCTCCGACCGCTTCGAACGCGCGGCGGAGGAGAACGCCCGCCGTGTCCTGGCCGGTCCCGCGCCCACCGAAGCGGCGCCCGTGCAGCGGACGGCGGCCGCTCCCGCACACGCCGGCGGGGAGATCGCCGTCCAGCGCTTCGGCGACGGCGAGGCGCCCTTCGACCACGCCCAGTACTACGCGAAGACGGGCTGGCAGGCGGCGGCCGAGGAGTTCGAGAAGCGGCTGGGCGCGTACTCCTTCGGGCATCCGAGGGCGCTCGCCGCGGCCCGCAAGACCGTGTCCCGGCTCAAGCAGCTGCTCATCGCCTACGCCCGCACGGAACACAAGGACACGGCACTCGCCAACAAGTCGTTCTTCAAGGACGACAGGACGAGCGCCGGACAGGTGGGCGAGGGGCTGACCACCGCCCAGATCAACGACTTCTTCTCCCGCGACGGCAACGTCCGTGAGCTGATCACGGCCGTCTACAACGCCGCCTACTACAACAAGGGAGCGGAGCTCTCGCTCAAGGACGTCCTCAACGGCATCATCGGGCCCAAGCCACAGCTCGCGTCCACCCTCGGCATGGACCAGGAGGAGCTGAAGAAGCACTCCGCGTTCCTCAACGGGTGGTCCCGCCCGCCCCTGTGGGCCGCGGCCAGCCTCAAGGGCAAGGGCTACAACTACGAGAAGGACCCGTACGCGCTGGGGAACCTGCTGTGGCAGTCGGACCCGGAGACCTTCGCCGGCGACACCCTCGAAATGATCGGCAGCCAGGGGCCGCGGAAGGAGCGGAGCGAGGCCGACAAGGAGGCCAACCGCAAGACCCCCCGCGACTACTCGGACCGGGGCGCCCCGCTCAGCACGCGCGAGCTGGCCTTCGTGGGCAATCCGGGCCAGGACGAGAAGCTGCCCTGGAACGAGGGCACCGCCTACTGGGAGATCCAGCAGAACGAGGCCTGGCCGAAGGCGAACGCCGAGCGCGGTATCCCGATCGTCGCCGGCATGTCCGGCACCACGACCCGGATGCTCAAGACCTTCCAGTGGATCAAGGTGTCCGGGGTGGACGTCTTCGACTACCGGATGGCCGTGATGGGCTGGATGCTGCCGTCCTGGGACCACTCGCTCTACGAGATCCTGCGCGGTTCCTGGGCGGCCGGGGTCAAGGGGCCGGGCGAGTCCGCGAGCAAGGCGGGCAAGGGCGCGGCGCTGATGTACCAGAACATCGCGCCCTTCACGGAGGAGGAGCTGCGGCAGAACGTCTGCGTCAACGGCCAGTTCCCGCACGAGCTGATGTACCTCGCCGAGGCCGACAAGCCCCGGGCGGTCGACCCCGCGGCGAGCGGCTTCATGGAGCCCGGCCAGGACGCGGCCCGCCAGGTGCCGGGCAAGTACAACGCCTTCGTACGGGGCGACACGACGCCCACGCCGCGCATCGCCAAGTGGAAGGCGGACAACAACGGCGCCTCCACCGAGGCCGTCGCGCAGAAGTTCAAGCCCGCCCACGCGACCGCCCTGATGACGTACACCGGCGGAGCACACCAGATGATCAACTCGGTGGTGCGCAGCCGGCTGCTGCCCGAGGGGTACGCGCCCTACGGCACCGGCGGCGTGGCCTCCGCCGGCGCCGAGGCCCTCTCACTGCTCCAGATCAAGCGCCAGCTCAGCTGGGCCGCCCAGAACGACAGTCCCAGTCAGGAGTGGGTGCCCACGCTCAACGAGGATCCGGTGATCGAGCCGCAGCTCGCGGACGCCCGGGGCACGGACCCGGTGGCCAAGAAGGCGGCGATGGTCGTCATCGACGCGCGGATCGACGTCCTCGCCCCCGTGCTCTTCGAGGAGCTCAAGGCGCACGCCGACATGACGATGGAGGCGCTGAACCGGCTGCCTCCCGTCACCGGCACGGTCTTCCGCGGCGACTGGAACGCAGGCGGGGACGAGTCGGTCTACCGGCTCGGCAAGCAGGCGGCGCTGAACTACCGGCCGGGCTCCGTCTTCACGACCTCCTTCGACAGCACCAGCAGGGAGGAGTCCGTGGGACTGGGCTTCATGCGGGGCCAGCGGGTCTCCGGCACGAAGACGCACCGGATCCTGCTGGAGCTGACGCTCACCGGAAAGTACGGCCGGGACATCGACCCCTTCCACCAGTACCAGGGCACCGAGGCGGAGGTCCTGCTCATGCCGGGCGCGAGCTTCAAGGTGGACAGGAGCGAGTGGAAGCAGGACCCGGGGCACGACCCGGCGAACGGCGGCAGTGACTGGTACGAGCACGTCTACGCGACAGAGGTGTGACGGCGGGGCGGGGACGAGGGACGCAACCCTCACACCCCCGCCCCGGCCCCGCTGAGGGCAGCGTTCCTCGCGGGAAACAACGGTGATGCGGTCGGGTAACGTCGGCAACGCACGCTCCTGGACATGACCTCGAATTCGCGTGTGGTGGTGATCGGCGCCGGCCTCGCGGGCGTACGACTCGCCCGCCGGCTCGGCGAGCTGGGCACGCCCGCGCTGCTGATCGGCGAGGAGGAGCACCGGCCCTACAACCGGGTCCTGCTCGCCGAGGTGCTGGCCGGCCGGTACGCCCCCGAGGTGATCGCGCTGCCCGCGCCCGCCGGACTGGTCAGGGGCCGGGTCACCGGCATCGACCGCGACCGGCGGACCGTGAGCTGCGCGGACGGCTCGGAGATCGCATACGACACCCTGGTCCTGGCCACCGGCTCCAACCCGGTGCTGCCGCCCCTGCGCGGTCTCTTCACGCCGGACCACGTCCTGCCGGAGGGCGTCCACGCCTTCCGCACCATGGACGACTGCCTCGGCCTGTCGAAGGCGGTACGGCCGGGCGTGCGGGCGGTCGTCATCGGCGGCGGCCTCCTCGGGGTCTCCGCGGCCCGTGCGCTCGCGGTACGCGGCGCCCAGGTCGTCCTCGCCCAGCAGGCCGAGCGGCTCATGGAACGCCAGCTCGACCCGAACGCGTCCAAGCTGGTGCTCCGGCACCTCAAGGACCTCGGCGTCGAGGTCCACACCGAGTGCCGGGTCCGCGACGTGCGCTGCGTCGGCGGCGCCGTCCGCTCGGTGGAGATGGCCGACGGGTACGCCCTCGACGCCGACCTGGTGGTGCTGGCCTGCGGGGTCTCCCCGCGCGCCGGACTCGCCAAGGCCGCGGGGATCGCCGTACACAAGGGAATCCTGGTCGACGACGAACTCCGCACGTCCGACCCGCACATCCGGGCGATCGGCGACTGCGCGCAGCACGACGGGAACGTGTACGGGCTGGCCGCACCGGCGCTCGAACAGGCCGACGTGCTGGCCGAGTCGCTCGCCGGAGACGCGGGCTCCCGGTACGGCGGCACCCGCGCCCTCACCCGGCTCACCCTCGCCGGGCACAGCGCCTTCGACCTCGCCGCGTTCGGCGAGACGGAGCCGCGCCCCGGCGACGACGTCGTACAGCTCGCCGACGCCACCCGGGGCACCTACCGCAAGGTCGTCGTCCGCGACGACCGCCTGGTCGGCGGGGTCCTCGTCGGCGAACTCGGCACCGTCGGCGCGCTGGCGCGCGCCTGGGAGGGAGCAGAGCCGCTCCCCTCCGACGGCGGCCCCCTGCTCCACCTGCTCACCAACGACGGAGGCTCCTGATGACCGCCACCCCCGGGGGCACCCCCACGATCGTGCTCGTCGGCCACGGCATGGTCGGCCAGCGCTTCCTCGAGGCGCTCGCCGAGCGCGGCCTGACCGCCACGCACCGCGTGGTCGTGCTGTGCGAGGAGCCGCGTCCCGCGTACGACCGCGTGCAGCTCACCTCGTACTTCTCGGGCCGGACGCCCGAGGAACTGTCCATGACGGACATGGCGTTCATCGCCGACCACGGGATCGAGCTGTACGTCGGCGACCCCGCGGAGACGATAGACCGCGAGGCCCGCAAGGTGACGGCCCGCTCGGGACTGGTGGTCGACTACGACGTCCTCGTCCTGGCCACCGGCTCCTACCCCTTCGTGCCGCCCGTCCCGAACAAGGACGCCGAGGGCTGCTTCGTCTACCGCACGATCGAGGACCTCCTCGCGATCGAGGCGTACGCGAAGTCGCGTGCCACGACCGGCGCGGTGGTCGGCGGCGGGCTGCTGGGCCTGGAGGCCGCGGGCGCGCTGAAGGGTCTCGGGCTCACCTCCCACATCGTGGAGTTCGCGCCCCGGCTGATGCCCGTCCAGGTCGACGACGGCGGCGGCGCGGCCCTGCTGCGCACCATCGAGGACATGGGTCTGAGCGTCCACACCGGCGTGGGCACCCAGGAGATCGTCGTCGGCGAGGACGGCGCGGTCACCGGTATGAAGCTCTCCGACGGCTCCGAGCTCGCCACCGACCTGGTGGTGTTCAGCGCCGGTGTCCGTCCCCGTGACCAGCTGGCCCGCGAGTCCGGCCTGACGGTCGGCGAGCGCGGCGGTATCGCCGTCGACGAGCAGTGCCGCACGGTGAACGACCCGCACGTGTTCGCGATCGGCGAGTGCGCGCTGGCCGCCGACGGCCGGGTGTACGGCCTGGTGGCCCCCGGCTACGAGCAGGCCATCACGGTCGCCGCGACCATCGCCGCCGACGAGTCCGAGCAGCTGTCCTTCACCGGCGCCGACCTCTCCACCAAGCTGAAGCTGCTCGGCGTGGACGTGGCGTCCTTCGGCGACGCGCACGGCACCACCGAGGACTGCCTCGACGTCGTCTACTCCGACTCCCGCTCGGGCCTGTACAAGAAGCTCGTCATCGGCCGCGACGGCACGCTGCTCGGCGGCATCCTGGTCGGCGACGCGGAGGCGTACGGCACCCTGCGCGCCTTCACGGGGTCCGTGCCGCCCGTCTCCCCCGAGTCGCTGGTCCTGCCGGCCGGTGCCGGGGAGTCCGTCCAGCTCGGCCCGTCCGCGCTGCCGGACGAGGCGATCGTCTGCTCCTGCCACAACGTGTCGAAGGGCACGATCCGCGGCGCGGTGACGGAGCACTCCTGCACGACCGTGCCCGAGGTGAAGAAGTGCACCAAGGCCGGTACCGGCTGCGGCAGCTGCGTCAAGGTGCTCGGCCAGCTGGTCACCGCCGAGCTGGAGGCGAGCGGCGTCGAGGTCGACAAGGGCCTGTGCGGCTGCTTCTCGCAGACCCGCGAGGAGCTGTACGAGATCGTCCTCGCCCTGCGCATCAACACCTACCAGGACCTCCTCGACCGCTACGGCCGGGACAGCGCCCGGGGCGGCGACGGCTGCGAGGTCTGCAAGCCGACCGTCGGCTCGATCATCGCCTCCCTCGCCCCGACGATCGGCGCGAGCGGCTATGTCCTGGACGGCGAGCAGGCGTCCCTCCAGGACAGCAACGACCACTTCCTCGCCAACCTCCAGAAGAACGGCTCC
This sequence comes from Streptomyces asoensis, assembly GCF_013085465.1. Taxonomy (NCBI): domain Bacteria; kingdom Bacillati; phylum Actinomycetota; class Actinomycetes; order Kitasatosporales; family Streptomycetaceae; genus Streptomyces; species Streptomyces asoensis. The sequence continues at coordinate 3,439,923 of NZ_CP049838.1, forward strand.
TACTCGGTCGTCCCGCGCATCCCCGGCGGTGAGATCACCCCCGAGGGGCTGATCGTGATCGGTGAGATCGCCCGCGACTTCGGCCTCTACACGAAGATCACCGGCGGTCAGCGGATCGACATGTTCGGCGCCCGGGTGGAGCAGCTCCCGCTGATCTGGACCAGGCTGGTGGACGCCGGCTTCGAGTCCGGTCACGCCTACGGCAAGTCGCTGCGCACGGTGAAGTCCTGCGTCGGCCAGACCTGGTGCCGCTACGGCGTCCAGGACTCCGTCCGCATGGCGATCGACCTGGAGCTGCGCTACCGGGGGCTGCGCTCCCCGCACAAGCTCAAGTCGGCGGTGTCGGGCTGCGCCCGCGAGTGCGCCGAGGCCCAGTCGAAGGACTTCGGCATCATCGCCACCTCCAACGGCTGGAACCTCTACGTCGGCGGCAACGGCGGCGCCACCCCGCGCCACGCCGACCTGCTCGCCCAGGACCTCACCGACACCGAACTGGTGCGCCTCATCGACCGGTTCCTGATGTTCTACATCCGCACCGCCGACCGCCTGGAGCGCACCTCGACCTGGCTGGACCGGATCCCCGGCGGGCTGGACCACGTACGGGACGTGGTGGTGGAGGACTCGCTCGGCATCTGCGAGGAGCTGGAGTCCCTGATGACCGACCACGTCGCGCACTACGCCGACGAGTGGGCGACCACCATCAACGACCCGGAGAAGCTCGCCCGGTTCGTGTCCTTCGTCAACGCGCCCGACACCCCCGACCCGGTCGTCGGCTTCGTCCCGGAGCGCGACCAGATCAAGCCCGACCTGCCGTTGCTGTCCATCGGCCACCGTCCCCTGGAAGGGAGCGCCCAGCGATGACCCTGGCACTCGAGACGACCGACCTCAAGGTCCAACTGCGGCTGGAGGAGCAGTGGTTCACGATCTGTGACCTCAGCCAGCTGATCCCCGGCCGAGGTGTGGCCGCCCTGCTGCCCGACGGCCGCCAGGTCGCCCTGTTCCGGGACCGGGCGGGTGAGCTGTACGCGGTCGACAACCGCGATCCGTTCGGCGGCGCGGCCGTCCTCTCACGCGGCCTGACCGGTACCCACGAGGGCCGCTCGTTCGTCGCCTCCCCTCTGCTCAAGCAGCGTTTCGACCTGCTGAGCGGGGAGTGCCTGGACGACGACACGGTGCGCATCGCCACCTACGAGGTGCGCACCGCCTGACGCTCGCCCGTCGCCTACCGCCGGCCCGGTGTCGTGGACTGGAGGCGTCGGGCCGGACGCGGGGCGGGGATGCCGGTGCTCGCGGCGCCGCCCGCGCTCCCGCTGCCGCCGCTGCCGCCGGTGCTTCCGGTGCCGCCGGGCCGGGCCGGTACCGCCGGGAGCCGGACCACCGCGTCGAGGCCGCCGCGCGGCGCGGGCCGCAGGACCACCTCGCCGCCGCTCGCATGGGCGAGGCGCTGCACCAGGGCGAGGCCCAGACCGGTGCCGCCCTTGGGGGCGTCCGGGGCGCGCCAGAAGCGGTCGAAGGCACGCCGGCGCTGCTCCTCGGTCATACCGGGGCCCTCGTCCATGACGTGCAGCTCGACCCGGCCCGGACCGGCCGGGCGGTGCGGATGCCGATGCGGGTGACGGTGCGGGAAGCGGCGCTCGTGGGGCGTGTGATGGCGCGGGTCGACGGAGACCGTTGAGCCCGGGGGCGCCACCCGCAGGGCGTTGGAGAGCAGGTTGTCGAGGATCTGCTCCACGGCCCCGGGCAGCGCCAGCACCTCGCCCGCGTAGTCCCCGGCCAGCGCCAGCCAGACGCCGTGCTGCTCGAACAGCGGCTTCCAGGCGCGATGCCGCTCCGCGCACACCCGGCCCAGGTCGACCGGCTCCCGTTCGACGGCGCTCTCGTCGAGCCGGGCCATCGCGAGCAGCCCCTCGACCATCCGGGCCAGCCGGTCGGTCTCGGTCAGCGCGGCGGTGAGCGAGCCCCGCGCGTTCAGGGCGATGTCGTTCTCCAGGTTCTCCAGCCGCAGCCGCAGCGCCGCGAGGGGCGTCTTCAGCTGGTGCGAGGCCTCACCGGCGAAGGCCCGCTGGGAGGCCAGCAGGTGTTCCAGGCGGGCGGCGGTCCGGTTGAAGGTCGCGGCGAGGCTGCGGACCTCCGGCGGCCCGTTGGTGATCGCCACCGGGACGGCGGTGCCACCCATCGCCAACTCATGGGTGGCGTGCTCCAGTTCACGGATCGGGCGGCCGGTCCAGCGGGCGATGACGAACCCGAGCGCGGCCACCGCGGTGAGCGCCGCCAGTCCGCCCAGGGCCAGCAACAGCCAGACGTGGTGGACCCGTTCGGACACCATTCGGGTCGGCACGGTGATCCGGACGGCGCCCTGTTCCTCGACGCCGTGGCGTACCGGGGTGGCCACCGCGAGGTACTGCACCCCGCCGATGGTGGAGGTGCGCACATCGGCCGTCGCGGTACCGCGCAGGGCGGCGGCGATGCCCGGCCAGGAGGGGAGGTCGCCCTCCTCCCGCTCGGTGAGCGGATGCGAGGAGGCCAGCAGGGTGCCGCTCCCGTCGACGATCAGCACCTTGCCGCCGATGCGTTCGGCGCAGTGCGCGGCCCGCTCGGGCAGGTCCTGCGCCGCCCGGCCCGCCGAGATGGACAGCGAGGCGAACGCCGAGACCGACTCCGCCTCGTCCGTCGCCGCGTTGATCACCCGCTCCCGCTCGCCGCGCGAGTACACGAAGCCCAGCGGGATCTCCAGGCAGAGCAGGACAAGGGCGGCGAGTGTGAGATAGCTGAGCAGCAGCCGACGGGTCATCGGTAGGCCGCCGAGTCATAGGCGTGTGGTTCGTAGGCCGACGGTTCGTAGGCCGACGGTTCGTAGGCGGCCTGGGGATAGGAGGCCTGCGGGAAGGCGGGCCGGGGGAAGGCCGGTGGAGCGGGAGCCGGTGGTTCGTACGGCTGCCGCGCGCTCGGGGAGGAGGTGTGCACGGCCAGCCGGAATCCCACTCCGCGCAGCGTCTGGATCCAGGCCGGGTTGCCCAACTTCCGTCGCAGGGTGGCCACATGGACGTCCAGCGTCTTGGTCGGCCCCTGATAGTGCGGGTCCCACACCCGGTCGAGGATCTGCTGGCGTGAGTACACGGCCCCCGGATCCTCGGTGAGCAGCGCGAGCAGCTCGAACTCCTTGGGCGTCAGGGTCACCGCCTCCTCCCCCACCCACACCTGCCGGGTCCGCCGGTCGACGACGAGGGGACCGGCGGCGGCAGCGACGGAGGCCGTGGCGGAGGCCGTGGCGGAGACTGTCGCGGCCCCCTCGAACGCCTCGTACGCCTCGTACGCCCCGGTCGCCTCGTACGCCCCGGTCGCCCCGGTCGCTCCGGCCGCCCCGGCCGCTCCGGCCGCCCCGGTCGTCTCGGACGCCGGAGCGGCGAGAGGGGCGGCGGCCGGCGGTGCGAAGGGCTCCCCGCCGACCGGCTCCTGTCCCGTGAACTCCCGTTCGGCCAGCCCTCGGTGGGTCCGCCGGGTCACCGCGCGCACCCGCGCCACGAGCTCACGCATGCTGAACGGCTTCGCCAGGTAGTCGTCGGCGCCCAGCTCCAGACCCAGCACCCGGTCGGCCTCCTCCCCCCGGGCGCTGAGGATGATGATGGGGACGTCGGAGGTCTGCCGGATGCCCCGGCAGACGTCGATGCCGTCGATGTCGGGCAACCCCAGGTCGAGCAGGACGACATCGCCGTACGGCCCCCTCAACCCCTCGCTGCCGGTGCCGACATGACGCACCGCCAGCCCGAAGTTCCCGAGGCCCTCGACGAGCGGTTCGGCGATCGTCCGGTCGTCCTCGATGAGCAGGACTCGTACACCCATGCGTTCCCGTCTCTCCTGTGCACCGAATTCACATGTTCCGTGGATCCGTCACGCTACAAGAACGGTCAGGAATACGCCTCAGATCTCCTGGACAATGTGAGCAGCGGCTCAACTCCGGACGAAAACTGTCCCATTCTTGTCGGCGGTTTAGTGTTCCTCTAACCTTCGCCTGGCATTGGCTCCTCTACGGTGATGAGGAACTGGTCGGACCCCCATGCCGACCAGCTCTGACCTGGGAGGATCCGTGAAGGCACTACTGGACCGCGCCCGCTCGTTCAAACGACGGGTCGACTTCGAAAGCGGCGAATACCGGCGACTGGCCGAAGGCCAATATCCCGAGGCATTGTTCATCACCTGCTCGGACTCACGGGTGATACCCGCACTGATCACGGGCGCGCGGCCCGGTGAGATATTCGAGCTGCGAAACGCGGGCAATATCGTTCCGCCGCACGACCGGCAGGGCGCCTCCGGCGAGGCGGCCACCATCGAGTACGCACTGGAGGTGCTCGGCGTTCAGGACATCGTGGTGTGCGGCCACTCCCACTGCGGTGCGATGGGCGCCCTCAAGTCCGGCGACGACCTGTCCGCGCTTCCCGGCGTGGACGCCTGGCTCCAACTGGCCCGCCCCAGGCTGGCGTCCGTCCTGGACGGCGACGTCGAGGACCCGTCGATGCCGGACGTCGCCCAGCTGAACGTCGTCAACCAGCTTGCGGTGCTGCGGAGTTACCCGGCGACGCAACGGCGTCTCGACGCCGGGCAACTGCGCCTGCACGGCTGGTACTACGAGGTGCACACCGGTCAGGTGCACGAGCTGGACGAGGACGGCCTGTTCCGGGTGCACGCGGCATGAGCGGCGCACACGCCAGGCACGCCCGGGGCCGGGGCACGGGCACCGCCACGGGCACGGACTGGGACACAGGTACGGACTGGGACACGGGCACCGACTGGGGTGCGGGCGCGGACTGGAGCTCCGGGGACAGTGACGGAAGGGGCCGCACGTTCGGGGAGGCGGCCGGGCTGACCGGTCCGCCGACCCGGTCGGCCGCCCCACCGCCCCGGCCCATGTCCCCTCCGATGCCCCCGCGCACGCCCACGCGCCCACCCGCGCCACCGCCACCACCGCCACCGACGACGGGGCGGGACACCACCGCGAAGGCCACCGCGAAGGCCGCCTCGAAGGCCGCCTCGAAGGCCGCCTCGAAGGCCACGGCGAAGGCCACAACAGGGGACACGGCTAGGGACACGGCGAAGGCCGCCCTGAAAGCGGCTGTTCCGAAGGGTGACCTGGCCACCGAGATCACGGCGTCCCTCGTCGTCTTCCTGGTCGCGCTCCCGCTGTGCATCGGCGTGGCCGTCGCCTCGGGTGTCTCCCCCGAGCTGGGCATCATCTCGGGCGTCATCGGCGGTCTGGTGGTGGGCGCGGCGCGCGGCAGCACGCTTCAGGTGAGCGGCCCGGCCGCCGGTCTCGCCGCGCTGGTCGCGGAGACCGTGCTGGAGTACGGCGTGGCCATGCTCGGAGTGATCGTGCTCTTCTCGGGCCTCCTCCAGATCGTCCTCGGCCTGGTGAAACTGGGCCGGTTCTTCCAGGCGATCTCCCTGGCCGTCGTCCAGGGCATGCTCGCGGGCATCGGCCTGCCGCTGATGTTCAGCCAGGCGTACCCGGTGGCGGACGCGAAGGCCCCCGGCACGCCGCTGGAGAACATGGCCGGCATCCCCGGCCTGCTCGCGGACACGGTCGCCGACCCGCAGGCGATGATCGCCGCCGGGCTCGGCATCGTCACGGTCGTCCTGAGCTTCCTGTGGAAGAAGGCACCGGGACCGGTCAGGAAGGTGCCCGCGGCCCTGGTCGCGGTGGGCATCGGCATCACGGTCGCCGCGCTGCCGGGCGTCGACGTCAAGACGCTCCAGGTGGGCAATCTGCTGGCCTCCGTCGACGTACCGGGAGCGGAGCAGTTCGCGGGTCTGGCGGACGCCGGGATCATCACCGCGATCCTGACCTTCACCGTGATCGCCTCGGCGGAGTCGCTGTTCACGGCGGCCGCGGTGGACCGTATGCACGACGGCCCGCGCACCCGCTACAACCCCGAGCTGATCGCCCAGGGCGCCGGCAACACGCTCGCGGGACTCCTCGGCGCCCTGCCCATCACGGCAGTGGTGGCCCGTAGTTCGGCGAACGTCCAGGCGGGCGCCAAGACCAGGCTCTCCCGCACCCTGCACGGCCTGTGGCTGCTGGCGTTCGCGCTGCTGCTCCCCCAGGTGCTGGCCCTGATCCCGATCTCGGTCCTGGCGGGCGTACTCGTGCACAGCGGCTGGAAGCTCTTCGCTCCCGACGAGTTCCCGAAGATGTGGCGGCAGGACCGGGGCGAGTTCGCCGTCATGACGATCACCACCCTGGTCATCGTGGCGACGGCACTTCTGGAGGGCGTTCTGATCGGCCTCGCGGCGGGCATCGTGCTGGCCGCGGTGCGCATGTCCCAGACGGTCATCCGGCAGCACACCGAGGACGACACCGCGAAGGTGGTGATGGCGGGCAACGCGACGTTCCTGCGGCTGCCCCAGGTCATCGAGGCCCTGGAGTCCGCAGCCGAGGCCGGCAAACCCCGGATCCGGCTCGACCTCACCGGCGTGACCCACCTCGACCACGCCTGCCGCAGCCAGGTGGAGGAGTTCACCGCCCAGCAACGCGGCAAGGGCCTACGGGTGGAACTGCTGATGCCCGGCCCGGCGAAACGACCGCCCGCGGAGGAGCAAGCGGCGCCGGTGGCCGACGGCCCCCAGCTCTCCGACCCGCTGCCCCGCCGCCGGACGGCCCCCACGCCCGCCACCGCCTCCGTCGCATCCGCCGCTGTCTCCGGGGCCGGGTCCGGGTCCGCTCCCGGCCCCACCGCCGAATGGTTCTACCTGGACACCACACCGATGCCGGAGGACTTCGCGCAGCGGTACGCGGAGGAGTACGCCCCCGGGTACGCGGAGGGTTACCCGCGGGGGTACTCGGAGGGGTACGGGGGCGAGTACACCTCGGGGTTCGCGCGCGGGCAGGCGTGACCGCGGGCACGGGCGCGACCACGGGTCTGCCGGACTGCACGGCGTGCGGCGCGGCTGTCCGAGGGACTCCACCGTGACGGTGTGGGACATCGCCACCGACGCCTGGTCCGACAGGGTCCGTGTCTCCACGGGCCGCAACCGGCCCCTGAGGTGAGCGGCGAAGCGGCCGGGGCTCAGCCCTTGAGTGCCTCGTAGGACACGCCGGTCAGCCGCTCGGAGGCGGCCCACAGGCGCTCCCCCACCCGGTCGTCGAGGGTCCAGGGTGCCCGCCGCGACGGCGCCGGCGCCCCGCGCCACATGGCGAGGGACGGCCCGGTGAACGAGTCCGGGCGGACACCGGGCGCGGTCGCCGCGTACAGGGCGGGCAGCGCGCCCGCCTCGGCGGATTGGGCGAAGACCCGGTTGCCGAGCGCCATCAGCCGCTCGGCGACCCGGCGCCCCTCCGCCCGGGGCCCCGCCGTCTGGAGGTTGGTCGCCGCGTACCCCGGATGCGCGGCCGCCGCGACGACCTCGGCCCCGGCCGCCGTGAGCCTGCGCGCCAGCTCGTGCGTGAAGAGCAGGTTGGCGGTCTTCGTACGTCCGTAGGCGATCCAACGCCGGTATGTGCGTTCGGAGTTGAGATCGTCCGGGTCGATGTTGCCGAGCAGGTGGACCATGCTGGAGACGGTCACGACCCGCGTCGCGCCGGCCGGTCGGTCCGCCGCGGCGAGCAGCGCGGGCAGCAGCAGCCCCGTGAGGGCGAAGTGCCCGAGATGGTTCACCCCGAACTGCGTCTCGAACCCGTCGGCGGTGGTGCCGTACGGCATCGCCATCACGCCCGCGTTGTTGACGAGCAGGTCGAGCCGGTCGTAGGGCAGGGCGTCCGCGAACTCCCTTACGGAGGCAAGGTAGCCGAGATCGAGCCGCCGCAACTCCGCCTTCGCAGCGGGCACTTCCTCACGCAGCCGCCGGACGGCCTCCCGCCCCCGCGTCTCGCTGCGGCAGGCGAGCACCACCCGCGCCCCCTTGCGGGCGAGCTCGCGCGCGGTGACGTACCCGAGCCCGCTGTTGGCCCCGGTGACGACGGCGGTGCGACCGCCCTGGTCGGGGATGTCGTGCGCGCTCCAGCCTGACATGGCCGTACTCCCTCCGCGGTGTGCACGGCCCGCGGTGCGCACGGGCAGCAGTGCACGGCCCGCGGTGTGCACGGGCAGCCTACGGCGCTCCCGGTCACCCATCCCGCATCTCCCCGTTACGACATGTCCACGACACAGCTACCCTGCGCTTCTAGCGTTCGGCAGCGCACGACCCTGAACGACCCCGTCGCCGGGACCGGCGTACGGGCCGGTTCACCACACCACCCCTGGGAGTGAGCGTGGAACGTCGTACCTTCCTGCGTGCGGCCGCGATCGGCGGCTCCTCCGCCGTACTCGGCGGAACCCTCTGGCGCGGCGCCGCCTACGCCGCCCCGGCCCAGCCCGGCGCGGGCCCGTACGGGGCGCTCGGCGCGGCCGACGCCAACGGCATCCGGCTCCCGAGCGGTTTCACCAGCCGGGTGATCGCCCGCTCCGGCCAGACGGTGTCCGGGACCTCGTACGCCTGGCACAACGCCCCTGACGGCGGGGCCTGTTACACGGACGGCACGGGCTGGATCTATGTCTCCAACTCGGAGATCAACCCGTCGGGCGGTGCGAGCGCGGTGAAGTTCTCCGCGACGGGGACGATCACGGCCGCGTACCGCATCCTCTCCGCCACCCGCCAGAACTGCGCGGGCGGCAAGACCCCGTGGAACACCTGGCTGTCCTGCGAGGAGGTCGATCGCGGGTACGTCTACGAGACCGACCCCTGGGGCACGAAGGCAGCGGTCCGCCGGGACGCGATGGGCCGTTTCAAGCACGAGGCGGCCGCCGCCGATCCGGTCCGCAAGGTGCTCTACCTGACCGAGGACGTGACCGACGGCTGCTTCTACCGTTTCCGGCCGACGAACTGGGGCGACCTGTCCTCGGGGACGCTGGAGGTCCTGGTGGCCGGCACGGCCACGAGCGGCCCCGTGACCTGGTCCCCGGTGCCCGACCCGACCGGCGCCACCGCCACCCGCAACCAGGTCTCCGGCGCCAAGCGCTTCAACGGCGGCGAGGGCAGCCACTACGCCGACGACACCTGCTGGTTCACGACGAAGGGCGACAACCGGGTCTGGCAGTACAACGCGGCCGCCCAGACGATCGAACTCGCCTACGACGACTCGCTGGTGACGTCCGGCACGGCCCCCCTCACCGGGGTGGACAACGTCACGGGCTCCGACTCCGGCGACCTGTTCGTGGCGGAGGACGGCGGCACCATGGACATCTGCCTCATCACCCCCGACGACGTGGTCGCGCCCTTCCTGCGCATCGACGGCCAGTCGGGTTCCGAGATCACGGGCCCGGCCTTCTCCCCGGACGGCACCCGTCTGTACTTCTCCAGCCAGCGCGGTACGAGCGGCAGCTCGTCGGGCGGGATCACCTACGAGGTGAAGGGGCCGTTCCGGGCATAGGGACGCCTGGGCAGGCACTTCGGCTTGCGGGCCAGGATTGACAGGAACTCGACAGCAGAACGGAGGAACGCGGCCGGGCGGCGGCTCGTTACTCGCCAACGAAGTCCCAGCGGAGTGAGACCGCACACCGGCGGCCACCGCCCCACCCGGCATGGCCGCGGTTCGCCGTGTCACGCCGTACGCGGAGTCACACGGTTGGCAGAGTCACACCGTTCGGAGATCACACCGTTCGCAGAGTTACGCCGTTCGCCGCCCGCACCCCACTCACGGAGGCACGTAACCATGACCCCCGCTCCCACCCCCACGCCCGCCCCCACCCCGTCCCGCCGCACCGTCCTCGGCGGCGCGGCCCTGGCCGCCCTCACCCTGACGGCCGCGGCGGCCCCCGCCGCGACCGCGGCCCCCTCCCCTTCCGATGCCGCCAAGTCCCGTACCGGTGAGGCGGGTTGGCTGACCGAGTACTCCCTCCCCGACGGCTGGCTCCCCGAGGGCATCGCCATCGGCGGCAAGCCGTACGCCTACCAGGGCTCCCGCGCCAACGGCGGTATCCTCCGCACCGACCTGCGCACCGGCGAGGGCACGGTCCTGTACGCGGGCGGCACCGGCCAGGTGTCGGTCGGCCTGAAGCTCGACCACGACGGCCTGCTGTACGTGGCGGGCAGCACGGGAGTGGCGCGGGTGGTCGACTCCCGCACCGGCGAGCTGGTGACGACCCACCAACTCACCCCAGCGGCAGGCCACTTCATCAACGACGTGACCCTGCTCGGCGACCGGGCCTGGTTCACCGACTCACGGGCCGCCGTGCTGTACGGCGTCCCGCGCGGCCGGGCCGACGGCGAGATCCGCGCCCTTCCGCTCACCGGCGACTGGGTCCAGCTCCCCGACGTGAACAACGCCAACGGGATCGTCGGCACGCCGGACGGCCGAGGCCTGATCGTCGTCAAGAGCACACCGGGCGAGCTGTACAACGTGAACCTCAGGACCGGCCACGCCACGAGGATCACGCTGGTCGGCGCGTCGGACGTGGTGAACGGCGACGGCCTCTACCGCATCGGCCGCACGCTGTACGTGGTCCAGAACCGCCTGAACCTGATCAGCGTCTGGTCCCTGGACCGCACGGCGACCACCGCCACCCTCACCCGCACGATCACCGACCCCCGCTTCGACGTCCCCACCACGGCCGCCCGCTACGGCGACCGCCTCTACCTGGTCAACGCGCGCTTCACCAGCCCACAGCTCCCGGAGACGACCTTCACGGCGGTAGCGGTCTCGATCTGACGAACCGTCCGGCCTGACGGGGGGCCGGGGGGCCGGGGGGCCGGGGGGCCGGGGGCGGCACTCGACGAGCGAGGGTGCCGCCCCCGCCCCCGCCCCCGCCCCTCCCCGGCGACCGGGGCGATGCGCACAGAAAGTCACAGAACGGCCACTCCTCCCACACCTCACGCAAGACGGCCATACCGTCGTCCCCTCACACCACAGCTCGGGGGGACATACATGAGCAACCCGTACACCACCGCGCCCACCCAGAACCCCACCCCCCGGTGGGCCAGGAAGAGATACGTCCTGCCCGCCCTCGCCCTGGCCCTGTTCCTCGGCGCGGGCATCGGCGGAGCCGACGGCGGCACCACGACGGAGGCGAAGCCGACGTCCGCCGAACCGCAGCCCACGGTGACCGTGACGACCACGACGACGGAGACCGCCGTCCCCGAGCCGGCGGGCACGGTGACCGCCACGGCGACGGAGACGGTGAAGGTGACGAAGACGGTCACGGCGAAGGCGGCGGCGAACGAGGCCGACTCCGGATCCGACGAGTCCGACAGCTCAGCCGATTCCGCCGACTCCGCCGACTCCGCCGACTCCGGAAGTGCCTACTACGCCAACTGCACGGCCGCCCGCGCGGCCGGCGCCGCTCCGGTCCGCGTGGGCGACCCTGGCTATGGGCGCCACCTGGACCGCGACGGCGACGGCGTGGGCTGCGAATAGAGGAACAGGGAACGAAGGCGCGAGCCGCCGCCGGAGTCGTGGACCCGGTACGCCCGGCGACCGCCGGCGTTTGCCGAACCGGCAACAGAACTCGCGACTTGCGTGCCGGGACCGCACCCTCGGAACCGATGGACGATCTCAAGTCTCGGAGGGTCGATGTCGCAGCAGACCGCGAACGACGTGAAACACCGCCTGGTCCCCTCGCCCGCAGGCCGTGTCCACGTGGTGGAGCAGGGTGAGGGCCCCCTGGTCCTGCTCGTGCACGGCTTCCCCGAGTCCTGGTACTCCTGGCGCCACCAGTTGCCGGCGCTGGCCGCGGCCGGGTACCGCGCGGCCGCCCTCGACGTCCGCGGCTACGGCCGCTCCTCCAAACCCCGTGCCACGGACGCGTACCGCATGCGGGAACTGGTGGAGGACAACGCCGCGGTCGTCCAGGCCCTGGGCGAACGGTCCGCGGTGATCGTCGGTCACGACTGGGGTGCGACGATCGCGGCCGACTCCGCCCTGCTGCGCCCGGACGTCTTCCACGCGGTGGGTCTGCTGAGCGTCCCCTACACCCCACCGGGCGGACCGATGCCGAGCGAGGCCTTTGCTCACATGGGCGGGACGGGCGGGGAGGAGGAGTTCTACGTCTCCTACTTCCAGGAACCGGGCCGCGCCGAGGCGGAGATCGAGCCCGACGTACGGGGCTGGCTCGCGGGCTTCTACGCCGCCCTGTCCGCGGACACCATGCCGGCGGCGGGCTCCCCCGACCCCCACTTCGTCACCCGGGGCGGAAAGCTGCGCGACCGCTTCCCCACCGGGGCGCTGCCCGCCTGGCTCACCGAGGCGGATCTCGACGTCTACGCGGAGGAGTTCGAGCGAACCGGCCTGACCGGCGCCCTGAACCGCTACCGCAACATGGACCGCGACTGGAAAGACCTCACGGCCTTCACCGGCGCCCCGATCACCCAGCCGGCCCTGTTCATCGCGGGCGCCCTCGACGCCTCGACCACCTGGCTGGCCGCCGCGATCGAGGCATTCCCCACCACCCTCCCCGGCCTCTCCGCCTCCCACATCCTCGAAAACTGCGGCCACTGGCTCCAACAGGAACACCCCGAGGCAACAAACCAACTCCTGACCACCTGGCTGTCCACCCTGCCGACCTGAACACCCACCGCCACAGCATCAGGGGCGGCACCCCCACCCACGGGTGCCGCCCCTACACACATCCGACCGCCGGTCATCAGTCGCGCCGAATCAACTCCGGATCGATCCGCCGCCCGACCAGCGGCAGCGCGCCGAGCGCGGCGACGACCACGACGCCGAGCGCGGAGGCGAGAAGCAGCGGCAGCCCGGCCCCGTCCCAGAAGACGGCCCCGCCACCAGTCACCAGGTAACTGGACTCCGCCATCTTCCCGGTCACCACCGCGAGCACGAGCCCGACGGCCAGGGGCAACACGACCTGCGCGACCTGAACGGCCCGGAGTGTCCGAGGCCTGGCCCCGAGCAACGCCAGGGCAGTGACCTGCGGTCGGCGTTCCACGGCTCGATCGGTGGCGGCGACGAGGTACGCCGCCACCCCGATGATCAGGCCCAGGATCATGCCTACGGCGAGGAGGGTCTTGATGACGGTGATCTGCTGGAGAGCGGCGGCGTCCACGCCATCCGTCTCGACCTCGATCGTGGGGTCGACCCCGGCGATGCCTTCGAGTACGGAGCGAACGGTCTCGGGGGCGGCGCTGCTGAGGAGCTTGAGGGTGGCTCGGTCCTCGGGACGGAATCCGGCGGGGAACAGGGACGGTGGGATCAGAACAGCGCCGCTGCTGACCATCTGCGCTGCCGTGTCGTCGTGATACTTGATCGTCTGACGCGGCACCTGCACGTTGACGACCCGGCGCTTGCCTTCGGAGTTGCGCAGGTGGAAGGGGAAACTGCTTCCTGGCTTGCTGGACTCGTCGTAGGTGTGGTCCTGAACCATCAGCCGGGCCGGTCGTCCGTCGACGCAGTTCTCGACCACGGACGCCATCCTGCGCAACTGTCCGCAGGTGGCGATCACGGCACTGATGCTCGTCCATTCATCACTGCCGGGTTCCGTCCAAGACTGCGTCTGAATGGCGTGGCTGCGGACGCCCGGGACCTTTGTGAGAGCCCGCTCCTTGTTCTCGGGAACATCGTCGAGCGCCATGGTGTAGAGCTGGACCGGCGAGGTGTTCTTGGACACCTGATTCAGCTCGATGAGCACGCCCTGCGTGAGCGACGCCGCGTAGACCAGCAGCACCAGGCCGGTCGCCACGCGGAGAGCACCGCCCGGTTCCACTTCGTTGCGGCGCATGGCGAGACCAAGAGACAGCGAACCCGTGGCACGGGCAACCGTCCTGGCCAGGGCGCGCGAGAGGATCGGCAACGACAGCACGAGGCCGGTACCGACCAGCACGACGGCGAGCGGCATCAGAATCGCGGAGAACGACGTGTCCGTGGGTACGTTCCCCGTGGCGCCGGCCACGCAGTATCCGATGACGATGCCCAGTCCAGGAACAAGCGGGAGCAGGCCCCACAGACGCGGCGGTTTCTCCACGGCACTGCGCCGCACGGCCAGCGGGTTGACCGCGGCCTTCTTCGCTCCGACCCGGCCCACGAACCAGGCAAGCGCCGGACAACCCACCAGACAGACGAGGAGCGCGGTCCCGGACAACGCGCCATCGGCCGGGTACCACTTGAACCCGGGCAGCCCCATCCGCGCCACCAGTTGGTTGACGACCCAATAGGCACCCAGACCGAGCACGGCTCCCAGCAACGCGGCAGCGACGGTCTCGGCCGCGTTGACACGCTGTGTGCCCTTTGTGCTCAGCCCGAGCAGGCGCAACGCGGCCAGCCGCCTCATACGGGAAGCGGCGGACAGCCGGGCACACACGGAAAGGAACACTGCCAGCGGCAGCAGTACGACACCTGCCAAGGTGAAGCGCAAAATGTCGAGCGTGGAGGGCTCCACGGTCGGGAAGCGCGCATATTTCCAACCGAATTCCGACAAGTGGCCACCCCCCTTGAGCTCTTCGGGTCTGGCGCCGACGTACGCGTAGAGCTCGTCAGGCTGGGCCAGCCCCTGGGCGGAGATGAGGCCGACCTCGTTCCCGGGCAGAAGTTGAGAAAGGCCGGGATCTCTGTTCAGCAGCTCGTGCAGCCGAGGGGATACGAACACCTCACCGGGGCCCGGAAGTTCAGGCAGGCCGGGTGGCGGGGTGATGGGCGCCGCGCCTGTCTGCGCGACGAAGATCCGGGTGAGGGGTTCGGAACCGTAGGGGTCCAGTCGGGTGAGGGCCAAGCCAGGCGCTCCCCTTGCTGTTGACGTGCAGCTACCTCGCCCATTTGAGCAATCTGGCTCACGGGCGGCCTTGCGGGCGTCCTGCGCGGCCAGGATGCCCGGAATCGCGAGTACAACAGCCAGACAGCACACCCCGATCGCGCTGCCCACCACCATGAGCAGGAATCGAATGCGGGCGCCCCGGTCGCTGCCCAGCAATAGCCGCAATCCCAGTAGAAGTTCTTTCACGATGCTTCCCGTACCTGCGCCGTGAGCACGCCGTCACACATGACATAGCGATCGTCCGCCCGATCCGCCACCTGCGTGTCATGAGTCACGAGCACCACAGCGGTGCCTTGTGACCGCGCCAGGCTGAGAAACTCCTCCAGGACAGACGACGCATTGCTGCTGTCGAGCGAGCCGGTGGGCTCATCTGCGAAGATGACGGCAGGCTTGTGCACCAATGCCCTTGCGACTGCGACACGTTGGCTTTGCCCTCCAGACACCTGCGACGGACGCCGTCCGCGTAGATCTGCGAGACCGAGCCGCCCCAGGATCTCACCGGCCGCAGCGAGGGCTTCAGCCTTGCGCTGTCCAGCCAGTCTCAGCGGCAGCGCAGCGTTCTCCTCTACCGTCAGCTCGGGTAGAAGTTCACCGTATTGAAAGACGAATCCGAACCGCTCGCGACGAAGCATGCTCAGTTCCTCGTCGTTGAGAGTCCCGAGGGATTGCCCATCGAAACGGACCTCGCCGCGCGACACCGGGAGCACCCCGGCCAGGCAATAGAGCAGTGACGACTTCCCTGACCCGCTTTGTCCCGTGATCGCCGCAACCTGCCCCCGCCTCAGCGAGAACTCCACGTTCCGGACAGCCGTCGTCTCACCGTAGAGGAGGTCAACCCCTTTGGCAGACAAGACTTCTGACGTATTGATCTCATTCTCCCATCAAAGGAACGAGCCCAGGTATATGCACCTGGGCTCGAGAAGGTGGACAGACTCAGCCACGGTCCCAGTCGTGCGTGAAGGTCTCGAGAGGTGCACAGTTGTCCGGACGGAGGGTGCCCCGGTCGCGACACACTCGGAGCTTCGCCCTGCTGATGTATCGCTGAGCACCGTCCCAATTCGACTGGTGCAGTCGAACCGAACTCCGCTGCTTTCCGTAGTACCTCACCCAGTCGTGCCCCTGGACCTGGACCTCGACATAGACGTTGTGGCGGTCTCCAGCAATCGTGTCAGTGATCCGCCCCCACCATTCGAAGGCACCGTGATTTACGCCGGGACGGTTGAGCTTGTAATACCCCCCGCTGAATTCAACGCCCGCCGATTCGAGGTGCGGGATACCCCCCTCCGCCGGCGAAGCAACTGCCGCCACCGCCCCGCCGAACATCAGACCAACCGCAGCCAAGCCGAGCACTGCCCTCTTCATGCATGCCTCCGTAACCATCAGCGACGCGACCATCGCCAGGAGTAACGGACTGTAGCGGCACGTAAGTTGACAGAAACGATCTATCGCCCCACAACCATCACATCAGGCGATCGACTTCCAGCCACGGCGCCACAAAAAGGTCACCATCGCGCCACCGGCAGGTCAGGACGCCGCCCAGGTGAGGGTTTGGGAGCCGTGCAGGTGGGCGTAGGTGCCGCCGTGGGCGAGGAGGTCGTCGTGGCGGCCCGTCTCCACGAGGTGGCCGCGGTCGACGACGAGGATGCGGTCGGCGTCGGGAGCCAGGTTGAGGTCGTGCGTGATCATGATGGTGGTGCGGCCCGCCATGAGTCGGCGCAGCGGTTCGACGATGCGCCGCGTGGCGATCGCGTCCAGTCCGGTGGTCGGTTCGTCGAGGACGAGGACCGGCGCGTCGCGCAGCACGGCCCGCGCGATGGCGAGGCGCTGTAGCTGGCCGCCGGACAGCCGTGCGGAGTTGGGGTCGATCCAGGTGTCGTAGCCCTCGGGCAGCGCGGTGATGAACTCGTGCGCGTCGGCCGCCCGGGCCGCCTCCTCGATGGCGTGGTCACTCGCGCCGGGCCGCCCGCAGGCGATGTTCGCGCGGACCGTGTCGTGCAGGACGAGGGTCTCCTGCGGCAGCAGCGTGACGTACTCGCGCAGCCGCTCGAGCGGGAAGTCGTGCAGCGGGATGCCGTCCAGGAGGACGGAGCCGGCGTCGGGGTCGTAGAAGCGGAGGAGGAGTTTGGAGACCGTCGACTTGCCCGCGCCGCTCGGGCCGGTGATGATCACCAGCTCTCCCGGCCGCGCGGTGAAGGTCAGCGATTCGAGGGCCGTGGTCGGTGCGCCCGGGTAGCGGAAGGAGACGTCGTGCAGCTCGACGAAGCCGTCGGGGCGTCCGGTCTCCCGCCGGGTGGAGCCGGCTCGGTCCGCGACGGCGGGCCGGGTGTCCAGCACCTCGACGAGCCGTTCGGCGCCGGCGGTGGCGGCGGAGATCAGGAGGCCGAGCTGGGCGAGGCTGCGGATGGGCGGGTAGAGGTAGCTGAGGAGGGCGGCGAAGGCGAGCAGTTGCCCGAGCGTCATCTGGCCCTCGGAGATCTCCCAGACCCCGATGCCGATCACGGCCAGGACGCACACGGTCTCGATGACCTGGACGAGTTGCCCGTACGCCTGGTTGAGGCGGGCCGAGCGGACGGCGGCCCGGAACCACGCCGTCGCCTCCCGGCTCAGCCGGCGGCGCTCGGCGTCCTGGCGGCCGTACGCCTGGGTGAGGACGAGGTTGCCGAGCGACTCCTCCACCACGGAGGTGACCGCGCCGTCGGCGACCCGGCCCTCGCGTGCGACGGACCGGACGCCGGCGGCGAACTTGCGGGCGGCGAGCCAGAAGAGAGGGGCGAGGACGAAGGTCGCCGCCGCGAGTTCCCAGCGCAGCCAGAACGCGGCCGCCGCGTAGAAGACGGCACTGAACAACGCGGACGCCGTGCCGATCAACCCGGAGACGGCCATCTGCTCGATGGCCTCGACGTCGCCGGTCAGCCGGGAGAGCAGATCTCCCTGGCGGTGGCGCTGGAAGAAGTGCGGGGGCAGTTTCTGCACATGGTCGAAGACGTGCTCGCGCAGCCGCATCACGAACCGTTCCGACACCCAGACGGCGAGGGAGCCGCCCGCGTACCCGACGGCCGCGCCCACCACGGCGATGCCGAGCCACTGGGCCGCCGGGGACCAGAAGGCGTCCAGTGAGCCCTTCTGGAGCGCGTTGTCGGTGAGGTCGCCGAACAGCAGGATCGCGGCGGTCTCGGCGAGCGCGCCCAGCACGGTGCAGAGCCAGACGCCCACGAGCCAGCGGCGCAGCCCCTTGGTCATGGGCCAGAAGCGGCGGAAGGCGGTGCGGGGCGAGAGGGCGGGGGGCACCGGGGGCGTGCCGTTGTGGTCGCCGGGGACTTCATCCGTGCCACGGGTGGCATCCGTGCCATGGGTGTCGCGGGGGGCGTGGGCGTGACGGGGGTCATGGGTGTCGCGGGGGGCGTGGGCGACACCCACTATCGGCAGGCCGTATTCGGACAGTTCCATACCCGGTGGGATATGCCGAGGATAATCGGCCCCTGAATACTTCTCGGGCGCACGCATATTTCTCCCCTCACATTCGACCGGGTGCACAGTGTTTCCGTTACTTCGCCCGATCGGCGGGAGGGCCGCCGGAACACCGGCGGCCCTCCCCTTTCACCAGAGATTTCCAGGGCTTTCCAGGGATTTCTCGGTCAGACGCCGGGCCGCTGAGGCACGGGCTCACCGGGACGCGGACGACGGCGCCTCGACTGCTGGGCGGGCGGGGGAACCTGACCGGGATTCGGGTTCGGGTTGGCGTTCGCATTCGCGTCCGCGTTCCGCCGAGGGCCGAGCGGTGCAATCACCCTGAAGCTCATAGCGACTCCTTCTGAGTTTGCAGCATCTGCACGGGAAGGGAATTCCGTACGAGCAGGTCATGGATCAGAGTCGTCACCCTGAGCGATCCCGCTGCCCGATGAGAAGGAACTTAACACGCCCCGTCAGGACCCGAAGAGAAAACTCAGAATTCAATGCGCGAAAACATGCTGTGAAAACCTTGTATTTTCCTTGGTATTTATTAGGAGTGCCGCATTGACCTGCGCGAATTGATCAGCACGGCGGCCGGCGCGGGAGAACAGTGCAGGCGGACAGCGCAAGAGGACGGCACCCCCGCACAGGGTGCCGTCCTCCGTGGTGCGCCGGGGCCGTCGCCGATCGGTGAGGGTCGGGGACCGGCGGCGGCTCCGGGGTTATCGGGGCGTCAGCGGTGGTCGCTTCCCGCCGACTGCGAGGCCGCCCGGCCCGCCTCCAGCCGTGCCACCGGGATCCGGAACGGCGAGCAGGAGACGTAGTCGAGTCCCACCTCGTGGAAGAAGTGGACGGACTCCGGGTCGCCGCCGTGCTCGCCGCAGACGCCGAGCTTCAGGTCGGGGCGGGTGGCGCGGCCGGCCTCCACCGCCAGCTTCACCAGGGAACCCACGCCGTCCCGGTCGATCGTCTCGAACGGGCTGACGCCGAAGATGCCCTTCTCCAGGTAGGCCGTGAAGAAGGAGGCCTCGACGTCGTCGCGGCTGAAGCCCCACACGGTCTGGGTCAGGTCGTTCGTGCCGAAGGAGAAGAACTGCGCCGCCTCGGCGATCTGACCGGCGGTGAGCGCGGCGCGCGGCAGCTCGATCATCGTGCCGATCGAGAGCTTCAGCTGGACGCCGGTCGCCGCCTCCACCTCCGCGATGACCTCGTCGGCCTCCTCGCGGACGATCTCCAGCTCCTGGACCGTGCCGACGAGCGGGATCATGATCTCCGCGCGCGGGTCGCCCTTCGCCGTCTTGCGCTCGGCCGCGGCCTCGGCGATCGCCCGTACCTGCATGGTGAACAGGCCGGGGATGACCAGGCCGAGGCGTACGCCGCGCAGGCCCAGCATCGGGTTCTGCTCGTGCAGGCGGTGGACGGCCTGGAGGAGCCGGAGTTCGTTCTCGTGGGGCTCCTGACGGGACTCCGCCAGGGCCACGCGGACCGACAGCTCGGTGATGTCGGGCAGGAACTCGTGCAGGGGCGGGTCCAGGAGCCGGACCGTGACCGGGAGTCCGTCCATCGCCGAGAACAGCTCCACGAAGTCCTGCTTCTGGAGCGGCAGGAGTGCCTTCAGCGACTCCTCGCGCTCGGTCTCCGTGTCCGCGAGGATCAGGCGCTCGACCAGCTCACGACGGTCGCCGAGGAACATGTGCTCCGTACGGCACAGACCGATGCCCTGGGCGCCGAAGCGGCGGGCGCGCAGCGCGTCCTCGGCGTTGTCGGCGTTGGCGCGTACGCGCAGGCGGCGCTTGCGGTCGGCGAACGCCATGATCCGGTGCACGGCCTCGACCAGCTCGTCGGCGTCGTTGGCGCCCGCGTGCATCCGGCCCTCGAAGTACTCCACGACGGGGGACGGGACCACCGGGACCTCGCCCAGGTAGACCTTGCCGCTCGAGCCGTCGATGGAGATCAGGTCGCCTTCCTCGACGACATGGCCGCCCGGCACCGTCATCCGGCGGCGCTTGGTGTCGACCTCGAGCTCCTCGGCACCGCAGACACAGGTCTTGCCCATGCCGCGGGCCACCACGGCCGCGTGGGAGGTCTTGCCGCCGCGCGAGGTCAGGATGCCCTCGGCCGCGATCATGCCGTCCAGGTCGTCGGGGTTGGTCTCGCGGCGGACCAGGATGACCTTCTCGCCGGAGCGGGACCACTTGACGGCCGTGTACGAGTCGAAGACCGCCTTGCCGACCGCCGCGCCCGGCGATGCCGCGATGCCCCGGCCGACCTGCTGGACCTTCGCCTCGTCGTCGAAGCGCGGGAACATCAGCTGGGCGAGCTGGGCGCCGGTGACCCGCTGGAGCGCCTCGGCCTCGTCGATCAGGCCCTGGTCGACGAGCTGGGTGGCGATGCGGAAGGCCGCGCCCGCCGTGCGCTTGCCGACACGGGTCTGGAGCATCCACAGCTGACCGCGCTCGATGGTGAACTCGATGTCGCAGAGGTCCTTGTAGTGGTTCTCCAGCGTCTCCATGATCTGCATCAGCTGGTCGTACGACTTCTTGTCGATCGACTCCAGCTCGGCGAGCGGGACGGTGTTGCGGATGCCCGCCACCACGTCCTCGCCCTGGGCGTTCTGGAGGTAGTCGCCGTAGACGCCCTGGTGGCCGGAGGCGGGGTCGCGGGTGAACGCCACGCCGGTGCCCGAGTCGGGGCCCAGGTTGCCGAAGACCATCGAGCAGACGTTGACGGCCGTGCCCAGGTCGCCGGGGATGCGCTCCTGGCGGCGGTAGAGTTTCGCGCGGTCGGTGTTCCAGGAGTCGAAGACCGCGTGGATGGCGAGGTCCATCTGCTCGCGCGGGTCCTGCGGGAAGTCACGGCCGGCCTCGGTCTTGACGATCCGCTTGAACTTGGTGACCAGCTTCTTGAGGTCGGCCGCCTCCAGCTCGGTGTCGACCGTGACCTTCTTCGCGGTCTTCGCCGCCTCCAGCGCGTCCTCGAAGAGCTCGCCCTCGACGCCGAGGACCGTCTTGCCGAACATCTGGATCAGGCGGCGGTAGGAGTCCCAGGCGAAACGGTCGTCGCCGGCCTGCTTGGCGAGGCCCTGGACCGACTTGTCGGAGAGGCCGATGTTGAGGACCGTGTCCATCATTCCGGGCATCGAGAACTTGGCGCCGGAGCGGACCGAGACCAGCAGCGGGTCGTCGGCCTGGCCGAGCTTCTTGCCCATGCGCTGCTCCAGCGCGTCGAGGTGCGCACTCACCTCGTCACGCAGTGCCGCCGGCTCCTCGCCGCTGTCGAGGTAGACCTTGCAGGCCTCGGTGGTGATGGTGAAGCCCGGAGGGACGGGAAGGCCCAGGTTGGTCATCTCGGCGAGGTTCGCGCCCTTGCCGCCGAGGAGGTCCTTGAGCTCCTTGTTGCCCTCGGTGAAGTCGTAGACGAACTTCACGCCCTCAACGGTCGCGGCCTGCTCGGCTACCTGGAGATCTTTGTTTTCCGACACGGGTCTCGACTCCTCGAGGACGCGGTGGCTGCCCTGACGGCCAGGAACATACCCAGATCGAAGGCTCCTGGGTACGTCCACTCGCGCGTCATGTGCCCGTAACCAACCGTCCGCCAGCGGATCGAAAGTCAAGGCTTGGCAAGCGCACGGCCGCCGATGTTTTCACTTCTTGAACGCAAGCACCTCCTGAGCGCCTCTCACATGCCCCATATTACGCTCAGATGAGCACTGTGCGGCACGATTGATTTCGATCGATGAACGATCAATGGGTGGCACTGAGTGCCACCCATTGGAGAAGTGCAGTCGCTCTTGAATCGCTCATCTGAGCACTGCCCCCCTCAGGGGTGGCGAGAATCACGCTGGAATCAGCCTTGCGCGGACGCCCCGATTTCACGATGCGGACGCACCCGAAGACCCGCCCAGGGGTGGAAACCTGCTCGTCACACGAGCATCCCGGGGGTTCCCGGGAGTCCCGTCACACGAGCGTCCCTCACACGCCGAGCGCCAGCAACCGCTCCTCGGCCCGCTCCGGCGCGTACAGGTGTTCCACGACCAGCGCACCCGCTCCCACCAGCCCCGCCCGCTCCCCCAGCCGCGAGGTCACCACGTCCAGATGAGCCGTGGAGCGGGGCAGCGCGCGCTGATAGAGCAACTCGCGCACGCCCGTCAGGAAGGCGGTTCCGGCCAGATCTCCGGCGATCATCAGAACCCCGGGGTTGAGCAGCGTCACGACGGTCGCCAGTACGTCCCCGACCCGGCGGCCCGCCTCACGGGCCAGCGCGGCCGCCTCCGGATGGCCGGCCGCGAGCAGGTCGCGCACATCCGATCCCGACGACGCCGGAACCCCCGACTCCGCCAGCCTCCGCGCCACGGCGCCACCGCTGGCGACCGCCGCGAGACAGCCGTAGGAACCGCAGCGGCACAGCGCCTCCGCACCCACCCGGATGTGCCCGATGTCGCCGGCCCCGCCGTCGATGCCCCGGAAGATCGAGCCGCCGACCACGACCCCCGCGCCTATACCGGTCGACACCTTGACCAGCACGAACGCCGAGCAGTCGGCGTATCCGGTGCGCTGTTCGCCGTACGCCATGAGGTTCGCGTCGTTGTCGACGAGGACGGGGACCGTCACCGCGCCTCCGTAGCCGCCCGCGTTCCCGCCCGCCGTCCGTTCGGTGAAGGCGCGGGACAGGCGGCCCCGTATGTCGTAGCCGTCCCAGCCGGGCATGATCGGCGGCTGGACGACCCGGCCGGTCTCGCTGTCGACCGGGCCGGGCACGGCGAGTCCGATGCCGCACACCTCGTCCGGCCGGTGGCCCGCCTTCTCCAGCAGCTCGGCGAACCAGCCGCCCAGCTCGCCGAGCACCGCGTCCGGCCCGTCCTCGATGACCAGCGTGCCGCCGTGCTCGGCCAGGATCTCCCCGGTCAACGTCAGCACGGCCGCACGCGCGTGCCGCGTGTCCAGGTCCGCCGCCAGGACGACGGCGTGGGCGTCGTCGAACTCCAGGGTGATCGAGGGACGACCACCCAGCGGGGAGTCGACCGGGCCGCCGGCCCCCTCGCGCAGCCAGCCGGCGCGGAAGAGGCGGTCCAGACGCTGGCCGACGGTGGCGCGGGAGAGGCCGGTGGCCTGCTGGAGGGCACCACGTGTCGTCGCCCGTCCCCTGCGCACCAGTTCGAGCAGATCTCCGGCGCTGGCCTGGCCTCGTCCCGTCATGCGCACCCCCTTGTGTTTCTCAAGCCTGCATTACATATTGAGTTTTGCGTGTTAAATAGACGTAACCCTATGGTAGCCACTGCCGAACCGGTCGGCCTTGTCGTCTTCGGGGAGCCCCGAGTGGATCGCACTGCCCAGCTCATCGCCCGCCCGGCGGAGTACGCCGTTGCATACGATCCGGCGGGTCCGCCGGGTCCGCCGCACTTCGGGGCGCCGGCACCCGGGACTCCGCACCTCGCGGCTCTGCACCGCAGGGCGGCGAACGTGCTGGCGGGCAACTGGACGGGCACGTCGACGGTTCCCTCACCCGGTCTGTACCCGCACCAGTGGTCCTGGGACTCGGCCTTCATCGCCATCGGCCTGCGGCACGTCTCGCCGCGCCGGGCGCAGACGGAGCTGGAGACGCTGCTGGACGCCCAGTGGGGCGACGGGCGCATCCCGCACATCGTGTTCAACCCCTCCGTGCCGCTCGACGCGTACTTCCCGAGCCCGGACTTCTGGCGCTCCTCGACCGCGGGGCGCGCTGCGGGCGCCCCGCGCACCGTACAGACCTCCGGCATCGTGCAGCCACCGGTGCACGCGCTCGCGGCCTGGCTGGTGCACTGCGCCGACCCGGGACTCTCGCGCGCCCGCGGTTTCCTCACCCGGGTGTACCCCCGGCTGGCCGCCTGGCACCGCTATCTGCTGCACCGGCGCGACCTGGGCGGGGGCGGGCTGGTGTCCGTCGTCCATCCGTGGGAGCAGGGCATGGACAACGCGCCGAGCTGGGACGCGCCGCTCTCCCGGGTCGCCCCGGCCCCGGCCCGCTCCTTCCGGCGCGCCGACCTCGACCACGGGGCGCCCGAGGACCGTCCGACGGACCTGGACTACGGCCGGTACGTGCGGCTGGCCACGGAGTACCGGGACGGCGGATACCGCGACGGCGGAGTGCGGGACGCCGGAAACCACGACGGCCGAGTGCAGGACGGCGGACACCGGGACCACCGAGTTCAGGACGGCGGGTACCGCGACGGCCGAGTGCAGGACGGCTGGGACGAGGACGGCCTGACGCAGGACGGCGGCTACCGCGCCGGGCGAGTGCAGGACGGCGGACACCGGGACCACCGAGTTCAGGACGGCGGGTACCGCGACGGCCGAGTGCAGGACGGCTGGGACGAGGACGGCCTGACGCAGGACGGCGGCTACCGCGCCGGGCGAGTGCAGGACGGCGGACACCGGGACCACCGAGTTCAGGACGGCGGGTACCGCGACGGCCGAGTGCAGGACGGCTGGGACGAGGACGGCCGGAAGCGGGACGGCGGGCACGAGGACGGGCCCGGTGCCGGTGGTCATGGCGCCGGAGGCGCGGAGTTCGCCGTCGAGGATCCCGCCTTCAACGCGCTGCTCATCGCCTCCGAGCACGCCCTCGCGCGCATCGCGTTCGAGCTGGGCGCGACCGGCACGGCCCGGCACGCGCGTGCGGAGCGGCTCACGGCGGCCCTCGTCGAGCGGCTGTGGGACCCGGCGGAGGGCATGTTCTTCTGCCGTGATCTGCGCGGCGGGGATCCGGACCCGGGCCGGCGCCCGCTCACCGGCGCCCTCGTCCCGGAGCGTGGAGTCTCCGGTCTCGTCCCCCTCCTTCTGCCCGGCCTGCCGCGCGAGGTGGCCACAGCTCTCGTGCGCACCCTGCGCGGGCCGCACTTCGGCCTGGGCACCACCACCCGCCTCGCGCCCAGCTACGACCTGCTCGGCGAGGCCTTCGACCCGCACCGCTACTGGCGCGGCCCGGCCTGGTTCAACACGAGCTGGCTGCTCGAGCGGGGCCTCAGGCTGCACGGCGACCAGGCCGGCGCGGACGCCCTGCGCCGGGCCGTGCTGGACATCGCGGACACCTCGGACTTCGCGGAGTACGTCGACCCGTACACCGGCGAGGCCTGCGGCGCGACCGGCTTCAGCTGGACCGCCGCGCTCACGCTCGACCTGCTGCACGACGACACCACGTCAGGCACGGGTGTCATGGCCGGCCCGGGAATCCCGGCCGGCACGGATATCACGGCTCTCAAGGGAGGGGACCGGGGATGACGGACCGGCATCATCTGCTCGTGTACGGCGGGACGTTCGCCGCCGTGGGCGACCGCGGGGACATCAGCGGTGTACGGGGCTCCGGGGTGGCCGACGGGTCCCCCGAGGGGTTGTTCGTCAGGGACGCCCGGCACCTCAGCCGCTGGCAGCTGACGGTCGACGGCGCCGTACCGGAGGTGCTCTCACCGGTCGCGGACGGGGACACCACGCGGTGCGTGCTCGTCCCGCGCGGCGGCCGCAACGAGCCGCCGTCCTGCACGCTCTTCCGTGAACAGGCCGTCGGCGACAGCTCGTTCGTGGAGTCGCTGCGGGTCGTCAGCAACCGCCCGGTGCCGACGACGGTCCGCCTCGCGGTCACCGCCGACGCCGACTTCACCGACCAGTTCGAACTACGCTCCGACCACCGTACGTACGCGAAGACCGGCGTCGTCCGCCGCCGCCAAGTCCTCGACGACGGCGTGGAGTTCACCTACCGGCGCGGTGAGTGGAAGTCCTGTACGACGGTGACGGCCGAGCCCGTGCCGGACGGCGTCGAGGAGACCGGCACCGGCGCCCGCCGACTGGTGTGGAAGCTGGAGCTCGAGCCGCACGGCTCCGCCGAGCTGACCCTGCGGGTGATGGCCCGGCCGCACGGCGAGAAGCGGGCCCTGCGGGTGCCCCGCTCACCGGCCTCGGTCACCGGGCAACTCCTCGCGCAGGAAGGCGAGTTCGTGGAGGGCGTGGCCTTCCCGACCGGCTGGCCCGAGCTGGCCGCGGCCTGTGCGCGCGGTCTCGCGGACCTGGCCTCGCTCCAGGTCCAGGCGACCGGGCCGGACGGCGAGGAACTGCGCGTCCCGGCGGCGGGCGCCCCCTGGTTCCTGACCCTGCTGGGCCGTGACGCCCTGCTCACCTCGCTCTTCGCCCTCCCCTACCGGCCCCGCCCGGCCGCCGCCACGCTGCTCGCGCTCGCCGCGGCCCAGGCCACCGAGACCGGCCCGCGGACGGTGTCCCAGCCCGGCAAGATCGTGCACGAGGTGCGGCACGGCGAACTCGCCCACTTCGAGCAGGTCCCGTACGGCCGCTACTACGGCTCGGTGGACGCGACCCCGCTGTTCCTCGTCCTCCTCGGCGCGTATGTCGAGCAGACCCGTGACATGACGCTGGCCCGCCGGCTGGAGCCGCACGCCCGCGCGGCGATCGGCTGGATGCTGGACCACGGCGGGCTCACCTCCCGCGGCTATCTGGTGTACCGGGCCGACCAGGGCGGTCTGGCCAACCAGAACTGGAAGGACTCCCCCGGCGCCATCTGCTCCGCGGACGGCACCCGCGCGACCGGAGCGGTGCTGGCGGCGGGGGCCCAGGGCTACGCGTACGACGCGCTGCGCCGCACGGCGTGGGTGGCGCGCACGGTGTGGGAGGACGAGAAGTACGCGGCCCTGCTGGAACAGGCGGCAGCCGACCTGCGGGACCGGTTCCAGCGGGACTTCTGGATGCGGGAGCGTTCCTTCCCGGCGCTCGCCCTGGACGGCGAGGGCCGCCAGGTCGACGCCCTCGCCTCGGACGCCGGGCATCTGCTCTGGTCGGGCCTGCTGGACAAGGAGTACGGGGAGGTCGTCGGCCGGCGGCTGCTCGAACCGGACTTCTTCTCCGGCTGGGGCGTGCGCACCCTGGCGTCCGGGCAGCCGGCGTACCACCCGCTCTCCTACCACCGCGGTTCGGTCTGGCCGCACGACAACGCGCTGATCACGCTGGGCCTCGCCCGCTACGGCCTGCACGACGAGGCCCGTACGGTCGCCCATGCGCTGGTCGACGCGGCGACCGCGACCGGACACCGCCTCCCCGAGGTGCTCGCGGGCTACGGCCGTGACACCCACGCGGAGCCGGTACCGTACCCGCACGCGTGTGTACGGGAGTCCCGTTCGGCGGCGGCCCCGTTGGCGCTGCTCACGGCGGTCGGGGGCGCGTGACCGGCTGCTTGGCGCGCCGTTTGCGCGGTGTTTGCCGAGCGCTGGCCGAGGGGGGCTGAACGCGAGCCGAGGGCAGCCCGTACGAAACTGTGGCGGATCCGGCCCCATGCCGGATCCCCCGAACCGCCGGGCTTCGTACGGAAGGACCCTCGGGTGCCTGTCACCACTCGCTCATCCCAGCCGCCCACACCGCAAGACCCCGAGGACAACACCACCGAAGCCGTGGAACCGACGGAGAGCGAGGACCCGGCGCAAACCGGAGAACCGGCACCGCCCAGCGCCCCGGCAAAGGCCGGAGACCCGGCGAAGACCGGAGAGTTGGCACCGCCCGGAGACCCGGCGAAGACCGGAGACCCGGCGGAGACCGGAGACCCGGCGAAGGCCGGAGACCCGGCGGAGACCGGAGAACCGGCACCGCCCGGAGACCCTGCGGAGACCGGAGAGCCGGCACCGCCCGGAGAGCCGGCACCGCCCGGAGACCCGGCGAAGGCCGGAGAACCGGCGGAGACCGGAGACCCGGCGAAGGCCGGAGAACCGGCGGAGACCGGAGAACCGGCACCGCCCGGAGACCCGGCGGACACCGGAGAACCGGCGAAGGCCGAGGCGTCCGCCGCCGCATCCGAGGGCCCGTCCGGGGCGCCGTCCGGAGTCACTTCCGAAGACCGGTCCGGAGTCACTTCCGAAGACCCGCCCGGAGTCACTTCCGGCGATGCCTCTTCCGAGTCGGCGCCCCGCGGTCTCCGGGCCCGGGTCGCGCACTGGCGTGCCTGGCGGACCCGGCACCCGCGCGCCGCGCAGGTGCTGTGGTGGACGGTGACGGTGCTGTCCCTCGTCCTCGTCCTCGGGGCCCTGGTGCTGCCGAACCGGCTCGTCGCCCTCCAGGTCAACCGGTTCACCCGGCTGCCCGGGGAGGCGATCCTGGGCGCGGCCCTGCTGCTGGCGCTGCCCCGCCGGCCGCGGGTGGTGGTCGCGGCGACGGGCGGTGTGTTCCTCGGGGCGCTGACCGTGCTGAACCTGCTCGACATGGGGTTCGTCGAGTACCTGGGCCGCGACTTCGACCTCGTCCTGGACTGGGGCCTGCTGGACGACGCCCAGTCCTACGTCGCGGACTCGATGGGCCGGGCGACGGCCGTCGGCGCCGCGGTCGGCCTCGTCCTGCTCATCGTCCTGCTGTTCGCGGGCATGGCCATGGCGACGGTCCGGATCAGCAACCTGATGGTGCGCAACACCCGGGTGGCGACCCGGGCCACACTGATCGCCGCCACGGTCTGGGTGACCTGCTCCGTCGTGGGCCTTCAGAACGCCGGGGTGCCCGTCGCCTCCTACCGCACCGCGAACGCGCTCGCCAACGAGGCCAGGCAGGTCCGCGACACCCTCCGGGACGAGGCGGCGTTCGGGAAGGTGGCCCGCAGCGACACGTTCGGGGCCACCCCGGCCGCTCAGCTCGTGCCGGACCTGCGCGGCAAGGACGTGATCTTCACCTTCATCGAGAGCTACGGCCGCAGCGCCATCGAGGATCCGGGCATGGCGCCGGGCGTCGACGAGACGCTGGAAACCGGCACCGCGGCCCTGACGAAGGCCGGCTTCAGCGCGAAGAGCGGCTGGCTGACCTCGGCGACGTACGGCGGCAGCAGCTGGCTCGGCCACTCCACCACCCTGTCCGGCCTGTGGGTCGACAACCAGCAGCGCTACCGCACGGTCATGGCCAGCGACCATCTGTCCCTGACCAAGGCGTTCCAGAAGACCGGCGCCTGGGACACGGTCGGCATCATGCCGGGCGTGCAGAAGGGCTGGCCGGAGCAGGAGTTCTACGGCCTGGACAAGGTCTACAACGCCTTCCAGATGGGCTACCAGGGGCCGAAGTTCAGCTGGTCGACCATGCCCGACCAGTACGCCCTGGAGGCGTTCCAGCGGCTGGAGCACGGCCGCACCGACCGCGACAAGCCGCTGATGTCGGAGATCATCCTGACCTCAAGCCACCAGCCCTGGGCGCCGATCCCGAAGATGGTCGGCTGGGACGAGCTCGGCGACGGCTCGGTGTTCAAGGACATCGAGGCGGACGGTGAGAAGGCGTCCGACGTCATCGCCGACTCCGACAGGTCCAAGAAGGAGTACGGCAAGTCCATCCAGTACTCGGTGACCGCCCTCACCCAGTGGCTGGCGCGCTACGGCACCGACGACACCGTCCTGGTGTTCCTCGGCGACCACCAGCCCATCAGCCGGGTCAGCGGCAACAACGCCAGCCGGGACGTGCCGATCTCGATCGTCGCCAAGGACCCGAAGGTCCTCGACAAGATCGCCGCCTGGAACTGGACGGACGGCCTGAAGCCGGCCCACGACGCCCCGGTGTGGAAGATGAGTTCCTTCCGCGACAGGTTCCTGAAGGCGTACGGCTCGACCCCGCACCCGTCGTCGGGCTGAGCGGCCGACGGGCGTCGTGTCAGCCGCCGGAGGTGTCCAGTTCCGCGTCCTCGCTGATGCCCGAGCAGTCGTACGGGTCCTTCAGCCAGCCGTCCGGCAGCACGACCCTGTTGTTGCCGGAGGTGCGGCCCCGGGGGCCGTCGGCGCCGGTGGGCCAGGGCTGGTCGAGGTCCAGTTCGTCGAGACCGGCCCGGAGTTCGGCGAGCGACGAGGTGATGGCCAGCCGCTTGCGCATCTCGGAACCGACCGCGAAGCCCTTGAGGTACCAGGCGACGTGCTTGCGGAAGTCGATGACCCCGCGCGGCTCGTCGCCGATCCACTCGCCGAGCAGGGTGGCGTGCCGGACCATGATGTCGGCGACCTCGCGGAGCGAGGGCCTGGCGATGTCCTCGGTCCGCCCCTCGAAGGCGGCCACGAGGTCGGCGAACAGCCACGGCCGGCCGAGGCAGCCGCGTCCGACGACCACGCCGTCGCAGCCGGTCTCGCGCACCATGCGCAGCGCGTCCTCGGCCGACCAGATGTCGCCGTTGCCGAGGACGGGGATCTCCGGGACGTGTTCCTTCAGCCGGGCGATCGCCTCCCAGTCGGCGGTGCCGCCGTAGTGCTGGGCGGCGGTGCGTCCGTGCAGCGCGATCGCGGTGACGCCCTCCTCGACGGCGATCCGGCCGGCGTCGAGGTAGGTGATGTGGTCGTCGTCGATGCCCTTGCGCATCTTCATCGTCACCGGGAGGTCGCCGGCCCCGCTCACCGCCTCGCGCAGGATCGCGCGCAGCAGATGGCGCTTGAAGGGGAGCGCGGAGCCGCCGCCCTTGCGGGTCACCTTGGGGACCGGGCAGCCGAAGTTCAGGTCGATGTGGTCGGCGAGGCCCTCCTCCGCGATCATGCGGACGGCCTTGCCGACGGTGGCCGGGTCGACGCCGTACAGCTGGATCGAGCGCGGCTTCTCGGTCGCGTCGAAGTGGATCAGCTGCATGGTCTTCTCGTTGCGCTCGACCAGCGCCCGGGTCGTGATCATCTCGCTCACGAACAGGCCCTTGCCTCCGCTGAACTCCCGGCACAGGGTCCGGAAGGGAGCGTTGGTGATCCCGGCCATGGGGGCCAGGACGACCGGCGGGGTGACGGTGTGCGGGCCGATCCGGAGGGTCGCGTTCTTCGTGGGCGCGGTCGTGGGCATCCACCCATTGTCACGCATCGGACGGCGTGCCCGGCCGCGGGTTCCCGCCCCCGCCCCGCACCCCGCCCCGTGCGCACCCCGCAGCCGCACCACACCCGTCCCGCACCCCACCGACGGATCGTGTAGCAACCATTAGTTAGGCGCACTATTGATATCGGCGTACGATGGCTCGCATGCCCGAGCTCAGCCCTCGCCGACGTCTCCTGGTCCTCGCGATCTGCTGTATGAGTCTGCTGATCGTGAGTCTCGACGTCACCGTTCTCAATGTCGCCCTGCCCGCGATGCAGAGCGATCTGCACGCCTCCACCGCCGGCCTCCAGTGGACGATCGACGCGTACACGCTCGTGCTGGCCGTGCTGCTGATGCTCGCGGGATCGACCGCCGACCGGATCGGCCGCAAGAAGGTCTTCATGGCCGGGCTGGTCGTGTTCACGATCGGCTCGCTGCTGTGCTCGCTCGCCCCGAACCTGGAGCTGCTGGTCGCGGCCCGGATGGTGCAGGCGGTCGGCGGCTCCATGCTGAACCCGGTCGCCATGTCGATCATCACCAACACGTTCACCGACCCCCGCGAGCGGGCCCGGGCGATCGGGGTCTGGGGCGCGGTCGTGGGCATCTCGATGGCCGCGGGCCCGCTGCTGGGCGGACTCCTGGTGGAGTCCGTCGGCTGGCGGTCGATCTTCTGGCTCAACCTGCCGATCGGCCTGGTCGCCCTGCTGGCGACCCTGCGGTACGTCCCCGAGTCCCGCGCGCCCAAGGCCCGCCGTCCCGACCCGGTCGGCCAGCTGCTGGTCATCGCCCTGTTCGGCCCCCTCACCTACGCGATCATCGAGGCCCCGGAGGCGGGCGCGGCGACCAGCGTCCCCTTCGCGGCGGTGGCGCTGGCCGCGCTGATCGGACTGCTCTGGTACGAGCCCCGGCGCGATGACCCCCTCGTCGACCTGCGCTTCTTCCGGTCGGTCCCGTTCAGCGGGGCGACCGTGGTCGCGGTCGGCGCGTTCGCCGCGCTGGGCGGCTTCCTGTTCTTGTCCACGCTGTACCTCCAGAACGTACGGGGCCTCGACGCCCTGCACGCCGGGCTGTGGATGCTGCCGATGGCGGTGCCGATGTTCCTGTGCGCCCCGCTGTCCGGACGGCTGGTCGGCAGCCGGGGGCCACGGCTGCCGCTGCTGATCTCGGGCGCCGCGATCACGACGAGCGGGCTGCTGTTCGCCGTCTTCGAGGCGGAGACGTCCGACGTGACGTTGTTCCTCGGGTATGTGCTGTTCGGCGTGGGCTTCGGGTTCGTGAACGCGCCGATCACGAACACGGCGGTGTCGGGCATGCCGCGCGGTCAGGCGGGGGTCGCGGCGGCGGTCGCCTCCACCAGCCGCCAGCTGGGCCAGACGCTGGGCGTCGCGGTGATCGGCGCCGTCCTGGCGGCGGGCGTGAGCACCTCGGCGTACCGCGACACCTTCGTCTCGGCCGCCGTCCCCGGCTGGTGGATCCTCACCGGCTGCGGTGTCGTCGTCCTCGTCCTGGGCGCCGTGACCACCGGATCCTGGGCCCGGCGGACGGCGGAGCGGACCGCGCGGCGACTGGAGTCGCCGGAGGTCCGGGAGGCGGCGAGCCTCAGCGCCTGACCCCGCTCTCGGCGGTCTCGGCGGACGGCACCCGCGCGAACGCGTACAGCTTCTCCAACCGCTCCCGCGACACCTCGTCCGCCGGTGCGTACGTCACCAGGCGCGCCCCGAGTTCCGGGCTCAGCCAGAGGTCGGTGTGGGTGAGGTCGAGCAGGCCGACGTGGGGGTTGCGGAACTGTTTGGTCTTGCTGCGGGTCGCGACGACCTCGTAGCGCTCCCAGTTCTCGCGGAACTCCGGTGACTCCGACTGGAGCCGCTTGACCAGCATCTTCCAGGCGGGCTCGGTGAGATGGCCGGCCATGGAGGCGCGGAGCTTCGCGGCCATCAGGCGCATGGTCTCGTCGAGGTGGACGACCGACTCGCGCCACTGCGGGTGGGTGTGGATGAGGACCATGCAGTTGCGGTCCTCGGGCGGGATCGCGTCGAGGTCGCAGAGCAGATGGGCGTAGGTGCGGTTGTAGGCCAGGATGTCGTAGCGGCTGTTCTGGACGCAGGCGGGCAGCGGGTCGAGCTGGTCGAGCACCTCGCGTACGGCGTCGGTGACGCCGGCGCACGACGAGGCGGGGGTCGGGTCGGTCGCGGCGGCCAGCTGGAAGAGGTGGGCCCGTTCGCTCGGGTCGAGCAGCAGTGTGCGGGCGAGGGCGTCGAGGACCTGGACCGAGACCTGGATGTCCCTGGACTGTTCGAGCCAGGTGTACCAGGTGACGCCCACCGCCGAGAGATGGGCGACCTCCTCGCGGCGCAGCCCCGGGGTCCGGCGGCGCGCTCCGCGCGGGAGACCCACCTGCTCGGGCGTGATCCGCTCGCGGCGGCTGCGCAGGAAGGCGGCCAGCTCGTGGCGCCGGATCTCCGAGCCGCCGGCCCCGCGCGACTCACGGGCCCTCTGGAGCTCGCGGGCCTCCTCCGTCGCACGGGCCTCCTGGGCCTCACGAGTCCCCTGAGCCCGGCGCATTGCCTGGGTCTCGCGCGCGCGTGCTTCCTGGGCCATCGTCGTCATGCCTCCAGCGTGCGGCCGCCCGGACCCTGTTGCCAGGTACTCCTTCTACCAGGATAAGAAGAATCTGGTACCCGTCTGGGGGGCGGCGCAGGCTCGGGAGCGTGACTGAAACCATCACCACCAAAGCCGCCGCACGGACGGTCGCTGCGCCCCGCGCGCTCGGCTCGCTCGGGCTGTTCACCGTGCTGCTCGGCGCGGCACTTCCCCTGATCGACTTCTTCATCGTCAACGTCGCCCTGCCCACCATGGGCCGGGATCTCGCCGCGAGCGAGTCCGTCCTCGAACTCGTCGTCGCCGGTTACGGGCTCGCGTACGCCGTACTGCTCGTGCTCGGCGGCCGGCTCGGTGACCTGTTCGGCCGGCGCCGGCTCTTCCTGGGCGGCATGGCCGCCTTCGGTCTGACCTCGCTGGCCTGCGGGCTCGCGCCCGACGCGTGGTCGCTGGTCGCGGCGCGGGTCGCGCAGGGCGCGTCGGCCGCCGCGATGGTTCCGCAGGTGCTCGCCACCATCCAGTCGTCCACCGAGGGGCCGCGTCGCGCCAAGGCGATGAGCCTGTACGGCGCGACCGCCGGCCTGGCCATGGTCGCGGGCCAGATCCTGGGCGGCGTGCTCGTCGCCGCGGACCTCGCCGGCAGCGGCTGGCGGTCCGTGTTCCTGGTGAACGTCCCCGTCGTGGTCGTCGGGCTCGTCCTCGCCGTCCGTACCGTCCCGGAGACGCGCTCGCAGCACCCCGAGCCCGCGGACGGACCCGGCACCGTGCTCCTCGCCGCCGCCCTGCTGACGCTGCTCGCCCCGCTCACCGAGGGCCGGGCGGCGGGCTGGCCGCTGTGGACGTGGCTGTCGCTGGCCGCGTTCCCGCTGGTGACGGGCGCGTTCCTCGCGGTGGAGCGGCGGGCCGACCGGCAGGGCCGTACCCCGCTGGTGCCGCCGAGCCTGTTCGCGCTCACCACGCTGCGGCGCGGACTGACGATCATGGTGCCGTTCGCGATCGGCTTCAGCGGGTTCATGTTCGTCATCGCCGTGGCGCTCCAGAGCGGGGCGGGGCTGGGTCCGGTGCCGGCCGGCCTGGCGCTCGCCCCGATGGCCCTGGCGTTCTTCCTCGTCTCGCTGGCCGGACCACGGCTGGTGGCGCGGTTCGGGGCCCGGGTGGTCACGGCGGGCTCGGTGGTCCAGGGCGTCGGTGTCGTCCTCATCCTGCTGGCGGTGCGCGCCGACTGGCCGGACGTGGGCTTCGTCGCGCTGCTGCCGGGCGCGGCGGTCGCCGGTGCGGGGCAGGCGCTCCAACTGCCCGTTGTGATGCGGATCGTGATGTCCGAGGTGCCACCGGCCCGCGCGGGCGTCGGCAGCGGGGTGATGGTGACCACCCAACAGGCCTCGCTCGCGCTGGGCGTGGCCACCCTCGGCACCCTGTTCCTCTCCCTGGTCCCGGGGATGGGCATGCGGGACGCCCTGGTCACCACGCTGGTCGTGCAGTTGGGCGGGGTCGTCGTGACGGGGCTGCTGAGCCTGCGGCTGCCGCGCAAGGTCGGGTGACTCCGGCGCCCCGGACCGGGCTCGGGAACGGCTTGGTCAACTCGACGGGCCGAA
This sequence comes from Streptomyces asoensis, assembly GCF_013085465.1. Classification (NCBI taxonomy): domain Bacteria; kingdom Bacillati; phylum Actinomycetota; class Actinomycetes; order Kitasatosporales; family Streptomycetaceae; genus Streptomyces; species Streptomyces asoensis. Next base: position 3,475,095 of record NZ_CP049838.1, read on the forward strand.
ACCCCTGTTGATGTTGGTATTGCTGCACACTCCTTGCTGGCCGAGATATCGGGAGGCGTCGTGCTGGAGATCAACACGAGCAAGGTGAGCCGCTGGGACCAGCACGGACGGGAGCATGTCGTCAGAGTGCGGCGCGCGGGAGTGCAGCGCACGATCAGATGTGACACCTGCGGCTGGCGCAAGGGGGCGCAGTTCCTGCCCTGGCTGAAGGCCGAGGAACACCTCGCCGAGGCGCATCAGGCGACGGTGGACCCCGCGGAGGGCCGCGAGCCGCGCTGACTGCGGTGTGATGGGTGCGAGTGAGGTCGCTCAGTCGCCGCGGGCGTCGAGGCCGCTGACCAGCCCCCGCAGCACGGGTCCGTACTCGGGGTGAGCCAGGGCGTGGGCCAGTTGGGCGACGAGGTAGTCGGCCGGGTTGCCGGTGTCGTACCAGCGGCCCTGGATGACCTGGCCGTAGACCGCGCGGCCGCGGGCGTAGGCGTTGATGGCGTCGGTCAGGTAGATCTCACCGGTCCGGTGCTCGTACCAGCGGCGGGTCTGCTCGCGCAGTTCGTCGATGATGCCGGGGGTGATGACATAGCCGCCGATGGCCGCGTACGACGACGGTGCCCGCGCGGGGTCGGGTTTCTCGACGAGGCCGGTGATGCGCAGGGTCCCGTCGCCGAGGTCTTCCTTGACGACGGGGACGCCGTAGCGCTGGGAGTCGGCCGGGTCCATCGGCAGCAGCGCCAGCACCGGGCAGCCGGTCTGCTCGTAGGCGCGGATCAGTTGCTGGGCGCGGGGGGTCTCGGCGACGAAGACGTCGTCGGGCCAGAGGACCAGGACCGGCTCGTCGCCGAAGGACCGGGCGGCGTTCAGCACCGGGGTGCCGTTGCCGTACGGGCCGTGCTGGTCGAGATAGGTGATGTGACCCTTGCGGGCCAGCTCCGCCACCTCCTCGACCGCGTCCGCGTAGGCCGTCTTGCCGTCGGCGCGGAGCTGCTCGACGAGGGCCGGGTTTGGGCGGAAGTGGTCCTGGATCAGGCTCTTGCCGCCGGACACGACGATGGTGATGTCGGTGATGCCGGAGTCCACCAGCTCGCGGACGGTGTGCTCGATCACCGGCTTGTCGCCGACCGGGAGCATCTCCTTGGGGATCGCCTTGGTGAGGGGCAACAGCCGGGAGCCCAGCCCGGCGGCGGGGATCACGGCCCGGCGGATCGTCGGGGACATCAGGCCGGACCCCGCAGTCCCCGCAGCAGCAGGTCCATCAGTGCCGCGAAGTCCTTCTGTGCCTCCGGCCGCTCCCACAGCCGCTGGTAGCCGGGGTCGTGGAAGCGGCCGGTGGCCTGGAAGACGGCGACGGCGGAGATCCGCGGGTGGGGGGTCGCGAAGTCGCCGGACGCCACTCCCGCCTCGATGATCCGGGTCAGCTGGCCGGTCAGGTCGGCGAGGTGCTCGCCGACCGCCTCGCCGCTCTCCCCTGCCAGCACCATGTACGTGGCGAACAGCTCGGGGTCCTCGCCCGCCTTGCGGCGTTTGGCAGCGAAGAGCGCCGCGAGCCAGTCACGCAGCCGGGTCTCCGGGGTGCGCGTCTCGTCGGCGGTGATGACGGAGAGGGTCTCGGACATACGGTCCAGCCACCGCTTCGTGACCGCCTCGCGCAGCGCCGCCTTCGTCCGGAAGTGCCGGTAGACGCTGCCGTGACTGACGCCGAGCGCGCGGGCCACGTCGACCACGGTGGCCTTGGCCGGGCCGTGGCGGCGCAGCACCTCCTCGGTCGCCTCGAGGATGCGCTCGGCGGTCAGGGTCTCGGTGGTCGGTGACATGCTCAGACCGTACCCGGAGAGCGGGTCAGCGCTCGCTGTCGAGGTGGGCCATCGCGGCGGCCGAGTAGCGGTCACCGGCGGCCGCGTCGGCCGGGACGGCGTCCTCGATCGCGGCGAGGTCGGCGGCCTCCAGGACGACGTCCAGCGCGCCCAGCGACTCCGCCAGCCGCTCCCTGGTCCGGGCGCCGATCAGCGGCACGATGTCCTCGCCCTGGGCCAGCACCCAGGCGATCGCGATCTGCGCGACGGAGACGCCCTTCTGCTCGGCGATCTTCCGCAGAGCCTCCACCAGGTTCAGGTTGTGCTGGAGGTTGTCGCCCTGGAAGCGGGGCGAGTAGAGCCGGAAGTCGTTCGCGGCGAGCTTGCGGTCGGCCGTGAAGTGCCCGGAGATCAGCCCGCGCGACAGCACGCCGTACGCCGTGATCGAGATCCCCAGCTCACGCGTGACCGGCAGGATCGACCTCTCGATGCCACGCGAGATCAGCGCGTACTCGATCTGGAGGTCGGCGATCGGCGCGGTGGCGGCGGCCTTGCGAATGGTCTCGGCGCCGACCTCACTGAGGCCGATGTGCCGGACGTAGCCCTTCTCGACCAGCTCGGCGATCGCGCCGACCGTCTCCTCGATCGGTACATCGGGGTCGAGCCGGGCGATGCGGTAGACGTCGATGTGGTCGACGCCCAGGCGCTGGAGGGAGTAGGCGGCGAAGTTCTTCACGGCCTGCGGACGGCCGTCGTAGCCGCTCCAGCCGCCGTCCGGGTCGCGCAGGGCGCCGAACTTCACGCTCACCTGCGCCTGTTCGCGGCGGGCGGCGGGTGCGGAGCGCAGCGCTTCGCCGATCAGCAGCTCGTTGTGGCCCATGCCGTAGAAGTCGCCGGTGTCCAGCAGCGTCACGCCGGCCTCGAGGGCGGCGTGGATCGTCGCGATCCCCTCGGTCCGGTCCGCGTCGCCGTACAGCGCGGACATACCCATACAGCCGAGACCGAGGGCGGAGACCTGGGGACCGGTGGTGCCGAGGGAACGGGTTCGCATCGTCATGCCCACCAGCCTGGCATGACAGCTGACAGATTTCAACATCTGTCAGCTGTCACTCCATGTCTGTCATTCACCATCTCTCCGGTCGACGGGCCGTGCACACCGAGGACAATGAGAGATGTCGGTGCGCAGTCACCCCGGCGGCGCCTGCCGCCGACCGAGCGGCCCTTCGCGCCGCCATGGAGGCTGCCATGAGCATCCGCATCGCCACCTTCAACATGGAGAACCTCTTCCGCCGACCCACGGCCTTCCGCATCGAGGATCCGGTGCAGCGCAAGGAGATCCTCGACGACTTCGCCACACTGGTCGCCCTCCTCGACCGGCCGCTGTACACGGACGACGACAAGACGAAGATCGCCGACCTCATCAAGAAGCACCGGGCGTACGACGTCGACCCGACGGACCCGCCGCCGATCTTCGTGAACCAGGCCCGGCCGGGCAAGGACTCGGGACTGTTCAAGACGACGGGGTCGGGAAAGAGCACCCGCGTCGAGGTCACCGCCAAGGGCCGTTTCGCGTGGGCCGGTTGGGCCGAACTGGGGCAGGACGACTTCGAGCTGGACGTGGTGCGCAACACCGGCCGCGTGGTCTCCGAGGTCGACGCCGACGTCCTGCTCACCGTGGAGGTCGAGGACCGCCTCACCCTGGAGCGCTTCAACACGCAGGTGCTCGCCGGGGCACTCGGCAGGCGGCCGTACCCCTACGCCCTGCTGATCGACGGCAACGACCCCCGGGGCATCGACATCGGGATCCTCAGCCGGCACCCGATCACGTCCGTCCGGTCCCACCTCTTCGAGACCGACCCGGAACGCCCCAACAGGCGCCTCTTCAGCCGCGACTGCCCCGAGTTCGAGATCCAGCTCAACGGCACACCGCTGGTGATCCTCGGCAACCACCTGAAGAGCAAGTTCCAGGACGATCCCGAGCTGCGGCTGGCCCAGGCGAAGCGGGTCGCGGAGATCTACCGGGACGCGCTGGAGCGCACCCCGCACGTCATCGTCGGCGGAGACCTCAACGACGACCCGGACAGCGAGACGGCGGCGGCACTGGGGGCCACCGGGCTGCGTGACGTGATGAGCCATCGCTCCTACAGCGGGCTGCCCGGCACCCACGGCGACTGCAAGAGCGAGCGGAACAAGCTCGACTACCTGCTGCTCTCACCGGAGTTGTGGCAGGAGGTGCAGCACGTCGGCCTGGAGACCCGTGGCATCTTCGCGAACGGCATCAAGTCCTTCGACACCGTGACCTCGAAGGCCGACGAGGCCTCCGACCACGCGTCCCTCTACGTGGACGTCGACCTGTAGACACGGACGAAGCGGCTCCAGGCCTCCGCCCCGAAGACGAGCGCGCCTCGTGCGGGATCCTTGCTGTCCCGCACGGGGACGAGGGAGGGCACGTTGTCGGCGACCTCGACGCAGTTGCCGCCGTCCGAGTTGCTGTAGCTGCTCTTGCGCCAGGCGGCGGCACTGAGGAGGTCGTCGGAGACCTCGAGGCACTGGCCGCCATCCGAGTTGCTGTAGCTGCTCTTGCGCCACGTCACGCTGCTCAGGTCGATGGCTCGCACGGCAATTCCTCCAACATACGCAAGATGAACGTCCGCGACTCGGCAGGGTTCAGCGCCAGGTCACGTACCGCATCATATGTGCGGTGCAGACGCTCAACCCTGCTTGTTTCGTCGACCAGTTCACCTCGAACGTCGTTCTCGGTATAGGCCACCGTTCGGCCATCCACAAGGCGCAGGAACATTATGTCGGTGGTGTCCAGCGAGTGCAGCCCCGTGCCGAACGGCAGCACATGAAGGGTGACGTTCGGGCGCTCCGCAGCCTCCAGCAGGCACTCCAACTGCTCCCGCCACTCTCGGGGATCGCGCAGCGAATTACGCAGCACCGCCTCGGCAAGGATCATGCGGAACGGGGGTGCATCGACCCCCTCCAGCACCTTCCGTCGCCCAATGCGGGCCTCGACCTGCTGCTCGAGCTCCTCCCCCTTCAGCCCGCCCGCCGCGAGCGCTTCTCGCGCATACCCGGCCGTGTGAAGCATCCCCGGCGGCCTGCTCACGCCGTAGTGCCACAGGCCGATCGCTTCGGCCTCCAGCAACATGTACCGCCGATACTGCTCCTTGAACTGCGACGGATCCGCCACCGCAAGCTCCCACAGCGTGAGCAGCATCGGGGCCGTGCCGTAATGCTGGTCCAGCGCCTCCACGATCTCCGGGCTGCCCAGACTCTGGCCGCCCTCCATCTTCCCGAACGTCGACGCGTTCCAGCCCAGCACGACCTCCAGTTGCCGCAGGCTGTCCCCCTTCTCGGTCCGCAGTAGGCGCAGTTCCTCCGCGAACCGCCGCCGAGGCTCCTGACTGCGCCCCGTGATCACCCGCCTCGACGGCATCTCACCCCTCCGGAATTTGTGGAATATGCGCTGCCCGACGACGCCGAGCCCCACGTCAGCGGCGCGCCGATCCCGATCGCGGGCCATCCTGACGACGACCCCCACCACGCAGAGTAGCCCAACCATCACAATTAGTATGTAAGTTGGGTGAAAGGAGCGAAAGACATGCACGACACGCAGCACGAGCCGGGCGCCCTGTTCTACGACCCCGCGACGGACAAGGTCGGCGAGTACCAGGAACGGTCCGGCCCCTACGCGATGCTGCGGCCCGTCGGCGGCGGCCGGGAGTGGCAGGCCGACCCGGCGGCGCTGCGGCCGGCGACCGCCGAGCAGCGGCTGAGCGCGGGCGTACGGGCGGCGAACCGGCGCGCTCGGACGGACGCGCCGTTCATGGTCGGCATCGGCACGCCCCGCCCGCCCGTACCGGAGCCGGACTGCGCCGAGTGCGACGACCTGGCGTCGCGCCGGGAGAGCGCCCGCGCCGCGCACGACCGGAGCGCGGAGACCGACGCGAACGTGCTGCTGCGAAGCCACCGGCGAGAACGGCATGAATGACCATGAACAGGCCATCTAGACACGGAGCGTGATCGTGCAGCACCGCTCACCCACCGAGCCGGAACGGACCGGCGAAGATCACATGTCGCCGACATACCGAACCCGTCCGTTCACAGCGCGCCGTGCGCGCCCCGCGCCCGGCCCTGAACCCCACGTCCTGTAACTGTCCGCATTGGATCTAGTGCGTTGAGTAACCGACCTCATAGGGTCAAAGCGTCGCCAACACCGCATCCCTGGAGGATTCGTGGCAAGGTTCCGCACTCGACTGGCCCTGCTCGGTTCGGCCGCGGCTCTCACCGCCGGCGCCCTCGCTCCCGCCCAACTCGCCGGGGCGCAACCCGCCGCCGCGGCGTCCTACGAATGGGTCGCCCTGGGCGACTCCTACACCGCCGGTGTCATCCCGGCGGCCGGCGAGGTCTTCGAAGTCCCCCGGGACGGCTGCGAGCGCACCGACCGGTCCTACCCGCAGGTCATCGACCGTGACCTCGGCTCGCTGATCGAGCTGACCAACGTCAGTTGCGGCGCCGCCACCATCGAGGACATCACCTTCAACGCCCAGCATCCGATCGGCCGCCACCTGCCGCCCTTCTCCGAGGACCCGGACTACCCGTTCCCCCCGGTGCCTCCCCAGTCCGAGGCGGTGCGCTCCGGCACCGACGTGATCACGGTCGGCGTAGGGGGCAACACCCTCGGGTTCGCCGACATCCTCTTCACCTGTCTTCAGCTGGGCAGCGGCAGCGGTGGCGTGGGCACGCCGTGCCGGGACGACCTCGCCGACAACATCCCCGGCCGGCTCGCCAAGGTGAGCGGGGACTACGACGACATGCTCGCCACCCTGCACGAGCGCGCCCCGCACGCCAAGATCGTGACCGTCGGCTACCCCACCGTCATCCCGGAGGACACCTCCAAGTGCCGGTACAACGACTGGGAGCAGTTCGCCTCGATCACCCCGGGGGACCTGGACTGGCTGCGCGACGACGTCCTGAACCCGCTCAACGCGACCATCGAGAAGAGGGCCGGTGAGCACGGCGACGCGTTCGTCGACCTCGCCCCCTCCACCCGCAACCACAGCGTCTGCGACGCGGGCCGCTGGGTGGAGGGCGTGTTCAGCACCTTCCCGAGCGAGGTGGCCTTCGTGCACCCCAACGCCAAGGGCCACAAGAACGCCGCCGATCACGTCTCCGCGGCGATCCTCAACGCCTTGGGCGTGAACTGACCCGCACGCACACGGCGCGAGGCCGGCCCCGACGGGTACTCCCCGTCGAGGCCGGCCTCGGTATGCCGGGTGCCGCGAGCGGCTACGCGCCGATCAGGCGGCCGGCGAGGTAGCTCTCGATCTGGTCGAGGGACACCCGCTCCTGCTTCATCGAGTCACGCTCGCGGACGGTGACCGCGTTGTCGTCCAGGGTGTCGAAGTCGACGGTCACGCAGTACGGCGTGCCGATCTCGTCCTGGCGGCGGTAGCGGCGGCCGATGGCACCGGCGTCGTCGAACTCGATGTTCCAGTTCTGACGCAGCGCGGCGGCGAGGCCCTTGGCCTTCGGGGAGAGCTCGGGGTTGCGGGACAGCGGGAGCACCGCGACCTTCACCGGGGCCAGACGGTGGTCGAGGCGCAGCACCGTGCGCTTCTCCATCTTGCCCTTGGCGTTAGGCGCCTCGTCCTCGACGTACGCGTCGAGCAGGAACGCGAGCATCGCGCGGCCGACACCGGCGGCCGGCTCGATGACGTACGGCGTCCAGCGCTCCTGGGCATCCTGGTCGAAGTAGGAGAGGTCCTGGCCGGAGGCCTTGGCGTGGGCGGAGAGGTCGTAGTCGGTGCGGTTGGCGACACCCTCCAACTCGCCCCACTCGTTGCCGCCGAACTGGAAGCGGTACTCGATGTCAGCGGTGCGCTTGGAGTAGTGGGAGAGCTTCTCCTTCGGGTGGTCGTACCACCGCATGTTCTCCTCGCGCAGGCCCAGGCCGGTGTACCAGTTCCAGCGCTGCTCCATCCAGTACTCCTGCCACGTCTCGTCCTCGCCCGGCTTGACGAAGAACTCCATCTCCATCTGCTCGAACTCGCGAGTGCGGAAGATGAAGTTGCCGGGCGTGATCTCGTTGCGGAAGGACTTGCCCATCTGCGCGATGCCGAACGGCGGCTTGCGGCGCGAAGTGGTCTGCACCTGGGCGAAGTTGGTGAAGATGCCCTGGGCGGTCTCGGGGCGCAGGTAGGCGATGGAGCCGGTGTCCTGCGTGGGGCCGAGGTGGGTGGAGAGCAGACCCGAGAACTGCTTGGGCTCGGTGAACTGGCCCTTGTTACCGCAGTTGGGGCAGTTCACGTCCGCCAGGCCGTTCTCCGGCTGGCGGTGGTGCTTGGCCTCGTACGCCTCTTCCAGGTGGTCCGCGCGGAACCGCTTGTGGCAGGAGGTGCACTCGGTCAGCGGGTCGGAGAAAGTGGCGACGTGGCCGGAGGCCACCCAGACCTCGGGGGCCAGGATGACGGACGAGTCGATGCCGACCACGTCCTCGCGCGACGTCACCATGTAGCGCCACCACTGGCGCTTCAGGTTCTCCTTGAGCTCGACACCCAGCGGTCCGTAGTCCCAGGCGGCCTTCTGACCGCCGTAGATCTCACTGCACGGGAATACGAAGCCACGGCGCTTGCTCAGGCTGACGATGGTGTCGATCTTGTCGGCGGCCACGGTGCTCTCTTCATAACGACGACGGGCGGCGAAGCGAGATGCGCTTCCAGAGAAGACTTCAGGGTACCGGCGGGGACTCCCCCTCGACCAAATCGGATCCCTACCCAGACCCTTACCCAGCCGTTACCAGGCCTTGTTGACAACGGTTTCCATATTTGTTGAAAATGACTGTCATGAACGTACGACGACGACTCATATCCGGCACCGCGATCGCCGCGGCCACCGCCCTCGGCCTCGGCACCCTCTCCGCCTGCTCCTCCGACAGCGCGGCCGCGACCAACACGGACAAGTTCGACGTCGTCGCGTCGTTCTACCCGATGGCCTTCCTCGCCGAGCAGATAGGCGGGGCCCACGTGAACGTCAGCAGCCTCACCGAGCCCGGCCAGGAGCCGCACGACCTGGAGATCAGCGCCCAGCAGACCGCCGCGCTCCAGAAGTCCGACGCGGTGCTCTACCTCAAGAACCTCCAGCCCTCCGTCGACGACGCGGTGGCCCAGTCCGAGGTCAAGACCAAGATCGACGCAGCCTCCCTCACCACACTGGAGAAGCACGGCAACGAGGTCGGCGGCCACGCGGCCGAGCACGACGACCACGAGAACGAGGAGCTGTCCGGCCTCGACCCGCACATCTGGCTCGACCCGGTCCGCTACTCCCAGGTCGCCGAGGGCGTCGGCAAGGCCTTCGAGAAGGCCGACCCGGACCACGCGGCCGACTACAAGGCGAACACCGCGGCCCTCGTGAAGAAGCTCGACGCCTTGAACACACAGTTCAAGGACGGGCTGGCGAACACGAAGACCAAGGTCTTCGTCACCACGCACGCGGCCTTCGGCTACCTCGCCGAGCGCTACGGCCTGACCGAAGAGGCCATCAACGGCCTCGACCCCGAGTCGGAGCCCAGCGCCGCCCGCGTGAAGGAGCTTGAGAAGATGGCCAAGGCCGACGGCGTCACGACCGTGTTCTACGAGACGCTCGTCAGCGACAAGACCGCGAAGACCATCGCCTCCGACGCGAACCTCGAGACCGACGTCCTCGACCCGATCGAGGGCATCACGAAGAAGTCCCGGGGCACGGACTACTTCTCGGTCCAGGAAGCGAACCTGAAGGCGCTGAAGACAGCCCTGGGAACGAAGTGATCTCTACGGAGGGCGTCATGGACGCGAGCGTCACCGGCGCGAAGGCCGAGTCCGTCTCATCGGAGTCCGTCTCTTCGGAGTCCGTCATCTCCCTGCGCGGTGTCCGCGCGGAGCTGGGCTCGCGCCCGGTCCTGCGGGGCATCGACCTCACCGTGCGGCGCGGTGAGGTCGTCGCCCTGCTCGGCGCGAACGGCTCGGGCAAGTCCACCGCCGTACGCACCGTGATCGGGCAGGTCCCGGTCAGCGCCGGGGAGGTCGAGCTGTTCGGCACGCCGCAGCGCCGGTTCCGGGACTGGGCGCGGATCGGCTACGTCCCGCAGCGCACGACGGCCGCCGGCGGGGTGCCGGCCACGGTGACGGAGGTCGTCTCCTCGGGCCGGCTCTCCCGCACCCGCTTCGGCGTCTTCCGCAAGGCCGACCGGGAGGCCGTGCGGCACGCCCTGGACCTCGTCGGCATGGCGGACCGGGCCAAGGACAACGTCGACGCCCTCTCCGGCGGCCAGCACCAGCGCGTACTCATCGCCCGCGCGCTGGCCGCCGAACCCGAACTGCTGATCATGGACGAGCCGATGGCGGGCGTCGACCTGGCCAGCCAGGAGGTCCTGGCGCGGACCCTGAAGGACCAGGTCGCGGCCGGTACGACGGTCCTGCTCGTGCTGCACGAACTGGGCCCCCTGGAGCCCCTGATCGACCGGGCGGTCGTCCTGCGCGACGGCTGCGTCCTGCACGACGGCCCACCCCCGCAGGCCCTCGGGCAGCACGCCCTGCCCGGCCACGACCACGTACACCCGCACGCACCCGCGGGCGCCGAACCGATCCGCACGGGACTGCTGAGCTGATGGACTTCCTGAACTACGCCTTCATGCAGCGGGCGCTGCTGGCCGCCGTCCTGGTCGGCATCACGGCCCCCGCCGTCGGCATCTACCTCGTCCAGCGCCGCCAGGCCCTCATGGGCGACGGCATCGGCCATGTCGCGATGACCGGCGTCGGCCTGGGCTTCCTGCTGTCCTGGTCCCCGGTGTGGATGGCCACCGCCGTCTCGGTCGTGGGCGCGGTGACCATGGAACTGATCCGCTGGTATGGCAAAACCCGCGGCGACATCGCCCTCGCCATGCTCTTCTACGGCGGCATGGCCGGCGGCGTGATGTTCATCAACCTCGCGCCGGGCGGCTCGAACGCCAACCTGACGTCGTATCTGTTCGGATCGCTGTCGACCGTCTCCGAGTCGGACGTCACGGCGATCTGCCTGCTCGCGGCCTTCGTGGTCGTCGTCACCCTGGGCCTGCGCCGCCAGCTCTTCGCGGTCAGCCAGGACGAGGAGTTCGCCCGGGTGACCGGCCTGCCGGTCCGCGCGCTGAACCTGCTGACGGCGATCACGGCGGCGGTCACCGTGACGGTGGCGATGCGGGTGGTCGGCCTGCTGCTGGTGTCGGCCCTGATGGTGGTCCCGGTGGCCGCGGCCCAGCAGCTCAGCCGCAGCTTCGCCGCCACCTTCGCGATCGCGGTGGCGATCGGCGTGACGGTGACCACCGGCGGCACGGTGACCTCGTACTACCAGGACGTCCCGCCCGGTGCGACGATCGTGCTGCTGACCATCGGCGCGTTCATCGCGCTGAGCGTGCTGGCCGCTCCGCTGGCCCGCCGCCGCGCCCGCGCGCTGGCGGCGGCGCAACCCGCCGGCGACCCGGCGGAGTGTGCGATTCCGGCCACCCGGGCAGCGGGGGACGAGGTCGGCGTCTGACCGCGCACAGCCGGGGCTGGCACAATGGCCCGGCAAGCCGCAGACGTGAGGAGGCAACGGTGACAACCGCTGGACCGCCCGTGAAGGGCCGTTCCACCCGCCAGCGTGCCGCCGTGGCGGCGGCGCTCGACGAGGTCGACGAGTTCCGCAGCGCCCAGGATCTGCACGACATGCTCAAGCACAAGGGCGACTCGGTGGGCCTGACCACGGTCTACCGCACCCTCCAGTCCCTCGCCGACGCGGGCGAGGTCGACGTCCTGCGCACCTCCGACGGCGAGTCGGTGTACCGCCGGTGCTCCACCGGCGAGCACCACCACCACCTCGTCTGCCGCGTCTGCGGCAAGGCCGTGGAGGTGGAGGGCCCGGCGGTGGAGAAGTGGGCCGAGGCGATCGCCGCGGAACACGGCTACGTCAACGTGGCCCACACGGTCGAGATCTTCGGCACGTGTTCCGACTGCGCGGGTGCCTCCGGCGGCTGAGCGGTTGTGCGGTGCGGGTCGGGTGACCGGCCCCTGGGGGCTGCGCCCCCAGACCCCCGCTTCGGCCTGAACGGCCTCGTCCTCAAGCGCCGGACGGGCTGATTTCGCTCAGCCGCGGCCGAAGCAGCGTTCCAGCTCGTCCAGGTCGTAGAACTTGCTGCCCTTGGATATCGGGGTGCAGGCGGCCTTGAAGGACGTCTCCTGCTCGTTGTAGAGCATGCGGACCAGGAACCGGCCGTTCTTCTCGTAGACGTCCCACTGGATGTTCGAGGCGAGGGGGGCCACGTCGGCGCCGCGCCACGGGTTCGAGGCGTAGGTGTACGGCTTGGCGGCGGTGACCGGCTTCGTGCTGCCGGGCAGGCCCATCAGGGCGGCCAGCGGGATGATCTCCTCGGCGTGGGTGAAGCGGAGTTCGGCGCCCAGGGTGCTGGTGCCGGACCGCTTGGCCTCCACCTGCTGGAAGAAGTCGTCGAGCAGGACGTCCGCCATCTTGTACGTGATGTCGCTGTCGGCGAAGCCGGGACCCTTCTCGTAGAAGTCCTCGGCGTCGCTCAGGTACCCGAACCAGGCGGCGTCGGAGGTGGAGATGTACCGCTGCATCCCCCAGCCCTTCCCGCCCGGGCTCTCCTCGCTCATCGCGGGGGCGATGGCGTACAGGTTGTAGACGGCCTGGGCTGCGGCGACCTGGTCGGCGCTGCCGAGCTGCTCGACGAAGGCGGCCTTGAAGAGGCGCCGCAGGACGCTGTACGCGGCCTTGTGGGTCTTCGGTTGGTCGGTGATCTTCGCCAGGGTGTCCGCGAGGCGCTGGTCGTTCGCGATGTAGTCGCGGTAGGCCGCGCCGCCGTCGGCCTTGTGGAAGTAGAGCAGGTCCTTGTCGGTGCGGGTCGTGCCGATCAGCGGCTCGAGGGCCGGGTCGGCGTCGGCGAGGGCGCCCGCGTACAGGTTGGCGCTGTCGACGGCCCGGCCCTGGCCGGAGCTGACGACGTCGATCTTCTCGCCGTCGCGCGCGATCCCGGCGAAGAGGGAGGGCAGCCGGGCGGCCGTGCGGGTGGCCGTGTCCTGGATCTCCTCCTTGCCGAGGCCGCTCAGGTTGCCGTAGCCGATCTTCGCCATGGCGGCCTGGAGGGCGCGTACCTTCGGGCCGAACTCCTCACCCTTGCCGGTGAGTTGGCCCGTGGCCTCGGCCTTGTCCCAGAGGGCGAGGATCAGGTCGCCGTCCTCGCTGTCCGTGGCGGAGCGGGAGCCGTGCCGGGAGACGTTCTCCGTGAAGACGGGGGTGAAGCCGGCCGGCGGCCGCTGGTAGGAGCGTGCGCTCTGCTCGGGCGCGTAGGTGGCCTTCGTGCCGTAGCTGTCGCGGTGCGCGAGGTGCGTACCGGAGCCGCCGGTGTCGGCGGCGTGGGCAGGCAGTGCGGTGAGCACGAGCGCGCCGAGGGCGGTGGCGAGGGCGGGGGTGACGCGGTTCATGTGCGGGCCGTTTCAGCGAGCGGGAGACCGGGGACGGACTGATCTCCCGCAGCGTCGACGGGCCGGGTGAACGCACGGAGGCTAGGAGGTGGCCTCCTGGTCCGGAGTCTTCCCCTCCATGGCCAAGAGTTCCTCATTCGTGACCGCGCCGCCGAAACGACGGTCCCGGGACGCGAACTCGACGCACGCCCGCCACAGGTCACGGCGGTCGAAGTCGGGCCACAGCACGTCCTGGAAGACCAGCTCCGCGTACGCGCTCTGCCAGAGCAGGTAGTTGGAGGTGCGCTGCTCGCCGCTCGGCCGCAGGAACAGGTCGACGTCCGGCATGTCCGGGTAGTACAGGTACTTCGCGAGGGTCTTCTCGTTGACCTTCGACGGGTCGAGCCGGCCCGCCTTCACATCCTCGGCGAGCGCCTGCGCCGCGTCCGCGATCTCCGCCCGGCCGCCGTAGTTCATGCAGAAGTACAGGGTGAGACGGTCGTTGTCCTTGGTCTGCTCCTGGGCGACCTGGAGCTCCTTGGCGACCGACTTCCACAGCTTGGGCATCCGGCCCACCCAGCGCACCCGGATGCCGAGCTCGTCGAGCTGGTCGCGGGTCTTGCGGATGAAGTCGCGGTTGAAGTTCATCAGGAAGCGGACCTCGTCGGGCGAGCGCTTCCAGTTCTCGGTGGAGAAGGCGTACAGCGAGATGTTGCGCACACCCATCTCTACCGCGCCCTGGAGCACGTCGAGGACCTGCTCGGCGCCGACCTTGTGCCCCTCGGTGCGCGGCAGCCCGCGCTCCTTGGCCCAGCGGCCGTTGCCGTCCATGACGATCGCCACATGCTCGGGGACCAGCTCGCCCGGGAGCTTCGGCGGGCGCGCGCCGGACGGGTGCGGCTCCGGCGTCCTGTACTCCCGACGCTGCCGCCCCAGGAACCCGCGTACGACCATGTGCCTCTCGTCTCCTCTGACTTTCGCTTGCTTGTTTCTCTGCGCTTGTTTCTCTGCGCTTGTTCCTCTGCGCCTATTTCTCCACGTACCTGAGTGAGCGCAGTCCGCGCTCCAGGTGCCAGTGCAGATAGGCGGACACCAGCCCGCTGCCCTCCCGGACGTGCCGCGCCTCGCACGCGTCCGCCGTCTCCCAGTCTCCCGTGAGCAGTGCGCCCAGCAGGACCAGGGTCTGCGGCGAGGGTACGACGCTGCCGGCCACCCGGCAGTCGACGCAGACGGAGCCGCCGGCCGCGACGGAGAAGAACCGGTTGGGTCCCGGCATTCCGCACTTGGCGCAGTCGCCGAAGCTGGGGGCGTATCCGTTGACGGCCAGCGACCGCAGCAGGAACGCGTCGAGGACGAGGTGCGGGGCGTGCTCCCCGCGGGCCAGGGTGCGCAGCGCCCCGACGAGCAGCAGGTACTGCTGGACGGCCGGTTCGCCCTCGTGGTCGGTGAACCGCTCGGCGGTCTCCAGCATGGCCGTCCCGGCGGTGTAGCGGGCGTAGTCGGTCACGATCCCGCCACCGTAGGGAGCGATGATCTCGCTCTGCGTGCACAGCGGCAGGCCGCGGCCGACCAGTTCGCTGCTGCCCCGCGCGAAGAACTGCACGTCGACGTGGGAGAAGGGTTCGAGGCGGGCGCCGAACTTGGACTTCGTCCGCCGTACCCCCCGCGCCACGGCCCGCACCCGCCCGTGCCCGCGCGTGAGCAGCGTGATGATGCGGTCGGCCTCGCCGAGTTTCTGGGTCCGCAGGACGATGCCGTCGTCCCGGAAGAGACTCATCGGGCACCGCCGGGGGCGGCCTGCCGGGGGTGCGGCATGCCGCGGTCCGCCGCACCCGGCTGCCGGGTGGGGGGCACGATGCCGTCGTCGCGGAACAGGCTCATACGCCCATTCTCGCCTACGCCGGAGGGGCGGTGTGCCCGCCCGCCACGATCGCTCGGACGGGGTGCGCGCGACCAGGGGCGACGCAACCAACGGGAGCGGAGAGACGTCCGTGACAGAGGAGACCATGATCCTCGACGGACGGAGAGAACGATCTTAAGCTCGCACCTTTCCCCCAGGCCCTCCCGCCGCACCCTGCTGACGGCCGGCGCGGCCGGCACGGCCGTCCTGCTCACCGCGGGCCCCGCCGGAGCCGCCACCGACGACCCCGTCACCGCCCGCCTGCGCGACCTCGAAGCCGGGCACGGCGCCCGCCTCGGCGTGTTCGCGTACAACGTCCGCACCGGGCGCTCGGTCCGCTACCGGGCCGACGAACGCTTCCCGGTCTGCTCCCTGTTCAAGACCCTGGCGGTCGCGGCCGTCCTGCGGGACCTGCCCGAGGCAACACTGGACCGCCGCGTCTTCTGGACGTCGACGGACGTGGTGGAGAACTCCCCCGTCACCCAGGACCATGTGGCCGACGGCATGACGATCGCCGAGCTGTCCGCCGCGGCCATCCAGCGCAGCGACAACACGGCCGGCAACCTGCTCCTGCGCGAGCTGGGCGGCCCCACGGCGATCACCCGCTTCGCCCGCTCCGTCGGCGACCGCGTCACCCGCCTCGACCGCTGGGAGCCGGACCTCAACTCGGCCGAACCGGACCGGGTCACGGACACCACCACCCCGTACGCGATCGGCCGGACCTACGCCCGTCTCGTCCTCGGCGACGCGCTGGCCCCGGCCGACGGCCGGCGCCTGACCGACTGGATGCTCGGCACGATCACCAGCGCCAACCGGTTCCGCGCCGGACTCCCTCCGACCTGGACGGTCGCCGACAAGACCGGCGGCGGCTGGTACGGCGCGAACAACGACGCCGGAGTCGCCTGGACCCCGGACGGCGCCCCCGTCGTCCTGGTCGTCCAGCTCACCAAGCCGGACCGGGAGGCGGCCTACGACAACGAACTGATCGTGGAGACCGCGAGGGTACTGGCGGAGACGCTGGTCTAGGGCCCGTCGGGCCTCAGTCGGACGCTGTCGGGGACGCCGTTCGGGGAAATGCCCGGGGCGGCGGCCTCCCACAGCTGGTCGAACCGGCGGATCAGGGGCTGGACCTCGTCGGCCCGGGCGTTCACCGTCGTCGAGGTGTTCACACTCAGCTGGTCCGCGTGGATCTCGTACGACAGCACCCCGTCGAAGAGGATGCAGTCGATCATCTTGCCGCGGCGCAGGTAGAGCGGGAGCTCTTCCAGGGCCACCACCTGGACCTGGATGCCCATCTCCCGCTGCTCCGCGCAGATCGGTTCCAGGGCGGCCAGCTCTTCGGGCCGCTTCACGATGAACAGGCGCCGGACCGAGATGCGCCGTTCCAGGATCGCCTCGCGCTGGGCGGTCAGGTAGCGTCCGGCCGGCTCGGTGTTCCAGAACCCGTCGTCGACGACGGTGGTGCTGATGGCGTCGATGCTCGTCCTCGCGCACTTGGTGAGGGTCAGGAGCCAGTCGTGGTTCTCGCCCGCGCACTCGGCGCTGAGGTTGGTGAAGTCCTCCATCTGCGCGGCGAGACGGTCGATCTCCGTATGCGCGAACTCGTGCAGGATGTCGGGCCCCATGGACACGACCTTGGTGGCGTGCTCGGCGAGCCGGGGCACCCCGTCGCCGCGCAGTTTCTCCACCTCGGTGAAGAGCTTCGTCGCCTCGCCTATGTCGGCGAACCGCTTGTCCACCGACTCCCTGAGTTCGCCCAGCTGGCTGACGAAGGAGGCCAGGAACTGCACGATCAGCACGATGCCGCCGCACAGCACGGACAGCACGAGCTGCCACGGGCCGTCCTCCTCGGACGGTCCGACGACATTGGTGAGCAGGTAGACGACGCCACCCGCCACCACGGTGATCAGGATCTTCTGCGTCACATGCCGGGCGCCCTCGCCGTCTCGGATCCGGTCGCCGCGGAAGTTCGGGTTCGTCGGTGCAGGCATCTCTCTTTCTCCCCCCGTCGGGATGCTGCGCGAACAGCTGTCGTGTTGCCGTCAGGACAGGGCCGGCACCTCGCCCCGGATGAGGTTCTGTAGTGCCAGCTGGTCCCGGATGCGCTGTGCCATGGTGTTCCACTGTCTGCTGAATCCCGGGTGCCGCTCGAGTTCCTCCCAAGGCGGGCTCAAGGCACGGTCCAGGCGTGCCTGAGGCATCCACAGGTGCAGCAGATGCTCGACGAGCGGACGCAGCACCTTCATCGCGGCCGCCTGGTTCTCGGAGCCGGGCGGCAGCCCGTCGAGCTTGTCGCCGACGGTCGTCAGCAGCCAGTCGTGCAGGGCGAGGTCCTCGCACAGCGTGGCCGCCGCCACGGGCGTGGTCCCTCGCGGCAGCCGCAGTTCGACGATCCGCAGGCCCGAGCCGAGCTCGGTGAAGCGCGCCGACGCCGGCTCGCCGTCGTCGGCCGGTGACGCGGTCCAGCGCAGGCTGGTGTCGGTCGTGGTGAGCGGAGCGTCGTGGTCCAGGAGGTCGTGCCGGCGGGAGATCCTCGCCAGCAGACTCTCGGCGATCGAACCGACGTCCAGCTGGTCCTGCTGATGTCCGGTCAGGAAGCCCTCGGTGACGGACTTCTCGGGCAGTCTGCCGACCGGGACCAGGGAACCGGGCCGGACCAGGTAGTACCCCCAGGGCCGCCGCCGGTCGGGCCCGGTGGCCGGGGCGGAGAAGTACGCCGTCGACTGGAGGACGCGGCCCTCGACGAGCCCCGCGTGCGCCGCCACGGTGCCGACCGCGCGGACCTTGGCCCCGGTTGCGGTGGGCAGCCGGCAGTCGACGCCGGTGAGGACGTCCGGGGAGAGGGCGTGCCGGTTGGGGCGCCGCGAGGTCCGGACGGGTTCGTCGGCGCGCAGCCGCAGCAGCCGCACGGCGGTCCGCTCGTCCACCGCCCTACGGGTGGGCAGCAGACAGGTCCGCACCTCACCGCAGGTGAGGACGGGACCGGAGGCCGTGCCCAGGCCGCTCATCTCACAACCCCGGCGGGAACACGTAGGACGTGCGGTCCACGACCCCCGCGGGCACCGTGCAGCCCTCGGCCGCGGACCGCGCGGCGACCTGCTCGAGCGCCTCGGCCTCGACGTGGACCTGGTCGAGGATGACGCGTACGGCGTGCTCGACGGGCAGGAACCGGGCCGGCAGGACGCTGCACGTGGCGTAGGCGGTGAAGGGCGTCGCGGAGGGGTTGAGCTGGAGGACGGGCGGCAGCGCGTCCCACTCGGCCGGGAACTCCTCACCCTGCCACCGGGTGGGGGTCAGCACGGCCGCGCCGTTGTCCCGCAGCAGCCCGAGCCGGACCAGCTGCCAGACGGATGCCAGGAAGGCGCAGGACCAGGTGCGCGCGTCCTCGGGCCCGTTCCACAGCTCGACGTCCAGGAACACGGAGTGGCCGCGTGCCTCGGTCTCGCTCGGCGGCTGCCAGACGCCGGTGGAGTCCAGGGCGGCCGAGGTCCGCTGGGAGGGGGCGCGGCGGCCGTTGGTGAGCCAGCCGGTGCGGCCGACGGGCGGGCGGAAGCCGTTGCTGCCGGGCGGCGGTGACTCCACCAGCCGGTGCAGGACCGACTCGGCCGGTTCGGCCCGGTCGCGGTGGGCGGAGCCGCCGGGGGCGAGGGCGGGGCCGGCGCAGCCCGACTCGCGGGCCAGGTAGTCGATGGTCAGCCCGGCCTCGGCCGCGGCCGCCAGCAGGGGCGGGATCAGCTCGGCGGGGGTGGACAGCCGGGAGAAGTAGTCGTCGATCAGGAAGCAGGTGCTGATCCGGGGCCGGCGGCCCGGCGGCAGCGGGCCGAGACCGGCCCGCGCGGCCTCCACCCAGGGCCGTACGCCGGCGAAGTGCCGACGCAGCCGGGCGGCCCCCTCGGCGAAGTCCTCCATGTACAAGTGGCCCAATTCCAGGGAGAGATGGGAGAAGGGCACGGATTCGGTGCGCGGGTCGGCGCTGCTCTCCCGGAAAACGGTGCCCGGCCCCTTCACAACTGCCCCCAGAACTTGTCGTCGGTCAGCCGCTGCGCGAGATCCCCCATGGCCTGCCAGGTCTCGTTGTTGGCGATCCGGCGGTCGTGCACGTCCTCGTCGGTGATGAGGCGTTCCTGCCACTGGAGGACGGGTTCCAGGGGAATGGACGCCAGCACCCTGGTTCTGCCGATGCCCCGGCCGGCCGCGAGTTCCTCGAGTTCCTTGTCGCACTGCCGCATCCACGCGTACTGCGCGGGCGACACCTGGGACCACAACGGCGACTCCAGATCGGGCACCGCGGCGCGCACGAACCTGATGGCGCCGCCCAGCACGTCCGGGTCGTGTCCGATGGCCGTACCGGCTTGCACTATCCCCTGTTTCCCGAATACGAGTTCGGCTGCCGCCATGACGTGCTGGCGGGTCCACCGGTGATAGACGAGCCAGCGGTTCTTGAGGCGGCCGAGCCCGCCCCGGGGCGATGTGGCGGCCAGTGCCAGGTCCATCGCATAACTGCGTCCGGCGCTCAGGTCGATGATGATGACGTCGAATTCGCGTTTCAGCCGAAGGACGAGGTCCACACAGCGGTGCAGGTTCTCCTCGTCGGTGACGAATTCACCGGCCGTGCGGTCGCCGGGCAGCAGTACCAGCCGCCCGGAGCCACCGGGCCTGCCGCGCAGGACGGGGTGCTCGGTGCGCGCCCAGACGTCGACCCGCAGCGGCTCGCCCGTCTTGCCCTTCAGATAGGAGTGCAGGCCACGCCCCTCGGCCTCGGAGAGGACGTCGGGCAGGTCGAACACGGCGGCGGCGGTGGGCGAGCCGAAGTCGAAGTCCAGGTAGCAGACGTCGTCCCCGTCCAGCGCGCGGTGATACGCGAGGTTGGCGCTGGTGACGGAGCGGCCGGTGCCTCCCTTGTCGGAGGCGGCGAAGACGAGCACTTCACACCCCCCGGGCGTCTGCGCCTCGGGCGCGGGCCAGGGCGTAGAGCCGGGCGAGGACGCCGAGGGCGAGCGCGTGGGCGGTGCCGGGCTGTTTGTCGACGAGCTGACGGGCGCGCCGCAGGTCGGCCTCGATGCCCTTGATCTCTTCTCCCTGGGGGCTCTTGGGGGCGGGGGCGGGCTGCTCCAGCTGCTCCTTGCCGAACAGGTGAGCGGCCTCGCTGAGCGCCGCCTGGGCGAGGGCGGTCATCTCGGAGCTGCGGATCGGATCCTGCGCGTAGAGGGCGTGCGCGGCGACCATGCACTCGGTGACGCGCTCGGTGATGCTCCAGGACAACGGCCCTGTGCGGACCGGTGATTCGGGGTACACGGCGTGCACGTTGTCCCACAGGCCGACGCCGTCGCCGTCGCTGATGCGACGCGCCCAGAGGTGGTCGAGGATGCTCTCGGCGAGCGTGAGCAAACGGTCCTGCGAGCCGATGTTCCGTGACAGCGCGCACAGTTGGACGGTCCGCTTGAGCAGCTGCGCGGAGAAGTCGCCCATCGTCCACTTCATGGCCGGGCCGATCTCCTCACTGCCGAGCAGCGGGAGGGTGACTCCGGGGTTGTGCAGACCGATCGCCGGGTCCTCACGGGCCGTGCGGCTGGTGATGCGGCCGCGTTCGGCGAGGCGTTCCATGACGGCCACGGTGCGGGTGAGGTCGTCGTCGGTGGCACGGCGGCGCACCAGGTCGTGGACGAGGATCGAGGCCACGGACAGGGAGAAGTACTCGGACTCCAGCTGCTGGAGCGTGGTGCGCCAGGGGATCTCCTCCAGCGGCCAGGTGGCGGCGTCGAAGCGGGCGATGCCCGACCAGTACTGCTGGGTGATCTCCCAGCGCAGCCGCAGCGCGTCGGCGAGCTTCTGCTGTTCGGCGGTGAGCAGGCCGAGGACGAGGGTGCGCTCGGAGGACAGGTCGGGGATGCCGTCGAGGGCGACGACGGTGAAGTACAGGTACGGCACGGCGTGGGCCACGCCCTGGGGCTGCTTGCCGATGTCCTGGGCGGTCTGCGCCTCCACCTCGACCTCGGGGGCGTCCTTCACCAGGCTCCAGGCCCAGCCGCACTCGAACAGCCGGTTCTCGTTGCGGAGTTGGTCGGCGACATCGGTGTCCAGGCCGAGGGTGACGCTCTCGCTGATGAGGGCGCGCAGCGACTTGAACCGGTCCTGGAAGCGGTGCAGGACCTGGCGGTCGGACAGCCGGCCCCGGCCGAGCAGCCGGGCGAGCGCCTGCCCCTGGTCGGAGCCGATGTCGACGACGTTGACGGTGAAGGAGCGCAACAGGCTCACCATGGCCGCGGTCAGGCGGGCGCTGGTCGCCTCTCTCAGCTTGTCGATGCGGGCCAGGGTGCTCGCCCGCTGGGTCTTGCCCCGGTACACCTTGAGGAAGCCGAGGGTGGCCAGGCAGAGAGTGATCGACATGGAGTAGGAGTCGACGACTCCCACTTCCTCCTGCTCCTTGGAGAGTTCCTGCTCCGGGTCCTCCGTGGCGAAGTAGTAGCCGCCGGCGAAGGTGGGGCTCTCCTCGCCGCGGTGGTTCTCCATGAAGTCGCCGAGGATCTCCAGGAGGTTCATGGGAATCTCGCTGGAGTCACCCGCGTTCCTGAGGGCCCTCTCCACGTCCAGCTGGGTGGTGTCGGGGTCGTCCAGGCGGAACGGCTCGATTTCGGTGGCGGGGTACAGAAGGCAGAGCAGACGCTCCGCGTCGGCGACGCTGCTGCGACCGCCCCATTCCCCCCATTCCCATTCTCCGTTGTCGAAAGAATGGCGAGCGATGGCCTGCCACACCTCGAGCAGGTTCTGTCTCGGCTTGATCTGCATGCCCATTCCCCTCGCACAGGCCCATCACCATGGAAAAGAACTCCGACATCTTATTCGTCGCGTCGGTCTTTTCGTTGCCCGCAGGCCAGGATCATACCCGTGTAGCCGTCCCGTACAAGCTGCTTCGGATTGGCTGTGCGGTGAATCTCCACATGGTCCGCGTAACCACTGAGAACCGCCCGCACTTCGGATTCGTCGATATCACGGGCGGGGAATGTGTGGGCACCGACGCGATATCCTTCGGAATGCTCCATGAAGGCGGCGGCGAAAGGTGCCCCGGAATTCAGGGCGTTCATGAAACAGCCCACCCCTCGCCGGAATTCGGCGAGCGAGGTGGTGATGGACTCGGCGACGAAGAACATCGTACCGAGGTCCCAGCGGCGCGTATCGGTGCAGAGATCGAAGAGACTGCCCGACTCGGGCTGCTGGACGGCCTCCTTGAACCGGACCCTGGGCGTCATGTCGAGCGTGGCATATGCCTCGTCCTTGCACAGGACGTTCCAGAACTGATCCCAGTGGGGGGCGTAGTCGGGGCACTGCCGCCGGAGGTAGTCCAGATTCCGGGCAGACCGCTCCAGCAGCGTGATCCGGTCGCACCAGGGAAGCATGGCGAGGGCCGGATAGAGATTGGGCCCGGCGCCGACGTCGATACCGGAAGCGACCCGCCCACGACCTCGGAAGTGATCACTGAAGTGATCGCGCACATGGGAGAGGATCTCCTCGTCCACGGCCTGCATCTCGAGGTAATTGTGACTGATGTACACACCGGGATCGAAGTCGTCCCAGAGCACATCACCATTCAGCTTTTGGTCAGCGGCGGGCGGTACCGAGGTCATGATTCAGCGTAGCAGGACGCATGGGTCTTGAAGGAGTGGGTGCACAGAGCAATGATGGAGATCAGGTACGCAAATCGCACTGGCTGCAATTCGATTTGTCGACATTCACAAGGGGACGGTATGACTCCTCTTCCCGGAGATCGTTTTCCGTCGGGCACCGGTTCGATAATGAGCCAGATGTCCGGAGAAAGACCCTTACGGATCAGAGCGGTCACCGAGGCGGATCTACCCCATATCGTGCGCCTCGATGCCGACGCCTTCCCCCACGGTCCCTACCCCTACTTCGTCCTGCGCCAACTCCTCGCCGCCTGTGCCGACCTCGTGTACGTCGTGGACGACGGCACGGACCTCTACGGATACGTGCTCGCGACCTCGCCGAACGACGCGCAGAGCTGGGTTCTCAGCCTTGCCATCACCCCCGGGCTGCGCGGAAAGGGTTTCGGCCGGCAACTGATGACGAAACTGCTCGGTCAGCTACGGGCGAAGGGCACCCATTCCGTCCGGCTCTCCGTCGAGCCGCGCAACGACTCGGCCATCGCGTTGTACCGCTCCCTGGGCTTCGTCCCGGATCCCGGCGGGCCCCGCGCGGACTACTTCGGCCCCGGCGAGGACCGTCTCCTCATGACGCTCACCCTGTGAGCCCCCCGAACCCCCGCACATACCTGCGCTGCCAAGGCGTCTCCACCGCGCGTCGGTCGTAGTGGCGGCGGACGTAGTCCACCGCCTCGCCCGCCGGTACGCCGTCCAGGACCGCCAGGCACGCCAGTGCCGTCCCGGTGCGGCCGCGGCCGCCGGCGCAGGCTATCTCCACGCGTTCGTCGGCCGCTCGGCGCCACGCCTCGGTGAGGGTCGCGTGGGCCTGCGCGCGGTCGCTCGGGAGGCGGAAGTCGGGCCAGCGGAGCCAGCGGGACTCCCAGGGCGGCCGTGGAGGCCGCGCGCCGAGGAGATAGACGCCGTACGCGGGGGTGGGGGCCGTACGGTCGAGCGGGCGGCGCAGGCCGCGGCCGCGGATCAGGCGGCCGGACGGCAGCAGGAGCACCCCTGGCTCACCCGCACGCCAGACCCACGCGTCGTTTCTCATCTCCCCATTCGAACGCGGTCATGGGGGACGGGCAACCGATTCGGCGCAACCGGTGGTCTGGAGGGCGAGGAGGGTGCTTGATGCAGGCCGAACAAGAAGACCGGTTCCAGGAGTTCGTCAGAGCCCGGTGGTCCCGGCTCGTACGGACCGCGTATCTGCTCACGGGGGACGTCCACCACGCGGAGGACCTGACGCAGACCGCGCTGGCCAAGGCGTACCGGTCATGGCGACGGATCTCGCGCAGCGACAACCCCGAGGCGTATGTGCGGCGGATGCTGGTCAGTTGCAACAGTGACCGGTTCCGCAAGCGGCGGGTCACCGAGGCGCTGACCGCGGCGCCGCCCGAGCGGGCGGGGCGCGACGAGGGCGCGGGGCAGGTCGAGGAGCGTGGCTCCCTGCTGGCCGGACTGGCCCAACTGCCGCCGAAACAAAGGGCGGTGGTGGTCCTGAGGTACTGGGAGGACCTGTCCGAGGCGGAGGTGGCCGAAGTGCTCGGCTGCTCGCCCGGCACGGTCAAGAGCCAGGCGTCCAAGGGACTCGCGAAGTTGCGCGTGTATCCGGGGCTGGCCGCCGACCGCACGGTGCCCGGTGGTCGGGGTCAGGGGCAGGGGCAGGGGCAGGGGCAGGGGCAGGGGCGCAGTCAGGTTCGGATTCAGGGTCAGGTACAGGGAGGCAGTAGGTGAACGGGGCGGGAAAGCAGGTGAACCAGGGGGACTTCGGGTTCGAGGAGCGGATGCGTGAGCTGCTCGCTGAGGACGCGTACACCATCCGGCCCTCGTCGGCGCCGTATCCGGCGATCCGGCGGCGCGGACTGGCCGAGCGGCGGCGGCGCGTGGCGCTGACCGGGGCGGCGCTGATGACGCTGGCCGCGGTGCCGGTGGGGGCGTACGCCGTGGCCGGGGGGAACGGGGGGCGGGGCGCTGACACGGCGGCACCGAAGCCGTCGGTCAGCGCCCCGCACAGCCCGGCCGGGAGCACGGGGGGAAGCACCGGCGGAAGCCCGTCCGCGACATCTACGGGCACGGCGGGCGGACCCGCGCAGCCCGCCACGGACGGGCAGCTGCTCGACGGGATCACCTTCGCGCAGGCGGCGGACGGGCTGAAGAAGTGCCTGGCCGCCGAGGGCGGGCCGCCCGGGAGCGCCGCGGATCTGGGCGAGGCCGAGGACTACCGGATCATCCTGGCGATCAAGAGCACCGGAGACTCCAACGCCCCCGGCGACGGCATCTACGTCACCGCGGTGAAGGAGCGGTCCGCGGGCCGCTGGGTGGTCTGCTCCATCAAGGACGGGGTGGCCTCGGGCATCAGCGCCGGCACGATCGACACCGGGGTGCCGGGCACGGGCCCGGTCGTGGTCGACGGCAACGGCGGGCAGCTGTACCAGCAGTCGTTCATGGACAAGGGCAGGTGGAAGCTGCCGTTCAGGTGGGGAATGATCGGCACCGTCGAGGCGTCGGTGGCCAAGGTGACCGTGTCCTACGGCGACGGCGGCCCCGTGACCGCGGCCCTGGACCACGGCTGGTTCGCCGCCGCCGGGATGCTGAACCAGCAGGTCACGCTGGCCCCGCACATCAAGGGCTACGACGGCTCCGGCAAGCTGGTCTACGACTCCGACGAGGACGAGACGTACCAGCGCACGCTGCCCTAGGTCGTGTCCTGGCCGACGTCGGTCAGGGGGCGCTCGGCCCCGGTGTCACCAGCCCCGACTCGTAGGCCACGATGACCAGTTGGGCCCGGTCCCGGGCGCCCAGCTTGCCCATGATCCGGCTGACGTGGGTCTTCGCGGTGAGCGGGCTGAGGCCCAGTTCCTCGGCGATCCCGGTGTTGGTCAGGCCTCGCGCGACCAGGGCCAGCACCTCGCACTCCCGTTCGGAGAGACACTCCGGGCCGCCCGCCGTGGGCGGCCCGGAGGGGCCACGCAGGAACTGGGCGATCAGCCGGGCGGTGGGCCCCGGCGACAGCAGCGCCTCGCCCGCGGCGACCGTGCGGATGGCGTCGAGTAGTTCGGCGGGCCGGGTGTCCTTCACCAGGAAGCCGGCCGCCCCCGCGCGCAGCGCCTCGACGATGTTCTCGTCGGTGTCGTACGTGGTCAGGACGAGGACGCGGACCCCGGCCAGCTCCTCGTCGGCGGCGATCAGCCGGGTCGCCTCGATGCCGTCGAGGTCGGGCATGCGGATGTCCATCACCACGAGGTCGGGGCGTTCGCCACGGGCCACCGCCACCGCCTCCCGGCCGGTACCGGCCTGCCCGACCACCCGCATGTCCGGCGCCGACTCGACGAGCATCGCGAACGCCTCCCGTACGAGGGTCTGGTCGTCGGCGAGCAGCACTCTGAGCGGCTTCATCGGTCCTTCCCGTGCGGCAGTACGGCGCTCACCTCGAAGCCCTTCCCGTCGTCGCGCGGTCCGGCCTCCAGCGAGCCGCCGACGCTGCGCGCCCGCTCCCGCATCCCGACGATCCCGAAACCGGGCGCACCACCGCCGTCCCCCGCACGCCCGCCATGACCCGCGCCGCCACCTCTCCCCACGCCGTCTCCCCCCGTGTCCACGCCCGCTCCGTCGTCGGTGACCCTGAGCCGCAGGGCGTCCTGCTCCTCGTACACCCGGACCCGGACCCCGACCCCCGCCGTCAGGTCGTCCGGCCCGCCGTCCCGGCCGCCGTGCCGCACCGCGTTCGTCAGCGCCTCCTGGACGATCCGGTAGGCGGCCGCGCCGACCGCGGGCGGTACCTCCCCGGACCGTACCGTCAGTTCGACCCGCGCACCGGCCGCACGGGCCGTCTCCGCGAGGTCGGGCAGACCGTGCAGGCCGGGGAGCGAACCCCGGGCGTCCGGCGTGCCGAGGTCGCGCAACACCTCCAGTGTCGTACGGAGTTCGCCGCGCGCGCTGCGGCAGGTCCCGGCGATGTCGTCGAGGGCCTTGGCGACGGCCGCGCGGTCCAGGCGGTCGGGGTCGGCGGCCAGGACGTGCGCGGCGACGGAGGTCTGCACGCCGATCAGGGTGATGGTGTGGGCGAGCAGGTCGTGCAGGTCACGGGCGATGCGCAGGCGTTCCTCGGCGACGCGGCGGCGGGCCTCCTCCTCCCGGGTGCGCTCGGCGCGCTCGGCGCGCTCGACGATGGCGGCGACGTACCGGCGGTAGTAGCGGACGTCGATGCCGCAGAAGAGGACGGCGATGATCCAGCCGGAGATCCGCAGGAGCTCCAGCGCCTCGTCCGGGTTGGTGAGGGCGTTGATGATCAGTGCCGGGCCGAGGACGGCGCACCCGGTGATCAGTGTCCGGCGCACCGTGCCGGTCGCCGCGACCGTGTAGAGCGCCACCATGGTCGCGGGGACGGGCGCGGCGTGGTTGTTGTCGAGGGCGTGGTACGGGACGACGCATACCACCACCGCGAGCAGGGCCGGCACCGGACGGCGGCGCCGCCACGCGAGGGGCACGTTCGCGGTGAGCAGCAGCGTCCAGCCCAGCGCGTCGGGCCGGGGCCCGTCGACGCCGAGCAGGGCGAGGGCCGTGGCGAGGGCGGCCGTCGCCGCGGCCAGCAGTACGTCGTTGCGGGTGCCGTGCGGGGCGGTGCGGGGGTCACGGTTGATCGCCGCCATGATCCGCTCGCCCCGGCGGGGCCTCACCGTTGTCGTGGTCTCCTGCACGGGTTCATCCTGCGGCACGAGGGCGCCCCTCCGGGAGAGAAGGGGCGCCCCGCCGGTCCGCGAGCGGCTCACACCGGCTCCGTCTGCCGCTCCGGTCGGCCCGGCTGCTCGGGCCGCCGCTGCTCGGTCTCCGGCGCCCGCGACAGCCGCCCCGGCCACCACACCTTGCTTCCCAGCGCCACGCTCGCGCTGGTCACGAGATAGGTGCGGACGAGGAAGGTGTCCAGCAGCACGCCCACCGCGATCACGAAGCCCAGCTCGACGAGTTGGACGAGCCCCATGTTCGTCAGCACGGCGAAGGTCGCGGCGAGGACGAGGCCGGCGGAGGCGATGACCCCGCCGGTCGTGCGCAGCGCGGTCAGCGCCGTGGCGACGGGATCGGCGCCGCGCATCGACTCCTCCCGCATCCGGTGCATGAGGAAGATGCCGTAGTCGACGCCGAGGGCGACCAGGAACACGAAGGACAGCAGCCCCAGCCCCGGATCCGTGCCCTCGAAGCCGAACACCGGCCCGAACACCAGCCCGCCGATGCCGAGCGCCGCGCCCCACACCGCGACCACGGCGGCGACGAGCATCAGCGGCGCGACGAGCGACCGCAGCAGCACGATCAGGATCAGCAGGACGGAGACGAGGACGAGCGGCACGACGATCATCCGGTCGCGGGCGTTGGTGTCCACCAGGTCGATCTGCTGGGCGCTCGGCCCGCCGACGTAGGAGCCGGTCAGCCGGGCCCGCAGTGCCTCGATGGTCGCCGTCTCGGCGGCGGACTGCGGCGGTGCGGCGGCGGTCACCGCGATCTCCGTCCAGCCTTCTCCGGTACGGCCCCGGCGTGCGTCGGCGACGCCGTCCGTGTCCCGGATCGCGGCGAGGGTGGCCTCGGCCCGGCCGGTCGGGGTCAGCACGTCGATGGGCTGGGCGGACTGCTCCGGGAAGGCCTTGGCCAGGGTCTCCATGGCGACGACCGACTCGGGCCGGTCGACGAAGGAGTCCTGCTGCTTGACCGCGCCGGGCAGGTTCAGCGCGCCCAGCGCGAGGGCGCCGAGCAGGACGGCGCCGGCCGCCAGGACGGTCCGCGGACGCCGCCCCGCCGAGGTGCCCATCGCGGCGAACAGCGACCGGCGGACCTTGGGCGTGCTGCCGTAGGCGGGCACCAGCGGCCAGAACACCCGGCGGCCCAGCAGGACGAGGAGCGCGGGCAGCAGCGTCAGCATCGTGACGAGCGCGCACAGCACGCCCACCGTGCCCAGCGGTCCCATGCCCCGGTTGGAGTTGAGGTCGGCGGCGAGCAGGCACAGCAGTCCGGCGGCGACGGTCCCGGAGGAGGCCAGCACGGCCGGCCCGCAGCCGCGCAGCGCGGCCCGCATGGCGTCGTACGGCCGCTCCACGCGCCGCAGCTCCTCCCGGTAGCGGGAGACGAGCAACAGGGCGTAGTCCGTCCCCGCGCCGAAGACGAGGATGGTCATGATGCCGGAGCTCTGCCCCGACACCGTGGTGCCGAAGGCCTGGTTGAGGCCGTAGGCGACCCCCATGGACAGGTAGTCGGCGATCCCGGCCACCGCGAGCGGCACCAGCCACAGCACCGGGCTGCGGTAGATCAGGATCAGCAGGACGGCGACGACACCCACGGTGGTGTAGAGCAGTGGCCCGCCGAGCGAGTCGTAGACCTTGGCGGCGTCGGTGGCCAGCGCCCCCGTCCCGCCCACCTCGACGGTCAACCCGCCCTCGCTGTGGGCGACTTCGCGTACGTCCTCGACGAAGGCGTCCCGTTTCTTCTCGTCGGTGCCGGGCTCGTTGGTGGCGACCGGGTACATGAGCGTGGCGCCGTCGGCGGACGGGACGCCTCGCGGGGCCCCGGTCAGCGCGTGGTCCCCGGCGACCCGGGCGACCTGCTCCCGCGCCGTCGTCCGGTCGGCGGCGGTCAGGCCGCCGTCGCGGTGGTAGACCAGCACCAGCTCGGTGCTCTCACCGCCGGGCAACTGCTCCTGGAGCCTCGCGACCCTGGTCGAGTCGGCGCTCGCCGGCAGGTAGTCGGTGACCCGGTCGTGCTGTACGTCGGCGAGCTTGGCGGCGAACGGCGAGGCGAGCGCGAGCACACCCACCCACAGCGCGAGCACCACCCAGGGGATGGCGCTGCGCCGGCCCTTCGTCTTCCCGGCCCCCATGAAATCTCCGGCCCCCATGAAACGGGCCCTCCCTTCGGCACGGCTGTCTGGTTGCGCTCTCCAGACTTCCGGCACGCAGGGGGCGGAGCGTCGCGCGTGAGGGCGAGTTCGGGAGTACTGCCGGGGGTGACCGGACGGGGGGACTACTCCCTGGGGAGTATCAGGACGGCGTCCGGGCCGCGACCAGCAGGCGGGTCACGTCTTCCGCGCGGATCGTCAGGGCCGCGCCCACCGTCGTGAGGACCTCTCGTTCGGCCGGGGTGTACGGGCCGTCCGCGAGGGCGATGCGGGCGCCCTGGAGCAGGATCGATTCGCGGCCGACCGCGGCGAGGTGCGGGGCGAGCGGGTCGAGGGCCTCGTGGAGCTCTATGGCGAGGCCCGCGCCGTACGGTTCGCCGTAGTTGTGACCGGTGTCGGAGGCGAGGGCGGCGACGAGCGCGGCGAGCTGTTCCTCCGTGCAGTCGGTGAAGCCGGCCGAGCGCACCGCGCCCGCCGCCGTCTCCAGCGACGTACGGGCGCAGGTACCGCCCGCGGACAGGACCGCGAGGGCGACGGTGTGGACGGCGTCGCGGAGCATCGCCGAGAAACGGATGGTGGTGGGGTGGTCGAGGACGTCGGTGCCGAAGTGGCGGCGGCAGGCCGCGCACTCGACGACCGGGCCGGTCTCGCCGCGTGGCACGACCGGCATGCCGAGGAGGGTGAAGCGGCGCTGGCCGGTCAGCCGCTGGTAGTTGCGGTCGCCTCCGCAGCCCGGGCAGAAGAACTCACCGTCGCCCGCGGGCGTCCACGCGGTGCGGGTCCCCAGGATGCGGGCAAGCCCGGTGACACGGCCGTCACGTCCCCGTTCTGGCAGCACGTCGCACCTCCGTAACCCCGCGGCAACATCGCCGCACGCCTCCGTGATGTTAGCCACATCCATGAGGTGTAGTCAGCACCCAGGACGAGACCTTCCCGTGACCTCCACAGGGGGATGGCCGATAAGCGACGGGGCCCTGACCGCCGTATACGGCGGTCAGGGCCCCGAAAGTCCCGGTCAGGCCGGTCAGCGGGTCGCGCGGTTGACGGCGGAGACGACCGCCTTCAGCGACGCACGCGTCGTGTTCGCGTCGATGCCGATCCCCCACAGGACCTTGTCGCCGATCGCGCATTCGATGTAGGAGGCGGCCTGCGCGGAGGCGCCCTCGCTCATCGTGTGCTCCTGGTAGTCGAGCAGGCGTACGTCGATGCCGACGGACTCCAGGGCGTTGAAGAAGGCCGAGATCGGGCCGTTGCCGGAGCCGGTCAGGACGGTGTCCTCGCCGTCGACCGTGGCCTCGACGGTCAGGGTGTCGACGCCGTCGGTGTCGGTCGTGGACTGACCCGTGCGGACCTGGATGCGGCCCCAGGGGTTCTCCGGGTTCGGCAGGTACTCGTCCTGGAAGACCCCCCAGATGGCGCCGCCCGTGACCTCGCCGCCCTCGGCGTCCGTCTTCGCCTGGATGAGCTTGGAGAACTCGATCTGCATCCGGCGGGGCAGGTCCAGCTTGTGGTCGTTCTTCAGGACGTACGCGATACCGCCCTTGCCGGACTGCGAGTTGACGCGGATGACGGCCTCGTAGGAGCGGCCGACGTCCTTCGGGTCGATCGGCAGGTAGGGGACCGCCCACTCGATGTCGTCGACGGTGACGCCCTTGGCGGCCGCGTCGGCCTCCATCGCGTCGAAGCCCTTCTTGATGGCGTCCTGGTGGGAGCCGGAGAAAGACGTGTAGACCAGGTCGCCCACGTACGGGTGGCGCGGGTGGACCTCCATCTGGTTGCAGTACTCCCACGTACGACGGATCTCGTCGATGTCGGAGAAGTCGATCTGCGGGTCGACGCCCTGCGAGAACAGGTTCATGCCCAGGGTGACCAGGTCGACGTTGCCGGTGCGCTCGCCCTGCCCGAACAGACAGCCCTCGACGCGGTCGGCGCCGGCCATCAGCGCCAGCTCGGCGGCGGCGACGGCCGTACCGCGGTCGTTGTGCGGGTGGATGGAGATGACGACGTGCTCGCGGCGGGAGATGTTGCGGCTCATCCACTCGAAGCGGTCGGCGTGGGTGGACGGCGTGGAGCGCTCGACGGTGGCCGGCAGGTTCAGGATGATCTCGCGGCCCGGGCCGGGCTGCCAGACGTCCATGACCGCCTCGCAGACCTCCAGGGCGAAGTCCAGCTCGGTGTCGGTGAAGATCTCGGGGCTGTACTGGTAGCCGAACTCCGTCTCGGGGCCCAGCAGCTTCTCCGCGTACTCGACGACCAGACGGGTGCCGTCGACGGCGATCTGCTTGATGTCGTCCTTGGAGCCGCGGAAGACCACGCGGCGGAAGACGGGGGCCGTGGCGTTGTACAGGTGGACGGTCGCCCGCTTGGCGCCCTTCAGGGACTCCACGGTCCGCTCGATCAGGTCCTCGCGGGCCTGGGTCAGTACGGAGATCGTCACGTCGTCCGGGATCGCGCCCTCTTCCTCGACGATCGAGCGCACGAAGTCGAAGTCGGTCTGACCGGAGGCGGGGAAGCCGACCTCGATCTCCTTGTAGCCCATCTTGACCAGCTGGTCGAACATCCGGCGCTTGCGCTCGGGCGACATGGGGTCGATCAGGGCCTGGTTGCCGTCACGCAGGTCGGTGGAGAGCCAGCGGGGGGCGACGGTGATCCGGTTGTCGGGCCAGGTGCGGTCGGGGATGTCGACCTGGTCGTACTGACCGTACTTGTGGATCGGCATGTGGCTGGGCTGCTGGCGGTTCGCCATGATGCGGTGGCTCCTCAGGAGGACCGGAGAGTGTCCGGACGGAAGGACGGCCGACGCGCAACACCAAGCACCGCGGGGAGGGGGTCGGCCTCGACTACAGGCCCTCGCCGCGGCAGCTAAGGAGAAGCAGCCCGAAATGCATAGTGCTCCGCAGCCTAGCGGAGCCGCTTCCGTCACGCGGGTTCGTTCCAGTATGCGGGACCGACAGGAGGAACCATAGGAAAAGGTGCAGAACGTGCGCCACGCCACTCGCCGCTCCTCCGCCATACCACCGGGCACCGCAGATCAGGCCCCTTTGTCACCGTATTTCACCAATCATGGTTGCCGGTGGTGACAGCGGCATAACGCAGTGCAAGGGTGCCGGGCATGACGACTCACGGGGGCTTCGAGCCCGTCTTCTGCACCGTCGTACCGCCACACGTCCTCGACCGGCTGGCGCGGAACGACAACCCCGCTCTCTCCGGTCCCGCCCGGCGCACCATCCTGCGCGACAGCGAGCTGCGCGCACTGCGCCAGGTGACCACCGAGTACGGCCTCCTGGCCGCCCCGACGGCGAAGGCGCCGTCGGACCAGCCGCTGCGCACGATCTACGACGCCGAGCACGGCACCTCGCTGCCCGGCACCAAGGTCCGCGCCGAGGGCCAGGACCCCGGCCGGGACGCCACCGTCAACCGCGCCTACTCCGGGCTCGGCGCCACCTTCGACCTGTATCTGAAGGCCTACCAGCGCCACTCGATCGACGGCGACGGCCTGCCCCTCGACGCCACCGTGCACTACGACGAGGGCTACAACAACGCCTTCTGGAACGGCGAGCAGATGGTGTTCGGTGACGGCGACGGCGAGATCTTCGTCGACTTCACCAACTCCATCGACGTCATCGGGCACGAGCTCACCCACGGCGTCACGCAGTACACGGCGAACCTGACCTACAACGGCCAGCCGGGCGCCCTCAACGAGTCGATGTCCGACGTCTTCGGCTCGCTCATCAAGCAGTACTCGCTCGGCCAGACCGCCGCCGAGGCCGACTGGCTGATCGGCGCGGGCCTGCTCGCCCCGGACGTCACCGGCACCGCCCTGCGCTCCATGAAGGCACCGGGCACCGCGTACGACGACGATGTCCTCGGCAAGGACCCGCAGCCCGCGACGATGGACGAGTACGTCCGCACCGGCCGCGACAACGGCGGCGTCCACATCAACTCCGGCATCCCCAACCACGCGTTCTACCTGGCCGCCACCGCCCTCGGCGGCTACGCCTGGGAGAAGGCCGGCCAGCTCTGGTACGACGTCCTGACCGGCGGCGAGCTCTCCGAGCGGGCGTTCTTCACCGACTTCGCCAAGCTGACGGTGCGAGCCGCGCGTGAGCGCTTCGGCAGCGGCGGGGAGGAGCTCCAGGCCGTGGAGAAGGCGTGGGAGCAGGTGGGGGTGCGGATTCTCTGAGTCCGTAATAGACAGGGACCCATGCGTATTCAGGTGAGTCGCACGGGCGGATTCGCGGGCATCGAGCGCCGTGCCGAGGTGGACACCTCGGGACGGCCCGACGCCCACGAGTGGCACGCCCTGGCCGAGCGGGCGGTCGCCGCCGGCCGGGGCGTGCCTTCGGTCGGCGTACCGGACGGCTTCAGCTACGAGATCACCGTGGACGGCAGGACGGTGTACGCGGCCGATCCCCGGCTCACGGAGGAGCAGCGCAAGCTGATCTCACGGGTGCTGAAGGAGGGGGCCTGAGGGGGCTCGCGGGAGGCTTGCGAGGGGCTTTCGGGAGGCTTGCGGGGTGCTTGTGGGAGGGGCATAACTGGCAGTTCACGCCGGGACGTTGACTTCCTTACCCAGCGGTAAGGATGATCCCGCCCATGGCGAACGATCCGCGCGACGCGGCGAACCCGATGCCCCGGTTTCCGGCAGACTTCCTGTGGGGCGTGTCCACCTCCGCGCATCAGATCGAGGGCGCGGCGGAGATCCGCGAACCTTCGGTCTGGGACACCTTCACCGCCGCGCCGGGACGGGTGAAGGACGGCTCCACGGCGGCGGTGGCCTGCGACCACTACCACCGCTACCCCGAGGACGTGGCGCTCCTGTCGGGCCTGGGCGTGGACGCCTACCGCTTCTCGATCTCGTGGCCGAGGGTGAACTCGCCCGGCGGTCTCGACTTCTACGACCGGCTCGTCGACGAGCTGTGCGCGGCCGGGGTCCGCCCGGTCCCCACCCTCTTCCACTGGG
This sequence comes from Streptomyces asoensis, assembly GCF_013085465.1. NCBI lineage: Bacteria > Bacillati > Actinomycetota > Actinomycetes > Kitasatosporales > Streptomycetaceae > Streptomyces > Streptomyces asoensis. The sequence goes on from NZ_CP049838.1 coordinate 3,509,748, forward strand.
ACCTGCCGGCGCGGCTCGACTGGCTGGAGCGGGACACGGCGGCCCGTTTCGCCGAGTACGTGTCGCTGGTGGCCGGGCGCCTCGGTGACCGCGTGCAGAAGTGGATCACCGTCAACGAGCCCGCCGAGCACACCCTGTTGGGGCACGCCCTCGGCACCCACGCGCCCGGCAAACAGCTGCTGTTCGACGCGCTCCCGGCCGCCCACCACCAGCTGCTGGGGCACGGCCTCGCCGTCCAGGCGCTGCGCGCGGCCGGCGCCACGGACATCGGCATCGCCAACTCGCACGGCCCGACCTGGCCGGCCTCCCGGGAACCCGCCGACGTGGAGGCGGCCGCCTTCTACGACCTCCTGCTGAACCGGCTGTTCGCGGAGCCCGTGCTGCTGGGCGAATACCCGGAAGGACTCGGCGAGTTGATGCCTGGGGACGTCCAGGCCGACCTCAAGGTGATCTCGGAGCCGCTCGACTGGTACGGGATCAACTACTACGCCCCGACGAAGGTGGGCGCCCCGCAGGGCACGGAGATCGAGTTCGGCGGCATCCGGATGCCGGCCGAACTGCCCTTCTCCGTCCAGCAGATAGAAGACGTCCCGGTGACGGACTTCGGCTGGCCGGTCGTCCCGGAGGGCCTGACGGAACTCCTGACCACCTTCCGCGACCGTTACGGCGACCGGCTCCCCCCGATCGTCATCACGGAGAACGGATGCAGCTACGAGGGCGTGGACGACCAGGAGCGCATCACCTACCTGGACGGTCATCTCCGCGCCCTGCACCGGGCCGTGGAGGCGGGCGTCGACGTGCGCGGCTACTTCGTGTGGTCGCTGCTGGACAACTTCGAGTGGGCGGAGGGGTACGAGCGCCGCTTCGGCCTGGTCCACGTGGACTTCGAGACCCAGGCCCGGACCCCGAAGGCGTCGTACGCCTGGCTGCGGGACGTCCTGCGGGCGCAGAGATGACGACGGCGGACAGGGCCCCGGCGGCCGCCCTGGCCGAGCCCGTCGAGCGGGTGGGCCGGGGCTGGGCATCGGCCCTGTCCCTCGCCAACGGAGCGATCTGGGTGGGCTGGTACGGCCCTCTCCAGATCCTGCTGGCCTCCCAGGCCGAGGACTTCGCACCCGGCTCGGGCATGTCGAAGGAGACGATGCTGGCCTGGGTCACGGGCGTGGGTGCGGTGGCGTCCCTGGCCGCGAACCCCCTCTTCGGCGCGCTGTCGGACCGTACGACATCGCGCCGGGGCCGCCGTACGCCGTGGATCGTGGCGGGGACCGCGGGCGGCGCCCTCTCGCTGCTGCTGCTCGCGGGAGCGGACGGCGTCTGGACCATGGCGGCCGGTTGGTGCCTGGTCCAGCTGACGCTGAACGCGGCCTTCGCGGCGGTCACGGCCGCCGTCCCCGACCGGGTCCCCCGCCTCCAACGGGGCTCGGTGGGCGGCTGGTTGGGCGCCGCGCAGATCCTGGGCGTGGTCGGCGGCACGGGGCTCGCGACGATCGCCGGGGGCGTCGGAGCGGGGTACGTGGCGTGCGCGGTGTTCACGACGCTGGGCGTGCTGCCGTACGTGCTCCGGTACGAGGATCTGCGGCTGGCGGTGGAGGACCGGCCGACGTGGTCCTGGCGGGGCTTCGCGGCCGGGTTCTGGCTGAGCCCGCGCACCTACCCCGACCTCGGCTGGGCGTGGCTGACCCGCTTCCTGATGAACCTGAGCAACGCGCTGGTGCTGCTGTACCTCCTGTACTACCTGCGCGACCGCCTGCACCACTCCGACCCCGAGCAGGGCGTGCTGATCCTGACGGCGGTGAACGGGCTGACGCTGCTCGCCACGGTGGTCGTCGGGGGCGTCTGGTCGGACCGTACCGGCAGACGCAAGCCGTTCGTGATCTGGTCGGGCGTGCTGATGGCGGTGGCGACGGCGGGACTGGCCGTCTGGCAGACCTGGCCCGGCGCGATCGTCGCGGCGGCGGTGCTGGGCATCGGCTTCGGCGTGTTCACGTCGGTCGACTTCGCGCTGATGACGGATGTGCTGCCGAAGGCCGGGGACCGGGGCAAGGACCTGGGCGTCATCAACGTGGCCAACGCCCTGCCCCAGGTCGCGGCCCCCGCCCTCGCCGCGCCGATCGTCACCTACCTGGGCGGCTACCGGATGCTGTACCTGGTGGCGGCGGTGGTCGGGCTGGCGGGGGCGGTGCTGGTGGGCCGGATCAGGGGGGTGGACTGACCGTCACAGGGCTCCGGCGTCCCGCGCCGCGTAGACGCTGGGGTACAGCGGGCGGAAGCCGAGTTCGCGGCGGATGCGTTCGGTGGAGGTCAGCTGGAAGAACGGGTCGGGGTCGGCGCGCTCGTAGAGCTCGGCGGGCACGTCGACCCCGTTGAGCTGGTGCAGTTCGACCGCCGTGACGGGCGCGTCGTCGGCGATGTTGTAGGCCCGCCCGGCGGCTCCCGGCGCGTGCAGGAGCCGCAGCAGTCCCTGGGCGACGTCCACGTGATGGACCATGTGCAGCCGCTGGGCCGCCGCCCAGTTGCCGGCCCACATCAGGGACTGGGCGAGGTGCGGATCGCCCTCGCCGTAGACGAAGGCGAGGCGGCCGACGCGCACGTCCAGGCCGTCCAGCGCGAACAGCTCCCGCTCGGCCACCCCCTTCGCCTCGGGGTAGGCGCCCCACATCGCGCCCCCGCCGGGCCGGACCTCGTCGTCCTCGACCAGCGGGCGGCCCCGCCCGAGGCCGTACACCAGTCCCGTGCTGACCTGCACGAAGCGCCGCACACCCGAGACCAGCGCGGCGCGGCCCAGTTCCACCGCCGCATCCCGGTTGACGGCCCACGCCTCCTCGTCCGGCACCCCGCGGAAGGACGCCGCGACATTCACGACCGCGTCCACCCCGGCCACCGCCTTGCCGAGCACCTCCGCGTCCCGCAGATCCCCGAGCACGACCTCGGCGCCCAGCTCCGCGAAGCGCTCCCCCCGTGCCGCGTCCCGCACCAGGACCCGCACCTTCTCCCCCGCCGCGGCCTGCGCCAGCAGCCTCGGCACAAAGCGCCGGCCGACCTGTCCCGTCGTACCCGTCACCAGTGTCAACATCGTCAGTCACTCCTCTTGGTCGGTGCCACCAGCCTCGGACGGGGCCGGGACGACCGGGAGAGACCCGTCGATCAGGGGACCAGCAGTCCCTGGATAAGACCGGCGGCCTGCCGCAGCCTGGAGGGGTGAACCGAACCGAACTCGCCGACTTCCTGCGCCGCGGCCGGGCCCGTCTGAACCCGTCGGACGTGGGTCTGACGTCGGGGGCCCGCCGCCGTACGCCCGGACTGCGCCGCGAGGAGGTGGCCCAGCTGGCGGGCATGTCGGTCGACTACTACACGCGCCTGGAACAGTGCCGCGGCCCGCGCCCGTCCCGCCAGATGCTGACGGCGCTGGCCCGCGCCCTGCGCCTCACCGCCGACGAGCGCGACCACCTGTTCCACCTGACCGGCGAGGAGCCCCCGCGCCGTGAGACGGCGTCGGCGCACGTCCCGCCCGGCCTGATGCTGATCCTGGACCGCCTGCACGACACACCGGCGCAGGTGGTGACCGACTGCGGCGAGGTCCTGGCCCAGAACGCGATGGGCAGGGCGCTGACCCGCGATGTGATGTCACGCCCCCGGCGCGAGCGCAACCTGCTCCGTCTCTACTTCCTGGATCCGCAGGCCCGTTGCCTGTTCCCGGAGGAGGACCGGCCGGACCACGCCCGCGCCCAGGTGGCCAACCTGCGCGCGGTGACCGCCGCCCGCCCCGACGACCCCGAACCGGCCGCGCTGGTCGCCGAACTCCGGGCATCGAGCGAGGAGTTCGCCCGCCTCTGGGACGAACACGAGGTGTCCCTGCGCCACAAGGCGACGAAACGCTTCCTGCACCCGCTGGTCGGCCTGCTGGAACTGGACTGCGAGGTCCTCCTCAGCCACGAGCACCACCAACTCCTGGTCATCCACACGGCCCGCCCGGGCACGGAGGCCTACGAACGGCTCCGGTTGCTCCGGGTGGTGGGGTTGCAGGACATGTCCCCGCAGGCCGTCTGAACGCCCCTGACGGCCTCAGAACCCCAGCTTGCGCAGCTGCTTCGGGTCGCGCTGCCAGTCCTTGGCGACCTTCACGTGCAGGTCGAGGAAGACGGGCGTGCCCAGCAGTGCTTCGATCTGCTTGCGGGACTTGATGCCCACGTCCTTCAGGCGCTTGCCCTTGGGGCCGATGATGATGCCCTTCTGGCTGGGGCGCTCGATGTAGATGTTCGCGTGGATGTCGAGCAGCGGCTTCTCCGCCGGACGGTCCTCGCGCGGGAGCATCTCCTCGACGACCACCGCGATGGAGTGCGGGAGCTCGTCCCGGACGCCCTCCAGCGCCGCCTCGCGGATCAGCTCGGCGACCATCACCTGCTCGGGCTCGTCCGTCAGGTCGCCCTCGGGGTAGAGCGGCGGGCTCTCCGGGAGCATCGGGGCGAGCAGGTCCGCCAGCAGTCCGACCTGCTGGTCGCCGACCGCCGAGACCGGCACGATCTCCGCCCACTCGAACCCCAGCTCCTTGCCGAGCTGGTCGATCGCGATGAGCTGCTCGGCGAGCGCCTTGGAGTCCACGAGGTCGGTCTTCGTCACGACGGCGACCTTCGGGGTCCGCTTGATCCCGGCCAGCTCCTTGGCGATGAAGCGGTCGCCGGGGCCCAGCTTCTCGTTGGCCGGCAGACAGAAGCCGATGACGTCGACCTCGGCCCAGGTGGCGCGCACGACGTCGTTGAGCCGCTCGCCCAGCAGGGTGCGCGGCTTGTGCAGGCCCGGTGTGTCGACCAGGATCAGCTGGGCGTCCGGGCGGTGCACGATGCCCCGCACCGTGTGCCGGGTCGTCTGCGGACGGTTGGAGGTGATCGCCACCTTCTTCCCGACCAGAGCGTTCGTGAGGGTGGACTTGCCCGCGTTGGGACGGCCCACGAAGCAGGCGAAGCCGGCGCGGTGGGGGGCCTCGGCCGACTGCTCGGATGACTGGTTACGAACGCTCATGGCCCCCATTCTCCCTGATCCAAGAAGCCCCGCCGCACACACGAGCGGCAGCGCCCTCCCTCGTGAGCTCCCGGAAACCTCCACGCAACGAAACGTCACGGAAACACACCTGTACGCGACCGGAAACCGGAAGCGGTGAACCTCTGACGAGCCCCCGCATCGTTGGAGACTCCCGTGACTCTGGCCGCCGTCCATGCGAACACCGGCGACACCGCCTGGCTGCTCGCCGCCACCGCCCTCGTCCTGCTGATGACCCCGGGTCTCGCCCTCTTCTACGGCGGCATGGTCCGCACGAAGAGCGTCCTCAACATGCTCATGATGAGCTTCGTGTCGATCGCGCTGGTCACGGTGGTGTGGCTGGCGGCCGGCTACTCGCTCGCGTTCGGCGACGACGTCGGGGGCGGACTGATCGGCGGGCTGGAGCATGCCGGGATGGCGGACCTCGGCCCGGACAGCGTGCAGGGCACGGTTCCCACCCTCCTGTTCGCCACCTTCCAGCTCACCTTCGCGATCATCACGGCCGCCCTGATCAGCGGCGCGATCGCGGACCGGGCGAAGTTCGGCGCGTGGCTGGTCTTCGTACCGGTCTGGGCGCTCCTCGTATACGTTCCCGTCGCGCACTGGGTGTGGGGCCCCGGTGGCTGGATCCTCGACCGGCTCGGCGCCCTCGACTTCGCCGGCGGTCTCCCCGTCGAGATCACCTCGGGTGCCTCGGGACTGGCGTTGTGCCTGGTCCTGGGCCCGCGCCTGGGCTTCAAGAAGGACGCGATGCGTCCGCACAACCTCCCCATGGTGATGCTGGGCGCGGGTCTGCTCTGGTTCGGCTGGTTCGGATTCAACGCGGGCTCGGCCCTGGGCGCGAACGGTCTGGCGGCCGCCGCCTTCCTCAACACCCTCGCCGCCGGCTGCACCGGTCTGCTCGGCTGGCTCTTCGTCGAGCAGCAGCGCGACGGCCACCCGACGACGCTGGGCGCGGCGTCCGGCGCGGTCGCGGGCCTGGTGGCCATCACGCCCTCCTGCGGCTCGGTCTCCCTGCTTGGCGCCCTGGTCGTCGGCCTCGCGGCCGGTGTCGTCTGCTCCTACGCCGTGAGCTGGAAGTTCAAGCTGAACTACGACGACTCCCTCGACGTGGTCGGGGTCCACCTGGTCGGCGGGATCATCGGCACGCTCCTCATCGGCGTCTTCGCGGTGGGCACCATGACCGGCGGCGCCGAGGGCCTCCTCTACGGCGGCGGGCTCACCCAGCTCGGCAGGCAGCTGGTCGCCGTGGTCGTCGTGGGGGCGTACGCCTTCACCGTCACGTACGGCATCGCCAAGGTGCTCGACAAGGCGATCGGCCTGCGCGCGCACGAGGACCACGAGCACACCGGCCTGGACCTTACGGTGCACGCCGAGACGGCATACGATCACGGCGTCCTGGGCCACGGCGCCCCGGTCGGCTCGCACTCCGTCCTCTCCGCCCAGAAGGTCAAGCCACAGGAATGAAGCTCATCACCGCGATCGTCAAGCCCTACCGCCTCGACGAGGTCAAGACGGCTCTCCAGGAGCTCGGTGTGCACGGCCTGACCGTGACCGAGGCCAGCGGCTACGGCCGGCAGCGCGGCCACACCGAGGTGTACCGGGGCGCCGAGTACCAGGTCGACCTCGTGCCCAAGGTGCGCATCGAGGTCGTCGTCGACGACGCGGAGTCCGAGGCTGTGATCGACGCGATCGTGCGTGCCGCGCACACCGGGAAGATCGGTGACGGCAAGGTGTGGGCGCTGCCGGTCGAGACGGTCGTGCGGGTGCGGACGGGGGAGCGGGGGCCCGACGCGCTTTAGCGTCAGCCTCCGGCGGGTTGGCCGACTTTCGACTGCGGGTCTGTGGGGGCTTGTCGCGCAGTTCCCCGCGCTCCCAGGGGGTTGCGCCGGAGCCTGATCACCAGCCATACCCCTGCTGCGATCGCTGCCACCACGACCCCCACCACCAGCCACGGCACCGCCACGAAGGACGCTTTCGCCGACTCCTCGGTGCCCTTGGCGGTCGCCGTCAGTTCGACGTCGGTCCAGTCGAGCTGGGGGGCGTCGCGCCAGCGTTCGGTGAGGCGGACGCGTTGGCCCGGGAGGAGCTGGGAGGGGAGCTTCTTCAGATCCCGGGTCAGGAGGGTACGGCCGAACAGGCCGCTCGCCTTCAGCTCCACCTTCGGCGCGAGGGTGACGTTGCCGGTGTTGTGCAGGGTGTAGGAGATCGTCGCCGTGCTGTCGCCGAGGCCGGGGATCAGCGGCTGGTCGTGGCTGATCCTGACGTTCTCGACGGCGAGCGCGGGCAGCGTGGGCCCGCCGACCTGGAGGTAGACGCGGGCGCCGACGGCCCGCTGGACGCCCAGCGCGACCCCGCCGTCGCCCTGCTCGACCCGTTCGTCGAGGGCGACGATCGCCCCCGGATGGTCGCCGGGCTCGGCGCCCTCGGGCACCCGGACCGTGAACGGCACGGTGACCGTCGCGCGGCCGGGCACGGTGACCCGGTCCTTCGGCAGCTCGGCCCACGCGCCGACGCCGCGCATCTTCTCGCCGAGCGACTTCACGGCGAACCCGCCGTCGCGCGCGGTGTTGTAGGCGTCGGCCGCGTACAGCCGGAAGGTGAGGGGCTCGTCCGTCTTGTTGGCGACGACGACCTTGTCCTCGATCGTCCGGCCGGGATCGGCGGAGACATAGAAGTAGGGCCGCGCGGCGACGGCCGAGGAGACGGGGTAGACCGACCAGCTGCCGTTGTCGGCGGCGCGGGCGGGGGTCGCGAGCGTCAGGAACAACAGCAGCGGCAGGAGGAGGACGTACGGCTTGCGCATGGGTGCGGACCCCCCAGCGAACGGGCCCCGGCTGGCGGGCCCCGACGAACGGGCTTCGACGAAACGGGCTTCGACGGCTGGGTGGACGGGCGGGTGCGGACCTGTGGGGCGGGCGCCCGGCCACCGGTGGACGTGATGCGTACGCTCAGGTGAGCGTGAGGGTCAGGACGCCGGCGTAGCTGCCCGGAGGCGTGAACGACGGTACGTCGAGGGAGAGTTGGGCGTCGGCGGTGAACTCGCCGCCGGTGGCCGTACCGTCGGGCGTGGACGCCAGGGTCGCCCCTGAGGCGCCGACCGTGCCCGCCGAACCGGCCTGACAGATGCTCGGGCTGCCCGCCTTGGTGGTGCACGCGGGTGTCCAGCTCAGCTTGCCGGCGTCGATCTTGGCGCCGGGGCCGCTGAAGTCGGTGACCTTGGCGGTCAGGGACCAGCCCGCGGGTCCGCCGCGGAAGTCCTTGACCGTCACCGTCCGGAGCGCGCCGGTCGAGGCCCCGCCCTGGCCGAAGTCGACCGCGGACAGCTGGACGGCGTCCCCGGCCTGGGACATCGACAGCGTGCCCGCCCGGACCGTGGTGGTCACCTTCTGGCTGCCCTCCGGTACGGGCTGGTCGTCGATGACGACGTACGCGACCGGCCCGGCACCGAGGTCCGAGCTCCACGCGCCGCCCTCGTACGCCACGACACCGGTCGTGGTGAGATCGCTGACGACGAGCGAGCCGGAGATGCCGCCCTGCGCGTCCGCGGTCACGGTCGCCGTGTCCGCGGTCTGGGCGGACGCGGAACGCCCGGCCAGCGTGACGGTCGCGCCCGCGGTGAAGCCGCTGCCGGTGACGGCGACGGCCGCGCCCGGACTCCCGGAGGCCGAACCCAGCGAGATCGCACGGGTGTTGGCCGGCGGGTTGTCGGCGGCGGTGACGGTCTCCGACACCGGGGCGGGCGGGTTGGTCACCGTGCAGGGGGTGTCCAGCTCCAGGATGTAGCTGGTGTGGATGTTGTAGTCACCGGGCGAAAGCGTGATCTCGCCGGGGGCGGTGACCGTGAACGTGCCGGTCATGGAGAACGACGGGAAGACGCCCTTGCCGGGCACCGGGTCGTTCTTCCTCGGCCCCGTGACCGTGACGGTGCCGGTCATCGCCCCACCGAGGACGACCTTGCCGGTCGGCGTCATGATGTCGGCGGGCAGGGCCAGGTCGGTGGGGTTGCTCGCGGCGGGCGCGACCACCGTGTAGGTGACGGTGACGACGTCGCCGACCTTGGGATTCGTGGGGTCCGCCGTGATCTTCGCGGTGGTGGTGCCGTCGATCGGCGGGAGGCCCGCGATCGCCGGCGGGATGCAGTGCGTGGCGAAGTCGACGTTGGACGCGGCGACGGCCGGGGCCGCCAGCGCCCCGCCGACGGTGACCGCGAGCGCGGTCGCCCCGAGCAGCGACGCCCAGCGCCGTCTTCGGGAACCTCGGGTGCTTCCGGAACTTCGGGGTGAACCCATGTTGCCCCCTCCTCCAGGGTGCGGGCGCAGCGGCTCTTCTGCGCCGACAGGGGGCATTGAGGTGCGGATCGCGTGAGAAGTCAATGGACATCACGTGATGAACTGATGGGCCGTCAGCTTCCTGACGCAGCAGGAGAACTGACGGCCTGTCGGCTCGGTTTCCAACCGCTATCAGCTGAACACGAACGGGCCCGGCGCCTGCGCCGCGTTCGCCGTACAGGTGACGGTGATCCCGAAGACGACCATCTTCAGGGAGCCGCCGTAGAAGTTCAGGCTGTCACCGGAGGCCACGGTCCCGTTGAGCGGACCGACCGTGATCGGGTCGCCGGTGGCCATGGCGGGGTTCACGGCGCCGGAGAAGACCCTGGCGGCACCGGTCGAGTTCGCCATCGTGAGCGTGGAACTGATGCTGTTCGCGCCGATCGGGATCGGCGCGGTGATGGCGGTGGACGACAGTTTGAGGGTGGCGGCCGTGCCCGTCTGGGTGGCCGTGAGGGTGGCTGCGCCGCCTCCGAAGAGACCGCAGTTGGCGGTGACGGTCGCCGTCAGCGGGGTGACGGCGACAGCCGAGGGCGCGAGGGCCAGTCCGGTGACCGCGAGGGCCCCGACCAGCATTGCCGCACCTGATCCGATTCGCTTGCCTCTCATGGGATCCGCTCCCTTCCCGAGTACGGGAATCCATGTGGGGGGTGGATGGACGGGAGATGCCGACGGGCCACCGCCCGGGAGGGATGGGTGCGGACACCCTGCCCGGGTGAAGATCTGACGTCCAGATCTGACGGTCCGTCGGAACTTGCGGTTCCATTGATGCGCGGGCGATACGAGAACGGCAAGGTTGAATTCCGGCCTACCTCGGGCCGCCGACCTGCCGACCCCCCGTGGACCGCTTCGGGCTGCTTCCGACTGCCCTCAGCCCGCCGTGACGGTGAGCCGAACGGTCCCGTCCGGCGAGGCGAGCAGCACCGGGGTCCCCGCCCCGCCGAGATCCCGTACGGCGGCCAGATCGGCCTCGGCGGCCGCCTCCGACGCGGTCACCACCGCCGCCGCCTCCAGCGACTCCGCCCCCGAGGCCACCGCCATCGCCACCGCCGTCCGGAGCGCGCTCAACCGCAGCGACGGCAGATCCACCGTCCCCGCGACATACGTACGTCCCGTCTCGTCCCGTACGGCGGCCCCCTCGGGTACACCGTTGCGGGCCCGCGCGGAACGGGCCAGGGTGACGATCTTGCGGTCCTCGGGGTCGAGCGCGTTGCTGTCGGTCATGCCCCGAGCATACGAAGAACCGACCGGGCCCGGTCACGCGGCCGCGGGACGGGCTCAGGGACGGTCGAGCCGCAGCCGTTCGGCCCGCGGCAGACCGGCGACCACCAGGTCGTAGGAGTCCTCGACGAGCTCCCGGACCAGCCGGTCCGGGAGCTCTCCGTCGACCGTCACCGTGTTCCAGTGCCGCTTGTTCATGTGATACCCGGGGACGATCAGCCCCTCGTGCTCCCCGCGCAGCCGCACCGCGTCGTCCGGGTCGCACTTGAGGTTCACCGTCAGGGGCCGCGCGTCCAGGGTGGTCAGGGCGAACAGCTTGCCGCCGACCTTGAAGACCGAGACCTCCGGCCGGAAGGGGAAGTCCTCCACCGCCGCGTTGAAGGAGAGGCACAAGGCGCGCAGTTCCTGAGGTGTCACTCCGTCACTCCGTCACTCCGGTTTCGTCTCGTCCTGTGGCCGGTCCGCCGCTTCCACCGGCTCCACCAGCACCGTGACGATCTTGTTCCGGCGGCCGGCCGCGGCCTCCGCCGTCAGCCGCAGCGCGCGCCCGTCCGGCAGGTCGACCACGCTCGACGCCCCGGCGATGGGCACCCGGCCCAGCGCCTTGGCGAGCAGCCCGCCGACGGTCTCCACGTCCTCGTCGTCGTACTCCTCGATGCCGTACAGCTCGCCGAGGTCGGTGATGTCGAGGCGGGCGGTGACCCGGTGACGGTCGTCGCCGAGCTCCTCCACCGGCGGGAGTTCACGGTCGTACTCGTCGGTGATCTCGCCGACGATCTCCTCGAGGATGTCCTCGATGGTGACGATGCCGGCCGTGCCGCCGTACTCGTCGATGACGACGGCGACGTGGTTGCGGTCCTGCTGCATCTCCCGCAGCAGGTCACCGGCGTTCTTGGTGTCGGGCACGAAGGCGGCGGGCCGCATCGCCGTCGACACCAGCTCGCCCTCGGCGTCCCGGTTGATGTGCGTCTTGCGGACCAGGTCCTTCAGATACACGATGCCGACGATGTCGTCCTCGTTCTCCCCGGTCACCGGTATGCGGGAGAAACCGGAGCGCAGGGCGAGGGTCAGCGCCTGGCGGATGGTCTTGTACCGCTCGATGACGACGAGGTCGGTCCTCGGGACCATGACCTCGCGCACGAGGGTGTCGCCGAGTTCGAAGACGGAGTGCACCATGCGGCGCTCGTCGTCCTCGATCAGGGACTCCTTCTCGGCGAGGTCGACCAGCGCGCGCAGCTCCGCCTCGGAGGCGAAGGGGCCCCGGCGGAAGCCCTTGCCGGGGGTCAGCGCGTTGCCGATGAGGATCAGGAGCGACGGGATCGGGCCCATGATCCGCGCCAGCGGGAGCAGCACGTACGCGGCCGCCGTCGCGGTGTTCAGCGGGTGCTGGCGGCCGATCGTGCGCGGGGAGACGCCCACGGCGACGTACGAGACGAGGACCATCACGCCGATCGCCGCGAACAGGGCCGGGGTCGTGCCGTCGATCTCCTGGAGGCAGGCGTAGGTGACCAGCGCGGCGGCCGCCATCTCGCAGGCGACGCGGACCAGCAGCGCCACGTTCAGATAGCGGGTGGGGTCGGCGGCGATCTGCGCGAGCTTGGCACTGCCCCGCCGGCCGGAACGTACGGCCTCCTCGGCGCGGAAGCTGGACACGCGCGCGAGGCCCGCCTCCGCGCAGGCGGCGAGCCAGGCGACGACGACCAGGGCGATCGCGCCGGCGACGAGGGTGGGAGTCATGAGACGGTCGGGGCCGGGGACGGGCCGGTGAGGCCCTTCTCCGCACGCCAGCCGTCGACGATGGCGGCCTGGAGACCGAACATCTCGGCCTTCTCGTCGGGCTCCTCGTGGTCGTAGCCCAGCAGGTGCAGCACCCCGTGGACGGTGAGCAGTTGGAGCTCCTCGTCCATGGAGTGCTGCGTCGGCGCCTCCGTGCCCTGCCGGGCGGCGACCTCGGGGCACAGCACGATGTCGCCGAGGAGGCCCTGCGGGGGCTCGTCGTCGTCCTTCGACGGCGGACGCAGCTCGTCCATCGGGAAGGACATGACGTCCGTCGGCCCCGGCAGGTCCATCCACTGGATGTGCAACTGCTCCATGGCATCGGTGTCCACGACGATCACCGAGAGTTCGGAGAGCGGGTGGATGCGCATCCGCGCGAGCGCGTAGCGGGCGATGTCGAGGATCGCCTGCTCGTCGACCTCGGTTCCGGACTCGTTGTTGACGTCGATCGACATGGTGCTGGCTTGTCTACTTCCGCTTGTTACGGCCGCCCTTGTGGGTGCCGTTCTCCGTACCGTTCTCGCTGTCGTACTGCTCGTACGCGTCGACGATACGGCCGACGAGCTTGTGCCGGACGACGTCCTGCGACGACAGGCGGGAGAAGTGGACGTCGTCGAGTCCCTCCAGGATGTCCTGAACCTGCCGCAGACCCGACTTCGTGCCGTTCGGCAGGTCGACCTGGGTCACGTCACCCGTGATCACGATCTTCGAGTCGAAGCCGAGCCGGGTGAGGAACATCTTCATCTGCTCGGGGCTCGTGTTCTGGGCCTCGTCCAGGATGATGAAGGCGTCGTTCAGCGTGTTGTGCGTGAGCAGATGGTCCTGGGTGACGTAGAGGGAGTCCTCGGCGGCCACCTGGATGCAGACGGTCTCCTCATTGCCTGCCGGCTCGATGCTGTCGATGAAACGCATCGGGCGCCCGCCGCCCCCGGCAGCAAGGTACTTGTCACGCTTGCGGGCGAGACGGAAGGGCTCGATGCCTTCGGGGAGGCGGATGTCGATGATGTGACTGTCGTACCGGTGTTCGACCTCCCTACCCCTTGCAAAACCCGGCTCGCGGTCTTCGGCAGCCCTGCGGCGGGTGTACGCGACACCGCCCAACGACTGCACGAGCGAAATCACGTCGTCGCGGAGCAGAATCGACGTCGTCGTGTACTGGATCCGGCAGGTGCGGTCCTTCTGCGTCACGGGACCGCCGTCGGAGTCGAGCAGGCCCTGCAGCACAGCCAGTCGCACCTCGGCCGAGTTGTACAGGTAGTCGTCAGGGACGAACTTGGTGTGCGACCGGGTACGCAGCAGGTCCAGTTCGCGCAGGACCCGCGTCACGGGGTTCTCCAGGGTGATCACATCACCGGGAGACTTGATCCGGTTGAGGACGTAGTCAGGTCCACTCTTGTGCCGCACCGCGACACCGGGAAGCGCGCCTTCCAGTGCCTGGGCCAGCTCCGCGTCCTCCGTCGCGAAGGACGGCGTCGTGGAACCGGTGAGGCACCCGTCGCCCAGCAGCAGCCCCAGCGCGTACGGGTCCATGGGGACCTCACGCTCGGGGAAACAAACCGGCGCCGTGAGCAACGGCAACTCGTACCGGCGAGCATGTGCCGCGCGCAGGTTCCCGATCATCTCCTGGGTCTCCAGGACCCGCCACGGTTGGTCGCGGCGCTTGTCGTCGCGCGTCCGGACGGTCCACAGGTGCTCACCGCAACACAGAGTCCAGGAGCCGTCCTGGGCGGTGACGCGGTAGATGTCCTTCTCACCCTGCGGATAGACACCGAGGACCGGAGTGGGCTCACCGTTCGAGCCGATGACCAGGTCCCCGACCTGAAGGTCGCCGATGGGGCGCCAGCCGTCCGGCGTCAGGACGTTCGTGAAGATCGGCTGCGCGCGACCCCTCATGTACGCCAGCGGCGCCACCTCGATGGTCCCCGCCGCCATCAGCTTCGGGATCGAGTCCGGGTCCAGCATGTCGTGCAGCGCGTCGTACAGCGGGCGCAGGTAGGGGTCGATCTTCTCGTACAGCGTGCCCGGGAGGAAGCCGAGCCGCTCCCCCGCCTCGACCGCCGGGCGGGTCAGGATGATGCGGTTGACCTGCTTGGACTGGAGGGCCTGGACCGCCTTGGCCATGGCCAGGTAGGTCTTGCCGGTACCGGCCGGGCCGATGCCGAAGACGATCGTGTGCTTGTCGATCGCGTCGACGTACCGCTTCTGGTTGAGGGTCTTGGGTCTGATGGTGCGACCGCGCGAGGACAGGATGTTCTGGGTCAGAACCTCGGCCGGGGTCTCCTGGCCGTCACTCGTCCCGTTCTCACTCGCCCGCAGCATGGCGATCGAGCGTTCCACTGCGTCCTCCGTCATCGGCTGCCCGGTGCGGAGCACCAGCATCATCTCGTCGAACAGGCGCTGGACGAGAGCGACTTCCCGTGGCTCGCCGACCGCGCTGATCTCATTGCCCCGGACATGGATGTCAGCCGCCGGGAAGGCCGTCTCTATCACGCGCAGGAGGGAGTCTCCGGATCCCAGCACCGTCACCATGGGGTGCTGGGCGGGAACGGTGAACTGTGCTCTCGCCTTGCCCTGCGCGGGCGTGTGAGCTGTGGGTGTCTGAGTCATAGGCCGGCCCGAAGGCCTCTACGTCCTCCCGGATGCGTCTCGCCTGCCACAAGGGCGGCCTGGCGAGTTCAAGGGTACGCCAGGGGACTGACAACGCCGTAGGGCTTTTCCGGGTCCGGCGGCGGGTCCGGCGGCGGTTCCGGCGACCGCGTCCGGCGACTATGCCGAGCGGCCGAAACCGATCGTCGGCACCGCTCTGCGCAGCGGCCACGGGGTGGCCTCCTCCGCCGCCGGGAGCAGCGTCGGGAGCAGGCCGTCCAGGAACGCGTACCTCAGCAGCGCCTCGGGGTCCTGGCTCTCGACCGACTGGACCCTGCGCCACCAGGCCGCGATCTCGGACCAGCCGGGAGCGGAGAGCGAGCCGCCGAACTCCTGCACGGAGAGGGCCGCGGTGAGGCCGGCGAAGGCGAGGCGGTCGGCGAGCGGCCAGTCGGCCAGCGTGCCGGTGACGAAGCCGGCCACGAAGACGTCCCCCGCGCCGGTGGGGTCGAGGGCCTCGACGGCGATGGCCGGGACCTCGGCGGACTCGCCGGTGCGCCGGTCCACGGCGTAGGCGCCCTCCGCACCGAGGGTCACGACCGCGAGCGGTACGTGCTCGGTGAGGGCGTGGGCGGCGGCGCGGGGACAGGTGGCGCCGGTGTAGCGCATGGCCTCCTCCGCGTTCGGCAGGAAGGCCTCGCAGTGCGCCAGGTCGGTGAGGCCGGCCAGGTCCCAGGCACCGGTGTCGTCCCAGCCCACGTCGGCGAAGATACGGGTGCCGCGACCGGCGGCCCGCTCGATCCAGGGGGCGGGCTTGCCGGGGGTGAGGGAGGCGACGGCGGCGCGGGCGTGCGGCGGGTGCTCGGGCGACCCTTCCTGCGTCAGCATGGCCTCGACGGGCGGTTCGTGGCCGTGCGAGACCATGGTCCGCTCGCCCTCGTAGGCCATGGAGACGGTGACCGGCGAGTGCCAGCCGGGGACGGAGCGCGAGGCGCTGAGGTCGATGCCCTCGCCCTGTTCGAGGGCGTCCCAGCAGTACTCGCCGTAGTGGTCGTCCCCGAAGGCGGCCGCGAGGGAGGTGCGCAGGCCGAGCCGGGCGAGCGCGGTGGCCATGTTGGCGACCCCGCCGGGGCTCGAGCCCATTCCGCGCGCCCAGGACTCGGTCCCGCGCACCGGGGCGGAGTCGAGCCCGGTGAAGATGATGTCGAGGAAGACGGTGCCGGTGAGGTAGACGTCCCACGGTGGGTCGTCGGGGGCGCGCCGGGCTGCCAGGGGGTCGACCCGGGCAGCCCGGCAGATCTGGCCGGCCTTGCCGGTCTGGCGGTGGTGTCCCTCTCCGGTGGACGCGTTGGACGCGGTCACGGTGCGCTCCCTGACGTGGTGCCGATCTGGCCAGTGTGCACCACACCGCCGACAACACCCCGTCCGTCACACGCGGGGCGGAAACACCTACCCGTCGGTACGGTGCCGGTCCCGGGCGGGCCGCGGCTTCAGGTGGCCCGGCATCCGCCGTTTCCCACCCGACGTGGCCGGGACTGCCGCGTCACCAGCGGGGGACGGTCGGGGTGACCCAGTCGGGGTCGGCCAGGCGCATGGCCGCCGCGTCGTCGCGCTCGCGCAGGGCGCCGTCGTCGTCGAGCCAGCGCCGGTGCAGGAACCGGAGCTTGTCCCGGTCGAGTTCGACGCCGAGGCCGGGCGCGTCCGACACGGTGACCTTGCCGTCGTCGAAGGTGAGGCGTTCGGTGAGGACGTCCTCCGACTGCCAGGGGTAGTGGGAGTCGCAGGCGTGGTGGAGGTTCGGCACGGTGGACGCCACATGGGTCATGGCGGCCAGCGAGATACCCAGGTGGGTGTTGGAGTGCATGGAGATCCCGACGCCGAACGTCCGGCAGATCTCGGCGAGTTGCCGGGTGTTGCGCAGTCCGCCCCAGTAGTGGTGGTCGGAGAGGACGACCTGGACGGCGTCGCGAATGAACGCCTCCTTGATCTCGGCGAACGTCGTCACGCACATGTTGGTGGCGAGCGGCACGTCGGTCTTCGCGGCCACCTCGGCCATGGCCGGGGTGCCGAGGGCCGGGTCCTCCAGGTATTCGAGGATGCCGCCGATCTCGTCGGCCACCTTGAGTGAAGTCGCCACGGACCAGGCGCCGTTGGGGTCCAGGCGCAAGGGGTGGCCGGGGAACGCCTCGGCCAGTGCGCGTACGGCGGCGATCTCCTCGTCCGGCGGGAAGACACCGCCCTTGAGCTTGAAGGAGGTGAAGCCGTAGCGCTCCTTGAAGCGCCGGGCCTGCTCGACCACCCCGGCCGGGTCGACAGCGGCGCCCCAGTCGTCCTTCTCCGCGGGGACGCCCTCGGGGTGATCGGCCCACTTGTAGAAGAGGTAGGCGCTGTATTCGACCGCGTCGCGCACCTTGCCGCCGAGCAGCGTGTGCACGGGCAGGCCGAGCGCCTTGCCGAGGGCGTCGAGGCAGGCGACCTCGAAGGCGGAGACGACGGACAGCCGCAGCTTGTCGGCGGTCTGGACGCCGCGCAGCCCGCCGACGTCCACCTGCCCGGAGACCCGGGAGCTGTCGACGGCCACCTCGTCGGCGATGGTGAACAGGCCGTTCAGGTCGCTCACCGGGCGGCCGTGGAGCTTCTCGGCGAACGGGCGGGCCAGTTCCAGGTACTTGGTGTCGCCGTACGTCTCGCCGACGCCCGTGACCCCGTCCGCCGTCTCGACTTCCACGATCAGCCGGGGCGTGTACGGCTGGTGCACGCCCTGGGTGTTGAGCAGCGGCGGGTCGGCGACCAGGATCGGGGTCAGGCGGACGTCGGTGATCGTGAGGTTCACAGCGCGGCTCCTACGAGGTCGAGGCCGGCGCTCAGGAGGGCCCTGAGATCGGCGAGGTCGGTGGGCGAGGGGTCGGTGAGCGGGGCGCGGACCGGCCCGACGGGGCGGCCGCGCAGCCGGGCCGCCGCCTTCACCAGGGACACGGCGTATCCCGGCACCCGGTCGCGGAGTTCGACGAGCGGGACGTAGAAGTCGCGCAGCAGCCGGTCCACCATCTTGTCGTCGCCGTCGCGCAGCGCGGTGAAGAAGGCGTTCGCGATCTCCGGGGCGAAGGCGTGGACGGCGGAGGAGTAGGCGGGGACGCCCACGGTGGCGTAGGCGCGGGCCTGGATCTCGGCGGTGGCGGCGCCGTTGAAGAAGAGGAAGCCGTCGGGGGCGGCGAGGGTGAGCCGCTGGAGGCGGTCGAGGTCGCTGTGGCCGTCCTTGAGGCCGATGACGCCCGGGATGGCGGCGACGCGCCGCAGCGAGGCGGCGGTGAAGGTGACCTGGCCGCGCTGGTAGGCGATGAGGGGCAGCCGGGTGCGGGCGGCGAGCTCCTCCAGCTGGGCGACGAGGCCGTCCTGCGGGGCGGCGACGAGGTAGTGCGGCAGGACGAGGAGGGCGTCGGCGCCGGCCTCTTCCGCGATGCGCGCGAACCGGGCGGCCTGGGCCCAGCCGTAGCCGACCCCGGCGACGACGGGCAGGCGGCCGCCCGCCTCCTCGACGGCGATCGTGACGACCTGCCGGTACTCGTCCTCGTCGAGGGAGAAGAACTCGCCGGTGCCGCAGGCGGGGAAGACGGCACCGGGTGCGGTCGCGATCCGGTCCGCGACATGCGCGCGGAAGCCGTCGGCGTCGAGGGAGCCGTCGTCGTGGAAGCTCGTGAGCGGGAAGGACAGCACCCCCTGTGCCATGCCGTCCCGCAGGCGTCGGACCGTTTCCCTGTCGAGGCTCACCCTCGGTCATCTCCCTATGTAGACGTCATCCACGTATGAAGATGGAGGTTAGATACGCGAACGTCGACCGTCAATGGGCGTGCGCCCCCCGACCCGCACACCCTTACGATCGGCACATGTCGGAGACAGGCGGCGTCCGCGAGGTGAAGTCCGCGGCACGCACGGTCGAGCTGCTGGAACTGCTCGCGGCGCGCGGCGACCGGCCGGCGCGGCTCCAGGAGCTGGCGGACGAGCTGGGGGTACCGCGCAGCTCGATGTACGCACTGCTCCAGACCCTGATCAGCCGGGGCTGGGTGCGCACGGACGTGACCGGATCCCTGTACGGCATCGGCATCCACGCCCTGCTGACCGGCACCAGCTATCTCGACTCCGACCCGCGCGTGCGGCTGGTGCGGCCCTACCTCGACGAGGCGTCCGAGGCGTTGGGCGAGACGATCCACCTGGGCCGGCTGGACGGCCGCGGCGTGGCGTATCTGGCGACGCGCGAGTCGCACGAGTACCTGCGCACGATCAGCCGGGTCGGGCGGCGGCTCCCGGCGCACGTCGGCGCGCTCGGCAAGGCGCTGCTGGCGCAGCGGCCGGACGGCGAGCTCCCCGAGGGGCCGTACGAGGCGTTCACCCCCCACTCCCGCACCAGCCGGCAGGCGCTGCTCGCCGACCTCGCCGGAGTGCGGGCGCGCGGGTACTCCGTGGACCGCGAGGAGGGCGTCCTCGGCATCGTCGGGTTCGGGTTCGCGCTGCGCTACGACACCCCCGCGCAGGACGCGGTCAGTTGCTCGGTGCCGGTGGCCCGGCTGACGCCGGAGCACGAGGAGCGGATCGTCGCGGTGATGCGGGAGATCAGGGCGAGGATCGAGGCGACGGCACCGGGTTCCGGCGGCGCCGCCGACTGGCGTTAGCGCCTGCCGCTACCCGGCCTCCCCCGCCCCAAACGCATGGTGATCCACATCACCCACCCTGCCCTTCATCTCGAACCGCGTGCTTGATACAAATTGCCCGCGCGTTCCTGTCCGTCGACGGTCGGCGCCCCACCCCTCCTCCGGCCCTTCCGAGCCGTCCCTTTCGCATGCCCTGGAACGCCCGTGTTCGCCCCTCGCACCACCCTGCCCTGGCCCGTCGTCGCCCTGTTCACGGCCGGGTACCTCGCCCCCTATCTGCTGCCGACCGTGGTCGGCCGACTGGACGCCGGGCTGCCGCTGTCCGCCACCGAGGCCGGAGCCGTCGGCAGTGCGCTGCTGCTCGGTTCGGCCTCCGCCGGGTTCCTGCTCGCCTCCCGCGTGGAGCGGATCGGGGCCCGGACCCTCGCCCGGATCGGACTGCTCCTCGCCGTGCTCGGCTACGGCGGTGCCGCCCTCGCCGGTGAGGTGACCGCCGTGGTCGCGGGCGCCGTCCTCGGCGGCTTCGGCTCAGGAACGGTCACCACAGTCGCCGCCACCCGGATCGCCGCCCATCCCGACCCGCACCGCGTCTCCACGGCGGGCCTGCTCGGGGTCTCCGCGCTCGCAGGCGTCGTCTATCTGACGGTGCCGCACCTGGGCGCGGGGCACGGTCAGCCGCTGGCGGCGATCGCCCTCACCGCGCTCGCCGTCTGGCCGCTGACGGGGCGTCTGCCCGGCCGGGCGGCCCCGGTCCGCACCCGCCGCGAGGACCGGTCTCGGCTGCCCCGGCTGCGGGCCGGACTCGTGCTGGCCGCCGCCATGCCCTGCTGGTCGCTGGTCCAGAACTCGCTCTGGGGTGTCAGCGGACGCATCGGCCTGACCCAGGCGCACCTCACCGAGGCCGGCGTCGGCGTCGTCTTCGCGGTGGCGCTGGGAGCCGGGCTCACCGGAGTGCTGGGCGCGGGGGCGCTCGGGGCGCGGCTCGGGCGGGCGGTGCCCATCGGCGCCGGGACCGTCCTGATCGCCGGCTGTGTCGTCGCCAGCGCCTCGGCGACCGGGCCGGTGAGCTTCGCGGCCGGTGAGATCGCCTGGAACACGCTCTACCCGATCGTGCTGTCGTACCTGATCGGACTGGCCGCCTCGCTCGACCCGCGCGGCCGTTGGGCGGTGCTGGTCGGGTCGGCGTCTTCGCTGGGGACGGCGGCGGGGCCGCTGACCGGGAGCGTGCTGTCGGCGTGGGCCGGATTCCCGGTGATGGGCCTGCTGCTGGGGGCCGGGCTGCTCGTCGTCGCGGTGCCGATGACCGCCGTCGCCCTGCGCACGGGCGGCGGCCCGCAGTTCGCGGGCTCGGTCCGACGGCGGGGCGGCACCCCGGAGCCGCAGGTGGTGGAGATCGCGGTGGAGGGCTCGGCGGTACCCGTCCGGGACGCGTACGGCACCGCCGGACCCCGACGGGCGGGTGCCGCGCCGGGGTCCGGTGACTGAGGCCGCCCGACCGGCCTGTCGTCGCCCGCTACCCGGCTCGCGCCGCCCTCGCCCGTCGGTGGACGTACCAGCCGGCCGCGGTGACCAGCAGTGCCAGGCCGGCCACCGTGCCGACGGTCGCGCCGGTGGAGGCGAGGCTGCCGCCGGAGGTGGTGCCGGTCGCCGACGTGCCCGTACCGCCCGTGCCGCCGGTGCCGCCCGTGCCGGAGCCGGACGTCGTGCCGCCGGACGTGCCCGAGGTCGAACCGCCGTCCGTGCCGCCGGTGGTGGTGCCGTCGTCGGTGTCCACCGGGTCCTGGCCGACGAAGGCGACCGGGACCTTCACGTCCTGGGAGCGGTCGCCGGAGAGGGTGTGGTCGGCGCGGGTGGCCAGGACGCACTTCGCCTTGAAGCAGTCGGTGAACTCGTCCTTCGCGTCCACGGTGAGTTCGACCGAGAAGGTGCCGCCGGTGCCGTACGGGGTCGCCAGCTCCTCGCCGTAGTCCGGCGGGTCGGAGGAGATCCACGCCGAGCTGTGCGAACCGCCGGTCATGTCGACGCCGCCGACGCACGGGGTCGGCAGTTCGCCGTCGCCGTTGTCGACGCACAGGGCGACGTAGATGCCCTTGTCGACGTCGTAGCCGGAGCCGGTGACCTTCACGACCTGGCCCTCGGTGGCGAGGTCGTTGACCGGGGTGACGGTGAGCTTCTGGCCCTCGCTGCCGGTGCCGGTCCTCGTGCCGGACGGACCGGAGGGGGTCTCGCCGCCGCCGGTGGTGCCGCCGTCGCCGCTCGTCTCCGTGACGGTCAGCGTGATCGGTGACGTGCGGGTAGTGCCCACCGCGTTGGTGAACTCGGCGCGGTACTCGTAGCCGTCCTGGCCGGCCTTCGCGGTGAAGGTGTACGCGTTCTTCGTCGCGCCCTCGATCTTCGACCAGGTCTGACCGCCGTCGGGACTGACGCTCCAGCTCACGGTGGGCTCGGGGGTGCCCTCGGCCGCCGCGACGAAGGTGACCTCGTCACCGGGGGCGACGGACTGGTCGGTGGGCGACTGGACGACCTTGGGGGACATCCGGACGTCGAATCTGACGACCTTGCTCTCGGCCGCCTTGGTGACGTAGACGGACGTGGCGCCGGGGGTCACGGCGACGCCCGCGTAGGTGCCCACCCGGACACTGCCCGGCAGGGCGACCGCGGCGGCCGCCGGCTCGAAGGTCGCGCTGTCGATGACCTCCAGCGAACCGGCGTTGTCCGTGGTGCCGTCGGCGAGGTCCTCGCGCAGCACGAAGGCCCGCCCGGTGGCCTTGTCGAAGGCCACCGCCATGGCCCGGTCCGCGCCGGTCAGGGTGGTCAGCGGCTTGGCGTTCTCGTCGAACACGAGCACGGACGCCCCGTTGCCGACCCAGACGTTGCCGGTCGCCGGGTCCGGCTCGACGAAGGTGAGGACGTCGGGGGTGAGTTCGGCCGTGGCGGTGACCTCGAAGGTGCCGGTGTCGACGCGGCGCAGCACCGCCTTGTCCCCGGCGGTGCCGAGGGACCAGGCGGCGCCGTGGGCGGCGTCCACGCCGAGTTCGCCGCCGCCCTCCAGGGTGACGGTGTCCTGCACGGTTCCGGTGGCGAGCTCGACGCGGCGCAGCTCGGGCCCCGCCGCGATCAGGACGGTGGAGGTGTCGGCGTCCTGGCCGACGCCGGTGTAGGTCGCGCCGGTGGCCCAGATGCCCCGCGCGGCCGTGTCGCCGGTCTTGGCGGTGCCTGTGCCGCGCAGGGGGTAGTGGAAGACGACGCCGTCGCCGGGGAGAGGGGCGATGATCCGGCGGACCACACGGGCGGCCATGACGCCGTTCAGGCCGGGGGCCTGGGCGATGTGGCCGAGCGCGGTGCCGTTCTCGGCGTCCAGGACGTACAGGCCCTGTTCGGCGACGGTCGAGGTGTCGGGGATGTTGTCCGCACCGACGTACAGCTTTCCGGAGTCGGGGTGCAGCAGCAGGTCCAGGGGGCGGCCGGCGTTGGTGCCGGCGAACTCGCCGGCCTTCGCCTCCACGTAGCCGACGGTGCCCGCCGGGACGTCCACTCCGTCGCCGCCGTCGTCCCCGTCGCCCGGGCCCTGGCCCTCGAAGGCGAGCGGGATGCGGACGTCCTGGGAGCGGTTGCCGGAGCCGTTGTGGTCGACCCGGGTGACGACCGAGCAGGCGACCTGGAGGCAGTCGAGGCCGGCGTCCTCGGCCTTGACGTCCAGGTCGACGTCGAAGGTGCCGCCTTCGCCCCACCGGACGGCGACCGTGCCCGCGCCCTCGTCGGAGGCGTCCCTGGGGATGATCCAGATCGAGGAGCCGCTGCCGCCTTCCTGGTCGGCGCCGCCGAGGCAGGGGGTGGGCACGCGGTTGTCGCCGTTGTCCTTGCACACGGCGACGTAGATGCCGAGGGTGTCGTCGTAGCCGGAACCGGTGACGCGCAGGGTCTCGCCGTCCGGGTCGAGGCCCGCGGAGGCGGAGACCGTGAGCTTCTGGCCGTCCTTGCCGAGCGCCGTCTTCGGGGTGTCGGCGGCCTCGGCGGGTGAGCCGAAGGTGACGGCCATGGCTCCGGCGGCCACCAGGGCGGCGGCTCCCAGGAGCGCCGCGGGACGCCTGAAGCGGCGTCCGGTCGTGCCGCCGCGCCGCTGCCGGCCGGTGCTGTCGTCTGTCATGAAGGGTTCCTAGGGTGACGGATGGTCACTGGAAGGTGGGACGGGCCGGAACGGGCCGGCCGGGTGGCCGGCCCGTGTGACGGCCCGTGTGACCGGCCCGTGCATCCGGTCGGGGCTACGAACGCCTACTGGAAGGTGACCGGGACGTGCACGTCGTACTTGCGGTCGTTGGTGTCGAAGTGGTCGGCGCGCGTGACGACGGCGCACTCGACGTCCTGGCCGCAGACGCTGCCGTCCTCGAGGGTGGCCTGGACGTAGATCTGCACGCTGAAGGTGCCGCCGGTGCCGAACTTGGAGCTGTTGGCGAACAGGCCGCCGAAGACGTTGTTGATCCAGTGCGAGGCACCGGTGGAGCCGGACTCGTCCTGGCCGCCGAGGCACGGGGTGGGCTTGTTCACGCCCGCGGCGCCGTCGACGACACACAGGCCGACGTAGATGCCCTGGCCGGTGTTGTAGCCGGAGCCGGTGACGGTGATGACCTGGCCGGCCGCGGCCGCGGTGTCGGGGGCCGTCAGCGACAGGTTGTAGGTGGTGCTGCCGTCGACGATCGTGCGGGTCGAGGTGGCGGCCGAGGCGGAGGTGGCCAGGCCCAGGGTGAGGGCGGCGGAGGCGGCTACGGCGAGACCGGCGCGGGCGATGTTGCGGGTGGCGGGGACTCTCATGACGGAAGGCCTCTCTCGTTCGATCCTGCGGGCGATGCCCCTGGAGGCCCCACAGGGAGAAACTTAGGTAAGGCAAACCTAAGTCCGATCTTCGGTTGCTTGTCAACAGACGGCAAAAAATCCCAACTGACCTGCGGCTTCAGGGGTTTCGGGCATGCCGAGGAGCGGACCGACCGGCCCGCTCCTGGCTGCGACTGCAAACGGCGTAACACGCAGATCAGTTCGGGGCTCCGACCCCGAACCGGACGCTCGATGCGCCCTGTTCACCCCCCACCACGGTCAGTTCGACCGTGTGCTCCCCCTCGAAGGCGTTGGCGTACACCGGGAAGCTGCGCGCGATCCCGCCCCGGGCGTCGGCCACCGCCTGGTAGCGCGTGTCGCCGTCGATGGCGACCAGCACGACCGCGCCGGGCGTGAACCCCTCGCCGGTGACCGTCTGTTCGGCGCCCGCGGTGAGCGCGGCACGGGCCACGGCGACGGTGGGTTTCCCCGGCACGCCCACCTGCGGTTCGGCTTCGGCGCTCGGGGACGCCTGTGGCGACCCGGCACCCTCCGGGGCCGCCGACCCGGCCTCCCCGGACTGCCCGGACTCCCCCGTCCCCGCTGTCACCTCGAGGACGCCGAGCCCGTCCCCGGCCGCGAACTCCGCGCCGCTCCAGGAGGACAGCAGCGCCGCCCCCTCCGCGGTGAGGGACGCCCGCAGCCCGCTCCAGGTCACCGACGTCGCCCGTACGACGGGGTCGGCTCCGGCCGCCGCCACCTCGGCGAGCGCCAGCTCGCGCGCCCGCCCGTCGACCACCGAACGGGCGTACAGGGCGCCCCCGTCACCGGCCAGCCGCAGCCGCAGCCCGGCGAGGACGAGCGGTTGCGACGCCGGGCCCTCGAAGCGGGCCGCGCCGCCCAACTCCAGTTCGGCGGCGCCGGTTTCGGGGTCGGCACCGCCACCGAGGGCCGGGAACGAGGCACGGTCCGCGCTCGCCCGTACGGCAGGCCGCGTGACGTCGAGCGACACACCCCGGCCGGTCAGTCCGGTGCCGGCCGTGGCCCAGCTCGCGGAGCCGCCGGACACCTCCCGCGGCAGCGCCTCCCCCTCGGTCCCGACCTGCGCGGCCGCCGCGGCCGGACAGCACAGCGCGAACAGGGCACCGGCCGCCAGGGCCGCGGCGCCGGGTCTCTTCGCCATCTTCGGTTCTCCCTCCGGTATATGAGGTGGTGTCGGCCTCGGTGACCGAGGTGGTGTCAGCTCGGGTTCGGGACGCTTCCGGTACGGCGCCGGCGCGCCCAGAACCAGACGCCGGCCCCGGCGCCGACCAGCCCGGCGGCGGTGAGCCCGACGGGCAGCGCGAGGTCGGACCCGGTACTGGCCATCGACCCGTCGGCGGCCTCGTCGGCCGCCTTGGTGGTGCCGGACCCCCCGGTCGTGCCGGACCCGGCGGTCGCGTTCGTGCTCGGCGTCGCCGACGCGCCGGAGCCGCCCGTCGCGCCCGAGGCCCCGAAGGTCACCGGGATCCGGACCGTCTGGGTCTGGTCGCCGCCCCGGGTGTGGTCGTTGCGGGTGATGACGGCGCAGGTCACCCCGGCGGCGGCGCAGTCGGTGTCGGCGTCCTTGGCGCGCACCTTGAGCCGCACGCTGAACGTGCCCTTGTGCGCGCTGCCGCCGTACGGCTCGGCCAGTCCCTCGCCGTAGGACGGCGGGTTGGAGGAGACCCACACGGACGCGCCCGACTCACCGGACATGTCGACGCCGCCGACGCAGGGCGTGGGGGTCTTGCCGGCGCCGTTGTCGACGCAGAAGGCGACGTAGATGCCCTTCTCGGTGTTGTAGCCGGAGCCGGTCACGGTGACCGTCTCGCCCGCCGGGTCGAGGCCGGACGACGTGGACACCGTGAGTTTCTGACCCTCGGGACCGGTCGCCGATCCGCCCGCCGCCGCGGCCGGTGAGGCCGCCGGGAGCAGGAGGGCGGACGCCGAGGCGACCGCCAGGAAACAGCCAACTCCGTGGCCGCGCAGGCCACTTGCCGACATCATGGAACACCCCCGCCACGTGAAACTAAGGGAAGGCTAACCTAAACTATTCTCCAACTGTGCACCAGCGGAGCGGAAGGGAAAGGCCATGCGCGTAGCCGGGAGACGCCGGTCCGGAAGATGCCTCGCCGCCCTCGGGCTGGCCCTCGCCGTACTGACGGGGGCCTGCGCGGGAAGCGGCGCGGGAAGCGGGAACGCGAAAGACCCGGACGCGACACCCACGTCCGCGAGCGCGCGGGCCGCCGCCGCGCAGAAACAGCTCGCGAAGAACTCGCTCGTCCCCCTCGAAGGACCGGCCCCCACCCCCGAGCTGCCGGTCACCGTCGACTCCTCCGACGGCCGCCGGGTCACCGTGACGGACGCCTCGCGCATCCTGCCGCTCAACGGGGGCGTGGCGGAGATCGTGTTCACGCTCGGGCTCGGCGACCGGGTCGTCGGCCGGGACATCACGGCCACCTTCGCGGAGGCCAAGAAACTCCCCCAGGTCACCAAGGCACACGACGTGAGCGCCGAGAGCGTGCTGTCGCTGAGGCCGACGGTGGTGCTTGCCGACACGGACACCGGCCCCAAGGAGGCGGTCGAGCAGATCCGGGACGCCGGGATCCCCGTCGTCGTGCTCGACCCGGCGACCAAGCTGTCCGACGTCACCACCCGCACCACCCGCATCGCGCAGGCCCTGGGCGTCCCCGCCGCCGGGAAGGCGCTCGACGCGCGCATGAGCGCCGAACTCGCCGCGGCCCGCGCGGGCGTACCCGAGGACAGCAGGCCCAAGGTCGCGTTCCTCTACATGCGCGGCAGCGCGGCCGTCTATCTGATCGGCGGCAAGGGCTCCGGCGCCGACTCGCTGCTGGCCGCGGCGGGCGCGGAGGACGCGGGCACGGCGGCCGGGCTGGACAAGCCCTTCACCCCCATCACCACCGAGGCGCTCGCCCAGGCACAGCCGGACGTCATCCTGATGATGACCAAGGGCCTGGAGTCGGTCGGCGGCCTCGACGGCCTCCTCCAGATCCCCGGCATCGCCCAGACCCCGGCGGGCATGAACCGCAGGGTCGTCGACATGGAGGACGGCGTGCTGCTGAGCTTCGGCCCCCGCACGCCCCTCGTCATCGACATCCTGGTCGACCGCATCCACCGGGCCTGACCAGGACAGGTCCTAGAACGTGTAGGCGTCGACCTCCGCGAGGTACCGCGCCCGCCGCTCCTCGTCGTCCTCCAGGAAGGAGGCGACGAAGGAGTTGCGGGCCAGCTCGCGCAACCGCTCCTCGCCCAGGCCCAGGGCGGCGCCCACGGCGTCGAAGTTGTCGCCGGCGTACCCGCCGAAGTAGGCGGGGTCGTCGGAGTTGACCGTGCACAGCAGCCCGGCGTCGAGCATGGCGGGCAGCGGGTGGTCGGCGAGGACGTCGACGGTCCGCAGCCGCACGTTGGACAGCGGGCACAGCGTCAGCGGGATCCGCTCCCGCACCAGCCGCTCGACGAGGGCCGGGTCCTCCATGCACCGGAGCCCGTGGTCGACACGCTCCACACCGAGCACGTCCAGGGCCTCGGTGATGTACTCCGGCGGCCCCTCCTCACCGGCGTGCGCGACGCGCCGCAGCCCGAGAGCGGCCGCCGCCTCGTACACCTCGCGGAACTTCACCGGCGGATGCCCGACCTCGGCGGAGTCCAGGCCGACACCGGTGATCCGGTCGAGGTACGGCTTCGCCGCCTCGAGGGTCTCGAGGGCCGACTCGGCGGACTCGTCGCGCAGGAAGCACAGGATCAGCCGGGTCGAGATGCCGTGCTCGGCCTCACTGCCGCCCAGCGCGCGCCACAGCCCGTCCACGACCGTGCCCATGCCGACCCCGCGGGCGAGGTGGGCCTGCGGGTCGAAGAAGATCTCCGCGTGCCGCACGCCCTGCGCGGCGGCCCGCGCGAGGTAGGCGTTCGCGAGGTCCTCGAAGTCGCGCTCGGTGCGCAGGACCGCCATGAGTTCGTAGTACAGGTTCAGGAAGGACTGGAGGTCCTCGAACTGATACGCCTTGCGGAGCTCGTCCGTGTCGGCGTAAGGCAGTGCGACCCCGTTGCGGGCAGCAAGCTCGAAAGCCAGCTCGGGCTCCAGGGTTCCTTCGATGTGCAGGTGCAGTTCAGCTTTGGGGAGGGGCATCAAAGCATCGTACGGCCGCTTTACCGCCGTTTCGGAACCGGCACTCGCAGCAGGTCGTGCGCCACGGTCAGCTCGCCCTCGAACCCGGCCGCCCGCGCCTGCCGCTCGAATTCCTCCGGCTCCGAGTAGCGCTGGCTGAAGTGGGTGAGGACGAGATGCCGCACCCCGGCGTCACGGGCCACCCGGGCAGCCTGACCGGCGGTCAGATGGCCGTGGTCGACGGCGAGTTGCTCGTCCTCGTCGAGGAAGGTCGACTCGATGACGAGCAGGTCGGCGCCGTCGGCGAGCGCGTGCACTCCCTCGCACAGCCGGGTGTCCATGACGAACGCGAACCGCTGCCCGCTCCGCACCTCGCTGACGTCGTCCAGCGACACCCCGCCGATCGAACCCTCCCGCTGGATCCGGCCGACGTCCGGACCCTTGATGCCGTGCGCGGCCAGCCGCTCGGGCAGCATGCGGCGGCCGTCGGGCTCGACGAGCCGGTAGCCGTAGGACTCGACGGGGTGGGAGAGCCTGGCGGCTTCGAGACGGTAGGACGCGCCGGTGGCCAGGACCCCGTCCGCGTCCACCGGGGCCTCGGTGATGCCGACGGTCTCGCGGTAGGCGGTGGAGTAGCGCAGCCGCTCGAAGAAGCGCTGCCCGGAGCGCGGGTAGTGCGCGGTGACCGGGTGCGGGACCTTGTCCAGGTTGATGCGCTGGATGACACCGGCGAGACCGAGCGAGTGGTCGCCGTGGAAGTGCGTGACGCAGATCCGGTTGAGGTCGTGCGCGGCGACCCCGGCACGCAGCATCTGGCGCTGGGTGCCCTCGCCCGGGTCGAAGAGGACGCCCTCGCCGTCCCAGCGCAGCAGGTAGCCGTTGTGGTTGCGATGCCGGGTCGGGACCTGGCTGGCGGTGCCGAGGACCACCAGTTCACGTACGGACACGGCGGCCTATCCGGGAGGCCAGTGCAGGCCGCGGCCGCCGACGACATGCGCGTGGGCGTGCCAGACGGTCTGGCCGGCGCCGGCGCCGGTGTTGAAGACGACCCGGTAGCTCTCCAGCTTGTCCTCGTCCGCGACCGCCTGCGTCTCGCGCAGCACGTCGGCGGCGAGCTCCGGCGCGCCGGCGGCCAGGGCGGCGGCGTCCCGGTAGTGCGCCTTCGGGATCACCAGGACGTGGGTGGGCGCCTGCGGGTTGATGTCCCGGAAGGCGATGGTCGTCTCGGTCTCCCGCACGATCGTCGCCGGGATGTTCCCCGCGACGATCTTGCAGAACAGACAGTCGTCCTGCGGTTCCCCTGCCATGCGGGTTCCTCCTCAGACGGTTGATCAGTACGGGGGCATGGTAGCTGTGAGGGTGCGTTGTTCCAGCCCGTCTGGGGGTCCCCCCTCTGGGGGAGCTTGAGGACGAGGCCGTTCAGGCCGAAGCGGGGGTCCGGGGGCGGCAGCCCCCGGAGACGGTCACCACGACGCCGGGTGAGCTATGACCCGGGCAGCAGCGGAGGCGCCTTCGCCGGGGTCTCCTCAAGTGCGGCCAGCGCCAGCGAGACCGCCTCGTCCAGCTGGACATCCCGCCCGGCCGCGTAGTCCTGAGGAGCACAGACCACCTCGACGTCGGGATCGACACCGTGGTTCTCCACGCCCCACTCGTACCCCTCCAGCCAGAACGCGTACTTGGGCTGCGTGACGAGCGTCCCGTCGACCAACCGGTACCGGCTGTCGATCCCGATCGTCCCGCCCCACGTGCGCGTGCCCACCACCGGCCCGATCCCGAGCGCCTTGATCGCCGCGTTGACGATGTCCCCGTCGGACCCGGAGAACTCGTTGGCGACGGCGACGACGGGCCCCCGGGGCGCGTCCTCCGGATAGCTGGACGCCCGCATCCCGCGCGGCAGGTCCCAGCCGACGATGCGCCGGGCGAGCTTTTCGACGACCAGCTGGGAGGTGTGCCCGCCCCGGTTCTCCCGGACGTCCACGATCAGCCCCTCCCGCGCGACCTCGATCCGCAGGTCACGGTGGATCTGGGCCCACCCGGGCGCCTGCATGTCGGGCACGTGCAGATACCCCAGCCGCCCGCCGGAGGCCTCGTGCACATACGCCCGCCGGTCCGCGACCCACGCGTGGTAGCGCAGCGCCTCCTCGTCCGCGACGGGGACGACGACGGCATGCCGCGGCTCGCCCCCGCCGGACGGCGAGATGGTCAGCTCGACGACCTTGCCCGCGGTGCCGACGAGCAGCGGTCCGGGCCCGGTGACCGGGTCCACCGGCTGCCCGCCGACGGCGACGACGGCGTCACCGGCCCGCACCGCGACGCCGGGCGCGGCGAGCGGGGAGCGCGCGTCGGGGTCGGAGGTCTCCGAGGGCAGGACCCGGTCGATGCGCCAACTGCCGTCCTCATGGCGGGAGATGTCGGCGCCCAGCAGGCCCTGCCGGGCGCCGCCGCCGTGGCCGCCGCGCGGCATGACGTAGGCGTGCGAGGTGCCGAGTTCGCCGTGCACCTCCCACAGCAGGTCGACGAGGTCGTCGTGGGTGGCGAGCCGTTCCAGCACGGGCCGGTAGCGGTCGAGGACGCCGTCCCAGTCGACTCCGCCCAGATCGGGCCGCCAGAAGTTGTCCCGCATGATCCGGCCGGTCTCGTCGTACATCTGCCGCCACTCGGCGGCCGGATCGACGCTGCGGCGGACCCGGCCGAGGTCGACGGTGATGTTGCTGTCGCTGTCCTCGTCGCCTGAGGCGCGGCGGTCGCTGGGGACGACCTTGAGCTTGCCGTCGGTCCACAGCAGCAGCCGCTTGCCGTCGCCGCTGACCTCGAAGCCGTCGGCGTCGGCGGCGAGGTGCTCGATGCGCTGCTGGGCGAGGTCGTAGCGCTCCAGTTCGGTGTGCGGGTCGGGGTCGTCCGGGGTGGCGCGGGAGGCGCCGAGGACACCGCGCACGGGGTGCCGCAGCCACAGCACACCGTCCTTCGCCGCGGCAAGCCCGGAGTACCGGCCGGCCTCGACCGGGAAGGGGACTATCCGGTCGGCGAGGCCCTCGAGGTCGATACGGGTGGTCGGGGTGCCCTCGCTGTCGGGCGTCTCGTCCTTGTCGGGGGCCTCGAAGGGCCTGCCGTGCCGCTGCGGACCGAAGGGGGACGGGGTCGTCGCCGCGAGGGTGATGAGGTGCGGGCGGGCCCCGGCCACGAAGGAGAGGTCGAAGACGTGCTCGTCGTAGACCGGGTCGAAGGCGCGCGTGGAGAGGAACGCGAGGTGCTTGCCGTCGAGGGTGAAGGCGGGCGCGTAGTCCCGGAAGCGCAGCGGGGTCGCCTCGGTGACCGACAGGTCGGTGACGTTGGCGAGCTTGAGCTGGCTGAGCGGGCGCGGCCCTGGGTGCGACCAGGCCAGCCATGCCGAGTCGGGCGAGAAGACCAGGTCGGACACCTCGCCGTCGGGGCTGCTGTCGACCTCGCGGACCTCACCGGTCTCCCGCTCGACGAGCAGCAGCCGCCCGTCGTGCGCGGCGACGGCGGCCCGGCTGCCGTCGGGCGCCATGGCGAGCTCCAGGACCCGCCCGAGCCGTCCGGCGGCGAGCCGGCGCGGAGTGGCGCCGGGGGCCGTCCCGGTGGCCGGGGCGAACTCCAGCGCGTCCTCGCCCTCGGCGTCCGTCACCCACACGACCCACTCCTCGCCCTCCGTGCGGAAGGTGCGCGGCAGCCGGGCCCGGACGCCGGGTTCGGCGGCGAGCGCGCGGGCGGGTCCGGAACGGTGGGTCACCCAGTGGACGGCGCCGCGCACCTCCACGGCGCTGCCCCGCGCGGTGTGGTCGGGCGCGGCCGCGCCCAGCCACCGGGAGGCGGCCACGGGATACGGGCGGCGGTCGGTGCGCTGCCCGCCGAGGCGGACGTCGAGCCGGCGCGGTTCGGCGCCATCGAGGTCGTCGAGGAGCCACAGCTCACCCGCCGACATGTACACGACCCGAGTGCCGTCACCGGCGGCATGCCGGGCGTAGAAACCGTCGAGCGGGGTGTGCCGCCGCAGGTCGGACCCGTCAGCGAGGGACGAGTACAGAGCCCCCGTGCCCTCGTGATCCGACAGGAAGGCGAGGCGCTCGCCCGCCCAGACGGGGTACTCGATGTTGCCGTCCAGCTCCTCGTGCAGCCGGACGAACTCCCCGTCGCCCTCCCGGTCGATCCACAGCTTGCCGGCCGTACCGCCCCGGTAGCGCTTCCAGTGGGCGGCCTCGCGCCCCATCGGCGCGGACAGCACCACGGTGTGCGGGCCGTGCGCGACCGTGCCGACCGGCCCGTACGGCAGGGTCGTCGCCGGTCCGCCGTCGACCGGGACCGCGCGGGCCCAGCTGCGGCGCAGGGTCGCCTGGTCGTAGGTGCTGACGGCGAGGACCCGGCCGTCGGGGGTCCAGCCCCGCACCCGGGTCTGCCGGCTCCCCCAGTACGTCAGCCGGGTCGACGGGCCGCCGTCGACGGGGGCGATGTGCACCTCGGGGGCGCCGTCGCGGGTGGAGGTCCAGGCCACGGTGGTGCCGTCGGGGGAGATGCGCGGCAGGGTGACCGGCACGTTGTCGGCGCTGACCCGCCAGGCGCGGCCGCCGTCGAGGGGGGCCAGCCACACGTCGTCCTCGGCGGCGAAGGCCACCGACTCGCCGTGCAGATGGGGGTATCGGAGGTATGCGGCAGGCGTCGCGGACTGGGTCACCGAATCACTGTATGCAACGGCGGGACCGCAGGTCAGGGGTTTCGATCACTTCTTTCCGCCGCCCCCGTCGCCGTCCCCGCCCACGGTCTCGGTGACGGTGACGGTCACGGTGACCGTCGGCCGGCCACCGGGCCGGTCGGAACCCGACGGCGCGACCGGCGACGGCGTCGCGGACTTGCAG
This sequence comes from Streptomyces asoensis, assembly GCF_013085465.1. NCBI lineage: Bacteria > Bacillati > Actinomycetota > Actinomycetes > Kitasatosporales > Streptomycetaceae > Streptomyces > Streptomyces asoensis. Next base: position 3,543,169 of record NZ_CP049838.1, read on the forward strand.
TCGCCGAGCCCGCTCACCCGGAACAACTGCTTCTTGCCGACGACGGCGGTGAGATCCCCGCGCACACAGGCCCCGTCGACCGCCCGCGCGACCTGCCCCTCGACCGTGATGTCCCGCCCGTCGGCGGTCTCCCCCTGGCAGTCCACGGAGGCGACGGTCCCCGCCTTCTCCTGGCCCTCGTAGCGAGCCGTGCAGGTCAGCCAACGCACGTCCACGTCCCGCCGCTGGATCTCGGCTGTCGCGGCCTCGTCGGTGGTGTACGCCACGGACGTGCTGCTCAGCCCGCCCGGCTCGCACGCCACGGCACCGACCGCCGCCACGGCGACCAACGGGAGAAGCCAAATCCGCCTCAATGCCCCCATGGACGGCAGCGTGCCACTCGGGCGGGCGGTGCGGTAGCCCGTATGCGGTCACGTTCCGCGCGGGCCCTACCGTGGACGCATGAGCGACCAGCGCCGCCGGAGAACCCTCGTCGTGGACGAGACGACCACCTATGTGTGGACGGTCCGCCACCGGCACGAGGTCGGAGAGCCCTGCCAGGAGGTCCTCACCCTGCACCGGGACGGCGTGCGCACCCAGTTCATCTTCCGGGGCGGCGAAGGGCGTTACGTGGGTAGCGTCGCCTACGGGCACAGCGGCGGGGTGGGCGACCGCCACCATCACCTCAACCTCCACGAACCCGGTGTGGTGCGCGCCTTCGTCGACGAGGCCGTCAAGCGGGAACTGCTGCCCCTGGACGGCGAGTTGGACGGCTGGGAGCTGTTCACCGCGGTCGCGCTCAGCCGCGCAGCAGCAGCCACTCCTGAAGTTCCACCAGATTGCCCTCCGGGTCCTTGAGGTGGGCCACGCGCATCCGGTCGCCCATCGGGGCGGGGCCGTGGATCAGAGTGGCGCCGCGGGCGGTGATCCGCGCGCACATGGCGTCCAGGTCGTCGACGCGCAGCGCCACCAGGGAGCGGTGACCGTTCGCCGTGTCGCCCAGTTCACCGAGCACCTCCGCCATCATCGCCCGGTCCTGGATGGCTATCCCCGTCGAACCGGTGGCGGGAGAGAACTTCTCGTACGGTCCCCGCTCCGCCCCCGACTGCGGCTTGAGGCCGAGGACGTCGGCGTAGAAGCGGTAGCAGACCGCGAAGTCGGTGACCAGCAGCCTTACCTGGACGAATTCCACGATGTCCTCCCGGAGGGCGGGCGGGGTCAGGACCAGCGACCGGTCCTGCCCAGGATCAGGGACGCGGCCGCCGTGCCGGCGGTCGAGGTGCGCAGGACGCTCCGCCCGAGCCGGTACGCCTTCGCGCCCGCCTCCGCGAAGAGCGCCAACTCGTCCGGCGAGACGCCCCCTTCGGGGCCCACGACGAGCACGATCTCGCCCGTGGTGGGCAGTGCGGCGGTGGCCAGGGGCTCGCTGCCGTAGTCACGGTCCTCGTGCAGGACGGCGGCGAAGTCCGCGCGGGCGAGAACCTCCGCCACCTGCCGGGACGTCGACGCGTCGGCGACCTCGGGGAAGCGGACCCGACGGGACTGCTTGCCGGCCTCACGGGCGGTGGCCCGCCACTTGGCGAGCGCCTTCGCGCCGCGCTCGCCCTTCCACTGGGTGATGCAGCGCGCGGCCGCCCACGGCACGATCGCGTCGACGCCGGTCTCGGTCATCGTCTCGACGGCCAGCTCGCCCCGGTCGCCCTTCGGCAGCGCCTGGACGACGGTGATCCGGGGCGCCTCGGCGGGCTCCTCGATCACCTCTCCCAGGCTCACCACCAGCCGGTCCTTGCCCTCGACGGCGACGACCTCGCCCCGCGCCCAGCGTCCGGCGCCGTCGGTGAGGACGACCTCCTCGCCGGTCCGCAGCCGCTTCACGGAGACGGCATGCCGGCCCTCGGGGCCGTCCAGCACGAACGCGCACCGGGAGGCCGGGAGTTCGTCGACGACGAAGACGGGCGCCGTCACGAGGCACCGCCCTCACGGGCCTGGAAATCCGACAACGCTGTCCGCGCCTCGGCGATTTCGGACACCAGGACCTCCACCAGCTGCCCGGCGGGCAGCTCGCGGGCCAGCCGGTGTCCCTGTCCCGCCCACAGCGCCATGCCCTGCGCGTCGCCCGCCTTGGCGGCCGCCTTGCGCAGCGGCGAGGTGAGGTGGTGGACCTCCGGGTAGGCGGCGGGCGCGTACGGGCCGTGCTCGCGCAGGAAGCGGTTGACCAGGCCGCGGGCCGGGCGGCCGGAGAAGGCACGGGTCAGCTCGGTGCGTACGAAGAGGGGGTTGGTCAGCGCCTGCTTGTGCACGGCGTGCGCGCCGGACTCGGGTGTGACGAGGAACGCGGTCCCCAGCTGGGCGGCGTCGGCACCGGCCGCGAGGGCCGCGGCGATCTGGCTGCCGCGCATGAGCCCGCCCGCGGCGACGATCGGCAGGTTCACGGACTCGCGGACCTGGGCGATCAGCGCGAGCAGCCCGATGCCGGAGCGGTCGTTCTCCGGGTTGTCCCTGTGGGTGCCCTGGTGGCCGCCGGCCTCCACACCCTGCACGATCACCGCGGCCGCGCCGGCCCGTTCCACCGCGCGGGCCTCCGCGGCGGTGGTCGCCGTGACCAGGGTGAACGTTCCCGCGCGCCGCAGGGAGTCCAGCACCTCGGCGCTCGGGATGCCGAAGTGGAACGAGACCACCGCCACCGGGTTGTCCAGCAGCACCGCGAGCTTGGCGTCGTAGCCGTCGTCGCGGCCGCTGTCCGGGTCGCCCAGCTCGGTCTCGTACCAGGCGGCCTCACCGGCCAGCTGGTGGGCGTAGACCTCGACGGCGCCCGTCTCCGCATACTCGGGCTGCGGCATGAAGAGGTTCACGCCGAAGGGGCGGGAGGTGAGGCTCCGCAGCTGCTTGATCTCCTGGTACAGGCCGTCGGCCGTCTTGTACCCGGCGGCCAGGAACCCGAGCCCGCCCGCCTCGCACACGGCGGCCACGAGCCGCGGGACGGAGACACCGCCCGCCATGGGGGCCTGCACGATCGGATACGGGAAGAGATCGGTCAGTGCGGAGGACATGACGGCATGTTGTCACGTCCTCCGAACAAGTCCGAATCGACCCTTCCCATGGGCACGTGCTGTCACCTGCCGACAGATCCAGCCCGTCCTGCGATCGAGGACGAGGCCCGTTCAGGGCCGATACGGGGGTCTGGGGGCGCAGCCCCCAGGGACGGGAAAGGGAAGGGGCGGCGGGGGCGAGAAGGCCCCCGCACACCCACCGTCACCGCCCGTTGAACGCGTCCTTCAGCCGGGAGAACAACCCCTGCTGCCCGGGCTGGAACTGCCCGGTGGGCCGCTCCTCACCCCGCAGCTTGGCCAGCTCGCGCAGCACCCGCTCCTGCTCGGGGTCGAGCTTGCTCGGCGTCTGCACCTCGACATGCACGATGAGGTCACCACGCCCCCCGCCCCGCAGATGCGTGACACCCCGGCCGTGCAACGGGATCGACTGGCCGGACTGGGTACCGGGCCGGATGTCGACCTCCTCCAGCCCGTCCAGCGTCTCCAGCGGCACCTTGGTGCCGAGCGCCGCCGCCGTCATCGGCAGCGTCACCGTGCAGTGCAGGTCGTCGCCGCGCCGCTGGAACTGCGCGTGCGGCAGCTCGTGGATCTCGACGTACAGGTCACCGGCGGGGCCGCCGCCGGGGCCGACCTCGCCCTCGCCCGCGAGCTGGATCCGGGTGCCGTTGTCGACACCGGCCGGGATCTTCACCGTCAGGGTGCGGCGCGAGCGCACGCGCCCGTCGCCCGCGCACTCCGGGCACGGGGTCGGCACGACGGTGCCGAAGCCCTGGCACTGCGGACACGGCCGCGAGGTCATGACCTGCCCGAGGAAGGACCGCGTCACCTGCGACACCTCGCCGCGGCCGCGGCACATGTCACACGTCTGCGCGCTGGTGCCGGGGGCCGCGCCCTCGCCACTGCACGTCGTGCAGACGATCGCCGTGTCGACCTGGAGGTCCTTGGTCGTGCCGAAGGCCGCCTCCTCGAGGTCGATCTCCAGCCGGATCATCGCGTCCTGGCCGCGCCGGGTGCGCGAGCGCGGACCGCGCTGCGACGCCGTACCGAAGAACGCGTCCATGATGTCCGAGAAGTTCCCGAAGCCGCCCGCGCCGAAGCCGCCCGCGCCTCCGCCGCCCGACTGCGACAGCGGGTCGCCGCCGAGGTCGTAGACCTGCTTCTTCTGCGGGTCCGACAACACCTCGTAGGCGGCGTTGATCTCCTTGAACCGTTCCTGGGTCTTCGGGTCCGGGTTGACGTCCGGGTGCAGCTCGCGCGCGAGCCGCCGGAAGGCCTTCTTGATCTCTTCCTGCGACGCATCACGGCGCACGCCGAGAACGGCGTAGTAGTCCGTGGCCACTTACGACTCCGCCAGGATCTGTCCGACGTACCGTGCCACCGCTCGTACCGCTCCCATCGTTCCCGGGTAATCCATGCGGGTCGGTCCGACCACGCCCAGCTTGGCGACTGCCTCGCCGCCCGAACCGTAGCCGACCGACACCACCGAAGTGGAGTTGAGTCCCTCATAGGCGTTCTCGTGACCGATGCGTACGGTCATGCCCGAATCCCCCGCCTCGCCAAGGAGCTTGAGGAGCACGACCTGCTCCTCCAGTGCCTCCAGGACGGGCCGGATGGTGAGGGGAAAGTCATGTCCGAAGCGGGTGAGATTGGCGGTACCGCCGATCATCAGCCGCTCCTCGTTCTCCTCGACGAGCGTCTCCAGCAGAGTGGAGAGCACCGTCGTGACCGTGCCGCGGTCCTCGGTCTCGAAAGCATCCGGCAGATCCTCCACCAGATGCGGCACGTCCGCGAACCGACGGCCCGCGACCCGGCTGTTGAGCCGCGCGCGTAGATCCGCCAGCGAGGCCTCCCCGAAGGGTGCCGGGCAGTCCACCATCCGCTGCTCGACCCGCCCGGTGTCCGTGATCAGCACGAGCATCAGGCGTGCGGGCGCGAGCGAGAGAAGCTCCACGTGCCGCACGGTCGAGCGGGTCAGCGAGGGGTACTGCACCACGGCGACCTGCCGGGTGAGCTGCGCGAGCAGCCGTACGGTCCTGGCCACGACGTCGTCGAGGTCGACGGCGCCGTCGAGGAAGTTCTGGATGGCCCGCCGCTCGGGACCGGTCATCGGCTTGACGCCGGCCAGCTTGTCGACGAACAGCCGGTAGCCCTTGTCCGTGGGGATCCGCCCCGCACTGGTGTGCGGCTGGGCGATGTACCCCTCGTCCTCCAGGGCGGCCATGTCGTTGCGGACCGTCGCCGGGGACACGCCGAGGCTGTGCCGCTCGGTGAGCGCCTTCGACCCCACGGGTTCCTCGGTGCCGACGTAGTCCTGGACGATGGCGCGCAGCACCTGGAGCCTGCGTTCACTCAGCATCGCGCGCACACCTCCAGCAGTCGTCCCCAGTCCCCTGGGCGCCTCGTCTGGCACTCTTCACATCCGAGTGCCAGCGTTCCCCGGCCCAGTGTACGGCTGTGGGGTACACCCGGGGCAAGGTCGGCCCCCGGCTCAGCGTCGTAGGGCTAGCGTCGCGGTATGACGGTGACTTGGGAAGAGCTCGGGTGGGAGCGGGTCGCGGCCGGGGTGGGACGCGTACGGCTGCCGGGCTGGGACTGCACGGCGGGGCTGGTCGTCGGGACGGGCGCGGTACTGATGATCGACGCGGGGTCGAGCCTGGCCGAGGGGGTGCGGCTGCGGACGTGGGCCGAGGAACTCACCGGCTCGCGTGTGACCCATCTCGCGCTCACCCACCCCCACTTCGACCATGTGTTCGGGGCGGCGGCGTTCGCGGGCGCGGAGGTCTTCGGGGCGGTGGGCGTGGACACCGTGCCGGCCGAGGAACTGCGGGCGGACGCGGTGCGCAACGGTCTCGACGGGACGGCGGCGACGGAGGCCGCGGACACGCTCGTCCGGCCCCGGCACCTCGTCTCCGGTGAGTGGACCCTCGACCTGGGCGGCGGCCGGCAGGTCCTGCTGGCGAACGTCGGCCCCGCTCACACCGCCCACGACCTGGCGGTCCTGGTCCCCGGCAGGCCCGAGACGGTGTTCTGCGGCGACCTCGTCGAGGAGTCCGGCGAGCCGCAGGCCGGCCCCGACGCCGTACCGTCCCACTGGCCCGCCGCCCTCGACCGCCTCCTCGAACTCGGCGGCGAGGACGCGCTGTACGTGCCCGGTCACGGGGCGGTGGTGGACGCGGCGTTCGTCCGGGCGCAACGGGACGCGCTGGCGGCCCGTTTCGGCGTGTCGCGCTGATCGTGTGTCCCTCGGCCCGGCGCTTCTCCTATCGTCATGCGAATGCGCCAGTACTCCGCCGACCTGACCCCTCCCTGGAAGCGGCCGAAACCGGTCCCCGAGGTCCCGGCGGAGGCCGGGCTGGTGGTGGAGGAGCCCGGCACCGGGTTCTGCGGGGCGGTGATCCGCTGCGAGGCGGGCACGGTGACCCTGGAGGACCGCTACGGCAAGCACCGCGTGTTCCCGCTGGAGCCGCGCGGCTTCCTGCTGGAGGGCAGGGTCGTGACCCTCGTACGGCCTGCGTCCGGCGGTCCCGTACGTCCCACCCGTACCGCCTCCGGTTCGGTCGCCGTCCCCGGGGCGCGCGCGCGTGTGGCCCGCGCCGGCCGCATCTACGTCGAGGGCCGGCACGACGCCGAGCTGGTCGAGAAGGTGTGGGGCGACGATCTGCGCGTCGAGGGCGTGGTCGTGGAGTACCTGGAGGGCGTGGACGGCCTGCCGGCGATCGTCGCCGAGTTCGCGCCGGGACCCGACGCGAAGCTGGGCGTCCTGGTGGACCACCTCGTCCCCGGCACGAAGGAGTGGCGCATCGCCCGGTCGGTCACGAGCGAGCACGCCCTGGTCGTCGGCCACCCGTACATCGACATCTGGGAGGCCGTGAAGCCGTCGTCCGTCGGGATCGAGGCCTGGCCCCGGGTACCGCACGGCCAGGACTGGAAGACGGGCGTGTGCCGGGCCCTGGGCTGGCCGGAGAACACCGGGGCGGTCTGGCAGGCGATCCTGAAGCGGGTGGGCTCCTACAAGGACCTCGAACCGGAGCTGCTGGGGCGGGTCGAGGAACTGATCGACTTCGTGACGACGCCCTGAGTCGCGAGGCTCGGGGGTCGGGGCTCGGGGCAGCCGGAGCAACCGGGGCTCGGGGGGCAGCCGGACCAGCCGGGGCTCGGGGGCAGCCGGGGCTCAGGGGCAGCCGGAGCAACCGGGGCTCGGGGGGCAGCCGGAGCAACCGGGGCTCGGGGGGCAGCCGGAGCAACCGGGGCTCGGGGGGCAGCCGGACCAGCCGGGGCTCGGGGGGCAGCCGGACCAGCCGGGGCTCAGTCCACCAGGTCCCGCACCACCGCGTCCGCCAGCAGCCGCCCGCGCAGGGTGAGCACGGCACGCCCCTCGTCGTAGGGGCCGCGGTCGAGCAGGCCGTCCGCCAGGGCCCGCCGCGACGCCGCGAGCCCCTCCGGTCGCAGCAGGTCCAGCGGTACGCCCTCCCGCAGCCGCAGCTCCAGCAGGATCCGCTCCACCCGGCGGTCCTCGGCCGGCAGCAGCTCGCGTCCGGCCCCCGGCGACCGTCCGGCCGCCAGCGCCGCCGCGTACGCCCCGGGGTGCTTCACGTTCCACCAGCGGACGCCGCCCACGTGCGAGTGCGCTCCCGGGCCCGCGCCCCACCAGTCGGCGCCACGCCAGTACAGCTCGTTGTGCAGGCAGCGGGCCGCCTCGGAGGTGGCCCAGTTGGACACCTCGTACCACTCGTAGCCCGCCGCGGCGAGCGTCTCCTCGGCGATCAGGTACCGGTCGGCGTGGACGTCGTCGTCGGTCATCGGGACCTCGCCCCGGCGGATCCGGCGGGCGAGCTGGGTGCCCTCCTCGACGATCAGGGCGTACGCCGAGACGTGATCGGGGCCGGCGCCCAGGGCCGCGTCCAGCGAGGCCCGCCAGTCTTCGTCCGACTCGCCCGGGGTGCCGTAGATCAGGTCCAGGTTGACGTGGTCGAAGCCCGCCGCCCGGGCCTCCGCCACGCAGCGCTCGGGCCGGCCGGGGGTGTGCGTGCGGTCGAGCACCTTCAGCACGTGCTGCCTGGCGCTCTGCATGCCGAAGGAGATCCGGTTGAAGCCGCCCTCGCGGAGGGTGGTCAGGTAGGCGGGGTCGACGGACTCCGGGTTCGCCTCGGTCGTCACCTCCGCGTCCGCCGCCAGCCCGAACTCGTCACGGATCGCGCCCAGCATCCGTACCAGGTCGGAGGCGGCCAGCAGGGTCGGCGTGCCGCCGCCGACGAAGACCGTGCGGACCTCGCGCAGGTCGTCGCCGAGGACCTTGCGGGCCAGCCGGACCTCGTCGATCAGGGTGTCGGCGTAGTTGTCGCGGGAGGCGAGCACTCCGCCGGTGCCGCGCAGCTCGGTGGCGGTGTAGGTGTTGAAGTCGCAGTAGCCGCAGCGGGTCGCGCAGTACGGGACGTGCAGATAGAACCCGAGGGGGCGGTCGGCGGCGCCGGCGAGCGCGTGCGGGGGGAGCGCGCCGTCGTCGGGGACCGGCTCACCGTCGGGAAGTGCGGAAGGCATGTCGTCCATTGTCCCGCACGCCCGACCCCACCCCGGATGCCCGCCAACCCGCCCCCACCCACCGGCCCGGTACGGGGTGCCGACTGCCGGGCGGGCGCCGGGACGCCAGGCAGGCACCGGATACCAGGCGGGCGCCGGATACCAGGCAGGCACCGGACGCCAGGCAGGCACCGGATACCGGGCAGGCGCCGGACGCCAGGCAGGCACCGGATACCGGGCCGGGCCGGGGCCCGACGCCAGGCCGATGCCCGACGCCAGGCCGGGGCCCGACGCCAGGCCGGGGCCGGACGCCGCGGGGCGCTCAGCCCAGCAGCTCCGCGCCCAGCGGTCGTCCCGCTCGCGCGCCCGGCAGGATGTATGCCATCGCCGAGCCCCGGGCCTCGGCGAATCCGCTCAGCTCGTCCTGCGCCGCCATCCGGCGCTGCACCCGTGCGAAGAGCGTGGGGTCCCGCATGAACGCGAGGAACAGCATGCCCTGGTCGCTGGGGCCGTCGGCGTAGGAGTAACCGCGGCGCAGCATCCGGGCCCCCGCGTCGAGGCGGGGACTGACGGCCCGGACGTGGGAGCGCGGCGGGGCGGCGTCCTCAGGGCCTCCGGCCGACGGACCGGCCGACGGACCGGCGTCCAGCGGGCCGCCGGTCGAGCGGTCGCGGCCGATGATCTCCTCCTGGCGGTGGACGGCGAGCCGCGCGAAGTCCTCGAGGCGCAGGTGGACTCGTCGTACGACGAGGTAGGTGGCGTTGCCCGACCACACCCAGCGTTCGCACTCCTCGGGGGTCGGGTTGGCGGGCCCGTCCTGGAAGCCGAGCAGATTGCGCGGGGTGGTGCCGCCGTCGGGGGACGGAGGCAGGAACCCGTCCTGCCGCCAGCGCGGGTACAGGGTCTCCCCGGCCAGCCGGGTCAGGGTCGCGGCGATCGCCTCGGTGGCGTCCGCGGTGTCGGCGCAGAGCTGCACCAGCAGATCGCCGCCGCAGCGGTCGGGGTCGAGGCGGTCACCGGTGAAGGCGGGCAGGTCACGCAGGGCGGCCGGGGCCCGCAGACCGAGGCGCGCGGGGAGGGCGGGGCCGATACCGACGGTGACGGTGAGGCGGGCGGCGCGCGAGCTGTCCGACTCCAGCGTCTCGGCGAGGGCGTGCGTCCACGCCCCGAGCACTGCCTTCAGCGCACGCCCGCCCGCCGCGCCGCGCAGGGCGGGGTCGAGGTCGTACGCCAGGAGCAGCGCCGTGGCCTGCCGCGGGGTCGTCACCCCGGCCTGGCGCAGGCCGTGGAAGCCGGGCCCGCGGGCGTCCTCGGGCGGATCGGCGCCACGGGTACAGGCGGTCACGGTCAGCCCCAGCCCCGCGCCGGCGATCAGGACGCGTCGGCGGGTGGGCGTTTCAGATGCGGCATTCGTCGCCTTCGGCACGAACCGGACCATACATCCGCAGACCCGACCACCTGGTTTCCCCCGCCCCACCCGACACCGCCGGCCCTCTCCCGGCCGCCCACCGCGATCGCCCGGCCACCGCCACCGCCGTACAGGCCCGCCGCCATCGCCGCCGTACCCGGCTCCGGCCCCGCCACCACACCGCCCCGCCCGCCACACCCGGCCCCGCCGCCATCGCCGCCGTACCCGCCATACCCGGCCCCGCCGCCATCGCCGCCGTACCCGGCCCCGGCCCCGCCACCACACCGCCCCGCCCGCCGTACCCGGCCCCGCCGCCATCGCCGCCGCGCCCGGCTCCGGCCTCGCCACCACACCGTCCCGCCCGCCACACCCGGCCCGCCACCACTGCCGTACCCGGCCCCGCGGACTGGCACGAGCGGCGGCTACTCCGCCTGAAGCACCAGCAGTGCCAGGTCGTCCTCCGGCGGCTGGTCGCCGAACTCGTGCACCAGCCGCCGGATCCGCTCCGCGATCAGCTCCGCGTCGAGTCCGACGCAGCCCGCCAGCGCGGCGGCGAGACCGTCCTCGTCGTCGAACTGCCGGAGGCCCGACCGTCGTTCCGTGACGCCGTCGGTGACGCACAGCAGACTGTCGCCGGGCCGCAGCTCCAGACTGTCGCTGGTGTACGTGACGTCCTCGATGACCCCGAGCAGGGTCTGCGGACGCCCGCCCGTGGCGACCGAGCCGTCCGGCCCGAGCAGCAGCGGCAGCGGATGCCCGGCGGAGGCGAGAGTGCAGCGGACCCCTCCCTCGAAGGGGGCCAGCTCGCCGTAGAGGAGCGAAAGGAAGCGGGTCTGCGGGCCGTCGCCCGGCCCGGCGGGGCCGACGAAGGCTCGGGCGGCGGCGTCGGCGGCCTCGGTCGCGTCGTCGAGGAGGAGCTGGTTGAGCCGGTCCAGGACGTCGGCCACGCCATAGCCCTCGCGGGCCAGCAGCCGCAGCCAGGGCCGGGCGAGGCCGATGACGACGGCCGCCTCCGGGCCCTTGCCCTGCACATCGCCCACCGCGAAGCACCAGCGGCCGTCGCCCGCCGGGAACAGGTCGTAGAAGTCGCCGCTCGGGCCGCCCTGCTCGCGCGGCTCGTAGACGAGGGCGCTGCGCACCCCGGGGATCTCGGCGACCGCGCCGGGCAGCAGCCCCCGCTGGAGGACGGCGCTGATGGTGGCCTGGCGGGCGTACTGACGGGCCGCTCCGATGGCGAGCGCCACCCGACGGCCGAGATCCTCGACGAGCCCGGTGACCTCGTCGGCGAAGGGCGGCCGCCCCGCCTGCCCGATGACCAGGGTGCCGAGCGGCCGACCGCCGGCGATCAGCCGGTAGGCGAGGGCCGTGCCGTGCGGGCCGAGCGCCGCGCCGGGCCAGGGGAAGGGCTCGGGCCCGGAGCGGGGACCGCCGTCGGGCGGACCGGGCGGATCCTTCTCCAGGGCCCGGCGCAGCTCCTCGACGCGGTTCTCGCAGCCGTGCCAGACCCGGGCCAGCCGCGGCCCCGGCCCGCCGGCCCACTCACCGCGCCCGCTCACCTCGTCCTCGAGCCACACCGCGCACCAGTCGGCGAGCCGCGGCACGAGCAGCTGGCCGGTCAGCGCGGCCACCAGATCCTCGTCGAGCTGTCCGGCCAGCAGATCGGACGCCTCGGCGAGAAAGGAGAGGGCACCGCGGTTGAGCCAGTCCCGGTCCCTCGACCCGACCGGTTGCGGGACCGGGGCCAGGGCCTCGAGGAGACCCGGGCCGACGTCGTCGAGGGGGCGGTCGGGGTCGGCGGTGAGGCCGGCGTGGCTGAAGCAACCGAGGTGTCCCGCGTGGCCGGGGATGTTCTGCTCATGGCCGGGACGCGGGTGGTCACCACGGCCGGAGAGGTCGGCGTCCTGGGACTCGGCGGCCGTCGGCAGCAGCCGGGCCCAGACCGTCTTCGTCCCCCTGCGGTACGTCACCCCCCAGGCGTCGGCGAGCGCGGCGACCAGGCGCAGGCCGCGGCCGTACTCCGGCGTCCCGTACGACGGTTCGGCGGTGCCGTCGCGCGGGGCGCGGGAGGGATGGTGGTCGGAGACCTCGACGACGACCGCGCGGCAGCCACCGGGATGCCCGGGGTGCTCGGGGTGCTCCTCCAGCCGGCACGCCAGCTCGACGTCGGTGCCGGCGTGCACGACGGCGTTCGTGACGAGCTCGCTGACGACGAGTGTGGTGTCCTCCGCGAGGCGCTCGCCGGCGTCCCCGGTCTCGCCGGCCTCCCCGGCCGCCTTCGCGCCGAGCAGGCCGAGACCGGCCCACTCCGTCAGCGCGGCGCGCACCAGCTCGCGGGCGGCGCCGGGCGCGAGGGGGCTGCCGTTCAGGGTCGCGCGGGTGTGCGGGAGCGCGACCGAGTGCGTACTCGGGTGCGCGGGCGCGCCCTGGGCACGGGACGCGGTCTCCCGTTGCGTCGGAATGGCCCCCATGCGCAGCTCCCCGGGCGGTCGGATGCCCACAGGGTGACAGACCGATCCCGGCCATGAGCGCTGGGTTACCGAAGTGGGCCGTCCTGAGCGAGAACCGTGCTGCGCATCTGTCCGCGCATGCTCGATGAAGCGCGGTTGAGGGGCGGAATCCGAGCATTCGGACTCCGCCCCTCCGCGCGCCGACGCGCTGTGCCCCGCGCCGGTGCGCCGGCCCCGCGCCGTCGCGCCCCGCGCTACGCCTCGCGCGATCCGGCGTACATCTCGTCGATGAGGTGCTTGTACTCCCGCTCCACGACGGGCCGCTTCAGCTTCAGGCTGGGCGTGATCTCGCCGTGCTCGACGTCCAGGTCCCGGGGCAGCAGCCGGAACTTCTTGATGGTCTGCCAGCGCTGGAGTCCCTCGTTGAGCTGCTTGACGTAGCCGTCGATGAGCTCCACGGTGACGGGCGCGGCGACGACGTCCGCGTACGACTTTCCGGCCAGCCCGTTGTCCTTCGCCCAGTCGAGGAGCGACGGCTCGTCGAGGGCGATGAGCGCCGTGCAGAAGTTCCGGTCGGCGCCGTGCACGAGGATGTTGGAGACGTACGGGCACACCGCCTTGAACTGTCCCTCGACCTCGGCGGGCGCGATGTACTTGCCGCCGGACGTCTTGATGAGGTCCTTCTTGCGGTCGGTGATGCGCAGGTACCCGTCGGGCGACAGCTCGCCGATGTCGCCGGTGTGGAACCAGCCGTCGGCCTCCAGGACCTCGGCGGTCTTCTCGGGGAGCCCGTGGTAGCCCTCCATGATGCCGGGGCCGCGCAGCAGGATCTCGCCGTCGTCGGCGATCCGCACCTCCGTGCCGGGCAGCGGCTTGCCGACCGTGCCGGTGCGGTAGGCCTCACCGGGGTTGACGAAGGAGGCCGCGGAGGACTCCGTCAGGCCGTAGCCCTCGAGGATGTGGATGCCGGCGCCGGCGAAGAAGTAGCCGATGTCCGGCGCGAGCGCCGCCGACCCGGAGACACACGCGCGCAGGTTGCCGCCGAAGGCTTCGCGGATCTTGGCGTAGACGAGTGCGTCGGCGACCTTGTGCTTGGCGCCGAGCCCGAAGGGGACGGCGGCGGTGCCGGTGCGCCGGAAGTTGTCCTGGGCGGCCTTGGCGTACTCGCGGGAGACCTCGGCGGCCCACTGGAAGATCTTGAACTTTGCCCCGCCGCCCGCACGGGCCTTGGCGGCGACCCCGTTGTAGACCTTCTCGAAGATGCGCGGCACGGCGGCCATGTACGTCGGCTGGACGATCGGCAGGTTCTCGATGATCTTGTCGACGCGGCCGTCGACGGCGGTGACGTGCCCGACCTCGATCTGGCCGGAAGTGAGGACCTTGCCGAAGACGTGCGCGAGCGGCAGCCACAGGTACTGCACGTCGTCGGGGCCGACCAGACCGGTCGCGGCGATCGCCTTCGCCATGTACGACCAGTTGTCGTGCGGCAGGCGGACGCCCTTGGGCCGGCCGGTGGTGCCGGAGGTGTAGATCAGGGTGGCGAGCTGGTCCTTCGTGATCGCGCCGACCCGCTCCTTGATCAGCTGGGCTTCCTTCTCCAGCCGGGCGGCGCCGCGCTTCTCCAGCTCGTCGAGGGTGAGGATCCAGTCGGCGGTCTCCACACCGGCCGGGTCGATCACGACCACATGGGTGAGGGCGGGCAGCTCGGCGCGCTTCTCGACGGCCTTGGCGAGCTGGGCCGCGTCCTCGGCGATCAGCACCTTGGACTCGGAGTCCGCGAGGATGAACGCGGACTCGTCGGCGTTGGTCTGCGGGTAGACGGTGGTCGTGGCGGCCCCGGCGCACATGATGCCGAGGTCGGCGAGGATCCACTCGAGCCGGGTCGAGGCGGCGAGCGCGACGCGCTGCTCGGCCCGCACGCCCAGCTCGATGAGGCCGGCCGCGATCGCGTAGACCCGTTCGGCGGCCTGCGCCCAGGTCAGCGACTTCCAGGCGTCGGGTCCCTCGCCGGCCGCGGCCGGTACCGGGTACCGGTATGCCTCGGCGTCGGGCGTGGCCGCCACGCGCTCCAGGAAGAGGCCCGCGACGGACGGCGGACGGTTCTCGATCAGTGTCTGTGTGTCGCTCACGACATCCTCCGGGCCCGCGACGATGCGGCTGGCTCATTGCGGCGTCATTCGACGCGGCGGTTGCTGACAGCGGCGGTTGTTGACGGCGGCTGTTGTTTAACTCACGAGTAACTACCGAGCAGGGATCAGAGTAGAGGGCGACTGGCCAGCACGTAAGGGGCTCCGGGCAGTCACTTTCTCCTGAATAAAGCCACAGGGCCCGCCGCGCTGTCGCGCGACGGGCCCTGAAAACCGGCGTACATCGTGGCTATTTCTTGCCCTTGCCCGATCCCGCGTTGTCGTCACTGCTCAGGACGGCGATGAAGGCTTCCTGCGGAACCTCCACGGAACCCACCATCTTCATCCGCTTCTTGCCTTCCTTCTGCTTCTCCAGCAGCTTCCGCTTCCGGGAGATGTCACCGCCGTAGCACTTGGCGAGGACGTCCTTGCGGATGGCGCGGATGGTCTCGCGGGCGATGACCCGGGAGCCGATGGCCGCCTGGATGGGCACCTCGAAGGCCTGCCGCGGGATGAGCTCGCGCAGCTTGGCGACGAGCCGCACACCGTACGCGTACGCCGCGTCCTTGTGCGTGACCGCCGAGAAGGCGTCCACCTTGTCGCCGTGCAGCAGGATGTCGACCTTGACCAGGCTGGAGGCCTGCTCGCCGGTGGGCTCGTAGTCCAGGGAGGCGTAGCCGCGCGTCTTGGACTTCAGCTGGTCGAAGAAGTCGAAGACGATCTCCGCGAGCGGGAGCGTGTAGCGGATCTCGACCCGGTCCTCGGAGAGGTAGTCCATGCCGAGCAGGGTGCCGCGCCGGGTCTGGCACAGCTCCATGATCGAGCCGATGAACTCGGAGGGCGCGAGGATCGTGGCGCGTACGACGGGCTCGTACACGTCGTCGATCTTCCCCTCGGGGAACTCGCTCGGGTTGGTGACCGTGTGCTCGGCGCCGTCCTCCATGACCACGCGGTAGACCACGTTGGGCGCGGTGGCGATGAGGTCGAGCCCGAACTCGCGCTCCAGCCGCTCGCGGATCACGTCGAGGTGCAGCAGGCCCAGGAAGCCGACGCGGAAACCGAAGCCGAGGGCGGCGGAGGTCTCCGGCTCGTACACCAGCGCGGCGTCGTTGAGCTGGAGCTTGTCGAGGGCGTCGCGCAGCTCGGGGTAGTCGGAGCCGTCCAGCGGATACAGACCCGAGAAGACCATCGGCTTCGGGTCCTTGTAGCCGCCGAGCGCCTCGGTGGCCCCCTTGTGCAGGGTGGTGATCGTGTCACCGACCTTGGACTGGCGGACGTCCTTCACGCCGGTGATCAGATAGCCGACCTCACCGACACCGAGGCCGTCGGCCGACTTCATCTCGGGGGCCGAGACGCCGATCTCCAGCAGCTCGTGCGTCGCGCCGGTGGACATCATGCGAATCCGCTCACGCTTGTTGAGCTGACCGTCGATGACACGCACGTACGTCACGACACCGCGGTAGGAGTCGTACACCGAGTCGAAGATCATGGCGCGCGCGGGGGCGTCCTGGACGCCGACCGGCGCGGGGACCTCGGCCACGACCCGGTCCAGCAGCGCCTCGACGCCCAGACCGGTCTTGGCGGAGACCTTGAGCACGTCCGCGGGGTCACAGCCGATGAGGTTGGCGAGCTCCTCGGAGAACTTCTCGGGCTGGGCGGCCGGAAGGTCGATCTTGTTCAGTACGGGGATGATCTTGAGGTCGTTCTCCATCGCCAGGTAGAGGTTGGCGAGAGTCTGGGCCTCGATGCCCTGGGCGGCGTCGACCAGGAGGACGGTCCCCTCACAGGCGGCCAGCGACCGGGACACCTCGTACGTGAAGTCCACGTGCCCGGGGGTGTCGATCATGTTGAGGATGTGGGTCTTGCCCGGGTCCTCGGTCGGGGCCCAGGGCAGTCGGACCGCCTGGGACTTGATCGTGATGCCGCGCTCGCGCTCGATGTCCATGCGGTCGAGGTACTGAGCACGCATCTGCCGCTGATCGACCACTCCGGTCAGCTGGAGCATGCGGTCGGCGAGCGTGGACTTGCCGTGGTCGATGTGCGCGATGATGCAGAAATTGCGGATCAGAGCCGGGTCAGTACGGCTCGGCTCGGGCACATTGTTAGGGGTCGCGGGCACGCAGGGTCCTGTCTCTTGAGGCGCCTTGTGCCTCGGGTCGGATCGATACGTAGGCTCCATGGTCCCACGGGTGGCGACCGGGGACCGGTTTGGGCCACTCGGGGAGCCACTGGTAGTCTGGGCAGCTGTGTCTCTTGCCCTCTCAGCACGAGGCACATCGCCTCGGAGGACTTCTCGGACAACACTTCTCGGGAAACTTCGGGGCATCTCGGAAAATCATCGGTACGGGACCCGTAGGGGCCCGTGCCTGAACCTGAAAAGGCTCATTCGTGGCGAACATCAAGTCCCAGATCAAGCGGATCAAGACCAACGAGAAGGCTCGGCTGCGCAACAAGGCCGTCAAGTCCTCCCTGAAGACCGCGATCCGCAAGGCCCGTGAGGCTGCTGCCGCGGGTGACGTCGAGAAGGCCACCGAGTACCAGCGCGCTGCCGCGCGTCAGCTCGACAAGGCCGTCTCGAAGGGCGTCATCCACAAGAACCAGGCCGCCAACAAGAAGTCGGCGCTTGCTTCCAAGGTCGAGACCCTCAAGGGCTGAATCCCTCAGATCTGATCGCCGGAAGGACCCAGGGCGGGCCCTCTCTCATCCGCCCCCGACCGGCACCCAACGGATCGCGCGCGGCCTGCGTTCGCCACGCGGGCGCGATCCAGCAGCTTGAAGCTTGAACCGAAGGCCCCCGCGCCTCGCCCTTCCCCAGGGCGGGTACGGGGGCCTTCGGTCTGCCGGGGCGCCCCCGGGGCAGGGACCGGAACCGTCAGAGGTGACCGGAGGGGCCGGAGTGACCGGGGTGACAGGGGCAGCAGGGGTGGCAGGGGTGACAGGGGTGACAGGGGTGACAGGGGTGACAGGGCTCGTCAGGACCAGAAGTCGTTGCTCGTGTCGATGTCCTCGACGCACTCGTCGAGATCGCTGATCTTGTCACCGACGATCCGGAAGACGATG
Source organism: Streptomyces asoensis (assembly GCF_013085465.1). Classification (NCBI taxonomy): domain Bacteria; kingdom Bacillati; phylum Actinomycetota; class Actinomycetes; order Kitasatosporales; family Streptomycetaceae; genus Streptomyces; species Streptomyces asoensis. The sequence continues at coordinate 3,560,756 of NZ_CP049838.1, forward strand.
CCCCCGTTGTCGTCCATGTGCTTGCCGTTGCGGTCGGCGGTGATCCGGTGCAGGGAGACGGCATGCCCACGGCCGTCGACGAGTACGGTGCGCAGGTCGACGCGCAGCGACCCGCCCGTCTCCGAGAACAGCCTGCCGTACATGTCCATGACCGCGTCGAGGCCCTTGAAGTCCCCGGAGAGCATGTGGGAACCGGGCACGTGGTGCGTACAGTCCCCCGTCATCATCCCGCGCAGGGTGTCCATGTCCCCGCGGGTGAAGGCCTCGTATCCCTTGCGGACGAGTGCCGCGTGCGGGTGCTCAGCCATGTCGATCGCCACCTTTCGCATGCGTCGGCGATGTGCGGCCGGTACCCCGATTCTCCTCCCCGGCAGGGGAACGGCTACTGGATCACCCCGGTGACGCCTGGGACGTACGGCTACCCGCGGCCCCCGGACCGCGCCGCCCGCGCGACCGCCACGACGGCCTTCTCGAGGGCGTACTCGGGGTCGTCACCGCCGCCCTTCACTCCCGCGTCCGCCTCGGCGACGGCCCGCAGCGCGACGGACACTCCGTCCGGCGTCCAGCCCCGCATCTGCTGGCGCACCCGGTCGATCTTCCAGGGCGGCATACCCAACTCCCTGGCGAGATCGGCCGGCCGGCCGCCGCGCGCCGAGGACAGCTTGCCGATCGCCCGCACTCCCTGGGCCAGCGCACTGGTGATCAGCACCGGCGCCACCCCGGTCGCCAGCGACCAGCGCAGCGCCTCCAGCGCCTCGGCGGCCCGCCCCTCCACCGCCCGGTCCGCGACGGTGAAGCTCGAGGCTTCGGCCCGCCCGGTGTAGTACCGCCCGACGACGGCCTCGTCGATGGTCCCCTCGACATCGGCGACCAGCTGGGACACGGCCGAGGCCAGCTCCCGCAGATCGCTGCCGATGGCGTCGACGAGCGCCTGGCACGCCTCGGGCGTGGCCGACCGACCGGTGGCCCGGAACTCCTGCCGCACGAAGGCCAGCCGGTCCGCCGGCTTGGTCATCTTCGGACAGGCCACCTCCCGCGCCCCCGCCTTGCGCGCGGCGTCCAGCAGCCCCTTGCCCTTGACTCCGCCGGCGTGCAGCAGCACCAGCGTGATCTCCTCGGCGGGCGACCCCAGATACGCCTTGACGTCCTTGACCGTGTCGGCGGACAGATCGTGCGCGTTGCGTACGACCACGACCTTGCGTTCCGCGAAGAGCGAGGGGCTGGTCAGTTCGGCGAGCGTGCCGGGCTGCACCTGGTCCGGGGTCAGGTCGCGCACGTCCGTGTCGGCGTCGGCGGCCCTGGCGGCGGCCACCACCTCCTGCACGGCACGGTCGAGCAGGAGGTCCTCCTGGCCCACGGCAAGCGTCACCGGGGCGAGAGGGTCGTCATTCGCAGTCTTCCTGGCCATCACCGAAAGCATCCCACGAGCCACTGACAACCCGGGCCCCACCGACGAGCCGCCGACGGATCACGGTCACGGCTCCTCCCGCCAGCCCTCCCACTCCCCCGCGAACTCGTCCAGCGCCGCCGCGTCGAGGTGTTCCTCCTCGTCCCGCAGCAGGACGAGCCACTGCGCGTCCTCCGCGTCGTCCTCCCCCGCCAACGCGTCCCGGACGACCCTCGGCTCCTCGCGCACCCCGAACCGGTCCCCGAGCGCCTGGGCCACCTCCTCCGCGGCATCGCGATCGGGCAGCACCAGCACATGTCTCACATCACTCACCGCACCATTTTCCGACACCCGGTCTCCCCCACCCGGTCTCCCCCACCCGGTCTCCCCAGACGATCACCCCCACTCGGTCTCCCCAGACGGTCACCCCACTCGGTCTCCCCAGACGGTCCCCCCCCCAACGGTCACCCCAGACTTCAGCCATGGCCCTCTCCGCCCTCAGTCCCGCGCCACCCGCAGCTCCCCGCCCGTGCCGGTGGCCACCGCCAGCGCCCCGTCCCGGTCCGTCCGCAGCACTGCCGCCCCTCCCGCGCGCAACGCCGCGACCGTGCTGGGCGCGGGATGCCCGTACGGGTTGTCCGCGCCGCACGAGATCAACGCCAGCCGTGGCGCCACGGCGCGTATGAGGTCGGGGGCCTGGTAGGCCGAGCCGTGATGAGCCACCTTGAGCACATCCACCCCACGCACCAACGGTGCCGCCGGCGATCGCAACAACGCCTGCTGGGCCGGGGGTTCGAGATCGCCGAGCAGCAGCATCCGCAGCCCGGCCGCCCGCACGAGCAACGTCACGCTCGCGTCGTTCGGCCCGTCCGGGCGCGACGCCGGGCCCGGTGGCGGCCACAGCACCTCCCAGTCGAGAGCACCGACCCGCCGCCGCTCCCCGGCCGCGGCCCGCACCACCGGCACGTCCCGCGCCTCCGCCTCCCTCCGCACGAACTCCACCTGGTCCACGGGCTCCTCGAACCCCGTCGTCTCGATCGCCCCCACCGCCCGGCCCCGCAGCACTCCCGGCAACCCGGCCACATGATCGGCGTGGAAGTGGGTCAGCACGACGAGCGGCACCCGGGTGATCCCGAGCTTGCGCAGACAGCGGTCGACCAGTGCCGGATCCGGCCCGGCGTCCACCACCACGCCGACGCCCCCGCCCGCCGCCAGGACGGTCGCGTCACCCTGCCCCACGTCGCACATCGCGAGCCGCCAGCCCGGTGGCGGCCAGCCCGTGAGCACCCGGGTCAGCGGCGGCGGTTGCACCACCACGAGCAGAAGCAGCACCCCGCAGACCGCACACAGCCACGGGTGCCGCGACAGCCGCCGCCCGAGCAGCACCACCCCGCCCGTGACCAGGGCGAGCAGGAACGCCCCACCCCAGTTCCCCGGCCAGTCCACTCCCCCGCCGGGCAGCGCCGCCCCGCTCCGCGCCACACCGGCGATCCACGCGGCCGGCCAACTCGCGCACCACGCCAGCGCCTCGGCCACCGGCATCGCCACAGGAGCCGTCGCCAGCACCGCGAAACCCAGCACTGTCGCCGGCGCGACCGCGAACTCCACCAGGAGATTGCAGGGCACCGCCACCAGGCTCACCCGCGCCGACAGCACCGCCACGACCGGCGCGCACAGCGCCTGCGCGGCTCCCGCGGCCGCCAACGCCTCCGCGAGCCGCGGGGGCACCCGGCGCCGTCGCAGCGCGGCACTCCAGCGTGGCGCCAGCGTCAGCAGGGCCCCGGTGGCCAGGACGGACAGCAGGAACCCGTAACTCCGGGCCAGCCACGGGTCGTACAGCACCAACAGCAGCACCGCCGTCGCCAGCGCCGGGATCAGGGACCGACGGCGGCCGGTCGCCAGGGCGAGGAGCACGATCGCTCCACAGGCCGCGGCGCGCAGCACGCTCGGGTCGGGCCGGCACACCACCACGAAGCCGAGCGTGAGCGCTCCGCCGAGCAGCGCGGTCGCCCGGAGCGGGACGCCGAGGCGAGGTGCCAGACCGCGGCGCTCGACCTGCTGGGCCAGCCCGGGCGGGCCGAGGAGCAGGACGAGGATGATCGTGAGGTTGCTCCCGGAAACGGCGAGGGTGTGGGCCAGATCCGTCGCCTTGAACGCCTCGTCCAGTTCGGGCGTGATCCGCGAGGTGTCCCCGACGACCAGCCCCGGCAGCAGTGCCCTCGCGTCCGCCGGGAGTCCGTCGGTGGCCTCCCGCAGTCCCGCCCGCAATCGCCCCGCCAACCGCTGCGTGCCCGACGGTTCCCGCACGACCGACGGCACCACTCGGCCCCGCACCCGCAGCACGGCCGCGAATCGGTCCCCGCCGGCCAGCGCGGGCACCAGCCGCCCGGTCACCCGCACCCGCGTGGACGGCAACAGCCCCAGCCACGAAGTCCTGGACTGCACCCCGGACCGCACCCCGGAGCCCCGCACACCGCCGGCCCCAGCCGGGCCGACAGCCTCCTCGGGAGCACCGCCGAACGCCTGACGACCAGGCGCCTGGCGGCTGGGCCCCAGCTGGCCCGGCATCTGGCGGCTCTCGGGATTCGCCCGTGCCCCACCCGCGCTCCAGCGCGAGCCGACGTCCACCACCACCAGTACCGGGGCCCGCGTCGCGACGGCCGTCCGCGCCGCCCCCTCGACGCTGCGTACCTCGGCGTTGATCAGCACGGAGTCCGGGGTCACCTGGTCCCCTCTGACCCGGGGCCGGGTGAGTCGTGGATCGGAGGTGATCTCGACCTCGGCGGTGACGGTCGCGTACTCCCGCGCCAACTCCGGCACCGGCCCCCGGCGCAGATCGGCCCCGTGCAGCCCGGATGACGCGGCAGCCGCGCCCACGCAGAGCAACGAGGCGGCGACGGTGACCCGGGGCCACATCCGCCGACCGGCAACAGGCCCCGCAACGGGCCCCGCACCGCGCCCCGCCGCACGCCGCCTCACGATCAGCAGGGCACCGGCGGCCAGGAGGCAGACGGCCACGATGCCGCCCACCACCCCCGGAGACGCGTCCAACGTCAGCGCCGCCGTCACCCAGGCCGCCAGCGCGGGTGGTACCAGCCGTAGATCCACCGGCCCTTCCTGACGCGGATGGGCGTCGCCCAGCCGCTTCCCGGAGGCCGCGTGCACGGCCTGGCGGGCAGCGGAGCCGGGTCCGGCCCGGCCACCGACGGCCTCGCTGTCTTCGCGCCTCATGGCCGCACGAGATTCCGCAGGTCGGCGAAGCGTCGCTCGCCGATGCCGTTGACCTCGCGCAGTTCGTCCACCGACCGGAAACCGCCGTGCTGCGCCCGGTAGTCGATGATGTGCTGCGCCAGCACGGGTCCCACGCCGGGCAGCGTGTCGAACTGGTCCACGGTGGCCGTGTTGAGGGAGACGGGGACCGGTGGCCCTGCTCCCGTGCCGGCACCGGTGGAGCCCGCCGACGACGACCCCGCTCCCGTCCCGGCGGCCCCGGCCTGCGGGACGGGAACGCCGACGACGACCTGCTCCCCGTCCACGAGGAAACGCGCGCGGTTGAGACCGTCGGTGTCGGTGCCCGGTCGCACACCACCGGCCGCGCCCAGCGCGTCGACCACCCGTGAACCGGCCGGGAGGCGGTGGATGCCGGGCTTCCTCACCTTGCCGCTGACGTCCACCACGATCTCGGCCCCGGCCGTGCCGCCGACGCCCGGCGGGCCTGCGGAAGGGGCGGTACCGGCAGCCGAGTTCAGCTCCCCCGACTCGTAGGGGGCGGCGGCTCGCACCACCTCCGGTGCCCGCACCGGCTGGGCCCGGCCGACCCAGAAGTGCTGCACGGCGAAGGCGGCGGCGACGACGAGCAGCACCGAGAGCGCGAGCACACTCCTGCGTTCCAGCCCGCAGCGCGCCAGCAGCCACACCGGCATCCGCTCCCGCAGAGCAAGCCCCACCCGCTCCTGCCAGGGCCCGGCGACACGGGGAGTACTCCCCTTACGAATCTCGTCGCCGTCGCCGTCGATTTCGGCATCGGCATCGGCATGCTGCACACCCTCGCCACCGGGCACATCCACCCGTGACGCACCGGACCTCTTCAGAGCACCCGGCGCAACCGGCACCCCCGCCACCACCACCGCTACTGCCGCACCGGCCGATTCCTGTACACCTGACGCCCCCGATGCATCCGTTGCCCCCGACGCACCCGACGCACCCGACGCACCCGACGCACCCGACACATCAACAAGAACAGCACCCCCACCATCCCCACCGCCCTCACCCGGCGGCCCCATCCCCATCTCCCCTTGTTCCCGGGGCCGTTCGGCGAAGAGCACCTTCGCCCGGCGGCGGATCTCCTCCGCCGAGGCGTGTCGGTGTCCGTTCCGGCGGCCGCCCGGTGGACGGAGACGGTGGGAACGGCCGTCGGAGCCGGGGCCCCGGCCGGGGCCGCTGGTCGCGTTCGGGCTGCGTGGATGTGATCGAAGTGCCATGCGACGAGGATCGGGCACTTCGCCACACCGCGATGATCTTGCTCAATTTCCGGGGATGACCGCCCAGTTGTGGATAACTCCACCACTCACACGAGTGAGCCGAGCCTTCAGCGCGGCGAGACCACGACCCCCAGCAGCCCCGGCCCGGTATGCGCCCCGATCACCGCGCCGACCTCGCTCACATGCAGGTCGGCGAGTCCGGGCACGCGGGACCGCAGACGGTCGGCGAGCGCGGACGCCCGCTCGGGAGCGGCGAGATGGTGCACGGCGATGTCGACCGGCGCGCTGCCCGCCCGGTCGGCCCCGAGTTCCTCCAGGCGGGCGATCGCCTTCGACGCCGTCCGTACCTTCTCCAGGAGGTCGATGCGCCCCCCGCTCAGCTGGAGCAGCGGCTTCACCGCGAGCGCGGAGCCCAACAGGGCCTGGGCGGCGCCGATCCGGCCGCCGCGGCGCAGGTAGTCCAGGGTGTCGACGTAGAAATAGGCGGAGGTGCCGGCGGCCCGTTTCTCCGCCGCGGTGACCGCCTCGTCGACCGTGCCGCCCGCCTCGGCGACCTCGGCCGCCGCGAGCGCGCAGAAGCCGAGCGCCATCGCGACCATGCCGGTGTCCACCACCCGCACCGGCACCGGCGCCTCACGCGCCGCGACGACCGCCGCGTCGTAGGTGCCGGACAGTTCGGCGGAGAGGTGGAGCGAGACGATGCCGGTGGCACCGGACTCGGCGATCCTGCGATACGTCTCGGCGAAGAGCTGGGGGCTGGGACGCGAGGTGGTGACGGAACGTCGCTTGTGCAGGGCCTGGGCGAGGGAACGGGTCGAGATCTCGTTGCCCTCTTCAAGAGCCTGGTCGCCGAGGACGACGGTCAGGGGCACCGCGGTGATGCCGTGACGCTCCATCGTCCGCTGCGGCAAGTAGGCCGTTGAATCCGTGACGATCGCGACATGGCGGGACATGACCTGGAGGTTACCTGGCGTAGCCCCCGTGCGGCAGCCCGGCCCCTCGCAGCTGGACCGCCCTTGACCGAATCAAGTACCACGTCGAACGGCACCTGATCCAGGACCCCGTCACCTGGCGAACCGGGGCCCGGAGGGCAGGAATCCGGCTCCGGCCTCAGGTGGTGCTCTCGGGGCGCGGCTTCTTCTGCCACGGGTAGGCGGGGCGTGGTGCCGGTGGGGTGATGGCGGGCTGGGTCGGCTCCTGCGGGGTGCGCGCGCCGGGTGTCTCCGGCCAGGTCTGACCTTCCGCCGCGCTGTCGGCGGCCGGCGCCTCGGGCCACGGAGGCGGCGGTGTCTGCGTGGAGGAGTCCGCCGTGGTCCAGTGCCGGAGAGCACCGGCCTCGACGTCGATCTGGGCACTGAGGGAGTCGAGGTCGTCGTCCGCGAAGCGGCGGGCCCGGTCGCGGGCCGCCCAGCGCAGCGAGTCCGCCGATCCCACGACGCGCTCGGTGCGCTCGCGCAGTGAAGGCAGCCGCGCGGCGAGCGTCGCCCGGTCCGGTTCCGATTCCAGGCGCTTGAGCTCGGTGTCCAGTTCGTGTCCGTGCGCGCTGAGCCTGTGGAACAGGGCGAGGGACTCCTTGAGGGACTCGTCCTCGGTGACGCCCGCGTGCAGCGCGTCCTGGGTGGCCCGCATCGACGTGCGCAGCTTGAGCCTCAACTGGGCGATCTCGCCGGCCGGTCCGAACTGGGCGAAGGACTTGGCCCGCAGGGTGTGGTCCTCGACCGTGCGGCGGGCCTGGTCGATGGTGCGGTCGACGCCCCGCTTGGCGGCGCCGATCACCTTCACCGTGGCGTAGGCGCCGAGCACCACAAAGAGCACGAAGAGCAGGGCGACTACTGCGATCACTGCTTCCACGAGCTCCTCCTCCGGCCTGCCACGACACATCCGGCGCCGCACAGGGCACGCCGCACTTCAAACGGTAAACGAGACGGGCAGGCTCGGAGTTCCAGAAGAACCCCGAACCTGCCCGTAGGGGACTACCCGGAGCCGCACCCACCGGCCCGCGACACCCGGCCCCGCCGTGCGTACGGCCCGGTCATGCGCACAACCCGGTCATGATCGTCCGTACAGCCCGCTCATGCGTACCGCGCCGTCACGTTCAGCTCCCGCTCCCGCTCACGCCGGAACGATGTTCACCAGCTTCGGCGCCCGCACGATGACCTTGCGGATACCGGCCCCGCCCAGCGCCTTCACGACACCCTCGTCGGCCAGCGCCACCTTCTCCAGCTCCTCGTCGGAGATCGCCGGGGACACTTCCAGGCGCGCCTTGACCTTGCCCTTGATCTGCACGACGCAGGTCACGCTCTCGTCCACGACGTAGGCCGGGTCGGCGACCGGCAGGTCCCGGTGGACGACCGAGTCGGTGTGGCCCAGCCGGCGCCACAGCTCCTCGGCGATGTGCGGGGCCAGCGGGGCGACCAGCAGCACCAGGGCCTCGGCGACGGAACGCGGTACCGCGCCGCCCGCCTTGGTCAGGTGGTTGTTCAGCTCGGTGATCTTGGCGATGGCGGTGTTGAAGCGCAGGCCCTCCAGGTCCTGGCGCACCCCGTCGATCGCCTTGTGCAGGGCTCGCAGGGTGTTCTCGTCGGGCTCGGCGTCGACGACGCTCAGCTCGCCGGTGGTCTCGTCGACGACGTTGCGCCACAGTCGCTGAAGCAGGCGGTACTGGCCCACCACCGCGCGCGTGTCCCACGGCCGCGACACGTCCAGCGGGCCCATCGCCATCTCGTACAGGCGCAGGGTGTCCGCGCCGTACTCGACACAGATCTCGTCCGGAGTGACCGCGTTCTTCAGGGACTTGCCCATCTTGCCCAGCAGGCGGCTGACCTTCTCGTCCTGGTAGAAGTACGCGCCGTCGCGCTCCTCCACCTCGGCGGCCGGCACCGGGAAGCCGCGGCTGTCGCGGTAGACGTAGGCCTGGATCATGCCCTGGTTGAACAGCTTGTGGAACGGCTCCGCAGAGGAGACGTGCCCCAGGTCGAACAGGACCTTGGACCAGAAGCGCGCGTACAGCAGGTGAAGCACGGCGTGCTCGGCGCCACCGACGTACAGGTCGACACCGCCGTGCGGCTGACCCTCACGGGGGCCCATCCAGTACTGCTCGATCTCCGGGTCGACCAGCTTCTCGCTGTTGTGCGGGTCCAGGTAGCGCAGCTCGTACCAGCAGGAACCGGCCCAGTTGGGCATGGTGTTGGTCTCGCGGCGGTACCTGCGCGGGCCGTTGCCGTCGCCCAGGTCCAGGGTGACGTTCACCCAGTCCTCGTTGCGCGACAGCGGCGTCTCCGGGGACGTGTTCGCGTCGTCCGGGTCGAAGGTGCGCGGCGAGTAGTCCTCGACCTCCGGCAGTTCCAGGGGCAGCATCGACTCGGGCAGCGAGTGGGCGACGCCGTCCTCGTCGTAGACGATCGGGAAGGGCTCGCCCCAGTAGCGCTGGCGGCTGAACAGCCAGTCGCGCAGGCGGAAGTTGACGGTGCCCTCACCGATGCCCTTACGGGCCAGCCACTCGGTGATGCGGGCCTTGGCGTCGACGACACCCAGGCCGTCCAGCGAGATCTCCTCGTTGGACGAGGCGATGATCTTCGCGTCGTACGACCCGAAGGCGTTCTCCCACGTCGACGTGTCGGTGCCCCGGCCGTCGGTCGGCTCGACGATGCAGTGGATCGGCAGCTCGAAGGCGCGCGCGAACTCGAAGTCGCGCTGGTCGCCCGCCGGGACGGCCATGATCGCGCCGGTGCCGTAGCCCATCAGCACGTAGTCGGCGATGAAGACCGGGACCTGCTCACCGTTGACCGGATTCGTCGCGTACACGCCGGTGAAGACGCCGGTCTTGTCCTTGGCCTCGGCCTGGCGCTCGACGTCGGACTTCGACGCGGCCTGCGCCCGGTACGCGGCGACGGCCTCGGCCGGGGTCGCGTGACCGCCGGTCCAGACGTCGTGCGTGCCCTCGGGCCAGCTGTCCGGGGTGAACTTGTCGACCAGCGGGTGCTCGGGCGCCAGGACCATGTAGGTCGCGCCGAACAGGGTGTCCGGGCGCGTGGTGAAGACCGTGATGCGCTCGCCGTCCACGGGGAAGTCGACGCGGGCGCCCTCGGAGCGGCCGATCCAGTTGCGCTGCTGGAGCTTGATCGCCTCGGGCCAGTCCAGCGCGTCCAGGTCGTCCAGCAGGCGGTCGGCGTAGGCGGTGATGCGCATGTTCCACTGGCGCAGCTTGGCCTTGAAGACGGGGAAGTTGCCGCGCTCGGAGCGACCGTCGGCGGTGACCTCCTCGTTGGCCAGCACGGTGCCCAGACCGGGGCACCAGTTGACCGGGGCGTCGGAGGCGTAGGCCAGGCGGTACTCGCTCAGGACGTCGGCGCGCTCGGCGGCGGTCAGCTCGTTCCACGCGCGCGTGTGCCCCGGTACGCCGCGCTCACCGGACTCGAACTGGGCGACCAGTTCGGCGATCGGGCGGGCCTTGTCCGCCTCGTCGTCGTACCAGGAGTTGAAGATCTGGAGGAAGATCCACTGGGTCCACTTGTAGTAGTCCGGGTCGATCGTGGCGAACGACCGGCGCTTGTCGTGGCCCAGACCCAGTCGGCGCAGCTGGGACTTCATGTTGTTGATGGCCGCTTCGGTGGTGATCCGAGGGTGCTCGCCCGTCTGCACGGCGTGCTGCTCGGCGGGCAGGCCGAAGGCGTCGAAGCCCAGGGTGTGCAGGACGTTGTGGCCGGTCATGCGCTGGAAGCGCGCGAAGACGTCGGTCGCGATGTAGCCCAGAGGGTGGCCGACGTGCAGGCCCGCACCGGAGGGGTACGGGAACATGTCCATGATGAACTTCTTGGGCCGGGCCACCAGCTCGGGGTCACCGGCCAGGTCGCCCTTCGGGTTCGGTGCGGCGTACGTACCCTCGGCGTCCCAGAAGTCCTGCCAGCGCGCCTCGATCTCGGCAGCCATGGCAGCCGTGTAGCGGTGCGGCGCGGCCTCCGCCGGTGCAGCGGCGGCAGCGGGGTTCGTCTCGCTCATGGTCCTCAAAGCTCCATCGATCGTCTCTGCCAGCGGGTTGTCGTCCAGGAAACGAAAAATCCCCTCGCACAGGAGGGGACGCCGCGCCGATTCCGAACCGTCCGTTCACCGGCGGTCGGGACTGATCAGCGCGGCTCGCTAAGCAGAAGGCGTACAGCACGCATGGCGTTAGGGTACCGCAGGCCTTGAGCAAGGCGCGACGCTCGTACGTATGCATGGTCGCGACAACGTTGCTGCGACCAGAATGGCGAGGCCGGAACTGAACCAAGGTCAAGGGTTACTTCGCGTAACAGTAGCTAAGGGACATCACAACAGCCACATTGTCGTTTGATAACAGCGCAATAACTCAAACCTCGTACCCATCGGTATGGAGCCACTTAGAGTTCGGCAGCGGGACCGCTTTCCCGAAACTGCTCGGAGTTGCCCCCATGAACCCTCGTCCTAGTAACAGCTCGCTCCCCAAGCCCGGCCGGTCGGTCTATGGGGTGGCGACGGCTGTCGTCCTGGTCCTCATACCCGTGGTCGTGCTGGTCGGCGGCGACCAGTTCCAGGCATTCCTCAACTTCGGTGCGGGCGTGCTGTCACTGGTATGCCTCACCTGCTCGGTCATCTGGGGCCTCGTCGCCCAGGACCGGCTCATCCTCAACACGCGCCAGCGGATCATCGCGCAGGGCATCCACCGCGTGACCGCCGTGGGCTCCATCGCGTTCCTCGTCGTGCACATCTCCGTCAAGCTGGCGCTGCAACACACCGTCCTGATCGCCGCGCTGATCCCGTTCAGCCTGGGCATCAAGGGAAGCGCCGGACTCATCGGCCTCGGCTCTCTGGCCGCCCTGCTCATGATCTTCGTCGGCATCACCGGCGCGCTGCGCAACCGGTTCGCCGCACCCGCCGAGGTAGCCGCCCGCTGGCGCGCGATGCACATGCTGGCCTACCCGGCGCTGTGTGCGGCCCTGATCCACGGCCTGTTCGCGGGGCGCGCCGCCAAGCCGTTCTTCATGGTCTCGTACGAGCTGTGCCTGGCCGGTGTCATGGCCGCCCTCGCGCTGCGCTCCGCCCCGCGCCCGTTCAAGCGCAAGGTCGCCGACCGGATCGCCACGATCCTGGGTACGCAGGACCGCTCCGCCATGGACGGCCTGGACGCGTCACGCGCGCGCGTGGGAGAGACCGGATCGTCCGCGCTGCCCGGCTACGAAGGCCGCTCGGGCCGCTCGCCGCTGACCGACACGATGAGCTCCACCCGGATGTCCCCGCCGTCGTCACCGCTGTACGACACGCCCGCGCCCGCCGCCCCGGAGCCCGCGAACGGCTTCGCGGCCGCCTATCGCGCCGTCAACACACCGCAGCGCGGCCAGCAGCAGTCCTACGCGGCCGACCAGACGGCGCGGATGAACCTGCCGTTCGACATCCAGGCCACCGAGGCCATCCCCCGGGTCGACAACGGCGGCAGCACCTCGGGCAGCTGGCCGGTCCCGTCCCCGCCGCCGGTCGGCGAGGCGCCCCCGTCGGCCTACGACCCGCTCCAGGACACGGGATTCAGCATCCCGGTCTATGACAATTCGGGCACCGCCGGGTACGGCGGACGTGACGTGTACGACACCGGTGAGACGAATCCCCCTTACGGGACGTACAACCAGAACGACACGTACAACAGCGGTCCCGCCAATGAACCATCACCTGGCTCGTCGTTCGACGCACCGGGTTCGGGCGAACCTTGGAACACGCCTTCCGGAGGCTATAGGTGAACGAGGCCCTGCCCGACGTCCCAGAAGTCCGCGTGGTCGGGCTTCCGCAGCTCACGTCGGGCTTCGACCTTGTCGAAAGACTCGATCTGCCCATGCACCTCAAGGTGCACGGGCCGCTCGAACCCCTGGGCGGAGAGGCACTCGCGAAGCTCTCCGAGAACATCAACCTGAAGGGCCGCGGCGGCGCGGGCTTCCCCTTCCACAAGAAGCTGCGCTCGGTCGCCGAGGCGGCGATCAAGCGCGGCGTACGACCGGTCGTCGTCGTCAACGGCAGCGAGGACGAGCCGGCCTGTCGCAAGGACACGGTGCTCATCAACCGTGCCCCGCACCTCATCCTGGACGGCGCGCTGCTGGTCGCGGAGGCGCTGGGTGCCCGCACGCTCGTGGTGGGGGTCACCCGCGAATCCACCCAGCGCTCCATGGAGGCCGCGCTCGCCGAGCGCGGCCTCAGCAACGGCCGTAGATCGGCGCTGAAGGCATTCGTCCAACGCAACCCGATCCGCATGGTCACCGGCGCCGCCGCGTCACTGATCCGCTCCATCGACGGCGGCCCGCCGATCCCGCCCGGCCGCAAGGTCAGCGCCTCGCAGAACGGCGTCGGCGGCGCGCCGACCCTGCTCTCCAACGCCGAGACGTTCGCCCAGCTGGCCATCGCCGCCCGCATCGGCCCGGAGCGCTACGGCAACACCGGCCTGTACGACGAGCCGGGCACCGTCATGCTGACGGTCTCCGGCGCGGTCGCCCGCCCGATGGTGATCGAGGTGCCCACGGGCGTGCCGCTGCGCTACGTCCTCCAGCTCGCCGGTGCCCCGCCGGTGCCCCAGGGCGTGCTGACCGGCGGCTATCACGGCAAGTGGATCGACGCGGCGACGGTCAACGAGGCGATCGTCTCCCGCAACTCCCTCGACGCGGTGGGCGGGGCGCTCGGCGCCGGCGCGATCCTGCCGATCAGCCAGGAGACCTGCCCGCTGGGTGAGTCGCTGCGGGTGGCCCAGTGGCTGGCCGACGAGAGCGCGGGACAGTGCGGTCCCTGCTACCTCGGCCTGCCGGCCGCCGCGCGCGGCATGGAGGACATCATCAACGGCGGCGGCCCGGCCGCCCTGGAGGCGCTCAAGCAGGTCGCCAAGAACGTCAAGCGGCGCGGTGCGTGCTCGCACCCGGACGGCTCCGCGATGTTCCTGGAGTCGACCATCAAGGCGTTCACCGACGACCTGGCCGCGCATGTCCTCGGCAATGGGTGCGGACGCCCCGTGGAGGGCGTTCTGCCGCTCTTCGAGGCCGGCATGGCCCCGGCGGCCATCACGAGCGGCATCGCGCCGGAGGACAGCGGCTCGAGCCGTCAGAAGATCTTCGTCGACTGGACGCTGTGCCGCGGCCACGGCCTCTGCGCCGACATCCTCCCGGAGGTCTTCCAACTGGGCGCCGACGGCTTCCCGACGGTGGCACAGGCGAAGGTGCCACAGAACGCGGAGGCGAAGGCACTGCGCGCGGTACGCCGCTGCCCGGCGCTGGCCCTGCGCGTCGAGGAGGACACACGCCCTCAGGCGCCCGCCCGCAATCTCCCGGTCCTCTCCCAGGGCCGCGGCCGCCGCGCCCTCGGCCGCTGAGCACCACGACGACAGACGACAAGGGGCCGTCCGAGAACAGGCGGCCCCGAACCGTCGCCCCTGACGGAATGTCCGAAGAGGGAATGTCGGAACGCGATCCGAACGCAAAAAGATCCCGCCGGATCGAATCCGATCCGGCGGGATCTGCTGTGGAGCTAAGGAGAATTGAACTCCTGACCTCCTGCATGCCATGCAGGCGCTCTACCAACTGAGCTATAGCCCCTCGTGGCCAAGCGGCGAAGCCGCCTACCGACCGTGTCGCCCGGTTTCCCCGGCGGCGACGCCAACATTACCGGCCCGGGGCGTGGACCACCAAATCGTTTCCGCCCCGTCCGATTTCAACCGATATGCGGGTCAAGCGGTGACGAACGAATAGAACCGCTTCAGTGTGCAGTGCTCCTCGAGGAGCCGCCCGTAGATCGGCTCGCCCTCCAGCTCACGGTACGTCTCGATCGGGTCGCCTTTTATGATCAGCGCCCGCGCGCATTCCTCGCACCAGTACTGGTAGTCGGGGTTGACCGGCTCCATGTCACGGACGATCGGGGTGCCGCTGCCGCACCAGTCGCACTTTCGCCTGTGTGCACCCATCGATCAGCTCCAGCTGTGGCCGCAGGCCGTGCACACGTAGGAAATCCCGCCGTTGTCACCAAGAACCTGGGCCACATGACCGGAACCACAGGAGGGGCAGCGTAGCCGGGTGGCCCTGTCCGGTGTCACCGCCGCTTCGGAGAGATGACCGACCTCTCCGAGGATGCTCGCAGGCATCGCTACTCCCTCCCGTCGGGCCGCGCTCCCTTCCGGCCGTTTGATTCTGCCACGGCCGGGCCAATACGGTCAGCGACGCCTCAGTACCAGTCCGGACACGGCACCCAGGACAGCTGTCGTAGCGAGCGCGAACATGCATGTGAGAAGCGCTTCCGAAGAGGTATACGCCTCTGGGGCCCCAAGTGACTCAAGCCGGTGGAAGAACAGTGTGCCGAACGCCGCAACACCGATCAGCTGCCCGAGCTGGGTGACCGTGGCGAGCAGTCCGCTGGCGTCCGCCGCGTCCTCGGGCCGCACCGCCGCCAGCGCCCCGGTGAGCGTCGGGCTGAAGGCGAGGGCGAGCCCGACACCCACGCCGGCGTACGCCGCGTACAGCCAGGCACCACCGTGGTCGCCGCCCCGGAAGGCCAGCCCCACTCCCAGCACGGACAGCGCGGTGAGCGTGAACCCGGCCGGGGCCAGGGACCGTTGCCAGGCCGCGGGCCACCTGCGCCAGGTCAGCCCGACCGCCCCGAAGACCACCGCGGTCGGCGCGAAGGTGAGGCCGGCGCGCAGCGCGCTGTAGCCGAGCCCGCCCTGGACGTGCAGGGTCAGCACGAACAGGAAGCCCCCGTTGACCGCCATGACGGCCAGGACACGCAGGACGGCGAGACCCATCCCGGGGTGACGAAGCACACGGGGCGCGATCAGCGGGGCGCCGCCCCGCCGGGCGAGCCGGGCCTCGTAGCCACGGAACAGCACCAGCACGAGCGCGCCGACGGCCAGCGACACCCAGGACCACAGCGGCCAGTCCTTTTCCTGTCCGAGCACGAGCGGCACCGTGATCAGTGAGACGGCGGCGCCCAGAAGCACGAGACCGGGCCAGTCCATCCCGCGCGCCCCTTCCCACGCCCCCGCGCCCGCCGCTGCCCGTCCCGCTCCCCCACCACGGGGCAGGACGCGCCTGCCGACGATCAGCAGGACCAGACCCACCGGCACGTTCACGAGGAACACCGGACGCCAGCCGGTGCCCAGCAGATCGGCGGCGACCAGGACGCCACCCACCATCTGTCCGGCCGCCGCGCCGACGGCGAGGACCGCCGAGTAGACGCCCAGCGCCCGCACCCGGGCCTCGCCGGTGAACGTGCGCTGGATCAGGCTGAGCACCTGCGGGATCATCACCGCCGACCCGGCACCCTGCACCAGCCGGAACACGATCAGTTCGGTACTGCCCTGAGCCAGCCCGCAGGCCAGCGAGGCGGTCGTGAAGAGAGCGAGCCCGACGAGGTGGACGCGGCCGTGCCCGAACCGGTCGCCGAGGCGCGCGCCGGTGATCAGGAGCACCGAGTACGTGATGGCGTATCCGGCGACGACCAGTTGGAGGTCCGCGCCGGAGGCGTTCAGGTCGGAACCGATCGTGGGGGCCGCGACGTTCACGATGAAGACGTCGAGCAGTGCCATGAACTGGGCTGCGAGCACGACCGCCAGCAGCCGCCGCGGCCGATTGTCAGTGCCAGGGTCTTTACTGGCAGCAGGACTTGAAGCGGGTGGAACGGGCGCGGGGACCGGGCTCGTCCGGGGTGTCGTCGTCATGCCGTCGAGCGTGACGAGGATCCGGTACGGGTGCCGAGAGCCCGCCGATGCTGGTACTGACGGCACCTGGCAGAGAACGGGCGGGGGATCCACCATGGGGGACGTGACGACGGGGGACGTGACGACGGTGACGCGAACAGGCACGGAGACAAGGCCGGGACCGGCGCCGGGGCCTGCGCCGGGATCGCCGCATCGGCGCCGCCCCGAGCTGGCCGCGTTCCTGCGCAGCAGGCGGGCCCGGGTGACACCGGGTGACGTCGGGATGCCACCCGGGCTGCGGCGCCGCACACCGGGACTGCGGCGCGAGGAGGTCGCGCAGCTCTCGGGCGTGGGCGTGACCTGGTACACCTGGCTGGAGCAGGGCCGGCCGATCAACGCCTCCGCGCAGGTCCTGGACGCCGTCGCGCGCACCCTGCGGCTCGATCCGCCGGAGCGGGAGCATCTGTACCACCTGGCGGAGGTGCCCTACACGGCCGCGCCGGAAGCCCTGGTGCGGAGCGTGGGACCGGAGATCCAGGGCATCATCGACGCCCTGGCGCCCCGACCGGCGGTGGTCTACAACTCGCGCTACGACATCCTGGCCACCAACCCCGTCTACCACGACCTGTTCATCACGCCGGTGGACGCCTGCGTGCCGGGGCCGAACAACGCGCTGTGGCGGCTGTTCACGGTCCGGGAGCAGGACTGCCCGCTGCTGTTCCGGGACAAGGAGCTGCCGGTGATGGTGGCGACCCTGCGGGCGTCGTACGGGCTGCACGCCGGTGAGCCCGGCTGGGAGGACTTCATACGCCGGCTGTCGCAGGCGAGCCCGCTGTTCACGCGGCTGTGGGAGTCCGGTGACGTGGCGGAGCCCGGCCGCCGCGTGAAGGTCTTCCGGCACGAGGCGGTGGGCGAGCTGCGGATGACGTCGATGTCACTGTCGATCAACGGGATGCCGGAGTGCCGGATCGTCGTCTACACGCCCGACGACGAGGAGACGGAGCGCCGCGCCGCCATGCTGCGGAACGGAGCGACAAAAAATCCCGCCCCCTGAGGGGACGGGATCTTTGTCAACAGATCTCAACCGGTCGCTACCGATCTTTGACAACTCAACAGAGTGTCGACCGACAGACCAGGTGATCCGTGGAGCTAAGGAGAATTGAACTCCTGACCTCCTGCATGCCATGCAGGCGCTCTACCAACTGAGCTATAGCCCCTTGCGTTCTTCCCGCTCGGCGGGCGAACAAGAAGAACTTTAGCCTGCGACCTGCCGGAAAGTGAAATCCGGGTCCCGGCGGCCGCACGGCGCTCAGTCGTCGTCGCCGAGCACCGGCTCGGGCAGGGTGCCGGCGTTGTGCTCGAGCAGGCGCCAGCCCCGAGCGCCCTCACCGAGGACGGACCAGCAGCAGTTGGAGAGACCGCCGAGGGCTTCCCAGTGGTGGGCGTCCAGGCCGAGGAGACGGCCGATGGTGGTGCGGATGGTGCCGCCGTGACTGACGACGACGAGCGTGCCGTCCTCGGGCAGTTTCTCGGCGTGCCGCAGCACCACGGGAGCGGCACGGTCGGCGACCTCCGTCTCCAGTTCGCCGCCGCCTCGGCGGACCGGCTCACCGCGCTTCCACGCGGTGTACTCGTCGCCGTGGCCTGCGATGATCTCGTCGTGCGTCAGACCCTGCCAGAGGCCCGCGTACGTCTCGCGCAGGGCCTCGTCGTGGATCACCTCGAGGCCGGTGAGGGCGACGAGCTCGGCGGCCGTGTTCGCGGCCCGCGACAGGTCCGAGGAGACGATCGCGTCGGGCTGGAGGGAGGCGAGCAGCCGAGCGGCGCGACGGGCCTGGGCCACGCCGGTCTCGGTCAGCTCCACGTCCGTCGTGCCCTGGAAGCGGCGCTCCACGTTCCAGGCGGTCTGGCCGTGCCGCCACAGGATGACCCGGCGGCCACGGCCCGGCCGGCTGTCGGCGGCCGGCTCCGCGGGGGCGCTCACCGCAGGTCCCCGAACCCGGCGGTGTCGTCCTCCCCGGCCTCGGCCTGTAGCTTGGCGTGCTCCTGGGCCTTGCCGCGGGTCGCCTTGGCGTCGGCGGGCAGCTCGAGCTCGGGGCAGTCCTTCCACAGCCGCTCCAGAGCGTAGAAAACACGCTCCTCGCTGTGCTGGACGTGGACGACGATGTCGACGTAGTCGAGCAGGATCCAGCGGGCGTCGCGGTCGCCCTCGCGGCGTACGGGCTTGGCGCCGAGCTCCTTGTTGAGGCGCTCCTCGATCTCGTCGACGATCGACTTGACCTGGCGGTCATTGGGCGCGGAGGCCAGCAGGAAGGCGTCCGTGATCGACAGCACGTCGCTGACGTCGTACGCGATGATGTCGTGCGCGAGCTTGTCGGCAGCCGCCTGGGCGGCGGTCTGGATGAGCTCGATGGAGCGGTCGGTGGCGGTCACTACGTGGCTTTCCGTCGGCGGACACTTGTCCCCAAGGGTCTCACGGTCCGCCGACGGCACCCCACGTGATGGAGGGATCACCCGCGGGGGCCGCTTCGGTCCGGCCCCCGCGCGTGCTCTCAGTCGGCCGTGCCGGCCGAGGAGGGCTGGTAGTCCTCGCCCAGGACGACCGCGACGTCGGCGTTCGCGGAGACCGTGCCCTTCTTCACCGCGTCGACGTCCAGCCCCAGGGTCTTGGCGACCTCGGTGGCGTTCTCCTTGCCTGCGGCGTCCGCGTAGAGCACCTGGGAGGTGGCCTTCGTGTTGGACGGGGTGCCGGCCTCCAGGAAGGTGAAACCACCGTTCAGGAGCACCACGCGCGCGTCCTCGGTGTTGGCCTTGGTGCCGCTGGCGTTCTGGACGGAGACGCTGACGGCCGCGTCCTTGTCGGGGCTCTTCGCGGCGCCGCCGAGGACGTCCTTGACGACGCTCGCGCTGGCCTCCGCGTTGAGGGTGCCGTCGGTCTGCACGGGCAGCAGCGCGGTCTTGTAGTCGCCACCCTTGGCGAGGTTCGCGAGCTTGGCCAGGAAGGTGCCGAGGTCCTTGTCGGTCAGCGAGGGGTCGAGGATCTGCGCCAGGGTCTGGACGGTGACGGTGGCGCCCTGCGCGTCGGACGACACCTTGCGCAGCACTCCCTGCATGACCTGGCCGAACCGCTCCAGCTGGGCGTTCTGGGCCTCGCCCGTGGCGCGGTAGGTGGCGTAGGCGACGGCCGTCTTGCCGCTGAGGGTCTGGTTCTCGCCCTTGTTGACGAGGGGTGCCCCGCCCTTCTTGGCGGCCGGGTCGGGCACGGTGACGTCGGTGTCGACCTCGATGTTGCCGACGAGGTCGACGAGGTTCTGGAGGTAGGGCGTGTCGAGCCGCCAGGTGCCCTCGATGTCGGTGCCGAGGACGGTGTCCAGCGCGTCGCGCGTGCCGGCCGAGCCGTCGTCGTCGACGGACTTGGCGAGGGTCGTCGTGGTGCCGTCGTCGTCCGTGACGACGAGGGAGTTGGGCAGCAGGACCGTGGCGGCCTGCTTGGTGGTGGTGTTGTCGACGAGCAGCACCGTGGAGGTGCCGCCGCCGGTGGTGTTGTGCAGGTGGACGACGACCACGTCACGCTTCTGCGCCGCGGTGGCGGTCGTGGTGCCGGTGCCGGAGTCCGAGGACGACGGCAGGCCGGGCAGCTTCCCGGCGTACCAGAGGTAGCCCACTCCGCCGACCGCGACCAGCGCCAGGACCACGGCGAGAGCGACGAGGCGGCTGCGGGCGCGGCGCTTGGCCTCCTCACGGCGCTCGGTGCGGTTCTCCGTGAAGTTCAGCCAGTCGATGACGTCCTCGGAGTCACCGTCGGGCTCCTCCACGAACGCGAACTGCTCGGTCTCGTAGTCCCGTTGGGGCCGCCCGGGAGCTCCGGACGCGCCGCGCCCGTCCGCCGCCGCATCGGACCGTCCGTCGACGTCGACGCCGGTATCGGCCTCGGCCCCGGTCTCGACCGGACGGCCCTGCTGCGGGATGTAGGCGGTCTGCTCGGCGGCGCGGGGCTGTTCGACCCGGGGCTGCTGTCCGCTCGTGGCGGTCTGCCCGTAAGGGTCGTACGGGGCCTGCGTCGCGGTGCCGTAGGGGTCGTAGCCGACGGGAGCCTGCCGGCCGGTGTCGTACGGGTCGTACGCGGGTGTGGGCGGCTGCTGACCGGTGTCGTACGGGTCGTACGCGGGTGTGGGCGGCTGCTGACCGGTGTCGTACGGGTCGTAGGCGGGCGTCTGCTGCTGCCCGCCTGTGGCGTAGGGGTCGTAGCCGTACCCCTGCTGCCCCTGGGGCTGGTGCGTCTGCTGCCCCTGCTGCGTCTGCTGCCCGTACGGGTCGTAGGGCTGCTGCGGCACCTGCTGCGACGGGACCTGTCGGTAGACGGGCTGTCCGAACTCGTCGTAGCCGACGAGCTCGTACTGGTCGTCCCCGTACCCCGCGTCGTATCGGTCGTTCACCGGTACCCCTCTCGGCTCACTCGCCGCGGTACAGCTCGCGCTTGTCGATGTAGCGCACGACGCCGTCCGGCACCAGATACCAGACGGGGTCGCCCTTGGCGACTCTCGCACGGCAGTCTGTGGAGGAGATGGCGAGCGCGGGCACCTCGACGAGCGAGACACCGCCTTCGGGCAGACCGGGGTCCGTGAGGTTGTGTCCCGGCCGGGTGACGCCGATGAAGTGCGAGAGGGAGAACAGTTCCTCGCTGTCCCGCCAGGTCAGGATCTGGCCCAGGGCATCGGCGCCGGTGATGAAGAAGAGGTCGGTCCCGACGTTGAGGGCCCGGAGGTCGCGCAGTGTGTCCACGGTGTACGTGGGGCCACCGCGGTCGATGTCGATGCGGCTCACCGAGAACTGCGGGTTCTCGGCGGTCGCGATGACCGTCATCAGGTAGCGGTCCTCGGCCGGGGAGACACTGCGGTGGCTCTTCTGCCACGGCTGGCCGGTCGGGACGAACACGACCTCGTCCAGGTGGAACTGCGCGGCGACCTCACTGGCCGCCACGAGGTGTCCGTGGTGGATCGGATCGAATGTCCCGCCCATGACGCCGAGGCGGCGCTTGCCCGGGTTCGACGGGCCGGTAGGCATGTCCTGCTCTCCCATGCGTGCAGACCCTACCGGCCCGGTTCCGGGGCCCCGGCCGGCGGATGCCCGGAGCGCCCCGCTATGCCGGACTGCCCGTCGGTGAACACGTCGTGTCTCAGCGGTCGCGGTTGAAGCGGGTGGTGATCCACAGCAGGAGCAGCAGGATGAGGAAAGCCGCGCCGCCGGTGATGTACGGGCTGAGGCTCTCGTGGTTGCCACCGTGCTCCTCGCCCTCGGCGGCGAGGGTGACCAGCTGGGCAGCGGTGCTGTGAAGGCTCATCTTCGGCAGGACCTATCCGGTGGGCGGGATAAAGATGTCGGCCCATGGTAAGCGGGCGCCCGCGCGGCGATCACGCCGACTCCGCCATGGGGAACCTTCCCGGCGGCTCAGTCGTCCTTCCGCTTGTAGCCCCGCAGCAGGAACCACGCGGTGAGCACACAGCCCAGGATCATCACGACCAGTACGACGCGGAGCAGATTCCCCGCCCCCTGCTGCTGAGCGGCGCCGGCGGCTTCGGTGAGCCAGGCGGCTGCGGGGTGGTGCTCCATGGGGCGGGACTCCTTCGGTGTAGTGCCCGTCCACGGTAACTCCGCCTAGGCTGGGATCCGCTTCGGGGGCGCAAAGGGCCGCACAAGGGTCCGTAAAGGGTCAGGCAGAGGCCACACAGCAGGTAGCGGCCACACAGACGCACATGGGGGAAGACATGTCCGACGACGGCCACGAGCAGAACGGCACCGGCCACGAGAGCGTGCCCAGCAGGCAGCGCAGGCGCTTCCCGGGAATCTCCTCCCGTGCGTACGAGCACCCGGCCGACCGCTCCGCCCTGGTGGCGCTGCGCAAGCTGAGCGGCTTCGACACCGTGTTCAAGGCGCTGAGCGGGCTGTTGCCCGAGCGGAGCCTGCGGCTGATGTTCCTGTCCGACTCGGTGCGGGTCTCCGACCAGCAGTTCGCGCACCTCAACGACATGCTGCGGGACGCCTGTTACATCCTGGACCTGGAGAAGGTCCCGCCGATGTACGTCACCCAGGACCCGCAGCCCAACGCGATGTGCATCGGTCTGGACGAGCCGATCATCGTGGTCACCACCGGGCTCGTCGAGCTGCTCGACGAGGAGGAGATGCGCGCGGTCGTCGGCCACGAGGTGGGCCACGCCCTCTCCGGGCACGCCGTGTACCGCACGATCCTGCTGTTCCTGACGAGCCTGGCGATCCGGATCGCGTGGATCCCGCTGGGCAACCTCGCGATCATGGCGATCGTCACGGCGCTGCGCGAGTGGTTCCGCAAGTCGGAGCTGTCCGCCGACCGGGCGGGTCTTCTCGTCGGCCAGGACCTGAAGGCCTCGATGCGCGGCCTGATGAAGATCGCCGGCGGCAACCACCTGCACGAGATGAACGTGGACGCGTTCCTGAAGCAGGCCGAGGAGTACGAGGCCGGCGGCGACCTGCGCGACTCCGTGCTGAAGATCCTCAACGTGCTGCCCCGCACGCACCCCTTCACCACCGTGCGCGCGGCCGAGCTGAAGAAGTGGGCCGAGTCCCGCGACCACCAGCGGATCATGGACGGCCACTACCCCCGGCGCACCGAGGACAAGGACACCTCGGTCACGGACTCCTTCCGCGAGTCCGCCGGCCACTACGCGACGAGCGTCAAGAGCTCCAAGGACCCGCTGATGAAGCTGGTCAGCGACATCGCGGGCGGGGCCGGCGACCTGGGCGGCCGGGTGCGGCGCGGCTTCGGCGGGTTCGCGGGCTCGGCTCCGGCGGACGACCAGCCGCCGAGGAACGGCTCGGACGGGTCGGACCGGTCCGACGGCTCGGACGGGCCTACGGACACGCCTCCGCGCACCGACAACTGACTGATTCGAAGCACGGCCCTGAGCGGATTCACACCTTCGGCTGTGCGCTCGTCGCGAGCGATCCGCACAGGGCCGTCGCGCCGCCCGTCGCGTAGGGGTCCGTGCCGGCCGGGCCGCCCGTCTTCGCGGTCTGGCCGGCCAGCAGGGGGCGCAGATGGTTCGTGGAGTCCTCTGCACAGGACAGCGGGCCGGCCTGGACGTAGGACACGATCAGCTGGACCTGGTGGGTGCGCAGGTCGTTGCGGTCGAAACGGAAGTGCAGCTCGCGGCGGACGGTGAAGAGGGAGACCGAGGTGTCGGCGCCCGCGTCGGCCGGCCGCAGCGCGTACACGAAGGTGTGGTCCGCGGTGACCTCGAGGGTCGCGGAGTCGGTCTCGGCGGCCTGGAGCGTGCCCTGGACGCGGATGTTGCTGTCGGCCAGCTGGGTCTGGGCGGGGTCGAAGCGGACCAGCCAGCCGGTCGGCGCGTGTCTGCCGTCGGCGGCCGGGTGGCTGAAGCTCTCGTCGAACTGGTCGAGCTGCTCGGCGGCGACCAGGGCCCGCACGGGCCGGACCTGCTGCCGGGTGAGCACCTCCGGGTAGAGGGAGGAGTGCACGATGTACTCCTTGGCCGCGGTCAGGGCGGTGACGACCTGGCTGTCGGAGAAGTGCGCGGTGCGCCGGGAGGCGGGCAGCGGGATGCCCTCGGCGCCGACACGGAACTGCGCGGCGGGACTGTGCGCGAACAGCGACTCGGGGTCGGCCGCCCCGGGCACGACGCCCTGCGGGGAGAGCGGGATGACGGTCATCCGCAGGGGCTCGACGGACCGGCGCGCCACGGGGCTCTGGTAGGGGTTGCGTACGCCCATGTAGACGGCGGTCCCGAAGGCGACGGCGATCAGCATGACCAGGATCAGTGCCTGCCGCGACAGGCCCCGGCGCCGGGGCGGTCGGCGGCGGACGGCGGGCGCGTGGTCGGCCATGCGCTCCTGCGCGGAGTACTCCTGGATGCGGGCAGCACGGACGAACGATTCGTCGAAGACGACGGATCGGTACTCGTCCTCTCCACCTCCGGGAGTGCCCTCGGGTGTCCCCTCCGGTGGGTCTCCAGGCCCGGCCATACTTTCAGAGTAGGTCGCGCGGACCCCAGGTAAACGCCCTGCCGTACGACAACTTCTGACAGGCGCTCAGGGCGTGCGCGGAACCGCCGAGACAGGTGGCTGGGAGTAGTCGGCGGATGCCGAGGGAGGCGGCACGCTCCCCTGTTCGAGACCGGTCGTGGCGGGCGACGGCAGCTGGTCCCGGCTGCCCGAGGAGGCGCCCCGGTAGACCGCGGCGAAGGCCAGCGCGACCATGCCGACGCCCATGACGAGGGCGAGCATCCAGGCGACGGGGCGATGCCAGCGGACCTGCCTGCCGTGGGCCCCGGGGACGCCGTAGCGGCGTTCCCACGCTTCGGGGAGGTCGGCGTCGTCCGGATCGTCGAGATCGGGATCATGGCCGAAATCGCCGGGTCCTTCGGAACCGTAGGCGTCGTCGTAGCGGTCGCCTCGGGCGCGGGCCCGGCGGGCCTCGGCCTCGGCTCTCGCCTCCGCGGCGGCCAGGAGGCGTTCGACGGCGGTCGGCTCGTGCACCACGGCCGCCTTGACAAATGCCTCGTCGAAGACCACGGAGGCGAACTCTTCGTCCGACACCCCGCGGTCGTGGTCGTCGTCGGGCTCCCAGCCGTCAGGGAACGGCGTACCCCCCACGTCCTCCGGCACAAATCCAGAGTAGACCTGGGGGGTCAATTTGGGCAGTCGGTAGGGAAATTCATCCGCCGGATGAGATGCCTCTCACGATGCCCCGTAGGGGGTTTCAGCGCCGTACGTGCCCGTCGCCCGTGACGATGTACTTGGTACTGGTCAGCTCCGGGAGGCCCATCGGACCCCGGGCGTGCAGCTTCTGGGTGGAGATGCCGATCTCCGCGCCGAAGCCGAACTGGCCGCCGTCGGTGAAGCGGGTGGAGGCGTTCACGGCCACCGTGGTGGAGTCGACCAACTGGGTGAAACGGCGGGCGGCCTGCTGCGAGGTGGTGACGATGGCCTCGGTGTGGCCGGAGGTCCACAGCCGGATGTGCTCGACGGCCCGGTCCAGCGAGTCGACGACGGCGGCGGCGATGTCGTAGGAGAGGTACTCCGTCTCCCAGTCCTCGGGCGTGGCCTCGACCACGGTCGCCTTCGAGTCCTTGGCATAGGCCAGCACGCGCTCGTCGGCGTGCACGGTGACACCCGCCTCCGCGAGGGCGTCGAGGGCGCGCGGCAGGAACCGGGGGGCGATGTCCTGGTGGACCAGGAGGGTCTCGGCGGCGTTGCAGACGCTGACCCGGTGCGCCTTGGAGTTGATCAGGATGTCGATCGCCATGTCGAGGTCGGCGTGGGCGTCGACGTAGACGTGGCAGTTGCCGGTGCCGGTCTCGATGACCGGGACGGTGGACTCCGTGACCACGGTCCGGATGAGCGAGGCGCCGCCGCGCGGGATGAGGACGTCGACCAGGCCGCGGGCCCGCATCAGCTCGCGCACGCTGTCGCGGCCCTCGCCGGGCACCAGCTGCACGGCGTCGGCGGGCAGCCCGGCCCCGCCGACGGCGTCGCGGATCACCCGGACGAGAGCGGTGTTCGACTCGTAGGCGGAGGACGAGCCGCGCAGCAGGACCGCGTTGCCGGCCTTCAGGCAGAGGGCGGCGGCGTCCACGGTGACGTTCGGGCGGGCCTCGTAGATGATGCCGACGACGCCGAGCGGGACGCGGACCTGGCGCAGGTCGATGCCGTTGGGGAGGGTGGAACCGCGGACGACCTCGCCGACCGGGTCGGGCAGCGCGACGACGTCCCGGACGTCCGAGGCGATGGCCCGTACCCGCTCCGGGGTGAGGGTCAGCCGGTCCACGATCGCCTCGCTGGTGCCCGCCTCACGGGCCTTGGCGATGTCCTTGGCGTTGGCCTCGACGATTTCGCTCGTACGGACCTCCAGCGCGTCCGCGATGGCGAGCAGCGCGTCGTCCTTGGCGGCCCGGGGCAGCGGCGCGAGGTCGGCGGCGGCCGCCTTGGCGCGGTAGGCGGCGCGGGTGACCGGGGACATGGAGTCGTACGGCGAGAGCGTGGTCATAAGGGAAGGGTAGTGCGCCGCGCGGGCCGGTCCACCGTTCGTTCCACACCCCGAGATGTGCCGCGAGGACACCCCCGAGGCCCGTCGGCGGGAGTGTCAGTACGGGTGGACGCCAACCGGGGTCGCCGGGGCCGGTCCGTAGCCCTCCGCGATGCGCTGGTGGTAGGTCTGGCGGTCGATAACCTCCAGGCCGACGATCTCCCAGGGGGGCAGCCCGGCGGTCTGGCGGTGCTCCCCCCACAGCCGCAGGGCGACGGCGGCCGCGTCATGCAGGTCGCGGGCCTCCTCCCAGTACCGGATCTCGGCGTGGTCGCCCGCGTATCTGCTGGTCAGGAGGAAGGGATGGTCGTGGGCGAGCTGTTCGAGGGCCCGCCGGACCTCCTTCAGCGGGGCCTCTTCACCGGAGACGCTGAGGGTGACATGCCACAGCCGGGGGACGTCCACGGGCTGCCCGCCCTTCGACTCGGCACCCTCCTGGGCCAGGTACCGGTCGCCCGCCGCCACGCTGGTCAGGGCGCGCTCCTCGCCGGGCGCGCGCGTGGGCGCCGGAGCCGCGGCGCGTGACGACGCCGGACCGGCCGTACGCGACGCCGCCGAACCGGTTTCGCCGGTACTCCCACGGGCCGCTGCCACCCCAGGGCGCACTCGTCTCACGACGGCCTCCTTTACGCAGCGCTCGTGCGGAATCTGTCCCTGGTACAAAGTTGAGCAGGCCGCACGGCTCCGCGGGGCGGTTTCACGGAACGTCCCCCACCGGTACGGACCGTTCGAGCGGGTTTACGGGTGCAGGATCACCAGGTCGTCCCGGTGGACGACCTCGCGCTCGTACTCCGCGCCCAGCTCCCGCGCCAGTTCCCTGGTCGACCGGCCGATCAGCTGGGGAATCTCCTTGGCGTCGAAGTTGACGAGGCCGCGGGCCACCGCGCGCCCCCGGGTGTCGCGCAGTTCGACGGGGTCGCCCGCGCTGAACTCGCCCTCGACGGCGGCGATCCCGGCCGGCAGCAGCGAGGTGCGCCGCTCGACGACCGCGCGCACCGCCCCGTCGTCCAGGGTCAGCGAGCCCTGCGGGGTGGAGGCGTGCTGGAGCCACAGCAGCCGGTCGGCGGAGCGCTTGCCGGTGGCGTGGAAGTAGGTGCCGGTGTCCCCGCCGGTGAAGGCGTCGGCCGCGTGGACGGCGCTGGTGAGGACGACGGGGATGCCGGCGGCGGCCGCGATCCGGGCGGCCTCGACCTTGGTGACCATGCCGCCGGTGCCGACGCCCGCCTTGCCGGTGCTGCCGATCTCGACGTGCGCGAGGTCCGCGGGGCCCCGCACCTCGGCGATCCGTGAGGTGCCCGGCCTGGTGGGGTCGCCGTCGTACACGCCGTCGACGTCGGACAGCAGGATCAACAGGTCGGCGTGGACGAGGTGGGCGACGAGGGCGGCGAGCCGGTCGTTGTCGCCGAAGCGGATCTCGTCGGTGGCCACCGTGTCGTTCTCGTTGACGATCGGGAAGGCGCCCATCGCGAGCAGCTCGTCGAGAGTGCGGGAGGCGTTGCGGTGGTGGGCGCGCCTGCTCATGTCGTCACTCGTCAGCAGCACCTGGCCGACACGGACGGCGTAACGGGCGAAGGAGGCTGTGTAGCGGGCGACGAGCAGGCCCTGGCCGACGCTCGCCGCGGCCTGCTGGCGGGCGAGGTCCCTGGGGCGACGGCGCAGGCCCAGCGGGGCGAGACCGGCGGCGATGGCACCCGAGGAGACGAGAACGATCTCTTTCTCGCCCCCGCTGCGGCTCTTGGCGAGGACGTCGACGAGCGCGTCGACCCGGTCGGCGTCGAGCCCGCCGGAGGCGGTGGTCAGCGACGAGGAGCCGACCTTGACGACGATCCTGCGGGCCTCGCCCACGGCCTGCCTTGCCCCTGCCACCTTGTTGTTCGCCCCTCAGATAGGTCAACCGCTGCCCACCTGGCAAATCTACGGGAACGGTAGCGGAGGGCGCGCAGGGTTTCACTGCGCGGACAGGGCCGCCGCCGTAGCCGTTTGCTCACTCTTTGCGTACGGCAAAAAGGTTGCACGCGTTCCCCATACGATTTGAAGAGAACACAAATTTATTTTGAAGTTTGTGTCACCTACAGTTCGCACTGTGAAGCGCATACTCCTGAGATCGGGGAAGAGCCCCTTCGACGTCGTCCCCGTCGAGGAAGCCCTCCATCGCGACGTGATAGCCACCAACTCCGGCAACCTGATCTTCAGCGATGCCGCACACAAGATCCTCACCACGCCGGACACCGAGGTCGTCTCGAACGGCATGCGGACCGATGTGAACGCGGCGGCCCGGATCAACGAGGAGTACGACGCCTTCGTCATACCCCTCGCCAACGCCTTCCGGCCGTCCTTCGAGCAGCCGCTCCAGCGGCTGACCAGGCTCATCGGGAAGCTGAAGATCCCGGTCGTGGTGATGGGCGTCGGCGCGCAGGCCGCCCTGGACCAGGACCCGACACGGCTGAAGGCCATGGAACCGACCGTGCGGGCGTTCTGCTCGGCGGTGCTGGAGCACAGCGCCTCCATAGGCGTGCGCGGCGAGTTCACCGAGAAGTACCTCACCGACATGGGCTTCCGGGACGTCGAGGTCATCGGCTGCCCCTCGATGTTCCTGCACGGCGACCGGCTCCCGGTGGAGAAGCGGGCGGCGGGACTGACCGCGGACTCGCGGATCGCGGTCAACGGATCGCACACCGCGGTGCGCACCGGGGGCCTGCACCGGATCATCACCCGCACCCACGCGCACTACCCGAACCTGCGCTACATAGGCCAGAACCTCACCGACGCGCGGCAGCTGCACTGGCGGGACGTGAACTCGCCGGCCGGCCGGATGACGCAGATGCCGACGCACCCCGACCACCCGATGTACCGGGAGGACAAGGTCCGGGTGTACGTCGACCCGGTCACCTGGATCGACGACCTCAAGGAGTACGACTTCTCCTTCGGCGGGCGTATCCACGGCAACATCGCGGCGCTGCTGGCGGGCACGCCCGCGACCGTGCTGGCCTTCGACTCGCGCACGCTGGAGCTGTGCCGCTACTTCGAGATACCGCACCGCCTGCTCAGTGAGGTGCCCGCGGACCTCGACCCGGCCGACCTGTACGAGGAGGCCGACTTCAGCGCGCTCACGGGCAACCACAAGGAGCGCTTCGACCGGTTCACCGCGTTCCTGGACAAGAACGGGCTGTCCAACACCTTCACCCACGGTGACGGTGGCGTGGCCTTCGACAAGAAGCTGCGCTCGCTGCCCTTCCCGGCGGGCGTGCGCCCCTGGAACGACACCGACCCCGCCGCGCTGACCAGCCGGTTCGGCTGGCTCCAGCAGCAGATCGCCGAACTGGACTCCCACAACGCCCAGTTGAAGCGGGACCTGGCGAAGCACCGGCCCGGCGCGAAGGCCGCGGCCAAGGCCGCCGCGGTCATCCCCGCCCCGTCGATCTACCGTCGCGCGAAGCGCGTGGTGGGCGGCCCGCTGCGTCGCGCGCTGAAGCCGGGCAAGTAGGCCCCGCCGAGCACCACCGGGCGACACCACGGCCGGGCGGCACCGCCGGGAGGCACCGCACGCGGGCTCACGCGGCCGCCGTGCCGCCCGGTCGCATCGGGCGCCGGAGTCGGCGGAGCCTGCGGCGGACCTTGCGGCTGAAGCCGCGGAAGAAGGTTTCGGTCGGGTCCTTGCGCCAGCCCGGGAAGTCCTTCGCCTCGCGGGGCTCGGCCAGGTAGATCCGGTCGGGCAGGCCGGCCGTGCGGGAGCCGTAGTGCGGATAGGCCAGGTAGAGCTGGGTGTTGCGCTTCTTCAGGACCGGAGCCGGTTCGCTCTTGGCCTTGATGAACTCGAGGACGTCCACGAGGAGTTCGGAGCGCTGCCGGGCCACCAGCTCCAGGCGCAGCCGCTCGTGGACCCGGAGCCGCTGGGCGACGCCCTCGTTCCAGTAGGCGTCCATCAGCGGCTTGGCCAGCTCCATCTTGGTGCGCCGGATCTCCTCGTCGTTCCTGAGGAAGACGGGCCCGAACTGCGGCAGCACGGTGACGAGGAAGGGGCGGACCATGAGCACGTCCCGCTTGGCGCCGGGCGGGACGAGCCGCTCCAGCAGGCCCATCAGGGCGCGCGCGGAGTCGAAGCGCAGGGTGTAACTCCCGCTCTTCGTCACATGCTTGCCGTCGGTGCGGCCCACCAGGTAGTAGCAGGTGTAGTCGGCGACCACGGAGACGCCGTCGGCCCGCAGATAGGCCTCCATCGTGAACAGGGCGTCCTCGCCGGTCCACAGCGACTCGTCGAAGCGCATGCCGTGGCGCTCCAGGAACTCCCGGCGGAACAGCTTCTGCGCGCTGAGGGTGAACTTTATGTTGGAGGAGTAGACGTCCGTACGGTCGAGGGTCTCGCCCCACATCGACTTCGGCGGCTTGCGGTTGATGCCCTCGACCCGGCCGAGGACCACGTCCGTGCCGTTGCGGTCGGCTATGGCCACCATGCGTTCCAGGGCCTCGGCGCCGAGCCGGTCGTCGGCGTCGAGGAAGAAGACATAGCGCCCGGTGGCCTTGGAGAGGCCGACGTTGCGCGGGCCGCTGGGGCCGCCGGAGTTCTCCTGGCGGATCACGGTGACGGCCATGGGCACGCGGGCGGCGAACTCCTCCAGGTACTCCCCGGTGCCGTCCTGGGAACCGTCGTCCACGGCTATGACCTCCAGGCGCGCCGCGTCCAGGGTCTGTGCCTCGACCGATGCCAGGCACTCGACCAGGTACGGCATCGCTTCGTACGCCCCGATGACCACCGTGACGTCAGGCTGCGCAGTGGTCACTTTTCCCTCTCATCACGCACCGGTTCCCTCATATGAACACTTTGGATACCCGGTAGACGATGGATGAACGGGGTGGGTTGCCTAGGTTTCGGTACGTGTCCCACATCACAGAACGCGCAAGAGGCCGGGCCCCCGGAGAGAACTCTCCGGGGGCCCGGCCTCAGGAAATACGGGCGTCAGCCAGCCGTAACGCCCTTGGCATCCTTGGGCAGTTCCGTCGCGTCGTCCGGCGCGGCGCCGACCGCGTTGTCCGCCGCGGCGGCGTGCGACTCCTGGCCGACGTTGCGTGCCTCGGCCTTCAGCGCGAGGTCGGTGACCGCGGTGTCGAACTGTTCGAGCGAGGTGGGCTCGTCGGGTCCGAGCAGGTACTCCTTGAGTTCCTTGCGGTCCTTGGCCAGCGGATCGGCGGCCGGGGCGCGGACCGCGTCCAGCAGCTGGTCCAGCTCGGCGGCGCTGTTGCTGAGGATCACCGCCGCGCGCACGGCGGTGTTCTGCCGCCTGAACTCCTCGGCGCCCAGCTCGGCGGAGTCCGCGACTGCATACGGTTTGCCGCTCGCGATGAAGTCGGAGACCACGCTGGAGATGTCCGAGACCATCGCCTCGGAGGCGTTGAAGCAGTCGTACAGGCGGGGTCCGGCGCCGGTGATCACCCGGTGCTCGAAGGAGGGGAAGGAGCGCCAGTAGGTCTCGTTCCACTCGGCGCGCAGCCGGGCGGCCTCCTCGTGCTTGCGGACGTCGACGATGCCGTCACGGCTCGTCACGGCCTCGTCGGCGCGCTCGTCGAACGCGAGGGAGAGGCCGTCCAGCCGGGCCTTGAGGCGGGTCAGTTCCGCCTTGGCCTTGGCCTCGGCCGCCGGGTCCGCGGTGAAGCGGGGGTCGCCCACGCGCTGGGCGGCGGCCTTCTTGATCAGGGCGGTGATCCGCCGGTGCGCGGCGCCCGCCTTGGCGCTGCGGGTGCCGGTGAAGGGGTGCGGCTTGTACAGGACGCGGACCGGGGGATCGGCCGCGATCAGCTTCTTCACGATGTTCTCGCCGGCCAGCAGGAGCGAGGTGTTGCCCGGGTTGTCGTCCCAGCCCTCCCAGGTGGGCGCGTACAGCACCGTCGCGATACGACCCGCGGGTGTGCCCTCCGAGGTCCTGATCGGCGCCAGCTGCGGGCGGCCGACCTCCACGATGTCCTCGTCGCGGATGCCGACGTCGGCGATGGCGTAGCGGTCGCGGCCCGCGCGGCCGGCGGTCCACACCTCGTCGTAGACCTTGCTGAACGGGTTGACGCTGGCGAGCTTGTCGCTGTCGCCGTGGCCGATGAAGACGTGCTTCATGGTCGGCACCCGCAGCAGGTGGATGTTCTTGCCGACGTTCGCGCAGTACAACGCGACCCGCACCATGGACAGGTCCATGTTCATCAGGTGCACCCCCCCGGGCACGCAGACGACAGGGACCGAGGTGGGCGCCATCTTCTCCAGGACGGTGCGCTCACGCAGGATGACCAGGGGCCGGGACTCCATCTGCTCCATGGTCTCCAGCCACATGTTGACCTGGTAGGCGGAGTCGTCGGAGCCGGAGAAGTACAGCACCGTCTGCGGCCGGTACTCGCGCAGCCAGGCGCTGACCGTGCCGAGCACCTTGTCGGCCTTCGGCGGCAGCCGCTTAGCCCGCAGATGCGGCACCAGCACCAGCACGTACAGCGCGCCCAGGCCCAGGGTGACTCCGATGCCGGCGAAGCCCGCGGCCTCGGAGTCGGTGAGCGCGCAGACGAGGAGACCCACCACGGCCGCGAGGTCGAGGTGGAGCATCTTCACGGTGGCGCGGCTCAGCAGGCGGCGCGGCGGGGCGTCCGGTATGCGCAGCCTGGAGGCCAGGTCGACGTTCCTGGTCACGACCGGCATCTGACGGCGCTTGCCGATCAGGGCGACCAGCGCGCCGTGCGGGGCCTGGAGACCGAAGAACACCGTGAAGCACGCGATCGCCGCGTAGAAGACCGGCTCCTGGGAGAGGTCGAGTCTCGCCAGCAGCAGGATCAGCAGCAGTTCGCGGACCAGGAACCGGGTGGACAGACCTGCCCGCACCTTGCCCAGGAGGGCGATGAGGCGACTGCCTTTGCGGTGGAGGTAGAGGTCCGCCAGGTACGTCACGGCGGCCGCGGCGGCGAAGGCGGGGGCGCTCGGAACGAGCGCGGCCGCCATGAGGCCGGGGTAGCCCAGCATCATGAGGACCGCCGCGGCCAGTTCGGCCGCGCTGCCCACCCGGGCCACGCGAATAGCGGTGGATATCACGGAGAAACCTGCTCTGGGAGGGGGCCGGTCATAGGTACTAAAAGTCCGGAAAATCCTTTGTGAAGGTTTCGGGAGTTTTACGGATTCAGGCCTCTGTGAATTCTCCGTGAACAGGGAGCCACAAAGGCCTGAAAATTCGATGGCTATTTACGCTGGATTATGCCATGCCATCCTGTCGGTCGAGCACTCCGGCCAGGACCTGCTCGAAGCCCGAGGCCCGGCCGACGGCCGCCGTCGGGTCCTGCTGGCGGACGTCGATCACATGCCCGGTGAGCTCGGAGAGCAGCACGTCGAGCGAGGTGCGGGCGACGGCCTCGGAGGAGAGCAGACTGCCCGCGGGCTCCTGCCCGAAGGCCTTGGTACGCATGGGCGTAGCCGTGCGCTCCGGGTTGACGCAATTCACCCGGATGCCGTCACCGGCCCACTCGTCGGAGAGCGCCTGAGTGAGATTCACCATGGCCGCCTTGGTCGAGGAGTACAGGCTGTACTCGGCACGCCCCCGGGTGTAACTGCTGGAGGTGTACAGCAGCAGCTGCCCCTTCGTTTCCGCCAGGTACTTGTACGCCGAACGTGCGATCTGCACCGGTGCCAGGTAGTTGACTTTCAGCGCTTCCTCGATGGTCGCGTTGTCGGTCTCGGCCAGCTTGCCGATGCGCAGCACACCCGCCGTGTTGACGACGTAGTCGATGCGCCCGGTCTCGCTGTACGCCTTGGACAGGGCGTCGTCGACCTCCTCCGGGTTCTCCACGTGCGTGCCGGTGGTGGAGCGGCCCAGGGCATAGACCGTGGCGCCGTAGGACTCGGCGAGCTCGGCGATGTCCTTGCCGATGCCGTAGGAGCCGCCGAAGACGACCATGGTCCTGCCGGTGAGGAGCTCGCGGTAGACCTCCTCGCCGTTCTGCTCCGGGGTGGCGGAGGAGGCCAGCTGGAAGAGCTTGTCGGCGATGAAGACGTCGACGGGCTGGGTCACCTTCATGTTGTACTCGTCACCCGCCACGACGTGGATCGGCACGTCCGGCAGATAGCGCAGCACGACGGTGCAGTCGTCGGTGGCCTGGAAATTGGGGTCGCCCGCCGCCACCTCGTAGGCCCGGCGGATGGTGGACAGCTTGAACGCCTGCGGGGTCTGACCGCGGCGCAGCCGGGAGCGGTCCGGGATCTCGGTGATGAACTCGCCGTCCTCGCCGTGCGTGCGCGTGACGATGATGGTGTCCGCGGACGGGATGGCGACGTCGACCGCCTGGTAGCGCTCCAGCGCCGTGACGCAGTCGTCGATGACCCGCTGCGAGAGCAGGGGGCGCACGGCGTCGTGGAACAGGACGTTGAGGTCCTCGCCGTCGGCCAGCCCCTCGCCCAGGGCCGCGATGGCGCGCTCGGTGGTCTCGTTCCGCGTGGAGCCGCCCTCGATGATCTTCCGGACCTTCTTGAAACCGGCCTTGGACACGATCTTCTCGATGTCCGGCACATAGCCCGGTGCCATCAGCACGATGATCTCGTCGACCGAGTCGGCCTTCTCGAAGGTGGTCAGGGTGTGCTCGATGACTGCCTTGCCGGCGATCTTCAGCAGCTGCTTGGGGATCGACAGACCCACCCGCTGACCGGTGCCACCGGCCAGGATCACTGCGGTGGTACGGGGCTTGGCTATGTGCTGGGACACAGAGGACCTACCTTGGGGCGACAGGGAACGGGGAAATGGTCCCACTTGCGGTTACCGCGATGCAAGGTGAGCGCCGTTCGCTGCAAATGTGCACGCAACCTGGCATTCACCTTGCGTCGCCGACGATTGCCTAGACACCGACGCGGCTTCCCTGGATGGTCCCGGGAAATCCTGTGAGTTACTCCACAAGAAGTATGTCATTGCCGAGAGTGACGGAGTGACACGGACAAGAGCGGCGCCGAACGGCGTCAGTGCCGCCGCAGCCGCTTGAGACAACGGTGCCCGAGAACCCGCACGAGCTCCTTCGACGAGGTCTGGTGCACCGCGCGCGCCGAGGTCCCGCCGGGCGCCGCGGCCAGCGCGGCGAGTGCCCCGTACAGGGCCTGAGCGGCCACCTCGGGAGCGATCCGGGCCTCCGCCGGCCGTTGCACCTGCACGGCGGGCTTCGGCACAGCGGACAGCAGGGCCGGGTCACCGATCACCCGTACTCCCGTCCGTTCGATCCGGTCGGCCATCTCGGCGCCGATCCCGGTGGCCGCCCGGACGGCCCAGTCGGGTGTGGAGATCCTCACGTCCTGTGAGGTGGGACTGCACGTGTTCTTCATATGCATGACCGCGCCGTTACGAACCAGTAGGGAATAGAGCTCGTCGGGGAGACCATTACCGCGAAATTCCTTGTTGAGGTTGCGCAGCATTTCGGTCTCGGCGAGGGTGAGAGAGCGATTCGCCGTGTCCGGAACGGGCTGAAGGAGATTCGCGGGCAGTCCGAGCAGCCCCTCGAAGGTGCGCATCAGCCCGCCCCGGTCCCGGTCGTCCACCACGACGACGGTGACCCGCTCGGCCCCGACCGCCCGCACCCACCGCTCGACCAGCCGGTCGTGCCGGTGCCGACGCCAGAAACTGGGGTTGGGCTTCTCGTAGGGGGCCTTGCGGAGCATGTGCTCCAGCCACTCCTCGTAGCCCATGCGCAGGCCGTTCTGCACGTACTGCTGCCACTGCGAGGGCATGATCCTCACCAGTGGGCGCAGGGTGACCAGCACCTGCACCGACTCTCCGCCGAGCTGCTCGACGATCCGCCCGGCGGTCGCGTCGTCCGGGGCGTCGGCGAAGAACTCGCTGCTGATCACGGAGGTGCGGCGGCCGGTGGCGTGCACCTGGTCCACGAGCCGCGTCCAGTGCCGCTCGGTGGGCGTGGCGTCGCCGATCATCCCGGTCCGGGAGCAGGCCGCCAGCACGGCCTGCATGGGGTGTCTGCTCTGCGCCGGGTACGCGACGCCGTACGCCGGCAGCTTCTCCTTCGCCGCGAAGAGGGCGCCCTGGATCGAGGTGGTCCCGGTCTTGTGCGGCCCTATGTGCAGCAGGCGGGTGCCGGCGGGCAGCGGGGTGGGTTTCACGAGGGCCGGGGCGCCGTCACTCGTACAGTCCGTGGGGTTCGTACAGTCCGTCTCCATGGTCAGAAGACGGTAAGAGGGGTTCCTTAGGGGACGCTGAGAGGAGCCTGGGGCACGGATGAGTCCCGGGCTCCGGTCGGCGTTTTTCACATCGGGGTTTTCACACCCGCCGTACTCCGCTCCTACCGTCGGCCACCCGCAGCTTCGCGAGCGTACGGGCGGTCGCCTTCGGCTTGAGGACGGTGTCGACGACGCGGACGGTCGCGTCGACGGCGTCGGCGCGGAGGTCGAAGAGGTGGTAGCCGCGGTGGGCGTCGATCAGCTTCCAGTGCGGGTTGTCGGCCTTCAGCGGGTCCCACTGGGCGTGGAAGGCGGCCTGGTCCTGGTCGCCGTTGCTGGAGATGGACGTGCCGACGAACTCGGCGCCGACGACGGCGGAGCCCGGGTCGGCGAAGTCCTTCCTCAGGTCGCTGATCATGCTCAGGTGCCGGTCGCCGCTGAGGACGACCGGGTTGCGGACCGAGGCGAACTCCGCCAGGAGGGCGTTGCGTTCGACCTGGTAGCCGTCCCAGGCGTCGTAGTACCACTGCTTGCCCGGACCGGCCAGCAGATCGGTCTCCGCCAGCATGATCTGCGAGGCGACGAGGTTCCAGCGGGCGCCCGAGCCGTGCAGCGAGTCGAGCAGCCACTGCTTCTGCTCGGCGCCGAGCATGGTGCGCGCGGGGTCCTGGGCGCCCGCCTGGCCGGTGGCCTGGTCGGTGCGGTACTGCCGGGTGTCCAGCACGTTGAGCCGGGCCAGCCGCCCGAACTGGAAGCGGCGGTGCATGCGGATGTGCGGCCCGTCGGGGATCGCGGTGGCCCTGACCGGCATGTGCTCGTAGTACGCCTGGTAGGCCGCGGTCAGCCGGGCCACGAAGGCGTCGTGGGTCTGCTGCGCGGGATCCTGCGGGATCTCCCCGGCGTAGTCGTTGTCGACCTCGTGGTCGTCGAAGGTGACCACCCAGGGCGCGTGGGCGTGCATACGCTTCAGGTCGGGGTCGGAGCGGTACTGGGCGTACCGGTTGCGGTACTGCGTGAGCGAGTACGGCTCGCCGCTCCCCTCGTGCCGCCGTACCGCCGAGGCCGAGGGGCCCGACTCGTAGATGTAGTCGCCGACGAAGAGGACGACGTCCGGGTCCTGCGCCAGCATGTCGGCGTACGGCGTGAAGTAGCCGTGCTGCCAGTTCTGGCAGGAGGCGAGCGCGATGCGCAGCGGGCCGCCGGAGCTGAGGAGGCCGGGCGCGGTGCGGGTGCGGCCCACCGGCGAAAGCTGGCCGCCGGCCCGGAAGCGGTACCAGTACACGCTGCCCGGACGGAGCCCTCGCACATCGACGTGAACGCTGTGCCCGTACGCGGACCGGGCCTGGGCGGTGCCCTTGCGGACGGAGCCGGCGAAGCGCGGGTCGGGCGATATCTCCCACTGCACCGGGACGGTCCGGTCGGGCATGCCGCCGCCGTTCAGCGGGTCCGGTGCGAGCCGGGTCCACAGGACGATGCCGTCGGGCAGGGGGTCTCCGGAGGCGACGCCCAGGCTGAACAGCCCGGCGGGCAGCGGCGCTTCGGCCGCGCGGGCGGTGGCGGGCAGCCACAGCTGGGCGGAGGCGGCGGCACCGACCACGGCGGCACCCGCGGTCAGGAAACGGCGACGGTCGGGGGATGCGGTTCCGTTCGCGGCGGCGCGCTCGGCGGCCATCGGTGAACTCCCTTGCCTCGCTGGTCTCTTGGACCTTCGGAAGCTCCCACGGCTGGGCGGTCGACCCGCCGAACTCCAGGCTTCACGTGCATGACAAGTGAGAGGACAGCGGAGTCGGGCAGCGGGCGCCACCGCTCACCCGCTCCGCCACGGAGCACTCAGGGCATCGTCTGGTACGCGGGCGGAGTCTTGTCCGATACGCCGTTGTAAGTGATGCCTCCCCAGCCGACGTTCTCGCCGGAGATGTAGGGCGACGTCTCGCCGTAACAGGCGAGGAGCTGTCCAGCCGGGAGCACCTTTTCGACACAGTGGGCGTCGGGGTCGACATCCCATGCGGAATGCACGTACGAGCTCGTCATGGTGATGTTGACCGTGGCGTTGTTCCGGACGAGAAGGACCGCCTGCATGGTGTCGTTGCTGTGGTTGATGACCAGACAGGTCTGGAAGATCACTTTGGTGGACACCGAGTGGTTGTCGGTGCCCCCGCACACACTGTCGTCAGGCCGCACCCATGCCTGCCAATTGGGCGCGGCCGAAGCCGGACCGACCGCCATGGCAGCCGCCCCGAAGGTGACAGCGGCCACGGTCAGGAACCTGCGGATTGGACGACGCATGTGCTCTCCCTCGCTACACGGACATGTCCGGGCTCCTGGCGCGGCGTGACGTGCGCCCAGCCGGTCGGCCCCTTGATCATGATCTCCTCGCCAGGAGGATCATGCCCACATCAAATCGGGCCAATATCCGGAGCGGCGCGAGCAACAGGAAACGGCGAGGCGGGATCCCTGGAACAGGGCCCGCCTCGCCGCTTCCGTACGATCGCCGAGGGACTGAACTAGAAGGGCTCGAAGCCCTCGAACTCCTGGGTCGCCTCGTCGCGTTCGGCCTGCTTGTCCCGGCGGCGCTGGGTCGCGGGACGCGGCTCCTCGAAGCGGTGGTCCTCGCCCCGTCGGCCGAGCATCTCGGCGCCGGCCGTCACCGACGGCTCCCAGTCGAAGACGACCGCGTTGTCCTCGGGGCCGATGGCGACGCCGTCGCCACCGCGGGCGCCCGCCTTCATCAGCGCGTCCTCCACGCCGAGGCGGTTGAGCCGGTCGGCGAGATAGCCGACGGCCTCGTCGTTGTTGAAGTCGGTCTGGCGCACCCAGCGTTCGGGCTTCTCGCCCCGGACGCGGAACAGACCGTCCTCCTCCAGCGTGACCGTGAAGCCGGTGTCGTCGACCGCCTTCGGACGGATGACGATCCGGGTCGCCTCCTCCTTCGGCTTGGCCGCGCGCGCCGCGCCCACCATCTCGGCGAGCGCGAAGGACAGCTCCTTCAGGCCCAGGTGGGCGACCGCGGACACCTCGAAGACGCGGTAGCCGCGCGCCTCCAGATCCGGGCGGACCATCTCGGCGAGGTCCTTGCCGTCCGGTACGTCGATCTTGTTCAGCACCACGAGCCGCGGCCGGTTGCCGAGGCCGCCGTACTGCTTGAGCTCCTCCTCGATGATGTCGAGGTCGGAGAGCGGGTCGCGCTCGGACTCCAGGGTCGCCGTGTCCAGGACGTGCACGAGGACGCTGCACCGCTCGACGTGGCGCAGGAACTCCAGACCGAGGCCCTTGCCCTGGCTGGCGCCCGGGATCAGGCCCGGCACGTCGGCGATCGTGTAGACCGTGGAGCCGGCCGTCACCACACCCAGGTTCGGGACCAGGGTCGTGAACGGGTAGTCCGCGATCTTCGGCTTGGCGGCGGACAGGACCGAGATCAGCGAGGACTTGCCCGCGCTCGGGTAGCCGACGAGGGCCACGTCGGCGACCGTCTTCAGCTCCAGGACGATGTCCTGAAGGTCACCGGGCACGCCGAGCAGCGCGAAGCCGGGCGCCTTGCGGCGGGCCGAGGACAGCGCCGCGTTGCCGAGGCCGCCGCGACCGCCCTGGGCGGCGATGTACGAGGTGCCGTGACCGACCAGGTCCGCCAGCACGTTGCCGGCCTTGTCCTGGATGACGGTGCCGTCCGGGACCGGCAGGATCAGGTCCTGGCCGTCCTTGCCGGAGCGGTTGCCGCCCTCGCCGGGCTTGCCGTTCGTGGCGTTGCGGTGGGGCTTGTGGTGGTAGTCGAGGAGCGTGGTGACCGACTGGTCGACGACCAGGATCACATCGCCGCCACGGCCGCCGTTGCCGCCGTCCGGGCCGCCGAGCGGCTTGAACTTCTCACGGTGGACGGAGGCACAGCCGTGGCCTCCGTTACCCGCGGCGACATGCAGTTCGACGCGGTCCACGAAGGTGGTCATGGTGGGTGCCTCCAGCACTACGAAAACGTAAGGAACTATCTACTGCTCTAACACGCGAAAGGCGGACCCGCCTTCCCGGAAGGGAAGTGAGGTCCGCCTCGCGAAATGTTCGGTCGAAGCCGTGAATCAGAGGATTCAGGCGACCGGAACGATGTTCACGACCTTGCGGCCACGGTGGGTACCGAACTCCACCGCACCGGCGTTCAGCGCGAACAGCGTGTCGTCGCCGCCACGGCCGACGCCCGCACCGGGGTGGAAGTGGGTGCCGCGCTGGCGGACCAGGATCTCACCCGCGTTGACGACCTGACCGCCGAAGCGCTTCACGCCGAGCCGCTGGGCATTGGAGTCGCGACCGTTCCGGGTGGACGATGCGCCCTTCTTGTGTGCCATGTCTCCTCAGTCCCTTACTTCGCAGCCGCGGGGATCTCAGTGACCTTGATCGCCGTGTACTGCTGGCGGTGGCCCTGACGACGGCGGTAACCGGTCTTGTTCTTGTAGCGAAGGATGTCGATCTTGACGCCCTTGTGGTGGTCCACGACCTCGGCCTGGACCTTGATGCCGGCCAGCACCCACGGGTCGCTGGTCACAGCGTCGCCGTCGACAACGAGCAGGGTCGAGAGCTCGACCGTGTCGCCAACCTTGGCAGTGGAAATCTTGTCAACCTCAACGATGTCACCGACAGCAACCTTGTGCTGGCGGCCACCGCTGCGCACGATGGCGTACACGCGGATCTCACTCTCTCGCTCTGGGACGGCATCCCCGCAGTCCAGCCGCCCGGGAACGAACACGGACGGCCTCTCCCGGCCACCTAGGTACCGGTACCCGGGAGGAAGAGGGTTTACGGAGATGTGGCACGTCAACCGACACGCCGAGGGACAAGGCTACGGGGCCCGGCTTGAGGGGTCAAACCGGGCCCCGGGAGCACTCGCTCAGGTGAGGGACGGCTCAGGTCGGCGAGCGCCGAAGCCGTGCCGCTTCCTCCCTGTTCCTGGTGGCGGCGTCTCTCGCCTGAACCCGATCCGTCTCATGGATCAGGTGTTCCGCGAGGGACTCCAGAGCGACCGCCATCCTCTCGTGCCAGTCGACGGACTCCGCCGCCTCAGCGGATGCGAGCGGCTTTTGAGCACGTACCGCCCGAAAGTCACGCAGAGCGCTTCGAAGCTCGTCCGGAATGGTCATCGCTATCCCTTGCCTCCGATCAGCGGGAGGAGGCGAGTGCAGGCGGGACACGGCCCCAGCAGCTCGCCATGTTCGTCCAGCGGGAAGGCATTGCCTCTCGCGCCTCCCCCGATCTTCACCGACTGAAACGTCGCGCCCTCCAGTGCCTGGAAGTTCTCCAGCTGGACGGCACAGCCGACCTCACCGCAGCCTCCATGGTGACCGGACTGAGCCACGGCCCTGGCCGTCTTCTCCGGCATGCCACCGGTTCGCGAGTCCTGGGCGTAGGAGTAGACCGTGTGCTTTCCGTCTGCCGATGTCGCCTTGGTGGCGACGTTCGGACGAATCGACGAGTCGATGCTCAGCGCGTCGTCGGCGAAGTCGAGGAGGTCGTCGTCTGCATCACCGCAGTTATGGACGAGAAGGGCCGTGCTGCCCGCCGTCACGTAGTACGTATGGACGTCCGCGACCGTCAGGTCGTGGGTGCGCCGGCGCTGGTCGAAGGCGCGGACGGCCGTGAGTTCGACCGCGTCGCCGTTCGCCGTGTGCAGGCGCATGCCCGGCTTCAGATCGCCCGCCTCGATCCAAGCCCGCTCGGAGTCGGACCAGAAGGGGTGGGTCGTGGTGGAGACCAGGGACTCGGACGTTCCCGGCTCACTCCTGATCGTCAGGTCGACGAAGTGCTTGTCGTCCTCGGTGACGATGGTGCCGACGACCTCACGGACCGTCGTACCGCCCGACTCCGGGTCAGTGACGGTGATCTTGTCACCGAGCTTCACCTTTTCGATCGGCTTGGTCTTGCCGTTGCCGAGCAGCACCTTGGTGCCGGGCAGGAAGCTGTGCTTA
Organism: Streptomyces asoensis; assembly: GCF_013085465.1. NCBI lineage: Bacteria > Bacillati > Actinomycetota > Actinomycetes > Kitasatosporales > Streptomycetaceae > Streptomyces > Streptomyces asoensis. Next base: position 3,603,475 of record NZ_CP049838.1, read on the forward strand.
CCCTTGATCGGGCAGGTGCCGGCGTCCTCGGTCTTCTTGCGTTTCTTGAGGGCCGCCGCGGCCTTCTTCCTGACGTCCGCCAACTTCTCTGCGGCCTTGGAGAGTCCGAGCTTCGCCCGGCCCACCGCCTTGTTGGCGTTCCACAGGCTCTTGGCGCCGCCGATCAGGTCCCCGACCAGGTTGGTGACCCGCTTGGCGAGTTTGAGGCCCTTGGCCCACTTCCACGGCGCCCCGTACTTGGCGAGGATCTTGCCCGCCAGGCCGCCCGCGAAGCTGCCTGCGATGTTGAGCAGCGTTTCGCCGCAGGAACCGACGTCACCCGTGGAAATACAGTCCAGGGCCGCGTCCACACCGAGAATGTCTCGGGCAATCTTGACCAGGGCCTTGCCCGCGGACTTGATGCGCTGCTTGGCGGAGGACTGCTGCTGTTGCGCGGCCGCCACGTCGCCGGACGCCTTGCTGACTTCCGACTGCGCCTTGGAGACCTCCGGGTCGGTGTCGGTGACGGGGATGCCGCCACGGCACTCGATAAGGCCCTCCCGGCACTCCGGGACGATCATGCCGCTGGGGTCGGCGTGTGTGACCGGGGAGTTGTTGGCGTAGGCGTAGCCGTTGATCTGCTGCGGCTGGGTGTAGTCGATGATCGGGTCGACGGAGATGAACTTGCCGATCACCGAGTCGTACTCGCGCGCCCCCAGATGGGTCAGGCCGGTCGAGGCATCGATCGTGCCGCCGACATAGCCCTTCTCCCCCGGCCAGGTGCCGGTCTTCTCGCCGCGGTCGACACCGAAGGGGTCGAAGCGGCGCTGGGAGACGGCCCCGGTGACCGAGTCGATCGCCACCTCGCCCGTGCCGTGATGGTCAGAGGCAACGAAGGAGAGCTTCGCCGCGGTGCGGACCGCGACGGTCTGTCCGGCGTAGTCGTAGTAGCGGGTGGCCTCCTTCTTGGTTCCGTCGGCCGACAACTTCAGCTCGGTGCCCGGCAGGTAGACAGTGGTCCCGGAGGGGTCCTTGCGCTGCACCCTGTTGCCGGTCACGTCGTACAGATAGTTCGTCTGCGAACCGCCCGCCTCCGTGACCTTGCTCAGCGCACCGGAGTCGTCCCAGCTGAGAACCTGGGCGTTGCCGCCGATGGTGCGCTTGGTGGTGTTGCCGGAGTCGTCGTACTCGTACGACGACTGCCTGTCCCCGGTCGGGGTGTTCTCGGTGACCTTGGTGACCTGGTGCGGTCCGTCGCCGAGGGCGCCCGCGCCGCCGTACTCGTAGCTGCGGGTGATGTTGTTCGCCGCGTTGAGACCGGTGTCGTGGTTGGTCTCCGAGGTCCGGTTGCCGATGGCGTCGGTCTCGTACGACTTCCAGTACGGGGCCGGACCGCCCAGCGTGCTCGAACCGGCAGCGGCGTCACAGGCCGTGGGCCCGGTGCCGTCCACCGGCGTGGTGGAGCCGCGGGTCCCGGAGCCGGCCGCGGTCGTCGCGGTGGCCGCCGGGGTCCAGGCGTCCGACAGGCGCTGCCGGCTGTCGTAGGCGAAGCACTGCACGTCCGGCGAAGCGGAGTTCGCCGAGTCCGCGATCGACAGGACGTTGCCCGCCTGGTCGTAGGAGTAGTACGAGTCCTTCGCCGGGGCGGTCGCGCCGTAGACGTCGACCAGCGACCGGGTCAGCCGGTCGGTGCCCTTCTCATAACCGAAGGTCTGCCAGACCTTCTTGCCGCTGCCCGAAGACAGTTCCAGCTGCTGGAGCTGACTGGTCCTGGAGTAGACGGTGTTGGTGACATAGGAGGTGCTGCCCGTCATCGTCATGGGACGTTGGAGGGCGTCGTACGTGTACGTCACCGCCTCCGCCGGCAGGTCGCCGATGGCCGGCAGGCCGGTGGTCTGTAGCGTGCCGTCCCGGTTGTAGGTCTGCGAGTAGACGTACGTTCCGGCCAGGGAACCCTGAGAGGCGGGGACCTGGTAGGCGGTCTTCAGCGGGCGGTAGAACTCGTCCATCGACTGAACGGCCGTGGCGAAGTACTCCGTCGGCGAGGTGTAGCTGAGCGTGCCGTAGACCTGGCCCAGCCAGCCCGCCTTGTCGTACTTCGTCTCCGTCAGCTTGGTACCCGTGTCGGCGTCACCCGACCAGGTCGCGAGCACACGCCCGAGCTTGTCGTAGACCGTCGAGGTCTTCTTGTTGCGGCCGTCGTATGCCACGACCGGCCGGTCCAGCTCGTCGTACTCGGTACGCGAGGTACCCGCGTCCGGGTCGACCGCCTTGGTCTTGCGGCCCAGCTGGTCGTACTCGTAACGCCACACGTTGTTCTTGGCGTCGGTGACCGTCTCCAGCAGACCCGCCGTGTTGTACGTGTACTTCGTCGAGTCGTACGCCACGCCCGCGCCCGGCGAGGCGCCCTTGTAGTGGCGGATCTCGGAGAGGTTCCCCGCGCCGTCGGTGATCGTCGTGGTGGGCACGCCGCCGACCGGCGGGTCGACGTGCGTAAGTTCACCGTCGTAGCTGGTCGTGGTGCTCCACTGCTCGGCGCCACTGACCGCGGAGATCTGTGCGGTGGTACGGCCCAGGCCGTCGTACTCCAGCAGACTCTGCGCACCGACCTGACCGTTGCTCACGAGCAGAAGCTCGTCGGAGGCCGCGCCGGCCGCGTTGTAGGTGGAGTTGGTCTTCCTGACGTTGCCGGTGCCGTCGTACCACGTGTCGGCGACCATGCGGGTGCCGTCCGGGCCCTCCGTCTGCATCTGACGGGATCGCAGCATGCTGTCGAAAAGCTGGTATTCCGCGCCGTAGGAGCCGTCGTTCTCGATCTTCTCGGTCTTGATCGAGGTGACCTTGTCCTTGCGGACGTTGTACGAGTACTTGATGCTCGGCGTCTGGCTCGAGGCCCGGTCCGGCAGCCACACCGACGTCAGACGGCCCAGCGCGTCGTAGGCCAGGTCCGTCCGCTTGCCGTTCGGGTCGGTCTGCCCGGTCGACATGCCCCAGGCGGGGACATAGTCGGTGATGGTGTTGTGCCCGAGGACGTTGGTGACGGTCGTCCTGGTCAGCAGGCCGTTCGTCTCGACGTAGACGGTCTTGGTCTGGTCCGACGTCCCGTACTGCTTGGCGTCCTTCTGCGTGAGCGGACGGCCGAAGGCGTCGTAGGTCGTCGCACCCGTGACCTGGTACGTCGCCGTGGTGCCGTCGTGCGAGGTCAGCCGCTCCGTCTTGGTCGCGTCACCCTTCGTGGGCGCCGCGCCGAACGCGCCGCCGTCGTACGACACACGCTCGTCCCCCAGGACCTGGGTCTTGCGGTCGGGCGTGGTCGCGCACTTGACCGACACGACCTCGCTGCGGGCGGGCAGCGACAGGATGTTCTTCGCCGTGTTGTCCGCGTAGGTCGTACGCGTGCAGGTGTCGTCCTTCGTGGTGGAGACGTCGCCCTGGTCGTCGACGGTCAGGACCCGGCCGGTGCCGTTGGACGTGTCGTACGTCGTCGTGGACTTCGTCTCGCTCCAGCTGCCGTCGGACTTCAGACTGAAGCCCCGGCCGGTCTGGGTACGCACCATGACCGCGTTGCTGGTTCCCCAGCTGTTCTTCTGTGTAGCGGTGTTGTACTTGAAGGGCGTGTTGATCGTCTTGCCGACCAGCTTGGCGCCGTCGTAGGTGGCGACCTCCAGCTGCTGGCCGGTGAACTCCTCTGAGTCCGTGTAGGAGGCTCCCGTGGAGTCCTTGACCGTCACCGAGCGGGTGTTGCCGTCGGCGTCCTTGTCGCCGTCCATGCCCTGGAGGTACGTGTAGTCGACCCGGGTCTTCTGCACGTCGGCCGTACCGCTGGTGACCTTGACCTTGCCGTAGCCCTGCCAGCCACCCCAGGTCAGGTACTTCTCGTCGGAGATGCCGTCCGGCTTCGCCTTACGCCAGGCCGCGTCGCCCTGGTAGTCGTAGCGGGTGACCATCGAGTCGCTGCCGCCGGTGCGGTCGGTCTCGATGACCGCCGAGACCACGTACTTGTGGAACCAGTCCGTGATCGGATCCACATAGCCCGGCGGCGCCCACTTCACCGGATAGCAGCGCTTCGTCGACTCGCCCGGCTTCGGCAGCGACGCCTTCGCACAGTCGGCCGGCGCATAGGTCACGTCGAGCTGCGCGCCCGTCTCGCTGAGGACCATCGAGAGGCGGAAGCGGTAGAAGGGGGCGATGTTGTCGCCGATCGCGTCGACCCGGTTGGCGAGCTGCTCACCGAAGAGGTCCACGGACGGCAGCTTCACCGCCGTGCCGACCCGGCCCTCATTCTCGATCTTCGACAGCCACAGCGTCTTGGAGTCGTCGCCGTTGTCCGTGAACAGGTGGGTCAGGGTCCAGGCGTCCACGTCCTGGTACGTCGTGGCGTCCTTGCGCATCTGCGTGACGACCGACGTCAGCCGCTTGGTGGTGAAGAAGGTCGCGACGGGCGAGGTGCACTTGGTGGCGGACTTGCACTCCTGGTCGACCGGAACGTCCGGCCAGTAGGCGGCGTTCGCCTTGGTGCGCTTGCTCTCCGCGCAGTCGAAGTCGGAGGTCACCAGGCAGCGTTCGGCGGTGTTGAAGACGATCCGGGCCGGGGCCTTCGCCGCGTAGACCTTGGTGTCCTGCTGGCCGTAGTCGATGCGCTTCAGGTAGCCGCCGCGGTGGTACGCGGTGCCGTTGACGTCCGTCTTGCCATTGAGCGCGTAGTAGTTCGTCTCACGGTCGTAGAAGTAGGACATCACGTTGCCGTGGGTGTCCTTGACGTAGTCCAGGCTCCACCGCCACGCCTGCTGGCAGTACGCGCTCGTGAAGGTGGCGTTGTAGCACGGCTCACCGGAGTCGTCACCGAAGACGGGGGTCGTCCAGGTGGAGTTGGTCTCCTCGTTCCCGGTGGCCCAGCCCGGCAGACGGTTCTGGCCGAAGTAGTACTCGGTGCCGTCCGAGGTGGTGATGCGCCAGTACTCGCCGTCGTTGTCGCCGTTGGTGGCGCCCGTCAGCTTCTCGACCTTGCTGCCGTCGTCGGACGACATGTGCCACTTGCCGGTGGTGTCGTCCTTGACCAGCTCACCGGAAGAGCCGTTGAGCATGACCGTGGCGTTCTCGAACGCCCAGCACTGCTCGGCCGAGCTGTCGTGGCCGTCCTCGGAGCACGGCTTGTAGCGCCGCTCGATGTAGCCCGGGTCGTAGGAGAAGCCCTCACCGATCCAGGAACCCTGGTTGTTCGTCGCCGACGTGCGGCCGTCCGCCGACTGCGAGGAGTAGCCGAGACCGACGGTCGGGGTGAGGCCGCCCGGGGTCGGGACGGACCGGAAGGGATAGTTCCAGTTGAAGGCGCCGGAGGAGGTGGCGACACTCCAACTGGCCGAGGGGGCGAGAGCCGTGGCCTTGTAGGTGCCCTGCGCGCTCGACGGACCCGCCGCCACCGCCACCAGGGAGGTCGCGGTACCGGCCATCGTCGAGACGCCCTCGGCGGGAGCCGGGGCGGCCGTCACGTCGGCCGAGACCGTGCCCGACTTCACGTCGTTCACCGTCGGCAGCGCCTTCGGCTGCTCCGGACACGCCTTGCTGCCCGGAATCGCGACAGCGGCACACGCCGGAAGCTGAACCAGCTGGAGGCGGGAGGCGTACGAGCCGCCGAAGCCCTCGGCGAACTCCGAATAGTCGACCGTCAGGCGGACCTTGGCGGCCGCGTCCTCACCGTCGGCACGCTCCACACCGAGCAGAACACCAGCACCGAGCTGCCCCGCGCGCTTCGGATCGAGGACGTCCACGCGGACCTTCTCGGCGGCCTCGGACGACGCGACGCCCTTCGCGGCCTTGGACGTCTTGGACGCCTTGAGCGCCTTGCCGACCTTGACCGGCAGACCGCCCGCCTCGGTCGCGCCGGCCGCGCCGACACTCACCTCGGCGCCGCCCTGCTTCGGCCACACCGCCTTGTCGAGCCCCTTGACCGCCGCCTTGCGCGCCGGGTCTGAGGGACGGGACTTCGCTTTCGCGTCGGACCCCTGGGCGGGATCCCCGTCGTCCTGGACGCCGGGGCGGCTGGTGCGGCCCCGGTCGCCGTCGTCGAGCGCCAATGCCTGAACCGACGAAGCCGACAGCGCGAGCGTAAGCCCGAGCACCGTCGCGACAACCGTCGATCTGGGCATGCGGCGGCTCAGTGAGCGGCCACGGAAAAACATTCGGAGACTTCCTGATCGAAGGAGAACGTGATGAAGGGAAGGAGAAAGAAAGGTGACAGGAACAGGTGTGCCGGGCCCTCAAAGGACCCGGCACACCTCAGAACTGACGAGCTATCGGATCTGTCAGAGATCGGAGACGGCCGTCAGCGCGGACATCTGCTGCACCGCGATCGGGTCGGCGGCGCCGCTGTAGACGCGGACCTCGTCGATCGCGCCGGCGAAGTACTCGCTCGCCCCGCGCAGCGAACGGCCCACCTGGAGACCGCCGGTGGCGGACCACAGGGTGTCGTCCGTGCCGTAGGCGCCGGCGACCAGCTGACCCTCCACGTACAGGCGGATCGTGTTGGCGAAGGCGTCGTAGACCACCGCCAGGTGCTGGCCGGAGCCGCCGGTGTCGGGCAGTTCCTGGTCGTCGGTGAAGGTGACGACCGCGGGGGCGGCCACGTCCGACTTGGCGACCGCCAGTTCCCACTGGCCGGTGGTCGCCTGGTAACGGACCTGCACGCGGTTGGCGTTGGCGCCCGGCAGGGACAGCACCGTCTGCGACTTCTCCGGGTCCAGCGAGGTGAGCTGGGCGCGGGCGGTCACGGTGAAACTGGTGTTGCCGGTGACCGGGGCGGTCGCGGTGGACGCGTAGTCCCCGTCGCCGTCCAGGACCAGGTTGCCGTCGCCGACCAGGGCGGCCGTGTCGAACAGCGGGTCGGCGGGGCGGTAGATGGAGGCGTTGCCCGCCAGGGTGAGGGCCTGGCCGCCACCGGTCTCGACGGAGGCGCCGCTGCTGGCGTCGTCGAGCTGCCAGTAGCCCTTGCGGGCCGGCTTGACGGTCAGCAGCTCGGAGACCTCGGTCGCCGAGACGACGCGGTCGAAGACGCGGACCTCGGCGAGGTCACCGGTGAAGTTGTCGCGGTAGCCGCTCTTGGCCGTGGCCCGGCCGATCTGAAGCGGACCGTACGACTTCCAGGTGGAGCGGCGGATGGTGGACGCCTTCAGATCCTTGTTGATGTAGAGCTGGAGCTGCGGGCCGCCGGTCTTCTGCGCGTCGTACACGCCGGTCAGCAGCACCCACTGGTCCTTGACCACGGAGATTCCGGTGGAGACGGCCTTCCACTCGCCGAGCGAGTCCACGTCGTTGACCGGGACGGAGAACTTCCAGGTCTGCGCGGACGCGTCGTAGCCGAGGGCGAAACCGGGCTCGCCGGTGCCGTCCTGGCTGACCACCGTCATGTTCTTGTCCAGCGCGGTGGGCCGGACCCAGGCGCTGACGCTGAAGCTCTTGGCGGAGTCGAGGACGGTCTCGCTGGCGTCGAGGTAGGACTCGGCGGTGCCGTCGAAGTGGGCGGCCTTGTCGGCCTTCCCGCCGGGACCGTCGACACCGAAGGTGACGGCGCTGCCGGCGGTCGCCGAGTACTCACCGCTCTCGTCGTGGGCTTCGCCGCCGGCCTCGTCGGCGAGGTTCCACTGGCCGACGACCGGTCGGCCCTCGGCCACCAGGAAGTCGTACGAGTTGCTCGCGGCGTGCGTCGCCTTGTCGATGGCGATCACCTCGAGCACGTGCCGCCCGGCCCGGGTCGGCACCCACTGCGCGGAGACGGAGCCGCCACCGGTGGTCGGGGTGAGGGTGGTCAGCGCGGCGCCGTCGAAGGAGTACTGGTACTTGACGACGTCGGTGTCCGGGATGGAGTCGTTCGGGTTGGGCGAGAAGGTGAAGGTGCCGTAGGTGCCCACGCCGTCGTGGTAGACGGTGTCGGACGGGTACTGCTTGGACAGCACGTTCGGCTTGCCCGGCCAGGTCTTGTCGTAGATGAACTCGCAGCGCTGGGCGGGGTCTCCGTCCGAGCTCCACGGGCCGTTGCCGTCACCGTCGTTGGCGCGTGCGCTCCAGTAGATGACGGTGTTCTGCGGGATCGTCGACTTGACGGTGTGCTCGAACTTGGTGTTCGCGGTCGGGGAGAGCGCGTCCTTCGTGATGTAGGTGTATGAGCCGGGGGTGGTCCCGCCCCACTCGATCTTGAACTCGACCTTCACCTTGTCGGTCTGGCCGTTGCCGTGGTCGGGGTCGCTGGCGATGGCGCGCAGCTTCGGCGGAGTGTCGACGTAGGGACGGCTCGCGCCCCACTTGCACACGCCACCGGGGTCGGTGGACATGTCCGACGTCTTGATCTGCCGCGGCAGGTTGTTGTACGAGACGGACAGGTAGGCGTTGCCGCAGATCCGCTTCCATTCGGCGAAGCGGGACTCGTCGGCCGCGCGCAGGCCCAGCGTCATGGAGTTCCAGCCGCCGGCCGCGGCCGTCTTGATCTCGCTGGTCAGCTCACCGCTCGCGCCGCTCTCGAAGTGCAGGTTGGCCTGGCTGGAGCAGGACGTCGGGGAGATCGCCTTGTCGACGGTCTGAAGATAGTCGTCCCAGTCGTCCGAGGTGTTGGACCAGCTGCTGGACGAGCTGAGGGAGTAGTTCTGGCCGCCGATCCGGTACAGCTGGATGGGCTCGGCGGTCGGGGAGGCACTGTAGATGTGCTCGACGCGGGCGGAGAACGTCGCGCCCAGGATCTGCTTCCCCTTGTAGAAGGAGAGCGGCATCGTGAACATCACGCGACGGGTGCCGACGCCGTTGCAGGAGACCGGGTTGTAGTCGGTCGGGCACTTGCCCACGCCCGCGCTGCCCGAGTACTTCCAGTCCTGCTCGCTGGGCATCCCGGACATGACGCCGGTCCAGGAGGTGCGCGAGGTGGTGCGCTGGATCGGGTCGATGACGACCGGGAAGACGGTGTTCGCGCCCTTCAGGAGCTTCTGGTCGGGGACGAGACGCAGCTTGCCCTTGCCGACCTCGACGCCCAGCGGGGCCACGCGACCGCCGCCGCCCGGGCCCTCGAGCGCGGCCTCCGGGGCGGCCTGCGGGCCGGGGGTGGACGTAGAGGACGGGGTGGCCGAGGCAGTGGCGGTGGCCGTGCCGGTGCCGGCGGTCTCGTCGGCGCCGGCCACTGCGGCCGACGCGGCCTTCAGCGCCTTCGCGACGGCCTTCGGGCCCTGCTTCCTGCTCGTCGCCTCCTGGACGGCGGCCGAGTCCCACATCGAGGGCTTGCCCGCCTGGAACACGGTGCCGCCGACGACGGAGTCCTCCGCGACGATCGCTCCGGTGGCGTCCTCGGTGACCTTCAGGCCGTCCGTCGCCATGCCCAGGTCGAGCTGGGCGAGCCTCGGATCGGCCGCGGCCTCCGGCGTCTTGACGACGAGCAGGTGACCGAAGCCGTCGGCCTCGGCCCGCACCGTCAGGTCCACGCCGGGCAGGGCTTCGGCGTACGTGGCCGTGTCCCCCTCGACCGTCGGCGCGGGCAGCTTGCCGTACGGCCAGGTCAGGGCGAACTCACGCCCAGCCCGCTGCATCGTCACGAACGGCTTGCCCGCCTGACCGGCGGAGAAGGCCAGCTCGACGGTGGCGGCCTTCGGGCCCCAGCTGCCGTCGGCCCGCTTCACCAGCGTGGCGTCGACCTTGACCCACTTGCCGCCCTGCACCGTGCGCACCGGCTCGGTGTACTCACGGGCGGTGAACGTGCCGTCGGGCTCCGCGAAGATCTCCCGGCGCTCCGTGCGCAGACCCACGACCTCGGTCTTCTTGCCGCTGTCCTGCGCGGCAGCCATGGCCTGCTGCTCGGTCACCATCGGCTGGTCGGCGGCGACCGGTGCCGGTCCCGCCGGTGCGCCGCCCGGCAGGACCGCCAGGGTCCCGGCCGTCACCGCGCCGGCGACGGCGGCCGCGACGGCGGCGCGCACCAGCACGCCACGCCGTATCGGTCTCTGTGTGTCTGCGGACACGCGTCCACTCTCCCGTTGGGTCAGGTCAGTTGTGTCGAGTTTTTTGCGGGAAGCCGGTCGTCTGTCGTGGGCTGTCATCGGACCGCCGTCCCGAACGCGGCACCGCCGGCGGGGATACCGCCCTCACCGGGCTTCCAGGTCTGGGTCGGCGCGCCGCCCGAGGCCACGTTCCACGGGAAGCCGTGGACCGCGCGGCCCTCGGCCGGCCCGTAGGGCACACCCACGTACAGCAGCGACGGACTGGCCCCCAGGCCGATGCCCGCGTACGTACGGGCCGACGGACCGGAGGGAATGCCGTTGCCGGGCTCGATCCACGCGTCCGAGGCGCCGGGCGCCCCGATCATCGGGAAGATCTGGACACCGCCCGCCTCCGGGGCATCCTCGGTGGACTCCTCGCCGGGAACGCCCACCGCGAGGCGCACCGTGGCCGCCGTACTCACCACGTTGGTGGTGGTGTTGACCGCGGCGAGCCGCTGGCCGAAGAAGTCGCCGGCCTCGGCGACCCCCTCGACGTCCCCCGCGACGTTTTCCTGGTTCTGGTCGATCCAGTTGAGCAGGACGACCGTGCCGTCGGCCTTGACGTGGTAGACGTGCACCGCTCCGGCGTCGACGGTGGTGCCGAGGTCCTCGCCCGGCACGCCCACGGCGAGGAGCGAGTCGGTGATGGTGGCCGCGCCCGTCGGGCGGTACGGGGCCATCGCGAGGGCGGCGCCGTACCGGTCGTCGGTCTGGGCGGCCAGGTCCGGGTTCGTTCCGACGGTGCGGGCCTGCCCCATGCCGAAGAGCGGGTCGGGGATGCCGTTGGTGTTGATCGACGGCCGGAAGGCGACGACACCGCCCGCGAACGCGGCCGTGCCGAGGCTCTCGCCGGGGGCGCCGACCACGAAGTGCCGGTCGGTGGCGGAGACCGAGGCGCCGAAGCGGTCGTAGGGCTCGGCGTCCTCCCACACTCCGGTGGTGTCCTGGCCCACGGACGCGGCCTGGTAGTCGGTGCCGTAGACGTAGCCGATCACGCCGATGTCGGCACCGGCCGCGCCGTCCTCGCCCGGAACTCCGATGACCAGGAACGGGAAGCCGGTGCTCGAGGTGCCGGCCGCGACCGCGTAGCCGAGCCAGTCGTCGGTCTCGGGGCCGCCGCCCAGCGGCTGGGTCTCGCCCTGGACGAAGCCCTTGCTGTTGAACTCCGACCCGACGGCGGTGGTCGAGCCGTAGATCACCTGGACGTAGCCCGCGTCCTTGACCGTGCCGACATCCTCGTACGGAATACCGACGGCGAGGTCGCTGCAACCGTCCTTGTTGGCGTCGTACACCGCGAGCGAGAAGCCGAACTGGTCCCCGTCCTCAGGGGCGTCCGCCACGTTGGCGGTGTCCTGCGAGATCTCGACGACCCCCTTGCCGCCGCCGAGCACGATGTGGACCAGGCCCGCCCGCGCATGGCCCGACACGGTGGCGTCGGGATCGGCGATGGCCGTGTCCCGGACGCCGTCGCCGTTGAAGTCGGACGAGGTGCCGGCCGTGCAGGCGACGGCGGCCGCGGCCGGAGGCGCGCCGGTGCCCAGGCCCAGGAGCAGCAGCGCCGCCGCCAGCGATCCCGCGGCGATACGTCGGACGCCTGAGCCGGCCGGTGTCTGGTGTCTTCGACCGGACGGGCGACGGCGAACCGTCGAGTCTCCCGTCCGGTGTCCGCGTGCGGACATGGGTGTTCCTCCCCGTGAGGCTGGGTGTGCTTGTGGTGTCTGTGCGGGTCGTCTCCGCCGTGCCCGGACCACCGGGCACGGCGACGAACCGAAGGAAGAAGAAACCCGCCGGTACGAAAGGACCGCTACGCAAGGACCACGGCGATCAGCCGATGACCGCGCCGAAGGAGACGCCGGTCGCCGGCACCCCGCCCTCACCGGGCTTGATCGTCTGGGTCGCGGCCCCGCCGGACGCCACGTTCCACGGGAAGCCGTAGACCGCGCGGGTCTCCGCCGGGCCGTAGGGAACGCCGACGTACAGCAGCGAGGGGGTGGCGGCCAGGGAGATGCCGGTGAGCATGCGCGGCGCGGGGGTGGGCCCGACGCCGTAGCCGGGGTCGATCCAGTTGTCGGAGGCGCCGGGCGCGCCGACCAGCGGAACGATCTGGACGCCGCCCTTCTCCGCGTGCTCCTCGGCCGACTCCTCGCCGGGCACGCCGATCGCGAGCCGGGTGGTGGTGGCGGTGGAGACCGCGTTCGGGGAGGAGTTGACGGCGGCGAGACGCTTGCCGAAGAAGTCGCCGGCCTCGGCGTCCTGGTCCACGTCGGCCGTGTTCTGGTCGATCCAGGCGGTCTCGGTGAAGGCGCCGTTGGCGGCGAGCTTGAAGACCTGGACGGCGCCGGCGTCGACGGTCGTCGACAGATCCTCGCCGGGGACGCCCACCGCGAGCAGCGACTCGGTGGTGGAGGTGGCGCCGGAGGCCCGGTACGGGACCATGGCGAGCGCGGCGCCGAACTGGTCGCCGACCTCTTCGGCCCCGGAGATCACGTCCTGGTCCTGGCCGAGTCCGCCGAGCGGCTTCGGGGAGCTGGAGGTGAGTGTGTGGTTGAAGAAGGCCACGCCGCCCGCGAAGGCCACGGTGCCGAGCGCCTCGCCGGGCGTGCCGACCGCGAAGTGGGTCGGGGTCGCGGCGAGCGTGGAGCCGAAGCGGTCGTCCTGCTCGGCGTTGCCGGGAACGGCGCCGGCGACGTCGGTGTCCTGGTGGACGAAGGCCATCGTCTGCGCGGTGCCGCTGATGTAGTGGAACCCGCCCGCGTCCTCGATGTCACCGATCGACTCACCGGGGACGCCGATGATCAGGTACGGCGTGCCGGCCGAGGTCTTGCCGGCGGCCAGCGCGTAGCCCACCCAGTCCTCGTCCTCCTGACCGCCACCCAGGGGCTTGTCGGTGCCCTGGTAGAACTCCTTGACGGCCTTGGTGCCTGCGTTGAGCCCGCTCGTGGAGCCGTAGATCAAGTGCACGTTGCCGGCGTCGGGAACGGTGCCCATGTCCTCGTAGGGGTCGCCGACCACCAGGTCGCTGCACCCGTCGAGGTCGGCGTCGTACACCGCCAGCGAAGAGCCGTACTGGTCGCCTGCCTCGGGCGCCCCCGGGATGTTGTCGAGGGCCTGCGAGAGGGTGAGGACACCCTTGCCCCCGCCGTAGACGATCTGCACCTCACCCGCCCTGGCCGCGCCGCTGACGGTGGCTTCGGGGTCGGCGATCGCCGTGTCCCTGATCCCGTCCCCGTTGAAGTCCGACTCGACGCCCGAAGGACACGCCACGGCAGCCACGGCCGGTGTCCCCCCGATCCCGAGCCCCCAGGTCAGCAATGCCCCTGCCAAAACGGTGACGGAACCACGCCGCCACACTTTCCCCACCCTTGACACAGACGCCCCGTAGATAAAGAGGAACTAAAGAAGGTCAAGGGATCATCCCTTTACATGAAGTGCACATGCAACACCTGTCATGCACCCCTGAACATGACATGAATCACAGAAGACACGCGTCCGCTTCCAGGCTGCCGGCATATGCCGGACCGCCAGACAATCCGGACCGCCCGGACTGCCCGGACTGCCCGGATACCCGAAGCCGAGGCCGACAGAAAAAGGGCCCGCCTGCGAACTGGCGGACCCTGGTGGGTGGATGGGGCGTGGGGCGTCGAGGCCAGGGGGTACCGGCCTCGGCTTCGAGCAGGAGGAACCCCGAGGTGTCGAGCTCGAAGTCGAAGGGCGCCGGGATGCGCACGGGCCGCCCGAAGGGAACGTTGGTCCGGGACCGGTAGCCCTTGGGAGACGGATCCCAGAGGACGTCGATCTCCCCGATTCCCATGTCCAAAAGCAAATACACGGGGACAACCCGCCCGTACGTCTCCATCTTGTCGATCCGGTCGACATCCCTGGCCGAGTCCGAGGTCAGCTCGGCGGCGAGGGAGAGGGAGGCGCCATCGGCGTGACGGCCTTCGGCGTCGGAGGCGAACGCGTCGGCGAAGGAGAGATCGGGCCCGTAACCGCGCTCGGAGGGGGGAGGGGCGAGGTCTCCGTGACATGACCCAGCCCCTCGACGAACCGGACCATGCCCTGAAGAGTCCGCTCCACCGGGCTCAGGAACCAGCAAGGGACGCTTTCCGCAAAGCGGACCGGACATCCGGACGAGCGCAGAAATCCAGTACTTTATCAAATTCCGTACGGCAGCGAGCAAGAACCGGCACACGTGCGCCTTCGTCGTCCGCAAGCTGCACCGCATCCCGGAACCAAGCAATATCTTCCGCCGCCGCCAGGCCTCCGACAGAAACCGGGCCGACCGAGGCCTCCAGAACGAAGAGGATGTCAGAGATCCGCTCCGACGCATACGACATGAGATCGACGGAGTCGAAACGAGAACCGTTTACAGCCGACTGCCACGCCTGCACCCAGAGGTGACCCAGATCAGGCATCCCGAGTTCTTCCGATGCGCGACCTGAGGGTTCCGTGCGGATTCCCTCCGTCAACCCGGCAAAAGAGTGGAACGGGGCAAGATCTCCCATTCCGATATCTGTCAGCGCCGTCAGAGTCGCCTCCGCGGCAGCCACATCTCCAACCCAAGCCCCCAGCACGGGCGCGGCCCGCACCAGGGCAAGGTAGGTCCACCATTGCCGATGCGGTCTGCTCAGCCTCTCCACGAGCTGTCGCCTCTGCCGCATGAACTCCGGATACCGGAACCTCGGCTCGTCCCCGATCATCCAGATACGCTCGACCGTCTCGTCGATGCGCCGCCAGGCCACCGAAGCCGCCCCGAGTCTCAATGGATCGGGCAGAGCCTCTGAACACGTACACACCATGTCGATGGTGCGCGGGCCTGAGATCTCGACATCGAATGTCATCTCTTCGGACATCCGGTCGCTTCCCACGCCGGCGAGCCTGCGCGCACCTTCTTCCCGTATCCCCCCCAGCGTCTGGATGGTCCAGCGCGTGCGCACAAGACCAGTCCCAGCCGGCTCGGCGGGGGGCCAGGATACGACGGGGATTCGAACGTCACTGTAATTGATTTCGCCAGAATCCATCGCCATATCCCGACCGCCCACATGTAACGAGCTAGAGTTTGATGGTTTGCACCAGTTGCATGAAGGGCATAGCGCCAGGCCCGAAGATCACCTCTTCCGGCATCCCTTCTCCGGTGACTCTGGTCGTGATATGCCCTTCCGACACAAGCCGATCATACGTGCACCGACACATTCGGAAGATGGAAACCGCTGCTCCATTCCTTGCTCCCCTGTTCCGGGTCGCACCCCACTGTGCGGCGACACTGAGGTTGGAACCACCTCCGCGGGTGAGTTCATAGGTGAACAGGTTCCCGGGCTGTGCGACACCTCCCCCGCTCGAAGCCTCCTTCGCGGCTTGGCTGCTCAGCCCGTCGGACGCGATGCTGTCGGCGTGTTCCGCAGTCGTGCCGTGCGCGAAGTCGAGTTGCTCACCACAGTTGTGCACCAGCAGCGGCGTGACGCCTGCCAGCACGTAGTAGGCGTGAATTCCCTCGATCGTCAGGTCGTGCGTTCGCTGCCGCTTGTCGAAGTGGCGGTTGGCGGTGACCTCGACCGTGTCACCCGACGGAGTGCGCAGCTGCATGCCGGGGGCGAGATCTCCGGCCTTGACCCACGCTCGCTCGGACTCCACCCAGAACGGGTGCGTGGTCGTGGCGACCAGGGCCTGCCCCTTGCCCGACGGGCTCTTCACCGTGAGGTCGGAGAAGCTCTTGTCGTCCTCGGTCACGATGGTGCCCGCGACCTGGCGGACCGTGGTCTCACCGGTCTTGGAGTCGGTGGTGACGACCTTGTCGCCAAGTGCGACCTTCTCGATCGGCTTCGTGCTGCCGTCAGCAAGCAGCACCTTCGTGCCTGGCAGGAAGCTGTGGCATTCAGGCTCTGACTTCTTGCTCTTCTTGAGCGCGGCCGCAGCCTTCTTTCGGGCCTCGGCCAGCTTCTCCGTGGCCTTGGTCAGCCCGGATCTCGCCTTGCCCAGCGCCTTGCTCGCCTTGAAGTAGCCCTTCGCACCGCCGATGAGGTCCTTGACCAGCCCCACGACACGTTTGACGAGTTTGAGGCCCTTGGCCCACTTCCACGGCACCCCGTACTTGGCCATGATCTTGCCCGCCAGGCCGCCCGCGAAGCTGCCTGCGATGTTGAGCAGGGTTTCGCCGCAGGCTCCGACGTCGCCGCTGGAAATGCAGTCCAGTGCCGCGTCCACGCCCAGAATGTCCCGGGCGATCTTGATCAGCGCCTTGCCGGCCGACTTCATGCGCTGCTTGGCGGAGGACTGTTGCGCCTGCGCCGACGCGACGTTCGAGGAGGCCTCGTCGGCATCCGACTGCGCTTCGTCGACGGCCTTGTTGCCGGTCTCCTTCTTGTAGGTGCCCGCGTAGGCCGAGCAGTAGACCGGGTAGCAGCTCTCCAGTCCGGACGGGTCGGACAGGGTCACCGGGGTGTTGTCGGCGTACGCGTAGCCGTTGATCTGGTTCGGTCTGGTGTAGTCGATGATCGGGTCGACGGAGATGAACTTGCCGATCGCCGAGTCGTATTCGCGGGCCCCCAGATGGGTCAGGTCGGTCGAGGCGTCGATCGTGCCGCCGACATAGCCCTTCTCCCCCGGCCAGGGACCGATCTTCGCCCCGCGCTCCACACCGTAGGGGTCGAAGCGGCGTTGGGAGATCGCGCCGGTCGCGGAGTCGATCGCCAGCTCGCCCGTGCCGTGGTGGTCTGCTGCCGTGAAGGCGAGCTTCGTCGCGGTGCGCACCGCGACGGTCTGTCCGGCGTAGTCGTAGTAGCGGGTGGCTTCCTTCTTGGTGCCGTCGGCCGACAGCTTCAGCTCGGTGCCCGGCAGATAGACGGTTGTGCCGGTCGGATCCTTGCGCACGAGACGGTTGCCCGAAGCGTCGTACAGGTAACTGGTCTTCGAGCCGTTCGCCTCGGTGACCTCGTTGACCTTGCCCTCGTCGGTCCAGGTCAGGGACTGGGCGTTACCGCCGATGGTGCGCTTGGTGGTGTTGCCGGAGTCGTCGTACTCGTACGACGACTGCCTGTCCCCGGTCGGGGTGTTCTCGGTGACCTTGGTGACCTGGTGCGGTCCGTCGCCGAGGGCGCCCGCGCCGCCGTACTCGTAGCTGCGGGTGATGTTGTTCGCCGCGTTGAGACCGGTGTCGTGGTTGGTCTCCGAGGTCCGGTTGCCGATGGCGTCGGTCTCGTACGACTTCCAGTACGGGGCCGGACCGCCCAGCGCGCTCGAACCGGCAGCGGCGTCACAGGCCGTGGGCCCGGTGCCGTCCACCGGCGTGGTGGAGCCGCGGGTCCCGGAGCCGGCCGCGGCCGTCGCGGTGGCCGCCGGGGTCCAGGCGTCCGACAGGCGCTGCCGGCTGTCGTAGGCGAAGCACTGCACGTCCGGCGAAGCGGAGTTCGCCGAGTCCGCGATCGACAGGACGTTGCCCGCCTGGTCGTAGGAGTAGTACGAGTCCTTCGCCGGGGCGGACGCGCCGTAGACGTCCACCACCGAGCGGGTCAGGCGATCGGTGCCCTTCTCGTAGAAGAAGTTCTCCCAGACCTTCTTGCCGCTGCCCGACGACAGTTCGAGCTGCTGAAGCTGGCTGTTCTTGGAGTAGACGGTGTTGGTGACATAGGAGGTGCTGCCCGTCATGGTCATCGGACGCTGGAGGGAGTCGTATGTGTAGGTCACCGCCTCCGCCGGCAGATCGCCTATGGCGGGCAGGCCGGTGGTCCGAACCGTTCCGTCCGAGTTGTACGTGCTGGTGAAGGCGTACGTTCCGGCCAGAGATCCCTGAGAGGCCGGGACTTGGTAGGCGGTCTGAAGCGGACGGTAGAACTCGTCCATCGACTGGACGGCCGTGGCGAAGTACTCCGTCGGCGAGATGTAGCTGAGGAAGCCGTAGGCCTGGCCCAGCCAGCCCGCCTTGTCGTACTTGGTCTCGCTCAGCTTCGTGCCGGTACCGGCGTCGCCCTGCCAGGTCGTGGTGACGCGGCCGAGCTTGTCGTAGACCGTGGAGTTCTTCTTGTTACGACCGTCGTACGCCACGACCGGGCGGTCCAGTTCGTCGTACTCGGTGCGCGAGGTGCCCGAGTCCGGGTCGATCGACTTGGTCTTGCGGCCCAGTTGGTCGTACTCGTAGCGCCACACGTTGTTCTTGGCGTCGGTGACCGTCTCCAGCAGACCGGCCACGTTGTACGTGTACTTCGTCGAGTCGTAGGCCACGCCCACACCCGGCGAAGCGCCTTGGTAGTGGCGGATCTCCGAGACGTTGCCCTGGCCGTCCGACACGGTCGTCGTGGGCTCCCCGCCGACCGGCGGGTCGACATGCGTCAACTCGCCGTCGTACGTGGTTTTCGTGCGCCACTGCTCGGCGCCCGAGAACGCGAAGACCTCGGCGGTCGTCCGGCCCAGGCCGTCGTACTCGAGCAGGCTCTGCGCGCCGACCTGGCCGTTGCTCACGAGCAGCAGCTCGTCCGAGGCGGCGCCGGCCGCGTTGTAGGTGGAGTTGGTCTTCCTGATGTTGCCGGTGGCGTCGTACCAGGTGTCGGCGACCATGCGGGTGCCGTCCACGCCCTCGGTCTGGATCTGGCGGGCCCGCAGCATGCTGTCGTAGAGCTGGTACTCGGCGCCGTAGGAGCCGTCGTTCTCGATCTTCTCGGTCTTGATCGAGGTGACCTTGTCCTTGCGGACGTTGTACGAGTACTTGATGCTCGGCGTCTGGGTCGAGGCCCTGTCCGCCAACCACACCGACGTCAACCGGCCGAGGCCGTCGTAGGCGAGGCTGGTGCGCTCGCCGTTGGGGTCGGTCTGCCCGGTCGACATGCCCCAGGCAGGGGCGTAGTCGGTGGTGGTGTTGTGCCCGAGGACGTTGGTGACGACCGTCTTCGTCAGCAGGCCGTTGGTCTCGGTGTAGACGGTCTTCGTCGCGTCGGACGTCCCGTACTGCTTGGCGTCCTGCTGGGACTTCGGACGGCCGAAGTCGTCGTAGGTCGTGGCACCGGTGATCTGGTACGTCGCCGTGGTGCCGTCGTGCGAGGTCAGCCGCTCGGTCTTGGTCGCGTCACCCTTGGTGGGCGCCGCGCCGAACGCGAGGTTGTCGTACGAGGTGCGCTCGTCCCCCAGGACCTGGGTCTTGCGGTCGGGCGTGGTCGCGCACTTGACCGACACGACCTCGCTGCGGGCGGGCAGCGAAAGGATGTTCTTCGCCGTGTTGTCCGCATAGGTCGTGCGCGTGCAGGTGTCGTCCTTCGTGGTGGAGACGTCGCCCTGGTCGTCGACGGTCAGGGTGCGGCCGGTGCCGTTGGACGTGTCGTACGTCGTCGTGGACTTCGTCTCGCTCCAGCTGCCGTCGGACTTCAGGTTGAAGCCCCGGCCGGTCTGGGTACTCACGATCGCCGCGTGGGTGGTGCCCCAGCTCTGGGTCTGGGTTGCCGTGTAGTACTTCCACGGAATGTCGATCGTCTTGGACACGAGCTTCGCACCGTCGTAGGTGGCCGCCTCCAACTGGTGCCCCGTGAACTCCTCGGAGTCCGTGTAGGAGGCTCCCGTGGAGTCCTTGACCGTCACCGAGCGGGTGGTGCCGTCGGCGTCCTTGTCGCCGTCCATGCCCTGGAGGTACGTGTAGTCGACCCGGGTCTTCTGCACGTCGGAGCTGCCGCTGGTGACCTTGACCTTGCCGTAGCCCTGCCAGCCACCCCAGGTGAGGTACTTGGCGTCGGTGATGCCGTCCGGCTTCGCCTTACGCCAGGCCGCGTCGCCCTGGTAGTCGTAGCGGGTGACCATCGAGTCGCTGCCGCCGGTGCGGTCGGTCTCGATGACCGCCGAGACCACGTACTTGTGGAACCAGTCCGTGATCGGGTCGGTGTACCCGGGCGGCGCCCACTTCACCGGATAGCAGCGCTTCGTCGACTCGCCCGGCTTCGGCAGCGACGCCTTCGCACAGTCGGCCGGCGCGTAGGTCACGTCGAGCTGGGCCCCGGTGTCGCTGAGGACCATCGAGAGGCGGTAGCGGTAGAACGGGGCGATGTTGTCGCCGATCGCGTCGACCCGGTTGGCGAGCTGCTCGCCGAAGAGGTCGACAGATGGCAGCTTCACGGCGGTGCCGACCCGGCCCTCGTGCTCGATCTTCGACAGCCACAGCGTCTTGGAGTCGTCGCCGTTGTCCGTGAACAGGTGCGTGAAACTCCAGGCGTCCACGTCCTGATAGGTCGTGGCGTCCTTGCGCATCTGCGTCACGACCGACGTCAGCCGCTTCGTCGTGAAGAACGTCTGGACGGGCGAGGTGCACTTGGTGGCGGACTTGCACTCCTGGTCGACCGGAACGTCCGGCCAGTAGGCGGCGTTCGCCTTGGTGCGCTTGCTCTCCGCACAGTCGAAGTCCGATGTCACCAGGCAGCGTTCGGCGGTGTTGAAGACGATCCGGGCCGGGGCCTTCGCCGCGTAGACCTTGGTGTCCTGCTGGCCGTAGTCGATGCGCTTCAGGTAGCCGCCGCGGTGGTACGCGGTGCCGTTGACGTCCGTCTTGCCGTTCAGCGCGTAGTAGTTCGTCTCACGGTCGTAGAAGTAGGACATCACGTTGCCGTGGGTGTCCTTGACGTAGTCCAGGCTCCACCGCCACGCCTGCTGGCAGTACGCGCTCGTGAACGTCGCGTTGTAGCACGGCTCACCCGAGTCGTCACCAAAAATCGGCGCCGTCCAGACCGAGTTGGTCTCCTCGTTGCCCGTCGCCCAGCCCGGCAGACGGTTCAGACCGAAGTAGTACTCCGTGCCCTGCGGAGTGGTGATCTTCCAGTGCTCGCCCTTGTCGTCGGTGCTGCCGTCGTCGCCGTTGGTGGCGCCCGTCAGCCGCTCGACCTTCGTACCGTCGTCGGACGACATGTGCCACTTGCCGGTGGTGTCGTCCTTGACCAGCTCACCGGAGCTGCCGTTGAGCATGATCGTGGCGTTCTCGAACGCCCAGCACTGCTCGGCCGAGCTGTCGTGGCCGTCCTCGGAGCACGGCTTGTAACGGCGCTCGATGTAGCCCGGGTCGTAGGAGAAGCCCTCACCGATCCAGGAACCCTGGTTGTTCGTGGCCGAGGTACGGCCGTCCGCCGACTGGGAGGAGTAGCCGAGACCCACCGTGGGGGTCAGACCGCCCGGCGTCGGAACGGAATTCAGCGGATAGTTCCAGCTGAACCCACCGGAGGAAGGTGCGACGCTCCAACTGGACGACGGGGAAAGGGCCGTGGCCTTGTAGGTGCCCTGGGCACTGGAGGGGCCTGCGGCGACCGCGACCAACGACGCCGCGTCGGCCGCCATCGTGGAGACGCCGTCGGCGGGAGCCGGGGCGGCCGTCACGTCGGCCGAGACCGTGCCCGACTTCACGTCGTTCACCGTCGGCAGCGCCTTCGGCTGCTCGGGACACGCCTTGCTGCCCGGAATCGCGACAGCGGCACACGCCGGCAGCTGAACCAGCTGCAAACGGGAGGCGTACGAGCCGCCGAAGCCCTCGGCGAACTCCGAATAGTCCACCGTCAGGCGGACCTTGGCGGCCGCGTCCTCACCGTCGGCACGCTCCACACCCAGGAGGACACCGGCACCGAGCTGCTGGGCACGCTTCGGATCGAGGACGTCGACACGGACCTTGTCCGCAGCCGTCGTCGCCTCGCCCTTCGCGCCGGCCTTCCCGGTGGCCTTGGCCTTCGCCTTGCCGACCTTGACCGGCAGACCGCCGGCCTCGGTCGCGCCGGCCGCGCCGACGGTCACCTCGGCGCCGCCCTGCTTCGGCCACACCGCCTTGTCGAGTCCCTTGACCGCCGCCTTGCGCGCCGGGTCTGAGGGACGGGACTTCGCTTTCGCGTCGGACCCCTTGGCGGGATCACCGTCGTCCTGGACGCCGGGGCGGCTGGTGCGGCCCCGGTCGCCGTCGTCGAGCGCCAATGCCTGAACCGACGAAGCCGACAGCGCGAGCGTAAGCCCGAGCACCGTCGCGACAACCGTCGATCTGGGCATGCGGCGGCTCAGTGAGCGGCCACGGAAAAACATTCGGAGACTTCCTGATCGAAGGAGAGCGTTCTGGAAAGGGAGGGCATGTTGAGCCCCAACAGGCTTTGCACACAGGGGACATGGCGGTTGCGTCACATGGCGGGCGCCGCTGTCGGGCCGGACATCAGCCGGCCGCCCTCGCCGACCGAAGAGGCCTTGGCGTACAGGCCGACCGGCTAAGCGAATTCATGCCCCGCCCGCCGCCTCGACGGCACCCGCGAAGGCAGCCGTTACGCCGTACTCGCCGGATGCGTCATACAAGCCGGACGCGCCATACCTGCCGGACGCTCCGACCAACGAGTGCCGATCGAAGCCGTCGAGCGAGACGCCGAAACGGCGGTAGGACCCGCCGCGCTGGCCTGACACCGTTGCCAGGCGATCCACGACGGCCGCGTCACGCACTCCACCGCCGATGCCGTCCACATCGGTTCCACCGACGCGTCCGGCCACGCACGTCGGCGACACAGAAAAGATCCCGCTCGGGCCTGACGGCGGAAGTGCCGCCGCCGTGACAGCGGCGCCCCCGCGCCATCGCCCCATCCCCACCCCGGACACCAGCAGTCACCGTCCCCGTACAGTCGGCTGATCGCCACAGATCCTTTACCGACCTCTTACGTCTCACCAGACATGCATGTCCGACATGATCACATTCAGATGGTCACAGTTTCATCACAGAAACCCCGCAGGCATCGCCAATTACCCCATCTCGCACACACATGCCCCAATTACCTTCTCCCTTCCGTTCAGTTGAACTTCTTTACTGGTTCGGGGATTCAGGGGTCGCAGGGAACATTCGCCAACATCGCGGCTCCGTAAGGTCCATCAATACCGTGGGGGGTAGACAAGTCATGCCTGGAAAGAGACGTGTCGAGCTGGGGCGCAGGCGGTTCATAAGGGTCGCCGGCGGATCCGTCGCCGGGGTCGCGGTGGTGGGTGGGGGAACCTTCACCGCGCTGGCCACGGGAGTTCTGGACTCCCCCTCGCCGGATCTGCTCGACGGGGTGCCGCGCTCCCTCGTGCTGAGCCTTCCCGACGCCCCGGTCAGCACCCAGCCGCCGGTTCCGGAGCTGCCGGACCAGCTCGGTGACGGTGTCCTCAGCCCGCCGAGTCCGAGCACCCGGATCCCCTACACCGGTGGGACCCCGGACCCCGACGAGGGCTCCGTACCGACGACGCTGCCGTTCGAGTTCAAGACCTCGGGCTACAAGCTCGACACCGAGCTCCCCGAGTACATGCGGCCCTGGCGCGACCGGCCCACCACCTGGTCGAACGTCACGCCCAACACCGAGAACGTGTACCTCGACGCCGAGGGAGCCGTCCAGTACCGGCCCGACCGGAACACGCCGGGCTACGACCAGCCCGTCACCCAGATCCAGTTCGGGCTCGGCTGCATCTCGAGCTACCGCACCGCGACCGACCCCACCCGCAAGGCGCTCTTCCTGGAGCGCGCCAAGGCGCAGGCGAAGCGGCTCATCGACAAGCGGGTGGAGACGCGCGGCGCCTGGTACTTCCCCTACCCCTTCGACTGGTACCACCCCGAGCACAGCGGCGTCACCTACAAGGCGCCCTGGTACTCGGGCATGGCGCAGGGCGAGTCGATCAGCCTCTTCATCCAGCTGACGCAGCTGGACGGGGTCACCGAAGAGGAGAAGGCGCTCTACAGGGCCGCGGCCGACGGCGCGTTCGCCTCGCTGCTGCGCGGGGACAACGCCAAGCCGTGGGTCGTCAACAAGGACAAGAACGGCTACCTGTGGATCCAGGAGTACCCGGGCGCCACGGCCGGCACCGGTGACTACACCTTCAACGGCATGATCTTCGCCACCTTCGGCCTCTGGGACTACTACGTCGCCACCGGCAACGAACTGGCCCTCAAGATGTACGACGGAGCGGTCACCACCATCCGCGACCACTTCACGCGGCTGCGCCAGGCCAAGTGGCTCTCCTACTACTGCAACACGCACCGGGTCCCGACCAAGGGTTACCACCAGCACCACATCAACCTGTTCCGCCAGCTCCACTGGCAGACCGGCAGTCCCACCTTCGCCGCTCAGCAGGACACGCTGATCAACGACTACCCCTACGCCCAGACCAACCTGCCCGCGGGCTCGGTCGCCGCGTTCGCCGCCGGTACGCACACGCTGTACAAGCTGAAGACGCAGGGCGCGCCCCTGTACGGCTGGTCCCCCACCATGAAGGACGCCCAGCTGGCCTCCAAGAAGGTGACCTTCTCCAAGGCCACCCAGGCTCCCGTGGACGTCCGCCGCCGCATCGAGGGACGTGGGATCTACTACCGCATCAGCGCCGGCGCGTACGCGGGCTACTGGGTCGGGGAGTACTACCCGAAGGTGTTCCTGCGCGGGGTGCACCTGCCCACCACCTTCCGTCCGCAGCGCACCGCCACCTTCCCGCCGAACGTCTCGATCACCTGCATCAAGTTCGGCAGCGACGGCAAGACCGGCACCACGAAGACGGTGAAGTTCGCCAAGAGCTCCAAGGCTCCCTTCGACCAGCGGGCCATCGTCAACGGCCGGCCCATGCTGCGGATCACCGCGGGCGGGCTGACCGGGTACTGGGTGCCGAACGGGCCGGTTCTCACCGACGGGTAGTGGACGGGTGGCGCCGGACGGCAGCTGTGCCGTCCGGCGCGTTCACGCGCGGGCCCGGGGCCGGTCGCACCGGCCCCGGGCCCGCGCGTGAACGTCGTCCGCCCGGCCCCCGTATGCTCGCCAACCGAAGCCCCACACCGGAAGGCAGCAGAAGTGAACTACAGGGTCCAGCCCAGCGCGCAGGTCGACGACAGTGCCGAGATCGGCGCCGGGAGCAGCGTCTGGGACCTCGCGCAGATCCGCGAGGGCGCGCGCCTCGGTGAGGGCTGTGTGATCGGCCGTGGCGCGTACGTCGGTTCGGGTGTCCACATGGGCGACAACTGCAAGCTCCAGAACTACGCGCTCGTCTACGAGCCGGCCGAACTCGGCGACGGTGTCTTCATCGGCCCCGCCGTGGTCCTCACCAACGACCACAACCCGCGTTCCGTGGACCCCGACGGCAAGCAGAAGCGGGGCGGCGACTGGGAGGCCGTCGGTGTGAAGATCGCCGACGGGGCGTCCATCGGCGCCCGCGCCGTGTGCGTCGCGCCGATCACCATCGGCCGCTGGGCCATGGTCGCCGCCGGCGCCGTCGTCACCAAGGACGTGCCGGACTTCGGCCTGGTCGTCGGGGTTCCCGCGCGGCAGGTCGGCTGGGTCGGCAAGGCCGGCGTCAAGCTGGTCGCGCGCCCGGGCGAGGCCGACGTGTGGGAGTGCCCGCAGACCGGTGAGCTGTACGACGAGAAGGACGGCGTGCTGGTGGAGCGGGTCGCGGGCTAGCCCCTCCCCTCCCCGACACGTCAGAAAGGGTTCGGCCGCGTCCAGTTGGACGCGGCCGAACCCTTTCTGACGTTCCGGCCGCCTGGTTACCCGGCAAGCGGGTGACCGGGCGGCCCGACAATCCCTGTGGCGACTACGCCTGACCGCCCAGCAGCAGCCGGTCGAACTCGCGGCTCACCACCGACCAGTCCCACATCGTCAGCGCGTGCTTCGCCGCGGGCTCCGTCGCCGCGCGCCAGCTGTCCTCCGTGGCCGTGAGCTTCAGGATCCGCTCCGCGGCCTCCTCCGGCGTCGAGACGACCCAGTCGGTCGGGAAGAGCGTACGCGGCCCGTTCTCCAGCGAGGCGAAGAACGGCCAGTCGCGGACCACGGGGAGCGCACCGCTGACGGTGCCCTCCACCAGGCCGCAGTGGAAGCTCTCACGGACCGAGCTGCTCAGGATGACGCCGACCTCGGTGAGCGCCGCCGGCACGTCGTCCGTCTGGCCCACCAGGTGTACGGCGCCGGCCGCCTCCAGCTCCTCCAGGTCCGCCTGAAGGAGGTCGTCGTAGGCGCGGACGGCCGCGCTCGCCTTACGGGGCAGGCCCTCGCCGATGACGACCAGGCGGTACCGCTCGTCCTTCTCGCGCAGCAGCCGCAGAACCTGCACCGCCCAGCGCGGGTCCTTGGCCACGGCGCTGACGCCGACCAGACCGAGGTTGAATCGGGCGTCCGGGTCGGTCTTCTCCCGGTCGAAGGGCAGCAGATCCATGGCGTTGGGGACGACGTGCGTCGTGGCGGTGTCGGATCCGGCCAGTTGCGGCAGGACCTTCTCCACCACCTCGCGCAGATGGTCGCTGACCAGGATCAGGTCGTCGACCCGCGTGAAGTCCACGAGATGCGGCCAGAACGCGAAAGCCTCGTAGCTGTGCAGCCGTATGACCATGCGCGTGGTGCCGGGGTCGACGGCGGTGAAGATCGCCGCTGCGTTGGTGCACCAGTCGACGAAGACGGTGTCCGCCCAGTCGAGGTGGGGCCGCAGCGCCTCCTCGACCTTGTCGTGGAAGGCCGGCTGACCGCCCAGCGCGTGCTCCATGATCCGCTTGATGCCACGGACCAGCGGCCGCAGCGTGTCGTCCTCGTTGACGTCGAGATAGCGGATCTCGACGTCGGGGTGGTTCTCGTAGCGGTCCCGGATCGCCTTGAGGAAGGCGGCGTTGGCGTATGTCGTGACCAGCAGCCGCAGCGGGCGTCCGGTCGGGGCCGGCGCGGCCGGAAGGGCGCGGCCGCGCGGCGCGGACAGCGCCTTGAACGCGGCGTTCTTACGGAAGACCGCGAGGTAGGCGTCGGGATCGTCGGCCATCGGCGAGGAGACCCCGTCGAAGTGCAGACCCCGGTTGAAGGCGAGGGCGAACGCCGTGGAGAGCTGGTCGGCGGCGGCCGCGAGGTCCTTCTTCTTGAAGCGCTGGTCCGCGAGGTTCAGCGCGGCCCCGATGGCCTTGTTGCGCAGCTTCGGGTTGTCGTGTCCACGAGCCAGGTCTGCGCGGGCGGCGTCCGCGAGCAGGGCGGCGCTGAGCTTGCGGTTGCCGATCCGCTCGGCGGCCTGGTCCAGCACCAGCGTGGCGCCGGTCTTGCGGCCGCCCTTCGCCATGCTGAGGCTCACCCGGCGGGCCAGCTTGGCGCGCATCGCGTCCGGGACGCGCGGCGCGACGACCGCGGTCCGCCAGGCCTTGGCGCCGATCGCGGTGCGCATCACGGCGGGCGACGAGGCCCGTCGCAGCACGGCACCGGCGCTGTGCCGCACCCCGCGCTTGGTGGAGCGCAGGGTGACGGTGGGCGAGGGGACGGTACGGACGGCGTCGCGCAGCACGTACTGCACCGGGCGCTCGGCGCGCGCCTGGAGGGCTCGAAGGCCGGGCGCGACACCGAAGACCGCGTCGGCCCGCCGGTTGCGTTCGGCGAACCGCCAGACGGTGTACACGGCGTTCGCGTCCAGGGCGACCAGGACCTGCGCCCGGCGTGCGTCACGCAGGACCCGACGGTTGCGCTCCGCGCTCGCCCAGGTCCTGCGGGCGGGCGGCAGTTTCGCGACGCGCTTGGCGAAGGCATCGCCCCGCTCGGCGGCCGCTTCGGTCAGCGAGCACACGTCGGCGGCGTCGAGCACGCCGTCCACCGCTTCGCGATCGAAGTAGCCGGCCAGCCGCACCGTCGCTCCCGCGGCCCGGAACTGTTCGACGGCGGCTTTCAGCATCGAGAGCGTCGGCGCCGTACCGGCGACCAGTAGTACGTGGGTCATGCGAGGAGGTCCTCCACCTGTTCTGCGTCCGTGCGGGGGTCGTGCTGTGGACGTCGGTCCGGTGAAGGGACGTTTCCCTGTCCCTTCACCGGACCGACGCCGTGGGTCACAGCCGTCCCGTCACACGGCCTTCCCGTCGCCGGGCAGCAGCCGGCTGTAGATCTGGTCCAGGACCACGGCCTGGGCCTCCCAGGTCCACTTCTCGAGCAGCCCCGGATCGTCGTAGGCGGCCCGGTAGCGCTCCGGGTTGGCGAGGACGGCCTTGACGGCGCGTACGTAGTCGTCGACGTCCTTCGCCTTGAAGATCTCGCCCTGGCCGGTCTTCTCGACCATCTCGGCCATGGTGCGGATGTCGCTGACCACCAGCGGCAGCCGGGCCTGGGAGTACTCGAAGAACTTGTTGCTCAGGGCCAGTTCGTGGTTGGGCAGGTGGTGCAGCGGGCTGACCGCCGCGTTCGCCGTGGACAGGAACTCGGGCACCTGCCAGTGCGGCACGAAGGGCAGGATGTGGGCACGGTCGCCCACGCCCAGCTCCTCGATCAGTTCGATGATCTTCTTCGTGGCGGGGAAGTGCTTGCCCGACGGCGGCAGGGAGACCAGCGCGACGTGCACGTCCGGCATCCGGGTCAGACCCTCGATGATGGTCTCGACGCCACGCACCGGGTTGATACCACCGCAGTAAGCCAGCAGCGGAGTGTCCTCGTCGACGCCGCACAGCTCCCGCAGGTCGGGGACCGGGTCCACGTCGGCCACCTCGTCGGGGGCCGGCTTCATCACCGGGGCGTTCAGGACGACGTAGGGCGTCTCCTTGAGCTTGTGGCCCTTGACCAGCAGCTCGGCGAGCGAGGGCGAGACGGTGATCGCCGCGTCGGCGAAGACCGCGTGCTCCTTCTCCCAGGCCACGTGGCCGGGGATCCAGCGGTCGTGGTGGGAGTGCAGACCGGGCACGAACTCGTGCGCGTCCCAGACCAGCTTGACCGGGTGTCCCGCGGCCCGCAGCCGGACGGCGGACCGGGCGGCCACGCCCAGCATGCGGAAGTCGTGCGCGTGGATCAGGTCGGGCTTGAGCTCGTCGATGTGCGGGCCGAAGGCCAGCTCGAAGTCCCACAGGTACGGCAGCAGCCGACGCCAGGCACGCCGGCCCATGGTGAGCTGCCAGAACTTGATCTGGAGCTTGTCCAGCGGCGTGTCGAACGTGGACCGCTTCCGCTTGGCGCGGTGCGTCAGGCGGGAACGCAGCGACACCCACTTGCTCGTCATCTTCGCGGCGGCCTTGGGTACGACCAGCCGGACAGCCGCACCACTGGCGCTCGGACGGCCGGGGCCGACGGCCTTGGCCGCCGCGGCACGGAACCGGAGGTCCGCGCGCCAGGCCTTCACCTGCTGCTTGCGGTACTTGGCGATCTGGGGCGAGCGGTATGCGAGCGGGCTGCGCCAGCGCAGCCCGTGCCTGTCCTGCCTGCTGGGGCCGAGCGGGCTCGGCTTGGGCACCAGACGGACCTCGGCGTCACCGATGTTCCAGGTCTGGATCTCGGGAGCGGGTGAAATTCCGAAAAGAACGACCTCCCACCCGGCTTCGGCGGCAGATCGAGCCGACTTCTGGACACGCGAGTCATTTCGGACACCGTTGTCGACCAGCATCACAATTCGGCCTCGGGAGGCCGCTCGGGGCCTTCTCTGCCCGTCGGTGCTGTCGAGCTCCATGTATGTGTGCCTTTCCTGAATCTGAAGCTTCTGGCACGTTGCAGGAGCCCGCAAGGATGTTCGGGCTCGCACACCAGTTTCCGTCCAAAAGCGGGCGTCTCGTGCAGTGCACTGGGGCGCTGACGGCACGGCTGCATAACCCGATAACCCGGCCCACCGAAGCATACCGTCCGCCAAGAGCCTCCCAACGGCACGGGCCGCGCCGTTGCAGGGCCGTTGCCTGGCTGTCGCCGGGCCGTCGCCGGGCCGCGACGTCGGTGGCCGACGCGCCCGTATGATCTGGGTTCGGCCGTCCATACGTTTATTCGGTAGGAGCAGCGCACGTGAAGGTCATCAGTGTCGTGGGCGCACGCCCCCAGTTGGTCAAGCTCGCACCCATCGCGGCGGCTTTCTCCGACACCCCCCACGAGCACGTCATCGTGCACACCGGCCAGCACTACGACGCGGATCTCTCCGATGTCTTCTTCTCCGGACTGGGCATCCCGGACCCCGACGTGCACCTCGGTGTCGGCTCCGGCGGCCACGGCGAGCAGACCGGCGCGGTCCTCGCCGCCATGGACAAGGTGCTGGAGTCGGAGAAGCCCGACTGGGTGCTGGTGTACGGCGACACGAACTCGACCGTCGCCGGCGCGCTCTCCGCGGTGAAGCTGCACTACCGCGTCGCCCACCTCGAGGCCGGTCTGCGTTCCTTCAACCGGCGGATGCCCGAGGAGCACAACCGCGTCCTCACCGACCACGCCGCCGACCTGCTGCTCGCGCCGACCGAGGAGGCCATGCGCCACCTCGGGAACGAGGGCCTGGCACACCGCTCGACGCTCGTCGGCGATGTGATGGTCGATGTGTGCCTGCGCATCCGCGACGCCGTGCTCGCCGGCGAGCACCCCCGCCCGTCGCTGCCCGAGGGCATCGACGCCGACGCCCCCTACCTGGTGTCGACGCTGCACCGCCCGGACAACACCGACGACCCCGAGCGGCTCGCCGCCATCATCGGCTCGCTGGCCGCCCTGCCCGTTCCGGTGGCGCTGCTGGCCCACCCGCGCCTCGTGGCCCGTGCCGAGCAGCACGGCATCGACCTGAACCAGGGCGCGGTGCGTGTCGGCCGTCCCCTTCCTTACGCCGGCCTCGTGGGCGCCGTTCTCGGCTCCGCGGGTGTGGTCACCGATTCGGGTGGTCTTCAGAAGGAAGCCTTCCTGCTGGGCCGCGCCTGCACCACGGTGCGCCCGGAGACCGAGTGGGTCGAGACCCTTGAGGACGGCTGGAACCACCTCGTGCCGGACCCGCACGAGACCCCCGACTTCACCGAACTCGCCGTCCGCCCGGCGCCCGAGACTCCGCGCGGTACGCCGTACGGTGACGGGAACGCCGCCGTGCGCGCGGTCCAGGCCATCGTCGAGGCCTGATCCGACCGCCGTTCTCGTCACCGTTCCATCAGTCTCTCGGAGCACCCCTTGCGAAACGTGATCAAGCGCCCCAGGACGACGGGCCCACGACCCGACGGAGTCCGTCCGCACATGATCTACCTGGCCATCGGCTTCCCGCCGGCGGCCAAGAGCTGTGCGTACCGGATGCGTGAGACGGCGAACAAGTTCGTCGAACTCGGCTGGGACGTGACCGTGCTCACCATCGCGGAGGAGTCCTGGGAGCGTGAGTACGGTCTCGACCACACGCTCTCCGACCCGGTGGACCCCCGGGTGCGCATCGTCGAACTCCCGCTGGCCCGCGAGGACCTGGAGACCGACATCCGGCTGTTCACCGAGGACCGGGCACTGAACCCGATCCGCTGGATGCAGCGGGAGCGGGACCGGCACCTGGAGCACTTCCCCGAGCCGGTGTTCGGCGGCTGGCGGTCGGCCCTGGAGCAGGGCGTCGTCGACATCCACCGCGAGTTCCCGGCCGACCTGCTGCTGGCGAGCTGCGCGCCCTACGTCAACCTGGCCGCCGCCTGGAAGCTGTGGGAGACCCACAAGGTCCCCTACGCGATCGACTTCCGTGACGGCTGGTCGGTCGACGTCATCGGCGGCGGCGAGGCGTTCACCCGTGACTCCGAGGCGAGTGAATGGGAGGAGCGGGTTCTGTCGGACGCCGTCGCGATCTGGTGCGTCAACGATCCGATCGCGGACTTCTACCGCGAGCGCTACCCCCGGCTCGCCGAGCGGGTGCACGTCGTACGCAACGGGTTCGACCCGGACAGCGTCCCGGAGGTGCACGGCCAGCCGGACCCGGAGAAGGGTCTGACCTTCGGTTACCTGGGTTCGGTGAACTTCAAGCCGGCATTCCTGGCCACCGTCCTGGACGGCTGGCGGGCGGCCCGGGAGCGCGACCCGCTGGTCGCCCGATCCCGGTTCGAGATCCGCGGGCACATCGGCGCGGGCGCCAGCCGCGAGGCCAACGCCCACATGACGCTCATCCGGCAGGCCGAGTCCGACGGTGTGCTCTTCGGCGGCCCCGTGCCCAAGGCGGAGGTCGGACCGACCTACGGCCGCTGGGACGCGCTGGTCCTGATGCTCGTCGGCGGCCGCTTCGTCACCTCGGGGAAGGTGTACGAGTTCATGGCCTCCGGGCTGCCGGTGGTCTCCGCCCACGAGGTGGACCACGACGCCTCCGCGGTTCTGGCCGGCCACCCGCTGTGGACCGGGGCGTGCGGCCTCGACGCGGAGGGCATCGCGGACTCGTTCGTCAAGGCGGCCCGGATGGCCGTGGAGACGACTCCCGAACAGCGTGCCGACGCGCGCGCACACGCCGCCCGGTTCACGCGAGGCCTGCTGATGGCCCCCGCGGCCGAGCAGCTGAGCGAGGCCGTCCGCCCGGCGCTCGCGGGGAGCCCGCAGGCATGACGAACGGCAAACGGGGGGTTCTGCGACTACCCGGAGCGGTGGCCCGCAGCGCCCTGCATCCAAGGGTGCTGCGGACCGGAGCGGGCGCGCGGGCCTGGCGGATCGTGGTGTCGGCTCCGGGTCTGTCCGACTCGCTGCGCTTCCGTATCGCCCAGCGCGTACGGGACAGCCTGGACAAGGCCAACCGGCCCGAGGGCGCGGTCCTCACACTGAGTTCGGCCGCCCGCCGCACGAGCAGCGCGCGGCACCGGGCCGACCTGCTCGGCGACGCCGCCCGTCTCGAGCTGGCACGCGGACGGTCCCCACGCGCTCTGACCGCCGCCCTCACCACCGAACTCTCCTACGCGGACGCCCAGTTGGCCGCAGGCGAGGCAACTGTGGCCGCCGCTTCCGTGATCCGGGCACTACGGCTCGCGTTCCACCGGGTGCTGCACTTCGACCGGACCACCTCCCCCCTCGCCCAGGACCCCGGCGCCTACCTGACGCCGGTGCACGCCAGCACGGCCGTCCGGGCACTCGCCGAGGGAGCCGGCCGGTCCGCCGAGCCGGCCGACCCGCCGGCCGATCGGCCGCTGCGCCTGCTGTTCGTCACCCGGGGCAACGCGAACTTCCTCCGCCAGATCCATGACCATTACCTGGCCCACCCCAAGGTGGAGGTGCGGTCCCTGGACCTGGCGGACGAGCCGGCGCTCGACGAGCTGGCCAACTCCCTCACCCGGATGGCCGCCCACCGCCTCGGTGACGACTCCGAGTTCGGCCGGCAGGCCGAGGAACTCCTGCGTCCCCACCTGGACTGGGCGGACACCGTCTTCGTCGACTGGTGTGTCGGACCGGCCGCGCTGCTGACCTCGGTGGATCCCGGCACCACACGGATCGTCGTGCGGCTGCACAGCGCCGAGACCTTCAGCCTCTGGCCGTTCCTGGTCGACTTCTCCCGCGTCGACGACCTGGTGTTCGTCGGCGCCCATCTGCGGGATCTGACGGTCGCGGTGGTGCCCCAGCTGGCGCCCACGGGGCAGCAGCGAGTACCCCGGCTGCACGTCATCGCCAACGCCATGGACCTGGCGGGCCAGGTGCGCCACAAGGCCGACGACGCCCGCTTCACCCTCGGGGTGACGGGAATCTCGTCGGTGGCCAAGGATCCCCGCTGGGCGATCGAGGTCCTGCGGATTCTGCGCGCCGAGGATTCGCGGTACCGGCTTCTGCTGATCGGTGAGGACGTCGACGCGAAGCTCAGTGCCGCGGCGCGCGCCTACGCCCGGCTCTACCGGGGCGACCTGGCGGAGCTGGAGCCCTCGGGTGCCGTCCGCAGGCTGGGTCAGCTGGACGACATCCCCGCCGCACTGACCGACGTCGGTGTCATTCTCAGCTCCTCGGTGCGGGAGAGCTTCCACTGCGGGTTCGTCGAGGGCGCCGCGAGCGGGGCCGTGCCGGTGGGCCGCGACTGGCCGTTCTTCGCGGGCAAGGCCAACGGCGCCCGCACGCTGTTCCCCGCCGACTGGGTCGTCGCCTCGCCGGAGGAGGCCGCCGAGCGGATCCTCAAGGTCACCGCGACACCCGAGAGCTGGCGCAAGGCCGGAGAGGCGGCGTCCGCGCATGCGATGGCAGCATGGGACTGGACGGTCGTCCGTGAGGAGTTCGACCGCCTTCTGCTTCCCTGACAAGGACCTCCATTGACCTCCATACCCGGGCCCGGTCGCGACCGGCTTCCGTCGCTGACCGGGCTCCGCTTCTGGGCGGCTCTGCTCGTCGTTCTGTACCACCTGTCCCGCCAGGTCGGCACCGTCCCGTACCTCAGCGAGACGGTCTGGTACGGCCGTAGTGGTGTGACGTTCTTCTTCGTCCTGTCGGGCGTCGTCCTCGCCTGGACGTACGACGGCGTCCGGATCCCCACCAAGGTCTTCCTGTGGCGGCGCTTCGCCCGCATCTGGCCACTGCTGGCCGTCAGCGTCGGGCTGTCCGTCGCCGTATGGGCCGTCATGGGCCATGCCGTACGGCTCGATGCGGTGGCCGCGACGCTGCTGGTGGTGCACGCCTGGTTCCCGCAGCCGGTGATGTTCACCGGGGGCAACCCGGCAGCCTGGTCACTCAGTGACGAGGCCTTCTTCTATCTGATCTTCCCCGCGCTGCTGGCTCTGCTCGCGGGCCGCCGCGCCCGGGTCTGGGTCTGGACGGCCGTCGCCGTCACCTGTGTCGCCCTCGTGCTGTGGCCCGCCCTGTCGGGCCTCTCGCCCACCACCCGCAGCTGGGCGCTGGACTACCTGCCGCTGACCCGCGCCCTACAGTTCGTGCTGGGTGTGGTCGCCGGTCTGGCGCTCAAGCGCGGCTGGCGGCCCCCCGTGCCCCTGTGGGCGGCCGTGGGACTCGTCGTCGGCTGGCACCTGGCCCTGATCCCGTGGTCGCACGCCGTCCCGGACGCCCTCTGGTACAGCCCCTACACCGCCTCGCAGTGGCTCTCGGCCCCGATCTTCGCGGCCCTGATCTGCGCGGCCGCCCGTGCCGACCTGGACGGCAGGCGCACCGGGCTCGGCGGGACCTGGATGATCAGGCTGGGACACTGGTCGTTCGCCTGGTACCTCATCCACGAGATCGTGATCCGCGCGGCCGTCTTCCACTGGGGCAAGCCCGCCCCGGGTGCCGAAACGCTTCTGTTCTGGGCGGGTGTGCTGGTCGTCAGCCTGGCTGCCGCGGGCACGGCCTACCACTGGGTGGAGCACCCGGCCGAACGGTGGCTGCGCCGCGCCGGACCGTCCGTGCAGCACTCCGGCCGACCCGACCCCCGGCCGACCGTGGGCGCACAGTAGTCGACGCGGAAGAACGGCTCGGGCCCTTCCTCGTCCGTACGAGGAAGGGCCCGAGCCGTCTGTTACGCGGGTGTCGCTCAGCCGCCGATGACGACGCGGCGGACGCCCTTCCAGGCCTCCGGGTCCGTCGTACGGCGACCGTCGACCAGGACGGTGACGTCCGGCAGGTCGGCCGGGGTCAGCGTGCGGTACTCGGCGTGGTCGGCCTGGAGGATCGCCGCGGTGACCTTCTCGCCCGCGTGCGGGGTGAGACCGTGGGCGGCGAGCTCCTCGTCCGTGTACATCGGGTCCGAGACGAACGGCACCGCGCCCCGCGCCTTGAGGGCCTCGACGGTCGGGAAGACGCCGGAGAAGGCGGTCTCCTTCACGCCACCGCGGTAGGCGGCGCCCAGCACCAGCACGTTCACACCGGTCAGGTCGCCATAGGCGGCGGCCAGCAGGTCGACGGCGTACTCGGGCATCGCGGCGTTCGCCTCACGGGCGGAGCGCACTACGGTCGCGGCCGGGTCGTTCCACAGGTACATCCGCGGGTAGATCGGGATGCAGTGACCGCCGACGGCGATGCCCGGCTGGTGGATGTGGCTGTAGGGCTGCGAGTTGCAGGCCTCGATGACCTTCTTGACGTCGATGCCGTTGCTGTCGGCGAAGCGCGCGAACTGGTTCGCCAGGCCGATGTTGACGTCCCGGTAGGTCGTCTCGGCGAGCTTGGCCAGCTCGGAGGCCTCGGCGGTGCCCAGGTCCCACACGCCGTTCGGCTGGGGCAGGTCGTCGCGGACGTCGAAGTCGAGGACCGCCTCGTAGAACTCGACTCCACGGGCGGCGGACGCCTCGTCGACGCCGCCGACCAGCTTGGGGTAGCGGCGCAGGTCGGAGAAGACGCGGCCGGTGAGGACGCGCTCCGGGGAGAACACCAGGTGGAAGTCCTCGCCCGCGGTCAGACCCGAGCCCTCGGCCAGCATCGGCGCCCAGCGGGTGCGGGTGGTGCCGACCGGCAGCGTGGTCTCGTAGCTGACGAGCGTGCCGGGCTTGAGGCCCTGGGCGATCGCCTTCGTCGCGGAGTCCATCCAGCCGAAGTCCGGGGTGCCCTCGGCGTCCACGAACAGCGGGACGACCACGACCACGGCCTCGGACTCGGCGACGGCGGACGCGGTGTCCGTGGTCGCGCTCAGCAGCCCGGCGTCGACGGCCTGCTTCAGCTTGACGTCGAGGTCGTGCTCGCCGGGGAACGGCTCGATGCCGGCGTTGACCAGCTCGACGACCTTCTCGTTGACGTCCGCGCCGATGACCCGGTGGCCCTTGGAGGCGAACTGCACGGCCAGCGGGAGGCCAATCTTGCCGAGTGCTACTACACAGATGTTCATGGAGGGTCGCTACTTCCTTTTGGAACCGGTCGACTTCTTGAAACCGGCGGACTTCAACTTCCTGACACCGACCGACCTCACGCGGACGGCCAGGGACTTCAGCTTCCGGGCGGGAGCTGCCAGCGCCCGGAGGATCCGTTCCCTCTTCGGCGGGTGCATCTGGGCCGTGTCGATCACGACCCGCCCCTTGTCGTTCACCAGGGCCGACGCGCGGTAGGGGTCCCCCTCCCGGCCCCACTGGCGGGCCAGCGGCATGGGCAGATCCTTGCCCCGCACGGGGATTTCGTACGTCGAACCGGCGACATACAGGTATACCCGCACACCGCGCTTGGCGGTGACGTACTCCAGCGGGACCCGGGCGTGCAGCACGGTCGCCGCGCCGTCGTCGGCGGGCTCCGCCGTCATCTCGCCCACCGGCGCGGGCAGGACGTGGTCCGGCTTCAGCCGACGTGCGCCGGGCTTGTTCGCCGACTTGGGCATGGCCCCCTTGACGAGCCGCAGCACCGTGCCGTCGACGTCACCGAGGACCGGCACCCGCACGGACACCGTGTAGGTGAGGGTCTCGCCCTGCTGCTCCCAGGCGGAGGCCAGCAGCCGGGTCCCCTCGGCGAGACGGCCCGGAACCGACTCCCCGACCAGCTCGTAGACCCGGTCGGCCAGGCCGATGCGCGGGTCGCGGAAGCCGGCGTACCGGGCGTAGGCGCACTCGCCCTCGATGACGAACGGCGGCGCCCCGTACTCCTTCTCCGAGCTGATCGCCTCGGCCAGCTCGTCGATGGCGCCGGCCTGCGCCAGCGCGATGCGCACCCGGCGCTTGACGTCCATCGCATCGCGGATGCCGTCGGTGAAGTAGACATCGGCGAGCCGCGCGATGCCCGCACAGATCTGCTGCTGGAGTGCGCGGTCCAGGCCCGGGAAGTCGTCCTGGACGAGCTTGGCGAGCTCCCACGTGAAGTGCCGTCGCAGCAACGCGTCCCGCCCGGGGCCCGCCTCGACGAGACCGGCCGTGAAGTCCATGATCTCAGCCGTGGCACGCAGCCGTGCCAGGTGGTCGGCGCGGTAGGTGATGTTGCTGGCGTCGCCCCGCTTGACCGCGAAGTAGCAGGTGTAGTCGGCCACCACCGAGATCTTGCGCGCACGCACGCAGGCCTCGATGGTGAAGGGCTGGTCGCTGCCCACGGGCAGGTGCTCGGGGAAGCGCAGCTTGTACTTCTCGACCAGTTCCCGCCGGAACAGCTTTGTGTTGGCCAGGGTGAAGGGCAGCGGCGAGTCGTACAGACTGACGTCCGGGTCGCTCTTCTTGTAAAGGGCCTGATGCACGTACCGACCGTTGGTGCCGACCATCTTGCCGACGACGACGTCCGACTCGTACTTGTCGGCACACCGCACCATGCGCTCCAGCGCTTCCTCACCGAGGTAGTCGTCAGAGCCTATGAAGTACAAGTACCGGCCGGTGGCAACCTCCAGCGCCCGGTTGCTGGGCGCTGCCGGGCCACCGGAGTTCGGCTGGTGGATCACCTTGACGGTGTCCGGGTACAGCGCCGCGAACCGGTCGAGTTCGCGGCCGCTGTCATCGGTGGAACCGTCATCGACAGCGACGATCTCCAGCCGCTCCCGTCCGATGCTCTGCTGCACCAAGGAGTTCAGGCACTCCGTCAGGTACGGCATGGTGTTGTAGACCGCGACGACGACGCTGACGTCGGGCGCAGCACTCATTCTCGGGCTCCTGGTCTCCGCCAGCCGGCGTGGCTGGGTCCTGCGGGGAAAGTCTCACAGAACATAGGAGTCCTACCGAGCACGCACCGTTCCCCCGATGTGTGATGCTCAGCTGCCATGGACGGCCAGGTCCTCCACCGGAAGGGTAACGCTGGTGTTGCTCGTGGCCGATTCCAGGAGTGCCGCCGCCACCTCGACGGTGCGCATGCCCTGGCGCAGGGTGCAGATGTCGGCGGGCTTGCCGAGCACCGCGTCCCGGAACAGCTCGTGCTCGACCTGGAGCGGCTCGCGCTTCGGGATGGCGTAGCGGATCATGTCGCCCTCGGACACGCCGCGGAATGCCTGGAGGGCCTCCCACTCGGTGGTCACGGCGGCGTTGGAGTGGAACGTCAGGTCGGCGGTGAGGGTGTCGGCGATGAAGCAGCCGCGCTCACCGGTGACCGAGGTGAACCGCTCCTTGAGCGGGCTCAGCCAGTTCACCAGGTGGTTGACCATGGTGCCGTCGTCGAGACGCCCCACCGCGGAGACCATGTCCTCGTGCTCACGGCCGCTCTTGGAGACGGTGTGCGCGGCGATGGACACGTACTGGCGTCCGGTCACCCAGCCGGTGAGGTCGATGTCGTGGGTGGCGAGGTCCTTGACGACGCCGACGTCCGCGATGCGGTGCGGGAACGGACCCTGGCGGCGGGTGACGACCTGGTAGACGTCACCGAGCTCGCCGGCCTCCAGACGGGCGCGCAGCGACATCAGCGCCGGGTTGCAGCGCTCGATGTGACCCACGCCGGCCACCAGACCGCGCGACTCGAAGGCCTCGACGAGACGACGGGCACCCTCGACGGTGTCGGCGACCGGCTTCTCGACCAGCGCGCACACGCCGGCCTCGGCGAGCGCCAGGCCGACCGGCTCGTGCAGGGCGGTGGGGCAGGCCACGACGGCGTAGTCCACGCCGAGCGCGATGAGCTCCTCGACGGTGTTCAGGATCGGCGCGCCCTGGGCGGCGCCGAACTTGTCGCCCATCGGGTCGACGACGCCGACGAGGTCGACGCCCTCCAGACCCGACAGGACGCGGGCGTGGTGACGCCCCATGGAACCGAGGCCGACGAGTCCCGCTCGCAGCGACTTCCCGGTACTCACAGTTGCTCCCCCAGAGCATTGACGGCGGTGACGATGCGCTCCAGGTCCTGTGCGGACAGGGCCGGGTGCACGGGCAGGGACACGACCTGGGCGGCCGCGCGGTCCGTTTCGGGCAGGTCCCAGTCACGGCCCGCCTTCTGGTCCGGCTCCCAGTACGGCTTCAGCCGGTGGATGGGAGTCGGGTAGTACACGGCGTTGCCGATGCCGGCCTCGGTCAGCTTGGCCATGGCGGCGTCGCGGTCACCCAGGACGCGCACCGTGTACTGGTGGTAGATGTGCCGGGCGCCCTCGGCGACCTTCGGCGTGATCACGTTCGGCGCGGTGATGTGCTCGGTGAGGTACGCGGCGTTGGCGATGCGCTGCTCGGTCCAGCCGTTCAGCTTGCCGCGCTGGACGCGGCCGATGGCGGCGGACACGTCCGTCATGCGCACGTTGGCGCCGACGATCTCGTTGGCGTAGCGCTTCTCCATGCCCTGGTTGCGCAGCAGGCGCAGGGTGCGGGCGGTCTCCGCGTCGCCGGTGGAGATCATGCCGCCCTCGAGGCTGTGCATGTTCTTCGTCGGGTAGAAGCTGAAGGTGCCCGCGGCACCGAAGGCGCCGACCGGGGTGCCGTGCAGCGCGGCCGCGTGGGCCTGGCAGGCGTCCTCGATCACGGCGAGCCCGTGCTGCTCGGCGATCGCCATGATCTTGTCCATGGCGGCCGGGTGACCGTACAGGTGCACCGGCATGATCGCGGCGGTGCGCGGCGACAGGGCGGCCTCGACGGCGGCCGGGTCCAGGCAGTACGTCTCCGGGTCGATGTCGGCGAAGACCACGTCGGCGCCGACCAGCCGTACCGCGTTGGCGGAGGCGGCGAAGGAGAACGACGGCACGATGACCTCGTCGCCCGGGCCGAGGCCGAGGGCGAGAAGCGAGAGGTGCAGCGCTGAGGTACCGGAGTTGACCGCGACGCAGTGACGCCCGTCGACGAGCTCCGAGAACTCCTCCTCGAAGGCGGCCACTTCGGGCCCCTGGACGACCATGCCACTGCGCAGTACGCGCACCGCGGCCTCGATCTCCTCCTCGCCGATCACGGGCTTGGCGGCCGGTACGAACTCATGGGCGTCGGTCATCGACATCCCCTCCTCTACGGCGACCTCTAAGCCGCACCACGTCTTGCATGGTCGGGAAGAGACCGTGTCGATACTCAGCACGGCCGCATCCCTGGTGTTGTCCGCCGATGCCGGTGAGCGGGGCGGACGGGTTGTACACAGGACCCCGCCCCCCTGAGGGTTCCTTGCGGGAAGTCAGCCGCGTCCGGTGGAAGACCGGATGTGCTCATCGGCCGGGGTCACGGTATGCATATCTTTGGCCACCGGGACCACAGTGCACGTTACCAGCACGCGGACAGCGATTTTCCCCAGGGTTACCACAGTGAAACTCACGGAGAGCGTGCGCTCCATCACAAGCGAGACACAGAGTAACTCGCCGCTGAACGCAACGCGACGCGGGCACCCGGGGGATACCGGGTGCCCGCGTGACGGTCAGCCAGACTCAGCCGGATTCACGAAGAGTCGGACGGAGTCGGAGAGGAACCGGAAGGACCGGAGTCACTCCTCCGTCGAGGCCGAGACCGTCGGCTGGCCCTGCTGGGCCGCCGCCGTCGTCTTCGACACCGTCTTCGCGGCCTTCTTCGCCGTCGTCTTCTTGGCGACGGTCTTCTTCGCGGCCGTCTTCTTCACCGCCGCCGTCTTCTTGGTGGCGGCCTTCTTCGCCGTGGCCTTCTTCGCCGTCTTGCGCGCGGCCGCCTTCTTCGCCGGAGCTGCCTCCGCCTCCTCGGCGGGCGCCTCGATCTCCTCGGCGGCCGTCTCCACGACCGACGGCACGACCACGACGGCCGTCTCCTCGGACGCGGTCGGCGCGGTGGCCTTGCGCACGGCGCGGCGCCGCGGGCGGGCCGGAGCCGCGCTCTCGACGACGGGCTCGGCGACCTGCTCCGCCTCGGGCTGCTCCACCGGAGCGACCTCGGCGGCCGGGGCCGGTGCGACCGACGGCTCGGCGACCGTCAGCACGGCGGCCTCCGCCCCGGCGGGCGAACCGGCCGGCGCGGACACCTTGCGGGTGGCGCGACGACGGGTACGGCCCTTGGGCGCGGCCTCGTCGACGACCGGGGCCTCGGCGACCTGAGCCTCGACGACCGGGTCCTCGACGGCGACCGGTTCGGCCTGCGCGGTGACCGCCTCGGCCGGCTGCACCGGACGCTCGGCCTCCGCCTCGGCGGTGACGTCCTGCGCGGTGGGCGCCTCGACGGCAGCCTCGACGGGCTCCTCCGTGGCGCTCGCCTCGGAGCCGCCCGCCCTGCGCGACGCGCCGCCCCTCGGCGCACCCGCCGGAGCGGACGCCCGGCGGCTCGCCCGACGGCGGCCCCGGCCACGCGTGGCAGAGGCCTCCGCCTCGGCGATGCTGCTGTACAGCTCCTCGTCCGGCGCGAACTCGGGGGCCGCGAGCGCAACCGGCTCGGCCACCTCGGCGGCGACCTCGGCCTCGCTCTCCGTCTCCTGCCCGGCGTCCACGAACGACTCGACGACGTCGACCGTCACCATGTCCTGCTCGTGGTCGTGGCCCTGTCCGTCGCCACCGCGGCCGCGCTTCTTGCGCTTGCCGCCGCCACCGACCGCGGTCGGCTGCTCCATGTGGACGATGACCCCGCGCCCGTTGCAGTGCACACAGGTCTCGGAGAACGACTCCAGCAGCCCCTGGCCGACCCGCTTACGGGTCATCTGCACGAGCCCCAGCGAGGTCACCTCGGCGACCTGGTGCTTCGTACGGTCACGGCCCAGGCACTCCAGCAGGCGCCGCAGCACCAGGTCCCGGTTGGACTCCAGCACCATGTCGATGAAGTCGATCACGATGATGCCGCCGAGGTCGCGCAGCCGCAGCTGGCGCACGATCTCCTCGGCCGCCTCCAGGTTGTTCCTGGTGACCGTCTCCTCGAGGTTGCCGCCCTGACCGGTGAACTTGCCGGTGTTGACGTCGACGACGATCATCGCCTCGGTCCGGTCGATCACCAGCGAACCGCCGCTGGGCAGCCAGACCTTGCGGTCCAGCGCCTTGGCGAGCTGCTCGTCGATCCGGTACGTGGCGAAGACGTCGACCTCGGAGGTCCACCTGTTCAGGCGGTCGGTCAGGTCGGGCGCGACGTGCGAGACGTACCCGTGGATGGTCGACCAGGCCTCGTCACCGCTGACGATGACCTTGGAGAAGTCCTCGTTGAAGATGTCGCGCACGACCCGGACGGTCATGTCCGGCTCGCCGTACAGCAGCGTCGGGGCGTTGCCGCCGTTCTTCGCCTTCTTCTGGATGTCCTCCCACTGCCCCTGGAGTCGCTCGACATCGCGGCGCAGCTCGTCCTCGCTCGCGCCCTCGGCGGCGGTGCGCACGATGACGCCCGCGTCGTCGGGGACGATCTTCTTGAGGATCGTCTTCAGCCGGGCCCGCTCGGTGTCGGGCAGCTTGCGGCTGATGCCGGTCATCGAGCCCTCGGGCACGTACACGAGGTAGCGGCCCGGGAGCGAGACCTGGCTGGTCAGCCGGGCGCCCTTGTGGCCGATCGGGTCCTTCGTCACCTGGACGAGGACCGACTGACCCGACTTGAGGGCGGCCTCGATGCGACGCGGCCCGTTGGCCATGCCGAGCGCCTCGAAGTTGACCTCACCGGCGTACAGGACGGCGTTGCGCCCCTTGCCGATGTCGATGAAGGCGGCCTCCATCGACGGCAGCACGTTCTGGACCTTGCCCAGGTACACGTTGCCGACGTAGGAGGTGGCCTGCTCCTTGTTGACGTAGTGCTCGACGAGCACGTTGTCTTCCAGGACGCCGATCTGGGTGCGCTCGCCGCTCTGGCGGACGACCATCACGCGCTCGACGGCCTCGCGGCGGGCCAGGAACTCGGCCTCGGTGATGATCGGCACCCGTCGGCGGCCCTGCTCACGGCCTTCCCGGCGGCGCTGCTTCTTGGCCTCGAGACGGGTCGAGCCCTTGATGGACTGCACCTCGTCGGACGGTTCGGAGGGCTTGCGCGGCTCACGGACCTTGACGACCGTACGCTCCGGGTCCCCGTCGGCCTGCTCGGCTTCGGGAGAGGAGTCACCGGCACGACGACGACGGCGACGGCGACGACGGCTGCCGGCGGTGGAGCCACCGGCCTCCTCCTCGGCGTCCTCCGCGTCCTCGTCCTCCTGCTCGGCGGTGTCCTCGGCGTCCTGCGCGGCCTGCTCGGCGGCGAAATCGTCGGACTCGGACTCCCCGGAGTCCCCCTCGCCGTCGGTGGCATCGCCACGACGACGGCGACGGCCACCACGACGGCGACGGCGACGCGACCCGGTCTCCTCGGTCTCGTCGTCACTGTCGACGACGTCGTCGGCCTCGTCGGCCTCCTCCGGCTCGGTCTCCGACTCGTCCGCGGCAGGGGTCTCGGCGGGCGCGGCGGCCGCGACGGTCCGGCCGGTCTCGGCCTCCTCGCCGGTACCGGCGGCCCGGCGACGACGGCGACGACGCGACCCGGTCGGCTCCTCCTGAGCCTCCTGAGCCTCCTGAGTCACCTCGACCTCTTCGGGCTCCTCGGTCTCCGTCACCTCGACCCCGGCGGCGGCAGCCTCGGCTGCGGCCCGCTGCGGCGTCTGGAACTGCGGCTCGGCGAACACGGGCGCCTGGAACACGGCGACCGCGGGCCGCGCCGGACGACGCGGCGCGTCGGCCTCCGCGCTCTCCTGCGAGGGCGCGGAGAAACCTCCGGCGGCCCGACGGACCACACGACGACGCCCACGACGCGAACCGGCGTCCTCGTCGGCGGTCTCGGCGGCGGGGGTGGCCTCGGCCGGAGCGGCAGGCGCCTCGGGAGCCTTCGCCTCTTCGACGGGGGCGACGGCAGCGGTGACGGCCGGCTCGGAAACCTCGGCCTCGACGGGCGCGGTCACCCGGCGGGTGGCGCGACGGCGGGTCCGGGGCGCGGCCTCGGCGGGCGCCTCGTCGGTCACGGCCGAAGCCTCGGCCTCGGCGGCGACGGCGGGCGTCTCGGCCTCCGGCGCACCGGCGGGCGCGGTCGCCCGACGGGTGGCCCGGCGCCGCGTACGGGGCGCGGCCTCGGCGGGCGCTTCGTCAGCCACCTGGGCGACGGGCTCGGACTCGACGGCGGTCTCGACGAC
Organism: Streptomyces asoensis; assembly: GCF_013085465.1. Taxonomy (NCBI): domain Bacteria; kingdom Bacillati; phylum Actinomycetota; class Actinomycetes; order Kitasatosporales; family Streptomycetaceae; genus Streptomyces; species Streptomyces asoensis. The sequence continues at coordinate 3,647,855 of NZ_CP049838.1, forward strand.
CTCGGCCGGAGCTTCGGAAGGCGTGGTCACGCGACGCGTGGCCCGGCGACGGCTACGGCGAGGAGCGGCGTCCTCGGCGGCAGCCTCCTCGGCGGGGGCTTCCTCCACGGCGGGCGCGCTCACCTCGGCGGCGGCCACGGGCAGCACGGTCTCGGCGGCCTCGGCGGCGGCCGGAGCCCCGGCGGGCGCGGAGGCACGGCGGGTGGCCCGGCGCCGGGTACGCGGCGCGGCCTCGGCGGTTTCCTCGGCCTTGGTGCCGGCCGTGCCGTCGGCCTGAGCGGCCTCAACTGCCTCGGTGGCCTCGTCCTCGAGGTCCTCCTCCGCCAACTGCTCGGCGGACTCCACGGCCGGTATGGCCGGCGTGGTGATCTCGGCCGAGGTGTCGGCGCCGGCGACCGGCGGACCCGCCGGTCGGGATGCGGCACGGCGCCGACGACGCGGCGGCAGGGTGTCGCTGGGGGTGTTCGCTTCGGAGTCCGTGGCGGACTCTGCGGATTCGGTTGGCTCGAGCATGCGGGCGTTTCTCCCGTCAGGCTCCCGGGCGCCGCGCCTGGTCCGGCGTCGATCACGAGGGATCGATCACCGTTGACGTCCGCGGCTCGCGCGATGCGCGGTGCCGCCGTCCGGGGCGCGGGCGCCGCACGGGAGCTCTCTGTGTCCTGTCTCGCCGGTTCCGTACGCCGAATGCGTACGGCCTGGCGAAAGTCTTCTGGTCGGTTCGCCGCCCGACCCAGGTGGCTCCCGAGTACGAGGGCGGCGCTACGACGTACGTTCCTTCGCGGAACCTTCCCTACGCGGGCGCCTTCGCGGCGGCAGCGGGTTCGGCCGTTGTGGGGGCCTGAGCTGCCTCGCGGTCGGGCGCGAGCGGGTCGGTCACCGTGCCGGTCTCTTCATCGAGCAGCCCCTGCGCCAGCCTGGTCACCGCAGCGGGGACCGGCGGCGCCAGGTCGGCCACGGCGCGAAGACCGGACAGGACGTCGTCGGGTCGTACGGCAGGCGTCACGTGCCGAACAACCAGCCGCAGTATCGCACAGGGCTGGTCCGTCGGCCTATCAGCAGGTTCACTGTGCGTCTCAAGTTGTACGACAGCGGCGCGGGCGTCGAAGGTTCGGACGCCGTTCTTGGCCATGCGCTGTACCTCGACGGCGTCGGCCTTGTTGAAGGCCTCCACCGCGCGATCGGCGTCGGCCGGGTCCACCCCGTCCAGCCGCAGCTCCCACACGGAGGCCGTCAGCCGGTCGGCGAGCCCCGAGGTCCGGGCCTCGACCGCGTCGACGACATCGAGCCCGGTGGGCAGCGACTCGTCGAGGAGGATTCTCAGCTTCTCCGGGTCACGCGCCGCGGTGAGCGCGATCTCCAGATACTCCGCCTCACTGCCCGTGCCGGTGGGTGCGGCATTGGCGTACGACACCTTCGGATGCGGCGTGAACCCCGCCGAGTACGCCATCGGCACCTCGGCACGGCGCAACGCACGCTCGAAGGCGCGCTGGAAGTCACGGTGGCTGGTGAACCGGAGGCGGCCGCGCTTGGTGTAGCGCAGTCGGATGCGCTGCACCGCGGGTGCGGGCGGCGGGCCTTCGGGCTGTCGCTTGCCCAGTGTCGTTCAGTCCTTCGTGAGAGCGGTCGTACTACTACCAAGAGTACGTGTCTCGGCTCCGGATGGTTCCCGCCGGCCGACCGCCTCCCGCTCCCGCGACTCCCCGAAAAGCATCCGGCGCACGTCCGCGCGGGCCTGCCGGGCCGTCTCCCGGGCGGCGGCCAGGGTCTGCCGGGTGGCCCGGCCGACGCTGCGCGCGGCACGGGCGGCGGGGCGCAGCACGGCATCCCGGACGGCATGCCCGACCGGTGTGAGGACGGTCCGGTACGCCCAGCGCACGGGCTCCACGAAGATCCACCGGAAGAGGGTCCCGAGGAACCGTCCGACGGCCCGCGAGATCCGTCCGGCGATCCGCCAGGCGAGCCCGAGGGCGTCCCCCACCTCACGCGCGACGACCGCCAGGAAGCGGCCGACGGGCGCGAGCACCCAGCGCCACAGGGAGAGCGCGGGCAGCACGACCAGGATCCGGGCGGTCCAGTACAGGACCAGGCCGATCCCGGTGACGAGCAGCGCCAGGAGCCGCCACACCCCTCGTGCGCACCAGGCGATCGCCCGCCCGACCGGCGCGAGGATCCACCGGTGGACCCAGCCGGCCGGAACGACGAGGAGATGGCGCACCAGCCACGCCACGGCGGTGTACGCGCCGACGCCGACGGCGGCGAGAAGAGCCCCGATCCCCTTCAGCAGCCACCGGCCCGCATGCCCGACCGGCGTCAGCACGCGCGCGTACACCCACGCCAGCCCGGCCCCGATCCCGCGCGCCAGCCACGCGATGCCGTGCCCGACCGGAGTCAGGAGGTACCGGTAGGACCACACCGCCGGCACCACGAGCAGCACCTGTACGAGCCACCCGAGTGCCCGGCCCACCGGGACGACGACGTACCGCCACAGTCCGATCAACGGCCGGACGAACAGCGCCTTCCCGAGCCACAGCAGGGCCCGCCCCAGCGGCCGGAGCACCGTGTCCCGGAGGAGCCGCCCCACGACGACGAGCGCGTCCCACACCATCCGCACGGGCACGACCAGCACGAGCACGACGATCCGCACGGGCAGCCGGATCGCCACGACGAGGCACCCCTCGGGTTCCCGCACGGGCGGCTGCGCGGGCGGTCCGGCGGGCGGTTTCTCCAGGTCCATAACGACGTAGACGCTACAGCCGCCCCGGTGGATGCGCTGCTGAGGGTGTGTCAGGGGCGGGCTACTTCTTCCGGGGTCGCGCCGCCTTCCCCGCCCGGGACGCCTTCGGACGGCGTTCCGGGCCGGCCGGCCGGGGGACGGCCTGGACGTGCGGTGCGGAGAACTCGCGGTTGGTCTCCGTCTGACGGCGGACGGCATCGGGCAGGTCCGGCATCGCCAGCAGCGTGTCGCACGCCCGGACGGCGGCCGGGTGGTCGCCGACCCAGTAGGCGCAGATGGAGAACTCGAAGAGCAGACCCCACCGGTACACCCAGGACTTGGTGAAGAGCAGGTCGTCGGGCTCACCCCTGCCGACGACCGCGCAGAGCAGGGCGTACGCGGTGTGGTAACGGCTCTGGAGGCGCAGTCGCGAGGCCAGTTCGTAGACGGCTTCGAGACGGGCCGGGCGGGACTCCCAGGCGCGGGAGAACGCGTTCATGGCACCGGGCCAGTCGTCCGCCTTCTCCGCCCGCAGGATCCCGGCCTCCAGGAGCGAGCAGTAGACCTCCTCGCCCCAGCCGCCCAGCTCGGCACGCCGCTCGTACAGTGCGATCGCCTCGTCCACATGGCCCAGGTCGCGTTCGGTGTTGGCGAGGTAGAAGACCGTGCGCGCGTTGGTGGGGTCGCGCTCCAACTCGCCCCGCAGCAGGCGCGCGTCGCGCTCGAACTTGTCGCTGCGACAGCCGCCGTCCGCGTGGTCCTCGATGACGAGCGCGTCCAGGTTCTCCTGCCGGTCGGGGCCGTCGGTGCACGGGTACTCGTGGGTGACGCCTTCGTAGCGCCAGGCCCGGTCGCCCCGCATGAGGTGCTTGAAGCGGTGCTGGGTGCCCGGGGTGTCGTAACGCAGCATGTACGAGCCCGCCGTCAGCCGGGGCAGCGGGGCGTCCTGGCGCATGACGTGGTCGGCGTCGAGAGTGAGCAGGTAGTCGGCCTTGCCGCGGGCGTGCTGGATGTTCTGCGTCCGGTTGTGCCCGAAGTCGACCCAGGGCTCCTCGTGGAGCTCGCCCGGGATGCCGTCGAGCACCTTGCGGATCAGATCCTGTGTGCCGTCCGTCGAGCCGGTGTCGGAGATCACCCAGTAGTCGATGAGGGGCCGTACGGACTCCAGGCAGCGCTCGATCACGCGCGACTCGTCCTTGACGATCATGCACAGGCACAGGGTCTGATGTGTCACGGGCGTCAAGGTGACACAGGTCCACTCCCCGGCCGTCCGCTCCACGCGAGGAGTACCCCATCAGTACGCATCAATTAGTCCGATACGTCGATAAAAAATATCTTTTGGACCTCATGCCTCGCGTGAACCCGTTCGCTCGGGTCAAGCTCGCCCTCAGGTTCGGGGAGTGCCCGGACCGGTCGAGGCTAGGAGCACTTGATGCGACCAGAGTTCGGACCGTATTCCCTCCTTGGGCCGGTGGCCCGCCACAGATGCAAGCAGGCCGGCATGGTGGCCTCGCTCGCCGTGATCCTGTCGGCCGGCGTGATCAGCCCGGCCGCGGCGGCGGCCCGCAGCATCACCGACCGAGTACAGGCGGAGCTCCCCTCCGCCGGCGACAAGTGCAGGCCGGGGCACCACAAGCCGGAGCACCACAACCCGAGGGCGATCGAGGCCGGCGGCAAGGACAAGTGCAAGGGCCCGACGGGTCCCACCGGCCCCAAGGGTCCTAAGGGTCCCAAGGGCGACAAGGGATCCACCGGCGCCACCGGCGCGACCGGCCCGACAGGACCGACGGGCTCCACCGGCGCCACCGGCTCGACGGGCACCCAGGGTCAGCAGGGCGTGACGGGCCCGACCGGACCCACCGGCCCCACCGGAGGCACGGGCGCCACCGGCACCACCGGCACGGCAGGCGTCGACGGCGTGACAGGCCCCACCGGACCCACCGGCCCCACGGGAGGCACCGGCGCCACAGGCACCACGGGCACGGCAGGCACCGACGGCGTACCCGGCCCCACCGGACCCACGGGAGCCACCGGCACGGCAGGCGTCGACGGCGTGACAGGCCCCACGGGTGCCACCGGCTCGACCGGCGCGACCGGACCCTGTTCCGACATCGACGCCTCGCAGGACGCCAACGGCTTCGAGCTGAGGGTCGCACTGACCGGCGGAGTGACGTACGCGGGCATCCACGACCTCCGCGGCGTCACGCCCCGCCCGTTCCTGTGGACGGACCTCAGCACCCACCCGAACTACCCCGCGGGCGGCCTGGACCCCGACGGACGTGACGTGGGCTTCGTCTGCGGAGCCGCCGTCAACGGGCACAACGCCAACGCCGGGAACCCCGTCAAGTTCGACGTCATGACCACCACCGGCCAGGTCTGGGAGACCACCTGCGTCGCGGTCGGTACGACCAACCCGGCCAGTCTGAACTGCAACGACGCCAACGGTCTGCCCAACCCCTGGACCAAGGTGACCCTCCAGCCGCTGGTGGGCGCCGTCAACGGCGGCTCGTGACGGACGCGGCACCACGCTAGAAGCGATGCCCGGAGGTCCGCCGACTGACCTCCGGGCATGGGTCGCGATACCCCGCAGGGCCGCCGCGAATCCTCAGTGGCTGTGCGCCGCGCTCCCGGCCGGCTGCTTCACCGTCAACGGCAGCAGCTTCTTCCCGGTCGGACCGATCTGGATGTGGGTGTCCATCGCCGGGCACACCCCGCAGTCGAAGCAAGGCGTCCAGCGGCAGTCCTCGACCTCCGTCTCGTCGAGGGCGTCCTGCCAGTCCTCCCAGAGCCAGTCCTTGTCGAGGCCCGAGTCCAGGTGGTCCCAGGGCAGGACCTCCTCGTAGGACTTCTCACGTGTCGTGTACCAGTCGACGTCCACGCCGAAGGCGGGCAGCGTCTTGTCCGCGCAGGCCATCCAGCGGTCGTAGGAGAAGTGCTCGCGCCAGCCGTCGAAGCGGCCGCCGTCCTCGTAGACGGCCCGGATGACGGCGCCGATACGACGGTCGCCGCGCGAGAGGAGACCCTCGACGATGCCCGGCTTGCCGTCGTGGTAGCGGAAGCCGATCGAGCGGCCGTACTTCTTGTCGCCGCGGATCTTGTCCCGAAGCTTCTCCAGTCGCGCGTCGGTCTCCTCGGCGGAGAGCTGCGGCGCCCACTGGAACGGGGTGTGCGGCTTGGGCACGAACCCGCCGATCGACACCGTGCAGCGGATGTCGTTCTGGCCGGAGACCTTGCGGCCCTCGGCGATCACCTTCATCGCCATGTCCGCGATCTGGAGGACGTCCTCGTCCGTCTCCGTCGGCAGACCGCACATGAAGTACAGCTTCACCTGGCGCCAGCCGTTGCCGTACGCGGTGGAGACCGTCCGGATCAGGTCCTCTTCGGAGACCATCTTGTTGATGACCTTGCGCATGCGCTCCGAGCCGCCCTCGGGGGCGAAGGTCAGGCCGGACCGGCGGCCGTTGCGGGTCAGCTCGTTCGCCAGGTCCACGTTGAAGGCGTCCACGCGGGTGGAGGGGAGGGACAGACCGATCTTGTCCTCCGTGTAGCGGTCCGCGAGGCCCTTCGCGACCTCGCCGATCTCGCTGTGGTCGGCGCTCGACAGCGAGAGCAGGCCGACCTCCTCGAAGCCGGTCGCCTTCAGGCCCTTCTCGACCATGTCGCCGATGCCGGTGATCGACCGCTCGCGCACCGGGCGCGTGATCATGCCGGCCTGGCAGAAACGGCAGCCGCGGGTGCAGCCGCGGAAGATCTCCACCGACATGCGCTCGTGCACCGTCTCGGCGAGCGGGACCAGCGGCTGCTTGGGGTAGGGCCACTCGTCCAGGTCCATGACCGTGTGCTTCGACACGCGCCACGGAACGCCCGACTTGTTCGGCACCACCCGGGCGATCCGGCCGTCCGGCAGGTACTCCACGTCGTAGAACCGCGGGATGTACACCGCGCCCGTCTTCGCGAGACGGAAGAGGACCTCCTCGCGGCCGCCCGGCCGGCCCTCCGCCTTCCACTCGCGGATGATCTTCGTCATGTCCAGCACGGCCTGCTCGCCGTCGCCGATGACCGCCGCGTCGATGAAGTCGGCGATCGGCTCGGGGTTGAAGGCCGCATGGCCGCCCGCCAGCACGATCGGGTCGTCGAGACCGCGGTCCTTGGACTCCAGCGGGATACCCGCGAGGTCCAGCGCCGTGAGCATGTTCGTGTAGCCCAGCTCCGTGGAGAAGGACAGCCCGAACACGTCGAAGGCCTTCACCGGACGGTGGGCGTCCACGGTGAACTGCGGGACCGCGTGCTCCCGCATCAGCGCCTCCAGGTCCGGCCACACGCTGTACGTGCGCTCGGCCAGGACCCCCTCCTGCTCGTTCAGCACCTCGTAGAGGATCATGACGCCCTGGTTGGGCAGTCCGACCTCGTACGCGTCCGGGTACATGAGCGCCCAGCGGACGTCGCAGGACTCCCAGGGCTTGACGGTGGAGTTGAGCTCGCCGCCCACGTACTGGATCGGCTTCTGCACATGCGGGAGCAAGGCTTCTAGCTGCGGGAAGACCGACTCGACAGACATCGCGGCGTTACCTTCGTGAGCTGGCGGGGACAGGGGTGACCATCAAGCGTAACCCGCTCGGAGGACTCCCCCGTCCGCGAAGCTCCCGGCGCTAAACCTCCATCGAACCGCTGGTCTTCTTCCACTCCGCCGGCAGGGCCTCCTCCACCCGCTCCGCGCGCCGCTCCTCACGGGCGTACAGCACGCCGTACGTGAAGGCGCTCTCCCCCGCCGCGTGCGCCACGGCGGACAGCTCCCGCAGGGTGATGCGGGCCATGACGCTGTCCTGATGGTCGCCGAGCAGGCTCTGGAGCGACTTCATGGACTTGACGAGGGTCTTGGCCGTGCCGCCGAGGGCCGGGCCGGCCGTCTCGGCCGCGTACCGCGTCCGCTTGGCCTTCTTGCGGGCCTCGTGCAGCGCGAGGTCGCGGTCGGTGCCCGGCGGCTGCTCCATGGCCTCCTCGACCAGCGCGGACACCTTCCCGAAGTCCTTGCGTACGGCCTTGGCGAGCACCTTGTCCGGCTTCCTGCCGGCCGCCTCGAGCGTCGGCGGGTCGGTGACCACGGCGTCCAGGCTGTCGAGGAGCGCCAGATAGCGCTGCGAGTCGAGCACGCCGAGCAGCCTGCGGCGGGACCCGTGCTCCCCGGCCTTGGCCCAGGCGCGCAGCCGGTCGTGGATCGGGCCGGAGACCAGGGTGGAGGGAAGTCCGTCGAGGGCCGCGTCCAGCCGTTCGGCCAGCACCTCGTGGTCGCGGCCCACACCCAGCTCCCCGGCCAGCCATTTCAGTTCGGCGCCGATCGGGTCGGTGACCTCGCGGTCGAGGACCCTGCGGAAGGAGCGGAACGTGCTGCGCAGTCGGCGGGTGGCGACCCGCATGTCGTGGATCGACTCCTCGGCGTCCCGGCGCACGGCCGGGTCCAGCTCGACGATCGCGTCCCGCTGGGCACGGATGTACGCCAGGACGTGGTCACCGGCGGTGACGGGCTCGACGGGGCCCTTGTCCTTCGGCCGCGGGTGCCCGCCCTTCGTCTCCGCCAGCGCCCGCGCCAGCTTCGACGCCGACTTCGACGGCCGTACGCCCGCCTTGCGCAACCGCTTCTCCACCTTGTCGAGCAGGACCGGATCGCCCCCGTCGGCGAGCTCCACCTCGATCTCGGTCCACTGGGCCCTGCCCTCGCCGCCGAACTTCCGGTCCGCGCGTACGGCGTCCACGCTCGCCTCGGCGAGCAGCCGGCCCCGGGCGTCGACGAGTTCACGGATGTCCCGGCTGGAGCGCAGCCGCACCACGGGCACGAGCTGTCCCTCACGGACGCGGGAGCGGACCAGCCCGGCGAGCTCGTCGGGTACGGCGTCGGAGAGCGGGGCCCGGATCTCGTCCCGGACACCGGGTCCCACCGGCAGTTTCAGGTGCCAGCCGGCGTCGGAGCCCCCGGTGCGGCGACGCAGGGTGATCGAGGCCGAGGCCAGGCGCAGGTCGGAGGTGTCGTAGTAGGTCGCGTCCAGCTCGGTGACGCCCTTGTCGAGGACGGACGCGACCCCGGCGACACCGGTCAGGTCGGGCAGCCCGCTCTCATCGGATTCGTACTTGCGCTCGATCTCGCGTTTCGTCTCCGTCATAAATCGAACCTAGTCGGAGTCGGGCCGGAACGGCAGTGTGCGCAGACCCGAATCACGACCCCACCAGGGGAAAACAGAAGGTCTGGCGCTTTCTCGTGCCTCTTACGCCGACATGGGCCGCTGCACCCGGATGGACTGGAGCAGCCCCACCGCCACCCAGACCGCGAACATCGACGTGCCGCCGTAGGAGACGAACGGCAGCGGCAGACCCGTCACCGGCATGATCCCCAGGGTCATCCCGATGTTCTCGAAGGACTGGAAGGCGAACCAGGCCACGATGCCCGCGGCGACGATCGTGCCGTACAGCTCCGTCGTCTCGCGAGCTATGCGGCTGGCGCGCCAGAGGACCACACCGAGCAGGACGATGATCAGGCCCGCGCCCATGAAGCCCAGTTCCTCGCCCGCGACGGTGAACACGAAGTCCGTCTGCTGTTCCGGGACGAACTGGCCCGTCGTCTGTGAGCCGTGGAACAGCCCGGCGCCGGTGAGGCCGCCGGAGCCGATCGCGATCCGCGCCTGGTTGGTGTTGTAGCCCACGCCCGCGGGATCGAGGCTGGGGTTGGCGAAGGCGGCGAAGCGGGCGATCTGGTACTCGTCCAGGATGTGCAGCTGCCAGACGGCGATCGCGCCGGCCGCGCCGGCGCCGAGCAGTCCGAAGACCCAGCGGTTGGAGGCGCCGGAGGCCAGCAGCACGCCCAGCACGATCATCACCATGACCATGACCGACCCGAGGTCGGGCATCAGCATCACGATCAGCATGGGGACGGCCGCGAGCCCGAGGGACTGGAGCACCGTGCGGTGGTCGGGGTAGAGCTTGTCGCCGGCGTCGACCCGGGCCGCGAGCAGCATCGCCATGCCCAGGATGATCGTGATCTTCACGAACTCCGAGGGCTGGAGCGAGAAGCCGCCGCCGACCACGATCCAGGAGTGCGCGCCGTTGACCGTCGAGCCCAGCGGCGTCAGCACCGCCAGGATCCCCATGAGCGACAGGCCGTAGAGGACCGGTACCGCGTTGCGCAGGGTGCGGTGGCCGAGCCAGATGGTGCCGATCATCAGGCAGATCCCGATGCCGGTGTTCATCAGGTGCCGGACGAGGAAGTAGTACGGGTCGCCCTGGTTGATCTCGGTGCGGTTGCGCGTCGCCGAGTAGACCAGGAGCGAGCCGATCAGCGACAGGGCGATCGCCGACATCAGTATCGGCCAGTCCAGCCGCCGGGCCATCGAGTCACGGGCGAAGACCCGGGTCCAGCCGGCCCGCTCGGGCCCGTATCCGGAGACGGAGAATCCGTTCGCGCCGGTCATGTGCACATCCTCCGGCTTCCCCTCTTCCGCCGTCGCCTGCGGGTGTCGCGGTTGGTGCTGGTGTTCTGCTGCACGGTGGCCCCCGGCTGCGTCTCGTCCGGCTCCGGCGCGCCCTCCTGGCTGACGCGCTGCTCCTTCGCCGGGTCCTTGGAGACCTTCGGGGCCTTGATCGTGCCGTCCGCCTGGACCTTCGGCAGGCTGGTCTGCGGGGTGGGCAGCAGGGCGTTCTTCTTGTCGATCTTGCCGTCGTCGGCGACGCCGTACATCGCGTTGTAGATGTGCCGCACGGCCTCACCGGAGGCGCCCGAACCGGTACCGGCCTGCGCGATCGTCATCACGACCGTGTAGTCCTTGCTGTACGTGGCGAGCCAGGACGTCGTCTGCTTGCCGTAGACCTCCGCGGTACCGGTCTTGGCGTGCAGCGGGATCTCCTCCTGCGGCCAGCCGCCGAACTTCCAGGCGGCGGTACCGCGCGTGACCACGCCCTCCAGCGCGGCGTCCATGCCCTTGATCGTCGCCTTGTCGACCGGCAGCTTGCCCTGGACCTTGGGCTTGATCTCCTGGACGGTCTTGCCGTCGGCGCTGACGATCGCCTTGCCGATGGTCGGGGTGTACATCGTGCCGCCGTTGGCGAGCGCCCCGTAGATCACGGCCTCCTGGATCGGGGTGACGAGGGTGTCGCCCTGGCCGATGGAGTAGTTGATCGAGTCACCCTCGCGCATCTTGTTGCCCTCGAGGCAGTTCTCGTACGCGATCTTCTCGACGTAACTGCCGTCCTTCTTGCCGTACTTGCACCAGGAGTCCTTGTTGGCCTTCCAGTAGGACTCCTTCCACTGACGGTCCGGGACGCGGCCGGTGACCTCGTTGGGCAGGTCGATGCCGGTCTCCTTGCCGAGACCGAACTGGTGGGCGGCCTTGTAGAAGTAGTCCTTGGGCTCACCCTTCGCCGGGTTGATGCCGCCGTCCTTCTTCCACTCCCGGTCCGCGAGACCGTAGAAGACGGTGTCGCAGGAGACCTCCAGGGCCCGGCCGAGCGAGATGGGGCCGAAGCTCTCCCCCTCGAAGTTCTTGAAGACCTGGCCGCCCACCGAGTACGAGCTGGTGCACGGGTAGCCGCCGTCCCACTCGTAGCCCGCCTCGACCGCGGCGGCCGTGGAGACCACCTTGAAGGTCGAACCGGGCGCGGACTGACCCTGTATGGCCCGGTTCAGCAGCGGGTAGTCGGAGTTCTTCCCGGTGAGCTTCTTGTAGTCCTTGGCGGAGATGCCGCCGACCCAGACGTTGGGGTCGTAGGCCGGGGCGGACGCCATGGCGACGACACGGCCGGTCTTGGCCTCCATCACCACGACCGCCCCGGAGTCGGCCTTGTAGTTCTCGCCGGTGATCTTGTCGAACTGGGTGCGGGCGATCTTCATCGCGTTGTTCAGCTCGTACTCGGCGACCCGCTGGACGCGGGCGTCGATGCTGGTGACGAGGTTGGAGCCGGGCTGGGCCGCGTCCGCCTCGGCCTGGCCGATGACACGGCCGAGGTTGTCCACCTCGTAGCGGGTGACGCCGGCCTTGCCGCGCAGCTCCTTGTCGTACTGGCGCTCCAGGCCGCTGCGGCCGACCTGGTCGGAGCGCAGATAGGGCGAGTCGGAGTCCTGGGCCTTGGTGATCTCGTCGTCCGTCACCGGGGAGAGGTAGCCGAGGACCTGGGCGGTGTTGGCGTTGCCGGGGGCCGCGTAACGACGCACGGCCTCGGGCTCGGCGGTGATGCCGGGGAAGTCCTCGGCGCGCTCACGGATCTGGAGGGCCTGCTTGGCGGTGGCCTCGTCGGTGATCGGGATCGGCTGGTACGGCGAGCCGTTCCAGCAGGGCTGGGGCGTCTTCGAGTCGCACAGCCGGACCTTCTGCGCGACCTCCTCGGCGCTCATGCCGAGGACGCCCGCGAGCTTGGCCAGGACCGCCTTGCCGTCGTCCTTCTGCTTCAGCAGGTCGGTGCGGGAGGCGGAGACCACGAGCCGCGTCTCGTTGTCGGCGAGGGCCACCCCGCGCGCGTCCAGGATCGAGCCGCGTACGGCGGGTTCGACGACCTGCTGGACGTGGTTGCCGGAGGCCTCCTTGGCGTACTCCGCGCCCTCCCGGATCTGTAGGTACCACAGGCGGCCGCCGAGGGTGCCGAGCAGGGAGAGGACGAGGATCTGGATCACGACGAGCCTGATCTGGACCCGTGGGGTCCGACCGGTCTCGGGAATGTTGGTCACTGCGGTGCCTCCCCCTCTCCGTACGCGAACTCCGTACGCGAACCTGTGTGCGCGGACGAATGATGAACGATCAGCCTGTGGAGCCTCGTTCCGCCGGAACTTCCCCGTTCGGGTGATCCGTCCCCTGGCGCGCTCCGCACGCCGGCGCTCGCGCTCACAGCCGCTTGACCCCCTTGATACGACCGGCGCGCGCCCCGCGTGAGCGGGCCGCCTTCAGCTTCAGCCCGTTGCGCTGCCCGCCGATCCTGAGACCCGTCCCGGAGGAGAGCCAGCCGGACGAGATGTTCGGGCTCTTGGCGGCGGAGTTGGTCTCCGCGAGCGGGTCGTTGTCGGCGCGCCGCGCCAGGAACATGATCGCGGGGACGACGAACGGGGCCAGCAGCAGGTCGTACAGGCCGGCCGTGAACAGCAGCCCGGTGAGGCCGACATGGCGGGCGGCGGTGTCACCGACGAGGGCGCCCACTCCGGCGTACAGCAGGGTGGAGCCGATCGCGGCCCCGACGACCACGACCATCGGGCCGGTGGCCGACTTGATCTGCCCGCTCTCGGGCTTGATGAGCCCGGCGAGATAGCCGATCACGCACAGCACGAGGGCGTAGCGCCCGGCGGCGTGGTCGGCGGGCGGCGCGAGGTCGGCGAGCAGACCGGCGCCGAAGCCGATGAGAGCGCCGCCGACATGGCCGTAGACCATGGCGAGGCCCAGCACGGTGAGCAGGAGGAGGTCGGGGACGGCGCCGGGGAGGTGGAGGCGGGCGAGAACACTCACCTGGATCACCAGGGCGACGACGACCAGCGGGACGGAGAGCAGGATCCGGTTGACGCGCATGGGGTTGTCAGCTCCTACTGCTGCTGGCCGTCTACGGGTGCGTTCGCGTTCGGAGTGACCGTCACGGTCACCGTCGGCGTGGGGACCGGTTTGGGCTTCGAGGGGAGCACGGTGTCGCGCGGATCCTTCTTCGGGGCCTCGACGACCACGCCCACGATGTCGAGCTTGGTGAAGCTGACGTACGGCGTGACGTAGAGGGTGCGGGTGAGGTCGCCGCCGGAGGGGTCGACGCGGGAGACGACGCCGACGGGGACGCCGGGCACGAAGGGCTTGTCGGCCTGCGAGCCGAAGGTGACCAGCCGGTCGCCCTTCTTCACGTCGGCCTTGCCGTTGAGGAGTTCGACGCGCAGCGGCCGGTCGCCCTGTCCGGAGGCGAAGCCGAGCTCGTCGGACGCCTCCATCCGCGTGCCGACGGTGAAGTCGGGGTCGCTGGCCAGGAGCACGGTCGCGGTGTCGGGCCCGACGGTGGTGACCCGCCCGACCAGGCCGTCCCCGTTGAGGACCGTCATGTCGCGCTTGACGCCGTCGTTCGCGCCGACGTCGATGGTGATGGTCCAGGAGAAGCCCTGGGCCGCTCCTATCGCGATGACCTCCGCGCCCTTGATGCCGTACTGGCCCGTGCCGGCGATCTTCAGCATCTTGTCGAGCTGCGCCAGCCGGCTGCGGTTGCGGTCGTCGCTGCCGAGCTTCGCCTTGAGAGCCGCGTTCTCCTTCTCCAGATCGGTGAGCCGGTCATGGCGCTCACCGGAGTCCCGGACGGCGGAGACGGCGTTGCCGACGGGATCCACCGCCGACGACACGCCGTTCTCGATCGGGCCGAAGGCCGCGGCCGCGGCCTGCCGGGCACCGTCGACCGGGGAATCCTCCCCACCCCGGATGTCCACCGTGATCAGCGCGAACGCTACGGCGATCAGCAGCACCAGGAGCAGCCGGCTCTCTCGTGTGTCCCTCACGTGCGGCGGCCGTGCCCTTCCTCGAGAAAAAACCAAGAACAGTAATCAGGAAGCAGGAAGCAGGAATTGGGGTAGCCCCGGGCCAAGATGACCAAGGGCGCTTTGTGGGAGCTTATGCCTCGATATCAACGATCCGCCGCACGAGAGGGGATCATCCCGTACGGCGGAATCGAAGTGTTACGTCATCTGCGGGGCGCGGCGTCCAGGACCTGCTGGAGCGCCTCGAACTCCTCCACGCACTTTCCGGAGCCGAGCGCCACGCTGTCCAGCGGGTCCTCGGCGATGTGGATGGGCATGCCGGTCTCCCGGCGCAGCCGCTCGTCCAGACCCCGCAGCAGGGCTCCGCCGCCGGTCAGAACGATTCCGCGGTCCATGATGTCGCCGGACAGCTCCGGCGGGCACTTGTCGAGGGTGGTCTTCACGGCGTCGACGATCGCGTTGACCGGTTCCTCGATCGCCTTGCGCACCTCGGCGGCCGAGATGACGACGGTCTTGGGCAGCCCGGACACGAGGTCCCGGCCGCGGATTTCGGTGTGCTGGTCGTCGTCGAGGTCGTAGGCCGAACCGATCGTGATCTTGATCTGTTCGGCCGTCCGCTCACCGAGGAGGAGGCTGTACTCCTTCTTGATGTGCTGGATGATCGCGTTGTCCAGTTCATCGCCCGCGACGCGGATGGACTGGGCGGTGACGATGCCGCCGAGCGAGATGACCGCGACCTCCGTGGTGCCGCCGCCGATGTCCACCACCATGTTGCCCGTGGCCTCGTGGACCGGCAGGCCGGAGCCGATGGCCGCGGCCATGGGCTCCTCGATGATGTGCACCTGACGGGCGCCGGCCTGGGTCGACGCCTCGATGACGGCGCGGCGCTCGACACCCGTGATGCCCGAGGGCACACAGACGACGACCCGCGGACGAGCCAGATACCGCCGCTTGTGGATCTTCAGGATGAAGTAGCGGAGCATCCGCTCGGTGATCTCGAAGTCGGCGATCACGCCGTCCTTCAGCGGACGCACGGCAACGATGTTGCCGGGCGTGCGCCCGATCATCTTCTTCGCTTCGGCGCCGACCGCGAGGATGCCACCGGTGTTGGTGTTGATCGCGACGACGGACGGCTCGTTGAGTACGATCCCGCGACCCCTGACGTACACCAGCGTGTTGGCGGTCCCGAGGTCGACAGCCATGTCACGGCCGATGAACGACATTGAGTTCCCCATCAGGATTCGACTGGCCTTCCATGAGCTTTGAGGGCTTATCAGGTCGGCGAGGTGGGTGCTGTGACGTGAAGGCTTCCATCGTAAACGCGCCTGCACGAACACTGCGGAGCGGTCTCCGCCATTGTTTGCAGATGCTGTGTGGGTTCGCTTCCGGAGACGGGCGTTCGGGGGCTCACGTTCCCTCGATCGCCCGTTTCAGCCGCTCCGGCCGCCGTCGGATCAGGCTCGGCCGGGGAAGAAGATCTTCACCTCGCGCTCGGCGGACTCCTCGGAGTCGGAGGCGTGGATCAGGTTCTCGCGGACGATCACGCCGTAGTCGCCGCGGATGGAGCCGGGGGCCGCGGCGATCGGGTCGGTCGGACCCGCGAGCCCGCGCACACCCTCGATGACCCGGTCGCCCTCGACGATCAGCGCGACGACCGGACCGGAGGCCATGAACTCCACCAGCGGCTCGTAGAAGGGCTTGCCCTTGTGCTCGCCGTAGTGCTGCTCCAGCGTGTCCTGATCCAGGGTCCGCAGCTCCAGCGCGGTGATCTGCCAGCCGGCCTTGCGCTCGATACGGCTGATGATCTCGCCTGTCAGGCCACGACGGACGGCGTCGGGCTTGAGCAGGACGAGGGTGCGCTGGCTCACGAGGTGACTCCTTCTACTGCCGGGGTGCGGTGGGATGAGGTTACAGGTCGTATCCGGCCACTTGTCACGCAGCGTCAGCGGTATCCGGAGAGCCTGCGGCGGCCTGTGCGGCGAAGCGCGCCTTCGCCTCGTCGACCTTGCGCCCGAAGTGCACGGACGCCCACCACAGGGCCCCGAAGAGCACCCCCAGGAAGAACATGATCGGGACGAAGAAGCCGGACGCGACGAGGGCGATCTGAAGCGCCCAGCCGAGGGCGACGCCCCCGGGCCGGGTGACCATGCCGCACAGCAGCACGCTGAGGAACATGGCGATGCCGCACACCGTCCACACCGTGGCGGTGGACAGGTCGGCGTCCTTCATGGCGACCAGACCGGCGAAGCCGATGACGAAGAACTCGCCGATCAGGGTCGAGGAGCAGAGCGTACGCATGGTGGGGGACCTCAGCCCTTTCCGAGGAGCAGCCGGGCCTCGCCGACTGTGATGACGGAACCGGTGACCAGCACCGCGCCGCCCGCGAACTCGCCCTCCTCCTCGGCGAGCGTGACCGCCGCCTCCAGAGCGTCGGGCAGCCTCGGCTCGACCTGGACGCGGTCGTCACCGAACACCTCGACGGCGATCGCGGCCAGTTCGTCGGCGTCCATCGCGCGGTGGCTGGAGTTCTGGGTGACGACGACCTCCGCGAAGATCGGCTCGAAGGCCTCCAGGAGCCCTCGCACGTTCTTGTCGCCGCTTGCCCCGACCACGCCGATCAGCCGACTGAAGTCGAAGGCCTCGCCGACGGCCTCGGCGGTGGCACGAGCGCCGGCCGGGTTGTGGGCGGCGTCGAGGACCACGGTCGGGGAGCGCCGTACGACCTCGAGGCGGCCCGGCGAGGAGACGGCCGCGAAGGCCTTGCGGACCGTGTCGATGTCGAGCGGATCGGGACGCTGCGAGCCGACGCCGAAGAACGCCTCGACGGCGGCGAGCGCGACGGCCGCGTTGTGCGCCTGGTAGGGGCCGTGCAGGGGCAGGTACACCTCGGGGTACTCGCCGCCCAGGCCGCGCAGGGTGACCATCTGTCCGCCGACGGCGACCTGGCGGGCGACGACCCCGAACTCCAGCCCTTCCCGGGCCACGGTCGCGTCGACCTCGACGGCCTTCTTCAGCAGCACCTGGGCCGCGTCGACGGGCTGCTGGGCCAGGATGACGGTGGCGTCCTGCTTGATGATCCCGCCCTTCTCGGCGGCGATCTCACCGGTCGTCTCCCCGAGCCGGTCGGTGTGGTCCAGGTCGATGGGCGTGACGACGGCGACGTCACCGTCGATCACGTTGGTCGCGTCCCACGAGCCGCCCATCCCCACCTCCACGACGGCGACGTCGACCGGCGCGTCCGAGAAGGCGGCGTACGCCATGCCGGTGAGCACCTCGAAGAAGGACAGCCGGTACTCCTGCGTGCCGTCGACCATCTCGACGTACGCCTTGATGTCCTCGTACGTCTCGATGAACCGCTCGGCGGAGATCGGCGCGCCGTCCAGGCTGATCCGCTCGGTGATCGACTGGACGTGCGGGGAGGTGTACCGGCCCGTGCGCAGGTCGAAGGCGCCCAGCAGGGCCTCGACCATGCGGGCGGTGGAGGTCTTGCCGTTGGTCCCGGTGATGTGGATCGAGGGATACGACCGCTGCGGGTCCCCCAGCACGTCCATCAGCGCGGCGATGCGGTCGACCGAGGGCTCCAGCTTGGTCTCGCCCCAGCGGGTGGCCAGTTCCGCCTCGACCTCGCGCAGGGCCTTGTCGACCTCGGGGTCCTCGGGACGCGTGGGCACATCGGCCTGCGGCGCGCCGCCCTGGGTGCGGAGGGTGCGGCTGCCGGCTTCGATGACCGCGAGATCGGGGTCGCGGTCGGTCTCCTCCGCGATGATCTCGTCGAAGGGATCGAGAGGGTCGGGCAGGTCGTCTTGGTTGCCGTTCGGGGGGAGCTCGCTCACGGGGCCAGTCTACGGACGGCCGGTGACAGACGTGGGCGAAGGCCCCCGGAACCGTAACGGTCCCGGGGGCCTTCGTCGTCAGGCGTTGCCAGGGCGCCCCACGGTGCCTACGCCTGCGGCAGGCGCTCCAGCTGGGTCTGGATGCGGGCGATGTCCTCGTCCGCCTTGGCGAGGCGGGTGCGGATCTTCTCGACCACGTTGTCCGGGGCCTTCGCCAGGAACGCCTCGTTGCCGAGCTTGGCGTTGGCCTGGGCCTTCTCCTTCTCGGCGGCCGCCAGATCCTTGGCAAGGCGCTTGCGCTCCGCGACCACGTCGATCGTGCCGGACAGGTCCAGCGCGACCGTGGCGCCCGCGACCGGCAGAGTCGCCGTCGCCGAGAAGGCGTCGCCCTCCGGCTGGAGGCGGAGGAGCTGGCGGATGGCGGTCTCGTGCGGGGCGAGCGCGGTGCCGTCGAGGGTCAGGCGGGCCGGAACCCGCTGGCCGGGCTGGAGGCCCTGGTCGGCACGGAAGCGGCGGACCTCGGTGATCACCGACTGAAGGCTCTCGATCTCCTTCTCGGCGGCCGTGTCCCGGAAACCGCTGTCCTTCGGCCACTCGGCGATGACGACCGACTCGCCTCCGGTGAGCGTGGTCCACAGCGTCTCGGTGACGAACGGGACCACCGGGTGCAGCAGCTTGAGG
The DNA here is from genome assembly GCF_013085465.1 of Streptomyces asoensis. Lineage (NCBI taxonomy): Bacteria > Bacillati > Actinomycetota > Actinomycetes > Kitasatosporales > Streptomycetaceae > Streptomyces > Streptomyces asoensis. Next base: position 3,666,543 of record NZ_CP049838.1, read on the forward strand.
GTGACGTCGAGGACCTCGCCGAGGACGCGGCCTGAGACCTTCGCAGGCTCACCGCCGGCCATGAACGTCGTCTTGGACAGCTCGACGTACCAGTCGAAGACCTCGTCCCAGGCGAAGTGGAACAGCGCGTCGGAGAGCTTCGCGAACTGGTAGTCCTCGTAGAGCGCGTCGACTTCGGCGACGACGGAGTTGAGACGGGAGAGGATCCAGCGGTCGGTCGCCGACATCTGCGAGGCGTCCGGCAGCGGGCCGTCGACCGTGGCGCCGTTCATCAGCGCGAACCGCGTCGCGTTCCAGATCTTGTTGGCGAAGTTGCGGGAGCCCTGGACCCAGTCCTCGCCGATCGGGACGTCGACCCCGGGGTTGGCGCCACGGGCCAGGGTGAACCGGAGCGCGTCGGAGCCGTACTTGTCCATCCAGTCCAGCGGGTTGACCGCGTTGCCGAAGGACTTCGACATCTTCTTGCCGAACTGGTCGCGGACCATGCCGTGCAGGGCGATGGTGTGGAACGGCGGGGTGCCGTCCATCGCGTACAGGCCGAACATCATCATCCGGGCGACCCAGAAGAACAGGATGTCGTAGCCGGTGACCAGGACGGAGTTCGGGTAGAACTTCGCGAGCGACTCGGTCTGTTCGGGCCAGCCGAGCGTGGAGAACGGCCACAGGCCGGAGGAGAACCAGGTGTCGAGGACGTCGGTGTCCTGACGCCAGCCCTCACCGCTCGGCGCCTCGTCGTCGGGACCGACGCAGACGACCTCGCCGTTCGGCCCGTACCAGACCGGGATGCGGTGACCCCACCACAACTGCCGCGAGATGCACCAGTCGTGGAGGTTGTCGACCCAGTCGAAGTAGCGCTTCTCCATCTCCTGGGGGTGGATCTTGACGCGGCCGTCACGGACGGCGTCACCGGCCGCCTTCGCCAGCGGGCCGACCTTGACCCACCACTGCATGGACAGGCGCGGCTCGATGGTGGTCTTGCAGCGCGAGCAGTGGCCGACGGAGTGGGCGTACGGCCGCTTCTCGGCGACGATCCGGCCCTCGGCACGCAGGGCGGCGACGATGGCGGAGCGGGCCTCGAGCCGGTCCAGACCCTGGAAGGGGCCGTGGGCCGTGATGACGGCGTGCTCGTCCATGATGGTGAGGGACGGCAGGTTGTGGCGCTGGCCGATCTCGAAGTCGTTCGGGTCGTGGGCCGGGGTCACCTTGACGGCGCCGGTACCGAACTCGGGGTCGACGTGCGTGTCGGCGACGACCGGGATGGAGCGGTCGGTCAGCGGAAGGCGGATCTCCTTGCCGACCAGGTGCTTGTAGCGCTCGTCGTCGGGGTGGACGGCGACGGCCGTGTCGCCGAGCATCGTCTCGGCACGGGTCGTGGCGACGACGATGGTGTCGTCCCCCTCGCCGTACTTCATGGAGACGAGCTCGCCGTCGTCGTCCTGGTACTCGACCTCGATGTCGGAGATCGCGGTGAGACAGCGCGGACACCAGTTGATGATGCGCTCGGCGCGGTAGATGAGCTCGTCGTCGTAGAGCCGCTTGAAGATGGTCTGGACGGCCTGGGAGAGGCCCTCGTCCATGGTGAAGCGCTCGCGCGACCACGCGACGCCGTCTCCCAGGCGGCGCATCTGGCCGCTGATCTGGCCGCCGGACTCGCCCTTCCACTGCCAGACGCGCTCGACGAACGCCTCACGGCCGAGGTCGTGCCGGGACTTGCCCTCCTTGCCCAGCTCCCGCTCGACGACGTTCTGCGTGGCGATGCCCGCGTGGTCCATGCCGGGCTGCCACAGCGTCTCGAAGCCCTGCATGCGCTTACGGCGGGTGAGGGCGTCGATGAGGGTGTGCTCGAAGGCGTGCCCGAGGTGCAGGCTGCCCGTGACGTTCGGCGGGGGGATGACGACGGTGTACGGAGGCTTCTCGCTCTTCGCGTCGGCCTCGAAGTAGCCCCGCTCTACCCAGCGCTCGTACAGCGGCCCCTCTACATCGGCCGGCGCGTACTGGGTCGGCAGTTCGGTGTGGGGCGCTGATGGCTGCTGCTGAGCGTTCTCGGTCACGGGCCCAGTTTAGGGGTGTCACGGCGCCGTCCCGAAACGTGTTTGCTCTGTAACGGTGGGGGCCCCGCCGCCGTGCAGGTGTTGGCTTTGAGCCAGGATGTGAAAATCACATAAGCATCTGGAGGGGAACCCAGAAATGAGTCACAACCAGCCGGGCCCGTACGGCGGGCCGCCCCAGCAGCCCGGACCGTACGGCCAGCAAGGCCCGTACGGCCAGCCGCCGCAGGCGCCCCAGCCCGGCTACGGCTACCCCCAGCAGCCTCCCGCCCCGCAGCCCGGCTACGGCTTCCCGCAGCAGCCCCCGCAGGGCGTACCCCCGCAGACCCCGCCCTACGGCCAGCAGCCGCCGTACGGTCAGCAGCCGGCGCCTCCGTACGGCCAGCAGCCGCCCTACGGCCAGCCTCCTTACGGCGTCCCGCAGCCCCCGGCCCCGAGCGGCGGCGGCAAGAAGGCGGGCATCATCATCGGCGCGATCGCGGTCGTCGCCGCGATCGGCGTGGGCGCGTACTTCGTGATCGGCGGGAGCGGCGGCGGCCTCGAGGACGACGGCGCACACAAGCTGGACACCCCGGCGACCGTGATCACCGAGTACAAGCAGGTCGGCAAGGGCGGCGAGAGCAGCGACTCGGACACCACCAAGTATCTGACGGCCAGCGGCGTCAAGGGCGGCAAGGCCGTCGTCGGGCAGTGGTCGACGGCCGACTTCGGCGACTACGACCCGGAGAACCCCGACTCCGCCGACCTGCCCAGCGAGGCGGAGCTGCTCACCGCCAAGGGCATCACGATGCTGGGCGGATACGGCGAGATCGCGGACCCCGAGACGGCCCTGGACCAGTACTTCGCCGCCATCCAGAAGGAACTCGAGGACAGCAACTCCTCCAGCTCGTCGAGCAGCACCCAGGGCAAGACCGAGCTGATCGGCCAGCCCGAGGAGGCCGACATCGACGGCGCGCTCATGAAGTGCCAGTCGGCGAAGAGCACCAACTCGCTGACCAAGAAGGAGTCGACCGACTGGTTCTGCGTCTGGTCCGACTACAGCACGATCGCCATGGTGTCCCCGGGCGACAACACGAAGAGCATCACCAAGGACGCGGCGGTCGACATCACCACGAAGCTGCGTGACGAGGTCCGCGTCAAGGCCTGACGCCTCGGACCGCTCGACTCAACGACGAAGGGGCCCCGGTCGGTCGACCGGGGCCCCTTCGTCGTACGGGTGCGGATCAGGCGGTCTTCTGCTCGCCCGGGCCACGGCCGCCGCGCGCGTCTCGCGGGATCAGGGTCGGGTTGACGTTGGAGAGGACCACGTCCGCCGTGATGACGACGCGGGCCACGTCCTTGCGGGACGGGACCTCGTACATGACCGCCTGGAGGACTTCCTCCATGATGGCGCGCAGGCCGCGGGCGCCGGTCTGGCGGAGGATGGCCTGGTCGGCGATGGCCTCCAGGGCCTCCCGCTCGAAGTCCAGCTCCACACCGTCGAGTTCGAAGAGCCGCTGGTACTGCTTCACCAGCGCGTTGCGCGGCTCGATCAGGATCTGGAGGAGCGCCTCGCGGTCCAGGTTGTGGACCGAGGTGATGACCGGGAGACGGCCGATGAACTCCGGGATCATGCCGAACTTGACCAGGTCCTCCGGCATGACGGCCTCGAACTGGTCCTTGGACTCCAGCTCGCGCTTGGAGCGGATCGTCGCGCCGAACCCGATGCCCTTGGCGCCGGCCCGGGTCTCGATGATCTTCTCCAGGCCCGAGAAGGCACCGCCCACGATGAACAGCACGTTCGTCGTGTCGATCTGGATGAACTCCTGGTGCGGGTGCTTGCGTCCGCCCTGCGGCGGGACCGAGGCGGTGGTGCCCTCCAGGATCTTCAGCAGGGCCTGTTGCACGCCCTCGCCCGACACGTCACGGGTGATGGAGGGGTTCTCGCTCTTCCGCGCGACCTTGTCGATCTCATCGATGTAGATGATCCCGGTCTCGGCCTTCTTGACGTCGTAGTCCGCGGCCTGGATCAGCTTCAGCAGGATGTTCTCGACGTCCTCGCCGACGTAGCCCGCCTCGGTCAGCGCCGTGGCGTCGGCGATCGCGAACGGGACGTTCAGCATGCGCGCCAGGGTCTGCGCCAGGAGCGTCTTGCCCGAGCCGGTGGGGCCGAGCAGGAGGATGTTGGACTTCGCCAACTCGATGGCGTCCTCGCGGCTTTGGCCGCCGCCGTTCTCACCCGCCTGGACGCGCTTGTAGTGGTTGTACACCGCGACCGACAGGGCCTTCTTGGCGGGCTCCTGGCCCACCACGTAGCCCTCGAGGAACTCGTAGATCTCGCGCGGCTTCGGGAGTTCCTCCCAGCGGACCTCGCTCGTCTCCGCGAGCTCTTCCTCGATGATCTCGTTGCAGAGATCGATGCACTCGTCGCAGATGTACACACCGGGCCCTGCGATGAGCTTCTTGACCTGCTTCTGGCTCTTGCCGCAGAACGAGCACTTGAGCAGATCGCCGCCGTCACCGATGCGTGCCACGGTGTGCTTCCCCTTCGCCTGGGAGACGACTGGACGCTTTCGAATCCAGCGGCTCCTGGTGCTGCCTTATTCCGACGGTACCTTGCCTGGCCCCCCGTTCGGGCCCCCCTTGGCACGGTTCACTGTGACGTGGACCCTGTCACACCGCCCCGAGGGGGGCCCGAACGGGACGACCCCGTGCGTCAAACGAGCGAGTTGTTGTTCAGCTTGCGGGTGGAGATGATCTGGTCGATCAGTCCGTACGCCAGCGCGTCCTCGGCCGTAAGGATCTTGTCGCGCTCGATGTCCTCGCGGATCTTCTCGATCGGCGTGGTCGAGTGCTTGGCCAGCATGTCCTCCAGCTGCGCGCGCATCCGGAGGATCTCGTTGGCGGCGATCTCCAGGTCGGAGACCTGACCGCGGCCGGTCTCGCTGTACGGCTGGTGGATCAGCACGCGCGCGTTCGGCAGCGCCATGCGCTTGCCCGGCGTACCGGCGGCCAGCAGGATCGCGGCGGCGGAGGCCGCCTGACCCATGCAGACCGTCTGAATGTCGGGCTTCACGAACTGCATCGTGTCGTAGATCGCGGTCAGCGCCGTGAAGGAGCCGCCGGGGCTGTTGATGTAGACCGAGATGTCCCGGTCGGGGTCCATCGACTCCAGGCACAGCAGCTGCGCCATGACGTCGTTGGCGGAGGCGTCGTCGATCTGCACGCCGAGGAAGATCACGCGCTCCTCGAAGAGCTTCGCGTACGGGTCGTACTCGCGAACGCCCTGGGAGGTGCGCTCGACGAAGCGCGGGATGACGTAACGGGATTCGGCGCGAGGGCCGGTGTACTCGGCCTCGGTGCGGGCGTAGATGCCGCTGCCGGGGAAGTCGTTCACGGTGTCTCCTGGAAAGAGGACTGGGGCGGTGGGCTGGAGGGGCTGGATGGGGCACTGACGGCTTCCGAGGTCCTCGGTGACCCGGGAGGCCCTGCGGGACCTTGAAGGGCTCCGGGAGGCCCCCAGGGGCTCCCTGGAGCTCCTGGGGCTTCGAGGGCTTCCGAGGGGGCTCCTGGAAGTCCGGGAGTCCGGGACTCTCGAAGGGCCTCCGAGGAGCTCCGGAACTCCGCGGGCCTCTGGGTGCTCCCGGGACCTTTCGGAACTCCGGGGCCTCCGAGGGCTTTCGGGACTCCGCAGGGTCCAGGGGGCTCCCGGAGACTCCGGAAGAGGCTCAGGGAGTCAGGGGGCTCCGCGGAGCGCCCTGCGTGGCCCTGCTGCCGTCAGTGGTCCTCAGGCCGCCCCGGTGCCGCCGCCGCCCGGCATGCCGGCGGCCGTCGGGATGACGTCGTCGATGAGGCCGTACTCCTTGGCCTCGAACGCGTCGAACCAGCGGTCGCGGTCCGAGTCGCGGGTGACCTGCTCGACCGTCTGGCCGGTGTGCTGGGAGGTCAGCTCGGCCATGCGCTTCTTGGTGTGCAGCAGCCGCTCGGCGTGGATCTTGATGTCGGAGGCCGAGCCCGCCAGGCCCGCGGAGGGCTGGTGGATCAGGATCTCGGCGTTCGGCAGCGCGAAGCGCTTGCCGGGCGTGCCCGCGCTGAGCAGGAACTGGCCCATGGAGGCCGCGAGACCCATGGCGATGGTCACCACGTCGTTCTTGATGAACTGCATCGTGTCGTAGATCGCCATGCCGGCCGTGATCGAGCCGCCGGGGCTGTTGATGTACAGGTAGATGTCCTTGTCCGGATCGGCGGCAAGGAGCAGCAGCTGTGCGGTGATCTTGTTGGCGATGTCGTCGTCGACCGCCTGGCCGAGGAAGATGATCCGCTCGCCGAGCAGCCGGTTGTAGACCTGGTCGCCGAGGCCACCACCGATGGGGTCGCCGGCGGCTGTGGGCATCAGATTCGTCACGTATCCACCTGCTCGTCTTACGACGGCGCCGGGCCGTCTCACGTGTACTGCCGGGGGCAACGGAGAGTCCCCTGCCCTCGTACTCATGGACCCTAACGCGCGGGTCCCTTCGGGGAATCCCGGAGAGGAGAGTGTTCGCCGGGGGCGTAGACGTGGGGCTCTCCTCCGTGGGCGGCCACGGGCCGTCCGCGGACGGTCGCACCCCGCAGCGGGGCCGCGCCTCCGCCGCCGCGAAGGCCGTACCGGCGCCACCCGGGCCGCCGCGCGCAGCCGCACCCCGGCACCGGCTTGCGGGCCGCCCTGCGACCGGTCGCGCCTTGTGGCAGCCCCGGCAGCTCTGTGACCGCCCATGGTGCCCATGCCCGCACGGGCGAGCCTGCCCGGCCCTCCCATGACAGAGGGGCCCCGGAGCGCATACCGCCCCGGGGCCCCTCGTGTCTGCGTCAGAGGTGACGCGAGGCCGCTCAGGCCTCGGTGTTCTCCTCGGAGGTCGCCGCCTCGGTGGCGTCTTCCTCGGTGGCGTCTTCCTCGTCGTCCAGGTCGATGACCTCGCCGTTGGTGTCCTTCACCGTGGCGGACTCGACGACCGTGGCCAGAGCCTTGCCGCGAGCGACCTCGCCGACCAGGAGCGGAACCTGGCCGCCCTCGACGACCGCCTGGGCGAACTGGTCGGGGGACATGCCGGAGGAGGCGGCACGGCGCATGAGGTGCTCGGTGAGCTCCTCCTGGTTGACGTTCAGCTTCTCGCGCTTGACGAGCTCGTCGAGCACGAACTGGGTCTTGATGCCCTTGACCGCGGCCTCACGGGTCTCGGTCTCGAACTCCTCGGCGGTCTTGCCCTGGATCTCCAGGTACTTGTCGAGGTCGAGGCCCATCTGGCCGAGCTGGTGGTGCTCCAGGTTGTGCTTGCGGGTGTTGACCTCGTCCTCGAGCAGCTTCTCGGGGACGGGCACCTCGACGAGCTCCAGCAGCTTCTCCAGGACGCGCTCCTGGGCCTGCGTGGCCTGGTCGTACTGCTTCGTGTTCTCGAGGCGCTTGCGGCTGTCCGCCTTGAGCTCCTCGAGGGTGTCGAACTCGGAGGCGAGCTGCGCGAACTCGTCGTCCAGCTCGGGGAGCTCGCGGGCGGCGACCTGGGTGACCTTGACGGTGACCTCGGCCTCCTTGCCGGCCGCCGAGCCGCCCTTGAGCTCGGAGGTGAAGGTGGCCTCGCCACCGGCCTCCAGGCCCTTCACGGCCTCGTCGATGCCTTCCAGCAGCTCGCCGGAGCCGATGGTGTAGGAGACGCCGCTGGCGACGCCGTCCTCGAGGATCTCGCCGTCGACCTTGGCCTCCAGGTCGACGGTCACGACGTCGCCGTCCTCGGCGGCACGCTCGACCGGGGAGGTCGAGGCGAAGCGCTCACGGAGCTGCTCGACCGCCTTGTCGATGTCCTCCTCGGACACCTCTACGGCGTCGACCTCGACCTCGATGGAGGAGAAGTCCTCGGGGAGCTCGAGGGAGGGACGGATGTCGACCTCGGCGGTGAAGTTCAGCGTCTCGCCGTCCTTCAGCTCCGTGATGTCGACCTCGGGCTGGCCGAGGACGTCGATCTCGGCCTCGTTGACCGCCTCCGTGTAGAACTTCGGCAGCGCGTCGTTGACGGCCTCCTCCAGCACGGCGCCACGGCCGAAGCGCTGGTCGATCACCCGGGCGGGGATCTTGCCCTTGCGGAAGCCCTTCACCGTGACCTGCTGGTTGATCTTCTTGTACGCCGCGTCGAGGCTGTCCTTGAGCTCCTCGAAGGGCACCTCGATGCTGAGCCGAACCCGAGTCGGGTTCAGGGTCTCCACGGCGCTCTTCACGGTTCGGTCTCCTTGGGGGCTGACTTCTTGGTTTCTGCCGGAGCCAGACCGGCTCCCGCGGATTCGCCGCCCGGAGGACCTACCAGAGGATGAGGCACACGGGCGTGCAGCTTGCATAGTAACGGCAGCGAGGACACGCCCCAAAGGCGATCAAGCGAGGTGACCGCGCAGATGGCCGGTGACGGCCGGTGATGGCCGTTCGGTGGCCGCTGATGGCCGGGTCGGAGGCCGGTGCCGACCGGTACCGGCCGGATCGGTGGCCGCTCGCGGCCGGTCGTTGGTCGGGGTGGCGGGATTTGAACCCACGGCCTTCCGCTCCCAAAGCGGACGCGCTACCAAGCTGCGCCACACCCCGTCTGGTGCGACACGTAGGGTACATGCCCGCAGGCCGTCCGACCGCCGCTTTTGCCGAGCCTGGGGGCGCGTCGCGGCGGGCCCGGGAAACGGGGTGTGCGCGGCACGGTGCCGACCCGCTACGATGCCTGAAGTGCCGCGGTCGCTGACCTGCGGCGCGTCGTGTGCGGGCGTAGCTCAATGGTAGAGCACTAGTCTTCCAAACTAGCTACGCGGGTTCGATTCCCGTCGCCCGCTCTGTACGGCCCGGGCCGGGTCGGAGATCACTTCTCCGACCCGGCCCTCGTCGTGTTCGGGCACCCGCCCGGACACGCGGGGGCGGGCCTCAGAAGCTGATCGAGTTGATGGTGTCCGCGAGGGAGTCGAGGAAGCGGTTGATCGACGGGGCCATGCCGGTCGAGGCGAGGAAGAAGCCGAACAGGATCGCGACTATCGCCGGCCCCGCCTTGATCGACCCTCCCCGGATGAGCACCACCAGGATGATCGCCAACAGCAGCACCACTGACAGTGAAATGGCCACAACTGATCACACACCCTCGGTCGGTCCGCACTCCCGAGACCATCGTGCCACCAACAGGGCCTCCCTATGCGGCCCGTGACACATCATCGCGCGGACCCGTCCGGCCGGGGGTGTGCCGCACAGCAATTCGAGCACGTACCCGCACAGGGAATTGGGGCAGTTCGTTGCCGTGTCCACACAACGCCTGCGCAGGTAATTCGAATTATGGCCGCAGCCACGTCAACACAAGTGCAAAACCGGCGTTATGCACCTTTTAGTCGGGATGAATCGTGACATCAAGGCCGGATGCGAACGATGGCCACCACCCCCGAGGCCAATGCGGTGAGCAATCCGGAGGGCAATAACAAGGAATGACCTGGGGCGTTTTACGAATACGCGCGCGCGACGCTAGGGTGCCTCAAATGTTCCCCGCCGCCTCGTCTCTCGTTCCGAGCCTCCGCTCACCCCAGAGCCAGAACGATCAGCACGACCAGTCCAGGGACAGATCCGCCGGACGACCGTCGCCACGGCCCGCCGCGAAGCGTGACGCGTTCTTCGACAACGCGAAGTACCTGGCGATCGTGCTGGTGGCGATGGGGCACAGCTGGGAGCCGCTGAAGGGTGACAGCCGGGTGCTCCAGGCCGCGTACATGCTCGTGTACACGTTCCACATGCCGGCCTTCATCGTCATCTCCGGCTTCTTCTCCCGCAGCTTCGACGCGAGCCCCGGCCGGCTGAAGCGGCTGGTCACCGGAGTCGCCGTGCCGTACGTCGTGTTCGAGAGCGCGTATTCGCTCTTCAAGCGCGTCGTCGACCACGACCCCCAGGCGGCCATCACCCTCCTCGACCCGTACTACCTGACCTGGTTCCTGTGCGCGCTGTTCATCTGGCGGCTGACGACCCCCATCTGGAAGATGGTCCGCTTCCCGCTGCCGCTCGCGCTGGCCATGGCGATGCTGGCGTCCCTCACCCCGAACCTCGGCGGCGATCTGGACCTCCAGCGCGTGCTCCAGTTCCTGCCGTACTTCGTACTCGGCCTGTGCCTCAGGCCTGAGCACTTCCGGATGGTCCGCCGCCGCTCGGTGCGGATCGCGGCAGTCCCCGTGTTCGTCTTCTCCCTGGCCTTCTGCTGGTGGGCGGTGCCGAAGATGGACACCGGGTGGCTCTACCACCGCTCCTCCGCGCAGGAGTTGGGCCTCCCGTGGTGGGTCGGCCCCGCCATGCAACTCGCGCTGTTCGGCTGCTCGCTCCTGCTGACGGCCTGCTTCTTCTCGTGGGTGCCGGGCCGCACGATGTGGTTCACGGCACTCGGCGCGGGCACGCTGTGCGGCTATCTGCTGCACGGCTTCCTGATCAAGACCGCCGACTACCGCGGCTGGTTCGACCACACCGCGGTGCACCGGCCGCTCGGCGAGATCGCCGTCACCGTGGCCGTGGCCGCGGCCGTCACCCTGTTGTGCACCGAGCCCGTACGGCGGACGTTCCGGTTCGTGATGGAGCCGAAGATGGACTGGGCCTTCAAGCGGGACGCCGCCGAACTCGCCCGGGAGCGCGAGACGCGGGAGAAGCAGGAGACGCGGGAGAAGCAGGAGACAGGCAAGAAGCTTGAGACGCAGCGTGCGAAGGCCGATGCCTGACCGGTATCAGCCTGCCTGACCTGCGTGACCTGCGTGACCTGCCTGATCCGTGAGACCGAGGAGTGCGCGCATCCGGGTGTACTTCTCGGTCAGTCGCGCCCGGGTCGGTGCGTCCAGGACCGCGAGCCGCGCCGGGTCCGCGTTGTGCGCCAGGTCCGCCTCCTTCACCAGCAACGCGCCCGGTGTGGCGAGGATGCGCCCCGCGTACGCCTCCGGCGTCTCCCTCGCCCGTTTGGTGACCGCCAGGACGACGGCCTTCGTACGGTCGCTCAGCGCCGCCTCGTCCAGCCAGGCCTGGGACAGGGCGTCGTCCTCGACCGCGTCGTGCAGCCAGGCGGCCGCGATCTGCTCGGCGTCGCCGCCACGCGCGCGTACGCCCTCGGCGACCGCCTGGAGGTGCTCGGCGTAGGGGCGGCCCGCCTTGTCGGTCTGTCCCTGGTGGGCGGCGCGGGCGAGGCTCTCGACCTCGGACAGGGTGAGCATGGTGGGTCGGTCCCCTCGGGAGTGTCGGGAGTCCAGGCGGAGCTCAGGACGGTTCGGGAGAGCTCAGGACAGGGGGGCCGACTGGGCCGTCGGGCCCTCGCGGCAGACCAGCAGCAGGGCACGGTCGTCGTTGACGTCCTTCGCCACCGCCTCGATCAGGTGCCAGGCGGCGCCCTGGAAGCCGCCGGCCACATACCGGTCGGCCTCGCCGGTGAGGCGGTCGATGCCCTCGACGATGTCCCGGTCGGAGGTCTCCACCAGGCCGTCGGTGAAGAGCATCAGCACGTCGCCGGGGCGCAGCGAGCCCTTCACGGGGTCGAACTGGGCGCCGTCGTACACCCCGAGGAGGGGGCCCTCGGCGGCCTTCTCCTCCCAGCGGCCGCTGCCCGCGCTGAGCTGGAGGCCCGGCGGATGGCCGGCCGAGTAGAGCTCGTAGTCGCCGGAGTCGAGGTCGAGGACCAGGTGGATGGAGGTCGCGAAGCCCTCGTCCCAGTCCTGGCGGAGCAGATAGCCGTTGGCGGCCGGGAGGAAGGCGTGCGGCGGCAGCGAGCCGAGCAGGCCACCGAAGGCGCCCGACAGCAGCAGCGCTCGTGAACCGGCGTCCATGCCCTTGCCGGAGACGTCCGTGAGGACGACCTCCATGGTGCGGCCGCCATTCGTCCGGGCCGCGACGACGAAGTCACCGGAGAACGACTGGCCGCCCGCCGGCCTCAGCGCCATCTCGCGGTGCCAGCCCTGCGGCAGGCTCGGCAGCTTGCTCTGCACCCGGATGCGTTCGCGCAGGTCGAAGAGCATGGTGCCGCCGCGCCGCCAGGGCACGCCGACACGGCTGCGGAACTGGGCGATGAGGAGTCCGAAGAAACCGCATGCTGCGACGACCAGGACCACGCCCGGGGTGACTCTGGACGGGCCCTCCGTGTACGGGCCCAGTTGCACCGACTCCACGATGAGGGCCGTGGCCGCCGCCGCGTACAGGCCGAGCAGGCTCGACGGGCGCAGCAGCAGTCCGCCGGCGACGATCGGCAGGACCAGGGCGGCCGGTGAGCACCACACCGAGTTGGCGAGTGTGGTGACGGCGATCAGCGGGACGGTGAGCAGCAGGAAGGCCAGCGCGATCCAGTCCGAACCGTCGCCGCGGAAGTAGTCCACGGCGCTTCTGCGCAGGCCGGTGCGGACCCGGTGCATCAAGTGCTTCAACCGGGCCGTCAACGTCTCGGCTTCCGCGCGCCGCTGCCGTCCTACTGCCATTAGTTCGGGACCCTATCCATCGAACCCGCCGCTTGGCACGGGAGGTCCCACTTGTCCCCCCTCCAAGGCTCAACTTCACAGTGAACTTCACGGAAAGCGCTCGCGCCCCGAGGAGGGGGAAATTGGCTGGCTCGTCCCGCATCGGACTGCTAGGCATGAGTCCATGACGAGTGAGGCGACGGGCCGTGCGACCTCTTCCGCGGCCGGGCGTGGGCAACAGCGGAAGGTGCGGGAGATGCGGGAGTCGCGCGAACCACGGGTGCTGCGCCGGGACGAATGGGACGAGTGGTACGACACCCTGCTCCGCGCCTTCGGCGGGATCGGGGAGTCGACCGAGGAACGGGAGCTGTTCAGGGCGCTCACCTCGTACGAGCGCTCCCTGGGTGTGTGGGACGGCGACCAGTGCGTGGCCACGGCGGGGGCGTACGACTTCCGGCTGACCGTACCGGGCGGGGCCTCGGTACCGGCGGCGGGCGTGACGATGGTCGGCGTGAGCGCGACCCACCGGCGGCGCGGGGTGCTGACGTCGATGATGCGGCGACAACTGGACGACGTGCGGGCGTGGGGCGAGCCGCTCGCGATCCTCACCGCCTCCGAACCGGACATCTACGGACGGTTCGGGTACGCCGCGGCGACCTTCGGCCTGCACGCCGAGATCGACACCAGTCGGGTACGGCTGTCCGTCCCGGCCGGCACGGACGACGTACGGCTGCGGTACGCCGACCCCGGCGCGGAGCTCGAGGCGTGCGAGGCGGTGTACGCGCGGACCGTGCCCGCCCGGGCCGGGATGCTCGCGCGCCGGCCCGGTTGGGAGCGGCTGGGGCTGCTCGATCCGGAGAGCGAGCGGGGCGGGGCGTCGCCGCTCCAGTGCGTGCTCGCCGAGCGGGACGGGGAGGTCACCGGGTACGTCCGCTTCCGGGTGCGGTCCGAGTGGCGGGACAGCGGGCACAACGGGCAGGTGCGGCTCCAGGACCTGGCGGGGGTCGATCCGGTGTCGGAGGCGGCACTGTGGCGCTTCCTGTTCGGGATCGACCTCACGACCTCGCTGAAGGTGCGGGGGCGGCCGGTGGACGAGGCGTGGCAGCATCTCGTCTCCGACATCCGGCGGTGCGAGCTGCGGGTGCGGGACTCCTTGTACGTGCGGCTGGTGGACGTGGGGGCGGCGCTCGAGGCGCGGACGTACCAGACGCCGGTGGACGTCGTACTGGAGGTCGAGGATGCCTTCTGCCCCTGGAACTCGGGGCGTTGGCGGCTGTCGGGGGACGCCAAGGGCGCGGTGTGCGGGCGCACCTCCGACGCCGCCGATCTCGCGCTGTCCGTACGGGAGTTGGGGGCGGCCTATCTCGGGGGTGTCAGCCTTGCCTCGCTGGCGGGGGCCGGGCGGGTGCGGGAGCTGCGGCAGGGCGCGCTGGCGGAGGCCGCGATGGGGTTCGGGGCGATCACCGCCCCCTGGTTGCCGCACGGGTTCTGACGGGATCCGCGCGGTCAGCCCTTCTGGCAGGTCGGGCACCAGAAGAGGTTGCGGGCGGCGAGGTCGGCGGTACGGACGGCGTCGCCGCAGAGGTGGCAGGGCTGGTGGGTACGGCGGTACACGTACACCTCGCCGCCGTGGTCGTCGACGCGGGGCGGACGGCCCATCGCCTCGGGGGTGTGCTGCGGGCGGACCGTGTCGATGCGGTTGTTGCGGACGCCCTCACGCATCAGGGCGACCAGGTCGGCCCAGATCGCGTCCCACTCGGCGGGGGTGATGTCCCTGCCCGCGCGGTACGGGTCGATGCGGTGCCGGAAGAGGACCTCGGCCCGGTAGACGTTGCCGACGCCGGCGATGATCTTCTGGTCCATGAGGAGGGCGGCGATCGTCGTACGGCTGCGGGAGACACGGGTGTACGCGGACCGGGGGTCGGCGTCGGCGCGGAGGGGGTCGGCGCCGAGACGGGCGTGTATCGCCTGCTTCTCGTCGCCCGTGATCAGGGCGCAGGTGGTGGGGCCTCGGAGGTCCACGTAGGACGTGGGGTCGGCGACGCGGAGACGGACCGTGTCCGTGGGCGGCGGCGCGGGGGCCGGGCCGAAGTCGACCTTGCCGAAGAGGCCCAGGTGGATGTGGATCCACAGGTCACCGGTGAAGCCGAGGAAGAGGTGTTTGCCGTGGGCCTCGGTGCGGGTGAGGGGGGTGCCGGCGAGGAGGGCGGCGGCGTCGGTGAACTTGCCCTGGGGGCTGGTCACTTGGAGGGGGCGGTGGGTGAAGCGGGCGTAGTCCTGCGCCAGTCGGTGAATCGTGTGCCCTTCAGGCACCGGCGTCTCCTTCTCTTTCCCTCCCACCCGCCCGACCCGGTCAGGTGAGAGGTCACCCACACCACGGCTCCGCCCCGGCCCCTCGCCCACCTGCCCACCCGACTCGGTCGGGTGAGAGGTGGAGGACCGGGGCTCCGCCCCTGCACCCCAGCCGGCTACTGCTGCGGGTGGTGGGGCGGGATTGCCGGGAGGTCGCCTGTGGTCTCGTACGACGAGAGCATGTCGATGCGGCGGATGTGGCGCTCGTCCTCGGAGAACGGGGTGGCGAGGAAGGTCTCGACGAACTTCGTCGCCTCGTCCTGGGAGTGCATGCGGGAGCCGACCGCGACGACGTTGGCGTTGTTGTGCTGGCGGCCGAGGGATGCGGTCTCCTCGCTCCAGGCCAGGGCGGCACGGACGCCCTTCACCTTGTTCGCCGCGATCTGCTCGCCGTTGCCGGAGCCGCCGATCACGATGCCGAGGGACTGGGGGTCCGCGGCCGTCCGCTCCGCGGCGCGGAGGCAGAAGGGCGGGTAGTCGTCCTGGGCGTCGTAGATGTGGGGCCCGCAGTCGACCGGGTCGTGACCCGCCGCCTTGAGCCATTCGACGAGGTGGTTCTTGAGTTCGAAGCCGGCATGGTCCGAGCCGAGATACACGCGCATGGGATGAGTGTGACACGAGTGTTGCGGGGTAGCAGCGCCGGGTGCCGCGTCCGAAAACTGCGAGTAACCCCATCGAAGCTCAGGAAAACCTCAAGTAACGATCTGGAATCATAGGTTCCCGAATTCATTCACCTCGGATTCACTGGACCGGCTCGTACGCCCCCCACGCACGACGCACCTGATTCCCCTCACGCGGCGCAAAGGAAAACCATCCTCATGACTTCGCAGCCGACCCTCACCAAGGCCGACCGCGGCCCCGGAGGTTCCGGAGAACCCGGAACCGGATCCGGATCCGGACTTCAGGCAGGGCTCAAGAACCGGCATCTGTCGATGATCGCTATCGGCGGGGTCATCGGAGCCGGATTGTTCGTCGGTTCCAGTACCGGTATCGCCACCGCCGGGCCGGGCATTCTGCTGTCCTACGCTCTCGTCGGCACGCTCGTGGTGCTGGTGATGCGGATGCTCGGCGAGATGTCCGCGGCCAATCCGACCTCCGGTTCCTTCTCCGCGCACGCCGACCGGGCGCTCGGCCGCTGGGCCGGTTTCTCCATCGGCTGGCTGTACTGGTTCTTCTGGGTCGTCGTGCTCGCGGTGGAGGCCACCGCCGGAGCCAAGATCCTCGAAGGGTGGATGCCCGGCGTACCGCAGTGGGGGTGGGCGCTCATCGTGATGGTGGTGCTGACCGCCACCAACCTCGTCTCCGTCGGGTCCTACGGCGAGTTCGAGTTCTGGTTCGCCGGTATCAAGGTCGTCGCGATCGGCGCCTTCATCGTCGTCGGCGGGCTCGCCGTCTTCGGCGTGCTGCCCGGTGCGGACAGCGACAAGGCGGGGCTCGGCAACCTCACCGACCACGGCGGCTTCCTGCCCAACGGACCCGGCGCCATCCTCACCGGTGTGCTGCTCGTCGTCTTCTCCTTCATGGGCAGCGAGATCGCGACCCTCGCGGCCGGCGAGTCCGAGAACCCGCAGCGGGCCGTGACGAAGTCCACGAACAGCATCATCTGGCGTATCGGCGTCTTCTACCTCGGGTCGATCTTCGTCGTCGTCACGCTGCTGCCCTGGGACGACGCGTCCATCAAGGAGCAGGGCTCCTACGTGGCCGCCCTCGACTCCCTCGGGATCGCGCACGCCGGTCAGATCATGAACTTCATCGTGCTGACGTCGGTGCTGTCCTGCCTCAACTCCGGGCTCTACACGGCCTCCCGCATGGCCTTCTCGCTCGGCGAGCGGGGTGACGCGCCGAAGATCTTCGCCCGCACGACGAGTCGTGGCGTTCCTCTCGCGGCGATCGTCGCCTCGGTGACGTTCGGGTTCGTCGCCGTCTTCTTCAACTACAAGTTCCCCGACTCCGTCTTCCTCTTCCTCGTGAACTCCAGCGGCGCCGTGGCCCTGTTCGTCTGGCTGGTCATCTGCTTCTCGCAGCTGCGGATGCGGAAGATCATCCAGGCCGAGGCGCCGGAGAAGCTGGTCGTGAAGATGTGGCTGTACCCGTATCTGACCTGGGCGACGGCCGCGCTGATCGTCTTCGTGCTCGGTTACATGCTGACCGACACCGAAGGGGAGAGCAGCGGGCGGACGACCGTGCTGCTGTCGCTGCTCGTTGCCGCCCTCGTGGTCGGCGTCGCCTTCCTGAAGGAGGGCCGGGTCAAGGCCAGGGCCAAGGCCGAGGCCACTGCCACTGCCACTGCCGGGAGTGAAGTCGAGTAGCTGCGCTCGAAGGCCGATGAGCCGATGAGAGGGGTCCGCTTCGGCGGGCCCCTTTCTTTTCTCCCACCTCACCGTCCCACCGTCACATCACGGTGAAGCTGTCCTTGACCTTGTCGTACGTCTTCAGGGCCGCCGCCTCGGTCGCGGGCTGGTACCACGTGTTGATCTGGTACGACTTCCCGCTGTCGTCGAAGCCGAGGAGCCGGGCGTGCCAGGGGGTGCCCTGGAGCGTGAAGGTGTACTCCCAGACGACCGCCGGCCGGCCTCGGAACGTCGTCTCCTCCAGGCGGATCTTGCTGTAGTCCTGGCCCTGGTGGGCGTTCCGTTCCGAGGTCCGCCAGGTGTCCATCAGGTCGCCACGGGCCAAGGAGGACTTGGCGACGAGCTCCTGGCTGCCGTCGGGGGACGTGTAGTGCACCTCCGCTCCCGTCTTCACATCCCGCCGCCATCCCTTGGGCGTCGCCCACGCGAAGCCTCCGGCCTCCTGGTGCGTGCCCGGGGGCAGGCTCGGGGGCCTGAACGTCCCCTCGACGGTGGGCGACGCCGAGGGACTCGGACCGGAGCCGGAACCGGATGCAGAGCCGTCGCCGGCGCTCGAGCCGGTGACCGGGGACGGCTTGGGCGAGGAACCGCCTGCCTGGTTGTCGCCGTCGTGCGAGCCGGGGGCCGACGCCAGCACGATCGCGAAAACCGTGGCCACGACGACGACACCGAGGGCGGCGACCGCGCCGGTACGGCGCCCCGTCCATCCCCCCGTACGACGGGCCGGCGACGGGTGCGGGGCAGGTTGCGGGGCCGGGTTGCGTTCCGTCACCGAGCGGGAGCGGGTGAGTGAGATTCCGGAGCGCGGGGATGGGGTTCCCGGTGGGCTGGGGGACGGAGGTTCGGAGCCCGACTCCGAGCGCATCTCCGAGGCCGCTTCGGTGGAGGCATCGGTGGAGGCATCGGTGGAGGCATCGGTGGAGGCATCGGCGGCGACAGAGGGGGCGGGCGGGTCGGGCGCCTTGATGGGGTTCAGGAGTACCCGAGTCGGCGATTCCCGCAGCGGCAACTCCCCCACGTCCGACGCCGGTTCCGTCCCCACACTCGCCTCTCCCCCGGTCACCGTCAGCGTGGGCGTGGGCGTGGGCGTGGGTGGAGGCGTAAGCGGCGGGAAGGCTATGCGCTCAAGGGTGGATTCCAGGTCGGTGAGGGTGGGGCGGGCTGTGGGTTCCTTTGCCAGGAGGGCGGTGAGGATGTCGTACAACGGGCCCGCGTCGGACGGAAGTCGGGGCTCCTCGTAGAGGACCGCGAGCAGGGTCGCCAGGGTGGTGTCCCGGGAGAACGGGGAGTGGCCGGCCAGGGCGGCGCAGAGCGTCGCACCCAGGGACCACACGTCGGAGGGCGGGCCCTGCGGGTGGCCCGAGATGCGCTCGGGGGCCATGTAGTCGGGGGAGCCGACCAGCATGCCGACCATGGTCAACGCCTTCGTGTCCTGGATCGCGGCGATGCCGAAGTCGGTGAGGACGACCCGTCGGACGCCAGCCTCCGCGCTGCCCAAGCCTTCCACCAGGACGTTGCCCGGTTTGATGTCGCGGTGCAGTACTCCCCTCGCGTGCACCTGGCGCAGTGCCGTGACCAGGCCCAGGCCGATCCGGGCGGTTTCGCGCGGGTCCAGTGGACCTTCCTCGGCCATGATCCGTTCAAGGGAGCGGCCGGCCACCAACTCCATGACGATCCACAGGCGTTCGCCCTCGTCGACGACGTCGTAGACGCGTACCACGTTGGGATGGTCGATGCGGGCGGTGGCCCTGGCCTCGCGCAGGGTGCGTTCGCGGCGGGTGCGGGTGTCCTCCGAGTCAAGGCCGTCGATGCGCATTTCCTTCACCGCGACCTGCCGGTCGAGAACCTCGTCGGTGGCTCGCCACACGCGCCCCATTCCCCCCTGGCCGATACTCTCGACCAGCCGGTAGCGCCCCGTCACCAGTAACCCGGAGAAACCTCCACTCCCCGAATTCCCTGTGTTCCCCGGATTCTCTGCGTTTCCCGAGTTTCCCGCATTTCCCGGCAATCCGCTGCACCCCCTCCATTGCCCGGCCCCGGAACACAATAGTCACACTTACTGCCCTACCAGCATAGTGTGGAGAAATCTTGTGGTACCTCTTCCAGTACTGCGAATTCAGGCGCAGCCAAGGGGGGCGAACATGAGTTCTCGTCGGGTGACGACCGTCGCCGGATCGCTGGTCGCGGCATCTTTCTCGGCGGTGTTGATCCTTTCCTTCCCTGCCGGGGCGGACGATCAGGGCCCCGGAAGCAGCAAGGGGGGAAAGCCCGTTGACGAGGCGCCCGCGGGCGTGAAGACGACGACGACACTGCCGGAGCGGATCTCGGTCGACAACAGTTCCAAGAAAACGGCGATCACCGCCACGGTGAAGAACGAGGGGACCAAGGACAGCGGACAGATAAGGCTTTTGGTCGTCGGTTTCGACGGCCTTGCGGTCAAAAGCGTTCAGGGGTGTGACGCCATCGCGGAGAAAGATCTTCCGGAGGGATCCAACAGCGGTTTCTCCTGCCCCATCGACAATCTCGCGGCCGGGGCGTCGAAGTCGTACGCCGTCGACGCGACCTTCGATCTGAGCAAGACCGGGAAGATCTGTCTGCCCGTCCAGACAGCCGACGGGAAGAAGACGTTCTGGCAGCAGGGCCCGGTGCCGTTCGGTACGACGAACCCGTCGCCGAACGCGCCCGCCACCCCGCTGCTCCTCGGCACCGACAACACGCCCGTGGGTCCCGGCGGCGAGGAACTGCCCAAGGCCGGTGTCGGACGGGACGTGTTGCCGCTCGGCGCGGCCGGAGCCGCACTGCTCGCGGCGGGCGCGGCCGGGCTGTGGTGGTCCCAGCGACGGCCGGCGCAGCGTGAGAGCTGAGCGGCCCCACGCGAAAGGGGTTCGCCGGGTCGAGTCGCGTGCTGCGACCCGGCCCGGCGAACCCCTTCGTGAGCACCTTAGGGCGGTTACTCCTTGACGAGCTTCCAGGCCGTCGGGAGCAGACCCATCGCCAGGACCGCCTTGACGGCGTCGCCGATGAGGAACGGGGTGAGGCCGGCCGCGATCGCTGCGGAGGCGCTCATGTCGGCGGCGTAGGCGAGGTACGGGACGCCGACGAGGTAGATGATCGCCTCGCCCAGCAGCATCGTGCCCGCCATGCGCGGCACGGAGCGGTCGGCGCCCCGGCGGGCCAGGGCGCCGACGGCGGCGGTCGCGAGGATCATGCCGAGGATGTAGCCGAAGGAGACGGAGACGCCGGAGCTGCCGCCCGCGAACCACGGCACACCTGCGAGACCGGCCAGCGCGTAGACGGCGAGGGAGGAGACCCCGCGGCGGACGCCGAGGGTGGTGCCGACGAGCAGCGCGGCGAAGGTCTGGCCGGTCACCGGGACCGGGGAGCCGGGGACCGGGACCGCGATCTGGGCCGCGAGGCCGGTGAGCGCGGCACCGCCGAGCACGAGCGCGATGTCCCGGACACGGGAAGCGGGGAGAAGGTCGGCGAGGACCTTTCCGGGACGAGCGGGGGTGACGGCGGCGGTGCTCATGGGGACTCCGCGAGATCGGGACGGACGGGACACGGCGACGCTATCCCAGGGGGGTCGAGGCGATCACCGTCCGCGGTCGACAAACGGTCGAACGCGAGGTTGGTGGGCTCCTGACAAAGGGTGGGGGTTACACGCGGTACGAGGTGACCCTGGTCACTGAGGTGGAGTGGTTCGGGATACGCAGGCGCCCCGGGCGGTCTCTGTAGGGTTTCGCCAACCGAACAGCGGCCGTCTCGCCCGTCGGTCGGCATCTGGTCGGGGCCTGCCCCCTTTGCTAGCTTCGAGCCATGGTTGCCCAGGCCCAGTCTCTGAACTTCTCGTCGCGTCGCCATGTCGACCTGCGACGCGTGGGCGCGGCCGCCTGTCGCCCTCCGGTGTGAGGCGGGCGGAGCCGATCATCCGGCGCGCCGCGCTCCACAGACGGCGCAGTGTCGGACCGGCTCCCGACTTCCGAGGAAGTTCCCCATGCCCCGTACCGCGGCTCCTCCCGCCCCGACCTCTCCCGTTACCCGGGTCGCCGACAGCGACCGGCGGCGTACCAGCGCCAGTGTGGTCCTGCGGTCCGTGCTGGAGCACGGGCCGGTCGCGCGCTCCACCATCGCCCGGCTCACCGGGCTGTCCCCCGCTTCCGTCACCGACCACTGTGCCCGGCTCACCGGGCTCGGGCTGCTCCGGGAGGCGGCGGTGCCCCGGCGCAGCAACGGGGTGGGCCGGCCGCACGTTCCGGTGGATCTGGACGACTCGCGGTTCGTGGTGGGCGGGGTGCATGTGGCGGTGCCGTACACCACGGTCTCGCTGCTGGATCTGCGCGGCCGGGTGGTCGCACGGCGGGAGTTGAAGCATCGAGGCCGCCTCGAACCGTCCGAGGTGCTGGCGCGGGCCTCCGACGGGCTCGGCGCGCTGCTCGAGGAGGCTCCCGGCTGCCGGGCCCTCGGGGTGGGGGTCGCCGTGGGCGGCTGGGTGGACCGGGATTCGGGGACCGTCGTCGAGCATCCGCTGCTGGGCTGGCGGGACGTGCCGGTGCGGGAGTCGGTCGGCGCGCACACCGGGCTGCCGGTCCAGGTGGACGGACACGCACGCGCGTTGGTCAACGCGGAGCGGCTGTTCGGGCAGGCACGCGGCAACCTGAGCGTGCTGCATCTGTTCGTCGGGAACGTGGTCGACGCGGCGTTCGCCACGAACGACGAGGTGCACCACGGGCCGCGTTCACAGGCGGGCGCCATCGCGCATCTGCCGTTGGCCGGCGGCACGGAGCCCTGCGAGTGCGGCCGGGTCGGCTGCCTCCAAGTGGAGCTGAGCGAGCGGACGTTGTGCCGACGGGCCCGGCAGGCCGGGGTGATCGACGGGGTGAACCCGATGCACGTGGTCGCCGCGGCGGAGGCCGGGAACCCGGTGGCCGTACGGCTGTTGCGGGAGCGGGCGCGGATGGTGGGCCGGGCTGCCGGGCTGCTGCTGGACGTGCTCAATCCGGAGCGGGTCGTCGTCACCGAGGTGGGTGTGCTGTTCCGGGAGGACTGCCTCGCCGCGCTGCGGGACGAGGTCGGCGCGGGGCGCTCCGCCGGCGTCTCGCCGAGCAGTTTCCCCGACTCCGTGCTGGCCGTGGCGGGCGGGGCGGTGGCACTGGACGTGCTCTACCGGGATCCGCTTGCCTCCTCCTGGCCTCGTCCTCCGGGCGTCCCACCTGAGCCGAGTTAATTCAGAAACTCCGAATGTTGACAGGCCCCACACGTGGACAGGAACATCTTTCTCATGAGCTGTCGCACCTTCTGTTGCTGACGCCCCGGTGCGCCGGGAGCGCACCCTTCTCCTGCCTTTAGTCGCAGGATTCGTTTCGGTCTTGTTGCAGATTCCTTGCGGATCTCCTGCGGATTTCTTGTGGATTCCTCTCGATTCCCGCAGGCCCTTGCGGCCTCTGCCACGCCCGCTTTCCTCTGCCGGCTTCCGCCTGCCTTGTCTCCGTTTTCCCCTGGGGGTTCTCCCGTGCCTGTTTCCCGTACGCCCGGTGTCGACCGGCGTCTCTTCCTCGCCTCGCTGCTGGGCGCCGCCGCCGGTGTCGCAGGGCTCAGCGGCTGCGCCGAGAGCAGTGCCGCCACCGGTGGCGAGGGCGCCTCCACGGCCCCGCTCGCCGACAAGGTGCCCGCCGGCACGAGCCTGAAGATCGCCTCCTTCCAGGGCGCGCAGCAGTTGCAGCTGAAGCTGGCGAAGCTGCCCGAACTGCCCTTCGCGGTGTCGAGCTGGCTGAACATCGGGGCCGGTCCCGACGTCATCAACGCCTTCCGCGCGAAGTCCCTGGACGTCGCCAACAACGCGGGAATTCCGCCGATCCAGGCGCATTACCAGGGCTTCGACGCGAAAATCGTCGCGATCAACATCACCCGCAAGCCGAACTACGTCTTCGCCACCAAGCCGGGCAGCGACATCAAGACCGTCGACGACTTCCGCGGAAAGAAGCTGGCGTTCTCGCAGGGGCAGGCGCAGGGCGTCGTCCTGCTGCGGGCGCTGAAGAAGGCCGGCCTGAAGTACGACGACGTGAAGCTGGTCCCGCTGACCAGCAACCAGTTCCTCACCGCGCTTCAGTCGGGCCAGGTGGACATCGCCCCGCTCGGCAACACCCAGTCGCCCGCCTACCTCAAGCAGTACGAGTCCAAGGGCGCCCGCATCATCACCACCGACGTCGTCGACCTGCTCAGCCTGCTGTGGGCGCCGGTGTCCGTGCTGAACGACAAGGCGAAGGCCGCCGCCGTCGCCGCGTACATCCCGCAGTGGGCGCAGGGCCTGGTGTGGAGCTACGAGAACCCGGACGTCTGGAACGAGGAGTTCTACGTCAAGACGCAGAACCTGACCCTCGACCAGGCCCAGTCGATCACCGCGCTCGCCAACAAGCCGCTGTTCCCGCCGAGTTGGGACGAGGCCATCAAGTGGGAGCAGGAGACCGCGGACCTCCTCGCGGAGGGCGGCTTCGTGAAGAAGTTCGACGTCTCCTCGCTGTTCGACCACCGCTTCGAGGGCATCGCCGCCAAGTCCGTGGCAGCCGAGTACCGGAGTTGACCGCCATGACCACCAGCGCAAGCACGAGCACGAGCACGACCACCGGCACGACCGCGACCACGGTCCCCGCCGTCGCCGTCACCGCCGACGACGGTCCTCGGGTCCGCCGCCGACAACGACGCCGTGGACTCGCTCCCGGCAAACCGTGGCCCGCCTCCCGGCTCGTCGGGCCCCTGCTGCTCATCGCCTTGTGGGCCGCCGCCTCGGCCGCCGGGCAGCTGGACACCGGGGCGATCCCCGCGCCCTGGACGGTGCTCAGGACCGGCGTGAACCTGTGGACCGACGGGACACTCACCACCGACGTCCTCACCTCGCTGGAGCGCGCCGCCTACGGCTTCGCGATCGGCCTGACCGCCGGGGTGACGCTCGCGCTGGCCTCGGGGCTGACCCGGTCCGGGGAGGCCCTGATCGACGGGACCGTGCAGCTCAACCGGGCGATCCCGACCCTCGGTCTGATCCCGCTGTTCATCCTCTGGCTGGGCATCGGCGAGACCTTCAAGATCGCGATCATCGCCATCGTCGTCTACATCCCGATCTACCTCAACACGCATGCCGCGCTGTCCGGCATCGACCACCGGTTCGTCGAACTCGCCGAGGTGCAGGGCCTGTCGAAGGTCGAGTTCATCCGGCAGATCGTGATCCCCGGCGCCCTGCCCGGATTCTTCGTGGGACTCCGGCTCGGGGTGACCGGCTCCTGGCTGGGACTGGTGGTCCTGGAGCAGATCAACGCCACCAGCGGCCTCGGTTACATGATGTTCCAGGCCCAGAACTACGGCCAGTCGGACGTCATCCTCGTCGGCCTCCTCATCTACGGCGTCTTCGGTCTCCTTTCCGACACCGCGGTCCGTCTCATCGAACGGAGGGTGCTGTCGTGGCGCCGCACACTGAGCAGCTGACCCGCTCCGCCGCAGTCCAACTGCGCGGCCTGACAAGGTCGTTCGAGGAACGCACGGTTCTCGACGGCATCGACCTGGACATCCCCGCCGGCCAATTCGTGGCACTCCTCGGGCACAGCGGGTCCGGCAAGAGCACCCTGCTGCGGGCGGTCGCCCACCTCGACCACGAGGTCGTCGGCAGCGGGCAGCTCACGGCCCCGGAGAGGGTGTCGGTGGTCTTCCAGGACTCCCGGCTGCTGCCCTGGCGGCGGGTGCTGGACAACGTGCTGCTGGGTCTTGACGGCAAGGAGGCGGAGCAGAAGGGCCGCGAGGCCCTCGCCGAGGTGGGGCTGAAGGGCCGCGAGCGGGCCTGGCCCAATGAGCTGTCCGGCGGTGAGGCGCAGCGCGCCGCACTGGCCCGATCGCTGGTCCGCGAACCCGAACTCCTCCTCGCCGACGAGCCGTTCGGGGCGCTGGACGCCCTCACCCGGATCAAGATGCACACCCTGCTGCGCGAGCTGTGGGAGCGCCACAAGCCTTCCGTACTGCTCGTCACCCACGACGTGGACGAGGCGATCGTGCTCGCCGACCGGGTCCTCGTCCTCGACCACGGCCGTATCGGCCTCGACCTGACCATCGACCGCCCGCACCCGCGCTCGTACCGGGACCCGCTGCTCGGCGAGTACCGCGAACGGCTGCTCGCCGCCCTGGGCGTCACGGAGGACCACAAGTGACCACGGCTCACAACGGACGACAGCTCCACCTGAACGCGTTCCTGATGAACACCGGCCACCACGAGGCGTCCTGGCGACTCCCGGAGAGCGACCCGTACGCCCACGTGGAGCTGGACCACTACGTCCACCTGGCCCGGATCGCCGAACGCGGCACCTTCGACTCCCTGTTCCTCGCCGACGGTCCGCAGCTCTGGGGCACCATCGCCCAGCGCCCGGCCGGCGCCCTGGAGCCGCTCACGCTGCTCACCGCGCTGGCGACGGCCACCCGGCACATCGGCCTCATCGCCACCGCCTCCACCTCCTACAACTCCCCCTACAACCTGGCCCGTAAGTTCGCCTCGCTCGACATCATCAGCGGCGGCCGGGCGGGCTGGAACATCGTCACCACCGCCGGCGCGGAGGCCGCCCGCAACTTCGGTCTGGACGCCGAGCCCGCGCACGCCGAGCGCTACGCCCGCGCCGGCGAGTTCCTCGACGTGGCCCTGAAGCTCTGGGACAGCTGGGAGGACGACGCGATCGTCGCCGACAAGACGGCCGGCGTCTGGGGCGACGACGCGAAGGTCCACCCGCCCCGGCACCGGGGGACGTATTTCAGTGTCGAGGGCGCCCTCAACGTCCCGCGTTCACCCCAGGGTTACCCGCTGCTGGTGCAGGCCGGGTCGAGCGAGGACGGCAAGGCGTTCGCGGCCCGGTACGCGGAGGCGGTGTTCACCGCGCAGCAGACGCTCGGCGACGCGCAGGCCTTCTACGCCGACCTCAAGTCCCGTACCCGGCAGGCCGGCCGGGATCCCGAGCACATCAAGGTGCTGCCCGGGATCGTCCCGGTGATCGGCTCGACGGAGGCCGAGGCACGAGCCAACGAACAGGTCCTCGAGGACCACATCGTGCACACGCACGGGGTCCAGCGGCTGGAGCAGCTGCTCCAGCTGGAGCCGGGCGCCCTGGAGCTGGACTCGGAGCTGCCCGCCGACCTGCCGCCGGAGAGCGCGATCGAAGGCGCCAAGAGCCGCTACACCCTCGTGGTGGAGCTGGCCCGGCGCGATCGCCTCACCGTGCGGCAGCTGATCGGGCGGCTCGGCGGCGGGCGCGGGCACCTCACCTTCGCGGGCACGCCCGAGCAGGTCGCCGACGCGATCGAGAGCTGGTTCACCCAGGGCGCCGCCGACGGGTTCAACATCATGCCCGCGGTGCTGCCCTCCGGCCTGGACGCCTTCGTGGACCACGTCGTGCCGATCCTGCGCGCCCGCGGCCTGCTGCGCACGGAGTACGGCCCGCGCACGACCCTGCGGGAGAGGTACGGCCTTCCGCGCCCCGCCAACCAGTACGTGAACGCTCCCGCACCCGTCCTCGTCTGACCCTCGTCCGAAAGGAACCTCCCATGAGCATCGAGATCCGCAAGGTCACCGCGAACATCGGCGCCCAGGTCTCCGGCGTCGACATCGCGAAGCCCCTCGACGAGGAGACGTACACCGCCCTGCGCGAGGCGCTCAACGTCCACAAGGCCCTGGTCTTCGACGACGTGGACCTGGACGACGCGGGCCAGCAGGCCTTCGTCCGCCACTTCGGCGACCTCACCACCGCCCACCCGACCGTGCCGGCCGTCGACGGCGCCCCGAACGTGCTGCCGGTCGACAGCGAGCGCGGCCGCGCCGCCAACCACTGGCACACGGACGTCACCTTCGTCCTCAACCCGCCGCAGGCCAGCACCCTGCGCAGCCTGGTCCTCCCGCCGTACGGCGGCGAGACCCTGATCACCAGCTCGGCGGCGGCCTACCGCCAGCTGCCGGAGCCGCTCAGGCAGCTCGCCGACACCCTGTGGGCCGAGCACACCAACGACTACGACTACGCGGTGCCGCAGGAGACGGTCGACGAGGCGCAGGCCGCCGCGCGCGCCCAGTTCACCTCGATCAAGTACCGCACGGTCCACCCGGTGGTCCGCGTGCACCCGCTGACCGGCGAGCGGGGCCTGTTCATCGGCGGGTTCGCCCAGCGCATCGTGGGCCTGTCGCCGGCCGAGTCCCGCAAGATCCTCGACCTGCTCCAGTCGTACGTCACCCGGCCGGAGAACATCGTGCGCCACCGCTGGTCGGAGAACCAGCTGGTCCTGTTCGACAACCGCATCACCCAGCACTACGCGGTCGACAACTACGACGGCCGGCCCCGCCGGCTGCACCGGGTGACCGTCGCGGGTGACATCCCGGTCGGCATCGACGGCAAGGAGAGCTACTCGATCGAGGGCGACGCGGCGCACTACACCTCCGTAGCGGCCTAGACACACCGCGTATCCGGTCCGTCCGGATGGTGGGCAGCCCCTTCGCCCGAGCGGAGGGGCTGCCCAGACTGTGGGCGTTTTTGCCCATCTCACGCATTGGACGAGCCGCGCCCATGCCCAGCAGCAGCACCGTCGGGACTCCCCCGGAGCCGGACGTCACCCTGTCCCACGGCCTCAAACAGCGCCATCTGTCGATGATCGCCCTCGGTGGCGTCATCGGCGCCGGTCTCTTCGTCGGCTCGGGCGCGGGTATCGCCGCCGCCGGTCCGTCGATCGTCCTCGCCTACGCCCTCTCCGGCCTGCTCGTGATGCTGGTGATGCGGATGCTGGGCGAGATGTCGGCCGCGTATCCCTCGTCGGGCTCGTTCTCGGCGCACGCCGAGCGGGCCTTCGGTCCCTGGGCGGGTTTCACCGTGGGGTGGGCCTTCTGGGTCCTGCTGTGCACGGCCGTCGGCCTGGAGGGCATCGGCGCCGCGAAGATCGTCACGGGCTGGCTGCCGGGCACGCCCGAGTGGGCCTGGGTGGCGCTGTTCATGCTCCTGTTCTGCGGGGCGAACCTGACCGCGGTGAAGAACTTCGGCGAGTTCGAGTTCTGGTTCGCGGCCCTGAAGGTCGGCGCGATCACCCTGTTCCTGGTGCTGGGTGTGCTGGCCGTGGGCGGTGTCCTGCCGGGCACGGACTCCCCGGGGGCCTCCCATCTGGGCGAGCTCTTCCCGCACGGCAGCGAGGGCCTGGTCGTCGGCCTGCTCGCGTCCGTCTTCGCGTACGGCGGCCTGGAGACGGTCACCATCGCCGCCGCCGAGTCGGAGAACCCGGTCCGGGGCGTGGCGAGCGCGGTCCGTACGGCGATGTGGCGCATCGCGCTGTTCTACGTCGGCTCCATGGCGGTCATCGTCACCCTCGTCCCCTGGGACGCGAAGGCGGTCGTCGAGAAGGGCCCCTACGTCGCCGCTCTCGACCAGCTCGGCATCCCGGGGGCCGGCCAGGTCATGAACGTGGTGGTGCTGGCCGCGCTGCTCAGCGCCATGAACGCCAACGTCTACGGCTCCTCGCGCATCGCGTACTCGCTGGTGGAGCGGGGCCACGGCCCGAAGGCGCTGGGCCGGGTGTCGGGCGGCGCACCCCGGGTCGCGGTGCTCGCCTCCTGTGTCTTCGGCTTCGGCTGCGTCCTGCTCAGCTACTGGCGTCCGGACGATGTGTTCCCCTGGCTGCTGAACATGATCGGCGCGGTGATCCTGGTCGTCTGGATCTTCATCGCGCTCTCCCAGCTGCGGCTGCGCGGCCGTCTGGAGCGGGAGGCGCCCGAGCGGCTGGCCGTCCGGATGTGGGCGTTCCCGGTGCTCACCTGGGTCGCGCTGGCGGGGATGGCGGCGATCTTCGTCCTGATGGCGCGGGAGCCGGGCACCCGGGTGCAGCTGTACTGGTCGGGCGGGATGACGGCGTTCCTGGCGGCCGTCGGGTACGCGTGGCAGCGGCGCCGGCTGCGGGCCACGGGCTGACCTGCCCGCCCCTCCCCCCGGCTCCTGTCGGCCTGTCGGCCCTCACGCGAAAGACGCGTGGGGGCCTTCTCGTTGCCGCCACGTCCGTCGTTGTTGCCCGGAACCCCCTTCTTGTTGCTAGCCTGCACTTGCAAGTCACTTGCAATAAGAGGTTTGAGGGGACCCCGCCATGCCCGTCTACACGCTGCCCGAACTGCCCTACGACTACTCCGCGCTCGCCCCCGTGATCAGCCCGGAGATCATCGAGCTGCACCACGACAAGCACCACGCGGCCTATGTGAAGGGCGCCAACGACACCCTGGAGCAGCTGGCGGAGGCGCGGGACAAGGAGCAGTGGGCGTCGCTGGGCGGCCTGGAGAAGAACCTGGCCTTCCACCTCTCCGGCCACATCCTGCACAGCATCTACTGGGCCAACATGACCGGCGACGGCGGCGGTGAGCCCCTCGCGGCGGACGGCGTCGGCGACCTCGCGGACGCGATCACCGAGTCCTTCGGCTCGTTCGCCGGCTTCAAGGCCCAGCTGACCAAGGCGTCCGCGACCACCCAGGGTTCCGGCTGGGGCGTCCTCGCCTACGAGCCGCTCAGCGGCCACCTCATCGTCGAGCAGGTCTACGACCACCAGGGCAACGTCGGCCAGGGTTCCGTGCCGATCCTCGTCTTCGACGCCTGGGAGCACGCCTTCTACCTCCAGTACAAGAACCAGAAGGTCGACTTCATCGAGGCGATGTGGGCCGTCGTCAACTGGCAGGACGTGGCCGGGCGTTACGCCGCCGCGAAGTCCCGCGCGGATGTGCTGCTGCTCGCCCCCTGAGGCAGCGGTGAAGCGTCCTGCCTCGTGATCGTCTTCTCACCCTTCACGGCGGCAGGCGGAGTGAAGGAGCGGCCCCGCGAGGACATGACTCGCGGGGCCGCTCCCGTTGCACACCGTTCCCTTACGCCCGGGCGGGGGCTTCCCCAAGGGCGGTGTTCCGGGCGACAGTGGCCCGCATGGGTCTTCCGAAGAGGCGTTGCCCCAACTGCGGGGACACCGAACAGCACTTCCGGCACCTGCACGGCGCCGAGCGGGCCTTCGCCCTGACGCAGACACAGGTGCTGGTGCACAGGGCGGATCTCGACAAGTACCGGCGCTGCACCCACGAAGGCTGTGTGCGGGTGCAGTCCTACTTCAACTGGCGGTCCGGCTTCGACCTTCCGGAGGAGTTCCGGACGTCTCCGCAGCCGGCCACCTAGGGGAGATCCCCCGGCCCCGTCGGGGGATCCCCCCAGCCTCCGGGTCCACCGATCGGTGGACGGGAAGTTCAACCGGGCACCTCTGTCCGCCAACTGCCCTGGCCGGACAGGCTTTTGGGCATGAACTCACTCACTGTGCGCATGGCGCGTTCCAGTGCGCGGCACCCCTGGCGGGCGATCGTCGGCTGGCTGGTCTTCGTGGCGCTCTGCCTGGCGGCCGGCAGCGCCGTCGGGATGAACAGCGCGAGGACGGCCGACTACCGGGTCGGCGAGGCCGGCCGGGCCGAGGCCATGGCGGCCGAGGGGCAGCTGGAACGCAGATCCGCCGAGCAGGTGCTGATCTCCGCGCGGGCGGGCACCCTCGGCACCGAGGCGGCCCGCGGCGCCGTCCGGGACCTCACCGCCCGGATGGAGCGGCTGCCCGAGGTCGCCGAGGTGGCCGCGCCGGTCCGCTCCGCCGACGGCCGGATCCTCATGGTCGAGGTGGCGCTGCGAGGCGAGGAGCGGGACGCCAAGGACAAGGTCGACGCGCTCACCGCGCAGACCACGGCCGTCCAGCGGGCCCACCCGGAGCTGCTGCTCCAGGAGACCGGCAGCCCCTCCATCAGCAAGGGCGTCGACGAACAGCGCGGTGACGACCTCGCGCTCTCCGAGAAGATCACCCTGCCGGTCACGCTGCTGACCCTGCTGGTCGTGTTCGGCTCGCTCACCATGGCCGCCGTACCGCTGCTGCTCGCACTGTCGTCGATCGCGGCGGCCGTCGGGCTGTCGATGGTGGCCTCGCACGTCTCCCCGGACACCGGGGTCGGCACGAACGTCATCCTGATGATCGGCCTCGCCGTCGGCGTCGACTACACACTCTTCTATCTGAAGCGGGAGCGCGAGGAGCGGGCCCGCTCCGGGGGGCGGCTGAGCTCGCAGGCCCTGGTCGAGCTGGCGGCCGCCACCTCGGGCCGGGCCGTGATGGTCTCCGGGTTCGCGGTCGTCGCCTCCACCGCCACGCTGTACCTGGCCTCGGACGTCGTCTTCTCCTCGCTCGCCACCGGCACCGTGGTGGTCGTCCTGGTCGCGATGGCCAGTTCCCTGACGGCGCTCCCCGCGCTGCTGACGGTGCTGGGGAAGCGGGCGGAACGCAGGGCCGCGCGCCGGGCGGAGCGGGGCAGGCCCGTCCGCCGCCCTCGCGGCGGAAGCGGCGGAAGCGGCGAGAGGGGTGAGAGGGGTGAGAGCGGCGGCCGGGTCTGGGCCGCGCTGCTGCGCCCCGCCGCCCGGCACCCCCTCGCCACCCTCGGTGTCTCCGTCCTCGCCCTGCTCGCACTCGTCGTCCCGCTGGCGGGCCTGCACATCACGGAGATGAGCCGGGACACCCACTCCCGGGAGATCCCCGCCATGCGGGTGTACGACCGGCTCAACGAGGCGTTCCCGCAACACCGGGTCACCCACCAGGTGGTCGTGCGCGCCGACGCGGCACGGGCCGCCGAGGTCGCCGAGGCCCTGGACGCACTGACCCGGCTCGCGGACGCCGACCCCCTGTTCACCGGCACGCCCCGGCTCCGCACCTCCGCGGACCACCGTGTCAGCACCCTCGAACTGCGCGTGCCGTACCTCGGCGACTCCGACCAGGCCTACGACTCGCTCGACCACCTGCGCCACGACTACCTGCCCGCCACCGTCGGCCGGATCGCCGGCGCCGAGTACGGCGTCAGCGGGGACGTGGCCCGGTACACCGACTATCCGGCGCACCAGAACGGCAAACTGCCCCTCGTCCTCGGGGCGTTGCTGCTGGTGACCTTCCTGATGACGCTGTACGCGTTCCGCTCCGTCGTCCTCGGGCTGATCGGCGTGGCGCTGAACCTGCTGTCCGCGGCGGCCGCGCTCGGGCTGCTGGTCCTCGTCTTCCAGCACACCTGGGCCGAGGGGCTCTTGGACTTCCGCTCCACCGGGTCGATCGGGTCGCGGGTCCCGCTGTTCCTGTTCGTGATCCTCTTCGGACTCTCCATGGACTACCAGGTGTTCGTCGTCAGCCGGATCCGGGAGGCCGTGCTCGCGGGCACCCCGACCCGGCAGGCGGTGCTCGACGGGGTCCGCCGGTCGGCGAGCGTGGTGACCAGCGCGGCGGTCGTGATGACGACGGTGTTCGTGAGCTTCGTCTTCCTGCACATCATCGAGATGAAGCAGATCGGGTTCGTGCTCGCGGCGGCCGTCCTGCTGGACGCCTTCGTCGTACGCATCCTGATCCTGCCGTCGGCGATGCTGCTGCTGGGCGAGCGGAGCTGGTGGCCGGCGCGACCGGACCGGGGTACGGCGGGGCCGCGGGCCCAAGCGACCACCGGGCGCCCGGTGGTCGACGTACGTTGATCGGTATGACCGCTCTCGCCGGGCCCTCCGCCGACGCCTTCTGGGCCACCTCCCTGCGCCGCTGGAACGCGGTGTGCTGGGTGCTGTTCGCGGCGATGGCCGTCGGGATCGCCGCCCTGGGCCGGCCCGGCGGGGGCATGTACGAGGCGCTCGCGCTGCTGGGCAGCGTGGTGCTGTGCTACGCGATCCTCGACCGCTTCCCGGACAATCCCGTGGTACGGCCGCACGGCTATCTCACGGTGCTGGTGCTCGCGCTCGGCGGGCTGGCGTATCTGCGCACCAGCTACGCGGCGCTGTTCATGGTGACGCTGCCGCACTACTGGATGTTCGGGCGGACCCCGAGGATCTCGATGGGGTTCCTGGGGCTCGCCACCGCCTCGACGCTGCTGGGCAGCTGGCTCCAGCAGGGCTGGTCGGCGGAGTTCCTCGGCGAGACGGCCGTGTCCACCCTCATCGTCGTCGCGGTGGGGGTGCTGATCGGGCTGTGGGCGCACTCGGTGGTCGCGCAGAGCACCGAACGGGCGCGGCTCATCGAGGAGTTGGAGCGGACGCAGGCGCAGCTCTCCGCGGCGCACCAGCGGCAGGGCGCGGCGGACGAACGGGAGCGGCTGGCGCGCGAGATCCACGACACCCTCGCGCAGGGCTTCGCGTCGATCGTGGTGCTGGCGGAGGCGGCCCGGGCCGGGATGGCGGCCGATCCGGGGCGCAGCGCACAGCAGCTGCGGTCGATCGAGTCGACGGCCCGCGAGAACCTCGCGGAGGCACGGGAGTTGGTGGGCCCGGGCGGGCAGGCGGGGGCCGCGGTGGCGGGCTCCGCGGCGCCGGCGCTTCGGCGGGTCCTGGACCGTTTCGTCGAGGACACCGGGCTCAGCGTGGACGCCGACCTGGCGGACCTCGACTGCGACCAGCGGACCCGGATCGCGCTGCTGCGCTGCACCCAGGAGTCCCTGGCCAATGTGCGCAAGCACGCCCGGGCCTCCACGGTCGGGGTGGTGCTGGCCCGGCGCCCCTACGGGGTGGAGCTGGAGATCACCGACGACGGCGCCGGGTTCGTGGTGGAGGAGTCGAGGGGCTTCGGACTGGACGGGATGCGCAAGCGGGTGGCGGAACTGGGCGGAAGGCTGACGGTGACCAGCTCGGTCGGGGACGGGACGCGGATCCTGGCGTCGATCCCGCTGGTTCGGGGCACGGAGGGAGCGGCATGAGCGAGGTGACGGCGCTGCGGGTCGTCGTGGTCGACGACCACACCGTGATGCGGGCCGGGGTGGTGGCCCTGCTGGCCGGTGAGGACGGCATCGAGATCGTCGGCGAGGCGGCCGACGGCCGTGCCGCCCTCGACCTCGTCGAGCGGCACGACCCCGACGTGGCCCTGGTCGATCTGCGGATGCCGGTGCTCGACGGGGTCACCACGACGACCGAGATCGTCGCCCGCCATCCGCGCACCCGGGTACTGATCCTGACGACGTACGACACGGACGCGGACATCGAGCGCGGGGTGGAGGCCGGCGCCATCGGCTATCTGCTGAAGGACACCACGCGCGAGCAGCTCGTCGACGCGATCCGGGCGGCGGCGCGCGGGGAGACGGTGCTCGCGCCCCGGGTGGCTCAGAAGCTGGTGGCCCGGCTGCGGCGCCCGGTCCAGGAGGCGCTGACCGCCCGGGAGACGGACGTCCTCGGCGCGGTCGCCGACGGGCTGACCAACGCCGAGATCGGCCGGCGTCTCGTGATCTCGGAGGCCACCGTCAAGACCCATCTGCTGCGCCTGTTCGCCAAGCTCGACGTGAACGACCGGACCCGGGCGGTGGTGGTGGCCATGGAGCGGGGGCTGTTGCGCCCGCCGTGACTCAGGGCTTGCGGGCCAGGCCGCCGTGCTGGCCGATCGGCAGCGCAGGCGTTCCGTCCGGGCGCCACGTCGGGACGGACACCACGCCCGGTGCCACCAGCTCGAGCCCCTCGAAGTAGCCCTCGATCTGCTCGACCGGGCGCAGGAAGTACGGAACGGCCCCGGTCTCGTTGTAGGCATCCTGGGCCTGCTCGTAGGCGGGATCGGTGCCGCGGGAGCCGTCGTTGACGCAGAGATAGCTGCCGGAGGGCAGGCCGGCCAGCAGCGCGCGGACGAGGTCGCGGGCGCGGTCGTAGCCGTCGACATGGCCGAGGATGCCGCTGAGGATCAGGGCGGTGGGGCGGGTCAGGTCGAGGGTCCGGCCCGCCGCTTCCAGGATGCGCGCGGGCTCGTACAGGTTCAGGTCCTCGTACGCGGTGACGCCCTCGGGGGTGGAGGTGAGCAGGGCACGGGCGTGGGCGAGGACCAGGGGGTCGTTGTCGACGTAGACGATCCGCGACTCGGGGGCGAGGCGCTGGGCGACCTCGTGGGTGTTGTCGACGGTGGGCAGTCCGGTGCCGACGTCGAGGAACTGCCGGATGCCCGCCTCCTCGACCAGGTAACGGATGCTGCGGCCGAGGAAGGCCCGGCTGCTGCGGGCGATGGTGACGATGCCGGGGAAGACGGCGGTGTAGGCGTCGCCGGCCTCCTCGTCCACCGGGTAGTTGTCCTTGCCGCCCAGCCAGTAGTTCCAGATACGGGCCGAGTGCGGTACCGAGGTGTCGATCTCCGTCATGGGGTCCATGGTGCCCCGCGAGCGGCGCTCGCGGGGCACCACCGCCGTCACAGGTTGCTGAAGTCCGGGCCCTTGGTGCGGGTGCGCTTGATCTCGTAGAAGCCGGGAACCGAGGCGACGGCGAGGGTGCCGTCCCAGAGGCGGGCGGCCTCCTCGCCCTTCGGCGCGGGGGTGACCACGGGACCGAAGAAGGCGATCTGCTCACCGTCGGGGCCGGGGACGGCGATCACGGGAGTGCCGACGTCCTGGCCGACCTTCTCGATGCCCTCCTTGTGGGAGGCGCGCAGCTGGGCGTCGAACTCGAAGTCCGACTGCTCGGCGTACTCGATCAGGGACGCGGGCAGACCGACGTCCTTCAACGCGCCCGCGATGGCCTCCACGGTCGGGCCCTCGCCGTTGTTGTGGATGCGGGTGCCGAGCGCCGTGTAGAGGGGGCCGAGGACGTCGGCACCGTGCAGCTGCCAGGCGGCGGTGACCACGCGCACCGGCTGCCAGGCCTTGACCGCGAGCATCTCGCGGTACTCCTCGGGCAGCTCGTCGAGCTTGTTCTCGTTGAGGACGGCGAGGCTCATGACATGCCAGCGGACCTCGATGTCACGGACCTTCTCCACTTCCAGCACCCACCGGGAGGTCATCCAGGCCCACGGGCAGAGCGGGTCGAACCAGAAGTCGACGGGGGTCTTCTCCGACATGTCTCTCCTCGAGCAATCCTCATGAGATAAGCCTTTCCCTCCTGAACACCGCCGTCCGTGCCGCACATTCCCTGCTGCCCGGCGTCAGGGGCGCGTGGCAGGATCACTCCTGTCCGAAAGCCCATGCTCAACGCACTGAGGGAGTACCGCCGTGCCCGGTGAGAACCTGTCCCGCGACGAAGCCCGGGAGCGGGCCGCCCTGCTGTCCGTCGACGGGTACGACGTGTCCCTCGACATCCGGTCGGCGGTCGGCGACCGGACCGGGGACGAGCCTCGCACCTTCCGGTCGGTCACCACGATCCGCTTCCGCAGCAGCGAGCCCGGCGCCTCGAGCTTCGTGGACCTGATCGCGCCGAGTGTGACGTCCGTCTCCCTCAACGGCCGCGACCTCGACCCCGGCGAGGTCTTCGACGGGGCCCGGATCCTGCTGGAGGACCTGGCCGCGGAGAACGAGCTGATCGTCGACGCCCAGTGCGCCTACTCCCGCACCGGCGAGGGCCTGCACCGCTTCGTCGACCCGGAGGACGGCGAGGTGTACCTGTACACCCAGTACGAGCCGGCCGACGCCCGCCGGGTCTTCGCGGGCTTCGAGCAGCCCGACCTCAAGGCCCCGTTCCGCTTCGAGGTGCGGGCGCCCGAGGAGTGGGTGGTGTGGAGCAACGGCGCCGGCGAACGCGCCGACGGGGTGTGGCGCTTCGCGGAGACGAAGCCGATCTCGACGTACATCACCTGTGTCGTGGCCGGCCCTTACCACTATGTGACGGACACGTACACGCGCGACCTGGGTGACGGTACGACGCTGGAGATCCCCCTCGGCGCGATGTGCCGCAAGGGTCTGGCGCCCCACTTCGACTCCGCGGACGTCTTCCTCGTCACCAAGCAGGGCCTGGACTTCTTCCACGACCACTTCGACTACCCGTACCCGTTCGGCAAGTACGACCAGGCGTTCGTGCCCGAGTACAACCTCGGCGCGATGGAGAACCCGGGTCTGGTGACCTTCCGCGAGGAGTACATCTTCCGGGGCAAGGTGACACAGGCGTCGTACGAGGCGCGGGCGAACGTCATCCTGCACGAGATGGCGCACATGTGGTTCGGCGACCTGGTCACCATGGTGTGGTGGGACGACCTGTGGCTGAAGGAGTCCTTCGCCGACTTCATGGGCACGTTCGCGAACGTCGGCGCGACCCGCTTCACCGACGCCTGGATCACCTTCGCCAACCGCCGCAAGGCGTGGGCCTACCGCGCGGACCAGCTCCCCTCCACCCACCCGATCACCGCCGACATCCGCGACCTCCAGGACGCGAAGCTGAACTTCGACGGCATCACGTACGCCAAGGGCGCCTCCGTCCTGAAGCAACTGGTGGCGTACGTCGGCCAGGACGCGTTCCTCGAGGGCGCGCGGCGCTACTTCAAGCGGCACGCGTACGGCAACACGCGCCTCGGTGATCTGCTGTCGGTGCTCGCCGAGACCAGCGGCCGCGACATGGGCGGCTGGGCGCGGTCCTGGCTCCAGACGGCGGGCGTGAACGCGCTGACCCCGCAGGTGCTGCTGGACGCGCGGGGCCGGATCGACGAGTTGGCGGTGGTCCAGGAGGCCGCCGAGGCATACCCCGAACTGCGGCCGCACCGGGTGGCGATCGGCCTGTACCGCCGCGAGGACGGCCGTCTCGTGCGGTACGCGCGCGCCGAGACGGACGTCGACGGTCCGCGTACGGTCGTGACGGAGCTGGCGGGCGCCGAGGCCCCGGAACTGGTGCTGGTCAACGACGACGACCTGACGTACTGCAAGATCCGCTTCGACGAGACCTCGCTGGCCACGCTGCGGGAGCACCTGGGGTCGATGACCGACCCGCTGGCCCGGGCCCTGTGCTGGTCGGCGCTGTGGAACCTGACCCGGGACGCGCTGCTGCCCGCGCCCGACTTCGTGGACCTGGTGATCCGGTTCGGGCACCGCGAGTCCGACATCGGCGTCCTCCAGATGCTGCACGCGTGGGCGGACTCGGCGCTGGTGCACTACGCGCCGCGGTCCTGGCGGCGGACGGGCGAGGAACTGCTGGCCGACACCGCGCTGCGGGATCTGCGGGCGGCCGAGCCGGGCAGCGAGCACCAGCTGGCCTGGGCGCGCTTCTTCGCCACGGTGGCCTCCTCCGACTCCGACTTCGAGCTGCTCCAGGGCCTGCTGGACGGCTCGGCGAAGATCGACGGCCTGGAGGTGGACCAGGAGCTGCGCTGGGTGTTCGTGGAGCCGCTGGTCGCGCACGGGTACGCCGACGAGAAGGCGCTGGCGGCCGAACTGGCCCGTGACGACACGGCGTCCGGCAAGCGGCATCAGGTCCGCTGTCTCGCGGCCCGCCCGTCGGCGGCGGTCAAGGCGCAGGCATGGGCCCAGCTGGTGGAGTCGGACTCGCTGTCCAACGCGCTGGTGGAGGCGACGATCGCGGGATTCGACCGGCCCTCGCAGCGGGAGCTGCTCGTGCCGTACGCGGAGAAGTACTTCGCGTCGATCGAGCGGATCTGGGCCGAGCGGTCGATCCAGATCGCGATGACCGTCGTCAAGGGCCTGTTCCCGTCGCTCCAGGACTCCCCTCGGACGCTGGAGGCGACGGACGCGTGGCTCGCGGCGCACGAGTCGGCGGCCCCGGCGCTGCGCCGGCTGGTGCTGGAGGCGCGCGACGACCTGGCGCGGTCGCTGCGGGCGCAGGCGGGTGGCGCGGAGGCCGGAACCGACTGAGCGCTCCGGCCTTGAGCTTTGGGCATGAGCTTTGGCCTTGAGCTTTGGGCATGAGCTTTGGCCTTGAGCTTTGGGCATGAGCTTTGGCCATGAATCCGGCTGACGGTCACCGTTACGGAATTCAGGCAATCCGACCCGTAACCCCTGGCTCCCTCATTCGGGACCAGGGGTTTTCGGCGCCTCATCGGCATCCGAACACCCGTCCTTTAGGGCGAGCTTGTCCGGATTTGTCGACGGGCGTGTAACAGCGGTTATGAGACGGTCCGGGTGCGGAATCCCCGTTGCATGAACCACCACAACACCCCGCTCCCCCAGGTTCCCTCGGCGTCCCCCCGCCCCGTCCACCACCTGTCGGACGTACAGCGCCGCGTCACGACGGCGGGCCGGCTCCGTTCGCAAGGCATCGCGGTGGCCGAGGCGAACGAGCAGTGCCGTCCCGGCGGACCCTGGCAGCAGCTCCTCCCCGGCGTGTACCTGCTCCACCCGGGCCCGCCGACCAGCGAGGAGCGGCTGCACGCGGTGCTGATGTACGCGGGCCGCGACACGGCGACACCGCCGCCCGCGGTGCCGACCCAGCCGGGCGCCGGCGACCCGCACCGGCCGGTGTACAAGGAGGCGATGATCACCGGGCTGGCGGCCCTGAACCTGCACGGGCTCTCGTCCGCTCCCCCGCTGCTGTCCCTGGAGCACATCGACGTCCTGGTCCCGCGGCTGCGCCGGCTGCGCTCGACGGGCTGCGCCCACGTCGTCCGTACGGGCACTCTGCCGGCTCCCGAGCAGGCCACGGGAGTTCCGGTGGCGCCGGTGCCCCGCGCGCTCGCCGACGCGGTGGCCCGGCTGACGGATGCGGGAGTGGTACAGCGGCTGCTGTCCGAGGCGGTGCGCGGGGGCCACTGCGAACCGACGGCGGTGGTGCGGGAGTTGAACAACGCCAAGTTGCTGAGCCGCCCGCACGTGGTGGACGCGGTGGACTCGCTGCTCGCGGAGGGACGCGCGATCGCCGAGCACCGGCTGTACACGATGGTGTGCGAGTACGGCCTTCCCGACCCGGTGTGGAACGTGGACCTGCGCCTGCCGGGCGGTCCCCACCTGGGAGGCCTGGACGCGTACTGGCCGGAGCAGGCGGTCGCGGTCGAACTGGACACGCGGGCGCCGCGACAGGACGAGGACGCGCTCTGGTCGGAGTACGCCCGCAAGCGCGAGCATCTGGAGCGGCTCGGCATCACGGTCGTGTACATCACGCCGAAGAAGCTGAGGGACACGATGGAACAGCAGGCGGCGGTGGTCCGCACGGCGCTGATGGCGTCGGGCGACAGGGACCCGGCCGCGTATGTCGTGGTGCTGCCCCGCTAGTGACGGACCGGGGCAGGGCCGGGAGGGGAGAGGAGCGGGCCGTCGGCTGTGACCCGACGGCCCCCTCCTCATGCCGTCACGCCATCGCCGTCATGCCGTCACGCCGTGCGCAGCGGACAGCCGGTGCCGACGCGGTCGGCGAGTTCGGCACGGAGGGCGGCGAGTTCGGCCATACGGGCGTCGACGATCCGGATCTTCTGCTCGAAGAGGGCGGAGAGAGCCTCCGCGGAGTCGGGGGCCTCTCGCAGTTCCTCGCCGTGCCGGGCGATCTCCGCGAGGGTGAACCCCAGGGTCTGGGCCGTACGGACGTAGGCCAGCCACTCCACCGTCTCCGGCGCGAAGTCGCGGTACCCGTTGGGCAGTCGGCGTCCCTCGACGAGGCCGACCTTCTCGTAGAAGCGGATGGTGTCCCGGGTGGTGCCGGTGCGGGCAGCCAGCTCTCCGATGCGCATGCGGGAGCCTCCGTCAGGTAGCGGTCCGACGCTTGACCTTGGAGCGTAGTCCAGTGTTTAGCGTCGGCCTCATGACCACTTCCGCACCTCTCCTCGATCCCGACGGCCCCTCCTATCTCCGTGTCGTCCGCGCGAGCGCCTGGTACGACCTCGTCGTCACGGCCGGCTTCGCGACGCCGTGGACGTACGCGCCGGTCCATGACGTGCTGTCGGCGTGGAGCCGGGCGTGGGGGCTGGGCACGTTCCCGCAGGCCGACCCCGTCCAGACCCTGTTCGCGAACCTGATGGGGTCGGTCGTGATCGTCTGGGCCGTTCTGCGCCTGGCCGGACCGTTGGCGGTGCACGGACTGCTCGACGGCTTCGCCCGCGCCCTGTTCACGGCGTGGATGGCGTACGCGCTGGCCCAGGGCGCCCCGGGGGTGCTGTGGCCGTTCCTCGGCGTGGAAGCGGCCTGGGGCGTTGCGCAGTTGGTGCCGTGGCTGCGGTCGGTGCCGTGGCGGCGGCCGGGAGGGCGCCCCGCTCCCGCCCGGGACGCGGCCCTCAGCCGTCTTCCGAAGAGGTGACGCTCAGGGCGGCCCCCGCGTACACCCGGTCGATCAGGGCCGCGTACGAGGCGATCATCCGGGTCCGGCTGAAGCGTTCGCGGCTCGCGGCCAGGGCGGGGGCGTACCCGTCCCGGCCGGCCACCGCCTCGGTCCACGCCGCCGCGATCGCCTCGGGGTCCGGCGCGGTCACGATGCCGTGCCCCGCCACGATCGCCGCGCTGTCGCCGACGGCCGTGGCCACCGATCACGCCGGGCGGATCACCTGCGGCCGCCCTTCCTCAGGAGCAGCTCCGTGTTGCGGTCCTTCGCGTCGCCCGCCAGCCGTGCCCCGTCGAAGCGGGCGTTCGCGGACAGCTCGCGGTAGAGGGCCGCCAGGCCGGTCTGGGAGAGGTCGGTGTGGTCCGTGCGGTGCGGGGCGGACGACTCGATGAGGGTGGTGTGGATCGAGAGGGTGCCGTCCTTGTTGTCCACCAGCTCGACGATCCGGGCGAGCTGCGGGAACTCCACATGGGAGGCCGTGGAGATCTCCCAGAAGGTGCCGCCCTCGGCGGATCCCTCGCCGGATCCCTTGTGCGGGGTGATGTCGTTGCGGTGGATGTGGCCGTTGATCCAGGCCAGGACGTTGGGGTGGCGGCCGAGCAGCGCGGTCAGCTCGGCTCCGTCGTGGCGGCGCTCGGCCGGGCGGGCCGGGTCGGGGCGGGTGTTGGACATGCTCTTGCCGGTGTGGTGGCTGAAGACGACGGCGTACGCGTCCCGGTGGGCCCGCAGCGTCTCGTCCAGCCAGTTCAGCTGCGCCGTGCCGATGGAGCCGTCGTAGTGGCCGCCGGGGTCGGTGGTGTCGAGGCTGACGCCGATCACGCCGTCGGCGATCGGGAAGGTGTGGTACTGCGTGCCGGCGTCCAGGTTCGCGGCCGTGTAGCCGTGGCCGACCGGTCCGCCCACGCCCTTGTGGGCCGGGTCCAGATGGGCCCGGAGGTATTCGGCGGGGGTGTACGGGGCCCGTCGTTCGTCCGGGGTTACGGCGCGGGACTTGCGGGCGTACGTCTTCAGCAGGTCGCGGATGACCTCGCCCCGTGGGTCCTTGTCCCGGCTGATGCTCTGCTGGAGTTTCGCGGCCTCGGCGGCGCTCAGCTCCATCAGTTTGCGGCCGCCCACCGCGTACTCGGCGAGGTAGGGGTCGCCGTGCGCGTAGCAACCCAGCGGCATCGCGTCGTGGTTGCCGACGGTGGGGTACCAGGGCAGGTTCAGGCCGGGGCTGCGCACCTCGCGGATCGCGGCCGCGAGGAAGCCGTCCAGGTGCGGGAAACCGCGCTGTTTGTAGGCGTCACGTGTGGTCGAGTCGGGCTGCCAGTACAGAGGCACGCCGCTGTTCTGGACGCCCTCGTAGTGGCGCGGGTCACCGGAGTCGGGGGTGATACGGCCACCGCTCATCACCTTCAGGTACCACTCCAGCTCGGTGTGGGCGTTGTTGTCGGTGTTGTCGCCGGTGGTGATGACGAAGTCCAGCGGGGCGCCGGTGACGGGGGCCGTCCGGAGGGCGTTGACCCGCTCCACCAGCGCGACCGCGCCCTGCACGGTGAGCGCCTCCTGGGGACGCCAGGCGATCTCGCTCGCGGCCCGCAGGTACTCCAGGCGCAGCGGGTGCTGGCTGTCGATCAGGTGCAGGTCGGTGAGCTGGACGAAGGCGGCGAGGGTCGTACGGCGGCCCGCCCGGCCTGTCACGGGCGCGGCCAGGTCGCCGCGGACGACGCGCCGCCAGCCCGGAGCGCTGCCGAGGCGCCGGTACCCGGAGCCGGCTCGCGCGGCGGCGACGGAGGCGAGGGTGGTGCCCTTGGTGTAGGGGGCGGAGGGCGCGGCGGGCACGGCGGGCGCCTGCGCGGCCTCCCTGGCCGGGGCGGCCGGCGCCGGAGCGGCGGCCGGTGGCCTCGCGGGAGCCGCCTCGCTGTCGGTGGGGCGCAGGGCGTAGCCGACGCCCGCGGAGACGGAGACGGCCGCGGTGGCGGCGAGGACGGTACGACGGTCGACCCCCAGGACGGAGGACGTGACAGAGCGTGTGCGCGGCATGGCGCGATCTCCCCGAGTGCGAACGCGTCGACGGTGGGCGCGGGCGGTCGCGGCAGCGAACGTCCCGCTCCCTCGGATGCTCGACACCGGGAGTGGCCTGCGCGTGAACGCCTTCGCAACGGGCAACGCCGATCGCGTACGTGGATCTCGGGGGCCCCGATCGGACCGGGGCGGACCTCGGCTGCTCCGCACACCGCCCGGAGCCGGTCACTCCGCGTTCATCTCACGGGGTATCGCTCACCGGGTTCGGCTCATACCCCGGGGCCGGTCGGCGGGGGCGCGAACACCCGCCCGTCCACCGGCCGTTCGTGCCACAGCTTCAGCGCGATGTCGACCAGCCGGACCCGGGTGAGGGCGGGGACCGCGTCCAGGTCGTGCCAGGCGGCCAGGTCGGTGGAGCCGTTCACCTCGTTGCGCAGTTCGCCTCCGACGACCCGGACCTCGTAGACGACCCGGACGCCGTGGCGGTCCACGGGACGGCGCAGTCCCCGGCGGCGGAAGGTGCGGTGGGAGGAGTCGATGCCGAGCAGGCCGGTCACCTCGACGCGGTAGCCGGTCTCCTCGTCCAGTTCGCGCACGACGGTGTCGAGGGGGTCCTCGCCGTGCTCCATGCCACCGCCGGGCAGCACCCATTCAGGGGTGCCGTCGGGGGCCGGCGAGCGGGCGAGCAGGAGCTGTCCGTCACGGACGCAGACGGCATAGGCCGCCACCCTCAACTTCTTGCGCATGGAGGGACGCTAGCCGGTCGGATCCGGGTTCGCAGGGGAGTATTCCGGGGCGGACCAGCGCAGCGGGAGCGCGCCGGGGGTGTCGACCGCCTCCGTGACGGTGAAGTGGACCCTACGTTCGCCGTCGGGGGCGAACCGGGTGCGGGCCTCGCCCGTGAGCTGGAGGGTGCGGCCCGTCGTCCAGTCGAGGAACAGCAGGCCGGCGCGGGGGTCCGTGACGAGGTTGCCGAGGGTGAGGAACATGGAGTTGCCGGGGTGGTCGCGCCAGGTCAGAGTGCGCGGTGAAGTGACGTGCACGAAGCCGGGGTTGCCGCCGCGGTGGCTGACTTCGACGCCGGTGCCGCCGGGCTGGACGGTGGCGAGGAAGAAGGTGTCGGCGGCGGCGAGGAACTCCCGCTGCCCGGCGGTCGGTTCGGCGCTGCGGCGCGGGCTGCCGGGCGAGCGGTCGACCATCTCGCAGGTCTCCCTGCGCTGCACGTACTTGGGGCAGTTGGCGAACACCCGTTCGGTCTCGACGGCGAAACCGCGCGGGGTGGGCCGCAGCCGGCCGTTCAGCCGTACCCGGCGTCGCGTGCGCGGATCGAGGGCGATCGTGCCCACGGGAGTCCCGGGGGTGGCCAGCGCCGCCGCGAGGGGGTCGGCCGGGGGCGGCCCGTCCGCACCGCTCGACGTGTACGTGCGGGAGGTGCCGGTGGCGACCGAGATCCGGCGGGGGCCGGTGGCCCGGACGAACCCGGGGGCGCCCGTGACCG
This sequence comes from Streptomyces asoensis, assembly GCF_013085465.1. Taxonomy (NCBI): domain Bacteria; kingdom Bacillati; phylum Actinomycetota; class Actinomycetes; order Kitasatosporales; family Streptomycetaceae; genus Streptomyces; species Streptomyces asoensis. The sequence goes on from NZ_CP049838.1 coordinate 3,711,196, forward strand.
CCGACGCCCACACCCGGCCGTCGACCGGGTCGGCCGCGCCCAGCACCAACAGCGGCTGGAGCTCCAGGAAGGCGGCGACGACCGGCCTGATGCCCTCGCCGATCGCCCGACCCATGTGATCGGCGAGGTCACGGACCCCGACGCGGTCCTGAACCGCACGCGAGCCGGAGTGGTAGACGCCCATGAGTTGCTCGACCTCCTCGGCCCCGGCGGTGCGGCCCCCTCGGCCCTGCACCGATCACGGGACTTAACCTCTCACCTTCAAGTTAAAGGTTAGACTCGAGCGTGTCAACCGGTCACGTACTCTTGAGCGGTTAGCACGGAAGGAGCCCCGATGTCCGCCACCGCCCCCGATCCCCGCCCCCTCACCGGCGAGCCCCTCGCGCTCGACCTGCTCAACACGCGGTGGGTACGGGAGGGCGCCGTACAGGATCTGCTGCGGGACCCGGACGGGCTCGCCGTGTGGCTCGCCGCGAACGGGCTGGACGGGCGGTTCGCGGCCGACGCGGCGACCCTGCGGCACACCCTCCAGGCACGCGACGCGATCGAGGCCGCGGTGGACGGCCCGGCGGACACCGTCGGCGTCGACACCGTGCTCGGACACGGACGGATCCGACCCACCCTCACCGCCGAAGGACCCGGCGAGCGGCCCGAGTTCAGGGACGACGCCTGGGGGCCCGGCTGGCTGGCCGCCCGGAACTACCTGGAGTTGCTCTCCGCCGCCCCCGACCGGATCCGCGGCTGCGCGCACGAGGCCTGCGTGCTGCACTTCTTCGACACCTCACGCAACGGCACCCGCCGCTGGTGCTCCATGGCAGCCTGCGGCAACCGCGCGAAGGCCTCCCGGCACTACGCCCGCGCCAAGGACGTCTGACACCGCCGACCCGACCGACCGAAACCCGCACAACCGGCGAACAGCCCTCTCACAGGGGGCTCGTAGAGGGTTTTCCCCATACATCCATATCGATTCGGTCAACTCTCCCCAAACAGCTGTCCCTTAGGTAAAGCTTTGCGGTCATCCGGGACCGCGTTCCGGACGACCGTGATCAGGCAGGAACGGCCTGGTCACGTGGTGCTCGTTCCTTTACCTACAAGGGATGCCGATGACCCTCACCCCCCAGCGTGAACCGATATCGGGCGCAAGACGTGTGGCCCGGATAGCCGTGGCCGCGGGCCTGGTGGCCGCGCTGTCCGCAGCCGGGCCGATACCCATGGCCTTCTCCGCCGACGCCGGCCAGACCCCGGCGGCGGACCCGGGCGCGAAGTCCGCCCACGACAAGCTCGGCTCCGACGACGCCGACCTCCTCGCCGAGGCCAAGGCCGCCGGCGACAAGAACGTCACGCTGATGGTCGCGACCGCCCCCGGCCAGACCGAGCAGGTCGCCAAGGAGCTGGACGCGGTCAAGGGCGGCTCCGTGGGCCAGTCCTACGACAAGGTCGGCTACGTCCGCGCCACCGTCCCGACGGGCAAGGCCGACTCGGCGATCGCCGCCGCGGTCAAGCTGTCCTCGGTGCACGCCATCGACCTGCGGCAGGACATCGCCCTCGACGACCCGACGCCGAGCGCGGACACCGCGAAGGGCGCCAAGTCCGCCGCGACGACGAAGACCTACGCCGCGCCGAACAAGAACACCCCCGCCGAGAACCCGTACAACCCGTCCTTCGAGACGGGCGCCGTCGACTTCGTGAAGAAGAACCCGAAGGCGGACGGCCGCGGTGTCACCATCGGCATCCTCGACTCCGGTGTGGACCTGGCGCACCCCGCGCTCCAGAAGACCACCACCGGCGAGCGCAAGATCGTCGACTGGGTGACGGCGACCGACCCGATCATCGACGGCGACGCCTCCTGGCGGGCGATGACGACCTCCGTGTCCGGGCCGAGCTTCACCTTCGGCGGCCGGACCTGGACGTCGAAGGCCGGCTCGTACCAGGTCAACCTCTTCCGGGAGTCCGCCACCGCGGGCGGTGACGCCAAGGGTGACGTCAACCGCGACGGCGACACCACCGACGTGTGGGGCGTCCTGTACGACGCGGCCGCCGGCACGGTCACCGTCGACGTGAACAACAACGGCGACTTCACCGACGACACCGCGATGAAGCCGTACAAGGACGGCTACCAGATCGGGTACTTCGGCACCGACAACCCGGCGACCGACGTCGCCGAGCGGCAGCCGTTCGTCGTGCAGATCCGCAAGGACGTGCCGATGGACCCGTACGGCGGCGACTGGGTCGGCAAGAAGGCCGACTTCGCCAACATCGGTCTCATCGCCAGCGAGCACGGCACGCACGTCGCCGGCATCACCGCCGCGAACGGACTGTTCGGCGGCAAGATGAACGGCGCCGCGCCCGGCGCGAAGATCGTCTCCTCCCGCGCCTGTGTCTTCGGCCCGGGCTGCACCAACGTCGCCCTCACCGAGGGCATGATCGACCTGGTCGCCAACCGCGGTGTCGACATCGTCAACATGTCGATCGGCGGTCTGCCGGGTCTGAACGACGGCAACAACGCGCGCGCCGAGCTGTACACGCGGCTCATCGACACCTATGGCGTCCAGCTGGTCATCTCGGCCGGCAACGAGGGCCCCGGCGCCAACACCATCGGCGACCCCGGTCTGGCCGACAAGGTGATCTCGGTCGGCGCGGCCATCTCCAAGGAGACCTGGGCCGCCAACTACGGCTCGCAGGTGACGAAGAAGTACGCGCTGCTGCCCTTCTCCTCGCGCGGCCCGCGTGAGGACGGCGGCTTCACGCCGACGCTCGTCGCCCCGGGCGCCGCGATCAACACCACGCAGACCTGGCTCGAGGGCGCCCCGGTCGCCGAGGCGGGCTACCCGCTGCCGGCCGGCTACTCCATGCTCCAGGGCACCTCGATGGCCTCCCCGCAGGCCGCGGGCGCCTCGGCGCTGCTGATCTCGGCCGCCAAGCAGGCCGAGGTCGCGCTCACCCCGGCGATCCTGCGCACGGCGCTGACCTCGACCGCCGACCACATCAAGGGTCTCCAGGCGTACGAGGAGGGCGCGGGCGCCATCAACATCGTGGACGCCTGGAAGTCCATCAAGAAGGGCGCCACCGCCCACGACTACGCCGTCAAGGCGCCGGTCGACACCGCGCTCGACTTCGCGCTGAAGACGCCGGGCTTCGGCACCGGCATCTACGACCGCGAGGGCGACCTGAAGGCCGGTCAGAAGAAGACGTACGACGTCACCATCACCCGTACGTCCGGCGCCGACAAGGCGATCCGCCACGAGCTGCACCTCGAGAACAACGCGGCCGGCACCTTCAAGATCCTCGGCTCCGACGAGGTGAAGCTGTCGCTGAACAAGCCGGTGACGGTCAAGATCCAGGCCCTGCCGAAGGCCGCGGGCATCGCCAGCGCGATCCTGGAGGTCGACGACCCGAAGACCGAGGGACTCGACAAGCAGATCCTCAACACGGTCGTGGTCTCGACGCCGGTGAAGTACACGTTCCACGCGTCGGACTCCGTGCAGCGCAACAGCTCGCAGTCCTACTTCCTGACCGTGCCCGAGGGCGCGCAGTCGCTGGAGGTCGCGATCGGCGGGCTGAAGGACAAGAGCCAGACCCGGTTCATCTCGATCCACCCGTACGGTGTCGCGGTCGAGGACAGCTCCACGATCTACTGCTACAACAACTACCTCGACGGCAACGGGTGCAGGCCCGACGCCCGTTCGTACCAGAACCCGCAGCCCGGGGTCTGGGAGATCGAGGTCGAGTCGCGCCGCACCTCGCCGCTGCTCGACAACCCGTACCAGCTGGACGCCACCGTCTACGGCGCGGTCTTCGACCCGGCGACCGTGACCGTGCCCGAGGCGAAGGTCGGCACCCCGGCCCCCGTCTCCTGGAAGGTCACGAACAACTTCGCCGCCATCGACGGCAAGCTGGCCGGCGGCCCGCTCGGCTCGTCCAAGTCGGCCCGCCCGACCATCGCCAACGGCGCGACCGAGACCACCACGGTCGAGGTCCCGGCCGGCGCCAAGTCGCTGGACGTCTCCATCGGCAACGTCTCCGACGCCTCCGCCGACCTGGACCTGACGGTCTACGACGCGGACGGCAACCAGGTCGCCCAGCAGGCCGACGGTGACTCGGAGGAGGCGGTCTCCATCCCGTCGCCCGCCGCCGGCACGTACACCATCGAGGTCGCGGGCTACTCGGTCCCGGCCGGCACGACGGCGTACGACTACCTGGACGTGTTCTTCTCGTCCTCGCTCGGCACCGTCACCGTCGACGAGTCGACGCCGGTGAAGCTCGGCACGGGTGCCTCGGCGTCGGTCTCCGCGACCGTCACCGCCGCGGCCGCCGCGCCCGAGGGCCGGGCCTTCTTCGGCCAGGTCCAGCTGGTGAACGCGCGGGGCACCGTCGCGGGCATCGGCAACGTGGCCATCGAGAAGGTCACTCCGTAACCGGTACCGGTTGAACCGGTCGACCGACAGTGGTCGACCGGTAGTGATCGACAGGGGCGGGCGTCCACCAGGGCGCCCGCCCTTCGCCGTGTCACGGCATGCCGCGCCTATTCGCAGGTGACGCCCTCCGTCTCGGGCAGGGCCCGGGTGAGCGCCTCTCGCTCGGGGGCGATGTCGGGCTCGCCGACCGCCCAGACGTCGGGGGTGGTGGACCCCTTCGACAGCGCGACCAGGACGTGGTCACCCTCGCGCAGCAGCGGGTCCATGTCCGCCTCCATCACGAAGTCGACCTCGGGCCCGCTCCCGGCCGGCCGGTAGGCGTGGGTGACATGCAGGGTGACCCGCTCCCGGGTGGTGCCCGCCACCCGGCGGACGTCCGTCACTTCCCCCTCGACGACGAGCCGGGCGCAGGCCAGATAGCCGGGGTCGCCCAGGAGGCTCGCGCCGTCGCCCGCCGAGGCGTCGGCCTTCTCGTCGGACGCCGCCCCGCTGTCGGCGCTCTTGCTCGACGCGCTGCCGGCCACCCCCTGGCCGACCTGGACGACCACCCACCCGCCTCCGAGCACCAGCGCACCGGCGGCGGCCACGCCGACGAGCCGCAGGGCGAGGGGACGGACCCGGCGCGGTGGGCGCAGCTGCCGTACCGGGGCGGGCGCCGGGGCCGGCGTCGGCTCGCGCACCGGCTCCGTCAGGACGTCCGCGAGGACGCCGAGCTGCTCGCGCAGGAGCGCCACGTCGGCGGTCGCCGAGCGGTGGGCGGCCAGGTAGGCGGAATCGGCGCGGGCTTCCTCGGAGAGGCCGGAGGGAGGCACGTCGAGGACGGCGGCCATCAACGCGTCCATACCGTCGTATCCCTCCTGTCCGTCCTGGCCCTCGTACGGGTCGTGGCTCTCGTCGTGCGGTTCGTATCCGGGTCCTGGTTGTTCTGGTTGTCCTGGCTGTCCGGGCAGGGCGGTCACGTCACACCACCTCGTCTTCGTGCAGGCGGGCGCGCAGGGCCCGGACCGCCGTGTGCAGGCGGCTCTTGACCGTGCCCTCCGGGACGCCCAGTTCCTGGGCGATCGAGCGCACCGGCAGGTCGGCGTAGAAACGCAGGACGAGCACCTGGCGCTGGGCGTCGGGCAGGTCGTCCAGGCCCTGCGCGACGGCGAGCGAGAGCACGCTGGTGTCCTCGCCTGACGGGTGCTCGTGCTGGCGCAGCGAGGCCAGCCGCTCCCCCAGCCGCTCCTGACGGCGCTTGGCGCGGTGCCAGTCCATGGCGAGGTTGGAGGCGACGACCGCCGCCCACGCGGAGACGTCGCGCGGCGTCTCGTACCCCTTCGCCGCGCGCTCCAGGAGCCGCAGGCGGACCTGCTGTACCCCGTCCGGCAGGTCCGCCTGCGGCACCCCGCCCAGCGCGAGCACCGCCCGCACCCGGCGTTCCTGCGCCGCGTCCAGCGGATCGTCGCCCTGTCCGGCCCCGTCCCCCTGGGCGCGCCGGGCCTTTCTGCGCAGCACAGCCACCCCTCCCTACCGCGTTTCCTCTACGACGCCGTGGCGCGCGAAAACGTTCGGCCCCACCGTGGGGAATCCTCGGGAGGCGTACGTCACACCGGCGGGCGTCCCAGTCCTCGGGCATGGTGGGCAAAGAATTGGACAGGTGGGCCGGGGTCGGCCGCATGATGGAAAAGTCCGTAAAGAGCCGTGAACAGAGCAAGGAGTCGCCGTGAGGGTCGGAATCGTCGGAGCCACCGGTCAGGTCGGCACGGTCATGCGCAGGATCCTCAAGGAGCGTGACTTCCCCGTCACGGAGCTGCGTCTGTTCGCGTCGGCCCGTTCGGCGGGGACGGACCTGGACGGCGTGACGGTGGAGGACGCGGCGACGGCCGACTACTCGAACCTCGACATCGTCCTGTTCTCCGCCGGTGGCGCGACCTCGCGGGCGCTGGCCGAGAAGGTCGCCGCGCAGGGCCCGGTCGTGATCGACAACTCGTCGGCGTGGCGCAAGGACCCCGAGGTCCCGCTGGTCGTCTCCGAGGTGAACCCGCACGCGATCGTGGACCGCCCCAAGGGCATCATCGCCAACCCGAACTGCACGACGATGGCCGCGATGCCGGTCCTGAAGCCGCTGCACGAGGAGGCCGGTCTGGAGGCGCTGGTCGTCGCGACGTACCAGGCGGTGTCCGGTTCGGGCCTCGCGGGCGTGGCGGAGCTGCACGGGCAGGCGCAGAAGGTCGTGGCCGACGCCGACAAGCTGACGCACGACGGCGAGTCGGTCGACTACCCGGAGCCGCAGGTCTACAAGCGCCCCATCGCCTTCAACGTGATCCCGCTCGCGGGCTCGGTCGTCGAGGACGGCCTGAACGAGACCGACGAGGAGCAGAAGCTCCGCAACGAGTCCCGCAAGATCCTGGAGATCCCGGGGCTGAAGGTCTCCGGCACCTGTGTGCGCGTCCCGGTCTTCTCCGGCCACTCCCTCCAGGTCAACGCCCGTTTCGCGCGTCCGATCAGCGCCGAGCGCGCGACGGAGCTGCTGGGCGGCGCCCCGGGCGTGGCGCTCAGCGACATCCCGACCCCGCTCCAGGCGGCCGGCAAGGACCCGTCGTTCGTGGGCCGCATCCGCGAGGACGAGACCGTGGAGCACGGCCTCGCGCTGTTCATCTCCAACGACAACCTCCGCAAGGGCGCGGCGCTGAACGCGGTACAGATCGCGGAGCTGGTGGCGGCCGAGCTGAAGAGCTGACGCCCGGGGTTCCCGAGCGGCGGTGAGGGGCGGGTGCGGCACGCACCCGCCCCTCACCCATGTCCGGGCCGGGCCTCGCGGTCAGCTCCGGCGCACCTCGTACAGGAAACAGCCGTACTCGACGGCCCTGACGTGGACGAGAGCGACCTCGGGGTCGCTGAACGCCTCGGCGAAGGCCGCGTCGAACCCGTCGGCTTCCTCGACGAGCCGGCCGCCCAGGATGCGCCCGGCGGCGGAGTAGCGGCGCACGGTGCGACGGGCGCCGCTGAACGGCAGGCCTCCCCCGGCCGGGCCCCGGCACGCGCGCGCGTGGATGAACACCGGGCCCTGCTCGTCGTACGCGCCGGGGTCGGCGCCGGTCGCGGCCGCCCAGCGGCGCAGCGGGGCGTAGGAGACCAGCGCGATCAGCTCGCCGGGCTCGCTGTGGCGCAGACAGCAGCGCAGCGGGGCGCCGCCCTCCTCGTCGGTCAGGGGGACGGCCGGGCGACCCGCGTCGTCGGTGGAGCGCAGCTCGTCGAGGGCGTCCGGCGGGATGGGCCGCACGGTGCGGGGGGCCGGGTCGGTTGCCGGGTCGGTGGCCGGGTGCGTGCCGGTGTGGGTGTCTGCCTGGGTCGTCATGTCTCGAGCCTCCCGCTCACCGCCCGGCCTCACCGGCGGAATCCGGACGTCGCGCTCCGGCCGCCGCGACGGGCAGCGGGGCGGTCCGCCGCCTGCCCGGAAGGTCGTCGCCTCGGGCAGGTGTCCCGTGGAAGGATGGCGCAACCGACACATATCCGAGGAGATGACCGCGTGCCTGGCACAAACCTGACTCGCGAAGAGGCGCAGCAGCGGGCGAAGCTGCTCACCGTTGACTCGTACGAGATCGATCTCGACCTGTCCGGCGCGCAGGAGGGAGGGACCTACCGGTCCGTCACGACGGTGCGCTTCGAGGTCGCGGAGAGGGACGCGGAGTCCTTCATCGACCTGGTGGCCCCGACCGTCCACGAGGTCACGCTGAACGGGGACACGCTCGACGCGGCGGGGCTCTTCAAGGACTCCAGGATCGCGCTGCCGGGGCTGCTGGAGGGCCGTAACGTCCTGCGCGTCGTCGCGGACTGCGCATACACCAACACCGGTGAGGGTCTGCACCGGTTCGTCGACCCGGTCGACGAACAGGCCTACCTGTACACGCAGTTCGAGGTGCCGGACGCCCGCCGTGTCTTCGCGTCCTTCGAGCAGCCGGACCTCAAGGCCACCTTCCGGTTCACCGTGAAGGCGCCGACCGGCTGGACCGTCATCTCCAACTCCCCGACGCCCGAGCCCAAGGACGACGTCTGGGCCTTCGAGCCGACCCCGCGGATCTCCAGCTACATCACCGCGCTCATCGTCGGGCCGTACCACAGCGTCCACAGCGTGTACGAGAAGGACGGGCAGTCGGTGCCCCTCGGCATCTACTGCCGGCCCTCCCTCGCCGAGTACCTCGACTCGGACGCGATCTTCGAGGTCACGCGGCAGGGCTTCGACTGGTTCCAGGAGAAGTTCGACTACGCGTACCCGTTCAAGAAGTACGACCAGCTGTTCGTGCCGGAGTTCAACGCGGGCGCGATGGAGAACGCGGGCGCGGTCACCATCCGGGACCAGTACGTGTTCCGGTCGAAGGTGACCGACGCGGCGTACGAGCTGCGCGCGGAGACGATTCTGCACGAGCTGGCCCACATGTGGTTCGGCGACCTGGTCACCATGGAGTGGTGGAACGACCTGTGGCTGAACGAGTCGTTCGCCACGTACACCTCCATCGCCTGCCAGGCGTACTACCCGGGGTCGCGCTGGCCGCACTCGTGGACCACGTTCGCCAACTCCATGAAGACCTGGGCGTACCGGCAGGACCAACTGCCGTCCACCCACCCGATCATGGCCGAGATCCGCGACCTGGACGACGTCCTCGTCAACTTCGACGGCATCACCTACGCCAAGGGTGCGTCCGTCCTGAAGCAGCTCGTGGCGTACGTCGGCATGGACGAGTTCTTCGCGGGCGTGCAGGCCTACTTCAAGCGGCACGCGTTCGGCAACACGCGCCTGTCCGACCTGCTCGGCGCGCTGGAGGAGACCTCCGGCCGTGACCTCGGCACCTGGTCGCAGAAGTGGCTCCAGACCGCCGGCATCAACATCCTGCGCCCCGAGATCGAGACGGACGCGGCCGGTGTCATCACGTCCTTCGCGATCCGCCAGGAGGCCCCCGCGCTCCCGGCCGGCGCCAAGGGCGAGCCGACCCTGCGCCCGCACCGCATCGCCGTCGGTCTGTACGAACTCGACGACGACAGCGGCAAGCTGGTGCGTGACGAGCGCGTGGAGCTGGACATCGACGGCGCGCTGACGGCCGTGCCGCAGCTGGTCGGCAAGCGCCGTCCGGACGTCGTCCTGCTCAACGACGACGACCTGTCGTACGCCAAGGTCCGCCTCGACGAGCAGTCGCTCGCCTTCGTCACCGAGCACCTCGGCGACTTCGAGTCGTCCCTGCCGCGCGCCCTGTGCTGGGCGTCCGCCTGGGACATGACCCGGGACGGCGAACTGCCCACCCGCGACTACCTGTCCCTGGTGCTGTCCGGCATCGGCAAGGAGTCCGACATCGGGGTGGTGCAGTCGCTGCACCGCCAGGTCAAGCTCGCCCTCGACCTGTACGCCGCCCCGGCCACCCGCGAGGCCCTGCTGACCCGCTGGACGGACGCCACGCTGGCGCATCTGCGGTCCTCGGCGGCGGGCAGCGACCACCAGCTGGCGTGGGCGCGCGCGTTCGCGGCCACCGCCCGTACGCCGGAGCAGATCGACCTCCTGGAGTCGCTGCTCGACGGAGGCCAGACCATCGAGGGCCTGGCCGTCGACACCGAGCTGCGCTGGGCGTTCGTGCAGCGGCTGGTGGCCGTGGGGACCTTCGACGAGGCGGACATCGCCGCCGAGTACGAGCGGGACAAGACGGCCGCCGGTGAGCGGCACGCGGCGACCGCACGGGCCGCCCGGCCGACCCCGGAGGCCAAGGCGGAGGCGTGGGCGTCGGTCGTGGACTCCGACGAACTGCCGAACGCCGTGCAGGAGGCGGTCATCGGCGGCTTCGTCCAGACCGACCAGCGTGAGCTGCTCGCGCCGTACACGGACCGGTACTTCGAGGTCGTCAAGGGCATCTGGGACTCCCGTTCGTACGAGATCGCCCAGCAGATCGTGGTCGGCCTCTACCCGGGGGTCCAGGTCTCCCGGGAGACCCTGGACAAGACGGACGCCTGGCTGGCTTCGGCCGAGCCGAACGCGGCCCTGCGCCGCCTCGTCTCCGAGTCCCGCTCGGGCGTGGAGCGCGCGCTGAAGGCCCAGGCGGCCGACGCGCAGTAGTCCTGGCAGCATTGCGCGGCAGAGGGCGCCCGATATGACATCGGGCGCCCTCTGCCGTGCGCGGGCCGCGTCGCGCTCACCGCCGGAGCGCCGGACCTGTCACGTCCGGCCGGTCCCGGTCTCCGCGGGCCTTCCTCCCAGTGGGCCCGAACGTGCGTACGGCCGTCCCGCCGGCCCTCAGCTGGCCCGCCACCGTCGCGCCGAACGCCAGCGCCATGCCCGTCAGCTGGAGCGGCGTCAGCGCCTGGCCGAGGGCGGCCCAGCCGACGACGGCCGCGGTCAGCGGGGAGAGCGGACCCAGGAAGGTGACCTGGGTGGCGGTGAGCCGGCCGATGCCGCGGAACCAGAGCCAGTACGAGACCGCCGTGTTCGCCAGGGCCAGGTAGAGGTAGCCGCCGACCGCGCGGCCGTCCAGGGCGGGCGGGGCGCCTTCGACGAGGAAGGCGAGCGGGGCGATCAGCAGGCCGCCCGCGGTGAGCTGCCAGCCGGCGAGGGCGAGCGGGCCGACGCCGTCCGGGCGGCCCCACCGCTTGGTGAGGACCGTGCCGGCCGACATCGAGGCGGTGGAGGCGAGCGCCGCGAGGACGCCGAGCGGGTCCAGCGCCCCGGCCGCCTTCAGCACCACCAGGCTGACGCCGAACGCGGCCACGACCCCGGCCACCACGGTCCGGGCAGTCGGCCGCTGCCCCAGCAGCAGTGCCGAGAGACCGACGACGAACAGCGGTCCGACCGAGCCGACGACCGCCGCCATGCCGCCGGGCAGCCGGTAGGCGGAGAGGAAGAGGAGCGGGAAGAAGGCGCCGATGTTCAGCGCGCCGAGTATCGCGGCCTTCCCCCACCAGACACCGCGCGGCAGGACCCGGCCGAGGGCGAGCAGCAGCAGCCCGGCGGGCAGGGCCCGCATCAGGCCGGTGAACAGCGGGCGGTCGGCGGGGAGCAGCTCGGTGGTGACGGCGTAGGTGGTGCCCCAGGAGATCGGGGCGAGAGCGGTGAGCAGGACGGTCGTGGACCTCTTCATGGAATTAGCTTAGCTCTAAGCAACTTAGCGTCAAGCGGCTTGGCGTAGAGCGGCTTAGCGCCGAGCTACTTTCTCGCGGGTGACCGGAATCGGGGGATACTCATCCCATGAGCAGCCCGCAGGCCCCGCGCAAGGACCCCGTCGACGCGATCATCGAGCAGTGGGCGACGGTCCGGCCCGACCTCGACACCAGCGCCATGGAGGTCTTCGGCCGGATCTCCCGGCTCGCGCGCGCGATGGGCGACCGGATGGAGAAGGCGTACGCGACTCTCGGCATCGGACGGGGCGAGTTCGACGTACTCGCCACACTCCGCCGCTCCGGCGAGCCCTACACCCTCTCGCCCCGCCAGCTGTCGGCGACGCTCATGCTCACCACCGGCGGCATGACCGGCCGCCTCGACAAACTGGAACGGGCCGCACTGCTGCGCCGCTCCCCCGACCCGCACGACCGCCGGGGCCTCCACGTGACGCTGACCGAGAAGGGTCTCGAGCTGGTCGACCGGGCGGTCGGCGCGGGCCTCGCCGCCCAGACCGAGGCCCTGACCGCCGCCCTGGATCCCGAGCGGTCCGGTCAACTGGCCTACCTGTTGCGGGAGTTGCTGTTGACGACGGAGACGTCGAGGAGCTGAGCCGGGGTGGCGCCCGACTCCGCGTCGAGGTCGGCGGTGGCGGTCCAGGAGGGCTCGGCCAGCAGTCGGCCGAGGGACGCCGGGTTCGGCGGAGCGGGGGTGCAGGGTGGCCGGATCCTCCGGCAGCGGGTTCAGCACCTCCCGGACGACACCCGCCGGCTCCCTGCGGGACGGCCGCGTCCCAGGACGCTCCGAAGGGAGGTCGGCGGGGAAGTCGGTGCGGAAGTCGGCGGGGAGGTCGAAGCCGCGGCCGTGCGGGAGCCAGTCCGGCGACTCCCGCCTCAGGCGCGGTCCCTGGTCGTACAGGCGGGCGGCGGCACAGCCGGGGCGCGCTCACCGAGCGGTGTGCAACTCGATTCGGCAGGTCATGCGCGGGAACCTGTCGGCCCGGCCCACGGCCTGTCGAAGGAACTACCTGCACCGCCGTGCGCGGGTGCTTTCCGGCGCGTCTTCAGCCGACGTGCGTCGCGACGGTGCAGCGGTATCTGACGGCACCCCACCCCTAGGACCCGGCCGGGCGGGGCGTGGTCCCTAAACGAGTCGAGGGCGTCGGCTCCTTCCACGTACGGCACGCGCGTACGTGGAAGGAGCCGACGCCCTCGGGCCCGAATCCGGGCCGGAAGTCAGGGGGCCGGCGAGCTAGGCCTTGGCCTTGGCCCGACCCTTGACGGTGATGTTGGAGCTGGTGGTGTCGCCCCTGTCCTTCGACTTGTCCAGGACCCACACCAGACCGGCGATCAGCGCGAACAGCGCGAGCGGGGCCACCACATAGAGGCCCAGCGTCTCGCCGACGCTCAGACCCGGGCCGGGGTCGTCACCGTCGTCGCGGGTCAGCGCGAGCGCGGGGGACGACATGAGCAGCATCATCAGCGTCGTACCGGCAGCCAGGGCGCCGGCGCGCAGGGCGTTCTTCTTGTCCACGGTGCCCAAGTTAGCGAACCCTGTCGGGGAGCGCGCGTCCGGGGTGCCGTATGAGGCGCGGGGCGCTCGTACGCCCGTCCGCGGGGCTGCCGCCGTCGCACCCCCGCTACGGCACCGAAAGGCCCCGCCCGCCTCACCCTCGGACTCCCGCTCGCTTCGGCTCGGACTCCCGCTCGGACTCCCGCTCAGACTCCCGCAGACGGGGTGTCCCCAGGCGGGCCGTGTTCCTCCCGCAGTACCTCGATCAGCGACCGCAGCCTCGGCGAGGCCGCCAACTCCTCCAGGGTCACCGGGCGGCCCGCCGCGTCCGCGATCGGCAGTCGCCAGTTCGGATACTGGTCCCAGGTGCCGGGGAGGTTCTGCGGGCGGCGGTCGCCGACGCCGTCCGGGAGCCAGACGCCGATCATGCGGGCGGGGGTGCGCAGCAGGAAGCGGTGGACCGCCTGGACCTCGGCCTCCTCCGAGGAGAGGTCGCTGCCGCCGCCGGTGCCGGCCAGGAGTCCGAGACGGGTGAGCAGGGCCAGCCACTCCGCCGTGTCGTTGGCCGCTTCGGCACGCTCCTCCTCCACGGACCGGGCCAACAGGCCCAGCCGGTCCCGGAGTTCGACGTGCTCGCCGGTGAGCCGGGCGGCGGTGGACGGCAGGTCGTGCGTGGTGGCGGTGGCCAGACAGTCGTCGCGCCAGCGGTCGGGGGGCAGGGGGCGCCCGTCACCGTCCCAGTCCCGTTCGAACCACAGGACGGACGTCCCGAGCACTCCCCGTTCACGCAGCGTCTCCCGCACGCCCGGCTCGACGGTGCCGAGGTCCTCGCCGATCACCACCGAACCGGCCCGGGAGGCCTCCAGCACCAGGACGGCGAGCATGGCCTCGGCGTCGTAGCGGACGTAGGCGCCCTCGGTCGGCGGCTCGCCCTGCGGGACCCACCAGAGGCGGAACAGGCCCATGACGTGGTCGATGCGCAGGGCGCCCGCGTACCGGAAGAGCGCCTTGAGGAGCCGGCGGTAGGGGGCGTAGCCGGAGGCGGCCAGCCGGTCCGGGCGCCAGGGCGGCAGGCCCCAGTCCTGGCCGCGCGCGTTGAAGGCGTCCGGCGGTGCGCCCACCGACATGCCGGCGGCGAAGTACTCCTGCTGCGCCCACGCGTCGGCTCCCTCGGGGTGCACGCCGACCGCCAGGTCGTGCACGATCCCGACCGGCATGCCCGCATCGCGCGCGGCGCGCTGGGCGGCGGTGAGCTGGGCGTCGGTGAGCCAGGCGAGGCGGGAGTGGAAGTCGACGCGGTCCATCAACTCGCCGCGGGCGCGGGCGGTCTCGGCGGAGCGCGGGTCCCGGAGCCCGGACGGCCACTGCCGCCACTGCGACCCGTGCACCTCGGCGAGCGCGCACCAGGTGGCGTGGTCCTCCAGGGCCTGGCCCTGCTCGGCGAGGAAGTCGCAGTAGGCGGCGCGCCGACCGGGCCCGAGCGGCACCCGGGCGACCAGCTCCAGCGCCTCCCGCTTCAGTTCCCACACGGCGTCCCGGTCGATCAACTCGCCCTTTTCCAGGACGGCTTCGCGCAGTCGCCCGGCCCGTTCGAGCAACGCGGAACGCGGATCCTCGTCGTCCCGGACGTACGCGAACTCGGGGACGTCCTCGACCCGCAGATGCACCGGGTCCGGGAAGCGGCGCGAGGAGGGCCGGTACGGGGAGGGGTCGGTCGGGGTGCCGGGCACGGCCGCGTGCAAGGGGTTGACCTGCACGAACCCGGCGCCGAGCGCCCGCCCCGCCCAGGCGGTCAGCTCGCCGAGGTCACCGAGGTCGCCCATGCCCCAGGAGCGCCGGGAGAGGAGGGAGTACAGCTGGACGAGGAGTCCGTACGAGCGTCCCGTGGGCGTGGGCAGGCGGGGCGGGGCGACGACGAGATGGGCGCGGCCGGTCCGCCCGTCGGGTGCGGTGGCCGTCAGCTGATGCACCCCGAGCGGGAGTTCCTCGACGGAGTCGCGACACTCGCCCTGCTCGGTCTCCACCCGCAGGGCGGTGCCCTCGGGGAGCGCGGCGAGCGCTTCGCAGGGGCTTCCGCGCCAGCACACCACCGTCGGCGGCAGCAGCCGCTCGCGCAGCTCCCGTTCCCGGGCGGCGAGCGCGGCACGTACGGCCTTCGGGGTGCCCGCGTCGACACCGAGGGCGGCCAGGGCGCGGGTGACGGCACCGGCCGAGGCCATGACCGTGCGGTCCGGGGAGGGCTGGTAGGAGGTGGCGACGCCGTGCAGCGCGGCGAGCCGGGCGAGCTCCTCTCCGGCGGGCACGGTCATCTAGGGCCTCGTGGAGTCGGAGTCCGCGACGGCGAGCGGCGGCTCGCTGGTCAGGGGCTCGGCGTCGGGCAGCGGAGGTTCGCTGGTCAGCGGGGGTTCGGCGTAGGTGCCCTCGGCGCTGAAGGCACAGAGGCAGGGGTCGTCGAGCTCGACGGGGGTGGCGGCGGAGGGCTCCGCCAGGCGTTTGGAGCGGGCCGGCGCGATCACGGTGGCCTCCTCATCAGTACGGCATCGGATACCCCAGCCCTACCCAGCGGACGCGGGGACAGACGTCCTCACGTCATTACACGCCGCCACCCCCTCCCGGGACCCGCGCCGACACGGCGGACCGACGCGCCGAAACGACGACGCACGACTGCGCACGACGAACGAGACCGTCATCGGGAGACGGCCTCGGCCCCTCCAGCCCTCCGACGCCCTCAACCCTCCTCCGACCGCCCCAGCCCGCCCTCCGACCGCCCTCAACCCTCCTCCGACCGCCCCAGCCCGCCCTCCAGCCACCCCGAGCCCGCCCCCAAGCCGCCCCGAGCCCGCCCTCAGACCGCCCCGAGCCCGCCCCCGACCACCCTCAGGCCGCCCTCAGACCGCCCCACCACGCCCTCAGACCGCCCCGAGCCCGCCCCCGACCACCCCCAGGCCGCCCTCAGACCGCCCCACCACGCCCGCAGACCGCCCCGAGCCCGCCCCACCACGCCCGCAGACCGCCCTGAGTCCGCCTCCAGCCACCCCCAGGCCGCCCCCGACCACCCCCAGCACGCCCTCAGGCGCGCAGAGCCGCGTCGAGGTCGCGCATGAGCTCTCCCGCGCGTCCACCGCCGGGAGGTGCGGCCGGCAGTCGGCCGAGCACCGCGGCGACCGCCGCCGGTGCGTGATGACACGCCCATTCCAGGGTCCCCACACCGACAGGGCTCCTCCCCGTGGCAGAGGTCCCCCCAGTGACAGAGGTCCCCCCAGTGACAGGGCTCACCGCGGTGACAGGCCGGTCTTCCCCCGCTGCCAGCTCTTCCGCTCGCGCCGCGTGCGCCGCCGCACCGAGAATGTGCTTCACCTGGTGCGCGTTCGCCAGGGGATGCAGATACGCGGCGGCGGCCGCGTGGCTCGCCGCTCGTGCCGCGTCGGCCGCGGCGGGCAGTGCGGGCTCGGCCTCCTGCGCCGCCCGGTACGCCGCCCACGCGCTCTGCCGCAGCGCGCCCGTGCGCCGGCCGCCCCCGGCGAAGGCATCCGCCGCTTCGACGGCGTCGCGAGGGCGCGGGTCCGCGGGAAGGCTCTGTTCGAAGATCGGCAGCGCTCTGCGCGCGCAGTCCGCCGCGTAGCCCGCGATCTCGCGCAGTTCCTGTTCGCTCAGCTCGATCTTGTCCGACTCGGTGGGCACGGCTCCATCCTGCCGCCGCCCGAACCCCGCCCACCAGACCGGCGCCCTTCAGACCGGCGCCGCGCCACGCACGACGATGCGGCTCCGGGGGCACAGGGGACCCCCGGAGCCGGTCACACCCGGCTCGGGGGCCGTTGTGGCGCGGTGCGAAGACGCGGGCGACGCAATACGAAGACCCGGATCGTCAGGCGGAGATGCCGTCGATCCGGGCCAGAGCGTCGTCCGCGCCGTACGGCTGCAAGTACGGCAGCCAGCGCGGGTCCCTATGCCCGGTGCCGATGATGCGCCAGGCGAGTCCGGAAGGGGGAGCGGGTTTGTGGCGCAGCCGCCAGCCGATCTCGACGAGGTGCCGGTCGGCCTTGACGTGGTTGCAGCGACGGCAGGACGCCACGACGTTGTCCCACACGTGCTTGCCTCCGCGACTGCGCGGGATGACGTGGTCGACGCTGGTTGCGACGCCACCGCAGTACATGCACCGGCCCCCGTCCCGGGCGAAGAGCGCCCGGCGGGTCAGAGGAACGGGCCCCCGATAGGGAACCCGGACGAATCGCTTGAGCCGGACCACGCTGGGTGCGGGGACTGTGACGGTCGCACTGTGCAGGAAGGCGCCGGATTCCTCGAGGGAGATCGCCTTGTTCTCCAGGACGAGGACGAGCGCGCGGCGGAGCGGTACGACGCCGAGCGGCTCGTACGACGCGTTGAGGACCAGGACATGCGGCACGGATGCCTCCTTGGGCGTCGGCGGCGCGTGGCTCGCGCCGGGACGATCTGTGGTCAGTCTCCCCTCTTGCCTGGTGGACGCGCCACCATGTCCCGGTAACGGGCCGGGAGTGTTTTCGACCACACCCTGTTGTCTCCCCAGGATCATGGCCGGTTCAAGCGCAGGTGAGGACCGTCTCTCCTTCACGGAACACGCCGAACCGCACACAATGCCCCGTTAGTGTGGTGGTTCTGCCCGTCCGGTGACCTTTCCGTGACCTCGCAGCGCGTGTCGCCCTTGACCGCCGCACCGAATGGAGCAGAGCAGCACCTGGAGGTACCTGCCGTGTCCTTGCCCGCCGTCCTACCGGCCGCCGACGTGTCACCGTCGCCGACTCCCTCGGAGTCGCCGACCGCGGTGACCGTCCCGTCCCTCCAGGACGCCCAGGAGAGCGCGACGAACGCGGCCAGCTGGGTCGAGCAGAACTGGTCGACCTGGCTGGCGATCGGTCTGCGCGTCCTGCTGATCCTGGTGATCGCGGTGGTGCTGAGAGTGGTGGTGCAGCGGGCGATCACCAAGCTGATCGACCGGATGAACCGCACCGTCTCCTCGGTCGACGGCACGGCGCTGGGCGGGCTGCTGGTCAACAACGAGCGGCGGCGTCAGCGCTCGCAGGCGATCGGCTCGGTGCTGCGTTCGGTGGCGAGTTTCGTGATCCTCGGCACGGCCGCGCTGATGGTGCTGGGCACCTTCGAGATCAATCTGGCCCCGCTGCTGGCCTCCGCCGGTGTCGCGGGCGTGGCGATCGGTTTCGGCGCGCGCAACCTGGTCACGGACTTCCTCTCCGGTGTGTTCATGATCCTGGAGGACCAGTACGGCGTCGGCGACCAGATCGACGCGGGTGTGGCCACGGGCGAGGTCATCGAGGTGGGGCTGCGGGTGACGAAGCTGCGCGGCGCCAACGGCGAGATCTGGTACGTCCGCAACGGCGAGGTCAAGCGGATCGGCAACCTCTCGCAGGGCTGGGCGACGGCCGGTGTCGACGTGACCGTCAAGGCGTCCGAGGACCTCGACCTGGTCAAGGCCACCCTGGACGAGGTCGCCGAGAAGATGAGCAAGGAAGAGCCCTGGAACGAGCTCCTGTGGAGCCCGATCGAGGTGCTCGGCCTGGACAGCGTGCTGCTCGACTCGATGGTCGTCCGCGTCTCCGCGAAGACGATG
The DNA here is from genome assembly GCF_013085465.1 of Streptomyces asoensis. Lineage (NCBI taxonomy): Bacteria > Bacillati > Actinomycetota > Actinomycetes > Kitasatosporales > Streptomycetaceae > Streptomyces > Streptomyces asoensis. The sequence goes on from NZ_CP049838.1 coordinate 3,729,839, forward strand.
CCCGGCAAGGCCCTGGTCGTCGAACGGGAGCTGCGCTGGCGCGTCAAGCGCGCCTTCGACGCGGCCGACATCCGCATCGTGGGCGGCGCGACCGCTCCCGTCACGGAGGACCCGGCCGACCCGACGGCCGCGGTCGCGGCCCCGTCGGTGTTCTCCAACACGGACTCGCCCCAGGCAGCGGCGGCGACACCGATCACCCAGCCCCGGCCGGTGACCCCGGCGAAGTAGCCCGTACGCCGGAAGGCCGCACCCGCTCCCCGGGTGCGGCCTTCCGGCGTTTCCCGGCCCCACCGAACGTTTCGCCCCCGAAGTAACGACTCTGTTGCCTCGGGGGCGTTTCCCATTTCACTCCTTGACGTCCCCTTCGTGACGGGTCTACGTTCCTGCCAGCCGATAGGAAACTTTCCTAACAGTGGCCGGATGTGGACTTGCGTCCGGCGGACTTGAGAAGCTGGGCAGTTCAGAAAGGCAGGTGTCGACCCCATGGCAGGAACCGCCGGTACGCCGGGCACCCCGCGCGTCCTGCGCGCCATGAACGACCGCGCCGCCCTCGACCTCCTGCTGGCGCACGGCCCCCTGTCCCGCACCCGCATCGGCAAGCTCACCGGCCTGTCGAAGCCCACCGCCTCACAGCTGCTGGCCCGGCTGGAGGCGGCGGGACTGGTGCTCGCGACCGGCACCACCGAGGGGCGCCCCGGCCCCAACGCCCAGTTGTACGAGGTCAATCCGGCCGCCGCATACGCCGCGGGGCTCGATGTCACCCCCGAACGCGTCCTGGCCGCCGTCGCCGACGCCACCGGCCGGACCGTGGGCACGTTCGAGGTGCCCACGCCCGGCCGGAAGACCGCCGACGCCGTCGTACGGCAGGTCACCGACGCCCTCGACGGCGCGGTGAAGGCCGCGGGCCTCACCCGGGACGAGGTGCGACGGCTGGTCGTCGCCACCCCCGGCGCCTTCGACCCCACCACCGGTCGTCTGCGCTACGCCTCCCACCTGCCCGGCTGGCACTCCCCCGCGCTGCTCGACGATCTCGCCGCGGCCCTGCCGATGCCGGTCGAGTACGAGAACGACGTCAACCTCGCCGCCGTCGCCGAGCAGCGCCTGGGCGCGGCACGCGGCCACGAGGACTTCGTCCTGCTGTGGAACGAAGGCGGTCTCGGCGCCGCCCTCGTCCTCGGCGGCCGGCTGCACCGCGGCTGGACCGGCGGCGCCGGCGAGGTCGGTTTCCTGCCGGTTCCGGGCGCCCCCCTGGTCCGCCAGGTGACCAAGGCCAACAGCGGCGGCTTCCAGGAGCTGGCGGGCTCCCAGGCCGTCCCCCGGCTGGCCCGGGAGCTCGGCATCACCGACCTCCCGTCCGGGCCGTACGCCGAGGTCGCCGCCGCGCTCGTCGAGCGGGCCGCCGCCGAGGACACCGCCCCGCACCGGCAGCTGCTCCAGACGTACGCGACCCGGCTCGCGACCGGTCTCGCCTCGCTCGTCTCCGTACTCGACCCCGAACTCGTCGTCCTCAGCGGCGCCTCCCTGACCGCCGGCGGCGAGGTGCTGCGCGCCCTCGTCCAGGACGAGCTGGAGGAACTGGCCGCGTCCCGGCCGAAGCTGGTCATGGGCGACGTCACCGAACGGCCCGTGCTGCGCGGCGCGCTGGAGAGCGCGCTGGCGGCCACCCGCGACGAGGTCTTCGACACCTCGCGCTAGCCGCACCACCACCCCCCTCCCCCGGACCCTCACCTCACCCCGCTCCACCTCACCTCACCTCACCGCATTCCACTCACCCTGCTCTGTCCCTGGAAGGCTCCGCCATGCCCACACGCATACCCGTAGTCGTCCGAAAGGCGGCTTTTGCCCTCACCGCCTCCACGGCCCTCCTGCTCAGCACCACCGCCTGTACCGGCCAGTCCGCGACCGGCTCCGACGACGACGCGTCGAAGGAGACGACCCTCACCTTCTGGCACGCCTGGAGCGCGCCGAACGAGGTGAAGGCCGTGAAGTCACTGATCGCGGGCTTCGAGAAGACGCACCCCAACATCCATGTGAACGTCATCGGCAACATGACCGACGACAAGATCAACCAGGCGCTGCGCGCGGGCGGCACCAAGGCGCCGGACGTGATCTCGTCGTTCACCACCAGCAACGTCGGCAAGTTCTGCTCGTCGGGCGCCCTGGTCGACCTCAACCCCTTCTTCAAGAAGGCGGACATCGACCCGTCCACGACCTTCCCGAAGGCCATGAACGAGTACACCCAGTTCGACGGCAACCGCTGCGCCGTGCCGCTGCTGGGCGACGCGTACGGCCTCTACTACAACAAGACGGCGTTCGAGAAGGCGGGCATCACCACTCCCCCCAAGACCTGGTCCGAGTTCGAGGCCGACGCCAAGAAACTGACGATCACCCAGGGGAACACGTTCAAGCAGCTCGGCTTCATGCCGAACTACCACGGCTGGGAGACGACCACCGAGCACTACCTCGGCCAGTTCTCCCCGACGTACTTCGACACGGCCGGCAAGTCGACCATCGCCACGGACCCGGCCGTCGCCTCCGCCTTCACCCTCCAGAAGAAGCTCGTCGACGACCTCGGCGGCTTCAAGAAGCTGGAGACCTTCCGCTCCACGCTCGGCGACGAGTGGGGCCCCAAGCACCCCTTCCAGACCGGTCAGGTCGCCATGCAGCTCGACGGCGAGTGGCGGCTGGGCATGGCCCTGGAGGCCAAGCCCGGCTTCGAGATCGGCGTCGCCCCGCTGCCCGTCCCGGACGACCAGGCGGCCCAGTACGGCAAGGGCTACATCACCGGCACCATCGCCGGTATCGCCGCCACCAGCAAGAAGCAGAACGCGGCCTGGGAGCTGGTGAAGTACATGACCACCGACACGGACGCGGTCGTCGCCTTCTCCAACGCCATCCACAACGTGCCGTCCACGCTGGCGGCCCTGAAGTCCCCGGACCTGAAGTACGACGCGCGTTTCAAGACGTTCCTGGACATCGCCGCGAACCCGAACTCGACCACCGCCCCGGCGTCGATCAACGGCGGCGTCTACCTCACCACCGTGCAGCAACTCGGCTACGACTACGAGAGCGGCAAGGTCACCGACCTGAAGGCCGGCCTGAAGAAGGCGGCGGCGCAGATCGACACGGACATCGCGCAGGCGAAGTAGCGATGGCGACCACTCACACGTTGAGGGCGAAGCACCGGCGCTCGGCACTGCGCACCCTCGCCTTCCTCTCCCCCTGGCTGATCGGTTTCGCGGTCTTCTTCGCGTACCCGATGATCTCGACGGTCTACTTCTCGTTCATGCACTACGACGGCTTCAAGCCGCCGACGTGGAGCGGCACGAAGAACTGGACGTACGTCTTCGAGCACTACCCGTTCTTCTGGCCGGCCCTGCGCAACACGCTCTGGCTCGTCGTGATCATGGTGACCCTCCGTGTCCTGTTCGGACTCGGGATCGGCATGCTCATCACGAAGATCAAGACCGGTACGGGTGTCTTCCGCACCCTCTTCTACCTGCCCTACCTGGCCCCGCCGGTGGCGGCCACCATGGCCTTCGCCTTCCTCCTCAACCCCGGCACCGGCCCGGTCAACTCGATCCTGGAGAAGATCGGCATCCCCGCGCCGGGCTGGTTCAACGACCCGAACTGGTCCAAGCCCGCCCTCACCCTGATGTTCCTGTGGGGGGTCGGCGACCTGATGGTCATCTTCATGGCCGCGCTGCTCGACGTGCCGAAGGAGCAGTACGAGGCCGCGGAGCTGGACGGCGCTTCGGCGTGGCAGCGGTTCCGGTTCGTCACCCTCCCCAACATCTCGCCGATCATCATGTTCGCGGTCGTCACCGGCGTGATCGCGGCGATGCAGTGCTACACACAGCCCCTGATCGCCGGAAAGGTCGCCTCGGGTGTGATCCAGGGCGCGGGCACCATGTTCGAGCCCGGCTACCCGGAGCACTCCACGCTCACCCTTCCCCAACTCGTCTACAACCTCGGCTTCCAGCGCTTCGACTACGGCTCGGCCTGCGTCGTGGCCCTGGTCCTGTTCGCCCTTTCGATGGCGTTCACCGCGCTGTTGATGCGGCGCCGGGGCGGCCTCATCCAGGCAGGTGACTGACCCACATGACTCAAGTACTGGACCGGCCGGTGGAGTTGAAGGCACCTTCCTCGCCCGCCGAGCGCACCGCCCGCCGCAAGGCGCTGCTGGAATGGATCGCGGTCCACTCCCTCGGCGTGGCCGCGGCCCTCTTCTTCACCCTCCCCTTCGTGTTCGTGTTCCTGACGTCCCTGATGAGCGACTCCCAGGCACTCAGCCGGGACCTGATCCCGCACACCTGGGAGTGGGCCAACTACAAGAAGGTCTTCGACACCCCGGGCTTCCTCACCTGGTGGAGGAACACGCTGATCTACGCCGGACTGGGCACGGTCCTCACCGTCGTCTCGTCCATCCCCGTGGCGTACGCGCTGGCCAAGTTCCGCTTCCGGGGCCGGAATCTGACGCTCATGCTGGTGATCTCGATGATGATGCTGCCCCCGCAGGTGGTCGTCATCCCGATGTACCTGTTCTGGGCGAAGCAGCTGGACCTGTCGGGCACCCTGTGGCCGATGATCATCCCGCTGGCGTTCGGCGACGCGTTCTCGATCTTCCTGCTGCGTCAGTTCCTGCTGACCATCCCGAACGAGTACCTGGACGCGGCGAAGGTGGACGGCTGCGGCGACCTGCGCACCCTGCTGAAGGTCGTACTGCCGATGGCGAAGCCCGGCATCGCAGCCGTCGCCCTCTTCCAGTTCTTCGCCGCCTGGAACGACTACTTCGGTCCCCAGATCTACGCCTCCGAAAATCCGAACGCGTGGACCCTCTCCTACGCCCTGGAGTCCTTCAAAGGCGCGCATCACACCGACTGGAACCTCACCATGGCGGCCACCGTGCTGGTCATGGCCCCCGTGATCCTCGTGTTCTTCTTCGCCCAGAAGGCGTTCGTCGAAGGTGTCACCCTCACCGGAGTAAAGGGTTAACAAGCCATGAAACTCACCGTGGTCGGCGGCGGCTCGACCTACACACCCGAACTCATCGACGGCTTCGCACGCCTGCGGGACACCCTCCCCGTCGAGGAACTGGTCCTCGTCGACCCGGCGGCCGACCGCCTGGAACTCGTCGGCGGCCTGGCCCGCCGGATTTTCGGCCGTCAGGACCACCCGGGCCGCATCGTGACGACGTCCGACCTGGACGCGGCCGTCGAGGGCGCCGACGCCGTGCTGCTCCAGCTCCGCGTCGGCGGCCAGGCGGCCCGCGAGCAGGACGAGACATGGCCGCTGGAGTGCGGCTGCGTCGGGCAGGAGACGACGGGAGCGGGCGGCCTCGCGAAGGCGCTGCGGACCGTCCCGGTGGTCCTGGACATCGCCGAACGGGTCCGCCGGACCAACCCGCACGCCTGGATCATCGACTTCACCAACCCGGTCGGCATCGTCACCCGGGCCCTCCTCCAGGCCGGCCACAAGGCGGTCGGCCTGTGCAACGTGGCGATCGGCCTCCAGCGGAAGTTCGCCGCCCTGCTCGACGTCACCCCGGCCGACGTCCACCTGGACCACGTGGGCCTCAACCACCTCACCTGGGAGACCGGGGTGCGCCTGGGCGGTCCCGAGGGCGAGGACGTGCTGCCGGGCCTCCTGGCCGCCCACGCCGACACGATCGCCGCCGACCTGCGCCTGCCCCGCGTACTCCTGGACCGGCTGGGCACGATCCCCTCCTACTACCTGCGCTACTACTACGCGCACGACGAGGTCGTACGGGAGCTGCGCACCAAGCCGTCGAGGGCGGCGGAAGTGGCCGCGATGGAACGCCAGTTGCTGTCGTTGTACGCGGACCCGGCCCTGGACGAGAAGCCGGAGCTGCTGGCGAAGCGCGGCGGCGCCTACTACTCGGAGGCAGCGGTGGACCTGGCGGCGGCGCTGCTGACCGGCTCCGGCAGCCCCTACCAGGTGGTGAACACCCTCAACAACGGCACGCTGCCCTTCCTCCCGGACGACGCGGTGATCGAGGTCCAGGCGGCGGTGGGCCCCAAGGGTCCGTCCCCGCTCCCGGTACCGCCCCTCGACCCGCTCTACAAGGGCCTGATGGCGAACGTGACGGCGTACGAGGACCTGGCCCTTCAGGCGGCCCTGCGCGGTGGCCGCGACAGGGTCTTCAAGGCCCTGCTGTCCCACCCCCTGGTCGCCCAGTACGAGTACGCCGAGCAGCTGACCGACCAGCTGATCGCACACAACCGGGAGCATCTCGCGTGGGCCTGACGGCAAGCGTGCTCGCCATCGACGCGGGCAACAGCAAGACGGACGTCGCGGTCGTGGCGGCCGACGGAGAGGTCCTCGCCACGGCCCGCGGCGACGGCTTCCGCCCGCCCGCCGTGGGCGTGACGGCGGCGGTGGACGCCCTGGCCGACACCGTCACGCGCGCGTACACGGCGGCCGGCGTCGACTCGGCGGTCCATGTCTCGGCCTGCCTGGCCAACGCGGACCTGCCGGTGGAGGAGGAGCAGCTGGCGGCGGCCCTGCACGCACGCGCGTGGGGCACCTCCGTGGACGTCCGCAACGACACGTTCGCCATCCTGCGGGCGGGCGTCGCCGACCCCCGGGGGGTGGCCGTCGTCTGCGGCGCCGGCATCAACTGCGTCGGCATGCGCCCCGACGGCCGCACCGCACGCTTCCCGGCCCTCGGCCGCCTCTCCGGCGACTGGGGCGGCGGCTGGGGCCTGGCCGAGGAGGCGATATGGCACGCGGCGAGGGCGGAGGACGGCAGGGGCGGACCGACGTCCCTCACCGACGCGCTCCCGTCCCACTTCGGTCTGCCGTCCATGTACGCCCTGATCGAGGCCCTCCACCTGGAGCACATCTCCCCGTCCCGCCGCCACGAACTGACCCCGGTCCTCTTCAGGACGGCGCGGGACGGGGACCCGGTGGCGCGCACGATCGTCGACCGGCTGGCGCAGGAGGTGGTGTCGATGGCGACGGTCGCCCTGACCCGTCTGGACCTTCTGGAGGAGGAGACACCGGTACTTCTGGGGGGAGGCGTTCTCACCGCGGGCCACGAGCAGTTGGACGACGGGGTACGCGAGCTCCTGGCCGCCCGGGCGCCGAAGGCGGTGCCGAGCGTCGTACGGGAGCGCCCGGTGCTGGGGGCCGCGCTGCTGGGCCTGGACCGGCTGGGAGCGGACGCCGACGTGCAGGGAAGGGTGCGAAGACACTTCGACGCGGGGTGAGTGACCGCAGGTGCCCCCGGACACAACACGGGTCCCCACGAAGGAACCGAACACCCACCCGACGCGTATTCATGGACAGGGGTGACTGCGATCTGATCAAGATCCAGTGAAGGCCGGTGCGCATGACCGGTCCCGCCAGCGATACTGGCGGCGGTAGATGACCATGGGGGAGGTCAAAAACGTGGCAAACCCGGCACCAAGCAGCACCGTAGCGCCACTCGCGCCGGCCTCGGCGCCACCGCCGACGCGCCGTACGGCGTTCGCCGAGGGCGTCGACAAGGCGCGCGCGGCGGCGACCACGGAGCCGGGCCGGCTCCGCATCATCGGCGCCTTCCTCGCCCTGCTCGTCCTCGCCTTCGGCGCCGTGACGGCCTGGCAGACGACCGACCGCGCGGCCGCCGCCGACGACGTGCTGCACAAGAGCCAGCCGCTCAGCACGGCCGCGGCCGACATCTACCGTGCGCTGGCCGACGCCAACACGGCGGCCTCCAGCGGGTTCCTGGCGGGGGGCCAGGAGACGGCGGAGTCCCGGTCGCGCTACGAGGAGGACATCGACGAGGCCGCCTCCAAGCTCGTCACGGCGGCCAACAACGCCGATCCCGACTCGCCCTCGACGGCGTTCATCACCAAGCTGAACAAACTGCTGCCCGAGTACAAGGGCCTGGTGGAGCGCGCGCGGACGTACAACCGGCAGGGTTTCCCCGTCGGCGGCGCCTATCTGCGGTACGCGAACCAGAAGATGCAGGGGGAGATGCTCCCGGCGGCCCAGGATCTCTACACGAAGGAGAACCAGCGCCTCCAGGACGACTACGGCGACGCCACCCCCTACCCCTGGGCGGCGATCGCGCTGGGCGTCGTCGCGCTGGCCGGTCTCGCCTGGGCGCAGCACCGCAACTACCGCCGTACGAACCGCGTCCTGAACCACGGCCTGGTCGCGGCGACGGCGACCACCACGGTCGTCCTGCTCTGGCTGGTCGTCGGCCACAGCGTGGCCCGCGCGGGGCTCGACGACTCCTACGACCACGGCGTCCGCTCGCTGAACGTCCTGCACGACGCCCGGATCGCCTCCCTCAAGGCGCGCGGCAACGAGAACCTGACGCTGGTGGCGCGCGGCGCCGAGACGGTGAAGGTGACGGCCGACGGCGACGAGGTGACGCTCGACAAGTACGACCACGACTTCACCACCGAGATGAACACCCTCGGCAAGGGCCTCACCCTCGCGGCGAAGCTCGCCGACGACCAGGCGGGCGAGAAGCCGGTCGCGTCGGCCGAGAGCAACATGGCGGAGTGGAAGAAGCGCCACACCGCGGCCCGCGCGCAGGACGACAACGGCAACTACGAGCAGGCACTGGCCCTGGTGATCGGCGGCAAGGACGCGACCGGCGCGTGCTTCGACAACGTCGACCAGAACCTCGCGGACGCGCTGACGCACGAGCAGACCGAGTTCCGGCAGGCGGCCGGGGACGGTCTGGGCGCGATGACCGGCCTGCCGATCGGCGCCGCCGTGCTCGCCGTGCTGGGCGCCGCGGGCGCGGTCGTCGGCATCGGCCGCAGACTGTCGGAGTACCGGTGAACAGGCGTGGGCCGGTGAACGGGCGCGGATCGGTGAACAGGCGTCTCCCGGTGGGCAGGAGCGTGTCGGTGGGCGGGGGCGAACCGGCGGAAGGAGGCGTACCGGTGGAAGGGGGCGTGACGATGCGTGTGCGACGAGTGCGGGCCGGCCTGAAGGGCTGGGGCGGAGTGGGCGCGATGGCGGCCCTGTGCGCCCTCGCACTGTCCTTCGTCCTGCTGCTGCCGTGGACGACCCGGTCGCCCGGCGACGGAAGCACCGGCCGGGCCGGCCAGGGCGTCGCCGCGGGCACCCAGGCGGCCGACGCCGACTGCACGGACCCGGAGAAGCGGACGCCGACACCGTCGAGCGCGGACGGTCCGACGATCGCCGCCATCAAGGCCCGGACGGGCGAGAAGCGCAAGCTGATCGTCGGCGTCGACCAGAACAGCTACCGCTGGGGCTACCGCGACCCCAACAACACGGGCGCGGAGCTGGAGGGCTTCGACATCGACCTGGTCCACCGGATCGCCCAGGACATCCTCGGCGACCCGAACGCGGTCCAGTTCAAGGCCATCCCGACCAACCAGCGCATCCCGGCCATCCAGGAGGGCCGGGTCGACATGGTCGTACGCACCATGACGATCTCCTGCACCCGCCTGAACGATGTCGCCTTCTCCGCGCCCTACTTCAAGACGGGACAGCAGGTCCTCGCGCCCAAGTCCTCGACGATCAAGGGCTACGACGACACGCTGGCGAAGAAGAAGGTCTGCACGGCGACCGGTTCGACGGCCAACACCAAGCTGGTCGACGACAAGGAGGCCGGCAAGATCGCCTCCAGCGTCGTGATCGCCGCCCCCGTGCCCAACCAGCTCGACTGCCTGGTGAGGCTTCAGCTCGGCGAGGTCGACGCGGTGGTCACCGACGGCGCGCTCGCGGCCAGTCAGGCCGCCCAGGACCCCACGGTCGAACTGAAGGGCGCCCCCTTCACGACCGAGTACTACGGCGTGGCCATGAAGAAGGACGCGACGGATCTGGTACGCCGGGTCAACCAGATCCTGGTGGAGTACCGAGCGAGCGGCTGGCAGGCGTCGTACGACAAGTGGCTGTCGGCGACACTGGGCAGTGACGCGACGAAGTCGAAGCCGCCCGCGCCGCAGTACCTGAGCACGAGCTGACGGACCGGCGGGCAGGACGGCGGGGCCGACGGCGGACAGAGCCGAGAGACCGACACAGCAGCGAGAGGTGATCGATGGGCGTCACGGGACCCCCCGGGCCGGTGATGGACCGGGACGAGGTCGACCGTGCGCTGGCGCGGCTCGGCGCGGAGCACGAGGCGATCGAGACCTCGCTCCTCGCCCTCCAGGACCACGCGGGCCGCAGGCTCCTCGAAGGCGCCGAACTCACCGGTGTCACCAAGGAGCGCTGGGCGTCCGCGGACGCGTCGATCACGCTGCTGTGGACGTACTTCGACGCGTACACGGACGCGCTGCGCGGCGCCCGCGACATCCGCTCGCGCCGCCGCTGGTCCAGCCGCGAGGACCTGGCGGAGCTGACGGAACTGCTGCGCGGCGAGTCGGTCACGGTGGCGGGCTCCGCCGCCGGCACGGCGGCCGCCACCGCCAACGCGCCCACGCTGCACAGCGCCGGCCGGCTCAGCCACAGCTTCTCCCTCAGCACCCTCGTCGACCGGATGAACGAGCTCTACGCGTCCTCGCTCGACATGGTCGTGACCGCCGACGCGGTGTGGTCGGCGCTGCCCGCCCGGATAGATTTACTGGCCGCGGAGCTCCAGCGCACCCGCCGGCTCGCCCACTCCGTCGGCGTCCGCCCGGGCGAGCACCCGGCGGGCGACGACCTCGAGCGGATCACCCACACCCTGACCTCCCTGCGCGAGCAGGTGGTGTCGGACCCGCTCGCCTTCTGGGTCCGCGCACAGGGCAGTTCGGCGCCGGGCGGCGGCCGTCCGGACACCACGGTGTACGACCGTGAGGCACGCGCCCTGGAGGACGTACGCCGCGAGATCGACGCCGTGCTGACGGTCCGCCAGGACGCCGAGCAGCGACTGGTGAAGCTGCGGGACACCCTCAGCCGGGCCGACCGGACGCTCGCCGAGGCGCGCACCGCGCGCGGCGAGGTGCTCGCGAAGATCGCCGCGACGGAGGTGCCGGTGGTCAGCGGCCCGCCGACCGTGCTCCAGGAGCAGCTCGCGACGGCCGCCGAGTACCGCAGGCACGCCCAGTGGCACCGCCTGTCCCCGCTCCTGGAGTCCCTGGAGCAGAAGGCGGAGGACGAACTGCTGCGCGCCCGCGAGTCGTTGACCGCGGTCACCCAGCCATTGGCGGTCCGCGCGGAGCTGCGCGGCCGTCTCGACGCGTACAAGGCGAAGGTCGCCCGGCACGGGCTCGCCGAGGACCCGTTCCTCATCGAGCGCTACGACGCGGCGCGCCGCATGCTGTGGAGCGCGCCCTGTGATCTGCGCGTCGCCGAACAGGCCGTCCTGCGCTACCAGCGGGCGGCAGCCGAACTGCTCACGGCACCGCGCGTGCCGGAGCAGGGCGGACCTCAGGACCGTAGGGGGGAGCAGTAGCCATGAGTCAGGCAGGGCAGGCGTGTCAGCGGCCGGGCTGCGAGGGGTCGTACGAGGATGTGGGCGGCGGCGAGCTGTACTGCGACACCTGCGGTCTGGCCCCGGTCGTCTCGTCCGGGGGTCCCGCCTCCGGGGGAGGCCTGATCGGCTCACCGCCGACCGGGGTGACCGGGGGCGGCAAGGGGTCGGCGGGCAGCGCCAGTTCACGCTCCAGCGCGCGCAGCGCCCGCAGTACCCGTACGTCGTCGCAGTCGTCGAAGTCGCGGCGCTCGGTGTCCGGGCGGCTGTCCCGGTCGCTCTCGGGCAAGTCGACGGGCCGTTCGGTGTCGGTGCGCAGCTCCGGCTCGACCGCCGGCTCCTCCGGGCGGGCCCGGCTCGGTGCCGGCCTGGTCACGGTGCCGCAGGTGCCGAGGCCCGACCCGCGCGGGATGGTGCAGGAGAATCCCGAGGTGCCGGAGCGCAAGCGGTTCTGCTCGCGCTCCGACTGCGGTGCTCCGGTGGGCCGTTCGCGCGGCGAGCGGGAGGGGCGCACGGAGGGCTTCTGCACCAAGTGCGGCCACCCGTACTCCTTCGTGCCGAAGCTGAAGGCCGGCGACGTCGTGCACGGCCAGTACGAGGTCGTGGGCTGTCTCGCGCACGGCGGGCTCGGCTGGGTCTACCTGGCGGTCGACCGCGCGGTCTCGGACCGGTGGGTGGTGCTCAAGGGCCTCCTGGACACCGGTGACCAGGACGCGATGGCCGCCGCCATCTCCGAGCGGCGCTTCCTCGCCGAGATCGAGCACGCCAACATCGTGCGGATCTACAACTTCGTCGAACACCTCGACCAGCGCACCGGCTCGCTCGACGGCTACATCGTCATGGAGTACGTCGGCGGCAAGTCCCTCAAGGAGATCGCCAACGACCGCCGCACTCCGCAGGGCAAGCGGGATCCGCTCCCCGTGGAGCAGGCGTGCGCGTACGGCATCGAGGCGCTCGAGGCGCTCGGCCATCTGCACAGCCGCAACCTGCTGTACTGCGACTTCAAGGTCGACAACGCGATCCAGACCGAGGACCAGCTCAAGCTGATCGACATGGGCGCGGTCCGAAGAATGGACGACGACGAGTCGGCCATCTACGGCACGGTCGGCTACCAGGGCCCGGAGGTCGCGGAGGTCGGCCCGTCGGTCGCGTCCGACCTGTACACGGTGGGCCGTACGCTCGCCGTCCTGACCTTCGACTTCCAGGGCTACACGACCGTCTTCGTCGACTCGCTGCCCGACCCCGACAACATCGAGGTCTTCCGCCAGTACGAGTCGTTCTACCGGCTGCTGGTCCGCGCCACCGACCCCGACCCGGCCCGCAGGTTCGCCTCCGCGCAGGAGATGGCGGAGCAGCTGACGGGCGTGCTGCGCGAGGTCGTCTCGCTCCAGAGCGGCCGGGCCCGGCCCGCGCTGTCGACACTGTTCGGGCCGGAGGTCAAGGTCACGGACACGGAGCTGTTCCCGAAGCCGACCGGCGAGGTGTCACGGCTGGGCGCGCGGGTCGCCGTCAAGTCGTCGCGGCTGTTCGGCGGTTCGGGCGCCGCGCCGGCCCTCACCCGCGGCGCGGGCCACGGGACCGCGGCATCCGGCGGCACCGCTCCCGCCCTGCCCGGCGTCGCTCCCGCCTTCGCCGGCGCCGCTCCCGCACTCTCCGGCGCCACTCCCGCCTTCGTCGGCGGCCCCGGGCTGCCGGGTGCCGGCGGTGTCGCGTCGCCCGGCGCAGGAAGCACCGGCGCCGGGAGCACAGTCGCCGGGAGCACCGTCTCCCCCGGCCTCGTGAAGACCGTCCCCGCGCCCGCTGCCGCGCTCGCGCTGCCCGTTCCGCACGTCGACGCCACCGACCCCAACGCGGGTTTCCTCGCCGGCCTGCTGGCGTCCGCGCCGGCCGAGCTGATCACGGCTCTCGCGGCCGCGCCCGCACCGTCGGTCGAGACCCGGCTGCGGCAGATCCGCGCCTGGCTGGAGAACGGCGACCACCAGGCCGCCCTCATGTCCCTCCAGAAACTGGAGGGCGAACGGCCCGACGACTGGCGGGTGGTCTGGTACCGGGGCGTGACCTCGCTGGTCACCGGCGACCACGAGGGCGCCGCGCTCGCCTTCGACGCGATCTACGACGCCTTCCCGGGCGAACCCTCGCCCAAGCTGGCGCTCGGCCTGTGCGCGGAGGTGCTGGGGCAGCTGGACAACGCCGCCGAGTACTACCGCCTGGTGTGGTCGACCGACCCGAGCTATGTGAGCTCCGCGTTCGGCCTGGCCCGCGTGCAGCTCGCGGCCGGGGACCGCCGCAGTGCCGTACGGACGCTGGAGTCGGTGCCGGAGTCCTCCATCCACTACACGGCGGCCCGGGTGGCGGCCGTGCGGGCCCGACTCCGGGAGCGGACCGCCCTCGCCTCCGACGTACCCTTCCTGGAGGACCTCACCGCCGCCGCGGCCCAGGTCGAGGCGCTGGACGCGTACGGTCTGGATCCGACGCGGCGCGAGCAGTTGTCCGCGGAAGTCCTCGGCTGTGCCCTCGACTGGATACTCTCCGGTGGCCAGGGCGCGGGCTCGGCCGCCCGGGTGCTGCTCGGCAGCGAACTGGACGAGCGGGGGCTGCGCTTCGGCCTGGAGCGCTCGTACCGCACGCTGGCCCGGCTGGCGACCGGCGGCGAGGAAAGGATCGACCTGGTGGAACGTGCCAATCGTTACCGCCCCCGGACGTGGGTGTAGTTGATGTCCCAGATGCCCCGGCAGGCCGCCCTGCCGCCGTGTCCGAGCTGCGCTGAGCCGCTCGACGCGGCTGACCGTTTCTGTGGTGCGTGCGGATACGACCTGTCCGCCGTACCGTCGCGCCCGGACGACCACCCGACCCTCACGATGAACGGCTCGGCCCAGCCGGCCCCCGCGCAGGCCGCGGCGGGACCGACGGGGCCGACGGTGAGCGGCACGGCCGTGCCGGGTGCCGCCCTGAGCGGTATCACCGCGAACGGTGCCGGTGTGAGCGGTGCCGGTCCGAGCCGTGCCGGTGCGAGTGGTGTCGCCGCTGCGGCACTGCCGCCCCAGTCGGCCTCGGGAGTACCGGTGCCGCAGGGTTCCGGTGCGTCGGTGCCGCAGGGTCCCGGTGTGCCGCCGTCGGGTCCCGCCGCGCCGGTGCCGCCGGCCCCCGGCGCCCCGCTCCCGTCGGCTCCCCCCGCTTCCGGTGCCTCCGGTGTCACCGGAGGCGCCGGCGTCTCCGGCGTCCGGTTCGACCGGCCCTCGGAGCCCGACGAGTACGCCCTCCAGGCGCCGGACCCCCGGGTGGCCGCCGAGGCCGCCGTGGTGGCCGAGACCGCCCAGGTGTGCGTGGCCTGCCGGGCGGGCCGGGTCGACGACGACGGGTACTGCGAGAACTGCGGGCACGCCCAGCCGCGCGAACGCGACCACATGGAGCTGGAGTCGGGGCCTTTGGCCGCCGTCAGCGACCGTGGTCTGCGCCACCACCGCAACGAGGACGCCTTCGGCCTCGGCCGCACCGCCCTGCCCGACGGCTCCCCCGCGCTCGTGGCGATCGTCTGCGACGGCGTGTCCTCCGCGACCCGCCCCGACGACGCCTCCCTCGCCGCGTCGAAGACGGCACGGGAGTCGCTGCTGGCCGCGCTGCCACAGGGCACTCACCCGCAGCAGGCCATGCACGAGGCGATCGTCGCCGCCTCGCACGCGGTCAACGCGCTGGCCGACGAGCCGGCCACGGCCCGTGAGCACGCCCCGCACCAGAACGCCCCGGCCTGCACCCTCGTCGGGTCCATCGTCACGCCAGGGCTGCTCGTCGTCGGCTGGGTCGGCGACAGCCGCGCCTACTGGGTCCCGGCGGACCGCAGTTCACCCCCGGCCCGGCTCACCGAGGACGACTCGTGGGCCGCGCAGATGGTCGCCGCGGGCCTGATGAGCGAGGCGGAGGCCTACGCCGACGAGCGCGCCCACGCGATCACCGGCTGGCTCGGCGCCGACGCCTACGAACTGGAGCCGCACACCGCGTCCTTCAAGCCGGACCGGCCCGGCGTGGTGGTGGTGTGCACGGACGGCCTGTGGAACTACGCGGAGGCGGCCGAGGAAATGGCCGAGGTCCTCCCGCCGGACGCCTCCGCCCGCCCTCTGCACAGCGCACGCGTCCTGGTCGGCCACGCCTTGGACGGCGGGGGCCACGACAACGTAACAGTGGCCGTCGTGCCGTTCCCCGCCCCCGCACAGGGGGCAGGATCGGCCTGAGGCCGCAAACAGGGAAACACCGGAAAACACGGGGAAACACGGGAAACACGGGAAGCACGGGGAAGCACGCGTACGGACCGGTGGGGACCGGTCCGTATTCAGACATCGCCCCGCGAACGTGGGGTTTTCGAGGGGGATTTGAGTAGGCATGGCCAATTTCTCGAAGTCGAACGTGCCGCAGTTCTCGGTGGACGTCTATCAGAACGAGTACCTGCCGGAGGGCGGCCGCGAGGTCAACGCGATCGTCACGGTCACCGCCACCGGCGGCGGCACGGTGGGCAGCGCGGCAGCCGCGCCGCACCTGTACTCGCCGAGCCAGGGCCCGTCCGCCGCCGTGGCGATCATGGTGGACTGTTCCGGCTCGATGGACTACCCGCCGACCAAGATGCGCAACGCCCGCGACGCCACCGCCGCCGCCATCGACACCCTGCGCGACGGCGTGCACTTCTCGGTGATCGGCGGCACCCATGTCGCCAAGGAGGTCTACCCGGGCGGGGGCCGGCTCGCGGTCGCCGACGCGACCACCCGCGAGCAGGCCAAGCAGGCGCTGCGCCGGCTGAGCGCGGGCGGCGGCACCGCGATCGGCACCTGGCTGCGGCTGGCCGACCGGCTGCTGTCGACGGCGGACGTCGCCATCCGGCACGGCATCCTGCTCACCGACGGCCGCAACGAGCACGAGTCGCCGCAGGACCTCAAGGCCGCCCTCGACGACTGCGCCGGCCGTTTCACCTGTGACGCCCGCGGCGTGGGCACCGACTGGGAAGTGAAAGAAGTCACAGGGATCGCCTCCGCCCTGCTCGGCACCGCCGACATCGTCGCCGACCCGGCCGGCCTCGCCGCCGACTTCACGCAGATGATGGAGACGGCGATGGGCAAGGAGGTCGCGGACGTCGCGCTGCGCCTGTGGACCCCGGTCGGCACCGCCATCAAGTTCGTCAAGCAGGTCGCGCCGACGGTCGAGGAGCTGACCGAACGCCGTACCGAGGCGGGCCCGCGCGCGGGCGACTACCCCACCGGTTCCTGGGGCGACGAGTCCCGCGACTACCACGTGTGCGTCGAGGTCCCGGCCGCGAACGTCGGCCAGGAGATGCTCGCCGCCCGGGTCTCCCTGGTCATTCCGCAACCGGACGGGACGGTCCAGAACCTCGGCGCGCAGGGTCTCGTGCGGGCCGTGTGGACCGACGACATGTCCGCCTCCACGTCGATCAACCCTCAGGTCGCGCACTACACGGGCCAGGCCGAACTGGCACAGGTCATCCAACAAGGGCTGGACCTTCGCAAAGCGGGCGATATGGATGGAGCAACGGCCAAACTGGGCCGGGCCGTTCAGCTCGCGAGCGCCTCGGGGAACGGTGATACTGCGAAACTGCTTGCGAAGGTGGTGGACGTGGTCGACGCCACGACAGGTACTGTGCGACTGAAGGCGAAGGTCACGGACGCCGACGAGATGACGCTCGAGACCCGGTCCACAAAGACTGTTCGTGTAAAGAAGTGACCTGAACGCGCTTTTGGGACACCGAAGGAGAGAGGGGGACGCGCCGACATGCCGACCTGCCCGAACGGACACCAGTCGGGTTCCGACGACTGGTGCGAGGTCTGCGGTCACCGCATGGCCGGTGCCGTACCTCCGCCCCCTCCCCCGCCGCCCCCGCCCGCCGGCGGCTACGGCTTCCCGCCGCCCCCGCCCGGCCAGGGCGGCCAGCCCGGCCAGCCCGGCGGACGGCACCTGTCGTCCGTGCCGGACCACGAGCCCGAGCTCTGCCCGCAGTGCCGTACGCCCCGTGAGGGCGGTGCGCCGTTCTGCGAGGAGTGCCGGTGGAACTTCCTGACCAACACGGCCACCTCGTACACCCCGGCCGCCCCACGCCCACCGGCGCCGGGCCCCGGCGCGGGTCCGGGCGGTCCGGGCGGTCCGGGCGGTCCGGGCGGTCCGGGTCCGGGTGGTCCCGGCGGTCCTGGCGGTCCCGGCGGGCGTTTCCAGCCGCCGCCTCCCTCCTACGGGGGCAGTGACTCGTTCGAGTACCAGAGCTCCCGCCCGTCCCAGATGAACCGTCCCGCCGAGCCGATCCCGCCGTTCGGCGGCGAGCCGTCGGGCCCGGGCGGTCAGGGCGGTCAGGGCAGGCACGGTGGACAGGGCGGTCCGGGCGGTCCGGGCGGTCCTGCCGGTGGTCCGCCTCCGGGCGCCTACGGGAGGGACCCCTCCGGCCAGGGCGGCGACCCCTTCGGGCGCGAGCCGTCAGGCCCCGGCGGCCGTCCCCCCGGCCCGCCCGGCGACCCCTTCGGGCGTGAGCCGTCGGGTCCGCCCTCGGACCCCTACCGACGTGAGCAGACCGGACAGGCCTCCGATCCCTTCGGGCGCGAGCCCGGCGGTCCCGTCGGCGACCCCTTCGGTCGCGAGCCGTCCGGTCCCGGCGGCCGTCCCCCGGGTCCGCCCGGCCCCGGCCCCGGTGGCCCGTCCGGCTTCGGCGCCGACCCCTCGCGGCCGGTTCCGCCGCCGCCCGGGCCCACACCCACGGCCGGTCCCGGCATACCGGGCCAGGGCGGCTTCGGCGGCGGCCAGAACGACCCCAGGAACCAGGGCGGCCCCGGGGCTCCGCAGGCCTTCCAGCCGTCCGGCCCGCCGGCCCAGCCCGGCTTCCCGCAGGAGACGGGCCGTCCACAGCCCGGCGGCCGGCCCTTCGGCGGCGCCGACGACGACTGGGTGATCTCCCCGCCGTCGAACACGGGCCCCGGCCAGGGCGCGCCCGGCGGCCCCGGTGGCCCCGGCCCGGCTCAGGGCGGCGGTGGCTACGGCTACCCGCAGCCCGGCGCCACCCAGGCACCGCCCCCGCCCGGCCCCGCCTACCAGCAGCAGCCGGCCACGTGGTCGGTGACCATCGGCCCGGACCGCGCGTACTTCATGGCGATGATGCACCGCTCGGGCCCCGAGGCCGCGGGGCTCAACCTGCCCGCGTACTCGCCCGAGCAGCAGCGCACGCTCACCGGCAACCAGTTCACCATCGGCCGCCGCCGCCACTCCACCGGGGAGACCCCCGATCTGGACCTGTCGGTGCCGCCGGAGGACCCGGGCGTCTCGCACCAGCACGCGGTGCTGGTCCAGCAGCCGGACGGCAGCTGGGCGGTCGTCGACCAGAACTCGACGAACGGCACCACGGTCAACGGCTCGGAAGAACCGATCCAGCCGTTCGTCCCGGTGCCGCTCCAGGACGGCGACCAGGTGCACGTCGGCGCCTGGACGACGCTCACGATCCGCCGCGGCTAGTCCTCGAAGAGGCCCGGACCCGACGGACCCGACAGATCTGACGGACCCGACGAACCCGGCAGGGGCCACGCGTACGGCCCCTCCGGTTCGTCGAGCCACGCCCACGCATGCTCGGCGCCGACCGTGATGCCGTACCGCTCCCGTCCCGGCATGCCCTCGCGCTCCCACAGGGCGGACGCCTCGTGGGGGTCGAGGGTGCCCCGGGTCAGGGCCAGCAGGAAGCGGAACAGGTCGCTCTCCCTGGCCCGGTGCGGCACCCCGGCCAGTGCCACCGGCTCCGGCTCGGGCCGGTCCGACCCGCGCAACGGCACGAAGTAGGCCGGAGTCTCCAGGAAGTGGCCCTCGGCATGTCCGGCGTCCCGGACGGTCAGCGCGATCAGCCCGGTGGCCAGCGGCGCCAGGATCAGGGCCCCGGGGGCGCACTGGGCGAGCCAGGCGCGCGGGATCGACGCCAGCGTGCAGGTCGCGATGATCCGGTCGAAGGGGGCGCGTTCGGGCACCCCGCGCGCCCCGTCCCCGGTGACGACGGTGGGCCGGTACCCGACGTCGTCGAGGTGCCGGCGGGCGGACTCGGTGATCTCCGGATCCAGGTCGACGGTGGTGATGTTCGCGTCGCCGAGCCGGTACGACAGCAGCGCCGCGTTGTACCCGGTGCCCGCGCCGATCTCCAGCACCCGGTCGCCGTCCTCGACCCGCAGCTCGGCCAGCATCAGCGCCATCAGCGAGGGCTGGCTGCTGGAGGAGAGCAGTACGCCGTCGCGCAGCCTGGTGGCCAGCGGGGCGTCCTCGTACGCGCCCCGCACCCAGCGCTCCCGGGCACGGGGGTCCGGGCTCCCGCCCCAGCGCCGTTCATAGCCGCCGACACCGCCGACGTAGTAGTACGGCACGAAGAGGTGGCGCGGGACCGCCGCGAAGGCCTCCGCCCAGCGCGGATCGGCGTCGAAGGCCCCGCTCGCCTCGATCTCGCGCAGCAGCACGGCCCGCGCCGATGCGGCGAGGTCTGCCAGCTCCTTGTCGAGTGCGTCCGCGCTCATGACTCCACTGTGCGGTGCGCGGCCCCGGGAAGCGAGCTGCTGGCAGGGCCGGAGGGGCCGGTCCTAAGCCTCAAGTCCTCCGTCTCCCGGTCTGAGACCATGGGAGGCGTGAAAGAGATTCGGCGCGGCACGCTTCAGGAGCAGACCTTCTACGAGCAGGTCGGTGGGGAGGAGACCTTCCGCCGGCTGGTCCACCGTTTCTACGAGGGAGTCGCCGAGGACCCGATCCTGCGGCCCATGTACCCGGAGGAGGACCTGGGTCCGGCCGAGGAGCGTTTCGCGCTGTTCCTCATGCAGTACTGGGGCGGTCCGACGACCTATAGCGAGCACCGCGGTCACCCGCGTCTGCGGATGCGGCACGCCCCCTTCGTCGTGGACCGGGCCGCGCACGACGCCTGGCTGGCGCACATGCGGGTCGCGGTCGACGAGCTCGGTCTGTCCGAGGAGCACGAGCACACCCTGTGGAACTACCTGACGTACGCGGCGGCATCGATGGTGAACACCCCGGAGTAGGCCGCGACGGGGGGACGAGCCGAGGCATGACGTGGCATGACGGGGCCGAACCGGGGGCATGACGGGGAACGGACCGGGGGCATGGCAGGGGACGAACCGGGGGCATGGCAGGGGACGAACCGGGGGCATGAACGGGGCCTGGCGCCGCGGACGACGAGCGTCAGCGCACGCTGACGTCGAGCATCCCCAGCCGCCCCGCCCGCCGTACGGCGATCGACCCGTACGGTGTGCGCAGCCGCAGCCACGCGCCGAAGGAGAGCAGTTTCAGCTCCTCCGAACCCGTGGAGGGCCGAAGGAATCCGAGCGACTGGGCCGCGTGCACGGCGCGCACGGGAAGCCCGGTGTCCCCGACCGTCCGGGACCAGATCTCCCGACCGATCCGGTCGAGTTCGGCCCGCGTCCGCAGCTCGGCCGTCAACTCCTCGGTGCGGGAACGGAATTCGGCGACGGCCGCACCGACCATCGCGCGCAGCGCGTCCGCGGCGGGCAGCCCCGCCTCGGGCTGCCATCCACCGCGCGGCGGCAGCACACCGGCCCACGGAGGCCCGGTGACGGCCGCGGGAACGGCGGCCGTCGCGGCACTCTCGTCGACGGACTCCAGCAGCTCCCCCGCCGACACGGTCACGTCCAGCGTGACGTCGAGGCCGTTCTCGTACGGCTTGGCCAGCCGGACCGCGCGGATCGCGAGCACCTCGAAGGAGGGCGGCCGGCCGAAGACGGCCAGCGCGGTGCCGGCCGCCTGGAGCCGGACCGCCGCTCCACGGTCGTAGTGGAGCAGCCGGGAGAGGAAGGCCGCGACATCCGCCGCCTCCCCCTCGTCGGCGAGGTGGAGCACCGTCATGCTGCGACGGCCTCCTCGTCGTCGTCCCGGTACTCGGCGAGGAAGTCACGCTCCTCGGCGGTGATCCGGCGCGGCCGCTGCGCCTCGAAGTCGAACGGCACGATCACCGTGGAGGCGGTGACATAGACCTGGTCGCCGTCCTTCACCTCGTAGGCGATGGTGAAGGACGCGGCCCTGATCTGCGTGATCCACAGTTCGATGTCGACCGGGGAATGCCGGTGGACGAGCTGCCGCTTGTAGTCGATCTCGTGGCGCGCCACCACGGACCCCTGCTTGAAGTCCTTGTCCGGGCGGAACAGGAAATCGATACGGGCTTCCTCCAGATAGCGGAGGAAGACCACGTTGTTGACGTGGCCGTACGCGTCCATGTCCGCCCAGCGCAGTGGGCAGCGGTAGATGTGCCGCAAGATCGATCAGCCCCGGGTCAGCTTCTTGTAGGTGGCGCGGTGCGGACGCGCGGCGTCCGCACCCAGCCGCTCGATCTTGTTCTTCTCGTACGACTCGAAGTTGCCCTCGAACCAGAACCACTTGGACTCACCCTCGTAGGCGAGGATGTGAGTGGCGACCCGGTCGAGGAACCACCGGTCGTGGGAGACGACCACGGCCGCACCCGGGAACTCCAGCAGCGCGTTCTCGAGGGAGGACAGCGTCTCGACGTCGAGGTCGTTGGTCGGCTCGTCGAGGAGGAGCAGGTTGCCGCCCTGCTTGAGGGTGAGCGCGAGGTTGAGGCGATTGCGCTCACCACCGGAGAGCACACCGGCCGGCTTCTGCTGGTCGGGGCCCTTGAAGCCGAACGCGGAGACATACGCGCGGGACGGCATCTCCACCTGCCCGACGTTGATGTAGTCGAGCTCGTCGGAGACCACGGCCCACAGCGACTTCTTCGGGTCGATGTTCTCGCGGCTCTGGTCGACGTACGAGATCTTGACGGTCTCGCCGACCTTGATGGACCCGGAGTCGGGCTCCTCGAGTCCCTGGATCATCTTGAAGAGGGTGGTCTTGCCGGCGCCGTTCGGGCCGATGATCCCGACGATGCCGTTACGCGGCAGCGTGAAGCTGAGGTCGTCGATGAGCACCTTCTCGCCGAAGGCCTTGGAGAGGTTGCTGACCTCGACGACGATGGAGCCCAGGCGCGGGCCCGGCGGGATCTGGATCTCCTCGAAGTCCAGCTTCCGCATCTTGTCGGCCTCGGCCGCCATCTCCTCGTAGCGGGCGAGACGCGCCTTGGACTTGGCCTGACGCCCCTTGGCGTTGGACCGCACCCACTCGAGCTCCTCCTTCAGACGCTTCGCACGCTTGGCGTCCTTCTGCCCCTCGACCTTGAGACGGCTCGCCTTGGTGTCGAGGTAGGTGGAGTAGTTGCCCTCGTAGGGGTGGGCGCGACCGCGGTCGAGCTCCAGGATCCACTCGGCGACGTTGTCGAGGAAGTACCGGTCGTGGGTGACGGCGACGACGGTGCCGGGGTACTTCGCGAGGTGCTGCTCCAGCCACTGCACGGACTCGGCGTCCAGGTGGTTGGTGGGCTCGTCGAGCAGCAGCAGGTCGGGGGCCTCGAGCAGCAGCTTGCACAGCGCGACGCGGCGGCGCTCACCACCGGAGAGGTTGGTGACGGGCCAGTCGCCGGGCGGGCAGCCCAGGGCGTCCATGGCCTGCTCCAGCTGGGTGTCCAGGTCCCACGCGTTGGCGTGGTCCAGGTCCTCCTGGAGCTTGCCCATCTCGTCCAGCAGCGCGTCGGAGTAGTCGGTCGCCATCAGCTCGGCGACCTCGTTGAAGCGCTTGAGCTTGCCCATGACCTCGGCCGCGCCGTCCTGCACGTTCTCCAGAACGGTCTTGGACTCGTCGAGCGGCGGCTCCTGGAGCAGCATCCCGACGCTGTACCCGGGCGACAGGAACGCGTCACCGTTGGAGGGCTGCTCGAGCCCCGCCATGATCTTCAGAACGGTGGACTTACCGGCACCGTTAGGTCCGACCACACCGATCTTCGCGCCGGGCAGGAAGCTCAGCGTCACGTCGTCAAGGATGACCTTGTCGCCGTGTGCCTTGCGTGTCTTGCGCATGGTGTAGATGTACTCAGCCAAGAGAAACCGTCCGGCAGCTTGAAATCTGGCAGTGGGCAGATACACCCCATCTTGCCTGAGGTCCAGCCCTGGGTGTTAACCCATTCGGCCGGGGATGGCTGACCTGGGGTTTCGGCGTAGACGGCTGTGGCGCACCTGTCATCACCGGTCGCTGATCAGTGGCCACGGTCACCGCCGCACGGCCCAGAGACAGCCCGGAGACGGCCCGTCCGAGGGTGCCGCTCCCCTCCCCAGCCGGTCTATCGTGCCGCTGTGACCAGCGCAGCGGAGCGTCCCCTTCTCTTCCTCGACGTCGATGGTCCACTCATCCCGTTCGGGACGTCTCCCGACCACCCACAGGCCGCCGCTACCGGCGCCCCGACGCCTGCCGATCAGGGAAACCCACTGCTGGAGCGGCTTGACCCCGGGATCGGGCCGCGTCTCCTGGCCCTGGGCTGTGACCTCGTATGGGCCACGACCTGGATGGAGAAGGCGAACGAGGTGGTCGCCCCACGGATCGGGCTCCCGAACCTGCCCGTGGCCGATTGGCCGGACACCGCCGCCGATGCCGGGCCAGACCCACGCGGCCTGCACTGGAAGACCCGCCGCCTCGTCGAGTGGGCCGCCGGCCGACCGTTCATCTGGGTCGACGACGAGATCAGCTCCATGGACCGCCTCTGGGTCGCTGCCCAACATCCCGGGCCGTCGCTGCTCCACCGCGTAGAACCGGCCCGGGGCCTCACAGACGCGGACCTCTCCGCGATCACCGATTGGCTCGACCTCGTCACGCCGAGATGAGCACCGCTTCCGCGCCGTCGATTTCAGCGGACCCGTGGCGGCGCGGGGCGGTGACGAGGAGGCGTTGTGATGCGGATCGGGTTCTTGCCCGCTGTTGTCCGCAGAAGCGATGCTCTGAGCCATGACCACGATGCGCGGGCCCTTCGACGGCGTGCCGCTGGATGAACTCTTCCCGCGCGTCGACGATCTCGGTAGGCAGCGCATGCGCCGAGCGGTGGCTGTGGTGGATGCCGTGCGCCCCACAGACCAAACGCCCGAGTGGGAATGGTGGCCGCACCACATCGACTTCCCTGGTCCAGGCGTTGGCATCCCCGAGATACTCCTGACGGAACTCTCGCTGTATGACGATCGCGTCGACTGGTTGTCGATGGCGATCGATGTGGCGTGGACTCCGGCCGGCCGCCTGAGAGTCTGTGCCGCAGTAGAGGTGGCGTGCTGGTGCGTGAAGAACCACAACACTCACTACGCGCCGAGCCTTGGGATCCCTGTGCGCGACGGTGTTTCGCTGGAGGCGGCTTTCGAAGCCGCAGCGCAACAGCTGACGAAGTGGCTCGAAGAGCCCTGGGACCCCGAACATTGGAGGGCTCGGGCCAACCTGCCGCAGCGGTTTCGGACTGCCGGCGAGGGTGGGCCTGAGCGCTGAGCTTGGGAAGCTCGGGTTTCTACGGCTGGTTGCAGGGTTGCCCTGAGGGCGGGCCTGCGACTTGGTCGAGGTGTATATACGCCCCCGTCCGGCGTCGTTGATGTCAGCCGTCGATGTCACTGGCCTGATTAGGGAGCGGAGGTGGGGTCCACTCCAGTCCCTCCCTGGCGAGAGTCGCCAGGATCCATGCTTGGCCGGCCGGACCTGCCACAGCCCAGGTCCAGGCCATGGGGCGCTGCTGCTTGCGCCAAAACGTCCACCGGGATTCTCGTCTCGCGCCCATGGCAATGTTGTGAACAAGGTCGGCAAGCCAGGCGATGCATGCGACGTAGTCATCACCGGGCCAACTGGCCAGCGGCTTGTGCCGTCGTGCCATGGCTCGAATCTCGATCACAGCGCAGTAGGTCAGCATGGCCATTGCCGCCTGGTCGTCAACGCGTCGATCCTTCGCCATGAGGCCCTCCAGCTTGCTGATGCGGCGGGCACCCTAGCGTGAGGTCGACGAAGCCACGTTGGCCGGCACCTCGCACCGGGGTCTGCACACACGGCTCCGGGGGCCCAGTGCGCGTCAGACGTTTGAGCCTGCTGCCCGCGTCAGGTGCCGTGCCGTCAGGACGCGAGGAACTGTGCTGCTCGCGAGCGGTCATGAGCCACGAGGTTCCCGGCAGGTCGTCCCCGCCTGCCGGGACCTCGGCGCGCTGCGGTTGTGGTCGGGTCAGTGACGGGGTTCGTTCTCCTTGCGGCCCACGAGCAGGAGGGCCGCTCCGCCGATGACCACCAGGCCGATGGCGGTGCCGGCGATGAGGGGGGTGGCGCTGGTGCCGCCCGTCGCGGCGAGGTTGGTGTCGTCGGTGGTGGAGGTGCCGCCCACGGTGGCCGGGCTCGGTTCGCTGAGGGTCTGGGTGGTCAGGCCGGCGATCTCGTCGGCCTGGGTCTCACAGTCCAGGACGCCGGTGAAGCGGCTTTCGACGCCTTGCGGGCCGTTGATCGTGAAGGCGTAGGCCTGGTCCTCCTGGAGCGGGATCGTCACCGTCTGGGACGCACCGGCCGGGATGGTGTACTCGGTCCCCATCAGCTCGAAGGTGAAGACCTGGTCGCCCTGGTTGACGGCCGTGATGTCCACCCCGGTCTTCGCGCAGTTCTTCGCCGCGGACAGTGCCGGTATGGCGCCCTGCTTCGCCCAGGTCGCGCTCGCCGTCGCCGACACCGTCGACTCGCTGGAGCCGGCCAGGATCTGGGTCTGGCTGCGGCTCTCGGAGGTGAAGGCGCGGCCGACGGGGACGGTGGTCGAGGCCTGGACGGTCAGCTCGGCCGAGCCGTCGGCCGAGTCGGCGGGCACGTCGAAGAACAGTTGGCTGCCGTCCGTCACGGACGTGACCACCTTGCCGTCCTTGCCGACGATCCGTACGCCGCTGGTGGCGGCGTCCAGCGGAGGCGTCACCGTCACGCCGCTGGCGTTGGTGTGCACGGTCACCGGGCCGAGGAGTTCGCCGGGGTGACCGGAGACGGCGGGCGCCTCGAGGGTGAGCGACGCCTCGGGCTCCGCCACGGTGCGGGCGGCCTTCTGGAGGTAGTCAGCGAGCCGCTCGGCCTGCGGGTCGACGGCGTCGACGTCCGCGCCGTCCGAGTAGCGCCAGATGGCCACCTGGGTGCCGGTGGCCGCGTCCTGTTCGGTGAGACCGCCGTCGATGCCCGCCTTGTCCGCGAGCGAGGCCAGGTCGTTCACCTGGGGGTAGGAGTGCTGAAGGATCCAACGGATGCGGCCCGCGTCCTTGTTGGCGCCCAGCGAGGTGCCGCTCCAGGGTGTCTCCTGGTACTTGGCGTCCTTCTGCGTGGGGTTGTAGAGGTCGACGCAGTAGGTCTGCAAGGTGCCGCCGCCCTCGACGGACATCTCGAACAGGCCGGCCGAGACCTCCTGGTCGCCGCCGTCGGCGTGGATCACCGCGGCGCCGTAGGTCTTGAGGCCACCTATCGTCGCGGTGGCACCGCCCTGACTCTGCGTCACCTCGGCGGCGGCGGCCGTACCCGCGCCGGCGATCACACCGACGGTGAAGAGGCCGGACACCAACGCCGCCGCGGCGAGGCGGACCGCCCCTCGCCCGCGCGCGAACGGCGCCGAGAATGAACAAATCACGCAATTCCCCTTCGAGCAGGACCCGTTGATGTGGGGGGTACGGGTCCCACCAGCAGAATCAGAAGCCCCGTGAGCCACGTCCGGCATCCTAGAGACGTCGCGCACCGCACTTACTGGTCATCTCATCGGATCGCCGATCCGACTCGGAATCGTTATCCCCAAGATCGTCCCGAGGTCCGGCTTATCGACAAATACACTTGGTCGCTCGAAGTGCATGCGTCGATAAGCCGCAGTTCGGTCGGCGTCGGCGCGGCAAAGACCTTGACACTCCGTCACCACTCCGTCGCATGACATCGCGCCTCGCACCGCCCGCACCGCACCACGCCTCCCCGTCCTGCCCCTCAGCTCACGTCACCGCCACCGGCTCGCGACGCCGGCTCTGCGGGGTGTCGGGCTCCGGCTCGGCGGCATCGGCGGCCGGCGTCTCCCAGTTGGGCTCGGGGCGCGCCGGTGCGCCGACGGCCATCGGCTCGGGTCGGCCCGAGCGCCGGAAGGCGGAGGTGCCCCGCGAGATGTCATGGCCGATCGCCACAGCGTCGATGTCCGCCGACGTCCAGCTCTGCTGTCCCTCGCGCGACTCCGTACGCACCCTCAGCCTGCCCTGCACCATCACCGGGTCGCCGACGTTCAGCGAGGCCGCCGCGTTGGTGGCCAGTTGCCGGTTGGCCCACACCGTGAAGAAGTTGGTGTGCCCGTCGGTCCAGGTGCCCTTCTCGCGGTCCCAGTAGCGCGAGGTCACCGCCAGCCGGAACCTCGCCGACGCGCCCGCCGCCAGGTCCCGGTAGACCGGCTGCGTCGCCACGTTGCCGACCGCGCAGACCATCGTCTCGTTCATCGTGAACCCCTCCTCGCCGGACGGTCGACCCGCCCGGATACACGTACGGGCCCGTCCCGCACGGCTGCGTCCGCCGTGACGACCGCGGCCTTCACCGCGTACCGTCACCGCCCTCACGGCGACCGCATCCGTCGCGATCACCGCGAAGCCAGACTGCCTCCGTCGGACCGAGCCCGCCGAGCGCTGTGGACCACCCACCGCCTGTGGAAAACTCCACCACCCGGACGAGTGATCCACGCCCCTCTCCCTGTGGATCACCCCATGTGGATCACTCCTCGTAATTCACTCCTCGTAGATCACCCACAGCGCCTCACCGCGCGGCGGCCCCCACCCCCGTGACCCGCCCGTACTGCTCCCGGACCTCCCGGTACCGCAGCAGTTCCGCGGCGACGGGATCCAGTACGCGGGCCCGGCCGCACCCGGCCGCCGCCTCCCGCAACCGGCGCTCCGCGTCCTGCCCGTACCGCCGGGCCGGTCCCCGTGCCGCCAGTCGGCAGCTCCACTCGACGAGCGGGCCGCCGATGATGCCCGTCACCATCAGCAGCACCGGAACCCCGAGGTTCGGCGCCATCACCCCGACGATCTGTCCGAGCAGCCACAGCCCGCCGACCACCTGGAGCAGGGTCATGGACGCCTGTGCCAACACGGCCACCGGCCACCAGCCCGGCCGCGGCGGCCGGCCCGGCGGCAGGCCGGCCCGCGCCGCCAACTGGTCCAGCGCCTCGGGCAGCCCCTGGGCACCGCGTACGGCCGCCTCCCGCACGGCCTGCGCCCACGGAGTGGGCAGCCCCGCCGAGGCCCGCTCGGACACCGTGCGCACCGCCTGTTCGACGCGTTGCCGTGCCGTGGCCTCCTCGTCGGCCTGGGCGCGGACCGGCAGCCGTCCGGTGGGAGGGTCGCGCCGGTCCTGTTGCCACCGCCACAGCCGCAGCCACGGCGTCCCGCACGCCCTGCCCGCGTTGCGCAGCCAGGCGCGTTCGGCGGCCTCGCCCGCGGCGGTGGCGCCCACGGCGTCCGCCAGACGGTCCGCGAACTCGTCCCGCGCCTCCTCGCTGAGCCCGGTGCGCCGCCCGGTGGCATAGACGGACCGCAGCCGCCACGCGGCGGCGTCCACGTCGGCGGCGATCCGCCGCGCCGCGGCGCCGCGCTCCGTGACGAACTGGCCGAGCACTTCGCGCAGTTCCCCGATGCCGTCGCCGGTGAGCGCGGACAGGGCGAGCACGGTCGCGCCCGGTTCGCCGTACTCGCCGAGGGCGACGCCGTCCTCGTCGAGCAGGCGTCGCAGGTCGTCCAGGACCAGCTCGGCGGCCTCGCCCGGCAGCCGGTCGACCTGGTTGAGGACGACGAACATGACCTCCGCGTGGCCCGCCATGGGCCGCAGATAGCGCTCGTGGAGGATGGCGTCGGCGTACTTCTCGGGGTCGACGACCCAGATGACGGCGTCGACGAGCGCCAGAACGCGGTCGACCTGCTGCCGGTGCTGCACAGCCGCCGAGTCGTGGTCGGGCAGGTCGATCAGGACGAGCCCGCGCAACTGCGCCTCCGCGTCCTGACTCTGCACCGGCCGCCGGCGCAGTCGGCCCGGGATGCCCAGCCGGTCGATGAGGGTCGACGCGCCGTCGCTCCAACTGCACGAGATGGGTGCGGAGGTGGTCGGACGGCGTACGCCCGTCTCCGAGATGTTCACTCCGGCGAGGGCGTTGAACAGCTGCGACTTGCCGCTGCCGGTGGCGCCCGCGATGGCGACGACGGTGTGCTGACCGGAGAGCCTGCGCCGGGCCGCCGCCTCGTCGAGCACCCGGCCGGCCTCGGCGAGCGTCCGGCTGTCGAGCCGGGTGCGGGAGAGCCCCACGAGTTCCCGCAGCGCGTCGAGCCGGGACCGCAGGGGCGCGTCGTACGTGAGCGGGGTCGAGGGCAGGGCGTTCCCGTCGCCTCCACCGACCCGGGTCTCCATGACGGCGGCCTGCTCGGCGGCGGAGGCCTCGCTCACACGGCGGGCGATGAGCCCGTCGTCCCAGGCCCCGGCGGAGTCCGCACCCGGGTCCGCACCCAAGTCCGCACCCAAGTCCATACCGGGTTCCGTACCGGTTTCCGAACGGAGTTCCGAATGGGGTTCCCTGCGGGAGGGCGCGTGTGGGCCTGTGCCGGGGGCCGTACGAGGGGCGGTGACCCCGTCGGCGTCGGGTACGCGCGCGTGGACGGCCTCCTCCTGCGCGTGGGGTTCCTTCGCGGGCGCCTTCGCGGGCTTCTTCGCCGTACGGCCGTCCTCCGCGTCCGCGCGGCCCTGCCCTTGCGCCTGCGCCTGTTCCCCGGCTTCCGGGTTCTCCCCCGACCCCGGGCCGCTGTTCTCCGTCCGCTCCGAATCCCTGCTGTCCCTACCGTCCCTGCTGTCCCTGCTGTCCCTGCTGTCGTTGTCGATCTGGTCGTTGGCGATCTGATCGTTGTCGGTCTGGTCGTTGTCCGTGTGGTCCTGGTCAGTGACGGCGGTCACCGGTCACCTCTCCTTCTGAAGTACGGACAGCGCGGCGATGAGTTCGGCCTGGGGTTCGGGGTGGACTTCGAGCCCCTCGAGGGGCTCGAGGCGCCGCTCACGTTCGGTGTGCAGCACGCGGTCGAGGTGTTCGGTGAGCAGCCGGCCGGCACGGTCGCGCAGCCGCAGCGCCCCGTGGGCGCCGATCCGCTCGGCGAGCCCCTCACCGGCCGAGCGTGCCCTGCGGCCGCCCAGCAGGGCGGTGGCGACGAGGGCGGCGACCGACTCCGGATCGGGCGCGACACCGCGTTCGAGGCCGCGGACCTCGTCCTCGGCGTACTCCTCGAGCTCGCGCCGCCACCGTCGTACGGCCAGGCCGATCCGGTGCTCGGTGCTCTCCGGCGAGGCCTCCCGGTCCGTCAGCTCAGGTGCGTCCGAAGCCGGTTCGCGCCGCCAGGCGTCGTCGACGCGCTCGTCGGCGGCGGTGACGGCGCACAGCAGGAGGGTGCCGAGGCTCTCCACCAGGGCGTCGAGGAGTTCACCGGCGGTGCAGTCCAGTGGGAAGGCCCGCCAGCGTTTGAGCGCGTCACCGGCGAGCACGGCGCCGCTCTGTAGACGGCCCCGCACGCGCGTGTACTCGGTGTCGTACGCCGTGTCGACGGCCGAGGTGAGGCGCAGCGCGGCGGCGTGCTGCGAGGCGGCGGCGCCCGCCAGTTCGGGCATCCGGGCCTTGAGGGAGTCGAGGACGCCCTGGGCCGTGCGGGCCAGTGCGTGGCGGCGGGAGCCGGGGTCCTGGACGTGGTGGACGAGCCAGTTCCGCAGCGGCGCCACGGCGGTGGCCGGGAGGAGCCCGCCGCCCCAGGCGGACTCGGGCAGTTCGGGCACCGTGAAGCGCGGTACGTCGCCCAGCCCGGC
Source organism: Streptomyces asoensis (assembly GCF_013085465.1). NCBI lineage: Bacteria > Bacillati > Actinomycetota > Actinomycetes > Kitasatosporales > Streptomycetaceae > Streptomyces > Streptomyces asoensis. The sequence continues at coordinate 3,760,956 of NZ_CP049838.1, forward strand.
CTTGGTGAGCAGCGCGCCGTACTGCCGGGACACCTCGGAGACGACCTGGTGGGGTACGCGGTCGAGGACCGTCACGAGCATGGCGTCGTACTCCTTGGCGGTGCGGAGCAGGTGCCAGGGCACGGCGTCGGCGTATCGGGCGGCGGTCGTGACCATCACCCAGATGTCGGCGGCGCAGATCAGTTCGGCGGCGAGCACGCGGTTTTCGGCCACGAGGGAGTCGATGTCGGGTGCGTCCAGGAGGGCGAGGCCCGGCGGAAGGGTGTCTGCGGTCTCGATCCGCAGCACGTGTCTGCCGTCCTCGCCGGGCAGCAGCAGGTCGTCCGCGGACTCCTGATGGGGCGCCCACACGCGCGTGAGTCGCGGCAGCACCCGCATGCCGCTGAACCAGTGATGGTCCTCCGGATGGCACACGAGCACCGGAGTCCGTGTCGTCGGTCGCAACACGCCCGCTTCGCTGACGCGCTGGCCCACCAGGGAGTTGACGAGAGTCGACTTGCCGGCGCCGGTGGAGCCGCCCACGACGACCAGCATCGGCGCGTCGGGCTGCTTGAGCCGGGGCACCAGGTAGTCGTCGAGCTGGGCGAGCAGTTCGTCGCGGTTGGCACGCGCGCGTGGGGCCCCCGCCAGGGGAAGCGGGAAGCGTGCGGCGGCGACACGGTCGCGCAGGGCGGAAAGTGCGTCGAGCAGCTGAGGCCGTACGTCCAAGGTCACCACATGCGAAGAATGCCCAATTTTAGGGGATTTATGAAGCATATAGGCATGTCTGCGCGCCGATAGGACACAAGGGACGGAAGGTACGACTGGGACAGAGGCACAGCGCAGGCATAACGAGTGCACAACACCCGTGGCCCGGGACGCGAAAAGCGATGCACGATTCGCACCTGCCTGCGATTATCAGGACCGCTTCACTGAACCTCCACATTGAGCCACGGAGGCGAAGCAACCGGGACAAGGAACCGGGAGCCCTATCCTTGTCCCCGGCAACGTCACGGATCAGCCCACACCCGGGCAGCACGTACGAGGCCACCACACCCGGCCCCCGTAGCTCAGTGGATAGAGCAGGCGCCTTCTAAGCGCTTGGCCGCAGGTTCGAGTCCTGCCGGGGGCGCAATCACCCTCTGACCAGCGCAAACGGGTCGAGGGCTTTTTCATGTCCAGTTCGTACAGTGCATATAGACCAAGCGCCTTCACCTGGTTACCGTTCCGGGATGAGCGATCGCACCGCGTACGACCTCGGCCCTCTCGCCTCTTCCTGGGCCCGCTCCCTGCGCGCCCGCAACCTCTCGGCCAACACTCAGCGGATCTACGCCCGCGCCGCGGGCGACCTCCGCGAGTTCCTCCTCAGCTACGAACCGGAGGACGGTGACGCGCGGCCGGCGCCGACCCAGCTCGAGGGCGCGCACGGCATCCACCGCGAGCACCTCGAGGTACACCTCACGCGCCTCAGGGAGCGGACGTCCCCCGGCAACGCACACCAGCACTTCCGCAGCCTGAAGACGTTCTTCAACTGGCTCGTCGACGAGGAGGAGATGGATCGCTCCCCCATGCGCACGATGAAGGCCCCGGCCCTGCCCGAGGTCGAGGTGCCGATCATCCCGGACGACGCGCTGAAGAAGCTGCTGGGCGTCTGCAAGGGGACGGCGTACAAGCAGCGTCGGGATACCGCGCTGCTGATGATGTTCCTCGACACGGGGGGCCGTTTGGCCGAGGTCACGGAGCGCATGCAAGTCGCACTGGACCTGGACCTGATGGTCCTGCACGTGCAGGGCAAGGGCGGCCGCGAGCGTCCACTGCCGTTCGGTCGGGCTACGGCCGTGGCGATGGACCGGTACCTGAGGGCAGCTGGCAAGTACCTGGAGCGCGAGCTGCTGCCGGGTGACCCGCTGTGGTTCAGCGTGAAGCGCCGTGAGGCCATGACCGTGTGGGGCGTCGGGACGATGATCGAGAACCGATGCAAGGAGGCCGGCATCCCGCACATCCACCCGCATCAGTTCCGGCACACGTTCGCGCACCTATGGAAGGTGAACGGGGGGAACGAGGATGCGTTGATGCGGATCATGGGGTGGCGGTCCCGGCAGATGCTGTCGCGGTACGGCGCGTCCGCAGGCGAGGAACGGGCGCGGCAGCAACACCGGGACCTGAGCCCTGGCGATCGCCTGAAGTGACGCGTAGGGCGGAGCTAGTGCCCCGCCTCTCCGTCGTCGTCGGGACCCTGCCGTCGCGTCCAGCGCCGGGTGTCGACGCTCTCCTGGAACAGCTGGGTGAGGCTGGCGGCGACCTCATCCGGCGGGCGGCTGAAATCGATCGCCAGTCGGAACTCGGTGCGGCTGTCCTTCAACGCGGCGGGAGACCTGCCCCCGAGATCCGCCGCGTAGACGTGCACCTGCGGTACTTCCAACTCGACCCCCATTCCACGTACGTACGAGGGCAGCGCCGTTCGCACGTACGTTCGACCTGCACGAGGTTCGATCACTGTACGCGCCACAAGTGCAATCAGACAGTCACCTGATTGGCTGAAGTTAAACCATGTGTTGCATGGAAAGCAGCAGGCCAGGAGCGATTACTGCGAGTCAGGTTCACCCTCGGGGTTGTCCAGAACCCGCCTTGCGGACTCCAACTCCTGTGGCGTTGCGCCGACTTCATGGGCGACGCGCACCACAACGTCGTCGTCGCCCGCCTCGGTGCTGAACGGGTCAGTCACCTCGATCCCGATGTACTGCTGGATGGCCGCCACCCGAACGCGGCCGAGATCCACACCGATGCCGGCGGCGATGGCGCGCAGGACTTCCGGGGTGACCTTGATCTGGTGGCCCCGGGCGACGTTCTCGGCGGTGGACTTGCTGATACGGCGGCCGGTGACGGGGTCGACGGCCTGCTCTTCGAAGGCGCGGAACGTCATGCGGCGTCCCCGGCCTACGTGCTCCTGCACCAGGCGCGTGAGCGCATCCTCATGATCCGGCATTCGCCCTCTCCCTTACCAACTGTCCACGTTGTCACTGTGGTGTCAGCGGAACGTCCCAGCCTGAGGGGCGTTAGGCAACCCTCAGCGTGTGGACAGTCATTGTCCACGACCGTGGACAGACGGCGCCACCGGTCCCCGCGTCTTTGGCCGACTCCTTGCCGAAAGCGTGGACACCCCTTGTCCAGAAAGCTGGACAAGCTCTGTACTAGGTGCCATGCTCCTCGTGTCCAGAAACGTGGACGCGAACGGAGAACCGTGGACTACCGCTACCGACTGCACTCCGGTGACCTGCTGAGACGTCTGATGGACGACCACTCGGCGGAGGAACCGGGAAGCACCCGCGAACTGGCCGATGCTGTCGGACTGAGCAAGAGCAAGGTGGACGCGCTTGTCCACGAGACTCGGCCAACCGTCAGCTCCGCCGAGGCGCGGCGGGTAGCGCACGCCTACAACCTCCCCCCGCGCGCTCTCTTTCATCCGGTGTCCATGTCCATGGACATGGACACTGACCCCCTCACACGCAAGGAGGCCTCCCGTGCCGACGGATATGAACCCGCAGGAGCGATCGCTCCGGGCCCGTCTCGCCGTGCACAAGAGCTGGGCGAACACGCTCGACCCGAAGAGCCGCACGGCCAAGGCGCGTGCCGCTCGGGCCGCCCGGTTTGAGGCCAAGGCCCGCGAGCTCCACCCGGGCGCGACGCCCGAGCAGATCGCCCGCGTCGCCGAGCACCTCAAAAAGGCGCACTACGCGGCAATGGCGCTCGCCTCGGCAAAGGCCCGTCGTGTGAGGAAGCAGGCGGCGCAGCCCGCCGCCTGATCCGCCCCTGAACGCCGAAGGGCCGTCAGACCCTGCCCGGTCCGAACGGCCCTCGCACGACGCCAACCTCACCACTGAGAAATGAGGTTCACGTGGACCAGGCTAAGGCCACCACGCCCACCCCGACCACCATGCAGGCCGACGCCCGCGCCTCGTACGACCGTGCCACGGCGCTCGCCGCCCGGCTCGTCGACCGCTCCCGCGTCCTGCCGATGTCCGTGGACGTCGCCACCTTTGGCGGCCCGTACATCGTGCGGCTGCACTTCGGCCCGGGCCTCGAGGCCGGCCGCGCCGTCCTCGACATCGCCAGCACCGCCGACGGCGACGCCGTCCGCGACGAGGCCGCCAGCTGCACCGGCGACTGGATCGAGTGCCGCACGGTCATCGACGGCGTCCCGGTCGTCGCCCGCGCCCTGCTCACCAAGGCCCACGCCGACGAGCTGATGCAGCAGACGCCGCCCACCCCGGCCGCGCCCGCCGCGCAGCCCGTGCCCCTCGCCGCCAGCGCCCTCGCCCGGCCATGACCCGCTCGACGTCGCGCGTCGCGGTCATCGCCCGCGTCCTGCGCGGCGAGCGGCCCGTGCGGCAGCTGCTCGCCTGCGAGTTGCGCGGCCAGGTCGTGCAGCTGCTCGGGTACGGCACCACGGATCCGACCTGGACGGCCACGCCCGAGCTGCTCGCCGAGGCCATCGACGCCGGCCTCACCCGGGCCGAGCGCGAGGAGAAGGACACCCCCGCCGGGGCGCCGTCCACTGCTCACGCCCTGGTCCTCGAGGCCGACGGCCTCGACCTGGTCGGCGTCTGCCAGTGCGGCCGGCGTATCGGCCGCGCTCCGCTGGCCCGCTCCGTCGACGGCCTGGTCGGCCTGTGGCAGCGCCACACCGACCAGGCCGACCGCGACGCCGCCGCATGGGCCGACGCCCTCACCGCCCTGCCCAACACCCGTCCGATCGGAGCGTCATGACCGCCCGCACCCTCCCGCACGACCCCTACATCGTCGCCGTCCTGGGCGCGCTCACCGCCGCGGGCCTGGAGCCTGACGACGTCTGGACGTCCGACGCCGAGACCGACCCGTACGAGGCCGGGCCCGACGCTGGCTGCACCACGATGCTGAACGCGGTCATCACCTGGGACGACGAGACGGACGACGACTCCGGCGGCCTGCTGCTGCTCTGGGACCACCCCGCCGAGCAGTGGCAGTACGCCCGCCCGCGCGCCGAGGGTGGCAACACCGAACCGGAGTTCCTCGAGCGCCTGGGCCGCTGGTCCGACCCGGCCGCGGTCGCCGCCACCGCCCGGGCCCTCCTCGCCGGTACGCCGCTTCCCGACGGACACGCCCCGTACTGGCACGAGGCCGACGCGGTCCGCGTCGCGGTCGACGCCTGGGCCTCCGAGGAGCACTGACCGAGTGGCAGGCAAGCCACCGGCCTGCGAGTGGCAGCGCGTCGACCTGCACGCGCTGACGTACGCGCGGCTGTACCCGTCCGGCTGGTGGTGCGCCCGCCACACCCCGAACGCGCAGCGCGGCCTCCCCGAGCCCCCGCCCGGCCCGGGGTGGCCCGTCCACCGCCAGCCCCCGGCCGACGACCCGAACACCGAGCACGAGGACCCGACATGACCACTGCCCGCCGCCCGAGCCCTGCCGATCTCGCCCGCCGCCACGCTCCGCAGACCGCGCAGGCCGCGCCGACCGCGAAGCCTGCGCGCCGGGCCAAGGCCAGGCCGGCCGATCCGCTGCCGCGCCGCCGCACGGCATACGTCGCTCGCGTCCTCACTGTCGAGGAGTCGATCGCGCCCGGCCAGCTGGAGAGGCACGAGCACTTCCGCCCCTTCTACCGGCTCGGGTTGACCGTGAGCGGCATGCCGGCGCCTGCCCGGCTGGTCGGGCATGACCTGCTCTGGCGGGCCCACCACCGCACGGGCCGGATCGACGTCGCGGACCAGCCGCCCGCCCAGGCCCTCGCCGACACCACCGGCCTGTCCGTCCCTCAGGTCCTGGTCGCCGTGCAGGTCCTGCACACCCGCGGCTGGCTCGTCGTGAAGCAGCTGCGCCGCGGCGAGGCGTTCGACCTCGTCATCCCCGGCGCGGTCCTCGAGACCGTCCGCGTCCTGCACAGCTGCCGCGCCAACTGACCGGAGAACCAACCGACATGTCCGCCGTCGCGCTCGCAGCCTCCGAGGCTGCACCGCACCCGCAGCCGCCGCGCGCGGCCGCCGTGGTGCGCCCGCGCGACGGCGGACATTCCATTCGTGTGCCCCTGCGCCTGGTCGTAGGCGTCCAGTACAGCGATGCGGCCCTGGCCGTCTACGTCAAGATCGCAGCGCTCGCCCTCCGCCCGGAGGGCTGCACCGCCAAAGTGTCCGTGCTCGCCGAGTACCTCGGCATGTCCAAGAGTGCGGTCGAGCGCGGCCTGCGCCAGCTCGCCCAGCCCGACCCCCTCGAGGGCCTCACGGAGGTACCGACCACCCGGCGCACCCTGCCCGGCGGCCGGGGCCAGTCCGCACACCGCACCGTGCGCCCGCTCGCCGACGGCGAACTGTGGGTGCGCGTGCCCGTGCGCGCGGCCGAGGCCCTCACCCCGCGCCTGCTGCGCGTGTATGCCCTGCTCGCCTACGCCACGGCCCGCCGGATCCCGGTGACCGCGGCCGAGCTGGGCGCGATGCTCCACCACCACACCGGCAAGCAGACCGGCGAGTCCCTCGGCGAGCGGCAGGCCCGCCGCCTGGTCGACGAGCTGGCCGCAACCGGCTGGCTCACGCTGCACCGCCGCGAGGGCGAGCAGGGCCGCCACGCGTACGAGACGCACCGCAGCCCGCTGCACGCCGTCCCGGCCGCCGAGCAGGCCCCGGCGACTCCGGTCATCCATGACGGATCGGGTGCGGGCGATCATGACGGATCCCTCGCGTCTAAGGAAGACCTCACTACTGACCGACGTCTTAAGACGCAGCTGGGTGGGGGTAACCGCCGTAGGCGAGGTGACCGTAAGTGGGTCGCGGGACCTGTGGATAACTCCGTGTCGCCCACGTTCGGCTCTGGTGGTCTCGTGCTGCGCACGGATGACGAGACGCTGTCCTCGAGCCCGGCCGCCGGCCGCGCCGCGTACACCAGTCCCGCCCTGCAACTGTCCCCCCGTATCTGGCGGGTGCTGGAGCCCGTACGCCACGAGGTCGCCGCGCTGAGCCCGTACGTGATGCGCCGGATCGCCCGCGAGATCGGCGCCCAGCTCGACGCCTACGGAGGCAGCGAGGAGCGCCTGCACGACCGGCTCACCCGCCGCTACGCCAGCAGCAAGGCGGTCCGTGACTTCGGCCGCTGGATGCTCGGCGCGGCCCTCGTACGCCACGGCTGCGGAGACCCGCGCTGCGAGACAGGCGTCATGTGGGACACCGGCACGGACTGCGAGACGTGCGCGCTCACCCGCCAGGTCGACCAGGCCCGCGCCGCCCGGGACGCCGAACTCGCCGAGAGCGCCCGGCTCCTCGAGGAGCGGCGACAGCAGCGCCTGCGCCAGACCGCCGAGCGGGACCAGGAGCAGCAGAGCGCGCACCAGCTCCCGCGCAAGTTGACGTACCGCGAGCGCGAGCAGGCCCCCGACGACGAGATCCGCGCGGTGATGGCCGTGCACGGCCCGGTCGTCGCCCTTCACCTGTACGGCCATCTGCGGACGCTCCCGCTCCTGGACGGCCGCCTCGACCCCGACCAGACCGGTAGCGACCGGAGGACACATGCCGAGTCTCAGTGACCACACCGTCGTCCTGTGCGACGACTGCCAAGCCCGGATCCGCTGGGCCATCACCGTGCGCGGCCGCCGCCAGGCCGTCAACGCCGACCCCGACCCCGCCGGCAACCTCGGCGCCCTGGTCGACGGCACCGGAACGCTCAAGGTCCGTGTGCTGTCCGGTGAGCGCTCGCGGCTCGAGGGCGGCGAGTGGCAGGCCATGCCCCACGTGGCGACCTGCGCCCGCCCGCGGCCGCGGGCCGCCTCGAGGGCCAGGCGCCCGGTCGTACGCCCCGGCGCCTGGCGCTACCAGCGATGACCGTGCGGGCGCTGCTCAGCCTGCTCGACGAGATCGACCGCGAGGGCGGCCCGGACGCCGCCCGCAACAACCGCCTGCACCTGCTCAGCGAGAGGACCAGCCCCATGACCACCGCACCCGCCACTCAGCACCAGACCGCCGCGGCCCTCACTGCCGTACCCCGCGCTGCCGGACCGGCCCAACCCCAGCCCCCCTCCGTCGGCCAGCTCCTCGCCTGGGCCGACAACCACACCGACGAGGAGATCCGCGACCAGTCCAGCCGCGCCCGCCTCGCCCTCGCAGGCCTGCGCCGCCGGTACGACACGGACAAGGAGCTGACTGAGATCGGCACCGAGGCCGAGCGGCTCGAGCAGCGCCTGGCCGAAATCCGCGCCCGCGAGGCCGAGCTGGCGCCCGCCAAGCAGAAGAAGGCACGGACGCCCGTCGACTACCCGGCGGCCGAGGTACGCGCCTGGGCGGCCGAGGCCGGCATGCCCTGCTCGCCTACCGGGCGGGTGCCCAAGGCCGTGGTCGACGCATGGCGCGCCCGCGAGCAGTGACGGACAACCCCCTCGAGACTCAGGAGTCGCTATGCCCATGCGCGAACTGAACTGCCCCGGTTGCCCCGGCCGCCGATCGCCTCGTCAGTACCTGTGCCGTACCTGCTGGTTCGCCCTGCCGCAGGCCACCCGCGTGCGGCTCACACTCCGCGACGGGCGGGCCCTGCTGCGGCTGCGCCAGCTGCACCAGGAGCTGGCCGCCCGTACCCCGCTGGGCGTCATCCGGGTCGGCCGGTGATGGCCCGCATCGTCGGCGCAGCGCTGCCGACGCTCGCGTTCCTCGCCGTCATAGGGGCCCTCGCCCTCGCCCTGTTCTACGAAAGAGGTGACGGCGCATGACCAGGCACAGCCGCCAGCGCAACGTCGCGTTCCTCGGCGCCGTCGTCCTGGCGGCCGCCGCCATCGTCGGCGGCCTGCGCCACCTCTACCCGTACGCCCTGGTCCTCGGCTTCGGCGTGCTGGTCCTCACCGAGGCCGCGCTGCGCGCCGACCGAGCCCACCGGCGGGAGGTACGCGAGCACGACTGGGCGCGCCGCCAGGCCGTCGGCGAGAACCCCGGGCCGCTGTGGCCCTGCTGCCTGCTCGCCGAGGCCTCGAAAGGCGAGGCACACAGCCCCCGCTGCACCGGCGACCTCACCACCCAGCAGTTCCTGGCGATCGTCGCGCACCTCGACGACCACTGACCCACCGAGTACCGGAGCGCACCATGCCCACCACCGCCACCGGCAACCTGTTCACCGTCATCCGCCACTGGCCCGACCTCACAGAGGCCCTAGGCGCGAAGAGCGCACCGACGTGGCCGCCGGCCGGGCGCATGAGCGACTTCGTCCGGGACCTCGAGCAGCGCGACGCCGAGCAGCTGGCCACTGAGCGCCAGCGTTCTGCGGAGCTGCGGGCCCTCGAGCGGGACCCGGGCCAGATCGGCGAGCGGCCGATCCCAATCCGGCTGACCGTGCACGAGACGATGACCACCGTGCAGGGCGACCTGGTCGAGTGCGCCGACCAGGTCGCGGCCGCCGTGCAGCGCCACGTCATCGGCCAGCTGCCTAAGGGCTACCCGCTCACCGCGCGACAGCGGCGCGAGCTGGAGATCATGCGGGACCGCCGGGACCCGCGCCGCTGGTCCTGGACCAAGACGCGGCCGGACGCGCCGTACGCGGCTCTGTGGCTGCTGGCCAGGGTGCAGGGCGCGCCGGGCCCGTTCCGGCCGCTGGACGTACGGCAGCTGGACCAGGTCTCCGCCGTCGCCCGGCAGGCGGCCCGCATGGTCGAGGCTGCTCTCGACCTCGGCGAGGGCCGCGCATACCTGGCCCGGCCGTGCCCGCTGTGCGGTGGACGTCTCGCCATGTACGGAGGCGCCGGCGCGGTACCCGTGGCGCGCTGCGGAACCTGCGGGCACGTGTGGGGCGGCAGCAAGCTGACCGCCCCGGCGTGATCAGGTGTCCGGGTCCTTGCGCGGCCTGTTCTTGCCCGAGCCTGAGTAGCCAGCCTCGATGTCCTGGACCGTCCGCAGCGAGACGCCGAGCCGGGCCGCGATCTTCCGGTAGGACACCGGCGGTTGCTGCGCACGGAGGTCGAGGACCGTCTTCCTGCGGTCCTCACGCCACCGCCGGGCCCGCTCCGCCTGGTCGGCCAGTACCTCGCCGATGGCCCGGGCACGCTCCTCCGGGTCGGCGATCGCCTCTACCGCTTCCATCGCGTCGATCACTCGCTGAGCCTCCTCGGTCACACCCGGCCTCATCTCCTCGGGCGGGCCGCTTGCCACGAGTGTATGGGGTCCCATACATTCGAGGGAAGCAGTCCGCACTGCCCACGCAAAACGGCCCCGTCCCGCTGAGTTGGCGCTCCGGGACGGGGCCAGGCCCACCTCAACCACGACGAAAAGGCAGGCCATGGCCCACCGTACCGACCAGCCCCAACCGCACACACCCCGCTACGGCCGCGGCCACAGCACAGTTGAAGCTCTGGTTCGCACGATGCTCGGCGAGATCGCCGACCGCCTCGAGCGCCACCGCACCGACGAGCCGCTCACCCCCACCGGCCGCGCCGCCGCCATCCAGGCCACGACCCTGGACCCGGTCCTCAGCCGCGCCGCACCGGAGATCACCGAGCCGATCACCCGCGCCGCGTACGCCGAGATCCTGCGCACCATCGCGCAGCCGGCGGCCGAGCAGTGAGCCGACGTCGCCCGCGCCGTACCGGCGCCCGCCTCCTCGCCCTCCTCGGCCTGGTCCTCACCGCCGTCGGCCTGGCCGTCGCCCTGCTGAACACCGGCGGCCGCTGATGGGCCTCTTCAGCGGCCGCGCGAAGAGCGCCCGCGCCTACCCCGCCGCCGGGACCACGGTCACCGGCCCGGTCGGCCGCTTCCTCCGGTCCAAGACCACCGGGGCCCGCGCCGCCGGCCGCGCCGCTCAGTCCTGGGAGGACGCCGACCGCGCCAACGAGCGCCAGCGCCGCGGCCCGTACGCCAACTGACACACCCGAGACGCAGGCCCCCGCGAACCCCCGCGCGGGGGCCTGCCCACCCGCTCCGAGGAGCCCCGTGAACACCCGACTGCAACGCCTCCGTGCCAGGCTCACTCCGCGCCCGCGACGCGCGTCTCACCCCGCGTCTCACCGCGTCCCATGGTGGGTGCGCTGGTTCACCAACGCGGGACGCCCCGTCGTCGCGGTCGTCGTCCTCGTCATGTGCGCACCCGGCGAACACCACCTGGCCGTCCTCGCCGGGTGGGACGGCCGTCTCGCCTGGGGCATGGCCGCCGTCCTCGCCGCCTACGCCGGCATCGCAGCCTCCGTCGCCTCCAACCGCCCCGCCGGAAGCCCCGGCAAGCGGTCCGCGGTAGCAGGCGCGGTCGTCTCACTCGGCGCCGCAATGGCCGCCCAGCCCGTCTCACACGCGTTCGTCACCGGCTGGCTCTCCGCCGAGCCCCGCGCTCCGTGGCAGCTCGTCATCGCCGTCTCGTGCGTCCCACCGCTCGTCTTCGGGCACCTGCTGCACCTCGCAGCCACCCCCGTCACCCGCAGCACCGAGACACCCACCGTCGCACCCGCCCCGGCCGCCGAGACGCAGGACGCCCGCCCCGCGTTGCAGCCTCTTCCCACGGTGCAGCACTGGCGGGACGCCGTCCCACCCGGCGTCCGGCTGCTCCCGCTCGCCCGTCGCGACCCCGAGCCGCAGGACGACGACCGGGACACCCGCGAGACGCACCGCTTCCTCACCACCGAGGAGGTCGCCGACCGCTACGGGATCACCGTCTCAACGGTCCGCACCTGGAAGTCGCGCGGCAAGATCCTCCCCGCGTTCGTCGACCCGGCCCGCGGCGCCATGTACGACCCCGAGACGCTGCCCTCCGCAGCAGCGGTCGGGTGAGACACATGCCTGAGACAGCCGTCTTCCTCTGGCCACTGGCCGCCCTTCTCAGCGCGGCAGGCCTGCGCGCCATCGCGCCCCGCCGCGCCCGGCACCTCTACCTCGGCCCGGCCGTCTGCACCGTCCTCCTGCTCGCCCTCGCCGCCGCCTACGTGGCCGCCCTCTTCCACTAGGACCCCGGATGACCCCGCTCGACATTCCCGTCTACGGCTACGTCACTCTCGGAGGCGTCACCGTCGGCCTGTCCCTCCTCGGCTGGGACGTCGCCCAGTGGTGGGCAGGCCACAAGAAGCACTTCACGCTCAAGGCACTGCGCCAGCTCGCCCCGACCCTCGCCTGCCTCTCCTACGGCGCTCTGCTCATCCTGTGCGCCGGCGGCATCATCGGCGGCCTGGCCGACTGGAGCCTGTGGGGCACCAACCAGATCGGCGACGTCGGCCTGATCTGGGGCGTGGGCGGCACCAGTCCCGGCGTCACCCGCTCCTCGTACGTCGGACTCACGCCCGGCGGGCACTCCGTCGTCGTGATCGCGACCGTCATCCTGGCGGCCGTCGCCGCCAAGCGCGGATGGCGCTGGGACTACGTCCGCCCCATCGGCGCCGGCATCAGCCTCGGCCTGGCCAAGAGCGTCGCGGGCGCCATCGGCCTGATTGTCGCCCCGACCGTCTCGTGGGCGGGCGACTACGTGGCAGGGATCGCGTGAAGGGCCGCGCGGCCACCGCGGGCCGCCGCCTGTCCCTCGGCACCTGGCTCCAGCTCGAGGCCTGGGGCCGGTGGCTGTCCGGCAAGAGCCACGCCGACCGGTCCGGCCTGGTCCGCCTCGCCGTGTCCCTGCGGCGCGCCGTGGCGTGCGCACTCACCGCCGTGTTCTACGGCCAGCTACTCGAGCGCGTACCCGGCGGCATCTACGTGCTGCCCCTCGCATGGGTGATCGGCGCCTGGCAGATGTCCGATACGTCCGCCACTCCCCCACCGCAGCAGGAGCGCCCCTCCTGCCGCAAGTGCGCAGGTCGCACGCTCGTCAGCGTCACCCCTTCCGGAGGCCAGAAGGGGATGTTGATCTACACCAGCAGCCCGCCCGACCGCCCGAACCACACCCATGTCCACGTCCAGCAGCTCGCCGAGGAGGCACACGCGTAGGCCTGCCGCGCACCGTACGTAGTTGCACTCGGCGCGATCATGGCGCATCCTGGCCCCACGTCCGGCGTGCCTGGACTCAACAACCACACGAAGCCCCCCGGTGACCTGAACCCCGGGGGGCTTCGTCGTGCAAGGAGCACGCCATGGCCACCGACCGTGACGAACTCACCAGCTACGCCTGGCGCCTGCTGCGCGCCCGCACCCTGGCCGCCTCCGACATCTGCATCGTGTGCGGCCACCCGCACGCCGACGCAGCCGACCACATCCATCCCGTCAGCAAGGGCGGCGCACCCCTCGACCCGGACAACGTCGCGCCCATCCACGGCGTGCGCGGCTGTCCCGTCTGTCTGAGGAAGTGCAACAGCGAGAAGAGCGACCGGCCGCTGTCCGACGTCGTGCAGCTGCACACCTCGGTCGACTGGTTCGCAGGCCCGTAGAGAGGTAGCCCACCGATGGCGCGTGACAGCAACGTCCACCCCGCACCCACGCCGGACTACCGACCCCTGCTCGAGCTGTCCGAGTCCGGGCTGCTGTGGCTCATCAACCGCACCGTCTTCCACCCTCGCGGCCTGGCGCTCGCCCTCTACCAGGACGGCCAGGTGGCGCACGGGTGGACGCTGATCGGGGCCGGCGGCGACGAGCCGTTCACCTTCCCTGAGTCCACCGACCTCGACGGCTTCAAGCGCGCCGAAAAGACGCTTCGAGCCGCCCTGAATTCGACCCAAACTTGCAGCTCAGAAGCCTGATCTCGCTGAGATCGGCTGGATCTTTTAGGGAAGATCATCTTCTCAACCCCGCGCCCAGCTGTTTTTTTTCTCTCCCCGGGCCGGCCAGACCCCCGCCATGATCGCGGGCCGACCCTCGGCATCTAAGGGAGGCGATGATGGCGGCTCGCGCCATCCAGATTGGCGAGTCGGGCGCGCACTTCGCGGCCGCCGTCGCCGAGCACCGCCAGCGCCGTGGCTTCGACCAGGCGCGCCTGGCCGCCCGCGTCACCGAGGCCGGCCGCCCCATGAGCGCCTCGGTCCTCGGCAAGGTCGAGTCGGGCGCTCGCCGGGTCGACGTCGACGACCTGGTGGCGATCGCGGCCGCACTCGATGTCCTGCCGCAGCAGCTGCTGCCCGGCGACGGCGAGCAGACGGCCGACCCGTTCGAGGAGGCGGCCGGGCCCGGCTCGGTACGGGCGCGCGTCCTCGAGGACATCGCCGCACTCGGCGACCTCGAGGTGCTGGACGCCACCGCGCCCACGCTGGCCGCCATCGCGGTACGGCTGGCCACCGAGGTCGACGCTCCCGTCTCCCTCGGGTCATCGCTGCACTCGCTGTCCAAGGAGTTGCGCCAGGTCGTTGCGGAGCTGCGCTCCCTCGCCCCTGAGGAGCCGGACGATGACGACGACCTCGGCGACCTGGCGGCCCCCGGCTGAGTTCGCCGAGCAGTGCCGCGAGCTGTACGGGCTGGAGTGCCCACCGATGTGGGGGACCCCACGCCGGCCGGACTTCCCCACCCTGGGCGGCAAAGTCGCCATCGTCATGCAGCGGCTCGGCTACACCCCGATGCCGTGGCAGCGCTACGTCTGGGACGTCGCCCTCGAGGTGAACCCGGCCACCGGGATCCTGGCGTACCGCGACGTCGGCCTGTCCGTGCCCCGGCAACAGGGCAAGACCCAGGGCCTGCTGGCCGTGAAGGTCCACCGGGCCGCGGCCTGGAGGAGACAGCGGATCGTCTACGCCGCGCAGACCCGGACCATGGCGAGGGAGCGATGGGAGGACGAGTTCTGGGTCACCATCGAAGCGTCGCGGCTGGCCCGCCGATTCGTGGCACGCAAGGCCAACGGACACGAGGCGATCATCCACCGCAACACCCGGTCGAAGATCGGCATCACCTCGAACACCGAGCGCGCCGGCCACGGCCCGCCCCTCGATCTCGGCGTGATGGACGAGTACTTCGCCCACGAGGACGACCGCCTCGAGCAGGCTTTCTCTCCGGCCATGCTGACGCGCCCGATGGCACAGCTGTGGTGGGCGTCGGCCGGCGGCACCGAGAAGTCGGTCCCGCTGAACAAGAAGAGGCAGCAGGGCCGGGCGATGATCGAGGAGCTGTGGCGTACGGGCATACACCCGCGCTCGGCGTACTTCGAGTGGTTCGCTCCGGACGAGCTGCCGCGCGACGACCCGGCAACCTGGCGGGTGTCCCTGCCAGCGCTGGGCTTCACGGTGACCGAGGACATCATCCAGGCCGAGCTGGAGAAGCTCGACCCTGGCGAGTTCGACCGGGCGTACCTGAACCGCACGCGGAAGGCGACGCCGCCGCCGGACCCGAACGTGCCCAAGGCGACTTGGCCCGGGCTGGTCGACCGCGAGAGCAAGGCGAACACCGACGTCGCCCTGGCGCTCGACGTCGCCCAGGACCGCAAGACCGCCTCGATCGCCGCGGCGTGCCGTCGGCCGGACGGCCGGATCCATCTCGAGGTCATCGCCCATCGGCCCGGCACGGACTGGGTGGTGCCTGCCATGGCGCGGCTGCACCGGCTGTGGTCACCGGTGGCCGTGGCCGTGGCGTCCTCGGGCGCTCCGGCCGCCTCGCTCATCGACGACCTGGTGGCCGCTGGCATCGACGTTCCCAAGGACAGGGCCAAGCCCGAGCGCGGCGACCTGGCCGTCATGCGGTCGGGCGACGTGATGGAGGCGTGCGGCCAGCTGGCCGACGCCATGAACCAGGGCACCGTCCGGCACCTGGACCAGGTGCCGCTCACGGCCGCCGTGAACGGCGCGCGGACCCGCCGGGTCGGCGACGCCTGGACGCTCGACCGGACCAACAGCCTGGCCGACATCAGCCCGCTCGCCGCGGCGACGTTCGCCCGCTGGGCGCTCGTCATCCGCGGACCGCACGTGCTCGAGGACTACGACATCGCGGACTCGTTCGCGTGAGAGGGGGACGGCCATGGGCGCCTGGTCCAAGCTGAAGGGCGCGTTCACCCGGGACGCCCAGATCACCTCTGCCGAGGATCTGCTGTCGCGGTCACGTGGCCGGCGCACCAGCCGAGTGCACGTCACCAACGAAACCGCGCTGCGCAACTCGGCTGTATGGGCGTGCCTGCGGCTGCGGGCCGACCTGGTGTCCAGCTTCCCGATCGACGTCTACCGCTACGTCAACGGCATCCAGGTCGAGGTGCCCAAGCCTCCGGTCCTGGTCAACCCGGGCGGTACCGAGATCGGCATCAAGGAGTGGATGTACTCCACCCAGTTCGACCTGGACCGGGGCGGGAACTGCTTCGGGATCATCACCGAACGGACGGGCGTCATCGGCCCGGACGGGCGCGGCCTGCCCGGACGGGTCGACCTGGTCGAGCTGAGCACCGTGTCGGTGCGCGGCACCGGCTCGACCATCACGAAGTTCGTCATCGGCGGCAAGGAGTACGAGCCGTGGGAGGTCTGGCACGAGAAGCAGTACACCGTCGCCGGAGTCCCGCTCGGTCTGTCCCCCGTGGCGTATGCCGCGTGGACGATCGAGGAGACCCTCAGCGCCCAGCAGTTCGCGCGCGACTGGTTCGCCGCCGGCGCCGTGCCGCTGGCCGAGCTGAAGAACACGGCGAAGATCGTCAACGCCAAGGACGCCCGGGTCGCACGCGAGCAGTTCAAAGCGGCCGTCGACGACTCGGGCCTGTTCGTCCACGGCGTCGACTGGGAGTACAAGCCCATCCAGGCCGTCGCCTCGCAGAGCGCGTTCCTCGAGTCCCGGCAGTACGGAGCCAGTGAGATCGCTCGGTTCTTCGGATGCCCGGGCGACCTGATCGACGTGGCCGTGTCGGGCAGCAGCATCACGTACGCGTCCATGACGCAGAGGAACTTGCAGTTCCTGATCATGAATCTGGGCCCGGCCGTCGGCCGCCGCGAGGACGCCTTCAGCCGCAAGCTGGTGTCCGGCCCGCGGTTCGTGAAGCTCAACACCGACGCGCTGCTGCGCATGGACCCCGAGGCCCGGACCCGCACGATCGGCGCCCGCATCACCAACCGGACCCTCACCCCGAGCGAGGGCCGTGCCCTGGACAATCTGCCGCCCTTCACCGAGGACCAGCTCGCCGAGTTCGACCGGCTGTTCGGCTCGCGGTCCGTACCCGTCCAGCCCACCACCGCCGTACCGGGAGCCCCGTCATGACCACACCAGCGCTCGCCGCCGCCGCGGCGACCCGAGCCCAGAACATCCGCCAGCGCGCCGACCGACCCTCGCAGCGCCGCAGCGCCGAGCAGACGTCCGCCCGGGCCATCGTCCGCGCCACGCTCTCCGGCGTGCAGCTGCGTGAGGCCGACGGCGGTGGCGGCCTGCTGGAGTTCACCGGCCGCGCCACCGTCTACGAGCGCGGCTACGAAATGTGGGACTACTACGGCCCGTACACCGAGATCGTCTCCGAGGGCGCCGGCACCGCGACCCTCGCCCGCGGCGACCTCGACGTGCCGCTCGTCCTCGGGCACGACCAGCTGCGCCGCCTGGCCCGCACCACCACCGGCAGCCTGTTCCTCACGGAGAGCGCCGACGGCCTGGACGTGCGCGCGCCCGCCCTGGACCCGGCGGACTACGACGTCGCGTACATCGCGCCCAAGCTGCGCGCGGGCCTGGTCGACGAGATGAGCTTCGCGTTCCGCATCGAGTCGGGCCAGTGGTCCCCGGACTACACCGAGTACCGGATCAACCGGTACGACATCCACCGCGGCGACGTCGCGATCGTCGGCTACGGCGCCAACCCGCACACCGAGGCGAGCGTCCGCCAGCCCGCGGCCGCGGCCACCTCGAGCCGCGCCCGGGCGCTGCTGGAACTCGCGATCGCCCGCTGACCCCTGATCTTCCCGCCGCCCGGCGGGAGTTACTGCCCTGCGCTCGCGCGCACGAGACCGCCCGGCGCCATGCCTCGGGCGGCCGTCTGACCTGGACACGGGGCGCCTGATGACGACAACGAAAGGACGGCCGAGATGACTCTCGCCGAACTGATCGCCCAGGCGCGCACCGCGCTGGACACGGCGATCGCCAACCGCCAGCGGGAGCAGGACGCGCTGATGGCGCTGCGCTCCGACGAGAACCTGACCGAGGAGGCAGTCACCGCGCAGGTCACCCTGCGCGACACGGCGGACGCCGAAGTCACCCGCCGCCAGGAGGCGCTCGCTGGCCTCGAGGCGGAGCAGGCCCGCGAGAACGAACTGGCCGCGCTCCAGGCCCGCACCACCCCGGCGGCCAACCGGGCGCCGGCCTACGACCGGGTGCACCGCGTCGGCCAGGACGAGCGCACGTACCGGCCCGACGTCGACCGGCGCGGTGCTGGCTTCGAGCGGGACGTGGCCGCCGCGTTCCTCGGCGACTACGACGCCCAGGCCCGCCTCGCCCGGCACATGCAGGAAGAGCGGGTCGAGCGCGGCGACCAGCTGCGCGCCGACGCACAGCAGCAGCGCGCCGTCGGCACCGGAGCGTTCGCCGGCCTGGTCGTGCCGCAGTACCTGACCGATCTGTACGCCCCGGCGGCCATGGCCAACCGTCCGTTCGCGGACGCCTGCCGCCCGCACGACCTGCCGCCGCAGGGCATGCAGGTCAACATCAGCCGCATCACGACCGGCTCGTCCGTGGACATGCAGGCGGCCGAGAACGATGCGGTCGCCGAGCAGAACATGGACGACACCAACCTGCCGATCACCGTGCAGACCGCGGCCGGCCAGCAGACCATCTCTCGCCAGGCCATCGAGCGCGGGGCCGGAGTCGAGGCAGTCGTCATGGACGACCTGTTCCGCCGGTACAACACCAACCTCGACGGCAAGCTGCTGAACCAGGCCACCACCGGACTGACGAACGTGGCCACCGCCGTCGCCTACACCGACGGCACGCCGACCGCGACCGAGCTGTACCCCAAGGTCATCGAAGGCCTGGCCGGCGTCGAAGCCGCCATGCTCGACATGGCCTCGGGCGACAACATCGCGGTCATGCACTCCCGCCGCTGGTACTGGATGCAGAACGCCATGAGCAACACGTGGCCGCTCATCACCCAGCCGAACATCGTGGCCCAGACCCTGGGCGCGAACTACGCCGAGGCCTACGGGCGCGGCATCCGTGGCGTCCTGCCCAACGGGACCCCGGTCATCGTGGACAACAACATCGCCACGAACTTCGGCGCCGGCACCAACGAGGACGAGATCTACCTGGCGGACCGGCAGGAGTGCCACCTCTGGGAAGACCCGGACGCCCCGATGTACATCCGGGCGGACCAGGCCAAGGCGGCCAACCTCGGCGTCCTGCTGGTCGTGTACGGCTACTTCGCCTACACCTTCCAGCGCTACGCCCACGCCCGGAAGATCGCGGGCACCGGCCTGGTGACGCCCACCTTCACCGGCGTCTGATCCCGACTCCGCCGGGCCCGCCCTCACCTCATCCGGGGCGGGCCCGGCGGGCACACCCACTCACCTCAGGAGTACCGCCATGAGCGACACCCCCCAGACCGAAGACACGATGGTCGCCGCCCTGCTGCGCGAGCGCGCTGGCTACGCCGGACGCAAGGACATGCAGGACCGCGTCGACGCGGTCGACGAGCAGCTGCGGCTGCGCGGCTACGGGCCGGACGGCGAGCGCATCGCCAAGGACAGCGCCCCGGCCGAGGATCGCGCCCCGGCTACGGGCCCGGAGACCGGCCCGGCCGGGACACCGGAGGCCGACCCGGAGGCCGCGACGCCTCAGGCTGTGGCTGTCCCTGCGCAGCGCACCGTGCCGCCGAAGGGCCGCCAGGCGCGCGGCACCGACAAGGCGTGACGTGGCCAACGAGTACGTCACCTTGGAAGAGCTGAAGAGCCAGCTCAAGATCGAGCCGAGTGACGACACTCGCGACGCGGACCTGAACCGCGCCCGGGCGTCCGCGTCGCGCAGCATCGACAAGACGACCGGCCGCCGCTTCTGGCTCGACCCCGAGCCGGTGACGTGGACGTTCAACCCGCGTGGCCGGATCTGCCGCGAGGACGACGGTGACCTGTTCCTCGTAGACGACATTGGCAGCGAGGAGGGCCTGGTCGTCGAAGTCGGTTCGGGCGCCAACTGGTCGGCGGTCACCGACTACGAGACCAGCCCGGACAACGCGCTCGCCAAGGGCCAGCCGATCACCGGGCTACTGCGGGTGCTCGGCACGTGGGGCATCGCCACGGCCCGGCTCCGGGTGACCGCCCAGTTCGGATGGCCGACCGTGCCGGACGACATCCAGCAGGCCGCACTCATCCAGGCCACCCGGCTCTTCAAGCGCAAGGACAGCCCCGAGGGCATCATCGGCTCGGCCGAGTGGGGCGTGCGCAACCTCAGCCGCCGGGACCCGGACGTGTGGGCGCTGATCGAGCCGTACATCATCCCCGGGTTCTGAGGAGCACGACATGCAGATCTCCGCTGTGCGCGACGCGCTCGCGGACGCGGCCCGCGCGGTCGTCCTGCCCGACGGCGTGCCGAAGCTGACGTGCTCGGGCTACGTCCCGGACGCGATCACCGAGCCGCACTTCTTCGTCGCCGAGTACGAGTGCGACTACGACAAGGCGATGCGGCGCAGCCTCGACGAACTCGTCTTCACCACCCGCGTCCTGGTCGGCCGCGCCGACGACCAGTCCTCGCAGCGCGTGCTCGACGCGATGCTGTCCGGCTCGGGCCCGGCCTCGCTGAAGCAGACCATCGAGCTGGCCCGAGGAGCGCCCGGGGAGTACGCCCTGGGCGGCCTGGCCCACGACCTGCACGTGATGCGCGTGCAGGGCTACCGCTGGTACGAGCACGCCGGCACCACCTACGTCGGCGCCGAAGTGATGATCAAGGTCATCGGACAGGGGGACGCGTGAAGATCCGCATGCTGATCGAGCAGTCCGAGGGCGCCATCCTGAACGGCGAGCCATGGCCCGGGGTCGGGGAGGTTGCCGACGTGCCGACCGCCCAGGCCGCGCACCTGGTCGCGTCCGGCGTCGCCGAGGACGCCACCGCCGACGAGCGGCCGCCGCGACGCCGCAAGGCGGCCAGCCCCGAGAGTGAGGCGACGTGAGCAAGACGATCCTCACCAACGTCCGCACGTTCGCCGCCGGCCTCGACCTCACCGGCAACTCCAACAAGATCGAGATCTCGTCCGAGGTCGAGGACAAGGACGCCACGAACTACGGCAGCCAGGGCTGGAAGGAAGTCCTGGGCGGCCTTGGCTCCGCCGAGCTGGCGGCCGAGGGCCAGTGGGAGGCGGGCGACCCGAGCAAGGTCGACGATGCTTCCTGGACGCACCTCGGCTCCGTCATCCCCTGGTCGGCCAGCGCCAACAACGGCGCGGCCGTCGGAGACCTGGCCTACTTCCTGGCCGCACTGCGCGCCGACTACAAGCTGTTCGACGCCGTCGGAGAGATCGCCCCCTGGTCCGGCACCGCAAAGAGCAGCTGGCCGCTGGTGCGCGGACAGTTCGCACACCCGCCCGGCACCGCCCGCACCGCCACCGGTACGGGCACCGGCCTCAACCTCGGCGCCATCACCGCGGGCAAGCGGCTGTACGCCGCGCTGCACGTGCTGTCCGTGGCCGGCACCGCGGTGCCCACCATCACCGCCCGGGTCGAGTCCAGCGTGGACAACACCTTCGCAGCCCCGACGACCCGGGCCACGTTCACCGCGGCCACCGCAGTCGGCGGGCAGATCCTGCGCACCGACGGGACCGCCATCACAGACACCTGGTGGCGCGTCGCCTGGACCATCTCGGGCACCACGCCCAGCTTCCTGTTCGTCGGCTCCCTCGGCATCCGATAGCCGCCCCGCACCACCCGTAACCCGGCCCGTACCGGGGCCGTCGCCACGCCCTGGAAGGGGACCCCGCCATGCCCAAGATGGTCCTGCTCGCCCAGTACCTGAGCATCAACGCCAACGTCCTGAACGAGTTCACCAAGAAGGCCGAGATCTCCGTCGAAGTCGAGGACAAGGACGTCACCACCTACGCATCGCTCGGCTGGAAGGAAGTCCTGGGCGGCCTCAAGTCCGGTGAGCTGGGGTGCGACTTCCTCCAGGACTTCGCCGCCACCAAGCTCGACGCGCTCATGTGGCCGCTGCTCGGGCTGGTCGTCCCGTTCGAGGTGCGCGCCGACCAGGCCGCGGTCGGCACGTCCAACCCGAAGTACACCGGCAGCATCCTGATCAAGTCCTGGAACCCCCTCGAGGGAAGCGTGGGCGACGAGGCCACGGTGGGCGTCAGCTTCCCGACGTCGGGGGCCGTCGTCCGCGCAACGGTCTGATGGCCGGCGGGGGACCGCCGTTCTCCCTCGGCGTGGAGACGCACGAGGGCCTGGCCGCCCTCACGCGTGCGATCCGCGCCGAGGAGGACGGCAAGCAGCTGCGCAAAGAGCTGGCCGCGAACATGCGCGACGCGCTCCGCCCCGGGGCCGCCGAGGCGAAGTCGTCGATCATGTCGCTGTCCTCGGCAGGCCTGCCCACCGCGCCCGCCCTGCGGTCCTCTGTCGCCCGGAAGATCCGGCCCGAGGTCAAGCTCGGCGGCCGCTGGTCCGGCGCCCGTGTGAAGGCCTTCAAGACCAAGAACGTCCGCGGCTTCCCCAACGCACCGAAGCGGCTCAACCGGGCGGGCGGGTGGCGGCACCCGGTCTACGGCAACCGTGAGATCTGGGTCCAGCAGCACGGCAAAGTCGACTGGTTCGACCGCGCCTTCGAGGGCCGCGAGGGCCACTACAAAGAGGCCGTTGAGGCGGCCATGGAGAACATGGCCCAGCGCCTCGCGGCGCGGGCCGGATGAGGAGAGAGACGTGTTCCTGGTCTACGCGCAAGAGGGCACCGAAGAGCCCAAGCGGTGGCGGTACAACCCCCGCCGGATCATGTCGGCGGAGCGGGAGAACATCGAGCGGCTGACCGGTCGCACCTGGACCGAGTTCACCAAGGACGTCGTCCAGGGCAGCAGCATCTGCCGGCGGGCGCTGCTGTTCACCTTCCAGAAGCGCGACCATCCCGGGATCAGGTTCGACGACATCGACTTCGCCTGGGAGGAGCTGACGCTCGAGTACTCCAAGGGCGAGCTGAAGCAGATGCGCGACGCGGCCGCCGAGTCGGCGCCGGCCGAGATGCGCGCGGCCGTCCTCGCCCGGATCGACGGGCAGATCGAGGCGGCCCCCGATGACCCGGAGGAAGAGGGAAAAGCCCAGCCGCCCGTCGCCGAGTAAGGCGCCTGGGCGACGCCGCGCACCTGCTGCACATCCGCCCCTGGGAGTGGGAGCTGATGACGGCCGAGCAGGAAGACGCGGTCCTGGACTGGCTCGACGCCTACCAGAAGGCGCAGCAAGAGGCCGCGGAAAGACTGAAGAGCAGGGGCCGCTGACCCCTGGTGAAACGGGAGGTCAGCGGTCATGAGCGATACATCCCTGGTGTTCAACCTGGTCGCACGGGACCGTACCGAGGAGGGACTCTCCTCGGCGCGGGAACGCTTCGACCAGGTCGCCACCGGCATCGGTGCGGGGGCCGGCGTCGCGCTCGGCGCGAGCCTCGTGCAGAGCATCAGCATCGACCAGGCCAACGACAAGTTGGCCGCCCAGCTAGGGCTGACCGAGTCGGAGTCAGCCCGCATCGGCGACGTGGCCGGCGACCTGTACGCCAACGCGTACGGCGAGTCGATGGAACAGGTCAACACCGCGGTCGGCTCGGTCATGTCGTCCATCGACGGCATGTCCACCGCCTCGAGCGCCGCCCTGGAGGGCGCGACCGAGAGCGCCCTGAACTTCGCGTCGACCTTCGACATCGAGGTCGACCGGGCGGTGCAGAGCGTGGGCACGCTCATCAACTCGGGCCTGGCTACGAACGCGACCCAGGCGTTCGACCTGATCACGGCCGCCTCGCAGCGGGTGCCGGCCTCGCTGCGGGAGGACGTCCTCGACGCGTCCGATGAGTACTCCAGCTTCTTCCGCACCCTCGGCTACAGCGGTGAGCAGTCGTTCGCGCTGCTCGTCGACGCGTCCTCGAAGGGCGCGATCGGCATCGACAAGGCGGGCGACGCCGTCAAGGAGTTCACGGTCCTGTCGACGGACATGTCCGCGAAGTCGGTGGCCGCATACGACTCCATCGGCCTGGATGCCCAGACCATGGCGAACAAGATCCTGGCCGGTGGGTCGACAGCCCAGGGCGCCACCCAGCAGATCATCGACGGCCTGCTCAGCATCAAGGACCCGGCCACCCAGGCCAACGCCGCCATCAGCCTCTTCGGCACGCCGCTCGAGGACATGAACGTCCAGGACATCCCCGCGTTCCTCACCGGCCTGAAGGGCGCGTCGGGATCGATGGACGACTTCGCGGGCGCGGCAAAGCGCAGTGGGGACGCCCTCAACGACAACGCCGGCGTCGCGGTGGAGGAGTTCCACCGCAAGCTGATGAGCAAGCTCACCGAGATCACCGGCGGATTCGTCGCGTTCGCCATGGACAACCGGTCCGTATTCGAGCCGCTCGCCTACACCCTCGCCGGGCTGGCCGCCACGGTCCTCGTCGTCAAGGCCGCCATGACGACCTACGCGGCCGTCTCCTCCGTGGTCGCCGGGGCCAACGCGATCATCTCTTCGTCCGCGTGGGGCGTGATCGTCGGATGGATCCGGATGAACGCCGTGGGCCTGGCCGCGTACATCCGCATCGGCGCGGGCGCGGTGGCGTCCGCCGCGACGACGGCTGCCGCCTGGACCGGCTCCGCGCTGGTGTCGATCGGGACATGGATCCTGGCCGTCCTGCGCGCCAGCGCAACGGCCGTCGTCCAGTTCGCGCTGATGGCCGCGCGGGCGGTCGCCTGGGCCGCGGTCATGGCCGCACAGTGGCTGATCGCCATGGGCCCGATCGGCTGGATCATCCTTGCCGTGGCCGGACTGGTCGCGCTGATCGTCGTGTACTGGGACCAGATCAAAGCCTGGACGCTCGCCGCCTGGGACTGGGTCGTCGGAAAGCTGATCTGGGCGAAGGACATGATGATCTCCGCCTTCATGAACTTCACCCTGATTGGCCTGTTGATCAGCCACTGGTCGAGCATCAAGGCCACCGCGATCTCCTGGTGGAACGGGATCGTCAACTGGGTGAAGGGCATCCCGGGAAAGGTCTACAGCGCGTTCCTCAACTGGACTGTCCTCGGCCTGATCATCAAGCACTGGTCGTCCATCAAGACGGCCACGGTGAACAAGGCCACCGAGATGATCAACTGGGTGCGGGGGATCCCGGGCCGGGTGAAGGCGGGGCTTGGGAACATGGGGACCCTGCTCTACAACAGCGGCGCATCCATGATCAACGGATTCATCAACGGGATCAAAGCCAAGATCGGGCAGGTCCGGGACGCGGCCTCCTCGGTCGTCAGCGCGGCGCGTGACTTCTTCCCCTTCAGCCCCGCCAAGGAAGGGCCGTTCGCCGGCCGCGGCTACACCTCGTACTCCGGTGAGGCGCTGGTCGATGCTTTCCGGGGCGGCATCATCGGCCAGATCCCCGCCCTTCAGTCCACCCTGAACGGCCTCCCGGGGGTGGCCCCTCAGTCCGTCCAGGCCGCACCTCTCACGGCCGGTATGGCGCCTGCCCTCGGGGCGTCCGCGGGCGGTGGCGTTCAGCGCCTGATCGTCGACGTGCGCGGCGCGGACGAGGACCTCAAGCGCTTGTTCCGCAAGATCGTGCGTCTCGACGGCGGGGGCTCCACGGGGGACGCCTTCGACCGGCGCCGCTAGAAAGGAGGCCACGCTGTGGCGTTCCCGCAGACTCCGCTCGACATCCAGGCCGACCTGAAGATCGGCGGTGTCTGGCAGAACATCACCGCCGATGTCTTCACCCGCGACCTGATGACCATCATCCGCGGGCGCCCCGACGAGGGCTCGCGCTCCGACCCGGGCAAGCTGAAGCTCACGCTCAACAACGGGCGCAGCAAGGTCAACCCGGCGGTCTCCGGCCGCTACAGCGACGGCAACCCCCTGTCGGACCTGTACGGCTACATCGGCCGCAACACCCCGGTCCGGGTGCATCTGCCCGCGAGCACATCTCACCTCGAGCTGGACGGTGACCCGGCCGGCTACGTCTCCACCCCGCACGTCGCGGCACTGAACATCACCGGCGACCTGGACGTGCGCGCCGAGTTCGACGCTGACATGACGCTGACCGCCGGCAACCTCGGCATCCTCGGCAAGTGGGGCACCGTCGACGCCGACCGCTCTTGGTTCCTGCGCTACTTCGACGGCAACATCACCTTCATCTGGCTCGACTCCGGCGCCCTCGTGCACTCCACGAACATCAGCATCGAGCGCTACGGCGGCGCGGTCCTGCGCGTCACCCTCGACGTCGACAACGGCGCGTCCGGGCACACGGTGCGCTTCTACCAGGGCGACACCATCACCGGCCCGTGGACCCAGCTCTTCACGGATATCGTCGGCGCCGGCACGACCAGTCTCCAGTCGACCACCAGCGCGCTGCGCATCGGGCCGAGCGATGCCTCGACCACCCCGCCGAGGACGCCGTTCGTCGGGAACGCAACGCGCTTCCAGGTTCGCTCCGGCATCGACGGAACCCTCGTCGCCGACGCAGACTTCCGCCCCCTGGCGCACGGCGCCGCAGGCTTCACCGACTCCGTCGGCCGGGTGTGGACCGTCAATGGCACGGCCACGGTACGCAAGCGCTCGGACCGGATGGTCGGGGAGATCTCCACCTGGCCGCCCCGGTGGGACGTCTCGGGGAACGACCGCTGGGTACCGGTCGAGGCGGCCGGGATCCTGCGCCGCCTGGGCCAGGGCGCCGCCGCTCTCCAGTCCCCGCTGCGCCGCCGCATCCCCGCCTACAGCCCGCTCGCCTACTGGCCGCTGGAGGAGGGCGCACAGGCCACCCGCGCGTACTCGCCGATCCCCGGCGTCGCACCGCTCACGCTGACCGGCGTCAACTGGGCGGCCAACAGCGACCTGATCTCATCCGGCCCGCTGCCCGTGTGGGCGGCCGGCACCGGGCCGTCCGCCGTCATGCAGGGCACCGTGCCCGCCCCGGCCGGAGCGACGACCGGCTGGCAGGTTGCATGGGTCTACCGGCTGGACACCCCGCCACCCACCACCCTGCGCACGATCATGCGGATCAACACCACCGGCACCGTGCGCGAGTGGCGCATCCAGTCCAAGGACAGCCAGTCCAAGATCTTCGGCGTAGACATCGACGGCAACACCGTCGTCGACCAGGGCATCGGCACCAGCAACAACATCTTCGGCACGTGGGTGGCCTCCCACTTCCGCGTCTCCGAATCGGGCGGCACCGTCACCTACACCGTCGTCTGGTCGGACATCCACGGCAGCGCCGGCTCCTACACCAACACGGTGGCGGCCACCGCGGGCCGGGTGACCAACGTCGGCTCTCCGCCGGGAGGGTTCTCCTCCGAGCTGGACGGCATGGCCATGGGGCACATCGCCGTTTTCGGCACCACCACGACGTCCGCCTACACCAGCGCCCTGGACGCGTGGACGCCCGAGTACGCAGGGCAGCGCATGGTGCGCCTGGGCAGCGAGGAGAACGTGCCCGTCAGCGTGCGCGGAGTCATCGCCGACCAGGAGGAGATGGGCGCGCAGCGCATGCTCACCCTGCTCGAGCTGTTCGGCGAGTGCGGCGACTCCGACGGCGGCATCCTCATGGAGCACCGGTCCCGCCCGTCTCTGCGGTACCGCGGCCGCACCACGATGTACAACCAGAGCCCGGCTCTGACCCTCAGCTACACCACGGACGGCGAGATCGCCCCGCCGCTGGAGCCGATCGCCGATGACGCCGACGTCAACAACGACGTCACGGTCACCCGCATCGACGGCAGCTCGGCGCGCGTGGTCCTCGAGGACGGGCCCCTGTCCGTGCAGGCCCCGCCCGACGGCATCGGCCGCTACGACACCAGCGTGCAGCGCTCGCTCGCTACCGACGAGCAGGCCGGGCCGATCGCCGGATGGCTGCTGCACCTCGGCACATGGGATGCCCCCCGCTATCCGGTCGTTCACGTCGACCTGGCCGCCGCCCCGCACCTGGCCGACGCCGTCATGGCCGTCGACCAGGGCGACGTCATCCGCCTCACCGACCTGCCCGCCGACGTGCCGCCGGGCGACGTCGACCTGATCGTGCAGGGCTACAGCGAGAGCTTCGACCAGTACGGGTGGGACTGGTACGCCGCGTGCACGCCGGCCGCACCGTGGACCGTCGGAGTCGTCGGCGACACCAACCGCGGGCGGGCCGACACCGCGGGCACCGTGCTCGCCGCGGCCGCCACGTCCACGGCCACCGCGCTGCACTTCCTCACCACCGCACAGCAGCGGTGGGTCACCACCGCGATCCGCCCGGGCGCGTTCCCGTTCGATGTCCGCCTGGGCGGCGAAGTCGTCACCGCCACGGCGATCACCCCGTGGCTGAACGACCTCTTCAGCAGGACCGTGTCGAACGGCTGGGGGTCGCCCAACTCGGGCCCGGCCTGGACCGTCGTCGGCGGCTCGGCGTCGGACTTCAGCGTCGGCTCCGGCTACGGCACGCAGCTGCTGGCCACCGTCGACGTCAGCCGCCGCGTCTCCATCCCGGCCGTGCACGCCGACTTCGACATGTACTGCGACGTCAGCACCTCGGCGACGGCCACCGGCGACAGCCTGTACGCGGCGCCCACCGCGCGCATGCTGGACAGCGACAACATGTACATGGCCAGGGTGGCCTTCACCACGGCCAACGCCGCCACGGTCGTACTGCGCAAGTTGGTCGCGGGCGTCGGTACGGACCTCGGGACGTACACCGTGCCCGGCTACACCCACACCGCCGGCGCCTTCATCCGGCTCCGCTTCCAGGCCACCGGCAGTGCCCTGCGGGTGAAGGCCTGGCCCGCCACGCAGGCCGAGCCGGATGTGTGGCACATCGCCGCCAGCGACACCTCGATCACGGCGGCCAACTCGTTCGGCACCAGGTCGATCCGGGTGACCGGCAACACCAATGGCGCCACCGCAGCCATCCGTTATGCCAATTTCATCGTGGTCAATCCGCAGACCGTGACGGCCACCCGGTCCGTCAACGGCATCGTCAAGGCCCAGACCGCGGGGACCGGCGTGCGGCTGGCCACCCCGTGCATCGTCCCCCTGTAGGAGGCCTTCACCATGTCTCAGTGGCCGCAGATCTTCGCGGGCGACCTGCTCGACGCGGACCTGCTCATGTCGATGGTGCCGCTCGACGCCCGCAAGTCGGTGTCCACGTCCAGGGCGTCCAACATCGTGGTGGCCGCAGACCCGGAGCTGGTGCTCACGGTCGCGGCCAACGCCGAGTACCGCATCGAGTTCTACTTCCGGATCTCCGGCGACCCGGCCGCCGACATGGACATCAAGTTCACCGTCCCGTCCGGGGCGACCGGGTCGTACACGGTGACGGGCCGCCTGGCCGGCACCTCCGTCGCGGACTCCGACGCACGTACCTCCACCCGTATCGCGTTCGGCGTGGAGACCCAGTTCTCGACTCCGTCCACCGCGGCCGCCCAGGCCAACCACGGGGCCGGCCGACTCATCACAATCAACGGCGGGACCGTTTCCATCGACTGGGCGCAGACCGTGTCGAACGGCACCGCGAGCGTCATGGAAGCCGACTCGTGGATCTCCCTCCGCCGCATCGCCTGAGAGGCACCGCATGCCCGTCATAACCAGCCGCCTCGAGGCCGTCCAGTACGACGGCACCAACGGCGCGTTCATCGCCTCCGAGTTCCTCAGCAGCACGACAGTGGGCAGCGACGACGGCCAGCTCCTGGCCCTCGTCGACGGCACGAACGACCCCCAGGTACGCCTCGGCTGGTGGGTGATCCGGCAAGCCATCAGCGTCGGACTGTTCCAGTACCTCGGCACCTACAACGACGACGACTTCCGGGCCCGGTACGCCGAACTGCCGTAACCCGCCCGCCCCTACCGAACACGCCCCGCGCCGACGGCCGGGGCGTTCCTCATGTCTGGAGCACCCATGGCCACACCCCTGACCGCATCCGCGGTCCTCGCCGCCCTCAAGGCCGAGGGCGTCACCGTCGCCGAGGTCGGCAGCTGGCGCACGCATAACCGGGCCGGACACGGCTCGTGGGGCCCCGTGCACGGCGTGGTCGTCCACCACACCGTCACCTCCGGCACAGCCTCCTCGGTGGCGATATGCCGCGACGGGTACGCGGGCCTGCCCGGGCCGCTGTGCCACGGAGTCATCGACAAGGCAGGCACTGTGCACCTCGTCGGCTGGGGCCGCACCAACCACGCCGGAAGCGGCGACGGCGACGTGCTCCAGGCGGTCATCGCCGAGAAGGCACTGCCCACGCCGAACGAGAACGACACCGACGGCAACGTCCACTTCTACGGCTTCGAGTGCGTCAACCTCGGCGACGGCAAGGACCCCTGGCCCGACGTCCAGCTCGAGGCCATGGTCCGCGCGGCCGCCGCGCTGTGCCGTGCGCACGGCTGGTCCGCCGCCTCCGTGATCGGACACAAGGAGTGGACGAACACGAAGACCGATCCGCGCGGCTTCACCATGGCCGACTTCCGCAAGCGGGTCACGGCCCGCCTGGGCAAAGCGCCCACGCCCAGCACTCCCCCGACCGGCACCACCAAGCCGAGCGTCTCGCTCAAGCAGGTCGTCGCGGCGGCCCGCCAGGACCCGGCCGCCGAGCAGGGCCACACCACGCACAAGGCCGCCGTCCTCCTGGTCGAGCGAGCGCTGAAGGCCGAGGGCCTCCTCGGCGCGGCATACGTCGACGGCTCGTTCGGCTCCAAGACGCTCGCCGCGTACGCCCGCTGGCAGCGCTCCCCGGCCGGTGGCGGCTACACCGGCGCGGCCGCCGACGGCATCCCCGGCAAGGCCTCGCTGCGCCTCCTCGGCGCCCGGCACGGCTTCACCGTCACCGACTGATCCATCGAGAGGAACGATCCGCATGAAGATTTCCAGCATCGCGAAGTCGCTCGTCGCCGGAGTGGCCGCCGGCGCAACCGCCGCAGCCACCGCCGTGCAAGACCAGGTCCTCACCACCGGCGAGGGCGTGACCATCGTGCTCGCCGTCCTCGGCGCGTGGGGCATCACCTACGCCGTGCCCAACCGGCCGACCAGCACCACCACGCGCGACCTGTAGGGAGCCACCATGGACGCCACCACCCTCGGCAGCCTGCTCGTGGGCGTGGGCGCGGTCGTCGGCGGCGTGGTGGCGTACCTCGGGAAGCGTGGCGAGAACGCCCTCACCGGCTACAGCTCGCTCACCAACGACCTTCAGGAGGAGCGTGACGCCCTCAAGGCCGAGCGCACCGAACTGAACGCGAAGCTCGCCGAAATGGCAGCGCACCGGGCCGCCGACCAAGCGGAGATTGCCCGGCTCCGCACACTGATCCCACCCGGAGGACAACCGTGACCCGGACCGAGCGGGCCCTTGCCCGCCGCTGGCGCCCGCTGGCGCTGCTGTGCTGGCTCGTCGCTCTGTCCGGCGCGGTCGTCATCGTGTGGGCGCGAATGGACGCCGAGATGAACCGCGCCGACCAGCTGGCCGCCGAGGCAGACCGGCGCGGCCAGGCCGTGACGACGCTGGCCACAGACGTACGTCAGCTACGGACCCAGGTGACGAGCGAGGGCGAGACACCCGTCGCGCCGGACCCGTCCGACGCGGTCGACGATCTGCCCGCCCGCGCCGAGGTACCGGTGCCCATCCCCGGGCCCAAGGGCGACCCCGGAACGCCAGGCCAGCCCGGTGAACCGGGAGCTGCCGGAGAGTCTGGCGCCCCCGGCTCGGCTGGGATCGACGGACAACCCGGACCGCAGGGAGAGCAGGGACCGCAGGGAGAGCAGGGACCACGGGGAGAGCAAGGGCCGCAGGGAGAGCAAGGACCCCGCGGTGAACCGGGAGCGCCCGGCCCGGCCTGCCCCGACGGCTACAGCCTTCAGCCGCCGGCCGACGATCCGGACGCACTCGTATGCCGCCGAGACGGAGCCCCCGATCCACAGCCCGGCAACGGGAGCGGCCTACTGTCCGTCGCCCTCGATCCATCGCGCCGTCAATACCCGTGAAAGCGGCCCCGTCCTCCCCATGCGGGAGGGCGGGGCCGCTTTCGTGCGTCCAGAGTCAGGGAGTTGGGACCTGCCCATACACCGACACCCATCGGTCGCCGCGCATCACGACGTCTGCTGTCTCCACCGGGCGCGCGGTGGCCTGGTCGTAATAGGTCCGCTCGATCGCCAGGACCGGGCCCGGAGGCGTCATGCCGAGGGCCTGCGCCTCCGCACGGTTGGCCATGCGAGCGCGGACGCGCTCGACGGGGTCGCCCACCTCGATCGAGAGGACCCGCATCCGGGCGGCCACTCCGACGCCGGCGTACGGGCCCACCTCGGGCAGCGCCACGAGGGAGTGACCAGTGAGGGCGAGGGGTTCCCACGACTCGGCGAGTTGCACGGGCTGCTCATCGGCGAGGTACACGTACGAGGTGTGCATGACGGCCGCGCCTGGCTCGATACCGAGTCGCTCGGCCACGGCTTCGCTGGCCTGCTCGGTAGTGGAGTCGTGCCGCCAGCTGCCGACCGCGCCCTGCTCGGCCACGCCCTGGCCAAAGGGTGAGTCTTCGCTACGACGGCGATGTTGGCGCACGAGCAGCTCGGGTGTCTCGCGGCTGCGGACGTAGTGGCCTGCACCGTGCCGGGAGACCACCAGGCCGTCGTCGACCAGGAGCCGGTACGCGGCGGTGGCGAGGCTGCTGCTGCCTCCCCACTCGGCGGAGATCTCGGACACGGACGGGAGGCGATCGCCCGGGGCGAGGTCTCCGGACTCGATCCGGGCGCGGATCTGGTCGGCGACCTGCAAGTACTTGGGCGTATCGGTCGTCACCCTGTGCCCCTTCCTGTGTGACTTACGTGACAGAGTACGGAGGCCCGGTCTACTCTTGCGCAAGAGTCAGCCTCTCACGCAAAGGCGGGGATGCGTCATGCCGGAAAGCCGGGCAGCGGAGTTACGCGCCGCTCTCGAAGACGCTCTCGGCGGCCGCGTGGATCTTTTCCCCGGCCAGCGCTGTAGCCGCATCTCGGCTCCGGCGCCGGCATCGCCGTCCTGCGGACCGCGGATTCGTGGGGCAGCAGCGACACCGGCGACGCCCCGGAGATCTGGGCTGAAGTAGAGGACGGGGTTTCCCTATGAGCTACGTACGAGCGGGCCTCCGCCTGGCCCGCGCCCGAGCGGATGAGGCGTTTCGGCGTCTGTCGGATCACTGCCTCCGGGAGTGCGCGGAGTGTCGAGCCAGTCGGACGGATTCCTGCCCCACGGGCCGGGAACTGCACCAGGCCTGGAGCACCGCGAACAGGGAGGCACGGGCGTGAAGATCTGCGACCGGTGCGGCCTGGCCATCCGGCCCGGCGAGCACTACGACACCCACATCCCGGAGTCGATGTCCGGGGCACGGCCAGCCGCGTACATCCATCGACAGCCGTGCAAGGCGGAGCCTGTGCAGCCGCAGCCGTCCTGATGACTCCCGGTGTCGGCGACGGTGAGCACGATGCCGGCACCGGGTCAGACGCGGCCGCCCTGCGCCCCCCGTCGCGGGGCGGCCGCTCACTGCACGAAGGCGACAAGAGGCACCCCGATGGCTACGGCCAGACGGATCAGCGTGTCGACGGTGGGCGACTGCTGGCCCTGCTCGATCCGCACGACGGACGCCCGGTCCACGCCGGACCGGATCGAGATCTGTTCCTGAGTGAGTCCTGCGTGTAGCCGCTCCGCGCGGATGCGCTCGCCGATAGCCCGGCGCTGGGTGAGCACCCAGTCGGGCGGGGGCGAGGCAGACGGCACCCGCCCACGGTTCCGGGTTCATGATCGTTCTGTCTGTAGTCGCAGTCCTACATTGTTTGATCTACGAGGGGCGGTGGGTAGCGATGCGGAGCGCCACCCCCCTCAGCAACGCCGGCCGCGGCGACACTCTGCACGAGGTCACCCGCCCAGATGGCGGACCCGCGCGTCGGCTGGCCGCCCCGGTCCTAATATGGGCCGGGGCGGTCGTCTTTCGGGGCGTCGGTTCTCGGTCGAAGAGGCCATGAGATTGGCCAAGCGCCTTCCATTAATGTGCTGGAGCGCGACCAGGCAAAACCGCAGGTTAGTACAGAGCTAAGTACTCAACACCTTCTAAGCGCTTGGCCGCAGGTTCGAGTCCTGCCGGGGGCGCAAGTCTCCGCCCTCCCCTCGGGAGGGCATTTTTGCTGCTCAGAGCACGTTTCCCTCGCCATGCCGAAGCCCCGGACACTCCCCCGATGATCAAGGGGAGGTTCCGGGGCTGTCCGGCTGTCACCGGGTTTTCGCGGGTGGCCCTGTCGAATACGTGTCGAAATTCTCGGCGAGAAGCCTCAGCCTGCGTCGGCCGGCTCGGGAAGGTCTCCAGCGGCCTCCAGGCGCCTTTTCAGGTCAGGCAGCTGCCCCTCGACGCACCGTGCGTAGGTGGCCGGCAGCGCCGGCGCGCTGTCCGCGGCCCATACGGCCACCCGGGCGGGCGGGATCCCGTCGTTGTGCCACTCCTCAGCGCAGTTGCTCGGCCAGTCCGACGATGATGCCCTCCGGGCCGCGGAGGTAGCAGAGCAGATAGCTGTCCTCGAACCGGGCGATCTCGCCGACGAGTTCGGCGCCGTGAGGGCGCAGGCGGGCAACGGTGTCCTCGATGTCGTCGACGGCGAACATGACGCGGTGCGTGCCCAGAATGTTGTGCGGCCGGTTGCGCGGCCCGGCGCTGATCACCGCGGGGCTGCGGTACTTCGCCAGCTCGAGCCTGCTGTGGCCGTCCGGGGTCCGGACCATCGCGATGTCACAGCGGACGCCGTCGAGTCCGGTGCACTGGTCGGCGACGAGGCCCTCGACCTCCGTCCTGCCCTCCAGCTCCATACCGAGTTCC
Source organism: Streptomyces asoensis (assembly GCF_013085465.1). Lineage (NCBI taxonomy): Bacteria > Bacillati > Actinomycetota > Actinomycetes > Kitasatosporales > Streptomycetaceae > Streptomyces > Streptomyces asoensis. The sequence goes on from NZ_CP049838.1 coordinate 3,795,691, forward strand.
ACGAAGAACGCGATGGCGGCATCCATGTCCTCGACGACGATGCCGACGTTGTCCATCCGCTGAATCGCCATGCCGGTTTCTCCTTCTTCCTCGTGCGGCCGGTGATGGCCGCTGATGTCCCTGGGACGGAGCCGGTGGCACGTTCTCGACCTCCGCAGACCGCCGAACTCCGAAAAATCTGGATCGCCTCAGGTGGGATTCATCCGGATGTACCAACCCACGGCCAGCACGATGAGAATGGCTCCCACAAAGGCCCACACCAGGCACCTTCTCAGCGCTTGGCCGCAGGTTCGAGTCCTGCCAGGGGCGCAAGTCTCCGCCCTCCCCTTGGGAGGGCTTTTGCTGGTGTTCCGCGCTGGTGGTTCCGCGCGAGAAGTCTGGCCGATTCTCGGCCACGCCGAGAGCGCAGAAGGGTGCAGAAAGGCACAGAAGGGTGCAGAAAAAGGCCGAAGGTCCGGGAGCGATCGGGCGATCACACGTCGTACGCGGCCAGTACCTCCGAGCCGTCGTGCAGGGCGACCCGCACGCCGTCGGCCTCCCCCTCCCCTGCCCCGACCCCGGCGACCGCCACCGCCGCGGGATGCCCGCCGTCGACGACCAGGTCCGCCATGCTCATGCTGGGCCGGGCAGCGAGTCGACCGGGCCAGGCGAGAACGGCCGGCGGTCGCTCGGGACCGGACACCTCCAGCTCACGCAGCGGCACCCCCAGCCCCACGCCAAGCGCTTTGAGTACGGCTTCCTTGCGCGTCCAGGTGCGCAGGAAGGCGGCCTGGCGTTCGGCTGCCGGGCGGGCGTACAGCGCGGCGAGTTCGGAGTCGGACAGGGCGACACGGGCAGCGGAGTCGACGTCCATGTCGCCGTGGGACTCCTCGACGTCGAGGCCCACCTCCCCGTCCCGGCAGACGGCGACGCCGACGAGCGCGCCGCTGTGGGTGACGGAGAAGTCGTAGCCCGGAGGGGTGCCCGAAGGGCCGTCCGGCGGTAGTGCCAGGTGAACCTTGCCGTGCGGCCCGCCACAGCGTGGACACACGCGGCGCAGGGGGACGTCCGCCGGGGGCAGCCCGAGCAGTTCGCCGAGGACCAGGCGGCTGAGGGCGCAGCCGACCAGGAACCGTCCCCTGCCCGCGGGGTCGACGGTCGACTCGTACCGGGCGCGTTCCACGGGATCGAGGAGTGCCCGTAGACCCGCCCGGGCGTCCTCCAGACGGGCCCACCACACCTGCACCGGGTGTCCTGTCACAGCGCCTCGTCCTGGTTCGATGATCAGCCCGCGCCCTACACTCCTGCTCACACCACACCACACGAGGGGCAGCCGCATGCGACTGCACGCACAGGAGTGGGGAACGGGCGAGCGCGTCGCCGTCCTCGTCCACGGCATCATGTCCGACCACCGCACGTGGCACGAGCTGGTCCCGGTCCTGACCGGACGGGGCTACCGCGTCCTCGCCGTGGACCTGCGCGGGCACGGCGTCAGCGCGCGTGGGGAGTACGAGCCCCGGCTCTTCGCCGACGATCTCCTCGAGACGCTGCCGCACGCCCCGGAAGTGGCGCTGGGCCATTCACTGGGCGCGCTGGCCCTGGCCCTCGCGGTGGCGGAGTTGCAACCGGCACGCGCCGTCTACTCGGAACCGGCCTGGCAACTCGCCGGGGCCCACGGATCTCTGGACCCGGCTCTCTTCACGCTCTTCAAGCGCTCTTCCCGCGCTCTCGCCGCCCTCTCCCGCCCACCGCACAACGGGGAACCGGACGAGCGGCTCGAGAAGCGGGCCGCGGCCGAGCAACAGGCCCTCGACCGCTGGGACGAGAAAACGGCGCTCGCGCTCTCCTCCCACCGGCACATCGACCACACGCCGGAGAAGGCTCTGGTGCCCTCTCTCGTCCAGACCTCGGACCCGAGCATGCTCGTCAGCACGGAGATGCGGGCGGAACTGGTCCGGCGCGGTTTCGAGGTGCGTACGGTGCCCGACGCACCGCACGCGATCCACCGGGACCGGTTCGACGCTTTCGTCGAGTCGCTGTCGGGGTGGTTGTGAGACCTGCGGCCAGGCAGGCCGGAAAGGCAGTCGAACCAGGTCAGTGAACCGCGCGCAGCATGCGCGTCACGTTGATCCGTGTCGGCGAAAGGCCGAGTTCCACGCTCTGCATCATCCGCTCGCCGTTCAGTCGGCCATAAGCGAGCAGGTCGACATTGGCCAGGCTGAATTCGGGCCAGGTGTGAATGCTCAGGTGCGACGCGGAAAGCAGGAGAATCGCGGTGACGGCGCCGTTCGGGAAAACGTGCGACGCCTCACCGAGTACCGTGGCGTTTCCCTTTTCGGCGGCCGTACGCAGCACCTGGAGGAGGCGCTCCTCGTCGGTCAGGATGCTGTGGTCGCTCACCCATACGTCGACGGCATAAGAGCACAGATCGTCGACGTTTATACCCTCGGTGGCGAGGTTGGCGGAGTTGGTCATGGGGAACCGGGGGTGACGAACCGCTGCCCCCGTCTCCTTTCACATAGATCTGCGCTGGTCCGCGCGGCCAAAGGGGAAGGTTGCGAGGCCGGTAAGCGGCGCTCGATGGTACCCAGCGTAGCATCCGGGGCGCTCTAGGGCTCGCGCGTGCACCGCGTCAAGGGGAGAGGAGGGGGTCCGAAGGATTCACCCGAAAACCCGCAGCACCCCCTCCGGTAATTCTTTCCCAAACCTTCCCGTAAACATCACACAGAACACCGAACAGAACACCGAGCGGAACGTCGCGCAGAACACCGATCAAACACCGAGCAGAATCCCGTACCGAACATTACGCAGTCATCACGGAATTCCCTCTTGCCCGCCCGAATTTCGCACCGTTTCCCCTCAGTTTCCCGACCGTCCGAGTGGGTCCGGAGGCCTGCGTACCAGCCCGTATACTCGATAGTCCCGGAATCCATCAATCAGCTTGCCTGGAGCAGCATTGTGACGAACGCGCGTCGGCACCCTCGGAGCACCACCGCGGATTCCGTGCTCACGGAAGTCGCGGAAGCCGTCCGGCTCCAGGAGGGCCCGCCCGGAGTGCGGTCCGTCCTGCGTGCGCTGCGCCGTCTGGCGCCCGCCTCCACGAAGGACCTCAGCCGCGCGACCGGCCTGCCCGTCCCGATCGTGGCCGCCCTGGGCAACGAACTGCGCCGCCGGGGATTCATCACCACCCAGCGCCCGTCCCGGCTGACCGAGGACGGCCTGGACCTCGTCGCCCGGCTCGGCATGGACCTGTCCCTCGACGCCACCTGCACCACCTGCGACGGGCGCGAGCTCGTGATCCCCGACGTCCTGGACGAAGCCGTACGGCGGCTGCGCGCCCTCATGGAGTCGGGTCCCGCCGCCGACATGGCCATCGACCAGTCGCACTGCACGGCCGAGACCAAGGTCCGCCGGGTCCTCGCGCTGCTCACCGCGGGCGCGCTGCCGGGCGGCTCGCTGCTGCTGATCGGCGACGACGACCTGGTCTCCCTCGCCGTCGCCGTGGTGGGCGACGTGCTCGGCGCTCCGATCGTCGAGCGGGTGACCGTCGTGGACATCTCCCCGGAGATCCTCGACTACATCCGGAAGGTGTCGGCCGGCCTCGGCACCCGCGTCGAGACCGTCCGACACGACCTGCGCCTGCCGCTGCCCGCCGAGATCCGCGGGCAGCACGACGTGGCCATGACCGACCCGCCCTACACCCCCGAAGGCGCCCGCCTCTTCCTCTCCCGCGCCGTGGAGGGCCTGCGCCCCGGCCCCGCACACAGCGTCTTCTTCTCCTTCGGCGGCAAGAGCCCGGACGAGATGCTGGAGGTGCAGCGGGAGATCATGGGACTCGGCCTGGTCACCAACGCACTCATCCGCAACTTCAACGAGTACGAGGGCAGCGGCATCCTCGGCGGCGTCGGCTTCTTCCAGCACCTGCTCACGACCACCTCCACGGCCCCCTCCCACGAGGGCGAGTTCAGCGGCCCCCTCTACACCGGCGACAAACGGACCCGGCAGCGCGAATACACCTGCGTGGCATGCAACACCCGGCTCCGCGTCGGACCCGGCGCCCGCTGGACCGCGGTCGCCGCCCTGCGCACGGAAGGCTGCCCCAACTGCGGCAAAGGCCCCTTCCGCCCCGGCCGCCTCGTCCCCGCCGACGATCCGACCACCCCGGCCGAACAACCCCCGACCCCGGCCCAGCAAGCCGCACCTCCCCAACAGGCTCCGGCTCCCCAGCAGGCTCCGGCTCCCGCCGAGACCCCGGCCGCGGTCCGGAACGCCGCAGTCCCCGCCCCGGCTCCGGCTCCGACTTCGGCTCCGGCCACTCCCGTCGGACGCACCTTCGGCTGGCACCCGCCGGCCGACGAGGACCGTGCCGCCCTCGCCGAGCGGGCCCGACCGTACGCCACCCGCCGGGCCGACGAGCGCGATCTGCCGGCCATCGGAAGGTTCGAGGCCGAGATCGCCCGTGTCTCCTTCGGCGAGGACGCCATCGACGATCCCGCGCGGTGGGAGTCCCGCCTCGGCCGTGCCATGGAGAAGTCGAAGGAGGGCATGATCGTCGCGGACGGTCCGGGCGAGGAGCCCGTCGGCTGGTGCTGGGTGAGCATCAACCAGAACGCGATGACCGGCGACCGCTACGCCAACTTCCGCTCCCTGGCGGTGTCCCCGGTGGACAACCGCAGCGACGTCGCCGAACTCCTCCTCACCGCCGGTCTGGAGTTCTGCCTGGCCAACGGCATCACCGAGGTCGTCGGCCGGGTGCACGTGGGCAACGTCCCGATGCGCACGGTCTACCGCAAGTTCGGCTTCGACCCCACCAGCCTGTCGATGAAGCTGTTCCTCCCGGAGGGAGACAGCGCCCGATGAGCGTCACGGAAGGCTTCGATCCCGACGGCGTCAAGTGCGTCGTATGGGACCTCGACGGCACCCTGTGGGACGAGATCGCCGTCGAGTCGGCCACCGACGACCTGCCCACGCCCCGCCCCGCGGCGCTCGCCGCGATCGACGCCCTGGCGGCCCGCGGAGTGCTCAGCAGCATCGCGAGCCGCAGCGCGCCCTCGGTGCTCGACCGGCTGGACGCCGTGCCGGAGGTGCGGGCACGCTTCCTGGCCCCGCAGGTGTCCTGGCAGGACAAGAGCGAGTCGCTGCGCAGGATCGCGAAGGACCTCGGCATCGCGGTGGACGCCCTGGTCCTGGTCGACGACTCCCCGTACGAGCGCGCCGAGGTCGAGGCCCTCCTGCCGGGCGTACGCACCCTCGCGCCCCAGGACGTGCCCGCGCTGCTGGCCGCGTTCGAGGGCCGGGAGGTCACCGCCGAGTCCCGCGAACGCGTGCGCCGCTACCGCACGGAGGAGACCCGCAAGGCAGAGGGCGAGCGCTTCGAGGGCTCGCGCGAGGAGTTCCTGCGCTGGTGCGACATGCGCCTCACCATCGGCGCGGCCACGGCCGACGAGATCCCGCGCGCGCTGGAGCTCGCCGCCCGTACCCATCGGCTGAACTCCTCCGGGCTCACCCCCGACCGCCTGCGCGAGCTGGCCTCCTCGGACGGACACGAGCTGTACACCGCCCGCATGACGGACCGTTTCGGCGAGTACGGCATCATCGGCGCCGCCCTCGTCGACCGCACGCACCGCACCGACCGCGGCACCCCCGCCGCCTGGTCCGTCCCGCTGCTCGCGCTCTCCTGCCGGGTGGCCGGCCGGGGAGCGGCGGCGGCCTTCCTGTTCCGGCTGATGGAGCGGGCCCGCGAGGCCGGCGCCGAGGAGTTCCGGGTGACCCTGCGCCCGACGGACGCCAACCTGGAGATGCGCATCCTGCTCCGCCAGGCGGGCCTGCGCCGTACGGACGACACCGACACCGAAACGGCCACCGGCACCGCCGCCGCCACCGCCGCGGATTCGGCGGTCCTGGGCAGGACACTTCAGGGCGACCTGCCCGGGTCGCCGGCATGGCTGCACGTATCCGACCGAGAGGAAACCGAAGCGTGACGGACACCCGAGAGCGGGCCGCGGTGGAACGGGAAATCCGTTCGCTGATCGCCGAGGCGGCCCGTCTGGACGAGGCTGTGGTCGCGGAACTCCCCGCCGACACCGACCTGTTCGGCCCGGAGATCGGCCTCACCTCGCTGGCCGGCGTGACCCTGCTGGGCACGGTCGACCAGCGTTACGGCGTCGACGTGGCCGCGCTGGACCTGAGCCTGGACAGCCTCCAGTCCATCGCCACCCTGACCGACTTCATCGCGACACACCTCCAGTCGCACTAGCCACCCGACTGTACGACCGTCCTGTTCAAAAAGGGTGATCCGTCCGAACGCACCGTGACCCGCTCACAGTGTCGGCGTTGAACGGGGAGTGCGGCGGCGCCCCCTGCCACCGCACGAACCGATTCCCTAAGGAGAACGTGATGTCTCGCATCGCGAAGGTGGCCGCTGTTGCCCTCGGCACCAGCGCCGTGGTGGTCAGCGGAGCCGGCCTGGCCATGGCGGACGCGGGTGCGCAGGGCGCGGCCGTGGGTTCGCCGGGTGTCCTGTCGGGCAACGTCGTCCAGGTTCCGGTCCACATCCCGGTCAACGTCTGCGGCAACAGCGTCAGCATCATCGGCCTGCTGAACCCGGCCTTCGGCAACACCTGCGCCAACGTCAGCGACCACGACAAGGGTGGCGACAAGCACCACGACAAGCACGACGGCAAGCACGGCGGCGGCTACGGCGGCTGAGCTTCACCCCCGTACGTCCCGTACGTACACCCCGGTCGTACCCCGCGTACGTACCACCAGGAGAGCCCCGGCACCTCGAGCGCCGGGGCTCTCCCCTTGTCCGCGAGCGGTTCACCGCCGGGATCACCTCGCCGGGATCACCTCGCCGGGCTCACCGCGACCCGCTCACGCGTACCGGTAGATCCCGGACGCGTCCTCCAACTGGTCCGGGGTCACGTCCCACGGGGGCAGCTTCTCCTGCCGGGCGACGACCCGGCGGTACTGGCCGTTGGTCGGCCCCGGCGGTTCGGCGGGCAGGTAGCGGTGTTCGCGGTGCCTGCTCTGCCAGCGGGTCCACAGCAGGTCGACGAAGGCGTGGTGCAGCCAGAAGACGGGGTCGTTGACCGAGGCGCCGCCGAGCATGACCCCGCCGACCCATCGGTGCACCCGGTTGTGGTTGCGCCAGGCGGCGCTGCCCGAGCCGGTGCCCCACCCCTCCAGCTTGTTGCGGAAGCCCCGGGTGACCGTCGAGTCCCAGGGCTCGGTGTCGTAGACGGGGTCCTGAAGCGCCCGGTCCAGGTCGCTCCGGGTGGGCAGGTCGATCGGGGCGGCGGCGCGGCCGAGGTCCCGGGTGAGGAACTCCCCGTCGGTCACGTTCTCCGTGATGGTCCAGTCGCCGGTGGCGTAGGCGAACGGCCCGGTCGTCACCTGGCGGTCGGAGCGCCGTCCGTTGCCACCGAGGAGGTCGTCGGTCCAGGGGACGGCGGTCGAGGTGCGATCGCGCGTCCAGTCCCAGTAGGGCACCGTCACCGAGGAGTCGACCCGGCGCAGTGCCTGCTCGAGGTCCAGCAGGAACCTGCGGTGCCAGGGCAGGAAGGACGGCGCCATGTGGGCCGTCCGCAGGCCGCCGTCGCCGTCGGATACGTAGTAGTCGATGTGCGTGCGGACGAACTCGTCGTACTCGCCCGTCCGTTTGATCTCCAGCAGCGCCTTCACGAAGCGCCGTCGTTCGGCGCTGGTGAGTGTGCTGACGTCCTTACGGGTGTAGGCCATGGTGTCCCCCCATGTGCGGGTGATGGTGTGCTGGATCCGCCTCGCGCAGCCGCTCCCCCGGACCGAGCCCGTCCACGGCGGCACGGACCGCCTCCAGTGGCGTGGCGTACGAGCTGTAGTGGTCGACCATGCTCAGCCAGGTGCCGTCGGCGCGGCGCATGAGGTGCAGGGGGCGACCGTCGACCGTGATGTCCCACCGGACGTCCGACGCGGCCGCCCGTCCTGTCGGGGCGAGGACGCCGTGGATGTGCCGGCCCCGGTAGGTCTCGTCGAAGGAGTCCGTGGGACCGCCGTCCACCGGGCGCGAGGGCCGGGAGGCGGTGACGACGGGGACGATCGCGAGGGCCGCGGCGGCGCCGAGCAGCCCGCGCAGCAGGTCCCGTCGCCGTGCGCCGTGCGCCGTGCCGGGTCTGCCCGTGACCACCGGTACTGCGGTCACGGGTGCTCCGTCGACGCTGACGACCATGGTGTGCTCCTCTTCCGGTGCACCGGCCCGGTTCGCTGATCCGGTCCGGCTGTCCGTAGCGGGTTTCTGTAGCGGGTTTCTGTAGCGGGTTTCTGAGCGGCTTTCCCTGGCGGTTTCCATGGGGGTAACCGCCCGGTGGCCCTCCTGGTCACCGTCCGGCGCCCGAACGGTCCGCCGGGGACACGGATCCGGACACGGCGACGGGCCCGGACGGCGGCGTCCGGGCCCGTGATTCGCGGCGGTTCGTCCGCCGGAGCGCTAGAGCCCCTCGCCCACACCGAGGTCCGCGCCGGGCACCGCCTGGAGCACCGGGGTGAGCACTCCCGCCTGGGGCGTCCGGAGGTCCGGCAGACCGAAGCGGTCGGGGTTGGGTGCGGTCAGCGGGGCGTCCAGGGCCAGGCCCGGGCTCAGCGTGCGCAGGTCGGAGGCGGGGGCGTCGAGGCCGAGGTGGTTGAAGTCGTTGCCCAGGACCTCCGGCAGAGGCGCGCGCAGCCCCACACCGGGCAGCCCCGCGGCGACGGGCAGCTGCGGAACGACCCGCTCCGGGATGAGCCGACCCTCGACGAAACGCGGTCCCTCGGGCGCACCCGGCGTCGGCAGGGGGATCTCGCCGCCGATCGTGGGCAGTTCCACGTTGAGGGACTTCTCCACGCCGTCGAGCGGTACGGGAACGGGCACCGTGCCGATCGCGGCGGCGGGGGTCACGCAGGCGGCGGCACCGGCGGCGGCCGCCACACACGTGATGACTGCGGCGAGGGTTCCTCGGGTGGTCGACTTCATCTCGGGTACGGGCCCTTTCGGAGGAGTTCGGGGGGCGTTGCGTCCGTACCGGGTAACGAGCCGGAAAACGACATCAGTTCACAATTCCCCCGAGTGCCGCAATAGTGCTAAGGCCATACAGAGCTAAGGGCACACAGCACCAAGGCCACATCGGTACGACGGGCGGATGGTCAGCTCGTCCAGAAATCCCACCATCGGGTCAGGATCAGCATGCCGATCACCCCGATGTGCAGCAGCGGCAGTACCCAGGTGAATTCGGCGAGGAAGTTCCGCACTCCGGCCGGGGCCGGCAGGAACGCGTGGCGTACGTCGAACGAGACGGCGTACCAGAACATGAGGATCGTGGCGACCCAGGCCAGACAGCACCACAGACACAGCGCGTTGATCCGGTACAGGGACTCGAACTGCAACCAGGACACGAACCCGACGCCGAAGAGACAGCCGCCGGTGAAGGTCAGCCAGTACCAGCGCGGGAAGGCGGCACCGGCCAGCAGGCTCACGCCGACGCACACGACGATCCCGTAGGCGACCAGGCCCAGCATCGGATTGGGGAACCCGAACGCCGAGGCCTGGTCGCTCGTCATGACGCTGCCGCAGGAGACGACCGGGTTCAGGCTGCACCCGGGGGTGAAGCCGGGGTCCTCCAGCAGCTTGAACTTGTCGAGGGTGATGACCCAGGCGGCCAGCAGGCCGGCCGCACCGGTGAGGACGAGCAGCAGGGCGTACGCGCGGCCGCCGCCCGCGGGCGCCGGGTGCGGCCCCCGCATCAGCCGCGCAGCCGGCGAGCGGGCAGGACGATGTGCGCCGCCGCGGTCAGGGTCTCGTGGGCGCCCGCGAACGCGGCCAGCTCCTCGGGCGTGACGGCTCGGCCGGGCGTGGCCTCCGGCCAGGCACGGGTGGTGAGGACGAGGTAGGCGTAGCCGCGCTGCTCGACGGCCGCGAGCCACTCCGGCGGCGGCAGGCACTGGGCGTTCAGGCTCGGCATGCTCAGGACGGCCGCACCGGACTGGACGAGCAGGCTGAACGGCAGGCCGGGCCGCTCGGTGCCGTCGACGACGTCCCCGCCGACGGGCATGCCGTTGTCGGTGAGCAGGCGCGCGACGGCGACGGCGGTCCCCTCGGGGCCTTCCTCGGTGTCACCGAGGGAGTAGGCGAGGAGGTAGGGCATGTCACTGCCGTCGGGGGCCTCGCCGCTCCACGGCATCACGACGAGGGTGCCCAGGTCGGCCACGCGGAAAGGGCGGGTTGCGCTTGGGGTTGAGGTCACCGCGCGACCTTATCGGCGGTTCCGGGGGCGTTCGGGCGTGTTCTCACCCGACCGGGGGACGCCGGTCCGTTGCTCCACACGAACGAGGGACGCGCCGCTCGACCCGCCTCGAACAGCGCCGAGGGCCGGTCCCGTCGGTGAGGGGACCGGCCCTTTCGGGAAAGGCGACTCAGCCCTGTAGCGGCAGCCCGCCGAGGAGGGCGTTGTGGTTGTTGAGGGCACCCGTCGCGCCCTTGACGGTGCTGAGTACGGAGTCCTTGTTCTCGGTGTCGAGCGCGTCCGACTGGTGCTGGACCGGCATCGCGTCCTCCAGGTTGATGGGCCCCCTGGTGAGGGTGTCCACGGCACCGTTGAGGCTGGTGGGCGTGAGGTCGGCGGGGGTCGCGAACGCGGGCGCGGCGGCACCGGCGAGGACCATGGATCCGGCAACGACAGCGGCAGCCTTCAGGGACTTCATCGGATTCCTTTCTTCGGCGACTCGGCGACTCGGCGACTCGACCACTCGGCGAATCGGCGACTCAAGTCACCAGGGAAATTCTGACGTCGTGCCTAACGAGCCCCGCCGAAAGCGGAAACCGTGTGCGCAAAAAATTTCCGCACCCCGGTGGGAGGCCGGGGTGCGGAAATCAGGGAGCGACCGTCAGCTGGTGGGCAGCGCCGGCACGGCCGCGGCCGGAGCCTCGACGGGCAGGGTCGGCAGGGTCAGACCGGTGCCGGCCAGCGTCGCGCTGAGCAGGTCGAGCAGGCTGGACACCACCCCGGTCACCGCCGGGGCGACCTGGCTGGCGTCGAGGGACGTCGCGGCCGCGAGCAGGGCGGCGACCGCCTTGTCGAGCGCGGCGACGGCGTCGGACACCGGGTCGGCGGCGGCCTTCGCCTTGGCGTCGTCACCGCCCTTGCTGAGCACGGGCTTGGCCGGCAGCGCGGCGGCCGGGTCGGCGGGCTTGGCCGGCAGCACGACAGCCGAGTCGGCCGGCACCGCGGGCTTCGCCGGCAGCACAACAGCCGAGTCGGCCGGCACCGCGGGCTTCGCCGGCAGCACGACAGCCGGGTCGGCCGGCACCGCGGGCTTGGCCGGGAGTTCGGCGACCGGCTCGGCGGGCTTGGCAGGCAGCTCCGCCTCGGGGTCGGCCGGGGTCTCCGGAGTCGCCGGGGTCTCCGGAGTCGCCGGGGTCTCCGGGGTCGTCGGGGTCGTCGTCGTGATCTTGGCGACGGCGGCCTTGACGGCGTCGCCGAGCTCGGTCGCCTGGTCGGCGGTGAGTTGACCGTCGTCGGCCTTGAGGACGGTGTTGAGCAGGTTGGCTACCGGGGTGAGGACAGTGCCGAGCTCACCGAGGCTTTTGGCCTGGGCGAGCAGCGCGTCGGTGCCGGCGACGGGCGTATCCGACGCCGCGGCGTTGCGCTCACGGGCAGCGGCTCCGTCGGCCGCCATGGCGGCGGGGGCGGCGATGCCGAGGACGAGGGTGGCGCAAAGTGCGGTGGAAGCGATACGCCGTACGGGCAGACCACGCATGGGGAAATCCTTTCGATTGCGTCGGGCCTTCGTCCCCACCGTGCAAACGGCCGTCGCCCTCCGCAACAGCTCGGTCGCTTTGTGTGACGTCTGTTCGCCCAGCTCAATCGCATCACCCCTGGTGAGGCGGCCTGTCAAGGCTCACCGAGCGTGTCGGAGCAACGTCCCTCCATTCGGGGCAAGGCCGCCGGCGGCACCCGCGACAACGCGAACGGCCGCCCTCCCGACGGGAGGGCGGCCGTTCGACGAATGACGCGTCGTGACCTCGAAACAGAGGAGACGTCAGTCGTTGATGCAGGTGTTGCCGAACGCCGGGTTCAGCAGGCCGACCACGTTGATCGTGTTGCCACAGACGTTGACCGGGATGTGCACGGGAACCTGGACGACGTTGCCCGACAGCACGCCCGGGGAGTGCTCGGCGACGCCGTTCGCGCCACTGTCGGCGGCGGCGATGCCGGAGGCGCCGGCGACGGCCGCGGCGGCAACGGAGGTAAGGACCAGGCCCTTCGCGATACGCGACATGGAGAGGTGCTCCTTGGGGTTTTGACACAAACACCTGGGCGGGGATGCCCGGCGCTGAGGTCAACGCGCGGGACTCGCGGGGGTTGTGCCGCCAAATGAGTGATGTCACCGGAGCCCGGCTTCACCATTCCGACACACTTGTCCGGTTTCGACGGATTAATCCGGACAGCGGCTAGAGTTGCGCCCCATCCGACGCACGCCTATAGCAAGCAAATCGCACGAAAGGGCACCGCCGGTCATGCGTAATTCCCTGGGTCCGCTGCTACGCCGCGCGACAGTCGGCGTTCTCGCTCTCACCGCCCTCTGGGCACCCGGGGGCGCCCGGGCCGCCGGTGCGCCGCCCGCCGCGGAGGCACAGCAACTCGCCTTCACACAGCGCTATCACGCGACACAGCACGGCGGGATCGTCCGCGCGGCCAACGCGGCCATCAGCTGCCGCACCTCCACCACGTTCACGGGCAGGGCGGCGCCCGCCTGTCCCGCCGTGCGCCGGGGCGGGGCCGCCGTCAACAACGACTTCGACATGTTCTACGTCGACGTGGACCGCGACCCGAACACCTACAACTCCTCCCGCGCCGAGGTCCGACTCCCGCAGGGCGCGCGGGTGTCGTACGCGCGGCTGTACTGGGGCGGCAACCTGCGCGTCGGCGAGCAGAAGCCGCCGAAGGACAACGGGCGGGTGCTGATCGCCGAGCCCGGCGGGGAGTACAAGGCGGTGCTCGCGGACACGGTCGTCGGCCACCGGGTGGCCCAGGGCGCCGACGCCTTCCAGGCCTCCGCGGACGTCACCGCGCTGGTGCGCGCGAGCGGTCAGGGCCTGTACACGGTCGCCCAGGTCAATGTGGCCATGGGCCGTTCGACGGCCGGCGCGTGGGGCGGCTGGACGCTGGTCGTGGCGTACGAGAACCCGACGGAGCCGCTGCGGGACCTGTCCGTATGGGACGGCTTCGACACCCTCGGCTCCCCCGAGGGCAAGGAGATCCGGCTGCGCGGGCTCGCCATTCCGCAGGGCGCGGGCGGGCGGGCCGGGCTCGTCGCGTACGACGGCGACCGCGGCCGAACGGGTGATTCGCTCACGCTCTCGACCGGTGACCGAACGGGCACCGCGCTCACGGACGCGGTCAATCCATCTGACGATGTGTTGAACTCCACGATCAGCGAGCCGGGGGAGGCTCCGGCGGCGCGTGTACCGGCGTACGTCAACACCCTCGGCTACGACTCCGACGTGTTCGATCTGAGCGGCGGTTTGCGGCGCGGCGGTGACCAGCTGGCTGTCCGGCTCGTTTCCCACCGGGACGCGGCGTGGGCCGGGGCGCTCTTCGTCGCCGTCGACACACAGAAGAAGCAGTAGGCGCGTTCCCGCCCGTCCCGAGCGCCACCGTGAGCGAGGAAACCGCGCAATGCACCAGCCAGAACCCGACGCCAGACCCCGGGTCCTGCATCTCACCCAGCCCGTGGACGGCGGGGTCGCCCGGGTCGTGACGGATCTGACGCGGGCCCAGCTCGCGGCCGGCCTGCACGTCACCGTGGCCTGCCCCCCGGCCGGCCGGCTCGCCGGGGACCTGCGGTCCCTGGGCGCGGACGTGCGGCACTGGGCGGCGAGCCGGTCGCCGGGACCCTCGCTCCCCGGTGAGGTACGACGGCTCGTACGCCTGCTCGACGAGGTACGCCCCGACCTGGTGCACGCGCACAGCGCGAAGGCCGGGCTGGCCGGGCGGCTCGCGGTGCGCGGGCGGATCCCGACCGTGTTCCAGCCGCACGCCTGGTCCTTCGAGGCGGTCGGCGGGACCACCGCGGCCCTGGCACTCACATGGGAGCGGTTCGGCGCCCGTTGGACGGACCGGCTGGTGTGTGTGAGCGAGGCGGAGCGCACCACCGGCCTGCGCGCCCGGATCGGCGGGCAGGTCAGCGTCATCCCCAACGGCATCGATCCCGAACGCTTCCACCCGGCCTCCGTCGACACCGTACGGGCCTCTCTCCTGCCCGAACTCGACCCGGCCGCACCGCTGGTGGTGTGCGTGGGGCGGCTGTGCCGGCAGAAGGGGCAGGACGTACTGCTGACGGCGTGGACGGACATCGCACGGAAGGTGCCCGGCGCCCGGCTGGTCCTGGTCGGCGACGGCCCGGACGGGGAACGGCTCCGGGCCCGCACGCCGGAGTCGGTGCTCTTCACCGGGTCCGTCGCCGATGCCGTGCCCTGGTACCAGGCCGCCGACCTGGTCGTGCTGCCCTCGCGCTGGGAAGGCATGGCCCTGGCACCGCTGGAGGCGCTGGCCTGCGGGCGGCCCGTGGTGGTGACCGACGTGGACGGCGCCCGGGAGAGCCTGCCGAGGGCGCTCGCGCCCCGCTGTCTGGTGCCCGCCGAGAACCCGGCGGCGCTGGCCGGTGCCATCGCCGGACTGCTGCTCGACCCGCTGCTGCGCGAGTCGCTCGGCCACCAGGGACGCCGGCACGTCCTGACCACGCACGACGTGCGGCGCACGGCCGAGGCGGTCGTGGGCGTGTACCGCGAACTGCTCACGACCACCCAAGGGGCGCGCGTCGCGCCCACCGAGTGCAGGGAGTCCATCCACTCGTGACTGCGGAAAGCACCGTCCCCTCTCCCGGCGCGCAGCCCGGGTACTCTCCCGTCTCGGTCATTCCGCGACGGGAGAGCGGAGCGGGATTCCGGTTCCCCACCCGGCGGCCCCCGGCGCGCCCCGCGTCGCCGCTGCCGCTGCTGTTCACCGACGGCCTCGCCACCTTCGTGGGCGCGCTGGCACTGACCGGGGCGCAGCGCCGCCCCCTGCTGGTGGCCCTGCTGGTGGCGGCGACCATATTGCTGCGCCCGCAGCGACCGCGTCCGGTGGTGGGGGTGCTGGACGAACTGCCCGCCGTCTGCGGCCAGATCGCGGTGGCCTGGCTGGCGCTGGGCACGCTCGTCGCGGCGTGGAACCCGGCCCACGCGCTGTCGGTCCGCACGCTGGTCCTCGGGTTCGCTGCGCAGGCCGCGGCCGGCTGCGCGGGCCGCGGCCTGGTGCATCTGCGGCGCCGCCGGGCGGTGCTGCGCCGCCCGCACGCCGCGCTCGTCATCGGCCCCGCCGAGACCGCACAGCGGGTGGCCGCCGCCGTGTTGCGGCACCCCAGGTCCGGGGTCCAGCCGGTGGGCATCGTGGCCGAGCAGCCGGACGGCGCCGACGGACTGCCCGTGCTGACCACGGGTCAGGAGGTGCAGCGGGCCCTCATCCAGAACGGCGTCCGGGACGTCCTGTGCGTCCACCCCGCCGTACGCACCGTGCAGGGCCCGCTGCTGCGGGCGCTCGCCGAGTCGGGCTGCACGGTGTGGGAGGTCGACGCCGACACCCCCTCGTACGCGAGCCGCGAACAGCTCGCCGGGTTCTCCTGCCGTCGTCTCGACATGGGCGCCCGGCGCCGGGGCAGCCTCGGCAAGCGGCTGCTGGACATCGCGGTCTCCGGGGCCCTGCTCCTGCTGCTGAGCCCGCTGCTGCTGGTGTGCGGGGCGGTGCTGCGGCTGACCGACGGGCCGGGGGTCGTCTTCCGGCAGGAGCGCATCGGCAAGGACGGCCGCCCCTTCACGCTGCTGAAGTTCCGCACCCACCGCCCGGTCGACGAGCACGAGGCCGCGACCCGGTGGAGTGTGGCCGGCGAGCGGGAGATGAGCCGCTTCTGCCGCTTCCTGCGCCAGACCTCGCTGGACGAGCTGCTCCAGCTCTGGAACGTCCTGTGCGGCGACATGAGCCTGGTCGGCCCGCGCCCCGAACGCCCTTACTTCGTCGGCCAGTTCAGCCAGACCTACCCCGGCTACGCGGCCCGCCACCGGATGCGGACCGGCATCACCGGCCTCGCCCAGGTCCAGGGGCTGCGCGGCGACACCTCGATCGAGGACCGGGCCCGCTTCGACAACGCGTACATCGACAACTGGTCGCTGTGGCAGGACATCTGCATCCTGCTGCGCACCGCGGCCGCCCTCGTGCGACCGACCGGGAGCTGAACCGCCGATGACCCTCGCCCTGCCCCTGCCCCGCGCCCGGACGCTGTCACCGGTCCTGCCCGTGGTCGCCGTGGTCGCCCTGCTCTGCCTGCCGCTCGGCCCCGGCGGCGAGGGCGGCGCCGGACCGGCCGACGCGCTGTCCGCGCTGGTCGTGCTGTTCTGCGCGGTCCGGCTGCTGCGACAGCGGCGGCGCCCGCTGTCCCGTACGGCCGCCCTGGTCCTCGGACTGCCGGTGGTCGGGCTCGCACTCGCCGCGATGGGCGCGTCCTCGCCGGGGGCGGGACTCTCCGGTCTGGGCCGCTACCTCCAGATCTTCGTGCTCGTCCCGGCGGCCGTCGTCCTCCTCGTCCGCGACCGGACCGACTTCCGGGTGCTGGCCTGGTCGTTCGTCGGGCTCGCGGGGTGGCAGGGGGCGGTCGGCGTCCACCAGTTCGTCACCGGGACCGGCGCCTCCTACCAGGGCGAGAACATCCGGGCGGTCGGCACCTTCGGGCCGCAGGACGTGATGGGCATGGCGACCGTCGTGGCGTTCGGCCTGATCTGCGCCGTCGGGCTGGCGCTCGGCCGGACCCCGGTACGGCAGCGGGCGATCGCCGCCTGCTCGGCGCTCGCCCTGTTGGTGCCGCTCGCGCTCTCCTTCAGCCGGGGCGCGTGGATCGCGACCGTGCTGACCTGCGCGATCCAGCTGGCCCTCGCCGGGCCGCGGCGGGCGCTGAAGGTGGGTGCGGTGACGGCCGCGGCCGGGGTGGTCCTGGTGGGCGGCTTCGGGGTCGGCTCGGCGATGCTCCAGGAGCGCGTCAACAGCATCACGGAGGTCAGGGACGCGCCCGACCGGTCGGTCACCGACCGGTACACGATGTGGGCGGCCGCGGTCGGCATGTGGCGCGACCAGCCGTTGACCGGCGTCGGGTTGAAGGGCTTCCCCGAGCACCGCGACGGCCACGCCTCCCTCGCGCTGTCCTCCGGCAGCGACACCGACGGCGCGGGCTCCGGGTTCGTCAAGCAGCCGCTGCTCTCCCCGCACAACATGTACCTGCTGATCCTCAGCGAGCAGGGCCTGATCGGACTGCTCGCCCTCGCGGGCGGCTGGCTGGCGATGCTGGCGTGCGGGCTGCGCGGATGGTTCCGGGTCCGGCGCTCCGGACCGGGCCTCGACTGTGCGCTCGTCGCCTGCGGCCTGCTGATCTGGCAGCTCGTGGACTTCACGTACGCCGACATCGGCGGTCCGTCGACCGTGCTGACCGCCGTCGTCTTCGGGGCCGTGGCCTGGTGGGCGCTGGTCGGCGGCCGTGGCCGCGAGGAGGCGCTCGCCCGATGACGGTCACGCCTCCCCGGACGCCTCGCACGGACGGTCCCGCCTCCGTGCCGTCGGCGCGGTCCGCCGCCCGGTCCGGGGAGACGGCCGACGGGGCCGACGGGGCCGACGAAGCCGTCGCAGCGACCGCCGAGGCGGCGGCCGGCGAGAAGGGGGGCGGCGGGCAGGGCGGCGGCGAACTTCCCCCGGCCTCCCGTGGGTTCCTCGCCAAGGCCACGCTCGTCACCGCGGTCCTCTCGGTCGCCGGGGCCCTGCTCGGGCTGGTGCGGGACCAGGCGCTGGCCCGGCTGTTCGGGGCGGGCAGTGACACCGACGCCTTCCTCGTGGCGTGGACCGTGCCCGAGTTCGCGGCCACGCTGCTCATCGAGGACGGACTCGCGTTCGCCCTGATCCCGGCGTTCAGCATGGCGCTGGCCCGCCGCTCCCACGGCGCCCCCGGCGACCCGGTCCGCGCCCTGGTCGCCGGCACGCTGCCCCGCCTGTCGCTGGCCTTCGTCGCGATCGGCGCCCTGTTCATCGGCCTGGCACCGCAGTTGGTCGAGGTCCTCGCCCCGGGCCTGCCCGACCCCGCGCTCGCCGTCGACTGCACCCGGCTCACCGCCACCTGCGTGGTGAGCTTCGGGCTCGCCGGGTACTGTAGCGCCGCCCTGCGCGCGCACCGGCGGTACGGAGCGCCCGCGGCGATCTACGTCGCCTACAACGTCGGCATCATCACCGGGATGTTCGTGCTCGGGGGGCGCTGGGGGGTGCGCTCGGCGGCGGCCGGGGTCGCGGTCGGCGGGCTGCTGATGGTCCTCGTCCAGCTGCCCTCCCTGCTGGGGCAACTGAGGAAGCGCGGGGTGGCCGAGGAGGCCTCCGCGCAGGAGGAGGCCCGGCCCCTCGACACCCTGCTCCTCACGACCGTGCTCCTGTTCGCGCTGTGCCGGCAGTCCCAGGTCCTGATCGAGCGCTTCCTCGCCTCGCGGCTGCCGGCCGGGGCGATCTCGCACCTCAACTACGCGCAGAAGGTCGCGCAGATGCCGATGATCCTGTCGGTGATGGTGTGCACGGTCACCTTCCCGGTGGTCGCGCGGGCGCTGGCCGAGGGGGACACCGAGCGGGCCCGCACCCGGGTGGAGCGGGATCTGGCGCTGGCCGCGTGTGTCGTGCTGCTGGGCACGGCGGCCGTGCTGGCCTGCTCGCCGCAGATCATCGAAGTGCTCTTCCAGCGGGGCGCGTTCACCGCCAAGGACACGGCGGCGACGGCGGGCGTGATGCGGGTGTACGCGCTCGGGCTGCTCGGCCAGACCCTGGTGGGCGTGCTGGTCCGCTCGTACTTCTCGGCGGGCCGCGGCTCCTGGTACCCGGTCGCCGCGATGGCCTCCGGGATCGTCGTGACCTCCTGGATCGGCGCGCTGAGCGTCGGTTCCTGGGGCGTGTACGGGATCGCCGCCGCCAACGCGATCGGCATCACCGTCACCGCCCTCGTCCTGCTGGCCGGGATGGGTCCGCGCAGCGTTCCGGTCGAGGTCCGGGGCGTGCTGCGCGAACTGAGCCGGCCGGTGCGGGCGGCCCTGGTGGCCACCCTGGCGGGGTCCTTCGCCGCCGGTCGGTTCACCGACCCCCTGTCCGGACTGGCCGCCGGGGGGCTCACCGTGACCGTCGTCTTCCTGCTGCTCGGCTGTGCCCTGGGCTCCCAGGGCATCGCCTCCGCACTCCGTTCCGTACGTTCCGCGACCCGAAGGTTCTCCCATGTCCGCTCCTGACCACAGCAGACGCACTCCCGTCCCGTGGGTGGCGATGTACCACTCCGTGGGGGACTGCTCCGAGGATCCGTACCGCATCACCGTCACCCCCGAGCGGCTGGAGAAACAGCTGACGTGGCTGCGCCGACGCGGGCTGCGCGGCGTCTCCATGGCGAAACTGCTCGCCGCCCGCGCCCGGGGCGAGGGCCGCGACCTGGTCGGTCTCACCTTCGACGACGGTTACGCCGACTTCCTCACCGAAGCGCTTCCCGTGCTGCGCCGCCACCGCTGCACGGCCACCCTGTTCGTGCTGCCCGGCCGGCTCGGCGGCGACAACGCCTGGGACCCGCTGGGCCCGCGCAAGCCGCTGCTGACCGCCGACGGCATCCGCCGCGCGGCCCACGAGGGCGTCGAGATCGGCTCGCACGGTCTCACCCACGTCGACCTGACCAAGGCCGACGACCTCACCCTCAAGACGGAGACCGTCGAGAGCCGCGCGGCCCTCACCGCGTTGCTCGGCACCGAGGTCGACGGCTTCTGCTACCCGTACGGGACGATCGACCAGCGCGCCATGGACGCCGTACGCGAAGCCGGTTACAGCTACGCCTGCGCGATCGACCCCGGCTCGCTGAACGGGCTCCACGCCCTTCCCCGCCTGCACATCGGGCAGGACGACAACTTCGTCCGCATGCACCTGAAGTACCGGCTGCACCGGCTGCGCCGGCGGCCCGTCGAGGGGCTGCGGTGAAGGCACTGCACATCATCACGGGGCTCGGCGTCGGCGGTGCCGAGCAGCAACTGCGGTTGCTGCTGCGGCACCTGCCGGTCGAGTGCGAGGTGGTGACGCTGACGAACCCGGGGACGGTGGCCGACGGACTGGCCGCGGACGGGGTCCGGGTCGTCCACCTCGGCATGGCCGGCAACCGCGACCTGGCCGCGCTGCCCCGCCTGGTCCGGATCATCCGCTCCGGCGGCTACGACCTCGTCCACACCCATCTCTACCGGGCCTGCGTCTACGGCCGGCTGGCCGCGCGGCTCGCCGGGGTCCGCGCGGTCGTCGCCACCGAACACTCCCTGGGCGACTCGCAGATGGAGGGGCGGAAACTGACCTCCGGGGTCCGTGCGCTCTACCTCGCCAGCGAGCGGCTGGGCCGCACCACGGTCGCCGTCTCCCCCACGGTCGCCGACCGCCTGCGCGGCTGGGGGGTCCCCGACCCGCGGATCGAGGTCGTCCCCAACGGCATCGACCTGGCCCGCTTCCGCTTCGACCCGGACGCCCGCCGGCACACCCGGCGCCGCCTCGGCCTGCCCGACCACGCCTATGTCGTCGGCGGCGTCGGACGGCTCACGGCGGGCAAACGCTTCGACGTCCTCATCCACGCCCTCGCCCGGCTCCCCGCCGACCACTGGCTGTTGCTGGTCGGCGGCGGCCCCGAGGAGAACGTGCTGCGCCGCACCGCGCACGAGGCGGGGGTCGCCGACCGGGTCCTGTTCACCGGCGAACGCCCCTGTGTTCCCGACGGCACCCCCGGCCCCGACCTGCCGTCCCTCACCTCCGCCATGGACCTGTTCGTCTCCCCGTCCCCCGAGGAGACCTTCGGTCTGGCCGTCGTCGAGGCGCTGGCCAGCGGCCTGCCCGTGCTCTACGCCTCCTGCCCCGCGATCGAGCAGCTGCCCACCCGGGCGGCGGGCGCCCGCCGGGTGACCGGCGGAACCGAGGCGTTCGTCCGCGCGCTGACCGAGGCACGCGCGCAGACCCCCGGCCCGCGCACCGCCGCCGAAGCCGCCCGCCACTACGACATCACCCGCAGCGCCGCCCAGCTCATGGACGTGTACGCGGCCACCGTTTCCGGACCACCCCTGCTCTCCCCCGCCACCCCGACACCCCAGGGAGTCAGTTCCCCATGACCGAGAACCCCCGCCGCCCCGCCGCCCTGCGCCGCGCCAAGGCGCTCCCGCCCTGGTCCCTGCTCGCGGTCGGCGCCGTCGCCGGCGGACTGCTCGGCGGCACCTACGGCACCCTCAAGCCGCCCACGTACACGGCCACCGCCTATGTCGTCGCCGTCCCCACCGAGAAGTCCGACCCGGCGTCCGCGCTCGGCTTCGCGCAGGCCTACGGCCGGGTCGCCGCGCAGCTGGCGGTGCTCGGGGACGCGCAGGTGTGGGCCGGCGTGCCGGTGAAGACGCTCCAGCAGAGCGTGCAGACCGCGACCTCGCCGGACGCCCCGATGGTCTCGATCTCGGCGACCTCCTCGCGGGCCGACCTGGCCGCCGACATGGCCAACGCGGTCTCCCGCTCGCTGACCCAGCACGCCAAGAGCTCCCGGACCGCCACCAACGTCGAGCTCCAGCAGTTCGCCCGCGCGGTCCGGCCGACCAGCCCCTCCTCGGTGTCCCCGGCGGTGACGGGTCTGGTGGGAGCGAGCGCGGGCGGCCTGCTCGGCGGGCTGCTGCTGCTGGTGCGGCCGAGGCGGGGCCAAGAGGACGAGGCCGCGCGCCCCGCCGCCGTCCCCGGCCCGGCCCTCGCCGCCGACGCCCACGGAGCGCTGTGAAGCCGACGTTCACGACCGAACTCGTCACCGACGAGCGGGCCTTCGCCGCCCTCGCCCCCGCCTGGGGCCGGCTGTACCAGCGGTGCGCGAGTGCCACCCCGTTCCAGAGCCACGCCTGGCTCCACTCGTGGTGGCTGTCGTACGGCAGGCGCGGCCGGCTGCGTCTGCTGCTGGTCCGCGACGGCGGTGAACTCGTCGCCGCGGCCCCGCTGATGGCCGTACGCCGACCGCTGCCGGCGCTCGTGCCGCTCGGCGGGGCGATCTCCGACTACGGGGACGTCCTCGTCGACGACGAACAGGGCGAGCTTGCCGTCGCCGCGCTCACCGAGGGCCTCGCGGCGGCCGCCCGCACCGCGCTGATCGACTTCCGCGAGGTGCGGCCGGGCGGCGCGGTGGAGCAGGTCTACGAGCGCTGGCACGGCCCCCGGCGGCGGGTGAGCGACTCGGTGTGCCTGGAGCTGCCCGCCGTGCCCATGGACGAGCTGGTGGCCCGGCTGCCGTCGGCGAAGGCCCAGCGGGTGCGCGCCAAGCTGCGCAAACTGACCGCGCTGGGCGTCGAGCGTCAGGTCGTGTGCCCGGAAGAAGTCGACTCGGCGCTGCGCCGGCTGCTGGAGCTGCACCAGTTGCAGTGGCAGGGGCGGAAGGTGACGGGTGAGCACCTGCGGGCGCGGTTCTGCGAGCACCTGGTGCGGTCGGTCGGGCCGATGGTGCGCTCCGGGGACGCGGTGGTCACCGAGTTCCGGCTCGACGACGACGTGGTGGCCGTCGATCTGACGCTGCTGTCGCGGCGGCTGGCCGGGGGCTATCTCTACGGCGCCCATCCCCGGCTGCGCGAACGCAAGGCGGACGTGGCGGTGATGCTGCTCGACGCGTGCGCCGAGCACTCCCGCAGCGGGGGCCGCGCCGCGCTCAGCCTGCTGCGCGGCAACGAGCCCTACAAGCACCACTGGCGGCCCGAACCGGTCGTCAACCAGAGGCTGCTGCTGGCCCGTCGGCGCACCGCGCCGTTGCTGTCGGCGGTCGTGTGCGACGTGGCCGCGCGACGGCGGGGCAAGGAGTTGCTGCTCCGGCTGGAGCAGCGGAGGGAGCGTGACGGTGGCGGCAGGTCCTGACGCGGGCCTGCCGCCACCGCACCGCGGTTCACCGGTCGGCCGACCACCAGTCCAGTCGGAAGCACAGCTTGCCGCCGATCCAGTACTCGACCCAGTCGCCGAGGTTCAGCGGAGTGCAGTTCCCCGGGGGTTCGGCGGGGGGCTCGGTCGTGGGATCCGTCGAGGGCGCCGGACTCGTCGGTGCGGTGCTCGGCTCGTCGGTGCGGCCGGACAGCAGCGAGCGATAGACGGAGGACGACTGCGGGTTCTGCCCGCACAGCCACACGCCGTGCGGGCAGTAGTCGGTCACCGTGTTGTACACCGGTTTGTGCTCGTCCATCCAGGCGAGCATGCGCCTCATGTATTCGGCGTTGTCACCGTTGCGGAAGAGTCCCCATTCGGGATAGGAAATGGGCTTGCCATGGCTTTTGGCGAAGTCCACGTGCGCCTGGAGCCCGTAGGGTTCTTTCACCTGCTCGTCGAAGGACAGGCCGGACGGCTGGTCGTAGGAATCCATTCCGAGAATGTCGACCGTGTCGTCCCCCGGATAGCACTCGGTCCACGGAACGGCGTCCTTGCCGCGGGTCGGCGTGAAGTCGAACCTGAATTTCTGGCCCGGCACCGAGCGCATGGTGGAGACGATCCTGTTCCAGTACTTCTTCCAGGCCTCCGGGTCCGGCCCACACCGATGGGTGTACGTGATGCCGTTCATCTCCCAGCCGAGCACGATCACCGTGTCCGGCACCTTCAGCGCGACCAGCCGCTCGGCGAGAGCCCTGAAGTGGTGATCGAACTCCCCGGCCGCACCCTGCCGCAACAGCCCGCGCACCTCCTCGTCGGACACCCCCTCCTCGTTGCGCTCCATCATGGGCACGTTGAGGACGAGCATGCGGTCGTCCTTCTCCAGCCTCCAGTCCGCCCACACGTCGAGGAAGCCGGGCGGGCCCTCGATGTTGTGCCACCGGTCGCCCGGCAGGTAGGTGTGGCCGACGCGCAGCTCCGCGCCGTCCAGCCACTCGCTGAGCTGGGCGATCCGGGCCACGCCCAGGGCGCCGTAGTCGAGGTAGGCGCCGAAGGCGGGGGCGCCCTTCACGGACGGGTCGGACGGGACGGACGGGACGGACGGGGTGGACGGCGTGGCGGTCTCCGCCGGCGTCACCGGCGCCTCGGAGGCCACTGGTACCTCGGGGGTCACCGGGACCTCGGGGGTCACCGGTGCCGCCGGTGTCGCGCTCGGGGCGGGTACGACCGGGTCGGGCTCAGCGGGTGCGGGGAGGGTCACGGCGGCCGTCGGGACGGTCGGGGTGGGAGCGGGAGGATCGGCGACCCGCACCACCCCCGCACCCGCGGCGAATCCAGGTCCGGACGCCAGGGCGGCCGACGCCGCGACCGCTGCCGCGACGAAGGCCAGCCGTCGGGACCGTGCGCGTCGCTGCTGTGGGGCCATGCCTGCTCCTTTCTCCACTCTCACGTAACGCGCAAGGATCGCGCCTTACTGACACTCAGTCATATGAAAGTCACACGAAAAGGAATTACGCCACCGCCGTTACGGCTTTCGAGTGCCTCGATCGCCCATACCGGTGAACTGAACCGAAGGACCCGGAAAAAATGCCCGAGTCGCTGCTCGACACCCGCGTCCCCGCCGTTCTGCTGCGGATCGACCGGAATCCCTTTCACCACGGAACGCTGGGTGCCGTGCGCTCTCTCGGCAGAGCCGGAATCGACGTGCACGTGGTCGCCGACTCCACGGGAAGCCCCGTACGCAAGTCCCGTTTCGTACGCCAGTTGCATCCCCCGCCGCCGCCCGGAGCCACCCTCGCCGACATCGCGGCCACCCTGCTGCGGGTCGCCGCCCGCGTCGAGCGGCCCGCCGTGCTGATCCCGATGGACGACGCCGGCGCGGTCGCGGTGAGCCGTCTGCGCGAGGAGCTGGCGCCCGCCTACCTGCTGCCGCAACAAC
The DNA here is from genome assembly GCF_013085465.1 of Streptomyces asoensis. NCBI lineage: Bacteria > Bacillati > Actinomycetota > Actinomycetes > Kitasatosporales > Streptomycetaceae > Streptomyces > Streptomyces asoensis. The sequence continues at coordinate 3,820,591 of NZ_CP049838.1, forward strand.
CCGGCTCGGTGCCCGAACGGGTCGCCGACAAGGCGGAACTGACCAGGCTGTGCGCCGCGGCGGACGTGCCGCACCCGCTCACCGTGATCCCGGACAGCGCGGCGCAGGCCGCCTCCGCCGCCTGGCGGCTCGGTCTGCCGGTGGTGGCGAAGTGGAGCCGGCCCTGGCTGCTGCCCGCCGATTCGGGGCTGCGCAGCACGGTCGTGGTGCGCTCCACCCAGGAGGCGCGCGACCTGTACCTGCGCACCCCCGAGGCCGGCAGCCAACTGCTGCTCCAGGCCTTCCTGCCGCCGGGCCAGGACCGCGACTGGTTCTTCCACGGGTACGCCGACCGCTCCGGCGCGGTCGGCGGCGGTGGCCCGGGCCGCAAGCTGTGCGCCTGGCCACGCGGCGCGGGGCTCACGGCGGTGGGCGAGTGGACCGAGAACCCGCAGGTGCGGACACTGGCCCAGCGGCTCACCGACGAACTCGGCTACCGGGGCATCTTCGACCTCGACTTCCGCCGCTGCGGCGCGACGGGCGACTACCACCTGCTCGACTTCAACCCGCGCCCCGGCGCCCAGTTCCGGCTCTTCGCCGACGGCGCCGGACTAGACGTCGTCCGCGCCCAGCACCTCGATCTGACACACCGCCCGCTGCCGGCCGGGGTGCCGCTGCCGGGCCGGGCGTTCGTGGTGGAGAACTACGCGCCGCTGGCCGCGCTGCGACCGGCGCGCCGCGGCCGTGAGCTGGCCTGGCACGCGGGCGACGACACCGCTCCCGGCCGGGCCATGTGGGGCCTGTGGGGCGCCCATGTCGCCCGTCGGTTGCTCGACCGGCTGCGCCGGGCCGGTGCCTCGGGCGCGGCCGGGGTCCGACCCCGCGTGGTCCGCCAGGCGACGCCGCCCATGCCGTCCCTGACGGACCTGACCGAACCGCCGCCGAGCACACCGGCCCCGAGCACGCCGGTCCCGACCGCACCTGCCCCGGCCGCACCCACCGACGACGAGAAAGCGAGCAGCTGCTGATGGACGACCTGCTGGTGGTGGGCGCGGGCCCGTACGGCCTGTCCATCGCCGCGCACGCCGCGGCCGCCGGGCTGAAGCTGCGCGTCTTCGGCCGGCCGATGGCCTCCTGGCGCGACAACATGCCGGGCGGGATGTTCCTGAAGTCCGAGCCGTGGGCCTCCAACCTCTCCGACCCCGCGGCCCGCTGGCGGCTCGACACGTACTGCGCGACCCAGGGCGTGACGGCCCGGCACGGGGAGCCGATCCCGGTGGAGATGTTCGCGCAGTACGGGCTGTGGTTCGCCCACAACGCCGTCCCCGAGGTCGACGAGCGCACGGTGACCCGGATCGTGCCCCGGCCGGGCGGCTTCGAGGCGGTCACCGCGGACGGCGAGACCGTGCGGGCTCGGACGGTCGCCCTCGCCGTGGGCGTCATGCCGTTCGTCGAGATCCCGGCCGCCCTGCGCGGGCTCTCCCCCGACCTGGTCTCGCACAGCAGCCACCACGGTGACCTCGACCGCTTCCGCGACCGGGACGTCACGGTGATCGGCGGTGGCCAGGCGGCCCTGGAGACGGCCGCGCTGCTCGCCGAACAGGGCTCCCGGGTAAGGGTGTTGGCCCGGGCCGACCGGCTGCGCTGGAACGATGTGCCGCCGCCCTGGGAGCGTCCGTGGTGGCAGTCCGTCCGTTCCCCGCAGAGCGGGCTCGGCTGCGGCTGGCGCAACTGGTTCTACGCCGAACGCCCCGGCTTCTACCGCCGGCTCCCGGAACCGACCCGGGCGCGCATCGCGGCGACGGCGCTCGGGCCGGCCGGCGCCTGGTGGGTACGGGACCGGGTCGAGGGCTCCGTGCGGGTACGTCTCGACCACGAGGTGACGGCGGCGCGAGCGGTCCCGGGCGGGGTACGGCTGGAGCTGGCCGGAGCGGAATCCTTCGAGACCGAGCACGTGATCGCGGCCACCGGCTTCAAGGCGACCCGTGACCGGCTCGGACTGCTCTCCGGTGAACTGCGCGGGGCACTGGCCACGGTGTCCGACGGTTCCCCCGAGGTGAACCGGGACTTCGAGTCGTCCCACCCCGGCCTGTTCCTGGCCGGTCTGGTGACGGCGGCCGGCTTCGGCCCTGCGATGCGCTTCGTGTACGGCGCGACCTTCACTGCGGGGACCCTCGTCCGGGGTGTGCGGCGCCGACTGCACACGGGTGTGCCGAGCGGGGCGATCCCGGCACCGGGTCGACACGGGGCGGCGGAGGCCGTACGGCGTTGAGCCGGGTGGGGCGTGGGTGCCGGGCGCGAGAGCGTCCGGCACCCGGTGCGTTCACCGACGGGACGCGGCTCGGCCTCGCCGGTACAGGACGGCGCCGCCCGCGATGAGCGCCGCGCTGATCCCGGAAGCGGCCAGCAGACCGGCACGATCACTGCCGGTGTGCGACAGCTGCGGCGGCGAGCTGTGCTCACCACCACCCTCCGGAGGCGCGGTGTACCCCCCATGCGGAGGCTGACCGCCGCCACCACTGTGCGGGGGCGGGGTCGAGTGCCCGCCGTGCGGCGGCGGGGTGGAGTGCCCGCCGTGGGGAGGCGGAGTGGAGTGCCCACCGTGCGGGGGTGGGGTGGAGTGCCCACCGTGCGGGGGTGGGGTGGAGTGCCCACCGTGCGGGGGTGGGGTGGAGTGCCCACCGTGCGGGGGTGGGGTGGAGTGCCCACCGTGGGGAGGCGGAGTCGAGTGACCGCCGTGCGGAGGCGGAGTGCTGCCACCACCGTAGGGAGGCGGAGTCGAGTGGCCCCCACCAGGCGGAGTGCTGCCGCCGCCGTGCGTAGGCGGAGTCGAGTGACCCCCACCAGGCGGCCTCGTGTGGTGGCCCCCTCCGGGAGGCGGGGTCGTGTGACCGCCACCGCCGCAGGTGTCGCCGTAGCCCCCGCAGTCGTCCCCGGGACCGTGGTCCTCGTGTCCGGAGTCGCCGTAGCCGGAGCCGCCGTAGCCGGAAGCCTCGTCGAGGGAGTCGCCGTAACCGGAATCCTCGCATCCGGAAGCCTCGTCGAGGGAATCGCCGTAACCGGAGCCGCCGTGACCAGAATCCCCGTCCAGGGAATCGCCGTAACCGGAGCCGCCGTGACCAGAATCCCCGTCCAGGGAATCGCCGTAACCGGAGTCTCCGTGACCAGAATCCCCGCATCCGGAAGCCTCGTCGAGGGAATCGCCGTAGCCGGAATCGCTGTGGTGGGAGTTGTCGTCGCCGTACGGTGCGCCGTTTGAGCCATACCCGTGCGCGTCCGAGAGGTTGGCACAGGCGTTGCCGAACGCCGGGTTGAGCGCGGCGACGACGTCGATCGAGTTGCCGCAGGCGTTCACCGGGACGTGCAGCGGGGCCTGGACGGTGTTGCCCGACAGGACCCCGGGCGAACCCTTGGCGGCTCCTTCGGCTGTTGAGTCGGCGAGGGCGTTGCCGCCCGCGCACAGGGACAGAATGCCCGTCGCGGCGGCGGCCGCGACCATTCCCCTGCTCAGGGTCTGTCGCAATCTCGTTGTCTTCCTGCTTGTAGAAGTGGGAAAAGCCGGCCCTGGACCACAGGAATGTCGTCCAAAGCCGGCCTCGATCCAGCGGTACGGCTGGCGTGTCGCGTTGTCAGTCGTTGATGCAGACGTTGCCGCCGGCCGGGTTCAGCGCGGCGATGATGTTGATCGAGTTGCCGCACACGTTGATCGGGATGTGGATCGGAACCTGGACGACGTTGCCCGACAGGACACCCGGGGAGCCGATGGCCGCACCGTTGGCACCTGCGTCGGCGAAGGCGGGGGCGGCCCCGCCGAGGGCCAGGATCAGACCCGCGACAACAGCAGCGCTCTTCTTCATGAGTTTCCCTTCTCTGCGGTCATGCCCAGATGACGGTCGAAACCGAGCGAGCGCAACTGGAACGGCTCGCACCATGACCCGCAAGCTGCAAACGAGAGATAGACAGCCAAGAAACTAACGAACGCGCGTCGCCCGACAATTCACTCGAACGCCTTCGGGTAATTAACACGAACGGCCCACTGGAGAGGAAACGATTCGCCTGAACCACGAGAAAATGACAGAACGTCAGTGTGAAATGCTGTGGCCGGACGGCCCGCCGGGAACAGAACGGGCCGCCCGGCGGGCAGTGCCGGGGACGTCAGTGGTTGGCCACGCCGTTGCCCGAGAGGGCGGAGATGTCGTCCAGGATGTGCGACAGCGGCTCGTCGCCCTTGGCCTGGGTGCTGTTCTCGGCGCACTGCTGGTTCTGCGGGGCCGACAGGATCGGGACGTCCTGGACGCCGATGTTGACCGCGCCGACGAGCGACTGGACGTCACCCTTGACCGGCAGACCGATGCAGAGCTTGTTGACGGAGCTCTGGACCAGGGTGGCCTGGGGGCTCAAGTCGCCCTTGGTCACCGAGTTCCCGAACGCCTCGTGCGCGCCGTTGCCACTGGCGGAGGTGGTGCCGGCATCGTCCCCGATGGCAAGCGCCTGGGGGGCGACCGCCGCGGACATACCGACGACGGAAGCGGCGACCGCCGCCGCGGCCATTGCCTTCTTGAGCATTTCGCTATTCCTTTCCCTGCCCTGACTCCGGGCCAGGACCATGTGCCTGCCCCCGAACCAACCGGATGCTCCGGGTTTGGTTGCGGCCCTTCACCCGATCGGTTTTTCCGACCCGACGACCGGATTTCCCTCCAATAGGCCATCGGAGTGAAGCGGGGCAACCAAACGGGACATGGGGGCGTTAATCAGAACGCTCCGGTGGACGGGGTTTCTCACGAAGGGACTTACAAGTGATCAAGAAGGTTCTGGCCACCGCCGCGGTCGCCGCCTCCGTCGCCGGCGTCTCTGCCGCCGCAGCTGCCCCGGCGCTCGCCATCGGCAACGACAGCGGCACCACGTCCGCCAGCGGCAACGGCGCGAGCCAGTCGTTCGGCAACTCGGCCACCTTCGGCAACATGAGCCCCCAGATGGCGCTCATCCAGGGATCCTTCAACAAGCCCTGCATCGGTCTGCCGGCGAAGCTCAACCTCCAGTCGCTCGTCGGCGCGGCCAACATCGGCGTCCAGGACATTCCGATCCTGTCGGCCCCGCAGAACCAGCAGTGTGTCGAGAACAGCACCCAGGCCAAGGGCGACGAGCCGCTCTCGCACATCCTGGACGACATCTCGGTCCTGGCGGGCAACGGCGCCGCCAACCACTGAGTCCGACGTGGTGAACGGGTTCTTTTCCTGAGCCCCGGGGTGGTTTCTCCGCTCCGGCAGCGGGCCGCCGATTCATCGGCGGCCCGCTGTTCTAGCGTGCGGCGCGTGACGATGAAGAGAAACCTTTTGCCACGCCGCCTGGCGATTCCCGGAATCGTCCTGGCCGCCACGGGCGCGTTGCTCGGCAGTTCCGCACTCCCCTCGCTGCCCGGACTCCCCGGACTCCCCGGACTCGCCGACCGGGAACCCGCCCCGCGCGGGCTGAACGTCCTGCTGATGGGCACCGACGAACGGAACACCCTCACCGCCGCCCAGAAGAAGAAGTTCCACGCCGGCGGCCGGCCCTGTGGCTGCTCGGACGTGCTGATGCTCGTACACGTCTCGGCCCGCGGGGACCGCGTCAGCGTGATCGGCATGCCCCGTGACTCCTACGCGGAGATCCCGCCGTACCGGGCCAAGCCCGGCGGCAAGGAACGCCCGCCGCATCCGGCGAAGCTCAACGCGGCCTACCAGGAGGGCGGACCGGAACTCATGATCCGGACCGTGGAGTCGATGACCGAGGTGGACATCGACCGGTTCCTCCAGGTGGACTTCCGGCGCTTCATGAACAGCGTGGACAAGGTCGGCGGCGTCGAGGTGTGCACACCGCGGCGGCTGAAGGACGCCGCGACCAGGCTCGATCTCAAGCCCGGCAAACACCGGCTCGGTGGCGGACAGGCGTTGCAGTACGTCCGCTCACGACATGTCGACGGCAGCGCCGACCTCGGCCGGATCCAGCGTCAGCAGCGCTTCCTCGTCCAGGCGTGGCGGGAGCTGAAGGAACGGAAGCTGCTCACCCACCCGAAGCGGATGACGGACCTGATGGAGATGTTGCTCGGGTCCGGGCGGCAGGGCTTCTCGCCCGGCGAGCTCGTGGAACTGGCGGCCACGCTGCACCGGCTGCCGGACTCGGCGACGGAGTTCACGACCGTGCCGATCGCGGGGTTCGCCCCGGCCAAACTGGGCATCGGCGCGGCGCTGGCCTGGGACCGGAAGGAGACGGACGCGCTCTTCGCGAAGGTGCGCGACGACCGGCCGCTGGTCGAGCGGGGCGCGCAGCCGAAGCCGAAGGACCCGCCGGACATCCTCGGCAAGACGGTGCCGGTGCGTGGGAGCGCGTACGCCTGCCACTGAGGGGCGCACGGTTGTCGTGCGCGGTGCGCTACGCCGATCGGGGCAATGGGCGCAACCCGGGGCGGGCGCAGGCCGTTGATGATCACGCAGCTCCTCCCCCGGAGTCCGCCTTTTCGAAGGGAACGAACATGAAGAAGCTGTGGGCATCCGCGGCCCTCGCCGCCTCGGTCGCCGCTCTCGCGGCCGTGAGCGCCCCGCAGGCCCTGGCCATCGGTGACGACAGCGGCACCACGTCCGCCAGCGGCAACGGCGCCTCGTCGGAGTTCGGCAACTCGGCCACCTTCGGCGACCAGAGCCCGCAGCTCTCGCTGGTCCAGGGTTCGCTGAACAAGCCCTGCATCGGTCTGCCGGCGAAGCTCAACCTCCAGTCGCTCGTCGGCGCGGCCAACATCGGCGTCCAGGACGTCCCGATCCTGTCGGCCCCGCAGAACCAGCAGTGTGTCGAGAACAGCACCCAGGCCAAGGGCGACGAGCCGCTCTCGCACATCCTGGACGACATCTCGGTCCTGGCGGGCAACGGCGCGGCCAACGGCTGAGCCGCAACCTGACGTACCGCGACGGCGGGTCACCGGTCTCCGGTGGCCCGCCGTTTCGTGTGTCACTTGCGGTACAGGTCCTCGATCTGCTCGGCGTATCTGGCCGTCACCGCGTGCCGTTTGACCTTCAGGGACGGGGTGAGCAGTCCGTTCGCCTCGTTGAACTCGCCCTCGACCAGGGTGAAGGCGCGGATCGACTCGGCCCGGGAGACGGCCTCGTTGGCGTAGTCGACGGCCTTCTGGACGTCCGCGCGCAGGCGGAAGTCGCGCAGCACCTCGGTGAGCGGGGTGTCGGCGGGGAGCCCGCGTACGGTCAGCCAGTGGGCGACCGCGTCGGGGTCGAGGGTGACGAGGGCGGCGACGAAGGGGCGGTTGTCGCCGACGACCAGGCACTGGCCGACCGGGGTGCGGCTGCGCAGCCGGTCCTCCAGGACGGCCGGGGAGACGTTCTTCCCACCGGAGGTGACCAGGATGTCCTTCTTGCGGCCGGTGATGGTGAGGTAGCCGTCGTCGTCGAGGGAGCCGAGGTCGCCGGTGGCGAACCAGCCGTCGGTGCGGACCTCGGCGGTGGCCGCCGGGTTGTTCCAGTAGGAGTCGAAGACCACCCCGCCCTCGATGAGGATCTCGCCGTCGTCGGCGATCCGGACGGCCGTGCCGGGGACGGGCTGACCGACGGTGCCGGGCCGGGGTTTCAGGGGCGGGACGAGGGTGGCGGCGCCGGTGGTCTCGGTCAGTCCGTAGCCCTCGTAGACGATGATGCCGGCCGCGTAGAAGAAGAGGCTGAGGGTGCGGTCGAGGGGGGAGCCGCCGCTGATGGCGTAGCGCATGCGGCCGCCGAGCTCCTTGCGGATGCGGCGGTAGACCAGCAGGTCGTAGAGGGCCCAGGCGGCGTAGAGGCCGGGCCCGGGGCCCTTGGGCTTCCGCTTGCCCCTGCCTCCGTCCCTGTCTCCGTCTGCGTCCCCGCTTTCGTCTTCGCCTTCGTTCAGGAACTTGTCGAGGTATGCCTGCGCGAAGCGGACGGCGATGCGTTCGGCGCGGTCGAAGGAGGCGCCGCGGCCGATCTTCTCGGCGGTGGCGCGGCCGGTGTCGTGGATGCGCTCGAAGAGGTACGGGACGCCGACCAGGAAGGTGGGGCGGAACTCCTTGAGGGCGGGGCGGAGTTCGTCGGGTTTGACGCTGGGGAAGTGGCCGGTCTCGATGCGGGCCATCAGACAGGCGATCTGGAGGGTGCGGCCCATGATGTGGGCGAGCGGGAGGAAGAGGAGGGTGGAGGCGGTCTGGCCGGTGACCTCCTTGAAGATCGGGTGGAGCAGTTCGAGGGTGTTGGCGGCCTCGGCGTGCAGGTTCGCGTGGGTGAGGACGCAGCCCTTGGGGCGGCCGGTGGTGCCGGAGGTGTAGCAGAGGGTGGCGGTGGTGTCGGGGGTGAGGGCGGCCCGGCGCTTGGTCACCTCCTCGTCGGGGAGGTCGCGGCCGAGGGCGTTCAGTTCGGCGACCGCGCCCGCGTCGAGTTCGAGGATGCGCGGGGGCAGCGGGTGGTGTGCCGTGCCGGTCGTCGCCGTACGGGCGTTGTCGGCGTTCTCGACGACGATCAGGCCGGCGCCCGAGTCCCGGACGATCCAGTCGACCTGTTCGGCCGACGAGGTGGCGTAGATCGGGACGGTCTGGCCGCCGGCCGCCCAGATCGCGAAGTCCAGGAGGGTCCACTCGTAGCGGGTGCGGGACATCACGGCGACCCGGCCGCCCGGTGCGAGGCCGTGCGCGATCAGGCCCTTGGCCGTCGCGGTGACCTCGGCGGCGAAAGCCGCGGCGGTGACCGGGTGCCAGCCGTCGGGCCTCCGGCGGCGCAGCACCACCGCCTCGGGGGCCTCGGCCGCGTTGGTGAAGGGGAGGTCGGCGGTGCTGCCCGTGGTGGGCGGCGCCACCAGGGGCGCGGTGCGGGCCTCCCTTACGGTGCCGGTGTCGTCCCTGAGCAGGTCGACCCGGGTGCGGGAGGCCAGGTCGGTGCGTTGCCTCGCCCGCTTCAGATCTTTGCGTACGCCCATGACGGCTCCCCGGTCGCGGTGCGGCTGGCTTGTGCCGGGGGGCCAACTTACTCACGCGTAACGTTCTGCACTAGAGGTCGAGACGGCTTGCGTCGTCGATTGCGTCGGCCAGGCCGCGGACCTCCTTGTCCTCGGTCTTGTTCGCCAACGCCTCGGCGGTTTCCCGGAGTTCGCTCAGGCTGGGGGCGTCCGGCAGTGAGGTCTCCGGGCGGCGCAGGGCATCGGCGAAGTAGGCGGCCGTCGTCGTGACCTGGAAGCGGGCGGGTGCGTCGGTGAGCCGGTCGTGCAGGGCGCCGGTCTCCAGTCGGCCGGAGGTCTCGTGCGGGGTGCGGGTGTCGGGGTCGAGCCAGCGGACGGTGGCCGTGGCGAGGTGGCCGTCGGCGCCGGGCTCGGTGCGGACGGCGTAGAGGGCGGTGACGGTGTGGCCGGGGCCGACCTCGCCGCCGTCGACGCGGTCGTCACGGAAGTCGTCGTCGGCGACCCGGCGGTCGTCGTAGCCGACGAGACGGAACTCGGCGACGGTCTCGGGGTCGAAGGCGACCTGGGCCTTGGCGTCGCGGGCGGTGAGGTCGATGTTCTGCGGGAGGTCGGTGGAGAAGACCTTGCGGGCTTCGTCCTCGGTCGAGACGTAGGTGGTGTGGCCGTCGCCCTTGTCGGCGAGGCGCTCCATCAGGGCGTCGCCGTAGTCGCTGCCGACGCCGACACCGAAGAGGGTGATGCCGTGGTCGCGGCGGGCGGTGGAGATGCGGTCCAGGATGGAGTCCGCGTCCGTGTCCCCGGTGTTGGCGAGGGCGTCGGAGACCAGGACGACCCGGTTCGTGGCGCCCTCGCGCAGGCCCTCGACGGCGGTGGCGTAGCCGGTCTCGACGCCGGCGCCGAGGTTGGTGGAGTCGGTGGGTTCCAGGCCGCTGATGGCCTTGTGGACGCGGCCGCGGTGGTCGCCGAGGCGGGTCATCGGCAGTACGGTCTCGGCCTCGCCGCTGAAGGTGACGAGGGCGACGGAGTCGTCGTCGCGGAGGCGGTCGGTCATCGTGCCGAGGGAGGACTTGGCCAGGTCCAGGCGGCCGGGTTCGCCCATCGAGCCGGAGACGTCGATGACGAAGGTGAGGGCGGCGGGCGGGCGTTCGCCCTGCTGCTCGGCGGTGCGGGTGGCGAGGCCCACGCGGACCAGGGACCAGTCGTCGTCGCCGGTGCGGGCGCCGTCGACGGTGACCGAGAAGCCGTTGCCGTCGGGGCGTTCGTAGTCCTGGCGGAAGCTGTTGACGAACTCCTCGGGGCGGATCGTCGAGGGGTCCGGGCGCTGTCCCTCGGTGAGGGTGCGGCGGGCGTAGCCGTACGACGCGGTGTCGACGTCGAGGGCGAAGGTGGAGAGGTGGTCGGGGGCGGCCTTCCTGCCGTCCTCGTCCGCCTCCTTGTCCGTGTCCCCGCGGGGTGCGCTCGGCGCGGGGAAGGCCTCGCTGCCGCGGGCCGCTCCGTCCGAAGCCCTGTCGGTGTCCGAGCCGTCCGCGCCGCAGCCGGTGAGCAGCAGTGCGGTGGCCGCCGCGGTGGCGAACAGTCGTGGTATCCGGTGTGTCCGGTGTGTCTTCATGTGCCGTGCCCCCTGTGTCCGTCGACGTCTGTGACTGTGACGGGACAGGGGGCCGGAACGTGCGACACGGGGTGTTGCGGATCCGTCTCGAACCGGGCACGAGGACGGCCCTTCGAGACCGGTGGGTGACCCTCCGGTGACCTAGGACACCACGTCCTTGCGGGCGAAACCGCGGAAGGCCAGGGCGAACAGGACCAGGGCGTACGTTACCGAGACGGCGGTGCCCTGGATCATGCCGGACCACTCGGGGGTGGGCTGGACGGCGTCGGCCCAGGCGAACTGCCAGTGCGCGGGCAGGAAGTCGCGCCAGTCGCCGAGGGCGGTGACGGCGTCCAGGACGTTGCCGACGATGGTCAGGCCGACCGCGCCGCCGACCGCGCCGAGCGGGGCGTCGGTCTTCGTCGAGAGCCAGAACGCGAGGCCCGCGGTGACCAGTTGGGAGACGAAGACGTACCCGACCACGATCACCAGCCGCTGGGCCGCGGTGCCCGGGTCGAGCGCGCCGCCGGTGGGCAGCTCCAGGGAACCCCAGCCGTAGGCCGCGGAGCCGACGGCGAGGGCGACGACCGGCAGCAGGACCATCGCGGCCAGGCTGAGACCGAGGCCGACGACGAGCTTGGACCACAGGAGGCGGGCCCGGGGCACGGGTGCCGCGAGGAGGTAGCGCAGCGAGGACCAGCCGGCCTCCGAGGCGACCGTGTCCCCGCAGAACAGGGCGACCGGGATGACCAGGAGGAAGCCCGCGGACACGAACAGGTTGACGGCGGCGAAGTTGGCGCCGGACGCCGTCGCCGTGTCCATCAGGGTGACCTGGTTGTTGCGGCCGCCGGGCTCGCCGCCGATCGCGAAGGCGATGAGCAGGACGAACGGCAGGACGGCGAGGATGCCGCCCATGACCAGCGTGCGACGGCGCTTGAGCTGGCGGACCAGCTCGACGCGCAGCGGCAGCGTGCGGCCCGCCTGGTAGCCGGAGGCGACCTCGGTGAGCGTGCTCATGCGGAACCTCCGATCAGGGTGAGGAAGGCGTCCTCCAGGCGGCGGTGCGGGCCGACGGCCTGTACGGGCACGTCGAGCCGGACGAGTTCGGCGACCAAACGCTGGGCGCTGCCGTCGGCGTCCAGGCGGACCAGCAGGCCCTCGGCGGTGGGGGCCGCGGAGGCCACGCCCGGCAGCGCGGCGATCTTCTCGACGACCGGCTCCTCCACGGGGGTGGCGGTGCCGACGAGGAGGGTGTCGCCGGAGCCGACGATCTCGGCGACCGGGCCCGCCTGGACCAGCCGGCCCCGGTCCATGACCACGAGGTGTGTGCAGGACTGCTCGACCTCGGACAGGAGGTGGCTGGAGACGATGACCGTACGGCCGGCCGCCGCGTACCGGATCATCACCTCGCGCATCTCGCGGATCTGCGGCGGGTCGAGGCCGTTGGTCGGCTCGTCGAGGATGAGCAGGTCCGGGAGGCCGAGCATGGCCTGGGCGATGGCGAGGCGCTGGCGCATGCCCTGCGAGTACGTGCGTACCGCGCGGGCGAGGGCGTCGCCGAGGCCGGCGATCTCCAGGGCCTCCGCCAGGTGGGCGTCCCCGGCGGGGCGGCCGGTGGCCTGCCAGTACAGCTCCAGGTTCTCCCGGCCGGACAGGTGCGGGAGGAAGCCGGCGCCCTCGACGAAGGAGCCGACGCGGGAGAGGACGGGCGCGCCCGGGCGGATGGCGTGGCCGAAGACCCGGATCTCGCCGCCGTCGGGGCTGATCAGGCCCATCAGCATGCGCAGGGTCGTCGTCTTGCCCGCGCCGTTCGGGCCGAGGAGACCGAGGACCTGGCCCTTCTCGACGCGGAAGGACAGGTCGCGGACGCTGTAGCGGTCGCCGTTCGCGTACTTCTTGCTCAGGTCGGTGATCTGGAGCGGGACCTCGGCGAGCGCGGGGTCGGGGGCGGGTGTGGCGGTGCGGCGGCGGGCCGTCAGCAGCAGGGCCAGCGCGATCGCCGCGCCCGCGAGGGGCAGCCACCAGACCCAGGACGGGAGCGGGGCGGCCGCGGTCGTCACGGCGGGGGCGGTCGGGACCTTCAGGTCGCCCTTCATCGAGACGGTGTACGTCGCCGGGGTCATCGGGGACGCGTAGCCGAGGTCGGTGGAGGCGAGGACCAGGCGCAGCCGGTGGCCCTCCTCGACCTTGTGGTCGATCGCCGGGAGGGTGATCGTGACGTCCTTGCCGGCCTCGGCGCCCTCGACTCGGACCGGGGTGACGAGCTGGGAGGGCAGCACCTGGCTGCCGGCGCCGCTGACGTCGTAGACCTTGGCGAAGAGAACGGCGGTGTCGGACGTCGACTTCACATGGACGGTGACCGTCGGGGAGCCGGTGACGCGCAGGTCGCCGGTGACCGGGGCGGAGTCGAAGGCGGCGTACTGGCCGGGGAAGTCGAGGGAGACGCCGACGCCGAGGGAGGAGAGCTGGGAGAGGCCTCCGCCGCCGAGCCCGGGCAGGGCCGAGACGGCGGGCGGGCTGGCGCCCGGCGGGTTGGCGAAGGACTGCTCCTCGCGGCGGCCGGTCAGGGGGAACGCGCGCTCGCCGTTCTCCAGGCCGGGGTAGCTGTCCGCGCTCGCGCCCCTGAGCTGGGCGGCGCCGTCGGTGGAGTCGACGCCTCCGGTGCGGGTGACGCGGAAGGCGGGGCCGGTGTCGGCGGCCTTGTCGTCCTTGAGGTAGCGGTCGAACCAGGCACGCACGCGTGTCTGGACGCGATCGCCCTCCATGTCGCCGCCGTCGTGGCCGCCCGCGATCCAGTCGACGTCGACGGGGGCGCCGTTGGCGCGGATCGCCTTCTCGGCCGCGTCGGACTGGGCGAGCGTGAAGAGGGAGTCGGTCTGGCCCTGGATGAGCAGCGTGGGGACCTTGATGCGGTCGGCGACGGCGGACGGCGAGCGCTGTTCGAGGAGCTCGCGGGCGGCGGTGTCGGGGGTGCCGGACTCGGCGACGCGGTCGTACATCGCGGCCAGCGCGGGTTCGAAGCGGGCGGAGCCGCCGCCCGTGTTGAAGAAGATGCCGGCCCACAGCTTCTTGAACACGCCGTCGGGGAACAGGGCGTCCGCAAGGTTCCAGTAGGTGATCGCGGGGGCGATGGCGTCGACACGGTCGTCGTAGCCCGCGGCAAGGAGGGAGATCGCGCCGCCGTAGGAGGCGCCGGCCACACCCACCCGGGGGTCGCCGGTCCTGTCGAGCTGCACCTGTGGCTGCTTGGCGAGCCAGTCGATCAGCCGGGAGACGTCGGCGACCTCGCCCTTCGGGTCGTTCAGCCCGATCTTGCCGGTGGACTTGCCGAAGCCGCGCGCCGACCAGGTGAGCACCGCGTATCCGTCGCGGGCCAGCTTCTCGGCCTGCTGACGTACGTCGTCCTTGCTTCCGCCGAAGCCGTGCCCGAGGAGGACGGCGGGGCGGCGGCCGGCGGAGCCGGAGGTGAAGTAGGAGGTGTCCAGGCGTACGCCGTCCACCGCCATGACCCGGTCGGTGTGGTGCACCGCGGGCGTGTCGTCGTCGGAGGCGACGGCCGTCCAGGTACCGGCACCGGCGAGTACGGCCACGGCGGCCACGGCGGAGACGAGCCGTCGTGGCCGCCGTGGTCCTCGCAGACCGGGCAGTCGAAGATCCATGCTTCAACCGTACGGGGTCAACCTGTCGTGGAGTTGTCGACCGTAGACCGAACTCGTCGCCCTCCCGGGGGCGTACGGGCCGGGGCCGGCGTACACCAGTCGCGGTACGCGTCAGGCCCGCGCGTCGTCCGGGATCGACACCAGCCAGCGGGTGTCGCGGCGGGGGCGGAGGTAGAGGGCCCAGTAGAGGGTGGCGGCGGCGGTGATGCCGCCGGTCCACAGGAGGTAGGCCGTCTCCTGCTGGGTGAGGATGTAGCCGAGGACGACGATCAGCAGGACCGGCAGCACCGGCCACAGGGGCATGCGCCAGGCGTGGGTGCCCTTGTGCCGGCCGCGGCGGGAGAGCAGGGCGGCGACCGCGACGAGCAGGTACATGCCGGTCACGGAGACGCCGGTGACGCCGTAGAGGGTGTCCAGGTTCACGAAGCAGAGCAGCGCGCCGGGGACGCCGACGGCGAGGGTGGCGACCCAGGGGGAGCCGAACCGGCCGAGCTTGGCGAAGACGGCGTTGACCGGCTGGGGCCAGGCCTTGTCGCGGGCGGAGGCGAACAGGACGCGGGAGTTCTGGATGACCATCACGATGCCGGCGTTGATGATCGCGAGCGCCACGCAGAGGCTGACGAAGGTGCCGACGGCCGAGTTGGACCAGGCGGTGACCATGGCGCCGATGTCGCCGCCGGTGAGCTCGGTGAGGTCGGAGGCGCCGAAGGTGATGGCGACGACCGGGACCAGGATGATCACGGAGGAGATGGCAAGGGTGGCGAGGACCGTGCGGGCGACGTTGCGGCGCGGGTTCTCCAGTTCCTCGGAGAGGTAGACGGCGGTCGAGAAGCCCTGGGTGACGAAGAGGGCGATGGCGAGGCCGGAGACGACCAGCATGGCGGTGACGGTGTCGGTGTGGCCGTCGGCGCCGGCGACCCGCATCGAGACGAGGCTGCCCGCGCCGCGGTGGCCGTGGGCGAAGCCCAGCACCGCGACGACGGCGGCCGCGATGACCTCCAGGACCAGGAAGACGCCGGTGATCCAGGCGTTGGCGCGCAGGTCGAGCAGCCCGGCGAGGGTGGCGAGGAGCATGACGGCGGCGCCCGCGAACGAGGGGTCGAGGTGGACGACCGGGGCCAGGTAGTCGGCCGTGCCCATCGCGATCACCGGCGGGACGATCATGACGACGAGCAGGGAGAGGACGAAGACCAGCCAGCCGGCGAGCCGCCCGGCCAGCGTCGACACCATGGCGTACTCGCCGCCCGCGCTGGGGATGAGGGTGCCCAGCTCCGCGTAGCAGAACGCCACGGCGATACAGAGCAGCGAGCCGATCGCGATCGTGAGGGCGGTCGCGGTGCCGAGCGAGCCGAAGAGGTCCGGGACGACGACGAAGAGGGTGGAGGCGGGGGTGACGCAGGAGAGGGTGAGGAGGGTGCCGCCGACGACTCCGATGGAGCGCTTGAGCTTCTGGGGACCGTCGGGCACCGGCGCCTGGGGGGCGGTGGTGGCGACGGGGCGGAGCGTGTCGGTCATGCGGCGGGTCCGATCGACTCGTGCGGATGCCTCCGGCGGCTGTGGTGGTGCTGCATGGAACCCCGACGAAAACCGGCGCGTCAATAGGTGTTCACCTACGAAATCCGTAGGTCGATGGCGGGTTGGGCTGCGTTTACGGTCGTTCGCGGCAAGTAACTACGGTGGCTGGGCACGTACGGGAACCGCAGGCCCTGCGTCGAAAAAGCGTGAAGCCGTCCGGAGTCCGGACGGCTTCACAGGGGGAACTTCGACGGTCAGTGGTTGCGCGGGAAGCCCAGGTCCACGCCGCCCGGGCCGTCGGCCGGGTCCGGCCAGCGGGTCGTGACGACCTTGCCGCGGGTGTAGAAGTGGGTGCCGTCGTTGCCGTAGATGTGGTGGTCGCCGAAGAGCGAGTCCTTCCAGCCGCCGAAGCTGTGGTAGCCCACGGGGACCGGGATCGGGACGTTCACGCCGACCATGCCGGCCTCGATCTCCAGCTGGAAGCGGCGGGCCGCGCCGCCGTCCCGGGTGAAGATCGCCGTGCCGTTGCCGAACGGCGAGCTGTTGATGAGGGCCACGCCCTCGTCGTAGGTGTCCACGCGGAGCACGCACAGCACCGGGCCGAAGATCTCGTCCTGGTAGGCCTTCGCGGTCGTCGGGACCTTGTCCAGCAGCGAGATGCCGATCCAGTGACCGTCCTCGAAGCCCTCGACCGTGTAGCCGGAGCCGTCCAGGACGACCTCGGCGCCCTCGGCCGCCGCGCCCGTGACGTAGGACGCCACCTTGTCGCGGTGGACCTTCGTGATGAGCGGGCCCATCTCGGAGGTGGGGTCGTTGCCGGGACCGATCTTGATCTTCTCGGCGCGCTCGCGGATCTTCTGCACCAGCTCGTCGCCGACCGCGCCGACGGCCACCACCGCGGAGATCGCCATGCAGCGCTCGCCCGCCGAGCCGTAGGCCGCCGAGACGGCCGCGTCGGCCGCCGCGTCGAGGTCGGCGTCCGGCAGCACCAGCATGTGGTTCTTCGCGCCGCCCAGAGCCTGGACGCGCTTGCCGTTCGCCGAGGCGGTGGTGTGGATGTAGCGGGCGATCGGGGTCGAGCCGACGAAGGACACGGCCTTGACGTCCGGGTGCTCCAGGAGGCGGTCGACCGCGACCTTGTCACCGTTGACGACGTTGAAGACGCCGTCCGGCAGCCCGGCCTCCGCCAGCAGCTCGGCGAGCTTCAGGGCCGCCGACGGGTCCTTCTCGGACGGCTTCAGCACGAAGGTGTTGCCGGTCGCGATGGCGATCGGGAACATCCACATCGGGACCATCGCCGGGAAGTTGAACGGCGTGATGCCCGCGACGACGCCCAGCGGCTGGCGGATGGACGAGACGTCCACCCGGCTGGCCACCTCGGTCGACAGCTCGCCCTTCAGCTGCACGGTGATCCCGCACGCCAGGTCCACGATCTCCAGACCGCGCGCGACCTCGCCCAGCGCGTCGCTGTGCACCTTGCCGTGCTCGGCGGTGATCAGCTCGGCGATCTCGTCGCGGTGCGCGTCCAGCAGCGCCCGGAACTTGAACAGGATGGTGGTCCGCTTGGCCAGCGAGGACGTGCCCCAGGTGGCGTAGGCGTCCTTGGCGGCGGCCACCGCGGCGTCGACCTCGTCGACGGTCGCGAACGCGACCTTCGTGGTGACGGCGCCGGTCGCCGGGTCGGTGACCGGCCCGTACGTACCCGACGCGCCTTCGACGGTCTTGCCGCCGATCCAGTGGTTGACGATCTTCGTCATGACCGAGTACTCCTTCACAGATGGCGGCGTCGGGTAGAGACGTGCCGTTCGTACAGCTCACGTGCCTTCACCGCGGACGGTCGGGTCGCGGTCTCGGCCACAGGTACATCCCACCAGGCCTGCGCGGGCGGCGGGCCCGACACAGTGTCGGCCGTTTCCGTCTCGACGTAGACACATGTGGGAGTGTCGGCGCGGCGCGCCTCGGCGAGGGCCTCGCGCAGTTCGCGGACGGTCTTCGCGCGCAGCACGCGCATGCCGAGGCTGGCCACGTTGGCGGCCAGGTCGACGGGCAGCGGGGCCCCGGTGTAGGTGCCGTCGTCCGAGGTGTAGCGGTACGCGGTGCCGAACCGCTCGCCGCCCACCGACTCCGACAGACCGCCGATCGAGGCGTAGCCGTGGTTCTGCACGAGCAGGATCTTGATCGCGATCCCCTCCTGCACGGCCGTCACGATCTCCGTCGGCATCATCAGGTAGGTGCCGTCGCCGACCAGGGCCCAGACGTTGCGCTCGGGGGCCGCCAGTTTCACTCCGATGGCGGCCGGGATCTCGTACCCCATGCAGGAGTAGCCGTACTCCAGGTGGTACTGGTCCCGGGAGCGCGCCCGCCACAGTTTGTGCAGGTCACCCGGGAGTGAACCGGCCGCGTTGATGATCACGTCCGACTCGTCGGCGAGGGCGTCCAGCGCGCCGAGCACCTGCGGCTGCGTCGGCCGTACGTCGGGCTCCTCGGCCTCGTAGCAGGCGTCGACGCGCTGCTCCCAGCGCTCCTTGTCCTCCGAGTACTCGGTGACGTAGGCGTCCGTGACCCGGTGGCCGTGCGTCTGGAGGGCCGCGGTCAGCTCGCCCAGGCCGCTGCGGGCGTCCGCCACGAGCGGCAGACCGGCGAGCTTGTGGCCGTCGTAGGGCGCGATGTTGAGGTTGAGGAAGCGGACCCCGTCGGCCGCGAACAGCGTGTTGGAGGCCGTGGTGAAGTCCGTGTACCTGGTGCCCACGCCGATCACCAGGTCCGCCGTGCGGGCGAGTTCGTCCGCCGTCGCCGTACCGGTGTGGCCCACGCCGCCCACGTCCTGGGGGTGGTCGTAGCGCAGCGAGCCCTTGCCGGCCTGGGTGGAGGCGACCGGAATGCCGGTGGCCTCGGCGAACTCGGCGAGCGCCTCCTCGGCGCGGCTGTGGTGGACCCCGCCGCCGGCGACGATCAGCGGGCGGCGTGCGGCACGGATCGCGCGGACCGCCTCCGCGAGTTCGGTCGGGTCGGCGCCCGGACGGCGTACGACCCAGGTGCGCTCGGCGAAGAACTCGTCGGGCCAGTCGTAGGCCTCGGCCTGCACGTCCTGGGGCAGCGCGAGGGTGACCGCGCCCGTCTCCACCGGGTCGGTGAGGACGCGCATCGCCTGGAGGGCCGCCGGGATCAGGGCCTCGGGTCGGGTGACGCGGTCGAAGTACCGGGACACCGGGCGCAGGGTGTCGTTGACCGACACGTCGCCCGCGTAGGGGACCTCGAGCTGCTGGAGCACCGGGTCGGCGACGCGGGTCGCGAAGATGTCGCCGGGCAGCAGGAGGACCGGGATGTGGTTGACGGTCGCCAGCGCGGCGCCGGTGACCAGGTTGGTCGCGCCGGGGCCGATCGACGTCGTCACCGCGTGGGTGGACAGCCGGTTCGACTGGCGGGCGTAGCCGACGGCCGCGTGGACCATCGACTGCTCGTTGCGGCCCTGGTGGAACGGCATGTCGTCGCCGTACTCGATCAGCGCCTGGCCGAGGCCGGCCACGTTGCCGTGGCCGAAGATGCCCCAGGTCGCGCCGATCAGCCGCTGCCGTACGCCGTCGCGCTCCGTGTACTGGGCGGCGAGGAAGCGGACGAGTGCCTGGGCGACCGTCAGCCTCGTCGTCGAGGTCTGCGCCGTCATCGGTAACCCCCTGTGCTCTCTACGTGGTCCGGGTGGAAGCAGATCCGCCACTCCCGTGTCTCGCCCGGTCCCGCCATGACGTTCAGGTAGTACATGGCGTGGCCGGGCTGGGCGATGGCCGGGCCGTGCCAGCCGTCGGGGACGAGCACGGCGTCGCCGGAGCGGACCTCCGCGAGGACGTCGGATCCGCCTTCGCGTGAAGGGGATACGCGCTGATAGCCGAAACCGTTCGGGCCGTCGATCTCGAAGTAGTAGATCTCCTCGAGTTCGGCCTCCTCGCCCGGCCGGTGCTCGTCGTGCTTGTGCGGCGGGTACGAGGACCAGTTGCCGCCCGGGGTGATCACCTCGACGGCGATCAGCTTGTCGCAGTCGAAGGCGTCGGCGGAGGCGAAGTTGCGCACCAGACGGGCGCAGTTGCCGCTGCCGCGCTCTTCGACGGGGACCTCCGGCGCGGGGCCGTAGCGGGCGGGGAGTTGTCGCTCGCACTTCGCTCCTGCCAGGGCGAAGCGGCCTCCCGCGCCGGAGGCGATCTGGACCCGGGCGTCACGGGGAACGTACGCGAAGTCGGTTACCGACGCGAAAACGCTCTCCCTGCCCAGGAGTTGGAACTCTTCACCGGCTGTTTGCACGGTACATCCGCCTTCCAGCGGAAGCACGATCCACTCACTGTCACCCGTGGTGAAGAGGTGCGTGCCACCCGGCTCCAGCTCGACGATCCGCAGAGCGCAGTAGCCCCAGCCCGCTCGTTCGGGATCGATGTCGAGCGTGTAGTGGGTGCCGGCGGTGGTGCCGTGCGGGATGTACAGGTCGTGGTGCGGCTCTGTGTGTGTCATGCGGCCCTCACAGCAGTCCTACGGCGGTGTCCACGGCGGCGGCGACATCCCCGTCCGCCGGGTAGAGCAGCGAACGGCCGACCACCAGGCCCCGGACGGTGGGGAGTTGGAGCGCCCCGCGCCACTTCTCGTACGCACCGTCCTGGTCCTCGCCGACCTCGCCGCCCAGCAGGACGGCGGGCAGCGTGGACGTCTGCATGACCTCGGCCATGTCGTCGGGGTTGTCGGTGACCGGGAGCTTCAGCCAGGTGTAGGCCGAGGTGCCGCCCAGGCCCGAGGCGATGGCGATCGACTTGGTGACGGCCTCGGCGGAGAGGTCGTTGCGCACCTTGCCGTCGGGGGTGCGGCGGCTGATGAACGGCTCGACGAAGAGGGGGAGCTTGCGGGCGGCCATGTCGTCGATGGCGCGGGCCGTGGACTCCAGGGTGGTGAGCGAGCCCGGGTCGTCGTAGTCGATGCGCACGAGCAGCTTGCCCGCGTCGAAGTTCAGCCGCTCGATGTCCTCGGGGCGGTGACCGGTGAAGCGGTCGTCGAGCTCGAAGACGGAGCCCTGGAGGCCGCCGCGGTTCAGCGAGCCCATGACGACCTTGCCGTCGAGGGCGCCGAGGAGGAGCAGGTCGTCCAGGATGTCGGCGGTCGCGAGGACGCCGTCGACGCCGGGCCGGGAGAGGGCCAGGCACAGGCGCTCGAGCAGGCCGGCCCGGTTGGCCATGGCCAGCTTGTCGCCGCCGACGCCGAGCGCGCCACGGGCCGGGTGGTCGGCGGCGACGATCATCAGACGGCCGGAGTCGCCCAGCAGCGGTCTGCGCGGGCGGCGGGCGGCCGCCTCGGCGATCGCCTCGGGGTGCTGCGTGCGCAGGCGGACGAGTTCGGAGATGTCGACGGTCGTCACAGGACGGCCCCCGCCTTGAGCGCGGCTTCCACTTCGTCCGGCGTCGGCATCGCGGAGGAGCACTCCAGCCGGGAGGCGACGATGGCGCCCGCGGCGTTGGCGTGACGCATGATCTTCTCCAGGTCCCAGCCCGCGAGCAGACCGTGGCAGAGGGAGCCGCCGAAGGCGTCACCGGCCCCGAGGCCGTTCAGGACGTTCACCGGCAGCGGCGGGACCTCGGCGGACTCGCCCTCGCTGTTGACGGCGAGGACGCCCTTGGGGCCCTGCTTGACCACCGCGAGCTCGACGCCGGCGTCCAGCAGCGCCTGCGCCGCCGCCCGGGGTTCGCGCACTCCGGTGGCGACCTCCACCTCGTCGAGGTTGCCCACGGCGACGGTGGTGTGCTTGAGGGCCTCGACGTAGAACGGGCGGGCGGTGTCGGGGTGGCTCCAGAACATCGGGCGCCAGTCGAGGTCGAAGACCGTGGTGCCGGCCTTGGCCCGGTGGGCCAGGGCGGCGAGGGTCGCCGTACGGCTGGGCTCCTCGCTCAGGCCGGTGCCGGTGACCCAGAAGATGCGGGTCTCGCGGACGGCGTCGAGGTCGAGTTCGTGGGCGTCGATCTCCAGGTCCGGCGCCTTGGGCTGCCGGTAGAAGTACAGCGGGAAGTCGTCCGGCGGGAAGACCTCGCAGAAGGTGACCGGCGTCGGCAGCCCGGGCACGGCGGTGACCCAGCGGTCGTCGACGCCGAAGCCGCGCAGGGCCTCGTGCAGATAGGTGCCGAAGGGGTCGTCACCGGTGCGGGAGATCACCGCCGTCTCCCGGCCCAGGCGGGCGGCGGCGACCGCGACGTTGGTCGCCGATCCCCCCAGGAACTTCCCGAAGGACGTGACCTGCGGGAGTGGGACGCCCGTCTGTAGCGGATAGAGGTCCACCCCTATCCGCCCCATGGTGATCAGGTCGTACGCCATCGAGTTCCCTTCGTATCGGCTCGTCCCCGTGAGACCGCTCGTGGCACGTCCCCGGCACGTCCCCGTATCGGCTCTCACGGCTTTGTAGCCCCGCGCGGCGGGCCCTGTCAATGTTTTGTCCAGACATTCGGACCAGCCCTTGACACCCCCTTCGGTGAGACAGCACGCTGACGCCCATGACGTCGTTGTCACCTCAGTCACCAGTTTCCGGTGTTTCCCGTATCCGTGTCGGATCCGCCCCCGACAGCTGGGGCGTCTGGTTCCCGGACGATCCCGCCCAGGTCCCCTGGCAGCGCTTCCTCGACGAGGTCGCGCAGTCCGGCTACGAATGGATCGAGCTCGGCCCCTACGGGTACCTGCCGACCGATCCCGCGCTCCTCACCGAGGAGACGACGAAGCGCGGCCTGAAGGTGTCGGCGGGCACGGTCTTCACCGGCCTGCACCACGGCGAGGCCGTCTGGGAGAAGACCTGGGCGCACGTCGCGGACAACGCGGTGCTGGCCCAGGCGATGGGCGCGAAGCATCTCGTCGTCATCCCGTCCTTCTGGCGGGACGACAAGACCGGCGACGTGCTCGAGCCGGACACCCTCACCCCCGAGCAGTGGCGCAACCTCACCTCGCTGACCGAGCGGCTCGGCAAGGAGGTGCGGGAGCGGTACGGCCTTCAGATCGTCGTCCACCCGCACGCCGACACCCACATCGACAGCGAGGAGAACGTGGTCCGGTTCCTGGACGGCACCGACTCCGACCTGGTGTCGCTGTGCCTGGACACCGGGCACTACGCGTACTGCGGCGGCGACAGCGTCAAGCTGATCGAGACCTACGGCGAGCGGATCGGGTATCTGCACCTCAAGCAGGTCGACCCGGAGATCCTGGCGGACGTGCGGGCCAACCAGGTGCCGTTCGGGCCGGCCGTCGCGCGGGGCGTGATGTGTGAGCCGCCGACCGGCGTGCCTGCGCTGGGGCCTGTGCTGGAGGCGGCGCAGAAGCTGGATGTCGATCTGTTCGCGATCGTCGAGCAGGACATGTATCCGTGCGAGCCGGACGCGCCTTTGCCTATCGCGCAACGCACGCGGGCGTTTTTGAGGTCGTGCGGGGCGTAGACGCGCCCACCGGGGTGCCAGGCCTGTGCTCGCGCGAGTACGGGTTGTGTGGGGCTTGTCGCGCCCATGCTGCGGAGCCGCATATCAATACAGCCCCGCGCCCCTGGGGAACTGCGGTGGCCGCTTCTAGCATGGGTGCCCATGACTGCGAGCGTGGTACGCACCCGGTCTGGACAAGGGCCCGGTGGCTCCTGGGAGTTCGCCCTCGCCGCACCCCATCCGCGGTTGCGGCCCGGGGTGATGAGCTACCGCGGGATCCGGCTCGCCATGAACCGGCCGCGGCGGCGGCTCGAGACGCCCATCGGGGCCTCGACGCTGCTGCTGGGGTTCGAGCAGCCCGTGCGGATCTCGCGGGCGGGGCGGACGCCGGACACGCTCGTGTCCGTGTACTGCGGGCCTACGACCACGCCCGCCGTCGGGGAGCACGGCGGGCGGTTTTCGGGCATCGAGGTGCTCATGACGCCCTGGGCCGGGTTCACCCTCTTCGGCACACCCCAGCACGAGCTCGTCAACCGCACCGTCGATCCCGACGAGCTGCCGCACTCCCTGGGCTCGCCCCTCGGTGAACTCGCCGCCGCGCTGGCCGCGTTACCCGGTTGGGCGGAGCGGTTCGGGCTGCTCGACGAGGCCCTCGCCCGGTGGCGGGAGGCCGGCACGCCGAGTTCGGAGCGGGTGGCGCGGGCCTGGTCGCTGCTGGTGCGGACGGGCGGCGCGATACCGGTGCCCCGGCTGGCCGAGGAGGTCGGCTGGAGCGTACGGCATCTGGAGAACCGTTTTCGTGAGCAGATCGGGCTCGGCCCCAAGGCGGCGGCCCGCGTGCTGCGGCTCCAGCGGGCCCGCCGGCTGCTGGCGGAGGGGCAGAGCGCGGCCGAGACCGCCGCCCTCTGCGGCTTCTACGACCAGGCTCATCTCAGCGGTGAGTTCAAGGCGATGACGGGGTACACGCCGAGGGAGTTCGCGCAGGCCAGGCGCCTTCCGGCGCAGGTGTCGCCGACGGCGGACCGGCTGAGCGGGGAGGCGACGAGCCTGGTCCTGCCGGCCCGCCCGGACGATTGGTCCGGACCGGGTGCGCATTTTTCCAAGACCCGCCGCATTGGCTGAATACAGGCTGGGGGTCTGCCAGTTGATCCGGCGATTTCCGGCCGTTCCGGGTGCTTCGAGCGCTCCGGGCTCTTCGGTCGTTCTGGTCGTTCCGGGGGGATGGCGGGGAACGGGAACGGGTCGGGCCTGTCGCAGCGGGCCCGGCCCGCCTCCTGTCGGCGACCTCGGGGCATTTGTCAACGCGCCTCTCCCATGAGTCCCGCGCACTCCTTTGCTTCACCTGTGTCACAAACTCCCCTTTTCTGTCACGCATGTCGCGTGTACGCGGGTCTTGCGTCACACGCGGTCAACAGCCACTTCCGCACAGTCACCGAGCGTCGTTCACGGGGCACAGGCTTGGTGATCGCCAGCGCAGCGCCGGGCTCCCCCGGGCGGCCTCCCGGCCGCCGACCCCCGCGCGCGCAGGGAGGTGCAGCTCATGACCGACCGAAGGCTCTGGTCCTACAAAGAGATCGCGGCGCACATCAAGGTGCAGCCGGACACCGTACGGTCCTACCGCAAGCACGGACTGCTGCCCCAGCCCGACCACGTCGAGGGCGGCAAGCCCTTCTGGTACGTCGACACCGTGCGGGCCTGGGTCGCCTCCCGGCCGGGCAACCGGGGACGCGCCCTGGACTGACCCTCTCGGAAGAAAAACCAGCTGTGCCCCGCGGACGCGTGGGGCACAGTGCTGCGGGTGAACTTCTCCGTCAAGCCCCTGCTCTCCGGCCCGAAGACCGTGCTGCGCCCCTTCACCGAGGCCGACGCCGACAGCATGTGGGAGATCATCGGCGATCCCGAGGTCGTCCGCTTCACCTTCCCGCCGAACAGCGACCTCACCCGGGAGCGGGTGCGTTCCTGGTACGGCTCCCGCGCCGAGCAGCCCGACCGGCTGGACCTCGCCGTCACCGACCGCGACACCGGCGAACTCGTGGGCGAGGTCGTCCTGCACGAGTGGGATCCGGACGCCCGCAGCTGCACCTTCCGCACCCTGATCGGCCCCCGGGGCCGCGACCGCGGGCTCGGTACCGAGGCGACCCGGCTCATCGTCGGCCACGGCTTCGAGCGACTGGGCCTGCACCGCGTCCAGCTGGAGCTGTACGGCGACAACGAACGGGCCCGCCGTGTCTACGAGAAGGTCGGGTTCGTGGTCGAGGGAGTGCGGCGGGAGGCCGCGCTGCGGAACGGGGTGTGGGTGGACGAGGTGCTCATGGCGATCCTGGACCGGGAGTGGGCCGCGCTCAGGCCCACGGATCGATGACCGTCACCCCCGCGCCCGGTGCGGTGCCCAGCGCGGACAGGGCGGCCGGGGTCTCGTCCAGAGTGATCGTCGACGTCACCAGCAGATCGGGACGCAACACCCCCGTACGGACCAGCTCCAGCATCTCCGGATAGGTGTGCGCGGCCATGCCGTGACTGCCCAGGATCTCCAGCTCCAGGGCGATGGCGCGGGCCAGCGGGACGGGGGTCGTGCCGTCCGCCGAGGGAAGCAGGCCGACCTGGAGGTGACGGCCGCGGCGGCGCAGCCCGTTCACCGAGGCGGCGCAGGTGACGGGGGATCCGAGCGCGTCGAGGGAGAGGTGGGCGCCTCCCCCGGTCAGCTCACGGACCGCCTCCGCCGTGTCCGGCACCCCCCGTGCGTCCACGCACTCCGCCGCGCCGAACTTCCGCGCCAGGTCCAGGGCCTTCGGGGAGACGTCCACCGCCACCACCCGTGCCCCGCTCGCCGCCGCGATCATCACCGCCGAGAGGCCCACGCCTCCGCAGCCGTGCACCGCCACCCACTCCCCGGCCGCGACCCGGCCCTGCTGCACCACCGCCCGGAACGCCGTGGCGAACCGGCAGCCGAGGGAGGCCGCGGTGGCGTACGACAGGTCGTCGGGGATCGCGACCAGGTTCACGTCGGCGTGGTCCAGGGCCACGTACTGGGCGAAGGAGCCCCAGTGCGTGAAGCCGGGCTGGGTCTGCCGCTCGCACACCTGGTGGTCGCCGGCGGCGCAGGACGGGCAGCTGCCGCAGCCGCACACGAAGGGGACGGTGACCCGGTCGCCCGCCCGCCACCTGGTGACCCGGGAACCGACCTCCCGCACGACACCGGCGAGTTCATGCCCGGGCACATGCGGCAGGGTGATGTCCGGGTCGTGGCCCATCCAGCCGTGCCAGTCGCTGCGGCACAGGCCGGTGGCCTCGACGCGCACGGTCACTCCGTGGGGGGCCGGTCGGGGGTCGGCCAGCTCACGTACCTCGGCCGGCTCCCCGTACCGCTCGAACACCACAGCCCGCATATGCCTTCACCCTCGCCTTCGCCCGCGGTGACCCGCGGAGACCCACGGACCTCTGTCCGCCGTGGATCTCCGCGAACGCTAACCGTGCGCGTCGACCTTGTCCCGCCCGGGCCCGTCCGACGCTGATTCGTCCGGCGCGGGTTCGTCCGGCGCCGATTCGGACGGCGCTGATTCGGACGGGGCGGCCGGGGCCTGCCGTGCCGGCTCCCCCTCACTCAGTCCGAACCGCTGGTGGAACCTGCGCAGCGGTGCCGGTGCCCACCAGGTGGCCCTGCCGGTGAGGCGCATGATGGCCGGGACCAGGAGGCTGCGCACCACCATCGCGTCCATCAGGACCGCCAGGGCGATGCCCAGGCCGAGCATCTTGGTGTTGGTGACGCGCGAGGTGCCGATCGCGACCATCACCACCGCCAGGATGACCGCCGCCGCCGTGATCAGCCCGCCGGTGCGCCGCAGGCCCAGGGCGACCGCCCCTTCGTGGTCGCCGGTGCGGTCGTACTCCTCCTTGATGCGGGAGAGCAGGAACACGCCGTAGTCCATCGAGAGGCCGAAGGCCACGCAGAACATCAGGACCGGGAGGGTGGTCTCTATGGATCCTGGGCTGGTGAAGCCGAGCAGGCCGGAGAGGTGGCCGTCCTGGAAGACCCAGACCACCGCGCCGAACATCGCCGTCAGGCTGAGCGCGTTGAGCAGCACCGCCTGGAGCGGGATCAGCACACTGCCGGTCAGCAGGAAGACCAGGAGCAGGGTGACTATGGCTATGAAGGCCGCCGCCCAGGGCAGTTGGGAGCCGATCGCGTGCTTGGAGTCGACCAGGACGGCCGCCGTGCCGGTCACGCTGGTCTCGAAGGGGGCGGCTGTGGCGCGCAGGTCGCCCACCAGGTTCTGGGCCGCGTCGTCGACGGCCTCGCCCTTGGGCAGCACCGTGAAGTACGCCGAGTCGCCGTTCACCAACGGGCCGTCCACCCGGGCCACTTCCGGCAGCGCGGCCACGCGCTCCTTGTAGGCGGCGTACTGGGCCTGGGTCGCCCTGCCCTCGGCGAGGACCTCGAGGCCACCGCCGGGACTGCCCGGGAAGCCGTCCCTGATGTGCTGCTGCACGACGTGGGACTCGGCCGAGGAGGGCAGCTGGCGGTCGTCCGCCGTGCCGAACTTCACGCCGAGGAAGGGCAGTCCGAGGAGGACGAGGACGGCCGTGGTGGCCAGGGCGAAGAAGGGGGCACGGCGCATGACCAGGTTCGCCATCCGGCCCCAGGCCCTGCCGCCCTCCTCGCCGGACGCCACCGCGGGCCGGCCCCGGCGGAACAGACGGCGCAGGTCGAGGGAGTTGACCCGGTCGCCCAGCAGGATCAGTGCCGCCGGGAGCAGGATCAGGGCGGCCGCGGCGGCCAGCAGGACCACGGCCATGCCGGCGTAGGCGAAGGAGCGCAGGAAGTACTGCGGGAAGAGGAGCATCGCCGCCAGGGACACCGCGACCGTGAGCGCGGAGAACAGGACCGTGCGGCCGGCCGTGCGCAGGGTGGTGCCGATGGCCGTCGACGGATCCGCGCCGGCGGCGAGTTCCTCGCGGAAGCGGCGGACGATGAACAGGGCGTAGTCGATGGCGAGCCCGAGGCCCAGGGCCGTGGTGAGGTTCATCGCGAAGATGGAGACGTCGGTGAACCGCGTGAGGCCGCTGAGGACGGCGTTGGTGCCGAGGATCGCGACGATGCCGATGCCGAGCGGCAGCAGGGCGGCGACCGCGCTGCCGAAGACCATCACCAGCAGCACCAGCGTGATCGGCAGGGCGATCACCTCGGCGCGGGTCAGGTCCTCCTGGATGATGGTCTGCATCTCGTGCCGCACGGCGACGCCGCCGCCGATCTTCACCTCCACCGGCCCGTGCGTGCCGCGCAGGGCGGGGGCGATGCGGTCGAGGGTCTCCCCCATCGTCTTCTCGTCGCCCGTGATGCGGGCGGCTATCAGCGCCTCGTGGCCGTCCTCCGCGCGCAGGGCGGAAGCCGCCCCCGCCGCGTCGGCCTGCCAGTACGAGCCGACGCCGACGACGCCCTTCTCGGCGGCCAGGCTCGCGGTGAGCCGGTTCGCCTCGGCGACGACCGCCGGGTCGTCCACGGAGGCCTCGCCCGCGTCGACCAGCAACAGGAGATTGGGCTGGGAGCCGGGGAACTCGCGCTCCAGGGCCTTGGTCGCATAGGTGGACTGCGCGGCCGGATCCTCCCATCCGCCGCTGCCCAACCGCTCGGCGACCCCGCTGCCGGCCAGCACCGCGAGCACGGTGAGCACCAGGGCCGCGAGCAGCGACAGCCTGGGCCGGGCGGTCACGAAGCGGGTCCAGCCTCCGGGACGGGGTGGGCTGTTGACTTCGGTCATCGTGCGGTGTCCCCTTCACCATGCAAGCAGTCGTGCAAGCCGTAAAATGGCAAACACGAGAGAGCGCTCGCGTTTCTGATCTCAGAATGCGAGCGACCGCTCGCGTTTGTCAATCAGGTTCGGGAAAGCTGGGGAAAACGCGTGGCCGAGAGCCAGGAGAAGGAACAGCCGCGCCGCCGCCAGGCGCGCGGTGAGCGGCGTATCGCGCAGCTGCTCGAGGCCGCGGCCAGCGTCTTCTGCACGACCGGCTACACCGCCGCCAGCACCAACGCCATCGCCCGCGAGGCGGGCGTCTCACCGGGCACGCTCTACCAGTTCTTCCCGAACAAGGAAGCGATCGCGATCGAGCTGGGCGACCGCCTCATGCACGAGATGCGCGACACCTTCGGCGAGGCTCTCGCCCCGGTCGACCCCGCGACCCCGCTGGAGGAGGCCGTCGCTGCGGCCGTGGACCGGTTCATCGCCTTCAACTGCGACCATCCGGTGTTCTTCGCCCTGATGCACGGGCCCGACATCCCCGGCCACATCGCCGAGGAGCACGACGCGCTGCACGCCACACTGCTCGCCCGCATCGAGGGCCTGCTCTCCTCCCTACTGCCGGACTCGTCTCCCGCCGACCTCGCCCGCACCGCGCACATGTGCCTGGGCCTGTACAAGGCGGGCCTGGAGCTGGTCCTGGGCCACGAGGGCGCCGAACGCGACGCCTATGTGCAGGAGCTCAAGAACGTGCTGATCCGCTACCTGGAGCCGCTGGTGGGCGACCGGCTGGGTCGCGACGACAGCGGCGCCGGGGCCGTCACAGCCCTCTAGCCCGACCTTCCCGCCGCGAGCCGTACGCACCGGAGCATCTCCGCACGGCCGTCCGCGCGGCGGGCCCTCTTTTCTTGGATTCATACCCCCTAGGGGTATAGTCTCAGTTGACGGGAGACCTCTCGCGGCCCCGCCCGCCCCACCTGCCTCCACGAGGAGAACGACATGACCGCTCAAACCGACACCCCGGGCTCCGTCACCACCGTCTACAAGGTGAGCGGCATGAGCTGCGGCCACTGCGAGGGCGCCGTCTCCGGCGAGCTCTCCGAGCTCGCCGGTGTCACCTCGGTGAAGGCCGTCGCCTCGACCGGTGAGGTCACGGTCGTCTCCACCGCCGCGCTCGACGAGGAGGCCGTCCGCGCCGCCGTCGACGAGGCGGGCTTCGAGCTGGTCGGCCAGGCCTGAGGCACCCGCACCTCCTCACCTCTCCTCGACACCCCTCCTCCACCCACCGGGCCGTGCCGACCAGCTGATACTGGTTCCGTACGGCCCGGTCCGCTTCCTGGAGCACGGACATGACCAGCACCACCACGAAAACGCCGATATCCGAACCGCCCGCGCCGACCGCCGAGGTCGAACTGCTCATCGGCGGGATGACCTGCGCCTCCTGCGCGGCCCGCATCGAGAAGAAGCTCAACCGTATGGACGGCGTCGTCGCGACGGTCAACTACGCGACGGAGAAGGCGAAGGTCAGCTTTCCGGCCGGGACCGACGTCGCCGATCTCATCGCGACCGTGGTGAAGACCGGGTACACGGCCGAGGAACCCGCACCCGTGCCGGAGCCGGTCCAGGAGGACACCCCCCAGGACCCCGAGCTCGCGAGCCTGCGTCACCGGCTCCTCGTCTCCGTACTGCTCGCCGCGCCCGTCGTCCTGCTGGCGATGGTCCCGTCGCTCCAGTTCGACAACTGGCAGTGGCTCTCGCTGACGCTCGCCGCTCCCGTGGTCGTCTGGGGCGGCGGCCCACTGCACCGGGCCGCCTGGACGAACCTGCGGCACGGCGCGGCCACCATGGACACGCTGGTCTCGGTCGGCACGCTGGCCGCGCTCGGCTGGTCGCTGTGGGCGCTCTTCTTCGGTGACGCGGGCATGCCCGGCATGCGGCACCCCTTCGAGCTCACCGTCTCCCGTACGGACGGCGCCTCCACGATCTATCTGGAGGTCGCCGCCGGCGTCACCGCCTTCATCCTGCTCGGCCGCTACCTGGAGGCCCGCTCCAAGCGGCGCGCGGGGGCGGCGCTGCGGGCGCTCATGGAGCTGGGCGCGAAGGACGTGGCCGTGCTGCGGGACAGGAGGGAGGTACGGATCCCCGTCGACCTGCTGGCCGTCGGGGACCGGTTCGTCGTACGGCCCGGGGAGAAGGTCGCCACCGACGGGACGGTCGTGGAGGGCACGTCCGCCGTGGACGCCTCGATGCTGACCGGTGAGTCGGTCCCGGTGGACGTCGGGCCCGGCGACGCCGTCACGGGCGCGACCGTGAACGCCGGCGGGCGGCTGGTCGTCGAGGCCACCCGGATCGGCGCGGACACCCGGCTCGCGCGCATGGCGCAGCTGGTCGAGGCCGCACAGACCGGCAAGGCCGAGGTGCAGCGGCTGGCCGACCGGATCTCCGGGGTCTTCGTGCCGGCGGTGCTGCTGATCGCGGTCGCCACGTTCGGAGGCTGGCTCGGCGCGACGGGCGACACGGTCGCCGCGTTCACGGCGGCCGTCGCGGTCCTGATCATCGCCTGCCCGTGCGCGCTCGGGCTCGCCACGCCGACCGCGCTCATGGTCGGCACCGGGCGCGGCGCCCAGCTCGGCATCCTCATCAAGGGCCCCGAGGTCCTGGAGTCCACGCGCCGCGTCGACACCGTCGTACTCGACAAGACCGGGACCGTCACCACCGGCCGGATGAGCCTTCAGGACGTGTACGTCGTCGACGGCATCGACGAGCGACAGCTGCTGCGGCTCGCGGGCGCCCTGGAGCACGCCTCCGAGCACCCGGTCGCCCGGGCGGTGGCGGCGGGCGCCGGGGAAAGGGTCGGGGAACTGCCGGCGGCCGAGCGGTTCGAGAACGTGCCCGGGCGTGGGGTGCGCGGGCGGGTGGAGGGCCGCGAGGTGGCCGTGGGGCGCCTCTTCGAGACGGTTCCGGACGAGGTGGCCCGGGCGAAGGAAGAGGCCGAGCGGGGCGGTCGTACGGCCGTCGTCGTCGGGTGGGACGGCGTGGCGCGCGGGGTGCTCGCGGTCGCGGACACGGTCAAGGAGACCAGCGCCGAGGCGGTGCGGGAGCTGCGGGCGCTGGGGCTCACCCCGGTGCTGCTGACCGGGGACAACCAGGCGGTCGCGGAGGCGGTCGCGGAAGCGGTCGGGATCGACCGGGTGATCGCCGAGGTGCTGCCCGAGGACAAGGTCGCCGTCGTACGGCGGCTCCAGGACGAGGGGCGGGTTGTCGCCATGGTCGGGGACGGCGTCAACGACGCGGCCGCGCTCGCCACCGCCGATCTGGGGCTGGCCATGGGGACCGGCACGGACGCGGCGATCGAGGCGAGCGATCTGACGCTGGTGCGGGGGGATCTGCGGGTGGCCGCGGACGCCATCCGGCTGTCCCGGCGGACGCTGGCGACGATCAAGGGCAACCTGGTGTGGGCCTTCGGCTACAACGTGGCCGCGCTGCCGCTGGCCGCCGCCGGGCTGCTGAACCCGATGATCGCGGGGGCCGCCATGGCGTTCTCGTCGGTGTTCGTCGTGACGAACAGCCTGAGGCTGCGCGCCTTCAAGTAATACCGCCGAGTAGGACGTTGCCGATCAGGGAGACCCCTGGAGTCCTGCGCGAGCCTCACATAAGCTCTTCACAAGGCTCGCGCATCATCCTTACGCTTGGGCCTCGATCGCCGTATCCGGTCTCTTGCGCATCTAACGGACATATGCAAGAGACACAGATCACAGTGATGTGAACGTAACCATCGAAGGGGTTCGAAGGTCTAAGTTGACGATGTCAGGAAGCGTCTTGGGGGGCGTGACCTGACGTCTGAGGATGTCTTGGGGGACTTCCTCAGAGATGCGTTGCCGGGGCACGTACACCGGGAAGCTTTGAGCGGCCCTCCCAGCGTGCGCTGTCCCGGCAGATCGCACACAGCGGTGGTGGGACGAGTTCTGCTCGTTCTGCTCAGCCGCGGGTACAACAACCGAAGATGGTTACAAACAGCGAATTCAGGCGCTGTTCTCACAACGCCCGGCCGGATCCCGTGGGGGGAATCCGCACCGGGACATGGGAAGGCGCCCTGGTCGTCGGCCCGTGGGGGGACTGGCGCCGGGGCGCCTTCCGTATGCCCTGCGCGCACGACTGCCGGGACGCACCACTGCCCGGGACATCGGTCCCGGGCAGTTCAGGAAAATCACCGGTGACGGGGCGCCCGATCAATCGGCGCCCCCACCACCAGCAGGTGTCAGCGCTCCTCGACGGGGACGAAGTCACGCTCGACGACGCCCGTGGCCGTGTCACCCGGGGGACAACCCCCGGACCCCCGGCCGCAGCTCCGAGCCCAGCAGGCCCGGCCGACACTCAGCGCAAGCCAGGAGAGCACCACCCGATGACGGGGCGCCCCCAAGCAGCGGCGCCCCCACCGGCAGGTGTCAGCGCTCCTCGACCGGGACGAAGTCACGCTCGACGACGCCCGTGTAGATCTGGCGCGGGCGGCCGATGCGGGAGCCGGGCTCCTTGATCATCTCGTGCCACTGGGCGATCCAGCCCGGGAGGCGGCCCAGGGCGAACAGGACCGTGAACATCTCGGTGGGGAAGCCCATGGCCCGGTAGATCAGGCCGGTGTAGAAGTCGACGTTCGGGTAGAGGTTGCGCGAGACGAAGTAGTCGTCGGAGAGCGCGTGCTCCTCCAGCTTCAGCGCGATGTCCAGCAGCTCGTCGGACTTGCCGAGGGCCGAGAGGACGTCGTGCGCCGCCGCCTTGATGATCTTCGCGCGCGGGTCGAAGGACTTGTACACCCGGTGGCCGAAGCCCATCAGGCGGACGCCGTCCTCCTTGTTCTTCACCTTGCGGATGAAGGAGTCGACGTCGCCGCCGTTGGCCTGGATGCCCTCGAGCATCTCCAGCACGGACTGGTTGGCGCCGCCGTGCAGCGGGCCCCACAGGGCGGAGATGCCGGCCGAGATCGAGGCGAACATGTTCGCCTGCGAGGAGCCGACCAGGCGGACCGTGGACGTCGAACAGTTCTGCTCGTGGTCCGCGTGCAGGATCAGCAGCTTGTCGAGGGCGGAGACGACGACCGGGTCGAGCTCGTACTCCTGCGCCGGCACCGAGAACGTCATGCGCAGGAAGTTCTCGACGTAGCCGAGGTCGTTGCGCGGGTAGACGAACGGGTGACCGATCGACTTCTTGTAGGCGTACGCCGCGATCGTCGGAAGCTTGGCGAGCAGCCGGATCGTGGAGAGGTTGCGCTGCTTCTCGTCGAACGGGTTGTGGCTGTCCTGGTAGAACGTGGACAGCGCGGAGACCACCGACGACAGCATGGCCATCGGGTGGGCGTCACGCGGGAAGCCGCGGTAGAAGTTCTTGACGTCCTCGTGCAGCAGCGTGTGCTGGGTGATGTCGCTCTTGAAGACGGACAGCTCGTCGACGGTCGGCAGTTCGCCGTTGATCAACAGGTAGGCGACCTCGAGGAAGGTCGACCGCTCGGCCAGCTGCTCGATCGGGTAGCCGCGGTACCGGAGGATGCCCTGCTCGCCGTCAAGGTAGGTGATGGCGGATTTATAGGCGGCGGTGTTGCCGTAGCCGCTGTCCAGGGTCACCAGACCGGTCTGGGCGCGAAGCTTCCCGATGTCGAAGCCCTTGTCGCCGACGGTGCTGTCGATCACCGGGTAGGTGTACTCGCCATCGCCGAACCGCAGTACTACAGCGTTGTTGGTGTGCTCGCTCACGTCATCCCTCACCGACGTTGTGCCTCTTCTTCGAGGTTGCCCTGACTGTCTCTAACCATCCCCCATTTGGCGCACGAGAGTGCACTCGGGGTCGACCATTGGGCTTATCGGCGGCACTCAGTGCCGCCAACTAGCTCATCCTGCCGCCTTCGTCACGCTTGGGGAAGTGCTCTGTGACCTTCACGACTCATTTGATCGATCATTTTTTGGGATGTTCCGGCGATCTTGCGGGAACCGGACGTCAGCGGCCTGCCAGCCGGAAGTCCAGGGCCGTGCAGCGGCGGCCCGCGGACACCGTGCGCACCGCCTGACCGATCGCCTTGCGGGACCCGACGAGGACGACGAGCTTCTTGGCGCGCGTCACGGCCGTATACAAGAGGTTCCGTTGAAGCATCATCCATGCTCCCGTGGTGACGGGGATCACCACCGCGGGATATTCACTTCCCTGTGAACGGTGGATGGTGACCGCGTACGCGTGGGCCAGTTCGTCCAGTTCGTCGAACTCGTACGGAACCTCCTCGTCCTCGTCGGTCAGCACCGTGAGGCGCTGGTCGACCGGATCGAGCGAGGTCACCACGCCCACGGTGCCGTTGAAGACACCGTTCTTCCCCTTGTCGTAATTGTTGCGGATCTGGGTGACCTTGTCGCCGACACGGAAGACCCGGCCGCCGAACCGCTTCTCGGGCACGTCGGGGCGACCGGGGGTGACGGCCTGCTGGAGCAGGCCGTTGAGGGCGCCGGCACCGGCCGGGCCGCGGTGCATGGGCGCGAGCACCTGCACGTCCCGGCGCGGATCCAGGCCGAACTTCGCCGGGATGCGCCGGGCGACCACGTCCACCGTGAGGCGACCGGCCTCCTCCGTGTCGTCCTCGACGAAGAGGAAGAAGTCCTTCATGCCGTCGGTGACCGGGTGCTGTCCGGCATTGATCCGGTGCGCGTTGGTCACCACGCCGGACTGCTGGGCCTGGCGGAACACGCGCGTGAGGCGCACGGCGGGTACCGGGCTGTCGTCGGCCAGCAGATCGCGCAGCACCTCGCCCGCGCCGACGCTGGGCAGCTGGTCGACATCCCCCACGAAGAGCAGATGCGCGCCCGGGGGCACGGCCTTGACCAGCTTGTTGGCGAGGAGCAGGTCCAGCATCGACGCCTCGTCGACCACCACCAGGTCCGCGTCCAGCGGACGGTCCCGGTCGTAGGCCGCGTCGCCGCCGGGCTTGAGCTCCAGCAGACGGTGGACGGTGGAGGCCTCGGCGCCGGTCAGCTCGGCCAGGCGCTTGGCGGCGCGACCGGTCGGGGCGGCCAGCACGACCTTGGCCTTCCTGGCGCGGGCCAGCTCCACGATCGAGCGGACGGTGAAGGACTTGCCGCAGCCGGGGCCACCGGTGAGCACGGCGACCTTCTCGGTCAGCGCGAGCCTGACGGCCGCCTCCTGCTCGGGCGCGAGTTCGGCCTCGGTACGGGTCTTCAGCCAGGCCAGCGCCTTGTCCCAGGCCACGTCGCGGAAGGCCGGCATCCGGTCCTCGTCGGTGCGCAGCAGGCGCAACAGCTGGGCGGAGAGGGAGAGTTCGGCGCGGTGGAAGGGAACCAGGTAGACGGCGGTGACGGGCTCCCCTCCGTCGGCCGCCGGGACCTTCTCCCGGACGACTCCGGGGTCCTCGCCCTCCTCCGGCGGCGCCGCGAGTTCGGCGAGGCACTCGATGACCAGGCCGGTGTCGACCTGGAGCAGCTTCACCGCGTCGGCGATCAGCCGCTCCTCGGGGAGGTAGCAGTGGCCCTGGTCGGTGGCCTGGGACAGCGCGTACTGGAGGCCCGCCTTGACGCGCTCCGGGCTGTCGTGCGGGATGCCGACGGACTGGGCGATCTTGTCGGCGGTGAGGAAGCCGATGCCCCAGACGTCCGCGGCGAGCCGGTAGGGCTGGTTCTTCACCACGGAGATGGAGGCGTCGCCGTACTTCTTGTAGATGCGGACCGCGATGGAGGTGGACACCTCGACGGTCTGGAGGAAGAGCATGACCTCCTTGATCGCCTTCTGCTCCTCCCAGGCGTCGGCGATCTTCTTCGTGCGTTTCGGGCCGAGGCCGGGGACCTCGATGAGCCGCTTCGGCTCCTCCTCGATGATCTTCAGGGTGTCCATGCCGAAGTGCTGGGTGATGCGGTCGGCGAAGACCGGACCGATGCCCTTGACCAGGCCCGAGCCGAGGTAGCGGCGGATGCCCTGGACGGTGGCGGGCAGGACGGTCGTGTAGTTCTCGACGGTGAACTGCTTGCCGTACTGCGGGTGGGAGCCCCAGCGGCCCTCCATGCGCAGGGACTCGCCGACCTGGGCGCCGAGCAGCGCGCCGACGACCGTGAGAAGGTCGCCGCCGCCTCTGCCGGTGTCGACGCGGGCGACCGTGTAGCCGTTCTCCTCGTTCGCGTACGTGATGCGCTCGAGCACGCCTTCCAGCGTGGCCGTACGCCGTTCCCCCGCCTGGGCGGCCCCCGCCTGATCGGTCATGATCCGACGTTACCGCCCGCCACCGACAGGCCCCTGAGGGCGACGGTCGGCTGCCCGCCGGGTGCTGTTCATCACGATCCGGTTTCGGGATGCGGTCGAGGGCTTGATTAACCCCCGTGTAATCGATTCCAATCCTTCGTACACGTCGATGTAATCGATTCCACGACCTCGACGTTTCATGAACCGAGTCCACAAGGAGGTGGGGCGGCGATGGCGAGCATCAAGGACGTCGCGGCCGAGGCGGGGGTCTCCGTCGCCACGGTGTCGCGCGTCCTGAACGACCATCCGTCGGTCAGCGAGGACGCACGCACCCGTGTGCTGGCCGCCGTCGAAGCGCTGGGCTACCGCCCGAACGCCGTCGCCCGGTCGCTGCGCACCGACCAGACCCGCACCCTCGGCCTGGTCATCAGCGATGTGCTCAACCCGTACTTCACCGAACTGGCCCGCTCCGTCGAGGAGGCGGCCCGCGCGCTCGGCTACAGCGTCATCATCGGCAACGCCGACGAACGGCCCGACCTCCAGGACCACCACGTACGGACCCTGCTGGACCGCCGGATCGACGGCCTCCTCGTCTCCCCGACCGACGGCGGCTCGCCGCTGATTCTCGACGCCGCGCGCGCGGGGACGCCGATGGTGTTCGTCGACCGGTGGATCCCGGGCGTCGACGTGCCGGTGGTGCGGTCGGACGGACGCGCGGCCATTCGGGACCTCGTCGCGCATCTGCACGGACTGGGGCACCGCAGGCTCGCCATCATCGCTGGCCCCGCCGCCACCACCACCGGCAGCGAGCGCGTCGAGGCCTTCCGGGCCGCCATGGCCGAGTACGGGCTTCCCCTCCCGGACGCCTACATCGGCCAGGGCGACTTCCAGGCGGAGAGCGGCCGTCGGGTCACCGAGGGCTTCCTCGACCTGCCCGAACCGCCCGAGGTCGTGTTCGCCGCCGACAACCTCATGGCACTGGGTGCCCTGGACGCCGTACGCGCGCGTGGGCTGCGGGTTCCGCAGGACATCGCGCTGGCCGCGTTCGACGACATCCGCTGGTTCGTGCACACCGATCCGCCGATCACCGCGATCGCCCAGCCGACGGGCGAGCTGGGCCGGGCCGCCGTGCGGGCGCTCGTCGACCGCATCGAGGGACGCCCCCCGCAGTCCGTCACCCTCCCGGCCCGGCTGGTCGTCCGCCGTTCGTGCGGCGAGCCGGCATCCCAAGAGCCGCCCGCTCCCGAGGAGTTCCCCGCCTCTCAGGAGCCGTCCCCCGTAATGAACAGGAGCCAGACGTGAGCAACGCGGACGAGTTGCTGCGCATCGAAGGCATACGCAAGACCTTCCCCGGTGTGGTCGCGCTCGACAGCGTCGACTTCGACCTGCGCCGGGGCGAGGTGCATGTGCTGCTCGGTGAGAACGGCGCGGGCAAGAGCACCCTCATCAAGATGCTCTCCGGCGCCTACCGGCCCGACGCCGGGCGGATCCTGGCCGGCGGCGAGGAGGTGCGCATCCATGGCGCGCAGGACTCCGAGCGCCTCGGGATCGCCACCATCTACCAGGAGTTCAACCTCGTTCCCGATCTCACGGTCGCCGAGAACATCTTCCTGGGGCGGCAGCCGCGTCGCTTCGGGATGATCGACCGGAAGCGGATGGAGGCCGAGGCGGCCGCCCTGCTGGAGCGGGTGGGGGTGAACGTCTCGCCCCGCACGCGCGTGCGTGAACTCGGCATCGCGCGCCTCCAGATGGTCGAGATCGCCAAGGCGCTCAGCCTGAACGCGCGTGTGCTGATCATGGACGAGCCGACCGCCGTGCTGACCTCCGAGGAGGTCGAGAAGCTCTTCGCCATCGTGCGCAGGCTGCGCGAGGACGGCGTCGGCATCGTGTTCATCACGCACCACCTCGAGGAGATCGCCGCCCTCGGCGACCGGGTCACGGTCATCCGGGACGGCAGGAGCGTCGGGCAGGTCCCGGCCGCCACGCCCGAGGACGAGCTGGTGCGGCTCATGGTGGGCCGCTCCATCGAGCAGCAGTACCCCAGGGAGCGCGCCGAGACGGGCGCCGCGCTGCTGTCCGTCGAGGGGCTCACTCGGGACGGCGTCTTCCACGACGTCAGCTTCGAGGTGCACGCCGGTGAGGTCGTCGGTGTCGCCGGGCTCGTCGGCGCCGGTCGTACCGAGGTCGTTCGGGCCGTCTTCGGGGCGGACCCGTACGACCGCGGAGCCGTGCGGGTCGGCGGCGCGCACCTCCCCCGGTACGACGTGAACGCCGCGATGGCGGCCGGGATCGGGCTGGTGCCCGAGGACCGCAAGGGCCAGGGGCTGGTGCTCGACCAGTCGGTCGAGGAGAACCTCGGGCTCGTCACCATGCGGGGCGCGACCCGTGGCGGGCTGGTGGATCTGAAGAGCCAGCACGAGGCGGCGGCGCGGATCGCGGGGCAGCTGGGCGTGCGGATGGCGGGCCTCGGCCAGCAGGTGCGCACGCTCTCCGGCGGCAACCAGCAGAAGGTCGTCATCGGCAAATGGCTGCTGGCCGACACCAAGGTGCTGATCCTCGACGAGCCGACGCGCGGGATCGACGTCGGCGCGAAGGTCGAGATCTACCAGCTCATCAACGAGCTGACGGCCGCCGGTGCCGCCGTCCTGATGATCTCCAGCGATCTGCCCGAGGTGCTCGGCATGAGCGACCGGGTGCTGGTGATGGCCCAGGGCCGGATCGCCGGCGAGCTGTCGGCGGACG
This sequence comes from Streptomyces asoensis, assembly GCF_013085465.1. Taxonomy (NCBI): domain Bacteria; kingdom Bacillati; phylum Actinomycetota; class Actinomycetes; order Kitasatosporales; family Streptomycetaceae; genus Streptomyces; species Streptomyces asoensis. Next base: position 3,860,381 of record NZ_CP049838.1, read on the forward strand.
AGGCGACCCAGGACTCCGTCATGGCACTCGCCGTCAGCACCACTCTTCACGACGAAAAACACCAAAACCACCAAAACGACGAAACCGAAGAACTGGAGGCCGGCCGTGGCCGCTGAGACGCTCAAGAGCGGGGCGGGCGCCGGTGGCGCCGCGGCGGTCCGCCGTCTGCTCCTCGACAACGGCGCGCTGACCGCGCTGATCGTCCTCGTCATCGCCATGTCGGCGCTGTCGGGTGACTTCCTGACCACGGACAACCTGCTCAACGTGGGTGTCCAGGCGGCCGTGACCGCCATTCTCGCCTTCGGCGTGACCTTCGTGATCGTCTCGGCGGGCATCGACCTGTCGGTCGGCTCGGTGGCGGCCCTGTCGGCCACCGTGCTGGCCTGGAGCGCCACGCAGCACGGTGTGCCGGTGGTGCTCGCGGTGGTCCTGGCCGTCGCCACCGGTATCGCGGCCGGTCTGGTGAACGGTTTCCTCATCGCCTACGGCAAGCTGCCGCCGTTCATCGCGACGCTCGCGATGCTGTCGGTGGCGCGCGGTCTGTCGCTGGTGATCTCCGAGGGTTCGCCGATCGCCTTCCCCGACTCGGTCTCGCACCTCGGTGACACGCTCGGCGGCTGGCTGCCGGTGCCGGTGCTCGTGATGGCCGTGATGGGGCTGATCGCCGCGTTCGTGCTCGGCCGGACGTACATCGGCCGTTCGATGTACGCCATCGGCGGCAACGAGGAGGCGGCACGCCTCTCCGGCCTGCGGGTGAAGAAGCAGAAGCTCGCGATCTACGCGCTGTCCGGTGTGTTCGCGGCCGCGGCGGGCGTCGTGCTCGCCTCCCGGCTGTCCTCCGCGCAGCCGCAGGCCGCCGACGGCTACGAGCTGGACGCGATCGCCGCGGTCGTCATCGGCGGTGCCTCCCTGGCCGGCGGTACGGGCAAGGCCTCGGGCACCCTGATCGGCGCGCTGATCCTGGCGGTGCTGAGGAACGGCCTGAACCTGCTGTCCGTCTCCGCGTTCTGGCAGCAGGTCGTCATCGGTGTCGTCATCGCGCTGGCGGTGCTCCTCGACACGGTGCGCCGCAAGGCGGGGGCGACCCCGATGGCGGCCGGGACGGGCAGCGGTGGCGGCAAGGGCCGGCAGGCGGCGACCTACGGTCTCGCGGCCGTGGTCACCGTGGCGATCGTCGGCGCGACCTCCTTCCTGCACGGCGGCAACTCGTCGAGCGCGAACCCGAAGGTCGGCCTGGCGCTGTCCACGCTCAACAACCCGTTCTTCGTGCAGATCCAGTCGGGCGCGAAGGCCGAGGCGAAGAAGCTGGGCGTGGACCTGACGGTCACCGACGCGCAGAACGACGCCTCGCAGCAGGCCAACCAGCTCCAGAACTTCACCAGTTCCGGCCTCGACTCGATCATCGTCAACCCGGTGGACTCGGACGCGGCGAGCAACTCGGTGAAGGCCGCCGACAAGGCGAAGATCCCGGTGATCGCGGTCGACCGGGGCGTCAACAAGGCCACGGTGGACGCGCTGGTCGCCTCCGACAACGTCGCCGGCGGTGAGCTGGCCGCCAAGACGGTCGCCGAGAAGCTGGGCGGCACGGGCAAGATCGTGATCCTCCAGGGCCAGGCGGGCACCTCCGCGGCGCGGGAGCGGGCGGAAGGTTTCGCCAAGGGTCTGAAGGCCTACCCCGGCATCCAGGTGCTGGCCCAGCAGCCGGCCGACTTCGACCGCACCAAGGGCCTCGACGTGATGTCGAACCTGCTCCAGGCGCACCCGGACGTCCAGGGCGTCATCGCCGCCAACGACGAGATGGCGCTCGGCGCGATCAAGGCGCTGGGCTCCAAGGCCGGCAAGTCGGTCCAGGTCGTCGGCTTCGACGGCACCCCGGACGGGCTGACCGCCGTCAAGAACGGCACGCTGTACGCGTCCGTGGCGCAGCAGCCGTCCCAGCTGGGCAGGATCGCGGTGGACAACGCGCTGAAGGCGCTCCAGGGCAAGAAGGTCGAGGAGACGGTGAAGGTGCCGGTGAAGGTGGTCACGAAGGAGAACGTGGCCGGATTCAGCGGCTGACATTCGGCGAGCGGGCGGACGGTCACCCGGGGGAACACCTCCGGGGGCCGTCCGCCCCGAGTCACGTATCAGGGGAGTCACTTCATGTACGACTACGACCTTCTGGTCGTAGGGTCGGCCAACGCCGACCTGGTGATCGACGTCGAGCGCAGGCCCGCCGCCGGTGAGACGGTGCTCGGTTCCGACCTGGCGGTCCACCCCGGCGGCAAGGGCGCGAACCAGGCCGTCGCGGCCGCCCGGCTCGGGGCCCGTACGGCCCTGCTGGCCCGGGTCGGCGACGACGCGTACGGGCGGCTGCTGCTCGACTCGCAGCGGGCGGCCGGGGTCGACACGGTCGGCGTCCTGGTGGGCGGGGCGCCCACGGGCGTCGCGCTGATCACCGTGGACCCGTCGGGCGACAACAGCATCGTGGTGTCACCGGGGGCGAACGGGCGGCTGACCCCGGCGGACGTCCGTGCGGCCGGTGGCCTCTTCCACGCCTCCCGGGTGGTGTCGGCGCAGCTGGAGATCCCGCTGGAGACGGTCGTGGAGGTCGTGCGCAGCCTGGCGCCGGGCAGCCGCTTCGTGCTGAACCCGTCACCGCCGCGCCCGTTGCCCGCCGAGGTGCTGGCGGCCTGCGACCCGCTGATCGTCAACGAGCACGAGGCGAAGGTGATCCTCGGCGAGACGGGTGTGAGCGAGGAGCCCGAGGAGTGGGCGCGGATCCTGCTCGCGAAGGGGCCGAAGTCGGTGGTCGTGACGCTGGGTTCGCAAGGCGCGCTGGTGGCGTCCTCGGAGGGCGTCGCCCGGATCGCGTCCGTGAAGGTGGACGCCGTGGACACGACGGGCGCGGGCGACTCCTTCACTGCGGCGCTGGCCTGGCGGCTGGGCGCGGGTTCCGCCCTGGCCGAGGCGGCGGCGTACGCGGCGCGGGTCGGGGCGGCGGCCGTGACCCGGCGGGGGGCGCAGGAGTCGTTCCCGACGGCTCAGGAGGTCGACGCTCTGTGCCGTGCCGACCCGGGGGACGACCCCCGGACCCCCGGCCGAGGGCCGGACAGCGTGCCCGGAGACGCACGGCGAGGTGACGCCCTGTGAAGAAGGCCGGGATCCTCAACCGTCATCTCGCCGGGGCTCTGGCCGAGTTGGGGCACGGGGACGGGGTGCTGGTGTGCGACGCCGGTATGCCGATACCGGACGGGCCCCGGGTGGTCGACCTCGCGTTCCTGGCGGGGGTGCCGTCGTTCGCGGAGGTGGTCGAGGGGCTGCTCGCCGAGCTGGTCGTGGAGGGCGCCACGGCGGCGACGGAGGTGCGGGAGGCGAATCCCGCGGCGGCCGGGCTGCTGGACGGGCACTTTCCCGAGCTGGCGCTGGTCCCGCACGAGGAGCTGAAGAGGCTGTCGGCCGGGGCCCGGCTGGTGGTCCGCACGGGCGAGGCACGGCCGTACGCGAACGTGCTGCTCCGGTGCGGGGTGTTTTTCTGAGGTCCACCGACCGAGGCGAAAAGCTTCGAGGGGGTCCGGTCCGTCGACCGGGCCCCCTCGGCTTTTTCCCCTCCGTATCAGAACCCCCGCGATCCCCCCGGATCCCCCTCCAGAAGCCCTGATGCCATGTACGACACGCGGAGGTGCGGAAGGGTTGCACGGCTTCCCAGAAATTTCTGACAGCCCGTTCGATGCGAACGGCAGAGCGAACAAAACAAGCCGCTGGCACATGCCATACGCATCAAACACCTCCCGGGCGCATTGCATCTCTTGTAGTGAACTGCGCAGGTCAAACGGGTGATGCGGGCAAATCACCCCCCATGATGTGGTCGTTCCCCACCCCCCTCCCGCAAGGAGCACGACCATGCCCGAGAAGACCGAGCCCGAGGTCGGTCCGTTCACGATCGGCGATCCGCTCGCCTCGCCGAGCAACCCTGTCGAGGTACCGGACCGCGACGAGGAGTGGACCGTCACCAAGGGCTTCACCTGGGTTTTCTACGGTGAGGGCAACAGTCACCTCACCCGCCCGGTGATCATCGCCGACGGCTTCAACCACGGAAAGAGCGACCTCAAGAAGCTCTACGAGTTCCTCGAGGGCGAGGAGTACGGCTTCATCAGCGCACTCCGTGAGCGTGGCATGGACGTGATCCTGCTGGGCTTCCAGGACCGCACGGCGTCCATCCTGGAGAACGCGAAGGCGGCCGAGGCGACCGTCCGGGAGGCCATCGCCCGCCGCGTCGGCGACCACCGGCTGGTCGTGGGCGGCTTCAGCATGGGCGGCCTGGTCACCCGCTACGCCCTCGCCAGGATGGAGAGCGAGCGCATCGACCACCAGACGGGGGTGTACTTCTCCTACGACACCCCGCACCGCGGTGCCACGATCCCCATCGGCGTCCAGGCGTTCTCCTACCTGCTCCCCCGGGGCCTGGACCTCAAGCCCCACCCCTTCACCCAGCAGATGGACAGCGCGGCCGCGCGGCAGATGCTGTGGCAGCACTACGACAACAAGACCGGGAAGACCGGCGTCGCCCCGGAGCGCGAGACACTGCTGACCGCACTCGACGAGGTCGGCCAGTGGCCGCAGATCCCGCTCAAGGTGGCCGTCGCCAACGGCCGCGGCGACGGCGTGGGACTGCCCGAGGTGAAGGCAGGTGAGGTCGCACTGCGGCTGGACGTCCGCTATCCCGGCACCACCTTCTACACCCAGGCCCAGGGTGACGACGTGACGGTCGCCTACCTGAAGCGGGCGTTCCCGGCGACCGAGAAGACCATCACGACCAGCGGCTTCCCCGAGCTGGACGGCGCGCCGGGCGGCACGCTCCTGACGTACGGGATCCTCGCCAAGTCGATGGAGGAGGCCGGCGGGCAGGCAGATCTGCGGCACGCCGAGGTGTGCTTCGTCCCCTCGGTCAGCGCGGTCGACATCTCGGACTTCGAGAAGCAGGAAGACCTGTACGCCAAGGTCGACGACCTCAACCCCGACAAGAGCAGCCTGGACGCGTTCCTCTGCTCGCCCACGACGACGGCGCACACCCTCCCGACCGAGGAGCTGTGCACCTGGCTGATGGACCACTTCGAGCGGTGACCGGCATACTCCGTCGCCCGCCTCGCACCAGGCGGGCGACGGACACCGTCATTCCGTCAGCGCACCACGTGCTCCACGAACCGTGCCGCCGTCTCCGCCAGGACCTCGCGGCCGTCGCGGGCCCACAGGGCGTCGTTGAACAGTTCGACCTCGATGGCGCCGGTGTATCCGGCCGCCGTCACATGGCCCAGCCACTCGCGCATGTCGATCGCGCCGTCGCCGATCTGGCCGCGGCCGTTGAGGACGCCCTCCGGGAGGGGGGTCGTCCAGTCGGCGAGCTGGAAGGTGTGGATACGGCCGCCCGCCCCCGCCCGGGCGATCTGGGCGGGGGCCTGGTCGTCCCACCAGATGTGGTACGTGTCGACGGTGACGCCGACCTGGTGGGCGGGGAAGCGTTCCGCGAGGTCCAGGGCCTGGGCGAGGGTGGAGACCACGCAGCGGTCGGAAGCGTACATGGGGTGCAGGGGCTCGATGGCCAGCTTCACCCCGTGCTCCTCGGCGTACGGGCCCAGTACCGTCAGCGCGTCCGCGATGCGTTCCCGCGCGCCGTGCAGGTCCTTCGAGCCGGCCGGGAGACCGCCGGAGACCAGGACGAGGGTGTCCGTGCCGAGGGTGGCCGCCTCGTCGATCGCCCGGCGGTTGTCGGCCAGGGCCGCGGCCCGTTCGTCCGGGTCGAGCGCCGTGAAGAAGCCGCCGCGGCACAGTGTCGTCACCGTCAGGCCCGCGTCGCGGACCAGCTTGGCCGTCCGCTCCACGCCGTACGTCTGCACCGGCTCGCGCCACAGGCCGACGTTGGTCACGCCCGACTCCCGGCAGGCGTCCGCCAGTTCGGGCATCGACAGGTGCTTCACCGTCATCTGGTTGATGGAGAAGCGGGTCAGGTCCGGGTTGCTCACTGGGTCACTCCGTACAGGGCGAGCAGGTTCTTCATCCGTTCCTCGGCCAGCTTGGGGTCGGGGAACAGGCCCAGGCCGTCGGCGAGTTCGTAGGCGCGGGCGAAGTGCGGGAGGGAACGGGCCGACTGGAGGCCGCCGACCATCGTGAAGTGCGACTGGTGGCCGGCCAGCCAGGCCAGGAACACCACGCCCGTCTTGTAGAAGCGGGTGGGGGTCTGGAACAGGTGGCGCGAGAGGTCGACCGTCGGGTCGAGCAGCGCCCGGAAGCCGGCCGTGTTCCCCGTGTCGAGGACCCGGACCGCCTCCGCCGCCAGCGGGCCCAGCGGGTCGAAGATGCCGAGGAGGGCGTGGCTGAAGCCCTTCTCGTCGCCCGCGATCAGCTCGGGGTAGTTGAAGTCGTCGCCCGTGTAGCAGCGGACGCCCTGCGGCAGCCTGCGGCGGATGTCGATCTCCCGCCGGGCGTCCAGCAGCGAGACCTTGATGCCTTCCACCTTGTCGGGGTGGGCGGCGATGACCTCCAGGAACGTGTCCGTCGCCGTGTCCAGGTCCGACGAGCCCCAGTAGCCCTCCAGCGCCGGGTCGAACATCGGGCCCAGCCAGTGCAAAACCACCGGCTCCGAGGACTGGCGCAGGAGGTGCCCGTAGACGTCGAGGTAGTCCTCGGGGCTCGACGCGGCCGCAGCCAGGGCGCGGGACGCCATCAGGATGGCCCGGGCGCCGGAGGCCTCGACGAGGGCGAGCTGCTCCTCGTAGGCCGCGCGGACCTCGGCGAGGGTCGCCGGACCGGTGAGCTGGTCGGTGCCGACGCCGCAGGCGATGAGGCCGCCCACCGACTTCGCCTCGGCTGCCGACCGGCGGATCAGTTCGGCGGCGCCCGCCCAGTCCAGGCCCATGCCGCGCTGGGCGGTGTCCATCGCCTCGGCGACGCCGAGCCCGTGGGACCACAGATGGCGGCGGAAGGCGAGGGTGGCGTCCCAGTCGATCGCGGCGGGCGAGTCGGGGGTGCTGTCCGCGAACGGGTCCGCGACGACGTGCGCCGCCGAGAAGACCGTACGGGAGGTGAAGGGCGCGCCGGTGGTGAGCGCGAGGGGCTCGGTGCGGGGCTCGTGGGTCCGCAGGGTCCCGTCGGCGCCGGGCAGCCGGATCGTCACAGCGTGACCTCCGGGACGTCCAGACGGAGGCCCTCCGAGGAGGACTTCAGGCCCAGTTCGGCGAGCTGGACGCCACGGGCGCCGGCCAGCAGGTCCCAGTGGTAGGGGGCGTCGGCGTAGACGTGCTTGAGGAACAGCTCCCACTGGGCCTTGAAGCCGTTGTCGAACTCGCCGTTGTCGGGCACCTCCTGCCACTGGTCGCGGAAGACCTCGGTGGCGGGGATGTCCGGGTTCCAGACGGGCTTGGGGGTCGCGCTGCGGTGCTGGACACGGCAGTTGCGCAGGCCGGCGACCGCCGAGCCCTCCGTGCCGTCGACCTGGAACTCCACGAGCTCGTCGCGGTTGACCCGGACCGCCCAGGAGGAGTTGATCTGGGCGATGGCGCCGCCGTCGAGTTCGAAGATGCCGTAGGCGGCGTCGTCGGCCGTGGCGTCGTAGGGCTTGCCGTTCTCGTCCCAGCGCTGCGGGATGTGGGTGGTGGCGATGGCCTGGACGGACTTCACCCGGCCGAACAGCTCGTGCAGGACGTACTCCCAGTGCGGGAACATGTCGACGACGATGCCGCCGCCGTCCTCGGCGCGGTAGTTCCAGGACGGGCGCTGGGCGGCCTGCCAGTCGCCCTCGAAGACCCAGTAGCCGAACTCGCCGCGGATGGAGAGGATCCGGCCGAAGAAGCCGCCGTCGATGAGGCGCTTCAGCTTCAGCAGACCCGGCAGGAACAGCTTGTCCTGGACGACGCCGTGCTTGATGCCCGCGGCGGTGGCCAGCCGGGCGAGCTCGAGGGCGCCGTCGAGGCCGGTGGCCGTCGGCTTCTCGGTGTAGATGTGCTTGCCGGCGGCGATCGCCTTCTTGATGGCCTCCTCGCGCGCGGAGGTGACCTGGGCGTCGAAGTAGATGTCGACGGTGGGGTCGGCGAGGACCTCGTCGACGTCCGTCGAGACGTGCTCCAGGCCGTGCCGCTCGGCGAGCGCCCGCAGGGCGTGCTCGCGGCGGCCGACGAGGATCGGTTCCGGCCACAGCACGGTGCCGTCGCCGAGGTCGAGCCCGCCCTGCTCGCGCAGGGCCAGGATGGAGCGGACGAGGTGCTGGCGGTAGCCCATGCGCCCCGTCACGCCGTTCATGGCGATACGCACCGTCTTGCGTGTCACGTCGGTCCCTTCGTAGGCGTAGTACGCGGTTGTGCGCGCCGCGTACGCCTCTTCCTGATCAGCGTTACAGCAAGCGCTTTCTATACAAGGAGAAGCTAGCCTCTGACCAGCGGTCCGGACAAGACCGTGTCCATCTCGAGTTGTTCGAGGGGGCGAACAACGGGGGTCCTGGGCCGTAAGGTCTGCTCGACACGCCCGGAACCATGCCCGGGTGGCAGCTGTCTACCAGGGCGTACGACGACGTACGACAAGATGCGTGACCGGAGGACAGACGAGATGACGGTGACCCTGGCGGACGTGGCGGCCCGCGCGCAGGTCTCGCCCGCGACGGTGTCGCGCGTGCTGAACGGGAACTACCCCGTCGCCGCTACCACCAGGGAGCGGGTGCTGCGGGCGGTCGACGAGCTGGACTATGTGCTGAACGGGCCGGCGAGCGCGCTGGCCGCGGCGACGTCCGACCTGGTCGGCATCCTGGTGAACGACATCGCGGACCCCTTCTTCGGGATCATGGCGAGTGCGATCCAGTCGGAGATCGGGGGGCCGGGCGGGCGGGCCGGCGGCGAACGGCTGGCGGTGGTCTGCAACACCGGGGGCTCTCCGGAGCGCGAGCTGACCTATCTGACGCTCCTTCAGCGGCAGCGGGCCGCAGCCGTGGTGCTGACCGGCGGGGCCATGGAGAACGAGCCGCACGCGGCGGCGGTGGCGGCGAAGCTGCGCAGACTCGGCGAGGCCGGGACGCGGGTGGTGCTGTGCGGTCGGCCGCCGGCGCCGGAGACCACGGCGATCGCGCTGACCTTCGACAACCGCGGAGGCGGGCGGGAACTGACCGAGCACCTGCTCGGGCTCGGACATCGGCGGCTCGGCTACATCGCGGGTCCGGAGGAGCGGACGACCACCCGGCACCGGCTCGAGGGCCACCGCGCGGCGCTGGCCGCGGCCGGCATCGAGGAGGACCCCCGCTGGACCGTGCACGGACGCTACGACCGCCGGGCCGGCTACGAGGCGACGCTGGAACTGCTGCGCCGGGATCCCTCTCTGACGGCGGTCGTCGCGGCCAACGACTCCGTCGCCCTGGGCGCCTGCGCGGCGCTGCGCGACTCCGGTCTGCGGATCCCGGACGACGTCTCGGTCGCCGGCTTCGACGACCTCCCCTTCAGCATCGACGCGGTGCCCTCCCTCACGACCGTGCGGCTGCCGCTGGCCGAGGCAGGAGCGCGGGCGGGGCGCATCGCCATGGGCCGCGAGGAACCGCCGCCCGGCGGGATCGCCACGGTACGGGGCGAGTTGATGGTGCGGGGGTCCTCCGGAGTGCCGCGGGGGTGAGGCTGCCCCTCGCTCACGACCGGGCCGAGCTGATCGAGGTCGTCCGGATCGGCGATCCCGCCAGGCACCTCACCTCGCGGGATCTGGCCGGTGACGTCGTCGAGGTCTGGGCAGGGGAGGAGGTGCGGCAGCTCCTGCACCTGGTGGGCGAGCTGCCGGACAGCCCGAAGTACCGCTGCTTCCTCCCCGGCTGGGGCATCCGCGCCTACGACGCCACCGATCCCGAGCCGCTCTTCGAGATCGCGTTCTGCTTCCGGTGCAACGGAGCCCGCGTCTGGGGACGTGAGGTCACGGAGGAGCAGCGACACCAGGACTTCGAAGCGGAGAGTCCGGCCGGACGGGAGCTGCTGCGCCGGTTCCGCGCCTGTGCCCCCGGGTGAGGCGTCGGCGGCCCCCACTGGACCCGGACCCCGTACCGGGGTGACAGTGGTGACCATGAAGCTCGCCTTCTCCACCCTCGGTGTTCCCGGTGCCCCCCTGTCCGAGGTGCTGCGGCTCGCGGTCGCGCACGGGTATCACGGCGTGGAGCTGCGCGCCCATCCGGAGGAGCCGGTTCATCCGGGGCTGAGTCCGGACGAACGGGTCGACGCCGCCGCCCGGTTCAAGGCGGCGGGCGTCGAGATCCTGGGGCTCGCGGGCTATCCGCGGGTCGCCGCGCCGGGCGACGACGAGCCCGTGATCGAGGAGATCCGGGAACTCGTCTCCCTCGCCCGTGACCTCGGGGCGCCCTTCGTCCGGGTCTTTCCCGGCGGCGAGGACGAGCACGCCGACGCCATCGCCGCCCGGCGGCTCGGCACCGCCGCCGAGTACGCCGCCGACCTCGGCGTACGCATCCTGCTGGAGACCCACGACTCGCACCGGACCGGCGCGGACGCCATCCGGGTGCTCGGCCTCGTCGGGCATCGCCAGGTCGGTGCGCTCTGGGACGTCATGCACACCTGGCTGGGCGGTGAGCAGCCGCACGAAACCTACGCGGCGCTCTCGCCGTATCTCGGATACGTGCAGGTCAAGGACATCGCCTCGGCCGAGGACAGCACTCCGCTGGCGCTCGGCGCCGGGGTGCTGCCGCTCGCCGAGTGCGTGGAGGTGCTGACCCGGAACGGCTGGGACGGGTGGCTGTGCTGGGAGTACGAGCAGCGCTGGTACGAGAACGCCGAGCCCCTGCCCGGCCTGCTGAGCGCCGGCCGCGAACACCTCGGACGGCTGCTGAACGACTCCGCGTGAGGGTTCGGCACCCGGCCTGACGCCCGGCGGGGCATCCGCCTGGCGTTCGGTCTGCTGCCCGGCGGAACAGGGGCGGGCGTACGGCGGGGTGTGCGGCCTGGCACCAGCAGGGCGTCCGGCGGGGTGTGCGGCCTGGCACCAGCAGGGCGTCCGGCGGGGTGTGCGGCCTGGCGTATGGCCTGAGGTGCGGTCTGGTCCGGCCGGACGTACTGCCTGGTCCCGGCAGAGCGTCTCGTCGGGCGTTCGGCCTGACGCCCGGCGGGGCAGGCGCCGGGCGTCACCGCAGGGCGTGCGGGGTGGGGTAATCGGGTGGCGCCTCGGGCGGGGGGCGGGTTAGCCTCCGCGCCGTGAATCAGCAGCCAGCGGCGTGCGGCGCCGTCGTTCCGTCATGAGTCTCCTGTCCAGGGTCCTGGTCGACGTTCGTCCTCTTCGTTCCTCCCCCGTCTTCCGGCGGCTGCTGATCGGGCGCACGGTGTCCACGCTCGGTGGCTTCATGACCATGGTCACCGTCATGTACCAGGTCTGGGACACGACCCACAGCTCGGTCTGGAGCGGCGCGGTCGGGCTGGCGCAGGCGCTGCCGCTGATCGGCGTCGGGCTGTTCGCGGGCGCCTGGGTGGACCGGGCCGACCGGCGCCGCGCGTATCTCCTGAGCACCGTCGGCTCGGCGGCCTGCTCCGTCCTGCTGGCCGTACAGGGCTTCACCGGGCAGGTGCCGGTGGCCGTGGTGCTCGCGCTGGTGGCGGTGCAGTCGTCGTTCGGGGCGATCGGCGCGCCCGCGGCGGGCGTGTTCCTGCCCCGGCTGCTGCCCAAGGACCAGGTGGCCGCCGGTCTCGCCCTGAACCAGGTCACCGGCCAGGCGATGATGCTGCTCGGGCCGGCCGTCGCCGGTGTCGTGCTCGGCTGGTGGGGCGTCGGCGTGTGCTACCTGGTGGACGCCCTCACCTTCGGCATGGCCTTCTACGGCGCCTACGGGCTGCCCGCGCTGCCGCCCGAGGGCGAGAAGTCCCGCCCCGGTGTCCATGGCGTCCTGGACGGGCTGCGGTTCCTGACCGGTCACCGTGCGGTACGCGGCGCGCTGCTGGTCGACCTGGCCGCCACCGTGCTGGCGATGCCGGCCAGTCTGTTCCCGCTCGTCAACGAGGAACGCTTCGGCGGCGACCCGCGCACGCTCGGTCTGTTCCTGTCCGCGCTCGCCGTCGGAGGAGTGGCGGCGACCGCCCTCTCCGGGCCGGTCACCCGGCTCGCCCGCCCCGGCCCGGTGATGCTCTGCTCCGCGGGCGTCTGGGGCGCGGCCCTCGCCCTCTTCGGCCTGACGACCAGCGCCTGGGCGGGCCTGGGCATGCTGGCGGTGGCCGGTGCGGCGGACTCGGTGGCCGTGCTGTCCCGGGCCACGATCGTGCAGACCCGCACCCCGGACTCCCTGCTGGGCCGGGTGACGGCGGCCGAGGCGATCGTCGGCCAGGCGGGCCCCAACCTCGGCAACCTGCGCGGCGGTGTGGTGGCCGGCTGGACCTCGGGCACGACCGCGCTGATCACCGGCGGCCTGATGTGCCTGGCGGCGGTCACCGCGGTGGGGACGACGACTCCGGAGCTGCGCGGCGCCCGTGCGGGCGGCACGGATCCGCAGACCCCGGGCCGGCCGGCCGCCGAGTCCGCCGCACCGGTCACCCCACCGGCCACCGCGCCGCCCGCTACCGCACCGTGAGCTTCGCCTCCCCGTCCAGGCACCACTCCAGCACCGACGGCCAGGAGCCGTACCCGGCGTCCAGGTCGAGGTGGGCAGCGCCCGGGAGGAGCTCGGCGGTGAGGCCCAGGGGGTCGCCGTAGGCCGCCTGCACGCCTTCCGGGAGGTAGGGGTCGTCGTCCCCGGCGACGAGCCGGGTGGGGTGCGGGAGGGTGCGGCCGTCGAGCCGCGGCCCGAGGACGTTCCCGGCGAACCCGAACCCCTCGACCTCCGGATACCGCGCGAGGACCGAGCCGGACGGCGGAGCCACCAGCAGCACCCGGTCGACGCCCGCGAGTCCCGGCAGGTCGCGGGCGACGGCGTGCAGCCAGAGCAGGACCGAGAGGCTGTGGGCGACGACCACCCGCTCGGAACCGGCGGCGAGCCGGTCGAGGTGGCGGGCCAGCTCCGTCAGCCACACCTCCAGGTCGGGGTCGTCCGGGTCGGGCAGCTGCGGGTAGACGGCCTCGTGGCCGAGTTCGGTGAGGCGGTCCGCGAGCCAGTGCTGCCAGTGGCCCTCGGGGCGGTGGTTCTGCCAGCCGTGGAGGATGAGACAGGAGCGCGTGGTCATGGGTCCGATGATTTCCGACCTCGTCGCGCAAGGTCCAGTTAATCTTTTCCGGTGGAACCCGTAAGCCAGTCCTTAAGCCAGCCTCCAAGTCAGCCCTTGGGTGCCGCCTTCTCCGTCGACCTGCGCCGGCTGACCGTCCTGCGCGAGCTGGAGCGCCGGGGCAGCCTGGCGCGGACGGCCGAGGCCCTGCATCTCACCCCCTCGGCGGTCTCCCAGCAGCTCGCCGCCCTCGCCCGCGACCTGGGCGTACCGCTCACGGAACGGGACGGCAGAGGCGTACGCCTCACCGGTCAGGCGCGGGTCCTGCTCGCGCATGCCGAGATCATCGCCGCTCAACTGGAGGAGGCCCGCGCGGACCTGGCGGCGTACGGGGAGGGCGGCCGGGGCGCGGTGACCGTCGGCTGTTTCTCCAGCGGCATCCTGGGGCTGCTGCCGGCCGCGCTGCGGGCGTTGCGGAACCGGTTTCCGCACCTGCGCGTGGACGTCGTGGAGGCCGAGCCGCCGGATCTGTTCACCGCGCTCGACGGCGGGCAGGTCGATGTGGCCGTCGCCGTCGACTTCGCGGCCGCTCCCCCGCACACCGACCGCCGTTACACCCGCGAGAACCTGCTGACGGACGTCCTGGACGTCGCCCTCCCGCCCGACCATCGCCTCGCGGAGCGCGCCGAGGTGCCGTTGCGCGAGCTGGCCACGGACGTCTGGATCGTCGGGAACGCCCTCAGCTGCTGCGGGGCGGTGACCCGTTCGGTCTGCGCGGCGGCCGGGTTCACGCCCGACATCCGGCACGACGTGAACGACTGGGCCGCGCTGGCGGGTCTGGTGGAGGCGGGGCAGGGGGTGGCGCTGGTGCCCCGGCTGGTGCGGTCGCTGTACGCCCACCGGGAACTGGCGCTGCGCCCGGCGCAGGGCGAGCCGCCGTCCCGGAACGTCTTCGTCGCCGTACGGGCCGGGGCCGAGCGGGATCCGGTGGTGGCGGCGGTGCGGGAGGAACTGCGTACGGCTGCCGCCCGCGTGCCGGCATGAGTACGCCAGGGAGCGGCTTGTGTCAGGTGACGATGGCGATGACGACCAGCGCCGCCCAGATCACGGCCACCGCGGCCCCCCCGGGCCAGGGCCACCCGGTCGAGGACACCGCCCAGCCGACCGGTGCGGCCGGCCGGCAGGGCGCGCAGCGCCCAGGTGAGCAGCAGCGACGCCCCGGCCGCGTAGGCCAGCAGGAAGACCGGGCCTTCGGCGGGAAGGTCCGGGTCCCAGGGCTCCCGCGCCTGGTTCTCCAGGTACAGGAGCATGGCGAGCGCGTACCAGAGGAGTGCGCTGCCGGCCGTGACGACGGTTTCCAGCGCCGAGGACAGCACCTCCCCGGGCCGGACGAAGCGCCGCGCCGCGTTCCTGGCGGCGCTCACCGCGCGCCCGGCAGGAATCCCGCCACCCGCTCCGCCAACTGCCGCTCGCACCGTGGCCATTCCTCCGCCGTGATGGAGAAGATCGCGGAGTCGCGCAGGCGGTCGTCCTCGCCCGGCGCCCAGGAGCGGGACCAGTTGCGCAGGACGCCCTCGAAGCGGGCGCCGACGCTCGCGATGGCCGCGCGGGAGCGGGTGTTGCGGGCGTCCGTCTTCAGGTCCACCCGGGAGACGCCCCACTGCGCGAAGGCGTGCCGGAAGAGGAGGAGCTTGGCCTCGGCGTTGACGCCCGTGCCCTGGGCGGAACCGGCCAGCCAGGTGAAACCGACCTCGACGGCGTCCAGTTGCTCGTCGGTCCGCCAGGAACGCGGCTCCCAGTACGAGGTCGCGCCGACCGCCCGGTCGGAGGCGAGGGAGATCTGCGCGTAGGGCGCGAGTCTGCCGGTCGCCGCGCGGGCGAGCTGGGCGTCGACGTAGTCACCGACCTCGTGCGCTCTCGGCACCCAGGTGAAGTCGTACGTCTGCCGGTTCTCCTCCGCCGCCACCGCCAGCTCGGCCGTGTGCCGTCGCTCCAGCGGCTCCAGGCGCACCAGCGCGCCCTCGAGAACCGGTCCCTCCAGCTTGAAACTCACCCGTCACTGCCCTTCCGCAGTACCTTCGCCAGTTCCGCGAACGCCTCGTGGAAACCGGGGAAAGTCTTGCGGACACAGCCCGGGTCGTCGAACGAGATTCCGGGGATGCGCAGTCCGGTCACCGCGAAGGACATGACGATGCGGTGGTCACCGTAGGTCTTGATGTCGGCGCCCGTGAGGGAACCGCCCGGACGAGAACCGCCCGCGCCGGGCCTGATCTCGATCCAGTCGGGGCCGGTCGCCACCTCGGCGCCCAGCCGCCGGAGATTCTCCGCGCAGGCCTCCAGGCGGTCGCACTCCTTCACCCGTGTGTTCGCCACGTCCTCGATGCGTACGGGGCCGGAGGCGAAGGGGGCGATCGCGGCGAGGGTCGGCATGGTGTCGGAGATGTCCCGCATGTTGACCGTGACGCCGTGGAGTTCACCGGTCCCGGACACGGTCGTACGGTCCGCGCCGACGTCCACCCGGGCGCCCATCCGCCGCAGTACGTCCACGAAGCCCAGGTCGCCCTGGAGCGCGCGCTCGCCGAGACCCGGCACGGTCACCTCGCCGCCGGTCAGCGCGGCCGCCGCGAAGAAGTAGCTCGCGGTGGAGGCGTCGGGTTCGATCGCGTAGGTCGTGGCCCGGTAGCCGCCCGGCGGGACGACGTACGTGTTCCCCTCGCGCCCCACCTCCACCCCGAACGCCCGCATCATCGCGATCGTGATCTCGACGTACGGCACCGAGACCAGGTCCGTGACGGTGATGCGCAGGCCGGTGCGGGTGAGCGGGCCGAGCAGGAGGAGGGCGGTCAGGTACTGGGAGGACTGGCCGGCGTCCAGCACCACGTCCCCGCCCTCGACGCCGGCCGCCCGCACGGTCAGCGGGTGGTGGCCCTCCGCCTCCTCGTGCCGCAGGTCCACGCCCAGGTCGCGCAGGGCGCGGGTGAGCGGGAGGAGGGGACGGCGGCGCATCTGCGGGGAGGCGTCGAAGCGGTAGGTGCCGTGGCCGGCGGCGGCGAGGGTCGGCAGGAAGCGTGCCGTGGTCGCGCCGTCCCGGCAGTAGACGTCGGCCTCGGCCAGCGCCGGGCCCTGCGGACGGCCGTCGACCTGCCAGGCGTCCGGTGTCCGTCCCACCCGGTAGCCGAGCCGGGTCAGGCCCTCGGCGAACCCCTCGGTGTCGTCGGAGCGAAGGGGGCGCTGGAGGGTGGTGACGCCGTCGGCTGCCGCCGCCAGGAACAGGGCGCGGGCGGTGAGGGACTTGGAACCGGGGATGTCGACGAGGGCCATGCCCCTCATGATCCCGCGCCGGTCCGCTCCGGCGCCGGTACGTCCACGGGATGGACGGGGGTCCAGGCGGTTCCCTCCGGCTGAACAACAGGTTGATCAGCGGGTGCATCAGCAGGTTGAGCAGCGGGTTTATCGGCAGGTTGAGCAGCTGATGGGACGGCAGGTCGAACGACGGGTTGAACGGCGCGTCGCGCGTCGGGGCGGACGGCGTGTCGGACGGCGTGTCGGACGGCGGCTCGACGGGCAGGCCGGGCAACCGGGCGGACGGCTGGGCGGACGGCTGGGCGGGCGGCCGGTCGCGCGGCCGTCCTCGCCGGTGCGAGCGAGGTCAGGGCCACCCCGCCCACCAGCAGTGCCGCCGCGCACCAGCGCAGGCCGCTCACCGGCTCGCCGAGGAACAGGGCGGCCGACGTCATGCCGAAGACGGGGACCAGGAGGGAGAAGGGGGCCACCGTGGACGCCGGGTGGCGGTGCAGCAGCCAGCCCCAGGCGCCGAAGCCGAAGACCGTGGTGACCCAGGCGACGTAGCCGACCGTGCCGGCGCCCTGCCAGTCCAGCGCGCGCAGCGCGGCCAGGTCCCGCGACGGGCCCTCGGTCAGCAGGGAGAGGGCGAGCAGGGGCAGCACCGGGACCGTGCTCACCCACACCATGAAGTTCAGCGGGTCCGGCGGGGAGGCCCTGCGGGTGAGGACGTTCGACGCGCCCCAGCAGGCCGCCGCCGCGATGACCAGCGCGAACGCGCCGAGCGAACCGGAGGCGCCCTCGTCGACCGCGGCCACCCCTATCCCGGCGAGGGCCACGGCCATGCCCAGCAGCCGGACCCGGGTCGGACGTTCGCCGAGCACCACGAAGGCGATGCCGGCCGTGAACACCGACTGGATCTGGAGAACCAGCGACGACAGGCCGGCCGGCATGCCCGCGTCCATGCCGACGAACAGCAGCCCGAACTTCGCCACCCCCAGCACCAGGCCCACCGCCACGATCCACTTCCAGGCCACCTTCGGGCGGCCCACGAAGAACACCGCGGGCAGGGCCGCCACCAGGAAACGCAGGGCCGAGAAGAGCAGCGGCGGGAAGTGGCCGAGGCCGATCTCGACGACGGTGAAGTTCACGCCCCAGACGGCGGCGACGAGGACGGCGAGGGCGAGGTGGGCGGGTCGCATACGCCGAGGATCACCCGCCCTGACCGTGAAGCACCAGCGATGATTACTGCATGGTTGGATGAAGGAACGCTACCGATTGGACTCACGGTGCTCGATCTCCAGCGACTGCGCGCCCTGCACGCCGTCTCCGTCCACGGCACCGTCGGCGCCGCGGCCGCCGCTCTCGGCTACACCCCGTCGGCGGTCTCCCAGCAGATCACCAAGCTGGAACGGGAGACCCGGACGGTGCTGCTGGAGCGGGCGGGGCGCGGTATCAGGCTCACCGACGAGGCGCTCCAACTCGCCGCCACGGCGAAGGAGTTGCTGGCGATCGTCGAGCGGGCCGAGACCGGGCTCGAGGAGCGGCGCGGGGTGCCGGCCGGGCGGCTGACCATCGCCGCGTTCGCCTCGGCGGCGCGCGGACTGCTGCCGTCCGTCCTCGCCGACCTGGCCCGTCGGCACCCGGCCCTGGACGCCCGGCTCACCGAGGTCGACCCGCACCTGTCCGTGGACCTGGTGGCGAAGGGGGCCGTCGACCTCGCCGTCGCGCACGACTGGGACATCGTGCCGCTGCCCGCCCCGGCGGGTGTCGAACACGCGGTGATCGGCGACGACGCATGCGATCTGCTGGTGCCCGAGGGTCATCCCTTCGCCGGGCGGACGGGCGTGCGGCGGGAGGAGCTGGGCGGTGAGCGGTGGATCTGCCAGCCGCCGGGCCGGGTCTGCCACGACTGGCTGGTGCGCACGCTGCGGACGGCGGGGCACGAGCCCGACCTCGTCCACACGGCCGAGGAGAATCCGACCCTCGTCGCCCTGGTGGCCGCCGGCCTCGGGGTCGCGCTCATCCCCCGCCTCGGGCGCGGCCCACTGCCGGCCGGGGTCGTGGAGGTCCCGCTCGACCCGACGCCCGTACGGCGGCTGTACGCACTGTGGCGCACGGGGGCGGCCCGGCGTCCGGCGATCGCGGAGGCGGTGCGGGTACTGCGGGAAGAATGGCCGAGGGCGTCGGCCCACCAGGCCCCTCGGGCCACCGACCGCACGCCCCCTGGCCAGGGCTGAACAGCCGCACCCCGGACAGCCGGGGCCCGACAGCCGCACACCGGACAGCCGGGCCCGACAGCCGGGGCCGCGCAACCACACACCGGACGGCCTGCCCCGCGTGACCGCACGCCCGACAGCCAGGGCCGGATGACCGCACACCGGACAGCCGGGGCCCGACAGCCGCACACCGGACGGCCCGGGCCGGATGACCGCACACCGGACAGCCGGGCCCGACAGCCGGGGCCGCGCAACCACACACCGGACGGCCTGCCCCGCGTGACCGCACGCCCGACAGCCAGGGCCGGATGGCCGCACACCGGACGGCCGGGGCCCGACGGTGGTCCCATCGGGCTCTCGTGTCGCATTCGCACCGACTTCCGGGAAACGGGGCGGGACCGGGAACCCTGGCCGAACTCCGCTCGTCCAACTCCCAAGCTGTCGGACGAGTCACCTCGGTGCGGTGTCGGCCCTCGCTGCTGGCTGCGATCGCTGACCCACCCTCTCCGCCGCACCGCGGCCCGGCAGTCGAGCCGTCATCGGCGCGCCCCCCTCCAATGCGCCGATGGCGGCGCCTTCCGCGGGTAGCGTGCGCCACCGGCCCCCCACCGGAAGGAGCGCACATGCCCTCCAGACGCACCGTCCTCGCCGCCGGCGCGGGCGTCACCGCCACCCTCGCCGTCGGTGGTTCGGCGCACGCGGACGACCGTCGGCCCGGCGAACTCCTCGCCCGTATGACCCTGGAGGAGAAGGTCGGCCAGGTCTTCGTCTCGCGGGTGTACGGCCACTCGGCGACCGCGCCCGACCAGGCCGACATCGACGCCAACCTCCGCGAACTCGGCGTACACACGGCCGCCGAACTGCTCGCCCGCTACCGGCTCGGCGGGATCATCTACTTCGGCTGGGCGCACAACACCCGCGACCCGCGGCAGATCGCGGACCTCTCCGACGGCATCCAGCGGGCCTCCCTCCAGCAGCCGCGCGGCCTGCCGGTGCTGATCTCCACCGACCAGGAGCACGGCGCCGTCTGCCGGGTGGGCCGCCCCGCCACCCTGTTCCCGGGCGCCATGGCGATCGGCGCCGGGGGCAGCCGCGCCGACGCCCGTACCCTCGGCCGCCTGGCCGGCCGTGAGCTGCGGGCGATGGGCATCCGGCAGAACTACTCCCCCGTCGCCGACGTCAACGTGAACCCGGCCAATCCGGTCATCGGCGTCCGCTCCTTCGGCGCCGACCCGGCCGCGGTGGCCGCCCTGGTCGCGGCGGAGGCGGAGGGCTACCGGGCGGCGGGAGTGGCGGCGACCGCCAAGCACTTCCCCGGGCACGGCGACACCGCCGTCGACAGTCACACCGGCTTCCCCGTCATCACCCACTCGCGCGAGGAGTGGGAGACGCTGGACGCGGTGCCCTTCCGGGCGGCGATCGCGGCCGGCGTCGACTCCCTCATGACCGCCCACATCCTGGTGCCCTCCCTCGACGGATCCGGTGACCCCGCCACCCTTTCCCGTCCGATCGTCACCGGCATCCTGCGCGAGAAGCTCGGCTACGACGGGGTCGTGGTCACCGACGCCCTCGACATGGCGGGCGTGCGTACGAAGTACGGCGACGACCGGGTGCCGGTGCTCGCGCTGAAGGCCGGTGTCGACCAGCTCCTCAACCCGCCGGACCTGGACGTGGCCTGGAACGCCGTCCTGGAGGCCGTACAGGACGGGGAGCTCACGGAGCGGCGGCTCGACGCGTCGGTCCTGCGGATCCTGCGGCTGAAGTCGCGGCTGGGGCTGTTCGACGAACCGTACGTCGGCCCGGCCGACGTGGAGCGGACGGTCGGGGCGCCGGAGCACCTCGCCGCGGCCGACCGGATCGCCGAGCGGACCACGACGCTGCTGGTCAACGAGGGGCCGTTGCTGCCGCTCTCGCCCCGGACGCACCCCCGGCTCCTGGTGGTCGGCGCCGACCCGGCCTCCCCCACCGGCACCACGGGCCCACCCACCGGCGTCCTGGCCGCCGCCCTCACCGAACTGGGGTTCAGGGCGACGGCCCTGGCCACGGGCACGGCTCCCTCCGCCGAGACGATCGCCGGGGCGGTCACGGCCGCGGCCGCGGCGGACGCCGTGGTGGTCGCGACCTACAACGTCACGGCGGCCGACGCGCAGCGGACGCTGGTCGAACAACTGGCGGCGACCGGACGGCCGGTGGTGGCGGTGGCCGTCCGCAACCCGTACGACGTGGCCCGATTCCCGTCCGTCCGGGCCTGCTTGGCGGCCTACTCCTGGACCGACGTCGAACTGCGGGCCGCCGCCCGGGTGATCGCCGGGGCGGTCGAGCCGCGCGGGAAGCTGCCGGTGCCCGTGCGGCGGGCGGACGATCCGACGCAGGTGCTGTATCCGATCGGGTACGGCCTGACGTACTAGGCGTACGCCGACCGCCGAGCGCGTCCCCCGCACCGCGCGCAAAGCGCCCCGCGCGGCTGGCGTGCGGCCGGCGTCGCGGGTCACGCTGGTCAGGCCCTGTTCGCCGGGGCGGGTGGGGGAAGCCGATGCGCGGGAGACGACGGTCCGTGGGGGTGGTGGCCTGGACGCTGACCGCCGCCCTGGCCCTGGGCGGGTGTCGGATCCTGTCGTCGGACGGAGCCGGGGCCGGCCCGTCGACGGCGGCACGGACGCCCTCCTCGCTGGCCCCCGTCTCGGGCTTCGGCACGGAGTTCCTCGCCGTCGGCGAGTGCAGCTCCTTCGGAACGACCAGCTTCACCGAGGTGCCCTGCGCCGGTGAACGGGCCGCGGCCCGGGTGGACGCCCGGTACGACGGGAAGATCGGCGAGGGCCCACTGTGCCCGCCGGCCACCGACTTCGTCCTGCACATCGGCGAGCAGCCCGCGCACGGCGGCACCGGCACCGTCCGGCGGGGCTACGCCTGTATGCGCAACCTCCAGCCGCCCCACCCCGGCGACCCGGGCGCCGGCGGCGGCCCCCGCACGGTCGTCGGCGACTGCGTCTACGGCGCGGGCAGCGGGCAGGTCCGCGAGACGGCGTGCGACGGCTCGGGCACGCGGAAACCGCAGTACAGGGTGACGGAAGCGGTACCCGCACGCGCCGACTGCCCGGCGTCCACCGCCCTCTACGTCCAGCTCGGCGGCGGCACGGATCCGGTGGGCTGCGCGCGGCCGGTGTGAACGGCCGATGTCGGCTGCCCCGGGAACCCGATCAGCCGCTCCGTCCACGGCCGTATGGTGGGCCGATGCGCGCAGGGATCGGGCTCAGGGAGGTGGCCGAGCGGGCCGGGGTGTCCATGCGGACGGTGTCCAACGTGGTCCGCGGCACCGGGCGGTTCTCCGAGACCACGCGAGAGCGGGTGCAGCACGCGGTCGAGGAGCTCGGCTACCGGCCCAACACCGCCGCCCGGCGGCTGCGCACCGGCCGCAGCGGAGTTCTGCTGCTCGCCGTGCCCGACCTGTCCATGCCGTACTTCGCCGAGCTGGCCGGACATCTGCTGCGGGAGGCCGCGGGACACGGCCGCACCCTGCTGGTGGAGGCCACCGGGGGACGCCCGGAGGCCGAGCTGGAGATCGTCCTCGGCCGGACCGATCCCCTGGTCGACGGGGTGATCCTGAGCCCGCTCGCGCTCGACGACCGGGCCGCCGCCCGGGCCGGGTCCACCGCGCCGCTGGTGCTGCTCGGCGAGCGCGTGCACGACCTGCCCTGTCCGCACGTCACCATCGACAACACCGGTGCGGCCCGCGAGGCGACCGCGCATCTGCTGGCCCGCGGCCGCCGCCGGATCGCGGTGATCGGCCGCCAGACCGTGCCGCACGCCGCGACCTCCGCGACCCGTCTGGCCGGTCACCGGCAGGCCCTGGAACGAACCGGGCTGCGCTACGACGAGACGCTCGCGCCGCCCGTCGCCGCCTACCACCGGGCCGACGGCACCGCCGCCATGCGCGCCCTCCTCGACCTGCCCGAGCCGCCCGACGCGGTGTTCTGCTTCGCCGACGCGCTGGCCCAGGGCGCCCTGCACGCCGTACGGGAGCGGGGGCTGACGGTCCCCGGGGATGTCGCGGTCGTCGGTTTCGACGATGTCGAGGAGGCCCGCTACACCGCTCCCCCGCTCACGACGATCGCCCCGGACAAGCGGGAACTGGCCCGGCTGGCGGTGACGGCCCTCGTGGACCGGACCGGCGGGCGGGCCCCGGCCGAGTCCTCGGTGCTGATCGCCGGACACCGGCTCGTCGTCCGGGAAAGCACCTAGGACGGGCCCCTACCCCCGTACCGCCCCCGCCGTCAGCCCCGACACGAAGTGGCGCTGGAGCAGTACGTACACCACGACCACCGGCGCCGACGCGATGACGACCCCGGCGAACAGCAGCGGGTACTGGGTGAGGAACTCGCCCTGGAAGTCGAGCAGGGCCAGCGGCAGCGTGCGGTGTTCCTGGGAGCGGACGAACAGCAGCGGGTACAGCAGGTCGTTCCAGTCCATGACGAACAGGAAGATGCCGGTGGTGGCGAGGGCCGGGCGGGTCAGCGGGAGCGCGATCGAGCGGAACGCCCGCAGCGGGCCCGCGCCGTCCAGTTCCGCCGCCTCGTACAGCTCCTCCGGGATCGTGCGTAGGAACGCGCCGAGGATGAACACGGCCGTCGGCAGCGTCATCGTCGTGTCGACGAGGACCAGACCGAGGAGGCTGTCGGTGAGACCGAGCCGGTCGAAGAGGACGTACTGCGGGACGATCGCCGCCTGGGCGGGCACCGCCAGCCCCGCCACCAGCACGCCGAACACCGCCCAGCCCGCCCGGCCGGGCATCCGCGCGCAGAAGAACGCGGCCAGGCTCGCGACGACCAGGGTCAGCAGCACCGCGCCCGCCGTGACGACGAGGCTGTTGGTGAACGCCGCGCCGAGTCCGCCCTCGTCCACCGCACGGCGGTAGTTGTCGAGGGTCGGCGAACCGGGCGGCGACAGCGGGGAGTCGAAGAGCTGGGGCAGCGTCTTGAAGGTGCCGAACAGCACGACGAGCAGCGGCAGGACGACGGCCGCCGCGCCCAGCAGGAGCACCACGGGTCGGATGGTCTTGTGCAGCACGTCAGGCAGCCCTCCGCAGCGCCCGCCGCTGCACCCAGGTGAGCAGCGCGATCAGCGCCATGAACACCAGGGACTGGGCGGCCGCGTAGCCGAACTCGTTGTTGGAGAAGGTGGTGTAGACGCGGGTGGAGAGCAGGTCGAGGGCAGGTCCCGGCGGGTTGCCGCCGAGACCGAGCACCAGGTCGAAGGCCTTGAAGGACTGGACGGTGGTGTACGCGACGACGATTCCCGTGGCGGGGGCGACGAGCGGCCAGGTGATGTGGCGGAAGCTGTCCCAGCGACCCGCGCCGTCCAGCTCGGCCGCCTCGTACAACTCCCTCGGTATCGCCTGGAGTCCGGCGACGTAGACGACCATCATCTGCCCCGCGTGGAACCACACCTGGGTCACCGCCAGCCAGAACACGGCCGTGTCCGGGTTGCCGAGGTACACCGACTGCCAGGAGTCCAGCCCCACCGCGCGCAGGCCCGAGTTGAGCAACCCGCCGTCCGGGTCGTACACGAACCGCCACACGAACGCGACCGAGACCGAGGACAGCACGGTGGGGAGGAAGAACAGGGCCCGCAGCAGGGTCGAGGCCCTCGTCGTCCGGACCAGGTACAGCGCGAGCAGCAGGGCCAGGGCCGTCTGGGCGAGGACCACGGTGACCGTCAGCTTGAGGTTGTTCTCCGCCGCGTTGCGGAACACGTCGTCGCCGGTGGCGAGTTCGGTGAAGTTGCGCAGGCCGACGTTGTCGTAGGTGGTGCTGTAGCCGTCCCAGTCGGTCAGCGCGTACTGCACCGCCTGGGCGGTGGGGTAGGCGAAGAAGAACAGGTAGAGGGCCAGCGCGGGCACCGGGAAGAGCCACAGTGCCCGCGTCGCGCGGCGGCTACGCGCGCTTCTGGTCGATGACACGCTGGGCCTCCTCGGCCGCCTGCGCCGGCTTCTTCCCCCCGACGACCGCCACGGTCGCGTTCTCGACGGCCGTGCGGATGTCGAGGTTCAGGAACTGGAAGCGGGGTGCGAGCAGCGTCTTCTTCGTCAGCCAGGGTGCGACGGCCTTGAGGTCCGTGTTGGTGTAGTCGACGCCCTGGACGGTGACGTGCTGGCCGGTGCCGTTGGCGTAGACGCCCGCGTTGGCCGGGTCGCCGAGGAACTCCAGGAAGGCGTAGGCGGCGGGCTGGACCTTCGAGGCGCTGTTCACGCCGAGGATGAAGGTGGTGTTGAAGACGCCCTCGTACTTCGCCTTCCCGGCCGCGGTGGTGATCGGCGCGAGGAGGTCGAAGGGGAACTTCGCGCCGAGCGCGCGTACGCCCGCCATCTGGAAGGAACCGGTGGCCAGCAGGCCCGCTCTGCCCTGTGCGAACAGTTGGGTGACGGCGTCCGTGGTGGAGCCGGTGGCGCGCGTCTGGAGGTACGGGACGAGCTGGGCGTACTGCTCCAGCGTGGTGAGGAACCAGTCGTCGGTGACCTTGTAGGCGCCCGACTCGATCTTCGTGAACGCGTCGTCGGTGGGCGCGTTGTTCATGACCATCGTGTTGAGCAGCTGGCCCGCGTTGGCCGCGTCGCCGCCGGGCCAGGCGAGCGGGGTGTAGCCCTTGGTCTTCAGGTCGTCCAGCAGCTGGAGGAAACCGTCCCAGTCCGTCGGCGCGGCGGTGTGGCCCGCCTTGTCGAGGGCGTCGGTGTTGGCGAGCGGCATGTTGAAGACCAGCTGGTAGGGCAGCCCGTACTGCACGCCGGCCTGTGCGCCGGGGCCTATGAGGTTCGCCCGGTAGTTGTCGACGGCGGCCGTGCCGGTCAGCGGCGCGTACACGCCGGCCCTGACGATCTGCTGGAACTGCGCGCCCCGGAACGCGGTGAACAGGTCACCGGTCTTCGAGCCCTGGATGCGACGCAGGGCGGTCGACTGGTAGTCGGCGGAGGGGGCGATGTCCTGCTCGACCCCGGCGTCCGGGTACTTCCGCACGAACGCCTTGATCAGGTCGGCGATCACCGCCTTGTCCTCGGCCCGCCAGTGGGCGAAGGAGACGGTCCCCTCGGGGGTGCCGGAGGTGGCGAGGGCGGCGGGGGAGGCGCTGGAGGACGTCGCCCCCGAGCCGCCGCCGGGACCGGCGCAGGCGGCAGCGGCGAGGCCGAGGCCCGCGGCGCCGAACAGGCGGAGGGCTGCTCTTCTGTCGAGGGAACGGGGAGAGGACATGGCGGGGTTCCTTAGGCGGGGTCGGGCGCACTCGCCGCACCGGATCGCTCGCGGATGCAACGTTGAATCACGTCGGAGACGGGACGCCGCGGGCGCACGACGAAAGGAGATACGGCAGAGGGGGGAAGAGGAAAGAAGGCGCCGGGAAAAGGGCGCGCGGGTCAGCTACACAGCGCGGTGGCGACCCTGAGCAGGTCGATGTGCGCGCGCTTCACGAGCTCGACACCGGATTCCATGAGGCGGGACTATACACACCACCGGTGAACGACACGACGGCCGACCGGCAGGTGAGCCGGCCGGCCGTCGGGGCCGCTGTGCGCGGGGAGTTCACGGTGTCACGGGCGCAGCGCGGGCTCCCGCTCCACGTCCCGGACGTCCAGCTTCGCGTCGAACTTCGCCAGTGGCTCTGCCTGCGAGACGGCGGTCGGCGCGACGCCCGCCCAGGCCAGGATCCGGGCCGTGGCCAGCGTCTTCTGGTCGGCGACCAGGCCGGCGACGTTCGCGCCGTGGTTCAGGCCGGGGGCCGTGAAGACATAGCTGTCCTTCGCGCCCTTGCCGAGCCGGAAGCGTTCCGCGCCCCACGGGTCGTTCTGGCCGTAGACGAAGAGCATGTGATGGGCGTTGTGCTTCACCCAGGTGTCCACGTCACGCATCGCCCGCGGCTGGAACTTCATGGTGATGTCGCGGGGGACGAAGTTCCGCGGGGGCTGGTAGCCGTAGCGGATGTACTTCTTCTCGATGGACGGGAAGTGGATGGTGGGGGCGCCCAGTTGGGTGCCCGCCTGGTAGTAGTACGGGGTGTACGGGGTCAGGCCCTGGTCCGTGTAGAACGAGAAGCCCGAGATGGTGTCGATGGACGTCCAGATCTCGTCGTCCGTCGCCGTGGCCGCGTCTCCCGGGATCGACTCGCAGTCGGACAGCAGGCTGTACTGCCAGAAGCCCCAGACGTAGTCGAGGACGACCGCCTCGTAGGCGCGGTCCAGGCCGCCGATGGTGTCGAAGGTGAAGCCCTCCGCGGCCGCGTAGTCCGCGTACTTCTTCTCCAGCGGCTCCCGGCGCACCAGCGCCTCGCGCTGTACGGCGTTGAGGCGGTCGCGGCACTCCTTGGTGCCGACGCTCGCGAAGAAGCGGTCGTAGGCGGAGTCCTCGTCGTTGACGACGTCGTTCGGGGCCACGTAGGCCACCACGCCGTCCATGTCCCTGGGGTAGAAGCGCTCGTAGTACGTCGCTGTCATGCCGCCCTTGGAGCCGCCCGTGGAGATCCAGTTCTTGGTGTAGATCTTCTTCAGTGCCTTGAAGATGCGGTGCTGGTCGCTCGCCGCCTGCCAGATGTCCAGCTTGGACCAGTCGGCCGGGTCGGGGCGGGAGGGCGTGAAGAAGCGGTACTCCATGGAGACCTGGTTGCCGTCCACGATCTGGGTGGGCTCGCGGCGGCTGGGGGTGGTGGAGACGTTGTAGCCGCCGGTGTAGAAGACCGTGGGGCGCGCGGTGTCCTTGTGCAGCACGGTGATCCGCTGCTGGAACGTGCCCTTGGCGGGGT
The DNA here is from genome assembly GCF_013085465.1 of Streptomyces asoensis. Classification (NCBI taxonomy): domain Bacteria; kingdom Bacillati; phylum Actinomycetota; class Actinomycetes; order Kitasatosporales; family Streptomycetaceae; genus Streptomyces; species Streptomyces asoensis. The sequence continues at coordinate 3,887,781 of NZ_CP049838.1, forward strand.
GCCGGTGGTCCACCGGCTGGGTGTAGTTCAGGACGAAGTAGCGGTAGCCGGGGTACGGCTTCTCCTCGACCAGGCTCATACCCGGTACGGCGAGGAGCCGGTCCTTGATGTCCGTGCCGGCGGTGGCCTTGGGCTCGGCGGCGGTGGCCGCCCCTGCCGTGGCCGCCGAGCTCAAGGTGCCTATGAGCACCGTGAGCGCCAGCAGCCATCTGAGCGCCTTGCGCATGCGCGTGCACCCTCCCTGTGAGACAGATGTGCGTCGCCGGAAGCTATCGGAGCAACACCCGTCACACCAGAGGGGGTTGACGGACCGTGCGGTCACGTCGCAGGCCGACTCAGCAGAGGATCCAGCCCGAGCGGTACGAACCGCCGGCCACCGCGCCCGTCACCCGCACACACCGGTGCCCCGCGTAGACCCTGGCCGACGGGGAACTACGCGTGTGCTTCCTCGACTTCGACACGGCGACATGGCCGCGCGCCTGCACGCTCACCGAGATCAGCCGCTTGGTGCCGGGGTTCTTCTGGACGGTGAAGGCGCAGACGTAGCCACCGTCCTTGTAGACCAGCACGGAGCCGGTGGAGAAGGACAGCGTCCGCACCTTCCGGCCCGTGCAGGACGAGGCGGAGGTCGCGGCCTGGGCGCTGCCCGGCGCGACGACGGCGAGCAGCCCCGACACGATCAGCAGGACCAGCCCGAGCACCAACCGCCGGACTGTCACGCTTCTCGCACCTGTGCCCACGGTCCCCGCCCCTCCCACGTCCGCCGTACACCCGATCGCCGTACCGATGTACGGACGCACGACACCCGCCGAATGGTTGCCCTCACACCGCCGCGGGCTCGTCCTCGCCGACGAAAGTGCGCCACAGGCGGGCATACCGTCCGCCCAGGGCCAGGAGAGCGTCATGGGTGCCGTCCTCGACGACCCGGCCGTGGGCTGAACCTCCCACTGTCGCCCTCACACCGCTCGGCCCTGGCGGGCCTCCCGGGCTTCGGGACGACCGGCCGGACTCCATCCGGCTCGCCGACCCGCCGACAAGGCCCCCGGCCACGACACACCGGCGCCCTCACACCGCCGCGGGCTCATCCTCCCCGACGAAAGTGCGCCACAGGCGGGCATGCGTCATGGGTGCCGTCCTCGACGACCCGGCCATGGGCTGAACCTCCCACTGTCGCCCTCACACCGCTCGGCCCTGGCGGGCCTCCCGGGCTTCGGGACGACCGGCCGGACTCCATCCGGCTCGCCGACCCGCCGACAAGGCCCCCGGCCACGACACACCGGCGCCCTCACACCGCAGCGGGCTCGTCCTCGCCGACGAAAGTGCGCCACAGGCGGGCATACCGTCCGCCCAGGGCCAGGAGAGCGTCATGGGTGCCGTCCTCGACGACCCGGCCGTGGGCTGAACCTCCCACTGTCGCCCTCACACCGCTCGGCCCTGGCGGGCCTCCCGGGCTTCGGGACGACCGGCCGGACTCCATCCGGCTCGCCGACCCGCCGACAAGGCCCCCCGGCCACGACACACCGGCGCCCTCACACCGCCGCGGGCTCGTCCTCCCCGACGAAAGTGCGCCACAGGCGGGCATACCGTCCGCCCAGGGCCAGGAGAGCGTCATGGGTGCCGTCCTCGACGACCTGGCCGTGGTCCATGACCACGACTCGGTCCGCTCGGGCGGCGGTGGTCAGGCGGTGGGCCACGACCAGTGTGGTGCGGCGGCCGGCCAGGCGGTCCGTGGCCTGGTTGACCTGGGCTTCCGTGGCCAGGTCGAGGGCGGCCGTCGCCTCGTCGAGGAGCAGGACGTCCGGGTCGACGAGCTCGGCGCGGGCCAGCGCGATCAGCTGGCGCTGGCCGGCGGAGAGGTTGCGGCCGCGCTCGGCGACCTCGTGGAGGTAGCCGCCGTCGAGGGTGGCGATCATCTCGTGCGCGCCGACCGACCGCGCCGCCGCCTCCACCTCCGCGTCGGTGGCGTCGGGCCGGCCGTAGGCGATGGCGTCGCGGACGGTGCCGGGGAAGAGGTACGCCTCCTGCGGGACGACGCCCAGCCGGTGGCGGTACGAGGTGAGGTCGAGGGCGCGCAGGTCCGTGCCGTCGACGGTGACCCGGCCGCCGGTGGGGTCGTAGAACCGGGCCACCAGCTTGACCAGGGTCGACTTGCCCGCGCCGGTCTCGCCGACGAAGGCGACCGTCTGGCCGGCCGGGATGCGCAGCTCGATGCCGGTCAGGGCCTCTTCCTCGGCGCCGTACTTGAAGTGCACGTCCTCGAAGGCGATCTCGCCGCGCAGCGAGAGGACCTCCTCCGGCTCGTCGGCGGACTTCGTGGACGTCGGCTCCCGGAGCAGCTCCTGGATCCGGCCCAGGGAGACGGTCGCCTGCTGGTAGCCGTCGAAGACCTGGGAGAGCTGCTGGACGGGGGCGAAGAACAGGTCGATGTAGAGGAGGTACGCGACCAGCGCGCCGGTGGTGAGGGTCGCCGCGTCCACCCGGCCGGCGCCCGCGATCAGGACCGCCGCCGCCGCGACCGACGACAGCAGCTGCACGAACGGGAAGTAGATCGAGATCAGCCACTGGCCCCGGATGCGCGCCGCGCGGTAGCTGTCGCTGCGCTCCGCGAACCGTGCCGCGCCGTCCCGCTCGCGCCCGAAGGCCTGCACGATCCTGAGCCCGGACACCGACTCCTGGAGGTCGGCGTTGACGGTCGACACCCGCTCGCGGGCCAGCTCGTACGCCTTCACGCTCGCCCGGCGGAAGAAGTACGTGGCGACGACCAGGGGCGGGAGCGTGGCGAAGACGACCAGCGCGAGCTGTACGTCGATGACCAGCAGCGCGCCCATGATGCCGAAGAAGGTGACGACCGAGACGAAGGCCGTGACCAGGCCGGTCTGGAGGAAGGTGGAGAGGGCGTCGACGTCCGTCGTCATCCTCGTCATGATCCGGCCGGTCAGCTCCCGCTCGTAGTAGTCGAGTCCGAGACGCTGGAGCTGGGCGAAGATCTTCAGCCGGAGGGTGTAGAGGACGCGCTCGCCGGTACGGCCGGTCATCCGGATCTCGCCGGTCTGCGCGACCCACTGCACCAGCACGGCGAGCAGCGCGAGCAGCGAGGCCGCCCAGACGGCACCCAGCGCCGCCCGGGTCACGCCCTGGTCGATGCCGTGCCGGATCATCACCGGCAGCAGCAGACTCGTCCCGGCGTCGACGGCGACCAGGCCGAGGCTGACGAGAAGGGGCGCGCCGAAGCCGCGCAGCAGCCTGCGCAGGCCGTAGGACGCCTCCGGCCGGACCGCCTGCCGCTCGTCGACGTCGGGGGTGTCGACGAGCGGCGGCAGCGCCTCGATCTGGGCGAGCAGCTCGGGGGTGGCCGGCATCCCGGAGAGGGCGGTGTCCTTCGGCTCCCGGTCGCCGGTCCACAGCCGGGGGGTCACCCCGCGCTCGGCGTCGAACTCGGCGTCCAGTTCGTCGCGGACGGAGGTGTCCTCGCCCGGCACCACCGGCTGGGTGTGGCCGGGCGAGACCCCGCCGAGCTCGTCGGGGTCGGTGAGCAGGCGGCGGTAGAGCGCGGAGCGCTCCTGGAGCTCCTCGTGGGTACCGAGATCGGCGAGACGGCCGGCGTCCAGGACGGCGATGCGGTCGGCGAGGTTGAGGGTGGAGCGGCGGTGGGCGATGAGGAGCGTGGTGCGGCCCTGCATCACCTGTTTCAGGGCCTCGTGGATCTCGTGCTCGACCGCCGCGTCCACGGCGGAGGTCGCGTCGTCGAGGACCAGCAGGCGCGGGTCGGTGAGGATCGCCCGGGCGAGCGCGACCCGCTGGCGCTGGCCGCCGGAGAGGGTGAGGCCGTGTTCGCCGACCGTCGTGTCGTAGCCCTGGGGCAGCTCGGCGATGAACCGGTCGGCCTGGGCGGCGCGGGCGGCCGCCTCGATCTGCTCCTGGGTGGCTTCGGGACGGCCGTACGCGATGTTGGCGCGGACCGTGTCGGAGAAGAGGAACGAGTCCTCGGGGACCAGACCGATCGCGGCGCGCAGCGAGTCGAGGGTGAGCTCGCGGACGTCGTGGCCGCCGATGAGGACGGCGCCCCGGCTGACGTCGTAGAAGCGGGGCAGCAGGAGGGAGACGGTGGACTTGCCGGAGCCGGAGGAGCCCACCACCGCGAGGGTCTCGCCGGGGCGGATCTCGAAGGTGAGGCCGTCGAGGACGGGCCGGCCGGGGTCGTAGCCGAAGGTCACGTCGTCGAACTCGACGGTGGCGGGGGCGTCGGCGGGCAGTTCCTTGGTGCCGTCCTTCATCGACGGTTCGGTGTCGATCAGCTCCAGGACGCGTTCGGTGCCGGCGCGGGCCTGCTGGCCGACCGTGAGGACCACGGCGAGCATCCGTACCGGGCCGACGAGCTGGGCGAGGTAGGTGGAGAACGCGACGAAGGTGCCGAGGGTGATGTGGCCGCGCACGGCCAGCCAGCCGCCGAGCGCCAGCATGGCGACCTGGCCGAGGGCGGGGACGGCCTGGAGGGCGGGGGTGTAGGCCGAGTTCAGGCGGATCGTGCGCAGCCGGCCGGCGAAGAGCCGGCGGCCGACCTCGCGCAGTTTGCCGGTCTCCTGGTCCTCCTGGCCGAAGCCCTTCACGACCCGTACGCCGCTGACGGCTCCGTCGACCACACCCGCGACGCCCGCCGCCTGGGCCTGGGCGTACCAGGTGGCGGGGTGGAGCTTGGTACGGCTGCGCCTGGCGATGTACGCGAGGGCGGGTGCCACGGCGAGGGCGACCAGGGTGAGCGGGAGGGACAGCCAGGCCATGACGACCAGGGAGATCAGGAAGAGGAGCAGGTTCCCGATCGTCATCGGGAGCATGAAGAGCAGACCCTGGATGAGCTGGAGGTCGCTGGTGGCGCGGCCCACGACCTGGCCGGTGGACAGCTCGTCCTGACGCCGGCCGTCGAGGCGGGTGATCGTCTCGAACATCTCGGTCCGCAGGTCGTGCTGGACGTCGAGGGCGAGGCGGCCGCCGTAGTAGCGGCGGACGTAGGTGAGGACGTAGACGAGTACGGCGGCGGCGAGCAGGGCTCCGGCCCACAGGCCCATGCCCCGGGTGTGGTCGCCGATCACATCGTCGATGATCACCTTGGTGACCAGCGGGACCAGTGCCAGGACGGCCATGCCGGCGAGCGAGGAGCCGAGCGCGAGCACCACGTTCGTCGGGTGGCGCCAGGCGTACCCGGCCAGTCTGCGCGCCCAACCTCGCCGCTGCTCCCCCTGCTGCACTGCCACGCCGGCGCCTTCCTGTCGTCCCAGTCGTCCTGGTCTGCCGGAAGGCACCAACGCCGAAGGAAGCGGATTTCATCCCTCCGCAACAATCGGGGACACACGGTCACAGCCGGTCAGCGGCGGTCGGACCCGGTCAGACGCGTACGCGCAGCCGGTAGAAGCGGGTCGTCTGCGCCGCGTTCTGGTTGTCGTCGCTGACCAGGAGCACCTCCAGGCGGCCCTTGGCGCGGCCGGTGATCACCATGCCCTCGATGTTGTCGAGCAGCGGGTTCGGCTGGGGCTGCTTGGCGGTCGCTCCCCGTGACGGGCAGTTCACGATGTCGGCGAGGAGGGTCTTCTTCACCAGGCGCACGCCGTCCTGGCCGGTGAGGTTCGCGACGCCGCCGGTGTCCGTGGCGTGGCGGGGGTCGGCCAGGTAGAGGCGGACCGTGTTGCCGACGCCGGTGGTGAAGCCGCGCTCCAGGACGAGGAGCCGACCGTCGGGCAGGGCCTGGACCTCGGGGACGCCGAGGCCGGAGTCGGCGCGGTAGCCGTACTGGGCCGAGAGCGCGAACCGGCCGTGCTGCCGCCGCCAGGTCTGGAAGCGGACGATGCCGGTGCTGTCGCCGGAGATCGCGTACTCCATCGACGCGAGGAGGGTGCGCCCGCCCGGCAGCAGCGTCAGGCCCTCGAAGGTCTGGTTGGACGTGGCGCGGCCGGCCGGGGCGACGAGGAGCGAGGACGGGACCGGGAGGCGGTCGAGGATCCTGCCGTCACGGCTGTAGCGGCGGATGGACGGCTCGGTCTCGGAGGTGATCAGCCGGGTGCCGTCCCGGTCGATGGCGAGACCCTCGCTGTCGAGTGCGGCGCCGCTCTCGTCGGCGAGCGGGACGACCGACTTCGGGGCGAGCGTCTTGGCGTCCAGGCCGAAGAGCGAGGAGCGGTCGGACAGTGCGGCGAGGGAGCCGTCCCGGTCCAGGGCGAGCGCGGAGAAGTTGCCGACGAAGGTGCCGTCGAAGGTCGTCTTGTCGAGGGCGTCGGAGAAGCCGTCGAGGGAGACGGCCGGTGAACAGGCGTTGCTCGTGGCCGTGCCGGTGGCTGTGCTCGTGGCCGTGCCGGTGGCCGGGTGGGCGTTCGCGGGCCCGGCGGCGGTGAGAGTGGTGGCCGCCGCCAGGCCGGCGGTGAGGGTGGCGAGTACGGTTCGCAGGCGCATGGGCGTCACCGTAGATCGGGTCGGTGACGTGCGGTGGGACACCGCGTAAAGGCTCGTTCAGGAGGCGGCCAGGTCCTTGTGGATGACCTTGGCGACGCCCTGAATGGTCGTGATGCCGTAGTTCATGGTGCTGTTGCCGTGAGTGAGGACGGTCATGACGTAGTCGTGGCCGCCGCCCTTGAAGGTGCCGACGCTGTGCACCCGCCAGCCGTGCGTGGCGCGCGACAGCCACCCGTTCTTGACGTGCCAGCTGACCCCGGCCGGCCTCCCGTAGGGGGTGCCCCAGCGCTGCGCCGAGATGACCTTGCCCATCAGCGTGTTGACGTAGGCGCGCGAGGCGTCGGTCAGGACCGTGTTCTTGGCGGGGAGCAGCTTCAGCAGCTTCTGCTCGTCGGTGACGGTGATCTGGGTCAGGCCCCAGTAGCCGTTCGCGCCCGGCTTGGTCTGCGTCATCTTCGCGGCCGTCAGAAAGTTCTTGATCTTCGTCGTGCCGAGCTGCTTCCACAGGGTGGAGGTGGAGGCGTTGTCCGACTTGGTGATCATGGCCGTGGCGAGGGTCTTCTCACGGCTGGTCAGCGCCCGGCCGGTCTTCTGCGCGTCCCACAGCAGCGCGGAGAGGACGGTGACCTTGACGACGCTGGCCGAGTCGAAGGCGGTGGAGGCACGCAGGGTGCAGGTGGTGTTGGTGGTGCGGTCGTAGAGGCCGACGGCGATCGTGCCCTTGCGGTTCGCGAGTGCGGCGGTGATGTCCTTCTTCAGCTTGGCCGCGAGCCCGGCCTTGGCCGACGTACAGCTGACGGTGGGGGTGGCGGCCACGGCGGGCGCGGCGGCCGCCACGCCGGATATGAGGACGCCGGCGGTGAGCCCGGCGCCGAGCAGCCTTCTGCTTCTTCGTGTCCGGTGAGTCATGACCTGTTGACACACAAGTTCGTACGAAAGGTTGTACGCATCGCCAAGGTTGTGTGCGTCACCAACGTTGTGTGCGTCACCAACGTTGTGTGTGCGTCACCTCAAGTATTGGGGAAAGCCTGGGCAACGCGTTACCGCGGCCTGTGCGTTCTCACAGGCGGCGGCCAGCTCGACCACAGCGACCACCCACAACGGCCGTACAGCATGCGCAGGGTGACATCTGCCACCGATCCACTCCCCCACCCGCCCGTGCCCCCCGCCGTGTCCCCGGACCGGTCACCGCCGACGACCTCCGATACGGCCCCCGCGGCACCCCCGCCGGACAGGGCGCCGCGCTGGTCGCTGCCCGCGCTGATCGCGATCATGATCCTGGCGGGCGTGCTGTACTCCTGGAACCTGTCCGGGTCGAGCCTCAACAGCTTCTACAGCTCCGCGATCTACAGCGGTACGCAGAGCTGGAAGGCGTGGTTCTTCGGCTCGCTGGACGCCGGGAACTTCATCACCGTCGACAAGCCGCCGTTCGCGCTCATGATCATGGGCCTGTCCTGCCGGATCTTCGGGTTCGGCACCTGGCAGATGATGCTGCCGGAGGTAGCGGCGGCGCTGGGCACGATCTGGATCCTGCACTCCTCGGTGAAGCGGGTCTTCGGACACGCGGCCGCCGCCGTCGCGGCCCTCGTGCTCGCGCTGACGCCGATCACCGTCGCCATCAACCGCGACAACAACCCCGACACCGTCCTCGTCCTGCTGATGGTGGCCGGCGCGGCCCTCGCCCTGCGCGCCACGCGCGACGACCGGCTGCTGCCGCTCCTCGGCTCCGCGGTCTGCTTCGGGCTCGCCTTCAACACCAAGATGCTCCAGGGATACATCGCCCTGCCGGCCGTCTTCGCCGTGTACCTGTACGCGTCGAGGCTGGGCTGGAAGAAGAAGGCCGTGAACCTGGCGCTGGCCGCCGTGGCACTGGCCGTCGCCAGCTTCTGGTGGGCTACGGCCGTGTCCCTGGTGCCCGCCGACGACCGGCCGTACATCGGCGGTTCGACCGACGGCAGCGCCTGGGACCTGATCATGGGCTACAACGGCCTGGGCCGGGTCCTCGGCGGCGAGGGCAACGGCGGGGGCGGCGGAGGCGGCGGCTCCTTCGCCGGCACCGCGGGCATCGGCCGGATGTTCAACGACGTCCTCGGCGGCCAGATCTCCTGGCTGATCCCCTTCGCGGCCATCGCGCTCGTCGCCGGCCTGGTGCTGCGCGGCCGGGCCCCGCGCACCGACCCCACCCGCGCCGCGCTGGTGCTGTGGGGCGGCTGGCTGGTGCTGCACTATCTGACCTTCGCCATGGCGGAGGGCACCATGCACCCGTACTACACGACCGCGCTCGCCCCGGGCATCGCGGCGCTGTGCGGGGGCGGCGGGGTCATGCTGTGGCGTGCCCTGCGCGGCGGTGACGCCCGCTGGTCGTGGGTGCTGCCCGTGGGGCTCGCGGTCACCGGCGTCTGGGCGATCGTGCTGCTGCGGCGCGCCACCGGCTGGAACACCTGGCTGTGGCCGGTCGTCGGCGCGGTCATGGTCCTCGCGATCGTGGGCCTGTTCGTCCTGCGGTCCGCGAGTTCCGGCACCAGGGTCCGGCTCCTCGGCGCGTCCGTCGCCGCGGCGATCGTGGCGGCCCTCGCCGGTCCGACGGCGTACGCCGCCTCGCCGGCCTTCGGTTCGTCCAGCGGCATGATGGGCGGCACCAACCCGACCGCGGGTCCGTCCACCGGTGGCGGCATGGGCGGTCCCGGTGGCGGCGGTGGCGGTGGCCGGGGCGGCTTCGGCGGCGGCAACGGCGGTCCCGGCGGCCAGGCACCCGGCGGCACGCAGCAGGGCGGCCAGGCGAGCGGCGAGTTCCCCGGCGGCGGCAACGGCCAGATGACACCGGGCGGCGGCGACGGCGAACTCCCGCAGGGCGGCGGCGCCCCGAGCGGAGCGCCGAGCGGCGGCCAGGGCGGCCAACAGGGCGGCACGAACGGGGAGATCCCCGGCGGCGGCCAGGGCGGCGGCGAGAGCGGCACGGCTCCGAGCGGCGGCACCGGTGGTGGCCCCGGCGGCGGTACGGGTGGCGGCGGGATGGGCGGTGGCGGCGGCATGGGCGGCGCCGACAGCGAGCTCATCTCCTACCTGGAGAAGCACCAGGACGGCGCCACCTGGCTGATCGCGGTCTCCAACTCGCAGAGCGCGGGCCAGATGATCCTCAGCAGCGGCAAGCCCGTCATCTCCATGTGGGGCTTCACCGGCAGCGACCAGGCGATGACCCTCGCCAAGCTCAAGGAGCTGGTGAAGAAGGGCGAGCTGCACTACATCCAGCTCGGCGGCGGCGGTATGGGCGGCAACAGCAGCCTGAACCAGGAGATCACCGCCTGGGTGCAGAAGAACGGCACGGCGGTGCCGGCGAGCGCCTACAGCTCGACGTCGAGCTCCGCGTCCGGCTCGGATTCCGCGTCCGCGTCCGGCTCGGAGACCTCCGGCTCGGACGCCTCGGGCACGGACACCTCGTCGCAGAGCAACCAGTCGACGATCTACCGACTGGACGCCTCGGACGTGAGCTGACCGGCACGGCCCAACGGTCCGGAACGGCCCCTGACATGACAGTCAGGGGCCGTTTCGTCGTGAGAAAGCGCGTTCAACTCGCGTAGACAAGGGGCAATTTGCCGGTTCCCGTCACCTGATAGACATGTCAGATTCATTGCCATGACCGCATGTGCATGTCACTCTCCCGATTGCCGCCTCCAATCAACCCGCGTAGATCGGACACCCCACATGCTGGCGACACGCATACGCCGATGGAAGTCGGTGGCGCTTGCCACCACTGCCGTCCTGGTCGGTCTCACCGCGCCCGCGCTCACCGCGACCCCCGCCGCGGCGACCACGACGGCCTACGACGCGACGTACTACAAGAACGCGGTCGGCAAGACGGGTACGAGCCTGAAGTCCTCGCTGCACACGATCATCAGCAGCCAGACGAAGATCTCGTACTCCGCGGTCTGGGACGCTCTGAAGGCCACCGACCAGGACCCGAACAACAGCAGCAACGTGATCCTGCTGTACAGCGGTGTCTCGCGCAGCAAGTCCCTCAACGGCGGTGACGTCGGCGACTGGAACCGCGAGCACACGTGGGCCAAGTCCCACGGCGACTTCGGCGAGGTGACCGGTCCGGGCACGGACCTGCACCACCTGCGCCCCGCGGACGTACAGGTCAACAGCATCCGCGGCAACCTGGACTTCGACAACGGCGGCAGCGCGGTCACCAACGGCGGCGGCAGCACCGTCGACTCCGACTCCTTCGCGCCGCGCGCCGCGGACCGGGGCGACGTGGCCCGCATGATCCTCTACATGGCCGTGCGCTACGAGGGTGACGACGGCTTCGCCAACCTGGAGCCCAACGAGAAGGTCGGCAACGGCAGCAACCCCTACATGGGCAAGCTCTCCGTCCTCAAGGCGTGGAACGAGGCGGACCCGCCGAGCGCCTTCGAGGAGAAGCGCAACCAGGTCATCTACGACACCTACCAGCACAACCGCAACCCGTTCATCGACCACCCGGAGTGGGTCGAGGCGATCTGGTAGCAGCTGGAGCGCGACCGCGGAGGGGCTGAACTTCCCTTGATGCCAAGGGGGTTCGGCCCCTTTCGGCGTTCACGGGCACCATCCCGCCCAAGGGGCTGGTGTGTTGCATCACCGGTTCCCTCACACGGGTGAAGTCGATCTCCGTCCCGGGCATGTCGTCGCGACCGGGCGAAAGCATGAAGGCCGCCTCGGCAGATCCGCCGGGGCGATCGCGATCCCGACTCCCTTTCCCGGAGACCTTCATGAAGCTTCGCGCCTGGTCCTTCGCCGCCGCTCTCGCTCTGACCGCCCTCGCCCTGCCCGCCCAGAGTGCCTCGGCGGCGGCAGCGGCGCCGTCCTGTCCCGACGGATCGATCTGTTTCTACAGCGGCGAGAACTTCCGCGGCAGCAGCTGGGAGTGGACCGCCCGCAGCGGCTACCGCGACATGCCGCCCGCCCTCCACGACCACGTGGGTTCCTTCGTCTCCGGTACCCGTGCCTGTTTCATCAACTGGGGCCCGGTGGAGAAGCGGAACGTCTTCAACGCCGACTACCGCTCGCGCTACCTGGGCGACTTCGGCGGCCGGATCGACGCCGTGGGCCCGGGCGCCTGCTGAGCCCTACCGCTCGCCCTCGCCGCGGGGAGCGCCGTACCAACGCCACCGGGTGAGACGCGCGTGACCCGGGAGCTCTCCCCGGCCGGTGGCCCACAGCAGGGTGGGCCACCGGTCGGTGCCGGTCGGGGCGTCCGGGAAGAGCCTCGCCAGCACCCGGTCGCACAGGTCGGTGTCCGGCTCCCACCGGAGACCGAGCCCCTCGGCGACGTCGTACAGATGCACCAGCGTCTCGACGACCCCCATGGCGGCGAACCCCTCGGGGTCGGAGACCCCGAAGACGTGATGCGACCTGACGCTCGCCGGCGTCGTACGCACCATGGCGGTCAGCAGCGCCCCGCAGGCCTCCAGCACCTGCGCGAGTCCGGCCGCCCCGGCCGCCCGGTCCGCGAAGACGACGTTCGCCGGCGCACCGGGCCGCTCCGCGCACCACACGAAGGGCACCTCGGTGTCCGACGGCCCGCCCCGCGGGCCCAGTTGGGCGGCGTAGGCGAACAGGTCGTCGGCCAGATGCTCGACGGTCTCCCAGCAACTCCAGTCCAGGGAACCGGCCTTGGCGTCCCAGTCGGCCGCCTCGGCCCCGCGCAGGGCGGCCACCGCCGACCGGACCGCCTCCTGCACGTCGTCGGCGGTGACGGGGCCGGGTGATCGATCTGCTTCAGACATGGCGGGACCGTATCAACGGTCTTCTCTAGGTGAGGTGCGTGGGCGCGAACATCCGCAGCACCGCCGGGAGGAGGACCACCGAGGGACCGGGCGTGGACAAGGCCTTCGTCAGGTCCGCCTCCAGGGTCTGCGGAGACGTCCGCACCCCCGGGACCCCGAAGGACTCCGCCAGGGCCACGTAGTCCGGGCAGGTCAGTTCGGTGGCCGTGGGCTCGCCGAAGGCGTCGGTCATGTACTCGCGCAGGATGCCGTAACCGCCGTCGTCGACGATCAGCCAGGTGACGTTCAGGTCGTACTGCCTGGCCGTCGCCAGCTCCGCGATCGAATACAGGGCGCCGCCGTCGCCGGACACGGCCAGCACCGGGCGGGTCGGGTCGGCCGCCGCCGCGCCCAGCGCCGCCGGGAAGCCGTAGCCCAGACCGCCCGCGCCCTGGGCCGAGTGCATGTGGTTGGGGCCCTTCGCGTCGAAGGCCGACCAGGCCCAGTAGGCGAGGATCGTCATGTCCCAGAAGGACGGGGAGTCGGCCGGCAGTGCCTTGCGGACGGACGCCAACACCTCCTGCTCCAGGGTGAGTTCCTGGGCGGCGATGCGGTCGGCGACCTTCGTGAGGACCTCACGGACGCGCTCGGCGGCCTCCGGCCGGGCCCGCTCCGCCACCGGCTCCACCGTCTCGAGCAGCGCCTGCAACGCCAGTCGGGCGTCCGCGTGGATGCCGAGCGCCGGATGGTTCGACTCCAGCTTCCCCAGGTCCGCCTCGATCTGGATGACCCGGCCCCGCGGCTTGAACGTGTGGTAGTTGGAGGAGAGTTCGCCGAGCCCGGAGCCGACGACCAGGAGTACGTCCGCGTCCTCGAGGAAGTCCGTGGTGTGGCGGTCCTCGATCCAGGACTGGAGCGAGAGGGGGTGCGTCCAGGGGAACGCCCCCTTGCCGCCGGGCGTGGTGACCACCGGGGCCCGCAAGAGCTCCGCCAGCTGCCTCAGCTTGCCCGAGGCGTCCGACCGTACGACCCCGCCGCCCGCGATGATCGCCGGACGGGCCGCCTTCGACAGCAGGTCGGCTGCCACGGCGGTCAGTTCGGGGCGCGGCGGCAGCTCTTCGGGGAAGGCGTCGCCGCCGGTCACCACCGGGATCAGCGTCTGCGCCAGGAGCACGTCCTGCGGGATCTCCACCCACACCGGGCCGTGCGGCACGGTCAGCGCGGACTTCCAGGCCGCCTCGATCGCGGACGGGATCTGGGACTGGGTGCGGACGGTGTGGACCGACTTCACCACACCACGGAACGAGGCCGCCTGGTCGGGCAGTTCGTGCAGATAGCCGTGGCGGCCGCCGCCCAGACCGGCCGTCGGGATCTGGCTGCTGATCGCCAGCACCGGCGCCGAGGCGGCCGCCGCCTCCTGGAGCGCCGCGAGCGAGGTCAGCGCGCCCGGGCCCGTCGACAGCAGCAGCGGGGCCGCCTCGCCGGTGATCCGGCCGTACGCGTCCGCCGCGAACCCCGCGTTGTTCTCCACCCGCAGGCCGATGTACCGCAGCGAGGAGCGGCGCAGCGCGTCGAACATGCCGAGCGCGTGCTGGCCGGGCAGGCCGAAGACGGTGGTCGCGCCGAGCCCGGCCAGGGTCTCCACGACCAGGTCTCCGCCGTTGCGGCCGGCGGGAGGGTTCAGTGCAGCGGCGATCTGCGCCTGAGTCGGCCGGAGCACCAGGTCGTGGTCGTGAGTCACTTCGCGCGAGCCTCGGCAATCTGTCGGGACATGATCGTGGTCAGTTCGTACGCCGTGTGGGACGCGGCCACCGACGTGATCTCCGCGTGATCGTACGCGGGGGCCACCTCGACGACGTCGGCCGAGACCAGGTTGCAGGAGGCCAGGCCGCGCAGGATCTCCAGGAGTTCGCGCGAGGTCATGCCGCCCGCCTCCGGGGTCCCGGTGCCGGGGGCGTGCGCCGGGTCGAGGCAGTCGATGTCGATGGAGATGTAGAGGGGGCGGTCGCCGATGCGCTGACGCAGCTGGTCGGCGACCTCGTCGGCGCCGCGCCGGTACACGTCCGCCGAGGTGACGATGCCGAAGCCGAGCTTCTCGTCGTCGGTCAGGTCCTGCTTGCCGTACAGCGGGCCGCGGGTGCCGACGTGGGAGAGGGCCTCGGTGTCGAGGATGCCCTCCTCCACGGCCCGGCGGAACGGCGTGCCGTGGGTGTACTCCGCGCCGAAGTACGTGTCCCAGGTGTCGAGGTGCGCGTCGAAGTGGAGCAGGGCCACGGGTCCGTGCTTCTTCGCGACCGAGCGCAGCAGCGGCAGCGCGATGGTGTGGTCGCCGCCCAGGGTCATCAGGCGGGCTCCGGTGCCGAGCAGGTCGTCGGCCGCCGCCTCGATCGTCTCCACGGCCTCGTGGATGTTGAACGGGTTCACCGCGATGTCGCCGCCGTCCGCCACCTGGGCGAGGGCGAAGGGGGAGGCGTCCTGCGCCGGGTTGTACGGCCGCAGCAGCCGGGACGCCTCGCGGATCGCGTTGCCGCCGAAGCGGGCGCCCGGCCGGTACGAGACGCCCGAGTCGAACGGCACGCCCACCACGGCGACGTCGGCGCGGCCGACCTCGTCGAGGCGGGGCAGCCGGGCGAAGGTCGCGGGGCCGGCGTACCGCGGGACGCGGGAGGAGTCGACGGGGCCGCGGGGCGTCTCGTTGCCACTCATGATCAAATGCTCTCTTTCTTACGCTTCATCGCGTATGTACTACTTCTCGTACGACTCTACTGGGACACCGGGACGGGGGAGGTTCCGGCTGTCTCGGGGGTCCGCCCGGCCAGTCGCTCACGCCAGGCGGCCAGCACGGCGGGGTCGGTGGCCGGGGTCGCCAGGGAGACCGCGAGGTAGGCGGCCAGGGAGGCGAGGAGGCCGTAGTAGACCGGCTCGTTGGCGAGGATGCCGTAGCCGGCCATCAGGCCGATCACCGCGACGCCGCCGACCACGACGGAGGCGAGGGCGCCCTGGACCGTGCCGCGCTTCCAGAGCAGCCCGCCGAGGATGGGGACCAGCAGTCCGCCGACGAGCAGGTTGTACGCCACCGTCAGCGCCTCGACGACGTTGTTCAGGGCGATCGCCGTGACGATCACCGCGACGCCCATCACAAGGATGAACAGGCGGTTGCCCCTGACCTCGTCGCGCTCCTCGCCGTCGGCGCCGGCGACGCCCCGCAGCCGCGACCAGATGTCGTTGTTGGCGACGGTCGCGCAGGCGATCAGCGCGCCCGACGAGGTCGACATCACCGCGGCGAGCGCGGCGGCCAGCACCAGTCCCCGCACGCCGACCGGGAGTTCGTCCTTCACGATCGTCGCGAAGGCGGCGTCCGCGGAGGCGAGGTTCGGGTAGAGCACCTTGGCCGCCGTGCCGATGACGGCGCCGGCGAGGGCGTACACCAGACAGTAGGTACCCGCCACCGTGCCGCCCCACTTCGCCGTGCGGTCGCCGCGGGCGGTGAACACGCGCTGCCAGATGTCCTGGCCGATGAGCATGCCGAAGGTGTAGATCAGCACATAGGTGAAGATCGTCTCGCCGCCGATGCCCAGCGGGTCGAAGTAGCCGGTCGGCAGCTTCGCCTTCATCTCGCTGAAGCCGCCCGCCTTGACGACCGCGATCGGCAGCAGCAGGAGCAGCACGCCGATCGTCTTCACCACGAACTGCACCATGTCGGTGAGGGTGATCGACCACATGCCGCCGAGCGTCGAGTACGCGACGACGATCGAGCCGCCGAGGATGATCGCGACGGTCCTGTTCATGTCGAAGAGGACGTCGAAGATGGTGGCGTACGCGATGGTCGACGTCACGGCGAGCATCAGGGTGTACGCCCACATGACCACGCCCGAGATCACACCGGCCCGGCCGCCGTAGCGCAGGTCCAGCATCTCGGAGACCGTGTAGACCTTGAGGCGGGCGATGCGGGCCGAGAAGAAGACGGAGAGGGCGAGCAGCCCCAGGCCGATGGTGAACACCATCCACGCGCCGGACAGCCCGTACTGGTATCCCAGACCCACGCCGCCGATGGTGGACGCGCCGCCGAGGACGATCGCCGCCATGGTGCCGGAGTACATGACGGGCCCGAGGCGACGCCCGGCGACGAGGAACTCGCTCTTCGAGCGGGCGCGGCGCATGCCCCACCAGCCCATGGCCAGCATGCCGGCCAGATAGACGACGATCACGGTGTAGTCGACGGCCATGGGGGCCCACCCTTCTCGATGGCTGAGGTGGTTCGGGAGTTGACCCTAGGTGGCCGAAAAGTGCCCTGGAAGTGTACGTTTCATCCACTCGATCCGCGCTCAGTGGAGGGAACGTCCATGGTGCCGGAGCCCGCCGTACCCCCCGCCGTACCCCCCACCCCACCGGTCCCCCTCGCCGCTCTGCTGGCCCGCGAGGACCTCGCCCTGCGGCAGATCGCCGGGCCCGCCGATCCCGGGATCGTGCTGCACGGGGCCCACACCTCGGAGATGGCCGACCCGTACCCGTATCTGCTGGGCGGCGAGCTGCTGCTGACGGCGGGCGTGCACATCCCGGAGGCGGCCGGGTCGGGGACGTACTTCGAGGACTATGTCTCGCGGATCGTCGCGGCGGGCGGCGCGGCGCTCGGGTTCGGGGTCGCGCCGGTGCACGACACCGTGCCGAGGGCGCTGGTCGCCGCCTGCGAGGCGTACGAGCTGCCGCTCCTGGAGGTGCCCCCGCAGACGACGTTCTCGGCCGTGGCCCGCGCGGTCTGGCAGCTGATGGAGCGGGCCCGCACCGCCGAGCTGCGCCGGGTGACGGAGGCCCAGCAGAGCCTCGCGGCCGCCGCCTCCCGCCCGGACCCGGTCCCGTCCGTCCTGCGCCAGCTCGCCCAGCGGGTCGGGGGGCGAGCGGTGCTGTACGGGCCGGAGGGCACGGAGATCGCGGCGGCGGGACAGACGTCCGCGGACGCCCCCCTCGCCGGGCTCGCCCGGCTCCTCCTCTCCCGCGCCTCCGCCACCGCCAGCGACACCACCCCCGACGGGACCCACCTCGCCGCCTACGCGCTCGGGGCCGGCCGGGGGTTCGTGCTCGGGGTGGCGGCGCCCCGGCGTGACCCCGGGGACCACACCATCGCCTCCGTCGCCGCCGTCCTGCTCTCCCTCCTCACCGGCGAGCACCAGAGCGGCTCGGGAGCGGCCCGCTCGTCGGCGCTCGTACGGCTGCTGCTGGGGGCCGCGCCCGCCGAGGTGGCCCCGCTGCTGGGGGGCGAGCGGTGGCTCGTCGTGCACGCCCGGCCGGACGCGCAGGCTCCCGACCCGGTGGCGGCCTCCGCGCTCGGCGCCGGCCTCGGATCACCGCTGGTCGACCTCGCGCCCGGCGTCGTGCGGGTGCTCGTCCCGGCCGGCGGCGCGCCGCAGCCGCAGCCGGGCTGGACCCTCGGCGTCAGCGCGGACGCGGCCCCCGCCGACTGGCCCGCCGCCGACGCGCAGGCGGCCCGTGCGCTGGCCCGGGCCCGCGCCACCCGCACGGCACTCGTCCGCCACGGCTCCGGGGCCGGGCTGCTGGACCTGGTGCCCGACGACGAGGCCCGGTCCCACGCCCGGGCGCTCCTCGCCCCGATCAAGGCGAGTGCCGCGAGCGCCGCGCTCCTCGAGACCCTGCGCACCTGGCTCTCCCTGCACGGCAGTTGGGACCGTACGGCGGTGGCCCTGGCCGTGCACCGCAACACCGTGCGGCAGCGGATCGCCCGCTGCGCCGCCCTGTTGGGGACGGACCTGGACGATCCGGACGTCCGAATGGAACTGTGGTTCTCCCTGAAACAACAGTGAGTGACGCGTGTCCCAGCGTCCGGAACAGCACAGACGCGCACAGCCCGCTGCCTCACAATGGAAAACATGCCGATACCCGGGACGCCCAGCCGCGCCGAACTCGTCGACCACCTCGTCAGAACCCGTATCGCCGGGGACGTCGCCACGCCCCGCGAGAACAACCTCTCCCACTACCGCCAGCTCGCGAACGGGGTCCGCAACTTCTGGCTCGGTCTGGAACTCGGCGACCGCTGGACCGACGAGCAGGACGTGCTCGCGGTGATGGCGGAGCGGGTGGGCGTGAACGACGATCCCGAGTACCGCTACGGCCAGGACACCATCGACCCCGAGCTGACGGTCGACGGCCTCGACCGGCTCGCGGCCCGGCTGCGCAAGGCGGCCGAAGGACAGCAGCGGGTCCTCTTCGCCACCGGCCATCCGGGCGGTCTCCTCGACGTGCACCGCGCCACCGCCGCCGCCCTGCGCGCGGCCGGCTGCGAGATCGTCGTCATCCCGGAGGGGCTCCAGACGGACGAGGGGTACGTCTGGCAGCTGGCCGACGTGGCGGTCCTCGAACACGGCGCCACGCTCTGGCACACCCACTCGGGCGAGCCGATGAAGGCCATCCTCACCGCACTCGAACGCGAGGGCCGGCCGCTGCCCGACCTGGTCGTCGCCGACCACGGCTGGGCGGGCTACGCCGGGCAGCACGGCGTCGACTCCGTCGGTTACGCCGACTGCAACGACCCGGCGCTGTTCATCGCCGAGTCGGAGGGCACCGTCCAGGTGGCGGTCCCCCTCGACGACCACGTCGTCAGCCCGCGTCACTACGACGTGATGACGGCGTATCTGCTGGCGGCGGCGGGGCTGACCGACTAGGCGCGGGAGAAGTCCCCCCGGAGGGGCGCCGCACGCGCGTGTGCGGCGCCGTGTGCTCAGTCGCCCCGGGGGGCGCGGACCACACCCTCCTGGATCACCGAGACGGCGAGCCGACCGTCCTGGGTGTAGATGCGGGCCTGGCCGAGGCCCCGGCCGCCGTGCGCGGACGGCGACTCCTGGTCGTAGAGGAGCCACTCGTCGGCGCGGAACGGACGGTGGAACCACATCGCGTGGTCCAGGGACGCTCCCACCACGTCACCGACCGCCCAGCCGCCGCGCCCGTGCGCGAGGAGGATCGAGTCGAGGAGCGTCATGTCGGAGACGTAGGTGGCGAGGACGACGTGCAGGAGCGGGTCGTCGGCCAGCTTGCCGTTGGCGCGGAACCAGACCTGGGAGTGCGGCTCGCGCGGTGCGCCGTACTGGCCGTACGGCGGCTCGTCGACATAGCGCAGGTCGACCGCCTCGCGGGCCTCGAGGAACTTCTCGACGACCTCGGGGGCGAGGTGGGCGTAGCCGCGCAGCCGTTCCTCGGAGGTGGGCAGGGTGGCCGGGTCCGGGGCGGGCGGCATGGGGGCCTGGTGGTCGAAGCCCTCCTCGTACCGCTGGAAGGAGGCGGACAGCGCGAAGATCGGCTGTCCGTGCTGGACGGCGACGACGCGGCGCGCGGTGAAGGACCGGCCGTCGTTCATCCGGTCGACCGTGTAGACGATGGGCGCGCCCGGGTCGCCCATGCGCAGGAAGTACGCGTGCAGCGAGTGGGCGAGCCGGTCCTCGGGGACCGTCCGCCCGGCGGCGACCAGCGCCTGCGCCGCGACCTGCCCGCCGAAGACGCGCGGGACGACGGCGGAGCGGGACCGGCCGCGGAAGATGTTCTCCTCGATCTGCTCGAGATCGAGCAGATCGAGGAGATCCTGTAGTGCCTGGCTCATGGCATCTAGTTGTAGCGGCCCGTGGTTGCGGGCTGCTTACAGACCCATGTCCTTCGCGATGATCGACTTCATGATCTCGCTGGTGCCGCCGTAGATGCGGTTGACGCGGTTGTCCGCGTACAGGCGGGCGATCGGGTACTCGTTCATGAAGCCGTAGCCGCCGTGCAGCTGGAGGCAGCGGTCGATCACCCGGTGGGCGACCTCGGTGCAGAACAGCTTGGCGCTGGCGGCCTCGGCCGGGGTCAGCTCGCCCGCGTCCAGGGCCTCCGTGGCGCGGTCGGCGACGGCCTCGGCCGCGTCCACCTCGGCCTGGCAGGCGGCCAGCTCGAACTTGGTGTTCTGGAAGTGCGCGACCGGCTTGCCGAAGACCACGCGCTCCTGCACGTACTGCTTGGCGAACCGGACGGCGGCCTTGGCCTGGGCGTACGCGCCGTAGGCGATGCCCCAGCGCTCGGAGGCGAGGTTGTGGCCGAGGTAGTAGAAGCCCTTGTTCTCCTCGCCGAGCAGGTCCTCGACGGGCACCTTGACGTCGACGAACGCCAGCTCGGCGGTGTCGGAGGTCTTCAGGCCGAGCTTGTCCAGCTTGCGGCCGACCGAGTAGCCCTCGGCCTTGGTGTCCACCACGAAGAGGGAGATGCCGTGGCGGCGGTCCTCGGCGGTGGGCGCGGAGGTACGGGCGCAGACGATCATGCGGTCGGCGTGCACGCCACCGGTGATGAAGGTCTTGGAGCCGTTGAGGACGTAGTGCGTGCCGTCCTCGGAGAGCTTGGCGGTGCTCTTCATGCCCGCGAGGTCGGAGCCGGTGCCCGGCTCGGTCATCGCGATCGCCCACATCTCCTCGCCGGAGACGAACTTCGGCAGGAAGCGCTTCTTCTGCTCGTCGGTGGCGAGCAGCTTGAGGTACGGCAGACCGAGCAGCACGTGCACACCGGAGCCGCCGAAGGAGACACCCGCACGGGCGGTCTCCTCGTACAGCACGGCCTCGAACTTGTACGAGTCGATGCCGGCGCCGCCGTACTCCTCGTCGACGCGGATGCCGAAGACGCCGAGCTCGGCGAGCTTGTAGTAGAAGTCGCGCGGCGCCTGGCCGGCCGCGAACCACTCGTCGTAGACGGGAACGACCTCGGCCTCGATGAAGGCCCGGAGGGTCTCCCGGAACGCCTCGTGATCCTCGTTGAACACCGTACGGCGCACCGCCGGCCCCTCTCTGCGCCTAAGCCGGCGCCGCTCTCGCGGATGTGGTTGCTCGCCGTCGGGGGCTCCATTGATGGCTGCGACCCCATGGCTAAGCGCTTGCTCAGAGAACAACCGTACCGGCGAGTACGAAGAGCGTCCAGGGTGGGGCGGGGGTAACGCTCGTCACTCCACGGCCGCCGCGAACGCCCCCCTGGCCATCCGGTGCAGCAGCAGCGCCGTGGCCGCGCGACCCGGCAGGGAACCCGGTCGGCCGAGGTGCGGGGTGGAGTTCAGCAGACCGAAGACGGAGTGCACCGCAGAGCGGGCGGTCGGCTCGGCGAGGCCCGGATACACGGCACGCAGGGCCTCCACCCACAGTTCGACGTACTGCCGCTGGAGCTGGCGGACCAGCTTGCGGTCGCTGTCACGGAGGCGGTCCAGCTCGCGGTCGTGCAGGGTGATCAGGGGACGGTCGTCGAGGGCGAAGTCGATGTGACCCTCGACGAGCGAGTCGAGGAACTCTTCGGGCGGCACGCCGTCGGCCTCCTGGAGGCGCCGCTTCGCACCGGTCAGCAGCCGGCCGCTGATGCCGACCAGCAGCTCGGCGAGCATCGCGTCCTTGCCCGGGAAGTGCCGGTAGAGCCCCGGCCCGCTGATGCCGACAGCGGCGCCTATCTCATCCACCCCGACACCGTGGAACCCGCGCTCGGCGAACAGCCGCGCGGCCTCCCTGAGGATCTGCTCGCGACGGGTGGGGGCGTCGGTTCTCGTGGCCATGAAGGCAATTCTAGACAGGGAGGTTAGCGGTCGTTAACCTGAAGGAAATGGTTAACGCTCATTAACAGTCGATCACTGGGTGAGGGGACCGCAAGGATGGAGCAGGCACCGGAGCTGACGAGCGCGGCAGACCCCGCGTCGGAGGCCTGGCGGGCCAACGAGGCGGCGCACCGCGCACTCGTCGACGAGCTGCGCGGCAAGCTGGCCGCGGCCCGGCTGGGGGGTGGGGAGAAGGCGAGGGCGCGCCACACCGCGCGCGGGAAGCTGTTGCCCCGGGACCGGGTCGACACCCTCCTGGACCCGGGTTCGCCCTTCCTGGAGCTCGCCCCCCTCGCCGCCGACGGCATGTACGAGGGGCAGGCCCCGGCGGCCGGGGTCATCGCCGGGATCGGACGGGTCGGCGGGCGCGCGTGCGTGATCGTCGCCAATGACGCCACCGTCAAGGGCGGCACGTACTACCCGATGACGGTGAAGAAGCATCTGCGGGCCCAGGAGGTCGCCCTCGAGAACCGGCTGCCCTGCCTGTATCTCGTGGACTCGGGCGGGGCCTTCCTGCCCATGCAGGACGAGGTGTTCCCGGACCGGGAGCACTTCGGGCGGATCTTCTACAACCAGGCCCGGATGTCCGGGGCCGGGATCCCGCAGATCGCCGCGGTGCTGGGCTCGTGCACGGCCGGCGGGGCCTACGTCCCGGCCATGAGCGACGAGGCCGTCATCGTCCGCGGCCAGGGCACGATCTTCCTGGGCGGGCCCCCGCTGGTGAAGGCCGCCACCGGCGAGGTCGTCACCGCGGAGGAGCTGGGCGGCGGCGAGGTGCACGCGCGGGTGTCCGGCGTGACCGACCACCTCGCGGAGGACGACGCGCACGCGCTGCGCATCGTCCGGAACATCGTCGCCACGCTCCCCGCGCGCGGGCCCCTGCCCTGGGAGGTGCGGCCGTCCGTCGAACCCAAGGTCGACCCCTACGGGCTGTACGGCGCGGTGCCCGTCGACTCCCGCACCCCCTACGACGCGCGCGAGGTCATCGCGCGCGTGGTCGACGGCTCCCGCTTCGCGGAGTTCAAGGCCGAGTTCGGGCAGACCCTGGTCACCGGCTTCGCCCGGATCCACGGCCACCCGGTCGGCATCGTCGCCAACAACGGCATCCTGTTCTCCGAGTCCGCCCAGAAGGGCGCCCACTTCATCGAGCTGTGCGACCAGCGCGGGATCCCGCTGGTGTTCCTCCAGAACATCTCCGGGTTCATGGTCGGCCGGGACTACGAGGCCGGCGGCATCGCCAAGCACGGCGCCAAGATGGTGACGGCCGTGGCGTGCACGCGCGTGCCGAAGCTGACGGTCGTCGTCGGCGGGTCGTACGGCGCCGGGAACTACTCCATGTGCGGCCGGGCCTACTCGCCCCGCTTCCTGTGGATGTGGCCGGGCGCCAAGATCTCCGTCATGGGCGGCGAGCAGGCCGCCTCCGTCCTCGCGACCGTCAAGCGGGACCAGCTGGAGGCGCGGGGCCAGGAGTGGCCCGCGGACGAGGAAGAGGCCTTCAAGGCCCCGGTCCGGCAGCAGTACGAGCGCCAGGGCAACGCCTACTACGCCACCGCCCGACTCTGGGACGACGGCGTCATCGACCCGCTGGAGACCCGGCAGGTACTGGGCCTCGCCCTGACCGCCTGTGCCCATGCGCCGCTGGGTGACCCCCAGTTCGGCGTCTTCCGGATGTGAGGAGGGGAGCAATGATGTTCGACACCGTGCTTGTGGCCAACCGGGGCGAGATCGCCGTCCGCGTCATCCGCACCCTGCGCGCGCTGGGCGTGCGCTCGGTGGCCGTCTTCTCCGACGCCGACGCGGACGCCCGGCACGTCCGGGAGGCGGACACGGCCGTACGCATCGGTCCCGCGCCGGCGGCCGAGAGCTATCTGTCCGTGGAGCGGCTGCTGGCGGCGGCCGCCCGCACCGGCGCCCAGGCGGTCCACCCCGGCTACGGCTTCCTCGCGGAGAACGCCGGCTTCGCGCGCGCCTGCGCCGACGCCGGCCTGGTCTTCATCGGGCCGCCCGCGGACGCCATCTCCCTGATGGGCGACAAGATCCGGGCCAAGGAGACCGTGCAGGCGGCCGGGGTGCCGGTGGTGCCCGGGTCCAGCGGCAGCGGACTCACCGACGCCGAACTCGCCGACGCGGCCCGGGAGATCGGCACCCCCGTCCTGCTCAAGCCGTCGGCCGGCGGCGGCGGCAAGGGCATGCGCCTGGTGCGGGACCTGGCCGTGCTGGACGAGGAGATCGCCGCCGCCCGCCGCGAGGCCCGCGCCTCCTTCGGGGACGACACGCTCCTCGTCGAGCGGTGGGTGGACCGGCCCCGGCACATCGAGATCCAGGTGCTGGCCGACGGCCACGGGAACGTGGTGCACCTGGGCGAGCGCGAGTGCTCCCTCCAGCGCCGGCACCAGAAGATCGTCGAGGAGGCGCCCTCCGTCCTGCTGGACGAGAAGACCCGCGCGGCCATGGGCGAGGCGGCGGTCCAGGCGGCGCGTTCGTGCGGGTACCGGGGCGCGGGCACGGTGGAGTTCATCGTGCCGGGCAACGACCCGTCCTCGTACTACTTCATGGAGATGAACACCCGCCTCCAGGTGGAGCACCCGGTCACCGAACTGGTCACCGGCCTGGACCTGGTGGAGTGGCAGCTGCGGGTCGCGGCCGGTGAGCCGCTGTCCTTCGGCCAGGACGACGTCCGGCTGACCGGGCACGCGGTCGAGGCGCGGATCTGCGCCGAGGACCCCGCGCGCGGGTTCCTGCCCTCCGGCGGGACGGTGCTCCGGCTGCGCGAACCCCAGGGCGACGGCGTACGCACCGACTCCGGGCTGAGCGAGGGCACCGAGGTCGGCAGCCTCTACGACCCGATGCTGTCCAAGGTGATCGCCTACGGACCGGACCGGGAGACCGCGCTGCGCAAGCTCCGGGCGGCCCTCGCGGAGACGGTCACGCTGGGCGTGCAGACCAACGCCGGGTTCCTGCGGCGGCTGCTGGCCCATCCGGCTGTGGTGGCAGGCGAGTTGGACACGGGCCTCGTGGAGCGGGAGGCCGCGACGCTCGTCGCGGCCGACGTACCGCAGGACGTCTACGCGGCGGCGGCGCTGCTGCGCCAGGCCGCACTCACCCCCGTGCCCGGGACGGGCTGGGTGGACCCCTTCGCCGTCGCGGACGGCTGGCGGCTGGGCGGCGAGCCCGCCTGGACGGCACACCACCTGCATGTGCCGGGACACGACCCGGTGACCGTCCGGGTGCGCGGCACGGCGGGCGGCACGACCGAGGTGCTGCCGGACGGGGCGGACACCCCGCTGCGGGGTGCCGGGGGCCCGCTCCCGGCACCGGGAGCGGATCCCCGGTTCACCTGCCGGCTCGACGGCGTCGCACAGTCCTTCGCCGCGCTGCCGGACGGCACCTGGCTCGGCCGGGACGGCGACGCCTGGAACGTGCGCGATCACGATCCGGTCGCCGACTCCCTCTCCCGAGGGGCTCACGCGGGCGCCGACTCGCTCACCGCGCCCATGCCCGGCACGGTCACGGTGGTGAAGGTCGCCGTCGGCGACGAGGTGACCGCGGGCCAGAGCCTGCTGGTCGTCGAGGCGATGAAGATGGAGCACGTCATCTCCGCCCCGCACGCCGGCACGGTCGCCGAACTGGACGTGACGCCGGGCACGACGGTCGCCATGGACCAGGTGCTGGCCGTCATCGCACCGGCAGAGGCAGAGGCACAGGAGGACCAGTGACACTTCCCATGGCCGTACCGGCCGAGGGCCTTCCCGCGCGGGTGCGCATCCACGAGGTGGGCCCGCGCGACGGCCTCCAGAACGAGAAGTCGACCGTGCCGACGGCTGTCAAGGCCGAGTTCGTCCACCGCCTCGCCGACGCGGGCCTCACCACCATCGAGGCCACCAGCTTCGTCCACCCCGGGTGGGTGCCCCAACTCGCCGACGCCGAGGAGCTGTTCCCGCGCGTGAGCGGCCTCGAGGTGGCGCTCCCGGTGCTGGTGCCGAACGAGCGCGGGCTGGACCGCGCCCTCTCCCTGGGCGCCCGCCGGGTCGCCGTCTTCGCCAGCGCCACCGAGTCCTTCGCCAAGGCCAACCTCAACCGCTCGGTGGACGAAGTGCTGGCGATGTCCGAGCCGGTGGTGGCCCGGGCCAAGGCGCAGGGCGTGCATGTGCGCGGCTACCTCTCCATGTGCTTCGGCGACCCTTGGGAGGGCGCGGTCCCGGTCGACCAGGTCGTCCGGGTCTGCCGGGCCCTGCTCGACCTGGGCTGCGACGAACTGAGCCTGGGCGACACGATCGGCGTGGCCACCCCGGGTCACGTCCGGGCCCTGCTGACCGCGCTGAACGAACAGGGCGTGCCCACGGACGCGCTGGGCGTGCACTTCCACGACACGTACGGCCAGGCGCTCGCCAACACCCTCGCCGCACTCCAGCACGGCGTCACCACCGTCGACGCCTCGGCGGGCGGTCTCGGCGGCTGCCCGTACGCCAAGTCCGCCACCGGCAATCTCGCCACCGAAGACCTGGTGTGGATGCTGCGGGGCCTCGGCATCGACACCGGGGTGGACCTCGGCCGTCTCGTCGCCACAAGCGAGTGGATGGCCGGCCGACTGGGCCGACCCAGCCCTTCCCGCACCGTCCGAGCACTCGGCACAACGACACAGTCCCACAAGGAGCAGTGACCCGAAATGGACCACCGTCTCTCTCCCGAACTGGAAGAACTCCGGCGCACTGTCGAGGAGTTCTCGCACGACGTGGTCGCGCCCAAGATCGGTGACTTCTACGAGCGGCACGAGTTCCCGTACGAGATCGTCCGCGAGATGGGCCGCATGGGCCTGTTCGGGCTGCCGTTCCCCGAGGAGCACGGCGGCATGGGCGGCGACTACCTCGCCCTCGGCATCGTGCTGGAGGAACTCGCGCGCGTCGACTCGTCCGTGGCGATCACCCTGGAGGCGGGCGTCTCGCTGGGCGCCATGCCGATCCATCTCTTCGGGACGCCGGAGCAGAAGCGGGAGTGGCTGCCGCGGCTGTGCTCCGGCGAGATCCTGGGCGCCTTCGGGCTGACCGAGCCGGACGGCGGCTCCGACGCGGGCGCGACGCGTACGACGGCCCGGCTCGACCCCGAGACGGACGAGTGGGTGATCAACGGCACCAAGTGCTTCATCACCAACTCGGGCACGGACATCACGGGGCTGGTCACGGTCACGGCGGTGACCGGCCGCAAGCCGGACGGCCGGCCGCTGATCTCGGCCATCATCGTCCCGTCCGGCACACCGGGCTTCACGGTCGCGAGCCCGTACTCGAAGGTCGGCTGGAACGCCTCCGACACCCGTGAGTTGTCCTTCTCGGACGTGCGTGTCCCGGCGGCGAACCTGCTGGGCGAGGAGGGCCGCGGGTACGCGCAGTTCCTGCGGATCCTCGACGAGGGGCGGATCGCCATCGCGGCGCTGGCGACCGGCCTCGCGCAGGGCTGTGTGGACGAGTCGGTGAAGTACGCGAAGGAACGGCACGCGTTCGGCCGTCCGATCGGCGCCAACCAGGCCATCCAGTTCAAGATCGCCGACATGGAGATGAAGGCCCACACGGCCCGCCTCGCCTGGCGGGACGCGGCCTCACGGCTGGTGGCCGGGGACCCCTTCAAGAAGGAGGCGGCCCTCGCCAAGCTCTACTCGTCGACGATCGCCGTCGACAACGCCCGCGACGCCACCCAGGTGCACGGCGGCTACGGCTTCATGAACGAGTACCCGGTGGCCCGGATGTGGCGCGACTCCAAGATCTTGGAGATCGGGGAGGGCACGAGCGAGGTGCAACGGATGCTGATCGCCCGCGAGTTGGGGCTGCCCGGCTGAGCCCGGACGGGCCCGGCCGGGCCCGGGGGCGCGGCGCCCTGCGGTGGCCGCGGTGACGCGTTCGCACGATGACCGGAAGTCGACCTGACATCGCGGGTCCGCTGCGCGCAGGAGGTCGTCGTACCGCTCGATTCGGGCCGGTACGGCGGCCTCCCAGGCATGCCCTGAGGCCGTCCGATCGCTCTTCACATCCTCGGAGCAAGCAGCAACTCCAGGCCCGAATCAGTCTCCTGACATCCCGTACACCTTTGATCCACAGGACGGGCACAGGAAACGGGCATGCGTCGACGTGGGCGTTCCACAACCTGGAACCACCCTCTGGACACGAGCTGAGGTTAGGCTAACCTACGTTCGAACCGTCCTCGGGTGATCCGCCCCGTCCGAAAGTAGCCAGAGACATGCCCAACGCCAGAGCCGCTCGTCCCACCCGCCGTGGCATCCTCGCCGTCGGTGGCGCCCTGGGCCTCGGTGCCGCCCTCGCCGCCTGCGGGGACGACGACGCGAGCAGCAGTGGCTCCAAGTCGTCGGCGAGCGCCTCGGCCAAGTCCGGTCCCTGGACCTTCAAGGACGACCGCGGCACCACGGTGAAGCTCGACAAGATACCCACGAACATCGTCGCCTTCACCGGCGTCGGCGCCGCCCTGTACGACTACGGCATCCAGGTCAAGGGCGTCTTCGGCCCGACCAAGACCGCCGCGGGCAAGGCCGACGTCCAGGCCGGCGACATGGACATCAGCAAGGTGACGATCCTCGGCAACGTCTGGGACGAGTTCAACGTCGAGAAGTACGCGGCCCTCGCGCCCGAGGTGCTCATCTCCACGATGTTCGACAACGCCGGCACCCTCTGGTACGTCCCCGAGGCCTCCAAGGACAAGATCGCCAAGCTCGCCCCGAGCGTCGGCGTCTCCGTCTACGACCGTCAGCTGACCGCTCCGCTCCAGCGCATGTGGGAGCTGGCCGAGTCGCTCGGCGCCGACATGACGGCGGCCGCGGTCACCGACGCCAAGAAGAAGTTCGAGGACGCGGCCGCCCGGCTGCGCGCCGCCGCGAAGGCCAAGCCCGAGATCAAGGTGCTGGCCGGTTCCGCGAGCGAGGCGCTCTTCTACGTCTCCGGCACCAACCTCTCCATCGACCTGGAGTACTTCAAGGCCCTCGGCGTGAACTTCGTCGAGCCGCCGGAGAGCGCGAAGGCGGAGGGTGGCGGCTGGTACGAGTCGCTGAGCTGGGAGAACGTCGACAAGTACGCGGCCGACATCATCATGATGGACGACCGTTCCTCGACCATCCAGCCGGCCGACATCGCCGAGGCGACCTGGAAGAAGCTGCCCGCGGTGAAGGCCGGTCAGGTCATCGCGCGGTCGCCGGAGCCGATTCTCTCCTACGCGAAGTGCGTGCCGCTGCTGGAGAACCTCGCCGAGGCGCTCGAGAACGCGAAGAAGGTTGCCTGAGAAGGCTGACTTCATGTCGTGGGTGAGCTGCGGGTCCGGCTGTGGCCGGTCGCGCAGTTCCCCGCGCCCCTAGGTAGGCAATCTCCTCCTACGTTTCCAGGAGCACCCCGTGACCACCGCCGTTGTCGCGCCATTCCGGTTCTTCTCGCTTCAGGTCGTGCGGGCCCGGCGGGTCGGGTCGTCGCTCGTCCGGGTCACGTTCACCGGGCAGGATCTCGAGCACTTCTTCTCCGACGGGCACGACCAGTCGCTGTCACTGTTCCTGCCTCAGCCGGGTCAGAGCGAGCCGCAGGTGCCTTTCGAGCTCGGGGACGGCTGGTGGCAGGCGTGGCGTGAACTGCCGGACGACGTGCGGGCGGTGATGCGGTCGTACACGCTCCGGGCCCTTCGCCGGGACGCGCTCGGGCGCACCATCGAGATCGACATCGACTTCGTGCTGCACACCCCGGCCGGGCCCGCCTCCGCGTGGGCCTCGGATGCCGGTGCCGGGGACCGGGTCGTCCTGCTGGGCCCGGCTCTGGCCGACAACCGGGCGATCCGGTTCCGGCCGCCCGGCGACACCGACCTGATCGTGCTGTGGGGTGACGAGAGCGCCCTGCCGGCCGTCGCGTCGATCCTGGAGTCCCTGCCGGCCGGACAGCGCGTCCGGGTCTGGCTGGAGGCGCACGACGTCGGGAACGTGCGGGAGTTGGCGACCGCGGCGGACGCCGAGATCACCTGGGTGGTCGGGGAGAGTTCCGTGGACGCCCTCCGGGAGGCCCGGCTCCCGGCCGCCGAGCACCCGTACGTCTGGATCGCGGGCGAGTCGGGGTGTGTGAGGGCGTTGCGCCGCCACTTCGTCCAGGAGCGCGGGATCGACCGGCGCCGGATCACCTTCGTCGGATACTGGCGCCAGGGCATGAACGAGGAACAGCTCCGGGCGTCGGAATAGCCACCACCCGTGCCCCCGCAGGCAGTTGCGCGGGGGCATCGACGTGATCACAGTCACGGCAGAGGCAGGGTTTCCCTCGCCACGCTTAGGTTAGGCTCACCTAAGTTGAACCAGAGGCTCCGTCCCCGAGCCCGTCACGCAGCAGACCTCGTCCCCACCCCCCGGAGGACCCCCACCATGCGCTCGCACCTGCTCAATGACACGACCGCGGAGCAGTACCGCCGCTCCGTGACCGAAGGAGTAGAGCGGGTGGCCGCCAAAATTGCCGCCACCGACCGTCCGTTCACCGGCGTCTCGGTCGACGCCCTCGCGCCCCGTATCGACGGGATCGACCTGGACAAGCCGCTGCACGACACCACGGCCGTCCTGGACGAGTTGGAGGAGGTCTATCTCCGCGACGCGATCTACTTCCACCACCCCCGGTACCTCGCCCACCTCAACTGCCCGGTCGTCATCCCCGCCCTGCTGGGCGAGGCGGTCCTGTCGGCCGTCAACTCCTCCCTCGACACCTGGGACCAGTCGGCCGGCGGCACCCTCATCGAGCGCAAACTGATCGACTGGACGACGGCCCGGATCGGCCTCGGCCCGGCCGCCGACGGCGTGTTCACCTCGGGCGGCACCCAGTCCAACCTCCAGGCGCTGCTGCTCGCCCGCGAGGAGTCCAAAGCGGAGTCCCTCGCCGAACTGCGCATCTTCGCCTCCGAGGTCAGCCACTTCAGCGTGAAGAAGTCCGCGAAGCTGCTGGGCCTCGGACCCGACGCGGTGGTGTCCATCCCGGTCGACAACGACAAGCGGATGCAGACCGTCGCGCTCGCCCGCGAGCTGGAGCGGTGCAAGGAGGCCGGTCTGACGCCGATGGCCGTGGTCGCCACCGCCGGCACCACCGACTTCGGCTCCATCGACCCGCTGCCCGAGATAGCCGAGCTGTGCGACCGGTACGGCACCTGGATGCACGTCGACGCGGCCTACGGCTGCGGTCTGCTCGCCTCCGTGAAGTACCGGGGCCGGATCGACGGCATCGAGCGCGCCGACTCCGTTACCGTCGACTACCACAAGTCCTTCTTCCAGCCGGTGAGTTCGTCGGCCGTGCTGGTCCGCGACGCGGCCACGCTCCGCCACGCCACCTACCACGCCGAGTACCTCAACCCGCGCCGCATGGTGCAGGAGCGCATCCCCAACCAGGTGGACAAGTCCCTCCAGACCACCCGCCGCTTCGACGCGCTCAAACTGTGGATGACCCTGCGCACCATGGGCGCCGACGGCATCGGACAGCTCTTCGACGAGGTCTGCGACCTGACCGTCGAGGGCTGGCACCTGCTGGCCGCCGACCCGCGCTTCGACGTCGTCGTCCAGCCGTCGCTCTCCACCCTCGTCTTCCGCTACATCCCCGCCGCCGTCACCGACCCGGCCGAGATCGACCGCGCCAACCTCTACGCCCGCAAGGCCCTGTTCGCCTCCGGTGACGCGGTGGTCGCGGGCACGAAGGTCGGCGCCCGCCACTACCTGAAGTTCACCCTGCTGAACCCCGAGACGACGACCGACGACATCGCCGCCGTCCTCGACCTGATCGCCGGCCACGCCGAGCAGTACCTGGGAGAGTCCCTTGACCGCGCTTCCTGAAGCCAGCCACACCTATGACTTCGTGGGGATCGGGCTCGGCCCCTTCAACCTCGGCCTCGCCTGCCTCACCGAGCCCATCGACACGCTCGACGGCGTCTTCCTGGAGTCCAAGCCGGACTTCGAGTGGCACGCCGGCATGTTCCTGGACGGCGCCCACCTCCAGACGCCGTTCATGTCGGACCTGGTCACCCTGGCCGACCCGACCTCGCCGTACTCCTTCCTCAACTACCTGAAGGAGAAAGGCCGGCTGTACTCGTTCTACATCCGCGAGAACTTCTACCCGCTGCGGGTCGAGTACGACGACTACTGCCGCTGGGCCGCGAACA
This sequence comes from Streptomyces asoensis, assembly GCF_013085465.1. Taxonomy (NCBI): domain Bacteria; kingdom Bacillati; phylum Actinomycetota; class Actinomycetes; order Kitasatosporales; family Streptomycetaceae; genus Streptomyces; species Streptomyces asoensis. The sequence goes on from NZ_CP049838.1 coordinate 3,919,710, forward strand.
AGCTGAGCAGCGTGCGCTTCTCGACGACGGTCGCGGAAGTGACGTACGAGGACGACGTGTACGTCGTGCGGACCACCGCCGGCGAGCGGTTCCGCGCCCGTCACCTGGTCCTCGGCACCGGCACGCCCCCGTACATCCCGGAGGCCTGCGCGGACCTGGGCGGCGACTTCCTGCACAACTCCCGCTACCTGCGGCACAAGGCGGAGCTCCAGAAGAAGGAGTCGATCACGCTGGTCGGCTCCGGGCAGTCGGCCGCCGAGATCTACTACGACCTGCTCAGCGAGATCGACGTCCACGGCTACCAGCTGAACTGGGTCACCCGCTCCCCGCGCTTCTTCCCGCTCGAGTACACCAAGCTCACGCTGGAGATGACCTCCCCGGAGTACATCGACTACTTCCGCGAGCTGCCGGAGCAGACCCGCTACCGCCTGACGGCCGAGCAGAAGAGCCTCTTCAAGGGCATCGACGGCGATCTCATCAACGAGATCTTCGACCTGCTCTACCAGAAGAACCTCGGCGGCCCGGTGCCCACCCGCCTGCTCACCAACTCATCGCTGAACAGCGCGAGTCACGCCGACGGCAGCTACACCCTCGCCTTCCGCCAGGAGGAGCAGGAGAAGGACTTCGAGCTGACCTCCCAGGGGCTGGTCCTGGCCACCGGCTACAAGTACACCGAGCCGGAGTTCCTCGCGCCCGTCCGGGACAGACTGCGCTACGACTCCCACGGCAACTTCGACGTCGCCCGCAACTACTCCATCGACACCACGGGCCGGGGCGTGTTCCTCCAGAACGCGGGCGCGCACACCCACAGCATCACCTCCCCCGACCTCGGCATGGGGGCGTACCGCAACAGCTCGATCATCCGTGACCTGCTCGGCAGCGAGTACTACCCGGTCGAGAAGACCATCGCGTTCCAGGAGTTCTCCGTATGAGCACGACCACGGCCGCCGTCGGCCGTCTCACCCTCCGCCCCCTCGACCCCGTCGAGGACGCCGAGCTGCTGCACGGCTGGGTCACACACCCCAAAGCCGCGTACTGGATGATGCAGCACGCGAAACTGGTGGACGTCGAGCGCGCCTACATGGACATCGCGGCCGACGAGCACAGCCACGCCCTCATTGGCCTGCACGACGGCGAGCCCGCGTTCCTGATGGAGTACTACGACCCGGCCCACCGTGAGCTGGTCGGCCTGTACGAGCCGCGGCCCGGCGACGTCGGCATGCACTTCCTGGTCGCCCCCACCGACCGGCCCGTGCACGGATTCACGCGGGCCGTGATCACCGCCGTGATGACGCGCCTCTTCGACGACCCGACCACCTCCCGGGTCGTCGTCGAGCCGGACGTCTCCAACACGGCGGTGCACGCCCTCAACGAGGCCGTCGGGTTCGTGCCCGAGCGGGAGATCCAGAAGCCGGAGAAGCAGGCGTTGCTGAGCTTCTGCACCCGCGAGCAGTTCGTCGCGGCGACGGGGGTGCCGGCATGAGCCTCGCCGACGCCGTCGCCCACCTCTCCCCCGAGCGCTGGGAGAAGGCCAACCGTCTGCTCGTCCGCAAGGCCCTCGCGGAGTTCGCGCACGAGCGTCTGATCACCCCCGAGGAGAAGGACGGCCGCTTCGTCGTCCGCAGCGACGACGGGCTGACCTACTACCGCTTCACCGCCGTCCGCCACGCCCTCGACCACTGGCAGGTGGACGCCGACTCGATCACCCGGACCCGTGACGACGCCGAACTCCCGGTCGCCGCACTGGACTTCTTCATCGAGCTGAAGAAGACGCTGGGCCTGAGCGAGGAGATCCTGCCGGTCTACCTGGAGGAGATCTCCTCCACCCTCTCCGGCACCTGCTACAAACTGACCAAACCGCAGATCACGTCGGCGGATCTGGTCAAGGGCGGCTTCCAGGCCATCGAGACCGGGATGACCGAGGGCCACCCCTGCTTCGTCGCCAACAACGGGCGGCTCGGCTTCGGCATCCACGACTACCTGTCGTACGCCCCGGAGACGGCGAGCCCGGTCCGGCTGGTGTGGCTGGCCGCGCACCGCTCGCGGGCCGCGTTCACGGCGGGCGTCGGGATCGAATACGAGTCGTTCGTGCGGGAGGAACTGGGCGAGAAGACGGTCGAGCGGTTCGACGGGATCCTGCGCGAGCAGGACCGGGACCCGGACGACTATCTCCTCATCCCCGTCCACCCCTGGCAGTGGTGGAACAAGCTCACCGTCACCTTCGCAGCCGAGATCGCGCGCGGGAACCTGGTCTGCCTGGGCGAGGGCGACGACGAGTACCTGGCGCAGCAGTCCATCCGGACGTTCTTCAACTCCTCGCACCCCGAGAAGCACTATGTGAAGACGGCCCTGTCCGTCCTCAACATGGGCTTCATGCGCGGTCTGTCGGCCGCCTACATGGAGGCGACCCCGGCCATCAACGACTGGCTGGCCCAGCTCATCGACAACGACCCGGTGCTGAGGTCGACGGGCCTGTCGATCATCCGGGAGCGGGCGGCCGTCGGCTACCGGCACCTGGAGTACGAGGCGGCGACGGACCGCTACTCGCCGTACCGCAAGATGCTGGCCGCGCTGTGGCGGGAGAGCCCGGTGCCGACGCTCCGGGACGGCGAGTCGCTCGCGACCATGGCCTCCCTGGTCCATGTGGACCACGAGGGCAGCTCGGTGGCCGGCGTGCTGATCGAGCAGTCGGGCCTGACGCCGACGGAGTGGCTGCGCGGCTACCTCCAGGCGTACTACACCCCGCTCCTGCACAGCTTCTACGCCTATGACCTGGTGTTCATGCCGCACGGCGAGAACACCATCCTGGTCCTGAAGGACGGGGCGGTGCAGCGGGCGATCTACAAGGACATCGCCGAGGAGATCGCGGTCATGGACCCGGACGCGGTGCTGCCGCCCGAGGTCCGGCGCATCCGCGTCGAGGTGCCCGAGGACAAGAAGCTCCTGTCCATCTTCACGGACGTCTTCGACTGCTTCTTCCGCTTCCTCGCGGCCGGCCTCGCCACCGAGGGGATCCTCGAGGAGGACGACTTCTGGCGCACGGTCGCCGAGGTCACCCGCGCCTACCAGGAGGCGAACCCCGAACTGGCCGACAAGTTCCGCCAGTACGACATGTTCGCCCCCGAGTTCGCCCTGTCCTGCCTCAACCGTCTCCAGCTGCGCAACAACAGGCAGATGGTGGACCTGGCGGACCCGTCGGGCGCCCTCCAGCTGATCGGAACCCTGAGCAATCCCGTCACGGGGTTCTGATCCAGGCAGACGGGCGCCCCCGAGTACGGTCCTCGGGGGCGCCCGTCGCCGTCTTTGGAAGAATCCTCCCATGGCGGAAATCATCCAGAAGGACGGCACCTGGGTCTTCGACGGCGATGCCCTGCGGCTGACCCCGGGCCGGGACAAGAACGTCAGCCCGCTCCGCAGGGAACTGGGTGAACTGATCGTTCCCCTGGGCGCGTTGGCGGGGCTGTCGTTCGAGCAGGGGAAGAAGACCGGGCGGCTGCGGCTACGGCTGCGCGACGGCGCCGATCCACTGCTCCAGGCGACCGGCGGACGGCTGACCGAGCCGCACGATCCGTACCAGCTGCTCGTCGACTCCGACCGGTACGGCGTCGCCGAGTACCTCGTGGACGAGGTGCGCCAGGCGCTGCTCCTGGACGAGGTGCCGGCCGACCCGGTGGACGCGTATCTGCTGCCCGGCCCGTCCGTGCCGCTGTCCGCCTCCGCCGGGGACGGCACCGCGAGCTTCGACGGTGAGCGGGTACGCCTGGAGTGGAACTGGAAGACCGAGGAGTCCAAGGCCTCCGCCGGCGCCCGCAGTCTCGGCATCGCGGAGATCGAGGCCGTGGAGTGGCAGCCCGCGGTCGGCCTCGAGAACGGCTGTCTGCGCTTCCGGCTGCGTCACGCGCCCACGAAGGCGCCGGCCAAGTACGACCCCAACGCCGTGGAGCTGTGGGGGTTCAAGAAGGACCCGCTGATGGCACTCGTCGCGGCGGCCGTGCAGGCCAGGCTGCCCCATCCGGCGGCCGGACCCCGGGACGCCGTACCCGCGCAGCGCGAGCCGGACTCCGCCGCCGGGGACGACCACGACGCGCTGCTGCGCCGCCTGCGCGAGCTCGGCGAGCTGCGCCGCGACGGCGTCCTGACGGACGACGAGTTCGCGATGGCCAAACAGGCGGTCCTCAGACGCATGTAGCGCGGACGAGGACCGCCTGCCGACGTGGGTGTGCAGTGGGTGTGCGCCCTGCCTTCCGGGCGCACCCGCCGGGGTTACTTCGCCTTGCGGGCCACCGTGAAGTGGTCGACCTGGTCGCCGGTCTCGGCGATGCCGCGCACGGTCAGCGTCGCCGTCCGGCCCTTGGCGGCCGGGGTGACGTCCACCCGCAGGAACGAGTAGTCGAGGTATCGCACCCGCGACCAGGTGACCGTCTCGTCGACCTTGCCGTCCTTGGTGTTGATGAAGGAGGCGACGGAGTCGACCTCGTTCTCGTGGCCCTCGTAGGACAGCGGGGCGGTGAAGGCGTACAGGCTGCGGCCGGCCGCGCCCGCCGTGACGTACACCACTCCCTCGGTCTCGGGGTACGCCGTGCCGCCGATCGGGAGCTTCTTGGTGACCGCGCCCTTCTTGATGACGTCGGTGCGCTCGTACTGGTGGTTGTGGCCGTTGATGACCAGGTCGACCGTGTACTTCTCGAACAGCGGCACCCACTCCTGGCGCACGCCCCCCTCCGAGGCGTGCGCGGTGGAGGTGCAGTAGGCGCAGTGGTGGAAGAAGATCACGATGAAGTCGACGTCCTTCGACGCCCGGTACTTCTTGAGCTGTGTCTCCAGCCACGTGGTCTGGGTGCCGCCCGAGATGCCGAGGTTGGCCGGGATCTCGAAGGAGATGTCGTTGGCGTCGAGCGAGATCACCGCCGTGTTGCCGTAGACGAAGGTGTAGACGCCCGGGAGGTTCTTCGCGTCGGGGCCGTTGTCCGGCAGGTTCCAGCGGGCCTCCTCGCCGCCGTAGCCGTTGGGCGAGTACCAGGCCTCCATGTCGTGGTTGCCGTAGGCCGGCATCCACGGGACGGACTTGGCGACGGACTCGGTCTGGGCGAGGAACTGGTCCCAGACGCGGGAGTCGAAGCCGGTGTCGGCGGTCTTGCCCGCGCCGGCCGGGTCGGCGTAGGCGATGTCGCCGGCGTGCAGGTGGAAGGCCGGGTTCTGGCCGAGCAGGAGGCTGTTGTTGGCGAGTCCGTGGTAGCCGACGCCCTCGTCGCCGAAGGCGGTGAAGGTGAACGGCGCCTTGTGGTCGGGGGCGGTGGTGAAGGTGCCGAGGGTGCCGAGGAGGTGGGCGGCGGCCGGGTCGAAGCCCGTGTGGCCGACGCCGTAGTAGTACGTCCTGCCGGGCTTGAGGTGGGTGAGCTCGGCGTGCACGTAGTACTGGGTGTGGTCGCCGCTGGCGCCGACACCGGCCGGGGTGTGGAGGGTGCGCACCTCGGCCTCGATCCTGCGGGAGAGGTCCCAGGGGTGGGCGCCGATCCGGATGAAGGGCTTCTTCACCGCGACCGGGACCTGCCAGGAGACCGTGATCTCGGTGCGCGGGTCCTTGCCGTAGGCGAGGTGGCGCCCGAAGGGGGCGACGAGGGCGCCGTCGACGTGCTCGGCGGCCGGCGTGGTCTTCGGGGTCTGCGTCGGCACCGCGGCCTGTGCCGTGGCGCCGGTCACGAACGCGCCACCCGTGACGGTGCCCAGGGTGACGGCGCCGCCTCTGATCATCGTGCGCCGGGAGAACTTGGCGCGCAGGTACTCGTGCTGCTCGGCCATGCTCATGCGGTCGGCGAGCTGCTCGGGTACGCCCATGCGAGGAGTGTCCATGACGTCTGAAACTGGTCGCCTCGGGCGACGGGCCGCAAGACGCCATATGGACGGTGTGCGAACAGCGGCTCATAACACATTCAATGTTCCCCCAAGGCTCCTTAACAGGGGCCTGCCCGAAATCGGGCACGATTCTTGCGAATCCGGCTCGCGTACCCCAGGATCTACCGGGTGCACGACGAACTCGTAGATCATCTGACGCGCTCCACGCCCCTCCAGCGGGGCGAGGCGCTACGGGTGATCCAGGACGTGCTCGCCTACTTCGACGAGACGACCGAGAACTACGTCCGTCGCCGCCACCGCGAGCTCCAGGCCCAGGGCCTGGTCAACGCGGAGATCTTCGAACGGGTCGAGGCGGACCTGAAATACCGTGCGGTGGCGCCGCCCGAGCTCACGCTCAGGCAACTGCGACGCATCGTCTACGGGTGATCGAAAGCTTGGGGATACCTATATATGTGCGGAATCGTCGGATACATCGGCAGGCGTGACGTGGCCCCGCTGCTGCTCGAAGGCCTTCAGCGGCTCGAGTACCGCGGCTACGACTCTGCGGGCATCGTCGTCACCTCGCCGAAGACGGCCGGCCTGAAGATGGTCAAGGCCAAGGGCCGGGTGCGTGACCTGGAGGCCAAGGTCCCGGCGCGCTTCAAGGGCACCACCGGCATCGCCCACACCCGCTGGGCCACCCACGGCGCCCCCTCCGACGTGAACGCCCACCCGCACATGTCGGCCGACCTCAAGGTCGCGGTCGTCCACAACGGCATCATCGACAACGCCTCCGACCTGCGGAAGAAGCTCGAGGCCGACGGCGTCGAGTTCCTCTCCGAGACGGACACCGAGGTCCTCGTCCACCTCGTCGCCCGCGCCCAGGCCGAGAAGCTCGAGGACAAGGTCCGCGAGGCGCTGCGCGTGGTCGAGGGCACCTACGGCATCGCCGTCATGCACGCCGACTTCAACGACCGGATCGTCGTCGCCCGCAACGGCTCCCCGGTCGTCCTCGGGATCGGCGAGAAGGAGATGTTCGTCGCCTCGGACATCGCCGCGCTGGTCGCCCACACCCGCCAGATCGTCACCCTCGACGACGGCGAGATGGCCACCCTGAAGGCCGACGACTTCCGCACCTACACGACCGAGGGCACCCGCACCACGGCCGAGCCGACCACCGTCGAGTGGGAGGCCGCCTCCTACGACATGGGCGGCCACGACACCTACATGCACAAGGAGATCCACGAGCAGGCCGACGCCGTGGACCGCGTGCTGCGCGGCCGCATCGACGACCGCTTCTCCACCGTGCACCTCGGCGGCCTCAACCTGGACGCCCGTGAGGCGCGCCAGATCCGCCGGGTGAAGATCCTCGGCTGCGGCACCTCGTACCACGCGGGCATGATCGGCGCCCAGATGATCGAGGAGCTCGCCCGCATCCCCGCGGACGCCGAGCCCGCCTCCGAGTTCCGCTACCGCAACGCGGTCGTGGACCCCGACACCCTGTACATCGCCGTCTCGCAGTCCGGTGAGACGTACGACGTGCTGGCGGCCGTCCAGGAGCTGAAGCGCAAGGGCGCCCGGGTGCTGGGTGTGGTCAACGTGGTCGGCTCGGCGATCGCCCGCGAGGCGGACGGCGGCGTGTACGTGCACGCGGGCCCCGAGGTCTGCGTCGTCTCGACGAAGTGCTTCACCAACACCACGGTCGCCTTCGCGCTGCTCGCCCTGCACCTGGGCCGCACCCGCGACCTCTCCGTGCGCGACGGCAAGCGGATCATCGAGGGCCTGCGCAAGCTGCCCGCGCAGATCGCCGAGATCATGGAGCAGGAGGCGGAGATCGAGAAGCTGGCCGAGACGCTCGCCGAGGCCCGCTCGATGCTCTTCATCGGCCGTGTCCGGGGCTACCCGGTCGCGCGTGAGGCCTCGCTGAAGCTCAAGGAGGTCTCGTACATCCACGCCGAGGCCTACCCGGCCTCCGAGCTCAAGCACGGTCCGCTGGCCCTCATCGAGCCCGCGCTCCCGACGGTCGCGATCGTCCCCGACGACGACCTGCTGGAGAAGAACCGCGCCGCCCTGGAGGAGATCAAGGCCCGCAGCGGAAAGATCATCGCGGTCGCCCACCGCGAGCAGGAGAAGGCCGACCAGACGGTCATCGTCCCCAAGAACGAGGACGAACTCGACCCGATCCTGATGGGCATCCCGCTCCAGCTCCTCGCCTACTACACGGCGAAGGCGCTCGGCCGCGACATCGACAAGCCGAGGAACCTCGCGAAGTCGGTGACGGTGGAGTAGTCCTCCCCGCTCACACAGAACGGCCCCCCACGCGCGCCACCCGCGCGTGGGGGGCCGTTCTCCTGCCGGGGACGCCCAACTCCCCGGCGCCGGCTGCCGATCAGCCCGTGGCCGTCACGCCGGGGCGGGCAGCGCGTCGCGGAACCGCCGTGGGCCAGTGGGCCAGCGCCGCGGTCGCCGCGTACCAGGCCACCGCGCCCGCCGCGACGGCGAACCAGCCGCCGACCTTGGTGAGCCCGTCACTGTCGGCGAACCGGGCGACGGCCATCAGCACCAGCCCGACGCAGAACAACCCGTAGGTGCCCTGGCCGAGTTGGTCGCCACCGGCGAGGGTCAGGGAGAGCGCCACAAGGGCGAACAGGAGCAGGAAGAGCCCTGCGGCGTTGTCGGAGACCTGGGTGCCGGCGGAGACCGCCCAGGTGAACCAGAAGGCGCCGAGGACGGTGTAGGCGGTGCCGGCGGCCGCGTCGCGGTCGCGGAGTGCGAGCAGGCCGGCGACGAACAGTGCGACGCCGCCGACGTAGTGGGCGATGGATACGGCGTCCGCAGCCGTCACGCCGTCGATGAGGTCGGTGTACCCGAGCCCGAAGGCCAACAGGGTGACACCCAGGGCGAGTCGGCCGGCGATCGTGGTGGTGCTGCTTCCCGCAGAGACGTCGTTGTCCACGGCGGGCTCCCTTCATGCATGTGCAGTTGTGTGAGCGGTATATGCCCTTCACAAAGGCACAAACACCCCTACGCGCCAGTAGATTTATGCTGCGCGACAAGGGGGGACGGGCGTACCCAGATCTCATCTCACCTGGGAGAACGGCGAGTTACGGAATGACAACGACGGGGCGCTTGGCCCGCTTGGCGAGCCGCCCCGCGACCGAACCGAAGATCCGGCCGACGATGCCGTGGGTCGAGCCGACGACGATCGCGTCGGCCTCGTACTCCCGCCCGACCTCTTCGAGTTCGTGGCAGATGTCACCGCCGCGCTCGACGAGGATCCAGGGCACCTCGGCGAGGTACTCCGCGCAGGCGAGCTCCAGACCGAGCACCTCGGTGCGGTGGTCCGGCACATCGACGAAGACGGGCGGCTCGCAGCCGGCCCACACCGTGGTGGGCAGCCGGTTGGCGACATGGACGATGATCAGGCCGGAGCCGGAGCGGTGGGCCATGCCGATGGCGTACGCGAGCGCGCGTTCGCTGGACGTGGAGCCGTCGAAGCCGACGACCACGCCGTGCTTGAAGGCTGGATCGCAGGAGTGGCGTGCGTCTTCCGCCGCCAGGGGCTCGGCCGCCGTAGGGTCGGCGACGGGCCGCTTGCGGTCCGCGGGTTCGAAGAATTCGTGACCGGCCATGGCTGTCTCGGCGTATTGATCCTTATACGGGTGGGACGCGGCGATGAGCGACGGAGCTGTCCGGGAATCATCTTCCCAACCCCATACCCCCAAGGGTACGGCGGCACGCCTCCTAGGCCCAGATCCCGCGCGCCCCCGGTGGGGGTTCCAGGGAGCATGCACGAGCGGAAGCCCGTAACGCAATGGTTGCTGCCCCGTACAGGCGGTTTGCACAGGATTCACTTACGCGGGACCGACTCCGGCAGTGACCGACCGCTCGAACAGGCGTTGAACCCCATGCACCGCACTCCCACCGCCGCCGCACCGCCCCTCGCCACCGCCGCCCCAGGAAGGAGCCCACCCCGTGCCCTCGTCCCGCGCCACCCCCGAACCCCGTCCCGGCGACGACCGGTCGACCGACCTGATCCGCTGGGCGGCCTTCAGCTGTTTCCTGGTCCCGGTGGTCCTCCTCTGGTACGGCAGCTCGCTGGCCGGCGCCGCCGGTACCGCCCTGGGGCTCGCCGCCGTCACGGCCGCCTGCCGGGTGCTGCTGCGCCGGTCCGAGCGGTGCGCGGCCCGGTTGCTCGACGAGGAGGACGCGCCGCAGACGCACCCCCGGGGGCGCCATCAGCGCACCGGACCGGGCTCACACCGTGGCGGTCGTCACTCTGGGGGAAACTCACCGGTCGGTTGACCGGTTTTCACGCACGGACCCGCTTCTTTTCAGCCAACTTCCGGTGATGGCGCATCCCTTGCCCCAACCACCCCCCACCCCCCGTTCCACCTGCACGGAAAGGGCCTCCGGGGCCCTGCGCACCCTACGGGGATTGGCCACCACACCGAGGCGCACTTCCCTGCACGGCCCACGAGTGCAACGCTTCGTGATCGAATGCTTCACGCCAAGTTGCCATGTCGACAATCTGCCGGGTGGTGAACTGGCCACGCCGGCATTGTGCGACACGTTAGATTCGATCTTGACTGTCTACGGCGGGGGACTCGTGCAGGACCGAGGGGAAACGTGCAGGAGCGACACAACCGAGGAGCCGCGACCACCGAGGGGGGCTTAGCAGGATGAGCCACGACTCCACTGCCGCGCCGGAAGCCGCGGCCCGGAAACTCTCCGGGCGACGCCGCAAGGAGATCGTCGCGGTGCTGCTGTTCAGCGGCGGCCCCATTTTCGAGAGTTCCATTCCACTGTCGGTGTTCGGGATTGACCGCCAGGACGCCGGCGTACCGCGCTACCGCTTGCTGGTGTGCGGTGGCGAAGAAGGCCCGCTGCGGACCACAGGGGGCCTGGAACTCACCGCGCCACACGGCCTGGAGGCGATCTCACGGGCGGGCACGGTCGTCGTGCCGGCCTGGCGTTCGATCACCTCGCCGCCGCCGGAGGAGGCGCTCGACGCACTGCGCCGGGCGCACGAGGAGGGTGCCCGCATCGTGGGCCTGTGCACCGGCGCGTTCGTGCTGGCCGCCGCGGGTCTGCTGGACGGCCGCCCGGCCACGACCCACTGGATGTACGCGCCGACGCTGGCCAAGCGCTATCCGTCCGTACACGTGGATCCGCGCGAACTGTTCGTCGACGACGGCGATGTGCTGACGTCGGCGGGGACGGCGGCCGGAATCGACCTCTGTCTGCACATCGTGCGGACGGATCACGGTAACGAGGCGGCGGGCGCGCTGGCCCGGCGGCTGGTCGTCCCACCACGCCGGTCGGGCGGCCAGGAGCGCTACCTCGACCGGTCTTTACCCGAAGAGATCGGCGCCGACCCGCTCGCCGAGGTCGTCGCCTGGGCGCTGGAGCATCTCCACGAGCAGTTCGACGTGGAGACGCTGGCGGCACGCGCCTATATGAGCCGGCGCACCTTCGACCGCCGCTTCCGGTCCCTGACCGGCAGCGCGCCACTCCAGTGGCTGATCACCCAGCGGGTGCTCCAGGCACAGCGCCTGCTGGAGACGTCGGACTACTCGGTGGACGAGGTCGCGGGGCGCTGCGGATTCCGCTCGCCGGTGGCCCTGCGCGGCCACTTCCGCCGGCAGCTCGGCTCGTCCCCGGCGGCGTACCGGGCGGCCTACCGGGCCCGCAGGCCACAGGGCGAACGGCAGACGGACAACGAGCCGTCGGCTCCGCCGCCGCCGCCTCCGGCGCTGCACCCGGACGCTCCGGGACCGGTACCGCCGCAGCTGCGGCGCACGGCCTCGGCGTCGGCCGGTGCGATGGGCTCGTCGGCGTCCCTGCCGTCCGAGCACGCGCGCGACGCGTACGCGACCTCGCGGGCGAGTCTGCCGGGGCAGCGCAGCAGTACCTGAGCGGGTGACGGAACCTCCCGAGCGCCGGTCGGGCCCACCAGCCCGACCGGCGCTCGAGCACGAGAGCGTCCACGCGGGGCACCTCAAAGGCCGACGTCAGCTTTAGGGTGGTCGCATGAACGATCGCATGGTCTGGATCGACTGCGAGATGACCGGCCTCTCGCTGTCGGACGACGCTCTCATCGAGGTTGCCGCCCTCGTCACCGACTCCGAGCTGAACGTGCTCGGCGACGGTGTCGACATCGTCATCCGCCCGCCGGCCCGGGCACTGGAGACGATGCCGGAGGTGGTGCGCGAGATGCACACCTCGTCCGGGCTGCTCGACGAGCTGGCGGGCGGGACGACCCTCGCAGAGGCCGAGGCCCAGGTGCTGGCGTATGTACGGGAGCACGTGAAGGAGCCGGGCAAGGCGCCGCTGTGCGGCAACTCCGTCGGCACCGACCGCGGCTTCCTGGCGCGGGACATGACCGCCCTCGAGGGCTATCTCCACTACCGGATCGTCGACGTGTCGTCGATCAAGGAGCTCGCCCGGCGCTGGTACCCGCGGGCGTACTTCAACAGCCCCCCGAAGAACGGCAACCACCGCGCCCTCGCCGACATCCGGGAGTCCATCGCGGAACTGCGCTACTACCGCGAGGCCGTCTTCGTACCGCAGCCCGGGCCGGACTCCGACACCGCCAGGACCATCGCCGCGAAGCACGTCCTGCCCGGCAGCTGACGGGGCCCCGTAAAGCCGTGCGCGAGCACCCCTTCGGACCATGTACACTTTTTCTCGGCCGGTAGGGAGACCGCAAAGTCCAACTGCCGGGCATGGTGGGTGTAGCTCAGCTGGTAGAGCACCTGGTTGTGGTCCAGGATGCCGCGGGTTCAAGTCCCGTCACTCACCCTGAGTCATCAGCCGGTGACCTCCCGCAAGGGAGGTCACCGGCTGATGTGTTTCCCGGGAGGGGTCATGCTCTCGACTGTCCCGGCCGAGCCGTTCGCGACCGCCCGGCTCGACCTTCTCCCGCTGCGCGTCGAACACGCGGCGGAGATGGCGGTCGTCCTGGGCGACCCCGCGCTGCACACCTTCATCGGCGGTGCCCCCAGCACACCCGAGGCCCTGCGCGCCCGCTACGAACGGCTCGTCGCCGGTTCGCCGGACCCGTCCGTCTCCTGGTGCAACTGGGTGCTGTGGGTGCGGGACGCCGACCGGCCGGCCGGGACCGTCCAGGCCACCGTCACCGGGCGGGACCACGCCGAGATCGCCTGGGTCGTCGGCACCCCGTGGCAGGGCCGCGGCTTCGCCTCCGAGGCGGCGGCGGGACTCGTCGGCCGGCTGCGGGAACAGGGCGTGCGCACGTTCGTCGCCCACATCCACCCCGACCACCACGCGTCCGCGGCCGTGGCCCGTTCCGCCGGGCTCTCGGCCACCGCGGAGCGGCAGGACGGCGAGGTGCGGTGGCGGCTGGCCGTCACGCCGTGAACCCACGCCACGCCCAGAAGCTCCACGCTCGGAGCGCCACGCTCAGGAGGAGGAGCGCCCCACCAGCTCCGTCGCCAGCACGACCTGCCGTCGCTCCAGGCCCCGTGACACCGCCGGACGGCGGTCCGCGATCTCCGTGAGGAGCAGGTCCAGCATCCTGCGGCCCATCTCCTCGATGGGCTGGCGGACGCTCGTCAGCGGCGGGTCCATGTGCCGGGCGATCGCCGAGTCGTCGTAGCCGACCATCGCCACGTCCTCCGGGAGACGGAGGCCCGCCTCGCGCAGTGCCCGGCGGGCGCCGGCCGCCATGACGTCGGAGCCCGCGAAGACCGCGTCGAGGGAGGGGTTGCGGGCGAGGAGCTCCCCCATCGCGCGGTGTCCGCCCTCCTCGGTGAAGTCGCCCGGGGCGATCAGGCCCTCGTCCGCCGGGTACCCCGCGTCGCGCAGGGCGTCCCGGTAGCCGTCGACGCGCCGCTGGGCGCCGTAGACGTCCAGGCGGCCTGTGATGTGGGCGATCTGGGTGCGGCCCCTGGAGAGCAGGTGTTCCACCGCGGAGCGGGCGCCGCCGTAGTTGTCGGAGTCCACGGACGGGAGGGTCTCCGCGGCGGAGCGCGGGCCGCTGATCACCGCCGGGATCTCCAGCTGGGCCAGCAGATCGGGCAACGGGTCGTCCGCGTGGACCGAGACCAGGAGAACCCCGTCGACGCGGTGCGCCGCCAGGTACTGGGCGAGCCGGCGTCGTTCGCGATCGCTACCCGCGAAGATCAGCAGCAGCTGCATCTCGGTGTCGGAGAGCTCCGCGCCCACACCGCGCAGCATGTCCGAGAAGTACGGCTCGGCGAAGAAGCGGGTCTCCGGCTCGGGGACCACCAGCGCGATCGCGTCCGTGCGGTTGGCGGCCAGGGCACGGGCCGCGGTGTTGGGGACGTAGCCGAGCTCGGCGACGGCCGCCTCGACGGCCGCGCGGGTCGCGTCACTGACCCTCGGCGAGCCGTTGATCACCCGGGAGACCGTGCCGCGGCCGACACCGGCGCGTGCGGCCACCTCTTCGAGAGTCGGCCGCCCTCCGCTCCGGCTCCGCGCTCCGTGGCTTGCCATGGGCCCCGCCTTCCCGCCGTCGTTCACGCTGGCCTGGAATCTAACAGCCCCGTCCGTTCAGCCCATCTTCGCCGACGGCCGCTGCCCCCGGGGGGCCCGCGTCGGCTCCGCGGGGCCCTGCCCCCGCACACCGGACAGGCCCCGCCCCGTACGCCGAACGGGCCTCGTCCCGGGCCGCGGGGCGCGCCCAACTCCCGGACGCCGGGCGGCCAGAGCGTTGCCGCTCACGGCCGGAAAGCGCTGTCCCCTCGAGTTAGCTAACAGGCAGATAACTGAACGCATCTCTCCGCGCCCCCGCCCTTGACACCCCCGCCCGAACCGACGACTCTTCAACACATCACCTGTGGGAGCGCTCCCACGGTACCTGACACATACACATCCCGCACGTTCCCCGCCCGAGCCGCAGCGAGTAACTAACGGGCCCAACAATGCAGTTGGCCGGGGGGTCGGCACGTCAGGGCAACAGGAGGACGCAATGCGAGCACGTACCCGAACCACCCGCCGGGTGGTGGTCCTCGCGGCCGTAGCGTCGCTGGGCGCCGGGCTGCTGGCCGGCTGTGCCGACGACGGCAACGACGACGCTTCCGACGGCTCGTCGTCGGGCAGCGGCAAGGGCAAGACGACGATCACGCTGGGTCTGTTCGGCACGATGGGCTTCAAGGAGGCCGGTCTCTACGCCGAGTACGAGAAGCTCCACCCCGACATCAAGATCGCCGAGAACGTCACGGAGCGGAACGAGAACTACTACCCGGCGCTCGTCAACCACCTCACCACCAACAGCGGCCTGATGGACATCCAGGCCATCGAAGTGGGCAACATAGCCGAGGTCGTCGCCACCCAGGCGGCCAAGTTCGAGGACATGTCGAAGGTCTCGGGCGTCGACAAGAGCAAGTGGCTGGACTGGAAGTGGTCGCAGGGCACCACCAAGGACGGCCAGACGATCGCTCTCGGCACCGACATCGGCCCGATGGCCCTCTGCTACCGCAAGGACCTCTTCGAGGCGGCCGGTCTGCCCACCGACCGCACCGAGGTCGGCAAGCTGTGGGCCGGTGACTGGAACAAGTTCGTCGCCACCGGTGAGCAGTACAAGGAGAAGGCCAAGGCGGGCACCTTCTTCATGGACTCCCCCGGCGGCCTGATCAACGCCATTCTCAGCAGTGAGAAGGAGAAGTTCTACGACTCCTCCGGCGAGATCATCTACAAGACGAACCCGGCCGTGAAGGCCGCCTTCGACCTGACCGCGAAGGCCGCCGAGGAGGGCCTGGTCCAGGCCCAGACGCAGTTCCAGCAGTCGTGGGACACCACGATCGCGAACAGCAAGTTCGCCACCATCGCCTGCCCGCCGTGGATGCTCGGCACCATCAAGGGCAAGGCGAAGGCCGAGGACGCCGGCAAGTGGGACGTGGCCGTCGCCCCCAAGTCCGGCAACTGGGGCGGGTCCTTCCTGGGCGTCCCGAAGAGCGGCAAGCACGTGAAGGAGGCCGAGGCGTTCATCACCTGGCTGACCGCGCCCGAGCAGCAGGCGAAGCTGTTCAAGGTGCAGGGCTCCTTCCCGAGCGCGCCGAGCGCGTACACGATGCCCGAGGTGACCGGCGCGAAGAACGACATGACCGGTGACTCGCCGATCGGCACGGTCTTCTCCGAGGCCGCCAAGACCGCTCCGGTGCAGGTGATCGGCCCGAAGGACCAGATCATCCAGCAGGGCCTGACCGACAACGGCGTCATCCTCGTGACGAAGGGCAAGTCGGCGGCGGAGGCCTGGAAGACGGCCACCAAGACCATCGACAACAACCTGGACAAGTGACCCGAATGGCCACCCGCCACGACACCGCCGCGCCCCCCGCCAAGGAGGGGGGCGCGGCCCCGGGCCGCCCGGCCCCCGTTCCCACGGAGGCGGAGCAGCGGCATCGGGCCCGGCTCTCCCGCCGTTGGCAGCGGGACAAGCGCTGGAGCCCGTACGCCTTCGTCTCGCCGTTCTTCCTGCTGTTCCTCGCGTTCGGCCTGTTCCCGCTGGTCTACACCGGCTGGGCGTCGCTGCACCAGGTGGAGCTGACCGCGCCCACCGACATGGAGTGGGTGGGGATGCGCAACTACACGCGCATCTTCGACGACGACTTCTTCTGGAACGCGGCGAAGAACACCCTGACGATCGGGATCATCTCGACCGTTCCGCAGCTGCTGATGGCCATGGGCCTCGCCCACATCCTCAACTACAAGCTGCGCGCCTCGACCTTCTACCGGGTCGCGATGCTCGCGCCGTACGCGACCTCGATCGCAGCCGCCTCGCTGGTCTTCGTGCTGCTCTTCGGGCGCGACTACGGCATGATCAACTGGGCGCTGCACTTCGTCGGGATCGACGCGATCGACTGGCAGAACGACAAGTGGCCGTCGCAGTTCGCCGTCTCGTCGATCGTCATCTGGCGGTGGACCGGCTACAACGCGCTGATCTACCTGGCCGCGATGCAGGCGATCCCGCAGGACCTGTACGAGTCGGCGGCGCTGGACGGCGCCAGCCGCTGGAAGCAGTTCCTGCACGTCACGCTGCCGTCGCTGCGGCCGACGATCCTGTTCACGGTCGTCGTCTCGACGATCGGCGCCAGTCAGGTCTTCGGCGAGCCGCTGCTGTTCGACGCCAACAAGGGCGCGTCCGGCGGCGCGGAGCACCAGTTCCAGACGCTGGGCCTGTACCTGTACGAGCAGGGCTGGGTGAACCAGCACCTGGGCCGGGCCTCGGCGATCGCCTGGACGATGTTCCTGATCCTGATCGTGATCGGCATCGTCAACTACGTCATCTCGCGCCGGCTGCGCGCCAGTAGTTAGGAGTACCGGCCGTGACGACGACGACAACGACCGCGAAGTCCGTGGCACCCGAGGACGCCGTGCCGACGGCCCGGAAGGTGCGCCGGCCCAAGTCCGCGCGGGCCGGCGGGCAGATGCACGGCGGCCCGATCGCCTACATCATCCTGGGCGTGTTCACCATCGTTTCGCTGTTCCCGCTGGTGTGGACGGCGATCGCGGCGTCCCGCGACAACAACCGGCTGGCGCAGAACCCGCCGCCCTTCGTGTTCGGCTCGAACCTCTTCCACAACCTGGACGTGGCCTGGAACGACGCGAACCTGGGCAAGGCGTTCGTCAACACGACGATCGTGGCGGGGACTTCGGCGGCGACGATCGTCTTCCTGTCGACGATCGCCGGGTTCGCCTTCGCCAAGCTCCGGTTCCGGGGCCGGGGCGCACTGATGCTGATCGTGATCGGCACGATGATGGTGCCGCCGCAGCTGAGCATCATCCCGCTGTACATGATGGTCGCCGAGCTGGAGTGGACGGACCAGCTCCAGGCGGTGATCCTGCCGTCGCTGGTGAGCGCGTTCGGTGTGTTCTTCATGCGGCAGTACCTCATCCAGGCACTGCCCGACGAGATCATCGAGGCGGCCCGGGTGGACGGCGCGAGCAGCTGGCGCGTGGTGTGGCACGTGGTGTTCCCCGCGGCGCGCCCGGCGATGGCGGTGCTCGGCATGCTGATGTTCGTGCAGACGTGGAACGACTTCCTGTGGCCGTTCCTGGTGCTGAGCCAGACCGGCAACCCGACCGTGCAGGTCGCGGTCGCGGGCCTCGGCCGCGGGTACACCCCGGACCAGTCCCTGATCATGGCGGGCGCGCTGCTGGGCACGCTGCCGCTGCTGCTGGTCTTCGCGATCTTCGGCAAGCAGATCGTGGGCGGCATCATGCAGGGCGCCGTGAAGGGCTGAGGACGCGACGCGACTCCGTACGACGCCCCACTACGCCCTCCCGTCCGTCAGTCCGTGACTTCACGGGGGCCGGGTCACCGCCGCCCCGGCCCCCTCCGCACCACTTCCCCCCCGACCTCGTCGGTCTCGACGACCACCCATGGGAGCGCTTCCATGCCTGAGCCCATTACTCCGGTGACCTTTCCGTCCGCCTTCCTCTGGGGTGCCGCGACCTCCGCGTACCAGATCGAGGGGGCGGTGCGCGAGGGCGGCCGCACCCCCTCGATCTGGGACACCTTCAGCCATACGCCAGGCAAGACGGCCGGTGGCGAAACCGGTGACATCGCTGTCGACCACTACCACCGCTACCGCGACGACGTGGCGCTGATGGCGGAGCTGGGCCTGTCCGCGTACCGCTTCTCCATCTCCTGGTCGCGGGTCCAGCCGACCGGCCGGGGCCCCGCGGTGCAGGTGGGCCTGGACTTCTACCGCCGTCTGGTGGACGAGCTGCTGGCGGCGGGCATCAAGCCGGCCGTCACCCTCTACCACTGGGACCTCCCGCAGGAGCTGGAGGACGCGGGCGGCTGGCCGGAGCGGGACACGGCGTTCCGGTTCGCGGAGTACGCGCAGATCGTCGGCGAGGCGCTCGGCGACCGCGTGGAGAACTGGATCACGCTGAACGAGCCGTGGTGCAGCGCGTTCCTGGGCTACGCGTCCGGGGTGCACGCGCCGGGTCGTACCGAGCCGGTGGCATCGCTGAAGGCGGCGCACCACCTGAACCTGGCGCACGGGCTGGGCACGTCGGCGCTGCGCGCGGCCATGCCGGCCCGCAACTCGGTGGCGATCAGCCTCAACTCCTCGGTGGTGCGCCCGCTCTCCCCGGGTGACCCGGCGGACCTGGCCGCGGTGCAGAAGATCGACGACCTGGCCAACGGCGTCTTCCACGGCCCGATCCTGCGGGGCGCCTACCCGGAGACGCTGCTGGCGGCGACCTCGTCGCTGACGGACTGGTCGTACGTCCTCGACGGCGATCTGCGCGCCATCCACCAGCCGTTGGACGCGCTGGGTCTGAACTACTACACGCCGACGCTGGTCTCGGCGGCGGACGCGTCGGTGCGGGGACCCCGCTCGGACGGTCACGGCGCGAGCGACCACTCGCCGTGGCCGGGCGCGGACGACGTGGCCTTCCACCTGACGCCCGGCGACCGCACGGAGATGGGCTGGTCCATCGACCCGACCGGTCTGCACGAGCTGATCATGCGCTACACGGCGGAGGCGCCGGGCCTGCCCCTCTACATCACGGAGAACGGCGCGGCCTACGACGACAAGCCCGACTCGGACGGCCGCGTCCACGACCCGGAGCGCATCGCCTATCTGCACGGCCATCTCTCGGCGGTCCGGCGGGCGATCGCGGACGGCGCGGACGTGCGGGGCTACTACCTCTGGTCCCTCCTCGACAACTTCGAGTGGGCGTACGGCTACGAGAAGCGGTTCGGCGCGGTGTACGTGGACTACGCGACGCTGACCCGCACCCCGAAGTCGAGCGCGCTGTGGTACGGCCAGGCGGCCCGCACGGGCACCCTGGCGCCGACCGAGACCACCTGACCCGGGGAGCGGGGAGAGGGCGCGGCGGGCTGGGGGCCTGCCGCGCCCTTCGCCGGTGATCGGGGACCCTGTCGGGACTCTGCTCCCTGCTCGGCGAACCGAACCACGACAAGGCGACCCGGGACCTGGTGCCTCCCGGCGCCTATCAGGGCGCCCTCTGCCCCTGAAAGTGCCCCACCACGACGATCGAGGAGGCTGCATGACCGAGCTGGTGCGGTGGACGCCGGACAGCGGCGGCGAGGTGATCGTGGAGGTGCCGCCGGACGCCCGGCCTCCCGGACGGGCGGCCTCGTCGAGTCGGCCGGCACCTCGCTGAGCTCCGCGCTCGGCAACGTCCGCCAGGCCGCGTCGGACGTGTTGGGCCAGTTCCGCGCGATGGACGTCCGGCCGGGCACGATCGAGGTCGAGTTCGGTGTGAAGCTGACCGCGGAGGCCGGCGCCATCATCGCGAAGACGAGCGCCGAAGGCCATCTGAACGTCAAGCTGACCTGGGAGAACGACAATTCGCAGGAGGCACGGCCGACGGACCCCGCCCCCTCCGGCCGACCGGCTCCCGCTCCCTCCGACTGACCGGGTTCCGCACCCTCCGGCTCACCGGTGCCCGCGCGGCTCCCGCACGACCACGACCCCGTAGGGCGGGAGCCCGACCGAACCGTCCCGCACCGACTGCCCGGCGAGCAGTTCGACCGCCCCGTCCGCGACCGCGATCTCGGCTCCCGCCCCCGCGTGGTCGATGAGGAAGAGGTAGTCGGCGTCACTCCCCCGGCGCCGGACCGCCTCCACGCCCGCCGGCACCTCGTCCAGCACCGGCCGCACCCCCGCCTCCTCCCGGACGCGCTCCAGCAGCGCCGCCAGCGTGTCCGGGTCGGGGAGCGTGGCCAGGTACCAGGCGGTGCCCGTGCCGTAGCCGTGCCGCGTCACCGCCGGGACGCCCGCCAGAGCGCCGTCCGTGTACGAGGCCACCACCCGGGCCCCGGCCGGGCGGACCCGCTCCGACCAGAGCGAGCCCGTGCCGCCTGAGTCCAGGCCGACCCGCTCCCCCGGCAGCAACGGGAACAGTTCGTCCGTGCGGACGCCGAGCGCCTCGCGGAACGCGCCCGGGTAACCGCCCAGCCGTACATGGCAGTTCTCGTCCACCGCTCCGCTGTGGAAGCCGACCGCCAGCGTGCCGCCCCGCTCGGCGAAACCGGTCAGGTTCGTCGCGCCCGCGTCGTCGACCAGGTACAGGCTCGGCGCCAGAACGAGGCGGTACGCCGACAGGTCCGCGTCCGGGCGGACGAAGTCCACGGCGACGCCCGCCCGCCACAGCGGCTCGTACCAGGAGCGGACCAGCTCCAGCTGGCGGACCGACTCGCTCGGCTGGGAGGGGAGTTCCAGCGCCCACTTCGCGTCCCAGTCCCAGACGATCGCCGTCTCGGCCGTGCCCGTGCTGCCGCGCACCTCCGCCAACGCCCGCAGATCCGCGCCGAGTTGAACGACGTCCCGCCAGATGACACTGTCCGTGCCCGCGTGCGGGAGCATCGCCGAGTGCCACTGTTCGGCGCCCGCCTTCGCCGCCCGCCACTGGAAGTAGGCGATGCCGTCGGCGCCACGGGCCACGTGCGCCAGGGCGTTGCGGCGCAACTCCCCCGCGGTCTTCGCCCGGTTGACCTGCTGCCAGTTCACGGCGCCCGTCGAGTGCTCCATCAGCAGCCATGGCCGGCCGCCCGCGAGCGAGCGCACCAGATCGCCGCTCATCGCGATGTCGATCTCCGACTCGGGGTCCGTGGAACGGAGGTAGTGGTCGTTCGAGACGATGTCCAGCTCCGGTGCCCAGCGCCAGTAGTCCAGCGCGTCGAAGTTGTACATCACCATGAAGTTGGTGGTCGCGGGCACCGCCGGGGCGGCTTCCGCCAGCACCTCCCGCTCCGCCGTGCACAGGGACAGCAGCGCGTCGCTGGAGAAACGGCGCCAGTCCAGCCGGTGCGTGGGGTTCGGGACCGCGCCGGTCGCGCGGGGCGGCAGGATCTCGTCCCAGTCGTAGTACCACTGACTCCAGAAGGCGGTGCCCCAGGCGTCGTTCAGCGCGGCCAGGTCGTCGCCGTACCGGTCGCGCAGCCAGTCCCGGAACGCCGCCGCGCTCGCGTCGCAGAAGCACTCCGCGTTGTGACAGCCGTACTCGTTGTGGACGTGCCACATGACCACCGCGGGGTGGTCCGCGTACCGCTCGCCCAGCGCGCGGGCGATCCGCAGCGCGGCCTCCCGGTAGGCGGGGCTGCTCGGGCAGAACGTCTGGCGGCTGCCGTACGACAGTCCCCGGCCGTCCCGGTCCACCGGCAGCGCCTCGGGGTGGGCCCGGAAGAACCAGGCCGGCGGCGCGGCCGTCGGGGTGGCCAGGTCGGCGGCGATGCCGTGGGCGTAGAGCATGTCGAGGACGCGGTCGAGGCGCGAGAAGTCGTACATGCCCTCGGCGGGTTCCAGCAACGCCCACGAGAAGATGTTGACGCTGACCATGGTCACCCCGGCCTCGGCCATGAGGCGCATGTCCTCGGCCCAGACCTCCTCCGGCCACTGCTCGGGGTTGTAGTCGCCGCCGTAGGCGATGCCGGGGACGTCCAGCACGCGACGCGTCACCGGTCGCCTCCCGACAGCAGACGGCGGGTGGTGTCCACGCCCCAGATGTCGAGCGACAGCAGCCGGTCGCTGGACGCCATCAGGCCGCCGGTCGCCTCCACATGCGCGGCCCACCGCTCCCGGGTCTCCACCGCCGGGCGGGCCATCAGACAGTCGGGGTCGTTGGTCCAGAGCCGGCCGTGCTGCCACTGACGGCCGGCGCCTGTGAACTCGGCCGGGTCCTGGCCTGGCTGGCTGAAGTCGTCGGCCTCGGGGCGGCGGTGCGGGGCCGTGTCGGGGCTGACCCGCATCGCGTCGAAGAGACCGAGGGAGGGCAGGATCGGCGCGCCGCAGCCCAGGAGGTACGCGTCCGGACCGATCGCCGCGCGGATCAGCTCGATGCCCGAGCGGTAGGCCGTCAGCGCGTCCACGGTGTCGTCGTGCCGTACGCCGTCCAGCGCGCCCGCGTAGAGGAAGTCGACCTTGAAGTAGTCGTAGCCCTCGGCGCGCAGCGTCCGGAAGACGTCCGTCAGGTAGGCCGCCGCCTCGGGGTGGGTGGTGTCGAGGACCCGCAGGTCGTGGCCCCAGTTGCGGCCGGCGTGCGCGAAACCGCCGTCGGCGGAGCGGACCAGCCATTCGGGGTGCCGGGCGGCCAGCTCGCTGCTCGGGTCGACCAGGAAGGGCGCCGTCCAGATGCCCGCGCGGCGGCCCCGGGCGCGGATGGCGTCGGCGATGCCGGAACGGGAGCGGAAACGGCCCGAGAGGATGAGCCAGTCGCCCAGGGCGCGCTGGTAGCCGTCGTCGATCTGGACGACGTCGACGGGCAGGTCGAGGGTGTCCATCGCGCGGAGATTCTCGTGGATGTCGTCCTCGGTGACGGCGGTGAAGTACTCGTACCAGGAGCACCAGACGGTCGGCGCGGGGCGGGGGGCCACGAGGCCGAGCCCGGCGGCCCAGTCGGACAGGAGCGCCTGGATGTCGGTGCCCGTGTACTCCTTCACCGGGCCGTCGGCGCTGATCTCCGCCACGGATCCGGCCGGGGTGAGGCGGATGGACGGCACCTCCCGCACCGGGTCCGGCGCCGCCCACAGGCGGACCGGTGAGCCGTCGCCGGGGTCGAGGGCCAGCAGCCCCTCCCCCTGGAAGGCTCCCGCGGGGACGGTGGCCCCGGGGCGGTAGCAGACCGTCGCCCAGTTGTCGTTCGTCGGGCGGTACGGGGTGTCGCGGAGCGCGTAGGTACCGCTCGGGCTCCAGGACTGCCAGCCCTCCTCGTGGACGCGGGCACGACGCGGGTCCACGGGGACGGCGGCCACCGGGGTGAAGGGGTGGTGCACGGGGTTCTCTTTCACGGGGAGGGGCTCGCGGGGAGGGGGCACGCGGAGAGGGGGGCGGCGGTCAGCCCTTGTTGGCGCCCAGGGTCAGGCCGCTGACGAACTGGCGCTGGAGCACGAAGTACACGATCAGCGTGGGGATCGCGGTGAGCAGGGCACCGGCGGCGACCAGGTTGGGGTCGGTGAAGTACTGGCCGGAGAGGTTGTTCAGGGCCGAGGTGATCGGCATGTTCTCACCGGTGGAGATCAGCACGATCGCCCAGAAGAAGTCGTTGTAGATCCAGATGGAGAGCAGGGTCGCCAGGGCCGCCATCGCGGGCTTGCACAGCGGCAGCACGATCTGCCAGTACAGCCGCCAGACGGACGCGCCGTCGACCAGCGCGGCCTCGGTCAGCTCGTGCGGCAGCGAGCGCATGTAGTTGCTCAGCACGAAGGCGCAGAAGCCGGACTGGAACGCCACGTGGATCAGGACCAGGCCGAGCGCGGAGTCGTAGAGCTTGCCGCTGACCGTGATGCCCGGCAGGTCGACGAGGAGGTACAGGCGGTACAGCGGGGTGATGATCACCTGCTGCGGGAGCAGGTTGCCGGCCGTGAACACCAGGAGCAGGAACAGGTTGACCCGGAAGTCGAAGCGGCTGACGTAGAAGGCCACGCACGACGACAGGAAGAGGGTCAGGAGCACGGCGGGGACCGCGATCAGCAGCGTGTTGCCGAAGTAGTGCAGCATGTCCGACTGCTGGAACGCGTCCGTGAAGTTGTCCAGGCCGAGTTTGTCGGGCCAGGAGACATAGCCCTTCTCGCTGGTCTCCGCGTAGGGGCGCAGGGCCGCGAACAGGGCCCACAGCAGGGGCGCCAGCCAGGCCAGGGACGTCACGACGAGGAACGTGTGCAGCAGGATCCGGGCGGGGCGGACGGGGGTGCGCTGCTTGGACGCGAGGGTCGCGCTCATGCTCGCCGCTCCTTCCGGAAGGTCGCGATCAGGTACGGGATGATCACGGCGAGGGAGATCACCAGCAGGACGACGGCGATCGCCGATCCGTATCCGATGCGGCTGGACTCGCCGATGATGTTGTTGGTGACCAGGATCGACAGCAGTTCGGTCCCCTGGGCGCCCTTGTTGAAGACGAAGACCAGGTCGAAGGCGCGCAGGGCCTCGATGATCGTCACCACGAGGACGACGGTGTTCGTGGGCCGCAGGGTCGGGAAGATGACGTTCTTGAACGTCTGCCACTCGTTCGCGCCGTCCAGTGCGGACGCCTCGCGCAGGGCCGGGTCGACGCTCTTCAGACCGGCCAGGTAGAGGATCATCATGTAGCCGGCGTGCCGCCAGGAGGCGGCGATGAGGATGGCCCAGAGGTTGAGGTCCGGGTCGCCGATCCAGTCGATGTAGTGGCCCGGCTCGTTGGCGCCGATCAGGCTGTTGATCAGGCCCGTGTCCGGGTTGTAGACCAGCTGCCAGACGAAGCCGATGACGGCCATGGAGACCACGACCGGCAGGAAGAAGGCCGTCTGGTAGACCCGGCTGAACCGGATCTTCTTGTCCAGCTGGACCGCCAGGAAGAGCCCGAACGGGGTCGGGATCAGGATGAGCACGACGAACCAGATGACGTTGTGCTGGACGGCGGGCCAGAACTGCGGGTTGTTGCTGAACAGCTCCCTGAAGTTGTCCAGCCCGACCCACTTGATCGAGTCGAAGCCGATGCCGTCCCAGGTGGTGAAGGCGAGGGCGACGGAGGCGAGGGCGGTGACCCAGACGAGGGCCACGTGCAGGATCGTCGGCACGCCCGCCATCAGGCCGAGCGTGAGCCGGTCGCGGCGGGTCAGCAGGCGCCGGTGGCCCTGCGGAGCGCGCTTCTTCGGGGTCGCGGTGCCCGGAGGCGGCTCGGCGGCCGCCTCCGGGATCTGCGTGGTCGTTTCGGAGCTCATGTGTCGGTGCTCATCCGCCTCGGCTCGAGCGTCTCAGCCGGACGCGAAGATCGTCTTCTTCTGACGCTCGATCGACGTCAGCAGGCTGTCGATCCCCTTGGGATCGCGGACGAACTTCTGGAGCGCGGGCTGCATCACCGTGGAGGTGAAGTCGGGCCGGCTGTCACGGTCCATGAACTGCGTGAGGTGCTTGGCGCCGCTGATCATCGCGTACGCCTTCTTCTGCAAGGCGGTGTACGAGGAGGTGTCGGCCTTGGAGGAGGCGGCGACGACGCTCGGGTCGGCCTTGAGGTAGATCGCCTCGGCCTCCGGGGTGCCCAGGTACTCCAGGAGCTTGACGGCGGACGCCTTGCTCTTCGGGGCCTTGGAGAGCATGAAGCCGTCGGTGGGCGCCTCGACGGTGTCCTGGCCGTAGGCCGGGTCGATCTCCGGGAAGGCGAAGAAGTCGAGGTCGTCGGCGTCGGCCTGGTTGGTGAACTGCTGCGCCACGAAGGTGCCCAGCAGATACATGCCGGCCTTCTTGGAGACGAGGGTCTGGGCGGCGTCCTGCCAGGTGCGGCCGACGGCGCCGTCCTGGTGGTAGGGGAGGATCTCGGCCCAGTGGTCGAAGGTCTTGCGGACCTTCGCGTCGGTCCAGGAGGCCTTGCCCGCCATCAGCTCGACATGGAAGTCGTAGCCGTTGGTGCGGAAGTTGATCTGGTCGAAGGTGCCGAGCGCGGGCCAGGCGTCCTTGTCACCGAAGGCTATGGGGACGAGCCCGTCCTTCTTCATCTGCTTGCACAGGGCGACGAGCTGGTCCCAGGTGGTGGGGACGGTGTACCCGTGCTGCTGGAAGACGCTCTTCCGGTAGAACAGCGCCCAGGGGTACGTGTACAGCGGCACGAAGTAGTACTTGCCGTCCGCGCCCTTGCTGAGCGCCTTCATGGCGTCGGGGAAGTTGCCGCCGATCTTCTGCCACACGTCGTCGATCGGGGTGGCGAGCTTCTTGGCCGCGAAGAACTGCATGCGGTAGCCGGCGAACCAGTTGAACACGTCGTCCGGGGTGCCCTGGAGGTAGGAGTTGATCTGCTCCTGGAACGTGTTGTGGTCCTTGGTGTTCACGTCGACCGTGATCCCGGACTGCTTCTTGAAGGCCGCGTAGATCTCCGCGAAGGCCTTCTTCGGGACGGCGTCGGAGGCGTTGGAGCCGAGGGTGACGGTCTTCGGGTCGGCCGCGGTGCCACTGCCGCCGCAGGCGGAGAGCAGGGGTATGCCGGCGCCGAGCACGGCCGCGCCGCCCATACCGCGCAGAAGGGTGCGACGGCTCGGGGAGGGGAGAGCGAGGCGGCCGGAGGGGGAGAGGTGGTGCATGAACGGCTCCTGACGCGAGGTTCGGCCACGGTGTGTGGCTGAAAGCCGGTCGCAATCGACCAGAAATCAACTTGACCGAACACGGGGTGGCGCAATAACAGCCGTATGTCCGGTCATGCGTCAAGAGCCGCTGGCTTCATTTGTCGAAACGTAATCGACACACCTTGATCACTTACATGATCATTTCCCGCTCCCCCTCTTGATCGTTCAATTGATCACTTGTAGGCGGCGAACGCCTTCGAGAACGCGGAGTCGGTCTGGACGATCGAGCTGCACGTCGCGTCCGCGTAGTTCTTGGCCCCGCCCGCGCACTGCTTGTCCCGGGTGGCCGACCACATCGACAGCGGGCCGAGCCCCTTGGCCTTGGCGAAGGCGACGAGCTGGGCGGCGTCGTCGACCTTGAATATCTCGGACGTGACGTCGTTCACACCGATCATCGGGGTGACCCCGACCGTCTTCCAGGCCTCGCTGTCACCGAGCCCGAGGACGCTCTTGACCTGCGCCTGGGTGGCGGTGGCGGCCTGCTCGGCGTAGGTCCCCATGTCGCCGCTGTACGCCGGCCCGTAGTCCATCGCCATGATGTTGACGGTGTCGATCCCGACGTCGGCCGACTTGGCGCCGGCCAGCAGGTTCACGCCGTCCTGCGTCAGCCCCTCGGGCATGACGGGGAGCGTGAACGACACGTCCAGGTTCGGGTGCTGCTGCTGGAGCTTGGCGATCGCCTGGGCGCGGCGGGTGTTGGCCGCGGTGTCGGGCAGCGCGCCGCCCTCGATGTCGAAGTCCACCTTGGTGAGCTGGTAGGCGTCCACCGCCTTTCCGTACGCCGCCGCCAGCGCGTCCACCGAGGAGCAGGTCGTCGCCAGCTCGGTGCCGGAGGCGCCGCCGAAGGAGACCCGGACGTCACCGCCCTTGGCCCGCAGGGCCCCGATCTGCGCGGCCACGCCGTCGCTCGCGAGGTCGGTCACACCGCCCCACTTGGGCGTGCAGCCGCCGCCGTCGGTGACGAACGCCAGGTTGTAGTCCTTCACCCCGGTCGCGCTCGCGCTCGCCAGGAGGTCGAAGGCGGGATAGAGGGAGGTGTCGACGTAGGGGGCGAACCCGGCGGATGCGGTGGTGCCGGTACCGGTGCTCGCGCTGGTGCTCGGGGCGGGAGAGGAGGGGGTCGCGGGAGAGGAGGGCGAGGAGGTGGCGGTCGGGCTCGGGGCCGTGGTGGGACTCGCGGTCGTCGTCGGTCGGCCGCTCGGCTCGGGCGTGGCGCCGTCGTCGGCGGAACACTTGGCGCCGTCGACCAGACAACCGGCGGGATCCCCGCTGCCGTTGACGACGAAGCCGACGGTGACGGACTCCCCGACGGCCAGCCCGTCGGTGTCCCACTCGGGCGGCGAGACGGTGACATGCCGCCCGCTGACGGCGGACTCGCCGTTCCACAGGGAACTCAGCTTCGCCCCGGCCGGCAGATCGAACTCGAGCTTCCAGCCCGCCTTGACCTGACCGCTGTTGTTCGTCACGACGTACTGCGCGGTGTACCCCGTCGACCAGTCGCTGGTCCTGGTGTAGGCCGCCCCGACCCCGGCCGCCTGCGCGGTACCGCCGAGCAGAACGGCCCCGCCGCCCACCACGGCCGCGGCGACCGCGCCGCCGATCATCTTGTTCCTGCCGCTGATCCTGCGCCGATGCGTGCTCATCACGTGCCTGCCTTCATTGCTCACGGGGGTTCCCGGGGGTGGGGTGCGGCAGCACGCTAGCGATCCCCAACCGGGCAAAACGCCTGATAGGGACGGCCGTTGAGGTCCTTAGGGAGCGCTTAAGGAACACATCGGGGGCGGTTAAAGGTCGAGACCAATTCGCTCCTCAGGAGCGGCCGGCGACCGCCCGTCGCCGTCTGCGGACAGCCCCCCGGTGGCCCCTGCGCACCGGCTCCCGCCCGTCCAGCTGGATCCAGAGCCGCACCTCGGTGCCACCCAGTACCGAGGAGCCGATGCGGACGTCACCGCCCGTCGACTCGGCGAGTCGGCGGACGATGTCCAGGCCGAGGCCGGTCGAGCCCGCGGTGCCCGAGCCCCGGCCGCGCGCCATCGCCGCCTCGGGGTCACGGATGCCCGGGCCCGCGTCCGAGACGAGCACGATCACCGCGTCCTCGCCGTTGTGGACGTCGACCGCGAAGGCCGTGCCCTCGGGGGTGTGGCGGAAGACGTTGCCGAGCAGGGCGTCCAGGGCGGCGGCGAGGTCGGTACGGGCCACGGGTATGCGGACCGGGCGGTCCACACCGGCCGTGCGCACCTTGCGGCCCTCGTCCTCCGCAAGCGCCGACCAGAACGCCATCCGCTCCCGGACCACCTCCGCCGCGTCGCAGCCCGCGCCCGGACCGGCGGCCGCCGTCTGCGGCTTGGCCTCCCGCGCCGTCCGGATGATCGTGTCGACCTCGCGCTCCAGTTGGGCGACGGCGGTTCTCGTCTGCTCGGCGGCCGCAGACCCGCCCAGGGAGGCCGCGTTGAGCCGCAGCACGGTCAGCGGGGTCCGCAGCCGGTGGGACAGATCCGCCGCCAGTTCCCGCTCGTTGGCCAGCAGTTGGACCACCTGATCCGCCATCGAGTTGAACGCCACCGCCGCGAGGCGCAGTTCGTTCGGCCCCTCCTCGGGCACTCTCGCCCCGAGCTTGCCCTCCCCCAGCTCGTGCGCCCCCTCGACCAGTCGCCTGGCCGGCTGCACCATCCGTACGCCCAGCCGGTCGGCCACGGCGACCGAGCCGACGACCAGCGCGGCCCCGACCGCCGCCAGCACCGCCCAGGCCGTGCCGACGCCGTTGCTCACCTCGGACTCGGGGACGAACACCTCGATCACCACGGTCCCCAGGCTCAGCGCGACCGGCTGGAGCAGTGCGGAGCCTCCGGGAACCTCGGTGGTGGAGGCGCGGCCCAGCTTCCGTACGGCCGCGATGTCCGCGTCCGCGGCACGCTGCCGGCCGAGGTCGACGGCGGCCCGGCCGTCGCTCGCCGGCAGGTGCACCGCCATGCCGTCGTCGGAGCCCGCCGAGGCGACGACCCGCTCCAACTGGTCGCGGTCGGTCGTGATGGACAACGCCGGGACCACGACCGCGGCCTCCCGCTCGGCGTTGGAGAACGCGCGGTCGCGGGCCATCTCCTTGATGACGAGACCGAGCGGGACGGCGAAGGCGACCACGACCATCGTGGTGACCGCCAGACAGACCTTGACCAGTGCCCATCTCATCGGATCGGTCCCGTCCCCCCGGAGTCGCAGACGGGCGGCTCCAGCTTCACGCCGACACCCCGCAGGGTGTGCAGATAGCGCGGCCGCGCCGCCGTCTCGCCCAGCTTGCGGCGCAGCCAGGACAGATGGACGTCGATGGTCTGGTCGTCGCCGTAGGACTGCTGCCACACCTCGGCAAGCAGTTCCCGGCGCGCGACCACGACCCCCGGCCGGCCCGCGAGGAAAGCCAGCAGGTCGAACTCGCGGCGGGTCAGGTCGAGCCGTACGCCGTCCAGCTCGGCCTGGCGGCGCAGCGGGTCGACGGTCAGACCGCCGACGCGGATGACGCTGGAGGGCGAGGCCTCCGCGGCACCGGACCGGGCCCGCCGCAGCACGGCCGCCATCCGCGCCGACAGATGCTCCACGGAGAACGGCTTGGTCAGGTAGTCGTCCGCGCCCGCGTTCAGCAGCCGGACGATCTCCGTCTCGTCGTCGCGCGCGGTGGCGATGATGACCGGCACGTCCGTGATGCCGCGCAGCATCTTCAGGGCCTCGGAGCCGTCCAGATCGGGCAGGCCTAGGTCGAGAATGACCACGTCGAAGCGGAAATGGGCGACCTCGCGCAGCGCCTCCAGCGCCGTACCGACGCTGCGCACGAGGTGCGAGGCGTCGGTCAGCTGCCGGATGAGCGCCGAGCGTACGAACTGGTCGTCCTCGACCACGAGCACACTTGCCATGCGCCGCAACCTACGCCATGCAGACGAGGGTCATTCGGGCCTGTGGACAACTCGGCCCCTGTGGACGACCGGTGAGGCGACCGTGCGCGGCCGAGGGGACAGCCGGGGCGACTTCCGTGCGACACGGGTGAGGCGCGTGGGGCAAGATGGCCCGCGATGCGCAGAGGACTCGTACTCGTACTGGCCTGGTCGCTCGCCACGGGCGCGGCGGTCACGCTGTCGTGGTGGGGTGTCCACACGGTGATGGCGGGCACGGCCTACGACCCGCCGCGCGCCCTGCCGCTCACCGCGGGTGACGCGATCGCGCAGGAGTCGAAGCCGCCGGCCTCGCCGACGAGCAGCCCGTCCGCGTCGCGGAGCCCGTCCCCGACGCCGAGCCGGACCCCGGCGTCCCCGTCCCCCTCGCGGACGGCGGCGACCGCCGGCCCCTCCCCCAGCGCCTCCGGCACGCCTCAGGGCACGTCCCGGGGCACGGTCAAGAGCTACGACACCGACGGCGGGCTGGTCGTCTTCGATCTGGGCAAGGTCTCCGCGTCGCTGGTCTCGGCGACGCCGGGCGCGGGCTGGTCGATGCAGGTGTGGAAGACGGAGTCGTGGATCCGGGTGGAGTTCAGCTCCGGCGCGGACCGGGTGTCGGTGTTCTGCACCTGGCACGACGGGCCGCCCCGGGTGGAGGTGGGCACGTACTGACGCCGGGGCTCCGGCCGGCCGGCGGGCCTAGCGGAAGACCGAGGGCGGCGGGGCCGGTGAGGCCACCGCCGACGCGTCCACGACCGGTACCGCGCCGCCGGTGAAGTCGGTGAGCGCCCTGCCGTGCTCGACCCGGCCGGGGTGGGGGTCGGAGGCAGCCCTGCGGGTCAGTTCGGCGGTCGGCAGCGGCAGGTCGGAGGCGACGAGTACGGCGTTGCCGAACCGTTTGCCGCGCAGCACGGTCGGGTCCGCGACCAGCGCGAGTTCCGAAAACCGGGCGGCGGCGGTGGCGATCTGGCCGCGCAGGTGCGCCAGCGGGGGGCCGTCGGCGAGGTTGGCGGCGTAGGCACCGCCGGGCTTGAGCGCCCTGCGGACCTCGTCGAGGAACTCGGTCGAGGTGAGGTGGGCGGGGGTCCGGGCGCCGCTGAACACATCGGCCAGGACGAGATCCGCCCACCCGTCGGGCACCTTGGCGAGCCCTTGGCGTGCGTCGACCGACCTCACCCTGATACGCGCCCCCGGGTCCAGCGGCAGCTCCCGGCGCACCAGTTGGACGAGGGCCGCGTCCCGTTCGACGACCTGCTGGGTGGAGCGGGGGCGGGTGGCGGCGACGTACCGGGCGAGGGTGAACGCGCCGCCGCCGAGATGCACGACGTGCAGGGGCTTGCCGGGCGGTGCGACGAGGTCGATGACATGACCGAGGCGCCGCTGGTACTCGAAGGAGAGATGGGCGGGGTCGTCGAGGTCCACGTGTGACTGGGGGGCTCCGTCGATGAGCAGCGTCCAGGCCCGCGCCCGGTCCCGGTCGGGTACGAGCTGGGCGAGCCCGCCGTCGACGGGCTCGACGACGGCGTCGGCGTCCCGCTCGCGCCGGGTGTTCCTGGACTTTGCCATGACAGCATTTTCGCAGGCCGCGAGCGCTCCCCGCGCGCCCGCCCGGACAGCGGCCGGACGGCTGCCGGGCAGCGGCCGGGAGCGGCCGGGAGCGGCCGGGCAGCGGCCGGGAGCAGCCGGGAGCGGCCGGGCAGCGGCCGGGAGCAGCCGGGCAGCGGCCGGGCAGCGGCCGGGAGCGGGCCGCACAAGCAGGCGAGCATCAACCGGACAAGCGGGCGAGCAGGAGCCGGACGAGCGGACGAGCATCGGCCGGACCGGCGGGCGAGCAGGAGCCGGACGAGCGTCGGCCGGACCGGCGGGCGAGCTGGAGCCGGGGAGCCGTCACGGAGCTCACGGTCACGCGCGCGTTCGCTCGGGGCCCACGCGCGGCCGGGTGCCGCGCCCGTCACATCGGAGGCGTCCTCACCGGCAGCTGTCCGCCGCCTCGATCAGCCGCGCCGCCTCACCCAACGCCCGCCGCAGCACCGCCGGATCCGTCGCGAGGTCCGCCTCGCCGGGGGGCACCAGCCAGTCCGAGCCCTCGACCGGCGACTCGGGGGCGAGTCGCAGTCCCCTGCCGTCGGTCCTCGTACAGGTACTGCCCGGCATGTCCCATGCCGCCGCCGTCCCGGCCGGCACCACGAAGCCGAGCGTGTCGTCGCCGTCGTCGTGCAGGACGGGCCCCACACCGTCCCCCGTCGCCCCCCTCCGCAGGATGTCGACCGCCTCCAACCCCTGACGGGTCGGCACCGTCACCAGGTCGCACGCCGCCACCGAAGTCATAGAAGGAACATTGCTCTGGCTGGTCTCCATCCCGGCCTCCACCGCGCAGCCCGCTGTATTCCACAAGGCTCAACGCCCCACGACGTCAAGGGCTACGGCGGAAGTCCGCCGCAAAGGATGGCAGTTCATGGCAGAACGCGGATGAGATATCCGGTTTGTAGCCAAACAGCGCATGGCGGCCCGACCGCAGCAGGTACGTTCTTGCCCGCCGGGAACAAGGGTGCCACACGGACAACTCATCCCTATTCCGGCATGGTTCGACGGTTCGCACGAGAGGACCCGGCCATGGCGTCGTCAACGGTGACCCCACCTCGGCCCGACCGGCCGGCACGGCCCAACCTCGCCTTCCGCCGCCTGCGCGGACATCGCTCACCCGCCGAGTTCGCCGCACTCGTGCGGCGGGCCGCGCGTGAGATCGGCGAGCGCGTCAGCTGTGACGCGCGCTACATCGGGCGCGTCGAGGCGGGCGAGATCCGCTGCCCCAACTACGCGTACGAGCGGGTGTTCCTGCACATGTTCCCCGGCCGCACGCTCACCGATCTGGGGTTCGCGCCCCGTGCGTCCGTGCGCGGACGAGGGGCGCGTGCTCCCGAGGACGCGCCCTGCGCGCACACCACAAGACCGGAGCGCACTACCAGTGACGAGCGGAACACGGGTGAGACGGGTGGGGCGCACAAGCCGTATGACACGCAGGACCCGTACGACAAGCACCACAACCACGAGGAGAGCGACGTGCTGCGTCGCGCATTCATGACCGGCGGAGGTGCCACCATGGCCGCCGCCACGCTGGGCCCCCTCGGGCTCGCCCACGACGCGTCGGCGGATCGTCCCGTGCGCCGCGCGGGAGCGAGCGAGGCCGGTGCCCTCGAAGAAGCGGTCCGCAGGATCCGGCTGCTGGACGACCGGCACGGGGCCGACGGTCTCTACCGGCGCGCGGCCGCTCCGCTGCGCGCCGCCTACGCGCTGCTGGACGCCGGGACGACCCGGCAGACGACCGCCGACCGGCTCCACTCGGGCGCCGGGGAGCTCGCCATCTCGGTGGGCTGGCTGGCACACGACTCGGGCCGGTTCGACGACGCGCGCTCGCACTACGCGGAGGCGCTGGCGACCGCCCGGATGACCGGGGACCAGGGACTGGAGGCGCACGCCTTCTGCAACACGGCGTTCCTGGCACGCGACGCGGGCCGGCCCCGGGAGGCCGTCCGCGCCGCCCAGGCCGCGCAGCGCGTCGGCCGTCCCCTGGGCTCGCCCCGCCTGATGTCGCTGCTGGCGCTGCGCGAGGCGGGCGGCTGGGCGGGGCTCGCCGACCGCACCGGCTGCGAGCAGGCCCTCGTCCGCGCACAGGCCCTCTACGACCGGGGTCCCTGCGACAGCGACCCCGAGTGGATGAGCTTCTACGGCGAGGCCGAGCTCGAGGGGCTCGAGGCGCAGTGCTGGTCGACGCTGGGCGACTGGCCGCGCGCGGCCCGGCACGCGAAGCGGGCGGCGGACCTCCAGGACCCGCACTTCTCCCGGAACATCGCGCTGTACACGGCCGAACTGGCGGACGACCTCGCGCGCGGGGGTCATCCCGACGAGGCGGCGGTGGCCGGGATCCGGGTCCTCGACCTGCTGGACCAGGTCCAGTCGTCCCGGATCCAGACGATGCTGGCGGGTACGGCCAGGGTGCTGCTGCCGCACCGGCGGGCGGGCGGCGTGTCCACGTTCCTGGAGCGGCACGCCTCGACACCGCGGATGGTGTGAGACCCGGTTCCCGGAACCGCCCGTGGTCACCGCGACCGCCCGTGGTCACCGCGACCGCCCTCGGCTACCCGAGATGCCCGAGGTCGTTCCAGCTCTCGATCGCCGGTTCGCCGTAGGCCCAGCCCAGGACCGACAGTGACGTCGGGTTCAGGCGGATCCGGGCCGCGAAGTCCAGCGGCAGACCCAGCCAGCGTGCCCCGATGGAGCGGAGAATGTGCCCGTGGGCGAAGATCAGCACGTCCCGGTCGGCCGAGCGGGCCCAGGCGACGGCCTCGTCCGCACGGGCGGTCACCTCGGCGAGCGTCTCGCCCTCGGGGACGCCGTCGCGCCAGATGAGCCAGCCGGGCCGGGCGGCCTGGATCTCGGCGGGCGTCATGCCCTCGTAGGCGCCGTAGTGCCACTCCATGAGGGTGTCCCAGGTGGTGGCCCGCTCACCGAAGCCGGCCAGCTCGCACGTCTCACGCGCGCGTGCCAGCGGGCTGGTGCGTATCTCCACGTCCGTCAGGCCGTCGTACGGCGGCCTGCGCAGCCGCTCGCCGAGCAGCTTGGCACCCCGGCGACCCTCCTCCAGGAGCGGCACATCGGTCCTGCCGGTGTGCTTGCCGGACAGCGACCACTCCGTCTGTCCGTGCCGGGCCAGCAGGATGCGCGGTGCCATGGGGGACCTTTCCGGAAAAACCCTGAGCGGAATCAGGGGAGAAATCAGGGGCGGAGCCCTTCCATCATCGCTCACCCTGAACAGGGGCAACCCGGTGGGCGATCTCAGCGTCTTTGAGAGCCGGGGCGCCAAAAAGGGCCGCGCACATACGCCGTAAAGTGGCCCGTCCCGAGCCACCGGCACACCAGCGACGAGACAGCGACACGAAGGGGGAGGCGATCGGATGCCGCAGACCGAGACACCAGGCACCGAGGCGGCCCCGCGGACACGGCTGCGCTGGTGGACCGAGCTGCCCCTGATCCTGCTGGTGTACGCCTGCTACTCCGCGGGCCGGCTGCTCGCGCGGGGCGATGTGACCACCGCCGTCGACCACGGTCTGGCGATCCTGCGCATCGAGAAGTTCCTGCACATCAACGCCGAGCACCCGCTGAACCGGCTGTTCAGGACCCAGGCGTGGATCGGTGTGCCGGCCGACTTCTGGTACGCGTCGCTGCACTACCTGGTGACGCCGGTGATCCTGGTCTGGCTGTTCCGGTCCCGGGCCGTGCTCTACCGGGAGGCCCGCACCTGGCTGATGACGTCCACGTTCATGGGCCTCATCGGCTTCATACTGCTGCCCACCTGCCCGCCCCGGCTGCTGTCGGCCGGCCACGGCTTCGTGGACACCATGGCCCAGTACAGCTCGTACGGCTGGTGGGGCGCCGAGGCGAGCGCGCCGCGCGGCATGGGCGGCATGACCAACCAGTACGCCGCCATGCCCAGTCTGCACGTCGGCTGGGCCCTGTGGTGCGGCGTCATGCTGTGGCGGCACGGCGGCACGCGTACGGCGAAGACGGCCGGTGTCGTCTACCCGCTGGTGACGACGCTCGTGGTGATGGGCACCGCCAACCACTACTTCCTCGACGCGGTCGCGGGCGCGGCCGTGATGGGCCTCGGGCTGCTGCTGACGCCGTTGGTGATGCGCGGCGCGGACCGCGCCCGGGTGTGGTTCGCGGACCGTGTCCCGCTGGTCGCGGCGGCCTCTGCGGGCACATCGTCCTCGATTGTCAGTGGCGGATGCCAGACTTCGACGGGTGAGCGAATTCCACGGCAGCGCGAGTCACGGTTCGGCCCCGGAGCCGAGCCGGGTGCCTCCCCCTCGGACGCGGGGGACGGCGCTCCGGCAGCGGCTCGCTGAGCTGCGCGGCCCCGACGTTCCGGCCAAGGCGCTGGACGCCCGTGCCCTCGCGGCGCTGGCCGCCAACCCCGGCTGCGAGCGGCGCGCGATCCTCGACGGCGCCGGGGTGGACAAGGCGACGCTGGCGGACGCGCTGGGCTCGCCCTCGGCCTTCGGGCAGTCCCAGTTCGCCCTCACCCGCGGCAACGCGTTCGAGGCGAAGGTGAAGGCGGACGGCGGCGCGGAACTGCTGCGGCTGGTGCACGAGCGGCTGGACCCCGGCGCCGCGCCGCCCGCCGACGCGGCCCTGCCCGACCTGTCCGCGATCGGCCCCGAGGGCCGTACCGCGCGCACCGCGCTGGCACTGCGCGAGGCCACCGGGGCGACCGGCACCTGGACGCTCCTGGACCATCCGATGATCGCGCTCGACGTCGCGGGCTCCCCCGCCTTCCTGGAGCCGGACGCGGTGGTGGTGCACCCGGACGGCAGCTGGACGGTCGTGGAGATCAAGTCCTTCCCGATGCTGGACGGCTCGGCGGACCCGGCGAAGGTCGGCGCCGCCGCCCGGCAGGCCGCCGTGTACGTGCTCGCCCTCGAGGCGGTCGCCGCCCGGCTCGACCCGGCCCCGCGCGTGCGCCACCGCGTGCTCCTGGTCTGCCCCAAGGACTTCTCCAACCTGCCCACCGCCTCCGCCGTGGACGTGCGCAAGCAGCGCGCGGTCACCAGCCGCCAACTGGCCCGCCTCACCCGTATCCAGGACATCGCCGACGCCCTCCCCGAGGGCACCTGTTTCTCCCCCGAGCTGCCCGCCGAACAGCTCACGGCGGCCGTCGAGGCGGTCCCGGCGGCGTACGCGCCCGAGTGCCTGGCCGCCTGCGAGCTGGCGTTCCACTGCCGTGAGCGGTCCCGCACGGCCGGCGCGGTCACCTCCCTGGGCCGTTCCGTGCGGGCCGAGCTGGGCGGGCTGACCACCGTCGAGGACGTCCTGGCGGCGGCACGCGGCGAGAGCGGCGATCCACGGGATCCGGCGGTGGCCGCCCTGCGCCGGGCCGCACGACTCCGCGCCGACGCCCTGGGGACGACGTGTCACTGATCACCACCCTCGCCCGCCTCGAGGCCGTCACCACCGGCCGCGCCCAGCCCACCGCCACCGTCCGGCACCGGCACCTGTCCGAGCGGCCGCTGGTCTTCGTGCCGCTGACCACGGCCGGTGAGGCCGGTGCCCCGCTGGGCGCGCTGGTCGGCACCGACCGGGACGCGCCGCGGCTGCTCGTCGTACCGCAGCCGCGCGACCGCGAGCTGAGGTTCGCGTTCCTCGCCGAACTGGCCGACGTCGTCCTGCCGTACCTCGACTCCTACGCCGACGTCGTCGAGGCCGCCGAGCGCAGCGAGACCGACCCGGAGACCGGCAAACGCGTCAAGGTCGAGGTCGAGCTGTGCGCCGACGCGCCCCAGCTGATCGTCCCGAGCCGCGCGGGCGTCGACTTCGTACGCCTTCTGGGCCGCTCCATGCGCTTCAGGCGCACGGCGGAGCAGGACCCGGAGACGCCGTATCCCGCGCCTCCGCGCGTGCCGCTGCTCGGCCGGTGGCTGACCCACTTCGGGGAGCGGTCCCGGGTGCCCGGATCCTCGCTGCTGACGGCGATGACGGAGGTCCTGGGCCGGCACTGGGCGACCGGGCAGTCCAGCCTGGAGGACCAGCACCTGGGGGCACAGCTCGCCTGGATCGCCCCGCCGCCGGGTGAGACGGGCGCGGCGGCGGCGCTGCGCGCGGAACTCGCGCGGGACGCCGCGGGACAGCTGGGGTGCCCGCCGGCCGGTCCGGCGACCGACCCGGCCTTCGACAACAAGCTGCTCGCCCCGGCCATCGAGCGCTACGACCGCGCGCGTACCGCCCTGGCCGCCGCCGAGGACGGCCTCCAGGCCGACGACCGGCTGGGCGCGCTCACCGCGGCCGAGCGGGAGATCCGCGAGCTGGTGAAGCGCCAAACGCTGCCCACCTGGAACAAGGTGTGGGAGGGCCTGGACCTGCTGCGGGCGCTGCCGGAGGGCGCGCACGTCGAGGAGCGGTGGACGCGCGACCGCTGGTCGTTCACCGGCCACCGCGACCGGGTCGTCGCCGGCGAGCCCCCGCAGCCGCGCCGCGACGACGCGGTCACCGCCGCCAACAAGCTGGCCACCCGCGAGCGCGAACAGGCCCGGCTGGAGGCGCAGGAGGCGCTCGACGACCCGCTGGTGATGGCGGGGCGGCGGCTGGCCGGGGAGGCGTTCGCGGGCGAGGTCGTCGACGTGGTCATGGCGTACAGCGAGAGCAAGCGGCCGAGCCCGCGCCCGCTGGTCACCGTACGCACGGACGACCGGCCGCATCTCGGGGAGCGGGCGAAGGTGTTCCGGTCGCTGGGCGGGAAGCCGCAGGCGGCCGAGTTCGTGGGGCGGGACGGCGAGGAGGACGACGGCCTGTTGGTGCTGCGGATCGTCGACAAGATGGGCCGCGGCAAGGAGCCCGAGGTGGGGTCCGTGCCCGAGAAGGGCGACCGGCTCTGCTTCACGCTCTTCGAGCACGAGCAGCGCGGCGGCGCGAAGCTGCCCGACCCGGAGGACACGCCGTGGACGCACGGCGGCCCGCCGGGCGAACAGGTGCCCGAAGTCCCCGATTCCGTCACCCAGGAGGATGTGCTGTGACCACCGAGGCCGCCTTCGACCCCGGTACCGCCGCCACCCGCGCCACCGACGCGATCCTGCGCGACACGTTGCACGGCACCGCGCGCGGGGTGGTCGTCGACTCCCCGCCCGGCGCCGGCAAGTCCACGCTCGTCGTCCGCGCGGCGCTGGAACTGGCCGACGCGGGGCGGCCGTTGATGGTGGTCGCGCAGACCAACGCGCAGGTCGACGACCTGGTCGTGCGGCTCGCCGTGAAGAACCCCGAGCTGCCGGTGGGCCGCCTGCACAGCAGCGACACCGACCCGTACGACAAGGTGCTCGACGAGCTGCCGAACGTACGGAAGTCCGCGAAGGCGTCGGAGCTGGCGGGCCTGCCGGTGGTGATCTCCACCGCCGCCAAGTGGGCGCATGTGAAGGTCGACGAACCGTGGCGGCACGCGATCGTGGACGAGGCGTACCAGATGCGGTCGGACGGGCTGCTGGCCGTGGCCGGGCTGTTCGAGCGGGCGCTGTTCGTGGGCGACCCGGGGCAGCTGGACCCGTTCTCGATCGTGGGCGGCGAGCAGTGGGCGGGCCTGTCGTACGATCCGTCGGCCTCGGCGGTGAGCACCCTGCTCGCGCACAACCCCGAGCTGCCGCAGCACCGGCTGCCGGTGTCCTGGCGGCTTCCGGCGTCGGCGGCGCCCCTGGTCTCCGACGCGTTCTACCCGTACACCCCGTTCCGCAGCGGCACCGGGCACGGCGACCGGCGTCTGTCCTTCGCCGTGCCCCCGGACGGCTCCGGCACCGACCGGGTGATCGACGAGGCGGCGGAGTCGGGCTGGGGCCTGCTGGAGCTGCCCGCGCGGCACACGCCCCGGACCGACCCCGAGGCGGTGCGGGCCGTCGCGGCGGTCGTCCGGCGGCTGCTGGACCGGGGCGGCGCGGCCACCTCGGAGCTCTCCCCCGATCCGACCCCGCTGACCGCCGACCGGGTCGCCGTCGGCACGGCGCACCGCGACCAGGCGGCGGCGGTGCGGGCGGCACTGGCGGAGCTGGGCGTGCCGGACGTGACCGTGGACACGGCGAACCGGCTCCAGGGCATGGAGTTCGACGTCACGGTGATCCTCCACCCGCTGTCCGGCCGCCCCGACGCCACCGCCTTCCACCTGGAGACGGGCCGCCTGTGCGTCCTGGCCTCCCGTCACCGGCACGCGTGCGTGGTGGTGTGCCGGGCAGGCGTGGGCGACCTCCTCGACGCCTACCCGTCGACGGAACCGGTCCAGCTGGGAACCCTCGTGAAGTTCCCGGACGGCTGGGAGGCGAACCACGCGGTACTGGCACACCTCGCCGAACACCGGGTGGCCTGGAGACCTTGACCTCGCCACCCACCCACCCGTCTGTCCGCCGGCCGGAGGCCGGCACGCCGCCGGAGGCGGCCGGTGAACACAGCCCGGACGGCTGGGAGGCGAACCACGCGGTACTGGCACACCTCGCCGAACACCGGGTGGCCTGGAGACCTTGATCCGGCGGGAACATCAGGGGGTTCCGGAGCCTTGAGACTGCGGGGCCGAGGGCCTCTTGCGCTGTCGGGGGACAATGGAGGGTGGTCCACTCCACCGGTGCTGTGCGCCCGTGGAGCCATCCGAACCGTACGAGGAGGAGAAGACATGGCGGAGCCCACGCCGCGTCGGAACGAACCGCGGCTACGCCCCGCGCCCCTGCTCTTCGAGCCCGCCGAGGCGGCCGGTGATCCGGAGCACTTCTTCGACCTGGAGTCGATAGACGATCCGGCCGCGTTGCTCGCGCGGGCGACGGAACTGACGCTCGCGTTCCGGGCGGCCGCCGACCGGGCGGTGGAGTTCCAGGCCATGGCGGCGGCACAGCTCGCCGATCCGCGCCGCTTCGACCGGCTGACCCCGGCGGACATCGGTGAGCGGGCCGAGTGGACCGAGGACTACGCGAAGAAGATGGTCGAGTTCGGCCGGGATCTGCTGCGGGGCGACACCGAGGGGCGGGGGCACGCCGACCCCGTGTGAGCGCCGCGTCGGCCGCGTCCGGTCCGCCCTGCCCAACCTGCCTGCCCTGCCCGCCTGGCATATGCCAGGCGGGCAAGATACTCCTCCCCGTCCCCTCCCGTCCCGGTTTCCCGCAACCCTGTGAAATCACCCGCTCACCCCCGGTAGACCTGGAGGTATGAGCAGCGCATGCGACGAACCCATCGGTGTCACCCCGGACGGCGCCGCCTGGCTGGCCTCCGCCGGGACCTATCCGCGCAGCACGCTCGCCTTCTGGAAGGAGCGGCCGCAGGCCCCGGTGGTGCTGCCCTGCGGCTCGGCGTTCGACATCGTCAGCGCGCCGGCGATGTTCGGGCGGCTGATGCTAGACCGGCTGTGGGGCGAGGGGCCGGGCTCCGGGCCGGTGGCCGCCTTCCGCGGGCGGACGCTGCTCTTCGCCGCACCGGGCACGGCCCAGCGGCTGCCCTCGCTGCTGGAGTGGGAGGAGTGGAGCGCCGAAGGACGCAAGGACGGCCGTACCGCGACGGTGCCGCCGCTGCTGTGCCACGGCACGGGCGACGCGGTGACCGTGCCCGCGCTCACCCCCGCCGGGGACGGCGCGTCGACGCGCTGGATGGTCGCCCCGGACACCCGTCATCCGTGGCTGCCGGGCCCGGAGATCCTGCTGTGGGCGGCGGTCCGGGCGGCCCGTTCGGCCGTGCGGATTTCGATTTCTCCTCCCCAGGATCAGGATGCTAAGGTCTACGACGTCAGCAGGCGCCGCTAGCTCAGTTGGTTAGAGCAGCTGACTCTTAATCAGCGGGTCCGGGGTTCGAGTCCCTGGCGGCGCACGACGTCGACGGCGGGGCTTGTTCGCAGAAAGCGCGAACCAGCCCCGCCGTCGTCATTCCTGCGCGGCTGCGCCGCGCACTGTGGGGGCTACGCCACCCACACCCCCTCCGGCAAAGGCCCCTCGTGAGAGCGAGGGGCCTTTCGCGTGTCCGAAACGGGTCACGTCCGGGACGGGTCACGTCCGGGATGCCGCGGGAGGGGTCACAGCTTCGTCCCCGGCGTGATCTTCACCGTCCACTCCCCCGACACCGTGCGCCCCTCCACGTCCACCCGTACTCCGTTGCCCGGCACCGTGAAGCTCTCGCCGAGGGCGACCGGGGCGTCCGCGAGGGGCGGGTAGACGGAGTTCTCCCAGCAGGCCTCGGTGCGCGGGTGGGCGTCGATCACCTCGACCGGGCCCCGGCCGGACCGGGCGCCGCTGCTGATGCGGTAGACGAGGACGCCGGTGCGGCAGGCCGCCAGGTCATTGCCCGCCGGGCTGCGCGCCTCGAAGGCGAGCGCGCTGTCGGGGCCGGTGCGCACCACCGCAAGCTTGGGCCCGTTGCCGAGCCCGAAGGCCGGCGCCCCGGAGGCGGCGGCGACCGGCACGCCCGGCCCGGCGCTCAGCGGTTCCAGGGTCAGCCGGGTCGGACCCGGCCCCCGTACGCACACCACCTGGCGCTCGTCCAGCCAGCCCAGTTTCCATTTGTGCCAGGCGAACAGATCGGGGGCGAGGCCGAACTGGCTGCCCATCAGGTCCCAGTCGCCGACGTAGGTGTCCCAGTCGCCCTTGCCGTCGACGGGGCGGTGGTAGAGGTCGGG
Source organism: Streptomyces asoensis (assembly GCF_013085465.1). NCBI lineage: Bacteria > Bacillati > Actinomycetota > Actinomycetes > Kitasatosporales > Streptomycetaceae > Streptomyces > Streptomyces asoensis. The sequence continues at coordinate 3,962,692 of NZ_CP049838.1, forward strand.
CAGGTCGAAGACATGGCCCGTCTCGTGGGCGAGGACGAGACGGTCCGGGGGGTGCTGCTCGAAGACCGTGACGACCCGGCGGATGTCCGTGCCGTCGGCGTTCAGCGGGGTGTCCAGGTTGACGACCTTCGTGGCGTCCGAGTCGACGCCCGGCGCGTCCGGGTCCGCCACGAAGTAGACGACGTCGTAGCGGGAGAAGTCCACGTGGGGGTCGGCGGCGGCCAGCGCGTCGTGCAGGTAGGCGGCCCGGCTGTCGGCGTTCCAGTCGCGCTGTATGGCGTACGCGGTGGACGGCTTCGGCATGCGGATCCAGCGCTTCAGCGGATGCGCGCGCAGGGCGAACTTCCCGTAGGACGCCTGCCGGAAGAAGCGGCTGGTGGCCGGGAAGTGGTCGGCGGCCAGTTCGTCGGGGGAGGTCGTCGGGAACCGGTCCGGGAAGGACAGGAAGACCATCACCGCGTCGAGGGAGCGGGCCGGGCGGGGGTAGGCGGTGTTCCAGGTGTCCACGCCCTCCGAGTGGTGGGCCATGGTGCGGGTCAGGGCGCACGGGGCGGGCGAGAACGGCTCGGCGACCGAGGGGCCGCCGACGAGCGAGTTCGCGACCAGCGCCGAGAGGGTGGTGAACACGGCCGCGGTACTGCGCAGTCGGGGGCGCGGAAGCAGTCGCTCACGTCGCGGCAGTCGCGGCACAGGGACCTCCGGAAGGCGGTTCACGGGACACCGCCACCCAGCCTGTGTCAAATTGTCGTACTACGCCCTGTTTGTCTGCCCCAGACGAGTGAGGAGGCGGAAAGCGGGCATCACCTCGACACCCCCGGAATTCTCACGGAACGTCACAAGCGGTCGTCCCCCCACAGAACCGGGCCAGGTGCGGGCAGAAACGATCTGTCAGAAAGGCCGGTTGTTCGGGGACACTGGGCAGTGGCTGCGCGGGTCCGGGGGCAGCCTCTATGATCGGCAGACTTTCCTGCACGGACAGCGATCGAGTGCACTGCGGGAGCGAGCGGTGAGCGGAACGTCCGAAGGGCCGACGCCCGCGGCAGACCTCGACCGGTCAGCCGTCACAGAGAGTGACATCGACAGTACGGAAAGCGGGCTTCTGGTCAACCGACCACCGGCCTACCGTTCCGTCTTCGCGGCGGCACCCCTCGCCATGGCCGTGGTCGACGGCGAGGGTCGCATCGTCGACGCCAACGACGCGCTCGGCGCGCTGCTCGGCGGCGGGAGCACGGGCCTGGTCGGGCGGGTCGCCTCCGACCTGCTGGACCTGGCCTCCGACCCGCGCACCTGGCACGCCTACCGCGAGGTGCTGCGCGGCCGGCAGGCGAAGCTGCGCTGCACCCGGCGCCTGAAGCAGCCCGACGGGCGCTCACTGTGGGCGCAGGTCACCATCTCCCCCCTCGACGCGGACATGCCCGGCGTACTGCTGTCGGTCGCCGACGTGAGCGCTCACCGTGACCTCCAGGCGAGACTGCGCCACCTCCAGATGCACGACCCGGTGACCAGGCTGCCCAACCGGACCCTGTTCTTCGAGCGGGTGTCCGCCGCGCTGGAGGCGGAGGCGTACGAGCAGAGCGGGACCGGCCGGATCGGCCTGTGCTACCTGGACCTGGACGGCTTCAAGGCGGTCAACGACACCCTCGGTCACCGGGTCGGCGACCTGCTGCTGGCCGCCGTCGCCGAACGGCTGACGGAGTGCGCCGAGCAGGCCGGGCAGACCCGGCCGAGCGTGCCGCTGGTGGCCCGGCTGGGCGGCGACGAGTTCGCCCTGCTGGTCGAGGACTCCACCGGCACCGAGCAGCTCGCCGATCTCGCCGAGTCCGTGCTCAAGGCGCTCCAGGCCCCCTTCGACCTGGCCGGGCACCGGCTGAACGTCTCCGCGTCGATCGGGGTGGTGGAGCGGCACGCGGCCGGCACCACGGCGACCGGTCTGATGCAGGCCGCCGACACGACCCTGTACTGGGCGAAGGTGGACGGCAAGGACCGCTGGACGCTGTTCGACCCCGAGCGCAACGCGCATCTGATGACCCGGCAGGCGCTGGCCTCCACGCTCCGTCCGGCCATCGAGCGCGGCGAGTTCCGCCTCGACTACCAGCCGCTGGTCGGCATGTCGGACGGCCGGCTGCGCGGCGTGGAGGCGCTGGTGCGCTGGGATCACCCCCGGTTCGGGCTGCTGTCGCCGAATCGGTTCGTCGCGCTGGCCGAGGAGGACGGTTCCATCGTGCCGCTCGGCCGATGGGTTCTGGCCACCGCCTGTCGGCAGGCACGGCAGTGGCAGCTGGACAATCCGGACGATCCGCCGCTGTTCGTCAGCGTCAACGTGGCGGTGCGTCAGGTGTGGGACTCCGACCTGGTGGCGGATGTGGCGGAGATCCTCGCCGAGACCGGGCTCGCGCCGCACCTGCTCCAGCTGGAGCTCACCGAGTCGGCCGTGATGGGCTCGGCGGGGCGGCCGCTCCAGGCGCTCCAGGCGCTCAGCGACATGGGCGTGGGCATCGCCATCGACGACTTCGGCACCGGCTACTCCAACCTCGCCTACCTGAGCCGGCTGCCGGTGTCGGTGCTGAAGCTCGACGGGTCCTTCGTACGCGGCTTCCAGTACGAGGGCGCGGGCTCCCCGCCGAACCCGGCCGACCAGGTCGTCGTCGAGGCGATGATCGACCTCGCCCACCGGCTGGGGCTGACCGTCACCGCCGAGTGCGTGGAGACCTCCGCGCAGGCGACCCGACTGCGCAGCATCGGCTGCGACACCGGGCAGGGGTGGTTGTACTCCCGTCCGGTGTCGCCGGATCGTATCTCCGAGCTGCTGGGGACCGAGACCTACGCCGTCGGCAACCCGTAGGCGTCCGCGACGAGTTCGTAGGAGCGCAGGCGCAGCTCGCCGCGGTGGGCGTGGCTGGTGAGCATCAACTCGTCGGCGCCGGTGCGCTTGTGGAGGTCGTCGAGGCCGGTGCGGACCTCGTCGGCCGTGCCGTGGATGATATTCGCGCCCCAGGAGTCGACGAACTCCCGTTCCAACGGACTGAATTCGTGCGCCTCCGCCTCCTCGGGGGAGGGGAACAGACCGGGACGGCCGCCGCGCAGCCGGATCATGTTGAGGCCGGTGGCCAGGATCTGACGGCGGGCCTCCCGCTCCTCGTCGACGGCGAGCACGGAGACGCCGATCAGCGCGTACGGCTCGGCGAGCACCTCGGACGGCCGGAAGGACTCCCGGTACAGGTCGAGGGCCGGGACGGTGTTCTGCGCCGAGAAGTGGTGCGCGAAGGCGAAGGGCAGGCCGAGCACACCGGCCAGCCGGGCGCTGAAGCCGGAGGAGCCGAGCAGCCAGACGGGCGGCCGGTGCGGCGACTGCACCCCGCCGGGGGACGTGCCCTGGACCGGGCCGGGGATCGCGTGGATACGGCCGTAGCGGTGGCCGTCGGGAAAGTCGTCGTCCAGGAAGCGGGTGAGCTCGGCGAGCTGCTCGGGGAAGTCGTCGGCGCCCTCGTGCAGGGTGGCGGTGCGGCGGAGGGCCGCGGCGGTGGCGCCGTCCGTGCCCGGGGCGCGGCCGAGGCCGAGGTCGACGCGGTGCGGGGCCAGCGCCTCCAGGGTGCCGAACTGCTCGGCGATGACGAGGGGCGCGTGGTTGGGCAGCATCACGCCGCCCGAGCCGAGCCGGATGCGGTCGGTGTGGGCAGCGAGGTGGGCGAGGATCACCGCGGGCGAGGAGGAGGCGACGCCCGGCATCGAGTGGTGCTCGGCGACCCAGTAGCGGTGGAAGCCGCGCGACTCGGTGAACCGCGCGAGTTCGACGCTGGTGCGCAGCGCCTCGGTGGCGGTGCTGCCGGAGCCGACGGTGACCAGGTCCAGTACGGAGAGCGGCACCGGCGCGCCGCCCTGAGCCGCCCCTCGGATCTCGTCCGCCACCGTCACATCACTCACCGTCTCGTCCGCCGCCACGGGGGTCCTCCTGTTGTCGACCGTGCACTGTCCTCGGGCCGACAACAGGAGGGTGTCCCCGTTTATTCCGCGCCGTTCGAGGAGACGACGAATCCCTCCCCGCCGTAGACGGACTCGTAGTGGATGTCGATCGCCAGCCGGTCCCTGATGCCGTCGTGGAAGCGGAGGAGACGGTCGGGGTCGTCCGTGTCCAGGCGGACCAGGAAGGTGGACTCACCGACCAGGACGACGGAACCCTGCCGGAGCGCGTACTTCTGGACCCCCTCGTCGGAGTCGAGCATCACGTTCCAGGCCTCTCGGGCCCACTGCCCGGCGACCACACCGTCCCAGCGCACCACGGTGGCCGTGATCACGGCCGGGCCCAGTCCGGCGTTGATCACCTTCAGCCCGGTGAGACCCTGCTGCCGGTTCCGGATGCGTCGTATCTGGAGGATGGGCCGCAGGGACTGCCGGTTGTGCACACGGGCAGCCCGGCTCTGGCTGTAGCTGACCCAGAGCGAGCCGAGCGCGACGACCGTCGCCGCGACGGCTATGACCGTTTCCGCCTGCATGGCCCCCCTCGCCCGGTTCACACCTGCACGATCGGCTCCCGGGTGAACAGGCTGCCCAGGCCCGGGGCGTTCACTCGGCGGTCGGTGAGACGCAGGGCCTCCCAGACCGTGACCTGGTTGGCGGTGAGGACCGGCTTGCCGAGCTCCTTCTCCAGGGCGGGGAGGAGCGCGGCCGTGTGCAGGGCGGTGTCGGGCAGCAGGATCGCCCGGGCGTCGGGCGCGTCGGCCGCCCGCGCGAGGGCGAACACCTCCGCCTCGCCCCAGGTGCCGACCTCGGCCGCCGTGACGATCCCGGCGCTGTGGACGCCGGTCACCTCCACGCCGCCCGCCCGCAGGAACTCGGCGAACAGTGCCGCCACGTCGTCCGGGTACGTCGCGCCGACGGCGACCCGCCCCGCGCCGATCTCCTGGGCCGCGTGCACGAAGGCGAAGGAGGTGGAGGAGGCCGGCATCCCGGCGGTCGTGGCCAGGGTGCGCACCTGCTCCTGGGCGCCCTCCCAGCCGTGCACGAAGCCGCCGCTGGTGCAGGCCCACACGATCGCCTCGGCGCCGGCCAGCCGCAGCTGCTCGACGCCCTTCGCCAGCCGCTCCGGCGCGCCCATCTGGCGCAACGCGTCGACCCGGTGCGCGTCCTCGCCGATGTCCGTGTGGACCAGGTCCAACCGGATGTCACTGCCCAGGAGCTGCTCGATACGGGGGTAGTCGTCCTCGGCCGAGTGGCCCGGGTAGAGGAAACCGAGTGCGGTCATGTCCAGCCTTCCTGCTGCTCTTCTTCCGGCAGGACCGGGGGTTCCTGCGGCACGGGAAGTTCCCGCGGTACCCGGGTGTCCGGCAGCCCGGGGGGCCACACGCGTGCCGAAGTGTCCAGCAGCGCTTGATACGGTCCCACCGCTCGGGTACCCAGTCGGCGCAACGCCGCCCACATGGTCACCTGGTTGGCCGAGATCACCGGTATGCGTAGTTCGGCCTCCAGTTGGGGGATGACGTCGTAGGTCGGCAGGTTGGTGCAGGAGATGAACAGCACGTCGGCGGTCGCGGGCGCGGGCACCGCCCGGTGGGCCATCTCCACCACCTCCCGGTACGGCACCTTCCAGATGTGCCGGGTCAGGCCCATGAACGCGCGTCCGGTGACCGTGCCGCCCGCCTCGGCCACGTACTCCTCCAGCGACCGCGTCACCGACTCCGTGTACGGCGTCACCAGGGCCACCCGGCGGGCGCCCAGCTCCGTCAGGGCCTCGATCAGCGCGCCCGAGGTGGTCACGGACGGCGTCGCACCGGCCCGGGTCATCGCCTCGCACATCGCCCGCTCCCCCGCGAGCCCGCCGACGAAGCTGCCCGAGGCGCAGGCATAGGCGACGGTCTCCGGGGCGACCGCGATCAGGGTGCGGACGGCGTCCCTGAGGGTCTCGTGCTCGCTCACCCGGCGGGCGAGGTCCAGGCTGACCTCGACCGGGACGTACGGCGTGCGGGTCAGGTGGAGCGAGACGTCGTCCGGCGTCCAGCGCCACAGCTCGCGATCCAGCGCGAAGTCGAAGGGGGCGACGACACCGAGGCCGCGCTGCGCGCGGGGGCCGCCGAGAAAGGTGACGTCCATTGCGGGCACCGCCCTCACCGGGAGACAGGATGCGCAACGAGCCGTACGAACGGCCGTGTTGACGACGGTAGGTTCGGGTGCGAACGTGGTCAATCCGCGCACGTCAGGCACTTGGTCACGGACGGAGGGGGCACCGGATGGCCGTCGTCCCCGCAGCTCTGCCCACGCTTCTCGTGTTGGACGCCGATCCCCTCCCCCGGCTCGGGCGCCTCACCGGGCGGGCCCGGGTGCTGCACACCGACGAGGCCTCCCTCGCCGCGCGGCTGCCCGCGGCGGACGTCCTGCTGGTCTGGGACTTCACCTCGCACGCGGTGCGCGCCGCCTGGCCCGGCGAGGGGCCGCGGCCGCGCTGGGTGCACACGGCGAGCGCGGGCGTGGACCACCTGCTGAGCCCCGAGCTCGCCGCCTCGGACACGGTGGTGACCAACGCCCGCGGGATCTTCGACGAGCCGATCGCCGAGTACGTCGCCGCGCTGGTCCTGGCGATGGCGAAGGATCTGCCGCGAAGCTGGGAGCTTCAGCAGCGGGGCGAGTGGCGTCACCGGGAGGGCGGGCGGGTCTCCGGGACCCGGGCGGTCGTCGTCGGGTCCGGGCCGATCGGACGGGCGATCGCCCGCACCCTGAAGGCGCTCGGCATGACCACGGCTGTCGTCGGCCGCGTCCCGCGCACCGGCATCCACGGACCCCAGGATCTGGACCGGCTCCTCGCCCGCGCCGACTGGGTGATCGCGGCCGCCCCGCTCACCGAGCAGACGCACGGCATGTTCGACACGCGGCGGTTCGGCGTGATGCAGCCCTCCGCCCGCTTCGTGAACGTCGGCCGCGGGCCGCTGGTCGTCGAGGAGGCGCTGGTGCAAGCCCTGGAGCGGCGATGGATCGCGGGCGCCGCCCTGGACGTCCTCACCACCGAACCCCTCGCTGCCGACAGCCCGTTGTGGCACGTGCCGGGGCTGCTGATCTCGCCCCACATGAGCGGCGACACGGTCGGCTGGCGGGACGAACTCGGCGCGCAGTTCGTGGAGTTGTTCGAGCGGTGGGCGGCGGGCCGACCGCTGAAGAACGTGGTCGACAAGCAGCGCGGATACGTGCCCGGACACTGACGTCCCCGGCCTCGGGAGGGTGCATGACCGACCTCACCACACTCACGGCGACCGAGCTCCTCGACGGTTACCGCAAGGGCGGGTTCAGCCCCGTGGAGGCGACCCGCGCGGCCCTGGACCGGGCCGAGCGGATCCAGCCGGAGGTGAACGCGTTCGTACGGATCCTCGCCGACGAGGCGTCGGCGCAGGCGCAGGCCTCGCGGGAGCGGTGGCGGCGCGGGGAGCCGGCCGGGCCGCTCGACGGAGTGCCGGTGACGGTCAAGGACATCCTGCTGCTCAAGGGGCATCCGACCCTGCGCGGCTCGAAGTCCGTCGACCCGTCGGGCTCCTGGGACGAGGACGCCCCTGCCGTCGCCCGGCTGCGCGAGGCCGGCGCGGTCTTCGTCGGCAAGACCACCACCCCCGAGTACGGCTGGAAGGGGGTGACGGACTCCCCGCTGACCGGCGTGACCCGCAACCCGCACGACCCGTCGCGCACGGCGGGCGGTTCCAGCGGCGGGAGCGCGGCCGCCGTGGCGCTCGGCGCGGGGCCGCTGTCGCTGGGGACGGACGGCGGGGGCAGCGTCCGTATCCCGGCCGCGTTCTGCGGGATCTTCGCGCTGAAACCGACGTACGGCCGCGTGCCGTTGTACCCGGCGAGCGCCTTCGGCACGCTGGCGCACGTGGGTCCGATGACCCGGGACGCGGCGGACGCGGCGCTGCTGCTCGACGTGATCGGCGTGCCGGACTCGCGGGACTGGTCGGCGCTGGGTCCGGCGGACGGGTCGTTCCGGGCGGGGCTCGACCGGGGCGTGCGCGGGCTGCGGGTGGCGTACTCGCCGTCGCTGGGCGGACAGGTCGCCGTACGGCCGGGGGTCGCGGCGGCCGTACGGCGGGCCGTGGAGCGGCTGGCGGAACTCGGCGCGTACGTCGAGGAGGCCGACCCGGACTTCACCGACCCGGTGGACGCCTTCCACACCCTGTGGTTCGCCGGGGCGGCCCAGGTGACCCGGCGGCTGGGGGCGGACCGGCGGGAGTCGCTCGACCCCGGGCTGCGGGAGATCTGCGCCGAGGGCGCGCGGTACACCGCCCTCGACTATCTGACCGCGGTGGACGTCCGGATGGAACTGGGCCGCCGCATGGGCCGTTTCCACGACACCTACGACCTGCTCCTCACCCCGACGCTGCCGATCACGGCGTTCGAGGCGGGAGTCGAGGTGCCGGCGGGGTCGGGGCATCGGCGCTGGACGGGTTGGACGCCCTTCACCTATCCCTTCAACCTCACCCAGCAGCCCGCGGCGACGGTTCCGGTGGGGACGGACGACGACGGGCTGCCGGTGGGGTTGCAGATCGTGGCCGCCCGCCACCGGGACGACCTGGTGCTACGGGCGGGGCATGCGTTGCGCGGCCGGCCGTAGCCCTCACCCGGGCGGGCCGGAACGCCGGAACCGCAGCGTCTCTCCCGCCGCGCCCGTTCGCCACAGGTCGTTGCACGCTTCCGCCATCTCCTCCAGGCCCGCCACGATCCGGCCCCAGACGATGCCGGGGACCCAGCCGACGTCGCCGTTGAGGAGCAGGTTGTTGCGTTCGTAGAAGAGGGCCAGGTCGACGACGGTCGTGTCCGGGCGGACCTCGCGGTCGTAGCCGTAGGCGCCGGTGCCCAGTTCCGTTCCGGCGAAGGAGAAATAGCAGAGATCTCCGGGAATCGGGGTGACCGTCGGATTCTCCAGGGGCGGTTCCGTTTCCGCGAAGGGTGGGAAGAGGGCGTAGATCTCGTTGCGGGCGTACTTCGCGTGATAGACGTCACCGGCGAGAGGCAGGGCGTTCCAGACGGCGTCGCAGGTGACCGGGGCGCGGTCGGCCAGCAGTTTTGCCGTGCAGTGGATTCCCCGTTTCACCAGGGAGACCTCGAGGTAGCGGTCGGCAGCCATGCGATCCATGGTGCATACGTCGTGTCGTCCTGGGTAGCCGCGCCGCCATGGCTCCACCGACCAGACAACTCAGTCATCGCATACACACAACCGGAACCTCCCGCCGATCGCTGCTCGCGGGGGTGGCGGCGCTCGGCACGCTGGGCGTCGCGGGCTGCTCACGGGTGGCGACGGCGTCGACCGCACCCGGCGGCGACCTGCTGGAGAGACTCCGCGCGCAGGGTGTCGTACGGCTCGGGATAGCCGGTGAGATTCCCTTCGGATACATCGACAGGGACGGTCAACTTACGGGTGAGGCACCCGAGTTGGCGAAAGCGATATTCAAGCGGCTCGGCGTCGACAAAGTGCAGCCCGTGCCCACCGAGTTCGGCTCGCTCATTCCGGGCCTCGGTTCCCAGCAGTTCGATGTCGTGGCCGCCGGGATGTACGTCAATCCCGACCGCTGCGAGCAGGTGATATTCGCCGACCCGGACTATCAGATGCTGGATGCCTTCATCGTCCGTAAGGGGAACCCGAAGGGGTTGCACTCCTACCGGGACGTGGTGGAGAAGGGCGCGAAGTTCGCCACCGGGACCGGGTACGCCGAGATCCAGTACGCCGTCGAGGCGGGGTACAAGCAGAGCGACATCCTGATCGTTCCTGACCAGGTCGCCGGGCTGAACGCCGTCGAGGCGGGGCGGGTCGACGTCTTCGCCGGTACGGCGCTCACCGCCCGTGAGGTCGTCAAGAAGTCCGCCAAGGCCGAGGCGACCAAGCCGTTCGCCCCGCTGGTCGACGGCAAGCCGCATGTCGACGGGGGCGCGTTCGCGTTCCGGCCGACCGAGACGAAGCTGCGGGACGCCTTCAACGTCGAGCTGCGCAAACTGAAGAAGAGCGGGGAGTTGTTCCGCATCCTGCGGCCCTTCGGGTTCACCGAGGCCGAGATGACCGACCTGACCGCGAAGGAGCTGTGCGGCGGATGACCTCGGGACTCTGGGAACTCGTCCTCAGGGGGATCTGGGCGACCGTTCAACTGCTGGTGTTCAGCGCCCTGCTGGGCGCTGCCGTCTCCTTCGTCGTCGGGATCGCGCGGACCCATCGGCTGTGGATCGTCCGCTTCCTCGCGGGCTTCTACACCGAGGTGTTCCGCGGGACCTCGGCCCTCGTGATGATCTTCTGGGTGTTCTTCGTGCTGCCGCCCGCCTTCGGCTGGCAGCTGGTGCCGATGTGGGCGGGCACCCTCGCGCTCGGGCTGACGTACGGCGCGTACGGCGCCGAGATCGTGCGCGGTGGCCTCCAGGCCGTCGACCCGGCACAGCGGGAGGGCGGCATCGCGCTCGGCTTCACGCCCGGGCAGCGGATGCGCAAGATCCTGCTGCCGCAGGCGGTGCCGGAGATGATCCCGCCGTTCTCCAACCTCCTCGTCGAACTGCTCAAGGGCACCGCCCTGGTGTCCGTCATGGGCATGGGCGACCTGGCCTTCAGCGGCAACCTGGTCCGCCTGGCGCTCCAGGAGAGCGCGGAGATCTACACCTACGTACTGCTCATCTACTTCGTGATCGCGTTCCTGCTCACCCGGGTGATGCGCGGGCTCGAGAACCACCTGAAGGCGGGTGTGCGATGAACTGGGACTGGAACGCGGTCCGCGACTTCATGCCGTTGTTCTGGGACGGCCTGCTGGTCACCCTCCAGGCGCTGGTCCTCGGCTCGCTGATCTCGTTCACGCTGGGTCTGGTGTGGGCGCTGCTGATGCGGACACCCACGCGGTGGGTGCAGTGGCCGGTCGGGATCGTGACCGAGTTCGTCCGGGACACCCCGCTGCTGGTGCAGCTGTTCTTCCTCTTCTACGTGCTGCCCGAATGGGGACTGACCCTGTCGGCGATGGCCACCGGGGTCGTCGCGATCGGGCTGCACTACTCGACGTACACGATGCAGGTCTACCGGGCCGGTATCGAGGCGGTGCCCGTCGGCCAGTGGGAGGCGGCGACCGCGCTGAACCTGCCGAAGGCCCGGACCTGGCGTGCGGTGATCCTTCCGCAGGCGGTCCGCCGGGTCGTGCCGGCGCTCGGCAACTACGTCATCTCGATGCTCAAGGACACGCCGATGCTGATGGCGATCACCGTGCTGGAGATGCTCGGCCGGGCCCGGCTCTTCTCCCAGGAGCACTTCCAGTTCACCGAGCCCCTCACGGTGATCGGCGTGGCCTTCATCGTCATCTCCTATCTCGCCTCCGTCCTCATGCGCACCCTGGAGCGACGCCTTGTCCGTTGACACCCTCAAGCAGCCCGCCGACACCCCCAAGAGCACCGAGCTGATACGGCTGGAACAGGTCACCAAGCGGTTCGGGGACAACACCGTCCTCGACCATCTGGACTTCTCCGTGCAGCCCGGCAAGCACGTCACCCTCATCGGCCCCTCGGGCTCCGGCAAGACCACGATCCTGCGGCTGCTGATGACCCTGACCAAGCCCGACGAGGGCACCATCACCGTCGACGGGCAGCAGCTGTTCCCGGCGCCGGAGAAGCAGGTCCGCGAGGTCCGCAAGAAGATCGGGATGGTGTTCCAGCAGTTCAACCTGTTCCCGAACATGAGCGTGCTCAGAAACCTCACCGAGGCCCCGGTGACCGTGCTCGGCCTGTCCAAGGACGAGGCGGAGGAGCGGGCTCGTGAGCTGCTGGACCTGGTGGGCCTGGCCGACAAGTGCGACGCGAAGCCGTCCCGGCTGTCGGGCGGCCAGCAGCAGCGCGTCGCGATCGCCCGGGCGCTGGCGATGCGGCCGCAGATCCTGCTCCTCGACGAGGTCACCTCGGCGCTGGACCCGGAGCTGGTCGCGGGCGTCCTCGACGTCCTCAGGGACATCGCCCGCACCACCGACATCACGATGCTCTGTGTGACGCACGAGATGAACTTCGCCCGGGACATCTCCGACCAGGTCCTGATGTTCGACGCGGGCCGGGTCATCGAGGCGGGACCGCCGGAGCAGATCTTCGGCTCACCGGAGCAGGAACGCACGCGGGAGTTCCTGAGCGCGGTGCTGTAGGGACTTTCCCCAGCTCTCGACGACGGGGCATGACTTTGGCATATGCCAGCGTGTCAGCGCCGCAGTTGAGGGGGCCGAAGGTGCAACACATTCTCGTCAACAACCCCTCCCCCCGGCCCCCTTGGCCGCTATCGTGGAGGTGATTCGCTGCCAGATCAGGAATCACGGCCAGAAAGGCGACCAGGGGGGAAACCGTGGCGCTGAAGCACGAGCCGACCGTGCCGTACCACTCGGCCCAGGAAGCGTTGCGCGTCCTGGAGACGGTGGCGCGGCACTCCACCGGTGTCACCGACGCCGAACTCGCCCGTCAGACCGGACTCACCGCGGAGCGGCTGACCACACTCCTGCGCATGCTGCGCCGCGAGGGCTACGTCGAGCAGATCGCCGACGGGGCGTACGTCACGGGCGACGCCCTGACCCGCCTGGGCTCCACGCACCACCGCGAACAAGCCCTGCGCGACCAGCTCCAGCGCACCCTCGACCGGCTCCGCGACTCCGTCGGCGCCGCCGTCTACATCAGCCGGTACGTGGACGGCGAGGTCACGATCACCCAGTACGCCGACGGCCCCGCCACCCCGTCCGTCAACGAGTGGGTCGACTTCCGCTCCTCCGCCCACGCCACCGCGCTCGGCAAGAGCCTGCTCGGCCAGCTCGACCACAACGGCCGGCGCGACCACCTCTCCCGGCACAAGATGGCCCGGCTCACCTCGCGCACCATCACCAGCGACAAGCTGCTGCTCTCCCGCCTGGAGGCACAGCCGCCCACGGTCCCGATGCTCGACCTCCAGGAGTACGCGATCGGCACGGTCTGCGCGGCCGTCCCGATCACCGCCGGCTCCATGGCGGGCTGTCTGGCCCTCTCCCTGCCCGTCGAGCACGCCCACCGGCTCCGCCAGGCCGCCGAGACCCTGAACAGGAACGCGGCACCGGTACTGCTGTCGCTCGCGATCTGACGCCCGTCCGACAGATGGCCCGGCGGGTGCTCCCGGCATGGTCCGGAGCACCTCCGCGGACCGGGTAGTATTTTCTCCGTCGCCAGCCGCCGAAGGCGGAGGGCGGGAGTCATGCGCCGCTAGCTCAGTTGGTTAGAGCAGCTGACTCTTAATCAGCGGGTCCGGGGTTCGAGTCCCTGGCGGCGCACGATGACGGTGGCGGCTTGTGTTCGCAGAAAGCGCGAACGCAAGCCGCCACCGTTGTGTTTTGTGCGGCGAAGCCGCGCGTTGCGGGGGTTCCGCCACCCGCACCCCCCTCAGGAAGGGCCCCTCGTGGAAACGAGGGGCCCTTCGGCGTCCTCTGGCGTGAGCCTTCTGTACGTCGCCTTTCCCGGTGGCCGCCACCACACCGGATCGGCGCATCGGATCCCCTCCCGCCGCAGCAGCGCCCGGTGGATCTTGTTCGTGGCGGTGACGGGCATCCGCTCCAGGACCCGTACGAACCGGGGCGCCATCTTCGTCCCCAGATCGGGCTGGGCGAGCAGGAACTCGGCGAAACCGAGCGGATCGAAGGACCCGGCCAGCGCCGCCATCACCTGGTCCCCGGTCACCGGATCCGGCACCGCGTAGACGGCCACGGCGGCCGCTCCCTCGTACCGGGCGAGGATGTTCTCGATCATCGCGGCGGCCAGGTTCTCGCTGTCGACGCGGAGCCGGTCGTCGGTGCGGCCCGCGAAGTACAGGAAGCCTTCGCGGTCGCGGTAGAAGAGGTCGCCGGTCCAGTACTCCCCGTCGTCCCGGCGCCGCTCCGCCTCCGCCGCCGGGTTGCGCCAGTAGCCCTCGAAGGGGTTGGGGCCCCGGTTGACCAGCTCGCCGATCGCCTCTTCGCCGTTCAGCAGCCGTCCGGCCGGGTCGAGAACGGCCGGCGGACACTCGGCGCGTGTCTCCTGGTCGAGGACGACGAGACCGGGCGCCGCCCGCCCGACCGCCCCCGCCGGAGTCCCCGGCGACCACTGCACGGCCGCCCCGCCCTCCGAGGAGCCGTACCCCTCCACCAGCCGTACCCCGAACCTCCGTTCGAAGGCGGCCGCGTCCACCGCCCCCGCCTCGGTGCCGAAGCCGAGCCGCAGCGCGTGCTCCCGGTCGTCGGGGCGCGGCTCGGTGGCCAGGACGTACTGGATCGCCCGGCCCACATAGGTGAAGTACGTCGCCCGGTAGTGCCGTACGTCCGCCAGGAACCCGGACGCGGAGAACCGCCGTCGCAGCGCCACCCCGGCCCCGGCCGCCAGTGCGGGCGCCCAGTCGGCGATCACCGCGTTGCCGTGGAACATCGGCATGCAGACGTAGTGCACGTCGTCCCGGCGCACGGAGAACTGTCCGGCCAGGGAGCGCCCCGCGGCGGCCAGCCGGCCCTGGGTGCAGATCGCGGCCTTGGGCGCGCCGGTCGAGCCGGAGGTGAAGTAGAGGAGGAGCCGGTCGGCGGGGGTGGCCCGGGAGGGGTCGGGGCGGGCGTCCGCGTACGGGGCGAGCAGGTCGTCGTACTCCGGGGTGCCGGTGATCAGCAGGCGGACCCCGGGCAGGTCGAGGCCCCTGAGGAGGGGGAGGTGGGTGTGCTCGGTGATCAGCAGCCGGCACTCGGTGTGCAGGATGTCCCGGGCCAGTTCGGGGCCCCGCCGGGTGGGGTTGATCCCGGCGACGGCCGCGCCGGCGAGGGCGGCGGCCGACAGCCAGAGCGGGAACTCCGGGGTGTTGTCCAGCAGGACCCCGAGATGCGGCGGACCGTCCGACGGCAGCAGGTCGGCCAGCAGCGCCGCACGGGCGGCGGCACCGGCGGCGACCTCGTGATGGGTGAGGACGGTGTCCTCGAGGCTCGCGGGGTTCTGGCACCACAGCCCGGGCCGGTGGTCGCCCCACCGGGCCGCTACCAGTTCGGCGACGGACTCCATGGCGGCGCACGGTAGTTGACGTACCGTCAGATGTGGAGGGCTACGGCATGAAGACGTCCGCCTCGGCGAACATCCAGTGGGCGGTGACCATGAAGAAGACACAGAAGGCGATGGCCACGCCGAGGAAGAGCAGCAGGCAACCCGACTCGGCGAGGAGCCTGCCGCGGGCGGGCGCCTTGGCCGTGGCCTCCTCGGGGTGGTCGGCCGCGTAGTGGACGGTGACGATGTCACCCTCGATGGTCGTCCCCGGGCCGTTCGCCTCCTCGAAGCGGACGGCCCGGCCCTCGCGGGTGGTGAACTCGTAGACGTGGTGCAGGGTCGTGCTGACCATCGTGTCGCCGCCGCCGCTGGTCGTCGTGTACGACCGCAGACAGCGCGCCTCCGCGGTGAGACCGCCGTTCCAGGCCCGGGCGACCCGCCGGGAGCGGCGGACCAGCCCGAACACGCCGAACAGCAGGCCGGCGATCATGATCGACGGCACCAGGTAGAAAAAGGCTTCCATGAGCTCCCCCGAGATCCAGGCGCCGACCTGGTCGTGTCGGCGTGCAGGGAACGTACCCGCGCGCGGACCCGGGGGAGCTCAAGCCATGCTCAGAACGTGACGTCGGAGCAGGCGTAGAACGCGTTGGTCGTGTCGGCGACCGTCCACACCGCGACGATCACGTGACGTCCGCTGAGCCCGGACGGCAGCGTGCCGCTGTGCGAGAGGGTGGACGGGGGCCGCTGACCGCCGTAGGGCACGGTCAGGAACGGGGTGAGGTTGAGGTCGGAACGGGCCAGGTTGTGGTTCTGGTTCCAGCCCTGCTTGGTGACGTAGTACTTGAAGTCGGTCGTGGCGTGCATCGCGGTGAACTGCCACCGGAAGGTGTAGCTCTGACCGCCGGTCACCTTGGTGGCCGGCCACGCCCCGCCCGAGGGGGTCTTCGGGCTGTCGAGCTGGGCGAAGCGGGTGTTGTTCGCGGAGCAGATCCTTCCGTCGGCCGCGCCGGACGCCGGGAAGCCCTTCGGGCCCTCGACGCTCTGCGGCTCCCACTGGATGTCACCGCAGTTGGTGACGGAGCCGTTCTGGCAGAGCTTCTGCCGGCTGATGGGGAGGTCGGTGTAGCCGTGGCCGCTCGCACCCCCGGCGGTGAGCACGAAGGCTCCCGCCGTGGTGAGTCCGAGCGCGGCGGCGTACCACTTGGTCTTTTTGCGCATGCTGCCGCTCCTGGAGAACGTGGGGAGTTCACTGAGCCGAGCTGTGCAGGTCTAGACCAAGTTCGAGATTATTGCCGTTTCTTGGCTGTGTCCATATCAAAGACGTGTCCGGACCGTCAGGGCCCCTGTTCCCCGCGCCCCGAGCAGAAGGCGACGGTCAGGTCCTTCACCAGCGCCTTGCGCTCGTAGTCGTCGAGTTCCACGAGTCCGCGCATGGTCAGCCGGGTCACCGTGTCCTCCACCGAGTCCACGACCGAGGTCAGCACGCTCGCCCGGTGCTGGGCGTCGAGCGCGGCGATCCGGCGGCGGTGCATCGCGGCGGCGACCTCGGGGGCGTACTCGATCCGCAGCGGCCGCACCGAGAACACCTCCAGTCCGATCGCGCCCGCGTCCTGCGCGACCCGCCTGGTCAGCGCCTCCCCGGCCGCCTCCACCGAACCGCGTCCCGCGCCCGGCGTCTCCACCGGGATCCGGGCCAGGGCCGCCTCGACGCACTCGCGCAGATATGTCTCGTGGTCCTCTACGCCGAGCGTGGCCCGCGCGGTGTCCCGCACCCGCCACACCACGAGCGTCACCACGCGCAGCGCGACCCCGCTGCCGTCGGCGGCGGGCATCGGCTCACTGCGCCAGTGCCGCAGCCGTACATCCACCCGGCGGCGCAGCAGCAGCGGGTTGACCCACAGCAGGCCGGTGCGCCGCACGGTCCCCCGGTAGCGGCCGAACAGACCGAGCACCCAGGCCCCTCCGGTCCGCCCGCGGGCCAGACCGCCGAAGCCGAACAGCCCCAGGGCGCCCGCCCCCGCGTACGCCGCCCACTGCACCGGACCGAGGCCGGCGCCCGCGAACCCCGGCAGCCGCAGCGCCTGCGCCGCGTGCGGCGGCAGCACCCCGGCCCACCACGAGGCCGCCACACAGCCGGCCGCCCCGCACATCCCGGCGAACACGCCCGCCGCGCCGGGCAGTACCCGGGCCGGCCGCTCCACCAGGTCCGGGTCGACCTGCGCCACCGGGCGGGGTTTCGCCGGCGTCGGCCGGCGCAGTCGCGGCTGCTCGCCGGTGCTCGCCCGGCTGCCCACCACGGCGGCCCCGAGCGGCACGGGCCGCGACTCGGGCTCGTCGCGGAACAGCAGATGGACGGGGATCTCGGTGGTCACCTCGTTCTGGATGAGCCGGGGGGGCCTGGACGGTCCCTCGGACTCGGGCGTTTGTGAAGTGGTCGTGTTCATTGCGTGCCTCCAGCCTCCGCGCCAGATACGCCATGACAGTGAGAGGGGATCAAGGGAATCAAGGGAGCGGGCGGGTCCCAGCAGGCCCGAGCGGGTTTCGCGCGGCACCCGCTCCGGTCTACGAGAAGAGCCGCCGCCAGGTCTCCGGGCCCGGGTAGCCGTCCGCCGCGCCGCCCCGCCAGCCCTGGGCGCGCTGGAAGGCCTCGACCCCGCGCCGGTCCGCCTCGCCCCAGTGCGGTCCGGGACCCGTCGTGTAGTACTTGCCGAACCCCTTCTTCGCCAGTTGTCTCCCCAGCTGGGTGACGTACGCGTTCTGCGCGCCGGGCCGGAACATGCCCCGGCCGGGGTATGCGGGGACCCGCGACACCGAGGCTGCGGCGGGCGCGCCGGCCGCCCCGGTCGCGGGATACCCGCCGATCCCACCGCCGGAGCCGGAGCCGGTCGTCGGGGCCTGCCCGAAGGTGATGTTCCTGCCCTGACCGGAGATCAGCAGGGCCCAGGTACTCGGGCCGGGGATGCCGTCGGCGTCGGCGCCGCGCCAGCCCTGGGCCTGCTGGAAGGCCAGGGTGGCCCAGCCGTCGGACGCCGACCACCTCGGGCCCGGGCCCGAGGCGTAGAAGCGTGCGCCGCCGCGCTCGACGAGGAGCCGGCCGAGCTGGGTGACGTACGGGTTGTTCGCGCCGGGCCCGAAGGCCAACCGCCCCGGGAACGACGTCGTCGTGGCACCCCCGGCGCCGGGCCTGTTCCCGCTGCCGGTGCTCGTGCCGATCTGTTCCACGGAGCCGGAAGTGACCGCCGTGAGGCCCTTGTAGCGGTAGGGCACGTAGCGGTCGGAATTGCTCCAGTAGGCGTAGGGAGTGGGCTGCCGGCGCGTGGTCGGGCGGGTCTGCTCGTAGACGAGGTAGTAGGTGTGCGTGTAGTCCGTCCAGCCGCCGAAAATGACGACGTGCGAGCCTTTCTCGGGGTCGGACGGGTTATGGAACAGCAGAATGTCGCCGGGCTGGAGCTCCTCCTTGGTAATCCGTGTCCCGAACTGGTGGAGGCTGCCCGTCCACTCGTTCCCGGGCAGGTTCCAGGCCTTGGAGACGAAGCCCGAGCAGTCCTGCCGGTAACCGTCGTACCAGTAGGTGCTCATGCTGTACGGCACCTCTGCCGAAACCCATTCCTTGGCCCGTCTGATGATGTCCGCCCGGGTTGTCGGGGGCGTTTTCACCGGTCCCGCCAGTCCCCCCGGTCGGGCCGGCTGCCCGGCCGGACCGTGCAGCGGCGCTTTGCGGCCCTGCGGGGTATCGGGCTCGTCACCTGCGGGTACGCCGGGCCGGTCGGAGGACTGCGGGGCCGCGAAGGCGGGCACCGCGTGGGCGGTACCGAGCGCGGCGGCCGCCGCCGTGGCGACGACCACGACGCGATGGGCGGCCGGGTGACCGCCGAACCGGGCGGGCGGGGAATTCGACCCCACCCACCGCCGAGATACGCATCCGGGGCACTCGCAGTCTCTCTCGGGCTCGAATTCCTCGAATACCGGAGAGCCCATGCGATTTCCCTCACACTCCAGCTGGAAATGTCCGCGACTGTGCACGTCCGCCAGTTTCTCAACTGTCTTCCCGACGCGCATGCTGACGGTCCGAATGATGTACGCGGCACCCGCCTGGCCCAGTGGTGCGGCGGCCCGGCGGCCGGGTGGTCCGGGGCACCCCCGGGGGTCCTGTAGAGTTATGACGTCAGCAGGCGCCGCTAGCTCAGTTGGTTAGAGCAGCTGACTCTTAATCAGCGGGTCCGGGGTTCGAGTCCCTGGCGGCGCACAGACACCGAAGGCCCTTCGCGAAAGCGAGGGGTCTTCGTTCGTATGCGCACACACAGCGGTATGTCGCATCCGCGTGCGAATAACCACACCGGTTCCATGAAGTCCACGACACTCCCACATGCGACACAATGCGCCCGTATGCCCGGTAAACAGAGTGTTTCCCATCTTGCGATCATGCTGAGGCCCATAGAACCCTGGATATCAATCTGCTGCGGATACGCGGCAGTTGGGGGGATTTACACGCGGTCTCGAGCCGCGTGTGGGGGGATGATTCATGACGGTGCCCGCGCACCACCATTCCGGGCGTTCCGGCGGCACGGTGACCTACCACCGCCTCAGAAAATCTCTGCCGAAGTACGACTACGAGCACTACAGCAGGCTGGCGGGACCCCTCACCCAGCCGGAGCCGGGCGGACCGTACACCGTCCGCTACCGCTCGCTGCTGGCCCAGGAACCGCACCGGATCCGGGCCGCGCTGATGCTCTGCGCGGCGCCGCTGCTGTCGGTGGTGCTGCTGGTGTGGCTGCTGCGGCCGGCGCACTGGACCGAGCGCGACCACCCGGCGCACGGCTTCCTGCCGGTCCTCGACCTGGTGATGCTGGTGTCGATCGGCCTGATCGAGTTCTTCCGCTGCCTGAACGTGCTGTCGAACGCGCACGCCACCCTGGTCGCCCGCGACCCCGTCCCGGTGGTGCCCGAGACCGGCACCCGCGTCGCCTTCCTCACCTCCTTCGTCCCCGGCAAGGAACCCCTGGAGATGGTGACGAAGACCCTCGAGGCGGCCGTCCGGCTGCGTCACCAGGGGCTGCTGCACATCTGGCTGCTCGACGAGGGGGACGATCCGGAGGTGAAGGAGGTCTGCGTGCGCCTGGGCGTGCGCCACTTCAGCCGCAAGGGCGTCGAGCGCTGGAACCGGCCGTCGGGCCCGCACCGCGCGAAGACGAAACACGGCAACTACAACGCCTGGCTGGAGGCGCACGGCGATGCCTACGACTACTTCGCCTCCGTCGACACCGACCATGTACCGCTGCCCAACTACCTGGAGCGGATGCTGGGTTACTTCCGCGACCCGGACGTCGGCTTCGTCATCGGCCCGCAGGTCTACGGCAACTACGACACCTTCGTCACCAAGGCCGCCGAGTCCCAGCAGTTCCTGTTCCACGCCCTGATCCAGCGCGCCGGAAACCGCTACGGCGCCCCGATGTTCGTCGGCACCTCCAACGCCGTACGGATCGGCGCGCTGAAGCAGATCGGCGGGCTGTACGACTCGATCACCGAGGACATGGCCACCGGCTTCGAGATGCACCGCACGCGCAATCCGGCCACGGGACGGAAGTGGCGGTCCGTCTACACCCCGGACGTGCTCGCGGTGGGCGAGGGTCCGGCCGCCTGGACCGACTTCTTCACCCAGCAGCTGCGCTGGTCCCGCGGCACCTACGAGACGATCCTCAAGCAGTACTGGAAGGGCTTCTTCAGCATGCCGCCGGGCAAGCTCTTCAACTACACGATGATGATCGTCTTCTATCCGATGTCGGCCCTCAACTGGATCCTGGCGGCGCTGAGCTGCGCGCTGTTCCTGGGGCTCGGTGCCTCGGGCGTGAACATCGACCCGGCGGTGTGGCTGATGCTGTACGGCAACGCCTCCGCGCTCCAGATCGGCCTGTATCTGTGGAACCGCCGGCACAACGTCTCCCCGCACGAGCCGGAGGGGTCGGGCGGGGTGGCCGGCATGGCCATGTCCGCGCTGTCGGCGCCGGTGTACGCCCGCTCGCTGATGGACGCCGTACTGCGGCGCAGAAGCAGGTTCGTGGTGACGCCCAAGGGGGACTCCGCCAGCCCGGACACGCTGTTCGGGACCTTCCGGATCCATCTGTTCTTCGTGCTGGTCTTCGCCGTGTCCATCGGCGCCGGGTTCGTGTTCGGGCACGCGCATCCCGCGATGACCGTCTGGGCCACGTTCGCGCTGCTGGTCACCGCCTCGCCGATCGTGGCGTGGCGGATGCTGCTGCGGGAGACGGCGGACGGGCGCGGACGGGGGGCCGAGCCGCACGAGCCCCGGGGGCCGGCCGCCCGGGTGCCGGTGGCGCTGCCGGTCGGACCGGGGGGACGTGAAAAGTGAGGGACGGGGTCGGCGGTTTCGTCCATCGGCGCGTCCGCAGGTTCGCGATCACCACGGCGGTCGTCGCCGTGCTGGCCGGGACGAACGCGCCGTGGCTCTACCGCGTCGGGACGGAGAAATACCACGACTACGCGATCAACAGGCCCGCGTACAAGGCCGTCAACGGCCACTGGCAGATCGTCGAGTTCCCGGAGGAGTACCGCCAGGACACCATCCACGCGGTGCTCCTGCACACCGGGAAGGTGCTGCTGGTCGCCGGCTCCGGCAACAACCAGGACAACTTCGACGCCAAGCGGTTCGACACCCGGATCTGGGACCCGGCGCGGGGCACGATCAAGAAGGTGCCCACGCCCAACGACCTGTTCTGCACCGGCCACACCCAGCTCGGCGACGGTTCCGTCCTGATCGCGGGCGGCACCAAGCGGTACGAGAAGCTCAGGGGTGACGTCACCAGGGCCGGCGGCCTGATGATCGTCCACAACGAGAATCCGGACAAGCCGATCACCCTGCCCGCGGGCACCCGGTTCACCGGGCGGGAGAACGGCAGGACGTTCGTCTCCAGGGACCCGGTGCTCGTGCCGCGCGCGACGAAGGTCTTCGACCGGCGGACCGGGAAGTTCCTGCGCAACGATCCGGGGCTGGGGCGTATCTACGTCGAGGCGCGGAAGTCGGGGGCGAGGTACGAGACCGGGACCCAGGACAACTACCGGATCCGGGGGCTGGGCGGCGTCGACGGGCGCAATACCTACGGCATCGCGCAGAAGCTCGCCCTGGACAAGAAGGACTTCCAGGGGATCAGGGACGCGTACGAGTTCGATCCGGTCGCCGAGAAGTACCTCAAGGTCGATCCGATGAACGAGGCCCGCTGGTATCCGACGCTCACCACCCTGGGCGACGGAAGGATCCTCGGTGTCTCGGGACTCGACGACATCGGACAGTTGGTGCCGGGCAGGAACGAGGTGTTCGACCCGGCCACGGGGAAGTGGACGTACACGAGGAAGCAGCGGCAGTTCCCCACGTATCCCGCGCTGTTCCTGACGCAGGACGGAAAGATCTTCTACTCCGGGTCCAACGCGGGGTACGGGCCCGCGGACGTGGGCCGCGATCCCGGTATCTGGGACGTGGCCGGCAACGGGTTCACCGAACTGCCGGGGCTGAGCGATCCGGACCTGATGGAGACCTCGGCGACCGTGCTGCTGCCGCCCGCGCAGGACGAGCGGTACATGGTGATCGGCGGGGGCGGCGTCGGTGAGTCGCCCCGGGCCAGCGCGCGGACGCGGCTCGTGGATCTGCTCGACGAGAGCCCGCGCTTCGTGGACGGCCCCGCCCTGGCGAAGGGAACGCGGTATCCGCAGGTTTCCGTGCTGCCCGACGACAGCGTTCTGGTGTCGGGCGGCTCGCGGGACTACCGGGGGCGGGGGAACTCCGACATTCTCCAGGCCCGGCTCTACCACCCGGAGAGCAACACCTTCGAGCGGGTCGCCGACCCGCTCGTGGGGCGCAACTACCATTCCGGCTCGTTGCTCCTGCCCGACGGCCGGGTGATGTTCTTCGGCTCCGACCCGCTGTACGAGGACGCGGCGAACACGAAGCCGGGGAAGTTCGAGCAGCGGATCGAGATCTACACACCGCCGTATGTGTACCGGGGGGAACGGCCGAGGCTTTCGGGCGGACCGAAGAGCATCGCCCGGGGCGCTTCGGGGACGTTCGTCTCCCCGGACGCGGCCGCCGTCCGCAAGGTACGGCTCGTCCGCCCGAGCGCGTCCACCCATGTGACGGACGTGGACCAGCGGTCGATCGCGCTGGACTTCGCCGTGGCGGGGGACAGGGTGCGGGTCACCGTGCCGGGAAACCGGAATCTGGTGCCGAGCGGCTGGTACATGCTGTTCGTCGTCGACGGCCGGGGGGTGCCGAGCGAGGCGCGGTGGGTGAAGGTGCCTTGAGGGCCGCGGGCCGGGCCCCGGATCGCTCGTCCGTCCGCGGGCCCCGGTCGCTCATCCGTCCGCGAGTCGCAGGGCGTACTCCGGCCACCACTCCCCCGCCTTCGGGCCGCCCTTGCACTCGCCGTCGGACTCGCCCGGGCGTTTCACCCACAGGTAGGCGTCGACCAGGGGATCCGTCGTGGTGGTGGTCGGGGGTGCCCCCAGGGAGCGGCCCGGGGGGTTGCACCAGCGCTCCGCCGGGTCGCCCTCCTCGTACGGGCCGTTGCCGTTGCGGCTGGTGTCGATGACGAAGTGCTTGTCGCCGGTCCTCGCGGAGAGCTGCCTGCCGTACTCGACGGAGTCCGGTGTGGAGTAGAAGTTGGAGACGTTGACCGCGAAGCCGTCGGCCCTGTCCAGGCCCGCGCGCCGGAGCGGCTGGAAGATCTGGTCGGGCCGGCCCCAGCCGGCGTTGCCCGCGTCCAGGTAGACCTTCGTGTTCTCCAGGGCCTTCAGGGCGGTGACCGCGTCGTCGAGGAGGTCGTAGCGCTCCTCGTGGAACTCCTGCGGGGTGCAGCCGTCGACCAGGTGGAGCAGGGCATCGGGTTCGAGGACGACGACCGCCGGGCGGTCGGCGATGCCTCGGGCCACCGCGGCGATCCAGGCCCGATAGGCGGCGCCGTCCGCCGCACCGCCCCCGGAGTACTGACCGCAGTCGCGGTGCGGGATGTTGTAGAGGACGAGAAGCGGGGTGCGGCCCGCCCGGTCGGCGGCCTCGGTGAAGCCCCGGGCCTCCTCCTCCGGGTGCTCCGGGCCGAGCCACTGACCGGTGGGCTGCCCGGCGATCTCGCGGATCGCGGCGGCCTCGTCCGTCTTGCCCGCCCGCTCGTACGCCGCCACCTGGCGGGCCGCCGAGCCGTCCGGGTCGACCCAGAACGGGCCGGTCTGCCCGGGCTGTCGGGTGACACCGGCCCGCCCGCTCGTGGGCCTGTCGGCCGTGTCGTCACCGCCGCCCGAGGAGCAGCCCGCGAGCGCCGGCACCGCGAACAGCACCACCGCGGACAGCAGTACCGCGCCCGGCAGGGACGCGGTCCCCCTCCTGACGTACATTCACATCCCCCTTGGGCGAACGGAATTGAACCGTCTGTCCCGGAACTCCCCTTGCTCAATCCTGACATAGGACCCGCACTGCCCACGAGAGTGCCGAAAAACGGTCACCAGCGTCGTCCACGGGGTAGGTGAACCTCACAGCCTCCCGCGCCGGTCGCCGGGCTACTCCCGCAGCCCGGGCACGCGCGGTCGAGGACCGGCCCGGTCGGCGGTTTCGGGGGAGCGGGCCGTCGACCGGGCCAGGTGACGTCGAATCAGGTGACGTCGGGCCAGGTCACGTCGGGCCAGATCACGTCGAGTCAGACGCCCGTGCCCGTCAGATACGCCGACACGATCACGTTCGCCGTGTAGCTGCGGCTCACCCGGTCGAAGGTGCCGCCGCAGGTGATCAGCCGCAGTTCGGCGCGGTCCGGCTGCCGGGGGCCGTAGACCTGGCGGGCGTCGAAGCGGTCGCGCTGGACCACCTCGACGTCGTCGACGGTGAACTCGGCGACCTTCCCGTCGTCGCGGACCACCCGTACCGTCTCGCCGGCCTTGAGCGTGCTGAGCTTGTAGAAGACGGCGGGCCTGGTCTCGGTGTCGACATGCCCGACCAGCAGGGCCGTGCCGCGGGCGCCGGGTTTCGCGCCGTCGGCGTACCAGCCGACGACGCCCGCCTGGTCGAAGGGCGGCGGGTCGACGCCCCCCTCGGTGTCCAGCCCGCGGGCGACGACCGGGGCCTGCACGCCCAGGTCGGGGATGTCGATGCGTTGCGGCAGCGCCTGCCCCAACGGCTTGACGGCGGGCGGGAGTTCGGCGTCCGGCGGGCGGCCCACCGCGGCCATGTCACCGGTGGCCGGGGCGGAAATGCCGTGCCGTACGTCGGTCACCTCGCGCCCCCACAGCCACAGCCCGAGCAGCAGCACCGCCCAGGCCAGGCCGGTGAGGAAGCGGCCGGAAGAGCGTTCGCGGTCGGACATGCTCAATCCGCCCTGCGTCTCCGGTGCACCCCGCGGAACGCGACGGCGGCCGCGGCGACACCCGCGAGCACCATCCCGACGACCGTCTGCACGGTACCGGGACCATGGCCTTCCACCTGCGCCTCGTCGACGGCGGCGAGCGGGGCCAGCGGGGCGGTACCGCCGCCGCCGGCGCGCACCGGGGCGACGGGAGAGGCGGGCGTGGACGGCCCGTACGGCTCCGACGACTCGAAGTCCGACGACTCCGACCGTTCCGAGGACTCGGCGGACGACGAGGCGACGACCTTGATATGGCCCTTCACCTTGAAGTCGACGCAGGTGATCTGTACGTCATAGGTGCCCGTCCCGATCGAGGAGCGGACCCGGGTGTCGCCGACGAGCGTGCCGGCCGCGCCGGCGAGCTGCGCGTCGGCGAGCTGCGCGTCGGCGAGCTGCGCGTCGGCGACGAAGGCGTCCGAGGCCGCGGTGGCCGTTCTGCCGCCGCAGCCGCTGACCTTCAGGGTGACCTCGGCGCCGGGTGCGGGCGTGGACGGCGTGATCGAGACGCTGCCGCCTTTGTCCCCGCTGCCTTCGCCCGAGGCGTAGGCCGTCGGGACGAGCACCGCGGCGACGACCGCGATCCCCGCACAGAGAGTGATTTTCATTGAACCCATCGTGAACCTCCAGCTAGATGGAGACTCCCCCGCCGGGACGCGACGCGCATCCCCAGGCGGGGTATCACTGCTCCGTACGAGTGGCTCACGCCGTGTTACGGGTTTCAGATCCGGTCGACGAGATCCGCGATCGAGTCCACGATCTTCGACGGGCGGTACGGGAAGTTCTCGACCTGCTCGGGCCGGGTCAGCCCGGTGAGCACCAGGAACGTCTGCATGCCGGCCTCCATGCCCGCGAGGACGTCGGTGTCCATGCGGTCGCCGATCATCGCGCTGTTCTCGGAGTGGGCGCCGATGGCGTTCAGACCGGTGCGCATCATCAGCGGGTTCGGCTTGCCCGCGAAGTACGGGTTCTTGCCGGTCGCCTTGGTGATCAGCGCGGCGACGGCTCCGGTGGCCGGGAGCGCGCCCTCGGCGGAGGGGCCGGTCTCGTCCGGGTTGGTGCAGATGAAACGGGCGCCGTCGTTGATGAGCCGGACGGCCTTCGTCATCGCCTCGAACGAGTAGGTGCGGGTCTCGCCGAGGACGACGTAGTCGGGCTCGTGGTCGGTGAGGATGTAGCCGATGTCGTGCAGCGCGGTGGTCAGACCGGCCTCGCCGATGACGTACGCCGTGCCCTCGGGGCGCTGGTCGTCCAGGAACTGGGCGGTGGCCAGCGCGGAGGTCCAGATGTTGTCGATCGGCACGTCCAGGCCCATGCGCCGCAGCCGGGCGTGCAGGTCGCGCGGGGTGTAGATCGAGTTGTTGGTCAGGACCAGGAACGGCTTGCCCGAATCGCGCAGCTTCTTCAGGAAGGCGTCGGCGCCGGGGATCGGGACGCCCTCGTGGATGAGCACACCGTCCATGTCGGTGAGCCACGACTCGATGGGCTTGCGGTCTGCCATGTGCGGGATCTCCCTGCCGTACGCGAACGCGGGTACGCGGTGGCCGCGCCTGTACGCGGTGCTGCGCCTGCACGCGGTTGCTGCGTGCGCCCCAGCCTAAGCACAGGCCCGATCTTGAGGGAATGGCCGGTGGTGAGGCGTCCACCGGCTGGGATGCGGCCGCGGTTCAACGGCGTCGCCGGGCCAGCCTGCGAGCCACCAGCAGGACCGTCCCGGCGACGAGGAGACAGACGGTGGCGCCGACCAGAACGGCGGGTGAGGTGAGGCCGGTGCGGGCGAGCTCCTCGGCCTCGTCGGCGAAGGAGAGCCGGCCGGAGTCCGCGGCGGAGGCGTCCGGGGCGGGAGTGGGGGCGGAGGTGGCGGTGGCAGTGGCAGTGGCGGTGGCAGTGGCGGTGGCGGTGGCGGTGGCGGTGATGCTGGCGGTGGCGGTGGCGGCGTGTGTGGGATCGGGGGTGGGGGCGGCCGGGTCGAGGCCGGTGGCGGTGTCGGGATCGGGGTCGGGGGCGGGGGCGGTGCCGGGGCCAGGGCCGGCCTCGACGGCGAATCGGTAGTCGTTCGACTGTCCGATCCAGTCACCGTCGTCACCGTGCCGCTGGACGACCGCCGCGTTGGCGGTGACGGCGTTGGGCGCGGTGTCCGAGGTGAGGGCGAGGCGCAGCTTGACGGTGAGGGTCCGACCGGGGCCCACGGTGAAACCGGGGAAGCCGTGCGCGCCCTCGGCCGCTCCCGTGGTGGGCCCGTCGGTGAAGGCTCCGACCAGTTCGTCCTCGTCGGTGGGTTCGAAGCGGACCGGGTGCGGTCGTCCGTCGGCGTAGAACTCCAGGCGGGCCTGGGACGGCTTCAGGGTGCGTCCGGTGTCGACCAGGACGACGACCGGGTGGATCCCGTCGCAGGTGAGGCGGGTGGTGTTGGTGAGGTCGAGATACCAGATGCCGTAACCGCCCCCGGCCCGGTAGGAAGCCGGGCCCCCGTGCAGCCGGGTGGTGAGGGGGAAGTTCGCGCCGTCGGGACCGGCGCAACTCGGGCCGGCCACCGCGTGGGCGGGCGCGGGGAGGAGGGCGGCGGCCACGGCGAGGCAGAGGGAGACAGGCGGGCACAGTCGCATGAACACGTGAGCCTGCACGACGGAGCGCACCAAGCAGGAACGGCACACCGCACGACCGTACGAATCCCCTCATTCGGCGCAGCCCCTGCCGACCGGCTTGGCGGTGGGCCCGGTGGTCGGCTTCAGTCCTCGGGTCAGCCGTCTCCTCGGCCGAAGACCGGTGCCAGCAGTAGTTGGGCCGCGCCCTCTGCGACGGCTCGGGCTCCGCCGGGGGCGAGGCGTACCGGTACGGGGCCCTCCCGTGAGCCCTCGCGGCGTGCGTGGGCGTCCAGGACGGCGGCGACTCCCCGTACGAACGGCTCCGGCGCGGCCGCGATCGTGCGGCCGCCCAGCAGCACGGCGTCGATGTCGAGCAGGCCGGCCAGGTTCGCAGCGCCCTCGCCGAGCACCCGCGCCGCCTCGGCCATGTCCCCCCGGCCGATGGCCGCCAGGCACAGCGCCTCGACGCAGCCCCGGTTGCCGCAGGGGCAGGGCGGCCCGTCCAACTGGATGACCTGGTGGCCGAACTCCCCCGCGCCGGTACGGGCCCCCCGGTGCACGGTCCCGCCGATCACCAGGCCGGCGCCCAGGCCCGTACCGAGGTGCAGACAGGCGAAGGAGCCGCGTTCGCCGCCGACGGCGAGGCCGAGCGCGGCGGCGTTGGTGTCCTTGTCGACGACCACCGGCACGCCGAGCCGCGCCGCCAGCACGTCCCGCAACGGGAACCCGTCCCACTCGGGAAAGCCGGTGACCCGGTGCAGCACCCCGCGGGCATGGTCGAGAGGCCCGGGAAGCACCACCCCGACCCCGAGCAACGTGGACGCGACACCCCCGCCGCCGGACCCCCTGGCAGAGGCCTCGCCCTCGACGACCTGTGTCACCTCGCTCACCACCGCGCCCAGTACCGCCTCCGCCCCCGCGCCCAGCGACAGCGGGACGCATCGCTCGCCCACCACGCGCCCGTCGAGGTCGGCCAGGACCACCCGCAGCTCGTCCCGGTCGAGGTGGACGCCGATCGCGTGGCCGGCCTCGGGGACCAGTCGCAGGACCGTGCGTGGCTTGCCGCCGGTCGACGCGCGGTGGCCGGCCTCCGCCGCGAGCCCCTCCTCCCGCAGCCGGGCGGTGATCTTGCTGACCGCCTGCGGGGTGAGACCGGTGCGCTCGGCGAGCTCCAGCCGGCTGATGCCCTCCGGGCCGGCGGTGCGCAGCAGGTCGAGCACGAGCGCGGTGTTGTGGCTGCGCAGGGCGAGCAGGTTCACACCTGTCGTACGACCCGTCGGGCGGCCCGTCGTACGACCGGTCGTGCGGTCCGTCGTACGACCGGTCGTGCGGTCCGTCGTACGGCCTGTCGAGCGGCCCGTCGTGGGGTCCGGGCGGCCTCCGCCGTTCGTCCTGTTCACCCCGCCATTCTCTCCCGCGCTTGCACTTTAGCAACAGCGTTGCCAAAGTGGTCGGCATGACTGGACGCACAACTGGCGAGACCGACTCCGACACCGGCACCCGCACCGACCCGGCTGCCCCTCCGCTCCGCGTGGGCCTGATCGGCTACGGCCTCGCGGGCTCCGTGTTCCACGCCCCGCTGATCGCCGCGACCGAGGGCCTCGCCCTCGACACGGTGGTCACCTCGAACCCCGAGCGGCAGGAGCAGGCCCGCGCCGAGTTCCCGGACGTACGCGTCGCCGCCACCCCCGACGACCTCCTCGCCCGCGCCGACGAGCTGGACCTGGTCGTCATCGCGTCCCCGAACAAGACGCACGTCCCGCTCGCGACCGCCGCGCTGAAGGCCGGCCTGCCGGTCGTCGTCGACAAGCCGGTCGCCGGCACCGCGGCCGAGGCACGCGAGCTGGCCGCCCTCGCCGAGGAGCGCGGCCTGCTGCTCTCCGTCTTCCAGAACCGCCGTTGGGACAACGACTTCCTGACCCTGCGCAAGCTGCTCGCCGAAGGCGAACTGGGCGACGTGTGGCGCTTCGAGTCCCGCTTCGAGCGGTGGCGACCGCTGCCGAAGGGCGGCTGGCGCGAGTCCGGCGACCCCGCAGAGATCGGAGGTCTCCTCTACGACCTCGGCAGTCACCTCGTCGATCAGGCGCTGGTGCTGTTCGGCCCGGTGGTCTCCGTCTACGCCGAGGCGGACGTCCGCCGGCCCGGTGCGGAGACCGACGACGACACCTTCATCGCGCTGACGCACGCGAGCGGCGTCCGCTCCCACCTCTACGCCTCCGCGACGACGTCCCAGCTCGGCCCGCGCTTCCGGGCCCTGGGCTCGAAGGCGGGCTATGTGAAGTACGGCCTGGATCCGCAGGAGGCGGCCCTGCGGGAGGGCGAGCGTCCCGACGGCACGCCCGGCTGGGGCACCGAGCCGGCGGAGCTGTGGGGCCGCGTCGGCGCCGGGGAGTCCCCGCTGACCGGCGGCGGACGACCCGAACAGACCCTCCCCGGCGACTACCCGGCCTACTACGCTGCGGTGGCCAGGGCACTGATCGACGGCGGCCCCAATCCGGTGACCGCCGCCGAGGCGGCCGCCGCCCTGGACGTACTGGAGGCGGCCCGCCGTTCGGCACGAGACAAGGTGGCGGTGACGCTGTAATGGGAACCCACCAGATGACCCCGAAGTTCACCCCGGAGATCACCCCGACCCTGGAGGAGCTCCAGGCCCAGGAACGCCGACTGATCTTCCGCCAGTTCACGAACGACGACGCGTGGGAGCTCGGCTCACTGCTGGTGGAGCTGGCCCGCGAGCGCCAGGCGCCGGTCGCCGTCGACATCCACCGGGCCGGCCAGCAGCTCTTCCACGCGGCCCTGCCCGGTTCGACGCCCGACAACGACGCCTGGATCGCCCGCAAGCGCCGGGTGGTGGAACGCTTCGGCGCCTCCTCCTACCTGGTGGGCTCCCGTTTCCGCGCCAAGGGCACGACGTTCGAGGACTCCTCCCGCCTGGACCCCGACGCGTACGCGGCCCACGGCGGCTCCTTCCCCATCAACGTGGAGGGCGTGGGCATCATCGGCGCGGTGACGGTGTCGGGCCTGCCCCAACTGGAGGACCACCGGTTCGTGGTGGAGGTCCTGGAACAGTTCCTGGAGAAGTACCTGGGCTGAAACGCGGCCCAAAGGGGCGCGGGTGAAACGCGCCCGAGGGGCGCGGGGAACTGCGACCAGCCACGGACCGGCCCGCAGCCGACAACCGACCCCAGTTCCCCGCCCCCCAGCGGAGCGCTTACGCGTCCTTGAACTCCTGGCGCTGGCTTCC
Source organism: Streptomyces asoensis (assembly GCF_013085465.1). NCBI lineage: Bacteria > Bacillati > Actinomycetota > Actinomycetes > Kitasatosporales > Streptomycetaceae > Streptomyces > Streptomyces asoensis. The sequence continues at coordinate 3,993,882 of NZ_CP049838.1, forward strand.
GAGCCCGGTGATCTCCAGCTCCACCACGTCCCCGGCCCGCAGGTACGGCTTGGGCTCCGGCGCGCCCATGGCGACCCCGGCGGGCGTCCCGGTGTTGATGACGTCCCCCGGGTACAGGGTCATGAACTGGCTGACGTACCGCACGACCTCCCCCACCGGGAAGATCTGCTCACCCGTGGTCCCGTCCTGCTTCAACTCCCCGTTGACCCAGAGCTTCAGGGAGAGGTCCTGCGGGTCGGCGACCTCGTCGGCCGTCACCAGCCACGGGCCCAGTGGATTGAACGTCTCGCAGTTCTTCCCCTTGTCCCAGGTCCCGCCCCGCTCGATCTGGAACTCCCGCTCCGACACATCGTGCGCGACGGCGTATCCCGCGACATGCGCGAGCCCGTCCGCCGCCGACTCCAGATAGCGGGCCGTGCGCCCGATGACGACCGCCAGCTCCACCTCCCAGTCGGTCTTGAGCGACCGGCGCGGCACGAGGACGGTGTCGTAGGGCCCCACGACCGTGTCCGCCGCCTTGAAGAAGACGACGGGCTCGGCGGGCGGCTGGGCCCCGATCTCCCGGGCGTGGTCGTGGTAGTTCAGCCCGATGCACACGATCTTGCCGATCCGGGCCAGCGGCGGACCGACCCGCAGCCCGGTCGCGTCCAGCACCGGCAGTTCCCCGGACTCGGCGGCCTCCCGGATCCGGCCGAGCGCCTCGTCGTCGGCGAGCAGCGCGCCGTCGATGTCCGGGACGACCCCGGAGAGGTCCCGCAGGGCCCCCTCGGGGTCGAGCAGCGCGGGCCGCTCCGTTCCCGCCGTACCGACTCGCAGCAGCTTCATGGTCACTATCTCCCTCGATCGCGGGGCACCCGTCCGATGGGTGCAGCCATCGGAGGACTGGTCGATCCTCCAAGCTCGCGATTCGGTCCGCAAGCCCCCGTTCACGGACTGGACCGTCACCCGTTCAGGACCGTCACCCGTTCAGGACCGTCACCGGTACAGGGCCGCCCGTTCGAGCGCGCTCCACGTCGTGCTCGTGATCACGTAGAGCGCGGCGGCCAGTGGTACGACGGCCACGGTGACCAGCGTGAAGAAGGACAGGAACGGCATCACCTTGGTGATCGCGCCGACCCCGGCCACCTCCTCACCGCCGCCGATCCGAGGCAGCGGCACCCGCTTCGCCCGGACGAAGTTGAAGGAGGCGACGGCCGCGACGACGGCGAACAGCCCGAGGTAGACCAGTCCGGCCGCGCCGAACAGCCCGCCCCCGGCCAGCGCGTCCGCCCAGCGGTCACCGAGGGGTGCGGCGAACAGCTGATGCCCGAGCAGGCCGTTGCCCTCGCCGCCGATCGAGGAGCTGGAGAAGAGGTGGTAGAGCAGGAAGAAGGCCGGAATCTGGCAGAGGCTGGGCAGCAGTCCGGACAGCGGCGACACCTTCTCCTCGGCGTGCAGTTCCAGCACCGCCCGCTGGAGCTTCTCGGGGTTCTTGGCGTGCTTCCTGCGCAGTTCGGCGATCCTCGGCTGCAACGCCGTACGGGCCTTCTGGCCGCGGGCTGCCGCGCGGGACAAGGGGTGCACGAGGAGTCGTACCAGAGCGGTGAACAGGACGATCGCGGCGGCCGCGGCGGTGGCGCCGAACAAGGGGTGAAGCAGGTCGGCGAGCCGCTCGACCAAGCTGGCGAAAACGGACATGAGTGGGGAGCCCTCCGGGGGTCTCGTCGTGCCGGGGAAACGGGACGGCGGCATGACGACCCGCGCGGGTCACCCACGTGACGGTGGAGAGCGGCCCTACGCGACGGTCGTCGGGAGGGCGTGGCCGGGCGCCCTGGGGCGGGGGCGGCCGGAGGCGTCGGGGTCGCGTTGCGGCAGGAATGCCGTACGACGGGCCCGGTCCCTGATGGCCGTGCGCACCCGGGTGGGCGGGACGGCGGGAGCGCTGCGCGCGGCGACGAGCGTGCAGACGGCCAGCGCGGAGCCGGCCGCGGCGGTCGCGGCGAGCGCGACGGCGGCGGAGAGGCTGCCGGCGTCGAGGAGCACGACGTCGACGAAGAGGACGAAGAGGACGAGGGCGGGACGCGGGACGAACCGACTGCGGATCACGCTCTCCCCCTCCCTCTCGTCGGCTCTGGCCGACTCTCGCCGACTCTGGCCTCTGTTTGTCTGATGTCGGTTATACCTGACCGACCTCGATCGGCTCCAGCAGCCTGGGCCTGCTGGTGCACGCTTTCCCCACCCCGCGCGGCCGGCTGCACGCCACCGGGGTGTGGGGCGCGTTCGTCAGCGCGGGCATCGCCGCGAGCCCGGTGCTCAGCGGCGCACTGCCCGGCTGGCGCCTGGTCTACGTCCTGCTCGGCGCCGCGACCCTGCTGGTCGCCGCCGTCGCGTCCCGCGTGCTGACGGAGTCCCGCTCACCGCGCGGCGGGCGCCCGGACCTGCCCGGCGCGGCGGCCTTCGGTGCGGCGACCGTCGCCCTGATCGCGGCCCTGACGCTGGGCCGGGACGGCTGGCTGCGGGCACCGGTGGGGCTGCTGCTCCTGGCGTCGGTGGCCCTGCTGGGGCTCTTCGTGGTCATCGAGCGCAGGGTGGCCACCCCGATGATCGACCTCTCCCTGCTCCGGAACCCGGCCTTCCTGGCCTCCTCCACCGGCGGACTGGTGACCGGCCTCGCGGTGATCGGCCTGTTCAGCTTCCTGCCGACGGTGCTCCAGAAGTCGCTGGGCATGTCCCCGATGGCCACCGCCTGGCTGTTCCTCCTCTGGTCCGGCCTGTCCTTCGTGGTCGCCCTCCAGGCCCGCCGTCTGGCCGGCCGCGTCCCGACCCGGGTCCAGCTCGCCCTCGGCTTCGCCCTGCACGCGGCGGGCGTTCTGACCCTGCTCGGCGCGGTGAACGCGGGCTCCTGGCACCGGATGCTGCCGGGTCTCGTCGTCGCCGGCATCGGCAGCGGCCTCCTGAACGCGGCGCTGCCCCTGCTGGCGGTGGAGTCGGTACCGGCGGCGCGAGCGGCGATGGGGTCGGGTGCGCAGCAGACACTGCGCTACGTCGGCTCGTGCGCCGGCGTGGCCCTGACGATCGCCATCGTCACCGGAACGGGCGGCGGGCTCGCCCAGGGGACGGATGTGGCAATGGCGGTGTCGGCGGGACTGGCGATCCTCGGGGCCGTGGGCGTGCTGGGCGCCCTGGGCGTGGCGCGAGCAGCGACCGCGGCGAGGAGCTTGGCCACGGCGGGTTCCCGGGGGCGGAACTGACGGGACCGACGGGACCGACGGGACCGACGGGACTGGTGGAACTGGTGGAACTGGTGGAACCGAAGGGCCCGACGCGACCGACGGGACTGGTGGAACTGGTGGAACCGAAGGGCCCGGCGCGACCGACGGACCGGTCACCCCGGCGGACCGACGGGACCGACAGATCGGTCACCCCGGCGGTACTTGTATCAACCGATTGACACAAGATCCGGCTCCCGGCATCTTGTACTCACCACTTGATACAAGTACTCACCGGGGGACCCGACATGCTGGACACCGTTCCACCTGAGCGGCTGCTCGCCCGCGCCGACCTCTGCGCCCGCTGGGCCGGGCTGACCCTGGGTGTCGTCGTCGCACAGCAACTGGCGGTGCGGGACAGCGACGACGGCGCCATGACCTTCCTCAGCGCGGTCACCGCGTTCGGACTGTGCGCGGTCGGTGGCGTGCTGCTCGGCGACTCCCTCACCCCCGCCCCTCTCGAAGCGGTCCGCACCGCCAGCCTCGCCCCGCGCCGGGTCCGTGACCACGTACCGCCCCGGATGGCCCCGCTGCTGCTCTTCCAGGCGGCGTGCCTCGTCGTCCTCCTGGCGATCGGGGCCGCCGCGGCCTCTCCCGACACCATGGGCCGGGCGGGCCGGGCCGTCACCGTGACGTGCCGGGGCGTGACCAGACCCCTGGGCCCCTGGCCCGGCATCTTCTACGCCACCCCGATCCTCGCCTCCATCGCCCTCGGAACCGCCGCCTGCGTGTGGGCCCTGCGCCGCATCGCCCACCGCCCGGGCGAGAACCAGCGGCGCCACGACCGCTCGTGGGCGATCACCGCGGCCTGGGGACTGCTGGTCTCCAGCCAGCTGCTGCTCGTCCTCGGCATGATCGGCAGAGTGCTGTCCCGCACGACCTGCGCCGGCATGCTGGGCAACATCACGGCCCTGGTGATCTACCCCCTGGGCCTGCTGAGCCTGTTCTCCCTGGGATGGTGCCTGTTCACCATCGTGATCCCCCGGGCCGTCGGCGATGAGTGAACCCGCGGTCCGCGTCGACACCACGAGCCAGGTACCGCCGTTCGAGCAGATCCGCGCCCAGCTCGCCGCCCTGATCGTCACCGGCCGGCTGACGGAGGGCGAACGCCTGCCGACCGTGCGCCAGCTGGCCTCCGACCTCGGTCTGGCGCCGGGAACCGTGGCCCGCGCCTACCGCGAGCTGGAGGCCGCCGAGCTGATCCGCACCCGTCGGGGCGCGGGCACCCGGGTGGCGGCGCCCCCGTCCGAACCGGCCCGTCCCGACCCGGACCAACTCGCCACCCTGGCCCGTGACTTCACCGCCTCCGCCCGCGCTCTCGGCGCAGACACCGAGGCCGTCCTGACCGCCGTCCGAGAGGCTCTGGAGGAAGGGGCGTAGGCGGAGGCCGCGATGCGGTGGGCGGGACCGCGACGCGATTCGCAACCGCCGCCCCCGCCGGACCGCTCTACATGACCATGCACAAGACGACCACGCACGGAGTGACCACGGACGCGGCGACCACGCACGGAGTGACCACGGACGCGGCGACCACGGACGCGGCCCCCACGGGCACGGCGACCGCACGCGGAACGACCACGAACGTGACGTCCACGCACGGAACAGCCACTGACCCGACGGTCACGCACGGGATCAAGCACCGTGCAGAAACGTTCGTCCGGCAGTTGGTCCGCTTCGCCTGGCTCCAGGCGCGTTGCTGCGCGTTCGCGGTCGCCCTGCTCGGCGGCATGGCGGTCTCGAAACTGCTCCCGCCCCTGCCGGTGGCCCGCTACGACCTGCTGCTCGCCTACGGTGTGCTGCTGACCGCCGTCGGATTCCTGCTCGGCTGGGAGACCCGGCGGGAGGTCGCGGTCGTCGCCGCCTGCCATGTGCTGGGGCTCGCCTTCGAGATGGTCAAGGTGCGGGTGGGGTCGTGGAGTTACCCCGAGCCGGGTCTGGCGAAGGTCGCCGGGGTGCCGCTGTACGGAGGCTTCATGTACGCGGCCGTCGGGAGCTATGTCTGCCGGGCCTGGCGACTGCTCGACCTGACCTTCACCGGCTACCGCGCCCGCGCCACCGCCGCGTTGGCCGTCGGCCTGTACGCCAACTTCCTGAGCCATCACTGGCTGCCCGACCTGCGCCTGCCCCTCGGCACCCTGCTGCTGGCCGCGACCACGGGGACCTGGGTGCACTTCACGATCGTCGAGCGCCGGCACCGGATGCCCCTCGCGGTGGCCTTCGCGCTGATCGGCTTCTTCCTCTGGCTGGCGGAGAACATCGCCACGTACCTCGGGGCCTGGAGATACCCGTACCAGCTCCACGGCTGGGAACCCGTGTCCGTGACCAAGTGGGTCTCCTGGGCCCTGCTGATCAGCGTCACCTTCGTCATCTGCGGGACCGGGCGGCGCCTCGGCGCGCTACCCCCGGGGCAGGGTCGCGACGAGCCTGCCCCACACGACCAGGCGGTACCGGGAGGTGTACTCGGGTGTGCAGGTGGTGAGGGTGAGATAGCGGCCGGGGGCGTCGTAGCCGTAGGCGGGTTGGGTGAGGGAACGGGGCACGGGCCGGATGACGCCCGAGTCGCGGGGTGAGGTCTGCGGCAGGATCTTGTCGACGAGGTAGGTGTAGGTCGCGTTCCGGGTCTCCACCTCGACCTTGTCGCCCTTCCTGAGACGGTTGAGATACCGGAAGGGCTCGCCGTGGGTGTTGCGGTGCCCGGCGACCGCGAAGTTGCCGTCCTGGCCCGGCTGTCGGGTGCCGGCGTAGTGGCCGACGTACCCCTTGTTGAGCACGTTCTGCTTGCTGGTGCCCTCGGCGACGGGGACGCGGAGATCGAGCCGGGGGATACGGAGCACGGCGTAGGCCTGGGAGGAGCGCGGGGTGGCGGACGACGACTCCGCCCCGCCCTGCCCGGTGCCGCCGTCGGATGCCGAGGGCGCACCCTCGGCCCCGGTGGCGGAGCCGGCCCCGGGTTCGCCGCTACCGGCACCGCTGGGGTCACCGGTGCTGGTACCCGTACCGGCCCCCCACTCCCGCTCCAGCGCCTCCACCCTCCGCTCGGCGCCGTCCTTCGCCTCCCGGTTGGTCCACCACAGCTGATGCGCGACGAGGAGCAGCACCAACACCCCTGCGGTGACGAGGACTTCGGCACCGCTCCAGAGCACCCGCCGGTACCGGGCGCGCCGCCGCCGGGTGCTGTGCTGCACGAGGGGGATCCGCTGCCCGGAGAAACTCCGCCGTACGAGGGGAATCCGCACGCGGGCACGATAAGGGGAGGCGGACGAGGTCTCCATACTGTTCGCCCCCTCGAACCCTCCCCCGCCCTTTCTCCACAGGTTTGAGAAAGGGCTGTCAGAACTCTCGACAACACCACGAACCGCACCCGATGCTTCGTGACGCACTGAGCACTGACGCACGAACGCAATGAGCACGGGCGCACGGACCCGCAAGGGCACGGGCGCACAGACCCACGGACCCACGGGCCCACGAACGCACGAACGCGCCGAGAACAGACGCACTGAGAACAGACACACAGACGCACTGACGCACGCACCGGTGCACTGCCGCACACACCCCCGTGCACCGACGCATCCGACGACGCCGGTTGGGACGACCGGCGGTCGATCGCTGTCACGAAGCGGAGAAGTCATGATCCGACGCAGAACACTGCTGGCGGCCACGGGCGGCGCGCTCTTCGGAAGCGCCCTCGCGACGGGCACCGCCCACGCCGACGCGACGATTTCGGTCAACCCGTCGACGACGTACGGAACCTGGGAGGGCTGGGGCACCTCCCTCGCCTGGTGGGCGAACGTGTTCGGCGCCCGGGACGACTTCGCCGACATCTTCTTCACGACCAAATCGGTGTCCTACAACGGCAAGACCCTCCCCGGTCTCGGCCTCAACATCGCCCGCTACAACCTGGGCGCGTGCAGCTGGAACACGGTCAGCGGCTCGAGCATGGTGGCGTCCGCCAACATCCCCGCGTTCAAGCAGATCGAGGGCTACTGGCAGGACTGGAACAACGAGGACCCCGCCTCCTCGGCCTGGGACTGGACGGCGGACGCGGCACAGCGCGCGATGCTGGTGAAGGCGACGGCGCGGGGCGCCACGACGGAGCTGTTCGCCAACTCCCCGATGTGGTGGATGTGCTCGAACCACAACCCGTCCGGCGCCTCGGGCGGCGGCAACAACCTCCAGACCTGGAACTACCGCCAGCACGCCTCCCACCTGGCGGCGGTCGCGCTGTACGCGAAGTCGAACTGGGGCGTGAACTTCGCGACCGTCGACCCCTTCAACGAGCCGTCGTCGTCCTGGTGGACGGCGACCGGCACGCAGGAGGGCTGCCATATGGACGCGACCGTGCAGTCGGCCGTACTCCCCTACATGCGCAGCGAGTTGGACAAGCGTGGTCTGACGGCGACGAAGATCTCGGCGTCGGACGAGACGAGCTACGACCTCGCCCGCACCACGTGGAACTCCTTCTCCTCGACGACGAAGGGGTACGTGAACCGGGTCAACGTGCACGGCTACCAGGGCTCGGGCGGCCGCCGAGACCTGCTCTACACCGACGTGGTGACGACGGCCGGCAAGGCGTTGTGGAACTCGGAGACGGGCGACAACGACGGCACCGGCCTGTCGATGGCGAGCAACCTGCTCTACGACTTCCGCTGGCTGCACCCGACGGCCTGGGTCTACTGGCAGGTCATGGACCCGTCGACGAACTGGGCGATGATCGCGTACGACGCGAGCACGCTGGCGGCGGGCGCGGTCACGACGAAGTACTACGTGATGGCCCAGTTCAGCCGGCACATCCGCCCCGGCATGACGATCCTCGACACGGGCGTGAGCTACGCGGCGGCGGCGATCGACAAGACGGCGAAGCGCCTGGTGATCGTCGCGGCGAACACCTCGTCCTCCGCCCAGACCCTGACCTTCGACCTCTCCCGCTTCACGACGGTGACGGGCGGCTCGTCGGGCCTGGTCCCCCGCTGGAACACCGTGACGAGCGGCTCGGGCGACCTCTACACGGCCCGCTCGGACACCTACCTCAGCGGCAAGACGATCAGCGTGCCGTTCGCGGCGGGCGCGGTGCAGACCCTTCAGGTGGACGGGGTGACGATCTAGGGAGCGCGAGCCGGGGGTCGGCCCCTGGCCTGCACCTATCTCCTTTTTGTCAGCGGCGGGCAGTACGGTGTCGTGCATGCGCCCCGACACGCCTGCCGAGAACGTCGACCACACCGCCGAAGCGGCACGCCTGGAGCGGACCGCCGGCCTGTATCCCGAGGACGCGGAAGCCCTGCTGTTGCAGGCCGCGGCCCACCTGGAACTGGCCGGCGACCGCCCCGCCGCGACGACCTTGTACGACCGTCTCCTGTCCTCCTCCGAGGGTCCGGAGAACCTGGACGCCCCCCACCTGGTCCGCGCCCTGAAGGCCGCCAACCTGTGGGAGTACGGCCACGAGGCCGAGGCCCGAGCCATCATCGACGGCATCCGGGCCGCGGCCCCCCGCGACCCGGCCCCCTGGGTGATCGTCGCGGAGTCGCTGGAAGCCCACGACGAGCTGGAGGCGGCGCAGAAGACGTTCACGGAGGGGGCGACCCTGCTCCTGGCGGACGTGCCGGAACCCCCGCACGCCGCCCACCCGCTGCTCTTCGGCCGCCACCGGGTACGCCGGATGCTGGGCGCGGCCCACGACGAGTGGGACCTGCTGGCGGACACCCTCCACTCGCTGCCCGTCTCCCTGGACGAGCTCCACGACCCCAAGCGCGTCTGGTCCCTGGGCTCGGACAACCCGGCGGAACTGGAGGCGGAGATCTCCCGCCTCCGCGCGGAGCTCGGCGCGTACCGGGAGGAGCTGTCCCGCCCGTTCCCGGTGGCCGTCCTCCACTGGCCGGCGAGCGAACTGGCGGAACTCGTCGCCGCGTACCCGTCCTTGGCGGAGGAGTACCCGTCTCACGAGGAGCACCTGGCAGGCATAGAGGCGTCCCTCACCGAACTGGCCGCCTCGGGCACGGCCAACCTCGGCATCGTGACGGGCACGGTGCCGTCCTACGAGGCCTTCGCAGCCTCGGAGGGCACGTCCCCGTCCGACACGGACCTGCTCCCGCAGTACGCAACGACACTGGCGGCGCGGGGGCGGGCAGCGGGGTGGCCGCCGGAGCGGGGGGCTGGGTGTTGGTGCGGGTCGGGGGCGGCTTATGAGGAGTGCCACAGGGGAGCCGCCCTATAGCCAGGCGACAGCAGGGCCGTGGACACGTTCCGTGACCCCGAAATCGGCCTGGGCGGCTTCTGACCCTCAAGGGAAGATCACCAGCACCACGTTTCCCATCATCTACGTCGAGGTCCTGGTGCAGGACTGAGCTAGGGGTTGATCGCGCCCGTCAAGCCGGAAGTCCGATCTACGGAGGTGAAGCTCGGTAAGACTTGAGCAACGCCTCAAGCGCGCCGGCAGAATGGTTTCGTGTCCGGTGCCGTTCCGTCCTCCCACTCTGTCTCCGCCCGCATGAGCCGCCAAGGCTCCCGCGATACGGCCCCAGAGGTCACCGTCCGACGTCTGCTACATGGCTCCGGCCTTAGCTACCGGGTCAACGTGCCTGTTCCTGGCATGCCCCGTCGAACCACCAACATCGTCTTCAGCACAGCCAGGATCGCGATCTTCCGGGACGATTGCTTCTGGTACGGCCGCCCGAACACGCAACGCACTCGAGTGACGACAGACGTTCGTGAGGCCCAACGACCGTGAACAGCGTGATGCCCTCCTCTTCCGGTGTCTCAGCCCGCATGAGCAGACAGGTGAGCAAGGACACGGGAGCCGAGCTGGCCGTGCGCCAGCTGCTGCACGCGGCGGGGCTGCGTTATCGCGTGGAGTACCCCGTTCCGGGCATGCCCCGCCGCCGGATCGACATTGCTTTCACCGGAGCCAAGATCGCGGTCCTCATCGACGGCTGCTTCTGGCACGGCTGCCCGCAGCACGCCACTTACCCGAAGGCCAACGCGGAGTGGTGGCGACAGAAGCTGGACCGGAACATGGCCCGCGATCGGGAGACGACGGAGCATCTGATCGCGGAAGGCTGGACAGTGCTGCGGTTCTGGGAGCACGAGGCTCCGGAGGAAGTGGCCGTGCGGGTGGGGGCAGCCGTGGAGCGGCGTCAGACGGAACGGACCAGGGGGAGAAGAGAATGAGTGGGCTGACCTTCGTGGATGTGTGCTCCGGGGCGGGTGGGCTCGCCCTCGGACTGGAGCAGGCGGGGTTCGAGCCGCGCCTGCTGCTGGACGACGACGAGGCCGCCGTCAGGACCCTGCGGATCAACCGGCCGCAGTGGAACGTGCTTCACACCGACCTGCTCGACTTCGACCCTGCCGAGCACCGTGTGAGCCACGACGTGGATCTCCTCTCGGCCGGCCTGCCACGAGTGAAGTCGAGTGCGACCGTCCGGCGGGCGGATTCGGGTGTGGAGGAGCGGCTGTTGGAGGCCACGGTCTATCTCGTCCATGCGATCAGACCTCGGGCGGTACTCATCGAGAACGTTCCCGGGCTCGCTCACGCGGACGAGTACCAGCAGTTTCGTGACTTCGCCCGGGCCGAACTGACCCACCTGGGATACGAGTTCAGTTGGTTCGTCATGAACGCCGTCGACTTCGGCGTACCGCAGAGCCGTAAGCAGGGCGTTCTGGTAGCCGTGGAGCGGCAGCGTGCCAAGCCCTTCCGGCCGCCGACAGCAACCGTACAGCGGCCGACGACGGTCGGTTCCGCCTTGGGGCCGTCCATGGCCTCACGCGGTTGGCAGGACGCCGCCCGTTGGGCCGCGCAGGCCGATCGACCGGCTCCGACGCTGGTCGGCGGCTCGAAGAATCGGGGCGGCGCCGACCTGGGGCCGACGGGAGCCAAGCGGACATGGGCGACCATGGGCGTCAACGGTCACACCGTGAGCGACGAGATCCCCGGTCCGGACTTCGTGTGGAATCCCGAACTCGGCAGGGACAACATGGTGAAAATCACGGCTGCGCAGGCGGCGCTGTTGCAGGGCTTTCCTGAATCATGGGAGATCACCGGGCTGAAGACCGCCCGGTACCGCCAGATCGGGCACGCGACGCCGCCGCCCGTCGGAAATGCCCTGGGCCAGGCCATCGCCGAGGCACTGGATGCGGATCCGACGATCTTCATTGCCGGCTAGACTTCCGCCACATGACCAGCACGGCGTCTCACCAGTCCATCCTCGACAAGCCCTTTGTCCTGGATCTATTCGCAGGTCCCGGCGGGCTGGATGTCGCAGGCCGCGTGCTCGACATCCCGAGTCTCGGCATCGAATGGGACAGGAGCGCGTGTCTCACGCGATACGCAGCAGGGCTGGACACCCTCCACGCCGATGTGAGCGCGGTACGCAGGGACGCCTTCGAGTCACTGCCACCAGAGATCAACGTGCTCGCCGGTGGCCCACCCTGTCAGACGTACTCGGTGGCGGGGCACGGCTCCGGGCGGAACGCACTGGACGAGGTCAAGAAGTACATCGAGCGTCTGATGAAGGGCGACTCCGACCAAGCGATCGACGAGGATCTGAAGACGTTCAGCGACGATCCGCGCACGGCGATGGTCCTCGAGCCTCTGCGGTACGCCATCCAGGCGACGAGGAGCCCCAACCGGGACAGGCGCCCCTACGACGTCATCGTCTTGGAACAAGTCCCCGCCGTCGAGGCGCTCTGGCACCACTACGCCAAGGTGCTGAAGGAGATCGGACTGCCCGACGGAACCAAGTACGAGGTCGTCGTCGATGTCCTCGACACCGAGACGTACGGGGTACCACAGACGCGGTCCCGCGCCGTGCTGATCGCACGGCGGGAAGGGCTCGGTGAGCCCTCGCTTCCCCGGGCAACTCACCTTCCCTACGTGGCGAAGGAATGGAATCGAAGGAGTGACCAGGCCACGGGTCAGGTCCTTCAGCCGCCTCTTGACGACGACATCGCAGCGGAAATCGAAGAAGGCAGGAAGACGGGCAAGGAAGCTGAGGAAGCCCCTCAACACTGGAGGTCCATGGGTGAAGTGCTCGCCGAGCCGGTGGGCACGCATCCGGGGCGTGTCACTCCCTTCCTGGTCCGCTCGAACTACGGAAGTTCAGGCAACCCAGGGCGACGTGGGGTGCGGAGCCACCAGCAGCCCGCCACCACCGTCACCGGCCGTATCTCCCGCTTCGTGGTCTTCCAACACCTCGACGAGAACATCGTCTACGAGGGCGCGCGATTCAGCATGAACGAGGCGGGGATGCTACAGAGCTTCCCGCCGGACTATCCGTGGTCCGGTACGGCACGGGCCCAGCAGGTGGGCAATGCCGTGCCGCCCCTGTTCGGTGCGCACCTGCTGAGCGCCGCGCTCGGCATTGCCGCCCCAGCCCCGGAGGTACTGAGGGAGCCGTGGCAGCCGGCCACGGAGGAAAAGCGGGCCAAGCTGCGAAGCCACGGCTGCGGGGCCACTGACGACTGCACCGCCCGGTGCCCGGTGCCCGAGGACCAGACGCCGCCCCGCTCTTCCGCTCGCCCGCGCAAGAACAAGAAGATGTCGGCACAGTAGCTCGCGAGCAATGGAGCCAGGTCAATCCTCGCTCTTCCTGCCTCTGACCGGCGCAGTCTCGAACAGCTCCGCGAAGTAGTCGGTGAGCGCAACCACGGACTCCTCCCGGACGGGATCCTCGTCAGGCCCGTCTGGGAGACGGCGTCGATCGACGGGTGGTGCCGATCCCGCCTCCGCGATCCAATCCCGCAAACGAGCGGGGTCCCGAGGCTCGTCCGGTGCGAGGACGTCGTAGACCAAAGTCGCTCCGGCCGCGTTGATCGCGACGCTGAGGCCGAAGATCTCTCGCCCAGTGGTGACCTGTCCACTCTTCAGGAGTCGGACCAAGGCCTGAGCGGTGGGGCGATGATCGATCAGCTCCATCCGGAGAACCGTGTGGATGAGGTCCTGGTTTCCGCAGGCCGCCTCGACCGGGTCGTAGTCCCGCCCGTTTCGGAAGAGCTCAGCCGCCCACCACAGACGGGAGAAGCACTGCCGGTCCGCGGGGCCGCGGAAGCGCTCTGCGGCAATGCGTCTTTCCGGCTTGTTGGCCGTCGGCTCCGACAGGTGCCGCCAGGCGACGTAGTCAGGGGCCACAGCCAGGGCGATGTGGTTCCACAGACGCTTGTCTGCCGCTTCTCGCCGCGTCAGACGCAGGGTGGCGTGGAGACGTGTGGCCAGCCATGCGTCGGCCCGCGTGCGGTCCTCCCGGAACTCGTACATGGCGTCTTCCACCAGGCTGCGGACCGGCTCGACCAACCACCTGGCGTCGTCCTCCGGGAGGGGTTCGACGACCTTGGCGAGATCGATTCCGCCGTGCACCTGTTCGCCTGTGAGCAATTCCTGCGTGAGGAACGGATCGACAGCCGAGGTGGCGAGCAGCGCCAGGCGCTCGGGTACGTGGTTCGGTGCGGTGATCACGTCTCACTCTCTCGGTTCATCTGTTCCAGACTGCGGATAGCGTAGGCAAGCGCCCTGGTGGCATCTGCACGGCGGACCGCCGCGTAGTGGATGCGGGTCTGGAGTTCCACCCAGCCCGAGTCCCCGGTGCGGCGGCGATGGACCTGCCGTAGGGCCTCCTCGACCTGCACGCCGGGAAACACATCCGGGAGCATTTCCCGCAGCACCTCGCCCTGCCAGTCGGTCGGGAAGACGGGGCCGCTGCCGGGTTCCACCTCCAAGTCACCGATGGCACCGTGGAACACCGCGGTCCAGACGTCGGTGGCCATCTGGGCGACCAAGAGGTCACGCACCTTGCTGTCCACGCCGGAGCCGCTGCTGTCCAACAGCCCGATGACCCCCTCGACATCCGTGTTCACGAACACGGTGGGGACTCTGGCCGAGGTGTCCACGAGCCAGGGCGCGTCCGCGTAAGCCTGCAACCACTCCCGGGAGCTCTTCCTGAACGAGGCTTTCTGCACGTCTAGTTGGAGCCCACGGACCGGGTCGTCGGAGACCGTGTCGACGATCCAGCTCCGATCGGTCTCCGCGATCGACCGTCCGTGTACTCCGTCCACCGTCCCGACGGCGTAGACGGCGAGGGAGGCCCGACCCAAGTGATCGTCACGGAGCACCTCCAGGGGGCCCGACCAGTCACGGCCGTCCTCCGCGTCACGCGTGAGGTCCACAGAGGTGCGGACATTGGTCTCGCCGTCCGTCAGAACGGCGAGGACGCGCAGGTCGGACCAGGCCGCGTCCGGCGCGTTCGCGCCGGGCGGCAGCGTCGCCGAGAGGTCGATCGTGGCGCTCACCCAGTCGGTGTGGCCCGCGATGCCGAGTGCGACCGTCTGCTGCTGGGTGGAGTACGCGGTGGTCTCCAGTTGGTCGCGGGTGCCGTCGGAGAGCCTGAGGGACACCGAGGTCACTCTGAGAACGACCGGCCGGTTGAGCCGCTTGTACGGGTAGATCTTCACTCGTCACTCCCCCTTGCCGGCGCGGAGTTCGAGGACGAGACGGGTGAGAGCAGTCCTGACCGGGTGGCTGGTGACATCGGTCGCCCCTCGGAACTTCGCGCGACGTGTGCCTGGCGCGAAACGCAGGATCCCGTCCTCCACCTCACAGCCCTCGACGGCCACCAGTTCTGCCCAGTCCAGTTTCGGGCGGCCGCCTGAGCGCACGTCGAGCTGGGCGACCGGCATCATCGGGACGATCTCGTCACCGCGCGGAATGCTCACTTCCGCGGTGATCCGCCACTCACCGTCGTCTCCGACCGTCGCGTCGAGCCCGGCCAGGACGGGAACCACCGGCCCGGACGGCGCCTTGGCCTTGGGCCTCGTCTTCACTGTCAATGCCTTGCGCAGCGCCTCACCGCCTTCGCGGCTGCCGCGCTTGGGCCGCGCGACGAGTTCTCTCACCGCGCTGTTGACCTCGGTGGTCAGTGTGTTGATCCGCCGGTACGCGGAAGGTGACCAGCGCAGGGTCAACTCCTCGGTCTGCCCCCAGCGGTCATGCTCGGGCGGTTCCGCCGCGCGCAGGAATTCCTCGGCCTCCTTCGCGAACGGAACCGATTCCCCGGCTGCCTCGCCCACCAGGAGAACGGCCTGGAACGGGTTCGTGCCGAGCGGCAGGTTCGGGACTCCGGCCGTCTTGACGGTCATACGGTTGCCCCGCAGCGAATGCACCTGGTTCTTCGCTCCGTCCCCGTTCTCGGCGTCGGTGGCCAGGTCGGTGAGCAACAAGACCGCTTGGTGTGTCCCCAGGGTCCCCCGGGCACCTCCGGACAGCGGCAGTTTCAGGGGAACACTTCGCGCCGCCACCTGGCCGGCCTCGAGCAGCCGGTCCACGGTGGTGCCCTCGTAGTGCGCTCGCAGGGCACGGGTCCGAGCTGGCTGTTCGGCGGACGGGTCCACCTGCTTCTCCGGTACAACCACTTCGCCGTTGCGAAGGGCACGAACGGAGACCTCCAAGAGGGGAAGTCTGTTGCCCCCACCGGTCATCGCGGCCCAGAAGTCGCGCCCCAGCGCCTCGACCAGACGTCGGTGCATCCTACGGATGTCGCGCGTGTCCTCGACGCCCTCCTCGTCCATGGTCTCCTCGTCGACATCGGCCCCGTTCTCCTCAAGGCTGGCCACGTCGTGCGCGCCGACGATGAGGAAGGACGTGCCGGGTTCGACGCCCTCCCGGGCGAGATGCAGACGAGCGACGGTCGCCTCGTCCGCCCAGAAGGAACGGGCGACCATCGCGCCGGGAGAATCGGGGTCGGGGCGCCCGAACCAGGCGGGGCCCGCGTACGGCTCACCGTCGACCTCCCGCCAGGGCAGTTCGAGACGTCCGATGACGCGCCGCTCCGTACGTCCCTCATGGGGCACGGACAGAGTGGAGTTGACGAGTACGAGCCCCAGGGCACTCGTGGCCCACAGGGTCGCCTTGCCCAGGCCGTATGAACCGCCCGCACCGTGCCCCGACTTGAGACTCTCCAGTTGCCGCCTGACCACGGCGGCGAACTTGCCGTCCGCGTAGTCGTCTCCGATGAGCCCTGACGCGTTGTAGTCATCGACCCGCAGCAGGACCAGGCGGCCCTTCTCGTACATGTCACGCACTCCGGCGTCCACGACTCGGCCGACCTTCTGACTTCCCGCGCCCTCCGAGACGGCGGAGTAGTGGGGGAAGAGGTCGTTCCAGAGGATCGCCTCACGGAAGGCGTCGAGCGTATCTCCGGTCAGCTCGTGCAGGGTGTAGCGCACCCTGACAGGGCGGCCGTTCTCGGTGAGACGTTCGTCGAGGCTGTTCTGGCAGGTCTCTCGGGCGAGTACCTGCACGTCGGCGTCGAACGCGAAGGCCGCGGCATTGCCCAGGTCACGGCCGCCGTCGGGGTACCCGGGGCGGTGGTACCAGGTGATCGGAAGACCGGCCTGGGTATCGGTGGTGCGGGTGTGCACCGTGCCGAGGTCCGTGCCGAGCGCCTTGGCGATGTCAACCATGACAGTCGGGCGGGGCGTCGACCTTCCGGTGATCCACGCGGAGACGGCAGCTCGAGTGACCCCGGCCTCCTTGGCCAGTTCGGCCTGCGTCTTTCCAGCGAGTTTGAGCTGACGGGCCAGCCAGGGCCCGAACTCCTCACCTGTGTCCAACGGTGCCTCCACCTGCTCTTCCCCTCGAGGTCGCCCAGGGCTCGCGGGCGACTGACCAGGAGGCTAATTTGACACAGCGAACACTGTCAACCAACAGTTGATCGGACCTGAACGCCAGGATTACTTGGACCGGTGGCCGAGTTGCCCTACTTTGCACCCTTCTGCCCCGAAATCCACATGCGGAGCGCCCAACTCCGCGCCATCGAGGCGGAGTTGGGTTGACCCCTCGATCACCATTAGGTATTCTGAGGAATGGTGAGACTTTCACCCTGCTCGCGAACTCGGACGGCAAGTCGAGGGAATCGGGTGGCCTGTCAGACGTATGTCAAAAATCAGCATCAAGGGTGAACTTGCAGGTCTAGACCAAATTCGTACAAGCGCCTCCTCGTTCAAATCTAACTACTAGTCAGGCGAGCATGAGGCCTGCTAGGTTGATTTCGGCGAAACGTTTTACCCGAGATTCTCACACCTTTTTTCCGCGAGGGGTCGATCGTGCCTTCATGTACCCCTGGAGACGATGCGACAGGGGGACCTGACATGGATGGAAACTACGGCTACGACCTCGATTCGGGACGCGGCATGAATTCGCTTCTTCTGGACATGCACATGGGAATAATCGCACCCAAGGAAGTGGCACACCTACTGAAGGGCCACCCGCGCGAAGACGAATTCTGGGCCCATTGCCCCCAGCTGAGGGACGACACCTTCACTTCAACCTGACCCCTGTCCCATCACCTCCTGCGGGCATGGGCCCACAGAGGAGAGCTCTCGCACTACCGCCTTCACCAGCACAAACGTGCCGAGGCGGCGATCACGCATCCGCTGACACCACTCGGACGCCCATGGGCCGGCTGTACGAAGTCGACGACAGCCGGCCCCTCAAATACACTTTCGCCCGGATCTTTGACATCTCAGGAGTGCAGGACCAGTGTCGTCTTCATTGTCTCCGGTGATTGAAACCGTAATCGAGCAATCTTCCCGTGTCCTCAAAACATATGCCGTGGATCCCGGGCTCGTAGCCGAGCACGCCAATGGAGAGCGCCGTATCACCCAGGGCGGATATGGCGATCGCCAGCTTTTCGAACTCGTCCAGAACGCGGCCGACGAAATCGCCGACGAGCCCGGCGGAAGGGTTCACGTTGTCCTCACTAAAACCCATCTGTACTGCGCGAACGAAGGAAGTCCGGTCACCGCTGAGGGTGCAGAGACAATTCTTCGGATGAGCATGTCGAAGAAGCGCGGAGGGCAGATCGGAAGGTTCGGTGTGGGCGTGAAATCGGTCCTCGTCGTGACCGACGCACCTGAATTCTTCAGCAGCACCGGAAGTTTCGGTTTCGACCGCGCCTGGTCGTACGAGCAAATCCAGAACGTGCCCGGCGTGGCCGCTCGATACGGTCCGAAATTCGATGCCCCAGTGCTACGGATGGCCCGTCCTCTCGACGCGCAGGCCGAGCGCGCCACCGACCCCGTCCTGGACGAGCTGTTGGCCTGGGCGACCACCGTCGTACGCCTGCCCCTGCTGCCGAAGGCGGACCGTCGGCTGGGTCTGGACATGCACGGCGGGCGCGCCAAAGAACACGGCGAGCCCCGCGACGAGTTTC
Organism: Streptomyces asoensis; assembly: GCF_013085465.1. Taxonomy (NCBI): domain Bacteria; kingdom Bacillati; phylum Actinomycetota; class Actinomycetes; order Kitasatosporales; family Streptomycetaceae; genus Streptomyces; species Streptomyces asoensis. The sequence continues at coordinate 4,012,321 of NZ_CP049838.1, forward strand.
CTGTGGGCTTCCAGCTCTTCTCACCACACGTCGCGAAAGTCGTCCTTGAGGACCGTAGGCACCTCCCTGCGGCTCGCCGGGTCCTGACCACGCGGCAGGCCGGCGACCTGCACACCGTGACGGAGGATAGGACCGGGAAGGCAAGCACCATCCGCTGGCGGGTGTTCACCACCACCCACACTCCCGGTCCAGCGGCCCAGGCGGACGCCGGTGAACTCCACGACCGCCTCTCGCTCGACCTCTCCTGGGGGGTTCCCGCCCTACGGAAAGATCCGGAGACCGGGCTGTACGTCAACCCGCAGATTCGTGGCCGCGGCAGGTTCTGGTCCTTCTTCCCGACCAAGTACGAGATGTCGTTGAGCGGCATCCTCAACGGAGCGTGGAAGACCAACGAGGACCGGCAGAACCTGCTCGACTCCTCACCCTTCAACCAGGAGATGATCAGGGTGTCGGCGGCGTTGGTCGTCGACTCGCTTCCCGCGCTCGCTCCCGCTGAAGACCCTGCTGCCTACCTCCCCCTGCTTCCCGGACGAGTCAAGGAGGCGATCAGCTGGGCCGACGAGTTCCTGACCCGGGAGATCTGGGCCCGTGCCGCGACCCGTCCGTCGCTGCCCGACCAGGACGGTGTGCTGCGCGCCCCCGCCGAACTGCGTATCCACCCCCGGTTCGACAAGAAAGACCTGAAGAGGTTGGCCGGGTGGCTGCGGACGTGGCACGAGTGCCCCGGTCGCCCCTCGAACTGGCTGCACCCGAGCGTCGAAACCGACTCCCTGCGTTCCGGAAAGGTCGAGCACATCCTCGACGCTGCCAGGCACGAGCGAGCAGACGTCCGTGCATGGCTGGAAGCTTTGGTCGAGAGCGGCACCGCCGAGGCCTCGGCGGCGGCGATCCGGATCCTCGCGAACATGATCGAGGTCGGCTCACCGTACGCGGAGGAGGCCCGCAAGGCGCACGTCGTGCTCACCGAGGAGCACGGTCTGGTCCCGCCCGTGCACGGTCGGGTGTTTCGCCGTGCGGAGGAGGGTGGGCTGCGCGAGTCCTTGGTGTACGTGGTCGACTCACTCGCCCAGGACGACTCTTTGGCACACGCGCTCGACCTTCTCGGGATCCGCGAGGCCGATGTGGAGGGGCGCTTCGTCAGCGTCCTCGACCAGGGCTTCGACGGCTACCGGGACGCCGAGTGGCAGCGGTTCTGGGAGTTGTTCCGTCGGGCTGGGATCCCCCGGCTGTCTCTCAAGGTCCTGGAACGGGTCCCCGCCCCCGGCTCGACGCTGCGCGTGCGCACCACCGACGGAAGGTTCCGGCCGATCGAGGACTGCATGCTTCCGGGCAAGGTGGTCGACGCGCGGCGTGACCCTACCGTCGCCGTCGACCTAGCCTTCCACTCCGACGACACCGCCTTCTTCAACCAGGTCGGCCTGCGAGACCGGCCCAGCACAGGAGTGCGGCCGACGGAGGGCGAGGCATGGTTCGAGGAGTACAGGGAGGCCGTCCACTCCGCCTATCTGCGCAGCCTGGACAGCCGCGCGCCCCGCCCTTCCCTGAACCGGATGAAGGTCGAGGGAGCCGCCATCGGGGGCCCGCTCCACCTGTTCCGCGCACTCTCCGACGAGTCCCGTGCCGCCTTCCTGAAGGCACTTCCCGACGATGCCGTGGTCGACAACTGGACACTCCAGATCGGTGCGCAGAGCGGCACCCGACAGGCCGTGATCTCACCGATCCGCTGGATGCTGCGGAAGTACGGCACGGTCGCCACCTCCCAGGGGATCAAACCGCTGAAGGAAGCCGTCGGTCCTCAGCTCACCGCTTATCGCGATGTGCTGCCGGTCGCCGACCTGTCGGCCGAGAAAGCCCGCAAGCTGCGGCTCCCGTCGACGGTCGACGAGGTTCCGGCAGATCGCTGGGCCACGCTCCTCGACGAGGTGTCCCGGAGCGAGGACGACTCCTTCGTGGGCACCACCTATGTGATGCTGACCCGGTTCGGCGCGGACTTTCCCGAGGACGCCCTCACCCGCTGCCGGATCGGCGACGCCTGGGGGACCCGTCCCGACGACGAGATCACGCTCGCCGTCGGGCCCGCCGAATACGGGGTGCTCCGCGCCGAGCAAGTACCCGCGCTGCTCGTGCCGACAGTCGAGGACGCCGATCTGATGGTCGAGAAGTGGGGGATGCACCGCTACAGCGACATGATCAGCCGGGAGACCCGTGAGGTGCTCGAAGGCGATCCTGTGCCGCTGGTCGAGCTGTACCCCGCCCTGCGCAGGCACCTCAACAGCTCCAACAGGAACAGCGTGGTGCAGCGGTGCACCGAGCTGGAGGAGGTCACCCGCACGCCCAACGGCACCCAGGCCACACCCTTGGACGCCGTCCGCCAGGACGGCGTCGTCAAGGTCCGTGTCCCGCTGGATCCCGAACCGATGCTCCGCCTGATCGACCGCGAACTCGCGTTGGGCCTGGGTGCCTCCGGCTGCCGGGCCGTGCTCGAACACCAGGACCGCATGGCCCGGGACAGTGCGATGCAGACGGCCCGGAAGGCCGTGCGCGACACCTCGGACGTGGTCACCAAGATCGAGCTGCTGGTCGGGGCGGAGGCGCTCCGGATCGGTCTCCCCGAAGGGTTGATGGAGGCGGAGCTGCAAGCGACCGACGGCGTACAGCCCTCGGGGCGGCGGATCGCGCAAATGGCTTTCAACGCCCACGGCGACGGTGTCCTCCATCAGCACGCCCGCGACATCCAGGGACGGTTCCCCGACGCCCCCGTCTCCTACACCGGCTCTTCGTCCGCCGTCGCCTTCGTGTCGGACCTGAAGCTTCCGGTGTCCTTCGCGGGCTCACGGACCCCAACCCCACCGGCGTTCGAGACCGTCGAAGGCCCTCGGGACTTCCCGAGCCTCCACGAGTACCAGGAGGACCTGGTCCGCAACATCACCACCATGCTGGACCGTCTCGCTCCCCAGCGCGGGATGCTGTCGTTGCCGACCGGCGCGGGCAAGACCCGGGTCACCGCCGAGGCAGTGATCCGCTGGGTCAAGCGCGTCGGCGACCTGAACGGACCGCTGCTGTGGATCGCGCAGACCGAGGAACTGTGCGAACAGGCCGTGCAGAGCTGGAAGTTCGTCTGGAGCAAGGTGGGTGCGGAGCGTCCGCTGACCATAAGCCGGCTCTGGAGCGGCAACGAGGTCGGGAACATCCTCGACCACCCGCACCTGGTGGTCGCCACCGACGCCAAACTGGATCGCTGCCTGGACACCGAACCGTACACATGGCTACGGCAGGCCGCGCTGGTGATCGTGGACGAGGCCCACACCGCCGTCTCCCCGCGATACACCGCGATCCTGCGGCAGTTGGGGCTCACCCAGTACGAGACCGGTCGGCACCTCCTCGGCCTGACGGCCACGCCCTTCCGCAACACCAACGAGGAGGAGACCCGTCGTCTGGTCGGGCGCTTCGGGAACCGTCGACTCGACGAGGGTGTCTTCCCGTCCGGTGATCCGTACCGGGACCTCCAGGAGTGGGGGATGCTCGCGCAGGTGGAGCACCGCACCCTGGAAGGCGGTCGGATCGAACTGACCCGTGACGAGAAGGCTCAGGCCGAACGGATGGCGATGCTGTCCCGTGCCGCCGAGCAGCGGCTCGCCGACGACCACGCACGCAGCCGGCGCATCGTCGACTCGGTGGCCGACCTGCCCGACGACTGGCCGACGCTGCTCTTCGCCACCTCCGTCGACCACGCCAAGTACCTGGCGGCCATGCTCAACGACCGGGGGATCCGATCCGCCGCCGTGGACGCGACGACCAGCCCACAGGACCGTCGTACACGCATCGAGAAGTTCCGTGACGGACGGATCCAGGTGCTCACCAACTACGGCGTACTCACCCAGGGATTCGACGCTCCGGCCACCCGTGCCGTGGTCGTGGCCCGGCCGGTCTACAGCACCAACGTCTACCAGCAGATGATCGGTCGTGGTCTGCGCGGTCCGCTCAACGGTGGCAAGGACACCTGCCTGATCCTCAACGTCAGCGACAACATCGCGAACTTCGACACCCGACTCGCCTTCACCCAGTTCGAGCACCTGTGGAGCAGAAAGTGATCGACGCCTACCTCGACAGCCCACCGCTCACCGATGAGCAGCAGGCCGTGGTCGAGCAGCCCTGGGACGCACGTGTCCTGGTCACCGCGGGGGCCGGGGCGGGCAAGACACACACGTTGGTGCGCCGGCTCGACGCGCTGTGCGGTCACGACGACCCCGACGAGGCGTTGGAGGCCGCCGAGATCCTGGTGCTCACCTTCTCCCGGGCCGCCGCCCGCGAGTTGCGCGAGCGCATCGCCCGGCACGGGGAGCGGGCCCGCCGGGTGCGTGCCCAGACCTTCGACGCCTGGGCATACGGGGTGCTCCTCCAGGCTCATCCGGACGGCGAGTGGGGTGCGGTCGGCTTCGACGAACGGATCGGCGCCGCGGCCCGGGCGATCGAGGAGGGGGCGCTGGAGGCCGGGGACGCCGTCCCACCCGCTCATGTCGTGATCGACGAGGTACAGGATCTGGTGGGCGGGCGTCGCGAGCTGGTGGAGACGCTGCTCGACCGGTACCAGGACAGCTGCGGCTTCACGGTCGTCGGCGACGCCGCCCAGTCCGTCTACGGCTTCCAGATCGAGGATCTGGCCGAACGCGCCGACGAGACCGGGCGGTTCTTCGACTGGCTGCGCGGCTCGTACCCCGACGAACTCGTGGAACTACGCCTCACGCGGAACTTCCGAGCCGTCACCCCCGAGGCCCGGATCGCGTTGGCACACGGCCCCCGGCTCCAGCAGGTCGCCGACGCGGACGAGGCGGCGACCGCTTACGAGGAACTGCGCGAACTCCTCCTGGATCCGGCGAACGATCTGGGCGACCTCACCGATCCGTTCACCTTGGACGGATTGCGGGCCTTCCCCGACACCTGTGCGATCCTCACCCGCGACAACCGACAGGCACTGGTGGTCTCCGGCCTGCTCCACGAGCACGGCGTCGAGCACCGGCTGCGGCGCCCTCTCGAAGAGCGGCCGGTGCCGTACTGGGTGGCCGAGTTGTTGCGCCGCACCGAGGCGACCGGCCTCACCGAGGAACGGTTCCGCTCGCTGCTCGCGGAGATCCCGCTGCCGTACGAGCCGGACGCGACCGTCCTGTGGACGGTGCTGCGGCGGGCCGCGCGCTCCGCCGGCCGCGGAGTGCTCGATCTGGAACGGCTGCTCCGCTCGGTCGCCGACGGCAGGTTCCCCGACGAAGCGGCCGACCCGGAGACCGCGCGCATCGTCGTCTCCACCGTGCATCGGGCCAAGGGGCTCGAGTTCGACCGGGTGATCGTCCTGACCCCACCGACCGTCGCCGAACTGCGCAAGCAGTACAAGGACGAGTTGGACCTCTCCGCCGAGGCCCGAGCCTTGTACGTGGCGATGACTCGCGCCCGCGAGGACCTGTACCACGCGCGGTCCCCCGAGCTGCCGATCATCAAGAGAGCGGGCGGCCGAAAGAACGGCCGCCGCTACGTCGGCGGATGGCGGTCGTACGACAGATACGGCGTCGTCGCCGAGGCGGGGGACGTCTGCCGGGACAACCCACCCGGCCACGAGAGCGACGCAGTGGCGACCCAGGCATACCTCCTGACTCAGATCGGCCCCGGGCAGGACGTCGTGCTGCGCAAACGCCACGATCTGCCGATGGGCGAGTACCAGAGCCCGCCGTACGCTCTGGTGCACGGAGGCCGGGAGATCGGTGAGGCGTCGGAGCGGTTCCGGGAGGAGCTGTTCCAGGTGCAGAAGGTGAACAGGACGTGGGACCCCCGGTGGCCGGACGAGATCCACGGCATACGGGTCGACACTCTGGAGACGGTGACAGGCAGCGCCGCCGCCGGCGCCAACGCCGGTCTCGGCGACCGTGGGGCGTGGATCGTCCCCCGAGTCACCGGCATCGGAAGGTATCGACGGGCCGACGAGGAGGAGCAGAGCGCATGACACAGGTGGCAGGCCGGCACTCCGAGCACTATCGGGTCCGGGACGAGGAACTGCTGGTAGGGCTCCGCCGCGAGCTTCTCGGTCCCGCTCCGGGCGCCGCGCCGGAGGACCGGGACGAAGTCCTTGCCGAGGACGCGCCGATCGACCGCTACCTGACCGGCGTCCTGTACCCGCGATCGGCCGACCCGACCGCGGAGCAGCGGATCCGTGAGGACGAGGCCGAGTACGAAGGTCTGGACGTCACCCCGCTGCGCACGCGTGACAGCGTCGAGGAGTCCGGTACCGCGCAGGAGGTGGGTGCCTCGGGCTCCCGCCGCCCCTCGTCCATGGGCCTCACCTTCGCGGTCGACCCGGCCATAAGCGACTCGATCGTGGTCTCGGCGCGCGCGGCCGTCTACGAGCCCACGGATCCGGAGGGCAAACCCATTCCGGCCCGCCGTGCCGAGGCTCGCACCACCTCCGAACAGCGGGAGCGGTGGCGACGCAAGGAACTCGTCCTTCCGGACGCCCCGGTCGACGTGACCTCACCCGCGCCCGACAAGAAGTTCGACCTCGGTGCGGGAGCTCTGCTGCGCGTCAACGTCCGACGCCCTCACCCGACCACCGGCACGGTCACAGTCACGGTCACACTCGTCAACACCCACCAGGTCGGCGAGCGCGAACTCCAGGACGCGTTCTCCCTGTTCCAGTGCGGTGTCACCGTCCGCGCGGCTGACGGGTCCACCGCCTTCGTCGAGCGCCCCGCCCCCGGCGCCCACGACGCGGAGGTCGCCACGAGCAGGCTGCTGCACCGACACGCACCGACCTTCGCCGTCGGCCACGGTTGCGCCGCCGAATGGGACTGGACCCCGCCCCCGATCGGCATGACCGACACCGTAACGGCCGCTGTGGCCGAGGTTCGGAGCGAGTTCGTCCCCAGCGTGGAAGTACTGCTCACCGACTCCAATCCGGAGAGCGACAGCCCAGCGCTGTCCATGCTGGGGCTGGCGGAGAAGTCCGACACCGAGGTCCTGGCCGCTCTGGAAAAGCTCGCCACAGGGTACGAGCGCTGGATCGAGCGCAAGGCGGCCGAGGCGGAGGCCTTGACGGGCGGCACCCACGAGGAGCCCGCACGGAATCAGGTGGAGGCCTGCCGCGAGGCGCTCGACCGGATCCGTGAGGGCATCGAGCTGCTGCGGACCGAGCCCGACCTGATGAGGGCGTTCCGGCTCGCCAACCGTGCCATGGCGGACCAGCGTGCCCGTAGCGCCTGGGTGAAGAGCGGACGCGTCGGCGCCCCCGACCCGGCCGCCGGTCGCTGGCGCCCCTTCCAGATCGCGTTCGTGCTGCTCTGCCTGGCCGGCATCGACGACCCCGGCCACCGCGACCGGGACGTCTCCGATCTGCTGTGGTTCCCCACGGGTGGTGGCAAGACGGAGGCCTACCTAGGGCTCATCGCCCTCACGTCCTTCCTGCGTCGCATCCGCAAGGGTGCGGACGGCGGTGGTGTCACCGTCCTCATGCGCTACACGTTGCGGCTGCTCACCCTCCAGCAGTTCGAGCGCGCGGCGATCCTGCTCTGCGCCATGGAGCACATGCGACGCCGCACACCCGAGTTGGGACGTGAGGAGTTCTCCATCGGCATGTGGGTGGGGCGCTCTGCCACCCCCAACACACTGACCGTGGCCGGCCAGAAGCTGGACGAGCTGCGCAGGAGCCTCGACAAGCGGCTCGCCACCGAGAACCCCGTTCAGCTGCATGCCTGTCCCTGGTGCGGCACCCACCTCGACGCCCGGAACTACGAGATCGACGAGCACGCCAAGCGGATGCGCGTTCGCTGTCCCGGCACGGATTGCGAGTTCACCGACGGTCTGCCCGTCCACCTGATCGACGAGGCGGTGTACAGCGCTCGTCCCACACTGGTGATCGCCACGGTCGACAAGTTCGCGTCGATGCCGTGGCGTCCGGCGACCTCGGCGCTCTTCAACCTCGACGACCTGGACGCCGGCACTCCTCCCCCGGAGCTGATCGTTCAGGACGAACTCCACCTGATCTCCGGCCCGTTGGGGACACTGACCGGCCTGTACGAGACCGCTGTGGACGCACTCGCGGGCCGGCCCAAGGTGATCGCCTCCACAGCGACCATCCGTCGCGCCGCCGACCAGGGCCGCCACCTCTTCGCTCGCGGTGTTCGCCAGTTCCCGCCCGCAGGTCTGGACTCCCGCGACTCGTGGTTCGCCGTGGAGACCCCGCGCGAGGAGAAGGCGAGCCGGCGCTACGTCGGCCTCCTGGCGCCCGGCACCAGCCAGTCCACCCTGCTGATCCGCACGTACGCCACGCTGCTGCATCGGGCCAAGCACGCGGAGACCGCCGACGAGGTGCGCGACGCGTACTGGAGTCTCGTCGGCTATTTCAACAGTCTCCGGCTGCTCTCCGCGGCCGAACTCCAGGTCCACGACGACGTGGTGGCCTATCTGGAGCTGCTCGCCGAGCGCGAGGGGGTGACGGTCCGCTCGGTCGCCAACTACTCGGAGCTGACCAGCCGTGTCGACGCCAGCGAGATTCCGACGCGTCTCAAGGGCATCGAGAAGAGGCTTCCCGACGAGGACACGGTGGATGTCCTCCTGGCCACCAACATGATCGCGGTGGGTGTGGACGTGGACCGCCTCGGTCTCATGGCCGTGATGGGCCAGCCGCAGACAACCGCCGAGTACATCCAGGCGACGAGCCGTGTCGGCCGCGCGCACCCCGGCCTGGTCACGGTCATGCTCAACTCGACCCGGTCTCGAGACCGATCCCACTACGAGAGCTTCCAGCACTTCCATTCGGCCCTCTACCGTGAGGTCGAGTCCACCTCCGTGACACCGTTCTCCGCCCGCGCCCGCGAACGGGGCCTTCACGCGGTGATCGTCGCTCTCGCCCGCATCCTGATCCTGGACGCTCGCCCCAACGAGGGTGCAGGCAAGGTCGAGTCCTACGAACACATTCTCCGGGGCCGTATCAAGTCCGTGCTCCTGGAACGCGTAGAAGCGGTCACCCCGGAAGAGGTCGAGGCCACGTCCCATGCCTTCGACGAGTTCGTCGAGTGGTGGTGCAAGGAGGCGAGCAACAACAGTGGCCTCCTCTTCGAGCCGAAACCGGGCAGTCGTGCCCCTTCCCTTCTGAAGGCGTACGACGACTCCAAGGACGTCAAGGCGTGGGACACGCTGTGGAGTCTGCGCGACGTCGACGCCGAGTCCACCCTGTTCATGGAGGGAACCCGATGACCCCACCCCCCGCCCGCCGTCGCCGGACCGGCGCACAAGGCTCCGCACCCGCCCACAACCTCCCACGGCGCGGTACGGTCCGGCGTGCCCAGGTGATCACCACGTACGGCATCGGATCGCTCATCGCCGTCGACCAAGAATCCTTCGTGGTCTCCGGCCTGGACGAGGCGGACCGGAGCTGGAGCGACAACGAGTCCCCGCGGATCCACGAACGGCGCTTGGCCCGCCTGCTCGACGTCGACCACTTCCGGCTGCCGCCCGCGTCCGACGACAAGAGCAGGGACGGCCTCAGGGTCAGGCGCTTTCCCTTGATGCACTCCTGCCCCGAGTGCAACGATCTTCAGCGACACCGTGACTTCAACCCGCCGGCCGGTCGTAGTGTCTGCGGCACGTGCGAGGCCGACCTCGTCCCCTCCCGCTTCGTCGTCGCCTGCGAGTCCGGACACCTTGGCGAGTTCCCGTACTGGCAGTGGGTGCACCGTTCCACGGACCGCAGTGCCGCGGCGGCCGGGCAGTGCGGGGGGAAGCTCAAGATGCGCACGTCCGGGCGTACGTCCTCGCTCCGCTCGATCCTCATCTCCTGCACCTGTGGCAAAGCCCCCGAGGTCTCGATGGAGGGCTCCTTCCGCAGGAACGCGCTCAAGGACCTGGGCCTCAAGTGTCATGGCACCCGCCCGTGGCTCGGCACGTCCGCCCCCGCTCAGGAGTGCGGGCTCCCTCTGCGCACGCTTCAGCGCGGTTCCTCGGCGGTGTGGCAGCCGGTGCTGAAGTCGGCGCTCTCCATCCCGCCGTGGAGCGACGGCCGCGCGGATCCGCTTGCCGAGCACTGGGAGGAACTCCGCAAGCTCGACAGCCGCGCGGAGGTCGAGATGTGCCTCAAGTTCGCGTTCAAGGGTGAGATCCCGATTCCGATCGACGAGGTGATGGAACTGCTCGACGCGGAGCGCGAGGAGGACTCCGACGGCGAGTCGGATCCCACTCTCGACCACCGCTACCGCGCCCTGCGCAACAAGGAGTACGAGCGTCTCCGCTCGGGCAACGACGAGAGTGAGCACTCCCACGAGGAGCAGTTCGTCTGCGAAACCCCGCTGGGCGACCAGAGCGTACTCCTTCCGCTCGGCGTCACCGGGCCGATGCTGGTCAAGAAGCTCCGCGAGGTACGCGCCCTGAAAGCGTTCACCCGGCTTGCAGACCCCGACTCGACGACCGAATCGAAGGAGATGCCACTCTCCGGCTCCCCCTTGCGCTGGCTCCCGGCCATGGAGGTTCGCGGAGAGGGAGTCTTCCTCCGCCTGGACAATGACCGACTGGGCACCTGGGAGAAGGCTGCGGCGGTCGCCGCACGGGTCGAGCGGATGCGCACCGCCCACCAACGGGTGCTGGAGCAGCGGGCAGGAGACCCGAGCAGTGTCGTACCTTCCCCGGCCACCCCTCGCATGGTGCTGCTGCACACACTGGCGCACGTCCTCATCAACGAGTGGAGCCTGGACGCGGGCTACCCGGCCGCTTCCCTGCGCGAGCGTCTGTACGCCGCCGACGACATGGCGGGGGTGCTCATCTACACCGCGACGAGCGACTCGGCGGGCAGCCTCGGCGGGCTCGTCGCCCAAGGTGAGCCGGACCGCCTCGACCGGGCGATCCGTTCAGCCGTCCATCGCGCCGAGTGGTGCTCCTCAGACCCGCTCTGCGTCGAGTCCGAGGCGTCGGGCACCGGCGGCACCAACCTCGCAGCCTGCCACGCCTGTGTGATGCTCCCGGAGACGAGTTGCGAGCACAACAACATCCTGTTGGACCGCGCGCTGCTCGTCGGCACCCCGGAAGATCCTCGCCTGGGCTTCTTCGCAAACGTTCTGGAGCAGTGACACCCGACCGGCCGTGGGACACCGACACCGAGCGGCACTCTCGACCGTCCACGTCTCGGCAGGGGCAGGGGCAGGGATCGGGACGGTGGCCGACGCTCCGATTCCGGTCCCTGCCGCTCCAGCCGTGCACGGAATGGTGTGGCAAGCAGTGGCTTGTCGCCCTGATGCGATGCGCTTCCGTTCGCCACCCACGAGGACGTCTCAGTGGGATTCCACCGTCACGCACTCGACCCACGACAGACCTCGTCGCCGCAGTTGTCCAGTTCGGCGTCATAGCGGGTCTGAGCACGATCCAAGGCTTCGTCCACGTCACAGCCGTGCGCACGGAGCCAGTGGAGGAAGTCCGTGATGACTGCGATCACCGACTCCTCGGCCGCGGCTCTGCCCACTTTCCCCGGGCCGGGCCTCAGGAGCGGATTCGCGCCCGAGTAACACTCCAGCAAGGCCTCGGCCCGCCCGACACCGGGGCCTTCCACGTACCCGTTCGGCGACGTGAGGCCAGTGACAAGCTCACACCACGTCACCTTTTGGTCAGCATGTAGCTGAACGCCCCACCGATCGGCGATGGCGTCCACGAGGGCCATGCCGCGCCCGGACTCCGACTCGACGTTCGCGTCGAGGAGGGTGGGCAGCGCCCGTGCATCAGGGTCGTGGACTTCGATGCGCAGACGAACGCCGTTCATCGACACCGCGAGCTTGGCCGGGGTCCCGGGGCCGACGTGGGTGATGACGTTGGACACCAGCTCGCTCATGCAGAGCTGGGCGTCGTCGACGACTTCCGCCAGGCCCCAGATGCCCAGATGCAGCCGCATGATCCGGCGCAGGGCCGCCACCTCCGTCGGCTCGGCGGTGAAGGCAAGGTCCCACGGTTTGCGCGTCATGCATGCGTGCTGACCCATGAGAGGCCCTTTCGTCGCAGGTGACACCCCATGGAGACACACAGCGTCACAGGGGATCACGATGAGTTGCGTTGCCTCAGAGTGCAGCCGGCGAATCCCTTCGTGCAATGTGCACGGCGAGAATCCCACTTCCGAGTGATTGGCAAGCCTGCCCCTTGGCCCGAGACTGAACGTCCGCTATCCAAAACGGGGTTGATATGGCCGGATCACCAACGGCACGCCGTCGCCGTCTCTCGATCGAGCTGAAGAAGCTCCGGGAACAGTCGACGCTCACCTGCGCCCAGGTGGGCGCCGGTCTCGACTGGAGCGGTTCCAAGGTCAACCGCATGGAGACGGGCAGCGGCCGGGTCCAGCCGTCGGACATAGACGCCCTCTGCCGGTTCTACGGCACCAGCGACGAACTGCGCGAGTTCCTCAAGTCACTTGCCCGGCAAGCCAAGATGCGCGGCTGGTGGCAGGTCCACGGCGCAGGTGTTCCGGAGTGGTTCAACATCTACATCGGCTTGGAGCAGGAGGCCTCGACCTTCCGTCAGTACCAGTGCGAGTTGGTGCCCGGCCTCATGCAGACCCACGCGTACACCTCTGAGCTGCACAAGACCGGTGCGCACATGTCCGCCGAGGACATCGACAGGGCCGTACAGGTTCGGATGGAGCGCCAAGCTCTGCTGAAGGGGGCGGACGCCCCCGAAGCCTGGTTCATCGTGAACGAAGGTGCTCTGCGCAACGTCATCGGGGACCGTGCGCTGATGCGCGAACAGGTCGAACATGTTCTGGACGTCGCTCAGTTGCCCGCCGTCACGCTTCAAGTCCTCCCCTTCGATTCCGGCACCTATCCGGCCACGGGCTCATTCACCATGCTGGGGTTTCCCGCCCCGGAGGATCCTGACATCGTCTACCGGGACGGCATCACCGATGCCGTCTATCTGGAGGGCGAGCATCATGTTCGTGAGTACACCCGCGCGTTCGACGGCCTGCGCGCCGCGGCCCTGAGCCCTCGGCGTTCGACCCACCTGATCGAAACGGTCTTGAAGGAATACGCAACGTGAGCATTGCAGTGCCCGGCAGGAAGAGCCGTCCGGCGTGGTTCACGTCGTCGTACAGCAACGGGGCGGGAGGGGAGTGCGTCGAGTGCGCGCTGATGGGCGACGGCGCGCTGGTGCGTGATTCGAAGAGGGCGGGAGGGCCCGAAATCATCGTACGAAGCGGGGCTTGGTCCTTCTTCATAGGTGCCGTGAAGCGCAACACCGAGCGCTGACGGCACCGCAGGCAACGCGCCGTTGCCGGATTACCGAAGCGCCTCGATCGCCCGCAGTATCAGAGCCCGGGCATCCGCCCCGTAGACGGCCATGCGGCGCAACCGCTCGAAAGCCTTGATGTACAGGGCGATCTCCGAAGGCTGGGTGATGTTCACCTCGGCGGAGATCAACTCGACGGACACGAGGGTGTCGTCGTGGACGTCGAACGTCTCCTGCGGCCAGAGCGTCCGTTCGCGGGTCGACATCGGGATGACGCCGAGGGACACCGCCGGGAGCGCCCCGGCGGTCAGCAGGTAGCCGAGCTGCGCCGCCATCGCGTCCGCGTTGCCGAGCTGGTAGTACAGCACTGCCTCTTCGACGACCATCACGAAGCGATGGCCGGGCTCGTGGATGATCCGGGAGCGCTGGAGGCGTGCCGACGCGGCTTCGGCCGCGTCGTCGGGGATGTCGAGAAGGCGTGCGTTGGTGCTCAGCAGCGCCCGCGCGTATCCCTCTGTTTGCAGCAGTCCGGGCACCAGGACCGGGGAGTACGTGCGCAGCAGGTCCGTTGCCCGGTACAGCTCCACGTAACTGTCCTGGAGCTTGCGAAGTCCCGCCCGCACGCGTTGCCGCCACTCGCGGTACAGGGACTCCGCGTCCTGGGAGGCCGCGATCAGATCCTCGACCTGGTCCTCGGCGCCGGTCGCACCGCACCACGAGCGGATGTCCGCGGGGGACGGGGGCGTCCGGGCATTTTCGATCCTGGACGTCTTGGCGTGGTGCCAATGGCATTGCGAGGCCAGCTCGGTGACCGTGAGGCCTGCGTTTCTCCTCAGGTCGCGTAGGCGTCGCGCCACGTTCTCGCGTGCGGCCTGGGCGGAGGAGGACGGGGAGATGGACATGAGCTGGCCAGGGACGCTTTCTGTCAGTGGATCTCGTAGTCGTCGTGCGGGACGGCGCGCTCCCATACTGCCTCGAAGGCGTCCGAACACTGCTTGGCGAGGTCCGGATCCGTGCGCAGTTCGTTGGGCGTGCCACTCCAATCGCCGTTGCCCGCGAAGTGGTTGAAGAGCACTTGTGCGTCGTCGAAGATCCACAGATCGGCGCCGGGCAACATCAGGTCGGCCGCGTGCCGACGGGGCAGCCAGCGCACCTGCTCGCCCGCCCGCACGTTGACGACGGTTCCGGCGTGCTCGTAGCGGATGTAGTCGGTGACCGGCTCGGACACGATGCGGGCCCGTCGTACGACGACCCCGCGGGCCACCGCTCTGGAGATCAGGTCCACCCAGGGCGCCCAGTACTCCGAGCTGGGATCGGCGTCCCGCCGGCCGGTGCGCAGCCAGTTGTCGTAGTCGTCCGCTTCGTCGCCGACCGCGTACCGGTCACGCATCTCCAGGTGTACGGCGGAGTGCCGCGCGGCCTCCATCAGCTCGTCAAAGCTGGGTACGTTCTGCGACATCGCAGGCCTCCCGCAGGATCGGCACCAGGCGTGCTGGGATGCGCACCACCGTCTCGTGGTCGGGGATGCCCTTGGCGTGCCCGGGTGCCGGGTTCTCCACACACTGGGCTCGCGTCGGCTCGTCTGCCGTGTAGCTCTGGATCACGATGTCAGAGGTCTCCAGGTCCACCCACGCTGTGGGCGACCCGTTCTTTCCCGTGTCCGGGTCGATCCCGATGAGCCGTAAGCGCATGGCTGCCTCCGTGTCGGTCATGTGCGCTGATGTGCACCAAATTTCTCGGCTTCGAGACGCCTAGTCAAGGCCACAAAGCAGCCAGAAATGGCATTTTGAAGTTATGTGCACATCTATGCACATCGCTGGTTGTGCCGCACCGCTCGGCCCTAGCTTCGGCAAGGTGACCTTCGAGACGAGAACTCGGGCTCTGCAACCCGTCCCACCAGAACCAGGGATCCGCGTCCACACCCGCGCCGTCCGCGAGTTGGCCATTGCCTACTGGCTGCTGTCGGCTCACCCCGTGCCCAGCAGCGCGGCGAAGGAGTGGACGGAGCAGGGCATCGCGCTGCTGCCCCTCGGCACCCTCATGTCGGCCGTACGGCTGCCGCAGGACCTCGTGCGCGCCGTGGCCGACAGCCATGAGCGCGAAGACATCGACTCGTTCCTCGACGAGGCCCTCAACGCTGGTCCGGCCATCTGCGATCCGCAGGGGGCCCGGTACTACGCCCTTGTCCCCGCCGGCATGCCCACCAGATGGCGCATGGCTGCCACGGAATGGCGCGCGCTGGGCGTGAGCTGCCTGGGCCGCGGCTCCCATCTCGGCGTACCGAGACCGCAGTCCGTCTCTCTCGAACCCGGTACGTGGAACTCCTACTGGGCCGTGCCCATGCCCTCGGCCGGCGAACTGTGCCGCCCCCTCGACGTCGCTCGGATCATCGCCGCCGGAAAGCGGCTGACGGGCGACGAGCAGTGAAAGCAAAGTCCCATTCGAAGGAGCTCACCCCATGGCCCCCACCGCCGTCACCGCCGTCACCACGCAGATCCGCACCGGCCGTTCCCTCGTCACCGATGCCGAGTTCGAGATGCTCGCCGCATTCTGCGCCGACGAGTACGGCCTGGAGCGCTGTGTCGCCGATCGGGTCGTCGACCAGGCCCTCGCTCTCGTCTACGTCATGGGGTCGAGCGGTGAGGGCGTGAACATGGCGCCCTCACAGCAGGTCGACCCCGGATGGCACACGCTCATCCTGCACACCGGCTGGTACGCCGACTGGTGCCGGCGCAGCATCGGCTACTTCCTGCACCACCAGCCGAACTCCAAGGTCCGAACACGCGGGCTGATGGTCGACGTCGTCGGCAAAATCCGGGCCGCGGGCTTCGACGTCGACGAACGGCTGTGGGGCACAGCCGCCGAGTGCAATCCGCCCGCCTGCTGCGGCGACGGCCCCTGCTGCTGAACATCCCCTTCGCATACGGGCCGGTCGTCCCCACGGTCGGCCCGCCTCTCCTCACGCCAGAACGGACTCACGCCCGTGCCCCTGACCGAGCTGACCGCGATCAGCCGCGTGACCGTCTTCCCGCTCGAAGGCCTCAGCGTCGCCTACACCACCCACTCCAGCGACGCCCGCGGGCTCGGCGACGTCGGGCTCGTCACGGTCGTCGACGATCAGAGCGACGGCGACGAACTGTGGCATCTGGCGCGCAATCTGGGCGGCCGCCTCAACGGTGGCGACCAGGCCCGATGGATCCTCACCCAGGCGAGCCGTGCCCGGATGGTCATGGCGTACACGGACCTGCCGGACACCTCGTGGACGGCGCACATCCGTCGACACGTCGAGCTCGAGATGCTCTTCGCCAATCACGAATCCTTGATGACCGGCCGGATCACCATGCCTGGTACTCCAGCCGTAAATCGTGATCTTCACGTTTGATTCGCGGCCTAATGGCCGGCCTGGGCTCGAGCCTGGTGAGCGGAATCAGCAGCCAGTGACAGCCAGGCCGGTGACGGCCCAGTCATGGAAGCGGTCCACCCGCGCGAACCGGCCGGCTGTCCGAGCCCATCAGGACCTCGAACGCCTCCTGTCGGCGGGCAGGGGCTACGCGTCCTCACTCACCGGTGATCAGCGGTGGCCGCGGCCTTCCCGCGGTCAGTCCACCGGCAAGATCACGCGCTACGGCTGGACTGCCAGGTCACGCTGATACCAGGTGCCTGGCTTACCACCGAGGTCGGCCGGGTCGGCCGGGCCGACCGGTACGAACCCGGCCTTGGTCAGCACCTTCTGGGACGCGGCATTGTTGTGTGCAGCGGCCGCCCGCAGTGTGCGCAGCCCGTGCCGCGCCGCCGCCAGCCGACACAGCTCCAGGACGGTCGCGGTCGCCACGCCGCGGCCGGCGACGTGCTGCGCGACCCGGTAGCCGAGTTCGGCAGTGCCGTCCTTGAGGTCGTACAGGTTGAACCGGCCCAGAACCGAGCCGTCCTCGGCGACGAGCACGTAGAAGGCGCAGATGCCGGCCTCTTGCTCAGCCAGCAAGGCGCTGTACCGGTCGGCGAACTGGTCGTAGAACTCGTCGCCGCGGTCGGAGACCGAGGCGGCGAAGTAGGCGCGGTTCGCCAGCTCGAAGGCCAGGACCGCCGGGGCATCGCCGGCATGCAGTCGCTTCAGCTCGGGCACCGCCCGACTCTACCCAGGTGGTGCGCTGAGGTCACCCGAGTTCGCTTCCGGCGCCGACGCTGACACCGGGGCCGAGGCCGACTGGCTCTCCTCGACGAGCGGCTGGGGGTCCAGCACCGCAAGGAGCACCCCGGCATACGGCTATCCGGGCGTCGCCTACCCGGCCTCGAAGACCACGGTCAGCATGATCACCGTGCAGTACGCGAAGGCGTTCCCGGCCATGCGGATCAACGCTGTGGAGCCCGGCTTCACCAAAACCGACCTCAACGGGAACACCGGCGTCCAGAGCGTCGAGGAGGGCGCCGAGATCATCGTCCGGCTGGCGCAGGTGGGGCCCGACGGTCCGACCGGCGGGTATCCCGACGCGGCGGGGACACTGCCCTGGTAGCCCCTGGTGGGACCTGGTGGGACCTGGCAGTCCCTGGAAGCCTCGGTTCGGAGGAATGTGATCCATGCCACTGGAACTGCCTTCCCCTGCCCGGAGAGGTAGAAGTGTGAGTTCCAACGATGGCGACAGCGATGGCGATAGCGATGACCGTGACGACGACGGGCTTCTGCGGGCGCGAGTGCGGGGTGGGGAGCGGGCGGCGTTCGCCGAGCTCTACGAGTTGCACGCGGCGGCCGTGTACAACCATGCCCTCCGGCTGACCGGTGACTGGTCCGTCGCCGAGGAGGTCATGTCGGAGACGTTCCTCGCCGCCTGGCGGGGGCGCGGGGCCGTCGAGGTCGAGGGCGGGTCGTTGCGGCCCTGGTTGTTCGGGATCGCCACCAACAAGGCGCGCAACGCCGACCGGAGTCTTCGACGGCGGCTCGCCTTTCTCGCCCGGCGGGCCGAGGCCGGTGCCGGTGCCGGGGGTGATGACGCGGTCGGTGACTTCGCGGAGGACGTCGTCGGGCGGATCGACGATGCCCGTCGGCTCGCCGAAGTGCGGCGGGTGCTCGGGCGGTTGCGGCGGCACGAGCGGGAGGTCATCGCCCTGTGCGTGTGGGGTGGGCTCGACTACGCGCAGGCCGCGGAGGCGCTCGGCGTGCCCGTCGGGACCGTTCGGTCGCGGTTGTCCCGGGCTCGTGCGCGGCTTCGGGAGATCGTCGAGCGGGAGGCGCGGCAGTCCGGGCGTACGGAGCGACGTACGGAACGGCGTACGGAACGGCGTACGGAACCCCGCTCCCGTCGCGGAGAGGTAGAGAGTGAGACCGCGTTCGCGGTCCTGCCCATTCAGGAGGAAGCCCGATGAACGCCACTCCCGCCGGGTCCGAGCAGGAGGAGCGCGCGGAACTCGAGGAACTGGCACGGCTGTTGCCGGCCGGTCCCGTCGAGCAGGTGCTGTCTCCCGGGCGTCGCTCCCATCACAAGGACGTTCTGATGCAGCTCATCGACAGAGACAGCGGCAGCGGCAGCCTCAGCGGCAGCCGCAGCAGTGCCGGCGCCGGCGCCGGTACCAGGGCCGGCGGTCGCGTCGGCTACGGCGATCCGGCCCGGCCTCGACTTCCTCGCCTGTCGCGGCCCGTTCTCGTCGCCGGATCCGTCGCCGTCGCCGTCGCGTTGGCCGCCGGGCTCACCGTCGGGATCGGGGCGGGGCGGGGCGACGGGGGTGCGGCGGCCCGGCCCGGTGCGAGCAGTACGGCGGGCGGGAGCCGTGGTGCCGTCGTGACCCTCGACCGTATCGCCGCCGTCGCCCTGCGGACGGACGTCGAGCCCGTGGGCGACGGTCAGTTCGTGTACGTACGCAGCAGGGGGGCCGGGAACGAGGGCGTCTTCGACGGACCCGTCGAGCTCGGGAAGATGCACGAGCGGCAGGTGTGGTTCTCGCAGCGGCAGGGGCCCGTGATCGACGTGGGGCTGATCCGCGAGTACGGGCAGGACTGGCCGATCGAGATCGGCGTGCCGGACGGTACGGATCCGAAGGACGCCGCGGTACCGGCCGGGTTCGACCGGCCCACCTACGCCTGGCTCGCCTCGCTGCCCACCGATCCCGACGCCCTGCTGAAGCTGCTCTACGCCGGCACCCGCGTCGAGCAGGGGGAGGACAAGGATCAGGAGGTCTTCGGCCGGATCGGCGATCTCATCGGCGAGCAGATCATGCCGTCCGCGACCGCTGCCGCGTTCTACAAGGCCACCGCCCGGATCCCCGGTGTGACCGAGGTGGCCGACGCGGTGGACGCCGTCGGCCGGCACGGCATCGCCATCGCCCGGGAGGACACCCGGCACGGCACCCGCACCGAGTGGATCTTCGATCCCGGCACCCTCGACTACCTCGGCGTACGCACCGTCTTCAGCCGGGACACCGAGCGGGCGAAGGCGGGGACGGTCGACAACACCAGCGCGGTGCTGGAGCGGGGCGTCGTGGACAAGAGCGGGCAGGAGCCGGGCGAGCGGCGTCGGGCGGGTCGAGGCTAGCCCTTGACTCCGGGCGCGGGCGCCGGACTGAACTTCCTCGTGGCCGCCGCAGGGAACCTCCTCGTGCGGCGGCCCGGTTGCGCGGGGGCTCGGGAGAGCGTCGGGCCGTGGCTGCCTCGGCGCTCCCCCAAGCCCCGTCAGGCACCCGTCATCCGCTGAGCTGCCTGCGGTCGCTCCTCGCGCCGCCCGTGATCTGGATACGGCGCGGCTTGGCCTGTTCGGCCACCGGGATGCGGAGGGTCAGGACGCCTGCCTCGTAGGACGCGTCGATGCGCTCCGTGTCGAGGGTCTCGCCCAGGAAGAGCTGGCGGGTGAAGGTGCCGGTAGGACGCTCGGCCACGATCAGCTCCGCTTCCTCGGGGGCGGGCGAACGGCGCTCGGCGCGCACGTTGAGGACGTTGCGTTCGACGTCCAGTTCGATCGTCTCCGGGTCGATGCCGGGGAGGTCGAAGTGGACGAGGAACTCGTCGCCCGACCGGTAGGCGTCCATCGCCATCGCCGCGGGGTGGTGGTCGGTGCCTGTACCTGTGCCGGGGCCGAAGAACTGCTGGGCGAGTCGGTCGAATTCACGGAACGGGTCGGTCCGCATGAGCATCACGGGTCACTCCTTTCCTAGGTGCTGGGTGCGATGCCCTACGCCTTCTTATATAGCTCGCGAGAGGAAAGTTGACAAGCCTAGGCTCATGTTCGTGGTGTCGACGGGTCCCGGCGTTAGCCTCGGGGCAGACGGGACGGACGAGAAGGCAGGCGGACAGACATGGCGAAGGTTCCCAGTGCGGTGATCGCCGCGGGTGGGCTGGTCGGTGGGTACGGCGTGGCCCGGTGGACGAGGAAGCGGCCGCTGGGCGGGGCCGTCCTCGCCGTCGCGGGGGCCGCGGCCGCGCAGCAGTGGCGGCAGCAGGCGGGCGGGAAGGCGGCGGGGGCGCTGACCGTCGCGTACGTCGCCGCCTTCGCGGGGTCGCATCCGCTGGCGAAGAAGGTCGGCGCCTGGCCGTCGGTGTTCGGCGTGGCCGGCGCGGTCGCACTCGCGTCGTGGGCGGTCGCCGACCGGCGGGGCTGAGCAAAGGCCTGGCTCAGGGGGACGAGGGCGGGTACGGAGGGTAGGACGTCGAGGGAGCCGAGGGCGCGGTGTACGGCGACGGGGCTCCGTAGCCGGGCTCCTGGCCCGCCACCGGCGGCGTCGGCTCCCACTCCGGATCCGGCGCCCGCTGCGGCTCTCGTCCCAGCGCCGACGTGAACGTCATCCCGTACCGCTGGTTCAGCCGTCGTATCTCCCACACCGACAGAGCCGTCACCGACAGGGGACCGCCCAGCAGGAACGGGTAGAGGACGAGCGGCGGTGCGGCCACCTCGGGGCCGTCCAGGCAGCTCAGGACGAACAGGGACCACACCAGGACCGGGGAGACCAGCGCGGGCAGCAACTCGTGCACATCGCCGACGCGGAAGCAGGAGTTGAAGGAGTACCAGACGCAACTCAGCACCGAGAAAGCCCCCATGACCACGAGGACGAGGCAGACGGGGAGGACGAGGACAAGAAACGGCACGAACGCCGCCACCGTGGCGAGTATGCCGTGGGAGTGGATCTCGCTCCACGGGATGATCTCCCCCCGCAGCAGCTTGGCCAGCAGCGTGCCGCCGCCACCGGCCATGATCGCGCCGATCAGCAGAGCGCGAAGCGTCTCTCCCGGTGCCTTGAGACGGCGGACGTAGACGCGACGCAGCGGGGGACGCGTCGCGGTGATGAAGACCGCCACGGCGAGAAGACCGGCCACGCAGAGAATTCCGAAACCGGCCACCAGGTCCACCAGCTTGCCCAGGACGAACTCCGCGCGCCCTTCGGCCAGCGGGTAGGACACCAGCATCCATCCCGTCGCTGTGAACCCTGCCAGCGTACGGCCGGACTGGAGCCGTTTGATGACGGGATCCTGGATCTGACCCGGGCGCGGGTCGGCGGCCCCGGCGCCGATCTCGAGGAACTCGCGAACCGTACGGAACATGCCGTTGAGATCCCTGCCGTCGCTGCTGACCAAGACGTTCGGCGGATCACCTTATACGATCTTTACTCCCCCGGGCTCGGCTGCCGCCCCCTGTCCCTGTGTCCCCCGGGCCCCTCCCCCGACCGGAATGCCCGTCGATATCCCTGGGGGCTGGTGCCGACCACCTTGCGGAAGCGTTCGCGGAAGGCCGTCGGAGAGCCGAAACCCGCCTGGGTGGCGATGCGTTCCACCGGGTACGCCGTCGACTCCAGCAGGTACTGCGCGCGCCGCACCCGCGCCCGGTGCAGCCAGCGCAGCGGCGTCGTGCCGGTCTGTTCACGGAAGCGGCGGTTGAGGGTGCGGGTGCTCATACCGGCCCGCCCGGCGATCTGCTCCAGCGTCACCTCCCGGCCGCAGTTGTCCTCCAGCCAGGCCAGCACGGGTTCGAGGGTCGCCCCGGCGGGCGCGGGCGGCAGGTCGTGGACGATGAACTGGGCCTGGCCGCCCTCCCGTTCGAGCGGCATGACCGACATCCGGGCCGCCTGCGCGGCGACCGCCGAGCCGTAGTCGCCGCGGATCATGTGCAGGCACATGTCGAGGGCCGCGGCGGCGCCCGCCGAGGTGAGGAACTGGCCGTTGTCGACATACAGGACGTTCGGGTCGACCGTCACCTTCGGGTAGCGCTCGGCCAGCTCACGCGCCGCGATCCAGTGCGTCGTCGCGCGCAGTCCGTCCAGCAGGCCCGTCGCGGCGAACAGGAACGCGCCGACGCAGACCGAGGCGATCCGGGTGCCGCCCGCCGCAGCGTCCCGCAGGGCCTCCGCGACGCCGATCGGCAGCTCGTCCGGTGGGTTCGCGACCCCGGGCAGGATGATCGTGTCCGCCTCGGCCAGCGCCTCGAGCCCGTACGGCGCGCGCACGGTGAACGCCCCCGCGCTCACCTCCCCGGAGGGGGACGGCGAGCAGACCCTGACGCGGTACGCCGGGCGCCCGTCGGGCAGCCGCGGCCAGCCGAAGGCGTCGATCGGGGCGGACAGGTCGAACGGGACGACCCCGTCCAGGACCAGTACGGCGACGGTGTGCATGGCAAGAGCGTAGGTGTACGACGGATTACGGCCACCCCGGCCCCCTGGTCACCGGCGACCGCCGCCCCCGCCGCCGCGCCCGCCCCCGCCGCCGCGCCCGCGCCCGCCGCCGCGCCCGCCCCTGCGCCCGCCCCACATTCGCCCCGAGCCCGATCCGCGCCCACCCCGAGCCCCCTGGCACCCGCCCCACCCGATCCACGCCCGCCCCGAGCCCGCCGGCACCCGATCCGTGCCCCGAACCACGCCCGTCCGGCACCCCCTCCTCACCCGCACCGCGCCCCACCCGCACCGCGCCCCACCCGCACCGCGCCCCACCCACCAGCGCCCCGCACCCGCAACCGCGCCGCACCCGCACACACACCCGCAACCACCCCCTGGCGAGAATCCGTCGCCCTCTGGCATTTCCGCCGCTTCTGTGGGGCGAGCGCGCCGCCTAGCGTCGGTGTGTGACCAAGTTCCTCCTCGCCGTGCACGTCCTCGCCGCGATCGTCGCGATCGGGCCCGTCACCGTCGCCGCCAGCATGTTCCCGCCCGCCGCGCGCCGCGCCCTGGCAGCGCCCGACGACGCCCGCGCGAGCGAGACCGTCCGGCTGCTGCACCGCATCTGCCAGGTGTACGCGGCCGTCGGTCTCGCCGTCCCCGTCTTCGGGTTCGCCACGGCCGGCGCCATGGGCGTGATGGGTGACCCCTGGCTGATCACGTCGATCGTGCTGACCGTGCTGGCCGCGGGTGTGCTGCTGGTCCTGGTGCTGCCCCGGCAGGAGGTACTCGTCGAGGGCACGGGGGCACGGGAGACGACGGTGCAACTCGCCATGTTCACCGGGGTGTTCAACCTGCTGTGGGCGACCGTGACGATCCTGATGATCGTCCGGCCGGGGTCGACGACGGGGGCGTAGCCGGCCAGGTTTTCGTTATCGGCCCGGCCTCTCGTCCGTCTCCCCGGCATGCATCTGCAACCGCACCTGACCCGACCCGGACAGATCAGCCGCCACGAGATCAGCCGCCGCGGCCTGCTGAAGGCCGCGGGCACGGCGGCCGGAGCCGTCGGTGTGGCCGTGGCCCTCCCCGCGGCCCCCGCCGCCGCCGTCGGATACGCGCACCCGGGCCTCCTGCACACCGGCGCCGATCTGACCCGCATGGCCGCCAAGGTGAAGGCCGGCGCCGCGCCCTACACCGCCGGATACGCCAGGCTCACCGCCAACCGGCATGCGCAGAGCGGCTGGACGGCCAACCCGCAGGCGACCGTGTACCGGGGTTCGGGCTCGCCGCAGAACTACACGATCCTCTACAACGACCTCCACGCCGCCTACCAGAACGGCCTGCGGTTCCACGTCAGCGGTGAGAGCGCGTACGCCGACACCGCCGTCGCGATCCTCAACGCCTGGTCGGCGAAGCTCACTTCGCTCGAGGGCTCGGCCGACCGGTTCCTCGCGGCCGGGCTCTACGGCTACCAGGCCGCCAACGCCGCCGAACTCGTCCGCGACCACGCCGGCTTCGAGCTCGAACGCTTCCAAAAGATGCTGACCACCGTCTTCTCGCCGCTCAGCGAGAGCTTCCTCGTCAAGCACAACGACGCCGTGGTCACCAACTACTGGCCCAACTGGGACCTCACCGCCATGGCCTGCGTCCTCGCCACCGGCATCTTCTGCGACGACGGCGCCAAGGTGGAACAGGCCGTCGAGTACTTCAAGAACGGCTCCGGGCTCGGCGCCGTCAAGAAGGCCATCCCCGTGGTGCACGACGACGGTCTCGCCGAGTGGCTGGAGGCGGGCCGGGACCAGGGGCACGCGCTGCTCGGCGTCGGCCTCATGGGCACCTTCTGCGAGATGGCCTGGAACCAGGGCATCGACCTCTACGGCCACGACGACAGCCGTTTCCTCAAGGGCGCCCAGTACGTGGCCAAGTGGAGCCTCGGCGGGGATGTCACGTACACGGCCAACACCCGGGCGAAGGGCGCGATCAACGGCTGGTCGGGCCGCGAGACCGCCGCCGACGCGGCCGCCGTCGACCCGGCGATGACCCGGCCCATCTGGGCGATGATCGCCAACCACTACACCAAGCGCCGGGGGCTGTCCGCGCCCTACCTCACCCGCATCGCCGCCAAGGCGGCACCCGAGGGCGGCGGCGGGGACTACGGGCCCAACAGCGGCGGCTACGACCAACTCGGCTTCGGGACGCTGGCGTTCACCCGGGACAGGTCGACGACGAGTGCGGGCGGCTCCCCGACCGGCCCGTCCCCCTCGATGGACTCCCCCTCCCCCTCCCCGTCCGCGTCCGGCGCCGCGGGATCGGGCGCCGCCGCATCGGGCGGATCGGCCGCGCCCTCCGCCTCGGCGGCGCCGACCGGGGCGGAGGCCGCCGCCGCGAAGAGCGGCGGCCTCGCCTCCACCGGCTCCACCGACCTCGTCGCGTGGACCGCGACCACCGGCCTCACCGCCCTGGCCGGCGGCCTGCTGTTGCTGCGCCGAAGGGGCCGGACCAGGGACGGCGCCGAAGGCAGGGCCGCGGGCGGGGCCGAGTAGGAAAAGCAGGAGGGGCAGGAGGGGCTAAGAGCACCCGCGTGGGGTGGCCGCGTGGGGCGGCCGCCGGAGCGACCGCACCCTCAGGCAGTGGCCTTCCGCGGCCCGCCCGGAGTCGGCCCACCCGTCGTCGGCCCGCCCGGAGTCGGCCCACCCGGAGTCGTCGCCTCGCGTGTCTTCGTCGCGGCCGCCGTCAGCGGCCGGGCGATGTCCTCCAGGGAGCGTCGCTCGGCCTTGACCGCGAGGAACACCGCCACCAGACCCGCCGCGCACATCAGCGTCGCGCCGATGCAGAAGGCGAGGACCGTGTCGCCGACCTTGCCCGTGTCGGTGAGTTCGGCGAACAGCAGGGGGCCACTGATACCGCCGGCGGCCGTACCGAGGGCGTAGAAGAAGGCGATGGACATCGCGCGGGTCTCCATCGGGAAGACCTCGGACACCGTCAGATAGGCACTCGACGCGCCCGCCGACGCGAAGAACAGCACCGCGCACCAGCAGGCCGTCATCGTCGTCGCGGTCAGCGAGCCCTGGTCGAACAGCCAGGCCGTGCCGAACAGCAGCACACCGGAGAGCAGATACGTCGAGGAGATCATCACCCGCCGGCCCACCGTGTCGAACAGCTTGCCCAGCAGCAGCGGACCACAGAAGTTGCCGATGGCGATGACGGCGAAGTAATAGCCGGTGTTGCCGCTCGGCACGTCGAAGAACTTGGTCAGGATCGCGCCGAAGCCGAAGGTGATCGCGTTGTAGAGGAAGGCCTGTCCGATGAAGAGGGAGAAGCCGAGGACCGCGCGGCGCCGGTAGGAGGAGAACACCGTGCGGGCGATCTCGACGAAGGAGACGCTGCGGCGCTGGTGGATGGTGAGCTCACCCTCGGCCCGGGGCAGCCGCTCCCCCTTCTCCTCCTCGATCTGCTGTTCGATCGAGGTGACGATCTGCTCGGCCTCCCGGTCCCGGCCGTGGATCAGCAGCCAGCGCGGGCTCTCCGGGACGTGCCGCCGTACGAGCAGGATCACCAGGGCGAGGACGGCGCCCAGCGCGAACGTCAGCCGCCAGCCCACGTCCGCCGCGAAGATGTCCGTGTTCAGCGCGACGATCGACAGCAGCGAACCGGCGACCGCGCCCAGCCAGAAGCTGCCGTTGATGATCAGGTCGACGCGCCCCCGGTACTGCGCGGGGATCAGCTCGTCGATCGCGGAGTTGATGGCCGCGTACTCCCCGCCGATGCCGAAGCCGGTGAGGAACCGGAAGAGCAGGAACCACCAGGTGTCGAAGGAGATCGCGGTCAGGGCGGTGGCCGCCAGATACACCGCGAGGGTGATCATGAACAGCTTCTTGCGGCCCCACTTGTCGGTCAGCCGCCCCCAGAAGAGGGCACCGATACAGGCGCCCGCCACATACAGCGCGGCCGCGATGCCGGTGACCTGCCCGGAGGTGATCGGCAGGCCGCTTCCCGGCTCCGACAGTCGGCTCGCGATGTTCCCGACGACCGTGACCTCCAGGCCGTCCAGGATCCACACGGTGCCGAGTCCGAAGACGATGGTCCAGTGCCAGCGCGACCAGGGCAGCCGGTCGAGGCGGGCGGGGATGTCGGTGGTGATCGTGCGGTCCTTCTCGGCCGGCACGGCGGCTTCTGCGCTGGTCATGGGCTCCCTCCTCGGCACGCTCCCCATCGGGCGGCATGCGGATCAGGTTCCCGCGACCGGCTGATTCACGCCCCGAGCGCGCGCGCCACCGTGTAGATCAGCAGCCCGGCCAGCGAGCCCACCACCGTGCCGTTGATCCGGATGAACTGGAGGTCACGGCCGATGTTGGCCTCGATCTTGCGGGTCGTGTGTTCCGCGTCCCAGCCCGCGACCGTGTCGGTGATCAGCGAGGTGATCTCCTTCCGGTACGTCGTCACCACGTGCACCGCCGCGCCCTCGACCCAGCTGTCCACCTTCTCCTGGACCTTGCGCTCGGTGGCCATCCGGGCCCCCAGGGACAGGAGCGAGGCCCGCACCCGCAGCCGCAGTTCACTGCGCTCGTCCTCCGCCGCCGCCACGATCATGGAGCGCACGGCGGTCCAGGCGGACGCGATCAGATCCTGCACCTCGCCCCGGCCCAGCACCTCACCCTTGAGCCGCTCCACCCGCGCCCGCGTGTCCGTGTCGGACTGGAGGTCGGAGGCGAAGTCGGTGAGAAAACGGTCGAGGGCGCCCCGGGCCGGGTGGGACGGCATGTCCCGCATCTCCGCACAGAACCGCAGCAGCTCCTTGTAGACGCGCTCACCGATCCGCTTGTCGACGAACCGGGGGGTCCAGCCGGGCGCACCGCCCTCCACCGCGCCCATCACCGAGTCGCCGTGCAGCACCAGCCAGTCGTACGCCCGGGCCACCACCAGGTCCACGGCCCGCCGGTGACCGCCGTCCGCGACGACCTTCTCCAGCATCTTCCCGATGCCCGGCGCGATCTCCTGCGCGTCCGCGCGACGCGTGATCGCCTCCCCCACCACCGCCTGCACGTCCGAGTCGCGCAGCACCGTGAGCGCGCCCCGCAGTGCCGTCGCCAGCTCGGCCGTCACCCGGTCGGCGTGCTCCGGATCGGCCAGCCAGGCGCCCAGCCGGGTGCCGATGCCGACCGTGCGCAGCCGCTGCCGTACGACGTCCTCGGAGAGGAAGTTCTCCCCGACGAACTCACCCAGCGAGACACCCAGTTGGTCCTTCTTGTTCGGGATGATCGCGGTGTGCGGGATGGGCAGGCCGAGCGGGTGACGGAAGAGCGCCGTGACCGCGAACCAGTCGGCGAGCGCACCGACCATGCCCGCCTCCGCGGCGGCCGCCACATAGCCCGCCCAGGGGCCCGCGCCCCGATGCGAGGCCCACTCGGCGAGGACGTACACCACGGCCACGAACAGCAGCAGCCCGGCCGCGGTGAGCTTCATCCGGCGCACACCGCGCTGCTTCTCCTCGTCGGCGGCGCTGAAGACGCTCATCGTGCGCGCCGCCCTGGTGCCGGCCGGCCGCTCCGCTTCCGTACGATCCATCCGTTCCATCCGTTCCGGTCGACGCCCCGTGCCACCCGTGTCCCGCACGCAGATATTGTCCCTACTTGACCGACTCCTGGAACGGAACAAGAGTTCCCGGCGTCTCTCAGGTGGGGAGCTCAACGGCGAACTCCTGCGTGAACGCATCACCGTATGAACGCATTCACGCATGACTGCATGACTGCATGACCCGGAGCCGCGCCGCTCCCTTCACCGAGGAGAACCCCCAGCATGACCAGGCCACACGTTGGGGGTGTGGGGGTGTCCCCCACAAGACACGGCGCCCTCCTGTCGGCGATCATCGCCCTTGTCGTGGGCCTGTCCACCGCCATATACGTCTCCGTCGCCTCCGACCACGGTCCCGGGCTCGACCCCCGGGCGGCCACCCGCGCCGCCGCCCCCGGCCCCGGCAGCGCCGCCCCCATCTCGACGGGCGTCTGGGTCGGCACCTGGGCCGCCTCCCCGGTCAGTGGTGAACCGGGCACCGCGACCGACGGCATGGCGGGCCGCACGGTCCGCAACGTCGTGCACACCAGCGTCGGCGGGACGAGTGCCCGCATCACGCTGTCCAACCTCTACGGCACCGGCCCGCTCACCGTGACGCACGCCACCCTCGCCGTCGCGGCCGACGGCGGGAGCGCGGCAGCGGTCCCCGACACGCTGCGCCGGCTCACCTTCGGCGGCGCCACCACCGTCGTCGTCCCGGCCGGCGGGCAGACGGTCAGCGACGCCGTGACCGTCATCGTTCCGCACGACTCCGATGTCCTGGTCAGCACCTACTCCCCCACCTCCGCCGGGCCGGTCACCTACCACCCGCACGCCCGGCAGACCAACTACGTCGCCGAGGGCGAGTCCACCGAGGACGTCACCGGCGCCGCGTTCACCGGGGCCGGCGAGTACTGGCGCTACCTGACCGCCCTCGACGTGCTCAGCAACGAGGCCGACGGCACGATCGTCGCCCTCGGCGACTCCATCACCGACGGCGTCACCTCCACCGCGGGCGCGAACCGCCGCTGGCCCGACGTCCTCGCCGACCGGCTGCGGGCGAGCGTCGCCGCCGACGGGGACGCGCCCCGCTACGGCGTCGTCAACGAGGGCATCAGCGGCAACCAGGTCCTCGCCGACGACTCCCGCCGCGGCGCCGCCGGCCTCAACCGCTTCGAACGGGACGTCCTCGGCCGTACGAACGTCAAGGTCGTCGTCATCGACCTCGGCATCAACGACATCCTGCGCAACCCCGGGCTCGTCGACCCGCAGGCGGTCCTCGACGGCCTGCGCACCCTCGTCGACCGGGCCCACGCCCACGGCATCAGGGTCGTCGGCACCACCCTCATGCCGTTCCGCGGCCACCGCGGCTGGAGCGACGGCCGCGAGGACGTACGGCAGCGGATCAACCAGGCGATCCGGGCGGACGGGGTGTTCGACACGGTCGTCGACCTCGACCGGGCGCTGCGCGACCCGTACGACCCGCGCAGCCTGCGCCCGGAGTACGACTCGGGCGACCATCTGCACCCCAGCGACCGGGGCTACCGCAAGATGGCACAGACCGTCGACCTGACGAAGCTGGAAGGCTCGGCACCCGCCCGCCTGTGACAACCGCCGAGCCCCCCGCAGGGCTCAGCCGGAGCAGATCCCGGGGCGGGCTCAGTCCTCGTAGCGGCGCTCCCGCCGGTCCTCCCGGGGCCCGGGCCCTGCGCCGTGGCCCTGGCCGAGGCCGTGCCCGTGCTGGAGGTCCTTGTGGCCCTCCAGGATCCGGCGGTGGGCCTCCCCCTCGTCGCCCCGGGACGACGAACGCAGCTCGCGCTTCGCCGCCTTGCGGTCCAGCTTCTCCTGCCGCCGGGCGGCCCGCGTCTTCTTGCGCTCGATGCCGACCCCACCCCAGAAGGCGAACCCGCCGACGACCACCCGCGGCGCACCCGGGTCACCGGGAACACCGGTCTCCCGCTGGTCGAAGCCGCCCATCACGCCGATCCCACGGACCACGACCTCGACCCCCGGCGGCACCGTGATCTGCACCCCGCCCATGATCGCGACGCAGTTGATCTCGATCTCACCGGCGGCGAAGTTCGCCTCACGCAGGTCGATCTCCCCGCCACCCCAGAAGGCGAAGCAGTTGAACCGCCGGGGCGCCGTCCAGCGGCCCCTGCGCTGGAAGCCGGACATCACGGCCACCGCCCAGGTCGACGAACCCTCGCCGCCCACGATCCGCCCGGCCCAACTCCCCTCCGCAGGCGGCTCCTTGTGCAGCGACACGAGGGGCGCAGGCGTGACCCCGGCGACCGGCAGATCACGGGTGATCGGCGCCAACTCCCCGTACGTGCGCGCGTTGTACGTCTCCTCCAGCCGCTCCTCGAACTCCGTCATGTCGAGCCGGCCCTCCGCGAGGGCGTCCCGCAGGACCTCGGCGACCCGCTCACGATCGGCGTCGGAGGCACGGAGATCCGGCAGGCCCGGGGCTGCGTCGTCGGTCATATCAGCAGCCTACGAGTTCCCGGGCCCCGGCACTACGGTCTCCCTCACGGGCTCCCGGTCCGGCGGGAGCTTGGGCGTGTCCCCCATCGAATACAGCATCTTCGCGATCACGGCCTCGATGTCCGGCTCCCGCACCGACAGGTCCACCAGCGGGTACTCCGCCGCGATCCGGGCGACGAGCGGAGCCGCCGACTCCGACGCCGGGAACGCCAGCCACTGCCTCGGCCCGTCCACCTTCACCACCCGCGCCGCCTCCCCCACCTCGACCGGCGGCAGCTCCCGCTCCAGGTCCACCACCAGCGTCCGCTCGCTCTCCCCCGCCTCGTGCAGCCCGGCGAGCGCACCGTCGTAGACCAGACGACCGTGGTCGATGACCATCACCCGGGAGCAGAGCTGCTCGATGTCCTGGAGGTCGTGCGTGGTGAGCAGGACCGTCGTGCCGCGCTCGGTGTTCAACTCGCGCAGGAACTCCCGCACCCGCGCCTTGGAGACCACGTCCAGACCGATCGTCGGCTCGTCCAGGTAGAGCACCTCGGGATCGTGCAGCAGGGCCGCCGCGATGTCCCCGCGCATCCGCTGACCGAGCGACAGCTGACGCACCGGCACATCCAACAGGGCCGACAGGTCGAGGAGTTCGACCAGCCGGTCGAGGTTCTCCCGGTAACGGCCGTCCGGGATCCGGTACATGCGGTGCATCAGCCGGTAGGAGTCGATCAGCGGAAGGTCCCACCACAGCGTCGTGCGCTGCCCGAACACCACCCCTATGCGATGCGCCAGCCGCGTCCGCTCACGGGACGGATCGATCCCGGCGACCCGCAGCCGGCCCCCGCTCGGCGTCAGGATCCCCGTCAGCATCTTGATCGTCGTCGACTTCCCCGCGCCGTTCGGCCCGATGTAGCCGACCATCTCACCGCGCGCCACGGTGAAGGAGATCGCGTCCACCGCCCGCACCCGCCGCAGCTCCCGCTTCAGGAAACCGGTCCTCCTCCGCACGTCGAAGACCTTCTCGACCCGGTCCACCTCGATGAACGCACTCTCCGACACCGTCGCACCCTCCGACACGATCGCCCTCAACTCCCCGTACTCCGATACGTCCGCAGCCCCGCCCGCCACGCCAGCCCCGCCGCCGCACAGCACGCCGCCGCCACCAGCGGCGGAGCGAACGCCGCCCACTCCGGCAGCCCCAACGGATACGGCCGCCCCAACACATGAGCCGCCGGAACCCAGTTGACGAACGCCAGCGGCAGCACGAACGTCACCCCGCGCACCAGCTCCTTGCCGAACACGGTCGGCGGATACTGAAGCAGCGTCTGACCGCCGTACGTGAACGCGGCCTGCACCTCGGACGCGTCCTGCGCCACGAACTGGAACGCCGCGCCCGCCACGAACACCGCCGAGAAGATCACCCCGCCGCACACCAGCATCACCGGCACCAGCGCCACCTTCACCGGCGTCCAGGCGACATCCAGCGCGACACACGCGTAGCCCAGCACCAGCGTGCCCTGGATCAGCCGGGCGACCCGGCGCAGCGCGAACCGGTCCGCGGCGACCTGGGCCAGCACCGGCGCGGGCCGCACCAGCAGCGTGTCGAGCGTGCCGTCCCGCACCCGCGAGCCCAGCCGGCCCGCCGAGCCGATCGACAGGTCCGCGAGCCCGAACGACGTCGCCGACAACCCGTACAGAAAGGCGACCTCTGGCAGCGTGTAGCCGCCGAGCACGTCCACCTGCGAGAACATCAGCAAGATCGCGACAAAGTCCAGCCCGGTCACCAGCAGACCACCGACCACGGTCAGCACGAACGACACCCGGTAGGCCAGCGTCGAGCGGATCCACATCCCGGCGATCAGCCGATAGGCCCGCAACCCCTCCGCCAGCCGGCCGCCCTCACCCACCCTGCACCACCACCCGCCGCGTCGCCGCCCCCTGCACCAGCCGGCCCACCGCCAGCAGCACCACCGCCCAACCCGCCTGGAAGGCGAACGCGAACAACGGATCCGTCCGCCCCATCAGCACGTCCGCGGGCATCTGCAACAACGCCGACCACGGCAGCAACGTCACGATGTCACCGAGCGGCTGGGGAAACGCGTTGAGCGGCAGCGCCATCCCCGAGAAGAACATCCCGGTGACCATCAGCACCTGCACCGCACCCGTGCCGTCCATCAGCCAGAACCCGCTCAGCGCCACCAGGAACCGGATCCCGTAGCTGACCACCATCGCCAGCGCGATCGTCACCGCGAAGGCCAGCCAGATCACCGGATCGTGGGGCAGCGCCGTCGGAAAGAACAACGCCCCGAAGACGAACGGCAGCACCCCACGACCCAGCAACTGGAACAACGCCCGCCCCAGGTCACTCGCCAGCCACCACGCCTGGAGATCGGCCGGCCGGTACAGATCGACGGCGACCTCACCCGTACGGATCCGCTCCATCAACTCGGTCTCGAAACCGCCGCCCTGGATCGCGAGCGTCGCGAACAGCGCCTGCCCCAGCCACACATAGGTGACCGCCTGCGCCTGGTCATAGCCCCCCAGGTGCGGCCGCTCGTCCCACAACGCCAGATATGCGTAGACGAGGATCAGGCCGAAAACG
This sequence comes from Streptomyces asoensis, assembly GCF_013085465.1. NCBI lineage: Bacteria > Bacillati > Actinomycetota > Actinomycetes > Kitasatosporales > Streptomycetaceae > Streptomyces > Streptomyces asoensis. The sequence goes on from NZ_CP049838.1 coordinate 4,045,736, forward strand.
GTATTGGTGAACACCCCCGCGGCCGTCGCCACCCGATAGGTCGCGTACCTTCTGAAACCCCCCGCCGTGACGGCCGCGTACAACCGCGCCGATCCCAAGGCAACCGTCCTCCTCGCCCGCTAGTCACCCTTCGTGCCCTCTTCGACACCGAAGCGCAGGAGCCTAGTGCGCCGCTCCGGCCGCGTGCCACGCGTTTTCCGGGCACGAGGTGTGACCGAACGCGCGCCGATTGTCGGGAACGGAACGCTTGGTGCGAGAGTCTTCAACAGGGGACGCAGAAGGCGTACGAGGCGTACGGGAACGTACGACGCGAAACAGGAGTCCAGCAACACATGAGTGACGAGCCACAGCCGCAGCAGCCCACCGAGGGCTCGGCACCCGGAGCACCCGAGGCGGGTGACGGAGGAAGTGGCGAGGAGGGCAAGAAGATGAAGCGACCCAAGCGCACCGGCTGGCGACGGATCCTGCCCACCTGGCGGATGGTGCTCGGCACGTTCGTCCTCGGCGTCGTGGTGCTCGCCGGACTCTTCTTCCTCGGCTACTCCATGGTCAAGATCCCGCCGGCCAACGCGCTCGCCACCAAGCAGTCCAACGTCTACCTCTACGCCGACGGCACCGAGATCGCCCGCGACGGCACCGTCAACCGCGAGAACGTCGACCTCGCCCAGATCTCCAAGGACGCCCAGCACGCCGTCCTCGCCGCCGAGGACCGCGACTTCTACACCGAGTCCGCCATCGACCCCAAGGCGATGCTCCGGGCCGGCTGGAACACCGCCACCGGCAAGGGCAAGCAGTCCGGCTCCACGATCACCCAGCAGTACGTGAAGAACTACTACCTCGCGCAGGAACAGACCGTCACCCGCAAGGTGAAGGAGTTCTTCATCTCCATCAAGCTGGACCGCGAGACCTCCAAGGACGACATCCTCGAGGGCTACCTCAACACCAGCTACTTCGGCCGCAACGCCTACGGCATGCAGGCCGCCGCCAAGGCCTACTTCGGCGTCGAGGCCGTCAAGCTCACCCCCGCCCAGGGCGCCTACCTCGCCGCCCTGGTCAACGCGCCCAGCGAGTACGACATCATCGCCCACCCCGAGAACAAGGCCGCCGCCGAGTCCCGCTGGAACTACGTCCTCGACGGCATGGTCACCAAGGGCTGGCTCAGCGAGTCCCAGCGCACCGGCATGAAGTTCCCCGCGGTCAAGGAGACCTCCGGCGCCGACACCGGCATGTCCGGGCAGCGCGGCTACCTCGTCAACGCGATCAAGGACTACCTGCGCGACAACAAGATCGTCACCCAGGACGAACTCGACGCCGGCGGCTACCGCATCACCACCACCATCGACAAGAAGAAGCAGGACGCCTTCGTCGACGCCGTCAACGACAAGCTGATGAAGAAGCTCGACAAGAAGAACCGCAAGGTCGACACCTACGTCCGCGCGGGCGGCGCCGCCGTCGAACCCAAGACCGGCAAGGTCCTCGCCCTGTACGGCGGCATCGACTACGTCAAGCAGTACACGAACAACGCCACCCGCCAGGACTTCCAGGTCGGCTCCACCTTCAAGCCGTTCGTCTTCACCTCGGCCGTCGAGAACGACTCCACCACCCAGGACGGCCGCCAGATCACCCCCAACACGATCTACGACGGCACCAACAAGCGCCCCATCCAGGGCTGGACCGGCGGCACCTACGCCCCCGAGAACGAGGACTACGTCAACTACGGCAACATCGACGTGCGCACCGCCACCGACAAGTCGGTGAACTCGGTGTACGCGCAGATGGCCGTCGACGTCGGCCCCGCGAAGGTCAAGCAGACCGCGATCGAGCTCGGCCTGCCCACCGACACCCCCGACCTCCAGCCCTATCCCTCCATCGCCCTCGGCACGGCCAACGCCAGCGTCCTGGACATGGCGGAGGCCTACGCCACCCTCGCCAACCACGGCAAGCACGGCACGTACACCCTGATCGAGAAGGTCACCAAGGACGGCTCCGACGTGGTGGACCTGCCCGAGCAGAAGTCCTCCCAGGTCGTCAGCCGCGAGGCCGCCGACACCACCACCTCGGTCCTGCGCAGCGTCGTCCAGAACGGCACCGCCACCGCCGCCCTCGCCGCCGACCGGCCCGCCGCAGGCAAGACCGGCACCGCCGAGGAGGACACCGCGGCCTGGTTCGCCGGCTACACCCCCGACCTCGCCACCGTGGTCGCGGTCATGGGCCAGGACCCGGAGACCGCCGCCCACAAGTCCCTCAAGGGCGCGATGGGTCTGCCCCGCATCAACGGCGGCGGCGCGCCCACCGAGATCTGGGCCCAGTTCACCAAGAACGCCCTGAAGGGCGAACCGGCCACGGACTTCAACCTCCAGATCCAGGAGGGCGGCGAGCAGTCCGCCTACCCCTCGGCCCCGCCCTCCGAGGACGAGCCCTCCGCCGACGAGACCGACGGCAGCTCGCCGGACACCGACGCCACCAAGGGCCAGACGCAGGGCCAGACCCAGGGGCAGACGAACGGCGGCACGACCACCGGCGGCACCACCGGAAGCACCACCTCCGGCACCACCGACGGCGGCACGACCACCGGCAACACGTCGACCGGCACCACCGACGGCGGCACGGCGACCAGCGGAACGACCTCGGGCACCAGCTCCGGCACCACCGACGGCAGCACCTCCACCGGCACCACCGAAGGCGCGACCGGAGACACCGGCAACACGGTGGGCACGACGACCGGCCCCCAGCTGACGGCCACCGGCTGGGACTGACGTGCCCCGAGTCCCTCAGTGACCGCTGGTCGCCTTGAGCCCCACCACGGCGACCAGCAGCAGGCACACGAAGAAGATCCGGGCTGCGGTCGCCGGCTCACCCAGCACCGCCATGCCGACCACCGCGGCCCCCGCCGCCCCGATCCCGACCCACACGCCATAGGCGGTACCGATGGGGAGGGAACGGGCGGCGTACGACAGCAGCAGCATGCTGGCGACGATGCCGGCGCCGGTGAACAGACTCGGGACGAGCCGCGTGAACCCGTCCGTGTACTTCATCCCGATCGACCAGCCGACTTCCAGCAGACCGGCGACGACGAGCAGAACCCAGGCCATGAGGGCCACCTCCGAGACGCGAACGCGAACGCACTGACACAGCGATGCGTCGTCTTTTCCTGCGTCCCGGTACGGCGCGTCTCGTCGGGCTCCTTCCAAACGTAGCAAAGGAACGACAAAAGGGCTGGTGACGATGGTCACCAGCCCTTTATGCCGACTAAATCAGAGGTACAGCCCGATCAGAGATACAGGCCGATCAGAGATACAGACCGGTCGAGTCCTCCGAGCCCTCGAACCGGTCGGCCGCCACGGCGTGCAGATCGCGCTCCCGCATCAGCACATACGCGACACCCCGCACCTCGACCTCCGCACGGTCCTCGGGGTCGTACAGCACCCGGTCCCCCGGCTCCACGGTCCGCACGTTCTGCCCCACCGCGACGACCGTGGCCCACGCCAGCCGGCGACCGACGGCCGCGGTGGCGGGAATCAGAATGCCGCCACCCGAACGCCGCTCACCCTCGCCGGTCTCCTGCTTCACGAGCACACGGTCGTGCAGCATCCGGATGGGCAGCTTGTCGTGCGTGGTACTCAGGTCGTCTCTCTTGGCGCTCACACCACTGAACCTACCCCGGGGAGCACGCGAGGAGTGCCAGGGGATCAGCCCTTGCGGCGCCGTCCACTGAACGCGAGCAGCCCCACGACGCCGACCACCACGAGCGCCACCGGCACGACCCGCTCCAGCCGGGGCGCGCCCTCCTCGTCCACGAACTGCGCCCGGACCTCGCTCACGGCACGGTTGACCTGGACGTAGGCCTTCCCGAGCGTGTGATCGACGTTGGCGACGACCTTGGCTTTGGCGTCGCCGACGATGGTCTTCGGATGCACCCGCACCCCAATCTCGTCCAGCGTCTCCGCCAGCACCTCGCGGCGGGCCCTGATGTCCGCCTCGATCTGCGCCGGGGTTCTGGTGTCCGACGTCTCCGCCACGGTAAGGCCTCCGAAGTCAGCTGTGTCTTGTTCTGGACAGTCTGTCAGCTCTGCCCGCCGCCGCACTGTCAGGACCCCCGGTTACGCTGGCCCGATGAGCGAGCGACTCCAGCCCGGGGACGTGGCCCCCGCCTTCACCCTCCCCGACGCCGACGGCAACCAGGTGTCCCTGTCGGACCACAAGGGCCGCAAGGTCATCGTCTACTTCTACCCGGCCGCGCTTACCCCCGGCTGCACGAAGCAGGCCTGCGACTTCACGGACAACCTGGAACTCCTGACCGGCGCCGGGTACGACGTCATCGGCATCTCCCCCGACAGCCCCGAGAAGCTGGGCAGGTTCCGCGACAAGGAGTCCCTGAAGGTCACCCTCCTGGCCGACCCCGAGAAAACCGTCACCGAGGCCTATGCCGCGTACGGCGAGAAGAAGAACTACGGCAAGACGTACATGGGCGTCATCCGCTCCACGATCGTGGTCGACGAGGCCGGCAAGGTCGAACGAGCCCTGTACAACGTCCGAGCCACCGGCCACGTAGCCAAAATCATCAAGGACCTGGGCATCTGAGTCCCCTTTCCGCCGGCAAGCGGCCCGCGTCGAAACACTCCGACACGGGCCGCTTCACGTTTCAGACGTGACTGTCCGAATGGACGTCAACGACACCGATCACCGGCGCGTACGGCGCGCCGCCTCCCGTCTGAACCTCACCTTGCACCTGCGCTGTCTGTGCCCCAATTGCCATGCGCCGACGGAGACGTGGTGGCGCCGGAAGGGCAGAGTCCCACTCGCCGGGTGAGCCGGGAGGCCCGTACACTGAGTGCCGCCGGTCGAGCACGATGACCGTTTTTGAGCGGCCGTGATGGAATTTGGCAGTCATGCTGGGTTTAGGTCCCAGTGGGTTCACACCCGTGTGGGTTCGAGTCCCACCGGCCGCACGCCAATGAGAAGGGCCGCCCGGCCGGGCGGCCCTTCTCACGTGTCTCAGCTCAGCAGCTCCCGGACCACAGGAACCAATTCCCGGAACGCCTTGCCGCGGTGGCTGATCGCGTTCTTTTCCGCCGGGGTCAGTTCCGCGCACGTGCGGGTCTCGCCGTCCGGCTGGAGGATCGGGTCGTAGCCGAAGCCGTTGGTGCCGGTCGGGGTGTGGCGGAGGGTGCCGGTGAGGCGGCCCTCGACGACGCGTTCCGTGCCGTCCGGGAGGGCCAGGGCCGCGGCGCAGGCGAAGTGGGCGCCTCGGTGTTCGTCGGCGATGTCCGAGAGCTGGGCCAGGAGCAGGTCCAGGTTGGCCTGGTCGTCGCCGTGTTTGCCCGACCAGCGGGCCGAGAAGATGCCCGGGGCGCCGTTCAACACATCGACGCAGAGACCCGAGTCGTCGGCGACGGCCGGGAAGCCCGTCGCCTGCGCGAGGGCGTGGGCCTTCAGGAGCGCGTTCTCGGCGAAGGTGACGCCGGTTTCCCTGACGTCGGGGATGTCGGGGTAGGCGTCCGCGCCGACGAGGTCGTGGGGCAGGCCTGCGTCGGCGAGGATCGACCTCAGTTCGGTGATCTTTCCGGCGTTGCGGGTGGCGAGGATCAGGCGGGTCATGCGCCCAGTATCCCCAGTTCCGCCCGGCGTCTCCTACGGGGTGCAGACCTTCGTCAGTTCGCCCGCCGCGTCCGTGACGGGGCTGAGGTCCGGGGTGTTGTCGCCGTTCTCGACGGCTGTGCGGACGTTGGCGACGGCTGCCTGGAGGTCGTCGACCGCCTTGTTGACGTCGGTGTTGTCCGTCTTGTCGCCTATCTTGTCGAGGTTGTTCTCGATGGAGGTCAGCGACTCCTCCGTCTGCGTGGGGTCGTTCGCGGCGTTCTCCACGGCCTGCTGGAGGTCGGTGACGCTGTCGGCGATGGAGTCGGCGGTCTGGACGCAGTCCAGGGCCTTGTTGACTGCGTCGCAGCCGGTCGCCGTCAGTCCCACGGTGAGGGCGACGGCCGCCGTGGCGGTGGCTATGACGGTACGGCGACGCCTCTTCGGGCGTCGGCTCGCGGCCGTGGACATAAGTGTGTTCCTCCCCTTGTCAGGCCCAGGAGGCCCCCGTTGGTGTACTGGCCAAGACGTCTCGGCGGGCGGGCCGGTTGCTCGCACCCGCCGTCCCTCTTGGTGTTCCCTTTACTTTTCGAGGACCGTATCAAGTGCCGTGCGCTGGAGGACAGTCAGTTCCGTGCAGCCCAGAACGGCCAGGTCCAGCAGGGAGTTGAGTTCCTCGCGGGCGAACGGCTCGGCCTCGGCGGTGCCCTGGACCTCGACGAAGCGGCCGTCGCCGGTGCAGACGACGTTCATGTCGGTCTCGGCGCGGACGTCCTCCTCGTAGCGGAGGTCGAGGAGCGGGACTCCTCCGACGATGCCGACGGAGACCGCGGACACCGTTCCCGTGAGCGGCCGGCGGCCGGCCTTGATGAGCTTCTTGCCCTGGGCCCATGTGATGGCGTCCGCCAACGCGACGTACGCGCCGGTGATGGCCGCCGTACGAGTGCCGCCGTCGGCCTGGAGGACGTCACAGTCGAGGACGATGGTGTTCTCGCCCAGCGCCTTGTAGTCGATCACCGCGCGCAGTGAGCGGCCGATGAGGCGGGAGATCTCGTGGGTGCGGCCGCCGATCTTGCCGCGGACGGACTCGCGGTCGCCACGGGTGTTGGTGGCGCGGGGGAGCATGGAGTACTCCGCGGTGACCCAGCCCTCGCCGCTGCCCTTGCGCCAGCGGGGGACGCCTTCGGTGACGGAGGCGGTGCAGAAGACCTTCGTGTCGCCGAAGGAGACGAGGACGGAGCCCTCGGCGTGCTTGCTCCAGCCGCGTTCGATGGTGACGGGGCGGAGCTGTTCGGGGGTGCGGCCGTCGATTCGAGACATGGCGCTGAGCCTAGCCGTACCTGCGGAAGGGGCTCCTCCCACGGTGGCGGGAGGAGCCCCTCGAGAGTGAGTACTCAGAGGTGAGCGCGAAGGCTCACATCATGTCTTCGATCTCCGCGGCGATGGGGTCGGCGTCGGTGCCGATGACGACCTGGATCGCGGTGCCCATCTTGACGACGCCGTGGGCGCCGGCGGCCTTCAGGGCGGCCTCGTCGACGAGCGAGGCGTCGTTGACCTCGGTGCGCAGCCGGGTGATGCAGCCTTCGATCTCTTCGATGTTGTCGAGGCCGCCGAGTCCGGCGACGATCTTCTCAGCCTTGGTGGCCATGTTCCGTCTCCCTGAATTCCCTGATGCGAACCGCGATCTGAACCGCTTTTTCGCAGTAACCCACAGTTGGCCCAACTTCGCGAGCGATTGTGCCGGGTGTGCCGAAGGATGACGTCAGTGATGACGTCGCAGCAACCCAATCGTCCGTAGCTGGTCTACACCACCTGACAGGCGGTCGCCAAACGATGAGTGCCGAGAGCGCCGGGACCGAGATCAGCCCGGCACGCCAGCGCTGGCACACCGCGTTCCAGGGTCTCCAGAAGATGGGGCGCAGTCTTCAGCTGCCGATCGCGGTGCTGCCGGCCGCGGGCATCCTCAACCGGCTCGGCCAGCCTGATGTGTTCGGGGACGACGGGCTGGGCTGGACGAACGTGGCGAAGGTGATGGCGGGTGCGGGGGCGGCGCTGCTCGACGGCTCGCTCGGGCTGCCTCTGCTGTTCTGCATCGGTGTGGCCATCGGCATGGCGAAGAAGTCGGACGGTTCGACGGCGCTGGCGGCGGTGGCGGGTTTCCTCGTCTACTACAACGTGTTGCGGCAGTTCCCGGAGGACTGCGAGCCCGGTTCGAAGGTGATCCCGAACATCGGGTGCCAGGCGACCGACAACACGGTGGGGGCCTTCGCGTACCAGAATCCGGGGGTCTTCGGCGGGATCGTCATCGGGTTGCTGACGGCGTACTTCTGGCAGCGGTACCACCGCACGAAGCTGGTGGACTGGCTGGGCTTCTTCAACGGGCGGCGGCTGGTGCCGATCATCATGGCGTTCGTGGCGATCGCGTTCGCCGCGTTGTGTCTGTGGGTCTGGCCGCCGATCGGTGACGCCCTGGAGAGTTTCAGCGACTGGCTGGACGGGCTGGACGCGTGGGGTGCGGGCATCTTCGGTGTCGCGAACCGGGCGTTGCTGGTGATCGGTCTGCATCAGTTCCTGAACGTGCCCATCTGGTTCCAGTTCGGCAGTTTCACGAAGCCGGACGGCACGGTGGTGCACGGCGACATCAACATGTTCCTTCAGGGCGACCCGGATGCGGGTCAGTTCACCTCCGGGTTCTTCCCGATCATGATGTTCGCGCTGCCCGCGGCGGCGCTGGCGATCACGCACTGTGCGAGGCCGTCGCGCCGCAAGGAGGTCGGCGGGCTGATGCTGTCGGTGGCGCTGACGTCGTTCGTCACCGGCATCACCGAGCCGATCGAGTACTCGTTCCTGTTCGTCGCGCCGCTGCTGTACGCGGTACACGCCCTGCTGACGGGGGCGTCGATGGCGGTGACGTGGGGGCTGGGGGTGCACGACGGTTTCAGTTTCTCCGCCGGGCTCATCGACTACGTCATCAACTGGAACCTGGCGACGCGGCCGTGGGCGATCATCCCGATCGGCCTGAGCTTCGCCGTCGTCTACTACGCGATCTTCCGTTTCGCGATCACGAAGTTCGATCTGAAGACCCCCGGGCGAGAGCCGGAGGAAGAGCGGGAGGACGTCACGAAGGCGTAGCCGGGCGGTCGCCGGGCGGTTCTCGGGCGTAGCTGAGCGTAATACCACGATTACGGGAATCGTGGGTTCCTTATGCCACCTTCATCGTGCTACAACATGGTCTACACCACTGAGTGGTGTAGACCACCACCCGATGGAGGAAGTCTATGAGCACCGCCACCGCGCCCACGGCGGCCCCCTCGAAGAAATGGGGCTCCGGCCTTTTGCAGGGGCTTCAGAAGGTCGGCCGCAGCCTTCAGCTCCCGATCGCCGTGCTGCCGGCGGCGGGCATCCTGCTGCGACTCGGCCAGGACGACGTCTTCGGCAAGGACGGCCTCGGCTGGGACAAGGTCGCCAAGGTGTTCGCGACTGCCGGTGACGCCGTCTTCGCGAACCTGCCGCTGCTGTTCTGCGTCGGCATAGCCATCGGCTTCGCCAAGAAGGCCGACGGCTCGACCGCCCTCGCCGCGCTGGTGGGCTTCCTCGTCTACAAGAACGTGCTGACCGCGTTCCCGATCACCGACGCGCAGATCACCAAGGGCGCGGACGTCGCCGCCACCTACAACGACCCCAAGGTCTTCGGCGGCATCATCATGGGCCTGATAGCCGCGGTCACCTGGCAGCGCTTCCACCGCACCAAGCTGCCCGACTGGCTGGGCTTCTTCAACGGCCGCCGACTGGTCCCGATCCTGATGGCCTTCATCGGCACCGCTGTCGGTGTCCTCTTCGGCCTGGTGTGGGAACCCATCGGCGACGTCATCACCAACTTCGGCGAGTGGATGACCGGACTCGGCGCTGTGGGTGCGGGCATCTTCGGTGCCGTCAACCGTGCGCTGCTCCCCGTGGGCATGCACCAGTTCGTCAACACGGTGGCCTGGCAGGAGATCGGCTCGTTCAAGGACTCCTCCGGTGCCGTCTGGCACGGTGACCTGCCGCGCTTCTTCCACGGCGACCCGACCGCCGGCCAGTTCATGACGGGCTTCTTCCCCATCATGATGTTCGCGCTTCCGGCCGCCGCCCTGGCCATCACCCACACGGCCCGCCCCGAGCGCCGCAAGGCTGTCGGCGGCATGATGCTGTCGCTCGCGCTGACCTCCTTCGTCACCGGTATCACCGAGCCGATCGAGTTCGCGTTCATGTTCATCGCGCCGGTGCTGTACGTCATCCACGCGGTCCTGACAGCCCTGTCCATGGCCGTCACCTGGGCTCTGGGTGTCCACCACGGCTTCAGCTTCTCGGCGGGCGCGATCGACTACTTCCTCAACTGGAACCTGGCCACCAAGCCCTGGATGATCATCCCGATCGGCCTGGTGTTCGCGGCGATCTACTACGGCGTCTTCCGCTTCGCCATCATCAGGTGGAACCTCCCCACCCCGGGCCGGGAGCCCGAGGAGGAGGTCGAGGACCTCACCAAGGCGTAGGCGCGCGCCACGCCCGCGCAGGACATGCGAAGGCCCCCGGAGCCCTGAACCGCTCCGGGGGCCTTCTGCGTGGTGTGTGCATGGGGTGGATCTAGATCTCGTACGTCGCCCGTGGCGCGGCCAGTTCCACCGGGCCGTCGAACACCGCGCGGGCGTCCGCCAGGTTGACCCGGGGGTCCGTCCACGGCGGGATGTGGGTCAGTACGAGCTTCCTCGCGCCCGCCCTGCTCGCCGTCTCGCCGGCTTCGCGGCCGTTGAGGTGCAGGTCGGGGATGTTCTCCTTGCCGTGCGTGAAGGCGGCCTCGCACAGGAAGAGGTCGGTGTCGCGGGCGAGGTCCTCCAGCGCGGGGCTGATCCCGGTGTCGCCGGAGTAGGTCAGCGACCTGCCGCCGTGTTCGACGCGGATGCCGTACGCCTCCACCGGGTGCGCCACGCGTTCGGTGTGCACGGTGAACGGGCCGATGTCGAAGGTGGACGGCTTGACCGTGTGGAAGTCGAAGACCTCGCTCATGGAGGAGGCCGACGGGGTGTCGGCGTAGGCCGTGGTCAGGCGGTGCTCCGTGCCCTCAGGGCCGTAGACCGGGATGGGGTCGCAGCGGCCGCCGTCGTGCCGGTAGTAGCGCGCGACGAAGTAGGCGCACATGTCGATGCAGTGGTCGGCGTGCAGATGACTCAGGAAGATCGCGTCGAGGTCGTAGAGACCGCAGTGGCGCTGCAACTCGCCCAGGGCGCCGTTGCCCATGTCGAGAAGCAGCCGGAAGCCGTCGGCCTCGAGGAGGTAGCTCGAGCAGGCCGATTCCGCGGACGGGAACGACCCCGAGCAGCCGACGACGGTGAGCTTCATGAAGGCGAAACCTCCGCTGGCGGGAAACCGAGAAGTACCGGGTGAGGTCCGGGGGACGGATCGTGGAACGAATGATCGTCAAGTGGAACGAATGATCGTTAAATGGGGCGACGGAGCTCGTGCGGTGCGTCGAGCGTAAGGCGCAAAACCCCGGGTCGCTCCTCCACCAGGGGCCGTTGTGGGCGAACTCACCTGTGGTGTCACCGGTTCGGCTGGACCGGGGGCATGTGAAGTGATGATGGGGCGCGCGGTGGCACTCGCGCGCCGGTAACGTCGTCGTATGGACACGTCCTGGTGGCTCGCGCTCGCGGCGGTGATACTGCTCGCGCTCGTCGCGACGCTCGTGGACGGCTGGGGGCGGGGCCGACGACCGCAGCGGCGCAGGACCCGGCCGCCGGGCCGGACGACGGGTCGGCCCTCGGGCCGGTCGACCCGGGGCCACGGCTTCGCCGGCCGTCCCCAGCCCGCGGAGATCTGGTGGGCGGACGTGCCGTTCGAGGACGGCCCGGGGGTGAAGGACCGGCCGTGTCTGGTGCTCATGGTGCGCGGTGACCGCGCCACCGTCGCGAAGATCACCAGCAAGTACCACGACGAGCGGGCCGGAGTGATCCCGCTGCCGCCGGGTGCCGTGGGGGACGCGCAGGGGCGGCCGAGTTTCCTGGAGACGGACGAGCTGCGCCAGATCCGGATGAGTGACTTCCGGCGCAGGGTGGGTGTGGTGGACCCGGTCCTGTGGGACCAGGTCCGTCACCTGGCTACCTGAAACCCTACGCCCAGAGCTGGCCCTGGAGGGTCTCGATCGCTTCCTCCGTGGTGGCCGCGGTGTAGACGCCCGTCGACAGGTACTTCCAGCCGCCGTCCGCCACGACGAACGCGATGTCGGCGCTCTCCCCCGCCTTCAGCGCCTTCCTGCCGACACCGATAGCAGCGTGCAGGGCCGCGCCCGTGGAGACGCCCGCGAAGATGCCCTCCTGCTGGAGGAGTTCCCGGGTGCGGGTCACGGCGTCCGCCGAGCCGACCGAGAAGCGGGTGGTGAGGACGGAGGCGTCGTACAGCTCGGGTACGAAGCCCTCGTCGAGGTTGCGCAGGCCGTAGACCAGGTCGTCGTAGCGCGGCTCGGCGGCGACGATCTTCACGTCCGGCTTGTGCTCGCGGAGGAAACGACCGACGCCCATCAGCGTCCCCGTCGTGCCGAGGCCGGCGACGAAGTGGGTGATGGACGGGAGGTCGGCGAGGATCTCGGGGCCGGTGGTGGCGTAGTGGGCGCCCGCGTTGTCGGGGTTGCCGTACTGGTAGAGCATCACCCAGTCGGGGTGCTCGGCGGCGAGTTCCTTGGCGACGCGGACCGCGGTGTTGGAGCCGCCCGCGGCCGGGGAGGGGACGATCTCGGCGCCCCACATGCCGAGCAGGTCCCGGCGCTCCTGCGAGGTGTTCTCGGGCATCACGCAGACCATGCGGTAGCCCTTGAGCTTGGCCGCCATGGCGAGGGAGATGCCGGTGTTGCCGCTCGTCGGTTCCAGGATGGTGCAGCCGGGGGTGAGGCGGCCGTCCTTCTCGGCCTGCTCGACCATGTGCAGGGCGGGGCGGTCCTTGACCGAGCCGGTGGGGTTGCGGTCCTCGAGCTTCGCCCAGATGCGGACGTCGGCGGACGGCGAGAGCCGCGGCAGGCGCACCAGAGGGGTGTTGCCCACCGCGGCCAGCGGGGAGTCGTAACGCATGGGGTCCGGCGGCCGATCAGGCCATGCCGCCGGCCACGGCCGGCAGGATGGTCACGGTGTCGCCGTCGGTCAGCTTGGTGTCGATGCCGTCGACGAAGCGGACGTCCTCGTCGTTCAGGTACACGTTGACGAAGCGGCGCAGCTTTCCGTCGTCCACGATGCGGGCGTGGATGCCCGCGTGCCGGGTCTCGAGGTCGGTGAACAGGTCGGCGAGGGTGTCTCCGTTGCCCTCCACCGCCTTCTGACCGTCGGTGTACTGGCGGAGGATGGTGGGGATGCGGACCTCGATGGCCATGGCTCAGGGCTCCTGTCGGAAGGTGTGGGCGGCGCGGGTTCGTGCGTGTGTGGCTCCCCACGCTCGGCTGCGCTCGCGCGGGCGGTGCCCCCATCGGCTCACGGCCGTACGGCGGGGGGTGTGCGTCAACAGATGGCGCTGGCGAGCCTGCACAGGTCGACGTGCAGCCGCGCCACGAGCAGTGCGCCCGGCGTCTTCTCGCTCACGTCGTTCAGAACCATGGGCTCATCGTATCGATTCCCGGTCCGGCTCCTGGAATGTGATCCCACATCGCGGACGGTATGGGGCCGGGGAGTGAGATGTCACCCCGCCGCTAGGCCGACGCGCGGCGCACCAGGCGGGTGGGGACGATCACGGAGGGCCCGTCCGGCGCGTCTTCCCGGGCGAGCAGCAGCCGGGCCATCAGCCGTCCCATCTCCTCGATGTCCTGGTGGACGGTGGTGAGCGGCGGGTCGGTCGTCTCGGCGATGGAGGTGAGGTCGTCGAAGCCGACGACGGCCACGTCCTCGGGGACCCTGCGCCCGCGCTCCCGCAGGGTCTGGAGGGCGCCGGAGGCCATGAGGTCGGAGGCGACGAACACGGCGTCGAGGTCGGGGTGGCGGTCCAGCAGCGCGGCCATGGCGTCGGCGCCGCCCTGCCGGGTGTAGTCCGCCCGCTCGACGAGGGGCGGCGAGACGGCGTCGCGCAGCACGTCCCGGTACCCGGCCAGCCGGTCCACGGCGGAGTTCTCCTGGTCGTAGGGTCCGGCGACGGTGGCGATCCGGCGCCGCCCGAGGGCGACCAGGTGCTGGACGGCCAGCCGGGCGCCGCCCCGGTTGTCGCCGTCGACATGGGCCTGGCCGGGCCGCTCGGGGTCGCCGTCGCGCAGCAGCGGGCGGCCGCCGAACACGGCCGGGAGGCCGAGTCGGTCGATGATCTCGGCCAGCCGGTCGCCGGGGCGCAGGGGGAACAGGATCGCGCCGTCGACATGGCCGCCGCCGAGGTAGTCGGCCACGCGCGCGTAGTCGTCGGGTTCCTCCAGGAACAGCAGGACGGCCTGTGCGCCGTGGAGCGCGAGTTCGCGGCGGATGCCGCGCAGGAGGAGGTCGAAGAAGGGGTCGATGAAGAGCCGGTTCTCGGGCTGGGCGGCGACCACGGCGACGGCGTTCGTGCGGTGGGTGACGAGTTGCCGGGCCGCCTGGTTGGGGACGTATCCCAGCTCGGAGATCACCCGGCGGACCCGGTCGACGACCTCCGTCCGTACCCGGGCCTCCCCGTTGATCACCCGGGACACGGTCGACTTCGAGACTCCCGACTGCCGGGCGACGTCTTCGAGCGTGGGCCGCCGTACGTACGAGCGTTGCGTCAACACCATCTCCGTTGGGGCGAGTTGTGCGTGCACCTTGCGGAAACGGTAACCGGCGGGCGGGGGGTGGCGCCGGGACTAGACGACCGGCTTGCCCATCAGTTGCACGCCGGCCGCGCGCAGTTCCTCCAGGGCACGGTCGGTGCTCTCCTCGGCCACGCCGGCGGTGAGGTCCAGCAGGACCTGGGTGCGGAAGCCCTCGCGGGCCGCGTCCAGGGCGGTGGCGCGTACGCAGTGGTCGGTCGCGATGCCGACGACGTCCACCTCGTCGATCTGGCGGTCCCGCAGCCAGTCCCCCAGCGTGGCGCCGTTCTCGTCGGCGCCCTCGAAGCCGCTGTACGCGGCCGCGTAGGCGCCCTTGTCGAAGACGGCGTCGATGGCCCCGGAGGCGACGGCGGGCGCGAAGTTGGGGTGGAAGCCGACGCCCTCCGTGCCCGCCACGCAGTGCGCGGGCCAGGAGTGCACGTAGTCGGGGTTGTCGGCGAAGTGGCCGCCGGGCGCGATGTGGTGGTCGCGGGTGGCCACCACGTGCCGGTATCCGGCGGGCGCCTGCCCGATCAGCTCGGTGATGGCGGCGGCCACGTCGGCGCCGCCGGCCACCGCGAGGCTGCCTCCCTCGCAGAAGTCGTTCTGCACGTCTACGACGATCAAGGCGCGGCGCATGGTCGGTGTCCTTCGACTGAGGGTGAAGTAATTGAGCCTAGAGACTTTGTCGGCCCCGCGGGAGGGGGCGTCGCCCGGTGTGCGCCGGGCACACGCCCTAGTTACCCGACAGGCCCTGTACATACTCCGTGGGAATGACGGGTTCCCCGCGCGACAGCTGGTTCGCGGAGAGGGGCAGACCGGCGCGGGCCGCCGCGTGGCGGTCGCGGACGGCGTCCAGGGGCTCGCGGCCGACGACCTCGCCGCCCTTGACCAGCTCGACGAGCAGCTGGTGGTCGGCCAGTCCGGCGGGGACGGGGCCGGTGCCGACGACCTCGGCCTCGGCCACCCCGTGCGCGTCGGGCCGGCGCGCCGCCCACTTGCGGCCGCCGATGGAGGTCTTGCCGCCGGTGGACTTCTTCGCCACCGACACCAGCGGCGCCGCCGGGTCGGCGGATCCGGCGCGGGCGACCAGCTTGTAGACCATCGAGCAGGTCGGGTGCCCGGAACCGGTCACCAGCTGGGTTCCGACGCCGTACGCGTCGACGGGCGCGGCGGCCAGCGAGGCGATGGCGTACTCGTCGAGGTCGGAGGTGACGACGATCCGGGTGTCCGTCGCGCCGAGCTCGTCGAGCTGCTCGCGCACCCGGTGGGCGACGAGGAGCAGGTCGCCGGAGTCGATGCGGACCGCGCCGAGCTCGGGCCCGGCGACCTCGACGGCCGTCCGGACGGCCTCGGCGACGTCGTACGTGTCCACGAGCAGGGTGGTGCCGCGGCCGAGCGAGTCGACCTGGGCCTGGAAGGCGTCCCGCTCGGTGTCGTGGAGGAGGGTGAAGGCGTGGGCGCTGGTGCCCACGGTGGGGATGCCGTAGCGGAAGCCGGCGGCCAGGTCGGAGGTGGTGGCGAAGCCGCCGATGTAGGCGGCGCGGGCGGCGGCGACCGCGGCCAGCTCGTGGGTGCGGCGGGCGCCCATCTCGATCAGGGGGCGCTCGCCCGCGGCGGAGGACATCCGGGAGGCGGCGGCCGCGATCGCGGAGTCGTGGTTGAGGATGGAGAGGATGACGGTCTCGAGGAGCACGCACTCGGCGAAGGAGCCCTCGACCCGCATGATCGGCGAGCCCGGGAAGTAGACCTCGCCCTCGGGGTAGCCCCAGATGTCACCCGTGAAGCGGTATCCGGCGAGCCGGTCCAGGGTCTCCTCGTCGACGATGTTCCGCTCGCGCAGGAAGCCGAGGACGTCCGCGTCGAAGCGGAGGTTCTCGACGGCGTCCAGGACCCGCCCGGTGCCCGCGACGACGCCGTAGCGCCTGCCGTCCGGCAGTCGCCGGGTGAAGACCTCGAACACGCTGTGCCGTTCGGCCGTGCCCGCTTTCAGGGCCGCCTGGAGCATCGTCAGTTCGTACTGGTCCGTGAAGAGCGCCGTCGACGGAACATCCACCGGCAGCCCAAGGTCCGCTGTGTTCATGGCAATGGATGGTACTCCCTTTTCGTCGGTGTGACGATTTCCCGGATGCGTGGCAGCATGGGCTTGTGACGTCACCCGCTCCCCTTGAGATCGAACGCACCGAGTCGGCGGAGGAGGTCTTCGCCGTACCCGAGCCGGACGTCCCCTGGGTCACGATCGTGCACAACGACCCGGTCAACCTCATGAGCTACGTGACGTACGTCTTCCAGTCGTACTTCGGGTACAGCAAGGACAAGGCCACCAAGCTCATGATGGACGTCCACCACAAGGGCCGCGCGGTCGTCTCCAGCGGCAGCCGCGAGGAGATGGAACGCGACGTGCAGGCCATGCACGGTTACGGCCTGTGGGCCACGCTCCAGCAGGACCGGAAGTAGCCTCCCCTCCTATGCCTGGACACTTCGAACCGCTCCCCGGCGGCGGCGCGGCCGTCGCACTCGACGACGTCGAGATCTCCATCATCCGGTCGCTGGCCGTGCAGCTCCTGGAGCTCATCGGCCCCGGCCCCGCCGAGGACGCCCCCGACGACCCGCTCGCCGAGCTCTTCGCCGACGGGCCGAGCGAGCCCCCGGCCGACCCGGTGCTGCGCCGCCTCTTCCCGGACGCCTACACCGACCCGGAGGGCACCCCGGGACCCCAGCGGGCGGACGAGCAGAAGGCGCACTCCGCCGAGTTCCGCCGCTACACCGAGAACGACCTGCGGGCCGGCAAGCGCGAGAACGCCCTCACGGTGGTCCGCTCGCTGGACGAGCTGGCCTCCGAGGCGGCCGGCGCGGGCGGGGCGGTGCTGAAGCTGACGCCGCAGGAGTCCCAGCAGTGGCTCCGCGCGCTGAACGACCTGCGCCTCGCGATCGGCTCCCGCCTGGAGATCACCGACGAGGACGACACCGACCTCCTCTACCGGCTGCCGGACGAGGACCCGCGCAAGCCGATGGTGATGGCGTACCTGTGGCTGGGCGGGCTCCAGGAGACGCTCGTGACGACTCTTCTGCCCTGATTTCTTCGCTTTTTTGTTCGCTCAGAGGACGCTCAAATCCGGATAACGATCGCGTCAACGCGACGGCCGGGAGTGTCCTCTTTGTGTCTCGTTCATCCGCTTCTTCTTGTGTCGTGCGCCACAGCCCGCCCGGGTGATCAATATTGCGGGCGTGATAAATCTTCACGACCGCCCGGCGAACACCACCCGTATGTTCGGCCGGGTGCGCCACCGAGCCGGTTGATCGCCGGCCAGGCATCGCTCCATCAATCCGGGGGGATCGAAACCCGATCCGAGGCCGACGAGAGGCCCGGTTCGGCATGGAGAAAGGCGCACCACACATGACCTCTGAGAAGGTCACTGACACCGCTGTCACTGACACTCCCGAAGAGGGGTACGAGCGCGGACTCGGCAGCCGCCAGGTCCAGATGATCGCGATCGGCGGCGCCATCGGCGTCGGGCTCTTCCTGGGTGCCGGGGCGAACATCGCCAAGGCCGGCCCCAGCCTCATCCTGATGTACGCCCTCGCGGGCGGGATCATCTTCTTCATCATGCGGGCGCTGGGCGAGCTGCTGCTCTACCGCCCGGTCTCGGGTTCCTTCGCGGAGTACTCCCGCGAGTTCCTCGGCCCGTTCTTCGGCTACTTCACCGGCTGGACGTACTGGCTGATGTGGGTCGTCACCGGTATGGCCGAGCTGACGGCCGCCGCGATCTACGTCAACTACTGGTTCCCGGCCGTCCCCCAGTGGGTGACCGCACTGGTCTTCCTGGTGATCCTCTTCGGGGTCAACCTGATCTCCGTGAAGCTCTTCGGTGAGCTGGAGTTCTGGTTCTCGATGGTGAAGGTCACCGCGCTCATCGGCATGATCGTCATCGGCCTCGGTGTCCTCACCTTCGGCTTCAGCAGCGCCGGCGACACGGCCGCGGTCTCCAACCTGTGGGCCTTCGACGGCTTCTTCCCCAAGGGCGTCGGCTCGTCCCTGATGACCCTCCAGGGCGTCATGTTCGCCTACCTCGCGGTCGAGCTGGTCGGTGTCACGGCGGGCGAGTCGCAGGACCCGGAGAAGACCCTCCCGAAGGCGATCAACACCCTGCCGTGGCGTATCGCGCTGTTCTACGTCGGCGCGCTCACGGTCATCCTCTGCGTCGTGAAGTGGACGGAGTTCGCGCCGGGCGTGAGCCCGTTCGTCGAGGCGTTCGCGAAGATCGGCATCCCGGCGGGCGCCGGCATCGTGAACTTCGTCGTGCTGACGGCGGCCCTGTCCTCCTGCAACTCGGGCATGTACTCCACGGGCCGGATGCTGCGGAACCTGGCCGACAGCGGCGAGGCCCCCGCGGTCTTCCGCAAGCTGTCGTCGACGAAGACCCCCGCCTTCGGCATCACGGTCTCGGTGCTGTTCATGGGCATCGGCGTGGTCCTGAACTACGTCGTCCCCGAGAAGGCCTTCGGCTACGTCACCTCGGTGGCCACCGCGGCCGGCATCTGGACCTGGCTGATGATCCTGATCAGCCACGTCCTCTACCGCCGCGCAGTCGTCGCGGGCCGGCTGCCCGCCTCGTCCTTCCCGGCCCCGGGCGGCTCGGCGTTCAGCTGGGTGGCCATCGTCTTCCTGCTCTTCGTCACCGGCCTGATCGCGTACGACGCCGACTCCCGGGTCTGCCTCTACGTGATGGCGGGCTGGGCGGTCGCGCTCGGCATCGGCTGGGCGGTCCTGAAGGGCCGCAACCCGGAGATCACCGCACGGCGCGAGCCGGAGTTCGAGAAGGTCGGCTGACCGACCCGTCGACCATCCCCGGGACGTCCGGCCGCAGGGAGCACTCGTGGCGCCCCCTGCGGCAGCCGCTCAGGACGTCCGCGATGTGGGCCGTTCCGTACCACTCCTCGGTACGGGGCGGCCCCTTTGCTTATCCTGGCGACCATGCTGACCATCACCCAGGCCCTGCACGACCAGATCGTCGCCCACGCGCGCAAGGACCACCCCGACGAGGCGTGCGGCGTGGTCGCGGGTCCGGCGGGCACGGACCGCCCGGAACGTTTCATCCCGATGCTGAACGCGGCCATGTCACCCACGTTCTACGAGTTCGACTCGGGCGACCTGTTCAAGCTCTACCGCGAGCTGGACGACCGCGACGAGGACCCGGTGATCATCTACCACTCCCACACGGCCACCGAGGCGTACCCGTCCCGCACGGACATCTCGTACGCGAACGAGCCGGGCGCGCACTACGTGCTGGTGTCGACGGCGGACACGGACGGCGGGGGCGAGTTCCAGTTCCGCTCGTTCCGCATCGTGGACGCCGTGGTCACGGAGGAGGACGTACGGGTGGTCGAGGCGTACTGAGACGCCCACGGCGGCGTTCTGGTGGCCCCGCCGTGGTGCGGCGGCCGCGCGCCTACGCCGCCGCGCCCCGCAGCAGCGACCGGATGGGGCGCCACAGCTCCGGTACGACCACGACGCCGACCGGGACACCGTTGTCAGGGGCCGTACGCCAGATCAGGCCGTCCGGGTGGTGGAGCACCGCCGTGACCTCGTCCGGGGTGGGTGGCGCCGCGTTGCCGCGCAGGTAGACGGCCCGCAGACCCAGGTTGCGGAGCCTGGTCAGGGCTCGGGCCCGGTTCTGGGCATGGACCAGCACGCGGACGTCCGTGGAGGGGCCCGGGAGGCCCTCCCGGGCGGTGGGGCTGGGCAGGTTCAGCGCCACCACCACCATGCCGTCGGGCAGCTTGCAGAAGCCTCCTGCGGCCATGCGGTCACACCCCCGTGCGCGTCGGTATCGAGGTCGTCGCCGGGGTCGGCGCCGAGGTCGCTGTCGCTGTCGATGTCGGTGTCGCTGTCGATGCAGGTGTCAATAAGAAGGGCACAGGAGGCACCTAAACACGATCGGCGGCAACCCGCCAGGGGTTGCCGCCGATACGCGTCTGACCTGCGAAAACGTCGACTACTTGGTCGACGGACCGACCTTCACCTTGATCGTCGAGCCACTGGCGGGCTCGTTGACGATCTTG
Organism: Streptomyces asoensis; assembly: GCF_013085465.1. Taxonomy (NCBI): domain Bacteria; kingdom Bacillati; phylum Actinomycetota; class Actinomycetes; order Kitasatosporales; family Streptomycetaceae; genus Streptomyces; species Streptomyces asoensis. Next base: position 4,066,134 of record NZ_CP049838.1, read on the forward strand.
ATCGAGGTGTTGGTGTCAGTGACCTTGACGCCCGCGAGCGGGGTCGTCGCGTCGTAGTACGTGGACTTGCCGTCGTCGAAGACCGGGACACCCGGACGCGACTTGATCTTGACCGCGACGTCCGCCTTGTGCAGCGTGATCGCGTCCGTCCGGTACTGGCTGAAGGGCGAGTCGAAGCTCTGGAGACGGGCGTTCATCACGGAGCCGTCGGTCCACTTCAGCGCGGTCGGGTGCGAGTCGATCGGGAGGATCAGGCCCTCACCCGGGTGCTGGCTGGTGTTGTCGTCCGCCTGCGAGGTGTCCCACTTCCAGATCAGCAGACCGTTCTGGTACGGGTAGTGCTCCACCCAGTCGGGACGGGTCGTCGAGAAGCCGAAGTTGTACGGGCCGACCTTGAGGGTCTTGTCGTACGACACGTACTGGCGGTTCTCGGCGATGTAGTACTGGGCGTAGTCGTCCGTGATGGACGCGCCGATGCGGGAGAAGCCGTTCGCCGTCCAAGCCGCGTCCGCGGTCTCCGCGTTGTCGGAGAAGAGCGCGGCGCCGTCCGCCGTCACCGTGATCTCGTCGGCCGCGAAGCCCTTCTGGGCCACGCCGCCGTCGGTGGCGTACCGGAACCGGACGCTGATCTTCTGGCCCGCGTAGGCGTTCAGCGGGAAGGTCAGCTTCTGGTAGGCGTCGACCGTGCCGGTGAGCGCGGGCTTGCCGCTGCCGTCCCGCGGGATGGCGCTGCCGTCGGCCAGGGTGCCGTCGATCGGCGTCCAGTTGGCGCCGTCGGTGGAGACCTCGGTGTACAGGTAGTCGTAGTCCTGCTCGATGTCCCACCAGCCGTCCAGGGACAGCGAGGCCGACGTCTTGCCGGTCAGGTCGACCGCGCGGGTCAGGGTGTTGCGCAGGTCGTCACCGCTGCCGCTCCACCACTGCGTGGCGCCCTCGGCCGGGGCGACCACCTCGGTGGTGACCTCCTTCTCCGGCAACTGGACCACGAGGGCCTGGGCGTTCTTGGTGTTGTACTCCGCGACGCCGAGCGTGTGGCTGGACTTCACGCCCGCCTTGGCGACGTCGTAGTCGAGCCAGCCGAGCTGGAGCTTGTCCCAGGCGTTCATGTCGCCGGGAAGGTTGCCGATGGCCTCCTTGCCGGTGCCGAGCCAGGAACCGGAGGACATCAACGTCCAGAAGCCGGTGGAGTTCTCGCCGCCGCCGGAGGTGTCGTACTCGTCCGGCAGGCCGAGGTCGTGGCCGTACTCGTGCGCGTAGACGCCGAGTCCGCCGTTCTCCGGCTGGATGGTGTAGTCGCCGACCCAGATGCCGGTGTCGCCGACCTGGGCGCCGCCGAGCTTGTTGGTGTCCGGGCCGGTGGAGCCGGCGTCGGTGCCGAAGGCGTACCAGCGGTGCGCCCAGATGGCGTCCTCGCCCTGGGCGCCGCCGCCCGCGGACTCGTCCTCGCCGGCGTGCACGATCTGGAAGTGGTCGATGTAGCCGTCGGACTCGTTGAAGTCGCCGTCGCCGTCGTAGTCGTAGCGGTCCCACTGGTCGAACTCGGCCAGCTCCGCCTTGATCTCGGCGGCCGTGGCACCCGCCGCCTCACGCTCGGCGACCCAGGCGTTGACGCCGTCCTGGACCGCATACCAGGCGCCGGTGGACGCGTCGTTGGAGCCGTAACGGGCCTCGTTGTAGGGGACCTTGACCCAGTCGGTCACCTCACCCTCGACCGAGTAGCGGCCCGAGGACTGCTTCTCGTAGTACTTCTTCAGCGACTCGGTGTTCTTGCCGGTGCCGAAGTACAGGTCCTGGAAGTGCGCCTGGTTGTAGTCCGCCTGCCAGGCCGTGGAGTTGTCCTTCTTGCGGTCGGGCGCGGCTATCTGGTTGTGCAGCGGGCCGACCGTGCCGCCGTAGCGGCTGTCGACCTGGTCGCCGAACTCGACGAGGATCGTGAAGATCTTGTCGGTCTTCTCGCGGCCGAGCTCGACGTACTTGCTGTCGCCCTTCCGGCTCTTGAGCTGGACGACCTTCGAGCCGTCCCGGTCCTTGACCGACGCCTCGCCGGATATGACCTGCTCGATGGCCTCCTCGCGCTGCGCTTCCTGGGTCTTGCTGAGCGGGCCGTCGAAGTCGTGCTCCTTGGCCTTGGCCGGCTGCGGGTCCTGCCGGTCCACCGCCGGGGCCTTCGCCGAGGTGTTGTCGGCGGCCTGTGCCACGGCGAACGTCGAGAACGTCGCCGAGGCCGCCGCAAGGGCGACGACCGTGGCGGCCGTCCTGAACGTCCAGGATCTACTGGTCACTTGATGTCCTCCCACGCACGCGTCCGGACGCGCGGAAAGGGGGGATCCCTGTCAAGGAAGGTCCGCGCGCTGTTATACGCGTGTAGTCAAGTGACGCCATTTGACTACTGGTTTACGAGAAAAGACAGACCTTGACTTGGACAAGTCAACTGCATTATTGGGAGCGCGTGTTCGCATTGCGGACATGTGACTGTAACGTGGCGGAGGCCGTGACAGGCGCGCGGGACAGTCCACTTGGTGGACGCCATGACTCCGTGCGCCCCCTGTGCACCGGCACCGTGGGTTAGGTCACGCTTACCGCTCGTCCCGCTCGGGCATGCAGGCGATTAGAGTCGAGACCGCCCCCGCTTCCGAGGACACCGATTGCCATGCCTCGTCCGACTGTCGCACAGCTCACGTACGGTTCCTGCACCGTCATCTTCTCGACGCTCGCCATGCTGCTGCTGTCACAGACGAGTTCGGGCCCCGGGATCGCGGTCGTCGTCGTCGCCGCGGTCGCGCTCGGGGTGCTCGTCGCCATGACGGTGCCGGTGCCGAAGCCGTCCCGGGCTCCCGTGGCCCACTCCACGACCCGTTCCGTGATCCGACCCGCGGCCCGCTCCACGGCGAGCGTGCCCGCGAGCCGGCCCGAGCCCGTCACCGTTCCCGCGCGCGCCCCCGTGCACGCGTCGGTCCGGGCTTCGGTCGCCTCGGCACCCGAGCCCGTCCGGGAGCCCACGGCCCCCTGACACACGCGCACATGACGGAGGGCCCGCGCCACGAGGTGCGGGCCCTCCGTCGTGCGCGCGGTCGGCTCACCGCGAGCTGACCACCACCGTCTTGGCCGCCTTGTCGTGCAGACCCTGCTTGTAGGGCTTGTCGAAGAAGCTCCAGCCGCCGCAGATCGCCGTCCACACACAGGCGCAGCAGAACGCGAACGGCACCCACAGCACCAGGGCGCGGATCAGCGAGGTCTGCGCGGAGGGCGTGGAGCCGTTTTCGAGGTTGGCCACACGCATGCCGAGCCACTTCTTGCCCAGCGTCTGACCGGACTTGGCGGTCAGGATCGTGTCGTACGCGACGTACAGGATCGCGGCGAGGAGCTCCCGCCCGAAGGTCTTGCCGAACTCGATGTCGTCCGCGTCCACCGTGTACTGCGCGACCCCGAAGGCCCAGGCCAGCAGGGTCACCACGATGAAGACGAGGATCATGTCGATGATCCGGGCCAGCGTGCGCTTGCCGCTGTCGGCGAGCGGGGGCATCCCGGAGAGCGGGTCGGCCGGGTAGCCGCCGTAGGGGTCGCCGCCCTGTGGACCACCGCCGTACGGGCCGCCACCAGAGGGCGGGGGCTGGCCCGCCCCGCCGCCGAACGGATCGTGCGGTGCGTCGTACGGCGAGCCCTGCCCCGCACCGGACGGGGGCTGACCCTGACCGTACGGGGGCTGCGGGGGCTCCTGCTGCGGGGGCCGCTTCCTGAACGGGTCGTCCTCCGGCGGCTCACCGCCGCCGGAGCCGGGGGGCGGTTCGGTGGTCATGCCCCCGAGTCGACCGCGAACCCGCGGCCTCCGCATCCGGCGAGCGGCCGTCCGGGGGACGGGGTGCCGGGGTACGGGGTGCCGGGGTACGGGGTGCCGGGGTACGGGGTGCCGGGTTGGGTGGTTCCTCCGGGAGGGGGACGGAAGTACGGGTCAGCCGGCGACGAACGTGTGGGCCGCCTTGTCGTGCCAGCACTGCCGCCACGGCTTGTCGAACAGGCCCCATACGACGCCCACCACACCGACGACGAGCAGACCGGGCACGCTGTAGACGAGCCAGCGGCGCAGGGCCGCCCGGAAGGACGGCGGCTCGCCGCCCTCGATGTCCCGCACCTCGAGACCGAACAGCTTCTTGCCCAGCGTGCGACCCCACTTCGCGGTCGGCACGGCTTCGTACACGATCCCGAAGACCAGCAGCACGGCGAGGACGATCCCGAGGTACACCGACGTCGTGCCGTCGAGCAGCCAGACGGTGACGGTCTCTCCGGTGAGCTTGGCGGCGTCGACCTTCGCGGTCACATGGTCGAGGGCCTTCACGCCCAGCGGCACGGCGGCGGCGGCGGTGACGGCCGCGAGGACGAGCGTGTCCACGAGCCGGGCGGCCAGCCGCTTGCCGAGGCCCGCGGGACGGGCCTCGGACGCCCGCCGGGCGGCCGCCTGGAAGATGTCGTCGACCGGCGGTTTCCACGGCGCGACGGGTCCGTCCTCGGCACCCGCGAGCTGGTGCACCTGTTGTGCCCACGAGGACTGTCCACCGCCGGGACCGGCGGCCATCGGGACGGCGGCCTGCGGGGCGGACCCGGCGGCCTGCGGCTGAGGGCCGCCGGCCTGCTGGGGCACGCTCGGAGCGCCCTGCTGGGGGCCGGAGAGGGGTGCGGCGGACGCGGGCGCCTGGGCGACGGGCTGAGCACCGGGCTGCGCGGCCGGGAACCCCGCGGGGCCCTGCGGGGCGGGGGCGGGCGCCGGAACGGGGGCGGGGACAGGCGCCGGTGCGGCGGCCGCGACGTGGGCTGGGCCCTGCGGGGCCGGGACGCCCGGGGTCTGGGCCGCCGCCGCACGCTCGGCGGCCGCCTTGCCGGCCCCGAAACCGGGCTTGGCGGGGGCGGCACCGGGTCCGGCCGGCGCCCCGACCGGACCCTGGGCGCTGAAGGCGGCGGAAGCGGCTGAGGGGGCTGCGGCGGAGTCGCCGAACCCGGGTGTCCCGGGCGCCCCGGGTGTCCCGGGGGCCGCCGTGGGGCCGGGCCCCTGGGCTGCGGCGGGGAACGCGGCCGCGTTGCCCGCCGGACCCGACGTGCCCGCCGGCTGCGCGCCGGACGCGCCGTCCTGGTGGCCCGTGCGCGGGGCCGGCGCGCGGAAGGTGACCGTGCCCTCGTCGGGGACGAGCCCCGGCGGGCCGGAGGCACCGGGCGCGGGGGCGGCGGCGCCGCCCGCCGTCGGCCGGCGGAAGACGAACGTGCCCCCGGAGACCACGTCCCCGGCACCGGCACCGTCCTCCGGTTCCGCGGGCGGGATCGTGGACGTGCCGTCCGTGCTCGTGGACAGGCCCTCGGGCTGCGCCGGGGCGGGCGAGGGCACCCTGGGGTCGGCGCCCTGCGGGGCGCCCCAGGAGACCCGGCGGTCCTGGTCGCCGCCGAAGCCGGACTGGTGGGCGCGGTCGGCGCCCCACGCGGAGGCGGGCTCGGGACGGCCGCCGTACGGGTCCGCCGGTGCCGGGTCCTCGTCGAAGAAGTGCGGGCCGGTCTCCTCCACGGAGGCCGGGGGCGAGCCGGGCGGGGGCGTGAGCGGTCGGCCGTCGGATGGCGCCGGCCGGCTGGTGCCCGGTACCCAGGAGGCACCGTTCCAGTACCGGACGTATCCAGGGATGGACGGGTCCGGGTAGTACCCCTCGCGGGGCCTGTCGTCGCCGGGTGCCGGGGTTGGGGCGCTCATGTCCGTCGTCCCGTATCTGCTCGGGGGTGGGATGGGGGGCTCCACATCTATCAGACCGACGCAAGCCCCACTGCCAGTCCGGTCGGACCCGCCCCTTTCCGGGCAACCCCGTGCACGCTCTTCACACGTTCGGAACCGCCCGTCGGAGCCGGGTCAGAAACGCGCCGAAAAAAGTTCTCCGAACCCGCGTAATGGTTCCGGGTGCAGCCCCTCTCCACTCGTACGGGCCCACCGCGGGTCCGCGCGAGGTCCGTCTCGAGAGGAGAACCGACATGCATCTCACCGTGGTGGAACGCGAACTGGAGCTCAAGCTGATCCTGTCGCCGGAGCGCAGCATCCCGGTCCCGGCCCGGCTGGGCTACCGCAGCGACGACCCGTTCGCCGTCCACGTCGCCTTCCACATCAACTCCGAGCACCCGGTCGACTGGACGTTCGCCCGTGAGCTGCTGGTGGAGGGCGTGTTCCGGCCGTGCGGGCACGGGGACGTGCGGGTGTGGCCCACGAAGGTGGAGGGGCGCAGCGTCGTGCTGATGGCACTGAGCTCGCCCGACGGGGACGCCCTTCTCGAGGCGCCCACGGCCCAGGTCTCGGCCTGGCTGGAGCGGACGATGCGAGTGGTGCCCCCGGGGACCGAGGGTGAGCAGCTCGGCATCGACGACGGTCTGGCCGAGCTGCTCGCCCCGACTCCCGCGGACGACCTGTGGCTGTGCGACCCGTGGCCGTCGGACGAGTCCAAGGAAGGGGAGTGAGGCGTCGGTCCCGGCCCCGTTCGCGGTCCCGGTCGCAGCCCTGGCGGCGTCAGAACAGTTTGCCCGGGTTGAGGATGCCCAGCGGGTCGAAGGCCACCTTGACCGCCCGCTGCATCTCCACGCCCACCGGGCCGATCTCGCGCGCCAGCCACTCCTTCTTCAGCACGCCCACGCCGTGCTCGCCGGTGATGGTGCCGCCGAGTTCCAGGCCGAGGCCCATGATCTCGTCGAAGGATTCGCGGGCGCGCCGGCACTCGTCGGGGTCCGCCGCGTCGAAGCAGACCGTGGGGTGGGTGTTGCCGTCGCCCGCGTGGGCGACGACCCCGATGGTCAGCCGGTGCTTCTCCGCGATGCGCTCGACGCCCTCGATCATCTCGCCGAGCCTGGACCGGGGCACGCACACGTCGTCGATCATCGTCGTGCCCTTGACGGCCTCCAGGGCGACGAGCGCCGACCGCCGCGCCTGGAGCAGGAGTTCGGACTCGGCGAAGTCGTCGGCGGGGACCACCTGGGTGGCGCCGGCCGCCTCGCACAGCGCGCCGACGGCGGCGAGGTCGGCGGCCGGGTCGGGGGTGTCGAAGGCGGCCAGCAGCAGGGCTTCGGTGCTCTCCGGGAGGCCCATGTGGGCCAGGTCGTTGACGGCTCTGACCGTCGTACGGTCCATGAGTTCGAGGAGGGACGGGACGTGTCCGCCGGCCATGATCCGGCACACCGCGTCGCAGGCGGCGGCCCCGGACGCGAACTCGGCCGCCAGCACCAGCTGCTGCGGCGGCTGCGGCCTCAGGGCGAGGACCGCCCGGACGACGATCCCCAGCGAGCCCTCCGAGCCCACGAACAGGCGGGTGAGGTCGTATCCGGCGACGCCCTTCGCCGTGCGGCGGCCGGTGGTCATCAGGCGGCCGTCGGCGAGCACGACGTCCAGGCCGAGGACGTACTCGGCCGTCACCCCGTACTTGACGCAGCACAGGCCGCCCGACGCGGTGCCGATGTTGCCGCCGATCGTGCACATCTCCCAGCTGGAGGGGTCGGGCGGGTAGCAGAGGCCGTGTTCGTTCACCGCTCGGGAGAGGGCCGCGTTGACGACGCCCGGTTCGACGACGGCGATCCGGTCGACCGGGTTGATCTCGATGATCCGGTCCATCTTCGTCAGGGAGAGGACGACGCAGCCCTCGGAGGCGTTGGCGCCCCCGGACAGTCCGGTGCGGGCGCCCTGCGGGACGACCGGGACACGCAGCTCGGTCGCCGTGCGCATGACGTGCTGGACCTCTTCCACGGTGCGCGGCAGCACCACCGCGGCGGGGGTGCCGGCCGGGCAGAAACTGGCCATGTCGTTGGCGTAGGAGCCCGTGATGTCCGGGTCGGTGAGGACGGCCTCGGGGGGTAGGCCGACGAGCAGACGGTCGACGAGGTGACGGCTCATGATCACAGGTTCGCACCCGGGGCCATCGGTGTGAACCCCGTCCGCCCGACCCTTCGGCTGACGTCATACGGTCGTCGTACTGACGCACAGTGAGCGCCATGGAGAACGCAGAGCGCGCCGCCGAAGAGCGCACCGCCCCCGAAGAGGCCGCCGCGGACGACGCGGCTCCCGCGGCCACCGGCAAGGTTTCCCGGCTGCGTCGGCGGCTGCTCGTCGGCTCGCTCGTGGGGTGTCTCGCGCTGGGCGGCGGGGTGCTGCTGTGCCTGCCCGGTGGGGACCCCGCGGTGCGGCGGGCGGCCGCGCCGGCTCCGGGGGCGCAGGCGGGCACGGCGGTCCGTACGGGGGTGCCTGCCGCGCTGCCGGATCTGGCGGTGCTGATCGACGAGCGCGAGAGCAGGGTACGGGCGCATCCACGGGACGCGCGGTCCTGGGCGGTGCTGGGCACGGCCTACGTCGAGCAGGGCCGGCGCACCGCGGACGCCGCCGCCCTGTACCCGAAGGCCGAGCAGGCGCTGCGGACCTCGCTGAAGGTGCGTCCGAAGGGCAACGCCGAGGCCCTCGACGGTCTGGCCGCGCTGGCGAACGCGCGCCGTGACTTCCGGGCGGCCCTGTCCTTCGGCGAGGCCGCGCGCAAACTGGCGCCGAAGCGCTGGACGACGTATCCGCAGCTGATCGACGCGTACACCGGGCTCGGCGACTACAAGAAGGCCCGCAAGGCGCTCGACTCGCTGACGGCGCTGCACTCCGGGCCGACCGTGCGGGCCCGGGCGGCGGGCGTCTACTGGGACCGGGGCTGGCGCGAGGACGCGCAGGCCGCGCTGGCCGACGCGGCGGCCGGTGCCTCCTCCCCCGCCGAGCAGGCGGCCTGGCTGGAGCGGGCGGGGCAGCTGGCCTGGGAGCGCGGCGAGCGGGCGGACGCCCTGCGGCACTTCCAGGAGGCGGTCAGGATCGACCCCGACCAGCGGGCCGCGCAGGCCGGGCAGGGGCGGGCGCTGGCGGCTCTGGGGCGGACCTCGGAAGCGTTGAACGCGTACCAGGTGGCGCTCGCCAAGCAGCCGTCGCCGAGTTACGCGCTGGAGCTGGGCGAGCTGTACGAGTCGCTGGGGCTCACGCAGGCGGCGCGCGTGCAGTACGACCTGCTGCGGGAACGGGTCCGGCAGGACGCGGCGGGCGGGGTGGACGGGGAGCTGGTGCTCGGCCGGTTCGAGGCGGACCACGGGGACCCGGCCTCGGCGGTACGGCGGCTGCGGGCCGAGTGGCGGCAACAGCCGGGGATCGCGGTCGCGGACGCGCTGGGCTGGGCGCTGCACCGGGCCGGGGACGACAAGGAGGCGCTGAGGTTCGCCATGATCGCCACCGACCGGGTGCACGGGGGCGCCATGCACAGCGCGCCGTACATGTACCACCGGGGCATGATCGAGCGGACGCTGGAGAGGGAGGGGCCGGCCCGGCGTCACCTCCAGGAGGCGCTGCGGATCAACCCGTACTTCTCGCCGCTGCTCGGCCCGGTGGCCCGGGAGGCGGTGGCCCGGCTGGGCGGCGAGCCGGCCCCGGCCGAGCTGCCCGAGTAGGGGCCGCACCGCCGCCCTCCCGCACCGCCGCCCTCCCGATCAACGCGTCACGGGTGATCAGCGCCGTTACAGGTTGCCGCGCTTCTCCTGCTCGCGCTCGATCGCCTCGAACAGGGCCTTGAAGTTGCCCTTGCCGAAGCCCATCGAGCCGTGCCGTTCGATGATCTCGAAGAAGACGGTCGGCTTGTCCTGGACCGGCTTGGTGAAGATCTGGAGCAGGTAGCCGTCCTCGTCGCGGTCGGCGAGGATCTTCAGCTCGCGCAGGGTCTCGACGGGGACGCGGGTGTCGCCGACCCACTCGCCGAGGGTGTCGTAGTAGGAGTCGGGGGTGTCGAGGAACCGGACCCCGGCCGCCCGCATCGTCCGTACCGTCTGCACGATGTCGTTGGTGTTGAGCGCGATGTGCTGGACGCCGGCGCCGCCGTAGAACTCCAGGTACTCGTCGATCTGGGACTTCTTCTTGGCGATGGCGGGCTCGTTGATCGGGAACTTGACCTTGAGCGTGCCGTCCGCGACGACCTTCGACATCAGGGCGCTGTACTCGGTGGCGATGTCGTCGCCCACGAACTCCTTCATGTTCGTGAAGCCCATGACCTTGTTGTAGAAGCCGACCCACTCGTTCATCCGGCCGAGTTCGACGTTGCCGACGCAGTGGTCGATCGCCTGGAAGGTGCGGTGGGCGGGCGGTTCGACGATCGGCTCGGCGGCGGCGAAGCCGGGGAGGTAGGGGCCGTCGTAGCCGGAGCGGTCGACGAGGGTGTGGCGGGTCTCGCCGTAGGTGGCGATCGCGGCGAGGACGACGGTGCCGTGCTCGTCCTTCAGCTCGTACGGCTCGGCGACCGAGCGGGCGCCGTGCTCGATCGCGTAGGCGTACGCGGCCCGCGCGTCGGGAACCTCGATGGCCAGGTCGACGACGCCGTCGCCGTGCTCGGCCACATGCCGCTCGAGGAAGTGGCCCCAGGTGGTGGCGGCCTTGATGACCGAGGTCAGGACGAAGCGGGCCGAGCCGTTGGTGAGCACGTACGAGGCGGTCTCGCGGCTGCCGGTCTCCGGTCCGGAGTAGGCGACCAGCTTCATGCCGAAGGCGGTGGAGTAGTAGTGCGCCGCCTGCTTGGCGTTGCCCACGGCGAAGACGACCGCGTCCATTCCCTTGACCGGGAAGGGGTCGGCCTGCCGGGCGGTGTCGGGAGTGTGGTGTGTGGTCTGCGTCATAGCCGAAGCCTCGCGCCGGGCTGCAAGGTGCGCAATAGTTCGCTTCATCGCTGGGCAATGTGTTCAGCGGTACGGCGGTTTCGACCGGCTTTCTGTACAGGGTGACCATCGCGGAGGCGGGCGGGTATGGCGATCGACCGACTGGACGGCCGGATCATCGTGCTGCTGGCCCGGGAACCGCGCCTGGGGGTGCTGGAGATGTCCCGGCGGCTGGGGGTGGCCCGGGGGACGGTTCAGGCGCGGCTCGACCGGCTTCAGTCGAATGGCGTCATCCGGGGGTTCGGCCCCGAGGTCGATCCGGCGGCGCTCGGCTACCCGGTCACGGCGTTCGCCACGCTCCAGATCCGGCAGGGGCAAGGAGCCGACGTGCGGGCCCACTTGGGTTCCGTGCCGGAGGTGCTGGAGCTGCACACCACCACCGGCAGCGGGGACATGCTGTGCCGGCTGGTGGCCCGTTCCAACGCCGACCTCCAGCGGGTGATCGACCTGGTTGTCGGTTTTGATGGCATTGTCCGGGCCTCCACCGCGATCGTGATGGAGAACCCCGTTCCGCTGCGGATCATCCCGCTGGTGGAGCAGGCGGCCGAGGACGACCGGGACAGGCCCTGACCCAGCGGACCTGACCCGGAGCTGGTCCGGGTCCGGTCGACATGGGGCGGTGAGGGCGTGTGAGCTTCTGGGAGTACCTGGGCAACCGTCACCAGCAACTGCTCACCGACGCCTATCAGCAGGCCAGCCTCGTCTTCCAGTGCATGCTCATGGCGACCGTGATCGGCGTCGTGATCGGCGTCGTCACCTACCGCAGCGGCTGGGCGGGCAACCTCGCCACCCTCGGCACCTCCGCGATCCTCACCGTCCCGTCGCTCGCGATGATCGGTCTGCTGATCCCGCTCGTGGGGCTCGGCGTGCCGCCGACGGTGATCGCGCTGACCCTGTACGGACTGCTGCCGGTGGTGCGCAACGCGATCGTGGGGCTGCGCGGCGTCGATCCCACGCTCGTGGACGCGGCCAAGGGCATCGGGATGTCCTCGGCGATGCGGCTGCTGCGGGTCGAGCTGCCGCTGGCCTGGCCGCCGATCCTGACCGGGATCCGGGTCTCGACACAGATGCTGATGGGCATCGCCGCCATCGCCGCGTACGCCTCCGGGCCCGGCCTCGGCAACGAGATCTTCCGCGGCATCGCCTCGCTCGGCAGCAAGAACGCCCTCAACCAGGTCCTGGCGGGCACGCTCGGGATCATCGTCCTGGCCCTGCTGTTCGACGCCGCGTACGTCCTGATCGGACGGCTGACGATTCCCAGGGGGATCCGTGTCTGAGACCGAGCCGGAGGACGGCGCCCACGGGGCGACGATCGAGCTGGTGAACCTCACCAAACGCTATCCGGGCAACCCCAACCCCGCCGTCGACAACGTCACCATGGAGATCAAGGCGGGCGAGACCGTCATCTTCGTCGGCCCGTCGGGCTGCGGGAAGTCGACCACCCTGAAGATGATCAACCGGCTGATCGAGCCGAGCGGCGGCCGGATCCGGATCAACGGCGAGGACGTCACCGACATCGACCCGGTGAAGCTGCGCCGCAAGGTCGGGTACGCGATCCAGTCGTCCGGGCTCTTCCCGCACATGACGGTCGCGCAGAACATCGCGCTCGTGCCGAAGATGATCGGCTGGCCCAAGGGGCGGATCCGGGACCGGGTGGAGGAGATGCTCGACCTGGTCGGGCTCGACCCCGGCGAGTTCCACGGCCGCTATCCGCGCCAGCTGTCCGGCGGGCAGCAGCAACGGGTCGGTGTGGCACGGGCGTTGGCGGCGGATCCGCCCGTACTGCTGATGGACGAGCCGTTCGGCGCGGTCGACCCGATCACCCGCGACCACCTCCAGGACGAGCTGATCCGGCTCCAGCACGAGCTGCACAAGACCATCGTGTTCGTCACCCACGACTTCGACGAGGCGATCAAGCTGGGCGACCGGATCGCGGTGCTGCGCGAACGCTCGCACATCGCCCAGTTCGACACCCCGGAGGCGATCCTCACCAACCCGGCGGACGACTTCGTGTCCGGGTTCGTGGGGGCGGGGGCGGCGCTGAAGCGGCTCAACCTGAGCCGGGTTCGGGACGTGGAGATCACCGACTACCCGACGGTGACCGTCGACGACCCGCTCCAGACCATCTTCAACAAGCTCCGCTCCAGCGGCACGAACGAGATCCTGCTCCTCGACCAGCGCAGACGCCCCTACAAGTGGCTGCGCCGCGGGGACCTGATGCGGGCCAGGGGCTCGCTGGCGCGGGCCGGAACCCTGGTCAGCGACACGGTGACCCGGGACGCCACTCTGCGGGACGCGCTGGAGGCGGTGCTCACGGACAACACCGGGCGGGTCGCGGTCACCGGGCGGCGCGGCGAGTACACCGGGGTCGTCGACATGGAGACGCTGCTGAACTCCGTGCACGAGCTGCTGGAGGCCGACCGGTTGGAGGCGCTGGAGGCGCAACACGAACTGGAGGAGGCCCGGGCCGCGCAGACGCACGCGGAACAGGAGGGCCCTGGCGGGGAGGCGAAAGCGTGAGCACCCCCGACCTGGACGAGAACGCCGGCCCGGACGGAATTCCCGGGCCGCAGGACGAGACCGAGGACGAGCGACAGGAGACCAGGACCCCGCCGTCGGCGCCGCCCCGCCGTCGCCTCACCTGGCAGAAGCTGACCTTCCTGCCCGCCTTCCTCGTCGCCCTGCTGCTCGCCACCTGGCTGTGGTTCCAGCAGGCGGACCTGGACCCGATCTCCGAGAACGCGCTGTCGAACGGGCAGGTGTCGAAGGCGCTGTGGCAGCAGGTGCAGCTCACGGTGATCTCCACCTTCTTCGTGCTGATCATCGCCATCCCGCTCGGCATCCTGCTCACCCGGGGTTCGCTGCGCAGAGCCACGCCGTTCGCGATGGCCATCGCCAACATGGGGCAGGCGACACCCGCCATCGGTCTGCTCGCCCTGCTGGTGATCTGGCTGGGCACGGGCACGAAGGCCGCCCTGATCGGCATCATCGCCTACGCGATCCTGCCGGTGCTCGCCAACACCATCGCGGGTCTGAAGTCGAACGATCCGACGCTGCTGGAGGCGGCCCGCGGCATCGGGATGTCCTCGCTGGGCGTGCTCCGCAAGGTCGAGCTGCCGCTGGCCGTCCCGCTCATCCTGGCCGGTGTACGGACGGCCCTCGTCCTCAACGTCGGTACGGCGACCCTGGCGACCTTCGGCGGGGGCGGCGGCCTGGGCGTACTGATCACCACCGGCATCACCAACCAGCGCATGCCGGTGCTGGTGCTGGGCTCGATCCTCACCGTCTCGCTGGCACTGCTCGTCGACTGGCTGGCCTCACTGGCGGAAGTGCTGCTGCGGCCGCGGGGGTTGGAGGTGGACTCGTGAAGCGCTTCCGCCCGGTGATCGCCGGGGTGCTGGCGGCACTGGCCGGCTGCGGGCTCGCCGGGTGCGGGCTCACCAGCGGCTCCCCCATGGTCGACGACGTCTCACCCGGGTCGATCGGACAGGGTGAGCCGCTCAAGGGCGCGCATCTCACGGTGACGTCCAAGTCGTTCACCGAGAACCTCATCCTCGGCGCGATGATGGGCATCGCCTTCGAGGCGGCCGGCGCGGACGTCCTGGACCGCACCGGCATCCAGGGCTCCATCGGCTCGCGCGAGGCGGTCAGGAACGGCGACGCCGACGCCATGTACGAGTACACGGGCACCGCCTGGATCACCTACCAGGGCAACAGCGCGCCCATCCCGGATCCGCAGCGGCAGTGGCAGGCGGTGCACGACGCCGACCTGAAGAACGGCGTGACCTGGCTGCCTCCGTCGCGGCTGAACAACACCTACGCGCTGGCCATGAACCAGGCCAACTTCAAGAAGTACGGCACCAGGACGCTGTCGCAGGTGGCCGCGCTGTCCAAGTCCGACCCGAAGGCCGTGACGCTCTGCGTGGAGAGCGAGTTCGCCAACCGCGCGGACGGACTGCCCGGCATGGAGAAGGCGTACGGGATGTCCGTGTCGGCGTCCCGGATCACGCAGATGGACACCGGGATCATCTACACCCAGGTCCAGAAGGGGAGTTGCACCTACGGGGAGGTGTTCACCACCGACGGGCGCATCAAGTCCATGAACCTGGTGGTGATGGCCGACGACAAGAACTTCTTCCCCAACTACAACGCGGCCCCCGTGATCAACTCCAAGACGCTGAAGAAGTGGCCGGCGATCGCGAAGGTCATCGACCCGGTGACGAAGAAGCTGGACAACACGGTGGCCCAGGACCTGAACGCCAAGGTGGACGTCGCCGGGGAGGATCCCCACCAGGTGGCCCTGGACTGGATGAAGAAGGAGGGGTTCGTCAAGTAGCCGACCCGCCACGCCCAAACGGTCGCCCGCCGTCGCCCGCGGTCGCCTAACAGCTCGGTACCGAGCCCTTCCCCTTCTCCAGGGCGGTCAGCGCGGTCACCGTGCCCTTCAGGGTGGTGACCGGGATCAGCCGGAGCCCCTTCGGCAGCTCGGCCTTGGCGTCGGCGCACTCGGCCTTCGGCACCAGGAACACCGTCGCCCCGTCCCGCCGGGCGGCCTGCGTCTTCAGGGCCACGCCGCCGACCGCGCCGACCGTACCGTCGGCCTCGATCGTCCCGGTGCCGGCGATCGTGCGACCGCCGGTGAGGTCGCCGCCGCTGCCGTCGCCGTCGAGCTTGTCGACGATGCCGAGCGAGAACAGCAGCCCGGCGCTGGGCCCGCCCACGTCGGACAGCTTCAGCGTGACCTTGACGCCGTCGTCGGTACGGTCGAGGTACTTCAGCGCGGCCTCGGTCGCGGCGTCCTGGGACTGCCGCATCTGCTCGGTGTTGTGCTGCTCGATCTCCTTGGTGCTCTCCCCGCTGGGGTAGACGGAGTCGCGCGGCATGATCGCCTGGTCGGCGCGGAACCAGCCGTCGACGACGTCGGAGAGCCTGACGTCCGTGTCGGGGTTGGTCGCCTCGATCGTCGTCATCCGCAGCTGCCCGCTCGTGTCCCGTACGGGCGCGCCGGTGATCGTGATGACCGGGGTGCCCTTGTTCTCGCCGAGGACGTTCGCCGTCATGCCCGGCTGCGCCACCGAGAAGGGCAGCGGCGCGAACGCGGCCGTCGCGAGCAGCGCCACGAACGGCAGAGCGCAGACGGTGAGGGCCTTGGGGCGTGAGAGGCGTGAGAGCACGAGGTCAATCTAACGTGACGACGAGTTCCGGCTCGCGGCTGGATGTCGTCCGGCCGACCGCGAGCCCCGGCTCCGCCTCCTCCCCCGCCGCCCCTCGCCCGCCCCGGGGCCCCGCGGCGTCGACGAAGCGCGTCAGCGCAGTGCCTCCGCCACCTCCCGCGCCGCGTCCACGACCCGTGGCCCCACCCGCTCCGGCACCGCGTCGGCCAGCATCACCACGCCCACGCTGCCCTCGACGCCGGTCACGCCCAGCAGCGGAGCCGCGGCCCCGCTCGCGCCGGCCTCCAGCTCCCCGTGCGTCAGCGTGTAGCCGGGTTCGTCCGCCGGCCGCGCCGGGTTCTGCCGCGCGAAGAGGATCGCCCGGCCGGCGGCACCCCGGTCCAGCGGATGCCGGAACCCGGCCCGGTACGCCACGTGGTAGTCCGTCCAGGTCGGCTCGACGACGGCGACGGCGAGCGCCTCCGTCCCGTCCACCAGGGTCAGATGCGCGGTCGCCCCTATGTCCTCGGCCAGCGACCGCAGCGCGGGCAGCGCGGCCTCCCGTACCAGCGGATGCACCTGGCGGCCGAGCCTCAGCACCCCGAGGCCGACCCTGGCTCGCCCTCCCAGGTCACGCCGTACGAGTGCGTGCTGCTCCAGAGTGGCGAGCAACCGGTACACCACGGTCCGGTTGACGCCCAGTTTGTTGGAAAGTTCGGTGACGGTCAGCCCGTGGTCGGTATCGGCCAGCAACTTGAGGACTTTCAGCCCTCGATCGAGCGTCTGGGAGGTCTCCGCGGTCACGACGCCCACTCCTTAAGTGGTGAGGTCGGCAACCTCCGTCGCGGCAGATGCGTCACCGAGTCCCGTCAGTGACGCGCTTCAGAGGCCGCCGATCGACAGATGGGCCCGGCGTGTCCGGGCCCAGTCGCTTCACGGCTGCGCTCCGCGGCGGCGCTGCCACGGGGCGTGTGCGTAGCGGGACAGTAGCGAAGCAGGTTCGCTGAGCGGAAGGCTCCGTCCAGAATCCGGTCAGTGGCCGGTATGGACTACTTGCATTTATCCCGATACGTACGGAGCGTGACGCCATGGCTCGCGCCCCCGGTCAGCGACCAGGGCGCGGGTGAGGCCTCACTTCATCCGGGTCGCCCACTCCTGCACCTTGGCGATGCGCTGCCGCAGCTGCCCCGCCGTGGCCTCCGCGCTCGGCGGACCACCGCACACCCGCCGCAGCTCGGTGTGGATCACTCCGTGCGGCTTGCCGCTCTGGTGGACGTACGCCCCGACCATCGTGTTGAGCTGCTTGCGCAGCTCCATCAGCTCCTTGTGCGAGACGACCGGCCGCCGCTCGGCCGGCAGCTCCAGCAGATCGGCCTCGGAGTCCGGCCGCTTCTTGCTGTGCGCGATCTGCTTGGCCTGCCGCTTCTGGAGCAGCATCTGCACCTGGTCGGGCTCCAGCAGACCCGGAATGCCGAGGTAGTCCTGCTCCTCCTCGCTTCCCGGGTGAGCCTGCATGCCGAACTCGGCGCCGTTGTACATCACCCGGTCGAAGACGGCCTCGGACTCCAGCGCCTCGAAGGCGAACTGCTCCTGCTCGCCGGTGTCCTCGTCCTGCTCCTTGTTCGCCTCGTCCATCTCCTGCTCGGACTCGGCGTACGGATCCTCCTCGCCCTCCTTCTTGGGCTTGTCGAGGGCGTGGTCCCGCTCGACCTCCATCTCGTTGGCGAAGGTGAGCAGATCGGGCACGGTCGGGAGGAAGACGGAGGCGGTCTCGCCGCGCCGCCGGGACCGCACGAAGCGCCCGACGGCCTGGGCGAAGAAGAGGGGCGTGGAGATGGTCGTCGCGTACACCCCGACGGCGAGCCGCGGCACGTCGACGCCTTCCGACACCATTCGCACCGCGACCATCCAGCGGTCGTTGCTGCCGCTGAAGTCGTCGATGCGGCTGGACGCGCCGGTGTCGTCGGACAGGACGAGCGTCGCCTTCGTCCCCGTGATCTCCCGGATGAGCTTGGCGTAGGCGCGGGCCGACTCCTGGTCGGAGGCGATGACGAGCGCGCCGGCGTCCGGGATGGCCTTCCTGACCTCGGTCAGCCGCTGGTCGGCGGCGCGCAGCACGCTCGGCATCCACTCGCCGCGCGGGTCCAGCGCCGTACGCCAGGCCTGACTGATCGCGTCCTTGGTCATCGGCTCGCCGAGCCGCGCCGCGATCTCGTCCCCCGCCTTGGTCCGCCAGCGCATGTTGCCGCTGTAGGAGAGGAAGATGACGGGCCGGACGACCTGGTCGGCGAGCGCGGACCCGTAGCCGTAGGTGTAGTCGGCGGCCGAGCGCCGGATCCCGTCGTTGCCCTCCTCGTACGTCACGAAGGGGATGGGGTTGGTGTCGGAGCGGAACGGCGTACCGGTGAGCGCGAGGCGACGGGTCGCGGGTTCGAAGGCCTCGAGACAGGCCTCGCCCCAGGACTTGGAGTCACCGGCGTGGTGGATCTCGTCGAGGATGACGAGGGTCTTGCGCTGTTCGCTCCGGTTGCGGTGCAGCATCGGACGGACGCCGACACCCGCGTACGTCACGGCGACGCCGTGGTAGTCCTTGCTGAGCGGGCCCGCGCTGTACTCGGGGTCCAGCCGGATCCCTATCCGCGCGGCCGCCTCCGCCCACTGCTTCTTCAGATGCTCGGTCGGCGCGACCACGGTGACCTGCTGCACGACATGGTGGTGCAGCAGCCAGGAGGCGAGGGTCAGCGCGAAGGTCGTCTTGCCGGCGCCGGGTGTGGCGACGGCGAGGAAGTCGCGCGGCTGCTCCTGGAGGTACTTCTCCATCGCCCCCTGCTGCCAGGCCCGCAGCTTGCTCGCGGTGCCCCAGGGGGCTCGGCCCGGGAAGGCCGGTGACAGGTGGTGGGAGTGGGAGGTGGAGGAAGCGGCGGTGGTAGTCACGGTCTCCGGGTTCGGGGCTCTCGGCTGTGTATGACAACCGGGCCACCCTACCGGCGGCCCGACGCCGTCAACGAGCGAACAAGGCCGGGTCGCGTGCGGGTGGGACTCAGGTCACAGAGGACGGGCGGCGCCGGCTCAGCGCGCGAAGCGCGGCAACCGGGCCGCGATCCCGGGTACGTCGAGGACGCCCTGACACACGTCCAGCACGAACCGCTCGGCCTCGTCCACATCGAAGTCCACGTCCAGTGGATGACCGTCCAGGTGCAGAAAGACCCAGGTCGCGTACCAGGCGATGCGCTTGTTGCCGTCGACGAGTCCGTGGTTGCGGGCCAGCGACTCCATCAGCGCCGCGGCCTTGCGCCACACGTCCGGGTACGCGTCCTGCCCGAACACACTCGACCGGGGGCGGGCCAGGGCGGAGTCCAGCAGTCCGTAGTCGCGCACCTCGTCCGCCCCGAGCCGCCGAGTGAGGTTCAGCAGCTCGTCCAGGGTGAGGTGGTGCATCAGGCGAGCCTCCGGTTCAACTCGGCGCTGGCGTTCAGCACGTGCTCGGCGGCCTCCTCGAAGAGCCGCGCGTGCTCGTTCACGGCCTTGATCACCGCGTCGTGCGCGAAGGCCTGCATGCTGCGTCCCTCCGCCTGGGCGCGCTCACGCAGGGCGTCGAGTTCCTCGTCCGTGAAGCGCAGGTTCAGTCCGGCCATGCTGGGACGGTACCGGCCGGTACCGCATGGTGTCATCGCGATTCCGCCCGCAGCCGCGTCGTCACCCAGGCTCCGAACAGCGCGACGGCCGCCATCGGCAGGAAGACGGCGGCGAAGGCGGCCGGATGGGAACCGGCGGACGTCGTGGCGGATGTCGTCGCGTGCGCCACGCTCCCGCCGCCGAGCGCCACGAAGGCGGCACCTCCCACGGCCAGCAGCAGCACGTTGGACAGCCCGTCCGAGATCTGGAGGGCCGCGGAGTTGGCCCCGGCCTCCTCGGGGGCGGACAGCTTCAGCATCAGCACGCTCGAGGCGGCGATCACCAGCCCCATCCCGAGGCACCCGAAGCCCCAGGCGACGGCCACGGTCCAGACGGGCACGGAATGGATCAGGACACTGGGCGCGGCGGCGATGGCGGCAGCCGCCAGCACCATCCCGAGCGCCATCAGCCGCTCCCGGTACGGCTCCGCCCACGGCCGTGACTGCACCCACGACCCCAGCGCCCAGGTCGCCCCGCCGGCCGCGAGCGAGAACCCGGCAAGGGTCGGGCTCAGCCCCCGCTCCGTCACGAGCATCAGCGGCACGAAGGACTCGGCGGCGATGAAGGACCCCGCGGCCACCCCGCGCAGCAGCACGACGGACGGCAGCCCGCGGGCCGCCCGCCAGGTGCCGCGCGGGAGCAGCCCGAGCACGGCGGGCACGAGCAGCGCGATGCCCGCGGCGCCGGGGACGAGCGAGACCGGCCGCAGATCCTGGGCGGCGTACTGAAGCAGTCCCGCGCCGAGGGAGATGCCGAGGGCCAGCCGGATCCGCCGCCGGTCGAAGGCGCCCGCGGCCATGCCCTCCACGGGGCCACTCGCCCGCCGCCGTATCTGGGGCAACGCGAGCGCGAGCGGAAGCACCACGAGGGCGGGTATCCCGAGGAAGACCCACCGCCACCCCAGCTGCTCGGTCACCGCACCGGCGGCCAGCGGCCCGACCACGGACGGCACGACCCAGCAGGCGGCGAACGCGGCCATGATCGCGGGCCGCAGCCGCTCCGGGTAGGCCCGCCCGACGACGACGTACAGCGCGACGATCACCAGCCCCCCGCCGAGCCCCTGCACGGCCCGCCCGAGGATGAACACCCACATGCCCCCGGCGCTCCCGGAGAGCAGCAGCCCGGCGGCGAAGGCCGCGATGCCACCGCCCAGCGCCCCGAGCGGCCCCCGCCGGTCCGACCACTGCCCGGCGAACACCATCCCGAACAGGCTGGTGGTGAAGTACCCGGAGAACGCGAACGCGTACAGCGCCACCCCGTCGAGCTCCCGCGCCGCCACCGGCATGGCGGTGCCCACGGCGGTCGCCTCGAAGGCGATGAGCAGCACGACGGAGACGATCCCGATGGTGAGGGCCCGGTAGGAACTCCCGAGAACGGTCTCGCCGGGCTCGCCGGCCCGCTCCACGGCGGCGGAGGAAAGGAGGTCGTCGGCGACACCGGTGTCGCGGGGTTCGAGGGCAGCCATGAGGGCCAGCGTAAGGTCCACAACCGACATTGACCCCTGTCGGAAGACGGGTCCACGACCGGGACGATGGTCCTACGACCACCACGCCGCACCCCCGTTTCATGAACGGCGTGTGGCAGTCCCATTGCAGCCCCCGCGTCCCCCTTGAGCCCCTTCCTCACCCCGCCGTACGGTCGACCTACCAAGTTCGGAACGGGGCCGACACCCCACCCCCGACCTGGCCGTGTGCCCGAGTGGCTTAGGGACTCGCCTGCAAAGCGAGGTACGTGGGTTCAATTCCCGCCACGGCCTCTGACCGGCCTGACCAGGCAGAACGAGAGGGCGGCACTCCTTCGGGGGTGCCGCCTTTTCGACCGTCCGTCTCAGAGCGGACACCGAGACGATGTCGCCGCGGCGATCATGTTTTCTACCGTGGCGCCTCGGCGTGACTTTTGGAAAATGCCACACCTCGGGCGCTCGGATCCGTCTCGGTTTCCTCTGTCGATGGAAGCAATTCCTGTGGAGTCACATTCGGTCGTACGGGTCCCTGTCTTTTGTTGGACCGGAACCCGCGGGCGATGCCAGCAGTACTCGAATCGCCCGACTGATAAGCCCTCCGCCGGAACTGGCCGTCATGTCCAGCCTCGCCAGCCGGATGCGCAGCTCGGCTTTCTGTAGTTTGCTCAGACTGAGGGACGCGTCGACCTCGTGAAGGAGGTCCAGAACGCGCACCATCGCTCGCCCCTCGCGGCGGAAAACTCGCTGATTCATGCTTCTTCGCTGAAGCCATTGAAACAGAGAGCCGGTGAGCGCAAGCGTCCAGGCGACGTAATAGGCCGGATCTATCAGCGCAAGGGTTTTCGGATGAGAGGTCAGGAACGCGGCGCCGCCGAGGGAAGCGGCGGCCAGAAGCGTGAAAAGGCTTTCGCCGGCCGTGGAGAGTCGACTGCTCCGATCGATCTTCTCCTGCATCTCTTCGGCAAGTTCGAGCATTTTCTGCACATCATGCCATTCCTCATCCGAGTTCATGACGCGGAGATTCGGTCGTCAATGGCCTTCAAGAGGCCCAGGAGGAGCTTGTTGCGCTGGTCAGGGAGAAGCATTGACTGGACGCCTTCCTCCTCCCAGATGAAATCACTCAGTGAGGCGCATACCGGCAGGGCGTCCCACTCGAAGTCGGTCCGCCCCAGGGATGCGCCAAGTTGATCCAAGCATGCGAAGAACTGGCCACCGGGGGCGGCATAGTGCCTGTAGGCACCCTTGAGACTGGTGTCCTCGTAATACAGGTCGACTTTGTTCACGGCCAGCAACAACCAGGAAGGCCCTTTCCCCTTCCGGTGCGATGACTTGACGTAACTGATCAGTTCCTTGAACTCTTCCACCTCTTTGTTCCTCTGGAACTCCCGAAACCTTTCCAGGTCATTGTGCTCCTGCGCGAGCTCTCTCGCATCCTGCTCTCGCAGGGTGATAAATCCGTTGCTGACGACGTGAATGACTCCGTCTACCCGGCGCCGCCCATCGAACAGTTCGTCGAGACTCTTGTCTTTCTGCGGGGAGACTTGTCCCGGAACGATGGTGAGTGCCGTCAGCCTCTTGCTGGAATAGAGCTCCTTGCGCTCCTGATTGACCGACCTTCCCGGTGTTGAGTAGTGGATCGACAACCCTTCTCCCGAAAGATAGTCGGAGAGTACGGTTTTCCCCACGCCTCCCACACCGGTTATGGCTATCGAGGACTGCCTGTGCATGATCTTCGTGATGATTCTGTGCCAGGTGGAAGCAATTTGCTGCCGCTCGCTATAAGCTGTCATACCAGCGCGCACTGCCAGCGTCGCTACGGACCATGGTTCGACCGGCATGCGGGACCCCTTCGATATGACCTGCCTCCTGGAGGAGATCTATCTCCGAAGGGGAGTAATCATGCGCGCCATTTGCCAACTGCTCATTTTTGGTACAAGAGAGTCGGCCAGCCTTCATAAGTCGACTGATCCTGGTTTCGTAAGATGCAAATATTGATCAGCTGTGACGGTCGCGCGGTCGTCAGCCTGCCGAGCAGAGGCCGCCGTCCGGGCAGAACATCACCCACGTGAAGTTGTAGCCGGTTCGGATGGTGACGGGGTTCGGCGTGGGGCCGTCGTTGATGTAGGAACCCGAGTCGGGGGTGGCGGTGAAGGTGACCGTCGCGCCGACCTCGAAGCTCGCGGTGCAGGTGCCCGTCGGGTACGGCTGCGGTTCGTTGTTCGCGTACGGATCCCAAGCCGACTGGTGGCAGTTGATGCCGGCGGGCTGGCTGGTGATGGTGCCGCCGCCCCAGCCGTCGCTGACCCACGCGGACAGTTGAGCGGTGGACTGGGCCTGAACCGGTGCGACGGAGGCGATCGCGGCGGCCGTGGCGAGTGCGGTGACGATTCCCGTCGCGCGCCAGGCGCCCTTTCTGTTCTTCCTCATGGAAGGCTCCTCGGATCGAACCATGCCGACCCCCTACGACCAGCCTATTCGCCCCCTTGGCCGGCTGCTGCGGGAGCGGGTGGCCGGCCGCGCCGTACCCTTCCAGACCGCGACGGCCGTCAGACGAGTCACACCGACAGCCGCGACCCGGCTCTCTCGGTCGTCCGTCTCAGCTCTCGTCGGAAACAGCCTCCTCCGGCGCCTCTGTCAGTGGCAGTTGGGCCTGCACCCGCCTGATCACTGCGTGAACGTGCGGCATGTCGAGCGGAGTTCGCCCAAGCGCGGTCCGGAGCTCTCGCAAGTCATGCCGCAGGGCGAACAGAGCCTCGGGGCTCAGTTCCAGCTGATCAAGTCGGTCCAGCAGACCACTGAGCGCATGCAGGAGCTGTACCCGACAACGCTCTTCGGCGCTCATCAGGGGCTCATGTCGCAGGACTACCATGTCCGACAACGCGGACTCCCACGCCGGTTCGAACGCCAGGGAACGCTTCCCGTGCGGGGAGTCGCTCTCCGGCTCCGGCGGTGTCCGATCCGTACTCGCCCGACGCGGCTCGGACAGCTCCCTCGTCATGGTCTGGGTCACCGCGCCATTGTTGATCGCCACCTGGCTGTTGGTGATCTGTCCGAGGAACACCACCATCAAGGGGTCCGGCGTGTCGGCGGCCCGCGACCGGGCCGCTCCGAGCGAACTGCCCGGGTCGGGACGAGACTCCGCATCAGGTCCCGAATGCTGGGTCGGCTGCCGCTTCTCGACGGACTCCCGCGCACCGGACGACGAGGTCGGCGTCCGCTGCCCCTGCGCCCCGGACGTCGGCGTCCGCTGCCCCTGCACCCCGGAAGTCGGCGTCCGCTGCCCCTGCACCCCGGAAGTCGGCGTCCGCCCCGCCTCGGGCTCCGCATGTGGCTGCGACACACCACGCTGTTTGGTCGACTGCACTCCTTTGGGCTGCGCACTGGCCATGTAAATCCCCCATAGTGCGAGTGCCTTACCCAAAGCGTAGCGAACCCGGCTGACCGACCGGTGACGCAGGGGAGGCCTGAGGTGTCGCTCCCCTCCCTGTCTCACAGTTGTCGGTGTTGTCGGCCGATCCACCGAGTCAGGCCGGTGAGGTATCCGGGTGCCAGGCGGGCGCCGGGGACCGGGTGGATGCGGTGGTCGAAGAGGGCCGGGGAGCCGTCGATGTCGAGTCCCGCCGCGCCTGTCGCCGCTCACGCAGGGCGTGGGACAGCGCGTGACGTTCCTGGGCGGCCGGAGTCACCCCCGGGCAACTGCGCAGCCACATCCGCCATGGCCGCGCCCGGGCACCCCGCGTCGCGGTCCGGCGTCGTCGGCGAATCGGCCGGGCTCACCGGCCAGCTCCGGAAAGTGAGATCGCGTAGGGCCGGATCCCTCGCCATCAGGCCGGCCTCCTCGTTTCGGCGGCGCACACTCCCCCGCCGGAGCAACACACCTTTCCGTTCCCCCGATTTAACCTACGCCCCCTTAACAACCCCCTCTCTACGCGCGTAACTTGAGCCGACTCCCCCACACCGCCATCGGCCGTACACGACGACGTACGAGGAGACCTCCAGCGTGTCCAGACCCGTAGGAAACAGAACCCGCCGTGCCGCCTACGCGCTCATATCCGTGGGTGTGGCGAGCGCGTTCGCCATCACCTCGCTGCCCGCCGCCTACGCGACGCCGTCCGCCACCGCGGTGATCTCCGAGGTGTACGGCGGTGGCGGGAACTCCGGGGCGACCCTGACCCGGGACTTCGTCGAGCTGGGCAACGCGGGGTCGGCTGCCTACGACCTGGCCGGGTACAGCGTGCAGTACCTGCCGGGTGCGCCGTCGGCGTCCTCGCTGTGGCAGGTGACGGCGCTGAGCGGGGCCGTCGCGCCCGGCGGGCGTTTCCTCGTCGCCGAGGCCGCCGGGACCGGAGGGAGCACCGCGCTGCCCACCGCCGACGCCACCGGTTCCGTCGCCATGAGCGCCACCAGCGGCACCATCGCCCTCGTCTCCGGTACCACCGCCCTGACGTGCAAGACCGCCGCCGACTGCGCCGCCGACGGTCGGATCGTCGACCTGGTCGGCTACGGCAGCGCCCTCGTACGGGAGGGCAGCGGGCCTGCCACCGGGGCCTCCAACACCGCCGCCGTCGCGCGGGGCGCCGCCCTGGGCGACACCGACGACAACGCCGCCGACCTCACGGCCGGTACCCCATCGCCCGTCAACTCCGCCGGAGGGACTCCTGGTTCGGGCGACGGCGGCGGGGACGGTGGAGACGGCGGTGGCGATCCGACCACGCCCGGTACCGTCCGCGTCCACAACATCCAGGGCACCACCCGGCTCTCCCCGCTCGCCGGGCAGACCGTCAGCCGAGTGCCGGGCATCGTCACCGGGGTGCGGACCTCCGGGTCCAAGGGGTACTGGATCCAGGATCCGACGGCGGACGCCGACTCCCGCACCAGCGAGGGCGTGTTCGTGTACACCGGGTCCGCCACGCCCACCGTCGCCGTCGGCGACTCCGTGCTGGTCAGCGGCAAGGTCAGCGAGTACTACCCGAGCAGCACCAGCCAGTCGGTCACCGAGCTCACCGCCCCCACCGCGACCGTGCTGTCCAGCGGCAACGCGCTGCCCGCCGCCGTCGCCCTGAGCGCCGCGAACGTGCCCGCCGCGTACATCCCCACCGCCGGTGGCGGCAGCATCGAGTCGCTCGCCCTCGAACCGGCCGTGTACGCCCAGGACTTCTACGAGTCGACGGAGGGGATGCGGGTCGCGTTCTCCGACGCCCGTGTCGTCGGCGCGAGCGACGCGTACGGCGAGCTGTGGGTGACCGTCAAGCCGGACGAGAACGCCACGGCCCGCGGCGGGACGCTCTACCCCTCCTACGACCAGCCGGGCACCGGTCGTCTTGAGGTCATGTCGCTCGACACCACCACCGCCTTCCCCTCCGCCGACGTCGGCGACGAACTGTCCGGCACCACCACCGGGCCGCTCGACTACTCCACCTACGGCGGCTACAACGTCCAGGCCACGCAGCTCGGCACCCTGGTCGACAACGGGCTGAAGCAGGAAGTGACCCGTCGGCAGAAGGGCGACGAGCTCGCGGTCGCCACGTACAACGTGGAGAACCTGGACGCGCTGGACGCCCAGGAGAAGATCGACCGGCTCGCGCACGGGGTCGCCGTCAACCTCAACTCCCCCGATGTCGTCGCCCTGGAGGAGATCCAGGACGACAACGGCGCCACCAACGACGGCACCGTCACCTCCGAGGCCACCCTGAAGCGGTTCACCGACGCCATCCGCGCCGCCGGCGGCCCCCGCTACCAGTGGCGCTACATCGCCCCCACCGACAACCAGGACGGCGGGGAGCCCGGCGGCAACATCCGTCAGGTCTTCCTCTTCAACCCCAAGCGGGTCTCCTTCACCGACCGGGCCGGCGGTGACGCCGTCACGGCAACCAGCGTGGTGAAGACCAGGAAGGGCGCGAAGCTCACCGCCTCCCCGGGGCGCATCGACCCGGCCTCCGACGCCTGGGACAACAGCCGCAAGCCGCTGGTCGGCGAGTTCGTCTTCCACGGGGAGACGGTCTTCGTGATCGCCAACCACTTCACCTCCAAGGGCGGCGACCAGCCCCTGCACGGCCGCTACCAGCCGCCGTCACGCAGCTCCGAGACCCAGCGCCAGGCACAGGCGGCCGAGGTGAACTCCTTCGTCAAGTCCCTGCTCGCGGCGGACAAGAACGCCAAGACCGTGGTGCTCGGCGACCTCAACGACTACGAGTTCTCCCAGACCGTGGCCACCCTCACCGCCGGCCGTGTCCTCACCCCGCTGATCACCACCCTGCCGGCCGCCGAGCGGTACACCTACGTCTACGACGGCAACTCGCAGACCCTGGACCACATCCTCACCAGCCCGGCCGTCACGCACTACGACTACGACGTGGTGCACATCAACGCCGAGTTCGCCGACCAGGCCAGCGATCACGACCCGCAGGTCGTACGGATCGACGTCAGCCGGTGCCGCAGGGGCTGACCGCAGAGCAGGAGAGCCGGTGCGGGCGCGGGCTACGCGTACAGGCCCCCGCCCGCCTCGTCCTCGAAGACGCCCGGCCAGTACCGCCGGCCGTCGTCCGTGGGGACGGCCGGGACCGGGGTCGGGTCGCAGGCGACCGGGTCGACCGCGGCCAGGGTGCGGGACATCGTCTCGGCGAGCTGGTCGTAGGCCTCGGTCAGCCGGTGCACCGCGTCCAGGGCCCGCTCACGGCGGATCAGCCAGAGGGTGAACGCCAGCGTCGAGATGTCGGCGTTGAGCGGGCGCAGGCCGAGATCCGGCTCGCTCCAGCTCAGCACCGCGCCCGTGGCGCCGTCGACGACCAGGCTGGTCTCCTCGAGGAGATGGCCCAGGCGGATCAGCCGGTCGGCGTTCGCGGGCAGCCGCTCCTCGGTGAGGACGCCGCCGCGGTCGTCCGCGTGGTACTCGGCGAGGGTCTGGAGCGGCATGTCCGTCTCCAGCGAGAACCAGACGACCTCCTCCGGCAGGCCCACCTCGCGCAGGAAGCGGCGGGTCGGGGCGTGCGTGAGCGCCCGCGGGCAGTCGACGTCCTCGAAGCGGACGACCTCGCCGGAGCCGAACTCCTCGTCCAGGAGACGGACCGGCAGATCCAGGGCCAGGCCGGACGTCGTGCCCGGACCCGCCACCAGGGCCAGCGGGCGGATCACCGCGGCCAGCTTCCAGAAGGGGCCGGACGCGCCGCCCGTGTCCTTCGCGCCCTCCTCGAAGACGGCCAGCAGCTGCCGTGACGCCTCCGCCACCGCCTTCGGCCCGAGCCGGCTCGCGTAGCAGGCGAACTGGCCGCGCAGGGCCGCCAGTTCGTCCACCGCCGTCGCGAAGCGCACCAGCTTCTCCAGGGAGGGCGCGAGCGGGCGGAGGTCCATCAGGTCGGGGCGGTCGTGCAGGAAGTACGTCGTGGAGATCTCGCCGGTCATGCCGTCGAGCAGGACGGACTCCGTCTCCCGGCCGTCGGCGCCCAGGAGCCCGCCTATCACCAGCCGGTCGCGCAGCTCCGCCGCCAGGCGGCCGTCGGGGTCGCCCGTGGAGTCCCCGACCGTGCGCAGGCCGTCCGTGCGCAGCGCCTCGAACGTCAACAGGCCGCCGTCGCCCGGAGTCGCGGGCAGGCCGGGGCCGGTGAGCCAGCGGCGCGTCGGCGCGTGCGTGACATACGGGTACAGCTCGTCCTCGCTGAAGATGATCATTGTCGTGGCGGTGGTGGTCCTGGTCGTGCCCATCGGGTCCCCCGTGCGGAAAGTTGCGTGCGCCGTCCCACTGCTCCGCAGCCTATGCGGCACCACTGACAACGGCTCTGACCAGCGACTGCACCCAGCACACCCGTCACCGGTCCCGCACTGACAGACGTCGGGGCAGCCTCACGAGTTCCCTTTCGGGCCCGATCACCTCTCAGGTGAGGTAGACGCCGCCGAGCACCACGACCACCGCCGCCACCACGAACAGCAGGATCCAGCCCAACAACTTGCCCACGCCGGGCGGAGGTTCGTACCGCTGCGCGTCCGCGTCCGCCTCCGAGTCCGAAGGTGACTCCGGCGCCGGATGCCGCTCGCTCACCGGTCCGTCACCACCGCCGCCTGGGGCCTTATCGGCAGCCGGTTCACCGGGCGGCCCGTCGCGGCGCGCACGGCGGAGGCGATCGCCGCGGGAGAGGTCACCACCGGGACCGCGCTGGCGGCCTTCGCCCCGAACGGGGCGACCACATCGCGTTCCTCGACCAGCTTGACGATCCGGATGTCCGGGGCGTCCAGGGCGGTGGGCAGCGCATAGCCGGTGAGGTCGGGGTGGCGGATCAGGCCCCTCGGCGTGCGGAGGTTCTCGGTGAGCGCGATGCCGACGCCCTGCGTCACACCGGCCTCGATGCGCGCGGTGAGCTGCGCCGGGTTGAGGATCCGGCCGACGTCCTGGGCGACCGCCAGTTCGACGACCCGGACCGAGCCGAGCTCGATGTCGACGTCCACGACCGCGCGGATCGCGCAGAAGGCGAGGCCGACGAAGGCGTCACCCTGGCCGGCCGCGTCCAGCGGCTCGGTCGGGTGCGGGCGGCACTGGGCCGTCGCCCACAGCTCCTTGCCCTGCATCTCCTCCGTGACGGTCGTCGACAGGACGCCGTCGTACGAGGTGATCTTGCCGTCCGTGATCTGGAGCAGCTCCGTGGACATGCCGAACTTGTGCGCCAGGGGCTGGAGCAACTGCGTGCGGACCATCTTCGCCGCGCGCTCCACCGCGCCGCCCGAGACCCATGTGTGGCGGCCCCGGCAGCCGGGGCCGGCGGGCGGCTGGTCGGTGTCGACCGGGGCCACGTGGACCTCGTCGACACCCAGCGTCTCCTGGACGATCTGGCGGGCCAGCGTCGTGAAGCCCTGGCCCGTCTCCACCGCCGCGCACAGGACCGTCGCGACGCCGTCCTGGACCTTCACGGTCGCCGTGGAGACCTCGTCGGCGCCCTCCGCGCCCAGCATGTGCACCATGCCGAGGCCGTAGCCGACGCCCCGGCGCACCGCGCCCGGTTCGCCCGCGCCCTCGGGGCCGCCGGGCAGCAGCCAGTCCTCCTCGGGCGTGTCCTTGGGGAGCGCCGGGAGGGGGAACTCCTGGACGGCCTGGAGTAGTTCGGCCACGGGGGCCGGGCAGGTCACCGTCTGGCCGGTCGGCAGGACGTCCCCGGTCGCCATGGCGTTGCGCAGCCGCAGCTCCGCCGGGTCGACGCCGAGCTTCTTCGCCAGCTTGTCCATCTGCGCCTCGTAGGCGGCGCAGACCTGCATCGCGCCCTCGCCGCGGACATGGCCCGACGGCGGGTTGTTCGTGCGGACCGCCCAGCCCTCGATGAAGGCGTTCGGGACGACGTAGGGGCCGCAGGCGAAGGAGACGGCGGCGGCCAGGGCCTCGGCGGAGGTGTCGGCGTACGCGCCCGCGTCCAGCAGGATCTGCGCCTCGACCTTCACCAGCCGGCCGTCGGCGTCGGCGTGGTGGCGGTAGCGCAGCAGCGTCGGATGTCTGTGGACGTGGCCGAGGAAGGACTCCTCGCGCGTGGCCGTGAGTTTCACCGGGCAGCCGGTCTTCAGCGCGAGCAGGCCGAGCGGGAGCTGGAAGCCCTGGTCCTCGCGGTCGGCGGTGGCGCCGGGCACTCCGGTGACGACGATCTTCACGCGCTCGGGTTCGAGGCCGTAGCAGGCGGCGGCGGTGTCCCGGTCGGTGTGCGGGTCGGTGGAGGCGAGGTAGAGCTCCACACCGCCGTCGGGTCGGGGCACGGCGAGGCCGGCCTCGGCGCCGATCGGGGCGGGGTCGGCGCGGCCGATGCGGTACTGGCCCTCGACGACGACCTCGCCGGCCGCGGACGGGTCGCCGTGGTGCAGCGGGATGTGCCGGATCAGGTTGCCGTCGGGGTGCAGCGCCTCCGCCTCGAAGGCCTGCTCGGGGTCGATCACCGGGTCGAGCACCTCGTACTCGACGATGACGGCCGCCGCTGCCATCCGCGCGGTGTCCGGGTGGTCGGCGGCGACGGCCGCGATGGGCTCGCCGTGGTGGCGTACGACGTCGGAGGCGAACACCGGGCGGTCGGCCTTGCCGCGGCCGTGCAGGGCGCGGCCGGGGACGTCCTCGTGGGTGACGACGGCCCGGACGCCGGGCATCTCACGCGCGTGTGACGTGTCGATGGACACGATGCGCGCGTGCGGGTGCGGCGAGCGCAGCACGGCCGCCCACAGCAGACCCTCGGCCCACAGGTCGGCCGCGTACGGGAAGGTGCCCTCCGTCTTGGCGCGCGCGTCGGCGGGCTGCAAGGAGGCGCCGAGGCCGTGCGGGATCGGCTCGGAGGCCGGGGCGGGATCCACGGGCGTCGTCGCGGTGACTGTCTCGTTGCTCACGCCTGGCCTCCGTCCTGGCCCTGTCCGTATGCCGGGTCATGCGGGTGGGGCTGTGCAGGGTTCTCGAACGCCGACGGGTGGACGCCTCCGGCGCCCGGTCCCGCCTGGTGCGGAATACGTGCCTCGTCGCCGTCCGTCTCGGCGTCGGCGGCGGCGACCGCCTCGCGTTCGGCGACGACGTCCTGGACGGCCCGCAGGACGCCCCGGTAGCCGGAGCAGCGGCACAGGTTGCCGCACAGGGCCTGGCGGGCCTCCAGTTCGGTGGGCGCCGGGTTGCCCTCCAGGAGGTCGTGCACGGTCATCGCCATGCCGGGCACGCAGAAGCCGCACTGCACGGCCCCGCACTTGGCGAGCGCCCGCTGCACGTCCGAGGGCTGTCCGTCGACGGCCAGGCCCTCGACGGTGCGGATCTCGCTGCCTGCGGTGGTGACGGCCGGGACCAGGCAGGAGGCGACGAGCCGTCCGTCGACCTGGACGTTGCAGGCTCCGCACTCACCCTGCGAGCAGCCGTCCTTGGCGCCCGCGAGGCCGAGCCGCTCGCGCAGGACGTAGAGCAGCGACTCGCCGATCCAGGCGTCGGTGACGGGGCGGTCGGAGCCGTTGACGCGCAGCACGTAGCCGGCGAGGGGGTGTTCCTCGTGCAACGGCGCCGGCGCGTCGTCCGTCTCCTCGGCGGGCCCGTCGGGCTCAGCCGACTCGGCGGCCTCGGCGGACCGTTGGGAGGCGGTGTCGGGGGCCGCGTCCGCCTCGGGATCGTGCGGGGCGTCCGCGGCGGCGGACCGGTCCTCGGGCGTCTCGGCCGGGCCGCGTGCGGCTCCGTGCGGGGCGGCGGGTTCGGCGGGCGGCTCCGCGGGGCCGTGGGCGGCCTCAGCGGGCTCGTGAGCGGCCTCGTGGGCGTGCTCGGCGTTCCCGGACCCCTCGGCGGCCTCTTCGGCCTCAGCGGCCCGCTGAGCGTCTCGCCCGGCGGCCTCCGGAGGCCTGTTCGGGGCCACCGTGTACGCCTCGGCGGAGATCTCCGGGGCGAATGCCCCGGTCGGGTGCGTGTGCTGCCCGGTGTGCTCGGCGGCGGGGTGGTGCCGGTCGGGGTCCACGGCCATCGGGCCGTGCTCCGGCGCGTGCCCGAACGCGGGCAGGTCCGTCGCCGGCCGCACGGCCGTGTCGGCCTCGCCGGCGTGCTGCCCCCACACCTGGTCCTGCACGCCGTGGTCCTGCACGCCGTGGTCCGTCGGGCCGGCCGGTTCCGTCGCCCAGGGCGCGGACGCGCCGCCGGGCAGGGTGGCCGGGGGCGTGCCGCCCCACTGCTCGACCAGGGACGAGGTGGTGAACTCGCCCGACTCGTCGGGCAGGTCGCCGCCCGCGACGGGGATCGACCACTGGCCCGTCACGTCGTGGCCGGGCGCGGACCCCGGTGCGCCCGACGGCCCGGAGGTGTCCTCGAAGGCCCACTGCCCGGTCGCGCCGGGGTGGTACGTGAACCGGTCGTCGCCCACCGTCTGCGGGGTGCCCTGCGGAGCGGGCCAGTCGGAGCCGCCGGCCGGGGCCGCCCACGTTCCGCTGCCGTCCGTGGGGGGCGCCACCGCTATCTGCGGCGGCACGTACCCGTGACCCGGCGCGGCGAGCGGGCTGTCGCCGCGGGCGGCCAGGAAGGCGTCGATGCCGCCCTCGGGGAGCTTCACGAAGGCGGTCGCGCCGTCGTCGTAGTCCCCCTGGGGCAGCGGGTCCCAGCGGCCGCCGCCCTGCGGCGCGCCCTGGCCCTGCCCGTCTTCCTGTCCGTGTCCGTGTCCGGGTCCGTGCTGGTCGTCGCTCACGACAGCGCCCTCCCCAGTGCTCGTCGGGCCAGCGCGGCGACAGTGCGCCGCAGGTGCAGTACGGCGGGCGGAAGTTCCGGTACGGAGCCGTCCACGCCCGGCACCGGGTCGGGGATGCAGGCGGCGGCGACGTACTCCCCGAAGGCGGTCAGCGCCTCGGGGACGATGGTGCGGTTGTTGTCCCAGTCGATGAGCCGGGCGACCCACTGCTCGGCCTCCAGGGGCCGCAGCGGCATCGGCGCTATGGCCCCGACGGCGCACCTGACGCCACGCCGGGCGGGGTCGAGGACCAGCGCCACGGAGGCCACCGCGCGGCCCGGGCCGGTGCGGCCGGTCGCCTTCAGGAAGATCTGCGGGGCGTGCAGCAGCGGCACGCGCACGTACCCGATGAGTTCGCCGCCGCGCAGCATCTCCATGCCGGCCAGCAGGTGCGACACCGGCATCTCACGGCGGGCTCCACCCGGGCCCGCGATGATCAGGGTCGCCTCCAGCGCGGCCAGCACGGGCAGCGCGTCGCCCGTGGGAGCGGCCGAGGCGATGTTGCCGCCGAGGGTGCCCGCGTTGCGGATCTGCGGCGGGCCCGCCGCGCGCGCGGCCGCGGCGAGCGCCGGGATCAGCGCGGCGAAGTCGGGACGGCCCATACGCGCGTGGGTGAGTCCGGCGCCGAGCAGCGCGTGGCCGTCCTGGTACTGCCAGCCGCGGATCTCGCTGATGCGGCCGAGACCGACCAGTCCGGTGGGCCTGAGCTGCCCCGAGTTGACGGCGGCCATCAGGTCGGTGCCGCCGGCCACGGGCACGGCGGCGGGCATGGCGGCCAGCGCCGCCACGGCCTCGTCCAGCGTCGTGGGCAGCGTGACGGCCTGCCCCGCCTGCGGTGCGTGCGTGGTCAAAACCGGCTGCCCCTTCCCGCTGCCCCACCTGGTCCCACCTGTGCTGCCGTACGGTACGTGCTGACAGGGCGGACGTGGCAACTCTGGCACATCTTCGCAACACCCGAACGCGGGGGTCCGCTAGGAGGCATTCGCCCACCTCACCGGGGAGATGGTCCGTTTTCGCACGGCATCACCGGTGCGCTTGAATTGCCACTCTTCGGTGGCTATGCCGGGGTTCATCCAGGACGCGCGGTATCACCGGTTCGGGGGCGCGCCGTCGATCGGGCGCCCCAGGACACCCGGCCGCCGCTGCCACGGCCTGGGGCCGGCCGGCGGGCGGTAGCCGACGCCCAGCGCGTCGAGCCGCTCGTAGTGGGCCTCCATCCGTCGCTCGAAGTCGGCGAAGTCCCGCTCCTCCGGGGCGGGCAGGGCGCTCCAGGCGACCTCGGCGAAGGCGGCGAGCCGGGGGAAGGCCTGGTAGTCCACGCGCGCGGGGTCCTCCATCACCTCGGTCCACAGGTTGGCCTGCGTGCCGAGCACATGCCCCGCCTCCTTCGGTGTCAGCTCCGAGGGAACGGGTTCGAACCGGTAGACGTCCTCCAGGGTGCGCACGAACCCGATCGGCACGGGCTCGTCCGCGCCGCCGTCCTGCCGGTGGTCCAGGTACACCTGCTGCTCGGGGCACATCACGACGTCGTGCCCGGCCCGCGCGGCGGCGATCCCGCCCGCGTAGCCACGCCAGGACGACACGGCCGCCCCGTCCGCGAGCCCGCCCTCCAGGATCTCGTCCCAGCCGATGAGCCGACGCCCGCGCGCGGAGAGCCACTTGTCGAAGTGCCGGATGAACCAGGACTGGAGCTGGTCCTCGCCGGCGAGTCCGAGTTCCCTGATGCGGGCCTGCGCGGCCGGCGACTGCCGCCACTGGTCCTTGGGGCATTCGTCACCCCCGACGTGAATGAACTCCGAGGGGAACAGCTCCAGCAGTTCCTCGAAGACCCCCTCGTAGAAGCGCAGGGTGTTGTCGGTGGGGGCGAGTACGTTGGGATTGATCCCCCAGGTGTCCCACACGGAGAGGGCGGTCGTGTCGATGACGTCGGTGTTGCCGAGTTCCGGATACGCGGCGATCGCGGCCTGCGAGTGGCCGGGGACGTCGATTTCGGGGACGACGGTGATATGCCGCTCGGCGGCGTAGGCGACGATCTCCCGGATGTCGTCCTGCGTGTAGAAGCCACCGTGCGGCTTCTCCTCCCACAGCGGTGAGGCCCGGTGGCCGAATTTCGTGCGCGCCCGCCAGGAACCGACCTCGGTCAGCCGGGGGTACCGCTCGATCTCGATCCGCCAGCCCTGGTCGTCCGTCAGATGGAAGTGGAAGACGTTGAGTTTGTGCGCCGCCATCAGGTCCAGGTAGCGCAGGACGCCGTCCTTGGGCATGAAGTGCCGGGCGACGTCGAGCATGAGGCCGCGCCAGCGGAAGCGGGGGGCGTCCTCGATGATCTGGTGCGGGATGCCGTACATGATCCCCGGCCGCACGGGGGCGCGCCGGAAGGCGTGCCGGCCGAGCAGCTGACGCAGCGTCTGCGCGCCCCAGAAGACGCCGGCCGGGCTTCCGCCGCGGATCTCGATGCCCCAGGTGGCGAGGACGCTCAGTTTGTACGCCTCCGGCTCCATCGTGTCGTCCAGACACAGCTGTACGGAGTCGCGGACGCCCTGCGGGCCGGGTCGCAGGGGCACACCGAAGGCCGCGCCGAGGGTGGCGCGCAGCCAGCGTTCGGTGCCCTCCGTGCCGGGCGCGGCCCATACGGTGATGTTCTCGTCGATGACGACACCGCAGCGCTTGGGGCCGTTGACGGCGCGCGGCACGGGGACGAGTTCGACGAGGTCGAATGCAGAAGGCACATCAGTCCTTTACCGCTCCGCCCAGCCCGGAGACCAGCCGTCGCTGTACGAGTACGAAGAACACCAGAACGGGAATCGTCATGACCGTGGAGCCGGCCATCACGCCGCCCCAGTCGGGGTCGTCCGGCTTGTAGAAGACCAGCAGGGCCATCGGGAGGGTCGACTGCGAGGTGTCGCTGATGATGAAGGACTTGGCGAACAGGAAGTCGTTCCAGGCCGAGATGAAGGAAAACACGCTCGTGGCCACCAGACCCGGCAGGACGAGCGGGAAAAGGATCTGCCACAGAAAGCGCGTCCGGCTCGCCCCGTCGAGGTACGCGGCCTCCTCCAGCGCCTCCGGAACCGCTTTCACGAACCCTCTCAGCATCCAGATCGCGAAGGGCAGTGAGAAGGCGATGTGAGGCAGGATCAGGGAGCCCAGGGTGTTCAACTGGCCGAAGTCCCGCATGAGGAAGAACAACGGGATCGTCAGCGCCTCCACGGGCACCATCTGGGCCACCAGGAACATGATCAGCAGGGTGGTGCGGAAGCGGAACCGGAATCGGGTCACGGCGGTCGCGGCGAGAAACGCGATCACTCCGGAGGCGATCACCACCGCGCCCGCCACGACAAGGCTGTTGAGGAAGTAGCGGCCGAATTCCTGCTGCCCGAAGACGCGGCGGAAGGAATCCAGAGAGGGCGCGAGCGTCCACGGTCGCGGCTCGCTCGAGCGGATCTCCCCGGCCGGTTTGAACGCGCCCAGCACCATCCAGTAGAGCGGGAAGGCGACGACCACCGCGACCAGCAGCGCGCAGGCCTCGGCGGCGAACCGCCACGGACGGGTCACGAGACCCCGCACAAGAGTCACGCTTCCTCCTTTCACAGCTCCTCCCCCTGCCGGCGCAGCAGCCGCAGGTACACCAGCGTGACGGCGAGCAGGATCAGCAGCATCACGACGCCGATCGCCGAGCCGAGGCCGTACTGCGAGGACGCGAAGGCCTGTTGGTAGGCGTAGACGTTCAGGACGAGGTTCTGCCCGGCGATGCCGCCCCCGTTCGTCATCACATAGATCTGGGTGAAGACCTTGAAGTCCCAGATGACCGACTGGATGGTGACGACCACGAGGATCGGCCGCAGCATCGGGGCCAGCACGGACCGCCAGATCCGCCACTGCGAGGCGCCGTCCAGGGCCGCCGCCTCCAGGACCTCGGACGGCACGGAGCGGATCCCGGCGTAGACGGTGACCATCACGAACGGGAAGGAGCACCAGACCACTTCGAGCAGGACGAGGAAGAAGGCGCTGAAGCGGCCGTACGTCCATGAGTGGTCGCCGAGGCCCAGCAGCCGGTTCACCGGGCCGAAGTCGGGGTCGAACAGGAACAGCCAGACCGTCGAGCCGGTGACCGCGGGGGTCGCCCAGGCGCCCATCGCGGCCAGCATCAGCGCGAGCCGCGGCACGGCACGCACGCGCGTGAGGAGCACGGCGAGCGCGCAGCCGACGGCGAGGGTGGAGACCACACAGGCCGCCGCGAAGACGACCGTCGACAGGAGCACCTGCCAGAACTGGTCGTCGGAGAAGACGTCCGCGTAGTTGCCGAAGCCCCGGAAGGCGGTCGGCTCCCCGCCGCTGACCTGGGCCTGGGTGTAGCGGAAGAGCGAGATCAGGCCGAGCTGGTAGACGGGGTAGGCCAGCAGCGCGGCAAGGACGACGAGAGCGGGCGCGAGGTAGAGCCAGGGCACCGTTTGACGCCGCCCGCCACGACCGGCCCGGGGGCGCGGGGCCGCATCGGATGTGCGGCTGTCGCCGCGTGGGCGCGACCGGCCACGTCCGGCCGGCGGTCGCCCACGAACCTCGACCCCCGGGCTGTTGGGCGTCACCGGCGTCACCCGGCCGAGCCGAACGCGGCATCCATCTTCTTCGCCGCCTCCGTCGAGGCCGCGGCCACGTCCTTCTTGCCGCTGACGACCTCCTGGAACATCGTCGGCAGGACCAGGGACGAGTCGATCTGCGACCACGCGGGCGACGCGGGCACGAACCTGGTCCCGGCGGCCAGGGTCTGCACGAAGGGCTTCACGAAGGGTTCCTTCGCGGCGGCCTGGTCCCGGACGTCCGTGAAGGTGGGCAGGAAGCCCATCGCGTCGAACAGCGATGCCTGGGTCTTCTTCGAGGCGAGGGCCTCCATCAGCTGGACGGCGAGGGTGCGGTGCGAGGTGCTCTTCAGCACACCGATGTTGTTGCCGCCCGCGAAGGCCGGGGCGATCGAGCCGGACGTCACACCCGGCAGCGGTACGACGGCGTACTCGCCCTTCACCTTGCCGGCCTCCACGGCCGTGTGGCTGAAGTCGCCGCCGATCGCCATGCCCGCCTTGCCCGCGGCGAAGGCGGTGATGGTGTCGTTGCCGCCCATGCCCGCGCACTTGGCGGCGGGACAGTTGTCGTCGGAGAAGAGCGACGTGTACGCGGTGATGCCCTTTTGGGCGGCCGCGCTGTCGATGCCGGAGGCGTACGAGCCGCTCTTGCCGGTGGCGAGTTCACCGCCGTTGGCCCACACGAAGGGCATCGCGCCGTAGGTGTAGGCGCCGCCGACCACCAGGCCGTACAGATCGGGCTTCGCGGCGCGGATCCTGCGGGCGGTGGTCGCCAGCTCGGCCATGGTCTTCGGGACTTCCAGACCGAGTTCCTCGAAGACGTCCGTGCGGTAGTACAGGGCGCGGACGCCGACGTAGAAGGGGGCGCCGTAGAGCTTGCCGTCGACGGTGACGGACTGCTTGGCGGTGGGGTCGGTCGCCTTGGCCTCGCTCCAGTCGCCGAAGTCCTCGGTGACGTCCAGGAGTCCGCCGTCGTGGACGTAGCCGGCCGTGTCGGTGTTGCCGTACTCCATGACGTCAGGAGCCGACTTGGGGTCGTTGAAGGCGGCCTTGACGCGCTGGGCGCGGGTGTCGATCGGGATGTACTCGACGTCGACCTTCGCGCCCTTGTGGGCCTTCTCGAAGGCGGCGACGACCGAGTCGACGACCTGTTCCTTGGGCTTGTTGCCGACCTCCTGGAACAGCCAGACGCGCAGGGTGCCCGTCTTGGCGTCCGTGTCGGAAGAGGAGTTGTCGGATGTCTGGGGGGCGCAGGCGGCGACGACCAGGGCGGCGGCCGCGAGTGCGGCCAGTCGGGTGGGGAGCTTCATGGCGCGATCCTCCGAGCGTTGCAACATATGCAATGACTGTTTCGCTCTGCACAACACATCGGAGGCTAGGGACTACATGAACACGCCGACAAGAGGTCTCAACCACTCTGTGACCACCGGACGCACCCCGTGCAACGACAAAGGCGGCACAAGGCGACACAAAGCGACAGGACCCACCAGAAGGGCCGGAAGGCACAGAAGGGAGTGAAGGGAGTGAAGGGCGAGAAGGGAATGAAGAGCCGGAAAGACGCCGAGGCCCCCGGGGCGCGTCACATCGCGCCCCGGGGGCCTCGGAAAAGTCCCTGCGGCTACTTCTTGTCGCCGCCCTTGCCCTTGTCGTCGCCGCCGGCCATGGACTCGAAGATCTCCTTGCACATGGGGCAGACCGGGTACTTCTTCGGGTCACGGCCGGGCACCCAGACCTTGCCGCACAGCGCCACGACGGGCGTCCCGTCGAGGGCGCTCGCCATGATCTTGTCCTTCTGGACGTAGTGGGCGTAGCGCTCGTGGTCCCCGTCGCCGTGCGACACCTGCGGCGTCGGCTCTACGAGGGTTCCCGTCCCAGTGCCTCGCTGGGGCTGGGTCTCAGGCTCAAGAGTGCTCATGGCGCCAAGGGTACTGAAGCCGGGTACCGAAGCTCACACCCGTCAGTTGAGCGAAGCGTCGTCCGGATACGTCGCCACCATCGCGAGTTCGCTGCGCTGGCGGCGCAGCACCTCGCGCCAGAGTCTCTCGGGGGACGGCGAGGAGACGTCGCCGGGTTCGGACTCCACGACGTACCAGGCGCCCTCGCCCAGCTCGTCCTCCAGCTGGCCCGGGCCCCAGCCGGCGTATCCGGCGAAGATCCGCAGGGAGCCGAGGGCCGAGGCCAGGAGCTCCGGCGGGGCCTCCAGGTCGACGAGGCCGATCGCGCCGTGCACCCGGCGCCAGCCGAGCGGGGTGCCGTCGACGGCCGTGCCGCCCGGGATGACGGCGATCCCGAGGGCCGAGTCGAGGGACACCGGGCCGCCCTGGAAGACGACGCCGGGTTCACCGGTGAGATCCGCCCAGCCCTCCAGGATGTCGCTCACGCCCACCGGTGTGGGCCGATTGAGGACGACACCGAGGGAGCCCTCCTCGTCGTGGTCGAGAAGGAGCACCACCGCACGGTCGAAGTTCGGGTCCGCCAGGGCGGGTGTTGCCACGAGCAGCCGCCCTGTGAGCGAGGACACCTCGGTCATGCCAGACATGATCCCGCATCTTCCCGCGAAGTGGGGAGGCAATGCGGGCACACGGGACGCGCACGGGCGCGGTCCGGGCGCACGGGCCCGCGGGGCGGTCGATGGTGACCCCATGTGCCCGGTGGGAAACGGTTCGTGTTGTGACACAGCTATGACGTAGCTGGGCGGTCCCTGGGCTTACGGGACAGGGGGCGACGGCGATTACTCTGTCTCATCTGGCCCTGCCCCCGACACCAACGGCCCTTGCCCCAATCCACCATCCATGGAACGCGAGATACATGACCGTCAACGGCTCTGACGACGTACTGCTTGTCCACGGCGGAACCCCGCTCGAGGGCGAGATCCGTGTCCGCGGTGCGAAGAACCTCGTACCCAAGGCCATGGTCGCCGCCCTGCTGGGCAGTGAGCCGAGTCGGCTGCGCAACGTTCCGGACATCCGTGACGTGCGGGTCGTACGCGGCCTGCTCCAGCTGCACGGTGTGACGGTCCGGCCGGGTGAGGAGCCGGGTGAGCTGGTGCTCGACCCGACCTACGTGGAGAGCGCCAACGTCGCCGACATCGACGCCCACGCGGGTTCGAGCCGGATTCCGATCCTGTTCTGCGGCCCGCTCCTGCACCGCCTCGGCCACGCGTTCATCCCGGGCCTGGGCGGCTGCGACATCGGCGGCCGGCCCATCGACTTCCACTTCGACGTGCTGCGGCAGTTCGGCGCGAAGATCGAGAAGCGGGAGGACGGCCAGTACCTGGAGGCCCCGCAGCGGCTGCGCGGCACGAAGATCGTGCTGCCGTACCCGTCGGTCGGCGCGACCGAGCAGGTGCTGCTGACGGCCGTCCTGGCGGAGGGCGTCACCGAGCTCGCGAACGCGGCCGTGGAGCCGGAGATCGAGGATCTCATCTGCGTGCTCCAGAAGATGGGCGCCATCATCGCGATGGACACCGACCGCACGATCCGCATCACCGGTGTCGACAAGCTCGGCGGCTACAACCACGCGGCCCTGTCGGACCGTCTGGAGGCCGCCTCCTGGGCGTCCGCGGCGCTGGCGACCGAAGGCAACATCTACGTCCGCGGCGCCCAGCAGCGCTCGATGATGACGTTCCTGAACACCTACCGCAAGGTGGGCGGCGCCTTCGAGATCGACGACGAGGGCATCCGCTTCTGGCACCCGGGCGGCCAGCTGAAGTCCATCGCGCTGGAGACGGACGTCCACCCCGGTTTCCAGACGGACTGGCAGCAGCCGCTGGTCGTCGCCCTGACACAGGCCACGGGCCTCTCGATCGTCCACGAGACGGTCTACGAGTCCCGGCTGGGCTTCACCTCCGCGCTCAACCAGATGGGCGCCCACATCCAGCTGTACCGCGAGTGCCTCGGCGGCTCCGACTGCCGCTTCGGGCAGCGCAACTTCCTGCACTCGGCGGTCGTGTCGGGCCCCACGAAGCTCCAGGGCGCCGACCTGGTCATCCCGGACCTCCGCGGCGGCTTCTCGTACCTGATCGCCGCCCTCGCGGCCCAGGGCACCTCCCGGGTCCACGGCATCGACCTCATCAACCGCGGCTACGAGAACTTCATGGAGAAGCTCGTGGAGCTCGGCGCGAAGGTCGAACTGCCGGGCAAAGCACTCGGCTGACCCCACCGCCTCACTCCGGCCCGGGACGACCTCCTCCCGGCCGGAGGTCCGGGCGTCGCCCCCCGGGCAGGCACAGCATGGAGAAGCTCGTGGAGCTCGGCGCGAAGGTCGAACTGCCGGGCAAAGCACTCGGCTGACCCCACCGCCTCACTCCGGCCCGGGACGACCTCCTCCCGGCCGGAGGTCCGGGCGTCGCCCCCCGGGCAGGCACAGCATGGAGAAGCTCGTGGAGCTCGGCGCGAAGGTCGAACTGCCGGGCAAAGCACTGGGCTGGCACTCATCCGTCCGGGCCGGCAGAAAGCGGCCCGGACGGCGCTTGAGGCCATGTGTGAGCGCACAACGATGGGGCGGCACCCGGGAAAACCGGGTGCCGCCCCATCACGTTGCCTACGCGCCGTACACCGTCCGGTGAGGCGTAGACGGCAAGGTCACTTGCCCTTTGCCGCTTCCTTGAGCTTCGAGCCCGCGGAGACCTTGACGCTGTAGCCGGCCGGGATCTGGATCGGGTCGCCGGTCTGCGGGTTGCGGGCGGTGCGAGCGGCACGGTGGGTGCGCTCGAAGGTCAGGAAGCCGGGGATCGTGACCTTCTCGTCGCCCTTGGAGACGATGTCGCCGACGACCTCGGCGAACGCGGCCAGCACTGCGTCGGCGTCCTTGCGGGTCACCTCGGCGCGGTCGGCCAGCGCGGCCACCAGCTCACTGCGGTTCATGTTGTTACTCCCGTGTTCTTCTTGCCGTTGCGGCGTGCCACGCGGCGGAGCCGCATGTTGGGCACAGCGAAGTCGTTGTGCACGCGCCCAGAGACGCATCCTGCCCCTACCAGCGGCGCGAAAGCCAATCCGGCACCCGCTCGGAGTCGTGAGACAACCCTTGGGAGTCACACGAAGGGCGATTGGGTCGGGCGCAACCCTAGAGGGCCGTCCACGGCGCGAGGTTCCGCGACGCGCCGTCGCGGGGGCCACCGTGGCGATCCTCACAGCCCCCGCACACCCGGTGCCCCGAGCCTACGAGGCCGACGCCCCCGCCGCCTTCGCGGCCTCCCTCACCGCACCCGCCACCGCGCCGGCGACCTTGTCGTTGAAGACGCTCGGGATGATGTAGTTCGGGTTGAGCTCGTCGTCGCTCACGACCTCCGCGAGGGCCTTCGCGGCCGCGAGCATCATCTCGGTGTTGACGGTGCGGGACTGCGCGTCCAGCAGGCCGCGGAAGACGCCCGGGAAGACCAGCACGTTGTTGATCTGGTTGGGGAAGTCGGAGCGGCCGGTGGCCACGACGGCGGCCGTCTGACGGGCGATCGTCGGGTCGACCTCGGGGTCCGGATTCGCGAGCGCGAACACGATCGCGCCGTCGGCCATGGCGGCCACGTCGTCGCCGTCGAGGACGTTCGGGGCGGAGACGCCGATGAAGACGTCCGCGCCCCGCACGGCCTCCTTCAGGGTGCCGGTGAGGCCCTCGGGGTTGGTGTTGTCGGCGATCCAGGACAGCGCCGAGTCCGGGGCCGCGTCGACCAGGTCCGCGCGGTCCGCGTGGACGACACCGTGGATGTCGGCGACGACCGCGTTCTTCACGCCGGCCGCGAGCAGCAGCTTGAGGATGGCGGTACCGGCCGCGCCGGCGCCGGACATGACGACCCGCACGTCCCCGATGCCCTTGTTCACGACACGCAGGGCGTTCGTGAGGGAGGCGAGGACGACGATCGCGGTGCCGTGCTGGTCGTCGTGGAAGACCGGGATGTCGAGGGCCTCGCGCAGCCGGGCCTCGATCTCGAAGCAGCGGGGGGCGGAGATGTCCTCGAGGTTGATGCCCGCGAAGCCGGGGGCGATGGCCTTGACGATCTCGACGATCGCGTCGGTGTCCTGGGTGTCCAGGCACAGCGGCCAGGCGTCGATGCCGGCGAACCGCTTGAAGAGGG
Source organism: Streptomyces asoensis (assembly GCF_013085465.1). Classification (NCBI taxonomy): domain Bacteria; kingdom Bacillati; phylum Actinomycetota; class Actinomycetes; order Kitasatosporales; family Streptomycetaceae; genus Streptomyces; species Streptomyces asoensis. The sequence continues at coordinate 4,109,969 of NZ_CP049838.1, forward strand.
CCGCCTTGCCCTCCATGACCGGCAGCGCGGCCTTCGGGCCGATGTTGCCGAGGCCCAGCACGGCCGAGCCGTCCGTCACGACCGCAACGGAGTTGCGCTTGATGGTGAGGCGGCGGGCGTCCTCGGGGTTCTCGGCGATCGCCATGCAGACGCGGGCCACGCCCGGCGTGTAGATCATCGAGAGGTCGTCACGGTTGCGGATGGGGTGCTTGGACTGCATCTCGATCTTGCCGCCGAGGTGCATCAGGAAGGTGCGGTCGGAGACCTTGCCGAGGGTGACGCCCTCGATGCCGCGCAGCTGCTCGACGATCTCGTCGGCGTGGGCGGTGGAGGTGGCGGCGATGGTGACGTCGATGCGGAGCTTCTCGTGGCCGGACGCGGTGACGTCGAGGCCGGTCACCGAGCCTCCGTGGGACTCCACGGCCGTGGTGATCTGGGAGACCGCCGTGCCGCTCGCGGGCACCTCCAGACGGACCGTGATCGAGTAGGAGACGCTGGGCGCCGTTGCCATGGCCGACTTCCTCTGCACTGCTGGGTCGCGGGTTTGCCGTCCGATCGTCGCACCTACCGACGAGTACATGAAAGCCGCCCCGGATTGCGATCGTTTTGTTCTCAATCAAGTCGATGGAGGCACCCGGAGAGGGCAACGAGAGAGGCCCACATCACAGGTGATGTGGGCCTCTCTCGCGTTCATGACACCGACCCGCCATGCTCGCCTCGCGGCAAGTGGTCGCTCGTAGCGACGAAGGTTGGGCCCGGGGGCTTGGATCGAGCCGGTGTCACGACCAGGCTAACAAACGGATGCCCGAAGACCATTCCCGTCCGGGGAGTTCACAGGAAACGGTCAGCTGTTCAGTCCCTCAGGAGGTCCGGGACGCCGTTCGCGTCCGGCTCGTCGCGGTCCCCGGAGACGACCGTGAGCTGCTGCGTCGCCCGGGTGAGGGCCACGTACAGCACCCGCAGGCCGGCCGGGCTCTCGTCCGCGATCTCCGCCGGTGAGACGACGACCGTGGCGTCGTACTCCAGGCCCTTGGCCTCGAGGCTGCCGAGGGCCACCACCCGGTCGCCGAGCCCGGCGAGCCAGCGTCTCGCCTCCTCGCGGCGGTTCATGGCGACCACGACGCCGACGGTGCCGTCGACCCGCTCCAGCAGGCGCTGGGCCTCCGCGCGGACCGTGGCGCCCAGGGTGTCGGTGACGGCCTCGAAGCGGGGCACGACCCCCGTCGACCTGACCGCCGACGGGGATTCGGCGCCGGGCATGGCCAGGGCCAGCACCTTCGCGGCCAGCTCGGCGATCTCGGCCGGGTTGCGGTAGTTCACGGTCAGCTGGAAGCGGCGGCGCGGGCGGGTGCCGAGGGCCTCGTCGCGGGCCTCGGCGGCCTCGTCGGGGTCGGACCAGGAGGACTGGGCCGGGTCGCCGACGACCGTCCAGGTGGCGTGCCGGCCGCGGCGGCCGACCATGCGCCACTGCATCGGGGTGAGGTCCTGTGCCTCGTCCACGATCACGTGCGCGTACTCGGTGCGCTCCTGGGCGAGCCGCTCGGCGCGCTCACGTTGCGTCTCCTCACGCACCGGCATCAGCTCCTCCAGACCGGTGAGCTGGTCCAGCGGATCGAACTCGCGCCGCTTCCGCGGGCGGAGCGGGGCGCCGAGGATCGCCTGGAGCTCGTCGAGCATGGCGATGTCGTGCACCGAGCGGCCGTCCCGCTTGAGGGCCCGGGCGACCTTGCGGACCTCGCCGGGGTTGAGGATGCGCCGGGCCCAGCGGCCGAGCCGCCGTTCGTCGGCCATGGCGGTGAGGACCGCTTCCGGGGTCAGCTCGGGCCACCAGGCGTCGAGGAAGGCGATGAACGAGTCCTCGGAGGTCACGTCCTCGTCGAAGGAGGAGCGCAGTTCGGCGGCGAGCTCGGGGTCGCTGTGCCGGCCGACCGCGCCGGAGCGCTCCCACAGGGCGTCCAGGAGCAGCTTGCGGGCGCGGGGGCGCAGGAGGTTCACCGGGGCGGTGCCGCTGAGGGCGCTCTGCCGGACGCGGTCCAGGTCGGCGGCCTCCAGCTCGAGTCGGCGGCCGAAGGCGACGACCCGCAGCCGGGTGGGGGTCGCCGAGGGCGCGGGGGCCTCGTCGGGGTCGCCGAGGGTCAGCTGTGCCGAGGCCCGGCCGCCGCTCTCCAGCGCGCCGCGCGCCGCCTTCCGCAGCACCTTCAGCATCCGGTGCGACCCCTTGGCCCGGGCCACCGCCGGGGAGTCGTACAGGGTGGCCTCGGCGCCGTCGACGAGGGAGCCGATGGCGCGGATGGCGACCTGGCCCTCCTCGCCGAGCGAGGGCAGCACGCCCTCGGTGTACGCCACGAGCAGCGGCGTGGGCGAGACGATCAGGATGCCGCCCGCGTACCGGCGCCGGTCCTGGTAGAGCAGATAGGCGGCCCGGTGCAGCGCGACGGCGGTCTTTCCGGTGCCCGGCCCGCCCTCGACGTAGGTCACGGAGGCGGCGGGGGCGCGGATGACCAGGTCCTGCTCGGCCTGGATGGAGGCGACGATGTCGCGCATGGTGTGGCTGCGGGCCTGTCCGAGGGCGGCCATGAGGGCGCCGTCGCCGATGACGGGCAGCTCGTCGCCGTCCAGGACCGCCTTCAGCTCGGGACGCATCAGGTCGTCCTCGACGCCGAGGACGCGCCGCCCCTTCGAGCGGATCACCCGGCGCCGTACGACACGCCCCGGGTCGACCGGGGTGGACCGGTAGAAGGGCGCCGCGGCCGGTGCCCGCCAGTCGATGACCAGCGGGGCGTAGTCGGAGTCGAGGACTCCGATACGGCCGATGTGGAGCGTTTCGGCGATGTCGGCGGTGTTGTCGGGGCGTACGGCCCCCTCGGCGGGCTCCACGGCGGTGTAGGCGCCGTCCGGGCCCTTCTTGCCGTCCTTCCCGGCGAGCAGATCGATCCGCCCGAACAGGAAGTCCTCGAACTCGTTGTTGAGCCGGTTGAGGTGAACGCCCGCGCGGAACACCTGGGCGTCCCGCTCGGCGAGGGCGCCGGGCGTGCCGACCTGCCCCCGCTTGGCCGCGTCGTGCATGAGGAACTCCGCCTCGTGGATCTTCTCCTCGAGGCGCCGGTACACCCGGTCGAGGTGTTCCTGTTCGATGCCGATCTCTCGGTCCCGCACCGAATCCGGCGCGGTGTGCCGAACCGATCCGACCGCGGTTTCCTGCTGTGCCTGAACGGCCACCGGGCCCCCTTCTGACGTGCTGGGCAGCCGTCAACCGTACGCGAAGGGGACCCCGTGTAGGAAGTTACGCGTCGATCTGGACGAGCTTCTTGCCGTCGAAGGTCATGACCTCGAAGTGATCGATCTCGTTGGTCTTGAAGGCGGCGCCGCCCACGACGTAGAGCGGGTTCTTGGCCTGCTCGGTCTTGGCGTTCGCGATGCCGTAGCCCCACTCCGGGACCGACCAGGAGGAGACCGTCTCACGCTCGCCGTTCTTGCCGACGGCGATGAGCGAGCACTTCTCCGGGCCCGTCACGTTCTTCAGCTCGACGCCGATCTCCGTGCCCCACGCCTTCTCGCCCATGGCGACGGTCGCGGAGACCTTGGTGGCGGAGTCGGTCTCGGACACGCGGTCGGTGAGCGTCTCGAACGTGGTCTTGGCGGAGTTGGCGGACTTGGTGGAGCTCGCCTCGGTCCCCTTGGTGCCGCTGTCGCCGCCGGTCGCCGCCAGCACGGTGAGCGGGCCGCCGATGATCAGCGCGGCCGCGGCCGCCACCAGGAAGAACGAGCGGCGGCGCTTGACCGCGCGGCGCTCGGACACCTCGTCGACCAGCCGTTCCGCGAGCCGCGGGCTGGGGCGGGCGGACAGGGACTCGCCGATCGCGGGGGTGCCGGTGCCCGGCAGGTCCGCGAGGGCGGCCAGCATGGGTTCCATGCCGGCGAGCTCGTCGAGCTGCTGGGCGCACCACTCGCAGCCGGCGAGATGCATCTCGAAAGCGGTTGCTTCGGCGTCGTCGAGAATCCCGAGGGCGTAGGCGCCGACGGTCTCGTGTTCGCTCGGGCTCGGAGATCCCGTAGATCCCTGCATGGGTCCAGACATACCCGAACCACCTGCTCCGAATCCCCCGTAAACGCTCATCACGCCGTCACCCCCCGCTCCTCCAGAGCCAGCTTCATCGACCGCAGGGCATAGAAGACCCGTGAGCGCACGGTGCCGCTGGGTATACCCAGCGTCTCGGCCGCCTCGTTGACGGTACGCCCCTTGAAGTACGTCTCGACGAGCACCTCCCGGTGGGCCGGGGTCAGGTCGTCGAGCGCATCGGACAGCGTCATCAGCCACAGCGCCTTGTCGATCTCGTCCTCCGCAGGAATGACCTCCAGCGGCGACGGGTCGACCTCCTGCGGCCGGGCCTGCCGGCTGCGGTGGCCGTCGATGACGATGCGGCGTGCGACCGTCACCAGCCAGGGGCGTACAGATCCGGTCGCACGATTGAGCTGACCGGCGTTCTTCCAGGCACGGATGAGCGTCTCCTGCACGACGTCCTCGGCGCGCTGCCGGTCTCCGGCAACCAGGCGCAGGACATACGCAAGCAGGGGTCCGGCATGCTCCCGATACAGAGCACGCATCAGCTCCTCGTCAGGTTCCGAGGGCTGGGACATGCGATGTCGGGCCCTCGATCCACGTTCATTGGCCACGGCCGCATCCTTGCGCACGCCCACCTCCGGTGTCCGGGGGTTCCCCCAGTCGGTCGCTCGACGACGGGTACGCAAGCGGGGTGTTGAGCGTTCAAACCGAGGAGACACTTTTCTTCGGGGTGTCATGACGAGCGGGGACATGGCGGCACATTCCCACCGCTTTTTCTTTACGTTTTCGCCACATCGACAAGATCGCCTCGGCTGCCCGGCGCGCGGCTCAGGTAAACGGTGTGTAATCGAAATCACTTCGACAGCAGGCCGGGGACACCTCCACGAAAGCCGCATACCAGGCAGGGGAGTTACGGCCGTGAGGCGAGCGCCGCCCGTCGACGGTGCCGCGCCACCCGCTCCCGGTTCCCGCAGACCTCACTGGAACACCAGCGGCGCCGACGCCCCCGGGACATGTCGACATACACGATCGGGCAGTTGTCCCCCGCGCACTGCCGCAGCCCCGACCGGGCGACCGGATCGGTGAGCAGCTCCACCGCGTCCCGGGCCACGGCGGCCAGCAGCCCGGCACACGCCGGCGGCCCCGCCAACTCGCGCACGAGCCCACCGTCTTCGCCGCGCACGGCACGCGGGGCCGGGGGCACGGCCCGGGCGGCGTCGTTGACGCGGCCCAGGGCGAGGTCGTACGACCCGGCGTCGTGACGGGTGAGCCACCCGTGCACCAACTGTCCGGTGTTCCTCCGCAGTTCGCGGAAGGCCGGCGGCCAGGAGGCGTCGGCGTGGCTGAGCGGGGTGTCCGGCGGGACGAGTCCGGAGCCGCGGATCCACGCGCACAACGGCGCGACGGCGTCGAGCCGTTCGAGAGGATGCGCGGTCGCGAGCAGGTCGAGACAGATCCGCCCGGCGTCGAACCGGAGCTCGTCCATGCGCGTGTCACCGCCAACCGAGGGGCACTGCTCGGGAATCCGTCCCTTCACAGTGCCAGCGCCGGGTGCCAATCACCAGCCCGTCCGTCGATTGAGGACGAGGCCCTTTCGGGGCCGAAGCGGGGGCCCGGGGGCGGCAGCCCCTGGTGACGCGGCTCCTGGCCGGACCGGCTCCGGTGCCGATACAGCCCGCCTACTCGTCCGAGTACTTCGCGTCCGCGGCCGGATCCAGCGCCAGCCGGTACCCCCGCTTCACCACCGTCTGGATCAACTTCGGCGCCCCGAGGGCCGTCCGCAGCCGGGCCATCGCCGTCTCGACGGCATGCTCGTCCCGCCCGGCGCCGGGCAGCGCCCGCAGCAGATCGGAGCGCGGCACAACCCACCCCGGCCGCCGCGACAGCGCCCGCAGCAACGACATCCCCGCGGGAGGCACCGGCTTCAGACACCCGTCCACCAGCACCGCGTGCCCCCGGATCTCCACCCGGTACCCGGCGATCGGCAGCGCCCGGGCCCGCGACGGCAGCTCCTGGCACAGCAACTGCACGAGCGGCCCGAGCCGGAACCGCTCCGGCTGGACGGTGTCCACGCCCTGCGCCTGGAGCGGCAGTGCGGTGACCGGCCCGACGCAGGCGGGCAGCACATCGTGGGAGAGGGCGGCGAGCAGCTCGGGCAGCAGCCCGCGCTCCTCCGCGCGCGACAGCAGGGACGCGGCGGCGGGCGCGCTGGTGAAGGTGATCGCGTCCAGTCCGCGTGAGACGGCGGCGTCGAGGAGCCGGTCGAGTGGCGAGATGTCCTCCGGCGGCATCCACCGGTAGACGGGCACCCCCACGACCTCCGCGCCCGCGACCCGCAGCGACTCCACGAACCCGGGCAGCGGCTCACCGTGCAGCTGGACGGCGACCCGGCGCCCGTCGACGCCCTCCTCCAGGAGCCGGTCGAGCACCTCCGCCATGGACTCGCTGGACGGCGACCAGTCCTCCGTCAGCCCGGCGGCCCGCACGGCGCCCTTGACCTTGGGGCCACGGGCCAGCAGCTCGACGCCGCCCAGCTTGTCGAGCAGCTGTTCGCCGAGCCCCCAGCCGTCGGCGGCCTCGATCCAGCCGCGGAAGCCGATGGCCGTGGTGGCGACCACGACGTCCGGCACCTGGTCGATGAGCTCCTTCGTGGCCGCGAGCAACTCACCGTCGTCGGCGAGCGGCACGATCCGCAGGGCGGGCGCGTGCAGCACCGCCGCCCCCCGCCGCTGGAGCAGCGCGCTGAGCTCCTCGGCCCGGCGCGCGGCCGTCACGCCCACGGTGAAGCCCGCGAGGAGCCCGTGTTCGACGGCGCGTTGAGGGCCGGCGTCGGATCGCTGCTGTTGCTCGTACATAACTCTCGTCCCGCTCGAGTCCCGTTTGCACCTACATGCCGACGAGCCTGTCAACGGTGCGTGACAGGCTCGGTTCGGCCACATGTCGACGGTGTTACGTCACACCTCGGCGTAGCTGAGCTGCTGCTTCGCCTCGGAAGCGGTGCTTCCTGCCGTGATCCTGCCGGACGGACGGCGAAGGTATACGGCCCAGGTGACCCCGAAGCACGCCGCGTAGAAGGCGAGGAAGGCGACGAAGGCGCCGGTTCCGGAACCGTAGGAGAGGAAGGACTGCCGGAAGGCCAGGTTGATCCCGACACCGCCGAGCGCGCCGACCGCGCCGATCAGTCCCATGGACGCGCCGGAGAGACGCCGGCCATAGGCGGCCGCCTCCTCGCCCTCCAACCCCTTGGCCACGGCCTTCGCCTGGAAGATGCCGGGGATCATCTTGTACGTCGAGCCGTTGCCGAGGCCGCTGAGCACGAACAGCACCACGAAGACGGAGACGAAGAGCGGCAGCGACTTCTGCATGCTGGCGAAGACCAGGACGGCGGTGGCGGCGGCCATGCCGACGTAGTTGTACAGGGTGATGCGGGCACCGCCGTAGCGGTCGGCGAGCCAGCCGCCCACGGGACGGATGAGGGAGCCGAGCAGCGGGCCGATGAAGGTGAGGTAGGCCGCCTGGAGGGGCGTCCGGCCGAACTGGTTCGTCAGGACCTGTCCGAAGGCGAAGCTGTAGCCGATGAACGACCCGAAGGTGCCGACGTAGAGGAAGGACATGATCCAGGTGTGCGCGTCCTTCGCGGAGTCGATCGCGGCGCCCGTGTCGTTCTTCACGGAGGCCAGGTTGTCCATGTACAGCGCGGCGAGGGTGGCGGCGATGACGATGAACGGGATGTAGATCCCCAGCAGCACGCGCGGCCCGCCGCTGGCGCCGATGACGGCGAGGGCGATCAGCTGGATGACCGGTACGCCGATGTTGCCGCCGCCCGCGTTGAGTCCGAGCGCCCACCCCTTCTTACGGAGCGGGAAGAAGGCGTTGATGTTGGTCATCGAGGAGGCGAAGTTGCCGCCGCCGATGCCCGCGATCAGGCCTACCAGGAGAAACGTGTTGAAGGAGGTCCCCGGCGTCATCACCGTGAACGCGGCGATCGTGGGGATCAGCAGCAGACCGGCCGAGATGATCGTCCAGTTCCGGCCGCCGAAGATCGCGACAGCGAAGGTGTAGGGCACCCGCACGACCGCCCCGACCAGCGTCACCATCGACGTCAGCAGGAACTTGTCGGCCGGGGTGAGGCCGTACTCCGGGCCCATGAAGAGCACCAGCACGGACCACATCGTCCAGATCGAGAACCCGATGTGCTCGGAGAGGACGGAGAAGAGGAGGTTGCGGCGGGCGATCTTCTCGCCCTTCTCGTTCCAGAAGGCCTCGTTCTCCGGGTCCCACTCCTCGATCCAGTGGCTCCCCTTCTTCGTGGGGGGCGGGGATGCGGGGGCTGTAGTCGGGGCTGTCATGACGCCTCCACGGTGCTCCGGGGCTGGGGTGGTTCGGGGGGATGAGCGGTGATGAGTCCCGAAGGTAGGGAGGGCGCGTTTCCACGCTGTGGCTGTGGGTGACCGGAAAGGAACGTTGCTCTCACCTTGCGCCGATGCCCGGTGAGAGGTTGTGCGGAGCGCCGGGTGGCGCGGGGGATGCGGCCGCGGCCGGGTGTGGGGCTGAGGGTACTGCGGAGGACGCGACCGCTGTCGGTCGTGCGGTCCCGGCCGGGGCCGCCGGCCGAACGGTCCGGGTTACAGGTGGGGGGTGGGGCCGCGGACACCCGCGACCCCACCCCCCCTCCCCCACGCCGGGGCGCGATCAGGCGCGGTGCGCCGCCGCTCGGCCGTCCGGCCACAGGCGTGGCCTGCGGCGGGCCGCCAGGTCCTCCACCCAGCCGAAGCAGACCACACAGGCCGCGGTGAGCAGCCAGATGGCGGGCAGCTGCGGCCACGGGCTCTCCAGGACCCAGGTCGCGTTCGTCTCCAGCCATGAGATGCCCCACAGCCGGTCCCACAGCGCCTCCACGACTCCGATGCACACGTTGTGCCACAGGTAGATCGTCACGGCACGGGAGTTGAGCAGGGTGATCAGCCGGTCCCAGCGGCGCAGCCGGGCCGGCCACTCGGACCAGGACGGGCTGATGTGCAGGAGCAGCAGCACCGCGGCGAAGGACCACAGGGACTGGGCGAAGGGCATGTCGTCCAGGTCGTGGCCCTCCCTGAGGTCGTGGGTCAGGGTGTACCAGAGGCCGATTCCCGCCACCGCGGGCGCCAGGGACGGCACGACGTAGCGGGGCAGGCGACGCAGGACGCCCTCCTGGTGCGCCATGCCCAGCAGCCAGCACGCGCCGAACGCGCCGAAGTCGCTGAGCTGGGCCTCCAGCCGCCAGCCCGGCACCGACAGCGCGCCGAACTCCAGGGCGGCGGACAGTGCGACGGGCGCGAGGATCGTCGGCCAGGGCAGCCGGCGCAGGGCACGCAGCAGAAGCGGGGAGAGCAGCACGAACCACAGGTAGGCGCGGATGTACCAGAGGGGTACGCCCAGGTCGCCTGCCCAGCCGTCGCTGATCAGCCCGTGCACGCCGGGCAGGCCCTCGCCGTAGGGCGGGTCGCTCAGCGGCAGGACCCAGTAGGCGAGGTGGAGCCACCACCAGCCGGGGTGCCCCTCGTCGTCCGGACTCCAGCCCGCCACCAGCATGCCCGTCACGCCGACCGCGCCCAGCAGCCACAGCGGGGGCAGCAGCCTGCGCAGCCGGCCGCGTACGACTCCCAGCGCGGGGCGTCTGGCCAGCGAGCGGGCCATGAGGTTGCCGGCGAGCGCGAACATCACGCCCATGGAGGGGAAGACGACGGGCAGCCAGGCCCAGCCCATCAGGTGGTAGAAGACGACCCGGAAGAGGGCGATGGCCCGGAGCAGGTCGAAGTAGCGGTCCCGTCCACCGCCCTTCTTCTCGGCACCCTTCTTCTCGGCGCCCTTCTTCTCGGCGCCCTGCTGCTCGGCGCCCTGCTGCTCGGGACCTTGCTGCTCAGAACCCTGCTGCTCCGGCACGGTGTTCCGGGTCGGCGGGTGGGGCAGTTCGGGCAACTCGGCCGTGGTGTCCGTCGGGTGGGTGCTCATCAGGCCGCTCCTCCGTCCGCGGTCGCCGCCGCGCCGGGCGGGGCCGCCACCTGGCCCTTGCGGCGAAGTTTCTGCCAGCGCAACCGGCCGCCGGTGAGGGCGGTGATCCAGGACTGGAGCAGCACGATGTACATCAGCTGGCGGTAGAGGAGCTGCTGGAGCGGGAGGGAGATGAGGGGGGTGAGGCGCTCGCGGTCCAGGACGAAGGCGTACGCCGCGCAGCCCGCCTGGACGGCGAGGACGCCGAACCAGGCCGCGATCGTCTTGCCGGTCGGGCCGAAGAGCAGGCCGTAGACGAGGAACAGGTCGATGAGCGGGGCGAGGAGCGGGGCGACCACCATGAAGAGGGAGACGAGCGGGAGGCCGACGCGGCCGAAGCGGCCCGACGGTCCGCTCTCGACGAGGGCGCGGCGGTGCTTCCAGATCGCCTGCATGGTGCCGTAGCACCAGCGGTACCGCTGCGACCACAGCTGCTGGACGGACTCGGGCGCCTCGGTCCAGGCGCGCGCCTTCTCCGCGTACACGACATGCCATCCGTCCCGGTGGATGGCCATGGTGATGTCGGTGTCCTCGGCCAGGGTGTCGTCGCTCATGCCGCCGACCCGGTCGAGCGCGCTGCGGCGGAACGCCCCGACGGCCCCCGGGATGGTGGGCATGCAGCGCAGGACGTCGTACATCCGGCGGTCGAGATTGAAGCCCATCACGTACTCGATGTGCTGCCAGGCGCCGATCAGGGTGTCCTTGTTGCCGACCTTGGCGTTGCCGGCGACCGCGCCGACCTTCGGATCGGCGAACGGCTGGACGAGTTCGCGGACCGTCGAGGGCTCGAAGACCGTGTCGCCGTCCATCATCACGATGAGGTCGTGCCGGGCGTTGGCGATGCCCCGGTTGAGGGCGGCGGGCTTGCCCGCGTTGAGCTGCCGGACGACGCGGACGCCGGGCAGGTGCAGGTCCTCGACGATACGGGCGGTGCCGTCGCTGGAGCCGTCGTCGATGACGACGATCTCGATCGGGTGCTCGCTCTTCATCAGCGAACGCACCGTGCTCTCGATGCACTTGGCCTCGTTGTAGGCCGGGACGAGCACCGACGCCGGTTCGGTGACGGGCGCGTCGGGCCCCCAGACGAAACCCTTGCGGCGGGTACGGCGGGTGTGGATCGCGGAGAGCAGGAGCATCAGCCCGAAGCGGGCGAAGACCAGGACGCCGATGACGGCGAGGCCGACGACCAGGACTGCGGTGATGTCGTCCGAGGCCTCGACCAGGAAGACCCAGGCCCTGCCCTTCCACAGGTCGAGCCCGGTGACCGGGGTGTGCGCGCTCGGGGCCTCAAGGGCCTCGGTGAGGTTCTCGAACGTGTAGCCCTTGCCCTGGAGTTCGGGGAGGTAGGTGTCGAGGGCCCGGACCGTCTGGTGGCGGTCGCCGCCGGAGTCGTGCATGAGGACGATCGCGCCCTTGCCGCCCTGCGGCGTGGAGTTGCGGATGATCTCGCGGACCCCGGGCCTGCGCCAGTCCTCACTGTCGGCGGTGGTGAAGACGGTGAGATAGCCACGGGTGCCGACGAACTGCGTGACCGGCCAGGAGGCGTTGTCGAGGGCGTCCGTGCTGGAGGAGTAGGGCGGCCGGAAGAGCGACGTCCGGATCCCCGCGGCTCCCGCCAGGGCCAGCTGGTTCTGGGTGAGCTCCCAGTCGATGCGCTTCTTCGACTGGTAGGAGAGGTCGGGGTGGTTGAAGGTGTGCAGCCCGATCTCGTGGCCCTCGTCCACCATCCGCCGGACCAGGTCCGGGTAGCGGGAGGCCATGGTGCCGGTGATGAAGAAGACTGCGTGCGCGTGGTGCTGCTTCAGGACGTCGAGGACCTCGGGGGTCCACTTCGGGTCGGGTCCGTCGTCGAAGGTGAGCACGATGCGGTGGTCCGGCACGTCCAGGCTGGTCTGCTGCCCGTTCCGGGTGTCGACGACCGGCCCGCCGTCGAGCACCTTCTGCGGCACCTTGTCGGCGGCGGCCTCGGGGCGGATGCGGTAGTCGGCGAGGATCTCGCTGTGCACATAGCCGCGCAGCATCAGCATCGCCATCATCGCGAGGAGCACGACGAGCGGCAGCAGATGGCGCAGCCGGAGCGACACCAGACGCCGGCGTTCGGGTGACGGCGGCGCGGCGTGCGCGGAGCCGCCGGCGGCATGCCCCGGGGCGCGGCCCCGCCCCTGCCTCGGGCCGGACCGCCGCCCGGAGGACCGCCGCCCACTGCCGCGCGACCCGCCGGCCGACTCACCTCCTGGCGCGTCCCCCGTCGACGGTGAAGCGGACGCGGCGTGACCGCCGGACGAGTGCGCGGGCTGCCCGACAGCTGACCGTCGGGTCGAGCGGCGGCTGGTACGTGGTGCCATGAGAGGTGGTTCTCCGGGGACGAGATCGGGCGAAGGTACGCGCCGCGAGCTGAGCGGCGAGGAGCGAGTATCAAGACATCGCTGACAAAGTTCGGACTTCATATGCCGGGCCCCGTTGCGCCGGGGCCGTTGTGCCGGGCCCCGTTGCGTCAGGGCCGTTGTGTCAGGACCCGTTGCGTCGGACCCCTCACGTCGGGGCCGTTGCATCGGACCCGTCACGTCGGGGCCGTTGCATCGGACCCGTCACGTCGGGGCCGTTGTGTCAGACCCGTTGCATCGGACCCGTCACGTCGGGACCGTTGTGTCAGACCCGTCACGTCGGACCCGTTGCGTCGGACCCCGCGTTGCAGGCCCGGGGCGGGCCGGAGGGTTCGGATCCCGGGGGTCGGGCCCCGAGGCGCGAGCCCGGGATCCCGGCGCGGTGGTGGAGCCGTGGTGGAGCGACGGTGGATTCCCTCCGCCACGCGGTGACCGGAGCTCCGGCCCGGTGGTCGAGAACCGCCTCCCCCAGGGCCGAAGTCCAACCCCGGCCCCTGGTAGGCGAAGCCCCGACCCCGAAGCCCAGCCCCAGCCCCTGGTGGCCGAAGCCCCGGCGCCGACGGGCCGGCGACTCTCACGGGTCCCGTTCAGGCTGCCGGGCTCGATGCCGCCGGGACCGGTTCCGGCGGGCCGTCGGCGACCGTGGTGGAGACTCCTCCGGCCGGGGACGGCGAGGAGGCGGCCGAAGGAGAGGCGGCGGGTGAGGACGCCGGCGGTGGCGTGGACGGCGTCGGTGCGACCACCGGAGTGCTCGGGCCGGGCGCCGAAGAGGCCGTGGTCGTGGGGCCGGTGCCGGGACGGGTGGTCCCGCTCGCCGAGGGCCGCGCCGCCGGGGACGCCCCGCTCGACGGAGCCGCGCTCCCCGACGCGCCCGGCGCCGTACTCGCGCCCGGCTTGCCCGGCACCGCGCCGGACGCGGTGGCGGTGGCGCCCGAGCCGCCCGGAACCTTGCCGCCGGGAACCCCGTGACGCGGGCTCGCGGACTTGTCGGGCGCCGACGTGCTGTCCACCTTGCCGGCCGCCGGCTTCTCGTCCGCCTGGCCCGGCACGGGAACCGGCAGCCAGGGCGCGCCCGCGTTGCCCGAGAGCAGCGCGGCCACGATGACGACGGCGTACGCCCCGCACGCGGTACCCACGACGATGCCGATACGGCGGAACGTACGGCTGCGCCGGCCCGACTCGTCGACGAACACCGGGACGTCGGAAACGGCCTCCGAACCGTCGGGCCGCCCCTTCTTCAGGTGGTCGAGCTGGACGGTCACCTCGCCCGGGTCGTTCCCCTCCCCTTCCGCGCCGCCGGGCCCCTCTCCCCACGGATCCCGGAGATCGCTCGACCGTTCGTTTTCGGAAAGACCGTTCGAGGTGTTCGAGGCCGACAGGAGACCGCTTTCACGCGGTACATCCATCAATGACCGGTATCTGGTGCTCTCTCCCGCCATGGACGTCAGGGGCTGCCCCCCGATCCCGGCCGAGCTCTGGGATCCCACTCCCACGGCCGGCACGTCCCGGGTCGGCGATGCCGCCTCCGGCCACTCCGGTTGGGCGTCTTCCCGCCAATTCTTCATGTGTGTACTTCCCCCCACGGAACTGTTCCGGGTGCGCCGACGACCCTGAGCACATGTCGACGAAACCGGGCCCCCACCCAGCTCCAGCGCCCCTTTTATCCCATTGCGCTCAGGTCTATGAATCTAGCGCAGGCTTGGGCCCTGTGTTCGCGATGTGTCATATATGGACAGAAGTCATGCCCATGTCCATGGCTGGAAACCACCCCTCCCCAAGCCTCGACGGTCGCACTCCGATCACCCCGATCCCGAAAGTGACCCCTCGATGCGCATCGAAGATCGAAAGGGTCAGACCGTTTCGGCACATCAGTGGCATAGACGGACGAAGAGGAAGCGTCGAGGAAGAGGCGGAGAGCCGCCCCAGGCATGGCCGGAAAGTTCACTGGCGCCAACACCGGATTGCCCGTTTTCCCCACCCGCCCCATTGACGTGACCACAGCAGCCACATAACTTCCCCCGTCGAAGCGCTTCGACGTCACCCATCGAATCGATTCGATGGACGCACCGTGACGCCCTCAGATCCATCCGACTCCCCTGGAGGCACAGGATGTTGACGGCACGAAGGCGTGTGATGGCACGACGGGGAACGGCGAGCGCGGCGGCGGTCCTCGCCGGATCGCTGCTCCTGGCCTCCTGCGGCGGCTCGGACGGCGGCGGCACCTCCGACGCCAAGACCCTGCGGCTGTGGCACTACGAGGCCCCGAACAGCGCGATGGGCGTGGCCTGGACAGCGGCGATCAAGGAGTTCGAGGCCCAGCACCCGGGCGTGAAGGTGGAGTTCGAGGAGAAGAGCTTCGACCAGATCCAGAAGACCGCCCCGATGGTCCTCAACTCCTCCGACGCGCCCGACCTCATGGAGTACAACAAGGGCAACGCGACGGCGGGCCTGCTCTCCAAGCAGGGGCTCCTCACCGACCTGTCCGCCGAGGTGACGAAGCGCGGCTGGGACAAGCTGCTCAGCCCGGGCGTGCGCACCACCAGCCGGTACGACGCGAACGGCGTGATGGGCTCCGGCAAGTGGTACGGCGTGCCCAACTACGCCGAGTACACGATGGTCTACTTCAACAAGGAGCTGTTCGCGAAGTACCGGCTCGCCGAGCCGAAGACGTTCGACGACCTGGTCGCGGCGATGGACACCTTCGCCGAGAACAAGATCACCCCGCTCGCCAACTCCGGCGCCGAGTACCTCGCCCAGCAGTACGTCTACCAGTTGGCCCTGTCCAGGGCGGACCGCTCCTGGGTCGACTCCTACGAGCTGTACAAAGGGAAGACCGACTTCCACGACGCGGCCTGGACGTACGCGGCCGACACCTTCGCCGACTGGGTGAAGAAGGGCTACATCGGCAAGAGCTCCACCAGCGCCAAGGCCGAGGACGCGGGCGTCTCCTTCCTCCAGGGCAAGGCGCCGATCCTGTTCTCCGGCAGCTGGTGGTACGGCCGCTTCCAGGACGAGGCGACGTTCGACTGGGGCACCACCCTGTGGCCCGGCTCGAATCTCACCCCGGGCTCCGGCGGCAACCTCTGGGTGGTCCCCAAGAGCGCCCACAACAAGGAGCTCGCCTACGACTTCATCGACATCACCATGTCGAAGAAGATCCAGAACCTGCTCGGCAACAAGGGCGGCGTCCCGGTCGCGGCGGACACCGCCGCCATCACCGACCCGAAGTCCAAGGAGCTCATCGCCAACTTCAACACCCTGTCCGGCCGCGACGGCCTGGCCTTCTACCCGGACTGGCCGGTCCCCGGCTTCTACGACGTCCTCGTCTCCGAGACACAGAAGCTGATCACCGGCAGCGAGAAACCCGACGACTATCTGGACGCGCTGCGGGAGGCGTACGACAAGGGCGTACCGAAGACATGACGGTGACCGTCGAACGCGGCGGGCGGGTGACCGGCAAGCAGGACGGGGCCGTTCACCCGCGCCGCGCCCGCGACTCCTACGCCCTGTTCCTGCTCCCGGGCGCCGTCGCCTTCCTCGCCGTCGTCATCGTGCCGTTCCTGATGAACACCGGGGTGAGCCTCACCGACTGGCAGGGGGTCGGCAGCCCCGAGTGGTCCGGGCTCGCCAACTACCGCGAGCTGCTGGACGACGCGGAGTTCTGGGAGAGCTTCCGGCACAGCCTCTTCATGGTCGTCGCGATGGCGGCGCTCCCCACGGCCGTCGGACTGGTCCTGGCCGCCGCCCTGTTCGACTATGTCGGCAAGCACTTCGGCAGCCGGACGGCGGCCGTCCTGCGTGCCTGCTTCTATCTCCCGCAGGTGCTGCCGATCGCGGTCGCCGGCATCGTCTGGAGCTGGATCCTCGCGCCCGACGACGGCTCGCTCAACGAACTCCTCCAGGCCGTCGGTCTCGGCTCCTGGCGGCAGGACTGGCTCGGCGATCCCGACCTCGCGCTCTGGAGCGTCATGGGCGTGATGGTGTGGGTGCAGCTCGGCTTCCCGCTGGTCGTCTTCATGGCGGGGCTGGAACGCGTCGACCCGCAGCTGTACGAGGCGGCCGAGCTGGACGGCGCCGGCTGGTGGCGTCGCTTCCGGCACATCACGGTGCCGCAGATCCGCCCGGAGATCTACGTCGTCCTGACCTGGTGCACGATCGCCGCGCTGAAGGTGTTCGGCGCGGTGTACGTCCTGACGAAGGGCGGCCCCGGCGGCGCGACGAACGTCCCCTCCTACTTCTCCTTCACCACGTTCTTCGAGAAGACGCAGGTCGGCTACGGCGCCGCGATCTCCACGGTCCTCACCGTGATCATCCTCGCCCTGTCCGTCATCGGCCTGAGACTCCAGACCCGCGCGGAGGACGCCGAGGAAGGGGCACGCGCATGAGGACGGCTCTGCGCCGCTACCCGGTCCTGATCGCCCTGTGTCTGGCCGCCCTCTTCATGGTCGTGCCGTTCCTGATCGTGGCGGTGAACGCGGTCAAGTCCCCGGCGGAGTACTCCCGCAACGGCCCGCTCGGCCTCCCCGACGGCCTCTACCTGGACGGCCTGAAGGACTTCTGGGAACGGGTGGACTACGACCGGAAGCTGCTCAACTCGGTGCTGATCAGCGGCTCGGTGGCGGTACTGGCCGTGGTCCTCTCGGTCCTGAACGCGTACGCGATCGGCATCGGGCGGATCAGGGGCCGCACCTGGATCCTGGCCTTCTTCGTGCTGGCCAACATGCTCCCGCAGGAGGCGCTGGTCTACCCGGTGTACTACCTGAGCAAGCAGGCCGGCCTGTACGACACCCGGCTCAGCGTGATCATCGTCTTCACGGTGATCCAGGCGGCCTTCGGCACCTATCTGCTCTCCTCCGTGCTGAGCCGGTTCCCGCGCGAGATCATCGAGGCGGCCCGGATCGACGGCGCCGACAAGTGGCAGGTGCTGTGGCGGATCGTCGTCCCCGTCAGCCGGCCCACCCTCGGTGTGCTGCTGGTCTTCTTCTTCATCTGGACCTGGAACGAGTTCCTGCTCCCGCTGGTCATGCTGATCTCCAACGACAACCAGACCGTGTCGGTGGCCCTCGGCGTCCTCCAGGGGCAGCGCCTGATGGACGCCACGATGACCAACGCGGCCGCCCTCCTCGGCGTGCTCCCGGCCCTCGTCTTCTTCCTCGTCTTCCAGCGGACCCTCACCCGCGGTATCGCCGTGGGTGCCGTGAAGTAGTGAGGACCGAGCAGTAAGGACCCCCCACCCATGAAGTTCACCGACGGTTACTGGCTGCTGCGCGAGGGCGTCACGGCCGCCCACCCGGCCGAGGTCCTCGACGTCGTCGAGTCGGACGGCGTCCTGGAGATCCACGCGCCGACCCGGCCCATCCGCAGCCGCGGCGACCTGATGACGGGACCGGTCATGACGATCACCGCCCACACCCCGATGCCCGACGTCGTCGGCCTCACCCTCACCCACTTCACGGGCGAGCGGCCCCGCGAGCCGGCCTTCGACCTCACCGAGGCGGAGCCCGCCCCCCTGCTCTCCTACGACGACGCGTACGCGACCCTGACCTCCGGCGCGCTCTCCGTGAAGGTCGCCCGTTCCGGCCCCTGGCACGTGGAGTTCCTCGCCCATGGGCGGACCCTCACCTCCAGCGGCCCCAAGGGCATGGGCATCATGCGGGACGCGGCCACCGGCGGCCACTACCTGCGCGAGCAGCTCAACCTGGGAGTGGGGACCTCCGTCTACGGCCTCGGCGAACGCTTCGGCCCGCTGGTCAGGAACGGCCAGGTCGTCGACATCTGGAACGCCGACGGCGGCACGGCGACCGAACAGGCCTACAAGAACGTGCCGTTCTACCTCACGGACGCGGGCTACGGCGTCTTCGTCGACCACCCGGGCAAGGTGTCCTTCGAGGTCGGCTCGGAGGCGGTGTCCCGGGTCCAGTTCAGCGCCGAGACACAGGAGTTGACGTACTACGTCATCCACGGCCCCACCCCGAAGGACATCCTCCGCAAATACACCGCCCTCACCGGCCGCCCCGCCCTGCCCCCCACCTGGTCGTTCGGCCTGTGGCTGTCGACGTCGTTCACCACCTCCTACGACGAGGAGACGGTGACCTCCTTCATCGAGGGCATGCGGGAGCGTGAACTCCCGCTCTCCGTCTTCCACTTCGACTGCTTCTGGATGCGGGAGTTCAACTGGTGCGACTTCAGCTGGGACCCACGGGTGTTCCCCGACCCGGAGGGCATGCTGGCCCGGCTGAAGGCGAAGGGCCTGCACATCAGCGTGTGGATCAACCCGTACATCGCCCAGCGGTCGCCGCTCTTCACGGAGGGCCGGGCGCTCGGTCATCTGCTGAGGCGGCCGGACGGGAGTGTCTGGCAGTGGGACCTGTGGCAGCCCGGCATGGCCCTCGTGGACTTCACCAGCCCCGCCGCCCGCGACTGGTACGCGGCCAAACTGGAGGCGCTGCTCGCGCAGGGCGTCGACTGCTTCAAGACCGACTTCGGCGAGCGCGTCCCGGTCGACGTGACCTGGTCCGACGGCTCGGACCCGGAGCGGATGCACAACTACTACACGTACCTCTACAACCGCACCGTCTTCGACGTGCTGCGCAAACACCGGGGCGAGGGGGAGGCGGTCGTCTTCGCCCGGTCGGCGACGACCGGCAGCCAGCAGTTCCCGGTGCACTGGGGCGGTGACTGCGAGGCGACGTACGAGTCGATGGCGGAGTCGCTGCGCGGCGGGCTGTCCCTGGGCCTGTCCGGATTCGGCTTCTGGAGCCACGACATCGGCGGCTTCGAGGGCACACCGACACCGGCGCTGTTCAAGCGCTGGCTGGCCTTCGGCCTGCTGTCCTCGCACAGCAGACTGCACGGCAGTTCCTCGTACCGGGTGCCCTGGCTGTTCGACGAGGAGTCGGTGGACGTGCTGCGGCACTTCACCCGGCTGAAGCTGCGGCTCATGCCCTATCTGTACGAGGCCGCCCGCGTCGCCCACGAGGAGGGCACGCCGATGATGCGGGCGATGGTGCTGGAGTTCCCGGCGGATCCCGGGTGCGCGCACCTGGAACGGCAGTACATGCTCGGTCCGGACCTGCTGGTCGCGCCGGTGTTCAGCGACGCGGGGGACGTGACGTACTACGTCCCCGAGGGCACCTGGACCCACTACCTCACCGGACGGACGGTGACCGGGCCGCGCTGGGTGCGCGAACGCCACGGGTTCCTCGGCCTGCCGCTGCTGGTGCGGCCGGGCGCGGTGCTCCCGGTGGGCGCCCACGCCGACCGGCCGGACTACCCGCACGCCGACGGGGTCACCCTGCGCACCTACGGCCTGGAGCGCGGCGCCCAGGTGACGGTACGGGTCGGGGACGTGACCTTCACCGTCGTACGGGAGGGGGACACCCTGCGGGCGTCCGCGAGCGACCCCGCGGCGCCGTGGGCGCTGGCGGCCGGGGACCGGGTCGCGCGGGCGGCGGCGGGCTCCGGGTTCCTGACCCTGGAGACCCCGGACGACCGGGAGCAGGCCTGATGGTGAAGATCACCGATGTGGCGCGGCATGCCGGGGTGTCCCCCAGCACGGTGTCGTACGCGCTGAGCGGCAAGCGCCCGATCTCCGAGGAGACCCGGCGCCGGGTCGAGGAGGCCGCCCGCGCGCTGGGCTACCGCCCGCACGCCGGCGCCCGCGCGCTGGCCAGCAGCCGCTCGAACGTGCTGGCGCTCGTGGTGCCGCTGCGGACCGGCATCCATGTCCCGGTCGTCATGCAGTTCGCGGTGTCGGTGGTGACGGCGGCCCGGCAGCACGACCACGACGTGCTGCTGCTGACCCAGGAGGAGGGCGAGGAGGGGCTGCGCAGGGTCGCGGACACGGCCCTCGTCGACGCGCTGATCCTGATGGACGTCCAACTGCACGATCCCCGGCTGCCGTTGCTGCGCTCGTTGGACCGGCCGTCCGTGATGATCGGGTTCCCGCTCGAGGCCGACGGACTGACCTGCATCGACCTCGACTTCCGGACGGCGGGTGAGCGGTGCGTGGAGCATCTGGCGCAGCTCGGGCACCGGGTGGTCGGGCTGGTCGGGTCGCCGCCGGAGGTGTACGTGCGCGGGACGGCCTTCGCGCAGCGCGTGGTCCAGGGGTTCACCGCGGCCGCCGACCGGGCGGGGCTCGCCTCCGCCGTCCACCCCTGCGAGGCGACCCCGGCCGCGGCCCGCCGGGTGGCGGAGCAGCTTCTGCGCGAGCAGCCCGCGTTGACGGGGGTGGTGGTCCACAACGAGGCGGTCCTGGAGCCCCTCATCGACGCGTTCGAGCAGCTGGGGCTGCGGGTCCCCGGCGACCTGTCGGTCACGGCGATCTGCCCGGACGAGCTCGCCGCGGGGCTCCGGGTGCCCGTCACCTCCATCGCGCTGCCGTCGGCGGAGGTGGGCGAGCGTGCGGTGGAGCTGCTGATGCGCAAGCTCGACGGCGAGACCGTACCCGAGGCGACCCTGCTGCCGCCGACGCTGACCCGGCGGGCGAGCACGGCGCCGCGAACGGTCAGTCCACGCTGACCGGGTTGCCGAGGCGGGTCCCCAGGAGCGCGCAGGACACGCCCTGGACGCCTTCGTACCCCACGGTCCGACCGGGGGCGAGTTCCAGGGCGAGGCGTTCGGCCAGCGTCTCGCCCTCCTCGTGCAGTCGCAGGAACGCGGCGTCCCAGCGGATGTCGTCACGGTCGGCCAGCCAGGTGTTCATGGCCGCGTCGATGCCACTCGCCCAGGCGGACAGATCGGCGACCAGGGCGTCGGACAGGCCGAGGGCGGCCCCGGGGTCGTCCGGGGCGAAGTCGTCGTAGGAGCCCCTGCGGAGGGGGCGCGCGTGGTACTCGCCCAGGAGCGTGATGTGCAGCGGGTCGTCCACCGGGCCCTCCCTCTCGTGTTACGGCAAGAACCCCGCCGCTCGGAAGCGACGGGGTTCTTGTTCACATGGGATGAGTGGAGATGGCGGGAATCGAACCCGCGTCCAACGGTGCAGAATCAGGGCTTCTCCGTGTGCAGTTCGCTGTGATTTTCTCGGCCCCGGTGATCACGCGAACAAGTCGCCGACGGGCCCAGTCACTGTTTGATTTCCCATCGAACCCCGTGACCGGGCTCGATGGTTTAGTCCCCTAGATTATGCCAGGATCCGGATCGGGAACACTTCCGGGCTGACACCCATTATGGGTCCTACACTCACTGCTTATTAGGCAGCGAGGGCGTAGGACTGGGAATCGCTCTTGGTATTGGCGATTATTTTTTGCGACATATGGTTTACGAGATCATTGCCGCTTCCTCGACACGCTTCCCCTGCTTCAACAGTCGCTGTCGAAACCGATCATCCCCATGTTGATTTTTCAATCCCTCCGAAGAGGGTTCGTGCCTGCTGTGAGGCACAGGTGCCATCGTACGTGACCAACGCACGACGATGCCACTGTATTCCCGGCGACCCGTGTGCGGCGGCTACGCGTGTGGTGGCTACGCGTGCCGCTGCTTGCGCTTCTCCGCCGCGATCACCCGGTCCGTCTCCCGGCGGTCCTGCTGCTCGCGCAGGGTCTGCCGCTTGTCGTACTCCTTCTTGCCGCGCGCCAGCGCGATCTCGGCCTTCGCCCGGCCGTCCTTGAAGTAGACGGCGAGGGCCACGATCGTGTGCCCCGTCTCCTCGGACTTCACCGCCAGCTTGTCGATCTCCTCGCGGTGCAGCAGCAGCTTGCGCTTGCGGCGCGCGGAGTGGTTGGTCCAGCTGCCCTGGAAGTACTCGGGGATGTGCGCGGCGTGCAGCCACGCCTCGTTCCCCTCGATCTGGACGAAGGCGTCGGTCAGCGAGGCGCGCCCCTCGCGCAGCGACTTCACCTCGGTGCCGGTGAGGACGAGACCGGCCTCGTAGACGTCGATGATCGCGTAGTCGTGCCGGGCCTTCTTGTTCTGCGCGACGATCTTGCGCTTGCCGTCCTTGACCTTGCCGGACGCGGCCGCCCCGCCCTGCTTCGGCTGGGACTCCTTCGGTACGTACATTCCCTTGCTCATAGTGCAGCCAGTTTCGCACCCGGAGGCCCACTGAGGGAAAGCCGATTACGCGGCGGTCGCTCAGGACACGTCCCCGAGGCCGCTCAGCACGGTCTCGGCCCGCTCCAGCGCCCCGTCGTCCGCCTCCAGGTCGGGAGTGATGCCCCGGCCGTCGACACCGTGACCGGAGGGGGTGCGGTAGTGCCCGACGGTCAGCTCGGCGACGGAGCCGTCGGGCAGCCGGCTCGGCATCTGGACCGAGCCCTTGCCGAAGGTGCGGGAGCCCACGACGACCGCGCGGCCACGGTCCTGGAGGGCGCCGGTGAGCAGCTCGGCGGCGCTCATCGTGCCGCCGTCGACAAGTGCGACCAGGGGGCTGGTGGTGTCGCCGCCGCCCTCGGCGTGCAGGGCGCGCTGGTCGCCGTCGACGTCGTAGGTGGCGACGAGGCCGCCGTCGAGGAAGGCGGAGGCGGTGGAGACGGCCTCGGTGACCAGGCCGCCGGAGTTGCCGCGCAGATCGAGCACGATCCCGGCACCGGCCGGGGTCCGGCGGACGGCGCTGCGCACGCTGTCACCGACCCCCTTGGTGAACGCGGCGACGGTGATGACGGTGGTGTCGTCGGAAAGCCGGTGGACGGTGACGGAGTCCGTGGACAGGAGCGCCCGGCGCAGGGTCTCGGTCCACGCGCGCGTGCCGCGCTCCAGGCCGAGACGGACGGTGCTGCCGGCGCTCGCGCCCGTGGCGTCACCGCGCAGTAAGGAGACGACGTCGGTGACCGGGAGGCCTTCGACGGACCGTCCGTCGACGCTGCGCAGCCGGTCGCCCGCGCGGATCCCGGCGGCGGCCGCGGGCGATCCCGACTGCACCTTGGTCACCTCGATCCGGCCGTCCCGGTCACCTCGCGCCTCCAGGCCGACGCCGGTGTACCGGCCGTCGAGGGACGCCTCGAACTCCGCGTACTCGCCCTCGGAGTAGACGGCAGCCCAGCGGTCCCCGCTGCGGCTGACGGCGCGCTCGGCGGCCTCCATCGGGGACTTGCCGTCCGCGGCGGCCTCCTCGGCGGCCCGCGTCACGTCCTCGGAGTGGCCGACGGGGGCCGGGGAGGGGGCGGCGCCCGAGGCGCTGCGCCCGCCCTCTCCGGGGTCACCCGGCAGGGATCCGGTGGCGGCGCCGGCGACCAGCACGCTCGCGAACACCAATGTCAGGACGGCCCCGCGGCCGAAACGGCGGGGCTGACAGAACAGGTCACGGCCTGACATGGCGGTGAGTCTAGGGGAACGCGAAGGGCCGTACGGTCGGTTGACCGTACGACCCTCGGGGCGTGCGTCACACCTTCAGGTACTTGCGCAGCGCGAAGAACGCGGCCAGCGCGGGCATCAGCAGGCTCGTGGCGAGGATGAGCGGAAGCTTCGTCAGCACGGCGTCCCAGCCGATGAAGTTGATCAGATTCAGCTTCTCGGACAGGGCCAGGCCGTTGTCGATGATGAAGTACCGGGCGATCACCAGGAATCCGCAGGCGACCGTGCCGCCGATCAGCCCGGCGACCGCGGCCTCGGCGATGAACGGCGCCTGGATGTAGAAGCCGGAGGCACCGACGAGCCGCATGATCCCCGTCTCACGCCGTCGGCTGAAGGCCGAGACGCGCACGGTGTTGACGATCAGCATCAGCGCCACGACGAGCATCAGCGCCATGACCGCCCGCGCCGCCCAGTTCATGCCGTTGAGCAGCCCGAAGAGGTTGTCCAGGATGCCCTTCTGGTCCTGCACGGACTGCACGCCGTCCCGCCCGTCGAAGGCGGTCGCGATGACCTGGTACTTCTCCGGGTCCTTCAGCTTGATGCGGTACGACTCCTGCATCTGGTCCGGCGTGAGGGAGCTGGCCAGCGGGGAGTCGCCGAACTGCTCCTTGTAGTGCTTGTACGCGTCGTCCTGCGACTCGTACGTCACCTTCTCGACGACCCCCATCTTGTCGAGGTCGGACTTGATCTGCTTCTTCTGGTCCGCGGTGACCGCGCCCTTGGCGCAGTTCGGGTCGGACTCGGCGTCGCTCTTGTTGCAGAGGAACACCGAGACGTTGACCTTGTCGTACCAGTAGCCCTTCATCGTGCTGACCTGGTCACTCATCAGCAGCGACCCGCCGAAGAGCGCCAGGGACAGGGCGACGGAGACGACGACGGCGAAGGTCATCGTCAGGTTGCGGCGGAGACCGACACCGATCTCCGACAGTACGAACTGGGCGCGCATGGCGAGTTGTTCAGGCCTTTCCGGGGACGTCCGCGAGAGCGGGGGCGATGGCGGGAGCGGTCAGTGCTGGTAGCCGTAGACGCCGCGCGCCTGGTCGCGGACGAGACGGCCCTGCTCCAGCTCGATGACGCGCTTGCGCATCTGGTCCACGATGTTCTGGTCGTGCGTGGCCATCAGCACGGTCGTGCCCGTCCGGTTGATCCGGTCGAGCAGCTTCATGATGCCGACGGAGGTCTGCGGGTCGAGGTTGCCGGTGGGCTCGTCCGCGATCAGCAGCTTGGGCCGGTTCACGAAGGCCCGCGCGATGGCGACGCGCTGCTGCTCACCACCGGAGAGCTCACCGGGCATCCGGTCCTCCTTGCCGCCGAGCCCGACGAGGTCGAGCACCTGCGGCACGGATTTGCGGATCTCGCCCTTCGACTTGCCGATGACCTCCTGCGCGAAGGCGACGTTCTCCGCCACCGTCTTGTTCGGCAGCAGCCGGAAGTCCTGGAAGACCGTCCCCAGCTGGCGGCGCATCTGCGGCACCTTCCAGTTGGAGAGGCGTGCGAGATCCTTGCCCAGGACGTGCACCTGACCGTGGCTGGTGCGCTCCTCGCGGAGGACCAGCCGCAGGAAGGTGGACTTGCCGGAGCCGGAGGATCCCACGAGGAACACGAACTCGCCCTTCTCGACCTCGAGGGAGACATCCCTGAGTGCGGGGCGGGTCTGCTTGGGGTAGACCTTGGAGACGTTGTCGAATCGGATCACGGGTGCACCACGGGTCGCCGGGGGTAGATGAGCGTGACCATACGCGAACCGGGGAGGGCGGCGCAGGCATCAGGAGGGGTTGAGTGGGGCTTGTGCCTTTTTGTGCGGGACTTTGTACACCCACCGCTCTCCGGGTGGGCCGCGCACCCTCCGGAGGAACCTGGCACAGTGGAGGGGGAACGTTCCCGTTCCCCGAGGCGTTGTGTACATGGAACCGGTGCAAGGAGGGCGAGCGCATGACGTACGACCGGCTGGTGTGCGCTAACTGCGCCGCGCCCGTGAGCGAGGGCCGGTGCCCGGTGTGCCGCGCGAACCGCGAGCGGATGCAGCAACAGGACAACTTCTTCGCGGGGCTGAACCCGATGGCGCTGATCGCGCTGCTCGCGGTGCTGGTGGCGGCGCTGGCGCTGCTGGCGCACCAGACCGCGTAACCCCCGGATACGCACGTCAAGGGGCCCGGAGCTGATCACTCCGGGCCCCTTCGCGCGTACGTCACGTACGGGTGCGACTACCTACCGTCAGGCAGCGGCTCCGCCGCGGCCCGCCGCGAGGCGCGGCAGCACACGGAAGCCGATGCCGCCGGCGATCATCGTGGCGGCACCGATGATCAGGAACGTGGTCTGGCCCGCACCGGTCTCGGCGAGCTCCTTGCCACCACCCTGCGCGCTGGTGTCGGCGGCGGCGTCCGAGGTGTCGGTCAGCGCGGAGCTGCCCTCCTCCTGGGTGGAGGTGCCGTCGGTGTCGGTACCGCCCGCGGTGGAGCCGCCGCCGGTGGTGCCGGAACCGCCGGTGCTGCTCGAACCGCCGGTGGAGTCGTCACCGCCGGTGGTCGAGCCGCCGCCGGAGGTCGAGCTGCCACCGGTGGTGGAGCCGCCCGTGGTGGTGGAGCCACCGGTCGTGGTGGAACCGCCGGTGGTGGTGGAGCCGCCCGTGGTGGTCGAACCGCCCGTGGTGGTGGAGCCACCGGTCGTGGTGGAACCGCCCGTGGTGGTGGAGCCACCGGTCTCGGTCCCACCGGTCTCCGTGCCGCCGGTCTCGGTCCCACCGGTCTCGGTCCCGCCGGTCTCCGTGCCGCCGGTCTCGGTCCCGCCGGTCTCCGTGCCGCCGGTCTCGGTCCCGCCGGTCTCCGTGCCGCCGTTCTCGCTCCCGCCGTTCTCCGTGCCGCCGGTCTCGCACTCCGGGGTGACGATGATGGTGCAGTCGTCCTCGCCGTCCATGGGGACGATCGTGCTCGTGTCGACAAGCGCGTCATCGTCGGCCGAGGCGACGCCGGCGACCGTCAGCGAAGCGCCCGCGGCGATCATGGCGCCGGCGGCTATGCGCGCGAAACGGATCCGCGTCTTCTTGGTCATATAGCTGCTACCCCCAGTAGCTGAATCGTCGATGAGGCCGCGTCCGGGGCCGTGATCGACGGAGGTAGCTGAGATGTAGCCGAAGCCCCCGGTTCACATGCGCCCCAGAGATACGCATGCCACACTGCACCTTCCCCACTTTTCAAAGCATCGTCAAGGTCGTTGCGTACGCAATGTCCAAGTCGGGGCGCTTTGCGTGTCGTTGGTGCTGTGAATGTGATGTAAAAAGCAACCGCCCCTGATTCAGGGGCGGTTGCCTTGTCGACAAAGTTACTTCTCTTGCTGCTTGCGCCAGCGAATTCCGGCTTCCAGGAACCCGTCGATCTCACCGTTGAACACGGCCTCGGGGTTACCGACCTCGAACTCGGTGCGCAGGTCCTTGACCATCTGGTACGGGTGCAGGACGTACGAACGCATCTGGTTGCCCCAGGAGTTGCCGCCGTCGCCCTTGAGCGCGTCCATCTTGGCCTGCTCCTCCTGCCGGCGCCGGTCGAGCAGCTTGGCCTGGAGGACGTTCATCGCGGACGCCTTGTTCTGGATCTGCGACCGCTCGTTCTGGCAGGAGACGACGATGCCGGTGGGGAGGTGGGTGAGGCGCACCGCGGAGTCGGTGGTGTTCACGCCCTGGCCGCCGGGACCGGAGGACCGGTAGACGTCGACCCGCAGCTCGGACTCGTCGATCTCGATGTGGTCGGTGGTCTCCACCACGGGAAGGATCTCGACACCCGCGAAGGAGGTCTGCCGACGCCCCTGGTTGTCGAAGGGGGAGATGCGCACGAGCCGGTGCGTGCCCTGCTCCACGGAGAGGGTGCCGTAGGCGTACGGGATCTGCACGGCGAAGGTGGTCGACTTGATGCCGGCCTCTTCGGCGTACGACGTCTCGTAGATCTCGGTCTTGTAGCCGTGTTGCTCCGCCCACCGCAGGTACATCCGCTGGAGCTTCTCCGCGAAGTCGGCGGCGTCGACGCCACCGGCCTCGGCACGGATGTTCACGAGTGCCTCGCGGGAGTCGTACTCGCCGCTGAGCAGCGTACGGACCTCCATCTCGTCCAGCGCCTTCTTGACGGAGGTGAGCTCGGACTCGGCCTCGGCGAGGGTGTCCGGGTCGTCCTCCTCCTGGGCCATCTCGAACAGCACGGAGAGATCGTCGATCCGGCTGCGCAGCGCGTCCGCCTTCCTGACCTCGGCCTGGAGGTGGGACAGCTTGCTGGTGATCTTCTGCGCCTCGTCCGGGTTGTCCCACAGGGACGGCGCGGCCGCCTGCTCCTCGAGCACGGCGATATCTGCCCTCAGCTTGTCGAGGTCCAGAACGGCCTCGATCGACTCCATGGTCGAGGAGAGGGACTTGAGCTCTTCGGATACATCGACGACTGCCACGCCTCCAGCCTAACGGACCCGGCATCCGAGCCCGTCCGGCCTCGGCTGCCGAGCCCCGGTCAGGACATTCCGGCCCGTCCGGCGGTCGAGGACGAGGCCCCTTCAGGGCCGAAGCGGGGGTCCGGGGGCGGCAGCCGCCAGGGTCAGGGGGACGCCGGCGTCGAGTTCTTCGTGTCCTGCGGAGTCGCCCCCGCGTCGTCGCCGGAGGTGGCCGCCCAGGTGCCGATGCCCGCCGCGGCGACCAGCGCCACCGCCGCCACACCCAGCGTGATCCGGCGCCGCCGGGTGGCGGAACGGTTCCGTGCCGAGCCGGGGCGCGGCGCGCCGGCCGCCCTCGGTACCCGTGCCGTGCCGTGCGCCCCGCCCGCCAGCTCGTCCGGCGCGGGCACCCGCATCGACGTGTGGGTGTCCCGGTTGGAGTCCGGCTTGGCGCCGGGCACCAGCGGGACCGACCCGCGCCGTACCCGTCCGGAGGGAGCAGAGGGAGAGGACGCGGAGGGCGCGGTCTCGGCCGGCTCGCCCTCCCCTTCCTCCTGCTCCGGGTCCGGCTCGTCGACGTCCAGCGGCGGCATCCCGGCCAGCGTCGGCAGCTGCTCCCGCAGCCGTGCCGCCAGCTCGGACGCCCGCAGCCGGGACGCCGGCGCCTTCGCCAGGCACTGCACGAGGAGCTGCCACAGCTCGTCCGTGATGCCGGGGAGCGGGGCGACGGACTCGGTGACGTGACGGCGCAGCACCGCGCCGGGGTGGCCGCCGCCGAACGGTGTGAAGCCCGCGAGGAGCTCGTACAGCACGGTCGCCAGGGCGTAGATGTCCACCGAGGCGCGCGGCGGCAGGCCCTCCACGATCTCCGGCGCCAGGTAGTCCGGCGTGCCGATGATCTTCGTGGCGCGGGTCCGTTTGGGGGTGTCGATCAGTTTCGCGACGCCGAAGTCGGTCAGCAGCGCGCGGTGCGAGCCGCCGGGGCCGAGCGGGCCCTGCATGTCGAGCAGGATGTTCTCGGGCTTCACGTCCCGGTGCACGATCCCGGCCGCGTGCGCGGCGGCCAGTCCCTCGGCGATGTCCGCGACGATCGCCACGGCGGCCTCGGGCGCGAGCCGCCGGTCCCTCTCGAGGCGGGTACGCAGGTCCGTGCCGCGGACGAGGTCCATGACCAGGGCCAGGTCGTTGCCGTCGACCACCAGGTCCCGTACGGACACCACGTGCGGGTGCTCCAGGCCGAGCAGTGCCGTGCGCTCCTGCACGAAGCGGCCCACGAGCTCCTCGTCGGAGGCGAGGTCCTCGCGCAGCAGCTTTACGGCGACGGGTCCGTCCGGTCCCTCGCCCAGCCACACCGTGCCGGCGCTGCCCCGTCCCAGGATCTGGTGGGCGGTGTACCGGCTGCCGATCTTCCGTGCCAAGGCTGCTCCTACAGACGCGTGTTGCCCATCAAAGTACGCGTCCGAGGAGCCAACCTTCACCGCGGAGACGGAAATCACCCGTCGGATGTCGACAAGTACACAAACTCGCGGTCAGGACCGGAGTCCGTGCCGGTCGCCGGTGCCTCAGTTGCCGGCGCCGCCCGTGCCGCCGCCGCCCGAGTCGGCCAGGTCGCCGATCCAGCCGGTGACGTCGTTGAACCAGCCGCTGATCAGCTGCCAGTAGTTCTTGCCGGTGCCGATCCAGCCCTGGAGCGGGCTCAGCTCCCAGATCAGCCATCCGGCCACGAACAGGATGACGATCGTGAACAGGCAGCCCTTCAGGCAGCCGAGCCCGGGGATCTTCATCGGGTTGGCACTGCGCTGTCTCGGCTCGCGCGGCTGACGGGGTTCCGGCTCGGGCCGCTGCCTCGGCTGCTGCTGAGGCTGCGGCGCGTACCGCTGGGGCTGCTGTTGCGGCTGCTGGTGCTGCGGCGCGTACTGCTGCTGCGGCTGCCCCTGGTACCCGTAACCGGGGGGCTGCTGCTGGCGCTGCTGAGGTCGTTGCTGCTGCTGAGGCCGCTGTTGCTGCTGGTTCTGCTGCGGATACGGCTGCTGCGGCTGCTGCTGGCGGGAGACCTGCCGCTGGGGGCGGCGGCGCAGCGGGTCGTCGCCGGGGTCGAGGTACTGCTGGACCTGCGTCGGCTCGTTGCGGTCGCGGGCGGCCCGCATCTGGGACTGCCAGGGATGCGGCTCCTGGCCCTGCTGGCCCTGCTGTCCCGGCTGGTGCGGCGGCACCGGCGGCAGGACGGCCGTCGGATCGGCGGCGCCCGCCGGACCGCTGGTGTGCGGCAGCACGGCGGTGGGGTCGGCGGCGCCCGCGGGACCGCTGGTGTGCGGCAGCACGGCGGTGGGGTCGGCGGCGCCCGCGGGACCGCTGGTGTGCGGCAGGACACTGGTCGCGGCGTTCGGGTCGTAGGCGCCGCCCGGCACGGTCGCGGGCGCCGGGTCGGGCGTGAGCAGGTGGCCGACGCCGTCGGCGGCGGCGATCTGCATCGAGTTCGCGTGCACCCCGATGCCCTCGGCGACGATGCGCAGCCCGCGCGCGAGGTTCTCGGCGCTCGGCCGGTCGTCGGGGTTCTTGCGCAGGCAGCGCTCGATGACCGTCCACAGCGGGTCCGGGACCGTGGACGGGCGGCGCGGCTCGGCGTTCAGGTGCTGGTGGAGGACCTCCAGGGCGGAGCCGCCGGAGAACGGCGGACGCCCGGTGACCAGCTCGTACAGCAGGATGCCGGCGCCGTAGATGTCCACGGCCGAGGTCTGCGGGCGGCCCTCGGCGGACTCCGGCGCGACGTACGCGGGCGTGCCGACGAACTCGCTGGTCCGGGTCAGGCCCGGGGAGTCGGCGAGGCGCGCGATGCCGAAGTCGGTGAGCAGCGGGTGCATCTGCCCGCCGTTCTGCATCAACAGGACGTTGGCCGGCTTCAGGTCGCGGTGCACCACGCCGTCGGCGTGGCTGGCGGCGAGCGCGTCGGCGACCTGGGCGGTGAGCAGGGCGGCGGCGACGGGCGTGAAGGGGCCGTTCTCGCGCAGGTAGCGGTGCAGGTCGGGGCCGTCGACGAGGTCCATGACCAGCGCCAGCAGATCGCCCTCGACGACCAGGTCACGGACCCGGACGATGTTCGGGTGGGTCAGGCGCAGCAGCACCGACCGCTCGCGCAAAAAGCGCATCACGACATCGGGGTCGTTCGCGAGCTCCTCCTTGAGGACCTTGATCGCGACGGTCTCCCCGGGCTGGCCGGCCACGGCCGCCTCGGCGCCCGCGGTCTCGCGCTGGCGGGCTCGCCAGACGGTGCCCGTGGCGCCGCGTCCGAGCGGCTCCTCGAGCAGGTACTTGCTGCCGACTGGCCGCACGTCACGCGCTCCCTGCTGCTTGCTTGCCTGTCCTGTCCGTGTTCCGACCCACTGTAGTGCCGCAGTGCGGACACCGGGCCGTCGTCCTTATCCGAAGGAAAGACGCTCGACCCGGTCTTTCTGGTTGCCGGGGCCGGACGTGACCGATCTCAACTGATCGCCGGTGACGCACTTGTCAGGCACTTTTGCGGGCAGAGCCGACCAATCAAGATCACTTGTCCCCGGGTATGGGGCGCGTTGTCAGTGACAGGTGCGAGGATGCCTTCAGTACTGGCCGCTGTGCTCGTGTGGGGTGGGGGGAAGTCCGCGCCCGTGCAGAAGGGACCGCTGACGGCGATGCAGATCCGGCTGACCGTCGTAGACCCGACGGGCCCGCCCTTCCCCGCGCCGGGCTCCGCTCGCGCCGGGGGACCTCAGGCGCGGGCCCGCACCGCGAGCTGCGACGTGCTGGTCACGGCGCCCGCCGGCACGGCGCTGGCCGCGGTGGCGTCCGCGCTGGCCGCCGCGGTCTCCGGGGAGGGCGCCCCATCGGCCTCCTCCGCGGCCGCGGTCGTGCTCTACGCGGGCGTGGAGCGGCTCGACACCCAGCGCTGCACGCTCGGCGAGCCGCCGCTGATAGACGGCGCCGTGCTGTCCCTGGGCGCCCCGGCCGACCCCGAGCCGCACCCCGAGGTCGACGAGGCCCCGGCCCGTCTGCACGTGGTGGCCGGGCCCGACGCGGGCGGGGTCCATCTGCTGCACGGCGGCCAGGTCCGCGTGGGCCGCTCCGCCGACGCCGACGTACCCCTCGACGACCCGGACGTCTCGCGCCTGCACTGCGCGGTGACGCTCTCCCCCGAGGGCCGGGTCACGGTCGCCGACCTCGGCTCCACCAACGGCACCACCCTGGACGGCGCCCGGGTACAGGCCCGTCCCGTCCGCCTCACCCCCGGCGCCCTTCTGCGCGTCGGCGAGTCGGCCCTGCGCCTGGCCCCGCCCGGCGGCCCCGGTCCACGGGCGGCGACCACTCCGGACGGCGAGGGCCACGTCCGGGTGCCCTGCGCGGGCCCGGACCCGGCGCCGGACGGCGGCCCGTCCGGCGACCGCCCCGGCCCGGTCACGGGCGCGGCACACGCGCGTGCGGCGGGCGACGGCGCGGGCGACCGGGAAGGCCCCTCGGGCCCGACCGGCCACGCCTACGGCACGGTGGACTGGAACGGCTCGCCGGAGGGCCGGGGCGGGCAGACACGCGGCGCCGGGGAGACCCACTCGGCGCCTGCGGTGGTGCCCGGCCAGGGCACGGCGCCGCGCATCGAGAGCCGGCGCGTCGGCGAGGCACGCACAGGTGACCCCGTGCGCCGCAACCAGCCCGGAGCGGTTCCCTCCGGCGGCGTGTCCGGAGCGGGTGAAGGCTCCTCGGCCACCCACGCCGGCCACTCGGGCCTCGGCTCGTTCACCGGGACGTACGACGACGTCCGTGGACCGCACGGCGCGCCGGAGGACGCGGGCGCCCCGCAGCGCCCCGCCGCCTCCGCGCCCGACCCCGCCGCCCCGTCCGGCCCTCCGTCCGCTTCCCCGCCCGCGCCCTCCTACGACGACGCCCCCGAAGCCGATCCCCGCGCGGCCGCCCGCCGCAAAGGCACCCCGCTGCGCGGCACCGACGTGCCCCCGGGCGTGCGGAAACGCGGAGGTCTCTCCGCGTGGGCGCGCCGGCTGGCCGGCGGTCGCGGCGACGCGCAGGACACGGACGCCCCCGGGACCTACGAGGAGGAGGCGGCCGGAGCGCAGTCGTACCCGTCGGCCGCCGCGTCCCCCGTACCCGAGACCTGGCCGGACCCGGCGGCGCTGCTGCTGACGGCGCTGGGCCCGGGCCCCCGGCTGTGGGAACGCGGCCCGGGGCATCCGGAGGCGCTCACCGTGCGGCTCGGCACCGCCGACCGGCCGGCGCCCGACGGCTCGGGCCTGCTGCCCGCCGTACCGGTGACGACGGGGCTGCGCGAGGTCGGCGCGCTCGGTCTGGCCGGGCCGCGCCCGCGACTGTCCGGGCTGGCGCGCGCGGTACTGGCCCAGCTCGCCGCGCTGCACTCCCCCGACACCCTGGAAATCGTCCTGATCAGCACGGACCGCGCGCGTTCCGAGGAGGAGCGCGTCGCCGAGTGGTCCTGGCTGGGCTGGCTGCCGCAGCTGCGCCCCGGGCACGGCCAGGACTGCCGTCTCCTGCTCGCCTACGACCGCGACCAGGCCACGGCCCGCGCCGACGAGCTGCTGCGCCGCCTGGAGGACCACCTGGCCGACAGCGCGGGCGGCTCGAGCGGTACGGGACCGGCCCAGGTACCCGCGCCCCGCAACGCCGGCCGCCGCCCCTCCTGGGCCGTGCCGGACGAGTCGGGCGACGGCGACTTCCCCGGCCCGTACACGGTGGTCGTCGTGGACGGCGATCCCGGCGGCGCCGACCTGCGCGAGGCGGTGGCCCGGCTGGCGGTCGCCGGACCGCGCGCCGGGATACACGTCGTCTGTCTGGCCGAGACGCCGGCCGCCTCCCCTTCCTCTCCGGTGACCGAGACCTACGAAGCGGCCTGTGCGGCGGCGCCCACCTTCCGCGCGTGCGGAGCCGTCGCGCTGCTCAGCGGGGACGTGGCGACGGCGCTGCGGCTGCTGCGGGTCGCGCCGGCCGGGGCGGAGACGGAGCGGCCCGGCCCGGTGGGACCCGGCACGGTCGGCGCGGTGGACGCGGTCTCCCTCGCCTGGGCCGAACGCTTCGCGCGGGCCCTCGCGCCGCTGCGCCCGGACGGCGCGGGCGGCGGCGGTGAGCGGCACACGCGGGTGTCGGCTCCGCTGCCCCAGTCGGCCCGGCTCCTGGACAAGCTCGGGCTCGCCCGGGCCACGCCCGCCTCGCTGATGGCCCGCTGGGCGGACGCGGCGGACGACGCCGAGGCGCTCGGCGGACGGGCGTGGGCCGTGCTCGGCGCGGGGCCGCGCGGCCCGGTCGGCGTGGACCTGGTCGCCGAGGGCCCGCACCTGCTGATCGAGGGCCCGACCGGCAGCGGGCGTACGGAACTGCTGCGGGCGGTCGTGGCCTCGCTGGCCGCCGCCGAGCGGCCGGACCGGCTGGGCATCATCCTGCTGGACGGCCGCGACACCGTCGGCAAGGGCGGCGGCGGTCACGGCGACGGCCTGCGGATCTGTACGGACGTACCGCATGTCACCACCCACCTCACCGCCAACGACCCGGTCCGCATGCGGGAGTTCGCGCAGTCGCTGAGCGCCGAGCTGAAGCGGCGGTCCGAACTGCTGGGCCGTTCCGGCTTCGCGGAGTGGCACACGCAGCGCGCGGTGTCCGGCCGTATCGTCCCGCAACGCACCCCGAACGCCCCGTCCCCGGCAGCCGGGCTCGGCGGCGGCTCCGGCGGCGCCGCCGACATCGAGGCCCCGCCCAGCGCCACCCTGCGGCTGCGCCCGGGAGCGGCCGCCCGGCAGCGGGCCGAGGCGGCGCCCCCGCTGCCCCGTCTGGTGGTGGTCGTCGACGACCTGGACGCGCTCGTCTCACCCGCCCTCGGCTCCCCGGGCCGGCCGGCCGCCGGCTCGGTCATGCGCGCGCTGGAGGCGGTGGCCCGCGAGGGCGAGCGGCTCGGCGTGCACCTGGTGGGCGCGGCAGGCCCCGGCGGCCGTACGGCGGAGTCGGAACCGGCCCGGCTGTCCACCGTTCGGATCACTCTGGACCCGCCGGGTTCCGGCACGGACGAACCGGCGCCGGGCCGCGGCCGTCTCAAGGGCGCGGACGGCCGCCTCACCCCCTTCCAGGGCGGCCGCGTCACGGGCCGCATCCCCCGCACGGCGACACTGCGCCCCACGGTCGTCCCCCTGGAGTGGCAGCGCATGGGCGACCCCCCGGCCCGTCGCCCGGTACGGGAACTCGGCAACGGCCCGACGGACCTGGCCCTGCTGGCCAGCGCCCTGGAGCGAGCCGCGCGGCAACTCAGTCCGTCCGGGGGCGCACCCGCCGGGGGCGCGTGAGGACGAGGCCCTTCAGAGCCGAAGCCGGCCCGAGCGGGGCCCGAGCAGGCGACCGGGGGCGGTGGCCCCTGGTCGACGCCCGGGCCGGGCAACGCGCACCGGTCTCGCATCGACAATCGCGCACCTTGCGATCACGACGCGGTCACGATCCCCCGCTTGACAGCACAGGCGCCCTTGCCGAGCCCAGGCACCCGGCGTAGACCAGTGCTCACGGGACAGCGCTCGAACGTTCACGAGTCGACGAGGACGAAGAACGGGGCAGTGATGCGCAGCACGAGCAACACCATCGGGACACGCAGAACCGTGAAGGCGGCCGCCACGCTCCTGGCGGGAGCGCTCGCGCTCTCGCTCACGGCGTGCGGCAGCGACGACGACAAGAGCGGCGGAAGCGACAGCAGCACCGGAAGCAAGGAATCCGGCGGCACCCTCACCCTCCCCAAGCTCGACGGCACCACGCTCGAAGTGGCCGCCGTATGGACCGGCACCGAACAGGCGAACTTCAAGAAGGTCCTCGCCGAGTTCGAGAAACGCACCGGCGCGAAGATCACCTTCGTGCCCGCCCAGGACCCGATCATCAACTTCCTCGGCTCGAAGATCGCGGGCGGCTCACCGCCGGACGTGGCGATGCTGCCGCAGCCCGGCGCCATCAAGCAGGCCGCCGACAAGGGCTGGGCCAAACCGCTGGGCGCCGAGGCCCAGGCGGAGCTCGCGAAGAACTACTCGCAGGGCTGGCAGGACATCGGGAAGGTGGGCGACAAGCAGTACGGCGTCTACTACAAGGCCGCCAACAAGTCGCTGATCTGGTACAACGCCAAGGTCTTCGAGAACGCGGGCGCCTCCGACCCCGCGACGTGGAAGGACCTGCTGACCACCGCGCAGACGGTGTACGACTCCGGCGTCACCCCGTTCTCGATCGGCGGCGCCGACGGCTGGACCCTCACCGACTGGTTCGAGAACGTCTACCTCTCCCAGGCGGGCCCGGAGAAGTACGACCAGCTCGCCCAGCACAAGATCAAGTGGACGGACCCCTCCGTGAAGGAGGCCCTGACCACCCTGGCCCAGGTCTGGGGCAAGAAGGACTGGGTGGCGGGCGGCGCGAGCGGCGCGCTCCAGACCGAGTTCCCGGCCTCGGTGACCCAGACCTTCACCGGCGGCGAGCAGCCGAAGGCGGCCATGGTCTACGAGGGCGACTTCGTGCAGGTCAACATCGCCGACACCAAGTCGAAGGTCGGCACGGACGCCAAGGTGTTCCCGTTCCCGAAGGTCGGCGACACCGCGCCGGTGGTCTCCGGCGGTGACGCGGCCGTCATCCTGAAGGACTCCAAGGGCGCGCAGGCGCTGGCGACCTTCCTGGCCTCGCCGGACGCGGCGGAGATCCAGGCGAAGCTCGGCGGCTATCTCTCGCCGAACAAGAACGTCGACGTCTCCGTGTACCCGAACGAGGTCCAGCAGACGATCGCCAAGGCGCTGGTCGCGGCCGGCGACGACTTCCGCTTCGACATGTCCGACCAGGCCCCGCAGGCCTTCGGCGGCACCCCCGGCAAGGGCGAGTGGAAGGACCTCCAGGACTTCCTGAAGAACCCGACGGACGTGGCCGGCATCCAGGCGAAACTGGAGTCGGACGCGGCAGCGGCGTACGGGAACTGACGCGGAGATGGCGACGCCCGCGGCGGCGGGGGCTCCCGGGGCCCCCGCCCCTCCTCGCTCGCGCAAGAGTGTGACCGGCACCCGAAGGACCGTGGCCGCGCTGTTCCTGCTGCCCGCCCTGGTGCTGCTCGGCGCACTCGTGGTCTACCCGATCGGGTACTCGGTCGTGCGCAGTTTCTACGACCAGTCCGGCGACGGCTTCGCCGGCGTCGACAACTACAAGGCCCTCTTCACGGACGACGGCATCCGTACCGCCCTGAAGAACAACGTGATCTGGGTGGTGTTCGCGCCGACGGTCGCGACCGTGCTCGGTCTGATCTTCGCGGTGCTGACCGAACGGGTGCGCTGGGGCACCGCGTTCAAGCTGGTCGTCTTCATGCCGATGGCGATCTCGATGCTCGCCGCCGGCATCATCTTCCGGCTGGTCTACGACCAGGACCCGGACAAGGGCGTCGCCAACGCGGTGTGGGTGGGCGTCCACGACACGTTCGCCGAGTCGTCGGCGTTCCCGAAGGCCCACCCGGGCCGCGACTCGCCGCTGCGAGCGGAAGACGGCGGCTTCGTCACCAGGACCCCGGTCCGCACGGGCGTCCCGGTCGCCCTTCCGCTGGTCGGCGTCGCCCCCGACCAGATGCCCGGCAGCGCGGAGAAGGCGGCGAAGGCGCGGCCCGAACAAGGTGAGATCACCGGGACCGCCTGGCAGGACTTCACCCGCGGCAAGGGCGTCGGCACCCTCGGCGCGCCCGACCCGTCCGAACTGGGCTACGCCGGAATGAGGATCGAGGCGGTGAAGGACGGCAAGGTGGTGGCCTCGACGAAGGCGGCCGACGACGGCACCTTCACGCTTCCGGCCAAGGCCGACGGCGCCCTGCTCCGGCTGCCCGCGAGCAACTTCAAGGAGGCGTACAACGGCCTGGACTGGCTCGGCCCGTCGCTGGTCACGCCGGCGATCATCGGCTCGTACATCTGGATGTGGGCGGGCTTCGCGATGGTGCTGATCGCGGCCGGCCTCGCGGGGATTCCGCGGGAACTGCTCGAAGCGGCCCGGGTGGACGGCGCCAACGAGTGGCAGGTGTTCCGCAGAGTCACCGTCCCGCTCCTGGCACCGGTCCTCGCGGTCGTCGCCGTCACCCTGATGATCAACGTGCTGAAGGTCTTCGACCTGGTCTTCATCATCGCCCCCGGCTCCTCGCAGGACGACGCGAACGTGCTCGCCCTGGAGCTGTACCGCAAGGGCTTCTCCGAGGACCAGCCGGGCATCGCCAGCGCCATCGCGGTGTTCCTGCTGCTGCTGGTGATCCCGGTGATGTGGTTCAACGTGCGTCGGCTCAGGCGGGAGGTGCGGCGATGACGGCGACGACGGGGACGACGGGGACGACGGGGACGAAGAAGCGGCTCGAGTGGGTCATGGAGAAGCTCAACGGCGGGCTGGTGCGCGCCTTCCTGATCGTCGTCGGCCTGTTCTGGCTGGTGCCGACCATCGGACTGCTCATCTCCTCCCTCCGCGCCCCCGAGGACATGAGCGCCACCGGCTGGTGGAAGGTGTTCAGCGAGCCCTCCCAACTCACCTTCGACAGCTACCAGAAGCTGCTGGAGAACGGCGACATCACCAACTCCCTCATCAACACCGTGCTGATCACGGTGCCGGCGACGGTCCTGGTCGTCGTCATCGGCGCGCTCGCGGGCTACGCGTTCGCGTGGATGGAGTTCCCGGGCCGGGACTGGTGGTTCCTGGGCGTCGTGGGGCTGCTCGTCGTGCCCGTACAGGTGGCGCTCATCCCGATCGCCGAACTGTTCGGCAGGATCGGCCTGTTCGGGAACATCCTGGGGGTGATCCTGTTCCACGTCGGGTTCGGACTGCCCTTCTCGGTGTTCCTGCTGCGGAACTTCTTCGCGGAGATCCCCCGCGAACTGCTGGAGGCGGCCCGTCTCGACGGAGCCGGTGAACTGCGGCTGTTCGCCCGCGTCGTGATGCCGTTGGGTGCCCCCGCTATCGCGTCCCTGGGCATCTTCCAGTTCCTGTGGGTGTGGAACGACATGCTGGTCGCGCTGGTGTTCACCAACGCCGACAGTCAGCCGATCACGGTCGCGCTCCAGACACAGGTACGGCAGTTCGGCAACAACATCGACGTGCTCGCGCCCGGCGCGTTCATCTCGATGGTGATCCCGCTGGCCGTGTTCTTCGCGTTCCAGCGGCAGTTCGTGTCCGGCGTGATGGCGGGCGCGGTCAAGTAGCCGGTCAAGTGGCCGGTCAAGTGGCCGGTCAAGTGGCCGGTCAAGTGGCCAAAAAGATCAGGGGCGGGCCGGGTCATCGGCCCGTCCCTTTCCGTTCACCCACAATCCCCCGTATGCCGTATGAACCGTAACCAATTCACCCCATCGGCCGTTTCCGGGCAAGGCCCTGTCTTCCGCCCGCGCCGACCCATGGATGTCCCTTGCCCAGGTTCAGTGTCATCGTCCCCGCGTACAAGGTTCAGGCGTACCTGCACGAGTGCCTCGAATCGGTGCTGTCCCAGTCGTTCGCCGATCTCGAACTGATCGTCGTCGACGACCGTTCGCCGGACGCCTGCGGCGAGATCATCGACGAGTTCGCGGCCCGCGACACGCGCGTGCGCGCCGTGCACCTGCCGGAGAACGTCGGCCTGGGGCAGGCCCGCAACGCGGGTCTGGAGCGGGCGACCGGTGACTACCTGCTGTTCCTGGACTCCGACGACACGCTCACCCCGGAGGCGCTGCGCGCGATCGCCGACCGGGTGAAGGAGACGGGCGAGCCGGACGTCCTGGTCTACGACTACGCGAGCACGTACTGGTCGGGCGAGACCGTCCGCAACCAGTTCGCGGCGCAGCTCACCGAGGAGGGCACCGCGCCCTTCCGGCTCGCGGACCGTCCGGGGCTGCTCAGGGTGCTGATGGTGGCCTGGAACAAGGCCTACCGGCGGGAGTTCGTCGAGGGCGTGGGCCTGACGTTCCCGCCCGGCTACTACGAGGACACCCCGTGGACGTACCCGGCACTGATGGCCGCGGAGTCGCTCGCGACGCTCGACCGGGTCTGTGTGCACTACCGGCAGCGCCGCCGGGGCAACATCCTGTCCACCACCAGCCGGGGCCACTTCGATGTCTTCGAGCAGTACGACCGGGTCTTCGCGTTCGTCGAGCAGCGGCCCGAACTCGCGTGCTGGCGACCGGTGTTGTTCCGCCGCATGGTCGACCACCTCTCGACGGTCTTCACCAAGCGCGACCGGCTCCCGCGCGGTTCGCGGGCCGAGTTCCTGCGCCGGGCCCGCGCCCACTACCGCCGTTACCGCACCCCGGGCGTCCCGGTCCCGCTGCGCTCCCGGCTGCGCCACACGCTGGTCCACTTCGGTGTGCATCGCACCTACCGGGTGCTCCAGGCGTCCATGACCGTGCGCCGGCGCACGCACAAGGCCGTCTCGAAACTCGCCCGCGCGCTGCGGGCGGCCGTCCTCCAGGCCCACTACCGCGTCCAGTTGCAGCTGCCGCTGCGCGCCGACCGGGCCGTGTTCGCCGCGTACTGGGGTCGCGGGCACAGCTGCAACCCGGGCGCGCTGGAGGCCGCGTTCCGTACCTTCGCGCCGCAGGTGCGCACGGCGTGGATCGCCCGCCCCGAGCACCAGTCGGCCGTGCCGCCTGGCCCCCGCCAGGTGCGCCCCGGGACGGCCGCCTACTGGACGGCGCTGGCCCGCTCCAAGTACCTGGTGAACAACGTCAACTTCGACCGCCGGCTGGTCAAGCGCCCCGGTCAGGTCTTCGTGCAGACCCAGCACGGCACGCCCCTCAAGCACATGGGCCTCGACCTCCAGGAGCGCCCGGCGGCCGCCCGCGACATGGACTTCGCCGAGCTGCTGAGGGGCGTCGACAAGTGGGACTACGTCCTGTCGGCCAACCGCCACACCACCCTGACCTGGGAGCGCGTCTATCCCGGGCGCTACGAGACCCTCGAGTACGGCTACCCCCGCAACGACGTCTTCCAGCGGGCGACCTCGGCGGACGTGGCCCGGCTGCGCGAGTCCCTCGGCATCCCCCGCGACACGGTCGCCCTCCTCTACGCCCCCACACACCGCGACTACCGCCGCGTCCAGCGCTCCCACCTCGACCTGGAGCGGGTCCTGCGCCGCCTGGGGCCCCGCTTCGTGATCCTGGCCCGCGCCCACTACTGGCAGGAGGCACCGGCCGGCCGGCCGGTGCCCGGCGTCATCGACGTCACCGACCACCCGAGCGTGGAGTCCCTCTGCCTGGCCTCGGACGCCCTGGTCACCGACTACTCGTCCCTCATGTTCGACTACGCCGGCCTGGACCGCCCGATCGTGATCCACGCCGACGACTGGGAGGCCTACGAGGCGGCCCGCGGCACCTACTTCGACCTGCGCGCCTGCCCGCCGGGCGCGGTCGCGCGCAGCGAGGACGAACTGATCGACATCTTCGCGACCGGTCACTGGCGGGGTTCCCGCTCCGCCCAGCTGCGGACCGCTTTCCGCGAGCGCTTCTGCCCGTACGACGACGGCCGCGCCGCCGAGCGCGTCGTACGCCGGGTCGTGCTGGGCGAGACGCTGCTGCCCCCGGTCGTGCCGCTCTCCGAGCGCCGTCCGGTGCCGTCGGCCGCCGCCTCGGCGACGATGCCCGCGGGGCGCCCGGCGCTCGCCCATGTGCCCCCGCCCGCCGGCCCCGTCCTCCCCGTCACCGACCGGCGCTGAACCCCGTTCGTCCCTTCGGGAGTCGCCATGCCCTTCGGCTCGTCGCGGCCCACCCCGACACGGCCGTCCACCTGGCGGCCGGCCGGGCGGCCCGGCCGTAGCGCCTGAAGAACACCGCCACAGACCGACCGCCACAGACCGACTGCCGCAGCCCGTCCGCCGCACCGACAGAGAAAGAGCAGCATGCCCCGCTTCAGCATCATCGTCCCGTCCCATGGGGTCGCGGGCCGGTTGTCCCTGGCGCTGGACTCCGTCCTGGCCCAGTCCTTCGGCGACTTCGAGCTGATCCCGGTCAGCGACGCGCCCGGCACCCCGGCCGCCGTCCTCGCCGCCGGGTACGCGCGGCGGGACTCCCGGGTGGCCCCGGTGCACTCGCCACCGTCCGCCGGGCTGAGCGGGGCGCGCAACACCGGGATGCGGGCGGCGACCGGTGCGTATCTGCTGTTCCTCGACGGTGA
Source organism: Streptomyces asoensis (assembly GCF_013085465.1). NCBI lineage: Bacteria > Bacillati > Actinomycetota > Actinomycetes > Kitasatosporales > Streptomycetaceae > Streptomyces > Streptomyces asoensis. The sequence continues at coordinate 4,152,281 of NZ_CP049838.1, forward strand.
CGACGTCCTCGCCCCGGGCGCCCTGGCCACGCTGGACGCCCGGCTGGCCGAGACCGGCGACGTCGACGTCCTGTACACCGAGCACGAGCGCACGCCCTGGTGGGACGGCGAGCCGACCAACCCGGCCACCCCGCTGCTGGCGAGGACACCGAAGGGCGCCTTCTCCCCCGCCGAGGCCCCGCACATCACCGGCGTTCAGCTGCCCGCGTGGGGCACGGCCTACCGGCGCTCCTTCATCACCGAGCACCGGCTCGCCTTCCCCGACGGGCACTTCACGGACGTCGGCTTCGGCGGCCTGGTCACCGTGCACGCCGAGCGGATCGCGGTGCTGCGCTCGGTCGTCGTACGGCATCTGCTGCGGCGTCAGGGCCACCGGCTGAACCTGCCGGGCGTACACCATCCGGAGCTCCTGGACCGGATCGAAGCGGTGCTGACCCGGGCGGCCGGACTCGGGCTGTCCGGAGACCGGTCCGGTCCGCTCTTCGAGCAGCTCTTCGCGGCCGTCCTGAAGACGGCCGCGCATCCGGCCCGGCTGACCGGGCGCAGCCGCCGGGCCTTCTTCCGCCGCGCGGGCCGGCTGTACCGGCGCCACCGCCCGGCCGGTTTCCGCGGGCCGGGCGGCAGCCTCGGGGTGCAGCACCGGCTGCTGGCGGCCGGGGCGTACACGGCGTTCCGCGCGCTGCGCGGCGCCAACCAGAAGGCCGCGGGTGCCGTCGAGCGCCTCCCGCGCCCCCAGGGCCTGCGCACCCGCCTGCTCTACCGACGCCAACTGCGCCGCCGTATCGACCCGAACCTGGCGGTGTACTGCGCCTACTGGGGGCGCGGCTATGCGTGCAGCCCGGCCGCGATCCATGCCAAGGCCGCCGAACTCGCCCCGCACATCCGCTCGGTGTTCCTCGTCGAGGCCGACCAGGCGCACGCGATGCCCGAGGGCGTCGACCACGCCGTCATCGGCAGCCGCCGCTCCTGGCAGGTCCTGGCCCGCGCCAAGTACCTGGTCAACAACGCCAACTTCGCGGAGGGCGTGGTCAAGCGCGAGGGCAGTGTGCATGTGCAGACCCAGCACGGCACCCCGCTCAAGAAGATGGGCGTCGACCAGTCGACGTACCCGGTCGTCGCCGCCGCGACCGGCTCCTTCACCAAGCTGCTGGGCCGCGTGGACCGCTGGGACTACAACCTCTCCTCCAACACCCACTCCACCCAGATGTGGGAGCGCGCCTTCCCGGGCTCGTACGAGCAGCTGGAGTACGGCTATCCGCGCAACGACGTCTTCTACACGGCGACCGCGGCCGACGTGGCCCGGGTCCGGCGGGAGCTGGGGGTGCCGGAGGGCAGCACGGCCGTCCTGTACGCGCCCACCCACCGCGACTACCACACCGGTTTCGAGCCGGGCCTAAACCTGGAGGCCTTCTGCGAGGCGGCCGGCGAGGACGTCGTCGTGCTGCTGCGGGCGCACTACTTCTACGACGGGGGCGGCCGGCGCGGCACCGGCCGGATCATCGACGTCACCGGTCACCGCTCCTCCGAGGAGGTCTGTCTGGCCGCCGACGCACTGGTCACCGACTACTCGTCGATCATGTTCGACTACGCCAACCTGGACCGCCCGATCGTCGTGTACGCCGACGACTGGGACGTCTACCGGGAGACCCGGGGCGTCTACTTCGACCTGCTGGCGGCCCCGCCGGGACCGGTCGCCCGCACGCCCGAGGAGCTGACCCGGGTGTTCCGCGACGGCTCGTACGCGGACTCCGGGTCCGCCGCCCGCCGGGCCGCGTTCCGGTCCCGTTTCTGCCAGTTCGACGACGGCCGGGCCGCCGAGCGCGTGGTGCGCCGGGTGCTGCTCGGCGAGCCCCCGGAGGCGATCGAGCCCGTGCGGCCGCTCGCCGAGCGCGTCCCGGCCCCCGCCGCCTCCACCCTCGTAAGGAGCTGACCTCCGCAGTGCCCCGCTTCAGCATCATCGTCCCCTGTTTCAAGGTGCAGGGCTTCCTGCGCGAGTGTCTCGACTCGGTCCTGGAGCAGTCGTACCGGGACATCGAGGTGATCGCCGTCGACGACCGCTCGCCCGACGGCTGCGGCGCGATCCTCGACGAGTACGCGGCCCGCGACGACCGCGTCCGGGTCCTGCACCTGCCGGAGAACGCCGGCCTCGGCCGCGCCCGCAACGCCGGTATGCCGCTCGCGGGCGGCGACTACCTGTTCTTCCTCGACAGCGACGACACCCTCACCCCGGGCGCGCTGGGCGCGATGGCCGACCGGCTCGACGAGGCCGGCGACCCGGACGTGCTGGTCTTCGACTACGCGCGCACCTACTGGTGGGGCGGCACCCGCAGGAACTCCCTCGCCCACGTCCTCGCGGAGGGCGGCGACGGCACCTTCACGACCGCCGAACGCCCGGAGATCCTCGACCTGTTGATGGTCGTGTGGAACAAGGTCTACCGGCGGGAGTTCGTCGAGGAGAACGAGTTCTCCTTCCCGCCCGGCTACTACGAGGACACGCCCTGGACGTTCCCGGTCATGCTCAGCGCGGACCGGATCGCCACGCTGGACCGGATCTGCCTCAACTACCGCCAGCGGCGGCAGGGCAACATCCTGTCCACCACCAGCCGCAAGCACTTCGACATCCACGACCAGTACGAGCGGGTCTTCGCCTTCGTCGACTCCCGCCCGGGACTGGCGGGTTGGCGGCCGTACCTGCACCGCAAGATGGGCGAGCACTGTCTCGACATCCTCGCCAAGCCGGACCGGCTGCCGCCGTCGGACAAGGGCGAGTTCTTCCGCCGTACGGCCGAGCTGTTCGCCCGCCACAAGCCCGCCGGTGAGCCGGTGCCCGCCGAACTCCGGTCCCTGGAGGGCGGTTACGCGGCCTACCGGATCAAACGGAGGGCCGGGCAGGCGGCCCGGGAGTTCGCCCGGCGCGGCGGGCAGGCGAGCCGGGCGGCGGGCGGGCGGCTGCGCCGGGCTCCGAACGCCGTGCGCGGGCACCGCCCCCTGGACCCGCACCTCGTCCTGTACTCGGCGTTCTCGCACCGGGGCGTGCTCGGCGATCCGGGAGCCGTCTACGAGAAGGCGCGGGAGATCGCACCGCAGCTGCGCGGGGTGTGGGTGGTGCGCGACGAGGAGACGGCCGAGCGGCTCCCGGCGGGCGTGGAGCACGTACTGCTCGACTCCCCCGCCTACCGCCGGGTCGGCGCGCGGGCCGGCTTCTTCGTCAACAACGTCAACTGGCCCGGCACCCTGGCCAAACGACCCGGCAGCGTCCATGTCCACACCCACCAGGGCACCCCGCTGAAGTACATGGCGGCCGACCTGCTCCAGCGGCCCGGTGCCCGGCACGGCCTGGACGTGCCGCAGATGCTGCGCCGCGCCGACCGCTGGGACTTCAGCCTGGTCGCCAACCAGCACTCCGAACTGGTGTGGGAGCGGGCGTACCCGTGCCACTTCACCTCGGTGCGGACCGGGAGCCCGCGCAACGACGTGCTGGTGAACGCCGGTCCGGAGGCGGGTCTCGCGGTCCGCGCGCGGCTCGGGATCCCGGCCGGTCACACGGTCGTGCTGTACGCGCCGACCCGCCGCGAGTACGTGCGCGGCGGGCACGTCGACCGGCTCGACCTGGCCCGGCTCGCCGCCGACCTGGGCGAAGGGCACACCCTCGTCGTACGGCTGCACCCGTCGCTGGCGACCGGCCCGGCGCGCGGGATGGGCCTGGCCGACCTGCACCGGCGCGGAGTGCTGGTGGACGCGACGGACGAGCCGCGCGTCGAGGACGTCATGCTCGCCTCCGACGTCCTGGTCACCGACTACTCGGCCCTGATGTTCGACTACGCCAACCTGGACCGGCCGATCGTCGTCCACGCCGACGACTGGGCCGTGTACACGGCGAGCCGGGGTGCCTACTTCGACGTCACCGCCGACGCGCCCGGCCATGTCTCGCGCACCTATCGGGAACTGGCCTGGCTGCTGGCCTCCGGCAGCTGGCGCGACGAGGAGTCGGCGCGGCTGCGGGCGGGGTTCCGGGAGCGGTTCTGCGCCTACGACGACGGGCGGGCCGCCGAGCGGGTCGTCCGGCGGCTGCTGCTGGGCGAGGAATTCATCGAGGGGGCCGCCCTGCCGAAGGTGCCCGGCCCGGCCGGGGCCCGCGATCTGCTCGCGTCGACGTGAGGACTCCCCCACGGCCGCGCACCTGGGTGCTGGTCCTGGTCGCCGTGTTCGCGCTGCTCCAGCTCGCGAACGTGACCGGCCGGGACACCCCGGACAGCAAGAACTACCTGTCGTACGCACTGAGTCTGCGCGGTGAGGGCAAGCGCGAGGCGGCGGACGTGACCATCGCCTACGCCTGCGCGGGTGAGGCCTCGACCGCGGCCCGCCGGCAGAGCGTGGACGTGCTCCGCTTCGACGATCCCGACCCCGGCCGCCGGGTCGCGGCCGAGTGCCGCAAGCGGGAGTGGCGCACCGTCGACGCGCGGCTGCGGGCGGGGCAGACCGGCGGGCACACCGTGCCGTTCATGCCGGAGCGCTTCATGCGGATCTTCGAGGCGCGCCCCGGCTACCCGGTGTTCCTGCTTCCGTTCATCACCCTGTTCGGCGTGACCTGGGGCGTGTGGCTGGCGGGTGTCGCGGTGACGGCGACGGGCGGGGTGCTGGTGTTCCTGATCCTGCGCACCCGGCGCGCGCCGACCTTCGTCTGTCTGACCGGGCAGGCCCTGTACTACGTGCTGCCGTGCGGTACGACCGCCATGCGCCCGATGACCGAGGGCCTGATGTTGGCGCTGACGCTGGCGGCGGTGTGGGGGTGCGCGCTGGCACTGGACGGGGAGGTGCGGGCGGGGGCGTGGCTGGTCGGCGGTTCGCTGGCCGCCCTGTTCACCGTCAAGCACTCGCAGGCGCTGTTCCTCGGGCTGTGTCTGGCGGGCGCGGGCGCGCTGATCGCCGTACGGCGCCGGCGGAGCGGTCGGCCGCCGGGGCTCGGGGTGGTCGTGGTGGCCGTGGCGGGTGGTTTCGGGGTGCTGGGGACGCTGGTACTGGCGAGGCTGCTGCACTATCCGTCCGAGTCGGAGAGCCTCCAGGATCTGCTGACCCACCACTTCGACCGGCCGGACCGCACGCAGGTGTGGCCGGAGTTCCTGCGTCTCCAGGGGAACTTCTGGGTGGAGTGGTTGCGCCGGCAGCTGTGGGAGCCGCTGTTCGTGGCCGCGCTGGCGGCCGGGGCGTGGGGTGTGACGCGGGGGCGGCGGCGGGCGTTCGGCGTCTTCGTGCTCGGCGCCGCCTGCACCGGGGTCCTCACCCAGGCCGGACACCCGGACATCGGCATCTGGGGCGACCGGTTGATCGTGCTGGCGTGGCTGCTGCCGGTGCTGGGGGTGCCGCTGCTGCTGGAGCCCGTGCTGCGGGGGCGGGTGGCCCTGCCGGCCCAGGAAGGCTCCGATCGGGCTCACTCCTTGAGGTGACTTTCGGCAAGGCCGTTGACCGGGCGGGAAGATACGGCCAATGCCCCTCTTTGCCCAGCCCGGACCCCGGTACGGTGCGCCCTTCCGTTCCCTGCCCGGTTCCCTGTTCGACTCCTTCCCCGGCGCGGCCCGATCCGGTGCGGCCCGATCCGGTGCGGCCGGGTGCGGCGCCGCCCGGTCCGGTGCGGTCCGTTGAGCACCGGTGTCCTGACCCGGCGGCCCACGCTCGGTGTGACGGCGCTGCGCGGGGGGCGGGGGTGGCGGCCGACCCCGTACCAGGCCCTCGGCTTCCTGTTCTGGCTGGTGATGTCGCTGGCGTACTGGCGGGTGCCGCAGTGCTGCGACGCCGGCCAGCACGCGGCGGTCGTCGAACGTCTGAAGGACCGTCTTCTGAGCCCGCGGCACCCGATGGGCGATCTGCCGGGTGCGGGCAGCCCCTACTACTCGCCGTACGCGGTGGCGGAGGGCGCGTTCGCCCGGGTGACCGGGCTGACGGGCTGGGCGGCGCTGCGGGTCGCCGGCCCGGTGAACCTGCTGGTGCTGCTGACCGGTATCGGCCGCTTCACGCGCGTGCTGACGCCGAGACCGTGGGCGCCGGTGCTCGGGCTGGCGGCGATGACGCTGCTGTGGGGCACCGAGCGGGCCTGGTGGAGCGGCTACCTGGGCCTGATGTCGATGACCGGCAACCTCGGCTACCCGTCCACCTTCGCCGTCGGGCTCACCTTCTGGGCGTGGGCCCTGGCGGGCACGCGCGCGCGTGACGCGCGGCGGGTGCGCTACGTGGGTCCGAGCGGGCTGCGCGGCTACACCGGGTACGTGGCACTGGGCGTGCTGTACGGGGTGATCCTGCTGGTGCATCCGATCACGTCGATCGCGGCGGTGACCGGGGGCGCGGCCTTCGTCGTGGGGTGGCAGCGCGGGTGGCGGGCCGCGGTGGCCGCCCGATGGGCGGTGGTGGGGGCGGTGGCGCTGCTGGTGGCCGCTCTCTGGCCGTACTTCGACGTGTTCGAGCTGGCCGGGAACGACAGCGTGGACGCGATGCACCGGCGGCTGTACGACGGGCTCGTGGGCCATTTCTGGCTGGCGCTGCTGGGGGTGCCGGCGCTGTGGGCGCGGGGGCGCCGCTCGGCGCGCGACCCGCTGGTGCTGATGTTCGCCCTGGAGTGCCTGGTGGTGGCGTACGGCTTCGTCAGCGGCCACTACACCTGTGGGCGGATCCTCGGGCTCACCCTGGTGCCGCTCCAGTTCGCGCTGGCCGTGGAACTGGCGGCGCCCCGGCCCTGGCGGGTGGGGCGGCGGGTGCTGGGCGCGGTCGCGGCGGGCGCGGCCTGTCTCGGTTTCCTCACGGTGCAGGCGGGGGCGGTCGTGCCGCGGGCACTGGACCCGGTCGGCTTCGCGCCGCCGCCGCGCTGGCCCGCGTACGACTGGGCCGCACGGCACATCGGGCCCGGCGAGGTGGTGGTCACCGACGGGTACTACGCGGTCCACGCGATCGCCGGGTACGGGCCGAACCTGGCCGCGCCGGCCTGGCCGGACGCGGCCCTGGACGAACGCGAGCGGCTACGGCGGCTCGCCGACGTCCGCACCTACCTCTCCCGCGGGTCGACCCGCGCCGAGCGGGTGGGGATCGCCCACCGCTACCGCATCCGCTGGCTGCTCCTCACGCGCTGGCACCCGCTGCCCGAGGAGGCCGTGGTGGTGGCGTGGAGCCGGCGGACGGGGGAGGTGCTGGCGCGGGTCGGGACCCGCTGAACCGCCGCACCCGCCCGGAAGCGGGTCGGCGACTACTCGATGACGAGGTCGACCTCGATGTTGCCGCGGGTGGCGTTGGAGTAGGGGCAGACCTGGTGGGCGGTCTCGACCAGCTTGCGGCCGGTCGCCTCGTCCAGGCCGTCGGGCAGCTCGACGCGCAGCGTCACCTTGAGGCCGAAGCCCTCGCCCTGCTTGCCTATGCCGACCTCGGCGGTCACGGCGGCGTCGGTGACGTCGACCTTCGCCTGGCGTCCGACGAGACCGAGGGCGCTGCCGAAGCAGGCCGCGTAACCGGCGGCGAAGAGCTGCTCGGGGTTGGTGCCCTGACCGTTGCCGCCCAGCTCCACCGGCGGGGCCAGCTGGAGGTCGATCTTGCCGTCGGAGGAGACGGCGCGACCGTCGCGGCCGTGGGTGGCGGTGGCGACTGCGGTGTAGAGCGCGTCCATGGATGAACCATCCCTCTCGGAAGTCATGTCGGGGGGTGGCCGGCCCTCGCGCTGTTCGCGTCCGGACCGCCTCACGGAGATAAGTAGAGCACACAATTCAGTTGTGCACAACTAAATGGCTCGCTGGAGCTACTCTGGAGACATGACCCCGACGCCCACACCCGCAGCGCAGGAGAACGCCGAGGAGAACTGGCTCCGCCTGGACAGCCAGATCTGCTTCTCCCTGCACGCCGCCTCGCGCGCCTTCAACGGCGTCTACCGCGTGATCCTCAAGGAACTCGGGCTGACGTACCCGCAGTACCTGGTGCTGCTGGTCCTGTGGGAGCACGGCGAGCTGCCCGTCAAGAAGCTCGGCGAACACCTCCGCCTCGACTCCGGCACGCTCTCCCCGCTGCTCAAGCGGCTGGAGTCGGCCGGCCTGGTGCGCAGGGAGCGCAGCTCCCGCGACGAGCGCTCGGTGGAGATCCGGCTCACCGAGGAGGGCACGGCCCTGCGCGAGCGGGCGCTGCGGGTGCCGCGCCGGATCGTTTCGGCGACCGGGTTCGACCTGGACGAGATCCGCGACCTGCGCGAACACCTCGACCAGCTCACCTCGGCCCTCGACGCGGCGGCCCTGGAGGAGGAACCGGAGCGCGGCTGACGGGCCGCCCTCACGGCGCGGCACCAGGTCCTGGCGGACGCCGAGGCCCGGCTCGGGCACGGACGTGCCGCGGCGTGACGGCCCGTTCGCGTCATGGACGGCCACATCGGCACCGATGGGCGCTTCCTGACGTTTAGCCCGGCTTACGAACCGCGTGTGATGAAACGTCGCCGTCTCCTCGCCCTGCCTGCCCTGCCTGCCCTGCCTACCCTCCCTACCCTCCCTGTCCTCCCTGCTCTTCCCGCTCTCGCCCTCACCTGGCTCGCCACCCGCGCCGGGATGCTGTGGCTGCCCGCCCACGACGCCCTGCCCGTGCTCGGCAGCCGTGTCGCGCGGGCTGTGTGGCGCGGCTACCACCACTGGTACGGCACCCTGTCGGCCGGTGCCTTCCCCGCGCAGGACACGCTGTGGCAGTACCCGCCGGGCGCCGGGCCGGTGCTGCTGGCGCCCGGGGCGCTGCCGTGGTGGACCTACCTCCAGGCGCTCGTCGCCCTGACGGTCGCGGCGGACGCGGTGACCACGGTGCCCCTGGCCCGCGCGGGCCTACGCCCCGGTCGCAGTCTCTACGGCGCCGCGCTGTGGGTGGGCGGGCTTCCCCTGCTGCTGCGCCTTCCGCTCGCCCGCTACGACGTGCAGGTCACGGCCCTCGCCGTGGTCTCCCTGCTGACGCTGTCGCGGTCCACACGCGTGTGCGGGGCGTTCGCGGCGCTGGGCGCGCCGGCCCTATGTCTCGACCGTCGCCCACATCTCCCTGGCCCTCACCGCGGCCGCCTTCGGCCTCCTGCTGCTGTGGCGGATCCGGGCCCGCCGCTGGACGGAGGCGACACCGTACGACGCCGCGCTGAGCGCCGTGCCGCTGTTCACCGTCACCAGCCGGGTGATCAGCCCGCAGTACATGGTCTGGCTGCTGAGCCGGGCCGCCGTCTGCCTGACCTCGCGGCACACCACCCAGCGCCCGGTCGCCGCGCTGGTCCTGGCGGCGACCGCGGTCGGCTCGGTGATCTTCCCTCTCCTCTACCCGGAGGTCATCGACCGCACCTGGACCGGCACCACACTCATGCTCGTACGCAACGGCCTCCTGACCACGGCCGCCGCCCTCTCCTGCACCCGCCTGTGGCGCTCCGGCACACCCCGCGTCGTACCCGCCGCAAGAAGCCGTCCACAGCCTCGGCGCGAGAGCCGAACACCTGCTTCACTTTGAGACGACAGGGCACCCAGACATGTGCCATCACGCACCGTCACGGACGGGACTCACGAGGGGGAGGCCGCGGATGACCTGGTTGATCACGGGCGGCGCCGGATACATCGGGGCGCACGTCGTACGGGCGATGACCGAAGCGGGCGAGCGCGTCGTGGCCTACGACAATCTGTCCACGGGGATCGCCGAGCGCGTACCGGACGGGGTACCTCTGGTGATGGGTTCGACGCTGGACGGACAGCGGGTCGCGGACACCCTCGCCGAGCACTCGGTCACCGGCGTCATCCACCTCGCGGCGAAGAAGCAGATCGGCGAGTCGGTGGAGCGGCCCCTGCATTACTACCGGGAGAACGTGGAGGGCCTCCGGGTCCTCCTGGAGGCGGTGACCGCCGCCGGGGTGTCATCCTTCGTGTTCTCCTCCTCCGCCGCCGTGTACGGCATGCCGGACGTGGACCTGGTCACGGAGGACACTCCGTGCGTCCCGATCTCTCCGTACGGCGAGACGAAGCTGGCCGGGGAGTGGCTGGTGCGGGCGACGGGGCGGGCCACGGGCCTGTCCACAGCCTCGCTGCGCTACTTCAACGTGGCCGGGGCGGCACGCGCGGACCTCGCGGACATCGGCGTGTACAACCTTGTCCCCATGGTCTTCGAGAAGCTGACCGAGAACGCGTCCCCGCACATCTTCGGCGACGACTACCCGACCCCCGACGGCACCTGCGTCCGGGACTACATCCACGTGGTCGACCTGGCGGAGGCCCATGTTGCCGCGGCCCACGCACTCCGGGCCGGCCCCGGCCGCCGGCTGACCCTCAACATCGGGCGCGGCGAGGGCGTTTCGGTACGAGAGATGATCGACCACGTCAACGCCGTCACCGGGTACGACCGGCCGCCCACCGTCACCCCACGCCGCCCCGGCGACCCGGCACGCGTGGTGGCCTCCGCCGGCCGCGCCGCCACGGAACTGGGCTGGAAGGCCGGGCACGACGTTCAGGACATGATCGTCTCGGCCTGGGAGGGGTGGGTCAGGCTCCACCCGGAGGCAGCTCGGAAGTAGGAACGGGGAGGGCCGGTGGGGCCTGTGAGGCCCGTCGACCGGGCGAGCCGAGCGGTGACGGCCCGAGGGTCGCCGTCGGTCCGGGTCAGGCGTTGTTCAGGTAGGCCAGTACGGCCAGCACCCGCCGGTGTCCGCTGTCGCTGGGCGGGAGGCTCAGCTTCAGGAACACGTTGCCGATGTGTTTGCTGACAGACCGTTCGGTGATGACGAGGGTGTCGGCGATGGTCGTGTTGTCGCGACCCTCCGCCATCAGCTTCAGCACCTCGCGCTCACGCGGGGTGAGCGAGTCCAGTGGTGAGTCGCGGCGGCGGGACATCAGCTCCGTGACGACCTCGGGGTCGAGAGCCGTACCGCCGGAGGCGACCCTCTCCAGGGCGTCGAGGAACTCGTCCACCCGGCCCACGCGGTCCTTCAGCAGATAGCCGACCCCGCTCGCGCCCCCGCCCAGCAGCTCGGCGGCGTAGGACTCCTCGACGTACTGGGAGAGCACCAGCACCGGCAGGCCGGGAATCTTCTCGCGGGCCTCCAGCGCGGCCCGCAGCCCCTCGTCGCGGAAGCCCGGCGGCATCCGCACGTCGAGCACGGCCACGTCCGGCCGGTGCCGGAGGAGCGCCGGCAGAACCTCGGGGCCGGAGCCGACGACGGCCACGACCTCGTGCCCGGCCGATGTCAGCAGCAGGACCAGGCCCTCCCTGAGCAGGGCGTTGTCCTCGGCCATCACGACTCTCATGCCACCTCGACTCCCGTCACGGCGTCCGCGCCACTTACAGCGCCTTGATCGCCTCGGTGGTCGCACGAGCCAGCGCGCCCAGGTAACCCTTGGGCAGCTTCGGGCTGCGGATCACCACCGAACGCCAGTAAAGCGGACCCGAGATCAGATCGAGCGCCAGCTCCTCGTTCAGCCCCGCGCGGACCTCGCCGCGCTGCTCCGCCGCCGCCACGATCTTCAGGGCGACCTCCTCCTGCCCCTGCTTCAACGCCGTCTGCAAGGCCTCGGCGATCTCCGGGTTGCGGGCCGCCTCGGCCTGGAGGTCGGGGATGATCTGCGAGGCCACCGGATGCCGCAGCGCCCGGGAGCTCACCTCGTAGAGCATGCGCAGATCGCCCTCCAGGCTGCCCGTCTCCGGGGCCGGCAGACCCTGCACGGCGATCACCGAGACGATGTCGAGGACCAGGTGCAGCTTGGAGCGCCAGCGCCGGTACACCGCGGTCTTGCCCACCCCGGCGCGCCGGGCGATCCCCTCGATGGACATCCGCGCGTAGCCGACGGTCGCGAGCTCCTCGAACACGGCGGCCCGGATGGCCTCCGTCACATCCTCGCGGAGCACGGCCGCGCCCGCGGGGGCCCGGCGGCGCGGGCGCACCTGGGGTCCATCGGCGTTCGTCGTCATACGAACCAGCATAGGGCGTTACGACGAAACGGTTGCGTTCCGACGGCGAAACGGCCTACTCTCACGTTGCGACGATACGGTCCCGTCCCGACGTAAGAAAACGTAAAGAAAAATGTAAGGAAACGTCGAGCGGCCACAGAAACACCGCCGCCCGCACCCCTTCCCCCCGAGCGAAAGCAGCGGATGTGAGTCAGGTCCTCCACACACCGCCCCAGGCACAGGCCGCCCCCCACGGCGACCTCGCGGCTCTGGCCGCCCGTCACGGCCTCACGGTCAGCGGCGCCCGCCCGTCCCTGCCCGAGTACATCCGCCAGCTCTGGGCGCGCCGCCACTTCATCACCGCGTTCGCCACCGCCAAGCTCACCGCGACGTACGCCCAGGCAAAGCTGGGCCAGGTCTGGCAGGTGATGACCCCCCTGCTGAACGCGGCGGTCTACTACTTCATCTTCGGTGTGCTCCTCGACACCAAGAAGGGTGTGGCGGACTTCATCCCGTTCCTGGTCACGGGCGTGTTCGTGTGGACGTTCACCCAGACCTCGATCATGGCGGGCACCCGGGCCATCTCGGGCAACATCGGCCTGGTCCGGGCTCTGCACTTCCCGCGGGCCGCGCTGCCGATCTCGTTCTGTCTTCAGCAGTTGCAGCAGCTGCTGTTCTCGATGGCCGCCCTGGCGGTCATCCTGCTCGCCGTCGGCGTGCCGCCGGCCGTCTCCTGGCTCCTCGTGATCCCGGCCCTGACGCTCCAGTTCGTCTTCAACGCGGGCATCTCGATGGTCATGGCCCGGCTGGGTGCCAACACGCCGGACATAGCACAGCTGATGCCGTTCATCCTGCGCACCTGGATGTACATCTCCGGTGTGATGTGGAGCATCGACAACCTGCTCGACAAGCACGCCGGCATGCCGACCTGGGTCGCCGACCTGCTGCGGGCCAATCCCGCTGCCATCTACATCGACCTGATGCGCTTCGCGCTGATCGACAGCTTCCACGCGAGCCAGCTGCCGCCCCACGTGTGGCTGGTCGCGGCCGGCTGGGCCCTGCTCGCCGGTGTCGGCGGCTTCATCTACTTCTGGAAGGCTGAGGAGACGTACGGCCGTGGCTGACAACGCACCCCGCACAGCGCCCGTCGACATCACCGACGAACGGGCCCCCACCGTCATCGCCGACAGCGTCGACATCGTCTACCGGGTCAACGGCACGGTCGGCGGCCGGGGCAGCGCGACCGCCGCCCTCAACCGCATCGTGCGCCGCAAGCAGGCCGACAAGGTGTCCGGCGTGCGCACCGTGCACGCGGTGAAGAACGTCTCCTTCGTCGCGTACAAGGGCGAGGCGATCGGCCTGATCGGAACCAACGGTTCCGGCAAGTCGACCCTCCTCAAGGCGATCGCCGGTCTGCTCCCGGTGGAGCGCGGCAGGATCTACACCGACGGCCAGCCCTCCCTCCTCGGCGTCAACGCGGCCCTGATGAGCGACCTGACCGGCGAGCGCAACGTCTACCTCGGCGGCCTGGCGATGGGCATGACCCGGGAGCAGATCAAGGAGCGCTACCAGGAGATCGTCGACTTCTCCGGCATCAACGAGAAGGGCGACTTCATCTCCCTCCCCATGCGCACATACTCCTCCGGCATGGGCTCCAGGCTGCGCTTCTCCATCGCCGCCGCCAAGGATCACGACGTCCTGCTCATCGACGAGGCCCTGGCCACCGGCGACGCCAAGTTCCGCAACCGCTCCGCCGAGCGCATCCGTCAGATGCGCGAACACGCGGGCACGGTCTTCCTGGTCAGCCACAGCAACAGCTCGATCCTCGAGACCTGCGAACGCGCCCTGTGGCTGGAGCGCGGCGAACTGCGCATGGACGGCCCCGCCGAGGAGGTCCTGAAGGAGTACGAGGCCTTCACCGGGGACGGCAAGGCAAAGAAGAAGCGCTGAGCGAAGCAGCCGCGCCCGAGGGCACGGCAAAAGGGCGCCCCCCGGTCGATCGGGGGGCGCCCTTCCGTCGTCCTACGGCCAACTGCCTACCGCCTACCGCCTACCGCCTACGAGTGCGTCCGCAGCAGCGTACGCATCGTGCGCATGGCCACCGACAGGTTGGCCAGGTCGAACGTCTCCGAGCTCTGGATCTCCTCCAGCGTGGTGCGCGCCCGGCCCAGGATCGCCGCGTTCTTCTCGTCCCAGGCCTTGAAACGCTGCTCGGGCGTCGAGGTGCCGTTGCCGACGGCCAGCACGTCCGCCGTCAGCGCCGCGTGGGCCGCGTACAGGTCCTCACGGATGGAGGCGCGGGCCATGGACTGCCAGCGGTCGGCCCGCGGCAGCTCGATGATGCGGTCCATGAGCTGCGCGATACGCAGCCGGTCGGCGAGGTCGTAGTAGACCTCGGCGACGTCCAGCGGGTCCCGCCCCATGCGGTCGGCCACCGAGACGATGTCCAGCGCCGGGAAGGCCGAGGAGAACCCGGCCACCCGGGTGGCCAGCTCGTCCGGGACGCCGGCGTCGGCCAGCTCGTCGTGGATCCGCTGCCACCACTCCAGGTCCGCGCCCCGCAGCAGCTTCGTCAGCTGCGACCACACCTGCTCGACGCGCTCGGCGAAGAAGTCGACGGTCTCGGCGAGCTGGAGCGGCTGCGGCCGGTTGTTCAGCAGCCAGCGCGTACCGCGCTCGACGAGCCGCCGCGAGTGCAGCCGGATACGGGTCTGGACGTCGGCCTCGACCTGGTTGTCGAGATCCTCCACCGCGTCCCACACCGGCGCCGAGCTGAAGATCGCCCGGGCCGCGGTCTGGGCCCGCACGATCTCCTCCAGCGAGGCGCCGGTCTCCTCCCGCAGCCGGTGCAGATACGTCGTACCGCCCGTGTTGACCGTGTCGTTGACCAGGACGGTCGTGGTGATCTCGCGGCGCAGCGGGTGGCTGTCGATGCCCTCGGGGAACCGCTCGCGCAACGCCGTCGGGAAGTACGCGTGCAGCAGACCGCGCAGGTACAGGTCGTCGGGCAGCGAGGTGTGCAGCAGCTCGTCCGACACCGTGATCTTCGTGTAGGCCATCAGGACGGCCGTCTCCGGGCTGGTCAGACCCTGGCCGGCGCCGAGACGCTCACGGATCTGCCGGTCGGTGGGCAGGAACTCCAGGGCCCGGTCCAGGTGCTTCTCCCTGACCAGGTGGCGCATGAAGCGCTGCTGGGCGTGGAGCATGTCCTTGGACTGGGCGAGGGCGTTGGCGATCGCCGTGTTCTGCGCGTAGTTGTTGCGCAGGACGAGAGCGCCGACCTCGTCGGTCATCTCCGCGAGCACCTTGTTGCGCTGCTTGACGGTCATGTCCCCGTCGCCGACCAGGCCGTTGAGCAGGATCTTGATGTTCACCTCGTGGTCGGAGGTGTCCACGCCCGCGCTGTTGTCGATGGCATCCGTGTTGATCTTGCCGCCGTGCAGCGCGAACTCGATCCGGCCGAGCTGGGTCAGCCCCAGGTTGCCGCCCTCGCCGACGACCTTGACGCGCAGGTCGGCGCCGTCCACCCGGATCGGGTCGTTGGCCTTGTCACCGACGTCGGCGTTCGACTCCGCACCGGACTTCACGTACGTGCCGATGCCGCCGTTCCACAGCAGGTCCACCTGCGCCCGCAGGATCGCCTTCATCAGGTCGGCCGGGGTCAGCTTGGTGACGCCCGTCTCGATGCCCAGCGCCTCACGGATGTGAGCGTTGACCGGGATCGCCTTCGCCGTGCGCGGGAAGACACCGCCGCCGGCGGAGATCAGATCGCCGTTGTAGTCGGCCCAGCTGGAGCGGGGCAGCTCGAACAGCCGGCGGCGCTCGGCGTAGGAGGTCGCCGCGTCCGGCTTCGGGTCGATGAAGATGTGCCGGTGGTCGAAGGCGGCGACCAGCCGGATGTGCTCGCTGAGCAGCATGCCGTTGCCGAACACGTCACCGGACATGTCACCGACGCCGACGACCGTGAAGTCCTCCGCCTGGGTGTTCACGCCCAGCTCCCGGAAGTGCCGCTTCACGGACTCCCAGGCACCTCGGGCGGTGATGCCCATGCCCTTGTGGTCGTAGCCGGCCGAGCCGCCGGAGGCGAAGGCGTCGCCGAGCCAGAAGTTGTACGACTCCGCGACCTGGTTGGCGATGTCGGAGAACGTCGCCGTGCCCTTGTCGGCGGCGACCACCAGGTAGGTGTCGTCCTCGTCGTGCCGCACGACGTCGGCCGGCGGCACGACCTCCCCGCCGACCAGGTTGTCGGTGATGTCGAGCAGCGCCGAGATGAACGTCTTGTAGCTGGCGATGCCCTCGGCCAGCCACGCGTCACGGTCCACGCCCGGGTCGGGCAGCTGCTTGGCGACGAAGCCGCCCTTGGCGCCGACCGGCACGATGACGGTGTTCTTCACCATCTGCGCCTTGACCAGGCCGAGCACCTCGGTACGGAAGTCCTCACGCCGGTCGGACCAGCGCAGACCACCGCGCGCGACCTTCCCGAACCGCAGGTGCACGCCCTCCACCTGCGGCGAGTACACCCAGATCTCGAACGCGGGCCGGGGCGCCGGAAGGTCCGGGATGGCCTGCGGGTCGAACTTCATGGACACGTAGTCGTGCGGCTCGCCGCCCGCGCGCTCCTGGAAGAAGTTCGTCCGCAGGGTCGCCTTGATGACGGTGAGGAAGGACCGCAGGATCCGGTCCTCGTCGAGCGAGGCCACCTCGTCGAGGGCGGCGTCCAACTCCTCGAGCAGCGCGTCGACGATCTCGTGCCCGGCACGCTGCCGGTCGGGCGACATCCGCGCCTCGAACAACGACACGAGCAGCCGGGTGGTGTGGACGTTGGTCCGGAGGGTGTCCTCCATGTAGTCCTGGCTGAACGTGGACCCGGCCTGACGCAGGTACTTGGCGTACGCGCGCAGCACCATCGCCTGCCGCCAGTGCAGCCCGGCGCCCAGCACCAGCGCGTTGAACCCGTCGTTCTCCGCCTTGCCGGTCCAGGTCGCCGAGAACGCCTCCTGGAACCGCTCACGCCCGTCGTCACCGAGGAAGTCCCCACCGGGACCCGCCAGCGACTTGGGGATACGCAGACCGAAGTCGTAGATCCAGGCGTTGCTGCGGTCCGCGCAGCGCAGTTCGTACGGCCGCTCGTCGATCACCTCGACACCGAGCCGGTTCAGGACCGGCAGCACGGCCGACAGGGAGATCGCGTCACCCTTGCGGTAGATCTTGAAGCGGCGCTCGTCGGGCGCGGCGCCCACCGGCTCGTACAGGCTGAGCGAGAAGTTCCGCTCCTCGGTGAGCCGCTCCAGATGGCAGAGGTCGGCGACGGCGGAACGCGGGCTGTGGTCGGCCTTGTAGCCCTCGGCGAAGGCGTTGCTGTAGCGCCGCAGCAGCTCCGCGGCCCGCTCCTCGCCGAGTTCGGCGTTGAGCGCCTCCTGGAACGCGTCGGCCCAGGAACGCGCCGCCTCGACGAGCCGCGCCTCGATGCGCTCCTTGTCGACGTCGGACAGCTCCGGCAGCTCGGTGCCCTGCGGGACACGCACGACGAAGTGCAGCCGGGACAGGATCGACTCGGTGTTCCAGGCGGTGAAGTCGACGTTCGTGCCGCCCAGCTCCTCCTTGAGGATGTCGATGATCCGCAGCCGCACGCCCGTGGTGTAGCGGTCGCGGGGCAGGTAGACGATCGCCGAGTAGTAGCGCCCGTACTCGTCCTGGCGCAGGTACAGCCGCAGCCGGCGCCGCTCCTGGAGATAGAGCACGGACGTGACGATGGACCGCAGTTCGTCCACCGGCGTCTGGAAGAGCTCGTCGCGCGGGTAGGTCTCCATGATCTGGAGCAGGTCGCGCCCGTCGTGGCTGTTGGGCGAGAACCCGGCGCCCTTCAGCACGGCCTCGACCTTGCGCCGCACGACCGGCACGCGCACCACGGACTCCGTGTAGGCGGCGGAGGAGAACAGCCCGAGGAACCGCCGCTCCCCGACGACGTTCCCGTCCTTGTCGAACTTCTTCACACCGACGTAGTCGAGGTAGGAGGGCCGGTGCACGGTGGCCCGGCTGTTCGCCTTGGTCAGCACCAGCAGCTTGTGCTCACGCGCCTTGGCACGGGCATCGGCGGGCAGCCGCTCGAAGGAGGGGCTGACGGGGTGGCTGTCGGCGTCGGCGTGATGCGGGTCGGAGCGCAGAATGCCGAGCCCGGTCCCGGGAACGGCGGCGAGGGAGTCGTCCCCGCGCAGCTGGTACTCCCGGAAGCCGAGGAACGTGAAGTGGTCGGCGGCCAGCCAGCGCAGCAGCTCACGGGCCTCGTCGACGTCGGGCCGCGCCAGATCACCGGGGACGGGCTCCTCCCGGAGGTCATCGGCGACCCGCAGCGCGGTGTCCCGCATCTTCTCCCAGTCCTCGACGGCCTCCCGGACATCGGACAGGACGCGCACCAGGTCGGCCGTGATCTGCTTCAGGTCGGCCCGGTCGGTCTCACGGTCGATCTCGACGTGGATCCACGACTCGACATGCCCGTCGTGCGGGAGGTCCCCCGCGGCGGGCGGGGCGCTGAGCACCTCGATGAGCTTGCCTGCCACATCGCGCCGCACGACGACCTGCGGGTGGATGACGAGGTGGATCCCCCGCCCCTGCCGGGTCAGCTCATTGGTGACGGAGTCGACGAGGAACGGCATGTCGTCGGTCACGACCTCGACGACCGAATGGCTGCACGTCCACCCGTTCTCCTCGACGGTCGGGGTATGAACCCTTACATTGGCCGTCCCCTGCGGCCGGTTCTCGGCAAGCCGGTAGTGCGAGAGCGCGGCTCCGAAGACATCGACCGGGTCACGGCCGCTCAGGTCCTCCGGGGCGGTGTGCAGGTAGTAGCGCTTGAGGAACGCGAGGAGGGAGTCGTGGTCCGGGGTCCCCGGAGTACCGCCGCCCTCGCCCGTCGTCCCAGTCGGTAGATGCCCCCCGACCGGGCTGTTCTCAGCGACCCGCGCCGCCCTCTCGAGCAGCTCGGCCTTGGCTTCGTCCAGCTTGGTCTGCATTGTCCTCTGGCTCCTGTCGCGCGCCGTTGCGTGACGTAGAAGGAAGTACGGTCTCTTCCCCTGCGGCTCGACGCCACGGCCCGGGTTCTCCGGTCTGCTCCGACGCTATGCCGCAAGGTGAGATGAGCGGGGGGTTATCGGCCATTCTCGACACCACTCCCGGGTGTGACGCTGCTCTCCGCGCCGGGTGCATCCGGGGTGTGTACGGCGTCCTGGGGGCCCTTTCGGCCCCGTCCCGCCCGCGCCGACCAGCGTCCGCCGCCCGGCTGCGGAGATGGTCCGCACACGCCGGGCGCAGGGCAGGGGCACCAATGCCCCCGCGAGCTATCGCGCTGATCACGCCACCAAGGCTATCGCCCCTCCCGGGCCTCCCGTCATGAGCCGTATGTGTACAAAACCCAGCCCAGAACTTTGCCGTTCTGCACAGAGGCAAAACGGGTGGTGACGTGGGAAGGGACCCAGGGGCGAGGACGGGAAGGGCGGGACCGGAGGGTTGTGCCGGTGGGCACGGTGTGCGAGGACGACGAGGGACGGGGGAGGCGACCCCTACCGGGCGCACCTGAGGCGCAGCCCCCGGGGGCGTGCACGGGACCCGGTCCCCGGGCCGGGGTGCGGGGGCGGAGGCCCTGGAGGGGTGCGGGGGCGGAGCCCGCTGGGGTGCAGTCCCGCAGGGCGGAGGCCCTGGAGGGGTGCGGGGGCGGAGCCCGCTGGGGTGCAGTCCCGCAGGGCGGAGGCCCTGGTGGGGTGCAGGGACGGAGCCCCTGGAGCGGTGCACGGGGCGGAGCCCCGCCGGGGTACAGGGGACGCAGTCCCCGCCGGGGTACAGGGGACGCAGTCCCCGCCGGGGTACAGGGGACGCAGTCCCCGCCGGGGTACAGGGGACGCAGTCCCCGCCGGGGTACAGGGGACGCAGTCCCCGCCGGGGTACAGGGGACGCAGTCCCCGCCGGGGTACAGGGGACGCAGTCCCCGCCGGGGTGCAGGGGACGCAGTCCCCGCCGGGGTGCAGGGGACGCAGTCCCCGCCGGGGTGCGGGGGCGGCCCCTGGTGGGGTGGAAGGGGCGGAGCCCCTGGGATGGGACGGGTAGGGGCGGCGGGGGCGAGAAAAGTCGACGCCGACCCCACCCCGCGGGACGCTGAAAGCGCCCCCTCTTGGCAAGCCGACCCCCAAGAGACACGTTGCCCATGGCAACGCCCGCCCGAGAGGAGCCGCCCACCATGACCGCGAAAATCCTGATCGTCACCGGCGACGCAGCGGAATCCCTGGAAGTCCTCTACCCCTACCAGCGCCTCCGCGAGGAAGGCTACGAGGTCCACATCGCCGCCCCCACCCGCAAAAAGCTCCAGTTCGTCGTCCACGACTTCGAACCCGGCTTCGACACCTACACCGAGAAGCCCGGCTACACCTGGCCCGCCGACCTCGCCTTCTCCGAGGTCGACCCCGGCCAGTACGCCGCCGTCGTCATCCCCGGCGGCCGGGCCCCCGAGTACCTCCGCAACGACCCCGAACTCCGCAAGATCCTCAAGTCGTTCTTCGACGCCGACAAACCGGTCGCCCAGATCTGCCACGGCCCCCTGCTCACCGCGGCCGCCGACGCCCTCCACGGCCGACGCGTCACGGCGTACCCGGCGCTGGAGCTCGACATGCAGTCGGCAGGCGCCACCTTCCAGGACGCCGAGGCAGTGGTCGACGGCACCCTCGTCTCCGCCCGCGCCTGGCCGGACCACTCGGCCTGGATGCGCGAGTTCCTGAAGGTGCTACGCACCAAGGCACCAGTGACGTGACCTGACCCACCCCACCGAGGCCGCCGACAGCCGACCGCCGGCCGCCCGCCACTCCGACCCCAACAGGTGCGGCGCCCCCAGGACGCCGCACCCGCTCCGACGCTCGAGGCAGCCACCCGCAAACCCCTACGCGGCCGCAGCCAACCACCCCGCGACCTCCACCGCCTCCCCCAACGTGTCCACCACCGGCACCCCCACCCCCTCCAGGCTGGCCCGACTGTGCGACCCGCCGGTGTACAGGACGGCCCGCGCGCCCACATGCAACGCGGCCACCGCGTCATCGGCGGCATCCCCGATCACCACCGTGCGCGCCGCCTGCACCCCGGTCAGCGCCTCGAGGTGCCGCACCATGTGCTCGGCCTTGCTGCCCCCGGAGGGCCCGGTCCGCCCGTCGACCCGTACGAAGTGCGGCTCGATCCCGAACCCCCGGACCAGCGGCACGAGTTCATCGTGCACATACATACTCAGCAGCGACTGACTGTGCCCCGCCGCCCGCCACCCCGCGAGCAGCTCCACCGCGCCCTCGGTGAGCCCGCACCGCACCCGGTGCTCGGCGTAGTACCGGTGGAAGACGTCGTCCATGACCTCCCACTCGGCATCGGTGGGCAGCCTTCCCATCAGCCGCTCGTAGAACTTCGGCACCGGAACGCAGTACAGCGCCCGGTACCGCTCCAGCGTGATCGGCTCCAGCCCCAGCTCGACGAATGCCGCGTTCGTCGCCCCGATGATCGCGTCGTTGTCGTGGAACAGCGTCCCGTTCCAGTCCCAGACGATGTGCGCCGCTTCCTGCTTCCCCATACCTGCAAACGTACCCGCCACCACCGACAATCAAGTGACCGACCGAAGCGGCGCCCGGCCCCACCAGGCCAGGCAGGCCGGCAGGCCGGCAATCAGCAGCCGGCCGGGCGAGCTCAGTCGCCGGACCCCACCAGCGTCGGGATCTCCTGCCTGGCGAACCACAACAGCTCATGGTCCTCGGCCCCGTCGACGACGAACTGCGCGTCGTCGTCCCCGCCGTCCGCCGCCGTGACCGCCGCCGCCGCGGCGGCCACGTCCGCCTCCGCCTCCCCGGCGTCGACGTGCACCGCGGCCGCCTTGGCCAGCGGCACGGCACCCGTCACCCGCACCTCGCCCAGCGCCGCCGGATCGAGCCCCCGGTCGGGGTCCGCGGCGGCCGCGCGGTCGGGTACGTCGACGGCGACCACGACCCGGCGCCGCGGGGCACCGGGATCCGCCGCGAGCAACCGCAGCGAGGCGAGCGCGGCCCGGCTGAGCGCCGCGTACTCCAGCTCCTCGATGTCGTCGGAGACGTACCACTCGCGCAACGCGGGCGTGACGGCGTACGCGGCGAGCGGCCCGGACCCCAGCTCACCCGTCTTGTGCGCCTCGGCGAGACCGGGGAGGGTCAGGGGGACGTAGACGCGCATGGCTGGCCGCTCTTTCGTGGTCACAGGCTCGGACTTCGGTGCCCTTGGAGAGGACGGTTCCGCGCCTCCCCGAGGGCCTTCAGGATACGTGCGGCCGTCCCCTTTCGGGCCCCTGCCCACACCCCCGCGACCGTCAACCCCGACCCACGCCACTCACCCGGCCCGCCCCCGCAGCACCAGGCTTCCACCACCCCCCACCACCCCTGATAGGTGAACTTCCCAGCCCCTCGACGCGAGCTCTCCGCTTCCTTGCAGTCACGGACCGCAACCCCGTACAAGATCCGCAACGGCAAGTTACCGACCGGTATGGCCGAGCTCACCGAACGGGGACACCCATGAACAAGGTCATGACGAGGACGCAGCACCACCCCGCGCAGCACCACCCCGGCACCCGCCCTCCCGGCCGCCGCGACACCCGCCGCCCCGCAGGCGCCCCACCCCGCACCCCGAGCGGCGGCGCCCCCCGTACGGCACCCGGCGGCGGCCGCCCACCCGGTCCCCCCGGCACCAGCTCCCCCACCCGCACCCGCCCCGCCGACGGCCGCCCCACAACCCCCAACTCCCTCACCCGCCACCCGAACCCCCGACCCGGTACCAGTACCGGCACCGGCAGCGGCAGCGGCAGCGGCAGCGGCACCGACACCGGCATCAGCACCCCCACCAAGGCCCCCACCGGCTCCCCGACCGGCCCCGCCCAGACCCCCCGCCGCCCCGTCTCCCAGCCACGCCCCACAGACCTCTTCGCCGACCGCCTCCTCGCCGTCCTGACCGGCCAACGCCCGGTGCACTTCATGCTCCGGCACACCCTCGGCCACGCCTACGACGACCTGGCCCACCTCGCCGAACGCGGCCCCCTGCGCACCACCCACGGCGCCCGCCCCGTCGTCCGGGACATCGGCTACTACGTCCCCCGCCCCGGCGCCATCGAGGCCTTCGCCCGCATCGGCGCCGGCGACCGCCTGCGAGCCATGGCCTTCCGCCTGGAACTCGGCACCGACCACCGCTGGCGCTGCACCGCGGTGGAACTCGACGGCACCCGCAGGCCCCGCCCCCAGGACGACTGAGCCACCCCAGAACCGCCGAACAGCAAAGGGCCGGGCTCACCCGAAGGTGACCCGGCCCTCAAGCCGCTACGAAGCCCACAGCACCGTCACGCCATACGTCACAGACGTCATGCCACGCATCGCACGTGACGCCCGGCAGACAGCGCCGCAGGCAACCGCGCCCTACTTCTTACGGCGCCGCCCGGCCTTCGCCTGCTTGCGGCGCTCCGCGCGCGTGAGGCCGTCGGCCTCGGAGCGCACCGGCTCGTCCTCGTCACTGTCGAAGTCGCCCTCGATCGTGCCGCCCTCGCCGTCCACCGTCGGAGCCGAGAAGTGCAGCTGACGACGCTGCGGAGCGTCCAGCCCCTTGGCACGGATCTCCGGACGCGAACCCGCCTGCGCCGGCACCACGTCCTGCTTCTCCATGTCGACCGGCGCGGCGTCCTCCACCGGGACCTCCTCGACCTGCTGCTCGACCTGGACCTCCAGGTTGAACAGGTAGCCGACGGACTCCTCCTTGATGCCGTCCATCATCGCGGAGAACATGTCGAAGCCCTCGCGCTGGTACTCGACCAGCGGGTCCTTCTGCGCCATCGCGCGCAGACCGATGCCCTCCTGGAGGTAGTCCATCTCGTAGAGGTGCTCGCGCCACTTGCGGTCCAGGACCGACAGCACGACCCGACGCTCCAGCTCACGCATGATCTCGGAACCGAGCTGCGACTCCCGCGACTCGTACTGCTCGCGGATGTCGTCCTTGATGGACTCGGAGATGAACTCGGCCGTCAGACCGGCCCGGTCACCGGCCGCCTCCTCCAGCTCCTCGACGGTGACCTTCACCGGGTAGAGCTGCTTGAACGCGCCCCACAGCCGGTCCAGGTCCCAGTCCTCCGGGAAGCCCTCGGCGGTCTCCGCACCGACGTACGCGTCGATCGTGTCGTCCATGAAGTGGTGGATCTGCTCCTGGAGGTCCTCGCCCTCCAGAACGCGGCGCCGCTCACCGTAGATGACCTCACGCTGACGGTTGAGCACCTCGTCGTACTTCAGGACGTTCTTACGCGTCTCGAAGTTCTGCTGCTCCACCTGCGACTGCGCGGACGCGATCGCCCGCGTGACCATCTTGTTCTCGATCGGCACGTCGTCCGGCACGTTCGCCATCGACATCACGCGCTCGACCATCTGCGCCTTGAACAGCCGCATCAGGTCGTCACCCAGCGACAGGTAGAAACGGGACTCGCCCGGGTCGCCCTGACGGCCGGAACGACCGCGCAGCTGGTTGTCGATACGACGCGACTCGTGCCGCTCCGTACCCAGCACGTAGAGGCCGCCCAGCTCCTTGACCTCGTTGAACTCGGCCTTGACCGCCAGCTCGGCCTTCTCCAGGGCGGCGGGCAGCGCGGCGGCCCACTCCTCGATGTGCTCCTCGGGGTCGAGACCGCGCTGGCGCAGCTCCGCCTCCGCGAGGTCGTCGGGGTTGCCGCCGAGCTTGATGTCGGTACCACGGCCGGCCATGTTGGTCGCGACCGTCACGGCGCCCTTGCGGCCGGCCTGGGCGACGATCGACGCCTCACGCTCGTGGTGTTTGGCGTTCAGCACCTCGTGCTGGACACCCCGCTTGGAGAGCTGCTGCGACAGGTACTCGGACTTCTCGACCGACGTCGTACCGACGAGGATCGGCTGGCCCTTCTCGTGCTTCTCGGCGATGTCGTCGACGACCGCCTCGAACTTCGCGACCTCGGTGCGGTAGATCAGGTCGGACTGGTCCTTGCGGACCATCGGCCTGTTCGTCGGGATCGGGACCACGCCGAGCTTGTAGATCTGGTGGAACTCGGCGGCCTCGGTCATCGCCGTACCGGTCATGCCGCAGAGACCGGGCTGTTCCTTCTCGTTGTGGTCATGACGCTTGTAGAGGCGGAAGAAGTTCTGAAGGGTGATCGTGGCGAGCGTCTGGTTCTCGTCCTTGATGTCCACCCCTTCCTTCGCCTCGATCGCCTGGTGCATGCCCTCGTTGTAGCGGCGGCCGGCGAGGATACGGCCCGTGTGCTCGTCGACGATCATGACTTCGCCGTCCATGACGACGTAGTCCTTGTCCTTCTTGAAGAGCTCCTTCGCCTTGATGGCGTTGTTCAGGTAGCCCACCAGAGGGGTGTTCACCGACTCGTAGAGGTTGTCGATGCCCAGCCAGTCCTCGACCTTGCTGACACCGGCCTCGTGAATGGCGACCGTGCGCTTCTTCTCGTCGACCTCGTAGTCGCCGGTCTCCTCGATGCCCTTGAGCGGGTTGCCGGCCTCGCCCTTCTTCAGGCGCGTCACCAGCTTGGCGAAGTCGCCGTACCACTTGGTGGCCTGGTCCGCCGGACCGGAGATGATCAGCGGTGTACGCGCCTCGTCGACCAGGATGGAGTCGACCTCGTCGACGATGGCGAAGTTGTGGCCGCGCTGGACCAGCTCGTCCTGCGCCCACGCCATGTTGTCGCGCAGGTAGTCGAAGCCGAACTCGTTGTTCGTGCCGTACGTGATGTCGCACGCGTACATCTCGCGGCGCTGCGCCGGCGTCATGTTGGCGAGGATGCAGCCGACTTCCAGGCCCAGGAACTTGTGGACACGACCCATCATCTCGGAGTCGCGCTCGGCCAGATAGTCGTTGACCGTGATCAGATGGACGCCCTTGCCGGACAGCGCGTTCAGATACGCGGGCAGCGTGCCGACGAGCGTCTTGCCCTCACCGGTCTTCATCTCGGCCACATAGCCGAGGTGCAGGGCGGCACCACCCATGATCTGCACGTCGTAGTGACGCTGGCCGAGGACACGCTTGGCGGCCTCGCGCACAGTGGCGAACGCCTCGGGCAGCAGGTCGTCCAAGCTCTCACCGTCGGCGTACCGCTGCTTGTACTCATCGGTGAGGGCCCGCAGCTCGGCGTCGGAGAGGTCGACGAAGTCCTCTTCGATGGAGTTGACCTGGTCCGCGATGCGGTGCAGCTTGCGCAGGATCTTGCCTTCGCCTGCACGCATGATCTTCGAGAGGACGGACACGGGGGTTGGTCTCCTTGCCGGTCGGGCCTGGGACGGTCGGTTTCCAGTGGACTTACTGAGCAACGGCCATCGTATGCGAGGACCCCGCCACCCCGGGAGGCCTGCCGCGACGAGGACCACACACTGCTGCGCACCTGCTCCAAAATCTTCTTCAAAGGGGACAACGGCCGGGCCCCGCCGATGGTGCCGCGCCCGCCGGACGAATTGCGCGAATTGTGATCACGCGCTCACACACGGCGAAAAGATGGCGCCCGCCGGGACACCCCGCGCAGAATCGGCCGATGGAGCCCGAGCCCGTCACCCTCACCACCCCCCGCCTCGTCCTGCGCCCCCTCGACCCGCAGGACGCCGACGCCGTGTACACCGCCGCCCAGGACCCCGACATCCAGCGCTGGACCACGATCCCCTCCCCCTACCTCCCCGAGCACGCCCGAAGCTTCACCGAACTGCTCGCCCCGGAGGGCTGGGCGAGCGGCTCCATGTTCACCTTCGGCGTCTTCCTCCCCGACGGAGCCCTCACCGGCGTCCTCAGCCTCACCATGCGCTCCCCGGGCACGGCCGAGGTCGGCTTCTGGGCGGCCAAGGAACACCGCGGCCACGGCTACACCACCGAGGCCACCCTCACCGCCGCCCGCTGGGCCTTCACCACCCTCCCCGTCGACCGCGTCGAATGGCGGGCCGAAATCGGCAACACCGCCTCCCGCGCGGTCGCCGAGAACGCCGGCTTCACCCTGGAAGGCACCCTCCGCTCGGCCATCGCCAACAAGGGCGTACGCCGCGACTGCTGGCTGGCCTCCCTGCTCCCGTCGGACCTGGGACTGCCGTCGACGGCCCCGTACGTTCCGGCACCCTCCAGCCCGTCCGGAGCTTCCGGGGGCACAGCCGGCCCGTCCGGGGGCACAGCCGGCCCGTCCGGCGTTTGAGGACGAGGGCCGTCCAGGCCGAAAGCGGGGGTCCGGGGGCGGCAGCCCCCAGGGCCGGGAAGGGTAAGGGCGGCGGGGCGAGAAACCCCACGGCGGCCACCCCCACCCCCCAAACCCCCAGCTCACCCCGCACTGTCAGTCCCACCCCCTATCGTGCGAGCCATGACGACCCCGCGCCCCGACACCGCCCTCTCGGCAGACGAAGCCCGCCGCATCGCCCTACGCGCGCAAGGCTTCCTCGGCACCCCCGACCGCAAGGCCGGCGTCCGCGGCGCCCTTCGTCACCTAGGCGCGGTCCAGCTCGACACCATCTCGGTCCTGGCCCGCTCCCACGAGCTCATCCCCTACGCCCGCCTGGGAGCGGTAGGCCGCAAGACGGTCGAGGACGCGTACTGGAAGCCCGAGTCCGCCGGCACGCCCGCCGCACGACCGCACGCCTTCGAGTACTGGTCCCACGCCGCCTGCATCCTCCCCATCGAGGAATGGCCCCACTTCGCCTTCCGCCGCCGCGCCTACCGCGCCCGCCCGCACTGGAACCACACCCTCCCGGACGGCACGTACGACCAGGTCGTCAAGCAGCTCCGCACCGAAGGCCCCCTCACCGCCACCGAGTTGGGCGGAGCGAAGAAGACCAGCGAGTGGTGGGACTGGTCCGGCACCAAGGTCGCGGTGGAACGCGCGCTGATGTACGGCGAGGTGGTCTGCGTGGAGCGCCGCGGCTGGAAGCGCGTGTACGACCTCGCCGAACGCGCCGTACCCGCCGACCTGCTGCACGACGAACTGGACGACACCGAGTGCCTGCGCCGCCTCGTCCGCCTGGCCGGCCAGTCGCTCGGCGTGGGCACGCGCGCGGACATCGCCGACTACCACCGTCTCAAGGGCGAACAGGTCGACACCGTGATCGCCGACTCGGGCCTGGTCCCGGTCACGGTCGAAGGCTGGGGCAAGCCCGCCTGGGCCGACCCGGCGGCCCTGGAAACGCCCCCGCGCGGCCGCCACCGCACCACGCTCCTGTCCCCCTTCGACTCCCTGATCTGGGAGCGGGCGCGCACCGAGCGGATCTTCGGCTTCACCCATCGCCTGGAGGCCTACGTCCCCAAGCCGAAGCGCATCCACGGCTACTTCGCGATGCCGGTCCTGGCCGGCGGCCGGCTCGTCGGCCGCGTGGACCCGGCCCGCGAGGGCCGCACCCTGATCGCCAGGCAGGTCACGCTGGACGGCCCGAAGGCGGTCCCGGCGGTGGCCCAGGCCCTGCTCGAGGCGGCGACCTGGGTGGACTGCACGGACGTACGCGTGGAGCGCGTGGACGCCCCGGACCTGCGCGAGCCCCTCATCGGAGAACTCACCCGCGCACTGGCCTGACCCGAGCGAGCCACATCTGAGCCGGGCTGCATCAGGACTGAACCGGGCCGGTCCCAGACCCGGCTCGACGGATCACCGGCTCACCGGCTCACCGGCTCACCGGATCTCGAGAATCTTCTCCCGCATCGCGTACACGACCGCCTCCATCCTGGAGTGCAGCTGAAGCTTCTCCAGGATGTTGCGCACATGGTTCTTCACGGTGTTCTCGGAGATGAACAACTCCTTGGCGATATCACGGTTGTTCATTCCCGTGGCGACCAGCTTGAGCACCTCCAGCTCCCGGTCCGTCAGCCGCGGCGCGGGGACGAGGCGACGCTCGTCGGTCCGCTGGATCATCGACTTGAACTCGGTGAGCAGCTTCGACGCCATGGAGGGGCTGATCTGTGACTGACCGTCGGCGACGGCGCGGATCGCGGTGGCGACCTCGTCCGTGGAGATCTCCTTGAGGAGGTAGCCGGTCGCGCCGGCCTTGATCGCCTCGTAGAGGTCGGCCTCCTCGTCACTGATCGTCAGCATGATGATCTTCGCGCTGGGAGCCACCTCCTTGATGGAGGTGCACGCCTCGATACCGCCGCGCTTGGGCATCCGCACGTCCATCAGCACGATGTCCGGCAGCAGGTCGGCCGCCTTGTCCACGGCCTCGGCGCCGTCACCCGCCTCGCCGACGACCTGGATGTCCTCCTCGGCCGCGAGCACGATCTCCAGTCCGCGGCGGAACAGGGCGTGATCGTCCACGACAAGGACTCTGATCGGCTCCTTGCGTGAGGTGCCCCCGTCCGGGCCCATGCCGACGACGCCGTCGTCGGCATCGTCGTCCCGCATCGGTCCGAAGCTGTCCGCCATCGTTCCTCCCCCTGAAGGCTGTGGCCGTGGTCCTGTGCCGTCGCCAACCCAAGGCAGCGGCCCACCGGTTGAGCCGCCCTGGCCATGATTCCATGCCCGGACGACAACGCGGTGACAGAGCGGTGCCCAAAGGGGTCGCACACGGGTGCCCCTGGGGGCGCACACAGCGCTCCAGGGGCACACCGCTCAGCTGTCACCGGGCAGCGTCAGCCGCCCAACGTGCCGCCCGCCTCGGGCGAGTGCGCCTGGGCCACCATCGGGTCGGTGTCGAGGTAGATCACGCCGTAGTCGTAGGCGTGACGCCGGTAGACGACGCTGGGCTGCTTGGTCTCGGAGTCGACGAACAGATAGAAGTCGTGTCCGACCAGTTCCATCTCGTAGAGAGCCTGGTCGAGTGTCATCGGAGCGGCGACGTGGGTCTTCTCGCGCACCACGAGGGGGCCGTCGCCCTGCACCTCCAGCGAGCCGATCCGCTTGGTCGGCACGCTGTCCGACTCGTCGGCGGGGACGGGACGGCCGTTGCCGTTGAGCGTCGCCACACCGGGGACGTAGTCGGAAACCTCCGCCGCGGAGATCCTGCGGGCGCCGCGGCGCGTGTAACGCTTGTCGTGCTGCTTGCGCAGCTGGGCATCCAGCTTCTCCGCCGCCAGGTCGAGTGCCGCGTACGGGTCGTTGGCCGCCGCCTCCGCCCGGATCACAGGGCCGCGGGAGCGGAGTGTGATCTCCACTCGGTCGCACCGGTCGGCCTGTCGGGGGTTGGGCTCCTTGGACACCTCCACGTCGAGGCTGATCACCTTGCCGTCAAGCTTCTGGATCTTCTCCAGGTTCAGCTTGTCGGCCACGTGCTTGCGGAACCGCTCGGGCACCTCGGTCTTGCGGCCCTTGACGACGATGTCCACGCAGAACTCCGTTCCCGGATCACTCCGCTTCGGTGCGGAGCGTCTCCCTTTTGCACCAGGCTCCGGTGAGCACCGGAACCTCGGACTCGGTGACTTCCACCTCCTTCTCCCCCATGGGCGAGATCTACACCCCAGGCGCTGCGGAAGATTTCGAAAACCGCAGCACGGCATTCGGATATGAGAGGTGTGGCCTGCGGCTTTCCCTCACAACCGAACATATCTCGCCCGGACGGATGTCGTCACCCTCTACTGCGACGTACCTCCGTTCAGGCGAATTGGCCCTCTCATTACCTGCAACGACGCAAGTTCTCGCTCAGTTCCGGTTTATTTCGAAAGAGTCCGGCGACGCGGCGACCACGGCCGCGCAGAGCACGTCACCGGCTCCGCCCACGTCGTCCAGCGGTCTCACCGACACCCCGTCCACGCCTCGCTCCTCCGTTCCGGACAGCTGCCTACTGTCTTCCCGAGTGATACCCACGTACCCGGCCGTCGCCCCTTCACCACACAACGCACCCTTCGCCTCCTCCCCACACCGCCCACTCTCCCCCTGTCCCGCCCGCTCCGCCGCCCCAGCCACCCGAACCGCCCGCACCGCCCGCGCGGCCTCCGCCAGCGAGGCACCCGTCGTGACCACGTCGTCCACGAGAACCACCGGCCCACCGCACAGCACCCGCGCGCCCCCGGGCACCACCGTCAGCGCGCCCACCAGGTTGTCCAGCCGCTGCCGGGAGTCGAGCCCCGACTGGTCGGCCACGGCCCGCCGCTGCCGCAACACCGCGGCCACCCGCGCCGACACCCCCGCCCGCCGCAACTCACCGGCCGCCGCCAACGCGATCCGCCGCGCCGGATCATGCCCACGCGCCCGCACCGCGGCCCGGGTGGAGGGGACGGGGACGAGCAGGAGGTCTCCGGGGGGCTGGGGGCCCTCCCCCTCCCCCCACCCCACCTCCCCCACCCCCGCCCGCACAGCCCCCGCCAGCGCCGCGCCCAGCGGTCGCGCCAGTGCCAGCGCGCCGCGTTCCTTGTGGGCCAGCAGCGCCGCCCGTACCT
Source organism: Streptomyces asoensis (assembly GCF_013085465.1). NCBI lineage: Bacteria > Bacillati > Actinomycetota > Actinomycetes > Kitasatosporales > Streptomycetaceae > Streptomyces > Streptomyces asoensis. The sequence goes on from NZ_CP049838.1 coordinate 4,183,556, forward strand.
CGTCCGCGTACCGGGCCGCCGCGTGCACGGCGGGCAGCCCTGGCGGTTCCGGCACCGGACGGACCCGGAACGGCACGGCTCCGCTCAGCGCCGCACGGCACTGCGGGCAGAGCACCGTACGCGCACTTCCGCAGCCCCCGCACTCGGCGGGCAGCACCAGGCCGGCGAGCTCCTGCCACCACCTGCGAACGCCTTCCACGTGCACTACTGTGCCGATGCCGGAAGCTGCCCGCCACCCCTGTGGAAAACCGCCCGGAGCGCCCTGTGGAAAACTCGCGGGAAGGCGGCCCGAAGGCACCTGGAGCGATCGGAACACCAAAAGGAGCAGGCGGAAATCAGCTCCCAAGAAACCCCGGGGCCAAAGGGAGAAGGAGTCCGGGTAGTTCCCTCCGAACCCCTAGCTCACTCTGGCCCCCGAGTTGCGCACCCCAAGCCGCCCCGCGCCCCGCGCCCCGCGCCCCGCGCCCCGCGCCCCGGGGCAAAGATCACCCGGGGTAGAACGCGACCGAAGCGGTCTCCTTCAGCGTCCGCCACCCGCTTCCGCCGGGCAGCCACAGCAGCCCGTCCTTGGAGGTCGCGAAGAGCGGGATCTCGCTGTCCTCGGAGGCGGCGATGCTCGTGACCTCCGTGAGGCCGGGGAGTGTCCCCGCCTCGGGGACCGAGCCGTCGCACTGCATGTACTGCACCTGCTGCACGCCGCCGGCCTCGCGCCCGACGACCACGAGTCGGCTGTCCCCGGCCCACGACATGGCCGTGACCTGTTCCAACTCCGGTGTCGCGGAGCGCAGTTCCTGGAGCGACACGGACGGCTGCTCGCCGTTGCCCGGGCCTCGTTCGATCCGCCCGATGAGCAGGGACTGCTTGCCGCCCTTGTCGACGATGAGCGCGATCCGTACCCCGTCGGCGGCCACCCGTACGGCGTTGATACGGCCGTCGAGTCCCGGAGTGAGCACCTCCAGCGGCTGGCCGGCGCCCTTCTCCAGCAGGAGCAGCCGAGGCGCGGCGGGGTCGCGGTCGGCGACCCACAGGTCGCCCTGGGTGTCCCAGCTGGGGGTGGTGAGCCGGTCGGTCTCCGTCTTGCCCTTGCTCTGGAGCAAGGGGTCGCCGATGGAGCTGCCGGAGACGGTGGAGGTGACGTAGAGCGCCTTGCCGTCGAGAGCGACTCCCGCGGCGCTGTGTTCGTCGCGGGCCACGGCCACCGAGCGCAGTGCCTTGGTGCCGTCGCCGAGCGCTCCGGGCACGGGGTCGGCCTTGGTGTTTCCGCTGCCGCTCGTCATCCGTTCGAGGCGGTGCTGGCCGTCGATGAAGTACAGGTAGCCGGGGTTGGTGTCGGACCCGCGTGCGGCGACGGCTGCGGCCCGCTCCTCGGTGAGGGAGCACAGCTGGGTGCCGCCCGCGCGCAGCGCGATCTCGTCGACGGCGGGGGTCAGGCTGCGGAGGGAGAACAGCAGCTGGGCCGCCATCTCGTCGCACTTGCCCTGTCCGATGTGGGCGGCCTTGTCGTTCAGCGGCACGGTGAGCTTGTTCTGGTCGTCGGGGGTCAGTGCGGTGACGCCCTTGGGCAGCGCGGTTCCGGTGGGGAAGCTGGATCTGACGACGGGGCGGAGCCAGCTGGTGGGGCCGGTGAGCACGGAGCGCACCATCTGCGTCATCGGGTCGACGCGTTCACGGACGTAGACGGGGTCGGCGACGGCCATGGGCTGTCGGGAGCCGTCGGCCGTGGTGTTGGAGGCGAAGTAGTACTTGTTGACGGACACGTAGTTGCGCTGGAAGTCCGACTTGCCCATGACGACGCCCTGGGGGAGGGCGTCGATGCGCCACTGCCCGTTCTTCTTGTCGCGGCTGAGGTGGACCACTTGGCCGTAGTTTCCCGAGGCGGGCGCGTACGACTGCTGTGCGTCGACGGTGGCGACCCGTGTGCCGGTCAGGGTGTACGAGTAGTCGTCGCCGTCGTCTCTGGTCCCGGTGGGGCCGGCGTCGGTCGCCGGTCCGTCCGTGAGGACCGTCGTGGACCGTTCGGGCTCCCATTTCTGGGCGGCTTTCTCGGTCAGGTACTGCCGTGCCGTCGCGTAGCCGGGGTCGTCGCTGGTGAGCGCTTCGAGGAAGCCCTGGACGATCTCCAGGGGCTGCGCGTCGTCCCGGGGCGGCATCGCGAATACCCGTACCTGGGTGTCCTGGCGCGGTGTGGACTCGACGCCGCGCAGATCCCCGCTGTCGGGCATCGAGGCGCACCCGGCCAGCAGGACGACGCCACAGGTGGCGTACGCCACCGCGCGCCCCGGCGTGCGCCGGGTTCCCCCCTCGCGCCACTCAGCGCCCACGGAATGCCTCCCCTTGCTCGTTCGAGCCCTCTGCGCCGGCTCTCTGCCGGTCCGAAGTCCCCCTCAGTGCCGTTTCACGCGCGTCACCCGTGTCGGCCGCGTCACCAGTGCCGACCGCTTCGGTCTGCTCCGGGTCCTCGCCGCGTACTTCCCCAGCTTCCTCAGCTTCCTCAGCCGCCCCGCCTGCCCCCGCAGCCCGCGGCTCGTCCTCTCCACGTCCTCCATCGCCCGTGCCCGTGCCCGCGCCCGGGGCGGATCGGGGCACCACGCGCGCGCCGTTGCCGGGCAGCGCCGTCGGGTCGGCCGTGGGGGCCGCGGTGGACATCCGGGGCGCGAGCGCGCTCCGTGCGGCCGCCAGCTGTTCGCCGGCGGGCTGTACCGGCACCGTCGCGCTCTTCTGGCCGCCGCCGCGCGGCAGACCGGCGTCGTCGAGGGCTCCCCGGTTGCGACGGGAGTCCTTGGGCTCGAGCGGTATCGGTGAGCCCCGCAGCGGTTCGTCGGCGGTCCTGGGCAGCGTCAGCCGGAACTGCGAGCCGCCACCGGGCTCTCCCCAGGCCTGTAGCCAGCCGCCGTGCAGGCGGGCGTCCTCCAGGGCGATGGACAGCCCCAGACCGGTACCGCCGGTGGTACGCGCGCGTGCCGGGTCGGCGCGCCAGAACCGGCTGAAGACGCGGGTGGCCTCGCCGGGCTTGAGGCCGACGCCGTAGTCGCGCACGGCGATCGCGACGGCCCCGCCCGCGGCGGCCAGCTTGACGATGACGTCCTTGCCCTCGCCGTGTTCCACGGCGTTGACCACCAGGTTCCGCAGCACCCGCTCCACCCGCCGGGCGTCGGCCTCGGCGACGACGGGCTGCTGGTCACCGATGACGCGTACGGTCGTCCCCTTGCGTTCGGCGAGCGGCGCGGCCCCGCTGACGACCCGGCGGACGACCTCCCTGAGGTCGATCGGCTCGGCCTCGAGGGCGGCGGCACCGGCGTCGAAGCGGCTGATCTCCAGCAGGTCCGCGAGCAGTGTCTCGAACCGGTCGAGCTGGTCGGCGAGCAGTTCGGCGGACCGCGCGGTGATGGGGTCGAAGTCGACGCGGGCGTCGTGGATGACGTCGGCGGCCATGCGTACGGTCGTCAGCGGCGTCCGCAGTTCGTGCGAGACGTCGGACACGAACCGTCGCTGCATCCGCGACAGGTCCTCCAGTTGCTGGATCTTCAGCTGGAGGTTCTGGGCCATCTTGTTGAAGGCCTCACCGAGGCGTGCGATGTCGTCCTCGCCGGTGACCTTCATCCGTTCCTGGAGTCGCCCGGCGGAGAGCCGCTCGGCGATCCCGGCGGCCATCCGCACCGGCGTGACGACCTGCCGCACCACGAGCCAGGCGATGGCCCCGAGGAGTACGACGACGAACAGCCCGGCGGTCGCCAGCGTCCCCTTGACCAGGCTCAGCGACTTCTCCTCCTGCGTGAGCGGGAAGAGGTAGTACAGCTCGTACGGATCACCGTTGGGGTCGTTGACCTGCTTGCCGATGACCAGGGCCGGCTGGGAGTCCTTGTCGTTGAGGTAGATGATGCGGGAGTAGCTCTGGGCCGCACCGGTGCTGCTGTAGACCTGCTCGCGCAGTTTCTCCGGGACGCTCTTGTCGGGGTCGACGAAGCCGGAGGCGCGTGGCCCGCGGGCGACGCCGCTGACGTCGCCGGGGGGCAGGGTGACCACGTCGAAGGCGCCCTGGCCGCCGCTGGACAGCGACAGTACGAGCTCGCTCATCCATTCGATGACGTTCTGCGAGGCGCCGCCGTCGGCCGGGGTCCCGTCGTCGGCGGCCGCGCCGGCGGCCTCGTCGGCCTTCTGCTTGGCCACGGCGAATCCGCCGGTGGCCTGGCTCTGGGACGCCTTCACCTTGGCGTCCAGCAGTCCGTTGCGCACCTGCCCGATGACGACGAAGCCCAGCAGCAGGACGACGCCCAGCGACATCAGCAGTGTCGTGACGACGACCTTGAGCTGGATGTTGCGCCGCCACAGCCGCATCACGGGCAGCAGCGGCCTGCGCACCCAGCGCAGCAGCAGCCTCAGGACAGGGCTGCCCTGCACCCCGCCCTGCAACAGCCCCCCTTCGAGGAGGCGTGCGAAGCGCGAACCCGGCGTCCTACGGCCGACAGGCCGCTCCGGACGGGCCCCGGAACGACCGGGGGCCGAAGCGGCACTGTCCCCGGACATGTCAGCTCGGTCCTGCCTTGTATCCGACGCCACGGACGGTCACCACGATCTCCGGCCGCTCGGGGTCCTTCTCGACCTTCGAGCGCAGTCGCTGTACGTGCACGTTCACCAGGCGGGTGTCGGCGGCGTGCCGGTAGCCCCACACCTGCTCGAGGAGCACCTCGCGGGTGAACACCTGCCAGGGCTTGCGCGCCAGCGCGACCAGCAGGTCGAACTCCAGCGGCGTCAGCGCGATCGACTGCCCTTCCCGCTTCACGGAGTGACCGGCCACGTCGATGACGAGGTCGCCGATGGCGAGCTGCTCCGGTGCCGGCTCCTCGGACCTCCTCAGCCGCGCCCGGATCCGGGCTACCAGCTCCTTCGGCTTGAACGGCTTCACGATGTAGTCGTCGGCGCCGGACTCCAGTCCGACGACGACGTCGACGGTGTCGCTCTTCGCCGTGAGCATCACGATCGGCACTCCGGACTCCGCCCTGATCAGGCGGCACACCTCGATACCGTCCCGGCCGGGCAGCATCAGGTCCAGCAGCACCAGGTCGGGCTTCGCCTCACGGAAAGCGGCCAGCGCCTTGTCACCGTCGGCCACGAAAGACGGCTCAAAACCTTCACCACGCAGCACAATGCCGAGCATCTCGGCCAGTGCGGTGTCGTCGTCGACGACAAGGACTCGTCCCTTCATAAACGACATCATCCCATTCTCATAACGGTGAAGGACACGCAGGTGAGCAGGGTCACCGGCCAGTGACGATAGTCGTACGGGGCGGTCACTGTCTGCCCCCGACCGCCGCCGCCGGTCCCGGCAGCAGTCCCAGCGGGAAATATCGGTGCGGCGCGGCACCGTCCAATGGTGGGATGCGCCGCATGAGCGACCCACTGCGCGACCGCATCGAGCGGTATTACGCCACCGTGCCCCTTCTGTTCGCCGACGCCGAGGACTTCGGCCCCCTGCGCCTGTTCGTACGGAAGGAACCCGGCGCCCCGTACTACGGCGGCCCGAGCCACGCCCAGCCCACCGGCGCGGCCTCCGTGGGCGCCGCCGACATCGCCCGGGTGCGTGCCCGGCAGCGTGAGCTCGGTGTGCCGGAGGCGTTCGAATGGCTGGCCGAGTCGGCACCCGCGCTGCGTGCCCGGATCGAGGCCGCCGGCCTCCTGGTGCTGCGACGCCCGCTGATGGTCCTGCCGCCCCATCACCCGCTGCCTCCGCAGCCCCTGCCGGACGGCGTGACACTGCGCGCGCTGACCGCGGACGACCCCGCCCTGCCCGCGGCCCTCGCCCTCCCGCGCCTGGCCTTCGCCAAAGAGCCCCTCGGCAAGGAGCCCCTCGCCGCGGAACCCAGCCCCGCCGCGGGCCCGTCGGACCGTGCGGAGCTGTCGAGGCTGGCCGAGGCGCTGACCGGGGACGGCACGGTGGCCGCGGTCCGTCCCACGATCCGCGCCGGGCACAAGACCCTCGTCGCCGCCCTCGCCCCGGACGGCACCCCCCTGGCCACCGGCCACTACCACCCGGCGAACGCCGCCACGGAGATCGGCGGCGTCGGCACCCTCCCCTCCGCCCGCCGTCAGGGACTGGCCGCCGCCGTGACAGCGGCCCTGGTCGCCCACGCCCGCGCCCAGGGCGTCGAGACGATCTTCCTCGCCTACGCGGAGGAGACCGTCGCCCGCATCTACGCCCGCCTCGGCTTCCGCCCCGCAGGCACGACCCTGCTGATCGCCGACCAGCCCGCACGCTCGTAGGTCCGAGCCCGGCTCACGCGGCCGGCCGACGGGTGATCGGCGATCGACGGGCGATCAGAGTGCCGCCCCCGCCCCTCCCCGGCGCGCCCTGCCACACAGCTCGGCAAGCGCGTCGGCCGTCACCGGCGACACCACGCCCTCCTCCGTGACGATCGCCGTCACCAGCTCGGGCGGCGTCACGTCGAACGCGGGGTTGTACGCCTGGGTCCCCAGCGGCGCCACCGGGATCCCGCCGCCCGCTCCCGTCACCGGTGCCTGGGCCGCCATGGCCTCCGTCACCTCGAACCCGGGGCGCTGCTCCACCTCGATGGACGCCCCGTCCGGCGTCTCCAGGTCCACCGTCGTCACCGGCGCCACCACGATGAACGGCACATGGTGGTACCTCGCCAGCACCGCGAGCGGATAGCTCCCCACCTTGTTCGCCACCGACCCGTCGGCCGCGATGCGATCAGCCCCGATCAGCACCGCGTCCACCTCCCCGGCCGCGAAGAGCGAACCCGCCGCGTTGTCCGTCAGCAAGGTGTACGCCATGCCGTTGCGGGCCGCTTCGTACGCCGTGAGGCGGGCGCCCTGGAGCAGTGGACGCGTCTCGTCCACCCACAGCCGGCGAAGCCGACCCACCCGGTGCGCCGCGAGCGCCACCGCGAACGCCGTCCCCTCCCCGCCCGACACCAGCGCACCGGTGTTGCAGTGCGTGAGGACACGATGCCCGCCGCCCGGCAGCAGCTCGTCGAGGAGCGCCAGCCCGTGCCCGGCCATCCGGACACTGGCCTCGGCGTCCTCCCGGTGGAGCTGCCGCGCGGCCGCCAGCGCGGCCCGCGCGCCCTGCGCCGGATCACCGCCCTCGGCGAGCTCCGCCCGGTACGCGGCCCGGGCCCGGCGCACACCGACGGACAGGTTCACCGCGGTGGGGCGGGCGCCCGCGAGCGCGTTCGCGGCATCGTCCACGTCGAAGCCGCGTGCGGCGGCGAGCGCGACGCCGTACGCCCCGGCGATCCCGAGCAGCGGTGCCCCGCGCACGGCCAGCGAACGGATCGCCTCGACCAGCGCGGACGCATCCGTACACACCAGTTCGACTTCCTCGGCCGGCAGTCTCGTCTGGTCGAGAAGGACCAGCACGGGACCTTCCGGCGGCTCCTCCCAACGGATCGCAGGTATCTCGGCCGGCCGCTTGTCCTCGCCGGATTGCGCGTACTGATCAGCCATGCGGTCAGTCTGCCCCCGAACCGGCGGACAATTGAAGGTGTGCAGCCCATACCGCGGCCGGTCAACCGATGAGCACCCCATGGCACGATGGCTCCCAACCTGCCGCCGCGACCGCGGACGGGCACCGTGAAGGAGCGACGATGAAAGACACTCCGGGCTGGGCCTCGCCCGGATCCGCCCCGTCCGACGGACAGGAGCCCGGCGCGTCCCACCCCGCCGAGCCCACGGACCGCCCCGTCGGCGCCCAGCCCGCGGACCAGCCGGGCCCGAACCCGCAGAGCCCCGGCACGAAGTGGTCCGAGGAGCAGCCGCCGCCCGGCCCCGGCCAGTGGTCCGCGCCCGCAGGCCCCCCGAACCCGGGCCAGACCCCGCCGCCCCCACCGCCTCCGCCGCCCGGCCCCGGTTGGGGCACCCACCCGCCCGCCGGACCCGGCGGCGCATACCCCGGCGGCCCCACGGGCCCCGGACAGGGCGGTTACGGCGGCTGGGGCGCTCCCGGCGGCTGGGGCGCCGGCTGGGGCGGTCCCCCGCCCGCGGCGAAGCCCGGCGTGATCCCGCTGCGTCCGCTCGCCGTGGGCGAGATCCTCGACGGCGCCGTGGCCACGATGCGCACGTACTGGCGCACGGTTCTGGGCATCTCGCTGACCGTCGCCGTCATCACCCAGGTCTTCGTCGTCCTGTTGCAGGGCCTCATCCTGGACGCCACCACGGACACGAACGCGCTCGGCGACCCGAGCGCCACCGCCGACGAGCAGCTCAGCGCCATGGGCGACGCCATGCGCGCCTCCGGCCCCGTCCTCCTCATCACCCTCATCGGCACCATCACGGCGACCGCCCTGCTCACCGCCGTCACCAGCCGGGCGGTGCTCGGCAAACCGGTCACCCTCCGCGAGGCCTGGCGCGACGCCCGTCCCCAGGTGCTCAAGCTGTTCGGCCTGATCTTCCTGCTGATGCTCATCGCCGCCGCCATCGTCCTCGCCTGCCTGCTGCCGGGCATCCTCGTGAGCGCCGCCGGAAGCTCCGACGCGGGAGCCGCGCTCAAGGCCTTCGGCATCCTCGGCTCGATCGTCCTGGTGCTGTGGCTGCTGATCCGCCTCTCCCTCGCCTCGCCCGCGCTGATGCTGGAGAAGCAGAGCATCAAGAAGGCGCTCGGCCGTTCCGCGAAGCTCACCCGCGGCTCCTGGTGGCGCGTCTTCGGCATCCAGCTGCTCGCCCTGATCATCGCGAACGTCGTCGCGATGATCGTCGTCGTCCCGTTCGCCCTCCTCGGTGCCGCAGTGAGCGACGGAGGCATCAGCGGCATGGTCGACGCGAGCAGCGACTACGGCTGGACCTACCTGATCATCAGCGGCATCGGTTCGGTCATCGGCTCCATGATCACCTTCCCGATCTCGGCGGGAGTCACCGTGCTCCTCTACGTCGACCAGCGCATCCGCCGCGAGGCCCTCGACCTCGACCTGGCCCGCGCCGCGGGCCTCCAGGACTACGGCACCTCCGCTCCCGGCACGACCCCGGGGAGTTGATGCGGTGAGCCTGGCGGGGGGAGTTCTCACAGCGGTACCACTCCCGGGCGCCCTGCCCGTACGGGCACTGCTGCCCGGCATCACCGACGCGGCCCCGACGGCCCTGCCCCGCGTCGCCGACAGGGCCGTGGCAGCCCTGCTGCGGGCGGGCGACGCAGCCGTGCTGTCCCTGTCGGCCCGCTCGGACGACGAACCGCCGCTCACCGTCCCGCGCGACCCCGCGCGGGAGGCGGCCCGCCGTGAACTGTCCAAGGACCTGTACCACCAGAACGACCCCAGCCTGTTCCAGCGCGCCCTGGACACCCTCTGGGACTGGATCGGCGACCTCTTCGACACCGCCTCGACCGCCACTCCCGGCGGGACACTCGGCCTGCTGATCGTCATCCTGGCCATCGCAGCCGTCGTGGGCGCCCTGTGGTGGCGCCTGGGCTCCTCGCGCCGCCGGCCCACATCCACCGCCGCCCTCTTCGACGACCGTCCCCGCAGCGCCGCCGAACACCGCGCGGCCGCCGAGGCACACGCCGCCCAGGGCCACTGGAACCAGGCCGTCCAGGAACGCATGCGCGCCATCGTCCGCTCCCTGGAGGAACGTGCCCTCCTCGACACCCGCCCCGGCCGCACGGCCGACGAGGCCGCCGCCGACGCCGGCCGCACCCTGCCCGCCCACACGGACCGACTCCGCACCGCCGCCCGCGACTTCGACGACGTGACGTACGGCGGCCGCCGCGCCACCCAGCAGTCGTACGGAGGCATGGCCGAACTCGACCTCGACCTGGAACGCGCCAAACCCCAACTGACGACGAGCAGCACCCACACCGCGACCCACCCCGCCCGCCGGGGAGCCGCCGAATGACGACCGAGGCCACGCTCCCGTCCACCTCGGCCTCGCCCACCGCCCTCCGGCTGTGGACCCGCGCGCGCGGCGTCACTCTCGCGCTCGTACTGCTCCTGGCGGGGGCCGTCACGCTCGCCGCGCTCCAGTCCGACGCCCGCCACGGCGCGCTCGACCCGCGCTCCGCCGACCCCTACGGCAGCCGCGCGGTAGCCGAACTCCTCGCCCACCGCGGCGTGTCCACCCGCGTCGTCACCACCCTGGCCGAGGCCCGCACCGCGGCTCGCCCCGACACCACTCTCCTGGTCGCCGCCCCGGACCTCCTGACGGAACGTCAACAGCGGGACCTGCACTCGGCGATCGCGGGCTCGGGCGGCCGTACCGTCCTCGTCGCCCCCAGCGGCTGGTCCGTGGAAACCCTCGCCCCCGGCGTGACCGCGGACCCCGCCAACAGCCGCGGCTCCGCGCTCTCCCCCGACTGCGCGCTGCCCGCCGCCCGCCGCGCCGGCACCGCGGAGACCGGCGGCATCCGCTACACCACCCGCCACCTCGACGCCGACAAGTGCTACCCGAGCGAGCGACTGGCCACCCTGCTGCGCATCCCGAACACCTCCGGCGACGGCGACACCGTGGTCCTCGGCGCGCCCGACATCCTCTACAACAACCGCCTCGACGAACAGGGCAACGCCTCGCTCGCCCTCCAACTCCTCGGCTCCCGCAGCCACCTGGTCTGGTACCTCCCCTCGCTCTCCGACACCACAGCCACCGACCCGGACGACGAAGAAAGCTTCTTCGACCTGCTCCCCTCCGGCTGGCTCTGGGGCACACTTCAGCTGTTCGTCGCGGCAGCCCTCGCCGCCCTCTGGCGGGCACGCCGACTCGGACCCCTCGTGCCCGAAAAACTCCCCGTGGCGATCCGCGCCTCCGAAACCGTCGAAGGCCGCGCCCGCCTCTACCGCAAAGCCAACGCCCGCGACCGCGCGGCCACCGCTCTTCGCTCCACCACCCGCACCCGCCTCGCCCCTCTCCTGGGCGTCCCCGTCACCCAGGCGCACGCGCCCGAGGCACTCCTCCCCGCCCTGTCCGCCCACCTCCACGGCGACGGACGGTCCCTGCACTCCCTCCTCTTCGGCCCACCACCAGGCGACGACGCGGCCCTGATCGCGCTCGCCGACCAACTCGACGCCCTCGAAAGAGAGGTACGCCGTCCATGATGGACCCGACCACTGACAACGCCGGGAACACCGGGGACCCGGGCCGCGCCCGCGCCTCCCTGGAGGCCCTGCGGGCCGAGATCTCCAAGGCCGTGGTCGGCCAAGACCCCGCCGTGACAGGCCTTGTCGTCGCCCTCCTCTGCCGCGGACACGTTCTCCTCGAAGGAGTCCCCGGAGTGGCCAAGACGTTGCTCGTCCGCGCCCTCGCCTCCGCACTCGAACTCGACACCAAACGCGTCCAGTTCACCCCCGACCTGATGCCCAGCGACATCACCGGCTCCCTCGTCTACGACACCCGCACCGCCGAGTTCTCCTTCCAGCCCGGCCCGGTCTTCACCAACCTCCTGCTCGCCGACGAGATCAACCGCACGCCGCCGAAAACCCAGTCGTCCCTCCTCGAAGCCATGGAGGAACGCCAGGTCACCGTCGACGGCACCCCGCGCCCGCTCCCCGACCCGTTCCTGGTCGCGGCGACCCAGAACCCCGTCGAGTACGAGGGCACCTACCCCCTCCCCGAAGCCCAACTGGACCGCTTCCTCCTCAAACTGACGATCCCGCTCCCCTCCCGCCAGGAGGAGATCGACGTCCTCACCCGCCATGCCGAGGGCTTCAACCCGCGCGACCTGCACGCCGCCGGCGTACGCCCCGTCGCAGGACCGGCCGACCTCGAAGCGGCCCGCGCCGCCGTCGCCAAGACGACGATCTCCCCCGAGATCACGGCCTACGTCGTCGACATCTGCCGCGCCACCCGCGAATCCCCGTCCCTCACCCTCGGCGTCTCCCCCCGAGGCGCGACCGCCCTCCTCGCCACCGCCCGCGCGTGGGCCTGGCTCACCGGCCGCGACTACGTCATCCCCGACGACGTCAAAGCCCTCGCCCTCCCCACCCTCCGCCACCGCGTACAGCTCCGCCCGGAAGCCGAGATGGAAGGCGTGACGGCCGACTCCGTCATCAACGCGATCCTCACCCACGTCCCCGTACCCCGCTGATGGCGCTCACCGGACGCACCGCACTCCTCGCGGCCCTCGGCTCCCTCCCCGTCGGCATCTGGGACGCCGGCTGGACGGGCATCCTCGCCGTCAACGTCCCCCTGGCCGTGGCCTGCGCCTGCGATTTCGCCCTGGCCGCCCCCGTACGCCGACTGGGCCTGACCCGCTCCGGCGACACCTCCGCCCGCCTCGGCGACACGGCGGACATCACCCTCACCCTCACCAACCCGTCCCGCCACCCCCTGCGCGCCCACCTCCGCGACGCCTGGCCCCCCAGCAGCTGGCAACCAGGAACGGAGACGGAAGCCTCCCGCCACCACCTGACGGTCCCGCCCGGCGAACGCCGCCGCATCACCACCCGCCTACGCCCGACCCGCCGCGGGGACCACCGGACCGACCGCGTCACGATCCGCTCCTACGGCCCCCTCGGCCTCTTCTCCCGCCAAGGCACCCACAAGGTCCCCTGGACGGTACGCGTCCTCCCTCCGTTCACCAGCCGCAAGCACCTCCCGTCGAAACTGGCCCGCCTACGCGAACTGGACGGCCGAACCAGCGTCCTCACCCGCGGCGAGGGCACGGAATTCGACAGCCTGCGCGAATACGTCCCCGGCGACGACACCCGCTCCATCGACTGGCGCGCCACAGCCCGCCACTCTTCGGTCGCGGTCCGCACCTGGCGCCCCGAACGCGACCGGCACATCCTCCTCGTCCTCGACACCGGCCGCACCTCCGCAGGACGCGTCGGCGATGCCCCCCGCCTCGATGCCTCCATGGACGCGGCACTCCTCCTGGCCGCGCTGGCATCCCGCGCCGGCGACCGAGTCGACCTCCTCGCCTACGACCGCCGAGTACGCGCCCTCGTCCAGGGCCGAACAGCGCGCGACGTACTCCCGTCCCTGGTCAACGCCATGGCCACCCTCGAGCCGGAACTGGTCGAAACGAACGCCCGCGGCCTCACCGCCACAGCCCTCCGCACGGCCCCCCGACGCTCCCTCATCGTCCTCATGACGACGCTGGACGCCGCCCCGGTCGAGGAAGGCCTCCTCCCCGTCCTCCCGCAGCTCACTCAGCGCCATACGGTCCTGGTGGCATCGGTCGCCGACCCCCACATCGCCCACATGGCCACTTCCCGCGGCAACGCCGAGGCCGTGTACGAGGCAGCAGCGGCCGCCCAGGCCCAGACAGAACGTCATCGCACAGCCGACCAGCTCCGCCGGCACGGCGTCACCGTCGTCGACGCGACACCGGACCAACTGGCCCCCGCACTCGCAGACGCCTACCTGGCACTAAAGGCAGCAGGACGCCTATAAAACAAACGGGCTCTCTTGGAAGAGAGCCCGTTAAAACAATCATTCCCCCTAAACGCAGAAAACCCCCGCACCGTGAGGTGCGGGGGTCTCCCGTAATATTTGTTCGGCGGTGTCCTACTCTCCCACAGGGTCCCCCCTGCAGTACCATCGGCGCTGTAAGGCTTAGCTTCCGGGTTCGGAATGTAACCGGGCGTTTCCCTCACGCTATGACCACCGAAACACTATGAAACTGTCCAGCCGCACCATGCCGTGACCATGGCATGGGGCCGTTCGTGGTTTCAGAACTAACACAGTGGACGCGAGCAACTGAGGACAAGCCCTCGGCCTATTAGTACCAGTCAGCTTCACCCATTACTGGGCTTCCACATCCGGCCTATCAACCCAGTCGTCTACTGGGAGCCTTAACCCCTCAAGGGGGTGGGAATACTCATCTCGAAGCAGGCTTCCCGCTTAGATGCTTTCAGCGGTTATCCCTCCCGAACGTAGCCAACCAGCCATGCCCTTGGCAGAACAACTGGCACACCAGAGGTTCGTCCGTCCCGGTCCTCTCGTACTAGGGACAGCCCTTCTCAATATTCCTGCGCGCGCAGCGGATAGGGACCGAACTGTCTCACGACGTTCTAAACCCAGCTCGCGTACCGCTTTAATGGGCGAACAGCCCAACCCTTGGGACCGACTCCAGCCCCAGGATGCGACGAGCCGACATCGAGGTGCCAAACCATCCCGTCGATATGGACTCTTGGGGAAGATCAGCCTGTTATCCCCGGGGTACCTTTTATCCGTTGAGCGACGGCGCTTCCACAAGCCACCGCCGGATCACTAGTCCCGACTTTCGTCCCTGCTCGACCCGTCGGTCTCACAGTCAAGCTCCCTTGTGCACTTACACTCAACACCTGATTGCCAACCAGGCTGAGGAAACCTTTGGGCGCCTCCGTTACTCTTTAGGAGGCAACCGCCCCAGTTAAACTACCCATCAGACACTGTCCCTGATCCGGATCACGGACCCAGGTTAGACATCCAGCACGACCAGAGTGGTATTTCAACGACGACTCCACAACCACTGGCGTGGCCGCTTCAAAGTCTCCCACCTATCCTACACAAGCCGAACCGAACACCAATATCAAACTGTAGTAAAGGTCCCGGGGTCTTTCCGTCCTGCTGCGCGAAACGAGCATCTTTACTCGTAGTGCAATTTCACCGGGCCTATGGTTGAGACAGTCGAGAAGTCGTTACGCCATTCGTGCAGGTCGGAACTTACCCGACAAGGAATTTCGCTACCTTAGGATGGTTATAGTTACCACCGCCGTTTACTGGCGCTTAAGTTCTCAGCTTCGCCAAGACGAATCTTGACTAACCGGTCCCCTTAACGTTCCAGCACCGGGCAGGCGTCAGTCCGTATACATCGCCTTACGGCTTCGCACGGACCTGTGTTTTTAGTAAACAGTCGCTTCTCGCTGGTCTCTGCGGCCACCCCCAGCTCGAGCAGCAAGTGCTCTCACCAGACGTGGCCCCCCTTCTCCCGAAGTTACGGGGGCATTTTGCCGAGTTCCTTAACCATAGTTCACCCGAACGCCTCGGTATTCTCTACCTGACCACCTGAGTCGGTTTAGGGTACGGGCCGCCATGAAACTCGCTAGAGGCTTTTCTCGACAGCATAGGATCATCCACTTCGCCACAATCGGCTCGGCATCAGGTCTCAGACTATATGAACGGCGGATTTGCCTACCGTTCGTCCTACACCCTTACCCCGGGACAACCACCGCCCGGGATGGACTACCTTCCTGCGTCACCCCATCACTCACCTACTGCAAGTCTGGTTCGCCGGCTCCACCACTTTCCTTTCCCCGAAGGGTCCGGAACGGCTTCACGGACTTAGCATCGCCTGGTTCGATGTTTGACGCTTCACAGCGGGTACCGGAATATCAACCGGTTATCCATCGACTACGCCTGTCGGCCTCGCCTTAGGTCCCGACTTACCCTGGGCAGATCAGCTTGACCCAGGAACCCTTAGTCAATCGGCGCACACGTTTCTCACGTGTGTATCGCTACTCATGCCTGCATTCTCACTCGTGAACCGTCCACAACTACCTTCCGGTGCTGCTTCACCCGGCACACGACGCTCCCCTACCCATCACAGCGGGCGTTGGCCCTATAGCTGCAATGACACGACTTCGGCGGTACGCTTGAGCCCCGCTACATTGTCGGCGCGGAATCACTAGACCAGTGAGCTATTACGCACTCTTTCAAGGGTGGCTGCTTCTAAGCCAACCTCCTGGTTGTCTGTGCGACTCCACATCCTTTCCCACTTAGCGTACGCTTAGGGGCCTTAGTCGATGCTCTGGGCTGTTTCCCTCTCGACCATGGAGCTTATCCCCCACAGTCTCACTGCCGCGCTCTCACTTACCGGCATTCGGAGTTTGGCTAAGGTCAGTAACCCGGTAGGGCCCATCGCCTATCCAGTGCTCTACCTCCGGCAAGAAACACACGACGCTGCACCTAAATGCATTTCGGGGAGAACCAGCTATCACGGAGTTTGATTGGCCTTTCACCCCTAACCACAGGTCATCCCCCAGGTTTTCAACCCTGGTGGGTTCGGTCCTCCACGAAGTCTTACCTCCGCTTCAACCTGCCCATGGCTAGATCACTCCGCTTCGGGTCTTGAGCGTGCTACTGAAACGCCCTATTCGGACTCGCTTTCGCTACGGCTACCCCACTCGGGTTAACCTCGCAACACACCGCAAACTCGCAGGCTCATTCTTCAAAAGGCACGCAGTCACGAGACGAAGAGCAAGCTCTCCGTCCGACGCTCCCACGGCTTGTAGGCACACGGTTTCAGGTACTATTTCACTCCGCTCCCGCGGTACTTTTCACCATTCCCTCACGGTACTATCCGCTATCGGTCACCAGGGAATATTTAGGCTTAGCGGGTGGTCCCGCCAGATTCACACGGGATTTCTCGGGCCCCGTGCTACTTGGGTGTCTCTCAAACGAGCCGCTGATGTTTCGACTACGGGGGTCTTACCCTCTACGCCGGACCTTTCGCATGTCCTTCGCCTACATCAACGGTTTCTGACTCGTCTCACAGCCGGCAGACTGTGAAAGAGAGATCCCACAACCCCGTACACGCAACCCCTGCCGGGTCTCACACGTATACGGTTTGGCCTCATCCGGTTTCGCTCGCCACTACTCCCGGAATCACGGTTGTTTTCTCTTCCTGCGGGTACTGAGATGTTTCACTTCCCCGCGTTCCCTCCACACTGCCTATGTGTTCAGCAGCGGGTGACAGCCCATGACGACTGCCGGGTTTCCCCATTCGGAAACCCCCGGATCAAAGCCTGGTTGACGACTCCCCGGGGACTATCGTGGCCTCCCACGTCCTTCATCGGTTCCTGGTGCCAAGGCATCCACCGTGCGCCCTTAAAAACTTGGCCACAGATGCTCGCGTCCACTGTGCAGTTCTCAAACAACGACCAGCCACCCATCACCCCGAAACCCTACGGTTTCGAGTGCACTGGGGCCGGCACTGAAGGCAGCCATACGGCCATACCCTCAGATACCCAACAGCGTGCCCGGCCAGCTCCCGTCCGAAGATCATGCTTTCCACGCCCTTACGAGCAGTACTTGCAGCCTCCGACCCGGAAACCCGGCCGAATAATCAACGTTCCACCCATGAGCAACCAGCATCGGACGTACGCCGATGTACTGGCCTCTGACCGAGCGAACTCGGTAAGAAGTGCTCCTTAGAAAGGAGGTGATCCAGCCGCACCTTCCGGTACGGCTACCTTGTTACGACTTCGTCCCAATCGCCAGTCCCACCTTCGACAGCTCCCTCCCACAAGGGGTTGGGCCACCGGCTTCGGGTGTTACCGACTTTCGTGACGTGACGGGCGGTGTGTACAAGGCCCGGGAACGTATTCACCGCAGCAATGCTGATCTGCGATTACTAGCAACTCCGACTTCATGGGGTCGAGTTGCAGACCCCAATCCGAACTGAGACCGGCTTTTTGAGATTCGCTCCACCTCACGGTTTCGCAGCTCTTTGTACCGGCCATTGTAGCACGTGTGCAGCCCAAGACATAAGGGGCATGATGACTTGACGTCGTCCCCACCTTCCTCCGAGTTGACCCCGGCAGTCTCCTGTGAGTCCCCATCACCCCGAAGGGCATGCTGGCAACACAGAACAAGGGTTGCGCTCGTTGCGGGACTTAACCCAACATCTCACGACACGAGCTGACGACAGCCATGCACCACCTGTACACCGACCACAAGGGGGGCACTATCTCTAATGCTTTCCGGTGTATGTCAAGCCTTGGTAAGGTTCTTCGCGTTGCGTCGAATTAAGCCACATGCTCCGCTGCTTGTGCGGGCCCCCGTCAATTCCTTTGAGTTTTAGCCTTGCGGCCGTACTCCCCAGGCGGGGAACTTAATGCGTTAGCTGCGGCACCGACGACGTGGAATGTCGCCAACACCTAGTTCCCACCGTTTACGGCGTGGACTACCAGGGTATCTAATCCTGTTCGCTCCCCACGCTTTCGCTCCTCAGCGTCAGTAATGGCCCAGAGATCCGCCTTCGCCACCGGTGTTCCTCCTGATATCTGCGCATTTCACCGCTACACCAGGAATTCCGATCTCCCCTACCACACTCTAGTCTGCCCGTATCGAATGCAGACCCGGGGTTAAGCCCCGGGCTTTCACATCCGACGTGACAGACCGCCTACGAGCTCTTTACGCCCAATAATTCCGGACAACGCTTGCGCCCTACGTATTACCGCGGCTGCTGGCACGTAGTTAGCCGGCGCTTCTTCTGCAGGTACCGTCACTTTCGCTTCTTCCCTGCTGAAAGAGGTTTACAACCCGAAGGCCGTCATCCCTCACGCGGCGTCGCTGCATCAGGCTTTCGCCCATTGTGCAATATTCCCCACTGCTGCCTCCCGTAGGAGTCTGGGCCGTGTCTCAGTCCCAGTGTGGCCGGTCGCCCTCTCAGGCCGGCTACCCGTCGTCGCCTTGGTGAGCCATTACCTCACCAACAAGCTGATAGGCCGCGGGCTCATCCTTCACCGCCGGAGCTTTCAACCTCCACCCATGCGAGTGGAAGTGCTATCCGGTATTAGACCCCGTTTCCAGGGCTTGTCCCAGAGTGAAGGGCAGATTGCCCACGTGTTACTCACCCGTTCGCCACTAATCCCCACCGAAGTGGTTCATCGTTCGACTTGCATGTGTTAAGCACGCCGCCAGCGTTCGTCCTGAGCCAGGATCAAACTCTCCGTGAATGTTTACCGGTAATCCGGTCGACACCACGAGAGCGGAACAGCCAGGCGGAATAAGCCCGGCCGTTCACAGCGTCCTCGCTGTGTTTTGTTTCAAAGGAACCTCATCCTCGGCTATCACTGCCGGGGACGGGGTATCAACATATCTGGCGTTGATTTTTGGCACGCTGTTGAGTTCTCAAGGAACGGACGCTTCCTTTGTACTCACCCGAGAGACTCTCTCAGGCTTTCCTCCGGGCGCTTCCCTTCGGTCTTGCGTTTCCGACTCTATCAGATCTTTTCTCGACCCGATTTCCTCGGTGCTTTCCAGGTTCCCGCTTTTGTTTCGCGGTTTCCTTTCCGGCGGTTCCGACTTTATCAGAAGTTTCTGGCCGGTCTGACCGGCCATTCGTTTTCCGACTTATCGGGGGTGCCTCTGTGGAATCATGGATTCACGAGGCTGACAGATACTAACCGCTGCCGACCGGACGCTGTCCGGTTCCAGGCAACTGTTCGAATCTACCTCCCCACGCACTCCGTGTCAACGGCTTTTGTGGGGCGAAGAGGAGACTAGCAGCCCAGCGGGGCCCTCCGCACATCAGGCGGCCGTCGGCACCTCGGCGCTGCGCTCGGCAGCCTCGACGTCGCCCGTTTCCCCCGCCCGGGCGGCTCTGCCGCCCACGACGTAGACGTACGCGAGGAAGGCCAGTTCGGCTGTGATGCCGATGGTGATGCGGGCCCATGTCGGGAGGCCCGACGGGGTGACGAAGCCTTCGATGGCGCCGGAGACGAAGAGGACCAGTGCGAGACCGATCGCCATGCCGACCGCGGCTCGGCCCTCTTCTGCGAGGGCGGTACGTCGGGTGCGTGGGCCCGGGTCGATGACTGTCCAGCCCAGGCGGAGCCCGGTGCCGGCCGCGACGAAGACCGCCGTCAGCTCGAGCAGGCCATGCGGGAGGACGAGGCCGAGGAAGGTGTCGAGCCGGCCCGCCGACGACATGAGGCCGGCTCCGATGCCGAGGTTGAGCATGTTCTGGAAGAGGATCCAGAGGACCGGCAGGCCCAGGAAGACGCCCAGCACCAGGCACATCGCGGCGGCCTGGGCGTTGTTCGTCCAGACCTGGGCGGCGAACGCCGCGGCCTGATGGCTCGAGTAGTACGTCTCGTACAGGCCGCCGGGTCGGGTGAGCTCGCGCAGTTCGTCGGGGGCCGCTATGGAGGACTGGACCTCCGGGTGGGTACCGATCCACCAGCCCAGAAGGACGGCGACGGCGGTGGAGATGAGCGCCGTGGGCACCCACCAGTGGCGCGACCGGTAGACGGCGGCGGGAAAGCCCTGTGTGAGGAAACGCGTCACGTCGCGCCAAGAGGCGCGACGGGTACCTGTCACCGCGCTACGCGCGCGTGCCACGAGTTGAGTGAGCCGACCGGTGAGCTGTGGGTCGGGGGCGCTGGACTGGATCAGGGACAGGTGGGTGGCGGTGCGCTGGTAGAGGGTGACGAGTTCGTCGGTCTCTGCGCCGGTGAGGCTGCGCTGGCGGCGCAGGAGGGCGTCGAGACGGTCCCATTCGGCTCGGTGGGCGGAGACGAAGACGTCGAGGTCCATCGGTGTGCCTGCTCCTCGGCTGTTCGTCGGCGGCCGGTGATGGATGTCAGCTTGTCGTACTGCGACGCAATGTGCCCTCAGCTTGGCAGACTGGCCGTTCTCGGGGCGGGCCAGGGAAGGGACGACGGGCGTGAATGAGCTGGTGACGGGTGAGGCTGTGGCGTTGGAGCTGCGGCCTGCCAGGCTGCCCAGCCGAGCGTTGGCCACGCTGCTGGACCTGACCGTGGCCCTCGTGGTCTACGTCGTCGTGAGCATCGGTCTGGTGGCGGCCACGGCTTCCCTTGACGAGGCGGCTCAGATCGCGCTGTCGATCGCGACGTTTCTGCTGGTGCTGGTGGGCGGGCCGATCGCGGTGGAGACGCTCAGTCATGGGCGGTCGCTCGGGAAGATGGCGTGTGGGTTGCGGGTGGTGCGGGACGACGGTGGGCCGATCCGGTTCCGGCACGCGCTGGTGCGGGGCGCGCTCGGTGTGGTGGAGATTCTGCTGACGATCGGGGTGGTGGCCTGTATCGCCTCGCTCGTGTCGGCGCGGGGGCGACGGCTCGGGGATGTCTTCGCCGGGACGCTGGTGGTGCGGGAGCGGGTGCCCGTGGCGCGGTCCGGTTTCGTACCGCCGCCTCCGCCTTGGCTGGCGGGCCGATTCCAGGCGCTTGATCTTTCGTCGGTGCCGGACGGCTTGTGGCTGGCGGTCCGCCAGTACCTGGGGCGCATGAACCAGCTGGACCCGCAGGTCGGCTGGGCGATGGCGGAGCGGCTGGCCGGAGATCTCGCCGCGCGTACGGGGACGCCGGTACCGCAAGGGGTGCCGGCGGCCGCGTATCTGGCGGGGGTTGTGCAGGAGCGGCAGGTCCGGGAGGCACGGCGGGCCTTCGGAAACGGTCCGGTGGCGGGATGGCCCGCGGGTCAGGGTAGGGCCGGAGGTGCGGGCGGTGCGCCGGGGGCCTACGGACCGCCCACGCCGTATGGACCGCCCGCTCCATACGGACCGCCCGCTTCATACGGGCCGTCCACGCCGTACGCGCCGACACCGCCGGTGCCTTACGCGCCGCCGGTGTCGTACGCGCCTCCGTACGGGCCACCTGTGGCGTACGGGCCTGCTGCTGGGCAGCCGTCTGCCGCGGCTCCTGGGGTTCCGTCGGCGGATGAGGGACGGCCCGGGGGGCCGCCTGTGGAGAAGTCGCCTGACGAACCGTCGCAGGGCTCGGCCACTGGGTTCGCGCCGCCGGCTTAGCGCCGGCCGGGGTGGCTTCAGTCGAAGGTCGACGGGGGTGTTTCGAGATCTTCCAGCTCGATGCCGGGGGCTGCGAGGACTACGTCCCCGGCGATGTGCACCGCGTGCTGTTCCCCGGTGTCCAGGGCTGTGACCTGGTATTCGTCCACGGTCAGGGGGCCGTTGTCAGTGGTGTGTGTTTCTCTTCTCAGCAAGGCCCAGGACTGGTCCACGGTGCGCGGAGCGAGGA
Source organism: Streptomyces asoensis (assembly GCF_013085465.1). Lineage (NCBI taxonomy): Bacteria > Bacillati > Actinomycetota > Actinomycetes > Kitasatosporales > Streptomycetaceae > Streptomyces > Streptomyces asoensis. Next base: position 4,205,200 of record NZ_CP049838.1, read on the forward strand.
CCGGATCGGTGAAGGCCACGAGGCGTACTCGGGTTGCCGAGGAAGAGGGAGACGAGGAAGGGGTGAGGCGCAGGAGCCGGCTGGTGGCGATGAGGAATGCGGGGGACGTGCCGGTGAAGGCGTGGGCGGGGACATTGCCTTCCGTGGCCTGAGTGCCGGTGGGGTCGGTGCGTACCCAGGTGACGCCGTCGAGGGCCGCGCCGCGTACCTGCCAGCTGCTCGCGTGGAGTTCGAGGCGGAGGGGGCGGCCGAGGTCGTCGAGGGTGAGGTCGACGGAGCCGGTGTGTTCGCCGGTGGGGGTGGTCAGTTGAGAGACGTAGCGCCAGCCGGAGGGGCCGGGGGCGCACTGGAAGTGCTCGTGGGCGAGGGGGGTGTGATCGTGCGGATCGTGGAGCGAATATCGGCCGCGGGGCATGGGGGTCCTGAGGTGTGACGGGCGGGTCAGGTCCGTCTCGACGGGTCGGCCAGGCAGGTTGACGGCCGGTCCGGCCGTGGGCCGAAGGGGCAGGCCCCCGGCACGGGGGTGCGGGGGCCTGCCTCGGAGGACCTACCTGGTGCTGAGAAGCGCGTCAGTGCACGGACGCGCTTTCAGCGGGTGGAGCTGCGGACTCAGTAGCGGTAGTGGTCCGACTTGTAGGGGCCTTCGACCTCGACACCGATGTACGAGGCCTGCTCGGGACGGAGGGTGGTCAGCTTGACGCCGAGTGCGTCCAGGTGGAGGCGGGCGACCTTCTCGTCGAGGTGCTTGGGCAGCACGTAGACGTCGGTCGGGTACTCCTCGGGCTTGGTGAACAGCTCGATCTGGGCCAGCGTCTGGTCGGCGAAGGAGTTGGACATCACGAACGACGGGTGGCCGGTGGCGTTGCCCAGGTTCAGCAGGCGGCCCTCGGACAGCACGATGAGAACCTTGCCGTCGGGGAACTTCCAGGTGTGGACCTGCGGCTTGACCTCGTCCTTGACGATGCCGTCGATCTTCGCCAGGCCGGCCATGTCGATCTCGTTGTCGAAGTGGCCGATGTTCCCCACGATCGCCTGGTGCTTCATCCTGGCCATGTCGGCGGCCATGATGATGTCCTTGTTGCCGGTCGTGGTGACGAAGATGTCGGCCGTCTCGACGACCTCGTCGAGCGTGGTCACCTGGTAGCCGTCCATCGCCGCCTGGAGCGCGCAGATCGGGTCGATCTCCGTGACGATCACCCGGGCGCCCTGGCCGCGCAGCGACTCCGCACAGCCCTTGCCCACATCGCCGTAACCGAAGACGACCGCGGTCTTGCCGCCGATCAGGACATCGGTGGCACGGTTGATGCCGTCGATCAGGGAATGCCGGCAGCCGTACTTGTTGTCGAACTTCGACTTGGTGACCGCGTCGTTGACGTTGATCGCCGGGAACAGCAGGCTCCCGTCACGGTGCATCTCGTACAGCCGGTGCACACCCGTCGTGGTCTCCTCGGTCACGCCGCGGATCTCCGAGGCCAGCTGCGTCCACTTCTGCGAGCCGTCACTGATGGTGCGGTGCAGGAGCTCGAGGACGACCCGGTGCTCGTCGTTGTCCGCCGTGTCGACGGCCGGGACCTTGCCGTCCTTCTCGTACTCGACGCCCTTGTGGACCAGGAGGGTGGCGTCACCGCCGTCGTCCAGGATCATGTTCGGGCCGCCGGTAGGGCTGTTCGGCCAGGTCAGGGCCTGCTCCGTGCACCACCAGTACTCCTCCAGCGTCTCGCCCTTCCAGGCGAAGACCGGGACACCCTGCGGGTTCTCGGGCGTGCCGTTCGGGCCCACCGCGATCGCGGCGGCCGCGTGGTCCTGGGTGGAGAAGATGTTGCAGGACACCCAGCGGACCTCGGCGCCCAGGGCGACCAGGGTCTCGATCAGGACGGCGGTCTGCACGGTCATGTGCAGCGAGCCCATGATCCGGGCGCCGGCCAGCGGCTGGGTGGCGGCGAATTCCTTGCGGATCGACATCAGGCCGGGCATCTCGTGCTCGGCCAGGGTGATCTCCTTGCGGCCGAACGCGGCCAGGGAGAGATCGGCGACCTTGAAGTCCTGTCGGTTGTCGACAGTCGTCATGGTGAGCTGCTCCTCGCGGTTTGGGTCGAGAGAGTGGGTACGGCTGGTCTGCGCGGCGGCGGACACAGGGGTGCCCGAAGAAGGGCACGGGCATGCCCGCGTACGCGCAGCGCAGTCCGTCGGAGGCCCTCTCTCCCTCGGACGGTCCGCACAAGGACCGCCCGACCGCCATCAGCAGCGACGTCTGGCTCCGTTCCAAGCTACACCGGAGTGGCGGGGCGGCCCCAGTCCACCTCCGATCAGATCGCGCCGATCACGGTCGGTGAGGAGGCTGAGGGAGATGAGGGGAATGAGGGGTGGAACGGCGACAGGGCCCGCCTGGTGTGTGCGGGCCCTGTCGGGGGTGGTGCGGGTCAGTGCTCGGTCGGGTGCTGGGCGGGGCCGCCCGGGGCCGCCTCGGGGTCGGAGCCCTTGGCGGCCTCGTCCTCGCTGTAGATGTCGGGCTCGAGGTAGATGACGCGGGCGATGGGGACCGCGGTGCGGATGCGGGCCTCGGCGGCGTTGATGGCGGTGGCGACCTGGGTGGCCGTGTCGTCGTGCTGGACGGCGATCTTGGCGGCGACCAGGAGTTCCTCGGGGCCGAGGTGGAGGGTGCGCATGTGGATGACGCGGGTGACGGTGTCGCCGTCGACGACCGCCGCCTCGATCTTGCGGACGTCTTCGACGGTCGCGGCCTCGCCGAGCAGGAGGGACTTGGTCTCGGCGGCCAGGACGAGGGCGATGAGGACGAGCAGGATGCCGATGCAGAGCGTGCCGATGCCGTCCCAGACGCCGTCGTCGGTGAGCAGTGCCAGGCCGACGCCGCCGAGCGCGAGGATCAGGCCGACGAGGGCGCCGAGGTCCTCCAGGAGGACGACCGGGAGCTCGGGGGCCTTGGCGCGGCGGACGAACTCCGTCCAGGAGTGTTCGCCCCGCAGGGGGTTGGACTCCTTGATGGCCGTGCGGAAGGAGAAGCCCTCGGCGATGATCGCGAAGACGAGGACTCCGACGGGCCAGTACCAGTGCTCGATCTGGTGCGGGTGCTTGATCTTCTCGTAGCCCTCGTAGATGGCGAACATGCCGCCGACCGAGAAGAGGACGATGGAGACGAGGAAGGCGTAGATGTAGCGCTCGCGCCCGTAGCCGAAGGGGTGCTGCGGGGTCGCGTCGCGCTGGGCCTTCTTGCCGCCTACGAGGAGCAGGGCCTGGTTGCCTGAGTCGGCGAGCGAGTGCACGCCTTCGGCGAGCATCGACGACGAGCCGCTGAACGCGAACGCCACGAACTTCGATGCCGCGATCGCTAGGTTGGCCCCGAGTGCCGCCACGATCGCCTTGGTGCCGCCTGACGCGCTCATGTTTTCGCGTTGTCCCTTCGCCTACGTGCGTACGCCGTGCAGGGCGGGGCCGTCGTCGGCTTTGCCCGTCCTTTGCCGGGGGGCCATTCTTGCAGCCCTGTTGGGCAGCGGTGCGTCAGGTCGTCACGACAGGAGTCATACGACGACCGTGGCCCGGAAGACCGTACCCGCCCCGGTCACTTCGGCCTTGTGCCCCGCGGGGACGAAGACAGACGCGCCGGGCGTCAGCGCGTGCTCGCCCGCTCGGACGGTGCCCTCGGTGCAGAGCAGGATCTGCGGGGTGGGGAGGGTGAGGTCGTGGGCGGTGGCGCCCGGCGAGAGGACGTAGCGCGACAGGCGGAACTCGTCGATGGGGGTGTCGTAGACCTCTTCGCCGTCCGGGGCGGCTTCGGGGCGCAGGACGCCGGGGTCCGCGGGCTCGAAGCGGACGATGCGCAGGAGTTCGGGGACGTCGACGTGTTTGGGGGTGAGGCCGCAGCGCAGGACGTTGTCGGAGTTGGCCATGATCTCGACGCCGAGGCCGTCGAGGTAGGCGTGCGGGATGCCGGCGCCCAGGAACAGGGCCTCGCCGGGTTGGAGTCTGACGTGGTTCAGCAGCATCGCGGCGATGACGCCGGGGTCGCCGGGGTAGTGGTGGGCGATGCCGGCGTAGGGGGCGTAGTCGCCACCGAGGCGGTCGCAGGCGGCCGCTGCCTGGGCGACGGTGTGGGCCATCTCCTCGCGGTCGGCGGTGAGGATCGCGGTGAGGACCTCGCGCAGGGCGGCTTCCTCCGGCTGGGCGTGCAGGAGGTCGACGTACGGCTTGAGGGAGTCGACGCCGAGGCCGTCCAGGAGGTCGGCTGCGTGCGAGGGGGCGCGGAAGCCGCACAGGCCGTCGAACTCGGTGAGGGCGCAGATGAGTTCGGGCTTGTGGTTGGCGTCCTTGTAGTTGCGGTGCGGTGCGTCGACGGGGATGCCGCGGCGCTCCTCGTCCTCGTATCCCTCTTTGGCCTGTTCCAGGTCGGGGTGGACCTGGAGGGAGAGGGGGGCGCCCGCGGCGAGGATCTTGAGGAGGAAGGGGAGGCGGGGGCCGAACTTGGTGACCGTCGCCGCGCCGAGTTCCTGTTGCGGGTCGGACTCGATGATCTCGACGAGGGTGCCTCGGTCGGTGCGTGAGGGTGCGCCCGGGTGGGCGCCCATCCACATCTCGGCCTGCGGTTCGCCGGTCGGCTCGGTGCCGAGCAGGTGCGGGATCGCGGTGGGGGAACCCCAGGCGTAGGGGCGGATGGTGTTGTCGAGGCGGTCCATGCGGTTCTCTCTGCCTGCCGGTCTGCCGGTGCCGGTCTGTCGGTCTGTCGGTCTGCTGCCGTCTGTCGCGCGTCGTCGGCCGTCTGTCGCCTGTCGTCGGCCGGCTGGTGTTTCTCGGGTGATGGTCGGGGGCGGTGGGTCAGGCTCCCGAGGCGAGTGCCAGGTAGACGGCGGCGAAATCCGTGGTGGCGATCAGTTCGGCGAGCGTGACGAGTGCGTCGCCTTCTTCGGGCTCGAGTTCGCTGATCGGCGTGTCGTGGCTGAGGACCAGTTCGCGGGCGGTCGGGGCGGCGGTGAGGCCGCCGATCGGACGGTCGCGCAGCAGCACCACGCGCGCGTGCAGCGCGGGCGCTTCCTCGACGCGGTCGCGGAAGAAGTCCTCCGGGTCGGCGCTGGCGGCGAGGGGGCCGGCGAGGAGCGCGTTGTGTTCGGCGAGGGCCTCGGGGAGTTCGGCCACCAGTGCGGGACGGCCCGCGAGTTCGGCGAGGGCGGCGGCGAAGCGGCGGCCCGCCGGGCCGGCCGAGGTGCCTTCGGTCCAGACCACCGGGAGGGCGTCGGCGAGTTCGGCGGCCAGGGTCTTCGCCGGGTTGCTGTAGGTCGCGACGGCGGGGCCGCAGCGTTCGGCGACCTGGTCGAGCCGGTCGGCGACCCGTTCGAGCTCCTCGGGCGGGGCGGAGAGCAGGGCGATGCGGTCGAGGAGGGCGAGGAGCGGGGTGAGGAGGGCCCAGAGGACACCGGGGTCGGAGGCCGCGGCCTGGGGCGGCTCGTCCTGTTCGTACGGTGCGGTCGCGAGCGGTACGAAGAGTCCGTGGACGGCGCCGGCCGCTTCGGTGAGCGGGGAGTCGGCGGGGGCCACGGCGGCGACCGTGCAGCCGCGGCGGTAGGCCTGTTCGGCGAGGACGGAGAGGCCGGGCTCGCTGCCGTCGGGGGTGGCGATGAGGAGGAGGTCCACGGAGCCCGCCCAGCCGGGGAGTTCCCAGCGCAGGGCGCCTGCGGCGGGGGCGACGCCGGTGGGTGTCAGGCGGATGACGGGGCAGGCGGCGCCGGCGAGCGTGCCGAGGAGGTCGGCGACGCAGGTGGCGGCGGCGCCGGGGCCCGCGATGAGGATCGCGCGGGGGCGGCCGTCCGGCTGGAGGTCGTGGACGCCGGCCTCGGCCGCGTGCCGGGCGGCGGTGCGGACGCGGGCGCCGGCTTCGGCCGCGCCGCGCAGGAGGGCCCGGTGATCGGCCGCGGCCAGGGCCTCCGGCGTGTCGAGCAGCGAGTCGTCGAGCATGTCGGCAGTCTCCGATCGCCTGGGGCGTCGTCGGTTTGCGGGGCCGGGGGGTGTGGCGGGGCGTCGCCCGGGAGGCGTGGTGCTCGGCGCAGTGCGCAGCCGGGCGCCGGGAGTGCTCGGGCCGGGAACGGCAGCGGGCCGGGGGCGGCGCGGGGTGCGGTCGCGCGGTTACGCGGGGCGGCGGGCCTCGTCGACGAGGAGGACGGGGATGCCGTCGCGGACGGGGTATGCCAGGCCGCAGTCCTGGCCCGTGCAGATCAGCTCCGTGTCCTGCTCCTCGAGGGGGGAGTGGCAGGCGGGGCAGGCGAGGATCTCCAGGAGGCCGGCTTCGAGCGGCATGGGGTGTCCCTTCGGGGTGTGCGGATGTGCCTGGTCAGGGTACCGCTGGTGGGGTTGGGGCGTGGGGGTTGGGCGGTACGGGGCGGGGATGGGAGGGGGCGCGCGTGGGGTGGGCTGGTGGTCGGCGCGTCGGGGTGGGCGTTGAGGGGTTCGTCCCCGCCGCCCATGCCCGTTCGCACCCCCAGGGGCTTCGCCCCTTCGACTCCCTGGAGGCTTCGCCTCTGTTTCCCGTGCCGTGCGCTGCTCCCCTTGAACCCCTACGGGGCCTTCAGGCTCGGATGTACGGGGCCCTTCAGGCTCGGATGATGGCCAGTGCCTCGTCGCGGATCTTGGCCATCGTCGGTTCGTCGCGGGCTTCCGCGTTGAGGCGGAGGAGGGGCTCCGTGTTGGAGGGGCGGACGTTGAACCACCAGTCGGTGGAGGTGACGGTCAGGCCGTCGAGATCGTCCAGGGTGACGTCCTCGCGGTCGCCGTAGGCCGCCTTGATCGCGGCGAGGCGGTCGGCCTGGTCGGCGACCGTGGAGTTGATCTCGCCGGAGCCGGTGTAGCGGTCGTACTCAGCGACCAGGGAGGAGAGCGGGCCGTCCTGGCCGCCGAGGGCCGCGAGGACGTGGAGGGCAGCCAGCATGCCCGTGTCGGCGTTCCAGAAGTCCTTGAAGTAGTAGTGCGCGGAGTGCTCACCGCCGAAGATCGCGCCGGAGCGGGCCATCTCCGCCTTGATGAAGGAGTGGCCGACGCGGGTGCGGACGGTGGTGCCGCCGTTCTCCTTCACGACCTCCGGGACGGACCAGGAGGTGATCAGGTTGTGAATGATCGTGCCTTTGCCGCCGTTGCGGACGAGTTCGCGGGCGGCCACCAGGGCGGTGATCGCGGACGGGGGGACCGGCTCGCCCCGCTCGTCGACGACGAAGCAGCGGTCGGCATCGCCGTCGAAGGCGAGGCCCAGGTCGGCTGACTCCTCGCGGACGCGCTTCTGGAGGTCCACGAGGTTTGCCGGGTCCAGGGGGTTGGCCTCGTGGTTGGGGAAGGTGCCGTCCAGTTCGAAGTACATGGGGACGAGCGTCAGGGGCAGGTCGTCGAAGACCGTGGGGACGGTGTGGCCGCCCATGCCGTTGCCCGCGTCGACCACGACCTTCAGGGGGCGGATGGAGGTCAGGTCGACGAGTGCGCGGAGGTGCGCCGCGTAGTCCTTCAACGTGTCGGCCGTGGTGATGGTTCCCGGGGTCGGGGCCGGGGTGGGGGCGCCCGAGTCCGTCCAGCGTGCCACCAGTTCGCGGATCTCGGTCAGGCCCGTGTCCTGGCCGACCGGGGCGGCGCCCGCGCGGCACAGCTTGATGCCGTTGTACTGGGCCGGATTGTGCGAGGCCGTGAACATGGCGCCGGGCAGGTCGAGTGCGCCCGAGGCGTAGTACAGCTGGTCCGTCGAGCAGAGGCCGATCTCGGTGACGTGTACGCCGAGGGCCGCCGCCCCGCGCGCGAAGGCGCGGGTGAGGGCGGGCGAGGACGGGCGCATGTCGTGGCCGACGACGATCGCCTCGGCGCCGGTCACCCGGGCGAAGGCCGCGCCGAACAGCTCGGCCAGCGACTCGTCCCACTGGTCCGGGACCAGTCCGCGTACGTCGTACGCCTTCACGATCTGTGACAGATCAGCAGCCACGGGCAACCTTCCTGAGGTCTATGGGTCACCACAAACTACCCGGGCCGGTTCACCGCCCGTGGTGGGGCCGCCGAGTGGACCCACAGACGTAACCGTGCCGCCATTCTCCGCCGTCGTCCGAGGTGGGGCCGCTACGGCAGCATCCAGTCCAGCACGGGTGAGCTCTGGCCGACCACGATCAGGCACATCACCAGGAGCAGTCCGAGGCTCCACGGGAGCGCCTTGCGCAGCAGGTCGCCCTCCCGGCCCGCGAGACCGACGGCGGCGCAGGCGATGGTGAGGTTCTGCGGCGAGATCATCTTGCCGAGGACGCCGCCGGAGCTGTTGGCGGCGGCCAGCAGCTCCGGGGACAGACCCGACTCGCGGGCCGCGGTGACCTGGAGGGCGCCGAAGAGCGCGTTGGCGGAGGTGTCCGAGCCGGAGACGGCGACGCCGAACCAGCCCAGCACCGGAGAGAGGAAGGCGAGGCCCACGCCGGCCGCCGCCACGAAGTGGCCGATCGTGGCGGCCTGTCCGGAGAGGTTCATGACGTAGGCGAGGGCCAGGACGGAGGTCACGGTGAGGATCGCGTACCTCAACTCGTGCACCGTCGCGGCCCATTCCCTGAGCGCCACGCGCGCGTGGACGCCGAGTACGGCCGCGGTGCCGATCCCGGCCAGCAGGACGAGGGTGCCGCCCGTCGAGACGACCGGCCAGGTGAAGATGTTGCCGCCGACCGGATCGCCGTCCGGGTTCACGACGTTCAGGAAGGGCCAGTCGTAGGTCCGTGTGGTCTGCGCGAGCCGGTCCTTGACCGCCGGGATCTGGGCCACGGAGAAGATCACGACGATCAGCGCGTAGGGGGTGTAGGCGCGCACGACCTCGGCGCGCGGGTCCCGTTCGTCCAACTCCTCACTGCGGGTGCCCGTCAGCACGGACGCGCGTACCGCTTCGGGGGCGGGCACGCGCGTGTGCGGTACGGCGGCCAGGGCCGCGGCGCCCGCCAAGGCGGCGCCGATGTCGGCGAGTTGCGCGGAGGCGTAGTTGGCGGCGGCGAACTGGGCGACGGCGAAGGCGGTTCCGCAGGCCAGGGCGGGAACCCAGGTATCGCGCAGGCCTCGCCGGCCGTCCACCAGGCCGACCAGGACGAGCGGTACGACGAGGGCGAGCAGCGGCGTCTGACGGCCCACCACCGAGGCCACGGTGTCCAACGGCAGGCCGGTGACCAGGGCCAGGGTCACCACGGGGGTGCCCATGGCGCCGAAGGCGACGGGTGCGGTGTGTTGGCGACGAGAGAGACCACCGCCGCGCGGACGGGGTCGAAGCCCAGGGCGACGAGCATGACCGAGCAGATCGCCACCGGGGCGCCGAAGCCGGCGAGCGCCTCCAGGAGGGCGCCGAAGCAGAAGGCGACGACGAGGGCCTGGATGCGCGGGTCGTCGGAGAGGCGCCCGAAGGAGCGGCGCAGCACGTCGAAGTGCCGGGTGCGTACGGTCATCCGGTACACCCACAGGGCGTTGACGACGATCCACAGGATGGGGAAGAGGCCGAAGGCGGCTCCCTGGCCGGCGCTGGAGAGCGTCTGCCCCACGGGCATGCCGTACGCGAGGCAGGCGACGAGGGTGGCGGCCGGCAGGCCCGTCAGGCCCGCCAGATGGGCCTTGAGGCGGACGGCAGGCCCGTCAGGCCCGCCAGATGGGCCTTGAGGCGGACGCCGCCGAGCAGGATGAGCACGATCACCAGGGGCAGGGCCGCGACGAGGGCGGACAGGCCGAGCGAGTCGGCGACGGGTTGCAGTTCCTGGACGTACACGGGCGTCCCCCGATCCCGATCACGTTTTCGGTCGCGTTTCCGATCACGTTTCCGGTCCCGCGCTTCCGATCACGTCGGCGGTCGCGTGGGCGGTCGCGTGGGCGGTCGCGTGGGCAGTCGCACTTCCGGCCGTCCTGCCGGTCACGCCTTCGGGCGTGCTTCCGCTGTGCGGAAAGCGATTTCTCGATTTCCCGTTCTTCGGCTGAACGGAATGGTCGTGTCCGCGACAACGGCGCGTCAATGGGTGTGCGTCGGTCCGGGCGGACGGGAGGGGAGAACCGGCTCAGTTGTCCGGTGAGCGAAGCACCCGCAGGTGGCCGCGGCGCGCGACCTCCATCGGGTCGATCGCCCGTCCGCCGCCGGCCCCGGCCGCGCGTCCCTGCGGGCGGGCCGCTTCACGGACGGCGTTGGCAAGCGCTTCCAGGTCGTCACCACTGGGGCGCGCGGGAGCCGAACCGTCGAGGAGCCGGACGACCTCCCAGCCGCGCGGGGCGGTGAGGCGCTCGGAATGCTCGGCGCACAGGTCGTAGCAGTGGGGTTCGGCGTAGGTCGCGAGCGGGCCGAGGACCGCGGTCGAGTCGGCGTAGACGTACGTCAGCGTCGCGACGGCGGGTCGGCCGCAGGCAGTTCGCGAACAGCGACGTACAGGGCTCACGACGTTGGACGGTACCGCACTCTTGAGCGGGCCGCGACGACTCTCCACCAGGTCACTCCACCGTGTCGTGTTGTGAAACGCCCCACGCGCCTCTCCAGTCATACCCCGCTGACCTGCGCGAACACCAGTCCCTGAACACAGGAAGACATCGGCTCGTGGTCACCACTCGACACAAACGGCATCAATTGCGATGAGTTCGCCGGTCTCGGAGAGATACGGATTCGAGCCCAACCTTGGCTGAAATGGTCATCCCGCGACATGCGGGGCCACGGCGGCCGGTGGCGGTCGGTTTGCCGTGTGGGGCCGGGCACCTGGTCACGGCGGGGACTACGCTTCAGTAGTGATGGACAGCCCCGTACCGCCCCCCGCCGCAGGCCCCGGACCCCGTCGTCGCGACCGCCACGGCCGGGGCATGCGGGGGCCGATCGCGCCGCCCCAGGTTCCGTTGGCCGCCAGCCGTGCCGATGTGTTCGCGGATCTTGTGCAGGACTCCGTGGAACGGCTGGAGCGGCGGTGGCCGCAGCTCGCCGACATCGACTTCATGGTGCTGGAGGTGCCGCGTCTGGACGCGGCCCCGGAGCCGTGGAACGACGAGGCGGTACCGCTGGGCGGGACGATTCCCGCGCGTGAGGGAGGGCGGGCGCGGGTCGTCGTCTACCGGCGGCCGGTCGAGATCCGCACCAAGGGACGAGACGAGCGGGCCGCGTTGGTGCACGAGGTGGTCGTCGAGCAGGTCGCGGAGCTGCTGGGGCTGACTCCGGAGACGGTGGATCCGCGCTACGGCGAGGACTGAGCCCCGTCTCCGCCGCGCCCCTCTCCCCCGCGCCCGTCGCCCGTCTCCTCCGTGCCCCTCTTCCGAGGTACCTCGGCAGCCCTTTCGGGTTACTTCTGCAACACCGCGACGTCCTCGTCGGCCTCCGGGACGGCCACCGTGCCCCTGTCGTCCGGCAGGGTCTGGATCGTGAAGCCCGGGACGCCCTCCTGCGTGGCCGTCAGGGTGCGGGAGGCGTAGACCGGGGTGTCCGTGAGGGGTTCCACGGTCAGCGCGTAGGTGCCCTTCAGGCCGGTGGGGACGGGGAGTTCGACGTCCTGGGTGGTGCCGGCCTTGACCGTGTACGTCTTGGACACGGCGGTACCGCCGCCGCTGCCGGCGGACGCGGTGACCTTGACCTTGGCGGTGCCCTTGGGAGCGGTCAGGGAGAGGGTGGAGCCCTTGGCGCTGTTGTCGGCGGCGGACGCGCGCGTGCCGACCGGGGCGGTGGCGGTGATGAACGCCGACTCCTGCTGGGCGCCCTTGCCGCGCAGAACCCGTACGGCCGCGACGACGGGCACCGACTGGCCCGTCGGGGTCAGGACCAGCGAGCCCGCCTCCCCGCGCGTGACGTCACCCAGGTCGACCGAGGTCGTCATGCCCGCCTTGACGTGCAGCGTCTCGTGTCCGGCGGGGGTGATCAGGCCCGAGGGGGAGGCGAGTTGGACTTTCAGGTCGGCGTCGGCGTCACCCGGCGCGTAGGCGATGAGGCGAACGGCCGTGGCGTCCTTGGGGATGCCCGGGATGACCTGGGTGCCCGCCGGGTCGGTGGAGGCGGCGAGCCAGTCCCCGCCGAGCTTCTCGTCCAGTGCCTGTACGGCGGCCCCCACGCGGCCGCTGCGGACGTTGACGTGGACGGTGAGGTCCTCCTGCTTCTCGCCGGTGAGCGTGGACAGCAGGATCGGCTCGCTGGAGTGCGCCGGGATCGTGATGCCCTCCCCCACCGTGGTCGAGAGGGCGCCGTCCTTGCCGTAGAGCTCGATGTCGGCGACGGCGGCGGAGTCGTCCGGGTTGGTGAGGTGGACGTAGTCCGTGCGGTCGGCGGCCGTACTGACGCCCGGGAACCAGAACTCCGTGTCCGGTGCGGTGCAGGTGACACCCTGGAGGCCGCGGCCGCTGCCGGCGGTGACCTCGGTGGTCTCCTGGACGGTCCAGCCGGGCGCGAACTTCCCCTCGGCGGTGCCCAGCAGCGCCGGTGTCTCGCCGCCGGAGGTGTCGCCGACGGCCGGGGTGCCGGGCGCCTTGGGCGTGACGACGGGCTTCGTCGCCTTCTTCTTGCTGCTCGTCTTGTCGGTCGTCTTGTCGGTCGTCTTGTCGGTCGTCTTGTCGGTCGTCTTGTCGGTCGTCGCGGCCGCCGACTCCGCGGTGGCTGCCGCGAGTTCGGCCGTGCCGTCGCCGTCCGTGCCCTTGGTGACGGGCGTGAAGGACGTGTACGACGTGTCGGCGAGGTCGGAGGTACTGGGTGAGGGGCAGAGCAGGCTCGTGCGCTCCACGGGCAGTTCGGCGGCCGCCTGTGCGGTGTCGGCGGTGGCCGCGTCGGGCTGGTTGAGCGTGGCGAACCCGGTGACCGCGGCGAGCGCGGCCGTGCCGGCGATCAGGGACAGGGTGGTGCGGTTCACTGCTGGCTCCCGTCGGGGCGCTCGCTGCCGGTGCCGTGGGGGTGCCGGTCCGGGTCGTAGGCGGGGTCGTGGCCGCCCTGGTCGTAGGCCGACGGGTCGTAGCCCTGCTGTTGCTGGTAGGTCTGGTCGTACGGCGCCTGCTGGGCCTGGCCGTCGTAGGCGTACGGGTCGTACTGGCCGGTCTGGTAGGGGTCGTAGGCCTGCTGGTCGTAGCCGCCCGACGGGTACTGCTGGGCGCCCTGGTACTGCTCGCCCGTGTAACCGCCGTACTCGGCGCCCGCGTAGCTCTGGTCCCTGCCCCAGTCCCCGCCCTGACCGTCCGGGGGGACTCCCATGTCGTACGACTGCTGCTGGGGAACCGCGACCGGGGTCCCCTCCTGCGGAGGAGACGGGAACTCCTCGTGCTGGCCGGGCTCTTCGGCCTCGGCCTGGGCGCGCAGGCGGCGGGCGCGGCGGCCCTCGCCGTCGGCCGCCTGGGCCGGGATCGGCTCCTCCTCGGGAAGGTCGTCGTCGACGTCGCGGCGGCGGCCGGGAAGGGCGAGGACGACGAGGACGAGAGCGAGGAAGCCCTGCGCCCACAGCCAGGCGGTGTGGGTGAAGGGATCGTCGTAGGTGACGTCCAGCTTCCCGCCGGAGGCGGGGAGTTCGAAGCCCTGGGCCCAGCCGTCGACGGTGGTGGGGGTGAGGGGCTTGCCGTCGAGGGTGGCCGTCCAGCCTTCGGCGGCGGTGTCGGCCAGGCGCAGGACGCGGCTGCCGGAGCCGTCGGGGACGGTGGTGTGGATGTCGACGGGGCCCGCGGCGACCGGAGTCGCCGTGCCCTTGCCGGAGTCGGCGACGACGGCCGCGCGGGAGACCTCCTGGTCGACCCGCCACAGAGCGCTGCCGTCCTGCTGGCTGAGCCGCTTCAGGCCGGGTGTGGCGTCCAGGACGCGGGTGACCTCGCGGGGCGCGCCCTTGTGGACGAGGACGTAGCCCACGGCGAACTTGCCGAGCTGGTCGGCCTGGTCGGCGCCGGAGCCGGCGACGAGATTGGCGACGACCTTGTCGAGCTGCTTGTTCTCACCGTCGGCCGCGGCGAGTTCGGCGTCGCCGAGGCGGGCGCCGGAGCCGCGGACCAGCATGTAGGCGACGTGGGCGGCGGAGTCGCTGTCGAGGACGAGGGTGCGGGCCTGGTCGCGGTTGCCGGCCTCCTCGGCGACGAACGCGGGCACCTGTACGGGGTCGCGGCGCTCCAGGGGGCCGTCGGCGCCGCCGATCATCCAGCCGGCGGCGACGAGCAGCGGGCCGGCGGCCGAGGCGAAGGCGATGAGGGCCGCCACCGGCTGGCGCCAGCCGAAGCTCTGCTCGGCGACACGCGTGCGTGCCCCGTCGGCGCCGATGACGGCGGCGGCGAGGAGGGCGATGCCGTAGACGAGGGTGGCGGGTCCGGCCCAGGTGGAGCTGTTGGACAGGATCGCGAAGACGAGGCCCAGGAGGGCGACCGCCCAGGCCGCCCAGACGCCGAAGTGGCGCTCGGAGCGCAGCAGCGCGGCCAGCGCGGCCAGCACGATGCCGATGAGCATCAGGCCGTCGACGGTGCCGGGGCCGCCGGGGCTGGCGCCGAGCAGGTCGAGCGCGGTGGCGGTCGACGCACCGTAGTCGAGGCCGGCCTGGGTGAAGAAGCCGAACGGCAGCAGGGACAGCGACCAGGGCGCGAGGATCAGCAGGGGCGTGCCCAGCTGAGCCAGGAAGCGCAGGCCGTAGGCGGTGATCTCGCGGCGGCGCACGGCCAGGACCGCGACGCCGAGGACGAGCGCGAGGGGCCAGACGATCGGCGTGAACGCGGTGGCGATCGTCAGCAGCAGCGCGTACGCCCAGGTGGCGCGCCAGCTGCCGCGGGCGCCGGACGCGTGCGTCAGGCCGCTCGCGGCGACGCCCGCGCGGGCGATGAGCGGCAGCAGGACGGCCAGGACGGCCGTGCCGACCCGGCCGCCGGCGAGCGCACCGGTGGCGGCGGGCAGGAAGGCGTAGACGACGGCCGCCCAGGCGCGCAGGAGGCGCGACTCGACGAGCGGGCGGGAGGCGAAGTAGGCGGTGACGCCGGCCAGCGGCACCGAGCAGACGAGCAGCACGGTGAGGGCGAGTCCGGTCGAGCCGAACAGCAGGGTGGCCAGCGTCGCGATGATCGCGAGATAGGGCGGGGCGGACGGGGTGCCGCCCGCGCCGATCGGGTGCCAGGCGTCAAGGTAGCGCGACCACAGCTCGGAGGCGTCGGCCGGGGCGGGCAGCAGGGCGCCGCCCGCGAGCGCGCCGCCGCCGAGGAGGTTGCGGCAGGCGACCAGCGAGACGAGCAGCAGGACCAGGAAGAGCACCGGGCCGGGCTTGCGCGCGATGCGCTTGAGGCGGGCGAACTGCTCGATCTCCAGGAAGTCGGCGTCGTCGCCGCCGGGTCCGGACTCGACGGCGCCGCCGTGCCGGCCCGCGCCGGAGGTGGCCTCGGGGTCGGAGGAGCCGAAGAAGTCGCCGGCGACCTGTTCGACGGTGGCCCGCACGGTCGCGCCGGGTGGCGGGAACAGGGGGCGCAGTTCGTCCTTGTCGACCGCCGGCTTCCCGCGCCTGCGCCGCCCGGCGATGATCCGCTCGGGCCGCAGCAGGGTGCCCAGCAGACCGCGGATCTCGTCGACGGCCTGTCCGGGGACCTTGCCGACGAGGTAGGCGACGGTCCGCAGCAGGGTGCCGAGGACCAGGCGCACCAGGATCCAGGGCAGCAGGGCGGTGCGGCTGTTGACGAGGAGGGTGTAGACGGCGCCGGCCTTGTCGACCTTGTGCGGGGAGGCGCTGGTGCGGCCCGCGCAGTCGACGGTGCGGCGCTCGCGGGAGGCGGCCTCGGCGTGCCGTACGACGGCCTCGGGGGCGATGAGGACGCGGTGGCCTGCGGCCTGCGCGCGCCAGCACAGGTCGACGTCGTCGCGCATCAGGGGCAGACGGCGGTCGAAGCCGCCGAGCTGTTCGAAGACGTCGCGGCGGATCAGCATGCCGGCGGTGGACACGGACAGTACGGACCGGACGTGGTCGTGCTGGCCCTGGTCCTGTTCGCGGCGGTCCAGGCCGGTCCAGCGGCGGCCGGAGTGGGCGATGGTGACGCCGACCTCGAGGAGCTGGCGGCGGTCGTACCAGCCGCGGAGCTTGGGGCCGACGACGGCCACGTCGTCCCGGCCCAGTTCGAGTTCGTTGTCGACCACGCGCAGCAGTTCGGCCAGTGCGTCCGGTTCCGGGGCGCAGTCGTCGTGCAGCAGCCACAGCCACTGGACGGGCTCTCCGTGCGGGAGCTCCGGCAGGTCGTAGGTGTCGTCGCGCCACGTGCGCGTGACGGGGTCCCAGCCGCTGGGGCGCTTCAGGTACGGCAGTTCCTCGGGGGTGAGGACCGGGGCCGTCCGGTTGGCCTCCTCCACGGCCTGGCCGAACCCGGTGCGCCGGGCGAGGTGCAGGACGCGGTCGTCGCCGAGGGCCTCGGTGACCAGGCGCGCGGAGTCGTCCGAGCTGCCGGTGTCGGCGGCCATGACGGACTGGACGGGGCGCTCCTGGCCGAGCAACCCGGCGAGCGCGTCGGGCAGCCAGCGGGCGCCGTCGTGGGCGACGATCACCGCGGTCACTACATGACGCGGGAACTCAGGTGTGGCAGCGCGGTCTTGATGGGCTGCCGTGTGGCTGTGCACGGACATCGAGGTACGGGCCCCGGTTCGGTGGACTGCGGTGGACGCCTGCGCCGTGTGGTGCGGCTGGGTGTCTCGGACGAGCGCCCACACTATCGGCTGGGCAGGACGACGGCCCGCCGCCTGTGGACAACCCACGTGCGACGGGCCGTTCGGACCCTTGTCCCTGCGTACCGCGATGCCGCGACGCCCTTGTGCTGTCGAACCGGGCGGTTCTCAGACCGCCGCCTTCTTCAGCCGACGGCGCTCCCGCTCGGAGAGGCCGCCCCAGATGCCGAAGCGCTCGTCGTTGGCGAGGGCGTACTCAAGGCATTCGGAGCGGACCTCGCAGGCGAGGCAGACCTTCTTCGCCTCGCGGGTGGAGCCGCCCTTCTCGGGGAAGAAGGACTCGGGATCGGTCTGGGCGCACAGCGCGCGCTCCTGCCAGCCGAGTTCCTCGTCCGCGTCGTCGACGTCGACCAGCAGTTGCTGCACCAGCTCGGTCATGTGCGCCCCTCGCTCTGTCTTTCGCGTCCCCGTGACCTGGCCGTTACCGATTTCGGCTGAACGACACGAGTGAAATTACAAGTGTGCTGCTCCGGGCGAGTCAAGCCGAGATCTGCTATTGGGCCCCTTATTCACTCTGCGGAACCAAGGCCATGCGGTAAGTGTTCAAATCGCCATAAACCTTGACAAGCAGATGAAGCCCCGGAGGGCCACCGGCCCCGCACAGCGCTTGTACGGGGAAGGACGCCCAAAGGGGTGATCCCGTTGCGGCACGCGCGCGGAAGCGAACCTGATCACAGTCGGATCACGGGATCGCCACGAGGCTTGCGCGCCCGGCATGTGCGCCATGTGTCCCGAAGGGCGCCTGCACAAACCTTTCACCTCCGAGATGAACCGGATGAGGTGAACCCTGTCCCACATACCGGGCGTCGAGTTGACAGTGAAGGTGTGAACCGCTGTGCTTGTGGGCATGCTCGCGAACTTGGCACTCACCTCGACCGGCTCCGCCGGGTCCCACGGTGCTGCCCGCGCTCGCTGTAGCTGTTGTCGTCGTTCCAGCTGTTGAGCCCAACGCGCTCCGGCTGCTCCTCCTGAGTCCACCGTGACTCGGCTGCTGTTTCCCATCGGCCCACACCAGGGCGCTCCTGCTCCACCCGTGATCCGGGCGGACGGTACGTGACACCCAGCAGACCCCCCACTCTTCCGCCTCTTCCGCCGAGGAACCACCGCATCCCATGAACAGCGACAGCGACCTCCAGATCGCGGGCGACATCCTCGAAGTCCCGCACCTCCTCCAGGCACCGCGCGAGCACCCGGCCACCGTCGCCGAGTTCGTCGGCCTGGCCCGCTCGATCGCCGCGGACCGTGCCCAGTGGGAACACCTGGTCCGGTACGACGCGACGACCCGCTGGTACCACCGGCTGCGCACCGGTCCCGGCTACGAGGTGTGGCTGCTGTCCTGGGTGCCCGGCCAGGGCAGCGGGCTGCACGACCACGGCGGCTCCTCCGGTGTGCTCACCGTCCTGGACGGCGAACTGACCGAGCGCACGGAGCGCGGCAAGCGGGTGCTCGGGGCGGGTGTGCAGAGGGTGTTCGCGCCGGGGTACGCGCACGAGGTCGTCAACGACGCGCTGGAGCCCGCGGTGAGCCTGCACGTGTACTTCCCGGGGCTGACGGACATGCCCATGCATCCCCGGTCCCGGCTGCACCCGGCCGGGAGGGCCCCCATCGCCTGCGCGGCGCTCGACACGTACGAACAGGTGGACGCCGTCAGCTCGTGATCCGCTCGTGAGCGGACGCCGTCCGCCGTCGGCTCGTGCGGGTGGACGGGATATCCACAGGCGGGTGGTTGTCCACAACCGGCCGACGGGCTGTCGTGGCCGCCTGCGAGAATTGCCCTCATGCGCATTGTGGTTCTGGCAGGCGGCATCGGCGGTGCCCGGTTCCTGCGCGGTCTGAAGCAGGCCGTGCCGGACGCGGACATCACGGTCATCGGCAACACCGGCGACGACATCCACCTCTTCGGGCTGAAGGTCTGCCCCGACCTCGACACGGTGATGTACACGCTCGGCGGCGGCATCAACGAGGAGCAGGGCTGGGGGCGGGCCGACGAGACCTTCCATCTGAAGGAGGAGCTCGCGGCGTACGGCGCCGGGCCCGGGTGGTTCGGGCTGGGCGACCGGGACTTCGCCACGCACATCGTGCGGACGCAGATGATCGGCGCCGGGTACCCGCTCAGCGCGGTGACCGAGGCGCTGTGCGACCGGTGGCAGCCGGGCGTCCGGCTCATCCCGATGACCGACGACCGGGTGGAGACCCATGTCGCGGTCGTGGCGGACGGCGAGCGCAAGGCCGTGCACTTCCAGGAGTACTGGGTGCGGCTGCGGGCGTCGGTGCCGGCGGAGGCGGTCGTGCCGGTCGGCGCCGAGCAGGCGAAGCCAGCGCCAGGGGTGCTGGAGGCCATCGCGGCGGCGGACGTGATCCTCTTCCCGCCGTCGAACCCGATCGTCTCGGTCGGCACGATCCTCGCCGTGCCGGGCATCCGCGAGGCGATCGCCGAGGCCGGGGTACCGGTGGTGGGCCTGTCCCCCATCGTCGGGGACGCGCCCGTGCGCGGCATGGCCGACAAGGTGCTCGCGGCGGTCGGCGTGGAGTCGACGGCCGCGGCGGTGGCCGAGCACTACGGCTCGGGTCTCCTCGACGGCTGGCTCGTCGACACCGTGGACGCGGGCACCGTGGAGCGGGTCGAGGCGGCCGGCATCCGCTGCCGGGCCGTCCCGCTGATGATGAGCGACCTCGACGCGACCGCGCGGATGGCCCAGGAGGCGCTGGCACTGGCCGAGGAGGTGCGCGGGGCATGAGCGGGTCCTTCGAAACCGGTTACCGGGTCTGGGCCGTGAACGGGCTGCCCGAGGTGCGGCCCGGGGACGACCTCGCGAAGCTGATCGCGGCCGCCGAGCCCGGCCTGGCCGACGGTGACGTCCTGCTGGTCACCTCGAAGATCGTGTCCAAGGCGGAGGGGCGGATCGTCCGGGCGGACGACCGGGAGGCCGCGATCGACGCCGAGACCGTACGGGTCGTGGCCCGGCGCGGGGCGCTGCGGATCGTGGAGAACCGGCAGGGGCTGATCATGGCCGCCGCCGGTGTCGATGCCTCCAACACCCCTGCGGGGACCGTGCTGTTGCTGCCCGAGGACCCGGACGCGTCGGCGCGGGCGATCCGGGCGGGGCTGCGGGACGCGCTCGGAGTGGACGTCGGGGTCGTCGTCACCGACACCTTCGGACGGCCCTGGCGCGCCGGGCTCACCGATGTGGCGATCGGCGCCGCCGGGGTGCGGGTGCTGGACGACCTGCGCGGGGGCACGGACGCGTACGGCAATCCGCTGAGCGCGACGGTCGTCGCCACGGCGGACGAACTGGCCGGCGCCGGGGACCTCGTGAAGGGGAAGGCCGCCGGGCTGCCCGTGGCCGTGGTGCGGGGGCTGGGGCACGTCGTCGTGGCCGAGAACGCCGAGCTCGCCGACGCCGGGGCCGACGGGGGCGGGCTCGCCGGGGCGCGGGTCATGGTGCGCGGTGCGCGCGACGACATGTTCCGGCTCGGGACGTCCGAGGCGGTGCGGCTGGCGGTCACCCAGCGGCGGACGGTGCGGGCCTTCACCGACGAGCCGGTCGATCCCGGCGCGGTGCGGCGGGCGGTGGCGGCGGCCGTCACGGCGCCGGCACCGCATCACACGACGCCGTGGCGGTTCGTGCTGCTGGAGTCGGCGGAGTCGAGGGTTCGGCTGCTGGACGCCATGCGGGACGCGTGGGTCGCGGATCTGCGGCGGGACGGGAAGTCCGAGGAGTCCATCGCCAAGCGGGTGCGGCGGGGTGACGTCCTGCGCAACGCGCCCTATCTGGTGGTGCCGTGTCTGGTGATGGACGGGTCGCACACCTACGGCGACGCGCGGCGGGACGCGGCCGAGCGGGAGATGTTCGTGGTCGCGACCGGGGCCGGCGTACAGAATTTCCTGGTCGCGCTGGCCGGGGAGCGGCTGGGGTCCGCGTGGGTGTCGTCGACGATGTTCTGCCGGGACGTGGTGCGGGAGGTGCTGGAGCTGCCGGAGAGCTGGGACCCGATGGGGGCGGTGGCGGTCGGACACGCGGCGGAGGAGCCCCGGGCCCGCGGTGAGCGCGAGGTGGGCGACTTTGTCGAGGTGCGGTGAGGTGCGCGGCTCGGTGGGGTGGGGCGGGCGGTGATGTGCGCTGCGCATGGTGTGCGCCGCGCGGTGACCGGCGCCGCGCGGTGACCGGCGCCGCGCGGTGACCGGCGACGCGCGATGATCCGCGACGCGCGATGATCCGCGCCGCGCGGTGATCTGCGCGGTGCGGTGATCTGCGCGGTGCGGTGATCTGCGCGGTGCGGTGATCTGCGTGGTGCGGTGATCTGCGCAGGGCAGGTGATGTGCCCCGGCGGTGTAGTGCGCCTGACGGTGACGTCCGCCTGACGCCAGACGGTGACGTCCGCCAGACGGTGACGGCCGGCTGACGGTGAACTACGCCGGCAGGACCTCCGCCGGGCGGTGAAGTACTCCGGGCGGTGACATCCGCCCGGCGGTGAAGTACTCCGGGCGGTGACTGCGCCGGAACGTGGCCTCCGCCAGGCGGTGATGTGCGCCGGGCGGTGATGTGCGCCGGGCGGTGATCTGCGCCGGGCAGTGACCTGCGTGGCGTCGATATGCGCGTCGTGCGGGGGCCCTCGTGGTGCCGTTTGGGCGTCGTGCGGTGGCCTGTGGGTGTGTGCGCCTACTCTCGTAGCACCTCTCTTCCTCTACCCGGGACTCTTCGTGTCAGGACGGTTCTCTCCCCGGCCCACGCGTACGACCGTGCGCGGCGGCCATGTCGGCGTGCCCGTCGGGGTGCCGCGGCAGGCCTCGGCGGCCGGGCGGGTGCGGAACTGGGTGCCGGAGGGGCCGCTCGATCTCGGGCTGGTCCTCGGGCCCCTACGGCGTGGCCCGGGCGATCCGACGTTCCGCGCGCTGCCGGACGGGTCGGTGTGGCGGGCCAGTCTCACCCCCGCCGGGCCGGGCACGCTGCGCGTCGCCCCGGCCGACGGTGCGGTGCGCGGGGAGGCGTGGGGGCCGGGCGCGGAGTGGCTGTTGGACCGGTTGCCGGAGCTGCTCGGGGCCTCGGACGCGCCGGAGGCGTTCGTGCCCCGGCATCGCGTGGTGGCGACGGCCCGGCATCGGCGGCCGGGGCTCAGGCTGACGCGGACCGGGCTGGTGCTGGAGTCGTTGATCCCCTCCGTGCTGGAGCAGAAGGTCACCACCGACGAGGCGTATCGGGCGTGGCGCCTGCTGGTGCGCAAGTTCGGGGAGCCGGCGCCGGGGCCCGCGGCGGGCGGACGGCTCTGGGTGATGCCGGCGCCCCGGACGTGGGCGTTGATCCCGTCCTGGGAGTGGCATCGGGCGGGCGTCGACAACAAGCGGGCGTCGACGATTCTGCGGGCCGTTCGGGTCGCCGGGCGGATGGAGGAGGCGGTGCGGATGACTCCGGCCGAGGCTCAGGCTCGGCTGGAGGTCGTCCCCGGGATCGGGCCGTGGACGTCCGCGGAGACCGTGCAGCGCAGTCATGGGGCGGCGGATGCGGTGACCGTGGGGGATCTGCATCTGCCGGGGATCGTGGGGTGGGCGTTGGCGGGGGACCGGGAAGCCGATGATTCCGTGATGCTCGAGTTGTTGGAGCCGTATGCGGGGCAGCGGCATCGGGCGGCTCGGTTGATCTTGTTGAGTGGGCGGGTGCCGCCTCGGCGGGCGCCGAAGATGCCCCGGGGGGACATCGGGAAGTTGTGAGGGGTCACCGCTCTCCGCGAGGGCCGGGGCGAGGGGGTTTCGCCCCCGCCGCCCCTACCCGTTCCCATCCTCGCCAGGTGGCTCTGCCCCCTGGCCCCCGGATCGGCCCGGACGGCCTCGTCCTCAAACGCCGGACGGGCTGAAAGACTCCGATCCCGTCGGTCGCAGGGGCCCTACTGATCCGACGAGAAGCGGACCGCTCCCGCCGGGATTCTCGCGTCGCACCACACCCGCGCGCCGTCGCGGAGTTCGTTGTCGGGGCCGACGATCGCGCCGTCGCCGATGACCGTGCCCGTGAGCACGGAGCGTTCGCCCACGCGGGCCCGGGTGCCGATGAGGGAGTCGGTGATGACGGCGCCCGGTTCGATGACGGCGCCGGGGAGGATCGTCGAGCCGAAGACCCTCGCGCCCTCCGCCACGAACGCGCCCTCGCCCACCACCGTGCCGCCCGTCAGCTTCGCGTCGGGGGCGACCCTGGCCGTCGGGAGGACCAGGCGGTCGCCGCAGCGGCCGGGGACCGCGGGGGACGGGGCCCGGCCGAGGACCAGGTCCGCCGAGCCCCGGACGAAGGCCGCCGGGGTGCCCAGGTCCAGCCAGTACGTCGAGTCGACCATGCCCTGGAGATGGGCTCCGGCCGAGAGGAGGTCGGGGAACGTCTCGCGCTCCACCGACACCGGGCGGCCCTGCGGGATCGTGTCGATGACCGAGCGGCGGAAGACGTACGCCCCCGCGTTGATCTGGTCGGTGACGATCTCCTCGGGGGTCTGCGGCTTCTCCAGGAACGCCAGGACCTTGCCCGTCTCGTCGGTGGGGACCAGGCCGTAGGCCCTCGGGTCCGTCACCTTCGTCAGATGCAGGGAGACGTCCGCCGCCGTCGCCTCGTGGGTGGCCACCAGCCTTCTGATGTCCAGGCCGGTGAGGATGTCGCCGTTGAAGATCAGGACCGGGTCGTCGGGACCCGAGTGCAGTCGGGACGCGACGTTGCGGATCGCGCCGCCCGTGCCCAGGGGTTCGTCCTCCGTCACGTACTCGATGTGCAGGCCCAGTGCCGAGCCGTCGCCGAAGTACGGTTCGAAGACCTCCGCCAGATAGCTCGTCGCCAGGACGATGTGGTCGACGCCCGCCGCTCTCGCCCGCGCCAGTTGATGCGTGAGGAACGGCACCCCCGCCGCCCTGACCATGGGTTTGGGCGTGTGCACCGTGAGTGGGCGCAGCCGGGTGCCCTTGCCGCCGACCAGGAGGATCGCTTCTGTCACCGTCGTCTCTGCTTCCTGCCGGGACCGGTCGAACCGTCATTCGACCGGCCAGTGTATGCAGACCGTTGTGTGGCGACTTCCAGGCCGTTGGTGTTCCGTCCCAGTCCCTGGAGACTGTCCCCCCGACGGCTGCTGAATGTGCCCCCATCTGGATGTGCGCTCCGGCCGTCCGGGGGCGTGCGGCCTCCGGGGCCTCCCCAGGCCCCGGGGCTCCCGAACCGAATCGCCCGTCTCAGCGCCCCTGGTAGCGCGCCGAGGTGGAGCGGGCCGAGCCGAGCTTGCCGTAGAGCTGCCTGCCTGGGCATTCCGTGGCGAACCCGTCCCGGTGACCCGAGATCACATTCAGTCGTACGTTCTTTCCCTTTCCGTAGAGATTGCCACCTCCGGACTTCAAATATGTCTTTCCTTTCGGATTCGCCCCGTAGAGGCCGAGTTTCCAGGCCGTCAGACGCGCGACGGCGTTGACCGTGGCGGTGGTCGGCTTGGCGGAGGTGAACGTGCCGAGGACGGCGATCCCCATGCTGTTGGTGTTGAAACCGAGGGTGTGGGCGCCGAGGACGGGCTTCGCCACTCCCCCGGCGCGGCCCTCGTAGATCTTCCCGCACTTGTCGACGAGGAAGTTGTAGCCGATGTCGCGCCAGCCCATGCTCTTCACGTGGTAGCGGTAGATACCGCGGATGACGGACGGGGCCTGTGAGCACTTGTAGCTGTTGCCCGAAGCCGTGTGGTGCACGAACGCGGCCTTGACCTTCGTCGTGTAGACGAACCTCTTCTCGCGCAGCTTCTCGTCGGCGCCCCAGCCGCGACGCGTGACGATGCTCGGACGCGGGCCGATGTACGGCTTCGCCTGCTGGGCCGACGTCAACTCGTCCCCGCGCAGGGCGAGGAGTTCGCGTTCGGTGCCCAGGCGGTCCAGGGCGGGGATCTCCGTGGCGCCGAGCGGGGCGAGGGGGACGTTGGCGGCGGAGGCCGCGGTCGCCTCGGCGGTCATGGCGGTCATGGCCGCGGGCTCGGCCCCATCGGCCTCATCGCTTGTCTCTACGCCCTTGGCCTCCTCGCTTGTCTCTACCCCCTTGGCCTCCTCGCTTGTCTCTACCCCCTGGGCCTCCTCGCTCGTCTCTACGCCCTGGGCCTCCTCGCTCGTCTCTGCCCTCTCGCCCGCCTCGGCCTCCTCGGCGGCACCGGCCTCCTCGGCTGTCGTTGCGGTCTCGGCCGTCTTCTCGGTTGCCGCGTCGGGCGGGTCCACTGCTTCCGGGGCGGCCGCCGGGCCGGACCCTGTGGTCAGTGTCCGGCTGCGCGGGGGGCCCGCGGGGACGTGCTCGGGGGGTGCCGAGCCCGGGTCGACCAGTTCCAGGCGCAGGCCGGAGGGGAGCAGGGTGGCGGTCGAGAGGGTGCCGGTGTCCCGGGCCGTCTCCTCCGTACGGCGTTCGGTGTCCGGATGGACTCGGATCTCGACGCCGTCGGAGTCACCGACCCACAGCGGGGCCGTGGCGCCGCGGACCCGGCCCGAGGCGCTCTCGGGGGTGCCGGGGTCGGCGCCATGGTCGGCGTTGTGGGTCTCGACGTCCTGCCAGCCGGACCAGGTGCCGGTGCCGGACGTACGGGTACGGACCTGGACGCGGCCGTGGAGTTCGGCGGCCGGGTCGTCCCAGACGACACCCAGGAGGGAGAACTGGCGTACGTCCCGGCGGGGCAGGCCCTGGTCGGTGCCGGCGCCGCCGAGGGCCCGGTCGCGGGCGAGAGCGGTGAGGGGCAGTGACTGGGTACTGCCCGGGAGGTCGGGAAGATCGGGAACATCGGGTAGGTCCGGCAGGTCGGGAAGAGCTGGGTGAGCTGGTGGGTGGGCTGGGTGGTCGGGGAGGGACGAGGTGACGGGGGTGTCGGGGCTCGTGGCCCTTTCCGTCCCGGTGGGCGCCGCCTCCGTGGCCGACGCCGGTCGCGCCGTCGCCGCGTTGGCGGGCGGCGTCAGCGGGAGGGCGAGTGCCGCCGCACAGGTGACACCGATCGAGGTAGCAAGCAATCCGCGCATGCCAACGATCCTGGACATATCCATACATTTCTGTCCATCGGGGAATTGACGGGCCGTCGGGCGCGTTCGGCCGAACCGGTGGCTCCGTGAGGGCCCGGCAACCGGTACGGCACCGAGGGCGGCGCGTACGCTTGCGCGGGTGACTGCCACCGATCGCACCCCGGCCGACCTGCTGCGTTCCGCGCTGGCCGCGGACCCCGCGCGCCCCTTGGTGACCTTCTACGACGACGCCACGGGCGAGCGGGTCGAATTGTCCGTGGCCACCTTCGCCAACTGGGTGGCCAAAACCGCCAACCTCCTCCAGGACGGACTGTCCGCCGAGCCCGGTGACCGGGTCGCGCTGCTGCTGCCCGCGCACTGGCAGACGGCGGTGTGGCTGCTGGCGTGTTCGTCGGTGGGCGTCGTCGCCGACGTGGCCGGGGATCCGGCGCGGGCGGACTTCGTCGTCGCCGGTCCCGGATCGTTCGAGGCGGGGCTGGCGTGCCGGGGCGAGCGGTACGCGCTGTCGCTGGCGCCGCTCGGGCGGCGGTTCGTGCCGGGCCCGCCGGAGGGGTACGACGACTATGCCGTGAACGTCCCGACCTTCGGGGATCGTTTCGTGCCGTACGTTCCCGTCGACCCCGAGGAGCCCGCGCTGATCGTGGCCGGGGCCGAGTACACCGGGGCCGAGGTCGTGGAGCGGGCGCGGGCGGAGGCGTCGGGGCTGGGGCTGACGGGGCCCGGCTCCCGGCTGCTGTCGGGGCTGGCGTACGACACGTGGGAGGGGCTCAGCGCCGGGCTGTACGCGCCGCTGGCGAGCGGGGGGTCCGTGGTGCTGTGCCGGAACCTGGCGGAGGCCGGCGAGGAGGCTGTGGCCAAGCGGGTCGAGAGTGAGCGGGTGACGGCGACTGCGCGGTAGCCCTCCGGGCGGGCGGGAGGGTCGGTGCCCGGCGTTCGTGTCGGCGTCGCTGGGGGCTGCCGCCCCCAGACCCCCGCTTCGGCCCTGAAGGGGCCTCGTCCTCAAACGCCGGACGGGCTGGATTTACGCACCCTTGCCCACAAGCCACCGCACGGGCCGCTCTACGTACCCCCGCCCACAGGGCGCCGGACGGGCTGGATTTACGCACCCCCGCCCCCAAGCCACCCCACCGGCCGGATTCCCGCACCCCCGCCCACAGGGCGCCGGACGGGCTGGATTTACGCACCCCCGCCCCCAAGCCACCCCACCGGCCGGATTCCCGCACCCCCAGCCGCCTCACCCGTTCGGCCCACCCCCGTCCCCCCTCGCGGCCTGCTTCGCGGCATCGTCGTAAGGGCAGCTCTACACGCTCGTACGGCCGAAGTGGGCCCGGAGGCGGGAGGGGTGGATCGGACGTGAGGGAAGCGGCGGGTTCCGGTGGGCCTCTCGGGCCGGGAGTGGGGGCGTCCGCCGACGGGCGGGGGCTCGTACGGCGGCGTCGGCGGCGGTGGGTGCGGTACGGGGTGGGGGCGGTGGGGGTGGTCGTCCTGGGGGTCGGGATCGCGGGGTGGGTCGCCTACGCGAAGCTGGACGGGAACATCACGCCCGACGACGCGGCCGCGGCCGAGCTCGCGCGGTATGCGAGGGAGCGGCCGACCTCGTTGGTGAAGGACGCGCAGAACATCCTGCTCATAGGGTCCGATTCACGGTCGGGGGACGGGAACCGGAAGTACGGGCGGGACTCCGGGACCGAGCGGTCGGACACGACGATCCTGCTGCATCTGGCGGCCGGTCGGCGCAGCGCCACCGCCGTCTCCGTCCCGCGCGATCTGATGGTGGACGTACCGGGCTGTCTGCGGCCGGACGGGAAGCGGACCGAACCGATCTTCGCGATGTTCAACTACGCGTTCCAGAGCGGGGGTTCGGCCTGCACGATCCGGACGGTGGAGAAGCTGACGGGCGTGCGGATCGATCATCACGTGGTCGTCGACTTCAGCGGGTTCAAGGACATGGTCGACGCCGTGGACGGCGTCGAGGTGTGTCTGAAGGAGCCGATCGACGACAAGGCCGCCAAGCTGCGGCTGCCCGCCGGGAAGGTCACCCTCGACGGGGAGCAGGCGCTCGGGTACGTGCGGGCCCGCAAGTCCCTCGGGAACGGCAGTGACACCGACCGGATGGACCGGCAGCAGCGGTTTCTCGGGGCGCTCGTCAACAAGGTGCAGAGCAATGACGTCCTGCTGAACCCGGTGAAGCTGTATCCGCTGCTGGACTCGGCCACGTCCTCGCTCACCACCGACCCGGATCTGGCGAGTCTGCGCGGACTGTACGAACTCGTGCGTGGCCTGCGGGACATTCCCACCGAACATGTGCAATTCCTGACCGTTCCACGGGAGTCGTACGTCTACAACGCCAATCGCGACCAACTAGTGGAGCCGGAGGCGGAGAAACTCTTCGAACGACTGCGGACGGACGCGCCGGTGGTGGTTTCTCAGGAAATTCCCACGAACTCCGCCCCCGCGGAGTCGGGCGACTACGGTCCGTTCGGATTCCGGGCGCCGGGACCTGCGGCTTCCGGGGCGGTTTCGCCCACTCCGCCCGCTCCCACGTTTCGCGGGAACACCGCCGCCGAGGACGGCTGCGGGTAAAGCGCTTGCCAAGCCGACCCCTTCCGACGAACACAAGTTCAAAGAAATAGGACGGATTGCCCACTTGTAGGGGCGTGGAATTTGTCACGGCCGTCGCTCGCCGCCGAACCGGGCGGATAGTGTGAGCGATCCGGTGCCCCCGGCCACGAGGTCCTTCCTGGGGTCGCGCACCGAGTGACCGAGACCCGAGCGCCTTGAGGGGGAAAGGCGCCGCGTGGCCCCGACGGAGGATTCAGACAACCGTGGACGCGCAAGGCCGTGGGCGGGCGGACAACATCGACCCCGCAGACCAGTGGGTGCTCAATCCGAACACCGGCGAATACGAACTGCGACTGACTCCTTCCGCACCGCAATCGTCGGTGCCCGGGCCTCGTAGATCCGACTCCGGCAAGACCGGCGGCGGAGGCGCGGCGCGCGGCCGTACGGCGGCGCCGGGCGGGGGTTCGGCGTCGTCGTCGCCCGAGGAGACGCCGGACCCGGAGGTGCCTTCGCCGCGCCGCCGCCGGGGCGCACCGCCGGAGGAACCGGCGGCGAACCGGCGTGGCCGCCGGCCGGTGAAGAAGAAGTCGAAGGCGAAGAAGATCCTGCTGTGGACCGGCGGGATCATGGCTTTCGTCCTGGTGGGTACGGCCGGTGCGGCCTATCTCTATCTCGAGCACCTCAACGACAACATCACGTCCGTCTCCGACGACGGCGCGAGCACCGGTGGCTTCAGCAAGGACAAGGCCATCAACCTGCTGGTGATCGGCACCGACAAGCGCACCGGTTCGGGCAACGAGGGCTACGGCGACTCCGGCAGCGTGGGTCACGCGGACACCACGATCCTGCTGCACGTCTCCAAGGACCGGACGAACGCGACCGCGCTCAGCATCCCGCGCGACCTGATCGTGGACGTCCCGGACTGCGAGACCAAGCAGGAGGACGGCTCCACCAAGGTCATCAAGGGCTCGGACGGCGTCCGCTTCAACACCAGCCTCGGGCAGGACGATCGCACGCCGAGCTGCACCGTGCGCACGGTCACCGAACTGACCGGGATCCAGGCGGACAATTTCATGGTGGCCGACTTCAACGCGGTCAAGACGCTGACCACGGCGGTCGGCGGCGTCGAGGTGTGCCTGGCGAAGGACATCGACGACGAGGACTCGCATCTGAAGCTGTCGAAGGGCACCCACACCATCGAGGGCGAGCAGGCACTGGCCTTCGTGCGCACCCGGCACTCCGTCGGCTTCGGCGGCGACCTGAGCCGGATCGAGCTCCAGCAGCAGTTCCTCAGCGCGCTGATGCGCAAGCTGAAGTCGAACGACACGCTCACCAGCCCGACCAAGATGATCAAGCTGGCGGAGGCGGGCACGAAGGCGCTGACCGTCGACTCCCAGCTGGACACCATCGACAAGCTGAAGGACCTGGGTCTGGAGCTGGGCAAGCTCAACGTGAAGAACCTGACCTTCACCACCGTGCCGGTGGTCGACAACCCGGCCGAGAAGGTCGCGGCCACGGTCGTCGTGAACGCCTCGACGGCGCCCACCGTCTTCCAGATGATCAAGGACGACGTCTCCTTCACCGAGGTGAAGGAGCAGGCGGCGGCGTCGAAGAACGCGGCTGCCGCGGCCGCGGCGGCCCGCCTCAAGGGCACCCAGTCCGCCGCCTCCGCGGTGCGGGTGCAGGTCATGAACGGCGGCGCTCCGGCCGGCAGCGCACAGGAAACTCTTAACTGGCTACAGAATGATGAGGGCGTGACGAAGTCCGAGAACGCGGGCAACGCGCCCGCGGAACTGAGCAAGACGACGCTCGAGTACGCGCCCGACCAGGCCGACCAGGCACGCAAGCTCGCCGCCATCATGGGGCTGCCCGGTACCGCTCTGAAGCCGGGCAAGAGCGTCGAGAACTCCCAGGGTCTGCCGACGATGACGCTGACGCTGGGCAAGGACTTCAAGGGCGCGGGCGTCTCGCTCACAGCTCCGACCACCGTGCCGGACACGGTCCAGAAGTCCACGGCGGACAAGGTCGAGTGCGCCAAGTAGGTAACCCTTCGGGCCCGTCGTGCGTCTGACTTGACGCGGGACGGGCCCGTGTCAGGCGCATGGCGGGGAGGGGCAGGGGAATTGGCGGGGAGCAGTGGGGTGCGGAGGGAGGTTCCCGCGGTCGAGGACACGGTGTCCCCGGCGGCGCGGGAACAACAGGACGAGACCGCGTCCGAGGGGGACGGCGGAGCGGGTGGCGGTGCGGGTGGCGGGCGCGGCGCGGGCCGGAACGCGGATCGCAGACGCCGACGTCGACGCGCGTTGCGCTGGTCGGCGACGGTGCTCGCGCTGGTCATACTCGGCGGCGCGGGGGCCGGATACCTCTACTACGAACACCTGAACGCGAACATCAAGAGCGACGACCTGAACATCGGTGACGCGAAGGACCGGGCGGCCAAGACGGAGGCCAACTCGGCCGGGCAGACGGCACTGAACATCCTGCTGATCGGTTCGGACGCCCGTGACACGGCGGAGAACCAGAAGCTCGGCGGCGCCAAGGACACCTTCGACGGTCCCCCGCTCGCGGACGTCCAGATGCTGCTGCACATATCGGCGGACCGCAGCAACATGTCGGTGGTGAGCATGCCGCGCGACACGCTGCTGGACATCCCCAAGTGCACGGACCCCGACGACGGGACCACCTACGGGGCGCTGACCGACGAGATGACGAACGTGTCGCTCGGTCGCGGCGGCCCGGGCTGCACGGTGGCCACCTGGGAGAAACTCACCGACATCCACATCGACCACTTCATGATGATCGACTTCTCCGGTGTGGTGTCGATGGCGGACGCGATCGGCGGCGTCCCGGTCTGCGTGGACGCCAATGTCTACTCGCACACCAGCACCGGCAAGGGCTCCGGTCTGAAGCTGGAGGAGGGCACGCACGCCGTCAAGGGCAAGCAGGCCCTCCAGTGGCTGCGTACCCGCTACGGCTTCGAGGACGACACCGACCTGGCCCGTGCCAAGGCGCAGCACATGTACATGAACTCGATGGTCCGCGAGCTGCGGGCGAACGCCAAGCTGACCAACCCCAACAAGCTGCGCAAGCTCGCCGAGGCGGCCACGAAGGCGATCACCGTCGACGACGGCCTCGACACCATCACGAAGATGTACGACCTGGCGGGCGAGCTGAAGAAGGTGCCCACCGAGCGCATCACGATGACGACGATGCCGAACCGCTACCAGGGCAGCCGGGTGGTGCCCACGGACGACGCCAAGCAGCTGTTCCGTCTGGTGCGCGAGGACATCGCCCTGGACGGCAAGGACGCCAAGAAGGCCACCGCCAGCCCGACGCCGACGGTCACCGACCCGGCCGCCGCGATCGGCGAGATCGCGGTGCAGGTGCACAACGGGACGTCCACGAGCGCGCTGGGGCCGGTCAGCGGGCGCGCCAAGGCGGTGACCCAGGTGCTGACGGGCAAGGGATTCACCGAGGCCGTCGCGGACACCTCGGCGGCCACGGCCGTGGGGGCCACGGTGGTCCGCTACCCGAGCGCCGACCTGGAGGGCGACGCCGAGGTGGTCGCCAAGGCCCTCGGCATCCCGACGGGTCAGGTGAAGAAGTCCACCGAGGTCTCCGGGGTCACGGTCGTCGTGGGCGCGGACTGGCGGTCGGGGACGGCGTACAAGGCGCCGGTGAAGGACGACACGACGCCCGACACGGCCGGGGCGATCAACGCGTCGGACACCAGTCAGTGCATGCACGTGGACCCGAACTACACCTGGTAGCCCGGGTCCTGTGGCGTCCTGAGGGCGCGCTCCGGAAGTGCTTCGTGAGCGCGCCCCTTCGGCTGCCGGTGAGGCGGTGCGGTGCTCAGTGCGCGTCGGTGAGGACGGCGGGGCGCCGCGAGGCGATGACCTTCCTGGCCAGCGCCTTGGGACTGGTCAGGAAGCCGAAGCCCCACGACATGTGCATGGTGGCGAGGGCCACGGGGATCTGGAGCCGTGCCTTCAGCGGCAGCCCCTTGCCGGCCGGCAGCGACCCGGCGACGATCGCCGCGAGGTAGCCGCCGGGGATCACGAAGCCCAGCGGGGTGAGTGCGGCGCCCACGACGATGCCGGCGGCTATCGCGCACACCGCGGTGGGCGGGGCGAGGTAGCGCAGGTTGATGGAGCCCTCGTGGTAGCGGGCGACGACGTGCCGCCAACGGCCGTAGTCCTTGTACTGCTTGGCGAGCGCCTTGACGCTGGGCCGCGGCCGGTACGACACCTTGAGCTCGGGCGAGAACCAGATGAGCCCGCCGGCCTCCCTGATCCGGAAGTTCAGCTCCCAGTCCTGGGCGCGGATGAACTCCTCGTTGTAGCCGCCCTGTTGCTCCAGCGCCGCGCGCCGGAAGACGCCGAGATACACGGTCTCGGCGGGGCCGGCCTGCCCTCCCGTGTGGAAGGCGGCGTTGCCGACCCCGATCTTCGAGGTCATGGCCGCGGCCACCGCGTGCTCCCAGTCGTTCTCGCCCTCGGCGTGCATGATCCCGCCGACGTTCTGCGCACCGGTCTCCTCCAGGAGCCGTACGGCGGTGGCGATGTAGTTCGGGGAGAGCATGCCGTGCCCGTCGACGCGGACGACGATCGGATGGCGGGAGGCCTTGATCGCGGCGTTGAGCGCGGCGGGCGTACGCCCTGAGGGGTTGGGGACGGTGTGCACGCGCTTGTTGCCGGAGGCTGTCTCGGCGACGAGCTCGGCCGCGATCTCTTCCGTACGGTCCGTGGACGGACCGATGGCGATCACGACCTCCATCTCGCCGGCGTACTCCTGCGCGAGGATCGCTTGGACGGCTCCGCGCAGATGCCGCTCCTCGTTGAGGACGGGCATGATGACGGACACTGCGGGGAGCTGCACGTCGGGCTTGGCGTTCATAGGGGGCTCACGTTACCGCGAACGGGGGACACGGCCCGCCCCGCCGGGTGCGCTGCGCCGGTCGGCAGATCGTATGGCCCTACCGTTCCAACGGCCACCACCGCCCACGGCCGCCGCCCGGAGGTGCCCCGTATGCCCCCCACACCGTCCCGGTCCCCGCGTCGCCCCCACCCGGCACGCCGTCCACCACGTCGTCCCGCCCGGCGCGGGCGCCCCCGCTGGGCCATGCGGGCGACGACCACGCTCTCGGTGGTGCTGCTCGCCGCCGCCGGGATCGGTCACTCGGTGGTCGCCGGCCTCGACGCGGAGATCACCCGGGTCGACCCCTTCAAGGACATGAAGAACCGTCCGCGGGCCGGCCACGGCATGAACGTCCTGCTGGTCGGCACCGACGGCCGCGACGACATCACGGAGGCGGAGCGCCGCCGCTACCGCCTGGGCGGGGCCCCCTGTCACTGCACCGACACGATCATGATCGTGCACATCTCGGACGACCGTGAGCGGGCCAGCGTCGTCAGTCTCCCGCGCGACTCCTACGCCGAGACGCCGCCGCACACCGACCAGGTCACCGGCAAGGAGCACAGCGGCCACCCGATCAGGATCAACTCGGCCTACGCGGAGGGCGGGCCGCAGCTCACCGTCCGCACGGTCGAGAACATGACCCACGTGAAGATCGACCACTACCTGGAGGTCGACTTCACCAGCTTCATGAAGACCGTGGACGTGCTGGGCGGCGTGAAGATCTGCACGGCGGAGCCCCTGAAGGACGCGTACACGGGCCTGGACCTGGCGCCGGGCGCGCACACGCTCAAGGGCGGCCAGGCCCTCCAGTACGTCCGCTCCCGGCACACGGACGCCTCGTCCGACCTGGGCAGGATGAAACACCAGCAGCGCTTCCTGGCGGCCCTGGTGGACCGGGCCACCTCCTCCGGGGTACTGCTGAACCCGCTGAGGTTCCGGGACGTGACGCGGGCGGTGCTCGGCTCGGTACGGGCCGACCGGGGCTTCGGCACGGACGAGCTCCTCGACCTCGGCCGGGCGATGCGCACCTTCTCCCCTTCCTCCTCCGAGTTCACGACGGTCCCCATCGGCCGGATGAACTACGTCGTGAAGGGCCTCGGCTCGACGCTGAAGTGGGACCCGGTGAAGGCGCAGCGCCTCTTCCGCGCCCTGCGCGAGGACGAGCCCCTCGCCACCGCGGGAGCCCGGCCGCGCGGCGACGGAACACGCGTGGACGTGGCCCCGCAGCAGATCCACGTCCAGGTCGAGAACGGCACCCGTACGGCGGGACTCGGCAAGCGGGTGGACGCGGCGCTGGCGGCGACGGGCTTCCGTACGACCCGGCAGCCGGTCAGCGCGGCCGACCCCTCGACCCGGCGCACGGTCGTCGCCTACGACCCCCGCTGGGACCGCTCCGCGAAGTCTCTCGCGACGGCCCTGCCGGGCAGCGAACTGCGGGCCGTGAAGGGCCTCGGGTCCACGCTGAAGGTCATCGCGGGGACCGACTTCCGCAAGGTCCGGAAGGTGCGGGCGGCCCAGGTGGAGCAGGGCGAGTCGGGAGTGGTGCGCGGGGACGAAGTGGGCTGTTCCTAGGCGGATGTGCGTTTCTGGTGCGAAACGTACGGAACGGAGCCGTCCGCCCGATGGCGCGGGGCACGTGGGAGGCGTACGACGGAAGGGCACGCACGGGGCCCGCCGGGCCCCCTCACCCCCAGGAGGAGCCATGACCCAGCCCGGAACCATGACCGCCATGAGCAAGGAGATGCAGGACTGCGTCGAGGCGTGCATGTCCTGCCACAGCATGTGCGAGGAGACCATGAGCTCCTGCATGCAGATGGGCGGCCAGGCCCAGATGCAGATCATGCGCGCGCTCATGGACTGTTCCGAGACGACCCGCATGTGCGCCGACATGATGATGCGGCGCTCGCCCATGTCGGCCGAGATGTGCGCCATGTGCGCCAAGGCGTGCGACATGTGCGCCGAGGCGTGTATGGCCATGCCGGACGATCCGCAGATGATGCGGTGTGCGGAGTCCTGTCGCCGCTGCGCCGAGATGTGCCGCACGATGGCGGGCGCCACCATGTGACCGTCGCCCGAACGCACTCAGGGGCACCCGGTGCGGGTGCCCCTGAGTGATATTCGCCCTGCGTCGCCCTGCGGCCGGCTCAGTTGCCCGAGACGGTGACCTTCTCGTCGTTCTTCAGCTGGCTGACCAGCGTCTTCACCTTCGCCTTGTCCCAGACGAGGTTGCCGCCGGTGGAACCGGAGATGGGCATGTTCATCGACTTGCCGTCGCCGCTGTTGACGCCCTTCATCGCGAAGAACATCGACCCCAGGTCGTACAGGCCCATGTCCTTGTCGACGATCAGGGTGTCCAGGCCCGCGCTCATGGTCGGGTAGAGCTTGAAGGGGTTGAGGACCGTGCCCGGGGTGGCCACCTGGTTGGCCAGGGCCGCGAGGAACTTCTGCTGGTTCTTCGTACGGTCCAGGTCGGAGCCCGCGAGCGCGTACCGGGTGCGGACGAACGCGAGGGCCTCCTCGCCGTTCAGGGTCTGCTTGCCCTTCTTGAAGTCGGCGCCCGACTTGGTGTCCTTGATGTCCTGCGGGATGTCGATCTCGACGCCGCCGACCGAGTCCACGATGTTCGCGAAGCCCGCGAAGCCGATCTCCACGTAGTGGTCGATGCGCAGACCGGTGTTGAACTCGACCGTGCGCACCAGCAGCTCCGGCCCGTCCTCGGCGTAGGCGGCGTTCAGCTTCACGTGCCGGCCGGTGCCCTTGTAGGTCTTGCCGGACTCGGAGCCGACGAACGTCGGGATCTCCACGTCGGAGTCGCGCGGGAGCGAGATCAGCGTGTCGCCGTTGGAGCCGGTGTGCAGGATCATCATCGAGTCCGTGCGCTTGCCCTCGGCGGACCCGGTGTGCAGTTCCTTCTTCTCCTCGGCGGACATGCCCTCACGGCTGTCGGATCCGACGATCAGGTAGTTCGTGCCCTCGCCCGCCTCGGGCCGGTCGATGACCTTCGACAGGTCGACCTCGCGGTTCAGCTTGCCGTCGGCCCAGAAGTAGGTGCCCACCGACGTCACGACCAGCACGGTCAGGACGGTGATCGCCGTCCACTTGATGCGGCGGCGCCAGTTCGGCGCGGGACGCGGGGCGCGGGTGCCGAGGCCCCCCGGACCGCCGGAGTCGCCGCCGCCCCCGTAGACCTCGCCCGAGCTGTAGCCGCTGTCGTAGCCGGTGTTCTGGGCGTTCGTGTAGTCGCCGTGTCCCTGGCCGTTGACGTACGACGGCTGCTGCGGGACGCCGGCGCCCTGCGGCGGCGCGGCCGGGCCGCGGCGGACCTGCCGCATGACACGCGGGCTCTCGGGCTGCGCGTTCGCGCTGCCGCCGCCGTACCGGTTGCCGCGGTCGCTGTCGGACCATCCCTCGGGCCAATCGTTCATGCGGACCAGTGTGCAGGGCAGTGCTGTGTGCCTTACAAGGGCCGTCGGAGAATCAGGGCCCCGCTGTTGCCAAGCTGACACAAAATCCCGGGTTGTCCCCGTCGGCATAAGGTGGAGGACATGACAGACCAGGTCACCGCGGCGGACTCGGGCAGCACCCCGGACATCCCGGGCAAGCCCACATCCGCCTCCCGCACCACCCTCAGCCACATCATGAGCCACAACGACACCAACCTGCTGGGCACGGTGCACGGCGGCGTGATCATGAAACTCGTGGACGACGCGGCGGGCGCGGTGGCCGGACGGCACTCCGGCGGGCCCGCCGTCACCGCGTCCATGGACGAGATGGCGTTCCTGGAGCCGGTCCGCGTCGGCGACCTCGTCCATGTGAAGGCGCAGGTCAACTGGACCGGCCGGACGTCGATGGAGGTGGGCGTCCGGGTCCTGGCCGAACGCTGGAACGAGTCCGCGCCGCCGACCCAGGTCGGCTCGGCCTATCTGGTCTTCGCCGCCGTCGACGCCGACGGCAAACCGCGTGTGGTCCCCCCGGTCCTCCCGGAGACGGAACGCGACAAGAGGCGGTACCAGGAGGCCCAGATCCGCCGCACCCACCGGCTGGCCCGGCGCCGGGCGATCAGGGAACTGCGCGAGCGCCGCGTCGCGGAGGGGCTCGAGGACTGAACAGACGCTTCACCCGACCGCCCCGGCATGATCAGCGTCACGGTGAGAAACCGCACGCCGACATCGTCTCCGTGTCTGTGGAGAAGGGCTGAAAGCAGCGAAGGGTGCCCGGTTCCCCCCGGGCACCCTTCGGCCGTCGGCTCGGAGACCGTT
Source organism: Streptomyces asoensis (assembly GCF_013085465.1). Taxonomy (NCBI): domain Bacteria; kingdom Bacillati; phylum Actinomycetota; class Actinomycetes; order Kitasatosporales; family Streptomycetaceae; genus Streptomyces; species Streptomyces asoensis. Next base: position 4,242,566 of record NZ_CP049838.1, read on the forward strand.
ACGGCAGGTTCCTCGCCATCACGATGCGCTGGACCTGGTTCGTGCCCTCGTAGATCTGCGTGATCTTCGCGTCGCGCATCATCCGCTCCACCGGGTAGTCCCGGGTGTATCCGTAGCCGCCGAGGAGCTGGACCGCGTCCGTGGTGACCTCCATCGCCACGTCCGAGGCGAAGCACTTCGCGGCCGCGCCCTGGAAGGTGAGGTCGGCGTCCAGTCGCTCGGACTTGGCCGCCGCCGCGTACGTCAGCTGACGGGCGGCCTCGATCTTCATGGCCATGTCGGCGAGCATGAACTGGATGCCCTGGAAGTCGGCGATCGCCTTGCCGAACTGCTTGCGCTCCTGGACGTAGCCCTTGGCGTAGTCGAAGGCGCCCTGGGCGACGCCCAGCGCCTGCGCGGCGATCGTGATGCGGGTGTGGTCCAGGGTCTTCATCGCGGTCAGGAAGCCCGTGCCCTCCTCGCCGATCATGCGGTCGGCCGGGATACGGACGTTGTCGAAGTAGACCTCGCGGGTCGGGGAGCCCTTGATGCCCAGCTTCTTCTCCGGGGCGCCGAAGGAGACGCCCTCGTCCGACTTCTCCACCACGAAGGCGCTGATGCCCTTCGAGCGCTTCGTCGGGTCCGTCACGGCCATCACCGTGTAGTACTCGGAGACGCCCGCGTTGGTGATCCAGCGCTTCACGCCGTTCAGGATCCAGTGGTCGCCGTCGCGGACCGCCTTCGTCTTCATGCCGGCCGCGTCCGAGCCCGCGTCCGGCTCGGAGAGGGCGTACGAGAACATCGCGTCGCCCTTGGCGAGCGGCGTCAGGTACTTCTTCTTCAGGTCCTCGGAGCCCGAGAGGATCACCGGCAGGGAGCCGAGTTTGTTCACCGCGGGGATCAGCGAGGAGGACACACAGGCCCGCGCGACCTCCTCGATCACGATCACCGTGGCGAGGGCGTCCGCACCCGCGCCGCCGTACGACTCGGGGACGTGCACCGCGTGCAGGTCGCTCGCCACCAGCGCGTCCAGCGCCTCCTGCGGGAAGCGGGCCTCCTCGTCCACCGCGGCGGCGTACGGCGCGATCTTCGCCTCGGACAGCGAGCGGATGGCGTCGCGGAGCATGTCGTGCTCCTCTGACGGGCGGTACAGGTCGAAGTCAGCCGATCCGGCCAAGGTGTCTCACGCTCCAAAAACGCTACGGTCACCGACGCTAATTACCGTTAAGTAACTCAAATTTTAGGGGCCCTCCCACCCGAGTGATACGTGAGCTTGGCGACAGGGGGCGCCTTCTCCTGACAACTGCCCGGTGAAGGGAGCCGACACGCCCCGACTATGCTCGGGCGCGCAGCGACGACATCCCACCTGGAGCATTCATGGCCCTCAAGATCACCGTGATCGGCACCGGCTATCTCGGCGCCACGCACGCCGCGGCCATGGCCGAGCTGGGTTTCGAGGTGCTCGCTCTCGATGTCGTGCGCGAAAAGATCGAGATGCTGGAACGCGGCGAGACCCCCATGTACGAGCCGGGGCTCGAGGAACTGCTGCGCCGGCACGTCCCCGGGTTCGAGGGGTCCAGCGGGCGGCTGCGCTTCACCCAGGACTGGGCCGAGGTGGGGGCCTTCGGTGACGTGCACTTCGTGTGCGTCAACACCCCGCAGAAGCACGGTGAGTACGCGTGCGACATGTCGTACGTCGAGTCCGCCATAGGCTCCCTCGCGCCTCATCTGGCGCGGCCCGCGCTCGTCGTCGGCAAGTCCACCGTGCCGGTGGGTTCCGCCGACCGGCTGGCCCGGACGATCGCCGAGCTGGCGCCCGCCGGTGCGGACGCCGAGCTCGCCTGGAACCCCGAGTTCCTGCGCGAGGGGCTCGCGGTCCAGGACACCCTGCACCCGGACCGCATCGTCGTCGGCGTGCGCAGCGAGCGGGCCGAGGCGCTGCTGCGGCAGGTGTACGAGACGCCGATCGGCGAGGGGTCGCCGTTCGTCGTCACCGACTTCCCCACCGCCGAGCTGGTGAAGACCTCCGCGAACTCCTTCCTCGCCACCAAGATCTCCTTCATCAACGCCATGGCGGAGGTGTGCGAGGCCGCCGACGGCGATGTCGCCAAGCTGGCCGAGGCCATCGGCTACGACGACCGGATCGGGAAGAAGTTCCTGCGGGCGGGGATCGGGTTCGGCGGCGGCTGTCTGCCCAAGGACATCCGGGCGTTCATGGCCCGTGCCGGTGAGCTCGGGGCCGACCAGGCGCTGACCTTCCTGCGCGAGATCGACTCCATCAACATGCGTCAGCGCGGGCAGATGGTCGAGCTGGCACGGCAGGCGCTGGGCGGCGGGTCCTTCCTGGGCAAGCGGATCGCCGTGCTCGGCGCCACCTTCAAGCCCGACTCCGACGACGTACGGGACTCGCCCGCCCTGAATGTCGCCGGGCAGATCCATCTCCAGGGCGGTCAGGTCACGGTGTACGACCCGAAGGGCATGGCCAACGCCCGCCGGGTCTTTCCGACGCTCGGGTACGCGGACTCGGCCCTGGAGGCCGTCCGGGGCGCCGACGCCGTACTGCACCTCACCGAGTGGCAGGAGTTCCGCGAGCTCGACCCGGCGCAGCTCGGGGAGGTCGCGACGACCCGGCTGATCCTCGACGGACGCAACGCGCTCGACCCGGTCCTGTGGCGCAAGGCCGGATGGACCTACCGGGCGATGGGCCGCCCGACCGCGTAGGCGCGGGAACAAGCACGGGCACAGCCACACGCAAGGCGCAGGCCTACCCACAGAGCGACGCCGGTTCGGCCGAGGCTCAGTCGGCCGAACCGGCGTCTTGTTGCATTCTGCACCACCGGCCCGTGCTCCGGCCGGTGAACTACTTCGCCCGGTACCGGCGCATCTTCGCGCGCGCCCCGCACACCTGCATCGAGCACCACCGCCCCCGGCCCGCCGGACTGCGGTCGTAGTACGCCCAGTGGCAGGTGACGGCCTCGCAGGCCTTCAGCCGGGTCCAGGTGCCCGCGATCAGCGCATCCGCCACCGCGGCGGCCGTACGGGAGAGCAGCGAGGCCGCTCCGGCGGCGGCCAGGCGGGCGGAGCCGTCGTGCTCGTCGATCGTCACCAGCAGGGGCGCCGACGCCAGCAGCTCGCCCAGCGGGGTCACCTCGCGGTGCGGCGGATGGCCCGCGTGGGCCAGCAGGGCGGCGCGCAGGGACTCGCGCAGCTCACGGGCCCGCGCCAGCTCGCCGGCCGCGTCCCCGGCGCCGTCGGTGTTCTCCGGCAGCCCGAAGCGCGCCCGGCCCTCCGCGGTGTCCAGCGCGTCCGCGCCCGACTCGAGGTCCAGCGTGTTCACCAGGGACTCGACCAGGGCCAGGCTCCCGGGCGCCGCCGATCGGTCATTCATGCTTGCGACGTTACCGCCAATGCGGGAGCATGCAGTAACCGTTACTGGTTACCCGGCCTTAGAGGTAACCATCCCGGACCACTGGAGGAAGTCATGGCTCTCGCCAAGCTGGGCGTCGTCGTTCTGGACTGTCCCGACCCGGGCGCGCTGGCCGGTTTCTACGCCGAGGTGCTGGGCGGCACCGTCGAGGGCGAGGGGGACTGGGTCGACGTGAAGGTGCCCGGCGGTCGGTCGCTGGCCTTCCAGGCCGCCCCCGGGTTCGTACCGCCCGCGTGGCCCGCGCCCGACCACTCGCAGCAGTTCCATCTGGACCTGACCGTCGACGACCTGGACGCCGCCGAGCGGGGCGTGCTGGCGCTGGGCGCGAAGCCGCTGGACGCGGAGGACCACTCACGCGGCTGGCGTGTCTACGCGGATCCGGCTGGGCACCCGTTCTGCCTGTGCAGCTGCTGAAGCCCGCACAACTGTCGAAGCCGCACGCCCGTCGAAGCCCCGTACCGCGCTCGAGCCAGGAGGATTCCATGCCGCCCGTCGCCCGCTTCCGTTCCGTCGTCCTCGACTGTCCCGACCCGCGCGCGCTCGCCGACTTCTACGCGGCGGTCCTGGGCGGTACGCCCGAGGCCGAGGACGGCGAGGACGACTGGTTCGTCCTGCACGTCCCCGGCGGTCCCCGGATCGCGTTCCAACAGGTGGAGGGGTACACCCCGCCGGAGTGGCCGCGCGCCGACCGCAATCCGCAGCAGTTCCACCTCGATCTCGACGGCGGCGCCACCTGGGCGGAGATCGACGCGGCCCACGAGCGGGTGCTGGCGCTGGGCGCGCGGCCGCTGGATCTGGAGGACCGTGAGAAGAAGGACTTCCAGGTGTACGCCGATCCGGCGGGACATCCGTTCTGCCTGTGCCGGGTCGAGCACGCGTAGCGGCCCTGCCCTGCGGCCTATCTGTCCAGCTCCGCGATCCTCGCCGTCGACGGCTCCCTGCGGTCCTGGGCCGCTCGGGCCGTGAAGTCGGCGGTGCGCAGGACGCGCTGCACGTTGCCCCAGGTCAGCAGGGTGATGTCGGCCTCCGGCCAGCCCCGGCGGAGCAGCTCGGCGATCAGATGCGGATAGCCGGAGGCGTCGGCGAGGCCCTGCGGGTGGGCGGCGCCGGAGTCGTAGAGGCCGGACAGGCCGACGCAGGCCGGGCCGGCGATCGCGCGGACGTGGTCGAGGTGGTCGGCCACGTCCCGCAGGCCGGGGCCGGTCTGCTCGGCGGTCAGCGGCACCAGGCAGAGTCCCTTGGCCTCGCCCAGCCCGGCGAGCAGTTCGTCGGACAGGTTGGCGGGATGGGGGCGCAGCGCGGCGGCGGCGGAGCGGGTGCACAGGACCGGCGTCCTGGAGAGGGTGAGCACGCGGCCGACGGTGAGGTCGGAGGCGCCGGAGAGGTCGGCGAGCACGCCGAGCCGGTTCATCTCGCGCAGGACCTCCTCGCCGAACCGGGTCAGCCCCGCGTCGCCCGCCCAGGAGGTGCCGGCGAGGGTGAGGACGCGCAGCCCGAGGGAGTGCAGCACGCGCAGGACGCCCAGGGAGTCGTCGAGCGCGGCGGCCGCGGCCGGGCCCAGGACGATGGCGACGCGGCCGCAGTTGCGGGCGTCGATGACCTGCCCGGCGCTGCGGGCGAGCCGCAGCCCTTCGGGGTGGGCGGCGATCACCGACCGGACGAGGTCCAGCTGCTCCAGGGTGGCCCCGACGGCCCGGTCGGCGACGAGGCCCTCGGGCAGGTGCAGCGACCACAGCAGCGCGCCGACATTGCCGCGGCGCAGCCGGGGCACGTCCGTGTCGACGGCGCTCTCGCCGAGCTGGAGGTCGTAGCAGGGCAGGTGACGCAGGGCCGAGGGCAGTCCGCTGTAGCCGTCGGCGACGGGGTGCGTGGCGAGGAGGGCCCGGGCGCGCTCCAGCGGGGTGCTCTCGGGCTCCTGGGCGGCCTGGACTGCTTGGGCGGCCTCGGCGGCCTCGGCGGCTTCCTCGGCCGTGAGCGGCGCGTACGGGCTGAACGGGGCCGTCTGCGCCTCGTCGTCGAGCTCACCGACCTCGGGAAGGGTGTGCGGCTCGTCATGGAGGTCGGCCATGGCGGTCTCCGTACGTCGATCAGCAGTACGGTCACCGTCGCACGGCGGACGGCCGACTTCCTGGTGGACGAGGCGTTCGGGGGACGGACGCGCCGGTCAGGTGCCCTCAGCCACCTGGATCACGTCGTCCAGGGTGTCCCGGGACCGGACCAGATCCGCGATCGTACGGTCGATGCGGTCGCGTTCGGCGGTGAGGTCGGCCACCAGCCTGGGGGTGGCGACGGCGGAGGGGCCCCCGTCGGAGTCCCGCATGCACGGCAGCAGCTGGGCGATCTTGGTGCTGTGGAGCCCGGCCGCGAACAGCTCCTGGATGAGCACGACCCGGTCGACGGCCCGCTCCGGGTAGTCCCGGTGCCCGCCGGGGGTGCGGTCGGCGGTCAGCAGCCCCTGGGCCTCGTAGTAGCGCAGGGAGCGCTCGCTGACGTTCGTACGCCGCGCCAGTTCACCGATCCGCATGACTGCCCCCGGTCCCGGAAGGACTTGAACCTGACATCAGTGTCAACTTCTACGGTACCGCCATGACACCGACCAAGGACACCCCGTTCCGGCTGGGAGGGCTCGCTCTCCCCCACCGTCTCGTCATGGCTCCCCTGACCCGCAACCGCGCCGCCGCCGACGGCACGCCGGGCGACCTCATGGTCGAGTACTACGCCCAGCGTGCCTCCGCCGGCCTGATCATCGCCGAGGCCGCGACGCCCAACGCGGTCGGGCAGACGTATCCGAACATCACCGCGATCCACCGGCCCGAGCACGTGGCCGGATGGCGGCGGGTGACCGACGCCGTGCGGGACGCGGGCGGCCGGATGTTCCTCCAGCTCCAGCACGGCGGGCGGGTGAGTCATCCGGCGACCAGCGGGCTGACGCCCGTCGCCCCCTCCCCCGTCCCGTTGCCGGAGACGATCTTCACGCCGGAGGGTCACCGGCCTGCCGTCACGCCCCGGGAGATGAGCCCGGACGACATCGGCGCCACCGTCGCCGACTTCGCCGCGGCCGCCCGCAACGCGCTCGACGCCGGTTTCGAGGGCGTGGAGGTGCACGCCGCCAACGGCCATCTGCTGCACCAGTTCCTGGCCGGCAACACCAATCGCCGCACCGACGCCTACGGCGGCTCGGTCGCCGGGCGGATCCGGTTCACGGCGGAGGTGGTGGAGGCGGTCGCCGCGGAGATCGGCGCGGAGCGGGTGGGCGTACGGATCTCGCCCGGCGTCACCTTCAACGGCATCGAGGAGGGCGACGACGAGACGGCGGAGCTCTACCCGGCGCTCGTCGAGCGGCTGAAGGGCCTCGGGCTCGCGTATCTGCACGTGGTGTACGCCGACCCGGACGCGCCGCTGTTCCGCCGGATCCGGGCCGAGTGGCCGGGGACGCTCGTCGCCAACCCGGTGCTGCCGGAACTCACCACGGACGCCGTGTCCCGCGCGGTCGACCGGCTGCTCGCCGCCGGAGCCGAGCTGATCGCCCTGGGGCGACCGTTCCTGGCCAACCCCGACCTGGTCGACCGGCTGCGCCGGGGGGCGCCGCTGAACCCCCTGCGGGACCGGTACCTGATGTACGTGGGCGGGGCGGTCGGCTACACCGACTACCCCGCCCTGCCCGACGGGCCCGCTCAGCCGTCCAGCGACTCGATCGTCGCGTGGGACGGCGACCGGGTCGCCTGAAGGCCACGGGCCACGTCCTCCGCCGCACCGAGTACGCGTACCGCGTTCTGCCAGGTCAGCTTGGCGAGGTCCGGCCGGGACCAGCCGCGGTCGAGGAGCTCCGCGATCAGGTTGGGGTAGCCGGAGACGTCGTCGAGGCCGTCGGGGGTGAAGGCGGTGCCGTCGTAGTCGCCGCCGATGCCGAGGTGGTCGATGCCGGCGACCTCGCGCATGTGGTCGAGGTGGTCGGCGACCGTGGCGACGGTGGCGATCGGGCGGGGGTTCGTCTCCTCGAAGGCCCGGTGGACCTTCATCGCCTCGGCCGTGGTGGCGAGGTGGTGGAAACCGTTCGCGCGCATGTTGTCGTCGGCGGCGGCCGTCCAGTCGACCGCCGCCTGGAGGACGAACTTCGGCACGAAGGTCACCATCGCCATGCCGCCGTTGGCGGGGAGGCGTTCGAGGACGTCGTCCGGGATGTTGCGGGGGTGGTCGCACACCGCTCGCGCGGAGGAGTGCGAGAAGATCACCGGCGCGGTCGTCGCGTCGAGCGCGTCCCGCATCGTCGTCGCCGCCACGTGCGAGAGGTCGACCAGCATGCCCTCGCGGTTCATCTCGCGCACGACCTCGCGGCCGAAGGCGGACAGGCCGCCGGCCTTGGGTGCGTCGGTCGCGGAGTCCGCCCAGTCCACGTTGTCGTTGTGGGTGAGCGTCATGTAGCGCACGCCGAGCGCGTACAGGCCGCGCAGGGTGCCGAGCGAGTTGGCGATGGAGTGGCCGCCCTCCGCCCCCATGAGCGAGGCGATACGGCCCTCCGCGCGCGCCGTCTCCATGTCCGCGGCCGTCAGCGCGGCGCGCAGGTCCCGCGGGTGACGGGCGATGAGCCGCCGCACGCAGTCGATCTGCTCCAGCGTCGCCGGGACCGCGTCGGGCAGGTCCGCGCGCACGTACACCGACCAGTACTGCGCACCGACCCCGCCCTCGCGCAGCCGGGGGATGTCGGTGTGCAGGTGGGCGTGCTGGTCGCCGGCGATGTCGCGGGCGTCGAGGTCGTAGCGGACCTGCTCGCGCAGCGCCCAGGGCAGGTCGTTGTGGCCGTCGACGACGGGGAACTCGCGCAGGAGCTCGCGGGCCGCGTCCAGTGAGGTCATCTCCGTCACTTTCCGAAACCGAAGCCGTTCGAACCCTCGACCTTGGCGCGCAGCCGCTTGCCCTTCTCGGTGGCCTGGTCGTTCAGCTCCTGCTGGAAGTCCCGCATGCGGGCGAGCAGCTCCTCGTCGTGGGTGGCGAGGATGCGGGCGGCCAGCAGACCGGCGTTGCGGGCGCCAGCCACCGAGACCGTGGCGACCGGGACACCGGCCGGCATCTGCACGATCGACAGCAGGCTGTCCATGCCGTCCAGGTACTTCAGGGGCACGGGTACGCCGATCACCGGCAGCGGGGTCACGGAGGCGAGCATGCCGGGGAGGTGGGCGGCGCCGCCGGCGCCCGCGATGATCACCTTGAGTCCGCGCCCGTCCGCCTGCTCGCCGTACGCGACCATCTCGCGCGGCATGCGGTGCGCGGAGACGACGTCGACCTCGTACGCGATCTCGAACTCGTCGAGGGCCTGCGCGGCGGCCTCCATGACGGGCCAGTCGCTGTCCGACCCCATGACGATGCCTACAACAGGGCTCATTCGGTGATCGTGCCTCTCAGGTAACCGGCTGCGTGACGCGCGCGTTCGAGGACGTCGTCCAGGTCGTCGCCGTAGGTGTTGACGTGGCCGACCTTGCGGCCGGGCTTCACGTCCTTGCCGTACATGTGGATCTTCAGCTGGGGGTCGCGCGCCATGCAGTGCAGGTACGCCGAGTACATGTCCGGGTAGTCGCCGCCGAGGACGTTGACCATGACCGTCCACTTGGCGCGCGGACGCGGGTCGCCGAGGGGGAGATCGAGGACGGCGCGGACGTGGTTGGCGAACTGCGAGGTGATCGCGCCGTCCATCGACCAGTGGCCCGAGTTGTGCGGGCGCATCGCGAGTTCGTTGACCAGGACCCCGGGAGACCCGTCGGCGTGACGGATCTCGAAGAGTTCGACCGCGAGGTGGCCGACCACGTCCAGTTCCTTGGCGATCCGCAGGGCCATCTCCTCGGCCCGCAGCGCGAGGGAACCGTCCAGGCCGGGCGCGGGGGCGATCACCGTGTCGCAGACGCCGCCCACCTGCTGCGACTCGACGACCGGGTACGCGACGGCCTGGCCGTGCGGGGAGCGGACGACGTCGGCGGCGAGCTCGCGGACGTAGTCGACCTTCTCCTCCGCCAGGACGGGGACGCCGGCCCGGAAGGGGTCGGCCGCCTCCTCGACCGAGTCGACGACCCACACGCCCTTGCCGTCGTAGCCGCCTCGGACGGTCTTGAGGACCACCGGGAAGCCGTCGCCCTCGGCGCCTTCGGCCAGGCCCTCCGCGGCGAACGCGGCGACGTCCGCCGGGTCGGTCACGATCCTGTGCCGGGGGCACGGAACGCCGATCGCGTCGAGTCGCGCGCGCATCACCCCCTTGTCCTGGGCGTGCACCAGCGCGTCGGGGCCCGGGCGGACGGGGATGCCGTCCGCCTCCAGCGCCCTGAGGTGCTCGGTGGGTACGTGTTCGTGATCGAAGGTGATCACATCGCACCCGCGCGCGAACTCGCGGAGCGTGTCGAGATCGCGATAGTCGCCGATGACGACATCGCTCACGACCTGCGCCGCGGAATCCAGTGGGGTGTCACTGAGGAGCTTGAATCTGATGCCGAGCGGGATGCCCGCCTCGTGTGTCATACGAGCGAGCTGGCCCCCGCCGACCATGCCGACTACCGGGAACGTCACGACCCCAGGGTATCGGCCACGCCACCGCGGCCGAATTCCGTGCCTCTTACCGGGACCTTTCCCGTCTCATACCGACCGTTTCCCCGCTTCTTCCCCGCTGGTCACGGACCCGTGAGCCGGACCACAGGAAACCGACAAGAGTGGTGGTTAGCATGGCTGGGTTGACGAAACCGAACCCGGACGGGGGCCTGTACGACCATGGCGCATGGTTCCTCGGGGCTGAGGAGGGTCGTCCGCGAGCTCGCCAAGTTCGGGGCCGTGGGCGGCGCGGGGCTGCTGGTCAACCTCGGAGTCTTCAACCTTGTCCGGCATCTCACCGACCTCCAGGTGGTGCGGGCCAGTGTCATAGCGACGGTCGTGGCGATCGCCTTCAACTACGTGGGGTTCCGCTACTTCACCTACCGTGACCGCGACAAGAGCGGGCGGACGAAGGAAATGACGCTGTTCCTGCTGTTCAGCGCGGTGGGACTGGTGATCGAGAACGGCCTGCTGTTCGCGGCGACGTACGGGTTCGGCTGGGACAGCCCGATCCAGAGCAACGTGTTCAAGTTCGTCGGCATCGGGATCGCGACGCTGTTCCGGTTCTGGTCGTACCGGACGTGGGTGTTCCGGACGCTGCCGGCGAAGGAGGCCGTGGCCGGCGCCGAATCGTTCCTGACGGTGACCGAGCAGTCCCGGGGGCCCGAGCCGAGGGCCGGGCAGCGGGTCGGCTGACCGCCGCACCCCACCCACCGTCCTTCCCGGCCGCCCTACCGCCCGGCCGCCCTACCTGACCGTCGGCTCGCCGTCCTCAGCGGTCCGCTTCTGCGGGGGCGTGCTGGACAGGAACAGCCCGAAGATCGGGGGCTGGGCCTGGAGCATCTCCAGGCGGCCGCCGTCGGCCTCCGCCAGGTCGCGGGCCACCGCCAGACCGATGCCCGTGGAGTTGCGGCCGCTGATGGCCCGCTCGAAGATGCGGGCGCCCAGATCGGCGGGGACGCCGGGGCCCTCGTCGGTGACCTCGACCACGGACTGGTTGCCGGTGACACGGGTGCGCAGCGCCACCGTGCCGCCGCCGTGCATGAGGGAGTTCTCGATCAGGGCGGCCAGTACCTGGGCGACCGCGCCGGGCGTGCCCACCGCCCGCAGGTTGCGCTTGCCGGAGCTGACGATGGCCCGGCCCACGCCGCGGTAGGCGGGGCGCCACTCGGCGAGCTGCTGCTGGATGACCTCGTCGAGGTCGAAGGTGACCGCCGAGCCGGTGCGGGGGTCCCGGGCGTTGGTCAGGAGGCGTTCGACCACGTCCGTCAGGCGCTCCACCTGCGTCAGGGCGATCGTCGCCTCCTCCTTCACGGTGTCCGGGTCGTCGGTGAGGGTGATCTCCTCCAGGCGCATGGAGAGGGCCGTCAGCGGCGTGCGCAGCTGGTGGGAGGCGTCCGCCGCGAGACGGCGCTCGGCGGTCAGCATGCGGGCGATGCGCTCGGCGGAGGCGTCGAGGACGTCGGCGACCCGGTCGAGCTCGGGGACGGCGTACCGCTTGTGCCGGGGCCGCGGGTCGCCCGAGCCCAGCCGCTCCGCCGTCTCCGCGAGGTCGGTCAGGGGGGAGGCGAGTCGGTTGGCCTGGCGGATGGCCAGCAGCACCGCCGCGATGACCGCGAGCAGCGCCACCAGGCCGATGATCAGCAGCGTGCGGCCGACCTCCCGGGTGACCGTGGAGCGCGGCTCCTGGACCAGGACGGTCTCGCCCTCCTCGCCCCGGGCCGTCGCCTTGATCACATCGCCCTGGGGCTTGGTGCCGACCTGGATGACCGTCCGGCCGGGGATCCGGATCTCGGCGTAGCGGTCCTGCGTGACCTGGTCGCGCAGTATCTCGGCGGTGACGTTCTCCGAGCCCACCAGCCGGCTGTCCACGATGCTGGCCAGCCGCAGCGCCTCGGAGTCCACCCGTTCCTGGGCGCTGTTGCTGATCGTGCGGGTCTCGACGATGACGAGGGACACCCCGAAAACGGCGATGACGACGAGCACGACGGCAAGCGTGGACTGAATGAGACGGCGACGCACGGAGCCCTCCGGACGGTGACTTCACAAGACCGGTGCGGGCAACCGACTCAGGGGCGCGGGGAACTGCGCGAGAAGCCCCCACGGCCCGCACCCGACGACGCGACGCGCGTCATCGGCCAACCCCCGCGGCTGAGGGTGCCCCCTCGGGGGAGCTCAGCTCTTCTCGAAGCGGAACCCGACGCCCCGCACCGTGGCGATGTAACGGGGATTCGCCGCGTCGTCGCCGAGCTTCTTGCGCAGCCAGGAGATGTGCATGTCGAGGGTCTTGGTCGACGACCACCAGGTCGTGTCCCAGACCTCGCGCATCAGCTGGTCGCGGGTGACGACCCGGCCCGCGTCCCGGACGAGGACCCGCAGCAGGTCGAACTCCTTGGCCGTGAGCTGGAGTTCCTCCTCGCCCATCCAGGCGCGGTGCGACTCGACGTCGATGCGGACGCCGTGCGTGGCGGGCGGCTGCTGGGGCTCGGACGCGCCGCGCCGCAGCAGGGCCCGGACCCGGGCCAGCAGCTCGGCCAGCCGGAAGGGCTTGGTGACGTAGTCGTCGGCGCCGGCGTCCAGACCGACGACGGTGTCCACCTCGTCGGCGCGCGCGGTCAGGATGAGGATCGGGATGGCGTGGCCCTCCGAGCGCAGTCGGCGGGCCACCTCCAGACCGTCCATGCCGGGCAGCCCGAGGTCGAGCACGACCAGGTCGACGCCGCCCTGCATTCCGGCGTCGAGCGCGGTGGGGCCGTCCTCACGCACCTCGACCTCGTAACCTTCCCGGCGCAGGGCGCGGGCCAGCGGCTCCGAGATGGACGCGTCGTCCTCGGCGAGCAGTACACGGGTCATGAGCTGATGGTAGTCCGCGCCGGGCGGCGGCCGAAGTGTGATCGCCCAGCTGTTTCTTACTCACGGACATGCCGGACACTCGACGTGCCGAGCGGCCGGCCGTCCCCCCGTCGATCTTGGTACGGACCTACGGTCGGGGGATGGCATCCTGGTGCAGACCTTCAAAACCTCGCCCACGGTTCCTTGATCACCTGTGATCCGTGTCTCAAGTCCTTCCATATCAGGCGTTGTGCTGCCGTATGGTGAAGTAACGCCTGTAGCACGCATGGACCTTCGGCGGTCGGCTCGACGTCGAGGGTCTCCTTTGTGTGCGGGCCGGTCCCCGCCGGCCTCCAAAGGAATGACCTGTGGCCGGGCCCCCGACTCGAGGGGCGTGGATCCCGGTGGTCGCCGTCCACCGCTCCGAGACCCGGAGCGGACTCCCCCGGGGCGTGGGGGTGGACGCCGCGGTCCGCCGGTGCCGGCCGCCCCCCACCGGGCGCGCAAGGCTCCACTGCGGCGCGCGTCCCGAGCAGCAAGGAACGACATGGCGTCCAGCCTGACGAAGGACTCGGTCCGCCCGGGCACACCCGGCTCCGGGAAGACCTTCTTCGGCCACCCCCGCGGACTGGCCACTCTCTTCATGACCGAGATGTGGGAGCGTTTCTCCTACTACGGCATGAAGGCCCTGCTCCCGCTGTACCTCGTGGCTCCGACGGGCCTGCACCTCGACAACGCGACCGCGATCACCATCGCTTCGGTGTACGTGTCCCTGGTGTACCTGCTCGCCCTCCCCGGCGGCTGGTTCGCGGACCGCGTCCTCGGCCCCCGCAAGACGGTCGCCCTCGCCGGCCTGATCATCATGCTGGGCCACCTGACTCTCGCGGTGCCCGTGGCCGGCGTCTTCTACGTCGGCCTCGCCCTCGTGGCGCTCGGCTCGGGGCTGCTGAAGGCCAACATCTCCACGATGGTCGGCCACCTCTACGACGGCCCGAACGACCCCCGCCGCGACGGTGGCTTCACCGTCTTCTACGTCGGTATCAACACCGGCGCCTTCGCCGCGCCGCTGATCATCGGCACCGTCGGCGAGAAGGTCAACTGGCACCTCGGCTTCGCGCTGGCCGCGCTCGGCATGGCGCTGGGCCTGGCCCAGTTCCTGCTCGGCACCCGCCACCTGAGCTCGCGCAGCGACATCGTGCCGACCCCGATGTCCGCCGCCGAGAAGACGTCCACCCTGCGCAAGGGCCTGTTCTGGCTGGCCGCCGCCGCGGTCTTCTACGGCGCCGTCGGCCTCTCCGGCCACTTCACGCTCAACTGGGCCATGATCCCGCTCACCGTCATCGGGCTGATCGTCCCGATCTGGGTCATCGCCCGCATAAGGCGGGACAAGGCGCTGGACTCCACCGAGCAGTCGCGGGTGTCGGCGTACGTCTGGTTCTTCGTTGCCGCCGCCGTGTTCTGGATGATCTACGACCAGGGTGCCACCACGCTGTCGATCTTCGCCGACTCCTCGGCCGACAACAGCGTGTTCGGCTGGGAGTTCCCGGTCTCCTGGTACCAGTCGGTCAATCCGGTCATGATCATGGCAGCGGCCCCGGTCTTCGCCTGGCTGTGGCTGTGGCTGAACCGGCGCGGCAAGGAGCCGAGCACGGTCGTGAAGTTCGCCTCCGGTCTCGTCCTGGTCGGCGCGTCGTTCTTCGTCTTCCTCATCCCGCTGTCGATCGCCGACGGCGGCCACAAGGCCGCGGCGCTGTGGATCGTCGCGATCTACTTCATCCAGACGATCGGTGAGCTGACCCTCTCCCCGGTCGGCCTGTCGGTCACCACGAAGATGGCTCCCGCGAAGTACGCCTCGCAGATGATGGGTGTCTGGTTCCTCGCGGTCACCGCGGGCGACTCGTTCACCGCCCTGCTCTCCAACCCGGCTGTCGGCGGGGTCAACCTGGACAAGATGGGCTTCGTGGCGTTGGAAGCCGTCCTCGCCGTGCTCGCCGGCGTCGCGGTGTGGATGTACCGCGGCAAGGTCAAGCGACTGATGGGCGACGTCCACTGACGTCCGCTCCCGCGCTTGCCGGAGGGCCGCCGTACCCGCGTGGGTACGGCGGCCCTCCGTCGTTTTCTCGTCCTTGCGCCGCTCAGCTCGCCCTTCTCCTGGGCATGAACGTGAACACCGCGCCGCCCAGCAGGATCGCCGTACCCGCGACCAGGCCCAGGGCCTTCAGGGTGCCGTGGTCGCCGGAGCCCGTCTCCGCGAGGCCGCCACCGCTCGACGTGGACCCGCCCGAGGACGACGAGGAGCCGCTGCCGCCGGACGCGCCGCTCGCCTGTTCCGCGGTGTTCAGCGTGAGGGAGACGGCCGTGCTGTCCGGAGTGCAGGTGGTGGTCGTGCCCATGGCCTCGATCGTGAGGGCGCCCGGGGAGAGCGTGGACTCACCGGTCGCGCCGGGCTTGTAGACGCCCGTGAGGTCCGGGATCTCGATCGGGTCGTTCTGCGGGATCGGCGCGGAGTTCAGCGGGCCCTCCACCTTCACCGAGCCCTCGTCCGCGCCGCCCAGCACGATCTGCATGGTCGGCTTCACCTTGCCGGCCGGGATGTCGATCGGGCTGTCCATGACCGACTTCTTGAACTGCACGGTGAGGTCGTAACTCCCGCCGTTCTTCGTGGCGTTGATCTGGATCGGCGAGGTCGCCTTCTTCTCGCCGATCGGCGACTGGCAGGTGTAGGGGATGTCGACGACCTTGCCGGTGAAGTCGGTCCGGCCGCTGTCACCGCCGGACTCGGACGCCGACGGGGAGGTACTGGGCGTGCCGGACGCGCTCGACGAGGGTGACTGGCTCTGGCTCTGCGAGGGGTCGGGGGACGTACTCGGCGAGGCCGACCCCGAACCCGAGCCCGAACTCCCCTCCCCCGCCGTCACGGTGATGGTCGCCGCCGGCTGGACGGCCTCCGTCGGCGCGCACTTGGTGTCCGTGGACAACGCGTTGACGACGTACGCGTCCGGGGTCAGCGTCACCTGTCCGGCCGCCGTCAGCTTCAGCGTGCCCTTCATGTCGGACAGCGTCATCGCGCCGCCCTTGGGGATCGCCGGGTTCTCGCGCGGCCCCTGCATCGCGATGTCGGCGGTCTGCGCGCCGGCCGCCTTGAGGGTGCCGGACGGCTGGACCGAGTTCGCGGGCAGGTCGATGATGTCGGGGTTCTTCGACGCGGCCTGGGTGAACTTCCAGACGACGTCGACGGTGTCGCCGACCTTCGCCGTCGCCGGTGCGGTGATCTCGACCTTGGTGGTGCCGTTGACGTCGGGCAGACCGATGCCCGAGGGCGGAACGCACTTGGTGGCGTAGGCCACCTCGGCGGCCTGGGCCTGCCCGGCGCTCACGCCCAGCAGGACGGCCGCCCCGGTGAACAGGACGGCGGCGCCCGCCGCTGCCGCTCGTTTCCGCGCGGGCGCACGGTCAGGTGATACGGCTCTCTCACTCACGTGGATCCCTTCCTGCCGGGAGTCGTGGGAGTCGTGGGACTCGTCGGATGGTCTTCGTGCGGTGCGGAGAGCCGGCCCGCCGGGCCCGGACCGGTGTCCGGGGTGAACCACGGCAGGTTCGCGTTCGGGGTGGGGGGCGCGGGCCTCGGGGGCGCGATCGCCGTCCTGCGCCTGCGTCCGTGCCCGGGGGCGGGCGAGGGCCGTCGGGTGGCATGGCGCGGGCGTACCCGGTCCACCACCGCCATCCCGATGCGGAAGACCGCCGCCGGCACCACCAGGCAGAGCAGGATCCAGAACAGGGTCACGCCCCAGGGGCGGCCCACCCCCCACGGCTGTTCGGCGAGGACCTTCCCGCCGTACTTCAGGGAGACGGTGTAGTCGCCGTGGGCGCCGGCGGTGAGTTCGACGGGCAGTTCGACGCGGGCCTTCTCGCCGGGGCCGAGCGTGCCGTGCCACTGCCGCTCGTCCCACTGCGGGGCGAACACCCCGTGGGCGGTGCCGACCTGGAAGACAGGGTTCTCGACGGCCGCGGTGCCCACGTTGCCGACGGTGAAGGCCAGGGTGCGGGAGGGCGGCGCCCCGAACCAGGTCAACAGGGAGCCGGAGCCGTCGAGCCGGGTGTCGGTGAGCACGGACAGGCGGCCGCCGGCCGTGTTCGCGGGAAGCGGTTCGACCGGGTGCCCGGCCACCTGGAACACCGCGTCGGCCTGCGCCTTCGCTCCGGTCGCGGTGACCACGTGCACCACGCAGGGGCACGGCACCGGCGGCTCGGTCACCGGCAGCGCCCGGCTGAAGTGGCCGTCGGCGTCGGTGGTGACGGCGCGCCCGTCGGCGTTGGCACAGGAGTTGGTGCCGCCGATCACGCCCCGGGCCGGTGTCGCCTGCCCGCAGACCAGCAGCATCAGCAGCGTGCGCGACCGCCAGCCGGTGCCGCTGACGGTGATCGAACCACCCGTCCCCGCCTGCGAGGTGGAGAGCGTGACGGCCGGTTTGCCCTCCGCGGCGGCGGCCGGGCCGGCCGAGGGCAGCGAGAGCGGGAGCAGCATCAGCAGCAGGGCCGGCACCAGCGCCGTGATCCGGGGTTTGCCTCTCATGTCAGTGCTCCCCTCGCCGCGGCCCGGGTCGTGGCCGTTCGGCATGAGCGTCGCCGTACGGCCACGGCGGCCGCCGCGACCGACAGCGCGCCGGCCGCCGTGCCCGCCGCCGCGCCCCACGGCACGAACCGCGCCGACGCCCGCCCGGTGGCCCGCGCCGCCCCCGGCGCGGTCACCGTCAAGCGGACGGTGACGGCGTCCAGGGCCGGGCGGTCGGGCCACGGTTCGTCGAGCGTGAGGCGCCGGCCCGGGGGCAGCCGGACGGGCAGGGTGCGCGGGGCGCGGTCCAGGACGGCGCCGAGGACACCGTCCGCGTGTACGGCGAGCCGCGGGACGAGGGCCGTGGTGCCGCGGTTGACCAGCTCGTACGTGATCCGGTCGCCGCGCACGGCCACATTTTCGACGGTCAGCGCGCCCAGCTCCGGGCCGCCGACCCGGATCAGCAGCCGGACGGCGGACTCCCGGCCGGTGGAGTCCCGTACGAGGAGTTCGCCCGCGCGGTCGCCGGGCGGCGCGGCCGCCGGGACCGTCACCGTGAAGGGCACCTCGGCGCGGGTGCGGGCGGGGATGCCGAGGGCCCGTTCGGCGAAGGCGACCCGGAGCCCGTCGCCGGTGGCGCGCAGCCGTACGGTGAGCGGCTGCGTGCCCCGGTTGGTCACGGAGAGCGTGTCCTGGAGCACCGCCCCGGGCGTGCCCTCCGCGTAGAAGGACGGCCGTCCCCCACCGGAGGGCGCGACCGACCAGCCGCCGGGGGTGGCCGGGGTGGCCGCGAGCAGCAGCGGCAGCGACAGGGTCAGCAACAGGGCACGGGCGGCGACGTACGGCATCGGCGGCTCCAGCACTCGTACGAGGGGGACGGTCAGCGGTGGACGCGTGCCGTCCGGCTTCGCCGGGTCAGCCACAGGGTGCCGGCCGCGCCCGCGAGCAGGACCGTGCCGCCGAGGGTGCCGAGGGCGATGGCGGAGTCCTCGGGGCCGGTCTGCGGGAGGCCGCCGCCGGATCCGCCGTCACTCGTGGTGCCGCCGGAGCCGCCGCCGCTCGTGCCGCTCCCGCCGTCCGGCGCGGTGACGTCGAGGGTCAGGGAGGGCCCGGGCTTGTTGCTGGGCGTGCAGGTGGTGGTCGTGCCCATCGCCTTGATGGTGAGCACCCCGGCCGTGAAGGTGACCTTGCCGGTCTTCTTCGGGGTGTATGTGCCGCTCAGGTCGTTGATCTTGATGGGGGTGTTCTCGGGTATCGCGGCCTGGTTGGCGGGGCCGGTGACGTTCAGGGTGCCGCCGTCGGCGCCGCCCAGCTTGATCGTGGCGCTCGGATTCATGGCGCCCGCGCCGAGTTCGATGGGGCTGGAGGAGACGCCCTTCTGCCAGGACATGGTGATCTTGTAGCCGCTGCCGCTCTTGACGCCCTTGATGTCGATGGGCGATACGGCGCTCTTGACGCCGATGGGCGTATCGCAGGTGTAGTTGACGTTCACGACCTGGGCCACGGCCGCGGGGGCGGCCATCCACACCGCCGAGCCGGCCAGGGCCGCGGCAGTCGCGAGCGCGGCGGTTCGCTTCCGGTTCGACACGGTCCCGTCCCCTCACTCCCACCGCCCCGCCCTTACTGACGAGGCATCAGATTGAGCCGTCAAGGTACGCCCGGGGCGATGAGGAGGGAAGAGAACGTACGCGCCGGAGTTGTGGCGATCCGGCGCGCGGTTTCGGGGGGTATCGAGGACGTCCGGGACTCCACGACGCCGCGGCACCCCGGACACGACGACCGTCCCGTCCGGACGCCGACGCCGCATCGGAACGACCGATCCCGCTCACCGCGCCCTCCCCGGACCGGAACCGGGACCGGAACCTGGCCGGCGGGAAGCGGGACCGGGGCCCGGTCGGCCGGGCGTGGCCCCAGGGGCTCTGGTCGGCCGGAAGCCGGCCCCGGGGGGGCCGGTCGGCCGGGCACAGGCCCCGGGGGCTCTGGTCGACCGAAAGCCGGCCCCGGGGGGGCCGGTCGGCCGGGCACAGGCCCCGGGGGCTCTGGTCGACCGAAAGCCGGCCCCGGGGGGGGCCGGTCGGCCAGACGCAGGCCCGGGGGTCTGCTTGACCGAAAGCCGGCCCCGGGGGCCGGTCGGCCAGGCATAGACCCAGGGGCGCCGGTCGGCCGGAAATCGGCCCGGGAGGCCGGTCGGCCAGGCATAGGCCCCGGGGCGCCGGTCGGCCAGGCATAGGCCCCGGGGCGCCGGTCGGCCAGGCATAGGCCCCGGGGCGCCGGTCGGCGGGAAGAAGGCCCGGGAGACCGGTCGGCCGGAAGTCGGCCCCGGGGGTGGAAGGTTCAGTGGGCCCGGGGTGGAAGGTTCCCGGGCCCTGGGACGGTCAGGCCGGGGCGCCCAGTTCCGCCCAGACCGTCTTGCCCGCGACGTCCGGGGTCCGTACGACGCCCCAGTCCAGGCAGAGACGCTGGACGATGAACATGCCGTGGCCACCGGGGCGGCCCGCGCGGTGCGGGGTGCGGGGGGCCGGCTGGCCCGCGCCGCGGTCCGAGACCTCGACGCGGATCACCTTGTTGTCGCAGCTGAGGACCATCCCGTCCGGCCCCTCCGCGTGCAGGCACGCGTTGGTGACCAGCTCGGAGACGACGAGCAGCACGTCCTCCGCGGCGGCCCGTTGGTCGGCGGTGGCCGCGGGCAGCCAGGCCCACGCGTAGAGCGCCTGGCGGGCGAAGTCGCGGGCGAGCGGGACGACCCCACTGGCGCCGTCGAAGCTCAGCCGACGTACCTGGCGGCCGCCCGGCGACCCGGACGCCACGGTCGCCGCGCCCCCCTGGGACGCCTCGGCTCCCGGTGCGCCCCCGTCGGACGCCCCAGGAGCGCCGCTGGGCTCCGGGCCGCGGTCGCCCGGCGAACAAGGCCGGGTGGTGCTCATCAGCGCTTCACCTCACCGATTCCCCGATTCACCGGTTCACAATTCACAAGTCGGATCACTTCAGGTCTGTACGTAGGCGGACGGCGTTCGTGTCGGCATTGCCGCCGACATGTTCGGGTTCAGGATGTCTCCTGCCCGAGAGAACCGCCGGAACACCCCTCGTTCACGTCCGTTCGCACCCGTTTCCGGCGGACGGCGAAGCTCAGCCGCCCTCGTCGTGCTCGTCGTGCCCGTCGCTCAGGGCCGCGTCGACCGTGGCGTGCACGGTGAACACCGCGTCCGCGCCGGTGATCTCGAAGACCCGCGCCACCACGGGCAGCATGCCCGCCAGATGGACCCCGCCACCGGCCGCTTCCGCCTTCAGGCGGGCGCCGAGCAGCACGTTGAGCCCGGTGGAGTCGCAGAACTCCAAACGGGTGCAGTCCACCACAAGGCGACTGAGCCCCTTGGAGAGGCAGTCCTCGAGTGGCTCACGCAACAGATCGGCGGTGTGGTGATCCAACTCACCCGCCGGGGTCACCACGGCGCTGGAGCCCTCTTGCCGCACCTCGACCAGAAGCCGGCCAGACTGTGCGCTGCCGACCGTCCCGCGGTCCATGCCGTCTCTTCTCCTGGGGTCGTTGACTGCTTCCTGACGCCCTCGCACCCTACGCCTTCGACCCGCACCTCAACACCCGAACAATCACACACAAACGGACATACTCGGACAAAATGCACTTGCGGCGGGGCAAGTAAAGCGGGTAGGGCTAGTACAAGCACGTAACCGACACGGCCGGCTTTGGAGGCGCCGCACACCGCAGTGCGCTCACTGGCTTCGGCAGCCATACGCCGAGAACGATGGAGGACATCATGTCACCCCGGCTCGACGCACCGCCTACCCGCGGAGCGACGTCGACACCCCCTCCGGAACAAGAACATCTGGAACCCATCGCGCAGGACGCGGCACCGGACGTCGACCCCACCGACGTCCTCGCCGGACTTCCGGAGATCCCCCCGTACGACGAGGTCGGAGCCGTCGACGCACGGGCCCTGTCCAAGACCCTGTTCGCACGGCTCGAATCCCTCGAAGAGGGCACGTACGAGTACTCGTACGTCCGCAACACCCTCGTCGAACTGAACCTCGCCCTGGTCAAGTTCGCCGCCTCCCGGTTCCGCTCCCGCAGTGAGCCGATGGAGGACATCATCCAGGTCGGCACCATCGGCCTGATCAAGGCGATCGACCGCTTCGAGCTCTCTCGCGGCGTCGAGTTCCCGACCTTCGCGATGCCAACCATCATCGGCGAGATCAAGCGCTTCTTCCGCGACACGTCCTGGTCGGTGCGCGTCCCGCGCCGGCTCCAGGAGCTCCGGCTCGACCTGGCCAAGGCGGGCGACGAACTGGCCCAGAAGCTCGACCGGGCGCCCACCGTCGTGGAGCTGGCCGAGCGTCTCGGCATCTCCAACGAGGAGGTCGTCGAGGGCATGGCCGCGTCCAACGCGTACACGGCCTCGTCGCTGGACGCACAGCCGGAGGATGACGACTCGGAAGGCGCCCTCGCCGACCGCATCGGCTACGAGGACCACGGACTCGAAGGCATCGAGTACGTGGAGTCGCTGAAGCCGCTGATCGCGGAACTCCCGTCCCGCGACCGGCAGATACTCTCCCTCCGCTTCGTCGCCGGTCTGACCCAGTCGGAGATCGGCGAGGAACTCGGCATCTCGCAGATGCACGTGTCGCGGCTGCTGTCGCGGACCCTGGTGCGGCTGCGGAAGGGGCTGACGGTCGAGGAGTGACCCGTCCCGTCCGTGTCCGGGTGCTCTCCCGGGCACGGACGCCGGTGTCACCCCGGCCCCTCGCCTCCGGCCCCCTTTCGTTACCCCCGAAAACCTCCCCACGGCACCCCGTGGGCCACTAGGGTCACCTCCACCACAGACTGACCGGTACGTCAGCAACCGGGCGCGCTGCGCATCCGGCGAGGAGGCGACCCCCATGGCCCGTGCCGACGTGGACGGCGACGGTAACGGTGACGGTGACGGCGGCGACGTGAGCGCCGACGCTTCGGACGCGTACCTCACCGACCGGCTCCGCGCCGCCCCCGCCGCCGCGTACCCGGCGCTGCGCGCACTCCGCGCCCGCCACCACCCCGCCGTCCTGGCCTACGCCCGCCGCTGCACGACCGGCGAACCGGCGGCGCGGCGCCTCGCGGCCGAGGCGTTCACCCTCGCCGCCCGGGAGACGGCCCGCGGCAACGACCCCGGCGGGGCCTGGCGCCACCGACTCCTGCTGCTGTCCGGGCAGGTGGCCACCGACTGGGCCCTCGACGACCGGGCCGGCGGCCTGGACGCGGGACTGCTGCTCGTCCTCCACACGGCGGCCCCCGGCGGCCCGGTGCCGCCCCTGCTCGCCGCGTTCCGTTCCCTGCCCTCCCGCACACAGGGCCTCGTCTGGTACGGCGTCGTGGAACGCGAGCCCGCCGAACGGACGGCCACGCTGCTCGGCCTGACCCCCGAGGACGTCACGTACGGCACGGGCCCCTCCCTCCAGCTCCTGGCCCAGGCCTGCCTCCGGCACCGGCTCGCCGCCTCCGACGACCCGCGCTGCGGGGACTTCCGCCGGCTGATCGAGCAGTCCGTACGGCCGGACGCCCCGCGGCACAGCCCCGACCTCGAAGCCCACATGGCGCACTGCCCGCACTGCGCGACCGCCTACGAGGAGCAGTGCGCGCTGCGCGACGATCCTCGCGCGGCGCTGGCGGAGGGGCTGCTGGTGTGGGGCGGGTCGGCGTACGTGAGGGACGACCGGCAGCCGTCCGGCGGCCGGGGGCCGACGCCCGCGAGACGACCGTCGCGGCGGGTGGCGCTGGCCTCGGCCGCGTTGGGGGTGGCTGTGGTGCCGTTGGCGGTGGCTCTGCTGCTGACCTCGGGGGACTCGGGGGACTCGCAGGATTCGGCGGGAGCCGTCGTCACCGGGCCGTCGACGGTCCCGCCGGTGACCGTGACGGCGACGGTCGCCGCGCCGCCCGCCTCCTCACCTGCCGCCCCCTCGCCGTCCCCGACGCCGAGTTCGTCCCCCTCCCGCACCGGCGCCCCGCCGAAGCCGACGCCCACGCCGTCACCGACCCGCGCGCCCGGTGGGACGTTCGCCCAGGTCGTGAACGTGGCCAACGGGCTGTGCCTGGAGGTGGCGGGCGACTTCGACAACGGCACGGACGTGGTGACGGTCCCGTGTTCCGCCTCGCCCAGCCAGCGGTGGCGGGTGGACACGGCGCGCGGGGTGCTCCAGTCGTACGCCGACCAGGACTTCTGTCTGGACAGCAGGGGGTCCGTGGAGAAGGGCGTGGGGGTGTGGGAGTGCGCCTCGGTGGACGGCGATCACGGGGCGAACCTGCGGTTCACCGTGGACGGCGACGGGACCGTCCGCCCGGCGATCGCGATCCTGACGGCGCTGACGGCGGACGCGGGCGGCGGGGTGTCGCTGGAGCCGCTGGACGAGGCCGGGGACCAGCTGTGGCGGGCCGGGGCGGCCTGAACGCAGGACGCGGTGCCCGGCCTTCGAGTGTGTCCGGCGTCGGGTGTCGGGTTCGGGCGCCGTGTGTCGGGCGGCGGGTGTCGGGCGGCGGGTGTCCTCATGTTGAAAACCCCCTGGCCGGATTCCCGTCGGTGACTACTCTGGCTCAGCCCTCTGACCAGCAGAGCCGCTGGGCCAGCCACGTCATCTGCTCATGAGGAGCCCCATGCCCGACTCCCCTGCCTCCGCCGCCGCCCCACCCGCCTCGTCCGCCGGTCCCTCCGCGCTCGGGCGGCTCGCCGATCTTCCCGTTCTGCTCGTCGCCGTCGTCTGGGGCTCCAGTTACCTCGCCGCCAAGGGCGTCACCACGGCGGACACCGTGCCGGCCGTGCTGGTGCTGCGGTTCGCCGTGGTGCTGCCGGTGCTGGTGATCGTGGGGTGGCGGCGGCTGCGCGCGCTGAGCGGGCCGCAGTGGCGCGGGGCCGGGGTGCTGGGGCTGATCCTGGCCGGGATCTTCCTGCTGGAGACCTACGGCGTGGTGCACACCTCCGCCACCAACGCCGGGCTGATCATCAGCCTGACCATGGTGTTCACGCCGCTCGCGGAGAGCCGGGTGCGCGGGGTGCGGCTGCCGGGGGCGTTCATGGCGGCCGCGGGGCTCTCGGTGCTCGGCGTGGCGCTGCTGACCCAGGGCGCCGGGTTCACCGCTCCGTCCGGGGGCGATCTGCTGATGCTGGGGGCCGCCGTCGCCCGTACCGTGCACGTGCTGGCCATGGCGCGCATGGACTCGGTGCGCGGCGCCGACGCCCTGTCGCTGACGACGGTCCAACTGGGCTCCGCGGTGGCCGTGTTCGCGGTGCTGGTGGCGCTGCCGGGGGCGGGCGCCTCGCCGTGGGCGGCCGCCGCGGACTTCGACGGCGGCGACTGGCTGGGGCTGGTCTACCTCTCCGTGTTCTGCACGCTGTTCGCGTTCTTCGTCCAGATGTGGGCCGTCCGCCGTACCTCGCCGTCCCGGGTCAGCCTGCTGCTGGGCACCGAGCCGGTGTGGGCGGCGGCGGTGGGCATCGCGCTGGCCGGGGACCGGCCGGGGTGGCTCGGCTTCGTGGGCGCGGTGCTCGTGCTCCTCGGCACCGCGTGGGGCCGGTCGGTGGCGGACCGGGACAAGGGGCCGGAGTCGGCTCAGACGACCCGTACGCCGCGCCGCCACACCCCCGAGACGAGCGGCACGCCGGGCCGGTAGGCCAGGTGGACGTGGCTCGGGGCGTCCAGCAGGGTCAGGTCGGCGTAGGCGCCGGGGGTCACGCGTCCCACGTCCGTGCGGCGCAGGGCCGCGGCGCCGCCCGCGGTCGCCGACCACACCGCCTCGTCCGGTGTCATCCGCATGTCCCGCACCGCGAGCGCGATGCAGAACGGCACGGACGAGGTGAAGGACGAGCCGGGGTTGCAGTCCGTGGAGAGGGCGACGGTGACGCCCGCGTCCAGCAGCCGGCGGGCGTTCGGCCACTCGGCGCGGGTGGAGAACTCGGCGCCGGGCAGCAGCGTGGCGACCGTGTCGCCGCTCGCGAGGGCGTCCACGTCCGCGTCCGTGAGGTGGGTGCAGTGGTCGGCGCTGGCCGCGTCCAGCTCGACCGCCAGCTGCACGCCGGGGCCGTAGGAGAGCTGGTTGGCGTGGATGCGGGGGTGCAGTCCCTTCGCCCTGCCCGCCGTGAGGATCGCGCGGGCCTGGTCGCCGTCGAAGGCGCCCTTCTCGCAGAAGACGTCGATCCAGCGGGCGTGCGGGGCGCAGGCGTCGAGCATCTCGCCGGTGACCAGGGCCACGTAACCGGCCGGGTCGTCGGCGTAGTCGGGAGAGACGATGTGCGCGCCGAGGTAGGTGACCTCGTCGGTGTGGGCGGCGGCGAGGCGCAGGGCGCGGGCCTCGTCGGCGACCGTCAGGCCGTAGCCCGACTTGGTCTCGAAGGTCGTGGTGCCCTGACGGAGGGCCTCGGAGAGGAAACGGGTGAGGTTCGCCTCCAGTTCCTCGTCGGTGGCCGCCCGGGTGGCCGCCACCGTCGTGCGGATGCCGCCCGCCGTGTAACCGCGGCCCGACATCCGGGCGTTGAACTCCTCGGTGCGGTCGCCCGCGAAGACCAGGTGGGAGTGGGAGTCGACGAAGCCCGGGAGGACCGCCCGGCCGCCGGCGTCGACCCGGTTGTCAGTGGCGGGTGCTTTGCTTGATTCACCGGTCCACACGACGCGGTCGCCCTCGATGACGACGGCCGCGTCCCGGACCAGACCGAGCGGGGAAGTGTCGCCGAGGGAGGGGTCGTTGGTGACCAGCGTGGCGATGTTGGTGATGACGGTGGTCGTGCCGGTCGTACCGGTGCTGCTGCTCATCGTCGTGTCCTCGTGGGGGCGGGAGCCGGTGGTGGTCGCTAGGCGTGCAGGGCTGCCACGGCCCGCGCGAGGGCCTGCGGCACGTCCGGTACGAGCGTGTGCGCCCCGTCGCGTACGACGTGACGCCCGGCCACGACCGTATGCCGTACGTCCGCCGCGGTCGCCGCGAATACGGCCGTCTCGGCGCCGAGCCTGGGCACCGGGCCCGCCGTCCTGACCGAGTCGAGCGCGATCGTCGTGAAGTCGGCGGCCGCGCCGGTCTCCAGGGTGCCCGCGTCCGGGTTGCCGAGGGCCGCGTGGCCGTCGGCGGAGGCGGCGCGCAGCAGGGCGGCCGCCGTCCAGTGACCCCGGGTGCGGGTGCGCAGCCGCTCGTTCAGCTCCATCGCGCGGGCCTCTTCGAGCAGGTCGATGACGGCGTGGCTGTCGGAGCCGAGGGAGAGCGGTGAGCCCGCGGCCTGGAGGGCGACGGCCGGGCCGATGCCGTCGGCGAGGTCCCGTTCGGTCGTCGGGCACATGCAGGTGCCGGTGGCGGAGCGACCGAGGAGGGCGATGTCCTCGTCGGTGAGGTGGGTGTTGTGGACGCCGGTGGTGCGCGGTCCGAGGACGCCGTGCTCGGCGAGGAGCTGGGTGGGCGTGCGGCCGTGGGCCGCGCGGCAGGCGTCGTTCTCGGCGGTCTGCTCGGACAGGTGCACATGCAGCGGTGCCCGGCGTTCCCCGGCCCAGCGCGCCACGGTCGCCAGTTGCCCGGCGGGCACGGCCCGTACGGAGTGGATCGCCGCCCCGATCCTCGCGTGATCCCGTTCCTTGAGAAGTGAACAGCGTTCGGCCCAGGCGTCCGCGTCGCCGTCGGAGAAGCGGAGCTGGTGGGCGTTGGGGGGCTGTCCGAAGCCGGCGGACAGATAGGCGGTGTCGAGGAGGGTGATCCGGACACCGGCTTCGGCGGCGGCCTCGATCAGGGCCTCGCCCATGGCGTTGGGGTCGGCGTAGGGGGTGCCGCCGGGGGCGTGGTGCAGGTAGTGGAACTCGCCGACGGCCGTGATGCCGGCCAGCGCCATCTCGGCGTACACGGCGCGGGCCAGCTGGTGATAGGTCTCCGGGGTGAGCCGGTCGGCGACCGAGTACATGACCTCGCGCCAGGTCCAGAAGGTGCCGGAGCCTACCTGGACGGTGCCGCGCAGGGCACGGTGGAAGGCGTGGCTGTGGGCGTTCGCCAGGCCGGGGAGGGTGAGGCCGCGCAGGATCTCGGCGCCGGGCGGCGGGGTGTCGACGCCCGTCCGGACGGCGGTGATGCGGCCGTCCGTCACCTCCAGGGCCACGCCCGGCTCGACGTTCGTGTCGAGCCAGGCGTGCTCCAGCCAGTACGTCCGTGTCCGCTGCGTGGGGGTCACCGGCAGGCCAGTCCTTCCAGTACGTCGGCGAGGGCGTGCACCCCGGCCACGCAGTCGTCCTCGGCGGCGAACTCGGCCGGGGAGTGCGAGACGCCCGTGGGGTTGCGCACGAACAGCATGGCGGTCGGGATGGTCCCGGAGAGGATTCCGGCGTCGTGTCCGGCGCCGGTGCCCAGGACGGGGACCTTGAGGTCCGTGTCGCTGCCGAGGATGCGGGCGAGTTCGTCGCGCAGGGCGTGGTCGAACTCGACGACGGGCGTGAACGACTCGCGGACGACGTCCAGGTCGATGCCGTGGCCCTCGGCGTACTCGCGGGCGGCCTTCTCCACACCGCCGACCACGGTGTCGAGGCTGGCCTGGTCGGCGGCGCGGGAGTCGAGCCAGCCGCGCACCAGGGAGGGGATGGCGTTGACGCCGTTCGGCTCGACGGAGATCTTGCCGAACGTGGCGACGGCGCCCGCGAGCCGGGCCTCGCGGCGGGCGGCCAGCACGGTCTCGGCGTACGGCAGCATCGGGTCGCGCCGGTCCACGAGGCGGGTGGTGCCCGCGTGGTTGGCCTCGCCCCGGAAGTCGAACCGCCAGCGTCCGTGCGGCCAGATGGCGCTGGCCAGGCCGACCTGGTCCCCGCTCAGGTCGAGGGCGCGCCCCTGCTCCACGTGCAGCTCCACGAAGGCGCCGATCCGGGCGAGCCGCTCCGGGTCCGCGCCGATGGCGTCGGGATCGTGTCCTGCGGCCTCCATGGCCTGCGGGAGGGTGATCCCGTCGCCGTCGGTGAGCCGGTGGGCCTGCTCCACGGTGAGCCGGCCCGCGGTGAGCCGGGAGCCGACACAGGCGAGTCCGAAGCGGGCGCCCTCCTCGTCGCCGAAGTTGACGAGAGCGAGCGGCCTGGTGAACGTGACGTCCCGCGCGCGGAGTTCGTCGAGGGCGGCGAAGGAGGAGACCACGCCCAGGGGTCCGTCGAAGGCGCCGCCGTCCGGCACCGAGTCGAGATGCGACCCGGTGACGACGGCGTCGCCGGCCGCCGGGTCCCCGAGCCATGCCCACTGGTTGCCGTTGCGGTCGACCTCGTACGTCAGGCCCCGTACCTCGGCCTGTTCCCTGAACCAGGCCCGGCAGTCGGTGTCGGCGGCGGTCCAGGCGTAGCGGCGGTAGCCGCCGGACTCGGAGTGCCGACCGATGGGCGCCAGCTCACGCCACATCTCCTGGAAGGACGCACGAGCCGCCACCGGCTGTGGGCAGTCGTTCCGCAGGGCGGAACGGGTGGGCACGGCCGAACCCGCGGTCGGCGACGAGGGCTCGGCCCCCGCCGGACCGTTGCCGCCCCGCTCGTCTCCCGGAAGGGTCACGCGTCGTCACCTTCGCGCATGGGCACCCGCACGCCCCGCTCGTCCGCGACCGACTCCGCGATGTCGTACCCGGCGTCCACGTGCCGGATGACGCCCATGCCGGGGTCGTTCGTGAGGACGCGGCGGATCTTCTCGCCGGCCAGCTTGGTGCCGTCGGCCACGGAGACCTGGCCGGCGTGGATGGAGCGGCCCATGCCGACGCCGCCGCCGTGGTGGATCGACACCCAGGACGCCCCGGACGCCACGTTGACCATGGCGTTCAGCAGGGGCCAGTCGGCGATCGCGTCGGAGCCGTCGAGCATCGCCTCGGTCTCGCGGTACGGGGAGGCCACGGAGCCGCAGTCGAGGTGGTCGCGGCCGATGGCCAGCGGGGCCGCCAGCTCGCCCGACGCCACCATGTCGTTGAAACGCTCGCCGGCCTTGTCGCGCTCGCCGTAGCCGAGCCAGCAGATACGGGCGGGCAGGCCCTGGAAGTGGACGCGCTCACCGGCCAGCTTGATCCAGCGGGCCAGCGACTCGTTCTCCGGGAAGAGCTCGAGCATCGCCCTGTCGGTCTTGGCGATGTCGGCCGGGTCGCCGGAGAGCGCCGCCCAGCGGAAGGGGCCCTTGCCCTCGCAGAACAGCGGGCGGATATAGGCGGGGACGAAGCCGGGGAAGGCGAACGCCCGGTCGTATCCAGCGAGTTGGGCCTCGCCGCGGATGGAGTTGCCGTAGTCGAAGACCTCGGCGCCGGCGTCCATGAAGCCGACCATCGCCTCGACGTGCTTCGCCATCGACTCGCGGGCCCGGGTGGTGAAACCGGCCGGGTCCTTCTCGGCGGCGTCGGCCATGTCCTCGAAGGCGATCCCGGTCGGCAGGTAGGCCAGCGGGTCGTGGGCGGAGGTCTGGTCGGTGACGATGTCGATGGGGGCGCCCATCGCGAGCAGCTGCGGGACGAGCTCGGCGGCGTTGCCGAGGACACCGATGGAGAGCGGCTTGCGCTGGTCACGGGCCTCGACGGCCAGCTGGAGCGCGTGGCCCAGGTTGTCGGCCCTGACGTCCAGGTAGCGGTGCTCGATGCGGCGCTCGATGGCGCGCGGGTCGCAGTCGATACAGATCGCCACGCCGTCGTTCATCGTGACGGCGAGCGGCTGGGCGCCGCCCATGCCGCCGAGGCCGGCGGTGAGGGTGATCGTGCCGGCGAGGGTGCCGGAGAACTTCTTCGCGGCGACGGCGGCGAAGGTCTCGTAGGTGCCCTGGAGGATGCCCTGGGTGCCGATGTAGATCCAGGAACCGGCGGTCATCTGGCCGTACATGGTCAGGCCCAGCTGCTCCAGCCGGCGGAACTCCTCCCAGTTGGCCCAGTCGCCGACGAGGTTGGAGTTGGCGATGAGGACGCGCGGGGCCCACTCGTGGGTCTGCATGACGCCGACCGGGCGGCCGGACTGCACGAGCATGGTCTCGTCCTGCTTGAGGGTCCTGAGCGTGCGGACCATCGCGTCGAAGGAGCGCCAGTCGCGGGCCGCCTTGCCCGTGCCGCCGTAGACGACGAGCTTGTCGGGGTGTTCGGCGACCTCGGGGTCGAGGTTGTTCTGGAGCATCCGCAGGGCGGCTTCCTGCTGCCATCCCAGGGCGCTCAGTTCCGTACCGCGTGGCGCTCGTACGGGGCGGGGTCCTGACATGGTCTGCCTCCTTGCGGATGGGTGATCCCGGCGGTTGTTGCTGTTGTTATTCACATCCTGACTTGATGAATAGAACTAGTCAATACATCGGGGCCACCACATCGGGGCCACAGCATCGGCGCCGCGGCATCGGCACCACGAAATGCCGAGGCAGCCGGCACAGGTGAGGGGCGCGCGTCTTCGCGCTCACCACCCCGCAGGGACATGCGCGCCGTTGACGTGCACCGGTGGGCCGGTGTTGAACGGTGGAGAAGGGGCGCATGGGGCGTCGATTCGGCCCGAAACGGGGTCAGTCGACCCACGTTAGCCGCCCCGCCGCATGTTCCGCTGGAAAATGCCAGAAGACTCACCCCTCGGTGCCTACGTTGCGTAGCTTCTTCATCACTCAGCCGAACCGAAGGCGGGAGGGGAGCCCAACGGTGCCCGGAATCGACGAGTGTCTACTGGAGGCCATGCGGCTGCCCGGTGCCCGGGGCGCCGCGCTGGTCGACTGGACGAGCGGGCTGGCCCTGGGCGCGGTCGGGGAGTTCCCCGGCGGCGACCACGAGGCGGCGGCCGCCGAGGCGGCCGAGGTGGCCCGGCTCACGGCGGAGCAGCGGACGTTCGCACCCGACGGCTACGGCCGTCACGACAGTCCTGACGGCCACGACGGCCACGACGGCCACGACGGCCAAGCAGGCGGGGGCGGGGTGGCCGATCCGCCGGTCGAGGACCTGATCATCAGCAACCGGGACAGCTACCACGTGCTCCGTTTCGTACCGACGTCCTTCGACAGCAGCGTGTTCCTGCACGTGTGGCTGGCCCGGCCGGACGGCAACCTCGCGCTGGCCCGGATCCGGCTGGGCGAGATGGCCGGACGGCTGGTGCTGGGGTGACCGCGGTGAGAACGACCCCGCAGGGGACGACCCCGCCGCCCCGGCTGCCCGTGCGGGAGAAGTCGGCGGCCCGGGAGCGCGGCAGCGGACTGTCGCCGATGCTGACTCGGCTCGCGGCCGAACGGGCGACCGGTGTCCTGGAGCGCGAGCGCGGCTCGCTCTACCTCGCCGAGGGCCGTGTGGTGCACGCCGAGAGCCCCCTCGCCCCGGGCCTCGACGTGCTCCTCCTGGCCCACGGCACCCTCGCTCCCGCCGTCTGGCAGGACGCGGTGGACCGGGCCGACGAGGAGTACGGCGTGGCCCGGCTGCTGCTCGACGCCGGCCGCGTCCCGCGCGGCGCGCTGGAGCTGTGCCACCTGGAGGCGGTCTATGACGCGGCGTACTTCGCGCTCACCCCCAGCAGCACTCCCGGCCGTTTCCGGTACGGCGCCGGGCACTGGCTGGGCACGCTCCGGCCGGTCCCGGTCGAAGCGGTCGAGCGCGAGACGCTGCGCCGGCGGGAGCTGCTGCACCGTCTGTGGCCGGACCCGTTGACCGACGGGGCGCCGCTGCGGCGGGCCGAGACCGTCGCGGCGCCCGCGCCGACCGCCCGGCAGAGCGCGGTGCTGGCCTCGGTGGACGGCGTGCGCACCGCGTCGGACATAGCCCGGGAGCTGGGCCGGCAGGCCTTCCACACCCTGGTGGACGTCCGGCGTCTGGCGGCGGCGGGCCTGCTGACCGCCCTCTTCCCGCCGCCCCGGCCGCACCGCCCGCCGCCGGCCGCGCTCCCGATCCGCCCCGGGCCGGCCGCAGATCCCGCCGTGAGTCCCGTCGCCCCCGACCCCGACCCGCCACCGGGCATCACCCTGCCCCGTGTCAACGACCCCGACATCACCTTGCTGAAGAGGCTCAGGGATGCGCTGGAGGCCCTTTGAACGGCAGCGACC
The DNA here is from genome assembly GCF_013085465.1 of Streptomyces asoensis. Classification (NCBI taxonomy): domain Bacteria; kingdom Bacillati; phylum Actinomycetota; class Actinomycetes; order Kitasatosporales; family Streptomycetaceae; genus Streptomyces; species Streptomyces asoensis. The sequence continues at coordinate 4,274,906 of NZ_CP049838.1, forward strand.
GCGCGCCGAGAGGAGCGAGCTGATGGTGTCCGAGCCCGAGATACTCGACGAACTCCGGCGACTGCGGGCCCGGGTGCCCCAGCTGACCGGCGCCCTGACGGCCGGCGTGGACGGTCTCGTCCTCGCCCACGACACACCCGGTGTGGAGCCGGAGGTGGTGGCCGCGCTGACCGCCGCCGCCCTCGGCGTCGCGGTGCGGATGGCGGACACGACCGGCCAGGGCGACTTCCGCGAGCTGCTCGTGCGCGGGGTCTACGGCTATGTCGCGACCTACGCGGCCGGTGAGAGTGCCGTACTGACCCTGCTCGCGCAGGACCGCGTCAACGTCGGCCGGCTGCATCTGGAGGGCCGCCGGGCCGGGGCGCGCATCGGGGAGCTCGTCGACGCGTGGGAGGCGAAGGCGCGGGAGGCGAAGGCCGCCGCCACGACACCGGCCAGGGCTCCGGCGAAGACCCCCGCGAAGGCGCCCGTGCGGACGCCCGCCAAGCCACCCATCGTACGGACCAGATCGGCGCGCGGATCGGCGACCACCAACGCGCGCACCACCACGGAAAGTTGAGAAGGAACCGAGGAGCACAGTCATGGCCAACACCGAAACCACACTGAAAGAGTGTCTCGCCTCGATCGAGGGCGCGACCGGAGTGGCGCTCGTCGACTACACCAGCGGCATGGCGCTGGGCACGATGGGCGGCAGCAAGACCTTCGACCTGAACGTCGCCGCCGCCGGGAACACCGACGTGGTGCGCGCCAAGATGCGCACCATGGAGCACCTCGGGCTCAAGGGCCAGATCGAGGACATCCTGATCACGCTGAACGACCAGTACCACCTGATCCGGCTGATCAGCGGCCGCGGCGGCAACGGGCTCTTCATGTACTTGGTCCTGGACGCCAAGCGGGCCAACCTGGCGATGGCCCGCCACCAGTTGAAGAAGATCGAGGAGGACCTCGAGGTATAGCCGGAGCGGCTGGTCCGGCCGGACCGGCCGGACCGGTCCGTGGCTAGACCAGCGCCGCGGTGCGGCGGCGGGACCCGCCCGGGGCCGCGTCGCCGGCCGCGATGCCGGTGCTGCGGTACGCCTTGACGGCCTTGCCCGCCGGGCGTCCGCCGCGCCGGTCCAGCCAGTCGACGCGCACCCACAGCAGTGCCTCGTCGGCCCGCTCGCGCCGTCCGAGCCAGGCGGCCTTGAGCCGCAGTCCCGTCCCCCAGCCGGCGAGCAGCAGGCCGGCGGCCGCGGGCACCACGAAGGAGCTGCCGAGCGCGGCCACGAAGGCGAGCAGCAGCCACCAGCGGTGCCCGCGCCGCCAGGTGCGCACGGTCACCGCCCGGTCCTGGAGCACGTCGTGCTTGCCGGCCCGGGCGGCGCCGTGGCCGAGTCCGGTGATCCGCCTGCGGCCGCGCCACGCCACCACGGCGACGGCGACGATGAACAACGCGGCCCCTGCCAGCACCCCGATCCGCCGTCCGGTGAGGCCGGGCACCAGCACCCCGACCCCCGCCGCGAACACCCCGCACCACCACAACGGCGCGGCTCCGGCCCGTACGACGACGGCCACCCGAGCCAGCCCCTGCCCTCCGCGCGCCACGTCCGCCTCCTGGTCTCTCCGGCACAGTCTCGTGACCGTTCAGACTAGTGAGCGAACGTGAGACGAGTCTGAGAGAACGCCCCGAAAATCGTGCCCTCCGGAAGCGGCGGTCTACTCCACGAAGAGCCCCCGGGCCGCCGCCCGCGCGTCGAACTCCTCCAGCCGGGCCTGCGCGTCGGGCAGGTCGTCGCACATCGCCTCCAGCAGCACCCGCCCGAGCAGCATCGGCGCGCACGCCGTGTCGAAGGCGAGGCCGGTGCCGACGGCGGCCGGCAGCAGCAGGTCGGAGACCTTGGCGACCGGCGCGAACGCGGAGTCGGCGACGGTCACCACGCTCAGCCCCGCCTCCCGGGCGTAGGCGAGGGTGTCGACGACCTCGCGCGGATGCCGGGGCAGCGCGAAGCAGAGCAGGGCCGAGGCGCCTGCCCGGACGGCGGCGTCGATCCGGTCGTGGATCATCGTGCCGCCCTCGTTCAGCAGCCGTACGTCCGGATGGACCTTGGCGGCGAAGTAGGCGAACCCGTACGCCTGGGAGGCGGCGGCCCGCAGTCCGAGCACGGGAAGCGGGCGTGAGGCGGCCAGCAGCCGGCCCGCCCGCTGCACCGGCCGGGGATCGGCGAGCAGTTCGGCGAGGTGCTTCAGGTTCTCGATCTCGGCCTCGACGGCCTGCTGGTACTCGTTGTACGAGGCCGGTCCTGCCGTCTGTTCGGCGGGGGCGACCTCGCGCAGGTGCTTGCGCAGGGCGGGGTAGCCGTCGAAGCCGAGCGCGACCGCGAAGCGGGTCACCGACGGCTGGCTGACGCCCGCGAGTTCGGCCAGCTCCACGCTGGACAGGAACGGCACGTCGGCGGCGCGCCGCACCATGCTGTGCGCGATGCGCCGCTGGGTCGGTGTCAGCCGGTGCCCCTCGAAGAGCGCCTGTAGCCGAGCGGCGGGACTGTCCGGCACACCGGCACCCGGTACCCCCGGCGCCGATCCCCCCGCACCCGGCATCCCTGGACCCGGCAGTCCCTCACCGATCTCCGTCTCCGCGCTCATGCCCCGCTCCCCCTCCAGATGTCCGTGAACCGGTCCAGCAGTCCGGCCGCCGCCCGCACGTCGTCCGTGAGCGGCCGGTCGGCCTGTTCCGCGTCGAGCACCGCCTCGGCCAGCTCCAGCGCCCGGCCCGCCGGAAGTCCCGGTTCGGGCCGCAGCTCGCGCTGGCGCAGCGCCCGTACGGCGGCGACGAGTTCGCAGCCGACGACGAGACGGTACGCGGCACAGGCGCGCAGTGTCTGCCGGGCGGCGAGCGAGGCGAAGCTGGCCTGTTCCTCGACGCCCCGGGAGAGTACAGCGTGGCCGAGCGAGGCGGGCGCCGAGAAGGCCCGCAGGTCACCCAGGGCGGCCGCGGCGGCGTACTCGAGGATCATCACGCCGGAGGAGGCGGGCTCGGGGTCGGCGAGGAAGGGGCGCAGCCGGGTGTAGGCCGGTTCGTTCAGGGTCGACAGGCGGGAGGTGGACAGCCGGGCCACCTGGGTCAGCGCCAGCCTGAAGTGGTCCAGGGCGAGGGCGAGCTGGGCCTGGTAGAAGCCGCCGTGGTGGTAGGCGGTCATGTCCTCGGGGGAGATGAGCGGGTTCTCGGCGGCCGCGTTGATCTCGATGCCGACCACGTCCTCCAGGGCGTCGGCGGCGTCGTGCGCGGGGCCGTGGATCTGGGGCAGGCAGCGGAAGCCGTAGGGGTCCTGGATCCTGCCGAGGGGTGGCGTGGGCCGGTCCTGCGCGCCGATCAGCTCCCGCATCCGGCGGGCGACCTCGGTGGACCCGCGGTGCGGGCGGGCGGCGTGCACGGGGGCGGCGTACGCCTCGTGCGAGCCGTCCACGGCGAGCAGCGAGAGCGCGGCGACGACCTGGGTGGCCTCCAGGAGTCCGCGCAGTTCGTGCAGGGCGAGGGCGGACTGGCCGAGGGTGAGGGCGTTGCTGCTGATGAGCGCGAGCGCGTCGTTGTTGTCGAGCTGCTGCGGTTCGGGGATCCCGGTGCCGCGCCACGGATGCTCCCCCACCAGCGCGAGCCCGACCTGTGCCAGCGCCGCCAGGTCGCCGGTCCCCACCGAGCCGAACTCGTTGACGACCGGATACGCCCCGCTCTCCAGCGCCTCGCACAGGGCCGTGACGACGCCGGGCCTGAGGCCGGCGCCGCCGGCGAGCAGTTGGTTGGCGCGGACGGCGAGCATGGCCCGGACCTGCCGGGCGGGCAGTTCCTCGCCGATGGCGCCGGCGTGGCTGCGCAGCAGGCGCAGGCCGTGCTCGGCGGCCGCTTCGGTGGGCACGTCCTCGTTCCGGTTGGCGCCGACTCCGGTGGAGCGGCCGTAGACGCGACCGGTGGCGGCGATCCGGCGGGCGGCGTCCCAGGACTCGGTCATCCGCTTCGTCGCGTCGGTGCCGGGGACCGGGCGGGCGGCCCGGTCGGCGAGGCGGGCGACGTCCGCGACGCCGAGGGCGATCCCGTCGAGGACGACGAGAGCGGAGCCCGCCCCGGAAGGGGCGTCCATCATCCGAGACGACATAAGGCTACGAACTCCCATCAATCCGGACACTCGATCTTGCCTGCCGGTCATCCGTTACCTCGGATTAACACCGAACCGTTGACAAGCTATTCATCTACCGAGAACTCTGCATGACGTTATACAGCCGGGCAAGGGACAACTCATGATCCAGTTCGACGCGGTCCACAAGCGCTTCCCCAACGGCACGACGGCAGTCCACGATCTCTCCCTCCACATGCCGGAGGGCGGCGTGACCGTGCTGGTCGGTTCCTCCGGTTGCGGCAAGACGACCACCCTGCGGATGATCAACCGCATGGTCGACCCGACCTCCGGAACCATCGAGGTGGGCGGCAAGGACGTCACCCGCCAGGACGCGGCCGAGCTGCGCCGCTCCATCGGATACGTCATCCAGCAGTCGGGGCTCTTCCCGCACCGCACGGTGCTCGACAACATCGCCACCGTGCCGCTGCTGCTGGGCCACGGCCGCCGCAGGGCCCGCGCCCGCGCGGCCGAACTGCTGGAGACCGTCGGCCTGTCCGCCGACGCCGGGAAGCGCTACCCGCACCAGCTGTCCGGCGGCCAGCAGCAGCGCGTCGGGGTCGCCCGCGCGCTCGCCGCCGACCCGCCGGTGCTCCTCATGGACGAGCCCTTCGGCGCGGTCGACCCGGTGGTCCGCACCCAGCTCCAGGACGAACTGCTCAGGCTCCAGAAGGAGTTGAGCAAGACCATCGTCTTCGTCACGCACGACATCGACGAGGCAGTCCGGCTGGGCGACCAGATCGCCGTGTTCCGCACCGGCGGCCACCTGGTCCAGTGCGCCTCGCCCGCCGAGCTGCTCGCCCGCCCGGCCGACGACTTCGTGGCCGACTTCCTCGGCGCCGAGCGCGGGCTGAAGCTGCTCTCGCTGAAGACCCTCGCGGACGTCCCGCAGGGCCCGGCCCCCGAGGGCGGCGAATGGAGCCTCGTGCTCGACGAGGCCCGCAAGCCGCTGTGCTGGACGTCGAAGACCGCCGACGGAGCTGCCGGAACCGACGTACCCGTCCGGCCGCTCAAGGACTCCGACTCGCTGCTGTCGGCGCTCAACGAGTCGGTCGCCGCCCCCACCGGACTGGTCGCACGGGTGGACGCCGACGGCGTCCTGACCGGCGTGACGTCCCGCGACGACATCCACACCCACGCCGGCCGGGCCCACACCGAGGCACGGGTGGCCGCATGACCATCGACTGGTCCTGGATATCCGGGCACACCGACGACCTGACCACCCTCACGATCTCCCACCTCCAGGCCGCCCTGACCGCCGTCCTCCTCGGACTGCTGATCAGCCTCCCCCTCTCGGTGATCGCCCACCGGATCCGCCCCCTGCGCGGCTTCCTGCTCGGCCTCTCCAACGTGCTGTTCACGATCCCGTCGATCGCGATCTTCGTTCTGCTGCTGCCGGTCAGCGGCCTGACCCGCACCACCACCGTCATCGGCCTGACCGTCTACACCCTGGTCGTGCTGCTGCGGAACACGGTCGAGGGCCTCGACTCGGTGCCCGCGAAGACCAAGGAGGCGGCCAAGGCGATGGGCACGCGCCCCCTGCGCACGCTCCTCACCGTCGAGTTCCCGCTCGCGCTCCCCGTGATCATGGCGGGTGTCCGCATCGCCACGGTCATGTCGATCTCCCTGGTCTCCGTCGCCACCTACATCGGTGACGGCGGTCTCGGCCAGCTCTTCACCGACGGCTTCCAGCGCAACTTCCCGACGCCGGTGATCGCGGGAGTGGTCCTCACCATCCTGCTCGCGGTCGTCGCCGACGCGGCTCTGGTGGGCGTCCAGTACCTCCTCACCCCGTGGAAGAGGCGGCGAGCCTGATGTACGAACTGTTCAAGAACCTCGGCAGCTGGCTGACCAGCGGCGCCCAGTGGGCCGGCTCGGACGGCATCACGCACCGCCTCGCCGAACACCTCCAGTACTCGCTGCTGGCCACCCTCATCGCGGCCGCGATCGGCCTCCCGGTCGGCCTGCTGATCGGCCACACCGGCCGGGGCGCGTTCATCGCGATCAACCTGGCCTCCTTCGGCCGGGCGCTGCCGACCGTCGGCCTGGTCGTCCTCGTCTTCCTGGCCGGCGGACTGTCGATGCTGCCGGTCTACGTCGCGCTGGTCGCCCTCGCGGTCCCGTCGATCGTCACCAACACCTACGCCGGGATGACGGCCGTCGACCCGGACGTGAAGGACGCGGCCCGTGGCCAGGGCATGCGCGGCCACCAGGTCATGCTCCAGGTGGAGCTGCCGCTGGCCCTCCCGCTGATCATGACCGGCCTGCGCCTCGCGCTCATCCAGGTCGTCGCCACGGCCACGATCGCCGCGTACGTCTCCTTCGGCGGCCTCGGCCGCTACGTCTTCGACGGCCTCGCCCAGCGCGACCTCGTCCAGGTGCTCGGCGGCGCGGTCCTGGTCGCCGCCGTCGCCATCGTCCTGGACCTGGCGCTCTCCGGCCTCCAGCGCCTCCTCTTCCGACACCGCCCCGCACAGACCGCCTAGGGAAGTCAGCGAAATGAACCGACGCACGATCCTCGGCGGCCTGTTCGCGGCCGCGACCGTCCCCGCCCTGACCGCCTGCGCGAGCGGCATCACCTCCCTCGACAACGAGGGCACCACCTCCGCCGGCGGCGGCTCCAGCAAGGACGGGGTCACCATCGGCACCGCCAACTTCACCGAGAACCAGGTGCTGGGCTACCTCTACGCGGCCGTCCTGGAGGCGGCCGGCGTGAAGGTGAAGGTCCGCCCCAACCTCGGCACCCGCGAGATCCTCATCCCCGCGCTCAGGGGCGGCGACATCGACCTGCTCCCCGAGTACCAGGGCGCCCTGCTGCACTACCTCGACCCGAAGGCGACGGCCACGGAGGAGGGCGAGATGCAGAACGCCCTCGCCGTCGCCCTCCCGGTCGGCCTCCAGGTGCTGCCGTACGGCATGGCCGAGGACTCGGACGCCTTCGTCGTCACCAAGGAGACGGCGAAGAAGTACGGGCTGGTCTCCCTCGCCGACCTGAAGAAGCAGAACGGCAAGCTGGTGCTGGGCGCGGCGCCCGAGGTGAAGACCCGCCAGGTGGGCGCGGTGGGCCTCAAGGACGTCTACGGGGTGGAGTTCAAGGAGTTCAAGTCCCTGGACTCCTCCGGTCCGCTGGTCAAGGGCGCCCTGAAGAAGGGCGACGTCGACGTGGCGAACCTGTTCACCACCGACACCGACATCCAGGCCAACGACTGGGTGGTACTGACCGACCCCGAGAACCTGATCCCGGGCCAGCACATCGTCCCGCTCATCGCCGACCGCAAGGCCGACTCCACCGTCCGCAAGGCCCTCGCGAAGCTCGGCAACGTCCTCACCACCGCCCAGCTCACCGAGCTCAACCGCCAGGTGGACAAGGACAAGAAGGACCCGGAGGACGTGGCGAACGCGTACGCGAAGCAGCACGGGCTCACGAAGAAGTAGGCCCCGCTCTCCGCCGCCCTCCCGCGAACCCGACTCCGGACAGGGGGGCTATCCCCAGTGCGGCGGGCGTTCCCGCTGCCTAGCCTGGTCACCATGACGGGATGGGAGACCACCATGGAAGCGCGCGACACGGACCTGAAAAAGGAACTCGACGCCACCCTGGCGACCCGCAGGGAACTGGGCGAGGAATACGAGTCCGCGCTGGTGGACTCGTTCCTGGAGAAGGTCGACCAGCGCATCGACGGCGCGGTGGAGCGCCGGGTGCGGCGGCAGTTCGCGGAGCAGCAGATGGTGGCGGCCCGGGACGCCCGCTCGCCCAGGGCGACGGACTCGTGGGGCGAGCGCTTCGGCTTCGGCATCGTCTCGCTGGTGCTGGCGGTCCCGCTGTCCGCGATCGGCGCGGGCACCGCGCACCTGCCGGGCCTGATCGTCTCCTGGGTCGGCATCGTCGGCGTCAACGTGGTCCAGGCCGCCCGCGCCCACCCCGGCCTCTTCGGCACCCGTCGCCGCTCCTCGAAGGACGGCGACTGGGAGGAGTGACCCGGGCCGGGGACGGGGACCGGGGGCCGGGGTTCACGCCTGCCGGGTCGGCAGCACCATGATCTGCCGCAGGTTGACGTGCCGGGGACGGCTGGTCGCGTAGGCGACGACGTCGGCGATCTCGGCCGCGGACAGTCCGCCGATGGCGTCGAACATGCCGTCCAGCTGCCCGGCCAGTTCGTCGTTGTCGAGGTGCGTCGCCAGCTCGGTCTCCGTCAGCCCCGGCTCCACGTTGGTGACCCGCACGTCACGCGGCCCGAACTCGATGCGCAGGGCCTGGGAGAGATAGGTGACGGCCGCCTTGGTGGCGCCGTACACCCCGTAGTTCGGGAACGCGATGTGCGCGGCGATGGACGAGATGTTCACCAGGTCCGCGGGCCGTCCCTGGGCGGCGGCGCCCACCAGGTCCCCGGTGAAGGCGCGGATCACCCGCAGCACCCCGGTGACGTTGGTGTCGAGCATCCGCCGCCACTCGTCGATCCGGCCGTCGTCGACGGGGTTCGGCAGCATGACGCCGGCGTTGTTGACGACCAGGTCGACGTTTCCGTAGGCCTCGCGGATCCTGGCGGCCGCCGCGTCCACCGACGCGTCGTCGGTGACGTCGGCGACGACGGCCAGGGCCTCGCCCCCGTCGGCGCGGATCTTCTCGACGACCGACTCCAGCCGGTCCCCGCGCCGGGCCAGCAGCGCGACCCGGGCACCCGAGGCGGCGAGCAGCGCGGCGGTCGCCTCACCGATTCCGCTGGCGGCGCCGGTGACGACGGCGGTGCGACCGGCGAGGCTCGCGTACCCGTTCCCGTACTGGTTCCCGTACTCGTTCTGGTTCTCGTGCGACATCCGTTGCTCCCGGAAGGGCGGGCCGGGGCGGTTCCCCGGCGGCACGCACCACCCTCGCCGTCCGCGTCCGCGCTACCCAGGGATGCGCTTTTCCTGGGTCTGCCAGTACCAGGTTCGCGGCCCGCCGCTCCCCTACCATCGAACGCATGGACGGGGATCTTGGAGACTTTCTGCGCTCACGCCGCGCTCGCATCCAGCCGGAGGAGGTCGGACTGCCCTCGCACGGGCGCCGGCGGGTACCCGGTCTGCGTCGTGAGGAAGTGGCGCAGCTGGCCGGAGTGAGCGTCGACTACTACATCCGCCTGGAGCAGGGCAGGGGCCCGAGCGTCAGCGACGCGGTCCTGGACGCCGTGGGGCGCGTGCTGCGCCTGGACGACACGGAGCACGCCTATCTGCACGCCGTCGCCCGCCCCCGCAAGCCGGCCGGGCGACCGGCCGCGCCCCGCGTCCGCGCGGGCGTCCAGTCGCTGCTCGACAGCATGGAGCGCACCCCGGCCTTCGTGCTGGACCAGCGGATGGACGTGCTGGCGTGGAACACGCTCGCCGACGCGGTCTTCGGCTACGGCCGCACCGGGCCCGAGGGCCGCAACATCCCGCGGCACGTCTTCCTCGACCCGGGCTCCCAAGACTTCTACCCGGAGTGGTCCGCGGTGGCCGTCCAGTGCGTCGCACATCTGCGGGTGCTGGCGGGCCATCACCAGGACGACCGCCGGCTGACCGCGCTGGTCGGGGAACTCTCCCTGAAGAGCGACGACTTCCGCCGGCTGTGGGCCGATCATCCGGTCCGGGAGTGCGCGTACGGGGTGAAGCGGATCCAGCACCCGGTCGCGGGCCTGCTGACCTTCCCGTACGAGACGCTGGCGGTCTCGGCGGACCCGGACCAGTCCCTGCTGGTCTACACCCCGGAAGCGGGCTCCGAGACGGAGGAGCGGCTGCGGTTGCTGGGCAGCTGGCGGGCGACGCCGGTCCAGACGTAGTCCTGGCCCGGGTCCGGCGGACACGACTCAGGGCCTGTCCGGTGGACAGGCCCTGAGTGACAGAAGCTTGCGCGGGGACCGCCGCACCCCCGTTACCGGGGGGCGGGACGACGGCGGTCCCCGCGAGGGACGCGGGCCGGGTCAGGCCGGGCTTGCGCGTCCGTGGCGTCGGTGGAGGTCCGGGAGCCGCTCCGGAGGTCCGTGACGCCGTTTTGGTGTCGGTGGGGCGGGGAGCCGCTCCCGCCCTGCCGACACCCATAAATATGCCGGACGCGTGTTAACCGAGTGCTGCGCGGACGTGACACCCTCGTACCACTTCCGCGAAGTCCACCAGTTCGGTAGGCAAACGGAAGTTCAGCGCCCACAGGGGCCGTTCACCGGAGGTTTCCCGGAGGTTTCGGCCCCTGCCCCCCGGAAGTTACTTCCCGCCCTTGGCCAGGAAAGCCAGCAGGTCCTGACGGCTGACGACCCCGGTGGGCTTGCCCTCGACGAGGACGATCGCCGCGTCCGCGGTGCCGAGCACGGACATCAGGTCGCCGACCGGCTCACCGGAACCGACCTGCGGCAGCGGGGCGGACATGTGCTTCTCCAGCGGGTCGTCGAGGGAGGCCCGCTGGGTGAACAGGGCGTCCAGCAGCTCCCGCTCCACGACCGACCCGACGACCTCGGCGGCCATGACGTCCGGGTGACCGGCGCCCGGCTTCACGATCGGCATCTGCGAGACGCCGTACTCGCGCAGCACCTCGATGGCCTCACCGACGGTCTCGTCCGGGTGCATGTGGACGAGGGACGGGATGGCGCCGTGCACCTTGTCGTTGAGGACGTCGGCGACGCGGGCGCTGGGGCCCTCGTCCTCGAGGAAGCCGTAGTCCGCCATCCACTCGTCGTTGAAGATCTTCGAGAGGTATCCGCGGCCGCTGTCGGGCAGCAGGACGACCACGACGTCGTCCGGGCCGAGCCGCTCGGCGACGCGCAGGGCGGCCACGACGGCCATCCCGCAGGAGCCGCCGACCAGCAGCCCTTCTTCCTTCGCGAGCCGCCGGGTCATCTGGAAGGAGTCCTTGTCGGACACCGGGACGATCTCGTCGGCGACGGTCCGGTCGTAGGCGGTCGGCCAGAAGTCCTCACCGACGCCCTCGACGAGGTAGGGCCGCCCGGACCCACCGGAGTACACGGAGCCCTCGGGGTCGGCGCCGACGACCTGGACCCGGCCCTCGCTGGCGTCCTTCAGATAGCGCCCGGTCCCGGAGATGGTGCCACCGGTGCCGACGCCGGCGACGAAGTGGGTGATCCGCCCCTCCGTCTGCTCCCACAGCTCAGGGCCGGTGGAGTGGTAGTGGGAGAGCGGGTTGTTCGGGTTGGAGTACTGGTCCGGCTTCCACGCGCCCGGCGTCTCCCGCACCAGCCGGTCGGAGACGTTGTAGTAGGAGTCCGGGTGCTCGGGGTCCACGGCGGTGGGGCACACGACGACCTCGGCACCGTACGCCCGCAGCACGTTGATCTTGTCGGTGCTCACCTTGTCGGGGCACACGAAGATGCACTTGTACCCCTTCTGCTGCGCCACGATGGCCAGCCCGACCCCGGTGTTTCCGCTGGTCGGCTCGACGATCGTGCCGCCGGGCAGGAGCTCCCCGCTCTTCTCCGCCGCCTCGATCATGCGCAGGGCGATGCGGTCCTTCACGGAACCGCCCGGGTTGAAGTACTCCACCTTGGCCAGGACGGTCGCCTGGATGCCCTTGGTCACGCTGTTGAGCTTCACCAGCGGGGTGTTGCCGACGAGGCTGATCATCGAGTCGTGGAATTGCACCGTTGTCTCCGGTTGCTTGCAAAAACAGTGGTCGTAGTGGTTACGCCAGGGTACGGCCCGGGCGGCGGCCGGGTCGGCATGTTCACTCCTGGTTGAGATTGGGCGACGGTCCGTACGGGGCAAGGAGTGGGTGTACGGACACGAGGAGGTGGCGTCGAGGCATGACGAGCATGTCGAGGGCGAGAGTGGCCCGGCGCATCGCGGCCGGCGCGGCCTACGGCGGCGGCGGCATCGGACTGGCCGGGGCGGCGGCGGTAGGGCTGGTGCTGGCGGAGGTGCATCTGGCGCGGCGCCAGGTGAACAACGGGGCGCATCCCCACGTCCCCCAGGCGGACGGCCGCTACGGCCTCGCCTACGACGCACCCGGGCCCGGCAAGGAACCCCTGCGTCTGACGATGCTGGGCGACTCCACGGCGGCCGGCCAGGGCGTCCACCGCTCCGGGCAGACCCCGGGCGCACTGCTGGCCTCGGGCCTGGCGGCGGTCGCCGAGCGCCCCGTGGAGCTTCGCAACGTGGCGCTCCCGGGCGCGCAGTCCGACGATCTCGACCGGCAGGTCATGCTGGTCCTCGCGGACTCCGACCGGGTGCCCGACGTCTGCGTGATCATGATCGGCGCGAACGACGTGACCCATCGGATGCCGGCCACCCGCTCGGTCCGCCACCTGTCCTCGGCGGTACGACGGCTGCGCACGGCCGGCGCCGAGGTCGTCGTCGGCACCTGCCCCGACCTGGGCACGATCGAGCCGGTCCAGCAGCCGCTGCGCTGGCTGGCCCGCCGGGCCTCACGTCAGCTGGCGGCCGCCCAGACGATCGGCACCGTCGAGCAGGGCGGCCGCACGGTCTCCCTGGGCGACCTGCTGGGCCCCGAGTTCGAGGCCAACCCGCGCGAGTTGTTCGGCCCCGACCACTACCACCCCTCGGCGGAGGGGTACGCGACGGCGGCGATGGCGATACTCCCCACGGTCTGCGCGGCCCTCGGCCTCTGGCCGGCGGAGGAGGAGCGCCCGGACGTCTCCCGCCGCGAGGGTTTCCTGCCGGTGGCCCGGGCAGCGGCGGAAGCGGCCTCGGAGGCCGGCACGGAAGTCGCCGCGGCGATGCCGACCGGCCCACGGGGTCCCTGGGCCCTGCTGAAGCGCCGCAGGCGGCGGCGGGTCTCGGAAACAGAACCCGCGTCCCCTGCCAGCCCGTCCGGCGTTTGAGGACGAGGCCCCTCCAGGGCAGTCGGGGGTCTGGGGGCACGGCCCCCGGGTTCGGCACGCCACCCCACCCGCACGAATCCGCGTCCAACCGCCGGAGGCCCAAGCAAGCGCTTAGTAAATTGCGGTCAGGGTCACACCGTCACCCCCGTGACCCAGCCCATACGTACGGGTAACTTCCCAGACAGCCGTGCCCGTACGAACCCCCTCGCCAATGGAGCCGTGATGCCCGAAGCCGTCATCGTCTCGACCGCCCGCTCCCCCATCGGCCGCGCTTTCAAGGGCTCCCTGAAGGACCTGCGCCCGGACGACCTCACCGCCACGATCATCCAGGCGGCCCTCGCCAAGGTCCCCGAGCTGGACCCGAGGGACATCGACGACCTGATGCTCGGCTGCGGCCTGCCCGGCGGCGAGCAGGGCAACAACCTCGGCCGCATCGTGGCGGTGCAGATGGGGATGGACCACCTCCCCGGCTGCACGATCACCCGCTACTGTTCCTCGTCCCTCCAGACCAGCCGGATGGCCCTGCACGCCATCAAGGCCGGCGAGGGCGACGTCTTCATCTCGGCCGGCGTCGAGCTGGTCTCCCGGTTCGCCAAGGGCAACTCCGACAGCCTGCCCGACACGCGCAACCCGTTCTTCGCCGAGGCCGAGGCCCGCACCGCGGCCGTCGCCGCGCAGGAGGGCACCACCTGGCACGACCCGCGCGAGGACGGCCTCGTCCCGGACGCGTACATCGCGATGGGCCAGACCGCCGAGAACCTCGCCCGCCTCAAGGGCGTCACCCGTCAGGACATGGACGAGTTCGGCGTCCGCTCGCAGAACCTCGCCGAGGAAGCCATCAAGAACGGCTTCTGGGAGCGGGAGATCACCCCGGTGACGCTCCCCGACGGCACGGTCGTCAGCAAGGACGACGGCCCGCGGGCCGGCGTCACACTGGAGGGCGTCCAGGGCCTGAAGCCGGTCTTCCGCCCCGACGGCATGGTCACCGCCGCCAACTGCTGCCCGCTGAACGACGGTGCCGCCGCGGTCGTCGTCATGAGCGACACCAAGGCCCGCGAGCTCGGCCTCACCCCGCTCGCCCGCATCGTGTCGACCGGCGTCTCCGGCCTGTCCCCCGAGATCATGGGCCTGGGCCCGGTCGAGGCGAGCAACCAGGCCCTGCGCCGGGCCGGTCTCACCATCGACGACATCGACCTGGTCGAGATCAACGAGGCGTTCGCCGCCCAGGTGATCCCCTCCTACCGCGAGCTCGGCATCGACCTGGACAAGCTGAACGTCAACGGCGGCGCCATCGCCGTCGGCCACCCCTTCGGCATGACGGGCGCCCGCATCACCGGCACGCTCATCAACTCCCTCCAGTTCCACGACAAGCAGTTCGGTCTGGAGACGATGTGCGTCGGCGGCGGCCAGGGCATGGCGATGGTCATCGAGCGCCTGAGCTGAGCACCCGAACCGGGGTCCTCGACGGGGCCCCTGCGTAACCGTTTCAGCACCTGCCGTGACGGATCGGCCCGGAGTCCGGAAAGCCCCTGGATTCCGGGCCGTTTTGTGATCCAATCTCCCCCAGGATGTGACCTATCTCCCTCCCCGGAGGGATTTACGCAGCTCAGCGCCTTTCAGCACCAAACTCCAGGCCCAAACTCCTGCCCGTTTCGTGACGTTACGCACTGACAGCTGGATAGTCCGCCCTTCAAGCTGATGTAGGAAGTCGGGGGTCGACTTTGAACCGGGAGTACGTCAGTGAGCGCCATGCCGATCGCCTTGCTGGTCACCACGGCCGCCACGGGCGCCGTGGGCGTCGCCGTCCTGCGCACCCTCTTGCAGTTGCGCCGGCAGGTGGCCGCCCTGCACACCCAGCTCGCCAAGGACGCCAGGAACGCCGAGGAGACCGCCGCCGAACTGCGCGGCTTCGTCCCGGCCGCCCGCGGAACGGCCGACGCGGCCGAGATACGCGCCGCCGTCGCCGAGGCGCTCGCGGAGGAGCGGGAGCGGGAGCTGGCCGAGGCACGCGCCTTCTGGGCCGCCCAGGAGGCCCGTGACGCCTCCGACACGCCCACTCTGCTGGGACTCCCGGACAGCGAGCTGTTCCTGCCCCGTCAGGCCGACTTCGTGGGCCTGGAGCCCCTGGAGTCGGTGAGCGAGCCGGCCTCGGACGCCGACGAGTTCGCCGGGGACTCCGCCGAACTGGCCGCGGCCCGCCGCCGTCACCCGTCCCACCCCGACTTCGTACCGGTCCAGTCACCGGTCGTGAACGACCATGAGCGCACGGTGGCGACGCTCGAGGAACTGGCCGCGTCCCAGATCGAACTGACCGACGTCCGACCGGGTCCGCTCGGCACCCTCGACGTCTATGTCTTCGCCGACGGCACCACCCTGTGCATGACCCCGGGCCACCGCGAGACGGCGGAACGCCTCGCCGCGGCCCTCACCGCGGGCGAGACGCCGTTCCTGCTGGGCGGCTCGGGCATCTCGGGCGCGTACACCCTGACGTTCCAGTGCGGCGCGGAGAACGTCTACATCCTGGCCGACCGGGTCATAGCGAGCCTGTGAGGCTCACACACCCGCCCGCTTCTGCGCCTGCGCCACCAACTCCAGAGCTTCCTCGACCTGGCCCTCGTCCGTGAGCACGAGGGCCAAGTCGTGCGCCGCGACGGTGATTTGGTCGGCGGCGGCGAACATCCCGGCGTCCGGCATCTCGCGCGGCAGCGCTCCGGGCTCCTCGATGAGCTGCGCGCGCCGGACCAATTCCCTGGCGAGCGCCAGCGCCTCCGCGGCCGCGCCTCTCTGGAGCCGGCTCTGCGAAGCAGCGCGCAGACGGTCGGCGAAGTGGTCCACCGCACGGGTCAGGGACGTCGTATCAGCCACGCCGCGAGACTACGCGTCGCACCGGGACTGTTGCCAACGGGCGAACACTCAGGCACCGTGACCTGAAGGACCGGCTTACATCCCCTTTGCTACCGGAGGCGCCGATGTCCCATGTCCTCTCCGAGGAGACCCACCGCAACATACTGGCCCGCATCCCCCATTGCACCGGTCGTGAAGTCACCGACTGGCTGCGCACCGTCGACGAAGGCCCCGCTCTCCGCTTCGAGGAGAAGGTCAGCTGGCTGCGCGCCGAGCACAACCTCGCGTACGGCCACGCCAAGGCGATCATCCACGAGTACGACCTGAGGAGGGCCGCGCGCAAACTCCTCTAGCGCGCACGCGACACACCACCCTACGGACACGGAGAAGGGCCCCGGGATCGGAATCCCGGGGCCCTTCTCGCTGTCTGGGTGGCTCGCGCCCGGTCGCCCGGTCGCGGTCGCTCAGTCGCTGTTGAGGATCGAGAGGAGTCGCAGGAACTCCATGTAGATCCAGACCAGCGTCAGCGTGAGGCCGAAGGCGGCGAGCCAGGCCTCCTCGCGCGGGGCGCCGTACGCGATGCCGTCCTCGACCTGCTTGAAGTCGAGGGCGAGGAAGCAGGCGCCGAGCAGGATGCCGATGACACCGAACACGATGCCGAGCGGACCGCTGCGGAAGCCGAGGCCGTCGCCGCCGCCGAAGACGGTGAACAGCAGGTTCACGGCCATCAGCAGGACGAAGCCGAGCGCGGCGGCCATCACGAAGCCGTAGAAGCGGCGGTTGACGCGGATCCAGCCGGCCTTGTACGCCACGAGCACGCCGGCGAAGACCGCCATGGTGCCCATCACCGCCTGGGCGACGACGCCGTCCGCGATGTACGTGGAGACCGCGCTGGAGATCACGCCGAGGAAGACGCCCTCGAGGGCGGCGTACGACAGGATCAGCGCGGGAGCCGCGCGGCGCTTGAACGACTGGATCAGGGCCAGCACCATGGCGACCAGACCGGCGCCGATGGCGATGCCGTACGACTTGCCGATGTTGGCCTCGTCGACGGGCAGCAGCACCCAGGACAGCACCGCGGTGACGACCACGATGCCGAGCGTGGTCGCGGTGCGCGCGACGACGTCGTCCATGGTCATCCGGCCGGTGGCGGCCGGGGCCTGCGGCGGGGCGCCGTGCTGAAGGTCCTGCTGGGCGTAAGGGTTCTGCGCGTACGGGTTGCCGGCCTGCTGGGCGTAGGGGTTGCCCTGCTGCGTGCCGACTGCGGGTCCCCCGGCCTGCGGCGCGGCGTTGAAGCCCGCGTAGCCGTTGTCGCGGCTGAACCCCCGTCGCGAGAAGACCGGGTTTCTGCTCCTCATTGCACTCCTCCGTGGCCACACTGCGCGGCCTTGAGCTCAAGGGTAATGGGTAGGCAAAGGATTGACCCTAGTGCTTGGGGAGGATCTTTCCCGCTTGCTGCTGACCAACACGCTACGTGGCGTCGTGATTCCCGGCACAGGAGGGCCGTATTCATGACCAAGCCGCGACATGGCCGGTACCGCGCGGTGATCGGACGGGCCAGGACAGGCCCGGACGGGCCCGGACGGGCCCAGAGAGAGCCCGCTGTCCGATCACCCGAACGGGAACCCGGTGTACGCCTCGGCCAGGTCGGTCTCGGCGGCGCGGGAGGAGGCGATCCGCTCCAGCCGGGCCAGCTGGAGACGGTCCTCGAAGGGGGTGGCGTCGGGGGCGCGGTGCAGGAGGGTGGTCATGTCGTACGAGAACCGCTCGGCCTGCCACACTCGCCGCAGACAGGTCTCGGAGTAGGCGTCCAGGAGAGCGGTGGACCCCGTCTCCCCGCGGTGCGTCAGCGCCCGCGCGAAGGTCACGACGTCCCCGACGGCGAGGTTCAGCCCCTTCGCCCCGGTCGGCGGCACGATGTGGGCCGCGTCCCCGGCGAGGAAGAGCCGGCCGTGCCGCATGGGCTCGTGCACGTAGGAGCGCATGGGGGTGACCGACTTCTGGGTGATCGCCCCGCGCTCCAGTTTCCAGTCGTCGTCGGTCTCGAAGCGGCGCTCCAGCTCGTCCCAGATCTCCTCGTCCCCCCAGGCCTGCGCGTCCGTGCCCTCGGGCACCTGGAGGTAGAGCCGGGAGACGGACGGGGAGCGCATGGACAGCAGCGCGAAGCCGCGGTCGTGGCGGGCGTACACGAGCTCGTCGTGCGAGGGCGGCACGTCGGCGAGGATGCCGAGCCAGCCGAAGGGGTACGTCCGCTCGAAGACACGGGTCTGTGCGGCCGGGACCGCCTGCCGGGCGACGCCCCAGAAGCCGTCGCAGCCCACGACGTAGTCGCACTCGAGGACGTCCTCGACGCCCTGGTGGCGGAAGCGGACCCGCGGGTGCTCGGTGTCGGCGTCCTCGACGGCCAGCGCCTCCGCCTCGAACAGCAGCGGGCCGCCGTCCTCGAGCTGGAGGGCGATGAGGTCCTTGCACACCTCGGTCTGCGCGTAGACCATCACGGACCGGCCGCCGGTGAGGGCGGGGAAGTCGACGCGATGACGCTGCCTGGCGAACCGCAGCTCTATGCCGTCGTGGCGCAGCCCCGCGCGATCCATGCGCTCCCCCGCGCCGGCCGCGCGCAGCACGTCCACCGTGCCCTGCTCCAGGATCCCGGCGCGCTGGCGCTGCTCGACATAGGCCCGGTCGCGGCTCTCCAGCACGACGGAGTCGATACCGGCGTTGTGCAGCAGACGGGCGAGGAGGAGGCCGGCGGGGCCGGCGCCGACGATGCCGACGGTGGTGCGCATCGGGCGTTTCCCTTCACTGTTCGCACAGTGAAGTTTTCTTCACTGTCTCGGGACGTGAGTCTGCGCCCCTGTCCACCGGGTGTCAACGGTCGATACGCAGAGGGAGCCGGCCGCCACGGCGGTCAATGCCTCGATGGAGGATGCAGCGAACGCCGAGACGTCGGAAGTGCCCAGAGCCGGACTTGAACCGGCACGCCCGCGAAGGGGCAGCGAGGTTTAAGCTCGCCGTGTCTGCATTCCACCATCTGGGCAGGCCTGAGGGCTCCGTTTGAGCTTCCGACCCTATCGGGATCCGTCCCTCGAACAGCGGAACAGCGGACCGATGTTGTCTTATTTTATTGACGTCTGAGGGTGCATCAGCACCTGGAACTGGCCATCTGCACTTGCCAGTAGCCTCGCGCGCGGCAACCGCTTGCGTATGCGGAATGACGGAATTTCACCGTCCGAATGAGGTTGCTCCACCGGTTCTTGACGACCCGGCTCTCAGGGACGTGGGTCATCCCCAGGTATGACACGGCGGTCCACCGTCCGACCCGAGGCTGCCTTCGGAACCGGAACAGCGGGTGACTACACGGCCGTCGGCGGCCAGGACGATGGTTCACGTCCCCAAGACTTGCCGTCGTCCCGTCAGGAGCCACGCCCGTGACCACCAGCCCCCTCGCCGACCGGACCACCGCCGTGGCCGCACGCGCCACGGACCTGTCGAAGATCTACGGACAGGGCGAGACCCAGGTGGTCGCTCTGGACCGGGTCTCGGTCGACTTCCGGCAGGCCGAGTTCACCGCGATCATGGGGCCGTCCGGCTCCGGCAAGTCCACGCTGATGCACTGCGTGGCGGGCCTCGACAGCTTCTCCTCCGGCTCCGTGCGCATCGGCGACACCGAGCTCGGCGCGCTGAAGGACAAGCAGCTCACCAAGCTGCGCCGGGACAAGATCGGGTTCATCTTCCAGGCGTTCAACCTGCTGCCGACGCTGACGGCGATCGAGAACATCACGCTCCCGATGGACATCGCGGGCCGTAAGCCGGACAAGGAGTGGCTGGAAAAGGTCATCCGGATGGTGGGGCTCGCCGACCGGCTGGGCCACCGGCCCTCGCAGCTCTCCGGCGGTCAGCAGCAGCGCGTCGCCGTCGCCCGCGCCCTCGCCTCCCGGCCCGACATCATCTTCGGTGACGAGCCGACCGGAAACCTCGACTCGCGTTCGGGCGCCGAGGTGCTGGGCTTCCTGCGCAACTCGGTGCGGGAGCTGGGGCAGACGGTGGTGATGGTGACCCACGACCCGGTGGCGGCGGCCTACGCGGACCGGGTGATCTTCCTGGCGGACGGGCGGATCGTCGACGAGGTGTACGGCCCGACGGCCGACTCGGTGCTCGACCGGATGAAGCAGTTCGACGCCAAGGGCCGCACCAGCTGATCCCCCACCGGGACCGACCGCTCGCCGACGAGCAGGACTGAGAAGAACCCCATGTTCCGTACCGCCTTGCGCAACGTACTCGCGCACAAGGCCCGGCTCCTGATGACCGTGCTCGCCGTGATGCTCGGCGTGGCCTTCGTGTCGGGGACCCTGGTCTTCACCAACACCCTCTCCGACGCCCTCCAGAAGAGCTCCGCCAAGGGCTTCGACCAGGTCGACGTCGCCGTCACCGCCGAGGCCCAGGACGACGTCGGCGACCGTATCGTCAAGACGCCCGAGCTGACCCAGGCGCTGCTGGAGCAGAGCGCGAAGGTGCCGGGCGCCGCGTCCGCCATCGGCGTCGTCAACGGCTTCACCGCCATCGCCGACAAGGGCGGCAAGCTCATCGGCGGTGGCTTCCAGTCGCAGGGCGGCAACTACTGGGGCGACAAGGACGCCCGGTACCCGCTCGCCACCGGACACGCGCCGAGCGGCGCCGACGAGGTCGTCATCGACTCCAGGACGGCCGAGCGGGCCGGGTACAAGGTCGGCGACACCGTACGGATCTCCGTCGACGGCCCCGTCCTCACCCCGAAGATCACCGGCATCTTCACCACCGACGACGGCAATGTCGCGGCCGGCGGCAGCCTCGCCCTGTTCGACACGGCGACCGCGCAGACGCTCTTCGGCAAGACCGGCACCTACGACGAGATCGACGTGCAGGCCGCCGCCGGGACCTCGCAGAGCGCGCTGAAGTCCGCCCTGGACACCGCCCTGCCGAAGGACAAGGTCGAGACCGTCACCGGCAGGCAACTCGCCGCCGACCAGGCCGAGATGATCTCCGCCTCGATGAGCGGGATGAAGCAGGGGCTGCTGGTCTTCGCCGGGATCGCGCTGTTCGTCGGCACCTTCATCATCGCCAACACCTTCACCATGCTGGTCGCCCAGCGCACCAAGGAACTCGCGCTGATGCGGGCCGTCGGCGCCTCCCGCCGGCAGGTCACGCGGTCGGTGCTGATCGAGGCGTTCGTCGTCGGCACGATCGCCGGGGTGACCGGTCTGGTCGCCGGCATCGGCATCGGGGCCGGGCTGCGCTCGCTGCTCGGGACGCTGGGGGCGACCGTCCCCGACGGGCCGCTCGTCGTCTCGCCCGGCACGATCGCCGCCGCCCTCGTCGTCGGCGTCGTCATCACCATGCTGGCGGCCTGGCTGCCCGGCCGCCGGGCCGCGAAGATCCCGCCGGTCGCCGCGATGAGCAGCGTGCACGCCACCGCGAGCACCAAGTCCCTGGTGCTGCGCAACACGCTGGGCGCGCTGTTCTCGGCGGCGGGCGTCGCCGTGGTCCTGGCCGCGACGACGATGAGCGGCTCCGACGGCCAGGCCCCCATGGGTCTCGGCGCGGTCCTGCTCATCATCGGCGTCTTCATCCTGACCCCGCTGCTGTCCCGCCCGCTGATCGCGGCCGCCGCGCCCGTCCTGCGGATCTTCGGGGTGTCCGGCAAGCTGGCCCGGCAGAACTCGGTGCGCAACCCCCGCCGTACGGCGGCCACGGCCTCCGCGCTGATGATCGGTCTGACCCTGATCACCGGTATGACGGTGATGGCGGGCAGCCTCCAGAAGTCCATCGACAAGATGGCGTCCTCCGCGATCAGGGCCGACTACGTCGTGTCGATGGCGAACGGCAACGAGCTCTCCGCCGACATCGACGAGAAGCTGAAGGCCACCGACGGGGTCACCGCCACCAGCCCGATGCGCAACGCCCCCGGCCGGATCGACGGCACGACCGAGTACCTCACCGGCGTCACCGGCTCCACCATCGGCGCTCTGACCGACCTCAAGGTCGACGACGGCTCCTTCAAGGTGGGCGGCGGACAGGTCGTCGTCGACGACGCCACCGCCGAGTCCCACGGCTGGAAGGCCGGTTCGTCCTTCACGGTGAACTACGAGGACGGCAAGAAGCAGCAGCTGACGGTCTCCGGGGTCTACAAGGGCAACGAGCTGATCGAGGGCATCCTGCTCGACAACGCCGCCCTCACCCCGCATCTGGCGGACCCGACCGACATGCGGGTCATGGTCAAGACGTCCGGCGGCACCTCGGACGGCACGAAGGACCGGCTGGAGAAGGCCCTCGGCTCCAACCCGGCCATCAAGGTCCAGAGCAAGAAGGACCTCTCCGACGAGGTCGCGAAGATGTTCACGCTGATGCTGAACATGCTCTACGGGCTGCTCGCGATGGCCGTGATCGTCGCGGTCCTCGGCGTCATCAACACCCTCGCGATGTCGGTCTTCGAGCGGTCCCAGGAGATCGGCATGCTGCGGGCCATCGGCCTGGACCGGCGCTCGGTCAAGCGGATGGTCCGGCTGGAGTCCCTGGTGATCTCGCTCTTCGGCGGGGTGCTCGGCATCGGCCTGGGCGTGTTCTTCGGCTGGGCCGCCGGTGAGCTGCTCGGCACCAGCATGCCGACGTACGAACTGGTCGTGCCGTGGGCCCGGATGGCCGTCTTCCTGTCGCTGGCCGCCGGGGTGGGCATCCTGGCCGCGCTGTGGCCGGCCCGGCGGGCGTCGCGCCTGAACATGCTGGCCGCGATCAAGTCCGAGTAGGGCAAACCCGGTCGGGGCCCCGTCGCGCGATGCGGCGGGGCCCCTCGTGCGTCGGACGGCCGTCAGTCAGTTCCAGGTGCGGGCGCGCAGCGGCATCCCGGAGTCGCCCGATCCGGGGGTCCGGACGGCCAGGACCTGGTTGACGCCGATCTGGTTGCGTTCGAAGGCGACGGCGGAGGCGGCCATGTAGAGCCGCCAGACCCGGGCGCGACCGGGGCTGGTGAGGTGGACGGCCCGGTCCCAGTCGGCCTCCAGACGGGCCACCCAGCGGCGCAGGGTGAGGGCGTAGTGCTCGCGGATCGACTCGACGTCACGGACCTCGAAGCCCGCGCGTTCGAGCTGGCCCACCGTGGTGCCGACGGGGGCGAGTTCGCCGTCCGGGAAGACGTAGGCGTCGATGAACGAGTCCACGCCGTACGCCGACTCGTCGCGCTGCGGACGGCGGGCGATCTGGTGGTTGAGCAGTCGGCCGCCGGACCGGAGCAGCGCGAACAGGACCTGCGCGTACTCCAGGTACTTCTCGGAGCCGACGTGTTCCGCCATGCCGATGGAGGAGACCGCGTCGAACGGCCCGTCGGCGACGTCCCGGTAGTCCTGGACGCGGATCTCGACCTTGTCGGTGAGCCCGGCGTCGGCGACGCGCTTACGGGCGAACGCCGCCTGCTCCTGGGAGAGGGTGATCCCGACGACGGTCGCACCGTGCTCGCGGGCCGCGTGGATGGCGAGGGAGCCCCAGCCGCAGCCGACGTCCAGCAGCCGCGATCCGGGTCTCAGGTCCAGTTTGCGGCAGACGAGTTCGAGCTTGTCGTGCTGGGCGAGTTCGAGGGTGCTGTCCCCGGACTCCCAGTAGGCGCACGAGTAGACCATGGACGGGCCGAGGACCAGCGCGTAGAAGTCGTTGCCGACGTCGTAGTGGTGGCTGATGGCGCGTCGGTCGGTGCGGCGGGTGTGGAGGTGGCCGGTCCGGCGGATCTCTTCACCCGGCGGGGCGGGCGGCAGCGGCGGTCCGGCGAGTTTCAGCAGGCCGCGCACCGCCGAACGGAAGTCCGGGTCGCGCAGCGCCTGCCCGAGCGTACGGGCGTCCTCGCCGCGCTGCCAGATCAGGCCGGAGAGCAGATCGAGAGCGGTGTACAGGTCCCCCTCGATCCCCAGGTCACCGGCCACCCAGGCGCGGGCGAGGCCGAGCTCGCCGGGCTTGAAGAGGAGCCGCCGCAGGGCCCGGCGATTGCGTACGACCAGGATCGGCGCGGCGGGCGGACCCGCCTGCGAACCGTCCCAGGCACGCACGCGGACCGGGAAAGGGGCTCCCAGCAACTGCTCGACGAGGGCATGGAGCCGCGGCGCGGCGTCAGCCATGATGCACACCTCCGTGACGGGTGATCCCGCAATGTCCTGACACCACGTAAACACGGAAGAGCGCTCAGTCCAGTCCCGCGCGGCCGTCACGGCTCGGCAAAATACATGCACAGGGCACGTGTCGCCGGCGGCGCTCGGTTCGGGGGCGCCGGCGCGGGCTCCTGCTCAGGCTCGGCGAACGCCGAAGGGGCCGCCCGCACCACGGATGGCGGACGGCCCCTTCGGGGGTGTTTCAGTGACCGGCGGCCCGGGGGCCGGAGGTCGGGTGACCGAAGGTCAGATGACCGGAAGTCAGGTGACCAGAGGTCGGGTGACCGGAGGTCAGGAGGCCTTGGCCTTCTCGTTCTCGGTCTTCTCGGCGGCCGGCTTCGCGGCGACCGGCGCCGGCTTCGCGGCCTCGTAGAACTCCTCGCGCGGGGACTCCAGCGCACCCAGCGCCACGACCTCACGCTTGAGGAACATGCCGAGCGTCCAGTCGGCGAAGACGCGGATCTTACGGTTCCACGTCGGCATCGCCATGCCGTGGTAGCCGCGGTGCATGTACCAGGCGAGACGGCCCTTGAGCTTGATCTTCACCTTGCCCATGACGATCATCGCGACGCCCTTGTGGAGGCCGAGGCCCGCCACCGCACCCTTGTTGGAGTGCGAGTACTCCTTCTGCGGGAAGCCCCGCATACCGGAGATCACGTTGTCGCCGAGGACCTTGGCCTGCCGCAGCGCGTGCTGCGCGTTCGGCGGGCACCAGGCGTTCTCGACGCCGGCCTTGCGGGCGGCGACGTCCGGGACCTGGGCGTTGTCGCCGGCGGCCCAGATGTAGTCGGTGCCCTGGACCTGGAGGGTCGGGGCCGTGTCGACGTGACCGCGGGGGCCCAGCGGCAGGCCGTAGCGGGCCAGCACCGGGTTGGGCTTGACGCCCGCCGTCCACACGATGGTGTTGGAGTCGACCTCGAGGCCGTTCTTCAGCACCACGTGGCCGTCGACGCAGGAGTCCATGGAGGTGGAGAGGTAGATCTCCACACCGCGGCCCTCGAGGTGCTCCTTGCCGTACTGGCCCAGCTTGGGGCCGACCTCGGGAAGGATCTTGTCGGCGGCGTCGACGAGGATGAAGCGCATGTCCTCGCGGGACACCGTCTTGTAGTACTTGGCCGCGTCCCGGGCCAGATCCTCGACCTCACCGATGGTCTCCGCACCGGCGAAACCGCCGCCGATGAAGACGAAGGTGAGCGCCTTGCGGCGGATCTCCTCGTCGGTCGTGGAGTCGGCCTTGTCGAGCTGCTCGAGGACGTGGTTGCGCAGGCCGATGGCCTCCTCGACACCCTTCATACCGATGCCCTGTTCGGCGAGGCCGGGGATCGGGAAGGTGCGGGAGACCGCGCCGAGCGCGATCACCAGGTAGTCGAAGGGCAGCTCGTACGCCTCGCCGACCAGCGGGGCGATCGTGGCGACCTTGCGGTCCTGGTCGATGGTGGTGACCCGGCCGGTGAGGACCTCCGCCTTGGGCAGCACGCGTCGCAGCGGGACGACGACGTGGCGCGGGGAGATGTTGCCGGCGGCGGTTTCGGGGAGGAAGGGCTGGTAGGTCATGTACGACCGGGGGTCGACGACCGTGACGGTCGCCTCGCCGTAGCGCATCTTCTTCATGATGCGCCGAGCTGCGTACAGGCCTACGTACCCACCGCCTACTACGAGGATCCTGGGACGCTCCGTGGTGCTCATGCCATCGAGTATCCACCCGCTCGAGGGGGGTCGCTCGTGCGCCCCTTCACAAGCTTCCCGGGGGTGTGTGCTATCCTCCGCGGCCCGCGTGATCCAGGTCATGGCGCGGAGCGGGAACCAGCGTGTAGGGCATGGCGTTGTCAATGCCGCGTGAGCTGCCTCTCCGGGCCCGGAAGGGCTCCGTGAGGACCACCTGAGGCACCGTCCCCGGAGCTCCGCGATACGTCCGTGCGCGCCTCTTTTGAACACGTTCACAGGGGTGTTGGGCCCCCGGAAGGGTCAACGGAGACGCCTCCGTCCTCCGACAGGGCCGAATTCCTTGTGAAGAACTTCACGAACTTTCCCGAGGGGGTGCCTCCGGAACGCGTCCGAGGGGCCACGAAGGGCCCCTCGGGTCTGCTCATACGGGCATCCTGCCTGCTCAGCAGAGTGCAAGTAGCGGGTCGGCCGGGGTCACGCGATCGACCAGGCGATGCCGTCGAGGATGTCGTGCTCGCTCACGACGACCTCCTCCGCGCCGATCCGCTCCATGATCGCCACCAGGACGAGCGCGCCCGCCGCGATCACGTCCACCCGGCCCGGGTGCATCGCCGGATGCGCCGCGCGCTGTTCGTGAGTGGCCTGGAGAAGGTCGTCGCTGATGCTCCTGACCCGGTCGAGACCGATCCGCGCGTGGTGGATCTTCGTGGAGTCGTACGCCTCCAGTCCCAGGGCGATCGCCGCGACCGTCGTCACCGAGCCGGCCAGGCCGACCAGGGTGCGCGCCTCGCGCAGCGGGACCGTCCGCTCGGCGAGGTCGAGGGCGGCCTCGATGTCGGCGCGCATCGCCGCGATCTGCCCGGCGGTGGGCGGGTCGATGACCTTCCCGTCCACGACCAGGTGCCGCTCCGTCATCCGTACGCAGCCCACGTCGACGGAGCGCGCGGCGCGCACCCGGTCGTCGCCGACCACGAACTCGGTCGAGCCGCCGCCGATGTCCACCACCAGGAAGGGCTTGGCCAGATCGGCGCGCCCCTTCAGTTCCTTCGTGGCGCCGGTGAAGGAGAACTCGGCCTCCTGGTCGCCGGTGATGACCTCGGGCTCGACGCCGAGGATGTCCAGCACCCCGCGCACGAACTCGTCCCGGTTCTCCGCGTCCCGGGAGGCGGAGGTGGCGACGAAGCGCAGCCGCTGCGCGCCGTACTCCTTGATGGCGGCCGCGTACTCCCGACAGGCCGCGAAGGTCCGCTCCAGCGCCTCGGGGGCGAGCCGGCCGGTGCGGTCGACGCCCTGGCCGAGGCGGACGATCGTCATCCGGCGGTCCAGGTCGACCAGCTCGCCGGTCTCCGGGTCGGCGTCGGCGACGAGGAGGCGGATCGAGTTCGTACCGCAGTCGACGGCGGCGACCCGGGTCACCGGGCGGCCTCCTTCGCGTCGTCCTGCCGGCCCGGCGCCACGCACGTGCCCTTGCGCCACCACTCCGGGAGCATCTCCAGGGCCTCGTCGCCGAGGGGGTTCACGCCCGGGCCTGCGGCCAGGGAGTGCGCGACGAGCACGTGCAGGCACTTCACACGGTCCGGCATGCCGCCCGCGCTGGGGAAGTTCTTCAGCTCCTCGATCTCGTCCCGGCGCCGGATGTAGTCCTCGTGCGCGGCGCGGTAGGAGGCGGCCAGCTCCGGGTCGCTCTGGAGCCGCTCCGTCATCTCCTTCATCACGCCGTTCGCCTCGAGCGTGCCGATGGCCGAGTTGGCCTTCGGGCACGTCAGGTAGTACAGCGTCGGGAAGGGCGTGCCGTCGGGCAGGCGGGGGGCCGTCTCCACGACGTCCGGCTCGCCGCACGGGCAGCGGTGCGCGATCGCGCGCAGACCGCGCGGCGGCCGTCCGAGCTGCTGCTTGAAGGCCTCGACGTCCGCGTCGGTGGGCTCGGTGCGCGGGGTGGTCGGCGGGGGCGTTTGCATGCCTGTCTTTCTATCGGTCAGTTCACTGGTCGGAGGCGTCGGACTTGTCGACGCCGTCCCAGACGTTCGAGTACCAGGGGCGGTCGGTCGCGCCGAGGTCGGCGCGGGACTGCTTGGCCGCGTCCGGGTCGATCACCACGAACCCGGTCTCCCCCGGCAGCACGTAGTGCAGCCGCTGCCGGATCTGCTGCTCGGCGTAGGCGTCGTCCTGCCAGCGCGCCTTGAGGTCGCGCAGCTGCTCGACACGTTCGCTGGCCTGCTGCTTCTCGCGCTCCAGATCGGCGATCTCGGCGCGCTGGGAGACGTACTGGCGCATCGGGTAGGCCAGGGCCACGATCAGCGTGCACAGGACGAGCGCGAGGAGCGCGGCGCGGCCGGTGAGCCGGGAGCGGCGGGCCTGGCGCTTGGTCTGGGAGCGGTAGACCCGGGCCGCGGTCTGCTCGCCGAGCAGCTTGATCCTGGTCGCGGTGGAGAAACGGTCCCGGTCCTTCACGGCCACTGCTTCCCGCCTCCCGTCTCACACGTGCGTACGTCCCCGCACACGGTACGGGACCGGGTACGGGGACGTACGTACGACTGGCGGAGCCTTGACCCGGTTCGGGTCGGCGGCGTCAGCCCTTGCTGTGCCCGAGGTCCGCAGAGCGGACGTGCGGGAAGGTTCAGCCCTTGAAGCGCGGGAAGGCGCTGCGGCCGGCGTACACCGCGGCGTCGTCGAGGATCTCCTCGATGCGCAGCAGCTGGTTGTACTTGGCGACGCGGTCCGAGCGGGCCGGGGCACCGGTCTTGATCTGACCGCAGTTCACCGCGACGGCGAGGTCGGCGATGGTGACGTCCTCGGTCTCGCCGGAGCGGTGGGACATCATGCACTTGAAGCCGTTGCGCTGGGCCATCTCGACGGCGTCCAGGGTCTCGGTCAGCGAACCGATCTGGTTGACCTTGACGAGCAGGGCGTTGGCGGAGCCCTCCTCGATGCCGCGGGCCAGACGCTCGGGGTTGGTGACGAAGAGGTCGTCGCCGACGATCTGGACCTTGTCGCCCAGCTTGTCGGTGATGACCTTCCAGCCGGCCCAGTCGTCCTCGTACAGCGGGTCCTCGATGGAGACGAGCGGGTACGCGGAGACGAGCTCCTCGTAGTACTCGGTCATCTCGGCGGCCGAGCGGGACTTGCCCTCGAACTCGTACTTGCCGTCCTTGTAGAACTCGGACGCGGCGACGTCGAGCGCGAGCGCGATCTGCTCACCGGGGACGTAACCGGCCTGCTGGATGGCCTCGATGATGAGGTCGAGCGCGGCGCGGTTGGACTCCAGGTTCGGGGCGAAGCCGCCCTCGTCGCCGAGGCCGGTGGACAGGCCCTTGGTCTTCAGCACCTTCTTGAGGGTGTGGTAGACCTCAGCACCCCAGCGCAGGGCCTCGGAGAAGGACTCCGCGCCGATCGGGGCGATCATGAACTCCTGGATGTCCACGTTGGAGTCGGCGTGCGAGCCGCCGTTCAGGATGTTCATCATCGGCACCGGCAGCAGGTGCGCGTTGGGGCCGCCCAGGTAGCGGAACAGCGGCAGGTCGCTGGCCTCGGAGGCGGCGTGGGCGACGGCGAGCGAGACGCCGAGGATGGCGTTGGCGCCGAGCGAGCCCTTGTTGTCGGTGGCGTCCAGGTCGAACATGGCCTGGTCGATCAGGCGCTGCTCGGTGGCGTCGTAGCCGACGAGCTCCGGGCCGATCTGCTCGATGACGGCGAGGACGGCCTTCTCGACACCCTTGCCGAGGTAGCGGTTGGGGTCACCGTCGCGGAGCTCGATGGCCTCGAAGGCACCGGTGGAGGCGCCGGACGGAACGGCGGCACGACCCGTGCTGCCGTCGTCGAGGCCGACCTCGACCTCGACCGTGGGGTTGCCTCGGGAGTCCAGGATTTCCCGGGCTACGACGACGTCGATGGACGGCACGAGCATCTCCTTCTTGGGATGTGACGCTGGTTGTGCGGGGCCCAGGGGCCTTGATGAGCCCTTGCTGAGCCTTGCGACTAGAGCCTAACCGCCCCGGGGCCGTCGGCAGCCGACCGACCGTCCCGTGGACAGACAGACGGTACCTATTGTTTCCGCCCGGAACAAAGGGGGTGGCCGAGAAAAGCCGACAGGAAGTGACGAACGGGCAAAGAGAAACCCCGCTCCGGTGCGTACGGGGGAACACGCACCGGAGCGGGGAGCCCGTGGGGACGGGGGGACCCTCACGAGGTCTTCAGTGTGCCGACCTCGGATGTGAGGGCGCTGTGGCTTCTCTGGGGGCCAGGTGTCACTTCACGTGGGGTGTCACTTCAGGCACGGTGTCACTTCAGGTGCAGCTGCTGGCCCGGGTAGATGAGGTCGGCGTCGTCGACGATGTCCTTGTTCAGCTCGAACAGCTTCGCCCAGCCACCCTTGACCTTGTGCTTCTCGGCGATGGAGCTGAGGGTGTCGCCCTTGACGACCTTGTACTCGCCGTCGCCCTTCTTGACCTTCTTGCCGGTCGGGGTGGTGACCGTCTTGGAGGCGGCCGGGCGGTCGGTCGAGCGGGAGGCGCTCTGCTCCTCGGTCGAGCGGCTGCTGGTGCTGCCGCTGTTCGACGAGCCGGCGGAACCGGAGGAGCTGGACGAGCCGGAGCTCGAGGAGTCGGCGCTCGAGCCGTTGTAGGCGGCGCCCGACAGGCCGGTACCACAGACCGGCCAGGCACCCTTGCCCTGACCTGCGAGGACCTTCTCGCCGATGGCTATCTGCTGGGACTTGGAGGCCTGGTTGGCCTGCGAGGCGTAGGCCGTGCCGCCGTACGCGGCCCAGGTGGACGCGGAGAACTGGAGGCCGCCGTAGTAGCCGTTGCCGGTGTTGATGGACCAGTTGCCGCCGGACTCGCACTGGGCGACCGCGTCCCACTCGGAGGCGGTGGCGGCGGAGGCGTTGCCGGCCGCCATCAGCGGGGCGGCGATGGCGACGCCGGTGACGCCGGCGAGCGTGGCGACCCGGGTCGCCTTGGAGGGACGGCGGTGCTTGCCCTTACCGGAAAACAGCATGGTGGATCCCCTCACCGACGCCTGCGAGGTGAGCTGTCGGGTTCGGGCCGTGTGAGTTGCCCGGCCACTCCTCGTCCGCCGGAGCGCTGCTCCGTGGGAGGTGTGGCTTCACCCCTAGCCGTTCCGGTCAACCGACCGGCGCGGCACTTACCTTGGGTCCCCCGCTCCTGCCTACGGCGCTTGACGCGACGACTGTTCCCGGTTCGTCGCTGGCAGGATTCGGCGTTGCGACGGCCGGGGCTCGGGTTGCCGAGCGGCCTCGACCGTAGACACGCGATCGGGGGAATTTCAAAGACGATCAGGGCTTCTGAGACTCATCCCACACTTTCACCAAACCGGACATTCGGCGCGAAGCGTGACGTGAACTCCCGCTGTTTTTCTTGGGCTTTGCGCCCTATTCCACCCCTGTGTCGAGGGTCTGACCGGCGGCGATGTTGCTCGGGTCGACGCCGATGAGGTCCCTGTTCTCGTCGTAGAGGGCACGCCATCCACCGTCGAGACCAAGGGAGTCGGCGATGGACGCGAGAGAGTCGCCCTCCTGGACGACATAGGTGGCCGCGGCATGCCGACCGGCGGAGGCGGCGGTGGTGCCGTCCACGCCGGCGTCGGTCGCGCTCTTGGTCGCGGCCTCGTCGGCGGTGGCACCGCGGTGCTTGCCCGAGCCGAGGGAGCCGGTGTCGACAAGGCTCCAAGAACCTTCATCCTGGACGTATTTGTCCGAGTCGTCCGTCCCCGGGGTCGCCGTGGGCGAGCCGTCGCCCGTCGAGCCGTCACCCTGGCCGCCGGAACCGCCGGACGTTCCGGAGTCATCCGTGGCGGAGGAAGAGGACGAAGGGGAGGAAGCGGACGCCGAGGGAGAACTGGAGGAATCAGCGGACGAGTCGGACGAGTCGGTCGAGGAGTCGTCGCCGGTCGAGGAGCCCGAGGATCCGGACAACCCCCGGGACAGGTCGGACAATCCGGAAGACCCAGATGAGTCGGACGAGTCGGACGAGTCGTCCGCCACGCCGGTGTCCACGCTCAGCGCGCCGTTCTCCTGGGTGAGCCCGGAGGTCAGCCCGCAGGTGCCCCACGCGCCGATCCCCTCGGCCGCGAGCACCTTCTGCGCCACGGCGATCTGCTGGCTGCGGCTGGCCAGGTCGGGACTGGTCGCGTAGTCGAGGCCGCCGTGCGCCACCCAGTCCTTCTGGGTGAGGCTCAGACCGCCGTACTCGCCACCACCCTCGTCGGCGCTCCACGAGCCGCCGGTCTCGCACTGCGCCACCTTGTCCCACACCGTGCCGTCGGCCGCGCTCGCGCCGGAGGCGGCGAGCAGCGGGATGGCGATGGCGGAGCCCGTCACTCCGGCCGCGACAAGGAGGGCCGGGGCCTGGCGGGGGCGACGGTGACGACCGTTCCCGGAGAGCATGCGAGGGGCCTTTCTCTGGACAGCACTGACCGGCGCGGCGGGTGAAACCGAAGCGTCGCGCTGACGAGTGAACGTATCGGCAGACGATCACTTGTCACAAGTTAATGCCGCGCAGATCACGTGAAGATCACAGACTTGAGTGTTGGTCACCTTTGCTCCGCCGAACGGTCACACTCCGGCTGACATTCGGTCAGACACGGACCGGTTATGAGCCGGAATGCACCGGGGTGAACTCGACCGGCAGAGTCCGCAGTCCGCGCATGATGAGCCCACCCCGCCACCTCAACTCGGCCGGATCCGCGGCCAGTCGGAGGTCGGGCAGGCGGGTGAGCAGCGTGGCCAGCGCGGTCTGGCCCTCCAGCCGGGCCAGCGGGGCGCCCAGGCAGTAGTGGATGCCGTGGCCGTAGCCGAGGTGCTGGTTGTCGCGGCGGGACAGGTCGAGGGTGTCGGGGTCCGAGAAACGCGCCGGGTCACGGTCGGCGGCCGCCAGCACCACGAGCACGGGGTCGCCGGGCGCGATGCCCTGCCCTCCGATGCTCAGCGGCTCGGTCGCGAACCGCCAGGTGGCGAGTTCCACGGGGCCGTCGTAGCGCAGGAGTTCCTCGACGCCCGTCTCGAGGAGGCCGCGGTCGCCGTCGTCCTCGGTGAGCGACCGCTGGAGGCGTTCGCGCTGCTCGGGATGGGTGAGGAGGGCGTATGTGCCGTTGCCGATGAGATTGACGGTCGTCTCGAAGCCGGCGAACAGCAGGATGAAGGCCATGGCGGCGGCCTCGTTCTCGGTGAGGTGCTCGCCGTGGTCCGAGGCACGGATCAGACCGGAGATGAGGTCCTCACCGGGAGCCGGGTCGGCGGGGAGCTCCGCGCGCTTGCGGTGGATGAGCTCCAGCAGATAACCGCGCATCTTCTTCACCGACCGCGCGACACCGCCCCGCGGGCCCCCGCCGTGCCGGATCATCATCCCCGCCCAGTCGCGGAAGTCGTCCTGGTCCTCACGGGGGACGCCCAGGAGGTCGCAGATCGCGTAGATGGGGAGAGGGAAGGCGAAGTCGTGGATGAGGTCGGCCCGGCCCTCGGCGGCGAACCGGTCGATGAGCTGATCCGTCAGCTCCTGGACGCGGGGCGCGAACTCGGCGACCCGGCGGGGCGTGAAGGCCTTGCTGACGAGCCGTCGCAGCCGGGTGTGGTCCGGCGGGTCGATGTTGAGCAGATGCGTCATCAGCTCGGCCTTGCGCTCACCGGGGATGCCGGTCTTGCCCTTGGCGTGCGCCGGTTCGTCGTGGTGCGCCGGGTTCTTGGAGAGCCGCTGGTCGGCGAGGGCCTGTTTGGCGTCGGCGTACCGGGTGACCAGCCAGGCCTCGACACCACTGGGCAGGACGGTGCGGTGCACGGGCGCGTGCTCGCGCAGCCAGGCGTAGGCGGGGTAGGGGTCGGTCGCGAACTCCCAGGTGAAGAGTTCGGGAGCGGTGCGGTCCGGGTTGTCTGTGTCGGGCTGCTCGGTCACTCCCTGACCGTATCCGGGCGGGCTGCGCGTGCCTGGCGGAGGGCGGCGAGGACACGGGCGGCCACAGCCTCGCTGTCGCCTCCCTGGACAGCCACCGTCAGCCAGTGCTCGGCACGGCCGACGAGGAGGAGTCCGAGATCCAGCTGGGCGCCGACATGGCCGGCCTCCGCCGCCATCTCCAGATAGCGGATCGCTTCGGCGTACTCACCTTGCTCTGCGAGGTAGTTCGCCAGGAAGTGAGCCGAACGCCTGTTCCGGTTCGCGAGCTTTCCGTACCAGTGTCGCACCTCGGCGTCGTGCCCGGCCCAGACCGCGAACTCGCCGAGAATCCGCAGAGTCTGCTCGTCATCCGCATCACCCACCGCGCGCACGGCCATGCTGCCGACCGCCACCACCCCCATGGACTCGTCCGGGCTGTGTGCCCTCGCCACCTGGGCCATGACCCACCACAGGTGAGGATCCGGTGGCGGCAGATCCGGCGAGCGCAGCGCGTCCACGACCAGCGTCCCGCTCGCCCGCCAGGTTCCCTCCTCACCGGAGACCAGGAGGCCGCTGACGCCGAGCCGGGGCCTGGCCGCCCACTCCAGGTCATCCGCCGAGAAGGTCCCACTCGTCGTCGGCAGGTCCGCATAGGGGGCGAAGTCGGTGATCACGCTCTCCCACACCTCCAGGGGCAACGCCCGCGTGATCCCGCATCGGGCCGCATCGACGGCAACGCGCACCAACAGGTGTCCGCTCGGCCGACCGGACGGACGACCCGCCCGACGCCATTCCTCCCACAGCTCCGGGCCGAGGGCGAGGTACTGAGTGACTCCCAGGGTGTCCCGCAGGCTCATGGCGTCCACGAGCCGTGGATCTTCCGCCCACGCAAGAGTCCCGAGTTCCGTCTCGCTCCAGCGGCAGGTCAACTCGACGGTGCGCGCCCCGCTCAGAACACGGGCGGTCGGGTGGTCCCGGAAACGGTGAGTGTCGTACGCCTCGTCTCTCATCGTGGCGAGAACGAGCACTCCCTCATGGGTGAGCCGGGCCAGGATGCCTGCCGTCAGACCCTGTTCGCCGACGTGGCTCTCCAGGTCGTCGAGCCACACCACATGGGTACCGGTTGGATCGCGGTCTCGGAGAGCGGAGGGGAGCTCGCGCAGATCTGTTCCGGGAGGGGCGGTGTAGACGCGGGTGTCGTCGCCGGTGCCGCGGTTCAAGGCGACCCAGGCGGTCATGGTCTTGCCGGACAGCGGCTCACCCGTGACCACGACCAGCCCGCCCGAGATCAGAGCGTCCGCCAGCAGCTCGTCGAGTTCGCCGTCACAGTCGCGTGGCACATACGGCGGGAGAACGGGCCCGTCGCCGAAGCGGCGCGAGGAACGCACGCCATGGGCGAGCCCCCGCAGCTCGGCCAGCCGGGGCCAGCTGTCGGCGGGGGGCCCACCGGGTCCGGATCCGTAGTTGTTCTGCACCCCGATCACCGGGCCGTGGAAGCTGTTCTGTCTGAAGTCGATGTGGTCCTGGGTGGTGTGGCCGGCGCGGACCGTATCGGAGCCGCCCTTCACGTCGGGAGCGAGCACGTCAGCGGCCCAGCCGCGGGAAGCCGCGTTCTCGGCATCCGCCGGCTTCATGACCGGAAGGTACAGGTCGTAGCCACAGGCGCCGCAGTAGATGTCGAGGTGGTCCATGGGCTCGTCGCAAGCCGGACAGGTGACGACTCTGGGCGCGAACGTCCGGATGAGCCCCAGGAGTTCGTCACCACTCCCCGGATGGGACCGCGCAACGTCGAGAAACCGCTTCCGCCATACGCTTTGAGCAGCCACCCGGGACGTCTTCCCGCTACGAAGTCTTTGGCGGCTGCCACCCAGGACACGACCCATGTCCAACGCCGGGTTGTGGCGAAAGTACCTCCCGAAGGACCACACGGCATGTTCACCCCAGCCGTCCGAGCCCATCACGGCCACCAGAGCTTCGGCCGCCGCGGCCGCCAGCACGTCCAACTCCCGTTTCATACAAGCCCCCGCGCCCCCGCAATCAGCTCAGGAGACAACGGTACTAAGCTCTCAGCCCCTCGACACCCCGGATCGCGTCCCGGTACGCCCGGGCCGCCGCGCGCAGTGCCGCCTCCGGGTCGACGCCCTCCGATTCGGCTCGTGCCGCCAGGGCCAGCAGTTCGTAGCCGATGCCCTCGGCCGCCGGCAGCGGTACCTCCAGTCGTGCCGTGCGGGCCCGGGACACCAGCTTCGCCGCGAGGGCCAGGCCGGGCTGGTGGAGGGGGACGCCGTCGGTCACCGACTCCCGCCGCTTCTCCGCCGCCTTCGTGCGCAGCCAGTGCTCCTTCACCTCCTCCGGGGTGGTGGCCGTGGCGTCGCCGAAGACGTGGGGGTGGCGGTGGATGAGCTTGGCGACGATCGTGCCCGCGACGTCGTCGACGGAGAACGGGGACTCCTCGTCCTCCTCGGCGATGCGGGCGTGGAAGACGACCTGGAGCAGGACGTCGCCCAGCTCCTCGCGGAGTTCGTCGTGGTCGCCGTCCTCGATCGCCTCGACCAGTTCGTACGACTCCTCGACCGCGTACTTCGCCAGGCCCTTGTGGGTCTGCCGGGAGGACCACGGGCATTCGGCGCGGATCCGGTCCATGACCTGGACGAGATCGAGGAGCCGGGCGCCGGGGAGGTCGTAGGAGGCGGGGAGCAGTTCCAGATCGGGCATGGACACGCGGCCGGAGCCGGCCAGGCGGGCCAGGCCGTCGGTGAGGGCCGGTTCGCCCTCGCCGGTGGCCACGACCACGACCGTGCGGCCGTCGGCACACGCGGCGAGCAGTTCCTCGGCGGTCGGGGAGGTCTCCTCGACGGTGATGCCCGCGTCCCGCAGATAGGGCAGCTGCGGATGCGCGCCGTCCGCGCACAGCACCCGGTCCGCCGTGCGCAGGGCCTGCCAGGCGGGCCAGGACAGCAGGCCGGGGGCGACCCGGTGGCTGGTGGTGAGCAGGACGACGCGGCCGGGGGCGTCGGCCGTGGTGTGGGCAGCGGCGGAGCTGATGGCGTTCACACCCCGAACGTAACCCACGCCCGTCAGCGGCCCCGCGAGTTATCCACAGGGCGGATCGACCGGTCGTACGATCACATGGTCACGTCGTCTGCTGCGTCCCGGCCGCCGAGATCTCCCGTACCCAGGGCGTCTTCGCGTCGACGCGGGCGACCTTCTGCGCGTCCCAGTTCCCGTAGCGCGGGTTGAGGTCGACGTCGAGTGCCTTCGACGCCTTGGACAGCGCGTTCCAGAAAGCGGGCTGGCTGGTGTTCGTGCCGAGCTCGGTGGCGAGCTTCTGGGCCTCCAGCTGGAGGCGGAGGTTCTCGTCGAGGCGCTGCGGCGGAATGCCGTACTGCTGGAGCCACGCCGTCTCCAGACCCTGCGCGCCGCCCGCCTGCTGCTCCAGGCCGGCCCGCATCTCCTGGACCTCCCGGCGGCTGACGGTGATGCCCGCGTCCTCGGCGGCGCGGTGCAGCACCTTGTCGAGGACCATGCCGTGCAGGGTGTCGCGGGCGAGGGAGCCGGTCTGGGCGACGGCCTGCGCGTACTGGGCGTCGTCGGTGACCGCGGCCCGCTGGGCCGTGCGCACCTCGTTCACCCGGCTCTCCAGTTGCGCGACGGTGATCCGCTGGCCGCCGACGACGGCCGCCGCGCCGGGATGCGCGTCGTTCCCGCAGGCGGCGAGGAGAGGGGCCGCCACGATCGCGGCGGACAGCAGGAGCGCGGTGCGACGACGGCGGTGCAAGGGAAACCTCCCGAGGAGATTGTGCGACGGTGCACAAAGTCTTGCGGTGATCGATGGTAGGCAGTGGTGCGGCTGGGGCCAACCCATTCGACCAACGATTCACCAGGACTTCGGGCACCGCCGCGCCCGCTCGTCGCCCGCTCTTCGGTGCGAGGGCTCAGCCCCGCGCGCGCGGGGCACCCCTCACGAGGGCGATCCGGTTCAGCCGACGATGGCGACCGGGGCGTCCCACGCGTCGCGGTCCACGGTGATCGTGTAGCCGCCGCGGGTCTCCTTGCTGTTGACCATGTACTGGTGGCCGCGGCTGTGGTTGGTGTACTGGGTGGCGCCCCACGGCCAGTCGGTCGTCGTGGTGTCCTTCTTGTCCCACAGGGCGTACCAGAGGTTGCCCGGCAGGTCCGTCTTGTTCGTCGCGGTGGCGACGGCCTTGGCGCTGGAACTGCTGAAGCCGTAGTAGCCGGCCCGGTACGTCTTGGCGCGCAGCGTCTTGGTGAAGGAGCGCACATACGTCAACACGGCGTCGTTGCACGCCTTGTCGGTGATGTCGTAGGGCTCCATGTCGAGGTAGATCGGGCTGCCGGCCTTCATGCCGAGCGCCGAGGCCTTGGCGACCGCGTCCGCGCCGTCGGTCGCGCCGAGGGAGGCGGCCGTGGCGGCGGTGAGCTTCTCGGGGCTGGAGCCGGTCTGGCAGGACGGCTGGGCGCCCACGTAGATCGGGATCAGCTTCCAGCCGACCGTGTTGACCGACTTCACCCAGGAGGCGGTCAGGTTGGGCTGCGCGCAGCCGCGGTTCTTGCCGCCGACGTAGACGGCGGCGCCCCCGTAGTAGCCGTCGGTCTTCCAGGCCTTCATCACGGCCAGCGAGGGCGCGGTGCAGGCGTCGAAGGCTCGGCCGGTGTACGTCTTCTGGGCGGGCCAGGTGGTGGCCGCCATCGAGGTCTGCGCCGCTATCCCGGCCCCCGCGAGGACGGCCGCGCCGGCCACGCCCCACGTGATGTATCTGCGCTTTCTGGACTGCCGGTGCTCGGCCATCCCCACCCCATCGTTCGTTTTCGCGTACGGCGATGTCGCTGCGTACGGTCGTGTCTGGCTGAAATCCCCTGATTCGGTGCGACGATACGGCCTCGGCTCGACGTCCGGCACCCGAACGGAACGCACGGTAACCCGCGGCCTCTCACCGATCGGGAAACACCGGGCCCCCATAGGCACAAGATTCACTCATGTCACAGTAAAGAAGCGATGCCCTGAAGCGGCCTGTCCGTGTCCTACCCTTGCCCCAGGTGACTTGGGGGGCGACATGACAATGCCGACGACGGCGACCGGGGCGGGCGCGGAGAGACGGCTGACGGCCGGCTGGTTCCAGCGGCTCGCCTGGGTGGCCCTGGTCTGGGTCTCGCTGGGCTTCCTGGTCTGGGTGCCCTTCCTGTACGTGGCGACCCGCCGCGGCCTCTCCTCGGACTGGGTGGCCTTCGGCTCGTTCGCGCTGTACGAGTGCGTGATCCTGCCGTGGGCGGTGATCACGCCCGACGGCGACGGGGACGCCTTCTTCGGCGTCGCCATACTGGTGACCCTGCTGACGGCGACGGTGCTGCTGCTGTCCGCGGTGTTCGACAAGAAGATCCCGGCCGCCCAGCCGGCGTACGGGGCGGTCATGGCCCCTCAGGGCCAGCCGTATCAGCAGGGGTATCCGTACGGTCGGTAGCCGCTGCGCGCGAAGCACTTCGGGCCCGGCGCGGGGGAACGCTGTGGACACCGCCGGCAGCGACACCGCGCACCCGTCTCAAAGGCGGTGCCGCATCCACACGTTGGGCTCGACGTACACCGCGTAGTCCCGCTCCGGCTCGCACCGCACGGGGACCAGCGCGCCGGGCACTTCGATGTCGCCCTGCGTGTCGAAGGGCAGCCCGGTCCAGCGACGCCACTCCGCCAGCGACCCCGCCACCGTCATCGAGGCCGGCGCGACCCGCTCGATGCTCGCGCCCGCCCGGGCGTGCACCCGCAGCCACGGGTCGTACGGCAACCCGTCCTCCTCCCGCACCCGGTGCGCGTACTCCTCGATCGGGGTGTGCGGCTCGAGATGCTTGGCGTTCGGCCGGACCGGGGCCACGACCTCGGTGAAGCCCTTCGCCCGGGCACTGTCCCGCATCGCCGCGAGCATCCGCCCGGACAGCCCGAGGCCCTGCGCGTGCGGGGCGATGACGATCGAGATCGCGCTCACCGTGTCGGGCCGCGCCCCGCTCCGCTGATCGGCGAAGGCCCAGACGAGCACCTGGTCCCAGCCCCGGGCGGGCAGCCCGCCACGGCCGTCGGCGTGCAGGGCGAACGGCACGCTGTAGGCGTGGGCCACGACCTGCCCCCGCTCGTCCTGCGCGAACAGCACGTACTCCGGGAACTCGACGGGGATCCGGCCGTAGTGCGCGTTGCCCACCGGGTCCTGTGTCGCGAACCCCGGCCAGGTGTCGGGCATGTCCTGGACCGGGCCGAGCATCTCGGGCCGGTCGGCGAGGCTGGACACCTTCAGTTCCATACGGTCACGGTAGGCGAGGAGAGGAACAAGCGGGACTGGATTTCGGCGGCCCCGGTCGCGCCGGTCGCCTCGTGCGCCTCGGTCACCTCGGTCGCTTCGGGGACCTCGGCGACTTCGGCAGCGCCGTGGGACCGCCATGAGGCCGCCGCGGGCCCGCCGTTCCACCGGTCCGCTCACCCCGCGTGGAAACGCTCCGGTGCCTTCGTGGGGTTGCCCCCGGTGGGGAGTTTCTGGGCGGGGCAGGTCTCCAGGACCTTCTCCATCGCGGACTTCTCCGCCGCGGTGACCCACAGTTCGTACTTCTTCTTCACGGCGACCTGCGCCGCGACGTACGTGCACCGGTAGGCCTTGTTGGGCGGCAACCAGGTCGCCGTGTCGCCGTCCCCCTTGGAACGGTTGGTGCTCGCGTCGACGGCCAGGAGGTTGAGCGGATCGTTGGCGAGAGCTATCCGCTTGCCGGCGTCCCAGTACTTGGCGCCCTTCTGCCAGGCGTCGGACAGGGCGACGACATGGTCGATGTCGACCTTGCTGCTGCCACGCCGGTACGTCACGTCCTTGCCGGAGTACGGGTCCGACTCCAGCACGCCGTAGGACACCTTGCACACGCCGCCGGTGAACTTCACCTCCTCCAGATCGCGCTTGAGTATGTCGTCACGGGTGTCGCAGGAGTTCGAGTCCGTGTCCGCCCAGGCGGAGCCGAACTTCTCCCGGTCGTAGCCGGTCTTGGGTGCCCGCCCCTTCACGGCCAGCGACTCGGCCGCCGCGAGAGCCGCTCCGCCGCTCCCCGCTCCACCGCCCGCCGTCGCTCCCGCACCACCGGAACCGGAGTCCGAGCCGGTGACCTGCTCCTTGCATCCGGCCACCGAAACGGCACACATCAGCACGACGGCAACCGTCGCCCCGCCCCTCAGACGCCTCACGCGCCCCTCCCCTTGCCTGCCCGCTGCCACCCCGCACAGGGCGCTTTCCCCTGACGGGGACTGGCACACACGGTAGCGAGGGGGCGCTCGGGGGCAGTCGGGAGGTCCAGACCACAACCGACACAAGTGGGCATCTCGCACTTCTCGGGAATATCGTCGGTGGAGAGTCACCTCCGGAAGGAGCTCTGGATGGGCATCCTCGACAGGTTCAAGAGCAACAAGGCGGCACAGGACAAGGCCAAGAACATGTCCGACGCCGCGGAACAGAAGGCGAACGAGAAGACGGGCAACAAGTACGAGTCCCAGGTCGACTCCGGGCAGCGGAAGCTGCACGAGCGGCTCGGCATGGACGAGGAACGGCCCGACCAGCCCTAGCCCGCAGTCTCGACCCGGACCCGGCCGCAACGCTCGGCCGCAGCCCGGCCCGAAGACTCTTGGGGCCGAGCCACCGACATCACCCGGCACATGAGGCCGTCCGCGCAGAGCGAGCCCGCCGCGGGCGGCTTCGCCCCGCCCCTGCCCCTCACCCTCCTCTCCCGGATCGGCGGCGGCGCTCACACCCTCCCGATGCCGAGCGTCGACTCCGAGGGCAGCAGTCCGGATCCCAGCACCGCGACCCAGTAGTCGCCGAGGAGCGCGGCAAGACGTTCCGTGAATTCCGGGCCGAGGGCCTGCCAGGGGCCGAGTGCCAGCCGGTCGGTGTCCTCCTCGACGCGGCGCCGCAGATCACGGCCCGCTTCCGTCGCCGTACCGTCCGCCTCGAGCAGGCCTCTGGCCGTCAGCCGCTCACTCGCCGCCGCCCACTCCTCGCGGGTCCAGCCGCGGCTTTCGAAGCGCTCGACGGACGCGGCGCCTATCGCGGCGAAGGACACCAGCGCCTCGGTCGGGTCGAGGCCGGCGAGGAGCAGGGCGGCGAGGTGACCGTCACCGCGGTGCTCTCGCAGGACGGTCGCCGCCTTCCAGAGCTGGAGGTGGGGCTCACTCGGCCACTCCAGCGCGGCGTTGGCCGCGGCGAGCGGGCGCCCTGCCGTGACGGCCGCCTCGGCGGCGCGGCGGGCGAGAGCGGCGGCCTCGGCCAGCTCGGGGCTGTCCACCAGGTCACCGAACAGCTTGCGGTA
Source organism: Streptomyces asoensis (assembly GCF_013085465.1). Lineage (NCBI taxonomy): Bacteria > Bacillati > Actinomycetota > Actinomycetes > Kitasatosporales > Streptomycetaceae > Streptomyces > Streptomyces asoensis. Next base: position 4,316,746 of record NZ_CP049838.1, read on the forward strand.
CAGCCGGTCGATGCCTCTCCGTCGCGCCGCCAGGACCGCTTCGGGGGTGGCCACCTTCCAGGCGTCCTCGACGTACCGGCGGACCATGCCGGGCTGGAAACTGTAGAAGGCGGAGGCCACCGCCTCGGCGCTCACCGGGCCCAACGGGGCGGCACGGAACGGGAAGTAGCTCCCCCAGCGGTCCTCGGTCGAGTAGCCGAGCGCGCCGGCCTCCTCGAAGACCTCGGGCGCGTAGTACACCACCGCGTGCAGCGGCTCCAGCAGGTGCCAGAGCCTGCGCGCCTGCGCCGACTCGACCTGTTCGCCCCGCTCGGCCTGTTCGGTTGACCGGTGCTCGTGATTCTCGGACATGACGTCTCCCCCTCGTCGCGTTCGGACATCGACCACAACTTGACACTGACAAGATTGCCTGGATCTCACGAACTTGTCAATGCCTAGATACCGCGTACGCTGCTGTCCATGAGCGACCGCCCCTACCACCACGGTGACCTGCGGCGCGCCATCCTGGCCGCCGCCCTCGACGTCATCGCCACCGACGGCCCCTCCGGGCTGAGCCTGCGCGACCTGGCCCGCCGCGCCGGCGTCTCCCACGCGGCGCCGGCCCACCACTTCCGTGACCGCACAGGTCTGTTGACGGCGATCGCGGCGGAGGGGCACGGGCTGCTGGCCACCGCGCTGGCGGAAGCGACGGACCTACGGGACGCGGGCGTGCGCTACGTCCGTTTCGCGCGCGAGCACCCGGCGCACTTCCAGGTGATGTTCTCGCCCGAGCTGCTGCGCGCCGACGACCTGGAGCTGACCACGGCCCGCGCCCTGTCCGCCACCGCCCTGACCGACGCCATCGCCATCACCGCACCCGCCGGGGACGGCACGGACACCCGGCTGGCCCGTATCGCCGTCTGGTCCCTGGCCCACGGCTTCGCCACCCTCCTCCTCGGCCACAACCTCGACGGCCTCCTGGGCGACGAGGACCCCGAGGAGGTACTCCGCGCGCTGCCGATGATGCTGTTCCCCTCGGCCTGAGCCCGGCGGGCCACCGGCGGACGGATCCGACCGACCGGTGGCCCGAGGACGGCCGTGCCCCACGAACGCGGCCTGCGACCGCGCCCTACGACCCCAGCACCGTCGCCAGCAGCTCGCCCACCCAGCCCAGCAGTTCGCGTCCGACCAGCGGCTTGCCGCCGACCTTCGCGGTCTTCGGACGGGGCACCAGGATCTGGTGCGCGGCCGGCTTGATGACGGTCCCGGGGTAGAGCCGCTTGAGGCGCAGCTCCTGGGACTCGCGCAACTCCACCGGCGCGAAGCGGATGTTGGTGCCCTGGAGCACGATCTCGCCGACGCCACACGCCCGGGCCAGCATCCGCAGCCCCGCCACCAACAGCAGGTTCTCCACCGGCTCCGGCAACTTGCCGTAGCGGTCGACGAGTTCCTCGCGGACCGCCTTGACGTCCGCCTCCGAGTTGGCGGAGGCGATGGCCCGGTAGGCCTGGAGACGCAGCCGCTCGCCGGGCGCGTAGTCGTGCGGGACGTGCGCGTCGACCGGCAGCTCGATCTTGACCTCGAGCGGCGGCTCCTCCTCGACCCCGCCGGACTCCAGCTGGCGCCGGTAGTCCGCGACGGCCTCGCCGACCATCCGGACGTACAGGTCGAAGCCGACGCCCGCGATGTGGCCGGACTGTTCGCCGCCGAGCAGGTTTCCGGCGCCCCGGATCTCCAGGTCCTTCATCGCCACGTACATGCCCGCGCCCATCTCGGTGTGCTGGGCGATCGTGGCGAGACGCTCGTGGGCGGTCTCCGTGAGGGGCTTCTCCGGGGGATAGAGGAAGTAGGCGTAGCCGCGTTCGCGCCCACGTCCGACCCGGCCGCGCAGCTGGTGCAGCTGGGACAGACCGAAGGTGTCTCCACGCTCCACGATCAGCGTGTTCGCGTTGGAGATGTCGATGCCGGACTCGACGATCGTCGTCGAGACGAGCACATCGAACTTCTTCTCCCAGAAGTCGACGACGACCTGCTCCAGCGCCGTCTCCGACATCTGGCCGTGGGCGGTGGCGATACGCGCCTCGGGCACGATCTCACGTAGTTTCGCCGCCGCGCGGTCGATCGACTCGACCCGGTTGTGGATGTAGAAGACCTGGCCCTCGCGCAGCAGTTCGCGGCGGATGGCGGCGCCGATCTGCTTCTGCTCGTAGGGGCCGACGAAGGTGAGCACCGGATGGCGCTCCTCCGGAGGCGTGGTGATCGTCGACATCTCGCGGATGCCCGTCACCGCCATCTCCAGGGTCCTGGGGATCGGGGTCGCCGACATCGTCAGGACATCCACGTTCGCGCGCAGCTTCTTCAGCTGCTCCTTGTGCTCGACGCCGAAACGCTGCTCCTCGTCGACGATGACCAGGCCGAGGTCCTTGAACTTCGTCTCGGAGGAGAACAGGCGGTGGGTGCCGATGACGATGTCCACCGCGCCCTCGTGCAGCCCCTCCAGGGTGGCCTTCGCCTCCGTGTCCGTCTGGAAGCGGGAGAGCGCCCTGACGTTCACCGGGAACTGCGCGTACCGCTCGCTGAACGTGCCGAAGTGCTGCTGCACGAGGAGGGTGGTGGGCACGAGAACGGCGACCTGCTTGCCGTCCTGGACGGCCTTGAAGGCGGCCCGGACGGCGATCTCCGTCTTGCCGTAGCCGACGTCGCCGCAGATCAGGCGGTCCATCGGGACCGTCTTCTCCATGTCGTCCTTGACTTCGGCGATGGTGGTGAGCTGGTCGGGCGTCTCCGCGTAGGGGAAGGCGTCCTCCAGTTCGCGCTGCCAGGGGGTGTCCGTGCCGAAGGCGTGACCGGGGGCCGCCATCCGCGCGCTGTACAGCTTGATCAGGTCGGCGGCGATCTCCTTGACCGCCTTCTTCGCGCGCGCCTTGGTCTTCGTCCAGTCGGCGCCGCCGAGCCGGTGCAGCGTGGGGGCCTCACCGCCGACGTACTTGGTGATCTGCTCCAGCTGGTCGGTCGGGATGTAGAGACGGTCGCCGGGCTGGCCGCGCTTGGCGGGCGCGTACTCCACGACCAGGTACTCGCGCGTGGCGCCCTGGACCGTGCGCTGCACCATCTCGATGTAGCGGCCCACACCGTGCTGTTCGTGGACGATGTAGTCGCCCGCCTCGAGGGTGAGCGGGTCGATGGTCTTCCGGCGGCGCGCGGGCATCCGGGCGCCGTCCTTGCCGGCCGCCTTCTGGCCGGTCAGGTCGGTCTCCGTGAGGACGGCGAGGCGGAGCGCCGGATCGACGAAGCCGTAGTCGATCGAGCCGCAGGAGACGTGCACCACGGACGGGGCGAGCTCTGCCAGGTCGGCGTCCAGGCGGGCCGCGACGCCCTCGCCGCCGAGCACCTCGACCGTGCGGGCCGCCGGGCCGTGCGCCTCGGTGACGAAGGCGACGCGCCAGCCGCCGGCCAGCCAGCCCTTGGTGTCGGCCAGCGCCTTCGCGGTGTCGCCCCGGTAGGTCTCGGGGGCGTGCATGCCGAGCTTCAGCGTGTCGGCGGACCCCGCCGCGTCAGCGGCATCTGTGAACGACTCGTCGGCCGCGAACGGCGACACCGACCACCACATCATGTCCAGCTCGCGCGCGTGGTCACGGACGTCCGCGATGGACCAGAGTGAGGCCGCGCCGACGTCGATGGGTGCCTCGCCGCCGCCGGCGGTGGCCGCCCAGGACGCCTGGAGGAACTCCTGGGACGTCGCCACGAGGTCGGTGGCACGCGTGCGTACCCGCTCCGGGTCGCAGACGACGGCCATCGCGCCCTTGGGCAGGACGTCGATCAGCAGCTCCATGTCGTCGACCAGCACCGGGGCCAGGGACTCCATGCCCTCGACCGCGATGCCCTCGGCGATCCTGCCGAGCAACTCGCCCAGCTCGGGATGCTCCTCGGCGAGGGCACGCGCACGCGTGCGCACGTCTTCCGTCAACAGGAGTTCACGGCACGGCGGGGCCCACAGGCCGTGTTCGGCGACTTCCAGGGAGCGCTGGTCGGCGACCTTGAAGTAGCGGATCTCCTCCACGTCGTCGCCCCAGAACTCGACGCGCAGGGGGTGTTCCTCCGTCGGCGGGAACACGTCCAGGATGCCGCCCCGTACGGCGAACTCGCCGCGCTTCTCGACGAGTTCCACGCGCGCGTAGGCGGCTGCGGCGAGGGCTTCGACGATCTCGTTCAGGTCGGCCGTCCGGCCGGTGCGCAGAGCCACGGGTTCCAGGTCGCCGAGGCCCTTGACCTGTGGCTGGAGCACCGAGCGGACCGGCGCCACGACGACCGAGACCGGGCCGGTCTCCGGGTCGTCGGGGCGCGGGTGGGCCAGGCGGCGCAGGATGGCGAGGCGGCGGCCGACGGTGTCGCTGCGCGGGCTGAGGCGCTCGTGCGGGAGCGTCTCCCAGGAGGGGTACTCCACCACGCCGTCCGGTGGGAGCAGCGAGCGCAGGGCGGCGGCCAGGTCCTCGGCCTCGCGGCCGGTGGCCGTCACCGCGAGGACCGTGCGGCCGGTCTCGCGGGCGAGGGCGGCGATGGCGAAGGGACGGGCCGCCGGGGGGCCGACCAGGTCGACGTGCATGCGGTTGCCGTCGGCGGCCGCGGGGATCGCTTCCGCGAGGGCGGTGTCCTTGACGACGGCGTCGAGCAGACCGTGCAGGCTCATGGAGGGCTGGGCTTTCCGTCCGAGGGGCCGGGGTGCGTCCGGGGGCGGGCGTACCGGGGTCCGGGGTGGGCAACGCGAAGGGCCCGACGCGTGTCACGGGCCGGGGGTGTCCAGCGTACGTCGGGGTGGGGGTGTTCGCCGGGGGCTGTGGATAACCACGGGGTCCGTGGGGGGCGGTGCCCCGGTGTTTCGCCCCCGCCGCCCCTTCCCGTTGCCGACCCTGGGGGCTGCCGCCCCCAGACCCCGCTCGGACCCCGCTTTCGGCCTGAACGGCCTCGTCCTCGAACGCCGGACGGGCTGAAAGCACGAATGAGCCCGGCATCGAGAAGACCCCCGTTCTTCTCGATGCCGGGCTGGTTCGGGTGGGGCTAGTCCGTCGCGATCGCGTTCAGGACGTTCATGCGGCCCGCGCGGAACGCCGGGATCAGTGCGGCGAACAGGCCCACGAAGGCGGAGCCGATGAACACGCCGATGATCGTCGGCCACGGGATCTCGAGGACGTCGAGGCCCTGGAGGGCGAGGAGCTGCTGGGCGGTGGCGCCCCAGCCCATGCCCAGGCCGAGGCCGAGGAGGGCACCGAAGAGGGCGATGACGACCGACTCCATGCGGATCATGCGGCGCAGCTGGCGGCGGGAGAGGCCGATCGCCCGCATCAGGCCGATCTCCCTCGTGCGCTCCACCACCGACAGGGCCAGGGTGTTCACCACGCCCAGGACCGCGACGATGATCGCGAGGGCGAGCAGGCCGTAGATCAGGTTCAGCAGCTGCCCGATCTGGTCCTTGAGCTCCTGCTTGTAGTCGGTCTGGTCGCGGACGGTGTACTGCGGGTAGTCGTGCAGCGCCGCCTTCAGGGACGTGTACGCGGCGTCCTGCTGCCCGTCCTTCGCCGTGGCGAAGACCAGGTCGTCGAGCGGCAGCTTGTCGGCCGGGACGTACTTCTTGAGGGTGGCGATGGAGGTGTACATCGCGCCCTGGTCGATGACGGCGTCACTGCTGGTGATCGCGCGGACCGTCAGCCGGGCCGTGGAACCGTTCTTGAAGGCCACGGAGATCTTGGAACCGAGCGTGATCCTGTGGTCCTTGGCGAACTTGTCGTGGACGGACATCGAGTCGGGACGGTAGGCGTCGGCGAGGTTGCCGGCGACGGTCTCGACGCGCAGGTCGGTCGCGTAGGTCGGGTCGGCCGCCGTGATCGCCGTCTTGTCGAGCGTCTTGCCGTCGGGTGTGGTGAAGTCGGCCTGGGTCCACTTGTACTCGGTGACCCGCTCCAGGCCCGGCGTCGACTTGACGGCCTGCACCGCCTGCGGGGTCATCAGCTGACCGCCGTCGCTCTGGATGATGAAGTCCGTGCCGACGCTCTTGTCGAGCTCCTCCGTGGCGGAGGCGACCATGGAGGAGCCGACGACCGACAGACAGGCGACCAGCGCGAGGCCGATCATCAGGGCCGCGCCCGTGGCGCCGGTGCGGCGCGGGTTGCGCAGCGCGTTGCGCTCCGCCATCCGTCCGACCGGTCCGAAGGCCCGCAGCACGATCGCGCCCAGCACCCGGACCACCGCGCCCGCCAGCAGCGGGCCGATCACCACGAAGCCGATCAGGCTCAGCACCACGCCCAGGCCCAGCCAGAGCGAGCCCTCTGCGGCCTTGTCGGCGGCGGAGGCGAGGTAGAGGCCGAAGCCGCCGGCGCCGGTGAGGAGCAGGCCGATGACGGCCCGTACGGCGCCCGCCTTGGCGTCGGCAGGGGCGCCGGCGTCGCGCAGCGCGGCCATCGGGGAGACCTTGCCGGCACGACGGGCCGGGAGGTAGGCCGCCAGCACCGTGACGACGATGCCGAGGACCATGCCGACCACCGGGGTCGTCCAGGCGACCGTCAGGTCGTCCGTGGACAGGTTCATGCCGGTCATGCCCATGAGCTTCATCAGGCCGACCGCGATGCCGACGCCCGCGCCGACGCCGAGGAGCGAGCCGACCACGCCGAGCAGCAGGGCCTCCGCGAGAACGGACCGGTTGACCTGCTTGCGGCTGGAGCCGATGGCCCGCATCAGGCCGATCTCACGGGTGCGCTGTGCGACCAGCATGGAGAAGGTGTTGATGATCAGGAAGATGCCGACGAGGAAGGCGATCCCGGCGAAGCCGAGCATCGCGTACTTCATCACGTCCAGGAAGCTTCCGACGCTGTCGCGGTTGGCGTCGGCGGTCTCCTTGGCGGTCTGCACCTTGTAGTCGGCGCCGATCTCGGCCGCCACGTTCTTCTTCAGCTGCGCGTCGCTCACGCCGGCCGCGGCGGTCACGTTGACGTTCGTGTAGACGTTCGACTCGCCGACCAGGGCCTCCTGGGCGGTCTTCGTGTCCAGGTAGAAGATCGCCGCGCCGGGGTTGGTGACCTGGAAGGCGGCGATGCCGGAGATCTTCGCGGTGTGCGTGCCGACCGCGGTGATCACGCCGATCTCGTCGCCGAGCTTCAGGTCGTGCTTGTCGGCGGTGTCCGCGTCCACCATCACCTGGTCGGAGCCCTTGGGCGCCGCACCGTCGGTGATCTCCATGGTGCGGGCGTCGTTGCCGTTCCAGTTGCCGACGATGGTGGGCGCGCCGCTGGTGGGCGACAGGCTGTCCTTGTCGGCGTCGACGACGGTCGCGGACGTCGAGAAGACGGTCCCCTCCGCCGACTTCACCCCGTCCGCCTTGCGGACCGCACCGAGCACGGAGGCCGGCATGACCGGCGGCTTCCCGTTGTCGGACGTCGTCTCACCGGTGTCCGAGGCGCCCTTGGCGCTCACCGTCACATCGGAGGAGGTGCTGGCGAAGAGTTTGTCGAAGGTGGTGTTCATCGTGTCGGTGAAGACGAGCGTCCCGCAGACGAACGCCACCGACAGCAGGACCGCCACGGCCGACAGGGCCATGCGCCCCTTGTGCGCGTAGAAGTTGCGCATCGAGGTCTTCATGACGGTCATGACGTACGCCCCCGCGCATCGAAGTCCTTCATCCGGTCCAGGACGGTCTCGGCGGTCGGCTTGAACATCTCGTCGACGATCCGGCCGTCCGCGAGGTACAGCACGCGGTCCGCGTACGAGGCCGCCACCGGGTCGTGCGTGACCATGACGATGGTCTGGCCCAGGTCGTCCACCGAGCGGCGCAGGAAGCCCAGGACCTCGGCTCCCGCGCGCGAGTCGAGGTTTCCGGTCGGCTCGTCGCCGAAGATGATCTCCGGGCGGGCGGCGAGGGCGCGGGCCACGGCGACGCGCTGCTGCTGACCGCCGGAGAGCTGGGTGGGCCGGTGCCTGAGGCGGTCGGCGAGCCCGACGGTCTCCACGACCTGGTTCAGCCACGCCTTGTCCGGCTTGCGGCCGGCGATGTCCATCGGCAGCGTGATGTTCTCTATCGCGTTGAGCGTGGGCAGCAGGTTGAACGCCTGGAAGATGAACCCGATCCGGTCCCGGCGCAGCTTGGTGAGCTTCTTGTCCTTGAGCCCGGTGATCTCGGTCTCGTCCAGGTAGATCTGCCCGGACGAGACGGTGTCGAGACCGGCGAGGCAGTGCATCAGCGTGGACTTGCCGGACCCCGAGGGGCCCATGATCGCGGTGAACTGACCGCGGGCGATGTCCACGTCGACGTGGTCCAGGGCGACGACACGGGTCTCACCGGACCCGTAAGCCTTGACGACCTGCCGCGCCCGCGCGGCTACGGCCGTACGCCCTCCAGTGCCCCCGTGCCTGGGAATGGTCACAGCCGAAGTCACGGTAAGTCTCCTATGTCGAATGTCAGAAGCGGATGAGCAGCGCATCGGACGATCAAGGGATGGTGCGAGGCGCTACGTCGAAGAGTCTGTCGGCGGAAGGGGGTCCCTCGCGCTGGTGCTCGGGCCCGTCTTTCCGGGGGGTTAACCCCACCCCCCGGAAGTGGTGCCGGCCGCCCCCCAGCGGCGTAAAGCCAGGTTAAGGACGGGACCCCGCCCCTCTCCTCCTCCGGCAGTACGAACCCTCCCCGAGCCGTAGTACGGAGGTACCCCTAGGGGCCGTCCACCGCGAGGTGGAGGGACCTTCGGGGTTGTCTCCACCCTCCGACCCAGTCAGGCTCCACCCTCCCGCGACGCGAGGGTCAAGTGGGAAGCTGACCCCGGCAGTTAGATGCAAGGGGCACGGGAGCTACGGGGAGGGCATCAGGTGGGGGACATCCAACCGGCGACACGCGAGGCCGCACGGCCGACCGCACCGCACCGACGGGGAGCGGTCGTCGCCGCCCTCATGCTCTCCATGGCGCTGGCCGCCCTCGACTCCACCGTGGTCTCCACGGCCGTCCCGCAGATCGTCGGCGACCTGGGCGGGTTCTCCGTCTTCTCCTGGCTGTTCTCCGGCTATCTGCTCGCCGTGACGGTCACCCTGCCCGTCTACGGCAAGCTGTCCGACACCTTCGGCCGCAAGCCGGTGCTGGTCGCCGGGGCGGCCCTCTTCCTGCTCGGCTCGCTGCTGTGCGCCCTGGCCTGGAACATGGGGGCGCTGATCGCGTTCCGCATCGTGCAGGGCCTGGGCGGCGGGGCGTTGCAGGGCACGGTGCAGACGCTCGCCGCCGACCTGTATCCGCTGAAGGAGCGGCCGAAGATCCAGTCGAAGCTGTCCACGGTGTGGGCGGTCTCGGCGGTCGCGGGGCCCGGTCTGGGCGGGGTCCTGGCCGCCTACGCGGACTGGCGCTGGATCTTCCTCGTCAACCTGCCCATCGGGGCGGTGGCGTTGTGGCTGATCGTCCGTCATCTGCACGAGCCGCAGCGGCAGTCGTCGCCGTCCGGACAGAACGCGCCTCCACGCGCGCGTGGCGGGTCGCGGGTACGCGCGACGCGTGGCGCCACGCGTGCACGCGCGCGTGTCGACTGGGCGGGCGCTCTGGCGGTGTTCGCGTGCGGCGGGGTGCTGCTGACCGCGCTGGTGCAGGGCGGGGTGGCGTGGCCGTGGCTGTCGGGGCCGTCACTCGCCCTGTTCGGCACCGGGCTGGCGCTGGCCGGGCTCGTCGTCGCCATCGAACGCCGGGCGGCGGAGCCGATCATCCCGGGCTGGGTGTGGCGCCGCCGCACCATCGCGGCGGTCAACCTCGCGCTGGGCGCGCTGGGTCTGCTGATGGTGGCCCCGACGGTGTTCCTGCCGACGTACGCCCAGTCGGTGCTGGGCCTGGAGCCGGTGACCGCCGGGTTCGTCCTCTCCGTCTGGACCCTGAGCTGGCCGCTCTCCGCCGCCCTCAGCCAGCACGTCTACCGGCGCATCGGCTTCCGTGACACGGCGCTGCTGGGCATCGGCGCGGCGACGCTGATCCTGTTCGCGTTCCCGTTCCTGCCGTATCCCGGCGAGGCCTGGCAGCCGGCCCTGCTGATGCTGCTGCTCGGCGCCGCGCTCGGCCTCTTCCAGCTCCCGCTCCTGGTCGGTGTGCAGTCGACGGTGGGCTGGTCGGAACGCGGCACCACGACCGCGTCCGTGCTGTTCTGCCGTCAGACCGGGCAGACGATCGGCGCGTCGGTGTTCGGCGCGGTCGCCAACGGGGTGCTGGCGGCCCGGCTGGGCGGCGCGGGCGATCTGGACTCCGTCACCCGCGCCCTCGCCTCCGACACGGCGCCCGAGGCCGTCCGGGACGCCGTCGCGAGCGCCGTGCACGCCGTCTATCTGGGCGCGGCCTGCGCGGCGGCACTCGCCTTCCTGGTGCTGCTGTGTGTGGCCCCACGACGGTTTCCCGTACTGACGGACTGACAGCCGGCGGACCGACGGGCCGGCGGACCGACGGACCGACCAGGTGACCCGCTGACGGGCCGCTCGCCCCACCACGCTCCTGTGAAGATGATCGCCACAAAGCCCACGGGAGTCACACAACTGTGGGGGTTAACGCGGGTAACACCCCAGGTCAGGCGGCATTTTGCGCAGTAAGCGCATACCGACCACTCAGTTTGGTGAAAACTCTTCGCAGCCGCCGTACTCCCGAGTAACGTGCGTCCCTCGCACCACCCCCCCACTCCCTGCGGTCCGCCGCCACGGACCCGAGCCACGCAAGGAGCACGGGATGTCACACGACCCGTCACGCCCCGGCCCGACCTACCCATGGCAGCCGCCACCCCAGCCGCCCGAGCCGCCCCGGCGCCGGCCGGCCGACCACGCCCCGCTGGGGCGCCACAGCGACCTGCGGGTCCTGCGCGGCGCCTACCGCCGCCAGCGGCGGGTGGCCACGCTCACCGCGCTCGGCTACTTCGTCGTCTTCCTGGTCCTGTCGGCGTTCGCGCCGTCCCTGATGACCGGCAGGGTCGCCGCCGGCCTTCCCGCGGGACTGCTGCTCGCCCTGCTCCAACTCCCGGTCACCTGCCTGGCTATCGCCCTGTACGAGCGGACCGCCCGCCGCCATGTGGACCCGCTCGCGGACCGCATCCGCAAACTCTCCGAGATCGACGCGAAGCGGGACGCGCGCGGAACCCGTACCAAGGAGGCCGGACGATGACGGAGTTCAGCGACGACGCGCAGACGATGTCCCTCGTCGCGTTCACCGCGATCGCCACGATCACGCTGCTGCTGTGCGTGATGACCGGCCCGGACCGCGACGACCTCGCCGAGTTCTACACCGGCTACCGCTCCCTCTCCCCGCTGCGCAACGGCCTGGCCATCGCGGGGGACTACATCTCGGCGGCCACCGTCCTGGGCACCGGCGGGGTGATCGCGCTGTGCGGCTACGACGGTGTCGTCCTCGCCCTCAGTACGGCCCTCTCCCTGATGCTGCTGATGTTCCTGCTGGCCGAACCGCTGCGCAACGCGGGCCGGTTCACCATGGGCGACGCGCTGGCCCGCCGTATGCCGGGGCGGGCGGTGCGCATCACGGCGTGCGCGGTGACGCTCGCCGCGCTGCTGCCGATGATGCTCGTGCAACTCGCCGGCACCGGCCAGCTCATCGCCTTCATCCTGGGGTTCTCCGGCGCCTCGGTGAAGACGGGCTGCGTCGTCTGCATGGGCGTGCTGATGATCAGCTACGCGGCGATCGGCGGTATGAAGGGCACCGCCCTCATCCAGATGCTGAAGATCGTGATGCTGCTCGGCTCCGGCACGGTCATCGCCGTGATCGTCCTGTACCGCTTCGACTGGAACCCGGGCACCCTCTTCGACGCGGCGGCCGAGGGCAGCGGGGTCGGCGACGCCTTCCTGCACTCGGGGCTGGAGTTCGCCGGCGGCCCCTTCCCCCGCGTCGACATGATCACCGCCCAGTTGTCGGTCGTCCTGGGCGGCGCCTGTCTGCCGCACATCACCATGCGCATGTACACCGCCTCCAGCGCCCGTCAGGTACGCCGGTCGATGTCCTGGGCGGTCTCCGGCGTCGCACTGTTCGTGCTGATCATGACGGTCGTCGGCTTCGGCGCGACGGCGATCGTCGGCCGCGCGGTCATCGCACAGGCGGACCCGCAGGGCAACACCGCCTACCTGCTGGGCTCCCGGGGCGCCTTCGGCAGCGAGGTGTCCACGGCCGAGACCCTGCTCTTCACGGCGGTCACGACGGCGATCTTCCTCACCGTGCTCGCCTCGGTCGCGGGCATGATCCTCGCCTGCGCCAACTCCCTCGCCCACGACGTCTTCGCGGCGCGCGACCCGCACATGTCGGCGCGCCGCGAGATGCTCCTGGCCCGGCTGTCCGCGCTGGCCGTCGGCGTCCCGACGATCCTGCTCGCCGCCCAGGTCCAGCACCGCAGCCTCCAGCCCCTGGTCACCCTCTCCTTCTGCCTGGGCGCCTCGGCGCTCGCCCCCGCCCTGGTCTACAGCCTCTTCTGGCGCCGCTACACCCGGACGGGCCTCCTCGCCACCCTCATCGGCGGCACCCTGTCCGTCCTGATCCTGATGCCGGGCACCAACCTGGTCTCGGGCTCGCCCGTCTCCGCCTTCCCCGAGGCCGACTTCAACTGGTTCCCCTTCACCACCACGGGCATCGTCACCGTCCCCCTCGGCTTCGCCTTCGGCTGGCTGGGCACGGTGGTCTCGGGCCGCCGCAAGGCGGAGGAGCAGCGCCGCCAGTACGAGGCGGTGGAGGGCTGGATCCTGGCGGGCGCGGGCCGCAGGGAGGGGTGAGCGCGGGCGGTACGGGCACCCCGCGCCGGCCGCCCGACGGCGGTTAGCGCGGGCAGCGCGGGCAGCGCGGGCAGCGCGGGCAGCGCGGGCGGTACGGTCAGCGCGGGCGTTACGGTCAGCGCGGCAGGCGCAGTCCCGCGACGAGGAGTTCGACCAGTCGGCGCGGGTCGTAGCGGGGATCGTTGTCCGCGCCGATGCACAGGTTGCCGACGCCGCGCATGACCTCGTAGGCCTGGAGGCCGGGCCTGATCTCACCGGAGGCGGCCGCGGCGTCGAGCAGGCGGCCGCACACGGGCACGAGGCGGTCGAGGAAGTACGCGTGCAGCGTCTCGAAGCCCACGTTGTCGGCCTGGAGCACGGCGGCGAGTCCGTGCTTGGTGACCAGGAAGTCGACGAAGAGGTCGATCCAGCGCCCCAGCGCGGCGTGCGGGGTCGGGCCTTCCGTCAGCAGCGCCGGACCGGCCTCGGCGCAGGCGTCCACCTGGTGCCGGTAGACGGCGATGATGAGGTCCGCCCGCGTCGGGAAGTGGCGGTAGATCGTGGCCGTCCCGACGCCGGCCCTGGCCGCGATGTCGCGCACCGGCGCTTCCACGCCCGCCGTGACGAAGATCGCGGCGGCCGCGTCGAGCAGGGTCTCCTTGTTGCGCCGGGCGTCCGCCCGTTGGGGCCGGGCCGTGTGCCCCGCTCCCCGGTCGCCGTCGTTCACCGCGCCGTCCTCTCCACTGCCTGCATGCTCTCTGCTCGCCGCTCACGGGGTTGCTAAACGGAACAGCGTTCCGTATGTTCAAACGGGACACGGTTCCGTTTGTTCATCATGCCAGAGCGGCGGGCCCGTGACCAAGCCACGCACGCGTGGCGACACGACGCCTCATCCTCGAAGAGGAGACAACGGTCATGCAGTACCGCACCTTGGGCCGCACCGGTGTGCAGGTCAGCTCCCTCGCGCTCGGCGCGATGAACTTCGGCCGGATCGGGCGCACCACCCAGGACGAGGCCACCGCCCTCGTCGACGCCGCCCTCGAGGCCGGGATCAACCTCATCGACACCGCCGACATGTACAGCGACGGCGAGTCGGAGGAGATGGTCGGCAAGGCCATCGCCGGCCGACGCGACGACATCGTGCTGGCCACGAAGGCCGGCATGCCCATGGGCGACGAGCGCAACCGGCGGGGCAGCTCGCGCCGCTGGCTCGTCACCGAGCTGGACGACAGCCTGCGCCGTCTCGGCGTCGACCACGTGGACCTCTACCAGATCCACCGATGGGACCCGAGCACCAGCGACGAGGAGACGCTCTCGGCGCTGACCGACCTCCAGCGCGCCGGAAAGATCCGCCACTTCGGTTCCTCGACCTTCCCGGCCTACCGCATCGTGCAGGCCCAGTGGGCCGCCCGCGAGCACCACCTGAGCCGCTACGTCACCGAGCAGCCCGGCTACTCGATCCTCCAGCGCGGCATCGAGACGCACGTCCTGCCCGTGACCGAGGAGTACGGGCTCGGCGTCCTGGTGTGGAGCCCGCTGGCCTCGGGCTGGCTCACCGGCGCGATCCGCGAGGGCCGGCCCGTCACCACCAGCCGCTCGACGTTCATGCCGCAACGCTTCGACACCGCCGCCCCCGCCAACCGGGCCCGGCTCGACGCCGTCGAGCAGCTGGCCGCGGTCGCCGACGAGGCCGGGCTGACCATGATCCAGCTCGCGCTCGGCTTCGTGACCGCGCATCCCGCCGTGACTAGCGCGCTCATCGGCCCCCGCACACCGGACCACCTGCGCGCACAGCTCGCCGCCGCGGACACCGTGCTCCCCGCCGATGTGCTCGACGCGATCGACGCCGTCGTCGCCCCGGGCACCGACCTCGCCGCACACGAGAAGTTCGACACCCCGCCCGCGCTGCTCGACCCGTCACTGCGGCGCCGCTGACCACGCGGGACGACCTCCCCTCACCGAAGGAAGCAACGACCACATGTCACCCACACCCCGGCCCAGTTTCGGGATCATGACCGCCCCCATGCAGGTCGACTACCACGACGTCTTACGGGTCTGGCGCGAGGCGGACGCGATCCCGGAGATCGAGCACGCCTGGCTGTTCGACCACCTCATGCCGATCGGCGGCGACCCCGACGGACCCACCCACGAAGGCTGGACACTGCTCTCGGCGCTCGCCGCCCGGACCCGACGGCTGCGGCTCGGCGTCATGGTGACCAGCAACCGCTTCCGGCCGCCCGCGATGCTGGCCAAGATCGCCACGACCGTCGACATCGTGTCCGGCGGACGGCTCGACTTCGGCATCGGCGTCGGCTCACGCCCCGACCACCCCCTGGCCCGGCGCGAGTACGCCGCGCACGGCCTGCCCTTCCACGACACCGCGCACGCCGTGGGGAGCCTCGCCGAAGCCTGCACGGTGATCCGGCGGCTGTGGACCGAGGAGAAGCCGTTCGACTTCGACGGCACCTACCACCAGCTCACCGGCGCGTTCGGCAACCCCAGGCCCGTCCAGCGCCCCCACCCGCCGATCCTCATCGGCGGCCGCTCGTCCGCGACCCTGCGCGTGGCCGCCGAACACGCCGACCTGTGGAACATCCCGGGCGGCGACCTCGACGACGTCGTCCGCCGCAGCGCACTCCTGGACCGCTACTGCGTCGAGATCGGCCGCGACCCCGCCTCGGTCACCCGCTCGATCCACCTGCCCGTCTCCTACGACCGGCCCGGCGCCACCCGGGACGCGGTCGGCGACGCGATCGGCGCCGGCTTCCGGCACATCGTCCTCGGACTGCCGACGCCCTACCCGGCCGACGCCGCACGGTGGGTCGCCGACGAGATCGTCAACCCGTCGTCGTAGACACCGTGCGGCCGACGAGTACGGTCGGGCCCCAGGTCCTGACCCCGTTAGGTCCCGACCCCCGTTAGGTCCCGACCCCGTCGGGTCCCGACCCCGTCGGGCCCTAGTCGACCGTGCGGCCGGTGAGTGCGCTCAGGCTGTTGCGTACGTGGTCCATGTGCGCCTGTACGTCGTCCCGGCGTTCGCCGTGCTCCCGCAGCACCCGCTCCGTCTCGCGGACGACGCGCTCCTCTCTGGCGCTCGCCTCGGTGAGAAGCTCGGCGGCACGCGCGTGTGCCTCCTCCTGACAGAGGCGGGCCGACTCCTCGGCCTCCGCGAACGCCTGCTCGGCCTCGGACAGCGCAGCCTCGGCGCGGGCCACCGACCGGGCGTGCCGTGCGTCGAGGGCCGCGGCCCGCTCGGCCTCCTCGCGCTCCGCCGCGGCCCACCGCTCGGCGTGCTCCTTCTCCTGCTCGGCGAGCATGCCGGCGGTGCGCTGCCGCACCTCGCGCAGGGCGGCCAGCGCCTCGCCTCGATACTCCTTGACCTCGCGCCGGGTGCCGATGCGGAGCTCGTCGGCCTCGGCGCGGGCCGCGAGCAACCGCTGGCGGGCGCGTTCCTCGGCTTCCGCGCGCAGCGCGTCCGCCTCCTCCTGCGCCGCGCGGCGCACATCGAGGGCGCACGTCTCGGTGTAGGCGACGTGCTCTCGCGCTTCGCTCCGCGCGTCGTCGCGGACCGCCGCCGCCTCTTCCAGCCCGAGCTGGAGAATGCGCCGTGCGCGCTCCCCGAGGGAGTCGTACGTCTGCGGCGCGAGCCGTGTCACCACCTCGCGCAACTGCTCGGCCTCCGCCTCCATCTCCCGGGCCAGCACCGTGAGCCGGGCGGCACGTTCCCACGCGGCATCCCGGTCGGCGCAGAGGGCGGCGGTGTACGCCTCGACCTGTTCCGGGCGGTAGCCGCGGCCGCGAACGGTCACGAACCCCGGCGGTGACACCGATGCGCTGCTCATCCTGAAACCCCTCGCCACCCGACGGACACGACATGATGATTTCGCGCATATCTTGATGGATCGGGCGCAAGTGTTCATAACGCGACACTCCGCGCACAGGTCACGGCCAACCCCGAACGCAAAGGGGCCGGACCCGATCATCCGACCGGGCCCGGCCCCTTCCGTCCTGCTCGTCCTCGTCCTCGTACTCGTACTCGTACTCGTACGAGGATCCGCGCGTCCTTACGAGGCGCGGCGACCGCTCGTCACAGCAGTCCGTCCCACATCTGTTCCAGCAGCACCGACCACCAGCTCTCGGGCGAACCGAGCGCCGCCGGGTCGAGCGAGGCCAACTGGGCCTGGAAATCGACGGTCCAGCGACCCGCCTGCTCCTGGTTCAGGCCGAACCGCAGCCGCCACATCCGCCCGAGCAGTGCCAGGCAGCGCGCGAACTCCGGCAGCCCGGTGTTCACGAACTGCGGCGGTACGGGCGCACCGCCCGGCCCCGCCTCCACCGGCACGGCGACGATGTTCGCCGTGCCGTACTGCACACAGATCGCCTTGCCGAAGTCACTGCCCATGACGAGGTACGAGCCCGCGTCCGGCGCCGGCTGCACGCCCCGTTCGGCCGCCAGCTCCGCCAGCGTCGGCACCGGCCGGCCCGGCTGGGCCTGCGCCCAGAAGAACGGCCCCATGTCCGCCGGCAGACCCGCCACCACCAGGGTGTGCGCCACGACCGGCGGCACGCCCTGCCGGGACACCGCGGCCTGCTCGAAGCGGAACACCGCCGGCCCGAACACCGCGGCCAGCTCCTGCCCGATCGCCTCCGGCGGAAGCGGCGGCGCGGCCTGCACCGGCGGCAACGGGGCACGAACGGGCGCCGGACGCGCCGGTCCGTCCGCCACCTGGTGCAACTCGCCCTGGTGCGCGAGCAACTGCTGCATGCCCTGCTGCCGGCTCGCGTGATCCGTACCGTACGGCGCGATGCTCGTGATCCGCGCCTGCGGCCACTGCTCCCGCATCATCCGCGCGCAGTAGGCGCCCGGCAGCTCGCACGACTCCAGCTCCGTGTGCAGCTCCAGCACCTGGTCCGGAGGCACGTTCATCGCCCGCAGCTCGTGGAAGATCTGCCACTCGGGGTGCGGGGTCCCCGGCGCCGAACGCCGGATCAGCTGCTGCTCCGAGCCGTCCTGCGCACGGAAGCGCAGCACGGCCTGATAACCCGGGCCGACCGTCGGCAGCCCCTGCTGCTGCGGATATCCGTACGCGGGCGGCTGCCCGGGCACCGGCCCGCCCGGCGGCATCGGGGGCTGGGGGCCGCCGGGAGCCATACCGGGAGCGGCCGGAGCCATGCCCGGGGCACCCGGGAAACCGGGGCCCCCGGGGGCCTGCGGCGGCGGCGCGCCGGGGCCACCCGCCTGGGGCCCGGCCAACATGGTCTGCGCATGGTGAACGACACCAGGCGCACCAGGGGCGCCCGGGAAACCAGGAGCACCCGGAGCCTGCGGTGCACCGGGGGCTCCCGGAGCGGCCTGCGCGCCGGGCATACCCGGAACACCCGGAGCGCCTGGAACACCAGGCGCGCCAGGCGCATGGGGTGCACCCGGGGCGCCGGGCGGCTGCGGCGCGCCCGGTCCCATCCGACCGGGGTCGGCAAGCATCGTCGCGGCATGGTGAACGCCGCCGGGAGGCGTACCCCCGGGCGGGTTCGGCCCGGCGGGCGCGCTCGGCGCACCGGGCACACCAGGCGCACCGGGAGGCTGTGGCGCACCCCCCGCACCCGGACCCCCCGGACCGGCCGGACCCGCAGACCCGTCCGGGCCCAGGGCCGACACAAGCTGCGTAGGCACATAGCCGCCCGCCGGGGTACCGGGCGCACCCGGGCCGGAAGGCGGAGGCGGAGGCGTGTTCCCCGGTCGCGCACCCGGCGTTCCCGGCGCACTCGGCGGAGGCGGCGGCTGCGCCCCTCCACCACGGTTGCGACGCGGAGGCGGCGCGGCCTTGCTGGTCGCGGCGTCCGCGATGTCACCGGCGTTCGGCGCGAGCGGCCGCGCGGGCGTACCCGGACCGGCCGGAGGCGGCGTACCCGGCCCACCCGCCGAAGACGAAGACGGGGACGAAGACGGAGCCCCCGGACCACCCGGACCACCCGGACCACCCGGCGCGCCCGCGCCCGGCCCCTGTGGGTAGCCGTACGACGAACCGGCCGGACCTGACGGCGGAGTCGGCGGGGTCGGAGGAGTCGGAGAGGCCGGTGTGTTCCCGGCCGCGTCCACGCGACCCGGCCCCACGCCACCCGCCCCCGGAGTGTCGAGCGCGGGCGCGACCGCAGTCCGCGGAAGCTGGCTGCCGCCCGAGATCAGCGCCGTCTTGGCGTCCGGCGCGGACGCCGGCGGCACCGCCTCGTCGTCGGAGCCGCTCAGCGGCGGCGCGAACACGGTCGCGGGCAGCGACACGGAACGGTCGTCACCGGCGTCGGCGTTGGTGTCCGTCCCCGCCCACGGCGTCGCCCCGACGGGAGCGGCAGGCGCCGACGGCCCACCGGGACCCGAACCCGTGGGCACACCCGCCTGTGTCTCGGGCAGCCCGCCCCCCGGCACCCCACCCTGGGTCCGGGGAAGCGAGGGATCACCGCCCCCGGGCGCCCCAGGCGCCCCGACCGGGGCAGCACCGGCCGAGCCGCCCGCACCCGAACCGGCACCAGACCCCGCACCCGCACCCGCATGCGAGGCAGCCCCCGGCGCCGAAGAAGCCGCGCCGTTCCCGGAACCAGCCCCGGTGCCGGCACCGGAGCCGGCCTCCCGCCGATCCGCGATCCCCAGCTTGTCCGCCGCCTCCTGGAGCCACTCCGGCGGCGACAACAGGAACGACGTCTGATTCAGATCCACCCGTGCCGCAGGCGCCGGCACCGCATCGGCGGGGGCGTCCGTGCGGCCGTACTCCTCCTCGTACCGGCGGATCACCTCGCCCACCGGCACCGAGGGCCACAACGTGGCCTCCCCGCTGTCCCGGGCGATCACCAGCCGCTGCGCGCCGCCGTCCGAACGCGGCCCCTCCGCGCGGTCCTCGGCCCACACCACGAACCCGAGCTCGAACTCCCGCACCCGCACCTCACGGTGCTGATACGCCGGCACATCCCCGTTGATCCACTGTTCGGCGCGCTCCTGCGCCTGCGCGAACGTCACCATCGTCCAGCTCACTCCCCCACCGAAGACACGGCCGCCGCCGGCACCGCACGCGCGAACCCGCCGTCCACCATCAGATTGGCCACCGTCTCCAACTCCGGCGGATTACCGGCCAGCCTCGACAGGAAGACGTCGAAGTCCTCACCGCACGGCAGCAACAGCCGCTCCATGCGCTCCGCGGGCGACCACGCCGGATCCACGTCCCGGACATCGTCGTACGCGCAGAACCACACCGAACCGGCCCGCTCGCCCCGCACCTTCACGGCGAGCAACCCGCCCTGCACGAACGCGACGCCCAGATAGTCCTTCGTCAGATGGTCACGCAGGCACTTGTTCACGTACACGAGGTCATTGACCGCTGCCTCGTCGCGCACCGTGAAGAACGGCTGGTCCACCAGCAGCCCCAGCTCCGCGTCCAGGGCGGCGCCCACCGGCGCACAACCGCCGGCCGCCTTCACGAACGACCGGTACGCCCCCGGCAGCCGATACCCCAGGTCCTCCTCGACGCCCTGGACCTGCTGCTCCGTCACCGCCACACCCGACTTCGGCAGCCCGAAGTGCGCCGGACGCGTCTCCTGAAGCGGCCGCGTCCCCCGCTTCGCGTGGTCCACCACCGCCGACGACACGCCGCCGTGATGCCGCAGCAGCGCCTTCACCTCGACCGGAACCAACTCCAGCCGCCGCGAACCGACGACGTGGTGCCACGTCCAGCCGTGCGGCGTCGCCACGCTCGACACCGTGTCCCACAGCTCGTGTCCCGACGCCGCCAGCACCGCGTTCGCCGACACGTAGTCCGTCAGCCGCAGCTCGTCCACGCCGAAGCCCTCCGGCGGTTCCGCGATCTCCGCGGCCGCCCGCGCATACGGCGAGAAGTCGGGGTAGCCCCGCTCGTCCATCCGCACGCCCCTCGGGTGCCGTGCCGCCCGGACCGGATCCGGGAAATGCACGACCTGCCCGGCATAGGCCGCGTTCGGCGGCGCGGCTTGCTGCCCGAGCCGACCTGTCGTCATGGCGGTTGCCCCCTGCGGCACTCTGTACGGCCCGCAGCGGCCGGTTCCGCTTCCGGATCCACCCACCACGCCCCGTATCGACTGTCTCCAACAATCTCCAACGCGCGTCAACCGCGCGCCGACGGTGCCGACAGCCTATGCGGTACGACGACAGCGGTCACCGGCCCTCCGCTTCCGTGACCTGCCGTCACCCCGCCGTGACAGCCCGCCCAAACCCGGGCGTGTCGAACCGCCCCAGCTTCCGCACCCGCCACGCCATTTGGCACTCTGTGACGTCCGGGGGGATGCACGGGAGGGGAAAACGATCATGAACGCGACACAGACGGGGTCTCACACCGGCAGGTCGGACGACCTGTACACCGGCAACACGGCCGCTCACGACGCCGGCCGGACCGGCGACCCGCGCACCGGCCCGTCCGGAGACCCCCGCATCGGCTGGTCCGCCACCGAGGCCCCGCACGCGCCCGTCCTGCGCCACCGCAGGGACGGCATACTCCCCACCGTCGCCGCCGCCCTCTCCGTCCGCGGCGCCACCCTCACCAGCACCGCCGCCCGCGCCGACCAGCCCCCGCCCCTGCACCCCCTCGTCCAGGACTTCCTGGACACCCTCACCAGCACGCAACGCGACCGCTTCACCGGACGCTGTGCCGAGGCGCTCCTCATCTCGCGGCACCTCACCGCCGCCGACGCCGCCCGCAGCAGACGCGCCGCCCGCCGCCCCATGACCAACGGCGAAGCGCGCAAAACCCTCAGACAGGCCAAACTCACCACCCGCCGCATCCGCGAGGACGGCGACCCTCTGCACGGCAGCTTCGCCGCTCCCTGCCGCGCCTGCACCGCGCTCAGCGCCCACTTCGGCGTCCGCATCGTCGACCCGTCGACCGCGGGCGACTGAACCGCACCCCTACCGCCACCCCCCGCGCAGGACGACACACAGGACGACACACCGGCCCCACCGGGCCACGCACCACCAGCTCGACGAACGAAGGGCCGATGCACCCCGACCGCACTTCCACCACACGCTTCCCCGTCCCCGTCGACGCCGCGCTGCGCGCCGCCGGCTGGCAACCCGGACGCTGGGACATCAAGCAGGCCGAGATCTGGGCCGACACCCTGCGCGAACACACCTCACCCGCAGGCCACCGGCACGCCGTCTTCCCCGCCGCCGTCGAGGCCTGGGCCGAATTCGGCGGCCTGACCATCGCCCCCACCGGCCCCGGCCGCCAGGTCGCGCCCACCACCGTCCACCTCGACCCCCTCCACGGCCTCCACCTCGCCCGCACGCTCGCCGACCTCGGCCGCGCCCTGGACACCGACGTCGCCCCGCTCGGCACCGAGACCGACACCCAGGGCATCCTCGCCATCGACGCCGAAGGCCGCGTCTACGCCCTCGACCACACCGGCGACTGGTACCTCGGCCCCGACATCGACCAAGCCCTCGGCGCCCTCGCCTCCGGCATCGAACCCGTCCGCCTCACGGCCGGCTGACCGGCCGACGCGGGCCCCCGAGGGCTACGACGCCGGTATCACCGCCGACACCCGGAAACCCCCCGCCTCCGTCGGCCCCGACACGAACACGCCGCCCAGCGCCACCACCCGCTCCTTCATCCCCACCAGCCCGTTGCCCCCCGAGGGGAACCCCGCCGACAACGCCGACACCTCCGGCGGCGGCCCGTTCTCCACCTGCATCGCGATCTCCCCCTCCCGATGCGCCAGGCGCACATGCGTCTTGGCGCCCGCCGCGTGCTTGTGGACGTTGGTCAGCGCCTCCTGCACCACCCGGTACGCCGTCTGCTCCACCTCCGCCGCATACGCCCGCACCTCCCCCTCCACAAGGAGCTCCACGACCATCCCGGCGGCCGCCGACTGCCCCACCAGCTCGTCGAGCTCGGACAGACACGGCCCCTCGCCCTCCTCCACCACCACCGCGGCGGCCACCCCCACCGCCACCACCGACACCGACGCCGAACGCTCCGTCGGACCACCGCTGCGCAGCACCCCGAGCATCTCCCGCAACTCGGTCAACGCCTGCCGCCCCATGTCACCCACGAGGGCCGCGTTCCGCACCGCCTTCTCGGGGTCCTTCCGCGCCACGGCCTGCAACGCCGCGGCATGGACGACCATCAGACTCACGCGATGCGCGACCACGTCGTGCATCTCCCGCGCGATCCGGGTCCGCTCCTCGCCACGCGCCCACTCCGCCCGCTCCTCCGCCCGCTCCGCGAGCAACTGCAACTCCCGCTCGAGGCTGTCCGCCCGCTCCCGCAGGCTCTCCATGAGCCGCCGCCGGGCGCCGACATACATCCCGAGCAGCAGCGGCGGGGCGGTGAGCCCCAGCGAGGTCGTGATGGCGGCGAACGGGATGAACCAGTCACCGATGGTCAGACGGCCCTGGTCCATGCTCTGCCGCACCCGCACGAACGTCACGATCAACGTCCCCACCAGCTGCATCCCCGCGAGCGAGGCGATGATCCGGCGGGGCAGCTCGGAGGCGGCGAGCGTGTACAGCCCCACGATGCCCATCAGGTAGCCCATCTGAGCCGGTGTGATCGCGATCGACACCAGCACCACCGCGATGGGCCACTTCCGCCGTACCACCAGGACCGACCCGGCGAGCAGTCCGAACACCACCCCCGCCGCCGACGGGATCCCGGCATCCCGCGCGAACGGGATCCCCTCCACCGCGCACTCCACGGCGGACACGAGCCCCAGGCTCCAGTCGAACGCCGCGCTCCGCCATCTGGTCCACCACCACGGCCCTCCCGGGGCCGCCGTGTCCTCTTCCCCCGTCGTGGTCATGTCTCCAGCCTACGGGCGCAACCCCTGGCTTTTCCGGCGACTTTCCCCGACCGGTCGACACCACACTCCGTAACCGAACAGCATCGAAACCCACCGGTATCCCTCGAACTGCCGAAGCGCACCTGTTCGAGGGCGGAACCGACGATTCCACCCTGGGTGACGCCGGGGCCCGCGGGCTCCGCCAACCTCGGCGAGGGGCACCACGGTTGCCCTCCGGCGACCGTGCTCCGGAGCACCGACCTACACCGTCGCATCGAGGGCTGATGGTGCGGCATAGTAGGAGGCGCCACCCGACGGCCTGACTGAATGTCCGGTTTCGGTCGTCATCATTCCCCCGTGGTGTAATTGGCAGCACCGTGGCTTTTGGTGCCATTTGTCCGGGTTCGAGTCCTGGCGGGGGAGCCGTACCGGGTTCGGGCCCTGACAGTGCTGTCAGGGCCCGCTCTCATGTCCCCAAAGAAACGCCCCGGTATCCTTCGGATGTCCCACCCCACTCCACAGCCGAAGGGCAACTTCCGTGAGCGCCATTCGCCCGGCAGCCGTCGTCGTTCTCGCAGCGGGTGAGGGCACCCGTATGAAGTCCGCCATACCGAAGGTCCTGCACGAGATCAGCGGCCGCTCCCTCGTGGGTCATGTGCTGGCCGCGGCCCGTGAGTTGGACCCCGAGAACCTGGTCGTCGTCGTCGGGCACGCACGGGAGAAGGTCACGGCGCATCTCGCCGAGGTCGACGCCAGTGTGCGCACCGCCGTCCAGGAGGAGCAGAACGGCACCGGACACGCCGTCCGGACGGGGCTCGAGCAGCTCGGTGGCGGCGTAGACGGCACGGTGGTCGTCGTCTGCGGCGACACCCCGCTGCTCACCGGCGCGACCCTCGCGGAGCTCGCCGCCACCCACCACGCGGACGGGAACGCCGTCACCGTCCTCACCGCCGAGGTGCCGGACGCGACCGGCTACGGGCGGATCGTCCGGGACGGCGCCTCCGGTACCGTCACAGCGATCGTCGAGCACAAGGACGCGAACGACGCGGTGCGCGCGATCCGTGAGATCAACTCCGGGGTCTTCGCGTTCGACGGGGCGCTGCTCGCCGACGCGCTGAAGAAGGTCCGCACGGACAACAGCCAGGGCGAGGAGTACCTGACCGACGTCCTCGGGATCCTCCGGGAGGCCGGTCACCGGGTCGGCGCGTCCGTCGCCGCCGATCACCGGGAGATCGCCGGCATCAACAACAGGGTGCAGCTCAGCGAGGCCCGCCGCATTCTCAACGACCGGCTGCTGACCGCCGCGATGCTGTCCGGCGTGACCGTCATCGACCCGGCGACGACCTGGATCGACGTCACCGTCACGTTCGAGCAGGACGCCGTCGTCCACCCCGGTACGCAGCTGCACGGCAGCACGCACCTCGGCGAGGGCGCCGAGGTCGGCCCCAACAGCCGGCTGAAGGACACCGAGGTCGGTGCGGGCGCCCGGGTCGACAACACCGTGTCCGACGGCGCCCGGATCGGTCCGGACGCGACCGTGGGGCCGTACGCGTACCTCCGTCCCGGCACCCGTCTCGGGGCGAAGGGCAAGATCGGCACGTACGTCGAGACCAAGAACGCCGCCATCGGCGAGGGGACGAAGGTTCCGCACCTCTCCTACGTCGGTGACGCGACGATCGGTGAGTACACCAACATCGGCGCGGCGAGCGTGTTCGTGAACTACGACGGACAGGACAAACACCACACCACCGTCGGGTCGCACTGCCGTACGGGTTCGGACAACATGTTTGTGGCTCCTGTCACGGTCGGGGACGGCTCGTACACCGCTGCCGGGTCCGTGATCACGAAGGACGTGCCGCCCGGCTCGCTGGCCGTGGCCCGTGGTCAGCAGCGGAATATCGAGGGTTGGGTGGCCCGTAAGCGCCCGGGCAGCGCGGCGGCGAAGGCGGCCGAGACGGCCTCCCGCCAGGCGGAAAGCGAAAGCTGACCGGAAACAGGCGCGTCGGACACGGCGTACCGTGATAAATGCACACCCGCACCCCACCAGCTGAGACGGCCCCGTCGCGCCCAGCGGCGAGGTCTCTCGACACCCAGCTGAGACACCTCTGAGGAGACAGTGCTGTGACCGGGATCAAGACGACCGGCGAGAAGAAGATGATGTTCTTCTCCGGCCGCGCCCACCCCGAGCTTGCCGAGGAGGTCGCCCACCAGCTGGGTGTCGGGGTCGTCCCGACGAAGGCCTTCGATTTCGCCAATGGTGAGATCTACGTCCGCTACCAGGAGTCGGCGCGAGGTGCGGACTGCTTCCTGATCCAGAGCCACACGGCTCCGATCAACAAGTGGATCATGGAGCAGCTGATCATGATCGACGCGCTGAAGCGCGCGTCGGCCCGCTCGATCACCGTCATCGTGCCGTTCTACGGCTATGCCCGGCAGGACAAGAAGCACCGCGGTCGTGAGCCGATCTCGGCCCGTCTGATCGCGGACATGATGAAGACGGCGGGCGCGCACCGGATCCTCACCGTGGACCTCCACACGGACCAGATCCAGGGCTTCTTCGACGGCCCGGTGGACCACCTCTTCGCGCTGCCGCTGCTCGCCGACTACGTGGGCAGCAAGGTGGACCGCGACAAGCTCACGGTCGTGTCCCCGGACGCCGGCCGGGTGCGGGTGGCGGACCGCTGGTGCGACCGTCTTGGCGCGCCGCTGGCGATCGTGCACAAGCGGCGCGACAAGGACGTGGCGAACCAGGTGACCGTCCACGAGGTCGTGGGCGAGGTCAAGGGCCGGGTCTGTGTGCTCGTCGACGACATGATCGACACGGGCGGCACGATCTGCGCCGCCGCGGACGCGCTGTTCGCGCACGGTGCGGAGGACGTCATCGTGACGGCGACGCACGGTGTGCTGTCGGGTCCGGCGGCCGACCGCCTGAAGAACTCGAAGGTCAGCGAGTTCATCTTCACCAACACCCTGCCGACGCCGGGTGAGCTCGAGGTGGACAAGATCACGGTGCTGTCGATCGCGCCGACGATCGCGAACGCGGTGCGCGAGGTGTTCGAGGACGGTTCGGTGACGAGCCTCTTCGACGAGCAGTGACGTTCCTCGTCTAGATCGATTTCCTGTACGGCCTTCCCGCCGCGTAAACTGCCACAGTTGCTCGGCGAGGGAGGCCGTACACGTGTGTGTACGGCGGTCCGTTATCGACGCGCTCTTCGTAGCAGGCCGATGGTTTGGCCGGGTGACCACCTTTCCCCAGATCTACGAGGAGTGAACATGGCCGAGGTCAAGCTCGCAGCCGAGACCCGCACCGAGTTCGGCAAGGGCGCCGCCCGCCGTATCCGCCGTGACAGCAAGGTTCCCGCCGTGGTCTACGGCCACGGTGCCGACCCCGTGCACATCACGCTGCCGGGCCACGAGCTCCAGCTCGCGCTGCGCACCCCGAACGTCCTGCTCAGCCTCGAGATCGACGGCAAGACCCAGCTGGCCATCCCGAAGGCCGTGCAGCGTGACGCGATCAAGGGCTTCCTGGACCACGTCGACCTGCTCCTCGTGAAGCGTGGCGAGAAGGTCAACGTCGAGGTCTACGTCCACACCGAGGGCGAGCTGGCCCCGGGTGCCTACCTGCTCGAGCACGTGCTGAGCACGCTGAACGTCGAGGCCGAGGCCACGCACATCCCCGAGTCGGTCACCGTCTCCATCGCGGGCCTCGAGGCCGGCGCCGCCATCCTCGCCAAGGACATCCCGCTGCCCAAGGGCACCACGCTGGCGACCGACGAGGACGCGGTCGTCCTCCAGGTCCTGGCCGCCCAGGCGGAGGAGGCCCCGGCGGAGTCCGCCGAGGCCGAGGGCACCGAGGCCTGATTTCCCGGCACCTCATCCCGTCGGCCGCCGCTCCCCTCGGGGAGCGGCGGCCTGCGCGTATCAAGGAGACATGGACGTGACGACCGACGCCAATGCCCCCTGGCTGATCGTGGGTCTCGGCAATCCCGGCCCCGAGTACGCCATGAACCGGCACAACGTCGGTTTCATGGTGGCCGATCTGCTGGCCGAGCGGATCGGGGGGAGGTTCAAGCGCGCGGGCAAGGCGCAGGCCCAGGTCGTCGAGGGGCGGCTGGGTCCGCCGGGTACGGGCAGCCGGCGGGTGGTGCTGGCGAAGCCGATGTCGTTCATGAACGTGTCGGGCGGGCCGGTGAACGCGTTGCGGGACTTCTACAAGGTGCCGGTGGCGAACATCGTCGCGGTGCACGACGAGCTGGACATCGACTACGGCGTGCTGCGGCTGAAGCTCGGTGGTGGGGACAACGGGCACAACGGTCTGAAGTCGATGACGAAGGTGATGGGCGCGGACTATCACCGGGTGCGGTTCGGGATCGGGCGGCCGCCGGGGCGGATGCAGGTGGCGGACTTCGTGCTGAAGGACTTCTCCTCGGCCGAGCGCAAGGAGCTGGACTACTTCGTGGACCGCGCGGCGGACGCGGCGGCGGCCCTGGTGCTGGAAGGGCTGGAGCGGGCGCAAAGCACGTACAACTCCTGACTTGTCACCCACCCAGGTTGACGGGCCGTTCAGGCATGGCCAATGATCCCGGCCATGCCTGCCACCGCAGCCTCGTCCCACCGCCGCCGGGGTCACTCCCGCAAGAGCTCGGCCAAGAGCCCGGCCGGAGGCGCGGTCCCGGCCAAGGGCTCCGCCAAGGGTTCGGCCAAGAGCCCGGCCAAGGGCTCCGCCAGGAGCTCGGCTTCGGGGACCGCGTTGCGGTTCGGGCGGCTCGTGGCGATGGGTGCGGTCGCCGTGCTCATCCTGTTGGCGGGGGTGTGGGGTTCCTGGGGGTCCGCGCAGCACGTGATGCTGACGAAGGGCCGGGAGCAGGGCACGGTCGAGGTGACGCGGTGCGGTGAGGACACGTGTGCGGGGCCGTACACGCCGCTGTCCGCCGGGTCGACGGCACGCGCGCGCGTGGAGATCGAGAAGTCGGTGGCGGTGCGCAAGGGCGGGATCTACACCGTGGTGATCAAGCCGGGCAGTGACGAGGTGGTGCGGTCCGGTCCGGCCGGGGTCCTGTACGCGTGGGTGCCGTTGGGCGGGGCGCTGCTGCTGGCGTCGGTGGTGGTCGCGGGTGGTCTGGGGCGGGTGCGGGTGGGTTGGGTGCTGGCGGGGTCGGGCGTCGCGTTGCTGACGGCGGCGTTCCTCGCGGTGTGAGTGAGCGGCGTGCGTACGCGCACGAAGAGGCGCCCCGGTCCGCACGGACCGGGGCGCCTCTTCGTGCTGGGTGTGCGGGTCAGCCGGTGTTGCGCAGGCCCGCGGCGACGCCGTTGACGGTGAGGAGCAGGGCGCGGGCGAGGAGCGGGTCGGGCTCGGCTCCCGCGGCCGCGGCGTCACGCTGGCGCTTGAGCAGGGTGACCTGGAGGTAGGAGATGGGGTCCAGGTAGGCGTCGCGGATGGTGAAGGTCTGCTTGAGCACCGGGGTGGCGTCGAGCAGTTCCGGTTCGCCGGTGATCTTCAGTACCTCGGCGACGGTCAGGGCGTGTTCGGCCTTGATCCGGTCGAAGACGTGCTTGAGGTCGTCGGGGACGAGGGTGTCGACGTAGTGCTGGGCGATGCGCAGATCGGTCTTCGCGAGGGTCATCTCGACGTTGGAGATGAAGTTCTGGAAGAAGTGCCACTGTTCGCGCATCTCGTCCAGGACGGTGTCGAGGCCGGCGTCGCGCAGCGCCTTGAGCCCGGAGCCGACGCCGAACCAGCCGGGGACGATCTGGCGGGACTGGGTCCAGCCGAACACCCACGGGATGGCGCGCAGGCCGTCGAGCCCGGCACCGGAGTCGGGCCTGCGGGACGGGCGCGATCCGAGGTGCAGGTCGGCGAGCTGGTCGACCGGGGTGGAGGCGAAGAAGTAGGGCGGGAGGTCGGGGTCCTCGACGAGGGCGCGGTAGGCGTCGTGGGCGGCGTCCGAGACGACGTCCATGGCGGCGTCCCAGCGGGCGAGGGCCTCGTCGGACTGGCGGGGGGCGGTGTGCAGGGCGGAGGCCTGGAGAGTCGCGGCGACCGTCAGTTCCAGGTTCTCCCTGGCCAGGGAGGGGATGAGGTACTTGTCGGAGATGACCTCGCCCTGTTCGGTGACCTTGATCTCGCCCTCCAGGGTGCCCCAGGGCTGGGCGAGGATGGCGTCGTGGGAGGGGCCGCCGCCGCGGCCGACGGTGCCGCCGCGGCCGTGGAACAGCCTCAGCCGGACGCCGTAGCGGTGGGCGACGTCACGCAGCCGGCGCTGGGCGCGGTGGATCTCCCACTGGCTGGTGGTGATGCCGCCGAACTTGGAGGAGTCCGAGTAGCCGAGCATGACCTCCTGGACGTCTCCGCGCAGCGCGACCAGGCGCCGGTAGGAGGGGTCGGAGAGCATGTCCTCGAGGATGGTGTCGGCGGCCTTCAGCTCGTCCGTGGTCTCCAGGAGCGGCACGATGCCGATCTTCGCCCAGCCGGCGTGCAGGTCGACGAGACCGGCCTCGCGGGCCAGCACCGCCGCCGCGAACACGTCGTCGGCGCCCTGGCACATGGAGATGATGTACGACTCGATGACCTCGGGTCCGAAGACGGCGAGGGCCCGCTTGACCGTCCCGAAGACACCGAGGGTCTTCTCGCCGGCGGCGTCGACGGGCGCCGGGGTGGGGGCGAGCGGCCGGCGGGAGCGCAGTTCCTTGGCGAGGAGCTTCGTGCGGTACTCGCGGGGCATGTCGGCGTAGCGCCAGGACTCCTCGCCGAGGCGGTCGAAGAGCTGACCGAGGGCGTGGTGGTGGGCGTCGGCGTGCTCACGGACGTCCATGGTGGCGAGCTGGAGGCCGAACGCGGCGAGGGTGCGGATGGTGCGGTTCATCCGGCCGTCGGCGAACAGCCCGCCGCGGTGCTCGCGCAGGGACGTCTGGATGAGGGTGAGGTCCGCGAGGAGCTCGCTGGTGCCGAGGTAGTCGCGCCCGGTCTCGTGGGGGATGCCCTTGGCGAGGCGCAGCTTGGTGTTCTCGAGCTTCTGCCGGATGCAGGTGGCCTTGAGGCGGTAGGGCTCTTCGGCGTTGAGTCGCTTGTAGCGGGGGCTGATCTCGGGCAGCCGTTCGAGGTCGCCCTTCAGCGACTCCAGGAGTTCCTCGGTGGCACCGGTGTAGCGGATGGAGTTGGAGAGGAAGCCGCGGAGCTCGTCGATCATCTCCAGCGCGTCGTTGATGCCGTGTTCGTGCTGGAGGATGAGGACGTCCCAGGTCACCTGGGGGGTGACGTTGGGGTTGCCGTCGCGGTCGCCGCCGATCCAGGTGCCGAAGGTGAGCGGGCGGGTGTTCTCGGGGAGCTTGACGCCGACCCGCTCCAGTTCGGCGGTGAGGTCCTCCAGGACGTCGCCGACGGCGCCCGCGTGGAGTTCGTCGAGGTAGTAGATGGCGTTGCGGGCCTCGTCGGCGGGCTCGGGGCGTACGACCCGGAGCTCGTCGGTCTGCCAGACGAGGTCGATGTTCTCGGCCAGGCGGGTGTCGTAGCGGCGGCGGTCGGCCTCGATGACGGGGGTCTCGAGGAGCGCGGCGATGCGCCGGAGCTTGTTGAGTACCGACCGGCGCGCGGCTTCGGTGGGATGCGCCGTGAACACGGGGCGAACGTTGAGGTGGCGGACCGTCTGCTGGACGTGCTCGGGGTCGACGTCCTTGAGGCGGTCGGCGGTGCGGGCGAGCAGGCCGCCCTCGGCGGCACGGCGCTCGCGCAGTTCGCGGCCGCGGTGGACCTGCTCGGTGACGTTGGCGAGGTGGAAGTAGGTGGAGAAGGCGCGGACCAGCTTCGCCGCGGTCTCCAGTTCGATGCCACGCAGCAGTTCGGCGGCGGCTTCGCCGTCCTCGCGGGTGAGGCGGCGGACCTTCTCGACCAGGTCGAGGAGCTCCGGACCCTCCTGCCGGACGAGGGTCTCGCCGAGGAGATCACCCAGTCGGCGGATGTCGGCGCGCAGCTCGGTGCTGGTCGTTGTGGTGGCCTGGCCAAGGTCGTCGGCACTGCTCACAGGTGCGGCTCCTTGCAGTGTTGAAGCTCGTCCGGGAGGGAACCCGGACTCCGGCCCCGCGGCGGGCGTCGCATAGGGGCCGGACATCCGGGAAGAAAACAGAGCGGACCGCGCTGTCCGACTGTCTCCAAGGATAGGTGTCCATGGGGACGCGCAGGTTGGCGGGCTCTTGCCGCCGGCCAGGGCACTGCCATACTTACGATGCCGTAGGTTACGGAACCGTAGGGAGCGTGGCATTGGTTCGCTGCATGACCTTCCGCGGT
The DNA here is from genome assembly GCF_013085465.1 of Streptomyces asoensis. NCBI lineage: Bacteria > Bacillati > Actinomycetota > Actinomycetes > Kitasatosporales > Streptomycetaceae > Streptomyces > Streptomyces asoensis. The sequence continues at coordinate 4,348,532 of NZ_CP049838.1, forward strand.
GTGCGGGACAACGGCACCTCCCTCAATCCAAGACCCCCCAGGGGACGCGCATGACCACAGGCAGCTCCAACGTGATCGATGACCCTTTGAAGGCGCCCGACGGTACCCCCACGCCCTCCGCCACGCTCGGTGGCGAGCAGAAGCGTTCGATCGAGCAGATCATGCTGCTGATCTTCATCGTCGTTCCGTTCCTGGCGGTGCTGGCAGCGGTGCCGCTGGCGTGGGGCTGGGGGGTGAGCTGGCTGGACCTCGGTCTGCTGGTCTTCATGTACTTCCTCGGTTGCCACGGCATCACGATCGGTTTCCACCGCTACTTCACGCACGGTTCGTTCAAGGCCAAGCGGCCGCTGCGGATCGCGTTGGCGGTCATGGGGTCGATGGCGGTGGAGGGCCCGCTCGTGCGCTGGGTGGCCGATCACCGCAAGCACCACAAGTTCTCCGACGCGGACGGCGACCCGCATTCGCCGTGGCGGTTCGGCGAGACGCTCCCGGCCCTGATGAAGGGCCTGTGGTGGGCCCACATCGCATGGATGTTCGACGAGGAGCAGACCTCGCAGGAGAAGTACGCGCCGGATCTGATCAAGGACCCGGCGATCCGCGCGATCTCCCGGCAGTTCGTCTACTGGACGATCCTGTCGCTGGCGCTGCCGCCGCTGGTGGGCGGACTGGTGACGATGTCCTGGTGGGGCGCGTTCACGGCGTTCTTCTGGGGCTCGCTGGTGCGGGTGGCGATGCTGCACCACGTGACGTGGTCGATCAACTCGATCTGCCACGCGGTGGGCAAGCGCCCCTTCAAGTCGCGGGACCGCTCCGGCAACGTCTGGTGGCTGGCGATCCTGTCCTGCGGCGAGTCCTGGCACAACCTGCACCACGCGGACCCGACCTCGGCGCGGCACGGCGTGATGCGCGGCCAGCTGGACTCCTCGGCGCGGTTCATCCGGTGGTTCGAGATGCTCGGGTGGGCCTACGACGTGCGCTGGCCGTCACGCTCGCGTATCGATTCGCGTCGTAACACGGGTGAGGACGGTTCCCGACGGGGGAAGGCCACCGCCGAGGCGGCATGATTGACGGCGTGGCGACCGATCCCAGCAGCACCCCCAGTAACGAAGCGAAGCCGCGGCGCGCCCGGCGCACCCGTATGACGGGTGCGGAAAGGCGCCAGCAGCTGCTCGAGATCGGTCGCACCCTGTTCGCGGCGAAGGGTTTCGAGGGCACCTCGGTGGAGGAGATCGCGGCGAAGGCCGGGGTCTCCAAGCCGGTGGTGTACGAGCACTTCGGCGGCAAGGAGGGGCTCTACGCGGTCGTGGTGGACCGGGAGATGCGCCGGCTGCTGGACATGGTCACGTCCTCGCTGACGGCGGGCCACCCCCGTGAGCTGCTCGAACAGGCGGCGTTCGCGCTCCTCGACTACATCGAGGAGTACACGGACGGGTTCCGGATCCTGGTCCGGGACTCCCCCATCCCCCAGTCGACCGGGTCGTTCGCGTCCCTGATCTCCGATATCGCGACCCAGGTGGAGGACATCCTGGGCCGCGAGTTCAAGAGCCGCGGCTTCGACCCGAAACTGGCCCCGCTGTACGCCCAGGCCCTGGTCGGCATGGTCGCCCTGACCGGCCAGTGGTGGCTGGACGTACGCCGCCCGAAGAAGGCGGAGGTGGCGGCCCACCTGGTGAACCTGTCCTGGCACGGGCTGGACGGGCTGGAGGCCAAGCCGCACCTGATAGGACGCCGGAAGGCCTGACCGGCGCCGACGCCGTACACCCACTACGCGGGACACATGCGGGCGGGGCCCCGACCTTCGTGGTCGGGGCCCCGCCCGCATGTGTGCCGTCGGCGCCGCGGCGCATCAGTGCCACGTCACGCCCGCCTCGTCACGCCCTCAGTGCTTGAAGACGTCCTTGGTCTTCTCCTTGGCCTGACGGGCGTCGCCCTTCGCCTGCTCGGCACGCCCCTCGGCCTCCATCCGCTCGTTGCCCACGGTGCGGCCGATCGCTTCCTTCGCCTTGCCCTTGGCCTGTTCCATCTTCGCCTTGGACTTCTGCTCGCCTGCCACTGTCCATCACTCCCAGTCAGGTCTGCGTGTGGTCTCAACACTGCGAGTGACCCGTCCGGAGCCCCTCAAACCTCGCTGACAGGCTCCAGGAACTCCAGCCGGTTGCCGACGGGGTCCCGGGCGTAGAAGCGGCGGTGGCCCGGCAGGTCCGCGTCCCAGGTGACCGGTGTGCCGTGGGCCTCCAGCCGGGCGGCGTACGCGTCGATGCCGGTGACCCGCAGCCCGGGGTGGGCCTTCGCGGACGCTCTGAAGCCTGTCTCGATCCCCAGGTGCAGGTGTACGGCTCCCGCCCGGAACCAGCATCCTCCCTTCGCCGCGAGCACCGGCGGCTTGGGGATCTCGGTCATGCCGAGGGTGCCGGTGTAGAAGCGGCGCAGCAGGTCCTCGGAGCCGGGCGGGGCGGCGAGCTGCACATGGTCGACGGCGGCCAGCACGTCAGGCCCCCTTCACGGCCACCGCGAACAGGCGGCGGAACGGCAGGACGGTGCCGTACTCCGCGCTCGGGTAGGCCTCGCGGAGCAGGTCGCGGTATTCGGCGACGAAGGCGTCGCGGGCCTCGGGGTCGTCGGCGAGGGCGTCGAGGGCGGGGCGCAGGCCGGTGCCCTTGACCCAGTCGAGTACGGGGTCGTCGCCCTGGAGCACATGGAGGTAGGTGGTCGTCCAGACATCGGTGGCGCAGCCGAGACGGGCCAGCCGGTCGAGGTAGACGCCGGGGGCGTGGACGGAGTCCTCGTGGCGCAGGACATGACCGAGGCGGCCCTTCCAGCGGACGCTGTTGCCGAGCTCGCGCATGAGGGCGTGCAGGGGCGCGTCGATGTTGTGGGGGACCTGGAAGGCGAAGGTGCCGCCGGGGGCGAGGCCGTCCAGCCAGCCGGCGAAGGCGTCGAGGTGGCCGGGCACCCACTGGAGGGCGGCGTTCGAGACGAGCAGGTCGTACGTCTCCTGCGGCGCCCAGGTGGCGAGGTCGGCGTGGGCGAAGTCGAGGCGCGCGCCCGCGTGCGCGGCCGCGTCGGCGAGCATCTGCGGCGAGTTGTCGTAGCCGGTGACGCGGGCGGTGGTCCAGCGGTCGGCGAGGACGGCGGTGAGGTTGCCGGGGCCGCAGCCGAGGTCGGCGATGCGCGGCGGGTCGCCGGGCAGGCCGGGGACGCGGGCGAGGAGGTCGCCGAAGGGCCGGGCGCGGTGGCCCGCGTGACGCAGGTACTGGGCGGGGTCCCAGGAGGGGTTGGTCGTCATGTCTGGTTACTTTCCCCCCTCATTTATCTTGATGTCAAGAGACTCGACATCAAGAGACTTCACGTCGACACAACCACTACACTGATCGTCATGGAGGACGAGGTCGATCGGCTGGTCGCAGCGTGGCGCCGGGAGCGCCCGGACCTCGACGTGGAGCCGCTGGAAGTACTCAGCCGGGTGAGCAGACTGGCCCGGCACCTGGACCGCGCACGCCGTCTGGCGTTCTCCGAGCACCAGCTGGAGCCCTGGGAGTTCGACGTCCTGACGGCGCTCCGGCGCGCGGGGGCGCCCTACCAGCTCTCGCCGGGCCAACTGCTGACGCAGACGCTGGTGACCTCGGGCACGATGACGAACCGTATCGACCGGCTCGCGAAGAAGGGCCTGGTGGAGCGACTGCCGGACCCGAGCGACCGCCGGGGCGTACTCGTCCGCCTCACCGACGACGGCAAGGACCGCGCCGACCAGGCCCTCGCCGGCCTGCTCGACCAGGAACGAGCGATCCTGGCCGAGCTCTCGCACGCCCAGCGCGGCGAACTGGCGAGCCTGCTACGCCAGCTGACCGCCCCGTTCGACAACATCCCCGGCTAGGTCCACGGGTCCCACGCCCGCCCTCCGTGCGAGGGCGACAGCGGCGAGGGTGGAGTGCACGCCCAGCTTGCCGAGGACGTTCTGCATATGGGTGCGGACGGTGTGCGGGGAGAGGAACAGCCGGTCGGCGACCGCCTTCCTGCCCAGTCCGGCGACCATGCAGCGCAGCACTTCCCGCTCCCTCGGGGTGAGCGACTCGACGAGCCGCTCGCTCTCGGTGCGGTGCTTGCGGGCGGCCGTCAACTCCCGCAGGACGCCCGTGAGGAGCGCGGGCGGGAGGTGCGTCTCCTCGCGCAGCACGCCCCGGATGACGGTCAGCAGACGGGACAGCGAGCAGTCCTTCGCCACCCAGCCGGACGCCCCGGCCTGAAGGGCGAGGGCCGCGCGGCGTGGATCGTCCTTCTCGGCGAGGACGACGATCCGGACATGGGGCTGCGTGGCCCGGACCCCCACGACCAGCGAGATCCCGTCGACCAGCCCGTCCTCCCCCACCTCCTGCACGGGCACGGCAGGCCGTATGCCCGGCAGCGCGGCGCCCAGGTCGGCGTCGACGAGCAGCACGTCGTACCGGCGCCCCTCGGCGGCCGCGCGCTCCAGGCTGCGCAGTGCCGCCGGGCCGCTGCCGGCCGCGGACACGTCGACGTCGGGCTCGGCGGCCAGTGCCGCGGCGAGCGACTCGGCGAAGATACGGTGGTCGTCGACGACCAGTACACGAATGCGAACCACGAAACCCCCTCCCCCAAGCTCCTTGACAGAGCAGGGGATACCCCAAGGTCCGGAGACGGAGAACGACGACCAAGCGGATACGACGCCCGGAGGGGATGCCGCTACCGCAACGGCCGCCGCCGTGCAGAGACTGCTACCCCCACCGCGGGCGCCGTACCCGACTGTCTCGCCCCCTGATCAGCACCGGCCCCCACCGGCACTGTTCACAGGGTAGGGCCGCGGGCGTACAGCGGAAGGCAAATTGCAGGATTGGTTCGGCCACCGCGTTTATGGTGTGCCGCATGTTTCGTCTTGAGACAGAAGTCGACAGGACTCGCCGCGATCTTCTCCGTTCGCGGCTTCTCGCCACCAACACCGAGGCCTCCCCGGTCCTGCGCGCACTGCGCGGCACACCCGCGGAACGCGAGTCGGCGCTGCACGTCTGGGCCTCGGACCCCGGCGGCGATCTGGCCGGCGGCCTGGTGGGCCACACCTGGACGACCTGGCTGCACGTCACCTACCTCTGGGTCGACGCCCGGCACCGGGGCACGGGCCTGGGCAGCGCCCTCCTCGCCGAGGCGGAGCGCATCGCCCGCGAGCAGCGCGGCTGCGACCGCGTACGCCTGGAGACCTGGGACTTCCAGGCCCCGGAGTTCTACAGACGCCAGGGCTACGAGGTGGTGTGCACGATCGAGGACTACCCCCCGGGCCTGACGGAGTTCACCCTGACGAAGAGACTCGGGTAACTCAGCCCGTCCGGCGTTTGAGGACGAGGCCCTTTCGGGGCCGAAAGGGGGGTCTGGGGGCGGCAGCCCCCAGGGTCGGGAACGGGAAGGGGCGGCGGGGGCGAGATCCACTCGGCCACCCCCACCGCCCCGACGAGAAACCTCAGTTCAGCCGACGCGCCCCCGCCGCGGGCACCGCCTCGAACACCCGCGGAGCCTTGTACCCCGCGGCCGCGAACGCCTCTTCGACGGCCTTGGTGAGCGTCTCGACATCGGTGGCCTCGGCCAGCACGATCGCCGACCCCCCGAAACCCCCGCCGGTCATCCGCGCCCCGAGCGCCCCGTTGGCGAGGGCGGTGTCGACGACGAGATCCAGCTCGGGGCAGGAGACCCGGAAGTCGTCCCGGAGCGAGGCGTGCCCCGCCGTCAGGACCGGCCCGACCGCGCGGGTGTCGCCGCCCGACTCCAGGAGGGCGACGACCTGCTCCACACGCTGGTCCTCCGTCACCACATGACGGACCAGGCGGCGGACCTCCTCCTCGTCGCCGAGCCGGGCGAGGGCCGCGTCCAGGTCGTCGTACGCGATGTCGCGCAGCGCGTCGACGCCGAGGAGGGCGGCGCCCTTCTCGCAGCCGGCCCGCCGCCTGCCGTACTCACCACCGCTGTGGGCGTGCGTGACCTGCGTGTCGACGACCAGCAGGCGCAGGCCCTCGGCGGCCAGGTCGAGGGGGATCTGCTTCTGCGAGAGGTCGCGGGTGTCGAGGAACAGCGCGTGGCCGGCCTCGCAGCACGCGGACGCCGTCTGGTCCATGATGCCGGTGGGCGCGCCGACGTAGACGTTCTCGGCGCGCTGGCACAGGCGGGCGAGCTGCCAGCCCTGGAGCCCGAGGTCGTAGAGGTCGTTCAGCGCCAGGGCCACGACGACCTCGATGGCCGCGGACGACGACAGGCCCGCGCCCGACGGGACTGTCGAGGACAGGTGGATGTCGGCGCCGGTCACCGCATGGCCGGCCTCGCGCAGGGCCCACACGACTCCGGCCGGGTACGCCGTCCAGGCGTCGTCGGACTCGGGCGTCAGCTCGTCGAGCCGCAGCTCGGCGACGCCGCTGTCGAGGTCGGCCGAGTGCAGCCGCAGCACGCCGTCCGTACGCCGGGCGACCGCCGCGACCGCGATGTGCGGCAGCGCGAAGGGCATCACGAAGCCGTCGTTGTAGTCGGTGTGCTCACCGATGAGGTTGACCCGGCCGGGCGCCGCCCAGACGCCCTCGGGCTCGGTCCCGTACAGCCGGACGAAACCCTCGCGAACTTCCTGTGCCCCCACTACGACTCCCTTGCGCTGCTTGCGATGTGCTGCGCGAACTCCCACGCGTCCGCGACGATACCCGCGAGGTCCGCGCGGGACGGGTTCCAGCCCAACTGCTCACGGGCGGTGGCCGCCGAGGCGACCAGGACGGCCGGGTCGCCTCCGCGACGAGGGGCCACGACCTCGGGGATCGGGTGGCCGGTGACCTCGCGGACCGTCTCGATGACCTCGCGCACGGAGAAGCCGTTGCCGTTGCCGAGGTTGCAGATGAGGTGCTCGCCGGGCTTGGCGGCGGCGACGGCGAGGAGGTGGGCCTCGGCGAGGTCGGCGACGTGGATGTAGTCGCGGACGCAGGTGCCGTCGGGGGTCGGGTAGTCGTCGCCGAAGACGGAGATGGCCTCGCGGCGGCCCTGCGCGACCTGGAGGACGAGCGGGATGAGGTGCGACTCGGGGTCGTGGCGCTCACCCTGCTCGCCGTACGCGCCGGCCACGTTGAAGTACCGCAGGGAGACGGCGCCGAGCCCGTGGGCGGCGGCCTCGCCGCTGATCATGTGGTCGACGGCGAGCTTGGAGGCGCCGTAGGGGTTCGTGGGCTGCGTCGGCGCGCTCTCCACGATCGGGACCTGCTGCGGCTCGCCGTACGTCGCCGCCGTGGACGAGAAGACCAGCTTGCGCACGCCGGCCTCGCGCATGGCGCCGAGCAGGGCCATGGTGCCGCCGACGTTGTTGTCCCAGTACTTCTCGGGCTTGACGACGGACTCGCCGACCTGCGAGAACGCGGCGAAGTGGAGCACGGCGTCGAAGGAGGCGTCGAGCCACTTGGCGGCGTCGCGGATGTCGCCCTCGATGAACGAGGCACCCGCCGGGACACCCTCGCGGAAACCGGTGGAGAGGTTGTCGAGGACGACGACCTCGTGGCCGGCCTCCAGCAGGTGCTGGGCGACCACGCTGCCGACGTAGCCCGCGCCACCCGTGACCAGATACTTGCCGCTCGTGCCGGTGGTGCCGCTCATGAACTCGCTACCTCTCGCAGTCGCTGGGCCGCGAACTCCGGCGGCACGTCGTTGATGAAGACGTTCATGCCTGATTCGGAGCCCGCGAGGAACTTCAGCTTGCCGGAAGTGCGTCGAATGGTGAAAAGCTCGAGATGGAGCGCGAAGTCGTCCCGGTTGACACCCTCGAACTCCTCCAGCGCGCCGAACGGCGCCTGGTGCCAGGCGGAGATGTACGGCGTGGGCGGTTCACCTTCGCCGAAGATCCGGTCGAAGCGCCTCAAGAGTTCCAGATACACCTTGGGGAACTCTGTGCGCGCCTCCTCGTCGAGGCCCAGCAGGTCCGGCACCCGGCGCTTCGGGTAGAGGTGCACCTCGTAGGGCCAGTGCGCCGCGTACGGCACGAACGCGACCCAGTGTTCACCCTCCAGGACGACCCGCTCGTCGGCGAGTTCGCGCTCCAGGACGGCGTCGAAGAGGTTCTCCCCGCCGGTCGCCTCCTTGTGCGCGGCGACCGAACGCAGCATCAGGGCAGTGCGCGGAGTGGTGAACGGGTAGGCGTAGATCTGCCCGTGCGGGTGACCCAGAGTCACACCGATCTCGGCGCCGCGGTTCTCGAAGCAGAACACCTGTTCCACGGAGGGCAGATGAGACAGCTCGGACGTCCGGTCCGTCCATGCCTCGAGGACCAGTCGTGCCTGCTCCTCGGTGAGGTCGGCGAAGGACGCGTTGTGGTCGGAGGTGAAGCAGACCACCTCGCAGCGCCCGGAGTCGCCGGCCAGCGAGGGGAAACGGTTCTCGAAGACGACGGCGTCGTACGACGAGTCCGGGATCTCGCTGAGCCGGTCGCCCTGGGAGGGGCAGAGCGGGCACTCGTCGGCCGGGGGGTGGTAGGTGCGCCCCTGCCGGTGCGAGGCCACGGCGATGGAATCGCCGAGCAGGGGGTCCCGCCGTACCTCCGAAGTGGTGACCGTGGGGTCCAGCGGACGCCTGTCCACCGCGTCGCGCACCGAGTCGTCCCGCTGGTCGTAGTAGATCAGCTCACGACCGTCGGCCAAGCGGGTCGAGGTCTTCTTCACCGCGACTCTCCATCCGTACCTCTGGGTCCGCAGACCTAGATCCGTACACCTAGCGAAGCTTCCAACAGAACCAAACACATAAAACCATAAACCCCCACGCGAGTCACCACCACAACCAAACAAAGAACACCAAACGAAGTGAGCAGGGCATGCGAACCCCCACAGACCCGGCCTACACGGCAGTACAGCTGGCGGCAGAGCTGCGACTGCCGACGAACTGGCTCGACTACACGATCCTCGGCATCTACTTCGTCGTGGTCCTGGGCATCGGCTTCGCCGCTCGCAGATCGGTGAAGACCAGCCTCGACTTCTTCCTCTCCGGACGCTCCCTGCCCGCCTGGATCACGGGCCTCGCGTTCGTCTCGGCCAACCTGGCCGCCACCGAGATCCTGGGCATGGCCGCGAACAGCGCACAGTACGGCGCGTACACCGTCCACTGGTACTGGATCGGCGCCATCCCGGCGATGGTGTTCCTGGGCCTGGTGATGATGCCGTTCTACTACGGCAGCAAGGTCCGCTCCGTCCCCGAGTTCCTGCTGCTGCGCTTCGACCGAGGCGCCCACCTGCTGAGCTCGGCCCTGTTCGCCTTCGCGGCGATCCTGATCTCCGGCGTGAACCTGTACGCCCTCGCGATCGTCGTCGAGGCGCTGCTGGGCTGGCCGCAGTGGGTGGCGATCGTGGTCGCCGGCGCCTTCGTACTGGCCTACATCACGCTCGGCGGCCTCTCCTCGGCGATCTACAACGAGGTCCTCCAGTTCTTCGTGATCCTGGCCGCGCTCATCCCGCTGTCGGTGCTGGGCCTGAAGAAGGTGGGCGGCTGGGACGGTCTGACGGACTCCCTGACACAGGCCCACGGGGACGACTTCGTCACCGCCTGGGGCGGCACGGGCATCGGCAGCGACAACCCGCTCGGCGCGAACTGGCTGACCATCGTGCTGGGCCTCGGCTTCGTCCTGTCCTTCGGCTACTGGACGACGAACTTCGCCGAGGTGCAGCGCGCCCTGTCGGCGAAGAACCTGTCGGCGGCCCAGCGCACCCCGCTCATCGCCGCGTTCCCGAAGATCTTCATCGTCTTCCTGGTGATGATCCCGGGCCTGGTGGCGGCGGTCCTGGTCCCGAAGATCGGCACGTCCGACTCCGATCTCCAGTACAACGACGCGATCCCGTACCTCATGCAGGAACTGCTGCCGAACGGCGTACTGGGCATCGCGGTGACGGGTCTGCTGGCGGCGTTCATGGCGGGCATGGCGGCGAACGTCTCGTCCTTCAACACGGTGTTCACGACCGACATCTGGGCGAAGTACGTGGTGCGCGGGCGCGAGGACGCGTACTACGTCCGGTTCGGCCGCCTCATCACGGCCATCGGTGTGGCCGCGTCGGTGGGCACGGCGTTCCTGGCGTCGTCGTTCTCGAACATCATGAGCTACCTCCAGACGCTGTTCAGCTTCTTCAACGTGCCGATGTTCGTCGTCTTCATCGTCGGCATGTTCTGGAAGCGGGCGTCGAAGAAGTCGGGCTTCTGGGGCCTGCTCGCGGGCACGACGGCGGCGATGGTCAACTACTTCGTCCTCTACAAGCAGGACATCATCGGCATCCCCACCGACCAGGGCGCCAACTTCGTCTCCGCGATCGCGGGCTTCGTGGCGGGCGCGGTCGTGATGGTGGCGGTGTCGCTGTTCACGGCCCCGAAGACGGCCGAGGAGCTCCAGGGCCTGGTCTACGGCACCGTCTCCCCCGGCATGGCCGAGCCGCCGGCGGCGGGCGACGACGCGTGGTACCGGCGCCCGGCCCTGCTGGGCTGGAGCGCGATCATCCTGGCCGCCCTCTGCTACATCCCGTTCTCGTTCTGAGCCCGGTCGCGAATACCGCGGGAGACTGGAGAGACCATGTCCGAGCAATTCGAACCGTCCGAACGCGCCGAGGCTGCCGAGCGGCTGCGGCGGGCGGGGTACTCCGAGGCCGACCTCCAGCGGGAGGTGACGGAACTCGAGGAGAAGTCCACGACCGCGGCCCGCATCTTCGACCTGCGCCGCATCATCGGCGGCCTGTTCGTCGTCTACGGCGTGATCGTCACGATCGCCGGGATCACGGACGGCGACGCGGAGATCGACAAGGCCCAAGGGATCAATATCAACCTGTGGACCGGCCTGGCCATGCTGGCCCTGGGCATCTTCTTCCTGGCCTGGCTGAAGCTGCGTCCCGTGGCACCGGTCACCCCGACGCTGCCGCCGGAGGCGCTGGACGGGAAGCCCCGGGAGTCCCCGCGGGACGAGTAGCGGCGGAGGCGAGCAGCGGCGGCCGGAGGCGCGAGCGCAGGCGAAGGCGCAGGTCATGAAGCCGAGCCGGCTCCGGGATCCGAGGCATCGGATCCCGGAGCCGGCTCGCTTCGACTAGTCCTCGCGGTTGGCGACGTTCGCGTTGATGGCGTCGTCCCCGTTGTTGCAGATCTGCTGGGTCGCGTCCTGGTTGGACGAGAAGCCGAGCAGCGGGAGGTTCAGGTTCGGGATGTTGATGAGACCGAACGAGATGTTCTCCACCTGGTTGGAGCACTCCCTGGAGTCCCCGTCCGAGCCGTAGACGGCGGCGGAGGCGAATCCGGCGCCGGCCATGCCGAGGCTCCCGATCATGGCGGCCACGAGAGCGGTGTTGCGGAGCTTGCGCATTGCATACCCTTTTCCGTCTGGATGGCGTGCCTCGCTACAGAGCGAGACGTTACGGTTACGCACCGTATGTCGTGATTATCCGCTTTGCATCACAGACTGAGCCTTATGCCACCGCCAGCTCACACCACACGAGCTTGCCCCGGTGGCCCATCCGGGTCAGCGGCTGCCAGTGCCAGAGGTCCGAGCAGGCCCGGACGAGGGCCATCCCGCGGCCGTTCTCAGCGTCGGCGAGCCCCTCCAGCCGTCCCGGGGGCTCGGGCGGTTCGGGGTCCGCGTCCCAGGCGCCGATCTGGAGGACGCCGTCCCGGAAGCGGAGGCGCAGGCAGGCGGGGCCCTTGGTGTGCAGTACGGCGTTGGAGACCAGCTCCGAGGCGAGCAGCTCCGCGGTGTCCACGAGGTGGATCAGGCCGTGCAGGGTGAGGATCAGGCGCAGGGTGCGGCGGCAGACCGTCACGGCGCGTGGGTCGCAGGGGATGTAGAGGGAGTACTCCCAGGGATCGGACATGCGTCGACTCCGAGTGGCGTGAGGGGATTTACGCGCGGTGGCATTGCCGCAGCCGTCGCGGCCGGACGGAGCGGTGCACTTCCGCAGCGCGTGCGGTGCGTCACTGACGGTAAGGCAATAATTTTCGCCTCCGCAACCCACTGCCGTAATCTGACACTCGAACGAGGCACAACAACAAGGACGTTGGGGAACACATGGCGGCGAGGGCCCAACCCACCGCGCGACAGGCACGCCTGGGTACGGAACTGCGCAGACTGCGGGAGGCCGCAGGACTCAAGGCCCGCGAGGCGGCAGCGTTCCTGAACTCGACCTCGGCCCAGATGAGTCAGGTGGAGGCGGGCATCGCGGCCGTCAGCGCGGAGCGCATCCGCCGCCTCGCCGACTACTACGCCTGCACGGACGAGGCATTCATCGACGCACTCGCAGCCATGGCGGGCGACCGCTCACGCGGTTGGTGGGACGAGTACCGCGAGGTCCTGCCCCAGGTGAACCTGGACGTGGCCGAGGCCGAGCATCATGCGGCTTTCCTGCGCGAGATCGTCATCAACCGCGTCCCCGGACTCCTCCAGACCCCGGACTACGCCCGAGCGGTCTTCAGGTACATGCGCCCGGAACTGACCGAGAGCGAACTTGCGCCCCGGGTCGAGTACCGAACGAGGAGGCGCTGCGTCATCGAAGGCGAAGCGAGCACCCCGTACGAGACGATCGTCCATGAGTTCGCCCTGCGCATCAGAGTGGCGGACCGTCAGGTCTGCCACTCTCAACTCCGTTGGATTCTGGACCAGATCGAGCAGGGTCACGTCACCGTGCGGGTCATCCCCACCGATCAGGACGGCTTCGCCGGTGCCGGAGCCTCGATGGTGTACGCGGGCGGCCCGCTGCCCCGGCTGGACACAGGTCTACGGGACGCCCCGACCGGAGTCGTGTTCATTGATGAGGAAACGCAGTTGGAACGGCTCCGAACACTCCTTCGTAGAGTGGAGGACGCGTCGCTGGACCCGGTGGCGTCGCGGGACTTCATTCACCGCCTGACGAAGGAGCTGTGAGGCACCTCATGAACCACACCCTGAGCTGGCAGAAGTCGACGTTCTCCGACGGCGGCGAAGGAGACACCTGCGTCGAACTCGCCGCCTCCCCCGCCCCCATGACCCTCCACCTCCGCGAGAGCGACACCCCGGACACGGCCCTCAGGACCACGCCCGTCGCCCTCGCTCACCTCCTGGCAGGGATACGCACCGGCTCCCTGACCTCCTCCCCAGCGTGAAGTCAGCCCAAATCACTGCCAGAAGATCTCTTCCGCGACGACCTGAGGATCCTGGACACGCGGGATGAACGTGTACCGCAGCCAGCCGGGCTGTGACCAGTTCGGATGTGCTCCTTTGTACTCCTTTGGCGCGCCGTGCCTACGACGATAGCCCGCGACTGCGGAGGAAACGCGAGCAGCTCCTCGAAGCCGGCACCGACAAGAAGGCACTCCCACTCGACCACAGCTTCTTCGGGATCGAAGTTGCCGAAGGAAAGCGACTCGAACAGGCGTCCCGGCCCAGTCCGAAGCGCCGAAGCCGCTGACGTGTCCTCCGGCGCCAAGAAGAATTTGACGATGATGCTCACCAGACCACCCTGCGCCTCCGCGGGACCCGGACCTCACACCTCAGCGGACGACGTCGAAGACGTTCTTCTGAAGGCCGTTGGCGTAGGCCTCGTGCTCGACGAGCTTCAGCTTCTGGGTGTCCTTGTCCGCGGCGCTGAAGAGCCGCTTGCCCGCACCGAGCAGGAGCGGGAAGACGAGCAGGTGGTAGCGGTCGATCAGGCCGGCGTCCGAGAGGGCCTGGTTCAGGGTGGCGCTGCCGTGAACGATGATCGGGCCGCCCTCGGTCTCCTTCAGCGCGGTGACGTCGTCGAGTGAGCGCAGGATCGTCGTCTCGCCCCAGTTCGACACCAGGTCGTGCTCGGTGAGGGTGGTGGAGACGACGTACTTCGGCATCACCTTGTAGTCGGCGAAGTCCTCCATGTCGGGCCACACGGGGCTGAACGCCTCGTAGCTGGTCCGGCCCAGCAGCATCGCGGTGGCTTCGGTCTGCTCCCGGCCCTTGATCTCGAAGGCTTCGGGGAGGAACTCGATGTCCTTGAAGGTCCATCCGGCGTTCCGGTAGCCGGGCTCACCGCCCGGAGCCTCCACGACGCCGTCGAGCGAGATGAAAGCGGTGCTGATCAGGGTGCGCATCTGGGGTTCCTCAGGGTATTGGGGCCGGTTCGGTCATGAGCTCTGACCCCGGATCGCGGAGAAACTCATCGCCGCCCGTCAGTGATCGGTGCCGCACCCGGCGATGTCGCCGCTGCGGGCCGCCGCCACCAGGGCGATGACCAGGGTCGCCGACCAGGTGAGGAGGTGGATCGACGGCGGGTAGCTCGCGAGGGTGTAGCCGTCCCCGGTCAGGGCGGCGACGGAGAGTGCCGCGACCGGCAGGCCGGCCGTGAGTGCCGCCAGCAGGGCGCGCAGCGGGGCGCGAGCGAGCAGGCGGCGGGGCGCGAGCGCCAGGGCGAGGCCGGTGGCCGTGCCCAGGGTGACGCCCACCGCCATGCTGGCCAACACGGCGAAGGCGCCCGCGGATGTCAGCGCCCGAGCGGTGCCGTCGTGACCGCCGGTCAGGAAGACGAAAGCCGCGACCAGGCACAGGGCACCGGCGATGCCCGCGGGCCACGCGCCGATCAGCGCACCGAGGCGCATGCCCCGCCAGACCACCGTTCGTGCTCTCATGCGTTCCGCCCCCGTCGCGCTCGCCCACCCCTGGCAAACATACGCACCGGCGGGGTCAGCCGCGGAGTATTACCAGTTGGGCGTCCAGGACCGTGGTCGGGATCGACGGGGTGCCGCTGAGGCAGGCGATCGTGTTGCCCGAGCGGAGGATCACGGCCTTGGCCGGGGTCTTCTTGCCGGCCCGTTCCACCGTCGCCCTCAGGCCCATCGGCTGGTCCGTGCCCTCGGGGGCCAGTTCCGGAGCGACCTTGCCGACCTTGCGCTCGTCGTCGTCGACCGTTGCCGTGAAGCCGGCCGCGCACTCGTCTGCCGAGGTGAACCCCGCGGTACGGGGCCGGAGTTCGTCAGAACTCCGGCCCCGTACCCGTTTGCGTGTCCCGGGACATGTGCGGCAGCGCGCCCGCGCGGTCCAGCAGACCCGTGCGGGCCGCGAGTGCCGCCGCTTCCAGACGGGAGCCGACGCCCAGTTTCATCAGGACCCGCTGGACGTGCGTGCGCGCCGTGGACGGGGCGATGCCCATGCCGGCGGCGATCAGGCGGGTGTCCTCGCCGTCCGCGACCCGGACCAGGACCTCCACCTCGCGGGGCGTGAGCATCTGGAGCAGCCGCTGGCCCTCGTCGTCCGGCTGGGCCGCCGGGTTCAGGAGTTCGCTGAACGCGCCTTGCAGCAGCTGCGGAGCCACCGCCGCCTCACCCGCCCGCGCCTTCATGATGGCCCGCTCCACGCCCTCTATGCGCTCGTCGTGGCGTACGTAGCCGGAGGCGCCCGCGGCGAAGGCCGCCGCGATGCCGCGGGGGCTCGGTACCGGGCCGAGGACCAGGACCGCCACCTGTGGCCGCTCCCGCTTGATGCGGACCACCGGGTCGAAGATGCCCGGCTCGGCCGGGACCGCCGTGCCCAGCAGGCACACCTCCGGGGCGCGGGTGATCACCAGTTCCGCCGCGCCCGCGGCCGGTGCCGCCGCGGCGAGCACCCGGTGCCCCCGCAGTTTGAGCGCCGAGGCCAGCGCCTCGGCGAGCAGTCGGTGGTCGTCGACCACCATCAGCCGCACTCCCATCGAGCAACCCCCCAGTCCCCCCATGGATGCCCACACGGGCTCACACGGACCCACACGGACCAACAAAGGGTGCCCCCCGGCACCCCGTTCTTCATGCCCCCGGAAGCTACACGCTTGTTCGACGTTGCGCTCCCCCTACCGGTGAGAAGTGCCCGGATCGCCGAAATTCCTCACATTCGAGGGTCATGGGCGGTAAGTGCACGGCCCCGCCCCTGAGCAGGGACGGGGCCGTCACGGCGATTAAGACGATCAGCTGCCCGCGCCGTACGCGACCGCGAGGTACTGCGGGTCACCGCTGGAGAGCGAGCCGTCGTCGGCGTACACCTCGGACATGAACAGGCGTCCCTGGGAGAAGAGGACCTCGGAGTACTCCGGGGACATGCTGGTCTCCAGGTCGTGCACCGCGTCCGTGGCCGGGTTCTCCAGCAGCGTGGTCTCCTTGAAGGAGCCCCCGGCGATGCTGACGACCTGGCCACCCTTGTCGTACGGCGGCCGCTTGTAGGCGATCAGGTTGCTGCCGTCCATGCGCAGCGGGTAGATCGTGTAGCCGTCGCCGGCGTCCGCGCGCTGGCCGGTCTGCTTGCCGGTGGCCAGGTCGAAGGCGATGACCTCGTTGGTCCGGCTGTAGTCGCCGGTGCCGTCGTGCTCCTCGGTCGGGACGTAGATCCGGCCGTTGCCGACGGCCAGACCCGTGCAGGCCTCGACCTTGGTGATGCCGTCGCAGTCGGCCGCGTAGTCGTCGCCCGGGACCGAGATACGGGTGAGCAGCTTGCCGGTCTTGTTGTCGATGGAGAAGAAGTCCGAGATGCCGCTGCCGTCACCGGCGCTGTCGCCGACGTCGGCGGCCACCACCAGGGGGTCGCTGGACACGATGGACGCGTAGTCGATGCCCGTGGCCAGCTTGTACTCGGAGATCACCTTCCCGGACACCGGGTCGATGGTCTGGATGTGCAGCTCGGGGTTGTCGTACGCGCCGCACTTGCGCACGGCCACCAGCTTCGGGCCGCCGCCGTAGCCGGCGTCGTAGCAGGTGTCGGCCGGCTTCGGCGACCACAGCACCTTGCCGGAGCCGATGTCGAAGGCGGCGCCGCCGTTGGTGCTGCCGAGGGCGACCGTGTTCGCGCTGACCGTGACGTTATTGAAACTGATCGGGTAGTCACCGGAGTTGACGGTCTTCTTCCACAGCTGCTTGCCCGCGGCGAGGTCGATCGCCGCGACCTGGTCGCAGGCGGCCGTATCGGCGGCGCTCGCCTGGAAGGTGACCGCCGTGCGGTAGTCGTCGGTGGCGAACTTGCTGGCCTCGCACACCGGGCCGGGCAGCGGGACCGACCAGAGCTTGGTGCCCTTGTCCAGGTCGTAGCCGGCGACCTCGTTGACGCCCGTCTTCACGTACGCCTTGTCGGTCAGCCAGGAGCCCTTGACGCCGACGCTGTCGTCCTTCTTGATCACGGGCATCGGGATCTTGAAGAGCACGTCCGAGGCGGGGTCGGCCGGCACCTTCTCCTTGCCGCCGGAGGACGTGCCGCCGGTGCCTCCCGTGCCACCGGTGTCGCCACCGCCGCCGGTCGGACCGGCGGGGCCCGCCTCTTCCTTCTTCCCACCGTCGCCGGACTTCGCGTACCAGACGCCGCCGCCGACTATCAGCGCGATCGCGACGACCGCCCCGACGATGATCGCCACCTGCGCGTTGAACTTCTTGCCGACGCCGGCGCCCGGTCCCTGTCCGGGGCCGCCGGCCTGCGGGTGCATGGGCATGGTGGGCTGCCCCGGGTAGCCGTAACCCGGCTGAGCGGCCGGATACCCCGGCTGACCCGGCTGACCCGGGTAGCCGTAACCGGGCTGCTGGCCGTACGGGGGCGTCGGCTGGCCGTAGGGGCCCGGCTGCTGGGGCTGGCCGTAGGCGGAGGGCGCGGGCGTGCCCGGCTGGGCCGGGTAGCCGTAACCGGCGGCGGCGGCCGGGGGCGCCGGCTGTCCCGGGGCCTGCGGGTAGCCGTACCCCGGCTGGGGCTGCTGCGGGGGCCCGGACGGGGCCGGGGGCGGAGGCGTCTGCGGAGGCTGCGGAGCCTGGGGGTGCTGAGCCGCCTGGGCCGGAGCCTGGGGCACCTGGCCCGGCTGGGGTGCCTGCGGGTAGCCGTAGCCCGGCTCCGGGGTCTTCGCCAGGTCGGGGGCGGGAGGCTGCGGCGCGGCGTCCTGCGGGGCCGCGTCCTTGGGCACGGCGTCCTGCGGCGGCGTGTCCTGCGGCGGCTGCGGCGGGCCGAAACCGCCCTGCTGCGGCGGCTGCGGGGGCTGGTTCGGCGGCGGGGGCGGCGGCTGGGTCATGGTGTGGATACCTCGGGAGAACGCTCGGAAAGCTCGGGCGGACGGGCGGGGACGTCGACGGGGCGGGGAAGGCGGTGGGTCGCCTCACTTGCCGTAGGCGAGCATCAGCTTCTCCTTCGTGTCGTCGTTGCCCGTCAGCCGGGTGGAGGAGAGGTAGAGGCGCCCGTCGACCCAGGCGAGGTCACGCGAGTAGAAGCCGTCCTCGATCTCGGCCGTGCTCTCGGGCAGCTGCATCAGCGTCGTCGGCGTGTGGGCGGACCCGGCCGTCGGGATGCCCACCACCCGGCCGGCCGCGTCGTACGACGGCTCGACGTAGGCGACGAGGTTGCCGCCCTCGACCTTCACCGGGAGCATCGACTCGTCGGTCGGGGACTTCACGCGCCACTTCTCCTTGCCGGTGGAGAGGTCGATCGCCACGATCTCGTTGGGACCGCTGCTCGACTCGGTCGGCAGGTAGAGCGTGTTCGCGTCGGCGGCGGTGCCCGTGCAGCCCGTGAGGTTGCGCTGGAGGAAGCCGGAGTCGCAGTCGGGCGCGAAGTCCTCGTCGAAGCCGACCTGCGAGCGGTAGGAGCCGTCCGGCTTGAACGTCGCGATGTTCCAGGTGTTCTTGTCCTCGTTGGTGCTGTAGACCACCAGCGGGTCGACGGAGTACGTCTTCGCGACCGACCAGCCCTTGTCGAACTTCTGGGTCCACCTGGCCTTGCCGGTCGCCGGGTCCAGCTCCTGGATCTCGTCGTGCTCGTTGGCCTCGGTCGCGTCGCAGGACGCCACCGCGATCAGCCGGGTGCCGCCCGCGAACGCCGTCGGGAAGCAGGCGTCGCCGTACTTCTGCTTGTCGTACAGCTTCTTGCCGGTGCGGACGTCGTACGCCGTGCCGGACTGCGAGCGGCCCACCATCAGCGTGTTGCCGGCCAGCGACAGCTCGATGCTGATGGCGCTGTCGAACAGCGCGCCGTCCGCGACCACACCCGTCCAGCCCTTGGCTCCGGTGTTGAGGTCGATCTGCTGGAGCTGGTTGCACTTGGCGCGGTCGCTGGTGCCGCTCATGTACGCCACGACGACCTTGTCGTCCGCCGTCTTCTGCGGGGTGACCGCGCAGATCTTCTGCGGAAGGGCGATGGTGTCCCAGGTGGGCTTGCCGTCGCCGATGTTGTACGCGACGACCTCCTTGTACGCCGCCTTCACGGCCGTCTTGGAGGTGATCCACATGCCCGGGGCGTCGGCGCCGGAGGCGGGCGCGTCGGGCGCCTCCTTGTACCAGAGCACCTTCGCCTCGCCGGCCTTGCGGTCCGCGTTGAAGTCCTCGGTGTCCTCGCCGCCGTCGCCGCTGCCGTCACCGGGGTTGACCGGTGCGCCGCTCGACGTGGCCTTGCCGTCGTCGCTGGGTCCGGCGACCGGCTTCTTTCCGCCCTCGTCGTCGCCGTTCGTGACCGCGAACACCGTCCCGCCGATCACCAGCAGCGCCGCCACCGCGGCCCCGACCACCAGCGCGGGCCGCCCCTTGAAGGGGTTGCGCCCGCCCGGCGGCGTACCGGGAGCGCCGGGCGCGCCGGGGAACTGGGGCGGCTGCGGATAGCCGTAACCGGGCTGCTGACCGTAGGGCCCGCTCGGCTGGGCGTAGGGCCCCGGCTGGGCATAGGGGCCGGACTGTCCGGGCTGGCCGGGCTGGCCGTAGGGGCCCGGCTGCTGGGGCTGACCGTAGGGACCGGGCTGCGGCGGCTGACCGTACGGGCCGGGCTGCGGCGGCTGTTGCTGCGGATAGCCGTAACCGGGCTGCGGCGGCTGGGCGGGCGGGCCCTGGGGCGGCTGCGGCGGCATCTGGGGTGCGCCGAAGCCACCCTGTGGCGGCTGCGGCGCCTGTGGCTGTTGCGGCTGGTCCTGCGGTGCTCCGAAACCACCCTGCTGCGGCGGCTGATTGGGCGGCTGAGCCATCAGCGTGTTCCCCCTATGTCACTGGTTTTTAGCCACGCCCCCAGGTCAGTGACCCGCCCGGAGCCGTCCTCAGAAAGTTCTCAGACGGCTCTTTCTATCACCCGTGACGGACGGCTCCCGGGGGCGATCCACCCCTGTTCCCAAGGGAGGACCGGCCCGTGATGCCGTCGTTATGCGCCTTCACGCACCCTTCACGCGTCCTCGGCGAGTTCCAGCCACCGCAGTTCCAGTTCCTCGCGCTCGCCCACCAATTCCCGCAGCTCGGCGTCGAGTTCGGCGACCTTCCCGAAGTCGGTGGCGTTGTCCGCGATCCGGGCGTGCAGCTTGGACTCCTTCTCGGAGACCTTGTCCAACTGCCGCTCGATCTTCTGGAGTTCCTTCTTGGCGGCGCGCTGGTCGGCGGCGCTCTTCTCGGTCGCGGGCTTCGCGACGGCCGCCGGAGCCGAGGCGGCCGCGGTCTCCTCCATGCGCTGCCGGCGCTCGATGTACTCGTCGATGCCGCGCGGGAGCATCCGCAGGGCGGCGTCGCCGAGGAGGGCGAAGACCCGGTCCGTGGTCCGCTCGACGAAGAAGCGGTCGTGGGAGATGACGATCATCGAGCCCGGCCAGCCGTCGAGGAGGTCCTCGAGCTGGGTGAGGGTCTCGATGTCGAGGTCGTTGGTGGGCTCGTCGAGGAAGAGGACGTTGGGCTCGTCCATGAGGAGGCGCAGGATCTGGAGGCGGCGGCGCTCACCGCCCGACAGGTCCCCGACCGGCGTCCACTGCTTGTCCTTGTTGAAGCCGAACGTCTCGCACAGCTGCCCCGCGGTCAGTTCGCGCCCCTTGCCCAGGTCGACGCGCTCACGCACCTGCTGGACGGCCTCCAGGACCCGCAGACCGGGGTCGAGCTCGCCGACCTCCTGGGAGAGATAGGCGAGCTTGACGGTCTTGCCGACGACGACACGGCCGGCCACCGGCTGCACCTCGCCGCCGGTGCGGGCGGCCTCGGCCAGGGCCCGCAGCAGCGAGGTCTTGCCGGCGCCGTTGACGCCGACCAGGCCGATGCGGTCACCGGGACCGAGGTGCCAGGTGATGTGCTTGAGCAGCACCTTGGGACCGGCCTGGACGGTGACGTCCTCGAGGTCGAAGACCGTCCTGCCGAGGCGTGAGGACGCGAACTTCATCAGCTCGCTGCTGTCGCGGGGCGGCGGCACGTCCTTGATGAGCTCGTTGGCCGCCTCGACGCGGAACCGCGGCTTGGACGTCCGCGCGGGCGCGCCGCGGCGCAGCCAGGCGAGCTCCTTGCGGACCAGGTTCTGCCGCTTGACCTCCTCGGTCGCGGCGATGCGCTCACGCTCCGCGCGCGCGAAGACGTAGTCGGAGTAGCCGCCCTCGTACTCGTGGACGTCGCCGCGCTGCACGTCCCACATGCGGGTGCAGACCTGGTCGAGGAACCAGCGGTCGTGGGTGACGCAGACGAGCGCGGAGCGGCGCTCGCGCAGATGCCGGGCCAGCCAGGAGATGCCCTCGACGTCGAGGTGGTTGGTCGGCTCGTCCAGGACGATCAGGTCCTGCTCCTCGATCAGCAGCTTGGCGAGCGCGATCCGACGGCGCTCACCGCCGGAGAGCGGACCGATGACGGTGTCCAGGCCCTGCGGGAACCCGGGCAGGTCGAGCCCGCCGAAGAGCCCGGTGAGCACGTCCCTGACCTTGGCGTTGCCGGCCCACTCGTGGTCGGCCATGTCCCGGATGACCTCGTGCCGGACGGTCGCGGCCGAGTCGAGCGAGTCGTGCTGGGTGAGTACGCCCAGGCGTACCCCGCCGGAGTGCGTGACCCGGCCGGAGTCCGTCTCCTCCAGCTTGGCGAGCATGCGGATCAGCGTGGTCTTCCCGTCGCCGTTGCGGCCGACGACGCCGATCCGGTCCCCTTCGGACACGCCGAGCGAGATGCCGTCGAGGAGGGTACGGGTTCCGTACACCTTGCTGACGTTCTCGACATTGACCAGATTGACGGCCATTTCTCTCCTGCCACGGGGGATGCTCGACCCTCCAGGGTAGTCGGCGCGACCGACACCCTCGGGTGCCCGGCTTCTTTCGCGGTCATGAGGGCGTCAGCGGCTTCCGGCAGAGCGCGCGATCGTCGTGCGCGCCGTCCACGAACGGCGCGTGCGCGAGCTGCTCACGCCCCCGGCTGTCGGCGTACGGACGCTGCCTCCGGCCGCGCGACGAACGGTTGCGCGCGCCGGGCGGACACCGCCTCGCGCACGCCGGAGCGGACCGGGGCGCGGGCCGGGGCGCGGGGCACGGACCGGGGCGCGGACCGGACACAGGCGCGGACACAAGCGCGGGCGCGCCAGGCCGCCGGACGGGATCGTCTCCCCGGCTCGGAAAGGTCCTACTCGGAAGGATCCGACTCGGAAAGCTCCGGCTCGGAGGCCCTCGGTCCGGAGACACTCGGTCCGGAAAGCCTCGGCTCGGAGACCTCCGGGTGGTTCTCCTCGTAGCGCCATATCGCCCGCACAAGGCCGGAATCCGGCCAGCCGTCGGCGTCGAGGGGCCGCAGCCCGCGCTCGGCGGCCACACAGCGCGGGTCATCGCGCTGCGCGAGCCCGTAGGCGGCGTGCACCCGGGTGTCCCGCAGCTCGTCGTCGAGGAGTCCGGCGAGCACGTCGGTGACGCCGGGCGCCTCCGCGGGGCAGTGCGCCAGCCAGTGGACCGCGCGCTCGCGCACCCTGGGGTCGGCATCGCGCGCCAGCGCGTACAGGACGTCGAGCTTCTCGCGCTGCACGCGCGCGCATGCGGCTTCCGGTCTCAGGGTGTCGGGCACCTCCAGGCGTACGCGCGGGTCGGGATGACCGGCGTACGACAGACCGACGGGCTCGATGATCTCCCCGTTCCCGTCCGAGTCGCCCTCCTCGCTCAGCCCGGACAGCACCAGGGCGAGCACCTCGGGGTCCGGTTCCTCCAGGGCCCAGGGCAGGAACACCGCGGGCGCGGGTTTGTCGACCTCGGCCGACGGCCGCGCGAACAGGCTGCCGAACCCGATGACGAGGCACCGCAGCACATCCGCGGCGAAGAGGCGGCGCAGCCGGTCGGGATGCGCGCTCAGCGCCTGGGCGGCGGCCCAGGTCTCCTCGTCCCGCCGGCCGGCGAGGAGGACGACGGAATCGGACCAGACGTTGTGCTCCCGGTCCGGGCGGGTGAGCGCCCGCGCGAGCAGCTCGTCGAACGACGTACGGATCCGGAAGCGCTCCTCCAGCATGGTGAGGACGCCCAGGTGACCGTCCCACACGGTCTGCCCGCCGAGCGAGTGGCGCTCGTGCTCGGAGGACCAGGATTCGACCCGCACCGTGCCCCGCTCGACCGGCCCGGCCAGTCCGGTCCTGCGCCGCAGCTCGGTCTCGATGTCCGCCTCGGCCCAGTACCGCGCGCGTGCCAGCAGGTCGGCCCGCGCGTCGGCGTCGAGGCGGACGAGTTCGGGCAGCAGCCGGGCGGCCATCCAGGAGCAGCCGCCGTCCACCGCCCGGGTCAGCGCGCTGTCGCCGCCGGGCAGCCCGGGATCCCCTCCCGGGGCCCCGTCCGGCGAACGCAACGCGTCGGCGCCGGCCCTGATCAGCTCCTCGGCGACCGGTTCGTCGTAGGCCGCCACGGCCACGCAGAGCAGGGGAACGCCGTCGGCCGGGTCGCGGGCGTTCGGATCCTCCCCGCCGTCCAGCAGTTCATGAACGGCTTCGACGTCCCCCCGCCGAACGGCCGCGACCAGTTCCGCCGACCCCATGCGCATGCCTCCCCCACCCCGGCCTCCTGGTGGAACCGGCCGAGGGAGCCTAGAGGGCGCCGGTCGCCCGGGGCAGCCGAATTAAACGGGCGGGGCAGTCGAACCACAGCCTGGACAGGCGCCCTACGACCGGGGCAGCCGTGTCACGGCCGGTCCCCGACCACCGTCGCGCCCGGTGCCGGTCCCGCCGCCACCCGCACGCTCCGGCAGGTGCCCGACGTGCGCAGCGCCTCCGCGATCTTCGCCGCGGCGGCGGTGTCCCGGGCGAGGAAGGCGGTGGTCGGGCCCGAGCCCGAGACGAGGGTGGCGAGGGCACCGGCCGCGTGGCCCGCGGCGAGGGTGTCGGCGAGTTCGGGGAAGAGCGACAGCGCGGCCGGCTGGAGGTCGTTGGAGACGGTGGCCGCGAGAGCGTCGGGGTCACCCTCGGCCAGGGCGTCGAGGAGGTGCCGGGAGGCCACCGGTTCGGGGATGTCCCGGCCCTGCGCCAGCCGGTCGAACTCCCGGAACACCGACGGTGTCGACAGCCCCCGTTCGGCCATCGCGAACACCCAGTGGAACGTGCCGCCGACCTCCAGCGCCGTCAGCTTCTCGCCGCGCCCGGTGCCGAGGGCCGCCCCGCCGACCAGGCTGAACGGCACATCGCTGCCCAACTCGGCGCAGATCTCGAGGAGTTCGTCACGGGTGGCGCCGGTGCCCCACAGCGCGTCGCAGGCCAGCAGCGCGCCCGCGCCGTCCGCGCTGCCGCCCGCCATGCCCCCGGCGACGGGGATGTCCTTGGCGATGTGGAGGTGCACGTCGGGCGTACGGCCGTACCGCTCGGCCAGCGCGATCGCGGCCCGTGCCGCCAGGTTCGTACGGTCCAGGGGGACCTGGCCGGCGTCCGGGCCCTCGCAGGTGACGCGGAGTCCGTCGGCCGGGGTCACCGTGACCTCGTCGTACAGACCGACCGCGAGGAAGACGTTCGCCAGGTCGTGGAAGCCGTCCGCGCGGGCGGCGCCCACCGCGAGCTGCACGTTGACCTTGGCGGGCACCCGCACGGTGACGCTCACTCGGAGTCCTTCTGCTGCGGGGATTCGAGGGACGCCGGGGACTCGAGGGACGCCGGGGACTCGACGGACGCCGGCGGTTCGGCGGGCGTCTCCCGGTCCGGCGCGGCCTCGGCGATGCGGGCGAACTCCTCGACCGTGAGGGCCTCGCCGCGCGCCTGCGGCGAGACGCCGGCCGCCACGAGGGCCTCCTCCGCACGGGCCGCGGACCCCGCCCATCCGGCGAGCGCGGCCCGCAGGGTCTTGCGGCGCTGGGCGAACGCCGCGTCGACGACGGCGAAGACCTCGCGCCGCGACGCCGTGGTCTTGATCGGCTCGGTCCGCCGCACCAGCGACACCAGCCCGCTGTCCACGTTCGGCGCGGGCCAGAAGACCTTGCGCCCGATGGCGCCGGCCCGCTTGACCTCGGCGTACCAGTTGGCCTTGACCGACGGCACGCCGTACACCTTCGAGCCGGGCCCGGCGGCGAGCCGGTCGGCGACCTCCGACTGGACCATGACGAGGGTGCGCTCGATGCTCGGGAAGGTCTCCAGCATGTGCAGCAGCACGGGCACGGCCACGTTGTACGGCAGGTTCGCGACCAGCGCGGTCGGGGCGGGGCCGGGCAGTTCGGTCACCCGCATCGCGTCGGAGTGCACCAGCGCGAACCGCTCGGCGCGCTCCGGCATGCGCGCCGCGATCGTCGCGGGCAGCGCGCCGGCCAGGACGTCGTCGATCTCGACGGCCGTGACCCGGTCGGCGGTCTCCAGCAGCGCCAGGGTGAGGGAGCCGAGCCCCGGGCCGACCTCGACGACCACGTCGTCGGGCCGGACCTCCGCGGTACGGACGATACGGCGGACCGTGTTCGCGTCGATCACGAAGTTCTGGCCGCGCTGCTTGGTGGGCCGCACGCCGAGGACCGCCGCCAGCTCACGGATGTCGGCGGGGCCCAGGAGGGCGTCGGGGGCGGGGCTGGTACTCACGGGACAAGGGTACGGGGGCGCACGGACACCGTCCGCCGCCGCACCTCTCACCCGTGCAGCCGCGTCCCGCAGTGCGGCCAGGGACTCGCCCCGCGTCGCACGTACAGCTTCTTCGCGCGGAGCGTCTGTTCCGCCGCCGGGGCGTCCTGGGGCCGTCCGCTGCCGCCGAGGCTGTGCCAGGTGCGGGTGTCGAACTGGTACAGCCCGCCGTACGTGCCCGAGGGGTCGACCGCGTTCGGCCGGCCGCCCGACTCGCAGACCGCGAGGCCGTGCCAGTCCAGGCCGTCGGCGCCCCGCACGGAGGCCGGCAGCGGCTTCGTCCCGACCTTGACCACCTGATCGCGCGGTTCGCGCACGATCTCGTCGCGGATCCGCCGCGGTGTCTGCCGTACGCCGTTGACGGTGCGCAGGGAGTACGTGATCCGGCGCAGGCCGGGCTGTCCGGCCCGCTCCACCACCTCCGTGCCCTTGAACAGCGAGGAGTCGTCGGTGCGGTGCACACCGAACGGGATCGCCTCCTCCCGCACCTCCTTGGTGCCGGTGATCCGCAGCACGGTGACCGTCTGCCCGTCGCGCGGGAAGCTGCCGGACGCGACGGACGTGGTGTCCTGGCCGCGCAGGGTGATCCCGGCCGCCGCCACCGCCTCGCCCACGGTCGCCGCGTTGGTGCGGATGGTGCGGGCCCGGCCGTCGGCCATGACCGTGACCGAGCGCTCGGTGCGTACGTCCAGCGCGAGCCCCGCGCGTCCGATCGGCTGGGAGCGCGGGACGGACATGTACGCGCCCTCCGAGCGCACCCCGAGCTGCTGGAGCGCCTCCTGCACGGTGTGCGCCGTCGTCCACACCTCGTGCCGGTGTCCGTCCAGGGTGAGCCGGACGGGCCGCCCGTAGTGCACCGCGATCTCGTCGCCGCTGGTGAGGGCGGTGCCGGGGGCGGGCGCCACCACGTCGTGCGCGCCCACCCGCACGCCTTCCTCCGCGAGGAGCTCGGTCACGTCGTCGGCGAAGGTGTGCAGCGTGCGCGGCTTGCCGTCGACGGTCAGCTCGACCGCCTTGTCCTCGGCGACGAAGGCGGTGGTGCCGCCGGCCAGGAAGGCGACGACGAGTGCCTGCGGGACCAGCCGGCGGATCGTGGACTCCGGACGCTCGGCGGAGCGCGTCCTGCGCCGCCGCGCGGCCCGCCCCGCGTCCTGCCGCGGCAGCTGGGGCAGCACCGGTCCGGAGAGATGCACCGTCTCGGCGTACGGGGCGGTCCCGGTGAGCTGGACCGTCTCGGCGTACGGGGCGGTCCCCGTGAGCTGGACCGTCTCGGCGTACGGAGCGGTCTCGGTGAGCTGGACCGGCTCGGGGAGCTGGAGGGTCTCGGGAGGCTGGGGCGGTGCTTCGTACGTCTCGTACGCGGGCCGGTACGTGTCGTCGTACGTCCCGGGCGCCGCGTACACGCCGTACGCGATCGTCTCGGCGTTGTGCAGGTCGACGTACGACCCGCCGCCGCCGTACGGCTCGTACTCGGAGTACTGCGAGTTGCTCACGCCGACACTCCAGGGGAGGGGTCCGGATCGGGCCCCCAGAACCTAGCGGAGCGACGGTCACTCTCCAAAGTGGCGCGGCTACCGAGAGTTGTGTTCGACGGGTGTCGGGCGCGCTCAGTAGGCGAACGCGCGTGCGGTGTTGGCGGCGAGCGCGGTGGCCAGGGTGTCCTCGTCGATGTCCCGCACGGCGGCCATGGCACGCACCGTGACCGGGATCAGATACGGGGCGTTGGGCCGTCCGCGGTAGGGCGCCGGGGTCAGGAAGGGGGCATCGGTCTCCACCAGGAGCAGCTCCAGCGGGGCCACGGCGACGGCGTCCCGGAGGTTCTGGGCGTTCTTGAAGGTGACGTTGCCGGCGAAGGACATGAAGTATCCGGCGCGGGCGCAGATCTCGGCCATCTCGGCGTCGCCGGAGTAGCAGTGGAAGACGGTGCGCTCGGGGGCGCCCTCCTCCTTCAGGACGCGCAGGACGTCGGCGTGGGCGTCGCGGTCGTGGATGACCAGCGCCTTGCCGTGCCGCTTGGCCATCTCGATGTGGGCGCGGAAGGAGTTCTCCTGTGCTTCCTTGCCCTCGGGGCCGGTGCGGAAGTAGTCGAGTCCCGTCTCGCCGACGCCCTTGACGTGCGCAAGCGCGGCCAGGCGGTCGATCTCGGCGAGCGCCTCGTCGAGCGCCTGCGCGCCGCCCGGGGTCCGCGCGCCCTGGCGGGACCAGCCGTCGGGGTCGCCGTGCACGATGCGCGGCGCCTCGTTCGGGTGCAGGGCGACCGTCGCGTGGACACCGGCGTGGGCCGCCGCCGTCTCGGCCGCCCACCGGGAGCCCCGTACGTCGCAGCCGACCTGGACGACCGTCGTCACACCGACCGACGCGGCTTTCGCGAGGGCCTCCTCCACCGTGCCCGACTGCATGTCGAGGTGGGTGTGGGAGTCGGCGACCGGCACCCCGAGGGGGGCCGGAAGCGGCGGCGCGGCGCTCTTGTCGGCGTTCTTGTCGGCGTTCGAAGGCATGCCCCGATCCTACGGAAGGGGCACGCCCTCCTCGGCCGGCGGCGATCGGCCCGGCTAGCTCGCCTTGCGGAACGGGTGCAGAAGGTCGGACAGATGCCAGTGGTGCTGCGGCGGCACCTTGGACTGCGCGTCGGACTGGGCGTCGGACTGCGCGTCGAGCTGCTCCTCGGCCGCCGAGACCGGCGCCTGGACCGGTCCGGCCGGGGTCGCCTTGTGCTGACGGGCCGCGCTGAGCACCGACGAGACCTGCCCCGCCCGCATGATGCGCACGACGTGCCCGTCGCAGTTCTGGCACGCGGGGCGGCTCAGCGGCGAGGGCACGACCCGACCGTTCGCCACGTAGAGGACGAACTCGTGGCCGTCGGCGTCGGTGTGGTGCTCTATCTCGAAGGCCTGCTCCCAGCCGTGCCCGCAGCGCATGCAGGCGAAGGAGTACGACTCGTTGACGACGGCGCTCGCGCCGCCGCGGAGGCCGGTCTGCCCTGTGATCTCACTCATGACCGCTCCTGTTGGTCCGCTGGTGGAACCGCTCAAGTCCCGTCATCCAGTGGACGCCTCGCCCGGAGCGAATGCACCCGACCTGTGCACTGTTGAAGCCGATTTGGGCGTCCCTTGCCACAACGCCCGGCGTCCTTTGCCCGCACATGGGGCGCACGCTCAGACGACATGCGCCCTGCTCAGAGGGGGTGTGAGCCCCTTCACAACACCCGGGCAACAGCCGTCACAGATTCCCGCCGACGACCGTCACAGATTCCCGCCGACGACCGTGACGGAGCCCCGCCGACGACCCGTCACAGAGCCCCGGCGTTCTTCGCCGCCACCACCGCGTCGAACACGTCGCGCTTCGGCAGCCCCGCCTCCGCCGCCACCGCCGCGATGGCCTCCTTACGGCGCTCGCCCGCCTCCTCGCGCACCCGCACCCGCCGCACCAGCTCCGTCGCGTCGAGCTCCTCGGGCCCGCGCTCGGGCGCCCCGGTGACGACGACGGTGATCTCGCCCCGCACGCCCTCGGCCGCCCACTCCGCCAGCTCGCCGAGCGGACCGCGCTTCACCTCTTCGTACGTCTTGGTCAGCTCCCGGCACACGGCGGCCCGTCGGTCCGTGCCGAACACCTCGGCCATCGCGGCGAGGGTGTCGTCGAGCCGGTGCGGGGCCTCGAAGTACACGAGGGTCCTGCGTTCCTCCGCGACCTCCCGCAGCCGGGACAGCCGCTCCCCCGCCTTCCTCGGCAGGAACCCCTCGAAGCAGAACCGGTCGACGGGCAGCCCGGAAAGGGCCAGCGCGGTGAGCACCGCGGACGGGCCGGGGACGGCGGTGACGCGGATGTCCTGCTCGACGGCCGCGGCGACCAGCCGGTACCCGGGGTCGGAGACCGACGGCATCCCCGCGTCGGTGACGAGCAGCACCCGTGCGCCGCCCACCAGATCCGCGACCAGCTCGGGAGTACGGGCGGACTCGTTGCCCTCGAAGTAGGACACGACACGCCCCTTGGGCGTCACGCCCAGCGCCTGGGTCAGCCGCCGCAGTCGGCGGGTGTCCTCGGCGGCGATCACGTCGGCGCCGGTCAGCTCCTCGGCGAGACGGGGCGGGGCGTCGGAGACGTCACCGATGGGAGTACCGGCGAGAACGAGGATTCCGGGCGTAGCTGTCACGTTTCCATCCTCGCAGGGCCGAGCAGGGCCCATGCACGGGACTCACACAGACCTGTTCCCTACGATGGCGCGGTGACCAGTACCGCGTCCTCCATGGACTCCACGGACTACCGGCAGGGCCGGACGCCGCCCGACCAGCGGCCGTCGTGGCAGCAACGGCTGCGCCGCTTCGGATACACCGCGGAGCCGTCCGCCGACGTCCGGGAGCGGCTGGTGCCGCCGTTCGCGCAGCCCAGCCCGCGGTTGTGGCGGGCGCTGGGCCTTCCACCGCTGTGGACGGACCGGATCGCGCGCTGGTCGTCCTGGGGCGGTCCGCTGCTGGTCACACTGCTGGCGGGCGTGCTCCGGTTCTGGCACCTGGGCAGCCCCAAGGCGGTGATATTCGACGAGACGTACTACGCCAAGGACGCGTGGGCGGTCGTCCACCGCGGGTTCGAGGTCAACTGGGACAAGAACGCCAACGACGTCATCCTCTCCTCCGGCGGGCACGTCACGATCCCGACGGACGCGGCGTACGTCGTGCATCCGCCGGTCGGCAAGTACGTGATCGGGCTGGGCGAACTGCTCTTCGGGTTCGACCCGTTCGGCTGGCGGTTCATGACGGCGGTGCTCGGCACGCTCAGTGTCCTGCTGCTGTGCCGGATCGGCCGCCGGATCTTCCGCTCCACCTTCCTGGGCTGCCTGGCGGGCGCGCTGATGGCGGTCGACGGGCTCGCCTTCGTGATGAGCCGCACCTCGCTGCTCGACGGCGTGCTGATGTTCTTCGTGCTGGCGGCGTTCGGCTGCCTGGTGGTCGACCGGGACAAGGCACGCGAGAAACTCGCCGCCGCGCTCCCGCTCGACGCGGACGGCCGCTGCCGCCCCGACCCGCACATCGCGGAGACCACCCGCCTGGGCCGGCGGCCCTGGCGCTGGGGCGCGGGCCTGATGCTGGGCCTGGCCATCGGCACGAAGTGGAACGGCCTGTACATCCTGGTGGCGTTCTGCCTGATGGCCGTGTTGTGGGACGTCGGCTCGCGCAAGGTGGCGGGCGCCCGCCGCCCGTACCTGGCGGTGCTGAAGCGCGACACGGGCTTCGCGTTCCTGGCCACGGTCCCGGTCGCGCTGGTCACCTACCTGGTGTCGTGGACGGGCTGGATCCTGTCCGCCACCGACGGCAAGGGCGGCTACTACCGCAACTGGGCGGCCACCGACGGCAAGGGCGGCAACTGGACCTGGCTGTTCCCCGACTGGTGGCGCAGCCTGTGGCACTACGAGCACGAGGTCTACGAGTTCCACACCCACCTCACCTCGCCGCACACGTACCAGTCGAACCCGTGGAGCTGGCTCGTCCTCGGCCGCCCGGTCTCGTACTTCTACGAGTCCCCCACCCCGGGCCAGGACGGCTGTCCGACCGACGCGGGCGAGAAGTGCGCCCGCGAGGTCCTCGCGATCGGCACACCGCTGCTGTGGTGGGCGGCCTGCTTCGCGGTCCTCTACGTCCTGTGGCGCTGGCTCTTCCGCCGCGACTGGCGCGCCGGCGCGATCGTCTGCGGCATCGCGGCCGGCTATCTGCCGTGGTTCATGTACCAGGAACGCACGATCTTCCTCTTCTACGCCGTCGTCTTCCTGCCCTTCCTGTGCCTGGCGGTGGCGATGATGATCGGCGCGCTCGTCGGCCCCCCGGGTTCCAGCGACACCCGCCGCGTGGCAGGCGCCACCGGCGCAGGCGTCCTCGTCCTGCTCATCGCCTGGAACTTCATCTACTTCTGGCCCCTGTACACGGGGCAGGCGATCCCGATCGACGACTGGCGTTCACGTATGTGGCTGGATACGTGGGTCTAACGATTGCGGAAACTCTCGCCCCACACACCCCCCTTTCCGCTTACTGTGAGCCTGAGGGATTTTTCTGAACGCGTTCAGAAACGCCCGCGAGGGTGGGCGACGGGGACAACGGGGAGGGCGTACATGCGCAAGGGGGCCAAGGCAGCGATAGTCGGCTCGGTCTTCGCGGTGATGGTGGGCGGGGCCGGGTACGGGGCCTTCAACATCGTGAACGCGCTGAACGGGGGCGGGAGCGGGGCCGACGGGTCGGGGGG
Source organism: Streptomyces asoensis (assembly GCF_013085465.1). NCBI lineage: Bacteria > Bacillati > Actinomycetota > Actinomycetes > Kitasatosporales > Streptomycetaceae > Streptomyces > Streptomyces asoensis. The sequence goes on from NZ_CP049838.1 coordinate 4,380,477, forward strand.
CAGCGAGCCGGTGGTCGTGAAGACCGGGCCGCCCAGCGGGTCCGAGGTGAAGGACACCAGCACCAAGTTCTTCGCGGCCTGGGAGAAGGGGCAGGCCGTGGCGGCCGCCGATCTCACCAACAACGCGGCGAAGGCCGAGCCCCTGCTGACCTCCTACAGCCAGTCGGCGCACATCACCGGCGTGAAGATCACACCGGGCGCGGCGGTGGGCGACAGCGTGCCCTTCACGGTCAAGGCGACGGTGTCGTACGAGGGGAAGTCCAAGCCGCTCACCTACAAGAGCGAGCTGACGGTCGTACGGGGCGTCACCACCGGTAAGGCGCTGGTGGACTGGGCGCCGTCGGTCGTCCACCCCGAGCTGAAGGCCATGGACGACACCCTGGTCACGGGCTCGTCGGCGGCGCCGTCGATCGAGGCCGTGGACCGTGACGGCAAGGTGCTCACGAAGGAGAAGTACCCCTCCCTGGGGCCGATCCTGGACCAGCTGCGCGCCAAGTACGGGGACAAGGCGGGCGGGACGGCCGGCGTCGAGCTGGCGATCAGACACGCCACCCCGGACACCGCCGACACCCCGCTGCTGACCCTCGCCGAGGGCAAGACGGGCAAGGTGCCCACCACCCTCAGCGCCGACGTGCAGGCGGCCGCGGAGAAGGCGGTGCAGAAGTACGACCAGTCCTCGGTGGTGGCCGTCAAGCCGAGCACCGGTGAGGTGCTGGCGGTCGCCAACAACCGGACGGACGGCTGGAACGCCGCGTTCCTGGGCGAGGTCGCGCCCGGCTCCACCATGAAGATCATCAGCGCGGCCACCCTCATCGACAACGGGCTCACCACCGCGAACGGCCCCGCGCCCTGTCCGCCCTCGGCCGTCTCCGAGAGCCAGACCTTCCAGAACATCACCGGCATGAAGCCGAACGAGAACGCGACCCTCGCCGAGAGCTTCGCCCGCTCCTGCAACACGGCGTTCGTGAAGTTCGCGGACGAGGTGAAGGTCGACTCGCTGACGAACGAGGCCCGGGACCGCTTCGGGATCGGCCTCGACTGGCAGACCGGCATCCCGTCCTTCGACGGCTCGGTCCCGGCCGCCGGCGGCCCGGACACCGCGGCCGGACTGATCGGCCAGGGCCAGGTCCAGATGAACCCGCTGAACATGGCGTCGGTCACGGCGACCGCGATGACGGGCACCTTCCGGCAGCCGGTGATCGTGCCGCTCGGCCTCGACGGCCGTGAACCGGCACACGCGCGTGGCCTGTCGTCGGGCACCGTGCAGCAACTGCGCTCCATGATGAACCGCACCGCGACCAGCGGCACCGCGGCCGAGGTGATGGCCGGGCTGAGCGGCCGGATCGGTGCGAAGACCGGTTCCGCCGAGGTCGACGGGCAGAACAAGTCCGACAGCTGGTTCACCGGGTACCGGGGCGATGTCGCGGCCGCCGCGATGACCCAGGACGGCGGTCACGGCGTCGACGCGTCCGGCCCGATCGTCGTGGACGTGCTGCGGGCGGGCTGAACCGGCTGGACGGTGGCTGACGTCACATGTGACGTCACCTCACAGGACGGGACTCTAGGGTGGTAACCGTCGTTGGGGTCAGTGAGGGCAACGAGGGCAGCGGGCTGGGGGGAGGCCCCTGGGGATCCGGAGGATCTGGCAGTGGGCAAGAGAAGGCGCGTCGAAGAGGGGCACAGGAAGCGGCGGCCCGCCGTCGTCGGCGGCATGATCGCCGTCGTGGTCGGCGGGGCGGGCATCGGCGTCTACGCGCTGTACGGGGGCGGAGCGGCGGCCGACGAGGGTTCGGCCGCGGCGGCCAACGGCAAGCAGGTGCCGCGGGTCAGGGCCGACGCGCCGTCGGCGACCGAGGCGAAGGCCACGGCCACCCGGTTCCTGACGGCCTGGCAGCAGGGCAAGGTGTCCGGGGCGGCCGCCGCCACGGACGACTCCGCGGCCGCCACCGCCCTCCTGACCGGCTACACCAAGGACGCTCACGTCACGGGCGTCACCCTCACCGCCGGCAAGGCCAGCGGCACCAAGGTCCCGTTCTCCGTGAAGGGCACGGTGAAGTACAAGGGCGTCAGCAAGGCGCTCACGTACGACAGCGCCCTCACCGTCGTCCGCAACCCCACGAACGGCAAGGCGCAGGTCGACTGGCACGCGTCCGTCGTCCACCCGGACCTCCAGGACGGCGACAAGCTCGTCACCGGCGAGTCCGGCACCCCGCCGGTCAAGGCCGTCGACAGTGCGGGCGGCGAGCTCACCGTCGCCAAGTACCCCTCCCTGGAGCCGGTCCTGGACGGGCTGCGGGAGAAGTACGGCAAGAAGGCGGGCGGCAAGGCGGGCGTGGAGCTCCAGGTCGTCCGCGGCAAGGCGTCGAAGGCGAAGAAGGCCTCCGACAAGACGCTGCTGGAACTCAGCAAGGGCACTCCGGGCACCGTGAAGACCACGCTGAGCCCGACCCTCCAGGCGGCCGCCGAGCAGCAGGTGGCGAAGACCGCGCGCTCGTCGGTCGTCGTGATGCGCCCCTCCACGGGCGAGATCCTCGCGGTGGCCAACGCGAGCCACGGCTTCAACACCGCGTTCAACGGCTCGCTCGCGCCCGGCTCCACGATGAAGGTCATCACCTCGTCGCTGCTCATCGAGAAGGACCTGGCGTCGGCGGACAAGGTGCACCCCTGCCCGAAGACGTTCACCTACGGCGGCTGGAAGTTCCACAACGACGACGACTTCCAGATCACCGGCGGCACCTTCAAGGCGAGCTTCGCGCGCTCCTGCAACACCGCCTTCATCAGCCAGGCGCCCGACCTGGACAACGACAGCCTGACCAAGCAGGCGCAGCAGGTCTTCGGCCTGTCGATGAACAACTGGGCGATCGGCGTCCCGTCCTTCGACGGCTCGGTGCCGGTGCAGTCGGCGGCCCAGATGGCGGCGTCGCTGATCGGTCAGGGCGGGGTCCGGATGAACCCGCTGAACATGGCGTCGGTCGCCTCCACCGTGAAGGCGGGCACCTTCCACCAGCCGTATCTGGTCGCCCCGTCCGTGGACGACCGCACGCTGGCGACGGCCTCGCGCACGATGTCGTCGTCCACGGTGTCGCAGCTGCGGGAGCTGATGAACTACACCGCCGCGGCCGGCACCGCCGCCGAGGCGATGTCCGGTCTGGGCCCCGACTACGGCGCCAAGACGGGCTCGGCCGAGGTCGACAACCAGGACAAGCCCAACGGCTGGTTCACCGCCTACCGCGGTGACCTGGCGGCCGCGGGCGTCGTGCAGGCGGGCGGCCACGGCGGCGACACGGCCGGACCGATCGTGGCGTCACTGCTGCGCCTGGGCGGCTGAGCCCCCGAACACCCACCGGGCCGGTCCCCGGCTAGTGCGTGACGGGCTGCTGCGCCGTGGCCATGTAGGTGCGGCGCAGGAACCGCAGCAGCGTCTTCGACTCGAACTGGACGACCGAGACGCCGTGCGGGGAGTGGAACTCGACGACGGCCTGGACGCGGCCGCACGGCCACACCCGTACCTCGCCGGTACCGGCCGGGGCGCGCAGCCCCTGTTCGAGGAGGGTGCGGGAGAACGTCCACTCGCGCCGGTCGGGAAGCCCGACGCGGACCGATCGGGGTTCCTCGGAGTCGTACCGCAGGACGACGGGTACGGCCGTGCGTTCTTCCTCGGCCTGGTCGGCGTCGGTGACGATGTGGGCTCGCGCGTACTGTTCGACTACGGACATCGGCCGACCCTCTCACGCAGCGTGACCTGTGCGGAAGCTGTGCGTCCACTCCCCTTCCAATGTCGCATATTTTGCGGATTGCGCTCCTCCGCGCAGGCATATCTCACATGTGCGATACGCGGGCCTGGCGCGAACCACGGCATCGGGCTGCCGCGAGACCGAAGAGACAAGCGACTCGCTCTTGCGAACCGTTCGCATTAAGCCACTATCATCGTCGGGTGCACGTACCCGACGGATTCATCAACGCCCCGACCTCCGCCGTGACCGGAGTCGTCGCCGCCGGCGCCATCGCCGTGAGCCTGCGCGGCGCGCGCCGCGAGCTCGACGACCGGACCGCGCCGCTGGCCGGCCTGGTGGCGGCGTTCATCTTCGCCGTGCAGATGCTGAACTTCCCCGTCGCGGCGGGGACCAGCGGCCATCTGCTCGGCGGCGCGCTCGCCGCGATACTCGTGGGCCCCTACACAGGGGTCCTGTGCGTGTCCGTGGTCCTGCTGATGCAGGGCATCCTCTTCGCCGACGGCGGTCTGACCGCGCTCGGCGTGAACATCACCGACATGGCGATCGTGACGACCGTCGTGGCGTACGCCGTCTTCCGCGGCCTGGTGAAGGTGCTGCCCCGCGGCCGCCGGTCCATCACCGTCGCGTCCTTCGTCGCCGCCGTGCTGTCCGTGCCCGCCGCCGCCGTCGCCTTCACGCTCATCTACTGGATCGGCGGCACCACCGACGTGTCGATCGGCAAGGTGGCGACCGCGATGATCGGCGTGCATGTGCTGATCGGCATCGGCGAGGCCGTGATCACCGCGCTGACCGTGGGCGCCGTCGTCGCCGTACGGCCGGATCTCGTCTACGGCGCGCGCGATCTGCGGCAGAAGCTCCGGCTGCGGGTGCACGGCGAGCTCGTCGACGCCCCGGCGGCCGAGGAGGCGCCGGCCGGCGCCCGCACGCCCGTGGCGGCGCGCACCTCGCGGCGCACGCTGTGGGTGACGGGCTTGGTCACCTCCCTCGTCCTGGCCGGCTTCGTCAGCTTCTACGCCTCCGCGAACCCCGACGGCCTGGAGAAGGTCGCCGCCGACAAGGGCATCGACAAGAAGGCCGAGGAGCACGCGTCCGCCGACTCCCCGCTCGCCGACTACGGCGTCAAGGACGTGACGAACGCCCGTCTGTCCGGCGGTCTCGCGGGCGTGATCGGGGTCGGCACGACCGTCGTCGCGGGCAGCGCGGTGTTCTGGGCGGTGCGCAGGCGCCGGACGGGCGACGACGTGTCACCGACGGCCGTAGAGAACGTCTGACGTCATGGGCGCAGGACACGCGCACCGGCTCTACCGGCACGGGCACTCGCCCGTGCACGGCCTGCCGCCGCACACCAAGCTCGCCGCCGTCTTCGCCTTCGTGGTGGTCGTGGTGTCGACGCCGCGGGAGGCGATGTGGGCGTTCGGCCTGTACGCGGTCCTGCTGGCCTTCGTCGCACGCCACGCGCGCGTGCCCGCCGGTTTCCTGCTCAAACGGCTGCTGATCGAGGTGCCTTTCGTCGCGTTCGCGGTGCTGATGCCGTTCGTGGCGGAGGGAGAGCGGGTGGACGTCCTCGGCCTGTCGCTCAGCGTCAACGGCCTGTGGGGCGCCTGGAACGTCCTCGCGAAGGGCACCCTGGGCGTCGCCGCCTCCGTACTGCTCGCGTCCACCACGGAGCTGCGTGAACTGCTCCTCGGCCTCCAGCGTCTGCGGCTGCCCCCGCTGCTCGTGCAGATCGCGTCCTTCATGATCCGCTACGGCGACGTCATCACGGACGAGATGCGGCGCATGCGGATCGCCCGGGAGTCTCGCGGGTTCGAGGCGCGGGGCGTACGGCACTGGGGGGTGCTCGCGAAGTCGGCGGGCGCGCTCTTCATCCGCTCCTACGAGCGCGGCGAGCGCGTGCATCTGGCCATGGTCAGCCGGGGCTACGCCGGTTCGATGCCGGTGATCGACGAGGTGACCGCGTCACGGGCGCAGTGGTCGTACGCGCTGACCCTGCCGTTCGCCGCCCTCCTGGTCTGCGTGTTGGGATGGTCCCTGTGACTGACGCTGTGACGCCTTCCGTGACGCCCTCGCCCTCCCTGGAAGTGGCCGGTCTGGCCTTCGCCTACCCCGACGGCCACCAGGCCCTGTTCGGCGTGGACTTCTCCGTCGCGCGCGGCGAGCGGGTCGCGCTGCTCGGCCCCAACGGCGCCGGCAAGACGACCCTCGTGCTGCACCTCAACGGCATCCTGACCGGCGGCGCGGGCACCGTGACGGTGGCCGGGCTGCCCGTCGGCAAGCAGCACATGGCCGAGATCCGCCGCAAGGTCGGCATCGTCTTCCAGGACCCGGACGACCAGCTGTTCATGCCGACGGTCCGCGAGGACGTGGCGTTCGGACCGGCCGCGGCCGGGCTGAAGGGGGCCGCCCTGGAGGCGCGGGTCGACCACGCGCTCGAGCAGGTCGGCATGGCGGAGTTCAAGAACCGTCCGCCGCACCACCTCTCCTTCGGCCAGCGGCGCCGGGTGGCCGTCGCCACGGTGCTCGCTATGGAGCCGGAGATCCTCGTCCTGGACGAGCCGTCCTCCAACCTCGACCCCGCCTCGCGCCGTGAACTGGCCGACATCCTGCGGTCGTTGGACGTCACCGCGCTCATGGTCACGCACGACCTGCCGTACGCCCTGGAGCTGTGCCCGCGCTCCCTCGTCCTGAGCGAGGGCGTGATCGTCGCGGACGGCCGGACCGGCGATCTGCTCGCCGACGACGCCCTCATGCGCGCGCATCGCCTGGAGTTGCCCTTCGGGTTCGACCCGCGCTCCGCAACAATGGGCGCGTGACGAACGAGGCACCTACCGTCGACGGCACGCTGCTCCTCGACGAGCAGCTGTGTTTCGCGCTGTACGCGGCCCAGCGCGCGGTGACCGCCGCGTACCGGCCGCTCCTGGACGAACTGGGGCTCACCTACCCCCAGTACCTCGTGCTGCTGGTTCTGTGGGAGCGCGGTGAGACGACCGTCAAGGAGCTGGCGTCGGCCCTGCGCCTCGACTACGGCACGATGTCGCCGCTGCTGAAGCGGCTGGAGGCGGCGGGGCTGGTGCGCCGGGAGCGCTCGGCGCGGGACGAGCGCTCGGTGCTCGTCGCGTGCACCGGGCGCGGTGAGGAGCTGAAGGGGCGCGCGGAGCGCGTACCCGGCACCCTGCTCGCGACGACGGGGCTCGGGACGGCGGAGGTCACGCGGTTGCGCGAGGAACTGTGGGGGCTCGCGGAACGGGCACAGGGCGCGGCGGACCGCACCCGCTGAAGCACCCCCCGTCGACCCCCTCTCAAGTTACCCACGGTTACTACCCCCTGGTAGGCGATCACCTCCCTACCGGCCGGTACCTTGTGCACAATGTAATTGGGCAAGTTCCCGGGGGAGGTCCCGCCGTGACCGAAGGCAGCGCCGTCGACACCGTCAGCACCGTCGACACCCGTCCGACGAAGATCACATATGTCGCCGAGGCCACCGCGCACGGCGGCCGCGACGGGTACGTGACCAGCCAGGACGGCCAGATCGAGCTGAAGGTGGCGATGCCGCCGGAGCTGGGCGGCGATGGCAACGGCACCAACCCGGAGCAGCTCTTCGCGGCCGGGTACAGCTCCTGCTTCCACAACGCGCTGATCCTCGTCGGCAACCGCGCGGGCTTCGACCTCACCGGGTCCACGGTGGCGGCGAAGGTCGGGATCGGCCCCAACAGGACCAAGGGCTACGGGCTCGCCGTCGCGCTCAGCGTCTCGCTCCCCGTCCTCGACCCGGAACTCGCCGGGAAGCTGGTGGACGCGGCGCACCAGGTGTGCCCGTACTCGAACGCCACCCGCGGCAACATCGATGTAACGATCATTCTCGGCTAGCGAAACGAAGGAATCGCAGGCTCGACGGGGGTGTTCCCCCGGGAGTTGAAGGCGATCTCCGAGAGGGCGTGCGGGCGTGAACGTGAGCGGTGCGGTGGCCGAGGGCTTCGAGCCGGTCCGGGAGGCGTTCGTACGGAACTTCGAGGTGCTCGGGGACCGGGGCGCGGCGGTGACCGTCTACCGGGACGGGCACAGGGTCGTCGACCTGTGGGCCGGGACGCGGGACGTGGACGGTGCGGCCGGCGAGGCCGCCCCCTGGGAGCAGGGCACCGCGCAGATCGTGCGGTCGGCGACCAAGGGCGTCGCCGCCGCCGCACTCCTGCTGCTGCACCAGCGCGGGCAACTGGACCTGGACGCTCCCGTGGGCACGTACTGGCCGGAGTACAAGGCCGCGGGCAAGGAGCGGACGCTCGTGCGGCACCTGCTCGCGCACCGCGCGGGCGTACCCGTGCTGGACCGGCCGCTGACACCCGCCGAGGCCACCGACCCCGACCTCGGTGCGGCGGCGGTCGCGGCGCAGGCGCCGGCCTGGGAGCCCGGGACGGACCACGGGTACCACGCGCAGACGTACAGCTGGCTGACCGGCGAGCTGGTGCGGCGGATCACCGGGCGGACCATCGGCGAGTGGATCGCCGACGAGATCGCCGGCCCGGTGGGGGCCGACCTGTGGCTCGGGCTGCCGCGGGCGCAGCGCGCGCGAGTGGGACGGGTGGGGCAGGTGGACGCGCCCGCGCAGAGCGGGGCGCTGAAGACCCGGCCCAAGCCCGCCGTCACCGCCGCCTACGCCGATCCCGCCTCCCTCACCCGCCGCGCCTTCGCCGCGATCACCCCGCTGCCCGACGAGAACGACCCCGCATACCGGGCCGCGGCGCTCCCCGCCTCCAACGGCATCGCCACCGCCGACGGCCTGGCCCGCTTCTACGCGTCACTGATCGGCGAGGTGGCGGGCGGGGTGCGGCTGCTGCGCCCGGAGACGCTGGAACTGGCGCGCGGCGAGCAGTCCTCGGGCCCCGACCGGGTGCTCGTCGTGAACACCCGGTTCGGCCTGGGCCACATGCTGCACGGAGCCGCGTCCCCGCTGCTGTCCCCCACCTCCTTCGGCCACCCGGGCCGCGGGGGCGCGCTCGGCCTCGCCGACCCCGAGTCGGGGATCGCCTTCGGCTATGTCACCAACGGCTTCCGGACGAGCGTGACGGCCGACCCGCGCGCGCAGGCGCTGCTGCGGGCGGTGCGGACGGCCCTGGCTGGCGGGCGCTGACGCTCACACGTTGATCGAGTGCGACCTGCGGCCCGAGTCGTCGTCGATCTCCACATGGGCCTTGGTCAGCAGTTGCATGGCGATCTCGTTGAGGGCCCGGGCGCCGGCGATCTCCTCGCCGACCCGCGGCTGGTTGATGTCCACGTTGTGCCGGGTGGCATGCCCCTGGGTCCTGATCTCGGTCCCGTCGGGCAGGCGTACCAGCGCGACCGCGCGCGTGTGCCGGCCGTCCTCCTCGAACTCCAGCTCGACATGCCATCCGACAGTGGTGTGCATAGTGGTCATGAGGTCACCTCCGGAAGTCCTCCTTCCAGGGTGCTCCTGAGAGCGGACGGACGCACCCAGTCGGGCTCAGGCCAGCAGCCGCGTTCCGTCCGGTACGGCGATGCCGAACTCCTCGTCGAGGACTCGGCGCGCCTCCGTCTCGTCGGTGAGCTCGCGCTGCTTGACGGTGCCGTCGGGGTGGGTCTCGATGAGCAGCGGACCGTTGAGGAGGAGGTGGCGGTCGGCAGTGCTGCGCTGGACGTAGACGCGGCTGCTGAACGGTGAGCGCGGGTTGGTGGCGATGTGCCAGTTGATCACCTCGAAGTCGGGCCGCTCGAAGGGTTCGAGAGTGAAGGCGTACTGCGCCTGCCAGACGCCCTCGCCGGACGCCCCGGAGGTCCCGGCCGCCCCGCTATCTCCGCTCGCCCCGCTCGCCGCGTGTGCCTGGAGCACCCACAGCTCCAGCGGGCCGCGGTGCGGGGCGTGGACGAGGCGATGGCGGCGGCCCGCGTCGTGGAACTCGACGTCCGCGGTGAGCGGGACGGCTTCCAGCAGCGCTCCCGGGGCGCCGAAACCGACGTCGGCGAGGTACGGCCGTGGGTCGCCCGGAACCTCGACGAGGAGCGCCATATGGGTGCGGGGCCGGTCCTCGACCCGCCGCGCGCCCACGACGACCCGCGCCGTCAGCAGGGTCACCCCGAAGCCCAGCGCCTCCAGAACACCCGCGAGCAGCATGTTGTGCTCGTAGCAGTAGCCGCCGCGCCGACCGCCCCGGACCAGCTTGGCGATCAGGTCCGCGGGGACGAGCGAGGGGACCGTGCCGCGCAGCGGGTCCAGGTTCTCGAAGGGGATGGCGCGAGTGTGGGCCAGATGCACACCCCGCAGGGTCGCCGCGTCGGCCCGGCGTTCCCCCTCCCAGCCGATCCTCCTCAGGTAGGAGTCGAGATCGTCAGGGCCGAACGCTGTTGTCTCGGGCATGACTTCACCCTAGCCAGCCGAACGTCGGACGAGCAGAGGAGGGGGTCAGCCGGTGTGCAGCATCAGGCCGATACCGACGACGAGGAGCCCGGCGGCGACGAGCCGCGGCGCGCCGAACCGCTCCTTGAAGAACAGGGCGCCGATGGCCGCTCCGACGATGATCGACGATTCCCGCAGCGCGGCGATCGGCGCCAGGTCGGCGCGGGTCTGCGCCCACAGGACGAGGGCGTACGCGAGGACGGACAGCGCGGAGCCGAGGAGGCCCACAGCGGCGTAGGGGCGGAGCACGGCGAGGGTCCCCCCGCGCCAGCGGTGGACGGCGTACGCCGGGATGACGAACCCCTGTACGGCCATCAGCCAGGCGATGTACCCCAGGGAGGACCCGGAGGCGCGGACGCCGAGCCCGTCGACGACGGTGTACGTGGCGATGGTCAGCCCGGTCGCCAGCGCGGCCCCGATCGCCGCCCAGTTCGGCCGCCCACCGCGCAGCCCCCACAGGGCGACGCCGGTCAGCCCCGCGCAGGACAGCGCGACACCGGCGGCCGCCCAGCCGTCCGGCACCTCGTGCGCGAAGACGGCGGCGAGGACGGTGACGACGAGCGGCGCGGAGCCGCGCGCGATGGGGTAGGCCTGCCCGAAGTCGCCGAGCCGGAACGACCGCATCAGCAGCACGTAGTAGGCGATGTGGATCAGGGCGGAGCACAGCAGGTACGGCCACGCGCGGGTCGCCGGGAACGCGGTGAAGGGCACGAGCGCGAGCCCGATGAGCATGCCGCCGCCGGCGATCAGCGTGAACCCGACGAGTTTGTCGGTGATCCGGTGGGCGATGGCGTTCCAGCCGGCGTGGGTGATCGCGGCGAACAGGACGGCCGCGGTGACCAGCGGGGTCACGCGGTGCGCTCGCGCACGTCCACGAGGGTCGCGTCGGCGTGCTCGACGAGGTCCTCGGGCGCGATGGGGAAGACGACGTGCGGGTTCCCGGCGGCGGCCCACACGATGTCGTGCGCGAGCAGGTTCCGATCGGCCAGCACCCGCGTCCTCGTCCGGTGCCCGAAGGGCGGCACACCCCCGATCGCGTACCCGGTGGTCTCCCGTACGACGTCGGCGGCGGCCCGGGTCACCTTCGCCACGCCGAGTTCCCTGCGCACCAGCTCCACGTCGACGCGCGAGGCCCCGTCCATCAGCACCAGCACCGGCACGCCGTCGGCCGCGAAGATCAGCGATTTGCAGATCTGGCTCAGCTCGCACCCGATCGCGGCGGCGGCCTCGGCGGCGGTCCGGGTCGCCTCGGGGAAGCGACGGACCCGGGTGTGCAGCTGGTCGAGGCCCAGGTCGTGCAGCGCCTCGGCGAATCGGGGATGCGCGGCTGTCGTCGTCATGCACGGCACGCTAGCGGTCGGTGTATGGGACACGCGAGCGGGTTGTCCGCGACGCGGGCGGCAGACGGGCGGCGCCCGGGTTCGTCCGGAGGCCCGATGCCACCGACATGGTGCGGGAGCCACTCCGTCGGTGAGGATCCGCGGACAGGGAAACATCGGTTCTCCGGATCGGGGTCGCAGCCGCGATCCTCGCAAGCGCTTCGTACGCGCTCGTGTGGGATGTACGCCGGCTCCGCAGGGCGCCGGCCCGCTGAGGCGCGGCGCGCCGCGGAAGCCGCGGAAAAGAAGCCGGTGAGGGCGCCCCGTCCCCACGGAGCCCTCACCGGCGGTCCTATCGGTGGACCGGTACGTCAGGCGCGTACCAGTTCCCGGTCCTCGTCGCCGTCACGGGACGAGGCGGCGTCGGCCTGGGTCTTCAGGCCCTCGCCCTCGACGTCCACGTTGGGCAGGGCGCGGTCCAGCCACTTCGGCAGCCACCAGGCCTTCTTGCCGAGCAGGGCCAGCACCGCCGGCACGATCGCCATGCGCACGACGAACGCGTCGAAGAAGACGGCGATCGCGAGGCCGAAGCCGATCATCTTGATCATCGACTCGGTGGAGCTGATGAAGCCGCCGAAGACGGCCATCATGATGATCGCGGCGGCGGCCACCACCTTGGCGCTGTGCCGGAAGCCGGTGACGATGGCCTGGCTCGGGCTCTCGCCGTGGACGTACGCCTCCCGCATCCGGGTCACGAGGAACACCTCGTAGTCCATCGCGAGGCCGAAGACCACGCCCACCATGAAGATCGGCATCATCGACATGATCGGGCCGGTCTCCTCGACGCCGATCAGGCCGCCGAGCCAGCCCCACTGGAAGACCGCGACCACGGCGCCGAGCGCGGCGAGCACGCTGAGCAGGAAGCCGAGGGCCGCCTTCAGCGGGACCAGGATGGAGCGGAAGACCACGATCAGCAGCAGGAAGGCCAGGCCGACGACCAGGCCCAGGTACGGGATCAGCGCGTCGTTGAGCTTCTGCGAGAAGTCGATGTTCATCGCGGTGGTGCCGGTGACCAGCACCTGCGCGCCCGTGTCGGCCCTGACGTCGACGCCCTGGTCACGGATGGCGTGCACCAGGTCCTCGGTCTGGGTCGAGGACGGCTTGGAGCCCGGGATCACGGTGATCGTGGCGGTGTCGCCGGCCTTGTTGAACATCGCCGGGGTGACCGTCGCGACGTCCTTGAGGTCCTTGATTCCGTCGGTCACCGTGGTGGCCGCCGCCTTGGGGTCGTCGCTGTTCTTGGCGTCGACCACGATCATCAGGGGGCCGTTGAACCCGGGGCCGAAGCCCTCCGACAGCAGGTCGTACGCCCGGCGCTGTGTCGTGGACGTCGGCTGCGAGCCGTCGTCGGGCAGGCCCAGCTCCAGCTGGGTGGCCGGGACGGCGATCGTGCCGAGACCGACCACGCCGAGCAGCAGCACGGCGGCCGGACGGCGGATCACGAAGCTCGCCCAGCGAACACCCAGGCCGGGCTTGGCCTGCTTGCCCGCCCGGCCGTTCTCACCGGTCTTCTCGCCGGTCGACCTGCGCTTCTCGCCCGTGGCCTTGACCTTCTTGCCGGCGTAGCCGAGCAGCGCCGGGATCATGGTCAGCGCGATGAGGACGGCCACCACGACCGTGCCCGCCGCCGCGAGACCCATCTTGGTCAGCATCGGCACGTTGACGACCGCGAGGCCCGCCAGGGCGATCACGACCGTGAGGCCGGCGAAGACCACCGCCGAGCCGGCGGTGCCGGTGGCACGGCCGACCGCCTCCTCGCGGTCGCGGCCCTCGGCCAGTTCACTCCGGTAGCGGGAGACGATGAACAGCGCGTAGTCGATACCGACCGCGAGGCCGATCATCAACGCGAGGGTGGAGGTGGTGTCGCCGAGGTCGAGCGCCTTGGCGAGGGCGGTGATGGTGGAGACGCCGATGCCGACGCCGATGATCGCCGTCAGCAGCGGCAGTCCGGCGGCGACCAGGGAACCCAGGGTGATGACGAGGACGACGGCGGCGATCGCGAGACCGATGACCTCGCCGATCGCACCGGGCTCGGCACCGGCCTGGAGGGCGTCACCTCCGACGTCGACGGTCAGTCCGGTGGCCCGGGCCTCGTCCCCGGCCGCCTCGAGGGCCTCCCTGGTCGAGTCCTTCAGCTCCATGCCGGGCGCGTCGTACTTCACGGACGTGTAGGCGACCGTTCCGTCCTTGCTCACGGCGTTGGTCGTGAACGGGTCGGTGACGGAGACGACCTCGGAGCCGTCGCCGAGCGCCTTGACGGTCTTCTCGACGGTCGCCTTGTTCGCGGCGTCCGTCATCTTCTGGCCCTCGGGCGCCTTGAAGACGATGCGCCCGGTCCCGCCGTCGGCGCTGGCTCCGGGGAAGCGCTGTTCCAGCAGGTCGAAGGCCTTCTGGGCCTCGACGCCGGGGATGGAGAAGGAGGTCGTGCCGGCGGCGGGCGCGGAGGCGGCGCCGACGCCGGCCAGGGTCAGCAGGGCCACCCATATCAGGGCGACGAAGTGGCGTCGCCTGAAGGCGAAACGGCCGAGTTTGTAAAGGAACGTGGCCACGGAGGCGTACTCCCGGTCAGGTCGTGGTGTGGGGCCACAGGCCCCAAGGGCAGGGTTGACCAACCCGGCGGGGAGGGCAGGGGTGATCGGCCCGACGACGTGAGCGGTGACGTCAGGGTGGGCGGACCGTGGGGACGGTCAGGTGGTGGTGGAGACGCCGAGGGCAGGGAGGACCACGGCGTCGATGTACGAGAGGAGGAAGGCCTGCGTCGGCGGTTGTTCGTCGAGCATGGTGCGGGCGGCGAACGCGCCGATCATCATGTGCGGCACATAGTCGAGCGCGGGGTTGTCCGCACGGACCTCGCCCCGGTCGATCGCCCGCTGGAGCACGTTGCGGAACTCCGCCATCTCCGGCTCGATGAGGTGTTCCTTGAACGCCTTCAGGAGGTCCGGGCTGCCATGGATCGCCATGGCCAGTCCTCGCATCAGCGCGGAGTTCTGCTCCATCTCGCAGTCGTCCGAACGCATCGTGAGGGCATGCAGGTCGCCCCTGAGCGATCCGGTGTCGACACCGCCGGCGGAGGCGCCCGGCTTGTCGTGCCGTACCGCCTTCGCCACCAGCTCGGCCTTGCCGCCCCACTGGCGGTAGAGCGTCGCCTTGCTGGATCGGGTGCGGGTGGCCACGGCGTCCATGGTGAGGGCGTCGTAGCCGACCTCGCGGAGCAGGTCGAGCACGGCCCGGTACAGCTCGGCCTCGCGCTCGGGCGTGATGCGACTGCGACGCGCCGTTGCGATCTCAGTCATGCCACTCACCTTCCGGCTCCGTCGTCGCCAACTCGTCTCGTACACCATGAAGATACCCTGAGGATCAGCGAAACGAAACCGTTTCGTACGTGTGCTGGCTCACGAACGTGAAGGACACATAAGAAGGACACATAAGGCGGCCCCACAAGTTGCCCGGCCCCATTTGCCGGAAAAGCATGGGGAGGTGAGCTATCTGCGTCTGCCCCACCTCAGTGGTGACCTGCTGTGCTTCGTGGCCGAGGACGACCTCTGGCTGGCCCCCCTGGCCGACCCCGGCCGCGCCTGGCGGCTCACCGTCGACCGCACCAAGGCCGGACACCCCCGGTTCTCCCCCGACGGGAGCCTGATCGCGTACACGAGCTGGCGCAGCCTCGTCCCGGAGATCCATCTGGTGCCCGTGGACGGCGGACCGGGACGGCGGCTGACCTACTGGGGCAGCTCCGACACCCAGGTCTGCGGCTGGACACCCCCCGACCAGGACGGGAACACCGACATCCTCGCCGTCGCCTCCCACGGCGAGCCCTTCTCCTACTTCACCTGGGCCTACAAGGTCCCCACCGACGGCGCCCCCGGCCGCAAGCTCCCCTGGGGCCCGGTCTCCGACCTCCAGACCGCGGACATCGACGGCGAAGGCAGGACCCTCCTGCTCACCGGCACCCCACCGCACGAACCCGCCGCCTGGAAGCGCTACCGGGGCGGGGCGACAGGCCGCCTGTGGCTGCACGGGCAACGGCTCCTGGCAGACCTCGACGGCCACCTGCACTCCCCCCTCTTCGTCGGCGGACGGATCGCCTTCCTCTCCGACCACGAGGGCGTCGGCAACCTCTACTCCTGCGCCCACGACGGCTCCGACCTGCGCCGGCACACCGACCACGACGCCTTCTACGCCCGGCACGCCTCCAGCGACGGCACCCGGGTGGTGTACCAGTGCGCCGGCGACCTGTGGATCGTCGACGACCTCGCCGCCGACTCCGAGCCGCGCCGGATCGACGTACGCCTCAGCGGACCGCGCGCGGGGCGGCGGCCGTACCAGATCCCGGCCGCCCAGCACGTGGACGGCATCTCCGTCGACGAGACGGGACGGGCGAGCGCCGTCGTCGTACGCGGCAGCCTGTACTGGCTGACGCACCGGGACGGCCCCGCCCGGACGATCACCGACACCCCCGGGGTACGGGTGCGGCTGCCGGAGATGCTCGGCTCGGGCGGCCAGGTCGCCTATGTGACGGACGCGGAGGGCGAGGACGCCGTCGAGATCGCCCATCTGCCCCGGGCCACCGGCGACCGCGCGCCCCGAAGGCTGGCCTCCGGGCGGCTCGGGCGGGTGCTGGAGATGGTGTCCGACCCCGACGGCGAGCGGCTCGCCGTCGCCGCGCACGACGGGCGGCTGCTCCTCATCACCGTGTCCGACGACATCACCCTGGCCGACGACATCACCGGGTCCGACGACGCGGGCACCGAGGAACCGGCCGACGCGGGCCCCGCCGACGCGGACCCGGCCGACGCGGACCCGGCCGACGCGGGCCCGGCCGGCGCGGACCCGGCCGGCGCGGTCACCGAGCTGATCTCGTCGGTCAACGGACCCGTGCGGGACCTGGCCTTCTCCCCCGACGGGAGCTGGCTGACCTGGTCGCATCCGGGGATCGGCCGGTCGCTGCGGCAGATCAAGATGGCCCGCATCAAGGACCGGCTCATCGTGGACGTCACCAACGGCCGGTTCGAGGACGAGAACCCGGTCTTCACCAGGGACGGCCGCTACCTGGCCTTCCTCTCCTGGCGCGGCTTCGACCCGGTGTACGACGTGCACACCGGGGACCTGTCCTTCCCGCTGGGCTGCCGCCCCTACCTGGTGCCGCTGTCGTCGGCGACCCCCTCCCCCTTCGCCCTGACCCCGGAGGGCCGGCCCGCCGCCGGAGGCCTGGACCCGGTGGAGGACGACGAGGGCGGCGACGGAACCGTGACCGTCGAGATCGAGGGCCTGGAGAGCCGCGTCACGCCCTTCCCGGTACCGGCGTCCAAGTACTCGGCGCTGTACCCGGTGGCGGGCGGCGGGCTGGTGTGGCTGCGCTGGCCGATCTCGGGGGCGCTGGGCGAGACCTTCGCCAACCCGGACGACACCAGCGGGCGGCCGACGCTCGAGTACTTCAACATCAGCAAGGCGAAGAAGTCCGAACTCGTCGACCACCTCGACTGGTTCGCGCTCAGCGGGGACGGCTCCCGGCTGGTCGTGGTCGACGAGGGCGACCTGCGCGCGGTGCCGTCGGCCGAGTCCGGCGACCTGGACTCCACGGTCTGGATCGACCTGCGGCGCATCCTGCACGAGGTGGACCCGGGCGCCGAATGGCGTCAGTCGTACGAGGAGGCCGGACGGCTGATCCGCGCCTACTTCTGGGACCCGGGGATGTGCGGCATCGACTGGGACGCGGTCCTCGACCAGTACCGGCCGCTGGTCGAACGGGTCGCGTCCCCCGACGAGTTCGCCGATCTGCTGCGGGAGGTGCTGGGCGAGCTGGGCACGTCCCACGCCTACGTCACCGCCGCCCGCCGCAACGAGGGCCCACCGCACTACCAGCGCCTCCAGGGCCTGCTGGGCGCCAACCTCGCACACCGGGACGCCGGTTGGACGGTCCGGCGGATCCTGCCCGGCGACTCCTCCGACTCCAAGGCGCGTTCCCCGCTGGCCGGGACCGGGATCCGGGACGGGGCGGTCCTCACGCACGTGGACGGACGGCAGGTCGACCCGGTCACCGGCCCGTATCCGCTGCTCGCCGGCGCGGGCGGCACCACGGTCGAACTCACCTTCACCCCGGCCCAGGGCGAGGCGGGCCGTCCGCGCCGGGTGGCCGTGGTCCCGCTCATCGACGAACGCCCGCTGCGCTACCAGGACTGGGTGGCCAAACGGCGGGCCGTGGTACACGAGTTGAGCGGCGGCCGGTGCGGCTATCTGCACATCCCCGACATGGGCGGCTCGGGCTGGGCCCAGTTCAACCGCGACCTGCGGATGGAGGTGTCCAGACCCGCGCTGCTCGTGGACGTGCGCGGCAACGCGGGCGGGCACATCAGCGAGCTGGTGGTGGAGAAGCTGACGCGCACCATCCTGGGCTGGGACCTCACTCGCGACGCCCAGCCGGTGTCGTACGCCTCGAACGCGCCGAGGGGCCCGGTGGTGGCCCTGGCCGACGAGGCGACGTCCTCGGACGGCGACATGATCACGGCCGCCTTCAAGCTGCTGAAGCTGGGCCCGGTGGTCGGCCAGCGCACCTGGGGCGGCGTGGTCGGCATGACCGGCCGCCACCAGCTCGGCGACGGCACCGTCATCACCGTCCCGATGAACGCGGCCTGGTTCGACGCGTACGGCTGGTCCGTGGAGAACAAGGGCGTCACCCCGGACCTCGAGGTGCTGCGCACCCCGCTCGACTGGGCCGAGGGCCGCCACGCCCAACTCGACGACGCCGTACGGCTGGCCCTGGACCTCCTCGGCACCCGCCCCCCGGCGACCCCGCCGACCTACGACGACGTCCCCGACCGCTCCCGGCCCCGACTGCCGCCCCGCCAAGGGCTATAGAGACCAGGGATCCGGAGACCAGGGATCCGGGGACAGCCGGAGACACGCAGGGGCGCCCTCCCGAGGGAGGGCGCCCCACGTCAACGGCGGTAGCCGAGCTCAGCTACACGTCGAAGTCCTGGCCGATGCGCTCGTCGTCCTCGCGCCGCATACGCTCCGACGGCTGGCCGGGACGCTCGCCGGGCCGCTCACCGGGACGCCCGTTGGAACGCTCACCGGGACGCTCGCCGGGCCGCTCACCGGGACGCTCGCCCGGACGCTGCTTGCCGCGCTGAGCCTGCTCCTTGGCCTGCTCGACCTTCTGCTTGGCCTGCTGCTTGAACTGCTCCGACTGGTCCTGGAACTTGTCCTTCATACCCATGTGGGTTCACTCCTGTGGGGAGATGAGGGGGGTTGGGGCCCCTTGGTGGGGCCTCGACCAGATTCACACGGGCACTCACGCGGCGCATGTCGATCAACTACGCTGCGTAGCCCTCGCCTGTTCGTCGGCGGAGCCACCCGCGCCCACCAGCCCCGTCCGCATCCCGTGCAGCCGGGGCGCGAACCGCTTCATCTCGCGCTGGCCCACCGTCCCGATGAGCGCGGGCAGATAGCCGCGCACCCCCTGCATCCCCCGCAGCCACCACTGCCCGTACACGTGCGACGAGCGCCGCTCGATCCCGGCCACGATCCGGTCGACGGCCGGCCCCAGCGGGTACGTCTTGTTCGACGGCCACGGCAGCCGCTGCCTCAACTCCCGCATCACCTCGTCCTGATCGGCGCCCCGCACCATGTCGGTGTCGGTCCAGGACAGGTAACCGACGCCGACGCCGACACCCTGGTGACCGACCTCGGCACGCAGACTGTGCGCGTACGCCTCCACGCCCGACTTGGACGCGCAGTACGCGGTCATCATCGGCGCCGGGGTGATCGCGGCGAGCGAGGCGATCTGGAGCAGGTAGCCGCGGCTCTCCCGCAGCAACGGCAGGAAGGCGCGGGCCGTGACCGCCGAGCCGATCAGATTGACCTCGATGACCCGGCGCCAGGCCTCCGGGTCGGAGTCGGCGAACGGACCGCCGTTGGCCACACCGGCGTTGGCGACCACGATGTCCACCTTGCCGAAGCGCTCCTTCACCTCCGCCGCGACCCGGGCCATCGCCTCGTGGTCGGTGACATCGGCGTACCAGTGGTAGCTGTCGCTGTGCAGCCGCTCGGAGACCTGCTTCAGCGCGTCCGGCTCCAGGCCGACCAGCGCCACCTTCGCACCGCGCGCGGAGAGCTTGCGGGCGAGCAGCTCCCCGACGCCCCGCGCGGCCCCGGTCACGACGGCGACCTGTCCTTCGAGACTGACCCTGCTCATGCGCCCTCCTTCAACTGTGCGTATGTGGTGACGAGTTCCCGGATCCGGCCGGTGACCAGGTCGGGTGCCTCGACCGGCGTCATATGGCCGAGGCCGGGCAGTTCGGTGAGGCCGACGCAGTGCGGGAGCGCGGCGGCGATCCGGCGGGCGTGCACCGGCGGGGTGAGCCGGTCGCCGCTGCCGACGATCACCGCCGTGGGCACCCGCAACTCCCGTACGCCGTGGTCGAGGTCGAGCAGGTTCAGCACGTGCGACCAGGTGTGCCGCACCTTGCGCGGGCAGGCGTGCACGATGCGGGCGCACGCGTCCACCATGTGCGGGGCCGAACCGGCGCCCATCGTGGCGTACTTGAGGATCCGCTTCGCGACCGGCGTGACCGGTCCGAGGGGCGCCCTCGACCCGAGGATGTGCCGGGTCAGCCAGGTCCGCAACGGGCCGGGCCGCAGGGGGAGGACGGTGGACTCGGCGACCAGTCCCGAGGCCCCGGTGCTGCACAGCAGGACGGCCACCGCGTGCTCCTGGAAGGCGACTCTGCCGGCTGCCGCCAGCACCGTCATACCGCCCATGGAGTGCCCGGCGATCACCGCCTTCTCCCCGGGCGCGAGCGTCGCGGCGAGGACCGCTTCCAGGTCGTCGGCGAGGGTGTCGGTGCTGCACGCCTGGCTCGGCAGGGTGCGTCCGTGGCCGCGCTGGTCGTAGGCGATGACCCGGTGGTCGGCGGCGAGGTCCCGGATCTGGGCCGCCCAGAACGCGGTCGAGCAGGTCCAGCCGTGGGCGAGGACGACGGCGGGCGCGGTCTCGGGACCGTGGACCTCGACGTGCAGGAGCGTGCCGTCGGCGGAGACGGCGGTGAGCTCACGCGAAGGCACGCGGGAGTCCTTGCCCGAGGGCTTGCCGGAGGAGGCCTTGCCGGAGGGCTCGGCGGAGGAGGGCTCGGCGGAGGAGGTCATGCCGTCACCTCGTCCGGCTCCTCGGCGGCCTTCTGCACGACGGGTGCGCGCAGGACCTCGTACTCCGCGAGGTCGACGCGCCGGGTGGCCCGCCGGAACTCGGCCGTGGTGCCCGGCCAGATGGTGGTGTTGCGGCCGCTCCCGTCCAGGTACCAGCTGGTGCAGCCGCCCGTGTTCCACACCGTCCGCTTCATCCGGTCCTGCACCCGGCGGTTCCAGGCGTGCACGGCGCTCGGCCGGGCGTCCAGCGCCGCGCGCCCTCCGAGTACGTCGAGCTGGCGCAGATAGTCGGCCATGTAGTTCAGCTGGGACTCGATCATCAGGATCATGGAGGAGTTCCCGAGGCCGGTGTTGGGGCCGATGATCGTCATCCAGTTGGGGAAGCCGGCGGCGGAGGCACCGCGCAGGGCCTCCATGCCGCCCTTCCAGCTCTCCGCGAGCGTCCGCCCGTCGGCGCCCACCACCCGGTCGGCGATCGGCATGTCGGTGACGTGGAAGCCGGTGCCGAAGACGATCGCGTCGACCTCGGCCTCGCTGCCGTCGGCGGCGACCAGCGTGGACCCGCGGATCTCGCTCAGCCCGCTCGCGACGACGTCCACGTTGGGCTGCGTGAGGGCCGGATAGTAGGTGCTGGACAGCAGGATCCGCTTGCAGCCGATGCGGTAGTCCGGGGTGAGCCTGGCGCGCAGGGCCGGGTCCTTGATGGCGCGGGCCATGTTCCGCCTGGCGAGCTGCTCGACGAAGCCGAGTTCGTTCGGGTGCTTGGTGAACGCCTGGACCTGGAGTTCCCGTATGCCCCACAACAGCCCGCGGCGCAGCTGGGTGGTGAAGGGCAGCGCGCGGTGCAGTGCGCGCTCCGCGCCGCTGATGGGCCGGTCCATGCGGGGCATCACCCAGGGCGGGGTGCGCTGGAAGAGCGTCAGCCGGGAGACGTCGGGCTGGACGGCGGGCACGATCTGGATGGCCGAGGCGCCGGTGCCGACCATGGCGACGCGCTGCCCGGTGAGATCGTGGTCGTGGTCCCAGCGGGCCGAGTGGAAGACCTTGCCGGGGAAGGTGTCGAGGCCGGGGATCTCCGGGATCTTCGGGTCGGACAGCGGCCCGGTGGCCGACACGACGACATCGGCGAAGTACCGCCCGCCGCTGGTCTCGATGTCCCAGCGCAGCTCCTGCGCGTCCCACGTCATCCGCAGCACCTCGGAGTCCAGCCGCAGATGCGGACGGAGCCCGAAGACGTCCGTGACGTGCTCCAGATAGGCGCGGATGTGCTCCTGCCCGGAGAAGGTACGCGGCCAGTCCGGGTTGGGCGCGAAGGAGAAGGAGTACAGGTGGGAGGGCACGTCACAGGCGCACCCCGGGTAGCTGTTGTCCCGCCAGGTGCCGCCGACGCTGCCCGCCCGCTCCAGGACGACGAAGTCGGTGATCCCCTCGCGGCGCAGCCGCACGGCCGCCCCCAGCCCACCGAAACCGGACCCGATCACCGCCACCCGTACGTGTTCGGTCATCCCGACACCTCCTAGCCGTGCGTGCGACTCTACGGACTCTGCCAGTGAACACTGGCGCAATGGGAGACTAGAGCAGCTCCGTACCGATGGGTAGGGGCCGGGAGAGGGAAAGCTACCGGCGGTACAACATAGGCTTCGCCCGTGACGGACAAGCGGGAGTACCGAACGGAGGAGCTGGCCACGGAGGCCGGCATCACGGTGCGCACCCTGCGCTTCTACCGCGAGCGCAAGCTTCTGGCGCCACCCCGCCGCGAGGGCCGTATCGCCTGGTACGACGACCATCACCTGGCCCGTCTGCGCACGATCGCGGCGCTGCTGGAACGCGGCCACACCCTCACCGGCATCGCGGAACTGGCGGACGCCCTCGACCACGGCCGCGGCGTGGCCGACCTCCTGGGCGTCGGCGGCCCCACCGAGGAGGAACCGGTCCGCCTGACCCCCGAGGAACTCGCCGCGCGCTTCGAGGGCCAGGTCACCACCGAGAACCTCGCCGCCGCCCTGGACCTCGGCTACCTGGGCACCGACGGCGACGAGATCGTCCACATCAGCCGCCGCCTGCTGGACGTCTCCTCCGCCCTGGTCCGCGAGGGCATCCCACTCGCCGAGGTACTCGCGGCCGGCGTCCGGGTCCGCGAACACGCCGACGCCCTCGCCACCCTCTTCACCGACCTGATCCTGCGCCACGCGACCGAGGACGACCTGCCCCGCCTGCGCCCCCTGGCCCGCAGCGTGGTCGAGGCAGAACTGTCCCTCGCCCTGGACCGACGGCTGCACAAGACGACCTAGAGGTCACGCCTGCCGTCGCGCTTGGCGCGCTTGCGGTCACGCCTGCCGTCGCGCTTGGCGCGCTTGCGGTCGCGCTTGCGGGTCATACCCAGGTCGTACTCGCGGTCGCCCTATAGGTTGTAGACCACCGTCACCGGAGCGTGGTCCGACCAGCGCTCGTCATGCGTGGCCGCCCGCTCGACGAGCCCCTTGACGGCCTTGTCCGCGAGGGTGGGCGTCGAGACGTGAAGGTCGATGCGCCATCCCGAGTCGTTGTCGAACGCCCTGCCCCGGTACGACCACCACGTGTACGGCCCCGCCACGTCCGGGTGCAGCGTCCGCACGACGTCCACGTAGCCGCCGTCCGTCGGGGCGAAGACCTGGGTCAGCCAGTCGCGCTCCTCCGGGAGGAAGCCGGAGTTCTTGGTGTTGGAGCGCCAGTTCTTCAGGTCGGCCTGCTGGTGGGCGATGTTCCAGTCGCCCACCACGAGGACCTCGCGGCCGTCGGCGGCGGCACGGACACGCAGGTCCTTGAGGTGAGCCAGGAACTCGCCCATGAAGCGGACCTTCTCGTCCTGCCGGTCGGTGCCGACCTCGCCGGAGGGCAGATAGAGGGAGGCGATCGTCACACCGGGCAGGTCGGCCTCGACGTAACGGCCGCTGCCGTCGAACTCGGACGAGCCGAAGCCGATCCGGACGGCGTCCGGCTCACGGCGGCTGTAGAGCGAGACGCCGGCCCGGCCCTTCGCGGCGGCCGGTGCGTGGGTGACGAACCAGCCTTCGGGGGCCCGGACCGCCTCCGGCAGCTGCCCCGGCTCGGCACGCACCTCCTGGAGGCACAGCACGTCGGCGGAGGTGTCCGCGAGCCACTCCACGAAGCCCTTCTTCGCGGCGGCACGCAGTCCATTCACGTTCACGGAGGTCACGGTCAGCACCCGGGCACGATACAGGCCGCTTCCGCGCCGAGCTCCGCCGGATACCGGCACACTGGACCAGGTCCAGAATCGACTTTTCCCAGAATGTGCATACAACTACTGTGAGCGGCATGAATATACGTCCGGTCGCCTTCGACCACCCCGACGCCGTCAAGCTCAACGACGAGGTCCAGGCCGAGTACCACGAGCGCTACGGCGACGGCGGTGACGCCACGGTCCTGGAGCCGTCCGACTTCCAGCGGCCGCGCGGGGTCTACCTCATCGCGTACGACGAGCTGGACCGGCCCGTGGCCACGGGCGGCTGGCGCAGCCAGGACGACGACGGCAAGGGGCACGAGGACGGCGACGCCGAACTCAAGCGGATGTTCGTGATCCGGGAGATGCGGGGCAGAGGACTGGCCCGGCGGATGCTCACCGCGCTGGAGGAGGACGCGCGGGAGGCCGGCCGCGTCCGGATGGTCCTGGAGACCGGCACCGAGCAGCCCGAGGCCATCGCCCTGTACACCTCCAGCGGGTACACGCCCTGCACGAAGTTCGGCTACTACCGCGAGTTCGAGAACAGCCGGTGCTACGCCAAGCCGCTCGGCTCCTGAGAAACCTCAGCTTCTGAGGTAGGCGAGCACCGCCAGGACGCGGCGGTGGGTGTCGTCCGCCGGGGGCAGGTCCAGCTTGGTGAGGATGCCGCCGATGTGCTTGCCGACGGCCGCCTCCGACACCACCAGCTGACGGGCTATCGCACCGTTGGACCGCCCCTCCGCCACCAGCGCCAGCACCTCGCGCTCGCGCGGGGTGAGCCGGGCCAGCGGGTCGCGGCGCCGGCGCAGCAGTTGCCGTACGACCTCCGGGTCGACGACCGTGCCGCCGGCCGCGACCTCGCGCAGCGCGTCCACGAACTCCTCCACCTGGCCGACCCGGTCCTTGAGCAGATAGCCGACGCCGGTGCCGTCGCCGGAGTCGAGGAGTTCGGCCGCGTAGGCGCGCTGCACGTACTGGCTGAGGACGAGCACCGGCAGTCCGGGCCGCTCCGCGCGCAGCCGGACCGCCGCCCTCAGCCCCTCGTCCTGGAAGGCGGGCGGCATGCGGACGTCGGTCACGACGATGTCGGGCGTGTGGTCGGCGACCGCCGCCAGCAGACCCGGCGCGTCGCCCACCGCCGCCACGACCTCGTGCCCGAAGCGGGTGAGCAGCGTCGTCAGGCCGTCGCGCAGCAGGACACCGTCCTCGGCGAGGACTACGCGGAGGCCTCGGTGACCGTTCCCGTCCGGTCGCTCGGCTCGTTCGGCGGGCTCGGCAGGCTCGGCAGGCTCGGCTGGCTCGGCTCGCAAGGGATCTCCACACGCAGCAGGGTCGGTCCGCCCGGCGGGCTGGTCAGGGTCAGTCTTCCATCGAGCACCGACACCCGGTCCGCGAGACCGGTGAGGCCGGTGCCGCGGGCGCTGTCGGCGCCGCCGCGGCCGTCGTCGGTCACCTCCAGGACGAGCAGCCGCCCGCCCCGGTGTTCCGCACGCACGCGTGCGCGCCGCGCACCACTGTGCCGGGCGACGTTGGCCAGCGCCTCGCGGACCACGAAGTAGGCGGCGGCCTCCACGGCCTGCGGGAGCCTCGGCACCGACCGGGCGAACTCCATGTCCACAGGGACGGGCGAGCGGTCGGCCGCGTCGGCGACGGCCGCCTCCAGGCCGTAGTCGGCGAGCACCTGGGGGTGGATGCCGTGGATCAGCTCACGCAGTTCCGCGAGGGCCGCGCCCGCCTCCTCGTGGGCACGGGCGAGCTGCTCGGCGAGGGGGCCGCCGGGCGGGGCGTCGAGACGTGCCAGACCGAGGTTCATGGTGAGCGCGACCAGACGCTGCTGGGCGCCGTCGTGCAGATCGCGTTCGATCCGCCGACGCTCTCCCTCGAACGCGTCGACCAACCGCGCGCGCGAGCGCGTCAGTTCGACGACCCTGGCCTGCGGGTCGCCCCCGCGCGGGGCGACGAGCAGCCGGGTCAGCGCGGCCCGGGCGCCCGCCGCCACCCCGAGGGCGTACCCGCCCACGGCCAGCAGCAGCACGCCCAGCGCGGCGGCGCCGAAGGCGGCCGGCCAGCCGGTGACCGTCCACACCTTGAGCACCTTCGTCTCACGGCCCCCGCCGACCGTCGCCAGCAGCAGCGGGGTCGCGACCGTCGCGAGGGGAACGAACAGGGCGACGGTCAGCAGGAGTGCCTCGGCCGGCCAGAGGAGGCATGCGACGAGGAAGGTGTGGCCGAGTTCGCGCCAGGTGGCCCGTTCCCGGAGCCGGGTGGTGAGCCAGCTGCGCAGGCCCGGCGCGGCGGGCTCGGCATGCGCGCCGGGCGCGTCGTCCGCGTCGACGAGTAGCAGCCGGCGCCGCTCCAGGGCAGCCACGGGCAGCCCGGCGAAGGCGACGGCCGCGAGCAGCGGCAGCCCGACGAGGACGACCGCGAGGACTCCGCCCACCGCCACCACCGCGACCAGTCCCACGAGGACGGCGGCTCCGGTGACCGCCCCCGTCAGCAGATAGGCGACGGCCCGCCAGGGCCACGGCGACAGCAGGTAACCCGGGCGGATCAAGGCCTGCCACACGTTTCGGGGTTGCATACGGATCACCGTAGAAGGGGCGCCACGCCGGGACCATCGGCCTGACCGGAGGCTCGGGGGTATGCCTGGCCCTACCCCAGGTCTCGGTCCTGCCCGAGAGACCGGACCGGGGTGCGCACGGTTTCGTAGGGCCATGACCACACACGCCGTCCAACTGACCTCCGTGAGCAGGCGATACGGTGCCGCGGGCACCGGGGTGACCGCGCTCGACGACGTCACCCTCACCCTCCCCCGGGGCTCCTTCACCGCCGTCATGGGGCCGTCCGGCTCGGGCAAGTCGACGCTGCTCCAGTGCGCCGCCGGGCTGGACCGGCCGACCTCGGGGTCGGTGCGGATCGGCGGTACCGAACTGACCGGGCTGAGCGAACGGCGGCTGACGCTGCTGCGCCGGGAACGGATCGGCTTCGTCTTCCAGTCGTTCAACCTGCTGCCCGCCCTCACCGCCGAGCAGAACGTCGCCCTCCCGCTGCGGCTCGCCGGCCGCCGCCCGCCCAGGGCACAGATCCGCGACGCCCTGCGGCAGGTCGGACTCGCCGACCGCGCGGGTCACCGCCCGGCTCGGCTCTCCGGCGGCCAGCAGCAACGCGTCGCCCTGGCCCGCGCCGTGATCACCCGCCCGGAGGTGTTGTTCGGCGACGAGCCGACCGGCGCGCTGGACTCCCGTACCGGCCGCGAGGTGCTGACCCTCCTGCGCTCCCTGGTCGACGAGGCCGGCCGCACGGTCGTCATGGTCACCCACGACCCGCTCGCCGCCTCCTACGCGGACCGGGTGGTCTTCCTGGTCGACGGCCGCGTCCACGGCGAACTCTGCGGCGCCGACGCGTCCGTGGAGGCGATCGCGACCCGGATGGCGGGGCTGGAGACCGCGGCCGACGGCGCCGCGCTCTCCCCGGCAGGTGCCGCGTGCTGAGCGTCGCGTGGCACACCCTGCGCGCCCGATGGGCCGCCTTCGTCGGCAGTTTCGTCGCCCTCGCGCTCGGCGTCGCGCTGCTCACCGTGATGGGACAGGCGCTGGCCGCGTCCCTGGATGCGCCGGTGCGCGCGCCGGAGCGGTTCGCGGCGGCGCCCGTGGTGGTCAGGGGCCAGGACACCCTGCGGGTGGCGACCCCCACCGGTGAGCGGACGAAGGAGCTGCCCCGGCCGCGCCCGGTGCCGGCCGAGGCCGTCGCCGCGCTCCGCGCGCTCGGCCCGGTCACCGAGGACCGCTCCTTCCCGGTCCGGACGTACGGCGCACCGGCCGCACCGGACGACCTGGTCGGCCACCCCTGGTCGACGGCCCGCTTCGCCCCCTACCGGCTGACCGCGGGCCGGGCCCCGGCGGCAACCGACGAGGTGGTGACGAGCGGTGACTGGGCGACCATAGGCACCCGACTGCGCACCGCGGACGGCCCGTTGCGCGTGGTCGGAACAGTCGAGACGGTCAGGACGATAAGCGAACCCGGACCCGGACCCGGACTCGAACACGGGCCCGGATCCGGCCCCGGCTTCGGCCCCGGCTTCGAGCACGCCGTGTTCTACCCGGACGCCCAAGCCGCCCGTCTCGCCCCGGAGTCGACCCAGTTGGTCGTGGAGGCGGACGCGGCGGCCGTACGGGCGGCGGTCACGGGCGAGGAGGGCGTACGGATCCTCACCGGGGACGCCCGCCGGCTGGCCGACGCCGACCCGGGCCGGGACGCCGAGGCCCTGACTGCGCTGAACGCCCTGTTCGGCACGGCGGGCGGCGTGACCGCCTTCGTGTCCGTCTTCGTCGTCGCCTCCACCTTCGCCTTCGCGGTCGACCGGCGGCGCCGCGAGTTCGGCCTGCTGCGCACCGCCGGGGCGACACCGGGCCAGATCCGGCGGACCGTTCTGGCGGAGGCTCTGCTGGTCGGCACGCTCGCCTCGGCGACGGGCTGCGTGCTGGGCACGTACGGCGCGCCGCTCCTGGCCGACCTGGTGGTCGACGGCGGGCTCGCGCCGAAGTGGTACGCGATCGGCGGCACATCGGCCGGGGTCTGGCCGTACCCTCTGGCCTTCTGGACGGGCCTGCTGGTCGCCCTGTGCGGTGCGCTCGCCGCGTCCTGGCGGGCCGGACGCACCGCCCCGGCCCAGGCGCTGCGCGAGGCCTCGGTGGACGGGCGCGCGCTGACCCCGGGACGGCGCGTGTGCGGTACGGCGCTGCTGCTCGCGGCGGTCGCGACCCTGGCGTACGCGCTGGTGACCGACCCGGGCGAGCTGCTGCACCGCAAGTCGTACATCAGCCGTCCGATGCTGCTCATCACGGCGGTGGCGCTGCTCTCGCCCCTGACGGTGCGTCCGCTGGTGCCCCGGCTGCCGGGCGCGGTGGGCCTGTTGGCGCGGGCCGGCGCGGTCGCGGCGGTCCGCCGTACCGCCGCGGTGGCCGCGCCCGTCCTGGTCACCGTCGCGCTCGCGGGCTCCCTGCTGGGCGCGACGGCCACGATCGGCGCGGCACGGGCGGCGGAGGTACGGCAGCAGACGGTCGCCGACTTCGTGGTGACCCCGCAGGACGGAACAACCCTGCGGACAGGGGCACTCGAGAAGCTCCGGCAGGTGCCCGGAACGATCGTGTCGGCCAGTTCCCCCACCGCCGTGTTCACGCTGGAGGACGGCGTGGCGCTGGTGAAGTCCGAGGCGCGGGCGGCCGATCCGGCGCTGCTCGACGCCACCGTACGGCTGCCGGTGACCGCGGGGCGGCTCGGCGACCTCGACGACGGGTCGATCGTCGTGACCGAGGAATGGGCGCGGCACCGGGTGGGACAACGGGTGCGGGTGTGGCTCGGGGACGGTACGCCGAAGACCCTCCGGATCGCCGCCGTACTGTCCATCGGCACCGGGGACAACGGTGCCTACGTCACCCCGGCCAACGCGGGCGGCGGGGGCGTGGACCGCGTGGACGTACGGGTGCGGGCGGGCGCCGACCCGACGGCGGTGGCGGCGCGGCTGCGGGCCGTCGACGGGGTGCGGGTGGTGGACAAGGCGCAGTGGGTGCGAGCCGCTCAGCCGCAGACCAACCGGACGACCCGGCTCGGCATGCTGCTCGTCCTGGGCATCGCGCTTCTCTACACCGGCATCTCGCTGGCCAACACCCTGGCCATGGCGGCGGCCGAACGCAGAGCCGACCTGACGGCCCTCCGGCTGGCCGGCGCCACAAGCGGCCAGATACTGCGACTGGCCGCCACCGAGGCACTGACCGCCGTAGCGGTAGGCGCGCTGCTGGGCCTCATCGTGACGGCCGTCAACCTGACCGGCCTGAGCGCCGCACTGCACCTGCTCTCGGCCCCGCCGACAATCGCCCTGCCCTGGCAGGCACTCACCTGGACAACAGCAGCATGCGCCCTGCTCGCCGTCACCACGGCACTGGCATCGACAACACCGGCACTACGCCGGCCCCGGCCGTGAACCACCGGACCTGTGGGGGATGGCGCGGAGTTGGTGACGGGGGAGGCCCTGCGCAGGCGTTCGGATGTCGGGTGGCCTGTGAGCGCGCCCCGCGCTCTACGGCTCACCCCACTCGGGGGACGCACATCATGCGGTGGGGGCAAACCAACTGGTCACGATCCCGAATCGCCCCCATGTGTTTGAGTGTGAGCGAATCTGACCGGATCCCAGTAGGTCGCGATTTGGCCGTATTCGACGATCAGGGGTGCAGACGGCCATCCACGCCCGATGGTGAGCTCGACCCGAGCCGGTGCCCTGAAGCGTCACCCCTCGAAAAGAAATGGGCTCGCCGGACTCCGAGTCGGTACGATCCGCCTGGCCATGAGTCGTTTTAGCGGCCCAAGACGTCGCACGGGGGTTCGCCCCTACGCGGAAACCCCGGTTCGAATCCGGGCCGTGGCCACACCCTTCCGCCGTCGATGTGCTCCCCCTGGGCTTCCGGCGCTGCGAAGCGCTCAGCCTCACCATCGAGGCGTCCACGGCCGTGCTGCCGCTTCCGGAGATCTGCTTTGCGGCTCTCCGGCTCGGGCAGAGGGAACGGGAGTTAACCAGGCAGGCGGCCGGCGAGCTGTGGTCGGACTTCGACTTCGTGTTCCGCACGCGCTACGGCACGCCGTTCGGACCCCGCACTTCAACCGCCGGTTCGTCGACCGCTCGACCCGGGCCGACGTCCGTCGGATCGGCCTCCTCGACACTCGGCACAGCAAGATCGCGGTGCCGATGGAGGTGTACACGCACGTGCCCTCGGAGGCCACCCGCCGGGCACTGCGCAAGCTCGGCAGGCACCTTGGGAACAAGATCCGGAGTAGTTGCCGTACTTCGCTGCTGTACGAGATGGCCAAAGCCCCGGTCGGGAATCCCGACCGGGGCTTTGAGCTGCGTGGACCTGTGGGGATTTGAACCCCAGACCCCCTCGATGCGAACGAGGTGCGCTACCAGACTGCGCCACAGGCCCTTGCAACGAGTGAAACTCTAGCATCCCGGTCGGCCTGCTTGGAAATCCGTTCCCCGAGGCCGGGCGGGGGGTGCCGGGGCTCTCATTCGTTGGCGGCCAGCGGTCGCTCGCCGTCCTCGTACTGGTCGAACAGCGGGGTGCGGCCGCGTTCGCGCGAGCGTCGGGCCGAGGCCGCGCGCCGGGCGTCGCTGCGCTCGTCGCCGTCCGCTCCCCTGTCCTCCGCGGGGTCCGCCTCCTCGCGTTCCCCGGCCGGTGCGTCCCCGGCGTCCGCCGCTTCGTGCTCCGGCGCCACCGAACTCGAGCGGGCCGAGCTCCAGGCGTCCGGCGCCCCGAGGTCCACGTCGGACGTCGCCCGGGGCGCGACCGGCGCGGTCACGTACGTCGGCAACGGAACCGGTACCGGGTCCCAGCTCTCACCGTGGCCGGGCCGGCGCTGCCGCTCGCGCTGCTGGTCGACCCACTCCGCGTGATCGGTCTGCTCGACGAGTGCCCTGCGGTCCGCGGCGAGCGCCAGCAGACCCGGGTCGGTCTCCGGCTCGGGGGCCGCGTGCGGCTCCTCTGCGCCGGCGTCGGGGCCGGCGTCGACGGACGAGGCGTTCGCCGAGGCGGGCGCGCGCCGGCGCGGCTGACGCTCCCGCAGCCGCTGCGCGGCGACCTCGGCGCGCCTGCGGTCCATCTGGAAGGCGAAGCGGCGTCGCTCCTGGGAGCGCAGGTACCCGATGTACGCGCTGAGCAGGACGGCAGGCACGCCGGGCGCCCACAGGAACGTGAGCCCGCCGACCGCCGCGACGATCGCGCCGAGCGTGAAGGCGAGGAAGAGCATCACGGTGGTGCGCCGACGGCGCGCGAGTGCCTTCGAGCGCTGGGCGCGCGCGGCGGACGCCTGCTCGGCGGGCGTCCGCCGGGCGACCGGCGCCCGTCGGCCGGCCGCAGCGGCGCCCCCTTCGCGTACGGATTCGCGTACGGGCTTGGCGCCCTGTTCACGGTGGTCGTGCGCGGGCTTGGCCGCCGGATCGCGCGCCGGTTCACGCGCTGCCTCCGGGCGCCCCGGCCCTCGTTCCTGGCCGCGCTCCTGGGATCGCTCCTGAGCTCGTTCCTGGCCGCGCTCATGAACCGGCACCTTCACCTGCGGGCGGGTCGGAGGCATGGCGAAGGACCGGACGTCCACCGATGCGGTGACGTCGTCCGGAACGTCGGCGTCGGACTCCCCCTCCTCGGTGGAGCGCGCCCGCAGGTCCTTGGCGTACCGGCGCTCCATTCCCGCCCGTCCGGACAGCAGCCGGATGGCGGTGCTGAAGCGTTCCGTCGGACGGGCCTCGTTCAGCTCGTCCTGCCTACGGAGCCACATAGGCACCAAGTAGGCGGCCCAGGCCCCGACAATGACTGCGTAGATGAGGCCGCTGCTGCTCACGCCTCACACGGTAGAGGGGTTTGCGTGAGGCCATCCGCCAATTGGGCCGGTGTGTCGCACGATCTGGCTGATATTTCGAACTTTTTTTGCGACCGGTGCGATCAACCGATCATTTTCGAACATCTATTCGGCTGGTCGGCTAATTCAATTGGACGCCTTCTGCGAGCGTGTGCGCCGCCACCGGTTCAGCAGGCCCTCCGGGACCTCCTCCGCCGTGAGCGCGAAGACGAGGTGGTCACGCCAGGCGCCGTCGATGTGGAGATAGCGCGGCCGCAGCCCTTCCTCACGGAATCCGAGTTTCTCCACGACCCGGCGGCTGGGCCCGTTCTCGGGCCGAATGCAGACCTCGATGCGGTGCAGTCCGACGGTGCGGAAACAGTGGTCCACGATGAGCGCCACGGCCGTCGGCATCACACCGCGGCCGGCCACCGACTCGTCCACCCAGTAGCCGACATGCCCGGAGCACATCGACCCCCAGGTGATCCCGGCGACCGTCAACTGCCCGACGAGCCGCCCCTGGTACTCGATCACGAACGGCAGCATCCGGCCCGCGTTCGCCTCGGACCGCAGATGCCGGACCATCTGGCGGTAGGTGGGCCGGTGGGCGATCGGCCCGCTGGGCGCGGGCGGCGGGATGGTCGCCTCCCAGGGGCGCAGCCAGTCCCGGTTGCGCCGGTTGACCTCGCGCCAGGCCCGCTGGTCGCGCAGCTTTATGGGCCGCAGGACGATGTCGCCCTCCACCAGTTCGACGGGCCAGGATGAGCTGTTCAGCTCGCACCTCCGTGGCTCGGTCTGGGGTGGTCGCCGCCACGGATCTGGTCGACGGCGTGGATCAGCAGGGGCTCCAGGACGGCCAGCCCGTCCTTCACCCCGCCGGTGGAGCCCGGCAGGTTGACGATCAGCGTGCCGCGCGCCACTCCGGCCAGGCCCCGGGAGAGCGCCGCGGTGGGCACCTTCTCCCGGCCGTACGCCCGGATGGCCTCGGCGATGCCCGGCACCTCGTGGTCGATCACCGCGCGGGTCGCCTCGGGCGTGCGGTCGGTGGGCGAGATACCGGTGCCGCCGGTGGTGACGACGGCGTCGTACCCGGCCTCGACGGCGGCCCGCAGCACCGCCTCCACCGGGTCCCCGTCGGGGACGACCTGCGGCCCGTCGACGGCGAAGCCGAAGCCGCGCAGGCCCTCGGCGATCAGCGGGCCGCCCCTGTCCTGGTAGACGCCGGCGGCGGCCCGGTTGGAAGCGGTCACGACCAGTGCGCTGTACGGAGCGAGCAGGGCACCGCCGACCGACCCGTCGAGTGTCATGCCCGGCTCCAGTCGCCCGACTTGCCGCCCGTCTTCTCCTCCACGCGCACGTCCGTGATGACCGCTCCCTTGTCGACCGCCTTCACCATGTCGATCACGGTGAGCGCGGCGACGGAGACCGCGGTGAGCGCCTCCATCTCGACGCCCGTGCGGTCCGTCGTCTTCACCGTGGCGGTGATCTCCACGGCGTCGTCCGCGACCGACACATCCAGTTTCACACCGGAGACGGCCAGGGGGTGGCACAGCGGGATCAGGTCCGGGGTGCGTTTGGCGCCCATGATGCCCGCGATCCGCGCGGTGGCCAGCGCGTCCCCCTTGGGTACCCCCTCGCCGCGCAGCAGCTCGACCACACGGGGCGAGACAAGGACCCGCCCGCTGGCACGCGCGGTGCGCGCGGTGACGTCCTTGCCGGAAACGTCGACCATGCGGGCGGCGCCCACGTCGTCGATGTGCGTCAGTCGGTCCTGCGTACTCATGGTGGTGTGGCGCTCCCGGTCCGGGCCTGTTGTGCGCGACACGGTACCCCCAACCAGGAGGACTCAGCCGAGGAGGACCACCTCGACGTCGGCGCCGGGCTCGACGGACTCCACGTCCTCGGGGACGACGATCAGCGAGTCGGCGTGCGCGAGGGCCGCGACCAGGTGGGAGCCGGCGCCCCCGACGGGCCGGACGGTGCCGTCGGCGTAGGTGGCGCGCAGGAACTGTCTGCGGCCCTTCGGCGAGGTCAGCGCCTTGTCGGCGACCAGCTTCGCGCGCGTGGTGGGCCGGTGGACGTCCTCGAGGCCCATGAGGGCACGGATGGCGGGGCGCACGAACAGCTCGAACGAGACGTACGACGACACCGGGTTGCCCGGCAGGGCCAGCAGAGGGATGTGGTCGGGGCCGATGGAACCGAAGCCCTGGGGCTTGCCCGGCTGCATGGCGAGCTTGCGGAACTCGACGCCGCTGCCCGCCTCGTCCTCGTCGCCGACGTGCTCCAGGGCCTCCTTGACGACGTCGTACGCCCCGACGCTCACCCCGCCGGTGGTGACGACGAGGTCGGCACGGACGAGCTGGTCCTCGATGGTGGAGCGGAGCGTGTCGGCGTCGTCGGCGACCGCGCCGACCCGGTAGGCGATGGCGCCGGCGTCCCGGGCGGCCGCGGTGAGGGCGAAGCTGTTGGAGTCGTAGATCTGGCCGCTGCCCAGCTCCTCGCCGGGCTGGACGAGTTCGCTGCCGGTGGACATCACGACCACGCGCGGGCGCGGGCGCACGCGTACGGCGCCCCGGCCGATCGCGGCGAGCAGGGCGATCTGGGGCGGTCCGAGGACGGTCCCGGCGTCGAGGGCGCGATCCCCCGCCTTCACGTCGCTGCCCTTCGCGCGTACGTGCGCGCGTGCCTCCGCGGGCCGGTACACGCGTACGTGCCCCGAGGCCTGCTCGGGGGCGAGGCTGCGGGCGCGCATCCCGCTGACCGGGCCCTCACCTAGTCCGCCGTCGGTCCACTCCACGGGGACCACGGCCTCGGCCCCGGCCGGGAGCGGGGCACCGGTCATGATCCGGGCGGCCTGGCCGGGTCCCACGTACAGCAGGTCGGCCGGCTGTCCCGCCGCGATGTCCCCCACGACGTCCAGCGCCGCCGGGAACTCCTCGCTCGCGCCCGCGACATCCGCGACCCGCACCGCGTACCCGTCCATGGAGCTGTTGTCGAAGGGCGGCAGCGAGACCGGCACCGTGACGTCGTCGACCAGGACGCAGCCCTGCGCGTCGGGCAGCTGGAGCTCGATGGGTTCCAGGGGACGGACGGTGGCGAGGATGTCCTCCAGGTGCTCGTCCACCGACCAGAGCTGGTCCTGGCCGGTGCGGCGGGGCGCGGCGGTGCTCAAAGTGGCTACATCTCCTCGGTGACGTAACTGCGAAGCCAGGACCGGAAGTCCGGACCCAGATCCTCACGTTCGCACGCGAGTCTGACAATGGCACGCAGGTAGTCGCCGCGGTCGCCGGTGTCATAGCGGCGGCCCTTGAAGACGACGCCGTGGACGGGGCCGCCGATCTTCTCGTCCTGCGCGAGCTGCTGGAGGGCGTCGGTGAGCTGGATCTCGCCGCCGCGGCCGGGCTCGGTCTGCCGCAGTATGCCGAACACGCTCGGGTCGAGGACGTAGCGTCCGATGATCGCGTAGTTCGACGGGGCGTCCGCCGGGTCCGGCTTCTCGACGAGGCCGATCACCTTGACCACGTCGCTGTCCACGGTGGCCTCCACGGCCGCACAGCCGTAGAGGTGGATCTGCTCGGGGGCGACCTCCATGAGCGCGACGACGCTGCCGCCGTGCCGCTCCTGCACCTCGATCATCCGCTGGAGCAGCGGGTCGCGGGGGTCGATCAGGTCGTCGCCCAGCAGGACGGCGAAGGGCTCCTGCCCGACGTGCGGGGCCGCGCACAGGACGGCGTGCCCGAGGCCCTTGGGGTCGCCCTGGCGCACGTAGTGCATGGTCGCGAGGTCGCTGGACTGCTGGACCTTGGCGAGCCGGGCGGCATCGCCCTTTTTCTGTAGGGCCGACTCGAGTTCGTAGTTGCGGTCGAAGTGGTCCTCGAGGGGGCGCTTGTTGCGGCCTGTGACCATGAGGACGTCGTCGAGGCCGGCGGAGACGGCCTCCTCGACCACGTACTGGATAGCCGGCTTGTCCACGACCGGCAGCATCTCCTTGGGAGTGGCCTTGGTCGCCGGCAGGAACCGGGTGCCGAGGCCGGCTGCGGGGATGACAGCCTTGCTGATCCTGGGGTGCGACTGCGTCATGTCGGCAACCTTATCCGGTGACTTTGAGAGGGATCTGTGGCTCTGGTTAATTGATGATCATATGAACGCATTGGAGCGGTGTGGGAGAAGTGCAGGAGCGACATATGAGCCACCTCGAAGGCGGACCAGAGTCTGACAAACCTATGTTGCGCCGAGGGTTCGTCGCCGTGAGAAACAGGTTGACGCCCGATGACGTGCGCGCGGCGGCCGTCGCCCTGGCCGAGCGGGCCCTGGAGCTGCCCGAGTTGACGCACGCGCGCACGGTGGCGGCGTACGTCTCCGTGGGTACCGAGCCCGGCACCCTGGCGCTGCTGGACGCGCTGCGCGCGCGGGGCGTGCGCGTGCTGCTGCCCGCGCTGCTGCCCGACAACGACCTGGACTGGGGCGCCTACACCGGCGAAGGCGCTCTCGCGCGGGTCCTGCACGGCGGGAAGATGGCCCTCCTGGAGCCGGCCGGCGAGCGCCTCGGCCCGGACGCCGTGACGGCCGCCGACGTGGTGCTGCTGCCGGGACTGGCGGTCGACGCGCGCGGCATGCGCCTGGGGCGCGGCGGCGGATCGTACGACCGCGTGCTGGCCCGGCTGGCGGACTCCGGGGCCCACCCCTCGCTGGTGGTGCTCCTGTACGACGCCGAGGTCGTCGAGCACGTCCCCGGAGAGGCGCACGACCGGCCGGTGCACGCGGTGGTGACCCCGACGAGCGTGCGCCGGTTCACCTGACATACGCGCCCTCATGCGGAAGGGGCCCTCCACGCGCGCGTGGAGGGCCCCTTCCGGACGGTCGGCAGCTCAGGGTTTGAGTACCAGGGTGTCGCTGGTGCTGTCGTCGACCGCCTTCTTCGAGAAGGACCAGTCGAGCAGTTCACCGTCGGCCCACTTGCTCGTCTGGTCGGTGTAGTGAGCGCTGAAGGCGTGCCCCGAGGCTCCGGTGAGGTTGATCCACTTCGACTTGTCGAGGTCGTCGAGGTTGACCACCATCCGCATCGACGGCACCCATACGACGCCGTAGCCGCCGGCCGCGTTCCAGCCGGTCGCGTTGACCGTCGCCTCGCCGCCGCCGAGCTTCCACGGGCCGCGGTTGAGGATGTACTGGAGGAAACCGGGGCCGCTGGTGCCCAGGGTCTGGTTCTTCAGGAACAGGCGGTGCAGCCGACCCCAGCTCCAGGTGTCGATGTCCTTGCCGAGCTTGGCGGTCAGCTCCCAGCGGGCGTCGATCATGGCACGCTCGAACAGCTTGTCGCGGTCGTGGTCGGCCTCGGGACGGGTACCCGAGGCGGGCGTCGTCCACCAGTCGCTGTCCGTCTTCGTCATGAGGTTGCGCACGACCTCGAACCAGCGGTCGCCGCCGTCCGGCTGCGCCTGGTCGGCGTCGCGCTGACCGCACTCGCGAACCTTCTCGGTGTCGTCGACCGGGCCGGTGGTGTTGACCGGATCGACCCACAGGCACTGGTCCTCGACGCGCAGCTCCTTGGGCAGCTTGTTGCCGAAGGCCAGCTTGAGGATGTTGCGCCAGACCGCGTTGAAGTAGGCGGCCGCGGCCGAGTCGGCGTCCTGGGTGAAGTCCCAGTTCTCCAGCAGCTTCTGCGCCTCGCGGACATCCGGGTCGTCGAGATTGAGCTTCTTCAGCACGGGCACGAGCAGCTTCGCGATCTCACTGTCGTCGTCCAGCTGCATCTGGCGCATGTCGTCGGTGGAGATCTTGCCGCCGCCCTTGATCTTGCTCTTGATCAGGTCGGTGATCCGCTGGCTGCGTGCGCCGTAGCCCCAGTCCGTGGTGAGCGTGTAGGGGTACTTGTCCTTGTCGACCACGGCCTGGTTGGCGGTGACGATGTAGCCGCGGTCGGGGTCGTACTCGTAGGGCAGCTCATCGAAGTCGATGTCGCCCTTCCACTTGTACTTGGAGTCCCAGCCCGGCGCCGGGATCGAGCCGTCGACGCCCTTCGCGCGCGTGGGGATCTTTCCGGGCAGCTGGTAGCCGATGTGGTTCGAGGTGTCGGCGTAGACGAGGTTCTGCGAGGGCACGTCGAATTTCTCGGCAGCCTTGCGGAAGCTGTCCCAGTCCTTCGCCTTGTCGAGGGCGAAGACGGCGTCCATGGAGGTGCCGGCGGTCAGCGCGGTCCACTTCAGGGCGACGCCGTAGCCGTCGCCTCGGTCGGGCGCCGCGGTG
This sequence comes from Streptomyces asoensis, assembly GCF_013085465.1. NCBI lineage: Bacteria > Bacillati > Actinomycetota > Actinomycetes > Kitasatosporales > Streptomycetaceae > Streptomyces > Streptomyces asoensis. Next base: position 4,418,988 of record NZ_CP049838.1, read on the forward strand.
TCGTCGGTGTCGACGGTGGCCTTCTTGCCGACGTCGATGAGTTCGTCGTCACGGTCGGACAGAAGGGGCATCCCGTCCTCGGTCTGCCGGACGACGATCTTCTTGGACTCGCCGCCGGCGACCTTGATGGTCTCCTCGCGCGTGACGAACGGCTTCACCTTGCCGTCGTACTCGTAGCCGTCTTCCCCGGAGAGCTTCTCCAGATAGAGGTCGGTGACGTCGACGCCGGAATTGGTCATGCCCCAGGAGATGGTCTGGTTGTGGCCGATGATCACACCGGGCATGCCCGCAAAGGTATAGCCGGAGACGTCGTACTGGCACTTGCTGGAGACGGCACGGCAGTGCAGGCCCATCTGGTACCAGACGGACGGCAGTGACGCCGACAGGTGCGGGTCGTTGGCCAGCAGCGGCTTATTGGTGATCGTGTTCTTGCCGGCGACGACCCAGGAGTTCGAGCCGATGCCGTTGCCGTTCACACCGACGGCCGTGGGCAGGTCGTCCAGGACGTTGTAGAGGCCCGAGAGCTGGCTCTGGAGGGCCGAGCCTTCCGTACCGCCCGAGGACGAGTCCGAGGACGTGCCCGTGCCGTCCGTGGAGCTGTCGTCGGAGTCGCTCTGGCCGTCGCTCTGCTCGAACGTCTTGGTCAGCTCGTCGTACTGGCCGTCCTGGACGATCGCCTGGTTCCGGTCGTACGGGTACTGCGGGTACAGCTCGGCGATCTGGGCCGGGCCGAGACGGCTGGTCATCAGGGCGCGGTCGATCTCGTCCTGCATGTTGCCGCGCAGGTCCCAGGCCATCGCCTTCAGCCAGGAGACCGAGTCGACCGGGGTCCACTCGGTGGGCTTGTAGTCGTTGGTGAATCCCAGAGCCGCGTACTCCAGGGAGATGTCGGCGCCGTCCTTGCCCTTGAGGTAGGCGTTGACCCCCTTGGCGTAGGCCTGGAGGTACTTCTTCGTGTCGGCCGACAGCTCGCTGTCGTACTCCTTCTTGGCGACACGGTCCCAGCCCAGGGTGCGCAGGAACTCGTCGTTGTCGACCTGGCTCTTGCCGAACATCTCCGACAGTCGCCCGGAGGTCATGTGCCGGCGTACGTCCATCTCGTAGAACCGGTCCTGCGCCTGGACATAGCCCTGCGCCATGAACAGGTCTTCGTCGGAGTCCGCGTAGATCTGCGGGATGCCGTAGCCGTCCCGCTTCACGTCGACGGGCCCGGTCAGGCCCTCGAGTGTGATCGAACCCTTGGTCTGCGGGAAGGACGCGCGGACGGTACTGATGGACCAGTAGGCGCCGTAGGCGATGCCTCCGATGATGGCCAGCACCAGCACAAGCACGATCAAACGGGCTTTGCGCCCCTTCTTCCTGCCGGACTTGCCGGGCTTGTCACCCGATGTGGCGGTGGTGTTGGGGGGCATCGCTGTCCTTGCTGTCCTAACGCGAGCGGCAGGCGGTCCTGGAGTGCTGGAGCAACCATAGGCGCAGGGCCTTGTGCCACTTGACGCGGAGTCGGGTACCGGTACGGAGGGATGGTCGATCTTCCCTCGCCGAGCGTCAAGAAATCGTCAAGAGTTAGGTAAGGTAACGAAGTAGTTGGGCCCGAAGCTCGCAGCTTCGTGTCCGATGTATCCGAAGCACATGTGCGCCCGCGCGCAAGCCGCGCGCGCCGGTGAAGGGAACCGCCGCTGACTGTCCACCACCTCAACCAGCTCCTGCTCGTCTGCTCGCTCGTCCTGCTCGTCGCCGTCGCAGCGGTCCGGATCTCCTCGCGCAGCGGGCTCCCCAGCCTGCTCGTCTACGTGGGCATCGGCGTCCTCATGGGCCAGGACGGCATCGGCAACATCCACTTCGACAATGCCGAGATGACCCAGGTCATCGGCTACGCCGCCCTGGTCGTGATCCTCGCCGAGGGCGGTCTGGGCACGAAGTGGAAGGAGATCGAACCGGCCCTGCCGTCCGCCACGGCGCTGGCACTGGCCGGCGTCGCGGTCAGCGTCGGCGTCACAGCCACGGCCGCGCACTTCGTGACCGGGCTGGAGTGGAGACAGGCGCTGATCATCGGCGCGGTGGTGTCCTCGACCGACGCGGCGGCGGTCTTCTCCGTCCTGCGCAAGATCCCCCTCCCCTCGCGCGTGACGGGCACCCTGGAGGCCGAGTCCGGCTTCAACGACGCCCCGGTGGTCATCCTGGTCGTCGCCTTCTCCACGGCGGGCCCTGTCGAGCACTGGTACGTGCTGGTGGGCGAGATAGCGCTGGAGCTGGCCATCGGCGCCGCCATCGGCCTCACGGTCGGCTGGCTGGGCTCCTGGGGCCTCAGGCACGTCGCGCTGCCCGCCTCCGGCCTCTACCCGATCGCCGTCATGGCGATCGCGGTCACCGCATACGCGGCGGGCTCCCTGGCGCACGGCAGCGGCTTCCTGGGCGTCTATCTCGCCTCGATGGTCATGGGCAACGCGAAACTGCCGCACTGGCCCGCCACCCGCGGGTTCGCCGACGGCCTCGGCTGGATCGCCCAGATCGGCATGTTCGTGCTGCTCGGTCTCCTGGTGACCCCGCACGAGCTGGGCGACGACGTACTGCCTGCGCTCCTCATCGGCCTGGTGCTGACCATGGTGGCCCGCCCGCTCAGCGTCGTGCTGTGCCTGACGCCGTTCCGGGTGCCCTGGCAGGAGCAGACGCTGATGTCCTGGGCCGGGCTGCGCGGCGCCGTCCCCATCATCCTGGCGACGATCCCCATGGTGAACGGCGTCGACGGCAGCCGCCGCATCTTCAACATCGTCTTCGTCCTGGTCGTCGTCTACACCCTGATCCAGGGGCCGACGCTGCCCTGGCTGGCGCGCAAACTGCGCCTGGGCGGGGATCCCGAGGCCGCCGACCTCGGCGTCGAGTCGGCGCCCCTGGAGCGGCTGCGCGGGCATCTGCTGTCCGTGGCGATCCCCGAGGGGTCGAAGATGCACGGCGTCGAGGTCAACGAGCTACGGCTGCCGGCCGGGGCGGCCGTCACCCTCGTCGTGCGCGACGGGACATCGTTCGTGCCGCTGCCGACGACCGTGCTGCGACACGGCGACGAACTCCTCGTCGTCGCCACCGACCCGGTCCGCGACGCGGCCGAACGGCGACTGCGCGCCGTCGGGCACGGCGGCAAGCTCGCCGGATGGCTGGGCACGGGCGGCAGCGCGCGTTAAGTGCATGTTTCGCACCGTTCACACCCCCTTCATTCGGAGGCGGCCAGCCTTATGGTGCTCATTTTCACAGGGATGACGCACCTTGATCCCTGTACGATGAAGGCACACCTTGATCGAACCAACTCTGCCTGACGCAGAGCTGGCGCGACCGTATGGCGGCCGGGACACCTCGTGCGGCGAGCACCGGCATCTACCGCAGCACGCGCAAGAGGACAGCTCTCGGCGCCCCCGCCCAACCGGACGGGGTCGCGCTACCAGGCGGCAGAAAGGCACGGGCCGTGGCATCCACGGTCACCACCGAGCCGTCGAAGGACTCGTCGGCCTCCTCCCGCCCGGGATACGGGCAGCTGCTGCGCACCCGTGGCGCCTGGACGTTCCTGCTGCCCGGCTTCGCGGCCCGCCAGCCGTTCGCGATGCTCACCATCTCCATCGTGCTGCTCGTGCAGCACACCACCGGCTCGTACGGCGCGGCCGGTGCCGCCGCGGCCGTCACCGGTGTCTCCATGGCGCTGTGCGCGCCCTACAGCGGGCGGCTCGCCGACCGCTACGGGCAGCGCGCGGTGCTGATCCCCGGCGTGCTCCTGCACACGCTGTCGGGCCTCACCCTCACCGTGCTCGCCCTGACCCACGCACCCCTGTGGACGGTGTTCGCGGCGGCCGTGCCCACGGGCGCCTCGGTGCCGCAGATCGGGCCCATGGTGCGGGCCCGCTGGGGTGCGCGGCTGAAGGGCTCGCCCCTGATGACCACCGCGGCGGCCTTCGAGTCCGTCACCGACGAGCTCACCTTCGTCTTCGGCCCGCTGCTGGCGACCGCCCTGTGCACCGCCGTGAACCCGGCCGCCGGCCTGGTCACCGAGGCCGCGCTGACCCTGCTCGGCGGCCTGCTGTTCGCCGCGCGCAAGAGCACGCAGCCCCAGGTCGCCGTCGCCGGGCACGCGCGCGTGGAGCACGCCTCGGCTCTGCGCGTCCCCGGTGTGCGCGTGCTGATCGTGGCCTTCCTGGGCATCGGCACCGTCTTCGGAGGCATGCAGGTCTCGCTGGCCGCGTTCACCGAGTCCATCGGCGAGCCCGGCCTGAACGGCGTCCTGTACGGCACCTTCGCCGCAGGCAACATGCTCTCCGGCCTGGTCTGCGGCGCCATCGCCTGGAAGGTCGCCCCGCGGCGACGCCTGGTCGTCTCCTATGCCGCGCTGGCGCTCGTCGCCTCCGGCCTGTGGGCAGCGCACTCGGTGCTCGTCCTGGCGGGCCTCGGCCTCCTGGTCGGCATGTGCATCGCGCCCGCGCTGATCACCGGCTACACGCTGGTCGATGACCTGGTCCCGGCCGGCGCCCGCACCGAGGCGTTCACCTGGCTGACGGGCGCGGTCGCGCTCGGGCAGGCGGCCGCCGTCACGATCGCCGGACAGCTGGAGGACCGCTTCTGGGGCGGCGCCGGTTTCCTGGTGCCCATGGGGGGCACCGTGCTGGCCCTGGTGACCCTGCTGGCGCTGCGTTCACGGCTGGAGACGCGCCCCCGCGCGCGTACCGTCGCACGTGGCGTCGGTCACCGCGTGCCGGTGACAGTGGACTGATCCCCCGGAATACGTCAAGATAGACCGTCGTTAGCACTCACTGAGTGAGAGTGCCAGGAGGAAGACAGTGCCGACCTACCAGTACCAGTGCACCGAGTGCGGCGAGGGCCTCGAGGCGGTGCAGAAGTTCACCGACGATGCCCTGACCGAGTGCCCCAACTGCGGTGGCCGCCTCAAGAAGGTGTTCTCGGCCGTCGGCATCGTCTTCAAGGGCTCCGGCTTCTACCGCAACGACAGCCGCGGTTCCTCGTCGAGCAGCTCGCCGGCGTCGTCCTCGAAGTCGTCGACGTCCGGCTCCGACTCGAAGCCGTCGACCTCGACGTCCTCGACCTCGGACTCGAAGTCGTCGAGCACCGGCACCTCGAGCGGCAGCAGCTCAGCCGCGTAAGGCTCGCTCACAGGACCCTGTCGTCGTACGACGACGGGGTCTTCGGCGTTCCCGGGGCGGTTAGGGTGCGACGCATGGCGAACCAGGCGAACGCAGAGATCGGTGTGATCGGCGGCTCCGGCTTCTACTCGTTCCTCGACAACGTGACCGAGCTCCAGGTCGACACCCCCTACGGACCGCCCAGCGACTCGCTCTTCCTCGGCGAGATCGCCGGCCGGCGGGTCGCCTTCCTGCCCCGGCACGGACGCGGGCACCATCTGCCGCCCCACCGGATCAACTACCGGGCCAACCTGTGGGCGCTGCGCTCGGTCGGGGCGCGCCAGGTCCTCGGTCCGTGCGCGGTGGGCGGTCTGCGCCCGGAGTACGGGCCCGGCACGCTGCTCGTGCCCGATCAGCTGGTCGACCGCACGAAGTCGAGGAGCGCAACGTACTTCGACGGGCTGCCCCTGCCCGACGGCACGGTGCCCAACGTGGTGCATGTGTCCCTGGCCGACCCCTACTGCCCCGCGGGACGCTCGGCGGCCCTGAAGGCGGCGCGTGGCCGGGAGTGGGAGCCGGTGGACGGCGGGACTCTGGTGGTGATCGATGGGCCGCGGTTCTCGACCCGTGCCGAGTCGTTGTGGCACCAGGCGCAGGGTTGGTCTGTGGTGGGCATGACGGGTCACCCGGAGGCCGCGCTCGCCCGTGAACTCGAGCTCTGCTACACGTCGTTGAATCTGGTCACCGATCTGGACGCGGGCGCCGAGAGCGGTGAGGGCGTGTCGCACGAGGAGGTGCTGCGGGTATTCGCGGCGAACGTGGACCGGCTGCGGGGCGTGCTGTTCGACGCGGTGGCCGCGCTGCCCTCCGACGGCGAGCGGGACTGCCTGTGCGCGAACGCGCTGGGCGGGCTGAATCCCGGGTTCGAGCTGCCGTAGCGGGTGCGGGGGAGAGGCGGAAAAGGGGGCCTCGGGCGCGGAAGTTCTCCTTCGAGTGAGGGAGTTGTCCACAACCCGGCGGTGGTCCACCGGCTCCGGCGAGCGGCGGCGCGAAGGCTCATCGTGGCTTCGCAAACCCGTTCCTCCTCGCAGGTGGTGATCCCGTGTCCGACTCGCTCGTTCCTCCCTCTCCTCTCCCCCCGCTTCCTCCGCTTCCTCCGCTCCCCTCGCCCGCCCCGTCCCCTCTCCCCTTCGCGGCGCGCCCACCCGGCACGGACGCTCCGGCCACCTGCGAGGTGCCGCCCTTCGCTCCCGTGCGGGTCCGTCCCAGCCGGTACCGGCTGGGACGGCTCGTAAGGAGCAGGCGGCGGGCCCTCGCCCTGGGTCTCGCCATCACTGCCGCCGCGCTCGTGGCGTCCGGCCCACGGGACGGTGATCCGGGCCACGGACATCCCGGTGCGACTGCGCGCGCGGACTCGGGCGGGGGCTCGCACCCCCGCGCGCATGCTCCACTACGCGCCCCTGCGCACAGCCCTCGCGCCGGGGAGAAGGTGACGGCGCCGGTACGGATCGCCGACGCGGCCACGGTCCGACTGCTGCGCCCCGGTGACCGGGTAGATGTCATCGCCGCCGAGCCGACGACGCTGGGCGGTGTGGGCGGCGCGGGCGGCGACGCCCATGTGGTCGCGCGCGGGGCACTCGTGACAAAGGTGCCGGAGCCGCTGGACACCGACACGGCTGCCGGCACGGCTGACGACGGGGCGCTGGTCGTCCTGTCGGTGCCCCGGTCCACCGCCGCGCGTCTGGCGGGGGCGAGTGCGACGGCTCGGCTGGCGGTGACCCTGTGGTGACGTCAAGTCCCTCGCCCGAGGGACCGAATTGGACACGCCCACCTGGCGTTGACGTAGGTTGCGGAGCTGTTTGTTCCACAACCTGTACATGTGAGGAGTGTCCCCGAGGTGAGCGAAGAGAAGGCAAGCGTCTGGCAGGGCTTCAAGGCCTTCCTGATGCGTGGCAACGTCGTCGATCTGGCAGTCGCGGTGGTGATCGGCGCGGCCTTCACGAACATCGTCAACTCGGTGGTGAAGGGAATCATCAACCCGCTCATCGGAGCGGTCGGTACCAAGAACCTGGACAGCTACAGCGCCTGCCTCAAGGGCCCCTGCACCGGCACGGGGGACAGCGCGACGGGCGTCCGGATCCTGTGGGGGTCCGTCCTCGGCGCGACGCTCACCTTCGTGATCACTGCTGCGGTCGTGTACTTCCTGATGGTCCTGCCCATGTCGAAGTATCTGGCGAAGATGGAGGCCCGCAGGAAGGCCAAGGAGGGCACGCAGGAGATCATCGAGCTGACCGAGCTGGAGGTGCTCAAGGAGATCCGCGACGAGCTGGTCGCCCAGCGGGGCTCGGGGCGCAGCGAGCGGTAGAAGCCCTCGACGGGGCCCTGCGGGCGGTGCTCCGCCAGGGCTCCCGGGCCTGCCGGACCGGGCCGGCCCGTCGGGTTCAGACGTGGTGGGGCGGCTTCTCGTCGAGGAAGCGCTTCAGGTCGGCGACACTGTCGCCCTCGGCGGACGGCCGCTCGCCCCAACCGCGGTCGGTGTCGTCCGAGGACTGCCGGTCCAGCGGGTCGTCGAAGATCAGCGCGGACTTCGGGTCGCGCGGCTCGGAGGCGGAAGGGGTGCTCATCCCTCCAGAGTACGGCCCCGGCACCCGCTCGGGTCAGGGCCCGGCCGCCGGCCTCGCACCCCGCGAGACCGCGGATTCCGCACAAGATTTTCCGCCGGTTGTCTGCTGTGCTGGTACCCATGACGTCCAGTACGCCCCCGTCGGCCTCTCCCCCGCCCTCCGGGAGCCCCGTCTCCCCGGCGCCCACCCGCTTGAAGCCGCTGCGCAGTCTGACCGCGCGCGGGAAGGGCGAGACGCATCGGGTCGCCTCGCCGCTCGAGCTCCTCTTCGACCTGTGCTTCGTCGTGGCCATCGCCCAGGCGGGCATCCAACTGGTGCACGCCGTGGCCGAGTCCCACGCGGGCGAGGGAATCCTCAACTACGCGATGGTCTTCTTCGCCATCTGGTGGGCCTGGATGAACTTCACCTGGTTCGCGTCGGCGTACGACAACGACGACGTCCTGTACCGGATCGTCACGCTGGTGCAGATCGCCGGGGTCCTGGTGCTGGCGGCGGGCATCTCGCGGGCGTTCGAGGACCACGAGTTCGTGGCCGTCTGGTTGGGCTACGCGATCATGAGGTTCGCGCTGAGCTCGCAGTGGCTGCGAGTCGCGTGGTCCGCCGAGGGCGCGGAGCGGACGATGGCGCTGCGGTACGCGGCGGGCGTGCTGATCTGCCAGATCGGCTGGCTGGGGCTGCTGATTCTGCCCGAGGGCGGCAGGGCGTGGCTGTTCCTGGTGATGGCGCCGCTGGAGATGTGCGTGCCGATCTATGCGGAGAAGGACCACCCGACGTCCTGGCATCCGCATCACATCGCCGAGCGCTACGGGCTGTTCACGATCATCGTGCTGGGCGAGGCGATCGCGGCGGCGACGGTCGCCGTGAAGTCCGGCATCGACGAGAACGACGCGCTGGGCGAGCTGCTGCCGATCGCGACGGGTGGGCTGTTGATCGTCTTCGCCGCCTGGTGGATCTACTTCGTGGTGCCCATCCATGGGCATCTGCGCTCCAGCAAGCAGGCGTTTCTGTGGGGCTACGGGCACTACGTCGTCTTCGCCTCGGCCGCCGCGATCGGGGCGGGTCTGGAGGTGGCGGTCGAGCAGGCGGTCGGCGAGGCCCATATCTCGACGCTCGCCGCGTCGGCCGCGGTCACCCTGCCGACGGCGCTGTACCTGCTGGCGGTCTGGGTCCTGCACGCACGCCACTTCAAGGTGGGCCTGGCCCAGCAGTTGGTGCTGCCCGTCGCCGCGCTGCTGGTGATCTGCTGCACCTTCCTCGGCGAGTGGGCGGTCCTCACGGCCGGCCTGGTGTCGGCGCTGGCGGTGGCGACCGGGACGACCTTGACGGCGCGCCTGGTCGCGCGGGAGTCACGGGAGAGCCCCGCGCGAGCTTCGAGCGCGGTGATGTGACGGGGCGTGACACCGCCACGCACGACGCGGGTCGGGCGAGACTGACCCCCATGACAGTTGACGCTCTGACGGACGTCGCCGGTGTACGCGTGGGACACGCCACGCGGACCGGCGACGGTTGGCTCACCGGCACCACGGTCGTCCTCGCGCCGGAGGGCGGTGCCGTGGCCGCCGTGGACGTACGCGGCGGTGGTCCCGGCACGAAGGAGACCGACGCCCTCGATCCACGCAATGTGGTGCAGCGGGTCGAGGCGATCGTGCTGACCGGCGGCAGCGCCTATGGGCTGGACGCGGCGTCCGGCGTGATGGCCTGGCTGGAGGAGCAGGGGCGCGGGGTTCTCGTCGGCACGGAGCCGACGCACGTCGTGCCGGTGGTGCCCGCCGCCTGCGTCTTCGACCTGGCGCGGGGCGGCGACTTCCGGGCCCGTCCTGACGCCGCCACCGGCCGGGCGGCCGTGGAGGCGGCCGCGGCGAGCGCTGTGGGGGCTCGGGTGCGGGAGGGATGCGTGGGCGCGGGGACGGGCGCCGCTGTCGGGCCGATGAAGGGCGGGGTCGGCAGCGCGAGCGTGCTTCTCGACTCGGGGATCACGGTGGCCGCGCTGGTGGTGGCCAACGCGGCGGGGTCGGTGACGGATCCGGAGACGGGCGTGCTGTACGGGGAGTTGTTCCAGGGGCGTGCGGAGTATCCAGAGGCCCGCGTGCATGAGAGCGCGCGCTGGCGTCTCGCCGAGATCACGGCGAAGAACGCGCCTCCCCTGCTCAACACCACGCTCGCGGTGGTCGCCACCGACGCGGACCTGACGAAGGCACAGGCGCAGAAGGTGGCGGGCACGGCGCACGACGGAATCGCGCGGGCCGTGCGTCCGGTGCATCTGCTCAACGACGGGGACACCGTCTTCACGCTGGCGACGGGCGCGCGCCCGCTCGACCCCGACCACCCGCTCGCTCTGAACGACATCCTCGCGGCGGGCGCGGAGGTGGTGACGCGCGCGATCGTACGGGCCGTGCGCGCCGCCGAGTCGGTGTCCGGGCCGGGCGGGGCGTGGCCGTCGTACGAGGAGTTGTACGGGGGCCGGTGACACCGCGGGCCGGGGAGGGCGATTGTCCCGGTTCCGTCACGTGATGGTGCCAACGGCGACCGGAGGGAACCCCACCGGCCGTGGGATCCCTCCTTCTCCACGTACCAGAGCGGATCACTCACATCACACGAAGCTGGAGCAGCCCGTGACAACGGCGGACATAGCAGTGCGGCGCGCGGTCGGAGCCTGTGCCGTCCTGGTGGTCGGTGCCCTGACCCTGACCGCCTGCGGGGGCAGCGCCAACGCCAAGGACAAGGACGGGGACGCCAAGGGCGGCGCAAGCAGCGTCAAGACGTCCACGGCGAAGATCGTCATCTCGGCGAAGGACGGTTCGGCGAGCGCGTCGATCAACGCGACCGGCGTGAAGGTGAGCGACGGCCGGCTCACCGAGGTGAAGATGACGGTGGCCGGCTCGGGGCAGGCCGTCGAGGGCTCTCTGTCGGCCGACGGCAGCAGCTGGAAGCCGAAGGATCAGCTGGAGCGCGGGACGAAGTACCAGATATCGGCGACCGCGAAGGATGCGAACGGCAAGACGGCCGCCGCCAACTCCATCTTCACCACCGTCTCTTCGGCCAACAGCTTCATAGGGACGTACACGCCGGACAACGGCACCACGGTCGGCGTCGGAATGCCGGTGTCGTTCACCTTCGACAAGACCATCAGCGACACGAAGGCCGTGCAGTCGCACATCACGGTCACCTCCAGCAGCGGCCAGCAGGTGGTCGGGCACTGGTTCGGGGCACAGCGGCTCGACTTCCGTCCCGAGGAGTACTGGAAGGCCGGCTCCAAGGTGACGATGAAGATCGACCTGGACGGGGTCGAGGGCGCCAACGGCGTGTACGGGGTGCAGAAGAAGACGGTGACCTTCACCATCGGGCGGTCGCAGGTGTCCACGGTCGACGTCAACACGCAGACCATGACGGTGATGCGGGACGGACAGACCCTGAAGACGGTTCCGATCTCGTCGGGCAGCCCGGAGCACACGACGTACAACGGGCAGATGGTGATCTCCGAGAAGTTCACGCAGACCCGCATGAACAGCCGGACGGTGGGCCTGGGCGGTGAGTACGACATCCCGGACGTGCCGCACGCGATGCGCCTGACGCAGTCCGGCACCTTCATCCACGGCAACTACTGGTACAACAGGGGCAATCCGCCCTTCGGTCGCACCGGCACCAGCCACGGCTGCGTGGGGCTCGCGGACGCACAGGGCGCGCAGGGTGACACGCCCGCCAAGTGGTTCTACGACGAGTCGCTGATCGGCGATGTGGTGATCGTCAAGAACTCCCCCGACAAGACGGTGTCTCCGGACAACGGGCTCAACGGGTGGAACATGTCCTGGTCCGAGTGGACCGCGGGGAGCACCGCCTGATCGCCGGAGATGCCCTCTGACCGGCGATTTCTGATGGGCCGTCGGGCCGTGCGGGAATTTTTCGTGCGGCCCTGACGTTTTCACGGCGTACGTTTTCTCGGTTCCCGGACATGATGTCCGACCGAGGGGCTACGGTATGCACCCACAAGGTGACATGCAGCAACGCCGGGAGAAACCTTGAGCGTTCCGTACGAGACGACAGCGTACGAACCAGCCGAGTCGCCCGAGTCTCCGGAGGAGCACCTCGCGCGACTGCTCGGTCGCGCCCTGAACTCGTTCGAGCTGCCCGACGAAGCCCTGCGGCGGCTCGACTGCGCACTCGCGCATGACAGCTCCCTGCACTCCGCGCACCACAGCGCGGGCCTGCACCGGGAGACGTACCGGCACACCTGGCTGCTGGCCGACGGCTGCGCGCTCACGCTGTGGGAGCTCGTGCACAACACCGCGCCGGGCAGCGAGCCGCAGCACGAGGTGTACGTCGACGAGGAGGAGCTGCGGGCCGCCACGGCCCGGCTGCCACTGCCGTCGGACACTCCGGACTTCGAACTGCCGGTGCTGGTGCAGCTGTCGCCGATCCCCGGGCCCCGGCACGTGTACGTGCCGGACGACTCTGCGGACCACGCGCGCAGACTGCTGCGCCGCGCGGAGAACCCCGACCGGCCGGACGCGGACACGGCCGCACTGCTGAAGTCGGCGTTCGCGCACCAGATCACCCAGGCTTTCGGGCGCCCCTGCCGCGCGGGCCGGATCGGACTGGGCTACTCGCTCTACGAGCACGCGTTCCTGCTGCGGGACGGCCGGGAGATCTCCCTGTGGGAGGTCGAGCACACGGCGACGCCCGACGGGCGGCACATGTGCGAGGTGTACGTGTCCGAGGCCGCGGCCCGGGACGCGATGGAACGCCGGGCGGCGCAGGTCTCCTGAGGCGTTCAGCGGCCCGACGAGCCGTCGGTCAGCGGCCCCCGCCGAGCTGTCGTACGAGGCCGGCGAAGGCGTCCCTCTCCGCGGGGGTCAGTTCGACGACCTCCCGGCCTGGACCGGACTGCTGTTGGCTCGGGAGCGCGGGGAGCACCGGCGGGGCGGGGAGCACGGTGCGTGCCTCGCTACCTGAGCGGCTGCGCCGCAGGATGCGGGTCACGAAGATCAGCCAGGCGATGGACGCCACGGCGAGGACCGTCAGGGCCGCCAGCTGAGGGAACGTGAGATGCACGGGCATACCGACCAGTAGACACCACGGTCCGGAACTTATGTCCCGGACCGTGACGTATCTCGCATGCCACCCAGATCACGCAGATCACTCAGACCGCGCGACAGGCCTGTTCGGTGCGGAGATCCATGAATCACCGCGGATGGTCACCAGTAGCCGCACCCTGCGGCAGGCAGCCGCGGTCGGAGCCGGCCGCGGCCGTCGCAGGCTAGGCGGCCACCGGCTGCTTCGCCTCCGCCGCCGTGGCAGCCGCGGATTCCTCCGTCGTGCCGGGCTCGACGGCGCCGGGGACCGGCTTGCGCAGGCCCTTGAGGACGATGACCGCGGCCGTCGTCACGCACACGCCCGCCGCGATGGCGACCAGGTACAGGAACGGGTTGCCGATCAGCGGGACCACGAAGATGCCTCCGTGCGGGGCGCGGAGCGTGGCGCCGAAGGCCATCGACAGGGCGCCGGTGACGGCGCCGCCCGCCATCGAGGCCGGGATGACGCGCAGCGGGTCGGCCGCGGCGAACGGGATCGCGCCCTCGGAGATGAAGGAGGCGCCCAGGACCCAGGCGGCCTTGCCGTTCTCGCGCTCGGTCGGGGTGAAGAGCTTCTTGCGGACGGTGGTCGCGAGCGCCATGCCCAGCGGCGGGACCATGCCCGCGGCCATCACGGCGGCCATGACCTTCATCGCGGAGTCGCTGGGGTCCTGGACGGCGATACCGGCCGTGGCGAAGGCGTACGCGACCTTGTTGACGGGGCCGCCGAGGTCGAAGCACATCATCAGGCCGAGCAGCACACCCAGCAGGACGGCGTTGGTGCCGGAGAGGCCGGACAGCCAGTCCGTCATGCCCTTCTGGGCCTCGGCGATGGGCTTGCCGACCACGACGAACATCAGGAAGCCGACGATCAGCGAGGAGATCAGCGGGATCACCACCACCGGCATGATGCCGCGCAGCACCGGCGGGATCTTGATCCGCTGGATCGCGAGGACGATGCCACCCGCCAGCAGACCGGCGACCAGGCCGCCGAGGAAGCCGGCGGCGATGTTGGAGGCGATCATGCCGCCGACGAAGCCGGGCACGAGACCGGGCCGGTCCGCCATGCCGTACGCGATGTAGCCGGCCAAGACCGGGATGAGGAAGCCGAAGGCGACCCCGCCGATCTGGAACAGCAGGGCGCCCCAGCTGTCGACCTGGGTCCAGGAGAAGTGCTCCATGACCGAGGGCGCCTTGTTGATCTCCCAGCCGCCGATCGCGAACCCGAGAGCGATCAGCAGACCGCCCGCGGCGACGAACGGGACCATGTAGCTGACGCCCGTCATCAGCCACTTGCGCAGCTTGGTGCCGTAGTTGTCACCGGACTCACCGGTCCGCTCGACCGGTGTCCCGCCCTTGGCCGACGCGCTCACCTCACCGCGCGCCGCCTTCCCGCGCACCTCGGTGATGAGCGCGGCGGGCCGGTTGATGCCCGCCTTCACGCCGACGTCCACGGTGGGCTTGCCGCCGAAGCGGTCCTTTTCGCGTACGGGGACGTCGTGGGCGAAGATCACGCCGTCCGCCGCGGCGATGACGGCCGGGTCGAGCCGGGTGAAGCCGGCCGAGCCCTGCGTCTCGACGACCAGTTCGACGCCGGCCTCGCGGCCCGCGTTCTCCAGGGACTCGGCCGCCATGTAGGTGTGGGCGATGCCGGTCGGACAGGAGGTGACGGCGACGATCCGGAAGGGGCGCGCGGCCTCGGTGTCCGTGTCCTCGCCGGTGGCCGTGTCGGCGTCGGCGGAGGCCGCCGCCGACGCCGACACGGAGTCTGAGGGAGTGCCCTCGGCTTCGGCGACCGAGGCCTCGGCGACGGGGGCCTCGGCAGCCGCGGCTTCAGCGACCGGGGCGTCGGCAGCCGGAGCCGCGTCGCCGCGGATCAGCGCCGCCGCGGCCGCCGCGTCGCCGACCGAGCGCAGCGCGTCGGTGAACTCGGCGTTCATCAGCTGCCGGGCGAGCGACGACAGGATCGTCAGATGGGCGTCGTCCGCGCCTGCGGGGGCGGCGATCAGGAAGATCAGGTCGGCGGGGCCGTCGGCGGCGCCGAAGTCGATGCCGGCGGCGCTGCGTCCGAAGGCGAGCGTCGGTTCGGTGACGTGGGCGCTGCGGCAGTGCGGGATGCCGATGCCGCCGTCGAGGCCGGTGGGCATCTGGGCCTCACGGGCGGCCACATCGGCGAGGAAGCCCTCCAGGTCGGTCACCCGGCCCAGGGCGACCATGCGCTCGGCGAGGGACCGCGCCGCCGCTTCCTTTGTTTCGACGGACAGGTCGAGATCGACCAGGTCCGCGGTGATCATGTCGCTCATCGCGGGCTCCTTCGCACGCGTATCGCCCGGGGCATGGGGTGGTGGGCGAGGGTGGGGACGGGGACGGGGGTTGTTGCGGCGGTGCAGTGGGGGGTGGTGAGGGAGGCGGAGGCGGGGCCGGGGAAACCCCGCCTCCGCGGGGTGGCAGGCGGGTTCGGGCCATGCCTCCCCTGATCGGCAGGGCGGCTCAGGCGGCCCTGCCGACCATGTCGAGCGGCGAGTAACGAGGCACTTCGCCGCTCGACGACCTGATCGCCGGGCGGCTCGGGGAACGCGCGAGTCGTCGTCGGCATGGGCGACGCCGTGGTCGCCGTCAGCGCAGACAGCGCGCCAGTCGTCGTCGGCACGGAGGACACCGTGGTCGTCGTCGTCAGCGCAGACTGCGCGGGAGTCGTCGTCAGTACGGACGCCGTGGGGCTCGTCGTCATGACACCGGCTCCTTCAGTTCACGGTCCACGGGCACCTGCGCCGTGACCGTCACGGCCGCCGGGTCCAGGTCGTCCGGGGTCGGCATCACGCTGCCGGGCAGCTGGACGGCGGCCGCCCCGTGCGCGACGGCGGAGGCGAGTGCCGCGGGGCCGCTGCCGCCGGCGACGAGGAAGCCGGCGAGGGAGGAGTCGCCCGCGCCCACGTTGCTGCGTACGACGTCGACGCGGGCGCTCGCGAACCAGGTACCCGTGTCCTCCACGAGCAACTGCCCGTCGGCGCCCAGGCTCGCGAGCACGGCACGGGCGCCCATCTCACGCAGTTCCTCGGCCGCCTTCACCGCGTCGCCCACGGTGGCCAGGGGGCGCCCGACGGCCTCCGCGAGCTCCTCGGCGTTCGGCTTCACCACGTCGGGCCGCTCCCGCAGCGCCTCCAGGAGCGCACGCCCGGAGGTGTCCAGGGCGATGCGCGCTCCTCCGGCGTGCGCCCGCGCGACCACCTCGGCGTACCAGGAGGGCGCGAGCCCCCGGGGCAGGCTGCCGCAGCAGGCGATCCAGTCGGCGTCGCGGGACTGCTCGCGGACCGTCTCCAGGAGCAGTTCCTGCTCCTCCGGGGACAGCTCGGGCCCGGGTGCGTTGATCTTCGTCAGGACGCCGTCCGACTCCGCGAGCGCGATGTTCGAGCGGGTGGCCCCGGCGACCGGGACCGGCGCGACCTCGATGCCCTGCGCGTCGAGCAGGTCGGCGACGAGCGCGCCCGGCGCACCGCCCAGGGGCAGGACGGCGACCGTGCGCCGTCCTGCGGCCGCGACGGCGCGCGAGACGTTCACGCCCTTGCCGCCCGGGTCCATCCGCTCGCCGGTGGCGCGGATGACCTCGCCGCGGTCGAGGGACGGGACCTCGTAGGTGCGGTCCAGGGACGGGTTGGGGGTGACGGTGAGGATCATGCGCGTACTACTTCCGTGCCGCCGCGCTCGATGGCGGCCGCGTCGTCGGGGCTCAGCCCGCTGTCGGTGATCAGCAGGTCCACGTCGCTCAGGTCGCCGAAGCGGGCGAAGTGCTCCTGGCCGTGCTTGGCGGAGTCGGCGAGCAGCACCACGCGGCGCGCGGCGGCGACGGCCGCCCGCTTCACCGCGGCCTCGGCGAGGTCGGGGGTGGTCAGACCGTGCTCGGCGGAGAAACCGTTGGCGGCGACGAACAGGACGTCGGCGCGGATCTCGCCGTACGCGCGCAGCGCCCACGCGTCCACGGCGGCGCGCGTACGGTGCCGTACGCGCCCCCCGACGAGATGCAGCTGCATGCCCGGGTGGTCCGCGAGGCGGGCCGCGATGGGCAGGCTGTGCGTCACGACGGTGAGCGAGGCCTCCAGCGGGAGGGCGGCGGCCAGGCGGGCGACCGTGGTGCCGGCGTCGAGGATCACCGTGCCCTCGGTGGGCAGTTCCGTGAGGGCCGCCTTGGCGATGCGGTCCTTCTCGTCGGCGGAAGTGCCTTCGCGTTCGGCGAGGTCCGGTTCGAAGTCGAGGCGTCCGGCCGGTATGGCACCGCCGTGCACGCGACGCACCAGGCCGGCCCGGTCGAGGGCCTTCAGGTCGCGGCGGATCGTCTCCGCCGTGACCTGGAACTCCTCGGCCAGCGACAGTACGTCCACCCGGCCGCCGTCACGGGCGAGCCGCAGGATCTCCTGCTGCCGCTCCGGTGCGTACATGTCCGTTCTCCTCCGACCGTGACCAGTTTTATGCCCGAACTTGTGGTTTCGCCTCGGAGGCTACGCGCGGATTTCGGGAAAGTAAACAGGTTCGGACGTGATTCGGGCATGAACGGACTTCCGCCCTCTGCGCGCACCCTGCGCCCCTGCGCGAGGACACACGCGAGGGCACGCGCGAGGGCACGCGTGAGGACACACGCGAGGGCACGCGTGAGGGGCCCGTCACCACTCGGGTGACGGGCCCCTCACGCGGGAACGTCGGCTCAGGCGACGAGCTCGCGCTCCCGGTCCCCGGAGGGGGCCGCCTCCGGGGCGTCCTCGGCGGCGCCCTCCACGTGCTGGGCCGGCCGCTTCGGCAGGGCGAACATCAGCAGGAAGATCGCGAACATCACCAGGGCCACCCAGCCCAGAGCGTGCTCGAAGGCGTTCACGAAGGCGGGGCCCACCTCGGCAGGGGTCAGCCGGTCGCCGATCCGGCCGAAGAAGACGACCGCGACCAGACCGAGCCCGAGCGCGTTGCCCATCTGCTGGACGGTGTTGATCAGCCCGGACGCCGAACCGGCGTGCTCACGCGGCACGTCCGACAGCACCGCGTCCGTCAGCGGGGCGACGATCAGCCCCATGCCGACACCCATCACGACCAGCGGAAGCGCCATCTGCCACGGGGCGATGCCGAGGCCGTACCGCTCGGACTCCCAGATGTAGAGGAGTACACCGATGGCCATGGTCAGGGCGCCCGTCTGGAGCACCTTGCGCCCGAAGCGCGGGACCAGTTTCTGCACGGACAGCCCGGCGGCCGTCGAGACGGCGAGCGAGAACGGGACCCCGGTCAGACCCGCCCGCAGCGGGCTCCAGCCCAGGCCGGTCTGCATGTACAGGGTCCAGACCAGGAAGAACACGCCGAGACCGACCCCGAAGACGGTCTGCACGGCGACACCCGCCGCGAAGCTGCGCACCCGGAAGAGGGAGAGCTCGATCAGCGGCGAGCCGTCCCGCGCGCCCTTGCGCCGCTCGTACGCGACCAGCGCCCCGAAGACACCGATCGAGCCGGCCATCGACACGTACCCCCACACCGGCCAGTCCAGCTCGCGGCCGCGGGTGAGCGGGTAGAGCAGCATGAGCAGGCCGAGGGTGACCAGGACGACGCCGACGAGGTCCAGCTTCAGCGCCTTCGGCGCCTTGGACTCCGTGATGAAGCGGCTGCCGAGGATCAGTCCCGCGATGCCGACCGGCAGGTTGATCAGGAAGATCGGCCGCCACTCCAGACCGAACAGGTTCCACTCCGTCAGCAGCGCGCCGAGCAGCGGCCCGGAGACGGCACCCAGCCCCACGATCGCGCCGAAGAGCCCGAAGACCTTCCCCCGCTCGTGCGCCGGGAAGGTGGCGTGCACGATCGACAGCACCTGCGGCACCATCATCGCCGCCATGGCCCCCTGGAGGATGCGGGAGGCGACCAGCATCTCCGGGTTCGCGGCGAAGCCGCACAGAGCGGAGGCGAGGGTGAAGCCGCCGATGCCGAGGAGGAACAGCCGCTTGCGGCCGTGGATGTCACCGAGCCGACCGCCGGTGATGAGCCCGGCGGCGAAGGCGAGCGCGTAACCGGCGGTGATCCACTGGATCTGGCTCCAGGAGGCGCCCGCGTCCTCCCGGATGGACGGGATCGCGATGTTGACGATCGTGACGTCGACGAGGTCCATGAAGGCCGCGGTCATCACGATGGCGAGCGCGAGCCAGCGACGACGGTCGCCCGGCGCCGCCTGGGCTGTTCGAGGGTCGGGCGAGGACTCGGGCGAGGTCTCGAGGGAGGTCTCCGTGGAGGTCATGGTGTGACAGTAGGACCGCAATAGGTCAGATCGTGTCCTAGTTCTGCGGCATCCTCGAATGCATGACGACGGACACTCCGGCTCGGCTGCTCCAGCTCCTCTCACTCCTCCAGACGCCCCGCGAATGGCCCGGCGGCGAACTCGCAGACCGGCTCGGGGTCTCCCGCCGCACGGTCCGACGGGACATCGACCGGCTGCGTGAGCTGGGCTATCCCGTGCAGGCGACCCTCGGCTCGGACGGTGGGTACCGGCTGGTCGCGGGCAAGGCGATGCCGCCACTGGTGCTCGACGACGAGGAGGCCGTGGCGATCGCGGTCGGGCTGCGGGCGGGGGCGGGTCACGCGCTGGAGGGCGTCGACGAGGCGTCCGTACGGGCCCTGGCCAAACTGGAGCAGGTGCTGCCGGCCCGGCTGCGCCACCGCGTCTCCACCCTCCAGGCCGCGACCACACCGCTGACCAGCGGGGACGGCGCGAGCATCGCACCCGAGACGCTGACCGCCATCGCCTCGACGGTGGCCGGGCAGGAACGGCTGCGGTTCGCCTACCGTGCGAAGGACGGCACGGAGTCGCGCCGTCTGACCGAGCCCTACCGGCTCGTGTCCACGGGCCGACGGTGGTACCTCGTGGCGTACGACCTCGACCGCGAGGACTGGCGGACCTTCCGGGTGGACCGGGTCGAGGACCCGTTCGCGACCGGGGCCCGCTTCACTCCGCGCGAGCTGCCGACGGGAAGCGCGGCGGAATACCTCCGGCGGTCCATCCAACTGCGCCCGGACGCCTACGAGTACGAACTCGACGTCACGCTCGAGGCATCGACGGAGTTCGTGACGGCACGCCTGCCGAGGTGGCTGGGAACGCCGGTCGCGAACCCTGGCGCGGCGGCGGGCACCGACGGCGAGGGCGGATGCCGGCTACGGGGCACGACCAGCAACCCGGTGGAGTGGGTGGCGATGCGTCTGGCGACGCTGGGCTGCGAGTTCTCGATCCAGGGGCCGCCGGAACTGGTGGAGTGCGTACGGGAGTTGGGCGGGCGGTTGAGCCGATCGGCAGGCGCGGAGGGCGCGTCAGGGAGAGGCGAGCGGGGAGGGGACGCGCACGGGAAGGACGCGCGCGGAGGGGACGCGCGCGGGAGGGGCGAGCGCGGAGAAGGCGCGGGTTAGGCCTCCTCCGCCGGGCCCTCTTCCCACGCGAACCCGTGCAGGGCCCGCAGATTGCGCAACGCCAGCTCTGCCGGACCCTGCCGACCGGCGGGAGGGGAGTCGGTAACCGCCCAGCTTTCGACCGCGACCCGAACCGCGGCCCCGGCCACCGCCGCGGTGAAGCGCTGACAGGGGGAGGCAACGTTGTCGGAAGCGGCGGCGGAAGTGACATCGGGAGCGGCGGCGGAAGTGACGTCGGAAGCAGGTGTACGGGACGACGCCGCCGTCCGCTCCGCCAGCACCTCCATGAGCGTCGCCTCCGAGGTGTGGCACACCTCCGCCCAGACCTTGCCCAGGGCGGGGCTGGTTCCGGCCAGTCGGATCAGGGTGCGGACCCACTCCCAGGACGCCGCCGACACTCCACGGCCGGGGACGAGGGTGTGTCGTACCGCGTGCTCCAGGGCCTCCGGCACGGTCAGTTCGGCCGGGGCCTCGCGTACCGCCTCCGCCCAGCGCTGCGCGCCCGCCGCGTAGAGCGGGGCGACGGCCTCTTCCTTGGTCGCGAAGTACCGGTAGAAGGTGCGCGGGGCGATGCCCGCGGCCTGGGCGATGTCCTCGGCCCGGGTGGCCTTCAGGCCCCGGCTGACGAAGAGGCCTGCCGCCGCACGGGCGATCTCCATGCGGGTCGCCGCTTTGCGCCGCTCGGTCAGCGAAGCCGAGGCGGAGTGGGAGGTCGAGCTGATCACGTCGGCAGGCTATGCCCATGTGGCACAATCTGCCATTCGGGCGGGCCACCCCGTGGTTCAGGTACGGGGTGCCCCGCCCTCCCAGCGTGCCCGTCAGCTGTGTCATATGCCCGGCGGCACGTGTGCGCCCGCAATCCCCGCCCGTACCGGAAGTCGGACCGCCCGGGTACGAAGAGGAGCCGGGCCCCGGCGCCTGGGGGGAGAGGCACCGAAGCCCGGCTCGGGGAAAGTCCCGGCGCCGGGGGGATGTGCGTCGGGACTTGGCTCATGTGCGGCGGAGATCTCGGGAAGGGCTGCAAGGTCCGGTCGGCCCGAACTCCTGTGCCGACTCGGACTCCCGTGCCCAGAAGTCTTGTTCCCGCGCTTCTCCTCATTGAAGCGGCGTTCCTTCGCCATGTTTGCGCGGCTCTCCACCACCCGGCGCACGCGGGCGGGAACCCGGCACCACGAGGCGCCTGAAGCCCACTCGCCGCAGCTCCGGGCCGTGACGCAGGCGCCCATTCGGCCGCGGGCCTCGCGCCGACTCCGACACGGCCCCCCGCATCAACGCGGCGAAAACGCCGACTCCAGCGCCAGACACTGCACGCGCTCGAGGTACTCGAGGCACCCGAAGCACGTCCGCCGAATGACTCACGCGGCGCGCCCCCGGCCAACAGGCGGCCCCCGGCGGGGTGATGGCCTGATGGCCACCGACGCCGCTGATGGCCACCGACGCCGACGACACCCCGCCCCGGAAGCCCCCGCGACTCGGCCGGCACACGAACGACGTCCCGCCCCGCCCCGCCCGAGCCCCGGTCAACCACCGACCGCCGGCCGTCGTCCACCGGCAACCGGCAACCGGCAGACCATCGGCAGGCCATGGACCGCCGGTCGCCCGACGGAGCGTCACGCTCCGGTCGGCCGAGGGAGGTTCAAGCGCCTTACGCCGCTGCCTCGAAGCCCGTGTCGCGGGCCAGCTTCTTCAGTTCCAGCAGGGCGTGCTTCTCGATCTGGCGGATGCGTTCCCTCGTCAGACCGTGTTCCTTGCCGACCTCGGTCAGGGTGCGCTCACGGCCGTCGTCGATGCCGTACCGCATCTTGATGATGGAGGCGGTGCGCGGCTCGAGGCGGTCGATCAGGCCGTCCAGTTCCTCGCTGCGCAGCAGGGTCAGGACGGACTGCTCCGGCGAGACCGCGGACGTGTCCTCCAGCAGGTCGCCGAACTGGGTCTCACCCTGGTCGTCGACCGCCATGTTCAGCGAGACCGGGTCGCGTGCCCAGTCCAGGACGTCCGTGACGCGCGCCGGCGTCGAACCGAGCTCGGTCGCGATCTCGGCGGGCTCCGGGTCGCGGCCGTTCTCACGGTTGAACTCGCGCTGCACACGACGGATCCGGCCGAGCTCCTCCACGAGGTGGACGGGCAGGCGGATCGTGCGCGACTGGTCCGCTATCGAGCGGGTGATGGCCTGACGGATCCACCAGGTCGCGTACGTCGAGAACTTGAAGCCCTTGCGGTAGTCGAACTTCTCGACCGCGCGGACCAGACCGGCGTTGCCCTCCTGGATGAGGTCGAGAAGCGGGAGACCGCTGCGGGGGTAGCGGCGGGCCACCGCGACGACCAGCCGGAGGTTGGAACGGATGAAGACATCCTTGGCGCGCTCGCTGTCGGCGACCAGGGCCTCGAGTTCCTCGCGCGATGCCTCCGCCCGGGACTCCTCGTCGCCGTCGAGGACCTGCTGCGCGAATACACCCGCCTCGATGATCTGTGACAACTCGACTTCCTTGGCGGCGTCGAGCAGAGGTGTGCGCGCGATTTCGTCGAGGTACATGCCGACCAGGTCGCGGTCGGCGATCTCGCCGCCATGGGCGCGAACACTGCGGGCCGCGTCGGTCGTCTCGCCGTTGGCGGACTTGCGACGGGCGACGGCACGGGTTGCCATGCGTGCTCCCTTGCGATGGAGGTTCAGCGGGTGGCCCTTCAGACACCAGGCACTCTCGGACTCGGACTCTCCTCGGGTGCCCTGCATCTGATGGAAACAACGACTGGAATCAGGACAGAATTCCCAACCCGCACCCCGATTTTTATGATCTTGCAGTACCCTGTCGGACCACGCGGGGAGGCGCGATGTTGTCGGAACGTACAGAGGTGCAGGTCAGGCCGGGAGTCGAGGGTGACCTCGAAGCCCTCACGAGCCTCTACAACCACTATGTACGTGAGACGCCCATCACATTCGACACCGTGGCCTTCACTCCGGAAGAGCGACGTCCTTGGCTGCTCTCCCACCCTGAAGACGGGCCGCACCGCCTGATGGTTGCCACGGAAGCGGACTCACAGGGCATCCAGGGGACCTCACAGGAAATCCTGGGTTACGCCACATCCAGCGCTTACCGGCCGAAGGCGGCCTACTCCACCTCCGTGGAGGTGACGGTCTATGTCGCCCCGCACGCCGGCCGGCGCGGCATCGGCACGCTCCTCTACGAGGCGCTCTTCGAGGCGCTGTCCGGCGAGGACCTGCACCGCGCCTACGCGGGCATCGCGCAACCGAACGAAGCGTCCGCGCGGCTGCACGAACGCTTCGGTTTCCGGCACGTCGGGACGTACCGCGAGGTGGGCCGCAAGTTCGACCGCTATTGGGACGTGGCCTGGTACGAGAAGGAGCTCCGACCCCGGAAGGAGCCCTGACCTACCCCATGAGGAGCGTCAGCCGAACTGCACGGACCGCTTCGCCATCCCCATCCAGAACCCGTCGATCACGGACTTCTGCGCGTCCAGCTCGCCGGACATCTCCGCCGCGCCCATGGTCACGAAGAGCGGGGCGAAGTGCTCGGTGCGCGGGTGGGCGTACCGGCCGGCCGGGGCCTTGTGGAGGAAGTCCAGCAGGCCGTCCCAGTCGCGGGTCTCCAGCGCGCGCCGGCCCCAGTCGTCGAACTCCGAGGACCAGGTCGGCACTCCCCCGCCGGTGTGCCGCAGTGCGGCCAGGTTGTGGGTGAAGAAGCCGGAGCCGACGATCAGGACGCCCTCGTCGCGCAGCGGCGCGAGCTTGCGGCCGATCTCCATCAGCTTCACGGGGTCGAGGGTCGGCATGGAGATCTGGAGGACCGGGATGTCGGCGGCCGGGAACATCTCGACGAGTGGCACGTAGGCGCCGTGGTCGAGGCCGCGGTCGGGGATGTCCTGCACGGGGATACCAGGGGCGCGCAGCAGCTTCCGTACGCTCTCGGCGAGCTCGGGTGCGCCGGGGGCGCCGTACGTCACCTGGTAGTAGTGCTCGGGGAAGCCCCAGAAGTCGTAGACGAGGGGGACCGGGTCGACGGCACCGAGGGCGAGGGGGGCCTCTTCCCAGTGGGCGGAGACCATCAGGATCGCCTTGGGGCGGGGCAGGTCGGCGGACCAGGCGGCGAGTTCGCCGGGCCAGATCGGGTCGTCCGCGAGGGGCGGGGCGCCGTGGCTGAGGTAGAGCGCGGGCATGCGCTCCTGGGGGAGGGCACGCTCCTGGGATGCGGCGGACATGGCGGCTGCTCCTTCCGGGACCTCGGCCCCTGACTCCGGATACGTCTGGCTCCGGATGCGTCTGACTCCGAATACCTGGTGACGCTTGATTGAAATCTAAAACGTCAACATCGCTCAGCGTATTCCCGATTGGTTTAAATTTCAAGGAGCAGACGTTTACAGTGGAGTACATGACGAAGGCACCCGCATCCGCCGACGAGCCCCAGTGGCTCACCGCCGAGGAGCAGCGCATCTGGCGCTCCTACGTGCACGCCACGACCCTCCTCGAAGATCACATGGATCGCCAGCTCCAGCGTGAAGCGGGTATGCCGCACATCTACTACGGTCTCCTCGTCAAGCTCGCCGAGTCCACCCACCGGCGCCTGCGGATGACCGAGCTGGCCAAGTACGCGAAGATCACCCGCTCCCGTCTCTCCCACGCCATCGCCCGGCTGGAGAAGAACGGCTGGGTGCGCCGCGAGGAGTGCGACTCCGACAAGCGCGGCCAGTTCGCCGTACTGACCGACCAGGGCCTGGAGGTGCTGAAGCGCGCCGCGCCGGGCCATGTCGCCGTCGTACGCCACGCGGTGTTCGACCGGCTCACCCCCGAACAGCAGAAGTCCCTCGGCGAGATCATGCAGATCGTCGCCGAGGGACTTCAGCCCGATGAAGCGGGTGCGGACCTGCCCTGGCTCCGCTAGTTCCGTAGCCGGGTCAGTGGACCATCACCGGCACCGCCGCTTCCTCGCCGTCCTCCGCTCCCGAGCCCGCGACCGGGCCCATGTCCGGCTTGCCGGCGTTGACGAGGGTCAGGGCGATCGCGGCGGCGGCGACCAGGATGCCGACGGCGAACCAGATGGCGCTGGTGTAGCCGTGCACCATGCCCTCCAGCTGCACCAGCTGCTGCTGGGGCTTGGAGGTGGCACCGGCGACGTGGTCCTTGATGTACGAGGTCGTCGCGGACGCGGCGATCGTGTTCAGCAGGGCGGTGCCGATCGCGCCGCCCACCTGCTGCGAGGTGTTGACCATCGCGGAGGCGACACCGGCGTCCCGCGGCTCGATGCCGTACGTGGCCAAAGACATGGCCGGCATGAACGCCGTACCCATACCGAGGCCGAGCAGCAGCATCGCCGGCATCAGCACGGCCGCGTACGAGGAGTCGATCTCCAGCCGGGTCAGCAGCAGCATGCCCAGGGCGGCGACCAGGAAGCCGGGGCCCATCAGCAGACGCGGGGCGACCCGGGTCATCAGGCGCGTGCCGATCTGGGTGGAGCCGGTGATCATGCCCGCGATCATCGGGAGGAAGGCGAAACCGGTCTTGACCGGCGTGTAGCCCTTCACGATCTGGAGGTAGTAGGTCAGGAAGAGGAACAGACCGAACATCGAGATGATCGCGAGGCCGAGGGAGAGGTAGATCCCCCCGCGGTTGCGCTCGGTGATCACGCGCAGCGGCAGCAGCGGGGCCTTGACCTTCGACTCGACGATCACGAAGGCGGCCAGCAGCACGGCGGACGCGACGAACATGCCGATCGTCACGGAGTCGCTCCAGCCCTCGGACTCCGCGCGGGTGAAGCCGTAGACCAGGGAGACCAGACCGAGGGTGGACAGGATGACGCCCGGGATGTCGAGAGCGGACCGGTTGCGGCCGCCCTCGGGCTCACGGATGACGAAGTAGGCACCGGCCGCGGCGATGATCGCGAACGGGATGTTCACGAAGAACGTCCAGCGCCAGTCCAGGTACTCGGTGAGGAAACCGCCGAGGATGAGGCCGACGGCGCCGCCGCCACCGGCGATCGCGCCGTAGATGCCGAAGGCCTTGGCGCGCTCCTTCGCGTCCGTGAACATCACGGCGAGCAGGGAGAGCGCGGCGGGCGCGAGCAGGGCGCCGAACGCGCCCTGGAGGGCGCGGGCACCGAACATCATCGCCTCGTTGGCGGCGGCGCCGCCGAGCGCGGAGGCCGCGGCGAAGCCGCCCAGACCGACCACGAAGGCGCGCTTACGGCCCCACAGGTCGGCTATACGGCCGCCGAAGAGCAGCAGACCGCCGAAGGCGAGGGCATAGGCGGTGACGATCCACTGCCGGTTGCCGTCGGAGATGCCCAGGTCCTGCTGGGCGGAGGGCATCGCGATGTTCACGATGGTGGCGTCGAGGACGACCATCAGCTGGGCGAGGGCGATGAACGCCAGCGCTTTCCAGCGGTTGGCGTCCGGGCCGCCCGTCTTACCGGGGGCCTTCTGGGCTGTTTCAGACATGGGGATACCCGCTTCGGGACTTCGTGACGGAAAAGAAGTGAGGTAAAAGGTGGCTCGTCGGCACTGACGGGCCGTTGCTCGACAGGCGTGATGACTCGTGGGGATCGGCGATGGCCGCCTGCGGTCGCCGACGGCAAGTGAGGGCGACCGAGGCCACCAGGGATCACCGAGGACTGGCGACCACCGGTGAGGGTGATGACGACTGCTGCTGCGGTTCCATGAACCGATCGTTCAGGCCTGGCGCAGATCCTCCATGGTCACGGCCGAACCCGGCAGGACCGAAGGGGCCGGGGCCCGCAGTCCGTCCAGGAAGAGCTGAAGATGGCGGTGGACGAAGCGGTCGGCGTTCAGGCAGCCGGTACCGGCCGGGGGTCGGCTGAGCTGGGCCACCGCGATCATCACGTCCCCCACGCCGACGTCGGGCCTGAGCTGCCCGGCCGCCTTCGCACGGTCCATGACTTCCTCGATGATCCGCTCGACCCGTTCGCGCGCGGCTTCGAGGTCGGGGTGGTGCTCGTCGAAGGTGCTGGAGATCATCGGGCACAGCGCGCTGAGCCGCTCCTCGGCGGAGGCGTGCACGAACCGTTCCAGCGCCCCGAACGCGTCGCTCTCGGCGAGGGCGACCTGTCCGGCCTGGACCATGCGGTCCAGCACCGAGCAGACGACCTCACGCACCAAGGCGTCACGGTCGGGGAAGTTGCGGTACACCGTGGCATTGCCGACGCCGGCCCGGCGGGCGATCTCGTCGAGCGGCACATCGGCACCGAACTCGACGAACATCTCGCGGGCGGCGATGACGATCCGCTCCCGGTTGCGCAGAGCGTCGGCACGGGGCCGGTTCACCTTGCGCACGGTGGGGGTGGCGGTCGCGGTCTGCACGGCGCACTCCTTCTGACGTGTCGGGACGTTTCGAGACTGAAGACGATCCGGGGATCGACTCCCCGTTTCGCTCGGACACATGGCTAAACGGGGATGGCGTCCCCGGATATTTCCCAAACCCAGAAGTTTCTCGATGTGACGTGGGTCACACCTCGAGCAGGGCAGCCGCGGGCGGGCTGCACAGCCGGGGCCGGGGCGGCCAGGAACGGGTGTGACCAGGGGATGTGGGCGCTCGGACGGGACCGCCGCGGCCGTACCGGTCGGTAATCCACGATCGGTCTCCTCCAGCGCGCGCCCGCGTGCACCCCGTCGGAGGGTGATCGAAAGGGTGCAGCCGGTGATCGGTGGCTGCCTGGAGCGAAAGGCCCCTGCATGCAGCCGCAGCCCCTGCGCACCACCCCGGCCCGCGCAGGCGAGCCACTCCGCCGTCGGATACGCCCGCGTCGCGTCGCCGCCCTCGCCTCCGTCTCCGTGCTGACGCTCGCGGTCAGCACGTCGGCCGGGTCCGGACACCTCGCGCCGGCCCCCGGTGCGAGGACGGCCGGCGCGGGTCCCGTCTCCCTGGCCCGCTCCTCCGCCCTCGCCCCCTGCATGATCAACGGCCGCGCCACCGTCCAGATGTCCGAGGGCCTGCCCACGCCGGGCGGCTACTCCCGCTCCACCGGCACCGTCCGCGCCCTCACCCTGATGATCGACTTCTCCGACGCGCCCGGCCGGGGCAGCGCGCTGAGCCGCTATCACGAGTTCTTCCCGCAGACCGAGGAATGGTTCCGCACGGCGTCCTACGGCCGCCTCGACTACCGCGCCGAGACTCCGATCCGACGCTGGCTGCGCATGCCCAAGTCGTTCCGCGAATACGGCATAGAGCGCGGCGCGCCCTTCGACCCCGGCTACCGCCAACTCGTCCAGGACATCGTGGCCTCCGCCGACCCGAAGGTGGACTTCCGCTCGTACGACCTCCTGAACGTGCTGGTCACCCCGAACGCGGGCCCCTCCGCCCTCGACACGGTCCTTTCGGTGACGTTCGCCGGCAACGGTGAGGCCCCCGTCGCCGACGGGGTCACCGTGGCGAACGCGTCCTTCGTCTACTCCCGCCAGGACGACGGCTCAGGCACCTACGACCGCACCGGCTACCGCGTCCTCCCCCACGAGAACGGCCATGTCTTCGGCCTGCCCGACCTCTACACCCAGGAGGGCGGAGGCGCCGTCGGCCACTGGGACATCATGAGCGAGGACTGGGGCGCCAACAACGATCTGCTCGGCTGGCACAAGTGGAAACTGGGCTGGCTGGACGCCTCCCAGATCTCCTGCGCGGCCTCACCGGGCACGACGGAGTACCCCCTGACCCCCCTCTCCCGCACGGTCGGCCCGAAGCTGGTCTTCGTCCCGCTCAGCGACCGCACCGGTTACGCCGTCGAACTGCGCGCCCGCGGCGGCAACGACGAGACGGTGTGCCGCCCCGGCGTCCTCATCTACAAGGTCGACGCCGACGTCGACACCGGCATGGGCCCGGTCACGGTCTACGACTCCCACACCGACAGCGGCGGCTGCACCCGCAGCCCCAACGTCCACGCGGAACTCTCCGACGCCCCCTTCGCACCGGGCGAGACGTTCAAGGACCCCAAGCGGGGCATCCGCATCTCGGTGGTGGCTGCGGACCTGAAGGGCGACTACCGCGTACGGGTGAGCCGGGGGTAGCGGACAGGAGACGCGGACGGGCGGTCGGATGGGCGGGGCGTGCGGTCCGCAGACCGACCGGGGCTACCGTAGGCCTGCCGCGACGCCGTACAACCGCGCACGTACACGCAAACAACCACGCGCGTACACGCGCGCGCGTGTCTGCACCCGGCCGGTACCCACCGCCACCGCACACCGCCAGTCCACCGCCAGTCCGCCGCCGTATCGGAGAGCCGAGCAGCCATGTCCGCGAAGACGACCGCATCCGCCCCGGGCCCGGCTCCGGTCCCGACCCCGGAGGCAGGGCAGGCGCCGGCGGAGGCGGTCTCGCCGCTGATCCGCGGGGTCGCCGTGTTGCGGCAGCTGACCGAGGCGGGCGGCACGATGAGCCTGAGCGCGCTGGAGCGGACCACCGGCCTGGCCCGCTCCACGGTCGACCGCATCACCGCGACCCTCACCCGCATGGGGTACGTCCGTCTCGACGGCCGGGACGCGATCCTGACCCCCCACGTCATGGAACTCGGCAACGCCTACCTGGCCGCGCTGCGCCTGCCCGCGCTGCTGTCCGCCCGCGCGGACCGCCTCGCCGACGACCTGGACGAGTCCGTGTCCCTGGCGGTCGCCGACCGAGACGGCATCCGCTTCATCCACCAGGCGACCCGCCGCCGCGCGATGTCCCTGAGCTTCCGCATCGGCGACCTGCTCCCGGCCGAACGCACCGCGCCGGGCCAGCTGTTCGCGACGCAGTGGACGGACGAGGAGTGGCGGGCCTGGCGCGCCCGCAGGACGAGGGACCCGCGGAACCGCGACTTCCCGACCGTGCCGCCGCCGCCCCCACAGAGCGCGTGGAGCGACGAGGACTTCACCCGCAGGGCCGCGCGGGCGGCGGAGGAGAACTGCGCGCTGGACGACCAGTTGATCGAACCGGGCCTGGTGGCCGTCTCCGTCCCCGTACGGGATCCGCGCACCGCCCGGATCGCGTGCGTGGCGAACGTCGTCAGCCATACGAGCCGGCACACGTCGGCGGATCTGCGCGAGACTCTCCTGCCCCGCCTTCGTCTGGCCGTGGCGACGATGGAGGAGGACCTGCGCCGGGCACCGCGCCCCGAGCCGGGCCCGTCCCCCGCGGGACTGGCGACCTGGACGGGCGCGTCGAAGCAGGAACTGGGCCGCGAGTTCATCGAGTCCCTCGCCCGGGGCCTGACCGTCCTGGCGGCCTTCGACGAGGGCCGGGCGGAGCTGACCCTCACGGAGGTCGCGAAGGCGACCGGCCTGGCGAGGGCGACGGCCCGCCGCGCCCTGATCACCTACGAACACCTGGGCCTGGTGACCCCCACCCCCCACCGCACGTTCGCCCTCACCCCCCAGGTCCTCTCCCTGGGCTTCCCGCCCCTCTCCCGCACGTCCCTCCCCCGGATCGCGGCTCCCCACCTGACGACACTGACGGACGCCATCCAGGAGACGACCTCCCTGGCGGTCCTGACCGAACGCGGCGACGAGATCCAGTACACGGCCCGGGCGACCGCGAACCACGTCATGAGCGTGGACATCGCAGTGGGCACACGCCTCCCGGCCCCCTCCACATCACTGGGCCGCCTCCTCCTGACCGACCACGCAGCGGCGGGGGCCCACGCCCTCGTCGACGAGGAACTGGAACAGGGCGTACGCGCGATCGCGGTCCCGATCCACGACCGGGACGGCCGGGTGATCGCCGCCCTCAACGCGGCGACCCACGTCGCCCGTCGCACGGCCGAGGAGTGCGTCCACGACATCCTCCCGGCCCTGCTCTCCACCGCCTCCCACATCGAGACAGACCTCCACACAGCCGCCCGCTTCACCCACGTCCCCCTGACCTGACCCCTGCACCCCAACTCGACGCCCCCAGGCAGGCCGACCACAGGCACGGTGGTCCGACGGCACGGGTGCGCCGTGCCGTCGTACTACCTAGGATGAAGGCACTGCGGCACAGGGGGGACTGATGACCACACTGGGCGAAGCGGGTCCGGGGGCCGTGAACGGGCCGGTGTCGTTGGGCGGCGACCGTCTCAAGCATCTGGAGTTCTTACAGGCCGTCATCACGCGATTGTCGAACCATTCCTTTCTGGTCAAAGGATGGGCTCTGACACTGGCGGCCGGGTTCTTCGCCGTCTCCTCCAGCCAGCAGAGCTGGCAGGTGGCCGCGAGCGGGCTGGTGCCGCTGGCATGCTTCTGGTTCCTGGACGGCCTGTTCCTCCGCCAGGAACGCCTCTTCCGGTTCCTGTACGACGACGTACGGCGCCCCGAGGTCGAGGTGGAGAACCTGTCCATGAACGTGGGACCGTACCTCGGGCGGATCAGCTGGCTCGAGGCGACGTTCTCCCGGACGCTCCAACTCTTCTACGGGGCCTTGCTGGTCGCCGACTCGGCGCTCGTCGCCGTCAACCTGTGACGAGCCGACTCCGCCCCGCTCCTCCCGGCATCATCGCGGTGCTCGGGGCGCCTTGCTCTTGACGTAGTCGACGAGTTCCGGCAGATCCCCCTCTCCCGTCTCCGGATCCACGGTGTAGAGGGTCGGACCGCGCAGGAAGTCGGGCACGTACGCCCTGCCGTGCTCGGGGAAGGACACCAGCAGTATGCGCTCGTACCACTGACGGTCGGTCACCCGCTCGTCGAGGATGAAGTCGGCCTCGTACCCCACCCCGTCTCCCTTGCCCGGCGCCTCTTCGTGCTCGGCCCGGCGCTTGTAGGCGGGTGAGACGACCGCGAGGACGAAGTCCACCTCGTTGAACTGCTTGCGCATCCACCGCGGCCAGTGCTGAGGCCCCTTGCGGTGCGCGGCCGTGTCCATGCGCGCGTCGATCCCCTCGGCGTGCAGCCGGTGGTACAGGGCCTCGACCTTGCCTTTGTGGACGTCGCCGTCCTCCTCGTGGGCGTAGGAGAGGAACACGGACGGTCTGTCCGGGTCCTCCTCCGCTCTCCGCGGCTGGGGCACCTTCGCTTGAGAAGCCCGCGCGACGGCCGCGTCGCGGGGGAACGGTATTGCCAGCTCGGGCAGTTCGCCCAACAGCACCTCGGGCGGGCTGCATTCGCGTCCGACGCAGACGGCGGCGGCGATGTCGTCGACGGCGTCGCGGTACGCCCTGGAGCGCGCGCCCTCCTCGCGGAGGATGCCGTAGACGCCCTTGGAGGCATAGCCGTCCGTGACCTCGCCGCTGATGATGGGGGCGAGGGGGAGGCGGGAGGGCGGGTCGGCCGGCTGCCAGCGCACCAGGACACGGGAAGGCGGGCAGGAGGGGCGGAACTGGGCCGGCACCAGGTGCAGCCGGTGTTCGAACACCGCCCAGTCGGATCCGCAGCCCTGGTCCTGGTAGTACGCGCCCGAGCACAGGGCGACGAAAACCCGGGTCTCGGCGATCAGCGGGCTGTTGATGTCGCCCTGACCGCCAGGGCACATGGCCGCCTCGACCGCGCGGCCCCTGCGCCGTGTCACCGCCTCGGCCAGGTCCGTGTGGAATCGCGCCGCATAGGCCCGGTGCTCCTCGGCGGCGAAACTCGTGATGAAGTCGTTGACCATGCGCAACCCTTCACTGCCTTTGCCCCGCGACAGGCGTGGTCACGCCAAAAAGGGCCTGACGTTGGCCAGTTGGCTGCTCATGGGACACCGGTCGTTCCTCGTACGCTGAGCGGGGGGACCCATGTCGCTGCGCCGTCCGCCGCTCCGGCGTGGTACCGAGCCGACCCCCGGACGACGATCGGGGGGTCGGATGCAGGGAACTTCGCCGAGCCTTGACACTACGACATCGGCGGCCGTCCGGAACAGTCGGCAGGGGCCGACTTGGGACGACTCCACACCACCCCCAAATCATTGGCCAGAACCTCGGATTTCCGTTACCGAGGACGGCAGGACGACGCTCCGGGCATTCGATCAATTCATCGTCAAGCTGTGCAGCCGGTGCAATCTTTCCTGCGACTACTGCTATGTCTATGAATTACGTGACTCGGGATGGCGGGAACGCCCGCGGATCATGTCCCTGCCGGTCCGCGAACGGCTCGTCTCCCGAATCGCCGAGCATGCGCGACGGCATCGCCTCGACCGCGTCCGGGTGCTCCTGCACGGCGGGGAGCCACTGCTCGCCGGACCCCGGGTGATCGTCGACTTCGTCACGGCGGTCCGCCGGGCCCTGCTCGGGACCGGAACCGAGGTGGACCTGGCGCTTCAGACCAACGGCGTCCTGCTCAGCGAGGAGCTACTGGACCTGCTGCTGGAGCTGGACGTGCGGGTGGGGGTCAGCCTGGACGGCTACGTCGAGGCACACGACCGGCACCGGCATCGGCGCGGGCGGGGCTCCGGCGCCGACAGGGGCAGTCATGCCGGGGTGACCGCCGCGCTCGGTCTGCTGGGCAGTGCGCGCTACCGGCCGCTGTTCGGCGGTCTGCTGTGCACGATCGACCCGGCGAACGATCCGGTGCGCACCTTCGACGCCCTCGCCGCCCACCGCCCACCCGCCGCCGACTTCCTCCTGCCACACGGGACTTGGGACCATCCACCGGCCGGCGCGGGCGGTGACGCAGTGCCGTACGGGGCGTGGCTGTGCGCCGTCCACGACCGGTGGCGGGAGACCGGGCGGCCGATGCGGGTCCGGCTCTTCGAATCGGTCGACGCACTGTCCCGGCACGACGGCGGAAGCAGCAGCGAGGTGCTGGGCACCCTGCCGGCGGCGGCCGTGGCGATCGAGACCGACGGAACGGTTGCGTGGACCGAGTCGCTCAACGCCGTCGCGGAGGGAGCGGCCCACACGGGCGGCACGGTATTCAGCCACTCCTTCGACGCCCTGCTGGGTCTCGCCTGTGCGCCGGAGTACGGCGTGGGGTCCCTGTGCCGCGTATGCCGCGAGTGCCCTCTGGTGCAGGTCTGCGGTGGTGGACTGCGCGCCCACCGCTTCGGACGCGGCCGGGGATTCGCCAACCCGTCCGTCTACTGCAAGGACATCTCCACCCTCATCCGGCACATCGGAGCCCGGACGGATCAATGACCGTGAATTCCCGGAACGCGCGACCGAAAGGGGCGGCTACCAGCGCAGATGTACGACGCTGTGCGCTCTTTCGAGCGAGAGTATAGGCGATGTCGTGTTTTCGAGGGCGCCCGGAGGGCAAAACCCCATAGCATAGAGGCCAATTGGTGTGGGGGCGACGCACAACTGAAACCTACCTGCGCACTCCACGTCGATGTGGCTCCATAGGCAAAGACCACATCATGGTTGCAGCAGGAGGAAGGCCCTTGGGGGGATGCGATGGGGCCGTTGTTCTTTACCAGCTACGCCGGCTCGACCGGTGACAGGGGGCCGGTCCAAAGGTTCCACATCGATGTCCAGAACGAGATCTACAGCGTGCTGGGCCGCACCCCCTCCGCCGAGGGCCGGCTGAAGCACCCCGAACCCGCCTCGGGACCCGGTCCCGCGGTTCTGGACTGCCGCGCCCTCCTGGTCCTCTACTCGGCGGAGTATGTGGACGACGCGCAGTGCGCCAAGGAGTGGTCCGTCTTCGCCGAGCGCATGGACCGCCGTACACGACGCACCGGGGAACGGCCCGACTCGCTGGTCGGCATCGTGTGGCGCACCGACGCGCTGGTGCTTCCCCGTCCCGTCACCGCCGTACGGCACATCGTCGACGAGGAGTATCAGGGGCCCGGCCTGCTGGGCCTCCAACAGGATCCGCGCGGCCGCGACCGCTACCAGGGGATCGTGCGCCGTGTCGCCGCGCGCCTGATGCGCGCCGCCGAGTTACCGCCGCCGGTGATGTCCGAGCCGGAGAGCCGTACGGTCGCCCCACGGTTCGGGCCGAGTCACGCGGTGCCGTGCAGACGGCGTGATGTCGTGGAGCCGGCCACCGAACCGCCCAAAGCCCCGGCGGCGGCTTCGGGCCGCGACGCCCGGCACATGATGCTCCTCCTGGTGGCCGGCACCGCCGACCGGATGCGGCACCTGCGCGGCCAGGTCGCCTGCTACGGGGGGTCCGCCGAGGAGTGGCGCCCCTTTCACCCGTACAGCGAGGAGACCGTGACATCCACCGTCGGTTGGGCGGCGCGGGCTTGCGGGGTCGACCGGCTGGCCGTCGTCGCTCCAGGCCCGGACGACCCGTTGCCCTACGACATCGACGAGTCGGCGACGGTCCTCGTCGTGGTCGACCCCTGGCTGACGGGCGATCCGGCGTTCCGCGCACTGTGGGAACGGATCGCGTGGTCACGGGCGCGCGTCGCCGCCGTGGTCGTCGTACTCGCCCGTACGGACGAGGAGAGCACGGCCGAGGCGACCCGGCTGCGCGAGGCGGTCTCCCGGACGCCGACGCGGATGCTCGACGCGGCACATCACGAGGCGGGCAGCCGGGAAGCGCTCGCGCACATCGTGGTGGCCGTCATGGCCGACTCCGTCGCACGTCCCGATGACGACATGGGAGGCGCACGGGCCAGAACAGGCGAGCTGACCATCGAGAGTCCGGCGGAGCGGCGCGTCCGCAGACAGCGGGAACGCGTCGGCTGGCTCAGGCGCGGGGCGAACCCGTGGCCTCCGGTAATGAGCAGAACGCCCGGCGAGTCGCTGGGCCCGGGCTGAACGCATGAGGCGGGGGATGAACACCACAGGTTCAGCAAGGGCGGCGGATTCATCGGGTTCGGCGAAGATCATTTCCTTCTACTCGTTCAAGGGCGGAGCCGGCCGCACCATGGCCCTGGCCAACGCCGCCTGGATCATCGCCAGTCAGGGCAAGTCGGTGCTGGTCATCGACTGGGATCTGGAGGCGCCCGACCTCCACCTCTACTACGGCGCGTTCCTCCCGGTCTCCGACTTCAGCTACTCCGACGGTGTGCTGGACATGTTCTCCGCCTTCGCCGACGCAGCCGCCGTCGTGCACGACGACGACCTGCGGGCCCTGCACCCGCAGCACACCGACTTCGAGCGCTACCAGGTCGACCTCGACCGCAAGTTCCCGAACGGCGGCCGGCTGCACTACATGGGCCCTGGGCGGATGGACGACGAGTACGCCAACCGCCTGGCCGCCTTCAACTGGACCGGGTTCCACACCAGCGACGACGGTCAGGACTTCCTGGAAGCGCTGCGGGAGCGGCTGCACGACAGCGACTACGACTACATCCTGATCGACAGCCGTACCGGCTTCTCCGACGGCGCCCGGATCTGCACGCTGGCCCTCCCCGACAAAGTCGTCATCGCGCTCACCATGAACCCGCAGGCCATCCAGGGCGCGCGCAAGATCGCCGAGCTCATCCGCCAGTACCGTCCGACCACCGAGCTGGACTTCGTACAGATGCGGGTCGACCAGAACGAACGGGACCGGCTGGACCAGCGCTTCGTCGAAGCACGTCAGGCCCTCGACCCGTATCTGGGCATCACCGACGAGAACGCGCTCGCCACCTACTGGGGGCAGATGAGGGTGCCGTACGTGCCCTACTACACGTACGGCGAGGAACTCGCGGTGATGCGGGAGGACCCCCGCGTCAGCGGCAGCATCGTCGCGGCGTACGTGCAGCTCGCCGACCGGATCACCGGCGGTGACATACGGGACGTCCAACCGCCGACGGCCGCCGAGTACCACGCCTATCGCCGGCTCCTCTCGCAACGCGAACGGCTCCAGGCCGAGCAGGAGAGCGTGCCCTGCACGGTCACCCTGCTGCACGCGCCCAATGACCAGCTGTGGGCCGACTGGATCGGCGAGCTGTTGCGGCCCACCCGGATCCAGATCGTCCCGCCCGGCGACAAACCCGCCGACGCCCTGCCCGACACCACCTACGTCCTCGCCCTGCTCTCCCCGCACCTCGCGGGGACGCGGGCCGGTGAGACCGTCGCGCGTCTGACGACCAGCGCACCCGTCGGCAGCGGGCCCGGCGACCAGCGGGTCATCGGCGTGCGGGTGGGCACCGCACGGTTCGCGCCGCACTTCGAGTTCGGCCGGCAGAACACCATCACGCTGGACGGCCAGAGCGAGGACATGGCCCGACAGGAACTGCTCGGCCACTTCGGGCTGCACGTCGACGCCGAGCCGGAGCCCGCCTGGACCGCTCTGCGCTTCCCCGGACTCCGGCCGACGGTCTGGAACCTGTCGATGCGCAACGCCGGGTTCGTCGGGCGGGTCGACCAACTCGACGCTCTTCAGCAGGGGTTCGACTGCTCCGGCGTGGGCTACTCCCCGCCCCAGGTGCTGTGCGGCCTGACCGGGGTGGGCAAGCGGCAGATCGCGCTCGAGTACGCCCACCGGTTCGCCTCGCAGTACGACCTGGTGTGGTGGGTGTCGGCCGCGACCGCCGAGAGCATCCAGGACTCCTTCACCAAGCTGGCCAGGGCGGTCAACGACAGGAGCGACGGCCGGCGCAGCGGCGAGGACCGGCAACCGCTGCTGGACGACCTGCGTCAGGGACGGCATCCGGAGCTGCGCAGGTGGCTGCTCGTCTTCGACGGCGCGGTGAACCAGCAGGAGATCGAGGAGTACATCCCGACCGGTGGCACCGGCCATGTCCTGATCACCTCGAACAGCATGGAGTGGGCGTCCGAGTACGCGAAACACGCCGTCGCCCCCTTCACTCCGCAGGAGAGCCTCGCCCTGCTCAGCCACAGGCTGCCCGGCCCTGCCGACGAGGAACTGCTGCGGCTCGCCGAACGACTGGGGCACCTGCCGATCGCGGAGGAGGCGGCCGCGGCGGTGTTGCGGGCCTGTCCCCAGGACATCGACCCCTACATCGAAGTGCTCGACAGCGGTCAGATGGCCTCCCAGGAGGCGGTCCTGCCCGAGTACCGGGACTTCACCCAGGTCTGCCGACTGGCCTACGACGACCTGCGGGACCAGTCCCCGGCCGCCGCCCGGCTGCTGGACCTGTGCGCTTTCCTGTCACCGGACGGCGTGGGTATGAACGTCGTGCAGTCGGACGGGATGGTGGAGCTGCTGAAGCCCTTCGATCCCGAGCTCGGCGACTCCGTCTTCACCCTGTACCGCCACCTCCACCTCCTCGGCAAGCAGGCGCTCGCCGTCCAGGACCTCCCCTCCCAGACGCTCAGGATCCAGCGCGTGGTGCAGGATCTGGTACGGAGCTGGATGTCCGAGGAGGAACGGGACTCCACCCGCGCCGCGGCTTTGGGGATCCTCGCCTCGATGGTGCCGAACGACCTGGAACGCCACAGGCCGAAGCACCACGACACCTTCATGGAGCTCGACAAGCACGTCATCGTCTCAGGGGCCGTGGACAGCGCCGATCCGGAGGTCCACCGCTGGCTGGTCAGCCAGGTGTACCACCGCTGGATGTCCAATGACTGGAAGGGCGCCCGCGAGCTCGGTGAACGCGTCCTGGAGCGCTGGAGGCAGACCCCGGGCCCGGACGACCTCATGACGCTGCGCATGGAGTCTCAGCTCGGCGCGGCCTGTCGGCTCCTCGGCGACTACCGCACGGCGCTCGCCCTCACCACCCACGCCGCGACCACCCTGCGCAGGAACGGGAGCAACCAGGCCGACATCCTGCTGGCCCGCCGCGGCTACGCTGCTGATCTGCGCGCCGCGGGCAGGTTCGGGGAGGCGTTCGACGAGGACCGGGGGACCTTCTCGGGACTTCAGGAGGCCATCGGCGAGAACGCCAACGGAACACTGGCCGCCTCCCACAACCTCGCCCTGTCGAAGTTCTACGTCGAGTCGGTCCCGGCCGCCATCCTCCAGGAGCAACAGGCGCACGAGCGGCGCGAACAGGGCGCGCCCGACAAGGACCCCGACCCCAAGCGGTGGGTGTCGTACGCGCACCTCGGCACCTACTACCGGGAGATCGGCGACCTGGACACCTCGGTGCGGTATCTGACCGAGGCCCGCAACCACCTGAACAAGCTGCTGAACTCCGGCTCCCACCACACGCTGGGCGCGGTCGCCAGTCTGGGCATGACCATGGTGCGCCAGGGCGACGCGCTGCACGGCCTGCCGCTGCTCAAGGACGCGTACGTCGCCTACCGCGACCGGTGGGGCGAGGAGCATCCCCGCACGATGTCCTGTCGCGTGTCCATCGCCATCGGTCTGCACGCCCAGGCCCGGACCGCCGACGCTGTGGCCTACACGCGGGATGTGCTCGGCCACTACGTCGACGTGTTCGGCGACGACCACCCCTTCACCGGCATCTGCCGCAGCAACCTCGCGATGTACCTGCTGGGCTGCGGGGAGGCGGAGGAGGCGGAGGAGCACGCGGGCAAGGCGGTGCTCCAGCTGAAGGACGCTTTCGACCGCAAGCACCGCTACACGCTGGTCGCCCGGATGAACCAGAACAACTGCGTGGCCGCGCTCGGCCTCGTGCCCGTCGGGGAGCTCGCCCGCGAGGACCAGGACATCCACGACGGCTGCAAGAAGCCGTCCGCGTGGGGGGAGAGCCACCCGGTCACGCTGACCGCCATGGCGAACCTGCTCGCCTCCCGTCCCCCGGCGGACGGCGAACTCGCGGCAAGCCTCGAGCGCAAGGTCACCGAATACTTCCCGAAGGACCACGGGCTCGCCAGGGCGCTGCTTGCCGAGCCGTATCAGAGGATCGGTGCCGATCTGGAGGTGCAGGGTGTCTGACCCTTCCACGGCACCGGCGTACGCCCCGGCACACGGACTGGACGGAGTGGATCGGCAGATGGGCGAACTCGAATTACAGCTCCGGCAGTTACTGCATTCGTGCGGCCTGGCACATCTCGCGTTCTACGATCGGGACCGGGCGAGAATGTTCGCCGCCGACACCCCGAAACCGTCGGAGGAATTCCCGACCGAACTGGCATCACGCCGTCTGGAACGCGCCGGACGGCAACTCTTCTACATCCTCGAGGAATCGGCGCCGGATTTCGCGGAACTGCGCACCGGCGCACCCATACGCACGGTGGTGCGTATTCCGAGCGGAGCGCTTCTCTACCATTCCGTCGAGGCGGGATTCCATCTCTGCTGCGCCACGCCTCAAGACCAGGTCACCGAGCTGATCGCACGCATGACCGAAGGCATCGACGACCTCAGGCCGGCCGTCCGTTACAGCCTGCTCCCGCGCCGCTCGTATCTGAGCAGGTACGCCGCCGCGGCTGCCGCTTCGGTGCAGCCGCCCACCGTCGAGCATGGCTCCGAGGACGACGACATCACCGAGGGCAGCCCTTACACGATGAACTCCGCCACCGACGCGACCGCCGAACTCTCCGGCCTGATGCGCGCGGCCCTCGGCGTCGACGGCCTGCACTATGTGGCCTACTACGCCGCCGGCGTACCCACCTGCACGGTCGACATCTTCCGCCACCCCGCCCTGCGCACCCACTTCGGCGCCTTCACCACGCCGCAGCAGCGCCGGGACAAGTACAGCCTGCTGGGCCAGCTCCTGCCGGGCGTCACCCGCCGTATGAACACCTCGCTGCACGCCCTCCTGGAAGGACAGATCCACCAGATCGTCCTGAACATGGAACAGGGGGCCGTCTACTTCCAGCACCTCCAGGAACGCCACTATCTGCTCGGCATCTCCCTGGACCACTCCCGACCGGCGGAGGCGGACCGGCACATCGAGCGCCTGGGGAGCGAGTTGACGAGCGACTGACGTCTCGGGCGGGGGCAGAGAGAGCCCGCCCCGGGAAACACGGCGGGTGCCCCGCACCGCGTGCGCACGCGTACGCTCGGACAACTCGTGGGGGCCAGGGGGAGGCGGTCGCCGATCCGGCGATCTCGGCCGCGGCCGGCTCCGTGCTCGTGCCAGGTCCTCGCGGCCGGTCTTCCTGGGATGCGCTTCAGGTTCCCGCGCAGGCTTGGCTCGGACCCGCGCCGAAAGGACCCGGTCCGCGGCTGACCGCGGCCAGGCTGTGCGCCGTCCCCGGCACTCTCGAACCTGGCGACCCCTTCACGTCCGCTGCCGCCGAGCAGCGGACGGACCCGGCTGCCTCACCTTCCACCGCCTGGGAATCCCGAAGCGGCAGCCGTCCGGGCCGGCGGCGAACGGTCTCTCGCAGTGATCGCCGGACTCCGGCCGACAGCCAGACACCCCCCCCCCAGCCCCCCGGCCGAGCCTCCAGACACCAGCGCCCGCCTGAGCCCCGATCCGGTACGCTGTGGATCGAGCGTTCCTGGCGGG
The DNA here is from genome assembly GCF_013085465.1 of Streptomyces asoensis. NCBI lineage: Bacteria > Bacillati > Actinomycetota > Actinomycetes > Kitasatosporales > Streptomycetaceae > Streptomyces > Streptomyces asoensis. The sequence goes on from NZ_CP049838.1 coordinate 4,460,302, forward strand.
CGCTGCGGCGTGTCATGCGGTATACCGCGCATCTCGTCACCGCAGCGACATGATCAGGTCGCTGGGCCTTCGTAGCTCAGGGGATAGAGCACCGCTCTCCTAAAGCGGGTGTCGCAGGTTCGAATCCTGCCGGGGGCACCAGTTCAGAAGGGGTCCACCTCCGAAATTTCGGAGGTGGACCCCTTCTGACATCCAAATCTGAGGACACCACGGCGACGCTGGACCTGGTGGCGGACGTAGAGGACGACGTAGAGGACACGGTGTCCAGGTCGAGGTCTGACCAGCGAAGGCCGACGATCTCACCTCGCCGCAGCCCCATGGCGATGGAGAGCACGAAGGCCGCGTGGAGCGGGTCCTTGCGGGAGACGGCGAGGGAATCGAGCGCCCGCGCTGCCCCGAATGCAGCCAACCCCTGGAGTCCGGCGGCCTGTTGTTCTCGAGGCGGGAGGACGACAGTCGGCGGACCTGCCGGGCGCTCCGGAGGTGTGCTGAACGGCATCTGGTGGACCTGGGCAGACCGGCCAGGCCAACCGTTGGAGGGCTGCCCGGTCCCGAGCCTGTTCCGATGACATCCAGCGCTGACATCGACGAGGGCGGACCAAGGCGGCTATCGCGGTCTGCGTCGCAAGGTGGTGCCGTACGTGGGTGAAGGGCCCCGGACCGATCATGGTCTGGGGCCCTCAAGAGGGGCTGAACAGGGCCTGGAGGGTTCGGGTGGCTGTTTCGCGCAGCCAGGCGTGGGCGGGGTCGTTGTCGTGGCGCTGGTGCCAGAGCAGGTAGAGGGGTACTTCGGGCAGGTCGAGCGGCAGCGGCAGTGTGGTCAGGCCGAGTTGGTGGCGGGCGGAGCGGGTGGCCGCGTCGGGGAGGGTGACCACGAGCTCGGTTTCGCGGGCGAGTTGCAGTGCGGTGGCGGTGGTGGGGGCGGAGGCGATGACGCGGCGCTCGTGGCCGAGTGCGGTCAGGGCGTCGTCGATCCGGTCGTGGAGGCGTCCGCGCCGGGAGACGGTGAGGTGATCGGCCGCCGCGTACCTCTCGGCGGTCACGGGCTGTTCGGTGAGGGAGTGGCCCGGGCGGACCGCGAGGACGAGCCGGTCGCGGCCGATGAGGCGGTGGCGGATGTCGGGCAGGGACGGCGGGCCGGCACTGGAGGCGAGGTCGACCTCGCCGCGGCGCAGCTCGGGGGTGTCGTCGCCGGGCTCGGCGGTCAGCCGCAGCTGCACCCCGGGGGCCTGGCGGTGCACCGCGGCGATCAGGGCGGTCCCGCAGGTGGTGGCGAGGGCGTCGTGCCAGCGGACGGTGAACACCCGCTCCAGAGTCGCCAGGTCGAGTTCCGTCTGAGCGGACAGCAGGTGGTGGGCCTGCTGTACCAGGGCGTGGACCTGGGTGCGCATGGCCAGGGCGCGGGTGGTGGGAGTCATGTGGCGTCCGGTGCGGACCAGGATCTGGTCACCGGTTGCTTTGCGGATACGGCTCAGAGAGCGGCTCATCGCCGGGGAGGTGACGTGGAGGCGGGCCGCGGCCCCCTGGACGCTTCCTTCCTCCAGGAGCGCGTCCAGGGCTGTGAGCAGGTTCAGATCCAGTTGCATGGCAGTAACTGTATAAGTGAAAACCATGCACTTGTTGTTAACAGTCGCGGCTTCTACCTTCGAGATGCGGGGCGGAGAACAGCTTCCGGAAACACCCCCGCTTCTACCGAATCCAGGGAGTGCGCCATGACCACAGCCATGCCTTTCGACCTCGACGCCACATTCCTGTCCGCGGTGACCGCTGCGGTGGAGGACGCCGGAGCCACCCTGCGGGAGCGCTACACGACCCATGCCCGGGGCGTGAGCCTGGAGGAGGTCGTCGGCGAGATCTACGCGAACGACGACGCCGTCCTCGCCGTGATGCGCGAGCCGCTGCTGCGGGCGAGGCCGGGGTCGCAGTGGGCGGAGGACGAGCTGGCCGGCGGGGCGCTCCCGCCGGGCGAGTGGTGGGTCGTCGACCCGGCCGAGGGCAACATCAACCACGTACACGGCATGCCGGACTGGGGCGTCACCGCCACCCTGGTGCGCGACAACCATCCGGTCCTCACGGTCGTCCACCTCCCGCTGACCGGCGACACCTACACCGCCACCGCCGGCGGCGGCGCCCACCTCAACGGCCGTGCCCTGACCGTGTCGGCGAAGAACGACCTGGGTGCCACGCTGATCGGCACCGGCCAGGCCCGGCCCGGCGAGAGCACCGACACCTTCCGCCGCATCGGCGCGTCGGTCACCGCCATGCTCACCGCCGGTCTCGTCGTGCGCGTGTCCGTCCCGGCCACGCTTCAGCTCATCCACGTCGCCGCCGGACGCATGGACGCCTTCTGGCAGTTCTCCGACGTCCGCTCCGGCCTCGTCGCCGGCGCCCTGCTGGTCACCGAGGCCGGAGGCACCGTCACCGACCTGGACGGCAAGCCCTGGAACGCGGCCAGCCGCGACTTCCTGGCCGCGGCCCCCCACATCCACACCGCCGCGCTCGACGTCCTCGCCTCGATCTGACCCCCCGGCCCGAACCTCCCTGGCCCTCCCACCCCAGACCGCAAGGAAGCCCCCTATGACCAGCATCGGCATCCTGGGCGCCGGCCGCGTCGGCACCAACCTCGCCCGCACCCTCACCGCGGCGGGACACCACGTCACCCTCGGCCGCCGCGGATACGGCGACGAGAGGGGCGCACCGCCCGCGGACGGCACCACGATCCGCTACGCCGATCACTCCACCACCGCCCGCACCGCGGACATCGTCATCAACGCCACCCCCGGCGACACCACCCTGGACCGGCTCACCGCGCTGCGGGCCGAACTCGCCGGCAAGATCCTCATCGATGTCTCCAACGCCACCCACGACGCCGACGACGGCCTGCCCGGGGACCTGCGCCACCCGGGCAGCAGCCTCGCCGAACAGCTCCAGGCCGGCCTGCCCGACACCCACGTCGTCAAGACCCTCAACACCATGCTGTTCACGGTCATGACCGCCCCCGGGGAACTGACCGTCCCGCCCACCGCCTACCTCTCCGGAAACGACGAGCAGGCCAAGAAGACCGTCACCACCCTCCTGGGCGACCTGGGCTGGCAGACCGACTGGATCGAAGACCTCGGCGACATCACCACCGCCCGCGCGACAGAAGCCATGATCCTCGTCGTCCCCCACGTCCTGCGCCGCCACGGCTTCACCCCCTTCGCCGTCTCCCTCGCCCGCTGACCCCGCCCCGCTGGGAGAGACGTGCCCCGGGCCGCGTCCGCCCGACAGCGCCGGGCGGGCAACGGCCCAGCGGCACCGGGTGCGCCACGCAGCGCAGCGCCGCCGCGCCCCCGATCACGGGCAGCGGAAGGAGCCGGGTGCTGTGGCCGGGCGCCGTGGGCGCGCGCACAAAGGCGCGTGTGCCCGGCCGTCAGGCCCACCTCGTCGCGCCCCCTTCGAGCCGATGTACGACCGGGCCGGCTGGCTGTGGCGCGCGTAGACCGAAGTCACGGTCCGTAGCGCACCGGAGGAACAGCCCGGACGGCCTCACCGGACGGCCTCACACCGCATGTCATCCACGCAGGGCGAGCCCCGTCACAGGCTCCGACTGCTGACCCGTACCCGAGACGATCCACAGACCAGGACGGCCATGACCACGCTTTCCACAGCCCGAACCGCCTCACCGCAACGGCCCACCCGGGCCCGTTGGACCGTCCCGGCCCGGCTGCGCAAGAGCATCCTGGTCACGCATGTCGTCTCGGCGGGAGCCTGGATCGGCATCGATGTCCTCTCCGTCGTCCTGGTGGCGATCGGCTGGGTACGCGCGGGCGACGACCGCACCGCCGTGTACCGCGCACTCGCGGACTTCTTCGTCGTCCCCCTCCCGCTGTCGGCCCTCACAGCAGGGACGATCTGCCTGATCGCCGGCGTCCTGCTGGGGTTGGCGACCAAGTGGGGACTCGTACGCTTTTGGTGGGTCGCTGTGAAGCTGGTCCTCAACGTCGTCGCCTGCGCGATGATGCTCGCCTTCCTGGGCCCCATCACCGAACTCGCCACGGGCGAACAACCGTTGCAGGACATCTGGTTCGTCTCGTTCCTCGGAGCCACCGCCCTGGCGCTCCTGAGCTTTGCCACAGTGCTCTCTGTCTTCAAACCATGGGGCCGAGTCATCGAGCGCACCGCACGGGTGGCGAAAAGTGATCACCCCGGGTAAACAAACCTCGCCCGGATTCTCGAGCCTCGGGCGCAACCGTGGCCTTCGGGGACCGGTGATCGTCCGGTGGCGTCGGGCGTATCAGGCGCGGTCGTGGAGGGTGACCTGGTAGCCGTCGGGGTCGGCGAAGGTGAATGTCCGGCCGAAGGGGCCGTCGATCGGTGCGGAGACGATGGTGTGACCGTCGGCGACGAGAGCATCGTGAATGGCCTGGACGTCTGTGGCGTGGAGCCAGATCGCGGCACCGATGCCCGGCTGAGCAACGGATGCGAGATCGGTGCCGGGAACGACGTCGCGGAGTGCGAACGCGATCGGCTTCGTCTCGAAGACGACGGCGTGCGGAGGTCCGGCCTGCGAGCGGACGAGGCCGAGGTACTGCTCGTAGAACGCCTGCGAAGCGTCGAGGTCGCGCGCTTGGAGCGAGATGAAGTCGGGGCCGGTGACGGGCACGATGATGCTCCTTCATTCGTGTCAGTTTTCTGACACGGGTCAATCTATGTCAGAATGCTGACATGAGTCAAAACGGTGTCGGCGTCGACCTGGAGACGTCACTGGGCTACCTGCTGAAAGAGGCGTCGAGCGCGCTCCGTACAGCCATGGAGGCGGTGCTGCGGCCGCTCGGGATGAGCGTGACGCACTACTCCTGCCTCGAGCTGCTGGCTCAACGACCGGGCTTGTCGAACTCCGAGCTCGCGCGGGGCGCATTCGTGACACGGCAATCGATGAACGTGCTGCTCCAGAACCTGGAACGAGAGGGCTACGTGACCAGGCCCGCGGAGGCACCCGTCGGGAAGGTTCTTCCCACGCGACTCACGCCTCGCGGCCGACGGAGCCTCGAGAAGGCGACCGTGGCGGTGCGGTCCGTCGAGGTCAGAATGCTGGCCGGCCTGACCGGGACCGAGCAGTCAGGCGCGCTCCGGATCCTCCAGAGCATGATCCATTCCCTGCGTGAGGGCGACGACGGTGCATAGCTCGTTCTCCGGCGCACGTCTCGTCGCGCCCCGGCAGGAGTGCCGAGTGCGGTGGCCCGTTGAAGGCCGGCTCGATGGCACTTCGTCACCGCGAGGAGGACGACCGCCGAACCTGCCGTGTGGCCTGGGGCTGCTCCAACCAACACGTCCGGTGGAAGTGGGCCGACCGTCCAACCGCCCCGTTGGAACTCTGCCCCTACCCGGATCTGCTGGACGGCTGACATCCGCACCTGACATCGGCGACAGCGGGCTTCAGCAGACTTGAGCCACCATCGAGGCGTCCGGCCCGCGGCAGGCCGGGGTCTCGGTCATCTCCTTCAGCGAGGTGTCCTCGGCTCCTCGGGGCGCGCAGCCCGCGATCCCGGCAAAGCCGACCAGGTCACCGCCCCGTCCGTGGAGAGTTTCGTCCCCGTAGGGGTGATGGCACCGGATTCCCCGGAAGTCGTGCGCGCATCCCGCAACGATGGCCGTGTTCGGCACAGGGAGGCGTTCTGTTCGGCCTCGGCGCGGATGGCGTGGCCGGGGTCAGGGCTGCGGTCCGGATCGTGTGAACGCCGCGTTGACACGCGTCCTCGCCGGACGTTGACTGGCAGCACGGCGCAGGGCCCTGCCACTGCGGAACACGCGTGATGCATTCCGCCTCACCGCCTCGCCCAGACCTCGCGGGGACCCACCTACCGGACCACGGCGAGACGGCCATGACCGTTGCACGGCTCATCGGGCACACGGCTCAGACGATGAAGGGCAGGGTTCGCCGGAAGTCTGAAGCAGGCCGTCGAGAAGACCAAGAGCGCCTTCGGGCGGAACGGAAGCGGCACCTGATGATGTACGACCAGACACGCGCCCAGCAGCCCGCGGGACAGACCCGAAGCACCGCCGAGCGCCGTACCCCCGGCCCGGAGCCGCTGCTCCCGTCGAGCGAACGGGACAAGATCGCCCTGCGCCTCGGGCACGCCCTCAACTCCTTCACCGACACCCCGCGCGAGGCGCTGGAAGAGGCGGAGAGCGCCTACGACGAAGCCACCGCCCAGCTTGTGAACGTCCTCGCGGAACGGCGGCGTGTTCTGCGCGCCGGCTGGGAGGAGCAGGACCCCGCGACCCGGTCCGACGAACTCCGGCACGCGCTGAGGGAGTACCGGGAGATCACCCGGCGGCTGCTCCAGCTCTAGGGCGGACACGGCCCAGGGCCGCCCGGAGCGCCGTAGCCGCTCCCAGGCGGAGTGCGGGACGCGGAGTAGTGTGGACAATACCGAGGGTATTTCGCACACCGGCTTCCACGCCGGGTCGTTCTCGGCGAGAGCTGAACCCGGGCCGCCGCGGAGGCGGCCCGGAGACGGGTCCGCATCATGCCGGCGTCCTTGCACCCCGTCCCGCCGCACGTCGAGCTCGTCGCAGCCCCGGCCGCGCGTCTCGCGCTGAAGACCGACGGTCCGCCCCGTGGACTCCTGGACGGCGCCTGGTGGCCCCGCTCCCGGGATCTGCTGAGCGAACTGCCCGCCCTGACCGAGGTGTTGGACCCACTGTGGGGCCGCATCACCCGGATCGCCGTCAACTCGACGTACTGGCCGGTCGTTCCGCGTCAGGTTCCCGCGGGCGGCCACATCGTCAAGGTCGGCTGGTTCACCACGGAGATCGACCCGTACAAGCTGCTGCTGCTCTCGTACGGCACCAGCCGCTGGGATCTGCTGGTCGTTCCGCCCGAGACGGGGGCCGAGTCGGCGGCCCGGCTCATGGCGGCCGCCTCCGACCACTCGGGCCCGCCGCTGACCGCGAGCGCGCTCATGGCCGCGGACGAGGCCCGACACGGCGCCTCCGTGAGCGTCGGCAGGACCGGGCAGACCGGTCGCCTGATCGTCGGTAGGTGAGGACGCCGTCATGAACCTCTTCCTGACAACCGTCCACGTCCTGGTCCTCGTCGCGGCGACGGGATACGTGATCCACCGGCTCGGCATCCAGCACGCCGACAGAATCGCCATGCACCGGCACGGTGTCGCCCTGCCCGGTCTCCGCGGACGGGGCACGCCGCAGCCCGCGGTGGAACCCGAGCAACCCGAGCCGCCGTCCGTCGGCGCACGACGGGACCACCGTGACGGGGGTCGTGGCCGCTTCCCACCACGCCGCCGACGCAGCCGCAGCAGCGGCAGCGGCAGCCGTACGACTCGTCACGGGTGACCGGACCGTTCCGGCGGCGACTTCGCGCGCGGACACCGACAGATCGCAGCGTCCGCATCCTGGGATCGGGCGACTTCGGACCGTCCGTCACCCGGCACGAGGACTATGCTGCTGCGCAGACGTCCCAGACCCCGGCGGCATGCTGTTGCTCAACGCAGATGGCTGCGGGGTACGGACTCTTCGTCTGTCACCCGCCGCGTCCCTGGAGGGAACCGGGTGGATCCAACGTCCTGCTGTGCAGGCCGTCGGACCGGCCGTCGCTCTGCCTCCGCCGAACGTACGCCCCTGTCGGCAGCGCGCCCGGGAACCCGGGACTCCGACGTCACCGCGCCCGCTGCCGGATGGTCTTCCGAACCGAGGCGTCATGCTCCTTCCCCAGCTCACCGTGTACCGCCATGACCGAAGGAATCGGGCGCTGATCACCCTCTCCGGTGAGATCGATCTCGACTCCGCGCCGTTGCTGTGCGCTTCCCTGGAACGGTGCCTGCGCGACGGTATCCACACCATCGACGTCGACCTCACCTCCGTCCGCTTCTGCGATTGCAGTGGCCTCAACGTCTTCCTCCGCGCCGCGCAACAGACCACCGTGGCCGGCGGAGCCGTACGGCTGCACCACCCGCCGCCGGTGCTGGCCCGGCTGCTCGATCTCACCGGCTGCGGCTTCCTCCTCCTCGGCCCTCCGTCCGGCCCGCTGCCCTCTCCTCCCGGGGACGCTCCGGCCGCGCCCGCCCCGGCCGCGCCGCACGGGTCGGTCCCGTCGGCGTCTGTTCTCTCGGGCGATGTGCGATGACGGTCGGCCCTCGGCAGCAGCGGTCCGGGAAGCCCGAAGGCGGCGAGCCGTCCGCCACGGTTCCGGTGCGATTACGTCGGTCTCCGGTACGCGGCGACGGGTCCAGTCGGCTCGGCTTCGCCGGATCATCGCCAGGCAGCATCAGACAACTCACCGTGTCCGGTGGGGCCTTCGCGCTCGCCGACATCCGGATCCGGCCGCACCCGCAGGACCGCCTCCTCGCCCCTCCTGTGCTGGAACGGCTGTTGACCGACCGTCAGGCATCGCTCGACGCCACCTCGGTGGACCGGGCCGATCGTTCGGCCTCCACTGCGCTCGGAGAAGGAACCACGGCGAGGCCGAGGGGCCGCCTCGTCACGATGTCCGAAGGCGGTGGCCCTGGTGGGCCATGACAGCCGGTCGGCCCGCATCCGGTTGCTCGTGGCCGAGCAGGCCGCCCGACGTGGTGCCCGGGTCGGGGTGGTGGACGTGTGCACCGCGGCCGTGGCCGCGCTCCCGGTCGGAGGGGCCGGACTGTCGGCGATGTCCCGGACCGCGCCGAGCCACCCGCTGTGCAGCACCGACGACATCAGCCGGCAACTGGAAGAGCTCCAGCTCACCCTGGGTGAGGGGCCTTGCGTGGAGGCCTTCGCACGCGGCTCGGCCGTCCTGACACCCGATCTGCTCACCGTCGAACCGAAGGACCACTGGGCCGTGTTCGCCGATGCGGCCCTGGAAGCCGGAGCCCGCGCGATTTTCTCGCTCCCCCTCCAGATGGGCGCGATCAGCCCGGGAGTTCTGGATCTGTACGCCGACATTCCGACCGTGCTCGACATCGAGGAACTGGCCGACGCGATGGCGTTCGCCGATCTCGCGACTCTCCTCCTGCTCGATGCGAGGATCGACGAGACGGGCGCGGGCGCACCGACCGACAAAACGGTGCCGGACCGCGGCTTCGAGGACCTGGGCGCATACCGGGCGGAGATCGACCAGGCCACCGGGATGCTCACGGTCCAGCTCGGAGTCGGCATCGACGAGGCCTTCGTCCGGCTCCGCGCCCACGCCTACGCGCGGGAACGCCGGCTCGCCGACGTGGCCGCGGACGTGGTGGCCCGCCGACTTCGTTTCCCACCGGACGCGGAGCCGGATCAGACCGAGGAGGCAACCTGACGTATCGGTGCCGGCCGAGGAACGTGCCGTACTTCCCGCCCCTTCGGGCAGGGACTGGTCTCAATCGAGGGTGCCCACGATGGATCAACAGCTTCTGGCCAAAACCTTCGTCGAGCTGGCCGACAATCTGGTCGCCGACTTCGACCTCATCGACTTCCTGCGCCTGCTGACCGACCGCTGCGTCAGCATGCTCGACGCGAGCGCCGCCGGGGTGCTGCTCGCCGACCGGGACGGCAAACTCCGCGTCATGGCCGCCTCCGACGAACAGGTGCGGCTGCTGGAGCTCTTCCAGCTCCAGAACGACGAAGGCCCCTGTCTCCAGTGCTTCCACACCGGCGTACCGGTGATCATCCACGACCTGACCCGGGAGGTCGAACGCTGGCCTCGCTTCGTCACGGCGGCCCACCGCTGCGGGTTCGGGGCCGTCCAGGCCCTGCCCATGCGCCTGCGGGACGAGACCGTGGGCGCCCTGAACCTCTTCCGCGCCGCGCCCGGCCCCTTCGAACCGACCGCCACCCTCATCGCCCAGGCGCTGGCCGACGTCGCCACCATCAGCCTGCTGCAACAGCGCACCGCCCAGCGCAGCACCGTGCTCAACGAGCAGCTGCACACGGCGCTGAACAGCCGGGTGCTGATCGAACAGGCCAAGGGGAAACTCGCCGAACGCCAGGGCATCGACATGGAGCAGGCGTTCAGCGCGCTGCGCGGCTACGCCCGCGCCCACAACCGGCGCCTGGCCGATGTGGCCCGCGCCTTCGTCGACGACTCCGAACCCCTCGCCGGTCTGGGGGCCTGACCCACGCGCCGGGGCGGGGCCACTACCGCTCTGCGCCGTCCTCGACCAGACGGCGGTGCGGTTCCGTGGTCATGACGTGGATCGCTCGTGGGGCCGCTCTGTTCAGCGGGCCGGGCGCCGGGTGGAGCGCCAGATGGAGCGGGCCGCCAGGCAGAGCAGATCGGCAATGAGAAGCAGTACGCCGGCGGAAGCCAGATAGAGCGTGCCGTCGACGGCCACGCCAATGGCGACCAGAGCGATTCCGGCGATGAGCAGGGTCAGGAAGAGGACCATGACGGCATGCCTCCTGGGAAGGAATCGTGCGGTATCTGCATGGTCTCTCGGCTACGGCGGGACACGCGGCGCCTGTGCTCGATGTCGCGTCGGCCGAGGAGCGGTACGTGTCGGCCCCGGCGCACAAGGCCGCTACCGGATTCCGGGGCGTCTCGCGGCCGGTACCCCCGTGGGGTTCGGTCCAGGGGATCTCAGGCGGTCCGTCGGGCGCGGTGGTGGGCTTCCCGGAATCGGACCTTGGACGGGAGGCGGTCCAGGCCGACAGAGTCTCGTGCGTGCGCGAGTGTTTCCCGGCTCAGTCGTCCCAGAGTCCGCGCCGGATCCGCGTATGGCTCCAACATCAGCCGCACGCGTGCGGTGGGAGCAGTACGTCGGCCCGTCAGCCGGACTTGAGCCCGCGAAACCCCGCCCAGGGCTTGCGCCTCTTCCTCGATCGCGTCCTCCAGCGTGCGGCCGTCGAGCCGGACCGCCGCGCCGTCTTCGCTGTCGACGAGAACCCGGTCCAGGTGGTGTCTGCGTTGCGCAAGGAGCCACCACAGCAGCAGAGCCAGCAGCACGGCGAGCGCCGCGATGACGGTCGGCCACCACCAGCCCTCTTCCCGCCACCGGGTTCGTCCCTCGGCGCCCAGCAGCACATCGTCCGGCCCGAGGAAGGGCCACCAGCCCGGCATGCCGAAACCCCAGCGGCGCTGGAGATCCAGCCCGCCCAGCAGTACGCCGCCGCCCAGGGCGAACAGTCCAAGGCCGAGAAGCCCCAACAGCACCCGGTTCACCGTCTTGAGCATCAGGATCACCTCAGCCCTTCGGGCGCCGGACGCGCACGGTCAGCGTGGGTTGCCGGGCGAGACGCAAGGACGTCACGGCGTCCTCCAGCGTGGCGTCCAGGTCCGCGCGAACCTCCTGGAGGTCGCGGAAATGTGCCCGTGCCTGGGCCTTGACCTTCCGGCGGCCGACATCGACCCGTGCCGACCGGACACCGGACACCTGCATGGCCCGGTCGCGCAGAACCAGGGCGGCCGCGCGGCGGTCGAGCCCGGCTCGGACCTCCCCTGCCCCGGGGATTCCGGTGGGCTGCCGCATGGGCAGCAGCCTGCGCAGACCCGGCGTCACCGCCAGCAGGAAAAGCCACAGGCCGAGGGCCATCGCCACCGCGGCCCCGACGATCACCCAGATGTCGTCCAGTGGCCGGGTGGCCAGTTCCTCGGCGAGCCGCCGCCGCCAGCGCATCGCGGACCGGCCTGCCCGCACCGAGACCACGTCGTACAGGAGCAATCCAACGGCCGCGGCGGACAGCAGGGCCACCAAGGCCGCGGGAATCCGCCGCGCCGACCAGAAGCGGCGCGCCGACCGGCCTGATTCGTCGATCGCCGCCGTCGCGCCCTCGCCCGGGGTGCCGTCGGCGGACGGAGCCGCCTGTCCGGAATCGGAGGGAAGGTCGCTGTCGCTGTCACCGGTCGGCTGCCGCCAGCTGTTCGCGCTCATCTCACTCTCTCCTGGTCCGTGTGCCGCGCATGCACCGAGTGCAGCCTCTCGACCGACACCACGAGGTCGGACACGTCCATGCCGGCCCATGTCCTGAGCCGTTCGGTGACCTCCCGGCGCACTGCGGCGCACTGCGCCCCGATGTCGGACGGATAGCCGAGTTCGACGACGATGCGCAGCCGGGCCTTGCCGAGCGCCGCCTGCCGTCTCGCGGCGGACTCGGCGTCTCGTCCTGCGGTAGTGCGCTCCGGTGCCCGCCGCACGGATGTGCTCACACGTGGCGTCCTGCGGCCCGGCGGTACGCGGCCGACCGACTCGGTGAACCGGCTCAGCGCCTCGCGCGCCACATGGGAAGCGATTTTCGCGACGACCCGGTCTGCGACGTTGATCGCACCGCGCTCCTCGCGGGGAACGCCCGGAGGCCGATCTGCTTCACCGGTCACTGCCGCCAGTCCCCCCGAGTCCGTCGCCGGTCATCGCGGATCCGCTCCTGGCGGTCCCGGCGGCGGACGAAGTCGCCCGGTTCGAGATCACCTTCCGTGAACCGCCCGACCACAAGACCGACGACGCCCAGCCCCAGCACCAGCAGGAAAGCCCAGAAGTCACCGAAATACGCCGCGAAACCCAGCGCCATTCCGCTTATCAACCCCACTACGGCCCTGCTCATCACGCGCTCCTTCACTCAAGCGGGCTGCTCCGCGCGTGCCCCGGCTACCGGATCCGCTGCCGCTCCTCCCCTTCGTCCTCCTCCTCGTCCGGCAGCTTCACGTCGCTGACCATGATGTTGACTTCCACGACTTCCAGACCCGCCATCCGCTCCACCGCGGAGATCACGTTCTCCCGCACCGCATGGGCCACGTCCGTGATCGAGACGCCGTAGTCGACGACGATCTCCAGATCGATGGCCGCCTGTCGCTCTCCGACCTCGACACCGACCCCGCGCCTGGCGGATTTGCCACTGCCGGCGCCGGGCATCCGCTCCCGCATGGATCCCATCGAGCGGGCGAATCCGCTGCCCAGGGCATAGACGCCGAGCACGTCCCGTGCCGCTATTCCGGCGATCTTCTCCACCACCACATCGGCAATGGTCGTCCGGCCGCGAGAACCGGTCGCACCGCCAAGCTTTACGCCGGTGTTCTCAGTCATCGGGACATTCCTCCCTTGTGGCGCTCACACGGCACTCACCGTTGATATTATAGTCGTTTTAGTACTTTTTGACCGAGTGTGTTCCCCGAGGTGGTGTGGTCCACGTGGCCCGAGCGCCCCTGCCTGGAGCCTCCCGGGACACTCCGGGCACAGTGCGGGAGGAAGGGAACCGCGGTCATGGACGTAAGAGAGTGAGCGGCACGTGAAGACCGAGGCGTGGACGCAGGTACGGCACCAGTTCGACCTGGGCCGGCTGCTCCCGCTCGGCGGCCCCGACGACGGGACGTGGATCACCGAGCAAGCGGCCGTCCGGGCCCTCGGGCGCGCGGCCGCTGAGATTCCCGGTGTTCGGCTGGAGTCTCTGCGCATCGGGTCGGCACCGCTCGCGCCCGTGTCCGAGCCGGCCGTCCGCCCACCGGCCAGCGCCCTGCCGCCCGGCCCGCTCAGGATCGAAGCCGCCTTCACAGCGTCCCTCGGGCAGTCGCTGCCCGAGACCGCCGCGCAGTTGAGGAGCGCGCTGCTCGACGCGGCCGCGGAACGGCTCGGCCTGGCCACCGTGACAGCCGACCTGCGCGTCACGGATCTCCAGGAGGGCTCGCAGACAGTCGTCAGGTCGCGAACCTCGACGAGGGCCATGAAGCCCGCGCCGGAAGCCCCAGCCGCGCGAAGCTCGCCCCCGGTGACCGGAACAGGATCCATGCGGGGGCCGGTCGGCGAGCCGGCGGACGTCGCGACGGCTGTTCCGGGCGTCGCCCGCCTCACCTCCGTGCTGGGAAGCCGCCCGGTCAGGGTGGAGGACCATGACTATCCACCCGGCCGACACATCGAGGTCCACCTCGCGGTCGCCCCAGGACACCATCCACTGGAAGTCGCGCGCGCCGTCCGGGCCGCCGTGGCCGACGCAGCCACCACTGGCACCCCGGGCCCGATCACCGCCGCCGTCCTCATCACAGAAACCGCGGCCTAGCCGGTCAGGTGTCAACGACGGCTCGACGCATTCGGCGCGATCCGGTCCCCTTTCTCCGGGCTGATCAGCGATGGCCCGGTCGCGGTCGCTGGTCATGTGCGGACAGCTCAGCGCGCCGGCGGTCGAGGCCAGGGTGTTGCCGGTGTGGCGGAGCGTGAAAGCGGAGTTCCGACGTGACACCCGCCGCCTTCCTGGCCGACACCCGGTCCCTCATCCGCCGACCGCCGCCCTGCCGGTCATCGGTCCCGGCCGTTCGGGGGATACCTGGGCCGCCGCCTGCGTCCTTACCGCCTCGCGGGGCATCCCTTGACGGAACGAAAGGGAGACACGATGCCGCTCTATCTATCGAGGTTCAGCTACACGCCGGAGACCTGGGCGCGGCTGATCGACCGACCGGAGGACCGCGCACAGGCCGCTCGGTCGTACATCGAGTCCGTCGGCGGGAAGCTCCACGGTTTCTGGTACGCCTTCGGCACGCACGACGGCTACAACCTGTGGGAGGCCCCGGACAACGTGTCCATGGCCGCGGTTGCGCTGGCGATCGGCGGAGGCGGGGCGCTCAGCTCGTTCGAGACGACCGTTCTCCTGACCGTCGACGAAACGATGAAGGCCCTGCGCGCAGCCGGGCAAGTTCAGTACCGGCCTCCTGGCGCGTAGCAGCCGGAGCGGGTGTCGCAGGGCGGAGACGCGTAACGCCCGTCCGGCCGCCGCTGGTATCGACCCATGACGACACCTCGGGCGGTGCCGCGCAGGTCGGCGTTTAGGGTCGTGCGGTGACGAGTAGCAGTGTGCGGCGCTCCCCCGTCCCGGCCGACGGCCGTCCGGCCAAGGCACCCGACGACTGGCAGGGCCGGCTGCGCCTGTTCGGATACGGCGGGCGCCCCCGGGCCGATGTCCGGGAGCGGCTGGTTCCGCCCTTTCCGGGGCCGTCGACCCGCTGGTGGGAGCTCATACGCCTGGGTCCGGCCGGGGCGTACCGCGCCGCGAGGGTGATGGACTGGCTGGGGCCGGTCCTCGTCGCCGTGCTGGCCGGAGCGATCCGGTTCCGGCGTCTCGGGCAGCCGCGGGGACTCGTCTTCGACGAGACCTACTACGCCAAGGACGCCTGGGCGCTGCTGCGGCTCGGCTACGAGGGCACCTGGCCGGACCGTAAGATCACCGATCCGCAGATCCTCGCGGACCCATCGGTGATCCCGCTCTCCGACACCGGGGCGTTCGTCGCCCACCCGCCGACGGGCAAGTGGGTGATCGCCCTCGGTGAGTGGATGTTCGGCCTCACCCCGTTCGGCTGGCGCTTCATGACCGCGGTCCTGGGCACGCTGTCGGTGCTGATGCTGTGCCGCATCGGACGCCGGCTGTTCCGGTCGACGGCGCTGGGCTGTCTGGCCGGCACGCTGCTGGCACTGGACGGTCTGCATGTGGTGATGAGCCGGTCCGCGCTGCTGGACCTCGTCGTCATGTTCTTCGTGCTGGCGGCGTTCGGCTGTCTGCTGCTCGACCGGGACCACGCGCGGGCCCGGCTCGCGGCGGCCCTCCCGGTGGACGGGGACGGCCACGCGCGCCCGGACCGGGTCACCGGCGACCGTGCCGGGACGGGACCGCGTCCGTGGCGGCTCGCGGCCGGTGTCTTCCTGGGGCTGGCGGCCTCGACCAAGTGGAACGGCCTGTACTTCCTCGCCTTCTTCGTGGTCCTCACCCTGCTGTGGGACGTCGGCTCCCGCCGCGTGGCCGGGGCGGGGCGCCCGTACCGGGCGGTGCTGCGCAAGGATCTCGGCTGGTCGGTGCTGTCCGTCGTGCCGGTCGCCGTCGTGACCTACCTGGTGACGTGGACCGGCTGGTTCCGGTCCGACGACGGGTACGGGAGGCACTGGGCGGACGGCCGCGGCGGCACCTGGTCGTGGATACCGGCTCCGCTGCGCAGCCTGTGGCACTACGAGTACGGCGTCTACCGGTTCAATGTGGGGCTCCACACCTGGCACCGGTACGAGTCGAACCCCTGGAGCTGGCTGGTCCTCGGCCGCCCGGTGCTGTTCGACTACCGGTCACCGAAGGCCGGGCGGGACGGGTGCCACGCCACGACCGACTGCTCGCAGGCGGTCCTCGCGCTCGGCACGCCGCTGCTGTGGTGGTCGGCGTGCTGCGCACTCGGGTATCTGCTCTACCGGTGGGCGCTGCGCCGCGACTGGCGCGCGGGCGCCGTCCTGTGCGCGGTGGCGGCCGGCTATCTGCCCTGGTTCCTGTACCAGGACCGCACGATCTTCTCGTTCTACGCGGTCGCCTTCGTGCCGTACCTGTGTCTGGCCGTGGCGATGATGCTGGGCGCGCTCCTGGGTCCGCCGGGGGCCGACGACAGACGCCGGACACTGGGCGCGGTCGCCGCGGGCGGGCTCGTGCTGCTCGTCGCCTGGAACTTCATCTATTTCTGGCCCGTGTACACGGGCCAGGCGATCCCGGTCGGCGACTGGCGGTCGCGGATGTGGCTGGACACGTGGATCTAGCCCCGGGCGGACGCAGCGCGATGACCGATGCTGACCGCGATGACCGCGATGACCGACGATGACCGCGGCGAACCTGCGGTCGGCGTGGTCATCGTCGGTCATGGCCCGGCACCTGCGGGTCCGGGCCGCGGCTACTTGAGTTCGGCGTCGGTGTAGTAGCCGCCCGCGACCAGGACGTACTCGTAGTTGGTCTTGTCGACGGTCGTCGGCTGCAACAGGTAGGCGGGCACGGCCTTGACCCCGTTGTCGTAGGCCCTTCTGTTGTTCACCTTCGGCGTCTTGTCGTTGAGTATGTCGTCGGCCATCTCGGCTGCGACACCGGCGAGTTGACGGAGGTCCTTGTAGACGGTCTGCGACTGCTCACCCGCGATGATCGACTTCACCGAGGCAAGTTCGGCGTCCTGCCCGGTGACGATCGGCAGGGGTTTGCTGCCGGAGCCGTAGCCGTCCGCCTTCAGCGCGTTCAGGACGCCGATGGAGATGCCGTCGTACGGCGACAGGACCGCGTCGACCTTCCTGCTCCCGTACGACTCGGCGAGGATGCCGTCCAGGCGCTTCTTCGCGGTGGGCCCGTCCCAGCGCAGGGTGGTGACGTCCTTGAGCGCGGTCTGGCCGGACCGGACCACCAACTGCTTGGTGTCCAGGTACGGCTGGAGGAGGTGCATCGCGCCGTCGAAGAAGAACTTGGTGTTGTTGTCGTCTGGGGAGCCGGCGAACAGTTCGATGTTGAACGGGCCCGCACCGTCCTCCAGGCCGAGCTTGTCGATGATGTAGCGGGCCTGGAACCGGCCGACCTGCTCGTTGTCGAACGAGACGTAGTAGTCGACGTTCTCGGTGCCGAGGATGAGCCGGTCGTAGGAGATCACCGGGATGTCCGCGTCGGCGGCCTTCTGGAGCACGCCGTTCAGCGACTTGTTGTCGATGGCAGCGATGATCAGCGCGTCGACGCCCTGCTTGATCAGGTCCTCGATCTGTGCGACCTGCGTTTTCGGGTTGTCCTGGCCGTACACCAGCTTGGCCTGGTAGCCGTCGGCCTTCAGGTCGTCGACGACGCTCTTGCCGTCGGTGAGCCAGCGCTCGGAGGCCTGGGTGGGCATGGCGATGCCGATGGTGCCGCCCTCGGAGTCGCCCTCGGAGCTGCCCCCGATGTCGCTGCCGCAGGCGGACAGCGTGAGGGCGAGAGAGACGGCTCCGGCGGTGGCGGCGAGGGCGGCTCTTCGGTTGTGCATGGTGATCGTTCCTCGTTCTTCTCGTCGTTGAGAGGATGGGGGGTGGCAGACGGCTGTGGGGAACCGGTGGAGCGGGCCGGGCAGCCGGCGAGCGGGGAGCGGGCGATCCGGGGTGGGACGCGCCGTGTCCGCTTCCGCGCGGTCTCGGTGCGGGGTCGGGTCCCGACCCCTCAGGGAGGCGCCGTGCGGGTGGGTTTCGGGCGCCCTGTACCGACCGGACTTCCGGTGGAGCGGTACGCCCCGCGGCGCGGATCCGCTCGGCGATCTCTGGGATCCGCATGCGGCCGCGAGGCCGTCAGGGGCCTGGCGCGCCTGTTCATGGACGGTGAACAGGCGGAGGGTCACGCTGAACTGACTGACGATCGGATCGCCCGGCGCGTCGCTCGGGCCGGCGCTCGAGCGCCTCGGTGTCCGCTGGATCGTCGATCAGTGCGACGGTACGGCCCGGTAAGCAGGTCTCGCCGACCCTCGCACTCGCGTCACCGGGGCGCACCTGTACATACGCCGGGCCGCGCCGGGGCGCGCCTGCCACGTATGTACTGATTTCGGTGGCGCGCAGGGCACTTGCCTTTCAGCCGTTCGAAATATCGTCACGTGGTCGGAATGGTGGCGTGACAATAAGAGGGGGTGTGCGGGGTGTCAACGCTACGAACAGAAACGGTTCCGGAAAGTGGTGGAGATCGCTTTCTGTCCCCGGCGGGCGACCTTGTCGCGACGCCTGGGAATCCCGTAGGGCTTCCGCATTTCTCCTGGTCAACGCCTTGGCCTGACCGAGCCGGGCAATACCGGGGAGCACGGCGGGCCTTGCTGTGAATACGCCATGAAAACGGCCCGGAGCCGGCGCTGACGCCGTCTCAGGGCCGGAGTCCCGGTATGTCACCGCCGGACGGTGAGGTACCGCCATGTGCCCCATGTGCTGAGGCGTCGGTCAGTTTCAGCGCAGCGTGAGGGGGGTCTCGAATTCGACCCGGGTCAGCTTTTCGGGGTTGCGGACGTAGTAGATGCCGGTGATGCCGGCGTCCTCGACGCGGACCGCCATGACGCCGTCGTTCTCGCCGTCGAGCCGTACGAGGAGTGCCGGGCTGCCGTTGACGAGGGTGAGGTGGCCGGTGAGGACGGCCTCGTGCCTGCTCGCGGTGCTGATGATGAAGCGGGCCACCCTGTCGGCGCCGACGACGGGCCGTCGCGCGGCCTGTTTGACGCCGCCGCCGTCGTTCAGCATGACGACCTCGGGCGCGAGCACGTCGAGGAGACCCTGGAGGTCCCCGGTGGCGAGCGCGCGCCGGAACGACTCCAGCACCGCCCGGGTCTCGCGCGGGGAGACCACCTCGCGAGGACGGCGGGCGTCGACGTGCTTGCGGGCGCGGTGCGCGATCTGGCGGACGGCCGCGGGGCTCTTGTCGACCGCGGTCGCGATCTCGTCGTAGCTGACGTCGAAGGCCTCGCGCAGCACGAAGACGGCGCGCTCCGTCGGCGACAGGGTCTCGAGGACGAGCATCAGCGCCATCGACACGCTCTCGGCGAGCTCGGCGTCCTGGGCCACGTCCGAGGCGGTGAGCAGCGGTTCGGGCAGCCAGGGGCCGATGTACGCCTCCTTGCGGCGCGTCATGGTGCGCAGCCGGTTGAGCGCCTGGCGGGTCGTGATCCGGACCAGGTAGGCGCGCCGGTCGCGTACCTGTGCCAGGTCGACGTCGACCCAGCGCAGCCAGGTCTCCTGGAGGACGTCCTCGGCGTCCGCCGCCGATCCGAGCATCTCGTACGCGACCGTGAAGAGGAGGTTGCGGTGGGCGACGAACGTGTCGGTCGCCGGATCAGCGGCGTCGTCGCCCATGGCTCAACCCTCTTCTCTTCCCCGTGGTCCGCCCTGGCTGCCGACGGCCTTCGGTCGTGCGTCCACACCAAGGTCCATTGTCCCGCGCGCGAGCGCGCCGTCCTCGCTAGGCCGCCCGGTCGGCGGTGTCGGGTACCTCCCCGTGCTTCGCCCGGAGCAGTTGCCCGCGCTTGCTGTCCTTGACCCACCAGGTGCGCAGACCGGGCTTGCGCGCCTCGTACGCCAGTTGCCAGACGGTGCTCCTGCACACGAACTCCTTGACCTTCCCGCCCAGACGGCCGCCGAGGTAGAGGCTGATCGCGACGTCGTTCCTGCGGGCGAACTGGAAGACGCCGGAGCGCCGCCCGAGGCTCAGGCACTGGCCGGCGAACCCCACGTCGATGGGCGTGGGGTTCGCCCCGGCGATCCGGCTGAGCACCGTCTCGGTGGCCTGCGGGCCGAGCTGGACCGCGGACTGGCAGCCCAGCCGGAACGGCAGATCCGACGGTGCCGCGGAGTCCCCGGCCGCGACGATGCGCGGGTCGTCCACGCTGGTCAGGGTCTCGTCCGTGCGCAGGCGGCCCAGGGCGTCGGTGCTCAGTCCGCTCTGCGCGGCCAGGTCCGGCACGCCGAACCCGGCGGTCCAGATGGTCACCTCACTCGGCAGTTCGCGGCCGTCGGCGAGCCGCACGGCCTCGCGGGTCACCTCCGTCACCTGGGTGTCGGGGCCGTCGAGCACGGTCACCCCGAGCTCGGCCAGCCTCCTGGCGACCGCGCGTCGGCCCCGCGGGTGCAGATACGGGCCGAGCACACCGCCGCAGACCAGGGTGACGGTGCGGCCCGCTTCGGCGAGTTCGGCGGCGGTCTCGATGCCGGCCGGGCCGGCGCCGACGACCGACACCGCGGCCGACGCGGGCGCGGCGGCGACGACCGGCCGCAGCCGCTCGGCCTCCTCCAGGTCGGCGAGCGGGTAGGCGTGCTCCGCCGCGCCGGGCACCCGCGGGTCGGCGCTGCCGCTGCCCACCGCGTAGATCAGGTAGTCGTAGTCGACCGTGCCGCCCGACGCCAGCGTCAGCCGGCGTCCGGCCGCGTCGATCCGGGTCACGGTGTCGACCGTCAGCCGGACGCGGTCGGCCAGGATCTTCGCGTAGTCGACGACCGCGTCGTCGGACCCGCCCACCAGTTGGTGCAGGCGGATCCGCTCGACGAAGGTGCGGCGGGGGTTGATCAGCGTCACGGTCACGTCGTCGCGCTGCGTCAGACGGTTGGCCGCCATGACGCCGGCGTATCCGCCGCCGATCACTACGACTTCGGTGTTCTCAGCCATGACGTCTCCTCCATATTCGGTGGTTCGGCCTCAAGACACCGCGTCGTCGATCCCTGTGACAGCACGTGAGGCAGATCACTCCACTTGGTGGGGGGGGGGGAGGGCCTGGAGGTGGCCTAGTGGTCCCCCGTCGGGGTGCCCGCTGCCGGAGTGATCAGGCCGGTCTCGTAGGCCACGACGACGGCCTGGGCGCGGTCCCGCAGGCGGAGCTTGGCGAGGATCCGGGCCACGTGGGTCTTCACGGTGGCCTCGCTCAACCGGAAGCGCGCGGCGAGTTCGGCGTTGCTCAGGCCGGTGCCGAGCGAGCGGAGGACCTCGAGTTCGCGAGGGGTGAGCACCGTCAGGTCGCGGTGCAGGGCGGCGGAAGCCGCTGTCTCACGGGCGACGAAGCGTTCGACCAGGCGCCGGGTGATGGCCGGCGCGAGCAGCGCGTCACCGGTGCGGGCGAGACGGACGGCGGCGACCAGGTGCTCGGGGGTGACGTCCTTGAGGAGGAAGCCGCTCGCCCCGGCGGTGAGGGCCGCGTACACGTAACGGTCGAGGTCGAAGGTGGTCAGCATGATGACGCGGGGCGGCTCGGGCGGTCCGGCGCCGGAGAGGATCTGCCGGGTGGCTTCCAGGCCGTCGGTCCCGGGCATCCGGATGTCCATGAGGACCAGGTCGGGCCGGGTGCGGCGGACCGCGTCGACGGCCTGGTCCCCGTCGCAGGCCTCGGCGACGACGTCGATGCCGTCCGCCGCCAGGATCATGCCGAAGCCGGTGCGGACCAGCGCCTGATCGTCGGCGATCACCACGCGCGGCGGCTGCCCGGTCACGCGAGCTCCTCCACGGGGATGACGGCGCGGACCTCGAAACCGCCGGTGGGACGTTCGCCCGCGCGGAGGGTGGCGCCGTAGACGGCGAGGCGTTCACGCAGGCCGATCAGTCCGCGGCCGCCACCGGTACCGTCCGGCGCCGCGGACGTGCCGCCGGTGTCGGACACCTCGATGTGCACCGCGCCGGGGACGTGCTCGATGGCGACCCGCACCCGGCCGCCGACGGCATGCCTGACCGTGTTGGTCAGCGCCTCCTGCACCACGCGGTACGCGGCCAGGTCGGCGCCCGGGGCGAGCGGGGCCGGGGTGCCGGTGACGGTCAGCTCGACGGGCACGCCGGTATCGCGCACCCGGTCGGTGAGGGCGGGCACCTGGGCGAGGCCCGGCTGCGGCGCCAGATCGGCCCCGGCGGCCGGGTCGGAGGCACCCCCGGCCCCCTCCGCGTCCCCGTCCCCGCCGTTCCCGTCACCGGCCATGGTGAGCAGGCCCATGACGTGCCGCAGTTCGGCCATCGCCGTACGCCCGCCCGCCTCGACGGCCAGCAGCGCCCGGCGGGCCCGGTCGGGCGCGGTGTCCATCACCTTGCGGGCCGCGCCCGCCTGGATCACCATCACGCTCACATTGTGGGTGACGACGTCGTGCAGTTCGCGCGCGATCCGGGAACGCTCGCGGTCGACGGCCAGCCGCATGGCGGCCTCGTGCTCCTCCTCCAGAGCGGTCAGCCGCACCTTCCAGATGTGGACCGCGTTGGCTCCCAGCCCCACCCCGAGCAGCGCGAGGAACGGCACGAGACCGGGAGCGAACGACGGGAAGGTCTCGTCGCGCAGTACGGCGAGCAGGGCGGCGGCCACCAGGCCGGCGAGCGCACGCGCCCGGTACGGGCTGTACACGGCCGCGCTGTAGGCGGCGACCACACAGGACAGGAACGTGTACAGGGTCGGGTCGCCGCCGCGCAGATGCTGGTTGAACAGCAGGCTCGCGACGACCACCGCCCAGAACGCGGACAGCGGGAACCGGCGGCGCACCACCAGGGGCAGCGCGGTCAGGGCGGCCAGCGCCAGCTGCCAGGGCTCGACGGCGCCGGCGAACTGCGCCACGCCCACCCCCACGTCCGGGAACGGGCCGACCGGCGGGACGCCGGGCGCGGGCACCCGTGGCGGAACCGGCACGAGCATCGGCGGAACCGGCGCGTCGCCGGCGCCCTGCCGGTAGGTGGCGCCCACCGTGCAGGCGGCGAGGACGAAGGCGAGGATCGCGTCGGCCGTCCACATCCACCGGGACGGGCGGGGCAGCGGGCTCCTGCGCAGCAGGGCCGCGGCCCCCGTTCGCCACCGCTCCACGATCTCCGCCCGCACAGCACCGCCCGCCCCGCCCATGCTCACAGTGTGGCAACCCGCGTGCGCTCCCACATCCGTCCCGCTGCGGACGGCGGCACGGCGGGCTACATCCGCCGCGTACATCGCAGGGATGACATGCCCGGCGGGTCATCCCGGGGCGGCATCCGGTCTCACCGTCTCAGGCGACGCCCCGGACCGGGGCCCGCCCCTAGCTTCGGACCCGAACCGTCGAACGCCGACCCTGGAGGCACCGTGGCAGCGACCGCGCCCGTCATCGACATGCGGGCTGTGAGCAGGACGTACGGGGAAGGGCCGCCGGCCCTCGCCGACGTGACGCTGAGCGTGGCCGCCGGAGAGGCGCTCGCCGTTCTCGGGCCGTCCGGCAGCGGCAAGTCCACGCTGCTCAACCTGATCGCGGGACTCGACCGGCCGAGCACGGGCAGCGTCACGGTGGACGGGCTGCGGGTGGACGAGCTGAGCGAGGCCGGGTCGGCGCGGTACCGGCGCACGAAGGTCGGCATGGTCTTCCAGTTCTTCAATCTGCTGGACGACCTGACGGTCACCGACAACGTGCTGCTGCCCGCCCAGTTGGCGGGGATGCCGCGGGCCGAGGCCCGCGCACGGGCCGCCGGGCTGCTGGCGGAGCTGCGCATCGACCGGCACGCGGACGCCTACCCCGGCAGGTTGTCCGGCGGGGAGCGGCAGCGCGTCGCGGTCGCCCGGGCCCTGATGAACCGTCCGGCCCTGCTGCTGGCCGACGAGCCCACCGGCGCGCTGGACACCGCCTCCGGCGCGGACGTCCGGGAACTGCTCGCCGAACTCAACGCGTCGGGGCAGACGATCGTCCTGGTCACCCACGATCTGAGCCTCGCCGCGTCCTGCGCGACCCGGACCGTCGAGCTGGTCGACGGCCGTGTCGTACGGGACACCAGGAGCGCCCGGGGCGCGGCGGCGGTGGCCCGATGAGCGCCCTCGGCCGGGTGGTGCGCGCCGGGGTCGGGCGGCGGCGGGTGCAGACCGCCGTAATGATCATGACGACGCTCATGGCCGTCACCGCGTCGGTTCTCGCCGCCGGGCTGCTCGTCGCGTCCCAGGCACCCTTCGACCACGCCTTCGCACGGCAGCACGGCGCCCACCTGACCGCGCGGTTCGACGGCGCGAAGGTGACGGCCGCGGAACTCACGGCGACCGCCCACGCGAAGGGCGTGACCGCAGCGGCAGGACCCTTCCGGACCGTCGCGGTACGCGCGCGTACCGCCTCGTCCTCGGACATCCTCCCGGAAGGTGTCGATCTGCCGCCGGTGACCGTCGCCGGCCGGGCGGACGCCGGGGGCGGTGTCGACCGGGTCGATCTCGTCTCCGGCAGCTGGCTCACCGGCCCAGGACAGATCGTGGTGGCCAACGGCACGCTGCCCGTCGAACCGGGTGCGCGGCTGACGTTCCCCGACGCGCCGGGCAGCCCCACGCTGACCGTGGTCGGGGTCGCCCGGTCGGTGACCGGCACCGCGGACGCCTGGGTGACTCCCGCGCGGGCCGCGTCGCTGGCCGCGCCGGGGGGCACCCCCGAGTACGAGATGCTCTACCGCCTCGCTCGCGCGGGGACTGACGCCCAGGTGGCCGCCGGCCGGGCCGCGATCACCGCGGCGGTGTCGAAGGGCGCGCTGACCGGCTCGCAGTCCTATCTGACGGTCAAGCAGGAGGAGACCGCCAACGCGATGGCGTTCGTGCCGTTCCTCGCCGCCTTCGGTGTCCTCGGGCTGCTCCTGTCGGTCCTGGTCATCGGCATCGTCGTCAGCGGCGCGGTGGGTGCCGCGACCCGGCGCATCGGCATCCTCAAGTCCCTCGGCTTCACCCCGGCGCAGGTCGTACGGGCCTACGTCGGACAGGCGCTGATCCCCGCGGCCGTCGGCTGCGCCCTGGGGCTGGTGGTGGGCAATCTGCTGGCCTTCCCCGTGCTCGCCGAGGTCGGGGAGGCCTTCGACGGCCCGTCGGAGTCGATCCCGCTGTGGATCGACGTCGCCGTGCCCGCCGCGGCGCTCGCCCTGGTCGCCTGCGCCGCTCTGGTGCCCGCGCTGCGCGCCGGACGGCTGCGCACCGTGGCGGCGATCACCGCCGGACGTACGCCCGGCACCGGCCGGGGGCGCCTGGCCCGGCGGCTCGCGGGGCGGCTCGCGGTGCCACGGGCGGTCAGCCTCGGGCTGGCGGGCCCCTTCGCCCGGCCGGCGCGTTCGGCGACGATGGCCGCCGCGGTGGTCTTCGGCGCCGCCGCCGTCACCTTCGGGGTCGGGCTCGCCCTCACGCTCGGGGCCATCCAGTCGGGCCGCATGCTCAACTCGGGCGGGTCGGTCGTCGTCGGGACGGGCGGCGGGCAGGCGCCGCCCGGCGCGCAGGCGGTCCACGTGGGCGGCGGGCCCGAAGAGCCGAAGGCCGACCCGGCCGAGATCGCCGCCGCGCTCCGCGCGCAGAAGGGAACCGGCCGCTTCTACGGCACGACCCAGGCGGAGGTGAGCGCGTCCGGCATCACCGGCGCCACCACCGTGGTGGCGTACCAGGGCGACGCGTCGTGGGCCGGCCCCCCGATGGTCTCGGGCGACTGGCTGGACGGGCCGGGCCAGGCCGTGGTCACCACCCGGTTCCTGAAGGCCGCCGGAATCCGGGTCGGCGACACGGTGACCCTGACGGAGCAGGGGCGGCACATCCCGGTACGGATCGTCGGCGAGGCGTTCTTCACCGAGGGCGAGGGCATGGAACTCCTCACCCCGGCCTCGACCCTCACCGCCCTCGGACTCGACGCGACACCGGGCCGGTACGACGTGGAGACGAAACCGGGCACGGATCTGACGCGCTACCTGGCCTCGCTCAACGACACGCTCGACCCGCTCGGCGCCGTCGCCCAGGGCAACACCGCCGACACCTCCAGCGTGATCGCCGCCATGGACGCGCTGATCGGGACGCTCACCCTCATGCTCGTCGTGGTCGCCGGCCTGGGCGTGCTCAACACGGTCGTCCTCGACACCCGCGACCGTGTCCACGACCTCGGCGTCCTCAAGGCCCTGGGCATGGCCCCCCGCCAGACCCTGACCATGGTCGTCACGTCGGTCGCCGGAATCGGCCTGCCGGCCGGCGCGCTGGCGGTCCCGGTCGGCGTGGCCCTGCACCACTACGTCACGCCGCTCATGGGCGACGCCGTCGGCATGACCCTGCCCCCCTCGCACATCGCCGTCTACGACACGCCCGAGCTGGCCCTGCTCGCCCTGGGCGGGCTGGTCATCGCGGTGGCCGGTGCCCTGCTCCCGGCCGGCTGGGCGGCCAGGACGACCACGGCCACCGCCCTGCGCACCGAGTGACCGTGCCTACGCCGCCGTGCGTCCGCCCTCGCCGTTCCGCCTGAACGCCCACTCCGCCCTCGGCTCCACCACGTACCGGAAGACCCGCCGGACGGGGGAGGTGCACAGCAGGGTGACGGTCAGGGCGGCGACGAGGGTGACGGCGAGGGCACCGAGCGGCTGGTGGATCCAGGGGTGGTCGTACCAGTGGGCGGGGCCGGCGGCCTGCTTGACGAAGCCGTGCAGGAGATAGCCGTAGAGCGTGGCCGCGCCCAGGGCGGTGAACCAGGTGTGACGTCCTGGCACCCAGGCCAGGAAGCAGGCCACCAGGACGAGGGAGCAGCCGAAGCCGGCCAGGGTCATCACGGGGCCGTACCAGGCGGGCGCCCCCAGCTGTACGGCGCTGTCGTCGTGGAAGAACCAGCGGTAGGCGCCGTGCGGGGCCGCCCAGTACGCCACGGCCAGCGCGGCCGCGAAGACCGGCACCGCCAGGACGCGTACCGCGCGGCGGCGCACCAGCCGGAAGTGCTCCGGCCTCAGCAGCAGGCCCAGGACGAAGTAGGGCAGGAACTGGAGGACCCGCTGGAGGGCGAGGTCCTTGCCGATGGCGGACGAGAGGGTCGCGAGCATCGCGACTGCCAGCGCGAGCGGCAACGGCCGGCGTACGAGGCGCCAGACCGGCGCGGTCAGCCGCCAGATGAACAGGGCGGCCAGGAACCAGGTCAGGTAGAGGGGGTCCAGCAGGCTGATGTCGCGTTCCGGGGCGTCGTCGGTCCACCTCGTGACGAGGGTGTACGCCACCTCGAAGACCACGTACGGCACGGCCACGCCGGTGATCAGGCGCTTGACGCGCTGCGGGCTGCCGTCGAAGCCGCGGGAGAAGTGGCCGGAGATGATGATGAACGCCGGCATGTGGAAGGCATACACGAGCGTGTAGAGCGCGGTGACCGTGCGGCTGCCGTCGCGCAGGGGTTCCCAGGCATGGCCCACGGCGACCAGCAGGATCGCCAGGTACTTGGCGTTGTCGAAGAAGGCGTCCCGCTTCTTCGCGGGCGCGGCGTGTGTCGGCCCGGCCTGTGTCCGCTCGGCCTGTGTCGGCTGGGCCTGTGGGGGCTCGGCCTGTGTCGGCTCCGTGCTGCTCGAGGGCAGTGTGGCCTGCCCGATGCCCTCCTGGCGCAACCCGGACAGACCAGAACACCTCATACGACCCGTGCTCCCGGCCCCGGACTCGCCGGCGGGGAAGCTCCGACACCATTACCCGGGCCCTGCTTACCGCCTTTCGGCCGGATAAACCTCCCGACGCGGTCAAGGGTCAGAGACGCGTCGCGGCACGCAGGAGGAAAAGCATCGTGACGGGCCGCCCTCCCGGTCGCCCGGGCCACCGGCAGAAAGACGAAGACCCCCATGAGACGTCAGCCTTGCCGAGCACCTGTGTCCGGGTCCGGGTCTGTGTCCGGGTCTGTGTCTGCTGCTGTCTCTGCCGCTTCGTCTTCGCCGTCGTCTGCGTCTTCGTCGTCTGCGTCTTCGTCGTCTGCGTCTTCGTCGCGGGGCTGTCCCAGGAGTTCGCGCAGCAGCCGTTCGTCATCGGGGCCGAGACCGGTGACGAAGCTGGCCAGCACGGCCTCGCGGTCCCGCTCGGCGTCCAGCACCCTGCGCATGCGGTGGGCGGCGAGACCCGCCTCGTCCGACGCGGGCAGCCACGCGAACGACCGCCCGCCGCGCTCGCGGGTGACCGCGCCCTTGGCGAGCAGCCGGGTGAGGATCGTGATCACCGTCGTATAGGCGAGATCGCCGCCCAGGCGTTCCTGCACCCACCCGGCGGTGGCCGGACCGTCCGCCTCGCGCAGCGCCGACAGGACCAACGCCTCCAGCTCGCCCTGTCCCCGCCGCCGGGGACGCTGCCGGTGATCCGTCACGCCCCGTCTCCTCTCCGCCGCCGTCCGTTTCCCGGTCGGACATCGTATAGACGCCGCCCGCCGCACCCACCCTTCACCGCCCGGCCGCCCCCTTGCCCACCATACCCCTAGGGGGTATACAGAACTCATGGACCACGACCAGCACCACCCTCCGCACGGCGACCGGCACCATGACGGGCACCACGATCACGCCTCCCCCGCGGCGGGGCACGGGGACGTCTCCTGGGCGATGGCGATGAAGGCGACACTGCACTGCCTCACCGGGTGCGCCATCGGCGAGATCCTCGGGATGGTCATCGGTACCGCCCTCGGCTGGGGCAATGTGCCGACCATGGTCGTCGCGATCGTTCTCGCGTTCCTGTTCGGCTACTCCTTCACCCTGTTCGCGGTGCGCCGGGCCGGCCTGGGTCTCAAGGCCGCGGTCAAGGTGGCGCTGGCCGCCGACACGGTCTCGATCGCCGTGATGGAACTGGTCGACAACGCCGTCGTCGCCCTCACCCCGGGCGCGATGGAGGCCCAGTTGTCGGACGGGCTGTTCTGGGCGGCCCTCCTGGGCGGCTTCGCGATCGCCTTCCTGATCACCACACCTGTGAACAAGTGGATGATCGGCCGCGGCAAGGGCCACGCCGTGGCCCACGCCCAGCACGCCTGAGGCCCCTCGCCCCCTCCCCTCGCCTCTCCCCCGGCTTCGCTCACAGCCTGCCGAACGCCACCCCGCGCCAGATCCAACCCGCCGCCAGCACCGCCTCCCGCAGCGGATCCTTCATCTCCGCCGGGTCGAAGCGGTACGTCTCCCGGAGGCGCCGACGCCCGTCGGGACCGCGCTCGACCACCCACTGGCGGGAGACCATGGTCACCTGGCCGCGGCCGAACTCCCGCGCCACGGCCAGCCGGGGCGGGTCACCCACCCACGTGACCTCACGCCACTCGTCGACGCTGCGCACCTCGTGGGTCCCCGGCAGCAGACGCATCCGCGTCTTGAGCGTCTGCTGCATCCGCACCCGCACGAAGTACGAGTGCCAGGAGGGCTCCCGGACCCGCCACTCGGCCACCAGATCGGCACGCTCCCCGGGCAGCGCGTTGCGTACGCGGTACGGAACCTCCGGGCCGTTGACCGCGAACAGCGCGGCCCGGACCTCCTCGGCGGAGCGCGGCACGAGACCGCTCTCGGGGTATCTGGTTCCGGTCAACTTGTCGAAAAAACCCATCCGATCAACCTATGGCAAGGGCGGGTACGACCACCCGGGCCGTCCGGACACCTCGTCCTGCCGGGGGTCGAGCCGTCCCCACGCCCGCCGCTAGTCTTTCCCCTCATGGGGAAAACCGCAGGTGGGCAAATGGCGGTCGTGGCCGCGTTGGTGCGGTCGGCGTTCCTCGTGAACGCCGTGTACGCCGAGTCGAGCCGCGCCCACGGCATCACTCCGCAACAGGGCCAACTGCTGTGCGTGCTCATGCCGCAGCCGTACGGCATGAGCGAACTCGGCGAGATGCTCGGGCTCGCCAAGTCGAGCCTGACGGGGCTGGTGGACCGGACGGTTCAGCGCGGACTGGTCCGACGCGAGCCGGATCCGCGGGACGGGCGGGCCGTCCGCGTCGGACTCACCGAGGAAGGCGACCGGCTCGCGCACGGCTTCTACGACGAGACGTGCCGCCGCCTCGAGAACCTGCCCTCGGGACTGAACACCAGCGAACGCGACCGGCTCGCCGCGCTGCTCGCCCGCGTCGTCGTCGACAACAAGGTGCCCGAGGTCTTCACCGACCCCGCCTCCTGACCCGGCCACCCCTGCCATCTCCCCCTCACCCCCTCACCCCACCGAAGTCGTTCGCTTCGCGCTCCGCGTCGGCTCGTCCGGCGACCTTCAGGGTCAGGGTCACCGCGATCGACGCCAGCGCCATCACCGTCATCGCCGTTGCGGGTGAGGTGAGTTGGGCCAACGCCCCGGCCAACGCCGCGCTCACGCCCTGCATCGTGAGCATTCCGGCCGAGTGCAACCCCAGCGCATGGCCGCTGAGTTCGGGTGGGGTGAGGGCCATCAGCCGCTCCTGCTGGACCAAACTCGCGCCGAAGCCGACGGAGGCGAGAGCCGCGCAGGCCGCGGCGAGCGGGAGGGCGGGGCGCAGCGCGAAGAAGGCGTAGGGAGTGGCCAGGAGCAGGAGGAGGGGAGTGGCCAGGCGGGTGCGCAGGGCCGGCGGGACGAGGCGGCCCACGGTCACGTCACCGACCAGCATGCCCAGCGCACCGCAGGCGAACAACGTGCCCGCCGCGTCGGGGTCGTAGGACACGAAGAGCGCCTCGCAGCCGACGACCAGCCCGTTGGGGAGCCACAGGCCCAGATAGGTCAGGCGGCGGGGGCGGGAGGACCACAGGGCGGCGTTGGTGCGCCGGGTCGCCGCGACCGAGGGCCTGCCGGAGGCCCGCGGCGGGCGGACGGTCAGGCCGAGGCGGGTGACCACGGCGGCGGTCGTGTGGAGCAGGGCGGCGAGCAGCAGGACCGGGCGCGGGGAGAACACGCTCACGAGGGCGCCACCGGTGGCGAATCCGATGATCTGCATCAGCCCGCTCAGCATGTTGAAGAGCGAACGCCCCGGCAGATAGCCGTCCTTGGTGAGGATCTCGTTCAGCAGCCCCCAGCGGACGCCCCCGCCGAGCGAGGCGACCAGCCCCTGGAGGAGCACGACCGCGAAGACACCCCACACCGGCAGTCCGGGCAGCGCGAGGACGGCCGTCGCGGCGGCGAAGGCGAGGGAGAGGCCGGTCAGCGCCGACCTCGGGGACAGCCGGTCGGCGCCCGAGAGGAAGAAGGTCGCGCCCAGCACCTGTGCGAGCGACGGGCCGAACATGCTCACCGCCGACAGCAGCGGGGAGTCGGTGGCCCGGTAGACGAGCGTGCCGAGGGCGAGCCCGCTCACCGTCCCGGCGGCGGTCTGGGCGGCGGCGGAGAGGAAGAGGGGCGTGAACTCGGGGGTGCGGAAGAGCCGTCGGTATGTGTGGCCGGTCATGGGCGGAGTCTGCGACGGGCCGGAGAGGGGTGGTTATTGTTTCGCGGGACCGCGAAACGTCGCACGTCGCACGTCGCACGTCGTACGTCGTACGTCGTACGGGCACGGGGTGAGGGGCGCAGGGGCATGGGCTGGTGGCAGGTGAACGCGGACACCCTGGCGCGCAGCCGGTTCGTGCTCTCGCCGCTCGCCGAGACCTTCGCGAGTCTGAAGCTGCTGCACGCGGGCGTGGGGACGCATCCCGGCGAGCGCGACTGGCTGCGCGACCGTCTCCCCGGCTACCGCGCCGTACTGGCGGCCGACCCGGTGACCGCGCTGCTGGTGCGGGCCGGGCTCGGGCGGAGCTGGGTCGCCGACTTCCTCACGCCCCCGCCGAGGGACGGCGAGAGCTTCGAGGAGGGCGTGGCCCGGATACGGGCGGCCGACCCGGCGGAGGCCCGCGCGCATCTGCGGATGTCCCTGGCCGGCCCGCTCCCCGCCGCCCTGGACCGGGACGACCTGCCGGACCGGGCGGCCGGGCTGCTGGAGTACGTGTGGGAGGCGGGCGTACGACCGTACTGGGAGCGGCGACGGCGCGTCCTGGAGGCCGATGTCGTCGCACGGACCGCGCAGGTCAGCCGGGGCGGCTGGGCCGCCGTACTGGACTCGCTGCGGCCGGGGACGCGGTGGCTCGGCGAGAGTCGGTTTCAGGTCAACCTGCACGAGTATCCGCCCCGCGAGATCTCCGGCGCCGAGCTGGTGTTCGTGCCGGTCACCCCGAAGACGGGGTGGGTGTCGTGGGACGAACGGGAGCGGTACGCCGTCGTCTATCCCTGCACGGGGGCGCTCGCCGAGGACCACCGGGACCGGGCCCGTGCCGTACCGGCCGCGCTGGGCGCCCTGCTGGGGCCCGGCCGGGCCGCGGTGCTCGTCCTCCTCGCCGGCCCCCTGAGCACCACCCAGCTGGTCGCCCTGACCGGCCAGGGCCTCGGCTCGGTCGGCCGCCATCTGCGGGTGCTGCTGGACGCGGGGCTGGTGGAGCGACGACGCTCGGGGCGGTCGGTGCTGTACTCGCGGACCGCGGCGGGCGAGGTCCTGGCCAGGGCCGCCGCCGGGTAGGTCCCGGGTGTCCCGGCCGGAACCGGAAGCGGGGGATGGCCCCGGAAGGGGTGGGTTCACCGCCCGGGGCTAGCATCCGGAGCATGACTACTGATGCAGGTGCCTCTCCCCTCGACGTCCGGATCGACGCCCTCAAGGGCGGTTCCGCGGAGCTCTCCCAGTACGCGGGCAAGGCCGTGCTCGTGGTGAACGTGGCCTCCAAGTGCGGCCTGACCCCGCAGTACACCGGCCTGGAGAAGCTCCAGGAGCGGTACGCCGCCCAGGGCTTCACCGTGCTCGGCGTGCCCTGCAACCAGTTCCTCGGGCAGGAGCCCGGCACCGCCGAGGAGATCGCCGAGTTCTGCTCGGCCACCTACGGCGTGTCCTTCCCGCTGACCGAGAAGGTCGAGGTCAACGGCGCGGAGCGGCACCCGCTGTACGAGCGGCTCGTCGGGTTCGCGGACGGCGAGGGCCACGACGGCGACATCCGCTGGAACTTCGAGAAGTTCCTGATCGGACGGGACGGATCCGTCGTCGCCCGCTTCTCCCCGCAGACCGAGCCCGAGGCCGCCGAGGTCGTCGCGGCCATCGAGAGCCAGCTGGGCTAGGCGGGCCGGTCGGGCGGATCGTCCGGCTTGACCTTGCCCCTGGGGCAGGGCGGAGCCTCCTCGTCGCCGGGCGCGAAGGCCGCCCGGCGACGGAGGACGACGGGGGTGCGGGGTGGACATCGGGGATGACGGCGCGCTGCTCACGATCGGCGCGTTCGCCGCGCGGGCCCGGCTCTCGGCCAAGGCGCTGCGGCTGTACGACCGGCTCGGACTGCTCGCCCCGGCGCACATCGACGAGGCCAGCGGTTACCGCTACTACCGGGCCGGCCAGGTGGAACGCGCCCGGCTGGTGGCCATGCTGCGTCAGCTGGACATGCCGCTCGCGCGGATCGCCGAGGTGGTGGAGACCACTGACGGACCCGAGTCCGGAGAGCTGCTCGCCGCCTACTGGGGCGATGTCGAGGCCCGGTTCGCCGCCCAGCGCACCCTCGCCGCCTACCTCCGTGCACGGTTGTCGGGGAGGAGCTCCGAGATGTACGAGAAGTTCGAGGTCCGGTTGGTCGACGTGCCCGAGCAGGTGATCGTCACCGAGACACGGCACACGCTCGCGGACGAGTTGCCCACATGGATCCCCGCCTCGCTGGGGCGGCTGGAGGAGGCGGCCGGGGAGTGCGGGGGCGTCGTCGGGGCGCCGTACGTCGTCTACTACTCCGCGGTGTCCATGGAGAGCGACGGGCCGGTCGAGTCCTGTGTGCCGGTCGCCGACGAGGCCGGGGCCCGGGGCTGGGCGGCCGCCGCGCAGGGCCGCGGCCGGCAGTTCCAGACGCGAGTGGAGCCGGCCCGGCGGCTCGCGTACACGAGGATCACCAAGGCGCAGGTGGCACACCCGCAGATCCTCGCCCCGTACGAGGCGGTGGAGGCGTGGATGAAGCGGGAGGGCTGGGACTACGACGGGCCCTGCCGGGAGATCTACTTCGCCGACTGGGACGCTGCGGGAGCCGAAGACCCGGTGTGTGACGTGGCGTTCCCGGTGAAGCGGGGCTAGCGAGGGCGGCGGGGCCTGTCGGCGGGCCCGCGCCGGGAATGTGCCGAGCCCCCTCGGCAAGGACGGCGATCTGGTCGAGGGGGCTCTTGGGTCGTGCTGGTGATGCCGGTCGTGCTGGTGAAGCTGGTCGTACTGGTGCAGCTGGTGGGGCTGTCTCAGGGGATCGTCCCCTTATGCCTTGACCGATGCCACGAAGGTGTTCCACGCGTCGGCGGGGAAGGCCAGGGTCGGGCCCTCGGTGACCTTGGAGTCACGGACGGCCATGGCCGCACGGAGGGGGGACTTGATCTCGACGCATGCGCCGTTGCCCTGGGAGTAGGAGGACTTGACCCACTCGTTCGCGGCGCCCTGCTGGATTGCCATGTTCGCTCCGGTAGTCAGTTGCTGAGTTGCTGTCACCACGCCGTGCGCAGATCTCCGTCTGCACGGCATGGTTTGCGCCACCGTTGTTGCTTGATGGCGTGATCGACGCTACTCGCCAACATCGTGATACGGAGCGACTATTCACCCGTCCGGATGGCATATTCCATAGGGACTTCCCTCCGGCCCGGCCGAAGGTGTACGTTGCCGCGCCTCATGAAGCGACCTCTCTGGCGTAGTCCTTCGCCACCTTCGCGATGAACTCCCGGGTCTGGTCGGCGTTGAGGGCCTGGGCCCGCAGATGCTCGTACATCACGCTGTACTTCTGGACGTCCTGCGGCTTCTCCAGGTACAGGTCGCTGGTGACCCCCTCGATGTAGACCACGCTGGAGTCGGCGGCGTCCGGGAACTCGAGGATCGCGTACTGGCCGCTCACCCCCGGATGCGCGCCCATGGTGAACGGGATCAACTGCACGGTCACGTGCGGCAGCTGGGACATCTCCAGCAGGTAGTCCAGCTGCTCGATCATCACCTGCCGGTTGCCGACCTCGCGGCGCAGCGCCGCCTCGTCCAGAACCGCCCACAGACGCAACGGGTTGTCGGCTGTGGAAATACGTTCCTGTCGGCGAAGCCGCACCTGGATCCGCTTCTCGATGTCCGCCGGCGGGGCCTCCGGCAGCGCGCCCGAGATCAGCGCCTCCGCGTACTGACGGGTCTGGAGCAGCCCGGGCACGACCTGCGGGTCGTACACGCGCAGGCTCGCCGCGTCCGTCTCCAGACCGATGTAGACGCTGTACGGAACATCGCCGAAGGCATGCCACCAGCCCTGCTGGCGGGAGTCCTTGGCCATCTCCATCAGCGAGTCGACCATCCGCTGGTCCTCGACCTCGTACACCCCGCACAGGTCACGGACGTCACGCTGACTGATGCTGCGCCGGCCGTTCTCCAGCCGACTGATCTTCGACTGCGACACCAGCAGGCGCTCGGCCACCTCTTCGGCCGTCATGCCCTTGAGCTCACGGAGCCGACGCAGCTCCTGGCCCAGCCGGCGTCGCCTGACAGTGGGATTGACATTGGACGCCACGGGACGTGCACCTCCGGCTGCGTGTCTGTAACTGACACTTTGCGTATCTGCTGTTGAGCAGACTGCCACCAAGGCGCTTTCTACCGCTGGAAAACGGTGGATATGCGGCGGGTACACGCCAGTTCGGGTCCGCCCCCCGACATGCGTCCGCGCGGGGCGGCGGGTCGAAACGTCCCACCACCCCGCGCGGCCGCTGCGGCTCCCGGACGGGTCCTGGGTCCGACGGGTCCAACTGGCCCTGCGGGTCTTACGTCTTACGGTTCCCCGGCCCTGCCGGCGCGGTGTCGTGGGACTGCGGCTCAGTGAGCCACGACACGCGCCATGGGACCGCGGTGCGGCTGCGCCGGAACGCCACGGGCGGGTTCCGGTGCGGGCCTGGCACCGGGTCCGGCCTGCCGGCCGGGTGGCGCCTGGTTGCGACGCGGCTGTGCCACCGCGCCGTTCTGGACGTCCATCACGGCGTGCGCCACGAGGCCGCCCATCGGGTCGTGCCTGATCAGATCCCGCAGCCGGGAGCGGGACGAACGTCCCTCGTTGCCCGGGTACAGGTGCTTGCCGAGGCCGACCGCGTGCGCCAGTGCGGCGAGCGCCGCGGTCCGCGGGTCCGGCGGTACGCCGGTGCGGATCGCGGAGTCCAGCCGGGCCTTGATCTCCCGGCTGATGTCGGTGTCCGTCGCCTGGTAGCGAGTCGTCGGCAGCACTCCGCACATCTGTCCCGCCACGGCATGAACCATGCCGCACCGCTCCAGATGCGAGAGGTAGGTCTGGCGTAGCCCGAGACGCGGCCCGCCGATCCAGTGGACGGCACGTACAGGAGCGCCACGCCTTCGCAGCAACTCCAACGCGCAGTCCAGCGTTGGGTCTCCAGTCGGCCGTGGGGACACCACGGCGATACGATCCCCGTCAGGGGCTATCCGTCCGGCCAGCGCCAGCTCCACTAGCTGTGCTCCGGCCAGACCGAGGTCGAGCGACTGCGGCTGTGCGGTGGTACCCGTGGTCGGGTCCAGCGCCAGCAACAAAAGCTCTTCCGGAATTGTTCTGCGGCTCCTGCCCATCCATGCCTCCCCGCGTGGATGAATGACAGGGTGACCCCTCTCACATTGGTCTGTCGAGGGTGCGTGACCTGTTTGTAGTGGAACCAGTAGGTATGTCGTTCTCGTCTACCGCAGGAGCCAAGCCCTCTACACAGGACACTGGTACATGGTTCGGACATGCTGTGAGGCGTGTTTCGGGCGGGCGGTTCACGGTTCGGCACGAGCGCGCGGTGGGCGTGCGGCACATGGAGGAGGCATCGGTGGCGGGCGAGTCCCCCGACAGGTCGAAGCAGCGCGAGTCGTCGGCAGAACCGACGTCGGGGAGCGCGAGCACGGTTCCCGAGGCACGTGAGCCTCGCGATTCCCGCGAAGTCCGCGATCCGCGGGTGGCCGTGGCGCGGGAGGCCGAGCCGTCAGCGTCACGGGGCGGCGTGGACACGGCGACGCGAGTGTTCTCGGTACGGGACCTGAAGACCGCGGAGTCCGAACAGCCCGAGGCCGTCGAGGAGGGCGAGGAGCCCCCGGGGGCCGAGGACGGCGGCGAGGCCACGGCGAGCGAGCCCGACGACGACGCCACGGAGGCCGAGGCCGCCGAGAAGACCGAGGCCGACGCCGACGCCGAGACCGAGGCGGACGCCGAGACCGAGGCGGACGCCGAGGAGGCCGCGGGGGCCGAAAACAGCGGCACGGGCACGAAGACCGAGTCCGCCGAGCCCGAGGACGCCGAGAGCGGCTCCGAGGGCGCCCAGGACGGCCCTGAGGGCGCCGAGGCGGCCGAGAGCGCCTCCGAGACCACCGAGGGGGCTTCCGGGGGCAGTGACGAGCGCCTGCGGGAGGCTGTGGCCCAGTGGGTGGCCTCTGCGGACGACAAGAGCTCCGCGGAAGAGCCCGCGACGGACTCGGCGACGGACTCGGCGGCGGGCGGGAAGTCCTCGGACCGGGACACCTCGGACGAGAACCCCTCGGACCGGGACACCGGCGCCGAGGCGGAGGAACGTTCCGCGAGCGACGCCGAAGCCGACGAAACCGGCGAGGCCGACGAGCCCGCCGACGTGAAGCCGGAGGCCGAGGCCGAGGCCGAGCCCGCCGCCAAGCCCGCGTCCAAGCCCGCGCCGAAGTGGGCGTCGGACGCCGACGAGGAAGCCGCCCCGGACGCCAAGGCCGGTCAGGCCGGTCAGGCCGGTCAGGCCGGTCAGGCCGGTCAGGCCGAGGACGCCGAAGCCGACGCCGACGCCGACGCCGACAAGCCCGACGACTCCCCCGTCGACCAGCCCACCGCCATCTTCAAGGCCCCCCGACCCAAGCCCGCCGTCGACCAGCCGACCACCATGCTGAAGCTGGGCGGCGCCACGAGGCCCAAGCCGGACGAGGCCGAGGCCGGCCCGAAGGCCGGCCCGAAGGCCGACGAGAAGACCGACGGGAAGGCCGGCGAGAAGGCCGAGCCCGAGGCCCCCGCCGAGCGGACCAGCAAGTTCGTCGCGCTCAAGCCGCTCGACGAGCCCCGCCCGCCGAAGGCGGCCGACGTCACCGCACTCGTCCCGCAGGTCGGTCCCGAGCGCACCACCCAGCAGCCGCTGCCGCCGAGGCCGCCGCTGGACCTGCTGGCGGAGCTGACGAACACCCCGCCGCCCCCGCCGACTCCGCTGCGCACGCTCGGACGGCGGCTCAAGATCTGGACGCCGCTGGTCATCCTGCTGCTGGTCGTGTTTGCGATCGCGCAGGCCGTACGACCGCTGCCGGAGACCGCTCTCACGCTCACCGCGAAGGACTCGTACACCTTCGAGGGCGGCAAGACGCAGCTGCCCTGGCCGGGTGAGGGACAGGGCTGGATCGACGCCGACGGTGTCGGCACGATGGGCAGCTTCGGCAAGCAGACGCCCGTGGCCATCGGATCGGTCGCCAAGACCATGACGGCGTACATCATCCTCAAGGACCACCCGATGAAGGCCGGGGAGGAAGGTCCGGAGATCGACGTCGACGCGACGGCGGAGAAGGAGGGCGGCTACGACGTCTCCGGCGACGAGTCGACGCTCAACACCGTCAAGGCCGGCGACAAGCTCACCGAGAAGCAGGCCCTGTCGGCCGTCCTGATCCCCTCCGCCAACAACATCGCGCGGCTGCTCGCGCGCTGGGACGCGGGCACGGAGGCGGCGTTCGTGGAGAAGATGAACGCCACCGCCAAGGAACTGGGGATGACGAACACGACGTACACCGACCCGTCGGGCCTGAAGGAGACCACCGTCTCCACGGCCGAGGACCAGGTGAAGCTCGGCCGCGCGTTCGTGAAGGTCCCGGCCCTGGTCTCCATCTCCAGCGCGGCCAGCTGGGACGACCCGTCCGGCAAGAACTGGCCCAACTACAACGTGCTGCCGTACAAGATGGGCGCGATCGGCATCAAGACCGGCAGCACCACCGCGGCCGGCGGCAACCTGCTCTTCGCCTCCCGCAAGGAGGTCGACGGGCAGACGGTGACCCTGGTCGGCGCGATCCTCGGCCAGCACAAGCCGAGGATCCTCGAGACGGTCAACGCGGTCAGCCAGACGGCGCTGCTCGCCGCCGAGGACGCGGTCACCTCGGCGAAGATCCTGAAGAAGGGCGACGTCGTCGGGTATGTGGACGACAAGCTGGGCGGCCACACGCCCGTCGTCATCACCAAGGACGTCCCGGCGGTCGGCTGGGCGGGCATGACGGTGAAGCTGTCCTTCACCGCCGACGACGTTCCGCACACGGCGAAGGCCGGCACCCAGGTGGGCACGCTCACCGTCGGGGACGGCTCCAGCAGTGCCGTGAAGGTGCCGGTCGCCCTTCAGACGGACCTGGTCGAGCCGGGCTTCTCGGACAAGCTGACGCGCATCGGCTGACCTGCGACCCCGCTCGTACGACTGCATCACCCCGTCGGGCAGCCGCCCGGCGGGGTGCGTGCTAGCGTCACGAAACGGGACAGGTCGCCGGTCGCAAGGACGCAGCCGTGAAGCGGACGCGAACGGCATGCGGCCGAGAGCAGAAGACGGGACACGGGGAGTGCCTTCAGGTGGCCACTGCGGAGCCGACACGCGCCGACGACACCGGTCCGGATCCGGACGCCGGCCCGCGACCGAGGGTGCCCGCCCCGCAGTCGGGCGACCACGACCGTGACGACCATGACGGCCGTGACGCGGTGGTAGAGCTCGAGCGGGACCACGTCCCGGACCCTGCGGCGGCGGACGGCCGTACGGACGACCACGCGGACGGCCGTACGGACGGTGCGGACCCCGCGCGTGAACCGTCCCGTACGAGATCCGCGGTCGACCGGCTGGGCGGGTGGCTGCGACGCCACCCGGTGCTGTCCATGACGGCACTGTCCGGCGTCCTGCATCTCGTCTGGTTCTTCACGTTCGCGAACAGTGGCGGCGACCTCGCGGCGCAGGACGCCTGGGCCGAGTTCGTCGGCCGGCACCCGGACTCCGCGTACAACCTCGCCTGGTACGGCGGCATGCACCCGGTGTCGTACAGCATGGTGTCGCCGTATCTGATGTCCCTGCTCGGCGTCCGGACGACGATGATGATCGCCGGGACGATCTCGGCGGGGCTGCTCACCCTGATCCTGCTGCGCTGCCGGCCCGTGAAGAACCCGTTGTGGCCGGCGCTGGCCGGGGTCTTCGCCCTGCTGTGCAACGCGGCTTCCGGGCGGGTGACGTTCGGGCTCGGCAACACGTTCGCGCTGGGCGCGGTCGCCGTGGTGTTCTGCTGGCCGCACCGCTGGCGCTACAAACGGTGGGCGAAGGCGCTGTGCGCCGCCCCGCTCGCCGCGCTCGCCACGATGGGCTCACCGGTGGCGGGGCTCTTCGTGGGGCTCGTCGCCGCCGCGCTGTTCCTCCAGAAGCGGCGGCCGGGCGCGTGGGCGCTGGGGCTCGCGCCGACTGCCGTGGTCGCCCTGTCCGCCTGGCTGTTCCCGTTCTCCGGCACCCAGCCGATGTCCTTCGGCTCGGCGTCCCTGCCGCTGCTGTCCGCGGTGGCCGTCTTCGCGGTCGTCCCGCGCGACTGGAAGACGGTACGGATCACCTCGGCGGTGTACGGGCTCGGGGTCCTGCTGGTGTGGCTGATCAGCTCGCAGATCGGGTCCAACATCACGCGTCTCGCGATGCTGTTCACGGGCGTGGTGCTGATGGCGGCGCTGCCGTTCGCCGTGCCGCGCAGCCGCAAGTGGTACGTGATCGTGGTGGCGTTCCTCGGGTTCGTGGGCTGGATCGGCTTCAAGTCGGTCGACGACGTGCTGCGGACGACCCCGGCGGCCTCCTGGGCGCGTGAGCTGGCGCCGCTCGTCAACGAACTCCAGGAGATCGGCGCGGAGAAGGGGCGGGTGGAGGTCGTACCGGCCCGCTCGCACCGCGAGGCGTCCGCGCTCGCGCCGTACGTCAACCTCGCCCGGGGCTGGAACCGCCAGGCCGACATGGAGCGCAACCCGCTCTTCTACGACGACACCCTCAACTCGGCGAACTATCACGAGTGGCTCCAGCGGTGGGCCGTGCACTTCGTCGTCGTCCCGAAGGAGGCGCTGGACGGGGACGGCGGCGAACGGGAGCGGGAGCTGGTGCAGCGGGGGCTGCCGTATCTGGTGCAGATCTGGGGCGACGCCAACTGGCAGCTGTTCAAGGTCACCGACCCCGCCTCGCTCGCCGAGCCGAACGCGGTGGTGCAGCGGGCCAAGCAGGACGAGATGACGATCGACGTGAAGAAGGCGGGGCGGATCCTGATCCGGATCCCGTACTCGCCGTGGCTGAGCGTCGTCGACGCGGAGGGCAAGAGCCTGAAGCCGCCGCAGGAGACGGACGCGTCCAAGGACCGGGCCGAGGGGGAGCCGAAGACGTACGACAACGTCGACGGGTGTCTGTTCGAGACGGAGGAGGACGCGGAGGGGGACAAGTGGACGATGCTTGTCGCTCCGCGGGCGGGGGTGTACCGGCTGGCCGCGCCCTATCAGCTGCCGCGGGGTACTCCGTGTCCGGACGAGTTGAAGTGAGCGTGGCTTGACGCCGGCGTCCCTGGGGGCTGCCGCCCCCAGGCCCCCGCTTCGGCCCTGAACGGGCCTCGTCCTCAATTGCCGGACAGGCTGGTGGTGCGGAGGTTCGCCACATGGGTGTCCGTGCCCGGCACCGTCGGGATGAACGGTGCGACCAGTTCCACCCTTCCCAGGCCCGACTCCGTCACCGCCTCCTCCAGGCCGGTGAAGTGCGGGTCCCAGCAGTCCCTCGGGTCGGTTTCCAGGAACCACAGGAGGGTCAGGCGGGTGTCGACGCCCTCGACCTGCTTGACGTAGGTCATGCGGTCGCCGGGGAGGGGGGTGGGGCGGAAGACGGTGACCATGGCCGTCGGGGAGCCGGCCACCCGCTTGGGGAGGTGGCGGGCGCGCAGCCACTCCAGGAGTTCGGCGCGCTGCTGCGCCGAGTCGGTGTCGATCACCTCGAGCACCAGACCCGCGTACGGGTGGTCCAGGGCGTGGAAGTCGCGGGGACCGGCGGCGCCGTCCCGGTACACGGTCGTCTCGTGGTCCTGGAACGCCGTGAAGACGTGGGTGCGGTCCTGGTAGACGCGGGCGTCCCGGTTGAGGCGCTTGTTGATGGCGACCGTCCACTTCATGTGGTCGTCGTAACGGCCGTCGGTGATCCAGTAGGTGGAGAGGTAGCAGCCGGCGGTGACCGGCTGGGCGATCGCCGACTTCTCGGGCCGGCGCAGGAGCTGGAGGTCGCGGGTCGCCACCCACCTGCGGCCCGCGTACATCCAGGGCATCGCCATCGCGCCGGCGTAGTAGTGGTCGTCCTCGTACCAGCGGTTGTAGGCGTACTCGTGGCCGGGGTGCGGTTCGACCATGGTGATCAGGGCATGGCCGGGGCGCACCCCGTAGGGGCCGACGGCGGCCAGTTCGGCGTACGTCTCGCTGTGCGTGTCGCGGTGCGTCTCCTCGCTCATGCTCTTCCCCATCCTCGGCGACTGGCCCATACTCTGACGCTCCGTCAGATAATTCGCCAGAGGCAAGGGGGCTCCGATGTCACTGCTCACCGACAAGACCGTCGTCGTCTCGGGAGTCGGCGCCGGGCTCGGTCACCAGGTCGCCGCCGCGGTCGTCCGGGACGGCGGGAACGCCGTGCTGGGGGCGCGGACCGAGGCGAATCTCGCGAAGAGCGCGGCCGTGATCGATCCCGAGGGGGCGCGTACGGCGTACCGGGTCACCGACATCACCGACGAGGGGCAGTGCGAGGCGCTCGCGGAGCTGGCGCGGGAGCGGTTCGGGGGGATCGACGCCGTGGTGAACGTGGCCGCCTGGGACTCCTACTTCGGCGGGGTCGAGGACGCCGACTTCACGACCTGGCAGTCGGTGATCGACGTGAACCTGCTGGGGTCGCTGCGGATGGCGCGGGCGTGTCTGGCCGGGCTGCGGGTGCGGGGCGGGTCGGTGGTGTTCATCGGGACGCAGTCCGCCGTGGCGGCCCCCTCGCAGGTGCGGCAGGCGGCGTACGCGGCCTCCAAGGGCGCGCTGACCAGCGCCATGTACTCGCTCGCGCGGGAGTGGGGTCCGCACCGGATCCGGGTCAACACCGTGCTGCCGGGGTGGATGTGGGGGCCGCCGGTACAGGCCTACGTCCAGTTCACCGCGCAGACGGAGGGGGTCGCGGAGGAGGAGGTGCTGGGGCGGCTCACCGAGCGGATGGCGTTGCCCGGGCTGGCGACGGACGGGGATGTGGCGGACGCGGCGGTGTTCCTGGCGTCGGACCGGGCGCGGGCGATCACGGGACAGTCGTTGCTGGTCAACGCCGGGGAGCTGATGCGTTGAGTTCATGTAGGTGAACGCGAACCACCATACCGAATACCTTTACCTCCCTTTGACCTTACGCTTACTTGTCGTGTTCACGCGGCAGCGCCCACGATGAGCGCCGGGCTGAACGCCGGTCTGAACCCTGGGAGGGCGCACATGAACGGTCTCGACTGGGCCGTGCTCATCGGCTATTTCGGCGTGATGGTCGCGATCGGCGTCTGGTCGCACAAGCGCGTCGACAACGTGAGCGACTTCTTCACCGCCGGCGGCAGGATGCCCTGGTGGCTGTCCGGCATCTCGCACCACATGTCGGGCTACAGCGCGGTGATGTTCACCGGGTACGCGGGCATCGCCTACACCTACGGCGTCACCTCCTTCGTCACCTGGTCCTTCCCCATCGCGCTCGGCATCGCCATCGGCTCGAAGCTGTTCGCGCCGCGCATCAACCGGCTGCGGTCACGGCTCCATGTGGCTTCCCCGCTGGAGTATCTGAAGAACCGCTACGACCTCAAGACCCAGCAGGCGCTGGCCTGGTCGGGGATGCTGCTGAAGATCGTGGACGTCGGCGCGAAGTGGGCCGCCATCGCGACCCTGCTGTCCGTCTTCACCGGGATCTCCCTCAACCAGGGCATCCTCATCACCGGCGCGATCACCGCCGTCTACTGCACGATCGGCGGTCTGTGGGCGGACGCGCTGACCGAACTCGGCCAGTTCGTCATCCAGTTGCTGGCCGGCGTCGCGATGTTCGTCGCCGTCGTGCTGAAGCTGAACGACAAGGGCATCGGGTTCCTGGACGCCTGGGACCAGCCGGCGCTCCAGGGCCACGACAAGCCCCTGGTCGCCCAGTACGGCACGGTGTTTCTGCTCGCGTTCCTGTTCATCAAGCTCTTCGAGTACAACGGCGGCATGCTCAACCAGGCCCAGCGGTACATGGCCACGGCCACCCCGAAGGAGGCCGAGCGGTCGGCGCGGCTGTCGGCGGTGCTGTGGCTGGTCTGGCCCCTGGTGCTGTTCTTCCCGATGTGGATGTCGCCGCTGCTGGTGACGTCGAACAAGCCGGACGGCTCCGACTCCTACGCCCTGATGACCGAACAGCTGCTGCCGCACGGCCTGCTGGGGCTCGTCATCGTCGGCTTCTTCTCCCACACGATGGCCATGTGCTCGTCCGACGCCAACGCCATCGCCGCCGTCTTCACCCGGGACTGCGCGCCGGTGATCTGGGCCAGGGCGCGGGAGTGGAACCAGCGGTCGGGGCTGATCGCGGCGCGGGTGGCGACCGTCGTCTTCCTCGGTCTCTCCATGGCGGCGGCCACGCAGGTCAACTCCCCCGCCTTCAAGGACATCATCACGGTCGTCATCAAGTGGGTGGCCGGACTGATGGGCCCGATGGCCATCCCGATGATGCTGGGCCTGCTGCGCCCGTTCCGCCGCTCCGGTCCGACGGCCGCGCTGACCAGCTGGTCGATGGGTCTGCTGGCCTTCTGGCTGGTCAACTACCCGATCAACTGGAACGTCGACGGCGGA
Organism: Streptomyces asoensis; assembly: GCF_013085465.1. NCBI lineage: Bacteria > Bacillati > Actinomycetota > Actinomycetes > Kitasatosporales > Streptomycetaceae > Streptomyces > Streptomyces asoensis. The sequence goes on from NZ_CP049838.1 coordinate 4,504,963, forward strand.
GTGCCGCTCCAGTACCAGGTGTCGATCCCGCTGGCCGTGTCGCTGCTCCTCTACATCCTCATCGGCTTCATCAAGCCCGAGGACACCCCGGAACGCCTCGCGATCATCGAACAGATCAACACGGACGGGGACGGCGGCGCTTCGGCCGCCGCGCAGGTGCCGCGGCCCAAGGACGAGGTCCCCACGGCGGTGACGGACTAGGGGCTGCCCCTAACTCCCCCTGGGATACCGGGCCAGCCATCCCGGCGACGCCCCCGCGGGGTTGTGCAGGGCCGGGCCCTGGGTCATCTCCATGGCGAAGTCGTCGGCCAGTTCCAGGATCGTGGGGCGGCCCTCCAGCTCGGCCAGCCAGGCCGGCGGGAGGGCCGTCTCGCCGTGCAGGGCGCCGAGCAGGCCGCCGGTGAGGGCGGCGGTCGGCCCCGAGGGCGCGCCGTGGTTCACCGCGAGCCGCAGCCCGTGCCGGACGTCCTCCGCGACGAGCGCGCAGTAGACGGCACCCGACAGCACGGCCTCCGCGGTCCCCGCTCCCGCGAGCTCCTCCACTCTCGCGGGCCCCGGCAGCCCCTGCCGTACGGCGCCCAGCGCGTGCTGCAACGCCTGCGCCACCGCCTCGTGCCCCGGCCGCGCGGCCAGCAGGGCGAGCGCCCGCTGCACCGCGCCGTCGAGACTCTCCCCGCAGGCCAGCGCGTGCACGGTGACGGCGTACGCGGCGGCCGCGAGGTATGCCGTGGGGTGACCGTGGGTCTGGGCGGCGCACTCGACGGCGAGTTGGACGACGAGTTGCGGCTCCCAGCCGACGAGCAGCCCGAAGGGCACCGAACGGGGAACCACCTCGGGCCCGGCCGCGCCGGGGCTCTTGGGCGCCTCCAGGGTGCCCATGACCTCGTCGCCGAGCCCGAGCAGCAGCGTCCGGGTCGGATCGCGCCGGGCGTACAGCCACTCCTCGCGGGCCAGCCAGCCGTCGTCCTTGCGGCGCAGGTCGGGCCCCCAGTCGCGCTGGGTGGCCGCCCATCTCAGATACGCCCGGTGCAGATCGGTCGGCGGATGCCAGGCGCCGGTGTCCCGCCGTACCTGGGCGCGGATCAGCCCGTCCACGGTGAACAGGGTCAGCTGGGTGAGATGCGTGACCGCGCCGCGCCGCCCGTGGGCGGGGGCCAGGTCCACGACTCCCTCGGGCCCGTGGACCTGCCGGATCTCCTCGATCCCGAGCCCGTCGACGGGCGCCCCGAGGGCGTCCCCGACGGCCGCGCCCAGCAGCGTGCCACGCACCCGGCTGCGGAAGTCCTGCTGTTCGGCACGGCCCCAGACTGGCCCGGCAGTCGCACCCACCCAGTCCTCCCGCACCGTGCGTACATACGACGTCCGTCACTGTAATCGAACAGCGCTCCGTTCCGGCCCTGTGCACGGGCTGTCCGGTGGAGGGGTGATGAAGACCTGGTGGGGTAAGGACACCGGCATGACCACCCCCACCACACGTATCTCACACGCGTCACGCGTGCTTCCGCTCACCGCCACCCTCCTCACCGGGACGGTCGCGCTCTACATGCTGCTCGTCGCCTTCGGGAACATCACCGACTTCGGCACGAACCAGCAGTTCGTGCGTCATGTGCTGGCGATGGACACGACGTTCAAGGACGACGACGTGATGTGGCGGGCGGTGACGAGCAAGGGGCTTCAGGACGCCGCCTATGTCGCGATCATCGCGTGGGAGACGGTCGCGGGGGTGGTGCTGGCCGCCGGGACGTGGTTCTGGACGCGGCGGGACCACATACGCGGTCGGGCGCTGTCGACGTACGGGCTGGTCATGGTGATGCTGCTGTTCGGCGCCGGGTTCATCGCGATCGGCGGGGAGTGGTTCTCGATGTGGCAGTCGGACACCTGGAACGGGCTGGACGCGGCGACCCGGGCCTTCCTGTTCGCCGGGGTCGTGCTGATCGTCAACCAGCTGCCGGCCGGGCAGGCGCGGGACGACTCCCGGGCCTGACGCCGGACTTCCGGGACCTACTCGACGACTCTGACCCTCGTCCCCGTCTCGCCGAACGCCCACAGCGCCGTCCCGTCCGCCTTGGCCATCCGGATGCCGCCGGTCTGCGTACCGGCGGCGGCCGGAGGCGGGGAGGAGCCGTCGACGGCGTTGGAGAAGGCGATGTTGACGCCCGACGTGGCGGAGAAGTAGACGATGTGCTCGATCGCCACGCCGTCGGAGCCCGTGGTGGCGTCCTTGCGGAGCGAGACCGTGAAGCTGCCGACGGCCGGGGCCACCGTGCCGGGCCAGACCGTGAAGGTACGGCGGGCCGTGTCGTCGGCGTCGACCAGCCAGACCCGGTGCTGCCCCAGCGAGTAGACGATCCGCCGGCCGGTGCCCGAACTGCCGGGCACCTCGGCCGCCTTGGGGGTGGCCGACGGTTTCGGCGAGGCCGAGGGCTGCGCGCCCGTCGACGCCGAGGCGCTCGGTCGGTTCGCCGCCGACGCCGTCGGGTGCGGGCCCTGCTCGGCCTGCGCCGTCAGGAAGACGACCGCGGCGATCGCGCCGGTCGTCAGGCCGGTGACCCAAACCCAGGAGGGAAGCCGTCGGGCAGGCACGGGCACGCATCTCCTCAGCTACGGGACCCCTCCGGTCGGGGCCCGATCATCGTACTGCGAGGGGCCCGCTCCCCGGTCCCTCAGTGGTCCCCGAGTGACCCCTGAATGATCCCTGAGTGGTCCCTCAGTCCAGCACCGGCAGCAGGTCCGGCAGATGCCCGTCCGATGCCGAAGCCGCCCGCTGCCGCTCCTGAGGTACCTCGCCGTACAGCGTCGTACGCGGCCTGGCCGGCCGGCCCGCCGCATCCGCGACCGCGATCAGGTCCTTCACCGACTTGTAGGAGCCGTACGACGAGCCCGCCATCCGCGAGATCGTCTCCTCCATCAGCGTGCCGCCCAGGTCGTTCGCTCCCGAGCGGAGCATCTCCGCGGCCCCCTCCGAGCCCAGTTTCACCCAGCTGGTCTGGATGTTGGGGATGTGCGGGTGCAGGAGCAACCGGGCCATCGCCGTCACCGCCCGGTTGTCCCGCATGGTCGGACCGGGGCGGGAGATGCCCGCCAGGTACACCGGCGCGTTCGTGTGGATGAACGGGAGGGTGACGAACTCCGTGAAGCCGCCGGTCCGCTGCTGGATCCCGGCCAGGGTCCGCAGGTGGCCCAGCCAGTGCCGGGGCTGGTCGACATGGCCGTACATCATCGTCGAGGACGACCGGATCCCGACCTCGTGCGCCGTCGTGACGACCTCGATCCAGGTCGCCGTCGGCAGCTTGCCCTTGGTCAGCACCCAGCGGACCTCGTCGTCGAGGATCTCGGCCGCCGTGCCGGGGATGGAGTCGAGCCCCGCCTCCTTCGCCGCCGTCAGCCACTCGCGGATCGACAGGCCGGTGCGGGTCGCGCCGTTGACCACCTCCATCGGCGAGAAGGCGTGCACATGCATGCCGGGGACCCGCTCCTTCACCGCCTTCGCGATGTCGAAGTAGGCCGTGCCGGGCAGGTCCGGGTGGATGCCGCCCTGCATGCAGACCTCCACCGCGCCCAGTTCCCACGCCTGTTGGGCGCGGTCGGCGACCTGGTCGAGGGAGAGCGTGTACGCGTCGGCGTCGGTGCGGCGCTGCGCGAAGGCGCAGAAACGGCAGCCCGTGTAGCAGACGTTGGTGAAGTTGATGTTCCGCGTGACGATGTACGTGACGTCGTCGCCGACGGTCGAGCGGCGCACGTCGTCCGCGATGCGGGTGAGGGCGTCCAGGGCCGGGCCGTCCGCGTGGAGCAGGGCGAGGGCCTCGTCGTCGGTGAGCTTCGTCGGGTCGTCGGCGGCCGTCGCGAGGGCCTGGCGTACGTCCGTGTCGATGCGCTCCGGGACCATGCCGGGGGCGGCCGCCTCACGCAGGGCGCCCCAGTCGCCGTACACCTCGTCGAAGTCGTCGCGGCGGTCGGAGGTCCGGCCGTCGGTGTCGATGGTGCGGTGCAGGTCGGTACGGCCGGACGGCACGAACACCTCCTCCGGCTCCTGCCAGGGACGGCCCTCGACGACGGCGTCCGACACGGCCAGTCCCGTCTCCGGGTCGGCCAGCGCGCGGACGTGCGGCAGCAGCCGCGGGTCGAGCCACGGCTCACCGCGCCGGACGAACTCCGGGTAGACGCAGAGACGTTCCCGCAGCTCGAAACCGACCGCGGCGGACTTCTCGGCGAGCTCGTCGATCTGCGGCCAGGGGCGCTCGGGGTTGACGTGGTCGATGGTCAGCGGGGACACCCCGCCCCAGTCGTCGATGCCGGCCCCGATCAGCCGCTCGTACTCGCTGTCGACGAGGTTGGGCGGGGCCTGGAGGTTGGCGGCGGGGCCCATGATGTGGCGGGCCACGGCCACGGTGGCGACCAGCTCGTCGAGTTCCGCGTCCGGCATGCCGCGCATCGCGGTGTCCGGCTTGGCGCGGAAGTTCTGGATGATCAGCTCCTGGATGCCGTGGTAGGCGCGGGAGATCTTGCGGAGCGCGAACAGCGACTCGGCGCGCTCCTCGAACGTCTCGCCGATGCCGATCAGGATCCCGGAGGTGAACGGGACGGAGGAGCGGCCGGCGTCCTCCAGGACGCGGAGCCGGACGGCGGGCTCCTTGTCCGGGGAGCCGTGGTGGGGGCCGCCGGGCTCGGACCACAGCCGGGTGGCGGTGGTCTCCAGCATCATGCCCATGCTGGGCGCGACGGGCTTCAGCCGCTGGAAGTCGGTCCAGCTCATGACCCCGGGGTTGAGGTGCGGCAGCAGCCCCGTCTCCTCGAGGATGCGGATGGAGATGGCACGGACGTAGGCGATGGTGTCGTCGTAGCCGTGCGCGTCGAGCCATTCCCTGGCCTCGGGCCACCGCTCCTCCGGCTTGTCGCCGAGGGTGATGAGGGCTTCCTTGCAGCCGAGGGCGGCACCGCGCCGGGCGATGTCGAGCACCTCGTCGGGCGACATGAACATCCCGTGTCCGGCCCGGCGCAGCTTGCCGGGGACGGTGACGAAGGTGCAGTAGTGGCACTTGTCACGGCACAGCCGGGTGAGCGGGATGAAGACGCTCTTCGAGTACGTGATGACACCGGGCCGGCCGGCCGCCTCCAGGCCGGCGTCCCGCACCCGGGCGGCGGAGGCGGCCAGGTCCTCCAGCGCCTCGCCGCGCGCCTGGAGCAGCACGGCCGCCTCGCCGGCGTCCAGGGCGACGCCGTCACGAGCCCGTTTGAGAGCGCGACGCATGGAGTTCTCGGTGGGGCCGGGGGTCGGGCCGGGGCCGGTTCCGGAGGTCGCGGAAGTCGTCATCCTTCGAGCATACGATCACGTTTTCCAAGCTTGGGGCGGGATCGGCTCGGGGCGGGACCGGCAGCGGAGCCGGGGTCCCGGCCCGGACCCGGTTCCGCGCACTCTGAGTACGCGTACCCATCCCCCGTACGCAGCCGTACCGATGCCCCGCGCACCCCGGCCGACCTACCGTCGCCGCATGCCCGAGGAGATCACCACCGCCACCGCCACCGCCCCCGCCACACCCGCACCGGCACCCGTCCCGACCGGCCGCACCGCCGCACAGGCCTTCGGCATCGGCTGCGCGGTGCTCGTCGCCGTGCCGCTGATCCTCGTCCTCGGCTTCGTCGGCTGGCTCGCCGTGGTGACGAAGGACGCGTCGGACTTCCCGCGCGTCGCGCCCGAGGAGATGGTGAGCCGCACCGTCGACCGCTCCCGGGAGGCGTACGACGTTCTCGGGTTCACCCGCACCATCAGGCCCGGTGTCGAGAAGATCGGGGTCTCCACCGAGAACACGATCGGCTCGAACTACTGCTACCGGGGCGGCCTGACCGACGAGACCGTCGACGGCGCCTACAGCGTCAGTCACAGCTGGGCACTCGACCACGTCACCGCCGAGCAGGCGATCCCCGGTCTGCGCCGGCTGCGCGACCACCTCGAGGACACCGGCTGGGACATCACCTCCTACCGGGAGAACGTCTCAGGGGACTACTGGGATCTGTACGCCTCGCGCTCGGACGGCGACGAGCGCGTGTCCTTCCAGTGGTTCGCGGACCGCGACTACTTCGCCGGCGGCGCGTCCACGCCCTGCGCCGTGGACCCGGGTTGGCAGCCGGGCGACGACGAGCCCGCCGGGGACGAGCTGTGGCCGCCCGACTTCGGACCGTCGGCGAAGAACGGGTCCTAGGAAGAACGGGTCCTAGAGGTACGGCGCGAACCCGTCCAGCGCGCGCAGCGCCTCCGCCTCGCCCACCGGCGGCAGCTGCACCACGGCCTCCTCGATGCCCAGCTCGGCGTAGTACGCGAGCTTGCCGGGGGACGGGTGGACGGCGTACGGCACGACCTGGAGGGCGTCCGGCTCGCGGCCCGCGTCCGCCCACGCCGAGCGCAGCACGGGGAGCGCCTCGGAGAGGCCGCGGCCGCCGATCGGCAGCCAGCCGTCGGCGTACTCGCTGATGTGCGAGAACAGCTTCGGTCCCGCGGCACCGCCGACGAGGGTGCGGGGTCCGACGACCGGCCCGCGCGGCTTCTGCACGGGCTTGGGGTACGCCGTGCTGGCGCGGACGCTGCCGTACTCGCCCTCGTACGCCGTCGGTTCCTCCGCCCACAGGGCCTGCATCAGCCGCATCCGGTCCCGGACCAGCTCGCGGCGGGTACGCCACTCGACGCCGTGGTCGGCGGCCTCCTCCACGTTCCAGCCGTAGCCGAGGCCGAGGGTGAGGCGGCCGCCCGACAGGTGGTCGACGGTGGCGATCTGCTTGGCGAGGTCGATCGGGTCGTGCTGGGCGACGAGCGTGATGCCGGTGCCGAGGCCCAGCGTCTCCGTCACCGCCGCCGCCTGGCCGAGGGCGACGAAGGGGTCGAGGGTGCGGCCGTACTCGCGGGGCAGGTCGCCGCCGGCCGGGTAGGGGCTGGTGCGCTCGACGGGGATGTGCGTGTGCTCGGGCAGATAGAGCCCCGCGAACCCGCGCTGCTCCAGCTCACGGGCGAGGCGGGTGGGGGTGATCGTCTCGTCGGTGAGGAAGATCGTGACGGCGATGCGCATGGGGGGCCTTTCGCTGCGTACGGCTCTGTCGACGGCGTCGTCGCGAGTGACGATCCCATCTCTACCGGCGGAACGATCCACTGTCCATACCGACTGGTCGGCATCGGCCTCAGAACGCGCCGGGGGTGTCGAGCGGCCACGGGTCCGGCTCCGACGGAGGGCTGTAGTCCATGGCCCGGGCGAGTTGTTCGCGCTGCCCGGGGTCGAGGGCGGCCTCGGCCGGGTGCGGGGGAAGGGTTCGGCAGTACTCCGCGAACCGGTCCCGGCGCTCCGGCCACACGACCATCACCACCACGTGCAGCACCAGCGCGAACACCGCCCAGGTCAGCAGGCCCAGAAAGGCGCCCACCGCGATCTCGGCCGCGTTCGGAGCGAACGCGTCGCTCACGTACAGCAGTTGGGCGGCGAGCCAGCCCGCGAGCAGCGGGGCGACCAGGATCGCGGCGATCTGGAGGCGGTCCTCGGCGTGCCCCGGCCAACGCGGCCACCTGGCGTCCTCGGCCCGCAGGAAGGGGTCGCGCCGTCGGCAGTGCTCGGCATCCACATACAGCCAGATCAGCGGATGCGGCCTGGTATGACCGCGCAAGGTGACCAGCACGGCGGCCGGGACCGGATGCTCCGGCATCCGATCGGTTTCCGCGCCCCTGCCGGTGACGGCCACCCGTCCGTCCTCCTCGATCCGGATCAGGCCGGCCAGCAGCAGCTCGGCGGCGGCGGCCCGGTCCGCGCCCTGGTCGCCGTCGATCGTGGCCACCGCGTGGTACGGGTCGACCTGCGCCCCGTCCACCCGCGCGACGACGGCCCGGTCGGCCCGGTCCTGGAGCCACCACAACACACCGAGCACGGTGTACACCACGCAGAAGACCGTCAATACAGCGATGAGCAAATCCACTTGGCTCACGGTGGGCTTCCTCTCGAACGGGAACGCCATCCGCACCCGGCGGATCGGCTCACGTGCCGGAGTTTCCCGTACGCCGAGGAACCCATGTACGGACCACGTCCGTTCGTACGAACCCGTGACAACGCGACGGCATACTCGGCAACGCTGCAACTGAGCTGCCGAGCCGTTGACTTGGTTCAACTTCGGTGAAAAGGAGGGATACCGATGCGTACGAGCGGGAACGGGAGCGCCCGCGGGCAGGGTTGGGGCCGCACCGCCCTGCGATCCGCGACGCTGCCGCTGGCCCTCGTCCTCACCACCGCCTGCCAGACGAACGCGGCCGACGACCGGAGTACCGCTGAAGCGAGCTTCACCGTCCGCTACGACCGGCCGTCCGGCCCGGACGCGGACGCCGCGGCGTTCGTCCGGGAACGGCGGCTGCCGGAGGAGGCCGTGCGGCAGGTCACCGCTCTGGTGCGGCTGAAGCCGCCGGTCGTGATGAGCGTCCGGTCCTGCGACGGTGAAGGGCCCTCCTACGACCCCCGGACCCGTGAAGTCGAGATCTGCTACGACGAGATCTCCGAGACGCGGGGGCTCTATCAGGACGCGGGCCAGAGCCTCTCCGACGACGCCCTGTCCGCCGTCCTGCTGGAGTCGCTGTTCCACGAGAGCGCACACGCTGTGATCGACGTCCTCGACCTCGCGACGAGGGGTGGAGAGGAGGACTTCGCCGACCAGTTCGCCGCCCTCATGCTGCTCCGCCAGGGAGCGGAGGGAGAAGAGCGGCTGCTCGACGTCGCCGAGACATGGCGCCTCTCCTCGATCACGTACGACGACGAGGACGACGGTCAGGCGGACGAACACTCCACGGACCGTCAACGCGCCGTCTCCTACCTCTGCTACCTCTACGGGGCAGCCCCGGCGCACCACGCGGACGTGATCGGCACGGACACACTTCCCGCAGGCCGGGCGCGCGGCTGCGCACGGGAGTGGAAGAGCGCGCAGGCCGCATGGATGAACGCGATCGAGCGTGCCACGGACCCGGCCGCCCTCGAGAACGCGCTGGACGCGTGGACCGACCGGACCGGGCAAGTGGCGTGGCGGTTCGGAAACGGTGAGGTCGCCCAGTAGCGGCCGAGGACGGCTCAGTCGACCACCTGTGGATCACGGAAGTAGTAGACAACCGTCACACCCATGCCAGGAGTGTGCGTGTAGACGACCGTGATCGCCTCGGCCGAGTCGCGGGCGAGTGGTGTCGTGTACGTGTACTCCACGGAGGGTGGCCGCCAGCCAGGGATCACACGGCCCGCTGCCGGGTCGCGGGCGATCGCCGCGAGCGCCTCCCGGACGACGTCCCGCTCCCCCTCCGTCAAATCGCCGAACGCCTTCCTGGCGGGCTCGGCCTCTTCCAGCGGGACTTCACTCACTCTCGGCCGCCTTCAGCACGCGCTTCCTCCAGCGCGGCCATGATGTCGGAGGAGTTCCTGATCAGGATCCGGTGCCGGTAGGCCCGTACCACCGCTGCCGCGCCCTCGAAGTCGTTGGTCGGGGAGGCCCCTATGGCCGCCGCCAGCTCCTCCTCGAAGCGCTCGCGGTCGCCCGGGAAGCCGTAGCGGCTGAGGGCGCTGCGCAGGTCGTCCACGGTCCGGATCTCCGGGAGGGGCATGTCTCCCCGACCGTGCTCGGGCTGTGCGCTCATGGTCTGCTCCTGGTGAACGGGCATGGCTCCACTTCCCAGTATTGCGCCGCCCTGCCGGGCCGGGCATCGCGTACTCACCACTGCGCCCCACCCCCGCACTCCGCCCACAGCAGCTTGCCGCCCTTCGACGCGCCGAGGTAGCGGAGTACCGACACGCCCACGTCGTCCGCGCACGCCTTGACGAGGTGCAGGCCCCGGCCATGTTCCGACTCGGCCGGCGGGGAGGCACCGAGGGGATCTCCCTTGAAGCCGGGAGGGACGCGCGGGTCCGTGTCCCAGACGGCCACGCGGACTCCGCCCGCCCGGGTCGACATCAGGCGAAGGGCGTACGGGCCCTCGGTGTGCAGGTGCGAGTTCGTCAGCAGCTCGGTCGCGAGGAGCTCCGCGGTGGGAGTGAGTCCGGGCAGCTCGTGAGCGGCGAGGATCAGTCTCAGGGAGCCCCTCGCGATACCCGGTGCGCGTGGATCGCGGGGAAGGTGCAGGGTGTAGTTCCAGGACGGCGATACGGTGGCCATCGGAAGTCTCCGGTCACTGAGGGGAGTTGAACGGGTGCCTGGTGTCGATGCCGTGGCGTCCCACGGTGCGCTTCCGGGCGGGGCGCCTGAGCAAGAAGATAGGGCTCAGCAAATGTAACTTGCGAACCTTCGAGATACTTCTGCTTATATCTCCCTCGCGTGAGCGACCGACAGAACACGTGTCCAGGAGGATCTACGTGCCCCCACGACCCCCGCTGACGGCCCGCCGCCTACGGCTCGCCGTGGAGTTGCGCAAGTTGCGCGAGCGCGCGGGCATGACGGCTACCGAAGCCGCGCGCACGCTTGGAACGAGCCAGGGGCAGCTGAGCAACGTGGAGTCAGGCCGGTTTGGCGTGAGTCCCGAGCGCGTGAGGGCACTGGCCCGCGCGTACACGTGCTCGGACCCCGCGTTCATCGAGGCATTGGCCGGCATGGCGGGCGACAAGACACGCGGATGGTGGGAGACGTTCCGGGATGTGCTTCCGCCGGCGCTCCTGAACATCGCGGAACTGGAGCATCACGCCACCGCGCTGCGGTCCGCCAACACCGCACACATCCCGGGGTTGCTCCAGACCACCGACCACGCCCGCGAGATCTTCCGGCAGGTCGTACCCGAGTTCTCACGATCGGACATCGAACTCCGCGTGAGCCACCGGCTCCAGCGCCAGGCACTCCTGGACCGGAACGACCCGATCCCGTTCCGTGCCGTCATTCATGAAGCTGCTCTCCGCGTGCCCGTCGGCGGCCCCTCCGCCGCCAAGCGGCAGCTTGAGCACCTGTTGGAGCAGAGCGAACGCGAGCACATCACTGTCCAGGTGATCCCGTTCGCCATCGGCGCCTACCCCGGATCCGGACAGAACATCCACTACGCGTGCGGCCTCCTGCCCCAGCTCGACACGGTTTCACTCGACCAGTCCCATGGCCCCGTACTCCTGGACGCGGAGGCACAGTTGGAGATGTACCGCATTTTGCTGGACCGCATGGAGCGCGTGGCACTGGAGCCATCGAAGTCCCGCGACTTCATCCACGACCTCATCCACGACCTGTAAGGGGAACCGATGCCCACCCACGCCTGGCAGAAGTCGTCCTACTGCGGGCAAGGCGAATCCTGCGTCCACATATCCGCCGACCCCGGCACCATCCACCTCACCGAATCCGCCGACCCCTCCCACTCCGTCCTCACCACCACCCGCACCGCCTTCGCCGCCCTGCTCGACGCGGTCAGCGCACGTCGACCCGGTAGGTGACCCGCTCCGGCTCGGTCGTCGGGGACGGGGACGGGGTCGGGGACGGGCCCGCGCCGCCACCGCAGGCCGCGGTGCCCGCCGTGGGGAACGTGCAGTGCAGCAGCACGATGCGGGTGGTGCCCCTGCCGGTGGCCTCGAAGGTGAGGACGAGGGTGCCGCCGCCGCCGACCGACTTGCCGTCGTCTGCCGACTCGTAGCTGCGGTCGGCGGCCCGGACCACCGACGCGTCCGGCTGCGGGGCGACCACGAACCAGTGTTCGCGGGTGGACGCGTTCTCCGGGACGGAGAGCGTGAAGCGCTCGCCGACCTCGGCGGTGATGCTCTTGTCCTGCGTGGGGTGGCTGGTGGGCTCGTCCGCGTCGGAGCCCGACGCACAGCCCACCACCAGCGTGACTGTGCAGAGCGCCGCCGCGACGGCCCCCGTGACCCTGCTCGACCTGACCGCCATCGGCCCCCCGTTTCGATCTTGACCGCCGGGAGGGTAGCACCCGCCCGGCGGACAACTCCTAGCCGTCGACCTCGTAGCGGCCGACCTCCAGGAAGTACCGCAGCTCCTCCGGCGTCCCGTCGATGGCCTCCTCGGCAGCCGCGCGGAGGGCGGCGCTGATGGTCGGGTCGGCCAGGATGCGGGCGACGGCGACGCGGTCGTCCTCGGCCTGGGCGAGGCGGTAGCCGGTCTCCAGGAAGGCGCGCAGGGCCTCCGGGGTGCCGATGTCGAGGGCCTTGGTGGCCTCGCGGACGACGCCCTTGCCGGAGTTCTTGTCCGCCAGGATGCGGAAGACGGCGACGCGGTCGTCCTCGGCCTGGGCGAGGCGGTAGCCGGTCTTCAGGAAGGTGCGCATGTCCTCCACGGTGCCGTCGAGGGCCTTGTTGGCCTCCCGGACGACCCCCTTGCCGCTGTCCTCGTCCGCCAGGATGCGCGCGATCGCGATACGGAGGTCCTCTGCGGACATCTCGTCCACCGGCGTATCGGTCGTCACCACCGACGCCGTCGTGGTCGTCGCCGAGGCCGTCGTCGCCGTCGTGTCGGTGGCGAACGCCGGGGTGGCGAGGAGGAGGGCCGGGGCCAGGGCGGTGGCCGCGACGAGCAGGGCGGCGCGGCGGTGTCTCATGGGTCTCATGGGTGGGTGCCTCCGTGGTCTGGCGGTCGGTGCGAAGATCCTCGCCGTTCCGCGCCACCGATGTCATTGCCGGATGTCGGCAGTCATCGTCGGCCGTCATTGCCGTACTCGCACCCGGTCGGCGGACGGCAGAGACGCTCAACTCCCTTCGGGCGGGCGCGACCTCGTCACCCGGCACCACGTGTACGAGGACAGCCTCGCCGTCGCTCGGGCGTTCGATACGGACGATACGGACGATACGGATCGGTCGGCTCAGATGATCGCCGACTCGTCCTCCGCCAGGTCCGCGACCACGGCCGCGTGGTCCGAGGGCCAGACTCCGTCCACGGGTCCGTGGCCCGCCCGGCGGATGTGCCGGACGTGGCCCTCGCCGATCGGGCCGGGCGGGCCCACGTGGATGTAGTCGATGCGGACGGCAGGTTCCAGCAGGCGGGCCGCGTAGGGGTTCTCGGGGGTCCAGGTGGCGGCTGGAGCGGTCGGGTCGGCGTAGTCCCAGGCGTCGTAGAGGACCTGTCCGGGGACGGCCGACGCGGTCCTCGTCCCGCCGAAGAGGCGCACCTCGTCGGAGTCCGGCCAGGCGTTGAAGTCGCCGGTGACGACGGGCGGGAAGGGCGTGCCGCCGCGGTGCCGGGCGACGAGTTCCGCGAGGGCGGTGACCTGGGCGCGGCGCACCGCCGAGGCGTGCCCGGCCGAGGTGAGGTGGGTGGTGAAGAAGGGGATGTCGAAGGAGGGGGCGGCCACTCGGGCGTAGAGGGCCGCGCGGCCGTCGGCCAGGTCGGGGGGCGCGGGCAGCAGCAGCGTCTCCCGTTCCACCACCGGCCAGCGGCTCAGCACCGCGTTGCCGATGTGGACCGAGCCGGCGTCGGGGTCCTCGATCCGCTTCCGCCAGCGTTCGGGGGCCGGTGACGGGGCCCAGGTGCAGTGCAGGCCGAGTTCGTCGGCCAGCCACTCGGCGAGGTTCTCGGCACCGGCCGCCCACACCTCCTGGAGGCCGACCACGTCGGGGTCCAGCTCGCGCAGTACGGCCAGGATGGCCTTCTGGCGTTCCCGCCAGGGGCCGAACCGCCACCACAGGTTCCAGGTCACCACTCGCATGTGCAGCCACCCGCTCTCGTCACGCCGACGGCGTCGGGGACCATTGAAGCAACAAACCTGTGCGTGAAGGAGTCCCACGGATCATGGCCCGTTCGAGTGACCTCCGATTCCGCGCGACCACCGCCTTCCAGCGGTACGTCGCCAACCCCCTCATGCGCCGCCTGCCGTTCCACACGCTCCTGGAGACCACCGGCCGTGTCTCGGGCCTGCCCCGGCGCACCCCGCTGGGCGGCCGCCGGGTCGGCGACGCCTTCTGGCTGGTCTCGGAGTTCGGCGAGCGGTCGCAGTACGTCCGCAACATCCAGGCCGATCCGCGCGTGCGGGTGCGGCTGGGGGGACGGTGGCACTCGGGCACGGCCCAATTGCTGCCCGACGACGACCCGGTGGCCCGTCTGCGCACCCTGCCCCGGGGCAACAGCGCCGCCGTCCGGGCCCTGGGGACGGGCCTGCTCACCATCCGGGTGGATCTGACGGGCTGACGGACTGACGGACGAACGGACCGACGGACGCGCGGGCCCCCTCGACGAGACGAGACCCGACGGGCCGCGCGGCACGGCAGTGGCCGGACACGGCGGCGACCGCCCGGGATCGCCCGGAGGCCGCCGCCGTGCCGCCTACCGCTCGGCTCGCGTCACTTGGCGGGCTTGTAGAAGGCGTAGGTCGCGGTGTAGGGGACGCTGACCTGGTCGGTGCCGGCGCAGGCCGTGGCGGGGGCGACGCCGCCGGTCGTGTCGAGGCGCTGGATGTAGGTGACGTCGGCGAAGACGCCGGTGCCGCGGGTGGCGGTGGTCTTCAGGAGAAGCTCGGGGATGGTGCCGGCCTTGGGCGAGCTGACGGCGGCGGCGGCGTTGACGGCGCTGCCGTCCACCGTGGACACCCAGACGGGGCCGCGGGAGTGCAGGGCGACCGGGCGGTGGGCCCGGTCTCTCTTGTCCGACAGGGTGGCGGCGGGCTCCAGGAGCTTCCAGACGCCGTCGGTGCAGGTGTAGGTCTGGACGCCCCGGGCGGCGAAGACTCCGGTCAGCCGGTTGCCGTCGGGAACCTTGAGCGCCGCGGGAGCGTGGACCGCGGCGGGGGCGGACTGCGCGGGCGCGGCGTGACCGGCGGTCGTGCCGAGCAGGGTGCCGGCGGTGGCGGCGGCGAGGGCGGTGGTGGTGAGGACGAGTCGCTTGGCGAGCTTCATCGGTGTTCTCCAGAACGTTTTCCGAACATGTGCACGGGGCAGGGGAGTTGACGCCGACCGCGTTCCGACGCCGTCGAGTTGCTGACACCGTCGTCTACCTGACGCCGTCGTGTTCCTGACGCCGTCCGCGTCCCTGACGCCGTCCGTGCCCTTGCGCGGGGACGCTACGGGTCCCCCGCGGATTCCGGGGTCCGTCGGCGGAACTCGGCTCTCCGGCACCACGCTCTCTGCACGCCGAGGACACGTCGCAGGGCTCAAAGGGCAAGCGGGCCCACCCCTGCGGGCGCTCTCACCCCGGCCACACGATCGCCTGCACCTCGCTGTACGCGTGCAGCGCGTACGAGCCGACGTCCCGCCCGACGCCGCTCCGCTTGAACCCCCCGAACGGCGCCTCCATGTTGCGGCCCACGGTGTTGATGCCGACGCCGCCGGCCCGGAGCCGCCGGGCGACCCGGAAGGCCCGGGCCACGTCCGCCGACCAGACGTAGTCGATCAGGCCGTAGTCGCTGTCGTTGGCCAGCGCGATCCCCTCTTCCTCCTCGTCGAAGGGGATGACCGTGACCACCGGGCCGAAGATCTCCTCCCGCGCCACCCGCATGTCGTTCGTGCAGTCGGCGAGAAGGGTGGGGGCGACGAAGAAGCCCCGTTCCAGCGGCGGGCGTTCGCCACCCGCGACGACCACCGCCCCTTCCTTCCGGCCGAGTTCGACGTACGACTCCACCCGGTCCCGATGGGCGGCCGAGATCACCGGGCCGACCACCGTGTCCGGAGCCCGGGGGTCACCCACGGGCAACCGGCGTGCGTAGGCGGCGAGTTGCTTCACCAGCCGGTCGTACACCCCGCGCTGCGCCAGCACCCGGGTCGGGGCTGTGCAGATCTGGCCGCTGTAGAAGGAGAAGGTGGTGCCGATGCCGGCCACCGCCGAGGCGAGGTCCGCGTCGTCGAGGACGACCGCCGCGCCCTTCCCGCCCAGCTCCATCAGCTGGCGTCTCATGTCCCGGCCGCACACCTCGGCGATGCGCTGCCCGACCGCCGTCGAGCCGGTGAAGCTCACCATGTCGACGTCCGGCGACGAGACCGCCGTCTCGCCGATCTCGACGGCGCGCCCGGAGACGACGTTCACCACCCCGCGCGGCACGCCCGCCGCCTCCAGCGCCTCCGCCATCCGGTAGACGGACAGGGGATCCTGCGGGGCCGGTTTCACGACCACCGTGTTGCCCATGGCGAGGGCGGGGGCGACCTTTCCGGCCGGGTTCGCCCACGGGTTGTTGTAGGAGGTGACGCAGGTGACGACCCCGACCGGCTGCCGTACGGCGACCGCGCCCATCACGCCCGCCCTCCCCATCGGTCCGGCCTCGTTGACCTGCGGCGCGATCGGCCACTCGGCGGGCTCCACGCGCGCGTAGCGCCGGAAGCGGGCCACACCCACCCCGACCTGCATCCCGCGCGCGGTCCCGGTCGTGGCGCCGGTCTCCGCCTGGGCGAGCTCGGCGTACGGCAGCAGTCGGGCGCGCATGATGTCGGCCGCCCGGGCGAGGATCGCCGCCCGTTCCTCGGGCGGGGTGCGCGACCAGGGCCCGAAGGCCTCCCGGGCCGCCGCGCAGGCCGCGCGCACCTGCTCCCGGGAGGCCTCCGGAGCCAGGCCGACGGTTCCCTCGGTCGCCGGGTCGACGACCTCGTAGTGCCCACCGTCGGGCTCCACCCAGGCACCGCCGACGAACAACTTCTGCCCGTCGATCCCGTCGGTACCGTCGATCCCGTCGGTCACCTGGTGCTCACCGTCCTGGTGTCCCGCCCCGAGCGCAGCACCCGGCCCGGGACGGCGCCCGTCACCACGTCGTCCCGGATGGCCGCCACCCCGTTGACCCAGACCGCCCGCACCCCGATCGCCTTCGAGTCCAGCCGCGGACTGTCACCCGGCAGGTCGTGCACCAGGGTGGCCTTGCCCGCGTCGATCCGCTCCGGGTCGAAGAGGACCAGGTCCGCATGCCAGCCCTCCCGGATCCGGCCCCTCTCCCGGAGGCCGAACAGCCTCGCCGGGTCGTCCGTCAGCATCTTCACCGCCTGCTCCAGGCCGGCCAGCTTCCGGCCGCGCAGACAGTCGCCGAGGAAGCGCGTGGTGTACGGCGCCCCGCACATCCGGTCCAGGTGCGCGCCCGCGTCGGAGCCGCCGAGCAGGACGTCCTCGTGGCTCCAGGTGTCCGCACGCAGGGCCCAGGAGTCCGGGTCGTTGTCCGTCGGCATGGGCCAAAGGACCGTACGCAGGTCGTCGGCGGCGCAGATCTCGACCAGACAGGCGAAGGGGTCCAGGCCGCGTTCGGCGGCGATGTCGCGTACGACCCGCCCGGTGAGGCCCTCGTTCGCCGCGCTATAGGTGTCGCCGATGACGTACCGCCCGAAGTTCGTCAGCCGTCTGAAGACGCCGGCCTCCTTGGAGTTCGCCCGCTTCAGCAGCTCCGCCCGCACCTCCGGGTCCCGCAGCCGCTCGATCCGCTCCGGGACGGGCAGGCCGAGGACCGGCCCCCACCCCGGGATCAGGTTCAGCGCGCAGAACGTGCCCAGGGACATGTTCATCGGCGTGAGGATCGGCATGGTCAGCGCGACGACCCGGCCGCCGGCCTTCCGCGCCCGTTCGCTCGCCATGAGCTGCCGGGGCACGCGTTCCGGAACGGCCGCGTCGACGGTGAGGACGTTCCAGTTCAGGGGGCGTCCGGCGGCCGCGCTCATCTCCACGAACAGATCGATCTCGGCGTCGCTGAACTGGTCCAGACAGCCCGCCACGATCGCCTCGATCTGGGTGCCCTCGTGCTCGCCGACGGCCCGGGACAGCGCGAGCAGCTCCTCCGGCCGGGCGTGCCGGGAGGCGACCGGCTGTCCGTCCCCGTCGGAGTGGGTCGAGGACTGCGTGGTGGAGAATCCCCACGCGCCCGCGTCCATGGCCTCGTGCAGCAGCCGGACGATGTCGGCCAGCTGCTCCTCGCTCGGCTGCCCGCCCACCGCGTCCGCGCCCATCACGTACCGGCGCAGCGCGCAGTGCCCCACCATGAACCCGGCGTTGACGGCTATCCGCCCCTCCAGCGCGTCCAGGTACTCCCCGAAGCCGTGCCAGCTCCAGGGCGCCCCCTCCTCCAACGCGACCAGGGACATGCCCTCCACCTTGGACATCATCCGACGCGTGTAGTCGGCGTCCTCGGGACGGTCCGGATGCAACGGCGCGAGCGTGAACCCGCAGTTCCCCGCCGCGACCGTGGTCACCCCGTGGTTCAGGGACGGAGTGGCGTACGGATCCCAGAACAGCTGGGCGTCGTAGTGCGTGTGCGGATCCACGAACCCGGGAGCGAGGACGAGCCCGTGCGCGTCCTCGCTGGTCCGCGCCTCCTCGGCGACCGACCCGATGACGGCGATCCGCCCGTCCCGGATGCCGACGTCGGCGACGAACCCGGGCGCGCCCGTCCCATCGACGACGGTCGCCCCTTTGATGACGTGATCGAGCATGAGGGCTCCTTCTCAACTCCGATGCGATGGGCGCCCGAAAGGGGAGCGAGGCTGTATCGCTGTGCGGCTCCGCCGTGTGGGCGCGACCAGCCACGACGGACCCGCAGCCGCCAGGCGACCCGCGCCCCCGGGACGACGACGCGCCCGCAAGTCCGCGACAGCGACTACACCCCTTGCCGGAACCGCGTCGTCCGATGGACAGGATCCGTGTCGATCTTCGGAATGACCTGCTCCCCGATCAGCCGGATCGTCTGAAGCGTCTCCTCCTTCGGCACCCCCACCGGCAGCCCGAACGACAGCTGATCCGCCCCCGCCTGCTCCCACCGCTTGCACTGCCGCAGCACCTCGTCCGGATCGCCGCAGATCAACAGCTCCTCCTCGACGAGGAGTTCGACGAACTCGGCGTTGTACTCGGGCAGCGTCTCCGGCCAGACCGGGAAGCCCTCGGGCCGGGGGAAGGTGTCGTGGTAGCGGAACACCAGCGAGGGCAGATAGTGCAACCCGCCCTCGACGGCGATCCGGATCGCCTCGTCGTGCGTCGGCGCGCAGATCGCCGTCGTCGTCACCATCACGTTGTCGTTGACGAAGTCGCCGATCGGCTCGGCGTTCACCACCGCCGTCTTGTACTGCTCCAGCACCCACTCCATGTCGGACACCTTCTGGATGCTGAAGCCGAGCACCCCGAGGCCCTTGCGGGCGGCCATCGCGTACGAGGGCGGCGACCCGGCCGCGTACCACATCGCCGGGTGCGACTTCCCGTACGGCTTCGGCAGGATCTTGCGCGGCGGCAGCTGCCAGTGCTTGCCCTGGAAGCCGACGTACTCGTCCTGGAGCCACATCTTCGGGAACTCGGCGATGGTCTCCTCCCAGATCTCCTTCGTGTAGTTCATGTCGGTGATGCCGGGGAGGAAGCCGAGGATCTCGTGCGAGCCGGCGCCGCGTCCGCTGCCGAACTCGAAGCGGTTCTCGGTGAGATGGTCGAGCATGGCGACCTTCTCGGCGACCTTCACCGGGTGGTTGACCTGGGCGAGCGGGTTGAAGATGCCCGAGCCGAGGTGGATGCGGTCGGTCGCGTGGGCGAGGTAGCCGAGAAAGACGTCGTTGGCGGAGAGGTGCGAGTACTCCTCCAGGAAGTGATGCTCGGACGCCCAGGCGTACTTGAAGCCGGACTTGTCCGCCTGGATGACGTACTCGGTCTCCTCCATCAGCGCCTTGTGCTCGGCGAGCGGATCGGTCTCGGCGCGCTTGCCCACGTATCCCTGTACAAAGAGCCCGAATTCCACGGAGGTTCACCGTCCCGGTTTCTGGATCGCGGTTAACTGACGGTTCGTCAGATTCAGCGGATGCCGCCGACTGTGGCACCGGGCTCCCGGATGGTCAATAGCTGACGAACGGTCAGATGACCGAAACGCCCGCCAGCCATCCCCCGTCGATCACGAACGGCTGCCCTGTGATGTACGACGAGTCCTCCGAGGTGAGGAAGAGGGCGAGCCGGGCCACCTCTTCCGCGCGGCCGATCCGGCCCAGGGGGACGAGCTTGCGGTAGAGGGAGTCGAGGGCGCGGGTCGTCTCCTCGGGGTCGGAGTCCGGCTCCAGCCGGGAGGGGTTGGACATCGCGGTGTCGACGGCCCCGGGACACACCGCGTTGACCCGGATACGGCGGGGCGCCAGCTCCAGGGCGGCGACCCGGGTGAGGCCGAGTACGGCGTGCTTGGTCGCCGCATAGGCGCCCACGGCCGCCATGCCGGTGAGCCCGGTGTAGGAGGCGGTGTTGACGATGGTGCCGCCGTCGGACAGCTCCGGCGCGGCGGTCCGGATGCCCAGGAAGCAGCCGACCTGGTTGACCCGTACGACCTGCATGAACTCGTCGAGGGGGGTGTCGACGAGGGCGTTGAAACGCAGGATGCCGGCGTTGTTGACGAGGCCGTCGAGATGGCCGTACGCCCGCTTGGCCTCCCGCACCGCCGCGATCCACTCCTCCTCCACCCCCACATCGAGGTGGACGTACAGCGCGCCGATCTCCTCGGCGAGTGCCCGCCCCTGCTCGTCGAGCACGTCGGCGACGACCACCTCGGCACCCTCCTCCCGGAACAGCCGCGCCTCCTGCTCGCCCTGGCCGCGCGCCGATCCGGTGACGAGGACCACCCGTCCGTCGAGCTTGCCCATGCCGGCTCCCTTCGCATCGGTGGAGCTCAGCATCGTATCGCCGCATCTGACGAATCGTCAGATGCGTGCGCCGAGCGAAGCGGGCCATTGCACAAGCACACATCAAGTGACCGATGGGTAGGGACATTTGACTCTGTCCGGCGCCTGTACGGGGCCCCAATAATCCTTCACGGCCGGGTAAAGCCCAACCCAAGGATGGAGTCCGTCGTGGCCAGGAGAAAGCTGAAGAACAGGAAAGTCCGGTACGTGGCGATCGGTGCGGCTCTCGCGACCGGCGGAGCCATCGTCACCCTGCTCCCGTCGGCGAACGCGGCCGACGAGAAGACACCGGATCAGATCATGAGGATGTGTCAGAGGTCCGCGGTGCTCAACGGGAAACAGCAGTCCGTGAGAGATTTCGGAGGCGCCTTCGCCGACGGTTTCGAGTCCGACAACTGTGATTTCGTCGAGACGAAGTTCGAGACCTTCGACGGCCCCACCGAGAAGTCGTCCATCGATTTCCCGAACTGCGAGCCGAACGCCACCGATCCGGCCAAGGTCTCCATCACCTGGTCGGCGACAGCGGCCCAGGGCCAGGGCAAGTACTCGGTCACACAACAGGGCGCCGGGGGCGGCCTCTTCGGATTCCTGAGCGGGTCCTGGCTGAAACACAAGGGCACCCTGGACATGACCGTGAAGTCGGCCACGGCAGGCGCCACGGAACAGCGGGAGGTGCCGGTCGGCAAGGTTCTCCACATGGAGTTCACGCCGAAGATCCAGCGCATGACCGGCGAATGGCGGGTGCGTATCGACGCCGACCCCGGAAGCTTCGCCGTGAACCCCTCCCCCGAGCAGAACTTCGTGGCTCCGGACGTCGTCGAGGGGCCCGTGATCCTGCCGGGCGCGGCAGGGGCGCCCGGTGTCGCGGACGGCACCTCCAAGGCGGTCCTGGAGGACTGCTGACCCGGAAAGAGCAGCAGAAAGCGCAGCTCGAACCGTATCCCCCACACTCACCCCGCATCCCCCACAGGAGAATCCCATGACCACCCGCACCCCCCGGGCCAGAAGCCACCGCAGCAAGAAGAAGCGCATCACCCTCGCCCTGGCCCCCGTCGCGGCGCTCGCCGTGGCCGTTCCGCTGATGAACTCGGCGGGCGCCGCCACCCCCTCCGAGGTGACCGCCGACTGCGCGGCCGACTCGGACAGGCTGGAGAACTGCGAGTTCGTCGACGTCCAGTTCAAGGCGAACAGCCTCGGGCCCAATCAGCGTGTCTCGCCCGTGACCCAGAACTGCGGAACGACGACCGCGGCGACGAACACCTTCAGCGTGAGCACGTCCGTCACCAGGACCATCCAGCTGGAGGACGGATTCGTCGTCGACGGCGGCACGAAACTCGGCAACTCGTTCTTCGAGATCGGCGGGAAGTTCAACACGTCGGAAATCAACATCACGCGCGACGACAAGACGACCGGCCTGGCGTTCAGCCGCTCCGACACCGTCCAGCCGGACAGCATCGGCTTCTTCATGTGGTCGGCGAAGCGCACCGACGTGAGCGGATTCCTGCGGGCCACCTACAAGGAGGCCCAGGACGGCCAGAAGGTGTTCTTCGCGCCGAGCGAAGGCGGGAAGACCGTCCATGTCTTCTATCCGCAGATCCTCAAGAACGGCACGCCCGACGGCCGGCTCTGGCTGCGGAACGTGAAATGCGGGACGCCCGAGGCCAACGGAATCCAGAACTCGCAGAACAGCATCCGGACGGAACCGGGATTCGGCGAGGCCGGCGGCAATGTCACCGACGTGGAGATCCCGCTCGCGGACATCTCGCTCTCGGAGATCCCGGCGCCCTGACGGTTCTCACATGCGAAGCACGGGTGCGGCCGGGGTGGCGCCGAGCCACCGCAGGACCGCGTCCGTGCTGCCCCGGGCGTCGAGCTTGGCGTAGATGTTGCTGAGGTTGTTGCGGATGGTCTTCTCGCTCAGCCGTAATCGCAGCCCGATCTCCTGGGCGCCGAGTCCGGTCGACAGCAGCTCCATGACCTGCCGTTCGCGCGGCGAGAGCAGTGCGCGCAGCCGCTCGATCGCGTCGCCGGCCGCCGGCATCCGCCGGGCCCCCTCCCGCAGGGCGGCGCACGCGGTCGGGGAGAGGTAGGTGTGGCCGACGGTGGCCGCCATCACCGCCGAGGACAGCATGTGGGTGCAGTAGTCGCCCTCGGCCAGATAGCCCGCCCCGCCCCGGAAGACCCCGACGACCGTCTCGGTGTCCGTGCGGGGGCTGACGACGATCACCGGGACGCCCCGGCCGCCCAGCGCCCTCAGCAGCCCCGGGAAGGACGTCGCCGGCTCCGCGCAGCGCAGCACGACGACGTCCGGCTCGCCCTCGTGCAGGGCGTCGTAGGGCGGGTCCACCCGCACCGCCCGGCCCACGTACGGGTCGTCGGGGCCGGGCCAGCCCTCGTGCGGCCAGTCGTCCTCGGCGCAGGCGAGAGCGACGGTGAGTCGCTGGGAGGATCGCACTTACGGGGTCCTTCCGCCGGAACCATCACGTCCGTACGTCCGTACATACGCGGCCCGGCGTGGACATGTTCAAACTTCAAGAAGATACGTCGAGCAGGGGTCCCACCTCGGCTCCGAACAGGCCGATCTGGTCGGTGAGTTCGGTGCGGCTCCGGCAGCGGAAACGCACCTGGATCTGGTGGACGCCCATCTCCCCGTAGGCCCGCAGCGACTCGGCGAGGGCCTCCGGCGGCCCGGTGAGGGTGCGGCGGCCCACCTCCCAGCCGGGGGCGCCGACGTACAGCGGCTCGGTGATGGCGCCGACGGTGAGCGGTGCGTCGTCCCCCCGCAGCCGCCGCAGCGTCTCGATCTGCGCGGGCAGCCGGTCCCTCGGGTCGCCCTGGGGCAGCCAGCCGTCGCCCTTGAGGGCGGCCCGGCGGACGGCGGCCGGGGAGGATCCGCCGACCCAGAGCGGCACCCGCGCCTGGGCCGGCCGGGGCCGCTGCCCGAGCCCCTCGAAGTCGTACGACTTGCCGTGGTGGGAGGGGAACTCGTCCGGCCCGAGCGCGGCGCGCAACGCGTCGATCGTCTCGTCGAGCACGGCGCCCCGCCGCTCGAAGTCCACCCCCACCGTCTCGAACTCCTCCCGTACGTGACCGGCCCCGACCCCGAGGATCAGCCGGCCGCCGCTGAGGTGGTCGAGGGTCGCGTACTGCTTGGCGGTGAGCAGGGGGTGGCGCAGGCCGACGACGGCGACATGCGCGAGCAGCCGGACGCGGTCGGTCACGGCGGCGAGGTGGGCGAGGGTGGCCACGGGGTCGTACCAGACCGTGCTCATGGCCTCGGCCAGCCGGCGCGGGATCGCCACGTGGTCGCAGGCGGCGACGTAGGCGAAGCCGGCGCGGTCGGCGGCGCGGGCGACCTCGACGAGGTCGGCGGGGCCCGCGTCCGCCTCCCAGGGTTCGGCGTAGAGCGTGGACTGGGACTGGACCGGGAGCTGGATGCCGTAGTCGAGGCTCACCGCGGGCTCCAGAGGCCGTCCGGGGTCAGCCCCAGCAGCTCGATCGCGTTGCCCCGGACGATCCGCTCCACCACGTCCGGTGCCAGGTGCCCCATCTGCGCCTCGCCGACCTCGCGTGACTTCGGCCAGGTGGAGTCGGAGTGCGGGTAGTCGGTCTCGTAGAGGACGTTCCCGACGCCGATGGAGTCGAGGTTCCTGAGGCCGAAGGCGTCGTCGAAGAAGCAGCCGTAGACGTGGTCGGCGAACAGCTCGGACGGGGGACGGTGGACCTTGTCCGCGACCCCGCCCCAGCCCCGGTTCTCCTCCCACACCACGTCGGCGCGCTCCAGGATGTAGGGGATCCAGCCGATCTGGCCCTCCGCGTACATCACCTTCAGGTTCGGGAAGCGCTCGAACTTGCCGCTCATCAGCCAGTCGACCATCGAGAAGCAGCAGTTGGCGAAGGTGATGGTGGAGCCGACGGCGGGCGGGGCGTCGGCGGAGGTGGAGGGCATCCGGCTCGACGAGCCGATGTGCATGGCCACGACCGTGCCGGTCTCGTCGCAGGCGGCGAGGAAGGGATCCCAGTCGTCGGTGTGGACGGAGGGCAGGCCGAGGTGCGGGGGTATCTCGGAGAAGGCGACCGCGCGGACCCCGCGGGCGGCGTTGCGCCGGACCTCCGCCGCCGCCAGTTCGGCGTCCCAGAGCGGGATGAGGGTGAGCGGGATCAGCCGGCCCCGCGCCTGCGGGCCGCACCACTCCTCCACCATCCAGTCGTTGTAGGCGCGCACGCACAGCAGGCCCAGCTCGTGGTCGGCGGCCTCGGTGAAGGTCTGGCCGCAGAAGCGGGGGAAGGTGGGGAAGCAGACGGCGGACTGGACGTGGTTGACGTCCATGTCGGCGAGGCGGGACGGGACGTCGAAGGACCCCGGGCGCATCTGCTCGTAGGTGATGACCTCCAGCTTGATCTCGTCCCGGCTGAAGCCGACGGCGGTGTCCAGGCGGGTGAGGGGGCGGTGCAGGTCCTCGTAGATCCACCAGTCGCCGATCGGGCCGTCGTCGCCGGGCTCGCCCATGACGGGCTTGAAGCGGCCGCCGAGGAAGGTCATCTCCTTCAGCGGGGCCCGGACGACGCGGGGTCCGGTGTCGAGGTACTTCTTCGGGAGGCGGTCCTGCCAGACGGTGCTCGGCTCCACGGTGTGGTCGTCGACGGAGATGATCAGCGGGAGGTTCTCTGTGGCCTTGGCGGTCTTCGCGGTCTCCAATGCGTTCTCCATGGGGGCACGGTAGCGCCGATCTGACGGATCGTCAGCTAGTGGGCGGGAGCCGGAGTTGATCGACTCTGTGGGGATGTGTGCACACCGGATGTGAGGGGTGTGTGGACTCCCGTGCAGCTGCCGGGCAAGCTGACGCTTCCGGCATGGACAGGGCAAACTGGCCTAGGACCTGTCCGGCCGATCACGTCGCAGGAGAGTGACGGTGCCGAAGCAGCGCCGGTGAGTGGGGTCCGGTGCGTGCGGCTGCAAGGCGGAGGAGGGCGTCGGCGCGGAGCGTCGACAACCGACGACAACGCCGCAGACGTGCGTGCCGGACCCCGCGTCTGCGGCGTGATCGGCCGGACAGGTCCTTGATTCGGATGCCTAAGGGGAGCCCTGATGGACGACCGGGTAGGACACCGCGACCCGCGTGTGCCGGAGCAGAGACGTCCCGGCTCCCCCGAGGAGCCGGCGACGCTGCGCTTCGACGTGCTCGGCCCGGTGCGCGCACGTCGCGGCGACGAGCGGCTGGCCACCGGTTCGCCGCAACAACGCGCCCTGCTGGCCGCCCTGTTGCTGCGTGAGGGCCGTACGGCGACGGCCGCCGAGCTGATCGACGCGCTGTGGGGCGAGGAGCCTCCGTCGCAGGCGCTCGCGGCGGTACGGACCTACGCCTCCCGGCTGCGCAAGGTGCTCGACCCGGGCGTCCTGGTGAGCGAGTCGGGCGGCTACGCGGTGCGCGGCCTGGCCGAGGGCGCGCTGGACCTGGCGGTGGCGCAGGAGTGGGCGGCGGAGGCGGAGAAGGCACGGACCGCCGGGGACCTGTCCCACGCCCGCGAGGTACTGAACCGGACGCTGGGGCTGTGGGACGGGGAAGCCCTGGCCGGCGTCCCCGGTCCGTACGCGGAGGCGCAGCGCGTCCGGCTGGAGGAATGGCGGCTGGGACTGCTGGAGTCCCGGCTGGACATGGACCTGGAGCAGGGCTGCCACGCGGAGGCCGTCTCCGAACTCACCGCGCTCACCGCGGCGTACCCGTTGCGCGAGCGGCTGCGCGAACTGCTGATGCTGGCGCTGTACCGCAGCGGCCGGCAGGCGGAGGCGCTCGCCGTGTACGCGGACACCCGGCGGCTGCTGGCGGAGGAGCTCGGGGTGGATCCGCGGGCCGGACTGCGGCGGTTGCAGCGCCGTATCCTCCAGGCCGACCCGGAGCTGGCGGAGCCGTCGGCGCCGGCGGCCCAACCGGCGGTGGTGCGGGTGCGGCCCGCGCAACTCCCGGCCACCGTGCCCGACTTCACCGGCCGCTCCGCCTTCGTACGGGAACTGAGCGAGGTGCTCGCGCGAGCCGGGGACGGCACGGGCGGGGGCGGCCGGGTGATGGCGGTGTCCGCGCTCGCGGGCATCGGGGGCGTGGGCAAGACGACCCTCGCCGTGCACGTGGCCCACCAGGCCCGTCCGGCCTTCCCCGACGGGCAGTTGTACGTCGATCTCCAGGGCGCGGGGCCGCGGTCGGCGGAGCCGGAGACGGTCCTCGGGTCGTTCCTGCGGGCCCTGGGCACGGCGGACTCGGCGATCCCCGACTCCCTGGCGGAGCGGGCGGCGCTGTACCGCTCGGTGCTGGACGGCCGCCGGGTGCTGGTGCTGCTGGACAACGCGAAGGACGCGGCCCAGATACGCCCGCTGCTGCCGGGCACGGAGGGCTGCGCGGCGCTGGTCACCTCGCGGGTGCGGATGGTGGACCTGGCCGGAGCGCATCTCGTCGACCTGGACGTGATGTCCCCCGAGGAGGCCCTCGCCCTCTTCACCCGGATCGTCGGCGAGGAGCGGGTGGCGGCGGAGCGGAAGGCCGCGCTGGACGTGGTGGCCGCGTGCGGTTTCCTGCCGCTGGCGATCCGTATCGCGGCCTCCCGGCTGGCCGCCCGCCGCACCTGGACGGTCTCCGTCCTCGCCGCCAAGCTGGCGGACGAACGGCGCCGACTGGACGAGCTCCAGGCGGGCGACCTGGCGGTGAAGGCGACCTTCGAACTCGGCTACGGCGCCCTGGAGCCCGCCCAGGCCCGCGCGTTCCGGCTGCTCGGCCTGGCGGACGGCCCCGACACCTCCCTGGCGGCGGCCGCGGCGGTCCTGGACCTGCCGGTGGAGGACACCGAGGACCTGCTGGAGTCCTTGGTGGACACCTCCCTGCTGGAATCGGCGGCCCCCGGCCGCTACCGGTTCCACGACCTGGTACGGCTCTACGCGCGTGCGTGCGCCGACCGCGACGAGCCGCCCGGAGAACGCGACGCGGCGCTGTCACGGTTGCTGGACTTCTATCTGGCGACGGCGGCGGGGGTCTACGCCATCGAACGGCCCGGCGACCGCACGGTCGTCCACCTGGAGCCCACCTCGTACCGGGGGTTGTCCTTCGGCGAGCGGACGCAGGCCCTCGACTGGCTCTTCGCGGAGGCGCAGTGCCTGCTGGCGTGCGCACGGCAGCAGCAGACGGGCAGCGGCCTGCGCCGTGCCGTCGATCTGCTCTGGGCCGCCAAGGACCTGGCGGAGTCGGGAGCGAACGCGAAGCAGTACGAGTGGGCGGCCACGGCCCTGCGGGACGCCGCGCAGGACGCCGCCGACGTCCGCGCGGAGAGCCGCGCCCGCACGGCGCTCTCCAACGTCCACCTGGCCGCCGGACGGTACGCCGAGGCGGACGAGGAGGCCCGGCGCGCGATCGAACTCGCCACGGCGGCGGACGACGCGACGCCGGTCAGCTGGGCGGCGACGGACCGGGGGATCATCGCGCTCAACCAGGGGCGGTACGAGGAGGCGGAGCGGCTCCTGACGACGGCCCGGGACGGGTATCGCGCCGACGGCAACCGCCCGGGTGAGGCCAGCGCGCTCTGCAACCTCGCTCAGCTGCACCAGCGCATGAACCGTGCCGACAGCGCGGTCTCGCTCGCGCAACAGGGCGTCGACATCTTCCAGCAGCTCGGTCTCAGCCTGCGCCTCGCGAACGGCCGCTACTCCCTGGGCGTGGCGCTCACCCGCGCCGGGCGCCTGCCGGAAGGTCTGGCCCAGCTCACGGACGCCATGCTGATCTTCGCCTCCAACCGGCAGCGGCTGTGGGAAGGCACGACGCATCTGCGCATCGCCCAGCTGCACCTGGCCGCCCAACGCCC
Source organism: Streptomyces asoensis (assembly GCF_013085465.1). Classification (NCBI taxonomy): domain Bacteria; kingdom Bacillati; phylum Actinomycetota; class Actinomycetes; order Kitasatosporales; family Streptomycetaceae; genus Streptomyces; species Streptomyces asoensis. The sequence continues at coordinate 4,533,300 of NZ_CP049838.1, forward strand.
CGCCCAGGCCGCTCAGCACGCGGAGCAGTCCCTCGCCATCGGGGTCATCGGGGGTGACCTGATCCGAGGCAGCGTCCTGAACACGCTGGGCAAGAGCCTGCGCGCGCTGGGTCAGTCGGACCGGGCGCGAGCCTGTTGGCACGAGGCCCTGCTCCTCCTGGAGAATGCGGGGGCGCCCGAGGCCGCCGAGGTGCGTCGACTGCTGGCCCCTCTGGACGCGTCATGAGCCTGCCGCGGGCGGCGTTCATCAAACGTTTATGACCGGCCGACAGAATCGACCCAACGGTCCGTCGCGTCGGGGGGCATGCGGGCCGGGGAGTCCATGGGGGTGGGCTCCGGTCCACGCCTCTGTCCGGCGATACTCGGGGGAATCGCCGGTCAGAGGCGTCTCATTCACTTGAACACCATTCACAGGGGAAGCGTGAACATGAGCAGCACCGAGAAGCAGTCGACGGACATCACCACGCTGGAGAACCACTCGCCCGTGCCGCCGGCCCTCAAGGACACGGTGACGCAGAAGACCACGACGCAGGAGACCACCGCGTCCACCACGTCGACCGACGAAGAGATCACCACGCTCGAGAACCACTCGCCCGTCCCGCCCGCCCTGGACCTGGACGGCAAGTAGGCGCCGACCGTCACCACTCCGACGGGGATCGGCCGCGGCGGCGCGGAGGGGAGCCGCCGCGGCCGAGGCGTGTCCGGGGGCCGCGCGGTCAGCGGGACCGCAGCTCGCCCTTCACCACCTTGCCGCTCGCGTTGCGGGGCAGGGCGGTCACGAACTCCACCGCCCTCGGCACCTTGTAGTTGGCCATCTCCCGCCGGGCCCAGGCGATCAGGTCGTCGGCCGTGGAGACCGCGCCCGGCCGCCGGACCACGTACGCCTTGCCCACCTCGCCCAGGCGGGGATCCGGGATGCCGATCACGGCCACGTCGGCCACGTCCGGGTGCAGGCCGAGGCGCTGCTCTATCTCCGCCGGGTAGGCGTTGAAGCCGCCGACGATGAACATGTCCTTCAGGCGGTCGGTGATCCGGAGGTTGCCGGCCGCGTCCAGGACGCCCACGTCGCCGGTGCGCAGCCAGCCGTCCTCCGTCAGGGCCTCCGCCGTCGCCGTCTCGTCCTCGTAGTAGCCGCGCATCACGTTGAAGCCCCGGACCAGCACCTCCCCGGGCCGGCCCGGCGCCGCGTCCACCCGCACCTCGGTGCCGGGGATCGCGCGGCCCGACGTCGAGGCGATGACCGTGGGGTCGTCCCCGCGGCGGCACATGGTGACGACACCGCTCGCCTCCGAGAGGCCGTACGCCGTCAGGACCGTCTCCACGCCCAGTTCGCCCCGCAGGCGCTCGACGAGCCGCAGCGGCACCACGGCCGCGCCCGTGACCACCAGCCTCAGCGCCGACAGGTCGTGCTTGTCCCGGGACGCGTGGTCCAGGAGCGACTGGTGGAGGGTCGGCGGGCCGGGGAGGACCGACACCCGTTCCGACGCCACGTTCGCGAGGACCGTGTCCACGTTGAACACCGGCTGGGGGATCATCGTCGCGCCCCGCATCAGACAGGCGATCACGCCCGCCTTGTAGCCGAAGGTGTGGAAGAAGGGGTTCACGATCAGGTAGCGGTCGCCCTGTCGCAGCCCCGCCAGGTCGGTCCAGATCTCGTACGCCCGCAGCGTCTGCGCGTGGGTGATCACCGCCCCCTTGGGGCGGCCCGTCGTGCCCGAGGTGAAGACGATGTCCGACGGCCACTCCCCCGCCACCCGGTCCGCTCGCGCCCGGACCTCCGCCGTCCCGATGCCCTCCCCGCTCGCCAGGAAGTCCTTCCAGGTCCGGAAGTCCGCCGGGGCGTCGTCCGAGAGCACCACCACCTGCTCCAGCGCGGGGAGCCCCGGCAGCGGGCCGGTCCCGGCGCCCTCGGCCGCCGCCCGCCGCAGCGACGCCACGTACGACGTGCCCAGGAAGGTGCCCGTCACGAACAGCAGACGCGTCCCGCTGCGGCGCAGCACGTCCGCCGCCTCCGTGCCCTTGAAGCGGGTGTTCAGCGGCACGAGCACCGCTCCCGCGCTCACCGCGCCGAGCGCCGCCACCATCCAGTCCAGGGAGTTCGGGGCCCAGACGGCCACGCGGTCGCCCGCCCGCACCCCGTTCGCCAGACAGGCCGCCGCCGACCGTTCGACGCGGGCGCCGAGCTCGGCGTACGAGATCCGGGTACGGCCCTCCACCACCGCCTCGGTCGTCGCGTACCGCTCGGCGGACCAGCGGACCAGGCCGGGGATCGTCCCCCACTCCATGTCACCACGCATGACCAGCCTCCCCACCGGACCACTAGCTGACTGACCGTCAGATTAGCGGTAACCTGACGGACTGTCAGCAGCACTGTCGCCGTGTGGAGGTGCGCGCAGCATGCCCGCAGTGACCGGAATCAAGGACGCCACGGCCATCGTCGGCATCGGGCAGACGTCCTTCGCCAAGCACCTCCCCGAGGATGAGCGGACCCTCGCCTGCCGGGCCGTCCTCGCCGCCCTCGACGACGCCGGGATCGCCCCCGGCGAGGTCGACGCGCTCGCCTCCTACACCATGGAGGAGACGGACGAGGTCGAGCTCGCGAAGGCCGTCGGGTTCGGGGACCTGACCTTCTTCAGCAAGATCGGGTTCGGCGGCGGCGGTTCCTGCGCCACCGTCGCCCACCTCGCCGCCGCCATCGCCGCCGGGCAGGCCACGGTGGGCGTCGCCTGGCGGTCGCGGAAAAGGGGCTCCGGGCCGCGTCCGTGGACCAACACGGCCGTCCAGCTCCCCACCCCGGCCCAGTGGACCCGGCCCTTCGGGCTGCTGCGGCCCGCCGACGAGATAGCCATGCTCGCCCGCCGCTATCTGCACGAGTACGGCGCCACCCGCGACCACCTCTTCAACGTCGCGCTCGCCTGCCGCAACCGCGCCAACCAGAACCCGGCCGCCGTGATGTACGAACGGCCCCTCACCCGCGAGATGTACATGTCGTCCCGGTGGATCAGCGAGCCCCTGTGCCTGTACGACAACTGCCTGGAGACGGACGGGGCGTTGGCGTGCGTGATCGTGAGCAGCGAGCGGGCCCGGGACTGCCGCCGGGCACCCGTCTACGTCCACTCCGCCGCCCAGGGCCTGCCCGCCCAGCACCACGGCATGGTCAACTACTGGAACGACGATCCGCTCACCGGCCCCGCCTGGGCAGCCGCCCGGCACCTGTGGAAACACGCCGACATCACCCCGTCCGACGTCGACGTCGCGCAGATCTACGACGCCTTCACGCCCCTCGTCCCGCTCTCCCTGGAGGGGTACGGGTTCTGCGGCCGGGGAGAGGGCGGGGCGTTCACCGAGGGAGGGGCCCTGGAGACCGGCGGACGGCTGCCCCTCAACACCGGCGGGGGCGGGCTCAGCGAGGCCTACGTCCACGGCTTCAACCTCATCAACGAGGGCGTCAAGCAGCTGCGCGGGACCAGCACCGCCCAGGTGCCGGGCGCCGCGACCTGCCTCGTCACCGCCGGCGAGGGCGTCCCGACCTCCGCCCTGCTGCTCAGGAACTGACCGCACCGAGGAGAACGCACCGAGGAGTTGATCCCGCGATGCTCACCCCCGTCACCGACGCCGACGGCGCCCCCTTCTGGCGGTACGCCGCCCAGGGCGAACTCCGCGTCCAGGCCTGTACCGACTGCGGCGAACCCCGCTTCCCGCCCCGCCCCTGCTGCCCGCACTGCCAGTCCTTCGCGAGCGAGTGGCGGCGGATGTCGGGGCGCGGCCGGATCTGGTCCTACGTCGTCCCGCATCCGCCCCTGCTGCCCGACTACGCCGCCCAGGCCCCCTACAACGTGATCCTCGTCGAGCTGGCCGAGGCGCCCCGCATCCGGATGGTGGGGAACCTGGTGAGCGGACCGGGGGCGCCGCTCAACTCCCTCTCCCCCGACCGCGTCCGCATCGGCGCCCGCGTACAGGTCGTCTTCGACGGCGACGGGCTTCCGCAGTGGGTTCTGGAGCGGCCGTGAGTGTGCGACTGGACAGCGACAAGGACACCGGCGTCGCCGTCGTCACCCTCGACCGGCCCGCCCGGCTGAACGCCCTCGACCTCGAGGCCGTCCGCGAACTGAAGGACGTCTGGCGGGAGTTGCGGTTCGACGACTCGGTACGGGCCGTCGTCCTCACCGGGGCCGGGCAGCGGGCGTTCTGCACCGGCCTCGACCGGGACGCCGTCGTGCCGCAGCCCAACTCCCCGTACATGCAGGACGATCCGCTGCTCACCGTCGGCCCGAAGGCGAACGACCTGTGGAAGCCGGTCGTCGCCGCCGTGGAGGGGATGGCCTGCGGGGGCGCCTTCTATCTGCTCGGGGAGTGCGAGTTCGTCGTCGCGGGCGCCAACGCCGTGTTCTTCGACCCGCACACCACGTACGGGATGGTCAGCGCGTACGAGTCGGTGCTCCTGGCACAGCGGATGCCGTACGGGGAGGTCGCGCGGATGATGCTGATGGGCACGGCGGAACGGATCTCCGCCCGGCGCGCCTTCGACGTCGGGCTGGTGTCCGAACTCACCGACACCGGCGGGGCGTCGGCCGCCGCCGTCGCCTGCGCCGCCGTCGTCGCCGGGTATCCCGCCGCCGGGGTCCAGGGCACCGTGCGGGCGCTGTGGGCGGCGAAGGAGGCGGCCCGCGCGATGGGCTTCGCCCAGGCGCCGCATCTCATCTCGCTGGGGAACCTGCCGAGCGAGGAACAGGCGGAGCTGTTCGCCGCCCGCTCGGCCGCCGAACCCCGGGTCCGCTGAGCCCGGCGGGTGCGGATGATCCCGGCTCCCGTCCTGTCCGTCGTCGCGGAAGACGTCCCGACGAGGAAGAACTCAAGCGGCAAGGCGCACCACTGCCTGGCAGAGGGCGTCCACCTGCTCTGGCGTCATGGCGTAGTCGTATGCGATGTCCTCGACGCTCTCTCCGGCCTCCCACAGGTCGGTGATCGCCTTGACCGAGACGCGATTGGCCGCCACCACGGGAAGTCCCTGGCCGAACCTGGGGTCGATCACAACGGGGACGGAATCCGGGTACTGCCTCAGCCGCAGGCTGGAGGGAAAGTCGTCGCCAGCGTCCCAGTTCAGGTAACGGAGATAGCTGGAGACCACTTCCTGGATAGGGGCCTGGCCGTCCCGGGCTCTGCGGAGATCTCCGAGACCGTGTTCGACGAAGATGTCCACACCGTCCGTCGCGATGCGTTTCGACACGAGGCCATAAGGGGTGTCGAAGGCGTCCCGTACGGCGGCGGCGGCTTCCTCGATCTCACTCATGCGGAGCCCTAGGGAACGCAGGGAGCGGAGCACGTGTGCCTCGGCCACCGCGATGAAAGGCACCGAGGGCTGCCCCTTCCGCACCGGCTCGACCTGGTGGACCAGTGGCGCTCCGGCGGCCTTGCCCTTGAGCCACGAGGTGAGGGTCGACTGCGGAATCTCAAGGCAGGAGGCCGTTTCGGTGGGCGTCAGGAGCCCGTCCTTGAACCTGTCGACCATGTCCCACCTCCTCTTGGCGCCGGATTTCGCATCGTGCCACACCAAGCCTCCCACCTGCGGGTGGACCGCACACCGGTCGTCGGGGTCATCGGCTCAGCCGGCCGCGCGGAGTTGGTCCCGGGCCCGGCAGTCCCGGCAGCGGCCGGGTTCCGCCGTACGGAATCCGCGGTCGCAGCCGTCGCAGTTCCGCATCCGGACGACCGGGCGTTCGGGGGTCTCCGTGCTGCGGGCCGGTGCGGAGAGAGGCTGGGGCGCCTCCCTGAGCCGGTAGGCGAGGATGCCGGCCGGGCGGGCCAGCAAGTGGTCCGGGAGCCTTGCGGTGAGGTGGTCCGTGATGTGGGTGGGCAGGAGACCTGCCGCGAGCCACCGGGCGACGGCCGGGGCGAGTTGGGCGGCTTCCCGCGCGGACAGGACGAGGCGGGGGTCGACCCGGCGCAGGGCGGCGAGTACGGCGACGGCTCGGGGGTCGGCGTCGGCGGACGGGACCGGTGTCTCCACCTCGGCCGGTGCCACCGGCTGCACGGCCGCCGACGCGGGCGGGACCGCCGCAGCGGCGGCGGGCCGCTTCCGGGGAAGGCGCGGCCTGGGCGGCTCGGGAGGCCCGCCCGGATGCGGCGCGCCGTCGGGTACGTCGTAGAAGTATGTTCGGGTACGGACCTGCCCGGTGGGCGTTCGCTCGCGGCGGCGCTCCAGGTATCCGGCCGCCTCCAGCTCCCTCAGCGCTCGCGAGATAAGGATCTCCCCCTCGCTGAAGTGCTCGCACAGGGCGGTGATGGTCACGGAGGAGCCGTCGGGCAAGGAGGCGATGTACGCCGCGAGCCCGACGGTGACCGCGCTGCCACGCCGTTGGACGAGGGCGTTGGAGATCACGGTGAAGTCGGCGGTGAGCCGGGTGCGGACATGGATCACGCCGGTGGTCGGAGCTCCGGCATCGGCGCGCAGGAGCGCGTTAGACTGCGAATCAGCCATTGGGAAGGTTGGAGCTTCCTGATCGGTCAGGCCCTCGTTCGGGATTGCAGTCCCGGCGGGGGCCGTCTCTGTCTGCGGTTGTCGCGGCGAACGTAACCGCCCGTATCCCGCCCCTGCAAGCCGGTCACCCGGACGGGTGACGCGGGCTTTCCGGCGGGGAGGGTGGGTGGGCGGGTAGTTCTTTCCCCCGGTTCTTTCAGGAGGTCAGCGGCCCGCCGGACCCTCGCGGACAAGGGCCCGGTGAGCCCGGAACGCGGACGGCGACCAGGGCCCGGCCGCCTCAGGGACGGTGGCGCCCGGCCTGCAACTCGCCTATGAACGCGGCCCAGGAGGCTGCTCCGAAGCACAGCGCCGGACCGTGCGGGGCCTTGCTGTCACGGACCGGGACGACGGCCTGGAACCCGTCGGCCACCTCCACGCAGTCGCCCCCCCCGCCTGATTGCTGTAGCTGCTCTTGCGCCAGGCGACGCCGTTCAGATCGGACGGGAGATTCGAGCCACGGTAGTTGCCCTCCATCGTGGACCGGATCATGTCGAGTGACATGAGCGGGGGCAGGGCTGCCGCCCGCAGCCGATCGTAAATCACCTTGTAGCGGCTGACGTTGGCTGGTTCCTCGATAAGTTGGCCGTAGTCCGAACCCTCCGTGTAGGCCACCTCTGAGCCGTCCGGCAGGGTCAGGATCGTCAGCGAGCCACCCATGGCCTCGTGTCCGCCTTGGTCGAACGGCAGTACCTGCACGGTGATGTGGCGTTCTGCTGCCGCGTCGAGAAGCCGCGCCAACTGCTTACACATCACGGCATCGCCACCGATCGGACGCCTCAGTACCGCCTCGTCCAGGATGACCCACGTTCCGGCCGGTCGGGCGAGCTCAGGCGTCCCTGCCGTCCCATTCGGGCTGTGACGCGCTCTTCCAGCTGCTCTTCGTCGTCCAACAGAGCGTCCAGGCTGAGCACCGCCCGCGCGTAGTCCTCCGTCTGCAACAGACCCGGCACCACATGAGCCGCGTACTGCTGTGGACGTCCTGGCCGTGCGGTGGGGGTCGGCTCCTCGTTCGCCCGTGGGCAAGGCGGTGTGGGCGGAGGTGCCCGTGAAGGCGTCGGCCCGTTGAGGGACGTCCGGTCAGCTCGCCGGTGCGTAAAGGTCCGGGTCGCAGTGGTCGATCTTCGCGGCGACGCCCGGGTTGGACAGGTCGACCTGCACCGTCGCCGTGTCGTTCGCCGCGACGTACTCCTCGGCGCTCCGCTGCTCCACCCGCCGGGAACCCGCGTCGAGGAAATCGACCGTGACGGTGAAGTAGCCGCCGGTCGCGTTCGGGTTGGTGACCTCGACCGTTGCGTACGCCTCGCTCGGCGTCGCGCAGTCGATCAGCTCCACCGTGGCGTCCCGCAGCGTCGTGGACGTGCTCGAGGAGCCGCCGTCGCCGTAGGTGTCGTCCGTGTAGTCGTCATCGTCGTCGTAGTCGTGGTACGTGCTGCCGGACGAGCCGCTCGACGTCGAACCCGAGGTCGACGACGAGCTGTCGTGGTTCTGGCCGGAGCTGCTGCACCCGCCCCCGCCGCCGCTGTGACTGCTGCCGTGACCATGGCCCTTGCTGGTCGAGAAACCGGTCAGCGCCAGTACGACGATCGCCGCCACCGCGGTGAACTTGAGTTTCTGCCCCCGTCGATCCATGCCGACAGCCTAGGCAATACCTGTCACGACCATGTCACGGCGTGGCGACCGGCCGGTCCCCGGCGTAGCGTCTGCGGTGGCGGCCGCCGTCCGGGTCCCTTCCGTGCACCCTGCACGACGGCCGTCCCGGTTCGACGGCCGTCCGGGCACCGAGCGGCCGGCTCAGGCCGTTCTCGCCGTGCCCGTGCCCTTCTCCGCGTCCAGCGCGTACACGCAGCGGTCCTTGCTGGACGCGTACACGACGCCGTCGCGGACCACGGGGGAGCCGGTGATCTCGCCGCCGGTCGCCAGCTTCCAGCGCAGCCGGCCGTCGTCGGCCTTCAGGGTGTACAGCAGGTGGTCCGTGGAGCCGAAGTGGATACGGCCCTCCGCGACCGCCGGGGCGCCCACGATGTCGCCGCCCGCCTGGAAGCGCCACTTGGGCGTGCCGGTGACCGCGTCCAGGGTGTAGAGCCCCTTGCCGCTGCCGACGTGGACATGGCCGGCGGCCACCAGCACCGGGTCGACGGACGCCCGGGCCTCGGTGGCGATGCGCCAGCGGTCGCGGCCGTCGGTGGCGTCGATGGCGTACACGGTGCCGAGGTAGTCGGCGAGGTAGACGCCACCGCCGGTCACCGCCGGGCCGGGCACGAAGGTCGGCGGGGACAGGAACACCGCCGGGGCCTCGAAGTGCCAGCGCACCATGCCGCTCGCGACGTCGACGGCGAGGACCCGGGTGCCGGCGGAGAGGTAGACATAGCCGTCGGGGGCGGGGGTGACGCGGACCGGGACACCGCCGCAGGAGGCCGTGTCGCCGATGGGGTACGACCAGCGTTCCTCGCCCGTGCGGGCGTCCAGGGCTCTGAGCCGGGCGTCCTGCCAGACATAGACCGTGCCCTCGTGCAGGACCGGGCCGGCTTCCGGGGACTCGAAGTCGGTCTGGCAGCCGGTGATCTCCCAGAGCTTCTGCCCGGCCGAGGCCTCCCAGGCCTGGACGCCGCCGCCGCGCGTGCCGGTGACGACCGTGCCCCGGTCGGCCTTGAGCGAGTACACCCAGGCGTCCGTCGACAGCCGCCACAGGTCGCCGCCCTCGCGGGCGTCCAGGGCGAACAGGGTGGGGCCGTCGGAGGCGTGCACCCTGCCGTCCGCGACCGCCATGGACCAGGCCACGTCCCGCGTCTTGAAGCGACGCCGACCGGTGGCCACATCCAGGGCGTGCACCTCGAAAGAGGTGACGTAGACGAGGTCCCCGGCGACGGACGGCGTGCCCCACACATCGTTCGACATGCGGAAACGCCAGGGCCGCCAGCCCGCCGGGGTCTCCGAGGGCGCGCTCTGCGGGGCGGGTACGGTCGTGTCGGCGCCGTTGACGCCGGGGCGCGGGCGGGACCAGTTGGCGACCAGGCCGGGCTCGGCCACCGGCGCCTTCACGGCGGCCGTCGCGCGGACGTCGGCGACGCGCGGACCCGGCCCGATCGGCACGGCGGCGCCCGCCAGCCGGACGGGACCGACGTCGGGGGCGCCGACGGCCACGGACGCCGGGCGGGAGAGGACCACGGGGGCGTGGGACGGCGGGGGCGGTACGGCCGGTACGGCGGGCCGCGCCATGCCCACGCCGCCTCCGCCGCCGCTACGGGGGCTCGGGGGCGCCGGTTTCGCCGGACGGCCGCCACGGCGCGTCTCGATGAGGGTGACCGCCTTCTCGGGCAGCCACGCCGACGCCGTACCGCTGTCGTCGGAGCCGGAGCCGAAGAGGTGGGGGGCGAGCTGGGCCTGGAGGTCGGCCGGGTTGGGCCGGGCCGTGGCGTCCATCTGCATACAGGACTCGATGAGCGGGCGCAGCTCGTCCGGCAGACCCTCCAGGTCCGGGCCCTCACGCAGCAGCATGAAGACCGTCTCGACCGGGTTGGCGCCATGGAAGGGCGGGTGACCGGTGGCGGCGAAGACGAGCATCGAGCCGAGCGAGAAGACATCGCTCGCGCCGGTCACGCTGCGCGAGTCCTTCGCCTGCTCGGGGGACATGTAGGCGGGGGTGCCGACGGCCACGTTCGTCATCGTCAAACGCGTGTTCGAGACGCCGGACGCGATACCGAAGTCGATCACCCGGGGCCCGTCCTCGACGACGAGCACGTTGGACGGCTTGAGGTCACGGTGGACCAGTCCCGCGCCGTGGATCGACTGGAGCGCCTCGGCGACGCCCGCCGCCAGCCAGCGCACCGCCTGGGCCGGCATCGGCCCGCAGTCGTTCACTATTTCCTCGAGGGAGGGCGCGGGAACGTAAGCGGTGGCCAGCCAGGGCACGGCGGCGCGGGGATCGGCGTCGACGACGGCGGCCGTGTAGAACCCGGAGACCGCCCGGGCCGCCTCCACCTCGCGCGTGAAACGCACCCGGAAGAGCTGGTCCTCGGCGAGCTCGGTCCGGACCGTCTTGATCGCCACGCGCCGGCCCGAGGCCGAACGGGCCAGATAGACCAGCCCCATGCCGCCGGCCCCCAGCCGTCCCAGCACCTCGAACGGCCCGATCCGCCGCGGATCGTGCTGCGTCAGCTGATCCACCACTTGCCTGCCACCTCCCCGTACGAACCGCGTCACCCACTTGTGTACACGGCCCCGTGCAGCGTCTCACCACCGCACCGCCATGGCGGCACGCACCCTGATTCTTCCTGGCCGGACGGCCGGTTGCGAACCCGGGGGCAAACGGGGTGTCTCGTTTCATATATGCGCATACAGCGCGGATCAGCGCTGGAGAAGCGCGAACGACGCCCCTTGATTGTCCGTGACGACCGCCACAATTCCGTACGAGGCGGTGAACGGACCCGCCTGCACCCGCCCACCGAGCCGGCTCACCGCGCCGAGGGCCGCCTCGCAGTCCCGCACGCCGAAGTGGACGAGGAAATGCGGCGGCATGACCTCCGGGAAGACATCGCCGACCGGCGCCCGCCCGAAGTCGGGTTCGGCTCCCGGCCCGAACAGCGCCTCGTGGAAGAGATGACCGTAGAAGGTGTTGGCGGCCTCGGTGTCCCGGGCGTAGAGCTGCGCCCAGGCGAAGGCGCCGGGCCGGTGCCGTACGCCGAAGCCGGGGTGGCCGTCCGGCTGCCACAGGCCGAAGACCGCGCCCTCGGGGTCGGCGGCGAGCACGGCGGTGCCCGCCGCGCCCACCGGCAGCGGCGCCATGATGACCTGCCCGCCGGCGTGCTGGATGCGGCGGGCGGTCTTCTGCGCGTCCGGGGTCGCGAAGTACACCGTCCAGACGGTGGGCATCCGGCCGTCCGTCTTGTGGGCGAGCGCGGCCACCGGCGCGCCCTCCAGCCGGGCCCACACCGAGGAGCCGTACGCCTCCTCGAAACCCCACCCGAAGAGCTCACCGTAGAACCGCTTGCCCGCGTCCACGTCGGGGAGCTGCGCGTCCACCCAGCAGGGGCCGCCCTCTGCGTACACCGATGCCCTGTTTTCGGCCATACAGCCAAACTAACGGCGCCGCACGCAAGCCGCAGACCAGGCACACCCGCCTCCGCACCCCCGCGCACCCCATTTGCAGTCGGCCGAATAGCGCTCCGATCACCCCTCGGTAAGCTGACGGCATGACAGGACAAGTGCGTACCGTCGACGGCCGCGTGGCCGGTCGGCGCGGGCAGGCGACGCGGCAGAAGCTGCTCGACTGCCTCAGCGAGATGCTGAGCTCCTCTCCGTACCGCGACGTCAAGGTCATCGACGTCGCCCGGAAGGCGGGCACTTCGCCAGCGACCTTCTACCAGTACTTCCCGGACGTCGAAGGCGCCGTCCTGGAGATCGCCGAACAAATGGCCGCCGAGGGCGCCGAGTTGACCGGTCTCGTCGAGGGGCGGTCCTGGGTCGGCAAGGCGGGCTGGCAGACGGCGCAGGAACTCGTGGACGGCTTCCTGGAGTTCTGGCGGAAGAACGACGCGATCCTCCGGGTCGTCGACCTCGGCGCGGCGGAGGGGGACAAGCGCTTCTACAAACTCCGCATGAAGATCCTCAACTCGGTGAACAACTCCCTGTCGGACGCGGTCGCCGAGTTGCAGTCCAAGGGCAAGGTCGACAAGGACGTGAACCCGGGCGCGGTCGCCGGCGCGCTCGTCGCCATGCTCGCGGCGGTCGCCTCGCACCAGAAGGGCTTCCAGACGTGGGGCGTCAAGCAGGCTGAACTCAAGCCGAACCTGGCCCTGTTGGTACACCTGGGCATCACCGGCAAGAAGCCGACGAAGTAGCCCGGCCCCACTCGTTTTACGGTCAAGTCCTGTCTGCCAGGCGGCAGCTCACCCGGGTGAGCTGCCGCCTGCCGCGCTGTCGGCCTCAGGCGGGCAGCGGCCGGTCCTTCACCACATGCTTCATCACCAGCGTCGACGTCAGCCGCTGCACCCCCGGCAGGGTGGCGAGGCGCTCGTCGTACAGCCGCTGGAAGGCCGCGAGGTCGGCGGTGGCCACCCGCAGCAGATAGTCGGGTTCCCCGAACAGTCGCTGCGCGTCCAGGACGTGTTCCAGCTCGCCCACCGCCCGCTCGAACTCGGCGACCGTGTCCCGGTCCTCCTGCCGCATCGAGACGAAGACCAGCGCCTCGAAGGTCAGCCCGACGGCGGCCGGCTCCACCACCGCCCGGTAGCCGCTGATCGCCCCGGACCGCTCCAGCTCCCGCAGCCGCCGGTGACACGGCGAGACGCTCAGCCGCACCCGCGCGGCCAGCTCGGTCACGGTCAGCCGCCCGTCCTGCTGAAGCTCGGCAAGAATCTTCCGGTCCACGTCATCCATGGGGCAGATCTTCCCCCATATCGCGGTGATCTGCGAAAACTTCGGGAACACTTTCGGCCGCATCGCGCCTAATGTCCCCGGTATGGACTCGGGAACGCTGATTTCTTTCCTCGCCGTCGACCTGCTGCTGGTGTGCGTGCCGGGCGCCGACTGGGCGTACGTGATCTCCGCCGGGCTGCGCGGCCGTTCGGTGGGCGCGGCGGTGGGCGGCCTGGTGAGCGGGTACGCCCTGCACACGGCGCTGGCCGCGGCGGGCCTCGCGGTGCTGGTCGCGGGGTCGCCGACGCTGCTCACCGCACTGACGGTGGCGGGCGCGGCGTACCTGGTGTGGCTGGGGTGGGCCGTGCTGCGGCGGCCGGGGACACCGGGCGCGGGCGAGGAGATCACGGCGGGCGGCGCCCGGGTGTTCCTGCGCGGGGCCACGATCAGCGGCCTGAACCCCAAGGGCCTGCTGCTCTACCTCTCGGTCCTGCCCCAGTTCCTCTCCACGGGTGACGGGCACCTGCCGGTGGCCGCCCAGACGACCGCCCTCGGGCTGCTGCACATGGCGTGCTGCGCCGCCGTCTATCTGACGGTGGGCGTCCTGGCCCGCAGGCTGCTGGGCGCCCGCCCGGCGGCGGCACGGGCGGTGACCCGCACGTCCGGGGCGGCGATGCTGGGAATCGGCACGTTCCTGCTGATCCAGCACACCTTCTGACCCGTCCCGGCTCCCCTGGCTCCCCCGGCTCCAGCCCCTCTGGGCCCTCTACGCCCTCGGAGTGAGCCGGAACAGCCGGATCTCCCGATCCACCCGCGCCTGGTACGTCGCGTACGGCGGCCAGAACGCCAGCAGCGCCTTCCAGACGGCCGCCCGCTCCTCCCCCGTCAGCAGCACGGCCGTCACCGGGAGGTCCGTGCCCTTCCAGCTGATCTCGGCGTCGGGGTGGGCCAGGAGGTTGCCGGTCCAGGCGGGGTGGCCGGTGCGGCCGAAGTTGGAACCGATCAGGATCCAGCTCCCGCCGCCCTCCTCGGGCATGCAGGCCAGCGGCGCACGACGCGGCAGCCCGCTCCTCGCCCCGGTGGACGTCAGGATCACCCCGGGCAGCATCTGGGCGCTGAGCAGCACCTTTCCCCTGGTGAGGCGATGGACGGCCCGGTCGAGGGCGGGGATGACATGCGGCGCGACCTTCGCGAAGGCCCGCGTCGAGGAGACCTTCTGCACCACCCGGACGCCGATCACACCGACACCTCCGTCCGCTCGAAGAGCCGGGCCCCCTCGGCCGCGTGCGCCCGCAGCCGGTGCACGGGCCCGAACAGCAGCTCGTCGCCGGCGGCCCGCTTGAAGTACAGGTGAGCCTCGTGCTCCCAGGTGAAGCCGATGCCACCGTGCAACTGAATCCCCTCACCGGCGGCCCGACGCAGCGCCTCCAACGCCTGCGCAAGAGCAAGCCCACCGACCCGCTCGCCCCGACGGTCGGAACCACCCGGGCCGTGGGGGCCGCCTCGGCCGCCCGTAGCGCCTCCGCCGTCCAGGCCGCCTCCGCCGTCCAGGCCGCCTCGGCCGCCCGGATCGCCCGCCGCCCAGGCGGCGTAATACGCGGCGGACCTGGCCGCCTGGAGCTGTACGTACACGTCGGCCAGGCGGTGCTGGACCGCCTGGAAGGAGGCGATCACGCGTCCGAACTGCTCCCGTCGGCCGAGGTACTCGACGGTCCGCTCCAGCGTGCGGTCGGCGGCGCCGACGGCCTCGCAGGCGAGGAAGGCGGCCGCGAAGTCACCGGCGCGGGAGAGGGCATCCGCTACGCCCGCCTCCTCGCTCCCGAGCAACTCGGCCCGCACGTCCCGAAGTTGGACCCGGGCCTGCGGACGGGTCGCGTCCAGGGCCGTCTGCCGGGTGCGCACGAGCCCGACGGCGTCCCCCGCCACGACGAACAGCAGGGTGCGCGACCGTACGAACCCCCCGGTGTGCGCGGCGACCACCAGCGCCCCGGCACTGTGCCCGTCGAGCACCTGCGCGGCCTCCCCGTACAGCCGCCAGACGCCCTGGACCCGCCGGGCCTGGATCCCGCCCGCGCGCCCGCCGCCGGCCCAGTCGCCGTCCTGGGGGCCGGTCAGGGCGAGGGCGGTGGCCAGGGCGGGCGCGGGCACGGCGAGGGCGGCGGTCAGGGTGCCGTCGGAGATCCGGGGCAGCAGGTCGGCGCGCTGGGCGTCGGTGCCGAGGGCGAGGATCAGCGGCGCGGCGAGGACGGAGGTCGCGAGGAGCGGGGAGGGCGCGAGCGCCCGGCCGGTCTCCTCGGCGGCGAGGGCGAGGTCGGTGACCGGGCAGCCGACACCGCCGTACGCCTCGGGGAGCGCGAGGCCGGGCAGCCCGAGCTGCTCGGCGAGGGCGGTCCAGAGGGCGGGATCGTGGCCGCGGGGCGTGTCCAGGGCGGCGCGCAGCTCTTCGGGGCCGCAGCGCTTGTGGAGCAGTTCGCGCAATGTGCGGCGGATCCCGTCCTGTTCGGCGGTGAAGCCGGGGTCCATGGCCACCCCTCTCATCCGGATCTGACGGTGCGTCATATTAGGGCGGGGGAACCGGAATGCCCAGAGAGACGGCACCTGTCAGGGCAGCCGTTATCTGATGTACCGTCAGATTCATGGCATCCGGTATCCGGAAAGTGGCCGTGGTCGGTGTCGCCCTCTCCGACTGCGGCCGAGTGGACGACGCCACCCCCTACGCCCTGCACGCCCAGGCGGCCCGGCGCGCGCTGGCGGACGCCGGGCTCGACCGGTCCCGGGTGGACGGCTTCGCGTCCGCCGGGCTCGGCACGCTGGCCCCCGTCGAGGTGGCGGACTATCTGGGCCTGCGGCCCACCTGGGTCGACTCCACCTCCGTCGGCGGTTCGACCTGGGAGGTCATGGCGGCGCACGCGGCCGACGCGATCGCCGCCGGTCACGCGAACGCGGTCCTGCTGGCGTACGGCTCGACGGCCCGCGCGGACGTGAAGGCGGGCCGCCGCACCGGCACCTTCGCCTTCGGCGGCCGCGGTCCCCTCCAGTTCGAGGTCCCCTACGGCCACACGCTGATCGCCAAGTACGCGATGGCCGCCCGCCGCCACATGCTCCAGTACGGCACGACGATCGAGCAGTTGGCGGAGGTGGCGGTGCAGGCGAGAGCGAACGCGGCTCTGAACCCCGACGCGATGTTCCGCGACCCGGTGACGGTGGACGACGTCCTGTCCGGCCCGATGATCGCCGACCCCTTCACGAAACTGCACTGCTGTCTGCGCTCGGACGGCGGCGCGGCCGTGCTTCTGGCGGCCGAGGAGTACGTACGCGACTGCCGCACGGCCCCGGTGTGGATCCTCGGGACGGGGGAGCACGTGTCGCACGCCTCGATGTCCGAGTGGGACGACTTCACGGTCTCCCCCGCCGCGGTGAGCGGTCGGCTGGCCTTCGAGCGGGCGGGGCTGCGTCCGCGGGAGATGGACTTCGCCGAGATCTACGACGCGTTCACCTACATGACGCTGGTGACCCTCGAGGACCTGGGCTTCTGCGCGAAGGGCGAGGGCGGCGCGTTCGTGGAGAAGGGGCGGCTGACCCTGTCCGGCGCCCTGCCGGTGAACACGGACGGGGGCGGGCTCTCGGCCCAGCATCCGGGCATGCGGGGGCTGTTCCTGCTGGTGGAGGCGGTACGGCAGCTGCGGGGCGAGGGCGGCGAGCGACAGGTGAGGGCGCCGGACGGGGGCTTGCCCCGGCTGGGCGTCGCCTCCGGGACCGGCGGCTGGTTCTGCTCGTCGGGGACGGTGGTCCTGGGACGGGACTGAGGCCCGCCGCGCCGCCCCTCCCGGCAGGTCCCGCCCGGCAGCTCGCTCACGTCCCGAGTCGACGAGGGTCGGCGCAGGACCAGCGGGTCACTCGCGGCCCGGCCGATGAGGGTCAGCTCAGCACCAGCAGCACCGCCAGTGCGACGAGCAGTGAGTCGATCCGGTCCAGGAGGCCGCCGGAGCCAGGGAGCCAACGGCCGGCGTCCTTCGTCCCCGCACCCCTTTTGACCATGGATTCGAGCAGGTCCCCGGCCGGGCCGCCGACCGCGACGGCGATCGCCGTCTGCCAGCTCGACGCGGACAGCACGGCGAGCACCCCGAGCCCGGCCACGGAGCCCGCCAGGGTCCCGCTCCACCGCTTGGCCGGTGACAGCGGTGACAGCCTCGGCCCGCCCAGCCACCGCCCGGCGAAGTACGCCACGATGTCGGCGATCGAGACCGCCACGAACAGCGCGAGCGCGCTCGCCCCGAGCGGCACCAGCGCGGCCAACACGCTCAGCCAGGCCAGCCCGAGCAGTCCGGCGCCGACCCGGTGCAGGCCGCGTTCGGCGTCGCCGGCCAGCAGCGGCACCGCGGCCACCGCGAGCGCCCCGATCGCCACCACCCGGAGCACCTGCCCGGGCGCCAGCCAGGCCGCCAGCACCACGCCCGCCACCGCCGCGGCCAGCACCACCCGGTCCGGCCGACCCAGCCGCAGCAGCCCGCCGAACTCGAACACCGCGATCACCCCGGCCGCGAGGGCGACGAGAGCGGCGCCCGGCCGGCCCCACCAGAACGCACCGGTCACCAGGGGGACTCCGACCGCCCACGCGCACCACCTGATCAGCAGCTCACGGCGCCGGGACGCCGCCACCGCGACACCGCCCAGCGCCAGCGCCCCACCGAGGTAGGGCGCCAGCGAGGCCACGGTGATCACCGGGCGGATCCGGCAGCGGATCCGGCGGCGGAAACACCCGCGGGCATCGCGACACGCGAGGCCGGGCCCGGCCACAGCGCGTCGAGGGCGGTCCGGCACGCGGCCACGATGCGGGCGTTCTCGGCGGTGTCCCTGACCGCGACCCGCACCGTGCGTCCCCGGTACTGCGACGACAACGGCGACAGGTCGCGCAGGTACACGTCGTGGCGGCGGCACTCGTTCACCAGGCGGGCGGCACTCGGCCCGCCGGACGGCAGGGTCAGGTTGAGGAAGTTCGCGACGCCTTCCTCGACCACCACGGTCTCGTCCAGCCCGGCCAGGTCGGCGGCCAGCCGCCGGCGCAGCGCATGGGTGCGCAGCCAACAGTCGTCGTAGTACTCCGGGTCGCGCAGGGCCGCCACCGCGGCGAGCTGCGCCGGGAGGCTGACGGGCCACGGCGGTGTCCACCGGCGCAGCCGCGCCGCGGTGGCCGGCTCGGCCACCAGATAGGCGGCCCGCATCCCGGACAGCGCGTACATCTTGGACAGCGACGTGCAGACCACCACCCGGGGGTCCGTCGCGGCGAGACCGGCGAGCGACTCGGCCGGGTCGACATAGCCCAGGTAGGCCTCGTCGATCCACCAGCGGGTCCGGGCCGGCGCGGCGGCGATCAGCGCGCGCAGTTCGGCGGCCGGCGCGTGGCGTCCGGTCGGGTTGTTCGGGTTGACCACCACCACGAGGTCGTAGCGGCCGGACCCGACGGCGGCGGACAGCCGGTCCGGGTCGATCCGCCAGCCGTCCTCGCGGCGCAGCCGGAACCGGTCCACCCGGCAGCCGATCACCCGCTCCGTGACATGGGCGTACTCGCCGTAGCCCGGGTCCATGAGCAGCACCCTGCTGTCCGGGGTCAGCAGGCGGCCGAACGCCCTGAAGATCAGGTCGGACGAACCGGCGCCGACGGCGAGGGTCTCCACCGGCAGCGCGCGGGCCGTGGCGATCTCCGCCAGCAGTCCCTCGGCGCCGGTCGGCGGCGAGGTCCGGGCGGCCCAGGCCGGATCCTCCGTAAGCGCCGCCCGCACCCCCGGGGCGGGCGGGAACCAGGCGTCCAGCACATCGGCCGCGACGATCCGATGGCGCCGGTCCAGGCTGCGGAAGTCCGCGCCGATGGCGGTGAACGAGGCTCCGCCGTGTTCGCAGCCGTCCGGCCGGGGGGCGAACGGCATGTCCAGCCGCCAGTCCACCACGGACTCGAAACGTCTCAGCAAGGCGCGGTAGCGGTCCATCGTGACCTTCGTCAGCTCGGTCACACCGCCGGTCAGCACCTCGAACGTGACCGCACCGCTGTGGACGGTACGGCCGACCGGGCGCAGCCCGGCGGCCAGGTACATGTCGAGCAGTTCGGTGCGTCCCATCGCCACCACCCGGCGGCCGCCCCTGGAGGCGATCCAGCGCAGGGCCGCGTACATCAGCAGCGGCGCCGCCGCGGTGGCCCGCCAGCGCGGCTCGACGGTGAGGATGCGCACCTCGAACGGGTCGCCGTCGTTCAGCAGCGGCAGCTCGTCGCGGGTCAGGTACTTGTCCAGCGCGTACCGCCCCAGCCAGGGCGGGGTCAGGCTGACGAAGCCGATCCGGACCGCTCCCCGTGCAGCGACCAGGTAGACGTTGTCGCCGTCCAGCCCGTCACGGAGCCGCCCGGTGGGGTCCGGCGCATGTTGGCCCAACTCCTGCGCGTACACCCGGTGACGTAGTGCGTGGATCCACTCGAGGTCCTCCGAAGTGGCGGTACGCAGCTGAAGGTCACGGCCCATGAGCACCTCTCTCGACGCAGGGGACACCCATCGTCGGGAGCGCGGGCCGACCACGTCAGGGCCGAGCGACCCAGTCCCGCTGAGTACGCGTACTCAGGCGCGGCCGGGATTTCCGCCGGGCGCGGCAACCTTTCCGGGACCGGCGGCGACCGACGAGTCGAAAGCTTTCCCGTACGTGCTCCGCCGAACCGCGTAAGGATTCATCCGTGGCATCCTCCTCACACCGCCGGCCCCGCCCCGAGAGACGCACGCGTCGCGTTCCCGTCGTCACGGTGGTCGCCGTGGCGGCCGTCGCGCTCGTCGTGTCCCTGGTCGTGGCCTTCCGTCCCGACGGCGGGACCGATACCGGGGCCGACGGCGGGGCCCGCACGGTCGAGCCCGCCGCCGGGGCCGGGGTGAGCGGTTCGCCGACGGCGACCGGGACCACCGGGTCACCGTCGCCGAAGCCGAAGCCGTCCACGGCGTCCCCGAGCGCGACGGCCGGCCGGACGACCACGCCCGCCGCCACCGCGACCGGCGCGTCCGGCTCGTCGGGCGGGCGCTCGGCCGCGCCCGCCGCGCGGACCGCGTCCGGCGCGGCACCGTCGGCGGGGCGGATCGCGCCCGGGACCTCCTACCGGGGCGTCGCCACCTCGTACGACGCCGGAGACGGCAACGGCGCCTGCTCCTACGGCCCGACCTCCGACGTCATGACCGCGGCGATGAACACCGCCGACTACGAGACGTCCAAGGCGTGCGGCGCGTACGTCCTCGTCCGGGCCGGGAGCGGAGCGTCGATCACGGTCCGGATCACCAACGAGTGCCCGGCGCCCTGCGAGGCCGGCCAACTCGACCTCAGCCGACAGGCCTTCGCCAAGCTGGCCCCGCTCTCGGCGGGCCGGATCACGGTCACGTGGAGCCTGCTGAGCCCCGCCACGTCCGACACGATCTCGATCCGCTACAAGACCGGTTCCACCCAGTACTGGTGCGGCATCCAGGCGATCGGCCACCGCAACCCGCTGGCCCGGCTGGAGGTCCGCACGAGCGCCGGCTGGACCCGTCTGGCGCGCACCGACTACAACTACTTCCTCTCCGAGCAGGGCACCGGCTGCGGCGGCGCGCTCCGGCTCACCGACATCTACGGGGAGCAGCTGACGGTCGAGGGCATCGCCGTCCGGGCGGACGTGGTGCAGTCGACGCGGGTCCAGTTCGCCCGGCACTGACCGCATACTCTCGCCGTATGGCCAAGGATCTTCATGAGCTGCTGAGGTCGCTGCGGGTGTGGGAACCGGAGGTGACCGCGCTACCGCCCTTCGCCCCGGAGGCGGCGCCCGCCGAGCCGCTGTCCCTCTTCACGGACTGGTTCGCCGAGGCGGTGGCGGCGGGCGAGCGGGAGCCGCACACGATGACCCTCGCCACCGTCGGCGAGGACGGCCTTCCGGACGCCCGCATCGTGATGCTGCACGGCGCCGACGCGGACGGCTGGGCCTTCGCGACACACGCCACCAGCCGGAAGGGCCGCCAGCTCGCCGCCCGCCCGTACGCGGCCCTCACCTTCTACTGGCCGGTGCTGGGCCGCCAGGTCCGGGTACGCGGCCCGGTCACCTCCGCCCCGTCCGAGGAGGCCCAGGCCGACCTGCACGCCCGCTCGACAGGCGCCCTGGCCGCCGCCCTCACCGGACGACAGAGCGAGGTCCTGGCCTCGACGGAGGAACTGACGAGCGCGTCGGAGGCGGCCTGGCAACACGCCCAAGCCCACCCGACAGCCAAGTCCCCGACCTGGACCCTGTACCGACTGCGCCCGGACGAGGTGGAGTTCTTCCAGGGGGACAGCGCCCGCCGTCATGCCCGGCTGAGATACCACCGGTCGGACGGGTCCTGGTCCAGGGAACAGCTGTGGCCCTGAGGCCACCTCAAGCGCGGTAGGTGTTCTCGCGCGCCTGCTGCGCCAGGTCTTCCCAACCCTTCGCCGAGGCCGCGACCGCGAACCTCCCATTGGCCCTCCGGTGCCGGCGGTGCGGCGCGGTCTCCACGGCCCGCGCTCACCCGACCTCCCGCGGATCCGGGGCCGGACCGTAGTCCTCGGTGTGGTCTCTGGTCAGCGCGGCCAGCAGTTCCGGGTCGGAGTGGACCTCGACCGTGTGCTGCCAGGCGATGAGCAGCTGGGCGACGGACGCGCTGTTGCCGACGGAGTCCGCGGCCCGCATGGTGTCGACCAGTTCGACGGCGAAAGCGTGTATGTCGGCCTCGGGCAGGAAGTGGGTCCAAGGGAAGGCGTCCGGCAGTATGCCCAGAAGGAGTCTCGAAAGAGGAGGCGGCTGCCCTGCCCATCGCCTCCCCCTGATCACGCGCCCCTCAAGCCCGAGGCCACTCCGGCTCCGGGTCCGTGGCCAGTCGGCCGTGCAGGTGGACGTCCCGGAAGGCGTCCCGGCGGCCCGATTCCCACATCGCCCCGCGCAGGGTCCCCTCGCACCGGAAGCCGCAGCGTTCGGCGATCCGGCAGGAGGCGTCGTGACCGAGCGCGTGGCCCAGCTCCAGCCGGTGCAGACCGACCTCGGTGAACGCCCACCGGGCCGCGAGCAGCAGGGAGCGGGTGGCGACGTGCCGGCCCCGCGCCTCCGGCAGGATCCAGTAGCCGACTCTGGCGAAGCTCAGCACGCGGTCGATCATGTTGACTCCGACCTGCCCGAGGATCGTGCCGTCGGCCGCGTCCGTGACACAGAACGCCATGGCACGCCCGGCGGCCCCGTCCGCGCTCTTGCCCGCCAGGGAGAGCCGGGCGCCGGCGGTGTCGGTGATCGTCCGCAGCGGGGTGTTCCAGCGCACGAACTCCGGGTCGACGTGCCCGCGCAGCCAGGCCTCCACGTCGGTGGCGGACTCCGGGTCCCAGGGCCGCAGGGCCAGGCCATGGCCGTGCAGACCGGGGGCGAGAGGGGCCGGGTGCGGCTCGCGTATGTCGGTCATCCGGTCATTGAACACCGCCGCGTCATTGAACACCGCCGGTCTTTCACGGCGCAGGCCGGAACACCGGCACCCCGTCCCGGAACACGACCGCCAGCTCCAGTCCCGCCCGCAGCTCCGGCCCCGCCCCCTCCCGCTCTCCCTCCCGCACGATCTCCGTGGACATCCGCGGCCCCTCCGCCAGGTCGACCACCGCGGCGACGTACGGGGTCCGCCCCCCGAAGGGCGGCAGGTCGTTGCGGTGGACGACGGACCAGGTGTAGAGCGTGGCCCGGCCGCTCGCGTCCTCCCAGGTCACGTCCTCGCTCCAGCAGTACGGGCAGAACTCCCGGGGGTAGTGGTGGGGCCGTGCGCAGGCCCCGCAGCGCCGGATCAGCAGCCGGCCCTCGGCGGCCGCGTCCCAGTACGCGCGGGTGAAGGCGTCGGCCTCGGGGACGTCGTGACGGTTGCCCATCTCCATGGATCTGACGGTACGTCAGGTATCCGGATCCGGGAAGGCGGCGCATTTCCCATGACATCCCCACGGCATCCCCGTGGCATCCCCCCGGGAGATCCCATGAGAGATCCCTGTGCGTTCGCCATGAAACTGTGCGTCGCCCGTGAATGTCCCGAAGATTGTTGACGATTTTGTTGGCTCCGAATTACGTTCACCAACGCAAGCCCGGAGAGCAAGCAGTCACCACCCGGTTCATGGAGAGGCAGCATCGTGAAGCACAGGGCAGTCAAGCGCAGGTCGGTCGTCTTGGGGCTCGGCGCCACCGCGGGTGTCGCGGCAGTGGGCGGCATCGCCCTGAGCGCGCAGGCGTCCAGCGGCACCTCGACGTCCTCGTCCTCGGACGCCGGTTCCCTGGCCTTCGACCCGGACGGCTACACGAAGCTCACGACGACCGTCACGGACACCGCCGGCGACGAGCACTCCGTGACGTACCACTTCTGGAAGGCGATCACCTACGTCGCCAAGCCGGTGGACGCCACCTACCAGTCGCTGAACGTGAGCGTGCCGGTCGAGATCGACGGCACCGCGGTCGACGCGAGCAACGCGCCGATCCTGTTCGCGAACTCCGTCGGCGGCTATATGCCGTCCTCCGTGGCAGACGCCACCGGCGTCGGCGCCGGCGGCATGGGCGGCGGAATGGGCGGCGGGGCGGGCGGCGGCGCGCCCAGCGGAGCACCCTCGGCCAGTGCCTCGGCCTCCGCTTCGGCCCCCGGCGCCAACGGCAACACCAACGCCACCGGCGGGGCCCTGTCCTCCAACCAGTTGCTGGCCCTGGCCGCCGGCTACGTCGTCGTCGAGCCCGGCGCCCGCGGCCGTACGCTCAAGAACTCCGCCGGCGAGTACTACGGCGTGGCTCCCGCCGCGATCGTCGACCTCAAGGCCGCCGTGCGGTACGTGCGGGCCAACAAGGGCGTCATCCCCGGCGACACCGACCGGATCGTGTCCGCCGGCACCAGCGCGGGCGGTGCGCTCTCCTCGCTGCTCGGCGCGTCCGGCGACAGCCCGCTCTACGACAAGTACCTCGAGGAGCTCGGCGCGGCCGACGCCTCCGACGCGATCTTCGCGACCGGCGCCTGGTGCCCGATCACCGACCTGGAGCACGCCGACGGCTCCTACGAGTGGAACTGGGGCACCAACGCCCTCAGTACGGGCACGCAGGTCGACCAGACGGTGTCGAAGGCCCTTCGGTCGCAGTTCGCCGAGTACCAGGCCGGACTGAAGCTCAGGGGACTCGGCGGCTTCGGCGCGCTCAACGCCCGCAACTACGACGAGTACCTGGTCGAGCAGTACCTGGAGCCGTCGGCCACCACCTACCTCGCGGCCCTCTCCGACACCGCCCGCGAGACGTACCTCGCCGCCAACACCTTCATCACCTGGAAGAACGGCAAGGCCACCTTCACCTGGGCGGACTTCCTCACCCACGTCGGCGCCCGCAAGAAGAACACCCCGGCCTTCGACGCCTTCGACCTGTCGGCGGGCGAGAACAACGAGTTCGGCAAGGGCACGGTCCTCTCCCGTCACTTCACGGCGTACAGCCTGAAGAACGACACCACCGGGCTCACCGCCAAGCGCCTCGACAGCGACATCCCCGAGATGCTGCGGCTGATGAACCCGATGTACTTCCTGGCCGACAAGCCCAACGCGGGCCGCAGCAAGCACTGGTGGATCCGTCTCGGCACCAAGGACTCCGACACCTCGCTGACGGTCTCCGCCAACATCGCCGCCGCCGCGAACGGTCTCGGCGACGACGTCAACCACCTCTACTACTGGGACCAGGGCCACGGCGCCAACACCGACCCGGGCGACTTCATCGCGTGGATCGCCAAGGTGACGGGCCACAAGGCCAAGGCCGGCGCCAAGGTCAAGAAGTAGTAGTTCCGCACGCCTCCCGGTCCCTCCGGAAGGCATCCTGGACGCGGCGGCGTCAGTTTCCCGTCATAGTCACCGACGCCGTCCGCACGCGACGCCTGGCCCGAGCGCACCTGGGCCAGGCGTCGCACCTTTTCCCCACCGACTCCCTCAGCGATTCCCCCACCTATTCGCCCTGTCGCACACAACCAAGTGGTCTACGTCACCGGTCCTACCCGCACTTCCCCCACGCGTGATCGATCCGCAACCAATTCCGGTCTTGACCGAGACCCATCAACCGCGCGCGTGATTACGCTCGCGCTCATGGAAGACTCCGCACCGCGCCCGACCTCCCAGGCGATCACCACCGCGAACCCGGCCGACCGCCCCGTGTACGTCATCGGCGGCGGTCCCGGCGGCCTCGCCACCGCGTACGCACTGCGTGCCCAGGGCATACGGGCCGTCGTCGTGGAGAAGGCCGACGGGGTCGGCGCCTCCTGGCGGCGCCATTACGACCGGCTGCATCTGCACACCACCCGGCGTCTTTCGGCCCTGCCCGGGCTCGCGATGCCGCGCCGGTTCGGGCGGTGGGTGGCACGCGACGACATGGTGCGCTACCTGGAGAAGTACGCCGAGGTCCACGAGCTGGAGATCGTCACCGGCGTCGAGGTGTCCCGCGTCGAGCGCACCCCGGACGGCACCGGCTGGCTGCTGCACGCCACCGGCGGACGCGAGCTCGTCGGCTCGGCGGTGGTCGTCGCCACCGGCTACAACCACACCCCGCACCTGCCGGACTGGCCCGGCCGCGAGGCGTTCACGGGTGAGCTGGCGCATGCCGCCGCCTACCGCAGCGGCAAGGAGTACGCCGACCGGGACGTCCTCGTCGTCGGCGTCGGCAACACCGGCGCCGAGATCGCCGTCGACCTGGTGGAGAGCGGTGCGGCCCGGGTGCGGCTGTCCGTGCGCACCGCCCCGCACATCGTGCGCCGCTCGACGGCCGGCTGGGCCGCGCAGTACACGGCCGTGCTCGTACGGCGGCTGCCGGTCCGCCTCGTGGACCGGCTCGCGCGGCCGATGGCGAGGCTCAGCGTGCCGGACCTGTCGGCGCACGGTCTGCCCCGCCCCGACAGCGGCCTCTACTCCCGCGTCAAGGAGGGCGCCATCCCGGTGCAGGACGTCGGCCTGATCGACGCCGTGCGCAAGGGCCGGGTGGAGGTCGTGGCCGCCGTGGCGGGCTTCGAGGAGGGCGGCGAGATCGTGCTCGCCGACGGTGCCCGGATCGCCCCGGACGCCGTCGTCGCCGCCACCGGGTACGTCCGTGCCCTGGAGGGCCTGGTCGGCCACCTCGGCGTGCTCGACGACCGCGGCAGACCCGTCGGCCACGGCGCCCGCGCCCCGAAGGACACCCCCGGCCTGTACTTCACCGGCTTCACCACCCCCATCAGCGGCACGCTCCGCGAGCTGGCGACCGACGCGGAGAAGATCGCCAAGGCCGTGCGCCGCCACCTCCGGTAGTCCGCCCCACCACCTCCGCCAGCCCGCCCCGCCACCTCCGGCAGGCACCGGCAGGCACCGGCAGGTCGCCCCGGCAGGCACCGGCCGCGACCGCCGGCTCCCGCGGTCAACTCCCCTCATCTCGCTGCCCGTTACACCTGTGTCAGATATGACGAGAGCGTTGTCCCGTGCCCTCCCGCGGAGCCAGAATGTGAGCCCTGTTCATGTTTCTGGTTCCACCCCCGCTCGCTCTCGAAGCTCGACGGAGGACGCACGTGGCAAGTGAAAGACAGCACTCCCCAGGCATGTCCCGCCGTTCCCTGCTCGGCCGCACCGCCGCCGTGGCCGCCGGCGCCACCGCCCTGACCGCGACCGCCGCCGGTACGGCCGCCGCGGCCACCACCCGGGACGTGGACGTCGCGATCGTCGGCGGCGGACTCGCCGGCCTCACCGCGGCCCGCGACCTCGTGGCCGCCGGCCGGACGGTCGCCGTCCTGGAGGCCCGCGACCGCGTGGGCGGCCGGGTCGTCAACCTGCCCCTGGCCAACGGGGGAGTCACCGAGGGCGGCGGCGAGTTCATCGGCCCCACCCAGGACCGCATCAAGGCGCTCGCCGACTCCCTGGGCGTGGCCACCTTCGCCACCTACAACACCGGCAAGAACCTCCTCTACAAGGACGGCAAGAAGACCCCGTACGCCACCGACGGCCTGCTCGGCTCGGTCCCGCCGGTCGATGTCGCCGGCCTCGCCAACGCCGCGATCGTGCAGGCCTCGCTGGACGACATGGCCAAGCAGGTGCCGGTCGACGCGCCCTGGACCGCCGCCAAGGCCGCCGAGTGGGACAAGCAGACCTTCGAGAGCTGGCTGAACGCCAACGCGGTGGTCCCGTCGGCGAAGTTCCTCCTCGACGTGGCCTGCACCTCGATCTTCTCGGCCGAGCCCCGTGAACTCTCGCTCCTCTTCGTCCTCTTCTACATCGCGGCCGCCGGCAACGCCTCGACCCCCGGCACCCTGGAACGCCTCACCGAGACCGCGAACGGCGCCCAGGAACTGCGCTTCGTCGGCGGCTCCCAGCTGGTGCCGATCAGACTCGCCGCCACCCTCGGCGACCGGGTGGTGCAGAACGCCCCGGTGCGCACGATCGCCCGGTCCGGCGCCAAGTACGTCGTCACCGCCGACGGCATCACCGTCACCGCCAAGCGGGTCGTCGTCGCCGTACCCCCGCCGCTCGCCGCCCGTATCCAGTACGACCCGCTCCTGCCCGCCGCCCGCGACCAGCTCACCCAGCGCCTGCCGATGGCCTCGGTCGGCAAGGCGATCGCGATCTACGACACCCCCTTCTGGCGGGCCGACGGCCTCAACGGCCAGGTCGTCAGCGACACCGGAGTGATCAGCTCCACCTTCGACAACTCCCCGCCCGACGCCTCGTACGGCGCGCTGATGGGCTTCATCGAGGCCGACGAGGCCCGGAAGCTGGACGCGGCGAGCGAGGCGGAGGTCAGGGCGGCCGTGCTGAAGGACTACGTGACGTACTTCGGCGAGAAGGCCGCCTCCCCTTCCTCCTTCGTCCTCCAGCGCTGGAACAACGAGGCCTACACCCGCGGCGGCCCCGTCTCGATCGCCGCACCGGGGGTCCTGACGCAGTACGGCCCGGCCCTGCGCGCGCCGGTCGGCGGGATCCACTGGGCCGGGACGGAGACCTCCCTGTACTGGATGGGCTTCATGGACGGAGCCGTGCGGTCGGGCGAGCGGGTGGCGAAGGAGGTGCTGGCGGCGCTGTAGTCGCCGCCCGCGTCCGCGCCCCGCCCGCTCCTTTCTGTGTGCACGACCATTCCTGACACTCCGTCAGGTATGTAACCTGACAGAGCGTCAGTTACTTGACGGTCACTCATGGCAGTCACACAGGAGCGGGCGGACCGATGCTTGGATCAACCCACGGCACCCTCACCACCGACTCCCGCCGGGCCCGGGTCATCGCGTGCGGCGAGCACCCCGGGCCCGCCGTCCACGGCCGGCCGGCCGAGGCGGACGACCTCGACGTCAGCGGCCGTCCGCTGTACGCGGACGTCCCCGACCTGGACCGGTTCTTCCGGCCGGAGTCGGTCGCGGTCATCGGCGCCTCGGACGCCGAAGGACGCCCGAACACCGGTGTCACCCGACAACTGGTGGGCTGGGCCGAGCGGGTGGGGGCGCGGCTGCATCCCGTGCACCCCACCCGCGGGAGCGTGTTCGGCCTGCCCTGCTCGCCGTCCGTGGCCGACCTGCCCGAACAGGTCGACCTGGCCGTCCTGCTGGTCGCCGACCCGCTGCCCGTCATCGAGCAACTCGCCGAGACCAAGGTGAAGTTCGCCGTCGTCTTCGCCTCCGGCTTCGCGGAGACGGGCGAGGAGGGCGCGGCCGCGCAGGCCCGCCTCGCGGCGGCGGTGGCCCGCTCGGGCATCCGCCTGCTCGGCCCCAACACCAACCTCAACGCCTTCGAGCGGTTCCGCGACGATCTCCCCGGCCCGTCGATCGCGCTGATCACCCAGTCCGGCCACCAGGGCCGCCCGGTCTTCGCGCTCCAGGAACTCGGCATCCGCCTCTCCCACTGGGCGCCGACGGGCAACGAGGCCGACCTGGAGACCGCCGACTTCCTGTCCTACTTCGCCGAGCGCCCCGAGGTCGGCGCGATCGCCTGTTATGTGGAGGGACTGAAGGACGGCCGGTCCTTCCTCCTCGCCGCCGACCGGGCCGCCCGGCGCGGGGTACCGGTCGTCGCGGTCAAGGTGGGCCGCACCGAGGCCGGCGCCCGCACCGCCGCCTCCCACACCGGCAAGCTGACCGGCGCGGACGAGGTCGTCGACGCGGCGATGCGCCAGTACGGCGTGATCCGGGTGGACGGTCTCGACGAACTCCAGGACACCGCCACCCTGTTGGCCCGCGCGCGGCCGCCGCAGGCCGACGGGGTCGTCGTCTACTCGATCTCGGGCGGCACGGGCGCCCACGCGGCCGACCTGGCGACGGCGGCGGGCCTCACCCTGCCGACCCTGTCGGCGGACAGACAGGCCGAGCTGCACCAGTGGATCCCCGCGTATCTGAACGTGGCCAACCCGGTCGACAACGGCGGCCACCCGGTGGGCGACGAGCGCGGCCGGAAGATCATCGACGCGATCCTCGACGACCCGGCCGTCGGCGTCCTGATCTGCCCGATCACGGGCCCGTTCCCCCCGTTGAGCGACCGCCTGGTCCAGGACCTGGTGGACGCGGCGGAACGGACGGACAAGCTGGTGTGCGTGGTCTGGGGCTCGCCGGTGGGCACCGAACCGGCCTACCGCGAAGTCCTGTTGGGTTCCTCCCGGGTGGCGACCTTCCGCACCCTCGCCAACTGCATCTCGGCCGTCCGCGCCCACCTCGAGCACCACCGTTTCGTGAGCGACTACCACTCCCCCTTCGACGAGGCCCCGCGCACCCAGTCCCCGTCCCTCCGCAAGGCACAGCTGCTGATGCGGCCGGGGCAGCAGCTGAGCGAGCACGCGGCGAAGCAGCTGCTGCGGGCGTACGGCATCCGGGTCCCGCGCGAGCAGCTGGTGACCAGCGCCGCGGCTTCGGTGCGGGCGGCCGGACTGGTCGGCTACCCGGTGGTGATGAAGGCGTCCGGCGCGCAGATCGCCCACAAGACCGAGCTGGGCCTGGTGAAGGTCGGTCTGACCTCGGCCAGCCAGGTCCGGGACGCCTACCGCGAGCTGACCGACATCGCGCGCTACGAGGGGGTCTCACTGGACGGCGTCCTGGTGTGCCAGATGGTCGAGCGGGGTGTGGAGATGGTGGTCGGCGTGACCCACGACGACCTGTTCGGCCCGACGGTGACGGTGGGCCTCGGCGGGGTCCTGGTGGAGGTCCTGCACGACGCCGCCGTGCGCGTGCCGCCGTTCGGCGAGGACCAGGCCCGCGACATGCTGGCCGAACTGCGCGGGAGAGCGCTGCTGGACGGCGTACGGGGCCGCCCGCCGGCCGATCTGGACGCGCTCGTCGAGGTGATCCTGCGCGTACAGCGGATGGCCCTGGAGCTGGGCGACGACCTCGCCGAGCTCGACATCAACCCCCTGGTGGTCCTGCCGTGGGGGCAGGGCGCGGTGGCGTTGGACGCACTGGCGGTGTGCCGGTGAGGACCACCTCATGGACGAGAGCCGAGAGCGGAGCGTGACCGTGCCCGAGCCGTCGATACGCCACCGGACCGACCGCCAGGTCACCCACATCGCCCTCGACCGCCCCGAGACCCTGAACGCCCTCACCCCCGGCATGCGGGACCACCTGATCGCCCTCCTCGCGCAGGCCTCGGCCGACCCGGACGTCCGGGCGG
Organism: Streptomyces asoensis; assembly: GCF_013085465.1. Taxonomy (NCBI): domain Bacteria; kingdom Bacillati; phylum Actinomycetota; class Actinomycetes; order Kitasatosporales; family Streptomycetaceae; genus Streptomyces; species Streptomyces asoensis. The sequence goes on from NZ_CP049838.1 coordinate 4,563,799, forward strand.
TGGTCCTCACCGGCACCGGCCGCGGCTTCTGCGCGGGAGCGGACCTGCGGGGTGGCTCCACGGGCGGTGAGCGGGTGGCCGGCGATGTGAGCCGGACCCTGCGACTCGGCGCCCAGCGCCTGGTCGGTGCCGTGCTCGACTGCGAGAAGCCGGTGATCGCCGCGGTGAACGGCACGGCGGCCGGCCTGGGCGCGCACCTCGCGTTCGCCTGCGACCTGGTGCTGGCCGCGGAATCGGCGAGGTTCATCGAGGTGTTCGTCCGCCGGGGCCTGGTCCCGGACGGCGGCGGCGCCTACCTCCTCCCCCGTCTGATCGGCCCCCTGCGGGCCAAGGAGCTGATGTTCTTCGGCGACGCGCTCACCGCGCCGGACGCCGAACGCCTCGGCCTGGTCAACCGCGTGGTCCCGGACGGCGAGCTGGACAAGACGGCCCGTGAGTGGGCGGCCCGCCTGGCCGCCGGCCCCACCCGCGCCCTGTCGCTCACCAAGCAGCTCGTCAACGCCTCCCTGGACGGCGACCGGGCCACCGCCTTCGCCGCCGAGGCCGCCGCGCAGGAGATCAACATGACGACGGCGGACGCGCAGGAGGGCGTGACGAGCTTCGTGGAGCGACGCGAGCCGAGGTTCCGGGGCCGGTGACGGGGTCCCGGCTGCCGCGGCCCTTCCTATCTGACATGCCGTCAGTTTCAATGGAGCACATGATGGGACATGTGGGAATGGCGGCCGCGGCCGTCCGTTACCTCAGGGCGGACCACCCGGTCGAGGTGCTGCCACGCCCGGAGCTGCGCTGTGTCCGCGAGGACGAACGCGCACCGGTGGACCAGGGCGAGTTCCGGCGGGTGCTGGGGAGCTTCGCGTCGGGCGTGACGGTCGTGACGGCACCGGCGGTCGAGGGCGAGGACGGGTGCGCGGGCCCCGCCGGCTTCGCCTGCCAGTCCTTCTCCTCCCTCTCCCTCGATCCGCCCCTGGTCGCCTTCATGGTCGGCCGCACGTCCACGACCTGGCCGCGTATCGCCCGCGCGGGCGTCTTCTGCGTCAACGTGCTGAGCGCCGACCAGGCCGGGCTGTGCCGCGCCTTCGCGGCGAGCGGCACCGACAAGTTCGCCGGTGTGGCCCATGACGCGGCCCCGGTGTCGGGGGCGCCCCGCCTCACCGGCACCCTCGCCTGGATCGACTGCGCGATCCACGCCGTCCACACGGGCGGCGACCACCTCGTCGTCGTGGGCCGGGTGAACGCCCTGGGGGCGGGCGAGGGTGCGGACGAACCACCCCTGCTGTTCCACCGGGGCCGCTTCCTCTGAGCGTCGGCCGCTACGCCCCGCTCAGCGCGCGTGGTCGACGATCAGCGCACGTAGTCGACGATCTGCATCATGCCCTCGTCGCCGTGCTGGAGCTGGTGGCAGTGCAGCATGGAGCGGCCGGTGAAGTCCTCGGCGCGCAGCCGGAAGGTGACCGAGCCGTTCGGCGGGATGCTGACCGTGTCGTGCCAGACCGGCGTGGCCAGCCGGCGGTTGTCGACGGCGGTCAGGAGGAAGTGGTTGGTGTGCAGGTGGAACGGGTGATGGCTGTGGGCGTGGGAGTCGTTGACGACCGTCCACTCCTCGACCTCGCCCAGCCGGACGCGCTGGTTGACGAAGTCGGCCGCGAGGCGGCCCCAGGCGAGGTCGCGGCGGCCGGCCAGCGGGTCGGCGGGCGGAGTCTCGCCGTCGCCCAGGATCCGGTAGGCGTTCGGGAAGGCTCCTGAGAAGACGTTCTCGTAGCTGCGGAAGGTCAGAGTCCGGGTGCGGGTGGGCTCGGGCAGGCTGGTGGGTCTGCCGGGCAGGCTGGTCGGCAGCGACATCGGTCGGGCGTCACCGGTGACGACGAGCGTCAGCAGGGTCTGCGAGGGCCCCCCGCCGGACAGCTTGTAGGTACCGGGCTTGCCCCCGCGGACCAGCAGGTCGACGCGCCCGCCCATCGGCAGCGTCAGTCCGGTGGTGGCGACGGGTTCCATGAGGGTGATGCCGTCGCAGGCGATCTGGTGCAGCTCGTGCCCGCGCAGGCTCAGGAAGTGCGCGGTGATCGCTCCGGCGTTGACGACCCGCCAGCGCTGGACCTCCCCCGGGGCGATGGTCAGCACGGGGTTCTTCGCGCCGTTGACCAGGAAGGTCGAGATGATGCCGTCATAGGCGCCGTGCGAGGTCAGGTCCGGCACCCGTCCGCCGGACAGCTTGAGCTCGTTGATGCAGACGACGACCTCCTTGGCGGCGGCGATCTCGGGCACCTCGTCGATGTCACCCTCGACGACGAGGACGCCCCCCATACCGTTCAGCAGCTGGGTCGCGGTGGAGCCGTGATGGTGGGGGTGGTACCAGAACGTGCCGGCCGGATGATCCGCCGGGACGTCGAAACGGCTGCGGTAGGTGGTGGTGCTCCCCGGCGTGTCGGAGGGCTCGAACGTGCGGTAGATGTTGTCCGCCTCGCCCGTGGGGTCCACGTGCATGCCATGGGTGTGCAGGTTGAAGGTGTTGAAGTGATGCGGGACGTTCATGTCCTGATCCGTCGCCTCGGCATGCGTCGCCCCGGCATGCGTCGCCCCGGCATGCGTCGTCTCGGCGTTCGTCGTCTCGGCGTTCGGCGGCAGCGCGTTGACCTGCGTGATCTCCAGCGAGTCCCCCGGACGCACCCGCAGCGTCGGCCCGGGGACCGCCCCTTCGTAGGTGCGTGTGGTCACCGTGCCGACCCCGGGGATCACCTGCTCGGTGAACCCGACGGTCAGGCGGGTCTCCAGCCGCCCCGTGCGCGGCGATGTCCTGCGGATCTCCGGCTGCGGGAAGGAGGGGTCGGCCTCCTGCCGCGCCACCGCTTGCGGACTCGCCGCCATGCCGGTCACGACCGCCCCGGCGGCGACCGGCAGGCACTTCAGCACGCCACGACGGGCCAGAGAAGTCACGTATCGCCTCCATGGGCAGAGAGCAGCAGAGAGCAGCAGACGGCAACGGACGGGCAGAGCAACGACACGGAGGCCGCACAACGCAGCCATCCGTGTCGGAATGTGCCCATATGGTACGTAAAGGAGCCCTGAAACCACCTTCGCCTCACCGGCCCGGACAGGCACCGGCTCCGGCAGCGGTCAGCTCGAGCATCCGTCAGCACAGGCATCCGTCAGCACAGGCAGCCGTCGGCTCAGGCGGTCACCGATGCAGGGACAGCCGGTGCGGGGACCGTGGGCCGCCGCCGGATCACCAACGCCATCAGCGCCGCCGCGGCGCACAGCGCCCCCGACGCGTACCAGACCATGTCGTACGAGCCGAACGTGTCCCGCGCCATGCCGCCCAGGAAGGCCACCAGGGCCGCGCCGACCTGGTGGGAGGCCAGGACCCAGCCGAAGACGATGGCGCTGTCGTCGCCGTACTGCTCACGGCACAGGGCCAGGGTGGGCGGGACGGTGGCGACCCAGTCGAGGCCGTAGAAGACGATGAAGAAGATCATCGGAGGGTGCACGGAAGGGGCCAGCAGCATCGGCAGGAACAGCAGCGAGATGCCGCGCAGCGCGTAGTACACCGCCAGCAGCCGGCGCGGCTCGAAGCGGTCGGTGAACCAGCCGGACGCGATCGTGCCGACCACGTCGAAGACGCCGATGACCGCGAGCAGCGAGGCAGCCGCCGTGATCGGCATGCCGTGGTCGTGCGCGGCCGGCACGAAGTGGGTCTGGATCAGGCCGTTCGTGGAGGCGCCGCAGATCGCGAAGGTGCCGGCCAGCAGCCAGAACGGGCCCGTGCGGACCGCCGAGAAGAGGACCCGCAGGGTGCGGCGCGCGGCGCCCTGCACCGGGGCCGGCTTCGGGACGAACTCCGTCGCGCCGTACGGCTTCTGGCCCACGTCCGCCGGATGGTCCCGCAGCAGCAGCCAGACGAAGGGGACGACGGCCAGCGCGGCCAGCGCGACCGTCACGGCCGCCGGGCGCCAGTCGTACCGCGTGACCAGCCAGGACAGCAGCGGCAGGAAGATCAGCTGGCCGGAGGCGGAGGCCGCGGTCAGGATGCCGCTGACCAGACCCCGGCGCTCGGTGAACCAGCGGTTGGTGACCGTCGCGGCGAAGGCGAGCGCCATCGAACCCGAGCCGAGGCCCACCAGCAGGCCCCAGTACAGCAGCAGCTGCCAGGCCGTCGTCATCCAGACCGTCAGGAGCGAGCCGACCGAGATCACGGTCAGGGCCACCGCGACCACCCGGCGGATGCCGAAGCGGTCCATCAGAGCCGCCGCGAACGGGGCGGTGAGGCCGTACAGCGCCAGGTTGATCGAGACCGCCGCGCCGATCGTGCCGCGCGACCAGCCGAACTCCTGGTGCAGCGGGTCGATGAGCAGACCGGGGAGCGAACGGAAGGCAGCCGCGCCGATGATCGTGACGAAGGTGACGGCGGCGACGAACCAGGCGCGATGGATGCGGCCACGGCGGCGGCCGGGGACGCGGTCGGAGACGGGCTTCTGCTCCTCGGCGGATGCCGGAGTTTCGGTTGTCTGGGTCACGTCACAGAGCTTCCGATACCGGAACCTACCGGGCGAGTGGCCCGAGAGACAGCATTCGCTAGGATCGGGCCATGGCCGAACCGTACGCATCCTCCCGCCATCGCGTCGTCGTCCTCGCCCTCGACGGGCTGATGCCCTTCGAGCTGGGCATTCCGCAGCGCATCTTCGGCAAGGCGCGCGACGCGGCGGGCCGCCGCCTGTACGACGTCGTCACCTGCTCCGTCCGGCCGCCGGGCCCCGTCGAGACGGACGCCGACTACGCCCTCCTGGTCGGCAACGGCCCCGAGGCGCTGGCCACCGCCGACACCGTCGTCGTCCCCACCTCCTACGAGCTGGGCCCCGTCTACGAGGAGGGCGTGCTCACCCCCGAACTGGCCGCCGCCCTCGCCCGCCTGCGTCCCGGCACCCGCCTCGTCTCGATCTGCACCGGCGGATACGTCCTCGCCGCCGCGGGCTACCTGGACGGCCGCCCGGCCACCACGCACTGGATGCACGCCGAACACTTCCAGCGGCTCTTCCCGAGGATCCGGGTCGACGCGGACGTGCTCTTCATCGACGACGGCGACGTTCTCACCTCGGCCGGTGTGGCGGCCGGGATCGACCTCTGCCTCCACCTCCTGCGCCGAGACCACGGCGCCGCCGTCGCCAACGAGGTGGCCCGCCGCACGGTCGTACCGCCGCATCGCGACGGCGGCCAGGCGCAGTACATCGAGCGCCCCGTGCCCGACCCGCAGCAGGCGACCACGACCGCCGCCCGCGCATGGGCGCTGGGCCGCCTCCACGAGCCGATCCAACTGCGCGACATGGCCGAGCAGGAGGCCATGTCGGTACGGACGTTCACGCGCCGCTTCCGCGAGGAGGTGGGCATCAGCCCCGGTCAGTGGCTCACCCAGCAACGGGTCGAACGGGCCCGGCACCTGCTGGAGTCCAGCGACCGGTCCGTCGACCAGATCGCCCGGGACGCCGGTTTCGGCACCGCCCAGTCGATGCGACAGCACCTACAGGCGGCCCTCGGGGTCACGCCGACCGCGTATCGCCGCACCTTCCGCACCTTCCGCGCCGGGAGCGGCGAGAGCGGTGGTCGCGGCGTTGCCGACGCCGCCCTGCGGTGACCTTCCGGCAGTGCGCACCTCGCCCCACCAGCCCACCGCCGTGAGGAGCAGGGTCACCCCGACCCCGGCCAGGATCGCCGTCGACGGGGCGACCACCTCCAGCAGGGCACCGGCGAGGGAGCCCGTCGCCGCGTAACCCGCGCCCGCGGCCGCGTACATGACCGAATAGCCCGCGGCCAGGGCGTGCGGCGGCAGGGCCTCGCGCAGGGACAGGTTGCGGGTGAGCATCGCGGCGGACTGGAGGACGCCTCCCACGGCCAGCGCCGCCGCGATCCCCACCGCGTCCGGGGTCAGCGCGGCGAGCGTCACGCAGACCGACGTCCCCGCCATCAGCACCACGCTGCGGGTGCGCAGCCGTCCCGGCCAGGCCCGAAGACCGTAGGCGAACGCGCCGAGCCCCCCGCCCACCGCCATCCCGGTCAGCAGCGGACCGGACCAGCCGACGCCGACGCCCCGCTGTTCGAGCAGGGCGGGCAGGACGAGTTCGGCGAGCCCGAGCAGGGTGAGGCTGGCCGCGCCGGTCACGTACACCGGCCAGGCGCCGGCCAGGACGCGCAGCGGCGACGCGCCCGCGCGGTCCTCGCCACGCGGGTCACCCGTGCCGTCCGCGCCCCAGGCCGCCGGGAGCAGCCACAGGCCCGCGACCGACCAGGCCATCAGGGCGGCCGCGAGGAGCAGCGGGACGCGCGGCGCGACGCCGAGGGCCAGACCGGCGACCGCCGCCGGGGAGACGGCCCACACCCCGGCCGTCAGCATCGACTCGACGGACAGCGCCTGTGCCGCCGCTCGCTCCGGAACCAGCGCGGTGAGCAGCGTGCGCAGCCCACCGGTGGCGGCGGCCGGGGCGGCACCGGCCACGGCCGCGAACCCGCCGAGAACCGCCGGATGGGCGGCCGGAAACGCCCCGAGCCCCGCGAATCCGGCGGACCCGGCCGCCAGCCCGAGGGCCAGGTGGACGCGGGCGCGCTCGGGGCGCAGCCGCATCCCGAGGACGGGGGCGCCCACGATCTCACCGACGACGTAGGCCGCCGCGAGGATCGCGCCCAGCGAGTAGCCGCCGGGGCGCTCGCGCACCAGGAACACCAGCGCCAGCGGCGCCATGGCGACCGGCATACGGGCGCCGACTGCGGTGCAGCACCAGATCAGGACCTGTCTGGTGGCGACGTCGCGGTAGGTCATGCAAGGACCGTAGGGTGCGGCACCGACACCGCCCCACGGGTTTTCCGGGCAGCCGGCCGGGCCTTCGGCTCGGCCTTGGTCAGAACGTGAGCACCGCCCGCGCCACCCTCCCCGCCTCCGCGTCCGCGGCCGCCTTCGCGAAGTCCTCCACCGGGTAGGTGTCCGTCACCAGTTCGTCGAGGAGCAGACGACCGGCCCGGTACAGCTCGGCGTACAGCGCGATGTCCCGCTGCGGGCGCGACGAGCCGTACCGGCAGCCCAGGATCGACTTGTCCAGGTACATCGACGAGACCAGGAAGGACGCCTCGGCGGTGGCCGGCGGGACCCCGAGGAGCACCGCCTGACCGTGCCGGTCCAGCAGGTCGATCGCCTGCCGGATCAGCTCGACCCGGCCGACGCACTCGAAGACGTGGTCCGCGCCCGTGGACAGCACGTCCCGTACCGCGTCCGTCGAGGTCAGGAAGTCGGTCGCGCCGAACCGGCGGGCCACCGTCTCCTTCGCCGGGTTCGCGTCCACCGCGACGATCCGCGACGCGCCCGCGATCCGCGCTCCCTGCACCACGTTCAGCCCGATCCCGCCGGTCCCGATGACGACGACGCTCTCCCCGTACCCGACCCGCGCGCGGTTGAGCACGGCCCCGACACCGGTCAGCACCCCGCACCCGATCAGCGCGGCGGACGTCAGCGGGATGTCCTTCGGGATCCGGACCGCCTGTACGGCCTTCACCACCGTGCGCTCGGCGAAGGCGGAGTTGGACGCGAACTGGTACACCGCGCCTCCCGCGCGCGTGAACGGCTTCCGCGGGCGCCCGATGGCCTGCCGGCACATCGTCGGCCGGCCGCGGTCGCACTCCGCGCAGGTGCCGCAGTTGGCGAGCGTGGACAGCGCGACATGATCCCCCGGCACGACATGACCGACCCCCGCGCCGACCGCCTCGACGACCCCCGCGCCCTCATGACCGAGGACGACGGGCGCCGGAAAGGGAATCGTCCCGTCGACGACCGAGAGGTCGCTGTGACACAGCCCGGCCGCCGAGATCGCCACGAGCACCTCACCCGGCCCCGGATCGCGAACGGCCAGATCGTCGACGACCTCGGCCCGCTTCCCGTCGAACACCACGCCTCGCATCGCGTCCCCTCCGTACCGTCCGCTATCCCTTGGGTTGCCTGGGCAGGCCGAGCACCCGCTCGGCGATGATCGTGCGCTGGATCTGGTCCGAGCCGCCGTAGACGGTGTCGGCCCGGGAGAACAGGAACAGGTGCTGCGCGTCGTCGAGTTCGTACGGCGAGGACGGCGACCAGTCCGCGGGGCCGACGCTCGCCGCCGCCCCCCGCACCTGCACCGCCACCTCCCCCAGCCGCTGATGCCAGCCGGCCCACAGCAGCTTCGCCACGCTGGGCGCGCCCGGCCCGCCGGAGCCCCCCAGCGTCCGCAACGCGTTCCACCGCATGGTGCGCAGCTCGGCCCACAGCCGCACCAGCCGCTCGCGTACGACGGGGTCGTCGGCCGCCCCCGTCCGCACCGCCGTACGCACGACCCGTTCCAGCTCCTGGGCGAAGCCGATCTGCTGGGCGAGGGTCGACACCCCGCGTTCGAAGCCGAGGAGGCTCATCGCCACCCGCCAGCCGTCGCCCGCCGCGCCGACGACGTGCTCCACGCGCGCGTGCGCCCCGTCGAAGAAGACCTCGTTGAAGTCGCTGGTGCCGGTCAGCTGCCGGATGGGCCGCACCTCGATCCGTCCCGGCTGGTCCATGGGGACGAGGAGAAAGGTCAGTCCGTGGTGCCGCCTGGACTCCGGATCTGTGCGGGCGAGCACGAAACACCAGTCGGCCTCATGGGCGAGCGAGGTCCAGATCTTCTGCCCGGTGACGCGGTACGACCGTCCATCGGGGGCGAGTTCGGCTCTCGTACGGACCCCGGCCAGGTCGGACCCGGCGCCCGGCTCGCTGTACCCCTGGCACCACAGCTCGGCACCGGCGGCGATCGGCGGCAGGAAGCGCGCCTTCTGCTCCGCCGTGCCGTGCGCGAGCAGGGTCGGCGCGAGCAGGTTCTCCCCGATGTGCCCGGAACGGGCCGGGGCCCCCGCCCGCGCGTACTCCTCGGCCCAGGCAACCTGCTGGGTGAGACTCCCGCTCCGATTCCCGTACCCGCCCTCCGCCCACCCGAGCCCGATCCACCCGGCCGAGCCGAGGGTGCCTTCCCAGGCCCGGCGATCGGAGGCGTGCGGGGCGTGCTCGGCGAGCCAGGCCCGAGCCTCGGCCCGGAACTCCTCATCCAGGGAACTTGATCCGAAATCCACGGCACCGCCTCACGTCGGGGGCAAGCTGCCCGACTCGAGGGGCGCGGGGAACTGCGCGACCGGCCACAGACGACCCGCACCCGAAAGACCACAGGAAGCACGCTCAGGCGTTGGGCCGGCTCCCCTCCCGCGCGGCCCGAGCCATCTCCTCCAACCGCGCGAGCATCGGCATCGGATCCACCCCCACCGCCCCCGGCAACACCTCCGCGATCCGCTCCGGCGTCCAGGAACCCCCCTCCGCATAAGCCGAACGCAGTTCAGCAGGCTGCGCCCACACCGCGATCTTCGGCCCCGCGACGGTGTACACCTGCCCGGTGATCCCCACGTCCCGCGCACGGTCCGACAGCAGATACACCACGAACGCGGCCACGTCCTCGGGTTCGCCGATCTCCGCCAGCTCCATGGGCACGCCCGCGGACATCCGCGTACGGGCCACGGGGGCCACCGCGTTGGCGGTCACCCCGTACTTGTGCAGTCCCAGCGCGGCGCTCCGCACGAGCGAGATGATCCCGCCCTTGGCGGCGCTGTAGTTGGCCTGCGAGACCGAGCCCTGGTGGTTGCCGCTGGTGAAGCCGATCAGCGTCCCGGAGCGCTGCCCGCGCATCACCGCCGACGCGGCCCGGAACACGGTGAACGTGCCCTTGAGATGGGTGGCGACGACGGGGTCCCACTCCTCCTCGGACATGTTGAACAGCATCCGTTCCCGCAGGATCCCGGCCACGCACACGACCCCGTCGAGCCGTCCGTACGACGCCAGCGCGGTGTCGACGACCCGCTGCCCGCCCGCCATCGTCGAGATGTCGTCGGCGACGGCGACCGCCTCCCCGCCCGCCGCCTCGATCTCCTTGACGACGGACTCGGCGATCTCGCTGGTGGGTGAGGCGCCGTCCACCGAGACCCCGTAGTCGTTGACGACGACCCGCGCGCCCTCGGCCGCCGCCGCGAGCGCCACCGCCCGCCCGATGCCTCGTCCCGCACCCGTGACGGCCACGACCTTGCCGGTCAGGAAGTTCCCCACGTCCGGCCCCCTCCCGCAGTTTCTGACGGACCGTTAGATTTGAGATTCGAGGTCTAGATTGACCCGTCCGTCGGTCGGGGACAAGCCCCGGGGAGGCACGGAATGACACTGCCGGTCGAGTTCCACGACATCGCGAAGCGCGTCAACAACTGGGGGCGCTGGGGGGCCGACGACGAGATCGGCACCCTGAACCTCATCACCGACGACGTCGTCCGCGCGGCCGCCGCCGAGGTCCGCACCGGCCGCCGCGTCCCGCTCGCGCTGCCCCTGCGGGAGGACGGCGTGCAGACCGGGCTGATCCCGGGGCGGGTCAACCCCCTGCACGCCATGGTGCAGATCAACCAGGAGATCTTCGGTCCGGGCACGGTGGCGTGCAGCGACGACGCCGTGACCATGGGCCTCCAGGCCGGCACCCACTGGGACGCGCTGACCCATGTCTCGCACTCGGGGAAGCTCTACAACGGCCGGCCGGCCGGCACCATCACCCCGCACGGCGGCGCCGAGTTCAGCGGCATCGACAAGGCGCGGCACATCGTCTCGCGCGGGGTGCTTCTGGACGTGGCACGCGCGCGTGGCGTCGACCGGCTGGACGGCGGTCACGCGGTCACCCCGGAGGACCTGACGGCGGCCGAGGAACTGACCGGCACCCGCGTACGGGCCGGCGACATCGTGCTCGTACGGACCGGGCAGGTGCAGGTCTATCTGGCCGGTGACAAGCAGGGGTACGGCTATCCGTCACCGGGCCTTTCGGTCCGTACGCCGGAGTGGTTCCACGCGCGCGACGTGGCGGCGGTCGCCAACGACACCCTCACGTTCGAGATCTTCCCGCCCGAGATCGACAACCTGTGGCTGCCGGTGCACGCGCTCGACCTGGTGGAGATGGGGATGCTCCAGGGCCAGAACTGGAATCTCGAAGAGTTGTCCACAGCCTGTGGACAAACGGGCCGCTATGCGTTCCTGCTGTCGGCGATGCCCGAGCCGTTCGTCGGCGGGACGGGAACTCCGGTGGCCCCCGTGGCGGTGCTCTAGATACTGGAATACGAACAGGTGTTCCCCTCACGTCGGCTGGCGGCGCGCGGCTGCCCGCCCCGAGCACGGCACCGCGCACCGCCATCCGACTCCGGCGCACCCTCCCCCACTCCCGGCTTCGCCCGAGCGGGAGGGGCCCCCACCGACTCCCCTCGGCCCTGAGGGAACCGGCGCCGAATCACGACCCACACTCGACGAGAGCCTCCGTCACCGAAGCCCTCGCCGTCCCCTCACGGCGAATCGCTGACCACAAGCGTGATCAAACGGACACGTCGCGTCAACACCTGAACGGAGATTTATTACTTAAGTCCCCTTTGTGGTGGGCGCGCACGGAAGCACAGCCGGGCGCATCGATGCCGACCCCGACCGTTCGCGACAGCGCTTTCTGCGCCCGTGCACCGCGAGTCGCGGGGCGCTCCACACCCGTGCGCCCTCGCCGACCGCCCGCGTCGCCGGTCTGCCACCGGCCCCGCTGCCGGCCCTGCTGCCGGTCGCATCGCCGGGCGCCCGCCGCCCGGCCGCGTCGCCGGTCGCGTCGCCGGGCGCCCGCCGCCCGGTCGCCGCTCAGACGACCTCGTACGCGAGGCCTCCGTAAGCCGGCTCGGGCTCCGCCGGGACCGCGCCCCGGCATTCCTCCACACCCCGGCGCTCTTCCGTGCCCCCATGGTCCGCCTCGGCCTCACCGGGCACCGCACAGCGGTCCAGTTCGCACCAGATGCGCTTGCCCGCACCCTCGACGCTCCAGCCCCAGCGATCCGCGAGGCCGTCGACCAGGGCCAGACCACGGCCGCCGGTCGCCTCGTCGCCGGCGCACCGGGGCACGGGCGCCCGGTCGCTGGTGTCGGCCACCTCAAGGCGGACGGTGGACGGCTCGGCCGTCCCGCCCGGCAGGGAGAGCCGCAGCACGGCCGGACAACCGGTGTGCACCACGGCGTTGGTGACCAGTTCGGAGACGAGCAGGATCAGCGTCTCGGCGAGCGGCTCCTCGTCCCCTATCCCGGACCCGGCGAGGCGCGAACGGGCCCACCTGCGGGCGCGCCCCACCTCAGCGGGGTCGGGCCGGATCTCCAGCTGCACTTGAAGCACCTGCACCGCTCACACCATCCGAACCGGCGGACACATGGCCGTGCGCCACGCAAGCCACGCGAGCCGCGTGTGCACCATGACGACGGGGGCCACGATCGTAGCCATTTTCTGCATGGCCAGAACAACAGCCAGAGGCAGGGTGACGGAACGTGAATCCCTTACGAGACAGCTTGGTTGACATACAGTCACCTCAACAAGCGCTTCGGGCATATTCCAGCGCGAAGGAGTACCCGTGCGGCATACTGTGCGACGCTCGTTGCGGGGAGTCGAACAGGCGGGCTCCAAAAGCCCGTCCGCCCTGCGAGCGGCGGCGCGCACCGCCCCAGGGGCACCGCCGGCATGGCTCATGCTCGGAACCACTCGCATCCCACAGAAGGTACCGGAGGAGCCCGCCGACTCCGGGCCGTGACGGGTCACGCATCGGACACAACCCGGTATCAACGCTCCGTGATTCCGGTATGCCACAATCCGCGACACCCCTGCGGCCGTCCGCTCGTCACCCCCGCCGTCACCGCAGGCAGGCGCCCCTAACGGCCCCCTCCGGACAGCAGGTCGGCCGCGAGCAGTTCCTCACTCTCCGTACCGCCACCTGCACGCCGGGTGCGCAGCCAGGCCCGCTTGAGCAGCAGATGTACGTCCGCCTCCCAGGTGAAGCCCATGCCGCCGTGCACCTGGAGGCAGTCGCGCGCGCCGCCTACGGCGGCCTCGTCGGCGAGCAGCCGGGCGGCCGCGATGTCCACCGGGTCGGCGGTGACGGCGGCCGCGTAGACCGCCGCGCGGGCCACCTCGACCCGCACCAGCAGTTCCGCGCACAGATGCTTGACCGCCTGGAAGGCGCCGATCGGCTGCCCGAACTGCTCGCGCGCCCGGGCGTGTTGCACAGCGAGCTCGCACGCGCGCGTGGCCGTGCCGAGCTGCTCGGCCGCGGTGAGGAGCACGGCGACGGGGTCCGCCGCCGCCGAGGCGCCCGGAACGCGGTGCAGCGGCGTCAGCGGGTCCACCGACCGCAGCGGCACGGCCCCGCCGACCTCCCCGCACACGACGTCCGCCTCCGTCAGCCACTCCACCAGCCCGCCGGCGTCCACGGCCGCCACGACCGTCTCCCCCTCGGCCGCGCCGGGCACGCGGCCCGCCGCGAGGTGGGTGGCCACGAGCGGCCCCGGCAGCAGGGCCCGGCCGGCCTCCTCGAACGCCAACACGGTCTCGGGCAGCCCGAGTCCGACCCCGCCGTCCGCCTCGGGCAGCCGCAGCGCGAAGAACCCGGCCGCCCCCAGCTCCCGCCACAGCGCCCGGTCCAGCCGCCCCGGCCGGTCCACGGCGGCCCGCAGCGCCGCCCGGTCGAAGCGGCGCGCCAGCAGCCCACGCACCCCGTCCCGCAGCGCCCGCTGGTCCTCCGTCAGTCGAAATCGCATGGCGGAGAGTTCACCGTCCCTTCGGCAGGCCCAGGATCCGTTCGGCCACGATGTTCCGCTGAATCTGCGAGGTACCGGCCGCGATGGTGTACGAGAGGGAGGAGAGCCGGTCGTGGACCCACGGGCGGTCGGTGTCCAGGGACTCGTCGCCCAGAACGTCGGCGGCGGTGTCGTACAGCTCCTGGCGGGCCTGCGAGTACCTCAGTTTGAAAACCGAACCCCCGACGCCCGGCAGGCCGCCCTTGGCCTCCGCCTCGCTCACGTTCCACTGCGTCAGCCGCCAGAGCGCCCGGAACTCGGCGTTGAGGGCGCCCAGCCGCCGCCGCAGGACGGGATCGTCCCAGCGGCCGTTCCTCCGTGCCTCCACGGCGAGTTCGCCCAGCACGCGGCGGCAGGCGACGACCTCGCCCACGAAGGCGGTGCCGCGCTCGAACGACAGCGTCACCATCGTCACCCGCCAGCCGTCGTTCTCCTCCCCCACCCGATGGGTGACCGGCACCCGCACCTCGTCGAGGAACACCTCGGCGAACTCGGCGGATCCGGCGAGGGTGCGCAGCGGCCGTACGGTGATGCCGGGGGCGTCCATGGGCATGGCCAGCCAGGTGATGCCCTGGTGCTTGGGCGCCGCCGGATCCGTGCGGACCAGCAGTTCGCACCAGTCGGCGACCTCCGCGTGCGAGGTCCAGATCTTGGACCCGCTCACCACGTAGTCGTCGCCGTCGCGCCACGCGCGCGTGCGCAGCGCCGCGAGGTCCGACCCGGCGTCGGGCTCGCTGAAGCCCTGGCACCACACCTCCTCCCCGCGCAGGATGGGCGGCAGCCAGCGTGCCCGCTGTTCGGCCGTCCCCTCGGCGGCGATCGTCGGCCCGGCGTGCAGCAGCCCGACGAAGCCGGCCCCCACGTAGGGCGCGCCCGCCTTCTCCGTCTCCTCCAGGAAGATCAGGCGGACACCGGGCGAGGCCTGCCAGTGCACGTCGGCGTACCCGGCGTCGTACAGCGTCCGCTGCCAGCCGAGGTCGTAGGCGCGGCGGCCGGGCCAGTCGTCCGGGGACGGCTTCGGCGGGAGCGTGGGCAGCACCTTGCCAAGCCACTCGCGCAGCCGGGCCCGGAACTCCGCGTCCTCGGGACTGTCCGCGAGGTCCATGGTCCTGATCCCCCTGCCCTGATCCCGTCCCGGCTACTTGTCGAGGTCCAGGTCCAGCATGCGGATCGCGTTGCCGCGCATGAGCTTGTAGACCGTCTCCTCGTCGAGGCCCTTGACGTGGTCGAGGGCGACCTCCTTGGTGTGCGGGAAGGTCGAGTCGACGTGCGGGTAGTCGGTCTCGAAGGTCGCGTTGTCGCGCCCCACCACGTCCAGGGACGCGACCCCGTGCTTGTCGCGGAAGAAGCAGCAGAACATCTGCCGGTAGTAGTACGTGGACGGCGGCTCCGGGACGATGTCCCTGACCCCGCCCCACGCGCGGTGCTCCTCCCAGACGTCGTCGGCACGCTCCAGGGCGTACGGGATCCAGCCCATCTGACCCTCGGAGTAGGCGAGTTTGAGGCGGGGGAACTTCACCAGCACCCCGCTGAAGAGGTAGTCCATCATCGACGCCATCGCATTGTTGAACGAAAGGGACGCCTGGACGGCCGGCGGTGCGTCCGGCGAGGCGGCCGGCATCTGCGAGGAGGAACCGATGTGCATGTTGACGACCGTGCCGGTCTCCTCGCACACCGCGAAGAACGGGTCCCAGTAGCCCGAGTGGATCGACGGCAGCCCGAGGTGGCTGGGGATCTCGGAGAAGGTCACCGCGCGCACCCCGCGGGCCGCGTTGCGCCGGATCTCGGCGACCGCCAGGTCGATGTCCCACAGGGGGATCAGACAGAGCGGGATGAGCCGCCCGCCGCTGTCCCCGCACCACTCCTCGACCATCCAGTCGTTGTAGGCGCGCACACAGGCCAGCGCGACCTCCTTGTCGTGCGCCTCGGCGAAGGTCTGTCCGCAGAAGCGGGGGAAGGAGGGGAAGCAGAGGGAGGCCTCGACATGGTTGAGGTCCATGTCCGCCAGCCGGGCCTTCGGGTCCCAGCAGCCGCGCCGCATCTCCTCCCGGGTGATGCCCTCCAGCGTCATCTCGTCCCGGTCGAAGCCGACGGCGGCGATGTTGCGCTTGTACGGGAACTTCAGGTCCTCGTAGATCCACCAGTCGGTGGGCTGGCCGTCCGGGTCCATCGTGATCTGGTACTTCCCGGCGACGTAGGCGAGCTCGCCGATCCCGGCGGTGAGGGGCTGCGGCCCCCGGTCCCGGTACTTCTGCGGCAGCCAGGTCGCGAAGAGGTGCGCGGGCTCGATCACATGGTCGTCGACGCTGACGATGCGCGGCAGTTCGGTGCTCATGGCTTCCCCTCCGCCTGGCGGAACGCCAGTTGTCCGATGGACGTGTCCCGGCCGTCCGAGCTATCTGATGGCCCGTCAGATTGTTTCTCCCCAGCAGGCTAGCCCCCACCCCCTGGACCGACAAGGCGACCGGCCCTACGCTCTGCCCAAAATCTGACAGCCCGTCAGTTTCGTCAGGGGGCCGACGTGAACGACACCGCCACCGCCCACGAGCTGAGCGCGTCCCGCACCCTCTGGGACCTGCTCGCCCGCCGCGCCGACCTCACCCCCGGCCGCCGGGTCCTCCTCCAGGACAACCGGGCCCTGACCTTCGGCAAGCTG
The DNA here is from genome assembly GCF_013085465.1 of Streptomyces asoensis. Lineage (NCBI taxonomy): Bacteria > Bacillati > Actinomycetota > Actinomycetes > Kitasatosporales > Streptomycetaceae > Streptomyces > Streptomyces asoensis. The sequence goes on from NZ_CP049838.1 coordinate 4,580,138, forward strand.
CGCGAGAGCGCCGAGCGGGTCGCGGCCGGGCTGCACGACATGGGCGTACGCCCCGGCACGGTCGTCGCCTGGCAGCTGCCCACCCGCCTCGAGACGGCCGTCCTGTCCTTCGCGCTGGCCCGCCTGGGGGCCGTGCAGTCGCCCGTCATCCCCTTCTACCGCGACCGCGAGGTCGGCTTCGCGCTGCGCGAGTCGAAGGCGGAGTTCTTCGCGGTGCCGGGCGTCTGGCGCGGCTTCGACCACGCCGAGATGGCACGGCGGCTAGGCGCGAAGGGCGTCTTCGAGGCGTACGACGAGCTGCCGGACGGGGACCCGGCCGTGCTTCCGCCGCCGCCCGCCGACGGCACCTCCGTGCGCTGGATCTACTGGACCTCGGGCACCACCTCCGACCCCAAGGGCGTGCTGCACACCGACCGTTCGCTGATCGCGGGCGGCTCCTGCCTCGCCCACGCGCTGCGCCTCACCGCGGACGACGTCGGCTCGATGGCGTTCCCGTACGCCCACATCGCCGGCCCCGACTACACCGTCATGCTGCTGCTCTACGGCTTCCCCGCGGTGATGTTCGAGCACTTCGCGCTGCCGGACGCGCTGGACGGGTACCGGCGGCACGGGGTGACGGTCGCGGGCGGGTCCACGGCGTTCTACTCGATGTTCCTCGCCGAGCAGCGCAAGCGGCCGGACGCGCCCCTGATCCCCTCGCTGCGGCTGCTCGCGGGCGGCGGAGCGCCCAAGCCGCCCGAGGTGTACCACGCCGTCGTGCGCGAGATGGGGGTGCAGCTGACGCACGGGTACGGGATGACCGAGGTGCCGATGATCACCATGGGGGCGCCGGACGACACCGCGGAGAACCTCGCGACGACAGAGGGCCGGCCACCGGAGGGCATGCGGATACGCGTGGTGGACGGCGAGGTGCGGCTGCGCGGCGAGGCCGTGTGCCAGGGGTATCTGGATCCCGCCCAGACGGCCGAGGCGTTCGACGCGGCGGGGTTCCTGCGCACCGGCGACCTGGGGCATGTGACCGGCAGCGGGCATCTGGTCCTCACCGGGCGGCTGAAGGACGTCATCATCCGCAAGGGGGAGAACGTGTCGGCCAAGGAGATCGAGGACCTGCTCGCCGCCCACCCGGCCGTCGGGGACGTGGCGGTGATCGGCCTGCCCGACGCGGAGCGTGGGGAGCTGGTGTGCGCGGTGGTGGAACGGGCGCCGGGGGCCGGGGAACCGTTGACGCTCGCGGCGATGACCTCGTATCTGCGCGCGGGCGGCCTGTCGGTCCACAAGCTGCCGGAGCGGCTGGAGGTGGTGGACGCGCTGCCGCGCAACGAGACGCTGCGGAAGGTGCTGAAGTACAAGCTGCGCGAACGCTTCTCCCGGTGAGCACTGCCCGGCTGAGCACTGCCCGGCTGAGTGCTGCTCGGGTGGGTGCTGCTCGGGTGGGTGCCGCTCGGGTGGGTGCCGCTCGACTGCGTGCTGGTCCTGGTCGGCCGCGTGCTGGTCGGCCGAGGGCTACTCGGCGACGGTGAAGTAGCGGGCGAAGGCGGGGACGATCTCCGCCTCGCCGACCTTGCCGTCCGCGTCGGCGTCGAGGACGGCGGCGGCTCCCCTGGCGACCTCTTCGGGCGCTCCGAGCGCCCTGAGCACCCGGACGGTGTCCGCGACCGTGGCCCGGCCGTCGCCGTCGCTGTCGGCGATGTCCAGGGCCGCGTGCAGGAAGGGGCGGGCGATCTCGGCGAACCGCTCCGGGTTGTCGCGCAGGCGCTTGACCGCGCCGTTCACGAACTCGTCCCGGGTGATGCGCTGGTCGCCGTCCCGGTCGGCGATGCCGGCCATGCCCTGCCAGAACGCCTCGGCGCCCGCGTACAGCGCCTGCCCCTTGTCGGACCGGGCCGCGGTGCCGAACTCGGCCAGCAGCGCCTTGGCCGCCGCGCCGAAGTCCGCCCGGTCGATGTAGCCGTTGCCGTCCTGGTCGAAGGTGGCGAACCGGGCGGCGATCCTGCGTTCGTACTCGCTGCTGACCATGTCTTCTCGGGCCGCCTTACGTGATCGCGTGGGGATGCTGCCGGTAGTGGTTCCGGCAGGGAGCGTACGACGCCGGCGACTCCCGGGCGGCGGGAAAGCGACGCCTGTGCCAAGACCGGGGAAATTCTGGGACGAGGGTGTAGCGGAGCGGGCCCCCGTCGGACCCGCGCGGACCTATGCGGAGAGCGGTTCCGTCCCGTCGTCCACGGCGGCCGCGAGGTCCCCGTAGACGTCGAAGAGGCGGCGGACGCCCAGCGCGCCCAGCACCCGGTTGACGTGGGAGTCCTCCGCCGCGCCCCGCGCGGGAAGTATCAGACGCAGCCGTCCCCGGCAGGAGCGGATGAGACGGCGCGAGGCGATGAGGACGCCGACGCCGCTGGAGTCGCAGAAATACACCTCGGAGAGGTCCAGGACGAGACTGTGGCGGCCCTCGGCCACCTCGTCGTGCACCTTCTGACGCAGCACAGGCGACGTCACCAGGTCCAGCTCGCCCGACACATGGAGCACGGCCCATCCGCCCTGCTCCCAGCCGGTCACTTTGAAGGCCACCACCACGCCCTTCGCTCGCTGTGGCTCGCGGAAAAACGGAAGCTGTCCCTTCGCTTCCTTGCAGCGCGGCTGCCCAGCGGCCGTGCCCCGAAACACCGAAGGAAAAACAGAAACAGAGAGAAAGAGGCTTGTTCCAGTCACATCCCGTCCGGTTCGATCCTTCTCTGTCGGGTAGGCGCCGCCCATACCACCCTCTCGCGGACAGGGGGCGCACATTGAAACAAAGGGGCGTGCGTTGTCGGACGTGCCGACTACATTCGAGGTGACGGTGGACGCACGCTGGACACACGCACAGGCAGAGGTACGCGCACGGGTGAGGGGGCCGCATGGCGAAGAAGGACGCACCGCCCCGCTGGGACCGCAAGATGCAGCAACGACTCGCGCGCGGTGAGGCGGCCGCCCTCGGAGAGCTCTATGACCGATTCGCTTCGCTCGTGCACGGTCTCGCCCATCGCGTGCTCGGAGACGAACGGGCGGCCGACGGCATCACCCGCGAGGTCTTCGCACATGTCTGGGAACACCCCGACGCCTACGACCCGAAGCAGGGCCCGCTGCGCACCTGGGTCGCCGCGTTGACCCATCGCCTGGCCGTGCAGCGCCTGCGCGCCACCGAGACCGCCGCGCTGGCCGAGGCCGGTCCCGGCTCCGCCGAGGCGACCGAGGAGCTGGAACGCAGGGTGCGGCACGCCTCCGTCGCCGCCCGCGCCGACTACATCGTCCAGGCCATGCCCGCCCCGCTGCGCGCCGCCCTGGAACTGGCCTACTTCCAGCGGCGCGACTACCGCCAGACCGCGGCCGACCTCGGCGTCACCGAGGACGAGGCCCGCCGCCGGCTCCGCCTCGGCCTCCAGCTCCTGTCCACCGCCCACGACTCCGCGGCCCCCGGGGCACCGCCCGGATACGGAGGTGCGGCGTGAGTGGCGAGAAGGTGTTCCCGCCGCCCGAAGACGGCGGAGACGAAGAGGACATGAAGAAGGACCACGAGCAGGACCCGGCGAGGGATCGGGAAAGGGATCCGGAGAGGGATCCGAAGGAGGGCAGGACCACGGCGTCCAGCGACGACGGCAACGGACCGAGCGTCCCCGGCGGCTCCGGTGACGCCGGTTCCGGTGACGGCGGTTCCGGTGACGCCGGCTCCGGTGACGCCGGCTCCGGTGACGCCGGCTCCGGTGACGCCGGCTCCGGTGGCGGGAACGGCACGCCTCCGGCCCGCGAATCCGGCCGCCCGCCGCGCATCCCGCTCCCCCGCGCCTCCGTGGAGGACAGCGGGCTGCCGCTGCCGCCGGCGGAGCCGGCCGGCCCGGGACCGCTCACGCTCGAGCACCCGGTGCTCAAGTCCCTGCTGGGCGCCTGGGCACTGGCGGCCTGCTCGGCCGCGGAGACGGCGGCCGTCGAGGAGCACCTCGGCGACTGCGGAGCCTGCGCGGACGAGGCACGGCGGCTGCGCGAGGCGGTGGGCCTGCTCCAGCGCCCGGAGAGCCTCGACCTCGACCCGGGCCTGCGCACCCGCGTCCTCGACGGCTGCCTGGACCGGCGTCCGCCCCGCATCCCGGTGCCCGTCTGGGCGGCGTCGTACGACGCCGAGACCGCGCGGCTCGACGCCCTGCTCCAGGACTTCGGGGACGCCGAGTGGCACGCGCCGGTGCGGCTGCGCTGGTTCCGCGGCGAGGGGGCCACGAGCCGCCGGACCACCGTCGCCGGAGTCATCGCCCACCTGCTCGCCGTGGACGGGCTGGTGGCCGTCGCCCTGGGGCTGGACGACCCACTGACCCCGCTCGCCACCGGCGACCGGCCGGGCGGGACCGACGAGACGAACGAGGCGGACAGGACCGACGGGCGGGACGGGTCGCGCGGACCGGTGGACACGCCGGCTCGGCGCACCGAGTCGTTCTGGGCGGCCTCGCACTTCCCGCCCACCCGTTCCGTGCGCGGCCCCTGGCGCGAACAGACCCACGCCCTCGTGCGGACGGTGTCCTTCACCGGCGGGGGCCCCGGCGCCATGCCGGTGTCGTACGGCGGCTTCGAACTGCCCCTGCGCGACGCGATGCTGGACCGGGCCTTCGAGTGCTGGGTGCACGCCGAGGACATCGCGGAAGCGGTCGACTACCCCTACGCGCCGCCCGCCCCACGCCACCTGCACGGCATGATCGACCTGGCCGCGCGGATGCTGCCCGAGACCCTCGCGGCCCGCCGCCGCGCGGGGCTCGCCACTCCCTCGCACAGCCGCCACCTGGTGACCGCGGGCCGCCCCGGCCGCAGCCTGCGGCTGGAGATCGAGGGCTCGGGCGGTGGCCAGTGGCTGATCCCGCTGGACTCACCGGGCGCGGTGGGCTCCGCCGACCACGAGGTGGCCCATGTCGCCCTGGACGACGTGGAGTTCTGCCGCCTGGCCGCCGGCCATGTCTCCCCCGAGGAGGCGGCGGCGGGCCAGCTGGGCGACCGTGAGGCGATCAGGGACGTACTGTTCGCGGCGGCGTCGCTGAGCCGGATGTAGCCGGATACAACCGGACATGGCCGAGGCGGCCTGAGGCAGGGGCAGGAGCGGGAGCAGGAGCGTCGGCGGGACCGCGCGACGGCTACGGGAAAACGACCGTACGTCGCCCGTTGAGCAGGATCCGCCGCTCCGCGTGCCACTTCACGGCCCGCGCCAGCGCCTGGCACTCCACGTCCCGCCCGACGGCGACGAGCTGGTCCGGCGTGACGCCGTGCCCCACGCGCTCGACCTCCTGCTCGATGATCGGCCCCTCGTCGAGGTCGGCCGTCACATAGTGCGCCGTCGCCCCGATCAGCTTCACGCCCCGCGCGTGCGCCTGGTGGTACGGCTTGGCGCCCTTGAAGCTCGGCAGGAAGGAGTGGTGGATGTTGATGATCCGGCCACTGAGCTGCTTGCACAGGTCGTCGGAGAGGACCTGCATGTAGCGGGCGAGGACGACCAGCTCGACGTCCTGCTCCCGCACCAGCTCGAGCAGCTGTGCCTCGGCCTGCGCCTTGTTCTCCCTCGTCACCGGGATGTGGCGGAAGGGGATGTTGTACGAGCCCACCAGCTCGGCGAAGTCGGTGTGGTTGGACACCACGGCCGCGATCTCCACCGGCAGCGCGCCGATGCTGGCGCGGAACAGCAGGTCGTTCAGGCAGTGCCCGAACTTGCTGACCATGAGGACGACGCGCATCTTCTCGTCGGCCCGGTTGATCTGCCAGTCCATGTGGAAGGAGTCGCCGATCGCCGCGAAGCTCGCCCGGAGCTTGTCCACGGTCACCGGAGGCTCGGCCGAGAAGTGGACGCGCAGGAAGAACAGACCCGTGTCGTGGTCGCCGAACTGCTGACTGTCCTCGATGTTGCAGCCGGTCATGAAGAGATAGCTCGACACGGCGTGCACGATGCCCTGCTTGTCGGGGCAGGAAAGGGTGAGGACGTACTGGTCGGCGGCGGTCGCCGCGGCTCGGGTGGGCTGCGCGTTCATGCCCGACAGGGTCGCACACCGGCCACCGCCGTGGGCAATCGTCCCGCAGGACGGAACACGGCGTCCGCCCGCTCCTCCGGCCCCGCTCGCGGCTTACGCGGCCCGCGTCATGATGCGCAGCACCTCGAGGGTGCGCGGCGGCGCGTCGGCGTCGTCGCCGTCGCTCGCCGCCATCCGCACGTGCGCGTCCCGCGCCGCCCGTACCGCCTCCGGCCACGCCTCGTGATCGACGTACGCGGAGACCGGGGCGTCCGGCCCGACCTGGTGCATGATCCGCAGCACCCGCAGCACGGCGGTGTCCACGAGGGCCGCCTCCTGCGAGTCGCGGAAGATCGTGCCGACGTACTTCTCGGCGGACCAGTTGTCGAGCCAGGTGTCCTCGACGAGGCGGTACACGGCGTCGGTGACGTCCCCGTACCCCTCGACGCCGGCCAGCCAGACGTTCTGCTGGAACACCGGGTCGGAGAGCATGTGCAGCGCGGAGCGCACATTGCTGCGCCAGCGCCACCACGGCATGTCGTTGAGTGGCATGCCGCCCATGGTGGAGGAGCGACGGCCGCGACGGGAAGAGTTCTCCGAACCTTGCACGGTCATAGATCGTACGTTTCCCCCTGCCACGTACCTCGGGTGCCCCTGTAATTCACCTTGCCGTCACCACCCGTTGACCGTGGGTCACTCCCAGGTTAGGGATGTGACGGAATCGTGCGTGTCCATGACCGGCAAGCGACGCACATCAACGCGAAGCACCTTCCTCCCCAGGTCCTTCCGCTTCACCAGGTCCGTCAGAGCGACCGCCCTCTCGGCGGGTGCCCTGGCCGCCTGTGTGTCACTCGCCGTCGGCTGCGGGGTCGTCCCCGGTATCACGGGGGGTTCCGGGGACGACCCGATCGTCGTCATGACATGGGCGCCCGAGGGGACGTCCGCCACCAACAAGCCGGGCATGCCCGCCTTCGCCCTCGCCTACGCCCGCTGGGTCAATGCGAACGGCGGCCTGAACGGCCGCAAGCTCAAGGTCCTGACCTGCAACGACCACAACGACACGGTGTCCGCCGCGGCGTGCGCCCGGCGCGCCGTCAAGGAGCACGCGGTCGCCGTGGTCGGCTCCTACAGTCAGCACTCCGACGCCTTCTTCCCGCACCTGGAAGGCGCCGGCATCCCCTACATAGGCGGCTACGGCGTCACGAACGCCGAGTTCACCAGCCCGCTGTCCTACCCCGTCAACGGCGGCCAGCCCTCGCTGCTGGCCGGTCTCGGCAAGGAGCTCGGCGCGACCTGCGGTCCCGTCTCGCTCGTCCGCCCCGACACCATCGCCGGCGACACGCTGCCGCCGATGCTCAACGCCGGACTGACCGCCGGCGGGCACGCCAAGGCCAAGGACCAGCGGGCGCCGGAGGACGCCACCGAGTACTCGACGCAGGCCGAGGCCGCCGTGGAGAACGTGACCGGCGACTCGGCCGGGGACGGGAAGGGGTGCGTGGTGACCGCGCTCGGGGACCGCACCGCCACCTTCATGGACTCCTTCCGGCGCACCCGCGAGGACTACCCCGACGTCCGCACCGGCACCGTTCTCGGCAGCGTCGACCAGACGGTGATCAACGCCGCCGGCGCCGCCTCCGGACCTTTCGAGGGGGCTTACGTCACGGGCTGGTACCCGGTGACGAGCGACCCCGCCTGGGCGCCGATGAAGAAGGTGATCAGCGAGGAGGCGTTCTCCGACACCCGGATCGACCCCACCGACACCGGCGTGCAGACCACCTGGATCGCCTACACCGTGTTCCGGCAGGCCGTGGAGTCGCTGGACGGCGGCGAGGTGACCGCCGACTCCGTACGGGGCGCCCTGGACGACGGGCTGAAGGTCACCACGGGCGGACTCACGCCGACGCTCCGCTGGGAGTTCACCGACCAGCTCGCCTCGATCGGCTTCCCCCGCCTGGTCAACGCCGACGTCACCCTCCAGGCCGTGCAGAAGGGCCGGCTGGTGGCCGCGAAGAAGGGCTTCGTGGATGTGACGAAGACCCTGGAGAAGGCCGACGTCGACTGACCCGCCCGACCCGGACACCCGGCTGACCGACCGACCCCGCCCGACCGACCCGGCCCGCCCGCCCCCGCGACGGCGCCGGCCGGCCCGCGTCTACAACTGGGTGGGCTGGCGCTCCGTCAGGCCGTAGGTCCGCGCGATCTTGTTCCACAACTTCGCGGCCTGCGTCTTCTGGGCGCTGGCGGTGCCGCTCGCGCGGTTGCCGGCCTGGGTCTCGGAGGTGGTGCGGGCCGAGCCCTTCTTGCAGCTCTTGTTCTTGCTGCCGGCAACCTGGTCGGCCCAGGTCGCGTAGTGGTTGTCGGCGGACGCGGACGCCTGCCACGCCTTGGTGAGGGCGGTGGTCAGCGCGGTGTGGTCCGGCAGCTGGTCGACCTTCAGCGCGGACAGCCTGGTGACCAGTTCGGAGCGCTGCTTCGCCGCGTCCCGCAGGTCCGTGGCGGCCTGGGCGAGATTGCCGCACGCCTTCACGTCGGCCACCGCGCTGATCACACTGGCCCGGCTGCTGCCGCTGTCCGCGAGCAGCTTGTCCAGTTCGACGGCCTGCTGCTCGGCCGCGCCGGTGGACGCCGACGCGGACCCCTCGGTCGCGGGGGCCGACGCGGCGACGGTCTTGTTGTCGTCGCCCTGGCCACCGCCCCCGCCCGCGAGCATCGCGCCCGCGCCGACGCCGACGACCGCGAGAGCCACGCCGACCGCCGCGAACAACGGCAGCCGCGAGCCGGTACGGCCGCCCCGGCCGCCGCCGTCGTCACGCGCCCCGCGCCGCCCGCCCGCCGCCGGTTCACCGGGCGGGGTGTAGGCGGGCTGCGGGGAACGGGCGGCGGGCCCGGCGCCGTAGCCCGGTGCGCCAGCGTGCCCGCCGGGACCGCCATGGCCGCCGTGGCCGCGTCCGGGGGTGTCCGGCTCGGAGAAGCGCGGGAGCTGCTGCGTGGACCCAGCCGGACTGTCGCTGCCCGGCCCGCTGCGGAAGAGGTTCTCGAACTCGGCGGGCGGCTGCCGGTCGCCGCCGGCCTGCGCGGCGACGGGCGGGATGTACTGCGTGGGCTCGGAGTCGGAGTACGCGCCGGGCTGCGTTCCGGGGGCCGGCATCGGACCCGGGGCGTTCAGCGGGGCACGGCCCAGGAACTGGGTCGACTCGGCCGGAACCTCGGGCGGCAGGGCGCCCGGTGCGACCGGCGGTATGTACTGCGTCGCGCCCTCGTCGACGGGGGCGGCGGGGACGGGCGGCAGGTACTGGGTGGCGCCCTCGTCGGCGGCGCCGGGCGCGGCGAACTGCGGCGGGTACTGGCCACGGCCGTCGGCGGCCGGGTCGGCCGGGACCGGCGGTATGTACTGCGTCGCGGCGTCGTCGAGCGGAGCGGGGGCGGCCGGGGGCAGGGGTGCGCCCGGCGCCGGTGCGCTCTCCGGTGGGAGCGGGCCCGCGCCCGCCGGGGTGCCGCCGTTCCACGGGGCCGACTGGCCGCTGTTCCACTGCTCCTGCGGCTGGTGCGGGTACTGCTGCTGGTGCTGCTGGTGTCCCTGGTCCGTCCGGCCCGGCCCGTCCGTCTGGTCCGCCGGGAGCGGCCAGCCCGGGGCGGGCTGCTGCGGGGCGGGCGGCTGCTGTCCGGACGTCTGCTGGCCGGGACCCCAGGGATCCCCCCAGGTCTGTCCGCCGGCCGGGGCCTGCTGCCCGTACCCGGGCTGCCCCTGGGGCGCGTGCTGCCCGTGCTGCCCGTAGTCCGGTTGCCCGTACTGCTGCTGCCCGTACTCGTCCTGGCCGTACTGCTGCTGCCCGTACTGCTGATCGCCGTACTGGCCGGACTGGTGGCCCGACGGCTGCCCCGACGGCTGCCCCGACGGCGGTCCCTGGCGGGGCGCCGGCCGCGGTGGGTTCGTCATCATTCCCGGCAGCAGGGGTTCCCCACCGTCGGAGGGCAGCACGATGCCTTCGCGCGCGGGTTGCGCCGAGGGCTCCTCGCCCTGTCCACTCTGCGTCACCGGGACTCCTACGAATGGGGGACCTTCGGAATCGTCGGCTCACGCTACCGGGTCCCCGGAACCCCGTGCCACGCAGCTCAGAACGTGATCTCCCTCCCACGGGTCCGACAGTGACATCGGTGACAGATCCGGAGCGCCGTGCGCTGTATACGTCCCTTCTTCCGCGCAACCGCGCCGTTTCCCGCGTGTTCACGCGGCGGCGCCCCGTCCGTTCACGCCGCGGCCTTCAGCTCCAGCCGCGCCCCGAACTCCCTCACCACCGACTCGTCCCGGAACGGTTCCAGTCGCTGCTGGAGATCCTCCAGGTACTCCGCGCCCCGGTTGGAGCGGAGCGTCTCGAGGAGCTCGACCGCCTTCAGCCCCGTGTGACAGGCCTGTTCGATCTCGCGCTGCTGCACCTGCGCGGTGGCCAGCAGGACGTAGCCGATCGCACGCCGGCGCGCACGGCTCTCCGGGTGCCCGGCCAGGGACTGTTCGGCGCAGCGCTCCGCTGCCTCGGCCTGGCCCAGGTCACGGTGGCAGTGCGCCAACTCGTCGGCCAGATAGGCCTCGTCGAAGTGCGCGATCCACGCAGGGTCGTCCCCGGCGGACGGATCGGCCGCCTCCAGCGCCGACACCGCCCGCCCGGACGCCGCCTGCGCCCCGCGCGCGTCCCCGAGCAGCGCGTGGCCGCGCGCCTCGGCCGCGAGGAACATCGCCTCCGCGCGCGGCGTCACCCGCCCCCGCGCACCTTCCTGCGCCGCGCGCGCCAACTGCGCGATCTCCCGCGGGTTTCCGAGCTGCGCGGCGAGGTGGCTCATGGACGCGGCGAGGACGTATCCGCCGTACCCCCTGTCGCCCGCCGCCTGCGCGAGCCGCAGGGCCTGGATGTAGTAACGCTGGGCGAGGCCGGGTTGACCGGTGTCGACGGCCATGTAGCCGGCGAGTTCCGTCAACCGGGCCACGGCCGCGAAGAGTTCCCGGCCCACCGCCTCCCGGTAGGAGCCGGCCAGCAGGCCCGAGACGACGCTGTTGAGGTAGTGCACGACGACCGGGCGCACATGCCCGCTGCCGTACTGGTGGTCCAGGTCGACCAGCGCCTGGGTCATCGCCGTGACGGCCGCGACGTCGGAGAGGCCCACCCGGGGCCCGGCGGCCCGCGCCACCTGCGCGTCGGGTGAGGAGATCAGCCAGTCGCGGCTCGGCTCGACCAACGCGGAGGCGGCCACGGACGAACCGGAGAGGAAGTCGCGTCGGCCCACGTCACTGCGCCACAGTTCGCAGACCTGCTCGATGGCCCCCAGTACCGTCGGCGAGAACTGGAGACCCACGCCCGAGGCGAGGTTCTTGCCGTTGGCCATGCCGATCTCGTCGATCGTGACCGTACGGCCGAGCTTGCGGCCCAGCGCCTCCGCGATGATCGCCGGAGCACGGCCGCGCGGCTGCTGTCCACGCAGCCAACGGGCCACGGACGTCTTGTCGTAGCGCAGGTCGAGACCGTGCTCGGCGCCGCACATGTTGACGCGGCGGGCGAGCCCGGCGTTCGAGCACCCCGCCTCCTGGATGAGCGCCTGCAACCGTTCGTTCGGTTGCCTCGCGACTAGCGGCCTTGCGGCCATGGGCCCTACCCCCTGTGGCTGCGGTGACCGGGACGGCAGGTGCCCGCCCACACACCGAGTTGACGTGTCTTCCACCGAAAAGTTCCGGCCGAGAAGATCAATGCCCCACAGCCGCAGCGAAAATGCGAGGCATGTGAGGATTGCCAAGACTTGCCGAGGAATACAGAGAATTGCCGGGTTACCGACGGAAGCCCTCCCCTCTACCTGGTTACCCGCTCCCGCGCCCGTTCCTCCCGCGCGCCCCCGCCCGTGCACCCATGCGCCCCGGACGCGGAATCGATGCTCCTCCCCCGCGCAATGTGGCGGGCGTAACCCCTGGTGACGGCTAGAGTTGTGTTCATCGTGGAAGAGACCATCGCGGGCGCCAAAGCCACTCAAATCCCGAAGCAGCGCGGGGAATCGCTGCTCGAGACCGCTGTTCGTTACGCCGAGGAACGTCATTGGGACGTGTTCCCCGGCACCTGGCTGGAACCCGTCGACGGAGTGCAGCGCTGCTCCTGCGGCGACGGCGCGTGTGCGGCGCCGGGCGCGCACCCCGCGCGCCCCGACTGGGCGACCCAGGCCACCGGCAGCGCGACGGTCGCGCGGCGGATGTGGCAGAAGCAGCCGACCGCCTCGATCCTGCTGCCGACCGGGCGTACGTTCGACGCGATCTCCGTTCCGGAGACTGCCGGGTTTCTCGCGCTGGCGCGGATGGAGCGGATGGAGTTGACGCTCGGTCCCGTCACGTTGACGCCGGACCGGCGGATGCAGTTCTTCGTGCTGCCCGGTGCGTCGGCGAAGGTGCCGGACCTGGTGCGCAAGCTGGGCTGGTCGCTGGGCGCGCTCGATCTCCTGACGCTCGGCGAGGGCATGTACGTCGCCGCGCCACCCACGCGGTTCGGGTCCCGGGGTGCCGTGCAGTGGGCGTGCCGACCCACCGCCGCGAACCGGTGGCTGCCTGACGCGGAGGAGTTGATCTCGCCGCTCGCCTACGCCTGCGGACGGGATCGCTAGCGGCGCCTTCTGATCTGCGTGGTCGGTCTTCGACGGCGGGTGGGTTCGTCGTGGTTGTTCGCGCAGTTCCCCGCGCCCCTGCGTGGGGCGTTCCACCGTAGGGTTCATGCATGACGTCCGTACGCGTGCGTAACCTCTGGAAGCGGTTCGGGCAGCAGGTCGCCGTCGCCGGGATCGATCTCGATCTGCCGTCCGGGAAGTTCATCGGGCTCGTCGGGCCGAACGGAGCCGGGAAGACCACGACCCTGTCGATGGTGACCGGGCTGTTGCGGCCCGATCAGGGGTCCGTCGAGGTCGTCGGGCACGACGTGTGGCGGGATCCCGTCGAGGTGAAGGCACGGATCGGCGTGCTGCCGGAGGGGCTGCGGCTGTTCGAGCGGCTGTCGGGGCGCGAACTCCTCGGCTACAGCGGGCGGTTGCGGGGGCTGCCTGGTCCCGAGGTCGACAAGCGGGCCACGCAGCTGCTCGACGTCCTCGATCTGGCCGGGGCCCAGCACAAGCTCGTCGTCGACTACTCGACCGGCATGCGCAAGAAGATCGGGCTCGCGGCCGCACTGCTGCACAACCCCGAAGTGCTCTTCCTCGACGAGCCGTTCGAGGGCGTCGACCCGGTGTCCGCGCAGATCATCCGGGGAGTGCTGGAGCGGTACACCGCGTCCGGGGCGACGGTCGTCTTCTCCTCCCATGTCATGGAGCTCGTCGAGTCGCTGTGCGACTGGGTGGCGGTGCTGGCGGCGGGGCGGATCCGGGCGCACGGGACGCTGGAGGAGGTGCGGGGTTCGGCCCCCTCCTTGCAGCAGGCGTTCCTCGAACTCGTCGGGGCACAGGGCCGGGACACCGGTTCCGACCTCGACTGGCTGGGCGGCGGGGCGGCCCGGTGAGCGAGCCGACCTCCCCACCGGGCCTCGTCCCCACCGTCGTACGGCTGAAGCTGTCGCTGCTGCGCAACGGGCTGCGGCAGTCGGGTGGGCGGCGGGCCGCGTACGTCGCCTCCGCCCTCGTCACGCTGCTGTTCGCCGCGCTTCAGCTGCTCGGGCTGATCGCGTTGCGCGGGCACGACCACGCGGAGTCGCTGGTGGTGCTGCTCGCGGCGGTGCTGGGTCTGGGCTGGGCGGTGATGCCGCTGTTCTTCCCCAGCGGTGACGAGACCCTGGACCCGACCCGGCTGGTGATGCTGCCGCTGCGGCCCCGGCCGCTGGTGCGGGCGCTGCTGGCGGCCTCGCTGGTGGGCATCGGGCCGCTGTTCACACTGCTGATGCTGGTGGGGTCGGTGGTGTCCGTGGCGCACGGGGCCGCCGCGTGGGCGGTGGGCGTGCTCGCCGTCGCCCTCGGGCTGCTGGTGTGCGTGGCGCTCGCCCGGGCCGTGGCCGCCGCCAACATCCGGCTGCTGACCAGCCGTAAGGGACGCGACCTCGCGGTGCTGAGCGGGCTGGTCATCGCGATCGGGGCGCAGGTCGTCAACTTCGGGGCACAGCGGCTCGGGACGTCCGGTCTCGGGCAGCTCGATCCGGCGGCGGACGTGCTGCGCTGGCTGCCGCCCGCCTCGGCGATCGGCGCGGTGGACTCGGTGAGCGAGGGCGCGTACGGGGTCGCCGCCGCGCAGATCGCCGTCAGCGCGGGCGCGTTGGTGCTGCTGGTGCGGGTGTGGACGCGGAGTCTGACCAGATTGATGATCTCGCCCGACGGTTCCACCCTCCAGGCGGCCGAGCCGGCCGCGCGGGAACGGCGGAGCTCGGCGGGGCTCGGGCGGCTGCTGCCGGGCGGGCGCACCGGCACCGTGATGGAGCGCGGTCTGCGCTACATCTGGCGCGACCCGAAGACGAAGGCGGCCTGGGTGACGTCGCTGGCCATCGGGCTGATCGTGCCCGTCTTCAACGCCTTGCAGGGCACCGGCTCGATCTACTTCGCCTGTTTCGCCGCCGGGATGCTCGGCATCCAGATGTACAACCAGTTCGGGCAGGACACGTCCGCGTTCTGGATGGTCGCGATGACGATCTCCTCGCGCCGGGACGCGTACGTCGAGCTGCGCGCGCGGGCGCTGGCCCTGCTGCTGATCACTCTGCCGTACGCGACGCTGGTGACCGTGCTGACGACGGCGATGCTCGGCGACTGGTCGAAGCTGCCCGAGGCGCTGGGGCTGTCCCTCGCGCTGCTCGGCGCGATGCTGGCGACGGGCGCCTGGACCTCGGCCCGCTTCCCCTACTCGATTCCGCAGGAGGGCTACAAGAACGTCGCCCCCGGTCAGGCCGGTCTCGCCTGGATCGCGATCTTCGGCGGGATGGTCTCGGCGGCCCTGCTGTGCGCGCCCGTCATCGCGGTGACGATCTGGCTGCACGTCACCGAGGGCGGGGACTCCTGGACCTGGCTGCTGCTGCCGGGGGGCGCGGTGTACGGCGCGGCAATCACGCTGCTGGGACTGCGCCTGGCCGCTCCCCGGACGGCGACGCGCCTCCCGGAGATCCTGACGGCGGTGAGCAAGGGCTGACCTCCTGACCCCCTGACCCCCTGACCTCCTGACCCCCTGACCCCCTGACCCCCGAGGGTGACCGGACCACGGCCTCGGAGGGCTTCGGCGGGCTTCGGCGGGCGTCAGGAGGCTCCCGCGGACCCGCAGGGGCCCCAGGGTGCCTCAGGTGCCTCAGGTGCCTCAGGTGCCTCAGGTGCCTCAGGTGCCTCAGGAGGCTTCGGGAGTGAGTACGGCGTCGAGGAAGGGTTCGATCGCCGTGCGCCATCCCTCCGGCTGGTCGTAGTGCACGAGGTGCCCGGCGTCGGCGACCTCCGCGTACGCGCCGCGCGGCAGGACCCGCACCATCTCCTGGGCCTCGGCGCGGCCGAGCTCGCCGTCCAGGCCACGCACCACCAACGCCGGGCACCGGACCTGGGTGAGCTCCTCCCAGTGCGCGTCGTAGACCCAGGTCTCGCGGGACTTGAGCATCTGCTCGGGCTCGAAGACGGGACGCCAGCCGTCCGGCGACTCGTGCATCACCTCGGCGTAGAACTCGCCCCGGGACGGGTTCGGGCGCTCCACCCAGGGGTCGTCCTCGCCGAACCACTTGCGGACGTCGGCGAGCGTGGCGAAGGGGGCCGGCCAGGACTTGAACCAGTCGCCCCACTCGCGCTGCGAGGCCGCTCCCAGCGCGGAGGCCCGCATGTCGCAGATGATCAGGCCCTGCACCAGGTCGGGGCGCTTGGCGGCGAGCTGCCACGCGGTGAGCGCGCCCATGGCGTGGCCGATGAGGACGGCCGGGGCGAGGCCGAGCTGCTCCAGGGCGGCCTCCGCGTCCTCGACATAGGCCTCGCGGGTGAAGGCGGCCTCGGGCGACTTCGCGCTCTGGCCGTGGCCGCGCTGGTCGAGGGCGACCGCGCGGTGCCGCTCGGAGAGCCAGCGGGCGGTGGACGCCCAGTGCGAGGCCCGGCCCATCAGACCATGCAGTAACAGGACGCCCGGCCTGCTTCCGGCGCCGTTCTCGATGGGCTCGGCGGGTCGGCCCCCCGCCCGCTTCCGCACGGACTGGACCGGAATCACGGGCTCCGTCACCGCTTTCGCCGGGTCGCCCTTGGGCGGGTCACCGAACTCCCAGGCCGCCAGGCGTACGCCGCCCGCCCCGGTCACGTCGATGCGTCGCGCCATAGGTCCTGGCACCCCCCTAGCCGTCATACCGCTGCGCTTCCGATGCCTTCGTACTGCCTTCAATCACCCGCAGGCTATCGAATGGCCTTTCGAGAAATGCACTCTCCGCGCACAACACCCCTCGTTCGAGTGACCACCCTCAAGGAATGATCGCCGCTGCCGAGGGGAGACCTTCAACGGGAGGCGGACCGCTCGGGGAAATCGGTCCGAGGGGAATGACCCTGAGAGCTCGGGGCTCCGGGTCAGTACAGGGGAGGACAGGCCCCGGTGCCATACGGCACCGGGGCTCTCCACTGCTCCGCGGCACGGCATCCGGCCCCCCTCAGGTCATATGCCCCACGCGACAGCCTGGCACGTGAAGCGCCGGAGCGCTGCGATTCGACACAGGGAATCTGCGATTCGACGAGATCGACGGAACACCCCAACTTCCCCACGCTCCCCAGGAGTTGAACAATGCTCAGCGTTTCGGCGACGACCGGCGGTCGCCCCGACGACGTCCCGCGCCCGCCCGGACGGAGCTCAGCGCTTCGCGACGAACACGTGGGACGCGACGTCCGACTCCAGCTCGGCCGCCTCGCCGCCGCTGCCCACCAGGACACCGCCCGCCGACTCCGTCACGCTCACCACCGAACCGGGCTGCACGCCCGCGCGGCGCAGCGTGTACATCAGCTGCGCGTCCGTCTGGATCGGCTCGCCGATCCGGCGTACGACGACCGTCTTGCCCTCCAGGCCCGGGTCGAGGTCGGCCAGCGAGACCATGCCCTCGTCCAGGAACGGGTCGGCGCCGTCCTTCTCGCCCAGCTCCTCCAGGCCCGGGATCGGGTTGCCGTACGGCGACTCGGTCGGGTGCCGCAGCAGCTCCAGCACGCGACGCTCGACGGCCTCGCTCATCACGTGCTCCCAGCGACAGGCCTCGGCGTGCACCTGCTCCCACTCCAGGCCGATCACGTCGACGAGGAGACACTCGGCGAGGCGGTGCTTGCGCATCACGCGCGTGGCCAGCCGGCGGCCCTCGTCGGTGAGCTCGAGGTGTCGGTCGCTGGCCACGGAGACCAGACCGTCGCGCTCCATGCGCGCCACCGTCTGGCTGACCGTCGGCCCGCTCTGGTCGAGGCGTTCGGCGATCCGGGCACGCATGGGCACCACGCCTTCCTCTTCCAGCTCGAGGATGGTGCGGAGATACATCTCCGTGGTGTCGATCAGTCCGGACATGTGTGCCCCTCGATTAGCTCTGCCGG
Organism: Streptomyces asoensis; assembly: GCF_013085465.1. Taxonomy (NCBI): domain Bacteria; kingdom Bacillati; phylum Actinomycetota; class Actinomycetes; order Kitasatosporales; family Streptomycetaceae; genus Streptomyces; species Streptomyces asoensis. The sequence goes on from NZ_CP049838.1 coordinate 4,597,642, forward strand.
CTCTGCCGAAGGCTGAACGGCTCTCCGACGCGTGCGCTGGCCCTGGAGTCAATTCTGCCGGATACCACTGACAAGCGTGCCGCGCCGTTGAAACGAGGCGGTTACATCGGGGCGCGCGCGCCGACCGCGAGGCCGGCCGACACCCCGGCCGCCCCACCGCCACCGGGCGTATTGACAGCGCACTGGTCCAGACCGCACGGTGATCCGCGACACGGACACCCGCTACGGCAAAGGGGCCCTTCGGATGAGCGACCGCAAGCTCGCCGCCCAGTTCTTCGACGCCGCGATCGCCCTGCTCCAGCGGGCCCGCGACGAGGAGGCCGACTCCGTCGAGGCCGCCGGCACGCTCCTCGCCGACACCGTGGCCGCCGGTGGCCGGCTCTTCGCCTTCGGCGCCGGTCACTCCTCCCTCGCCGCCCAGGACGTCGTCTACCGCGCGGGCGGCCTCGCCCTGATGAACCTCCTCGCGGTCCCGGGCGTGGTCGGCGTCGACGTCACCCCCGCCACCCTCGGCTCCGCCCTGGAGCGCGTCGACGGCCTCGCGAGCGCCGTCCTGAACACCTCGCCCCTGCGCGCGGGCGACGCCCTCGTCGTCATCTCGCTGTCCGGCCGCAACGCCCTGCCCGTGGAGATGGCCCAGAACGCCCGTGCCCTGGGCGTCCGGGTCATCGGCCTGACGTCGGTGGCCTACGCCTCGGAGACGACGTCCCGGCACGTCTCCGGAACCTTCCTGAAGGACCACTGCGACGTCGTCCTCGACTCGAAGATCGCGGTGGGCGACGCCGAGCTCACCCTCGACACCGTCCCCGCGCCCTTCGCCCCCGCCTCCACGGTCGTCACCTCGGCCCTCCTCCAGGCCGTGATGGCCACCGCGGCCGGCGTCCTCGCCGAGCGCGGCATCGAGCCCCCGCTGCTGCGCTCCGGCAACGTCGACGGCGGCCACGACTGGAACGGGCGGATCATGGAGGAGTACCGGGACCGGATCTTCTACCGCCACTGAACCGGCGCCACCGCCACCCGGCGGCGCGACCGACGGACCGACCACCCGACCGCGCGGGTCAGGCGCCTTCGCCCCGGCGCGCCGCGTCGGCCGCCCCGGTCAGATCGGCGAGGTCCAGCGCCGCGGCTATCCGGACGGCGACATCCTCGGCGTAGGTCGCGTCGGAACGCTCGAAGGCCGTGCGGCCACCGCCGCGGAGGAACGTCACGGCACCCAGGGTGCGGCCCCGGCTGCGCAGCACCGCGCACAAGGCGTGCACCGTGTCGTCGGGCCACAGGCGCGCCCGGGCCCACTCCCGCGCCTCGTCGGCCGGCGCGGAGCCCACCCCGGCCCGCACCGAACCGGCCCGCGCCACGCACTGGAGCGCCGGGTGCGCCTCGCCGTAGCGGACGGGCAGGCCCCGGTGTCCGGTGAGCGCGCTGGGACCCGGCCCGCCCGACGGGGTGGCCGCGACCCGCATCAGCCGCAGCGGCCCGGCCCCCTCCGCGTCGGCCGAGGCGCCGCCCATCACCCGGTCGACCAGGGCGTGGTCGGCGAACCCGGCGAGCGCGAAGTCGAGGTGCACGGTGGCCGCCTCGGCGGGGTCCTCGCACTCGGCGGCCGCGCGGGCGGCCCGGTGCAGCTGGTTGGCGCGGAAGCGCAGCAGCGAGGCCTCCTGCTCGCCCTGCTTGGCCTCCGTGACGTCCTGGAAGATCCAGCCGACCCCGAGGGGCACCGGCTCCTCGGCGAGCGGCGAGGCGAGCCGCAGGAAGCCGCTGCGCCAGCAGCGCCGCTTCTCGCCCTCCGGGGTGCGCACCCCGACCCACAGCTCGGCGGGGGCCGGCGGAGCGCCCTCGGCGAGGACGTGCGTCAGCGCGTTCTCCAGCTCCTCGACGCCCCGGGTGAGCAGATCGCCCAGGGGGCGGCCCAGGGCGGCCGTACGGCCCGTGCCGAGCGCACGGGCGGCGTGCGCGTTGACGACGGCGGGGCGCAGGTCGGCGTCGACCAGGACGACCCCCCAGGAGGCGTCGTCGAAGAGGGCCTCGCTGAGCGCGATGGAGCGCTCCAGGTCGATCTGGGCGTGCACCTCGCTGAACGCGAAGTACAGCCCCGCGGGTTTGCCGTCGGGTCCGCGCACGGCGGCGGACTGGCTGCGTACGAGGACGCGGCCGCCGTCCTTGGTCAGCAGGGCGAACTCGTGGACCTGGCGGCCCGGCGCGTGCATGGCGGACATCAGCCGCCCCTCGATGTCCTCGGCGTCGGCCTCACGCACGGCCCATCCGGCGAAGCCGTGCCGGCCGACCGCCTCGGCGGCGCTCCAGCCGAGGATGCGCTCGGCCTCGCGGTTCCAGTGGGTGACGATGCCGTCGCCGTCGAACGCGCAGAGCGCCGCGTCCATGCCGTCGAGCAGCGCGGCGAGCAGATCGGTGCCGTCCGGGCCGACCGGACCGACCGGCGTCTCCGCGCCTTCCGGGGGCGTGGGGCCGTCGCCGCCCGACCGCTCGGGCTCGTCCGGCCCCAGCTCGTCGGTGGTCCCACTACGTCGGGAAGCACTCACCTGGACCCCCTGCAGGTTCGCTCACTTGCCCTCATTCAACTCGAACGTGACGCAGCCCACATATGGTTCCCGCAAGATTGCAGAGGAATCGTTGTACCGCGCCCTAGTCATGGCGGGGCAGGAGCCGCAGGTCGACCCATTCCGCCGTCCCGCCGTCGAGCACGTACCGCTCGACCTCGACGAAACCGCGCGCCCGCGCGAACCGCAGGCCGTCCTCGTTGACGGCCAGCACGCATGTCTCGACCACCCGGGCGCCGAGCACGCGCGCGTGGGCGAGAGCGTGGTCGTACAGGGCGGCGCCGTGGCCGCGCCCCCGGTACGCGGGCAGCACGCGCGCGATGACGGTCGCCACCGCCTCGTCGCCCTCGGGCGGCCGCACGGTCGAGCAGCCGACGAGGACGTCACCGACGTAGGCGTTCTCCAGCCGGTAGCGCCCCGCGCGCTCGCGCACCTCGTCGAGGGACATCGCGGCCGGCGGCACGATCGTGTTGTGGACGTGCCGCCACTGTTCGAGCGCGGTCTCACCGGCCACGACCTCGGTGCGCAGACGAAGATCAGTCACGCGAGCAGGGAATCGTTTTCCGGGTCCGCCGAGTCAACATCCCAGAAAAACACTTGAGCGACCGGAGATGGGTTCCTAGGGTGTGGCGTACCGAAGGAAAGGAGGTGGTCCGAAGCATGTATGCACACCGGACGTCGGAGGTGGCTGCGGGCTAGTGGCCCGTCGCCCACTGAGTGCGGTGCCGGACCAGCGTGTGTGAGTTGCACGCAACCGGCCAATTCAACGCAGTCACCCGACCCGCGAGTCGCCGGTACGTCCGGCCGGCCCTCCTGAGCGAGGACCAGACTCGCGGGTCGCCTGCTTTTCCGGGCCTCCGCTTTCCGGCCCGCCGCTTCCGGGCCCTCCGCTTTCCCGGCCCCCCGTCCGCAGGGTTTGCGGGGCGTGATCCGCGCCACGTACGGATCTTTCGTCAGGCAGTACCCTGGGCGCATGCTTTCGCTCGTTCGACGCCGCCACGTGGACTACGTCCGCGTCACGAGCATGGGCTGTCGACGCTCCCTCTGAGTTTCCAGCCCCTTCCGCGGTTCCCATCCGCCTGCGTTCCCCCTCCCTCTTGCCCACTTGGCACCCGTGCGCCGCCCCACCCACAGCGGCGGCCGGGCCCCGTACACCTGCGGACGTACCATGACGAACCCGTCGTACCAGCAACTGCCGATCATCGATCTCTCCGCCGCCGACCGCGGTCCCCGGGCGCGGGCGCTGTTGCACGCTCAGCTGCACAGTGCCGCGCACGACGTGGGGTTCTTCCAGCTGGTCGGGCACGGGGTCGGTGAGCGGGAGACCGGCGAGCTGCTGTCCGCCATGCGGGCCTTCTTCGCGCTGCCCGAGGCCGAGCGGCTCGCCATCGACAACGTGAACTCGCCGCACTTCCGCGGCTACACGCGGACCGGTGACGAGCGGACCGGCGGGCGGCAGGACTGGCGGGACCAGCTCGACATAGGGGCCGAGCGGCCCGCCCGGACACCCGGGCCCGACGAGCCCGCCTACTGGTGGCTGGAGGGGCCCAACCAGTGGCCCGCCGGGCTGCCGGCGCTGCGGACCGCCGCGCTCGCGTGGATCGAGCGGCTGAGCGCCGTCGCCGAGAAGCTGCTGCACGAGCTGCTCACCTCGATCGGGGCGCCCGTCGACTTCTACGACCAGGCTTTCGGGGAGCGGGCGCATCCGCATCTGAAGCTCGTGCGGTATCCGGGAAGCGCGGGCGACGGCACTGGTCAGGGCGTCGGCGCGCACAAGGACTACGGGTTTTTGACGCTGCTGCTCCAGGACCGGGTCGGCGGGCTCCAGGTACAGCGCGCGGACGGGCTGTTCCATGACGTCCCACCGCTGCCGGGCGCCTTCGTCGTCAACCTGGGCGAGCTGCTGGAGGTGGCGACCAACGGGTATCTCGTGGCCACCAACCACCGGGTCGTGTCGCCGCCGAGCGCCGTCGAGCGGTTCTCCGTGCCCTTCTTCTACAACCCCCGTCTGGACGCCCGCGTCGAGCCGCTGCCCTTCCCGCACGCCTCCGCCGCGCCCGGCGTGACCGACGACCCGGCCAACCCGCTCTTCGCCGAGTACGGCTTCAACGAGCTGAAGGGCAAGCTGCGGGCCCACCCCCTGGTGGCCGAACGGCATCACGCGGAGCTGCTCAGCCCCGCGTGATGCCGCGTGTGATCCCGCGTGTGATCCCGCGTGTGACGCCTGTGGATGCCGCCCGTGGTCCCGTGTTTCGTCGGCCGGGCCGGGGCCGTCCTAGCCGCTGATGTCCCCGTAGCCCTCGATCTCCCGAGGGTTGCGGGAGCCCGGGCCGATGTAGCGGGCCGACGGGCGGACCAGGCGGCCGGTGCGCTTCTGCTCCAGGATGTGCGCCGACCAGCCCGCCGTGCGGGCGCAGGTGAACATCGAGGTGAACATGTGCGCCGGGACCTCGGCGAAGTCCAGGATGATGGCCGCCCAGAACTCGACGTTCGTCGCCAGGACCCGGTCGGGGCGGCGGGCGTGGAGCTCCGCGAGGGCCGCCTTCTCCAGGGCTTCGGCGATCTCGAAGCGGGGCGCGCCCAACTCGCGGGCCGTACGGCGCAGCACGCGCGCGCGTGGGTCCTCGGCGCGGTAGACGCGGTGGCCGAAGCCCATGAGCCGCTCACCCTTGTCGAGGGCCTGTTTGACGTACGCCTCCGCGTCCCCGGTCCGCTCGATCTCCTCGATCATGCCGAGGACGCGGGAGGGGGCGCCGCCGTGCAGCGGGCCCGACATGGCTCCCACGGCGCCGGACAGGGCGGCGGCGACGTCGGCACCTGTCGAGGCGATCACGCGTGCCGTGAACGTGGACGCGTTCATGCCGTGCTCGGCGGCCGACGTCCAGTAGGCGTCGACCGCGGCCACGTGCTTGGGGTCCGGCTCGCCGCGCCAGCGGATCATGAACCGCTCGACGACGGACTGAGCCTTGTCGATCTCCCGCTGCGGGACCATCGGTCGGCCCTGGCCGCGCGCCGACTGGGCGACGTAGGAGAGGGCCATGACGGCGGCGCGGGCGAGGTCCGCGCGGGCCTGCTCGGCATCGATGTCGAGAAGGGGCTTGAGGCCCCAGACGGGCGCGAGCATGGCGAGCGCGGACTGCACGTCGACGCGGATGTCGCCGGAGTGGACGGGGATCGGGAACGGCTCGGCGGGCGGCAGCCCGGGGTTGAAGGCGCCGTCGACGAGCAGGCCCCAGACGTTGCCGAAGGAAACATGACCGACCAGGTCCTCGATGTCGACGCCCCGGTACCGCAGGGCGCCGCCCTCCTTGTCGGGTTCGGCGATCTCCGTCTCGAACGCGACGACTCCTTCGAGTCCGGGTACGAAGTCGGACATCGGGCGGCTCCTCGTGATGTGTGCGACGGGATGTGCGGGACGGAAGGTGTGAAACGAAGGGTGTGGGACGGGATGTGTGGGGCGGAAGGTGGGGGGGCGGGACGGGTGCGGCGGGTCGTGGGGGACAACGGGTGTGCGACGGGCGTGCGACGGGCGGCGCCGGAGGCTCCACGGTCCTGTGCACCTCGGGTGCGAGGACTCGCGGTCCTGGGCGGTACTCCACTGATGCCCCGTGCGGCCGTCGGTCACCCGACCGGCACCCCACCGGGGACGGGACGGCGGCGCCGGGTGCCTCTGCACCATATCTCCGAGTGCCACCTTTGGGGAGTGGTCGCGGCACTCAGTGCCACCTTTGGTGGGTCGGTCTGCGGCGGTGGGCCATACGGCAAGATGACCACGTGACCGACGCAGACGCCGTCTCCCCCGGCCCCGTCCCCGATCCCGCCGCCATGCGCAAGCAGTACCGGGCCGAGGGGCTCTCCGAGGCCGGGCTGGCCGCCACGCCCCTGGAGCAGTTCGCCCGCTGGTTCAAGGACGCGGCCGTCGAGGCCCATCTCTTCGAGCCGAACGCCATGGTCGTCTCCACCGCGGACGCCGAGGGCCGGCCCGGCTCCCGCACGGTGCTGCTGAAGCACTTCGACGAGCAGGGCTTCGTCTTCTACACCAACTACGACTCCCACAAGGCCCGCGACCTCGCCGAGAACCCGTACGTCTCGCTGCTCTTCCCCTGGCATCCGATGGCCCGGCAGGTCATCGTGCGGGGCGTGGCGCGGCGCACCGGGCGCGACGAGACCGCCGCGTACTTCCGGACCCGGCCGCACGGCTCGCAGCTCGGGGCCTGGGCCAGCGCCCAGTCCTCGGTGATCGCCACCCGCGCCGATCTCGACGCCTCCTACGCCGAGCTGGCGGCCCGCTACCCGGAGGGCGAGCAGGTGCCGGTGCCGCCGCACTGGGGCGGTTTCCGGGTGGCTCCGCAGTCGGTGGAGTTCTGGCAGGGCCGCCTGAACCGGCTGCACGACCGGCTGCGGTACGTGGCGGAGGCGGACGGGAGCTGGCGGGTGGAGCGGCTCAGCCCCTGACCGGACCGTCCCCTCGAGGGCTCAGACCTTGCCCGGCAGGAACGCCGTTCTGTGCCCGTCCAGGAACCGGGACACACGAGCGCGGAACTCCTCGCTGAGCCGGGCCAGTTCCAGAACTCGAAGCCGAGGTGGGCGGTGTCCCCCATACCCGCACCGTAACTGCGGCCACTGACAGCGGGGTCGGGGCCGCCGGGCAGGGAGGTCGGGCCGTCGGACCGGGGCGGAGGCCGTCGGCGGTGGGTTCAGCCGAGCGTGTCGTCCAGCAGCCCGGCCCACTGCGCCACCACTCGCTCGCGGCGCCCCGCGTCGTCGGTGAGGAGGTTGGCGAGGCCGAGGCCGCGGGCCATGTCCAGCAGGCCCTGGACGGTCTCGCGGACGCCGGGCGCGGACTCGTCGGCGCCCAGGAGCTCGACGGCTATGCGGTGGCTCTCACGGCCCACGCGGGCCTCCAGCTCGGTCACGCGCGGGCGCAGCTGCTCCTCGTTGGAGGCGGCCACCCACAGGTGCAGGGCGGCGCGGAAGAGGGGGCCGGTGTAGAGGCCCACGAGGGCGGTGACGACCGCGCGCCGGTCGCCCGTCGCGCCCTGCGGGAACAGCGCGCGCAACGCGTCCGAGCGCTCCTCGGCGACGTACTCGACGGCCGCGGTGAAGAGGTCCTCGCGGGTGGGGAAGTGGTGCTGGGCCGCGCCTCGGGAGACGCCCGCGCGTTCGGCGACGACGGAGACCGTGGAGCCCGCCCAGCCGCGTTCGGCGAGGCAGGCCACGGCGGCCGCCAGGAGCCGCTGCCGGGTGGCCCGGCTGCGGTCCTGCTTGGGCACCCGGTCACCCGGCCCGCGGTCACCCGGGGCACGGTCGGCGGGGGTGCGGTCGCCGGGGGTGCGGTCGTCCGGGGTGCGGTCGTCCGTGGTCACAACACCCATGGAGGATCCCGTCGTTCGAGGAAGGCCGTCATTCCCTCGCGGGCGTCGGGGCCGGCGAACAACGAGGCCGAGAGCCTGGTCATCTCGCCCGCGTCCTCGACGAAGGCCTCCAGCACCTTAGCCGTGAGCAGCTCCTTCGTCCTGGCCAGGGCCGTGGGTGCGGCCCGGCGCAGGCCGTCGAGGACGGGTGCGAGGGCCTCGTCCAGGTCGCCGTCGCCGGCCGACTGCGTGACGAGGCCGATCCGGGCCGCCTCGGCCGCGCCGAAGGTCTCGCCGGTGAGGCAGTAGCGGGCGAGGGCGCGCGGGTCGACGCGGGGCAGCAGCGGCAGCGAGATGACGGCGGGCGCGACCCCGATGCGCACCTCCGTGAACGCGAAGGTCGCCGCCCCCGAGGCGAGCGCGAGGTCGCAGGCGCCGAGCACGCCCAGACCGCCCGCCCGCACGTGCCCGGCGACCCGGGCCACCACGGGCTTGCGCAGCTCGAGGATCCGCCGGAGCAGCGCGGGCACCGCGTGGGGCGGCGGGGGGTCCTTCAGGTCGGCGCCCGCGCTGAAGGTGTTGCCGGTGTGGGTGAGGACGACGGCGCGTACGTCGTCGTCCTTGTCGCAGCTCCCGAGCGCGTCCGTCAGTTCGCTGACGAGGGCGCGCGAGAGGGCGTTGCGGGTGGTGGGCGAGTCGAGGCTGAGGGTCTCGACTCCTCGGACACGGGTCCGTCCGACCAGGGCGGTCGTCATGCACGCTCCCTCAGTTGGCGGCGCAGGATCTTTCCGGAGGCGGCGCGCGGCACGGCGTCGATGAAGGTGACCCGGCGGACGCGCTTGTAGGGGGCGACCCGCTCGGCGACGTACATCGCGATCTCTCCTTCGGAGAGGTCGGGTGACGTGGGCTGCCGGACCACGTACGCGTGCGGGACCTCGTTGCCGTCGTCGTTGTAGACGCCGATGACGGCCGCGTCCGCTATGCCGGGGTGGGTGAGCAGGAGGGCCTCGAGTTCGGCGGGGGCCACCTGGAAGCCCTTGTACTTGATCAGTTCCTTGACCCGGTCGACGACGAACAGCCAGCCGTCCGCGTCGACCCGCCCGACGTCGCCGGTGTGCAGCCAGCCGTCGCCGTCGATCATGTCGGCGGTGGCGTCGGGGCGCCCCAGGTAGCCCTTCATGATCTGCGGCCCCCGGATGAGGATCTCGCCGGCCTCGCCGGCCTCCAGGTCCTTGTCGGGGTCGTCGAGGGAGACGATCCGCATCTCGGTGCCGGCGATGAGCTTGCCGACGGTGCCGGCGGGGGCGTCCCGCATGGCGTCGAGCGGGACGACATGGGTGCCCGGGGAGAGTTCCGTCATGCCGTAGGCCTGGCCGACCGGGGGCAGGTTCAGGCGCCCGGAGCAGGCGGCGGCGAGGTCGGCGTCCAGGGGTGCGGCCGCGCTGACGACGTACCGCAGGGACGACAGGTCGTACCGGGTGACCGCCGGGTGCTTGGCGAGGGCGAGGACGATCGGCGGGGCCACGTACAGGCCGGTGATGCGGTGGTTCTGGATGGCCGCGAGGAAGCTCTCCAGGTCGAAGCGGGGCAGCACCACCACGGTGGCGCCCTGCCGCAGGGGCGCGTTCATCAGGGCGGTCAGGCCGTAGATGTGGAAGAAGGGCAGCACGGCGAGGATGCGGTCGCCGGGGCCCGCGGACATCGCCGACCGGAGCTGGGCGAGGTTGGTGGCGATCTGCCGGTGGGTGAGCATCACGCCCTTGGGGACGCCGGTGGTGCCGGAGGAGTACGGCAGGACCGCCACGTCTTCCACCGGGTCGATGTCCACCTGCGGTTCCGGGGCGGCCGAGGCGAGCATGTCGACGAGCGAGCGGTGCCCGGCGGCGGTGTCGCAGACGAAGATCTCCTCGACGCCGCCCGCGAGTTCGGCCGCCCGCCGGGCCGTCTGGAGCAGTGGGGAGACGGTGACGATCCAGCGGGCGGCGGAGTCGTCGAGCTGTTTGGCGAACTCCTCGGCGGTGGCGAGGGGGTGCACGGTGGTGACCGTGGCACCCGCGCGCGTGGCCGCGTAGAAGGCGAGCGGGAAGGCGACGGTGTTGGGGCTGTGCAGGGCCAGTACGTCGCCCTTGCCGACGCCGGCCTCGGCGAGCGCGGCGGCGAGCCGCCGGTGGAACCGGTCCACCTGGTCGTAGGTGAGCGTGGTGCCGTCCGTGCCGTCGACGAGCGCCGGCAGTTCGCCGAACTCGGCGGCGCGGCCCAGCACGGCCTCGTGGATGGGGAGTTCTACGGGCGGGACGTCTGCGAACTCGCTGCGGAACACGGTTCCTCCTCGCGCGCCGGACGCGACGGTTGCCGGCTGCGGTCAGTACGACTTGGGCAGACCCAGGGTCTGGTGGGAGACGTAGTTGAGAATCATCTCCCGGCTCACCGGGGCGATACGAGCCACCCGGGAGGCGGTTATCAGCGAGGCGAGGCCGAACTCGCGCGTGAGGCCGTTACCACCGAGGGTGTGCACGGACTGGTCGACCGCCTTCACACAGGCCTCGCCGGCGGCGTACTTGGCCATGTTGGCGGCCTCACCCGCGCCCGAGTCGTCCCCCGCGTCGTACAGCTGGGCCGCCTTCTGCATCATCAGGCGGGCCAGTTCGAGGTCGATGTGGGCCTGCGCGAGGGGGTGCGCGATGGCCTGGTGGGCGCCGATCGGGCTCTTCCAGACGGTGCGGTCGCGCGCGTACGCGATCGCCTTGGAGAGCGCGTGGCGGCCCATGCCGATCGCGAAGGCCGCCGTCATGATGCGCTCGGGGTTGAGTCCGGCGAAGAGCTGGAGCAGACCCGCGTCCTCGTCGCCGACGAGCGCCTCCGCCGGGAGCCGCACATCGTCCAGCACGAGCTCGAACTGCTTCTCCACGCTGTTCAGTTCCATGTCGATGCGGCGGCGGGAGAAGCCTTCGGCGTCGCGCGGGACGATGAACAGGCAGGGCTTGAGGCTGCCGGTGCGGGCGTCCTCGGTGCGGCCGACGATCAGAGTGGCGTCGGCGATGTCGACGCCGGAGACGAAGACCTTGCGGCCGGTCAGCAGCCAGTCGCCGCTCGCGGGGTCGCGGCGGGCGGTGGTGGTGATGCGATGGCTGTTGGAGCCGGCGTCGGGTTCGGTGATGCCGAAGGCCATGAGGCGGCTGCCGTCGGCCAGGGCGGGCAGCCACTCCCGCTTCTGGGCCTCGGTGCCGAAGCGGGCGATGACCGTGCCGCAGATCGCCGGGGAGACGATCATCATCAGGAGCGGGGCTCCCGCGGCGCCGAGCTCTTCGAGGACCAGGGAGAGCTCGGTGATGCCGCCGCCTCCGCCGCCGTACGCCTCCGGCAGGTTGACGCCGATGTAGCCGAGCTCGGCGGCTTCCTGCCAGAGGCCGCTCTTCTCGGAGTCGGAGTCGTGGGCGTGGCTCTTGGCGAAGGACGAGACGGCCGCGCGGAGTGCCTTGTGCTCGTCGGATTCGATCAGCGTGCTCAATGTGACTCCTTCGTCTGCGGGTTCGTCGTGGCTGTTCGCGCCCACGCGGGGCGCCGCATGGTGTGACGCCCCGCGCCCCTAGGGCGCGTTTCCCTCGACGACGGCCAGAAGGGTGCCGAGCTCCACCTGCTGTCCTGTCGTCACCGGCAACGCCGTCACCGTCCCCTCCACCGGGGCCGAAATGACGTGTTGCATCTTCATCGCTTCGAGCCACAGCAGCGGTTCACCGGCCCGGACACTCGATCCGGTGATGAGACCGTCCGCGAGCTTGACGACCGTGCCGGGCATCGGCGCGAGCAGCGAGCCGGGGGCGTGCTGGGCCTCCGGGTCGGGGAAGCGGGGCAGCGCGGTGAGGGTGGCGCCGTCGACGTGGACGCGGTCGCCGTAGCGGGCGACCTCGAAGCGGCGCCGTACGCCGTCGATCTCCAGGACGACCAGGCCGGGGTCGGCGTGCACCACCTGCACCCCCTCGGCCGTGAGGCCGGTCCGGGTGTGGCGGTAGCGGACCTCCGTCTCCTCGCCCGCCGCCGCGTACCGCTTCGTCTGCGGCTGGGACGGCAGGTTGCGCCAGCCGCCCAGCGGCGAGCGGGTGCGCGCGTCCGCGAGGGCGGCGGCCAGCGGGGCGTACGGATCGGGCTCCGCGACGGTGAGGTCACCGAGGTGCCGGTCGTAGAAGCCGGTGTCCATGCGGGCGGAGGTGAACTCCGCGTGCCGCAGGGATCGGACCAGCAGGTCGCGGTTGGTGACCGGGCCGTGCAGGACCGTGCGTTCCAGGGCGCCCGCGAGCTTGCGGATCGCCTCCGCGCGCGTGGGGGCGTGGGCGACGACCTTGGCGAGCATGGGGTCGTAGTGGACGCCGATGTCGTCCCCGTCGCCGAAGCCGGTGTCCAGGCGGACGCCCTCGGGGACGGTCAGGCGGTGCAGGGTGCCGGTCTGCGGGGTCCAGTTGTTCGCCGGGTCCTCGGCGTAGAGACGGGCCTCGACGGCGTGACCACGCGCGCGTGGCGGCTCGGGGTCCAGGGCGGCGCCCTCCGCGACCCGGATCTGCTCGGCCACCAGGTCGAGGCCGAAGACGGCCTCCGTGACGGGGTGTTCGACCTGGAGGCGGGTGTTCATCTCCAGGAAGTGCGCGCGGCCGTCGGCGACGAGGAACTCGACGGTGCCGGCGCCGACGTACGAGACGGCCCGCGCGGCGCGCACGGCCAGCGCGCGCAGTTCCTGCGCCGTCCGCTCGGACAGGCCCGGCGCCGGCGCCTCCTCGATCACCTTCTGGTGGCGCCGCTGGAGGGAGCAGTCGCGGGTGCCGAGCGCCCACACCGTGCCGTGCGTGTCGGCGAGGATCTGCACCTCGACATGGCGGCCGTTCTCGACGTACGGCTCGACGAACACCTCGCCGTCGCCGAACGCGCTCGCGGCCTCGGCGCGGGCGCCCTCCAGCGCGGCGCCCAGCTCCGCCAGGCGGCGCACGATGCGCATGCCGCGCCCGCCACCGCCCGCGGCCGCCTTCACCAGCACCGGCAGATCGGCCTCCGTCACCTCGTCCGAGGCGAGCGGGGCGAGCCCCATGAGCTGTTTGGCGCGTGTCTTGGACGCCATCGCCTCGATCGCCTCGGGCGGCGGCCCGATCCAGACGAGGCCCGCGTCCAGGACGGCGCGCGCGAAGTCGGCGTTCTCGGAGAGGAAGCCGTAGCCGGGGTGCACGGCGTCCGCGCCCGCGCTGACGGCGGCCTTCACCACGAGGTCGGCACGCAGGTAGGTGTCCGCGGGCGCGCTGCCCGGCAGCCGTACGGCCGCGTCGGCCACGCGCGCGTGGAGGGCGTCGGCGTCGGCGTCCGAGTGCACGGCGACGGTGCGGATGCCCGCCTCGCGGCAGGTGCGGAAGACGCGGCAGGCGATCTCGCCGCGGTTGGCCACCAGAACGGAAGTAATCATGAGCCTCACATCCGGAAGACGCCGAAGCCGCCCCGCGCTCCCTCGAAGGGCGCGGTGTGGACGGCCGACAGGCACAGGCCGAGAACGGTGCGGGTGTCGCGCGGGTCGATGACACCGTCGTCGTACAGCCGCCCGGACAGGAACATCGGCAGCGACTCGGACTCGATCTGCTGCTCCACCATGGCGCGCAGGGCGGCGTCCGCGTCGTCGTCGTAGGGCTGCCCCTTCGCGGCGGCCGACTGCCGGGCGACGATGGACAGGACCCCGGCGAGCTGCTGCGGGCCCATCACCGCCGACTTGGCGCTCGGCCAGGCGAAGAGGAACCGGGGGTCGTAGGCGCGCCCGCACATGCCGTAGTGGCCGGCCCCGTACGAGGCGCCCATGAGGACGGACAGGTGCGGGACCTTCGAGTTGGCGACCGCGTTGATCATCATCGCGCCGTGTTTGATGATGCCGCCCTGCTCGTACTCCCTGCCGACCATGTAGCCGGTGGTGTTGTGCAGGAAGAGGAGCGGGATGTCGCGCTGGTTGGCGAGCTGGATGAACTGTGCGGCCTTCTGGGACTCCGCGCTGAAGAGCACGCCCTGGGCGTTGGCCAGGATCCCGACCGGGTAGCCGTGCAGGGTCGCCCAGCCGGTGACGAGGCTCGTCCCGTAGAGGGGCTTGAACTCGTCGAAGTCGGAGGCGTCGACGAGCCGGGCGATCACCTCGCGCGGGTCGAAGGGGGTGCGCAGGTCCCCGGGGACGATGCCCAGGAGTTCGTCCTCGTCATACTTGGGAGGGACGGCCGGGCCCGGATCCCGGTAGGCCTTGCGGTGGTTGAGGCGGGCCACCACGCGGCGCGCCTGCCGCAGCGCGTCCCGCTCGTCGACGGCGAAGTGGTCGGCGAGGCCGGACACGCGCGCGTGCATCTCCGCACCGCCCAGCGACTCGTCGTCGCTCTCCTCGCCGGTCGCCATCTTCACCAGGGGCGGCCCGCCGAGGAACACCTTCGCGCGCTCCTTGACCATGATCGCGTGGTCGGACATGCCGGGGATGTACGCGCCGCCGGCGGTCGAGTTCCCGAAGACTACGGCGACGGTCGGGATGCCGGCGGCGGAGAGCCGGGTCAGGTCACGGAAGACGGCCCCGCCCGGGATGAAGATCTCCTTCTGCGACGGCAGGTCGGCCCCGCCCGACTCCACCAGGCTGATGCAGGGCAGCCGGTTGGCGAGGGCGATGTCGTTGGCGCGCAGGGCCTTCTTCAGGGACCAGGGGTTGCTGGCGCCCCCGCGCACGGTCGGATCGTTGGCGGTGATCAGGCACTCCACGCCCTCGACGACCCCGATGCCGGTGACGAGGGAGGCGCCCACCGTGTAGTCGCTGCCCCAGGCGGCCAGCGGCGACAGTTCCAGGAACGGCGTGTCGGGGTCGAGGAGCAGCTCGATGCGCTCACGGGCGAGGAGCTTGCCGCGGCCACGGTGCCGGGCGACGTACTTCTCCCCTCCCCCCGCCAGCGCCTTCGCGTGCTCGGTGTCGAGGTCGGCGAGCTTGGCGAGCATGGCCTCGCGGTGCGCGCGGTAGTCGGGGCCCTGGGTGTCCAGGGCGGACGTGAGAGCCGTCACAGGAGGGCCTCCGGGATGTCCAGGTGTCGGGAGCGCAGCCATTCGCCGAGTGCCTTGGCCTGCGGGTCGAAGCGGTGCTGGGCGGCGACCCCGGCGCCGAGAACACCCTCGACGACGAAGTTCAGGGCGCGCAGCCGGGGCAGGAGGTGGCGGGTGACGGTCAGCTCGCGGCTCTCGGGGACGAGCTGCCGGAACCTGTCGGCCGTCAGTTCGTGGGCGAGCCAGCGCCAGGCCTCGTCCGTCCGGGCCCACACCCCCACGTTGGCGTTGCCGCCCTTGTCGCCGCTGCGGGCGCCGGCCACGAGCCCGAGCGGCGCGCGCCGTACGGGGCCGGGGGGCAGCGGATCCGGCAGGTCCGGTTCCGGCACCTCCTCGAGTACGCGGGTGCCGGAGGCCGGGGGCGCGGCGACGGGCAGACGGCGGCCGTCGTCGAGGACGGCGAGGTGCTCGACGTCCTCCTGCGGCACGTACGCGGCCTCGAACACCCCGTAGGGGGAACCCTTCCCGGGCGGCGCGAGCACATGGAAGCCGGGATAGCTGGCCAGCGCCAGCTCCACGGCCGCCCCGCTCAACGCCCTTCCCACGGAATCGTGTTCGGGGTCGCGCACGACGAGCCGGAGCAGTGCGCTGGCGGTCTCCTCGGTGTCGGCGTCGGCCCGGTCGGTCCGGACCAGTTCCCAACGGACTTCCGCCGGGCGGGACTTGAGGAACACCTGCGCCATCTGTTCCCGTACGAGCGCGGCCTTGGCCTCGATATCCAGGCCGGTGAGGACGAAGACGACCTCGTTGCGGAAGCCGCCGAGGCGGGTGCGGCCGACCTTGAGGGTCGGGGGCGGGGCTTCCCCGCGTACGCCGTGGATCCGTACCCGGTCGGGGCCGTCCTGGGTGAGCCGTACGGTGTCCAGGCGGGCGGTGACGTCGGGGCCGGCGTACCGGGCGCCCGTCGTCTCGTACAGCAGCTGGGCGGTCACCGTGCCGACGTCGACGAAGCCGCCGGTGCCGGGGTGCTTGGTGATGACACAGCTGCCGTCCTCGTGGATCTCGGCGAGCGGGAAGCCGGGCCGCCGCAGGTCACGGGCACCCTCGGCGAAGAAGGCGTAGTTGCCGCCGGTGGCCTGTGTCCCGCACTCCAGGACGTGTCCGGCGACGACGGCGCCCGCGAGCCGGTCGTACTCCTCGGGCCCCCAGCCGAAGTGGGCGGCGGCGGGGCCGGTGACGAGGGCCGCGTCGGTGACCCGCCCGGTGACGACGATCTCCGCGCCCTCGCGCAGACAGGTGGCGATGCCGGAGCCGCCGAGATAGGCGTGGGCGGTGAGGCTGCCCGGATACCGGGCGCCGAGGTCGTCGCCCTCTACGTGCGCGACGCGTACCGGGATGCCGAGCCGGTCCGCCAACTGCCTTACGGCATCGGCGAGTCCGGCCGGGTTGAGGCCGCCGGCGTTGGTGACGACGCGTACGCCACGGTCGTGGGCGAGGCCGAGGGACTCCTCCAGCTGCCGCAGGAAGGTGCGGGCGTATCCGCCGGCGGGGTTCTTCAGCCGGTCGCGGCCGAGGATCAGCATGGTCAGTTCGGCGAGGTAGTCGCCGGTGACGACGTCGAGTTCGCCGCCGGTGAGCATGTCGCGCAGGGCGTCGAAGCGGTCGCCGTAGAAGCCGGAGGCGTTGCCTATCCGCAGGACCGTCACCGGACGGCCCCCTTCGGCGCACGGCCGCTGCCGGGCGGGCCCGCGAAGGCCTGGGCGATGTCCAGCCAGCGGTCGGCGTCGGGGCCTTCGGCGCGCAGGGCGAGGTCGGCGCGGTGGGCGCGCTGGGTGACCAGGAGACAGAAGTCGAGGGCGGAGCCGGTCACGCGGTCCGTGGCGTCCTCGGGGCCGTACGTCCACATCTCGCCGGACGGGCCGCGGAGTTCCACGCGGAACTCCTCGAACGGCGTGGGCAGTCCGTGCACACCGAAGGCGAAGTCCCGGGTGCGGACGCCGAGGCGGACGATGTGCCGGAGCCGGTCGGTGGGTGCGGGCGTCCCGCCCAGCGCGTCCGCCACGTCCTGGCCGTGGGCCCAGGTCTCCATGAGCCGGGCGGTGGCCATGGAGGCGGCCGACATGGGCGGGCCGTACCAGGGGAAACGCGCTCCCGCGGGGGCCGCCCGCAGGGCGTCGGCCAGGGCCTCGCGCCCGGCCCGCCAGTCCGCGAGCAACCGCTCGGGCGGCTTCTCGGCCCCTTCCCGCGCGCCGTTGTCGACGAAGTCCCCGGGCGCGGTGAGCGCCTTCTCGACCTCGCGGGCGAACGCCTTCTGATCGGTCACGGCCAGCACGGAGGAGTGGTCGGTCCAGGCGAGGTGCGCGATCTGGTGGGCGACGGTCCAGCCGGGGGCGGGGGTCGGGAGCGTCCACCGCTCGGGACTCAACTCGGCTACCAGCTGGTCGAGTTCGTCGCTTTCGGCACGGAGGTCGTCGAGCACGGGCGTCGGGTCGGCCATGGGGTGGAGCATGGCAGCGGGGCAAGAAACAATCAAGCATGCTTGCATTAATTTCCCCGGGGGGCCTCGCCCCGTGCGACACACACCGTGCGGCCCGGCCACCGCCCCGGTCAGTCCGTGGCCGCGGATTCCGGCAGGACGTCCGGACGTGTACCGGAACCGGCCGGCCGCCGTCGTTCCTCGTGCCTGCCCAGCGCCGCGAGGGTCAGGGTCACGGTGACCGATCCGGCCGCCATCAGCGTCATCGCGGTGGCCGGGGACGTCAGTTGGGCCAGCGTGCCCGCGAGGACGGCGCCGATGCCCTGGAGAGCGGCCATGCCGGTGGCGTGCAGGCCGAGAGCTTGGCCCGCGAGGCCGTCGGGGGTGAGGGACATCAGGCGTTCCTGGAGGACCAGGCTCGCGGCGAAGCCGACGGAGGCGACGGTGACGGCCGCGGCCGACAGCGCCACGCCGGGCCGCAGGACGAAGAACAGGTAGGGCACCGCCAGCAGCAGGCGCAGCGGGGTCGCGAGACGGGGGCGCGATGTGGGCGGCACCAGGCGGCCCACCGCCATGTCGCCCACGAACATGCCCAGCGCCCCGAACGCGTACAGCGTGCCGGCGGCATGGGGGGCGTAGGAGACGTAGAGCGAATCGCTGCCGACGATCAGGCCGTTGGGGACCCACAGGCCCAGGTAGGCGAGGCGGCGGGGACGCGCGGACCACAGGACGGCGTTGGTGCGCCAGGTCGCCGAGACGGACGGGCGGCCGGAGGAGCGCGGTGGGCGGGCCGTGAGGCCCAGGCGGGTGACGAGGGCCGACATCACGTACAGCGCCGCCGCGAGGAGCAGGCAGGTCCGTGGGGACAGGAGCGCCAGCAGGGCGCCGCCCGTCGCGAACCCGGCCATCTGCGTCAGGCCCCAGAGCATGTTGTGCACCGACCGGCCCAGGACATAGCCGTCCTTGGACAGGATCTCGTTCAGCAGTCCCCCACGCGCTCCACCGCCCAGCGACGCGACCAGGCCCTGCGCCAGGACGACGGCGAAGACCGCCCGGATCGGCAGGCCGGGCAGCGCCAGCACCGCCGTACCGGCCGCGAAGGTGAGGGCGAGGCCGGACAGCACCGCGCGCGGGGGCAGGCGGTCGGCGCCCGAGAGCAGGAACGCGCCCCCCAGCAGCTGCGCGAGCTGCGGGCCGAACATGCTCACCGCCGACAGGAACGGCGAGCCGGTGGCCCGGTAGACCAGCGTGCCGAGAGCCAGGCCGCCGATCGTCTGGGCCGCGGCGAAAGCGGCGAAGGAGAGCAGGAAGGGAGTGAACTCCGGGGTGCGGAACAAGGAGCGGTAGCTGCGCATGCGTCGAAGTCTCGGAGCAGCCCGGGGCCCCTGTTCACCGTTTCGCCGACACACGAAGGGCCGTGCGCATGGGCTTGTGTCAGTGCGCTCGGGCTTGTGGCAGTGCGCATGGGCTTGTGGCAGTGCGCATGGGCATGTGGCAGTGCGCATGAGCTTGTGGCAGATCGGCACCGACACCCTCGCCCGCAGCCGGTTCGCGTTCTCGGCGTTCGCCGGGACCTTCGCGAGCCTGAGCCTGTCGCACGGCACGCGGGGACCGGCGGCCGTCCGGGCGAGGATGCCTGGCTACGAGGTGCCCGTCAGGCCTCCGGGACCGCCGACTTCGGCCGCCCCACCTGCGTCCGGACCGCGCCCATGCTCGCGGCGACGACCAGGGCGATCGCGGCCGCCTGGATCGTGGTCAGGGCCTGGTCGAGGATGAGGAAGCCCGCGGTGGCGGCGACGGCCGGCTCCAGACTCATCAGGATCGCGAAGGTGGAGGCGGGCATCCGACGCAGGGCGAGGAGTTCGAGGGTGTAGGGGAGGACCGAGGAGAGCACGGCCACCGCCGCGCCCAGGCCCAGCGTCACCGGGTCGGCCAGTTTCGTGCCCGACTCGGCGAGGCCCAGGGGGAGGAAGAGCAGCGCGCCCACCGCCATCGCCAGGGCCAGGCCGTCCGCCTGCGGGAAACGGCGGCCGGTGCGGGCGCTGAAGACGATGTACGCCGCCCACATCGCCCCCGCGCCCAGCGCGAACGCGACACCCACCGGGTCGAGGCCGCCACCCACCCCTGCGCCGTCCCCGCCGCGTCCGACGCCCCCGCTGAGCAGGAAGACGCCCGCGAGAGCCAGGCCGGCCCAGACCAGGTTCAGCGCGCGGCGCGAGACCACGACCGACAGCGCGAGGGGCCCGAGGACCTCCAGCGTCACCGCCGCGCCCAGCGGGATGCGGTCCACCGCCTGATAGAAGAGGCCGTTCATCGCGGCCATCGTGACGCCGAAGACGACGACGGTGCCCCAGTCCGTGCGGGAGTGGCCGCGCAGCCGTGGCCGGCAGATGACGAGCAGGACCACCGCCGCCACCAGCAGCCGCAGTGCCACCACGCCCAGCGCGCCCGCCCTCGGCATCAGCGTCACCGCCAGCGCGCCGCCGAACTGCACCGAGATGCCTCCGGCGAGCACGAGGCCGACCGGGCCGAGAGCGCCCAGACGGCCCGGGGATCCTGGGGCGCCCGTCGCTGTGGCGGTGGGGGCGAGCTGGGGTGTGGCGGCGGTGTCGGGGGCAGTCACGGGCGGTCCTGGTGCTCGGCTCGAGGTGTGTACATCACGCTGCACTGTCAAGTCCAGGGTAATGGACTTCGTCAGGTGTGTGAACCCGTTATGCCGCTGTCTCGGGCTGTGAGACGTCAGCTGCCCGGCGGCGCCCGGTACGTACGGCCGGCACCCGTACGCCCGGGGTGCCGCAGGCGGCTATCTGCGCGCCATGTAGAGGTCCAGCGCCCTGTGCAGCAGCTTGTTGAGCGGGAAGTCCCACTCGCCCAGGTACTCCACGGCCTGTCCGCCCGTGCCCACCTTGAAGCGGAGCAGGCCGAGCAGGTGGTTGGACTCCTCCAGGGTGTCGGTGATGCCCCTCAGGTCGTAGACGGCGGCGCCCAGTTCATGGGCGTCGGCCATCATGCGCCACTGCATGGCGTTGTTCGGCTGGACCTCGCGCCTGCGGCTGGTGGAGGCACCGTAGGAGTACCAGACGTGCTCGCCGACGGTCAGCATGGTCGCCGCGGCGAGGACCTCGCCGTCGTGGTGGGCGAGGTAGAGCCGCATACGGTCGGGGTGTTCGGCGTTCAGCGCGCTCCACATACGCCGGAAGTAGGACAGGGGGCGCGGGATGAAGCGGTCGCGTTCGGCGGTCTCGGTGTACAGCCCGTAGAACGCCGGGAGGTCCTCCGCGCCGCCCCGGACGACCTTCACGCCCGCCTTCTCGGCCTTCTTGATGTTGCGCCGCCACTGCTGGTTGAGGCCGCCGTGGACGTCCTCCAGCGTGCGTCCGGCGAACGGGATCTGGAAGACGTAGCGGGGCTGGCCGGCCGCGAAGCCGTCCTCGCCGCCCGGCTCGGTCTGCTGCCAGCCGGCGCGGCGCAGCCGGTCGGCGACATCGAAGGCGCGCGGCTCGTACGAGCTCGCCTCGGCGTCCCGCAGCCGGTGGGCGCCCGGGTCGGCGATGGCCGCCTTGACCGCGTCGGCACTCCAGCGCCGTACGACGACGGGCGGGCCCATTTTCACCGAGAACGCCCCCCGCGCCTTCAGCCACGCGAGCATCGGCTCCAGCCAGCGCTCCACCAGATCCGGCGCGTGCCAGTCGACGAGCGGCCCCTCGGGCAGATACGCCAGGTACTTCCGCAGCCTCGGCAACGGCCGGAACAGCACCAGCCCCACCCCCACGAGCGCACCGCTCTCGTCGGTCCAGCCCAGGCTCTCCGCCCGCCAGTCCGGCTTCACGTCGCCCCAGGACGGGATCTGCATATGGCTGGCGGACGGGCGGGCCGCGACGAACGCCAGGTGCTCGTCACGGGTGATGGACTGGACACGCAGGCTCATACGCGGGGCTCCTTCGAATGACCGTTCGCATCGCCCGTTCGCATCGCCGGACGACCGTCCCGTCAGCGTAGGAGTCGGCCCCGCCCATCCGGGGCTCAGCCACGCCCGCCACCGCCCGCGCAGGCCACCCTCCCCTCAGGGCTGCCGCAGCACTCCCTCAGGGCTGCCGCAGCGCTCCCTCAGCGCTCTCCTCAGTGCTCCCGTCCGTCGTCCTCCAGGTGCTCTGCCAGCACCTCCGCGAGATGCCTCCCCCGCGTCCCCGCCAGCTGGTCCAGTTGGGTGCGGCAGGAGAAGCCGTCCGCCAGGACCACCGCTCCCTCGGGGGCGTCCCGTACGGCCGGCAGGAGCTGCTCCTGCGCGCAGGCCGCCGACACCTCGAAGTGGCCCCTCTCGAAGCCGAAGTTGCCGGCGAGGCCGCAGCACCCGCCGCTCAGCTCGCCGGTGAGACCCGCGGCCTCGCGCAGCCGCCGCTCGGCCGCGTCGCCCAGGACCGCGTGCTGGTGGCAGTGGGTCTGGCCGACCGCCGGACGGTCCAGGCGGGGCGGGGTCCAGTCGGGCGCGTGCCGCTCCAGGGCCTCCGCGAAGGTGAGGACACGGGCGGCGAGGCGGGCCGCGCGCGGGTCGTCGTGCAGCAGCTCGGGCAGGTCGGTGCGCAGGGCGGCCGCGCAGCTCGGCTCCAGGACGACGACCGGCGCGGCCGTCTCCAGCACCGGCTCCATCAGGTCGAGCGTGCGGCGCAGCACCACGCGCGCGTGGTCGAGCTGGCCGGTGGAGACGTACGTCAGCCCGCAGCAGACCCGGCCCCGGCGGGCGGTCAGCAGCGCGGCCGCGCTCCTCGATCGGCCGTCGCCCACCGGCCGGCCCCGCATCCGCAGCGTCGGCGGCAGCGCCACCCGCAGCCCCGCCGCCTCCAGGACCCGTACGGCGGCCCGGCCCACGGACGGCGAGAGGTGCTCGGTGAAGGTGTCGGGCCACAGGACGACCAGGTCGCCGCCCTGTCCCGGCCCGGGGGCGGGCTCCCTGCGCCGCCACCACCCGCTGAACGTCTCCCGCGCCAGCCGCGGGATGTCCCGCTCGGCCGCGATCCCGCCCAGCCGCTTGGCGACGCCCGCCAGGGGGCCGACCGAGGCGAGCGCGTTGAGCGGGGCGGCCGCCCGCAGCCGGCTCGCCCACCGCAGCCACACCGGCAGCCGCCCCATGCTGTAGTGGGCGGCCGGACGCCGGCGCCCCTCGTAGTGGTGATGCAGGAACTCCGCCTTGTAGGTGGCCATGTCGACCTCGACGGGGCAGTCGGAGCGGCAGCCCCGGCACGACAGGCACAGGTCCAGCGCGTCCCGGACCTCCGTGGAGCGCCAGCCGTCGGTCACCAGCTCACCGGCCAGCATCTCGTGCAGCAGACGGGCACGCCCGCGCGTGGAGTGCTCCTCCCGGCCCGTGACCCGGAACGACGGGCACATCACCCCCGGCCCCGGCGCGGTCGTCGTACGGCACTTCGCGACGCCGACGCACCGGCGCACCGCCGCCGAGAAGTCACCGCCGTCGGACGGGTAGCCGAAGGCCACGTCGACCGGCTCGCGCGGGAGCACGGCGAAGCGCAGGTTGCCGTCGAGGGGCGCGGGGCGCACCAGCATCCCCGGGTTGAGGAGGTCGTCCGGGTCCCAGACCGCCTTGGCCCGCTCGAACAGCGCGACCATGTCCTGCCCGTACATCTTCGGCAGCAGCTCGGCCCGGGCCTGTCCGTCGCCGTGTTCGCCGGAGAGGGAGCCGCCGTGGGACACGACCAGTTCGGCCAGTTCCTCGGAGAACCGACGGAAGCGGGCGATCCCCGCCGCCGTCAGCAGGTCGAAGTCGATACGGACGTGGATGCAGCCGTCCCCGAAGTGCCCGTACGGCGTGCCGCGCAGGCCGTGGTCGGTGAGCAGCACCCGGAAGTCCCTCAGGTACGCGCCGAGCCGGGCCGGCGGCACCGCGCAGTCCTCCCAGCCGGGCCAGGCCTCCGTGCCGTCCGGCATGCGGGTCGCCGTCCCGCTCGCGTCCTCGCGGATCCGCCACAGCGCCCGCTGCCCGGCGGGATCCCGTACGACCCGCGCGTCCAGGACGTCCGCCGCGCGCACGACGGCCTCCGCACGCGCGCGTGCCTCACTCTCCGACTCGCCGCCCGTCTCCACGAACAGCCAGGCCCCGCCCCGCGGCAGCCCGGCCGCAGCGCCCGACGGCACCAGGTCGGCCGCCATCCCCTCCACCGTCAGCGGACCGAACGGCAGCAGCCCGGCGGCGGCCTCGGCGGCGGCGCCCTCGTCGGCGTACCCGAGCACGGCGAGCACGCGCGCGCGTGGAGCCGCGACGAGCCGTACGACGGCCTCCGTGAGCACGCCCAGGGTGCCTTCGCTGCCGCAGAAGGAACGGGCGACGTCGGCGCCGTTCTCCGGCAGCAGCGCGTCCAGGGCGTACCCCGAGATACGGCGGGGCAGCTCCGGAAAGCCGGTCCGCAGCCGGGCGAGTTCCCCGTCCACCAGTCCGCGCAGGCCGTCCGGCGCCCCCGCCCACCCCTGCCCGAGCCGCAGCCGCCCCCCGCGCGCGGTGACGACCTCCAGCTCGCGCACAGCGTCCGCCGTCGTCCCCCAGGCCACCGAGTGGGAGCCGCACGAGTTGTTGCCGATCATCCCGCCGAGCGTGCAGCGGCTGTGGGTGGAGGGGTCGGGGCCGAAGCGCAGCCCGTGCGGGGCGGCGGCCTCCTGGAGCCGGTCGAGAACCAGCCCCGGCTGCACGACGGCCGTCCGCGCCCCCGGATCCAGGGCGACCAACCGGTTCATATAACGGGTGAAGTCCAGCACCACACCCGTGCCCGTCGCCTGCCCCGCGATGGACGTCCCGCCGCCTCGCGCCACCACCGGGACCCCGGCCGCCCGGCACACCTCCAGCACGGCGGCCACGTCGTCGCCGTCCCGGGGCGCGACCACGCCCAGGGGAACGCGGCGGTAGTTCGACGCGTCCATGGTCACCAGCGCCCGGGAGGTGACATCGAAGCCGACGTCACCCCGGACGGCCTTGCGCAGCTCGGCCTCAAGATCCGTCATGGCTTCAGCAAACCAGCATGCGTCCGCCCCTGAAGCCCGTCCGGCATTTGAGGGCGAAGGTGTACGGGCCCGAAGGAGGAGAGGCCCGGTGGGCACAGCCCCCGGTATCGCGACACGCACCCGTCTCACCCGACGGACCAGGTTTCACCCAGGTTTCCCCCACCGGCTAACCTCGCTTTCGTGGCTGAGATCCAGATTCCTGCTGACATCAAGCCCGCCGACGGTCGATTCGGCGCGGGCCCCTCCAAGGTGCGGGTGGAGGCGCTGGACGCCCTGGCCGCCACCGGCACGTCCCTCCTCGGCACCTCCCACCGCCAGGCCCCGGTCAAGAACCTGGTCGGCCAGGTGCGCGAGGGCATCTCCGAGCTGTTCTCCCTCCCCGAGGGCTACGAGGTCGTCCTCGGCAACGGCGGCTCCACCGCGTTCTGGGACATCGCGACCCACGGTCTGATCGAGAACAAGTCGCAGCACCTCACGTTCGGCGAGTTCTCGTCCAAGTTCGCGAAGGCCGCCAAGCTGGCCCCGTGGCTGGCGGAGCCGACGGTCGTCTCCTCCGACCCGGGCACGCACCCCGAGCCCGCGGCCGAGGCGGGTGTCGACGTCTACGCCTTCACCCACAACGAGACCTCCACCGGCGTCGCCGCCCCGATCAAGCGCGTACCGGGCGCCGACGAGGGCTCCCTCGTCCTGGTGGACGCCACCTCCGGCGCGGGCGGCCTCCCGGTCGACATCGCCGAGACGGACGTCTACTACTTCGCCCCGCAGAAGTCCTTCGCCTCCGACGGCGGCCTGTGGATCGGCGTGTTCTCCCCGGCCGCGATCGAGCGCGCCGAGCGGATCCACGCCTCCGGCCGGCACATCCCCGAGTTCTTCAGCCTGCCGACGGCGATCGACAACTCCCGCAAGAACCAGACGTACAACACCCCGGCCCTCTCCACCCTCTTCCTGCTGAACCAGCAGCTGGAGTGGATCAACGGCCAGGGCGGCCTGGACTGGTCGGTGCGCCGCACCGCCACCTCCGCGCGCACGCTGTACGGCTGGGCCGAGGACGTCAAGTACGCCAACCCGTTCGTCACCGACCCGGCCAAGCGCTCCCAGGTCATCGGCACGATCGACTTCTCCGACGACGTGGACGCGGCCGCCGTCGCCAAGGTGCTGCGCGCCAACGGCATCGTCGACACCGAGCCCTACCGCAAGCTCGGCCGCAACCAGCTGCGGGTCGCGATGTTCCCGGCGGTCGACCCGGCCGACGTCGAGGCGCTCACGAAGAGCATCGACTACGTGATCGAGAAGCTGTAGTCGTCACGCGTTCTCCGTACGACGACGATGGGCGCCCGGCGAGAACCGGGCGCCCATCCTCATCCGGCCGCAAGGCTCACGCCGCAGTGCAGCTCACGCTCGGCACACCCCCGCCCCCGGGCGTACCACCGAACCCGAAGCTCGCCGAACCGCCCGCCGGGACCGCCCCGTTGTGCGAGGCGTTCACCGCGGTCACGCCGCCCCCGCTCTGGGTGTACGAGGCGTTCCACATGCTGGTGATCTGCTGCGCGCCGCTCCAGGTCCAGGTCACCTTCCAGGAACCGATCGCCGTGGTCCCGGTGTTGGTGACCTTCACCTCGGCGTTGAAGCCGCCGCCCCAGTCGCTGCTGACGGTGTAGGCGGCCGCGCAGGAGGCCGTGCCACCGCCGCCGCCCCCTCCGCCGCCACCGCCGGTCCCCGGAAAGCCCGGCGCCTTGACGCTCGCCAGGTATCCGTCCTTCACGGTGTCGACGCTCTGCCAGTCGTCCTTGAGGATGCCGCCCGTGTCACCGGAGTTGGGGTTCCAGGACCAGAAGGTCCAGTGGAAGGAGTCGGCGCCGTACGTCGACGTCGGCCGGAGGTAACTCACCAGGGCCGCCAGCCACTTCTGGTCCACCGTGGACTGGAGCGTGGTGCCGAACTCGCCCACCCACACGGGCGCGATGTTCTGCTTGAAGATGTAGCCCCAGTACTTGTCCCAGATCCCCGGCATGTTCGCGGGGAACGTCGGGTCGCTGAACCAGCTCTGCTGGGCGACGCTCGTCGCGTAGTCG
Source organism: Streptomyces asoensis (assembly GCF_013085465.1). Lineage (NCBI taxonomy): Bacteria > Bacillati > Actinomycetota > Actinomycetes > Kitasatosporales > Streptomycetaceae > Streptomyces > Streptomyces asoensis. The sequence goes on from NZ_CP049838.1 coordinate 4,624,127, forward strand.
TGGGCCGAGTACACGACCCGGTTCGCCACGTCGAGCTGCACCGGGTACTGGCCGACGCCCATCAGGTTGCCGCCCCACCAGCCGGAGACGCCGTTGAAGGACTGCACGCCCTCGACGAAGATCAGAAGGGCGGGGTTGACGGACAGGACGGCGTTGCCGGCGCGTTGCGCGGCCAGCCGCCAGTCGGTCGCGGTGTCCCCGCAGCCCCAACAGGCGGGATCGTGCGGTTCGTTGTGCAGATCGATGCCGACGACCGTGTCCTGGCCCTGGTAACGGGCCGCGAGGGCCTTGAGGTTGGCGATCCACGTCGACTCGGGGACCGCGGCCGTGTACCAGAGCGCCGACTGCCCGCCCGCGTCCGGCCGGTGCCGGTCGAGGATGACCTTGAGACCGTCCTGACCGGCGTACGAGACGAGCTTGTCCAGGATCTGGAGCGAGTTCAGGCCCTGGAGGTCGGCGTTCTTGCCGCTGCTGAAGTCGATGCTGTTGGGGACGGTCGTGCTCTTGAAGATGTCGTCGCTGTAGGGGATGCGGATCGTGTTGTAGCCCAGCGACCTCATCTGGTCGATCATGCTCTTGTAGTCGCGGGACCAGAGTCCGTGGACGACGTAGTTGCCGGTCTCGAAGCCGAACCAGTTGATCCCGGCGACCCGGACCGGCTGTCCGGCGGCGTCCAGGATCTGTCGGCCGCTGGTGTGCCAGTAGCCGGCTCCGGCCTCGGCCGCGACGACGTCTGCCGCGACGGCGTCTGCCGCGTGGGCCGTCTGCGCTCCGGCTCCCAGCGGGATCAGAAGCGCGGCGGCCAGGCCGCACAGCATTCTTCGCAAGCTGCGGAACATCTCGCTGCTTCCTCTCGGGAGGCGCGGGCCCGAAACACATGGGAGCGCTCCCATACACCGCGCACCCCCCAGGAAACTGACACACCATGACCACGTCAAGAAGCGCGGCAACGGCGGCGGCGCATAGAGGAGCTCAGGCGCTCAGTTGCGGCGCAGAAGCCGGCGGAGACCGAAGACGGCGACGCAGACCGCGGCGACCGCCAGTGCGCCGAACTTGACGCTGCCGGTGGCCGAGGACCCGTCACCTTCGCCCGAGGCGCTCGAACTCCCCTTCCCGGACGGCGACTTGGCACCCGAACCGGCGCCCTCGGGGGCGTCCTCCGCCACCACGGAGCTCCCGGAACCCTCACTCCCGTACATGATCTTGGTGCCGTCGGCGGAGTAGCTGACGGACTCCCCCTGCCGCTGGAGCGGCACGTCGAGCCTCCCCTCGCGCTTGATCTTCCCGCCGTTCCAGGCGTAGGAGATGCCGCCGAAGTAGCCGCGGACGGCGAGCTGGGCGCCGTCCGGGGAGAAGGCGGCGTCGGTGGCCCAGAGGTCGACGGCGGCGACGGGCTTGAAGATGTTCGCCCCGGAGGCGGAGAGGTTCGCCGGCCCCTCGTAGAGGTGCCCGCCGTCCTCCTTCTTGTCGATGATGTAGACCCGCCCGGTCTTGGGGTGCACGAGGAGCGACTCGGCGTCGCGGGCGCCGTCGGAGTACTTCACGACGTACTGCGTGGCCTTGACGGTCTGGTCGACGAGCTTCGCCGGCTCGGGCAGCCGGTAGATCCACACGTACTGCCAGGTGCCGCCGAGGTTGTCGCCGATGTCGCCGACCCAGATCTCGTTGTCCGGGCCGATGGAAATCGCCTCGACGTCGCGGGGCGTGCCGACGCCGGTCAGGGTGAGCCGGGCGACGGTCTTCCCGGTCGCGCTGTCGACGGCGTACAGGTAGGGGCCGTCGTCGCTGTCGTTGTGGGTCCAGTAGACGCCCGGGTGCTGACGCGAGGCGGCGAGACCGCTGGACTCGGTGATGCGCGGATCCTCGATGGTGAATCCCTTGTCCCCGTCGGCCGCGTACGCGGCGGGTGCGGTGGACGCGGCGAGCACGGTGAAGGCACCCGAGAGGAGGACTCCGGCGAGAAGGGCTCCGGCTCGGACGGCGAAAGATCGGCGCATGCCCACAAGCCTGCCATCCCGCCCTCCCGTTCACGGATTCGTGGCCGGTCTCACACGCCCCCGGCGGCGGTGATCCTTTGCCGATCCCTCATCATGAGCGGATGCTCAGGTTCATGCCCGTAGGCGACTCGATGACGATCGGCAGCTCGGGCGAGCACACCTGGCGTTACCGCATGTGGCGGCACCTGTGCGCCACGTACGGCGGCCCGTTCACCCTGTCCGGCCCGCGCGAGACGCTCTACGACAAGGCGACGGACTCCGCCGCGTCGTACGCCTACGCCGACCCCGACTTCCCGCGCGGTCACCTGGCCGGCTGGGGCGAGGGCTGGCTGCACATGGCCCCGCTGATCGGCGAGGCGGTGCGGACGTCACGGGCGGACATCCTGCTGGTCTCGCTCGGCCTGATCGACCTGGGCTTCTACACGAACGCCGAGCAGACCGCGGAGAACGCACGCGCCTTCGCCGCCGAGGCCCGGGCGGCCAACCCGCGGATCGCCATGGTGTGGCTGCCGGTCATCCCCAACATCCGCGCCGCGGACGACGCGCCCTTCGCCGCGCAGGTCGCCCGCTTCAACGAACTCCTGGCGAAGACGGCCGCCGACCTGGACGAGCCGGGCTCCCCCATCCTCCTGGCCTCGGTCCCGGAAGCCTGGGACATCGACACCGACACCTACGACGGCACCCACCCCAACGCGAACGGCGAACACCGGCTGGCGTCGGCCTTCGCGGAGGCGATGCACCAGGGGTGGGGGCTGGGCGGGGAGTACGCGGGCTGAGACCCGCGCCCCACCCGTTCTGGCATATGCGCTCCGCGCCGTGATCTCGTCACCGATGGAAACGACGAAGCCGTCGCCTCCAACTCGCTTCGAACGCATGCAGAAGGCGACGCTCACACAGACCCGCTACCTCACCATGCGAAGGCTTCGGGAGACGGTCCAGGACCGGGGAAGATCTCGTCCAGAGACGTCAACAGCTCCTCGCTCAGCTCCAGCTCCAGGGCGCGCAGCGCCGAGTCCAGCTGCTCCTGCGTGCGGGGGCCAACGATCGGGCCGGTTACGCCGGGGCGGGTCAGCAGCCAGGCGAGCGCCGTTTCACCGGGCTCCAGGCCGTGCTTGTCGAGGAGGTTCTCGTACGCCTGGATCTGCTCGCGCGTCTTGGTTTCCTTGAGGGCGTCGGCAGCGCGGCCACTCGCCCGGCGCCCCTGTTTGGCCTCCTTCTTGAGGACGCCCCCGAGCAGTCCTCCGTGCAGCGGAGACCACGGGATGACACCGAGGCCGTAGTCCTGCGCGGCCGGGATGACCTCCATCTCGGCGCGCCGCTCAGCAAGGTTGTAGAGGCACTGCTCACTGACCAGGCCCATGCGGCCGTGTCGGGTGGCGGTCTCGTTGGCCTGGGCGATCTTGTAGCCGGGAAAGTTGGACGACCCCGCGTAGAGGATCTTGCCCTGCTGGACCAGGACGTCGATCGCCTGCCAGATCTCCTCGAACGGCGTCGACCGGTCGATGTGATGGAACTGGTAGATGTCGATGTAATCGGTCTGTAGCCGCTTGAGGGAGGCGTCCACGGCCCGGCGGATGTTCACCGCGGAGAGCTTGTCGTGGTTGGGCCAGACGTCCCCGTCGGCGGCCATGTTCCCGTACACCTTGGTGGCGAGGACCGTCCTGTCACGGCGCCCGCCACCCTGAGCGAACCAAGTACCGATGATCTCCTCGGTGCGGCCCTTGTTCTCACCCCACCCATAGACGTTGGCCGTGTCTACAAAGTTCAGACCCGCGTCGAGAGCGGCGTCCATGATGCCGTGGCTGGTTGATTCATCTGTCTGCGGACCGAAGTTCATCGTGCCGAGAACGAGTCGGCTGACCTTGAGTCCGGTGCGTCCGAGCTGGGTGTACTTCATGGGCCACAAGCCAACTGCTTCGAGCTCGCTCCAGGCAAGGGCATCAGGTGCCGCCATCAGGAGTCGTCTCCGAGGTGCCGGTACAGGGTTACCAGGGAGACGCCCAGAGCCTTGGTTTTCGAGACCGGTCCATGGTGGCCCGCGTGGGGCGACTGTCGCACTCCTCGGGACGCTTGCCCGTCTGTTACGCAGAGTGTCTCGTCAATCCTCCTTGCCCTGGTCAGCTTCATCGTCCGTCCAGGGGTACAGGGTGGCGAAGTGACGGATTCGCTCCTGCTCGGCGCCTTCGTCGGCGGCGTCATAGTGCCGTATCTGCTTCCACCAGCGGTCGTAGTCGTAGCCGTGGCAGTGGTTGAAGTCGAGGGCAGTGCTGCGTAGCCGCTGCCACTCACGCACGATCGCAGCCTGCTGCCACGGCTCGGGCCGCTCCACCGCGACAAGTTGGTACAGGAAGCCCGCTGAGTCGCTGACCAGGATGAGCAGGGACCGCATCGCGAAAGCGGTTTCACCGGTCTCACCGACCTCCTCGGACACTCGCCCCAACTGCGCGTTGAGGAACGTCTCCAGGGCGCGGACGTTCTCGGTGGTCAGATCGACGGCGTAGATGAGGGTGCGGATGGCGCGGTCTCTCTTCACAGGTGGAGGCCAAGCCGTCGGCCTGGACTCGGTCTCGTGCGGTCGGGAGCGAGGGGGCGACCTGCCGGGCAGGTTACAAACGCGCAGGAGGCCCCGACCACAGGGCCCTCCTCGTCGCATGCAGTTGTCGGTCAGCCTTCGCTGTGGACCGCCGCCATGTTGCGCAGACGGTGCTTGAAGTCCATCGGGACAAGAATCTGAACCCTCCCGACTGGGTGTTGCCACATCCCGTCATGGCCATCGGGAGCCACGAGCTGCGCGGCGGTCATCTCGGGAATCGGTTCGGCATGGATGACGGCCTTGACCCCTGCGGCGCGTAGCTCCCTGCCCTTTTCGTGCTGGGTCGACAACGTGCTCCACCGTTCCCGGTAGGTCTCTCCTGTCGGAATCTCCTCCCAGGCGTCCGGGCGCGTGGGCTGCGCGATGAGCTGTTCACGTCGCGCGTCCAACCCCCGAAGGGCGCGGGGAACTGCGTGACCGGCCGTACCCGGCCGGCACTCGGCGAACGACGCGCGGTTCCCCGGCGCCCGGCCGGGCCGGGGCAGGCCTATCTGCCGACCGCCGCCGCCACGGCCACCACGACGAACATCAGCACAAGCGCACCGGCCATGATCCGGTTCCGGGTCTTCGGGTCCACGTGTCGAGCCTAACCGGCCCCGCCGAGCGCCCAGCGCCCGACCGGCTCGTAACGGGGCTGCTCCCCGGGAACGCCGGACCTCGGCAGGCTGCTGCGGACCAGCACCAGCTCCCCCACCGTCCAGGTGCGGCCCTCGAAGGCGTCCAGCGCCTCGACGTACGCCTGGACGTCCACCGCCTCGCGGCTGCGGGCCAGCGTGAGGTGGGCCTTGTAGCGGCGGTGCTCCCCCATCTCCACGCCCGCCTTCCGGGCCGCCGCCTCCGCCCGGTCGGCCAGCAGCCGCAGCGCCGGTACGTCTCCGGCGGCCCCGGCCCACAGCGCCCGCCCGTGCCCGAACTGTCCGCCGCCCCGCACCGCCAGCGCGAAGGGCGTGCCGCGGTGCGCGGCCCGCCCCAGCCGTGCCGACAGCTCCGGCACGAGGTCGTCGTCGACCTCGCCGTAGAAGGCGAGGGTGAAGTGCCAGCCGGGGCGGCCCGTCCAGCGCAGCCCGTCCGCACCGGGCAGGGTGTGCAACCGGGCGACCTCGGCGGCGAGTTCGTCGGCGATGTCGTCCGGGGGCAGCACGGCGGCGAAGAGTCTCATGCCCCCGATTTTCCCGGCCGGCGGGGCCGCCCGCCCGGCATGATGGGCGTCATGCGGATCACCATCAGAGAAGGCGGACCCGACGACGTCCCCGTGATACTCGGCATGCTCGACAGCAGCGTGGAGTGGCTGGTCGCGCAGGGGCGCCCAGGCCAGTGGGGGAGGAATCCCCTGTCGGAGAGCCAGAAGACGGTGGAGTCGGTCGCCCGGTACCTGGACGAGGGCTGGGCGTTCATCGCCGAGGCCGACGGCGTGCCGGCCGCCACCCTCACCCTCACCGACTCGCCCGGCGCGTATCTGGCCCATCTCCCGCCGCCCGGGGAGCCCGAGCGGTACATCCACTGGCTCGCCTCCGACCGCCGTTTCAAGGGCCACGGTGTGGGCAGCGCCCTGCTCGCGCACGCCGCCGAGGAGACCCGGCGGGCGGGCATCGGTCTGCTGCGGGTGGACTGCTACGCGGGCGACGACCGCAAGCTCGTCGCCTACTACGAGGCCAACGGCTTCACCTCGACCGAGGCGTACACCGTCGGCGAACACGCGTGGCCGGGCCAGGTGCTGGCCCGGAGGGTGCGGCCCCCTGCCGCATCCTCCGGGTGACGGCGTACGACGTCATGCCACCGCGGCGAGTTCCCGGTTCTCCCGGGGCACGAACCGCACGCTCGGGTGGCCGTGGTGCCAGCCCACCGACAGGCGCAGGTTGCCCATCCGGGCCAGGACCAGGCCGATGGTGACGGCCGCGGCGGCCGAGACGACGCCGCCCGCCGCCAGGCCCGCCCGGACGCCGTACGCGTCGGTGATCCAGCCGGCGATCGGCGCGCCGATCGGGGCGCCGCCCATGAACACCATCATGTAGAGGGCCATCACCCGGCCGCGCATGGCCGGGTCGGTGCTCAGCTGGACGCTGCTGTTGGCGGTGACGTTGACCGTCATGCCGAACATGCCGATCGGGGCCATGAGCAGGGCGAACAGCCACAGGGAGGGGGCCATGGAGGCCACGATCTCCATCGTGCCGAAGGCCACCGCGCCGGCGACCAGCACCCGCATCCGGGCCGTGCCGCGCCGGGCCGCGAGCAGGGCGCCCGCCAGGGAGCCCACCGCCATCAGCGTGTTGAAGAGGCTGTAGGAGCCCGCGCCCGCGTGGAAGACGTCGTCGGCGAAGGCCGAGAGATAGACCGGAAAGTTGAAGCCGAAGGTGCTGACGAACCCGACCAGGACGATCGTCCAGATCAACTCGGGGCGTCCGGCGACGTACTGGAGCCCCTCGCGCAGCTGGCCCTTGCCGCGCGGGGCCCGCTCGACGGCGTGCAGGTCGCGCGAGCGCATCAGCAGCAGGCCGGCGAGGGGGGCGACGAACGACAGCCCGTTGAAGAGGAACGCCCAGCCGGTCCCGACGCCGGTGATCATCACGCCGGCCACGGCGGGGCCGACCAGCCGGGCCGACTGGAAGTTCGCGGAGTTGAGGCTGACCGCGTTCTGGAGCTGGTCGGGGCCGACCATCTCGGAGACGAAGGTCTGACGGGCCGGGTTGTCCAGGACGGTCGCGAGGCCCACGGCGAATGCGGCGACGTAGACGTGCCAGACCTGGACGTGGCCGGAGAGGGTGAGGACGGCGAGCGCGATGCCGGTGAGGGCCATCGCGGACTGGGTGAACAGCAGCGTCCGGCGCTTGGGCAGCCGGTCGACGAGTACGCCGCCGTAGAGGCCGAAGAGCAGCATCGGCAGGAACTGGAGGGCCGTCGTGACGCCGACGGCGGTCGCGGAGCCGGTGAGGCTGAGGACCAGCCAGTCCTGGGCGATGCGCTGCATCCAGGTGCCGATGTTGGACACGACCTGGCCCATGAAGAACAGGCGGTAGTTCCTGACCTTCAGAGAGCTGAACATCGATGACTTGCGGGCGCCCGCGGCGGGCTTCTCGGCAAGGGTCTCGTGGGTGGTCGGTGCGGGGGCGGAGTCTGCTCCGGATCCCGAACTCAAAAGGGTCGCCTCCTCATGGCCTGACGGCTGTCTACAGGTGTGCGAGTTTCTCCAGCACGGGGGCGGCGGCGCGCAGTTTCGCCCACTCGTCCTCGTCGAGGTTGTCGACCAGGGTGGCCAGGAAGGCGTTCCGCTTGGCGCGGCTCTCCTCGAGCATGGCCTCGGCCTGCTCGGTCTTGGTGACGACCTTCTGGCGCCGGTCCTCGGGGTGCGGCTCCAGCCGGACCAGACCCTTGGCCTCCAGCAGCGCCACGATGCGGGTCATCGACGGCGGCTGCACATGCTCCTTGCGGGCGAGCTCGCCCGGGGTGGCACTGCCGCAGAGGGAGAGGGTGCCGAGCACCGACATCTCGGTGGGGCTCAGCGACTCGTCGACCCGCTGGTGCTTGAGTCGACGGGACAGCCGCATCACGGCTGAACGCAGGGAGTTCACGGCGGCAGCGTTGTCGCCATGGGTGAGGTCAGGCATCTCTTTAGGATAACTCATTACTCTGGCTAAACAAGCTGGGGGCGCCGGGATTCCCCATGACCCGGGCCACGGAAACCTCTCCATCACTCGAACGAGTGAGTAGGCAGCGGAAAGTGACCGGACTGCGGTACGCGCCCGCGACCCTCGTCTCATGGGGACCAGTGTGCTCAGCCTGCGGATAGACGGGGAGCTGCTCGAACGGCTCCGGCAGCATGCCGCGAAAAGGGGAATGAGCGTCCAGGACTATGTCGTCCAGACGCTCATTCGCGATGACTTCGACGAGCGGTTCCAGACCGCCGTCGAGGAGACGGAGAAGTTCTACGGGCTCACCTGAGCCGCCACCACGGGCGGGCGGGGATCAGGTGAGGCCGAGGGCCGGCAGCAGGTGAGGCCGAGGGCCGGCATCAGGTGAGGCCGAGGGCCGGCATCAGGTGAGGCCGAGGGCCGGCATCAGGTGAGGCCGAGGGCCGGCATCAGGTAGTAGAAGGCGAAGACGGCGGAGACCACGTACATCGGCGCCGGGACCTCCCGGCCACGCCCGGCCGCCAGGCGCAGCACCACGAAGGTGATGAAGCCCATGCCGATGCCGTTGGTGATCGAGTAGGTGAACGGCATCATCACCATGGTGATGAAGGCCGGGATGGCGATGGTGTGGTCGGCCCAGTCGATCTCCTTGACCGAACCGGCCAGGATCAGGAAGCCCACCGCGAGCAGCGCCGGGGTGGCGGCCTGGGACGGGACCATCGTGGCGACCGGCGTGAGGAACAGCGCGACGGTGAAGAGGCCACCGGTGACGATGTTCGCGAAGCCGGTGCGGGCGCCCTCGCCGACACCGGCCGTGGACTCCACGAAGGCGGTGGTGGCGGAGGAGGAGCTGGCACCGCCCGCGGCGACCGCGAGGCCGTCGACGAAGAGGACCTTGTTGATGCCGGGCATCTCGCCCTTGGCGTTGGTCAGCTTGGCCTCGTCGCTGACGCCCATGATCGTGCCCATCGCGTCGAAGAAGCACGACAGCAGGACCGTGAAGACGAAGAGGATGCCGGTCAGGACCCCGACCTTGCCGAAGCCGCCGAACAGGCTGAACTCGCCGATGAGCCCGAAGTCCGGGGTGGCGACGGGGTTGCCGGGCCACTCGGGGGTCGTGAGGCCCCAGGACGGGATCGTCGCGACCGCGTTGATGATCAGCGCGAGGACGGTCATCGCGACGATCGAGATGAGGATCGCGCCGGGCACCTTGCGGGTGATCAGCGCCAGCGTGAGCAGGGCGCCCAGGATGAAGACGAGGACCGGCCAGCCGTTCAGGTGACCGTCGGCGCCGAGCTGGAGCGGGACGGTGGTGTGGGCGGCGTCCGGGATACGGCTGACGAAGCCGGAGTCGACGAGCCCGATCAGCATGATGAACAGGCCGATACCGATGCTGATCGCCTTGCGCAGGCCGAAGGGCACCGCGTTCATGACGCGCTCGCGCAGACCGGTGGCGACCAGGAGCATGACCACGAAGCCCGCGAGCACGACCATGCCCATGGCGTCCGCCCAGGACATCCGGGGGGCGAGCTGGAGGGCGACCACCGAGTTCACGCCGAGGCCGGCGGCCAGCGCGATGGGCACATTGCCGATCACGCCCATGAGGAGCGTGGTGAAGGCGGCCGTCACACAGGTGGCGGTGACCAGCTGGCCGTTGTCGAGCTGATGCCCGTACATGTCCTTGGCGCTGCCGAGGATGATCGGGTTCAGCACGATGATGTACGCCATCGCGAAGAAGGTGGCGAAACCGCCCCGGATCTCGCGGGGCAGGGTGCTGCCCCGTTCGGTGATCCTGAAGTAACGGTCGAGGGCGCCGAAGAGGGGCGTGGCTCCCGGCTGTTCAGGGGCGGGGACCTTGGCGGGGGCCGACGTGGGCATCTTTTGGCGTTTCCTACGAAGAGAAGTGGTCAGTACCAAACCGTTTCAGTATGAACATATAACGTTCGGATCGGCCATCTCCGCGCGTAGACCCGACCGCCTCGTAAGCTGAGCACCATGAAGAAGTGGATCCCTGAACACGAGGCGCCGGAGCCCCTGGAGGGCCCTGTGGTCGCCACCGTCACCGGCGGCACGATCCTCTGGTTCGTCCTCTTCCTCGTCCAGCTCCCCTTCTACGGCTGGTACGACGACCACGGCCATCTGTGGTGGATCTGGACGTGCCTCGCCGGCGCCGGACTCGGCCTCATCGGCATCTGGTACGTCCGCAAGCGGGACGCAGCGATCAAGCGGGACGCGGCGAGCGGGCCGACCGAGCCCGTGGGCCCGGTCACCGACTAGGGGCTTCCCCCCAGGCAGCTCCCAGGGCGCTACTACCGAGGTACTGGACGGCGCCGCCCCCGTCCTCCCGAGGTCGGATCTTCGGCGTCCTCAGGGGGTGAACCCCCAGATCCGCACGTACCGTCGAACCCATGGCCCACACCGACGCCCCCGCCTCCGTGCCGACGGCGACCGGCCTCACCGCCGTCGAGGTCGCGGACCGGGTCGCGCGCGGCCAGGTGAACGACGTACCCGTCCGCAGCAGCCGCTCCGTCGGCGAGATCGTCCGGGCGAACGTCTTCACCCGGTTCAACGCGATCATCGGCGTCCTCTGGGTGGTCATGCTGTTCGTCGCCCCCATCCAGGACGGCCTGTTCGGCTTCGTGATCCTCGCCAACACCGGCATCGGCATCATCCAGGAGTGGCGGGCGAAGCAGACCCTGGACTCCCTCGCGGTCGTCGGCGAGGCCCGGCCCACCGTCCGCCGCGACGGCACGGCCGTCGAGGTCTCCACCTCCGAACTCGTCCTGGACGACCTCATCGAGATCGGCCCCGGGGACAAGGTCGCCGTGGACGGGGTGTGCGTCGAGGCGGAAGGCCTGGAGATCGACGAGTCACTGCTCACCGGCGAGGCCGACCCCGTCGTCAAGCGGCCCGGTGACCAGGTCATGTCGGGCAGCTTCGTGGTGGCCGGCGGCGGTGCCTTCCAGGCCACCAAGGTCGGGCGGGAGGCCTACGCCGCCCAGCTCGCCGAGGAGGCCTCCCGCTTCACGCTCGTCCACTCCGAGCTGCGCTCCGGCATCTCCACGATCCTCAAGTACGTGACCTGGATGATGGTCCCGGCCGCGATCGGCCTGGTCGTCACACAGCTCTTCGTCAAGAACAACGATCTCAAGGAGTCCATCGCCCGCACCGTCGGAGGCATCGTCCCGATGGTCCCGGAGGGGCTCGTCCTGCTCACCTCGGTCGCCTTCGCGATCGGTGTCATCCGACTCGGCCGAAAACAGTGCCTGGTGCAGGAGCTGCCGGCCATCGAGGGGCTCGCCCGCGTCGACACGGTCTGTCTGGACAAGACCGGCACGCTCACCGAGGGCGGCATGGACGTCACCGGGCTCAGCATGCTCGACGGCTACGACGAGTCGTACGTACGCCGGGTCCTCGGGGCCCTCGGCGAGTCCGACCCGAGGCCGAACGCCTCCCTCCAGGCGATCATCGACGCCTACCCGGACGCCGACGACTGGCGCTGCACCGAGTCCCTGCCCTTCTCCTCCGCGCGCAAGTACAGCGGCGCCAGTCTCAGCGAGGGCAACGGGGAGAACGGCACCTGGCTGCTGGGGGCGCCGGACGTGCTGCTGGCCGACGACGACCCCGCCCTCGCCGAGACCGAGCGGCTCCACGAGCAGGGACTGCGGGTGCTGCTGCTGGCCCGCGCCGCCCGCGACCTCGACGACCCCGAACCCGCACGCGGCGCCAGGCCCGCCGCACTCGTCGTACTCGAACAGCGGCTGCGGCCGGACGCCGCCGACACCCTGCGCTACTTCGCCGAGCAGGACGTCCACGCCAAGGTCATCTCCGGCGACAACGCGGTGTCGGTGGGGGCGGTGGCCGCGAAGCTCGGGCTGGACGGCCGTACGGTCGACGCGCGCCGGCTGCCCGCCGAGCCGGAGGGCATGGGCCGGGCCCTGGACGAGGGCACGGTGTTCGGCCGGGTCACCCCGCAGCAGAAGCGGGACATGGTCGGCGTGCTCCAGTCGCGCGGGCACACGGTCGCGATGACCGGGGACGGCGTCAACGACGTGCTCGCGCTGAAGGACGCCGACATCGGCGTCGCGATGGGCTCGGGATCCGAGGCCACCCGGGCGGTCGCGCAGATCGTGCTGCTGAACAACAGCTTCGCGACCCTGCCGTCGGTGGTGGCGGAGGGCCGGCGGGTCATCGGCAACATCACCCGCGTGGCGACCCTGTTCCTGGTGAAGACGGTCTACTCGGTGCTGCTGGCCCTGCTGGTGGTCTGCTGGCAGGTCGAGTACCCCTTCCTGCCCAGGCACCTGACGCTGCTGTCCACCCTCACCATCGGCATCCCGGCCTTCTTCCTCGCCCTCGCCCCCAACACCGAACGGGCCCGGCCGCACTTCGTACGACGGGTGATGCGGTACTCGATCCCGGGCGGGGTGGTGGCCGGGGTCGCGACCTTCGCCACCTATCTGGTCGCCCGTCACCACTACACCGGAGAGGGCTCCCTGGAGGCCGAGACCAGCGCGGCGACCCTGACGCTGTTCCTGATCTCGATGTGGGTGCTGGCGATCATCGCCCGGCCCTACACCTGGTGGCGGGTGCTGCTGGTGGCCTCGATGGGTGCGGCGTTCGTGCTGGTGCTGGTGGTCCCGTGGCTTCAGGACTTCTTCGCGCTGAAGCTGATCGGGATGACCATGCCGTGGATCGCGGTGGGGGTGGCGGCGGTCGCGGCGGTCGCCCTGGAGATCTCCTGGAAATGGGTCGACCGCCGTTTCCCTGCCTAGCTGCTTACTTGACGTCGACGAAGTCGCCCGCCGCGCTGACCGCCGGGGTCGTCGTGGTGCCGGCGAAGCTCCAGCGGTAGTAGCCGTCGGCGGCGGCCTTGACCGTGGTCTTCAGGGCGCCGGTCGAGCTGGTCTTCACGGTCTTGACCGTGGTGTAGGTGGTGCTGCCCTTCTTCTTGAACTGGAGCTTCACCGGCTGGGCCGCGTAGCCGCCGAGCTTGTTGGTGTCCCAGTTGGCGCGGGACAGCTTGCCCGTGATGGTGAGGGTCTTGCCCTTCTTCACCGGCTCGGGCGTGGCGTCGGCCGTCAGCTGCGCCTGGCGCTGCACCTTGACGGCGCCCAGGTTGCTCTGCCACTTGAGGTCGGCTTCGCCGGTGGCGTCGTGCGGGACGGCGAGAGCGCCCACCTTCCAGGTGCCGGCCTGGCTGTTGGCCAGGTCGTCGTACGCACTGGAGACGGTGGGACGGAACTGGATCTTGGCGGTGCAGTTGAGGACCGTCGTGGAGACGGCCTTGCACGTGCCCGGCTCGTCACCGGCGATGATCTCGGAGTTCGCGCTGAGCGCGGTGCCCCGGTAGAGCATCGGACCGTTGTCGAAGGAGCTCGCGCTGAGGCTCGCGGGCTTCGTCACGGTGTACGTGGCGGTGACGGTGACCTTGGCCGAGGGGCCGACCACGACGGCCTTGCCCGCGTTGACCTTCATGGCGGAGAAGGTGACGTTCGGCGCCGCCGTCGGGGCGGCCTGGGCGGCCGGCACGGCGAGGGCGGAGAGAGCGAGGGCGCCGGAGGAGGCGACCACGAGGGCGCGTATGCGCATTGCGTTCCCCAGATGGGAGAGAGATCTCGGAGTCTGTTGACTCATCGGGTGAGATCCACGGCGGGCGGGGCCAGTTGTGCTGCGGGAGGTAAGAGATGGGAGAGAGCGGCAAACGGCCGGCCCCGGATTTCCGGGGCCGGCCGCTTCTCCTACGGCGCCTTGCTACGGCGCCTTGCTACGGCGCCTTGCTTCGGTGCCTTGCTTCGGTGCCTTACTTCACGTCGACGAAGTCACCCGCGGCGTTGACCGCCGGGGTCGTCGGGTTGCCCGCGAAGACGAAGCGGTAGTAACCGTCCACGGAGGCCTTGACCGTCGTCTTCAGGCCGCCGGTGGTGCTGCTCTTGATCGTCTTGACGGTGCTGTAGGTGCTGCTGCCCTTCTTGCGGAACTGAAGCTTCACCGACTGGGTGGAGACGCCGCCGTACAGGCCGGTGTCCCAGTTGGCGCGGGACAGCTTGCCCGTGACGGTGATGGTCTTGCCCTTCTTCACCGGCTCCGGCGCGGCGTTGACCGTCAGCTTGGAGAAGCGCTGGAGCTTGGTGGTGGCCAGGGCGTCGCCCTCGGCGTAACCGACCTTGGTCCAGTCGATGTCGTCGTCGCTGAACGGGTCGACGTCGTTCCAGTCGATGACGTAGCCGAGCGCCTTCCACGTGGTGGCGTCGGTGTTGTAGAGCTCCTCACCCGGGAGGATGTCGATGGTGCCCTTGCAGGAGGCGACCGTGGCCGAGGTGTTGGTGCAGGTCGGCCAGTCGTCGCCGACGAGGATGTTGGCCGGGTCGGCGTACGCACCGCGGTAGATGACCAGGTCCAGCTCGGTGTCGTCGGCGGTGACGTCGACGCCCGCGCCGTGCGTGACCGTGAAGGTGACCGGGACCGTGACCTTGCCGCTGGTGCCGGCGATGATCGGGAAGCCCTTGTTGACCTTGACGTTGCCGAACTTGGCGTCCAGCGCGTACGGGGTGCCGGTGTCGGCGGGGGTGGCGCCGGTGAAGGCGCTCTTGCCGGAGGTGGCCGCGTGGAGGGCCTTCAGGGTGTCGACGGGGTTGTGCGAGTCGCTGCCGGTGGCCTGCGCGGCCGGCACGGCGAAGGCGGACAGGGCCAGGGCGCCGGTGACGGCGGCCACGGTGGCTCGTATGCGCATGAATGTCCCAAGGGGATCAAGGGGCTCTCCGGGCGGGTGCCACCAGCGAGCCCAAGTGGTCGACGAGCCTGTCGGCTCGCATGATCAGATTCCTGAAACCGGAAAATGGTTGTACGGAAAACGGCCGCCCGGACGGGCTGCCGTTCTCGAGTGCGCCCGTGCCTACTTGACGTCGACGAAGTCGCTCGCGGCGGTGACCGCCGCCGTGGTCGTGTTGCCCACGAAGGTGTAGCGGTAGTTGCCGTCCGCCGTCGCCTTGACGGTGGTCTTCAGACCGCCGGTCGAGGTCGTCTTGACGGTCTTCAGGGAGCTCCACTTGGTGGAGCCCTTCTTCTTGTACTGGAGCTGCACCGACTGGGCTCCGTAGCCGCCGAACTTGAGCGTCTCCCAGTTGGCGCGGGTGAGGGAGCCGGTCACGGTGATGGTCTTGCCCTTCTTCACCGGCTCCGGCGTCGCGTTGACGGTCAGCTTGGAGACCCGCTGGAAGTGGAAGGCACCGGCCTTCTCCTTCCACACGAAGTCGCCGTCATTGGCGTCGATCCACGCGTCGACGTACCAGGTGCCGGCGTTCTTGTTGCTGAAGTAGTCGGTCCTCGGGTCCACCTTCACGGAGGCGGTGCACGTGGAGGTGGTGGTGTTGACCTTCTTGCACGTCGGCGTGCCGGTCATCTCGAAGCCGTAGTCGGGGCCCGTCAGCGTGAAGTGCTCGGCGCTCTTGATGCCGGAGTTGTCCGTGGCGGTCACGCTGATGGAGATGGTCTTCGCCGCGTTGGTGGAGACGGGCACCTTGTTGTCACCGTCGACGACGACCTTGGTGATCCGGGTGTCGCCGCTGCCGCCGTCGCTCGGCGCGGCCTGCGCGACGGGAACGGCCAGGCCCGCGAGGGCCAGAGCGCCGAAGGAGACGGCGGCGGTGACGCGGATGCGCATAGGTTTTCCCCCCGTTGAGAATCGCGATTCACGGGAAGAGACTCGTACTCCAGTCCGACGGTTGCACGTTCGATGGAGAAATTACGGAGAAGATGTGAGCGCCCCCGCGGACAACCGCGAGGGCGCTCGAACGCGGACCGCGACGCCGTCAGTCGAACCAGCGGTCGCGGGCCAGTTCCGCGGTCCGTGACGGGTCCTCCAGCAGGGCGGCGACCTCGAAGCGGCGCGGCCACTGCCTCGCCGCCCAGGCGAGTCCGGCGGCGACGCCCTCCAGGGTCGCGGCGTGCAGGACGCCGTCGTCGGTCAGCCGCCAGTCGATCTCCACGCCGTCGACGACGAGCTCCTCGTGCTCGACGTACGTCTCGGGCGTGCGCGGCCCGAGCAGCACCCGCACCGGCTCCGATACGTCGTGCTCGACGCCCTCGGAGTCGACCTGCCCGGTCACGGACTCGCTCAGCCGCCGCACCTGGAACAGCTCGGCCAGTTCGGCGGCCCGGGACGGCCGTACCGGAAGCAGCGGCACGCCCTCGGTGAAGGGCAGCAGATCGGGCGAGTCGACGACGACGGCGTCGGCCGCGTCCACGACCTCGACCCGCCCGTCGACGACCGCCCGCAGCTCCTCCGGGAGGGTCACCTGCTCGGGATCCAGCTCGGCCAACGCGCCATAGAGGCCGTGCAGTTGGGCGGCCGAGACGGGGCGTTCCGGGTCGGCGAGGCGGTCGAGGAGTTCGGCGGCGCCGCCGGGCTCCTCGAGCAGCGCGGCCACGGAGGTCCGCACGCCGAGAGCGCGCAGCACCTGCTCGTCGTCGAAGCCGGTGGCGTCGGCCTCCTCGTACAGCCCGTGCAGGAGCGGATCCCCACCGGCCGCCAGCAGACCGGCCGGACGGCGGCCGTCGAGCACCGGGTTCCCGCGCAGCCACCAGGCGGTGTACGGCCGGACGACCTCGTGGGTGCCGTCGGGCAGCAGGATCCGCACGGGCTGGGTGAGGGCGTCCCGCAGGGGCGGCCGGGCGAGCAGCGCGAGGGCCTGGGGCCAGCGGTCGTCGTCGACGAGGTCGAGGTCACGGACGGCGACCAGCTCGGTGGCTACGGGGGGCACCGGGCTGTCGGGGAACCGGTCGAGGATGTCCTCGCACCAGACGTCGACGGCGTCCAGCAGGCCCGCGTCGTCGGGCTCGGCGAAGTCCCCTTCGCGGGGCTCCAGTTCGTCCGGGTCGAGGACGACGTCGGTGGCGCGGACGAGCGCGAAGTTCGCGAGGACGCCACAGGCGGCGAGGGGCTGTTCGCCCCACCGGTCCGCCAGTTCGGCGTCGACGAAGGCGAGTTCGTCCTCCCGGACGACGGAGGCGAACGGGCTGCCCGGCAGCACCAGTTCACCGGCGGGGACGAGTTCCCCCTCCTCGTCGGGCAGCGCGAGGGCGCCGAGCCAGGGTTCGTCGCCGGGGTCCAGACCGGCGTCGCGGACCAACGCGAGCACGGTGTCGGCGAGTTCCTCGGCGTCCGGGGTGTCCTGGTCGTCCCAGGCGCCGCCGTCGTCGTCCAGGGACGCGGCCACGGCGGCCCGCACCTGCGGGGTGGTGAGCACGGCGCGGGGGGTCGCGGGCAGCGCGCCGAGCTTCTCCAGGAGGGGGTGCGCGGCGTCCTGGTGGGCGACCTTGAGGCCGAGTCGGGCGAGGATCTCCGGGTCGGGACCGGCCGCGTCCGCTGTGGGCAGCAGCACCTGGCGGGGGCCGATGGTGGTCCGCATTCCCCCAGTGCCGAAAGCCTGGGAGGTACCCCCAGCCAGCGGCACCGGCAGCCCCGAGAGCCGGTCCGGGTCGACGCCGGCCAGGCTGTCGTAGAGCCGGTACCACCACTCCGGGTCCTTCTCCAGGCCGGCCAGCCGGTCCACGGCGTCGGCGAGCGGGATCCGGGCGACGCCGAGCGTGCGCAGTTCGACGCGCCGCTCCAGCCCGGCGGGCAGCAGGGTGGGCAGCACCTCCGCCAGCACCCGTACGGTGTCGGCGCCTGCGCCCTCGACGACCTCGGCGTCCCGGGGGCGCAGCGCCTCCGGGAGCTCGACCACGTCGACCCCGTCGCCCCCGTCGCCTTCCCCGTCCTCGGGGACGGGCCGGACGGCGGGCGGCAGGAACGCGGTCCGCGGCAGCCGCTCGAGGATCGCCTGGCGCAGCGCCCCGTCGAGCTCCCCCTTGCCCAGCGGGCCGGGCACGAGGTCGATGATCCCGGCGCCCACCGGCCGCCAGCCGGCGAGGAGTTCGGCGTACGCGTCGGCCGCGCGCTGCACCAGGTGGTCGGTGAGCGGGCCGGGCGCGGCGTGCCGGCGGGTGGTGTCGAGCGGGAAGGAGCCGATGAGCAGGGCGGGGACGCCGAGGGGCTCGTCGCTGGGGGTGGGGGCGTGCACGACGGGGGTGGTGCGGGGCCGGGCGGGCGAACCGTCGTCGTCGACCGGTACGGCCCAGGTGACCGACCAGTGGGGGCGCAACCGCTCCTCCACCGGGCGGTCGACGAGGAGGTCGGGCGTGAGGGGGCCGTGCGCGGTTGCGACGCGCCAGCGGGTGGTCCCGTCCCGTGTGTCCGCCACGACGGTGAGGGCCTCGTCGCCGGCGTCGGTGTCCCGGCGCAAGACGCGGGGCGCGTCGTCGCCGATCTCGATCACGACCTCTTCCAGGCCCGGGAGGGCGAGGAGGAGGGCGTCGTCGACGACGGTGAGGAGGCGTTCGGCGAGGTCGGCGGCGGCGGCGTCCCGCAGCGGCAGGATGACGGCCGTGTCGTACGGGTCGGGGGCGGTGCCCTGGGCGGCGAAGGGGAGCCGGAGCAGGGGCACATGCCCGTCCCGCCGCCGGATCTCGTCGCCGAGCCCCGGGCTGTGCCGGGCGGTCTCGGAGGCGAGCGCGCGGGCCTCGGCCAGGTCCCAGCGGACCCCGCCGTGCCGCCCGACGACGGCGGGCTCGTCGGTGACGGCGAGGACGGCTGCGAAGCCGACACCGAACCGCCCGACGGCCACGGCCGACTGCCGGGCCTCGCGCTTGGCGGAGGCGCGGAGGGTGGCGAGGGACTCCACACCCGCGGCGTCCAGGGGTGCGCCGGTGTTGGCGGCGACGAGGACGCCGTCCCGGAGGGTGAGCCGCAGCCGCCCCGGCACGCCGGCCCTGGCCGCGGCGTCGGCGGCGTTCTGAGCGAGCTCGACGACGAGCCGGTCCCGGTACCCGCCGAGGACGAGATCCTCCTCGGCGTTGGCGTCCTCCCGGAAACGGGCGGGGCTGGTCGCCCAGGCGTCCAGGACTCCGCGACGCAGGCGGGCCGTGCCGAAGGGGTCCGCGCCCTCGGGTGCCGGCCGCACGAACTTGCTCACGTTCACTCTCCTCATCGGCGTGGGCTCGAAGGTACCGCGAGCCGAACCACCGCCAGAACGTCCCGTAGGGCCGTACCCGGGCCCCGACCACCCCCCACATCACAATCACACAACAACTGAATCCCCAGGCGGCCCCCAGGCCCCAAAAAGGCCGACCTGCGCTCAGGAACAACGCCGAACGCAGCCCTGCGGGGCCTGTGGCCCCGCAGGGTCGGGAGTGCCCCTGGGAGGCGCCGGGCTGGGCCCTGAGGGCCACATTCGGCCCGGCGGGGGCCAGGCTGGACCCCGGCAGGGTCGACATGCTCCCGGAAGGGACGGATTCCAGCCCTGGAGGAACCGAGTCGGCCCCAGGAGGGGCCGCGATCGGCCCTGCAAGGGACCGGGATCGGCCCCGGAAGAGACCGGGATCGGGCCCGGAAGAGACCGGGATCGGGCCCCGGGAAGGGACCAGGGGTGGCCCGCGCCAGGTAGGGCCGGGGGTGGCCCTGGGTGAGCCAGGGTTGGCCCGCGCCAGGTGAGGCCGGGGGTGGCCCTGGGCAGGGCCGGAGGTGGCCCGCGCCAGGTGAGGCCGGGAGTGACCCTGGGCGGGGCCGGAGGTGGCCCGCGCCAGGTGGGGCCGGGGGTGGCCCTGGGTGGGGCCGGGGGTGGGTCTAGGAATGGCCCAGTTCTGCTGTGTCCTCGTCCGTCGTCTCCGGGACGGAGCCCGAGTCCGAGGCCGGGCGGAGGGGGAACGGGTCGACCCGGGTCTCGTCGATCACCGGTGGAGCGGGCCGCGGGGGCGTCGGCATGACCGCCGCCTCCGAGTGGCCGCCGCAGCCGTACGCCAGGGAGACCACCCGGCCGTCGGCCGGGGAGAACTCGTTGGCGCAGACACCGAAGGCCTGACCGAGGGAGCCGCCGATGGGAGTGAGGAAACCGCAGCTCACACAGGACGCGGGGGCCGCCTGGGCCATGGGGGTCTTGGGGCCGAAGCCGTCCTCCCAGCGGTCGGCCGCGGTGTGCAGACCGTAGCGGGACAGGACCCGGGCGCGACGCAGGCCCAGTTCCTCGGCGACCGCGGCGATGGTGCCCCGGCGCGGAGCAGCCGGGAGGGCCGCGGGCGGGGCCGGCGTCACCTCCGCGTCCTCCGCCTCCACCAGCTCGGCCATCTCCTCGGAGAGGGGCGAGTTCGGCGTCGGCTCGTCCGAGTCGAAGTAGCCCGGCTGGAGGCGCGGATCGTCCTCACCGGTGTAGCCGGGCTCCAGACGCAGATCCTCCGCGTCCGTGGGGAGGAGGTCGCCGGGACCCATGTCGCCGGGGCGCAGGCGGTCGCTCCACGGAACCCATTCGGGGGCCAGGACCGCGTCCGGGCCCGGCAGCAGGACCACCTCGTCGAGCGTGACGACCTTGGCGCGCGAGGCCCGTGCCACCGTCGCCGCCCAGCGCCAGCCGCGGTAGCCCAGCTCCTTGCACTCGAAGTAGTGGGTGACCACCCGGTCGCCCTCGGAGACCAGCCCCGCATGCTCGCCCACCACGCCGGGGGCGGCTGCCTCCTCGGCTGCGGCGCGTGCGAGGTCGACGGCCTCGGCGCACAGGCGGTCGGGGGTGCGGCTTCGCGTGGTCGCTGCGCTCACAGGTATCGCTTCTCTCCTACGCCGTCTCTCGGTGCGCCGGCCTGAAGGCGGCGGGTGCGAACGGAGCGGACCGGTGGGCCGCGTCGACGTCCGCGCCCGATCGCGCTCGGGCGCACCTGCTGTCATCCATTCTGCGGGATGGCCGGGAGGCGCGCGGCCGAGAACAATCGCCACGGCGCGCTACGCACGCTACCTGCTCGCGGACGCTCGGCCTACACCGACGGGACGTTTCCCGCTCACAGAAGCCACCGAACCACCGCCGAACCCCCTCCGGACCGGCCCGGCGCGGCGACGATCACACGCCCATACGCGCGGTAACCGCACTACGTACCGCTTTTCCGGGGCACTATGACGGGGTGGCAGCCGCGAGGACACCCCAGGGCGCCACCGGGATCGGTGCGACGAAGGGGAACAAGGGGAGGAGCCGGGTGAGCGGTTCGGGCCGGATGAGCGGGTCCGTCCGCGCGGTCGGCCGTGCCCTGCACTTCCCGTTCACCGGCACCGCCCGCGGGATCCGGAAGGCCACCCACGCGCACGGCGCCGGCGAGTCCGGCCTCGGCAAGCTGATCGAGCTGCACGGCGTGAACGGCGCCGGCGATGTCATGATCACCATCGCGCTCGCCTCCACCGTCTTCTTCTCGGTGCCCACGGACGAGGCCCGCGGGCGGGTCGCGCTCTACCTCGCCATCACCATGGCCCCCTTCACCGTCCTCGCCCCCGTGATCGGCCCCCTGCTCGACCGGCTCCCGCACGGTCGGCGCGCCGCCATGGCCGGGGCCATGCTCGCCCGGGCGCTCCTCGCGCTCGTGCTGTCCGGTGCCGTCGCCACCGGCAGCATCGAGATGTATCCGGCCGCGCTCGGCGTGCTCGTCTCCTCCAAGGCGTACGGGGTGGTCAGAAGCGCCGTGGTGCCCCGGCTGCTGCCGCCCCGGTTCTCCCTGGTCAAGGCCAATTCGCGGGTCACCCTCGGCGGTCTCCTCGCCACCGGGATCGCCGCGCCCATCGGGGCGGGACTCCAGTCCCTCGGGCCGCGCTACCCGCTCTACGGCGCCTTCGTGATCTTCGTGGCCGGTACGTTCCTGTCCTTCTCGCTGCCCCGCAAGGTCGACTCCGCCAAGGGCGAGGCCGTGGCGCTGCTCGCCGCCGACGAGCAGCACCTGCACGGCCCGCACCGGCAGCCGGTGAAGCGGCCGGGCCTCAGGACCGTCGGCATCGCCGTCACGCACGCCCTCGGCGCCAACGCGGCCCTGCGCTGGCTGTCCGGGTTCCTGACCTTCTTCCTGGCGTTCCTGCTGCGCGAGCACCCGCTGACCGGGCAGAGCGCGGCCGTGTCGCTGGGCATGGTGGCGGTGTCGGCGGGCGTGGGCAACGCGCTCGGTACGGCGGTGGGGGCGTGGCTGCGTTCCAAGGCCCCGGAGCTGATCATCGTGACGGTCGTCGCCGTCGTGCTGGGCGCGGCGATCACCGCCGCGGTGTTCTTCGGGGCGTTCCTGGTGGCGTGCATGGCGGCGGTCGCCGGGTTCTCGCAGGCCCTGGCCAAGCTGTCCCTCGACGCGCTGATCCAGCGGGACGTGCCCGAGCTGGTGCGCACCTCGGCGTTCGCCCGCTCGGAGACGCTGCTCCAGGTGTGCTGGGTGTTCGGCGGCGCGGTCGGCATCGTGATGCCGCTGAACGGCGCGCTGGGTCTGTCGGTGGCCGCCGCGGTGGTCGCGCTGGGCTGGCTGACCACGGTCCGCGGTCTGCTGTCCTCGGTGCGGCACGGGAGCGGTGCGAAGCCCCGCGTGGCGTAACACACAGCCACGCCGCCCCCCACGTAAAGAGAGGGCCGGGCGTGCCCGATAGCCTTCCGCCATGACCACGATGCCCCGCGGCGGAGCCGCTGATGTACCTGGCGTTGTGCGACGCCGCCGCGTCGTCGCCGCCGCCGGCGCCGTTTCCGCCGGACTGCTCGTCCTGTCGGCCTGCGACAAGCCGACGCCGCTGTCCACGATCACCGTCGGCCGCACCTCGGTCAGCGCCGAGGCCACCTGTGGCGGGGAGGGCGACACCCTCCAGGCCGCCGCACTGACCAAGTGCCTCGCGGACAAGGACATCAAGTCCATCACCGTCGACCCGGACGAGACCGTCCGCTTCGGTGTCGACCCCGACGTGGCCGACAAGCGCTGGACGATCCTGATGAACGGTCAGCCGCTCACCGAGGACAGCGACAAGACCTACCGCACGATCCCGGGCAGCGTGTTCTTCAACGCCCAGTACGGCGCCCAGGGCGACTCCACCCTCGTCTCCATCAAGGCCGGCGACGGGAAGAAGGACAGCCAGGCGGTGACCGGCCTGTGGTCGTTCAAGCTCAAGAAGGACGACTGACCACGTCCCGCACCCGTGTCCTCGTGGCCACCGCGGTCCCCGCCGAACGGGACGCGGTGGCCCGGGCGCTGCCCGGGCCCGGCCGTGAGGTGCGCCTGCCGGGTGTGAGCCTGCACCGCGCGGGTGAGTCCTACGACCTCCTCGCCGCCGGGGTCGGCCCGGCCCTGGCCGCCGCGTCCGTCTCGGCCGCCCTCACGGCCGCCGCGCTGCGGGGCGACCCCTACGGCCTGGTCGTCTCGACGGGCATCGCCGGCGGCTTCGCGCCCGCCGCCCCCGTCGGCTCCCTGGTCCTCGCCGACGAGATCACCGCCGCCGACCTGGGCGCCGAGACCGCCGACGGCTTCCTGCCCGTCACCGAGCTGGGCTTCGGCACCGTCACCCACCGTCCGCCCGAGTCCCTCGTACGAGAGACCGCGGCCGCCACCGGTGCCCTGACCGGCGTCGTCCTGACCGTCTCGACGGTCACCGGGACCGCCGCCCGGGCCGCCGCCCTGCGCGCGCTGCACCCGCGGGCCCTCGCCGAGGCGATGGAGGGCTTCGGGGTCGCCGAGGCCGCCGCCGCGCACGGCGTGCCCGTGCTGGAGATCCGCGCGGTCTCCAACCCCCTCGGCCCGCGCGACCGCGACGCCTGGCGCATCGGCGCCGCGCTCGCCGCCCTCACCACGGCCTTCGGGAAGCTCACACCCGTCCTGGAGAGTTGGAACCCGCATGACCGGTGACGATCTGAAGATCGCGTACTCGCCCTGCCCGAACGACACGTTCGTCTTCGACGCCCTCGCCCACGGGCGGGTGCCGGGCGCGCCCGGGTTCGACGTGACGTTCGCGGACATCGACATCACCAACGGCATGGCCGAGCGCGGCGAGTTGGACGTGCTGAAGGTGTCGTACGCCGTGCTGCCGTACGTCCTCGACGAGTACGCGCTGCTGCCGTGCGGGGGCGCGCTGGGCCGGGGCTGCGGCCCGCTGGTGCTGACCAGGGAGGCCGGGAAGGACCTGACCGGCCGCACGGTCGCCGTGCCGAGCGAGAGGTCGACGGCGTACCTGCTGTTCCGGCTCTGGGCGGCGGAGCTGGTCCCGGGGGGCGTCGGCGAGATCGTCGTCATGCCGTTCCACGAGATCATGCCGGCCGTGCGGGACGGAAAGGTCGACGCGGGGCTGGTGATCCACGAGGCCCGCTTCACCTACCGCGACTACGGGCTGCACAAGCTCGCCGACATGGGCGAACACTGGGAGTCCACGACCGGCCTGCCGATCCCGCTCGGCGCCATCATCGCCAAGCGCTCGCTGGGCAGCCAGGCCCTCACCCGGCTCGCCGACTCGATCCGTACCTCCGTACGCGCCGCCTGGGACGCCCCCGAGGTCTCCCGCCCGTACGTCATGGAACACGCCCAGGAAATGGACCCGTCCGTCGCCGACCAGCACATCGGTCTGTACGTCAACGAGTTCACGGCGGACCTGGGCGAGGACGGCTATGCGGCGGTCAGGGGATTGCTGACACGCGCGGCGGCCGAGGGGCTGTTGCCGCCCCTCGGCCCGGGTGCGCTCGATTTCCCGTAACGCCGTAACGGATACCGATTTCCCGTCGTCCGGTACCGGTCAGACGTCCAACTGGTCGGCGACCGCGCGCAGCAGACCTGCGATCTGCTTGCCCGAGGTCTTCTCCGGGTAACGGCCCTTCTCGAGCATCGGCGTGATGTTCTCGAGAAGGGTGGTCAAGTCCTGGACGATGGAGGCCAGTTCGTCGGGCTTCTTGCGCTGTGCGGCGGCGACCGAAGGGGTCGGGTCGAGAATGACGACGGAGAGCGCCTGGTCGCCGCGCTGTCCGGCGACGACGCCGAACTCCACTCGCTGGCCCGGCTTCAGGGCCTCGACTCCGGCAGGCAGGACGGAGGAATGGACGAAGACGTCACCGCCGTCGTCACGGGAGAGAAAGCCGAAGCCCTTCTCGCTGTTGAACCACTTGACCTTGCCGGTAGGCACGTCTGTCCTCGTCCTCGTACTCGTCGGAAAGCTGCTTCTCGACTCCGAAACAGCTCTGAACGGCTCTGGATAGCACTTGGGCGGGTCGACCACGACCCGCCGGTACCAAGGCTAATGGTCTTCGGGCCGGTGACAAGACGTCCCCCGGTTGTTCCTTCGCGCAGGGAACTACCCTGGTCCGGTGCGTGACAAAACCCAAACGAATTCCGCCGCTCCCGGTGACCGACTGATCCGTGCCGGTGCCATCGTGTTCTTCGTCGGCGCTGTGGCCACACTGGTCACAGTCGCCCCACTCCTCCTCGATACGACGCCTTTTCCGACGTACATGTTCGGCTTGAGCATGCTCATGGGCGTCGGATTCCTCATCGCGGGCGCCGGCGTCCTGCAATCGGTCGCCGCGGGCCGGCGTCAGGCGCGGGGCGCCGCGCGGTAGGCCTCGAGGTGACCGGCGAGCCAGGCCGGGAATTCGGTGAGGTCGGCGAGCACGACATCCGCACCGGCCGTCCGCAGTTCCTCCGCATCGATCGGCCCGGTCGGCACGGTCACCGACAGCGCCCCGGCGGCGCGCGCGCCGCGTACGTCGCCCACGTGGTCGCCGACGTAGACGCTCGCGCCGTGCTCGCGCAGCGCCTGCGCCTTCTGCTCGGCCCACAGGTCGCCTATGACCGCGTCGGGGCCGAGGCGCAGATGCTCCACCTGGAGCCTGGCGTTGGGCTGGTGCTTGGCGGTGACGATGATCGCCCGGCCGCCGGCCGCCCGCACCGCCGCGATCGACTCACGGGCGCCGGGCAGCGCGGTCGCGCCGGTGACGCCGTGCTCGGGGTACAGCGAGCGGTACAGGTCGGCGACGGCCGCGACCCGCTCCGCCGGGTACCAGTGGGCCAGCTCGGTCTCGGGCGGCGGCCCGAGCCGGGTGACCACCAGATCGGCGTCGATGTACGTCCCCGTCCGCTCGGCGAGCGCCACATAGGTGGCGCGGATGCCGGGCCGGGAGTCGATGAGGGTCATGTCGAGGTCGAAGCCGACGGTGATCACGGGTGACGTCATACGGCCCATTCTGCCTGGCCGGTACACCTTCCTACCTCGGCTTCTGTGACCGCCAGACCAGGAACAGCGCCGACGCCACGGCCGCGCCCCGGATCACCCACGGCCAGGTCTGGGCGACGGCGTCGTTCATGTGCCCGTCCGCGATGGGGTCGCCCCAGCGCCCCTCGGACCGCCCCCACAGCCAGACGAGCCCGGCCGTGAGCGCGAGCCCCGGCAGCCCCATCACGGCGAACTTCGTCTCCCGCTCGGTCAGCCGACGCGAGGCGTAGGCGATGAGCCACCCCAGGATCAGTCCGAACCAGTTCCCCAGCACGGCGCCGACGCCGAGACATCCGGCGGCGATCAGCAGCAGGGGGTTGCTCCAGCGGGCCCGCTCACCGGAGGGCGAGCGCCGAAGAACGCGGAACCGACGCCGACGCGGCCGACCGTCGCCCTCACCCGCCTCCCCCTCAACCTCAGCCTCGGCCTCTTCCTCCTCCCGCTCCTCCTCGAGTTTCCTGGGCCGCGGGGGCTTGAGCAGGTCCGGGATCTCCACTCCGCCGACGAACCCCGGCACGTCCTCGCCGATGCCCAACGGGGTCGGCTCGTTCAGCCACCAGTCGGGCGTCTCGCGCCCGTCGCCCAGCTCGTGCGCGGGGGCGCGGTGCGGCGGTGACGCCACGTCGGAGGGGGTCGCGGGGGGCGGCGCGCCGGTCCGGGGCCGCGGCACGACCCGCCGGATCCCCTTCGGCCGCTCCGGTTCCGCCTCGCGGTCACGCTGTACGGGCACGGAGGGCGCCGGCGTCTGCGGCGCGTCGCCGCCCCGGTCGGCCGCGGCCGCGACGATGTCGTCGGGACTGCCGAGACGGTCGATGATGCGGCGGACGGCGGCGGGCGAGTCGACGGCCGCCTTCGCCCGGCGCCGGTCGATCTCGTTGCGCAGCTCGGAGACGAGCCGCATCCGCGTGGCCGACGACAACTGCCGCTGCTGCGCGACATCCCCGACCCGGCTCAGATACTCGTAGACGACTTGGTCGCTCTCGATCCCCACGGAAAGAAGCTACCGCTTCTCCCCACCTGCACCGCTTCCCCGTTGCCAACACCTGTCCATGCAGTGTCGGCGTTCGAGGACAAGGCGGGACGTCAGCGGTCGAGCGCCGGTCCGCAATCATCCAGCCCGTCCGGGGGCACCCCCCTCCGGGGGAGATTGAGGACAAGGCCCCTTCAGGGCCGAAGCGGGGGTCCCGGGGCGCAGCCCCCGGGGGACGCCAACCGCTACCGTGGGCAAGATGAGCACCGAGGACCAGCGGGCCCCCCGCTCCCTAGCGGCAGCGCTCCGCGCCCGGGACGACGCTTCACTTTCCGCACTCCTGCGCGCCCGCCCCGACCTCATCACCCCGGTCCCCACCGACCTCACCCAGCTCGCCACCCGCGCCGGCACCCGCGCCTCCGTCGTCCGCGCGCTGGAGCGGCTCGACCGGTTCGCCCTCCAGACCGCGGAGGCGCTGGCCGTGGCCGGCGACCCGGCGACGTACGCCGAACTGCTCGGACTGATGGCGGGCGACACCCGCGACCAGGCGGTCGTCGACGCGCTGCCCGGCGCCCTGGCGACCCTGCGGGAACAGGCCCTGGTCTGGGGCGACGAAGGCAGCCTCCGCCTCGTCCGCACCGCCCGTGAACTGCTCGCGCCGTCCGCGCAGCACCCGTCCCCGACGGGGCTCGGGCCGAGCGTGCGGGAGGCGACGGCGGGCATGTCACCGGGCCGGATCCAGGAGTTGGTGGCGACGGCCGGGCTGCCGTCCACGCACGACTCGGTGTCCGCCGTCGGCGCGCTCACCGCCCTGTTCACCCACCGCAAGAAAATGACCGCCCTGCTCGCGACGGCGCCCGCCGACTCCGTCGACGTCCTGAAGCGGCTGATGTGGGGGCCGCCGTACGGGCAGGTCACGGCCGATCCGGCGGCACGGCTGCGCTGGCTGCTCGATCGCGGGCTGCTGCTGCCGACGGCCCCCGGGACCGTCGTACTGCCCCGTGAGGTCGCCCTGCATCTGCGCGAGGGCCGGGCCCACCGCACGGCCGAACCCGTGCCGCCCACCGTCGAGGCGGTCGCCACGCATCGTCCACAGGTGGTGGACTCGACGGCGGCCGGGCAGGCGTACACGACGCTGGCGACCGTGGAGGAGCTGCTGAAGGACTGGCACGAGGGCGGCCCCGCGGTCCTGCGGGCCGGTGGCCTGAGCGTGCGCGACCTCAAGCGGACGGCCGTCGCCCTCGACGTGTCCGAGCCGATGGCCGCGTTCTGGATCGAGCTGGCGTACGCGGCCGGGCTGCTCGCCTCCGACGGGGAGGCCGACGAGCGGTACGCGGCCACCCCCGAGTACGACGAGTGGCTGGAGCGGCCGCCCGCCGACCGGTGGGCGCAGCTCGCGCAGGCGTGGCTGGCGGCGACCCGGACGTCCGGGGTGGTCGGCGGCCGGGACCTCAAGGAGCGGGCGCTGTCGGCGCTGGGGCCGGGCCTGGACCGGTCCGCCGCGCCCGAGGTGCGCCATCGGGTGCTGACCCTGCTGGCCGGGCTGCCCGAGGGCGCCGCACCGGACCCGGAGGCGGTGCTGTCCCGGCTGCGCTGGGAGCGACCGCTGCGCGGACCGCAGGGTCCTCAGGGCGACGACGACCTGCGCTCCCGGCTGGCCCGCTGGACCCTGACGGAGGCGGAGCTCCTGGGCGTGACCGGCCGAGGCGCGCTGTCGGCGCACGGGCGGGCCCTGCTGGGGGCACGACCCGCGCCCAAACCGGCCGCCGCCGCCACCGCGCAGGCCGACCCGACCGGCCCGACCGGCCCCGGTGACAAGCTGCCCGCGCCGCACCGGGCGGCCGCCGCCGGGCCCCCGGCCGTGCCCCTCTCGCCTCCCGAGCAGGCCGTGGCCACCGCGGCCGCCGCCCGGCTGCTCACCCCGCTGCTCCCCGAGCCCCTGGACCACGTCCTGCTCCAGGCCGACCTGACCGCGGTCGCCCCCGGTCCGCTGCGGCGCCCGCTGGCCGACGTGCTGAGCGTCCTCGCGGACGTCGAGTCCAAGGGCGGCGCGACCGTCTACCGCTTCACCCCCGGCTCGGTGCGCCGCGCCCTGGACGCCGGCCGCAGCGCCTCCGACCTGCACGCCTTCCTCACCGAGCACTCCCGTACGCCGGTGCCGCAGCCGTTGGCGTATCTGATCGACGACGTGGCCCGCCGGCACGGCCATCTGCGGGTGGGCGCGGCCTCGGCCTACGTCCGCTGCGACGACGACGCCCTGCTGAACGAGATCCTCGCCGACAAGCGCGCCGCCGCCCTGCGCCTGCGCCGCCTGGCCCCGACGGTGCTCGCGACCCTGGCCGACCCGGCCGCCCTCCTCGAGGGACTGCGCGCGATGGGCTTCGCGCCCGCCGCCGAGTCGGCCGAGGGGGACGTCCTGATCACCCGCGCCCATGCCCACCGCACCCCGCCCCGCACGGCTCCCGAGCCGGTGCCGGACGGGCCGCCGGTGCCCGACACCACACTGCTCACCGCGGCGATCCGCGCGATCAGGGCCGGCGACCTGGCCGCCACGACCCCCCGCAAACCGACGGAGGACGCCGCCCCGCTCGCCCCCGGCGAACTCCCCCGGACCAGCTCCGCCGAGACCCTCGCCACCATGCAGGCCGCCGTCCTCACCGGCGAGGCCCTGTGGATCGGCTACGTCAACGCCGAGGGCACCGCCAGCCAGCGCGTCATCGCCCCGGTCCGGGTGGAGGGCGGCTTCGTGACGGCGTACGACCACACGGCGGACGAGGTCCGCACGTACCCCCTGCACCGAATCACAGGCGTCGCAGAACTGGCGAACGACTGACCGCCCCCACCCGCTGCCCTGCCGGTTAGGCGGCAGGCGTGCAAGGGACCAGCGGGCCCGCGGCCGCCAGGCACATGGCCGCCTGTTGAATGACCGCCAGGCCGGTGGCCACCGCTTGCGTGACCACCAGGCCAGAGGCCACCGGGTGAGTGACCGCCGGGCCGAGGCCGCCGTTTGCGTGACCGCCAGGCCAGAGGCCACCGGGTGAGTGGCCGCCGTTTGCGTGACCGCCAGGCCAGAGGCCACCGGGTGAGTGGCCGCCGTTTGCGTGACCGCCGGGCCAGGGGCCACCGCTTGCGTGACCGCCAGGCCAGAGGCCACCGGGTGAGTGGCCGCCGGGCCGAGGCCGCCGTTTGCGTGGCCGCCGGGCCAAGGGCCACCAGGCCAGGGACACCTGGTGAGTGGCCGCCTGGTCGGAGCCACCGGTCGAGTGGCCGCCAGGCCAGAGGCCGCCAGGCCAGAGGCCGCCAGGCACATGGCCGCCAGGCCAAGGCCCCGCCCTTCGGATGGCCGACAGTAGCCGCCGCCGGTGAATGGTCGACGGGCCGAGGGCCGGCGGTTCAGCACTCTCCGATGGAGGCGTCCGCGGGTAGGCCGAAGTGGGCGCGGGCCGTGGCCTCCAGGGCTCGGGTCGACATCGGGTCCTGGAGGGAGGATCTGGCGAAGACCCCGAAGTGGGACTCCGTCCACCGCCCGTAGCCGTCGCCGTCCGGCGGCTCCTCCCGGGCGACGACCCGGTAGCCGCCGGCGGCCGCGTCGTCCCGCTCCAGCCGCACCACCTGCGGATACTGTCCGGCGCCGCACTCGACCAGGCTGTTGTCCTGCACCCCGTACTCGACGCACAGCGTGTTGACGCCGGCCCGCACCTCGCCCGCGTGTTCCTCCAGTTCGAGCGCCTTCGCCTGGCAGAACCAGCGCGCCTCGAGCGCGGGCACGGTCTCGCCGTAGCCGCTCCCCCGCGACTCCGCCGCGATCCTGGCCTCGATCACCGGCCGTACCTCGCTCCACAGCCGCCCGTCGATGTCCGCGGGCCACATCACCCAGGTGCCCGTGGCCGCCAGCACCGCCGCGGCTCCCACGCCGACCGCGCCTCTGCGGAACGACAGGACCGACATACCGTGACTCCCCACCGCGTCGCGCCCATCGCGCTGCTCCCCCGGTCAGACCCACGAACGCAGGTCAGGGTTGCGCAGGGCCGCCGGGAAGAAGCGGACCACCGCTACGGCGCGCCGTACGGCACACTGGAGGTTTGGCCCGTGCGGAAGGGATGGCGTACGTGAACGGACCGCTGATCGTCCAGTCGGACAAGACTCTGCTCCTGGAGGTCGACCACGAGCAGGCGGACGACTGCCGTCGTGCCATCGCGCCGTTCGCGGAGCTGGAGCGGGCGCCGGAGCACATCCACACCTACCGGCTGACCCCGCTGGGCCTGTGGAACGCCCGGGCCGCCGGGCACGACGCCGAGCAGGTCGTGGACGCGCTCGTGCAGTACAGCCGCTACCCCGTGCCGCACGCGCTGCTCGTCGACATCGCCGAGACGATGGACCGCTACGGCCGGCTGACCCTGAGCAAGCACCCGGCGCACGGGCTCGTGCTCACCACCACCGACCGGCCGGTGCTGGAGGAGATCCTGCGCTCCAAGCGGGTCGCTCCGCTGGTCGGCGTCCGGATCGACCCGGACAGCGTCGCCGTGCACCCCTCCGAGCGCGGGCAGATCAAGCAGACGCTGCTGAAGCTGGGCTGGCCGGCCGAGGACCTCGCGGGGTACGTCGACGGCGAGGCGCACCCGATCGAGCTGGACGAGGACGGCTGGGCGCTGCGGCCCTACCAGAAGCAGGCGGTGGAGAACTTCTGGCACGGCGGCAGCGGTGTCGTGGTGCTGCCGTGCGGCGCGGGCAAGACCCTCGTCGGCGCCGGGGCGATGGCGCAGGCGAAGTCGACCACGCTGATCCTCGTCACGAACACCGTCTCCGCGCGGCAGTGGAAGCACGAGCTGGTGAAGCGGACGTCGCTGACCGAGGAGGAGATCGGCGAGTACAGCGGGACGCGGAAGGAGATCCGGCCCGTCACGATCGCCACGTACCAGGTGCTGACGACCCGGCGGAAGGGCGTCTACCCGCACCTGGAGCTGTTCGACTCCCGGGACTGGGGGCTCATCCTCTACGACGAGGTGCACCTGCTGCCGGCGCCGGTCTTCAAGTTCACGGCGGATCTCCAGGCGCGCCGCCGCCTCGGCCTGACCGCGACCCTCGTCCGCGAGGACGGCCGTGAGTCGGACGTCTTCTCCCTGATCGGGCCGAAGCGGTTCGACGCGCCGTGGAAGGAGATCGAGGCGCAGGGCTACATCGCGCCCGCCGACTGCGTCGAGGTCCGCGTCAACCTGACGGACTCCGAGCGGCTGGCGTACGCGACCGCCGAGGCGGAGGAGAAGTACCGCTTCTGCGCGACGACGGCGACGAAGCGGAAGGTGACGGAGGCGCTCGTCCGCCGCTTCGCGGGGCAGCAGATCCTGGTCATCGGCCAGTACATCGACCAGCTGGACGAGCTGGGCGAGCACCTGAACGCCCCCGTGATCAAGGGCGAGACCTCCAACGCGCAGCGCGAGAAGCTTTTCAACGCGTTCCGGGAGGGCGAGATCAGCGTGCTGGTGGTGTCCAAGGTCGCGAACTTCTCGATCGACCTGCCGGAGGCGACGGTCGCCATCCAGGTCTCGGGCACCTTCGGCTCCCGCCAGGAGGAGGCCCAGCGCCTGGGCCGTGTCCTGCGCCCGAAGGCGGACGGTCACCAGGCCCACTTCTACTCGGTGGTGGCACGGGACACCCTCGACCAGGACTTCGCGGCGCACCGCCAGCGCTTCCTGGCGGAACAGGGCTATGCGTACCGGATCATGGACGCGGACGAGCTGCTCGCGGGTGAGGCCTGAGTCACCTGCGGCGGCGGACGCCCGCTTCCTCGCCGTACTCGCCGAGAATGATCACGTCGAAGGCGGCGCCCGCGAAGACCTTCACGGCGCGCAGGGCGTCGCCGAGGCGGTGACGGTGAATGTCGGACAGGGAGGTCGCGCCGGACGGGCGACCGGGGGCCGGGGTGATGGTCGCTGCACTCATGTATCCATGATGCGAGCCGAGACATAAAGCGGGCATCGGTCCCAGGTCCCCATTCGGCCTACTCCTCGGGTACACCTGCGGGCGGGGGTCTCCCCTACGGGACGGAGGGCCGTCGGGCAGGGGTCCCACGGGGGTACGGCCGGTCCCATCGGGGGTGCGGCCGGGTCCCCACCGAGGGTGCGGCCGGCTCCCATCGGGGTGGCGGCCGGCTCCCATCGGGGTGGCGCCCGGCTCCCATCGGGGTGGCGCCCGGCTCCCATCGGGGTGGCGCCCGGCTCCCATCGGGGTGGCGCCCGGCTCCCATCGGGGTGGCGGCCGGGTCCCATCGGGGTGGCGGCCGGGTCCCATCGGGGGTGCGGCCGGGTCCCCACCGAGGGTGCGGCCGGCTCCCATCGGGGTGGCGCCCGGCTCCCAACGGGAGTGCGGCCGGCTCCCATCGGGGTGGCGGCCGGGTCCCATCGGGGTGGCGGCCGGGTCCCATCGAGGGTGCGGCCGACTCCCATCGGGGTGGCGGCCGGATAAATGCGTTGGCACGCTCCTCCGCCGTTCACCTACAATCTCCGCTCTTGCCCGCCTCCCTTCCCGGAGTGCCGCCGTCCGGACGGAAACCGGACGGACTCACCGCAGCGCCCACCTCAGCCGGTCCGGAGGCACCCCCTTGTCCACGCCGCTCACGCCGTCCATGCCGTCCACGCCTGTCGACGACGATCCGCTCGCCCGTGAACGCGCCCACCTCGCCTCCTCCCGGGGTGCCCTGCGTGCCATGCGCGAGGACGCCGAGTCCCTCGACATCAGCGACGTCACCGCGAACTGGGTCAACGCCCAGATCCTGGAGCGCCAGATCGAAGAGCGGATCAAGGCGCTCGCCGACCTCAGCCACACCCCGCTGTTCTTCGGCCGGCTCGACTATCTGCACGCTCCCGGCGCCGAGCGGGCGGAGGGCGCGGAGGGGGAGCAGTTCTACATCGGGCGTCGGCATGTGCACGACGTCAACGGCGACCCGATGGTCATCGACTGGCGTGCGCCGGTCTCGCAGCCGTTCTACCGGGCCTCGAAGAAGGACCCGATGGACGTCGGGCTGCGCCGCCGCTTCGGTTACACCGGCGGCGACCTCACCGCCTACGAGGACGAGCACCTGTCCGACCCGGCGGAGACGGCGCGGACCAGCAAGCTGCTCCAGCGGGAGATCGAACGGCCCCGTGTCGGACCGATGCGTGACATCGTCGCCACCATCCAGCCCGAGCAGGACGAGATCGTGCGCAGCGGGCTGGGCGGCACGGTGTGTGTCCAGGGAGGCCCGGGGACCGGTAAGACGGCCGTCGGTCTGCACCGGGTGGCGTATCTGCTGTACGCCCACCGCGAGCGGCTCGCCCGCACCGGCACGCTGGTCATCGGGCCGAACCGGTCCTTCCTCCACTACATCGAGCAGGTGCTGCCCGCACTGGGCGAGTTGGCGGTGCGCCAGGGCACGGTCGACGACCTGGTGGCCCATGTGGAGGTGCGCGGCACGGACGACGCGGCCGCGGCGGTCGTCAAGGGTGACGCGAGGATGGCGGAGGTGCTGCGACGGGCCGTCTACTCGCACGTCAGCATGCCGAGCGAACCGCTCGTCGTCGTGCGCGGCTCGCGGCGCTGGCGGCTTCCGGCGTACGAACTCGAGGAGATGGTCCGGGAGTTGCTGGACCGGGACATCCGCTACGGCGCCGCCCGCGAGGCCCTGCCGCAGCGCATCGCACATGCCGTCCTGGTGCAGATGGAACGCTCGGGCGAGGCCCCGGACGACCGGGTGCAGGACGCCGTGGCCCGCAACAGCGCGGTGAAGGCGGCCGTGAAGGAGGTCTGGCCGGCCGTCGATCCGGCGAAGCTGGTGCTGCGGCTGCTCACGGACGCGGACTTCCTCGCCGAGCACGCGAAGGGCCTGCTGAGCGAGGACGAGCAGAAGACGATCCTGTGGGCGCTGCCGGGATCCGGCAGAAGGCCGGCCCGGTCCGTGAAGGCGGCCAGGTGGTCGGCGGCGGACGCGGTGCTGATCGACGAGACGACCGACATCGTCCAGCGCACCCACTCCCTCGGTCATGTGGTCCTGGACGAGGCACAGGACCTGTCCCCCATGCAGTACCGGGCGGTCGGCCGCCGCTGCACGACGGGCTCGGCGACCGTGCTGGGCGACCTGGCGCAGGGCACCACGCCGTGGGCGACCCGGAGCTGGCAGGAGGCCCTCGGTCACCTGGGCAAGGCGGACGCGGTGATCGAGGAACTGACGGCGGGTTTCCGTGTGCCGACGGACGTCATCACCTACGCCTCCCGTCTGCTCCCGCACATCGCGCCGGGTCTGACGCCCGTCGCCTCGGTCCGCGAGAACCCCGGCTTCTTCGACCTCCGGTCGGGCGCCGGCACCGCCGAAGTGGTCGCGGCCTGCGAGGAGTTGCTGCGCAACGAGGGCTCGACGGGCCTGATCGCGGCCGACGCCCGGATCCCGGCGCTGGCCGAGGCACTGTCCGCGTCGGGCATCGGCCACCTCGCCCCCGGTGAGGAGACCACGGCCGAGACCCGCCTCACCCTGGTCCCGGCCTCCCTGGCCAAGGGCCTGGAGTACGACTACGTCGTCCTGGACGAGCCCCAGGCGGTGGTCGACGGCGAACCGGACGAGCGGACCGGCCTGCGGCGGCTGTACGTGGCGCTGACCCGAGCGGTGTCGGGCCTGATCGTGACGCACGCGGCCCCGCTGCCACCCCAGCTCGACTGACCGCCCCGAGACCGGACCCCGGACCCCACCACCACCGACCGGCCCGACCCGCCCCGGCACCGGACCCCGGACACACACGGGCACCACCGACCCACCCGACCCGCCCCGGCACCGGACCCCGGACACACACGGGCACCACCGACCCACCCACCCGACCGGCCCGGGCCCGGGGTCTGATCGTGCCGTTCATGGCCTCGCTGCCGGGACCGTTCGGCCGACCGGCACCGACACCGGGCCGGGCCGGGCCGGCCCGCTAGACCTGCCTACGTGTCCTGCTCGTCGTGCTCGTCGTCCACCGCTCGTCGCCACTCCCCCACGGCGCCCGCCGACACGGGTCCGGCCCAGCCGTTCGGCCGGGCCGCGCCGCCGATGTGGAAGGCGTCGATGCCGCCGGCCCTCAGCACCGGCACATGGTCGAGGCGCAGCCCGCCGCCGACGAGGAGCTGCTGCTCGTAGCCCTGCTCCCCGTGCCGTGCCGCCTCCGCGAGGAGGGTGGGCAGGCCGGTGTCGACGCCGGTGGCGGAACCGGCCGTGAGGTAGGTGTCCAGTCCGGGCAGGCCGTCCAGCTGCTTGCGCAGGGCGTCGCGGTCACCGGCGTGGTCGAGGGCGCGGTGGAAGGTCCAGCGGCAGCCGTCCAGCTCGGCGACGACCCGCTCCACCGCGGCCAGGTCCACCCCGCCCTCGGCGTCGAGGAACCCGAGCACGAACTCGTCCGCGCCGGCCGCCCGCAGCTCGCCGACGACCCGGACGAGGGAGTCGACCTCCTCGGCGGCTCCCGCCGCGAAACCTTCGGAGCGTCTGAGCATCACGCGCAGGGAGAGGTCGACGGCGGCCCGGATCCCCGCGAAGACCGCGACCGGCGGGGTGAGCCCGTCGGCGGCCATGTCGGTGACCAGCTCGAGGCGGTCCGCGCCTCCGGTCTGGGCGGCGACCGCGTCCTCGACGTCGAGGGCGATCACCTCCAGAACTGCACGCTTGCTCATGGCACCCCATTCATCGGCTACATCAGCGTCATCGGGCGACTACAGGTCTAGTCCAATTCAAGAATACGCCGGAGAACCCCGTCCGCACGCGCGACAATGGGGCCATGGCCGATCTCGACGCCCTGCGCACCCGTTTCAGCCACACCCTGGACAGGACCCGGGGCCTGGCCGGTGGCCCGGACCCGGAGCCGTACGCCGACGACCTCCTCGCCCGCTGGCAGGAGCCGCAGCGCCGCTACCACACGCTCACGCACCTCACCGAGGTCCTCGACCGCGTGGACGTACTCGCGGAGCACGCCGCCGACCCGGACGTCGTCCGGCTGGCCGCCTGGTTCCACGACGCCGTCTATCTGCCCGACCGGTCCGAGAACGAGGAACGCTCCGCCCGTCTCGCCGAGCGCGCCCTGCCCGAGGCGGGGGTGTCGCCGGAGCGGACCGCCGAGGTCGCGAGGCTCGTCCGGCTCACCGTCACCCACGATCCGGCCGACGACGACCTCGACGGCCAGGTCCTGTGCGACGCCGACCTCGCGATCCTCGCCGCGCCGCCGACCGCGTACGCCGCCTACACCGCCGCCGTCCGCGAGGAGTACCACTTCGTCCCGAACGACGCCTTCCGGGCCGGCCGGGCGGACATCCTGCGCCAACTCCTCGACCTGCCACGGCTGTTCAGGACGTCGTACGGGAGCGAGCGGTGGGAGGCCACGGCCCGCTACAACCTGCGGGGCGAACTGGAACTGCTCACCTCGTGACCACCTCGCGCATCCCCACCGAACGCCTCACCCTCGAAGGCGTCACGCCCAGCGCCGCCGCCGGACTCCGGGCGGGCGGCGGCGGAGGCTTCGTATGGCTCGACGGCGGACCGTTCGAGGGGACGCGGGACGCCGCCGGGATGATGGTGCAGGCGTATGTGTCCGGAGTGCACCGGCCGGAGTTCGGTCTCTACGTCCTCGTGCGGCAGGAGGACGGCCGGGCCGTCGGCAGCATGAGCTTCCACGCGGCTCCCGACGAGGACGGCCGCACGGAGATCGGCTACGACCTGGTCGAGGCCGCCCGCGGCCACGGCTACGCGACCGAGGCGCTGCGCGCGCTGGCCGGCTGGGCGCTGGCGCGGGACGACGTACGGCGCCTGTTCGCGGTCGTCGGGCGCGCCAACGCCCCCTCCCGTGGCGTGCTCGAACGGGCCGGGTTCGTCAGGGTCGCCGCGGGCGACGAGGAGGACGCGTACGAGCTGCGCGGGCGTGAGCACCTGACGTAGGACGTCCTGCGCCCGCCCGACCTTCCCGCCCCGCCTACCCTGCCCTGCCCTGTCCTGCCTGCCCTGCCCTGTCCGCCCCGCCCCGCCTACCCTGCCTGCCCCGCCTACCCTGCCCTGCCCTGTCCGCCCCGCCTACCCTGCCCGCCCGCGCTACCTTCCGGCGCCCTACCTTCCGGCGCCCTACCTTCCGGCGCCCTACCTTCCGGCGCCCTGCCTTCCGGCGCCCTGCCTTCCGGCGCCCTGCCTTCCGGCGCCCTGCCTTCCGGCGCCCTGCCTTCCGGCGCCCTTGCGTCTGCGCAGGCCCGCCGCTGTCAGCAGGCGCACCACCTCGCGGCTGCTCACCTCGACCGCGCCGGCAGCCACCACCTCGGCGTAGCGGTGCGACGGAATGTCGTAGTGATCGCGCTCGAAGGCGCGCCGCGGGACACCCAACCCCTCGGCGAAGGCGTGCAGTTCGCCATACGAGACGTCGCTGACGAGGTGGGACCACATACGGCCGTGCCCCGGCCAGTCCGGCGGGTCGATGTAGACGGTCACGAGAGCCTCACGAGGGCGGCTCGCTTCCCAGGGCGGGCCCCAGCGAGCCCACCGAGGCGACCTTCACGCCCGCCTTGTGGCACACCCAGTGCGGGTCGGGGCCGAGTTCGGGCTCGACCTCGAGGGCGTGCGGGTCGCCGGAGCCGCAGACCGGGCAGATCGGCCAGCGCCCGTACCGCTCCAGCAGCGCGTCCTGCACGTCCTGCGCCACCAGTCCCGCCACGTACGCCACGCCGTCCGGCCACTGCTCGACCCACCAGCGCCGCTGCACCACGGAGTCCTCGACCAACGACACCACATCCGCCGCGGCGACCTCGCCCGAGGCCAGATCGGCCAGCACGAGGGCGCGTGCCGTGTGCAACGCCTGTTCCAGGGGGCTGATGGGGTCCATGCACCCATTGTGCGCACTCTTGACCCCGAGCCCGAACAGAAAATAGCTTTCAGAGGTGACCAAGGCAGTGAAGGAAACCTTCAGCCCCGATCCGGCCGCCCTCGCCGCCAAGGTCCGCACCCTGGCCCCTTCCCTGACCCGCTCCATGCGGCGCGTCGCCGAAGCCGTCGCGAACGACCCGGCGGGCTGCGCCGCCCTCACCGTCACCGGCCTCGCCGAACTCACCGGCACCAGCGAGGCGACCGTCGTGCGCACCGCCCGCCTGCTCGGCTACCCCGGCTACCGCGATCTGCGGCTCGCCCTCGCCGGGCTGGCGGCGCAGCAGCGGTCCGGGCGGGCGCCCGCCATCACCACCGACATCGCGGTCGACGATCCGCTGGCGGACGTGGTCGCCAAACTCGCCCGCGACGAGCGGCAGACCCTCGCCGACACCGCCGCCGCCCTCGACACCGGCCAGCTCGAGGCGGCCGTCACCGCCGCGGCGGCCGCGCGGCGCATCGACGTGTACGGCGTCGGTGCGTCCGGTCTCGTCGCCCAGGACCTCACCCAGAAGCTGCTGCGGATCGGGCTCATCGCGCACGCCCACAACGACACCCACCTCGCGGTGACGAACGCGGTCCAGCTGGCCTCCGGTGACCTCGCGATCGCCATCACGCACTCCGGCGCGACGCGGGACGTCATCGAACCGCTGCGGGTGGCGTTCGAGCACGGGGCCACCACCGTCGCCGTCACCGGGCGGCCGAAGAGCGCGGTGACGCAGTACGCCGATCATGTGCTGGCCACGTCGACCGCGAGGGAGAGCGAGCTGCGCCCGGCGGCGATGTCGTCCCGCACGAGTCAGCTGCTGGTGGTGGACTGCCTGTTCGTGGGGGTGGCCCAGCGGACCTACGCGACGGCCGCGCCGGCCTTGGCCGCGTCGTACGAGGCGTTGGCCCACCGGCACCGGTAGACCGTGGAGGTGCAGACAGTTGTCCCGACCCGCACCGGAAAGAGCCCTCCCCGATGACCTCCCAGCCCGACCCCAGTGAGCTGCGCGCCGCGCTCGAATCCCTCACCACCGAGGCGTTCCGCCCCGACCTCGCCGAGATCGACCGGCTCCCCACCCTCGACATCGCCCACCTCATGAACGAGGAGGACACCGACGTCCCCGCCGCCGTCGGTGTGCGGCTTCCGCAGATCGCCGCCGTCATCGACGCGGTCGCCGCACGCATGGCACGCGGCGGACGGCTGGTCTACGCCGGTGCCGGTACGGCCGGGCGGCTCGGGGTGCTCGACGCCTCCGAGTGCCCGCCGACCTTCAACACCGCGCCCGGCCAGGTCGTCGGACTGATCGCGGGCGGCCCGTCGGCCATGGTCACCTCCGTCGAGGGCGCCGAGGACTCCGAGGAGCTCGCCGCAGCGGACCTGGCCGCCCTCGCGCTCACCCCCGACGACACCGTGGTCGGCGTCTCCGCCTCCGGCCGCACCCCGTACGCCGTCGGCGCCGTGCGGTACGCGCGAGCCCGGGGCGCCCTGACCGTCGGGCTGGCCTGCAACCCGGGCAGCGCGCTGGCCGCCGCCGCCGAGCACGGGATCGAGGTGGTCGTGGGGGCGGAGCTGCTCACCGGCTCCACCCGGCTGAAGGCGGGCACGGCCCAGAAGCTGGTCCTGAACATGATCTCGACGATCACGATGATCCGGCTGGGCAAGACGTACGGGAACCTGATGG
Source organism: Streptomyces asoensis (assembly GCF_013085465.1). NCBI lineage: Bacteria > Bacillati > Actinomycetota > Actinomycetes > Kitasatosporales > Streptomycetaceae > Streptomyces > Streptomyces asoensis. Next base: position 4,664,931 of record NZ_CP049838.1, read on the forward strand.
TCGACGTCCGTGCCTCGAACGAGAAGCTGCGCGCCCGCTCACGGCGGATCGTGGCGCTGGCGACCGGGGCGGAGGAGCCGGAGATCGAGGCCGCCCTCGCGGCCACCGACGGCGAGGTGAAGAACGCGATCCTCGCCCTGCTGGCCGGGGTGGACGGGCCCGCGGCCGCCCGCCTTCTGGAGGAGTCCGGGGGACATCTGCGCGCCGCGCTCGGTGCGGCGAGCGGCTGAGCCGCACGCTCGGGGGGTGCGTATCGACTCCTCCTCCACAGCCGCCGCGATCCTGCCCCTGGTGGGCGGCCCGGCGAACGTCACGTCCGTCGCCCACTGCATGACCCGGCTGCGGCTGGGCCTCGCCGATCCGTCCCGCGCGGACGAGGAGGCGCTGCGGGCGCTGCCCGGGGTGCTCGGGGTCGTCGTGGACGACGGCTCGTACCAGGTGGTCCTCGGGCCGGGCGTGGTGACGCGGGTGACGGCCGACTTCGAGCAGCTGCTCGCCCGGCCGTCCACCGCCGACGAACTGGGCGCGCGCGGGGCCGAGTTGCGGGAGGAACGGCGCAGGGGCAACGCGACTCCTTTCAAGGCCGGTCTGCGCCGGCTGGCCGCCGTGTTCGTCCCGCTGATCCCCGCCCTCATCGGCTGCGGGATCCTCGCCGGGATCAACGGTCTGCTGCTCAACGCCGGGTGGCTGCCAGGACTCACCCCCGCCCTGACCGCCGTCGCCTCCGCCTTCATGGCGCTGATCGCCGTCTTCGTCGGCCACAACACGGCGAAGGAGTTCGGCGGCACCCCGATCCTGGGGGGTGCGGTCGCGGCGATCGTCGTCTACCCCGGGGTCGCGAAGGTGACGGCGTTCGGGGTGACCCTCGCTCCCGGCCAGGGCGGGGTCCTCGGCGCGCTGGCGGCCGCGCTCCTCGCGACCCGGGTCGAGAAGTGGTGCCGCGGCCGGGTCCCGGAGGCGCTGGACGTACTCCTCACCCCGACCCTGACGGTCCTCGTCGCCGGGCTCGGCACGCTGTACGGCCTGATGTACGCGGCCGGCGCGGTGTCCGCGGCCATCGGCACCGGGGCGAACTGGCTGCTGGCGACGACGGGCGCCTTCGCGGGTCTGGTGCTCGGCGGCCTCTTCCTGCCGCTGGTGATGCTCGGCCTGCACCAGGCCCTCATCCCCATCCACACCACCCTCATCGACCAGCAGGGCTACACGGTTCTGCTGCCCGTCCTGGCGATGGCGGGCGCGGGCCAGGTCGGCGCCGCGGTGGCGGTGTACGTCCGGCTGCGCCACGACACCTCCATCCGGACGACGATCAGGTCGGCGCTCCCGGCCGGGCTGCTGGGCGTCGGGGAGCCCCTGATCTACGGGGTGTCGCTTCCGCTGGGCCGTCCCTTCCTCACCGCCTGCGCGGGCGGGGCGGCCGGCGGCGCCTTCGTCGGTTTCTTCGCGATGCTCGGCGACAAGGTGGGGGCGACGGCGATCGGACCGTCCGGCTGGGCCCTGTTCCCGTTGCTGGCGGGCAACCGGGGGCTGGGCCCGACGGCGGCGGTCTACGCCGGCGGGCTGCTGACGGGGTACGCGGTCGGCTTCGCGGCGACCTACGCCTTCGGCGTCACCGACCGCGTCACCGCCCGCGTGACGGCCGGCGCTACTTCCCGCGGGAGCGAGGGCGGGAGCAAGAGCGAGGGCGGGAGCGGTGGCCCTGGTGGCCCCACACCTCGCCGATCCGGCTGACGAAGCCGCCCGGGTCCAGGTCGGCACCGTGGCCGGCGTCCCAGTAGTAGGAGGTGTCGACGTCGTCGCCGAGGCCGGTCGGGCGGGTGGCGAGGTCGGCGGCCACGGACAGCGAGGTGTCGCTGTCCGCGGACGGCCACAGATCGGCCGAGAGCAGCCGCCCGCCGCGCCGCCCTACCCTGGAGCCATGAACCACGCCCAGCTCACCGCGCTCGGCCGTGCCCTCCGACTCCTCGGCGAGCACGGCGAGGCGCTCGCCGCCGACACCCCGGACACCCGGCTGCACGAGGTCAAGGCCGATCTGCGGCGTGCCCTGGACCTGCTGGACGACAGCGTCGTCGGCGCCACGCCCACCACCCGTTGCGCCGAGCACCCGCACGGCCCGGTCGACGAGGCGGCCCCCGACCTGTGCCTGCTCTGCGAGACCCGCCGCCGGGCGGCCCGCCGCGCCGAGTTCAACGGCCCCGCCCCGCAGGCGCCGTACACCCCCACCCCCTCCACCTCCCGTTACGGCACGCGCGCCGACCGCCCGCAGCCCCAGCAGCGCTGGCTGGCGGAGCTGTGGACCGGCCAGGAGTGGCAGCTCTGCGGGACGCCGCGCAGGGACCGCCGCGAGGCCGAGCTCTACATCGCCGCCCTGCGCCGCGGATCCCGGCCCGCGATGGCCTACCGGCTGGTGCACGAGTTCACCGACTACGAGGTGCTGCGGATCTGGGGCACCCCGGTGAAGGTCGACATCGAACCCCTCGGCAACCTCTAGGACCGCCACCGCCGTACGGCTCTCAGGCCCTGTCGCGTACACCCCCGTCCAGCAACGGCAGCGGCGGGAAGCCGTGGCCCTCCCACAGGCGACGCGACGTCTCCTCCGGGTACGGGCGCACCTCCGGCTCCGCGTCCAGCACCTGTATCAGCCTCCGCTCCGGGTCGTACGCCGGCCAGCCCGGGTCTCCCGTCCGCGCGAAGGATGTCCACGACCGTTGGAAGTTCGCCGTCAGGGCCCGCGCCTCGTCCGTCACCTCCGCCCCCGCGAACAGCAGGTTCCCGAGGTCCGCCGCGTAGGTGCCGAACAGCAGCGGGATGTCCAGACCGTGGCACGCGCCCAGGGTGCCGCCGGCTCCCGGGGCCGGCCAGGTCAGTTCGTAGACATGGGCCCGGCCGCCGCCCGCCACCTGCGCCTCGGCCAGGTGCAGGGAGGGTAGGTGGAACAGCCAGTCCGACTGCACCCTCTCGTACAGCTCGCCCGGATCCGCGTCCGGGAAGGCCGACCGGTAGGCCTGTTCGCCCTCCGCTCCCCCGCCCGGGGCGAACAGCCTCAGCACGGCCGTGGCCTGTTCCTCGGTCACCTTGCCCAGCAGGCCACCGAGGACGAGGAACAGCCGGAACTCCTGCGCGTTGTGTCCGACGATCAGCTCGACGTCCCGAGCGGCGCCCGCCGCCAGTGCCTGCCAGGGAGTCGTCGGCAGGATCTCGCCGTCGACCACGGGAGAGAACGGGGTGACCGTGGGCGCGGCCTGCCCCCACCGGTCCACCCGCTGCGCCATCTTCGCGCCCAGCGCCGCACCGGCCTCGGTCAGCGTGCGCGGGTCCACCGTGGCCAGGTCGGCGGCCGTCGGACGCAGGCCGGCCTCCGCGGCGATCGCGCTCGCGAGGTCGCGGGCCAGTTCGTCGGAGAAGTAGGTGCCGGGCACGCTCTGGGCGATGGCCCGCCCGAACAGGCCCCGGGCGCTCGGCATGGCCAGCAGTGCGGCCACCGAACCGGCGCCCGCCGACTCGCCGAAGACGGTCACCCGGCCGGGGTCGCCGCCGAACGCCGCGATGTTGTCCCGCACCCACTCCAGCGCGGCGACCTGGTCCAGCAGCCCCCGGTTGGCGGGCGCGCCCTCGATCCGCGCGAACCCCTCTATGCCTACGCGGTAGTTGAAGGTGACGATGACCAGGTCGCCGGCGCGGGCGAGGTGCTGCGCGTCGTAACCGGGACTGCCGGAGTGGCCGAGCTTGTAGGCGCCGCCGTAGATCCACACCATCACCGGCCGGGCGGCCGACGGGTCCGGCTCCGTGTCCGGGGTCCAGACGTTGACCGTCAGCCAGTCGTCGCCCGTCGGGGCGTCCAGGATCCCCGCCCTGCCCTGGATGCCCGCCTCCTGCGGGGGCGGCGGGCCGAAGGCGTACGCCTCCCGTATCCCGTCCCACGGGTGGGGCGGGCGCGGGGCCTGGAAGCGGGCCTCGCCGACCGGGGGCGCGGCGAAGGGGATACCACGGAAGACCGTCAGGTCCTCCTCGCGGCGACCTCGTACGGCGCCGGCGGCGGTGCGGGCGACGAGCCGGTCGGTGGCGGTGGCGTCGGGTGTCGTCATTGATCCCTCCTGAAATGGCGGCTACTCGGGGAACGGGCGGTGATCGGGGAAAGTGCCGTAGGCGGCTGTCACCCCTCGTGTGGGTGACAGCCGCCTACGGCAGGTCAGTTGGCGCTCACGTCAGTCGGCGCTCACCATCAGTCGGCGCTCACGCCTTGACCGGGGCGGCCTCCTCGGCGCCTTCCGTTCCTGCCGCGTCCTCCACCACCGAGAGCCCGGCCGGGGCCTTGCGCTTCGGGATGAAGGTGGCGAGGAGGAAGGCGGCCAGGGCCGCGCCGGCTCCGATGGCCATGACGACCTTGAAGCCGTTCTCCGAGGGGAGGGCGTAGCCGCCGAAGTCGGTGGTCATCTGAGCGAGGATCACACCGGCGATGGCGCTGGCGAAGCTGGTGCCCAGGGACCGCATCAGGGTGTTGAGGCTGTTGGCCGCGCCCGTCTGGGAGGGGTCCACGGCGCCCATGATCAGGGCCGGGAGTGCGCCGTAGGTGAAGCCGACGCCGGCGCCGATGATGCAGGACACCAGGATCAGGTGCCAGACCTCGGACATGAGCAGGATGTTCAGGCCGTAGCCGGAGGCGACGATCAGCGCGCCGATCATCAGGGTGACCTTGGGACCCTTGGCCTTGGTGATCTTGGCGGACACGGCGGACATGACCATCATGACCAGGCCCTGCGGGGCCAGCACCAGGCCGACGGTCAGCATCGACCTGCCCAGGCCGTAGCCGGTCTGCTCGGGCAGCTGGAGCAGTTGGGGCAGGACCAGGGACATCGCGAACATCGAGAAGCCGAGGGCGATCGAGGCGAGGTTGGTGAAGAGCACCTGCGGCTTGGCGGTGGTGCGCAGGTCGACCAGCGGCTGCTTCGCCCTCAGCTCCCACCAGCCCCAGGCGGCCAGGATCAGGACGGCGGCGGCACCCAGGCCCAGCGTCGTACCGGAGGTCCAGCCCCAGTCGGCGCCCTTGGACACGGCCAGCAGCAGCGAGACCAGACCGGCCGACAGACCGAGCGAGCCGACGAGGTCGAAGCGGCCGCCGACGCGGTTCTGCGACTCCGGGACGAACACCAGCACGAGCAGGAAGGAGACGACGCCGAGGGTGGCGGAGGTCCAGAAGAGGATGTGCCAGTCCCAGTTGTCCGCGATGAACGCGGCGGTGGGCAGACCGAGCGCGCCGCCGACGCCGAGGGAGGCGCTCATCACCGCCGTCGAACCGGCGAGCTTCTCGGCGGAGACCGTGTCCCGCAGGATGCTGATGCCCAGCGGCACCACGGCGGCCGACAGACCCTGGAGCGCGCGGCCGGCGATCATCGGGACGAGCGAGTCGGCGAGGGCGCAGACCACCGAGCCGGACACCAGCAGCACGATGCTGGTGAGCAGCATCCGCCGCTTGCCGACCATGTCGCCGAGCCGCCCCACGACCGGGGTGGCAACGGCGGCGGCGAGCAGTGTGGCGGTGACCGCCCAGGCGGTGTCGGAGGCGGGCGCGTCCAGCAGCTTGGGCAGCTCGGGGACGATCGGGATGACCAGGGTCTGCATGAGCGAGACGACGATCCCGGCCAGGGCCAGCACCGCCACCACGGCGTTCGACCTCGGTGGGGCGGATGTTCCCGCCGCAGCGGGTCGGGCAAGGGCGTCGGACATGACAGGGCCTCCGTCGGATGCACGAGGGGTGAACTGCTTGACTCAAGCAAGCTTATGCAGATTGATTGAGTTAAGCAAGCTAAATTTCCCGTGCTTGCGCCCCCCAGCTACAGCAATGGCCCTGACCAGGGAGAACGCGGGCAGCGCCGCAGAGCGGTCGTTGTCTCCGACCGGCGAAGAAACCCGTCCGGCCCTCAGCCGTGCCGCGCGATGACCTCTCGGGTCCGCTCCTCGTCCAGTTCGTAGACCGTCTCGTGGGCACGCGGATCCCGTGCGTGCAGGGTGTGGAACATCGGCCCCGTCGCCCCGCCCAGTTCCACCAGGGACGCGGACGCCCCACGCACCGCCCGCTCGGTGCCGGGCGCGGTGGTCAGGTCGATGCGGTTGACGACCCCGGGCGTCACCCACACCGGCACGGCGGCCAGCAGCCCGAAGAGCTGGAGATGGAAGTGCCCGGTGAGCAGCACCCGGACGTCACTCCCCCGGATCACCTCCGCCAGCCCCTCGGGGTCGCGCAGCCCGAAGACCTGCTGGGTCGCCGAGATGTCGAGGCTGATCGGGGGATGGTGGAAGGCGACGACGGTGCCCAGCTCGGCCGGGGTGCTCAACACGCTCCGCAGCCAGTCCAGCTGGCCTGCGCCGAGCCGGCCGTACACCTTCTCCGGCACCAGGGAGTCGAGGGTGACGAGCCGCCAGCCGCCCACCGTGCTGACGGCGGCCCGCTCGGCGCCGGGGAAGTCGAGGACGGCGTCCGGGTGACCGCTGCCCAGCACCTTCGTGAAGGCGGACCGCTCGTCGTGGTTGCCGGTGGTGTAGAAGACGGGCGCGTCGAGGGAGCGCGCGAAGCCGCCGATCAGCTCCCGTACGGTCGTGTACGCCTCCACCGAGCCGTCGTCGGCGAGGTCACCGGTGACGACGACCGCGTCCACGTCCCGCAGGTGGCGCAGTTCGCCGAGCAGGAGCCGCAGGGAGTCGGCGGCGTCGACCCGACGGCCGTCGGGCCCGTCGACGCGGCCGATATGGGTGTCCGAGAGATGGAGGATTCTCATCTCTCGGACCATACCCGCGAGTTGACGCTCAGCTGAGGGTGCGCAGCGCGGCGGCGTCGTACGGCTTCAGCTCGTCGAGACGGCCGTCGAGCACCTTGGCCGCCCACTCCGGGTCCTGGAGCAGCGCACGCCCGACGGCCACCATGTCGAACTCGTCGCGCTCCAGCCGGTCGAGGAGGTCGTCGATCCCCTTGACCGGGGCGCCTTCGCCCGCGAAGCCCTTGAGGAAGTCGCCGTCGAGGCCGACCGAGCCGACCGTGATGGTGGGCTTGCCGGTGAGCTTCTTCGTCCAGCCGGCGAGGTTGAGGTCCGAACCGTCGAACTCCGGGAGCCAGTAGCGGCGGGTGGAGGCGTGGAAGGCGTCGACACCGGCGGCGGCGAGCGGGGCGAGGATGGCCTCCAGCTCCTCCGGCGTCTCGGCGAGCCGGGCGTCGTACGCCTCCTGCTTCCACTGCGAGTAGCGGAAGATGATCGGGAAATCGGCCGAGACGGTCTCGCGCACGGCGGCCACGATCTCGGCGGCGAACTTCGCACGGGCCACGGCGTCGCCACCGTAGGCGTCGGTGCGGCGGTTGGTGCCGGCCCACAGGAACTGGTCCAGGAGGTAACCGTGGGCGCCGTGCAGCTCGACGCCGTCGAAGCCGATGCGCTCGGCGGCGGCCGCGGCCTCGGCGAACGCGCCGATGACGTCGTCCAGGTCGCGCTGGGTCATCGCCTTGCCGGTGCCCTCGGTACCGTCGACACGGATTCCGGAGGGGCCGACGGCGGGCGCGTCCGCGAACGGCGGCTCACCCTGGTTGCGCACCATGCCGATGTGCCACAGCTGCGGCACGATCGTCCCGCCGCCCGCGTGCACGGCCTCCGCGACCTTCGCCCAGCCCGCGAGCTGCTCCGCACCGTGGAACCGGGGCACCCGGTCGCTCTGCCCCGCGGACTCGTGTCCGACGTACGTCCCCTCGGTGACGATGAGACCGACACCGGCGGCGGCCCGACGGCCGTAGTACGACACGACGTCCTCGCCGGGAACGCCGTCCGGGGAGAACATGCGCGTCATCGGCGCCATGGCGATCCGGTTCGGGACGGTGAGTCCGTTGATGGACACCGGGCGGGCAAGGATGTCGGCGGCGCGCGAAGCGGCGGGCGGGGTGATGCTCACGTGGGGGGCTCCTCGGGACGATGGACCAATGGGTATGTGCACATGCATTGAGTGCCTCTCCCACTGAAACCCCCGGGCCCCCCGCGCCATTCCGAGCCCCGGGAGACAGCCCCTGTGATCCCGGCCACGCGCCCCGACCACGCATCCCGGCCGCGAGAATGGCGCCATGCCGAAGCCCCCGCTGCTCTCCTCCCCCGAGCTGGAACGGTCCTCCGTGGTCGCCAACAACACCATGAACCGCGAGCGCGGCCTCACCGGCGTGAACAGCTACGCCCGTGAACTGGGCGTCGACCTCCTGGCCCACCTGGCGCACCGCCCCGCGCCCTCCTGGCTGGACCTGTGCAGCGGTGAGGGCCGCGCCCTGCGCGAAGCCGCGTCCGCCCTGCCCGCCGAGGCGGTCCTCACCGCCGTCGACCTGGTGGGCCCGCTCGCCCCGCGGTCGGCCCCGCCCGCCCTGGAGGAGATAGTCGCCTCCGTCTCCTCCTGGACTCCGCCGCGGACGTACGACCTGATCACGTGCGTGCACGGCCTGCACTACATCGGCGACCAGCTCGGCCTGCTCACCCGCGCCGCGTCCTGGCTGACCGAGGACGGCCTGCTGGCCGCACACTTCGACCCGGAGTCGGTACGCCACGCCGACGGATCGCCGGCCGCGAGACCGGCGCTGTCGGCGCTGCGCGCGGCGGGCTACTCCTACAGCCCCCGCCACCACCGCCTCACCCTCCGAGGCGGCCGACCCGTACAACTCCCGTTCCACTACCTCGGCGCCGACCCGACCGCAGGCCCCAACTACACGGGCCAGCCCGCCATCGCCTCCTACTACACCGCCTCCTGACCGACGGCCTCCTCACGCGAGCGGGTCTCACGGTTCAGTCTGCGCACTCTCTCCCGCAGCACCTCGGCGGGCGCCGCCTCTTCCACGTCCTCCGGCAGACACTCCCACTCCCGCCCGCCACCCACCGGCCGCAGCACCACCCGGCCTTCCAGCCGTTCCATGACCTCCCCGATCCGCCCGCTCCGCGCATCCAGGACGTACTCCCCGCTCACGCGTCACCCCCAGCCCCTCGCAGGGCCGCGGCCAGCCGCGAGGCCACACGCAGGTTGCAGCGGCCCAGGTCCACCAGGGCGTACGGGTCACCGTGCGCGCCCGACACCGGGTCGATCCGCAGCGACGGCAGGATGATCCCCGCGTCGTGCAAGGCCGCCCGCAGTTGTTCCACGGCCTCCTGAACCGTCCGTGCGGGCCGGTCACCCGTTGTCGTCCCCATCTCGCCCATCCCTCCACGCTGAGTGTTCCCGTTCACCACACAGCGTGTCCGCCATGCTCCTAACCTGGCCAGATACGGCGTCCCAACAACCCCACCTGTGTGACAGGGAGTCGCCATGCCAGGACCGAAGGGTCTCGACCCGTCATCGTCGCCACGCGCCCTGCTGGGCGCCGAATTACGCCACGCCCGCGAGAAGAAGGGCCTCAGCCAGTCCGAACTGGGCGAGCCGCTCTTCGTCAGCGGGTCGTTCATCGGCCAGCTGGAGGCCGGGACGCGAAGACTGCACCTCGAATACGCCGTCCAGGTGGACGAGATCCTGGGCACGAACGGGTTCTTCGAGCGCAACTGCAAGGCCCTGGCCAAGTCGAGGTACCCCGACCACTTCGTGGAGGCGGCGGAGGCGGAGGCGATCGCCACGGCGATCAGCGAGTACGCGCAGATGCTGATCCCGGGCCTGTTACAGACGAAGGCGTACGCCACCGGCGTGTTCCGCGCATACAAGCCGACAGCCCTGGACGGCGAGATCGACGATCTGGTCGCGACCCGCCTCGAACGCGCGAGCCTCCTCGCCGATCCAACAACCCCGTTGTTGTGGGTGATCCTCGATGAGGCGGTGCTCCGCCGAGAGGTCGGCAGCGGGACAGTGATGGCGGAGGCCCTGCGTCACGTGGCAGACCTGGCCCGTCGACGCCGGATCATCGTGCAAGTGCTGCCGTTCGGTGCCGGAGCGCACGCGTCGATGCACGGCTCCCTGAAGCTCATGGAGTTCGAGGACGCACCCCCGCTCTCCTTCGTGGAGGCACCGGATATGGGAAAGCTCCTGGACGACCCGGCCGCAGTCGCCCGCCACACCTTGATGTTCAACCTGCTCCAGGCAACGGCACTTTCGCCGCAGCAGTCCCTGGCCCTGCTGGAGTCGGTGGCGCAGGATTACGAGCATGGAGAAGAGCACCCATGAGTACGACCTGACCGCCGCAACCTGGCACAAGTCCAGCTACAGCGGCGGCGAGGGCGGCAACTGCCTGAAGGTCGCCCGCTGGCGCAAGTCGACGTACAGCGGCGGCGACGGCGGCAACTGCCTGGAGGTCGCCCCCGGCCACCCCGCCCTCGTCCCCGTCCGTGACTCCAAGGTCCCCCTCGGCCCGAAGCTCGTGTTCCGGGCCGAGGCGTGGTCCGCGTTCGTGGAGAACCTCAAGGTGGACTGATCCGCACCCGCCCCGAAGCTCAAGCGCCCAGCGCCGAGCCCTCTTTGCATGGAACGGGTCAGGGGTCTCAACCCACCCTCCCACCCGGCGAGTTGACGCGGAGCGACCGACTTGCCACGGAAGGTCACCACGCTCTAGCGTGCGCATAACGAAACAGCCCCCGCCAGGTGCGCCAACACCTGCGGGGGCTTGACCTACAAGATCGAAAGCAGTCGATCCGTGGCTGACGCCAAGCTTAGTGCCGCCTCCCCGCCCGCGCACGTATCCCCGCACCCGATGGCCAATCCGGGTTACGGAAAACGCTCCGCACCGGGTCAACTCCGCCGCACCCGTCACGACTTCGCGCACCTCCCGCCCCGCGAGGCGGCGATCGCCGCATACATCGACCGTCTCCCCGACGGCACCGACATCTCCGTGAAGACGCTGGCCAAGCAGCTCCCGTACGGACAGTGCGCCCTGCGCACCGCCCTCAACCGCATCCAGCAGGCGGGGCACTTGAGGCGAGGCCGGGAACGGATGGAAACCGCTTCGGGCGAATCCCGCTGGATCACCCGAACGTGGTTCACCCGTACCGCGCGCGACGACGGCTGGTGGGTGACGTTCACGCGAGGTGACGTACCGGAAGACGCACCGGACCCCGAACGAACCCGGCCCGCCACCCGCTCCCGGGCCCACATCCTGCTCGCCGCCCTCGGCCGCACGACCCCCGCCCTCTCCCTCTCCGCAGCGGACTGCGCGCAGCTCGCTCCGCTGGTGGAGGAGTGGTTCGCCCGCGGGGCCACCGAAGGCACGCTCCTCGCCGCCCTGACCGCCGGCCTGCCCACTCCCGTCCACAGCCCCGCAGCCCTGCTCCACCGCCGCCTGACGGACAAAATCCCCCCGGAGCCACCCGCCCCACGCCCGCCCCGCCGGATACTGGAGTGCGCGGAGTGCGGGGTGCCGGGGCAGCCCGAGGCGCTGCCGGGGGGCGTATGCAGCGGCTGCCGGGGCGAGTGCAGACCCGCTCACCCCCCGGCGCCCGTACCCACCTCGACCATCCACGCCCACGCGGCGGGCATCCGAGCCGCGATGTCCCAGCGACGCCCGGAAAGGACAGCGACGTCCCGATGATTCCATCGCACACACTGGCAGGTGTGTACAGTTTGTCTATGGAGACGTATCCGCTTGTGGAAGCCCGCAATCAGCTCGGTCAGCTCGTCGGTCGTGTCCGGCACGGCCAGGAACACATCCTGATCACCGAGTACGGCAGGCCCGCCGCCGCGCTCATCCCGATAAGCGAACTGGAAGAGCTTCAGCGGCTGCGCGATGAAGCGGACATCGCCGAAGCGCGGGCTCGTGAGGCGGTTCCGTCCGGCCGGTCGATGTCTCACGACGCGTTCATGGACCAGTTGGAGGCGGAGGACCGGCAGGAGGCCTCTTCGTGACGCACGCAGTCGTCTGGGAGCAGCACGCTATGGCCGAGTTCCGGCGGCTCCGTGCCATCGACCCCGTGGGCGCCAAGGCGACTGCCGCGGCTGTACGCGCGCTCGCCGACGAGCCACGCCCGGAGGCGGCCAGCGCCTTGGGCACCTCGGGCTACTACAGGCTGCATATAGGCAACTGGCGCGTGCTCTACCGGCCGGACGGCGACACTGTCACCGTTTATGTGCTGAAGGTCGGCCGCAGCAACTGACATCGCTCACCTTCTTGAGCGCACCCCGAAAACGCCCGAAGGCGGCACCCCCCGTTTCCGGGAAGTACCGCCCTCGGTGTGCAGGACAGGCGATCAACCGTGAGGTCGATCAGAAGTCCATGTCACCGCCCGGCATGCCGCCGCCGGCCGGCGCGGACGCCTTCTCCGGCTTGTCGGCGATGACGGCCTCGGTGGTGAGGAACAGCGCGGCGATGGAGGCGGCGTTCTGAAGAGCAGAGCGCGTGACCTTCGCCGGGTCGATGATGCCTTCGGCGATCATGTCGACGTACTCGCCGGTCGCGGCGTTCAGGCCGTGACCGATGGGCAGGTTGCGGACCTTCTCGACGACGACTCCACCCTCGAGACCACCGTTGACGGCGATCTGCTTGAGCGGGGCCTCGAGCGCGATGCGCACGGCGTTGGCGCCGGTCGCCTCGTCACCCTCGAGCTCCAGCTTCTCGAAGACGGCGGAAGCCTGGATGAGCGCAACGCCACCACCGGCGACGATGCCCTCCTCGACGGCGGCCTTCGCGTTGCGGACGGCGTCCTCGATGCGGTGCTTGCGCTCCTTGAGCTCCACCTCGGTGGCGGCACCGGCCTTGATGACCGCGACACCGCCGGCGAGCTTCGCCAGGCGCTCCTGAAGCTTCTCGCGGTCGTAGTCCGAGTCGCTGTTCTCGATCTCGGCGCGGATCTGGTTGACCCGACCGGCGACCTGGTCCGAGGAGCCGGCACCGTCGACGATGGTGGTCTCGTCCTTGGTGATGACGACCTTGCGGGCCTTGCCGAGCAGGTCGATGGAGGTGTTCTCGAGCTTGAGACCGACCTCCTCGGAGATGACCTCGCCACCGGTGAGGATGGCGATGTCGTTCAGCATCGCCTTGCGGCGGTCACCGAAGCCCGGGGCCTTGACCGCGACGGACTTGAAGGTCCCGCGGATCTTGTTGACGACCAGCGTCGACAGAGCCTCGCCCTCGACGTCCTCGGCGATGATCAGCAGCGGCTTGCCGCCCTGCATGACCTTCTCGAGGAGCGGGAGCAGGTCCTTGACGTTGGCGATCTTGGAGTTCGCGATCAGGATGTACGGGTCGTCGAGGACGGCCTCCATACGCTCCATGTCGGTGGCGAAGTACGCCGAGATGTAGCCCTTGTCGAAGCGCATACCCTCGGTGAGCTCCAGCTCCAGACCGAAGGTCTGGGACTCCTCGACGGTGATGACGCCTTCCTTGCCGACCTTGTCCATCGCCTCGGCGATGAGCTCGCCGATCTGGGTGTCGGCGGCGGAGATGGAGGCCGTGGAAGCGATCTGCTCCTTGGTCTCGACATCCTTGGCCTGCTCGAGCAGGGCACCGGAGACGGCCTCGACGGCCTTCTCGATACCGCGCTTGAGGGCCATCGGGTTGGCGCCGGCGGCTACGTTGCGCAGGCCTTCCTTGACCAGGGCCTGGGCGAGGACGGTCGCGGTGGTCGTACCGTCACCGGCGACGTCGTCCGTCTTCTTGGCGACTTCCTTGACCAGCTCGGCGCCGATCTTCTCGTACGGGTCCTCGAGCTCGATCTCCTTGGCGATGGAAACACCATCGTTGGTGATCGTGGGTGCGCCCCACTTCTTCTCGAGGACGACGTTGCGGCCCTTGGGGCCGAGCGTCACCTTCACGGCGTCCGCGAGCTGGTTCATGCCGCGCTCGAGGCCGCGCCGTGCCTCCTCGTCGAACGCGATGATCTTGGCCATGTGAAGTGGTCCTCCCGGACTGGGGTGGATTGCTCCGGACCGCGCTGGCGCCCGCGACGGACGGCTCGCCGGCCTCGTGGTTCCTTGCCCCACCTGGCCTGCGGGCCTCACCGACCCGGTCCTCGTTGTCACTCTCACCTTCAGAGTGCTAACGCCAATGATTAGCACTCGACCCAGGAGAGTGCAAGCGCCTCCACCGGACCCGTGCCCTTCCGGACACCTCTCAGGGACGTCTCGCCGACGCCCCCGGACAGGCCGAAGGGCTCGCACCCCGTGGGGGTGCGAGCCCTTCGACAGATGTACAGAAGAACGACGCTTTCAGTCGGCGCGCGCTTCAGCCGGTCGCGAGACGGACCATGTCCGCCTGCGGCCCCTTCTGACCCTGCGAGATCTCGAAATCGACCCGCTGACCCTCTTCCAGGGTGCGGTAGCCGTCCATCTGAATCGCGCTGTAGTGGACGAAAACATCCGCACCACCGTCGACCGCGATGAAGCCGTACCCCTTCTCCGCGTTGAACCATTTGACGGTGCCCTGAGCCATGCCTAACTCCCCTATTACTGGCCCTTGCACAGATCCGCACTTCGCGAATCCGGGTCAGACCTCACCCCCCGGTTGGCTTGGGGGCGTGCGCCGGAACGCGTCGACCGCGGCTGAATGTATCTGTCCAACTGCCGTCTGCAACAGGTCAGTCGGACGAGAATTCCGGACGCATGGGATCCGGAATGTGGCGAGAATTCGCCCGAATTGAGGGCAAGTCGGGCCCCACAAAGGCCACAAAAGCCACGAAAGCGGCGCGCACTTTGGCCACTTCTTATCGGGCCAGGGGCAGAAATCAAAGGCTCCGGATCCGGTGATCCGGACCGGGTTCCCCAACTGTACCGCGCTCAACCACACTGAATTGCCCCCTCCGCTTCTATCGCGGAGAGGGCAATTCGATGAACACTCGGTAATCACTGTTACCGACGGTTACTACCGATGGGTACTGAACGACGGTCAGTCATCGCTCCCACCACCGTCCAGCGACCGTCCAGCGACCGTTCAGCCGCCGGCGACGGCCGGGATGATCGAGACGCCGGCGCCGTCCGGGGTCGCCGTCTCCAGACCCTGCTCGAAGCGGACGTCGTCGTCGTTCACGTACACGTTGACGAACCGGCGCAGCTTGCCCTGGTCGTCCAGGACCCGGGCGGCGATGCCCGTGTGGTTCTTCTCCAGGTCGGCGATGACCTCACCGAGGGTCGCCCCCTCGGCCTTCACCTCGGCCTGGCCGCCGGTGTAGGTGCGCAGGATGGTGGGGATACGGACGTTGACGCTCATGACGCGAGGCCAGCCTCTCGGAAGGAGTCGAGGTTCGGGCGGATGGTCGCGGTCAGCCCGGTGCCGGCCACCGCGTCCAGGGTCTTCAGTCCGTCGCCCGTGTTGAGGACGACGGTCGTCTTGGTCGGGTCGAGCAGACCGTTCTCGATCAGCTTGCGCGTCACACCCACCGTCACACCACCGGCGGTCTCCGCGAAGATGCCCTCGGTCCGCGCCAGCAGCTTGATCGCGTCGACGACCTGCTCGTCGTTCACGTCCTCCACCGCGCCGCCGGTGCGCCGCGCGATGTCGAGGACGTACGGACCGTCCGCCGGGTTGCCGATGGCCAGCGACTTGGCGATGGTGTTCGGCTTCTGGGGGCGGACCACGTCGTGCCCGGCCTTGTAGGCCACGGACACCGGGGAGCAGCCCTCGGCCTGCGCGCCGAAGATCTTGTACGGCTTGTCCTCGACCAGCCCGAGCTTGATCAGCTCCTGGAGACCCTTGTCGATCTTCGTCAGCTGGGAGCCGGAGGCGATCGGCACGACCAGCTGGTCCGGCAGCCGCCAGCCGAGCTGCTCGCAGATCTCGTACGCCAGCGTCTTGGAGCCCTCGGCGTAGTACGGCCGCAGGTTGACGTTGACGAAGCCCCAGCCCTCGCCCGCCGAGTCGCCGATGAGCTCGGAGCAGAAGCGGTTGACGTCGTCGTAGTTGCCCTCGATACCGACGAGCTCGCCGCCGTAGATCGCGGCCATGACGACCTTGCCCTGCTCCAGGTCGTGCGGGATGAACACGCAGGACCGGAAGCCCGCCCGGGCGGCGGCGGCGCCGACGGCACCGGCCAGGTTGCCCGTGGAGGAGCAGGAGAGAGTGGTGAAGCCGAACGCGCGGGCGGCCTCGATGGCCTGGGCGACGACCCGGTCCTTGAAGGAGTGCGTCGGGTTGCCGGAGTCGTCCTTGACGAAGAGCTTGCCGGCGTCGACGCCCAGTTCACGGGCGAGGTTGTCGGCCTGGACGAGCTTGGTCCAACCGGGGTTGATGTTGGGCTTGTCGGCCACGTCCGCGGGGACGGGCAGCAGCGGCGCGTAGCGCCAGATGTTCGCGGGGCCCGCCTCGATGCGCTTGCGGAGCTCCTCGGTGTCGTAGGAGGAGAAGTCGTAGGCGATCTCGAGCGGGCCGAAACACTCCTCGCAGGCGAAGACCGGGCCGAGGGGCACACGGTGGCCGCACTCGCGGCAGGTCAACGCCGCGGCCGGACCGAGATCGACAGCAGAGGACGTCGTAGAGTCGGTGGTGCTTGCATCAGTGGTGCTTGCAACAGTCTGCGCAGCCATGTGAGGCGAGGCCCTTTCTCCTCATCTTCCTCACGACGCATCTCGCCGTGAGACGGATTTGGCACCTTCCCGAGCCGGGAGCCTCGCGGAGCGATCACCACATGGATCAGTGATCGTTACGAGACCGGCTGGAGGGTTGCCGGGGCTTCATCGGGCCGTATCCCTCTGCCCCTCTGGATGAGCGGTATGAAGTTGTGAACGGGGGGAGACCTCGGACATGCGATGGTCATCCGCGTTGTTCAAGACTGTAACCGAAGGCCAGGACAGTTGAGATAGTCGTCCGAACCGCGAGATGGATCACACGGTCACCTCCTGTGCACCCGGTGTGATCACGACAGTGAGGAGCCGCAGACTGTGCTTCAAGAAACTGAGCGCTGGCTGGCCACCCGCTCCTGGTCCGCGACCGATCGTCCGCTCCACCGGATCCTGGCCGCGAAGCGCGCCACGAACCAGTCGGTGTCCGTCGTCCTGCCCGCGCTGAACGAGGAGGAGACGGTCGGTGACATCGTCGCGATCATCCGTCACGACCTCATGCACCAGGTCCCGCTCGTCGACGAGATCGTGGTCGTCGACTCGGGATCGACCGACCGCACGTCCGAGGTGGCCGCGGCGGCCGGCGCGCGGGTCGTCCACCGGGACGACATCCTGCCGCGGATACCGGCCGTGCCCGGCAAGGGCGAGGTCCTGTGGCGCTCCCTGCTGGTCACCACCGGGGACATCGTCTGTTTCATCGACGCCGATCTGAGGGAGTTCTCCTCCGACTTCGTCTCGGGGATCGTCGGCCCACTGCTCACCGACCCCGGGGTGGATCTGGTCAAGGGCATGTACGACCGTCCGCTGGGCGGCGCGGCCGGCCAGGGCGGAAGGGTCACCGAGCTCATGGCCCGTCCGCTGCTCAACATGCACTGGCCGCAGCTGGCCGGGTTCGTGCAACCGCTCGGCGGCGAGTACGCGGCCCGACGCAGTCTGCTGGAGCAGCTGCCGTTCCCCGTCGGCTACGGCGTGGAGCTGGGCATGCTGGTCGACGCCCTGCACCTGGTGGGCCTGGACGCCCTCGCCCAGGTCGACATCGGCGTGCGCAAGCACCGTCATCAGGACGGGCAGGCGCTGGGCCGGATGGCGGCGGCCATCTACCGCACCGCCCAGCTCCGGCTGGCCCGCGGGCACCTGATCCGCCCGTCCCTCACCCAGTTCGAACGGAGCACGGACGGCTTCGAGCCGCGCACCTACTCCGTGGACACCGAGGAACGGCCGCCCATGGCGGAGATCGCGGAGTACGCGACCCGCAAGGTCGCGTGACCGTCGGACGGGCCGTATACGGCATGTCGCCGACAGCGGCGACACGGCCGGATACGGCCCGTCCACACAGCGCGACCGTACGTTTGAGCGTTTCCCGACCGGGCTAGGTTGAGGCGTATGGCTTCCACGCACGACACTCCCGCTCGGGCCGCCGAGGTGCTGGTCGCGTCCAACCGCGGCCCGGTCTCCTACGAGGTGCGCGAGGACGGCACGCTGCACGCGAAACGCGGCGGCGGCGGGCTGGTCTCCGGCCTGTCGGCCATCGGGCCCGACACGGGTGCCCTCTGGGTGTGCTCGGCGCTCTCCGACGGCGACCGGGAGGCGGTCCGGCGCGGGGTCGGCGAGGAGGGCGTGCGCATGCTGGCCGTCCCGGCCGACGTGCACGAGGACGCCTACAACGGCATCGCCAACTCCGTGCTGTGGTTCGTCCACCACCTGCTCTACCAGACGCCGCTGGAGCCCACCTTCGACGCGGAGTTCCGCCGTCAGTGGGCGTCGTACGAGACCTACAACCGGGCGTTCGCGGAGGCGCTGGCCCAGGAGGCGGCGGACGGCGCGGCCGTCCTCGTGCAGGACTACCACCTGTGTCTGGTGCCGGGGATGCTGCGTGAGCTGCGCCCGGACCTGCGCATCGGACACTTCTCGCACACGCCGTGGGCGCCGGTGGACTACTTCGCGCTGCTGCCGGGGGACGTGCGCGAGCGGTTGCTGCACGGGATGCTCGGCGCGGACCGCCTGGGCTTCCTCACCCGGCGCTGGGCGGACGCGTTCACCGCGTGCTGTACGGAGTTCGCCGGCGGGCCGGGCAAGACGCAGATCGGCGTGCACGGTCTCGGTGCGGACGCCGAGTTCCTGCGCGAGCGCTCGCACCGGCCGGACGTCGACGAGCGCATGGCGGCTCTCCGGGCGGAGATCGGCGAGGGCCGCAAGGCGATCGTCCGGGTCGACCGCACCGAGCTGTCCAAGAACATCGTGCGCGGGCTCCTGGCCTACCGGCAGCTGCTCGACGACCACCCGGAGTGGCGCGAGCGGGTCGTCCACGTGGCCTTCGCCTACCCCTCCCGCCAGGACCTCGCCGTCTACCGCGACTACATGGCCGAGGTGCAGCGCCTGGCCGAGGAGATCAACGCCCGGTACGGCACGCCCGGCTGGACCCCGGTCCTGCTGAACCTCAAGGACGACTTCGCCCGCTCCCTCGCCGCCTACCGGCTGGCCGACGTCGCCCTGGTGAACCCGATCCGCGACGGCATGAACCTGGTCGCCAAGGAGATCCCGGTCGTCTCCGACGAGGGCTGCGCGCTGGTCCTGTCCCGGGAGGCGGGGGCCTACTGGGAGCTGCGCGAGGACGCGATCACGGTGAACCCGTACGACGTCCTGGAGACCGCCCGCGCCCTGTACGAGGGGCTGACCATGAAGGCGGAGGAGCGGGCCGAGCGCACGAAGCGGCTGTCCGCGGCGGCGACCGCGCTGCCCCCGGCCCAGTGGTTCCTGGACCAGCTGAACGCCCTGCGGGAGATTCAGCCGAGCTGAGCGACCAGCTCCCGCAGCAGCCGTACGACGCCGGCGGGCCCGTCGACGACGAGGTCCGCGCGCTCGGCCAGTTCGCCGACCTCGCTGCTGCCGCTGCACACCAGCAGTCCGGGTACACCGTCCGCGCGGAGCTTCTCCACGGCGGCGAAGGCGGGCAGGTCGCCGAGGTCGTCGCCGGCGTAGAGGACGGACCGCGCGCCGGTCTCGCGGACGTGCTCCAGCAGGGCGACGCCCTTGTCCATGCCCGGCGGGCGCAGCTCCAGGACCATCCGGCCGGGTTCGACGATCAGGCCGTGCCGGCCGGCCAGGTCGGTGAGCGGGGCCCGCAGCGCTTCGAAGGCGGCCCGCGGGTCGTCGGCGCGGCGGGTGTGGACGGCGACGGCCCGGCCGCCCTTCTCCTCGACCGAGACACCCGGCCGGTCCCCGGCGGCGGCCAGGACCCGCGGGAGTTCGGCGCGGACGGCGGCCACTCCCGGGTGCGGGGCGGGGGCGCTCAGGGCGCCGGTGCGGGCGTCCCAGCGTTCGGCTCCGTAGTGGCCGAGGACGGAGAGGTGCTCCAGCCCTTCGGCCCCGGCGAAGCCGCCGTGCCGTACGGCGACCTCGGCGGGCCGCCCGGTGATGACGGCCACGGCGGCGACCTTCGGCGCGAGGGCCGTGAGCGCGGGGACGGCGTCGGGGTGCGCCCGGGCGTCCTCCGGGTTCTCGACGATCGGGGCGAGGGTGCCGTCGAAGTCGAGCGCGACGAGCGTGGTGGAGGGCCGGTCGAGGATCGCGTCGAGCGCGGCGCGGCCCGCGGGGGTGACCGGAACGGGGAGAGAAAGGGGCTCGGAATCCGTGGAGTGCGTCTCGTGGGTGCCCATACGCCGACGATAACCAACGCACGCCCGCGGCTAGCGCTCCCCCCGCCTCGCCTCCCGCACCCTGCGCAGTCGGTTCACCGTGACCGGGTCGTGGGCAAGGGCGCGGGGGTCGTCCAGGAGGGCGTTGAGGAGTTGGTAGTAGCGGACCGGGGACAGGTCCAGTTCCTCGCGTATCGCCCGTTCCTTCGCGCCGGGGCCGGAGAACCCGCGCCGCTCCAGGGCGAGGATGTCCCGCTCCCCCGCCCCCAGCTCGTCCGCTTCCGCTCGCCGCTCCATGTCCGCACGGTAGCGCCCGCCACCGACAGCGGCTCGGCGGCCCGGCGGCTCGGCGGCTCAGGCCCGGAGGCTCAGCCGCCGGAGCCGACGTCCAGCGTCGTGGCCGTGGTCTGGAGCTCGCCCAGTACGGCGGCCGGGTCGCCGCTCGCGGTCACGGCCTGGCCGATCCGCTTCTTGATCTCCGCGCTGACCTTCGCCCAGGAGGTCCGTCCGACGGGGTAGGTCTCGGAGAGCGGGAGCTGGTCGAGGAACGGCTTGAGGTCGGCGTCCTCCTTGGCCGCGCCCATGACCTGGGAGGCCGAGTTGGTGACCGGCAGCAGGTCGTACTCGCGGGAGAAGTCCAGCACGTTCTTCTCGCTGTAGACGTAGTCCAGGAAGTCGCCGACCTGCTCGGCGTGTCCGTTCTGCTTGAAGGCGGTCATCCAGTCGGCGACGCCCATGGAGACCTTGGTCGGGCCGGCCACGCCGGGCATCGGCACCATGCCGAACTTCACGCCCTTGCTCGCGGCCGCCTTCATCAGCGAGGGGTGCCCGTTGAGCATGCCCACGTCGCCGGCGGCGAACGCGGCGAACGCGGCGGCCCGGTTCAGCTTGTCGGGCGCGACCGGCCCGGTGAGGCCCTTGCCGACCAGGTCGTCCTTCAGCCAGTCGAAGGTCTCGATGTTCTCGGTGGAGTCGATGCTGTAGGCGCTGACGGTCTGGGTGTAGCCGCCCCCGCCGCTGAGCAGCCACTGGAGGGTCTCGGCCTGCGCCTCCTCGGACCCGAGGGGCAGTGCGTACGGGTACTTCACGCCCTCGTCCTTGAGCGCCTTCGCGTCCTCGGCGAGCTCGGCCCAGGTGGTCGGCGGGGTCAGGCCGGCCTTGGCGAAGAGGGTCTTGTTGTAGAACAGCAGCCGCGTGGAGGAGGCGAACGGCATGCCGTACTGCACCCCGCGCACCTCGCCCGCGTTGGCGAGCTGGGACACGAAGTCGGCCTCGACGGGGATGGAGAGCACGTCGCTCACCTTGTAGAGCTGGTCGGCGGCCGCGTAGTCGGCGTACGCGCCGATCTGGGCCATGTCGGGGGCCTTGCCCGCGTCGACCATCGCCTTGACCTTGGCGTCCACCTCGTTCCAGGAGTAGACGGTCACGTCGACGGTGACGCCGGGGTGGTCCTTCTCGTACGCCTCGACGAGCTTGTCCCAGTACTTCTTCGAGCTGTTGGCGCTGCTGTCGCCGTAGTCGGCGGCGACGAGTCTCAGCGTGACGTCGTCGGAGTCTCCGGACAGTCCGCAGCCGGTGAGGACCGCGGCCATACCGAGGGCGGACACGCCCGCGACCGCTCCCGTGATCGTTCCTGACTTCCGTGCCCGCCGCTGCACCGTGACGCTCCCAACTGATTGATCATACCAATGGACCGTTATCCGGATTAAGGTCTACACCACCCCTGTGGACTAGACCTCTTTCGGGCCTCCGGGGCGGCACGGTACCCCCAAGAGCCGCGAGTGGACTAGACCTCTTGCGGGTCCTCGGTCCACACTGTCCCCGTGAGACATGTCATCGCCCTGGACGTGGGCGGCACCGGGATGAAGGCCGCGCTGGTCGGCGCGGACGGCGCACTGCTGCACCGGGCCCGCCGGCCCACCGGCCGTGAGCGCGGACCCGACGCGGTCGTCGCCGGCATCCTCGACTTCGCCGCCGAGCTGCGCGAACACGGCGCCCGGCAGTTCGGCGAACCGGCGGCCGCGGCGGGCGTCGCCGTGCCCGGCATCGTCGACGAGGCGAACGGCGTCGCCGCCTACGCGGCCAACCTGGGCTGGCGGGACGTGCCCCTGCGCGCACTGCTCGCCGACCGACTCGGCGCCCCCGTCGCCCTCGGGCACGACGTGCGCACCGGCGGCCTCGCCGAGGGCCGGATCGGTGCGGGCCGGGGCGCGGACCGGTTCCTGTTCGTGGCGCTCGGCACCGGCATCGCGGGCGCGATCGGCGTCGACGGCCGGGTGGAGGCGGGTGCCCACGGCTTCGCGGGCGAGATCGGCCACATCGTCGTACGACCCGGTGGAATCCCGTGCCCGTGCGGACAGCACGGCTGTCTGGAGCGCTTCGCGTCGGCGGCCGCGGTCAGCGAGGCATGGGCGGCGGCCTGCGGGGACCCGGAGGCGGACGCCGCGGACTGCGCGAAGGCCGTCACGTCCGGCGACCCGAACGCCGTCCGGATCTGGCAGACGGCCGTGGACGCGCTCGCCGACGGCCTGGTCACCGCGCTCACCCTGCTGGACCCCCGCACGCTCGTCATCGGTGGCGGCCTCGCGGAGGCGGGGGAAACCTTGTTCACACCACTACGGGACGCGGTCCGCCGACGGGTGACCTTCCAGAAACTGCCGGAGATCGTCCCGGCGGCCCTGGGCGACACCGCCGGCTGCCTGGGCGCGGGCCTACTGGCCTGGGATCTCCTCAACACAACCGACGGTATGGAGGTAACACCCTGATGGCCACCCCCCTAGGGGCGCGGGGAACTGCGCAACGACCCACAACGCGCCCGCAGGTACTCACCGGCGCCAGGGTGGTACTGCCGACGGGCACGGTTGCGGACGGCCGCGTCACGATCGACGGCACGAAGATCGCGGCCGAAGCCCCGCATGGCGACGTCATCGACGTGACGGGCCACTGGCTGGTCCCCGGCTTCGTCGACCTGCACAACCACGGCGGCGGCGGAGCCTCCTTCTCCGGCCCGGCCGAGGACGTTCTGAAGGCCATCCACACCCACCGGTTGCACGGCACCACCACCCTCGTCGCCTCGACCGTCACCGACGACATGGACTTCCTGGCCCGTCAGGCCGGCCTGCTGAGCGAGCTGGCCGAGCAGGGCGACCTGGCCGGCATCCACTTCGAGGGCCCCTTCATCTCGCCGTGCCGCAAGGGCGCGCACTCCGAGGCGCTGCTGCGCGACCCCGACCCGGCGGAGGTGCGCAAGCTGATCGACGCGGCGCGCGGCCGGGCGAGCATGGTCACCCTCGCGACGGAACTCCCCGGCGGCCTGGACTCCGTACGACTGCTCGCCGAGCACGGCGTGATCGCCGCCGTCGGGCACACGGACGCGACGTACGAGCAGACGGTCCAGGCCATCGACGCCGGAGCCACCGTCGCCACGCACCTCTTCAACGCGATGCCGCAGCTCGGCCACCGCGCCCCCGGCCCGATCGCCGCGCTCCTGGAGGACGAGCGGGTGACGGTCGAGCTCATCAACGACGGCACGCACCTGCACCCGGCCGCCCTGGAGCTGGCGTTCCGTCACGCGGGCCCGGGCCGGGTGGCGTTCATCACGGACGCGATGGACGCGGCCGGCATCGGCGACGGCCGCTATCTGCTCGGCCCGCTGGAGGTCGAGGTCAGCGAGGGCGTGGCCCGGCTGGTGGAGGGCGGCTCGATCGCGGGCTCCACCCTCACCCAGGACCGCGCCTTCCAGCGGGCGGTGACGATCGACCGGCTGCCGGTCGAGGACGTGGTTGCCGCGCTGTCCGCCAACCCGGCCCGGCTGCTGGGCATCGACGACACGGTGGGCTCGCTGGAGCCGGGCAAGGACGCCGACCTGGTCCTGCTGGACGAGAACTTCGAGCTCAAGGGCGTGATGCGCAAGGGGAATTGGGTGGTGGATCCCCAACTGGCCTGAAACGTCCCCCCGCGCAGGAACGGTGGCCGACCCGCGCACTGGGCCGGTCGCCGTCTCTTTGGCATGATCAGGCCTCCGGAAGCCGAAAGTTCCGGAACCGTTCATGTACGCATGCCCTCAGGGGGAGGTCGGCCCAGGTGATCCTCACCGTCACCCTGAACACCGCTCTCGACCTCACCTATCGCGTGCCCGCGCTGCGGCCGCACGCCTCGCACCGGGTGACCGACGTGCGGGAACGGCCCGGCGGCAAGGGGCTGAACGTCGCCCGGGTGCTGGCCGCCCTCGGCCACGAGGTGACGGTGACCGGATTCACGGGCGGCGCCACCGGCCGGGTCGTACAGGACCTGCTCACCGGTACGGCCGGGGTGCTGGACGCGCTCGTCCCGGTCGCCGGGGCCACCCGCCGCACGGTCGCCGTCGTCGACGCCCGCACCGGCGACACGACCCAGCTCAACGAACCCGGCCCGGTCATCGCACCGGCCGAGTGGTCCGCCTTCCAGGAGGCGTACGAGGGACTGCTCGCCGGCGCCGACGCGGTGGCCCTGTGCGGCAGCCTGCCGCCGGGCGTGCCGGTGGGCGCTTACGCGGTCCTGGTGCGGACGGCACGGGCCGCGGGTGTCCCCGTACTGCTGGACACGAGCGGGGAGCCGTTGCGCCGGGGGGTCGCCGCCCGCCCGGACATCGTCAAGCCGAACGCCGTGGAACTGGCCGAACTCACCGGCTCCCACGAGCCGCTCGGCGCCGTTCAGGACGCACGTCGGCGCGGGGCACGGTCCGTGGTGGCCTCGCTCGGTCCCGGAGGCCTGATCGCGGCGACCCCGGAAGGCCGTTGGCGTGCCGCCCCGCCCGCCCGGATGCACGGCAACCCGACCGGCGCCGGCGACTCCGCGTCCGCCGGGCTGCTCTCCGGTCTGGTCGAACGGCTGCCCTGGCCGGACCGCCTGGCCCGCGCGCTCGCCCTGTCCGCGGCGACCGTACTGGCCCCGACGGCGGGCGAGTTCGACCGGGCGTCCTACGAGGAGCTGCTCGGCCGGATCACGGTGACCCCAGAGGCCACCGCGGCCTGAACCCGGGTGCTCACCTCTTGACTTGGCCCGCCTTCACCCACAACTGGTCCAGCAGGACGTTGCACTTGTCGCCGTCCTGGCAGGAGAGGGTGAGCGTGTTGGTGCCCTTGGTGAGCGTGGGGTACGTGAAGCTCGTCGTCCAGCCCTTGACGAAGTCGCCGGCGGCCGCCTCCGCGTAGTTCTTCAGGGGGAACTTGCTGCCGAAGGTCTTGCCGTTGACCGTGAGCGTCATTGCCTGGTCTTCACCAGGCACGCTGTAGTGCGCGAAGAGGGTGTAGGCGCCGTCCGACGGGACGCCGTTGACCGTCCAGGTGACGGAGTTGCCGACCTGGTTGAGGTTGCCGACGTAGACCCCGCCGGCCGCCTGCGCGCCCTCGACGTCCGAGGCCAGCGCGGCGCTGCCGCCGAGGTTCAGCGCCTTCGCGTCCACCGGCGGGATCTCGGCCTTGTTCGTGTCGTCGGCGGCCGACTCGCTGGGCGAGGCGCTCGCGGAGGCGGAGGCCGAGGTGGAGGGCTGGTCGCTCGCCTTGTTGTCGTCGGAGCCGTCGTCGCCGTTCGCCATGGCGACCGCGATGCCGATCACGACCGCTGCGACCACCGCGACCGCGCCGATCAGCAGGCCCTTGGTGTTGGGGCCACGGCCACGCGGGCCGCCGCCCTGCACGGGCTGCCGACCGGTGGAGGGCCCGCCACCGGCGCCGAAGTTCTCGGGCGCCGCGTAGTTCGCGTTCGGCTGGCCGTACGCGCCCTGCTGCTGAGGAACCGTCGGCGGCTGCCCGTACTGCGCGGTCTGCTGCTGCGGCTGCTGTCCGTACCGGCGCTCGCCGACCGCGCGCACTCTGCTGACCGAGTTGGGGTAGCCGTAGCCACCGCCGGAGGGCGGCTGCGCGCCGTTGGCCTGGCCGTCGGCGTAGAGGTAGCCGAACGGGTCGTCGTCCTCGGGCGTACTCGCGCCGTTGTTGCCGGACGTCATCCCTTGGTACTCCTCAGCAAGTGCGGGTCGGATGCGATGGTGCGGTCAGACTGGCGAGCCTACCCGCTCCGGATGGCCCAAACAGGTGACTCTGATCGCATCAGCTCGCTGACCTGGTGATCATCCCGCACGCCGGTGCTGTTTGGGACGAGATCGTTTCTCGACGTACATGCGTTCGTCGGCGGACTTCAGCACTTCGTCCGCGGTCATCCCGCAATGTGCCCAGCCGATGCCGAAGCTGGCGCCCACCCGCACGGCCCGGCCCTCGGCGCGGATCGGCTGGATGATCTCGTTGCGCAGCCGTACGGCCAGGTCGGCCGCGTCGGCGCGGCCGAGGCCGTCGGCGAGGATCACGAACTCGTCGCCGCCGAGCCGGGCGACCGTGTCGCCGTCGCGGACCTGGCGGGAGAGCCGGCGGGCGACCTCGATGAGGACCGCGTCGCCGGCGTTGTGGCCGAACCGGTCGTTGATCGACTTGAAGCCGTCGAGGTCGCAGAAGAGGACCGCGAGCCCCTTGGTGCCGTCGTCGTGGCCCTCCTCGGGGGCCGCGGTGTGCACATGGTGGTCGTAGCCGTCGAAGGACTCGGCGCCGCCGGGCCGGTAGTCGAAGCCGTGACCGTTGGCGTCGAAGGCGGCGTGGCCGTAGGCCGTGTCCATGGCGTCGACGGCGGCGGGGTGGGTGGACTGCGGGCGCTGACAGAGCCGGGCGGAGAGCCGCGAGCGCAGTTCGGCGGAGTTCGGCAGTCCGGTGAGGGAGTCGTGCGAGGCCCGGTGGGCGAGCTGGAGCTCGCGGCGTTTGCGGTCCTCTATGTCCTCGACGTGGGTGAGGAGGAAGCGGGGCCCGTCGGCGGCGTCGGCGACGACGGAGTTGCGGAGGCTGACCCAGACGTAGGTGCCGTCCCGGCGGCCGAGGCGGAGTTCGGCGCGCCCGCCCTCGGCGGAGGTGCGGAGCAGGGTGCCTATGTCCTCGGGGTGGACGAGGTCGGAGAAGGAGTAGCGGCGCATCGCGGAGGCGGGGCGGCCCAGCAGGCGGCACAGGGCGTCGTTGGTCCGGAGTATCCGCCCGTGCTGGTCGCCGCCCATCTCGGCTATCGCCATGCCGGAGGGGGCGTACTCGAAGGCCTGCCGGAAGCTTTCCTCACTGGCGCGCAGGGCCTGCTGCTCGCGCTCGAGCCGGACCAGTGCCCGCTGCATATTCGCACGTAGACGCGCGTTGCTAATGGCGATGGCGGCCTGGAAGGCGTACATCTGGAGGGCTTCGCGCCCCCATGCGCCGGGCCGCCGGCCGTTGCGCGGCCGGTCCACGGACAGGACGCCTATCAGCTCACCGCAGGCGCCCCCGCTGCCGGGAGCGGCGGGCATGTACATGGGGGCGAAGAGACGGTCCGAGGGGTGCCACTCGTCCTCGAAGCGGGGCGCGGGCCCGTCGGTGTACCACTGGGGCACGTCGTCGTCGTCGAGGACCCAGCCCTCGGTGTGGGGTATGAAGATCAGGTCGCCCCAGGTCTCCCCCATGGCGAGGCGCCGGTCCCAGGATTCGCGCGAGCCGACCCGGCCGGTGATGAGGGCCTCGGCGGCCGGATTTCCGGCGAAGGCGGCGACCACGAGATCGCCGTCGGGGCGCACGAGGTTGACGCACGCCAGCTCGTACCCGAGTGCCGTGACCACGCCGTCGGCGACGGTCTGCAAGGTGTCGGCCAGACTGCGGGCCGTGTTCATGTCGGCCATGACCTGGTGCAGCTGTCGCAGGGACGCAAGGCGGACGTAAGGCTCCGACTCGGTCTCCATGTGTTTCGCCCTCCCCCCGAGACTTCGCAGCGAATCAAGGGTTGTCTTCGGCGTAACGTCGTTTCTGGTCTGTGTTGTCGGTGTGTGTCTCCTTGTGACGCCTCCGCCACTGAATCACAGCGCGCTGCCCACTCGGTACACAGGGTCAACAATTAATGCTTCTTGTGACTCAAGTCACAGGTGAAGATGAACATTTGAGTGGAGTTTCCGCGTTTTCCTGTGTGTTTCCTAAACACGGAAAGACACGAACAGGCTCGGACGGGCACCGGAATCGGGCGCCGGAGGGAATCGGTCCACGGTCCTACGACCCTACTCGGGCGGAGGTCCGATGCGCCGCGCACCGGACGGACACTAGCGTTTCCGACATGCCCCCAGACGTACTCGAGCCGGCTGTGCTCAAACCCGTGTCCGAGACCCTCGCCAGGCATGCTGAGGGAGTGAGCAACGACGAGTTCCGCGCCGCCATGTCCCGGCTCGCCGACGGCGTGGTCCTGGTGACCGCCCGGGAACCGTCCCTCGACCCGGACGATCCCGGGGCGCCGGACGGCGAGGACGTCGGCATGACCGCGACGGCGTTCATGTCGGTCTCCCTGGACCCGCCGCTGGTTCTGGTCAGTCTGCGCACGGGCTCCCGCATGGACGACCTGCTCGACGAACAGCCCCTGTGGGCGGTGTCGGTGCTCTCCGAGAGCCAGCGGCACATCGCCGGCCGCTTCGCCATGAAGGGCCGCATCAGCGACCGGCTGCTCTTCGAGGACATCCCGTACGCCCGCGGCGAGGTCGCCGGCGCGCCCCTCGTCGGCGGCGCCCTGGCCACCCTGGAATGCCGCACCGAGCAAACGGTCACGGCCGGCGACCACACGCTGGTGATCGGCCGCGTGCTCACCGCGTCGGTGCCGAGCGCGGACGGCGGCCCGCTGATGTATTTCCGGGGCCGTTACCGGCAGTTGGGGTGACGGCGGAAATGCCGTGGCCGCCGGACGAACGGCCCACCCAGGGTGCCCGCATGACGACTTCAGGGCCCCGTCTCGAGAAAATGACTCCTTCGAATTTCGAAGCCGCGACCGGCATTCGGGTCCGTCCCGACCAGGAGTTCGCGGTCTCTCCGGTGATGCAGTCGCTCGCGGAGGCCTATGTCCATCCCGCGGGGGTCGCCTGGCCGCGCCTGATCATGGACGGCGACCGGCCCGTCGGTTTTCTGATGGCCTTTCTCGACATCGACTGGAACGGGCGCCGCGACGGCGGCCCGATCCGCTCCGGACTGTGGCGGCTGAACATCGCCGCCGGTGAACAGGGCCGCGGCTACGGCCGGTTCGCCGTGGAGTCCGTCGCCGCGGAACTGCGCCGCCGGGGCACCAAGGAGATGTACGTGACCTGGCACGAGGGCGAGAACGGTCCCGCGGACTTCTATCTCGGGCTGGGCTTCCGGAAGAACGGCGAGACCAGCGAGGGAGAGACGGTCGGCGTCCTCGCACTGGACTAGCCGCCGCCCCGGCCCCGGGGCCCAGCTCTGGCAACTAGAGCAGCGTCACGTCCAGTTCGGAGACGCGGTCGAGGTCGGTCACGACGTCGATCACGGCGATCCGGCCACCGCGCACGAACGTGAAGCTGAGTGTCCGCTCCACCCGGTCGTCGAACAGCACCGCCAGTCCGGTCGCGCCGTCGATGAGCGCGGGCCGGGCCACGGCCCCGACGAAGGCGAAGCTGGACGCGCCCGACGCGACCGCCGCCGCGCCCGTGACCACGCCGGCCTCGGAGCGGGCCACGACGTCCGGGTCCAGCACGGCGAGCAGCCCGTCGAAGTCCCCGTCCCGGGCAGCGGCCAGGAAGGCGTCGACGACCTTGCGCTGCCGGGCGAGATCGACGTCCGGCTCCTGGGCGCCCCGCACCCGGCGCCGGGCCCGGCTGGCGAGCTGCCGGGCGGCTTCCGGGGTCCGGTCGACGATGCTCGCGACCTCCTCGTAGGGCACGCCGAACAGGTCGTGCAGCACGAACGCCAGCCGCTCACCGGGGGTGAGGGTGTCCAGGACGACGAGGAGCGCGACGCCCACGGAGTCGGCGAGCAGCGCATCCTGCGCCGGATCGGCCACCTCGGACGAGGCGGGCGTCCAGCTCTCCAGCGGCTCCTCAGCACGGGAGCGGCGCGAGCGCAGCATGTCCAGGCAGACCCGGCCGACGACGGTCGTCAGCCAGCCCGCCAGGTTGTCGATCTCCCTGCCCGCGCTCCCGCCACCGCTGCGGCTGAGCCGTACCCACGCCTCCTGCACGGCGTCGTCGGCCTCGGCCGCGGCCCCGAGCATGCGGTGCGCGACGGCACGCAGGCGGCTGCGGTGCGCCTCGAAGCGCTCGGCGAGAAAGTCGTCGTCGCCTGTTGCCATCGTTCGTCACATCCCTGCCCGCGATTGACCGTCATGTAGCTGACGGATGGCGCGCCCGAGATGTGACACGCGCACGCAAGGTGCCGGGAAATTCGATCAGTACCAGTCAGGAGCGGTTCCGCTCGGTCAGCCCCAGTCCCGCCCGTCCCGGCCCCGCTTCGTCTGCGAGCGCTGCTTCTTCTCCCGCAGCCGACGCTCGTTGATCCCGCGCGGGATCCGGGTCGGCCGGCGCGGCTTGGGCGGCGGGGCGGTGGCCTCGGCGAGCAGGGCGGCGAGGCGTACGGCGGCGGTCTCGCGGTTGCGCCACTGGGAGCGGTGCTCGGAGGCGCGGACGGTGACGACGCCGTCGACGAGCCGACCGGCCAGCCGCTCGAGCGCCCGCGCCTTCCACACCTCGGGCAGCGCCTCGGTGCGCGCGAGGTCGAAGCGGAGCTCCACCTGCGAGTCGCTGGTGTTGACGTGTTGCCCGCCCGGCCCCGAAGACCGCGAGAAACGCCACATGAGCTCGGCCTCGGGAAGCGAGACGGAGCCGCGGACGACATAGGGACCAGACATGCCGACCATGTTCCCGCTCGTGGCGCCTCCACGTCACGCGAATATCCCCTGTCCCCGGAACCCGCCGTGGGTCATCTTGGCAAAGAAAGTAAAGAAACGCGGAGTGGCGGGGAACCTTGAGCACCCTTCGCTGCGTTCATAGGGATAGCTGTAGCTTCGTGCCCGTACGAAGCCCCGTACGAAGCCGTACGCAACGAGGGAAGGACTCCCAACCATGGCTGTAAGCCTGTCCAAGGGTGGCAACGTCTCGCTCACCAAGGAGGCTCCGGGCCTGACCGCCGTCACCGTGGGCCTCGGCTGGGACGTCCGCACCACCACCGGCACGGACTTCGACCTCGACGCCTCGGCGATCGCGGTCAACCCCCAGGGCAAGGTCTACTCCGACGGTCACTTCGTCTTCTTCAACAACAAGCAGACGCCGGACCAGACCATCGTCCACACCGGCGACAACCGCACCGGCGAGGGCGCGGGCGACGACGAGGCGATCAACGTCAACCTGGCCGGTCTCCCGGCCGACATCGACAAGATCGTCTTCCCGGTCTCGATCTACGACGCGGAGAACCGCTCGCAGAACTTCGGCCAGGTCCGCAACGCCTACATCCGCATCGTCAACCAGGCCGGCGGCGCCGAGATCGCCCGCTACGACCTCTCGGAGGACGCGGCCACCGAGACGGCCATGGTCTTCGGCGAGCTCTACCGCAACGGCGCGGAGTGGAAGTTCCGCGCGGTCGGCCAGGGCTACGCGTCGGGCCTCGTGGGCATCGCCCAGGACTTCGGCGTCAGCGTCTGAGTCCTGCGCCCACGCGCACGCCTCATCGGAGCCCTCGGCCACCCGGCCGGGGGCTCCGCGGCTTCCCTGGCGAGTTCGGTCTACCGGGCGAGTTCGGCCGGTTCGTCCAACCGGGTCGGTTTCCGCGGGTTCCTCATCAGATAGACCCGGGTGACCAGCCCGTTCTCCACCACGACGCTCACCGCGGTCGACTCGCCGTCGATCTCGAACCGGCCCGCGGGCGCCCCGTTCAGCCACACGGTCGTCGTCTCGAACGCGGCCGCGGCCGGCCGGTCGGCACGCGCGAGCACCCTCGCCACCAGTGCGACCCCGTGGACCGGTACCGGGGCCGCGGCCGCGAGCCCGCCGCCATCGGCGATCAGCACCACGTCCGGCGCCATGACCTCCATCAACTCGTGCAGCTGCCCGGTGCGCAAAGAGACCAGGAACCGCTCCACCACGGCCCTCTGCTCCGTCCGGCTCACCTGCATCCGCGGCTGCCGGGCCGCCACATGCTCGCGGGCCCGCCGCGCGATCTGCCGCACCGCGGCCGCGGACTTGCCCGTCACCTCGGCGATCTCGCCGTACGCCAGGTCGAAGACCTCGCGGAGCACGAACGCCGCCCGCTCCGTCGGCCCGAGCGTCTCCAGCACGGTCAGCATCGCGATCGAGACGCTCTCCGCGAGCTCGACGTCCTCGGAGACGTCAGGCCGTGGTGGGCCTGGTGGGCGTGTTCGACGTGTTCGGCATGAAGACACCGCCGGGCCCGCGAAGGTGACATGGCCTGCACTGGGCGCTGCCCGGCGGTGGGCTGGAGGAGGGCGAGTCGCCGCGCGAGGGGGCGATGCGGGAGCTGCGCGAGGAGACCGGGTGGGCGGACCTGGAGCCGGGGCCGCTGCTGTGCACCTGGGAACACGACTTCACCCTCCCCCACTCTCGGCTTCGCTCGAGCGGGGGGACCCCCACCGGAATCCTCGTCAGCCAGCACGAGCACATCTACGTCGCCCCCGGCCCGCACCGCGAACCCGGCGGGCCCGACCTCGCGGCCTCCCACGCCGCCGACGGCATCCTCGGCTGGCGCTGGTGGACGCGCGAGGAGCTCGCGCAGGAGGCGGAGCCGGTGTGGCCGTCCGGCCTCGCCCGGCTGCTCGACGCGTGGGAGGCGGAGAGCGGCCACCGTCGCCCCGGACCGGCTTGACGGGGCTTACGGGCGTGCGGGCTTGCCCTCGCCGTACAGCCAGTCCGCCCAGATCTCGTCGAAGTCCTCGTCCGGCGCCTGCTTCTCCACGTACGCCGTGAAGTCGTCGGTGGCAGCGCTGCCGTGGCGGTGGGCGGCGGCCCAGCCCTGGACGATGTCGTAGAAGGTGTCGTCGCCGACGGTCTGACGGATGCGGTGGATCACCATCGCGCCGCGCTGGTAGACGGGGGTGTCGGAGATGTGTGCCGCGCTCGTCGGGTTCGCGGGCGGGAACGCCCACAGGTCCTCGTACTCGTCCTCGCCGTGGTCGTACAGCTCCGTGAACGTCTCCTCCGCCGTGGCGCCGCCCTCGTCCTCCGTCCACAGCCACTCGGCATAGGTCGCCAGGCTCTCGTTGAGCCACATGTCCTGCCAGCTCTTCGGCGTGACGGAGTCGCCGAACCACTGGTGGGCGGTCTCGTGGACGAGGGTCGCGGTGTCGGGGGCGCCGGGGTAGACGGGACGGTTCTGGGTCTCCAGGGCGTATTCGACGTCCTCGGGGCGGTCGACGATCGCGCCGGTGGAGGAGAACGGGTAGGGGCCGAAGTTGTACTCCGCCCACTCCATGACCTCGGGGAGCCGGGCGAGCACCTTGCGGCTCGCGGTCACCTGGGACGGGTCCACGGCGACGTACACCGGCAGCCCGCCCTTCGCCGCGGAGCCGGAGCCGGTGGCGGTGCCGGTGGAGCGAGGGACGGTGGAGCGGGTGACGGTGTAGCGGCCGATCGCGACGGTCGCCACATAGCTCGCCATCGGTTCGGCGGTGTGCCAGGCGAAGGTCGTGCGGCCGTCGTCCGCCGTCTTCGCACTGCGCAACTCGCCGTTGGAGACGGCCGTCAGGCCCTTCGGGACGGTGACGGCGATGTCGTACGACGCCTTGTCGGAGGGGTGGTGGTTGCCGGGGAACCAGGCCATGGAGCCGGTCGGCTCACCGAGGGCGAGCGCTCCGTCCGCGGTGCGCAGCCAGCCCTCCTTCGAGCCGTCCGGGTCGGTGATCGTCCGCGGGCTGCCGGAGTAGCGGACCCGGACCTCGAAGGTCTCCCCGTCGGACAGGGCGCCCGGCGGCCGGACGATCAGCTCCTGGCCGTCCCGGCGGAACTCGGCCGGGTCGCCCCCGACGGTCACCTCCTCGACCTTCATGCCCGCGAGATCCAGGTCGAAGGCGGCGAGGTCCTCGGTCGCGCGGGCGGTGACGACGGCGGTGCCGGTGAGCCGGTTGCCGTCGGGGGTGTAGGCGAGGGTGAGGCCGTAGTGGGAGACGTCGTAGCCGCCGTTGCCCGCCTTCGGGAAGTACGGATCACCGACGCCCGGGGCGCCCGAGGCGTCCCGGGCCTGGGCGCCCGAGGTGTCCGGCACCCCCTCGTCGTCGCACGCGGTCAGGGCGAGCACGAGCGTCGCGGCGGCCACCGCCGGCACAAGGCGTACGGATCGGGACATGTCAGTGATCTTATGGGGACGACCGGGCCCCGGCGCGGGGGCGTGACACCATCGCCTACGTGCTCGACATCGGCTACGCCCTCTCCAACCGCTTCCCGGACCCGCCGCAGAAGGACTACCGGCGCGCGGACGTCCACAGCCTCCGCCACGACCTGTTCTGCGGCGACGTCTACCTCGCCGACACCAAGGCGGACCGCGAGCTGTCCACAGCCTGGGGATGGGTGCCGGTACTGGACTTCGCGTGGGCGCTGTGCGACATCGTGGAGCTGATCGACCAGGACCCGGCGGGCTCGCGCGCCTCCCGCCCGCAGTACGCGGAACTGGACTTCACCGAGTCCACCG
Organism: Streptomyces asoensis; assembly: GCF_013085465.1. NCBI lineage: Bacteria > Bacillati > Actinomycetota > Actinomycetes > Kitasatosporales > Streptomycetaceae > Streptomyces > Streptomyces asoensis. The sequence continues at coordinate 4,699,522 of NZ_CP049838.1, forward strand.
ACCGCATGGTGTTCGAGCGCCGCTTCGGTTGGGTGGACATCGAGGCCGACTGGATGCCGGTGGAGGAGCCCCCGCTCACCTTCTCCCACGCCGAACTCCGCCGCGAGGCCCGCGACTTCCTGCACGACCTCCTCGCCGACCTGACCGACCTGCACGAGGACCTGGCCGAGAACCCGGCGATCTGGACGTTGCAGGCCCGCTTCCCCCGGCTGACGTAGCCCCCCCATGCCGTGGCCCCGGCCCTGCCCCGCCCGGCCCCGACCCCCTGACCTCCGGGCCCCGGCCATCCCCCTCGGCCCCCCTCGCCCCCCTCGACCCCGCCTCAGCCCTCCACCCTGATCCCCAGTTCCGCCGCCAACACGGGTGCCAGATCCAGCAGTTGGGCCGCGCTGATCACCGCGCCCGACAGCCGGTCCACGCCGCCCGCGAGGCCCAGCTCGACCGCTCCGCGCAGGTCCACGTCCGCCAGGGTCGCCGCGGTGAAGTCGGCGGACTTCAGGGCGCAGTCGACGAACTCGACCCGTTCCAGACGGGCGCCGCCGAAGTCCGGCTCCACCAGGACGCACGACTCGAAGACCACGTCCCGCAGCCGCGCCTGGCGCAGATTCAGGTAGTCGATCTTGCCGCCGCGGATCACGACCCGTTCCAGGACGGCGCCGTACATCTGGGTACCGCCCAGGCGGGCGTCGAGCAGCTCGACATCGCGCAGGGTCGCCTCCGCCAGGTCGGTGCCGACGCCCCGGATGCCGGTGAGAACCGAGTCGAGGAAGCGGGTGTGGCGCAGCCGCGTCCCGTCCAGAGCGCAGCCCGTCAGGGCACAGTCCATGAAGCGGGCGCCCCCGCCGTCCTGCCCGGCGAGGTCCAGTTCGCGCAACTCCACGCCGTCGTAGTCACCGTCGGGCTCCAGCTCCCCGCCCCCGTACGGCTCCAGCGGCGGCAGCCGCACCTCAGGACGCCGCGCGCCCTTCACCACCGCACCGGCCCTGCCGCCGGTACTGCCGGTACCACCGCCGGTCCTGCCGGTTCTTCCGGTCCCTGTCCTCGCCATGCCCCCATGCTGCACCCCACCACTGACAATCCCGCCGCCGGTCCTCCGGCAGCCGGAAAGCCCTTGACCTCAAGCAAGGTTCAGGTTGAAGGGTGGGAGCGGTCGGGCAACAGCCCGTCCCCGACCCGCCACTCACCACCCACCACCCACGGGGGATCCCCATGCACGCCGTCCGCCTCCACGCCTTCGGTCCCGCCGAGAACCTCCGCTACGAGGAACTCGCCGACCCGGTGCCCGGCCCCGGTCAGGTCCGGGTCGCCGTCGAGGCCGCGGGCGTCCACCTCCTGGACACCGCCCTGCGTGAGGGCCTCCAGGGCCCCGCCCCCGCGCCGACGGCCCTCCCCACCGTGCCCGGCCGGGAGATCGCCGGCGTCGTCGAGGCACTCGGCGAGGGCACCCCCGAGAGCTGGCTCGGCAGGCGCGTCGTCGCCCATCTCGGCTTCGCGCCCGGCGGGTACGCCGAACGCGCCGTCACCGACGTCGACCGCGTGCACGAGATCCCGCCGAACCTGGATCCCGCCCAGGCCGTCGCCATGATCGGCACGGGCCGTACAGCCCTGGGGATCCTCCAGTTCGCCGAGCTCGGGCCCGCGTCCGTCGCCGTGATCCCCGCGGCCGCGGGCGGCATCGGCACGCTCCTCGTGCAGTACGCCAAGAACGCGGGCGCGACCGTCGTCGGGCTGGCCGGCGGGCCGGAGAAGGTGGCCCGGGTCGCGGCGAACGGCGCCGATCTCGCCGTGGACTACACGGACACCACCTGGCCCGCCAAGGTCCGCGCCCACCTGGGCGGCCGGACCGCCGACGTGGTCTTCGACGGGGTGGGCGGTGACGTCGCCCGTGCGACCGTCGCCCTCCTCGGCCCCGCGGGCAGGCACCTCGTCTTCGGCTGGTCCGCCGAAGGCATCCGCGACGGGAAGGGCCACTTCGTCGAGGGGGTCTCCCGGTCGGTCCTGGGGCCCGTGATGATCGAGAAGGCGGGCGGCCTGCGAGCCCTGGAGCTCCGCGCCCTCGCCGAGGCGGCCGCCGGCCGGCTGACCCCGGCGGTGCAGACGTTCCCGCTCGCCGAGGCCGCAGCCGCGCACCGGGCGCTGGAGGCCCGCGGAACGGTCGGAAAAGTCGTCCTGGTGCCGTGACCCGCCGTGGGGCAGCCGCGGGCCGCCCCACAGACGGCCCGGCAACCGGTTCAGCAACCACTTCAGCAACCGGTTCAGCAACCACTTCAGCAACCACTTCAGCAACCGGTTCAGCAACCGGTTCAGGGATGCGATACACACCGATTCATGGTGTTCTGTCGGAATGAGTGTCACCCGAACAGGTGAATCCTCCGCCGACACCGAACCGGATCCCCGCCGCTGGTGGGGCCTGGTGATCATCGCCCTCGCCCAGCTCATGGTCGTCCTGGACGCCACGATCGTGAACATCGCGCTTCCCTCCGCACAGCAGGATTTGGGTATCTCCGACGGCGACCGCCAGTGGGTGATCACCGCCTACACCCTGGCCTTCGGTGGCCTGCTGCTGCTCGGCGGCCGCATCGCCGACCTGGTGGGCCGCAAACGCACGTTCGTCATCGGGCTGATCGGCTTCGCCGTCGCCTCCGCGCTCGGCGGGGCGGCCACCGGCTCGGGCATGCTGTTCGGCGCCCGCGCCCTCCAGGGCGTCTTCGCCGCCCTGCTCGCCCCTTCCGCGCTCAGCCTCCTGACGACGACGTTCACCGACCCCAGGGAACGCGGCAAGGCCTTCGGCATCTACGGCGCCCTCGCCGGCAGCGGCGCCGCGATCGGCTTCATCGTCGGCGGCCTGCTCACCGAGTACCTCAGCTGGCGTTGGTGCCTGTACGTCAACGTGCCCATCGCCGTCGTCGCCGTGCTCGGCGCCCTCGCGCTGCTCCACGACCGCCCCGGCCACGCGGGCGCCCGCCTCGACGTGCCCGGCGCCGTGCTGGGCTGCGGCGGCCTGGTCGCGATCGTCTACGGATTCAGCGAGGCCGAGCCGCGCGGCTGGACCGACCCCCTGGTGCTGGGGCTCTTCGCGGGCGGGATCGCCCTGCTCACGGTGTTCGTGTGGTGGCAGACGAAGGCGCGGGTGCCGCTGCTGCCCCTGCACATCATCAAGGACCGCAACCGCGCGGGCTGCTTCCTGACCATGGGCCTCGCCGTCATCGGGATGTTCGGCCTGTTCCTGTTCATGACCTACTACCTCCAGGTCATCCTCGGCTACTCCCCCCTGCGGACAGGCCTCGCCTTCCTCCCGCTCACCCTGGCGATCATCACCGGCTCCACCCAGATCTCCGCCCGGCTGATGAACCGCGTGCCGCCGCGCATGCTGATGGTCCCCGGCATGCTCCTCGCCTCGGGCGGCATGGTGATCCTGACCCGGATGACGGTGGACTCCTCCTACGCCGGCGAGATCCTGCCCGCCCTGCTCCTGATGGGCCTCGGCATGGGCCTGACCTTCATGCCGGTCTTCTCCACGGCCACCGCCGGGGTCGCCCCGCACGACGCCGGCGTCACCTCCGCCACCGTCAACACCTCACAGCAGGTGGGCGGCTCCATCGGCACCGCGCTGCTCAACACGATCGCCACCACCAGCAGCACCGCCTACATCTCGGCCCATCTGACCGGCCCCGCGCGCCGGGCCCAGGTCGCGGCGGAGGGCACCGTGCACGGCTACACGGTGGCCATCTGGTGGGCCGCCGGGATCATGCTGCTGGCCGGCCTGGTGGCGGGCCTGATGGTCACCACCGGGCCCCCGAGGCACGCGCCGACGGAGACAGCCGTACCGGAGTCGGTGGGCTGACCGCCCCTGTGGGGCAGGCCGGTTCCGGCGGTGGTTCCGGCGGTGCGTCAGTGGCGTCCCGCCACCCGGTCCGCGAGCCGCGCCAGCCGTGAGGACCCCGCCGCGTGGCGCTCCGTCTCCCGCCGGTCCGCCGCCCGGTAGGTCGCGTACATGCCCCGCACCCCCAGCCAGCGCAGCGGCTCCGGCTCCCACCTGCGCACCTTGTGGCCGACCCAGGGCAGGTCGGTGAGGTCGGTGCGGCCCTCCTGGCCGGAGTCGAGCCGCACCAGGTCCCGCAGGGTCCGCGCGGCCAGGTTCGCGGTGGCGACGCCGGAGCCGACGTAACCGCCCGCCCAGCCGATGCCCGTGGCCCGGTCCAGCGTCACCGTCGCGCACCAGTCGCGCGGCACGCCCAGCACCCCGGACCAGGCGTGTTCGACCCGCACCCCGGCCAGCGCCGGGAAGAACCCGACCAGGATCTCGCGCAGCGCCCCGGCGGTCTCGAGCTGTGTGCGTCCGTCGTTGTCCGTCCGCGAGCCGAAGCGGTAGGGCACTCCGCGCCCGCCGAGCGCGATCCGGCCGTCCGCCGTGCGCTGGGCGTACATGTAGGCGTGCGCCATGTCGCCGAGCGCCTCCCGCCCCGACCAGCCGACCGCCGCCCACTGCTCGTCGGTGAGCGGCTCGGTGGCGATCATCGAGGAGTTCATGGGCAGCCAGGTCCGCCGCTCGCCCTTCAACGCGGCCGTGAACCCCTCGGTGCAGCGCAGCACGTACGGCGCCCGCACGGTCCCGTACGGCGTCACCGCCCGCCCCGGGTGGATCTCCGTCACCGGGGTCGACTCACGGACCTCCACCCCCAGCGCCTCCACGGCCGCCGCGAGCCCCTTGACCAGCTTCACCGGGTGCACCCGCGCCCCGTGCGGGGTCCAGCTCGACCCCACGGCGCCCGCGACCCGCACCCGCTCGGCCGTCTCCCGGGCGCCGTACAGCTCACGGTCCCGCTCCCCGTACGACAGCTCGTGCGCGTGGAAGTCCTTCAGCCGCGCCAGTTGCGCGGGGGTCCGGGCCACCTCCAGCACCCCGCCCCGGTGGACACCGGCGTCGAAGCCCTCCTCCGCCACCGCCCGGACGACCTCGTCGACGGTGTCGTTCATCGCCCGCTGGAGCCGTACGGCGGCCTCGTGGCCGTGCAGCTTCGCGTATCTGTCCCGGCCCGCGATGCCGTTGTACAGCCAGCCGCCGTTGCGCCCCGAGGCGCCGTAGCCGCAGAACCTCTGCTCCAGGACGGTGATCCGCAGAGAGGGCGCCGCCTTCTTCAGGTAGTACGCCGTCCACAGCCCCGTGTACCCGCCGCCGACGATCACGACATCGACGGAGGCGTCACCGGCGAGCGGCTCCCGCACCGCCGGAAGGCCGTCGTCCGCGTACCAGAAGGAGATGCCGCCATTGACGACGCCGTCCAAGACACCGCTTGCCGAGCTGCTCATGGCCGGACGTTAACCCGGCGGCACGGGCACTGTCTCCTTCGGATTCCGTTGTCTTTCGCGCCCTCTGACCAGCGGATAACACGCCAGCCCGACGAGGAAGGAGACGAAGTGGCCGAAGTCCGTGAAGGTCGGTCCGACGGTCAGCGGGAAGCCGTAGAAGACGAGCACGGCCGCGAGATACCCGTACCGCCAGGGCGGGCGGATCCGGTACACGAGCACCGCCACCACGCCCGACAGCGCATAACTCACCCCGACGTCGAGGGTGTTGACCGCCGACTGCGGGGCGAGCCCGTCCCGGATCGCCTTCGCCAGCGCCCCCTCGCTGATCAGCGTCGCCAGCACATGCGCGGCCACGCACACCGCCAGCCACCGCGCGGTGCCCAGCCACCGCTCGGCCTGGGCGTGGAAGACGGAATACAGCACCGCGTACGGAAGCCAGTACCCGCCGTCGATCCACATCGCGCTCGCCACCAGCACCCGCACCGGGTGCCGGGACAGCTCATGGATGTTGGTGGACCGCTGCCGCAGGAACTCCTGCTCGGACTCCGGTGACATGTGGTGCAGAGCCACCGTCGTGACGAACAGGACCGCCAGCCACACATAGGTGCCGGGCGCGCCGCGGACGTACGCCCACACCGCCCGCCGGACACCGGAAAGCCCGCAGAGCCGTCTCACCCGGCCCAGTATCGGCGAATCACCGGCCGGGGGCATGGGAAAGCCCAGGTCGCACAAGAGCTGACCTGGGCTTTTCAGAGAGCCCCCTGTCGGATTCGAACCGACGACCTGCTCATTACAAGTGAGCTGCTCTGGCCAGCTGAGCTAAGGAGGCACCGCGCGCCATGACGCACGCGCGAGGGCGGGTCCACTGTACACAGACCGCCTTTCGCCGAGCCACGGACTTCCGCGGTCCGCGCGGCTCCGACCAGCGAACGGCTGTGCCTCACTCGAAAGTTTCCGCGAAGTTCACATGCCTCCGGGTACTGACAGACCGGGAAACGCCAGGTACCGTCCTGACCCAGTTCGCTCATGTGGACTACACCAACCACCTTCCTACAACGGATCGTCCGGCACGTTCCTGCCGGTAGAAGGGGGCCTCAGAGCCATGGCCACTGTTACGTTCGACAAGGCGACCCGGATTTACCCGGGCTCCACGAAGCCCGCCGTCGACGCGCTGGAGATCGACATCGCGGACGGCGAGTTCCTCGTCCTGGTCGGCCCGTCCGGCTGCGGCAAGTCCACCTCGCTCCGCATGCTCGCGGGGCTCGAGGACGTCAACGGCGGTGCGATCCGCATCGGCGACCGCGACGTCACGCACCTGCCGCCCAAGGACCGGGACATCGCCATGGTGTTCCAGAACTACGCCCTCTACCCGCACATGTCGGTCGCCGACAACATGGGCTTCGCGCTCAAGATCGCCGGCGTCAACAAGACGGAGATCCGGCAGAAGGTCGAAGAGGCCGCGAAGATCCTCGACCTCACCGAGTACCTGGACCGCAAGCCGAAGGCCCTCTCGGGTGGTCAGCGCCAGCGTGTCGCGATGGGCCGCGCCATCGTGCGTGAGCCGCAGGTCTTCCTCATGGACGAGCCGCTGTCCAACCTGGACGCCAAGCTCCGCGTCTCGACGCGTACGCAGATCGCCTCGCTCCAGCGCCGCCTCGGCATCACCACCGTCTACGTCACCCACGACCAGGTCGAGGCCCTGACCATGGGCGACCGCGTGGCGGTCCTCAAGGACGGTCTGCTCCAGCAGGTCGACACCCCGCGCAACATGTACGACCGGCCCGCGAACCTCTTCGTGGCCGGCTTCATCGGCTCCCCGGCGATGAACCTCGTCGAGGTGCCGATCGCCGACGGCGGCGTGAAGTTCGGCAACTCGGTGGTCCCGGTCCAGCGCGACGCGCTCGCCGCCGCCACCGACAAGACGGTCACCGTCGGTGTCCGCCCCGAGCACTTCGACGTGGCCGGCGCCGACGCCGACCACGGTCTCGCGGTCGTCGTCAACGTGGTCGAGGAGCTCGGCTCCGACGCCTTCGTCTACGGCACCGCCAAGGTCGGCAGCGAGTCGAAGGACCTCGTGGTCCGCGTCGGCGGCCGTGACGTCCCGGAGAAGGGCAGCACCCTCCACGTCGTCCCGCGCGCGGGCGAGACCCACGTCTTCTCCACGTCGACGGGCGCGCGTCTCTCCGACTGACCCGGTTTGAACCCGGGCGATTCACCCGGGTTGACGAAAACGGCCCCGCAGCCTGCTGCGGGGCCCTTTTCCATGCCCGCGAAAATCCCCGGCACAGCGGACATTTCACCCGAGGTCCGTCAACCCCTTACCCAAAAGGGAGCACGGCTTCATCCCCCGTCCGGGTGACTGAATGTCGCCAAATCATTACTGCACGCTACCCTCTCACGCGTGAAGCACTCCGCGAACCACTCCACCACCCAGCGCACGCGCCGCGGCCAGGGCGGCCCAGCCCGCCGGATCGGCCGCTCGCTCGCCCTCGTCCTGCCCGTCGTCATGGTGCTCTCCGGGACCCTCGCGGTCACCCGGGTCAACTGGTCGGGGAACCCCTCGGATTCGGTGCTCACCGCCTCCGACGTCTCCGCCGCGCAGCAGTCCTCGCACCAGGCCGCCAAGGCCCCGCAGGACGTGCTGCGCGACCAGTTGCTGACCGAGCTCCAGGAGAAGGATCCGGGCGTCGCCCTGACCCACCTCCAGGCCGCCGTGAACGGCAAGCCGTCGCTGGCGAAGCACTGCTCCTCCATCGCCCGCGCCCTGGGCCGGGCCGCCGTCCGCGTGTACGGCGCCTCGCGCGCCCAGTCGTACTCCCGCCCGGTGTGCGACACGGCCTTCGCCTCGGGCGTCCTGGCGGCCCGGGGCTGAGCCACCGGGCCCTCAGGTCGGCCCGTACCGGACCGGGGCGTGCGGTTCCCCTCCCACCGGGGGAGCCGCACGCCCCGAAACAAGCGGCACGTACAGTGCGGGCATGACCGATCCGCACGCCGCGTCCCGCCCCACGCAAGCCGTCATCCTGGCCGGTGGCCAGGGGTCCCGGCTGCGTCCGTACACCGACGACCGGCCCAAGCCGATGGTCGAGATCCCCGGCACGGGGACGCCGATCATCGGCCATCAGCTCGGCTGGCTCGCCGAGGAGGGCGTCACCGACGTCGTCATCTCCTGCGGCCACCTCGCCGAGGTCCTCCAGGACTGGCTGAACTCGGCCGACCTGCCCGTCAAGGTCACCACCGTCGTGGAGACCGAGCCCCTGGGCCGCGGCGGCGGTCTGAAGTACGCGGCCGCCCACCTGCCCCACCCCGACCGGCCCTGGTACGCCACCAACGGCGACATCTGGACCCGCTTCTCGCTGCGCGAGATGGCCGACTTCCACACCGAGCGCGACGCCATAGCGACCCTCGCGCTGGCGCGTCCGCGCATTCCGTGGGGTGCGGTGCAGACCGACGGGTTCGGCCACATCACGGACTTCATCGAGGCGCCGCCCACCACGTACGAGATCAACGCGGGCGTCTACGTCTTCTCCCCCGCGTTCGCCGGGCTGCTCCCCGAGCGCGGGGACCACGAGCGGACGACGTTCCCGCACCTCGCCCGCGAGCGGCGACTGGCCGGGTTCCCGCTCCCGCAGGGGGCGTACTGGCGGGCCATCGACACCGCGAAGGACCTCACGGAGGCGGCGAAGGAACTGGCGGCGCTCAGCCGCTGAGTCGCTCCGCTGGGGGCGCGGTTCAAGCGGTTCGTCGTCGGCTACCGGCCCGGTGGGGGCTGGTCGCGCGGCGGAGCCGCACGTCGAACACGCCCCGCCCCTCAAAAATGCGGAAAGGCCAGGGTGCCGTGTGCTTGTCAGCACACGGCACCCTGGCCTTTCTCCAGTTCCGCGCTACCCGAGCAAGCCGCCCACCAGGCCCGGCTGGCCGGAGGAGGACGAGCCGCCGTCCGAACCGCCGCCGCCGCTCGTCGAACCACCTGAAGTGGCCGAGCCGCCGGAGGAGGGTCCCGAGCTGGTGGCCGGGGCCTGCTCCACCGGGGAGGACTGCTCGGGCGGGGCCTCGCCCGCGGTGCCCTGCGTCTGGCTGGGCGCGCCGGCTTCGCCGCTGCCGGTGGTGCCGGAGTCCTGCGCCTCGGAGGGCTCGCTGTCCGTGCCCGCCGTCGGGGCCGCCGAGGTGGCTCCCTGGGTGGGCGAGCTGGACGCGGCCGGCTTCCGGGAGGCCTTGTGCGTACCGGACTTCTCCGGCAGCGGCGAGCCGGGCAGCTCGTTGCGCGGGGGCTCGCCCGGGCCGGGGACGACCACCCGGTCGGCGTCGCGGACGGCGCCGCCGAGCAGCGAGCCGACGAGCAGGGTGAGCCCGACGGCGATCGCGGTCACCAGGGCGCCACGACGCAGCACGTGACGACGCAGCTCCCACAGGTCGGAGCGCGGGCCGAGCCGACGCCACGCACCGGCGGCGAGCCGGCCGTCCACCGAGTAGACGGGGGCGCCGGCGATGATCAGCGGCGACCAGGCGGCGAGGTAGATGATGTCGGGGGTGTCGTAGACCGGGACGGTCTTCCAGCTGACGGTCACGATGAGCGCGGCCGAGAGTCCGGCGCCGACGACCGCGGCGACCCGCTGCCAGCAGCCCAGGACCGTGAGGACGCCCACGACGACCTGGAGGAAGGCGATGACGAGGCCGGAGCCGACGGGGTGGTGCAGGGCGAACTGACGCAGCGGCTCGGCGACTTCCCACGGGTGGAGGGTGTTGAGCCACTTCACCATGGAGCCGCGCTTGCCGCCGTCGAAGTAGACGGGGTCGCACAGCTTGCCCATGCCGGCGTAGATGGAGATGAAGCCGAGGAAGACGCGCAGCGGAAGCAGGACCACGCCGAGGTTCATCCGGCGGCCCGGGTAATAGGCGTGCCGGGCGGGGTCGTCGCCCTGCCGCCGGGTGCGCGAAGCCGGTTCCGGGTCGGCGTCGGCTTCCCCGAAGTCCTCGAACCGGGCGTCGTCGTAGGCGGGTTCGTCGTAGGCGCTGCCGACGCCGCGCATGTTCGGCAGGATCCGCTGCCGGTCGTCGACGGGCGTCCGCTGGGCGCCGACGATCGGGGTCTCGAGGGTCTGCGCGGCGAGATCGCCGTCGTAACCCCGGTCGCCCATGCCGACGCGGGGGATGACCTGGGTGGCTCCGGCGTCGCCGCCGCGCGGTTCGCCGTGGCCGACGCTGCCTGCCCGCACGGCCTGGAGCAGTCGGTGGGCGCCGGTGTCGTCCGGGGCGGACTTGCCGCTCCAGACGACGGCCCGCCGACGGCCACCGGTGGCGGCGCCCGCTCTGCCCGCCGCCCCGACGGCGGGGATGCGCGCGGTGTCATCGATGGCGCTCACGTGCCGGGCGATCCGCGGGGATTGGTTACGCCGCGCCGACGCGCCCAGCTGCACGCGGAAGCTCGCGTGGCTGACGATGATCTGCGCCGGATCGCTCGGCACCTTCACCATGCTCAGCGCGGGAGCGTCGTCGAATCCCGACGAGCGGTCCCCCGTGGGTGTGCGGGGTGTTCTGGTGTCCACACTCATCTAACCGAGTGACGTGTGTTTAGGACACTGCTTTGACCCGCCGGATCTGTCCGGACTCCGTCAAGGTCGCACTACTCGCCGGGATTAACCCGTCCGAGTGAATTCCCCGCACCCCTACCGGGAGGGCGTCACCCCCGCCGCCGAGCCGCCTCGTACAGCACGATCCCGGCCGCCACACCCGCGTTGAGGGATTCCGCGCCACCCGGCATCGGGATCCGAACCCGGAAGTCGCAGGTCTCGCCGACCAGGCGGGAGAGGCCCTTGCCCTCGCTGCCGACGACGATGACGACCGGGCCGTCCAACGCCTTCAGCGTGCCGACCTCGTGCTCGCCGTCGGCGGCCAGGCCGACGACCGCGATCCCGGCCTTCTTGTAGGCCTCCAGGGCGCGGGTGAGGTTGGTGGCGCGGGCGACCGGGGTACGGGCGGCCGCACCGGCGGACGTCTTCCAGGCGCCGGCCGTCATACCGGCCGCGCGGCGCTCGGGGACGACGACACCGTGACCGCCGAAGGCGGAGACGGAGCGGACGACGGCACCCAGGTTGCGCGGGTCGGTCACGCCGTCGAGGGCGACGATCAGCGGGTCCTCGCCGTGGTCGTAGGCGGCCGACGCCAGGTCCTCGGGGTGCGCGTACTCGTACGGCGGGACCTGGAGGACCAGGCCCTGGTGGTTGAGGCCGTTGGTCATGCGGTCCAGCTCGGGACGCGGGGCCTCCATGAGGTGGATGCCACCGCGCTCGGCGGCGAGCTGGAGCGCCTCGCGCACCCGCTCGTCGTTGTCGATGAACTGCTGCACGTAGAGCATCGTCGCGGGCACGCCCTCGCGCAGCGCCTCGACGACGGAGTTGCGGCCGACGACCATCTCGGACGTGCCCTTGCCGCCACGGCCGCGCTGTGCGGGCCGGCGCACGGCCTGCTTCGCCTTGGCGGTCGCGATGCGGTTCGCCTTGTGCTTCTTGCGCATCTCGGCGGGCGGGGTGGGACCCTTGCCTTCCAGGCCCCGGCGCCGCTGGCCGCCACTGCCGACCTGCGCGCCCTTCTTGCCGGACATGCGGCGGTTGTTGGCTGCCATGAGTCTCTCGTCTCCGTGAGCTTTTCGTACGTACGTCTTATGCAGTGTGCCGCCCGGAAGGCCGGGCGGCACAGTCGATCAAGGACAGGCCCCGGGGCCGCCCTAACGCGGGCCGAGGCTCCAGCGCGGCCCCTGCGGGCCGTCCTCGATGGCCAGGCCGGACTGGGTGAGCTGGTCACGAATGGCGTCCGCGGTCGCCCAGTCCTTGCGCCCGCGGGCCGACTCGCGCTGGTCGAGGACGAGTCGTACGAGGCTGTCGACCACGCCGTGCAGGTCCTCACCCCGGCTCTCCTCGCCGGCCCAGTGGGCGTCGAGCGGGTCCAGACCGAGGACGCCGAGCATGGCACGGACCTCGGCGAGGCGGGCCACGGCGGCTTCCTTGTCGTCGGCGGCGAGGGCCGAGTTCCCCTGCCGGACCGTCGTGTGCACGATGGCGAGCGCCTGCGGGACACCCAGGTCGTCGTCCATCGCCTCGGCGAAGGCGGGCGGCACCTCGGCCGCCGGCTCGACGACTCCCCCGGCCTTCTCGACGACGCGCTGCACGAACCCCTCGATCCGCGCGAACGCCGACTCTGCCTCGCGCAGCGACTCCTCGCTGTACTCGATCATCGAGCGGTAGTGGGGCGTACCGAGGTAGTAGCGCAGCACGATCGGGCGCCACTGCTTCACCATCTCGGAGACGAGGACGCTGTTGCCCAGCGACTTCGACATCTTCTCGCCGCTCATGGTGACCCAGGCGTTGTGCACCCAGTACCGCGCGAACTCGTCGCCGTAGGCCTTGGCCTGGGCGATCTCGTTCTCGTGGTGCGGGAAGATCAGGTCGAGGCCGCCGCCGTGGATGTCGAAGACCGGGCCGAGGTACTTGTGCGCCATCGCCGAGCACTCGAGGTGCCAGCCCGGACGCCCGCGGCCCCAGGGGGTCTCCCAGCTCGGCTCCCCCGGCTTGACGGACTTCCACAGGGCGAAGTCGCGCTGGTCGCGCTTGCCGGTCTCGCCGTCCGCCGAGGGCTGGAGCAGGTTGTCCAGCTCCTGGTTGGACAGCTGGAGGTACTCCGGGAACGAGCGCACGTCGAAGTAGACGTTGCCCTCGGACTCGTAGGCGTGACCGCGCTCGATCAGCCCGCGCATCATCTCGATCATCTCGGGGACGTGCCCGGTGGCGCGGGGTTCGTAGGTCGGCGGCAGGCAACCCAGCGCCTGGTAGCCGTCGTTGAACGCCCGCTCGTTCTCGTACCCGATCGACCACCAGGGGCGGCCCTGGTCGTGCGACTTGGCGATGATCTTGTCGTCGATGTCGGTGACGTTGCGGATGAACGTGACGTCGTAGCCGCGGTGGGCGAACCAGCGGCGCATGATGTCGAAGTTCAGGCCCGAACGGATGTGCCCGATGTGCGGGGCCGCCTGCACGGTGGCACCACAGAGGTAGATCGAGACACAACCCGGCTGGAGCGGGGCGAAGTCACGGATCTGCCGGGCACTGGTGTCGTACAGGCGAATGGTCACCACTCCAGGGTAGTGGGCGCGGAGCGATGCCCCGAGCCCCTTCCACCCAAGGGCCACACATTCGTGACATGCCATGGCATACATCGGCCGGTGCGGGCGGCGCCGGTCAGCCGGTACGTGCCACCAGCGCCGTCGCGATCGCCATCAGGCCCTCGTCGCGTCCCGGGAATCCGAGCCCGTCCGTCGTCGCACCCGACACCGACACCGGCGCGCCCGCCGCCTCGGACAGGATCTTCTGCGCCTCGTCGCGCCGCTTGCCGATCTTGGGGCGGGGCCCGACGACCTGTACGGCGACGTTGCCGATGACGAAGCCGGCCGCGCGGACGATCCGGGCCGCCTCCGTCAGCAGGGTGACGCCCGAGGCGCCGGACCACTCGGGGCGCCCGGTGCCGAAGTGCTGCCCGAGGTCACCGAGGCCGGCCGCGGAGAAGAGCGCGTTGCAGGCGGCGTGCGCGACGACGTCCGCGTCGGAGTGCCCGGCCAGTCCGGGGCCCTCCCCTTCCCACTTCAGGCCCGCGCACCACAGCTCGCGGCCCTCCTCGAAGGCGTGGATGTCGGTGCCGATGCCGACCTGGGGAAGCACGGGCCGCGTCTCAGAAGCCATCGTTGAGCCTCCTGCGGGCCAGGACCGCCTCCGCGAGGACCAGGTCGAGGGGCCGGGTGACCTTGAAGGCCTCCTCGTGACCGGGGACGACCACGACCGTCAGCCCCAGTTGCTCGACCATGCTCGCGTCGTCGGTGACGTTCTCCGTGACCGACTCGTGGGCGCGGACCAGGGTGGCCCGGTCGAAACCCTGCGGGGTCTGCACGGCACGGAGGCGGTCGCGCTCGGGCGTCGCGACGACCGGCTCGGGGTCGCCGGTGGTCACGGCCGGTTCGACCTCCTTGACGGTGTCCGCGAGCGGCAGCGCCGGGACGACGGCGGGGGCGCCCTCACGTACGGCCTCGATCACGGCGTCCACCGTGTCGACGGGGACGAGGGGCCGGGCGGCGTCGTGCACGAGGACGATGTCGTGGCCGGGCGGCAGCGCGTCCAGGCCGAGCTTCACGGACTCCTGACGGGACTCACCGCCGGGCACGACCAGGAAGTCGGTGCGGTCGGGCAGCGCGTGCGCGTCGAGCAGCGACTTCACCTCGGCGGTGCCGTCCGGCGGGGCCACGACGACGACCAGGGAGACGGCGCGGGAGGCGGCGAGGGCGCGCACCGCGTGGATCAGCATGGGCGTGCCGCCCAGCGTGCGGAGCGCCTTGGGGGCGCCCGGACCGAGGCGGACACCCCGCCCGGCGGCCGGAATCACCGCGGCCGTGCGGGCGGGCGCGGGGGAGGGACGCGAATCGTCAGACATCGGTTCCTGTCAGGTTTGTGTTCCGGCCTGGCGTGGGTATGGCCCTGGAAGTGCCGGGCGCGACGCCTTGACCGGACCCTTCCGTGACGTGCCGGTCGAGGCAGCAGCCCGGGCCCGGCACACCAAGTATCGAAGCATCGGTCGCATTATCGGGGGCGGTTCGGGGGCAGTATCGACCGACCACCCCTGTGGGGGTAGGGCGCACGGCGGTTGTCCTGGCGCGAACATGCCGCAGCGCCCGGCGACGGGAAATTCGTCATCGGGCACCGCGGCATTTCAGTGTTCTTCAGTGTGCGTGTTCTTCAGCGTGCCGAGACCGGTCCCGGGCCGGCGTCAGCACGCGAAAAACGCGTCGAGCTCAGGACGCGAGCACCTCGTCGAGCAGGGCTTCGGCCTTGTCCTCGTTGGTGTTCTCCGCGAGAGCGAGCTCGCTCACCAGGATCTGGCGGGCCTTGGCGAGCATGCGCTTCTCACCGGCGGAGAGTCCGCGCTCGCGCTCACGACGCCACAGGTCACGCACGACTTCCGCGACCTTGATGACATCGCCGGAGGCGAGCTTCTCCAGATTTGCCTTGTAACGACGCGACCAGTTCGTGGGCTCCTCGGCGTACGGCGCGCGCAGCACCTCGAAGACCCGGTCCAGCCCGTCCTGACCGACCACATCACGTACGCCGACGAACTCCGCATTGTCCGCTGGCACACGTACCGTCAGGTCACCCTGGGCGACCTTCAGCACCAAGTAGGTCTTGTCCACGCCTTTGATCTGGCGAGTTTCGATGGCCTCGATCAGCGCGGCCCCGTGATGGGGATAGACCACGGTGTCGCCAACCTTGAACGTCATGTGACAGGTACCCCTTCCGTGGCTATCCAGGGTAACACGGAAACTGCGGGTTCTGAATGGCGTTTTCGCAGGTCAGGGCATATCTCGGGGCTTGACAACAGCGACAGGAACGTGCTGCGGAGGGGCGACGGAAGCAGGTATTCGCAGGTCGGAGGTGCTCTCCGAGGGGGGAGAAACGCGCACGTTACACACATCCGAAGCCCCGCCCGAACGGCTGAACGTCCACATATGTCCGCTTCCAGGAGTGCGACTTCCGCTACTCCGTTCGGTTCACGTGGCCGGATACGAGCCGTTTCCGGAATTGATCATCGACGCCTTGACCCGGGCCGTGATCAATTCCGGGGATGACCTCGCATTCCTTCACCGAAAATCCGCGAGCGGACGTCCGGCGCGGTTATACGAATGGTCCGGCGAGCCGGAAGGGGAGAGGAAGACGAGAGGAAGGCGACGGGAAGACGGGCGAGAAGACGACGGGTGAAGCCAATGTGACTCACGGGTCACTTGTGGGGGCCGGGACAGGTGGTGTCGGAGACCGTTCAGCGCGTCCGTCGAGGCACGGGATCGCTCTAGAGGCGGGTCGGGTGCGGTGGCGCGAGAACGGCTCGGTAACCTAAGGCCGCTGACAGACCCTTAGGACGGCTTTATCCAAAGGAAAGCCGTCCGTGTGTTCAAGGAGTTGCCGCCGCCGTGAGCAGCAGCCTTCGACGCGGCGCCCTCGCCGCTTCCGCCATCGCGTTCTCGATCGCCTCGCTCGCCGCCTGTGGGGCCGGCAACGACTCCCAGACCCTGGAGATCAAGCCGGACAACGCCGCCACCAGCGTCGGCGACATCAAGCTTCAGAACGTCATCGTCATCACCCAGCCCGACCTGGAGTCGACCGGTCCCGCCGTGATCTCGGCGACCGTCTTCAACAGCGGCAGCACGGCGCAGACGCTGGAGTCCATCACCCTCGACGGCGGCAAGTCCGCCGAGCTCTCGCCCGCCAAGGGCAAGGGCAAGCTGACCGTCCCGGCCGGCGGCTCGGTCGTCATCGGCGGCGCGAACAACGCCTCCGCCGTCCTGTCGAGCAGCCGTGAGGCCGTCAAGGACGGCGACGCGCAGAAGGTGACCTTCACCTTCAGCGAGACCGGCGAGGTCAGCCTGCGCGCCTTCGTCGTCCCCGCCGAGAGCTACTTCTCCAAGTGGGGCCCGACCGACATCCCGAGCGCCGCGGCGTCCCCCTCCGCGAGCGCGTCGGCGTCCCCCTCCGGGTCCGCTTCGGGCGCGGCCGCCGAGGGCGGTACCTCCGAGTCCGGATCGGCCTCCCCGTCGGACACGGCCTCCGCGTCGGCGTCGGAGTCGGCGGCCGGTCACTGACCTCGTACGCGCACACGCACACGCACACGCACACAAGGAGGGCGGCACCCCACACGGGGCGCCGCCCTCCTTGCGCACTCGACCATCCCCCACGCACCCCTCGCACCGCTACGCGGGCTTCGGAGTACTGCGCCGGACTCCGTCCGACGGCCACAACGGCCACCGCCGGTCCGGTTTACGGCTCGAACTTGCAGCCGAGGCCTCGAACCGTCACCAGGTACCGCGGTGCACCGGGGTCGGGCTCGAGCACCATCCCCCACGCACCCCTCGCACCGCTACGCGGGCTTCGGAGTACTGCGCCGGACTCCGTCCGACGGCGACAACGGCCACCGCCGGTCCGGTTTACGGCTCGAACTTGTAGCCGAGGCCTCGAACCGTCACCAGGTACCGCGGTGCACCGGGGTCGGGCTCGATCTTGGCGCGTAGGCGCTTGACGTGGACGTCGAGGGTCTTGGTGTCGCCCACGTAGTCGGCGCCCCAGACCCGGTCGATGAGCTGCATACGGGTCAGGACCCGGCCGGCGTTGCGCAGCAGCATCTCCAGGAGGTCGAACTCCTTGAGGGGGAGGTCGACCTTGGAGCCGGAGACCGTCACGACGTGGCGGTCGACGTCCATGCGCACCGGGCCGGCCTCCAGGGCCGCCGGGGTCACCTCCTCCGGCTCGCCCCGGCGGCGCAGGACGGCCCGGATACGGGCGACCAGCTCGCGCGAGGAGAAGGGCTTGGTGACGTAATCGTCGGCTCCTATCTCCAGGCCGACGACCTTGTCGATCTCGCTGTCCTTCGCGGTCACCATGATCACGGGGACGTTGGAGCGGCCGCGCAGCTGACGGCACACCTCCGTACCGGGCAGGCCCGGCAGCATCAGGTCGAGGAGCACGAGGTCGGCGCCGTTGCGCTCGAACTCGTCGAGTCCGTCGGGCCCGGTGGCCGCGATGGCGACCTCGAAGCCTTCCTTGCGGAGCATGTACGACAGGGCGTCGGAAAAGGACTCCTCGTCCTCGACGACGAGCACTCGGGTCACGGAAGGACCTCCGGGGCGGAAAGCGTCCGGTACGCGGACGAATCGGGGGATGAGGCGCGGGGTGGTGTCTGGGTGGAGCGGTGAGGGGAGGAGTGACCGACCTCGTCGAGGCCGTCGGCGTCATCGATGTCGTCGATGTCGTCGATGTCGTCGACCTCGTCCGGGTCGGGGTGCTGTTGCGCGCGGTCGCGGGCCACGCCCGCCTCCGGTAGGCGCAGGGTGAACGTGGAGCCCTGGTTCTCGGCGCTCCACACCGTGACCTCCCCGCCGTGCGAGGCGGCCACGTGCTTGACGATCGCCAGCCCGAGACCCGTACCGCCCGTCTGGCGGGAGCGGGCCGGGTCGACGCGGTAGAAGCGCTCGAAGATGCGCTCCTTGTCCTTGTCGGAGATGCCGATACCCTGGTCGGTCACGGCGATCTCGATCAGGTCCCCGCCCGGCGCGCTCACCCGGCGGGCGGCTATGCCGACGCGGGTCCGGGCGGGCGAGTAGTTGACGGCGTTCTCGACCAGGTTGCCGAGGGCGGCGGCCAGCTGGCCCCGGTTCCCGAAGACGCGCAGGTCGGCGGTGCCGCCGGCGGCCATGGTGATCTGCTTGGTCCCGGCCTGGTGACGGCAGCGGTCGACGGCCTCGGCGACCAGTTCGTCGATGCCGACCGGCTCGGCGTCCTCGAGAGGATCGTCGTTCTGGACCCTCGAGAGGTCGATGAGCTCCTGGACCAGGCTGGTCAGCCGGGTGGCCTCGATCTGCATACGGCCGGCGAACCGCTCCACCGCCTCCGGATCCTCCGAGGCGTCCATGACGGCCTCGGAGAGGAGGGAGAGCGCGCCGACCGGGGTCTTCAGCTCATGACTGACGTTCGCCACGAAGTCCCGCCGGACCGCCTCGATACGACGGGCCTCGGTGAGGTCCTCCACGAGCAGGAGGACCAGCCGGGAGCCCAGCGGGGCCACTCTGGCGGACACGGCGAGAGCCTCGCCGCGCCCGGTCCCGCGCCGGGGAAGGTCCAGCTCGACCTGGCGTATCTCTCCGTCGCGTCTGGTGTCCCGGGCCATCTTGAGCATGGGCTCGACGCTGAGCCGGCCGCCGCGTACCAGCCCGAGGGCGTAGGCGGCGGAGCTGGCCTTCACGACGGCGTCGGCCTCGTCGAGCACGACGGCGGAGGAGCGAAGCACGGAGAGGACGGTGTCCACACCCGGCGGAAGCACCGGGTCCGTGTGCAGCGAGGTGCGCGTGGGGCGCTTCTGCTCCCGCTCGCTCCAGCGGAACGCCAGCATGGCGATGACACCGGTGAGTACCCCGGCGATCGCTGCCGCTGCGGCGACCGCCGCGTTCACGTCCATGCCACCAGGTTAGGCACGCGATCGGTCCTGGCCACAGCTATCGAGGTGCGACCTCGAACACTCGTCGCCCAGAGTTCACCTTGGAGCCAGTAGTGGTTCATTTGGGGTGCCGGAAATCGACGCGTACGGGGCGGAGCGTGGCACCGTGGGGTTCGCAGCACCGGTTCCACGGCCGGTCGGCGCCGGTGCAGCAGCCGGTTCCGACCCGGTTCGCGGCCGGTTCTGGCCCCCGGAACCGAACCCGAACCCCAAGCACGACGTACGAGAGGGAACCCTGATGCGGGACGCGTACCACGAGGAACTGGACTCGATCGGCGACAGCCTGGTGGAGATGGCCCGGCTGGTCGGGTCGGCGATCGGACGCGCCACGACCGCCATTCTCGACGCCGACCTGAAGCTCGCCGAGAGCGTCATCGAGGCCGACAAGAGGGTCGACGAGCTCCAGCACGACCTGGAGGCACGGGCGATAGCGCTGCTGGCCCGGCAGCAGCCGGTGGCGACGGACCTGCGGATCGTGGTCACGTCGCTGCGGATGTCTGCCGACCTGGAGCGCTCCGGCGACCTGGCCCAGCACGTGGCCAAGCTGGCGCGGCTGCGCTTCCCGAACCGCGCGGTCCCGCAGGACCTGCACGCCACCATCCTGGAGATGGGCCAGCTCGCGCAGCGCCTGATGGCGAAGGCGGCGGAGGTCGTCGTCACCAAGGACGTCGACCTCGCCCTCCAGCTGGAGTCGGACGACGACGCGATGGACCTCCTGCACCGCACCCTCTTCCAGCACCTGCTGGACGACCGCTGGAAGCACGGCATCGAGACGGCCGTCGACGTCACGCTGCTGGGCCGCTACTACGAGCGCTTCGCCGACCACGCGGTGGCCGTCGCCAAGCGCGTGGTGTTCCTGGTGACGGGCGAGCACGCGGACGAGCTCCAGCCGGAGATCCAGCCGGACATCCAGCCGCCGACCGCAGCGGGCACGGGGACGGCGGCCGAGGGGGCCTGAGCCCGACGGCGACCGCCTGTGACGGCTGACCGCGGGGTCGGACCCTGACGGGTGACCGCGGGGTCGGACCCTGCCGGGTGACCGCGGGGTCGGACCGTGACGGGTGACCGCGGGGTGCTCCGCCAGGGCGTATCGGATCCCCTCAGGGCGTGCGCAAGCCACTGTGCGCCGTTGAGCCGTTGATGCGCCCAGCGGAACGGGCATGCAATGGGCACAGGTCCTACGCCTCCGGGAGGAACCCATGGCCGAGTCCCCCATCACTCCCACGCCCGACCCCGCACAGGAACGCCCGACCGAGCAGCCCGCCGAGATCAGGAACCTGATGCTCATCGGCGCGTGCGGCTGCGGTTCCGGGTGCGGCTGCGGGTGCCAGTCGGGCAACCCCTGCCAGTGCGGCTGAAGACGCACGACGAACGCACGACGAACGTATGCGGACGAGGGGCCCGGTGCCGATATCGGCACCGGGCCCCTCGTCCGCATGTCCGGGCCGCTCCTCGTCCGGTCGCCGCGCGGGGAGCGCGAGCGCAGCATGGAAGTGCGGGCGCGCAAGCGCAGGCACACACAGGCACGGCGACTGGAAGGGGGCGGGCAGTCATGACCCGCTTCATGGACGTCCACCACGACATGCAGGGCATCACCGCCGACCAGCTCCTCGAGGCCCACCGGGCGGACCTCGCCATCGAGGGCGAAGAGGGCGTGCACTTCGACCGGGCCTGGGCGGACCCGGAGTCCGGAACCGTCTACTGCCTCTCCGAGGCGCCCTCGGCGGAGGCCGTCCTCCGCGTCCACGAGCGCACCGGCCACATGGCGGACGAGATCCACCCGGTGCCGCTGACGGTGTGAGATCGCTCGGAGCGTCCGCCGAAGGGCACGGCGCTCGAAGGGCGCGGCGCTCGGCTCTCGAAGTGCGCCGGCTCGGGTCAGGAGGGCTTGACCCGCGATACGGCGGTGACGGTCACCTTGTTGTCGCACTCCGCGAACTGGCCGTCGTCCAAGGCGACTTGATACTTCCCCGCCCCCGGCAGTCCGATGACGAGGGTGGGGTACACCACGGGCTCCGCACCGGATTCGCAGAACCCGTCGGCCTCCCCCTGCACCTGTACGAAGGTCAGCTTCACCCATGCCTTGCCCTTGGGGGCCAGCGTCACCGGCGAGGCGGATCCGGTGGTCGTGACGGAGAGCGGGGAGTTCTTCTCGGGAGAACCGTTGCCGGCTCCCGCGACGGTCGGATGACCCTTGAGGACGCAGGCCTTGGCCGAGCTGTTGGTGAACTCGACGATCGCCGCCCCGATCCCCGTACCGGCCGGCCGATCGGCGGCCTGCCGGGCGGCGACCTTCAGGCTCCCCGCGGAACAGACCGCCGCGGCAGCGCCCCGGGAGCTGTCCACGGCGGGCGTCACGGCAGCGGCGCTCGCGGAGGGCGAGGCCACGGAAGGGGAGGTCACCGGGGTGGGTGTCGCGGAGTCGGGACTGACGGAGGAGGAACTCGCGGAGGTGGGACTCGCGGAGGCGGGAGTCTCGGAGGCGGGACTCGCGGAGGTGCTGGAGGACGCCCCCGAACCGCACCCCGTCACCACCAGAGCGGCCGAGGCCACGACGGCCGCCATCACGGAACTCCGAATTCCGAACCTGTTCCAGCGCATGTGCCCGTTCCCGTTCCTCTTCGTGTTCGTGTTCGCGTTCGTGTTCTCGTTCGTATTCACGTTCGCGTTCGTGTTCCCGTACCGCATGCCGCCCCCCGGATCCGAATCGCCGAGGGCGTCGGCCCTCGGCACCCACCCACCTGCGTGTCGTCCGTCGACACAGACAGAACGGGCAGGCACGCGGGTTCTCGTGAGGACCGACCTGTGACGCATCGGTGACGATATCCGGCCACATCGACTGAACCCCGTAAATCGGAATAAACGGTTGATCGTGGCGGCGGCCGGCCGCACTGGGAGGCACCCGTGACACGCACCGGAACGACCGACGTACTGATCGCGGGCGCCGGCCCGGTCGGGCTGAGCGCCGCGGCGGAGTTGCGCCGGCAAGGGGTGCGCTGCCGCCTCGTGGACCGCCTGCCCGCCCGCCTCCCGTACGCGAAGGCCGTCGGCATCCAGCCGCGTACGCTCGAGATCTCGTCGCGGGCGACGCCGCCCACATCCATCCGCCCACCGGCGCCCAGGGCATGAACACCGGCATCCAGAAACTAGCCCTCGTCATCCGAGGAGAAGCCGGACCCGCCCTCCTCACCACCTACGACGCCGAGCGCCGCCCGATCGGCGAGGAAGTCGTCGGCCGAACCGTCCGCCACGCCACCCAGGGCGTCGGAGCCGACCCCGACGACCCACGCACCAACCTGCTCCGCGAGGCCCAACTCCTCGTCAACTACCGAAACCGCCCCCTGGCTCCCCACCTCGACGGCTCCCCCGAAGCACCCCGGCCCGACGACCGCGCCCCGGAGGACTCGCCGGCAACCCCCCTGCCCGGCGACCGCGCCCCGGACTGCGCCGACCTGACCGCCCCCGCATCCACCTACCCCTGGCGCCTGCTCGACGTCCTACGCGAACGCACGGGCCACGTGGTTCTCCTCTACGCGACGGACCCCACGACGGTGGCAGCGGCAGCCGACTCCGTGGCGGCGACAGCGAAAGCAACCGCGGCCACCGGCCCCGACCTCCAGCTCATCGCCATACTCGCCCGCGAAACCGCACCCGAGCTGTCCACCCCGAACACCCTCCCCATCCCCGCCTACCGCGACGCCGCCGGCGAGTTCACCCGCCTCTACCAACCCAACGGCCCGACCGCCTACGTCATCCGCCCCGACGGATACCTCGCCGCCCGCTTCCCCGTCCCCGCCACCACAACAGCCCTGGCCCCCTACCTGACATCACCGTCCACACCACCACCCGCACCCGACACCACCTGACACCTCTCTCCGGCGGCCCAACTGACGGCCCAAAAGCAGCGAAAAGCCCCGCCCCTCGAGGAACCGCAGGCCGAGGGCTTCCAGCTGTGGGGTTACTTGTTCTTGCCCTGGGCCTAGTCGGGGAGCTTGTGACCTGCGATTTTCCCGCTCAGGGGTGGTGGGCCCGTGCGCCTGGTGGTCGTCGTTGGTCGTGCTTGGCCACTGTTGAGCGACCTCGAACCGCCCAGGGACGGCCCAGCGCAGATCACGTGAAGAGCGTCAACTGACGGACCCGGCCCGGCACTGCGCAGTGATGCAC
Source organism: Streptomyces asoensis (assembly GCF_013085465.1). Classification (NCBI taxonomy): domain Bacteria; kingdom Bacillati; phylum Actinomycetota; class Actinomycetes; order Kitasatosporales; family Streptomycetaceae; genus Streptomyces; species Streptomyces asoensis. Next base: position 4,723,066 of record NZ_CP049838.1, read on the forward strand.
CCCTCCTCCATGTCCCATCACTCCTTGGCCACGCCGTGACTCAGCACCCTCTGCACCTTGGCGAGATCGGCGATGGCCGGGACACCCAGGGCGACCATGCCGAACCTCTCTATGCCCTCCCCGCGAACCTCTCTATGCCCTCCCCGTCGACGCCGAGTTCTTGAAACGTGTTGATCACGCTCTGTCTGGCAACTCCCGAGCCGCCGTCACGGAACACGATGAGACGAATGGTGCAGTTCTCGGAACGACGTGGCACCTCGCCGGCCCATCGCTCGCCCTGCTCGTCGGGCTCGGTGGCCACGATGTCCCCGGAAGCAACGACCGTGGTGTATCGCGTGATCTGGTGCGCATCTGGTGCGGACAGTCTTCATTTCGCTCCAGCGACCCTTGCTGGAGCAGAGGAGAGCCCGCCCCTCCGAGCTTGCTCAGGACGTTGCATAGCCGAGCGCGTAGGCGACGAACGTGCGAGCTTCCCAGAGTGGCCCCAGATGTCAGCGCTGATCGCTATCCTGCCTACCTCGTGTGCACTACTAGCTACGCCTGCGGGGGAACGAGTGCTCAACATCTCTGAAGTCGAAAACTTTGGCGCTATCGACGCCGATGCTGACGACCTGCTTAGAGAGTGTTTCCAGGATCATCCGGCCTATGTTGCCGCCAAGGATCAGAAAAAGTTTCTGATCCTTGGAAGGAAAGGGTCGGGCAAAACGGCCATTTTTAAAAGAATTCTCACAGAGCGTCACCCGAATGAATTCTCCTACGGGCACTCCTTCGATGACTACCCGTGGCAGCATCACGATCTGCAAGCTCAGGTGGGGGTACCGGAGGAGAGGCGTTATTTTCACAGCTGGAAATACTTGACTTTGATCGGTTTGGCCAAGGTTATTCTTAACTCAGATCAAAGTCAGCCGTGGAGCGACGAATCTTTCGAGTCGGTGCAAGCTCTCGAGGATTTTGTTGTTGATTCCTACGGATCACGCGATCCGGACGTTCGACAGCTCTTTAGCCCAGATAAGGAGCTGCGACTGAAGAGCGTCCTGAAGGTGCCGTTCTTCGAGTTGTCCGGGGAGCGCGTTCGAGTCAGGGAGTTGCCACCACACATTCAAGAGGTGAATCGAGCAATTCAAGAGCATATTTTGCGAGCCTTGAATCCGGATAACTCCTATTACATCTGCTTTGATCAGCTTGACCTCGGCTTTGTTAAGTCCGAAGAGTCTTACTCGCAGCGGCTTGTCGGCCTCATCCTTGCCGCTCGTGATCTATTTCTGGCGGGCCGGGAACGCGGCAAGAAGTTGAACGTTGTAGTGTTTTTGCGCGATGACATTTATCAGGATCTTCAGTTCGAAGACAAAAATAAAATCACCGAGAACTTCACCAGTGTGGTTCAATGGAACGAATCCGGTGCTGGGTTGACTCTAAAAAGACTGATGGAGAGTCGCTTCACCAACGTTCTCGGCGAGGGTGGGGCTTCGGTGGTCCCCTGGGAAGATGTGTTCGACGAGACGCGGGAAATGCCGAGCCGTCAGACAAAGTATAAGCATATCTGCGATCGGACCTTCCTGCGGCCTCGTGACGTAATCAAGTTCTGCAATGAGGTGCTGGAGCAGTACAAATCCCCCCTTTTTGCGGCACGGGGGCAGTTTGATAATGAGGCTGTTCATGAAGCCAGGTCGGGTTATTCCGATTACTTGCTAAATGAGCTGGATGACGAGATCGCTAAGCATGTTCCGCAATACAAAGAATATTTGGAAGTCGTGAAGGAGTTGGGCGCTATGCAATTCTCCCTCGCTGACTTCAGTGCGGCTTGGTCGCGACGGTCAACATTGGCTGAAATTCCGGCAAAAGTCGGCCTTGCTCAGCTCTTCGAATTCTCGGTCGTTGGATATCTCAAGCCGGGAGGGCGCGGTGGAGGTTCTGAGTATGTCTGGAGGTATCGAGACCCGCGCGCTCGTTTCAATGCCACATCTGAAGTATTCCGGATCCATGCAGGTTTTAAGGAAGCACTTGATTTGACCCGTCAGAGCGTCTAGAAGCTGTTCGCGCTCAGGTCGGCGGAGCGGGTTTGGCCGGTGTCCTGTCCCGTTTGGGTCGAGCATGGCCAGGGGGGCCGCACGCTGGCCGGCGGCGGGCTGTGATCCTGCCCGGAATTTGAATGAGTGGCCCCCTGGTCTTGCTTGACGCGGGACCCGGACCGGGGAGGTGGCTAAAGCCGTGGAGCCGGGCGCCTCAGCCACAGCGGGTCTCTTCCCCACCATGGTGCTCGCTCTAGCCGCGCGACTGGCGTAGCCGGGGAGCGCGCGGTGAGCGGAGCGAGCCGCCTTGAACCCGCTCCCTGGCTTGCGGCGATATGGCGATGGGGATCGTGCGTTCGGTGCGCTCAGTCTGAGCTGCGGTGCCTGTCCGCGTACTTGTGGTGGCGCTGGGACAGGCCATCGGGGTCAGGACGATGCCGTTGGTTCGGCTCGCCGTTGGGGCGAGAAGGGCCGTTCTTCTCGGGCTTGGGCTAGCTCGGCTTCGTCTCGCCCAAAGCGTTCCGCAGCCAGTCCAAAGAGCCGGTTTCCAGTACGGCGTCGGCGAGTTTCCTGGCCGCTCTTGGTGACGATCCGGCCGCGGCTGTTGTCGATCTGTCGTTGGACGTTCTCGTAGCCCTGCGCCTTGTACTCGACGCCCTGGATCATGCACTCCAACTTGTCGGCGTCCCGGGCGCAGACGGCTTCCGGGGCTCCTTCGCCTCGTACTCGGCCACCAGCTCCAGCGCGGTCTGGGCCAGCCTTTCGGGGAAGTTGGCAGTCTGGTCGGACGTGACGTCGCGCGGGTCGGCCTCGCCGGCCACGCGCTTCTTGCCGAAATGGTTCACGTCGCCGGTGCGCGTCTCCTGCGAGTCGTGCCAGACCGCGAGGAACACGGCGGGGGCGGGGTCGGCGCCTTCGAGTTGGCGGAGTACCGCAATAGGAGCATTCCATTTCATCATGACCGAATATCGATAAGCACAAGCGTTGCAGGGACGCGAACAACTATTCTGCGCTGGATATCGTAGAGAAAATGCAGATTTCTATCGGTTCCCAGAAATATCAGCGGAAACCCCTTCGTTATTGCCACAGCTCCTTTCAGACTCTCACTCACCCAGACGATATTTGCAGGCTTTGCCTCCACGCCTAGCAGACCCAACCTCCCCATCCCCGGAAAGGATTCAGGAAATACATCAGCCGAGGATTCTGAAGTAACTCCCGATGCGACACCATAGGCGGCTTGAAGGCCGAATATTCCAGCGGCGACGAATGCAAGTAGCACCGCAAATGATGTGAGTATGGCCACCTCTACTTTCTTCTCCTTCACGCTATGCAGGATCGCTGAAAGCCCCATCTCATGCACTGCGAAGACTATAAACACGAAGGCCATCTCACCGACCGCAACGACCAGTGACCCGACCTCGGAGACTGGAGCGAACAGCTCAACGAGTAGAACATAGGCGATCACAGACCCGACGATCGTCGCATTGAGCCAAAAGAAGGAAGTACGCCGGAACCATATGACTGCTGGAAGAGTAACAATAAATAGGGCTACGCCAATGAACATGAACGATACCGCAACGCGCCCGAGCGTCACTGCTGGATTTAGCCCTACGTCTTCCGGAGTCAAACCTAGGTGCGCGTAAAACGCGGCGTCAGCAAAATGCACACTGCCATAGAGAGCAATTCCGGCAAGAGATGTGACGCCAGCCGCGGTGGTGGCAATATCCCTCCAGGACGATTTCGAATCTCCTTCCACCAGCCTCCCTTCCGATTTACCTTTGCCGTCAGTTATTGCTCTCCATTTTCGCGCACGAATTGAATGTTTAGTTGCATTCATGTCACGGCAGTCCTCCGGCTATCCCCTGCGAGCACCTTAAGTTGCAGAGCGTTAACTTGCACCTTGGCCAAGGCCAAATGAGTCCTAAAGGAACTAGCTAGGACTAGGAGGAACGGCGACGGCCCACACGGTTCTGTGCGGGCCGTCGATATGCGTGGGGATCAGCTGATGGGCGGGCTGTAGCGCAGGACCCAGCCGGCTGGGCCGGTGGACGGTGACCTCAACGGCGCGACTGGTCGTCGTGTAAGCGGTGTGCGTGATCTGAAGAACGTTGCTGCCGACCTCGACGTCGAACGCCTCTGCTTCGACCGAGGTCGCCCCGTACAGTGTGATCTCCTCGATTGCTTCGGACTGCTCGTACCCCGCGTCGCGCATCCGGCTAATGATGCCGCCAAGTCCCGGGTCAGGGTTCGCTTCACGAGATGGGTACACGCCGTGTCGTCCCCTGGGAGCCGAATCGCGTCTTCGCCATGCGGGCCGCCATGGTCGAGCGCTTCCGGCCCATGGTGGACATGGGCGCCGGCTGTGGCCTACGGCAGGGCGAAATCCTATGACTGTCCGTGGATGAGCTGGCCTTCAACAGCGGCACCCTGCACGTTGCAACAGCTCAAACTCAGCCTGAGTAAGGCGGTGTTCGCACCGCCGGAGGGCGGGAAACTCTGTGACTTACCCCTGCCCGACCCCGTGGCGGAAGCACTCAAGGAGCACATCAAGCGCTTCCCGCCCGTTGAGATCACGCTGCCTTGGATGCGAGCGAACGGCCAGCCCGTGACCAAGCGGCTGATCTTCACCGGTCTCAACGGTAGCCATGTCTGGCGTACCTCGCTGAATGAGGACCGCTGGAAGCCCGCTCTGGCGTCCGTGGGCGTCATCCCGAAGGCCAAGAGTCGGGAGCACGGAATGCACGCCCCGAGGCGCTTCTACGCGTCGGTTCTGTTGGACGCGGGAGAGAGATCAAGGCCGTAAGTGAGTATCTGGGGCACTCCGATCCGGGGCTGACGCTCAAGGTGTACGCGCACCTCAGGCTCAGCAGCCGGGACCGTGCCCGGAGGGCACTCAGTCAGGCACTCCGACCGCCGCAGGCCCCGCTGCATTGAGGTCCCACAGTGGGCCCAGATCGTGATCATGCCCCCACCCTGCAAGGAAAGCACAGGTAGGGGGCATGATCACGAAGGCTACTTCTTCTTGCCCTGGTTCTTGACTGCTTCGATCGCTGCCGCGGCCGCGTCCGGGTCGAGGTAGGTTCCGCCCGGGTTGATCGGGTTGAAGGCGGCGTCGAGTTCGTAGGCCAGCGGGATGCCCGTCGGGATGTTCAGGCCTGCGATGTCGGCGTCGGAGATGCCGTCGAGGTGCTTGACGAGGGCTCGGAGCGAGTTGCCGTGGGCGGCGACCAGGACCGTGCGGCCGGTCAGGAGGTCCGGGACGATGCCGTCGTACCAGTACGGGAGCATGCGGACGACGACGTCCTTCAGGCACTCCGTGCGGGGGCGGAGCTCCGGCGGGATGGACGCGTAGCGGGGGTCGGCGGCCTGGGAGAACTCCGAGTCGTCCGACAGCGGCGGGGGCGGGGTGTCGTAGGAGCGGCGCCAGAGCATGAACTGCTCCTCGCCGAACTCCGCGAGGGTCTGCGCCTTGTCCTTGCCCTGGAGGGCGCCGTAGTGGCGTTCGTTCAGGCGCCAGGAGCGGTGGACCGGGATCCAGTGGCGGTCGGCGGATTCGAGGGCCAGCTGGGCCGTGCGGATCGCGCGCTTCTGGAGCGACGTGTGGACCACGTCGGGGAGGAGGTCGGCATCCTTCAGGAGTTCGCCACCGCGGACCGCCTCCTTCTCGCCCTTCTCGTTGAGGTTGACGTCCACCCAGCCGGTGAACAGGTTCTTCGCGTTCCACTCGCTCTCGCCGTGACGGAGGAGGATCAGCTTGTACGGTGCGTCGGCCATGCGTATGAGCGTAATCCACCGCTCCGCTCCGTTGTGCGCCCGCTCGTACAGCGGACAGGCCCCCTGACGGTTGACGCGATCTGTTAATTGAGTGGCCTCCCGCGCTTCGCCTCTCGTAAGTTCTGAGCGCCGCCTGAGCCACTTACACGAGCCGCATACATCCCGGGGGATCCGCCATGTCCGTCGCCGTCCTGAGACGTGCCGCCCGCGAGACCCTCTCCGGGCTGCCCCGCGAGTTCTGGTGGCTGTGGACCAGCACACTCGTCAACCGGCTCGGCGCCTTCGTCGCCACCTTCATGGCGCTGTACCTGACACTCGACCGCGGGTACTCCGCCTCCTACGCCGGGCTCGTCGCCTCCCTGCTCGGGCTGGGCGGGGTCGTCTCGTCGCTCGGCGGCGGGGTCATGGCGGACCGGCTGGGGCGGCGGCCCACCCTGCTCGTCGCGCAGACCTCGACGGCCGCCTCCGTGGCGCTGCTCGGGTTCGTGGAGCATCCCGTCGCCATCGCCGGTGTCGCCTTCCTGGTCGGGATGGCCTCCAACGCCTCCCGGCCGGCCGTGCAGGCGATGATGGCCGACATCGTGCGGCCCGAGGACCGGGTCCGCGCCTTCTCGCTCAACTACTGGGCCATCAACCTCGGGTTCGCCGTCTCCTCCATGGCCGCCGGGTTCATCGCCGAGGTCAGCTACCGCGCCGGGTTCCTGCTCGAGGCCGGGATGACCCTCGTCTGCGCGGTCGTCGTCTTCCTGAAGCTGCCCGAGTCCCGGCCCGAGCGGGAGGAGAAGGCCGTACCGGAGGACGGTGTCGGGCTGGGGGCCGTGCTGCGGGACGGGCGCTTCATGAGCGTCGTCGGGCTGTCCTTCCTCGTCGCGTTCGTCTTCCAGCAGGGGGCCGTGGGGCTGCCCGTGGCGATGGGCGCGGCCGGGTTCACGCCGGCCGACTACGGCATGGCGATCGCCGTCAACGGCGTGCTCATCGTCGCGTTGCAGATCCCCGTCACCCGGTTCATCGAGCACCGGGACCCGCGGCGGCTGCTGGTCGTCTCCTCGGTGCTCGCGGGGTACGGGTTCGGGCTCACCGCCTTCGCCGGGTCGGTCGGCGTCTTCGCGCTCACCGTCTGCGTGTGGACCCTGGCGGAGATCGTCAACGCGCCGACCCAGACCGGGCTCGTCGTCCGCCTCTCCCCCACCCACGGGCGGGGGCGTTACCAGGGCATGTACACGCTCTCCTGGGCCGTGGCCTCCCTGGTCGCGCCGGTGATGTCCGGCTTCGTCATCGACCGGTTCGGGGCGGAGTGGCTGTGGGGGATGTGCGCCGTCGTGGGGACGGCGGCGGGCGCCGGCTACGCCGTGCTGATGCGGCGCCTTCCGGAGGAGGGCGAGGGCGAGGGCAGGGGCGAGGGCGAGGGCGAGATCGAGGTTGCGGAGACCGTCCTGGGCGAGAAGGCCGGCGCTGCCGCCGAGCCCGCGGCCAGCGCCGTCTGAGCGGTGGGCGCGGGTGTCAGGGGCGGCCAGCGCCGTCTGAGCGGCGGGCGCGGGTGTCAGGGGTGGGCGCGGGTGTCAGGGGTGCATCCGTGCGCCCTTCAGCACCTTGTCCACCGCGTTCCTCGGGCCGTAGACCGCCAGGCCCACGACATCCAGCCCGGCCGTCGGAACGGCACGCACGGCCGCGCGGTTGTCGCGGTCGTTGCCGGTGGCGAAGAGGTCGCTCGTGAACACCGCGCGCGGGAGGGACCGGGAGAGCACGCGCGCGTGAGCGGCGGTCAGCGTCTCCTTCGTGCCCTCGAAGACCAGCACCGGCTGGCGGAACATCGACAGATACCCCACGCCGTCCGCGTCCTCGTACGGCTCCCCGATCACCTCGGGGAGGGCCGTACCGAGGCCGCTGACCAGGAACGCGGTGACGTTCAGGCGCTGCCAGGTCTCCAGGTCCTCGCGCAGCAGGACGGCGATCTTCGTGTCGAAGCGAAGGGGAGCGCTGGGTGCGGTGGGAGCGATCGGTGCGGTGGGTGTGGTGGGTGCCTCGTCGTTCATGGTTCGAGACTGCCGACCGGCCCACGACATCGTCTTGTACGTTCTTTGCATGGCCCCGCAGCCGACAGCCGACGTCTCCGCCTGGCGCCCGGCCGTCCCGGGCGTCGTGGAGGTCTTCCACGCCCACTTCACCGAGTACGCGTATCCGATGCACGTCCACGAGGCGTGGACGCTGTTGATCGTCGACGACGGCGCCGTACGGTACGACCTCGACCGGCACGAGCACGGCACCCCGCACGACACGGTGTCCCTGCTGCCGCCGCACGTGCCGCACAACGGCTCACCGGCCACCTCGGGCGGCTTCCGCAAGCGGGTCCTGTACCTCGACGCCGAGGTGCTCGGCGAGGACCTCATCGGGGCCGCCGTCGATGCGCCCGACCTGCGCGATCCCGTGCTGCGCCGACGGGTCGGGCAGCTGCACTCCGCGCTCGCCCGGCCCGGCGACGAGCTGGAGGCCGACAGCCGGCTGACGCTGATCGGCGAGCGGTTGCGGACCCATCTGCGCGCGGGGCCGCACACCGCCGCCGCGCGCCGCGACCCGGACCTCGCGCGCCGCCTGCGTGAGCTGCTCGACGAACGTGTCGTCCAGGGCCTGACGCTGGACGAGGCCGCCGGGCTCGTGTCGGCCCATCCGGCCCATCTGGTACGGGCGTTCAGCGCGGCGTACGGCATCGCGCCGCACCAGTACCTCACCGCCCGCCGGGTCGACCTCGCCCGCCGACTCCTGCTCGACGGGCGGCCGCCGGGTGAGGTCGCCGCGGCGGCCGGCTTCTACGACCAGGCCCATCTCACCCGGCATTTCCGGAAGTTGGTGGGGGTCACGCCCGGACGGTACGGAGATCGACGGAAGTTCTCCGTCCGCTGATGTCCGGCGCATAGCGTCGCCTGCATGGACATCGACAAGACACAGCCCTCTTCCGGCACACCCGACCCTCAGGAGTCCCAGGCACCGTCCGCCCGGGGCGGCTTACACGCGAGACGGATATCGGTCGCCGTCGTGGGAGCGGCGGCCCTGGTGGCTCTGAGCGTCGGCATCGCCCTCGCGGCCAGTTCGGACGAGGAGCCCGCCGGCTCCATACCGACCGCGTCGTACACCCAGCAGCCGGTCACCGAGGAACCCGCCGACACCGGGGGCGGGACCAGCACCGGCGTCTCCGGCGGGACCAGCACCGGCGTCTCCGGCGGGACCGGTGACAGCACCGACGGGGGGATCACCGGCGGCACCGACCCCGACGCGACGGAGACCCCGTCCACGCCCACCCCGACGGCGCCGGCCGACCTGGACGAGATCAACCGGCGTCTGAACGAGCTCGACCAGAAGCTGGACCAGCTGCCCACCAAGCAGGAACTGGCCGACGCCCTGCGTGCCTTCGCCGACCGGCTCGACGCTCCGGCCACCCCGACCGCTCCTGCCCCGGACCCCGACGACCCGGACGCTTCCTGACCGTTCCCCGACCGTTCCTGACCGTTCCGGGGCCAGTCGGCGTCAGTCAGCCGACGTCAGCCGGCGTCAGCAGCCGGGCGCTGCGTCAGATGCGCGAACGCGTCCAGGTTGCGCGTCGGTTCGCCCCGGGAGACCCGCCACTCGTACTCCTTGCGGATGGCGCTCGCGAAACCCAGCTCCAGGAGCGTGTTGAAGGCACCGTCGGCGGCCTCCAGGACCTGGCCCATGAGGCGGTCGATCTCGTCGGCGGTGACCGAGGCGAGGGGGAGGCGGGCGGTGACATAGACGTCGCCGAGCCGGTCGACGGCGTAACTCACGCCGTACAGCTTGAGGTTGCGCTCCAGGAGCCAGCGGTGGACGCCGGACTCGTTCTCGTCGGGGTGACGGACGACGAAGGCGTTCAGGGAGAGGGAGTGGCGGCCGACGATGAGGGAGACGGTCGTCTTGAGTTTGCGGGTGCCCGGAAGCTGGACCACGTAGTTTCCGGGGGCGGGGCTCTCCCACTCCAGCTCCGCGTCCTTCAGGAAACCCTCGATGACCTGTGCGGCCGTCTTCTCCACGTCACCCATGCTCGGAGCGTACGCGACGGCGGTGGGACTGGGCCGCGGCCGCGTAGACGTCGGCGGTGGCGGCGGCCGCGGTGTCCCAGCCGAAGGACTGGGCGTGCGCGGTGGCGGCCGCGCCCATCCGGGCGGGGAGGTCGGGGCCGTCGGCGAAACGCGCGAGCACGCGCGCGTAGGCGGCCGGATCGTGGCCCTGCACCAGGAAGCCCGTCTCGCCGTCCCGCACGGCCACCGGGAGCCCGCCGACGGAGGCGGCGAGCACCGGGGTGCCGGCCGCCTGCGCCTCTATGGCGACCAGCCCGAAGGACTCGCTATAGGAGGGCACGACCAGCAGCGACGCCGCCCGGAACCAGTCCGCGAGCTGATCCTGGCCGACCGGCGGACGGAACCGTACGACGTCCGCGATGCCGAGCCGCGCGGCCAGCTTCTGTAGGCCCTCGGGCTTGGCGAGGCCACTGCCGCTGGGGCCGCCGACGACCGGGACGACGATGCGGGAGCGCAGCTCGGGGCGCTCGTCGAGCAGGACGGCCACCGCGCGCAGGAGCACGTCCGGAGCCTTCAGGGGCTGGATACGGCCCGCGAAGAGGGGGACCAGCGCGTCCTGGGGCAGGTCCAGACGGGCGCGGGCGGCGGCCCGGCCGTCCGCCGGGGTGAAGCGGTCGAGGTTGACGCCGGGGTGCACCACGGCGACCTTGCCGGGGCCGGCGTGGTAGTGCCGTACGAGTTCGTCGGCCTCCTCCGCCGTGTTGGCGATGAGGCGGTCGGCGGCGGCGACGATCTGGGTCTCGCCGATGACGCGGGCGGCGGGCTCGGGGGTGTCGCCGTCGGCCAGGTTGGCGTTCTTGACCTTGGCCATGGTGTGCATGGCGTGCACCAGGGGGGCGCCCCAGCGCTGGGCGGCCAGCCAGCCGACGTGGCCGGAGAGCCAGTAGTGCGAGTGCACGAGGTCGTAGTAGCCGGGACGGTGACCGGCCCAGGCCTGCATCACGCCGTGCGTGAAGGCGCACAGCTGGGCCGGGAGGTCCTCCTTGGCGAGGCCCTCGTAGGGGCCTGCGTCGACATGCCGGACGAGGACTCCGGGGGCCAGCTCGACGGTCGGCGGGAGACCGCCGGTGGTCGCGCGCGTGAAGATCTCGACCTCGATGTTGATCGCGGCGAGGCGCTGCGCGAGCTCGACGATGTAGACGTTCATGCCGCCCGCGTCGCCGGTGCCGGGCTGGTGGAGCGGAGAGGTGTGCACGGAGAGCATCGCGACGCGGCGGGGGCGGCGGTGGAGCCTGAGCCGCGAGGGTGCCGCCGAAGAGCGACGCCCGAGCCTGTTGGTGTACTGGCTCACGGGGCGTTCCTCCTTGCTGCGGGCATGCCGGAAAGAGGGTGTGGGGCCCTCCAAGGGGCTGCAACGCCGGAGGAAGGCGTTCCCATTCCGGGCGGGTTTCGGAAAGGGGCGGTTTTTGCTCAGTCATTACCGCGTATCGCTCAACCGTTCGAGGTCGGTGTGCGTTGTGTGGGGTGCGTGGGGTGGGCCCGAGCGGTTCTCGCCCCCGCCGCCCCTTCCCGTCCCGACCCGGGGGCTGCCGCCCCCGCACCCCCGCTTCCGGCCCGGAAGGGCCTTGTCCTCAAACGCCGGACGGGCTGAGATGGCGGACAGACCGAGACTCCGGGCGGACTGGGATCCGGGCGGGGTGAGACTCCGGACGGGCTGAGATGCCGGACGGACCGAGACTCCGGACGGGCTGAGATGCCGGGCGGGGTGAGACTTGGGGCGGGGGTCGGCTCCGGGTGGGCTGAAGGCGGTGTCGCATTACCCTCGTAGGCATGACATCCCGCGCCCCCGCCCGCCCCGTGGGCACGGTCACGCGCGGGACGACGAACCCCAACCGGCTGCGCCGCATGGACCGCTGGATCGCCGCGACGCACGGCGCCGAGCTGCGCCGCGCCGCCGATCCGCTCGCCGTCGACCTCGGGTACGGGGCGGCGCCCTGGACTGCCGTCGAGTTGCTGCGGCGGCTGCGTTCCGTCGCGCCACGCGCGCGTGTCGTGGGTGTCGAGATCGAACCGGCCCGGGTGGCGGCCGCCAAACCGTACGAGCGCGAGGGGCTGGACTTCCGGCACGGCGGGTTCGAGATCCCGGTGCCCCGGCGGCCGCACCTCGTACGCGCCGCCAACGTGCTGCGCCAGTACGACGAGGACGAGGTCGCCGCGGTCTGGCAGCGGCTGTGCGCGCGGCTCGCGCCGGCCGATCCGGTGACCGGGTCCCGCGGCGGTCTGCTCGTCGAAGGGACGTGCGACGAGATCGGACGTCGGCACGTGTGGGTCGCGCTCGGGCCGGAAGGGCCGCGCACGGTCACCTTCGCGACCCGGCTGGGCTCCCTGGAACGGCCCTCGGACCTGGCGGAGCGACTGCCCAAGGCGCTGATCCACCGCAATGTCCCGGGTGAGCCGGTGCACGCCTTCCTGCGCGACTTCGACCGCGCCTGGGCGGCCGCCGCGCCCTACGCGTCGTACGGCGCCCGCCAGCGGTGGATCCGCACGGTGCGGGAGCTGACGGCCGACTGGCCGGTGACGGACGGGCCGGCGCGCTGGCGGCAGGGGGAAGTGACGGTGCGGTGGGGGGCGTTGGCGCCTCGGAGCCGAGCCGGCGGCTGAACCACCGTTTCCCCCTTTCCCCATGGCCGCTGGGAACGATCTCCGTGAGTCGTTCGTCACACTGACGGGGAGATCGTCATGGCGGGGTGGCGAAGAGGGGAAGGACCTCTTCGGCCGCTGTGCCGCTCCGGCGTTCCGTCGTCACTCTGTCGTTTTCGGCCGTGACGTGGCACGATCCCCCGGGCACCGTAAGTTACTGACGGTTAATCAGGGGTTGGGGGACGGGGTATGGGAACGGGGAAGCGCGGTCTGCTCGCGGCGGCTGTGACGGTGGTCTGCGCGGTCACCGTGCTGGGCGCACCCGGCACCGCGTTCGCCGACCCGAGCCCCACACCGGCGCCGTCGGCGTCGACGAGTTCCACGACCCCGCCGCTCCCCTCCACCGCGTCCAACAAGGACCTCGAGCTCGTCCGCACCAAGCTCGAAGCGCTCTACCACGACGCCGCGGTCGCCACCGACGCCTACAACGCGGCCGAGGAAGCGGCGAAGAAGCAGTCCGCGGAGATCGTCGAGCTGGCCAAGAAGATCGTCGCGGGCCAGGAGAAGCTGGACGGCCTCAAGGACCGCGCGGGTGCCGCGGCCCGCGCCCAGTACCGCACCGGCGGCCTGCCGGACGAGGCGCAGTTGATGCTGACCGACGACCCGTCGGAGTTCCTCGACGGCGCGGGCCGGGCGCTCCAGGGCCAGCGCGCGACCAAGGGCCTGATCGGCGAACTCACCCGCACCCAGCAGGACTTGGAGCAGTACTCCAAGGACGCCTCCACCCAGTGGCAGAAGCTGGAGGCGGGCCGCAAGACGAAGGCCGCGGCCCAGAAGAAGATCGAGAAGCAGATCGCGGCGGCCGAGAAGCTCGAGTCCCGGCTCGAGAAGAAGGAGAAGGAGCGCCTCGAACAACTGGAGGCGCAGGTCGCGCTGGAGGCGCAGACCGCCTGGCTGGACACCGGCGTCCTCGACGAGATCAACAGCGCGGCGTCCGTCCAGGGCAAGAAGGCCGTGCAGTTCGCCACCGCCCAGATCGGCAAGCCGTATGTGTGGGGCGCGGAGGGCCCGGACAGCTTCGACTGCTCCGGACTGACCTCCGAGGCCTGGAGGAGCGCCGGGCAGGCGATACCGCGCACCTCGCAGGAGCAGTGGAAGCAGCTGCCGCACATCGCCGTCGAGGACATGCGCCCCGGCGACCTGATCATCTACTTCGACGACGCCAGCCATGTCGCGTTGTACGTGGGCGACGGCGCGATCATCCACGCCCCGCGGCCGGGCCGCACGGTGACGCTCGCGGGGGCTGGTTCGATGCCGATACTCGGGGTGGTCCGGCCGGACGCGTGAGGCCCGGCGGCCGGGCAGCCCCTCGGGACGCCGCCCTTCACGTGACCCAGGCCACCTCCACCCCGCCGCCAAACTCCGCGCAGACGTGACGTTCGTCATCCCCGCACCACACCCGCCCTGCCCAAATGCGGGACAGAACGCGGCATATGACAGTGGCCAGAGATCAAGCGGCCTGCCTCACACCATTCCGTTGCGGCGCCTTCTGCCGCTATGGTCCCCGTCGGTGGGTCGAGGTCCCTCGTCCCCGCCATGCCCTCGGGGGGAGGGAAGGAACTCAAGACGATGCCCGTACCCGTACCGCGGCAGAGAGCGATCCCGGCCGTGGAGAGTGGTCAGGCGCAGGCCGCGCCCGCAGTCGGCGGCCCCTCCAAGGAAGAAACCGTTCGCAACGAGGCGACCACGGCCGAGAACCGGAACAACGCCGCGCACGACCACAGCGCACACCACACCGCGCTCAACGCCACGCCCGCCGACGGCGTCCACCAAGGCGTGAGCACCACCAGCGTGAGCACGACCGACGTGAGCGCGACCGACGTGAGCACCGGCAGCGTGAGCACCAGCAGCGTGAGCGCCACCGGTGTGGGCACCGCCCACACCACCCTCACCCTGCTGCTGATCGAGGACGACCCCACGGCCGCGCCGATCGTCCACGACCTGCTCGACGCGGACGGCAGGCCGATCCGGGTACGCACCGCCCGCAACCTCACCGAGGCCGAGCGGCTGCTGACCCATGACGTCCACTGCATCCTGCTGGACCTGGCGCTGCCGGCGCCCGGCAAGGCGGGCGAGCCCGACGACGAGCTCGCCGTCCTGCGGCACGTGCTGCGGCTCGCGCCCCGGCACGCCGTGCTCGCGCTCACCGCGTCCGGCGACGCCGAGCGCGGCACCGAGGCGGTACGCGTGGGCGCCCAGGACTACCTCTACAAGGACGAGCTGGACGGCCGGCTGCTGAGCCGCGCGATCCGCTACGCGGTGGAGAGGAAACGTTCCGACACGGCCGAGCGGCGGCTCGCCGAGGGCAAGCTGCGCGCACAGGAGAACGCCCGCCTGGAGCGCGGCCTGCTGCCCACGCCCCTCCTGGAGGGCTCCCCGCTGCGGTTCGCCGCCCGCTACCGCCCCGGCCGCTCACGCGCGCTGCTCGGGGGCGACTTCTACGACACCGTCCGCACGCCCGACGGCACCGTGCACGCCATGATCGGCGACGTCTGCGGGCACGGCCCGGACGAGGCGGCGCTCGGCGTGGAGCTGCGCATCGCCTGGCGGGCGCTGACGCTGGCGGGCCTGTGCGGGGACGAGCTGCTGAACACGCTTCAGCAGGTGCTGGAGCACGAGCGCGACGACGACGAGATCTTCGCGACGCTGTGCACGGTGGACATCGCGCCCGACGGCCGCCGGGCGGGCCTGTGCCTGGCCGGTCACCCCGCGCCGCTGATCGCCCGCCCGGACCGGCCCGCGCGTCTGCTGCCGTACGACAACAACGGCCCCGCCCTCGGGCTGCTGCCGGGCGCCCGCTGGCCGCGGATGCAGGTCGAGCTGGGCGCCGAGTGGAGCCTGATGCTGTACACCGACGGCCTCATCGAGGGGCGGATCGGCGAGGGCCGGGAACGGCTGGGCCAGGACGGCATGGTGGAGATGATCCGCCGCCAGCTCTCCGAGGGGCTGAGCGGCGAGGCGCTGCTGCGGGCCGCGGTGAACGAGGTGCGTGAACTCAACGGCGGCGAGCTGACGGACGACGTGGCACTGGTCCTACTGGACCGGGTCCCCGCCCCACTCCCGTAGCCCGAAGCCGGCCACCCGAAGCCGGCCGCCCCTCCGGGAAACCCGCGGGGCGGAGAACCTGGGCCGTCGAGCCACTGCCGGGGATCGGCCGCGGGACCGAGAACCTGGGCCGTCGAGCCACTGCCGGGGATCGGCCGCGGGACCGAGAACCTGGGCCGTCGAGCCACTGCCGGGGATCGGCCGCGAGGCAGAGGTACAGGGCGCGCGGCTAGGGAACCGACCGGTCGAGAGCGCCGGTTTCCATGTGCGGGCGAGCATCGTCGGCACCATGGGCCGCAGCGCGAGTGCCGGGGCGGCCCCAGGGCAGAGAGCCTGAGCCGCAGGCCGTGCCGCGTGCCGGGCAGCAGACACGGCCGTAGCACCCGCCGGGCCAGGTACCGGGCGCAAGGCGGAGACCTGGTGCCGGGGGGCGGGCCGGCCGGAAGGGCCGGTCGGGAGCGTGTGGTGGAGCCGTATGTCGCGGCGCCCCGCGCCCCTGGGAGGGGGCTGCGGGGGCGCGGAGATTCTTGCGGGGTCAGCGGCCGCCGTTGTACGGGCCGTACGGGCCGTCGCTGCTGCTGCCGCCGCGCCGACGGCCCCAGCCGCCGCCACCGCCGACCTGCCTGAGGGCGGGCCGTACGTCCACGAAGAAGACGATCGTGGCGACGAGTCCCGCGAGCTGGAGGAAGAGCATCGGCACCAGGAGGTTCACCGCCACCGTGATGCCGAGGATGATCAGCCAGAAGCCCTTGTTCTGCTTGTCGGCGGCCCGGTAGGCGTCATCACGGAACAGAGCGGCCATCACCAGCGCCACCACGGCGAGGACCAGCATGGCGAGGTAGAGCAGCCACACCAGCCCGGCGAAGCCTTCGATCAGCACAACGTCCACCACCCGACTCGACGCGATTCGACTCGCTCGTCCTTACGCGGTCACCGTACCCGCAACCGCACTCCCACTACCCGTACAACGGGCCGGGCACCATGTGAGTGCCCGGCCCGTGACTGTATGTCCCTGTCCGCCGTGTCCGTCCCGGCCGTCGGTCTCACTTGGCCGGCGGCGTGGTCTTCTTCGCGACGGGCTTGCGGACCGGAGCCTTCTTCGCGGCGGCGGCCTTCTTCGCCGCGGTGGACTCGGACTGCGCCTCGGCCGCGGCGGGCTTCGGCTCGTCCTTGACCACGACCGGCTGGACCACGGGCGCGGGCTTGGGCTCCGACTTGGGCTCGACCGCGATGGCGAGCTCCTCGATCTCCTCGGCGGCCTCGCCGCGCCAGGTCTTCACGGCCTGCTCGCCGTGCTCGGCGACCTTCTCGTACGTCTCACGGGCCTTGACGGCGTACTCGGCGGCGACGCCGACCCCGCGCAGCGCGAAGTCCTGGGCGGACTCGCCGAACTTCTTCAGGTCGGCGTCGAGGGTGCTGCCGATCTTCTTGATGTCCCCGTCGAGGCTGCTGATGAAGTCGGTGACCTTGGCCTGGAGGGTCTCCTGCGCCTCCTTGGCCTTGGCGGTCGCCTCCTTGGCGCGGGCGCCGGCCTTCTCCTGCACGGCCTTGGGGTCGGTGTTGCGGACGGCCTCGAAACGGGCCGGGGCCTCGGTGCGCAGCTGCTCCACCAGACCCGGCACCTTCTTCGCCTGCTGGAGGGCCAGATCGGCGGTGCCCGCGGCGAAGTAGAACGGAGTCGGGTCGCTGAAGGTCTTGCGCAGGTCGTCGGTGATGGCCATGGTGAAGGTCCTCCCGGATTCACATACGTCGTATTCGGCTGAGGGTCGTGCAGGTCCGCAGCGGGGCGGCCGGTCCCCTGGTCCGGTCAACCGGCCGTCTGCTGCGGGTCGGCGTCGCTCTCGTGGTTCCGTGGGCCCGCCGCACCGTCGCCGTCCGCGAATCCGTTCTCCTTGCGGAAGGACTCGTAGATCTGGAGCAGCACCTGCTTCTGCTGCTCGGTCAGCGTGGGGTCGGCGAGGACGACCGCGCGGGTCGCACCGTCCCGGTACTCCTCCCCGTCCCGTTCCGCGTCGAGGATGCCGGCCCGCACGTACAGCGTCTCGGCGGAGATCCGCAGCGCCTTGGCGACCTGCTGGAGCACCTCCGCGCTCGGCTTGCGCAGCCCGCGCTCGATCTGGCTCAGGTACGGATTGGACACGCCGGCGGCTTCGGCGAGTTGCCGGAGCGACAGCTGCGCGTTGCGCCGCTGCTCGCGCAGGTACTCACCGAGATTGCCGACGTTGAGCGATGCCATGGCTCCACTGTGCACCAGCCGTGCTAACTATTGCAAGCACCTGCTTGCAATAGTGTGTCGCGCCACTCCAGACCGAGCGCCCACCCGAGCACTCCACCCGCACTCCTCCTGGTCGGCCGCCGGCGTACCGGACCTGATCGCCCGGGGGTACCGGGCCACGCGGGAGGCCCTGGACAGCTGGAACCGATGCCGGCGGACCGCCGCACGCCCCTCCCACGCGCCGCGGGCGGCCCCGCTCACCCACGCTCCTCACCCCCTCACACCTCCCACGGCAACTCCCGTTCGTGCACCACCTCCAGTCGCGAGACCGCGCGGGTCAGCACCACGTAGAGCCGGTTCAGGCCGCGTCGCTCCGACTGCGCGATGGCCGCCGGCTCGACGGCGACGACGTGGTCGTACTCGAGGCCCTTGACGAGAGTCGCCGGGACCACCGTCACCCGGGCGGCCGGATCGTCCGGGCCGGAGGTCGGGATACCCGCCCCGGTCAGGGCCCCGCGGACCTCGTCGACCTGGAGGTCGGCGGCGATGACACCGATCGAGCCCTCCCGGGGGAGTGCGTCGCGTACGGCGGCGACGACCGCGGAGCGCAGATCGCCGTCGGCCCGCCGGACGCGCAGTTCGCCGTCCCTGCGCAGGGAGTCGGCGCGCGGCACGTCGGCGTCGAGGAGGTCGAGCAGGCGGCCCGCGAGGGTGAGGACGGCGGCCGGGACACGGAAGCCCGTGGTCAGCGGGACGATCGTCGCGTCCGGCTTGCCCAGGTGGGCCATCTGCACCCGCCAGGAGTCCGCCGCCCAGGGGGTGGTGCCCTGCGCCAGGTCGCCGAGGACCGTGAGCGAGCCGAAGCGGACCCGGCGGGCGACCGCCCGGCACTCCATCGGGGAGAGGTCCTGGGCCTCGTCGACGACGACATGGCCGTAGCCCTGGGGATGGTCGAGGAGGCCGGCGATCTCGTCGAGGAGGACGAGGTCGGCGGGCGACCAGCGCGCCGACCGCGGTGAGCGGGGCGGGCGCGGCCAGTGCAGCGCCCGCTGCTCCCCGGGGTCGAGGAGGCCGTCCGCGGCTCGCGCCAACTCCTCCTCATCCGTGAGGAGTCGGGCCAGGACCTCCGCAGGGCGCGCCTTCGGCCACAGTGCCTCCACGCACGCGCTCACCGGCCGGGCCCGTTCGATGCGCCGCGTCCAGGAGGCCGGGCGTGGCCCGCTCCGGCGTTCCACCTGCTCCTGGATCCGGCGCACGATCCGGCTGCGCACCCGCTCGCGCCCGACCTCGTACGGCGGCTCCTCGGCGAGCACCCCGGCGACGATGTCCGTCAGCCGGTCGCCCGCGATCCGCCAGCGGTAGGAGCCGTCGGGGACGGAGAGGTCCTCGGCGCGGTCGGCCGTCACCCGTCCGTACACCGCCCGGCGCAGCACCTCGGCCATCCGGGCGTCGTGCTTGACGGCGGCGGTCCGGTCGGGGTCCGTCCCGGTCGCCGGGTGGCGGGCGATCTCGTCGTGCAGGGTCGACTGCCGTACGCCGGTCTCGCCGAGGGAGGGGAGCACCTCGGCGATGTAGGAGAGGAAGGTGCGGTTGGGGCCGAGGATCAGCAGTCCGCCGCGCTGGATGCGCCGCGGGTGGGTGTAGAGGAGGTAGGCGGCCCGGTGCAGGCCCACGGCGGTCTTGCCGGTGCCGGGAGCACCCTGCACGCACACGGACTCGGCGAGCTCCCCGCGGACGAGTTCGTCCTGCTCGGGCTGGATGGTCGCGGCGATGTCCCGCATCGGGCCGACGCGGGGCCGTTCGATCTCACGGGCGACGATCCCGCCCGGCCGCCCCGCCCCACCTGGCCCACGGCGCCCGGCCCGCGCCACGCCGTCGACGACGCGCCCGCCCGCGTCGAGGCGCTCGTCCTCCAGGCCCGTGAGGTCGGCGGAGTCGCCCCGGCTGCCGGGGGCCCAGCCGAAGCGGCGCCGGACGGCCACGCCCTGGGGGTCGCGGGCGCTCGCCCGGTAGAAGGCGCGGGAGACGGGGGCGCGCCAGTCGACGACGAGGGGCGGGGCGGCCGGGTGCTCGCTGATGCGGAGCCGGCCGATGTGGTGGGCGAGGCCCTCGTGCTCGCCGCCCGTGCCGTGCGCGAAGTCCAGCCGGCCGAAGAACAGGGGGCCTTCGGGCAGTTCGTGCAGGGCCTTGGCGTGGCTGCGCAGCCGGAACCCGAGGACCTCGGCGTCGGCGCCGGAGGCGGAGACGTCCTCGCCGGTGACGACGTGGAGGTCGGCGCCCTCGACCATCGCGGCGAGGGCGGCGCGGCAGCTGTCGTGGTGGGCGCGTTCGTGGTGCAACGCGGTGCCGAGATCCGGCGGGCTCGCCGGGTCGCCCTCGGGGACCGGCTCGGGTGTCGTCATACGGCAAGGGTAACGAATAACGTAACCGAGTTACATTTTTTACCCAGTATCAGTCAGCTGGGATCGACTACCCGAGCCGCGGCAGACCCGCCGCCAGCACCGCGAACGCCCGCTCCACCGCCGCCTCCGCGTCCCCCCGTACGTCCTCCACCCGCTCCCCCTCCGCGATCCGCCGCCAGTTCTCCTCGGCGAGGATCCGCCGGACGGCGACGATCTGACCGGCGGCCAGCCGGGCGTCGAGGGCGTCGGGCAGCTCGTCCACCAGGGCGTCGGCGAGGGCGCCCTCCGAGCGTTCCAGGTAGCCGTACAGACGGGCGACCAGAGAGGGCGTGCCGTAGAGCAGGGCGTAGAAGGCGCGCACGTGCGGGTGGTCGTTGAGGCCGGTGACGGGGTCGGCGGCGGCCAGTCCGGCGAGGAAGTGCCGGCGCAGGGCGGGCAGCGGTGTGACCCCCTCGGCCCGCGCCGCCGTGACGACCCGGGCCGCCTCCTGCTCGTGGTCGGCGATCCGGTGCAGGACCAGGTCCTCCTTGGTCGGGAAGTACCGGAAGAGGGTCGGTTTGGAGATCTCGGCCGCCGCGGCGACCTCGGCGACGGACACCGCGTCGAAGCCGCGCTCGATGAAGAGCCGGACGGCGATGTCCGACACGGCCTCATACATCCGCTGCCTCTTGCGCTCGCGCAGCCCGGTCTCGCTCATGGACCGAGCCTACGGGCCGATCGCCGGCCGGCTCCGCTTGACCTCAACCGGGGTTGAGGTCGAAGACTCCATGCACGCGCATCCAACGGCACCGCAGTGGAGGTATGCCATGCGAGCAGCACAGGTGAAGGCGTTCGGCGGACCGGAGGTCCTGGCCACGGTGGAGCTGCCGGACCCGGTCCCGGGCCCCGGCGAGCTCCTGATCGAGGTCGCCCACGCCGACACGATCTTCGTGGAGACCCAGGTCCGCACGGGCCTGTTCCGCGCCTACTTCCCCGTCGAGCCGCCCTACGTCCCCGGTGGCGGCGTCGCCGGCACGGTCACCGCGGTCGGCGCGGGCGTGGACGCCGGATGGGTGGGACGCCGGGTGACGTCCTTCGTGGACGGCAGCTACGCCGAGCGCGTGACGGCCCCGGTCACCGCACCGACCCCCGTCCCGGACGGCGTGGACCTGCGCACGGCCGCGGCGCTCGTCCACGACGGGGTGACGGCCGCCGGTCTGCTGGAGAACACCGCCGTGGCCCCCGGCGACCGGGTCCTGATCCTCGGCGCCTCGGGCGGCATGGGCACCCTGCTGATCCAGCTGGCCCGTGCCCGGGGCGCCCGGGTGGTGGCCGCGGCACGGGGGGCGCGGAAGTCGGCGCTGGTGCGGGAGCTGGGGGCGGACGCGGTGGTGGACGTGTCGGAGCGGGACTGGGTGGAGCGGGCGCGGGAGGCCCTGGGGCGGCCGGGACCCATCCGCGCCACCGAGACCGCCGCCGAAACCGCCGCCGAAGCCGCCGCCGATGTAGTACTGGACGGCGTCGGCGGTGAACTCGGCCTCGCGGCCTTCCCGTTGACCGCCGACGGAGGACGCTTCTCCGCGCACGGGGCACCCTCGGGCGGCTTCGCGGCGGTGGACGTGACGGAGGCGGAACGGCGGGGCATCACCCTGTTCGGGATCGGGGACGTGCAGTTCGGCGCGGCCGAGGCGCACCGCCTGACCGCACACGTCCTGGCGGAGGCGGCCGCGGGGCGGCTGCGTCCGGTGATCGGCGCTCAGTTCCCGCTGACGGAGGCCGCCGCGGCGCACGCGGCGATCGAGGGGCGGGAACTGATCGGGAAGGTGGTGCTCGGGATGTGAAAGGTGGTGCTCGGGAGGTGAACCGACGCGGGGGGCGGAGCCGCCCCCGGGTCAGCTCCGCCCGCGGGTGAGGGCCAGTTCGAGATAGGGATTGGTGGTGCGCGAGGCCGGAAGGCCGAGGGAGGCGGTGGCCGCGGCCAGCGTCTCGGCGTAGGAGTCCACGGCCCGGCGGACGTTGGGGGCGTCCAGGCCCGTCCTGGTCACCAGCCGGTCGAGATCGACGTAGGCCGACCGGATGATCTCGATCCAGCGGTACACCGGCCAGTCCAGCCGCCAGTTCGTGCTGTACTCCGGGGGCATGTTCCGCTCCCACCGGCGGAACATACGGTCCCTGATCTCCGGCCGGGTCGGTGTCAGGTGCATGTGCCGGACCAGGTCGTAGAGCGGGTCACCGACCAGGGCCATCTCCCAGTCGATGATGGTCAGCAGGTATCGGCCGCCGCGCACCAGGTTCCACGGGTTGAGGTCGCCGTGCAGGAGGGCCGGTGCCCGGGGGGTCAGTGTGTGGCGGGACAGGATCTCCCCCAGCCGCTCGTGGTGGGGCAGCCCGAGCATCCGGGCCAGCTGCATCGACTCCTTCGGCAGCGTCCGCACCAGCTCCACGAGCTGCTCGCGCAGCCACACATGGAAGGTCTCGCTGCCCGAGGCCGGGTCGACCAGGGTGTGGTCGACCTTCGTCAGCGCGCACAACTGGTCGACGAGCGCGTCCGCCTCGCGCGGGCGCAGACCGTGCACCGGATGCTCGGGGGGTCCACCGCGGCGCGGTCCGACATAGGTGTGGATGGCGAAGGGGTCCTTCGTGCAGCTCTCGCCCAGGGCCAGGATCCGCGGGGCCTCCACCTTCACCCGCGACTTCTCGATCGCCCGGAGCACGGCGTGCTCGCTGAGGATGCTGGGCTCCCGGCGCTGGACGTGGGAGAGCAGCCGGCGCACCACCACGGGTTCGGTGTGGCCGCTCACCCGGACCACCGTGTTGAGGTGCGCGGTCCCCTTGAAGACGTTTCCCGCCGGGGCGGCGCCCTCGGCCAGCAGCGCCTCCCTGACCGCGCTCGCGGGGAACTCCGGGTGCGGGGGAACGCGCGGGTCCGCCGTCCAGGTGATGGCCGGTCCGATCCAGTCCCTGCCGCTGACGTTGCCGTCGGTGCGCGAGGCCAGCCAGCGGTAGAGCGCCTTCTCGATCTCCGCCGGGTCCGGCACGCCCCGCAGCCGGAGCGGCTCGGCGGCCGCCTCCAGCGCCCTGCGCACCTCCGCCGTCGCCTCGTCCAGGCTCTTCTGGGTGAACGACTGCTCCAGCGACCGCGCGGCGCGCATCACATCCGGGTAGACGGACTGCGCCCGCTCGAAGGCCAGGTAGTGGGCCAGATCCCTGACCAGGCCGTTGGTGGCGGCGGGCCGGAGCTCCAGCATGGCCTGCGCCCAGGCCTCGACCACCTCGGCCCACTGGTGGGCCGGGTACTGCATGCGCACCAGGTGCGTGGCCAGGTCGTGCAGCGGATCGCCGTAGGTGGCGAGTTCCCAGTCGACGCAGACGAGGGGCGGATCGCCGTCGTACGACACGATCAGGTTGTCCCGGTGCAGATCCGTGTGGAGCAGGCTGTACGGCCGCCGCGCCATGGTGGGAACCCGCTCGGCCAGCCGGATCAGGGCGTCGTCGGGGACACCCAGCGTGTTGAACAGTCCCCCGAACTCGCCCCAGTTGACCTGCCGGATCTGCTGGTCGGCGAGACCGGCCAGCGTCCGCAGGAAGCCCTGGCTGTCGGCGCGGTCCGCGGGCCACACCGCCGGCAGCGCCGGCAGCGCCGACGGGCGCACCCGGGTCATCAGCGCCAGCAGCCCGGCCAGCTCCCCGACCAGCAGGGAGTCGACAGGCTTACCATTTCCGCAGACCCAGGAGAGCGGCACGCCCTCCACATGGCTGTGGAGGGCGAAGGCGGGTCGCGTCACCAGGCATTCGGACACCTGCGGCAGCTCGCTCTGCACCGCCTTCAGGACGAGGGCCTCGTCCTGCCAGGTCCTGATCACGACCTTCAGCGCGTCGGGGCGCCGGATCCGCACGGTCACCGGGGTGCCGGCCTCCCGGCCCAGCAGGCGCGCCACGGGCTCGGTCAGCGGCAGCACGTAGTTGCGGTTGTGGTGACCGCTGGACACCTTCCCCGTCTCCTCCGCGGTCCTGACGAAGGCCCGGTAGACGGCGTCGTGCTGGTCGTCAGTGGCTCGCTCCCCGGGACGGCACTGGGGAACTAGGGGGTCGCGCACTGGCCACTCCGGTAGTCGCGCAGGGATGGGTAGGGCAAACGGTAAGGGGACCGCACGGCCGGAGCATGGACGAGTGAGCGCAATGGGTTGTCCGCCACTCAGCTGCGTCAGGCCGTTCGAGACCGGCTTGTTCGCCGTCTCATACGTATGGCCGGGAGCGGTTGCTCGCGCGGTGCGGCGCATGCTAGCGCAAGCACCTCGACTCTTCGGCGAACTCGCTGTTCGCAGGGGATCTGATGCTGCTCTTCCGGGCGGGGTGGGGGTCCGAGCTCGGCACAGCGGCCTCGCCGTCGGGGCCGCCGTGGTGCTCGTCGTCCTCATGGCACAGGTCTGAACGGGCATCGGCTCAGACGTGCCTGACCGCCGTCAGTACCGTCTCCAGTGAGTTCACCACCGTCGTGGCGCCCGCTCCCCTGAGCAGCTTCTCCTTGCGCTCGTTACGCGCGTAGCCCAGGAAGGGCACGCCGGCTTCGCTGGCGGCCAGGAAGTCGGAGGGGGTGTCGCCGATCATCAGGGCGGTGTCGGGCGCCGATCCCATGGCCCGCAGGGCACGGTTCAGACAGTGCGGGTGGGGCTTGAGGTGGCGCAGTTCCTGGGTGCGGCCGTAGATGTGTGGTGCGAAGCAGGAGGTGAGCCCGCGGCCGTCCAGGTAAGTGGTCGCCACCCGGGGGGAGTTGTTGGTGGTGACGGCCAGCCGAAGCTTCAGTGCGACCAGTGTGCGTATCAGGGGGTCGGCCCATGCCGTGGGCATCGCCGTGGCCGTGGCCTTCAGTTCCTCCTGGGTGAGGCGTTCCTCCAGCTCCGTGACCAGGTCGCTGCCCGGGTGCCGGCGGTCCACCGCGCGCAGCACGACATGCGGGTCCAGCGACTCCCGCTCGGAGTCCGTCAGCAGGCCGTGCAGACCCCGCCCCTCGAGCCACTTCACGAGACCCTCGGCCACCCCCTCCGCCGAGTGACCGGCGAAGAGCCGGCAGATCGGCCCGTCGAAGTCCCAGAGGACGACCCTCGCGCGGGTGATCAACTCCCGCAGATCCTCGGCCCCGTTCCCCGTCCCGTTCCCCGTCTCGTTCCCTGTGTCGGCTGCCACCTGTTCAGTCTGCGTCGTATCAGAGGTCACTAGGAGAGTGTCAGGTCCGTCGTGATGGTTTCCCAGAGGGCGTCGAACCACTTCTGGGATTCCTCCACGAACGCGGCGTCGCGCTGACCGGCGGCCTTCTCGAAGGAGAAGAGGAGGGACTCGGTGCCCCGCACGTCGTACATGTCGAGGGTTCCGCTGTCGGTGGTCTCCTCCGTGCGCGCGACCATGTAGTACGCGATCAGCGCTTCCTGCCCGTTGAGGAGGTACAGCTTCACCGGCGGGGTGAACGGCAGCGCGCGGAAGGTGATGCTGACGTCCACGCCGTGCGAGCGCAGCGCGCGGAGGTTGTAACTCAGCACCTGGCCCTGCGCGTTGCGCATCGACAGCCAGCGATGGTGGACCGGATCCTCGTCGTCGCCGCGGCCCTCGACCGGGACCGGGAAGGCGAGACTGATGTCCCGGGACGGCAGCAGGATGCGGACGTCGATCTTCTGGGGCCGGATGCTGCCGGCGTGGATCAGCCGCAGGGGCTCCCCCAGGGCCGGGATCAGGCTCTCGGCGGTCAGACAGGCCGCGTCTATACGCACATGCGGGACTCCGAAGGCCGCGGTCAGCCGCGGGGCCAGGCCCACCATCGTGGGCTGGGGCTCGCCGCGGTCCGGCGCCGGCGGCTCCGCGATCCGCGGTGGGCTGCCCTTGCTCACGTTGGTGAGCAGTCCGTCGTCCTGGAGTGCCCGCAGGGCCTGGCGGACGGCGCCGCGCTCCACGCCGAACTCGTCGGCGAGCTCGGCCTGGGTGGGCAACCGGTCACCGGCCCTGAGATCCCCGACGCGGATGCGTTCGCGCAGGACATCGGCGATCTCACGGGGTGAGAGCCTGCTGCCGTTCACTGCCACGTTCTCCTGGGTCACGACCAAACGCTACAACTTACATCCATCTGGCGGGAGTTGTTTGAAAGTTGTTTAGCAGTTGCTACCAAGTGGGGACAACATAGTCATAGTTGGCAACCAACTTGAGTGAGTTGGCGGAAGGTTTGCCTCCCACTCCAGTCTCCGAAGGGGGGAACCACCATGCCCGTCCTCGTCCTCCTCTGCGCCGCCTTCGTCGTCGGTGTCGAGCAGACCATCCAGTGGAAGTACGGCACCGCCGGCGCCCTCGGCCTGCTCCTGCTCAGCGTCGGCATCAAGGCCAAGAGCCCGGTCATCAGCTCCGCCGGCGCCGTGATCCTCGCCCTCCTCGCCACCGGGCCCGCCGTCAGCTCGTGAGCACCAGCTCCGAGCTGATCGTCTCCCACAGTGCGTCGAACCACA
Organism: Streptomyces asoensis; assembly: GCF_013085465.1. Lineage (NCBI taxonomy): Bacteria > Bacillati > Actinomycetota > Actinomycetes > Kitasatosporales > Streptomycetaceae > Streptomyces > Streptomyces asoensis. Next base: position 4,749,700 of record NZ_CP049838.1, read on the forward strand.
GGTGGGACTGTTCCACGAACGTCGTGTCACGCGGTCCGGCGCCCTGTTCGAAGGCGAACAGCACCGACCGCGTGCCCTCGGCGTCGTACATCTCCAGGTGCTCGTGGTCGATCGTCTGCTCGCCCCGCTTGACCGTGTAGTAGGCGAACAGCGCTTCCGCCCCGTTGAGGAGATACAGCTTGACGGGCGGGGTGAAGGGCAGTGCGCGGAAGGTGACGTGCACATCGATGCCGTGCGTGGAGCGCAGGGTGAGCAGGTTGTGCCGCAGCACCTGGCCCTGGGCGTTGCGGTGGGCCAGCCAGCGGCGCTGGAGCCGCCCGGTCTCCGCGATGTCCACCGGCACCGGAAAGGCGAGTTCGATGTTGCGGGACGGCAACAGGACACGGACGTCGATCTTGGCCGGTTTCAGTCGCCCCGCGTGGATCTGCCGCAGGGGTTCACCGATCGCGGCCGTCAGCGAGACCGCCGTCAGGCACAGGGCGTCGACCTCGACGTGGTCGGCCGCGAAGGCCTCGGTGATCCGCGGCGGAAGCGCCACCATCGAGGGCTGCGGCGTCGCCGCGTGACCCAGCGGGAGGCCGACCGCACCCGGCCGCGCGGCGACCGTCGCCGGGCTTCCCTTGGAGACGTTGGTGAGGAGCTGCTCGGACTGAAGAATGCGCAGCGCCTGCCGTACGGCACCCCGCTCGACGCCGAACTCGTCCGCCAGTTTGGCCTGCGTCGGCATGCGCTGACCCGGCCGCAGCACTCCGGTCCTGATCCGGGTGCGCAGCTCGTCGGCCACCTCGCGATGTGACCGCTGCGGCCGCACCGCCCTCCTCCGCCCATTGACGGAGGCATGTTCCGGCTCCACGTCCGCACACTACAACTTCCCGCCATCTTTGGGCAGTTCAAAGAGAGATGGTTATAGGACGCTCCCAAGCGGACATAGTTACAGTGAAGTTGGCAGCCAACTTCAACAACATGGTCAAACTTTCAGACGGTTGGCCGGTCGGGCTCCCTTCCGGAGGGGAGCCGGGAGCCCGAGCAGTCGGCACCGACGTACAGCCACAACTGAACATCGCCTGCACAGCCACAACTTCAGATCGCTCGCACAGCCACAACTGAACAGCTACGGATACCCGCATTCAAAGAAACACAGAGACGCAGATCCACAGGCACGCAGCCACACAGGCACGCAGCCACACAGAAAGGAGCCGTCAGAACATGTCCGGGCACCAAGGCCGCCCGGACGTGCGCAGCAGGGCGTCGGCCCCTCGGGCGGCGCCCGCTCGTTCTTCCCGGAGCCGGCCCAGCGCCGCCAGCCGCCCCACGGACTCGTCGCCCAGCCACAGCGTCGCCAGCTCGGCCACGTCCAGGGTGAGGTCGGCACCGCGGGTGGTCGGCGTACAGGAGGCACCGTCGGGGGTCGCGTCCAGCAGGAAGCGGCCCCCGGCCAGGCCCGATCGGTCGACGACCTCGAGGACCAACGCGCCCGACGCGTCGTACGTCCGCGCCTCCAGGGCCCGTACGACGTCCAGGATCCGCACCCACAGCCAGTCCGCCTGCGTGATGATGCGCGCCGCGCGCGGGTCCGGCAGATGGAGCGGGAGCAGGTCGTCCGGTGAGCGCCAGCCCGTCTTCACCCGGGTGATCCAGTCGATGGAACAGAGGTAGTGCCACAGGGCACGCTCCGCGGCCGGGGTCACCGCGCTCAGCCAGTTCACCGTCGCCGTGTTCAGCGGCTGCTTGGCGTCGCTCCACTCGTCGTCCGCCCGGTAGGAGGCCATGCCCTCCACCACCCCGTCCGCCGCGCGGTAGACCACGAAGAACGGCTCGACATACGCACTGCCGTGCAGCCACAGCTGCCCGGTGCGCGCCGCCCACCAGTGCTCGTCCCGGTCGATCGCGCCCGGCTGGGCCCGACGCAGCCGCTCATGCAGCTCGGGACCGATCCGGCGGATCTCCTCGGCGTCGGCGAAGTCGATCCGGCCGTCGTCCTGCGGGCCCGACCGGTTGGGGTCGAGGCCGGCGCGCGGCACGTCGATCGACCACTCGGTCATGGTGGTCGCCGGACCGAAGCCGTACCGGCCGTAGATCCGGTACTCGGCGGCTATCAGGGTGGCCACCACGTCCCCGCGCTCCTTCGCCGCCGTCAGGTCGTCGGCCATCAGCCGGGTGAGGATTCCGCGGCGGCGGTGCGTGGGCGCGACGGTGACGTTGGAGATGGCGTCGGCGGGAACGGGGGCGCCGCCGACCGCCGTGAGCTCCTGGTCGAACGAGCGGAACGTCGCCACGCAGCGGCCCGCGTCGAAGGCGCCGGAGACACGGGAGTCCGCGAACGCGATACGGCGGTCGGCGACCATCTGGTCGGGGGCGGTGGGCGGGCGCAGAAAGCCCGTGTTCACTGCACGGGTCCAGTCGGGAAGCTCCGCGTCGGTGATCGCACGGAAGTCGATCGGCTGCTGGCTGGCTCGGCGGGTCATGGGATCACCGTAGGCAGGGGCGGGCGAGTGGCGCGAAGATTTTTCCCGCCTTCGCCGCCCCGGCCCCGGTGGGACCTCGCCGCAGTCACACCAACAGGTCCTCCACCTGCGCCTCTCCCTCCCGGTACCGCCTCGTGATCTCCGCGCCCGACTCGTCGGCCGTCCGCTGGAGGCCCTGGCGGCGGCTCGAGACCTGCTGCTCGTAGCGGACCAGGCAGCCCATCGCGTCGTGGAGCTCGGGATCGGTGCGCGCGTCGAGGTCGGAGAGTTCGACGTCGGCGAGCATGTCGGCGGCCAGCCGCCGGTACTCCTCGCTGTGCGGGGTGCCCAGGGTGACGTGGCGGGCCGAGGAGCGGTGCCGGGCCGGGGCGTCGGTGAGGATCTCCGACAGCCGCTCCACCACGGAGGCCGCACCCGTCGGAGAGCGGCGGGCCAGCTCCGCGCGCAGGATGTCGATACGGCCCTGGAGCAGCCGTCGTACATAGCTGAGGTCGGCCTCGTCGCGCTGGGCGTCCCGGCGCAGGGTGCGCAGTTCGGGCAGGCTCAGCCGGGTCAGGTCGTGCTCGGGTTGTTCCACGGGCAGCACGGGGCTGTCGCTGCGCTGTGTCGGCGGCCGATGTGTCGCAGGCCGCCCGGTACTCGGTGTGCTCATGTCCTTCTACCGTCCCCTCGACCGGCGTGTGGGAAGCATCGTGCCACCCCGACCGACCGCTGGGTTACCGAGTCCCCCCGAACGGCCCCAGATAGGGGCTTAAGGATCAAAAATGGGCCCCTCACGGGTCGGTGCGGGGCACCCGGCATCATGGTCCGCATGCGAGCGGTGGTGCAGAGGGTGGACGGCGCGAGCGTCGTCGTGGACGGCGAGACGGTCGGGGAGATCAGCGGCGAGGGACTGTGCGTCCTGGTCGGGGTCACCCACGAGGACACGAAGGTGGAGGCGGATCGGCTCGCCCGCAAACTCTGGTCGGTCCGCATGCTGCACGACGAGAAGTCGTGCAGCGACATCGACGCCCCGCTGCTGGTGATCAGCCAGTTCACGCTGTACGGGGACGCGCGCAAGGGGCGCCGCCCCACCTGGAACGCGGCCGCCCCCGGCGAGGTCGCCGAGCCGCTAGTCGACGAGGTCGTCGCCCGGCTGCGGGAGCTGGGCGCGACGGTGGCGACGGGCCGGTTCGGCGCGCAGATGCGCGTGTCGCTGACGAACGACGGCCCGTTCACCGTACTGATCGAGATCTAGGGTCCCCCAGGATTCCCTAGGGCTCCACGACCGTTTCCTGAGCTGCCGCGGTCGCCCCGGCCAGCAGCGGCGCGTCCACCGGCACGTTCCGCTTCACCAGGGCCAGGGCCACCGGGCCGAGCTCGTGGTGGCGTACGGACGTGGTGATGAAGCCGATCTTGCGCCCGTCGGGGGCGTCGTCGGCGACGCGGAGTTCGGTACCGGCGGCCGGCAGGTGGACCTCGCTGCCGTCGAGGTGCAGGAAGACGAGGCGGCGGGGCGGCTTGCCGAGGTTCTGCACCCGGGCCACCGTCTCCTGGCCGCGGTAGCAGCCCTTCTGGAGGTGCACGGCGGTGCCGATCCAGCCGAGCTCGTGCGGGATGGTGCGATGGTCGGTCTCGAAGCCGAGACGCGGGCGGTGGTGCTCGACGCGGAGGGCCTCGTGGGCGAGGATCCCGACCGGCGGACCCGCCTGCCCGGCGTACGCCTCCAGATCGGCGCGGGGAAGGAAGAGATCGCGGCCGTACGCGGTCTCCCGGACGACGACACCCGGCGGGACGGGGGCGATGGAACCCGCGGGGAGGTGCACGACCGCGACGTCGGCGGTGCGGTCGGCGACCTCGACCCGGTAGAAGAACTTCATCGACTCCAGGTACGCGATCAGCGCCTCCTGGGTGCCGGGTTCGACGTGCACCCAGACCGTCAGACCGTCGTCCACCAGGTAGAGCGCGTGTTCGATGTGGCCGTTCGCGGAGAGGATCAGCGCTTCGGCGGCCTCGCCGACACGGAGGTCGGTGACGTGCTGGGTGAGGAGAAGGTGCAGCCAGCTCAGCCGGTCCTCGCCGGAGACGGTGACGACTCCGCGGTGCGAGAGATCGACGAAACCGGTGCCGTCGGCGAGGGCGCGCTGCTCGCGGAACAAGTCGCCGTAGTGACCGGCGACGCCTTCGTCCACACCCTCGGCGGGGACGGCGCCGGGCAGGGACAGCAGAGGGCTCTTCATGGGCCCAAGCCTACGACTTGGTAATTGAACCCTTGAGCGTGCAGTCCTTGCACCGCCCGAAGATCGCGAAGTGCTTCATGTCCGTGTCGAAGCCGAAGGTCTCGCGCAGCTTGTCCCGGAACTCCGCGGCGACCTGTACATCCGCCTCGATGACATTGCCGCAGTCCCGGCAGACGAGGTGGATGTGGTGGTGCCGGTCCGCCAGGTGGTACGTCGGCGCCCCGTGCCCCAGGTGCGCGTGGCTGACCAGCTCCAGCTCCTCCAGGAGCTCCAGGGTCCGGTACACGGTGGAAATGTTGACCCCCGACGCCGTCTTCCTCACTTCCACGAGGATGTCGTCGGGGGTCGCGTGCTCCAGGGTGTCCACGGCTTCGAGGACAAGCTGTCGCTGCGGCGTCAGCCGGTAACCGCGCTGCCGCAGGTCGCTCTTCCAGTCAGTGCTTTCAGTGCTCACCACACCGAAGAGTCTAGAACTACTTGAAGAAGGCGATCCCGTCGTCCGGCATGTCGTCGGGGAGGGCCTTCGCCCAGCGTTCGACGTCCTCCGGGGTGACGACCTTCTTCAGGTGCGCCGACATGTAGGGGCGCAGCTCGACCTCGGGGGTCTGCTTCTCGCCGACCCACATGAGGTCGCTCTTGACGTAGCCGTACAGACGCTTGCCGCCGGTGTAGGGGCCGGAGGCGGCCGTGCGGGCCACCGCGTCGGTGACGAGGTCGATCTGCGGCTTCTTGTCGGCGAGCTCGCCGTACCAGATCTCGACCACGCCGTCGTCGCGGACCATGGTCACCTCGACCTTGCGGTCGGCGTCGACGCGCCAGAAGCCGGACTCCGACTCAAGCGGCCGGACCTTGTTGCCCTCGCCGTCCAGGACCCAGGTGTGGGAGTGGTACTCCAGGAAGTCCCGGCCGTCGTGGCCGAAGGTGACCTCCTGTCCGAAGTTGCACTTCTCCGAGCCGGGGAAGTCGTGCACGCCCGCGCCCGCCCAGCTGCCCAGCAGGAAAGCGAGGGGGACGAGGTCCTTGTGGAGGTCGGACGGAATCTCGATCATGAGTGACAGTTCCTGGACTTGGTCGGTCAGCGCTGGCCCTGGTACAGCTTCTTCACGGTCAGACCGGCGAAGGCGAGGGTGCCGACGCAGACCAGGACCAGCAGGGCTTCGAAGAAGATCTCCACGGGGTGCTCCTCGGATGAGCGTGCTTCGGGGTAGGTACAACAGGGCCGGCCCCCAGCTTACGCGGCCGGGGACCGGCCCTCCCTGTGAGGTACGCCCTCACGGGGGTCAGCCCAGCAGCTGGCTCTGAAGGGTGACGGTCTGCTGGAAGGGGACGGCCGCGGCGGTGCCCTTACGGGACTGGAGGACCAGGGCGACGACGTCACCCGCGCGGAGGTAGGCCTGCCGCAGCTGCTCCGCGCCGTACGGCTTCACCTCGTCGTAGGAGTACCGCATGACGCTCATGCTGTCGAAGTCGGCGGCGGTGGGGTACTTGTCGTCGAACTCCGCCTCGGTGGCGCCGCGCACGGCGTACAGGGGAGCGCCGTAGGTGGTGAGCTCGCCGTAGAGGTTGTCGGCCACCGTCCCCGTGTCGAACTGGAGCAGGTAGACGCGGGTGCTGGTGCCGTCCGGGGTGGTCCAGCCACGGGCCGCGATGTGCCGCAGCCCGTGGTCGGTGAGCAGTTGGCCGACGGCGTCCCGGCCCTCCTTCGCCTCGAACACCGTCAGGAAGTCCTTCGTCGGCAGCCAGCCGTCGGCGCCGTGCAGCGTCTTGTCGTCCGTCGCCCCCTCGGGCGCGGGCAGCAACAGCGCGCGCAGGTCCGCGTAGTGGCTCTGCGCCCAGTTCTTGGTGTCGAACGGGCTGGGGCTGCCCGAGGGCAGCGGCGGCCCGGTGATCTCCGGGTACGCCCAGCGGCCGTCCGACTCGGTGGCGAGACCGGGTACGTCCGTGCGCTCCATGCGGGTGATCCCGTACGCCGTCCCGGCCCCGAGCGCGGCGAACACCGTGACGACGGCGGTCCAGCGCAGAAGGGCCCGCAGAACTCGCCGGTCCTTCGGAGCGACGGGGCCCTGCGGGGCGGTGGCCGGAGCCTCAGGGGCTGCCGGATCCTGCGGGTCGGCCGGGGCCTGCGGGGCGGCTTGGTCCTCCGGGTCGGCTTGGCCCTCAGGGGCAGCCGACTCCTGCGCGGCAGCCGAGGCCTCAGGGGCGACCCGATCCTGCGGGGCGACCGGGCCCTCCGGGGCAGCCGGGGCAGCCGGGGTGGTGGGCGTTTCTGTGGGTGGGAGTGGTTCGACGGGTGGTTCGGCGGCCGTCTCGACGGGCCGTTCGGCGGTGGCCGGCGTCTGCTGTTGCTCGGTCATACGGCCTGTCCCGGGTCGTCGATGCGGTCGAGTTGTGCGGTGAAGAACTGGGCGACGAACTTCGCGTCGAGCACCCCGGGGGCGTCCGCGGTGACGCTGACCAGCACGTCTCCCACGTAGGCGGTGCAGAGCGCGAAGCCCAGCTCCTCGTCCTTGTCCTTGGGCGTCAGGAAGCACTGGGCGTCCTTGTTGCCCGCGATCTTCGGGCCCTTGCGGAAGACGTCCGTGGCGGCGAGGAAGCCGTTGAAGGACGTCGCCGCCTCTCGTACGGCGGTGCGGTTCTCCATCCGCGACAAGTTGACGTCGAACGTGATCGCGTCCGTGGTGTTGTAGTCCGACCGGCCGACGATGTAGCTGCGCATCGCCACGCCCTTGATGCGCTCCTTGTCGATCAGCTTCTCCAGCTGCCGGCGTGACTTGCTGGGCAGGTCCTTGATGGACTCCTTGCGCATGGCGGTGGCCTGCGCTCCGCTGAACTCGGCGTCCGCGCCGAACTCACCGAGGTCGGGGCCGAGCTCGAAGCCGTCGGTGCCGTAGGGCACCAGCAGGGCGCTCAGCCCCGACGCCGCCGCACCGTCCTGCTTGGTCTTCTCGTCGTCCTGGGCGACCGGCGGGAACTTCCAGGTCGGCTTGCCGGGGTCGCGGTCGGCGTCCTGGACGGTCACGACGGTGTAGCCGACGCCGCCGACGAGCGCGCAGGCCAGCAGCACGGATCCCGCCACGGCGGCGATCCGGCCGGGGCGGAGGACCCTGCGGGCGGGCTTCACGACGGCGGGCTCGGCGCCGCCGCCCTCGATGGCCTCGGGGTTCTCGGGGCTCTCGGGGTTCTCGCTCACAGCTTTCCCACCTGCCGCTGGGCCAGGTCCATGATCTTCGCCTTGGAGATCGGCTTGCTGTCGCTGATGTAGATCTCCACGTAGATGTCGCCCCGCCAGGCATGCGCCTCGGCCGTGTACAGCGGGAGGTAGCCCGGCTTCCGGTCGGGCGTGTCGTGCACGTAGGCCGTCCCGTTGCCGTCCCCGGTGCCCGGGACGGGCCAACTGCGGGTGTCGTCCTCGTCCTCGGCCCAGTAGTGGCCGTTGTCGGCCCACTCCGACGCGGCCGCCTTGCTCTCCTGGCGGAACTGCACGAGCCCGATCTGGACGTTGTACGTCTCGCCCACCCGCCACGAGGTCTCGGCGGCACGGCGGAACTCGTCGTCGACGAGGTTGTTGAACGTGGTGCCCGGCTTCTCGTACTGGTCCGCGTAGGTGGCCAGATCGGCCCAGCCGTCGCTGCCCACCGGGAACAGGCTGTCCTTCGCGCCCTTGGGGCGCGTGATCAGCAGCTTGCGCAGATCGCCGTCCGTCTTGACCCGCCGGTCCTGCGCCGCCGACAGCGGCTCGACCTCGCCCTTGCCCTGCCCGAGCACGGGCTGGGAGAGCGGCGGCAGCGCGGTCGGTTCGCGGTCGGCCTGGACGAGGAAACCGGCGCAGGCGCCGACGACGACACCGAGCACAGCGGCTCCGGCGATCATCAGCGTCGTACGTCCGCGGCGACGGCGGGGGCGCGGAAGAGGCGGTTCGGCCGCAACGGCTGCGGCTGCTCCTGCCTCGACGGCCTCTTCTGTCCCGTCTGCCTCGACATCTGCCTCGACATCTGCCTCGACATCTGCCTCGACTTTTGCCTCTACAACCCCGATTTCACCTGTTACCTCTTCGGCCCTTTCAGGACCTTCCACAACATCCCCCTCAGAAGCGTGAAGCGCGTGTTCCGTATCGCGCTCACAGGAGACCCATGGTCAACTCCAGGAGTTGTAGCCGAGTTGATTACGATTCAGGCATGGCGAAGAAGCTCGTGATCAAGGTGACGGCGGGCGCAGACGCGCCCGAACGGTGCTCTCAGGCGTTCACGGTCGCGGCCGTCGCCGTGGCCAGTGGGGTCGAGGTCTCGCTGTGGCTGACCGGGGAGTCCGCCTGGTTCGCGCTGCCGGGCCGGGCCGCCGAGTTCGAGCTGCCGCACGCGGCCCCGCTGCCCGGCCTGCTCGACGCGATCCTGGCCGGTGGCCGCCTCACCCTGTGCACCCAGTGCGCGGCCCGCCGGGACATCACGGAGAAGGACGTCATCGAGGGCGTACGGATCGCGGGAGCGCAGGTGTTCGTGCAGGAGGCGCTGGCCGACGGCGTCCAGGCGCTCGTCTACTAGGACAGGCCCTAGGGGCGGCGTTTCTTGCCGTCCAGCTCGTCCCACCACTCGTCGGACTTCGGATCGCCGGAGGGGTCGTCCCACCAGCGGTCCTCGGGACCGCGCCGGTTGGCGACCATCGCGGCGAGCGGCGGGATGACCATGGCCACCACACACATCCCGACGGCCACGGGCATCGACCAGATACGCACGACTCCCCAGGCCAGAACGAACAGCACGATGCAGCTGCCCATCATGGCGAAGTAGACGTGCCTACGGCGGGCGTACATAAGTCCAGGGTAGAACCGCCGCAGCCGATCGGGGCGGGGCCGGGTATGCCGGAAGGGCCGTGCCCCGGGGGTGAACCCGGGGCACGGCCCTTGCGGTGTCGGGGTCCGAGGGGTCAGACCGCGATCGCGACCTCCGCGAGGCCGCCCTGCTGGGCGACGACCGTGCGGTCGGCGGTGGCGCCGGGGACGAGGGCACGAACGGTCCAGGTGCCCTCGGCCGCGTAGAAGCGGAACTGTCCGGTGGCGGAGGTCGGGACCTCCGCGGTGAACTCGCCGGTCGAGTCCAGCAGACGGACATAGCCCGTCACCGGCTCGCCGTCCCGGGTCACCTGACCCTGGATCGTGGTCTCACCGGGCTTGATCGTCGAGGCGTCCGGGCCGCCGGCCTTCGCTCCACACATGTGCTTCTCCAGAGGTCGTTCAGGTCGGTCTTGGGCGGATTACTTGTTGGCGCCGAGCTCGATCGGGACGCCGACGAGGGAGCCGTACTCGGTCCAGGAGCCGTCGTAGTTCTTGACGTTCTCCACGCCCAGCAGCTCGTGCAGCACGAACCAGGTCAGGGCCGAGCGCTCGCCGATGCGGCAGTACGCGATGGTGTCCTTGGCCAGGTCGACCTGCTCGTCGGCGTAGAGCTCCTTGAGCTCGTCGTCCGACTTGAAGGTGCCGTCGTCGTTGGCGTTCTTCGACCACGGGATGTTGCGGGCGGACGGGACGTGACCCGGACGCTGCGACTGCTCCTGCGGCAGGTGCGCGGGAGCGAGCAGCTTGCCGCTGAACTCGTCGGGCGAGCGGACGTCGACCAGGTTCTGCGAGCCGATGGCCGCCACGACGTCGTCGCGGAAGGCGCGGATGGCCTTGTTCTGCGGCTTGGCCTGGTAGGAGGTCTCGGGGCGCTCGGGCACCTCTTCGACCAGCTCGCGGGCGTCCAGTTCCCACTTCTTGCGGCCACCGTCGAGAAGCTTGACGTTGTCGTGGCCGTAGAGCTTGAAGTACCAGTAGGCGTAGGACGCGAACCAGTTGTTGTTGCCGCCGTAGAGGATCACCAGCGTGTCGTTGGCGATGCCCTTGGCCGACAGGAGCTTCTCGAAGCCCTCCTGGTCGACGAAGTCACGGCGGACCGGGTCCTGGAGGTCCTTGGTCCAGTCGATCCGGATGGCGTTCCGGATGTGGTTCTTCTCGTACGCGGACGTGTCCTCGTCGACCTCGACGATGGCGATGTCGGCGTTGTCGAGGTTGGCCTCGACCCAGTCGGCGTCGACCAGGACGTCACTGCGGCTCATGCTCGTTCTCCTCCGGGGCAGTTGCGGCGGGGGTGTGCAAGAAAGAGGGGTGCGCGGCCGGGTCTCGCCGGCGGCCGGCGCACGGATGCCCTCGAGTGAGGGCGCCGGGAGGCGCGGAAGGCCGGCGGCGCTTCCGCTCAGAAAGTGCGACAGAGCATGGCGGCGACGCGGCACAGGTCTACTGCCCGCCGCTTCGTGAGATCCGCCTGTCGCTGCATCATGTCGACGATCGTAGGGACGGACAGGCGGGCATGTCACCAGCATGCCGAATGGTGAGATGCGATCGTCCGGATAGTGGGACAAGAAAAGCGCCCGGGCCGTCGTCGCACGGCTTCCGGGCGCTTGTGTCCGCCGTCACCCCTACGGTACGGACGGCGGCGTCTCGCCTGTCGGACACTCTCCGTCCATCGCGGGCCCGGGAGTCAGCCCTACCCGGCCAGCCTGACGTTCGAACCCTTCACCGAGATGTCCACACCGTTCGTCCCCGCCTGGACCTTGTCGAGCTGGATCCCGCCGGGCAGGTCGTCGATCTTCTGCTCGAAGTCGGTGATCGAGCGCACCTCGCTCTCGGCGGCCTGGACCCCGCCGAAGCTGGGCAGCGAGTCGGCGTGCACGCGGACGGTGTCGCCCTCGACGGTGACCGTGCTGAGGACGTACACGGGCTGCGGCAGCTTGGTGCCGAGCACGGTGGCCTCGACGGCGACCTTGATCTTGCCGTTGCCGCCGTCGGAGAGGCCGACCACGTTGGCGGTGACGCCCTGCATCACCTGCGTCGGCTCGGACTTCGCCGTCTTCAGCAGCTCGGCGTAGGTGATGGACGCGGTGCCGGTGGCGCTGGAGGCGGTGGCGGAGCTGTAGTCACCGGAGAACTCGACGCCCTTCATGTCCGCCGCGAGGTCGTCGATACGGATCGTCTGACCGTTGGTACCGGTCGCCGCCTCGTAGTCCTTGATGCCGACCTCGACGTCGTCCAGCGAGCCGCCGACGACCTGGGTGAGGAACGGGAAGCCCTTGATGGACACGTCCGGGGTGGTGGCGAGACCCTCGTTGGCCTTCAGCTTGTCGGCCACCTCGCCCTCAGCGAAGTTCACGGCGAGGCGGTCCGCGAGCACGAACAGGCCGCCCAGGACCACGACGACGACCAGCAGTATTCGAAGCGCACGCATGCGGTAGTTCCCCCACCCGGATGACCTGAACGGTTCATTGACAACGGTTCAAGGTAACCCCGCGCGGAAGGGGCACCGGCGATTTGTCGATCACCTGTGACAGACCATCACCGCTCTTTACCCCTTACCCCTACGCCAGCGCCCGCCCGAGCACGTAGACCGCGGGCGCCGCCGCGGCCAGCGGCAGGGCCACGCCCGCCGTGAAGTGGACGAAGCGGGAGGGGTAGTCGTAGCTCGCGACCCGGTGGCCGACCAGCGCGCAGACCGCAGCGCCCGCGCCGAGCAGCGCGCCCTTGGCGCCCAGGCCGGTCATCCCGCCGACCGCGATGCCCGCGCCCGCCGCGGCGAGCAGGGCCACCACGACGGAGGCCGGGGTGGGCAACGGCAGCGCCCGGGCCAGGACGGCCACCGCCACCGCGGCCGCGCCGACCGTCACCGCGTCCGGCTCGGCGCCGAGGTGCCCGGTGGCGAGGATGGCCAGCGCGGAGGAGGCGACGGTCGCCATCAGTCCGTACATACGTTCGTCGGGGTCGGCGTGCGAGCGCAGCTGGAGCACCAGACAGAGCAGGACCCAGACGCCGAGGGTGCCGAAGATCGCGGCGGGCGCGTTCTCCCGGCCCGCCGCGAGGAGCGCCACGTCCGACACCAGTGCGCCCAGGAAGGCGAGCGCGATGCCCTGGCGGGCCGGCCACATGCCGTTCAGCCGGAACCAGCCCGCCGCCGTGACGGCTTGGAGCGCGACGAGCGGGACGAGGAGGGCGTACGAGCCGATGGCCGCCGTACCGGACAGGAGCAGCCCGAGGAGCGCGGTGAGCGCGGCGGGCTGCATCCCCGGCTCGATGATCGGCGAACGCCCCTCGAGGCGGGCCCGCTGGGCGTCGGTGACGCGGGCGTTGCCGGCCAGGGTGGCGGGGCCGTAGGTCATGCCGGTGTCTCCGGTCGCGGGTTCCGGCACGGGGTCGGAAGCAAGGGGGGCGGCGGGCGCCGCGGGCGGGTAGGGGGCCTGCTGGGATGCCGGGGCCTGCCAGTTCCCCGCCTGGGCGTGGTGCTGCGGCTGGGCTTGGCTCTGCGGCTGGGCGTGGTGCTGCGGCTGGGCGTGGGTCTCCGGCGGCAGGGCCGCGCCCGCCGCGGGGCCGCCGCCGTAGGCCGGGGCGTTGCCGTACGCGGAGGCGTTGCCGTACCCGGGGGCGTCGTCGTACGCGGGAGCGTCGTCGTACGCGGGAGCGTTGCCGTACGCGGGAGCGTTGCCGTACGCGGGCTGCGGGCTGCCGTAGATCGGCGCCTCGCCCGTCTGCGGGGGCAGATAGGCGGTCCGGGCCGGGTCGGCCGGGGTGACCGGCGACTGGACGCTCGTCTCCCAGGTCTGGCCCTGCCACTGCTGCGTGTCCTGGAGATGGGCCTGCGGGTCCTCGTACCCCTGCTGCCCCGGCCACGCCTGCTGCATCGCCTGCTGGGGCTGCTGGGGCTGCTGCTGGGCGTACGGGTCGTACCCCTCGTAGCCCTCGTGCCCCTCGTAGCCCTGATGGTCGTACGGCTGGTCGGTCATCTCACCCTCCTGCGAACGGCGGGAGCACCTCGACCGTGCCGCCGTCGGCCAGCCGTACCGTCTCATGTTCGCGGGTGCCCACGGGGTCACCGTCGACGAGGAACGAGCATCGTTGCAGGACACGCACGAGTTCACCGGGGTGTCGCGCACGTGCGGCGTCGAGTGCCTCGGCGAGTGTGGCCGCGTCATGCGGCTCCTCGGCGACCCCGGCCGCGGCCTTGGCGGCCGCCCAGTAGCGCACCGTGACCTTGGGCATCAGGTTCCTCAATCGATCGGCTGTGTACACGGTCAGGCTAGCCCGCCCGTGCGACCGCCCAGTCCCCGATACGGGCCAGCAGGCCGTCGTCGGCCGCGTGCTCGGCGTGGCCCATGCCGTGCTCCAGCCAGAGTTCGCCGTGGCCGGCGGCGGCCTCGGCCAGCATCCGGGGGTGGTCGAGGGGGAAGTAGCCGTCCTGGTCGCCGTGCACGATCAGCAGCGGGGTCGGCGCGATCTTCGGGACCGCCTCGACCGGGGACAGCGGGACGGGGTCCCAGTCCCGGCGGTGGATACGGGTGCGGAAGCCGTAGCGGCCGACCAGGCGTCCCTCGGGGCGGGTGACCATCCAGTGCAGCCGGCGCATCGGGGCCGTGCCGCGGTAGTACCAGCGGGCGGGGGCGCTCACGGAGACGACGGCGTCCACCGTCCCCTCGTACAGCGCCGCGTGCCGCAGCACCACCGAGCCGCCCATCGAGAAGCCGACGGTCACCACGCGCGCGTGCCCGAGCGAGCGGGCCCACTCCACCACGGCGGCCAGGTCGAGGACCTCGCGGTCGCCGACCGTCGAGTGTCCGCCGGAGCGGCCGTGGCCCCGGAAGGAGAAGGTGACGACGGCGCCGTATCGGGCGAGGGCGGACGCCACGCGCCGCACGTGCGGGCGGTCCACGTCCCCGGTGAACCCGTGGGCGACGACGAACACCGGGTGACGGGTGGATGGCGCGGAGCTGTCGTATACGGCCGCACCCGGTTCGTATACGGAATCGACGGAAATCCCGTCGGCGGTGGGCAGAAACGTCCGCAATGGTGCGTGCGTGCCCGTCTCGGAATACGGACGAACGGTGGAACGTGCCACATGACCTGCCGGACCGCTGCTCATGTGGGCTATTCTGCTGGACAGAGGACTCGGGCAGCGTAGCCCCCGGGTCCTTTTGTGCTTTCGGAAGCGTTGTATACGAAATGGGAACCGGGCGGGAAACGCCAGGTGACCTCAGGTGTACGGCCCCCCGGGATCGCAGAGCAGTGCCGCAAAAGCCGCAGTGCCGCAATGTCCTCGCAGGGACCGAGGAGGAACCAGACGTATGAGTTCTCTGCTGCTCCTGACCAACGCTCTCCAGCCGTCGACGGAGGTGCTTCCGGCCCTCGGACTGCTGCTGCACAACGTGCGGGTGGCCCCGGCCGAAGGCCCCGCCCTCGTCGACACCCCCGGTGCCGACGTCATCCTGATCGACGGCCGCCGCGATCTGCCCCAGGTCCGCAGCCTCTGCCAGCTGCTGCGCTCCACCGGACCGGGCTGTCCGCTCATCCTGGTCGTGACCGAGGGCGGCCTCGCCGCCGTCACCGCCGACTGGGGCATCGACGACGTACTGCTGGACACCGCCGGACCGGCCGAGGTCGAGGCCCGGCTGCGGCTGGCCATGGGCCGCCAGCAGATCGTCAACGACGACTCCCCGATGGAGATCCGCAACGGCGACCTGTCGGTCGACGAGGCCACCTACAGCGCGAAGCTGAAGGGGCGGGTCCTGGACCTCACCTTCAAGGAGTTCGAGCTCCTGAAGTACCTGGCCCAGCACCCGGGCCGGGTGTTCACCCGCGCACAGCTGCTCCAGGAGGTCTGGGGCTACGACTACTTCGGCGGCACCCGTACCGTCGACGTCCACGTACGACGTCTGCGCGCCAAGCTCGGCCCCGAGCACGAGTCGCTGATCGGAACCGTCCGGAACGTCGGTTATCGATTCGTTACCCCTGAGAAGGGGGAGCGTGCGAGCGAGGAAGCGAAGGCCAAGGCGGACCGGTCGGAGCGGTCAAACACGGAGGAAGCGGACAACGCGGCCGCCCTGGACGCCGAAGAGGTCTCGGCGGAGGCGTAGTACCCGCCGGTAGGCCCGGCACCCGCTCGGGAAGGGCATTGCTCGCGCACAGGGAAGCTCCTGTACGCCCTGCCCAGAGCGGGTCCATCCGCGTAGACTCCGCGCGTGGCCAAGGTGACTCGGGATGATGTGGCGCGACTGGCGGGGACTTCTACCGCCGTCGTCAGTTATGTCATCAACAACGGACCCCGGCCGGTCGCCCCGGCCACGCGCGAGCGTGTCCTCGCCGCCATCAAGGAGCTGGGGTACCGGCCCGACCGGGTCGCCCAGGCGATGGCGTCACGGCGCACCGACCTCATAGGCCTGATCATCCCGGACGCCCGTCAGCCCTTCTTCGGCGAGATGGCGCACGCGGTCGAGCAGGCCGCCTCCGAGCGCGGAAAGATGGTGCTGGTCGGCAACACCGACTACGTCGCCGAGCGCGAGGTCCACTATCTGCGCGCGTTCCTCGGGATGCGCGTCTCGGGGCTCATCCTCGTCAGCCACGCGCTGAACGACCTGGCGGCCGCGGAGATCGACGCCTGGGACGCCCGGGTGGTGCTGCTGCACGAACGCCCCGAGGCCATCGACGACGTCGCCGTCGTCACCGACGACCTGGGCGGCGCCCAGCTCGCCGTACGCCACCTCCTGGAGCACGGCTACGAGTACGTGGCCTGTGTCGGCGGCACCGCGGAGACCCCCTCCGTCGGCGACCCGGTCTCCGACCACGTCGAGGGCTGGCGGCGCGCGATGGACGAGGCCGGCGTCAGCACCGAGGGCCGGCTCTTCGAGGCGCCGTACAACCGCTACGACGCCTACCGCGTCTCCCTGGAACTGCTGGCGGGCCCGGACCGGCCGCCGGCCGTCTTCTGCTCCACCGACGACCAGGCGATCGGTCTGCTGCGCGCGGCGCGCGAGCTGCGTATCGACGTGCCCGGCGAGCTGGCGGTCATCGGCTTCGACGACATCAAGGAAGCGGCCCTCGCCGACCCGCCCATGACAACGATCGCGTCGGACCGCTCCGCGATGGCCCGGGCGGCGGTCGACCTCGTCCTGGACGACGGTCTGCGGGTCGCGGGGTCGCGGCGCGAGCGGCTGAAGGTGTTCCCGTCGCAGCTGGTGGTGCGGCGGTCCTGCGGCTGCGAGTAACCGTTCACGGGCCTGTACGAGTCGTTCACAGGCCTGTATGAGCCGTGTATGAGACGCGTCTGAGAGGCTCCGCACGACTTCCGGATCGCTCTTTATATCGGGCATACGCGGTTCTGGCGGGCTTCTCAGGGAGCACTCAGGGAGCTCTCATGGTCAGGCGCGAAGCTTCTTTCCATGACCGAGAGCATCCGCCGCAGCGGCGAGTACGAGAACTTCGAGAACCCGTACCAGGCCCCGTACGAGGGCGCCCAGCAGCACGCTTCCGCCCCCGTGGGCTCCTCCCCGGTGAACCCGGAATGGCCGCCCCCGCCGGCGTACGAGCCGGTCGCGCAGCCCGTGCAGCAGCAGCCGGTGCAGCAGTCCGCGCACCAGCAGCAGCCGGCCGTCGAGCCCACCGCGGTGTGGCAGACCCAGGCAGCCGCCGGTGGCGCCGACAACGGCGGCTACGGCGGCAACGGCGGCGGAACCGCTCTCCTCACCCCCGTGGCCGCCGAGCCCGCGCCCGCCGGGAAGAGGCGCGCCCGCGGCCCGTTCGCGCTGCTCGCCGCCGTGGCGATCGTCGCGGCGGCCATAGGCGGCGGCACGGCCTACGGCATCCAGGAGCTGACCGGCAAGGACACGGTGGTCTCCTCGTCCACCACCACCAGCGTGGTGCCCTCCAGCAAGACCGGTGACGTGGCCACCATCGCGGCGGCGGTCAGCCCGAGCGTCGTCGAGGTCAGCGCCACGCTCAGCAACGGGACGTCCACCGGCTCCGGTGTGATCATCACCAGCGGCGGGGAGATCGTCACCAACAACCACGTCATCTCCGGCGCCAACTCGATCAAGGTGTCGACGAGCGACGGGAAGTCGTACACCGCCAAGGTCGTCGGCACGGACAGCAAGAAGGACCTCGCGCTCATCAAGCTGGAGAACGCGTCCGGCCTGAAGGCGGCGACCCTCGGCAACTCCGACGGCGTCAAGGTCGGCGACACGGTCGTGGCGATCGGCTCCCCCGAGGGCCTGACCGGCACCGTCACCAGCGGCATCGTCTCCGCGCTGAGCCGGGACGTGACCGTCTCGACCGACGAGAGCCAGAGCCAGGGCCAGGGCCAGGGCAGTCAGGGCGGCGACGGCAGCTGGCCGTTCCAGTTCGGCGGCCAGCAGTTCAACGGCGACACCGGTACGTCCACGACGACGTACAAGGCGCTCCAGACGGACGCCTCCCTGAACCCCGGCAACTCCGGCGGCGCGCTCATCGACGCCAGCGGCAACATCATCGGCATCAACTCCGCGATGTACTCCGCCGCGACGGACTCTTCCTCCTCCGCCGACGCCGGCAGCGTCGGCCTCGGCTTCGCCATCCCGATCAACACCGTCAAGGCCGACCTCGCCACGCTGCGGGCCGGCGGCTCCGACAGCTGACAACCCACCACCGAGTCAGGGAGTACGTCATGATCAAGCAGGTTTCGCACACGGTGACCGGTTTCGGTGCGGCCGACCTCGGCCTGGCCCTCGACGTGGCGTACGAGCTGCACCCGCCGGTCGCGCCGACCCGCGCGCCGGAGGTGGCGGCCCCGCAGCTGATGGGTCTGCGCACCACCGCGGCCCGCCCGCACCAGCGCAAGGTTCCGTTGAACCGGCTCGCGGCCATGCGCGGCTGATCTCACCCCAACCCGCTCTTTACGCGCACACCGGGAACCGTGCGAGGCTGAGGCCACTCAGCACGTTCAGCAGGTCCAGCCTCCCGTCGTCCCATCGCACCTGAGGAATCCACGCCCATGAGCCCCGCCGAAGGCGACCGTGACACCCAGCGCATCCTGATCGTCGACGACGAGCCGGCGGTGCGCGAAGCACTCCAGCGCAGCCTCGCCTTCGAGGGCTACGACACGCAGGTCGCCGTGGACGGCGCGGACGCGCTGGAGAAGGCGACGGTCTACCAGCCCGACCTGGTGGTGCTGGACATCCAGATGCCGCGCATGGACGGCCTCACCGCCGCGCGCCGCATCCGCGGGGCCGGCGACACCACGCCCATCCTGATGCTGACGGCCCGCGACACGGTCGGCGACCGGGTCACGGGACTGGACGCCGGGGCGGACGACTACCTGGTCAAGCCCTTCGAGCTGGACGAACTGTTCGCCCGCGTACGGGCCCTGCTGCGGCGCAGCTCCTACGCGGCGGCGGCCGGAGCGGGCGCGGTGGAGGAGGACGAGGCTCTCACCTTCGCCGACCTGCGCATGGACCTCGCGACCCGCGAGGTCACCCGCGGCGGACGCCCCGTGGAACTGACCCGCACGGAGTTCACCCTCCTGGAGATGTTCATGGCACACCCGCGCCAGGTGCTCACCCGTGAGCAGATCCTGAAGGCGGTCTGGGGCTTCGACTTCGAGCCGTCGTCCAACTCGCTGGACGTGTACGTGATGTACCTGCGCCGCAAGACGGAAGCGGGCGGAGAGCCGCGCCTCGTGCACACCGTGCGGGGCGTGGGGTACGTGTTGCGACAGGGCGGGGCGGAGTGAACAAGATCGTGCGGCGGTTCCGCTCCCTGCCGATCAGGTCACGCCTGGCCATGCTGGTGGCGGCGGCGGTGGCGTTCGCGGTGGCGGCGGTTTCGGTCACCTGTTGGTTCCTCGTGCAGGGGAAGCTGTACGACCAGGTGGACACGCAGCTCGACGGTGCCAACGTGAGGCTGAACCAGCAAGACGTCGCGGCGCTGTTGGCCACCTGTACGAACGAGGCGAGCGAGTCGACCGGCAGCTTCCGCCCCAGGGACTACTACGTGCAGGTGGTGAAGTCGGACGGCAGCGTCTGCGTGTTCCCCGAGTCGGCGGGCACGGTCAAGGTCACCGGCCACGACAAGAGCATGGCGGCAGACCCCGAGCCGGGTGTGAGCACCTTTCACGACAGCACCGATGCCGACGGCAAGGATGTGCGAGTACGCACCACTCCCCTCACGGTGGGATTCGGCCCCACCACCCAGCTCTACCCCGACTACGCGCTGGTCCTCGGTGTGTCCCTCAAGGAGACCCAGAACACCCTCAACGACCTCGCCCTCATCCTCCTCCTCGTCTCCGGGATCGGAGTCGTCGGTGCGGGCGCCGCCGGTCTGGCAGTGGCCCGTGCGGGGCTGCGGCCGGTCGACAAGCTCACCGAGGCCGTCGAGCACGTGGCCCGGACGGAGGACCTGAGCATCCGCATCCCCGTCGAGGACGACAGCGACGACGAGGTGGCCCGCCTCTCCCGTTCCTTCAACTCCATGACCGCCTCCCTCGCCAACTCCCGCGAGCTCCAGCAGCAGCTGATCGCGGACGCCGGGCACGAGCTGCGCACCCCTCTCACCTCCCTCCGTACCAACATCGAGCTCCTCACCCGCAGCGAGGAGACGGGCCGTCCGATCCCCCCGGCGGACCGCAAGGCGCTCCTCGCCTCCGTGAAGGCGCAGATGACGGAGCTGGCGTCACTCATCGGCGACCTCCAGGAACTGTCCCGCTCCGAGGGCCAGCGCGGTGAACGCGTGCAGGTGGTCTCGATGGAGGACGCGGTGGAGTCGGCGCTGCGCCGGGCCCGGCTGCGCGGCCCGGAGCTGACCATCACCGCCTCGCTGGAGCCCTGGTACACCCGGGCGGAGCCGGCCGCGCTGGAGCGGGCGGTGGTCAACATCCTCGACAACGCGGTGAAGTTCAGCCCCGAGGGCGGCACGATCGACGTCCGGCTGAGCCACGGGACGCTGACCGTCCGCGACCACGGACCCGGTATCCCCACCGAGGAACTCCCGCACGTCTTCGACCGCTTCTGGCGCTCCCCCAGCGCGCGGGCCCTCCCGGGCTCGGGCCTCGGTCTCTCGATCGTCGCCCGTACCGTGGAACAGGCGGGCGGCCAGGTCGGTCTGGCCCGCGCGGACGGCGGCGGCACGGTGGCGACGGTCCGGCTGCCGGGGGCTCCGACCCCTCCGCCGGAGGATCCCGCCATCGCCTCCTAGGCGGCGGACGACTCTCTCCTCACGTATTTCCGTGAGTTCGGCAACCTTTCCGATCCGGGCGGCGACCCAGCAACGCATCAACTCCCCCCGCCCCGCACGGAACGGATTGTCGTATGAGCGCGCATCGAAGCAGAGGCACCGGCAGGCCCCGTCACCGCAGGCGCAGCACCGCGCTCGCGATCGGCGTACCCCTCGCCCTCACCGCCGCCGGCACCCTCGCCTACGGCACGGACCTCGGGCTCTTCGGCGCGGACGCGCAGACGAAGGCATCGGCCGCGACCGCGGCCACGCCCGCCTGGGCGACCGCCACCGCCGACGGCTTCGCCTCGGTCAACGCCCTGGGCCAGAACGGTACGTACGGCGGCCGGGACGGCAAGACCGTCACCGTGAAGACGCTCGCCGACCTCGAGAAGTACGCGACCGCCGCCGAGCCGTACGTCATCGTCGTGGCCGGGACGATCACGATGGACCCGATCGGGAAAGAGATCAAGGTCCAGTCGGACAAGACGATCGTGGGGTCCGGGACCGCCGGGCAGATCGTCGGCGGCGGCTTCTTCCTCGGCCAGGGCGTCCACAACGTCATCATCCGGAACCTGACGATCCGGGACGCGTACCAGGGCGTCTGGAACGACAAGGAACACGACTTCGACGCCATCCAGATGGACGGCGCCCACCACGTCTGGATCGACCACAACGATCTGCGCCACATGGCCGACGGGCTCATCGACAGCCGCAAGGACACGACCTATCTGACGGTCTCCTGGAACAAGCTGAGCCAGGAGAACAAGGCGTTCGGCATCGGCTGGACCGACAACGTCACCGCCGACATCACGATCCACCACAACTGGATCCGCGAGACCGAGCAGCGCAACCCTTCCACGGACAACGTCGCCCACGCGCACCTGTACAACAACTTCCTGGAGGACGTGGCCGGGACGGACATCAAGTCCTCGTACGGAAACTACTCGCGCGGCGGGACGAACATGGTCCTGGAGAACTCCTACTTCCAGGGGCTGACCAACCCCGTCGTCCGGGACGCCACGGCCACCCTCGTCCAGCGCGGCAACGTCTTCTCCGGCACGACAGGCAAGAACGAGAGCGGCGGCACGGGCGCGGCCTGGAACCCGAAGACGTACTACGCGTACACCCTCGACAAGGCGGCCGACGTGCCGGCGCTCCTCAAGTCGGGCGCGGGCCCGCGCAGTTCCATCGGCACCTCCGCGAGTACGACGACGGCCACCACGAATGCGGCCGCCGCCACCACGCTCACCGTCGCCAAGGACGGCAGCGGGCAGTACACGACCGTGCAGGCCGCCGTGAACGCCGTACCGGCGAACAACCCCGCGCGCGTCGTGATCGCCGTCAAGCCGGGCACGTACCGCGAGCTGGTCAAGGTCCCGTCCAACAAGCCGCACGTCACCATCCAGGGCACCGGCGGCAGCCGCAAGGACACCACGATCGTCTTCGACAACGCGTCGGGTACGCCGAAGCCCGACGGCTCCGGCACGTACGGCACCGGTGGCAGCGCGACCGTCGCCGTCGACGCGGACGACTTCCAGGCCCGTAACCTGACCATCTCCAACGACTTCGACGAGGCCGCCCACCAGGACATCGCCAACCAGGCGGTCGCCCTGCGCACCTCCGCCGACAAGGTGTTCCTCGACAGCGTCATCGTCAGCGGCGACCAGGACACCCTGCTGGTGGACACCGCGGCCAAGGACAAGCTGGGCCGCGTCTACATCACCAACTCCTACGTCATCGGCAACACCGACTTCATCTTCGGCCGGGCCACCGCGGTGATCGACAAGTCCGTCATCACCCTGAAGAAGCGCTGGAACGGCACCTCGGCCGGCTATGTCACGGCCCCCAGCACCGCCGCGGACCGCAAGGGCATCCTGATCGCCAACTCCACGGTGAACGGTGACGTGTCCGACCGGAGCTTCTTCCTCGGCCGCAACTGGCACGCGGGCGGCGACGCGACCCTCGACCCGCAGACCACCGTCCGCAACACCTCCCTCAGTGCCGCGATCAAGACCACCCCCTGGTCCGACATGGGCGGCTTCTCCTGGAAGGACGACCGGTTCGCGGAGTACAAGAACACCGGCGCGGGCTCGGGCGCAGCGAGCTCCGACCGCCCGCAGCTGACCGACGCCCAGGCCGCCGCCCAGGAGGTCGCGGACTGGCTGGGCGACTGGACCCCCACGGCCTCCTGACATCCCTCTGCCAGCTCCACCACAGCCCTTCGCCGCACCGTGAGGGAATGGTGATACGAACGGTGAAGGGGACGGCGGCGGGGGCGGCAGCGGGCGGGGGAACCGCGGGAGGAGCGGGTACGGCGGGGCGGATACTGCTGGCCGACGACGACGCGGACATCCGCGAGGGACTCGGCCGGCTGCTCCGCTTCGAGGGCTACGAGACCGTCCTCGCCGGAGACGGACGGCTCGCCCTCGACCTCGCGCTCGACCTCGTCGGAGCCCCCGGCAACGCCCCCGACCTGGTCCTGATGGACGTCACCATGCCGGGCCTGGACGGCCTGGCCGCGACCCGGCGGATCCGGGCCTCCGGCTCCACCGTCCCGATCCTGATGATCACCGGCCGGGACGCGGTGGGCGACCGGATCGTCGCCCTCGACAACGGCGCGGACGACTACCTGATGAAGCCGTTCGCCGCGGAGGAACTGCTGGCCCGGGTGCGGGCCCTGCTGCGCCGGGGGACCCGACGGACGCCCCCGCCCGCCAGGGCCGCCTCCGCCCGGCTGGCCTTCCACGACATCGCCATGGACCTGCCCTCCCGCACGGTCACCCGTGCCGCCCGCCCGCTCGACCTCACCCCCACCGAGTACTCCCTCCTGGAGTACTTCCTCCGTCATCCGACGAAGGTCCTCAGCCGTGCCCAGATCCACAAGGACGTCTGGGGCTTCGACTTCGAACCGACGTCCAACACGCTCGACGTGTACGTCATGTACCTGAGGCGCAAGCTGGAGCAGTACGGCGAACCCCGGCTGATCCAGACGGCGCGGGGGCTGGGGTACATGCTGCGGGTGGGGTGACCGACTCGGGACACGGCGAGGCGGTGCTGCCCGCGATGCGGTGATGCGGTGCCGCAGTGCCGCCTCAGAGGCGCAGCACCAGCGTGTCGTCGGTGAGCGGCTTGCGTGCCGTGGTCTTCCGGGCCGGCTCCGACCACGGTTCGACCAGCCTGGTGTAGGCCTCGCAGCGGGCCATCAGCTCGTCGTGCGTTCCCGCGTCCAGCAGCCGCCCCTCGTCCACGACCAGGATGCGGTCGGCGTCGGGGGCGAGGCTCAGATCGTGGGTGATCATGATGGTGGTGCGGCCCGACATGAGGCGGCGCAGGGGTTGGACGATCTGCCGGGCGGCCACCGAGTCGAGGCCGGCGGTGGGTTCGTCGAGGACGAGGACCGGGGCCGCGCGGAGCATCGCGCGGGCGATGGCGACACGCTGGAGCTGACCGCCGGAGAGGGCCGCGGTGCCGGGGGCGATGTGGGTGTCGTAGCCGTCGGGGAGGGCGGCGATGAACTCGTGGGCGGCGGCCGACCTGGCCGCTTGCTCGATCTCCCGGTCCGTGGCACCCGGGCGGCCGCACTCGATGTTCTCCCGGATCGTGCCGTTGAGGACGAGGGTCTGCTGGGGGAGCAGGGCCGTGTTCTCGCGGACGAACTCCAGCGGGACGTCCGTGAGCGGGACTCCGTCCAGGCAGACGACGCCCGCGTCGGGGTCGTAGAAGCGGGTGAGGAGTTTGGAGAGGGTGGACTTGCCGGCCCCGCTCGCGCCCGTGACCAGGACCAGTTCGCCGGGGCCCACGGAGAAGGTCACGTCCCGCAGTGACTCGCGGGCCGCGTCGGGGTAGCGGAACGAGACGCCGTGCAGGCTGACCCGGCCCCGGACCGGCCAGGCGGGGACGGGCACGTCCGGGTCCGTCACCGACGGCTGAGCGTCCAGGAGTTCCGCGATGCGTTCCGCGCCCGCCGTGGCCGCGGTGACCGTCAGGCCGAGTTGGCCGAGGTTGCGGACCGGTGGGTAGAGGTAGCCGATGAACGCGGCGAAGGCGAGCAGGGCGCCGAGCGTCATCCGGCCGGCCGAGATCTCCCAGACGCCCAGGCCGATCACCGACAGGACGCAGAGGGTCTCGACCACCTCGACGAACTGCTCGTACATCTCGCTCAGCCGCGCCCCGCGCACACTGGCCCGCATCCACGCGCGGGCCTCCTTGTCGAGGCGCCGCTCCTCGTCGCGGCGGCGGTTGTACGCCTGGGTCAGCACGATGTTGCCCAGCGACTCCTCCACCACCGAGGTGATCGCGCCGTCGGCGACGCGTTCGTCCTGTGAGGCCTGCTTGATCCGGCCGGAGAAGCGGCGGGCGGCGAGGAGGAAGAGCGGGGCGAGGACGAAGGTGGCGAGTGCCAGGTCCCAGCGGAGCCACAGGGCCGCCGCCGCGTAGAAGACCACCGAGAAGGCCGCGGAGATCGTGCCGACCACGCCGGACACGACCAGTTGTTCGATGGCCTCCACGTCTCCCGTCAGGCGTTCCACCAGGTCGCCGCGGCGGTGCCGCTGGAAGAAGTGGGGTGGGAGGTCCTGGACATGGCCGAAGACGTTCGCGCGCAGCCGGAGGACGAAACGTTCCGCCGTCCAGGTCGCGAGCGAGTTGCCCAGATAGCCGACGAGGGCGCCCAGTGCGGCGACACCCAGCCAGGCGCCGGCCGGACCCCAGAAGGCGGCGAGCGAGCCGGCCTCGAGGGCGTTGTCGGTGAGCTCGGCGAACAGCAGGATCGAGGCCGTCTCGGCGAGCGCGGACACCACCACGCACGCCACGATCACCAGCATCCATCTGCGGTCACCGCGGGTCAGTGGCCAGAAGCGGCGGAAGGCCTCACGGGCTTCCCTCATGTCAGCAACTCCCTCGACTACGTGTACGACAGGCACGGCCGAGGCGGGGTCACCGGCTCTCACCGGTGACCCCGCCTCGTGGCGTGCCGTCAGCCCTTGTGCGCGACCGGGCGGCGCTTCGGGGTGACCTTCTTGGCGGCCTTCTTCTTCGCCGCGGGCTTCGGGGCCGGGGCGGCGACGGTCTTGCGGGCCTTCTTGACGGGGGCGATCTTGTGGAAGCTCATGGGAAATACCTCTCCGTTTATCAGGTGCTGATTATGTTCGGTTTACGCGTGGCTTATTTGTCGCGGGTTTGCAACAGTTCCAACTGCAACCTCAGCCCTTATGGGAGACCGGGCGGCGCTTCGGGGCCACCTTCTTCGCGGCCTTCTTCTTGGCTACGGGCTTCGGGGCCGGGGCAGCAGCGGTCTTGCGGGCCTTCTTGACGGGGGCGATCTTGTGGAAGCTCATGGCGTTCTCCGTTCGCTGTGTTCACGATGTTCGCGATGTTCGCTTTCGCGTCGTTCGCTTTCGACATGGAAAACATTACGGGACGCCGGAGCCGAGAAAAGCCAATTCCGCTTAGACCTCGATGAATTGCGGCTGAGATGAGTTTTCAGACGGCAGCGGGAACCAATCGAGAACTCACACAGGTTTTAATACGAAGAGGCGGCCCCGTCGGTGACGGGGCCGCCTCTTCGCTGTCCTGCTGAAAGGGTTACTGCACGATCGCGATCCGGTTCGCCGTCGGCGGGGCGATCGGGCCCGTGGCCGAGGAGTTGGCGAGCAGGTACTGCTCCAGGGCGGTCAGGTCGTCGGCGCCGACGAGGTCGTTCGTGCCCAGGCCCAGCGTGGTGAAGCCGTCGCCGCCGCCCGCGAGGAAGCTGTTCGTGGAGACGCGGTAGGTGGCGGCCGGGTCGATCGCCGCGCCGTTCAGCTTGATGGAGTCCGTGACGACACGGTCGGCGCCGCTCTTCGTCAGGTCCAGCGTGTACGTCAGGTTGGCGGACGGCTGAAGGATCTTCGGCGCGCTCGCGTTCGTCCCGCTCACCTGCTCCTTGAGGACCTGGATCAGCTGGGCGCCGGTGAAGTCCTGGAGGTTCACGGTGTTGGAGAACGGCTGGACGGTGAAGCCCTCGGCGTAGGTCACCACGCCGTCGCCCTCACTGCCCTTGGCCGCGTAGGTGAGGCCCGCCCGGACGCCGCCCGGGTTCATCAGCGCGAGGTCCGTCTCCGGGTCGAGCTCCTTGCCGTACCAGAGCTGGGCGTCCGCGATCAGGTCGCCCATCGGGGACTCGGTGCCGGTGCTGGGCACGTCCGCGGAGATGTAGCCGATCGCCCGGTTGCCGACGGGGGCCGCCAGGGTGTTCCACTTGGTGATCAGCTCGGTCATGTCGGGCGCCTTGGCGACGGTCCGGGTGACCACGTGGTTCGCCGACTTGACCGCCGTACGCGCGATGTCACCGGTGAAGCGGTCGTACGTGAGCGTGGTGTCCGTGTACAGACGGCCGAAGGACGCGGCCGAGGTGACCGTGCGCGGCTTGCCCGACGGGTCCGGGATCGTGCACGCGTACGCGGCGTGCGTGTGACCCGTCACCAGCGCGTCCACCGACGGCGTGATGTTCTTCGCGATGTCGACGATCGGGCCGGAGATGCCGGCGCCCGCGCCCGGGGAGTCACAGTTGTAGTTGTAGGAGCCCGAGGCCGGCAGACCGCCCTCGTGGATCAGCGCCACGATCGACTTCACGCCCTGCTTCTGGAGCACCTTGGCGTACTTGTTGATCGTCTCGACCTCGTCCTTGAACTTCAGGCCCTTGACGCCCTCGGCGGACACCACACCGGGGGTGTCCTCCAGCGTCACGCCGATGAAGCCGATCTTGACGTCCTTCTTCTTCCAGACGAAGTACGGCTTGAGGATCGGCTTGCCGGTCTTCTCGGACAGGACGTTGGCCGCCAGGTACGGGAAGTCGGCCCCCTTGAACCTCTTGTCCGTGTAGCAGCCGGCCGTCGGGTGGCAGCCGCCGTTCTGGAGCCGGGCCAGTTCCTTGGCGCCCTCGTCGAACTCGTGGTTGCCGACCGACGTGACATCCAGGTCGAGCTTGTTCAGCGCCTCGATGGTGGGCTCGTCGTGGAACAGACCCGAGATCAGCGGGGAGGCGCCGACCATGTCGCCGCCGGCCGCGGTGACCGAGTAGGTGTTGCCCTTGCGGGCCTCGCGCAGGTGCGTGGCGAGGTACTCCACACCGCCCGCGTCGATCGTCTTCGTCGTGCCGTCCGCCTGGAGTTCCGTGACACGGCCGGAGGAGCCGGACGGGGGCTCGAGGTTGCCGTGCAGGTCGTTGAAGGACAGCAGCTGCACGTCCTGGTAGCGGCTCGGCAGCGGCTTGGAGTGCTTGGTGTCATGGGCGTCCGCCGGGAGCGCGGCAGCCATGGCACCTGCCGTGGCGAGACCCGCGGCGGCCGCGAGAAGACGGTACGTACGACGTCTGCCGTTCGGATGCGGCTGGGAAGTGGCTGGCATGCGCCCCCCTGAGGTGTCTGCCTGTGGTGTCTGCGTCCCCCGGGCCTGCCCGGCCCTGAGAAACGTATGAGGAAGTGGCCCCGTCCGGCGCAGCCTAGGGTCAACGCGCGTAGCGCGACAGGGGGTTCCTGGTTACATCCTGGTTTCCCTTTGTCCTCCGCTTGCCCTCTGCTTTGCCTTTGCGGACCTCATCCTTCCGCCTTTCCCCTTGCCGCCACTTTGTACGGCCCGCCCCTTACCCTCGTACGCATGACCAGCGACGACATCGCACGGATCCCCGGCTCCCGATCCATCGAGACCCACTCCGAGCTCTCCCCCGAACAGACCGAGGCCGTCCTCGAACTGCTCGCGGAGGCCGCCCGGACGGACGGCCAGCAGGCGGTGTCCGAACAGGGCCGCCTCCAGCTGCGCGGAGGCGCCCGCGAAGGCGTCTCCCACCTGGTCCTCACCCTCGGCGCCGAACTCGTCGGCTATGCCCAGCTGGAGGACACCGATCCGATCGAGGCACCCGCCGCCGAACTGGTCGTCCACCCCTCGCACCGCGGCCACGGACACGGCCGCGCGCTCGGCTCCGCCCTGCTCGCCGCCTCCGGCAAGCGGCTTCGCGTGTGGGCCCACGGCGGTCACTCCGCCGCCCGGCACCTCGCCCAGGTCCTGGGGCTCTCCCTGTTCCGCGAACTGCGCCAGATGCGGCGGTCGTTGACCGACCTCGAGCTGCCCGATCCGGTGCTGCCCGACGGCGTGACCGTTCGTGCCTTCGTCCCCGGGAAGGACGACTCCGCCTGGCTCGCCGTCAACGCCGCCTCCTTCGCCCACCATCCCGAGCAGGGCTCCCTCACCCAGCGCGACCTCGACGCCCGTAGGTCCGAGCCCTGGTTCGACCCCGCCGGCTTCTTCCTCGCCTTCCGCGGCGAGCGGCTGATCGGCTTCCACTGGACGAAGGTGCACGCCGAGGAGCAGCTCGGTGAGGTGTACGTCCTCGGGGTCGCCCCCGGCGCGCAGGGGGGTGGCCTCGGCAAGTCCCTCACCACGATCGGCCTGCGGCACCTCGCAGCGCAGGGCCTGCCCACGGCGATGCTGTACGTCGACGCCGACAACAAGGCAGCGGTGTCGGTGTACGAGAGGCTGGGGTTCATCACCCATGAGACGGACCTGATGTACCGGACGGAGACGTGAGCCGGGCAAGGAGACCGCACCTCACCCCGAGAGTCTGCCCCCGGACGGACCGAGCCGGCGTGATCCGTGTCTGCGGGGTCGTCCCCGCAGCGGCTCCGGTGTCCACAGCACGCTCAGCGTGACCGTCGCCCCCAGCGTCACCGCCCATCTCACCTGCGTCGCCGCCCAGTAGGGATCCTGCGACGTGCCCAGCAGGCCCCACCGGTTCGGGACCAGGACCGCCACCGCGGCCGCCGTCCCCAGCCAGATCGCCGCGCCCCTGCCCACTTCCGCCGTCGGTGTGAAGCGGACGGCGATCGTCGCGAGGGCGAGGGCGGCGCCGGCCATCCCCGCGGCCTCGAGCGTGGCCGGGCCGAGCGCGGGGCGGGTCGGGGCAGGGATCAGGAGCAGAACCGCCGCCCACCACAGGGCCGGCAGGGGGGCGAAGACGGCCAGCCGCAGTACCGTGCGCCGCGGGCGGCCCACCGGGGTCGTCGCCGTGGTGTTGCGGGCCGGGTCGTCCAGCAGGAACGCCAGGCCCAGTGCGCCGATGAGGGCGGTGAGGCGCAGGACCAGCCGCCCCAGTTCGGCGTCCGGAGCGTGGTCCGGCAGCCGGGTGGCGCCGGCGAGCAGCAGGCCCAGCCCGGCGGCCGTGGTCAGCTCCCGCCAGGGAAGGCCACGCCACACCGGCGGCACCAGGGCCCGGAGCAGGTCCGCCGGGAGCCCCCTCGTCTCTCTCGTCTCTCTCGTCTCTCTCGTCTCTGCTCGCGCTACTCCCCGCACTGATCCGTCTCCTTCGGAACCTCGACGCCCAGCAGTTTCGCGGCCTGGGCGGTCGTCGTCTTCGCGGACGTCAGTTCCGTCCAGTGGGCCTTGACCCGGGCCGTCATCTCGGCCCGCGGCTGGTCCAGCAGTTCCCGGATCACCGTCGTCTGCGCGGCCGACAGGCTCAGCCCGTTCGTCGGGGCCAGGACCACGCCCGAGCCGCTGGTGCTGTCGTCCAGCCGCACGTTCTGGAAGGTGGCCGTCGGGGTGGGGTCGTTGCCCAGGACCAGCCACATGATGGTCACCGCGCGGGCGTCGCACATCGGCTCGGTCGTCACGTCCTCCGAGCCCCCGACCAGGACCGAGGCGACACCGACCGCGAACTCGGGGACGCGGTTGCCGCCCCAGCGCGTGCCGACCGTCACCTCGCCGGGAGTGGTGGAGGCGTCCAGAGCGCCGTCCGTCTCCACTCCGCCGTCCGTGTAGATGCGCTGGCGGACCGTCAGGCGGGCCTCCGCCGCCGTGCCACCGGCCCCGAACCTGACGCGGTCGACGACGCCGGCCCAGTCGTCCCGCACACCGCTCCACTCGGGGAACGAGCAGTACGTCGAGCCGTCGTACGTCGAGCACGACTGGACCTTCTCGGGGGAGTCGGACGCCGTCCTGCGCGCCGCGTCCAGAGCCGCCGTGTCACCCGGGAACTGGCCGATCACACCGGCCGCGGTGGCCGCGAGGGCGAGCGCGGTCGCTGCCTTGACGACCCGGGTACGGCCACCGGCGAGCAGCAGGGCCGCGCAGGCCAGCACGGCGCACAGGCCCGTCACGTAAAGGGCGTGCCAGCCGGCCGGACGGCCCAGGAGGTCGGAGGGGACCGGGTCGCCGCCGCTGGACGAGAAGAACTGGATCGGGTCGAGCCAGCCCACCCACTCCTGGCGGACGTCGATGAGTCCGGAGACCAGGATGCCGAGCACGTACACGGCGATGACGAACAGTATGGGCACGAAGGAGGAGGGCAGCAGACGGGCCAGCAGCACGCCCGTGATGCCTGCGAGCAGGACGCTCAGGGGTCCGACGGCCAGCTCCCCGAAGGAGCCGTGGCCGATCGCGCCGGGCTTCAGCGCCTCCCGGGTGTACTCGGCCGCGACGGCGAGCGCGGTGAGCCCCGCGTAGGGGATCACGGACAGCACATGGGCGAGGGTGCGCCGCCAGGGTTCCATGGCCAGAACCCCGAACTGCTGCACCGTGCCGTGCTTGCGCGAGCGCAGCGCGGCCGCGTTGGCGCAGATGAACATGGCGAGGGCGAACAGCAGCGGCGTCGCCTGGGTGCGGCGGTCGACCGTGTTGAGGACGGGGAAGTCGTCCATGCCGTCCTTGCTGATCAGCCGTAGGACGATGAGGAGGACGTACAGGGCGAAGAAGAACAGCACGGGGATCTGATGGAGCAGCTCGCGGGCCTCGAAGCGGGCGAGGGCGAGGACGGCTCCGGTGCGGCGGCCCTCGCGCGGCGGCTCGGTGAGCGTGCGGGCGGGTTCCGTGATCGTCGGGGTCGTGGTGCTCACGCCGTCACCTCCGCGCTCTCGCCGTCGAGGGTGAGCAGGTAGCCGTCCTCCAGGGTGGGTTCGAGGAGCTCGGCGCCGGTCGGTGGATCGCCGATGTTGCGGAAGGTGCCGGTGCCGGTGCGCCAGCCCGCCAGGGCGTTCGGGTCGCGTTCCGTGCTGCTCCAGACCCGGCCGGCCGCGCGGGCGGTCAGGTCGGCCGGGGTGCCCTCGAAGCGGACGCGGCCCTCGGCCAGCACCACGACGCGGTGGCAGAGCATCGCCACGTCCTCCGTCTGGTGGGTGGACAGCAGTACCGTGCGGCCCTCGCCCGCCTGGGCGATCAACTCGCGGAAGCGCATGCGCTGTTCGGGGTCGAGGCCGACCGTCGGCTCGTCCAGCACCAGGAAGCCGGGCTCGCCGACGAGCGCGGCGGCCAGGGCGACGCGCTGCCGCATGCCACCGGACAGCCGCTTGATGCGCGTACCGCGCACCTCCGAGAGGTCTACGGCCTCCAGCACGCGCCGCACCTCGCGCAGCCGGGCGCCGCGGTCGGTCAGCTCCTTCAGGATGGCCACGTAGTCGACGAACTCGAAGGCCGTGAAATCCGGGTGGAAGCCGGGGGTCTGGGGCAGATAGCCGAGCGTGCGGCGCAGGGCGAGGCGGCCGGACGCGGTGCCGGGGTCGTGCCCGAGGGCCGTGAACGCGCCCCCGTCGGGCGGCACGGCCGTGGCCAGCACCCGCAACAGGGTGGTCTTGCCGGCGCCGTTGGGGCCGAGCAGCCCGGTGACGCCGCGAGTCAGCCGCAGCGAGACCCCGTCGAGGGCACGGGTCCCGCCGAAGCGCAGGGAGAGGTCGGTGGCCGTCAGAGTGGCGGGGCCGGTGGAAGTGGTGGTCATGTGAAGCTCCTGGAAGTCCGGTGGGCGGGCGGGGCCGGGGCGGGGGCCGTGGGGGCGGTCGGCCGCGTCACACGGTGCCGCCGTCCGGGAAGCCGCCCAGCGGGCGCGCGTCGAAGCGGTCACGGGCCTGGTAGAGCAGGAGGGCGGCGAGGGCTGCCACGGCCGCCGCGGCCGACTGGCCGGCCGTCGTGAACGGGGCGAGCGTGTCGTGGGCGTGCACCTGGCTCTTCGCCACCACCAGCAGCGTCACCCACGCGCCGCCGACCAGGGCGGGCCCGACGACCGGACCCAGCCGGGCGGTGAGCGCGAGTCCCGTCGCGGTGAGGGCGAGCGCGGGCAGCAGCCAGGCCAGGGCCAGCAGCCCGTACCCCGGCAGCGCCAGCGTCGCCAGGCCGTTGAACGCGAGGCCCGCGGTGAGCACCGCGACCGTGCGGATCATCAGCAGCCGGAAGCCGTGCAGCGGGGCGACGACGGCCATCTCGTACGTCGGGTCCAGGGACGGGCCGTACGACAGGGCGACCCCGGCGAGCGGGAGCAGCGGGGCGAGCGCGAGGAACATTGCGGGCTGGTCCGCCACCCGCACCGCCAGCACCGTCATGACCAGCAGGAACAGCACCGACAGCAGCCAGGAGCGGCGCAGTACCGGCGTCGCCGTCAGCAGCCGTGCGGTGTGGCCGGCCACACCGAGCCGCACCAGCAGCCGCTCGAGCAGGCTCTGCCGCGGCGCGTCCAGCTCGGCGTCCAGCCGCTCCCAGCCGGCGTCCAGCGCGACGGGGTCGGTGGTGTCCGCGAGCCGGGCCCGGCACGGCGCGCACCCGGTGAGGTGGGTGTCGGCGGACCACAGCAGCGGCGGCGCCAACTCGCCGTGCGCGTACGCCCGCAGGTCCTCTTCAGCCACATGCCACGTCATGCCACGACCTCCCTCGACTGTCCGTCACCCACGCGTCCGCGCAGGCCCGTTCCGCACACGTGCCGCCTCATGCCAGCGCCTCCCGCAGTTGCTTGCGGGCACGCTGGGCCCGCGTCTTGACGGTGCCGGGCGGGATACCGAGCAGCACGGCCGCCTCCCGGGTGGTGAGCCCGTCGATGACGGTCGCCTGGAGGACGGCCCGCAGCTCCGGTGAGAGGCGGGTGAGGGCCCCGGCGAGGTCCCCGTGCTCCACCCCCGCGAGCACGCGTTCCTCCGCCGAGGCCTCGTCTCGGTGGCGCAGCCGGTACAGCGCCTGGCGCAGCCGGCCGCGCGCCCCGTCCCCGCGTACGGCGTCGACGAGCCGCCGCGAGCCGATGCGCCACAGCCAGCCGGCGGCGTCGTCGGAGTAGCCCTCCTGGCGGTGGCGGGCGGTGCCGCGCCACACCGCGAGGAAGGTCTCCTGCACGACGTCGTCGACTATCCCGGCGTCCGCGCAGCGGCCGCGCAGGCGCGCGGCCAGCCAGGGTGCGTACCGCCGGTACAGCTCCTCGAAGGCGTGACGGTCCCGGTCTGCCGCGATGGCCCGCAGCAGCTCCCCGTCGCTTCTCGTTTCGCTCACATCCCCTCATCGGACGGGCCCCGCCGATCGGTTCACGGTCCGCCGCACGATTTTTTCTTGACTTCGCGCACCCTCTTCCACCACCCTTTCACTACTCAATTAGTGAAAGGGTGGTTGTCCAGTGGTCGAATACCGCATCGACCGGCACAGCGGCGTGGCCACCTACGTCCAGATCGTCCAGCAGACGAAGCAGGCTCTGCGCCTGGGCGTGCTTCAGCCCGGCGACAAGCTGCCCACCGCCCGCGAGGTCGTCGAGGCGACCGCGATCAACCCGAACACCGTGCTGAAGGCGTACCGCGAGCTGGAGCGCGACGGGCTGGTGGAGGCCCGGCGCGGCCTCGGCACCTTCGTGCGGCGCGGACTGAACACCACCCCGGCCGACTCGCCCCTGCGCACGGAACTGGACGCCTGGGCGGCCCGGGCCCGGGAGGCCGCACTGGACCGCGACGACGTGGCCGCGCTCTTCACCGCCGTACTCGACGAGCACTTCGCCGTACCGGACCCGAACGGCCGAACCGACGTGCACGACCGGCACGACCGGCACGACATGAATTCTGGAGACCCCTCATGACCGACACCGCCATGGCGGCAACCGCGCTCGGCAAGCGCTTCGGCCGGCGCGGGGGCTGGGCGCTGCGCGACTGCACGTTCCGCCTCCCCGCCGGGCGCGTCTGTGCCGTCGTCGGCCCCAACGGCGCGGGCAAGTCCACGCTCCTCGCCCTCGCCGCGGGCCTGCTGGCCCCCACCGAGGGCAGGATCACCGTCCTCGGCACGGATCCGGCGTCCGCACGCGCGCGTGTCGGTTACGTCGCCCAGGACAAGCCGCTGTACCCCCAGCTCACCGTCGCCGAGACACTGCGCGTGGGCGCCGATCTCAACCCTGGGCGCTGGGACGCCGAGACGGCCGAGCGGATCGTCTCCGCGGGCGATCTCGACCCCAGGAAGAAGATCCGTTCCCTCTCCGGCGGCCAGCGCACCCGGGTCGCGCTCGCCCTGGCCTTCGGCAAGCGGCCCGAGCTGCTCCTCCTCGACGAGCCGATGGCCGACCTCGACCCGCTGGCCCGGCACGAGCTGATGGGCACCCTGATGGCGCGGGCGGCGCAGCACGGCACGACGATCGTGATGTCGTCGCACGTGGTCGCCGAGCTGGAGGACTCCTGCGACTACCTGCTCCTGGTCGGCGGCGGCCGGGTGCGCCTCGCGGGTGAGATCGACGACCTGCTCGCCGCCCACACGCGCGTGAGCACCACCACGGGCTCCACCGGGCCCACCCCCGCGGACGGCTCCGCGGACAGCGCTCCGGACAACACCCCGGACGGCCTGCCGGAACTGGCCCCACACACGGTCGTCGAGTCCCGGGTCACCGGCCGCCAGCTCACCGCCCTGGTGCGCCCCGCGGGCCCGCTCGCCGACGACTGGCGCACCTCGGCGCCCTCCCTGGAGGAACTCGTCCTCGCCTATCTGCGCAACCCGCAGGCCGCCCCGCTCACCCCGGCCGAGCCCGAGGAGGCCGCCGTATGACCGCACTCGCCCCGTCGCCGGCCGCCTCGGAGACCAGGACCGCCCCCGGAGCCGGCTGGCTGCTCCGCCTGCACCGGCCCGCCCTGTACATCTGGATCGGCGTCGTCGCCGTCCTCGCCCTCGGCCTGGTGTGGCTGTGGGGTCCGCTGACCGACTCGTCGGTCGCAGCCTGGCGGCAGTACCGGGAGGCCTGCGACGACTTCCGCTCCACGTGCCACTACGACCAGGACTCGATCGTCCGCTACAAGAGCGTGTACATGTACACGACCGGCGCGCTGACCGCGCTCCCCTTCGTCGTCGCCGCCTGGGCGGGCGCCGCCCTGTTCGGCCGCGAGCTGGAGCACGGCACCGCGCAGCTCGCCTGGACGCAGGGCCTGTCCCCGGTCCGCTGGCTGGCCACCAAGCTGATCGTGCCCACGGTCCTGGTCACCGCGGGCACCGGCCTGCTGGTCGCGCTGCACCGCCTGATGTGGTCGGCGGGCGACGGCCGTATCGACACCGCGAAGACCTGGTACGACAACCTCACCCTGCACACCAACGGCCCCACCACCGTCGCCTTCGCCCTGACCGGCCTGGCCGGCGGCGCCCTCGGAGGCGTGCTGCTGCGCCGTACGCTGCCCGCGCTGACGTTCGCCCTCACCGGCGTCGCCGCCACACGGTTCCTCGCCGACCAGCTCATGCCGCACCTGTGGCCGGGCGTCACCCGCGTCACCAGCCTCGCCGACGGCTACCGGGGCTCGGGCCTCGGCGTCGACTCGGGCCTGGTCACCGCCACCGGCGCGCACATCGCCGACCCCGGCTGCGGGCCGACCTCCGCCTCCCCCGGCTGCGCGACGGTGTACGCCGATCTCGACGCCACCGGCTTCTACACGACCTACCACCCCGAGTCCCACTACTGGCCGCTCCAGCTGACCACGACCACCCTCGTGCTGGCCGTGGCCGCCGCCCTCGCCGTCGCCGCGTTCGTCCTGCTCAGGCGCTCGACCGCCACTCCGACGCGGGTCGGCGCGGAGGCCGCCGTATGACAGCCGTCGCCCCCGAGGACGCGCCGCCCGGGCCGGCCCGCCTCAGCACGGTGGACGGCCGTACCGCCTGGGGCACCGTCCGCACCGTGCTGCGCCTGCACCGCACCGCCCTCCTCGTCTGGGCGGCTGTCGTACTGGCCCTGAGCGGCTGGCTGGTGTGGCTCACCGAGGTCGCCGTCGAGGAGGAGCTCGCGGCCTGGGAGGCCTGTGAACGTGCGGGCCAGGACCTGTGCGACATGACGGTCGGCTGGGTCGGCTACAGCGAGTCGCTCGGCTGGGCAGGCCTGATGATCTCCTACTGCTTCCTGGCCGTGGCCGCCTTCGCGGGCGGCGCGCTGATCGGCCGCGAGCTGGAGAACGGCACCGCGCGCCTCGCCTGGGCCCAGGGCATCACCCCCGCCCGCTGGCTCACCGCCAAGCTCGCCGTCCCCGCGTTCGCCCTGACCGCCGGCGCCACCGTGCTGATCCTGGTGTACCGCTGGGCCTGGGGCGCCCACCGGAACCTGACGTACAACGGGTGGACGGGCGACGACGCGTACCTCTCACGCGGCCCGGCCGGCCTCGCGTACGCCCTCTGCGCGCTCGCCGTCGGCGTGCTCACCGCGCTCCTGCTGCGCCGCGCGCTGCCCGCACTGGCCGTCTCCGTCGCCGCGAGCGGGCTGCTCGCCTTCGTCGTGGCGCAGTACCGCGGCTCCTTCTGGCCCGCCGTCACCCGCACCTCCGCGGCGGACGGGGTCGACCTCCCGGACAACGTCTGGGAGCTGGAGAGCGGTGTGCTGATCCACGGACGGCGCACCCCGGACGTCGACTACTGGGCCTGCGACGGCACGGCCGCCGAAGCGCGGCGCTGCCTCGACGACCTGGGCGTCACCGGCTACTACACGACCTACCACCCCGAGTCGCACTACTGGCCGCTCCAGCTCGTGGAGACCGGCGTCGTCCTGGCCGTCGCCGCCCTCGCCACCGCCGCCGCGTTCCTCCTCCTGCGCCGCCGCACGGCCACGGCCTCCACGGCCTGATCCCGGCGTGTGTGGGTCCCTCCACGGGGGGAGGGGCCCACACACCCCGCGGCACACCCCGCAGCACGCGCCCGCACACCGCCGCTCCACGACATCGACCCCCGCGAGCCGCCCCCCGATATCCCGCACGCCATGTCGCCGTAACCATCGGTTCAGACGACCTTGCGACGCTCGGCGAATGAAGCCCGCCGTGCCCGAGCCTTCGCCGCCTCCCGAGGGAAATCAGCCCCACGGAGGTTCCCCCGCGATCCCGCCCGCACGTTCCGACGCGCCTGTCACGCTCCTGGCGCGGAAGAATGGGTCCATGAGCCAGTCAGACGCCCAGGCCGAGGTCCAGCACGCGCAGCCCTCCGTGGGCTCCATAGCCGCGCACCGCCCGCACACCGTCTCCGCCGTGGTCTCCGATCTGGAGCCCGACATCGACGCCGACCTCGACACGTACGAGGAGGCGCCGTACGACGGCCCGCAGCTGCCGCAGGGCCGCTTCCTCGACCGGGAGCGCAGCTGGCTCGCGTTCAACGAGCGCGTCCTGGAACTCGCCGAGGATCCGAACACGCCGCTCCTCGAGCGGGCCAACTTCCTCGCCATCTTCGCCAGCAACCTGGACGAGTTCTTCATGGTCCGGGTGGCCGGTCTGAAGCGCCGGATCGCCACCGGGGTCGCCACCCGTTCGGCCTCCGGTCTCCAGCCGCGCGAGGTGCTGGAGATGATCTGGGCCCGCTCCCGCGAGCTCATGGCCCGGCACGCCGCGACCTATCACGAGGACATCGCCCCCACCCTCGCGGAGGAGGGCATCCACCTGGTCCGCTGGGGCGAGCTGACGGAGAAGGAACAGGCACGCCTGTTCACGCTCTTCCGGCACCAGATCTTCCCGGTGCTGACCCCGCTCGCCGTCGACCCCGCGCACCCCTTCCCGTACATCTCGGGTCTCTCGCTCAACCTCGCGGTCGTCGTGCGCAACCCGGTCAGCGGCCACAAGCACTTCGCGCGCGTCAAGGTGCCGCCGCTGCTGTCCCGCTTCCTGGAGAGCTCCCCCGGCCGGTACGTCCCCATCGAGGACGTCATCGGCGCCCACCTGGAGGAGCTCTTCCCGGGCATGGAGGTGCTGGAGCACCACGCCTTCCGGCTCACCCGCAACGAGGACCTCGAGGTCGAGGAGGACGACGCCGAGAACCTCCTCCAGGCCCTGGAGAAGGAGCTCATGCGGCGCCGCTTCGGGCCGCCGGTGCGCCTGGAGGTCGAGGAGTCCATCGACCGTGAGGTGCTCGACCTGCTGGTGCGCGAGCTGAAGATCAGCGAGGCCGAGGTCTACCCGCTGCCGGGCCCGCTGGACCTCACCGGTCTCTTCCGCATCTCCGGCCTCGACCGGCCGGAGCTGAAGTACAAGAAGTTCATCGCCGGCACCCACCGCGACCTCGCCGAGGTCGAGTCGGCGTCCCCGCCGGACATCTTCGCGGCCCTGCGCAGCCGGGACGTCCTGCTGCACCACCCGTACGACTCCTTCTCGACGTCCGTGCAGGCCTTCCTGGAGCAGGCGGCGCTGGACCCGGACGTCCTCGCCATCAAGCAGACCCTGTACCGGACCTCGGGCGACTCCCCGATAGTCGACGCGCTCATCGAGGCCGCCGAGTCCGGCAAGCAGGTCCTCGTCCTGGTCGAGATCAAGGCCCGCTTCGACGAGCACGCCAACATCAAGTGGGCGCGCAAGCTGGAGGAGGCCGGCTGCCACGTCGTCTACGGCCTCGTCGGCCTGAAGACGCACTGCAAGCTGTCGCTGGTGGTCCGTCAGGAAGGCGACACGCTACGGCGCTACTGCCACGTCGGCACCGGCAACTACCACCCGAAGACGGCCCGGCTCTACGAGGACCTCGGCCTGCTCACCGCCGACCCGCAGGTCGGCGCGGACCTCTCCGACCTCTTCAACCGGCTCTCCGGCTACTCCCGCCGCGAGACCTACCGCCGTCTCCTCGTCGCCCCCAAGTCCCTGCGGGACGGTCTGATCGCCCGCATCGACAAGGAGATCCAGCACCACCGCGCAGGACGGCCCGCGCACGTCCGCATCAAGGTCAACTCGATCGTCGACGAGGCCCTCATCGACTCGCTCTACCGCGCGTCCCAGGCGGGCGTGCCGGTCGACGTGTGGGTGCGCGGCATCTGCGCGGTGCGCCCGGGCGTGCCGGGCCTGTCGGACAACATCCGGGTCCGCTCGATCCTCGGCCGTTTCCTGGAGCACTCCCGGGTCTTCGGGTTCGGCAACGGCGGGGAGCCCGAGGTGTGGATCGGCAGCGCCGACATGATGCACCGCAACCTCGACCGCCGTATCGAGGCGCTGGTCAGGGTGACCGACCCGGCCCACCGGGCGTCCCTGAACCGGTTCCTGGAAACGGGCATGTCCGACTCCACCGCCTCCTGGCACCTCGGCCCCGACGGCGAGTGGATCCGGCACTCGCACGACGCGGACGGCGCGCCCCTGCGCAACGTCCAGGAGATGCTCATAGACGCCCGGAGGCGCCGGCGTGGCACAGCGACACCATGACCTGACGGACCCCACGGCCGGGCCCGTGTCCACCGGGGACGCCCTCGCGGGCTATCTCCGGGGCCAGGCCACGGAGTTCCTCCGCGCACTGCGCCAGCACCGGGAGACGGGCGGCGCGGTGTCGAACGGCTCGTCGGGCGCCTCGGCGGGCGGTCCGGCGAGCGCGGAGGTGCGCGTCGACGCGGTACGCGCCCTACGCCGCTCGGCCCGTCGGATCAGCGGCAGCCTGCACACCTTCCGTCCGCTCCTCGAGCCCGAGTGGTCGGAGGGGATCCGCCCCGAACTGGCGTGGCTGTCCGGCACGCTGGCCCTGGAGCACGCGTACGGGGCCCGTCTGGAGCGGCTGCTGCTGGCGCTGAACCGGCTGTCGGGCGCGGCGCCGGTACCCGGCCAACCGGCCGGCCCGGTCGGCTCGGCGGGCCCGCACGCGGACGACCGGACCGCCGCCCACCCGGCGACCCCGGACCGCGGCAACCTCACCGTGGGCGCGGCGAAGGCGGGCGCCCTCCTGGACCGCCAGCTCACCCTCGCCCGCACCCGGGCCCACTCCACCGCCCTCCAGGCCCTCGGCTCCTCCCGCTTCCACGCCGTCGCGGACAAGGTCGCCGTCCTCGCCAGCGAGGTCCCGCTCACCCCCACCGCCCCCGTCACCGAGCTGCGCCCCCTGGCCAAGGCGGCCGAGGAACGCCTCGCCGACGCGGTCACCGTGCTGCCGCTCGTCACCGCGGGCAGCCCGTACAACGCGGAGGCCCTGATCCACGGCCTCTCCCCGGACCCGGCCCCGCACCCGCAGGACGCGCCCTGGCACCAGGTCCGTCTGCTGCTGCGGCTGCACCGCTACGCCTGCGAGGTCGTGCACGGCCGGAGCACCCCGCTGGACGTC
Organism: Streptomyces asoensis; assembly: GCF_013085465.1. Classification (NCBI taxonomy): domain Bacteria; kingdom Bacillati; phylum Actinomycetota; class Actinomycetes; order Kitasatosporales; family Streptomycetaceae; genus Streptomyces; species Streptomyces asoensis. Next base: position 4,790,667 of record NZ_CP049838.1, read on the forward strand.
CGCCTGCTCGCGGCGGGCGAGGCGCTCGACCGGCACCGCGACGCCTCGGAGGCGTCCTCCGCCGCGGCCCAGGCGGCCCGCACCCCCCGTATCGCGCCGGCGACGGCGTACGCGCTCGGCGTGCTGCACGCGGACCAGCGGCATGAGGTGGAGGCCGCGCGGTACGCGTTCCAGCGGTCGTGGCAGAAGCAGACCATCGGCGCACCCTGACCGGACAGGTGGTGAGGACCAGGTGAGCACTGCGGACAACCCCGACGACATCCCCGTCCAGGCGGCGGGCTGTGTGCTGTGGCGCCGCTCCCCGGCGGACGGCGGGCTGGAGCTCTGTCTCGTCCACCGCCCCAAGTACGACGACTGGTCGCACCCCAAGGGCAAGCTGAAACGTGACGAGGACCCGCTCGCGGCGGCCCTGCGGGAGGTCCATGAGGAGACGGGCTACCGGGCGACGCCCGGTACCCGGCTGCCGACCGTGGACTACGAGGCGAACGGCCGCCCCAAGCAGGTCCGCTACTGGGCGGCCGAGGCCGTGTCGGGCGCGTTCGCCCCGAACGACGAGGTGGACCGCCTCCTCTGGCTCCCTCCGCCGGCCGCCCGCGACCGGCTCACCCAGCCGAGGGACCGCACCCTCGTGGACGCCCTGCTGCACGTCCTGCACCTGGCATAACGGGTGAGCGGAACCGGTCGGCCGCCGGAATCGCCTCGTGTCCTCGACGTAAGCGTTCCGTGACCTAACCGCACCGCCTCCAGGGGTTCACCCTCCGTTCACTCGCGCCCGTAGGCGCCTTCACCTGATCTGCCTAATTTCGGCCTTACGCGGTGCGGCGCGCGACCCGGGTGGTCGTGTCCGTACCGAACAGACTTCGGCACACTCCGCACGCCGCCGGAATTCAGGACGGCGGCTCCTGGAAGGATCTTCCCCAAGTGAAGCTTCAGCGCATGAACCGGCGGGCTCTCTCCCTCGGTGCTCTCGCCGTCTCCGGCGCCCTGGCCCTCACGGCGTGCGGCTCCGACGACACCGGCTCCAGCAGCGGCAGCAGCTCCTCCGCCACCGCGGCCGCCGGATCCATCAAGTGTGACGACGCCAAGGGCCAGCTCCTCGCCGACGGCTCCTCCGCGCAGAAGAACGCGATCGACGCGTGGGTCAAGAACTTCACGCAGGCCTGCTCGGGCGTCCAGGTGAACTACAAGGGCTCCGGCTCCGGCGCCGGTGTCACCGCGTTCACGCAGGGCCAGGTCGCCTTCGCCGGCTCGGACTCCGCGCTCAAGCCCGAGGACGTCACCGCGTCCAAGGCGGTCTGCTCCGGCGGCCAGGGCATCGACCTGCCGATGGTGGCCGGCCCGATCGCCGTCGCCTTCAACGTCTCGGGCGTGGACAACCTGACGCTGGACGCCGCGACGATCGCCAAGATCTTCGACGGCAAGATCACCAACTGGAACGACAAGGCCATCGCGGCGCTCAACCCCGACGCGACGCTGCCCGACCTGAAGATCCAGCCGTACCACCGCTCGGACGAGTCCGGCACCACGGACAACTTCACCAAGTACCTGATCGCCGCCACCCCGGACAACTGGAAGTACGAGGGCGGCAAGGCCTGGCAGGCCAAGGGCGGTCAGGCCGCGGCCGGCTCCTCCGGTGTCGCCCAGGGCGTCAAGCAGACCAACGGCGCCATCGGTTACATGGAGCTCTCGTACGCCAAGGACGGTCTGGGCACCGTCGCCGTCGACACGGGCGCCTCGGCCCCGGTCAAGGCCTCCTCCGACGGCGCCACCAAGGCCGTCGCCGCCGCGCAGGTCGTCGGCACCGGCAGCGACCTGTCGCTGAAGCTGGACTACAACACCAAGGCCGAGGGCGCCTACCCGCTCACCCTGGTCACGTACGAGATCGCCTGCGACAAGGGCAACAAGGCCGCCACCCTGCCGGCCACCAAGGCGTTCCTGCGCTACATCGCCAGCGAGGACGGCCAGGGCATCCTCTCGGGCATCGACTACGCGCCGATCCCCGACGCCATCATCTCCAAGGTCCGCACCACCATCGAGGGCCTGAGCTGATCCCAGTGGTGCGGTCCGGCGCCGGGGGAAACCCGGTCCGGACCGCACCCGTCCGGTGCACCGCCGCCAGGGGCCGCCCGTAACCCGGCCCCACCCGAGCCGCCCCCACAACCGCAGGCGGCTCCGCAGACCGGAGACCTCCATGGACATATCGACACACAACACAGACACGGACGACACCCCTCCGCCCACCGCCCCGCCGGCCGTGACCGCCGAGCAGAAGCGCGCGGCGCGCGGTGCCACCCGACCCGGTGACCGGATCTTCCTCGCCCTCTCCCGCGGTTCGGGCATCTTCCTGTTGGTGATCATGGCCGCGATCGCGGTCTTCCTCACCTACCGGGCCTACCTCGCCATCAGCAAGGACGACGCCAACTTCCTGACCACCTTCGAGTGGAACACCGGCCTCGTCCCGCCGAAGTTCGGCATCGCGGTCCTGGCCTTCGGCACGGTGGTCTCGTCGATCATCGCGATGGTGATCGCGGTCCCGATCGCCGTCGCGATCGCCCTCTTCATCACCCACTACGCTCCGCGCCGCATGAGCGGTCCCGTCTCGTACGTGATCGACCTGCTCGCCGCCGTCCCGTCCATCGTGTACGGCCTCTGGGGCGCCCTGGTCCTCGTGCCGCACATGGACGGCCTGTTCGGCTGGCTGAACGACTACCTGGGCTGGACCGGCGTCTTCTCCTGGGACGACGGCGCCCCGCGCTCGATGCTCACGGTGGGCATCCTGCTGGCCGTGATGATCCTTCCGGTCATCACCAACGTCAGCCGCGAGGTCTTCCGCCAGGTCCCGCAGATGCACGAGGAGGCGGCCCTGGCGCTGGGCGCCACCCGCTGGGAGGTCATCCGCATGTCGGTGATCCCCTTCGGCCGCTCCGGAGTCATCTCGGCCTCGATGCTCGGCCTCGGCCGCGCGCTCGGCGAGACGATGGCGGTGGCCACCGTCCTCTCCCCCGACTTCGACATCCACGCCAGCCTCCTCAACCCCGGTGGCGGCACCTTCGCCCAGAACATCGCCAGCAAGTTCAACGAGGCGACGGAGTTCGGCCGTGACGCGCTCATCGCCTCCGGTCTGGTCCTGTTCGTCATCACCCTGCTGGTCAACGGCGCGGCACGCATGATCATCGCCCGCCGCAGTGAGTACTCGGGGGCCAACGCATGAGCCACGCAGCAGCAGTAGCCGACAAGTCCCCGAGCACGCTCCAGGGCGCCAGCCTCCCGCGGTGGTCCCCCTGGGCCATCGCCGCCGGTTCGCTCGTCCTCGCGATCGTCATCGGCCTCGCCGGCGGCCTGGACAGCAAGATCCAGTGGGGCCTGATCGCCGGTCTCCTCTTCGTCTTCGGCACCTTCGGCATCACCGCGAAGGTGGAAGGCCGCCGCCAGGCGAAGGACCGGGTGGCGACGAACCTGGTCTGGGTGGCGTTCATCCTGGCCGTGGTCCCGCTGGTCTCCCTCCTCTGGACGACGATCCAGCGCGGCGTGAAGGTCCTGGACGTCTTCTTCCTCACCCACTCCATGGGCGTGGTGGCGGACAGCGAGCCGGGCGGCGGTATCTACCACGCGATCCTCGGCAGCCTGGAGCAGGTGGGCCTGGCGACCGCGATCGGCGCCCCGATCGGCATCCTGACGGCGATCTACCTGGTGGAGTACGGCCGGGGCGCCCTGGCGAAGTCGGTCACGTTCTTCGTGGACGTCATGACGGGCATCCCGTCGATCGTCGCCGGCCTGTTCATCCTCAGCCTGATGCTGATGTTCGACATGCAGCCCTTCGGCTTCGCGGGCTCCCTCGCCCTGGCGATCCTGATGATGCCGGTCGTCGTACGCTCTACAGAGGAAATGCTGAAGCTGGTCCCGAACGAGCTGCGCGAGGCGTCCCTCGCCCTGGGCGTCCCGAAGTGGCGCACGATCCTGAAGGTGGTAGTCCCGACCTCGATCGGCGGCATCATCACGGGCGTGATGCTGGCGATCGCCCGTATCGCGGGCGAAACGGCGCCGGTGCTCCTCCTCGTCTTCGGAAACCCGTTCATCAACGCGAACCCCTTCGAGGGTGCGCAGGCGTCGCTGCCTCTGTACATCTACCAGCAGTACTCACAGAGCGCGGGTTCGACAGCGGCCTACGACCGCGCCTGGGCGGCGTCCCTCACACTGATCGCCTTCGTGATGATCCTGAACCTCGTGGCCCGCGGCATCGCCCGCTGGAAGGCCCCGAAGACCGGTCGCTGAAGCAGCGATCCGCGGCTGCACCCTGCCGCACGGGACCCCCTCAGCGACTGACTGGAAGTGAAGTAGAGAAAATGGCGAAGCGAATCGACGTAAGCGGACTGACCGCCTACTACGGATCCCACAAGGCGATCGAGGACATCTCGATGACGGTCGAACCGCGCTCGGTGACGGCCTTCATCGGCCCCTCCGGCTGCGGCAAGTCGACGTTCCTGCGCACGCTGAACCGTATGCACGAGGTGACGTCGGGCGGCCGGGTCGAGGGCAAGGTGCTCCTGGACGACGAGGACCTGTACGCAGCGGGCGTGGACCCCGTCTCGGTCCGCCGCGAGGTCGGCATGGTCTTCCAGCGCCCGAACCCGTTCCCCACCATGTCGATCTTCGACAACGTGGCGGCGGGCCTGCGGCTGAACGGCAGCTACAAGAAGGCGGAACTGGCAGACGTCGTCGAGAAGTCCCTCAAGGGCGCGAACCTCTGGAACGAGGTCAAGGACCGTCTGAACAAGCCCGGCTCGGGCCTGTCCGGCGGCCAGCAGCAGCGGCTGTGCATCGCGCGCGCCATCGCGGTGGAACCGAAGGTCCTGCTCATGGACGAGCCGTGCTCGGCCCTGGACCCGATCTCCACCCTGGCGATCGAAGACCTGATCGGCGAACTCAAGGAACGCTTCACGATCGTCATCGTGACGCACAACATGCAGCAGGCGGCGCGCGTCTCGGACCGCACGGCCTTCTTCAACCTGTCCGCCGTCGGCCAGCCCGGCAAGCTGATCGAGATCGACGACACGGAACGCATCTTCTCCAACCCGTCGGTCCAGGCAACAGAGGACTACATCTCAGGCCGCTTCGGCTGAGCCGAACCCGCCTCCCCCAACCCCTCGCGGTGCTGCATGGCGGTGCCACCGCGAGGACGCAAAGGGCCCGCCCTCCCGGATCCGGGAGGGCGGGCCCACGCATATACCTCCGGCGGCTGAACCGGGGGGTGGGGCGAAGCCCCACAGAGAAACCAGTCCCCGAAACCCCCACAGGGGTGCAGGGGACGCAGTCCCCACAGGGGTGCAGGGGACGGAGTCCCCGCCGGGGTCCGGGGCGGAGCCCCGTGGCGGGGACGCTCTCCCCACCGAGCCGGGTGGGCGGGTGGGCGAACACCCGGGTGCAGGGGACGGAGTCCCCGCCGGGGTCCGGGGCGGAGCCCCGTGGCGGGGACGCTCTCCCCACCGAGCCGGGTGGGCGGGTGGGCGAACACCCGGGGTGCAGGGGACGCAGTCCCCGCCGGGGTCCGGGGCGGAGCCCCGTGGCGGGAGCTGTCTCCCCACCGAGTCGGGCGGGCGGGCGGGCGAACACCCGGGGTCCGGGCGGAGCCCCGTGGCGGGGACGCTCTCCCCACCGAGTCGGGCGGGCGGGCGGGCAAGACCCCCTACAGGAACGCCACGTTCACAACCCAGAACGCGCACGCAGCAACAAACCCCGCCGCCGGCATCGTGATGAACCACCCCAGAACAATGTTCTTGGCGACCCCCCACCGCACGGCATTGATCCGCTTCGTCGCCCCGACACCCATGATCGCCGAAGTGATCACATGCGTGGTCGAGATCGGAGCCTTGAACAGAAACGCCGTGGTGAACATGATCGACGCCCCGGTCGTCTCCGCGGCGAACCCCTGCGGCGGATCAAGCTCAATGATCTTCCGCCCAAGAGTCCGCATGATGCGCCACCCACCCGCATACGTCCCCAGCGAGAGCATCACCGCACAAGCGATCTTCACCCACACCGGAATCGGATCGTCGGCCCCCTGCACATCGCCGATGACGAGCGCCATCACCACGATGCCCATCGTCTTCTGCGCGTCCTGGAGACCATGCCCCAGCGCCATACCCGCGGCGGAAACCGTCTGAGCGATCCGAAAGCCCCGCTTGGCCTTGTGCGGGTTGGACCGGCGGAACATCCACAGAATGGCCGTCATCACCAGATAGCCGACGATGAGCCCCACGACCGGCGAGACGAACATCGGGATGACGACCTTGTCGAGGACGCCGGACCAGATGACCTCCGTACCACCGGCGAGCGCCGCGCCCACCATGCCACCGAACAACGCGTGCGAGGACGACGAGGGAAGCCCGAAGTACCAGGTGACAAGGTTCCAGACGATCGCCCCGACCAGCGCGGCGAAGAGGATCCCCATCCCCTTCGAGCCGTCGGGCGTCTCGATCAGCCCCTTGCTGACGGTGTGCGCGACCCCACTCCCGAGGAACGCGCCGGCGAGGTTCATCACCGCCGCCATGGCCAGCGCCGCCCGAGGCGTCAGCGCCCGAGTCGAAACGGACGTGGCAATAGCGTTCGCGGAGTCGTGAAAACCGTTCGTGTAAGTGAATCCGAGCGCAACGCCAATGGTCACGATCAGAGCAAAGGTGTCCATTAAGGGCTCAGGACTCCTTGACCGCGATGGTCTCCACCGTGTTGGCCACGTGCTCGAAGGCGTCGGCGGCCTCCTCCAGCACATCCACGATCTGCTTCAGCTTGAGCACCTCGATGGCCTCGTACTTGCCGTTGAAGAGATGCGCGAGCAGCTTGCGATGGATCTGGTCGGCCTGGTTCTCGAGCCGGTTGACCTCGATCCAGTACTCGGTGAGGTTCGCCATGGTCCGCAGGTTCGGCATGGCCTCGGCCGTCAGCTCGGCCGCCCTCGCGAGCACCTCGATCTGCTGCTCGACACCCTTGGGCAGTTCCTCGACGTTGTAGAGGACGACCAGGTCGACGGCCTCCTCCATGAAGTCCATGATGTCGTCGAGGGAGGACGCGAGGTTGTAGATGTCCTCGCGGTCGAAGGGCGTGATGAACGAGGAGTTCAGCTGGTGGAAGATCGCATGGGTGGCGTCGTCACCTGCGTGTTCCGCGGCCCGCATACGCTCTGCGATCTCGGCCCGGCCGGCGGGGTCCGCCCCGAGCAGTTCCATCAGGAGTTTCGAGCCCGTGACGATGTTGTCCGCGGATGCGGCGAACATGTCGTAGAAGCTCGTCTCCCTGGGGGTCAGACGAAAGCGCACGTGGGGTCCTCAGGATGCATCGGTTTCGGTCAGGCTGATGCTAGGCGCATCATCCGGCCACGGCTAATGGGCCGTCCACCAGTGTCGCCCATCGGACAGAGCGACCGGGAGGGGGGCGACCGACCGGCGAGCGGGCGGCGAAGTCCCTGCTCGGGGCGTATACCCACCGAAGTTCGGTACGATATACCCAGTAGGGGTATGTATGCGGAGCCGGAGCGCTGGAGGACACGATGACGACCACAGAGGCCGGCGAACCCGTCGCCGAACCCGTCGCCGAACCGGACCACGCGCCCGGGACGGTCCACGGCTACCACAAGCAGAAGGACGAACACCTCAAACGCCTGCGCCGCATCGAGGGCCAGATCCGCGGCCTCCAGCGCATGGTCGACGAGGACACCTACTGCATCGACATACTCACCCAGGTGTCCGCCTCCACCAAGGCCTTGCAGTCGTTCGCGCTCCAGCTCCTGGAGGAACACCTGCGCCACTGCGTCGCCGACGCGGCACTCAGGGGCGGCGACGAGATCGACGCGAAGGTGGAAGAGGCGACAAAGGCCATCGGCCGCCTACTGCGCACCTGATCAGCGCCCCGCGCCGGCCCCCGTCCCGGAGTCGCCCCCCGCCCGTTCCTCCCCCACCCGCAGCACCTGGTCGATGCTCTCGAGACTGAGCCGTTCCTCCCCGGCCGCCGAGGCGGCGATGATCAGCTCCCCGCACAGCTCGATCTCGGCGAGGGCCTCGTGGTCCTGAACTGCCGTACCGCCGCCCGGAGCCACGCGCATCACCTCGTCCCTGCCGTCACCGACTTCCTAGAGTAGGGAGCGCTATACACCGCGCGCATGGCACGGACGGGCTAGTCCTTGTGTCGACCCGGTGGCCGAAAATGCTCGTCCAGGCCCGCCCGGCACAGGCTCATTCCTCCGCGATCCGCCCCGCGTAGATGTCGGCGGCGGCCGGCAGCCGCACCTCGACGGGCGCCCCGAAGTCGTACAACAGGGTCGTGGAGGCCACCGCGACGGCCTCCTCCTGCTGCCCGTTCACAAAGCTGAACCGGTGCCGGACCTTACGGATGCGCCCCTCGTCGTCGAGGTAGACGTCGAACGGCACCCGCGCCGTGGCAAACCCTTTCGCCGCCGCCCGCAGCGCGTCCCGTCCGCCCGCCGACGCCTCGTCGGCGGCCACCGCCAGATCGGCGGTCCCGCGGTAGTGCCGCACCGCCGTCCCGGCCACCTCGGTCCTCCCCACGTACGTCGCCGTACGCGTCCCCCGCAGCACCTCGGCGGCGGCGAACGGATCGGTGGCCCCGCCGGTCACGAGGTTCCCGTCGGACAGGGCCGCCGTCTCCACCCGCACCCACTTGTCGTCCGGCACCCCGGCACCCCGGTTCTTCATGAACAGGGCCCCGGGCGCGAGGAGTTCGGTGATGGGACGGTGATCACTGGTCCCGGCCGGATCCTGCGGCAGCAGCACCTTCAACTCACCGCGCTGCTTGCGGTAGTCGTACACGCCCTGGCCCCGGATGGTCACCCGGGTCCCGCCGGTGGCCATCTCCATCGACGTACGGGCCTTCGACGTGCCCGCCGCGACGAGGGTGTCGGCGGCGCGGTGCAACGTCTCGACGGGATCGGCCGCCCGGCCGTCCTCCGCGGCGGCCCCGCCGGCGGAACACCCGGCGGCACCCGTACAGACTCCCGCCACGAGCCCCGCAAGGACCATCGCACCCATCAGCCCGCGCCGACGCTCCGCCATGGCCTGTGCACCCCCAACCGGTACGTCCGTCACGGGCTTCCTGTCGTTCCGGTTAACGACGGGTAAGTGCCGCCGTCACGCCGGTCCGAAGGCCTGCGACCGCCATGCGGGTTTACTGCCGATCCTGGGTACCGTTGTCCTTGTGACGCAGCAGGACGGATCGGCCCACCCCCGCACCGAGGGGGAACACAGCACCACGACCGTCGAACAGGGCAGGTTCTGCCTGGCCCGCTGCACCTGCGGCTGGCGCGGCCCGGCCCGCAGGGCGAGAAGCATGGCGAGAACGGACGGGGAGCTGCACACGGGCGGCTGACCGGCCGACACCGACCGCCCGACCGGCTGACGTCACCGTTCCGTCACCGCCGGACCCCGCTGGAACCCGTGGTCCCATGACCCCGTCTCGCTCCGTGAAGCCGCAAGGAGTCGACAGGCGGCCGAGGGAAGGCGCACGAACATGGAACGGCGTACGTTCATCACGGGCGGCACGGCCGCGGTCGCGGCAGCGGCGACCGCGTGCAAGGCGAGCGGCGGCAGCGCGGACGCCTCCGCCCCGGCCACCGGGGGCAGCACCACGGCCCCCCTGACCACGACCAGCGTCGCCGCCCCCGCCAACTGGGCCGCACTCGCCCGCGACCTGGACGGCACCCTGGTCCGCCCCGGCGAGGCCTCCTGGGCCGCGGCCCGCCAGCTCTACAACACCCGCTTCGACAACCTCAAGCCGGCGGCGGTGGCGTACGTCGCCCACGCCGACGACATCCGCACGGTTCTGGCGTACGCCCGCGCCCACAAGATCAAGGCCGCGATCCGCAACGGCGGCCACTCCTACGGCGGCTGGTCCTCGGGCGACGGCCGGCTGATCGTCGACGTCTCCAAGCTGAACCGGGTCCGGGCAAGCGGCACTTCGGCCGTGGTCGGCGCGGGTTCGAAGCTGATCGACGTCTACCGGGCGCTCGCCGCGAAGGGCGTGACGATCCCGGCGGGCTCCTGCCCGACGGTCGGCGTCTCCGGCCTGGTGCTGGGCGGCGGCCACGGCGTCGTCTCCCGTGCCTACGGCCTGACCTGCGACAGCCTCACCCGGGCCACGATCATCACCGCGGACGGCAAGCAGCTCACCGCCGACGCGACGACGAACAAGGACCTGTTCTGGGCCCTGCGCGGAGCCGGCAACGGCAACTTCGGCATCGTCACGGAGCTGGAGTTCAAGACCCACCCCGCGCCCCAGGCGGTGACGGGCTACCTCACCTGGCCCTGGTCGAAGGCGGCGGCGGTGGTGAAGGCCTGGCAGGAGTGGGGCCCGTCCCAGCCCGACGAGATCTGGTCCTCCCTCCACCTGGCGAACGCGACCGGCGGCACCCCCACCATCTCCGTCGCCGCGTTCTGCATCGGCACGTACGGCCAGCTCCAGAACGCGGTCGACCGCCTCGCGGACCGGGTGGGCGCCCCCGCGACGAACGTCTCCCTCCGCCGCCGTACGTACGAGGCGGCGATGGAGATCTACGCCGGCTGCTCGTCGTTCTCCTCCGACGCCCAGTGCCATCTGCCGGGCTCCACGCCGGGCCGCTCCCCGCAGGGCGCGCTGGGCCGGGAGACGTACGCGGCCCGCTCGGACTTCTTCGACGTCTCGCTCTCGGCGGCGGGCATCCAGACCCTCCTCAAGCAGATGCAGTCGGTGCGGGGCGGCTCGGGCAGCATCGCCCTCACCGCGCTGGGCGGCGCGGTGAACCGGGTCTCGCCGACGGCCACGGCGTTCGTCCACCGCCGCTCGCGCATGCTGGCGCAGTACATCGGTGCATGGCGGGCCGGCACGACGGGGACGGCGGCCCAGTCCTGGCTGAACACGGCGCACAAGGCGATGGCCCCGTACGCCTCGGGCGCGGCCTATCAGAACTACGCGGACCCGACCCTCACGAACTGGCGCAAGGCGTACTACGGCGAGGCACTTCCGCGCCTGACGCAGCTGAAGAAGCAGTACGACCCGAACGGCTTCTTCAGCTATCCCCAAGCCCTCTGAAAGCCGTCCCGAACCCTCTGAAGTCCTTGCCGTGCCGCCCTAGGCCGCGAGGTCCCGCTCCTCGGCGGCGGCCTCGGTCCGCGTGCCGGAGATGAGCCCGTCCCGCTGTCCGAGCCGGGCGGCCCGGCCGCGCACGACCCATCCGACCCGGGGCGACCGGTCGACGGCCTTCAGCACCGGGGTGAGCAGCATGGAGGCGACGGGCGACAGCAGCAGGGCCACCGCGGTCCCGAGCGCGAACCCGCCGACGACGTCCGTCGGATAGTGCACACCCATGTAGATCCGGCAGAACCCCTCGAGCAGGGCGATCCCTATCCCGACGAGCCCGAACCTGCGGTGGGCGACGAACAGCCCGACGGCCATCGCCATCGTGAGGGTGGCGTGGTCGCTCACGAAGGAGTAGTCGGTCTTGCCGGAGACGAGCACCTCCAGCCCCTCATGGTCGAGGAAGGGCCGGGGCCGCTCCACGAATCCCCGTATGGGCACGTTCACCAGTACGGCGACGCCTGCGGCGAGCGGCGCCCAGATCAGGGCGGCGACGGAGGACGCGGCCTCCTCGGCCCCGCCGGGCCGCCGCCGGACTCCCCACCAGCACCACACGATCAGCAGCATCATGGCGAGCAGCAACCCGTACTCGCCCACGAACTCGACGGTCCGGTCGAGCCAGTGCGGAGCGTCCTTGGCCAGCCCGTTGATGTCATAGAGCAGGTCGACGTCGGGGTTCGACCCGGATTCGGCGAGTCCAGCCATGGTGCTGCGGCCCCTTCGTCGTGATCTGCTCGGCGCACCTCACATGCGCCCGTCCAACAGGAACGCACGGCCCCGGTTGATACGTTCCACTCTCCACTGAATGATCACTCAGACGTTATCGAAGAGAGATAGATCCCCGCAGCTCAGGGGCCAGGTGCGGGCACCCTTCAGACGGTCGTGGGCAGCGCTTTCGCGCCATCTTCGGTGACACGCGTGGCCCCGAAGTACTCGGCCGTGTCGATGGGGTCGAACCGGATGACGGCCCCCGTGTAGGGCGCGTTGATCATGTACCCGCCCCCCACGTAGATCCCCACGTGATGGATGGCCCGCGAGTTGTTCGGATCGGTGGAGAAGAACACCAGGTCCCCCGGCAGCAGCTCACTCCGCTGCGGATGCGGCCCCGCGTTGTACTGGTCGTTGGCGACCCGCGGCAGCGTGATCCCGACGCTCGCGTAGGCGGCCTTGGACAGCCCGGAGCAGTCGAACCGTCCTCCCTGGTCAGCGGTGCCGTTGCCACCCCAGAGATAGGGCGTCCCGAGCTTCTTCTGGGCGTAGTAGATGGCCCCCGCGGCCTGCTCGGACGGATCCACCCGGCTGACGGGCGCGGCGAAGGACTCCGCCAGGGTCGTGATCGTCTTCACGTAGTTCCGGGTCTCGCTGTACGGCGGTACGCCCCCGTACTTGATGACCGCGTAGGCCCCCGCGTTGTAGGCGGCGAGCATGTTGTGCGTGGCGTCTCCGGGGACGTCCTTCACGTACGAGGCGAGCTGGCAGTCGTAGGACGCGGCCGATGGAATCGCGTCATTCGGGTCCCAGACGTCGCGGTCGCCGTCGCCGTCGCCGTCGATGCCGTGCGTGGCCCAGGTGCCCGGGATGAACTGCGCTATCCCCTGCGCGGCGGCGGCGCTCTGCGCCCTCGGGTTGAACCCGCTCTCCTGGTAGAGCTGGGCGGCGAGCAGCGCGGGGTTGATGGCGGAGCACCGATTGCCCCACTTCTCCACGAGCGTCCGGTAGGCGGCGGGCACGGCACCCTTGGCCAGTGCTCTGCCCGCACCGCCCACCCCGCTCGTGGCGCTCCCGCCGACGAGGTACACCCCGATGACGAGCGCCATCATGAAGGCGGCACCGGCACTGACGGCAGCGGTCGCCACGATCCACGCCTTACGCACCGTCAACCGCCCCTCGCCGCCCAGGAGTCCGCCCCCGACAGTGTAGAGGCGGCTCCCGTGCCGCGGGGTGATCACGAACAAGGAGAAACCGCACGTGGCGGCCCCGCGCCCCGCGCCATCCGCGCCCCACCCCGACTCGCCGTTTCCGCAAGGGGGTTACGCGCCGAACGGGGCACCTCATCCGGTCAGGACAGCGCGTCGGGCCCGACTTCTCCGCCGAGTCACCGTCAGGTCGCGTAAAGGGCGGCCATGGTACGGCTCAAGCACCCGTCATCGAACGGCCTCGGAATCCCCATCCATCGCCATGATCGGGCAACGCGGGCACCGGGCATCGGGCTCGGACATACGTTCCACCCCGTGATCACCGAAGACACCTCCCCCACCACCGCCCGTCGCGCCCTGCTGCGCGGCGGCATGGCCGGAGCCGTGGCCCTGGGCGGCGCGGCCCTCGCCGCCGTCCCCGCGTCCGCCGCCACGGCCACGCCCGGCGCCGGCCCCCGCACCACGCCCCGCACCACGACCCGCCCCGGCACGGCCGAAGAGGCCCTGCGGGAACTGGCGGCCGGCAACCGCCGCTGGCGCACCTTCCGCGAGCGGCACCCGGACGAGACACCGGCCGTCCGGCAGAGCCTGACGGCCGGTCAGCAGCCCTTCGCCCTCGTCCTCGGCTGCATCGACTCCCGTGTGCCGCCCGAGCTGGTCCTCGACCAGGGCCTGGGTGATCTGATGACCGTCCGGAGCGCGGGCGAGGTGTTGGACGAGGCCGTGCTCGGCAGCGTGGCGTACGGCGTGCTCGAGCTGGACATCCCCCTGGTCGTGGTCCTCGGCCACCAGTCGTGCGGTGCCGTGAAGGCGGCCGTCCAGGCGGACCTCACCGGCGGACGGCTGCCCCGGCACATCCAGTACCTGGCCGACCAGATCAACCCGTACATCGACCGCACGAAGGACGGCGACGCCCGCGTCGACTCGACCATCGACGCCCACATACGAGCGGTCCGCTCCCGCCTCGCCGCCGAACCCGACCTCGCCGCGAAGATCTCCGCCGGCGAACTGGCCGTCGTCGGCGCGCGCTACGAGCTGACCACCCAGCTCGTCCACCGCATCGCGTGACGCCTCAGGGGTCGGAGGCCGCGTCCCGGTAGAGCTCCGCGGCCTCCGACCCCAGGACCACGCTGTACGAGATGTCGGACGTCGCCCCGCCCTGTTCGTGCCCGCCGAGGACGCCGACCACCTCCCCGTCGCCGTTCACCCAGGGGCTGCCGCTGGTTCCGCCGGTGAGGTCGGGGCAGTCGATGCGCTGCTGGGTGGAGTTGTGGGCGGTGGGCCGGTTCGTGCAGCGGACCGGCACCTCGAGGGAGTCGGGGTAGCCGGTGACGGTCACGGCGGTCGCCCCGGTGGTCGTACGCGTCGCGAACCGGTTGCCGCCGACCACGTCCTCGACGCCCTCACCGCCCCGCCCGTCGAGGACGGCGAACGCCACATCGCTGTCCTCGTCCTGCCCCTGCGCCCACCCGTCGGGCAGGAGGACCCGCTCGACCCGCCAGATCCCGTGCGGGGCCTTGCCGTCCCGGTACCCGGGGGCGAAGACCAGCTCGTCCGCGCCGCCGAGGCAGTGCGCGGCGGTGACGATGAGGTCATGGTGCGGACTGTGCACCACGGAGGCGGTGCAGAAGTGCTCTCCGGCGAGTCTGCCCGCGTCGGCATCGGCGGCGGTGAACAGCGCGCCGACCCGCGCGGACTGCGCCGTGGCCGCCGCGACGGCCGTCACCCCCAGGGGCCCGGGCCCACCGTCGGCGGCCGCCTCGGAGGCGGAGGTGACGGCCAGCAGGACGACCGCACCGAGCAGGGCGTTTCGCTTCATCGGGTTCACTGTGTCCCACGAAGGTGAGAGAAACGTCAGACGCATGCTTCCCCCACGACGCTACCCGCACTCCGCCCACAGCACCTTTCCTGCCGGGGCGGGGATACGGTGGGCGGGTGGCTGACATCCCCTCCGACCTCATCTGGACCCGCGCCGCCCCGCCGGACGCGACCGGACCAGGCCCCTGGATCGAGATCGCCTTCGGCGAGGGAGACGACGGCGAGGCTCCCGTCTACCTCCGAGAGACCAGTGACCCGGAGAACGTCGTCACGACGAACCGCAGAAAGTGGGACGCGTTCGTGCTGGGCGTTCAGGCAGGCGAATTCGACCACTTCGTCGAGGGTGTATTGGAAAACGACCGGACCGAATAGCGTGGCGGCATACCGAAGGGCCCCGTGAGCAATGGCCGACGGGGCCCTTCGTACCGGTGTTTTGTCTACCAGCGGTACCAGCGGCCCTTCCGGCCACCGTGTCCGGCCGGGCGCGCCACGAAGCCCACCAGCCAGACCACCAGAACAATGACGGCGATCCACCACAGGGCCTTGAGAGCGAAACCGGCACCGAAAAGGATCAGGGCGAGAAGCAGAACAAGAAGCAGGGGAACCATGATTATCAACCTCCGTTGAATCATGTGCCCCACGAAATTCCCTTCACTCCCTCAAATCTTGAATGCATAGGTGCGGGATTCCCGGGAATACGGGTCGCCCGGAAATACGGCTTGCCGGAGTCACAGAAAACGGCGGATGGGCATGACGGCGACCTCTCGCGCCCGCTGGAGCGCGGAGCGCCGCCTCCAGCGGCCCTCCCGGATCAGCGCGGCGGACTTCAGGTCGTCGTCGAAGTGGGCGTCGAGCGTGGCCGTGAACTCCTGGTCCAGCACGGCGAGCATGATCTCCTCGTCGTGGTCGAGGGACCGGCGGTTGAAGTTGGTCGAGCCCACCAGCGCGGCGACGCCGTCGACGGTGATGACCTTGGCGTGCATCATCGTCGGCTGGTACTGGTAGATCTTCACGCCACAGGCGGTGAGGTCCTCGTAGTAGTGCTGGCCGGCCAGCTGGCAGACCCGCTTGTCGGTGTGCGGACCGGGCAGCAGGATCTCCACCTCCACGCCCCGCCGCGCGGTGGCGCACAACAGTTCGACGAAGAAGACGTCCGGCGAGAAATAGGCGGTGGCCAGCCGGAAGCGGTCCTCGGCCGACTCCAGCATCACCCGGATCAGGGTCTGCATGTCCTGCCAGCCGAAGCTGGCCGATCCGCGGACCACCTGAACCACCGCGTCGCCCTGCGGGCGGTGCGGGACGAACCGGTCGCGGTCGTCGAAGAGCTCGTCGTGGCATTCGGCCCAGTTCTGCGCGAAGGCGGCGGCGACGCCGTCCACGGCCGGCCCGCGGACCTCGACGTGGGTGTCGCGCCATTCGCGCTCGTTGCGGGCGTTGCCGCACCACTCCTCGGCGATACCCACGCCGCCGGTGAAGGCCGCCTGCTCGTCCACGACGAGGACCTTGCGGTGACAGCGGTGGTTCTGCTTGAGGGGCGACAGGGTCACGGGTCTGCGGAACCAGGCCACCTGCACCCCGGCCAACTCCATCTCCTCCAGCAGCTCCTTCTCGATCAGCCGGCTGCCGAACCCGTCCAGCAGCAGCCGCACCCGCACACCCGCCCGGGCCCGGTCGGCCAGCGCCCGCGCGAACTCGCGGGCGATGTCCCCCCGCCAGTACACGAACGTCATCATGTCCACGGTGTGCTCGGCGGACCGGATGGCCGCCAGCATCGCCGGAAAGATCTCGTCTCCGTTGCGCAGGGCGGTGAGCGCGTTGCCCTCGGTGGCCGCGATGCCGATGAGCCGCTCCAGGCGTCGGCGTATCCGCGCGACGCGCTCCTGCACCCGCTCCGGTGCCGACGCGTCGGCACCGGGGGTGGTCGGCTCGGGCCGGTCCTGCGTACTGGTCATGACGTCACCTGCCGGCACTCTCCGAGGACAAGGGAGCCGCACTGCCCGGTCCGGCACGGGGCACGGCGAGCGGTCCGTACGCCCGCACCACGAACCGCCCGGTGGGAGCGACATCCGCCCGACCACCCCCTATACCCTCGGCGATGTTCCGTACGCCTGACGTGGGCACGGCGCGTCCGCCGATACCGACCGTGACGGAAACGCTCTGCGAGAATGTGTCGTATGACTGCGCGTCGTACGACCGAGCGGAGCAGAAACCGGCTGGTCACCCTGGACGCGACCGCCCACCGCCGCCAGGTCGCCGCACCGGAGGAAGCGGCTGTCGCGATCACCCACTGCGTCACAGCCGCACGATGATGGACAGGACCGGCAACGGCGCGAGCGGCGGACACCCGCCGCCCGAGGAGCAGCCCGGCGACGGCCGGGCGGCGTTCCCCGCGCTGCTGGAGGACAGTGCCGAGGACCTGTACGAGCACGCGCCGTGCGGCTTCCTCTCCACACTGCTGGACGGCACGATCGCAAAGATCAACACGACCCTGCTGCACTGGCTCGGCTACGCACGCGCCGATCTGGTGGGCCGCAGGACGTTCTCCGACCTGCTGACCGTAGGGGGCCGTCTCTACCACGAGACCCACTTCGGCCCGCTGCTGCGCATGCAGGGCGAGATCAGCGGGATCGCCCTGGAACTCGAGGCGGCCGACGGCAGCCGGCTGCCCGTCCTGGTCACCTCCACGGTCAAGTCCGGCAGCGACGGGCAGCCGCTGCTGATCCGCACCACCGTCTTCGACGCCCGCGACCGGCGCGCCTACGAGACCGAACTGCTGCGCGCCCGACAGCAGGCGGAGAGCGAACGCGAAGAGCTCAAGCGCCTCAACGCCACCCTCCAGCAGACCCTGCTGCCTCCGACGCTGGTGAGTGTGCCCGGACTGGACGTGGCCGCGCACTACCACATCGCCTCCCCCGACAAGGTCGGCGGCGACTTCTACGATCTCTTCCCGCTCGCCGCGGGAACCTGGGGCCTGTTCCTGGGCGACGTATGCGGCAAGGGCGCCGCGGCCGCGGCCGTCACCTCCCTGGCCCGCTACACCCTGCGTGCCGCCGCCGTCTACAACCCCGACCCGACCGCCGTCCTGAGCAACCTCAACACCGTCCTCAACCACGAGTACAACGGCGACGACCCCCGGTTCTGCACCGTCATCTTCGGGCTGCTCACCCCCGACACCGCTCATGGCGGCTTCCGCATCACCCTGGCCGGCGGCGGCCACCCCCCGGCTCTGCTGCTGCGGGGGGACGGAGGCGTCGACCACCTGGACACCCCCGGCGGACAGCTCATCGGCGTCCTGCCCGACGCCCACATCGCCACCACCACCGTCCACCTCGAGGCGGGCGACACCCTGCTGCTCCACACCGACGGCCTCACCGAAGCCCACACCGCCGCGAACAGCGAGGACGACCGCTACGGGGACGAGGCGCTCCTCGATTTCGCCCAGGCTCTCGCGCCCACCACCGCGACCGGCGCCGTCGCCGCGATCCGTGAACTGCTCGACACCTTCGGCACCGGCGTCGACGACGACACCGCCGTCCTCGCCATCAGCGTGCCCCGAGCCTGAGGCGAGCACGCCGGAGTCCGCGCGAGTCCCCACGGCCCGGCCTTAACAGCGTCGGCCCGCCCGAGGTCAAGCGCCGTCCATCGCCGCCCCATCCGCCCGCCATTGATCAGCAATCCCCGAACCCCCTTCAGTATGGCGGAAGTCAGGATTCCGCCACTCGTCTTGTTGTCGCGTACTCAACAAGGGAACAGTCGTCCGCGGGCCGCCGCCCGCCGCCGGGGACCACGTACCGGTGGCACGCACCTCCCCCCACCCGCACCGCCCCTGTCACCCCATCACCAGGAGCTGTCCGTTGCGTACGACGACTTCCCCCAACTCCTCTGCCATATCCGGCAGATGGCGCCGCATCGGCGCCTCGGCCCTCGGCACCGCCGCCCTCGTGCTCGCCGGACTCGGCACCGCGGCCCACGCGAGCGCGGCACCCACGCTCACCCCCAAGACCACGCCCGCCAAGGTCACTTGGGCGGCCACCCCCTGTGCCACCCCCAAGCACAAGGGCGACCTGGCCTGTAACTCCTTCCGCGTGACCGGCGGCACCACGGCCTTCCAGAAGGAACGCGCCGCCGAGACCGGCAAGACCGCCACGGTCACCCCGAAGGCCGCCGCCGCGAGCCCCACCGGCTACGGCCCGTCCGACCTCCAGGACGCCTACGGCCTGACCGACGCGGCCTCGGACAACGGCTCCGGCGAGACCATCGCCATCGTCGACGCCTACGACGACCCCAACGCCGCCACCGACCTCGCCAAGTACCGCACGTACTACGGCCTCCCCGCCTGCACGGTCGCCAACGGCTGCTTCAAGAAGGTGAGCCAGAGCGGCTCCACCACCTCCCTCCCCAGCGCCGACAGCGGCTGGGCCGAGGAGGAGTCCCTCGACCTCGACATGGCCAGCGCGGTCTGCCCGAACTGCAACATCCTGCTCGTCGAGGCCACCTCCGCGTCCATGGCCAACCTCGGCAAGGCCGTGAACGAGGCCGTGACACTGGGCGCGAAGTTCGTCTCCAACAGCTACGGCGGCTCGGAGTCCTCGTCGGACACGTCGTACGACACCTCGTACTTCAAGCACGCGGGCGTCGCCATCACCGTCAGCGCGGGCGACGAGGGCTACGGCGCCGAATACCCGGCCGCCTCCAAGTACGTGACGTCCGTCGGCGGCACCGCCCTGTCCACGTCCTCCACGACCCGCGGCTGGACCGAGAAGGTCTGGAACACCAGCTCCACCGAGGGCACCGGCTCCGGCTGCTCCGCCTACGACGCCAAGCCGACCTGGCAGACCGACACCGGCTGCTCCAAGCGCACCATCTCCGACGTCTCGGCCGTGGCCGACCCCGCGACCGGCGTCTCGGTCTACGACTCCTACGGCGTCACCGCCGGCTGGTACACCTTCGGCGGCACCAGCGCCTCCGCGCCCATCATCGCCGCGGTCTACGCCCTCGCCGGCACCCCGGGCAGCAGCGACTACCCGGCCGCCTACCCCTACGCGGCCGCCGGCACCTCGGCCCTGAACGACGTCACCAGCGGCAGCAACGGCACCTGCTCCTCCAGCGCCGCCTACCTCTGCACCGCCAAGTCGGGCTACGACGGCCCCACCGGCCTCGGCACCCCGGAGGGCACGGACGCCTTCACCGGCTGACCTGCCGTCAGGCAAAAGCCACAACAGAACAGCCACCGTGGGCCGTGGGGGCCACACGTGGTGAATGGACGAACGGGCCGCGGCATCCAGCCGTGGCCCGTTCGCCATGCCCGGTGTGCGCTACGTCATGAGAACATCGAAACGTACGCTCACCCGACCAGCCGTCAGAAACGGCGCAGGGCCCTGAAGTGGGCTAACGACGGAACCACACCACAGGTTCCGCTCCGGCCTCATTGCCCGGCGTGACCTGCCGTGATACACAGAGTGACCATACGAGCTATTCGTACGACTCCCGTCCGTCAATGACGCCAAGTCGACATACGACGGCGACTTTGTCGGCGAGAATGAGGCGTGACCTCTGCACACCCGCAGAGGACCTGCGGAACTACCCATCAGGGGCGGTGACTTACATGCTGTTTGCGGCCGACAAAGGCGACATCAACACCATCATCGGTGGGATCGCTCCGGACTGGGGGCCCTTCGGCAGCCTGGGCAACGAGGCCAAGGTGATGATCGAGGTCGTGATGGCGGTCGCCATCCTCCTCTGCCTCGGCATCGCCATCTGGGGCGCGGCCAAGCAGCGCATCGGCGCGACCGCCCTGCGGGACACCTTCAGCGCGGAACAGGGCAAGGGCCTCATCATCGCCGGGCTCACGGGGGTCTTCATCATCGGCTCCCTCGGGACGCTGTTCACCATCGTGTACGGCATGGCCGTGTAACCGCGGCCTCCGCACCACCCCCAGTCCCGTCCGGGCACGCCCGGCCCACCACCCCCACCCACCTGTCGTGCCCACCGGCTGAGGTTGCGTTTCCCTGATGTCCCTGATGTCGAGTCACCACACCGCGCCCGCGCGGGAACCAGCACGGCTACCGTCGTACTTGTACGCGTCCCGGTACGGCAGCGAGGGGGCCTACGCGGCATGACTCCCGGCGACGAACACGACTACGGCGAATCCGCGCGCTCCGACGAGGAGCACGGGTACGGCCGGACCCGCCTCCGGCTGCCCGAGAACGACCCCTACGGCGGTGCCCGCAGAGGCGGCCGCTCGTCCTCGCGGAGCCTGGTCACGGTGGTCGGCGTCGTCGTCCTCCTCATCGCGGCGATCGCCTTCGCGAACCGCGGAGGAGACGATTCCTCGTCGCCCTCGGCCAACGGCTCGACCGGCGACAAGCCGGACGCGACAAGCACGGCGGCCACCGGCACGAAGCCGGTGGACACGAAGACGGGCGGTATCCCGACGGGATACGCGCACGATGCACAAGGTGCTCAGAGCGCGGCGGCCAACTACGCCGTGGCCCTGGGCTCGGCGGACATGTTCATCACGGACCTGCGGCACCAGATCGTCGACACCGTGTACGCGCCCGACATCGCCGTCTCCAAACAGACCGCGCTGGACACCGCGTACTCGAGCGAGACGTTCCTCGGCAACATCGGGCTCGACAAGGACGGCACCGCCCCGGACGGCCAGGCCTTCGTGTCCCGGGTCATCCCCGTCGGCTCCAAGGTCACGGCATCCAGCGCGAGCAACGCCACCGTCGAGGTCTGGTACACCTCGCTCTTCGGCCTCTCGGGCGAAGCCTCGACCAACCCCGTCTCCGAGAGTTGGTTCACCACCACCTACCAGCTCCAATGGACCAGCAACGACTGGAAGGTCACCGACTTCCAGCAGAAGGACGGGCCCGTCCCGGTCGGGCGCGATCAGCAGGCCTCCACCGCCGACGACATGACGAAGGCCGTCGAGGAGTTCGGAGGGTTCACCTATGCGCGCTAAGCACCTCTCCCTCAAGGTGACGGCCGCCCTGGCCGCCGTTCAGACCACCGCGGTGCTGACGGCCACCCGTGCCTTCGCCGCGCCGACGCCCAGCCCGTCCCCCTCCACCTCCCCGAGTGACAGCGCGTGCAGCGAACTCATCCGGGGCCCCGCCAGGGACTACTGCGAGAAGGGCGAGAACCCCTCCTCCACCACCAACCCCGGCGTCTCCGACACCCTCGACCCCCTCTCCTCCCTCGCCAAGGGCTGTGCCGACGCCGCGTCCTGGACCGTCGACAAGCTCAGCGAGGCCGTCAAGGACACCGCGAACGTCGACTTCACCAACGAGCGGTTCCTCAAGCAGTACGCCGTCGTCTTCGCCGCCTCGACCGTCCTGACCCTCCTGCTGTGGCTACTGGCCGTCGCCAAGCGGGCGGTGCGCGGAGTCCCCCTCACCACCGCCATCGGCGAAGCCGTCGGCTTCCTCTGGCTGACCGTCCTGGCCTCCGCCTTCACCCCCCTCATCCTCTACACCGTCGTATCCGCCACGGACGGCATCACCGACGTCCTCGCGAAGACCACCGGCAACCAGACCGACACGTTCTTCGGCACCTTCTCCGCAGCCCTCTCCAAGGGCGAGGACATCGGCGGCGGCCCGATCATGCTGATCGTGGTGTCCCTGGTGTCGATCCTCGCGGCCGGAGTGCTGTGGCTGGAGCTCGTCATCCGGGCCGCCCTCCTCTACGTGGGCGCCCTGCTCGGCACCGTCGTCTACGCGGGCCTGGTCGACAAGAACCTGTGGAGCCACGTCCGCCGCTGGGCCGGCATCATGATCGCCGTCATCCTGGTCAAGCCGGTCATCGTGATCGTGCTCGGCCTCGCCGGGGCACTGTCCTCCGCCGACGGCCCGAACGCCTTCTCCGCCGTCGTCTCCGGCCTCTCCATCATCCTGCTCGCCATCTTCGCCAGCGCGATGATCTACCGTTTCGTCCCCGGCTTCGGCGACGAGATCGCAGGCTCCCGCAACAACCGCATCATGCAGGGCGCCGAGGGCAAGGCGGCGGCCGTCATCAGCTCCCCGGCGACCCTCGTCGCCCAGGGCATCAAGGCGCACAGCACCCGTGCGGACAACAACGGCGGCGGCCAGTCCGGGTCCTCCGGCGCCCGCCCCTCCAACCCCGCCTCCGGCGGAGTCGCCGCGCACAGTTCGCGCACCTCGAACGGGGGCGGCGGATCTGTCCCCTCCGCCGCACCCGCCCCCCGCGCGAGCAGCCCGGTCAACACCCCGCACGCGAGCAACACCCGCAACAGCAGCAACAACCGCACGGGAGGTGAAGGGCGTTGACGACTGATTCCCACGTGGCCCATGTGTCCCACGCGATCACGCCCCGCCGTACATATCTGATCGGCCGCGCCCGGCCGAACGCGATCGTCGGCCGCAACCGCGAGACCGGCGAGATCGCGCTCATCGTCGTCGGCGCGTTCCTCGGCATGATGTGCGGCCTCCTCGTCCCCGTCCTCGCCCTGCGGATCGTGCTGCTGAGCGGCTTCCCGATGATCGCGCTGGCCGCCGTCTACGTGCCGTACAAGCACCGCACGTTCTACAAGTGGTTCGAGATCAACCGCAGCTACAAGCGCACCCTCCGCCAGGGCACGGCCTACCGCTCGACCGTCATGGAGGCGGGCACCCGGCTCGACGGCCAGGAGATCGAGATCGGCCCGCCCCCGGGAATCGGCCGCATCAGCTGGCTGGCCGCCCCCTTCGGCCCCGACGAGATCGCCGTACTCCTGCACGCCGACCGCCGTACGGTGACGGCCGCCATCGAGATCGAGGGCCCGGGCGTCGGCCTGCGCGACAGCGAGGACCAGGAAGCCCTGGTCGACCGCTTCGGCACCCTCCTCAAGCACGTGGCGAACGGCGACGGCTTCGTCACCCGCCTTCAGATGCTCGCCCGCACCCTCCCCGCCGACCCCGACGCCCACGCCAAGGACGTCGCCGTCCGCGGGGACGAGCGGTCCCCCGACTGGCTGGCCCGCTCCTACGACCAGCTCCAGTCCATGGTGTCCACGAGCAGCGAGCAGCACCGCGCCTACCTCGTCGCCTGTATGCACTACACCCGCGAACTGGCCGCCGAGGCACACGCCATGGCCCGCGCCGCCCGCCCCCGGTCGGGCCGCAAGCTGGACCGTGACGCGGGCCTGGCGGTGGTCATGGCCCGCGAGCTGACGGACATCTGCTCCCGCCTCCAGGAGGCGGACATCCGCGTCCGCCAGCCCCTCGGCCAGGGCCGGCTGTCCTCCCTCGTCCACTCCATGTACGACCCGGACCACCCCATCGACCACATCCAGGCGATGACCAAGCGCAACGCCTGGCCTGCCGAGCTGGACGCCATGGAGCCGACATACCTCCAGGCCAAGACCCGCGAGTCGTCCACCCGGGCCCCCTGGTGCCATGCCACGGCCTGGGTGAAGGAGTGGCCGATGACCCCGGTGGGCGTCAACTTCCTGGCACCGCTCCTCGTCCACACCCCGGACGTCATCCGCACCGTCGCCGTGACCATGGACCTCGAACCCACCGAGGTCGCCATCGAACGCATGCTGACGGAGAAGACGAACGACGACGCCGAGGCGAGCCGGGCCGCCAAGATGAACCGCACCGTCGACCCACGTGACGTGGCGGCCCACTCCCGACTGGACCAGCGCGGCGAGGACCTGGCGTCCGGCGCGGCCGGCGTGAACCTGGTCGGCTACATCACCGTCTCCTCCCGCAACCCCGAGGCCCTCGCCCGCGACAAACGGACGATAAGGGCGTCAGCCGGCAAGTCGTACCTCAAACTCGAATGGTGCGACCGAGAGCACCACCGGGCGTTCGTGAACACCCTCCCGTTCGCCACCGGAATCCGAAGGTAGGGGCTGATGAGCTGATGCGGGATCCGCTGTCCGTCCTCACGGACGCCTTCACCTCCTTCCTCTTCGGCAAGGTCGAGACGACCCGGCTGCCGGTACGCACCTCCACGGGCCAGGCCCAGGCGGTGTACCTGCCCACGGCCGCTCCCGGCCTCGGCGACTCCGGCGTCATCATCGGCCGCGAGGTCTACTCCGGGAAGGGCTACATCTACGACCCCTTCCAGCTGTACGGCCAGCAGCTCCCCGCCCCGCACTGGCTCGTCCTCGGCGAGTCCGGAAACGGCAAGTCGGCGCTGGAGAAGACCTACGTCCTGCGCCAGCTGCGCTTCCGCGACCGCCAGGTCGTCGTCCTGGACGCACAGGGCGAGGACGGCGTCGGCGAATGGAACCTCATCGCGCAGGCGCTGGGAATAACTCCTATCCGCCTGGACCCGACGGCCGCCCTGGACCACGGCATCCGCCTCAACCCGCTGGACCCGTCGATCACCACGACCGGCCAGCTCGCGCTGCTGCGCACCATCATCGAGGTGGCGATGGGCCACGGCCTGGACGAGCGCTCCGGCTTCGCGCTCAAGGTCGCCCACGCCTACGTCAACGAGACGATCGTGGAGCGCCAGCCGGTCCTGACCGACATCGTCGAGCAGTTGCGCCACCCCGAGCCGGAGTCGGCGGAGGCGATGAACGTCGCCATAGACGATGTACGGGCCTGGGGCCTGGACGTGGCACTGGTCCTGGACCGCCTGGTCGACGGCGACCTCAGGGGCATGTTCGACGGCCCCACGACGGTGGGCATCGACCTGGACGCTCCGCTGATCGTGTTCGATCTGTCCCACATCGACCGCAACTCGATCGCCATGCCGATCCTGATGGCGATCGTCGGGGTCTGGCTGGAGCACACCTGGATCCGCCCCGACCGGAAGAAGCGCATCTTCCTGGTCGAGGAGGCCTGGCACATCATCAACAGCCCGTTCGTGGCCCAGCTGTTCCAGCGACTGCTGAAGTTCGGCCGTCGCCTCGGCCTGTCGTTCGTGGCGGTCGTCCACCATCTGTCCGACGTCGTGGACGGAGCCGCGGCGAAGGAGGCCGCGGCCATCCTGAAGATGGCGTCGACCCGGACCATCTACGCCCAGAAAGCGGACGAGGCGAGGGCGACGGGCCGGGTCATCGGCCTGCCCAGGTGGGCGGTGGAGATCATCCCCACCCTCACCCCCGGCATCGCGGTCTGGGACGTCAACGGCAATGTGCAGGTGGTGAAACACCTGATCACCGAGACGGAACGGCCACTGGTCTTCACCGACCGGGCGATGACGGAATCCTCCACCGACCGCACCATGTCCGACGACGACGCCCTGCTGGCCGCCGAACTGGAACAGGAACGACGAGCGGCGGCCTTCATGGAACAGCACCTGGCCGACCTGGACGGCTCGTCCGAGTCGACGGTGGCGTAGCCCGGGAGAGGGGGTCGTCATGAGACCGGGAGACGAGCAGCGCCGCGACAGCCCGGGCCACGGCCAGGGAGGCATCCCCGACGGCCTGCTGGTCGGCATACTCGCGTTCCTGCTCGGCATGACCCTGCTGGTCTGGACGGCGACCGGCCTGGCAGCCCTCTTCGCCCACGGCTCCTGGCCCGCGGGCGTCACCTTCACCCGCACCCCGCTGGCCATGCGGCACCTCATCGCCAGGCCCCACGACATCCCCGGCGCCTGGCCGGAAGCGGAGGCGGCCGACTTCTCGGGTTACGGGCTGTTCTGGGGCCTGTTCATCGGCCAGGTGATGATCCTGCTCGTCCTCACGGTGTTCGTGATGGGGACACTCGCCCGGTGGCGGGCGGTACGAGCGAGGAAGCGCGCGGACCTGGCACCGGCACCGACGCCCGTTCAGGAAACGGTGACGCCACCGACGCACCACGAGGTGCCGACCCAACGCGTCGAGACCGGACCCAGGACGGACGTCGAGCCGCCGACTCCGGCGCCGACCCAGTCTCTTCAGCCGACGCCGGCCGCGCCGCCCACCTCGCTCTCACCGTCCCTCCAACCACAGCAGCCGCACCAGCCACAGCCCTCGACAGCCGCTGCCGCTGCCCTGTTCCCGGCTGTTGCGGGTGAACGGGCGGCCGGGTGGGAAGCCAACCGCTTCGAGGGTGCGGCGCACTACGCCCCGCCGGAAACCCGCCACGCGACCGCGATCCAGGCCATCCGGGACGCCGAGGGCCCCGCCCTCATCCTCACCTCCAGCCCCACCCTCTGGCAGGAGACCAAGGACGCCAGAGCCAAACTGGGCCCGGTCCACCTCTACGACCCCGGTCACCTCTGCGACACCCCGGCCCGCCTCCACTGGTCCCCCACCACAGGCTGCGAGGACAAACAGACCGCGATCTCCCGCGCGACGGCGCTCCTCGCCCCCGTGCGCCCCACCTCACGGCTCGACCAGGCGGTCAGCGACACCGCCGAAACCCTCCTGCGCAGCTACCTGCACGCCGCGGCCATCGACGGCCGCACCATCCGCCACGTCCACCGCTGGTCCCAGGGCACCGGCATCCAGGAAGCCGTCCGCACCCTCCGGACCAACCCCAAGGCCGCCCCGGGCGCGGCAGGCGAACTCGAAGCCGCCCTCACCGCCCACCCCGAACGCCGGGACATCGCCCAGGAACTGACGTCCCGTGCCCTTTCCGCCCTGTCCACGGTGAACATCCGCGAGGCGTGCACTCCCAACCGAACTGACGCCCTCGCCTTGGATTCCTTCGTGGACGAAGGGGGAACTCTCTATGTGCTCGGTGAATCAATCGAGGACCCCAGGACCAGTCCCGGCGCGATGCCACTCCTGACGGCCCTCGTCTCCAGCGTGGTCGAGCGCGGCCGGCGCATGGCCGAACGGTCATCCTCCGGTCGCCTCGACCCACCAATGTCCCTGGTCCTGGACGATGTGGCGGCCGTGGCCCCGATCCCCCAGCTCCCGGACCTCCTGGCGACCGGCACCGATCGCGGCCTGCCCACCCTGGCCCTGCTCCGCTCCCGCGAACAGGCCAAGGCCCGCTGGCCGCACCACGACCTACCGGTCTGACGCCTCGGGACGCTCGAGGACGAACTCGTACTCGGTCTCGGTCTCCCCGGCCCCCTGCGCCAACGGCACGGTCCGCCCGCTCGGTATGAACCCCGCCTTGCGGTACGCCCCCTGCGCCCGCGCATTCTTCTCGTGGACGATGAGACGCACCCGCTCGACCCCCAACTCCCAGGCCCAGTCGACGGCGGCGTCGAGCAGCGCCCGCGTCATCCCGCCGCCACGCCAGTCGTCCCGCACATAGACCCCGACGATGTGCCCCTGCCGCCGTTCCACGGGGAAACCGGCCCAGTCGACGGTTCCTGCCTCCTCCAGGAGCAGGGTGACCGTCCCGGCCCACTGCCCGTCCTCGGCCTCGGCGACGAACTGCCGTACGCCGGCAGTCCCCTCGGCCGCTCCGGCCGCCCGCTCCTGCCAGAAGGAGTCGGGCCGCGCCGCAGCCGCCTCATACGTCTCCAAAAAGGCGAGCGGTGCCACCGGATCCCTGAGCGCAAGCAACCGCAGCTCCTTCACCGAAACCCACTCGTCAGCCCGTACGGCCCGAACCACATACGTGTACATAGAAAGCACCGTAACGCAGAAAACCCCCGCACTGTGAGGTGCGAGGGTTTCCCGTAATATTTGTTCGGCGGTGTCCTACTCTCCCACAGGGTCCCCCCTGCAGTACCATCGGCGCTGTAAGGCTTAGCTTCCGGGTTCGGAATGTAACCGGGCGTTTCCCTCACGCTATGACCACCGAAACACTATGAAACTGTCCAGCCGCACCATGCCGTGACCATGGCATGGGGCCGTTCGTGGTTTCAGAACCAACACAGTGGACGCGAGCAACTGAGGACAAGCCCTCGGCCTATTAGTACCAGTCAGCTTCACCCATTACTGGGCTTCCACATCCGGCCTATCAACCCAGTCGTCTACTGGGAGCCTTAACCCCTCAAGGGGGTGGGAATACTCATCTCGAAGCAGGCTTCCCGCTTAGATGCTTTCAGCGGTTATCCCTCCCGAACGTAGCCAACCAGCCATGCCCTTGGCAGAACAACTGGCACACCAGAGGTTCGTCCGTCCCGGTCCTCTCGTACTAGGGACAGCCCTTCTCAATATTCCTGCGCGCGCAGCGGATAGGGACCGAACTGTCTCACGACGTTCTAAACCCAGCTCGCGTACCGCTTTAATGGGCGAACAGCCCAACCCTTGGGACCGACTCCAGCCCCAGGATGCGACGAGCCGACATCGAGGTGCCAAACCATCCCGTCGATATGGACTCTTGGGGAAGATCAGCCTGTTATCCCCGGGGTACCTTTTATCCGTTGAGCGACGGCGCTTCCACAAGCCACCGCCGGATCACTAGTCCCGACTTTCGTCCCTGCTCGACCCGTCGGTCTCACAGTCAAGCTCCCTTGTGCACTTACACTCAACACCTGATTGCCAACCAGGCTGAGGGAACCTTTGGGCGCCTCCGTTACTCTTTAGGAGGCAACCGCCCCAGTTAAACTACCCATCAGACACTGTCCCTGATCCGGATCACGGACCCAGGTTAGACATCCAGCACGACCAGAGTGGTATTTCAACGACGACTCCACAACCACTGGCGTGGCCGCTTCAAAGTCTCCCACCTATCCTACACAAGCCGAACCGAACACCAATATCAAACTGTAGTAAAGGTCCCGGGGTCTTTCCGTCCTGCTGCGCGAAACGAGCATCTTTACTCGTAGTGCAATTTCACCGGGCCTATGGTTGAGACAGTCGAGAAGTCGTTACGCCATTCGTGCAGGTCGGAACTTACCCGACAAGGAATTTCGCTACCTTAGGATGGTTATAGTTACCACCGCCGTTTACTGGCGCTTAAGTTCTCAGCTTCGCCAAGACGAATCTTGACTAACCGGTCCCCTTAACGTTCCAGCACCGGGCAGGCGTCAGTCCGTATACATCGCCTTACGGCTTCGCACGGACCTGTGTTTTTAGTAAACAGTCGCTTCTCGCTGGTCTCTGCGGCCACCCCCAGCTCGAGCAGCAAGTGCTCTCACCAGACGTGGCCCCCCTTCTCCCGAAGTTACGGGGGCATTTTGCCGAGTTCCTTAACCATAGTTCACCCGAACGCCTCGGTATTCTCTACCTGACCACCTGAGTCGGTTTAGGGTACGGGCCGCCATGAAACTCGCTAGAGGCTTTTCTCGACAGCATAGGATCATCCACTTCGCCACAATCGGCTCGGCATCAGGTCTCAGACTATATGAACGGCGGATTTGCCTACCGTTCGTCCTACACCCTTACCCCGGGACAACCACCGCCCGGGATGGACTACCTTCCTGCGTCACCCCATCACTCACCTACTGCAAGTCTGGTTCGCCGGCTCCACCACTTTCCTTTCCCCGAAGGGTCCGGAACGGCTTCACGGACTTAGCATCGCCTGGTTCGATGTTTGACGCTTCACAGCGGGTACCGGAATATCAACCGGTTATCCATCGACTACGCCTGTCGGCCTCGCCTTAGGTCCCGACTTACCCTGGGCAGATCAGCTTGACCCAGGAACCCTTAGTCAATCGGCGCACACGTTTCTCACGTGTGTATCGCTACTCATGCCTGCATTCTCACTCGTGAACCGTCCACAACTACCTTCCGGTGCTGCTTCACCCGGCACACGACGCTCCCCTACCCATCACAGCGGGCGTTGGCCCTATAGCTGCAATGACACGACTTCGGCGGTACGCTTGAGCCCCGCTACATTGTCGGCGCGGAATCACTAGACCAGTGAGCTATTACGCACTCTTTCAAGGGTGGCTGCTTCTAAGCCAACCTCCTGGTTGTCTGTGCGACTCCACATCCTTTCCCACTTAGCGTACGCTTAGGGGCCTTAGTCGATGCTCTGGGCTGTTTCCCTCTCGACCATGGAGCTTATCCCCCACAGTCTCACTGCCGCGCTCTCACTTACCGGCATTCGGAGTTTGGCTAAGGTCAGTAACCCGGTAGGGCCCATCGCCTATCCAGTGCTCTACCTCCGGCAAGAAACACACGACGCTGCACCTAAATGCATTTCGGGGAGAACCAGCTATCACGGAGTTTGATTGGCCTTTCACCCCTAACCACAGGTCATCCCCCAGGTTTTCAACCCTGGTGGGTTCGGTCCTCCACGAAGTCTTACCTCCGCTTCAACCTGCCCATGGCTAGATCACTCCGCTTCGGGTCTTGAGCGTGCTACTGAAACGCCCTATTCGGACTCGCTTTCGCTACGGCTACCCCACTCGGGTTAACCTCGCAACACACCGCAAACTCGCAGGCTCATTCTTCAAAAGGCACGCAGTCACGAGACGAAGAGCAAGCTCTCCGTCCGACGCTCCCACGGCTTGTAGGCACACGGTTTCAGGTACTATTTCACTCCGCTCCCGCGGTACTTTTCACCATTCCCTCACGGTACTATCCGCTATCGGTCACCAGGGAATATTTAGGCTTAGCGGGTGGTCCCGCCAGATTCACACGGGATTTCTCGGGCCCCGTGCTACTTGGGTGTCTCTCAAACGAGCCGCTGATGTTTCGACTACGGGGGTCTTACCCTCTACGCCGGACCTTTCGCATGTCCTTCGCCTACATCAACGGTTTCTGACTCGTCTCACAGCCGGCAGACTGTGAAAGAGAGATCCCACAACCCCGTACACGCAACCCCTGCCGGGTCTCACACGTATACGGTTTGGCCTCATCCGGTTTCGCTCGCCACTACTCCCGGAATCACGGTTGTTTTCTCTTCCTGCGGGTACTGAGATGTTTCACTTCCCCGCGTTCCCTCCACACTGCCTATGTGTTCAGCAGCGGGTGACAGCCCATGACGACTGCCGGGTTTCCCCATTCGGAAACCCCCGGATCAAAGCCTGGTTGACGACTCCCCGGGGACTATCGTGGCCTCCCACGTCCTTCATCGGTTCCTGGTGCCAAGGCATCCACCGTGCGCCCTTAAAAACTTGGCCACAGATGCTCGCGTCCACTGTGCAGTTCTCAAACAACGACCAGCCACCCATCACCCCGAAACCCTACGGTTTCGAGTGCACTGGGGCCGGCACTGAAGGCAGCCATACGGCCATACCCTCAGATACCCAACAGCGTGCCCAGCCAGCTCCCGTCCGAAGATCATGCTTTCCACGCCCTTACGAGCAGTACTTGCAGCCTCCGACCCGGAAACCCGGCCGAATAATCAACGTTCCACCCATGAGCAACCAGCATCGGACGTACGCCGATGTACTGGCCTCTGACCGAGCGAACTCGGTAAGAAGTGCTCCTTAGAAAGGAGGTGATCCAGCCGCACCTTCCGGTACGGCTACCTTGTTACGACTTCGTCCCAATCGCCAGTCCCACCTTCGACAGCTCCCTCCCACAAGGGGTTGGGCCACCGGCTTCGGGTGTTACCGACTTTCGTGACGTGACGGGCGGTGTGTACAAGGCCCGGGAACGTATTCACCGCAGCAATGCTGATCTGCGATTACTAGCAACTCCGACTTCATGGGGTCGAGTTGCAGACCCCAATCCGAACTGAGACCGGCTTTTTGAGATTCGCTCCACCTCACGGTTTCGCAGCTCTTTGTACCGGCCATTGTAGCACGTGTGCAGCCCAAGACATAAGGGGCATGATGACTTGACGTCGTCCCCACCTTCCTCCGAGTTGACCCCGGCAGTCTCCTGTGAGTCCCCATCACCCCGAAGGGCATGCTGGCAACACAGAACAAGGGTTGCGCTCGTTGCGGGACTTAACCCAACATCTCACGACACGAGCTGACGACAGCCATGCACCACCTGTACACCGACCACAAGGGGGGCACTATCTCTAATGCTTTCCGGTGTATGTCAAGCCTTGGTAAGGTTCTTCGCGTTGCGTCGAATTAAGCCACATGCTCCGCTGCTTGTGCGGGCCCCCGTCAATTCCTTTGAGTTTTAGCCTTGCGGCCGTACTCCCCAGGCGGGGAACTTAATGCGTTAGCTGCGGCACCGACGACGTGGAATGTCGCCAACACCTAGTTCCCACCGTTTACGGCGTGGACTACCAGGGTATCTAATCCTGTTCGCTCCCCACGCTTTCGCTCCTCAGCGTCAGTAATGGCCCAGAGATCCGCCTTCGCCACCGGTGTTCCTCCTGATATCTGCGCATTTCACCGCTACACCAGGAATTCCGATCTCCCCTACCACACTCTAGTCTGCCCGTATCGAATGCAGACCCGGGGTTAAGCCCCGGGCTTTCACATCCGACGTGACAGACCGCCTACGAGCTCTTTACGCCCAATAATTCCGGACAACGCTTGCGCCCTACGTATTACCGCGGCTGCTGGCACGTAGTTAGCCGGCGCTTCTTCTGCAGGTACCGTCACTTTCGCTTCTTCCCTGCTGAAAGAGGTTTACAACCCGAAGGCCGTCATCCCTCACGCGGCGTCGCTGCATCAGGCTTTCGCCCATTGTGCAATATTCCCCACTGCTGCCTCCCGTAGGAGTCTGGGCCGTGTCTCAGTCCCAGTGTGGCCGGTCGCCCTCTCAGGCCGGCTACCCGTCGTCGCCTTGGTGAGCCATTACCTCACCAACAAGCTGATAGGCCGCGGGCTCATCCTTCACCGCCGGAGCTTTCAACCTCCACCCATGCGAGTGGAAGTGCTATCCGGTATTAGACCCCGTTTCCAGGGCTTGTCCCAGAGTGAAGGGCAGATTGCCCACGTGTTACTCACCCGTTCGCCACTAATCCCCACCGAAGTGGTTCATCGTTCGACTTGCATGTGTTAAGCACGCCGCCAGCGTTCGTCCTGAGCCAGGATCAAACTCTCCGTGAATGTTTACCGGTAATCCGGTCGACACCACGAGAGCGGAACAGCCAGGCGGAATAAGCCCGGCCGTTCACAGCGTCCTCGCTGTGTTTTGTTTCAAAGGAACCTCATCCTCGGCTATCACTGCCGGGGACGGGGTATCAACATATCTGGCGTTGATTTTTGGCACGCTGTTGAGTTCTCAAGGAACGGACGCTTCCTTTGTACTCACCCGAGAGACTCTCTCAGGCTTTCCTCCGGGCGCTTCCCTTCGGTCTTGCGTTTCCGACTCTATCAGATCTTTTCTCGACCCGATTTCCTCGGTGCTTTCCAGGTTCTTGCTTTCGCGTTTCCCTTTCCGGCGGTTCCGACTCTATCAGATCCTTTCGGGCCTGATTCCCAGTCAGAGGGGGGTTGTCTTCCCGGCTGTTGGGCCGTTCCGACGTCTCAAACCTTAGCGGATCCGCTCGGCAGTTCCTAATCGGGCTGCCGATCCCAAATCGAATTGAATTCGGGCACGCCGAATTCAGCCCCGTTGGGAGATCGTGCTGGTGGTTTGTAGTGCCGCTACTGCGGCGGAGGTGTTGTCGAAGAACCGTTACGGCTCCCTGGCAACCCGAAGAACTTTACGGACCCTGGATGGGGATGTCAACCACCCCTGTCAAGATCTTTTAGCCCGACCGGGGTGGGCTGCTCAGTCGAGGTCGCTGAGCCGGCCGCCGGCGTCCGGCTGGGCGTGCTCCACCCGGCGCAGGAGCCTGGTCAGGACCTCGCCCAGGACCGTTCGCTCGTCCGCGGAGAGGTCCTGGAGGAGGTCCTCCTCGAAGACCGTCGCCATGCGCATCGCCTCCAGCCACTTCTCGCGACCCTCGGGCGTCAGCTCGACGATCACGCGCACGCGGTTGGACTCGTCCCGCTCCCGGGTCACCAGTCCCTCGGCGAGCATGCGGTCGATGCGGTGGGTCATCGCGGCCGGCGTCAGACCGAGGCGCTTGGCCAGATCGCTGGGTCCCAGGCGATAGGGGGCCCCGGAGAGGACCAGGGCCTTGAGGACCTCCCACTCGGCGTTACTGATGCCGAGGTCCGCGGTCTGGCGGCCATAGGCGACGTTCATCCGGCGGTTGAGGCGGGAGAGCGCCGAGACGATCTTCTCGACCTGGGGGTCGAGGTCCTGGAATTCGCGCTGATAGGCCGCGATCTGCTCTTCGAGGGTCGGCTCGCCGCCGCTGCCGGTGCCGACCGTGCCGGGGGTGTCGCCCATGGGCGCAAGTATCGCACGGGGCTCGTTCGCGTTGAAGTTCTTCGAGGTGTACGGTTTAGCTTCTAACTTTAGCTTCGAAGTCTTCGGCACTAAGTACTGAGGCAGCGGAAGTACCGACGCTGCTCCGACCCGGTACCGACGACGACCACCTGAGAGAGGTGAACGTGACCAGGGCGATGGGCGCAGCGATGCGCCGGATCCACGTGGGCAACGCACTCAGCGCGTTCGGGCTCGGCTTCACCGTCCCCTACCTGTACGTCTATGTGGCGCAGGTACGGGGACTGGGGGCCATGACGGCGGGGCTCGTCCTCGCCGTCTTCGCCGTGGCCGCGCTGATCGTGCTGCCGTTCGCCGGTAGGGCGATCGTGCGGCGCGGTCCACTGCCGGTCCTGCTCGCCGCCCTGGTCACCGCCGCGCTGGGCGCACTGAGCCTGGGGCTCGCCGGCAATGCCACCGCCGTACTGGCCGCCGCGGCGGCGCTCGGTGCCGGGCAGGCCGTGATGCAGCCGGCGCTGGCCACGATGATCGTGGACTCCTCGACCGCCGAGACCCGGTCGCGGGCGTTCGCGACGCAGTTCTTCCTCCAGAACCTCGGGCTCGGGGTGGGTGGGCTGATCGGCGGGCATCTCGTCGACACCTCGCGCGTGTCCTCGTTCACGCTGCTGTTCGCCATCGAGGCGGCGATGTTCCTGCTGCTGGCCGTGGTGATGTCGACCGTGCGGCTGCCGCACGCCCCGCCTGTCGGGGACGCCCCGCAGGCCGCCGGGGGCAGCTGGAAGCGGTTGCTCGGCAACCGGGCCATGGTGCAGCTGTGTGTGCTGGGCTTCGTGCTGTTCTTCGCCTGCTACGGGCAGTTCGAGTCGGGGCTGAGCGCGTACGGGGTCGAGGCCGCCGGGATCTCGACGTCCGCGCTCGGGACCGCGCTCGCCGCCAACACCGCGATGATCGTGGTCGCGCAGTTCGCCGTGCTGAAGTTCGTCGAGCGGCAGAAGCGGTCCCGGGTGATCGCGGCCGTGGGGCTGATCTGGGCCGTCGCGTGGGTCGTCGCCGGGTACGCGGGGCTCGGCCACGGCAGTCGGGAGATGGCGACGGCCGCGTTCGTGTCGACGTACGCGTTGTTCGGGCTGGGTGAGGCGATGCTGTCGCCGACGGTCGCGCCGCTGGTGGCCGATCTGGCGCCGGCCGGCCTGGCGGGACAGTACAACTCGGCGTTCGCCCTGGTGAAGCAGCTCGCGCTGGCCGTCGGGCCGGCGGTGGGCGGGCCGATGGGGGCCTCTCTGCACGCGCCGTACATCGTGACGTTCCTGCTGTTCTCGCTGGGGATCACCTACCTGGCGCTGCGGCTGGGACGGCAGCTGACCGCCGTCCAGGATCAGCCGTGGCTGGTGCGGAAGCGGGTGGTCGCGCGAGGTGGCGCGGTGGCGGAGCCGGTGGCCGCCGAGGCGTGAGGCAGGTGTGGGAGGCGGTCGTCGTCCGGGAGGGCGGCGGCCGCCTTTCGTGTCGGCGGGTGGCCGTGACCGGGCCGAGGCGCGCTGCCTGTCGCTCCGGTTGTCACGGCGTTTGTCACTCCGAAGGCTTCGGCAGGACGAACTCGCACCACACCGCCTTGCCGCCGCCCGGAGTGCGGCGGCTGCCCCAGTGGGAGGCGATCGTGGCGACGATGGCGATGCCTCGGCCGGACTCGTCGCCCGGTTCGGCGCGGCGGCGGCGCGGGAGGTGGTCGTCGCCGTCGGTGACCTCGATGATCAGGCGGCGGTCGGTGCGGCGCAGGCGCAGCCGCATGGGCGGGGTGCCGTGCTGGAGGGAGTTGGCGACGAGTTCGCTGGCGGCCAGGACGCCGAGGTCGTGCAGGTCGGGCGGGAAGCGCCAGCTGGTCAGGACACCGGAGGCGAAGGCACGCGCGCGGGGGGCCGCCTCGACGCCGCCGAGGAGCTCCAGGGCCGCGTTGCGGAACAGCTCGCCGTCGGGGCCGGTGCGGGCCGGGTGCTGGAGGACCAGGACGGCGACGTCGTCGTCGTGGTCGGCGGTGACGCCGGCCGAGCGGACCAGACGGTCGCAGACGACCTGGGGGGTGCCGGTCGCGCCGGACAGGGCGCGCTCCAGGGACGCGATGCCTTCGTCGAGGTCTTCGTCCCTGCGCTCGACCAGGCCGTCGGTGTAGAGGACGGCCGTCGAGCCGGGGCCGAGGGGGATCGAGCCGGAGGCGTGCATCCAGCCACCGGTGCCCAGGGGCGGGCCGGTGGGTTCGTCGGCGCGCAGGACGGTGCCGTTGTCGTCGCGGACCAGGATGGGCAGGTGGCCCGCTGAGGCGTACACCAGTCGGCCCTCGTTGGGGTCGTGGATGGCGTACACGCACGTGGCGATCTGGTTGGCGTCGATCTCCGCGGCGAGGCCGTCGAGGAGCTGGAGGATTTCGTGCGGGGGCAGGTCGAGGCGGGCGTACGCCCGGACCGCCGTGCGGAGCTGGCCCATGACGGCTGCCGCGCGGACGCCTCGGCCCATGACGTCGCCGATGACGAGGGCGGTGCGGCCGCCGCCGAGGGTGATGACGTCGTACCAGTCGCCGCCGACCGCGGCCTCGGTGCCGCCGGGCTGGTAGGTGGCGGCGATGCGCAGGTCGTCGGGCTCTTCGAGCTCCTGGGGGAGGAGGGAGCGCTGGAGGGTGACGGCGGTCTCGCGCTGGCGCCGTTCACTGGTTCTGAGTCGTTCGGCGGCCTCGGCGTGGTCGGTGACGTCGGTGGCGAAGATCAGGACGGTGCCCTTGCCGTTGTCCTCGGCTGCCGGGGTGCAGGTGAACGTGTAGGAGCGGCCGTCGGGGGCCTTGCGGGACTTCAGGGTGCGGGGCTTGCCGCTGCGCAGGGCCTGGTCGAGGAGGGGCATGAGGCCGAGGTCGCGGAGTTCGGGGAGTGCCTCGGCGGCCGGTTCGCCGCAGCGGCGTACGCCGAAGGCCGCCGCGTAGGCGTCGTTGACGTAGGCGAGGCGGTGGTCGGTGCCGTGGACGAGGGCGACGAGGGCCGGGACGCGGTCGAGGACCTCACGGACCGGGAGTTCGTCGACGGCGGGCACCGGGGGCGGCTCGTCGGTGAGTCGTTCGGCGCGGGCCGCGGGTACGGAGCCCTCGCTCCGCCGGTCCGGGGTGGTGACCGGGTGCTCGGCTCGCGCGGCGGCGCGGCGCTGCGTTCCGGGGAGCCGGGCGCTCCAGCGCGTGAAGTTCACGAATCCTTGCCTCGTGTAGTCGTCGGCGGCCCGGCTCCGGGCCCGGCCTGGGCTGCGGGGGCCGCGCGGCGGTGGCCGCACATTGTTACAGCACCCGGGGTGTGGAGCACGTGGAACGGCCTCGTGGGTCGGGGGGCGGGTGGTGGCCCGCCGGGAAGGGCTCGGGAGGGACTGGAGCAGGGAGCAGTCTGGCAGTGTGGCCGCCGTCCGGGCCGACATTCGTCAGACGTGGGGGCGGTCGGCGGAGTTCCTGGATCGGGTCAGGACGACCCCTTCGGGTCGCCGGAAGACTCGTCAGAAGGCTTTCCACCGGCAGCGAGTTCGAACTCCGCGCGGGGATGTTCGAGGGATCCCAGGGAAACGATCTCCCGTTTGAAGAGCCCGGAGAGGGTCCATTCGGCGAGCACGCGTGCCTTGCGGTTGAAGGTGGGCACGCGGCTGAGGTGGTACGCCCGGTGCATGAACCAGGCCGGGTAGCCCTTGAGCTTGCGCCCGTAGACGTGGGCGACGCCCTGGTGGAGGCCGAGCGAGGCGACCGAGCCGACGTACTTGTGGGAGTACGGGTGGAGGGGTTCGCCGCGCAGCGAGCGCACGATGTTGTCGCCGAGGACCTTCGCCTGGCGGACGGCGTTCTGGGCGTTCGGGGCGGTCTCCTTGCCGGGCTCGTCGGCCGTCACGTCGGGGACGGCGGCGGCGTCTCCGGCCGCCCACGCGTGCGTGACGCCGTCGATGGTCAGCTCGGGGGTGCATTTCAGCCGACCTCGTGCGTTCAGCGGGAGGTCGGTGGCGGCGAGGAGCGGGTGGGGTTTCACGCCGGCGGTCCACACGACCGTACGGGTCGGGAAGCGGGCGCCGTCGCTGAGGACGGCGATGCGGTCGGCGCAGGACTCCAGGCGGGTCTCGAGGCGTACGTCGATGTTGCGGCGGCGCAGTTCGCTGACCGTGTAGCGGCCCATGTCGGCGCCGACCTCCGGCAGGATCCGGTCGGAGGCCTCGACCAGGATCCACTTCATGTCCTCGGGCTTGACGTTGTGGTAGTAGCGCGTGGTGTAGCGGGCCATGTCCTCCAGCTCGCCGAGTGCCTCCACGCCCGCGTAGCCGCCGCCGACGAAGACGAAGGTGAGGGCGGCGTCGCGGATCGCTGGGTCGCGGGTGGAGGAGGCGATGTCCATCTGTTCGATGACGTGGTTGCGCAGCCCGATGGCTTCCTCGACGGTCTTGAAGCCGATGGCGTGGTCGGCCAGGCCGGGGATGGGCAGCGTGCGAGAGACGGAACCGGGCGCGAGGACGAGTTCGTCGTACGTCAGCTGCTGGGGGCCGGTGCCCTCTTCGTCGGTGGCGAGGGTGGTGAGGGTGGCGCTGCGTTTGGCGTGGTCGACGGCGGTGACCTCGCCGACCACGACCCGACAGTGCGGCAGGACGCGGCGCAGGGGCACGACGACGTGCCGGGGGGAGATGGAGCCCGCGGCCGCCTCGGGGAGGAAGGGCTGGTAGGTCATGTACGGGTCGGGTGTGACGACCGTGATCTCGGCCTCGCCCCGGCCGAGTTCCTGTTTCAGTTTCTGCTGGAGCCGCAGGGCCGTGTACATCCCGACGTAGCCGCCGCCGACAACGAGAATGCGCGCACGTTCCTTCACCATCCCATGACGCACCGGACGCCGGAGTTTGTCCACAGCCCCGACAATTTGTGTGACCGCGAGTCGGGCGTGCGCAGGGTTGGCCGAAACACCGGAGTGCGGGGCAGGAGCGCAGGTCAGCGGGTGTGCGCCGGGGTGCGGGAAGGGGTGCAATCGGGACGTATACGGCCCGTACTCCGATCGGGGGGCGCTCCGTGCGGAACCTGCCCCTTCTGAATTGACTCCCTCTCAACTATGTTCGTGTGTCGACGGGGTGTCAGGGGGAAGTGCTCTGCGGGTCTGCGACGGGTGGGCCCGAGGAGGCCGTCCCCTGTGTTCCACGCCCCCGACTTTCGATGGCGGGGAGAGTCTCCGGGGGGAGACGTCATTACCGGGGGAACATGTATGCACACTCACAACTCGCATTGGTCGTCGACGACGGCCCTTTCACCGAGCGGCGCGGTCGGTGCGGCGGTGGGCAACGGCCGTGGAGATGGCGCGCGGACGGCACCGCTGCGTGTGGACGCACAGCGCAATCTTGAACACGTACTGCGGGCGGCGCGCGAAGTGTTCGGCGAGCTGGGTTACGGCGCGCCGATGGAGGACGTGGCGCGGCGTGCGCGGGTCGGGGTCGGCACGGTGTACCGGCGCTTCCCGAGCAAGGACGTACTGGTGCGGCGGATAGCCGAGGAGGAGACGTCCCGGCTGACCGATCAGGCGCGGGCGGCGCTCGGCCAGGAGGACGAACCGTGGTCGGCGCTGTCGCGCTTCCTGCGGACGTCCGTGGCGTCCGGCGCCGGGCGGCTGCTGCCGCCGCAGGTGCTGCGGGTCGGCGTCCCGGAGGACGGCGAGGGTGTGCCGGCCGACGAGGTGCGGGTGCCGCAGCAGCGGACCCAGCCGGGCGGCGGCGAACTGCGGCTCGTCGCGGGCGACGGCACGACGGCCGCCGTCGACGACGCCGGGGCGGCGGCGCTGCTCGAGGTCGTGGGCCTGCTGGTGGATCGGGCGCGGGAGGCGGGCACGCTGCGCACCGACGTGTCGGTGTCGGACGTGCTGCTGGTGATCGCGACGGCGGCGCCCTCGCTGCCGGATCCGGCTCAGCAGGCGGCGGCGTCGGCTCGGCTGCTGGACATCCTGCTGGAGGGCCTGCGGTCGCGTCCCTCTTCGTGAGGGCCGAGTCGGCAGGGTCGTGGCCGGCAGGGTCGTGGCCGGCAGGGTCGTGGCCGGCAGCGCCCGACGGCTTCCGGGCGGGTGGCTCGAAAGGGTGATGGTGGGGCGGGGGTACCGCGTGACCCTCGCCCTCGCCCGCCGTGCCGGATGTTCACGACATTCCGGACAGGGAGTTCAACTGCTGCCCGAGGCACGACAGTTGAACCTTCCCCGTACGGGTGAAAACTAGTACTGGATTGCGTCAGGTCCCCACGGACGAGTGGATGGCCCGTCCCACGGGATCCTGACCAAAAGCCAATATGGCACTCTGACCCGGTGGTCAGGACTGGTTGGGCCGGCGGCGGGGGCTTTCCGCGATGAGTGTTGACGGTGGGGACGAGTCACTCGGTCCGTCCGGTGACGGTGACACGGAGGCCGACGGCCTGACCTCACCGCAGGTGCCGAGCCAGGGTGGACGCGCGAGCGGGCACCTGGGCGGTCCGACGGGTGGTCGCCCGGGCGATCCGATGGCCCGTCCGCCGCTACGTCCGCTCGACGGCCTGTCCGAGGGCAGTGTTCCGGCGCAGCGCGAGCGGCGTGCCGAGGCCGTCCTGCCGGCGGCGCGGGACCTGCCGCCGGCCGACACCGACCTGATCGGCCGGATGCGCTCGGGCGACGACACGGCGTACGAGCAGCTGTACCGGCGGCACGCCGACGCCGTACGCCGCTACGCCCGCACCTGCTGCCGGGACGCGCACACCGCCGACGACCTCACCGCCGAGGTCTTCGCCCGCATGCTCCAGGCGGTACGCGGCGGCTCAGGACCCGAGTACGCCGTCCGCGCCTACCTCCTCACCTGCGTCCGGCGGGTGGCCGCCGACTGGACGCAGTCGGCAAAGCGGGAGCAACTCGTCGACGACTTCGCGGTGTTCGCCGCGCAGTCCGCCCGTTCCTCCGAAGTCGCCGACGACACCGTGTCCATCGGCTCCTTCGGAGCGGGCCTGGACCTGGGCGCCGATGTGCGCGCGATGCACGAGGCCGAGCAGTCCATGGCCATGCAGGCCTTCCGCTCACTGCCCGAGCGCTGGCAGGCGGTGCTGTGGCACACCGAGGTCGAGGACGAGTCGCCGAGCGAGGTCGCCATGCTCTTCGGCCTCGACGCCAACGGCACGCGCGTGCTCGCCAGCCGCGCTCGTGAGGGCCTCAAGCAGGCCTACCTCCAGGCCCATGTCAGCGCCACCCTCACCAGCGACGAGGAGTGCGCCGGCTACGCCGACCAGCTCGGCACCTACGCCCGCCGCAGGCTGCGCACCCGCGCCGAACGGGGACTGCGCAAGCACCTGGAGGAGTGCGCCAAGTGTCGGCTGGCCGCCCTCCAGATCGAGGAGGTCGCGGGCAGCATCCCCGCCGTCGTGCCGGTCGCGGTCATCGGCTGGTTCGGCGCCGCCGGGTACGCCAAGGCGGTGGCGCTCATCGCCGGCGGTGCCGGAGCGGGGGCGGCGGGCGCCGCGGGCGCGGGCGCCGCGGGCGCGGCCGCCGCGGGCGCGGCCGCCGCGGCGAGCGGTTCCTCGAGCGGAGCGGGCGCAGGTGGCGGAGCGATGGCCTCGGAGGGGCTGGGCGCCCCGGTGAAGGCAGGGATCGCGGCCGGTGTGGTCGCGGTGGCGGCCGCCGCGGTGGTCCTCGCGCTCGTCGGCCACGGCGGTCCCGCGGAGCAGCCCGAGGCCAGACCCCCGGCGTCCGTGCCGGCGCCGGTCGCGCAGCCCGAGGAGCCGACACCCACGCCGACGCCGACGAAGGAGCGCGAGCCGGAGCCCCCGGCGATCGTCCCGGCGGCCGCCCCGACCCCGACCCGCGCCCCCGAGTCGACGCCCATGCCGACGCCGACCCCCACGCCCAGCCCGACACCCACCCCCGTCCCGACGCCGACGCCCACCCCGACACCCATCCCGACCCCCACGCCGACTCCGGCACCCACGCCGCCGCCCGCCCCGGTCGTCTATCCGCTGAGCGGGCTGTCCTTCGACGTCAGCGGTGACGGAACCGGACCCGAGATCCGGCTCGGCGGCAGCAGTTGGGTGTGGCAGCGGTACGGGCTGTCCATCGCGGACCGGCGGTACGAGCGCGGGGTGACCGTGCACGGCGACTCCTCCGTC
This sequence comes from Streptomyces asoensis, assembly GCF_013085465.1. NCBI lineage: Bacteria > Bacillati > Actinomycetota > Actinomycetes > Kitasatosporales > Streptomycetaceae > Streptomyces > Streptomyces asoensis. The sequence goes on from NZ_CP049838.1 coordinate 4,833,586, forward strand.
ACCGTCGACCTCAACCGGGCGTGCACCTCCTACGACGCGCTCGTCGGCGTCGACGACCTGACGCTGAAGCTCGGCAAGGTCTCCTTCGCCGTCTACGCCGACGGGCGCCGGGTCTGGGTGTCCGGGGTGATCAAGGGCGGCGACCCGGCCGTGCCCGTCCATGTGAATCTCGTCGGCCGCACCACCGTGCGTCTGGTGGTCGAGCCGCACAGCGGCCTCGACTCGGTGGCACTCGCGGACTGGGCGGACTCCGGGTTCACCTGCTCGTAGGCGCCTGCACGGTCGCGGCCGCGGCCGGCGGTGCGGCCGGGTGGTCGCGCACGCCGGCCGTGAGCTCGCGCAGGGCGTCGGTCACCGTCAGCGACGTGCCCAGGGCGCGCTCGGCCGCGTAACGCTCGGCGCCCAGGGCGTCGCGGGCGGCGGCGTCGGCCAGCTCGGCCCGGACGTGCTGCGGGGCGGGACGTGGGTGGGGGCCGAGGAGGGCGTCGGCGGCCGCCAGGAGACGGGTCGCGCGCGGGTGGTCCCCGAGCTGGGTCAGCAGGTGCGCCGCGCTGTCCAGGATCGACGACGTGACCGCCTCGGCGCACTGGTCGGCCACCGCCTGGCGCAGTGTGTCGGCGAGCATGGGCAGGCCGTGCTCCGGGCCGGACTCGGCGGCGGTGAGGTCCGCGTCGAGCATGTTCAGCGCCGCCACGAACTGGGGCGGCGGGGTGCCCGTCCGGGCCGCCACGCGGACCTCGTCGCAGAGCACACGCGCGCGGGCCGTTTCCCCCTCGTGCAGCGCGATGTGGGAGCGCAGCAGGAGGACGAACGCCCGGACGTCGGGCACGCCGTAGCGGTCGGCGGCGCTGTTCGCCTCGTCCAGCGCGGTCAGGGCGCCCTCGACATCGCCCGAGCGGTAGGAGATCTCCGCGAGCCGGGCCATGAGGAACGGCGACTCGGCGTACGCCCCGACCTCGTAGGCGAGCCGCAGCGCCTCGCGGTACTCCCGCTCCGCCTCCGTGAAACGGCCGCGCGCCATCTCCGCCTCGCCGGCCGCACCGCACACCTGGGCCCGCATCCAGCGGTCGCCGACGCGCAGGCTGAGCACGCGCAGCTCCGCCAGGTCGTCGTCCACGCCGTGCAGTCCGCCGGGTGAGTCGACGACCATGTGGGTGCGGAACATCAGGGCGCAGCCGAGCTCCCAGTCGCCGCCGTGGAGGCGGCAGTTGGCGACGGCCCGGTCCAGGACTCCCCGGACGTCGACCATGTCCCGCATCTGGAAGGCCGTCAGCGGCCAGAGCAGGCCGGGCATGCGCGCCGCCTGGGGGCCGCCCGGCTCGTAGTCGGCGCGCAGGCGGACCAGGTACTCCTGGTAGCGCGGATCCGCCACGAGGTCCTTCGGCTCGGACTCCGACAGCAGGAACAGGTTCAGCATCCGCAGGTTCATCCGCTGCGCGTGCCGGGGGTGGGCCTCCTCCGTGGCGGCGGGTGTTCCCAGCAGGGCGTCGACGGGGTCCAGGGCGGCCATGCGGGCGGTGAGGTCGGTGGGGACGGTGAACGGCACTTCGGGCGCAGCTTCTCGGAGGGTGTCCAGGACGGCGCCGAGGCGCAGGGTCCGGTCGCTCCACTCGGCGCCCTCGTGGCGGTAGTTGCGCAGCCACCAGAACCAGCCCGTGGCGAGACAGAGGGCGGTGGCCTCCTCCTCGTCGCCCGAGGTGAGCGCGCGCTGGAGGGCCACGCGGATGTTGTCCAGTTCGGTCTCCAGGCGGGAGATCCACAGGAGCTGCCCGGCGGAGCGCAGCAGCGGGTCGGCCCGCTCGACGAGCGCGCGCACCCATGCGAGGTGGCGCCGTCGGGCCGCCGCGCGGCACCGGGGGAGTTCGGCGGCGCGTTCGGTGGCGTACTCGTGGATCGTCTCCAGCATGCGGTAGCGCATGCCGCCCCCGCCGCCCCGCTCGCACGGCGCGGCCACGACCAGGGACTTGTCGACGAGCGCGCCGACCAGGTCCGCGACCGGGCCGGTGCACACGGCTTCCGCCGCCTCCAGGTCCCAGCCGCCCGCGAACACGGACAGCTCGCGCAGCAGTGTGCGCTCCGGTTCGTCGAGCAGGTCCCACGACCAGTCGACGACGGCACGCAGGGTCTGCTGGCGGGGCAGGACCGTGCGGCTGCCCGAGGTGAGGAGGCGGAAGCGGTCGTCGAGGCGGTCGGCGATCTGGCGCGGGGTGAGCAGCCGGAGCCGGGCGGCGGCCAGTTCGATGGCGAGCGGCAGTCCGTCCAGCCGTCGGCAGATCTCCCCGATCGCCTCCTCGTCCCGCAGGGCGGCTGCCGCGTCGGGGCGGACGGCGGTCGCGCGCTCGGTGAAGAGGCGGTGCGCCTGGTCGGGGAGGAGGGGCTCGACCGGGCGGACCGACTCGCCCGGGACGCCCAGGGGTTCACGGCTGGTGGCGAGGATCGTGAGCCCGGGGCAGCGGGTGAGGAGGGTCTCGGCGAGGGCGGCGGCCGCGCCGATGACATGTTCGCAGTTGTCAAGGATCAGGAGTTGGCTGCGCGGGGCGCAGTACTCGACGAGCAGGGCGACCGGGTCGTCCTGCGGGGACGCCAGCTCGGTGGTCATCAGGACGGTCTCGCGCAGACCGAGGGCACTGACCACCGCGCCCGGCACCGCCTCCGGCCGGTCGAGCGGCGCCAGCTCGGCCAGCCACGCCTGCGGGAGCCCGGCGGCGGCTTCCTCGGCGAGGCGGGTCTTCCCGGAGCCGCCCGGTCCGGTGAGCGTGACGAGACGGGCCCTGTGCAATTCGGAACGGATGGCGTCGAGCTCGGGTTCCCGGCCCACGAAAGAGGTAAGTCGCGGACGGATGTTGCCGGTGCGCTCGGGGAGTTGGAGCGGGGTGCGGGGCGGTGGCGGTTCCACCGGTCCGGGGCTGTGGGCCGATGGGGTGCCGTGGGCCGATGGGGTGCCGTGCGTGGGTTCCGGGCGGTTGAGGAGCTCGGTGTGCAGGGCGCGCAGGTGCGGGCCCGGGTCGGTGCCGAGGCCGTCGGCGAGGGTGCGGCGGGCGGTCTCGTACGCGGCGAGGGCGTCGGCTTCGCGGCCGGTGTCGCGCAGGGCGCGGATGAGGAGGGCGTGCAGCGGCTCGTCGTACGGGTGCGCCGCGGCCAGTTCGGTCAGGCGCGGTACGGCTTCGCGGGCGCGGCCGAGGAGGAGGTCCGCCTCGGCACGGGCGCGGGCGGCCTCCAGCCGGAGGGCCTCGGGGCGGGTGGCCGCGGTGCGGTCGGGGAGATCGGCGAGGGCGGGGCCGCGCCACAGGGCGAGGGCATCGTCCAGGGTGCGGGCGGCGGTGGGCGCGTCACCTCGTCGCAGCGCTTCATTGCCCTGGCGTACGAGTCGTTCGAAGACGAAGAGGTCGACGTCGTCCTCGGTCGCGGCGAGGCGGTACCCGCCCGGGGCGGAGGTGACGCTGTCCTTGCCGACGGCACGGCGGAGACGGCCGATCAGGGCCTGGAGGGCGGCCGGGGCGTCCTGGGGCGGGGTCTCGGCCCAGACCTCGTCGATGAGGGTGTCCGGGGCGGTGAGACGGCCCGGGCGGAGGGCCAGGGCCGTGAGGAGGGCGCGGAGCCGGGCACCGGGGACGGGTACGGCGGTGCCCTGGTCGTCCGCTGTCTGGGTGACCCCCAGAATTCTGTACCGCACCGGTTCATTGTCACCGGGGGTGAGGCTTGGGGCACGGGGTTTGTGGGCGGCGGGTCTCTCACCCTCCGGAGGAGACCGCCCGTCTCTGGGGGGCGATGCCCGCCGGTACCGCACGCGCGCGTGCCGGTGTGCCCGTCCAGCAGGTGCCCCTGCGGGACAGCAGGCGGCGGAGCCAGAGTTCCAGGGAGATCAGGTCGGCCAGGCCGTCCAGGGGGAGGGGTTCGCCCGCCGCGGCGGCCCGGAGGGCCTCGCGGACCACTCTCGCCTCGATCAGGCCCGCCTCCGCGAGGAGGGGCGCCTCGAAGAGGGTGAGGAGGGGGTCCATGGCCATGCGCAGGCCCGCGCGCGCCGCCGCGGTGGCGGACGCCTGGGAGGGGGCGCCCCAGCCCGGCGGGAGGTCGGTGACGCCGGCGCCCTTCAGGACGGTGCGCAGGATCGCGGCGCGTGCCCCCGGTTGCACGCGCAGGGTCTCGGGGAGCGCGCGGCACGCGCGGACGACCTGGTTGTCGAGGAACGGCGCGTGCAGTCGCTGGGAGCGGATCTCGGCGGCCTGCTCCAGGACGCGCAGGTCCATGGCGTGCCGGGCGAGGGCCGCACGGGCCCGGTAGTCGCCCGGACGCTGGCCGGGACCCACGCCGGTACGGTGCGCGGCCCCCTGGAGGCGAACCGATACTTCAGCCAGCGCCTCCCCCGTCAGCCAGCGCGCGGCCGGGCCCGCGCCACCCCAGGTGAGGGCCGCCAGGGACGCCCCTACGGCGCCTGAGTCGTCGTCAAAGCTGAAGCTGCGGTGCAGCAGGCGTTCGGCCAGGCCCTCCACTCCCGCGCGGTACGGCGTACGGGCCAGTCGGCGGGCCGCGCCGTACACGCGCGCGGGGACGAGCACCGAGCCGTCGGCCTTCGTCAGCGCCGCCACCGGGCGCACCAGATGACGGCGCTTGCGGTCCATCAACAGGTCCGCGAGGCGGGCCGGGTGGGCGTCCAGCACCTGCCGGGCGCCGTAGCCCGTGAAGTGGTCCGCGCTGCCCGCTGCGAGGCGCGCCCGGTGACGGGCGGCCGTGACCAGGCTCGGGCCGGGTTCGTCGGTCAGCGGGCCGTCCAGGTCGGCGTACGGCAGTGCCTCCTCGCCGCCGGCCACCACGACGTGGTGCAGGCGCGGGTTGGCCGCGAGGGCGCCGGCCCGTTCCAGCTCGGCCTCGCGCCCGCCGACGGCCAGGTCGTTGAAGGTGACGGCCAGCAGCCGCTCCCCCGCGCCCGTGCCGTGGCCCAGCAGCGTGCCCGGCATGCCGGGCAGGCCCGCCGCGAGGAGCGCCAGCGTGCCGGAGGCCGGACCGCCGGAGAGGTCGGCGCCGATACCCGGGACGGGCATCCCGCGCGCGGCACGCCGTTCCGCGGGGCCCATGCCGGGCACGGGGCCGGGGTCGATGTCGGGGACGTGCCGGGGCGCGGCCAGACGCGCGCGTACCGCCTCGATGAGCGCGTCCCGTACGGCGCCGACCGCGCTGTCCGGGTCGGCGAGGGGCGCCGCCACGGCGAGCGAGGCGACCGGCTCGTACCCGGCGATCTCACGGGCCCCGGCGCGAAGGATCAGCGCGTGCCCCGGCGGAATGCGGTGTACGCCGTCGTACGGGGTGGAGTCGTGCAGGGCGGCCGGTACGTCGGGGGCGGCGAGGAGCGCCGCCAGGTGGCCGAAGTCGAGGTTGGCCTCGATGAGGTCGGCCAGCGGCAGCGCGGCCGTCGCGTACGCCGTGCCGCCGGCCCAGGGAGTGTGGAACACCGGGCGCGCGCCCGCCAGATCGCCGCAGACGGTGATGCGCCGGCCGACCTGGACGATCGCCGTGTAGCTGCCCGGCCAGGCCGTCAGATGCCGAAGTGCCCCTCCGCGCGCGGCGAACAGTCCGACGCGCAGCTGTTCGTCGGTCGCGCCGCAGGTGCCGAGGACCGCGACCCGGGTCTGGGCGTCGGCCTTGACCACCCGCACCTCGTCGGGGCGCCAGTCGCCGACGGCCCACAGCGGATCGGGGTCGCCCCACAGGAGTTGGGAGCCGACCGGGTGCAGGGTCTCGCCGTCGTGGCCGACCCGCCCTCCGTACGCCGCATCGTCGTCGTGACGACTGTCGTACGCGACGGATCCGCCCAGCGCGCCCGTGGCGGTGCTGCTCCATCCCACCAACCACCGCATGGACGCCTCCACAGGCTGTGGACAACCGAGTGCACCGCACGAACGGTTCACCATGCTGCCACGAAGAACGCGCCGTAGAAGGAGGCGGCGCCGCTCGCGATCCGGGGACTGCGCCCGCGTCAACACGTCGGCGCCGCTGGGGGAGTCCCTGCGCACCCCGGTGTCTACGACGTGAATGCGCCCCCGGTACGCTCCCTCAAGACGCCCTGTGCGCCCTCGATTTCCATGGTGGGAGGCCTTGTCCCCCACAGAGCAGAGGGTCGATTTTCGGCCAAATCCCCGCTGTGCGCCGCGCGTCGAGAACGTCCCGCGCAGGCTTCGCACACGCTCCGTACACACGCGCGTGCCCTTGTAAGGCTCGCGCCGGTCCGGGAGACGGACGCCGCCTCCCGGACCGTTCCGCCGCCCGCGGGGATGAAGGCGGCGGTGTCCCCCAGCCCACTGGATCCAGTACAGCGGGCCGACCCACGCACGACCCATGGAACCGCTCCCGTGGCGGCCGGAGAAGAGCGCACGGCCGGGCGCACGGCCACACAGCGGGAGCACGCCGCGACGGTCCGTACCGGCGCCCCGACTTTCGTACGGACCACAATCCCGCCAACCGGAAGAATGCCCCTTAACGCTTGGGATGCGGCGAACTACGCTGGGTTTACGAATGCCGCATGGTTATGCCAGCGCGGCAGCCGTCTGTGTCGAGGGGTGGCGCAATGTCCAGGGAGCAACGCGGGCCGAACGAAAAACTCGGCGCCGTTCTCGCCCTCGCGGGAATCAGCAACGCAGGACTCGCGCGACGCGTCAACGATCTTGGCGCTCAACGCGGGTTGACTCTTCGCTACGACAAGACGTCCGTGGCGCGCTGGGTGTCGAAGGGCATGGTGCCGCAGGGCGCCGCGCCCCACCTCATCGCGGCCGCCATCGGTCAGAAGCTCGGCCGTCCGGTGCCGCTCCACGAGATCGGCCTGGCGGACGCGGATCCCGCGCCCGAAGTGGGCCTCGCCTTCCCCAGGGACGTCAACCAGGCCGTGCGCTCGGCCACGGAGCTCTATCGCCTCGACCTCGCCGGCCGCCGGGCCGGTTCCGGGGGCATCTGGCAGTCGCTGGCCGGATCGTTCGCAGTAAGCGCGTACGCGACGCCCGCCTCACGGTGGCTGATAACCCCGGCCGACAGTTCGGTGGCGCGCGACGCACACCTCGTGGAGGAGTCCGGCGCACCGCTCAAAGTCGGCCACAGCGATGTGCAGAAGCTGCGGGAGGCCGCCGAGGACGCCAGACGCTGGGACTCCAAGTACGGAGGCGGCGACTGGCGTTCGTCCATGGTGCCGGAGTGCCTGCGGGTGGAGGCGGCTCCGCTGCTGCTCGGCTCGTACTCCGACGAGGTCGGCCGGGCCCTGTTCGGGGCTAGCGCCGAACTGACCCGGCTGGCGGGATGGATGGCCTTCGACACCGGTCAGCAGGAGGCCGCGCAGCGCTACTACATCCAGGCGCTGCGGCTCGCCCGCGCGGCGGCCGACGTACCCCTCGGGGGCTATGTCCTGGCCTCCATGTCCCTCCAGGCCACGTACCGCGGCTTCGGCGACGAGGGCGTCGATCTCGCGCAGGCCGCCCTGGAGCGCAACCGGGGGCTGGCCACGGCCCGCACGATGAGCTTCTTCCGGCTCGTCGAGGCACGCGCGCACGCACGCGCCGGGGACGCGCATGCCGCCGGCGCGGCGCTGAAGGCCGCCGAGGGCTGGCTGGAGCGGTCCCGTGACGGCGACCACGACCCGTCCTGGCTCGGCTTCTACTCCTACGACCGTTTCGCCGCCGACGCGGCCGAGTGCTACCGCGACCTGAAGGCGCCGCGTCAGGTGCGGAGGTTCACCGAGCAGGCGCTGTCGCAGCCGACGGAGGAGTTCGTGCGGTCGCACGGGCTGCGGCTCGTCGTCTCGGCGGTCGCCGAACTGGAGTCGGGGAACCTCGACGCCGCCTGCGCGCAGGGGGTGCGGGCCGTGGAGGTGGCCGGGCGTATCTCCTCCGCCCGCACCACCGAGTACGTCAAGGATCTTCTGCATCGGCTGGAGCCCTACGGCGATGAACCCCGGGTGGTGGAATTGCGCGAGCGGGCCCGGCCTCTGCTGATGACTCCGGCGTAGGAGGGCGCAGGACGGCGCAGGACCGGCATGACGCCCGCCCCGGGTTTGAAGGCACTGTCAGTGGCGCAGTGCACTATCGAAGCCGGGAGGTGGTGCACGTGTCGAAGATCGCTTACGACTGTGATGTGCTCGTGGTCGGCGGGGGCATCGTCGGGCTGTCCACGGCGTATGCGATCACGCGTGCCGCGCCGGGTACACGGGTGACGGTGCTGGAGAAGGAGCCCGGGGTGGCCCGGCACCAGACGGGGCGCAACAGCGGGGTCATCCACAGCGGGATCTACTACCGGCCGGGGTCGCTGAAGGCGCGGTACGCGGTGCGGGGCGCGGCCGAGCTGACGAAGTTCTGCGCGGAGTACGGCATCGCGCACTCCGTCACCGGCAAACTGATCGTCGCCACGGACCGGGCGGAGCTGCCCCGGCTGCACGCGCTGGTCCAGCGCGGCCGGGAGAACGGCATTCCGGTCCGGGAACTGGGCGCCGCCCAGATCGCGGAGTACGAGCCCGAGGTCCGGGGACTCGCCGCCATACGCGTGCGGACGACGGGGATCTGCGACTACACGGCCGTCGCACGGCAGCTGGGCCAGGCCTCCGGGGCGGAGATCCGGTACGGCGCGCGGGCCGTGCGGATCGACCGGCGGCCGGAGCGCGGGGTGGCGGTGCTCACCGCGCGCGGGGACGTCGTACGGGGGCGGGTGCTGGTGAACTGCGCCGGGCTGTACTCCGACGAGGTCGCCCGGCTGACGGGGGACGAGCCCGAGGTGCGGATCGTGCCGTTCCGGGGCGAGTACTACGAACTGGCGCGGCCGGAGCTGGTGCGCGGGCTGGTGTATCCGGTGCCCGATCCGGCGTTCCCGTTCCTCGGCGTCCATCTGACCAGGGGGATCGACGGGGGCGTGCACGTCGGCCCCAATGCCGTGCCGGCACTGGCCCGGGAGGGGTACGGCTGGGGTGTCGTACGGCCCCGCGAGGCGATGGCGACGGCGGCCTGGCCCGGGGTGTGGCGGATGGGCCGGCAGCACTGGCGGTACGGGGTCGGGGAGCTGCGGCGGTCGGTGTCGAAGGGGGCGTTCGTGGACGCGGTGCGCCGGCTGCTGCCGGCGGTGGAGGAGGGGGACCTGGTGCGGGCGGCGGCCGGGGTGCGGGCGCAGGCGGTGCTGCGGGACGGCGCTCTGGTGGACGACTTCCTGATACGGGAGGGGCCACGGGCGATCCACGTGCTGAACGCGCCCTCACCGGCGGCCACCGCCTCACTGCCGATCGGGCGAGAGGTGGCCCGCCGGGCCCTGGGAGCACTGACCGACGCGTGAGCGACCGGGTGCCGCGCTCACGTGGGCGGCGGTCGGGTGCCGGGCTCCCGGGCGCGGCCGGCACCTGGAGCCGACCCGTAAAATCGACCCCACTGTGTCTGATTCCGTGAGCACCCCCGAAGTCCCCCAGCCCTTTCCCGGTGGCGAGCACCACCCGGGCGAGTCCGTTCGGCACACCCGGGCCAAGGGGGAGCCCCGGTTCCCCGACGGGCCCAAGGCCGATCCCGCCGGGTCGCACTTCGAGCGGCGGATCCGGAGTTTCCAGCCCCGGCGCAGCCGGGTGACGGCCGGGCAGGCGGACGCGTTGCAGCGGCTGTGGGCCAAGTGGGGGCTCGACATCGACGGGCACCCCGTCGACCTCGCCGAGCTGTTCGGCGACGACCGTCCCGTCGTGCTGGAGATCGGCTTCGGCATGGGTGAGGCGACCGCTCAGATGGCGGCCGCCGACCCGGACACCGGCATCCTCGCGGTGGACGTGCACACACCCGGCCAGGGAAATCTGCTCAACCTCGCGGACCGCACCGGGCTGACCAACGTCCGGGTGGCCAACGGTGACGCGATCATCCTGCTGCGCGAGATGCTGCCGGCGGACTCGCTCGACGGACTGCGCGTCTACTTCCCCGACCCCTGGCCGAAGAAGCGCCACCACAAGCGGCGCCTCATCCAGCCCGAGTTCCTCGACCTGGCCGCGACGCGACTGAGACCGGGTGCGACCGTGCACTGCGCCACGGACTGGGAGCCGTACGCCGAGCAGATGCTCGAGGTGCTCACCGCGCACCCCCGCTTCGAGAACACCCGGGCCGACGGCGGGTTCGCGCCCCGGCCCGAGTTCCGGCCGCTGACCCGTTTCGAGGGACAGGGTCTGGACAAGGGTCACGTCGTGAACGATCTGCTCTTCCGTCGCGTACAGCATCGCGTCCAGCCCGGAGATCGCTGACCGACCAAGGGATCGACCAAGGGATCGACCAAGGGATCAATCAAGAGATCAGCCAAGGGATCACCGACCGACCTCCCCCTCCACCACAGTCCCCTCGCTCGTTAGGGTCGATGCCGTGGCCATCAGTCCTCCGTTTCCGCCCTATCCGCCGCATCCCGGCGGCGCACCCGAGGACGGTGTGCTCCGCCACGCTCACTGGTGGCAACGCAGGTGGGTGCGGTACGGGGCCCTGATCACCCTGCTCACGCTGTCCGGCCTGGTCATCCTCGCGCTGGTGCGCGAACAGACCGGTACGGAAGGATTCCTGGTCGGGCTCGGGCTCGCCGTGCTGCCCGTGCCGCTGCTGGTCGCCGCCTTCCGTTGGCTGGACCGGGTCGAGCCAGGGCCCTGGCGGAACCTGGTCTTCGCCTTCGCCTGGGGCGCGTGCGCGGCGGCGCTGATAGCCATCATCGCCAACAGCTTCGCGACCAGATGGATAGCCACCGCGACCGCCGACCCGTCCAGCGCGGACACGCTCGGGGCGACCGTCATAGCGCCGATCGTCGAGGAGTCCGCGAAGGCCGCCGCCGTCCTGCTGGTGTTCCTCTTCCGCAGGCGGGACTTCACCGGGATCGTCGACGGCGTGGTCATAGCCGGGGTCACCGCCACCGGCTTCGCCTTCACCGAGAACATCCTCTACCTCGGCACCGCCTTCGGCACCGACCAGCTCACGGGCGACACCGGCATCGCGTCCGTCACCGCCGCGACCTTCTTCGTACGCGTCATCATGTCGCCGTTCGCGCACCCCCTGTTCACCGTCCTGACCGGCATCGGCTTCGGCGTCGCCGCGCTCTCCGGGGACCGCCAGCACCTGCGGCGTGTGCTGGTCCCGCTGTGCGGGCTGCTCCTCGCGATGGGCATGCACGCCCTGTGGAACGGCTCCTCGTCGTTCGGCGAGTTCGGGTTCTTCGCGGTGTACGCGGCGTTCATGGTGCCGGCGTTCGGGCTGCTGACCTGGCTGGTGGTGTGGACGCGGCAACGCGAGCTGCGCACCGTACGCGAGGAACTGCCCGCCTACGCGACCGCCGGCTGGCTCACCCCGGCCGAGCCGTTCGCGCTCGGCTCGATGCGGGCCCGGCGGCTGGCCCGGGAGTACGCCGGCCGTCACCTGGGCAAGCCGGCGGCGCGGGAGGTGGCGCGGTACGAGGCGTACGCGACCTCCCTCGCGTTCCTGCGGCACCGCGGCCGACGGGGGCGGGCCGGCGTCGACTTCCTCGTACGCGAGCGGGAATTGCTCAACGAACTGTGGAGGCGGAAGGACGTCGCCCGGCCAGCACTGGACCACGCGGCCCGGATGACGGCCCCGCCGGTACGGGTGGCCGCGCCGCCCTGGCCGGTGTACGGGGTGTACGGGTACGGCCAGGGTCCGGCCCAGGGCCAGTCCCAGGGCCACAGCGCCGGATTCGGGCATCCGGCGGCGCCGGTGTACGGGAATCCGGTGGGGCCGTCGTACGGATACGGGCACGGCTACGGGTACCCCGCAGCACACGGCCCCGGCCCCGGATACGGGCACGGACCCACGCACGGACCCGGGCCCGGGTATCAGGCGGGGCCGTACCCCGCCCCCCACCCGCACCAGTAGGTCCGGCCGAGACGGTCAGGGGGAGGCAGGTCAGGCCGGTATGGCCGAGGCAGGTCAGGCCGAGGCCCGGGTCAGCCGGGTGATCTCCTCCCCCGTCAGCTCCAGCTGCGCCACCCCCAGCAGAGCCGGCAGCTGCTCGACCGTCCGCGCGGAGGCGATCGGCGCGGCCACCGTCGGCTGCGCGGCGAGCCACGCCAGGGCGACCGTGGGGATCTCGGTGTCGTGGGCCTGGGCGATCTCGTCCAGGGCGGTGAGGACGTTCCGGCCCCGCTCCGTGTCGAGGTGCTTGGCGGCGCCGGCGGCGCGGGCGCTCTGCACGGTCGTACCGGGCCGGTACTTGCCGGTGAGGAAGCCGGCGGCCAGCGCGAAGTACGGGACGGCAGCGAGGCCGAAGCGGGCGGCGAGGTCCTGGAGGCCGCCCTCGTAGGTGTCGCGGGAGACCAGGTTGTAGTGGGGCTGGAGTGCGACGTACCGGGCCAGGCCCTCACGGTCGGAGAACTCCAGGGACTCCTGGAGACGCTCGGGCGTGATGTTGGAGGCGGCGATGTGCCGCACCTTGCCCGCCCGCACCAGCTCGTCGAGCGCGCCGACGATCTCCTCGACGGGCACCTCGGGCTTGTCGAAGTGCGTGTAGTAGAGGTCGATGTGGTCGGTGCCCAGGCGGCGGAGCGAGGCGTCGGCGGCGGCCTTGATGTTGTCGGCGGACAGGCCGGGGAACTCGGGGTGCTGGCTCACCTTGGTGGCGATCACGACGTCGTCGCGGTTGCCCCGGGCCTTCACCCACCTGCCGATGATGGTCTCGGACTCACCACCGCTGTTGCCCTCGACCCACGCCGTGTAGGAGTCGGCGGTGTCGACGAAGTTGCCGCCCGCGGCCGCGTAGGCGTCGAGTACGGCGAAGGAGGCCGTCTCGTCGGCGGTCCAGCCGAAGACGTTGCCGCCGAGGGAGAGCGGGAAGACCTCGAGGTCGGAGGAGCCGAGCTTGCGAAGAGAAGTCATGCTTCATCACAACGGGCGCCGCTGGCCCGCCCATTCCGGGCAGGACGCGAAGAACATGTGAACAGCGCCATGTGAACAGCGCGATGTGGACAGCACAGACCGGCAGCCCTGACGCGGAGGGCGTCAGGGCTGCCGGGATGGATCAGGGTGACCGAACGAACGGCTCAGGGTGTCCGAAGGGACGACCCAGGGTTCTCGGAGGGACGGCTCAGGGGTTGAGGCCCTTGCCGCGCAGCCAGGCCGCCGGGTCGATGCCGTCGGCGCTGCCGCCGGGGTGGACCTCGAGGTGGAGGTGGGCCCCGGTGACGTTCCCGGTCGCGCCCACGCGGCCGATCACATCACCGGTGGCGACCTTCTGGCCGACACTGACGCTGATCGACGACTGGTGGCAGAACCACAGCTCGGTGCCGTCGTCCAGGGTCAGGATGGTGCGGTAGCCGTAGGAACCGGCCCAGCCGGCCTCGGTGATGGTGCCGCTGTGGACGGCCTTGATGAGCGTGCCCGTCGGCGCGGCGAAGTCGAGACCCGTGTGGTAGCCGGAGGACCAGAGAGAACCGGCCTGACCGAAGGTCGAGGTGATGGTGTACGAGGAGGTCGGCAGCGTGTACTGCTTGGCCAGCTCGGCCAGGCGCGCGGCCTCGGCCTTCGCGGCGGCTTCCTCGGCGGCCTTCTTCTTCGCGGCGGCGGCCTTGGCCTCCGCCTCCTTCTCGGCCTTGGCGGCGGCGTCGGCCTCGGCCTTGGCCGCTGCGGCGAGCGCCTTGACCTCGACCTGGGACTGCTGCGACTCGGCCTGCGCCATGATCCGGCTGCGCAGCGCCTCGCCGGCGTCGGCGGCGCTCTCCTCGGTGTCCACGGCGGCTTCGGAGCCGAAGCCCGCGAGGGCCGGTGCGGCTTCCGGGGCGGGCTCGTCGTCGGAGATGAGCGAGCCCACGTTGGGCAGGTCCGGCATCGAGATGGAGACCGGGGCCTTGCCGGTGTTGGCGCTGGCCATGCCACCGGCGCTGACGGCGGCTATGACGCCGACGCCGAGAACGGTGGAGCTGCGGGCGAATCCGCCGCCGCGCTGCTTGGCGACGCGGTGCTTGCCGCGTACCGGGCGAGTGGACTCCGCGGTGGGGTTCCACTCCTCCCAAGGTCCCTCGTCGGTGCGGTAGTCGCCGTAGCCGAAGGTCTCTGTGGACCGCTGGCTGGGCGCGTACGGGGCCTCGGGGGCAGGCGGGTTGGACGCCACGCGGGCGCACTCCTTTCCTTCCGTCGCCTACCGGGTTAGCTGACGGGTTCGGAGCGGGAAGGTCTCCTACGCGCGTATACCGGTCGTGGACTCTGCGAGTTCACGACGGCTTCCGCGTGATTCACCCCATGGTGGTGGTTCCCCGGTTCCCTTGCGGGATTCGGCACGTGCCGCACGGAGCCGACTCTGGTGCCGGCTGGGACGACCGCGCTGCGTTATCGAACGTTAATAGACCCGGGGGTGGGTTTCCAAGCTGTTCCTCTTGATCAACAACATTTCTGGCCTGGACTTTTGGGCTACCAGCGGTGAAAAACGGGCGAGTTGACCACGGATCGACATGCCCCGGAAACGCTTCCTCAGTCACAGGAGTTTTGATGGTGACTCAGTCGTTATGCGCAGGGCGGTCGACCGGTCACCAAGAGTGAGGGAGTGGTCGACGAAAACACCGAAGGCCGGAACCCTTTCGGATTCCGGCCTTCGGTTTATCAGTAGCGGGGACAGGATTTGAACCTGCGACCTCTGGGTTATGAGCCCAGCGAGCTACCGAGCTGCTCCACCCCGCGGCGATGAACACAACTGTACGCCATCAGCGGGGCAGAAAGCACATCGGTTGATTCGCGGGGCCCCGGCGGCCTCAGAGGAGGTGGCGGTTCGGCTCCTTCGCCCGCTCCTCGTACTCCGGGAGCACGAGGACGTCGACGCCCTGAGCCGTCAGCAGACCGGTTCCGTCCGCCTCCGTGACGAAGGTGTCCGGCTCGCGCCAGGCCGTGACCACCCTGCGCACTCCCGCGTCGAGGATGAGGCGGGCGCAGGGGGCGGGCCGGGAGGAGCGGCGGGCGCACGGTTCGAGGCTGCTGTAGACGGTGGCCGCGGGCAGCCGGGGGTCGGCGGGGTCGAGCTTCGCGAGGGCGGCCTCCTCGGCGTGCACGACCGGGTCGCCGGCCTCGCGGGAGTGGCCGCGTGCCAGCTCCGTGCCGTCGGCGGCCACGATCACCGCGCCGACGCTGAAGGCGGTCTCCGACGGCGGACAGTCGGCCGCGAGTTCGCAGGCGACGGCCAGCCAGTGCCGGTCGGCCGCGGCGGGCAGCGGTCCGGCGCCGGGGGCGGTGGGCTCGTAGCGGTTCAGGACGACGTCCTCGATGCGCCTGGTCTCCACCAGGCGCAGGCGTCCGCCCTGGTAGCCGCCCGGCCCGAAGAGGCGGGGCGCGGCCGGGTCGCCCACGAACAGCGGGGCGAGGACCAGCTGGAGTTCGTCGGCGAGGCCCTGCCGGAGCAGCTGGGTGTGGATCGTTCCGCCGCCCTCGACCATGAGGCGTCGTACGCCGCGTACGTCGTGGAGGTGTTCGAGGAGGCGGCGCCAGTCCAGTTCGGGGCCGAGCGGGACGGCGTCCGCGGCGATGCCGAGCGCGCGGACCCGCTCGGCGCCCTTCTCCGTCGTGTACACGACCTTCTCGCCGCCCGTGTGCCAGAAGTTCGCCGCCGGGTCGAGGTCGCCGGAGCCGCTGACGGTGACCTTGAGGGGGTACGGCGGCAGTCCGGCGGCCACGCGGACGGCGCGGCGCTCGGGGGAGTTCACGAGGAGCCGGGGGTTGTCGGCGCGGATCGTGCCGGCGCCGATGAGGATGGCGTCGACGGAGGCCCGTACCTCGTCGACGCGGTCGAAGTCGGCGCGGCTGGAGAGGAGCAGGCGCTCGGGCGTGGTGTCGTCCAGGTAGCCGTCGAGGGAGACGGCGGCGGACAGCAGGACGTACGGGTACGGCATCGACACAGCTCCCCGGGTCTTGGTTCAAGTTTGAAACAAACCTACACTGGCTGTATGACGACTCGCTGGCTGTCCCCTGAGGAGCAGCGCGCCTGGCGCGCCTACGTCGCCGGCTACCTCCTGCTGGAGGATGCGATCGACCGGCAGCTCCAGCAGGAGGCCGGCCTGCCTCATCTGTACTACTCCATCCTCGCCAACCTCTCCGAGACACCGGAGCGGCGGCTGCGGATGACCGAGCTCGCGGAGCAGCTGAAGATCACCCGCAGCAGGCTGACGTATGCGGTGACGCGCCTGGAGAAGGACGGACTGCTGCGGCGGGAGGAGTGCCGCTGGGACAAACGCGGGACCGTCGCGGCCCTCACGGACGAGGGTATGGCGGCCCTGGAGAACCTGGCGCCCGGCCATGTCGAGACGGTCCGCTCCGCCCTCTTCGACCGGCTCACTCCCGAGCAGGTGGGGCAGCTGGAGGAGATCTTCACGCAGGTCGTGCTGGGTTTCCAGGACGGCGACGAGGCGGCCCCACAGGAACTGCCGTGGCGCCGCCGCTCGTCACCCTGTTCGGGAACCTGATCACCACCTGATCACCGCGGGCGCCTGAGGCGCGCGTCACAATCCCGTTGCTTCAAATTTAAAGCATGGGGTAGGGTCTCGACTCGTTGGATCTGCTTCAAATCTGAAGCACAAGGCGGCCCGGCGCCGCCTTGTCACCGTCCTCCGGACCCGGGAGACCGCATGCCCGACACCCCCGCCGCCACCCCGCGCGCCCGCGTCCGGGTGCCGCTGCGCTTCCCCGACGGCTACTCCGTCGACGCCGAACTGGTCACCTTCCACGGACTCGCCGACGGCCAGGAGCACGTCGCCGTCGTCCTCGGCGAGCCGGCGCCCGGGGCCACCCCCCTGGTCCGGCTGCACTCCGAGTGCCTGACCGGCGACGTCTTCGGCTCCGCCCGCTGCGACTGCGGGCCGCAACTGCGCGAGGCGGTCGAGCGCATAGCCGTCACCGGCGGTGTCCTGCTCTACCTCCGCCAGGAGGGCCGCGGCATCGGCCTCTACAACAAGCTCGACGCGTACGCCCTCCAGGACCAGGGCCTGGACACCTACGAGGCGAACGCCGCGCTCGGCCTGCCCGAGGACGACCGGGACTACACGGCCGCCGCCCAGATGCTGCGCGCCCTGGGCATCACGAGCCTGGACCTGCTGTCCAACAACCCTGACAAGGCCGGCCAGTTGCGCGACCTGGGCATCGACGTCCAGGAGCGTGTCCCGACGGGCGTCTTCACGACCCCGCACAACGTCCGCTACCTGCGCGCGAAGGTCCTCCAGACCCAGCACACGCTGCCGCTGGCCGACCTCACCGGGATCAACGTGGGCTGACCGCGGGCGGCCCGAACGGGCCGTCCAGCGCCGCCCATTGGAGCAGCATGATCGTCTTCGCGTCCGCGATCGCGCCGCTGCGGACGAGGTCGAGGGCCTCGGTGAAGGGGAGTTCGACGACGGCGATGTCCTCGCCCTCGGCCGCCACGCCCGCCGTGTCGGCGCCGGGAGCGGAGGCGTCGTAGGGGGCGGCGAAGAAGCTGAGGCGCTCGGTGACCGAACCGGGGCTCATGAACGCGTCGAAGACATGCTCGACGTCGTGCACCGCCCGCCCGGTCTCCTCGGCCGCCTCGCGGCGGATCGCCTCGCGCGGGTCGTCGCCGTCCAGAAGTCCGGCGGCGGCCTCCAGCAGCATGCCGTCCGGATGTCCGTTGACGTACGCGGGCAGCCGGAACTGCCGGGTGAGCAGGACGGTACGGCGGTCGGGGTCGTAGAGCAGGATCGTGGCGCCGTCGCCCCTGTCGTACGTCTCGCGCCGTTCGCGGCTCCAGTGGCCGTCGCTGTGCCGGTAGTCGAAGGTGGTGCGGCGCAGGACGGACCAGTCGCAGGCGAGGACCTCGACGTCGAGGACGCGGACCCGGTCGTTGCCGGTGAGGTCGCGTCCGTGGCGGTCGAGTCCGGTACGGCCGCGCGGGTCGGGGGCGTCGATGCCGGGGGTGCCGGGGGCGGGGCGGGACGGAGCGTCGTGGGAGCCGGACGCGGGGGCGGGCGAGGTGTCGACGTGCTCGGTCATCGGCGGCCTTCGAGGAGGGTGGCAGTGGCGTCGGGGACGGCGGCGAGGTCGGCGTAGACCGGCTTGCCCTGGGCACGGGCCTGCTCGGTCATCCGGTCCGCGCCCTCCGAGGGACCGCCGATGCGCAGGACCGCGTCGCAGCGCTCCAGCAGGCGTTCGGCGACGGGGTGGAAGAGCTCGTCGAAGAGCGGGTCGCCGGGGGCGGCGCCGCCCGCCGTCTCCAGCAGGGGCAGCGCGAGCGCCTCGCCGGTGACGGGCAGATGCCCGGCGCGGAACAGGACGAGGGCGACCTCGTTCATGGCTCTCACATGGGCCGCGAGCTTCGCGGGGTCGTCGCCGGTGCCCGAACGGTACGGGCCGGCGACCAGGATCATCAGCGGTTTCACGGGGTCTCCTGGAGCGGGTTCAGGCCAGCCGGGTCTCGACGCCGGCCTCACGCAGGGCGTCCAGGGTCTGCGGACCGCCGGGATGGGTGGCGGGGTCCGCCGCGGCGGCGTCGGTGACGAAGGAGTGCACGGCGTCGAGCGGGGCGACCTGACTGAACGCGCGCACTCCCAGCTTGGTCGCGTCGGCGACGGCGACCGTACGGGCCGCCTGACCGAGCCCCACCTGCTTGACGGCCGCGTCCTCGAGGGAGAACTCCGACCAGCCGTGCACGGCGTGCACCCCGCCGATCGACATCACGAACACGTCGAAGGCCAGGGACTCGAGGGTGCGCAGGGCCAGCGGCCCGACGAGGGACCGCTCGCCCGGGCGGGACCGGCCGCCGACGACCAGCAAGTCGATGCCGGGCCGGTCGGCCAGCCGCAGCGCCGCCTGGAGACTGAGCACGGCGACGGTCAACGGGCCCCGCGCGGCGAGGTGTTCCGCCACGTGCACGGTCGTGGTCCCGGCGTCCAGCAGCACCCGTGATCCCGGCTCGACGAGTCCGGCGACGGCCGCGCCGAGCCGGTCCTTCGTCGCCGCCTGCCACGCCTGCCGGGCCTCGAAGCCACCGCCCTCCTCGCGCGGCCGCCCGGCGACGGCGCCGCCGTGCACCCGCCGCACCAGCCCCTGCCGCTCCAGCACGTCCAGGTCCCGGCGCACGGTCATCTCCGAGACCCCGAGCCGCTGGGCGAGCTCGGCGACGGAGACCCGCCCCTGACCCTTCGCCTGCCCCTGCCCTTGGTCCTGCCCGTGCCCCTGAACGAGGCGAAGAGTCAGGTCGAGACGGTCTGCGACATCCATGACGGCATTTCTATCATGCCGATGTTCGAATGAACATCGGCATGTTCACCGATGCCTAGGAGCTCAGCGGAGTCGCCGGGACCTCGGGAGCGTGGGGATAGGCGGCCGACCGGTGCTGGAAGGAGAGGATCTTCGGGTTCTGGACGACCCCGTCGCGGATCTCGATGGCCTTGCCGACCGTGGCGTCGGAGTCCCATGCCGCGGGGCCGCTCATGACCTTGCGCAGGTAGGGAAGGAGCGCCTCGCTGATCTCCCAGGTGGCGGAGTTCCACAGGTGGGACGGGCTGTGATCCACCGCGTAGTAGTGGCACCCCGGCCCCACCGCGGGCATGGGCTCGCCGAAGGTGGTCGGACGGGCCCATTCGAAGCCCATGCCCTCGTCGCAGGCGACGTCGACGAAGAAGGTACCCGGCCGGAACAGCGCGAGTTCCCGTTCGGTGACGAACATGAGCGGCGCGTCGGTGTCCTGGAGGACGCAGTTGACGATGACGTCGAACCCGGCCAGATACTCCGCCAGCGGCATGGAACCGGCCGCGGTGACTGCCCGCAGGCGCGACGGATCGTCCTCCTGCTCCTCGAAGTGGGCCATCACGACCGAGGGCATCGGCGAGGCCACCGCCGCGGCGGCGCGCTGGGTGAGCACCGTGACGTCGGTGACCCCCATGGCGCCCAGGCCGGTGACCGCTCCGCGCGCCGTGGCACCGAAGCTGATGACCACCGCGCGCAGGCGGCGGCCGTAGTGGCCGGTCAGCCCGCCGAGCTGGAGGGCGTGCAGCACCGAGCAGTAGCCGGCGAGCTCGTTGTTCTTGTGGAACACATGGACACTGAAGGCGCCCGTGGAGGTCCAGTGGTTCATGGCCTCCCAGGCGATCAGGGTCAGCCGACGGTCGATGCCGATCTGGGTCATCTTCTCGTCCTGCACACAGTGCGGCCATCCCCACAGCACCTGACCGTCGCGCAGCTCGGCGATGTCGTCGTGCATCGGTTTGGGCAGCAGCACGATGTCGCACTCGGCGATGAGTTGCTCGCGGGAGCGCAGGCCGGCCACGAGTGGTCGCAGCGCGTCGTCGGCGACACCGAACCGGCGGCCGTAGCCCTGTTCGAGGAAGATCCGCTCGCGTACGTCCGGGGCGATCCGGTCGAGGTGGCGGGGGTGCAACGGAAGGCGGAACTCGTTCTCCTTGCGGGAGGAGGCGAGTACTCCGAGACTCATCAGGCTCATATGGGGCGGCTCATTTCCGACCGGGCACGATGTGCTCCGGCATTGCCGTTCCCCGAGGGCGACGCCGAAACGGATGACGGCGTGCGAAGTGCGCTCGGTACCGCCACCGTACTCCCGGCCCGGTCACGGAGCGCCCGCCGCTCGTTTGAGCTCGAAGGAGCCACCGGCGCAGTGGGCGCCCGGCGGCCCGGCGGGCTTCTAGCATGATCGAATGGTTGCCGATGATGCCCAGAAGTCCGGGACAGGACGGGAAGTCGCGTCCCGCGACGATGTCGACGGCGGAGGCGGTGCCGGGGCGAACCCGCACCCTGTCGCCGACCTGGTGGAGCGGGCGGCCGACCTGGTCGAGCCGATCAAGCCGAAGCTGCGTGGCTGGCTCCACGCAGGGATGGTCCCCGTCTCACTGAGCGCCGGCATCGTCCTGATCTGCCTGGCCCGGACCCCTCAGGCGACCCTGGCCTGCGCCGTGTACTCCGTCACCGCCTGGCTGCTGTTCGGGACGAGCGCCGTCTACCACCTGGGCGACTGGGGGCCACTGGGCGAGGCCGTGCTGCGTCGCCTCGACCACGCCAACATCTTCCTGATCATCGCCGGCACCTGCACCCCGCTGGCCGTGCTCCTCGTCCCCTCCCACCAGCGAGCCCTGCTGCTGTGGATCGTCTGGGCGGGCGCGCTGGCCGGCATCGCCTTCCGCGTCCTGTGGGTCAGGGCTCCCCGCTGGCTGTACACGCCCTGCTACCTGGCTCTGGGCTGGGCACCGGTGAGTTACCTGCCGGACTTCCTGCACGCCGGCGGAGCGGCCGTTCTCACCCTGGTGGTGACCGGCGGTCTCCTCTACAGCGCGGGGGCGGTGGTCTACGCCGTCCGACGCCCCGACCCCTCACCCCGCTGGTTCGGCTTCCACGAGGTGTTCCACACCCTGACGGTGGCGGCCTTCGCCTCGCACTACATCGCCATTTCCCTGGCCGCCTACTGACCCCGGGCGCTCCAGGGGCCCTGGTGCCGTACGGCATCAGGGCCCCTGAGGAATCGCACCACCGCCTGGCCGGCCCTGGCGCTGCACCGGCTGCGGCACTGCGGGTACTGCGGGTACTGCCACCGCGTCTGCCGCGGTCCTGCTCACGGCGGCCCCTGATCACTGCGGGCCGCCCGGTCCGGCCGTCAGTCCCGTCGCCGTCCTGCAACCACCTGGCTTCGAAACTCCACCGCCGCACCGTCATGCGTCTGCTGCCGCCCGGCAGTTCATGTCTGCCGGGCCTTGGTCGATCTCCGCTACGAGAGAAACCATAATCAGGAGAGTTCCCAATGTCTACTGTGGCGATCACAGATTTTGAGGCGCTCGACGATGAGGTATCCCCGCGGGGCCGCTTCGGACGGGTCGGTGCATAGAATCCGATCTCATGCCGAAGCCTGACGAGCTGATCGTTGACATCGCCGCCCTCGTGGAGTCCGAGCAGAGCAATCAGATGCCCCTGACCGTGGTCACCGGTGGTGCTGTCATCACCGGTCGACTGGCCCCCGAAGCCACGTGGCGGCAGAGGGTGTCGGAGGTGCTGACGGACTCCGCCCACCTGGGCGAGTTCTCCGCCGTCTTCGAAACCCCCGCGAAGAAGGACGGGCCGCCCACGCATCTGCACTTCCATGTCGCCCGGATCCTCCAGGGCACGGTGGGGATCCCCGAGACGGGCGGGATGTACCGCGTGGCGATCGAGGACGTCAGCGCCTGGACCATCGGGGACTTCAGCTACTCCGACCACTGACCTGCCGACCCGCCGCCGCGCCGAGAACGGCACGGCACACACGCGCACGCACCGGCCCGGAACGGAAGCGGCGCCCGGGTCGACCGAAGTCGACCCGGGCGCCGCATCACAGGCCGGAAGGGGGTGTCCCCCGCCTTGCCGCCGGTAGGCCCTGTGGGACTCGAACCCACAACCAATGGATTAAAAGTCCACTGCTCTGCCAATTGAGCTAAGGGCCCAGGCGATGTTGCCTCCCCGAGCATAGCCGGACGTGGCCGTGTCTCCGATCGGGTATCGGAGACACGGGCGCGCCGGGCTACGCGAAGCGATCGAGATCGGTCACTGCTCGGGCAGTTCGGCGGGCGCCCCCGCCCGTGACGCCTCGCGGGCGATGGTCCGTTCGTGCTCGGGGTTGAGGAACCAGTTCCGGGCGGAGACCTGCCACCACACCCCCGCGAAGCCCAGCACGACGAGGACGGCGACCGGGGCGTAGTTGAAGGTCTCCCAGGTGACCGGGGAGACCTGGGGCAGCATGAACAGGACGGTGATGACGGCCACCCACGCCACCGACACCACGCCGATCGCCTTCGACCAGCGGCCCAGGTGCCACGGTCCCCGCGCGAAGGCCTCGCCCTTGCGGATGCGCAGCAGGGTCGGGATGACGTACGCGATGTAGAGGCCGATGACGGCGATCGAGGTGACGGCCGCGTACGCGGTCACGTTGATCAGGTACGGCAGGCCCAGCACCAGCGCGCCGCCGGCCGCCAGCCAGACCGCCGCGACGGGCGTACGGGTGCGCGGGCTGACCGTGTGCCAGATGTGCGAGTACGGCAGCGCGCCGTCCCTCGAGAAGGCGTAGATCATGCGGCTGTTGGCGGTCACCGACGCCATCCCGCAGAACAGCTGGGCGCCGATCACCACGAGCAGCAGCAGCTTGCCGGCGGTCGAGCCGAGCGCGTCGAGCAGGATCTGGGCGGGCGGCGCGCCGGTCGGGGAGGCGAGCGCGGCGTCGTAGGACTGGATGGCGTACGTGAAGCCGAGCAGCAGCACGAAGCCCGCGATCCACGAGGTCCAGATGGACTGCACGATCCCCTTGGGACCGGCCGTCGACGCGTCGTGCGTCTCCTCGGTCATGTGGGCGGAGGCGTCGTAGCCGGTGAAGGTGTACTGGGCCATCAGCAGGCCGAGCAGGACGACGTACACCCCGCCGCCCCAGCCGGTGTTGTTGACGAACTCGCCGAACACGAAGGACGTCGACTGGTGCTTGTCGGGGACGAAGGCCAGCGCCCCGACGATGACGCCCACGCCCAGCACGTGCCACCACACGCTGACGCTGTTGAGGAGGGCGACTATCCGTACCCCGAAGGTGTTCAGCAGTCCGTGCAGCACCAGGATCCCGGCGAAGAGCAGGACCGTGCGGCCGGGTGTCACCTCGAAGTCGAACTGGAGGTTCAGATAGGCGCCGAGGAAGGACGCGGCCCCGAAGTCGATGCCCGCCGTCACCGCCACCTGGCCCAGCACGTTGAACCAGCCCGTGAACCAGGCCCAGGCCGCCGCCGACCGCGGGGGCGCCAGCCGGTGCGCCCAGAAGTACAGGCCCGCGGACGTCGGGTACGCCGAACAGATCTCGGCCATGGACAGGCCGACGAACAGGGTCATCAGCCCCACGGCGACCCAGCCCCAGGTGATCACCGCCGGGCCGCCCGTGTTCATGCCGAACAGATACAGCGTCAGGCAGCCCGACAGGACCGAGATGATCGTGAAGGAGACCGCGTAGTTGGAGAACGCCGACATGCGGCGGGCGAGGACCTGGGTGTAACCGAGCTGGGCCAGCAGCTCTTCGTCCGAGAGTTTCCCGGGAGCCGGCCGGCCCGCTGTGCCGTCATCTGTCATGCCCCCAGCAATTCCCCTGCCGAGGGCGTGACACACGTCACAACTTGGCTAGAAAATGCCCTTGTGGTTCTGCCAGCCGGAGCCGATCTTGACCCGGGCCCCGAACGTGCCCGTCCCGGTGCCGGGCAGCCGGTACAGCCCGCCCGGGGTGTCCCGCACCACGAGGTCCGCCTTCCCGTCCCCCGTGATGTCCCCCGCCCCGGCGACCGCGTTGTACGACGCACCCCAGTTCGCGAACAGCTTCACCCTCGCCGTGAAGGTCCCCTTGCCGGTCCCGAGGTAGCGGTACAGGTTGTTCGACGTGTCCTGGGCGATCAGATCACCGATGCCGTCGCCGTTGAGGTCACCGACGCCGATGATCTTCTTGTACGTCTTCCAGTTGTCGTAGAGCTTCACGGCCGCCGCCAGCTTCCCGGCGGCCGTCCCCTTGTAGAGGTAGACCCTGCCGGTCGACGGGTTGCGGGCGATCAGGTCGGGGCGGCCGTCCTTCGTGACGTCACCCGGCGAGGTCAGGATGTCGAACTGGGTCCAGCCGCCGGTGCCCAGCGTGGTGTACGGCGATGTCGGCCGTACCGCGGCACCGCAGCCCGTCCGGTACAGCCGCAGCGCCCCGCTGCTGAGCCGCACGAGGACGTCGTTGCAACTGTCCCCGCTCAGGTCGCCGATGGGCACCGCCTTGATACCGGTGGGCCATCCGCTGCCGCTGACCTGGCCGGAGAACGTGCCCTGGCCCGTCCCCTGCTGATAGGTCAGCGTGCCCGAGGAGGGCATGGTCAGCAGGTCGCCCGCGCCGTCCGGCCTCGCCCCCGGTCCCACGTAGTCGTGGAACACGGCGCTGCCGTTCACCTTCCGGAGCGTGCCCCGCACCTGGAGAGGGGCGCCGACGCCGTCGGCGGGGCTGACGGTCACGGTCCAGTCGTAGTAGCCGTTGGGAAGAGGCTTCACCCCGGACGGGTCGGTGGCGTTCCAGTTGACGTTCAACGCACCGCGCACCGCCCCGCCGTCCGTGCCGCCGACGTGCTTGCCCGTCGCCTTGCTGCGCACGTCCAGGACCCAGCCCGCGGCCGGTTTCGACAGCAGCATTGTCGTGAGGGTGCTGCTGCCGGGAGAGGTCTGGGTCACGCTCTGGGCGGGCTCCAGCTGCCGCAACGGCTGCTGCGGCACGCCCGAGGGGACCAGGTGCACCCGCTCCTGGGCGTCGACGTAGGCGGCGTTCCCACCGGACTCGTCGACCGTCCAGCGCACGTCCCGCTGCGAGACGCCCGTGTCGGGCAGATCACCGATGACCCGGCTCGCGGGTGTGCCGTCGGCCACCGTGGTGAGGACCAGCTTCCCGGCCTGCTTGTCGTGCGTGACGACGTACCCGTCGCCGAGCTCGGCCTCGTCGGCCGGCACCGGCACGGACTTGTGCGCCGTACGGTCGTAGACGCCCGCCCGGCCCTCGCACGTCCAGTACAGCCACCGGCCCAGCGCCTGGAGTTCGGTGGGCGTGCAGCCCGCGTCGGTGACGAGGCTCTCGGTCGTCTTCCTGGCTGTCAGGTCGTAGGCGGTGACACTGCCCGGGGTCGTGCCGGTCGTCCACAGGATGTTGCCGGAGAGGGCGGCGGGTCCGGGGGTGCGGGTGACGACCGGATCGGCGTCGATGCTGCCGATCCGGTACACGTACTGCCCACCGGGTCCCGTGTAGAGCAGGTAGCGGCCCGAGACGTCGGTGATCCGCCCGTCATTGGGCAGCCCGGGACGGCCCCAGACATCGTCCGCGTCCGGCCCGTCGACCTCGATCATGTTGGTGGCCCCGTCGCGTGCGAGCCAGGCGATACGGCCGTCGGCCAGGCCCCGGACCGGGGCGCAGGCGGCGTCGGTGGCGCAGTCGGCCATGGGGACGAAGGTGGTGAGCCTGCTGCGCTCGCCGAACGAGGGGGTACCGGACGGGGCGACGGTCCGTACCCGGGCGGAGCGCACACCGGTGCCGTAGTGGTCCAGAACGACGAGCCGCCCCTGGTCCAGGGACAGCCCCTGGATCGACAACGGCGGTTTGGGCAGGGCCTTGACCGGCGTGACGACGGGCGGGCCGCCGTCCGCGCCCGGGGTGATGCGCTGGACGCCCCAGTCGTCGGCGCCCGTGCGGCCGATCTTCACAGCGGTGCCGTCGGGCCCTGCCGCGGTCCCGTACGCCGACGACCGGAGCAGGGTCACCGGTTCGCCGCCGGTGAGGGGCTGCGCGGTCGTCGAGGAAGTCCCGTTGACCAGCCAGTCGCCGACGAGGGCCAGGTCCCGGGTCGCGCTCACCCCGTCGCTGACGCCCTTGAGCGCCACCTCGACGGGAGCCTCCGACAGGTCACGCGGGAACACCAGGACCGACGCCTTGTCCTGGGCGAAGACGACGACATGTCCACCGCCCAGGTTCGTGTGGGTGTACCCGGTGGGAATCGGCCCGCTCCAGCCGCGCACCTCGCTGGACGCACGGTCCACGGCGACCAGGCCCACCTGACCGTCCACGGAGCCACGCAGGTACAGCGTCTGCGCGTCCGCCGCCGCACCCAGCCCGAGGACGAGACCGGCCGGTCCTCCCGTGATCGTTCGGTCCACGGTGGTCCCGTCGGGCCCCGGCGTCAGCAGGTGGATGACCCGGACGATCGTGCCGTCCTCGTTCCGCACGTTCTTGAAGGCCACCGTCAGGTTGTCGTAGGACGTGAGGTAGCCCAACCCGTCCGGGACCTGGAGGCTCTGGGTGGAGCCGTCGGACGCGTCCCAGAAGTCGACCCGGCCATCGCTGTGGTGGTACGCCAGGACATCGGTGCCGGTCGGCGTCCCCACCGTCCCCGCGGGCGCCGTCGGCACGCGCACCGACTCGCCGTCCGCGTAACGCGTCCACAGCAGGCCGCTGGTGCCCTCCAGGCTGTGGAAGACCCCCTGTGCCCCGGCCGAGTCGTGGCTGCCGTGGGTCGACGACGACTGGAGCGTCGCCGCCGTGTAGGTGTCCCGCAACGACGCCGGCACCACCGTCTCCTGCGGCGTGTCCGCGACCGCCGTGGACGGCAGCAGCGGGGTCAGTCCGGCCGCCAGGACGGCGGAGGCGGCGACAAGACGCAGACGTGCGGAGCCATGACGGGCCAAGAGGGTCCCTCCCCGGGAACGGAGACGGACGGGACCGGACGCGTCTCGGCATCCACGGTCCCCGGCCCCCCGGCCTTCACATCCGTCTCACAAGTCGGCTGATCCTACAGTCACTTCACAGCCCCGCAGAAAGGGGTTACCAGGAGACACGAGAACGCCGTGGCCCCCACCGATGTTCGGTGGGGGCCACGGCGTTCACTCATATGAGCCGGCGTCAGCCGTTGCGCTTCCAGCGCGGCTTGTCGTCGCGGCGGCCGGTCGTGCCGGAGCCGGAGCCGGAGCCGGTTCCGCGGTGGTCGTCACGGCGGAAGCCCGGACGGTCGTGGCCACCGGAGCGGAAGCCCGGGCGGTCGTCGCGACGGTCACGGTTGAACGGACGGTCGCTGCCACGGTGGGTGGACGGACGGTCGTCGCGACGGTCGCGGTTGAAGCCGCCCGACTGACGGTCGTCGCGGCGGAAGCCACCGGAGGGGCGCTCGTCACGACGGTCACGGTTGAAACCGCCCGCGGGACGCTCGTCACGACGGAAGCCACCGGAGGGGCGCTCGTCACGACGGTCGTCGCGGCGGTCGTCACGACGGTCACGGTTGAAACCGCCCGCGGGACGCTCGTCACGACGCTCGAAGGAGCGGCCGCCACGGTCGTCACGGCCGGCGCCACCACGGTCGTCACGGCGGTCGCGGTTGAAGCCACCGCGGTCGTCACGACGCTCGAAGGAACGGCCACCACGGTCGTCACGGCGGTCGTCACGGCGGAACCCGCCACGGTCGCCGTCACGACGGTCACGGTTGAAGCCACCGCGGTCGTCACGACGCTCGAAGGAACGGCCACCACGGTCGTCGCGACGGTCGTCACGCCGCTCGTAGTTGCCCCGCTCGTCACGGCGCTGACGCGGCTGCTCGTACGCGGGACGCTCGGCGGCCTGCTCGGAGACCGCGGCCTCGGCCGGCGCCTCCGCCACGGCGTTCTGCTCCACGGCCGCCTCGGCGGCCGCGACGACAGCCGCTTCCGGGTCCTCGCCACGCTCGCGCGCCACGCGGGCCACCAGACGGTCGGCCTCCTCACGCAGCTCGGTCGCCCGTCGCTGCGCGCGCTCCAGCTCCTTGCTGAGCTGGGAGACCTCACGCTCGGCCTGCTGCGCCGCGTTGCCCGCGGACTCGGCCTGGACCTCCGTCATCGAGCGGGCGCCGGTGATCTCGGCGACCTCCGGCTCGAAGGCGGCGCCGCCCTGGATGATGTGACGCCCGGCGTCGACGCCCGCGTCCTCCATCAGACGGAAGATCTGACGGCGCTGGTGCGGCAGCGAGAGGGAGACGACCGTGCCGGTGCGGCCGGCCCGCGCGGTGCGGCCCGCGCGGTGCAGGTAGTCCTTGTGGTCGCCGGCAGGGTCCACGTTGAGCACCAGGTCGATGCCGTCGACGTGGATACCGCGGGCGGCGACGTCGGTCGCGACGAGCGCGTTGACGTAACCGTCCTTGAAGTCGGCCAGCGTGCGGGTCCGCGCGCCCTGGGTCATGCCGCCGTGCAGCGCGTCCGCCTTCACACCGGAGTCGCGCAGCTGCTCGGCGATACGGTCGGCGCCGAGCTGGGTGCGGACGAAGATGATGGTGCGGCCCTTGCGGGAGGCGATCGCGGCGGTGACCGGCGCCTTGTCCTTGGGCTTCACGATCAGGATGTGGTGCGACATGGTCGTGACGTTGCCCTGGGCGCTGTCGACCTCGTGCGTGACCGGGTTGGTCAGGTAGCGCTTGACCAGCGTGGAGATCTCGTTCTCCATCGTGGCCGAGAACAGCATGCGCTGGCCGCCGCCGGGGATCTGGTCGAGCAGCTCGGTGACCTCGGGCAGGAAGCCCAGGTCGGACATCTGGTCGGCCTCGTCGAGGACGGCGACCTGGACGTTCTCGAGCGAGCAGGCGCCGCGGTTGATGAGGTCACGCAGACGGCCCGGGGTGGCGACGAGGACGTCGACGCCGCGCTCCAGGGCGTACATCTGGTTGCTCATGGACGTACCGCCGCAGACGACCTTCATCTTCAGGCCGAGTACGTCGCCGTACGGCTGAAGCGCGTCCGCGACCTGCATCGCGAGCTCACGCGTCGGCGTGAGGATGATGCCGCGGGGCTTCTTCTTGTCGGTGTGGCCGCCGGACAGCGACGCCAGCAGCGGCAGACCGAACGAGAGGGTCTTGCCGGAGCCGGTGCGGCCACGGCCGAGGATGTCCTTGCCGGCCAGGGCGTCCGGGATGGTCGCGGCCTGGATCGGGAAGGGGCTGGTCACGCCGTTCTGCGCGAGCTTGCGCACGACGCCCTCGGGGAGCCCGAGGGTGGCGAAGGTGACTTCGGGGGTCTCGGGCGTCTCGACGACGGCCTCGACGGCCTCGGCGATGGCCTCGGCGACAGCCTCGGCGGTCTCGGCGGTCTCGGTGACCTCGATCGCCTCGAGGGTGATCGGCTCGTCGTTGTTCTCGGGCACGACGGAGTGATCAGTACTGGAAATGGACATGCGAATGCGAAACCTTCCGGAGTCTCAAGTCGGCACGCGCCCGTCAACTCCGTGTTCGCATTGCACTACGACCGCCTCTATGCGGTCAGCCACGGCAAGGGAGAGTACGCGCCACACGGCGCGCTCTGCGGTGGCGCCGGGCAAATGGGATCAAACGATCTACCACTATAAGCACCCTGGCCACCGAAGGCAAACTGAGCCTCATCACCGCAGCTCAGCAGCCATCCAGGGCCTGAACCGAAGAGCCTGCCTGCTCTAGGCGGGCGAGCCCGCCTCCGGCGCCGGTTCCCGGTCCGCCAGCTGCGCCGCCGGCCCTCCGTCGTCCTCGTGCGCCGAGGACGACGGCTCGGCGACCGTCGGCTCCGGCGTGGGCGACGGCGGCTCCGGCGTGGGCGCGGGCGGCTCCGGGTCCGGCGAGCGCGTGGGCGCGGGCGGCTGCGCCCCGGTGGGCGTCGGCGCCCCCGGCTGCTCGCTCCTGCCCGGCCGCGCCGCCCCCGCCGAGGCCGGCGCGCTCCGGCCCGCGGACGGCGGGGCCGAGGCCGACGCCGAGGCGCTCGCCCTGCCCTTGTCGCCCTTCCCGTGCCCGTGCTTGCCGTCGCCGCCCGCCGCACCCATCCCGAAGCCGCCCCCCGAGCCCGCCGAGACCCCGCCGGGGGCCTCACCGCCCCGCTGCCCCGCCGAGTGCGACGGCTCGGCCCGGCCGCCCTCCTCGTGCCCCACGCTCATGCAGCCGGCGGCCGCGGCGACGGCCATGACCGTCGCGGCCAGACGAACGGGTACGTACAAGGGGCGCACGGGGCCACCTCCGGGGCAGGCGTAAGGAGTCGACGTGCCCAACTCCCGGCGCCCGCAAGAAGACACGCGCCGACGCGCGCCCCTCTGCCGGACGGCTCAGCCGTAGCCGAGGGCGTGCAGCCGCGCGTCGTCGATGCCGAAGTGGTGGGCGATCTCGTGCACCACCGTGACCTCCGTCTCGGCGACGACCTCCTCCCGCGTCTTGCACATCCGCAGCGTCGGCCCCCGGTAGATCGTGATCCGGTCCGGCAGGACGCCGGCGTACCACTCCCCGCGGTCCGTCAGCGGAGTCCCCTCGTACAGCCCGAGCAGCTCGGGATCGTCCGCCGCCGGTTCGTCCTCGACGAACACCGCGACGTTGTCCATCAGTCGCGTCAACTCCGGCGGAATCCGGTCCAGCGCCTCGGCGACCAGTTCCTCGAACTCCTCGCGCGTCATCTCCAGCACAGGCCCATTGTCCGGTACGAGGCGGTCGGGGGGAGGTCACGAACCGTCCGCATACCAACACCCGGACCGGGGCATAGGGCATCAATGGTCCGCGCCCGTCTCCCCACCGCAGTCCTGAAGCGTCCCAAGCCCGTCCGGCGCGGGAACCCGGTCCCCGAACTCGCCGCCCGGCCCAACCCCTGGATCCGCGCCCTCGGCCTGACCGCCGTCGTCCTCATCGGCGCCTGGCTCGGCCTGCTGATCGTCGGGGACGTCCGCGTGTCCGTCGGCCCCATGAACACGACGATGACCCTGCGCCCGTCCGTCACCGGCGGCACGAAGATCAACATCTCCCCGCTCGGCGCGCTCAGCCTGGACAGCCACATCGCCCCGGTCCGCCTCGACGTGAACGTCGACCAGCTCGACCCCGAGCGCTCCCAGGCCCTCGTCGACCACCCCGAACGCCTCTCCGGCCTCCAGGACGAGGTCGCCCGTGACATCGAGCACGGCACCCTCGACCTCGCGCTCCGCTCCTGCGTCGCCGTGGTCTCCGGCGCCACCGCGCTCGGCCTCGCCGTCTACCGCCGTCCCCGCCGCGCCCTCGCCGCCGGCGGTCTCGCCCTCACCCTGCTGGCCGCCTCGGGCGCGACCGCGTACGCCACCTGGAACCCCAAGTCGGTGCTGGAGCCGCGGTTCTCGGGCCTGCTGTCCTCCGCGCCCTCGCTCGTCGGCAACGCACGCAGCATCGTCACCGAGTTCGACGTCTACCAGCAGGAGCTCGCCCGCCTGGTCACCAACGTGACCAAGCTCTACGACGTCACCTCCACGCTCCCCGCCTTCCAGCCGGACCCGACCACGGTCCGCGTCCTGCACGTGTCCGACATCCATCTGAACCCCGCGAGCTGGAAGATCATCGCGTCGCTCGTGGAGCAGTACAAGGTCAATGTGATCGTCGACTCCGGCGACACGATGGACCACGGCTCGGCGGCGGAGAACGGCTTCCTGGACCCCATCGCCACGCTGGGCGCGCCGTACGTCTGGGTCAGGGGCAACCACGACTCGCTCGTCACCCAGCGCTACCTGGAGGGCATGAAGAACGTGCACGTCCTCGACGACGGCCGCACGGTCAGCCTCGCCGGGCTGCGCTTCGCGGGCATCGGCGACCCCCAGTTCACCCCCGACCGCTCCTCCGCGCCGGGCGCCGAGGAGTCCCAGGAGGAGGCGGGCGCCCGGCTGGCCCAGGCCCTGCGCGCCCAGCGGGACGCCGGCACCCCGGCGGACGTGGCCATCGCCCACGAGCCCTCCGCCGCCCGGGGCACGGACGGCGAGGTGCCCCTGGTCCTGGCCGGCCATCTCCACCACGAGGACATGGAGGTCATGAAGAAGGGCACGCGGCTGCGCGTCGAGGGCTCGACCGGCGGTAGCGGCCTGCGTGCCGTCGAGGGCAAGTACCCGGACCCCATCGAGGCGTCGATCCTCTACTTCGACCGCGACACCCGCCGCCTCCAGGCCTGGGACGAGATCAAACTCGGCGGCCTGGGTCTGACGACGGCCGAGGTCAGCCGCCATCTCCCGAAGGAGAACCTGCCCGGAGCCGTACCGTCCCCGAGCCCCTCCCCGACTCCCTCCCCCAGCCCGCCGCTCAGCCCGTCCGTCGGTCCGTCCGTCAGCCCCTCCAGGACGGCCCCGTAAACCGTTTTGGCGATACCCCCCGCCATCCCATATGCTCATGACGTCCCCGACGCGCTGAGAAGCGCCCAGGCGGGCCGATAGCCCTCATCGTCTAGCGGCCTAGGACGCCGCCCTTTCAAGGCGGTAGCACGGGTTCGAATCCCGTTGGGGGCACGCAACACCGTGTGCGACACTGTCGTACACAACAGCTTGGTCCTGTGGAGCAGTTTGGAGTGCTCGCCACCCTGTCAAGGTGGAGGCCGCGGGTTCAAATCCCGTCAGGACCGCTGAGGTTTCACGTGAAACCTCGTGGCTGGGTAGCTCAGTTGGTACGAGCGATCGCCTGAAAAGCGATAGGTCGCCGGTTCGACCCCGGCCCCAGCCACAAGAACGAAAACCCCCTCCGGGCGACCGGAGGGGGTTTTCGTCGCTGCGCGTTGGACGAGGCGGCCCCAAAAGCACTCGCCCCTTCTTTCGCCAAGATGAGATCCTGGATCGCGTATGTCTACGCACCCCACTCCCGGCGCCTCTGCTCCGGGCACTCCCGCCCTCGGCGACCTCGCCCCCCGCCTGACCGAGCTGTCACTGCGCGACGCGCACCGGCTCGGGCGCAGGCTCGAAGGCGCGCGCAAGATCCGCAAGCCGGAGGCCCGTGCCGCCGTCCTCGCCGAGATCGAGGCGGAGGTCGCACAGGTCGAGGAGCGGATGGTCCTGCGGCGCGGCCGGGTGCCCGCCGTCTCGTACCCCGAGCAGCTTCCGGTCAGCCAGAAGAAGGACGAGATCGCGGCCGCCATCCGTGATCACCAGGTCGTCATCGTCGCCGGTGAGACCGGGTCCGGAAAGACCACCCAGATCCCCAAGATCTGTCTCGAGCTGGGGCGCGGCGTCCGCGGCATGATCGGGCACACACAGCCTCGTCGGATCGCCGCCCGCACCGTCGCCGAGCGGGTCGCGGAGGAACTCAGCACGCCCCTGGGCGAGGCCGTCGGCTGGAAGGTGCGGTTCACCGACCAGGTGAACCCGGACGCCACCTTCGTGAAGCTGATGACGGACGGCATCCTCCTCGCGGAGATCCAGACCGACCGTGAGCTGCGCGCGTACGACACGATCATCATCGACGAGGCCCACGAGCGGTCCCTCAACATCGACTTCCTGATGGGCTATCTCGCCCAGCTGCTCCCCCGCCGCCCTGATCTCAAGGTCGTCATCACCTCGGCGACCATCGACCCGGAGCGTTTCTCCCGGCACTTCGGCGAAGCCCCGATCGTCGAGGTCAGCGGGCGGACGTACCCGGTGGAGGTCCGTTACCGGCCGCTCCTCGAAGAGGACTCCGAGGACGCCGACCGCGACCAGATCACCGCGATCACCGACGCCGTGGAAGAGCTCATGGGCGAGGGGAAGGGCGACATCCTCGTCTTCCTCTCCGGTGAACGGGAGATCCGGGACACGGCCGACGCGCTGGAGAAGAAGAAGTTCCGCTTCACGGAGGTCCTGCCGCTCTACGCCCGGCTCTCGCACGCCGAGCAGCACCGGGTCTTCCAGCAGCACACGGGCCGCAGGATCGTTCTGGCGACGAACGTGGCCGAGACGTCCCTGACCGTCCCGGGCATCAAGTACGTCATCGACCCCGGCTTCGCCCGCATCAGCCGCTACAGCCACCGCACCAAGGTCCAGCGCCTGCCCATCGAGCCGATCTCGCAGGCCAGCGCCAACCAGCGCAAGGGCCGCTGCGGCCGGACCAGCGACGGCATCTGCATCCGGCTGTACGACGAGGACGACTTCCTCGCCCGCCCGGAGTTCACGGACGCGGAGATCCTCCGTACGAACCTGGCCAGCGTCATCCTCCAGATGACCGCGGCGGGCCTCGGCGACATCGAGAAGTTCCCCTTCATCGACCCGCCGGACCACCGCAACATCCGCGACGGCGTGCAGCTGCTCCAGGAGCTGAACGCACTGGACCCGGCCGAGAAGGACCCCCGCCGGCGGCTCACCCAGACCGGCCGCAAGCTGGCCCAGCTGCCCGTCGACCCGCGCCTCGCCCGCATGGTCCTGGAGGCCGACAAGAACGGCTGTGTGCGCGAGGTCATGGTGATAGCCGCCGCGCTGTCCATCCAGGACCCGCGTGAGCGCCCGGCCGACAAGCAGACCCAGGCCGACCAGCAGCACGCCCG
Source organism: Streptomyces asoensis (assembly GCF_013085465.1). NCBI lineage: Bacteria > Bacillati > Actinomycetota > Actinomycetes > Kitasatosporales > Streptomycetaceae > Streptomyces > Streptomyces asoensis. The sequence goes on from NZ_CP049838.1 coordinate 4,868,295, forward strand.
CTTCAAGGACGAGACCAGCGACTTCCTCGCCTATCTCAACCTGTGGCGGTACGTCCGCGAGCAGCAGAAGGAGCGGGGTTCCTCCTCCTTCCGGCGTATGTGCAAGCAGGAGTACCTGAACTTCCTGCGCATCCGTGAGTGGCAGGACATCTACACGCAGCTCCGCACGGTCGCCAAGCAGATGGGCATCCATCTGAACGAGGAGGACGCGCCCGAGCAGAGTGTCCATGTCTCGCTCCTCGCCGGGCTGCTCTCGCACATCGGCATGAAGGACGTGAAGGACGGCAACAAGAACGAGTACCTGGGGGCGCGGAGCGCCAAGTTCGCGATCTTCCCGGGCTCGGCCCTCTTCAAGAAGCAGCCGCGCTTCATGATGTCCGCCGAGCTGGTGGAGACGAGCCGGCTCTGGGCCCGCGTCAACGCGCGGATCGAGCCGGAGTGGGTCGAGCCGCTCGCCGGGCACCTGCTGAAGCGGACGTACAGCGAGCCGCGTTGGGAGAAGGACCAGGCGGCCGTGATGGCGGACGAGAAGGTCACGCTGTACGGCGTCCCGATCATCGCCCAGCGGAAGGTCAACTACGGCCGGATCGACCCGGAGACCTCCCGCGACCTGTTCATCCGCAACGCGCTGGTCGAGGGCGACTGGCGCACGCACCACAAGTTCTTCGCCGACAACCGCCGGCTCCTCAGCGAGGTCGAGGAGCTGGAGCACCGTGCCCGGCGCCGGGACATCGTGGTGGACGACGAGACGCTGTTCGACTTCTACGACGAGCGGGTGCCCGAACACGTCGTGTCCGGCGCGCACTTCGACTCGTGGTGGAAGCACAAGCGGCACGAGCAGCCCGATCACCTGGACTTCGAGCGGGAGATGCTCATCCGGGAGTCGGCGGAGGCGGTCACCAAGGCCGACTATCCGGACTCCTGGCGGCAGGGTCAGCTGACGTTCCGGGTCACGTACCAGTTCGAGCCGGGCGCGGACGCGGACGGCGTGACCGTCCACATCCCGCTCCATGTCCTCAACCAGGTCACGGACGAGGGCTTCGACTGGCAGATCCCGGGTCTGCGGGAGGAGGTCGTCACGGAGCTGATCCGTTCCCTCCCCAAGCCGATCCGCCGCCACTACGTTCCGGCACCGAACTTCGCGAAGCGTTTCCTGGACCGGGCGGTGCCCCTCCAGGAGCCGCTCACGACGACCATGGCGCGTGAGCTGAAGCGCATGGTCGGCGTTCCGTTCGAGGCCGACGACTTCGACTGGTCGCGGCTCCCCGACCATCTGAGGATCACCTTCCGGATCGTCGACGAGCGGCGCCGCAAGCTGGCCGAGGACAAGGACCTCGAGACCCTGAGGCTCCGGCTGAAACCGAAGGCGAGGCAGGCCATCTCGCAGGCGGCCGCGGCCACCGCCGAACGGCAGGGCGGCGAGTCCCTGGAGCGCTCGGGCCTGACGGACTGGACGATCGGCTCGCTCGCCCGCGTCTTCGAGACCCGCCGCGCGGGCCAGCCGGTGAAGGCGTACCCGGCGCTCGTCGACGACGGGGACACCGTGTCCGTACGCCTCTTCGACACGGAGGCGGAGCAGGCGGAGGCGATGTGGAAGGGCACGCGTCGGCTGATCCTGCGCACCATCCCGGTCAACCCGGCAAAGTTCGCATCCGAGAAGCTGACGAACGCCCAGAAGCTCGCGCTGTCCGCGAATCCGCACGGTTCGATCCAGGCTCTGTTCGACGACTGCGCGATGGCGGCGGCGGACCGGCTGATCGCCGACTTCGGCGGCCCGGCCTGGGACGAGGAGTCGTACCGGAAGCTCTACGACAAGGTGCGCGCGGAGATCGTCGACACGACGGTGCGGACGGTCGGGGCGGTGCAGCAGGTCCTGGCCGCCTGGCAGGCCTGTGAACGCCGCCTGAAGGGCGTACGCAGCCCCGTGCTGCTCGCGAACCTGGCGGACGTACGGAAACAGCTGGACGCCCTCGTGAAGCCCGGCTTCGTGACCTGGGCGGGACTGCGCCGCCTGCCCGACCTCATGCGCTACCTGGTGGCCGCGGACCGGCGCCTCCAGCAGATGCCGACCGGCGTCCAGCGGGACACCAGCCGCATGGAGAAGGTCCACGAGATGCAGGACGAGTACGCGTGGCTGCTGGAGCAACTGCCGCAGGGCCGGCCGGTTCCCCAGCAGGTCCTGGACATCCGCTGGATGATCGAGGAGCTCCGGGTCAGCTATTTCGCCCACGCGCTGGGCACGGCGTACCCCGTCTCCGACAAGCGGATCGTGAAGGCGATCGACGCGATGGCGCCGTAACGGCTCCCGCACGGAGGGTGAGTTCGACCGGCGGGCTCACCCTCCTGTACAGTCCTTCTCGCAGCGCAACGCAACATCAAGTGCCGCAAAACCTGGTCCTGTGGAGCAGTTTGGAGTGCTCGCCACCCTGTCAAGGTGGAGGCCGCGGGTTCAAATCCCGTCAGGACCGCAGTGAACGAGCGAGGCCCGCTTCCCATCAAGGGACGCGGGCCTCGCTCGTGCCATGACCTGCACCAACCCGCCGACCATCCTGCCAAGGTGGAGGTCGCGCCCGCGGCGCAGCCGCAATCGGGTACAGCAAATCCCGTCGGGACCGCAGTAACAGAGAGCCCGGATCTTCGGATCCGGGCTCTCTGCTTCGTCCGCCGCGCGTTGTCCGCCGGCCTCTTGACGTCGTCACTCTCCACCGGTACCCCAGAAGCCAGGGCCCGTTCCCGCGTGGCCCCGACGGAGGTGGGGCATGGTGGCATCGGTCAGGCACGAGACGCGGGCACTGCTTCGCGCGCACCTGTCGGCCGCGACCCCCTACCGGCATCTGACCCGCCACTGCCCGATCTGCCACCGCTTACTGCGACTGGCGATGGACGGCGCACCAAGGGGCGCAGAGGCCCCTGAGGGGGCCCTGGAGGGCGAGAGCCCCTCGACGGCGTGACCCACGCCCTCACGACCTCCGGCCGCACCGGCACCCGCACTCGCGTCCCCCAACGCCCGTACCCGCGTGGGGCGCTGGAACGCGAGCCTCCCCTAGCGCACATGAGCCAGAGGCAACAACGCTCCTGGCATGTGACGGGTGTCACGGCATGAGTTTTGAAAACCCGGGTTCTTACCAGGCTCCTACAACTGGTCAATTTTATATGTGCAATTGCACCACTCCGGAGGATGCCCCCAGGAACCCTCCCAGAGCCTCCCCAGACTCCGACAAGGCCGCTCACAGAGCCACCTGATACGACCCGCCGAGCACCCTCAAGCTGTCCCAAGCGCACAAAAAAGATCGCGCTGGACCCGGCGGAGTCCAGCGCGATCGACGACGTTCCCGATGGGCGAGGGGCCTGTTGGGGCAGGACCCACGTCGCTTGTAGCTAGGTTTCGGGCGTCCGAACAGGTTGGGGGACCTGACGTGTTGCCCGGTTATTCACTTGTTCAGGCCTCGCTGCGCTGCTGCGGGATACCCGCAAGCAGTGCGCGGACCTCGGCCTCGCGATAACGGCGGTGTCCGCCGAGCGTACGAATCGATGTGAGCTTGCCGGCCTTCGCCCACCGCGTGACCGTCTTGGGGTCGACACGGAACATGGTGGCGACCTCAGCCGGGGTCAGCAGCGGCTCAGCATCAGGGGTGCGAGCGGTCATGAGCGGCCTCCTCGGGAGAACCGAACCTTCTCGGTTCTTTCCTCTAAATTCTGCACCTTGACCCGCGTTGCCCGAAATGGCGGACGCGAGTCGAGTCGGTTATAGGACGAACGGCTTGTCCTCGGCACTACAACTACACCATCCGTCCAGCCGCGTCGGCCAAACCGATGGAATTGCCCCCCAGGTGTTCATCGGCGACGGAAGCCGATGGACCATGCCATAGCGGACAGTCACGCCACTGTGACGATCAGTCACAGGACGATCAGGAGGCATCAGACCCCCCAAAGCGCTGCAATGCTGAGATTTCCCCCCACAGTGGAACATAAGCAGGCGGACGGAGCCCTCCCCGGACTCCTTGTCCTATTTTGGCACGAGGAGGGGCAAGCGGCGCAAGGGTCGTGTACGTGCGTTCCATCACCCTTGCGACATAAGCCCGGATCGGGACCTACGTCCCGTCAGTTCCGTGAAGTGCGGTTGACCGTACGCTGTTCCACTGCTTCACGGCCGTGACGTACGTCACTAATGAAAGCGCTGTCGCGCCTGTCACATCGTCAGTTCACAGCAAGCGCGTCGACTCGGCGGCCGTGAACCCACGGCGGCCGTCAGTTCGCCGAGCGCCGCTCCCGTACCGACCGCCACCGCTCCACGAGCCGCCCGTACGCCTCGCCCGCCGCCGCGCCGTCACCGATCCGCAGCGCCTCGATGCCCTCGGCCACGTCCTTCGCCGAGTGATCGTCCTCCAGATCACCCGCCGGCAGCACATGCACCAGACCGCCGTAATCCAGTTCCACCAGCGAACGCGGGTGGAACTCCTCGAGCCAGCGCCCCACGTCCACCAGGCCGTCGATGAGCGGCCCCTCGTCCATGGTGTCCTTCAGCGTCCGCAGCGACCGGGCCACCCGGCGCCGCGCCTGCACCATCGGGGTGCGGTAGCGCAGCACGGGGGCCACCTCCGCCGTCCCCTTCTCGTACTCCCGCTCCTCGTCGGAGACGAGCACGAACCAGTTCAGGGGCACCTGCCAGACGGCCGTACGGATCCACGGGCGGGCGTCGGGGTTGCGTTCCAGCCACCGCTCGTGGTCCTTGGCGGCCTCCAGGCGCACGACCTCGGGCAGCGCCGCATCCAGGACCGGCCGGGGCAGCTCGTCGTCCAGTTCCGCCAGGGCCAGCCAGCCGCGCAGCCGGGTGCGCCAGGGGCAGACGCAGAGCACCCCGTCCACCTGGACCAGGAACGCGTCGCCGCTCTCGTGCACGGGCACCGCGACCGGCGGGGTGGGCAGCAGGTCGGCCAGCGAGCGGCGCAGCTCGTCCTGGTAGGAGGGGAGCTCGGGGCGGCCGGCGTAGCGCGCCCAGTGCGTGCGCTCGGGCTCGGAGAAGGCGGCCAGCGGCTCGTACACACGCAGATAGACCGCGTACGGAACGACCACCGAGGACACCTTGGGCACGCCTGCTCCCTCCCCCTTCGGCCGATCGGGAAACCCTGCGAATCGTCCCACGGCGGTACTCCGGGAGAAGGTGATCCCCGACACTGCGAGATCGGCGGGCCGGGCAGGCTCTACTCTCAGTCCATCAGGCCCGCCACCCTTACGGTGCCTGCGTCCCGACCGCCGCTCGATACCCGGGAGTCACCACAGTGACCGACGTTTCCGGCGCACCTGCTGATGTACTGCACACCCTGTTCCACTCGGACCAGGGCGGTCATGAGCAAGTCGTGCTCTGCCAGGACCGCGCCAGCGGCCTCAAGGCCGTCATCGCCCTCCACTCCACCGCTCTGGGCCCGGCCCTCGGCGGTACCCGCTTCTACCCGTACGCGACCGAGGCGGAGGCCGTCACCGACGCGCTGAACCTCGCGCGCGGGATGTCGTACAAGAACGCCATGGCCGGTCTGGACCACGGCGGCGGCAAGGCCGTGATCATCGGTGATCCCGACACGATCAAGACCGAAGCGCTGCTGCTCGCGTACGGCCGTTTCGTGGCCTCGCTCGGCGGTCGGTATGTGACCGCCTGCGACGTCGGCACCTATGTCGCCGACATGGACGTCGTGGCGCGCGAGTGCCGCTGGACGACCGGACGCTCGCCGGAGAACGGCGGGGCCGGCGACTCGTCCGTGCTGACCGCCTTCGGCGTCTACCAGGGCATGCGGGCCTCCGCGCAGCACCTGTGGGGCGACCCGTCGTTGCGGGGCCGCACGGTCGGCATCGCGGGCGTCGGCAAGGTCGGCCACCATCTGGTGGAGCACCTGCTGGCGGAGGGCGCCCAGGTCGTGATCACGGACGTGCGCGAGGAGGCCGTGCGGCGGATCGCCGACAAGCACCCCTCGGTGGTTGTGGTCGCCGACACCGAGCGCCTGATCGAGATCGAGGGGCTCGACATCTACGCGCCCTGCGCGCTCGGCGGTGCGCTGAGCGACGACTCCGTGCCGGTGCTGACGGCGAAGATCGTCTGTGGCGCGGCCAACAACCAACTCGCCCACCCGGGTGTGGAGAAGGACCTCGCCGACCGCGGGATCCTCTACGCGCCGGACTACGTGGTGAACGCCGGCGGGGTCATCCAGGTCGCCGACGAGCTGCACGGTTTCGACTTCGAGCGGTGCAAGGCGAAGGCCGCGAAGATCTTCGACACCACGCTCGCCATCTTCGCACGTGCGAAGGCGGACGGGATTCCGCCGGCCGCGGCGGCCGACCGGATCGCCGAGCAGCGGATGCACGAAGCCGCCCAGGCGCGCGGCTGGTGACCCTCGCGTAGGACCCCGCGGCGAGCCGTCCGCGGGTTTCGGCGGTACCGCCGGGAGGAAAGTTGGAGAGAACTCTCACTCTTCCCGGCGGGTCGGCCGCCGATAAGTGGTTAAAATCGCCACTGACCAGCGAGGACGGGGCGACCGAAAGGTGCTGCGCACACGCGCGTGCTACGGGCGACGTACCGTACGGGCGTGGGCTCAGGTACCGTGGGAGCCCTACGACGGGCTCTCCACGGAGAGACCGTCCTGGATCATGAACGCGTGTCAACCTGGGGCCGTCGAGCCCCGTCGTTGAGGGGGTCGAGCCATGGGGCGCGGCCGGGCCAAGGCCAAGCAAGCGAAGGTCGCCCGCCAGCTGAAGTACAACAGCGGCGGGACAGATCTCTCACGCCTGGCCGAAGAGCTGGGCGCATCGCCATCGAATATTCCGCCGAATGGTGAGCCATTCGAGGACGATGACGATGACGATGAGCAAGACGACGACCCGTACGCACGGTACGCCGAGCTGTACGGGGACGAAGACGAGGATGACGGCGAGGATTCCTCGCAACACCGTCGCGGCGCTTGACCTTGTACTGAGCACCCGCCCGGTCGGTGACTTCGGTCACCGACCGGGTCTTGTGCTGCCTACACGGCTACGGGACTGCCCGGTCGCAGGCCCGCGCGATTCTCAGCCGGCGTAGTCCCCGACGAGCTCCGCGCCCGTCGTGTGCTCGCCGCGTTCGGTGATCTCGCCGGCGACCCAGGCCTCCACGCCACGGTCGGCCAGCGTCGCCAGGGCCACGTCCGTCGACTCCTCGGGCACGATCGCCATCATGCCGACGCCCATGTTCAGGGTCTTCTCCAGCTCCAGGCGCTCGACGGAGCCGGTCCTGCCGACCAGGTCGAAGATCGGGGCCGGGGTCCAGGTGGAGCGGTCCACGACGGCGTGCAGCCCGTCCGGGATCACCCGGGCCAGGTTGGCCGCGAGGCCGCCGCCGGTGATGTGCGAGAAGGCGTGGACGTCCGTCGTGCGGGTGAGCGCCAGACAGTCCAGCGAGTAGATCTTGGTGGGCTCCAGGAGCTCCTCGCCGAGGGTGCGGCCGAGGTCGTCGATCCGCGCCTCCAGGGACAGCCCGGCCTGCTTCAGCAGGACGTGCCGGACCAGGGAGTATCCGTTCGAGTGAAGACCGGAGGCCGCCATGGCGATCACCGTGTCACCCGTGCGGATACGATCCGGGCCGAGCAGCCGGTCGGCCTCCACGACGCCGGTACCGGCGCCGGCCACGTCGAAGTCGTCCTCGCCCAGCAGACCCGGGTGCTCGGCCGTCTCGCCGCCGACCAGGGCGCAGCCGGCGAGCACACAGCCCTCGGCGATGCCCTTGACGATGGCGGCGACCCGCTCGGGGTGGACCTTGCCGACGCAGATGTAGTCGGTCATGAACAGCGGTTCGGCGCCGCACACCACGATGTCGTCCATGACCATCGCGACCAGGTCGTGGCCGATGGTGTCGTACACGCCCAGCTGGCGGGCGATGTCGACCTTGGTGCCGACGCCGTCCGTGGCGGAGGCGAGCAGCGGGCGCTCGAAGCGCTTGAGGGCGGAGGCGTCGAAGAGGCCGGCGAAACCGCCGAGGCCGCCGAGGACCTCGGGGCGCTGCGTCTTCTTCACCCACTCCTTCATCAGCTCTACGGCGCGGTCGCCCGCCTCGATGTCGACTCCGGCAGCCGCGTAGGACGCACCGGAGGCACTGCCCGTCGCCGGAGGGGACTGATCAGACACAGAAGACATTGCCTGGGATCTTTCGGGTTGGTGAAACGGGGCTCTGCGGCGCTACGGGCGACGGATGGCGTCAGCCACGGCCGTGGCTGCGGGACCCGCGGCCAGCTCGGTCTCCAGGAGCTGCTTGCCGAGCAGCTCGGGGTCCGGGAGCTCCATCGGGTACTCGCCGTCGAAGCAGGCGCGGCAGAGGTTCGGCTTGGCGATGGTGGTCGCCTCGATCATGCCGTCGATGGAGATGTAGGAGAGGGAGTCGGCGCCCAGGGAGGTGCCGATCTCGTCGATGGTCATGCCGTTGGCGATGAGTTCCGCGCGCGTGGCGAAGTCGATGCCGAAGAAGCAGGGCCACTTCACGGGCGGCGAGGAGATCCGGATGTGGACCTCGGCCGCGCCCGCCTCGCGGAGCATGCGGACCAGGGCCCGCTGGGTGTTGCCGCGCACGATCGAGTCGTCGACGACGACCAGTCGCTTGCCCTTGATGACTTCCTTCAGCGGGTTCAGCTTCAGGCGGATACCGAGCTGACGGATGGTCTGCGAGGGCTGGATGAACGTCCGGCCGACGTACGCGTTCTTCACGAGGCCCGCGCCGAAGGGGATGCCGGAGGCCTCCGCGTAACCGATGGCGGCCGGGGTGCCGGACTCCGGGGTCGCTATCACCAGGTCGGCGTCGACCGGCGCTTCCTTGGCCAGCTTGCGGCCCATCTCCACGCGGGAGAGGTACACGTTCCGGCCGGCGATGTCGGTGTCCGGGCGGGCCAGGTACACGTACTCGAAGACACAGCCCTTGGGCTTCGCTTCCGCGAACCGGGAGGTCCGCAGTCCGTTCTCGTCGATGGCGATGAACTCGCCGGGCTCGATCTCACGGACGTAGGCGGCGCCGCAGATGTCGAGGGCAGCGGACTCGGAGGCGACCACCCAGCCGCGCTCCAGGCGGCCGAGGACCAGCGGGCGGATGCCCTGCGGGTCGCGGCCGGCGTAGAGGGTGTGCTCGTCCATGAAGACGAGCGAGAAGGCGCCCTTGACCTGTGGAAGGACCTGGTGGGCCGCTTCCTCGATGGTCAGCGGCTTGCCGTCCTCGTCGACCTGGGCCGCGAGCAGCGCGGTGAGCAGGTCGGTGTCGTTGGTCGCCGCGACGCGCGGGGTGCGGCCTTCCTGCTTGGGCAGGTCGGCGACCATCTCGGCGAGCTGGGCGGTATTGACGAGGTTGCCGTTGTGGCCGAGCGCGATCGAGCCGTGCGCGGTGGCACGGAACGTCGGCTGGGCGTTCTCCCACACGGAGGCGCCAGTGGTCGAGTAGCGGGCGTGTCCGACCGCGATATGACCCTGGAGCGAACCGAGCGAGGTCTCGTCGAAGACCTGGGACACGAGGCCCATGTCCTTGAAGACGAGGATCTGGGAGCCGTTGCTGACCGCGATCCCCGCGGATTCCTGACCTCGATGCTGGAGGGCGTAGAGCCCGAAGTAAGTGAGCTTGGCGACCTCTTCACCGGGAGCCCAGACTCCGAAGACGCCGCAAGCGTCCTGGGGGCCTTTCTCGCCGGGGAGCAGATCATGACTGAGTCGACCGTCACCACGTGGCACGCCACCGAGTGTAGGCGAGATCGACCACTGGTCCGAATTGGGGATACCCGCCGGTAACTCGATCACCCATCGTCCACCGCCTCCATGATCGACTCATTTCCGCAGGTCAATGGCCAGATATGGTGATCCATTGGATGCTTGGGCGGGCCCTGGGGGCGACCGCCCCGGCACCCGCTCCGCAGGCACGAGTGAGGTGTCGCACACCATCGGGGCCGGCGGGCGCGCTTCACCGGAGCCGGGGAGCCGCCCGCATGTCATTTCCTGGTCAGCAGGACCTGATCGCCGTCGGCCGTGGCGAGCGTCAGCGTGGTGCCGTCGACCTCGGTGCCGAGGGCGCCCTCGGCGAGCGTCCCGGCCAGCGTGCGCTCGAAGTCCATGGGCTGCTCCGCGCAGGCCATCCTGGTCGACCTGGCGTCGCTGAACCGGATGCTGTCGCCCTCGACGGCGGCCTTGGCGGTGAAGTTGTTGCAGCCGTAACTGCCCGCCGCCTTGCCGTCCCGGATCTCGACGTGCGCGCCGGCCGGGGCGCGGTGGGTGGTGCCGTCCACGGTGACGCTGTCGACGTTCCAGCGGACACCGGTGACGGGCTGCTCGGCGCTCACCGCCCCGCTGCCGGGCTGCTCACCGTCCGCCTTCTCGCTGCCGCAGGCCGCGGCGAGCGGGATGAGCAGGACGGCCGCGGTCAGCGTCATGCGCTGCTTGTACGTGCGCGTAGGGCTGTGCCTCTGCCTGTACATGCCGGTTCGACGGGACAGGTGGGGCGGTCGGTTCCCCCTGGGGTCGGATTCAGGACATGAGGGGCAGCAGCGCGGTGAGGTCGGCCCGCTCGCCGCTTGCCGCGACCTTCGCCTCTTCGACGGCGTCCGACCAGGTCACCCGGCCGGTCGCCAGCCGGATCCAGGTCAGCGGGTCGGTCTCGACGACGTTGGGCGGGGTGCCCCGGGTGTGCCGGGGCCCCTCGACGCACTGCACGACGGCGTACGGCGGGATCCGCACCTCCGTCGCGCCGCCGGGCGCCCTGGCGGCGAGGGCGTCGGCGAGGAGCCGGGTGGCGGCGGCGAGCGCCTGGCGGTCGTACGGGATGTCCAGGCCGGGGACGGCGGCGTTCAGGTCGTCGGTGTGGACGACGAGTTCGACGGTCCGGGTGACGAGGTAGTCGGCGAGGGTCATCGCGCCGGTGCGGGTGGCGAGGAGGCGGTCGCCGGGGGCGGTGGCGAGGGCCTCGGCGCTGCGCTCCTCGGTGCGGGCGAACAGGGCGTTCAGGTCGGGGTGGGCCGCGGCGAGGTCCCGGGTGCCGTCGGAGATGTCGGCGGCCCGGGGGGCGGTGGCGAACGGCCACTCGAGGAGCGTGAGCTCCGCCTTCGGGGGCTCGTCCCGGTCGAGGTTGCGGCTGACGGTCGCCACCGCCATGGTCACGTGCGCGGCCAGGTCCCGTACGGTCCAGCCCGCCAGCCGCGTGGGCAGCGCGAGCTGCTCGGGGCCGAGGGTGGCCACGGCCCGCCGTACGTTCCCGAACTGCGCGGTGACCGCGGCGCGGATCTTGGCGGGGTCGTACGCGCGGGTGCGTTTCCTGGCCGGGGGCATGGCGGTGAGCCTAGTGGGCGCCTGTGACACCGGGACCGTCACCGCCTGCGCGCGCGGTCCCCCAGGCCGTCCCGCACCGGCGCGAAGGCCGTGAGCGTGGCGGCGGCGATCAGGGCGGGAATGGCGTCGCCGGTCTCCTCGGTGAGCAGGTCGGCAGGTTCGCGTGCGCCCTTCTCGGAGATCGGAGAGGAGACAGGCGCGTTCCCTCAGCATCGGCGTCTCCGCGCTGGCGCGGTGTCCTGTGCGGGGCGGTCCTGATGGCGGTGTGCCCTGGTGCCGGCGGTCCTGCTGCCCACGTCCCGTCCGGCTCCGGGCACACCGGAACCGGCGCGGGAGCCTGCGACCGTGTGACGGTCGTGACGAAGGCCCCGCCCGTGGGAACGGGCGAGGCCTTCACCGTCGTACAGGTGCCGCGGGTGCTACGCGAGCAGCGCCGGGATGGTGTCCTCGTGAGCCCTGCGCAGCTCCTCCAGGGACAGCTCGAACCCACCCTGGAGCTCGACCGTGTCGCCGTCGACGACACCGATGCGGGTGACGGGCAGGCCGCGCGCCCCGCACATGTCGTTGAAACGCAGCTCCTCGGAGCGCGGGACGGCCACCACGGCACGGCCCGCCGACTCGGAGAACAGGAGGGTGAAGGCGTCGAGCCCGTCCGGTACGACCAGCCGCGCGCCCTTGCCGCCGAGCAGCGCCGACTCGACGACCGCCTGGATCAGACCACCGTCGGACAGGTCGTGCGCGGCGTCGATCATGCCGTCGCGGGAGGCGGAGATCAGGATCTCGCCGAGCAGCCGCTCCCGCTCCAGGTCGACCTTCGGCGGCAGACCGCCCAGGTGGTCGTGGATGACCTGGGACCAGGCCGAACCGCCGAACTCCTCACGCGTGTCGCCGAGGAGGTAGAGCAGCTGGCCCTCCTCCTGGAAGGCGACGGGCGTGCGGCGCGCGACATCGTCGATCACACCGAGCACGGCCACCACCGGGGTCGGGTGGATGGCCACCTCGCCCGTCTGGTTGTAGAGGGAGACGTTGCCGCCGGTCACCGGGGTGCCCAGCTGCTGGCAGGCGTCCGCGAGGCCGCGGACGGCCTCCGCGAACTGCCACATCACCGCCGGGTCCTCGGGCGAGCCGAAGTTCAGGCAGTCGGAGACGGCGAGCGGCTTGGCGCCGGTCGTCGCCACGTTCCGGTAGGCCTCGGAGAGGGCCAGCTGCGCGCCCGCGTACGGGTCGAGCTTGGCGTACCGGCCGTTGCCGTCGGTCGCGATGGCGACGCCGAGGCCGGTCTCCTCGTCGATCCGGATCATGCCGGAGTCCTCGGGCTGCGCGAGGACGGTGTTGCCCTGCACGAAGTGGTCGTACTGCGAGGTGATCCACTTCTTGGACGCCTGGTTGGGCGAGGCGACCAGCTTGAGCACCTGGTCCTTGAGCTCGGCGCCGGTCGTGGGCCGGGGCAGCTTGTTCGCGTCGTCCGCCTGGAGGGCGTCCTGCCACTCCGGGCGGGCGTAGGGGCGCTCGTAGACCGGGCCGTCGTGGGCCACGGTCCGCGGGTCGACGTCGACGATCTTGCCGCCGTGCCAGAAGATCTCCAGCCGGTCGCCGTCGGTCACCTCACCGATGACGGTCGCGATGACGTCCCACTTGTCGCAGATCTCGAGGAACCGGTCGACCTTCGCCGGCTCGACGACCGCGCACATGCGCTCCTGCGACTCGCTCATGAGGATTTCCTCGGGCGAGAGCGTGGAGTCGCGCAGCGGTACGTCGTCCAGGGTGACGCGCATGCCGCCGGAGCCGTTGGAGGCCAGCTCGGACGTGGCGCAGGACAGGCCGGCCGCGCCGAGGTCCTGGATGCCGACGACGAGCTTCTCCCGGAAGGCCTCCAGGGTGCACTCGATGAGGAGCTTCTCCTGGAAGGGGTCGCCGACCTGCACGGCCGGGCGCTTCGACGGCTTGGCGTCGTCGAAGGTCTCGGAGGCGAGGATCGACGCGCCGCCGATGCCGTCGCCGCCGGTCCTGGCCCCGTAGAGGATGACCTTGTTGCCGGCGCCGGAGGCCTTCGCGAGGTGGATGTCCTCGTGCCGCATCACACCGATGGCACCGGCGTTGACCAGCGGGTTGCCCTGGTAGCAGGCGTCGAAGACGACCTCGCCACCGATGTTCGGCAGGCCCAGGCAGTTGCCGTAGCCGCCGATGCCGGCGACGACACCGGGCAGGACACGCTTGGTGTCGGGGTGGTCGGCGGCGCCGAAGCGCAGCGGGTCAACGACCGCGACCGGACGCGCGCCCATCGCGATGATGTCGCGGACGATGCCGCCCACGCCCGTGGCCGCGCCCTGGTAGGGCTCGACGTACGAGGGGTGGTTGTGCGACTCGACCTTGAAGGTGACCGCGTAGCCCTGGCCGACGTCGACGACGCCCGCGTTCTCGCCGATGCCCACGAGCAGCGCGTCGGACTGGGGGGCCTTCTCACCGAACTGGCGGAGGTGGACCTTCGAGGACTTGTACGAGCAGTGCTCGGACCACATGACGGAGTACATGGCGAGCTCGGCGCCGGTGGGCCGGCGGCCGAGGATCTCCACGACGCGCTCGTACTCGTCCTTCTTCAGACCGAGTTCGGCCCAGGGCAGCTCGACGTCGGGGGTCTCGGCCGCGTGCTCGACCGTGTCCAGTGGCGTCCGGCTCATGCGTTGACCAGCTTCTTGAGGATCGAGGTGAAGAACGGGAGACCGTCGGTGCGGCCGGACCCGACGAGGGGCTCGACGGCGTGCTCCGGGTGCGGCATGAGGCCCACGACGTTGCCGGCCTCGTTGGTGATGCCGGCGATGTCACGGAGGCTGCCGTTGGGGTTGACGTCCAGGTAGCGGAAGACGACCCGGCCCTCGGCCTCGAGCTTGTCGAGGGTGTGCTCGTCGGCGACGTACCGGCCGTCCATGTTCTTCAGCGGGATGTGGATCTCCTGGCCCGCCTCGTAGTCGGCGGTCCAGGCGGTCTCCGCGTTCTCCACCCGCAGCTTCTGGTCGCGGCAGATGAAGTGGAGGTGGTCGTTGCCGAGCATCCCGCCGGGAAGCAGGTGGGCCTCCGTGAGGATCTGGAAGCCGTTGCAGATACCGAGGACCGGAAGACCGGCCTTCGCCTGCTCGATGACGGTCTCCATCACCGGCGAGAAGCGGGAGATGGCTCCGGCGCGCAGATAGTCGCCGTAGGAGAAACCGCCGGGCAGCACCACGGCGTCCACCTGATGGAGGTTCTTGTCCTTGTGCCAGAGAGCGACGGGTTCGGCACCCGCGAGCCGGATCGCACGCTGAGTGTCCCGGTCGTCGAGGCTGCCCGGGAAAGTGACGACGCCAATACGAGCGGTCACTTCGCGGCCCCTGCGACTGCTTCTTCCGACTCGACCTTGACGGTGAAGTCCTCGATCACGGTGTTCGCGAGGAAGGATTCCGCAAGATCGTGGATGCGGGCGAGGGCGGCCTCGTCGACCGGCCCGTCAACTTCCAGTTCGAATCGCTTTCCCTGACGTACGTCGGAGATGCCTTCGAAACCCAGCCGCGGCAGTGCGCGCTGCACCGCCTGGCCCTGGGGGTCGAGGATCTCCGGCTTGAGCATGACGTCGACTACGACGCGTGCCACTGGCACTCCCGGTGGTGTGGTGCTGAGCAGGTGCCTGCGGGTGTCTCCAACAGGTGTCTTCAGACTACCCGTACAAAATTTCTACGCGAGTAGAGTTGTAGGAAACTACGTGAGCGCCATCACGATCAGGTATCGGACCGGTGCCTTCGTGAAAATTTCAGGGAAAGATCCAGGGTGCACCAACGTTCCCTATTACCCTGGGACACGCGGGCAGATTTAGTCGGGCTTCACATTGCAATGCCGGGCACTGTACAAATGAATTGGCAATAGCCGATACTTTGCCCCATAACAGGCGGACAGTCGACATCTCCGTGACGTCTTGGCACGTCATCGCAGAGCTGTCGCACGAAGGGACCGATATTCGTGGCGCAGAAGGTCGTGGTCACTCTCTTTGACGACATCGACGGCTCGGAAGCGGCGGAAACGATCGCCTTCGGGCTCGACGGCAAGTCGTACGAGATCGACCTGAATGAAGCCAATGCCAAGAAACTGCGTAAGGCTCTCGAGCCCTACGTCGACGCCGGCCGCAAGCGGTCGAGGTCCGGCAAGGCGTACAAGCAGACGGAGGTCGCCCCCGACCCCGCGGCCGTCCGGGCCTGGGCCCAGGCCAACAAGCTGGAGGTGCCGGCGCGCGGCCGCATCCCCAAGAAGGTCTACGAGGCGTTCGCCGACGCGCAGTGAGCCGCACCCGCTGATTCGGCTCCCCGTGAGCCACGGGCCGACGGCCGGTCACCGGCCCCTCGAACGTACCGACTTGCGCTACACCCCTCCTGGTCAGCTAGAGTCTGGAGCACGCCGAGGGGCCAGGCCGAAAAGCCCAGCTCACGGAGTACACGCGGGTGTAGTTCAGTAGTAGAACATCCCCCTTCCAGGGGGAAGGCGCAGTGTGCGATCCCTGTCACCCGCTCTACATCACCTGTCTGACCACTGCTGTGGATCAGGTAGGGTGGTGTTCGCGCCGATCGGTGAAAGCCGGTCGGAGGCAATGCGGACGTAGCTCAGTTGGTAGAGCGCAACCTTGCCAAGGTTGAGGTCGCGAGTTCGAGCCTCGTCGTCCGCTCAGGAATCAGACCCCGGTCCACTGGACCGGGGTCTTTTCGTGTGCCGTGAGCGGGCGTGCGACGTGAGCGACCGTCTGACATTTGTCATACGGAGTGGTGACACCTCGCACTGCTGCCGGCCTCCGCCCGCGGGGAGGCTTGAGGCATGGACACGAATGAACACGTGATTGAGGTCACCGACCTCCGGCGTGTGTACGGGGGCGGGTTCGAAGCGGTTCGTGGGATCTCCTTCCACGTCGACCGCGGTGAGATCTTCGCGCTGCTCGGCACCAACGGCGCCGGAAAGACATCGACGGTCGAGTTGCTGGAGGGGCTCGCGCGCCCCGACGGCGGGCGGATCAGAGTTCTGGGCCACGATCCGTACTCCGAGCGGGCCGCCGTCCGGCCGCGCACCGGCGTGATGCTCCAGGAGGGCGGCTTTCCCTCCGAGCTGACCGTCGCCGAGACCGCGCGCATGTGGGCCGGCTGTGTGGGCGGCGCCCGCCCGATCAAGGAGGCGCTGGCGCTGGTCGGGCTCGCCGGGCGGGCCGACGTCCGGGTCAAGCAGCTGTCCGGCGGTGAGCGGCGGCGCCTCGACCTGGCGCTCGCGGTCCTCGGCGAACCCGAGGTGCTGTTCCTGGACGAGCCGACGACCGGCCTGGACGCCGAGGGCCGCCGGGACACCTGGGACCTGGTGCGCGCCCTGCGCGACGCCGGTACGACGGTCCTGCTGACCACGCACTACCTGGAAGAGGCGGAGAACCTCGCCGACCGGCTGGCCATCCTGCACGAGGGCCGTATCGCGGCCGCCGGGACACCCGCCGAGGTGACCGGCGCCCAGCCGTCCCGGATCACCTTCGAGCTGCCCGACGGGTACTTCGTCGGCGACCTGCCTCCGCTGGGCGAACTGGGTGTGTGCGGTCACGAGGTCGACGGGCGTGTCATACGGCTGCGCACCCGGGAGCTCCAGCGGGCGGCGACCGGGCTCCTGGTGTGGGCCGAGCGGGCCCAGGTCGCTCTGCGGAGGCTGGATGTGCGGTCGGCCTCGTTGGAGGAGGCGTTCCTGGGGATCGCCCGGGAGGCGTCGAAGCGCGACGAGACCGAGGAGGTCGCGGCATGAGCGGGGCAACGGTGAAGGACTCGGCCACCCGTGCGGTCGGCCGCTCGGTCACGACTCCCGCGAGCCGGATGGCCGCCCTCGCACGCGCCGAGCTGACCCTGCTCGGGCGGAGCAAGAGCACGATCATCGCGGCCGTGTTCCTACCGCTGGTGCTGCCGGTGAGCCTGGCGTCGGTGGTCGAGGACATGGACGTGGAGGACGTCGGGCTCAGCGTCGGCCTGGTGCTGCTGCCCGCCGCGATCGGCTTCTCGCTGCTGTTCGGGGTGTATTCGGCGCTGGCGGCCATCTACACCGCCCGGCGCGAGGAACTGGTACTGAAGCGGCTGCGTACCGGTGAGCTGCGGGACCCGGAGATCCTCGGCGGGGCGGCGCTGCCCGTCGTCGTCACGGGGCTTGTGCAGTCCCTGGTACTGGTGGCCGGCACCACGCTCCTGCTCGACGTACCGGCCCCCGAGGCGCCGTATCTCGCCGTCCTGGGGCTGCTGTTGGGCCTGGCGATGTGCGCGGCGCTCGCGGCCGCCACGGCGACGGTGACCCGGACCGTGGAGAGCGCGCAGGTCACCACGATGCCCCTGGTGCTCGTGTCGATGACCGGCTCCGGCGTGACCGTCCCCCTGGAAATGCTGCCCGACCGGCTCGCCTCCGTCTGCGAACTGCTGCCCCTGTCCCCGGTGATCACCCTGATACGCGGCGGCTGGACCGGAAATCTGTCGGCGTACGAGGCCCTGGGCGCCCTGGCGACCGCACTGGCCTGGACCCTGCTGGCGGTGTTTGCTGTACGGCGGTGGTTCCGATGGGAGCCCCGGCGCTGACCCCGCCGGGACCGAGCCGGGGCGAGCCGGGATCGTGGTGGGCTGAACGGTAGGGGAGGGCAAGGATGTTGGGCCGCATTCGGGGGTGGCAGCGGCGCCACTGGCGAGACCGCAGCAAGGCCGAGCGGGTCGAGTTGCAGACCTTGGGCACCTGGTACTTCACCACCTGGTTCTTCCCCTTCGCCTGGCTCGCGCTGCCCCTGGTGGGCGGGCTCGAGCGGAGTCCCGGGTCGCTGCTCGTCGGCGGGCTGCTCCTGCTGGCGGCCGCCTTCCAGTGCGCCGAGGCGAACCGACTCACCCGACCCGTCCTCGACCACTACCTGCACCGCGCCGCACTCCCGCCCCGCGCCCTGTATCCCGCGGCCGGGCTGATGGCACTCGGACTGGCGCTGGCCCTGGTTCTCGCCGTGGTGGGCGGCGCCGACCCGGTGACGACCAGGCTCTGCATAGGAGCCTCGCTGCTGCCCTTCGGGATGCTGTACGGGCTCGTGGTGCCCATTCGGCGATTCCTGCGGCACTCCGCCCTGCTCGCCGTGGTCCTCATGGCCGCGTTCGGCTGGGCCGAACCGGATGCGGCGGGGATCTTCATGGTCGGGTTCCTGACCGCCTTCGCGACCTGCTTCTCGCTGTTCGCCTGCCGATGCAGCGCCTGGAACCTGGCGGTGCTGTGGGAGGCGGACCGGGCCGGGGAGGTCGAGGCCCGGCTCGCCGTCGCCGAGGAGCGGCTGCGGTTCGGACGGGATCTGCACGACGTGATGGGGCGGAACCTGGCGGTGATCGCCCTGAAGAGCGAGCTGGCCGTGCAGCTGGCCAGGCGCGGGCGGCCGGAGGCCGTGGAGCAGATGATCGAGGTGCAGCGGATAGCGCAGGATTCGCAGCGGGAGGTGCGCGCTGTCGTGCGGGGCTATCGGGAGGCGGACCTCGGGGTCGAACTCGCCGGCGCTCAAGGAGTGTTGAGGGCTGCCGGGATCGCCTGCGAGGTGAGCGGGGAGGCCGGCGGGCTGCCCTCGGAAGTGCAGTCGGCGCTCGGCTGGGTGGTGCGGGAGACCACCACCAATGTGCTGCGGCACGGAGACGCCGGGCGTTGCTCGGTGGCGTTGCGGATGCCGGAGGGACGCGTGGTGCTGACGGTGGAGAACGACGGCGCCGGATCCGCTGCCGCGGAAAGCGGCGACGGGTCGGGCCTGACCGGGCTGCGGGAGCGGTTGCGGGGCGTCGACGGGACGCTGGAGGCCGGGTTCGTCGCGGCGGACGTCTTCCGGGTCGTCGCCGAGGTTCCGTTGAGCGGAAAGGCTGCTGTGAGAGAGGTCGCTTCATGACCGTGCGGGTGCTGCTCGCCGACGACGAACATCTCATCCGGGGTGCGCTGGCCGCGCTGCTCTCCCTGGAGGACGACCTGGTGATCGTCGCCGAGGCGGCCACCGGACCGGAGGCGCTGGCGATGGCGATGGCGCACCGGCCCGACGTCGCCGTCCTGGATCTACAGATGCCGGGCACCGACGGTGTGAACGTCGCCACATCCCTGCGCGTCGAACTGCCCGACTGCCAGGCACTGATCGTCACCAGCCACGGCCGGCCCGGGCATCTCAAGCGGGCGCTCGCGGCGGGTGTGCGGGGGTTCGTCCCGAAGACGGTGAGCGCGCAGCGGCTCGCGGAGATCATCCGTACCGTGCACGCCGGGAACCGGTACGTCGACCCGGAGTTGGCCGCCGACGCGATCGCCGCCGGTGACTCGCCGCTGACCTCGCGTGAGGCGGAGGTTCTCGAACTCGCCGCCGACGGGGCGCCCGTCGCGGAGATCGCCGAGCGGGCCGCGCTGTCCCAGGGGACCGTACGGAACTATCTGTCGTCGGCCGTCTCCAAGCTCGGGGCGGAGAACCGGCACGCGGCGGTGCGGCTCGCCCGGGAGCGGGGTTGGGTATAGTTGGCCTCGCGCCACGGCGCACTGCGGACGTAGCTCAGTTGGTAGAGCGCAACCTTGCCAAGGTTGAGGTCGCGAGTTCGAGCCTCGTCGTCCGCTCCGTCGCAAAGGCCCCGGTCATCGACCGGGGCCTTTCGCGTCAGGCCCAGCTCGTACCCGTCAGGCGCTCGTAGGCCTCGATGTACTTCGCGCGGGTCGCGTCCACGATGTGCTGCGGCAGGGGCGGCGGGGGCTGCTCGCTCGCCCGGTCCCAGCCGGACTCGGCCGAGGTCAGCCAGTCGCGCACGAACTGCTTGTCGTACGAGGGCTGCGCGCGGCCGGGCTGCCACTGGTCGGCCGGCCAGAAGCGGGAGGAGTCCGGGGTGAGGACCTCGTCGGCGATGACCAGGTTCTCGCCCTCGAAGCCGAACTCGAACTTGGTGTCGGCGAGGATGATGCCCCGGTCGCGGGCGATGTCGCGAGCGCGGCCGTAGACGGCGAGGGTCGCCTGGCGGAGCTGGGCGGCGGTGTCGGCGCCGACCTGCCGGGCGACCTCCTCGTAGGAGACGTTCTCGTCGTGCTCGCCGACGGCGGCCTTGGTGGCCGGGGTGAAGATCGGCGCGGGGAGTTCGCTGCCGTCGACCAGGCCCTCGGGGAGGGCGAGGCCGCAGACCGTGCGGGACTCCTTGTACTCGGCGAGGCCCGAGCCGGTGAGATAGCCGCGGGCCACGCACTCGACGGGGACCATCCGGAGCGACTTGCAGACCAGGGTGCGGCCGGCCCAGTCGGCGGGGGCGCCGGCGGGCAGTTCCGTGCTCAGGACGTGGTTCGGGACCAGGTCGCGGAGTTGGTCGAACCACCACAGGGAGAGCTGGGTGAGGACCCGGCCCTTGTCGGGGATCTCGGTCGGCAGCACCCAGTCGAAGGCGGAGGTGCGGTCACTGGCGACCATCACGAGGTCGCCCGCCTCGTTCTGGTACAGCTCGCGCACCTTGCCGGTGTGCAGATGCACCAGACCCGGCACCTGAAGGGGCTCGGGCTTTTCTACGAATCCGGACACGGTTCCTCCCCGTGGTTCTGTCCTAGTGGGTTGATTGTCCCGTACATCGGGATCGATCAAGGACAGCGGGTGGCGCGAGCGGGCGTACGCGGGTGTCAGTCGCGTTTGCAGATGCGGTCCAGGAGGTTGGCCGTGGCGCGTTGGACGCGGGGATCCACATGGCCGGGCCGGTCCAGGGCCGGGGACCAGGCGAAGGTGCCGGAGGCGAAGACCAGGGCACCGGAGGGAGCCCGGTAGAGGGAGGTCTCCTGGTGGCGGAGGACGCCCTCACTGTCGGCGTACGGGGAGTGGGCGAGGAGTATGCGGTCCTCGTGGGGCGGCAGGGGGGTGCGCGGGAAGTAGCGGTCGGCCTCGCCCGCGACCAGGTCCTCGATGCCGTCGCCGTCGCACGCGCCGGTCGCCTCCCACAGCCAGTGGTCGGCGTTGCGGACGATCAGCGGATGCGGCTCGGGCACCCGGCCCGCGTACTGGATGCCGACCAACTGCTGTTCGGCGCGGTCGATCTCCCGCCAGAGGACGGGTTTGCCGGGCCCCTTGCGCTTGCGGCACGTCAGCAGGCGGCTGGGGACACCGGACGGGGAGGGACCCAACTCCACCTGCCAGTAGAGGGAGTTGGCGGACAGGAAGACCAGTGAGGTGCCGCTTTCGCGGGCGAGCTCCACGGTGCGGCGCATGCTCGTCGACCAGTACTCGTCGTGACCGGGGAAGACCAGGCCGCGGTAGCGGGTGGGGTCGATGTGACCGGCGTGCAGGTCGCGGGCGTCGGCGTAGGCGAGGTCGTAGCCGTAGCGCTCGGCCCAGCGGATGAAGTCGTAGGCGTGGCCGACATGGAGAGGCAGGCCCGCGCCGGCGTACGGGCGGTCGAAGGAGACCGTGGTCGCGGCGTCGGCCTCGCCGAGGAGACGGCCGTCGTCGTCCCACGCGTGGTAGAGGCTGGCGCCGCTGCGACCGTCCTCGGGGTAGAGGTTGTAGGCCTGCCAGGTGACGTCCGGGAGCAGCAGGAGCAGATCGGCGGGGTGGTGGTCGCGGACCGTGAAGGGGACGTGGGAGCGGTAGCCGTCGACGGTGGTGAGGACGGCTACGTACGCGCCGACGTTCCAGTACGACGGGACCTGTAAGCGCCAGGAGAGCCACCAGTGGTGGCAGGAGACCGTACGGTCGGCGGTCAGCGGCGGGGGCTGGACTATGCCGGAGAGGCGCGGGCTGGTGGTGATCTTGGCGGCGCCGTCGCCGTCGTAGTGGCCGATGCGGTAGACGTCGACGCTGAATTCCTGGGGCGGGTCGACCGTGATGTGGAAGTCGACGGCGTCACCGGGGGCGACCGCGCCGGTGGAGACGAAGCCTTTGATCTGGCGGCGCACGTCGTCGGCCGAGCGGGGGCCGCCGGCCGAGGGCGCGGTGCGAGGGGCCGGGACGCGGGGGCCGCCCCGGGCGGGGGCGGGGGCCGCGTCCACGTACCAGGGGACGACCTGGCCGGTGTCGTCGAAGTACGTCTCGCTGCCGCGCAGCCAGGGGACTGGGCCCTGTCCGAAGGGGTCCGTCACGGCGTGGGCCAGTGCTCCCGACTCCCATCGGCGGATGTGTTCCGGTCCTGGTCCGGGTCCCATGGTGCTCCCCTCCCTTGTGCCCCCGTGATGGTTCGTGCGTACGCCGTACGTGACCGCCCTGCGCGTTTGTCCTATGTCGCAAGCCCTTGCCATGGGCTCGATCGGTCCCAGCACATCACATAACGCGCGCAGGCAGTCACTATTCGTTGCGAATTGGCCGAAAGTGGAATATAGAGCTCCGTTAGGGCTTGGTCGGTGGGGTGCCGGGGGTTGCCGGGGTGCCGACTGGGGACGGACGGCGCGGGCGGCGTCGGTGCTTCGGCGCGCTCAGCCGAGCCGTACCGGCTTCTCCGGGCGTATGCCGAGCTCCACCAGCCAGGTGCGCAGGGGGACCGCGTCGCCGTCCTCGACGAGGCTGAGCACCCGGGGGGCCAGGTCGGCCACGCGCTCACCGTCGACCAGGAGGGTCGGGCCGTCTAGCCAGTCGAGACCCGGAATGGCGCCGACGGTGTCCATCGCGGCGCAACAGACCATCGCCGTGACGTGATCGGCCAGGAGCTCGCGGTCGGTGCGCGGGGGCTGGAGGGGGAACAGGGGGAGCGCGTCCTCGTCCCAGAGGGCCATGTCGGGGCCCTGCCCGGGCGCCGGGGGACCGGCCGGAGCGGGGGGCGCGGCCGCCGCGGCTGCGGCTTCCTCGCGCCCCAGCTCGGCACCGAGCCCGGCGGCGAGGGCCGCGCTGCGGGGATTCGGAGGCAAGGGGTCCTCGTCATCGGCGAGGAAGGCGGGCTCGGGGGCGGGGAGGGGGGTCGGGGCGGGGCCGGCGCCCGGAGCGAGGCCGGGGCTCGGTTCCTGATCGGGGCTCGGCCCCAGGTCGGGGCGCCATGCGCGGTCGGAGCTCGGACCCTGCTCGGGGCTCGAAGCGAGGTCGGGACTCGAACCCACGCCGGGACTCGAAGCGAGGTCAGGGCTCGGCCCCCGGTCAGGTCTCGTCGCAGCGTCGGGGTTCCGATCCAGGTCAGGGTTCGGGTCCTGGTCGGGGCTCGGGACGATGTCCGGGTCGGCTGAGGTGGGGACGGGGACGGGGACGGCTGCGGGATACCCGGCGGGGGCCGGCGTGGCCGGCGTGGCCGGCGTGGCCGGCGTGGCCGGAAGACCGGTAGGGCCGTTGGGGTCGGTGAGGCCGTTGGGGTCGGTGAGGCCCGAAGAGCCGGTGGGGTCGGTGAGGCCGTCAGAGCCGGCGGGGGCTGGGGAGGGTGCCGGGCTGGATACAGGGTCCTCGGGCCCGCTCGGCTCAGCCGCCGGGGCGGGTGTGGCCGCCGGGACGGGTGTGGCCGCCGGGACGGGTGTGGCCGCCAGGTCAAGAGTGGCCGCCAGGTCAGGTGTAGCCGCCGGGTCAGGTGTGGCTACCGGGGCGGAGGTGGCCGCCGGAGAAGGTGTAGCCGCCGGGACGGAGGTGGCCGCCGAGTCGGAGGTTGCCGCCGAGTCGGAGGTTGCCGCCAGGTCAGGAGTGGCCGCCAGGTCAGGTGTAGCCGCCGAGTCGGAGGTGGCCGCCGGAGAAGGTGTGGCCGCCGAGTCGGAGGTGGCCGCCGGAAAAGGTGTGGCCGCCGGGGCGGAGGTTGCCGCCAGGTCAGGGGTGGCCGTCGGGGCGGAGGTGGCCGTCGAGGGGGTTCGGTGGTTCGGGGTTGTCGGGTGGGGGCCCTCCACGTCGGCGGGCCTGTCCGTCAGGTGGTCCAGGACTCGGGCCAGAGTGGGGCCGCTGTGGTGGGGGCCGCCGGAGTGGGCGGTGCCGGTCGGGTCGCAGGTGCGGCGGACGCCGAGGGCGTCGAGGACTCGGTGGAGCCGGGCCGCGTCGGTACGCCACTTGCGGTCGACGACCTCGTCCGGGTAGTCCTCCCAGGCCACCGGCGACCAGCCCGGGCCCGGGTCCGCGGGGCCGCCGTGGAAGAGCCGGGCGGCGAGCAGCGAGGCGGCCTCGTCGATCGTGCCGGGCTCTTCGAGCAGGTCGCAGGCGGGGCGCTCGCCGAGCCGGGAGGCGAACCCCTCGGCCAGCCGGTCGCGCCGGGACAGCTCGGTGAGGGCGGCGACGACGCCCGCGTCCAGCCGGGAGGGCCAGCGGCCCATCCGCCAGGCCGGCAGCGCCACACGCGTCAGAAGACGGTCCCAGCCCGCGTAGGCCAGGCCCACCTGCTCCTGGGCGACGATGCGCAGCCCGTAATCCACAGCCTGTGCACGCTCGGAGGCCGCGGCGGCGACGCCCCGCTCCATCTCGCCGGCGTGGATCTGACAGCCGCGCAGCATCAGACGCGCTACCCAGCCGATGCCCGAGCAGGCGGGGCGCAACGCGGGATACCGGTCGCCGCGGTAGGCGCAGACGGCCACCGCGGCGTCCAGCCCGCGCACGAAGCGCCGGGCCGCGGCTATGTCGGGGTGCGCCGAAGGGCCCGTACCGGCGACGACCGGGGCCAGCACGGCGCGCAGTTCGCCGACGCGCATCCACCACAGGAACGGGGAGCCGATGACGAGGACGGGTGACGCCGCCGTTCGGCGGTGGAGGGGGCCGTGAGAGCCGCCCGTGCCGGCTATCTCGTCACCGCCGCGGGACGGGGACGGGCCGTGGGCCGGGTGGGTGCGGTCCTCCAGCCAGCTGTCGCAGTCCGGCGTGAGCGCTATCGCGGAGGGCGCGGGGACGTCGAGGCGGTCGGCGAGGTCGCGGACGAGCCGGTACAGATCGGGGGCCGCCTCCTCGGCGATGGCGACCGTGGGGCTGACCGCGGGGCGCGCGCGGGCGACGACCAGGCCGATGACCCCGGCGGCCAGCAGTACGACGAGCGCGGCGGCGGACACGGCCCAGCGGGCGACGTCCCACCCCGGGCCCACGAAGTGCCCGGTGGAACCGCCCGCCAGCAGGATCACCGCGGCGGCCGCGGGCAGCAGCGCGACGGCGAGCGCCCGGCTGCGGATGCGCAGCACCGCCAGTGCCCGGGCCCGCGCGGCCTGCGCGCCCATCTCCACTCCCATACCGGTCACGACCGGACCTCACCCCCTCCCTACGGTCCTGTTTCCCCCGGCTGTCTTCGCAGTGGTCACTCCCCCACTGTGGCACCGACCACCGACACCGCAATGCTGGTGGGCCAAGTGCCGGAACGAGGACCGGAACGCTTGCGCCGCACCCTAGTTGGCACTCCGGCCCACGTCAGCCGGATAGCTCAGCGCTCACACGATGGAATGGCTTTGGGGAAAGGTGGATGACGGTGGGCAACGATCAGGCCCCGGGTTCCACGGGTCCTCCGTGCGGAGTTCCGTGGTGGCCCGGGGCCTGAGAGATCCCTGCTGATGCCTGCGGCAGGCTGGTGCCTACGCGTCCGCCGCCGCCTTCGCGGCGATGTCCGTACGGTGCTGCGAACCGTCGAGCCCGATGCGCTCGACCGCCTTGTAGGCGCGCTCGCGGGCCTCGGTGAGGTCCGTGCCGGTCGCGGTGACGGACAGCACGCGCCCGCCGGCGCTGACGACCGTGTCGCGGTCGTCACCGTCGTACTTCGTCCCGGCGTGCAGGACGTACGCGTGCGGGGCGTCCTCGGCGGCCACCTCGGCGAGGCCCGAGATCGGGTCGCCGGTGCGCGGGGTACCGGGGTAGTTGTGCGAGGCGATGACGACGGTGACGGCCGCGTCGTCGCTCCAGCGCAGGGCCGGCAGGTCGGCGAGGTCGCCGGTGGCGGCCGCCTTCAGGACGCCGGCCAGCGGGGTCTTCAGCCGGGCCAGGACGACCTGCGTCTCGGGGTCGCCGAAGCGGGCGTTGAACTCGATGACCCGGACACCGCGGCCGGTGATCGCGAGGCCCGCGTAGAGCAGTCCGGAGAAGGGGGTGCCGCGGTGGCGCATCTCGTCGACGGTCGGCTGGAGAACGGTCTCCAGGACCTCCTCCACCAGCTTCGGGTCGGCCCAGGGCAGCGGTGAGTAGGCACCCATGCCGCCCGTGTTGGGGCCCTCGTCGCCGTCGAGCGCGCGCTTGAAGTCCTGGGCGGGCTGGAGCGGGACGACGCTCACGCCGTCGGTGATCGCGAAGAGGGAGACCTCCGGGCCGTCGAGGAACTCCTCGATGACGACGCGCTCGCATCCGGCCGCGTGCGCCGCGGCGGCCTCCAGGTCGTCGGTGACGACGACGCCCTTGCCGGCGGCCAGACCGTCGTCCTTGACGACGTACGGCGCGCCGAAGGCGTCGAGGGCCTCGGCGACCTCTTCGGGGGTGGTGCAGACGTACGAGCGGGCGGTGGGTACGCCGGCCGCGGCCATCACGTCCTTGGCGAACGCCTTGGAGCCCTCGAGCTGCGCGGCCTCCTTGGAGGGGCCGAACACCGGGATGCCCGCGTCGCGCACGGCGTCGGCGACACCGGCGACCAGCGGCGCCTCCGGGCCTACGATGACCAGCTCGGCGCCGAGCTCGACGGCCAGCGCGGACACGGCCCCGCCGTCCAGGGCGTCGACCTGGTGCAGCTCGGCCACCTCGGCGATGCCGGCGTTGCCGGGGGCGCAGTGCAGCGCGGTGACGGCGGGGTCGAGGGACAGTGAGCGGCACAGGGCGTGTTCGCGGGCGCCGCTGCCGATGACGAGGACGTTCACGGGGGTCAGCCTAACGGGCGGGGGCGGGGGTGTTTTGTGCGGGCTTCCGAAAGCCGGGAGGTGAGGACGTTGTGCGTTCCTCCAAGCGGCAGGGCGCGGGGGAGGGTCGCTGCCGAGGGAACGTCCGTGTCTCCCCCTACTCGTTGGTGAACTCCTCCACCACCGTCGCCCCGAGCTCGCGCACGATCAGTTCGTAGCCGGAGAGGGCCGACTCGTTGAGGTCGGGGTCGTCGTCCTCGGGGGTGTCGTCCTCGGGGGCCACCGGTTCCGGGGCGGGCGGACGGGACGGTGCCGGGGCGGGGGCCGCGTGGGCATGGGCCGACGCCGATGTCGACGGCGACGCGTACGGGGCAGGGGCGGCGGGAGCAGCCGGTGCCTGGGTCGCGGCCGTGCCCGACGGGGCCGTCGAACCGCCGCCACCGCCGTAGCCACCGGGGCTGTTGTGGCCCCCGGGGCTGCCGTAGCCGCCGGGCGCACCGCCACCGCCACCGCCGCCACCGAAGCCACCGGTCGGCGGGGGCCCCGAGCCGCCGGACGGGTCGACGACCGCGTCGATCTTCCACTGGACGCTGAACTGCTCGGCCAGCGCCTGCCGCAGCACGTCCTCGCTGCCGCTGCTCGTGAAGTTGTCGCGGGCGCCGGCGCTGGCGAAGCCGAGTTGGAGGGTCGTGCCGTCGAAGCCCGCCACGTGGGCGTTCTGGCTGAGCAGGATCCAGGTGAAGCGACGGCGGTTCTTGACCGCCTCCAGGATGTTCGGCCAGAGCATGCGGGGGTCGATGCCGCCGGAGGGGGGCGCGTACGCGCCCGGCGCGGGCGCGGGGGTGGCTGCCGGAGCCAAGGCCGGGGCCGGGGGACCGGCCGCGGCGGCGGGAGTGGAAGCGGGGGCCGGCGTCGCCGGGGGCCGGCCGCCGCCCGCGGGCGCGGCCGTGGGCCAGCCGCCGGGGCGGCGCCCGCTGCCCGCCGCGGTGGCGGTGGGCCAGGCACCGGGAGCGGGCTGGGCAGGAGCCTGGGGGCTCGCGGCCGGCACCTCCTCCACCGGCGGGGCGGAGGCCGCGACGGGGGCGGGAGCGGGTGCGGAGGTGGGGGCCGGGGCGGTCGCGGGCGGGGCGGCCGGAGGCTGGGCAGGCGCAGACGCAGGCGCGGCCGACCGGTCCGGCGCCTGACCCGGACCGGGACCCTGCCCCGGCCCCGGGCCCCGTACCGCGGCGCGGGCGGCCGCTGCCCCGCCACCGGGCGGGATCGGCGCGCCCCCGGTCATGGGGGCACCGCCGTGCACCTCAGGCCCGGGCACGTAACCCGTCGTCGGCATCGCGGGCGCTCCGTGCGCCGCCCCCTGCGCACCGCCGCCCGGCGAGAAGTTCACGCCACGCTCGATGCGGTCGAGGCGGGCCATGACGGAGCGTTCGTCGCCGTAGGCGGCGGGCAGCATCACGCGCGCGCAGATCAGCTCGAGCTGGAGACGGGGTGAGGTGGCGCCCCGCATCTCGGTGAGCCCTTCGTTGACGAGGTCGGCGGCACGGCTCAGCTCCGCGGCGCCGAAGACGCCTGCCTGGGCCTGCATGCGCTCGATCACGTCGGCGGGGGCGTCGATGAGCCCCTTGTCGGCCGCGTCCGGGACGGCGGCGAGGATGACGAGGTCCCGGAGCCGCTCCAGCAGGTCGGCGACGAAGCGGCGGGGGTCGTTGCCCCCCTCGATGATCCGGTCGACCACCTCGAAGGCAGCGGCGCCGTCACCGGTGGCGAAGGCCTCGACGACGGAGTCGAGCAGCGAGCTGTCCGTGTAACCGAGCAGGGAGGTGGCCATGGCGTACGTCACACCCGCGTCGCTCGCGCCGGCGAGCAGCTGGTCCATGACGGACATGGAGTCACGCACGGAACCCGCGCCGGAGCGCACGACGAGCGGCAGCACGCCCTCCTCGACGGGGATGGCCTCCTGCCCGCAGACCTCGCCGAGGTAGTCCCGCAGCGTCCCGGGCGGCACGAGCCGGAACGGGTAGTGGTGGGTCCGCGACCGGATGGTCCCGATGACCTTCTCCGGCTCGGTGGTCGCGAAGATGAACTTCAGATGCTCCGGCGGTTCCTCGACGACCTTGAGGAGCGCGTTGAAACCGGCCGGCGTGACCATGTGGGCCTCGTCGATGATGTAGATCTTGTAGCGGCTGCGGGCGGGCCCGAAGAAAGCCTTCTCCCGCAGGTCACGGGCGTCGTCCACACCACCGTGCGAAGCTGCGTCGATCTCGATGACGTCGATGGACCCCGGGCCGTTCCTGGCGAGGTCCTTGCACGACTCGCACTCCCCGCACGGGGTCGGTGTGGGCCCCTGCTCGCAGTTCAGGCACCTGGCCAGGATCCGCGCGCTGGTGGTCTTCCCGCACCCACGCGGCCCGCTGAACAGGTACGCGTGATTGACCCGGTTGTTCCGCAGCGCCTGCTGCAACGGGCCGGTGACATGCTCCTGCCCGATGACCTCGGCGAACGACTCCGGGCGATAGCGGCGGTACAGCGCGAGAGACGACACGCATACGAGGTTATAGGCGACCGCTGACATCGGGTCCCACGCGCGGACCCGGCCCCCGGCGCCCACCGCAAACGCAAGCGCCCCCCACGCACCCGCCAGAGCCGACCTACCCTTGCTGCCTTCCGGCCCTGGGGGAGTTCAGTCAGATAGCGCCGCGTGAGGGGCTGCGCACAGGCTACAGGATCTGAGCGGGGGGAACGAGTTCGCGAGCACTCCTCAACGTCTTGTATTGTTTGCCGCGGAGGATTCGCCTAGTGGCCTAGGGCGCACGCTTGGAAAGCGTGTTGGGGGCAACCCCTCACGAGTTCGAATCTCGTATCCTCCGCCAGTGCCTCACCGGGCACGAAGTCGAAGGGCCCCACCGTTCGCGGTGGGGCCCTTCGACGTTGCCCGCCTCGGTTTCCGTCTCGTTCCGCCGATCCGGGGACATCCGGTGCGGCCGCCTGCGATGCTGCGCGTCATGCTCATGATCGCCACCACGGCCGCAGCCTCGTCCGACCCGACCGGGGTCCTGGTCCTCCTCGCCGTCCTGGGGGCCGCAGCCGTGTACATCGGAGCGAGGTGGGCCTTCGATCTGCGCGGTGCCGTGGACGCGACGCTGGCGCGCCGACGGGCCGCGTTGGAGCTGAAGGGACAGCGGACGGGAAATCTGGGCCTCGCCGACACCGAAAGCCTCAGCCCCGGGTTCTACAGGCTCATCGGCGGCGTCATGGCCGTGGGAGGACTCGCCCTGCTGACACTGAGCCTGATCCTCGCGATCAACTGAGGCAGATCCTCGCGACCGGGCGCGGAGAGCCGGAGCACCGTGCATCCGATGTCACCACGCACCCGATGTCCAGGGCGTGAAGTGGGTTCCGAAGGTAACGGTCTGTGGTGGGGTTCAGCGGGCGCTTCAGTGGGCTCGCCGACGAAGCCCCAGGTCAGAGGCGCGTGACTGCCCGTGTTCCGGCCGAGGTGATGATCGCCGTCCGGGTCTGTGACGAACGGCGGAGAAAGACGGCCGCTACGAGTGGCCCATGCAGGCCCATACTGGAGGCAATGACAAAGCCAACGGCACCGAAGCGCTACTTGCCCACCAGTCCCTTCAAGGCCCCGGCCGCGCCCTCCCCCAAGCACTTCGAGGTGGGCGACCAGGTCACGCACGACATGTACGGCCTCGGCCGCGTGATCGGCATCGAAGACGGAATCGCGGCACTCGTGGATTTCGGTTCGGCGCAGATGCGGATCTTGAGTCCCTACACCAAGATGAGCAAGCTGTAGGACCGCTGTGCCCGGTCACGGCACGCCAGGTCCGTCCACGGCCCTGTAACGAATGGGAGACCTCTCATCGACCCGACCTCGCTGTTCTCCGCTCCGGAAGGGGCGACTCGCTATGCCACCGCGGCATCGCCGCCTCCGACGACCAACCCCTTCCAGGCCCCGGACTTCGGGGAGGACGAGATCTTCCTGATCGAGGATGCGCAGGCATCCCTCTCGGGCATGGGTGCGGCTCGACGCCAGGCGAGCTAGCTCCGGCCGGTGACAGTGGCCTCGCAGTCGGCCACGCGCCGTCCCGGTTCCGCGCATGCCGAAGGGCCCCACCGTTCGCTGTGGGGCCCTTCGACATGCGCGGAACCGGCGGGTCAGCGAGCCCTCTCGGCGAGCAGCGTCAGCTCGTCGAGGAACGCCTCCGCCAGCAGGCCGGCGTCCTCGCGGCCCGAGTTGGTGGCGACGCTCAGCGTGTGGCCCTTGGTGCAGCCGCCCAGGGCGAAGGTGGCCGTGTCGGCCGGGGGCACCATGGGGACGATGGTGAGGTGGCGCAGCGGTCGCCCGGCCAGGGTCTGGCCCCGCTCGCGCAGATGGACGTAGGAGCAGGCTGCCGGCGCGTACGCGGGCGCGAAGATCTTTCCGCCGGCCAGCGCCAGGGTCGCCCCGGGGACCGCCGCGAGCGTGCCCTCGACCAGCTTCTCGGCGGTGCGCCGGGGCCGGGTGACGGTGGTCAGCAGGCCGGTGCACGCGCTCAGGCGGGCCGCCGGGTCGGAGAGCGTCACCGGCGCCGGCACCCGGACGTTGGCGAACGCGTTGCCGAGGAACTCACCGCAGTCGTCGGGCCGTTCGTCGACCGGGACCGACAGCCACACCTGCCGCGCATCCGGATCCCGGTCACCGCCGCCGGAATCCGAAGCCGCCAGGCAGGCGCGCAGGACTCCGGAGACCGTCGCCAGGAACACCTCGTTGGTGGTCGCCGGACGCGCGGAGCCCGCCGCTCCCACGCAGACGGCCGCGCGCGCGGCCCGCAGGACGTCGGCGCGCAGCCGTACGACGGTGTACGCGGGCTCCCGCGGGCCCCGGTGCGGCAGCGGCACCGCACGGCCCGTGGTGAGCAGGCCCGGCGGGCCGCCCCCCGTCGGGCCGGGGCGGACCGTCCGTCGCCGGGGGCCGGGCACCGCCAGGGACGCGGCGCCGTCCAGCGGCCGGCCGTCGTCGAAGAGGGCGCGCAGCAGGGTCGTCAGGGAACGGCCGTCGAGCAGGCTGTGGTGCATCCGGAACAGCAGGGAGAACTCCCCTTCCGTCGCCCCGCGCAGCAGGTGGAGGCTCCATGGCGGCCGGTCGGTCGGGAACGGCGTGTGGAACCACTGCCGGACCGCGTCCCGGAGGGTGAGGTCGGCGCTGTCGATCTGCCGGGCCAGGTCGTGGCCGTCCCGCCGCGCCCAGCGGTGCCGGCCGGTCCACCAGGCCAGGCCCGTCCGGGCGCCGCCGGGAGCGACCAGGGTCTGGGTGAGCCTGGGCAGCGCCTTCCAGCGTTCCTCCACCAACGCCCGCAGCTCGTCCAACGACGGTGGGGCGCCCGCGAGGTCCAGGGCGATCCCGGCGTTGGGCGGGCCGAACGGCCAGCGGGCCATCCCCTCTTCCATCAAGGGCAGATGCGATCCGGGCATGAGACTGCTCCTGTCGTGGGCCGTCCGTGTCGTGGGCCGGTCCTGTCGTGGGCCGGCTGCTGGGGGACGACGTCCTGTACCCCCAACGGCCGATCGGACCGGCGGTCACGTCCGCCGCGTCACCGGCCGCCTCGCCAGGTACCTCTCAGGTGTTCCGCAGGTGTCAACGCGCGGCCGTGGAGGCTCCCTGATGGGGTGACACTGCCGCAGGTTTGCGGTCACGAACGGTGTCGGTGCGCCTTTAATCGGGACTCCGCGTCCGCCGTCCGGGCGCCCCGTTCCCGAGTCCCCCGCCCCGGCTCCGTGCCGGACAGGAGTTGTGTGTCGTGCCTGGTACTCATCCGAATCCCGCGCACATCGCCGTGTTCAACGTTCCGATGCACGGGCACGTGAATCCGACCCTGGGGGTCGTCGAGGAGCTCGTCCGGCGGGGGCACCGGGTCAGTTACGCCGTCACCGAGGACTTCGTGCACCAGGTGAAGGCGGCCGGTGCCGAGCCCGTGCTCTACCCGGACGCGGGGGACGGCTCGGACGCGCCGGAGGACATGGGCGAGGGGTTCGCGCGGGTCGTCGAGGTGGCGCTGGCGTCCCTGCCGGCCCTGACCCGGGCGTTCGGCAGGGACCGTCCGGACCTGGTGCTGTGCGACATCTACGCCTTCTCGGGCCTGCTGCTCGGGGCACGGTGGCAGCTGCCGACCGTCGTGGCGTCGCCCACCCATCTCGCCTACGACGGCATCGTCCCCGAGTTCTTCGGCGTGCCCGGCCTCCCGCAGCTGCCGGGCTTCGCGCGGCTGGTGGCCGCCTTCGCCGACCAGGGGATCGAAGCCGCGCGGATCCAGGACCTCGTACGGCCGGAACACGCCGTCGCGTTCTTCCCCCGGGCCTTCCAACGCAGAGCGGACACCGTCGCGGCACAGCGCGTCGCGTATGTCGGACCGGCGCTCGGGGACCGCTCCTACCAGGGTTCCTGGCAGCCGCCGCGGCCCGACGTGCCCGTGCTGCTGGTCTCGCTGGGCTCCCAGTTCACCCGGCGGCCGGAGTTCTACCGGTCCTGCGTCCAGGCGTTCGCCGAGCTGCCCTGGCATGTGGTCATGTCCGTCGGCGCCGTCCCGCCGGACGGGCTGGGGCCGCTGCCCGCCAATGTCGAGGTCCATCCCCACGTGCCCCAGCTGGCCGTGCTCGCGCATGCGGACGCCTTCGTCACCCACGCCGGAATGGGCGGCACGATGGAGGCCCTGCACTACGGCGTCCCGCTGGTGGCGGTCCCGCAGATGGCCGAGCAGCGGGTCAACGCCGACCGGATCGAACGCCTCCGGCTGGGCGTCCACCTGCCGCGCGAGAGCGTCACCCCCGAGGCGCTGCGCGAGGCCGTCCTGCGGGTCTCGTCCGACCGGGACATCCGCGCGGGCGTGTCCGCCATGCGCCGGGAGATCGCGGCGGCCGGCGGGGCGGGAGCCGCGGCCGACCTGATCGAGCGGGCCCTGTAGCCCCGCAGTCCCCGTAGCCCCGGCACCGGTACCGCGTACCGGCCAGGAGGCCGGGACCCCTGTTCCGATGTTCCGAGGAGTGACACCTTGACCCTGACCCACGCCCTGGCGTCCGACATCCGCCGCACCAGCACCGGGCGCACGCCCCTCGAGGTGCCGGACTGTCGACCGCACCTCTATCTCCGCCAGGTACGCATGAGCGACCTGGACTCCATGAACCATGTGAACAACGTCCGGCTGCTGGAGATGATCCAGGACGCCCATATGGACATGTTCTATCTGCGCCCCGGACTGCCCGGGCAGGAGATCCGCCCGAGGTTCGTCTACGCACGCCACGAACTCGACTACACGGAACCCCTCGTCCTCCAGCCGGAGCCGGTCACCATCACCACGACCATCGGTGACCTGCGCCGCTCGACCTTCCGCGTCACCAGCCGCGTCACCCGCGACGCCCAGGTGTTCTGCACCTGTGTGAGCACGGCCGTCGCCTACGATCCGGACGCCCGGTGCTCCCGCCGGCTCGAGGAGGAGGAACGTGCCCTCGCGGCCCGTCACGCCACTCCCGACCCGGTGCGCTGACCGGCCGCCCGGCTGAGGGCGGCCCCTGTCTCAGTGCCCCTGGCTCAGCGCACGATCTCCACCGGCTTCGACTCACTCACCTGGTCGGTCTCCGACACCCGTACCGTCACCTTCATCTCCCAGGTGCCGGACAGCGGCAGGTTGACCGTGTCGGCGGCCCAGTAGCCGCCCCGGTCGGTGACCTTGGCGTCGAGGGGGCCGATGTCCTGGTCGGGCAGGCTGAAGGAGATGCGCAGCTCGGGGATGCTGACGAAGCCGCCGTCGGGGCCGTAGACCACGGCCTGGAGGCCGTTGTCGCCGACCCGGCCCGGATCGAGGGTGACCTGCACCTTGCCGCTGACGCCGCGGACACCGGGGGCGCCGGAGCCGATGGTGAAGGGGATGTTGGTCACGGAGGCCACGGGCAGCCCGGCGGACTGTTCCGCCGTCGCCGCCTCGGCCGCCGCCCGGCCCGGCAGGGTGCCCGTCAGGACGGTCGTGAAGACGAGGACGACGACGGAGACCACGACCTCGGCCAGCACGGAGCGGCGCAGCGCCCGGCGTTGGGCGTCCTCGGCCGGGGTGAGGGCCGTACCGGCCGGCGGCCGGGGCTTCTCGGGCAGCGACGGGCCGCTCACCGGGGCGTCGACCGTGCCGTCCACCCGATCTCCCGCCAGGCCGTCCACCGCGCCTTCGGCCCGGCCGCCCACCGGCTCCGGTACCCGCGCCTCCCGCACCTCGGCAGCCTCCACCGTCACGTTCCTCGCCGTCCTTTCGCTTGTCACCGTCCGCCGCGAGCGGGCCCCCGCCAGCAGCAGCAGCGTCACCGCGGCCAGCTTGGCCAGCAGGACCCGCCCGTACGTCGTGTCCGTCAGCGCGGACACGGAGCCGAGGCCACGCCAGGACTGGTAGACGCCCGTCACCACCAGGACGGTCACCGAGAGGCCCGCCAGCTGCGAGAAGCGGCCGACCACGCGCGACGGGACGGACGCGCGGTAGAACAGGGTGAGCAGGGCAGCGAGGCCGCCCAGCCACACCGCCATCGCCAGCAGGTGCAGCACCGTGGACGTCATCGCCGCGGGCACCTGGATACCTGCCGACGCGTGTTCGGCGCCCGCCCAGGTCAGGGCCAGGCCCACGGCCAGCGCGGCGCCGGTCAGCAGCGCAGCGCGGGACGGCGGCTTCCCCTCCCGGAGGGCCTTCCGCTGCCAGAGCAGAAGCGCCGCGGCCGCCGCGAGCAGCACGAGGCGCGCCACCAGGGCCAGGCCCGGCCGGGTGCCCAGCGTGCGGGTCAGACCCGACGGGTCCAGGGCCTGCACGGGGCCGGTACCGGTCTCGTAGGGGGCGCGGAGCAGCAGCAGGAACACCGTCGAT
The DNA here is from genome assembly GCF_013085465.1 of Streptomyces asoensis. Lineage (NCBI taxonomy): Bacteria > Bacillati > Actinomycetota > Actinomycetes > Kitasatosporales > Streptomycetaceae > Streptomyces > Streptomyces asoensis. The sequence continues at coordinate 4,904,177 of NZ_CP049838.1, forward strand.
CCGGCGAGCGCCCACCAGCCGGCCAGCAGCAGCCTGCGCAGCGGCCGGACGTCCGGCGGGCGGCAGACGGCGATGAAGGCGGCCGTGCCGATGAGGAGCGCCGCGGCGAGGTACGCGAGGTAGCGGCCGATGTTGAAGAGGCCTCCGGTGGCCGGGTTCTCCACGGAGGTGCTGGGCAGGGCCGGCGGGGTCGCGGACGGCGTACCCACCGAGAAGGTGAAGGCGCCGGCGATCGGGTGGCTGTCCGCCGACACCACGCGCCAGGCCACCGTGAACGTGCCGGTGCCGAGCTTGCCGGGGAGCTTGATCCGCGCCGTGTCGGCGCGGCCGTCCGCGTGGCCCGCCTCGCCCGTGTCGACCCGCCGGTTGTCGGGGTCGAAGACGCGGAAGGAGTCGTCGAGCAGGCCTACGGACTCGGTGAAGGTGAGGGTGATGGCGTCGGGGGCCGTCTTGACGACGCTTCCGTCGGCGGGATCGGCGCTGCGGAGGGCGGCGTGCGCCGAGGCCGGGCCGCCGCCGAGGAGGAGCAGGACCAGCACGGTGCCCAGCAGCACCAGCCCTTGAAGTCCCCTTCGGCCGACGCCGCGTCCCCCGCCGCCGTAGCGCCCACCACCGTGTCGTCCGCCATCTCGCCCTTCGCTCACGTCACCGCTCCGCCTTGCCTGAGACTCGAGACCCGTGTGCTCGGAGATACGTACGCATGCACAAGGCATCCGGTTCACCACGTCGGGCGCGCCGACACCCCGCCGTCCACCACCAGGTCGTGTCCGGTGATCCAGGACGCGAGCGGCGAGGCCAGGAAGACGCAGGCGTCGCCGACGTCCTCCGGGCGGCCCAGCCGGCCGACCGCGACCGCCTCCCGCCACCGCCGCACCCCCTCGGGCCACGCCTCGGCCAGCCCCTCCCGGTCGATCAGCCCGGGTGAGACCGTGTTCACACGGATGCCGTACGCCCCGTACTCCTGGGCCGCCGCCCGCGCGTGCATCACGACGGCGGCCTTGGAGGCGGCGTAGTGGGCGTGCCCCGGGGCCGGCCTCGCCGCTTCGACGGAGGCGATGTGCGTGATGCTGCCCCCTCGCTCCCGCATCACCTCCGCCCCCGCCTGCGTGCAGGCGAACACGCTGGTCAGGTTGGTGTCCACGACCTCCCGCCAGTCGGCCGCCGGCATCCCGGGCAGGTCCTGCACCGGCTGTACGCCCGCGTTGTTCACCAACGCGTCGAGCCGTCCGCCGCCCCACTCGGCGGCCTGGGCCACCACCTTGTGGCACTCGTCCTCGACGGTCAGATCGGCGCCGGCCAGGACGACGGCCCGCGCCCCGGTCCCGTCGGCGATCTCCTCGGCGAGCGCGTGGGCCGCCTCGGTCCCCGTACGACAGTGCAGCGCCACCGCCGCGCCCTCCTGGGCGAACCGCAGTGCGATGCCGCGCCCGATACCGCCGCCCGCACCCGTGATCAGGGCCACCCGGCCCGCCAGCAACGTCATGGACGGCACAGTTCCGTGATGAGGGCGGCCCGGTCCGGGTGACGCGCCGTGAGGTCGGCCGCGTCACCGTGTTCGTAGTCCCCGTAGGTGAAGCCGGGGGCCATCGTGCAGCCGAAGAAGGTCCAGGCGCCCCCGGCGGCCACCCGCGCGCCCATCCAGGTGCGCGCGGGCACGGTGAGCTGCGGCTGCTGCCCGCCGAGGAGGTCCGGGCCGAGCACCGCCGTACGGGAGGTGCCGTCGGGGGCGAGGAGCAGCAGCGTGAGCGGGTCGCCGAGGTAGAAGTGCCAGACCTCGTCGGTGGGCAGGCGGTGCAGGGCCGAGAAGTCGTCGGCGGTGAGCAGCGCGACGATCGCGGAGCCGGCGGGGCGGCCGTCCGGCCCCTCCGGCCCCGCCCAGGTACGGCGGAACAGGCCTCCCTCGCGGGGGATCGGCTCCAGGTCGTAGTGCGCGACGAGGTCTTCGGGGGTGAGCGGTGAGGTCACCCGGGGAACGCTACCTCCCGGCGCAGAAACGCCAGCTGCGCCTTCTTCTCCGGCAGGTACACGTCCGGCAGGTCGATCTCCGGCAGCGTGACGACCGGCCCCTCCTCGAAGCCCTGCCGGAGGAAGCGGGCGACCGCCTTCTCGTTGCGCACATCGGGGTCCACCACGACGCGCGGCCGGTCCAGGCCGACCAGCACGAACGAGGCGAACGCGCCCATCAGCGCCGCCGACCAGCCCGGCCGGGCCCCTCGCCCGTCGGCCGGCGCGAGGAGCAGGTGGATGCCGATGTCCCCGGGCTCGACCGGGTAGCACTCGCCGACCCGGTCCTCGGTCGGCTCGTAGGTCTGGAGGAGGGCGACCGGTTCGCCGTCCAGCTCGGTCAGGAAGGCGTGATGGGTGTCGAGGTCGGCCATGTGGGCGTAGATCTCGGCGACCTGGTCCCGCGTCAGACCGTTCATGCCCCAGAACGCGGCCCGCTCCTCGCTCACCCAGCCGTGGACGACGTCCGCGTCGCCCTCGGCGTCGAGCGGGCGGATGCCGACGGTCCCGAACCCGTCGGCCACCTGCTCGTGCACGTAGACATCCCGGACGTTCCGGCTGTCCTGGCGGTCACTCATCGTCGCTCTCCTTCTTCAGCTGCGCCCAGTCGGTGACGACCGGGGCCAGTTCGCCCTTGAGCCACAGGGGGAGCTGGTCGTGGTGGTGGGGGTGGTCGGGGAGGCCGGACGCGCCGTACGGGACGACCCACAGGCTGTCCTCACGGCGGGCCAGGTCCCACACGTAACGGGCGGCCGGGCCCCGCGCGGCGAGGTCGGTCCAGCCGGGCACGGCCGAGGTGCACAGCACGCAGTCGTGGTCGCCGGCGAGGGCCGGGGCCTGCCGCCCGGGGTCGGGCAGCGCCTGCCAGGGGGTCAGGCGGTGGGTGTCGCCCCAGCGGGCGGCCGGCCGGCCGGCGACCTCCTCGACGGCCTCCCGTACGAGTGCCGCCCGGTCGATGCCGTACAGCTCCTCGGCGCGCAGGAGGTGTTCGAGGGCGAAGCCGATGCGCGGGAGGAGGGCCAGCCAGGGGAGGAAGACCTCCGGGTAGGCGGGCGGGGTCGTGAGGGCCGCGAAGGCCGGGTGGACGGCGAGACGGCGGACCAGGGCGCTGCGCAGGGCCGCGAACCGTGCCGCGTCCTGGCTGTCGGCGTCCATCCGGCGGTCCCAGCGCAGCAGGCGGTCGCGGAGCTCGGCGGCCGGGCCGGTGAGGTCGTCGAGGGCGGACAGCCGGTCCAGCAGGGGCGCGGCGGAGGCGAGATAGGTGTCCGTGTGGATGGCCGGCATGTCGGACGCGGACCACTGCCGTCGCTCCCCGAGCAGCGCCCGGATGCGGTCGGCGCGGTGCGGCGGGGCGAACTCGACGCCCAGCTCCGCGGCGGGGCCCCGCTGGTTGGCCATCACCGCGACGCCGTCGGCCAGTCCCGCGCGGGGCATCTCGTGCCAGCCGGTCCACTCGTGGCCGGGTTCCCAGGCGGGCACCAGCCGGGTGCCGTTCGTCTCGGCGCGCAGTGGCACCCGGCCCGCGACCCGGTGCAGCAGGCCGCCCTCGGTGTCGGCGGCCTGGACGACGTTGACGGGCTCGACCCAGAGGTCGAAGGCGCGGTCCACGTCGGCGACCCGACGGGCCCGGAGCAGCGGGAGGAGCGCCTGGACGCCCAGGTCGGCGGTGACGCGGGGCGGGTGGCGCAGGGTCAGCGCGAGCGGGGTGCCGTCGTCGAGGCCTTCCGGGCCACCCGCGATCACCGGGCCCCGCTCGGTCTCCAGCACCTCGACCTCGACGGTCTCCTCGCCCGCCACCCGTACGAGTTCGGTGTGCCGGGCGACCCGCCGCCAGATGCCGTCCGGGCCGAGCGCCTCGACGCCCGCGCCGGTGCGGCGCAGCCGTTCGCGGTAGAGGTCCTGGTAGTCGGCCATGGCGTTGGTGATGGCCCAGGCGACGGTGCCGGTGTGGCCGAAGTGGGCGATGCCGGGGACACCGGGGACGGCGAGCCCGACGACGTCGAACTCGTCGCAGGCCAGGCGGATCTGCTGGTAGACGCCGGGGTCCTCGATGAAGCGGTGCGGGTCGCCGGCGATCACCGCCTGCCCGGTGACCGTCCGCGCCCCTTCCACCAGCCAGCCGTTGCTGCCGGAGGTGCCGGGCCCGTCGGTGGCGAACAGGCCGACCGCCTCGGGGCCGAGATGCCGGGCGGCCTCCTCGCGCCACAGCTTGGCGGGGAACCCGGCGAACAGGATGTGCGTGGCCAGCCAGACGGCGAGCGGGGTCCAGGGTTCCCAGCGGCCGGGCGCGAGGCCGACCCGGGGGAACTCGGGCGCGTCGCAGGCGGCCAGTCCCTCGTTGACGCCGTCGACGTACGCCCGGACCCAGTCGGCCGTCTCCGGGTCCCGTCTCGTGAGCTCGTCGAAGCAGCGTCTCGCCGTGTCGTCGAGGCGGGCGCGGCGCACGAACCGGTCCCAGGGGAGGGCCTCGGAGCCGAGGAAGGACGCCGAGGTGCCGCGCGCCCTGTGCCGTTCGACCTCCAGTTGCCAGGCGCGGTCGCGGGCGGTGACCGATCCCTGGAGGCGGGCGAGGGCGTGGGCGCTGTCGGCGCGCAGATGCGGGACGCCCCAGGCGTCACGGTAGATCTCGGTGGTCACCTTCTGGCCCCATTTCGCTTTAGGTTAGGCTTGCCTAAGTAGTTGTCCCGAAATCGTACGCGAGGGGTGAAGAGGCCATGGCGCAGGGGCGGGGCTGGGAGGGCACGGTCCTCAGACTGATGCGCGCGAAGGACTTCACGCTCACGGTCACGGGCGTGGAGGAGGTCACCGGCGAGTATCGCCGACTGCGCCTCTCGGACGGCGGGCTGCTCGCCGCCACCGGCGTCCACCCGACGATCTGGATCCGGCTCTGGTTCGAGAACGCGGGCCGGCCGCACCAGCGGGCCTACACCCTGGTCGACCCCGACCCGGCGGCCGGCACCCTCGCCCTGGAGTTCGCGCTGCACGAGGGCGCGGCCAGCGACTGGGCACGGACGGCAAAGCCCGGCGACACCATCGAGGCGACCGTCCAGGGCACCGGCTTCGAACCGCCTGCCCCGACCCCCTCGCACGTCCTCGTGATCGGCGACCCGGCCTCCCTGCCCGCCATCAACTCCCTGCTCGGCGAGGGCGAGGGGGCGCTCGGCTCCACCCCGGCGACCGTCTGGTTCGAGGGCTCGTCCGACGGTCCGGACGGCCTCCCCTTCCGGACCGACCCCGCACGCCACGAGATACGGCACGTGCCCCGGGTGGACTCGGGCGCCCACCTGGTCGAGCGGGTGAAGGCCGAGCTGCCCGCCCTGCTGACGGCCACCCCCGACCCGTACGTCTGGATCGCCTGCGACACCCGCACCACCAGGACGCTGTCGGCCTACCTGCGCAAGGAGCTGGGCGTCCCCAAGGAGCGGCTGCACGCGCTGGGGTACTGGCGCGCGAGCTGACGGCCCAGGCGGGATCATCGACGCATGGACGTCACCCTTCACCTCTCCCAGGACCCCGAGGCCGACGAGCTCCTCGGGCGGTCCCCGCTCGCCGCGCTGGTCGGGATGCTGCTGGACCAGCAGGTTCCGATGGAGTGGGCGTTCAAGGGACCCCGGACGATCGCCGACCGGCTCGGCGCCGACGACCTGGACGCGCACGACATCGCCGCCCAGGACCCGGAGGCCTTCGCCGCGCTGCTCTCCGAGAAGCCGGCCGTGCACCGCTACCCCGGGTCCATGGCCAAGCGCGTCCAGCAGCTCTGCCAGTACCTCGTCGAGCACTACGACGGGGACGCCGGTGCCGTCTGGAAGGACGTGAGCAGCGGCAAGGAGCTGCTCGGGCGGCTCCAGGAACTGCCCGGCTTCGGCAGGCAGAAGGCGCAGATCTTCCTCGCGCTGCTGGGCAAGCAGCTCGGTGTGCGGCCCACCGGCTGGCGGGAGGCGGCCGGCGCCTACGGCGAGCCGAAGTCCTTCCGGTCCGTCGCCGACATCACCGGCCCGGAGTCGCTGACGAAGGTGCGGGCGCACAAGCAGGAGATGAAGGCGGCGGCCAAGGCGGAGAAGGCACAGAAGGCGGACAAGGCCGCGAAGAAGTAGGGGAGCAGGTCGGGTGGCCCGCCCGGGCGGCGGGCCACCGCCACCCGGTCCGAGCCCGGAACACGACCGAGCCACCGACCGGCTCCTCCTCGGACCCGGAGTACGACGACCACAAGGTCCACAGTCGCCGCCCCGCGCACGAGCAGCGGTACGACCACGAACCCGAGCCGCCCTTCGAGGGCCCCTGGCCCCTGGACGCCCTCTCCCGCGCCGCCTGACAGATCGTGCCGCACACCGATGTGAACCGGTTGTCCGCCGAACGGGCGGATCCGACCCCCGGCATGCTGAACCCAGGGCGTGTCGCGGGGAGATGACCTCTCATGAGCCCCGCAGCACGCCGCCCCCGCAGCCGCACCTGGCTGCGGACGCTCGTGCTGCTGCTCGCCCTGCTGGTGCCGGGCGCGGCCGTCGAGGTCTCGGCGGCACCCGTCGCCGCCGCCGAGATCGCCGAGTACGACGTCCTCGACACGGCGCTGCGACCGGCCCCCTGCGCCCACCGCCCCGCCGCCCCGCTGCGCCCCGCGGCCCTCCCGGCACCGGCGCCCGGTGTTCCCGCGGACCGGCCGCGCCCCGCGCCGCACCGGCCGTCGTACGCCCTGCACGCCCTGCGCACCGTGGTCCTGCGCTGCTGACGGACGCCGTTCCCAGGCCCGCCGGCGATCACGCTCACGCAAGGAACATGCGAGGGAAAGAGCCATGCCCACAGACCCGTACGCGATCCTGCGCGCCCTGCTGCGCGCGGAGGCCGCGCGCAGCACACCGAAACCGCAGGTGAAGGAAGCGAAACCGCAGCAGTCCCCGGAACACCGGGACCGCTGACCGGTCGGCGGAGGCGGGACTACCGCCTCCGCCGGGCCGTGCCGAAGAGCGAGCGGGTGATCTCGCGGCCGATCTGTGTGCCGACGGACCGGGCCAGCGACTTGAACATGCCGCTGCCGACGACCTGCTCGACGACGGAGCGATCCTCCTCGGGCTGCCGGGACCTGGACTCCCGGGCCTTGGTCGCCTTGGTCGCCTTGGTCGCCTTCGTCTCCCCCGCCCCTCGCGACTCCCGCGTCCCCCGCGTCGGCTCCGGTTGCCCGGCGGGCCGGGCCGCCAGCTTCTCGAACGCGGATTCTCTGTCCACAGCCTGTGCATACCGCTCGTGGAGCGGCGACTCCCGCACCGCCCGGTCGAGGGCGGGGCCGTCGACCGGCCCCATCAGCGACTCGGGGGCACGCAGCCGGGTCGCGGCCACCGGCGTCGGGGCGCCCTTCTCGCTGAGGACGGTCACGACGGCCTCGCCGGTACCGAGGCCGGTGAGCAGCTCCTCCAGGTCGTAGGAGGAGTTCGGGAACGTCTTCACCGTGGCCTTGAGGGCCTTCTGGTCGTCCGGCGTGAAGGCCCGCAGGGCGTGCTGGACCCGGTTGCCGAGCTGGGCAAGGACGTCACCGGGCACGTCCTTCGGGGTCTGCGTGACGAAGAACACGCCGACCCCTTTCGAGCGAATCAGCCGGACGGTCCGCGTGATGGAGTCGAGGAACGCCTTCGAGGCGTCGTTGAAGAGCAGGTGCGCCTCGTCGAAGAAGAAGACGAGCTTGGGCCTGTCGGCGTCGCCGACCTCGGGCAGATCGTGGAAGAGGTCGGCCAGCAGCCACATCAGGAAGGTCGAGAAGAGCTGCGGCTTCTCCTGGACGGCGGGCAGTTCCAGGACCGAGACGACACCGCGGCCGTCGGAGGCCGTGCGCAGGAACTCGGCCGTGTCGAACTCCGGCTCGCCGAAGAAGCTCGCCATGCCCTGGGCCTCGAAGGCGGTCAGGGAGCGCAGGATCACCCCGGCCGTGGCCGTCGAAAGACCGCCGATGCCCTTCAGCTCCGCCTTGCCCTCGTCCGAGGTCAGAAAGGCGACGACCGACCGGAGGTCCTTGAGGTCCAGCAGCTCCAGGCCCTTCTGGTCGGCGTAGTGGAAGATCAGGCCGAGGGACTGTTCCTGGGTGCGGTTGAGCTGGAGCACCTTGGCGAGGAGCACCGGGCCGAAGCTGGTGATCGTGGCCCGCAGCGGGATGCCGTGGCCGAGGCCGCCGAGGGCGTAGAACTCGGCCGGGAAGCCGGTCGCCGTCCATTTCTGGCCGACTTCCGCCGCCCGCCCCCGCACCCGGTCGTTCGCCACTCCCGGCGCCGAGACCCCGGACAGGTCGCCCTTCACGTCGGCGAGGAAGACCGGCACGCCCTGCGCAGAGAGCTGCTCGGCGATCAGCTGGAGCGTCTTGGTCTTTCCGGTGCCGGTGGCGCCCGCGACCAGTCCATGCCTGTTCAGCATGGGAAGGGGGATACGGACGGGGGCCTCGGGCAGACACTTTCCGTCCCACAGCAGCGCGCCGAGGTCGAGGGCGGGCCCGGTGAAGGCGTAGCCGGCAGCGATGTCAGCGGCGCTCGTCGACCCACTCATCGGCAGACCCTCGTTCCGTTTTACCCCCGTTCATCACGTCTTTTCCAGCGTCGCACTCCGTCTCCATGGCTGCGCCCGGAACGTCTGGACCGGTAGGCTTTCCGTGTGATCTTCAAGCGCATCGGAAACGGCCGGCCGTACCCCGACCACGGCCGGGAAAGCACCCGGCAGTGGGCGGACGTCGCGCCGCGCCCGGTCCGCCTCGATCAGCTGGTGACCACCAAGCAGCAGCTCGACCTGGAAACCCTGCTCGCGGAGGACTCCACGTTCTACGGCGACCTCTTCGCGCACGTCGTGAAGTGGCAGGGCGACCTGTACCTGGAGGACGGGCTGCACCGCGCGGTGCGGGCGGCACTCCAGCAGCGACAGGTACTGCACGCGCGCGTGCTCGAGCTGGACTGACCCCCGCCAGGACCCCCGCCCCGACCCCGGCCGACCCTTCGGGTTGACCCTTTCGGGTGCTTTCCCGTACCTCGAGCGGTGTCAGATGATCGTTTATTCGTCACGGCCGCCCGAGCGCACTACGCTGCGCCCATGAGCATGCTGACTCCCCCCGGCATGGGCGGCAAGTACCGGATCACGGGGGACAAATACCCCCGCATGCGCCCCCACCGACGACGCGGCAGGCTGGTCGTGGTGGTCGTCGCCTGCGGCGCCGTGCTCGGCGTGGCCGGCTGGGGCACTCTTCAGCTCATCGACGTCTTCACGGGCGGCGGCGGGACGGCCACGGCCGCCGGAACCGGCTGCTCGACGAAGGCGACCAAGGCGAGCCCCGCGGCCTCCGCGTCCGCCGCCGTCGCCGGCGCGGCACCCAAGCCCGCGCAGATCACCGTGAACGTCTTCAACGCCACCACCCGCAGCGGTCTCGCCAAGACCACCGCGGACGAGCTGAAGAAACGCGGCTTCAAGATCGGCGAGGTGGGCAACGCCACCAAGCAGTACGACAAGAAGGTCACCGGCACCGGCATCTTGCTCGGCCCCGCGGCCTCGCTGAACACCTCGCTGCCGGTGCTCGCCACCCAGCTCACCACCGCCGAACGCCGCACCGACGCCGCCCGTACGGGCACGGCCATCGACCTGATCATCGGCAACCAGTTCAAGGCGCTGACCAGCCCGACGGCCTCGGTCAAGGCACTGACGGCCCTGGCCGCGCCGCAGCCGACGGCGACCACGAAAAAGGGCTGCTGACAGCAGCCCTTCCCGCCCCGCCACCCGCTTGTCCGAGCGGGACGAATGTTTCGGCCCGCTCGGGTTGTCGGGTTATTCGGCCGCGCCGTACAGCCGGTCGCCCGCGTCGCCCAGGCCCGGGACGATGTAGCCGTGCTCGTTGAGGTGGTCGTCGACCGCCGCCGTGACGACGGTGACCGGGGTGCCCGCGAGCTCGCGCTCCATGAGCTCCACACCCTCCGGGGCCGCGAGCAGCACCACGGCCGTCACGTCGTCGGCGCCGCGCCGGATCAGCTCGCGGATCGCGGCGACCAGGGTGCCGCCGGTGGCCAGCATCGGGTCCAGGACGTACACCTGGCGGCCGAGGAGGTTCTCCGGCATGCGCGTGGCGTACGTGGACGCCTCGAGCGTCTCCTCGTTGCGGATCATGCCCATGAAGCCGACCTCGGCGGTCGGCAGCAGCCGCATCATGCCGTCCAGCATGCCGAGGCCCGCGCGCAGGATCGGCACGACCAGCGGGCGCGGGTGGGAGAGCTTCACGCCGGTGGTCGGGGAGACCGGCGTCTTGATGTCGACCTGCTCGGTACGCACGTCACGCGTGGCCTCGTAGGCGAGCAGGGTGACCAGTTCGTCGGCCAGCCGGCGGAAGGTCGCGGAGTCCGTGCGCTGGTCGCGCAGCGTGGTGAGCTTGTGGGCGACCAGAGGGTGGTCGACGACGTGGAGACGCATGTCCACAACAGTAACCGGGCCGAACCCGCCCGGCGTCCCCACTCACAGTGAACCTCTCCCCTTCGACTGACCCTCGGGTTGGGCCGTTGGCTGGCGTCAAACCGCCCGTCGGAGGGAAAGTGGGAGAAAGGTAAGGAGACGGACCGGGGTACCCGGAGTGGTGTGCTGATGCCTGAGCTGCCCAACCTGCCCGAAAACGACTCGCCCGGAAAGGCGCGACCGGACGAGACCGACGCCGAGCGCCGCCGACGCCGCGCCCGGTTTCTGCGCGAGCTGGCCGAGGCCCGCGAACTTCGCGACCGGGTCCAGCCGCGCCGCGCCAAGACCGCCCGCCTGCGCCACGCGATGCGCATGCGCACCTTCCGCTGGTAGCCGCAGCCGTACGGGACTTGGGGCATACGGGGAAGATCGCCACCGCCACGGGTGTCGCGTGGGGTGGGCATGCGTGGGCGCACGGGAAAGCCGCGTACGATCCGCTGGTGGCGGCAACGAGAGCGCCGGTGAGTCACTCGACGGACGTCTCGTGTACGTGCTCATGGACGTACTCATGGGCGTGCGATCAAAACCACCGGACACAGGGAGCCGAAGACGTCCCCTGGACGCCTTGTTTCTGCCACGATTCCGAGTGGGTGGGGCTCGGAGCCTGAGCTCTCTCCGCCCGCAACCTCCGCCGGGGGGACCCCCAACCGGCACGCCTAAGACCAGTGGGAGAGTCACGGTGTACTTCGCCGCACTGCTCGCGCGCACCGAAGACGGGTGGGAAGCGAGCGACACAGAGCTCGACGATGTGGAGACCCTGTCGGATCTGGCCGACCTGGCCCGGGAGGCCTCTCCCGACGACGACACGGTCCTCGTGCTGATCGAGCAGGAGGACTCCTGGTTCGGGGTCGTCCGCATCGACGGCGAGGAGGACCCTCGCATCTTCGTCTCCGATGCCGCCGCCGCCGCCCGCAGCTCGTACGGCGAGATCCTGCTCACCGACGAACTGCTCGGAAGGGACCCGGGTGACGACGACGACCTGGACGCCCTCGACCTCGACGGCACCGAGGACGGTGAGAACGAGGACGAGGACGACGACGAGGACGAGGGTGTCGTCAGCACCGTGAACGGCAGCTCGGCCGAGGCCGTGCCGCACGGCCCGGTCGGCGACGCCGGCATCCTCGACGACCTCGGCGTCGGCGAGAAGGAGCTGAGGTCCCTGTCCGCGGACGCGGTCACCGAGATCGCCGACGCCCTGGGCGCCTCGGAGGTCCTGGAGACCGTCCGCTGACCGCACCGGGAGCGGCGCCGGATCCCGTACGCGACCGCTGGCGGGCCGCGATGCGGCTCGCCCTGGACGAGGCACGGCTGGCCGCCCGGGGCGGGGACGTCCCGGTCGGCGCCGTCGTGCTGGCTCCGGACGGTACGACGGTCCTGGCCAGGGGCCACAACGAACGTGAGGCCGGCGGCGATCCGACGGCCCACGCGGAGGTGCTCGCCGTCCGGCGGGCGGCCGCCGCGCTGGGCGAGTGGCGGCTGTCCGGCTGCACGCTCGTCGTGACCCTCGAACCGTGCACGATGTGCGCGGGCGCACTCGTGCAGTCCCGGGTCGACCGGGTCGTCTACGGCGCCCGCGACGACAAGGCGGGCGCGGCCGGCTCCCTCTGGGACGTCGTCCGCGACCGACGGCTCAACCACCGCCCCGAGGTCGTCGAAGGCGTCCTCGCCGAGGAGTGCGCGGGGCTCCTCACGGAGTTCTTCCGCGACCGGTGATCCACCCCCGAATACCGATTTCAAACCGGGGCCCGCCTTGCTGTAAGGTCTCCCTCGGTAGCGTGTCCGAGCGGCCGAAGGAGCTCGCCTCGAAAGCGAGTGTGGCGCAAGTCACCGAGGGTTCAAATCCCTCCGCTACCGCTGGTAGATGAAGGGGTGGTCCCGATTGGGACCACCCCTTCATCGTTCTCCGTCTCGGTTTCCGTCTCCGTTGGGCCTTCACGAGGGCTCCGGCGAGCCCGTCATCGTCGTCGTCCGCGCCATGCTCCGTCCGGCTTCCAGATGAGTCCGCCGACCTGTCGGGCGATGTTGGTGCGGACCCTGTCGACCATGTGCTGGTACCGCGCGGCCATGGCCGTGGACGACCAGCCCATGAGCCCCGTCACGGCACGCTCGGACACTCCCAGGATCAGCAGCACCGTGGTTGTCTCGGGCGCCGGCGAGGCAGTCGCCCGCCTCCGTGCCCCGGATCCTCCGGTTCAGTCGCGGCACCGGACCGGGTGCGGTCTCGGTGGGGCGCACGAACGTCCAGGTGCCCGCCCCGGCCCATGGTCGGGGCGGTCGCGCGTCCCCGCCATACTAAATGTGATGAAGTGTCATAATACGTCCCATTCTGTCAGCCCGGTCGGGAGGATTGCTGTGACTGTCTGTCAAACCGTGAGGGGGGTGGGCGCGCAGGAGGCCCTCCCGTCGTCGGCGCCGCCTGGTCTTCGAGTGCGTCGCTCGTGGTGGGGTGGGTTGCTGCGGGCGCTGGTGGCAGGTCTCGTCCTAGTGGCCGGCCTGGCCCTGCCCATGGTGGCCCCGCAGGCCGCCCAGGCCGTGCCGCCCGGCACCTACGCCTACGTCGCCAACTTCAACGACGACACGGTGTCGGTGATCGACACAGCGACGAACACGGTGGTGGTCACGGTTCCCGTCGGCGATGCGCCGTGGGGAGTGGCGGTGTCGCCGGACGGCACCCGCGCCTACGTCACCAACCGCGCCGATGACACGGTGTCCGTGATCAACACCGCGACCGACACGGTCGTCGCCACCGTCCCCGTCGGCCTTGAGCCCCTGGGGGTGGCGGTGTCGCCGGACAGCACCCGCGCCTACGTCACCAACTACAGCGCCAACACGGTGTCCGTGATCAACACCGCCACCAACACCGTCGTGGCCACCGTCCCCGTCGGCGATGCCCCCATCGGGGTGGCGGTGTCGCCGAACGGCACCCGCGCCTACGTCACCAATTCCGACGACGACACGGTGTCCGTGATCAACACCGCCACCAACACGGTCGTCGCCACCCTCCCCGTCGGCGACTTCCCGTTCGGGGTGGCGGTGTCGCCGGACGGCACCCGCGCCTACGTCACCAATTCCGACGACGACACGGTGTCCGTGATCGACACGGCGACGAACACGGTCGTCGCCACCGTCCCCGTCGGCGATGTGCCCCAGGGGGTGGCGGTGTCGCCGGACGGCACCCGCGCCTACGTCACCAACGCCAACGCCGACACGGTGTCCGTGATCAACACCGCCACCAACACGGTCGTCGCCACCGTCCCCGTCGGCGATGCGCCTCGAGAGGTGGCGGTGTCGCCGGACGGCACCCGCGCCTACGTCACCAACGCCAACGCCGACACGGTGTCCGTGATCAACACCGCCACCAACACCGTCGTGGCCACCGTCCCCGTCGACGACCTCCCGTTCGGGGTGGCGATCGGGGTCGTGCCTCCGGCGCCGGCGCTGACCTGCGCGACCGCCACGGCCACCATCACCGGCACCAACCGCAACGACGTCCTGAACGGCACCCCCGGCGACGACGTGATCTTCGCTCTCGCCGGGAACGATTTGGTCGACGGCCGCGGTGGCAACGACCTGATCTGCGGCGGCGACGGCAACGACGTTCTCAACGGCGGCAACGGCAACGACCGCGTCGAGGGTGGCAATGGCGACGACGCCCTGTCCGGCGGCGCCGGCAACGACGCCAACTATGGCGGACCCGGCAACGACGTTCTCAACGGCGGTCCCGGGACCAACACCAACGACGGCGGATCCGGCCACAACACCTGCACCAACCCCACGACCGGACCCGGTTGCAACATCTGATCAACGCGCATCGGAAACGGGCTCCGGCACGTCCCTCGTCGTAGCGGCGACCGACGCCCGGGGCCCGTCTCCGTTCCGCTCCCGGATCAGTCCGTCGACCTGCCGGGCCACGTCGTTCCGGACCGAGTCGACCATGTGTTGGTACCGCGCGGCCATGGCCGTGGTGGACCACCCCATCAGTCCCATGACTGCCCGCTCCGAGACCCCGAGGATCAACAGCACCGTGGCGGCGGTATGCCGCCGCCGTCTCCGGGTCGGTCCGTTCGCGCTGCGGGCAGGACCATCGGGGCGACGGTCGGCGGATCCGGCATTCCCGGCATTTTTCGTCCCCTTCCCTTCTCTTCCACTCCGCCCGGCACGCACCGGCGTTCACCCCCTCATCGGACGAGGACCCGCGAACGGTTCACGAACGCGCCGTGGACGCTCAAAAGCGGTGTGAAAATCGCACTTACGGTTACACTCGCCGCCGTCAACAGGGCCCGGGTGGGCTCATACAGGGGAGGCCAGGTGGCGGTGAACGCCAAGAAGATCGCCGTCTACGTACTCGTGGTCTTCGTGCTCTATGTGATCATCACGGACCCGGCGAAGGCGGCGGACTACGTCCAGATAGGCTTCCAGGGCATATCGGACGCCGCCAAGGCCGTCGGTGACTTCTTCACCTGGCTCGCCGACGGGGCCGAGTAGCTCGCACTGGGAGTGCCCATGATCCGCCACCTGGTCCTTTTCAAGCTCAACGAGGGTGTCGAGCGCGACGACCCCCGGGTCGTGCAGGGTGAAGCGGCCTTCCGGGCACTCGGCGGCCGGATCGAGGAGCTGCGCTTCTGGGAGCTGGGCTGGAACATCAGCGACCGGCCCATCGCCTACGACTTCGCGATCAACTCGGCGGTCGAGGACGCGGACGCGCTGAAGCGGTACATCGAGCACCCCGCCCACCAGGCGGGCGTCGCCCTGTGGCGCGAGTTCGCCACCTGGGTGGTCGCCGACTACGAGTTCTGAGCCGCCCTTCTCGGCAGTCCTTTTCGGAGGTTCGGAGCCCTCCGCCGGAACAGCGGGGGGCTTTCGCATGTCCGGAACCAGGGCGCATGGCTCAACTTCTCCCTCAACACGGCGTTATGGGGTGCTTGCACACAGTGCACATGTCTTGTGATGCTATGACCGCTTTTGACGGATGAGTTGACCGATGTTGACCTGACGAAGAGGTGGCGTTGACCGTGTCGGCCAGTACTGCGCCGCCTCAGCAAGAGGCACCCCCGGCACCCGCCCCCGCGCCTGCCCTGGAAGTCGTCCCGGAAGCCCCGACCGAAGCCCCCACAGAAGCCCCCACAGAAGACGTCCAGCCGCCCGAGCGGCGCCGGGGCGCCGACACCCGGGCACTGACCCAGCTGCTCTTCGGCGAGCTCAAGGAGCTCCAGCCGGGCACGCCGGAGCACAACCGGGTGCGCGGGGCGCTCATCGAGGCCAACCTCCCGCTCGTGCGCTACGCGGCCGCCCGCTTCCGCTCCCGCAACGAACCGATGGAGGACGTCGTCCAGGTCGGCACCATCGGCCTCATCAACGCCATCGACCGCTTCGACCCGGAGCGGGGCGTGCAGTTCCCGACGTTCGCCATGCCGACGGTCATCGGCGAGATCAAGCGGTACTTCCGCGACAACGTCCGCACGGTCCACGTACCTCGCCGGCTGCACGAGTTGTGGGTGCAGGTCAACAGCGCGACCGAGGACCTGACGACCGCCTTCGGCCGCACCCCGACGACGGCCGAGATCGCCGAGCGGCTGCGCATCGGCGAGGACGAGGTGCTCTCCTGCATCGAGGCGGGCCGCTCGTACCACGCCACCTCGCTGGAGGCGGCCCAGGAGGGTGACGGCCTGCCGGGCCTGCTGGACCGTCTGGGCTACGAGGATCCGGCACTGGACGGCGTGGAGCACCGCGACCTCGTGCGCCACCTCCTGGTCCAACTCCCCGAGCGCGAGCAGCGCATCCTCCTCCTGCGCTACTACAGCAACCTCACGCAGTCCCAGATCAGTGCGGAACTCGGCGTCTCCCAGATGCACGTCTCCCGGCTACTCGCGCGTAGCTTCCAGCGACTTCGGTCGGCGAACCGCATCGAGGCATGACGCGGACCCGAACGACACGTCACTCGATCAGGGCTCGGAAGCATGAGCGAGTTGTCACCGCTGGGAGCGAATCGCTCACCCGGGCCCTTCCCGACAGATCTGCGCTGATAAACCGTCAGACCCCCTCTTTCCAGGGCTGATTCGTCACTCACATGTCGACATGTCACTACAGCGTGTTGCCGACATGTGACATTCTGCCGGAAGCGCGTTTGCCGGGGCCTCGGCGCCGGTATTCAGGTGAAGGCTGACGTTCCTCAAGCGGGAATGTTCGCCGCGACCGTCCCGCGACCCAAAGGGGGTGGCATGTCCGCAGATCAGGGCAGCTCGAAGGTGCTCACGCTCACAAAGAGCGAGTCCGCGCCAAGCGCGCCCGTCGAGCCCGCCGTGCTCGACGTGCTCGACGACGTCACGGCCCCCGAGGCCACTCCGGCCCCGGCACTCACGACCACGGGGGCCATCGACACCCGCACCCTGTCCCGCTCCCTGTTCCTGCGACTGGCCACCCTCGCCGAGGACAGCCCCGAGCGCATGTACGTCCGGGACACCCTCATCGAGCTCAACCTCCCCCTCGTGCGCTACGCGGCGGCCCGCTTCCGCTCGCGCAACGAACCGATGGAGGACATCGTCCAGGTCGGCACCATCGGCCTGATCAAGGCGATCGACCGCTTCGACTGCGAACGGGGCGTGGAGTTCCCGACGTTCGCCATGCCGACGGTCGTGGGCGAGATCAAGCGCTTCTTCCGCGACACCTCGTGGTCGGTGCGCGTCCCGCGCCGCCTCCAGGAGCTGCGCCTGGCCCTCACCAAGGCCAGCGACGAGCTGTCCCAGAAGCTGGACCGCTCGCCGACGGTCGCCGAACTCGCCGCGGTGCTGGGCGTGTCCGAGGAGGACGTCGTCGACGGCCTCGCGGTCGGCAACGCCTACACGGCCTCCTCGCTGGACTCCCCGGCCCCGGAGGACGACGGCGGCGAGGGCTCCCTGGCCGACCGCCTCGGCTACGAGGACACGGCCCTGGAGGGCGTGGAGTACCGCGAGTCGCTGAAGCCGCTGCTGGCCAAGCTCCCGCCTCGTGAGCGCCGCATCATCATGCTGCGCTTCTTCGCCAACATGACCCAGTCCCAGATCGGCGAGGAGGTCGGCATCTCCCAGATGCACGTCTCCCGCCTTCTGACCCGGACCCTGGCGCAGCTGCGCGAGGGCCTGATCTCCGACTAGCCGGACTCGGGCCGGGGACTTCCCTCCTGACGGAGCGTCAGCGACACTGACGCGATGCGAAGTCCGACACGGGCACGTGGCCGCCGGGGCGCCGTATGGGGCGCGTCGGCGGCCGCCGTCGTGATGGCGGCGGCGGGTCTGGCGGCCGGCTGCGGGGGCGACGGGCGCACAGGCGGCTACGTCGCCATCGGCGGAGCGGGCGACACGGCGCTCCCGGATGCGCGGACGGGCGACTCGGCGGATCCGACGGGCGGGGTACGGCTCGTCCCGCTGGACGACGAGAGCGGCTCTCCTGCGGGGAAGGCCGGTCCAGGGGTCCCGGCGAGAGAAACGGCCGGACACGGGCCGGAGGACACCGCGGGAGGCGGCGCCGGGTCCGGCGCCCCAGGGACCGCCGCCCCGGCTGTCCCGGGCGCCTCAGGCACCCCAAGCGCCGAGGGCGGCTCCTCCGCGGGCCATACGCCACCGGACGCGCCCTCACCGGCGCCCACGGCCCCGTCGAGCACCGCGCCCGCCGGACCGGCCTCGCTCGCCGTGAGCGATCCCGTCCACGCGGGTACGGATCAGCGGTGGTGCGAGGACGTGACCCTCACCTTCCGCAACTCCGGTGGCACCGCGGTGCGTTCCGGCACGGTCACCTTCGGGACCCATGTCATCGACGCGCTCGGCATCGACTGGGCGACACGCGAGTCGACGGCCGCGCTCCCGACGCCGATCGCCGCAGGGGCACGCAAGGAGAAGACCTGGACGGTCTGCGTCGACGCGTGGCGCGTACCGCTGGGCATGCACATCGAGACGCGGGACGTGTCGGTCCGATGGGAGTGAGCGGGTAGCGCCGGACATGCGAAGAGACGGGGGCGTGCGCGCCAACCCCGCTGTGACGCACGGCGGTTGACGCGCTCGGTCACCCCGTCACCCTGTCCGGTGCGGGCCGGCGGTTACTTCAGCGCCAGCCAGGCGACCGCCGCGACGATCACGACCGCGGCGACGATGCCGACGATCAGGCCGATGCGGGGCCCGGACTGGGTGGGGGCCGGCTGGGCGGCCCGGGGGGCGCCGTCGTCGACGAACGCGCGGAACATCTGGGTGCTGCCGGCGGGGTCGTGGTTGCCCTGGGGGCCCTGCGTGTTAGCCATGGGCCGAGACACTAGCGAAAATGCGCGGGGCGACCCAAGTGGGGGTAGGAGTCCGGGCCACTGGACGACCGGAACCCTCCCCGTACCTGACCGGCCACTTGGGGACCCGAGGCGCGTCCGTCGCTCTCGCCGACCACCTTGCCCGGCATCCGCCGGTGAGTCGAGGGCCACCGACCGGACGGAATCGCCCCGCACCGGGGAGGCGGCTCCGGACGAATCGTCCCGCCCCCGGGGACGGCTCTGACGTGGCCCCCGCACCGGAGGACGGCTCGGACGCGATCCCCCACCGGGAGACGGCTCGGACGCGATCCCCCACCGGGAGACGGCTCGGGCGGGATCGTCCCGCCCCGCCTAGACAGCTCGGACGAGATCGCCCCGCACCGGGACCACTCAGGCCCACCGGCCGCCCTCGCTGCCGGGCATCGCCAGGCCCCGCCAGGCCCCGCCAGGCCCGCCAGGCCCGCCAGGCACCGCCAGGCCCCCGGCGGCGCCGGCCCCGCCCCGACGGGGGCCGATCATCCCCGGATCGGGCACCCGCAACGCCCCCACCTGCACATTTACCGCCGCAATACTTGCCTTTGCCAACTTTTTGCGGGCCTCACGGCAGTTTTATTTGCCTGTAGCAACCAACCGCTCCTATGGTTGCCCTAAGCAACAACTTGGGAGGTGTGATGGCAGGGCAGGCGCAGTACGAGGAGCTGGCGCGTCAGCTCAGTGCCGTCGGGGCCGTGAAGCGTGACCTGGGACGGATCCTGCCGCCCGACTGTTCCGCGGGCTCGGCCGGCGTACTGGCGCTCCTCGGCCGCCACGGCGACATGCGCATGAGCGCTCTCTCCGAGCTGCTCGCCGTCGACATGTCCGTGACCAGCCGACACGCCGCGCACCTCGCCGACCGGGGCTGGATCGAACGCTCCCCCGACCCGGCGGACAAGCGCTCCCGCATCCTGCACCTCACGCCCGAGGGCCACGCGATGCTCGTCGAGCTGTCCCGCCGGAGCACCGAGCTGCTGGCGGAACGGCTCGGCGACTGGACCGACGCCGAGGTCGGCCGGCTCATCGCCCTGCTGACCCGGCTGCGCGCCAGCTTCGGCGACTGCCGGACGGTCACGCACCGGCCGCCGGCCCCGCCCGCGCCGCCGCCTCCCGTTCCCGTAAGCGAACAGACACCGACCACCCGTACACCCGCACAAGCAACATAGGAAAAGGAAGCCCATGGCAACGACCACACCAGCCGGTGTGCGGGCTCACGCGAAGCACGGCGGAGGGTCCCACGGCTCCGCCGAGGCCACTCCGATGACCCACCGGCAGATCATGGAGGCCCTCTCCGGGCTGCTGCTCGGGATGTTCGTGGCGATCCTCTCGTCCACGATCGTCTCGAACGCCCTGCCGGAGATCATCGGCGACCTCGGCGGCGGCCAGTCCGCCTACACCTGGGTCGTGACCGCCACCCTGCTGTCGATGACGGCGACCACCCCGCTCTGGGGCAAGCTCGCCGACCTGTACCCCAAGAAGGCGCTCGTCCAGATAGCGCTGGTCATCTACGTGCTAGGGTCCGCGGCCGCCGGTCTCTCGCAGAACCCCGGCATGCTGATCGCCTGCCGTGTCGTGCAGGGCGTCGGCGTCGGCGGTCTGTCCGCCCTCGCGCAGATCGTCATGGCGGCGATGATCTCCCCGCGTGAGCGCGGCCGTTACTCCGGCTACCTCGGCGCGACCTTCGCCGTCGCCACCGTCGGCGGTCCGCTGCTCGGCGGTGTCATCACCGACACCAGCTGGCTCGGCTGGCGCTGGTGCTTCTACGTCGGCGTCCCCTTCGCCGTCATCGCGCTGATCGTCCTCCAGAAGACCCTGCACCTGCCCGTCGTGAAGCGGGACGTGAAGGTCGACTGGGCCGGCGCGTTCTTCATCTCCGCCGCGGTGTCGCTGCTGCTGGTCTGGGTCACCTTCGCCGGTGACAAGTACGACTGGCTGTCGTGGCAGACGTACGCGATGGTCGCGGGCTCGATCGCGCTCGGGCTGATCTTCGTGCTCGTCGAGTCGAAGGCCACCGAGCCGATCATCCCGCTGCGCCTCTTCCGCAACCGCACGATCACCCTCTCCTCCATCGCCTCGATGTTCGTCGGCGTCGCGATGTTCTCCGGCACGGTGTTCTTCGCCCAGTACTTCCAGCTGGCCCGGGACAAGTCCCCGACCATGTCGGGCGTCATGACGATCCCGATGATCGGCGGCCTGTTCGTCTCGTCCACCGTCTCCGGGCAGTTCATCACCAAGACCGGCAAGTGGAAGGCCTGGCTGGTCAGCGGTGGTGTGCTCATCACGGCCGGCCTCGGTCTGCTGGGCACCATCCGCTACGACACGGACTACTGGAAGACCGCGGTCTTCATGGCCCTGCTGGGCCTCGGCGTCGGCATGATGATGCAGAACCTGGTGCTCTCGACGCAGAACCAGGTCGAGCCGAAGGACCTCGGCTCCGCCAGCTCCACGGTCACCTTCTTCCGGTCCCTGGGCGGTGCGATGGGCGTCTCGGCGCTGGGCGCCGTCATGGCCAACCGGATCACCGACTACGCCAAGGACGGCATCACCGACCTCGGCCCCAAGTACGCCTCCCTCGCCTCCGGTTCGAGCTCCTCCAGCTCGATCCCGGACATGGACAAGCTGCCCGCGCCGCTGCGCACGGTCATGGAGAGCGCGTACGGCCACGGCATCGCGGACGTCTTCCTGATCGCGTCCGTCCTGGCGCTGCTCGCCCTTCTGATCACCCTGTTCATCAAGGAGGTCCCGCTGCGGACCAAGGGCGCGCTGGCGCAGGCCGCCACGGCGGAGGCGGAGACCCCGGCCACCGCGACCACCCCGGCCACCGCGACCACCGCGGCCGCTGCGGCTCCGGCCGCCGTCACGGCTCCCGCCGAGGAGCACGTCCCCAGCTGGGCGGTCGCCGACACGGCTGCCGAGCCGGGCCAGGAGGCCGGTCCTCAGGGCACGCAGCGGCTCGCCGCCGTCGCCACCGCCGAACCCCTCCAGGCGCCCTCGGGCGGCATCCCGGTGCACGGCTTCGTGCGCGGCGCGGAGAGCGCGCCCGTCCCGCAGGCCGCCGTCACGCTGATCTCGCTCGCCGGACGCCAGCTCGGCCGTTCGGTCGCGCAGGCCGACGGTTCCTACGGACTGGACGCGCCCGGCACGGGTTCGTACGTGCTGATCGCCTCCGCCGACGGCTTCCAGCCGCAGGCCTCCACGATCGTCGTGAACGGCGAGCCGGTCGCGTACGACATCCTGCTCAGCGGGACCAGCGGCCTCAGCGGTGTCGTGCGCGCCGCCGAGTCGGGTGAGGTCGTCAAGGACGCCATGGTGATCGTCACCGATGTGCGCGGCGATCTGCTGGCCACCGCGGCCACCGGTGACCAGGGCGAGTTCTCCTTCGCCGAGCTGGTGCCGGGTGCCGTGACCGTCGCGGTGAACGCCGTCGGGTTCCGGCCGCGTGCCCTGCCCGTCGAGGTCGGCGCGACGGGCGTGACCCGCGCGGAGGTCGTCCTCGAAGCGGGCGCCCAGCTCCAGGGCGTCGTCCGGGCGCCGTACGGTCCGCTGGCCGACGCGCGCGTGACGCTCGTCGACGCGGCGGGCAACGTGGTCGGCACCGCCACCACCGGGGCGGACGGGGCGTACGCCTTCGCCGACCTCGACGGTGGCGAGTACACGGTCATCGCGACCGGCTACCCGCCGGTGGCCACGGCCCTGACCGTGGCGGGCGTCGGCGTCGACGGCCACGACATCGAACTCGCCCACCCCGGCGAGTAGTTCCGACAGTTATCGGCTCCGGCCCGGTGCGGGGGTTTCTGCCCCGCACCGGGCCGGTTCCAGTTCGAGGAGTACATCAGATGGGACTGACCGCGAAGATCCGTACGCGGGACGGGTGGGCCGTGTCGCACGCGGTCGTCACGGTGACCGACATGGCGGGCGGCCAGGTGCTGCGCGCCGAGGCCGACGGGGAAGGAGCCGTCCGGGACGCGACCGCGCTCGCCCCGGGGGCGTACACCGTCATCGTCACGGCCGTCGGGTACGCGCCCGCGGCCTCCAGCGCGATCGTGACGGCGAGCGGGCGCGCGGAGGTGGGGACCGTGACCCTGGCCCGGCAGGGCGGCACGGAACTGCCCCCGCCCGGGCCCTGGACCGTCGACCCGGCACACTCCGCGGTCGGCGCGGTCGCCCAGCACCTGGGCATCTCCAGCGTGCGCGGGCGGTTCACGGAGTTCTCGGCGGCGATCGAGGTCGCCCCGGACGACATCGCCAAGTCCCGCGTGGAGGCGGTGATCCGGGCGGCGTCCATCGACACCGGCAACGCCATGCGCGACACCCACCTGCGCTCGGCGGACTTCCTGGACGTCGAGACGTACCCGGAGATCACCTACCGCTCCAGTGGCCTGACCCCGGCGGGCCCGGACCGCTGGACCGTGCACGGCGAGCTGTCCCTGCACGGTGTCGCCCGCCCCGTCGACCTCGACCTCGCCTACCTGGGCACCGGCTCCGACCCCTGGGGCGGCACCCGGGCCGCCTTCCGGGCCACGGCGGAGCTGCACCGCGAGGACTTCGCGATGAACTACAACCAGGTCGTCCAGGCGGGCATCGCCGCCATCGGCACGACCCTGAAGGTGGAGCTGGACGTGCAGGCGGTGCAGGGCGGCGCGCTGCCCCAGGCATAGGCACGGCAGGGTCAGCCGGAACGGGCACCGCTGCGCCTAGGCTGACTCCATGGCACCGAACATCGCGACGAACACCAAGGTCTCCCTGGACGAGTTGCTGGACTTCGTACGGCCCCGGCACCGCGCGATCCTGCTGACCCGGCGCGCCGACGGCAGCTCCCAGGCCTCGCCGCTGACCTGCGGGGTCGACGACTCGGGGCGGATCGTCGTCTCCACCTACCCCGAGCGGGCCAAGACGCGCAACGCCAAGCGGGACGAGCGGGTCGGCGTCCTCGTGCTCAGCGACGACTGGAACGGGCCGTGGGTCCAGATCGACGGCACCGCCGAGGTGATCGACACGCCCGACTCCGTCGAGCCGCTCGTGGAGTACTACCGCAACATCGCCGGCGAGCACCCGGACTGGGACGAGTACCGCAAGGCCATGCTGAAGCAGGGCAAGTCGATCATCCGGATCACCCCGGAGCGATGGGGCCCGGTCGCAACCGGCGGCTTCCCGGCCCGACTGGTCACCGACCAGTAGGCCCCGAAGTCGGTGGGCCAGGGGGACTGGGGGACTGGGGGACTGGGGGTCAGCCGCGTTTCACCATTGCCTCGATGCCTGCGATCAGTAGGTCCAGGGCGAAGGTGAAGTCGCGGCTCATCATTTCCTCGACCGTGTCGCCGCCGCGGGCCGCCATGAGGGTCTTCGACTCCTCGATGATCTCGGCGGTCTGCGGGGCGCCGGCCGTCGCGGTCATGGCCTGGTGGAAGTACTCGTCCGGGGTCAGACCGGTGTCCGCGACCCGCGCGAAGAAGTGGCCCTCGATCGTGCCGTAGCCGTACACGAACTGGAAGACGGCCGAGATCGCGCCGGTGATGCCGCGCGCGGGCAGGCCGGTGCGGATGACGACCTGCTGGACCGTGCGGGAGAAGACGAGCGAGTTCGGGCCGATGTTGAGGTAGTGCCCGGCCAGCGGGGACAGCCACGGGTGGCGGACCAGCAGCCCGCGGTACTCCGTGGCCAGCGCGCGCAACTGCTCACGCCAGTCCGCGTCCTCGTCCGTCGGGTCGGGCAGCGCCGTCAGCTCGCCGAAGGCGGCGTCCAGGGCGAGTTCGAGCAGGTCGTCCTTGGTGTCGACGTACCAGTACACGGACATCGCCGTCACGTTCAGCTCGGCCGCGAGCCGTCGCATGGAGAACTTGGCGAGCCCCTCCGCGTCCAGGAGCCGCACGGTGGTCTCGGTGATCCGGTCCCGGTCCAGTCCGGAGGGCTGCCCCCCGCCACGACCACGCCGACGCGCCTTGCCCTCCAGCCACACACTGCGATGCGCGGCGCCCTTGGCGGTCTCGGCCATGGCAAGGCACCTTCCTTCCGGTAACTGGGGAAGATGCTAGGCCGAGGCCTGCCGCCATGGCGCGGGGGACCGACCTGACATGCGGCTCCGTCGCGCCGGCGAGCTGTTCGGGGCGGCGCGGCGGAGCCCCCGCCCTCACGAGGCGACCGGCACCGACGGCTCCTCCTTGCGCTCCGCCCGGGTCAGCAGGGCCGCGGCCACCACCCCGCCCAGCAGCACGGCGGCCGCCCCGATCAGAAGGCTGACCTCCAACCCGGAGGAGAACGAGTCGATCACCCGCGCCTTCTCCGCCACCGAGTTCGCCGCCGCCAGCGCCACCGGCAGGGACACCGCCGCGAACCGCGCGTTCAGCACCGCGCCGAGCACGGCGACCCCCAGCCCGGTGCCGAACTCCGCCAGCGTCCCGTTGACGCCCGCGCCCACCCCCGCCTTCGCCGGCGGGATCGAACTCATGATCGCGTACGCCATCGCCGGGCTGGCCACCGACGTCCCCGCGCCGATGAGCAGCAGCCCGATCAGCATCCCGGAGTAGCCGCCGGAGGCGAGCGTGGCGATGGCCGTCAGGCCCCCCGCCACCAGCGCCATCCCCACCAGCACCGACACCGGCCCACCGAGCCTGACCATCACCTTCGCCGACAGTCCGGTGAAGTTGAGGGCCACCACGGTCAGCGCCAGCGGCGCGGTCCGCAGGCCCGCCTCGAGGGGGCCGTAGCCGAGGACGAACTGAAGCTGCTGGGTGAGCAGGAACAGCGCGCCGCCCATCCCGAAGGTGACCAGCACCGCGCCGGCGACCGCGCCCGTGAACCGTCGGTCACGGAAGAACGCCAGGTCGAGCATGGGATACGGGATTCTCGACTCCCAGTACGCGAAGAGTGCGAGGACGACGACCGCCAGCCCCCCGCTCACCAGGACCCGTGACGACGTCCAGCCGTGCGAGGGGCCGGAGATGATCGCGAAGACCAGCGAGGTCATACCGACGGTCGACAGGAACGCGCCGAGCAGGTCGGGACGGTCGCCCTGCGGGTTCTTCGTCTCGGGGACCAGGGCGACGACGGCCACCAGGCCCAGCGCCGCCACCGGCAGGTTGATCAGGAAGATCGCGCCCCACCAGAAGTGGTTGAGCACGAAGCCGCCGATGAGCGGGCCGGTCGCGAAGCCCAGCGAGTTCACCGCGGCCCAGATGCCGATCGCCTTCGGCTGCTCCTCGGTCACGAAGACCTGCATCACCACGGCGAGGGTGGTGGTGAACAGCAGCGCCCCGCCCACACCCATGCCGGCCCGCGCCGCGATCAGCTGGGCGGTGGTGTCCGAGAGGCCGGCCGCCAGCGAACCGACGCCGAACAGCGCCAGGCCCGCGATCAGCATCTTCTTACGGCCGTAGCGGTCGGCGGCGCTACCGGCGGTGAGCAGCAGACCGGACTGCACCAGCGAGTACGCGTTGATCATCCACTGGATGTCGGCGGTGGTCGCGTCCAGCTCCCGGGTGAGCGAGGGGATCGCGACGTTCAGGACGGTGTTGTCGAGCAGCACGGTGAGCTGCGCGAGGCAGATGACACCGAGGATCAGCCAGCGTTGGGGGTGTCCCGGGGAACTGCCCGGGAGGGACGGGGGCGTAGTCATGTTCTACACCGTAGAACTGTCCCCATACGCTGTACAACAGAGTTGTTCGGGACATGAGGAGACATGAGGGGGCCGTGAAGGGGGCCATGAGGAGCGGACGCGAGGAAGGGCGGCGACCGTGGTCACCGCCCTTCCTCATCTGCTCAGGCGCTCAGGCGCTCAGGCGCTCAGGCCCTCACCTGCTCCCGTGCCTCACCTGCGGTACATCAGCTGCTCGCCTTCTGCGTCAGGTCGTAGAAGGTGGCCGAACCGACTGTCACCTTCTTGAAGTTGGCCTCGACCCAGGAGGTGATCTGCGACGACGTGCCGCTGCTGCTGCCGCTCATGCCGCCGCCGGAGCCACTGCTGATGAAGTAGTGGATCTTGCCGTCGGTCACGTACTGCTTGAACTGCGCCAGCGTCGGGGACGGGTCGGTGCCGTTGAAGCCGCCGATCGCCATCACCGCGTCACCCGTGGCGAGTTGGTAGCTCGCGGCGTTCTGGGCGCCGATCGCGGCCGCCGCCCAGGTGTACTTGCCGGAGTCGGCCTCCAGCAGCTTCTTGGCCTCGTCGGTGACCGAGGCGCCGTTGAGCAGACCGCCGACACCGCCACCGCCGCCCATGCCGCCGCCGTCGCCGGTCTGGCCGCCGGGACCGCCCTGCTGGTTCTGGCCCTGGCCCTGCGTGTTGCCGTTGCCGTTCTGGGTGCCGCCGTTGCCGTTCTGCTGGTTCTGGCCGGGCATGCCCCCGCCGGGGAAGCCGCCGGTGCCGCCACCCTGCTGGTTCTGGCCCTGGCCCTGACCCTGGTTCTGCGTGTTGCCGTTGCCGTTCTGGTTCTGGCCACCGCCGAAGCCGCCTCGGCCACCGCCACCGCCGCCGCCACCCGGGCCGCCGCCGCCCATCATGCTCGCGCCGGACGGACCGGCGGTCACGATGGAACCGGTGTGGCCCTCCTGAAGGGTGCTGATGGTGTACGCCGTCGGTCCGGCCAGCGCGGCCACCAGGCCCACGGAGGCCGCCGCGAGGGCGAGCTGACGGTTGATCCGGCCCGCGAAGGTCAGGCCGAGCGCGGCGGCCAGGCCGCCGATCAGCACCAGCCACTTCAGCCAGGGCAGGTAGTCGGAGGTGCGGTTGAGCAGGACGTACGACCAGGACGCCGCCGCGACGACCGAGGCCGCGAGGGTGATCGAGGCCCACAGCTCGGACCGCTTCTCCCACAGCAGACCCGCGCCCATGCCGATCACGGCCGCCATGTAGGGAGCGAGGGCCACCGTGTAGTACTGGTGGAAGATGCCCGCCATGTAGCTGAAGACGACCGTGGTGATCAGCAGCGAGCCGCCCCACACCAGGAACAGACCGCGGGTCGTCGACGTCCGCTTCAGCTTCCGCGTGGCCACCAGACCGCCGACCAACAGGATCAGCGCGGCCGGCAGCAGCCAGGAGATCTGGCCGCCGATCTCGGAGTTGAACATCCGGTCCCAGCCGGTCTCACCCCACTGGCCGGTGCCTCCGCCGCCACCGCCCCCGCCGACGCTGCCGGTCTCCTCGCCGTTCAGGCGGCCGAGACCGTTGTAGCCGAAGGTCAGCTCCAGGAAGGAGTTGTTCTGCGAGCCGCCGATGTACGGGCGGGAGGAGGCCGGCCACAGCTCGACGATCGCCACCCACCAGCCGCCGGACACGATCAGCGCGCCGGTGGCGACGGCCAGCTGGCCGAACCGCTTCTTCAGGCCCACCGGGGCGCACACCGCGTACACGATCGCCAGCGGCGGCAGGATCAGGAAGGCCTGGAGGGTCTTGGCGAGGAACGCGAAGCCGATCGCGACCCCGGCCCACACCAGCCACTTCGTCCGGCCGTCCTCCAGCGCGCGGGCCACCATGTAGCAGGCCACGGCCATCAGCAGGGCCAGCATCGCGTCCGGGTTGTTGAACCGGAACATCAGCGCGGCGACCGGCGTCAGCGCCAGCACGGCGCCCGCGATCAGACCGGCCGCGGCACTGAACCGGCGGCGCACCGAGGCGTACACGACGGCGACCGTGCCGACGCCCATCAGCACCTCGGGGACGAGGATCGCCCACGAGTTCAGGCCGAAGAGCCTGACCGACAGCGCCATCGGCCACAGCGAGGCCGGGGGCTTGTCGACGGTGATGGCGTTGCCCGCGTCCAGCGAGCCGAAGAACAGGGCCTTCCAGCTCTGGCTGCCGGCCTGGACGGCCGCGGAGTAGAAGGAGTTGGCATAGCCGGAGGCACTCAGGTTGTACAGGTAGAGCAGAAGGGTGGCGGCCAGCAGGCCGAGGAAGGCCGGGCGCGCCCAGCGGGGGTCCTCAGGGCGGCCGCGCCACAGTCTGCGATGCCAGGGCTGCTTCGGCTCACCCGACTCGGGGGCCGGGACGGCCGTCTCCCGGGCGTCGGGATCCGTGCCGCCCGGCGCCGCGGTCGGCGGCGGATCCCAGGTCGTCGTCTGATCGAGGTCGGTGGTCATCGGGCGTCCCCCGGGTCGGTGTCATGGGGGCGGCGCAC
This sequence comes from Streptomyces asoensis, assembly GCF_013085465.1. Lineage (NCBI taxonomy): Bacteria > Bacillati > Actinomycetota > Actinomycetes > Kitasatosporales > Streptomycetaceae > Streptomyces > Streptomyces asoensis. Next base: position 4,933,046 of record NZ_CP049838.1, read on the forward strand.
CGGCAGCATCTGCATGGTCGCGTCCCTCCAGCTGCCGTCCGCGGCTTCGCCGGCGCGGAACTGAGTGGTCGTGTTGTGGTCGTGCGGGTGCACGATGTGCCGCTGCGGCAGCGGCGCGGACGGGCCGCCGGTCTGCGGAGCACCGGTCTGCGGAGCACCGGTCGGGTACGTCGGTGAGGAGGCGTGGGGGAAGGAGGCACCGGGGGCCGGGGCGGAGGCGCCGGGGGCGGCCGTCACGCCGTTCGTCGGCTCGTCGCCCTCGCGCCGGTCGGAGAACACCCAGACGCGGAAGAGCAGGAAGCGCAGCACGGTCGCCGCGAGGTTGGCGGCGATGAGCACCGCCAGCTCGGTGGAGTGCGCGGGGCTGGAGGTCGCCGTGTTCAGGGCGAACAGCGAGCCGCTGGTCAGCGCCAGGCCGATGCCGAAGACGACCAGGCCCTGGGCCTGGTGCTTGACGGCCCCGCCGCGGCCGCGCACCCCGAAGGTGAGCCGGCGGTTGGCGGCGGTGTTGGCGACGGCCGACACCAGCAGCGCCAGCGCGTTGGCGACCTGGGATCCGCCGAACTGGCGGAACACGGTGTAGAGCAGCAGATAGAAGAGGGTGGAGAGGCCACCCACGACACAGAAGCCGACAAGCTGGCGGGCCAGGCCCTTGGGTACGTCCATGATGTCGCGGTCGCGGGGGTCGTCGCCGAACGGCCTGGTCAGCCGGTCCAGGGAGAGCGAACCGGTGGCCAGCGCCCGGCCCACGCGCCATACCCCCTTCAGGTCGTCCGTCGCCGTCTTCACGATGTGCACCGTGGAGTTCGGGTCGTCGACCCAGTCGACCGGCACCTCGTGGATACGAAGGCCGGCACGTTCGGCGAGTACCAGCATCTCAGTGTCGAAGAACCAGCCGGTGTCTTCCACCAGGGGGAGCAGAATCTGTGCGACATCACGCCGGATCGCCTTGAACCCGCACTGCGCGTCCGAGAAGCGGGCCTGGAGCGAGCCGCGCAGGATGAGGTTGTAGGCGCGGCTGATGAACTCCCGCTTCGGCCCGCGCACCACGCGGGAGCTACGGGCCAGCCGGGAGCCGATCGCCAGGTCCGAGTGGCCGGAGATCAGCGGCGCCACCAGCGGCAGCAGCGCGTTGAGGTCGGTGGACAGGTCCACGTCCATGTACGCGAGGATCGGGGCGTCCGAGGCCGACCAGACGGTCCGCAGCGCACGGCCGCGGCCCTTCTGCTCGAGCCGGAAGTTCCTGACCTCCGGGATGCGCGCTTCCAGCCGCTGCGCCACCACAGGGGTGGTGTCCGTCGACGCGTTGTCCGCGATCGTGATGCGGAAGGAGTACGGGAACGTACGCGTCAGATGGTCGTGCAGTCTCCGGACGCACGGCTGGAGGTCCTTCTCCTCGTTGTAGACGGGGATCACTACGTCCAGGACAGGCGTACCGGCTGTGGCGGCCGGGAGGTGCTCCCGCGCCGGCAGGGTGCCGGGAGAAGAGTCGGTTCGCATGACATCGACTTTCGTCAGGCGCCCTGTTGCACCCATGTGGTGGCACTGTGCTCGACCTGTGAGTCGAGTTGCCAGTTCGTTTCGGGGGAGGGCTGGGGAACGGCGGGGGCAAGGGCCGGCAAATGCACGGTAAAGACGGTCTGCCCGGGCACGCTGTCCACCGTCACGGCGCCGCCGTGCGCGGTCGCCACGGCCTGCACGATGGCGAGGCCGAGGCCGGTCGAACCGGTGGTACGGGAGCGTGCCGAGTCGCCGCGGGCAAACCGTTCGAACACATGCGGGAGCAGATCGGCCGGGATGCCCTGACCGTTGTCCTGGACGTCCACGCACAGCCACGGCCCGCGGCGCTGCACGCGTGCGGTGACGGTCGTACCGGGCGCGGTGTGCGTCCGGGCGTTGGCGAGGAGGTTGACGAGGACCTGCTGAAGGCGTGCCGCGTCGGCGGAGACTAGCGCGGGCTCGTCGGGAAGTTCGAGTCGCCAGACATGGTCACGTCCGGCGGCGCGGGCGTCACTGATGGTGTCGATGACCAGAGGAACCAGGTCGGTCTGCTCGAACTGCAAGGGGCGGCCCGCGTCGAGCCGGGCGAGCAGGAGCAGGTCCTCGACGAGGAAGGTCATCCGGCCGGCCTCGGACTCGATACGCCCGAGGGCGTGCCGGGTGTCGGGCCCGACCTCTTCCCGGCCTCGCCGGGTCAGCTCGGCGTATCCCCTGATGGAGGCGAGCGGCGTACGGAGTTCGTGACTGGCGTCCGCGACGAACTGGCGGACCCGCATCTCGCTCTCCTGGCGGGCGTGCAGGGCGCCGTGGACGTGGTTCAGCATCCGGTTGAGCGCGGCCCCGACCTGCCCGACCTCGGTATGCGGGTCGGTCTCGGCCTCGGGCACCCGCTCGCTGAGGTTGACCTCGCCGGTGTGCAGGGGGAGCTCGGAGACCCGGGTGGCGGTGGCGGCGACCCTGCGGAGGGGGCGGGTGGCCACTCCGACCATGACGTAACCGGCGATGCCGGCGGCCACGAGACCTGCGGCGGTGACGCTCAGTTCGACGAGGATGAGGGTGGTGATGGTGCTGTCGGTGTCCTGGGTCGGGATGGCGACGTAGTAGGAGCCCTTGTCTCCGGAGACGTACTGGACGAGGTAGTCGCCCAGCCCGGGGAGCTCGATGCTGTGCGACGAGCGGTCCTGGGCGACGGTGCCGAGGGCGGCCTCCTGGGCCTCACTCAGGTCCTTGTCCACCATGGGGTTGATGTCGGTGCTGGTGGAGTCCTTCTTGCCGACCTTGGAGTCGGAGATGCTCCCGTTCACGACCTTCGCGATCACCGTGCCCTGCGGCTGGGGGCCGCGCGTCACGAACTCTTTGAGGTCGACGGTGCCGGAGGTCCCGGTGGTGTTCTGCCCGGGCTGACTCTCCTTGATCCCGCCCGGCGGCCCGCCCATCCCGGCCGCGCGGCTCGACACGTCCTTCAGCTTGTCCCCGAGCTGGTCGTACAGATGAGACCGCAGCGCCAGGGTCGTCACCGTGCCGATCACCGCACAGACGACGGCGATCAACACCACGGACGCGACGACGAGCCGCGTCCGCAGGGTGCGCGGCTGTCCCGCTCGTCTCTTCTGCGCACGCGGTCGCCGTCGCCCGCTCATGACACAGCGGGCTTGATCAGGTACCCGGCGCCGCGCCGGGTGTGGATCATCGGTTCGCGTCCCGCGTCGATCTTCCGCCGCAGGTAGGAGATGTACAGCTCGACGACGTTGGCCTGGCCGCCGAAGTCGTACGACCAGACGCGGTCGAGTATCTGGGCCTTGCTGAGCACGCGCCGCGGGTTGCGCATCAGGAAGCGCAGCAGCTCGAACTCGGTGGCGGTCAGGTGGATGTTGTCCCCGGCCCGCGACACCTCGTGACTGTCCTCGTCGAGGGTGAGGTCCCCGACGACGAGCACCGAGTCGGAGCGCCGGTCGGCGGCACCGGAGCGCCGGATGAGCCCACGCAGCCGCGCCACGACCTCTTCGAGGCTGAACGGCTTGGTGACGTAGTCGTCGCCGCCCGCGGTGAGGCCGGCGATACGGTCCTCGACCGCGTCCTTGGCGGTCAGGAACAGCACCGGCACCTCGGGCAGTTCACGACGCAGCCGGCCCAGGACGGTCAGCCCGTCCATGTCGGGCAGCATCATGTCCAGGACGACGGCGTCGGGGCGGAACTCCCGCGCGGTCTGGATGGCACCCGTGCCGTCTCCCGCACTCCGGATCTGCCATCCCTCATAGCGCAGGGCCATGGACAGCAGTTCGGTGATCGACAGCTCGTCGTCCACCACAAGCACTCGGACGGGGCTCCCGTCCGGCCTCAGCAGTTCGGTGCGCCCCTGGGGCGAGGTCGTGGTCATGGTGAACACCTTGGCCGGGTCCCCTGAGAGCACTCTTTCACTAATCTGTGATTTCCCTGAGAAACGCACAGGCGCCTCTCAGGCAACACCTGGGAACCCTTTGCTCCGCATCGACTCCGAGGGGCGGTATGCCCGGTACGGCATGCTGTGCGGCCCTCAGGACACGTGCTCCGTGAGAATCACCTGGGGGTCCGCTCGAACCCGTGGCTGTGTTCCACCTTGGCGATGTGCAGGCTGTACCGCTCGTACCAGTGTGCCCGTCCGTACTCCTTGGCCGCCCGGTGCTCGGTGTGCGTACGCCACTGCTCGATGCCGTCGAGATCGCGGAAGTACGCGACGGTGATCGCGAGTCCGCCGGGGGTGCGGGCCGAGTCCTCCCCCAGGAACCCCGGGACGTCCTTCACCAGTTCGCCCATCCGCTCGGCGGTCTCGCCGTATCCGGCGTCCCCCTCGGTACGCAGGGAGGTGAAGACCACGGCGTAGTAAGGAGGTTGAAATGCTGCAACAGGTGCTACGCGCTGTTCGCTCATGTCACCCACGATCGGCCGGGCACCCCGCTCAGGTCCAGCCTCCTTGCCGAAAGGGATCCCACCGGGATCCAACTCTTTACCCGGCTCGGCGCCCGCCCGCGCGCCCGCCCCTCAGAACAGCCCGTCCTGACGATGGTCCGCCCCGACCTCGAAGTGCCGTACGGGAAAGGCTGGTTCACCGCCCGCTACCGGTACCAACTGCCACCCCCGCATCAAGCGCGTGTCGAGCACGACCACCCCGCCCGGGGTGGCGAGATGCAGATCGGGCCCGGCGGCCGCCACGAGCTCCCCGCTCACGGCTCCCCCGGGGACGAGCTGACCCACCTCCCCGAGCGCGGCCGGCGCTCCGGCCAGCCCGAACGCCCGCACGTGATCGACCGGCCGGAAGGGCGCACGCTCCAACGACTCGGGCCAGCCGCCCAGTTCCACGGCCCGCGCGTACACCTCGCTCATCTCCTCGGCCCGTTCCCCCTCCGCTTGCGGCAGCGCGGCCCGCACCGCACGCTTCTCGGCGTACGGAATCCGGTCCGGCACCCGCAGAGCGGCCCGCAGCAGCTCCTCGGTACGCCGGGCGGCCATCAGCGGCCCGCTGCCGAGCCAGCTGAAGCAGACGGCGCCCTGCTCCAGCAACCGCACCGAGCCCCGCTCGACCGCCGTGATCCCGACCTTGACCAGACCGGGCCCGAACCACGCGAGGTACACGCGGTACGGCCGCGGGTCGTCGGCGACCCGGTCCGCGGCGACGGAGTGCGCCCGGTCCAGCCGCGCACACTCCTCGCACCGCCCGCCCGCGCTCCTCCCCGGCACGACCACCCGCCGGGGACACGCATGCCCCCGAGCCCCCGCACACTCCCGCACACCCCCCTCCACCACTCCGAAGGAGACCCGCTTCCCCCAGGACAACGGGCTACGACGCCCCCCGTCCCACATCAGCTCCGGCCCCTCCGCCGACCACCGCAGCCCCGCGCACTTCCATGCCTGTGCCATCACCCGCCACGGTAGGCCCAGGCACTGACACCACGGGCAGGGCCTTGGGCGCGCGCCCCGCGAGCCGGCATCCGACACACCCCGGATGCCCGTCCCGGGCCCACGGATCCCGTACCCGCATCCCCCACTCCGCCTTCGGCCGCACCCCCGGCGGCTTGCCCCACCCGGCGAGATGCAGCCCCCAGGTGACCAGCGCGCCCAGCCCCACGATCACGAGTCCGCCGGCCAGGAGAACCCCGGACACGGCACACACCCCCACGCCCACCACGGCGGTCCCGACGGTCGCGATGCCGACGCCGGTCCAGCCGGCGACCGTATGTCCCTCGTCGTACAGATGACCCGCCATGTTTCCCTCACCTTCTAAGAAGTTGTAATTCTGAACCTCTTAGAGGGTAAGAGAAACCGAAAGCAGATAACAAGGACCCAGCAGAAACCAACGCCCCACAGACGAGAGCCCGAGATGCCAGCCGAGCCGACACCGCCGCACCACGGCCGCCCCGCCGCCACCCCCGCGCAAGCGCTCGCGGCGATGGACGACCTCATCGCGGCCAGCATGGTCGGCCAGCAGGAGATGGCCCAGCGCCTGGGCCTGAACGTCACCGACCTGACCTGTTTCGCCTACGTCCTCCAGGCCGGCGAGGACCTCCTCACCGCCGGCGACCTCGCGACCCGCGTCCACGTCACGACGGGCGCGGTGACCGGCATCCTCAACCGCCTGGAACGCGCCGGCTATGTCACCCGCCGCCCCGACCCCGAGGACCGTCGCCGGGTCCGCGTCGCCGCGATCCCCTCGGCGGTCGCCCGCGTCCACGCCCTCTACGAGCCGTACTACGTCCGCCTCAACGCCCTCTTCGCGGACTACTCCCCCCAGGAGACCGCCGTCCTGACGGACTGGTTCACCCGCGCCACCACCCTGGCCCACACCTACCGAGAGGAACTCCGCCTCCACGACAGCTGATTCGCGTCTACTGAACGAGGTTCCTCTTCGGGCGGACCACGCAGAACTCGTTCCCCTCCGGATCGGCCAGCGCGGTCCAGGACTCGTCGCCGCTCCGCCCGACGTACGCCCTGCGAGCCCCGAGCGCGAGGCGTGAGTAACCCGTGGCGCCCTGCACAGTTGTCAGGTTGATCAGGTCGGGCGGACGTCGCCCGCGACCTTCAGCAACGTGGAGGAAAAATGACCGCCCCTACCCTCGTTCGGCGGACCGCGGTACGCACCACGACAGTCGCCGTTCTCACCGCGGGACTCTTGATCGTCAGCATCGCCGGCGCCCAAGCTGCCGACGCTCCGGCCCTCGGGAGCCTGGTCCCGCAGGTCAACAACATCCTGTCGGGCCTCCTGAGCGGCAACGCCGTCAGCTCGCTTCTGCCCAACGGCATCCTCGGCGGCTGAACAGCCCTTCCGGGGCCTCTTCCGGGGACATTGACGTCACCCGTTGACGCCAAAGGCCCCGCCGGACGAACCGGCGGGGCCTTTGGTCTGTGTGCACTCGGCAGGATTCGAACCTGCAACCTTCTGATCCGTAGTCAGATGCTCTATCCGTTAAGCTACGAGTGCTTGTTATTCGGTTTTTCTGTCTTCGCTCTCGGCCCTTCCGGCCCGCTCGCGGCGACAGGAAGAACATTACATGACTGCCGCCGACATGTGAAATCCGTTTGCCATACCGCTTGTGAGCTGCGGAAACGCCTGTCTGGGGGGCTTCTGGGAAACGACGAAGCCCCGGTCGGGTGGACCGGGGCTTCGGTGATCGCGCGGAGGCGGAGGGATTTGAACCCTCGATGGGATTGAAGTCCCAAACCGCATTAGCAGTGCGGCGCCATAGACCGGACTAGGCGACGCCTCCAGCACAACCGCTCGCGTGTGTGCGAGTGGTGCGTGCAGATGATGACACAGTCGAGCGGCGTGTCACCAATCGCCGTCCACGGTACTAGGCAGGTGGGCCACAGGGCAAAGCCGTTGCCGGGGCGCAACGTCGTCGGGGGCCTCGCGTTAGTCCTGTCATGTTCCAGGTCACCCCACTCCGACGGCTCGCCGTCGCCGCCTCCGCCGCCTGTGCCGCCGTGGTCGCCCCGTCCGCCACCGGGCCCGTGCCCGCGCACGCCACCGGGACAGCCGAAGCCGTCACCGCCGTCGCCGGCGTCACCCCGCTCACGCCACTCTCGCCTCCGCCCGTCCGGGAGGAGGACCAGGTCTCCGGTGATCACCTCACGGTCACCGTCCGGCACGCCGGCGGGCGGGCGGACGGGACGTTCGAGGTGTACTGCCACCCGGGAGGTGGCAGTCACCCGGACGTGGGAAGCGCCTGTCGCACCGTGGACCGCAACACCCGGTGGGGCAGGGACGCCTTCGCGCCCGCTCCTGACGGCGGCGTCTGCACCATGCGGTACGGCGGACCGGCCACCGCCCACGTCACGGGCCGCTGGGCCGGGCGGGCGGTCGACGCGACGTACGACCGCAGCAACGGCTGCCAGATCGAGCGCTGGGACCGGCTCGTCCCGCTGCTGCCCGACCTGCGCCCGGCCGCCCGCTGACGCGTGCCCGGTGTCCGACGAGCCCCCCGTCCAGCCTCCGCGGTCGTGCGCGTACAGGCGACGCGTGGCGGAAGCACCGGTTCCGTAAAGGTCGGGCGAAGGTCCCGCGAAGTCCGAGCAGGATGCGGGGCGGGCGCGGGAGCCGTCCGTCCCGCGCAAGGACAGGCCACGACGGGTGAGGACACACGTTCTGTGTCACTTCGTCGTGCGAGCTCCCTCTCATCCGGCGCCGCCGACGGGACCCCAGCCCTTAGACTCCCTCGCGTGACACGGTGCGGGCCGGTTGGCAAGATGGCCCGAACGGTCGGCAAAGTGCGGTAACAGGGAGGAAGCGACTCGTGAGCAGCAGGCCATCCCGAGGCGCTGCTCGCCTCGCAGCCATACTCGACGCGCTCCCCGATGCGCTGTTGCTGGTCAACGCCAACGGGACCGTCGTCAACGCGAACACCATCGCGCTGGAGGCGTTCGAGACGCCGGGTACCGCGCTGGTGGGGCGGGGGCTGCTCGATCTGCTGCCGCAGTTCGACTCCAAGCTGATCCCGGGGTCCATGCGGCGGCCCGATCACATGGACCCGCGCGGGCGGACCAAGCCGACCCGGATGGTCGCGCGCCGCACCGACGGCAGCGAGTTCCCGGTCGAGGTCACCAGCGCCAACCTCGAGAACGGCCAGCAGGCCTACGACGGCTACGGCTACTCCTCCGCCTCCGACGAGCTGCTGATGCTCGTCGTACGCGACCTGTCCGGGACCGTCGACACCGAGGCCGAGCTGGCGCGTTCGCAGCGGCAGACCGAGATGATCCTGAGGGCCGCGTCCGAGGGCGTCGTGGGCACCGACACCGACGGGCGGATCGTCCTCGTCAACCCGGCCGCCGCCCAGATACTGGGATACCGGGCCAGCGATCTCGGCGCCAAGGAGCTGCACACCCTGGTGCTGCACTCGCGCGCCGACGGCTCGCCGTTCCCGTACGACGAGTCGCCGCTCGCCGACACCCTGCGGTCCGGGCGCAAGCACCGGGTGCGCGGGCAGGTGCTGTGGTCCAAGAGCGGGGACCGGGTGGCGGTCGATCTGACGACCGCGCCCGTGCGCGACGGCGATCAGCTCGTCGGCGCCGTCATGACCTTCACCGACCGGCGGCCCTACGACGCCCTCGCCGAGGAGAAGGACGGCGTCGAGAAGCGGCACGCGGACGAGTTGGAGAAGCTCTCCGAGGAGCACGCCTCCGACCTCACCGCGCTGCGCCAGCAGCACGTCACCGAACTCGAGGAGCTGCGCGAGCGGCACGAGGAGGAGCTCGCGGCCGGCGAGGAGCGCTACGCCTCGCTCGGCGAGCGCGAGAAGGACCGGTACGAGGCGCTCGCCGGGCGGCACGAGCAGCTGCTCACCCTGCTCGGGGAGTCCCTGCGCGGGCCCCTGGACGAACTGCGCCGCGAGCTGGCGGCGCTCGCCGCGGACGACGCCGGTCAGCTCTGGCCCGAGGCCAACCAGGTACTCCACCACCTGTCCGCCGGCTACTCGCGGATCACCACGCTCATCGACAACGTGCTCGGCTACCAGCGTCTCGACACCGGGTCGGAGGTCATCGCCCGGACGAAGGTGATGCTCGACGCCGTCGTCGCCGCCGGTGTCGACGGCGCGGTGGATCTCATCGGGCCGGGACGGGTGCAGTTCGCCGTGCACGCGCCGCCGATCGAGGCCGAGGTCGACGCGCGGCTCCTCGCGACCGCGCTCGCGCACCTCGTGGCCGATGTCGCGGGCGTCGACGCCACCGGCAACGCGCCCGTCTCGGCGGGCGGTTACATGGACAACACGGTCGTGGTGGCGGCCGCCCAGCGCGGCGAGGTCGTGCGCATCGAGGTGCGCGGGCCGTACGCCGGCGGCGACCCCGTGCACGAACCGATCGTGCGGGGGATCGTGCGGGCGCACGGTGGCGTGCTCCAGACGCACGAGGTGCCGGGCATGAGCGGCAGCGCGTACGTGCTGGAGGTGCCGTTGGGCGGTGGTGCGGGGGCCATGGCGGCTCCGGCGGCCATGGCTCTGCCCGCCCTCGCGGCAGGTGGCGGCGCCGCCTCGGCGGCCCCCGTGGCCGCCATGGCTTCGGAGGAGGACGCTCCGGGCGAGTACGGCGCCGGTGGGCGCCGGCGGGCCCGGCGGTCCTCCGTGGACGCCTTCCTGGAGGGCGACGTCCCGGGCGTGGAGAGCGGCGCCGAGGCGGAGGCGGCGGTTCCGACCGGACGGCGGCGCCGGCGGGCCGGGGCCGCGGCCTTGGAGGAGACGCCGGCTGAGGTGGCGCCCGCCGTGGACGAGGCCGAGGGCCCGGAGGGTTCCGGCGGCACCGGGCGGCGGCGTGGGCGGTCGGCCGAGGTCGCCGTCGTGGGGGCCGACGCGGGGATGCCCGCAGCGCTCGACGGCGGGGTGAGCGAGGGCGCCGTCGTCACCGCCGCCGAGCACGCGGCGGGGACCGCGGCCTCGGGTACGGGACTCGGCGGCACCGTTCCGCCGCAGGGCGTACCGGCGCCGGGCGGACAGCGGGCCCCACACCACGCACCGGACGGCCGGCAGCCGCAGAACGCGTTGCCGCCCGCCCTGCCGGCGCTCGCGGGCGCACCGGCCGAGGCGGAGGCGGAGGACGGTCAGCCGACGGGCAGGCGACGGCGCGCCCTGGCCGCCGCGAACGAGCGCGCCGCCGCGCAGGAGGCGGGGCCCCGCGCGGTGTTCGCCCTGCCGCCCGCGGAGGCCGACCGGGTGCCGGACGGCTCCGTCGGCACGACTTCGACCCCCCAGGCCCCCCAGGCCCCCCAGGCCCCCCAGACTGCCCCGGCCGCCTCGGCCGCCTCGGTCGCCCGGGCAGTGGGGCCGATTCCGGTTCCGGGTTCGGTGCCCGGTTCGGTTCCGGCTCCGGCTCCGGGAGCGGTGCAGGCGCTGGGAGCGGTCCAGGTGCCCGCACAGGCACCGGTTCCCGCGCAGGCCCAGGCACCCGTTCCGGCTCAGGCACCTATTCAGGCTCAGGCGCCCGTTCCCGCTCAGGCGCCGGTTCCCGCGCAGGCTCAGGCGCCCGTTCCGGCTCAGGCGCCGGTTCAGGGTTCCGCCGAGGATTCCGCGATCGACCATGGGCGGCACGACGCCGTCCCGCACGACCAGGCCGACGACCACACCCCGCCCCAGCCGCACCCCACGAACGCGCCCACGGGTCGCCGTCGACGGGCCGTCGCTCAAGCCGCGGAGGTCGCCGTCCCGGCACAGGTCCAGCACCAGCCCCAGCCCCAGTCGCAGCCGCAGCAGGTGGGACAGCCTGCCGCTGCCGCCGCGCAGCCGGTTCCGGCAGCCGCGCCCGTCCCGGGGCAGCCGCTGCCGGGGCAGTCGGCCGCAGGCCGGCCGCTCCCCGCGCAGGTGGCCCCCGGCCAAGCTGCCCCCAACTCCGTGCCGAACGCGCCCGGGCAGGGTCAGCCGCTCCCGGCCGAAGCGGCCCCGGCCCCCGCACCGGCGGTGGCACAGCCCGCACCGGCGGCGGCCACGCCCAGCGGTGGTACCCCGCTTCCGCCCGAGGCCGCCGTAGGGCAGCCGCGGGCCGCGCAGCCGTTGCCCGCCGAGGCCGCTGCGGGCCGACCCATGGACCCCAACTCGACGCAGGGGCGGGCGATCAGCGTGCGGACCCTGGGTCAGGGCGTGCCGTTCACCCGGCAGGCCGCGCAGGTGCAGCAGGCACAGCAGTTGCAGCACGCACAGCAGGCTCAGGCCATGCGTCACTCGCAGCCGGGGCTGCCGTCGGCGCAGTCCACGGCCACCCCCGCTCCGAACACCCCCGGTGGTTCCGGACGGCGCCGCAAGCTGGGGACTCCGCCCGACCCGACGACGCGCCCGGAGCAGACGGCGCGTCCGCACCCGTCGGCCGAGCAGCCCGTCGTGGCGCAGGCCCCGGCGCAGGCGCAGGCCGTCGTGGCCCCGGCACCGCAGCCCGGCGCGGCACCCACGCCCGTAGCCGCGCCCGTACCGAACCCCGTACCGCATTCCTCCCTCGCGGGTCAGTCGCGGCTCGTGCCCGGTGGGCCGGGGACCGAGGGCGCCGGACGGTCGTACGCCATAGGGGCCCCGGACGAGAACGCCGCCGAGGGGCCCGAGCCGCTGGACGGGCCCGGTGGGGCCGTCGAGGTGGCGGATCCGCCGCGGCCGCAGCCACTGGACGACGAGCTGCCGCCGGAGCCGCTGGACAACCCGCGTCGACTGCTGGTGTGGCCGGCGCCGGACGTCAGTACGCAGCAGGCGCTGAGTGACCGCGGCTACCGGCCGGTGATCGTGCACTCGCGCGAAGAGGTCGACGCGCAGATCGCCGCCTTCCCGGCCGCGCTGTTCGTGGACCCGCTGACCGGGCCGATCACCCGTACCGCGTTGCAGTCGCTGCGCACGGCCGCGGTGGCCGCGGAGGTTCCGGTGCTGGTCACGGCGGGGCTCGGGCAGGCGACACGCGAGGCGGCGTACGGCGCCGATCCCGCCGTCCTGCTGAAGGCGCTCGCGCCGCGCGACAGCGAACAGCATCCGCCGCGGGTGCTGCTCATCGAGGAGCACGCCGAGATCGCCCTCGCCCTGACCTCCACGCTGGAGCGGCGCGGGATGCAGGTGGCGCGGGCGGCGAGCGACGCGGACGCCGTCACGCTCGCCGGGCAGCTGCGGCCGAACCTGGTCGTCATGGACCTGATGCAGGTGCACCGGCACCAGTCCGGGATCCTGGACTGGCTGCGGGCGAACGGCCAGCTCAACCGCACTCCGCTGGTCGTCTACACGGCCGCCGTCGACCAGGCCGACCTGCCGCGGCTGGCGTCGGGGGAGACGGTCCTCTTCCTCGCCGAGCGGTCGACGAGTGCGGAGGTGCAGAGCAGGATCGTGGACCTGCTGGCCCGGATCGGCACCAACTAGGAGCCGTCCGACCAGGACCCTTCCTACCGGGCCCCGTCCTGCCCGGCCCCGTCCTGCCGGGCGACCATCCGCCGCGCCGCCTCCTTGATGGAGGCGCGCAGGCGGTCGCGGTCGGTGTCCTCGGAGCCCGCCAGGATGCGGCTCATCTGGGGGACGAAGGCGGCCCAGTTGGCCATCGCGATCAGCAGGAAGAAAAGGTCGCGGGCCGGGATCGCGTCGGAGATCACTCCCCGGTCCTGCGCGTCCTGCACGGCGGCGACCTTGAGCGCGTAGTGCTTCTGGCGTTGCGCCTCGTCGGGCAGCAGCTCGGTGCTGCCGTACTCGATGCCCTCCCAGTACAGGAGGCGCAGCAGCTCGGGGTGGGCGGCGTGGTAGTCCATCAGCCGGTCGAGCCAGCCCTCGATGTCGTCCGGGTCGACCGGGACGGCGGAGGCGAGGTCCACCATGGAGCGGCCAAGGACCTGGGAGAACAGCTCGGCCTTGTTGCCGAAGTAGGCGTAGATGAGCTGCTTGTTCGCCTTGGCTTCGGCGGCGATGCGGTCGATGCGGGCGCCCGCGATGCCGTAGCGGGCGAACTCCGCGACGGCGGCGTCGAAGATCCGGGCTCGGGTGGCCTCGGGATCCCTGGTGGTTGCCATGGGGCCATCGTAGCGAGGGACCTAACCAACTAGTTGGTTGACAGGGAATTCACGCTCGCCCCAGACTGTTCCCCTTCCGTTCCAACCAACTGGTTGGTTGCCGGTTGGGTCGGACACCAAACGCCAGATGCCAGATGCCAGATGTCGGAGTGGGAGCACCGCACCATGTCGCCCGAAGCCACAGAAGTCCGAGAATCTCGGGAAGCGAAGGAAGTCGCGCCCTCGGCGGCCACGGGTCGCCGCAATGTGCTTCTCCTCGTCCTCATCGCCCTCTGCACCGCCGTCACGGCCGCCAACATCTACCTCGCGGCCCCGCTCCTCCCCCTCATCGCCCATGACTTCGGCTCGGCGCCCTCGGCCGTGGCCTGGATCGCCTCGGTCGCCCAGTTCGGCTACGCGGCCGGCCTGCTCGTCTTCGCCCCGCTCGGCGACCGTGTGAACCGGCGTCGCCTGGTCGCCGTCCTCTCCCTGGTCACCGCGGCGGCCCTGGTCGCCGCGGCCACGGCCGCCGGGACCGGCGCGCTCGCGGCCGCCGTGCTCGTCGCCTCGGCCGCGACCGTCGTCCCGCAGCTCCTCGTGCCGCTGGTCGCCGCCCGCGCCCCCGCCGACCGGCGCGCCCGGCACGTGGCCGCCGTCATCGCCGGGCTGTTCACCGGCATCGTCGCGGCCCGTGTCCTCGGCGGCCTCGCCGGGCAGGCCTTCGGCTGGCGGGCGGTGTTCGTGGGCGCGGCCGTCCTCACCACGGTCCTGGGTCTGCTGACCGCGGCCGCCCTTCCCTCCGAACGCCACCGTCCCCCTGAGGGCCACCTCTTCGCCGGGCTCACCGCGATGCCGGGCCTGGTGCGGCGCTCGCCCGACCTGTGGCGGGCCTGCGTGCGGCAGGCCGGGATGTACGGCGCCTGGAGCGCCTTGTGGACCTCGCTGGCCCTGCTGCTGACGGGCGAGGAGCCCTACGGCCTGTCGACCGCGACCGCCGGCCTCTTCGGCCTCTTCGGACTGGCCGCCAGCGTCGTCGCACCGCTGGCGGGCGGCCTGGTCGACCGCTTCGGTGCCGCGAAGGTCGTCCGCAACGCGTATCTTCTCGCCGCTGTCTCGGTCCCGCTGTTCTGGCTGGGCGGGCAGGTGCTCGTGGCGCTCTTCGTGGCCGCGATCGTGATCCACGCGGCGCTCGTCGCCTCCCACGTCGCCAACCAGACCCTCGCCCTGACGACCACCTCCGCCCCGGCCACCGCGAACAGCGCCTATGTCGTCGCGGGGTTCGCCGGCGGCGCGACCGCCTCCGCCCTGGCCGGCGTCGCCTTCACCCACTTCGGCTGGGGTGGCGTCGTCGCGGTGGCGGGCGCGTGGCTGGTCCTGGGCTGGACGACCACCGCCGTACGCCGGTGACGGCCCTACGGCGGTGACGGCCGTACGACGGTGAAGTCGGCTACGAACGACGGTGAAGTCGGCTACGACCGGTGAGAACGGCGTACGCCGGGCAGGGGCCGCGAGGTGCCCTGCCCGGCGTACACGACACGCGTGAGCGGCCGCGACGGCTGCTGCGTCGGTTGCCAGCAGGTGTCGCCGCAGCAGTCGCCGCATTCGCAGCGCGGGGGTGTTCAGAGCCGGGTGACGTCCAGCTCACCCTCCGCGTACTGCCTGCGCAGCACCTTCTTGTCGAACTTGCCCACGCTCGTCTTCGGGACCGACCCGATGATCGTCCAGCGCTCCGGGAGCTGCCACTTGGCGATCTGCCCCTCGGCGGCGAGGAAGGCGCGCAGGGCCTCGAAGTCCGTGGTGGCGCCCTCCTTGAGGACCACCGTGGCCAGCGGGCGCTCGCCCCACTTGTCGTCCGGGACGGCCACGACGGCGGCCTCGGCGACGTCCGGGTGGGACATCAGCGCGTTCTCCAGGTCCACCGACGAGATCCACTCGCCGCCGGACTTGATGACGTCCTTGGCGCGGTCGGTGAGGGTGAGGAAGCCGTCGGGGGAGATGGTGCCGACGTCGCCCGTCTTCAGCCAGCCGTCCTCGCTGAACTTGTCGGCGGGGCGCAGGGGTTCGCCGTCGGGGCCGTTGTAGTAGGCGCCGGCGATCCACGCGCCGCGCACCTCCAGCTCGCCCGCGGATTCGCCGTCCCAGGGGAGGCGTTCGCCGCCGGGGCCGGTGAGACGGCCCTCGACGCCGGCCGGGAAACGGCCCTGGGTGAGGCGGTAGCCGAGTTCCTCGTCGGTGCCGACCGCGTGGGCCGGCGGACGGGCGATGGTCCCGAGCGGGGAGGTCTCCGTCATGCCCCAGGCGTGGCAGACCCGCATGCCCAGCTCGTCGAACGCGGTCATGAGGGAGGGCGGACAGGCCGATCCGCCGATGGTGACCTGGGTGAGGGAGGAGACGTCCCGCGGCTTGGCGGTGAGCTCGGCCAGCAGCCCCTGCCAGATGGTGGGGACCGCGGCGGCGTGGGTCGGCTTCTCGCTCTCGATCATCTCGGCGAGGGGCGCGGGCTGGAGGAAGCGGTCCGGCATCAGCATGTTGATGCCGGTCATGAAGGTGGCGTGCGGCAGTCCCCAGGCGTTGACGTGGAACTGCGGGACGACGACGAGCGAGGTGTCCTGGTCGGTCAGGCCCATCGACTCGGCCATGTTCACCTGCATGGAGTGCAGGTAGATCGAACGGTGGCTGTAGACCACGCCCTTGGGGTCGCCCGTGGTCCCGGAGGTGTAGCACATGGCGGCGGCCTGGCGTTCGTCCAGCTCGGGCCAGTCGAAGGTCTTCGGCTTGTCCGCGATCAGCTCCTCGTACTCGTGCACGCGCGCGTGGGCGCCCTCGAGGAGCGAGCGGTCACCCGGACCCGAGACGACGACGTGCTCGAGCGTGGGCAGCTTCGGCAGCAGGGGCGCGAGCAGCGGGAGCAGCGAGCCATTGACTATGACGACCTTGTCGGCGGCGTGGTTGACGATCCACACCAGCTGCTCGGCCGGGAGGCGCAGGTTGAGGGTGTGCAGCACCGCGCCCATGGAGGGGATCGCGAAGTACGCCTCGACGTGCTCGGCGTTGTTCCACATCAGCGTCGCCACCCGGTCGTCGCCGCGGACGCCGAGGTCGTCTCGCAGGGCGTTCGCCAGCTGCACCGCCCGGGTGCCCGCCTCGGCGAAACTGCGCCGCTGCGGTTCGCCCTCACCGGTCCAGGTGGTGATCCGGGACCCTCCGTGCACCAGCACACCGTGCTCGAGAATGCGGGTGACGGTCAGCGGTACGTCCTGCATGGTGCTCAGCACGGCGTCCTCCCAGGGCGGCGACATTGCCTACGCGGTGGTAACGGTTGTGCTGATTCTGCGCACATACCGCGCGGTATGTCACTAGGGAGCGGTGATCGATCAGGTCACGGCGCCGACCGGACCCCGGCGCGGGCCGGAAGATCGGGCCTCGTCAGCGCACAAGCACGAGCTCAGGGTCCTCGCGCAGCTTGCCGAGCGCCCGCGACACCGCCGACTTCACCGTGCCCACCGAGACGCCGAGCACCTCGGCCGTCTGGATCTCACTGAGGTCCTCGTAGTACCTGAGGACGACCATCGCCCGCTGCCGTGCGGGCAGCTTCATGATCGCCTGCCACATGGCGTCGTGCAGCGCCTGCCGCTCCGCCGGGTCGTCCGTGGAGGCGGCCGGATCCGGCTCCGGCAGCTCGTCGCACACGAACTCGTCGACCTTGCGCTTGCGCCACTGCGACGTACGGGTGTTCAGCAGGGCCCGGCGGACATAGCCGTCGAGCGCCCGGTGGTCCTCGATCCGCTCCCACGCGACATACGTCTTGGTGAGCGCGGTCTGGAGCAGGTCCTCCGCATCGCTCGGGTTCGCGGTCAGCGACCGTGCGGTGCGCAGCAGCACCGGCTGACGGGCCCTGACGTACGACGCGAAGGACGGGTACGGAGAAGGCCGCGTCATGCCGTTCGAAGCGCTGGTGCAGACGGGTGTGGTCATGGCTCCACGCTAGGTTCGCGGCCCGCTCGGGCGGATCGGCCGCAGGTCCCGAAGCCGGATCCCTCTCAGGTTGTAGGGGTGGTGCCCGCCCCACCTCCTGAAGGTGGACGAGGCGGCGGCGACTACTACGGGATGACCCCTGGGTGCTCATCCGTCCGAGGTGAGGACCAGGCCCGACGTCGGCACCCCGGTCCCCGCCGTCACCAGGGTCCGGGCGGCCCCCGGCACCTGGTTCACGGACGTGCCGCGCAGCTGCCGTACGGCTTCGGCCACACCGTTCATCCCGTGGAGGTAGGCCTCGCCGAGCTGGCCGCCGTGGGTGTTCAGCGGCAGCCGGTCCTCCGCGACGAAGGCCGGGGCCTCGCCCGGGGCGCAGAAACCGAACTCCTCCAGCTGCATCAGCACGAACGGTGTGAAGTGGTCGTACAGGATCCCCACGTCGATGTCGGCCGGCGCCAGGCCGGAGCCGCACCACAGCTGGCGGGCGACCACGGACATCTCCGGCAGGCCCGTCAGGTCGTCGCGGTAGAAGCTGGTCATCTGTTCCTGGGCCCGGCCGGCGCCCTGGGCGGCCGCGGTGACCACGGCGGGCGGCTGCGGCAGGTCCCGGGCCCGCTCCACCGAGGTGACGACGATCGCCTGGCCGCCGTCCGTCTCCTGGCAGCAGTCCAGCAGCCTGAGCGGCTCGGCGATCCAGCGCGAGGCCGCGTGGTCGGCGCGGGTGATCGGGCGGTCGTGGAAGTACGCCGCCGGGTTCGTCGCCGCGTGCCGGCGGGCCGTGACGGCGACCGGCCCGAACGCGTCCTCCGGGGTCAGCCCGTACGCGTACAGGTAGCGCTGCGCCGCCATCGCCACCCAGGAGGCGGGGGTGAGCAGCCCGAACGGCAGCGTCCAGCCGAGCGCCGTCCCCTCCGCCGACGGTTCGCGGTGCCGCACACCCGAGCCGAAGCGGCGCCCCGACCGCTCGTTGAAGGCGCGGTAGCAGACCACGACCTCGGCGACCCCGGCCGCGACGGCGAGCGCCGCCTGCTGCACAGTCGCGCAGGCCGCCCCGCCGCCGTAGTGGACCCGGGAGAAGAAGGACAGCTCTCCCATGCCGCAGGCCTGTGCCACGGTGATCTCCGGGCTGGTGTCCATCGTGAACGTCACCATCCCGTCCACGTCGGCGGGCGTGAGTCCCGCGTCGGCGAGAGCCGCCCGCACCGACTCCACCGCCAGCCGCAGTTCACTGCGCCCCGAGTCCTTGGAGAACTCCGTGGCCCCGATGCCGACGATCGCCGCCCGGCCGCCGAGGGAGTCCCGCGTCCGCACGCTCACCCCGCGCCTCCCGGCGGGACGGTGACGGCAGCGGCGACGGTGAGCGTCACCGTGCCGGTGACATGTCTGCCGATCCCGTTGTCCCCGGTGACCCGCACCACGGCGGTGTCCCCGTCGAACTCCTCGACCCTGCCCTTCAACACCATCGTGTCTCCCGGGTAGTTGGGCGCCCCGAGCCGGATGGCGACCTTGCGGAGCACGGCCGTCGGGCCGAAGTGGTCGGTGAGGTAGCGGCCGACCAGGCCGTTGGTTGTCAGGATGTTCATGAAGATGTCGGGGGACCCCTTTCGCCTGGCCAGTTCGGGGTCGTGGTGGACGTCCTGGTAGTCCCGCGAGGCGAGGGCGCCGGCGACGATCAGGGTGCGGGTGATCCCGATCTCCAGCGGCGGCAGCTCGTCACCGGCCTTCACGCGGCCACCTCCCCCGCGCGGGGCCGGAACACGGGGAGCACCAGTTCGCCGTCCTCGTCGTCGTAGGCCCGGAACTCCAGCTCCACCGGCATGCCGATCCGCACCTTGTCGTAGGGCACGTCGACCACGTTGCTGATGATGCGGACGCCCTCGGCGAGTTCGATCAGGCCGATCGCGTAGGGCGGGGAGAAGGCCGGGAAGGACGGATGGTGCATCACGACGTACGAGAAGACCGTGCCCTCGCCGCCCGCCTCGACGGTGTCCCACTCCGCCGAGCCGCAGGCGTTGCAGCCGGGGAGCCAGGGGAAGCGGAGCGTGTCACAGGCGGTGCAGCGCTGGACGAGGAGGCGGTGGCGCCGGACGCCCTCCCAGAAACCGGCGTTGTCCCGGTTGACGACGGGACGCGGCCGACGCGGTCGCTCCTGCCGGTCCTGCGCCTTCTGTTCGCGCCTGTTCGGTGCGTACTTGAGGATGCGGAAGCGATGGGTGCCGACCAGTGCCTCCCCCACGCGCACGTCCGTCCGGGTCGTGACGAAGTACCCGGTGCCCAGCTTGGTGGTCTTCCGCCGCGAGACCGACTCGATCACCGTGTCGAAGGCGACCTCGTCCCCCGGCCGCAGCGGGCGCAGGTACTCCTGCTCGCAGTCGGTGGCGACGACCGAGGTGCAGCCCGCCTCGTCGAGGAGGGAGAGCAGCTCGTCGTAGGCCTGCGCGCGCCCCTCGTGGCCGCTCAGGCCGCCCATGATCCACGCCTGGAGCATGGTCGGCGGGGCGATCGCGCCGGGGCCGGTGTACGCGGGGTTCCGGTCGCCCGTCGCCTCGCACCAGTGCCGGATCATGGGCGCGTTGACAGGGTCCCGGCCGACGCCCGCGACCGCCGCGGGGCGGCCCTCGTAGGCCTTGAGCCGCGCGTGGAGCTCGTCGTCCACGGCCGTACTCCTTCCGCGGGAAAGGCTTGTCAGGACTTACCGGGAACAGTTTCTGACTGTCCGTCAGATACGGGCCTCTGTCAAGGTCACTTCCGCGCACGAAAACGCCTGCGCGGCAGTACCGAAGTACCGCCGCACAGACGCGTTGCCACCCCACAACCCCCCACAGCCCCCACCCCACAGCCCCCACCCGGCGCGAAGCTCCCCCGGGGCCGGCGCCGGACACCGCTCCTCTCTGGTCACCACCACAGTGGGGTGAAGGCGACCGCGACATTGCTGTTGCCCTGGTTGACCGCGGTGAACGCGGACCCCTTGACCTGCGCGGTATTGCTCTGGTTCGAGGCGCCCGAGCCGACGGCGTTCTGCTGTGTGGTGGCCGAGTTGCCGCTGTTGTCGCGCCCGACACCGCTGCCGGCGATGCTCGCGACACCCGCGTTCGATCCGTCGTCCGCGAAGCCGCCGTTGTCCGCCACCGCGACGCCGGTGAAGAGGGCGGCTGCCAGCGGGAGGGCGGAGACGGCGGCGATGACGCGGGCGGTACGGATGCTTGCCATGTGGTTCCTCCAGAACGGAAGTGCGTGAGTACCCGAAGTGCATGAAGTACGGCTTTCACCTGGGCAGTTGGCCGACCGCCCCGGCACTTGTGACGACGTCGCGAGACCAGAATTGCCCACCGAATCCCTGGCGAACCACCCCGGAAGCCGTGATTCGCACTTAAGCGTGATGACAAGTCGATAAACCCCTAGCACCACTTTTCCTGCCCGTGCCGCCATAACCCCCGGCAAGTCGGACACCTGTCCCCCGGGCCCCACAAGAGGCGAAGCGTTCCGGCACCATTCCGCCCCGGCCGACCGGCCTCGGGCGCGTCGCCGCCCACCCCCTTCCCTTTATCGAACACACGTACGACACTGGTGGTATGGCCACCACCGACCGGTACCCCCGGCAGGCCACCACGCTGGCCCTCGCCCACGCCCTGTCGGCCGCCGAACGCGGCCTGGCCGTCATCCCCCTGTCCCGGACGAAACTCCCGGCCCTGCGCTCCCCCCACCGCGACGACCCCGAGCCGGCGGGGCCGCCCTGCCACGGCGAGTGCGGCCGCTTCGGCCACGGCGTGTACGACGCCTCGACCGACCCGGCCCGCATCCGCGAACTGTTCGCCGCCGCGCCCTGGGCCACCGGCTACGGCATCGCCTGCGGCCTGTCCCCGCACCACCTCATCGGCGTCGACCTGGACACCAAGTCGGACACGGACTCCACGGCCGCCCTACGCGAACTGGCCCTGCGCCACCTCTTCACCATCCCGCCCACGATCGTCGTCCTCACCCCGTCCGGCGGGCGGCACCTGTGGCTCACCGGCCCACCGGACGTCGTCGTCCCCAACTCGGCCGGCCGCCTCGCCCCCGGCATCGACATCCGGGGCGCCGGCGGCTACCTGGTCGGCCCCGGCTCCCG
The DNA here is from genome assembly GCF_013085465.1 of Streptomyces asoensis. Taxonomy (NCBI): domain Bacteria; kingdom Bacillati; phylum Actinomycetota; class Actinomycetes; order Kitasatosporales; family Streptomycetaceae; genus Streptomyces; species Streptomyces asoensis. The sequence continues at coordinate 4,954,582 of NZ_CP049838.1, forward strand.
CACCGCCCACGGCCTCTACGCCACCGCCCCCGGCACCGCCCACCTCACCCCCGCGCCCTGCCCGCGCTCCCTCCTGCGCCTGCTGCTGCCACCGCCGCGCTCCCCCCGCCCGGGCCCCGGCTCGACGGCGGGCGGCGCACACGGCCGGGGCCTGGTCCAGTTCGTCCTGGCCGCCCACGAAGGGCAACGGAACACGCGGCTCTTCTGGGCGGCCTGCCGCGCCTACGAGGACGGCATCGGCCCGGAGTTGACCGACGACCTGGTCGACGCCGCCGTACGAACCGGTCTGACGGCACGGGAGGCACGGGGGACGATCACGTCGGCGGCCCGCATGACCACGCACCGCCCCGAACCGTGATCGCCCCCGGCGCTCCGCTGTCAGTGCGAGCGCCGTGCCGTGCGCCGGCGCAGTCCGAGGACGATGCCACCGCCGGCCAGAACCAGCGCGGCGGCGACCCCGGCGACCAACGGCGTACGGCTGGACGCCCCGGTCTCGGCAAGCGCGGTGCCACCACCCGCGGGCGACGGCGCGCTGCCGCCCTGCGTCGAAGTCGGCTGCGCGGCCGGCGAGACGGAGGACGACGGTGACGACGACGGCGAAGACGACGCCGAAGACGACGCCGACGGCCGGTCGGACGGCGTGGCGGACACCGAGGACGCCGAGGACGCCGAGGACGAGGGACCGGCGGACGCACAGCTCTCGTCCTGGACGACGACCAGGGGCTGGATGTCCTCGTCGACCTGGTCACCTGCCTTGACGTGCACCCGGAACGTCACCCCGGCGTGCCACACCTGCGGACTGAGATCGACGGTGACGCCCTGCGCCGTCGGGTGCTCGATCTTCTGGGTGTCGACGAGCCGTTCGTTGTTGATCGGCTGGTTCAGCTGGAGGTACAGGGAGACGGTGGCCGGCGTGCCGGAGGCGTCCTTGTCGGTGACTTGGATGACGCCGTTGCCGTCGGCGTCACAGACGGCGGCTGCGGAGAAGTCGCCGATGCTGCACGCGAGCGCCGAGTGGGCGGCACCGACGGCGAGTGCGGCCGAAGCCGCGAGAGTACCCATGACGCGGGCCGCCCGGGCGGCGCGAGGTGAACGAGACACGCTTGTCCTTCACGGTCGATCAGGATGCGACGGGACGACTCCACGGGCGCCGTCCGGCCGAACCGCCGAACAAGCCCCGGAGCCGAAAACCCCCCAGGGCCACAAGCCCTTGGAGTTCCCTGTCAAAGACACCTCGCCGCAGCCCAAGGCAGGTTGAAGGAACAGCAATGATCGACCGTGAGCCCGGCCAAGAAACGGTCATGCCGGCTGAGCCACGAGGCCGCATGCCGCGCGCTACCGTGCACCCAGGGGGTGTTCGTGAGCGACCGAGAGCTACTCGAGTACGAGCCGATGTGGACCACCGAACGCGATCAGTGGGAGCTTCACGAGACCAGCATGGGCTACCAACCGATCCTGAAGGGTGATCCGCCAATGGCGGAACTCATCTGTGACGACGACCTGGCAGAGCAAGTGATCGCGAGAATGCTTGCCGCAGGAGTCACAGTCGTGCACCGACCCAACTGAGCACCGCGCCCTCGCATGCCCGACCGACCGGGAAGTCACGGGGAACAGCGGTCCCTCACAGGGCCCTGAAACAGCGAGAGCCTCCGACCAATACTGCTGGTCAGAGGCTCTCTCACAGCGGTGGGTGTGGGATTTGAACCCACGGTGACATCGCTGCCACGACGGTTTTCAAGACCGGTCAATCATCTGCGCCAGATAGGCCCATGACCTGGTCTTTCCTCCGCGTGGCCTTGGCATCGAGCGACATCTTGGCCAGAAGATGGCCACGACCGAACGTCTCCAGCTTCAAGCGGCAGCCGAGCGGGAACAGTTCTAGGTGCCGTCTCTCACGGTGGGGGACGCTCGGGGGTGAGGTCTGATGCTCCAACAGGCTAGGAATTGGCAGGCTACGGATTGGATTGCAATCTGCATCCTAGGGGCCCTCGCCCTGCTGCTGCTGGGGGTCATCGCGCTGCTGCTGTGGGTCATGATTGACGTTGTTGACTGGGAATGGTTGACGACCCCGTCTGACGGCGGGTCCGGCCCATCCGGCGATACCCTCAATCCCGGTCAGTATCTCCCTGTCCAGCCGAACATGCCGGCCGCACGCCCGTAGACGGGCACATAGGACTCCGTTTCAGCACGGCGTCTCAGAGCGTTGCGCAGAGCAGCGGTGAACCTGTGCTGAGCAGGGCTTCTCCGCCCTGACTCAGCTCCCACAAGACCGCGTTGGCCGGAGGATGGCCAAACGCAGGGTTGTCCAACCCCCTGAGCTCATGGGTCGGCGCATCACCCGAGCCGTGCTCTATCGGACGGTTGGGCGCCACCCACTCATCCGAAGGGACCCCGCCGACCGGCGGGGTCCCTTCTCCTTAAAGAGCACGATGCACAGCTACGCGTGCGCGTTTGGAGCATCCGGGAAGCGCCCGAGCAAAGCCGCTCCGTTCCAACTGCGATGGCAGGTGGATGGGACGGAGCGCCAGGAGAAGTTCGCAACCAAGACGCTCGCCGACGCCCGCCGCGCGGAGCTGCTGACCGCGACCCGCAAGGGCGAGCCGTTCGACACCGAGACGGGCCTTCCCGTCTCGGAGGTGCGCGAACGAAACCGCACGGGTTGGTACGCCCATGCACGCGCGCACGCAGCCCGGAAGTGGCCCAGCGCAGCGGCGAAACACCGCGCGAGCATCGCCGAGAGCGGGACCATCGCCACGATGGCTGCGTGCCCGACTGGGAAGGGGCGTCCAGAAGACGACCTCTTGCGCCGCGCGCTCTACCAGTGGGGATTCAACGCGGGTCGCCACGACCAGGAGCTGCCGGAAGCAGAGGCCAAAGCGCTCAAGTGGGTGGAACGCAACGCGCCGACCGTGGTCGACCTGGACAGTGCCAAGCGGATGCGCACGGTCTGATAGCACCTGGCGAGGCGCCGGGACGGCAAGGCGGCCGCCGTGAACACGTTCCGGCGCCGCCGCGCTGTGCTGAGCAACTGCCTGCGCCTGGCCGTGGAACACGAGTTGCTTCCTGGCAACCCTCTCAACCGCGTGCACTGGGAGACCCTCAAGGCTGTGGAAGAGCTGGACGTGCGGAGCGTCGCCCCTCCCACGCAGGCGCGAGCGCTGCTCGACGCGGTCCGCGCGCAGGGCCCGCGCGGCGCTCGCCTGGTCGCGTTCTTCGCGTGCATCTACTACGCCGCGCTGCGACCGGAGGAGGTCTCCATGCTGAGCGCTGATCAGTGCGAACTCCCCGAAGAAGGGTGGGGACGACTCATGCTCGCCGGCGCCCGGCCACAGGTCGGTTCCGCATGGACAGATGACGGCAAGCCGTACGAAGAGCGGCAACTGAAGCACCGAGCCCGCCGCGCCGTCCGGCCGGTACCCATCCCACCCGTCCTGGTCGCCCTCCTACGCGCCCACGTCGACGCTTTCGGGACGACGCCCGAAGGGTGGTCACCGCCGTACGGGGCGGTCCGGTCCGATCGCAGGAGTACGGAGCAGTGTGGAAGGAGGCTCGCCACCAGGCGCTCACGGCCGCGCAGGTGGTATCTCCCCTTGGCGCCATCCCGTACGACCTGCGGCACGCGTGCGTTTCCTTCTGGCTCCGCTCCGGGGTGAGCCTCGCCGAGACTGCCCGCCGTGCGGGGCAGAGCGTCGCCGTGCTTCAGCGCTACTACGCCAAGGTTCTGGACGGCGAGGAGTCGCGGATGAACGCGCTGATCGAGCAGGGGTTGGCAGAACACGAGGCCTAGGAGCCTCGCGGGCCACGGAAGATCCAAAGGCAGGCTCCGGGCCCTCCTTCCTCCGATAATCTCTCCGCGCCAAGGCCACCACGCCCGATGCCGGGTGCGGCCGACTATGCGACGCGACCGTGTGACTTCGCGGCTCACGCCGCCTCACGGACTGGAGAACACCATGCCCCACTGGGCAATCGTGGTAGCTCACGGAGACGCGGAATCCTCTCGGTACTACATCCACAGCGAACCCGAAGGGACCGAGAGCGAAGCTCTGGCCGCGTTACTGAACACTGTCGACGCCTTCAAGAAGGCTTCCAGACCAAAATCGATCAAGCGCCAGAGACGACAAGTCTTCCGCGTCTCTGAGCGCAGCTACTTCGTCCGCGTCATGCACCGGGGCTACTCGAGCCAAGCCCACTTCACCCTTGCCGAACTCGTAGCCGACACCCATGACGACGACCTTCCCGACACCGTGGGCGGGTCCACGGAGGGGCCGTGAATCCTGGCCGCAGGTTGGCCGCACGCGCTGGTCAGAGGTGTGATACCGGCGAGTCAGGGTGAGACAGGGGCACGCCGAAGGGGTGCCGCTCCGGAGAGTGGCACCCCTTCTGACCTGCATAGCTTCTGACCTGCGCGGTGGGTGTGGGATTTGAACCCACGGTGACATCGCTGCCACGACGGTTTTCAAGACCGTTCCCTTAGGCCGCTCGGGCAACCCACCTGCGCCCCTGCCCACCTGGGGTGGAGCGGGTACAGACTACCGGGCGCGGGGGCTGCTCGGGGGGCGTGGTCCACGCGGGGTCCGCTCGGTCGGTCCCCTCCCCAGGGCCGGCGCTCCGATCGGCACCGGACCGGCTGTTCGCGCATCGACGCGTACGAGCCCAGGGGCGCCGGCCTTCGCACCTCGAAGGGCCTCCGCCGGGGTCTGTGCGCGTGCCCGCCCTCGCCGCTCCGTCGAGAAAGACGCAACGGCACTCCGCGGAGGTGAGCCGCAGCCGTCAGTGCCCTCCGATTCGTGGCGCGGAGCGGCAACCCCGGTTCTGTGGAACCGAGTTGTTCACGTCACGGTACTGTGACGGCGTCGTTCTGGATCAAGGACCGAGGCATCCTTTCGGCTCCCGTTCCCCTCATAGTGATCAACAGCGCTGAGAAACCAACCGCACCTCAGCACCAACCAGCCGACTGATCAGGGGAATTGACCCATGACTCGCAACCGTCGCAAGGCCTTCCTCGTCTCCGCCGCGCTCCTGGGCGGCACCTTGCTGATGTCGGCGTGCAACCAGGGCAACGACGCAGCCGACAGCTCCTCCGGCAAGACCGAGACGGCCGCGGCGGCGAACAAGTCCGGCGCCAAGGGCGTCAGCGGCACCTTCGCGGGCGGGACAGTGAAGTACCTCGCGTCGGGCAAGTACATCGTCAGCGTGTCCGGCAAGTCCGACCAGCAGTTCTGGATCGCGGACGACACCAAGATCCTCGGCGCGGGCACCATCTGCGGCGACGCCTCCTCGAAGGTGGACGCCCCGTGCGAGGAGGCCGACCTGGAGACCGCCACCAAGGGCGGACGCTCCGTCGACGCCGATGTGGTGATGAAGGACGGCGCCGCGACGCAGATCACCGAGCGCCGCGCCTCCGCATCGTCCTCCGGAGGCAGCACGTCCGGCGGCGGCAGCACGACCGCCCCCGGGAGCACCTCCGGCGGCGCCACGACCGCCCCCGGGAGCACGTCCGGCGGCAGCGACAGCGTCGTGGACGGTCTCAACAAGGGCAAGGGCGTCAACGGCACCTGGTACGGCATCGTGCGGTACACGGCGCCCGGCAAGTACCTGGTCGACGGGCCCGCGGCCCAGGGCTCCGGCGGTGAGCAGCAGGCCTTCTACCTCGCCGAGGACACCGTGATCCTGGGCGGGGGCCAGATCTGCGGTACCGCCGGCTCGAAGGTGGACGCCCCGTGCGAGGAGGCCGACCTGGAGAAGGCCGCCAAGAAGGGCGTGGAGGCCGAGGTCGTGATCGAGAACGGCATCGCCACCAAGATCACCGACGGTGCGCTTCTCTGATCCCGTGATCCCGTAGCTCGCAACGAACAAAGGCGGTCTGCCGAAAGCAACGCTTTCGGCAGACCGCCTTTGTTCGTTGACCGTTCCCGTAAGCCGCTCGGCAACCCGCCTCGCGCCGCCGTTCGTGATCGGCGGCGCGGGGACCAGGGCAACGGGTGCGCACGCGCGCGTGGGCGTCAGCTGTCGCCCTTGCGGGAGCCGAGGGTGAGGTCGACGGTGTGGGACTTGCCGTCGCGCTCGTAGGTGATCGCGACCTTGTCGCCGGGCTGGTGGGTCCAGATCTCGCCGATGAGGGTCGGGCCGCTGTCGATCACCATGTCGTCGAGCTTGACGATGACGTCGCCGGGCTTGAGGCCGGCCTGGTCCGCCGGGCCGCCGGACTCGACCGCGGAGGCGCCGCCCTCGGCCGTGTCGGTGATCTTCGCGCCCTCCGTGGAGTCCGCCAGGGAGACGGACGCGCCGATCTTGGCGTACACCGGCTCGCCGGTCTTGATCAGCTGCTGGGCGACGTACCTGGCCTGGTTGATCGGGATGGCGAAGCCGAGGCCGATCGAGCCGGACTGGGTGGTGCCGCCCAGGCCGCCGCTGCCGGTGGACTGGATCGCGGAGTTGATGCCGATGACGTTGCCCGAGGCGTCCAGCAGCGGGCCGCCGGAGTTGCCGGGGTTGATCGAGGCGTCCGTCTGGAGTGCGCTCATGTAGGAAGCGGCGCTGCTGGTGCCGTCGCTGGAGGCCACCGGGCGGTTCTTCGCGCTGATGATGCCCGTCGTGACCGTGTTGGACAGGCCGAAGGGGGCGCCGATCGCGATCGTCGAGTCGCCGACCGCGATCTTGTCGGAGTCGCCGAGGGTGAGCGGCTTCAGGTCCGAGGGGGCGTTCTTGAGCTTGATGACGGCGACGTCGTAGCCCTGGGCGTGCCCGACGACCTCGGCGTTGTACTTCTTGCCGTCCGGGAAGGTGGCCGTCACCTTGCCGCCGTCGACCGCGTCCGCGACGACGTGGTTGTTGGTGATGATGTGGCCCTGGGTGTCGAAGACGAAGCCGGTGCCGGTGCCGCCCTCGCCGCTGCTGGACTCGGCCTCGATGGTGACCGTGCTGGGCAGCGCCTTGGCGGCGACCCCGGCGACCGTGCCCGGGTCGCGCTTGACGTCACCGCCGTTGGTGGAGGCGGAGACGGTCGTCGAGCCGGTGTCGTCGTCGTTCTTGGCCAACGTGTAGCCGAGTCCGCCGCCCAGGCCGCCCGCGACCAGCGCGGCGACCAGGATCGCGGCGACGAGCCCGCCGCGGCCACGGCCCGACTTGGGCGCGGGCTGCTGGTAGGAGGCACCCCAGACGGTCCCGTCGGGGCCACCGGGGCCGCCCGGGCCACCGACCCCACCGGGGCCACCGGCGGCGACGTCGGCGGAGCCGGGGGTGCCGTACGCGTGCGTGCTCGCGCCGGCGTCGGCGTAGAGGGGCGTTGCCGGGGCCGGGTTCGGCCAGTCGTCGGCGGCGGCCGGGGCTCCCTGCGGGGCCGGGGCGGCCTGCGGAGCGGTCGGCGGCGGCCAGCCGCCGTCGACCGGGGCCGGCGCTCCCTGAGGCGCGGTGGGCGGCGGCCAGTGGCCCTCGGGCGCCGCGGGGGCGTGACCGGCTTCCGGTGCCTGCGCGGGCGCCGCCGGGAGCGGAGTCGTGGGCGCGCCGGCATCGGGCGCGGGCGCCTGCGGGGAGGCCGAGGGAGATTCCACCGGCACGGGGGGTGCGGACGGGGCCGGGGGTACCTGGGTGCCCTCGCTCTTGCCCTCGTTCTCGGTGCTCACAGCTCTTCTCCTCGATCCACGGCTGTTGTCGTCGGTCGCACTGGGTCACGCTCGTCGGCGCTTGTCGCGCTTGCGCACGCTTTGTCGTCGACCCCGCGCGCTGAAGCTGTGCATGTGCTTTTGTACGTCTCAGCTTTTCCCACGGGCCGTCAGAGCACCATAAGCGGTGGCTGTGGGTCCTTGGCCATTCCTTATATGGGTCATTACGCACAATAAGTGCGCATCATCGAAACATCTCAGAGGGTTCTCAGACGACCGGGCGCCGATGGCACCATGACGCGGTGACCCACGCACGGCAGCACCACATTCAAGTCGTCGCCCACCGCGGGGCTTCCGAGGAGGCCCCCGAGCACACCCTGGCCGCGTACAAGAAGGCGATCGAGGACGGTGCGGACGCCCTCGAGTGCGATGTACGGCTGACCGCGGACGGCCATCTCGTCTGCGTACACGACCGTCGCGTCAACCGTACGTCGAACGGCCGCGGGGCGGTCTCCGCCCTGGAGCTCGCCGACCTCGCGACGCTGGACTTCGGCTCCTGGAAGACACGGGAGGCCCGCGAGGCCTGGCACGCGCGCGAGGAGGACCCCGACTGGGAGGTCCGGCCCGAGGACCGCGAGGAGACCTCCGTCCTGACCCTGGAGCGACTGCTGGAGCTCGTCTCCGACGCGGGGCGCCGGGTGGAACTGGCCATCGAGACCAAGCATCCGACGCGCTGGGCCGGACAGGTGGAGGAGCGGCTGCTGGTGCTGCTGAAGCGGTTCGGCCTGGACGCGCCGGCCTCGGCGGCCGAGTCCCCGGTGCGGATCATGAGCTTCTCGGCCCGCTCGCTGCATCGCGTGCGTGCCGCCGCGCCCACCATGCCGACGGTCTACCTGATGCAGTTCGTCTCGCCCCGGCTGCGCGACGGGCGGCTGCCCGCGGGAGTCGGGATCGCCGGCCCCTCGATCCGGATCGTGCGCAACCATCCGGCGTACATCGAGCGCCTGAAGGGGGCCGGCCACCAGGTGCACGTGTGGACCGTGAACGAGCCGGAGGACGTCGATCTCTGCGTCGAGCTGGGTATCGACGCCATCATCACCAACCGCCCGCGCGAGGTACTGCGCCGCCTGAGCCGCTGAGCCGCGCCCCGGCGGAAGTCACAGAAGTCACAGAAGTCACTCAAGTCCCGTCCACACCTCTTGACCCCACAGCGCCGTTACAGCATCCTCCGTTCTCAGCCATACCGTCCAAATTTAGCCACTCACTGACAGGCCCCTCACAGGGAGTGCTCCGGCGCGTTCGGTCCGTGTTCGATCATGACGAATGCGTCGCCGGGGCCGCATTGGCCGGTTTCCGGTACAGGCCAATGGGGCATCCACACCGTGGCGTGGGGCGAAGGAGGTCTCGGGGGTGGCGTTGGTGGTGGCACAGGAGGTGCCCGCGTCGTCGAGCATGGCCGTACCCCATGGCCCTGCAGGCGTGGGGAACGCGAGACACCGCATGCGCGATCAGTTGCGCACGGGCGGGGTGTCGGAATCGGTCATCGACGACGCCGTACTGATCCTTTCCGAACTCTTGAGCAATGCGTGCAAGCACGGCAGGCCGCTGGGCGACGCCCTGGCCGGGGACGGCGACGTCCGGGCCGCGTGGCGTGTCGATCCGGGTGGCCGGCTGGTGGTCGAGGTGACCGACGGCGGCGGCCCGACCCGTCCGGCCCCGGCCACCCCCTCCGTCACCGCGCACGGCGGCCGCGGGCTCAACATCATCACGGCGCTGGCCGACGACTGGGGCGTCCGGGACGACGCCCGCGGCGAGGTCACGGTGTGGGTCGTCGTCCACGCGGACGTCTACGACCCCGACGCGGGCTGCCGGCGCGACGACTTCGCATCCCGGGTCGCGGCGCCGTCGGTGGCGTCGATGCCCGGCCTGGACTTCGCGGACGCCTTCGACGACCTGGACTAGACCGGAGACGGTCGGAGGCGGCCGTCGGAGGCGGTCGTATGCGGTCGGAGGCGGTCGGGTAAAGGGCTGGAAAGATCCGCGCGGCAGAGCGCGGTGATCGTCGTCCACAGCCCCGCGTCGTCCACAGGTTCCCGTGACGGAGCGTACGAACGGCTAGGCTCCCGCCGTACCAGACGAGCCGTACCCGGGAGACACCCAGATGGCCAAGAAGCGACCCCAGACGAAGGCCAAGCGGCCGCAGCCCACCGACGCGGACATCCCGGTCGTCGGCGCGCGGGAGCCCTGCCCGTGCGGCAGCGGCCGCCGCTACAAGGCCTGTCACGGCCGGGCCGCCGCACATGCCGTGACCGAGCTGGTGCAGCGCCCCTTCGAGGGCCTGCCGGGCGAGGGCGACTGGGTGGCGCTGCGTGAGCTGGTGCCGGCCGCCACGGTCGAGCTGACGCTCAAGGGCGGTCTGCCCGAGGGCGTCCCGTCCGTCACACTCGCCACGGTGCTGCCGATGGCCTGGCCCGCGCTGCGCCGCGACGACGGCTCGGTGCTGCTCGGCCTCCAGAACGACACGCCGTCGGGCGACATCAGCCGCGACCTGGCCGACACCCTGCGGCGGGCCCTGGAGGCGGACCCCGGCACTCCGGTGCAGGCGCGCCGCGCCCCGGCCGACGGTCCACGGATGCAGGATCTGCTCGATGCCGAAGGCGTGTTCGAGCCAGTTGTGCACAGCGGCTTCGAGTTCTGGGTCCCGGACCCGGAGAACGCCGCGCCGGAGGTGGCCGCCTCCCTGGAGCGCGCCAACGCCGCGGCGATCCCGACCGTGAAGCTGACCGGTGTGGACGCCGCGTACTGGTGCGAGACGCCGGAGAAGAACCACCTGCGCTGGGTCATGCCGCACCCGGAGGAGCGGCTTTTGGACGCCCTCGCGCGGCTGCACGCGGCGGGCCGGTCGAGCCTGGGCGAGGGCACGCGCCTGGTCGGCTCCTTCCGGGCGCACGGTCTGACGGTGCCGGTCTGGGACCTGCCGAGCGCGGTCACGGCGGACGACGTGGAGAAGCCGGCCGCCGAGTTCGCCGAGCGGCTCGCCGGCGCCCTGGCCTCGGACGCACCGCTCACGGCCGACGAGCGTCGCGCGCGGGGCGGCCTGACCAACCGACAGGTGACGCTCAGCTGACGCACAGGTACGGACCCCGGCCGGACTGACCGACCGGTCAGCACCCCATGCGCCGGCGGGTGGCGTGACTCCACTCACAACTGCCGCCCGCGCAGGGTGAGTCGGCGCGAGAAGCGCCGATTCGCCGGTGTCCGGAATACCGATGGAAACAAGAGATCGAATTTGCGTGGAGCAGATCTCTTGTTACCGTTCGAGTTGCCCGGTTGCTGATGCATCCCCCGTCGTCAGCAACCGGGTCTTTTCATGTCCGGCGCCGTTTACAGTGTGCGGTCGCACGTCAACTGCCCGCATCCGCCTGGGAGTTGCTCCCGGAGCGCAGCAGCAGCGACCCGTCGCCGGTCGCTCGCGCGAACTCCGCGACCGCCGTGTACGCCGCCAGTTCGCCCCGGGTCCGCTCATGGGGTGTCTCACAGGATTCCGGCTCGTCCTCGGCACCCACTGCGCAGCGCGTCCGCACCGTGCGCCCCTCGGGCCCCATGAGGCTCAGGAAGGCGTCCAGGGCGCGTCCGGTGGCGTTGCGGTAGTAGGTGCGCGCCCAGCTGTCCTCACCCTGGGACAGCACGCAGGTCTGCGCCTCCACACCGTCGGGGGAGGTGAGTTCGGGGCCGCAGCGGGCGGCGGTGGCCAGCCCCAGGCCGAGCAGCAGCGGGGACCGGGAGGGTTCGACGGGCGGTGCCTTCGGATCCGGACCGCCGGTGGCACGTGTATCGGCCACTTCGACCGCGCCGGCCGTACGCCCTTCGTCGCCGACCGGCCCCGCGGACGCCATGGCCAGGGGCAGCGCGATCGCACCTGCCACGGCGCCCACGAGGGCGAGGAGACGAAGGTTCATGTAGCGGAAGATAGAGGGCGAACGCCGGTGTCCTGTCCGGCGCGCGCCCGACACCCCTACAACTCGGGTGCGCTCACACCCGTACGAGTGAGGGCGTCGACGACGGCGTCCACCACGGCCTCGACGTCGGGCACCCAGGGCGAGGCCGAACCGGGCAGCGGCGCGCGCTCCCACCGGACGTCGCCGCGACCCGTCTCGGACGGGGGCAGGGCGATGTAGCCGCCCTCGCCGTGGAAGCGCAGGGAGCCGGGCACGAAGTCCTTGGCGTAGAGCAGCTCACCCAGCTGCTCCATCGTGTACGGCCGGACGAGGATCGACCAGCGGGTGGGCGAGGCGACGACCGGGCCGAGACGGATGCCCTGCCGGTCGAGCGCCACGAGCGCGCGCGAGGCCGCGAGGGCGGGGAGGCTGACCGCACAGGGGGCCGTGCCCCCGGTGGCCAGGATGATCGGTGCGGTCGGCCGGTTGGTCCACCACCAGCGCACCATGCGCGCTTCGGTGGTGGCCGCGAGAAGGCCGGGGTCGAAGGGGTGAGCACCGGGGACCGTGCACTCCGGGTCGGGACAGCCGCAGCGGGAACGCCCCTGCGGGTCCGCCGTCACGCCCGGGAGGACGGGCCACTGCCATTCCGTCGCGAAGGTCAGGGCCGAGTCGATCAACTCAGGTCCTCTGTCGCTGGACTGGGACAGGAGCCTGCGTCGCTTTCCGAGGATCTCGCGCATGAGCGCTCGTTCCTTTCCGTTGCACCGCTGGCAACACCGTGGGCCACATCACATCATGTGTCGATCACTTCACTGTGCGTACCTGTTGGCGCATCACACCCCTGTACGAGACAAGGGGAACCCCTCAGGGTCGAGCGGTGGCTGCTTCCGCGGCCACTCCGTCCGACTTGCATCCATCTAATGCTGGGCGTGGCGTGGGGTGGCGAAGTCTGGCGTTTACCGTCGCGCGTATTTCTCTCCGCCTCCGCCACGGGAGGATGGGGCACGGTCGTCGATGACTATGACGCCCGGGCCGGTCACCAGGTTCCGGAAGGCTCCCAACGAGCTCCCAACGACACCTGGCCCTTACCGAGTACGTACCCATCACGACCGCTGTGACGCTCCGTGGAGCAAGCCCAGTCGACCGCAATCACCCGTTACCCGAGGCATTTTTAAGCCAACTTTACAATTCCGCAAGGGAGCCGGAAGAACTGTGCCCGATTCTCCCAAAGACCCCACGGACACCAGCAATCCCAGCAGGACAATGCTGGACATCCCCTCACGAGTGCGTGTACATGTGGAGACACCGCTAGCGGCGCAGAATGACATGGGGGTTTGCGATGCTTTTGAGCAATACGCTCCGGTCCGAGAGCCGGACGCCATGAACGCCCCTCACCCTCCGAAAGTGGCCGGAATCGATTCAACGGTTCCCTCGCCCGCACACACTGTCGCGCCCGCGCCCGCCACCCCGGGCACCCCGACGGTCCCTGCCGCCCCCACCAGCGCATCCGGCTCCACCGGCCCGGGCGCTCTGCTGACCGACCGGCTCGCCGGCTGGGTCTCCGATCTCACCACCCTCCACGAACTCACCGAACGCCTGGCCCGCACGGACGCGCTGCCGGAGACCCTCCAGGAAATGCTGCACGCCGGAGCCGCCCTCGTGGGCGCCCGGCGCGGTCTCGTCGTCTTCGAGCCCGCAGACCGGCTCGGGCCGGACAGCATGATCGGACTGGGCCTCGGCCGGGCCGATCTCGGCCATATCGAGACCGTGCCGCGCAGCGCCCTGTCCTACGGCCGCATCCTCGAGGGGCTGCCCGGCGGCGAGGGGGAGATCGCCGAGCCCGACCTGTTCGCCGAGGACGGCATGGACCCCCGCCACCGGGAGGTGGCCGCCCGCCTCGGCTACGCCGCCAGCTACGCGCTGCCCCTGGAGACGGACGGCGCTCCCGGCCGCCTGGGCGCGGCCGTATGGCTCTACGACGAGCCCGCCGAGCCGAACGAGCGTCAGCGCCACCTGATCGGCCTGTACGTCCGGTACGCCGCCGAGCACCTGGCGCGGCTCCTGGAGCTCGAACGCACACGCGCGTGCATGAAGACGATGGCCGAGGAGCTGCTGCCCTCCCGGCTGCCGCGCGTACCCGGCGTCCAGCTCGCCGCCCGGCATCACACCGGTCCGCGCGGGGGCGGCGACTGGTACGACGCACTGCCGCTGCCGGACGCCGCGCTGGGCCTCGCCGTCGGGTCCGTCACCGGGTCCGGGCCGAGCGCGGTCGCCGCGATGGGCCGGCTGCGCGCCTCCTTGCGGGCGTACGCCGTGATGGAGGGCGAGGACCCCGTCGCCGTCCTGTCCGACCTGGAGCTGCTGCTGCGGCTGACCGAGCCCGCCCGGTCCGCCACCGCCCTGTTCGCCTACTGCGAACCCGCCCTGCGCAAGATCACTCTGGCCGGCGCCGGGCACTGCCCGCCGCTGCTGGTCGGCGAGCGGCGCACGGAGTTCGTCGAGACGTCCGTCTCCGCCCCGCTGGGCATGCTGGCCTGCTGGGAGGCGCCGAGCGTCGAAATGGAGGCCGAGCCGGGCGAGACGGTTCTGCTCTACACGGACGGCCTGCTGCACCGCACCGGCGACCCCGTCGACCGCGCCTTCGCCCGGCTGCACGCGGCCGCCGCCGGGGTCCCGAAGCCGCTGCGGCACGACCCCGGCGCGATCGCCGACCACGTACTGCGCACCCTCCTGCCGGACGGGGCGGCCGAGCGGGACAGCGACGAGGACGTGGTACTGCTGGCGGCCCGCTTCGAGTAGCGCGGCGGTGACATCGGGTGACCGGCCCGGCAACAGGTCCATCGGCCCTGGGCCCCCTTACGTACGACCGTACGATGGAGGGGGTCCAGTGCCGTATCAAGGAGGATGACCGTGGCCGACGAGCTCACCCCGGCTGTGCCGGATGATGCTGCTACCGCAGCGGGCCCGGAGACTGAGTCCGAGGAGCCCATCAAGCAGCGGAAGAACGGCCTGTACCCAGGCGTATCCGACGAGCTGGCCGAGAGCATGAAGTCCGGCTGGGCCGACACGGAACTGCGTGACCTGGAGCCGATCGCCCAGGCCGCCGAGACCGCCGCCCGCCGCGCCGCGCTCTCCGCGCGCTTCCCGGGCGAGCGCCTGGTGGTCCCCGCGGGCAACCTGAAGACCCGCTCGAACGACACGGAATACGCCTTCCGCGCCTCCGTCGAGTACGCGTACCTCACGGGCAACCAGACGGAGGACGGCGTCCTCGTACTGGAGCCGGTCGCCGACGGCCACAAGGCCACGATCTACCTGCTGCCGCGCTCCGACCGCGAGAACGGCGAGTTCTGGCTGTCCGGTCAGGGCGAGCTGTGGGTCGGCCGCCGGCACTCGCTCACCGAGGCGGAGCAGCTGTACGGCATCCCGGCCTCCGACGTGCGCGAGCTGGCGGACAAGCTGCGCGAGGCCACCGGCCCGGTGCGGGTCGTGCGCGGCTTCGACGCGGGCATCGAGGCGGCCCTGACCGACAAGGTCACCGCCGAGCGCGACGAGGAACTGCGCGTCTTCCTCTCCGAGGCCCGCCTCGTCAAGGACGACTTCGAGGTCGGCGAGCTCCAGAAGGCCGTCGACTCGACGGTCCGCGGCTTCGAGGACGTCGTGAAGGTCCTCGACAAGGCCGAGGCGACGAGCGAGCGCTACATCGAGGGCACGTTCTTCCTCCGCGCGCGCGTGGAGGGCAACGACATCGGCTACGGCACCATCGCCGCCGCCGGTCCGCACGCCTGCACGCTGCACTGGGTGCGCAACGACGGCCCGGTCCGCTCCGGCGACCTGCTGCTGCTCGACGCGGGCGTCGAGACCCACACGTACTACACCGCCGACGTCACGCGCACGCTGCCGGTCAACGGCCGCTACAGCGAGATCCAGAAGAAGATCTACGACGCCGTGTACGAGGCCCAGGAGGCCGGTATCGAGGCCGTCAAGCCCGGCGGCAAGTACCGCGACTTCCATGACGCCGCGCAGCGCGTGCTGACCGAACGGCTCGTCGAGTGGGGCCTCGTCGAGGGCCCGGTCGAGCGGGTCCTGGAGCTCGGTCTCCAGCGCCGCTGGACGCTGCACGGCACCGGTCACATGCTCGGCATGGACGTCCACGACTGCGCCGCCGCGCGCGTGGAGTCGTACGTCGACGGGACGCTGGAGCCCGGCATGGTGCTGACGGTCGAACCCGGGCTGTACTTCCAGGCCGACGACCTGACGGTGCCCGAGGAGTACCGGGGGATCGGCGTCCGGATCGAGGACGACATCCTCGTCACGCAGGACGGCAACCGGAACCTGTCGGACGGCCTGCCGCGCCGCTCCGACGAGGTCGAGGCCTGGATGGCTTCGCTGAAGGGCTGACACATCGCTGATCGATGGCCGGGTACTGGTGAGTGCCCGGCCATTCCCCTGCCCAGGAGGAGTTCTGTCCTGGGGGAGTTCTGTCCAGGGGCGCTTCTGTCTAGGGGGACTGCGTGAACGACTTCTGGTCCGGTGTCGGCGTCGACCTGCACCTGGAGCCGGATGCCGCCGAAGGGCGGCGGGCCGGGCTGGAGCGGGCTCTGCGGGACGCCGTGCGGGAGGGACGGCTGGCACCCGGCAGCCGGCTGCCGGCCACCCGGCGGCTCGCGGCCGAGACCGGCATCTCGCGCAACACGGTGAAGGCCGCCTACGACCAGCTGGTCGCCGAGGGCTATCTGACGGCGCGGCAGGGCTCGGGCACCCGGGTCGCGGCCCTGCCGTCCGACGCCGCCGCACCGCCGGGCGCCGCCGCACGCGCGCGTGAGCCGCGTTTCGACCTGCGGCCCGGGAGCCCGGACGTCGGGGCGTTCCCGGCCGCGGCCTGGCTGCGCGCGCTGCGCCGGGCCATCGCGACGGCGCCCTCACTGGCGTACGACTACGGCGACCCGCGCGGCCGCATCGAACTGCGCACCGCGCTCTCGGGCTATCTGGGGCGGGCGCGGGGCGTCATCGCGCCGCCCGAGCGGATCGTGATCACCTCCGGGTACGTGCAGGGCCTCGCGCTCCTCACGCGCGTGCTGGACGGCGTCGGAATCGCGATGGAGGACCCGGGGCTGCCCTTCCACCGCGAGGTCGTACGACGCAACGGCGGGACCGTGACGCCGGTGCCGGTGGACGAGCGCGGGGTGCGCGTCGGGGAACTGGGCGACGCCGGTGCCGTGGTCGTCACGCCCGCGCACCAGTACCCGACCGGTGTGACGCTGCACCCGGGGCGGCGGCGGGCGCTCACGGAGTGGGCACGCGCGCGTGACGGGCTGATCGTCGAGGACGACTACGACGGGGAGTTCCGCTACGACCGGCAGCCGGTCGGCGCGCTCCAGGGGATGGCGCCGGGGCAGGTGGTCTATCTGGGCACCGCCTCCAAGACGCTCGGGCCCGCGCTGCGGCTCGGCTGGATGGTGTTGCCGCCGCAACTGGTGGACGCGGTCGCCGACGCCAAACTGCACAGCGACCACCACACCGAGTCCATCGGGCAGCTCGCGCTGACCGAGCTGATCCACAGCCACGCCTACGACCGGCACGTACGCGCGTGCCGGCTGCGCTACCGACGCCGCAGGGACCTGCTCCTGGAACGGGTGGGCGCGCGCCGGGGCGTGCGCGGGATCGCGGCCGGGTTGCACGCGCTGGTGGAGGTCGGCGACGAGGCGGAGGTACTGGCGCGCGCGGAGGCGGAGGGGCTCGCGGTGGGCCGTCTGGGCGAGCACTGGCACACTCCCGGCGCGGGACGTCCGCAGGGGTTGGTCGTGGGATACGGGACGCCCCGGGAGCGGCTGTATCCGGAGGCGCTGGACGTACTGACGAAGGTCCTGGGCCGGGACTGATCGGGCCACGGATCGGGCGGGATTGGGCCAGTTTCACGGCCCCTGATTGGCGCTGTCGAGCGGCCCACTGTGCCTCTAGCGTCATCGGTATGTCGAAGACTCGCCCACGGCGGCTGCTCGCGCTCGCCCAGTTGAGCAACTCCGTCGGGGACGGTGCGTACTACACGACGTCCGCCCTGTACTTCACCCAGGTGATCGGTCTCGCCCCCGCGCGCGTGGGCCTCGGGCTCACCCTCGGGTGGGCGGTCGGCTCTCTGGCCGGGGTGCCGCTGGGGCGACTGGCCGACCGGCGCGGGGCGCGCGGGACGGCGGTGCTGCTGGCCCTCGCGACCGGGCTGGCGGTGGCGTCCTTCACCCTCGTGCGCGGGTTCGTGCCGTTCGTGCTCGTGGCGTGCGGGTACGCGGCCGCGCAGTCGGGGCTCGCGGCGGCCCGGCAGGCCCTGCTGGCCGGGCTGGTGCCCGCCGGGGAGCGGACGGGACTGCTCGCGCGGCTCCAGGCGACGCTGAACGCGGGTCTGGCGGTGGGCGCCGGGCTCGGTGGGCTCGCGCTGCACGCCGGGACACGGGAGGCGTACCTCGGGGTGTTCGTGGTCGACGCGGTGAGTTTCCTGGTGTGCGCGTCGCTGCTCGCCGGGCTGCCCCGGGTGGCTCCCGGGAAGGTCCGCCCGCGCGGGAGCGGCCCGGGTGTGCTGCGGGATCGGCCGTACGCCCTGCTGGCGCTCCTGAACACCGTGCTGCTGCTGCGGATGCCGCTGCTCAGTCTGGTGCTGCCGCTGTGGATCACCGAGCGGACCGGGGCGCCCGCCTGGCTGGTCTCCGCGCTGTTCGTGCTCAACACCGCCGTGGTGACGGTGTTCCAGGTGCGGGCGGCGCGTGGCGTGACGGGACTGGCGAGCGCCACGCGCGCGGTGCGTCGGGCGGGCTGGGTGATGTGCGCCGCGTGCGCGGTGTTCGCCCTGTCCGCGGGTGCCTCGCCGTGGGTGGCGGCGGGCGTGCTGGTGCTGGGGTCGGTGCTTCAGGTGGTCGCGGAGATGGGGCAGTCCGCGGGTTCCTGGCAGCTCTCCTTCGACCTGGCGCCGGCCGACCGCGTCGGCGAGTACCAGGGCTTGTTCGGCACCGGCGTCACGGTGGCCCGCACCCTCGGTCCGCTGGTCCTGACCTGGCTGCTGGTCGAGTGGGGCACGCCGGGCTGGCTGCTGCTCGGCGCGGCGATGGTCGCGGCGTCGTACGCGATGGGTCCGGTGGCCCGGAGGGCCGCGGCCGACCGGACGACCGGGCCCCCGGCCGCGTTGGTCCCGGCGAGCTGACGGCCCCGTTCACCGTGAGCACCCTGACCACGCTGGGCAAGCCTGGTCAGACCCGCGCAACCCGGAGCAGGCCCGAGCGCGCCCCTGAGAACACGCGCCCAGGGGCGGCCCGCAGACCGCCGCCTTACGCACGCCCTACGCCCGCCGTGGCCCGTGGCGGGCCCGTGTCCCGTTGCCTGCCGCCCGTTGCCCGATGCCTGTCGCCTGTCGACGGCCGCCTGTCGTCGCCCTCGGCCCGCTCAGGCCGCCCGGGTGAGCGCGGTGACCGGCAGGGAGTCCACGAAGAGTGCGCCCGCCAGGAGGCCCGCGCTGCCGCGTGGGCTCCACGCGCGCGTGTGGAGGTCGGCGTCGAGGTCGGTCAGGGCCGCTCGGCCCGCCGGGGTCGCCGTGCCGCCCGCCTCCAGGATGCCGCGGGCACCGGCCTGCACATGACGCAGACCCAGGGGCCCCGCCGTATGCAGGAGTTCGGTGTCCTGGAGGGTGGACATGACGGTGAGCAGGGCGTCGAGTCGCGCCTCGGGCTCGTCCGCACCGGCGGCGCGGGCCGCGGCGAGCGCGTCCAGGGCGCGCCGTACGTGCGGGAATCCGGCGCGTGCCTCGCCGCGGGCGCCGGCCGCGCCGTACTTCGCCGAGACCGTCGCACCCCGCGAGGGCCGCCGTGGAGCGGCCCGGTCGGGGTGGGCGGCGATCCGCTTGGCGGTCGCGGCGACCTCGACGCCCCGCGCGCGGGTGTCGAGGGCGGCCGCCGCGACCAGCAGGCCGAGCGTCCACAGCGCACCCCGGTGCCCGCCGCCGGCCAGGCCCACCGAGTGCTCGGTGCACCTCCCGATCGCGCCCAGCTCCGCGCGGAGCCGGGGCGTGGGTTCGCCGGTGCGGCGGGCGGCCGCGGCCATCGCCGCGAGGCCGGGTGCGAGCGCCTTGGCCGACCAGCGCAGCCCGCAGTGGTCCTTGCGGGTGACGCGGGCGGCCAGGTCACGTGGGTCGGGCAGGCCCGGCTTGGGAGCCAGGGCCAGTTGCCCCGTCAGCGCGGCCACCGCGGCCTGCGCGAGCGCCTCGTCCTCACGGCTTGTCATGTCCCGACCCTATGAGGAGGCGGAGGCCGACGGGGCGTCGCTCGGCGGGGTGCCCGTCGGAGCGTCGCCCGGGGCACCGCTGGGCGGCGTACCGCCGCCGCCTCCGCCGCCCGCACCGGTGTTCTCGGCGTCGGGGTCGACACCCAGGGTGATGGACCCCTTGTAGCCCTTGGAGGGGTCGGCCTTGTGCACGGCCTTCAGGGTCAGCAGGCCGCTGGAGGTGCCACCGCCGTCGTAGACCATGTCGCTGTCGAGGGTGGTGTAGCTGCCGGAGTGCTTGGAGTAGGGCTCCAGGGTGAAGATCTCCTCGGCGATGTCGTCGGGGAAGAAGAGCTGGCCGGTGTAGTTGACCTTGCCGCCCTCGTAGGTGCCGTCCTCCTTCTGGCCGCCCGTGTGCACCTTGAGGTGGATGTGGCAGGTGCGCGGGGTGTACCAGCCCGGGAAGATCGTCTCGAACTTGACGACCCCGTTGGCGTTGGCGACCTGGTAGCCGCGCAGATAGGTGTTGTCGTCGGCGGTGGAGCCGTCCTCGCTCTCGGCCGGGGCCGAACCGCCGGGGTTGGCGGTCGTGTAGCCGGAGTAGTAACCCCAGGCGTCGCAGTGCCAGATCTCGACAGCGGCTCCGGAGACCGGCGTGCAGCCGTCGGTGGCGTCGACGACGGTGAGGCGCAGGGTGAGCGGCACACCGCTCTTGCCCTCGGTGATGTCCTTGCGCACCAAGGCACCATCGAGGTAGTAGGGCCCTTCCGTGACGCTCGTCATCAGCGTCATACAGCTGCTGCTCGTGGAGGTCGAGGTGGCGGACGCCGACGCGCTCGCCTCGGCGTCGGCGGCCGTGTCGGCGAAGGCCGACTGGTACCCGGCGACGGCGAGTCCGCCGGCCGCGACCGTGCCACCGGTCACCGCGAGAGCGCGGCGCCGCGTGATGGTTGTGTCTTTGTGGTTTCCCGTCATGAACATGAACGTAGGAAGAGCACCCGTCAGCGACATGGGGGAACGCTGAGAGGAACCTGTGAGTGCTGAGAAAGCTGAACTCCCGCTTCCCGAAGGACTCCTACCGGCCCTGACCGGCCAAGATCGGCGCCTGACGCATCTGACGAGCGGTCAGACGGCCATGAGGGGAGCGTCCTTGCGCCACTTGAGGATCTTGTCGAAGCTCACCACGGCGCCGTTGAGCCCCGGCTTGTTGCCGATGTGGACGTGGTCGGCGAGTTCCTGGATGAGGTAGAGGCCGCGGCCCTGCTCGGCGTAGGTGTCGCTGAGGGCGGAGCGGTCGACGCGGGGGGTGCACCCGCCGGCGAAACCCGGCCCCGAGTCGGCGACTTCGATGCGGCACTTCTCGCCGTCGAGGTAGGCGGTGACGCGGTACGCCTCCGAACAGCCGCCGCGCGCGGCACCCCCGCCGTGCTCGACGGCGTTGGCGCAGGCCTCGCTCAGGGCGACGGAGAGGTCGTAACTGACGTCGGGATCGACGCCCGCCGTCTCCATGGTGCCGAGCAGCAGGCGGCGGGCGAGCGGAACGCTCGCGGCATCGCGCCGTAGATGGAGTGACCACCAGATGCTCATGCTCCAGCCTCCAGGCCGCGGCTCGACATACCGATACGTATTGCCCCTCAAGGCCTTGCGTAAGCACGAATTCCACGTGATGCCGCCCATATGGGGGATGTCCGCGGCCCTTAAATCGGTGTATGTAGGACTCAGGGTCATCAGTCGCACCAGTCACAACAGAAGGTGATCTTCCGCATCGTACGGAATCTTGTGGACCTGCCGTATGGCCGCGGTGGAGCCAGTGCGATGATGACCCCGCCATGACTGCCCCCCACAGCGAGCGCTCAGGTCGCGATCTACGGCTGCTGCGGGCCGCGGTGTTCGCCGCGGTCTGCGTCGTGCTGGCCGCGGCCGGGCACACCGTGGCCTCCTGCGCCACGGTTCCGCCGTGGACGCTGGGCGCGGGATTCCTGGGCGCCCTCGCGGTCGTGGTGCCGCTCGCCGGACGCGAGCGGTCGCTGCCGGGCATAGCGGCGCTGCTCGCGGTCGGACAGACCGTGCTGCACACACTCTTCGGACTCGGCCAGCACACCGCCTCCGTCACCGCTTCCGCCTCCACCACGGCGTCGGCCATGTCCGACGCCACGCTCGTCGAACGGGCGGCCCGGCTGGTGTGCGGGGCCACGGCGGCGGCGATCAGCCCCGCCCAGGCCCAGCGGATCCTCGTCGACGCGCGGCTCTCCACGAGCGGCGACGGCAACGCCGCCGGGGGCGGCACGGACATGAGCGGCATGAGCGGGATGGGGGCCGCGCATCATCCCGCGGACGCCCTGACCACCGCCGGCACCTCGATGTCCCTGCTGCCGTCCCTGCCCATGCTGCTCGGCCACGTCCTCGCGGCCGTCGCCGCCGGATGGCTGCTGCGACGCGGCGACACGGCCCTGCTGCGGCTGCTCGCCCTGTCGGCCCACGGCGTCGCCGAGGGGGCGCTCGTACGCTCCCTGCGCGGGGCGCTCGCACTGGTGCGCGCCCTGCTCGCCGGGCTGCCCGCCGCGCCCGGGGCGGGACCGCGCGTCCCGCGCACCGCCCTGCTCGCGGCGGCGCCCGCACCCCGTACCACCGCACTCCAGCACTCGGTGATCAGGCGCGGGCCGCCGGCCGTATCCCTTCTCGTCCTCGCTGCCTGACACGACACGACCAGCACTCCACCACACCCGGGGGGAACGGCCGCCGTCGTGCGGCACGCGCGCGTGCGCACATCCCTGCTCACGCCTCTCTCACCCGCAGATTCACTCAGAGTGGAGTGCTCGCTGTCATGAAGGCCTCTCGTATCGCCGCCCGCGTCGCCGCCGCCGCTGCCGTCGCCGGTTCCGCCGTTCTCGTCCTGTCCTCGCCCGCCTTCGCGCACGTCAGCGTTGCCGCCGAGGGCACCGCCGCCAAGGGCGGCTACGCGGTCGTCGACTTCAAGGTCCCCAACGAGCGGGACAACGCCTCGACCACCAAGCTCGAGGTCACCTTCCCGACCGACCACCCGCTGGCCTCCGCGATGCCGGAGCCGATCAACGGCTGGAAGATCGTCGTCACCAAGTCGAAGCTCGCCAAGCCCATCGAGCTGCACGGCAAGCAGATCTCCGAGGCCGTCTCCAAGATCACCTGGACCGCCACCGGCAAGGGCATCGAGGCCGGCTACTTCCAGAAGTTCCCGGTCTCCGTCGGCGCGCTCCCCGAGGACGCCGACGAACTCGTCTTCAAGGCGATCCAGACGTACTCCAACAAGGAGGTCGTGCGTTGGATCGAGGTCCAGGAGGACGGCGCCGAGGAGCCGGAGAACCCGGCCCCGGTGCTCGCCCTGGCCGCCGCCTCCGAGGACGAGCACTCCCACGGCACGACCGCCGAGGACGCCTCCGACGAGTCCTCCGACGACGCCAAGGCGGCCGCCTCGACGACCGAGGCGGCCTCCGACTCCGACAGCAGCGACACCACCGCCCGGGTCCTCGGCGTGGTCGGCATCGTCGTCGGCGCCGCAGGTGTGGCGTACGGCGTGCTCGCGGGCCGTCGTCGGACCACGACCGAGGCCTGAGCCCCACCCCCGCGTCGGGCGGCCGCCGTCGCCCGACGCCTGCTCCTCGACGGTGCGCACCGGGGCCGTACGCCCTGTCGTACATCCCGCCCCGTACCCCCACCCCCGGTGCGCGCCGGAGTTCACACATCTGGGACATTTTTCTATGCGTAAGAAGACGTTCGCCGCGGCCGCGCTGCTCGCCGCCGCCACCCTCACCCTCTCCGCCTGCGGCAGCGGCGACAGCGGCAGCAGCCCCGTCGCCGTCGTCTCCGAGGACGGCAAGCAGCAGGCCGCGACCGTGCTCGACCAGCCCTTCACCAAGCCCGACCTGGTCCTCACCGACACCCAGGGCAAGAGCTACGACCTCCGCAAGGAGACCGCGGGCCACCCGACGCTGGTCTACTTCGGCTACACCAACTGCCCGGACGTCTGCCCGCTGACGATGAACAACATCGCCGTCGCCAAGAAGCAGCTGTCCAAGGCCGAGCAGGACCAGCTGCGCGTCGTTTTCGTCACCACCGACCCGGACCGCGACACCCCGGCCGCGCTCGGCAAGTGGCTCAAGGGCATCGACTCGCAGGTCGTGGGACTGACCGGGAAGTTCGCGACCATCCAGGCCGCCGCCCGCACCCTCGGCATCTCCGTCGAGGCGCCGCACAAGGACAAGAACGGCAAGACCGTCTCCACCCACGGCACCCAGGTCGTCGCCTTCTCCCCGAAGACCGACGGGGGATACCTCCTGTACGGCGAGGACGCCACCGTCGACGACTACACCAAGGACCTCCCCAAGATCCTCAAGGGCGCGAACCCGTGAGGCGTGTGATGCCCGCCGGGCCCGTGCGGCTGCTCGCCGTACCCACCGCCGTGATCACCGGGACGCTGCTGCTCGCGGGGTGCGGGTCGGACTCCGACGGGCGGGCCGAACTGTCCGTCCGGGCCGCCTACATCCCGCAGCCCGTCTCCGACACCATGGCCGCCGGTTTTCTGACCATCGTCAACAAGGGCGGTACGAAGGACGAGCTGACCTCCGTCACGAGTACCGCCGCGGGCAGCGTCACCCTCCACGAGACCGTCGGGTCGTCGATGGAGGAGGTCACGTCCCTGGACGTGCCCGCGCACGGTCAACTCGTGTTCAAGAGCGGCGGAAACCATCTGATGTTCGAGAAGCTGAAGAGCAAGCCGGTGCGGGGCGGGACGGTGACCGTCGAGCTGCACTTCGCCGCGTCCGACCCCGTCGAGGTCGAGATTCCGGTGGAGTCCGCCACGTACAACCCGAAGACCGGCCACTGAGGGAGGGACCACCTTGACGCAGACCATCGCCCCCCGCGTCCGGATGCTCGTGCTGCTGTTCCTGGCGGTCACCGGTGCGCTCCTGGCCGGCGCCGGGCCCGCATCCGCGCACGCCGCGCTGACCGGCAGCGACCCCGCACAGGGGGTGGTGGTCGACAAGGCGCCCACACAGGTGTCGCTGACCTTCTCCGAGACCGTCTCGATGAACGACGACTCGCTGCGCGTCCTGGACCCCAAGGGCGCCCGGGTCGACACCGGCAAGCCGTCCGAGGTCAGCGGCACGACCTACGCCGTGCAACTGCACTCGGGGCTGCCCGACGGCACCTACACGGTGACCTACCAGGTGGTGTCCGCCGACAGCCATCCCGTCGCCGGCGCCTACACCTTCTCCATCGGCTCCCCCTCCGAGACCAGCGTCTCGGTGTCCGACCAGGAGGCCGGCGGAGGCGTCGTCGGCTGGCTCTACGGCTTCGGCCGGTACGTGTCGTACGCCGGGTTCATCGTGATGACCGGCGGGGCCGCCTTCGTGCTCGCCTGCTGGCAGCGCGGCACCGGAGTACGGGCCCTTCAGCGGCTCGTCGTCTCCGGCTGGGTCGCGATGACCGCGGCCACCCTGTTCCTGCTGCTCCTGCGCGGCTCCTACACCAGCTCCGGCAAGCTCGGCGACGTCTTCGACCTCGACCTCCTCGGGGAGGTCCTCCAGACCAAGACGGGCGCGGCCCTGGTGTCGCGGTTGCTGCTGCTCGCCGCGGCCGCGCTGTTCATCGCCGTGCTCTTCGGCGCGTACGACAAGCGCGAGGGCGAGGAGAAGCGGGACCTGACCTTCGGACTCGCCATCGGCGGAACCGTCGTGGCCGCCGGACTCGCGGCCAGCTGGGCCATGGCCGAGCACGCCTCCACCGGACTCCAGCCGGGCATCGCGATGCCGGTCGACGTGCTGCACCTGCTGGCGGTCGCGACCTGGCTCGGCGGACTCACCGCACTCCTCGTCGCCCTGTACCGGGCGCCGGCCGACCGCCCCGTCGAGGCCCCCGCCGCACGCCGCTTCTCCCGGCTGGCCCTCAGCAGCGTCTCCGTCGTGGTCGCCACCGGCACCTACCAGTCCTGGCGCCAGCTCGGCTCCTGGTCCGCCTTCACCGACACCCGCTACGGCCAGCTGCTGCTCGTCAAGATCGGGCTCGTGGCGCTGCTCGTCGGCGTCGCGTGGATCTCGCGGCGGTGGACGGCACGGCTGGCGGACCCGACGACCCAGGAAGCGGTACGGAAGTCCGCACCCGAGAAGGAGCGCGTCACGGCGTCTGCCGGGACCGGCGACACCGCCCAGCAGACGTCCGGCGACGCCGAGCCCGGCTCCGGGAACGCCGAGCGGGCCGCGCAGCTCGCCCGGCAGCAGGCCGCCGTCGACGCCACCCGGCAGAAGCGGCTACGGGACTCCGACGCCCACCGCTTCGGCCTGCGCCGCTCGGTGCTCGCCGAGGCCGGCATCGCCGTCGTGGTGCTCGCCGTCACCACCATCCTGACGTCGACCGAACCCGGCCGTACGGAGCAGGACGCCGCCGCGGCCAACCGGGCCTCGTCCTCCTCCTCGTCCGCCGCGGGGGACTCCGCGTCGGGTGCCCTGACGCTGGACATGTCGTTCGACACCGGCGGCACGGACGGCAAGGGCGTGGTCAGCGTCGACCTCGACCCCGCGCGCACCGGCGCCAACGAGATGCACGTCTATGTGACCCGGCCCAACGGCCGCGCCTTCGACGTGCCCGAGGTCAAGGTCGCCTTCACCCTCGAGGCCAAAGACATCGGGCCGCTGCCCGTCGTCCCCGACCACATCACCACCGGCCACTGGTCGGCCAACGGGGTGCAGATCCCCATGGCCGGCGAGTGGGAGATCTCCGTGACCGTGCGGACCTCCGACATCGACCAGGTGACCGTCTCCAAGAACGCGCAGATCGGCTGAACCGCACCATGCCCGACCAGTCCATTCCGCAGTCCCTCCCCGAGGCCGGCACACCCGTGGACGCAGCAGAGCCCGTGGACGCAGAAGAGGGTGCCCCCTCGGAAACCCCCTCCCCCGAGGGGCTGACGCGGCGCAGGCTGCTCGGCACCGCCGGTGCCACCGGGCTCGCGCTCGGCGCGGTCGGCGGGGCCGTCGGCTACGCGGCCGCGCCCTCGCAGGCGACACCGCTGTCCTCGATCGGCGCCGGCGAGGCGATGTTCCACGTGAAACATCAGCCGGGCATCACCCAGGGGCTCCAGGCCCGCGGCCATCTCGTCGCCTTCGACCTCGCGGCCGGCGCCGGCCGCAAGGAGGCCGCCGCATTGCTGCGCCGCTGGTCGGAGACGGCCCGGCGGCTGATGGCGGGCGAGGCCGCCGCCACTGACGACACCGACGTGGCGCGGGACGCGGGACCCTCCTCGCTGACGGTCACCTTCGGATTCGGCAACAGCTTCTTCACCCGCACCGGCCTGGAGAAGCAGCGCCCGGTCGCCCTGGACCCGCTCCCCGACTTCTCCTCCGACCACCTGGACAAGACGCGCAGCAACGGCGACCTGTGGGTGCAGATCGGCGCGAACGACGCCCTGGTCGCCTTTCACGCCCTGCGCGCGATCCAGAAGGACGCGGGCGGAGCGGCCAAGGTCCGCTGGCAGATGAACGGCTTCAACCGGACGCCGGGCGCCACCGCCCACCCCATGACGGCCCGCAACCTGATGGGTCAGATGGACGGCACCCGCAATCCCAAGCCGGCCGACTCGGACTTCGACCAGCGCATCTTCGTCCCGGCGGACAGCACGAAGGACCCTGCCTGGATGGCCGACGGCTCCTACGCCGTCGTACGCCGTATCCGCATGCTCCTCGACGACTGGGAGAAGCTGTCGGTCACGGCGCAGGAGCAGGTCATCGGGCGCCGCAAGTCCGACGGGGCCGCGCTGTCCGGCGGCACCGAGACGACCGCGATGGACCTGGAGAAGACCGACGCGAACGGCGATCTGGTCGTCCCCATCAACGCGCACGCCCGCATCACCCGCCCCGACCAGAACGGCGGAGCGGCCATGCTGCGGCGGCCCTTCTCGTACCACGACGGCATCGACCCGGACGGCACTCCGGACGCGGGCCTGCTGTTCGTCTGCTGGCAGGCGGACCCCCTGCGCGGCTTCGTCACCGTGCAGCGCAAGCTGGACCGCGGCGACGCCCTGTCGAAGTACATCCGCCACGAGGCGAGCGGTCTGTTCGCGGTGCCGGGCGGGGCGGCGGAGGGCGAGTACGTGGGGCAGCGCCTGCTGGAAGCGTGAAGTTACGCCCCCTCGTGCGAATTCATTCCTGCGAGGGGCTGTTGTGAGACACGTGGGCCCGGCTTCGCAAGGGCCATTAGGGTGAGGTCATGCCAGCGAGCTATGCGTATCTCGGCCCCGAGGGCACCTTCACGGAGGTCGCCCTGCGCACGCTTCCGGAGGCGGCCACCCGGCAGCTGATCCCTTACGTGTCGGTGCAGTCCGCGCTGGACGCCGTGCGCACCGGCGAGGCCGAGGCCGCCTTCGTGCCCATCGAGAACTCCGTCGAGGGCGGGATCACCACGACCCTGGACGAGCTGGTCGCGGGCACACCGCTGATGATCTACCGCGAGGTGCTGCTGTCGATCACCTTCGCGCTGCTGGTCCGGCCCGGCACGCAGCTCGCGGACATCAAGACCGTCTCCGCGCATCCGGCCGCGCAGCCGCAGGTGCGCAACTGGCTGAAGGCGAACCTGCCGGAAGCCGTCTGGGAGTCGGCCGCCTCGAACGCGGACGCGGCCCGGCTGGTCCAGGAGGGCCGTTACGACGCCGCCTTCGCGGGCGAGTTCGCGGCCGCCCGGTACGGGCTGACCGCCCTGGAGACCGAGATCCACGACGCCGAGAACGCCCAGACCCGGTTCGTCCTGGTGGGCAGGCCCGCCCGGCCCGCGGCACCGACCGGCGCGGACAAGACGTCCGTCGTCCTGTGGCAGCGCGACGACCACCCCGGTGGCCTGCGCGATCTGCTGGGCGAGTTCGCCACCCGGGGCGTCAACCTCATGCTGCTCCAGTCCCGCCCGACCGGCGCCGGTATCGGCAACTACTGCTTCTGCATCGACGCCGAGGGGCACATCTCCGACCGCCGGATGGCCGAGGCCCTCATGGGGCTGAAGCGGATCTGCCGTGAGGTGCGCTTCCTGGGCTCGTACCCGCGTGCGGAAGTGAACGTGGCGGACGTGGCGGCTCCGCTGCCCGGGACCTCGGACGGGGAGTTCGTGGCGGCGGCGGACTGGGTGGCGCGCTGCCAGGACGGCCGGTTCTAGGAGCCGTTCCGGCCGGTCCTATCTGCACATCTTCGTTATCCACAGAAGTTATCCACAGGCTTGCTTCTCGACCTGGGGACAAGTCGACAACGAAGTGCCATCCAGTCGACATATCGCCCTACGGCACCCCGCTGCGGCCCCCACCCTTCGAGTCACCCTTCGTCCACCTGTTTCCTTCGATCAATCCTTTGGGGCGACCCATTTCCACCCGAAAGTGGGTCGGAGCGGGGTTTGGGCAAGGAATTACCCGCCCCGCACGGCGGTATCGGAATGATCAATTCCAATGTCCACAGATCTTTCGCACACCCTGTGGATAACCGTTTCGGAAGCGTGGGCGCCTGTGGACAACACCTCCCCCAAGTCCCCGCTCCCGCAAGGGAATCGAGTCAACGAGACGCCCGCCACATGCCCCGTCCCAGGGAGTGAGACACTTTTTATTGACACGCTGGGCAATTCACTCATAACGGAACGTAGGCCATGATTCGGAACAGGCCGCGCGCGGTGCGGAATGGTGTCGTGAGCCGCAACCCCGCACGGGTAGCCTTGGCCGCGTGATTGACCTTCGCCTGCTCCGTGAGGACCCCGACCGTGCGCGCGCTTCCCAGCGTGCCCGTGGAGAGGACGTCGCGCTCGTCGACTCCCTCCTGTCCGCCGACGAGCGGCGCAGGTCGTCCGGCGTCCGCTTCGACGAGCTGCGTGCCGAGCAGAAGTCGCTCGGCAAGCTCATCCCCAAGGCCTCCGCGGACGAGAAGGCCGAGCTGCTGAAGAAGGCGAGCCAGCTCGCCGCCGACGTCAAGGTGGCCGACGCCGAGCGCGACGCCGCCGACGCCGAGACCCAGGAGCTCCTCCAGCGCCTCGGCAACCTCGTGCACCCCGACGTGCCCGTGGGCGGCGAGGAGGACTTCGTCACCCTCGAGACGCACGGCACGATCCGCGACTTCGGCGCCGAGGGCTTCGAGCCCAAGGACCACCTGGAGCTCGGTCAGATCCTCGGCGCGATCGACGTCGAGCGCGGCGCGAAGGTCTCCGGCTCCCGCTTCTACTTCCTCACCGGCGTCGGCGCCCTGCTCGAGCTGGCCCTGGTCAACGCGGCGATCGCCCAGGCCACGGCCGCCGGCTTCACGCCGATGCTCACCCCGGCGCTGGTCCGCCCGCAGTCCATGGCGGGTACCGGTTTCCTCGGGCAGGCGGCCCAGGACGTCTACCACCTCGACAAGGACGACCTCTACCTGGTCGGCACCTCCGAGGTCCCCCTCGCCGCGTACCACATGGACGAGATCATCGACGCGGACCGCCTGCCGTTGCGCTACGCGGGCTTCTCGCCCTGCTTCCGCCGCGAGGCCGGTTCGCACGGCAAGGACACCAAGGGCATCTTCCGCGTCCACCAGTTCGACAAGGTCGAGATGTTCTCGTACGTCACGCCCGAGGACTCGCAGGCCGAGCACCAGCGTCTGCTGGCGTGGGAGAAGCAGTGGCTGTCCTCGCTGGAGCTGCCGTTCCGGGTCATCGACGTCGCCTCCGGTGACCTCGGCTCCTCGGCCGCCCGCAAGTTCGACTGCGAGGCGTGGATCCCGACGCAGGGCAAGTACCGCGAGCTGACCTCGACCTCGGACTGCACCGAGTTCCAGTCCCGCCGGCTGTCGATCCGCGTCCGTGAGGGCAAGCAGGTCCGCCCGCTCGCCACGCTCAACGGCACGCTGTGCGCCGTCCCGCGCACGATCGTCGCGATCCTGGAGAACCACCAGCAGGCCGACGGTTCCGTGTACGTGCCCGAGGTGCTGCGCCCGTACCTCGGCGGCCGGGAGATCCTGGAGCCGGTGGCCAAGTGACCGCCGCGTTCCCCTACCGGCTGATCGCGACCGACCTCGACGGGACGCTGCTGCGCTCCGACGACTCGATCTCGCAGCGCACCCGTGACGCCCTCGCCGCGGCCACCGCGGCGGGTGCCGCGCACATCGTGGTGACCGGCCGCGGGGTCCCGTGGACCCGGCACATCCTCGACGACCTCGGCTACGACGGCCTCGCGGTCTGTGGCCAGGGCGCCCAGGTCTACGACGCCGGCGCGCACCGCCTGCTGACCTCGGTGACCCTGGACCGGCAGCTGGCCGGTGTGGCGCTGGCCAAGATCGAGGCGGAGGTCGGCCCGCTGTACCTGGCGGCCAGCCGTGACGGCCTGGACGGGGACGTGCTGGTCGGCCCCGGCTACGCGGTCACCGGCGCCCTGCCGTCGACGCCGTTCACCGATGCGTCCGACCTCTGGTCCGCCCCGCTGAGCAAGATCTACATACAGCATCCCGAGCTGTCGGACGACGCGCTGGCCGCTGCGGCCCGGCGGGCCGCGGGCGGTTTCGTCACGGTCGCGATGGCCGGCGCGGGCATCGTGGAGCTGCTCCCCCTGGGCCTCTCCAAGGCCACGGGCCTCTCCCTGGCGGCCCGCCGACTGGGCCTGAAGGCCGCGGACACGATCGCCTTCGGCGACATGCCCAACGACATCCCGATGTTCGCCTGGGCGTCCCGCAGCGTAGCCATGGCCAACGCCCACGAGGAACTGAAGGCCGTGGCAGACGAGGTAACCGCCTCCAACGACGATGACGGAATCGCCGTGACCCTGGAAACCATGCTGCCGGCGTAGGCATTACGGAGACCGCAGAGGTTGCCGGGGCGGGGGAGGCCGAACCTCCCCCGCCCCGGCAAGCCGAGCAACTGCGGCCTGAGCCACACGAGAACAAGCCGACCGCAGTGGCCGACCAGGGACGCGGGAACACGGGGGCGCCCCGTTCGCCGTAGGCAACAGGACCACGAAGGCACGAACGCAAGGGCGCACCACACGCCATGGGCGACCAGGGCCACGAGAGCGCGGGGCGCACCGATCGCCAGGCGCGAGTGCAATGGCGCACTGGCCGCCGTACGCGATCAAGAGCGCGGGAACGCGCCGATCGCCACAGGTGACCAGAGACGCGGACGCAAAGGCGCGCGCTGACCGCCGTAGGCAATCAGCAGCACGCAGACGCTGGAACCGCGAGGACCGCCGGGACACGCCAACCGCCGTAGGCAATCAGCAGCACGCAGACGCTGGAACCGCGAGGACCGGGGCGCGCCGATCGCCGTAGGCGATCAGGGGCGCGGGGAACTGCGCGACCAGCCACGACGCACCCGCACCCGCACCCGCACCCGCACCCAGAATTCCACCAGCACCAGCTGACCACCTGACGGCGCCAGGCCGAGCCACCGGCACAACCCCCGCCCAGTCCCAGTGACAACGCCTCGCGGAGGATGCACGGATCGAACGTGCGCGGGGTTGCCCCCGACCACGGCTTAGCAAGCCGGTGCCTTGCCTCTCGGCCAATCCTCCGGGTGGGCGGCCCACGCGAGAGCGACATCGCGTGCTCGAAGCGGCCGCCCCGGGCAGCTCCCCTGTACGGGACGGGTTCGACGGAGGGCTAACTACTCCGGAACCCGCCCCTGGCTGCCCTGAAGGGAACTCGACGGACTGCCGTGCATGGACATCGTCGAGCTCCTCCCAGTCTGTGGCACCGGATCCCTTCCGGCCCTGCGGGTACAACCACTGTGCCCGGGGGACGAGTTGGGCGCCACCGAATAAAACGCCCGTGCGAGGACCGGGGCCGAGCGACGACTACCGGCGGCGCCACCTGCGTCGACGTGCCTTGCTGAAGAACCAGCCCGCGGGCGGGTCGTCGGAGCGCCAGGGCTGCGGCTCGGGCTCCTCCGTCCGCCAGCGTGCGGCCAGCATCCGGGCCCGGGCGGACGGTTCGGACGTCTCGGCGGCCCGTATGAACTCCTCGTCCAGCACGAGGTCGTTCCAGACCTCGCCCTCGGACCGCTCGCGACCGCCACTCACCACATTGTCGTCCGCCATCCCCGTCCTCCTGGCCAAGTCCGTTTCGCCCAGTGTGCCGGGGCGCGGGTGAAGCCACCGTCAAGAACGGCCGCCCCGCCCCCCGGCAGGTCCGGTCACTCCTCGCCGGCGAGCGTCAGCGCCCGCAGCTTCTGGCCCGCGTACCAGGTGGCCAGCACGGTCACGACGACCAGCAGCACCGTCGCCGTGGTCAGTCCGACGTCCGAGGTGACGAGGTCACCGCCCGCCACCTTGTGGGCGACGGCCAGCGACCACTGCTGGACGCTGAGCGTGCGCGCACCCGGTACCAGGGAGCCGAACAGGGCCTCCCAGACGAGGGCGTAGACGAGGCCGAAGACCACCGCGTGCCGGGACACCGTGCCCAGCAGCAGGAAGACCGCCGCGTAGGCGATGGAGGAGACCAACGCGGCCACCGTGTAGGCGACCGCGATCTGCTGGCCGTTGCCGTTGAGGATGAAGCCGGCGATGAGCGTGGGCAGCGCCGAGAACACCATCGTCACCGCGACCGCCACGATCAGCTTGGTGAAGATGATCGTCGGCCGCTTCAGCGGCTTGGACAGCAGGTACACCACGGAGCCGTCGTCGATCTCCGGGCCGATCGCACCCGTGCCCGCGATGACGCCGATGATCGGCACCATCGTGGCGAGCGCGAGCCCGCCGAGCAGGTCGGACGCCGTCTGGTCGTCGGCGCCGGCGAGGCCGCGCACCACCACGGAGATGGCGATCAGCAGCAGGGGCAGGGCGCCCAGGATGAGGGCCCGGCGACGGCCGAGCAGAGCCCGGTACGTGAGCCGGGCGACTGTGGGGTCGTACATCAGGGCCTCCTACGCCGCGACCAGGTACGAGAACACGGACTCGAGGGACTCGTCGGACGGCGAGACCGTCAGCAGCCGGATGCCGTGGTCCCTGGCGACCCTCGGCAGCAGCGCGGTGAAGCGGCCGAAGTCGACGGCCTGGATACGCAACGCGCCCTCGGCGAGGTCGACTTCGATGCCGGACGTCGACGGGTCGGCGATCAGCGCGGCCGCGAGTGCGCGGTCGTCGCTGGAACGCACCAGGTAGCGGTGCGGGCGGTCGGTCATCAGACGGCGGATCCTGCGGAAGTCGCCGCTGGCCGCGTGCCGGCCCGCGACGACCACCTCGATGTGCCAGGCGAGTTGCTCGACCTCTTCGAGGATGTGCGAGGAGAACAGCACGGTGCGGCCCTCGTCGCCCATGCGCCGCAGCAGGTCCATGAGCTGCATGCGCTGGCGCGGGTCCATACCGTTGAAGGGCTCGTCGAGCAGCAGCAGCGACGGGTCGTGGACCAGGGCGGACGCCATCTTCACGCGCTGGCGCATGCCCTTGGAGTACGTGGAGATCTTGCGGTCCTGCGCGTACTCCATCTCGACCGTGGCCAGTGCCTTCTGTGCGGCCTTGGCGCCGAGGCCGTGCAACTCGGCGTTGGCGACGACGAATTCGCGGCCGGTGAGGAAGTCGTACATCGCCTCCCGCTCGGGGACGATGCCGATGTGCTGGTAGATCGCCTCGTTGCGCCAGACCGGCCGGCCGTCGAGGGTGACCGTGCCGGTGGAAGGGGCCAGGAAGCCGCCCATCATGTTGATGAGGGTGGACTTTCCGGCGCCGTTGGGGCCTAGCAGGCCGGTGACGCCGGGGCCGATGGTCATGGTGATGTCGTTGACGGC
Source organism: Streptomyces asoensis (assembly GCF_013085465.1). Lineage (NCBI taxonomy): Bacteria > Bacillati > Actinomycetota > Actinomycetes > Kitasatosporales > Streptomycetaceae > Streptomyces > Streptomyces asoensis. The sequence goes on from NZ_CP049838.1 coordinate 4,989,095, forward strand.
GACCACGTTGCCGAACCAGCGGGAGACGTGATCGATGCTGAGCGTGGTCACAGTCCGACCCTTCGGTAGCGGCGCATCAGGAGGCCGTAGCTCGCGGCGATGAGGCCGAGGACGACGAGGACGTAGACGACGCCCTCCCCGTTGGACGGGCCGATCCCGCCCGGGAAGGCGGAGGTGGCGCCCAGAAACGCGGACTGCGCGCCGTCGATGAGGGTGACCGGCGAGAACAGGCCGATCCAGGGGATGGAACCGGTGCTGTTCTGCGCGTCGGCGATGGCCTGGAGCGTGGAGACGGCACCGTAGGAGATGGTCAGGACGGCGATGACGGCGGCGATGCCGAAGCCGCGCCGCGGGGTGACCGAGGCGATGACCAGGCCGAGGCCGGCGAAGAGCAGCGAGAGCAGGGCCACGGAGACGAGTCCTTGAGCGAATCCCTTGGTCTGGTCGGCGAAGTCCAGCTTGGCCAGCAGCGCGCCGATGTACAGCACCAGCAGCGGGGCGGCGGTGAGGACGAAGAGCGCCGAGGCCAGCGCCGCGAACTTCGCGCGTACGTAGTCCGCGGTCTCGATGGGCCGCGAGAAGTACAGCGGCACGGTCTTGAAGCGGAGGTCGCGCGAGACGGACTGGGGCGCCTGCGAGGCGACGTACAGGCTGATGACGGCCTGCATGACGATCGCGTACCGCGTGTAGTCCACGGGGAGTTCGTTCGCCTTCGTGGCGACCGCGACGGCGACCATGATGGCCGCGGGCACGCACATCACCACGAAGAGCAGCATCGGCAGCACCTTCGACTTCACCGAGCGGCCGAGGCCGTAGGCGCCGCGCAGGGACTGCGAGTAGAGGGAGCGACGGGCGTAGGCGCGGCCCAGGCGGGGGCCGTCGTAGCTGCGGTAGCCGATGTTGTGGATGCGGGTCTGGTCACCCGAGGGGGCGGTGACCGGGTGCTCAACTGCCATGGCCGACGGCCTCCTTCCGCTGCTGGTCGTTGGTGGCGTCGGCGTCCGTGAAGACCTCGGAGATGTGGTGCCTGCGCTGTTCCATGCGCACCAGGCCGAGGCCGAGGTCGGCGACCACGTCCCGGACGACGTCGTAGGTGTCCTCGCCCTGCGCGGTCAGCAGCAGGACGTGGCCGGCGCCCGGCAGGCCGCTGTTGCCGTCCAGGACATCCACCCCGCGCGCGTGGAGCGCTTCGCGGACCGCGCGGGTGCCGTCCGGGTGGTCGTCGGTGTCGGTGACCTCGATCGCGAGGGTGGTGGTGGTCTGGGTGAAGTCGGTGGTGGAGCTGGAGCGCAGGAGCTTGCCGCCGTCGACGACCACGACGTGGTCGCAGGTGCGCTCCAGTTCGCCCAGCAGGTGGGAGGTGACCAGGACCGAGATGCCGAAGTCGGTGTAGATACGCCGGATCAGGCCCAGCATCTCGTCCCGGCCGACCGGGTCGAGGCCGTTGGTCGGTTCGTCCAGGAAGACCAGCTGCGGGTCGTGGACGAGGGCCTGGGCGAGCTTCACGCGCTGCTTCATGCCGGTGGAGTAGCCGCCGATGGGGCGATAGCGCTCCTCGTACAGGCCGACATGGCGCAGGGTGTCCGCGGTGCGCTCACGCGCGGCGGTGGGCGGCAGGCCGGACATACGGGCCATGTGCACGACGAACTCGGTGGCCGAGACGTCGGGCGGCAGGCAGTCGTGCTCCGGCATGTAGCCGACCCGCTCGCGGATGTCGGCGCCCTTGCTCGCGACGTCGAGGCCGAGCACCTCGGCTCGGCCCTCCGTGGCGGGCGACAGACCCAGAAGGATCTTGATCAGTGTGGACTTGCCGGCCCCGTTGGCTCCGACGAGGCCGGTCACACCGGGCCCGACGTCCACAGAGAGCCGGTCAAGAGCGGTCACCCGGGGGAACCGCTTGCTCAGGCTTTCGGTCGCGATCACAGTCACGTCATCGAAATTAGTGACGCACGCCACGAAAATCGTCAGACCTCAGAGCCGTCTTCGCCTCAGACCTCAGATGTACGGGTCCGTAGGGGATGCCATGCCTGAGAGCTACGGGGGCGCCGACGGCGGGTTTTCCACAGGCCCCGAACCCGCCTATTGACGCGGCCTCTAACAACTGTCACATTCGGCGATGTCAAGTTACGGACACGTAGCGCAGTCGACGGGGACTGGCTGGGACGGGGTGGCATGACGACGGCACCGACGGCAGGGACACGCGAACTCTCCGCCGAGCTGCGGGGATTCAGACGGGTGCAGCGGCTGGCGTACGACTGCGCGCAGGCCGTGGCCGCCGAACTGCGACCGGGCGTGACGGAGCGCGAGGCGGCGCGGATGCAGCGGGAGTGGCTGCGCGAGCGGGGTGTGCGCGACTGGTTCCACCTGCCGTTCGCCTGGTTCGGGGACCGCACGGCGTTCACCGGCTTCCGCGTCCCGTTGCAGTTCTTCCCCACCGACCGTCGCCTGGAGCCGGGGATGCCGTTCATCCTCGACCTGGCACCGGTGTACGAGGGGTACACGGCGGACATCGGCTACTCGGGCGCGCTCGGCGCCCATCCCGTGCAGGAGAGGCTGATGGCCGACCTCGCGGCACACCGGGAGCTGATCCTGCGCGAGGTGCGCGAGCGGCGGTCGCTGCGCGAGATCTACGCCGACGTGGACCGCCTCATGGTCCGCCAGGGCTACGCCAACCGGCACCGCGCGTATCCCTTCGGCGTGATCGCGCACAAGGTGGACCGGGTCAGGGAGCGCCGCTTCTCACCCCGGCTGTTCGGGTTCGGCACGCAGTCCCTCAAGGGTCTGGTGTCCGACGCGCTGCACGGCCATCGGGAGGGCTGGTCGCCGCTGTGGTCGCCGTACCGCTTCTCCGACCATCCGCCGCATCCGGGCCTGTGGGCGGTCGAACCCCATCTCGGGTTCCGGGGCACGGGCGCGAAGTTCGAGGAGATCCTCGTCGTCACCGACTCCGCGGATCCCGAGGAGAGCGCCTTCTGGCTGGACGACGACCTGCCGCACGTCAGGCGCTGGGCGGGTACGGAGGCGACAACGGACACGGCAGGGAAGGCGGAGGGGAAGTGACGTTGCCAGAGGGTGCGCGTGAGCGGTGGGTGCGGACCGGCGGGATCGAGCTGTGCGTGGCCGAGCTGGGGGACCCCGGGCGACCGACGGTCGTCCTGGTGCACGGCTATCCGGACAGCAAGGAGGTGTGGTCCGAGGTCGCGTCCCGGTTGGTGGACCACCACGGGTTCCATGTGGTGCTGTACGACGTCCGGGGGCACGGCCGTTCCGGCGTGCCGAAGCCGCTGCGGGGCGGGTTCACCCTGGAGAAGCTCACGGACGACTTCCTGGCGGTCGTGGACGCGGTCAGCCCCGATCGGCCGGTGCACCTCGTGGGGCACGACTGGGGCTCGGTGCAGTCCTGGGAGTTCGTGACCGTCGAGCGCACCAGGGGCCGCATCGCCTCCTTCACCTCGATGTCCGGGCCGTCCCTCGACCACTTCGGCCACTGGATCAACAAGCGGCTGACCAGGCCGACTCCGCGCCGGGTCGGCCAACTCCTCGGCCAGGGCGCCAAGTCCTGGTACGTGTACCTGCTGCACACCCCCGTCCTGCCCGAACTGGCCTGGCGCGGCCCGCTCGGCAAGCGCTGGCCGGGCATCCTGCGGCGGATCGAGAAGGTCCCCGCCGGCGACTACCCGACGCCGTCGCTGGCGTCGGACGCGGCGCACGGAGCCTGGCTGTACCGCGACAACGTACGGCCCCGTCTGCGCCGCCCACGTGTGGACGCGCACGCCCACGCGCCCGTGCAGCTCATCACGCCTTCGGGGGACCGGTTCCTGTCGGAGCGGCTGTACGACGAACTGGAGGACTGGGTCCCGCGGTTGACCCGGCGCACCCTCCCGGCCGGACACTGGGTCCCGCGCACCCGGCCCGACCGGCTCGCCTCCTGGATCGACGACTTCGTCCTGTCGGTCGAGAAGGAGCGGGATGGCGAGGCGGCGGGAGAGACCCGGCCGGGGGAGACCCGGGAGGACGGCGCGGGCCGGCCGGTGCGCAAGGCCGCCGCCACCGGCCGGCACGCCGAGCGCTTCGGCGGTCAGCTGGTGCTGGTCACCGGTGCGGGCAGCGGCATCGGACGGGCCACGGCGTTCGCGTTCGCCGAGGCGGGCGCCCGGGTGATCGCCGTCGACCGGGACGCCGAGGGTGCGGCCCGCACCGCCGAGATGTCGCTCCTGGTCGGCGCGCCCGAGGCCTGGGCGGAGGCGGTGGACGTCTCCGACGAGCAGGCGATGGAGAAACTCGCGGCGAAGGTCCACGCGGAACACGGCGTGGTGGACGTGCTGGTGAACAACGCGGGCATCGGGCTGTCGGGCTCGTTCTTCGACACGACGCCCGAGGACTGGCGCAGGGTCCTGGACGTCAACCTGTGGGGCGTCATCCATGGGTGCCGTCTCTTCGGCCGGCAGATGGCCGAACGCGGGCAGGGCGGCCATATCGTCAACATCGCCTCGGCGGCCGCCTACCAGCCGTCCAAGGCGCTGCCCGCCTACAGCACCTCCAAGGCGGCGGTCCTGATGCTGAGCGAGTGCCTGCGCGCCGAACTGGCCGACCAGGACATCGGCGTCACCGCGATATGCCCCGGCCTGGTGAACACCAACATCACCGCCACGGCGACCTTCGTGGGAGTGGACGCGCAGGAGGAGCGACGCCGCCAGAAACGCTCCACGCGCGTGTACGGGCTGCGCAACTACCCGCCGGAGAAGGTCGCGGACGCCATCCTGCGAGCTGTCGCGCTCAACAAGGCGATGGTTCCGGTCACTCCGGAGGCGCGGGGCTCGTACGCGCTGTCGCGTTTCCTGCCAAGGGCGTTGCGGGCGCTGGCGCGGGTGGGACCGCCGCTGTGAGCCGCCGCCCGGCCCCGCTGCGCCCGCCGGCGGACTCGGCATCCGCCATGACAACGACCGTTCGGGAAAGGGCGACTTGACCACCACCCCGCCCGCCGGGCCCCCTTACCGCATAGAGACGCTCGCGCATCTCACCGGCACCACCGTCCGCACCATCCGCGCCTACCAGGACCGTGGTCTGCTCCCCCGCCCCGTGCGTCAGGGGCGGGCCAACCACTACTCCGACGCCCATCGCACCCGCCTCCACCAGATCGCCGACCTCCTCGACCGCGGCTACACCCTCGCCTCCATCAGGGAGCTTCTGGACGCCCACGACGCCGGCCGTGGCCTGGGCGGTGTCCTGGGGCTGGTCGCCGAGGTCGACGGTCCGTGGACCGACGAGGAGCCCTCCCGCGTCTCCCGCACCGATCTGACCGCCCGCTTCGGCGGCACCGCCGACGACGGGGCGATCGCCGACGCCGTGGCGCTCGGCGTGCTGGAGCCCGTCCCCGGCGACGAGGACGTTTTCCTCGTGCCCAGTCCCCAAGAGCTGTCGGTGGCCGTGGAGTTGCACGCGGCCGGGGTTCCCATGGCCGCGATCACCGCCCATCTGCGGGAGTTGAGGAGTCAGGTCGAGCAGATCGCCGCCCGTTTCCTGGAGTTCACCACCGAGCATGTCTTCGCGCGCTACCTCGACGGACCGCACCGCCCGACCGACGCCGACGCGGCCGAGGCGGCCTCGCTCGTCCGACGGCTGCGCCCGCTCGCCCGGCAGACCGTGGACGCCGAACTGGCCCGGGCCATGCGCCTGTTCGCCGGTCATCACCTGCGTCGGCACCTCGGTGCGGGCGATCCCCCGCCACCTCCGTCGGGGACGCGGCCGGTCCCGATTCCGGTGGAGACAATGCGGGCCGTGGAGACGCTGGTTGGCGCGGAGCATGCCGCGGTCTTTCTCGCGCTCGCGGCCGAACGGGAGGTGCGCGCCCGGGCCTTGGACCACCTTGCCTCAAGTCATGGGGCGTCAGATGATCTTGGTGAAGGGGGCTGACGAGACGGCCAGTTGTCCACAGAAACGCCAACTTGCCTGTGGATAACTACAGTTGGTTGTGGACCAAACCTCCACTCCAAAACAGAGTGCGTGATCTGCGTCTCTCACGTCATGCTGAGCGGATGAACGAAATGGACAGGGACGAGAGACGCACCGTGAAGGTGTCGAAGTACCTCTCGAAACACCTGCGGCACCAGCCCGAGCGGATCGGCCTCACGCTCGACGAGGCCGGCTGGGTGGAGATCGACGAGCTGATCGCGGCCTGCGCCGCGCACGGCTTCCGCTTCACCCGGGACGAGCTGGACCATGTCGTCGCCGCCAACGACAAGAAGCGCTTCGCGATCGACGGCACCCGGATCCGCGCCAGTCAGGGCCACAGCGTCGAGGTCGACCTCGGGCTGCCCCCGGCGACCCCGCCGTCGTACCTCTACCACGGGACCGTGGCCCCCTCCCTGGACGCGATCCGCGCCGAGGGGCTGCGGCCCATGAACCGGCACGACGTGCACCTGTCGGCCGACCGGGAGACCGCGACCCGGGTCGGAGCGCGCCGGGGCCGCCCCGTGGTCCTCGCCGTCGACGCGGAAGCCATGCACCGTGACGGCCATGTCTTCCACGTCAGTGCGAACGGGGTGTGGCTGACAAAGGCCGTACCCCCGCGATACCTGCGCTTTCCGGAGCGGCACTGAGGCGTGTCTTCGGCTGCCGCGCCACGTTCCCATTCGGCATGATCACAGGTATGGACCACCTCCCCACCACTGAGGCTGCCGTCACCGCCCTCCGGTCGATCGCCGCCCAGTACGCGCTCGAGATCGAGGTCACCCACGACATCGGCGCCGATCAGACCTCCCGCCGCACCTCCGCCGGCGTCGGCGTCACCACCGACCAGGACGGCTCGCTGCCGCACGAGGCCTACGTCGAGCTCGGCGGCCGCCCTTGCGTGAGCGTCCGGCTCTACCCCGACGACGACGCCCTGATCACCGTCGACGGAGTGGAGTGCCCCGATGTCGACCGCGATGATGTCCCCGCCTTTCTCCGCTCTCTCTACGACGGCCACGCCTGGGTGAAGATCCGGCGCTTCCCGCCCGCTCAATTTCTGATGGTGCCGCTGCCGCACGACCGCGTGCACAAGGAATTCATCCTGGTCGGGCTCAGTCCGTGGCTGGGCGGACGCGCACGGTGACTGTTTCACGTGAAACACGCTCGTCCGCATACGCTCGATGACATGAGTCTGCGTCTGAGCACCGTGATCCTCCCGTACCTGCGTTGGCACGAGGGAGGCCGTTCCACCTGGACACGGGCCGAGCAGCTCGGCTTCCACACCGCGTACACCTACGACCACCTGTCCTGGCGCACCTTCCGCGACGGCCCGTGGTTCGGCGCGATCCCGACGCTGACCGCCGCCGCGGCCGTCACCGACCGCCTGCGTCTGGGCACGCTGGTGACCTCGCCGAACTTCCGGCACCCGGTGACCCTCGCCAAGGAACTGATCTCCCTGGACGATGTCTCCGCCGGCCGGGTGACCCTGGGGATCGGCGCGGGCGGCACCGGCTTCGACGCCACCGCCCTCGGCCAGGAACCGTGGACCCCGCGCGAGCGGGCCGACCGCCTCGCCGAGTTCGTACCGCTGCTGGACCGGTTGCTCACCGAGGACTCCGTGTCGTACGAGGGCGACCACTACTCGGCGCACGAGGCGCGCAACATCCCCGGCTGCGTCCAGCGCCCCCGGCTGCCCTTCGCGGTCGCCGCGACCGGCCCCCGCGGGCTGCGGCTCGCCGCGCGGTACGGACAGGCCTGGGTGACCACGGGCGACCCCAAGCTCTACGAGAACGGCACCCCCGAGCAGTCGGTTCAGGCCATTCGCGGTCAGGTGGAGAAGCTCACCGACGCCTGTGCCGAGATCGGGCGGGACACGAAGGAGCTGGACAAGATCCTGCTCACCGGGTTCACCCCGGACCGCGGGCGCCCGCTGGAGTCCCTGGACGCCTTCGTCGACTTCGCGGGCCGGCACCGGGAGCTCGGCTTCACGGAGATCGTGGTCCACTGGCCCATCGCCGACTCCGTCTTCGCCGCGGACGAGAAGGTCTTCGAGCAGATCGCCATGGAGGCCCCGGCGCAACTGCGCTGACCTCGGCATCAGGTCATCCGCGCCCCGGCGGTGCCTCATGTGTGCGGGCTCGCGCCCGACCGTGCAGGCATATGCGCGAGAATGGCCCGGTGACCTCAGCGACCAGACAGCCCGAGACCCCGGCCGCCGCCCTCCCGCCCCGGCTGATCGCCACCGATCTCGACGGCACCCTGCTGCGCGACGACAAGTCGGTGTCCCCGCGCACGGTCGCCGCCCTCGCCGCCGCCGAGGAGGCGGGCATCGAGGTCTTCTTCGTCACCGGCCGCCCGGCCCGCTGGATGGACGTCGTCAGCGAGCACGTCCACGGGCACGGTCTGGCGATCTGCGGCAACGGCGCCGCCGTGGTCGATCTGCACGGCGGCCCCGGCGCCCACCGGTTCGTGAAGGTGCGCGAGCTGGCGCGGGAGAACGCGCTGGACGCCGTACGGCTGCTGCGGGAGGCGGCGCCCGGCACCATGTACGCCATCGAGCAGACGTACGGCTTCTACCAGGAGCCGGAGTATCCCAAGATGCACATGGAGATACCCGACACCCTCGCCCCGGCCGAGCGACTGCTTGCGCCGGACGCGCCCGGGGCCGGCGAGCCGGTGCTGAAGATCCTCGCGTTCCACCCCACGATCGACCCCGACGCCTTCCTCACCATCGCCCGGCTGGCCATCGGTGACTGCGCCAACGTCACCCGCTCCAGCCCCAGCGCCCTGCTGGAGATCAGCGGCCCCGAAGTCTCCAAGGCCAGCACGCTCGCCCTGTGCTGCGCGGAACGCGGCATCTCCCACGAGGAGGTCGTCGCGTTCGGCGACATGCCGAACGACGTCGAGATGCTCACCTGGGCCGGCCGGTCGTACGCGATGGGCAACGCGCACCCGGACGTGCTCGCGGCGGCCTCCGGACAGACCGTCGCCAACAACGAGGACGGCGTCGCCGTCGTCATCGAGCAGCTGATCTCCGAGCGGAAGTAGCCCTCCCCTGGGGACGTCAGCCCTGATCCCGCTCCACCGGCAGCCACAGTTCGGCGTCGGCCTCGGTCCCGTCCGGTGACAGCCGGGTGCGCAGGATCTCCGGGCCGGGGCGGCTGCGGTACGGGTTGGACGGGAACCACTGCGTGAACACGTCCCGCCACAGCTCCTGGATGGCCTGCGGGGCCGGCCCGGAGGTGGCGAAGACGGCCCAGGCGCCGGCCGGTACGGCCAGGGCGGTCGTGCCCCTGGAGGCGTCCGCGGACGTGATCACCCCTTGGTAGTAGTCGAGTTCGGTGCCCTCGGCCCGGCTCGGATCCAGGTCGTCGCAGACCGCGACGATGCCCTGAGGTTCCTGGTCCGACAGCTTCTCCAGGCGCTCCAGAACCTGCGGGTCGATCCCGCGGACGAAGTCGATGATCGCCTGGTTCGGCCCCGTGTGCACCAAGGGCACCCGGGCCTTGAGGCCGACGACGGTGAAGGCCGGCCGGTCCACCATGCGATAGCGCATGCTGCTGCTCCCTTCGACGGTGAGGCGGAAGGCCAGCCGGGGCTGGGAGACGAGCGCGGCGCCGGTACGGCGGGCCTCGCCCGGCCCGACGCCGTGCACGGCACGGAACGCCCGCGCGAACGCCTCACCCGAGCCGTAGCCGTAGCGCACCGCGATCTCCAGCAGTGAGTCCCCTCCGGCGAGCACCTCGGCGCCCGCGACGGTCAGCCGCCTGCGCCGGATGTACTCCGACAGCGGCATGCCGGCGAGCGCGGAGAACATCCGGCGCAGGTGGTACTCCGAGGTGGCCGCGCCGTGCGCCAGCGCCGCCACGTCGATCGGCTCGTCGAGGTGGCCCTCGATGTATTCCATGGCCTGGTTGAGCCGCTCCAGCACTCCGGTCTCCTTCCGCTGTTGCGCTCCCCACGCTAGGTGGCGGACATCCGGCCGGACCCGACATCCTGTGCCCGATCAGGTCGGGTGCGCGGGAAGAGCCTCAGCCGACGGGCGCTCCGCGTGCCGCCAGCCAGGGCACCGGGTCGAGCGCCGATCCCGCGTCCGGCGTGACCCTCACCTCGAAGTGCAGGTGCGGGCCGGTCGAGTTGCCCGATGTGCCCGACTGCCCGATCCACTGCCCGGTGGTCACCCTGTCGCCCTGGTCGACGGTGACGGCGGCGAGGTGGGCGTACTGCGTGTAGTAGCCGTCGGAATGCCGCACCACGACCTCGATCCCGAAGGCGCCCCCGCACGAAACCCGCACCACGCGGCCTGCACCGACCGCCCGTACCGGCGTCCCGATCGGCACCGCGAAGTCCTGCCCGGTGTGCCGGTTCGCCCAGCGCGTGCCACCGCTGCCGAAGGCCGCGGACAGGGCGTACGTCTCGACCGGTGTGACCCAGTCGCCCACGAAGTGCGTCGGCGGTCGGTCCAGGCGCACGGCGCCGCGGCAGGAACCCGCCGCCACCGACGCGTCCGCCCGGCCCTGCAACTGCCATCGTGCCTGCTCGAGCTTGTCGTCGATGTCCTTCTTCAGCCGCGCGAGTTCCAGGGCGCGCCGCTCCACCGCCTGCCAGGCCGCGACGGCCTTCGCCTCGTCGGCGGCCAGCCGTGCCTCCGCCCTCCGGTTCTTGTCGATCGCGTTGTCGACGGCGAGGTTCGCCTGCGAGAAGACGTGCTGGCCGCGCATCAGCTTGTCGGTGCTGCCCGCCAGAACCAGCTGCGCGACGACCGGCAGACCGCCACCGCCGCGGTACTGGGCGCGGGCGATACGGCCCAGGTCCTCGCGCAGCACGGTGATCTCCCGCCGCTCACGGGTGAGGAGTTCCTCCACGCGCCGGGCCTTCCCCTGCTGCTTCTCCGCCTCGCGCCGCCCCGCCTCGTACCGCTGCGTCGCCACCGCCGCGTCCTCGTACAGCCGCGCCACCTGCGCACTGATCCGGGAGTCCGAGCCGTCGCCGGTCTCCCCCTCGGCGGTCGTGGGCCGGGTCGCGAGCAACCCGGACAGGCACAGCAGAACCGGAACGAGCAGGACACGACGGCGAGGTGAGCGCATGTCAGCGATCGTGCCCCGGCTACCGGGCCCCGGTCCTGTTCAAGTCGTACGCCCGGGGGACGTCCCGCCCCTGATGGCTCAGTACGACGCCTGCCACACCACCCTCGCACCGGCGCCGTCCACCCCGATGCCCGGGCCGTGCGCGCTGTCGCCGCCGAGCGGCACGGCCACCGTGTTGATCTCGCGCAGCACACGCGTGCACAGCCCTGTCACGGAAAGTCGGGCCGGATCCGGCGGTTATCGCACGGCCACCAACAGCTCCGTGGCCTCCTCCCGTTCGGCCATCCTCCGCAACGGACCCTCCACGGCCGCCAGCGCCGCGTAGGAACCCCGCTGCACCACCCGTCCCTCGCCCAGCACGACCACCTCGTCGACCGCCTCGAGGCCGGCGAGCCGGTGGGTGATGAGCAGGGTCGTACGGCCCTCGGTGGCGGCCAGCAGGTCCTGGGTGAGCGCGTCGGCGGTCGGCAGGTCCAGATGCTCGGCCGGCTCGTCGAGCACCAGGACGGGGAAGTCGGCGAGCAACGCCCGGGCCAGCGCGAGCCGCTGCCGCTGGCCGCCGGACAACCGGGCACCGTGTTCGCCCACGAGCGTGTCGAGCCCGTCGGGCAGACCGTCGGCCCACTCCAGCAGCCGGGCTCGCGCCAGCGCGTCCCGCAGCTCCTCCTCGCCCGCCCCCTTCTTCGCGAGCAGGAGGTTCTCGCGGACCGAGCTGTCGAAGAGGTGCGCGTCCTGCGCGCACAGCCCGACCAGCCGGCGTACGTCGTCGCCGTCCAGGGCGTGCGCGTCCACCCCGCCGAGCGTGTACGAGCCCGCGCCGGCGTCCAGGAACCGCAGCAGCACCTGCGCGAGCGTGGTCTTCCCGGAGCCGGAGGGCCCGACGACGGCGATCCGGCGTCCCTGCGTCAGGGTGAGATCGACCCCGGCAAGTGCGTCCCGCCCCTGCCCGGCGTGCCGGGCGGCCAGCCCCTTGAGGGCCAGCGGGAAGGGCGATGCGGGCGCCTGACGGGGCCGCTCCGGCTCGCGCACGGGCTCGGGGGAGTCCAGGACCTCGTACACCCGCTCGGCGCTCCTGCGCACCCGTTGGCGGTACTGCACGGCCAGGGGAAGCCCCAGGACGGCTTCGAAGGCGGCCAGCGGGGTGAGGACGACCACGGCCATGGTCACGCCGCTCAGCCGTCCGTCGGCGACCGCCTGGGCGCCCACCAGGGCGGCGGCCGTGACGGTCAGCCCGGAGACGAGCGCGGTCAGCCCGTCGCCGAGGGCGGTGGCGGTCGCCGCGCGCGAGGCGATCCTGGTGAGCACCGAGTCGGCCGCGCGCACCCCCGCGGTGCGGACGGGCAACGCGCCCGCGACGGTCAACTCGGCGGTGCCGGTGAGCAGGTCGGCCGTGCGGGTGGCGAGCACCCCTCGGGCGGGGGCGAGCCGACGCTCGGCCCGGCGCGCCACGGCACCGGTGACCAGGGGAACGCCGACCCCGGCCGTCAGCAGCCCGGCGGCGAGCACCGCCCCGGCCGCGGGCAGCAGCCACGCCGTGAAGGCGACGGCCCCGGCAGAGACGACGACGGCGGACCCGGCGGGCAGCAGCCAGCGCAGCCAGTAGTCCTGGAGGGCGTCCACATCGGCGACCAGCCGCGTCAGCAGATCGCCCCGCCGGGTCGAGTGCAGGCCCGCGGGCGCCAGCCGCTCCAGCCGACGCCAGACGGCGACCCGGGTGTCGGCCAGCATCCGGAGCACGGCGTCGTGCGACACGAGCCGCTCCGCGTACCGGAACACCGCCCGCCCGATGCCGAAGGTGCGGGTCGCCGTCACAGCCACCATCAGGTACAGCACCGGTGGCTGCTGCGAGGCCCGCGAGATGAGCCATCCGGAGGTGGCCATGAGGCCCACGGCACTGCCGAGGGCGAGGCTGCCGAGCAGCAGCGCGAGGGCGAGCCGGCCGCGTCGGGCGCCGGCCATGGCGCGGACCCGGGCGAGGACGCCACCGCCGCTCACGGCGAGCCCCGTCCCGGGCTCACCGCTGACGGGCAGGGTGGCCGCCTCATCCGGCGGTGCGGGAGCGGCGCCCTTGGGAGCGGCCTCCACGGGCACGGGTGTCTCGGCCTCGGCCAACCGCACCACACGGTCCGCCACCGCCAGCAGCGCCGGCCGGTGCACGACCAGCAGGACCGTCCGACCGGCCGCGAGGCGCCGCACGGCCGCCACCACCTCCGCCTCGGTCTCCCCGTCGAGCGCGGCCGTCGGCTCGTCCAGCAGCAGCACGGGCCGGTCCGCGAGGAACGCCCTGGCCAGCGCCAGCCGCTGCCGCTGCCCGGCGGACAGCCCGGCCCCGTCCTCGCCGAGCACCGTGTCGGCCCCTGCGGGCAGCGCCTCGACGAACTCCAGCGCCCCCGCGTCCGCCAGCGCCCGGCGAACGGCCGCGTCGTCGGCGTCGGGACGCGCCAGCCGTACGTTCTCCTCGATCGTCCCGGCATAGAGGTGCGGGCGCTGCGGCACCCACGCGATCCGAGAGCGCCACTGCTCCAGGTCGGCCGCCGCGAGGTCGACTCCCCCGGCCAGCACCCGGCCCTCGGCCGGCCGCACGAACCCCAGCAGCGCGTTCAGCAGGGTCGACTTGCCCGCACCGCTCGGTCCGACCAGCGCGACCGTCTCACCGGGTTCGACGGTGAACGACACGTCCGTGACAGCGTCGGCGGAGCGCCCGGGGTAGCGGACGGTCACGCCCTCGAACGCCACCCCTCCCTCGGCCACCGCGACCGTGCCCGACGCCGGTGCCGGTGTCTCCAGTACCTCGAAGATCTCCTCGGCGGCAGCCAGCCCCTCGGCGGCCGCGTGGTACTGCGCCCCGACCTGGCGCAGCGGGAGATACGCCTCCGGCGCCAGCACGAGGATCACCAGGCCGATGTACAGGTCCATCTCGCCGTGCACGAGCCGCATGCCGATCGTCACGGCCACCAGGGCCACCGAGAGCGTCGACAGCAACTCCAGCGCGAACGACGAGATGAAGGCGATCCGCAGCGTCCGCATGGTCGCCTGCCGGTACTCGCCGGTGATGCGCCGGATCGACTCGGCCTGCGCCTTGGCCCGCCCGAACACCTTGAGCGTGGGCAGCCCGGCGACAACGTCCAGGAAGTGCCCGGACAGCCGGGACAGCAGCCGCCACTGACGGTCCATCCGCGACTGCGTGGCCCAGCCGATCAGCACCATGAAGACCGGGATCAGGGGCAGGGTGCCGACGATGATCGCGGCGGACACCCAGTCCTCGGTCACAATCCGCGCGAGCACCGCGACCGGTACGACCACCGCCAGTCCCAGCTGCGGCAGATAGCGCGAGAAGTAGTCGTCGAGGGCGTCCACGCCCCGCGTGGCGAGGGCGACCAGCGAACCGGTACGCCGGCCACTGAGCCAGTTCGGCCCCAACGCGGTGGCCCGCTCCAGCAACCGCCCCCGCAGCTCCGACTTCACGGCGGCACTCGCGCGGTGCGCGGCGAGTTCGGTGAGCCAGGCCACCAGCGCCCGGCCGACCGCCACAGCCACCAACAGCAGCAGAGGAGTGCGCAGTTCGGTGATGGACAGGCCGTGCTGGAAGGCCCCCACCACGGCCTCGGCGATGAGCATCGCCTGCGCGATGACCAGGGCCGCTCCGACGGCACCCAGGCCGACGACCGCCACCAGGAAGAGGCGGGTGGCGCGGGCGTACCGGAGGAGACGCGGGTCGATCGGTTTCACGTGAAACACCCTCTTCTCAAAGAGCGTGTTCCACGTGAAACACGCTCTCTCCCCATGGGGTGTGTTTCACGTGAAACACACCCCATATCGGACTCAGTGCGCGGCCTCGGCGATGTGCTGCGTACCGATCCGCTTGCGGAACACCCAGTACGTCCAGCCCTGGTAGAGCAGCACGATCGGTGTGGCGATACCGGCACACCAGGTCATGATCTTCAGGGTGTACGGGCTCGACGAGGCGTTGGTCACCGTGAGGCTCCAGTTCTCGTTGAGCGTGGACGGCATGACGTTCGGAAAGAGCGTCAGGAAGAGCATCGCCACGGCGGCCACGATGGTGACGCCGGAGAGCGCGAACGACCAGCCCTCGCGTCCCGCCTGGTTCGCCACGAGCGCCGCGACCAGGGCACCGACCGCCACGACCAGGGCGACCAGACTCTTGCCGTCACCACTGTCGATCTGCGTCCACAGCAGGAAGATCGAAGCGAACACGGCGGTCGCGAGCCCCACCTTCAGCGCCAGCTTCCGTGCCCGTTCCCGGATCTCGCCGACGGTCTTGAGGGCCGTGAACACCGCACCGTGGAAGGTGAACAGCGTCAGGGTCACCAGACCGCCGAGCAGCGCGTGCGGGTTGAGCAGGTCCCAGACATTGCCCACGTACTCGAAGTCCTGGTCGATCTTGACACCCCCCACGAGGTTGCCGAAGGCGACGCCCCACAGGAAGGCGGGAAGGAGCGAGGTCCAGAAGATCGCGGTCTCCCAGTTGCGCTGCCAGTTCTCCTCGGGCCGCTTCGCCCGGTACTCGAAGGCGACGCCCCGCACGATCAGACAGACCAGGATGAGCAGCAGGGGCAGGTAGAAGCCGGAGAAGAGCGTGGCGTACCACTCGGGGAAGGCGGCGAAGGTCGCGCCGCCCGCCGTGAGCAGCCACACCTCGTTGCCGTCCCAGACGGGCCCGATGGTGTTGATGAGCACCCGCCGCTCGGGCCGGTCGCGGGCGAGCAGTTTGGTGAGGATGCCGACCCCGAAGTCGAAGCCCTCCAGGAAGAAGTAGCCGGTCCACAGGACGGCGATCAGGACGAACCAGACGTCGTGCAGTTCCATGACTGTGCAGCTCCCTCGGCCTAGTAGGAGAAGGCCATCGGCTTGTCGGCGTCCCGGGAGTCGCCGCCGATCTTCGTGGGCGGGTTGAGGTCGGCCTCGGTGAGCTCGGGCGGGCCGGCCTTCACGTACTTCACCAGCAGCTTGACCTCGATGACGGCGAGGATCGCGTAGAGCGCCGTGAAGACGATCATCGACGTGAGGACCTCGCCCTGGGAGACCCCGGGGGAGACCGCGTCACGGGTCTGGAGGACGCCGTAGACGACCCAGGGCTGGCGGCCCATCTCGGTGAAGATCCAGCCCCAGGAGTTGGCGATCAGCGGGAAGCCCAGGGTCCAGATCGCCGCCAGCCAGTAGAGCTTGGTGAGCTTGGGGCTGAGCGCCTTGTTCCTGAACAGCACCACATGCGGCACCTCGTCCTCGCCGACCCTCAGGTGCTGCGGCAGCAGGAACTTCTTGCGGGTGAGCCAGAGTCCTGCCAGGCCGATCGCGAAGGACGACATGCCGAAGCCGATCATCCAGCGGAAGCCCCAGTAGGCGACCGGGATGTTGGGCCGGTAGTCGCCGGGACCGTACTTCTCCTGTTCGGCCTTGTTCACGTCGTTGATGCCGGGGACGTACGAGCTGAAGTCGTCGTTCGCGAGGAAGGACAGCAGGCCCGGGATCTCTATCGCGACCTTGTTGTGCCCCTTCTCGACGTCGCCGTAGGCGAAGACCGAGAACGGCGCGGGCGCCTCGCCGTCCCACAGGGCCTCGGCGGCGGCCATCTTCATCGGCTGCTGCTTGAACATGACCTTGCCGAGGACGTCACCGCTGACGGCGGTGAGCAGACCGGCGATGACCACGGTGACCAGGCCCAGCCGCAGCGAGGTCTTCATCACCGGGATGTGCTTCTTGCGGTACAGATGGAAGGCGGCGATGCCGACCATGAAGGCGCCACCGGTGAGGAAGGCCGCGGACATGGTGTGGAAGACCTGGCTGAGCGCGGTGTTCTGGGTCAGCACGGCCCAGAAGTCGGTGAGCTCGGCCCGTCCCTTCTCCTTGTTGATCCGGTAGCCGACGGGGTGCTGCATCCACGAGTTGGCCGCGAGGATGAAGTACGCCGACAGGATCGTGCCGATCGAGACCATCCAGATGCAGGCCAGGTGGATCTTCTTCGGCAGCTTGTCCCAGCCGAAGATCCACAGGCCGATGAAGGTGGACTCGAAGAAGAAGGCGATCAGGGCCTCGAAGGCGAGCGGGGCTCCGAAGACGTCTCCGACGAAGCGCGAGTAGTCGGACCAGTTCATGCCGAACTGGAACTCCTGCACGATGCCGGTGACGACACCCATAGCGATGTTGATCAAGAAGAGCTTGCCCCAGAACTTCGTCGCCCTGAGGTACTTCTCGTTCTCCGTGCGCACCCAGGCGGTCTCCAGCCCGGCGGTGAGTGCCGCGAGGGAGATCGTCAGGGGGACGAAGAGGAAGTGGTAGACGGTGGTGATGCCGAACTGCCAGCGCGCCAGTGTCTCCGGCGCCAAAGCCAGGTCCACGTCGTCACTCCTTACCTCACGCTCGTGGATCACGCTTGTGAAAGCGTTCACATTCACAAGCTAGTATGCCGCACCCATTTTCGATAGACGAAGGGGGGTCCCCGCCTACCCGCGGAAACCCCCCTGTGACCCCTGCTGACCAGCCGAAACCGGTGCAGGCGACTCGCTAGAGATCCTTGCGGAACCCTTCCGCCACCTTCAGGAAGATGTCGTTCGCCTCGTTCTCCCCGACCGTCACCCGCACACCCTCGCCCGGGAACGGCCGCACCACGACGCCGGCCTGCTCACACGCGGCCGCGAAGGGGACCGTGAGCTCGCCGAGCCGCAGCCACACGAAGTTGGCCTGGGTCTCGGGCACCGTCCAGCCCTGCGCGCGCAGCCCCTCGACCACCCGGAGGCGCTCGCACACCAGGGAACCGACCCGGCCGAGCAACGCGTCCTCGGCACGCAGCGAGGCGATCGCGGCCTCCTGCGCGAGCTGGCTCACGCCGAACGGCACCGCCGTCTTGCGCAGCGCCTCCGCCACCGGCTCGTGGGCGATGGCAAAGCCGACGCGCAGGCCGGCAAGGCCGTAGGCCTTGGAGAAGGTCCGCAGGACACAGACATTGGGCCGCTTCCGGTACAGCTCCACGCCGTCCGGCACCTCGGGGTCGCGGATGAACTCCCGGTACGCCTCGTCGAGCACGACCAGCACGTCACGCGGCACCCGGTCGAGGAACCGTTCCAGCTCGGCCCGCTTCACGACGGTGCCCGTGGGGTTGTTGGGGTTGCAGACGAAGATCAGCCGGGTCCGCTCGGTGATCGCGTCGGCCATAGCGTCCAGGTCGTGCACATCCCCCGGCGTCAGCGGCACCTGCACGGCCTTCGCGCCGCTGATCTGCGTGATGATCGGGTAGGCCTCGAAGGACCGCCAGGCGTAGATCACCTCGTCGCCGGGGCCCGAGGTGGCCTGCACGAGCTGCTGGGCGACGCCGACCGAGCCGGTGCCGGTGGCCAGGTGGGAAGCGGGGACGCCGAACCGCTCGGACAGCTCGTTGATCAGAAGCGTGCAGGCCAGGTCCGGGTAACGGTTGAAGGAGGCGGCCGCCGCCGTCACCGACTCCATCACGCCCGGCAGCGGCGGATAGGGGTTCTCGTTGGAGGACAGCTTGTAGGCCACGGGACCGCCGCCCGCGGCCGGCTTGCCCGGCTTGTAGGTGGGGATCCCCTCCAGCTCGGCGCGCAGCTTGGGGCTCGTCTCGCTCACCGCAGTCCTCCTCGTGACCACCACCGGCTTCAATACTGCTCACCTTATGAGGATTCGGCGCGGGTGCGTACAGCTGAGCAGGGACCGACGCCTGAAACGGAGGGACCTCTGCGACTTCTGAGGACGAAGCCGCACGAAGGCGTACGCGCGAGGGGGCGCGCTGCACATATATCTACGCGCCGGTAGTGCACTCCGTGGCGCGCATCCCTCGTACAGGTGAGTTGAGACCTCTTCGAAACATCGGTGCGTTGGCAGGCTCATCCGTGCCGACACGTCACGTCTTGGCATTGACTGAGTCAACTACCTTTCTTTCCAAGGCACTTGACCCCGTTTAGCCTTGCAGAAACGTGCCTGTCAATGCGTGCATATGCGTCCGCCCTACCCCACCGAATGAGCCCTACTATCGGCTCGCCATGACAGCAGCAGGGAAGCACCAGGTGAGCCGCGCGGAAACCTCACGCCGAGGCAGCCGGCCGGGCCGGGCGGGCATCAGGGACGTGGCCGCCGCCGCCGGAGTCTCCATCACGACCGTCTCCGACGCCCTCAACGGCAAGGGCAGGCTCCCGGATGCCACCCGACGCCATGTCCGCGAGGTCGCCGACCGACTTGGCTACCGCCCTTCGGCGGCGGCCCGAACCCTCCGTACCGGCAAGTCGGGCCTCATCGGCCTGACCGTGACGACCTACGGGGATGAACCTTTCACCTTCACCGAGTTCGCGTACTTCGCCGAGATGGCGCGCGCCGCCACCTCGGCCGCGCTCGCCCGCGGCTACGCGCTCGTCATCCTCCCCGCGACCTCGCGCCACGACGTCTGGTCCAACGTCGCCCTGGACGGCACGGTCGTCATCGACCCGTCCGACCAGGATCCGGTGGTCAGCGAGCTGGTCCGGCAGGGTTTACCGGTCGTCTCCGACGGCCGCCCGGCCGGCTCGCTCCCGGTCACCGCATGGGTGGACAACGACCACGAGGCCGCCGTCCTCGACATCCTCGACCACCTGGCCGACGCCGGCGCCCGCCGCATCGGCCTCCTCACCGGCACCACGACGGACACGTACACACACCTGTCGACCAGCGCGTACCTGCGGTGGTGCGAACGGGTCGGTCAGGACCCGGTCTACGAGGCCTATCCCGCGCACGACCCGTGCGCGGGCGCCGTGGCCGCCGATCGGCTGCTGGCCCGCCCCGACCGCCCCGACGCCGTCTACGGCCTGTTCGACCCCAACGGCACCGACCTGCTCGCCGCAGCCCGCCGCTATGGGCTACGGGTCCCCGAGGACCTGCTGATCGTCTGTTGCAGCGAGTCCACGGTGTACGCCAACACCGAGCCGCCCGTCACGACCCTCTCGTTGAAGCCGCGCCGCATCGGCACGGCGGTGGTGCAACTCCTCATCGACGCGATCGAGGGCGAGGAAACGGATCGCCCGGTCGAGCAGGTGATACCGACCGAACTGTTCGTACGCACCTCTTCGCAGCGACGCCCCCCTCGGACCACGGTCAGCCCACCCCGGGCCCCGGAGGGGAAGTAGCCCGCCGCCGCTCCCCACGACCGACGCCATGGCGCGGGTCGTGGGGAGCGGCGGCTTGTTCGAGAAGCGGTCGGCGGGGGGAGGTCCGTTCGCGGCGGCTCGGGCGGCCGTACCGGGCAGTCCGAGGCGACTCGGGAAGGTCCGGGGTGGTCCCGGGGTGATTCAGGGGCAGCGGTGCGAGCGGTCCGGGCGGTGCGAGCGGTCCGCGTCAACGAAAGTTGGCAGGAGGCACGTACGGGCGGTTTCCGGTGGTGCTGGAGACATCAGACGTCGCTTCGGCCACAGCCGCCTCATCGACCGCGCTCCGGCCGCCGAAATCGCCCTCGCCCGGCCGATGCCGTCCTCCGGTCCGTCCGACGGAGCAGCCCGCGGGGGTGGGGTGCGGGTGCGGGCAAGGTGCGCGCCGCGTGAGTCCGGACTGCCGAAGCCCTGCCCAATCGGGGCGAAAGCCGCGATGAACTGGAGCCTTGCTCCGATTCACCACCCCTGGGTCATCACACGGCGCGATCCGCATTCCTATGATGGACGCACGGCACCGCGGGCCGCTGCGACCAGGCAGCCCGAAGGGTGCAGATGCGGCGCGATGGTGGAGGGGTCTGATGACTCAGGGGGCCGGTCAGGGACCCGAGGTGGAGCGGACGGCGACGTTGCGCGACTTCCGGGTGCCCGCTTACGTCCACGAGACCGGTCCGTACGACCCCGGCACAGACCCGGGCAATGCCGCGCCGCCTCTCGAAGAGCCGCTGGAGCACCCGGACGGCTACACGCCCACCCAGCGCGACCTGCCCGTCATCAGCCGGCGCGGCGACACCCTCCAGGTGGCCGTCGACCCGGTGGCCGTCCAGGCCCCGCTGCCGGCGACCGGCCCGGGACCGCTGTTCGTCGTCGGTGACGTCCACGGCTACCTCGACGAACTGGTGGCCGCACTTCAGGAGAAGGGCCTGGTCGACTCCGCCGGCAACTGGTGCGCGGGCACGGCCCGGCTGTGGTTCCTCGGTGACTTCACCGACCGCGGCCCGGACGGCATCGGCGTCATCGACCTCGTCATGCGGCTGTCCGCCGAGGCCGCCGCGGCCGGCGGGTACTGCAAGGCCCTCATGGGCAACCACGAACTGCTGCTGCTCGGCGCCAAGCGCTTCGGCGACACGCCCGTCAACTCCGGTGCGGGCACCGCCACCTTCCAGGCGGCCTGGCTGCTCAACGGCGGCCAGAAGTACGACATGGACCGTCTCCAGGACCACCACCTCCAGTGGATGGCTCGCCTCGACGCGGTCGAGGAGGTCGACGGCCACCTGCTCGTGCACTCCGACACCACCGCCTACCTCGACTACGGCGACTCGATCGAGGCGGTCAACGACACCGTCCGCGAGACGATCACGCGCAACGACGCGGACGAGGTGTGGGACCTGTTCCGCAAGTTCACCAAGCGCTTCTCCTTCCGCGACGAGGGCGGCGCCGACGCCGTACGCTCCCTGCTCGATACGTACGGCGGCACCCGGATCGTTCACGGCCACAGCCCGATTCCCTACCTGCTGGGCGAAGTCGGCTCCGAGGACGGCGAGGACAACGGCGGTCCGCACGTCGAGGGACCGCACGTCTACGCGGACGGGCTGGCCATCGCGATGGACGGCGGCGTGACGATGGCCGGAAAACTGCTGGTCCAGCAACTGCCCCTGGAAATCTGAACGTTCCCGGGGCAGTTCCCGGGGCAGAAGTACCCCACTGTGGACCCGTCTGCGACATCGCAGGCCAGGGGCCAATTTCGGCAAACCCCCTGTCACCCCATGCCGTCACCGCTCTACCATCGGGTTATCCGTAGCAGGCTCCCCTCCGTTTCTGCCCGACGGCTCGTTGGCATGCGAGCCCCAAGCCCTACGGAGCATCGGGGGATGCAGATGAACAGCGTTCCGCAGCACCTGAACAGCGAGGACCGCCAGGAGTACGAGCGGATCCTCGACGAGGCGCTGCGCTCCGCCCCACACCACCCGGAACTGGCCGCGGTCGGACAGCGGCTCAACCCCGAACAACTGCGCACCATGGCGCTCAACGCCTCCGCACTCATCACGGTGGCCGCGGCGGCCGAGTACCAGCACTACGTGAAGGTCCGCGAGGAGCTGCGCCACCCCGCGCCGTCCACCCCGTCGTCCACGTCCGAGACCGGCTCCGCGGAGCCGGGCGCGGCCGCGATGGGGCTCGCCACCACCATGGGGGAGGCGGCCCAGGCCGCCGAAGCCGCCGGGGCGGGCGCCGTCGCCGCCGTCCTCACCCCCGTACTCGCCGGGACAGCCGCGATGATCTTCCTGCTCGTCGGCTACCTCCTCAGGGCGGTCGACCCCGAGCAGGCGTTCGCCCGGACCATGGTCACCGCCGGCTGGACATTCGGGGCCGTGGCCGTGGCCGCGATCCTCGTCGCCACCGTCGCGTTGCTGCTCACCGCCCTGCGCAACCGGCCCTCCCTGGAGGCCGGACCGTACGGCGAACTGAGCGAGGAGGTCGACCAGGCCAGGGAAGCCTGGCGAGAAGCCCTGCTGGAACGCGGCATCCTGCCGTTCCTCCGGGAGGCCCTCGCCGACCCCGGCACGGCCGCCGCCCTGCACACCGACCCGGTCCCACCGGCCCCCACCGGCCGCCTCCCGAAGATCGGCTACGACCGCCCGGGCTTCAGCAGCCCGGACGACGGCCGCTCGACCGGCCCGCGCCCGAGCTTCAGCAGTCCGGACTACAGCAGCCCGGACTTCGGCGGCCCGGAGCACCAGCCGGAATAGGCACTCGGCTTGCGCCCCCGCCGACCCCGCCGAGGGGAGCGCAAGCCGTACGCCGGGCACCGGACGGCTCTGGTGGAGCGTCGCCCCATGGATCAGTGCTGCCCTGGGGATCGGTGGTGCCCTGCGGTCATCCGGTCATCCGGTCATCCGTCAGAGGATGCCCGCCCGGCCGGCCGCGGTGATCCAGCTGGGGAACTCGGACAGCAGCCGGTCGTATAGCTCCTGGTCCGGGAGGGTGCTGATGTCGTCCACGGAGAAGAACCCCACGTTGTCGACGCGGCGTCCGGGCAGTGTGTCGAACCGCTCCAGGACCCCGTAGTTGGACCGGCCGAGCCCCACGAACTGCCAGAAGATCGGCTCCTCGACCGCCGCCCGCAGCTCCCGTTCGATCGCCGCGTCGCGGTAGACCCCTCCGTCGGAGAAGAACAGCACCAAGGTCGGGGCGGCCGCCGGATTCTCCCGGACATACGATCTGACCTGGGCAATCGCCTTCTGTTCCTCGTTCTGGATGCCGACCGAGCGCATGTCGACCTGCCCCGGCTCCATCCCCTTGCGAGGCTTCTTGCCGCGCCGGAACAGACTGATCTCCCCCACCCGCACATGCAGCCGCAGCCACTCGGGGAGCTCGCCCAACCGCAGGTCGGGAAGGCGGGCGGCATCGCTGGCGAAGGTCCAGGCCTGCATCTCGCCGTCGTCGTCGAGTTCTGCCGCCACCGCCGCCATGCGCTCCACGACGTCCGCCACCACACCCCGTGAGTACAGGAACGCCATGGACCCGGAGGCATCGAGGACGAGCACGACCCGCGCGCTGATCCCCTCCGCCCCCCGCTTGCTCAGACTGACGGCGACCTGCTCCTTGCGCAGTGACAGCCGCTTACGCATGTCGACGGGAAGCCGCTCCTCCCCCTTGGTCAGACGGGGGCCGGACGCTGGGGTGGTTGTCGGTGGGGTGGTTGTCGATGGGGTGAGCGCGGGTGGAGTGATGGGCCGTGGGGTGACCACTGGGCGGTTCGGTGGGGTGGCCGCCTGCTTCGGCTCCTCGTCGACCGTGATCCCGAAGTCCGTGGCCACCCCCGCGAGCCCGGAGGCGTACCCCTGTCCGACCGCCCGGAACTTCCAGCGCCCCTCGCGCAGGTACAGCTCACCGGCGAGGAACGCCGTCTCCGTGTCGGCCTGCATCTCGAAGCGGGCCACTTCGGAGCGCCCGTCCCCGCCGAGCAGCCTCAGCGTCAGGCCGGTCACCTGCCCGAAGGTGCCGCCGTCGGCCGACGCGCACAGCACCACCCGGGTGATGGCGCCCTCCAGCGAGCGCAGGTCCACCTGGACGGTGTCGGTCATGACACCGGCTTCGCTCCGTTTGCCGACGTGCCGCACGGCGCCGGACGCGTGCAGCGGCTGGTTGTAGAAGACGAAGTCCCCGTCGTCACGCACCCGTCCGTCCTGCGCCAGCAGCAGCGCCGAGGCATCGATGTCCGGCCCACCGGCCCTCTCGGCCCAGCTGAGTTCGACCCGTACGTCCGGTGCGTCGACCGGCAGATTGGCACCCTTGCTCAGGGATCGCGCTGTCATGGAGGCAAGTCTGCCGAGCCGACGCCCTGGGGCAACCGAACGAGCGCGATGCTTTCCTCCTGGGCGACCGCGAAGAGCGTGCCGTCGGGACGCAGCGCCGCGACCGGTGTCGGTATGACCGGCGCCGTCGACTTCACCCACTCCAAGGTTCCTCTCTCCCCCCGATCGCAACAACGTCGTCTCTCCCCATCACTGACGCCGCTCATGGCGCTGTCCCCAGGCGTCGGACCCCAAGGGACAGCGCCGATCCGAGTACGTCAGTCAGCCAGCGGCAGGTACACCCGGTTCCCGCTCGCCGCGAATTCCTTCGACTTCTCCAGCATGCCCTCGGCGATCTCCTCCGCCGAGGCCCCGTCGGCCGCCCCGGCGCCGAACCGCTCGTTGATGCTCTGGCTGATCTTCATCGAGCAGAACTTCGGCCCGCACATCGAGCAGAAGTGCGCCGTCTTCGCCGGCTCCGCCGGGAGTGTCTCGTCGTGGAACTCCCGCGCGGTGTCCGGATCGAGGGCAAGGTTGAACTGGTCTTCCCAGCGGAACTCGAAGCGGGCGTCGGACAGCGCGTCGTCCCATTCCTGCGCACCGGGGTGTCCCTTGGCGAGGTCGGCTGCGTGGGCGGCGATCTTGTAGGTGATGACGCCGGTCTTGACGTCGTCACGGTTGGGCAGGCCCAGATGTTCCTTGGGCGTGACGTAGCAGAGCATGGCCGTGCCCCACCAGGCGATCATCGCGGCACCGATGCCGGAGGTGATGTGGTCGTACGCCGGCGCGACGTCCGTCGTCAGCGGGCCGAGCGTATAGAACGGAGCTTCATCACAGATCTCCTGCTGAAGGTCGATGTTCTCCTTGATCTTGTGCATCGGGACATGGCCCGGGCCTTCGATCATCGTCTGAACATGGAAACGCTTCGCGATCCGGTTGAGTTCCCCGAGTGTCCTCAACTCCGCGAACTGCGCCGCGTCGTTGGCGTCCGCGATGGAACCCGGCCGCAAGCCGTCGCCCAGCGAGTACGTGACGTCGTAGGCGGCGAGGATCTCGCAGAGTTCCTCGAAGTTCTCGTAGAGGAACGACTCCTTGTGGTGCGCGAGGCACCAGGCCGCCATGATCGAACCGCCACGGGACACGATGCCGGTCTTGCGGTTGGCGGTGAGCGGGACGTACGCGAGGCGGACACCGGCGTGGACCGTCATGTAGTCCACGCCCTGCTCGGCCTGCTCGATGACGGTGTCCTTGTAGATCTCCCAGGTGAGTTCCTCGGCGCGGCCGTCGACCTTCTCCAGCGCCTGGTACAGCGGCACCGTGCCGATGGGGACGGGGGAGTTGCGCAGTACCCACTCGCGGGTGGTGTGGATGTTGCGGCCGGTCGACAGGTCCATGACCGTATCGGCGCCCCAACGGGTCGCCCAGGTCATCTTCTCGACCTCCTCCTCGATGGAGGACGTCACCGCCGAGTTGCCGATGTTGGCGTTGACCTTCACCAGGAACCGCTTGCCGATGATCATCGGCTCGATCTCCGGATGGTTGACGTTGGCCGGCAACACGGCGCGGCCCGCCGCGATCTCCTCGCGAACCACCTCGGGAGAAACGTTCTCCCGGATGGCCACGAACTCCATCTCGGGTGTGATCTCCCCCCGGCGCGCATACGCGAGCTGGGTGACCGCCTCACCGTCCCGGCCGCGGCGCGGCAGGCGCGGCCGGCCCGGGAAGACCGCGTCGAGGTTGCGCAGACCGCCGCGCGGTGAGGTGTGCTTGATGCCGTCGTCCTCGGGGCGGACGGGACGGCCCGCGTACTCCTCGGTGTCGCCCCGGGCGATGATCCAGTTCTCGCGCAACGGCGACAGGCCCCTGCGGACATCGGTCTCGACGAGTGGATCGGTGTACGGGCCGGAGGTGTCGTACAGGGTGACCGACTGCCCGTTGGTGAGATGCACCTGACGAACCGGCACCTGTAGATCGGGGCGAGCGCCCTCGACGTACCCCTTGTGCCAGCCGATGGACTTCCCGGCCTCCGAGTCGTTCACGTCGACCGTGCTTTCGCCGGTCGCGTTCTGCGTGAAGGCAGGCGTGCGTGCGTCCTTGTTGGTCATGAGACCTACTCCCTACGCCGGCATTACCCGGTAACAGGTTCGGCGGTCGACGCAGCGGCTACCGCCTGCCGACGTTTCATGTGAAACATCACTCGATTCGAGAGACGTTCCACGTGAAACATCGCGAAGACGGAGGTCAGCGCCCTCTCAGCCCGGTGCTCCGAGCTCCCGCGTGTGCAAAGGTTGTCTCCACGCTAGCGTCAATTCTGGCGCGGTGAACAGGGGGCCCGTGTCGTTCTTGCGATGATCGGTCGGTGACCACGACACACCAGCCCCCGTACCCGCCGCCCGAGCCGCCCCGCCGACCGGACGTCGGCAGCGGCCCCGGCAATGGCCCAGGCAGCGGTTCTGGCAATGGTTCTGGCAGCGGTTCTGGCAGCGCCCCCAGAGGCGACCGCGATTTCAGCAACGGTCACGATGACCCGAGCAGCCCCGACCACGGGCCGGGATACGCCGGCGGACTTGGCGGGCTGAGACGCGCCGGGACCCCCGGCGGTCAAGGCCCCGGCTCCGTCGAAGGCTCCGGGTCAGGGCCGGGGACGCGGTCGGTGCCGCGGTCGGGCACGCGGCCGGAGTCGGGGCCGGGGAACGGCCGGGGTTATGGAAACGGCCCAGGGCCCGGGACCGGCCGGGGTTACCAGAGCGGGCAGGGATTCGGGAGCGGGCAAGGGTCCGAGAACGACCAGGGATACGGGAACAGCCAGGGCTACGGGGACGGCCAGGGCTACGGGGACGGCCGAGGGTACGGGGACGGCCGAGGGTACGGGGACGGACCCGCGCCCAGGCAGGAGTACGGGCCTGACCATGGTTCCGGCCCTCGTCCCGGCCCGGGGCATCGTCCTGAACGTGGTCCTGGCGCTGGTGCCGGCTCTCATCCCGGCTCTGGTGACGGGTATGGCTTTGACCACGAACACGGTCATGGGCAGAGCCACGACGGCGGTCATGGCGGCGGCACCGGAAACGGTCCAGGGGAGGGCCACGGCGGGGGTCACGGCCATGGCCCGGGCGACGGGCACGGCTCCGGTTCCGGTTCCGACGGTGGGCACGGGCATTCGCACAGCCACGGCCCGGCCGCCCCCGTCTCGCAGCACCTGCGCAAGGTCATCGCGGCCATCCTCATCCCGTTCGGAGCCGCGGTACTGGTGGGGCTCGTGGTGCTGTGGCCCGGCGGAGCCCCGGCCCACGAACGCACCGGAGTCGGCTTCGACCGGCAGACCCAACAGGCCACGGTCACCAAGGTCGTGAGCGTGAGCTGCGCATCGGTGAACGCCTCGGGCGACACTCCTACCGGCGACACCTCCACGGCCGAGGGCTCCTCCGCGCAGCAGCAGGCGAGCGGCACCTGCAAGCGGGCCACGATCCGGGTGGACACCGGCGACGACAAGGGCCGTACGTTCACCGAGATCGTCCAGCCGGACCAGTCACGGCAGTTGGAGCAGGGCGAGAAGGTCGTGGTCGCCTACGAGCCCTCCGCGCCGAAAGACCTCCAGTACTCGGTCACCGATGTGAACCGCCGCATCCCCATGGCGGTCCTGGCCATCATCTTCGCGGTCGCCGTCGTGGTCGTCGGGCGGTTGCGGGGCGTCATGGCGCTGGTCGCGCTGGCCATCAGCTTCATGGTGCTGAACTTCTTCGTCCTGCCCGCGATCCTCCAGGGGTCGAACCCGCTGGTCGTGGCGGTGGTGGGATCGAGCGCCATCATGCTGATCGCGCTGTATCTCTGTCACGGGCTCTCGGCCCGCACATCCGTCGCGGTGCTCGGCACACTGATCTCACTGCTGCTGATCGGCATCCTCGGCTCGCTGTTCATCGACTGGGCCGCGCTGACCGGCAACACGGACGACAACACCGGCCTGATCCACGGCCTGTACCCGTCGATCGACATGAGCGGTCTGCTGCTGGCCGGCATCATCATCGGCTCGCTCGGCGTCCTCGACGACGTGACGGTCACTCAGACCTCGGCGGTCTGGGAACTGCACGAGGCCAACCCCGCGATGGGCTGGCGCGGTCTGTACCGGGCCGGCATCCGCATCGGCCGCGACCACATCGCGTCCGTGGTCAACACGCTCGTCCTCGCCTACGCCGGTGCCGCGCTGCCGCTGTTGCTGCTCTTCTCGATCGCGCAGAGCAGCGTGGGCGCCGTCGCCAACAGCGAACTGGTCGCCGAGGAGATCGTGCGCACCCTGGTGGGCTCGATCGGTCTGGTCGCCTCCGTGCCCGTCACAACGGCCCTGGCGGCCCTGGTGGTCTCCGCCGACCGGCCAGGCCCTGGAAAGGCACCCGTGACGGCTCCGGAAGCGACTCCTGTGGCTCCGGCGGGGGCGATGGCCGCGGGCAGCGCCCAGGCCCAGGCCCGGGGCGGCCGCGGCAGGCGGCGCAAGCGCTGAGGGGGGCGCCCGAGCGCCGACAGCACCGGCCGACTCGGGCGCACGCCTCACTCTTCCCGGCAAGGCCGTTCAGCGCCTGCGCCACCCTGTGGAGAAGCGTTCCTGCACAACACCAGCCGCGGCGAAGCATTCGCCACCACTCGCTTCGCCATCACGTCAGCCGGCGCTCTGCTCCTCCGCCAGGATCCGGTCCAACGCCTCGTCCAAATGCGCGTCGAAATCGGCGAGGGCACCCTCCTGGCCCAGCGGAACCAGCTTGTCGGTGCGGTCGAGGAACGCCACGAGCGGGGCCGCCGAGGAGCGGAACAGCGCCTGGTCACCGCCGACCTGAAGCCGGATCAGGACCTCCCCCAGCACATCGGGATCCACCGGCGAGACCCGGACATCTCCTTCGCCGCACGGCCTGCCCACCCCGTCGATGAGCAGTTCGCGCCCGAAGGCCCAGGTCACCGGGGCATCTCCGGGCAGATGGAAGGTGAGTCGCACGGCATAGGGATCGCACGACTCGTAACCCAGCTCCACCGGAATGCGGAACGAGAGCTCCTCGGAGACGAGGAAGCTCATCATGACCTCTGCCTGTACTGCCTGTACGGACTCGCGCATCGCCTTACCCCGTCTTGCCGCCGACTGGCCGGGAATGGACCTTCTGACACTGCACGCATCTTGCTGAACGTACACAACAGATCACAAGGAGTGAGTTTTCAGATACTGATAGAGATCGCCAGCGATCCCAACAGCCGTCCGATCTCGCTCTGAAGTTGCCGAGCCGCCGGCAACAACCGGTCGGCGTGATGGGCGGGCAGAGAGATCGCCATCGTGGACGCTGTGGTGCCCACGGTGATCGGGACGGCGGCGCACACCGTGCCCAGCGCGTACTCCTGCCGTTCGACGACCGGCTCCATACGCCGCATCCGCTCCAGGCGCCGCAGCAGAGTGCGGTTGTCACGCACGGTGTACGGGGTGATCGACTGCGCGGGGTAGCGGTCCAGGTGGTCGCGGCGGGCGTCCTCGTCCAGCTGGGAGAGCAGACACTGGCCGATGGCGTGCGCGTGTCCGGTCTCGCCGAAGTCGGCCCACTCCTCGACCGCCGGATTGCCCGGGGTGTCGGAGACGCACATGATCTCGATCTCGCCGTCGCGGTACCTGGCGTAGTACACGGGGACACCGATCGAATCGCGCCACTGGGCGAGGGTGTCGGCGACCGTGCTGCGACGTTTCTGCGCGGCGCCGCTCCTGCCGAGCCGCTCAGCCGCCTCACCGAGGAAGAACAGCCCTCTGTCCCGTCGCAGATAGCCCTCGTGCACGAGGGTGCGCAGCAGGTGGTAGGCCGTGGGCAGCGCGAGTCCGGTCTCGCGGGCGAGTTGTTTGGCCGGAGCCCCGTACTCGTGCTCCGCGACGGATTCCAGCAGCCGCATGGCGCGCTGGACGGAGCCGATCAGGGTGGCCGCGGGGTGCGGATGCTCGGGGGTGGTCGTGCTCGGTGGGCGTTGCAGCGGGGGCGCGGCGGACCGCGGCCGGGCGGGGGGTGCGAACGGTTCTGCCGATGCGGTGTCAACCATGACCATGGGTCACTTCCGAAGCGCGAGGGGGAGATCCGTGCGGGGAACACGGGAGGGGGGTGTGCGCCACTCGCGGGGGTTCCTCCCCGCGACGAGTCCGGACTTTAACCGTCTGCCACCGCGTACAGACGGGCTGTCAGGGAAACTTCCCCCGGCCGAGGGAACAGGCGATTCCTGTTACCGCTCACCGGCCTCCCGCACCGCTCACCAGTCGCTGCGCGACGAGGAGCTCGAAGTGAACTTCCTTACGACGTAGATCAGTCCGCCGACCAGCGCCACGAAGACCAGCAGCTTGAAGAGCAGGCCGATCACGAACCCGACGACGCTGGCTATGAGGCCACCGAACACGACCAGGGCGATGACCGGCACCGCGACCCACTTCACCCACCACGGCATTCCCGCGAAGATCTCTCGCATCGCCCTTGTCCTCATCCTCTTCGGTCGATGTCCGGCACCCCTGTCGGGCCGGAGCGTTTCGATGTCCTGCCGCCGATGCTAGGTCCGAAGAGGGGGCCGACGGGGGCCTCGCACCCCTTGTCCTCCCCTGAACGAACCCCTAGGGAACCCCGAGATTGCTGGTCAACCGGCAGACGGACACGCTCAGGACGGGCTCCGGGCGGAGGAGCTCAGCCCTCGGCCGGCGAGAACACGACCAGGACCCGCAGGTCCTCGCTGATGTGATGGAACTTGTGGGCGACCCCGGCCGGGACGTACACCACGCTGCCTCGCGCCACCTGCGTGGTCTCCAGGCCGACAGTGATCGAGGCGCGCCCGCTCACGACGAAGTACACCTCGTCCTGGTGGTGCGGGTTCTGCGGATCATGCGCGCCGGCGTCGAGCGCGTACAGTCCGACCGACATGTTCCGTTCGCGCAGAAACTGTAGGTAGGCACCGTCGTTGGCGGCTCGCTCCGCCTCCAGTTCATCCAACCGGAATGCCTTCATCAACCTTGTCCGCCCTCGTCCGGTGCTCGTTCTCGATCTCTCTGCCACGATCAGACACATGAAGAATTTCGTAGTCAAGACGATCGCCAACGCAGGCGCCCTGGCGGTCGCCGTCTGGCTGCTCGACAAGATCACTCTGACCGGTGACAGCACGGGCAAGAAGATCGGCACCCTTGTAGTCGTCGCACTGCTTTTCGGCCTGGTCAACTTCCTGGTCAAGCCGATCGTGAAGGTGCTGACCTTTCCCCTGTTCATCCTCACGCTCGGCCTGATAACCCTGGTGGTCAACGCCCTGATGCTGCTGCTGACCTCGTGGTTGGCCGACAAGCTGGACCTGAGCTTCCATGTGGAGGGCTTCTGGACCGCGGTCCTGGGTGGCCTGATCATTTCCGTCGTCTCCTGGGCCCTCAACGTCGTCATGCCCGACGGCGACTGAACCCGCGATGACCTACCGCGTCTGCTTCGTCTGCACCGGCAACATCTGCCGCTCGCCGATGGCCGAGTCGGTCTTCCGCGCGCGCGTGGACGACGCCGGTCTCGAGGGACTGATCGAGGTCGAGAGCGCCGGCACGGGCGACTGGCACGAGGGCGAGAACGCCGATCCGCGTGCCCTCTCCGTCCTGGAGGAGCACGGATACGCCCTCGACCACACGGCCCGGCGCTTCGAGCCGTCCTGGTTCGCCCGCCTCGACCTCGTCCTGGCCCTCGACTCCGGCCATCTCAAGGCCCTGCGCCTCCTCGCACCCACGAAGGAGGACGCGGCGAAGATACGGCTGCTTCGGTCCTACGATCCCGCGGCAGCCGACGACCTCGACGTCCCCGACCCCTACTACGGGGGCCTGAGCGGCTTCGAGGAGTGCCTTGAGATGGTGGAGGAGGCGAGCACCGGTCTGCTCGCCGCCGTACGAGACGACGTGGAAGGACAACAGGCATGAGCGGATCCGCTACCGACGGAGAGCTTTCCAGAGGCCCCGGCGAGGGCACGCGCGCGGTGCGGGCGGGGCTGCCCGAGCCGGTGAAGTACGAGCCGACCCTTCCCGGGCCGGTGTTCGCGGCGCACTTCCACCTGCCGGGCGAGCCCACGGGCCCGTACACCTACGGCCGTGACGAGAACCCGACCTGGACCCACCTGGAGCACGCCATCGGCGAGCTCGAGGCGCCGGGCCAGGACGACGTCGAGACGCTCGCCTTCGCCTCCGGCATGGCCGCGATCTCGTCGGTGTTGTTCTCCCAGCTGCGCGCCGGAGACACCGTCGTACTGCCCGACGACGGCTACCAGGTGCTGCCCCTGGTGCGCGCGCAGTTGGAGGCGTACGGCATCGAGGTACGCACCGCGCCGACCGGCGACGACGCTCAGCTGGACGTCCTGGAGGGCGCGAAGCTGCTGTGGATCGAGTCCCCCTCGAACCCCGGGCTCGACGTGTGCGACATCCGGCGGCTCGTCGAGGCGGCACACTCGCGTGGCGCTCTGGTGGCCGTGGACAACACGCTCGCCACCCCGCTCGGGCAGCGCCCGCTGGAACTCGGCGCCGACTTTTCGGTGGCCAGCGGCACCAAGCAGCTCACGGGCCACGGCGACGTCCTCCTCGGCTACGTCACCGGGCGGGCCGGTACGCCGATGACAGCCGTACGGCGCTGGCGCAAGATCGTCGGGGCGATCCCGGGGCCCATGGAGGCCTGGCTCGCGCACCGGTCGATCGCCACCCTCCAGATGCGCGTCGAGCGACAGAACACCACCGCCATGGCCGTGGCCGAGGCACTGCGGGGGAGGCCCGAGGTGAGCGGGCTGCGGTACCCGGGACTGCCGGACGACCCGTCCCACAAGATCGCCTCGCAGCAGATGCGTCGCTACGGGTGCGTGATCTCCTTCACGCTGTCCACGCGCACGCGTGCCGAACGTTTCCTCGACGCCCTGCGGCTCGTGGACGACGCGACGAGCTTCGGCGGGGTGCGGTCCACCGCGGAGCGGCGCGGGCGCTGGGGCGGGGACGCGGTGCCGGAGGGCTTCATCCGGCTGTCCGTCGGCGCCGAGGACCCCGAGGACCTGGTGGCGGATGTGCTGCGTGCGCTGGCGGAGTCGGCGCTGTGACTGCCTTACCGACCCCCCTCCGGGGGCCCCGCTACGTACGACGGACGGTCCGAGCCTCCCCCCTCGTGGCTCGGACCGTCCTCGGTTCTGCGCGCGAAGAACCGCGCGAACAAGGCTAGTTGACTCTGTGTCAGTGTCCAATCACAGTAGCGACAGAGACCTATCGACTTATTTATAGTTGGGCCCTGCCTCAGAGCTGGAGGAAAGGCAGGGAAAGGGAGGACGCTCCGTGGATCTGGCCTTGCTGCGCACCTTCGTGACCGTGCACCGGGCCGGCTCCTTCACTCGCGCCGCCGCTCTGCTGGGACTGTCCCAGCCGGCCGTGACCTCCCAGATCCGCACGCTGGAGCGGCAGCTCGGCCGCCCCCTGTTCCTGCGGCAGGCCCGTGGCGTGACGCCGACGAGCATCGGCGACGAGCTCGCCCACAAGGCCGCTCCCCATCTCGACGCCCTGGTGGAGATCGCCGGGACCGGCCCGGGCGACGAATCCGCCGGGCGGACGCTGCACCTCGCCGGTCCCCCCGAATTCACCGCCGAGCGGGCCCTTCCCGCGCTCACCGAGCTGTCAGGTGACGACGGCCAGGGGTTCGCCCTGCGTGCCTCCTTCGGAAACGCCGAGGAGGTCCTGGAGGGCCTGGCTGCCGGCCACCACGACCTGGCCATCAGTACGGCACGACCGCGCGGGGCGCTGCTCACGGCCACTCCGCTGTGCGACGAGGAGCACGTCCTGGTCGCCGCCCCGCAGTGGGACGAGCGGATCGATGCCGGGAAGCTGTGCCGCAAGGGCGCGTCCGCCCTGGAGAACCTCCCGGTCGTCGAGGTCCACGAGTCGCTGCCCCTCGTCTCCCGCTACTGGGCCTCCGTCTTCGACTCGCGCCCCGCCGCCTCGGGCACCGTCATCGTGCCCGACCTGCGCGCGGTCCTCGCGTGTGCTGTCGCCGGCGCCGGTCTGGCGGTCCTGCCCCGCTATCTGTGCGCGGCCGCTCTGGAGCGCGGTGACATCGTCGCGCTGCACGAACCGGCGGTGCCGCCGCTACGGACCTACGTTCTCGTGGCGCGCACAGGAACCCTGGCGACGCCGCATATCGCACGTGCCCACGAGTGGCTGCTGGGCTCGGCCACCGCGTGGTACTGACCCGGTTTCCGCACCGTGGCAAGGAATGAACTCGCCCGGTGACCTCTCACGATGTTTCACGTGGAACCAGCCGGGCCACATTTCTCCCATGACCGTCCGACCCGTGGTCAAGCGCACCGCACGAGCCGTTCTGCTGGACGGCGACAACCTGATCCTGATCAAGCGCACCAAGCCCGGTGTGGATCCCTACTGGGTCACGCCCGGTGGCGGGGTCGAACCGGATGACGCGACCGTGGTGGACGCCTTGCACCGCGAGGTGCACGAGGAACTCGGCGCCAAGATCACCGACGTGGTGCCCTGCTTCGTCGACACCGTCGAGCACATCGGTGATGACGGGGGTGCGACCGGCGTGAAGGTGCAGCACTTCTTCGTCTGCCGTCTGGAGTCCATGGACCCGTCCCTGCGGCACGGCCCCGAGATCGAGGAACCCGCCGGCGAGTACGAGATCGTCCGCGTGCCGTTCACCCGGGTCGGGATCGCCTCCGTCCACCTCGTACCGCTGTCGCTGCGGCACTACCTCGACGGCAACATCGAGGGCGTCCGCGCCATGCACGCGCCCGACCTCGGCTGAGGACCTGAGCCCGGCCCGTAGCGTCCTGCTGGGCCATGGGTCAGCTTCCGGCTGCGACGAGTTCCTCGACCGAGTCATGGCGTATGCGCTCTGCGGGGATGCCGACGCCACGCAGCGCGTCCACCCCGCTGCGGATCATGCCGGGCGGGCCGGCGACATAGGCGTCGTACTCGGCCCAGGGCCCGAACGTGCGTATCGCGTCGGGCAACTGAAGCAGACCGTGCCGGTCGACCACCGGGCGGACCTCCAGCCAGGGGTGGGACTGCTGGAGCCGGAGCATGGTGTCGATGTCGTACAGGTCGTGGTCGCTGCGCGCGCCGTAGAACACCTCGACCGGGCGCCGGGTGCCGTGCTCGGCGACATCCTCGACCAGCGCCTTGATGGGAGCTATGCCGGTGCCGCCGCCCAGGCAGAGCAGGCCGCTGTTCCTGGTGTGGTCGACGGTCATCGAACCGGCCGGGGGACCGAGCCGGATGACGTCACCGGGCCGGGCGCGGTGCACCAGGGCGCTGGAGACCCAGCCCGCGGGGACTGCCTTCACATGGAACGCCAGCAGGCCGTCGGAGCGTGGTGCCGAGGCGAAGGAGTAGTGCCGCCAGATCCGCGGCCACCATGGCGTCTCCAGGCTCGCGTACTGCCCGGCGAGGAAGGGGTAGGGCTGGTTGGGGCGGACGGTGAGGATCGCCACATCCGGCGTTCTGAGGTCGTGCGTGACGACCTCCGCGTACCACCAGGGCGGGGCGCGCAGTTCGTCCACGGCCGCCGCGTCGATCATGACCTGGGAGATCGTGGTGTAGGTCCGGACCCAGGCCGCCTCCGTCTCGGCGTTCCACACGGCACCCGCGTACTTGCTCAGCGCACCGATGAGGCACTCGCCGACCGCCGGATAGTGCTCGGCCCTGGTGCCGTACTTGCGGTGGCCACGGCCCAGGTTCTGGAGGTATTCGACGAGGACCGCTTTGTCGTCCATGTGCTCGGCGGCGGTGAGCAGTGCCTTGAGAAGCCGGTCCCGTTGGGCGTCCATCGCGGGCGGGAACAGCGAGCGCAGGTCGGGGTGGCGGACGAACAGCAGCGCGTAGAAGTACGACGTGACCTTGTCGGCCACCGGGGCCACCTCGGCCATCGTGCGCCGGATGAGGACGGCGTCCGGAGACTCGTTGGTGACAGGGGTCGAGCGAGCGGGCACCAGGGAGTCGACGGGCGAGGCGGTGCCCTGCTGCACGGCCGAACGGGGCTCGGCGAGCACGGCCCGCTGCGGGGACGCGGGCACTTCCGCGGGCACCTGCGGCTGCGACTGCTGCTGCGGCATGGGCGGCGACTGCTGGACAGGCGCCCCAGGTTCCGCACGGCCTTGAGAGGCGTCGGGTGTCGTGGGCGGGGCCGGGGCCTCGGGCGGGGCCGGTGTCCGAGGTTGCGCGGAGGGTGGTGCCTCGGCGGGGTGGTGGACCTCGATGGGGGATTCCTGCCAGGGCGGCGACTGGGGCTGTGCGCTCGCGGGGGCGGTCATCGCGTCGGGGGCCGGCGGGTCCTGGTGTATTCGGCGCTCAGCGTCCGTGGTGCCGCCCTGGGGCGCCGCGCCGTGGGAGTCGACCGCGTTCCGGCCCACCGGGCGCAGTGCGGCCAGGCGACGGCCCTCAGAAGCCCCCTGCTCGTCCCGCGGAGCCGGCTCCGGCTGCTTGCGCGGTGTGAACCATCCGTCCCCGCCGCCGGACGTGCCGTTGTCGGCCGACCTGCTGGTCGGAGCGTCCATGGTGTGCCTCGCCTCGAACATCTTTCGGTCGGTCTGCGCACTTCCTGGATCGGAAGGTGCCTGCTTCCCCCGCAGACGGCTTGTTTTTCCGTTCGGTTCCACGACCAGGACCGCCACGGTCCACCCGTATTTCCCCTCCGCACCCCCGCGTAAGGCGAGTGTGCGAGATGGGGCGGCACTCTTACCGCAGCATCCCACCCTGTCCGGGCGCCTCGGCCACATCACCGGAAATGCGGGTCTTCGATCTCTCCGTCCCGTTAGGCTGCATTGCCCCGTTCTCGGCTCGCGCGGAATGTGTGCACCGCGTCGCGCGCACTTCGTTCCGGAAGCGAACCGGAGTCGACCATACCGGCCGCCGTCCGCCGCACAAGTCCCCCCCTTCCGTCCCCGGAACTCGCTCGGCACGCGAACGGCAGGTTCTCTTCAATCAGCGGTCGTGGCACACCAATTCATAGGCATCCCACAGATCCTTCCCCACGTAGGAGTGGGTCGCGAGGCCCGACAGATGGCGGTCCGCGTTGACCGCCACGGAGACCGGCACGGCCCCGAACAGATCCTTGTCGGAGAGCGAATCGCCGTAAGCGACACAGTCGTCCCGCGTCACTCCGAACTCCGCGCAGAGTCGGTCGGCGATCAGCACCTTCGCCGCTGCGCTCAACGCTCCCGCCGGGTCCATGGGCTCGGTGAAAGGGACCGCCGGGAAACGGGATCCATAAGTTGCGTGGGCACCCCAGCCAGTGAGTCTTTCCACGAAGAAGGAAGGCGAGAGCGACACGACCGCGCAGTACTCCCCCCTGCGTCCTATCTCCGCCCAGACATCGCGGATGCGTGCCAGCCACGGCGCCCCTTCGAACGCCGCCGTCACATGCTCCTCAGTGAGCTGCGTCCAGAGGTCGTACACCTGCGTCGCGTACTCCGGCGGCCCGATCAATCCCGCCGAGATCGACTGCTCCAGCACCACTGTCTCGGCCTCCAGGCCGAGTTGACGTGAGATCTCCAACGGAGCGGACGTCCCGTGCAGCAGCGTGCCGTCAAGATCGAAAAGGTGAAGTCTCGCCATGGGCCGAGGCTAACGGGCAGTCCTGATGCCTCTCTGACAGGGCTTGTCCCGAGCTGCCGTTCGCCCCTGTTTCACGTGAAACACTCCCGCGCTGCCGTCGCGCTGGACGGCGGGCCGTGAGCTTCGGCGGTGGGCCATGGCATGGCCAAAAGCACGTACGTCCCAGGGGAAACAGGTGGACGCCGACGGTACGGGTCGGACAGCCTGGCGTGCGTGCCGACTCCTTCCCTCACCGCTCTGCCCATCCGTCGTCTGACCCACCGCGATCTCACCGCCTGCGCCGACTTGTCCGAGAACCGGGGGTGGCCGCGCGAGGAGCACAAGTGGGGCCTGCTCCTCTCGGCCGGAAAGGGTTACGGCATCGACGACCCCGACGGCGGCCTCGTCAGTGCCTGCGTCGTCACCGAGTACGGCCCGCACGGCCACCCCGTCCTCGGCGCCATCGGGATGGTGCTGGTCGCCGAGCGGCACGCCCGGCAGGGCATCGGGCGGCGGCTGATGCGGCACGTCGTCTCCCTGATGGGCACCACCCCGCTGACCCTGCACGCCACACCGAACGGCCGTCCGCTCTACGAGGAGCTGGGCTTCAAGACCACAGGCCGGGCGGAAATGGTGCGCGGGCGTTTCACCCCGGATGAAACGGCGTCGGACGTCGTCACCCGTGCGGCCACGGCCGAGGACCTCATCGCGATCCTTCGGCTCGACGAGGAGGTCTTCGGCACCGATCGGACGCACGTGATCACTCGCCTGCCCGCCTTCGCCGACCAGGTGCGGGTAGCCGAGGACGACGGCCGGATCATCGGTTACGCGGCCGCATGGCCCAACATGGACACCCAGGTCGTGGGCCCGCTCGTCGCCAGGACCACAAAGACCGCGAAGGCCCTGCTGGCCTCCCTCGCCGCCCGCACCGACCGGCCGCTGCGCACCGACATCGACGTACGGCACGAGGAACTGCTGGAGTGGGTGAAGGCACGGGGCCTGGAGTCCGTTGCCTTCAACGCCGTGATGACCCACGGGATCACGGAGTTGCCGGGCGACTGGCGCCGCCGGTTCGCTCCGCTGACGGTGGCGGCAGGCTGAGCCGGGAGACACGACGGAACGCCGGTTCCCGTGATGGTCGGAAACCGGCGTTCTTCGTGGACGCGGCAGGTCAGGCGAGCGTCTCCACGGCGGCCGTGGCGAAGCCGTGGTCCTGCTCCGGGGCGCCGCCCCCGACCCCGATCGCGCCGATCAGACGGCCGTCGCGGTGCACCGGCACCCCACCCGCGATGAACAGCAGCGGCCGGTCGAGCGCGGTGGGCAGGGTGTGGAAGAGGCCGCCGGGCTGCACGGCGTCGACGAGGTCGGCGGTGGGGGCGTTCAACTGAAGCGCCGTGTACGCCTTGCGCGTGCTCGTCTCCCCGGAGATCAGTACGGCCCGGTCATCGCGGCGGAAGGCCAGCAGATGGCCACCGGCGTCCAGGACGGTGACGCTGACCGTGACCCCGGCTGCCTCGGCGGCACGGCGGGCGGCCGAGACGAGGGCTTCGGCGTCGTGAATGGTCAGGGGCGCGAAGGTGGTGGTGCTCATGAGGGGAACTTCTCCTTGCGATGTTTTCGGGGCGTGTCGAGGTTTTCGAGGTTCGGCGTGACCGAGGTCCCGGTGCTGCCGAGGTCGAACGCGGTCGAGGTCCGCGGTGATCAGGAATGGGCGCCGGCTCGCCGGGACGGCCCTGGCCCGGCGAGGTGACCGGCGGGTCTCACCGCTGGACGGCCGTCTGCCGCTCGACGGGCGTTCCCGCGGCGACGACGGCGCCGGCACCGCCAGAGGCGTTGTCGCGGCGCTCCAGCGCGGCCGAGACGACGGCGAGGAGCAGGGCGCCGGCGGCGAGGGCGGCGCCGACCCAGTTCGGGGCGGTGTAACCCAGGCCGGCGGCGATGACGATGCCGCCGAGCCAGGCGGACAGCGCGTTGCCGAGGTTGAAGGCACCGATGTTCACCGCCGACGCCAGCGTCGGCGCGCCGTGGGCCTGGTCCAGGACGCGCTTCTGGAGCGGCGGGACGGTGGCGAAGCCCAGGGCGCCGATCAGGGCGATCGAGACGGCTGCCAGGACCTTGTTGTGGGCCGTGAGCGTGAAGAGCGCCAGGACGACCGCCAGGGCGCCCAGAGAGACGTACAGCATCGGCATCAGCGCGCGGTCGGCGTACTTGCCGCCGACGAGGTTGCCGCCGACCATGCCGAGCCCGAAGAGGACCAGCAGCCAGGTGACGGATCCGTCGGCGAAGCCGGCCACGTGCGTCATCATCGGCGCGATGTAGGTGATGGCCGCGAAGACGCCGCCGAAGCCGAGGACGGTCATCGCCATGGCGAGCAGCACCTGGGCGTTCTTGAAGGCGGCCAGTTCGTGCCGCAGGCGCACTCCCTCGGCCCGCGGCATCTCGGGCACGAGCTTGGCGATGCCGGCCAGCCCCACGACGCCGAGCACGGCGACGATGGCGAAGGTGACGCGCCAGCCGATGCTCTGTCCGACGAGAGTGCCCAGCGGTACGCCCACGACGTTGGCGACGGTGAGGCCGGTGAACATCATCGCGATGGCCCCGGCCTTCTTGTCCGGGGCGACCAGGTCCGCGGCGACGACCGAGCCGATGCCGAAGAAGGCACCGTGGGCGAGTGAGGCGATCACGCGGCCGATCAGCATCACGGCGAACGAGGGGGCGACGGCGGACAGCAGGTTGCCGACGATGAACAGGCCCATCAGCAGCATCAGCATCCGCTTACGCGAGACCTTGGTGCCGAGGACCGTCATGAGCGGGGCACCGAACATGACACCGAGCGCGTAGCCGGTCACGAGGAAGCCGGCCGTGGGGATGGAGACCCCGAAGTCGCCCGCGACCTCGGGCAGCAGACCCATGATCACGAACTCGGTCGTGCCGATTCCGAAGGCCCCGATCGCGAGGGCCAGAAGCGCGAGAGGCATAGGAGGTAACACCTTCCGAGATGATTGCAGATGCGCTTTACGTGCTTCGACAATAGTTGCAGACGCGGGCAATGTGCAACCGCCGTATATTGCGGGATTGCTCTATCCTGGTCTCAGCCGCTCCGGGACGGAGGAGAATCCGCATGACTGCGACGGACCCCGCGCTCACCGCTCTCGCCCAGGGCTGGTGCGCCCTCTCCCTGCTGCACGGGAGGATCGAGGCCCACATCGAGCGCGCGCTACAGACCCGGCACGACCTCAGCGTGCGCGAGTACTCCCTGCTCGACGTGCTCAGCCGGCAGCACGACGGCGACGGGGGACATCTACAGATGAAGCAGGTGGCCGACGCGGTCGTGCTCAGCCAGAGCGCGACCACCCGGCTGGTGACCCGGCTCGAGGACCGCGGGCTGCTCGAGCGCTATCTGTGCCCCACCGACCGCCGCGGCATCTACACCAACGTCACCGCAGCCGGTCTGAAGCTGCTCGCCGAAGCGCGTCCGACCAACGACGCCGCCCTGCGCGAGGCACTCGACGAAGCCGCCAGGAACGCGGAACTGGCCCCGCTGGTACGGGTCGTGGAGTCACTGAACACACCCGTCGCCACCGTGGGCACATAGGGTGCGGGCATGGGAGATCTTGAAATACGGGCTGCCGTCGCCGAGGACATCCCCGCGATCGTCGGCATGCTCGCGGACGACCCCCTGGGCGCAGAGCGCGAGTCGCCGGACGATCTCAGCCCCTATCTGACCGCGCTGGAACGGCTCACCGCCGACCCGAACCAGCGTCTGGTCGTCGCCGTCCGCGAGGGGCACGTCGTCGGGACGCTCCAGCTGACGATCATCCCGGGCCTGTCCCGGCGCGGCTCGACCAGGTCGATCATCGAAGGCGTGCGGGTGCACGCCGACGAGCGCGGCAGCGGCCTGGGCACGCGGTTCATCGAGTGGGCGATCGAGGAATCCCGGCGCGAGAACTGCCAGTTGGTGCAGCTCACCTCCGACAGCACGCGCACCGACGCCCACCGCTTCTACGAGCGCCTGGGGTTCGCCGCCTCACACGTGGGTTTCAAGCTCCAGCTCTGAAGACTCCGAGCCCGAACAGAAGCGCCCTGTTTCACGTGAAACAGGGCACTTCCCTCTCGTGAGCAGCTATCCGATGCCACGCCAGCCCTCCGGGTCGATACCACCGGGCACAGCGGCCTGCTCGTCGTACGGCTGACGCGTGAACACGAACGACCCGAGGTCCAGGTGGTCCACGCTCCCGTCCGGCCGCCGTACGGCCCGCAGGAGCTCTCCGGCGTAGTAACCCTCCAGGCCCGTCCAGGTGCCGTCCCCGTTCGGCCTGAACCGGGAGCGCCGGCCACCGCCGGACAACGGCCCCAGAGAGACCAGCCCGTCGGCCGTCACCCGCAGGGCGAAGGGGCTGGTCCCCCAGTGCCACTGGCCCGCCAGCTCCAGGACAGCGGGGTCCACCTCCCGCAGCGGACGCCACGGCTCGGGAATCCGCGGCTCGGCCTCGGCGACGATCCGTACGAGATCGGCTGCCACCTGGGACGTCAGCAGGCCGGACGTGCAGTTGGCGAGCACCACCGCGGCCACGTCGTCCACCACGCCGATGGTGAGGGTGGCCAGGAAGCCCGGCACCGAGCCGGAGTGGCCCACGAGCAACCGGCCGTCCCGGTGCTGGATCTGTAGCCCGAGTCCATAGCCGGCTCCGTCCGCCACATCAGGCAGCCCGGCCGGTGCCGCGGGCGTCCACATCTCGCGCAGGGTCTCCGCGCTCAGGACGCGGCCGTCGCCCCGGGCCAGGAAGGCGGCGAATCGCGCGAGGTCGCCGGCCGTGGACCAGAGCTGGCCCGCCGGGGCCATCCGCCCGAAGTCCTCGGTGGGCTCGGGCAGCATCACGTCGGCCCAGGGATGGACCGCCCAGCCGCCCGCGGCCGGGGCCAGCGATCGGACACTCGTACGGTCGAGCCCCAGAGGTTCGAGTACTTCCCGTCGCAGCACCTCTTCCCAGGGCGCCCCACGGAGCTCTTCCACGAGAGCACCCAGGAGCGAGTAGCCGGGGTTCGAGTAGTGGTGACGCCGGCCGGCCGGAAACGGGGCGGCCCGGTCGCCGAGGACGTCGGCGAGCTCGGGCCGCAGCGAGCCCGGGGTCCGCTCCCACCAGGGGCCCGGCGACTCGGCCGCCAACCCACCGGCGTGGGCGAGCAGTTCGGCCACCGTGGCCTCCCCCGCGCCGGTTCCGGGCAGGTGCTTCTCCAGCGGGTCCTCGAGGTCGAGCACTCCCTCGTCGCGCAGTCGCAGCACGAGCACGGCGGTGAAGGTCTTGGTGATCGAGCCGATCCGGTACTGCACGTTCTCGTCCGGCGCATGCCCGTCGACCGAGGTCCGCGCCCCGTGCCACACGGCCCGCCCGTCCCGTACGACCGCGGCGACCAGCGAGGGGGCCCGACCCTCGGTCTGGGCCACGGCGATCCGGTGCAGCAGCGCCCGCCGGGTGCCGGGAAGTAGCTCTTCCTGAGGTGTTGTCATGGGCCCAGTCCATCCGCTCGCGCGGCCGACGTCGAGTTCATTCCGCCCGGGGCACCTGTGGGTCCCCGGCACGCACGACATGTTGATCTTCTATGACCTGCGGGTTCTGAGTTGCCTCAGTCCCATTTCGTCCAAGATCGGGCTCAGTTGACGGTGGCACCGTTCCGGGCCGATGGCATGGTGCTGCTCGCGCCGGTCACTTCCGTTCCAGCGCGGCCAGCCGCAGCTCGAGCTGGTCGACCCGGTGCCGTAGCAGGGTGACCTGGGCTTCCAGGCTGACTTCTCGTTCCGCCCTGCGTTGAATGCGCGGTGACGCGGCGGCGCGCTCGATCACCGCTTCCAGCTGGACCAAGCGCTGCGGGCCGTTCGGGCCGTCCACCAGCCGGGACTGGATCTCGCCGTTGCGGTACCAGGACCGCAGGGCCGAGCGGGAAACGCCGGTCTCGGCTTCCGCCTTGGCCAGCGTGACCCAGGGTGTCTCGTCCAGTTGCTCGAACAGCTCCAGCTCGTTCTGCCAGCGCGCGAGCCGGTCCTCCCAGTCCGACGGTGTCTCCATCACACCCTCCCTTCAGCATGGTGACCCTATCAATAAGAGTGTATTGACAGGGTTGGGACCATGGATCCATGCCATTTGAACGGTTCACGGTGGAAGCCCGCAAGGTGGTCGTCACGGCTCAGGAGGAGGCGAGGCTGCTCAAGCACAACCACATCGGCACGGAGCACATCCTGTTGGCGCTGCTCGACGCGCCGGACAGCATGGCGGCGAAAGTCCTGCACCGGCTCGGGTACGACAAGGCGACGGCGCAGGTCGACATCGCCGCGGTGGTCAAGCCCGGTACGCAGGAGCTGAGCGGCCACATCCCGTTCGCGCCGAGCGCGAAGAAGACGCTGGACCTCGCCCTGCGCGAGGCGCAGCAGCTGCACCACAACCACATCGGTACGGAACACATCCTGCTCGCCCTGGTCAGGGAACGTGAGGGCGTCGGTGCGAAGGTGCTTGCCGAGCGGATCAATCCGATCAGCAAGATCCGTGCCGCGGTGCTGGCATCAGTGGAGGGATCGCAGGACGTCGCGGC
Organism: Streptomyces asoensis; assembly: GCF_013085465.1. Lineage (NCBI taxonomy): Bacteria > Bacillati > Actinomycetota > Actinomycetes > Kitasatosporales > Streptomycetaceae > Streptomyces > Streptomyces asoensis. The sequence goes on from NZ_CP049838.1 coordinate 5,033,736, forward strand.
CGGCCCATGGCCGGTCGGCACATCTGCCACCGAGGACACCGTGTCCGCCGCCAGCGCGCTGGCCGGTGGCGCACCGGTCGGCAGCCACCACCTGCTGGAGGCGATGCTGCGGGCGGAGAACAGCATGGCGGCCAGGGTGCTGCGCGAACTCGGGGTCGACCCGGACGCGGTCGCCGCCAAGATCGACGAAATGGATCCGGAGACGACCACGGACGCGAACCCGGAGGAGGCCGCCGCGCGCAAGATGGAAATCCGGCTGGTCGACGATGAGGTGCACCTGATCCTGCGGGACCCGACAACGGTCACGATCGCCAGGAAGGTCACCGAGCTGTCCCAGGGCCCGGTCCAGGGCGTCGGGCCGGTGGCCGGTATGTTCGTCCCGCTCTGGCGGTCGACCAACCAACTGCTTCTTCAGATCCAGCGCGTGCTGGAACCGGAACCCGAAGAAGAGGGCGGATCCGCCGCGAGCAACGTGGCCAAGGTCGTGCGCACGGTGCTCGCGCCCCGGCTCCGCCGGTGAACCGGCTGATCAGCGAGCCGGAACCTGACACCTGCCGGTCGGCGCCGACGGCGCAAACTCCCAGGTCCGAGCGCTGCTCACCGACGCCCGACCAGCGCCGCCGGCCGGCAGTCCGCGCACGTCCAGGAAATCCTGGCGTCGCCGGACTCCGGCCGGAAAATGCTCGGTTCTTCCAACCGGGCTGAAGGTAACCGGATACGACCAGGCCACCGGCCGCCCAGCCGGCGCGATGCGGGGCGGAGTGGGACGTCGTTCCTTGAGATCTGAGGCCCTGCAACACCACCGGATCAGGTCTGCGCCATGTCCACGAAGCGCGAGTAGTGGCCCTGGAAGGCGACGGTGATGGTGGCCGTCGGGCCGTTTCGGTGCTTGCCCACGATGATGTCCGCCTCGCCCGCGCGCGGAGACTCCTTCTCGTAGGCGTCCTCACGGTGCAGCAGGATCACCATGTCGGCGTCCTGCTCGATGGAGCCGGACTCACGCAGGTCGGACACCATCGGCTTCTTGTCCGTGCGCTGTTCGGGACCACGGTTGAGCTGCGAGAGCGCGATCACCGGGACCTCCAGCTCCTTCGCCAGCAGCTTGAGGTTACGGGACATGTCCGAGACCTCCTGCTGACGGCTTTCCGAGCGCTTGGAACCACCGGCCTGCATCAGCTGGAGATAGTCGATGATCACGAGCTTGATGTCGTTGCGCTGCTTCAGTCGGCGGCACTTGGCCCGGATCTCCATCATCGACAGGTTCGGGGAGTCGTCGATGTACAGCGGTGCGGAGGAGACCTCGGGCATCCGGCGCGCCAGACGGGTCCAGTCCTCGTCCGTCATGGTGCCGGAACGCATGTGGTGCAGGGCGACGCGGGCCTCGGCGGACAGCAGGCGCATCGCGATCTCGTTGCGCCCCATTTCGAGGGAGAAGATGACGCTGGGCAGGTTGTGTTTGATCGACGCCGCGCGCGCGAAGTCCAGCGCGAGCGTCGACTTGCCCATGGCGGGACGCGCCGCGATGACGATCATCTGGCCCGGGTGCAGACCGTTGGTGAGCGAGTCGAGGTCGGTGAACCCGGTGGGCACACCCGTCATCTCGCCGCTGCGCGAGCCGATCGCCTCGATCTCGTCGAGGGCGCCCTCCATGATGTCGCCGAGCGGGAGGTAGTCCTCGCTGGTGCGCTGCTCGGTGACCGCGTAGATCTCGGCCTGGGCGCGGTTGACGATCTCGTCGACGTCGTCGTCGCCCGCGTATCCCATCTGCGTGATGCGGGTGCCGGCCTCGACCAGGCGGCGCAGCACGGCGCGTTCGTGGACGATCTCCGCGTAGTACTCGGCGTTGGCGGCTGTCGGCACCGTCTGGACGAGGGTGTGCAGATAGGACGCGCCGCCGACCTTGTTGATCTCCCCGCGCTTGGTGAGCTCGGCGGCGATAGTGATGGGGTCGGCCGGCTCGCCCTTGGCATAGATGTCCAGGATCGCCTGGTAGATCGTCTCGTGCGCGGGCTTGTAGAAGTCGTGGCCCTTGAGAACCTCGACCACGTCGGCGATGGCGTCCTTGGACAGCAGCATGCCGCCGAGGACGGACTGCTCGGCGTCGAGGTCCTGCGGCGGTACCCGCTCGAAGGCGGTGCCACCGCCTTCCCACTCGCCGCTGTCCCGGCCGCGATCGTGCTGTTCGTCACGACCGCGCCCCCCTTCGCCGCGCCGCCGGGCGGGAGGCAGACGATCACTGGGCCCACTGTCGGCCCACGGGTCGTCCAAGGGCTCGGAAATGCTCACCGAGCAACCTCCTCCCGTCCGCCGAGCGGACCTCGCCATGCCTTCTTTCTACGGCACGGCACTGACAATCGAGAGCGCCAACTCCGGTTGTGCCGCGTCGGTTTTATGAGGGTTTCCTCGGCCGACGGACGGAGCGGGCGCCGGTCCACGGTAGGCCCGTCGGCACCGTCAGCCAATCTGGTTATCCACAGGCCATGTGGACGACGGCCCCGATGCTGTGGAGAACTCCGCAAAACCTGTGCACGACCCGGTGGACAGCCCTGTGAACAAGCCCTCGTCTTTTCTTGCGAAGACTCTCTGACCTGCACTTTTCCCATCCACCGGCTGTGCAGAAGAAAAAGTTGCCCGGTCGGGCCAAGATCTCTTCGAACGGCGCGCGAGAGGATACATGGCACAAGGAGAGGTAAGGGTCACATGCCGACTAGATCTCTTACCTGTGGACGATTAGATTGGTGGTCATGACACAGGCTCCCGCGCCCCCCGAGGCCGACCGACGGCAGCACGATCGAGAGATCGTCGCACTGGCCGTCCCGGCCTTCGGCGCACTTGTCGCCGAGCCACTCTTCGTCATGGCCGACAGTGCGATCGTCGGCCATCTGGGCACCGCCCAACTGGCCGGACTCGGCATCGCCTCCGCGCTTCTCACGACAGCCGTCAGCGTCTTCGTCTTCCTCGCCTACGCCACCACCGCCGCCGTAGCGCGCCGCGTGGGCGCCGGTGACCTGCCGGCAGCCATCCGCCAGGGCATGGACGGCATCTGGTTGGCGCTGCTGCTCGGCGCCGCCGTGATCGCGGCCGCCCTGCCCACCGCCCCGGCACTCGTGGAACTCTTCGGCGCCTCGGACACCGCCGCTCCCTACGCGACCACCTATCTGCGCATCTCGGCACTCGGTATCCCGGCCATGCTCGTCGTACTGGCCGCGACCGGTGTCCTGCGCGGACTCCAGGACACCAGGACACCGCTCTACGTCGCCGTCGCAGGCTTCGTCGCCAACGCCGCGCTGAACGTCGGGCTCGTCTACGGCGCAGGCCTCGGGATCGCCGGCTCTGCCTGGGGCACCGTGATCGCCCAGTGGGGCATGGCCGTGGTCTACCTCGCCGTGGTGGTCCGCGGAGCCCGACGCCATGGCGCGTCTCTGCGCCCCGACGTCGCCGGCATCCGGGCCTCCGCCCAGGCCGGGGTTCCCCTGCTGGTCCGCACTCTCTCGCTGCGGGCCATTCTGCTGATCGCCACCGCCGTGGCCGCCCGCCTCGGGGACGACGACATCGCAGCGCACCAGATCGCTCTGGGCTTGTGGAGCCTGCTGGCCTTCGCCCTCGACGCCATCGCCATAGCCGGGCAGGCCATCATCGGACGGTATCTCGGTGCCGACGACGCCCAGGGCGCCCGGGACGTCTGCCGCCGCATGGTCCAGTGGGGCATCGCCGTGGGTGTCGCACTCGGCCTGCTGGTCGTGATCGCCCGGCCGCTGTTCCTGCCGCTCTTCACCAGCGACCCTGCGGTGAAGGAGGCCGCGCTGCCCGCTCTTCTCGTGGTGGCGCTCTCCCAGCCCATCTGCGGCATCGTCTTCGTACTCGACGGTGTACTGATGGGTGCAGGAGACGGCCGCTATCTCGCCTGGGCGATGGTGCTCACCCTGGCGGTCTTCACTCCGGTGGCCCTGCTGGTGCCGGTTCTCGGCGGCGGTCTCACCGCAGTGTGGGCAGCGATGGCGCTGATGATGGCGGTCCGGATGCTGACACTCTGGCTGCGAGCCCGCTCCGGCCGCTGGATCATCACCGGCGCCACCCGCTGACTGTTTCACGTGAAACCGGCGGTCGTGTGAAACGGCCGGTCGTAGAAGGACCGGCGTTTCACGTGAAACAAGCAAGCGGAAGGGGCCGCACCCCGCGGGGTGCGGCCCCTTCTCAGCTCTTCGAGCCACGCGCAGCGATCAGGCCGCGACGACCTCGATGTTGACCTTGGCGGCAACCTCGGGGTGCAGACGCACGGACGTCTCGTGGGCGCCCAGGGTCTTGATCGCCGAGCCGAGCTCGATGCGGCGCTTGTCGACCTCGGGGCCACCGGCAGCCTTGATCGCGGAAGCGATGTCGGCCGGGGTGACGGAACCGAAGAGACGACCGGCGTCGCCGGAGCGCACGGCCAGACGGACCTTCACGCCCTCGAGCTGGGCCTTCACGGAGTTGGCCTGCTCGATGGTCTGGATCTCGTGGATCTTGCGAGCACGACGGATCTGCTCGACGTCCTTCTCGCCACCCTTGGTCCAGCGGATAGCAAAATTCCGCGGGATCAGGTAGTTGCGAGCGTAGCCGTCCTTGACGTCAACGACGTCACCAGCGGCACCGAGGCCAGAGACCTCGTGGGTGAGGATGATCTTCATTTGTCGGTCACCCTTCCCTTATCGCGCCTGGGCGGTGTACGGCAGCAGCGCCATCTCACGGCTGTTCTTGACGGCCGTGGCGACGTCACGCTGGTGCTGCGTGCAGTTGCCGGTCACGCGGCGGGCACGGATCTTGCCGCGGTCGGAAATGAACTTCCGCAGCATGTTCGTGTCCTTGTAGTCCACGTACGTGACCTTGTCCTTGCAGAATGCGCAGACCTTCTTCTTAGGCTTGCGCACAGGCGGCTTCGCCATGGTGTTTCTCCTGTGTGATCAAGAAGTTGGGATACGACCCACCCTCGACCCGGACGTGCCCGGAGACCCGGGCCCGAACGGCCTAGAAGGGGGGTTCGTCCGAGTAGCCGCCGCCGGCACCGCTGCTGCCGCCGGAGTTTCCACCCCAGCCGCCGCCACCGCCGCCGGCACCCTGGTTGCCACCGGCGGGAGCGCCGGTGGCCCACGGGTCCTCGGCGGGAGCGCCGCCGCCCTGCTGGGCGCCGCCGGAGTTTCCACCCCAGCCGCCGCCCTGCTGGCCGCCACCGCCACCGCCACCGCCGCCGTAACCACCCTGGCCGCCCTGGCCACCGCGGCCAGAGGCCTTGGTGACCTTGGCCGTGGCACTGCGCAGGCTGGCGCCGACTTCCTCGACGTCCAGTTCGTAGACCGTGCGCTTGACGCCCTCACGGTCCTCGTAGGACCGCTGCTTCAGCCGGCCCTGCACGATGACGCGCATGCCTCGCTGGAGCGACTCCGCGACGTTCTCCGCCGCCTGACGCCAGACCGAGCAGGTCAGGAACAGGCTTTCGCCGTCCTTCCACTCGTTCGTCTGGCGGTCGAAGGTGCGGGGAGTGGACGCGACACGGAACTTCGCGACCGCCGCACCGGAGGGGGTGAAGCGCAGCTCGGGGTCGTCGACAAGATTGCCGACGACCGTGATGACGGTCTCGCCTGCCATGGGGGAACCTCTCGGCGGGTTTGCTGCTGGCTGCTAGTGCTGCTACTCAGAATCCCGAGATCAGCTGAGCGGGAGAGCTCAGTGGGTCTCGGGACGGAGGACCTTGGTCCGGAGGACCGACTCGTTCAGGTTCATCTGGCGGTCGAGCTCCTTGACGACCGCAGGCTCTGCCTGAAGGTCGATGACCGAGTAGATGCCCTCGGGCTTCTTCTTGATCTCGTACGAGAGACGACGACGGCCCCAGGTGTCGACCTTCTCCACCTTTCCGTTGCCCTCACGGACAACGGAGAGGAAGTTCTCGATCAGCGGGGAGACAGCGCGCTCCTCGAGATCGGGGTCGAGGATGACCATCACTTCGTAGTGACGCATGTGGAACCCACCTCCTTTGGACTCAGCGGCCACGGTCGATCCGTGGCAGGAGGGTTGTGATGCGTACGCAACGGTATCGGCCGCCACTGACAATCGGGGGTCGGCTTGCGACTTCCCCGCTCTCAGCTGGACGGACTCCCTGGCAATGCCTGGGCAGACACCGGTGCAGACGGTACAGACTACCTGCACACACGCTTCCGGTTGAAATCCGGCGTGGATGACCGTCAGTCTGTACACGTCGGGTGTGTATGGCGCTACGATGCGCCGCCTTCCGCAGGAGGTGCCCCATGGCACAGGCATTGCGACCCAATACCGCCGGTTCTCTCTTCGCCACCGACGGCAAAACCCATCCAATCCAGGACACCCTGCTGGCAGTGACGCTGGTGCTCGGTCTGACGGCCTTCATCACGTCGTTCTTCCACAGCCTTCATCTGCTCAGCTCCTGGGCCGGCCTGGTGGGAATCCTGACCGGCGCGTACGGACAGTGGATCTCCGAGACCACCCGTGAGCGCTTCGGTCTGATCCTGGGTCTCGGTGCCTCGGGCTTCGGGTTCTTCATCGGCATGGCCCACGGCGGCCTCTTCGGCGGAATCTGGTGACCCGACCGGCGCCGGTGCCCGCACCACGGACACCGCCCACGCCGGAAGCCACGTAGGACACCTACGAATCCGGACGGAACGCCCCGGCCGCGCGCGGGCCGGGGCGCAGGTTCCGTACGCCCAGTCGGGCAGCTCGCAAGGCGCAGTAGGCTTCGGCGCGAGAGCCGGAGCCCCTGTACCCATGGGGACACACCAGCCCGAGGAGCGCCCCGAATGAGCCTGACCCTGAGGACGATCAGCCGCGAGCAGCATCTGGCATACATCCAGAGCCTGCCGTCGGCGAGCCACATGCAGGTTCCGGCCTGGGCCGATGTCAAGGCCGAGTGGCGTTCGGAGAACCTCGGCTGGTTCGACGAGCGCACCGGTGAACTGGTCGGCGTGGGCCTCGTCCTCTACCGCCAGTTGCCCAAGATCAAGCGCTACCTGGCCTACCTTCCCGAGGGCCCGGTCATCAACTGGTACGCGCCGAATCTGACCGACTGGCTGGAACCGATGCTCGCGCACCTCAAGCAGCAGGGCGCCTTCTCGGTGAAGATGGGCCCGCCGGTGATCATCCGTCGCTGGGAGGCCATCTCCATCAAGGCGGGCATCCAGAGCCCGGACGTGAAGAGACTGCGCGACATCGAGGCCGACTTCATCGAGCCGCGCGCCTTCGAGGTGGCCGACAAGCTGCGCCGTATGGGCTGGCAGCAGGGCGAGGACGGTGGCGCCGGCTTCGGCGACGTCCAGCCGCGCTACGTCTACCAGGTGCCGCTGGCGAACCGTTCCCTTGAAGAGGTCCACAAGAACTTCAACCAGCTGTGGCGCCGCAACATCAAGAAGGCCGAGAAGGCCGGCGTCGAGGTGGTCCAGGGCGGTTACCACGACCTCGAGGAGTGGCAGCGGCTGTACGAGATCACGGCCGTGCGGGACCACTTCCGGCCGCGCCCGCTCTCCTACTTCCAGCGCATGTGGTCGGCCCTCAACACCGAGGACCCCAACCGCATGCGGCTGTACTTCGCCCGCCACAACGGCGTGAACCTTTCGGCGGCGACGATGCTGATCGTCGGCGGCCACGTCTGGTACTCCTACGGCGCGTCCGACAACATCGGCCGTGAGTTCCGGCCCTCGAACGCGATGCAGTGGCGGATGCTGCGCGACGCCTACGCGCTCGGCGCGACCGTCTACGACCTGCGCGGCATCTCCGACTCGCTGGACGAGACCGACCACCTCTTCGGCCTGATCCAGTTCAAGGTCGGCACCGGCGGACAGGCCGCGGAGTACCTCGGCGAGTGGGACTTCCCCCTGAACAAGCTGCTCCACAAGGCCCTCGACATCTACATGTCGCGCCGCTGACGTCACGTTCAGTGATTCCATACCACTGACACCTCTGACACCTCTGACGCGTTTCCCCACACCGCAGCCACGAGAAAGGTCCCAGGTCCGGCCATGGCGCTCACCCTCTACGTCGACACCGCGCGCTGGCGGGCGCATCACAAGCACGTGCAGGAGCAGTTCCCGGGACTCGTCCCGGTCTGCAAGGGCAACGGCTACGGCTTCGGGCACGACCGGCTGGCCGAGGAGGCCACCCGGTTGGGCTCGGACGTCCTCGCCGTCGGCACGACGTACGAGGCCGCGCGCATCAAGGACTTCTTCGGCGGCGACCTGCTGGTGCTGACGCCCTACCGGCGCGGTGAGGAGCCCGTCCCGCTGCCCGACCGGGTCGTGCGCTCGGTGTCGTCGATCGACGGCGTGTACGGCCTCGTGGGCGCTCGGGTGGTCATCGAGGTGATGTCGTCGATGAAGCGGCACGGCATCAGCGAGCAGGACCTGCCGCAACTGCACGCCGCCATCGAGAACGTCAGGCTCGAGGGTTTCGCCATCCACCTCCCGCTGGACCGCACCGACGGCTCCGACGCCGTCGAGGAGGTCATCGGCTGGATGGACCGGCTGCGCGCGGCCCGGCTGCCGCTGCACACGATGTTCGTCAGCCACCTCAAGGCCGACGAACTCGCCCGGCTGCGGCAGCAGTTCCCGCAGACCCGCTTCCGCGCCCGTATCGGCACGCGGCTGTGGCTGGGGGACCACGAGGCCACCGAGTACCGCGGTGCCGTCCTGGACGTCACGCGGGTCGCCAAGGGTGACCGCTTCGGCTACCGGCAGCAGAAGGCGGCCTCAGACGGCTTCCTGGTCGTCGTGGCGGGCGGTACGTCGCACGGGGTGGGTCTGGAGGCCCCCAAGGCCCTGCACGGCGTCATGCCGCGCGCCAAGGGCGTCGCCCGGGCCGGCCTCGCCACGGTGAACCGGAACCTCTCCCCGTTCGTCTGGGGCGGCAAGCAGCGCTGGTTCGCCGAGCCGCCGCACATGCAGGTGTCCATCCTGTTCGTGCCCTCGGACGCGCCGGAGCCGCACGTCGGCGACGAACTCGTGGCCCATCTGCGGCACACCACCACACAGTTCGACCGGATCGTGGACCGCTGAGGCGCGAGCGCCGAAGAACGCAGCAACGGGAAAGGCCGTACACGCAGACTGCGTGTACGGCCTTTCCCGTTGGCCCGCTGACGGGCCCTGATGCCCTGGGCCGCGCCCTGTTCGCTCAGAGCGAACTGTCGGTGGCATCCTGCTTGCCCCAGTCCACCTGCGGCCCGTCGAAGTGGGAGGCGTGCCGGGGCGGATGCGCCGCGGCGCCGAGCACGAAGACGTCCTCCGCCCCGTCGAGCACTCCGCCCGAGGGGTCGTCGTCGCCCGCCTGCCGCACCACGTCCCGCTCCGGCATCAGGATGTCGCGCACGACCACGCCGCACAGGTAGAGCGTTCCCAGCAGGTGCACACCGATGGCCCAGTGGTAGCCGTCGGTCGGCAGACCCTTGTGGGCGTCTCCGCTCATCGTGTACGCGAGGTACATCCAGATGCCCAGGAAATAGGCGACCTCGCACGCCTGCCAGATCAGGAAGTCCCGCCACTTCGGCCGGGCGAGCACCGCCAGCGGCACCAGCCACAGAACGTACTGCGGCGAGTAGACCTTGTTGGTGAGGATGAAAGCGGCCACGATCAGAAAGGCCAGCTGGGCGAAGCGGGGCCGACGGGGTGCGATCAGCGCCAGCACGGCGATGCCCGCGGCGCACAGCACGACGAGCAGCGTGGCGAGGGTGTTGACGCTGTCGGTGGTGAGGGGATCGCTGGAGTTCTGCGCCATGATCAGCCAGAAGGAGCCGAAGTCGACCCCCCGCTCCTGGCTGAACCGGTAGAACTTCGACCACCCGTCGAAGGCGAAGAGCATGACGGGCAGGTTCACCACCAGCCACGCGACGACCGCACCGCCCAGGGCCTTGCCGAAGTCCCGCCACTTCCCCGCACGCCAGCACAGCACGAACAGGGGACCGAGCAGGAAGACGGGATAGAGCTTGGCGGCCGTGGCGAGCCCCAGCAGGACGCCGAAGGCAAGGGACCGGCCCCGCGACCACATGAGCATCGCCGCGGCCGTCAGAGCGACCGCCAGGAGATCCCAGTTGATGGTCGCGGTCAACGCGAAGGCGGGCGCCAGGGCGACCAACAGGCCGTCCCACGGGCGCCGGGCGTGCGTCCGGGCCACACAGACGGCGATGACGGCCGCACACGCCATCAGCATCCCGGCGTTGACCATCCAGTACCACTGTTCCTGGTCCTGGATGCTGCCGCTGCCCGGCGTCAGCCAGTTGGCCACCTCCATGAACACGCCGGTCAGCACCGGGTACTCGAGGTAGTCCATGTCGCCGGGCAGCTTGTCGAAGTACGGCACGAGTCCGTCGGCGAAACCGCGCCCCTGGTAGAGGTGCGGGATGTCCGAGTAGCAGGCGTGCGTGTACTGGGTGGTGGCGCCGAAGAACCAGCCGCCGTTGTAGCAGGGCGCCTTCTGGATCAGTCCTAGGGCGAACATCCCGATCGCCACGAGCGCGACGATCCGCACGGGAGTCCACCAGGACGTCCCGAGCAGGGCCCGGCGGCCGAGGGGACCGCCGATCAGCTCACTGCCGGCCGTGGCCACCGGGTCATCGCTGGTCGGCTTCACCGGATCCGGCTCGTGCGCGCGCGTCGGCGTCGATTCTGCACTGGGCATGAGCGACATCCTGCCGTACGGACCTAGGAATACGCCGAGGGCCGCCCCACCTCGTTCGGTGGAGCGGCCCTCGTTTCACGTGAAACATGCGCATGTTTCACGTGAAACACCCAAGACGGACGGCAGTGCGGCTAGCCGCCCGGGCCTCCGAAGAAGCCACCGTTTCCGTTGCCTCTGCTGTTGCCGTCCGACTCCGTGGCCGTCGGCGTCGGAGTGGTGTCCCCTGTTCCCCCGTTGTCGTTCCCGTCGGTCGTCCCAGCGCTGTCGTCCTGGCAGTCGAAGAAGTTGGAGCACGTCTCGGACGCCGAGGGCGACGGCTCTACCTCCGTCTCGCTGGGAGACGCGGAGGGCGACGGCGACTCCTCCTCGGTCTCGGTGGCCGAAGGCGTCGGAGTCGGGGACGGTTCCGCGTTCACGACCTCGCCGATCGGCTGGGGCTCCGGGAAGTCCTTCGACTTCGTACCCTTCAGCGCCTCGGCCATGTAGTCGTGCCAGATCTGCGCCGGGAACGAGGCGCCGTGGATCTTCTCCTGGCCACCTGTTCCGAACATCTCCAGGAACGTGCGGTTCTTGTTCGACTCGTCGTCGTCGTAGCGGAACATGGTGACCGCGGTCGACAGCTGCGGGGTGTAGCCCACGAACCAGGCCGACTTGTTGCCGTCGGTGGTGCCGGTCTTGCCGGCCACCTCGCGGCCGGGCAGCTGGGCGTTGGTGCCGGTGCCCTTCTCGACCACGGTCTTCAGGACGTCCGTGACATTGTCGGCGACCTTCGCGGTGAACGCCTGCTTCGTCTCGGTCTCGTGCGTGAAGATCTGGCCCTTCTCGCTCGTGACCTTCTCCACGGAGTAGGGATCACGCTGCTTGCCGCTGGCGGCGAAGGTGCCGTACGCACCCGCCATCCGGATCGCGCTCGGGTCGGAGATGCCGATCGAGAACGACGGGAAGCCGCTGTTGGTCAGGCTGGACTCCTTCAGGCCCGCGCTGACGGCGGATTCCTTCACCTTGTCCAGACCGACGTCCATGCCGAGCTGCACGAAGGCGGAGTTCACCGACTCGCGCATCGCCTCCCGGAGGTCGATCTTGTATTTGGGCGGAGTCCCCAGGGAGACGTTGCCGTCATTGGTCTGAAGCCACTCCTCGCCCTTCTCGTTCTTCCAGACCGAACCGTCGTAGTTCTCGATCTTGAGCTTGTTCTTGCCGCTGAACAGGCTCTTGGGCGAGACGATGGTGCGTTCGTCCTGCGCCTGCGACGACCCCAGATCCGGATCCCGCACGCCCCACGTCATCGCGGCGGCCAGCACGAACGGCTTGAACGTCGAACCGACCTGGGCGCCGGTCTGGTCGGCGTTGTCGGTGAAGTGCTTGGTGGCGTCCTCACCGCCGTAGATGGCCCGGATGGCACCGGTGTCCGGTTCCACGGACGCCCCGCCGAACTGGACGTGCGTGTCCGTGTCCGGTCGTTCCTTCGGCTTGATGTTGGCCTTCTGGACCTTCGTGACCGACTCCTCGAGCTCCTTGACCTTGTTCTTGTCGAAGGTCGTGTAGATCGAGTAGCCGCCCTGCTGGAGCAGGTCCTGGGTGATCCCGGTCTTCTTGCTGTTGGTGACCAGGTAACCGTTGGCGAGGTCGACCAGGTAGCCGATCTGGCCCTTCAGGTCGGTGTTCGAGCGGGGGTTCTGCCACTTGGGGAGGGTGGTGTACTTGGCCCGCACCGCGGCCTTCAGATGGCCGTACTCGACCATCTTGTCGAGGGTGTCCTGCATCTGGAGCGTGGCCCGCTTGATGTTGGCCGCGGGCGTGGCACCGACCGAGTCGACGGAGGTCGCGCCGGCGGGGTCGTAGTACGTGGCGCCCTTCAGCATGGCGGCCAGGAACGCGCACTCGCCCGGGTTGAGCTTGATCGCGTCCTTGTTGAAGTACGCGCGGGCGGCGGCCTGGATCCCGTAGGCGTTACGCCCGTAGTACGCGGAGTTCAGATAGCCCTGCATGATCTGGTCTTTGTCGACCTCGGCGCCCACCTTGATGGACACGAAGATCTCCTTGAACTTCCGGGAGATCGTCTGCGACTGGTCGTTCAGCATGGCGTTCTTGACGTACTGCTGGGTGATCGTCGATCCACCCTGCGTCTGGCCGCCCCTCGCCATGTTGAACACGGCTCGGGCGATGCCCTTGGGGTCGATGCCGCTGTCGTCGTAGAAGGTCTTGTTCTCCTGCGAGATCACCGCCCAGCGCATCTCCTCCGGGATCTGCGAGAGGTCGATGTTCTGACGGTTCGTCTCACCACCGGTGGCAACCATCTGGCTGCCGTCCTTCCAGTAGTAGACGTTGTTCTGCGCCGTCGCCGTCTTGGCGACGTCAGGGATGCCCACCATGGCGTACCCGATGCCCGCCACGGCCACCAGACTGCCCACGAAGCCGACGAACAGGCCCCCGACGAGCTTCCAGGACGGCATCCAGCGCTGCCAGCCGTACTTGCCGGCGCGTGGGTAATCGATCAGACGCTTGCTGTCGGGCGCCGGTCGCCCTCTGCCCCGTCCGGGGCCGGTCGGGGCTCCGCGCCGGCCCCCTGTGGGCTCGGCCGCTCTGCGCCGCCCACCCGAGTCTCTCTGGGGCGCGCGCCGGGCGTCGGCGCGGCTGCCTTGCGACTGCTCCTCGCCTCCGGCCCCGTGACCCAACCCGTAGTCGGCAGGAGATCCGGTGGCGCCTCGCGGTGCCGCGCGGCGGCCGGAGGACGGACCGGACTGGCCGCGTCGGGCCGCGGCACGTCCGCCTCCCTGCGGCTGCGGCGGTTTGCGACGGTGCTCGCTCATCGAACGATTACTCCTCGGGCAGGCGCATCCGTGCGCGCCTGGAAAGGGCGGCTGGTTTCCTGTCCCCCCGAAGTACGGATGCGGTCGGTCGCGCATTCACCCGTACTGCACCGAGGACCTCGACGCCCCCCGGCGTCTCATGGGTCCCGGTGGTGTGCATGGCGCACAGACTACGCACCGTCAAAACCTGCCTAGCCCCGAAGGTCACCCCAAACCAGGCAACTTGCCCTCAATCAATCGGTGATGTGATCCCGTTCACCTTCTCCCCTCTTGTCGCATCCGGAAGGCCGTTCTATCGTCGTGATGTATCGAGTCGATACATCAGCGCGACATAAGGCCGAGAGGAGGCGACGATGAGCCGGCGTGCCGGGATCCTCGAGTTCGCCGTCCTGGGCCTTCTCCGCGAGTCTCCGATGCACGGCTATGAGCTGCGCAAACGGCTCAATACGTCACTGGGTGTGTTCCGTGCGTTCAGCTACGGCACGCTCTACCCCTGCCTCAAGACGCTGGTCACCAACGGCTGGTTGATCGAGGAACCGGGAAACACCCACGAAGACGCCCTCGCCGCTCCACTCGCAGGGCGTCGCGCCAAGATCGTCTACCGGTTGACGGCGGAGGGTAAGGAGCACTTCGAGGAACTGCTCTCGCAGACGGGTCCCGACGCGTACGAGGACGAACACTTCGCCGCTCGTTTCGCCTTCTTCGGGCAGACGTCGCGCGACGTTCGCATGCGCGTACTCGAGGGCCGTCGCAGCCGGCTGGAGGAGCGCCTCGAGAAGATGCGCGCCTCCCTGGCGCGCACCCGGGAGCGCCTCGACGACTACACGCTTGAGCTCCAGCGCCACGGTATGGAGTCCGTGGAGCGCGAAGTGCGCTGGCTGAACGAGCTCATCGAGAGCGAGCGGGCCGGACGGGACCTGACAGGTCCCGCTTCCGGGGGGCCCGCTCAACAGAACACCACATCTGGATCGACGGGCGGCCTGCCCCGCCCCGGGGACACCCCCGGGGCGGATCTGCCCGACGAAACCGCCACGTGAGCGCCCATTCAGGGCCTCACTCGTACACACAGGGAGCAACCGGAATGGGTTCGGTTCGCGTAGCCATCGTCGGCGTAGGCAACTGCGCCGCCTCGCTGGTGCAGGGCGTCGAGTACTACAAGGACGCCGACCCGGCGTCCAAGGTCCCGGGTCTGATGCACGTGCAGTTCGGCGACTACCACGTCGGTGACGTCGAGTTCGTCGCCGCCTTCGACGTCGACGCGAAGAAGGTCGGCCTCGACCTCTCGGACGCCATCGGTGCCAGCGAGAACAACACCATCAAGATCTGCGACGTCCCGAACAAGGGCGTCACGGTCCAGCGCGGCCACACCCTGGACGGTCTCGGTAAGTACTACCGCGAGACCATCGAGGAGTCCGCCGAGGCCCCGGTCGACATCGTCCAGATCCTCAAGGACCGCCAGGTCGACGTCCTCGTCTGCTACCTGCCCGTCGGTTCCGAGGCCGCGGCGAAGTTCTACGCCCAGGCCGCCATCGACGCCAAGGTCGCGTTCGTCAACGCCCTTCCGGTCTTCATCGCCGGTACCAAGGAGTGGGCGGACAAGTTCACCGAGGCGGGCGTCCCGATCGTCGGCGACGACATCAAGTCCCAGGTCGGCGCCACCATCACCCACCGTGTGATGGCGAAGCTGTTCGAGGACCGCGGTGTCCGGCTCGAGCGCACCATGCAGCTCAACGTCGGCGGCAACATGGACTTCAAGAACAT
Source organism: Streptomyces asoensis (assembly GCF_013085465.1). Classification (NCBI taxonomy): domain Bacteria; kingdom Bacillati; phylum Actinomycetota; class Actinomycetes; order Kitasatosporales; family Streptomycetaceae; genus Streptomyces; species Streptomyces asoensis. Next base: position 5,048,972 of record NZ_CP049838.1, read on the forward strand.
GCTGGAGCGCGACCGCCTCGAGTCCAAGAAGATCTCGAAGACGCAGGCCGTCACCTCGCAGATCCCCGACCGCGACCTGGGCGAGAAGAACGTCCACATCGGTCCCTCGGACTACGTGGCCTGGCTGGACGACCGCAAGTGGGCGTACGTCCGCCTCGAGGGCCGTGCGTTCGGTGACGTCCCGCTGAACCTGGAGTACAAGCTCGAGGTCTGGGACTCCCCGAACTCCGCGGGTGTCATCATCGACGCCCTGCGCGCCGCGAAGATCGCCAAGGACCGCGGCATCGGCGGCCCGATCCTGTCGGCGTCCTCGTACTTCATGAAGTCCCCGCCGGTCCAGTACTTCGACGACGAGGCCTACGCCAACGTCGAGAAGTTCATCCGCGGTGAGGTCGAGCGCTAACCCGACACGCACGGAAAATTCGCTCCTGCCAGGGCTGAGAAGGGTCCCCGGGTCGCATGACCCGGGGACCCTCCCCGTATGTGAGGCTGTGCCCCATGGCCGTCGTCCGTGATCTGCGCGTCCTGCTGCGCTTCGGGAACTTCCGGCGGCTGCTTGCGGTACGGCTGCTCTCCCAGTGCGCGGACGGTGTCTACCAGGTCGCGCTCGCCACCTATGTCGTCTTCTCCCCGGAGAAACAGACCTCCGCCGGCGCGATCGCCTCCGCCATGGCGGTCCTGCTGCTGCCGTACTCCCTCGTCGGCCCCTTCGCCGGTGTCCTGCTGGACCGCTGGCGCCGCCGACAGGTCTTCCTCTACGGCAACCTGCTGCGCGCCCTGCTGGCCTCCGTGACGGCCGTCCTGATGATCAGCCATGTCCCCGACTGGCTCTTCTACGTCTCCGCGCTGTGCGTCACCGCGGTCAACCGCTTCGTCCTCGCCGGCCTTTCGGCGGCTCTGCCACGCGTCGTCGACGGCGAGCGCCTGGTGATGGCCAACTCCCTCTCCCCGACCGCCGGAACGCTGGCCGCGGTCGCGGGCGGCGGTCTCGCCTTCGTCGTCCGGCTGGTGGTGGCGGACTCCGACGCCGCGGTGGTGCTGCTGGGCTGCGCCCTGTACCTGTCCGCCGCGCTCGCCTCCCTGGCCATGGCCGCGGATCTGCTCGGACCCGACCGTGATCTGGTCCAGCCCCGGCTGACGAGTGCGCTCAGAGGCACCGCTCGCGGCCTTTCGGCGGGCCTGCGTCACCTGGCCGAGCCGAAGCGCAGGGAGGCCGCCTGGGCGCTCGGCTCGATCTCGCTGATGCGGTTCTCCTACGGCGCCCTGACCGTCATGGTGCTGATGCTGTGCCGGTACGCCTGGTCGTCCGACCCGGACGACGGGCTGGCCCTGCTGGGGCTGGCGGTAGGAGTCTCCGGCGTGGGCTTCTTCGTCGCCGCGGTGGTCACCCCGTCGGCTGCGGGACGACTGGGTCCGGCCCGCTGGATCGTCGTCTGCTCCGCGGCGGCCGCGGTCCTGGTGCTCGCCCTCATGCTGCCGTTCACCCAAGTCACCACGTTCATCGCGGCCTTCGTGCTGGGGCTGGTCACCCAGGGCGCGAAGATCGCCACCGACACCATCGTCCAGTCGTCCGTACAGGACGGCTTCCGCGGCCGGATCTTCTCTCTCTACGACGTCCTGTTCAACGTCGCCTTCGTCGGCGCCGCCGCCGTCGCCGCCCTGATGCTGCCGCCTGACGGACGTTCCGCCGCATTGGTGGTCACGGTTGCCGTTATCTACGCAGCAATTGCTGCCACTATGGCCCGCTTTGAACGTCGGCAAGTGTCACATCAATGACACAGACTCCGATTCCGGCTACAGGGTTGTCAGTGGGGGCCGGTAACTTACGTGAGTCTTACTTCGCGAGTGATTTCGCGCCACACGTCTAAAAGTTTTCTAGGGGGACCTCCAAGTGTCGACTCCGCCGCCCCACGGCCAGAACCCGTTCGCGCAGCAGGGCCAGCAGCCCTACGGCCAGCCCCAGGGCCAGCCTCAGGGCCAGGCGCCGTACCCGCCGCAGCCCGGCTACCCGCAGCCGGGCGCCGCTCCCTACGGTGCGGTCCCGCCGGAGCAGCCCCGCCGCAAGGTCAGCTTCAAGCTGATCAAGAACGTCGTCATCGTTCTCGCTGTCATCGGCGTCGGCATCGGCGCCTACATATCCAGCCAGGACGACGCCAACACGGCGGCGGTCGGCGACTGCATGCACCGAGGCAGCAGCAGCGACGACAACCCCGACCTCGAGGTCGTCAAGTGCGACTCCTCGCAGGCGCAGTACATCGTGCTGGCGAAGGTCGAGGGCACGTACACCGCGCTCTCGGCCGACAGCAAGTGCGAGGAGAAGGCCAAGGACTTCCAGTACTCGTACACCGAGACCGGTGACGGCAGTAACTTCCTGCTCTGCCTGAAGGACTACACGAAGTAAGGCAGTTGCTGAGAGGGGCGGTGTTTCACGTGAAACACCGCCCCTTCGCATGTGCGCCTGCCCGCGTCGCCGGGGTCATGTTTCACGTGAAACATGACCCCGTTTCACGGAGTCAGCCCTGCTCGGCCCACCACTCCTTGAGCGCCGCCACCGCCGCGTCGTACTCCATCGGCCCGTTCTCCAGGCGCAGTTCCAGCAGGTGCTTGTACGCCTTGCCGATGGCAGGTCCCGGGCCGACGCCCAGGATCTCCATGATCTGGTTGCCGTCGAGGTCGGGGCGGATCGCGTCCAGTTCCTCCCGCTCCTTCAGCTGGGAGATGCGCTCCTCCAGCCCGTCGTACGCCCGTGAGAGCGCGGCCGCCCTGCGCTTGTTCCGCGTCGTGCAGTCCGAGCGGGTCAGCTTGTGCAGGCGGTCGAGGAGCGGTCCCGCGTCCCGCACATAGCGACGCACCGCGGAGTCCGTCCACTCACCGGTGCCGTACCCGTGGAAGCGCAGGTGGAGTTCGACCAGTCGGGAGACGTCCTTCACCAGTTCGTTGGAGTACTTCAGAGCCGTCATGCGCTTCTTCGTCATCTTCATTCCGACCACCTCATGGTGGTGGAACGAGACGCGGCCGTCGTTCTCGAAGCGACGGGTGCGCGGTTTGCCGATGTCATGCAGCAGCGCGGCCAGCCGCAGAGTGAGGTCGGGGCCGTTCTCTTCCAGGGCGATCGCCTGCTCGAGGACGATCAGGGTGTGTTCGTAGACGTCCTTGTGCCGGTGGTGTTCGTCGCTCTCCAGCCGCAGGGCGGGCAGCTCGGGCAGCACATGGTCGGCGATGCCGGTGTCGACCAGCAGCGACAGCCCCTTGCGCGGGTTCGCGGACAGGATCAGCTTGTTCAGCTCGTCCCGTACCCGCTCGGCCGAGACGATCTCGATGCGGCCGGCCATCTCCTTCATCGCCGTGACGACCTCGGGGTCGACCTCGAAGTCGAGCTGGGCGGCGAAGCGGGCGGCGCGCATCATGCGCAGCGGGTCGTCCGAGAAGGACTCCTCCGGCGTACCCGGGGTGCGCAGCACGCGCGCCGCGAGGTCCTCCAGGCCACCGTGCGGGTCGATGAACTCCTTCTCGGGAAGCGCCACGGCCATGGCGTTCACGGTGAAGTCCCGACGGACGAGGTCCTGCTCGATGGAGTCGCCGTACGACACCTCGGGCTTGCGCGAGGTGCGGTCGTAGGCCTCCGACCGGTAGGTGGTGACCTCGATCTGGAAGCATCGATCGACGTCTCCGACACGGGCGTCCTTCTGGACCCCGACGGTGCCGAACGCGATCCCGACCTCCCACACCGCGTCCGCCCATGGCCGGACGATCTTCAGTACGTCCTCGGGACGGGCGTCCGTCGTGAAGTCCAGGTCATTGCCGAGCCGGCCGAGCAGCGCGTCCCGGACCGAGCCGCCGACCAGGGCGAGAGAGAACCCGGCCTCCTGGAAGCGGCGGGCGAGGTCGTCGGCGACAGGGGCGACCCGCAGCAGTTCACTGACCGCACGGTGCTGCACCTGGCTCAGGACACTGAGGTTGTCTTCGTTGGCGTTCGGCACAACAGAAGAGGGTACGTGGCCCGGCCGACCGGGGGCGCCCCGATTTGGGGTACGCGGACATCACTCCCGATACAGGTGCAAGGAAGGCTCTTAACGTCTACACGGACACTCTCTCTCATATGCATAGATGGAGGACGATCCGACCGGCTTCCACGATCTTGTGGAGCAGTCCGCGGCACTTCCCCTCAGCGCGCATCGTTACCATGCGTGGACGCACATTCCGACGACCACTGACGACGACGAGGGACGGCGAACGCGTGGCCGAGGCGGCAGACTTTCCGGGGATGACTCCCTCACCTGCCCGCCGGTGGCTGCGGCGCACCGGCGCACTGCTCGCCGGGGCGCCCCTGCTGGCCGGTCTGCTCCAGCTGCCCGCCGCCCCCGCGCAGGCCGTCGGCCAGACCTCCGCCAAGGAGGCCTCCGACGCCGGCACGGTGGCTGTCACCGTCGACTCGCTCAGCCCCGCCGCTCCCAGAGACGGGGACACCCTGACGGTCTCCGGCACGGTCACCAACAACGGCAAGCAGTCGGTCACCGACGCCCACGTGGGTCTGCGAGTGGGTTCCGCGCTCACCACCCGCTCGGCGATCGACAGTGCGGCCAAGAGCGCGGACGCCCTCTCCGGCAACGACGGCTCCGAGGTGGGCGGCAAGTACGTAACCGAGTTCGCCAAGCTCACACCGGGCGTGGCCGAGCACTTCAGCATCTCCGTCCCGGTCGACAAGCTCGACCTGGACGAAGACGGCGTCTACCCGCTCGGGGTCTCCCTCGAGGGCGAGACGTCCGCGCAGCCGTGGGAGCAGGTGCTGGGCGTCCAGCGGACCTTCCTGCCGTGGCAGCCCGAGGAGGCGGACACTCCGACCAGGACGACGGTGCTGTGGCCGCTGGTCTCCACCGTCCACATGTCGGCGGAGACCGGATCGAACGCGCAGCAGACGCCGGTCTTCCTCAATGACGACCTGGCCAAGGAGCTCTCGCCCGGCGGCCGCCTGGAGCAGCTCCTGAGCCTGGGCAAGGAGCTCGACGTCACCTGGGTGATCGACCCGGACCTGCTGGCGTCCGTCGACGCCATGACCGGCAGCTACCGGGTCCGGGGCGACGGGGACACCACCACGGCCGGCACCCACCAGGCGGTCGCCAAACAGTGGCTCGACGACCTCCAGGACGCGGTGCTCGGCAAGGAGGTCGTGGCGCTGCCCTTCGCCGATCCCGACCTGGCCTCGCTCGCCCACAACGGCACCGGAGTCGCCGGCTCGCTGAGCCAGCTCAAGGCGGCCACCGACGTCGCCGCCACCACCGTGGAGACCGTGCTCCATGTGACCCCGAACACCGACTTCGCCTGGCCGGTGGACGGCGCCGTCGACCCGTCGATCGTCAAGGTCGCCACCTCGGCAGGCGCCGACAAGGTGATCGCGCGCAGCGACAGCCTGACGGAGAACGGCGATCTCACCTACACCCCCTCCGCGGCCCGGCCCATCGGCGGCGGCACCACGGCGGTGGTCGCGGACGAGCGGCTGTCGACGGCGTTCAAGGGCGATCTGACGAAGGCCTCCACGGCCACGCTCACCGTGCAGGAGTTCCTCGCGCAGAGCCTGGCCCTGAACCTACAGACGGGCAAGCAGCGCAGCGTCGTCGTCGCCCCGCAGCGCATGCCGACCGCGAGCCAGGCCCGGTCACTGGCGGAAGCCGTCACCACGCTCCAGGGCGGTACCTGGTCGCAGTCCCAGCAGCTCGCGGCGGCCGCCAAGGCCAAGCCCGACCCGGGCGCCACCACGAAGGTGCCGTCGAGCTCGGCGTACCCCTCCTCGCTGCGCAAGCAGGAGCTGCCCCGGTCGGCTTTCGAGCAGATCGCGTACACGCAGGACAAACTCGACAACTTCAAGGTGATCCTCGCCAACGAGGCCCGGGTGGTGACCCCCTTCGGGCGGGCCATGAACCGTGAAATGTCCACGTCCTGGCGGGGCCGGAGCACCGCCGCCGGCTCGTTCCGCCAGGGTGTGCAGGCCTACCTCGACACCCTCACCGGCCAGGTCAAGCTGATCGACAAGTCGGAGACCAAGCTCTCCGGGCGAAGCGCCACGATCCCGGTGACCGTGCAGAACAACCTGGTGCAGGGCGTCGACCACCTGGTCCTGCGGCTCACCTCGAAGAACCCGACCCGTCTCGAGATCTCCGACGAGGCCTACGCCGAGCAGAGGGTGACGGTCTCCGGCGGGCACACCACGACGGTGAAGTTCACCACGTCCGCCAAGGTCAACGGCCAGACGACGGTGGTCGCCCAGCTGTACACCGAGGACGGCCAGAAGTACGGCGAAGAGGTCGCCTTCGACGTGCGGGTCACCGAGATCACAGCCACGGTGATGCTGGTCATCGGCGGCGGCGTCCTGCTGCTCGTGCTGGCCGGCTTCCGCATGTACACCCAGCGCAAGCGTGCCGCGGCCCGGGAAGCACAAGAGACCGACGAGACCGAAGAAGACGGCGAGGACCGTGCCGACGAGGCGGGCGAGCCCGCCGACGGCCCGGAGAACGCCGGGGACCGCGAGAACCGTCCCGAAAAAGAGTCCGGCGGCCGAGCAGGGGCAGCCGACCCGGAGCAGCCGAGTGACGAGACACCGGACACCGCAGTGGAAAGCACCGACCCGTCCGGCACGGGTGAGAGAGTGGACCGTTGAGGATGTCGTGGCCGGTGGGCCCGGGACGATGAGGTGGGGTAACCATGAACGCGCCGTACGACGGTGACCGCGGCCAGGCCGCGGGCGGCTCGGGCCACCCCGAGGGCCCGCCGCCCGAGCATGGCCAGGTGCCGCCGCAGCACCCGGCGGACATGTACCTCCAGGACGCCTACGACCAGGACCCCTACCGGGCCCAGGACCTCACCGCGCAGGACCCGGTCGCCGAGGCGCTCTACGACCGTGCCGCGCACCCCCCGCCGCCGCCGGGCATGCACCAGCCGCAGCAGCCGCTGTACGGCCGGCCCCCGCAGTCCCCGTACGCACCCGACCCGCATGTGTGGGCCCAGACCCCGGCGCCCGAGCCGGAGGGCCCCACCCAGTACCTGCCGTACGGCGACGACCCCCGTACGACGCAGTTCGTGGGCGTGGACGACCTGGTGACGCATTCCAGCGAGGAGCAGCACCAGCCCGACGCCTTCGCCCACCTCTTCCGGGACCAGCAGCAGGGCGGCGCCCACTCCGCGGAGTCCCCGTCGGTGCCCGGCCCGGCGAGCGCTCCGGGCGGGCAGGGAGCGGTACCGGCGTACCAGGCTCCGGTGGCGGCGTCGTCCGCGACGGACCAGACCATGAACCTCACCGCCACGCCGGCCGCGCCCCCCGCCGCGGCCGCCCCTGCCGCCAAGAAGGGCGGACGCGCCGGTGGCCTGCTGAAGTCCAGCGCCGTCATGGCGGCGGGCACGATGGTGTCCCGCCTCACCGGCTTCGTCCGCTCCGCGCTGATCGTCTCGGCGCTGGGCGTCGGTCTGCTCGGCGACACTTTCCAGGTCGCCTATCAGCTGCCCACGATGATCTACATCCTGACCGTCGGCGGCGGCCTCAACTCGGTCTTCGTGCCGCAGCTCGTGCGGGCCATGAAGGAGGACGAGGACGGCGGCGAGGCGTTCGCCAACCGTTTGCTCACGCTGGTCATGGTGGCGCTCGGCCTGCTCACGGTCGCCTCGGTCGCCGCGGCGCCCGTCCTGATCCGCCTCCTGTCCGACTCGGTCGCCAGCGACCCGGCGGCCAACGAGGTCGGCATCACCTTCGTCCGCTACTTCCTGCCCTCGATCTTCTTCATGGGCGTCCATGTGGTGATGGGGCAGATCCTCAACGCGCGCGGCAAGTTCGGCGCGATGATGTGGACGCCGGTCCTCAACAACATCGTCATCATCGTGACGCTGGGCATGTTCATCTGGGTCTACGGCACCGCCGCCGACTCCGGCATGAAGGTCACGACCATCCCGCCGGAGGGCGAGCGACTCCTCGGCATCGGGGTCCTGCTCGGCCTCGTCGTGCAGGCCCTCGCCATGATCCCGTACCTGCGCGAGACCGGTTTCCGGCTGCGGCTGCGCTTCGACTGGAAGGGCCACGGCCTCGGCAAGGCGGCGACCCTCGCCAAGTGGACCGTTCTGTTCGTCCTGGCCAACCAGGCAGGCGCGCTCGTCGTCACCCAGCTGTCCACGTCGGCGGGCAAGGACTCGCCGGTCGACGGCACCGGCTTCTCCGCCTACGCCAACGCCCAGCTGATCTGGGGACTGCCGCAGGCCATCATCACCGTCTCCCTGATGGCCGCGCTGCTGCCCCGCATCTCCCGCTCGGCGGCCGAGGGCGACGCCGGCGCGGTCCGCGACGACATCTCCCAGGGCCTGCGCACGACGGCCGTCGCGATCGTCCCGATCGCCTTCGGCTTCCTCGCACTCGGCATCCCGATGTGCACGCTGATCTTCGGCTCCTCCGGCACCAGCGAGGCCACGAACATGGGCTTCATGCTGATGGCCTTCGGCCTCGGCCTGATCCCCTACTCCGTGCAGTACGTCGTCCTGCGCGCCTTCTACGCCTACGAGGACACCCGGACCCCCTTCTACAACACCGTCATCGTGGCCGCGGTCAACGCGAGCGCCTCGGCGATCTGTTACTTCGTCCTCCCCGCCCGCTGGGCCGTGGTCGGCATGGCGGCCTCCTACGGCCTGGCATACGCGATCGGCGTCGGCGTCGCCTGGAACAGGCTGCGCAAGCGGCTCGGCGGCGACCTCGACGGTTCCCATGTCCTGCGGACCTACGCCCGACTGTGCATCGCCTCCGTTCCGGCGGCCCTGATCAGCGGCGCGGCCTGCTACGCCATCGGCCACAGCCTGGGCCAGGGCGTCCTGGGTTCCTTCGCCGCACTGCTGGCCGGCGGGGTCCTGTTGTTCGGCATCTTCTTCGTCGCCGCCCGCCGCATGCGCATCGAGGAGCTCAATTCGCTCGTCGGCATGGTCCGCGGACGCCTGGGTCGCTGAGTCAGGGGGTAGGCGCACAACCATCGTTCGCCGCCGCGTGTCGTGCATAGCGGCGGACTGTGGGCACAATTGGGTTCGGCGTCGTACGGCGCGCACGAGGTCGCACGGCGCGCACTGAATGGGGAGGCAGGAACGACGGTGGCGGAACGGAGCACAGCTGCCGTCGACGTGGCAGACAACAGCGGTGACAAGCCGCTGACCGCACAAGCGGACCAGTCCACGGCCGACGGGGTGGTCAAGAACCGGGAGCAGGACACGGACAGCGACGAGGCACAGGGGAGCGGCGGGGCGGAGCGTCCCGGAAAGGCCTCACCGCCAGAACTGCACAGCGGTCACAAGCTCGCCAGGCGCTATCGCCTCGAAGAGTGCGTCACCCGTCTGGACGGTTTCAGCAGTTGGCGTGCGGTCGACGAGAAACTCCGTCGTGCCGTGGGCGTCCACATCCTGCCCGCGGATCACACCCGGGCCCGTTCGGTGCTGGCAGCGGCCCGCTCCTCCGCCCTGCTCGGAGATCCCCGCTTCGTCCAAGTACTGGACGCCGTCGAGGAGAACGACCTCGTCTACGTGGTCCATGAGTGGCTGCCCGACGCCACCGAGCTGACCGCATTGCTCGCGGCCGGCCCGCTGGAGCCGCACGACGCTTACCAGATGGTGAGTCAGATCGCCTCCGCCATGGCCGCCGCCCACCGCGAAGGCCTGGCGCATCTGCGTCTGAACCCCAATGCCGTGCTGCGCACCTCCTCGGGCCAGTGGCGCATCCGCGGCCTCGCGGTGAACGCCGCGCTGCGCGGTGTCACCACCGACACCCCTCAGCGCACCGACACCGAGGCGATCGGCGCCCTGCTGTACGCGGCGCTCACCCAGCGCTGGCCGTACGAGAACGACGCCTACGGCCTCTCGGGGCTGCCCAAGGACATCGGTCTGATCGCCCCCGACCAGGTGCGCGCCGGCGTCCACCGGGGCCTGTCGGAGCTGTCGATGCGCGCCCTCGTCAACGACGGCGCGACCGCCTCCCGGCACGAGGCTGCCTGCACGACGCCGGAGGAGCTGGTGAAGGCGATCGGGGAGATGCCCCGCATCCGCCCGCCCGAGCCCGCGTTCACCGCGCCGCCCGAGTACCAACGCACGACGTACCAGCAGGGCACCTACGGCCGTCCCGCGCCGCACCCGGGTGTCACCCAGCAGGTGCCGACGCCGCTGCCCCCGCTCCAGAGCCGCACCGGCAAGGCGCTGAAGTGGGCGGTCTCCGCCCTCCTCATCGCCGCCCTCGGCCTGGGCAGCTGGCAGCTGGCGGACGCTCTGATGGACCAGGGCCAGTCCGACGACCCGAACCAGACCCAGACGACGGACGAGGGCGACAAGAACAGCACCGCACCCAAGCCGGTCACGACGCTCAAGATCCACGATGCCGCCGAGTACTACCCGGACGGCAAGGCCCAGCACCCCGACGACGCGAAGCTGACCTACGACAACGACAGCTCCACGTACTGGCGGTCGTACTCCTTCGACGACGGGCCCGTACTCGCACCGTTCAAGAAGGGCGTGGGCATCGTCTACGACCTCGGCTCCGAACAGAGCGTCTCGGCAGCCTCGATAGGGCTTCGCTACGGCGGCAACTACACCGCCGCGAGCCTGTACGCGGCCGATTCGCTCTCGTCGTCGGCACCCCTCACGTCCATGACGAAGATCGCCGACGCCAAGACGTCCGGACAGGAACTGAAGATCTCCGCCAAGACACCGGTGAAGACGCGGTACGTTCTCGTATGGATCACCGCCGCGCCGCTCGCGTCGGGCGACCAATACAGCGAGTCCGGTTACAAGCAGGCCATCACCGACGTGAAGTTCACGGGCTGACGTCTCACCGAAGGGGGGAGGAGGTCCGATGGCGGAAGGCGCCGGATATGACGGAGCGAGCGACCAGGACCTCCTCACCCGCCACGTAGAGGGCGACCCCGACGCCTTCGGTGAGCTCGTACGGCGTCACCGCGACCGACTCTGGGCGGTGGCCCTGCGCACGCTGGGAGACCGCGAGGAGGCCGCTGACGCCGTCCAGGACGCCCTCGTGTCCGCCTACCGGGCTGCCCACACCTTCCGCGGCCAGTCCGCCGTCACGACCTGGCTGCACCGCATCACGGTGAACGCCTGTCTGGACCGCGCCCGCAAAGCGGCTTCCCGCAAGACCTCACCGGTCGACGACACCGAGCGACTGGAGCAGCTGCTCGAGCCGCACGAGTCGGCGTCCGCGCCCGCCGAACGCAACGACCTGCACCGCCAGCTCCTCGAAGCGCTCGGCACCCTCCCTCCCGACCAGCGAGCCGCCCTCGTCCTCGTGGACATGCAGGGCTACCCGGTCGCCGAGGCCGCCCGTGTGCTCGACGTGCCGACCGGAACGGTGAAGAGCCGCTGCGCCCGGGGCAGAGCCAGACTCCTGCCGCTCCTCACTCATCTGCGGCCGGACGGCACCGGCGGCGACAGAGAAAACGGCACAGGACGGAACCGGGCGCAGGGGACATCCGTCCCACCGGCAGCGGAACCTCGGGACGAGGGGCCGGGCAATGCCGGGACAGGCGATTCAGCTGCTGTGAAGGGCGGAGGTGGGCGAGCGTGACCTCGACGACGGACACGACCGGGCACCCGGACGTCGCGGAGATCTCCGACCTCACCGAGGGCCTGCTGGCTCCCTCCCGGAGCGCCGACGTACGTCGGCATCTGGACGCCTGCGAGCTCTGCGCGGACGTCCATACGTCGCTCGAGGAGATCCGTGGCCTTCTGGGCACCCTCCCCGGCCCGCCGCGGATGCCGGACGACGTCACCCACCGCATCGATGCCGCACTCGCCGCCGAGGCGCTGCTGAACGCCACGGCGCCGGAGAACGCAGGCGCCTCGTCGGCGATCGGTGTGGTCACGACCGACGCCGACGCGCTCCATGTTTCACGTGAAACAGCGACGGACCGACCGGCCGGACGCGCCCGCGCCACCACCACCGGCCCGGGCCGCAAGGACCGCAAGCGGGGCGGCCGCCGCAAGATCGCTGTCCTGGGAGCGGTCCTCACCGTCGCGGCGCTGGGACTCGGTTCCGTTCTGGTGTCGTCGCTCACGGACGGCGGGGGGCCGGGCACTTCGACTCATCAGTCGACCGGGCCGGACACCTTCTCCGCGAGCGGGCTGGAGGGGCAGGTCACCGATCTCCTCGCCAAGGCCGCGGACTCCCGTGGCTCGCACAGCCTGGGCATCCAAGGAACATCCGACGCCGCATCACCCGGTGATGAGTCACCGAAGATCCTCCGGCAGCCCGTGGTGCCTCCGTGTGTACAGCAGGGCATCGGCCGCAGCGATGCGGCGCTCGCCATCGAAGAAGGCACGTACCAGGGGACGGACGCCCTGCTCGTCGTGCTGCCGGACGCTTCCGACAGCACGCGGATCGACGCCTACATCATGGACAAGACCTGTGTGGATCATCCGGCGTCGAGTCCGGCGAAGGTTCTGCTGACGAACTCCTACACGCGTCGCTGACGACCGATGTCCCGTCTCGCTGCTGCGCCGTGTCCCCCCTGTCATCCCCTACGGTGTGGTCCCTCCGTGTGCCCGGACACACCGGGAATGCACGCCCCTTAGGATCCGTTGGGTGGGGTGAGAGTTCAAGTGGCTCCCACCGCTCAACCGATGCAGTCCAGAGACGAGGAAACAATCCGTGAGCGACGTCCGTAACGTGATCATCATCGGCTCCGGGCCCGCCGGCTACACCGCGGCGCTGTACACCGCGCGCGCGTCGCTGAAGCCGCTCGTGTTCGAAGGCGCCGTCACCGCGGGCGGCGCTCTGATGAACACCACCGAGGTGGAGAACTTCCCCGGCTTCCAGGACGGCATCATGGGCCCCGAGCTCATGGACAACATGCGTGCCCAGGCCGAGCGCTTCGGTGCCGAGCTGATCCCCGACGACATCGTCTCCGTCGACCTCACGGGTGAGATCAAGACCGTCACGGACACCGCGGGCACGATCCACCGGGCCAAGGCCGTCATCGTGACCACCGGCTCCCAGCACCGCAAGCTCGGCCTGCCGAACGAGGACGCCCTCTCCGGCCGCGGTGTCTCCTGGTGCGCCACCTGTGACGGCTTCTTCTTCAAGGACCAGGACATCGCCGTGATCGGCGGCGGCGACACCGCGATGGAGGAAGCCACCTTCCTCTCCCGCTTCGCCAAGTCCGTGACGATCGTCCACCGCCGGGACACCCTGCGCGCCTCCAAGGCGATGCAGGAGCGCGCCTTCGCCGACCCGAAGATCAAGTTCGTCTGGGACAGCGAGGTCGCCGAGATCCAGGGTGACCCGAAGCTGGCCGGGCTGAAGCTGCGCAACCTCAAGACGGGCGAGCTCTCGGACCTCCCGGTGACCGGCCTCTTCATCGCGATCGGCCACGACCCGCGCACCGAGCTCTTCAAGGGTCAGCTCGACCTGGACGAGGAGGGCTACCTGAAGGTCGCCGCGCCCTCCACCCGGACGAACCTGACCGGTGTCTTCGCCGCCGGCGACGTGGTCGACCACACCTACCGTCAGGCGATCACCGCGGCCGGCACCGGCTGCTCCTCCGCTCTCGACGCCGAGCGCTACCTCGCCGCCCTCGCGGACGAGGAGCAGGCCGAGCCCGAGAAGACCGCTGTCTGACCCTCTCCCGCCCCACCGCACCGCACCGAGAATTAAGGAGCCCCCTGTGGCCGGCACCCTGAAGAATGTGACCGACGCCGACTTCGAAGAGGTCGTCCTCAAGAGCGACAAGCCCGTCCTGGTGGACTTCTGGGCCGCGTGGTGTGGCCCGTGCCGCCAGATCGCCCCCTCGCTCGAGGCCATCGCCGCCGAGCACGGCGACAAGATCGAGGTCGTCAAGCTCAACATCGACGAGAACCCGGGTACGGCCGCCAAGTACGGCGTCATGTCGATCCCGACGCTGAATGTGTACCAGGGTGGCGAGGTCGCCAAGACCATCGTCGGTGCCAAGCCGAAGGCCGCGCTCGTCCGCGACCTGGAGACCTTCATCTCCGAGTGACACGCTGAGCCGTCCCGCCGACGGCTGATGTTTCACGTGAAACACGAATGGGCCAGCCCCTCAGGGGCTGGCCCATTGCGTTACCGGGCTCTTCAGAGCGGGCGCAGCGCCGGCTCCTTCTGAACCGCCCCCAGCAACCGGTCGAGCGCCATCTCTACGTCTTCCTTCCAGGAGAGCGTGGTCCGCAGCTCCAGCCTCATCCGAGGATGAGCGGGATGAGGACGCACCGTCTTGAAGCCCACCGCCAGCAGATGGTCGGCCGGGAGCACACAGGCCGGCTCCTTCCAGCGTGCGTCGCCGAACGCCTCGATCGCTTTGAAGCCCCGCCGCAGCAGATCCTTGGCGACCGTCTGGACCATCACGCGGCCAAGCCCCTGCCCCTGGTAGCCCGGCATGATGAACGCGGTCATCAACTGCACGGCGTCCGGCGACACAGGGCTCGTGGGGAACGCAGTCGAGCGGGGAACGTAGGCGGGCGGCGCGTAGAGCACGAACCCCACGGGAACGTCGTCCACATAGACGACCCGGCCGCACGACCCCCAGTCCAGCAGGACAGCGGAGATCCAGGACTCCTTCTCCAGAGCGGGTGTACCCGCCCTTACCGCGGCCGCGCTGCTGACGGGGTCCAGCTCCCAGAAGACACACGCCCGACAGCGCTTGGGAAGGTCTTGAAGGTTGTCCAGCGTGAGCGGTACGAGCCGACGCCCCATGAAGGCTGTTCCTCGCTTCCTTCGCTCGCAGCATCGCGAGCGGCTGTCAGAGCGCTCCGTTCCCTGAGCAGGCTGCCGACGAAGCCGCCGACCGCGCCCAGTCCCAGCCCGGCGCTCACCAGTCCGGTCCGGCTCATCGTTCGCATGGCCCCCGCCTCCCGCTCCGAGGTACTGCCAGGTGGATGCGCCACAACCCCATCGCATCGTATCCACGATGCGATTCCATCGATACCGCCTGAAAGCAAAGAGCGAGCCGTGTTCCGGGACACACCGGACACGGCTCGCTCACAGGTCCCACGGCCGACACCCGCTCGACCAAGCCGCGGCTCAGTCTTCCGACTCCTCGGCGTCGCCGTCCACGAGGCCCTTCTGGAGGACGGGACCTTCGCCGGGCGCGAGCGAGTCGAGGATGCGCTCCAGGTCCTCCATGGAGGCGAACTCGACGGTGATCTTGCCCTTCTTCTGCCCCAGGTCGACCTTCACCCGGGTTTCGAAGCGGTCCGAGAGCCGGGTCGCGAGGTCGGTCAGCGCCGGGGAGACCCGACCGCCGGCCCTCGGCCCCTTGGCACGCTGAGCCGACTGCGGACGCGAGCCCATGAGGGTCACGATCTCCTCGACGGCCCGTACCGAAAGTCCCTCAGCCACGATGCGGTGGGCCAGCCGGTCCTGCTCCTCCGAGTCATCGACCGAGAGCAGTGCCCGGGCGTGACCGGCGGAGAGCACTCCGGCCGCGACCCTGCGCTGAACCGCCGGCGAGAGCTTCAGCAGACGCAGCGTGTTGGAGACCTGCGGGCGGGATCGACCGATGCGGTCCGCCAGCTGGTCGTGCGTGCAGTTGAAGTCCTTCAGCAACTGGTCGTAGGCGGCCGCCTCTTCCAGCGGGTTCAGCTGGGCCCGGTGGAGGTTCTCCAGAAGGGCGTCCAGGAGAAGCTTCTCGTCGTCCGTGGCCCGCACGATCGCCGGGATCGCCTCCAGGCCGGCCTCGCGGCAGGCCCGGAAACGCCGCTCACCCATGATGAGCTCGTAGCGCGCGGGGCCCAGCTGGCGTACGACGACCGGCTGGAGCAGGCCGACCTCCTTGATGGAGGTGATGAGCTCGTGCAGCGCGTCCTCGTCGAAGACCTCACGGGGCTGACGCGGGTTCGGCGCGATGTGGTCGAGGGGAATCTCGGCGAAGTGCACACCGATGGGCGGCGCGGGCATCTCCACGGAGCCGTTCGCCGACAGCTCCTCTGTTTCACGTGAAACAGGCAGCAGCGCGGCCACCTTCGCCGCGGCCACCCCGCGGTCGGTCGTCAGAACCGGTACGGCTGCGGGGGACATGGATCCTCCGCCTCCCACCGCGGCCTGCGCCGGTGTCTTCTCCGTCGGGGCAGCAGGGATCAGTGCACCAAGACCGCGGCCCAGCCCCCTCCGTCGCTCACTCACTGAATGCCCTCCACCATGTTCGCGTTGTTCTGGGCGCCGATATGGGCGTGTGTCGCGTCGTAGCTGACCCCGACACCCCTCAGCGCCAGCTCTCGTGCTGCCTCAAGGTAGGAGAGAGCACCGCTCGATCCTGGATCGTAGGTCAGCACCGTCTGTCCATAGCTCGGCGCCTCGGAGATACGGACCGAGCGAGGAATGCTCGTCCGCAGCACCTCCTCCACGAAGTGGGTGCGCACCTCCTCCGCGACCTGCGACGCGAGGCGCGTCCGGCCGTCGTACATGGTGAGCAGAATGGTCGACACATGCAGGGCGGGATTGAGGTGTCCCCGCACCAGGTCGACGTTGCGCAGCAACTGCCCCAGACCTTCCAGCGCGTAGTACTCGCACTGGATCGGGATGAGGACCTCGGCACCGGCCACCATCGCGTTGACCGTCAGCAGGCCGAGTGACGGCGGGCAGTCGATGAGAATGTAGTCCAGCGGCTGCTCGTAAGCCTGGATCGCTCGCTGGAGGCGGCTCTCACGTGCCACCAGGGACACCAACTCGATCTCCGCGCCGGCGAGATCGATCGTGGCGGGAGCGCAGAAGAGGCCTTCTACATCGGGAACGGGCTGAACGACTTCCGCGAGCGGGCGACTGTCGACCAACACGTCATAGATGGACGGAACCTCGGCGTGGTGGTCGATTCCCAGGGCGGTGGACGCGTTGCCCTGGGGGTCGAGGTCGACCACCAGGACCCGGCCACCGTGCAGGGCCAGGGACGCAGCAAGGTTGACGGTCGTCGTCGTCTTGCCCACCCCGCCCTTCTGGTTGGCGACGACGATCACACGGGTCTGCTCAGGACGTGGCAGGCCCTCGCCGGCGCGGCCCAGAGCCTCCACCGCGAGTTGGGCAGCACGACCGATCGGGGTGTCGTCCATGGGAGGCGGTGTTTCACGTGAAACATCCTCCCCAAACGACTCGGTACGGGGACCGGGGACCGGATCGGTCATCGGTCCCGCGATGTTGGCGTCGGACCGCAAGGATTCACTCTCCTCGACTTCAGGCTCGCAATGAACAGAGCCTCCCATGCCTTCGGGGTCATGAACCAGTGAGGCCTGTTGTTCTGTGGAGAAATCCACCTCTGTGGACAACTCCCGTCCCTCATCGAGTGAACCGAGAGGCTTACGGTCGCGCGGTTCGGCTGCGGCGCGACCGCGGCTGATGATGCCGTGGAGCAGGGAGCGACGTTTCACGTGAAACACGATGCACAGCCCCGGCGGCCGGATCCCTCGCGACACTCCGTGATGCGTAGGTTTGGCAGCTTGTGTGGAGTACGTCTCAGCGGCGCCGACGCGTTCGGCTGGTACGGGCCGCCTTGGCCCGCTTGGCGGCGAACCTCACACCGCCCGGGCTCTCCCCGACCTCGACCCGCACCACCGTGGACAGCGGGTCCACCACGCCCTCACCCACATGCAGGATCGAGGTGCCCACGGCTCCGAGCTTGCTCAGCGCGGTGGACGCGCTCTTCAGCTCCTCCTCGGCGGTGTCGCCCTTGAGGGCGAGCATCTCGCCGTAAGGACGCAGCAGCGGGATGCCCCAGGTGGCCAGGCGGTCCAGAGGCGCCACCGCACGGGCGGTCACCACATGCACCGGCGGCATCGTGCCCATGACCTCCTCGGCACGTCCACGCGCGACCGTCACATGGTCCAGGCCGAGGAGCTCGACGACTTCGGTGAGGAAGTTGGTCCGTCGCAGGAGCGGCTCCAGCAGGGTGATCTTCAGATCCTCCCGCACGAGCGCCAGGGGAATGCCGGGCAGTCCGGCGCCCGAACCGACGTCGCAGACGGTCACGCCCTCGGGCACGACCTCGGAGAGCACCGCGCAGTTCAACATATGCCTCTCCCAGAGGCGGGGTACCTCGCGTGGGCCGATGAGCCCACGCTGCACGCCTGCCTCGGCCAGGAGCTCGGCGTATCGGACCGCATCACCGAAGCGATCGCCGAATACCTCTCGTGCCACCTCAGGCGCAGGGGGGAGCTCCGCTGCCTCCGTCACGGGGACCGTCCTTCCGTACCGCATCAGCGCTGCGAGCGCCGACCACCAGAACTACCGGGCTGACAAAGTTCGGCCCCGTCTGCACAACAGACGGGGCCGGGGACACGTACGTACCGAATCAGTTGGGCAGGACGACTACGAAGCGCTGCGGCTCCTCGCCCTCGGACTCGCTGCGCAGGCCGGCGACCTTGACCGCGTCGTGGACGACCTTGCGCTCGAAGGGCGTCATCGGCTTCAGCTTGACCGGCTCACCGCTGTTCTTCGCGTCGGCCGCGGCCTTGGCACCCAGCTCGGAGAGCTCGGCACGCTTCTGGGCACGGTAGCCCGCGATATCCAGCATCAGCCGACTGCGGTCGCCGGTCTCCCGGTGCACGGCCAGGCGCGTGAGTTCCTGGAGCGCCTCCAACACCTCGCCGTCCCGGCCGACCAGCTTCGACAGGTCACGGGTGCCCGCGTCGCTGATGATCGACACAGAGGCGCGGTCGGCCTCGACGTCCATGTCGATGTCGCCGTCGAGATCGGCGATGTCCAGCAGACCCTCGAGGTAGTCCGCCGCGATCTCGCCCTCTTGCTCCAGGCGGGTCAGGGTGTCTGCACCCTCGGCGGCGGCGGAGGTGGTGCCTTCCGTCACGGGATGGGCTCCTTCTTACTTCTTGGACGGGGACTTGGGGCGCTGCGGGCCGCCCTTGCGCTGCCCGGACTGGGCCTTGCTGCGACCTCCGCTACCAGACTTGGGAGCGGCCTGCTTGGCCGTACCGGCGCCTCCGGAGGGCTTGGCGTCCTCCGGCTCGTCGGACTTGCTCAGCGAGATGGTCTCCTCGGCACCCTTCGCCGGGGCCGTGGACTGGCGCTGCGACTTCGACTGCCGCTTGGGCTGCTGCCGCTTGGCGGCGGCCGCGCTCGTCGGCGTGCCGTCCTCGGCCTGGGCCGCGGCCTGGGCCTCGCTCTTGATCACGGTGCCGTCGGCCTGTGCGGCGAAGCCCACCTTGGTCAGACCGTTGATGAACTTGCGCTCGGCGTCGTTGCGCTCGCGGCCCTTGGCCACGATGGCCTTGACGATGGCCCGCTCGCCGCGGCTGCGGGTCTTGCCGTGGTGCGTGACGTGCTTGTACAGGCGCTCCAGGTACGCGGCCTGAGCCTTGGAACCCGGGGTCGGGTTGTTGCGGATCACGTACATCTGCTGGCCCATGGTCCACACGTTGGTGGTCAGCCAGTAGACGAGGACACCGACGGGGAAGTTGATGCCGAAGACGGCGAACATGACGGGGAAGACGTACATCAGCATCTTCTGCTGCTGCATGAACGGGGTCTTCACCGAGGTGTCGACGTTCTTCGTCATCAGCTGGCGCTGCGTGAAGAACTGCGACGCCGACATCATGATGATCATGATCGCGGTCACGATGCGGACGTTGGTCAGCGAGGCGTCGAACGACACCAGGTCCGAGGCGCTGTCCGTGAACTTCGCGGCCAACGGGGCACCGAAGATGTGCGCCTTCTGCGCGCTCTCCAGAAGGCTGTCGTTGATCACGCCAATGGTGTCGCCGTTGGCGATGCCGTTGAGCACGTGGTACAGGGCGAAGAAGAATGGAGACTGCGCCAGGATGGGAAGGCACGAGGAGAGCGGGTTGGTGCCCGTCTCCTTGTACAGCTTCATCATCTCTTCGGACTGACGCTGCTTGTCGTTCTTGTAGCGCTCCTGGATCTTCTTCATCTCAGGCTGGAGCGTCTGCATGGCCCGCGTCGCCTTGATCTGCTTCACGAAGAGCGGGATCAGGCAGATACGGATCAGAATCACCAGGGACACGATCGACAGGCCCCAGGCCCACCCGGTGTCAGGGCCGAAGATGGCCCCGTACACCTTGTGGAACTGGACGATGACCCAGGAGACAGGTGTCGTGATGAAGCTGAAGAGGCTGGCAATCGTGTCCACTAATCATGCTCCTTGGGCATGGGACGGTGTCTCTGCGGCCGGGCTCGAAGGAGAAGGAAGATTCTCTTCGGTGGCCGTTTCGGCGGCGGAGGTCCCGCCCCTGCGTGCACGCCAGGCGTCACGCAACATTTCGTGCCACCGCGGGCGCTTGCGCGGCGGAACATGGTCCACGCCACCGAGCGACCACGGATTGCACCGCAGGATCCGCCAGGCGGTAAGTGCCGTTCCCTTGATCGCGCCGTGCCGGTCGATGGCCGTGAAGCCGTAGTGGGAGCACGACGGGTAGTACTTGCACACCGGCCCGAGCAGCGGACTGATCGTCCACTGGTAGAGCTTGATCAGAGCCAGCAGCGGGTACTTCATCGCGCGCCCCCTCCCAGTAGCCGTTGAAGGGCGGCATCCAGGTCTTGGGCCAGCTGTGCGTGGTCGGCGTCGCCCGCCCCGGGCAACGCCCGTACGACTACCAGGCTACCGGGGGGGAACAGGGTGACTCGGTCGCGCATCAGATGACGCAGTCTGCGCTTCACCTTGTTGCGTACGACCGCGCCGCCCACGGCCTTGCTCACGACGAAACCCGCACGCGTCGGGGGAGCGCTCTCCCCAGGCGCGTGCGGGTCCGTGGCACCGCTTCGAAGATGGACCACGAGGGTCGGGCGGCCGGCCCGACGACCTCGTCGTACGGCGGCCGCGAAGTCCTCGCGCCGCCTCAGCCGATGCTCGGTAGGCAGCACGACGTCATGACCTGATCAGGCTCAGGCGGACAGGTTGGTGCGACCCTTGCTGCGGCGGTTCGCGAGAATCGCGCGACCGGCACGGGTGCGCATCCGCAGGCGGAAGCCGTGGGTCTTGGCGCGACGACGGTTGTTCGGCTGGAAGGTGCGCTTGCTCACTCGGGGGCTCCAGAAATCAATCGGTGGTGGCGGGGTGCCGTCCTGGCTGTCACCGTGCGCCCACGAGGTAGCTCGCGGTTAAACGCCCGAGTGCACCGCTTCCCGATCACCTGACGTGATCTGTGCCCATCGGAGGCAGGCGGCAGCAGCCATCGACAACTCGACCTGGTTACGGTACGCGCGGCTGCGCCATTCGGTCAAACCGGCGGTCACGGGAGACACTATCCACAGGCTGGGGACAACAACTTGAACCGCACCCGTCGGCCTGACTACCGTGGCTGAACTCCGATTCGTTCCTTTGTCCCTGCCCCCACCCGATATGAATCCCGACCGTCCCACAACCACACGTTCGTGGGACCCACGAGAGAGCGTGCCCTGTGGCTGACGTGCCTGCCGATCTTGCCGCAGTGTGGCCACGAGTACTGGAGCAGCTCCTCGGGGAGGGCCGCGGCCAGGGCGTCGAGGTGAAGGACGAGCACTGGATCCGGCGCTGCCAGCCGCTCGCGCTGGTCGCCGACACCGCCCTGCTCGCCGTACCGAACGAGTTCGCGAAGGGCGTCCTCGAAGGCCGCCTCGCCCCGATCGTCAGCGAGACGCTGAGCCGCGAGTGCGGGCGGCCGATCCGTATCGCGATCACCGTCGACGACTCGGCCGGCGAGCCCCCGGCCCCGCCGGGACCCCCCACGCAGCAACAGTCGCGCTACGAGGAGACCGAGCTCCCGGCCGGCCCCTACGACGGGCAGGACAGCCGGTACGAAGGTCAGGGGGACGGCCGGTACGACTCCGGCTACGACAAGCCGTACGAAAGCCAGTACGAGGGCTACGGCCGGCACCGCGCCGAGCAGCTGCCCCCGACGCCGGGCGACCAGCTCCCCAACTCGCGCCCGGACCAGTTGCCCACCGCGCGGCCCGCGTACCCGTCGGAATACCAGCGCCCGGAGCCCGGCGCCTGGCCGCGGCCCCAGCAGGACGAGCACAGCTGGCAGCAGCAGCGGCTCGGCTTCCCGGAGCGTGACCCCTACGCGTCGCCCTCGTCGCAGGACACGTACGGCGGGCCCGCGTCCCAGGCCCCGTACGGCGCCCCGCCGCAGCAGGACTCCTACGGTCCGCCGTCGCAGGACTACCGTCCCCAGTCGATGGAGCGGCCGCCGTACGATCCCTCGCCGTACGGACAGAAGCGCTCGGAGTACGAGCAGTCGCGCTCCGACTACGACCAGCGCGACACCGGCCGGCGTGAGCTGTCCGACCCGTCGGCCGGTCCCGGTCATCCGCACCGCGGCGGCCCGGCCGGTCCCGGCCAGCCCGGCGCCGGCGCGCCCGGGCAGCCGGCCAAGCAGTCCTCGCCGACGCCCGGCCCCGGTGAGCCGACCGCGCGTCTGAACCCGAAGTACCTCTTCGACACGTTCGTCATCGGCGCCTCCAACCGGTTCGCGCACGCGGCCGCCGTCGCCGTCGCCGAGGCACCCGCGAAGGCCTACAACCCCCTGTTCATCTACGGGGAGTCGGGCCTCGGCAAGACACACCTGCTGCACGCCATCGGGCACTACGCGCGGAGCCTCTACCCGGGCACACGTGTGCGGTACGTGAGCTCCGAGGAGTTCACCAACGAGTTCATCAACTCCATCCGCGACGGCAAGGGCGACAGCTTCCGCAAGCGGTACCGCGAGATGGACATCCTGCTCGTCGACGACATCCAGTTCCTCGCGGACAAGGAGTCGACGCAGGAGGAGTTCTTCCACACCTTCAACACGCTCCACAACGCGAACAAGCAGATCGTGCTGTCCAGCGACCGGCCGCCGAAACAGCTGGTGACGCTGGAGGACCGGCTGCGGAACCGTTTCGAGTGGGGCCTGATCACCGATGTCCAGCCGCCCGAGCTGGAGACGCGGATCGCGATCCTCCGCAAGAAGGCGGTCCAGGAGCAGCTGAACGCGCCGCCGGAGGTGCTGGAGTTCATCGCGTCCCGGATCTCGCGCAACATCCGCGAGCTGGAGGGCGCGCTGATCCGGGTGACGGCGTTCGCGTCGCTCAACCGGCAGCCGGTGGACCTGGGCCTGACGGAGATCGTCCTGAAGGACCTGATCCCCGGTGGCGAGGACTCCGCCCCCGAGATCACCTCGACGGCCATCATGGGCGCCACCGCCGACTACTTCGGGCTGACGGTCGAGGACCTGTGCGGCACCTCGCGCGGGCGCGCGCTGGTGACGGCCCGGCAGATCGCCATGTACCTGTGCCGCGAGCTGACGGACCTTTCGCTGCCGAAGATCGGCGCGCTGTTCGGCGGCCGTGACCACACGACGGTCATGCACGCGGACCGCAAGATCCGCAATCTGATGGCCGAGCGGCGCTCCATCTACAACCAGGTGACCGAGCTGACCAACCGCATCAAGAACGGCTGACGGCACCGCGAAACGCGTCCCAGACGTCGCTGAGGGCGCCCCCGGAGGGAAATCCGGGGGCGCCCTCCGTCGTTCCGGGGCCACCCACGGGCCCGGGCGCGGGGCGGGCGCGGGACGGGCCCGGACGCGGGCCGGACGCGGGACGGGCCGGGGACGGGCCGGGGACGGGCCGGACGCGGGACGGGGACGGGCCGGACGCGGGACGGGCCGGACGCGGGACGGGCCGGGCGCGCGGGCCCGACAGCGGCCGGACCCGGGCTTGATCCTGGGCTGTGCCGGGCCGATTCCAGGCCGATCCAGGGCTTGGTCCCGGGCTGATCCAGGCCGATCCAGGCCGATCCAGGCCGATCCAGGCCGATCCAGGCCGATCCAGGCCGATCCGAGGCCGATCCGAGGCCGATCGCGCGCCGAACGGCAGCGAACCGGCACCGAACCCGGGCCGAACCTCGCCCGCCAACGGTCGTCCACCGCTCACCCGTTGTTCGATTACCGGCCGGGTTACGGCCACTCTCCACAGATTCGGTGACTTTTTCCCGTCCACACCCTGGGGACTGGGAAGTTGTCCAGACTGTGTCCACAGGCGCTCCCGGTGCGGGACCATCGGACCAGGTCACCTGGCTGTGGATTCGTGGACGAAGGATCTCCACAGGCTGTGGACAAAAAAATGATCCACAGGCTGTGCACGAAGTTGTCCACCGGCAACCCACAGGCTGAGGCCCGTTGTCCCCAGCGATCACCGGCTTCTCCACATGTCTGTCCACTGTTCGGCAACCCGACGCGCCTCCTCACCGAGTCGAGTGAAAGGCGTCACACGAAGGTGCCGGGTTGGCCTGTGGGAAAGGTGGGTAAACCTGGGGACGCCGCTGGGGAGAACTCGCCTCAGCCTGTGCACGGCGTGTGCAGAACTTTCTGTTCTCCACAGAAGGCCCCGGTTGTCCACCGCCTCCGCCCACAGGCCCGGTGGATAAAATTCCGCCTCTGAGCTGCGAAAACACGGTTATCCACCGTTTCCACAGCCCCTACTACTACTCCCAACTAGAGAGAGCGAGAAATCCGTTTAGAAGGGGGTCCTGTGCACAACTCGCTCCTCGGTGCCCGGCTGCCCCTCGTCACGACTTGACCCCGAGGGGCACCGACTGTCAGTGCGGTGCGTCAGACTGGACCCGTTGGTCCTGCCCCCCGTCGGGGCCGACCACACCGAGACAGACGACGAAGGCCAGGCAGGGCGAGAAGCGCCGGCAACAGCAGGAGGCGGCAAGAGTGAAGATCCGGGTGGAACGCGACGTACTCGCGGAGGCCGTGGCCTGGGCGGCACGCAGCCTCCCGGCCCGTCCGCCGGCGCCTGTCCTCGCCGGCCTGCTGCTGAAGGCGGAGGACGGCCAGCTGAGCCTGTCCAGCTTCGACTACGAGGTCTCCGCGCGGGTCTCCGTGGACACCGAGGTCGAGGAGGAGGGCACGGTCCTCGTCTCCGGCCGCCTGCTCGCGGACATCTGCCGCGCCCTGCCCAACCGCCCGGTGGAGATCTCCACAGACGGTGTACGGGCGACGGTGGTCTGCGGTTCCTCGCGCTTCACCCTCCACACACTGCCTGTGGAGGAGTACCCGTCCCTGCCGCAGATGCCGAACGCGACGGGCACGGTCCCCGGCGAGGTCTTCGCCTCCGCGGCCGCCCAGGTCGCCATCGCCGCCGGCCGTGACGACACGCTGCCGGTCCTCACCGGTGTGCGCATCGAGATCGAGGGCGACACGGTCACGCTGGCCTCCACCGACCGCTACCGCTTCGCGGTCCGCGAGTTCCTGTGGAAGCCGGAGAACCCGGAGGCCTCCGCGGTCGCCCTGGTGCCCGCCAAGACGCTCCTGGACACCGCCAAGGCGCTCACGAGCGGCGACAGCGTCATCCTGGCGCTGTCCGGATCCGGCTCGGGCGAGGGCCTGATCGGTTTCGAGGGCGCGGGACGGCGTACGACGACCCGCCTCCTGGAGGGCGACCTCCCGAAGTACCGCACGCTGTTCCCGACCGAGTTCAACTCCGTCGCCGTGATCGAGACCGCCCCCTTCGTGGAGGCCGTCAAGCGCGTGGCCCTGGTCGCCGAGCGCAACACCCCGGTGCGGCTCAGCTTCGAGCAGGGCGTGCTCATCCTGGAGGCCGGCTCCAGTGACGACGCACAGGCTGTGGAGCGGGTCGACGCCCAGCTCGAGGGCGACGACATCTCGATCGCCTTCAACCCGACCTTCCTGCTGGACGGCCTGAGCGCCATCGACTCCCCGGTCGCCCAGCTGTCCTTCACGACGTCCACGAAGCCCGCGCTGCTCAGCGGCAAGCCGGCGCTGGACGCGGAGGCGGACGAGGCCTACAAGTACCTGATCATGCCGGTGCGTCTCAGCGGCTGACGCCGGTGCCGTGATCCGACCGGTCGTCCACAGGCCGTGGACGACCGGGGCGGTCCCTGGGGAGAAGCCACCGGTGAACCCCCAGGTGGGGTCGTACGTCTGAGCGCGTATGCCCACAGGTGTGCGTGACCGTCCGGGTTTAGGCTCGGACATGGGTACGAAGGTGCCCCACACGCCACACAGCGACCTAAGGAACAACTGATGGAGCTCGGTCTCGTCGGCCTCGGCAAGATGGGCGGCAACATGCGCGAGCGGATCCGCCGCGCGGGCCACACCGTCGTCGGATACGACCGCAACCCGGACCTCGCCGATGTCCACAGCCTCGAAGAGCTTGTGGGCAAGCTCAAGGGCCCGCGCGTGGTCTGGGTGATGGTCCCGGCCGGTGCCGCCACCCAGTCGACCGTCGACGAGCTCGCCGAGCTGCTGGAGCCGGGCGACGTCGTCGTGGACGGCGGCAACTCCCGCTGGACGGACGACGAGAAGCACGCCGGGGAACTGGCCGCCAAGGGCATCGGCTTCGTGGACTGCGGCGTCTCCGGCGGCGTCTGGGGCCTGGAGAACGGCTACGCGCTGATGTACGGCGGCGACGCGGAGCACGTGGCCAAGGTGCAGCCCGTCTTCGACGCGCTCAAGCCCGAGGGCGACTTCGGCGCGGTGCACGCCGGCAAGGTCGGCGCCGGCCACTTCGCGAAGATGGTCCACAACGGCATCGAGTACGCCATGATGCAGGCCTACGCCGAGGGCTGGGAGCTGCTGGAGAAGGTCGACTCCGTCACGGACGTGCGCGAGGTCTTCCGCTCCTGGCAGGAGGGCACGGTCATCCGGTCCTGGCTGCTCGACCTGGCCGTCAACGCCCTCGACGAGGACGAGCACCTCGACAAGCTGCGCGGCTTCGCGCAGGACTCCGGCGAGGGCCGCTGGACGGTCGAGGCCGCGATCGACAACGCCGTGCCGCTGCCCGCCATCACGGCGTCGCTGTTCGCGCGGTTCGCGTCCCGTCAGGAGGACTCGCCGCAGATGAAGATGATCGCGGCGCTGCGCAACCAGTTCGGCGGCCACGCGGTCGAGAAGAAGTAATCCACAGGGTCGCCCCGCGATCCACAACCCTGGGGGAGGTCGGCGAACGACCATGCACGTCACGCATCTGTCGCTGGCCGACTTCCGCTCGTACGCCCGGGTCGAGGTTCCGCTCGACTCGGGCGTCACCTCGTTCGTGGGCCCCAACGGGCAGGGCAAGACGAACCTCGTCGAGGCCGTCGGCTACCTCGCCACCCTCGGCAGCCACCGGGTCGCCTCGGACGCGCCCCTGGTCCGCATGGGCGCCGACCGCGCGATCATCCGGGCGCAGATCAGACAGGGCGAGCGGCAGCAGCTGGTCGAGCTGGAGCTGAACCCCGGCAAGGCCAACCGTGCCCGCATCAACAGGTCCTCGCAGGTCAGACCCCGTGATGTGCTGGGCATCGTACGGACTGTGCTGTTCGCGCCCGAGGATCTCGCGCTGATCAAGGGCGATCCCGGTGAGCGGCGCCGTTTCCTCGACGAGCTGATCACCGCGCGCTCCCCGCGGATGGCGGGCGTGCGCTCGGACTACGAGCGGGTGCTCAAGCAGCGCAACACGCTCCTCAAGTCGGCTGCGCTCGCCCGACGGCACGGCGGCCGCTCCATGGACCTGTCGACCCTCGACGTGTGGGACCAGCACCTCGCGCGCGTGGGCGCCGAGCTGCTCGCCCAGCGCCTCGACCTGGTCGCCGCGATCCAGCCGCTCGCCGACAAGGCGTACGAGCAGCTGGCGCCCGGCGGCGGTCCTGTGGCCCTGGAGTACAAGCCGTCCGCGCCCGGTGAGGCACACACGCGTGAGGACCTCTACGGGCAGTTGATGGCCGCGCTCGCGGACGTTCGCAAGCAGGAGATCGAGCGGGGCGTGACCCTGGTGGGCCCGCATCGGGACGACGTGGTTCTCAAACTCGGTCAGCTGCCCGCCAAGGGGTACGCCTCCCACGGCGAGTCCTGGTCGTACGCGCTGGCGCTGCGGCTGGCCTCGTACGACCTGCTGAGGGCCGAGGGCAACGAGCCGGTGCTGGTCCTGGACGACGTCTTCGCGGAGCTGGACGCCCGTCGGCGGGAGCGGCTGGCCGAGCTGGTGGCACCCGGCGAGCAGGTGCTGGTGACGGCGGCGGTCGACGACGACGTACCGCATGTGCTCGCGGGAGCCAGGTACGCCGTGGCCGAGGGGACGGTGGAGCGCCTGTGACCGCGGACGAGCCTGCGAAGCGGGTCCCCGAGCCGTCCGGCGTCGACCTCGCGCGGGTGGCGCTCAGGGCGGCCCGCGAGCAGGCACGCGCGCGTGGGGACGCGGCTCAGCAGAAGAAGCAGGCGCGGCGCGGCGGCGGCCTGCGCTCCGGCGCGCGCGCGGACGGCCGCGACCCCATGGCGCTGGGCGCGGCGATCAACCGGCTGCTCAACGAGCGCGGGTGGGAGGCGCCGGCGGCGGTGGGCGGTGTGATGGGCCGGTGGCCGCAGATCGTCGGCGAGGACGTGGCCAAGCACTGCGTGCCGGAGAAGTACGACGAGGAAGAGCGGGCGCTGATCGTGCGCTGCGACTCCACGGCCTGGGCGACGAACCTGCGGCTGCTCGCGCCGACGCTCGTCGCACGCCTCAACGAGGATCTGGGCCACGGGACGGTGCGGCAGATCAAGGTGCTCGGTCCCAACGGCCCCGCACGCCGCTACGGCCCCCTCAGGGCCCCTGGGAGCACCGGTCCCGGCGATACCTACGGGTGACGTGCGTCACGCTTTCCGAGGCCGGGAGGGTCCTGCGGGGACCGCCCGGCCTTTGTTCTGTGTGCCCGCGTGCGGGTGCGAATTCGGACCTGACTCCCAAGTAGCCAAGGGTTGACACCCGGAAGCGCTGAGTGCCTCCGTGAGCCTCTTGGAGCCCCCTTCCGTATATCGGGACCCGGAAGAGACCGGTTGAGGGCGGCACATGCGGACTCAGGTACCGGCAAACCCCCATCAGTGTCAGTGCTACCGGTAGACTGGAAGCCAATCCCGCCCCGAACGTGGGGACCGCCCGGGAGAAGCTGAGCAACGCTGATCAAGGCTTACCAACGCAACATGCCGCAGCCGCTCCGGCAACCTGCCGACGAGCCTGGCTGGTGCTGTGCCAGAAAGGGCGCTTCGTGGCCGATTCCGGCAACCCCAACGAGAACATCCCGTCCACCGACGCCGGCGCGAGCGGCGGGGCAGCCGCCTCGACCAGCGAGGTCACCACCTCGTACGACGCCAGCGCCATTACCGTCCTCGAGGGTCTGGACGCGGTCCGTAAGCGACCCGGTATGTACATCGGCTCGACCGGCGAGCGCGGTCTGCACCACCTCGTGTACGAGGTCGTCGACAACTCGGTCGACGAGGCGCTGGCGGGCCACGCGGACACCATCGACGTGACGATCCTGGCCGACGGCGGTGTCCGTGTCATCGACAACGGCCGCGGTATCCCGGTGGGCATCGTGGCGTCCGAGGGCAAGCCGGCCCTCGAGGTCGTGCTGACCGTGCTGCACGCGGGCGGCAAGTTCGGCGGCGGCGGCTACGCGGTCTCCGGTGGTCTGCACGGCGTCGGCGTCTCGGTCGTGAACGCCCTGTCGAGCAAGGTCGCGGTCGAGGTCAAGACCGACGGCCACCGCCACACGCAGGACTACAAGATGGGCGTTCCGACGGCCCCGCTCGTCAAGCACGAGGCCACGAACGAGACGGGCACCTCGGTCACCTTCTGGGCCGACGCCGACATCTTCGAGACCACGGAGTACTCCTTCGAGACGCTCTCGCGGCGCTTCCAGGAGATGGCGTTCCTCAACAAGGGTCTGACCATCAAGCTCACCGACGAGCGCGAGTCGGCGAAGGCCACCGCCGGGGCGGACGAGGCGGGTGCGGACGAGAAGGACGAGGTCAAGACCGTCACGTACCACTACGAGGGCGGCATCGTCGACTTCGTGAAGTACCTCAACTCCCGCAAGGGCGACGTGGTGCACCCGACGGTGATCGACCTCGAGGCGGAGGACAAGGAGAAGAGCCTCTCCCTCGAAGTCGCCATGCAGTGGAACAGCGGTTACAGCGAGGGTGTGTACTCCTTCGCCAACATCATCCACACGCATGAGGGCGGCACGCACGAGGAGGGCTTCCGCTCGGCGCTGACGAACCTGGTCAACAAGTACGCGCGGGACAAGAAGCTGCTGCGCGAGAAGGACGACAACCTCACGGGTGACGACATCCGCGAGGGTCTGACGGCGATCATCTCCGTCAAGCTGAGCGAGCCTCAGTTCGAGGGCCAGACGAAGACCAAGCTGGGCAACACGGAGGCGAAGACCTTCGTCCAGAAGGCGGTCTACGAGCACCTCAACGACTGGCTGGACCGCAACCCGGTGGAGGCGGCGGACATCGTCCGCAAGGGCATCCAGGCGGCCACCGCGCGCGTGGCGGCCCGCAAGGCCCGCGACCTGACCCGCCGCAAGGGTCTGCTGGAGTCGGCGTCCCTGCCGGGCAAGCTCTCCGACTGCCAGTCGAACGACCCCATCAAGTGCGAGATCTTCATCGTCGAGGGTGACTCCGCCGGCGGCTCGGCCAAGTCCGGCCGCAACCCGCAGTACCAGGCGATCCTCCCGATCCGAGGCAAGATCCTCAACGTCGAGAAGGCGCGGATCGACAAGATCCTCCAGAACCAGGAGATCCAGGCGCTGATCTCCGCCTTCGGCACCGGTGTGCACGAGGACTTCGACATCTCGAAGCTCCGCTATCACAAGATCATCCTGATGGCGGACGCCGACGTCGACGGCCAGCACATCAACACCCTGCTGCTGACCTTCCTGTTCCGCTTCATGCGGCCGCTGGTCGAGGCCGGGCACGTGTTCCTCTCCCGTCCCCCGCTCTACAAGATCAAGTGGGGCCGGGAGGACATCGAGTACGCGTACTCCGACCGGGAGCGCGACGCGCTGCTCGAGATGGGCCGCCAGCGCGGCAAGCGCGTGCGCGAGGACTCGATCCAGCGCTTCAAGGGCCTCGGTGAGATGAACGCCGAGGAACTGCGCATCACGACCATGGACCAGGAGCACCGCGTCCTCGGCCAGGTCACCCTCGACGACGCCGCCCAGGCCGACGACCTGTTCTCGGTCCTGATGGGCGAGGACGTCGAAGCGCGCCGCGCCTTCATCCAGCGCAACGCCAAGGACGTCCGTTTCCTCGACATCTGAGTCGGTCTCAGCTGACCGCACCAGAAAGGATTCTCACCAGCAATGACCGACGAGAACACTCCCGTCACCCCTGAAGAGGGCGGCGACGTCGTGATGCGCATCGAGCCCGTCGGGCTCGAGACGGAAATGCAGCGCTCGTACCTCGACTACGCGATGTCCGTCATCGTCTCCCGCGCGCTGCCGGACGTCCGCGACGGTCTCAAGCCCGTCCACCGCCGCGTCCTGTACGCCATGTACGACGGCGGCTACCGGCCCGAGAAGGGCTTCTACAAGTGCGCCCGCGTCGTCGGCGACGTCATGGGCAACTACCACCCGCACGGCGACTCCTCGATCTACGACGCGCTGGTCCGCCTCGCGCAGCCGTGGTCGATGCGGATGCCGCTGGTGGACTCCAACGGCAACTTCGGCTCTCCCGGCAACGACCCGGCGGCCGCCATGCGGTACACCGAGTGCAAGATGATGCCGCTGTCCATGGAGATGGTCCGCGACATCGACGAGGAGACCGTCGACTTCACGGACAACTACGACGGCCGCTCCCAGGAGCCGACCGTCCTGCCGGCCCGTTTCCCGAACCTGCTGATCAACGGTTCGGCCGGTATCGCGGTCGGCATGGCGACCAACATCCCCCCGCACAACCTGCGCGAGGTCGCGTCCGGCGCCCAGTGGTACCTGGAGAACCCGGAAGCCTCGCACGAGGAGCTGCTGGACGCCCTCATCGAGCGCATCAAGGGCCCCGACTTCCCGACCGGCGCGCTCGTCGTCGGCCGCAAGGGCATCGAGGAGGCGTACCGCACGGGGCGCGGCTCCATCACGATGCGCGCGGTCGTCGAGGTCGAGGAGATCCAGAACCGCCAGTGCCTGGTGGTCACGGAGCTGCCGTACCAGACCAACCCCGACAACCTCGCGCAGAAGATCGCCGACCTGGTGAAGGACGGCAAGGTCGGCGGCATCGCGGACGTCCGTGACGAGACGTCGTCCCGTACGGGCCAGCGCCTGGTCATCGTCCTGAAGCGGGACGCGGTCGCCAAGGTCGTCCTCAACAACCTGTACAAGCACACGGATCTCCAGTCGAACTTCGGCGCCAACATGCTGGCCCTGGTCGACGGTGTCCCGCGCACGCTCTCCCTGGACGCGTTCATCCGCCACTGGGTGGCGCACCAGATCGAGGTCATCGTCCGCCGTACGCGCTTCCGGCTGCGCAAGGCCGAGGAGCGGGCGCACATCCTGCGCGGCCTCCTGAAGGCCCTGGACGCCATCGACGAGGTCATCGCGCTGATCCGGCGCAGCGACACCGTCGACATCGCGCGCACGGGCCTGATGGGGCTCCTGGAGATCGACGAGATCCAGGCCAACGCCATCCTCGAGATGCAGCTGCGCCGACTGGCCGCCCTGGAGCGCCAGAAGATCATCCAGGAGCACGACGAACTCCAGGCGAAGATCACCGAGTACAACGCGATCCTGGCCTCGCCGGTCCGCCAGCGCGGCATCGTGAGCGAGGAACTGGCCGCGATCGTCGAGAAGTACGGCGACGACCGCAAGACGATGCTGGTGCCCTACGACGGTGACATGTCCATCGAGGACCTGATCGCCGAGGAGGACATCGTCGTCACCATCTCGCGCGGTGGCTACGTCAAGCGCACGAAGACGGACGACTACCGCTCCCAGAAGCGCGGCGGCAAGGGGGTGCGTGGGGCGAAGCTCAAGGAAGACGACATCGTCGACCACTTCTTCGTCTCCACCACGCACCACTGGCTGCTGTTCTTCACCAACAAGGGCCGGGTGTACCGGGCGAAGGCGTACGAGCTGCCCGACGCCGGCCGCGACGCGCGTGGCCAGCACGTCGCGAACCTGCTGGCCTTCCAGCCGGACGAGGCGATCGCCGAGATCCTCGCGATCCGCGACTACGAGGCGGCGCCCTACCTGGTGCTGGCCACCAAGGGCGGCCTGGTCAAGAAGACGCCTCTGAAGGATTACGATTCGCCGCGTGCCGGTGGTGTCATCGCGATCAACCTCCGTGAGACGGAGGACGGTTCCGACGACGAACTGATCGGAGCCGAACTCGTCTCGGCCGACGACGATCTGCTTCTGATCAGCAAGAAGGCACAGTCGATCCGGTTCACCGCGACGGACGACTCCCTGCGGCCCATGGGCCGTGCCACCTCGGGTGTCAAGGGCATGAGCTTCCGTGAGGGAGACCAGCTGCTCTCGATGAATGTTGTTCGACCCGGTACGTTCGTGTTCACTGCCACAGACGGTGGGTACGCGAAGCGGACCGCCGTCGACGAGTACCGCGTCCAGGGTCGCGGCGGCCTGGGTATCAAGGCTGCCAAGATCGTCGAGGACCGCGGTTCGCTCGTCGGCGCGCTGGTGGTCGAGGAGACCGACGAGATCCTCGCCATCACGCTGTCCGGCGGTGTGATTCGTACGCGAGTCAACGAGATCAGGGAGACGGGCCGTGACACCATGGGCGTCCAACTGATCAACCTGGGCAAGCGCGATGCCGTCGTCGGCATCGCACGTAACGCCGAGGCGGGGCGCGAGGCGGAGGAGGTCGACGGCGAGGTTGCTGTGGACGAGACCGCCGAGGCAGCCACGACCACCGGCACGGACGAGGGTGAGTCGCCCTCGTCCGAGTAGCACGAGGAGTGAGTCATCGTGAGCGGAGCCACGGGCGCCGGTACGTCTGCCGGTACGGGAAAGAACGGCGGCGGCCGTGGCTCCGCCGCGCCGGCGGGGGACGCGCGTACGACCGACGCGCGGGGCGCCGGGGGTGCCGACGGGCGTGCGGCGGACACCCACACGACCCAGCTGAAGGCCATCAAGCCCCCTGCGGCCGACTTGCCCTCACCCTCGACCGACACGCAAGGATCGAAGGGATCCCAGGGGGGAACCGTGACGGACACCAGAGGCACGCAGGCCAAGCAGGAGGCATCGCCGCTCCCCGGTGAGCGGCAGCCGCAGCAGCAGCCCGCCGGGCCCTATCACCCGCCGCAGGCCTACCCGCCGCAGGCGCCCGCGGCGCCGGCCGCGGCCGGCGCCGTACGGCGTCCGCGGACCGGCGCCCGCACCACGCCCCGGGTCCGCAAGGCTCGGCTGCGTGTCTCGAAGGCCGACCCCTGGTCGGTGATGAAGGTCAGCTTCCTGCTCTCCATCGCCCTGGGCATCTGCACGATCGTCGCGGCCGCCGTGCTGTGGATGGTCATGGACGCGATGGGCGTCTTCTCGACGGTCGGCGGCACGGTGGCGGAGGCGACCGGCTCGAACGAGTCGAACGGCTTCGACCTCCAGTCGTTCCTGTCGCTCTCCCACGTCCTGATGTTCACGTCGATCATCGCGGTCATCGATGTCGTCCTCGCGACCGCGCTCGCGACGCTCGGCGCGTTCATCTACAACCTGTCCGCGGGCTTCGTCGGCGGCGTCGAGCTGACGCTGGCCGAGGACGAGTGACCTTTGCCGTCGTAGCGGTTTCAAACCCTGCTGTGCGTCCCGCGACTATCGATTTTGGGACTGCCCACGTCGTGCGCTAATCTTCAGGAGTCAGCGCGCGGGACACACACCGCAGAGCGCGGCGGGGCTATAGCTCAGTTGGTTAGAGCGCATCCCTGATAAGGATGAGGCCACAGGTTCAAATCCTGTTAGCCCCACATACGAGAAGACCCCCAACCGATCATGGTTGGGGGTCTTTGACATCTACGGCTGACATCAACGGCCGTGACGGCTGCGGTCAGCCGATCAGCGGGTCCTCCAGGAGTTCGGCCAGCATGCCCACAGCCTCCCGCTCGCTGTCTACCTTCAACGGCGACGCCATCAGCGCGCTCACGACATGACCAGTCGGGGCCGTCTCCGGTCCGTCGCAGGTCGCAGCGTTGATCGATTACACGCCCGCAGGTCAGAGACCCGCCCCTTCACTTCTGCGGCGACTGATCACCCTTCACGGCGCTTGACTCTCCCATCGAGATCCACCGACCTCGCGGGGTCTGCGCCCGCTCGTGGCGAACGGGAGGCAACGGCCCCCGGTCGCCGTGGTGATGGAGGCGGCCTAGCTTGGAAGTGTTCGGCGGCTCCATCCCGTGTCGGCGACAGGATCTGTCGTCGTAGCGGGCCGCACAAACGTCACCGGCGCTTGTGTTCCTGGTGTGGACGGAGACAGATGACCCAGTCGTCACTGAGCGAGTACAGACCGGGGCAGCGGTTCCCGGGAGTGATCGGGCGGACGACCGATGAGTCGAGTCCGGCGTGGCCGCAGCCGGTGCGGGCGGTGGCAGGTGCGCCGAACGTGCTGTTCATCGTGTTCGACGACACGGGGTTCGGGCAGTTCGGTTGCTACGGCAGTCCGATAGAGACGCCGAATCTGGACGCGCTTGCCGGGGGCGGGCTGCTGTACAGCAACATGCACACCACCTCGCTGTGCTCGCCGTCGCGCTCCTGCATCATCACGGGCCGCAACCACCACGCCAACGGCATGGCGGCGATCACGGAGCTGGCCACCGGCTATCCGGGCTACGACGGGCAGATCCCGTTCGAGAACGGGTTCCTGTCGGAGATGCTGCTGGAGCACGGCTACAACACGTACATGGTCGGCAAGTGGCACCTGATGCCCTCGGAGCAGGAATCGGCGGCGGGCCCGTACGACCGGTGGCCGCTGGGGCGGGGTTTCGAGCGGTTCTACGGGTTCCTGGGCGGTGACACGAGCCAGTGGTATCCGGACCTGGTGTACGACAACCACCAGATCGAGCCGCCGGCTACG
The DNA here is from genome assembly GCF_013085465.1 of Streptomyces asoensis. NCBI lineage: Bacteria > Bacillati > Actinomycetota > Actinomycetes > Kitasatosporales > Streptomycetaceae > Streptomyces > Streptomyces asoensis. The sequence continues at coordinate 5,084,753 of NZ_CP049838.1, forward strand.
CCGGAGGAGGGCTACCACCTGACGGAGGACCTGGTCGAGCGGGCGATGTCGTTCATCGCCGACGCCAAGCAGGTCGCCCCGGACAAGCCGTTCTTCCTGAACTTGTGCCCCGGTGCGACGCATGCCCCGCACCATGTGCCGAAGAAGTGGGCCAACCGCTACCGGGGGCGGTTCGACGACGGCTGGGACGCCTACCGCGAGCGCACCTTCGCCCGGCAGAAGGAGCTCGGCGTGGTGCCCGCGGACGCGCAGCTGTCCCCGCACGATCCGGACGTGCCCGCGTGGGATTCGCTCACGCCCGACGCGCGGCGCTTGGCCGCGCGGATGATGGAGGTCTATGCAGGGTTCCTCTCCCACACCGACCACCACCTCGGGCGGCTGCTGGACTTCCTGAAGGAGACCGGCGAGTTCGACAACACGCTGATCATGGTCGTCTCCGACAACGGGGCGAGCGCCGAGGGCGGGGTGACCGGCACCACCAACGAGGTGCAGTTCTTCAACAATGCGCCCGAGACGCTGGAGAAGAGCCTGGCGCGGATCGATGAGCTCGGTGGCCCGGCCACGTTCAACCACTACCCGTGGGGATGGACATGGGCGGGCAACACGCCGTTCCGCCGGTGGAAGCGGGAGACCTACCGCGGTGGCGTCAGTGACCCGTTCCTCGTCCACTGGCCCGACGGGATCCGGGCCCGCGGTGAGATCCGCGACCAGTTCGCGCACATCATCGACATGGTCCCCACCGTCCTGGACGTGCTCGGCATCGAGGCGCCGGCGACCATTCGGGGTGTCACCCAGTCGCCCCTTCACGGGGTCAGCTTCGCGCACACCTTCGACGACGCCGGCGCAGCGAGCCGCCACCGCACCCAGTACTACGAGATGCTCGGACACCGGGCGATCGACCACGACGGGTGGCGGGCGGTGTGCCCCTGGCCTGGCCCCTCTTTCGAGGAGGCCGAGCGGCCGTTCGGCACTCCGATCACGATGGCGGACCTCGACGACCTCGACGCCCACCACTGGGAGCTCTACCACGTCGACGAGGACATCGCCGAGACCAGGAATCTCGCCCAGGAGCACCGCAGCAAACTCATCGAGATGATCGCGCTGTGGTACGTGGAGGCGGGCAAGTACAACGTGATGCCGATCGACGGCAGCGTCCTCCAGCGCATCATGACCGAGCGCCCTCAGATCACCGAGAACCGCACCAGCTACACATTCCGTTCCGGTACCCAGGCCGTTCCCGCCGCAGTCGCGCCCCGGGTCCTCAACCGCCCGCACAGCGTCACCGCCGACGTCGAGATCCCGCCCGGCGGCGCGCAGGGCGTCCTGCTCTGCCAGGGCACCAACGCCGGTGGCTGGTCCCTCTACGTCAAGGACGGCCACCTGCACTACGCCCACAACTACGTCCAGCGGACCCTGCACCACGTGGTCTCCAGCGAGAGCCTGCCAGAGGGGCGGCACGCGCTGCGTTTCGAGTTCGAGCCCACCGGCGCCCCGGACATCGCCCACGGCAAGGGCGCACCCGGCCGCGCCCAGCTCTATATCGACGCCCACCTCGTCGGACAGAGCGACATGCCGGTCACCACCCCGATCACCTTCAATCCGGGTGGCATGGCCTGCGGCGCCAACCCCGGCTCTGCCGTCACCCCTGACTACCGGGCGCCGTTCCGCTTCACCGGCACCCTCCACAGCGTCACCGTCGACCTGTCCGGCGACCTCATCCTCGACGCCGAGAGCGAGATGCGCATGCACATGGCCCGCCAATGAGGAGCGGGTGGGCAACCACCAACCGCACGGCCGTCATCCAGGCCGCCGACGGCGGACCGACCGCTGAGGCTGCCAAGGCATGGCCTGTGCGATGCGCGTCCTTGTATACGTCAGCCGCTCGGCTCAGGGGCCCAGTACCCAGGCCCGACGCCGCGCCGGTCGATCCAGGGTGAACCCACGATGTCTGCCGGGTCGATGTCCAGCCGCCGGCGCATCTCGGTGCGCCCGGGCCTGGCAGCGAGCAGCCGGTAGGTGGCGCTCCACCGTCAAGCCAAGGTGAAGGGGAGTATCTGTCAAGGTCGCCCGTGATGACTGACACCAACGCCTGACACCAACAGGCGCGAACCCGGGTGACATCGACGGGTGGGCTACGTGTGAGCCGGGGGCTGCGGCTTGCTCGGAGGACCACGGGTTGCCCGGAGGGCTACAGGTTGCCCGGAGGACTCCGGGATTGCCGGTGGGCCCGGGATCGAGGGAGTGTGGCGGCGAGGGCACGGCGAAGGCCCGGTGGCTCCTGGGGAGCTGCCGGGCCTGCTCGTGCGGGCTGTACGCAAGTTCGCCGTTACGTCGGGGGAGGCGGCACGTGGTGTGCCGGGGGCTCAGCGCTGGAGCGGGGTGGCCGGCTCGGCCGGGTCCGCGGAGTCGCAGGAGGCGGTGGCGTGCTCGGCCGCTTCCGTGTCCGGGAGGCCGCGGTGGCGGCAGCTGGGTGACTTGCCGTGCGCCTCGGCGCGGATGCGCTGCTTCATCGTGGGGGGCAGGGAGCGGGCTTGAGCCCAGACCCAGGGAGCCGCGACCGTCGGCCACGCCGTCGTGTCCGTGGTGGTCACGCTCTCGCTGCTGCGCGTCGGAGCGGACTGCGCCGCCGCCGTGGTGGCGGTCGTCGTGATGAGTCCGAGCGCCGTGCACAGCGCGAGGAAGGCGGTGACGATGGCGGTCCACAGCTTCATGACCCGGTTCTCGGGCATGGCCCCTCACTTTCGGGTTGGGCGATTTGCGTACTTTCCTCATGATGTGTAAGGAGGGCGCGAAGTGGTGGACCGACGCTCGCGGCGTGGCGTTGTTCTGATGAACACCACCCGGATGGGCGCAAAGCGCTCTAAAAGCGGAGAAGTGAGGATCAGATGGGATGAGGACGGGCAAACGTCACCGTCCGTACGGGTGTGATCACCCTCCGATCGGAGCGGTGTGATCCGCTTCTATTGCGCTGCCGAGGGCGGGAGTTGAGGGGCCGACACAGGTCACCGATCGGTCTCGGTCGGTGTGTATAGTCGGGCGCCAGAGGTCCCCTACGTCAAGGAAAGACGAGGTCGCGCGGTGAAGAAGCTTCTCCTGGTCGCACTGGCCGCCATCGGCGGGCTCCTCGTGTACCGCCAGATCCAGGCGGATCGCGCCGAGCAGGATCTGTGGACGGAGGCGACTGACTCCGTGCCCACGGGTTCGTGAGTATCGATACCGAAGACTGAACAGACCCCGGCCGCCGCTCGCGGTCGGGGTTTTGTGTTGCGGATCCCCCGGCCCGCGGTTAGAGGCGGGCTTTTCGGACGCTCGTACGGAATGCGGGGGTGGCACGCGCGCGTGCGGGGGAGGATGGCCCACGTTCGGTCGAAGGCGAGGGGGCGGGGTCGATGGCCCGGCGTACGGGGCGTGGAGCGGCCGTGTGGCGGGCCGTCGTGCGGAGCGCGGTCGTAGGAGCGGTGCTCTGCGTGTCGTCGGCGGTGCTGCCCGGACGGGTCGCCGTGGCCGCGCCGAACGTCCCCGCGTACGCCTTCGCCGACGACGTGCGCAGCGCCCCCGCGGCGACGGGCACCACCGGCGCCGCCCGTCTGGAACCCGGCGCGACGTACCGGAGTTCCCTCCAGGGCGATGACGGTGAAGACGGCGAAGGCAAGGCCTACTACCGCCTCGAACTCGACGGCACGTCGAACGTGTACGTCTCCGTCACGGCGATCCCGCGCGCGGGAGCCACGCTCTCCGCAGGGGACGGGATCAGCGTCTCCGTGCAGGACGCCGACAGCGTCACGTGCTCCTCCGACTCCGTGACCGTCGGAGCCGCCCTGAGTCCCCAGCCGCTCACCGCCTGGGGAGCGCGCGAACTTTTGCCGCCGGGCACGGGGCTGTGTCAGAAGGCCGGTACGTACTACGTCGTCGTCGAGCGCACCGGCACCGGCACCGGCAGTGGTGAGGAGGAGACGGACCTCTCCGACGGCCGGTCCTGGGACCTGGAACTCGCGCCCGTCTCCGAAGCGCCCCTGGCGAAGGCGGCCGCCACGAGCGTGCCCGAGGTGTGGGACTCCGCTACGCCCACGCTGCCCGTGGACGAGCCGGTCGCCGTCCGGGGCGGGGCCGGCTTTGCCGAGGCGGCTGCCGTGAAGCAGGGCGTCCGGAGCGACGAGATCGTCCCCGGGCAGACCCTCTTCTACAAGGTGCCCGTCGACTGGGGGCAGCAGCTGTCCGCCACCGTCGACCTGGGCAGCGCGGACAAGAACTCCGGGTACGTGGTCGACGCGCTGGACCTGACGCTCTACAACCCGGTGCGCGCCTCGGTCAAGGACGTGGGCATCGGTTACGGCGGCAGCCAGAAGTCGGCCTCGCTGCCACCGGTCCCGCCGGTCGGATACACCAACCGGTACGCCCCCACCGACCCGACGAAGTCCCTGCGGTTCGCCGGCTCGTACTACCTGGTGGTGCACCTCGCGGCACAGGTCGCCGATCGTTTCGGTGAGGGGCCGTACGGGCTGACCCTGCGCGTCCGGCTCGGCGGCGGCACCCAGGCCGGTCCGGGGTACGCGCGGCAGTCGGTGCCGCGCGGGTTCTTCGACGTCGGCGCGCCGGACCCCGTGCCCTCGGGGGGCGAGGGCTTGGCGGGCGCCGACGCGTCGGGTGACGGAGCGGCGGGCGGCGACCCCGCGATGAAGGCGGTCGCCGTGGGCGGCATCGGTACCGGAAGCGTGCTGCTGATGGTGCTCGGGGTGTGGACGCTGACCGCCCGGCGCCGGGCGGCGGCTCAGATGCGCGTCAACGCCCAGAACCCCACGGCGTAGCAGGCCAGCGCGAGGAACAGCAGAGGCAGCGCGACCCTGGCGGGCGGACCGGGACGCCCACGGCGACGGCCGTGCGGCGAGCCGACCTGTGAGGAAGGCGGGACCTGCGGGGCTTGAGGGGCTCGTGGGGCCTGAGGGTCCTGAGCGGTGTACGAGGCGGTGGACACCTCACCGCGCTGCCCACGGGTGGGCAACACGAACGTGGGCTCGTACGGGGGCGCAGCCATGGGGCCGGGTGTCGGCGCGTAGGCGGGGGGATGCGCAGTGGACGGCTCCGGGGCTCCGGGGCCGGAGAAGGAGCCGGCCGCCGGTTGCGGGGGCGGCAGGTGAAAGCTGCCGGTGTCCGACATGGAGGGAGCGGGCGCGGGGGCGGAGGTGGCCGACCGTGGCGGTCGCGTGGGCCGGCGTGGATCGGTAGGCGTCGAATCCGGGTGCTGCCGTGGGCCGCCGTTCGGCACGGAGCCCGGGGCATGGCCTGGCGCGGACGGTACGGCTTCTCCGCCCGACCACGCCGACCCGGAACCGGCACGCGTGCCCGCGCCGCCGCCACCCGTACCCGAGCCCGTACCGGTGCCCGGGCGGGCCGGATCAGGCGATCCGTCCGGCCGGGAGGGCAGGCCGCCTGTGCCCGGGTGGGCAGGACCGGCGGGCGCCGCTGGACCGGAGGGGAGAGATCCGGTGCCCGCCGGGGCTGCACCGGGGGCCACTCCCGGCCGGCCGGGCAGCGAACCGGTGCCCCGGCCGGCCGACTGGGGCGCGCTGTCCGGTAGGCCCGGTCCGGGTCCGGCGCCGAGGCCGGCGGACTCGGGTGGGGTGTTCGGGCTGCCTGGGGCAGGTGTTGCGCCCGGGCCACCGGGACCGGCGAGCGGGCGGCTCGGACCGGGAGTGGTGCCCAGGTCACCCGGACCGGGAGCGCTGCCGAGGCCGCCCGAACCGGGTGCGGTGCCGAGGCCGGCGGACTCGAGTGGGGTGTTCGGGCTGGCTGGGGCAGGTGTTGCGCCCAAGCTATCGGGACCGGCGAGCGGGCGGCTCGGACCGGGAGTGGTGCCCAGGCCGCCCGGATCGGGAGCGGGACTCAGCCCGCCCGCGCCCGGACCGGGAGTGGGACCCAGGTTGCCCGGACCGGGAGCGGGACCCCGGCCGCCCGGGCCGGGGGCAGGACCCACGCCGCCCAGACCGGGGGCAGGACCCGCGCCGCCCGGATCGGGAGCGGGACCCCGGCCACCCGGGGCGGGAGCGGTGCCCGGGGCGGGCGGGTCGGGCGGGGTGCTCAGGTGGCCCGTATCGGCGGTGGCGTGGGGATGGACCGGGGCGGGTGCGGCGGGTGGGTGGCCCTGTTCGGGGGTGGTGTGCGGGCGGGGGGTCGGGGAGTTGGGGGGCCTTGGTGGTTTGGGTGGGCCGTTGGGGCCGAAACCCGGGGGCAGGGGGCCGAGTTGGTCGAAGATCTCGATCAACTCGTCGTCCGGGCCGGGTTCGGGCAGGAGCTCGGCGGCCGCCGCGAGCGCCTTGCGCGCCCCCGTGGCGGTACGGAAGCGCGCCTGCGGGTCCGGCTGGAGCAGGGTGGCGACCACCTGCCAGAGCGGCTCCGGAACACTCTTGGGGGCGCCAGGAGTCCCGTACTCCGCGAAGTACTGGACGAGGGCCTTGGCGTCCGGCTTGGCGCCCTCCAGCAGATACAGCGCCACCAGGCCGACGGCGAACAGGTCGGCGGGGAAGTCCGGTTCGGAGCCCATCATCTGCTCGGGCGCGAGGTAACCGGGCGTTCCGACCACGAGGTTGGTCTCGGTCAGCCGGGGCTCGCCCAGCCGCATCGCGATGCCGAAGTCGGAGAGCCTGAGGCGCGGCCGGGCCGTACCGGTGGCCTCCAGCAGGATGTTGGCGGGTTTGATGTCGCGGTGCACGACACCCTCCGCGTGGACCGCGGTGAGCCCGGAGAGCAACTGGTCGAGCAACGTGCACACGAAGACCGGGGGCAGCGGGCCGTAGTCGCCGACGAGATGGACCAGCGAACCGCCGGCCACCAGATCCATGGTGAACAGGACCTTGTCGTCGTCGGCGGCCCAGCTGGCGGGCGCGAGCACATGGGGGTGGTCGATCCGCAGCGCCTGCTCGCGGACGAAGCGCAGCAGCGCGTGCGCGTCGCTCTGCTGGAGCACCTTGGCGGCCACGTAGCGGCGGCGGCGGTGGTCCCAGGCACGCCAGACCGCGCCGACCCCTCCGCGACCGATCGGGTCGGCCAGTTCGTACCGTCCGGCGAAGACCTCACCCATGGCTGTGCGTCGCTCCTCCCCCTGGTCCCGCTCGGGTCTCCCCCTCTGCTTCCCCCGCGATGAGCGATACGACCCCCGTGTGCCCCGCTGCGTCCTGATACCCCCCGGAGCTGCCGACCGCCCGGCTGCCGAACCCCCTTCGGCGACCGGGCCGAGGGCTCAGTTCTGGTGGGACTGGTAGTGCGTGACCGCGTCGGAGGTACGGCCGGCGCCGTACACCCGGAGGAACTCTGCCAGTTCCGGGTGGGTCGGGGCGAGAGTGTCGGCGGCGTCGATGATGTCGCCGGCGGCGGCCACCGAGCGCAGCAGGGACTGGATCTCGCGGACGACCCGCTTGACCGTGGGAGCTCCCGAACCGCTCGTCGTCTGTGTGGTGTTGCTGAGCACCGAGCCCCCCTGCGACCGCTTGATCTCGTCCATGCGCTCGGTCGCCTCGGCGGCGCTGACGCTGCCGTCCGCGACCTGTGCCGCCAACTCCTGGAGCAGCTGCACCCGCTGCACCACCGCCGGGTTGCCGATCTTCGCCCGCTGACCGCTCATCAGCTGCGACAGCATCGGCGCCGAGAGTCCCAGTACCCCAGCGAGACGAGCCTGGTTGAGGCCAAGATCGTCGATGAGCTTACGGAAGAGCGCCCCCAGCGGCTCCCCGTACCAGTTCCGCTGGAGTTCCCGCGCTCTCGCGGTCGCTTCCTGCTGTGCGGCGTCCATTGCGTCTCCCCATCGCTTCCCCAGAAACCGCGGTTCGCTCCAGCGAACCGCGTCCGAGCATCTTACGGAGAGTGGTCATCCGCGGGGACCCCCAATCTTTTTGCGAGATACCCCGGGTGACCCGGTACTCTGGTCTGCGGCGCCCGCCGGTGCGAGGTTTTCCGGCCGGACGTCTCTTGCGGGGCCTTAGCTCAGTTGGTAGAGCGCTGTCTTTGCATGGCAGATGTCAGGGGTTCGACTCCCCTAGGCTCCACCCACAAGACCCCGCCCACCTGCGGAAACGCAGGTGGGCGGGGTCTTTTTGGTGAGGTGTGGGCGCAGGTCGGCCGCAGGCCGCTCAGTTGCGGTCGTCGCGGTTCGCGGCGTCCTCCTCGGCCTCCTTGGCCTGTACCTCGGGGTCGAGGACCGACGGGTCGACGCTGCCGTCCACCGAGGCCAGGCCGCCCGAGGCGGGTACCTCCGTGGCGGCCGGCGGCTCGACCAGCCAGTCCGGGTTGGCCTGCTTGTCCCACCACTTCCAGGCCGCGTAGGCGCCGCCTGCGACGGCACCGAGGACGATCAGCGCCTTGGCGAGTTTGCCCGCCTTGGCCCGCCGCCGGTGCTTGCGCGTCAGCTTCTCGATCTCCTTCGGCGTCACCTGGCCGCGCAGAGCGGCCAGCGCGGCGACGCTTCGGGCGGCGGCCTCGTTCTTCACGGGCCCGGCCGCGGCAACCGCCTGTTCGATCCTCGGCCGGGAGTAGTCGGCGGCCTGTCGTGCGGCCAGCCGGGTGCGGGCGGCCGCTTCCTGCGCGGCCAGGTCTACCTTCGGCGGGACATGGGTCTTCGCCTGCTCCAGACGCGGGGCGACATGGGCGTCGTACTGCACGCGGGCCTGTTCTGCGGCCAGCGACACCTTGGGCGCGAGCCGTACACGGGCCTCATGCGCGTAGAGCGCGGCCCGTTCCTTGGCCGTGTCGGCGTAGGGCGCCACCACTTCCGCGGCGTGCAGCACGCTGTCCTTCGCCGAGCCGGTCGCGGCGCGCACGCTGTCGATGCGGGTCACGGGTTCCTCCTCCTCGGTGGCGTACGGTATTTCGACTTTCCACCCTTTTACGGATCATGCCTGTCAATGGCCGTCCCGGCATGCGTGGACGGGCATACGGGTGCTGATCACATGCGATAGGGGACGGATCGGGGGCAATCGCAATAGAGGGTCGACAGGGCGACAAAGCCGACGATGCCACGGATCGGCGTCGCCCGCTCCCGTCCCGGACGAGTCGGATGCTTTTCTGTACCCGAACCGCCGGTTCTGATGCCGGAACGGGCTGTCGGGCGATGGCTGCCCCGGACCGTGCGAGGATCTGGGGGTCACAGAGAGACAACGGAAGGCAGACCGTGGCCGAGCACCTGTACGCCACCCTGAAGACCAACCACGGCGACATCGAGATCCGGCTCTACCCGGACCACGCCCCGAACACGGTCAAGAACTTCGTCGAACTCGCCACCGGCGGGCGTGAGTGGGTCAACCCGGAGACCGGCGTGCGGTCCACGGACAAGCTGTACGACGGCACGGTCTTCCATCGCGTGATCAGCGGATTCATGATCCAGGGCGGCGACCCGCTGGGCAACGGGACCGGTGGCCCCGGCTACCAGTTCGAGGACGAGTTCCACCCGGACCTGCGCTTCGACAAGCCCTACCTGCTGGCCATGGCGAACGCCGGCCCGGCGACCAACGGCTCGCAGTTCTTCATCACCGTCTCCCCGACGGCCTGGCTGACCCGCAAGCACACCATCTTCGGCGAGGTCGTCGACCCGGCCGGCCAGAAGGTGGTGGACGCCATCGCGGCCAGCCAGACCAACCCGCGCACCGACCGTCCGCTGAAGGACGTCGTCATCGAGTCGGTCGTCGTCGAGAGCCGCAAGGGCTGAGGCGACGCCCCCGGCACACCATCGGGAGCCCCCGGCACACCATCGGGAGCCCCCGGCACACCATCGGGAGCCCCCGGCACACCATCGGGAGCCCCCGGCACACCATCGGGAGCCCCCGGCACACCATCGGGAGCCCCCGGCACACCATCGGGAACCAAACGCCCTGCTCGTCCGTAAGGATGAGCAGGGCGGTTCCTTTCCGACTACGCCGACTCCTCGGATACTCGGACACTCCGACAACGACGACTCGGACGACTTACTTGGGGGAGCCCATGGACCAGGCGCCTGGCAGCCGACAGGACGACGCGCAGAGCGGCCTGCCCGTCTGCTACCGGCATCCCGATCGGGAGACCGGCATTCGCTGCACCCGCTGCGAGCGCCCGATCTGCCCGGAGTGCATGGTCAGCGCCTCCGTCGGTTTCCAGTGCCCCACCTGCGTCCGCGAGGGCTCCGGTACGGGGCACGCGCCCAGTGCCTCGCAGCCCCGCACGCTCGCGGGAGGCGTCGTCACCGCCGATCCCCGGCTGCTCACCAAGATCCTCATCGGGATCAACGTGGCGGTGTTCCTCGCTGTGCAGGTGCGGTCCTCGTTGCTGGACAGCCTGGTGCTGATCGGCCAGTGGCCGCCGGCCCCCTTCAATCCGACGGAGGGCGTGGCCGAGGGCGAGTGGTACCGCATGGTCACCTCGATGTTCGCGCACGAGGCTCCCTGGCACCTCGCCTTCAACATGCTGGGCCTGTGGTGGCTCGGCGGCCCGCTGGAACAGGCGCTCGGCAGGGCCCGCTATCTGTCGCTCTACCTGGTGTCCGGCCTCGCGGGCAGTGCCTTGAGCTATCTGCTGGCCTCGCCGGGCACCGCGACCCTGGGCGCCTCCGGCGCGATCTTCGGTCTGTTCGGCGCGACGGCCGTCCTCATGCGCCGGCTGCGACAGGACATGCGGCCGATCATCGCCCTGCTGGTGATCAACCTGGTCATCACGTTCGGGTGGAGCGGTATCTCCTGGCAGGCCCACATCGGCGGCCTGGTCGCCGGTGTCGTGATGGGGGTCGGCATGGTCCACGCCCCCCGTGAGCGGCGGGCCCTCGTCCAGTTCGGGACCTGCGCGTTGATGCTGGCGGTCGTCGTGGTGGTGACGCTCCTGAGGACCGTCCAGCTCACCTGAGCGCGCTGTTGTCCACAGTCTGTGTCGAATCTTGTGCACAACGTGCGGGAACAGCTGTGCCCCCTGCCATCGACCTGCGTTTGCACAGGTCAGGCAGGGGGCGAACACTCTTTCGAGTGAGAGTGACGGCCGGTAGTTACGTCACACCGGCGTCAACCTCCGATGAGTTATCCACAGATCGTCTTTCTTTTCCCCATGTGGAAAACTGCTGTGGATAACTCAGGGGATAGTCCTGGGCAGAGCTACTCGCCCCGCGCTGTCCCCGCTGCTGCTACCGCTACTTCCACTGCGTGGAGACGCCGAACCCGGCCGCGATGAACCCGAAGCCCACGACGATGTTCCAGTTGTCCAGCTTGTCGATGGGCAGCGAGCCGTCGGTGACGTAGAAGACCACGATCCAGGCCAGTCCGATGAGGAACATGGCCAGCATCACCGGCGCGACCCAGGCACGGCTGTTCAGCTTGATGGCGGTCGCCTGCTTCGCCGGGGGCGGCGTGTAGTCGGCCTTCTTGCGGATACGTGACTTCGGCACGAGGGTCTCTCCTGTCGATGCGCTGCGTGGCCGCGCAGGTGCTGGATCGGGCTCGGGGGCTGCGTGCCAGGGGACTGAAGGGCTCCCCCGGGCGTCCGTTAGCGTAGTGCTTCTACGGCGCCGAAGGAGATAAGGGTACGTTGAGCAATTCTGCCGACTCCCCCCGGACGGGTACAACGGGTTCCGCCCCCGATCCCGCCCGTGTTTCCGCGCCCGAGCCCTCCCCGGCCGGTTCCCCGGCTTCTTCGCAGGCCGCTTCCCCCGTCTCCTCGCCCGACCGGCGGGGCGGTTTCCGGCCCGTAAGGGTGCTCACCGTGGGTGTCTTCGCCCTCGCCGGCCTCCTCTTCTTCACCAGCTTCAACACGGCCAAGGGCACCAACATCCGCACGGACGCCTCCCTGCTGAAGCTGTCCGACCTCATCCAGGAGCGCAGCCAGAAGAACGGCGAGCTGGACGAGACGAACGGGGCCCTGCGCGACGACGTGGAGTCGCTGGCCGAGGCGGACGACGGCAGCACCCAGGCCCAGGACGACAAGCTCGCCGGACTGGAGAAGGACGCCGGGACCCAGAAGGTCAAGGGCAAGGCCATCACGGTCACCCTCAACGACGCCCCGCCGAACGCCACCGCCAAGCTCCCCGGCTACCCGGAGCCGCAGCCCGACTACCTGGTCATCCACCAGCAGGACCTCCAGGCCGTGGTGAACGCGCTCTGGCAGGGCGGTGCCCAGGGCATCAAGGTCATGGACCAGCGGCTGATCTCCACCAGCGCCGTGCGCTGTGTCGGCAACACCCTGATCCTCCAGGGCCGCGTCTACTCACCGCCGTACAAGATCCAGGCGGTCGGCGACCCGGAGAAGCTTCAGCAGGCGCTCGCCGACGCCCCGGCGATCCAGAACTACATGGTCTACGTGAACGTCTACGGCCTCGGCTGGAAAGTCACCGAGGACGGGGCGGTGACTCTGCCCGGCTACTCGGGCACAGTGGATCTGCACTACGCCAAGCCTGTGGAGTAGTGGAGCAGCGGCCGCCGGGGGGCGCCTGTGTCGGTACGGGTGATCGTCAGGACGTTCAGCGAGCTGTGCATCACCGCCGGCACCGTCATCGTCCTCTTCGTCGTCTACGTGCTGTTCTGGACCGGCGTACAGGCCGACCGCGTCATGGGCGACCAGATCGACGACCTCCACGACCGGTGGGCACAGGGGACCGCGGGCCCCACCCCCGGCGCGAGCGCCACCGCGCGGCCGGCGCCGTACCGCAGCGGCAAGCCCTTCGCGGTGATGTACATCCCACGTCTTGGTTTCACGTGGAACAAGCCGGTGCTCGAAGGCACGGCGACCGGCACCCTGAAGAAGGGGCTCGGGCACTACGCCGGCAGCGCGCGGCTCGGGCAGACCGGAAACTTCTCCGTCGCGGGTCACCGCCGTACCTACGGCGACCCGTTCAAGGACTTTCCCGAGCTCAGACGGGGGGACGCGGTGGTCCTGACGGACGGGACGACCTGGTTCACCTATCGGATCGACAAAGGGCCTTACAAAACCGTGCCCTCGGACGTCGAGGTGATCGACGCTGTGCCACGTAAGTCGGGGTACACGCGTCCGGGCCGGTACCTGACGTTGACCACGTGCGATCCGGAATGGGGGCACAGTCACCGGCTGATCGTCTGGGCGCACCTGGACTCCACACAGCCCGTGGAGGCAGGCGAACCGAAGGCCCTGCGCCGTTAGTCTGGTGGCGTACGGCGTGAGTCAGGTGCCGTGATGCGACGGAAGGGACGGCATGTACGGCTGGATCTGGCGGCATCTGCCGGGAAACGCGTGGGTCAAGGCGCTGATCTCGATCATGCTGGTCATGGCCGTGGTGTACGCACTGTTCCAGTACGTCTTCCCGTGGGCCGAACCGCTGCTTCCCTTCAACGATGTGACGGTGGACAACCAGTGAGCGCGCGCATTCTCGTCGTCGACAACTACGACAGCTTCGTCTTCAACCTGGTCCAGTACCTGTACCAGCTGGGCGCCGAGTGCGAGGTCCTGCGCAACGACGAGGTCTCCACGGCCCACGCCCAGGACGGCTTCGACGGTGTGCTGCTCTCCCCCGGGCCCGGTACGCCCGAGGAGGCCGGCGTCTGCATCGAGATGGTCCGGCACTGCGCGGCCACCGGTGTCCCCGTCTTCGGCGTCTGCCTGGGCATGCAGTCGATGCAGGTGGCGTACGGCGGTGTCGTGGACCGGGCGCCGGAGCTGCTGCACGGCAAGACCTCGCTGGTGGAGCACGAGGGCCGGGGCGTGTTCGCCGGCCTGCCGACCCCCTTCACGGCGACCCGCTACCACTCGCTGGCCGCGGAGCCGGCAACGGTCCCGGCCGCACTCGAGGTCACGGCCCGTACGCACGACGGGATCATCATGGGGCTGCGCCACCGTGAACTGCCCGTCGAGGGAGTCCAGTTCCACCCCGAGTCGGTGCTGACCGAGCACGGGCACCGGATGCTGGCCAACTGGCTGGTGGAGTGCGGCGACCAGGGCGCGGTGGCGAGGTCGGTGGGGCTCGCCCCGGTGGTGGGCAGGGCCACGGCGTGACCGCGCTGCGCCCCGAGCGCGAGGACTCGTACGGCACCGCGCCGTACGAGTCGTTCGGCGGTGATGCCTACGGAGCCGAGCCCTACGCCCGGGAGCCGTACCAGCCGCCGATCGACGAGGAGACGGTGGCGCTGCGGATTCCGCCGGCGTCCATGTTCGGCGGCGACCCCATGTCCGCTTCTGGCGCCTCCACGGCCTCCCCCGCCCCTGGAACCCCGGCGGGGGGTCGCGCGGCCCGCAGAAAGGCCGCCAAGGGCCGTCACGGCCGTCATGGGGGCCCGGGCGAGGTGTCCGAGTCGTACAACGGGGCCGACGCGCCGGCCCAGGACGAGCGGCCGCTGTCACGCGTCGAGGCGCGCCGTCGGGCGCGGGCCCGTAAGCCGAGCGCCGCCGTGGTCGCCAGCCGGGCGGTCGGCGAGGTGTTCATCACCACGGGCGTGCTGATGCTGCTCTTCGTCACCTACCAGCTGTGGTGGACGAACGTGCGGGCGCACGCGCAGGCCGACAAGGAGGCGAGCAGCCTCCAGGACGACTGGGCGAACGGCAAGGGCGCCCCCGGGGTGTTCTCGCCGGGGCAGGGCTTCGCCATCCTGCACATCCCGAAGCTGGACGTGGTGGTGCCGATCGCCGAGGGCGTCAGCAACAAGAAGGTGCTCGACAAGGGCATGGTCGGGCACTACGGCGAGAGCCCGCTGGAGACGGCGATGCCCGACGCGAAGACCGGCAACTTCGGACTCGCGGGCCACCGCAACACGCACGGCGAGCCGTTCCGCTACATCAACAGGCTCCAGGCGGGCGACGACATCGTCGTCGAGACGCAGGACGAGTACTTCGTCTACAAGATGGCGTCCTCGCTGCCGGTGACCGCGCCCAGCAACACGAGCGTCCTCGACCCCGTGCCGCCGGAGTCCGGATTCACCGGGCCGGGCCGGTACATCACCCTCACCACCTGCACCCCGGAGTTCACCAGCAAGTACCGCCTGATCGTCTGGGGCAAGATGGTCGAGGAACGGCCGCGCAGCAAGGGAAAGCCGGATGCGCTCGTCGAGTAGGCGTGCAGTCGAGTAGGGGCAGATGAACGTGGCAGCGACCACCGGCGACACCGAGCACGAAGAGCACGCGCGCGTGGACGCGCCCGATCCCGCGCCGCGGCGCCGCGGGGGAGGCCGGATCGCGTTGGCGGTCAGCGTCTTCGGCGAACTCCTCATCACGGCAGGCCTGGTGCTCGGCCTGTTCGTCGTCTACTCCCTGTGGTGGACGAACGTCGTGGCCGACCGGCACGCGGACCGGCAGGGCGACAAGGTCCGCGACAACTGGGCCCAGCAGGACAGCGGTCCCGGGGCGCTCGACACCAAGGACGGCATCGGCTTCCTGCATGTGCCCGCGATGAAGAACGGCGAGGTGCTGGTCGAGAAGGGCACCTCGTCCAAGGTCCTCAACGAGGGTGTCGCCGGCTACTACACCGATCCCTTCAAGGCCGTTCTCCCGGCGAGCGGCAAGGCGGGCAACTTCACGCTCGCCGCCCACCGCGACGGCCACGGCGCGAAGTTCCACAACATCGACAAGCTGGAGGAGGGCGACCCGATCGTCTTCGAGACGAAGGACGACTGGTACGTCTACAAGGTGTACGCGGTCCTCCCCGAGACCTCGAAGTACAACGTCGAGGTCCTCGGCCAGATCCCCAAGGAGTCCGGCAAGAAGAAGGCCGGCCGCTACATCACCCTGACGACCTGCACGCCGGTGTACACGAGCCGGTACCGGTACGTGGTGTGGGGGGAGTTGGAGCGCGTGGAGAAGGTGGACGCGGACCGGACGCCGCCGAAGGAACTGAGCTAGACCGCGGCTCGGACCGAGCTCGCACCAAGACAAGGGCCCCACCGGACGCATCCGGTGGGGCCCACGCTCTTGCCGTGTGCGGCTAACCGCTGGTCCCACCGAAGAAGGTGGTCCCGCCGTTGTTGCCGCCGTTGTTGCCGCCGTTCTTGAAGGCGACCAGGTTGACCGTCTGCCCCTTGTTGACGGTGCTGCCGGGGGCCGGGTCCGAGCTGATGACCTGAGCGTCGTCGTCCGAGTTACCGGTGATGTTGCCGACGGTCAGACCCGCGTCCTGGAGCGCCTTCTTGGCGTCCTTGACGCTCAGGCCCTGGAGGTTGGACGGGACCTGGGTCTGGGTGCTCTTGCCGATCTGGATCTGGACCGTGGAGTCCTTGTCGGCCTGGGAGCCGATCGAGGGGACGGTCTGGATGACCTTGCCGACCTGGTTCTGGTCCTGGGTGTCGACCTCGACGCAGTTGCCCTTGAGGTTGTTCTGCTCCATCTGCGCCTTGGCCTCGTCGCAGCTCTTGTTGGAGACGTCCGGGACGGTGGCCTTCTCCTCGGCCTTGGCGATGGTGAGGGTGATGGTGGTGCCCTTCTCCACCTCCTTGCCGAGCTTCAGGCTCTGCTCCAGGACGGTGCCCTCCTCCTCGGTGGACACCTGCTCCTTGGTCTCGACGACGAGCCCGTACTGGTCGCCCTCCAGGAGTGCCTTGGCGTCCTCCAGGCTCTTGCCGAGGACACTCGGCACCGCCACCTTCGGCGCCCCGGTCGACACGACGAGGTTGACGGTGGAGTCCTTGTCGACCTTGGTCGCGGCCTTGGGGTCCTGGTCGCAGATCTTGCCCTTGGGCTGGTCCTCGCAGGCCTTCTGGGTGATCGTGCCCAGCTTGAGGTCGCTGTTGGTCAGCTGTTTCTCCGCGTCGGCCTGGACCTGGCCGAGCAGGTTGGGCACCGCCACCGACTCGTTGTTCACGCCGCCGCTGAACACCCACTTGCCGATCAGTACCGCGCCGACGAGCACCAGCACGGCGGCGACGACCAGCAGGATCGTGGAGGCGTTGGACTTCTTCTGGCGGCGCCGGTCGGGCCGGTCGTCGTAGCCGTAGCCGCCGTCGTCCGGGTTCATCGGCGGCAGCATCGACGTGGCCCCGGCGTCCGCGGAGCGCATGGCCGTGGTCGCCTGGTCGTTGCCGTAGCCGCCGTAACCGACCGAGCCCATGGCCGCCGTCGCGCCGACCGGCTGGCCGTCGAGGCAGGCCTCGATGTCCAGGCGCATCTCGTCGGCGGACTGGTAGCGGTAGTTCGGGTCCTTGACCAGCGCCTTCAGGACGATGGCGTCCATCTCGGGGGTGATCTCGGGGTCGAAGACGCTCGGGGGCTGCGGCTCCTCCCGGACGTGCTGGTAGGCCACGGCCACCGGGGAGTCCCCGACGAACGGCGGGCGGACCGTCAGCAGCTCGTAGAGCAGACAGCCCGAGGAGTACAGGTCGGAGCGCGCGTCGACCTGCTCGCCCTTGGCCTGCTCCGGCGAGAGGTACTGGGCCGTGCCGATGACCGCGGACGTCTGGGTCATCGTCATCCCGGAGTCGCCCATGGCGCGGGCGATACCGAAGTCCATGACCTTGACCTGGCCGTTGCGCGTCAGCATGACGTTCGCGGGCTTGATGTCACGGTGGACGATGCCGGCTCTGTGCGAGTACTCCAGGGCCTGGAGGATGCCGATGGTCATCTCCAGCGTCCGCTCCGGCAGCAGCTTGCGGCCGGAGTGGAGCAGCTCACGGAGCGTGGAGCCGTCGACGTACTCCATGACGATGTACGGGATCGAGACCCCGTCGATGTAGTCCTCGCCCGTGTCGTAGACCGCGACGATCGCGGGGTGGTTGAGCGAGGCGGCAGACTGGGCCTCCCGGCGGAACCGGGCCTGGAAGGAAGGGTCGCGCGCGAGGTCCGCGCGCAGCGTCTTCACCGCCACGGTGCGGCCGAGGCGGGTGTCATGCGCGAGATAGACCTCGGCCATGCCACCACGGCCGAGCACATGGCCCAGCTCGTACCGGCCGCCGAGGCGACGCGGCTCTTCCATAGCTACCTACCAGCCCTCTCCGTCGGTCCCGACCGGCACACGTGTGCGGCCGGAGGCTACCGTCCGGGCATACCGTACCCGGACGGCGCTGTGTGACCTGGCCAAGCCCGTCACCCGATACAGGACCGGTATCGCAACGTGCACCGATGTGTAGGCGACGTGATGGGGGTCACTTCTTGCTGTCGATGACTGCCTTCATCACGTCCCTTGCGATCGGACCGGCGAGACCGCCGCCGGTGATGTCGCCGCGGTTGGCGGCGCCGTCCTCGACGACGACGGCGACCGCGACCGGCGCGCTGCCGTCGGACAGCTTCGCGTACGAGATGAACCAGGCGTACGGCTTCTCTTTGTTGTTGAGGCCGTGCTGGGCGGTACCGGTCTTGCCGCCGACGACGGCGCCGTCGATCTTGGCCTTGCCGCCGGTGCCCTGCGGGTCGTTGACGACCGACTCCATCATTTCCTGGAGGGCCTGTGCCGTCTTGGACGAGACGGCCTGGGACAGCTGCTGGGGCTCGGTCGTCTCCAGGGTGTCCAGGTTGGGGGCCTTGAGCTGGTCGACCATGTACGGCTTCATCAGCTTGCCGTCGTTGGCGACCGCCGAGGCGACCATGGCCATCTGGAGCGGGGTGGCGCGGTTGGAGCCCTGGCCGATGCCGTCCAGGGAGTTCTGCGGCCGGTTGTCCTCGGGGTAGACCGACTCGGCGGCGCGCACCGGGGTGTCGAGTTCGGCTTCGTTGAAGCCGAACTTCCCGGCCTGCTCGATCATCTTCTCGTTGCCGACGTTGTCGGCCATCTTCGCGAAGACGGTGTTGCAGGACACCGTGAGCGCGTAACGCAGCGTGGCGTTCTCGCATTCGCCGTGCTCGTTGGTGAGCTTGTTCGTGGACAGCGGCAGCGGGAACGGGTCCGGGGTGTCGGTCTTGTCGTCGACGCCGGAGACCTCGCCGTTCTCCAGCGCGGCGGCGGCCGTGACCACCTTGAACGTGGAGCCCGGCGGGTAGGTCTCGCGCAGCGCGCGGTTGAGCATCGGGTCGTCGGCGTCGTTCTTCTTCTGGACCGCGTTCCACGCCTCCTGGTCCGTGTCGGAGGACCCGGCGAACTTCGACGGGTCGTACGACGGCGTGGAGACCAGCGCCAGGATCTTGCCGGTGGACGGCTCGATCGCGGCGACCGCGCCCTTCTTGTCGCCCAGGCCCTTGTACGCGGCCTTCTGCGCGGCGGCGTTGAGGGTGGTGACGACGCTGCCGCCCTCCTTCTCCTTGCCCGTGATCATGTCCAGGGTGTTGCGGAAGAAGAGCCGGTCGTCGTTGCCGCTGAGGATGCCGTCCTCCAGCTTCTCCAGCTGGGTGGCGCCGAAGGCCTGCGAGGAGTAGCCGGTGACCGGCGCCCACATCGCGCCGTTGGACCAGGTGCGCTTGTACTTGTAGTCGCCGGTGGTCTCGACCGAGCCGGTGATGGCCTTGCCGTCGACGATGATGTCGCCGCGCGGGGTGGAGTAGCGCGTGATGTTGACGCGGCGGTTCTTGGTGTCGCTGGCGAGGCTGTCCGCCTTGACGTACTGGAGGTAGTTGTCGCGCAGCAGCAGGGTGAGGACCAGGAGGCCGCAGAAGATCGCGATCCGGCGCAGGGGCTTGTTCATGACGGGCGGACCACCTGGGTCATCTCGGCGTCGGGGTTCGAGGCGGGGGCGGGCGCGGGGCGGCGCGCGGTGTCGCTGATGCGGATCAGGATGCCGATCAGTGCCCAGTTGGCGATGACGGAGGAACCGCCGTAGGCCAGGAAGGGCATCGTCATACCGGTGAGCGGGATGAGGCCCATCACACCGCCGGCGACGACGAACACCTGGAGGGCGAAGGCGCCGGAGAGGCCGATGGCCAGCAGCTTGCCGAAGGGGTCGCGGGCGGCGAGGGCGGTGCGCACACCGCGCTCGACGATCAGGCCGTACAGCAGCAGCAGCGCCATGATGCCGGCCAGGCCGAGCTCCTCGCCGAAGGTGGCGAGGATGAAGTCGGAGTTGGCGGCGAACTTGATCAGCTCGGAGTGGCCCTGGCCCCAGCCGGTGCCCAGGGTGCCGCCGGAGCCGAACGCCCACAGGGCCTGCATGGCCTGCTCGGAGTGACCGCCGACGCCCTGTTGGGAGAGCTTGTACTCCTTGAGCGGGTCGAGCCAGGCCTGGACACGCTGCTGGACGTGGCTCTCGAACTGGGCCACGCCGACCGCGCCGGCCGCGGACATCAGCATGCCGAAGACGATCCAGCTGGTCCGCTCGGTGGCGACGTACAGCATGATGACGAACATTCCGAAGAACAGCAGCGAGGTGCCGAGGTCCGTCTCGAAGACCAGGATCAGGATCGAGATGATCCAGACGACGATGATCGGGCCGAGGTCGCGGCCGCGCGGCAGATACAGGCCGAGGACGCGGCGGCTGGCCAGGGCGAGCGCGTCGCGCTTCACCATCAGATAGCCGGCGAAGAAGATCGCCAGGACGATCTTGGCGAACTCACCGGGCTGGATGGAGAAACCGGCGACGGAGATCCAGATCTTGGCGCCGTAGATGTTCTGCCCGAGGCCCGGCACGAGCGGCAGCAGCAGCAGGAAGATCGCGCCGACCATGGAGATGTAGGTGTAGCGCTGGAGGACGCGGTGGTCCTTGAGGAAGACCAGCACCACGACGAACAGCGCGATGCCCATCGCCGTGTACAGCAGCTGCCGTGGCGCGGCGGTACCGGCCTGTTCGATCCGCTGGAGCAGCTTGGATTGGTCCAGCCGCCAGATGGCGACGAGTCCGAGCCCGTTCAGCAGCGTGGCCACCGGCAGCAGCAGGGGGTCCGCGTACGGCGCGAACTTGCGCACGACGAGGTGCGCGACGCCGGCCAGCAGGCCGAGGCCGAGGCCGTAGCTCAGGAGGCCGGACGGCACCTGGTCGTTGATGGCGAGGCCCACGTTGGCGTAGGCGAAGACCGGGATGGCGACGGCGAACACCAGCAGCGCGAGCTCGGTGTTGCGCCGGCTCGGTGTACCGATCGAGCCGATCGTGGACGTGTGGTGCGTCGGCGAGTTGGTAGTACTGCTCATCGTGTGACGGGGCCTCTCACGGCTTGCCTACTGCTCACCGCACCGCGAGACGACCTTCTGCTCTTCCTCCGAAAGGCTGGGGCCGGGGGTGGGAGTAGTGGTCGCGGGTGCGGACGGGGACGCGGTTGCCGAGGGGCTCGGCGATGCCTTGGACGTGACGGAGACGGGCGTGGTTCCCGTGGTGCCGCCGGCCTGGTCCTCGCCGGTCTTCGAACCGGTCTTGCTCGCCGTGGGGGTCTCGGCGTGCTTCTTGCACGCGGAGGCCTGGACGGCCAGCTCGTCGATCTTCTTCTGGGCGGTGGACAGGTTGCCCTCGGCGATCGTCGCCTCGACCAGCTTCTGCTGGTAGTCCGGGAGGTACTTGAGTTCGATCTCGGGGTGGTCCTTCTCCACCTTCGACAGCGACACCCAGGCCAGGTCCTGGCTGATGCCGCGGTACAGCGCGA
This sequence comes from Streptomyces asoensis, assembly GCF_013085465.1. Lineage (NCBI taxonomy): Bacteria > Bacillati > Actinomycetota > Actinomycetes > Kitasatosporales > Streptomycetaceae > Streptomyces > Streptomyces asoensis. The sequence continues at coordinate 5,106,131 of NZ_CP049838.1, forward strand.
CGTGCTCGTCCTTGGTGCCGACGTAGTACTGCGTCTGCGTCCAGCGCCAGCCGCCGTACAGGCCGCCGCCGATCACGGCGAGCGCGAGCACGCCGTAGAAGGATCTCTTCAGCCACCTACGGCCCTTGCGGGGCTTGACGAAGTCGTCGTCGGTGTAGTCGCCGAAGCCGTCGGTGGGGATGAAACCGGTGATGTCGCCGGAGCCGGGCGGGCCGAACTCGCCGCCTCCGCCGCGCCCTTGCTGCCTGCGGCCGAGGCCCGAGGCGCGTCCTGCCGGGGTCTGCATGATGCCGTTGTCGTGCAGCTGGAGCTGGTTCTCGGCGACCGCGCCGACCACGACCGGGACGTCGGACAGCTGCCCGGCGAGGGTGTCGCCGGTGTCCAGGTCGAGGACGTCGGCGACGATGACGGTGATGTTGTCGGGGCCGCCGCCGCGCAGCGCGAGCTGGATCAGCTCGCCCACGGTCTCCTGGGGGCCCTGGTAGCTGGCCAGGGTGTCTTCCAGCGTCTGGTGGGAGACGACGCCGGAGAGGCCGTCGGAGCAGATCAGATAGCGGTCGCCGGCCCGCACCTCACGGATGGAGAGATCCGGCTCGACGTGTTCGCCGCTGCCCAACGCGCGCATCAGCAGCGACCGTTGGGGGTGGGTGGTGGCCTCTTCCTCGGTGATGCGGCCCTCGTCGACGAGGCGCTGCACCCAGGTGTGGTCCTGCGTGATCTGGGTCAGTACGCCGTCCCGCAGCAGGTACGCGCGCGAGTCGCCGACGTGCACGAGCCCGAGGCGCTGGCCGGTCCACAGCAGGGCGGTCAGGGTGGTCCCCATGCCCTCGAGCTGGGGGTCCTCCTCGACCAGCGAGCGCAGCTGGTCGTTGGCGCGCTGGACGGCGGTACCGAGCGAGGTGAGGACGTCGGAGCCGGGGACGTCGTCGTCGAGGGCGACGATGGTGGAGATGGCCTCGGAGGAGGCGACCTCACCGGCGGCGGCGCCGCCCATGCCGTCGGCGATGGCGAGCAGGCGGGGACCGGCGTAACCGGAGTCCTCGTTGCCCTCCCGGATCATGCCCTTGTGCGATCCGGCGGCGAAACGCAGTGACAGGCTCATGCGCACCTCGCCCGTCGGCCCCGGGTACAGCCGGTCGTGTCGAGCCACACTGCCCACCCTCCGGTCGGGAGCACACCGGGGCCATGGGTGCCGGCCGCCGCCGCGTGCTCGCTCCGCTCGCACTCAGTCATGATGTAGCACTACTTCCGCAGCTCGATGACGGTCTTGCCGATACGGATCGGCGCGCCCAGCGGGATCGGCGTGGGAGTCGTCAGCCGCGATCGGTCGAGGTACGTGCCGTTGGTGGAGCCCAGGTCCTCGACGATCCACTGGCCGTCGCGGTCCGGGTAGATCCTGGCATGACGGCTGGATGCGTAGTCGTCGTCCAGCACGATCGTGCTGTCGTGCGCCCGGCCCAGAGTGATGGTCTGGCCCTGGAGCGCGACGGTCGTGCCGGTGAGGGTGCCCTCGGACACGACCAGCTTGGTAGGTGCGTTGCGACGTGTGCGGCCGGCGGCGGGCTGCTGGCGCTGCTGCGGAGGCGCCTGCTGGCGCTGTGCCTGCTGCGCCCGCCCGGCCTCCCGGCGCGCCCCGCGCTGGGTGACACGCGTACCGAAGAGGTCGCTGCGGATGACCTGCACGGCCACGATGACGAACAGCCACAGTACGGCCAGAAAACCCAGCCGCATGACCGTGAGGGTCAGCTCTGACATTGCCCCCGCTTCACCCTTCGGCTTGCCGGTAAATGATGGTGGTGCTGCCCACGACGATCCGCGAGCCGTCGCGGAGCGTAGCGCGGGTGGTGTGCTGCCCGTCCACCACGATGCCGTTGGTGGAGCCGAGATCCTGGATCGTCGAGGGCGAACCGGTCCGGATCTCACAGTGCCGGCGGGAGACGCCGGGGTCGTCGATCCGTACGTCGGCCTCGGTGCTGCGGCCCATCACGAGCGTCCCGCGGGAGATCTGGTGGCGGGTGCCGTTGATCTCGATCCAGTGGCGGGCGCGTGACCCGGGCTGTGGGGCCCCGGCCAGGCCGCCGGCCGCCGTACCGGGGCGCTGGGCGCTCGCGGCGGGCGGGTAGCCGTAGCCGCCGGCACGGGCGCCGGGCGGCGGAGCGGAGGGCATGGGCGGAGCGGCGGCGCCGGCTCCGGCCCCGGGATAACCGGGCCCGCCGGATCCGCCAGGACGCTGTCGGCCGCCCGCGGGCGGCTGCTCCGGCGCCTGGCTGCTGGAGGAGGCGAGTGTACGGCTGCGCACCCGGTACAGGCCGGTGTCGAGGTCGTCCGCCTTCTCCAGGTTGACCTTGATCGGGCCCATGAAGGTGTAGCGCTGCTGCTTGGCGTAGTCGCGCACCATTCCGGCGAGCTCGTCGCCGAGCTGGCCGGAGTAGGGGCTGAGCCGCTCGTAGTCCGGCGTGCTCAGTTCCACGATGAAGTCGTTGGGGACGACGGTCCGGTCCCGGTTCCAGATGGTCGCGTTGTTGTCGCACTCGCGCTGGAGCGCGCCGGCGATCTCCACGGGCTGGACCTCGGACTTGAACACCTTCGCGAAGGTGCCGTTGACCAGACCCTCGAGACGCTGCTCGAACTTCTTCAGGACTCCCATGGGGCACCTCCTCCGTAGTGGCTGCTCTCCCGTGCCGTGCTGCCTACCTGGTACTGCTTACTGATCGTATCCACGCGCCGGTGAATCGGCTGGTTCCCCCTGTCGGCCCCGTCGACGGGTGTCGACGCCCTCTTGCGCACCTGCTTCTGCCCAGGATCGTAGAGGCGGCCGAGGACCAGTGTCCCGCACCTGACTGTGGTCCTCGTCCGGCTCCTGGGGAGACGGCCGCCTTAGGTACGAGGTTGATACGTGAACCAGTCATCGCCGAGACGTACGGGGGCCGCCGATGGCCTCCCACCTGCTCCCTGCCCCCGCAGAAGGGATGTGAACGCACCCTGGCCCGCGTGCTAATGTTCTGCGTGTCGGAAGGCGCCAGGCCGAAAGGCCCACAAGCCCGAAGACACACCCAATGCGCGGGTGGCGGAATAGGCAGACGCGCTGGATTCAGGTTCCAGTGCCCGCAAGGGCGTGGGGGTTCAACTCCCCCCTCGCGCACCAGCCGAAAGCCCCGCAGGTCCTGGACCTGCGGGGCTTTCGCGTATCCCGAGGGCGTACTTTCCGGCACAGTCGAGTCCGGGCCATGGTTGCTCACCGTGTGTGAGGAACATCTCAGGGCCGTAGGCAGCGACGACCCGGTGCGGGTCGCCGGTCGTCGGCGAGGGCCCCATGAGGGTGTAGCGGGCTACACCGCGTTCACCCCGGGTGCGGCCTAGCGTTGGGTGTATGGCGCAAACGATCCCGATGACGACGACGATCCGGCAGGCGGGACGAGCCACGGGCCGGCTGCTCATCGCCGCGCTGATGGCCTTCGGCACCTATCTCTTCGTCACCGTGCTGCTCATCGCCGCCATCGGCACGCTCGTGGTCGTCGGCGCGTGGATGCTGCCCGAGGCGGTGCTGCTGATCCGCCGGATCGCCGGGGCCAAACGCCGTCAGGTCGCCGGCTGGACGGGCCGCGAGATCCCCGAGGCGTACGAGCCGCTCACCGGCACCCTGCGCGAGCGGCTGCGCACGGCCGTCCGCGACCCGGGCACCCTCGCCGACCTGCGCTGGATGGCCGCCCACTATGTCTACGGCTGGCTGGTGCTGCTCGCGCTGCCGCTGTGGCCGGTGGGGCTGGTCGTCGACGGGGTGTGGTGCGGGCTGCTGCGCCGGGACGCGGTCGTCCTGCCGTGGGTCGTCCGGCTCGCCGATGTCGAGGCGCGCTGGTCGGCGGCCCTGCTCAAGCCGTCGCCCAAGGCACGCCTCGCCGCCCGGGTCCGGGCGCTGACCGAGACCCGCGCCGACGCGATCGCCGCGCACGGTGCCGAACTGCGCCGTATCGAACGTGACCTGCACGACGGCGCCCAGGCCCGCCTGGTCGCCCTGTCCATGCGGATCGGGCTCGCCCAGCGGGCCTTCGACCGCGATCCGGACTCCGCGCGCAAACTCATGGCGGACGCGCAGGACCAGGCCGAACAGGCGCTCACGGAACTGCGGCACGTCGTCCGCGGCATCCATCCGCCGATCCTCACCGACCGCGGCCTCACGGGCGCGGTACGGGCGCTGGCCGCCGGCAGCGGGCTGGAGGTGACGGTGCGGGTGGAAGGACTCCTGGACAGCGGTGGCGTTGGCAGCAGCAGCAGCAGCAACGGCGGCGGGGGTGGTGGCGGTGGCGGTGGCCGCGGTGGGGCGGTCGGCCCGAGCGGTGGGCCGGGCGGCTCTGACGGTTCCCGCGGATATCGGGCGCCCGCCGCGGTGGAGGCCGCTGCCTACTTCGCGGTGGCGGAGGCGCTCACCAACGTCGTCAAGCACAGCGGGTCGCCGCGGGCGGCCGTCGAGCTGGTGCGGTTGCGGAACGGGCTGCGGGCGGTGGTGCGGGACGAGGGTCTCGGCGGCGCGGACGAAGGTGCGGGGTCCGGCTTGCTGGGGATCCGGCGCCGGGTGGCCGCGCTGGACGGCGTGGTGAACGTGGACAGCCCCGCCGGGGGACCGACCACGATCGCTGTGGAGCTGCCCTGTGTGTGGTGAGACCTATGTGTGGTGAGACCTGTGCGCGGGGAGTGCGACGTGGGCGTTTTGGCCTGGAGGGCGTGTTTCACGTGAAACATGCCCGCCGTCGTGGGGCCGCCGTCGTGGAGCCGTTGCCCACGGCGAGGGCGTGCGCCGGGTGGGCTGCCCCGCGGGGGCGGACGAGGGGTTTTCCACAGGCGGGAGGTTGTCCACAGGGGCTGCCGCCGTCCCGTCGTCGGGCTGTACGGTCGGCACGAGTTGATGTTCGGCTCGTCGAGCCGACGGACGTACGTGTGCGGGGGAGGCGGTCATGGTGACCGAGGCCGGTGGTGCGGGGGCAGAGATGGGTGGGGCGCGCAGGCTTCCCCGAGTGCGGGGCTTCGCCGAGTGGCCCACCGAGCGGCCCGCCGCGGGACCGGAAGCGGGGGCGGCTCCGGGGACGCCGCAGCCGGGCTCGCCCAAGGAGGCGGGCAAGGCTCTGCGCGGCCGGGTGCCGCGGTCGTCACACGCCGCGTTCGACCTGGACCCCTCCCGGCCGGACGCGGTGGCGGCGGTCGAGGAGTCCAGCCGGGGCCGCATCCCGGAGCTGGCCCCGATTCGGGTCGGCCGGATGACGGCGACGCCGTTCGCGTTCCTGCGCGGCTCGGCCGGACTCATGGCGTACGACCTGGCCCGCACCGCCATGACCGGGATCCGCGCCCAGATCTGCGGCGACGCCCACGCCGCGAACTTCGGTCTGTACGGCGACGCGCGGGGCGGCCTGGTCATCGACCTGAACGACTTCGACGAGACCGTCGACGGCCCCTGGGAGTGGGACCTCAAGCGGCTCGCCGCCTCGCTGGTGCTCGCGGGCCGTGAGGCCGGCGCGGACGAGGACACCTGCCACAGGGCGGCGCACGGCGCGGCCGGCTCCTACCGCCGCACCATGCGGCTCCTGGCGAAGCTCCCCGTGCTGGACGCGTGGAACGCCATCGCCGACGAGGAACTGGTCTCCCACACCGACGCGCACGACCTGCTGGGCACCCTGGAGCGGGTCTCGGAGAAGGCGCGGGCCAACACCAGTGGACGGTTCGCGGCGAAGTCGACCGAGCCGACGGAGAACGGCGGCCGCCGCTTCGTCGACGCGCCGCCGGTGCTGCGCCGCGTTCCGGATGCGGAGGCCCACGCGGTGGCCGCGTCCCTGGAGCACTACCTGACCACCCTGTCCGAGGACCGCCATCCGCTGCTGGCCCGCCACGCGGTCCACGACGTCGCCTTCCGCATCGTCGGCACGGGCAGCGTGGGGACGAGGTCGTATGTGGTGCTGCTGCTCGACCACCGGGGCGAGCCGCTGATCCTCCAGGTGAAGGAGGCCCGCGCCTCGGCCCTGGTCCCGCATCTGGCGGCCGCCGGCTTCCAGGTGCCGGAGGTGGAGCACGAGGGACGCCGGGTGGTCATCGGCCAGAAGCGCATGCAGGTCGTCAGCGACATACTGCTGGGCTGGACGACGGTCGACGGACTCCCCTTCCAGGTACGGCAGTTCCGCAACCGCAAGGGCAGCGTCGACCCGGCCGCGCTCGCCGCCGACCAGGTCGACGACTACGGCCGGATGACCGGCGCGCTTCTCGCCCGCGCCCACTCCCACAGCGCCGACCCCCGCCTCATCGCCGGCTACTGCGGCAAGAACGAGGAACTCGACGAGGCGATCGCCACCTTCGCCGTCGCCTACGCCGACCGCACCGAGGCGGATCACTCGGATCTGGTGGCGGCGGTACGGGCGGGGCGGATCGCGGCGGAGACGGGCGTGTGAGGCGCGGGCGGGCGGAGCCGGAGCAGGGGGAGCCCGGGCAGGGTGACCCCTGCGGGACGGTCGGCCTGGTGGGTTCGGGGGAGCGTTGGCCTAGGCTGGTCGGGTGACGACCCCCGAAGCTGAGCAGCCCCGGCCCGAGGCACGGCTGGAGCAGGCCGTGCGGGCCGCCGAGCAGGCGTTGATCGAGTTCGAGATCGCGGTGGAGACCTTCCGCGTCGAGGTCGAGAACTTCTCGCGGCTCCACCATCAGAAACTCGGCCCGATGTACGCCCGGCTCGACGAACTGGATGCCCAGATCGCCGAGGCCAGGGCCGCGCGCAGCGGTGATCCCGAGGACAAGCGCAAGGCCGCCGAGGCGCGGGCCAGGGTCATGCCGATGCCCGGGGTCGAGGAACTGTTCCACGGCTGGATGGACGGCGAAGGGCTGTTCCCCGAGGCCGAGGCGATGCTCACGGACCAGTCGGTCCGGCCCCCGCAGCGGGTGCGGCCCAGCGAGGAGGCCCGCAAGCTGTACCGCGAGCTGGCCCGCAAGGCGCACCCGGACCTGGCCCAGGAGGATGCCGAGCGGGCCCGGCGGGAGGAGTTCATCACCCGCGTCAACGCGGCCTACGCCCGTGGCGAGGTAGCGCTGCTGCGCGAGCTGGCCGAGGAGTGGGCGGCCGGTCCGGCGCCCGCGGAGCGGAGCCCGAGCCCCAGCGAGGAGCTCTACGCCCGTCTCGAGTGGCTCGCTCAGCGCAAGGAGATGCTCGCGCTGGTCGCCCGGGAACTGGAGGAGAGCGCGATCGGCTCGATGCTCCGCATGGCGCCGGAGGACCCCGACCGGCTCCTGGACGAGATCGCCGACAAGCTCCTCGCGGACGTCGCCGCCCGGGAGGCGGAGCTGGCCGAGCTGGTGGGCTAGCGGACCGGTCGTGTCGTATGCCCGGTCGGGTAGCGTCGGGCACATGAGTTTCGGAGCTGGTGTGCCCACGGTCGAGGTCGGCGACCTCAAGGACGACGACTTCCTGCTGGACGTCCGCGAGGACGACGAGTGGCAGGCGGGTCACGCCGAAGGGGCACTGCACATCCCCATCAGCGAGTTCGTCGCCCGCTACGGTGAGCTGACCGAGGCGGCTCCGCAGGACGGTCGGGTCCATGTGATCTGCCGCTCCGGCGGTCGGTCGGCCCAGGTCACCATGTACCTCGTCCAGCAGGGCATCGACGCCGTGAACGTCGACGGCGGCATGCAGTTCTGGGCCGCCACGGGCCGCCCGGTCGTCACGGACGAGGGCAACCCGGGCTCCGTCCTGTAAGTCGTCGGACCGGCAGGTCGTTGGACTGGTCGGTGGTCGGACCGGTGGTGGCCTCGTCGGGGCGGCCGGTTCGTCCTGCCGGGGTGGGCGTCAGCCGAGGGGGTGGGCGGCCAGTAGGTCGCCCAGGGCTTCCTCGTGTGCCGCGGCCGGGCCGAGCGACAGTTCCAGGTGTTTGGCCCAGGCGTGGTACCGGTGCAGTGGGTAGTCGACGTCGGCGCCGAAGCCTCCGTGCAGATGCTGTGCGGTCTGCACGACCCGCCGTACGCCTTCCGAGGCCCAGATCTTGGCCACGGCGACATCCCCGGAGGCCGGCAGTGCGCCCGGCGCCCCGGAGGCGATCCGCCAAGCGGCCTGCCACAGCGTGACCTCCATCGCGCGCAGGTCGATGTAGCGGTCGGCGGCCTGCACGGCGACGGCCTGGAAAGTAGCGATGGGGTGTCCGAACTGCTCCCGCTTGCCTGCGTACTCGCCGGTCATCGCCAGTACGCGCTCGCCCAGCCCGAGCGCCTGCGCGCAGGTCCCCGTGGTGAGCAGGGCGCGCAGCCATTCCCAGGCGCCGTCGGCGGTGATGACGTCCCGGTCGGCGATCCTCGCCGATTCGAGGCGCAGTTCGCCGAGCCGCTCACCGGTGGTGGAGACCTGCTCGGCGAGCACGACTCCTTCGTGCCCGCGTGCGACGACGGCGAGGACGCTCCGGTCGTCCCCGGTGCGCGCCGGTACGACGACGAAGTCGGCGTCGTACGCCCACGGCACCACCGTCTGCACCCCGTCCAGCACCCACTCGCCGGCGCCCGGCTCCCCCGGGCCGCCCGCTCCCTGTCCGTCGCCCGTGTCCCTCCCGTGGGCCGTGCCGTTCTGCCGTGCGGTCACGGCGAGTTCGGCCGGATCGTGGCCGGTGCGGCCGTTCGCGGCGACGGTGAGGACGATCTCGCCCCGGCCGGCCCGGGCGAGCAGGGACGACTTCAACTCCGGGCCACCGTAGGCCTCCAGGGCGGCTGCGGCCGCGCTGCTCTCCAGCAGCGGTACCCGTGCCAGCACCTTGGACGCCTCGCGCAGCACCAGACAGAGCGCGATCGCGTCGAGGCCCGCCCCGCCGAACTCCTCGTCCAGCAGGAGGCTCAGCAGGTCCGCCGAGGCGAGCCTGGCCCACAGGGCGCGGTCGAAGTCGTCGGCCACGGCGCCCCTGGTGAGCGCGGGGCTCGGCACGTCGTCGGGGGCGACCCCGGCGAACACCCCCCGCGCCGCCTCCGCCGCTGCCTGCTGCTCCTCGGTGAAGGTGAAGTCCACGGCCTGTCCTCCCGACGGGTCAGCTGATCTGACGGAGCGTCAAGATAGAACAGGTTCTAGAAGAAGGGAACGGTCGGTCGCCCCCTCATCGCGTGCTGCTCACCGGTCGAAGTCCACCTCCACCGCCTCCGTCAGCGGATGCGACTGGCAGGCCAGCACATACCCGGAGTCCGTCTCCTCCGGTTCCAGCGCGAAGTTGCGGTCCATGCGCACCTCGCCGGAGACCAGGAAGGCCCGGCAGGTCCCGCACACCCCGCCCTTGCAGGCGTAGGGCGCGTCCGGCCGGTTGCGCAGCACCGTCTCCAGGACCGACTCCCCGTCCCGCACGGGCCAGCTGCCGCCCCGGCCGTCGAGCCGGGCGGTCACGGTGCTGTGGGCGGGAGCCGCCACGCGCGCCGGGGGCGCCGTGACCTCCACGTGGAAGATCTCCTCGTGGATCCGGGACCGCGCGACCCCGATCTCCCGCAGCGCCTGCTCCGCGCCCTGGACGAGGCCGAACGGTCCGCACAGGAACCACCCCGACACCTCCGCCACCGGCAGCAGCGACGGCAGCAGTCCGGTCAGCCGCTCCCGGTCCAGCCGCCCGGACGGCAGCCCGGCCTGCTGCTCCTCCCGGGAGAGCACGGTGACCAGCTGGAACCGCTCGGGATACCTGTCCTTGAGGTCGGCGACCTCCTCCAGGAACATCGTCGAGGCGGCCGTCCGGTCGCTGCGGATGAGGCAGAAGCGGGCCGCGGGCTCGCGGGCCAGCAGTGTCGAGACGATCGACAGCACCGGCGTGATCCCGCTGCCGCCGACGATCGCGGCGTACCGGCCGGGCGCGGGGGCGAGGGTGAACCGGCCGGCCGGCGTCATCACGTCCAGCTCGTCGCCGACGGCGATCTCCTTCAGCGCGTACGTCGAGAAGGCCCCGCCCTCGACCAGCCGCACGCCCACCCGCAGCGTGCCGGGCCCCGCACCGTCGGGATCGGGTGCGGGCGAGCAGATCGAGTACGTCCGCCTGACCTCGGTCCCGTCGACCACGCGGCGCAGGGCGAGATGCTGGCCGGGCGCGTGCCGGTACTCCTCGCGCAGCGCGTCGGGGACCGTGAGGGTGAGGGTGACGGAGTCGTCGGTGAGGTGGTCCACCGCGGCCACCTGGAGCGGGTGGAAGCGGGCCATCACAACTCCTTGAAGTGGTCGAAGGGTTCACGGCAGGCGAGGCAGCGCCGCAGCGCCTTGCAGGCGGTGGAGGAGAAGCGGCTGAGCAGCTCGGTGTCGGCGGAGCCGCAGTGCGGGCAGCGGATCGGCTCCAAGGCCGCGCCCATGTCCACGCCCCGGGTTCGGGTGGGGCCCAGGGTGATGCCGACCGGTTCGGCTGCCTCTCGCACGCGTGGCGGTGCGATGCCGAACTCCCGGAGTTTTCGGCGTCCTTCGGCGGAGATGTCGTCGGTCGACCAGGCGGGGGACAGCACCGTGCGCACGCTGACCTCCCGGACCCCGTGTGCGTGCAGCGCCCGTTCGATGTCCACGGACATCGCCTCCACCGCCGGGCAGCCGGTGTAGGTGGGGGTCAGCTCGACCTCGACGGCGTCCGCGTCCCGTACGTGCACCGCGCGCACGACACCGAGTTCCCGGAGGGTGACCACGGGCAGTTCGGGGTCGGGCACCGAGCCGGCGACCTCGAGGAGTTCCGCCTCCAGCGGGGTGAGCGTCACCATGACGCGCCCGGGTGGCTGCGGTGCAGATGCTGCATCTCGGCGAGCATCCGGCCGAAGGACTCGGTGTGCAGGCCCTCGCGGCCCGCGCCGGCGCTCCAGGCTCCGGTGCGCGAGCCCTCGGGCACGGCCAGGCCGGCCCGCCCCAGCACGCTCCGCACCGACTCCAGCCAGACCGACTCCAGCTCCGACCGGTCGAGGTCGAGGCCGTCCAGGGGGGCGAACATCTCCCCGGTGAACCGCCACAGTGCCGTGCAGGCCCGCTGCATCCGCTCGTGGCTCTCCTCGGTGCCGTCGCCGAGCCGCAGCGTCCACTGTTCGGCGTGGTCGCGGTGGTAGGCGACCTCCTTGACGGCCTTCGCCGCCAGTCCGGTGAACGGGCCCTCCACGGCCGCCAGCCGCGCGTACAGCAGGTGCTGGTAGGTGGAGAAGTACAGCTGGCGGGCGATGGTGTGGGCGAAGTCGCCGTTGGGCTGCTCGACCAACTGGAGGTTGCGGAAGGCGCGTTCCTCGCGCAGGTACGCCAACTCGTCCTCGTCGCCGGCCATCGACAGCAGGATCCGGGCCTGGCCCAGCAGATCGAGGGCGATGTTGGCGAGGGCGACCTCCTCCTCGAGGACGGGCGCGTGGCCCATCCACTCCCCCAGGCGGTGGGAGAGCACCAGGGCGTCGTCGCCGAGGGCGAGGGCGGCGGTGTGGGTGTGCGTCGTCGTGGTCACAGGTGCTTCACCCCTTCCGGGATCTCGTAGAACGTCGGGTGCCGGTACGGCTTGTCGGCGGACGGTTCGAAGAACGGATCCTTCTCGTCCGGTGAGGAGGCCGTGATCGCGGAGGACGGCACGACCCAGATCGAGACGCCCTCGCCGCGCCGGGTGTACAGGTCGCGCGCGTTGCGCAGGGCGAACTCGGCGTCCGGCGCGTGCAGGCTGCCGGCGTGGGTGTGGGAGAGGCCGCGCCGGGAGCGCACGAAGACCTCCCACAGGGGCCAGTCGGTGTTCGTCATGCCTGCTCCACTTCCGTCCCAGAGCTGTGTTTGGCCGCGTAGACGGCGGCCGCCTCTCGTACCCACGCGCCCTCTTCGTGTGCGCGCCTGCGTTGTGTGATCCGCTGCTCGTTGCAGGGGCCGTTGCCCTTGAGGACCTCCTTGAACTCGGTCCAGTCGATGGCTCCGAAGTCGTGGTGGCCCCGCTCCTCGTTCCACTTCAGGTCCGGGTCGGGGAGCGTGAGGCCGAGCGAGGCCGCCTGGGGGACACAGATGTCGACGAAGCGCCGGCGCAGTTCGTCGTTCGAGTGGCGCTTGATCTTCCAGGCCATCGACTGCGCGGAGTGCGCGGACTCGTCGTCGGGTGGGCCGAACATCATCAGTGACGGCCACCACCAGCGGTCCACCGCGTCCTGCGCCATCGCGTGCTGCTCCGGGGTGCCTCGGCTGAGGGCCAGCAGCAGCTCGTAACCCTGGCGCTGATGGAAGGACTCCTCCTTGCAGACACGGACCATCGCGCGGGCGTACGGGCCGTAGGAGCAGCGGCACAGGGGCACCTGGTTGGTGATCGCGGCGCCGTCCACCAGCCAGCCGATCGCGCCGACGTCCGCCCAGGTCAGCGTGGGGTAGTTGAAGATCGAGGAGTACTTCTGGCGGCCGGAGTGGAGCTTGTCGAGCAGTTCCTCGCGGCTGGTGCCGAGGGTTTCGGCCGCGCTGTACAGATAGAGCCCGTGGCCCGCCTCGTCCTGGACCTTCGCCATGAGGATGGCCTTGCGGCGCAGGGAGGGCGCGCGGGTGATCCAGTTGGCCTCCGGCTGCATGCCGATGATCTCGGAGTGCGCGTGCTGGGCGATCTGGCGGACCAGCGTCGCGCGGTAGGCGTCGGGCATCCAGTCGCGTGGCTCGATGCGTTCGTCGGCGGCCACGGTGGCGTCGAAGACGCGCGCGTACGCCTCGTCGGCGCCGGCTGCGCGGTCCTGCCCGGTGTGCGGCGCTGTGCGGGCCGTCTGGTGCGCGGCTGCTGTCGCCATGCGGTCCCCCTTGACCTTGGGCCTCGGCTCGGTGCCTTGGCCTCGGCTCTACCCGAGCCTTCTCCCGACCGATCGTTCGGTCCGTGCGATTCCATGGTGGGACGGCCGTCGTAAGGTGTCAACCGCTGTGGATAACCTGCGGGCATCCCCTGTGGACAACCCGCCCCGGCCCTGTGCCGGCCCGGGTGTCGCGGGGAGGGGGCTGCGCCGAACGGGTGAGGCTGAGTACCGTTCGCGATTGCGCGACGCAGCGCGAAGACGACCGGCATCGGGGAACGGGGCGGAATGGACGTGCACGACGGAGGGTCCGGCTCTCCACAGGGGCCGAACACGTCAAGGGAGGCGGAGGCGGAGGCGCCACCCGCCCGGGACGCCGTTCCCCGCCCCCGAGTCGAACTCTCGGGCCCCGAGCCTTCCTCCCGGGCCGAGCAGACGGACTCCGAGCCTGCTCCTCGGGCCGGGACCGCGGACTCGGAACGTGCTCCCCGGGCCGAGACCGCCGACCTCGTCGGTGATCCCGCGGGCGACGCTGTCGGTGATCCCGTCGGTGACCCCGTCGCCGGTCCTGTGAGTGAGCCTCGGCGGCCGGGGCCCCGTACCGGTGTGGCCGCCCTCTCCCCCCGCTACCAGGTCGGCGCCGCGCTGGCGCTGGCCGTCGTCGCGGTGGCCGTCTGCGTGCATGTCGGGATGGTGTTCCTGCACGTCGCCCCGTCGAACACCGTCACCAAGGCACACGGCAAGGCGATCGAGGACTGGATCTACCCGGAGTTCGAGCAGAACTGGAAGCTCTTCGCGCCGAACCCGCTGCAACAGAACATCGCCGTCCAGGTCCGCGCCCAGGTCCGCACCGTGGACGGCGGGTCCCGGACCACCGGCTGGTACGACCTGTCGGCGCAGGACGGCCGGGCCATAGACGGCAATCTGCTGCCGAGCCACACCCAGCAGAACGAGCTGCGCCGCGCCTGGGACTTCTTCACCGCCACGCACGACAACGACAACCGCCCCGTCGGCCTGCGCGGCGCCCTCTCCGAGACGTACCTGCGCCGCATCGTGGTGCTCCGTCTGGAGCGCGGCGCCGTGGCCGGTGACGACGGTGTCGTCGAGCGGATCCAGGTCCGTTCGCAGACCACCAACGTGACCCCGCCGAAGTGGAGCACCGAGAAGGTGTCGATGAGCCCGGTGTACCGCGAGCTGCCCTGGTGGTCGGTGCCGGACGGCGAGACCGAGGGAGGCACGAGGTGAACCGGTTCTCCCTGACGGTGTCCGCCGCCATCGCCCGCGTCACCGAGTCGGCGCTCGCGCCGTACCAGAGCGCCGTGGTCCGGATCGGCTTCAGCGCCACCTGGCTGCTGTTCCTGCTGCGCGAGTTCCCCCACCGCCAGGAGCTCTACGGCCCCGACGGCCCCTGGGACTGGGAGCTGGCCCGGCAGCTGATCGACACCAACGGCGCGTTCACGGCGCTGATGTGGTCGGACGGGCGGGGCTGGTTCGAGGCGGTGTACCTGCTCGCGCTGCTCTCCGCCGCGCTGCTGCTCCTCGGCTGGCGCACCCGAGCGATGTCGGTGCTGTTCATGGTCGGCGTGCTGTCGCTCCAGAACCGCAGCGTCTTCATGGGGGACGGCGGGGACAACGTCCTGCACCTGATGTCGATCTACCTCGTGTTCATGCGGTGCGGCCGGGTGTGGTCGCTGGACGCGCGGCGGGAACGGCGGGCGCACGAGGCACGCGCGCGTGGGGAGCGGGTCACGGACCGGGTGGGCCCCGCCCTGTGGGCCGTGGCCGGGTTCGTCCTCGTCACGGTGACCGTGGCGGGCCGTTTCCACAGCGACTGGACCATTCCGGCGCTCCTGTGGGCGGCGTGGGCCGTGCAGGGCCTGTGGTGGGCCGTCGGCCGCCGCACGAAGTCGGCGGAGCCCCGGATCCTGCTCGACGTGATCGGCAACATCCTGCACAACGGCGCCCTGGTCGTGATCATGGCCGAGGCCTGTCTGATCTACGCGACGGCCGGCTGGTACAAGATCCAGGGCTCGCGCTGGCAGGACGGCACCGCCGCGTACTACCCCCTGCACCTGGACTACTTCTCGCCCTGGCCCGGGCTCGCCGACCTGCTGGCCGGCAGCGGCACGATGGTCCTGCTGGCCACCTATGGGACCGTCATCGTGCAGGTCGCCTTCCCGTTCACGCTCGCCAACCGGCGGCTGAAGAACGTCCTGCTGGCCCTGATGATGACGGAGCACGCGGTGATCGCCGTGCTGCTCGGGCTGCCGTTCTTCTCGCTGGCGATGATCGCGACGGACGCCGTCTTCCTGCCGACGACCTTCCTGCACCGGGTGGGCGGATGGGCGTCACGCGCGCGTGGACGGCTCTTCTCCGGCGTCGGTCGTACGGCGGCACCGGAGCCGCCGGCCCAGGAGAACCCCGAGCACACCCACGTAGGGTTCACGGCATGACCGACCCCGTGACCGCCGGCTCCGATCCGCTCGGCCGGTGGCGGCGGCTCGCCGACGCCTCCGTCCTGCTCGACGGCTTCCACGCCCTCAAGCACGCCGTGCGCTTCGGAGCCGAGATCCCGGTGGCGGTCACCGCCGACCGGCGGGCGACGCTCGCCCTCGCCGACGAACTCGCCCCGGACGTGCGCGACGCGCTGGACGCGCTGCTGACGGAGGTCCCGGAGGCGACGTACACCTCCCTGGTGCCGCGCCCGCATCCCACCGCGGTCGCCGCCCTGGCCGTACGGCCCTCCCGCGAGGCCAACCTGGAGCGGCTGGGGCACGCGCCCCGCAGCACTCCCGTCGTGGTCCTGGACAACCCGCGCAACCTCGGCAACGCGGGCGCGGTGATCCGGCTGGCCGCCGGTTTCGGGGCCACCGGGGTGGTCACCACCGGCACGCTCGACCCCTGGCATCCGACCGTGGTGCGCGGCGGGGCCGGGCTGCACTTCGCGACCGCCGTGGAGCGGCTGGCCGTCGACGAGCTGCCGGCCGGCCCGGTGTTCGCCCTGGACCCGGAGGGCGACGACCTACGGGGCGTCAAGCTGCCGGACGACGCCCTCCTGGCCTTCGGCTCGGAGCGCAGCGGGCTCTCCGCCGAGCTGCGCGCGCGTGCCGACCACCTTCTCGCCCTGCCGATGCGCCCCCAGGTCTCCAGTTACAACCTCGCGACCAGTGTGGCCATGACGCTGTACCACTGGAGCGCCACCGGGGGCGCACCGCACGTGCCCTAGAGGCCTGGACGCCGACGCCTAGGCGTCCCTGCGGACCTCCACCACCCGGAAGCGGTTCGCGACGAACGCGCCGTCGGTGAGGGCCGCGTTGGCCGCCGGGTTGCCGCCCGAGCCGTGGAAGTCGGAGAACGCTGCCGTCTGGTTGACGTAGACCCCGCCGGTGAGGTTGAGGGACAGCTGGGCGGCCTCCTCCAGGCAGACCTCCTCGATCGCCTGCTCGACCTCCGCGTCGGTGGTGTACGCGCCGACCGTCATCGCGCCCTTCTCGCGCACCGTGCGCCGCAGCAGGGCGACCGCGTCGGCCGCGGAGTCGACGGCGACGGCGAAGGAGACCGGGCCGAAGCACTCGCCCATGTAGGCGGCCTCGTCGTCCGTCCCCTCCCAGTACTTCCGCGCCCCGTCGAGCTTGACGAGCACCGGGGTGCGCACGATCGCGTCCGGGAACTCCGGGTTGCTCACCTCGCGGGAGGCGAGGGCGACCTCACCGAGGCCCGCGGCGGCCTCCAGGCGGGCCTTGACGTCCGGGTTGACGATCGCGCCGAGCAGCGCGTTCGCCCGCGCGTCGTCGCCGAGCAGGCCGTCGACCGAGCGGGCGAGGTCGGCGACGACCTCGTCGAAGGTCTTCGCGCCCTCGTCGGTGCGGATGCCGTCGCGGGGGATCAGCAGGTTCTGCGGGGTCGTGCACATCTGGCCGCTGTACAGGGAGAGCGAGAACGCCAGGTTGGCGAGCATGCCCTTGTAGTTCGCCGTGGACTCCACGATCACCGTGTTGACGCCGGCCTTCTCGGTGTAGACCTGCGCCTGGCGGGCATTGGCCTCCAGCCAGTCGCCGAAGGCGGTCGAGCCGGTGTAGTCGACGATCCTGATCTCGGGGCGGGTGGCCAGGGTCTTGGCGATGCCCTCGCCGGGGCGCTCGGCGGCCAGCGCGACCAGGTTCGGGTCGAAGCCGGCCTCGGCGAGCACCTCGCGGGCGACGCCCACGGTCAGCGCGAGCGGCAGCACCGCGCGCGGATGGGGCTTGACCAGGACCGCGTTGCCGGTGGCCAGGGAGGCGAACAGGCCCGGGTAGCCGTTCCACGTGGGGAAGGTGTTGCAGCCGATGAGCAGGGCGATCCCGCGCGGGACCGGCGTGAAGCTCTTGGTCAGCGCGAGCGGGTCGCGCTTGCCCTGGGGCTTGCTCCACTCCGCCGTGCCGGGCGTGCGGACCTGCTCCGCGTACGCGTACGCCACCGCTTCCAGGCCGCGGTCCTGCGCGTGCGGGCCGCCCGCCTGGAACGCCATCATGAAGGCCTGGCCGGAGGTGTGCATGACCGCGTGCGCGAACTCGTGCGTCCGGTCGCTGATCCGCTTGAGGATCTCCAGACAGACCACCGCGCGCAGTTCCGCGCCCGCGTCCCGCCAGGCACCCTGTCCGGCCCGCATGGCGGGCAGCAGCGTGTCCACGTCCGCGTGCGGGTAGGTCACGCCCAGTTCGACGCCGTACGGCGAGACCTCGCCGCCCACCCAGTCGTCGGTGCCGGGCTGGCCGAGGTCGAGGCGGGTGTGCAGAACGGCGTCGAAGGCGGCCTTGCCGGCCGCGGCGTCCAGGCTGCCGTTCTCCCCGTAGGCCTTGGGGTGTTCCGGGTGCGGGGACCAGTACGCGCGGGTGCGGATCGCTTCCAGGGCCTGGTCGAGGGTGGGCCGGTGCTGGGCGATCAGAGCGTGCGCGGTCGGTTCGGCGGCGGCCATGCGGGACCAACTCCTCGTCTTGAGAACTCTCCGTCGAGCTCATGACCTGGCGGAAACCTGGGCAGGAACAGCCAGTCAGGGTTAGAGTAACCGAACGATCGGTCGGGACAAGGGGGCCTGCCGCATCTGTGGAAAACCCAGTGCGGGAGGATCGCGCACATGACAGCACTCGACCTCAGCAGCCCCGTGGCCGTCGTCGGCACCGGCACCATGGGCCAGGGCATCGCCCAGGTCGCGCTCGTCGCGGGCCACCCCGTGCGGCTGTACGACGCCGTGCCCGGCCGCGCCCGCGAGGCGGCCGCCGCGATCGGCGCCCGCCTGGATCGGCTCGTCGAGAAGGACCGCCTGGCCGCCACCGACCGGGACGAGGCACGTGCCCGTTTGCGGCCCGCGGAGAGCCTCACCGACCTCGCCGACTGCTCCCTGGTCGTCGAGGCCGTCGTGGAGCTCCTGGAGGCCAAGCAGGAGCTGTTCCGGCAGTTGGAGGACGTCGTCGGCGAGGACTGTCTGCTCGCCACCAACACCTCGTCCCTGTCGGTGACCGCGGTCGGAGGCGCCCTGCGCAACCCGGGTCGCCTGGTGGGCCTGCACTTCTTCAACCCCGCGCCGCTGCTGCCGTTGGTCGAGGTCGTCTCCGGGTACGCCACCGACGTCACGTCGGCCACGCGCGCGTACGAGACGGCCCGCTCCTGGGGCAAGACGCCGGTCGCCTGCGCCGACACCCCAGGCTTCATCGTCAACCGCATCGCGCGGCCCTTCTACGCCGAGGCGTTCGCCGTCTACGAGGCGCAGGGCGCCGACCCGGCCACCATCGACGCGATCCTGCGCGAGTCGGGCGGCTTCAAGATGGGCGCCTTCGAGCTGACCGACCTGATCGGACAGGACGTCAACGAGTCGGTCACGCACTCCGTGTGGCGGTCCTTCTTCCAGGACGTGCGCTTCACGCCCTCGCTCGCCCAGCGCCGCCTGGTCGAGTCGGGCCGCCTCGGCCGCAAGACCGGCCAGGGCTGGTACGACTACTCCGCCGGGACCGGGGCCGCCGAGTCGGCCGAACCGCACACCGCGGAGAAGGCCCAGCCGCCCGCGTACGTCGTCGCCGAGGGCAACCTGGGCCCCGCCTCCGAACTGCTCGCGCTGATCCGCGAGGCGGGCATCCAGGTCCGCGAGGAGGAGGAGGACCACGGCACCCGCCTGGTGCTGCCCGGCGACGGCCAGCTCGCCCTCGCCGACGGCCAGACCTCCGTGGAGTTCCGGGACGTCGTCTACTTCGACCTCGCCCTGGACTACCGCAAGGCCACCCGCATCGCCCTGTCCGCCTCCCAGGACACCTCCACGCAGACGATGTCCGAGGCGATCGGCCTGTTCCAGGCGCTCGGCAAGGACGTCAGCGTCATCGGCGACGTCCCGGGCATGATCGTCGCCCGTACGGTCGCGCGGATCGTCGACCTGGCGCACGACGCGGTGGCCAAGGGTGTGGCCACCGAGGAGGACATCGACACCGCGATGCGCCTGGGCGTGAACTACCCCCTCGGCCCCTTCGAGTGGAGCCGCAGGCTGGGCCGCACCTGGGCCTGCTCGCTCCTGGACGACCTGCACGAGCGCGACCCCTCCGGCCGCTACGCGCCGTCCCTCGCGCTGTACCGCCACTCCTACGCCACCGAGAAGCGGGAGGGCGCCTCGTGACCAGCGCCAAGCGCGACACGTACACCCCGGAGACCCTGCTCTCCGTCGCCGTCCAGGTCTTCAACGAGCGCGGCTACGACGGCACCTCCATGGAGCATCTCTCCAAGGCGGCCGGCATCTCCAAGTCGTCGATCTACCACCATGTCGCCGGCAAGGAGGAACTGCTGCGGCGGGCCGTCAGCCGGGCCCTGGACGGCCTCTTCGGGATCCTCGAGGAGGAGCACGCGCGCGCGGGGCACGCCTCGGAGCGCCTGGAGTACGTCGTGCGGCGCATGGTCGAGGTGCTCATCGGCGAACTGCCGTACGTGACACTGCTGCTGCGTGTGCGCGGCAACACCGACACCGAGCGGTGGGCCCTGGAGCGGCGCCGCGACTTCGACCACCGGGTCGCCGAACTGCTGAAGGCGGCCGCCGCCGACGGGGACATACGCGGTGACATGGAGGTACGGCTCGCGACCCGGCTGGTCTTCGGGATGATCAACTCGATCGTCGAGTGGTACCGGCCGGGTGGTCGGGGGATGGTCGAGAGCGAGGTCGCCGACGCCGTCGTGCGGCTGGTCTTCGAGGGGCTGCGCACGGCCCCGTAGGGCTCAGCCCTGTGGCTCCAGGTCCTCCTCCTCGAACACCAGCAGCGTGCGCGTGCTGAGCACCTCGGGGATCAACTGGAGCCGGGTGAGCACCACCTCGCGCAGCGCCCTGTTGTCCGGCGTGTGCACCAGGAGCAGGACGTCGAAATCGCCCCCGACGAGGGCGATGTGGGAGGCGCCGGGCAGCAGCCTCAGCTGCTCGCGCACCGTCCGCCAGGAGTTCTGCACGATCTTCAGCGTGATGTAGGCGCTCGTGCCCTGTCCGGCGCGCTCGTGGTCGACACGGGCGCCGAAGCCGCGGATGACGCCGTCCTCGATGAGCCGGTTGATCCGCGCGTAGGCGTTGGCGCGCGAGACGTGGACCCGCTCGGCGACCGACCGTATCGAGGCGCGGCCGTCCGCCTGGAGCATCTGGAGGATGTCCTGATCGATGGCGTCCAGCGGACGCGGTGGCGGCAGCGGCGCGCTGCCGGGTGACGGGGGACTGCTCGGCGACGGGGCACCGGTCGGCGGCGGAGGGTTGCCCGGAGGCGGCGCGGTGCCGTGCTCCGGCCCTTCGGCCATTTGTTCAGGTGCCATGTCCCCCTGCCTCCCTGCCATGGACGTACTGCACCCATCTCAGGTTGTGGAGAACCGTTTGTCCACAGCCTGAGGGGCCCTGTAGCCAAAATGTGCCGACGACCGAACAATCGGTAGGTGAGGCGCATCACAACCGACGCGTCTCCCGTAGCCACTCCTACGAGGAGGTGCCGTCATGACGGTCATGGAGCAGCGGGGCGCTTACCGGCCGACTCCGCCGCCGGCCTGGCAGCCCCGCACCGACCCCGCGCCGCTGTTGCCCGACGCGGAGCCGTACCGCGTCCTCGGCACCGACGCGGCCGCGCAGGCCGACCCGGAGCTGCTGCGCCGGCTGTACGCCCAGCTGGTGCGCGGGCGTCGCTACAACGTCCAGGCCACCGCCCTCACCAAGCAGGGCAGACTCGCCGTATACCCCTCCAGCACCGGCCAGGAGGCCTGCGAGGTCGCCGCCGCGCTCGCCCTCCAGGAGCGGGACTGGCTCTTCCCCAGCTACCGCGACACCCTCGCCGCCGTCGCGCGCGGTGTGGACCCCGTCGAGGCCCTCACCCTGCTGCGCGGCGACTGGCACACCGGCTACGACCCCTACGAGCACCGTGTGGCGCCTCTGTGCACCCCGCTCGCCACCCAGCTCCCGCACGCCGTGGGCCTCGCGCACGCCGCCCGCCTCAAGGGCGACGACGTGGTCGCGCTCGCCATGGTCGGCGACGGCGGCACCAGCGAGGGCGACTTCCACGAGGCGCTGAACTTCGCCGCCGTCTGGCAGGCTCCGGTCGTCTTCCTCGTGCAGAACAACGGCTTCGCGATCTCCGTACCGCTCGCCAAGCAGACCGCCGCTCCCTCACTGGCCCACAAGGCCGTCGGGTACGGCATGCCGGGCCGCCTGGTCGACGGGAACGACGCGGCGGCCGTGCACGAGGTGCTGACCGACGCCGTACGGCACGCGCGGGAGGGCGGCGGCCCCACCCTCGTGGAGGCGGTGACCTACCGCATCGAGGCGCACACCAACGCCGACGACGCCACCCGCTACCGCGGCGACGCCGAGGTCGAGACCTGGCGCGAGCACGACCCGATCCAGCTGCTGGAGCGCGAACTCACCGCGCGCGGGCTGCTCGACGAGGACGCGAAGCAGTCCGCGCGGGACGCCGCCGAGACGATGGCCGCCGACCTGCGCGCCCGCATGAACCAGGACGCGGTCCTCGACCCCATGGACCTGTTCGCCCACGTGTACGCCGAACCCACCCCCCAACTGCGGGAACAGCGGGACCTGCTGCGGGCGGAGCTCGAGGCCGAGCACGCCGACCAGGAGGGTACGCACCGATGACCACCGTCGCCCTCAAGCCCGCCACCATGGCGCAGGCCCTCACCCGCGCGCTCCGGGACGCGATGGCCGCCGACCCGACCGTGCACGTCCTGGGCGAGGACGTGGGCACTCTCGGCGGCGTCTTCCGGGTCACCGACGGGCTCGCCGCGGAGTTCGGCGAGGACCGCTGCACGGACACCCCGCTCGCCGAGGCGGGCATCCTCGGCACGGCCGTCGGCATGGCGATGTACGGGCTGCGGCCGGTCGTGGAGATGCAGTTCGACGCCTTCGCCTATCCGGCGTTCGAGCAGCTCATCAGCCATGTCGCCCGTATGCGCAACCGCACCCGCGGCCGTATGCCCCTGCCGATCACCGTCCGGGTGCCCTACGGCGGCGGCATCGGAGGCGTCGAGCACCACAGCGACTCCTCCGAGGCGTACTACATGGCGACCCCGGGCCTCCATGTCGTCACGCCCGCCACGGTCGCCGACGCCTACGGTCTGCTGCGCGCCGCCATCGCCTCCGACGACCCGGTCGTCGTCCTCGAACCCAAGCGCCTGTACTGGTCCAAGGACTCCTGGAACCCGGAGGAACCGCAGAGTGTCGAACCGATCGGCCGCGCGGTGGTGCGGCGCCCGGGCCGGAGCGCCACGCTGATCACCTACGGGCCGTCGGTGCCGGTCTGCCTCGAAGCCGCCGAGGCGGCGCGCGCCGAGGGCTGGGACCTCGAGGTCGTCGACCTGCGTTCCCTGGTGCCCTTCGACGACGAGACGGTCTGCGCCTCGGTGCGGCGGACCGGCCGCGCGGTCGTCGTCCATGAGTCGGGCTCCTTCGGCGGCCCGGGCGGGGAGATCGCGGCCCGCGTCACGGAGCGCTGCTTCCACCACCTGGAGGCGCCGGTGCTGCGCGTCGCCGGGTTCGACCTCCCGTACCCGCCGCCGATGCTGGAGCGCCACCACCTGCCCGGCGTCGACCGCATCCTGGACGCCGTGGCGCGGTTGCAGTGGGAGGCGGACAACTGATGGCACAGGTACTGGAGTTCAAGCTCCCCGACCTCGGGGAGGGACTCACCGAGGCGGAGATCGTCCGCTGGCTGGTCCAGGTCGGCGACGTCGTCGCCGTCGACCAGCCGGTCGTCGAGGTCGAGACGGCCAAGGCGATGGTCGAGGTGCCCTGCCCCTACGGCGGTGTGGTCACCGCCCGCTTCGGCGAGGAGGGCACCGAACTGCCCGTCGGCGCCCCGCTGATCACGGTCGCGGTCGGC
Source organism: Streptomyces asoensis (assembly GCF_013085465.1). Lineage (NCBI taxonomy): Bacteria > Bacillati > Actinomycetota > Actinomycetes > Kitasatosporales > Streptomycetaceae > Streptomyces > Streptomyces asoensis. The sequence goes on from NZ_CP049838.1 coordinate 5,129,212, forward strand.
GCGCCGGCCTCCGGCGGCCCGGACGTGCCCGCCAAGGGGGCCGAGGGGTCGGGCAACGTGCTCGTCGGATACGGCACCTCGGAGGCACCCGCGCGCAGGCGCCGGGTCCGGTCGGCGCGACCGGAACCCGCCGCTTCCGTGACCGTCGCCGCCGCCCCGGCCGCCCCCGCAGCCCCGGTTCTCCCGGGCGTTCCGGCCGAGGCGTCCGCCGGCCCCGTCCCCGTGATCTCCCCCCTGGTGCGCAGACTCGCCCGGGAGAACAACCTGGACCTGCGGGAGCTCACGGGCTCCGGGCCCGAGGGGCTGATCCTGCGGGCGGACGTGGAGAACGCGCTGCGGGGGGCCGTACCCCGGGAACAGGCGGCACAGCCGTCGCCCGGATCCTCCGCTCCCGCGGGAAGCCGCCGCATCCCCCTCAAGGGCGTCCGGGGTGCAGTCGCCGACAAGCTCTCCCGCAGCCGACGCGAGATCCCCGACGCCACCTGCTGGGTGGACGCCGACGCGACGGAGCTGATGCGGGCCCGGGCGACGATGAACGCGTCCGGCGGGCCAAAGATCTCTCTCGTCGCGCTGCTCGCCCGTATCTGCACCGCGGCGCTGGCCCGCTTCCCGGAACTCAACTCCACCGTCGACCTGGCGGCCCGGGAGGTCGTCCAGTTCGACCACGTCCACCTCGGCTTCGCCGCGCAGACCGAGCGGGGACTCGTGGTGCCCGTCGTCCGCGACGCGCACGCCCGGGACGCCGAGGGACTCACCGCGGAGTTCGCGCGGCTCACCGAGTCGGCCCGGGACGGCCGCCTCACCCCCGCCGACCTGACCGGCGGCACCTTCACCCTGAACAACTACGGGGTGTTCGGAGTCGACGGCTCCACGCCGATCATCAACCACCCCGAGGCGGCCATGCTCGGTGTCGGCCGCATCATCCCCAAGCCGTGGGTGCACGAGGGCGAGCTGGCGGTGCGCCAGGTCGTCCAGCTCTCGCTCACCTTCGACCACCGGGTGTGCGACGGCGGAACGGCCGGCGGCTTCCTGCGCTACGTGGCGGACTGCGTGGAGCAGCCGGCGGTGCTGTTGCGCACCCTGTGATTGCGGGCGTGCCCCGGCGATTCGCGCGTTTCCCGTGATCGGGCGGGCCCGCATCCCCGGGGCGGCCCGCATACTCGGGGGGTGACCTCGAACGAGCCCGCCGCCCACGACGCCGTTGTGCTCGCCGGTGGCGGCGCCCGCCGGCTCGGCGGCGCCGACAAGCCGGGCGTGCGGGTGGGCGGGCGCGCGCTGCTCGACCGGGTGCTCGGCGCCTGCTCCGACGCGCGCACCACCGTCGTCGTCGCCGACCCCCGCCCCACCGCGCGGCCCGTGCGCTGGGCACGCGAGGACCCGCCCGGCGCGGGACCCGTCGCCGCGCTCGACGCGGGGCTGCGCCACACCGCGGCGGACGACGTCCTCGTCCTCTCCGCCGACCTGCCCTTCCTCGCGGCGGACACCGTACGGCGCCTGCTGACCGCCCTGCGCGCCGGCGCGGCCGAGGGTGTGCTGCTCACCGACGCCGACGGCCGTGACCAGCCGCTCGTCGCCGCGTACCGCACGGCCGCACTGCGCCGCGAGCTGGCGGTGCTCACCGCCGGCGAAGGCGGCCTCACCGGACTGCCGCTGCGCCGGCTGACCGCCGGACTCGACCTCACCCGCGTCCCCGACCCGGTCGCCTCGTTCGACTGCGACACCTGGGACGACATCGCCGCCGCCAGGGCACGTATCAGGGAGCATGACCACGTGTTGGATGAATGGATTTCCGCAGTCAAGGACGAGCTGGGCATCGACCTCGACGTCGACACCGGCGCCCTCCTCGACCTCGCCCGCGACGCCGCCCACGGGGTGGCCAGGCCCGCGGCCCCGCTGACCACCTTCCTGGTCGGCTATGCGGCCGCCCAGGCCGAGGGAGGCCCCGAAGCCGTCGCCGAGGCCGCCCGCAAGGCCGCCGCGCTCGCGCTGCGCTGGGCGGAGGAGGCCGAGCAGGAGAAGGCCGAGCAGCAGGAGGCCGACAAGCCCGGCGGCTCCGGACCGGACGCCGGATGACCGCCCGCGGTACCCGGCAGGGCCTCGACGCCGAGGACCTCGACGTCGAGGAGGCGCTCGCCCTCGTGAAGGACGGCAACGGCACCGCCCGCCCGGCCGACGGCCGCAGCCCCGCACAGCGCGAGGGCGGCGGCCACGCCACTTCGCCCTCCTCCCCCTCCCCCTCCCCCTCCTCCTCGACCCGGACCCCGGAGACCGCTCACCGGGCCGACGCCGCCGAGCACCGCCACCAGGAGACCTCCTGGCCCGAGGCCCGGAAGATCGCCGCCCGCGCCGCACGGTCCGGCGCCGCCCGCCTCGCCCCCGTCTCCGTGACCCTCGGCGACGCGCTCGGCCTCGTTCTGGCCGCCCCACTGACGGCCCTCACCGACCTGCCCTCCTTCGACACCTCGGCGATGGACGGGTGGGCGGTCGCCGGCCCCGGCCCCTGGCACGTACGGGAAGAGGGCGTGCTGGCCGGGAGCGCGACGCCCGTGTCCCTGGCCGACGGCGAGGCCGTGCGGATCGCCACCGGCGCCCGGATCCCCCCGGACACCACCGCTGTACTGCGCAGCGAGCACGGCCGGACCGACGACAACGGCCGGCTGCACCCGACCCGCGAGATGCAGCACGGCCAGGACATCCGCCCACGGGGGCAGGAGTGCCGTAGCGGGGATCAGTTGCTGCGTGCCGGGGCGGTGGTGACCCCGGCCGTCCTCGGCCTCGCCGCGGCCGCCGGGTACGACACACTGGCCGCCGTCCCCCGGCCCCGGGTCGAGGTGCTCGTCCTGGGCGACGAACTGCTCACCGAGGGCCGTCCGCACGACGGCCTCATCCGGGACGCGCTCGGTCCGATGCTGCCCCCGTGGCTGCGGGCGATGGGCGCCGAGGTCACCGCCGTACGCCGGCTCGGCGACGACGCGAAGGCACTGCACAAGGCCATCACCGCATCCGGCGCCGATCTCATCGTCACCACCGGGGGCACCGCCTCGGGGCCCGTCGATCACGTGCACCCCACCCTGCGCCGACTCGACGCCGAACTCCTCGTCGACGGCGTCAAGGTGCGCCCCGGTCACCCCATGCTGCTGGCCCGCCTCAAGGAGGACCAGCACCTCGTCGGTCTGCCCGGCAACCCCCTCGCGGCTGTCTCCGGTCTGCTGACGCTCGCCGAGCCGCTGCTGCGCACCCTCGCCGCCCGACCGGCTCCCGAGCCGTACGCGCTGCCGCTGCGGCAATCCGCGCACGGGCACCCGCACGACACCCGGCTCATCCCGGTCGTCCTGCGGGGCGACCATGCCGTGCCGCTGCACTACAACGGCCCGGCCATGCTGCGGGGGATCGCGGCGGCCGATGCCCTTGCCGTCGTACCGCCGGGCGGCGCACGCGCGGGTCAGGAGGCGGAGCTCCTCGACCTGCCGTGGGCGACGGCCGGCATCGACGCCTGTTTCACGTGAAACAGTCCTGATCCATCCGTGTTTCACGTGAAACGGCACAAGCTTCGCATCAGCTCGCCTCCTGTTTCACGTGAAACATCGTCATGCCCGCTCGGGGGCCGGGACGGCTCGGCTGACCGTGATCACGCGGTCCCCCAGTTGGAGACGGGTGAGCCGGGGGTCGGTGTAGTCCAGCATTTCCTTGCCCCGGACGACGGCCACGACCAGGTCCGCGCAGCTGCGGGGTGCCTCGCCGATCTCCGCCTTGCTGACCGGCCGCTCGATGAGGTCCAGGCCGTTGCCGATGGTCATCAGGCTCTCCAGGGTCCTGGCCACGGTCGGGCTGATCATCGAGACGCCGAGCAGCCGGCCGGCGGAGCTGGAGCTGGTGATCACGGTGTCCGCGCCGCTCTGCTTGAGCAGCGGCACGTTCTCGTCCTCCCGGGCGGCCACGACGATCGTCGCGCGCCGGTTCAGCTGCCGGGCGGTGAGGGTGACCAGGGCGGCCGTGTCGTCGCGTTGCGGGGCGACGATCACCCGGGAGGCGGTGTGGACCTCGGCCTTGAGGAGCGTCTCCGAGCGGGTGGCGTCCCCGGTCACCGACACCAGTCCGTCGTCGCCGGCGGCGAGCGCGGACTTGCGCTGGGCGTCCACGATGACGATCCGGTCCTTGGCGATGCCCTGCCCGACGAGGGTCTCCACCGCGTGGCGGCCCTTCGTGCCGTATCCGACGACCACGACGTGGTTGCTGGTGCGGGCCCGCCAGCGGTGGACGCGGACCTGCTGGCGGGTGCGTTCGGTGAGCACCTCCAGGGTGGTGCCGACCAGGATGATCAGGAACACCACGCGCAGCGGTGTGATGACGAGGATGTTGACGAGCCGGGCCATGTCGCTGACCGGGGTGATGTCGCCGTAGCCGGTGGTGGAGAGCGTGACGGTGGCGTAGTAGGCGGCGTCGAGGAGGCCGACGGTCCCGTCCGAGTTGTCGTTGTAGCCGTCGCGGTCGGCGTAGACGATCAGCGTGGTGATGGCCAGCACCAGCAGGCCCATGGCGAGGCGTCGGAGTACCTGAAGAAGCGGAGGGACGGCGATGCGCATGGGCATCGTGATCGAACGGCCCGCCTCGGCGTCGTCCCGGGCTTCGGTGCGCGAGCGGTACCAGAGGGACCTGAAGAGGGAGAGTCTGGCCGGGCCGGCCGGCGGTCGTTCATGGTCCTTCATCGTGTGCCCCCTGTGACGGTGATCCGATCGGTGGGCACCATGGTTCCCGGCGGGCTCCTGCCCGTCATGAAGCAACACGTGTCCATGAGTCAGATATCCATGATCCCGGAGGTCCCCTTGCGCGACCACACTGTCGTCGTCGGCTTCGGTACGAAGGGGCGGTCCGCGATCCGGACGGCCTGTGCGGCGGGCCTGCGCAAGGAGCAGGTCGTGGTGATCGACCCCAGTGCGAAGGTGATCGACGCGGCGACGGCCGAGGGCTACGAGGGCGTGGTCGGGGACGCCACCCGCAGTGATGTGCTGCGGCGGGCCGAGGTGCAGCGGGCGGGGCGGATCGTCATCGCGACCCAGCGGGACGACACGGCCGTCCTCGTGGCGCTGACGGCCCGCCAGCTCAACCCCGGGGCGAAGATCGTGGCGGCGGTCCGCGAGGAGGAGAACGCGCCGCTGCTCAAGCAGTCGGGCGCCGATGAGGTCATCACCAGCGCCGGCGCGGCCGGCCGGCTTCTCGGCCTGTCCGTGCTCAGTCCGGCGGCGGGCAGGGTCATGGAGGACCTCATCCAGCAGGGCGACGGCCTTGACCTCGTCGAACGGCCCGTCACCAAGGCCGAGGCGGGCCGTGGCCCCCGGGAGACGGACGACCTGGTGGTGAGCGTCGTCCGCGGGCATCGCGTCCTCGCCTACGACGACCCGGCGATCGGCGTGCTGGAGCCGACGGACCGGGTGGTCACGATCGTGCGGGTGGGCCCGGACCGTGCCCGGACGCCCCTCGGGACGCCCGGCATGCCCGGCGTCCCACCGCTGCCCCCGGCCTGAGGCGCATGCCGGCGCTACTTGCGGTTGTAGAGCCGCATCGTCACCGGCCCGAAGACCAGCACGAACAGTCCGGCCCACCCCAGCGACCAGGCAATCTCGGCACCGGGCCAGTCACCCGCCATCAGTCCCCGTACCGCCGAGGCCAGATGAGTGACCGGGCTGTTGTTGACGAACGCCTGGAGCCAGCCCGGCATGGTGCGGGGGTCGACGAACACGTTGGACAGGAAGGTGAGCGGGAAGATCACCATCATGCTGACGCCCATCACCGACTTCTCGGTGCGCAGCAGCAGCCCGAACATCGTCCAGATCCACGAGAACGCGAACGAGAAGACGACCAGCAGGGCGATTCCGGCGACCACGCCCGCGAGCCCGCCGTCCGGGCGGTAGCCGAGGACGATGCCGACGGTGAGCATCACGACGGACGCGATCGTGTAGCGCAGCGCGTCGCCCAGCAGATAGCCGACCATCGTCGACGGCCGCCAGATCGGCAGCGACCGGAAGCGGTCGAAGACGCCCTTCTCGATGTCGGTGTTCACCGAGACGCCCGTGTACATCGTGATCATCACGACCGACATCACCAGGATGCCCGGCAGCAGGAACTGGATGTACTTCTCCGGGGACCCGGCCAGGGCGCCCCCGAACAGGTACGTGTACATCAGCACCATCATGATCGGGAACGCCGTGACGTCGAAGAGCTGCTCCGGCACGTGCTTGATCTTGAGGATCGCCCGCCAGCCGAAGGTGAGGGAGGCCGAGAGGGCGCTCGGGCGGGGCGGCCGCTCCTGCGCGACGAGCAGCGCGGCCAGCGACTCGGCGCTGACGGGGGCGAGGTCCTGGACGTCCGTACTGGTCACGGTGCTCATGCCGCCACCTCACCTTTCTGGCCGCGGGTCGGTGTACCGGCATCGGCCGGTGTCCCGGGCTCGGTGTCGGCCTTCGTGTCGTGTCCGGTGAGGGCGAGGAACACCTCGTCCAGGCTGGGCTGGCCCAGGGAGAAGTTGTCGACGACGACCCCGGCCCGGGACAGTTCCCCGAGGGCCCGGGCGGCCTGGGCGGCGGCCGTGTCGCCCACCGCCGCGTCGAGCCGGGCCGTCAGCGCCACCGGGTCCGGCTCCCGCTGGACGTCCGCGTCCAGGGCCAGCCGCAGCACCTGCTCGGCCGCGGGCCGCTGCTCGGCGTCGCGCAGCCGCAGATGGACGGAGCCGGCGCCGACGGACGCCTTCAGCTCGCCCTTCGTGCCCTCGGCGATCACCCGGCCCCGGTCGATGACGGCGATCCGGGACGCCAGCTGGTCGGCCTCGTCCAGATACTGCGTGGTCAGCAGCACGGTGGTGCCCTGTGCGACCACCGCCCGCACGATGTCCCACACCTGGTTGCGGCTGCGCGGATCGAGTCCGGTCGTCGGCTCGTCGAGGAAGAGCAGGTCGGGCGTGCTGAGGATGGACGCGGCGATGTCGATCCGGCGCCGCATGCCGCCCGAGTAGTGCTTGACCTGCTTTCCGGCCGCGTCGGTGAGCCCGAACGCGGCGAGGAGCTGCGCGGACCGCTCCCGGGCGGCCTTCCTGCCGTGCCCGAGGAGCCGGCCGAGCAGCACCAGGTTCTCGGTGCCGGTGAGGTCCTCGTCCACGGACGCGTACTGGCCGGTGAGACTCACCCGGCCGCGCACCTCGTCGGCCTCCCGGACGACGTCGTGACCGAAGACCCGGGCCTGGCCGCCGTCCGGACGCAGCAGCGTGGCGAGCATCTTCACGGTGGTCGTCTTGCCGGCGCCGTTCGGGCCGAGGACGCCGTAGACCGTGCCGGTGGGGACGGCGAGGTCGACGCCGTCCACGGCCCTGGTCTCGCCGAACGTCTTGACCAGGCCCGCAGTCTCGATCGCCAGGCCGGCGGTGTGCTGGCTCATGGGGGTTCCTTCCGCGTACTTGGGCTACGCATGGGGAGACCTTTACCGTCGCCCGAACTCATCGGTGATCGCATCTCGTTTTTCCCGGTCCCCCCGATTTCCGCCGCGGACCATGATCGGGAGCGAGGAGGGGGAGGAGTAGCGTCCCCTTCATGCATGCGATCACGATTCCCGAACCTGGTGGTCCCGAGGCGCTGGTGTGGGACGAGGTCCCCGATCCCGTACCCGGCGCGGGCGAGGTCCTGGTCGAGGTGGTGGCCGGCGCCGTCAACCGGGCCGACATCCTTCAGCGGCAGGGCTTCTACGATCCGCCGCCCGGCGCCTCCCGCTACCCCGGCCTGGAGTGCTCCGGCCGGATCGTCGAGGTCGGCCCCGGAGTCTCCGGCTGGGCCGTCGGCGACGAGGTGTGCGCGTTGCTCGCGGGCGGCGGCTACGCGGAGAAGGTCGCCGTGCCGGCCGGTCAGCTGCTGCCCGTGCCGGACGGCGTCGATCTGCGGCGGGCCGCCGCGCTCCCCGAGGTGACCAGCACCGTCTGGTCGAACGTCTTCATGATCGCCCACCTCCGTCCCGGCGAGACGCTGCTCGTGCACGGCGGCTCCAGCGGCATCGGGACCATGGCGATCCAGCTGGCCAAGGCCGTCGGCGCCAGGGTCGCCGTCACCGCGGGCACCAAGGAGAAGCTGGACCAGTGCGCCGAGCTGGGCGCGGACATCCTGATCAACTACCGCGAGCAGGACTTCGTCGCCGAGCTGAAGCAGGCCACGGACGGCGCGGGCGCCGACGTCATCCTCGACAACATGGGCGCGAAGTACCTGGACCGCAACGTCCAGGCGCTCGCCGTCAACGGCCGCCTCGCGATCATCGGTATGCAGGGTGGCATCAAGGCCGAGCTGAACATCGGCGCGCTGCTCGGCAAGCGCGCCGCGATCAGCGCGACCTCGCTGCGGGCCCGCCCCCTGGGGGAGAAGACGGCCATCGTGGCGGCCGTCCGCGAACACGTCTGGCCACTGCTCGCCGCCGGCCATGTCCGTCCCGTCGTCGACCGCGAGGTCCCGATGAGCGACGCGGCCGAGGCCCACCGGATCGTCGAGGCCAGCAGCCACGTCGGCAAGGTGCTGCTGGTCACGCCCGAGGGCAGGCCCTAGGCCGGCGGCGGCCTCAGGTGCGGCGCAGCCGCAGGGCGGCCAGGGCGAGGGCGATGCCGAGGCCGATGAGGACGAGACCGCTGCCGAGCGGCAGGATCTGGAGCACGGGGCCGTCGGACCCCTCCGGCTGTGCCACGGGACGCCGTGCGGCGTCCCGCGGCGCGCCCGAGGGCACGGGAGCGGCGGCCTCCGGCGACTCGGACGCGGCGGTGTCGTCGGAGAGGTCGCCGTCGCCGCTCCCCTCGCCGGCGTCCTCGCCCGTGCCGTCCTCGCCCTCCGTGTCCTGCGCGTCCCCGTCCGCTTCCTCGTCGGCCTCCTCCTCCGCGTGGTCGCCTGCCCGGCCGGGCCGCTGGCGTCCCTCGCCCGCCCGGCTGCCGGCTCGGTCCGGTTCGGAAGAGGAGGGGGAGGGAGCGGGGGTGGCGGACGCCGACACGGGGGCGTACGACGAGACGGCCGCGTACGACGAGACGCCCCCGTAGGGCAGCACGAGCACGCCCAGCACGCCCACTCCGACGCCCACGCCGGACCGCATCCCGCACAACGCCTGCTGCCATGGAGTCACGTCCGTGACCCCCTCCCGGTGCCCAGTCGCCAAGAAAAGACGCAACAAGCCTCACATCAGGGAACTACTGCCGCATTCCGGACTCCTCCGAACGGAAACAGTGGATCACCTTTCCCGGGGGGTGCCACGGTGATGAGGTGGAGACGTGCGAGAGAATGACGGCATGGAGATGCCGAGGAACGAAAGGTCGCCGGAGAACGCCCAGAAGATCCTGGTCGTAGGTCAGGACGGCATGGCGCTCGGTGACATCGACGCTGACGACGACTCCCGTGAGATCCCGGTGACCGAGCAGGTCGAGCAGCCGGCGAAGGTCATGCGGATCGGCAGCATGATCAAGCAGCTGCTCGAGGAGGTGCGCGCGGCTCCCCTGGACGAGGCGAGCCGGGTCCGGCTGAAGGAGATCCACTCGAGCTCGGTGAAGGAGCTGGAAGACGGCCTGGCGCCGGAGCTGGTCGAGGAGCTGGAGCGGCTCTCCCTGCCGTTCAACGAGGACTCGACGCCGAGCGACGCGGAACTGCGCATCGCGCAGGCCCAGTTGGTCGGCTGGCTGGAGGGCCTCTTCCACGGCATCCAGACCACCCTCTTCGCCCAGCAGATGGCCGCGCGTGCCCAGTTGGAGCAGATGCGCCGCGCGTTGCCGCCGGGAGTGAGCCACGAGGGCGTCGACGACCCGCGCGCGGGCGGCCGTTCGGGCGGGCCGTACCTCTAGAGCGCTGGTCGGGTATCCGTAGCCGTACACACGAGAAGGGCCCGGCGCGTTCGGCGCCGGGCCCTTCTTCCATGACGTCAGACGGTCACGACGCCGGGTTGCCCGTGGAGACCTTGATCTCGATCTCGGGCATGTCCTTCGGGTCGACGTCCGTCCCGGCGGAGGGGAACTGGTCCATGACCGCCCCGTCGCCGTAGGTGTTCTCGTCCACCTTCGTGATCTTGTACGGCCAGCCGGCGGCCTGGAAGCACTCCTTGACCGAGCCGATGTACTTGAACTTGAAGTTCGGCACCCGGATCTTGTCGGGGTCGTTGTACGACTCCTGCGGCTCGGAGCACTCCGTCGACTCGATCGTCTTGGAGGTGTCCGGTGCCCGGTAGTCCGCCGCCTTCGTCGCCGACGGCGAGGAGCTGGTGGTACCGCCCTTGGCGTCGTCGTCGTCGCCTCCGCTCACCGCGAGGCTGGCGATGAGGCCGCCGACCGCCACCACGGCGACGACGGCCGAGCCGATGAGCACCGCCTTGCTGTTCCGGCGGCCACCGCCGCCCGAGGACACCGCGGTGGACGGCTGCGGGCTCAGGTTGTACGCGGGCGGGGTGTGCGGGGCCTGCTGGTGGCCGTACGCCGGCGCGGGCGTCTGGTAGCCCTGCTGCGGGTAGCCGTAGGAGGCGGACGGCGTCGGCGTGCCGTACGGGTTCGGGGTCGGGGCGGGCTGGTAGGGCGTCTGGACGCCGGCCTGGGGCGGCGGGGTGCTCTGGCCGACCGGCGGGAACACCGCGGAACCGACGCCCGCGCCGCTCGACGTGTGCGCGCCCGGGACGATGCTCGGCGGGGCCGCGTGGAAGGAGGCGGCGACCCGCAGGCACTCGTCGCGCATGGCGACAGCGGTCGGAAAGCGCTCGTTCGGGTTCTTCTTCAGCGCGCGGGCGATCAGCGCGTCGACGGCCGGCGGCAGCGCCCGGTTGACCGAGGAAGGAGCCACCGGCTCCTCCTGCACGTGCGCGTACGCGATCGCAAGCGGCGAATCGGCCTCGAACGGCAGCCGCCCGGTGACCAGTTGGAACAGCATGATGCCGACCGAGTACAGGTCGGACCGGGCGTCCACCGCACGCCCCAGGGCCTGTTCGGGCGAGAGGTACTGCGGGGTGCCGACGACCATGCCGGTCTGTGTCATCGAGGTGACCCCGGACTGCATCGCGCGCGCGATGCCGAAGTCCATCACCTTGACCACGCCACGCTTGGTCATCATCACGTTGCCGGGCTTGATGTCGCGGTGGACGAGCCCCATCTCGTGGCTGATCTCCAGCGCCGCCAGCACGTCCGCGGTGATCTTCAGCGCCTTGTCGGCGGGCATCGCGCCCTGCTGCCGTACGTCCTCGTCGAGCACGGAGCCGAGCGGGCGGCCCTCGATGTACTCCATGACGATGTACGGCGTCGTCAGCCCCTCGACGTCGTCCTCGCCGGTGTCGAAGACGGAGACGATGTTGGTGTGCGTGAGCTTGGCCACGGCCTGGGCCTCGCGGCGGAAGCGCTCGCGGAAGGCCTGCTCGCGGCCGAGTTCGGTGTGCAGGGTCTTCACCGCGACCTGACGGTCGAGCACGGCGTCGTACGCGAGGTGCACCGAGGCCATGCCGCCCTCGCCGAGCAAGTCGCGCAGCTGATACCGGCCGGCGGCGAGCGCCCGCCCCGCGTACCGGCCCTGCGCGCCGTCCTGGCTCATCTTCTGCGTCCCCCGTAGGCCCTCAGGCGCCGTTGACTGTCGTTGATCGAAAGTGCTATTCCCGGCCAAGTCTGCCGTAGGGCACTGACACGTCAAGCTCGGTGCCCGTTCCGTGACCCTACGAGAAAGAAGCGTCGCGGAAGCGTTACAGGTGCCGTACGGCCGGTACACAGAATTTGCACGTCGCTACGGAGTACAGATTTGATGGCCGGTCCGTCCCGGACCGGTGCCCGGGCCCGCCCCGGGCGATGTTCCGGGGATCGCCCCGGGCCGGAGGCTTGCGTGGAGGCTGTAGCGTGGCCGACGGAGACCGTAACAACACCGCGCGTTCCGCGGGCAGAAACGACGGCGAGGACTGATGGCACAGCAGCGCGCTCAGGGCCCGTCCGACCCCGAGGCGACTGGCGGCGGTATGTCAGATGCGCCGGAGAACTGGGGCAACGGCGGGCTGGTCGGGGACGGCCGATACCGGCTCACGCACAGACTCGGCCGAGGCGGCATGGCCGAGGTGTTCGCGGCCGAGGACGTACGCCTCGGACGCACCGTCGCGGTCAAGCTGCTGCGCGCCGATCTCGCCGAGGACCCCGTTTCCAAGGCCCGCTTCACGCGCGAGGCCCAGTCGGTGGCCGGCCTCAACCACCATGCGATCGTCGCCGTGTACGACTCCGGCGAGGACTTCGTGGGCGGCCAGAGCGTGCCGTACATCGTGATGGAGATCGTCGAGGGCCGCACGATCCGCGACCTGCTCCTCAACGCCGAGGCGCCGGGCCCCGAGCAGGCCCTGATCATCACCTCGGGCGTGCTGGAGGCGCTCGCCTACTCGCACCAGCACGGCATCGTGCACCGCGACATCAAGCCGGCGAACGTGATCATCACGCACAACGGCGCCGTCAAGGTGATGGACTTCGGCATCGCGCGCGCCCTGCACGGCGCGTCCACGACGATGACGCAGACCGGCATGGTCATGGGCACCCCGCAGTACCTCTCCCCGGAGCAGGCGCTCGGCAAGGCCGTCGACTACCGCTCCGACCTGTACGCGACGGGCTGCCTGCTGTACGAACTCCTCGCGCTGCGGCCGCCGTTCACCGGCGAGACGCCGCTGTCGGTGGTCTACCAGCACGTGCAGGACATCCCGGTGCCGCCGTCGCAGACCTCGGACGGGGTGTGCCCGCCGGAACTCGACGGTCTCGTCATGCGGTCCCTGGCCAAGGACCCCGACGACCGGTTCCAGACGGCGGAGGAGATGCGCGGTCTGGTCCAGTACGGGCTCCAGATGCTGTACGACCAGGGCGGCCACACCGGCACCTGGAACACCGGCCCGGTCGGTGCGCACGACGGCCGCGGCACACCCGCCGGCGGCTTCGCGAGCACGACCGCGCTGGCGCACGGCGCCGACGGCTCCAGCACGTCGCAGATCCCGCAGCCGATCCTGCCCACCGGCTACGGCGGCGGTGACGACGGCGGTTTCGAGGGGCACGGCAACAAGGGCAGCGGCCGCGGCAAGCTGTGGATCCTCGCCGTCTTCGCGGTGATCGCCATCGCCGCGGGCGTCGCGCTCGCGCTGAACGGCCAGGGCAAGGGCAGCGGCGACACCGACACCTCGCCGTCGCCGTCCACCTCGCAGTCCGCGACGGACGACGCCTCCACCGCGACGCCGAGCGACGAGGCGACCGACACGTCCACGGACGACACCTCGGACGACAACTCCGGTTCGAACTCCGATTCGAACTGGACGCCGTCGTACTCGCCCTCGTACTCGCCGTCGTACTCCCCCTCCGAGTCGGCCAGCAGCGAGCCGACGGACGAGGAGACGGAGACCCAGCCGTCGGACGATCCGACGGACACGCAGCCCTCGGACGATCCGACGGATGTGGAGCCGAGCGACCCGGCCACCGAGGGCGGCACCCTCGGCAGCATCGGAAACTGACCGCAGTACGTCTCACGCGCGCGTAGGGCCCGCCACAGGGCTCCACGCGCGCGTGTCGCGTTCGTGGAGCCCTGGTCAGTCCGCGAACGCGCCGCACACCGCGTCGTACTCGCGGGTCCACCACACGGCGAGGGCCGAGGCCGCCGGGAACTGGGAGTCCGCGCGGGTGTCGCCGCGCTCGTAGTGCCAGCGCAGCATCCAGAAGTCGTTGAGACGCTCCCACCACACCCGGTGCACGGCCGCCGTGAGTTCGGAGGGCGTGGCACCGGCCGCGCGTCGGTACGCGCGTGCGTACTCCCTCGCCTTCGGCAGGTCGAGGGAGCCGTCCGGACGGACGAAGAAGATCGCGGCGGCGCGGACGGCCTCCTCGGCGCGGGGCTGCACGCCCAGCCGGTCCCAGTCGACGATGGCGGCCGGGGCGTCCCCGCGGTAGAGCAGGTTGAAGGGGTGGAAGTCCCCGTGCACCCAGCCGACCGGGCCGCTGTGCGGGGGACGCCGGTCCGCGTGCCGTTCCAGCAGCGTGCGCCGTTCCAGGAGGCGGTGACGGGCGAGTTCGTCGAAGGAGTCGGCGGGGCGGTGGCGGCGCACGCGCGCGAGAAGGTCGTCGATGAGGACGAAGGTGTCGGCGGGGTCGGGGCTCGGGGCGGGGACGGTGGTCTCGACGTGCGTGGTGGTCTCGACGTGCGTGGTGCGCTCGGCAGGGCTGGTGTGCTCGGCGGGAACGGCGGCTGTGGCGCGGGCGGGGCGCTCGGGCGGGGTGGTGCGGCGCGCAGGGGCGCGCTCAGGGGCATGCTCGGGGTCGCGTTCCGGGTCGCGCGCCTGGGGCGCGTTGACCCCGAGCCCCCGGGGCACGTGACCTCCGCGCCCTGGGGGCAGGTGCTCGGCGTGGGCCGCCCGCATCACGTGTTCCAGGCTGGCGTGCACCACTCCCAGCAGCGCTCCCAGGCGGCCGCACTGGCCGGGGGTGAGCTGGGCGCCGTGGCGGTGGCGGCCGTCGATCCACGGGTGGAGGGCGTAGGCATGGCCGCCGACGACGGCGACCGTGCGTCCGTCGTGGCCGGGCAGCGGGGGAGCGACCGGGACGCCGAGGTCCGCCAGGCGCTCGGTGGCCCGGTGCTGGCGGGCGATGGAGGCGGGGTCGGCGGTGTCGGGGTCGAAGTGGTGCTTGAGGAAGTAGCGGCCTCGGGTGGTGCGCAGCCGGTAGCCGCGGTTCAGCAGCCCCTCGTCGACGGGCTCACAGGTGAGCGCGGTGCCGGCGGCGTACCGGCGGAGGAGGGCGCCCAGAGGGGGCGCGTGGAGCACGGAGGGTGGTACACAGGAGCGCGGCACGCGCCCGATGCTAGGGCACGATCCGACGCTGTGAGCTGGGCGTTGTCACAGAAAGTCACCTAAGGTCAACAGGTGTCACAGGCGGTCGCTTCAGGTCGCTCCAGGTCGCTCCGGAGTCGTCCCGGGAGCGTGCGTCGGCTGCCGTGCCGGCCTCGTCGGCCACCTCGATATCGCTCTCCACGGACAGTGTCTCGCGGACCCCGCGCCGGGCGACCTCATGGTCGGCGAGTGGAAAAACGGTGATTTTTCCTTCTTCGCGCACGCGCTCGGTCTCACATACGGAGTCTTCCCGTGGACTGGGTGCCCGGGATAACGTGCCGTTGCTCCGGCCTCCTGCAAGGCTGTGACCAGGCTCTCTCCCGACTTTGCCGATTTACTTGGAAATCCAAGCAAAAACGCAGGTCAAGAGGGGTTTCACAGAAATGTGAAGCACTGGGTAACGTGATGACCGCAGGGCGCTCGCCGGGGCACCTGTCACGCCTGTTCCGACCGAGTGACACCCACCCCGTGCACGGGTGCCGGAACAGGTGAGCCGCACTGGTCACCCGGCAACCCCGGGGGCCGGACCGACGGAGGAGCACACGTGACCGTGGAGAGCACTGCCGCGCGCAAGCCGCGACGCAGCGCCGGAAGCAAGGCCGGCACCACCAGCACCGAGCGCACCACCCGCACCACCGCCAGGAAGTCCGCCGAGCCCGAGCTCGTGCAACTGCTGACGCCGGAGGGCAAGCGGGTCAAGAACGCGAAGAACGCCGAGTACGCCAAGTACGTCGCCGGTGTCACCCCCGAAGAGCTCCGCGGCCTCTACCGAGACATGGTGCTCACCCGCCGCTTCGACGCGGAGGCCACCGCCCTCCAGCGCCAGGGCGAGCTGGGTCTGTGGGCCTCGCTGCTCGGCCAGGAGGCCGCCCAGATCGGCTCCGGCCGGGCCCTGCGCGACGACGACTACGTCTTCCCGACCTACCGTGAGCACGGCGTCGCCTGGTGCCGCGGGGTCGACCCGACCAACCTGCTCGGCATGTTCCGGGGGGTGAACAACGGCGGCTGGGACCCCAACGGCAACAACTTCCACCTCTACACGATCGTCATCGGCTCCCAGACGCTGCACGCCACGGGCTACGCCATGGGCGTCGCCAAGGACGGCGCGGACAGCGCGGTGATCGCCTACTTCGGCGACGGCGCGAGCAGCCAGGGCGATGTGGCGGAGTCCTTCACCTTCTCCGCCGTCTACAACGCGCCGGTCGTGTTCTTCTGCCAGAACAACCAGTGGGCGATCTCCGAGCCCACCGAGAAGCAGACCCGGGTGCCGCTCTACCAGCGCGCGCAGGGCTACGGCTTCCCGGGCGTCCGCGTCGACGGCAACGACGTCCTGGCCTGCCTCGCGGTCACCAGGTGGGCGCTGGACCGGGCCCGCGACGGCGAGGGCCCCACCCTCGTCGAGGCGTACACGTACCGCATGGGCGCCCACACCACCTCCGACGACCCGACGAAGTACCGGGCCGACGAGGAGCGCGAGGCCTGGGAGGCGAAGGACCCGATCCTGCGCCTGCGCCGCCACCTGGAGGCGTCAAACCACACGGACGAGGGATTCTTCGCGGAACTCGAGGTGGAGAGCGAGGCGTTGGGCAGGCGAGTGCGCGAAGCGGTCCGCGCCATGCCGGACCCGGACCGTTTCGCCATCTTCGAGAACGTGTACGCGGACGGACACGCGCTCGTCGACGAGGAGCGGGCCCAGTTCGCGGCCTACCAGGCATCGTTCGTGACGGAATCTGACAGCGGCTTCGCCGCGGGTTCGGGGGGAAACTGAGATGGCGGAGACCGTGACGTCCAAGAACCTGGCCCTGGCCAAGGCGATCAACGAGTCGCTGCGCCGCGCTCTGGAGACGGACCCCAAGGTCCTGATCATGGGTGAGGACGTCGGCAAGCTCGGCGGCGTCTTCCGGGTGACGGACGGCCTTCAGAAGGACTTCGGCGAGAGCCGCGTCATCGACACCCCGCTCGCCGAGTCCGGCATCGTCGGCACCGCGATCGGGCTGGCCCTGCGCGGCTACCGCCCGGTGGTGGAGATCCAGTTCGACGGCTTCGTGTTCCCGGCCTACGACCAGATCGTCACGCAGCTCGCCAAGATGCACGCGCGCTCGCTCGGCAAGGTCAAGCTGCCGGTCGTCGTCCGCATCCCCTACGGCGGTGGCATCGGCGCGGTCGAGCACCACTCGGAGTCGCCGGAAGCCCTCTTCGCGCACGTGTCGGGCCTGAAGATCGTCTCCCCGTCCAACGCGTCCGACGCGTACTGGATGATGCAGCAGGCCATCCAGAGCGACGACCCGGTGATCTTCTTCGAGCCGAAGCGGCGCTACTGGGACAAGGGCGAGGTCAACCCCGAGGCGATCCCCGGCCCGCTGCACAAGGCCCGGGTCGTCCGCGAGGGCACGGACCTGACCCTCGTCGCCTACGGACCGATGGTGAAGCTCTGCCAGGAGGTCGCCGCCGCGGCCGCCGAGGAGGGCAAGAACCTGGAGGTCCTGGACCTGCGGTCGGTGTCCCCCATGGACTTCGACGCGATCCAGGCGTCGGTCGAGAAGACCCGCCGCCTGGTCGTCGTCCACGAGGCGCCGGTGTTCTTCGGTTCGGGCGCGGAGATCGCGGCCCGGATCACCGAGCGCTGCTTCTACCACCTGGAGGCCCCGGTGCTCAGGGTCGGCGGCTATCACGCCCCGTACCCGCCGGCGCGTCTGGAGGAGGAGTACCTGCCGGGTCTGGACCGGGTGCTCGACGCCGTCGACCGTGCCCTGGCGTACTGAGGAGAGGGTCGTGACGACGATGACGGAAGCGTCCGTACGCGAGTTCAAGATGCCCGACGTGGGCGAGGGGCTCACCGAGGCAGAGATCCTCAAGTGGTACGTCCAGCCCGGCGACACGGTGACGGACGGCCAGGTGGTGTGCGAGGTCGAGACGGCCAAGGCCGCCGTCGAACTGCCCATCCCCTACGACGGGGTGGTCCGCGCGCTGCACTTCCCCGAGGGCACCACGGTCGACGTGGGCATGTCGATCATTGCCGTGGACGTGTCGGGAGGAGCGGGCGACGCCCCGGTGGCCGCCCCGGTCGCCGAGGTACCGGCGCAGGCGGCCGTGCAGCCGCCCGCGCAGGCCCCGGCCGCACCGGAGAAGAAGCCGGAGGCGGCACAGGCCGAAGCACCGCAGGCCGAAGCACCGCAGGCCGCAGCACCGCAGGCCGCAGCACCGCAGGCTGAGGCGGCGAAGCCGGTGGGCTCCGGCCGCCAGCCGGTCCTCGTCGGGTACGGGGTGGCCGCGTCCTCCACCAAGCGCCGTCCGCGCAAGGGCCCGGAGACCGCGGTCTCCCAGGTCCCGGACACGATCCAGGCGGAGCTGAACGGCCACGGCGGCGCGCCCGCCGTGCGGGAGCGCCCGCTGGCCAAGCCGCCGGTGCGCAAGCTGGCCAAGGACCTCGGCGTCGATCTCGCCACGGTGGTCCCGTCCGGCCCGGACGGCATCATCACCCGCGAGGACGTCCACGCGGCGGTGGCCCCGGCCGCCCCGGCGACCCAGGCCGCTCCGGTGGCCGAGCCGGCGCCGCAGGTGACACAGGCTCCGGTCACGACCCCCGCGGCCGTGCCCGTGCCGTCGTACGACACGGCTCGTGAGACCCGTGTCCCGGTCAAGGGCGTTCGCAAGGCGACGGCTGCGGCGATGGTCGGTTCGGCCTTCACCGCGCCGCACGTCACGGAGTTCGTGACGATCGACGTGACGCGCACGCTGAAGCTGGTCGAGGAGCTCAAGCAGGACAAGGACATGCAGGGCCTGCGGGTCAACCCGCTCCTGCTGATCGCCAGGGCCCTGCTGGTCGCCGTCAAGCGCAACCCGGAGATCAACGCGTCCTGGGACGAGGCGGCGCAGGAGATCGTGGTCAAGCACTACGTCAACCTGGGCATCGCGGCCGCGACCCCCAGGGGTCTGCTGGTCCCGAACATCAAGGACGCCCACGCCAAGACGCTCCCGCAGCTGGCGGAGTCCCTGGGCGAGCTGGTCTCGACGGCGCGGGAGGGCCGGACGTCCCCGGCCGCCATGCAGGGCGGCACGGTGACCATCACCAACGTCGGCGTCTTCGGCGTCGACACCGGCACGCCGATCCTCAACCCCGGCGAGTCCGCGATCCTCGCGATCGGCGCGATCAAGCTCCAGCCGTGGGTCCACAAGGGCAAGGTGAAGCCACGTCAGGTGACGACGCTGGCGCTGAGCTTCGACCACCGGCTGGTGGACGGGGAGCTGGGCTCCAAGGTGCTGGCGGATGTGGCGGCGATCCTGGAGCAGCCCAAGAAGCTGATCACCTGGGGCTAGGAGAGCCCCTGTCGGCAGGGCCGCGCACCCGAGGGAGCGCGGCCCACGACCCGGCGGCCTCAGCCCGCCGAGGCCGGGTCCGGACGCAGCCAGTGTCCGTCCGTGGTCCAGCCGAGGAGCAGTCGGCCGGTGCCCTCGTCGGCCCGGCCGCCCTCGGCGACCTGGTACAGGCCGGTCAGGGCGGGGGCCAGCCGCCCCGCCACATGGCCGGGGTGCCGGGTCAGCTCCTCCGACAGCCCGGCCAGCGTGCGTGCCCGCTCGCCGGGGGTGCACAGGGACAGATGGAACACCAGCTGCCGCCAGGCGTAGGCCACGTCCTTGATCGTGCTCAGCGGGCGCGGGTTGCCGTGCACGCGGCCGGTCAGCCGGCACACGGTGACGAAGCAGCGGCGGGCCAGGTCCGCCCAGCCCACGGCCGGGTCGATGCCGACCCGGTGGACCAGGGTGGCCAGGTTGTGCGTGGTGAGGATCTGCGCCTGCTCGATCACCTTGCCGTTCGCGGCCACCGATCCGCCTCCGCGCCGCGACCGGGACGAGCCGGCCTCGGCCCGCGCGACGCACAGCTTCGCGAACCCGGGTGAGGTTCTGGCCCCGTACGACCTCGTCAGTGCCTCGCCGGCCTCGACGATCGCCAGATTGCGGACGGCCCGGTAGTCGATGGCGTAGTAGCGCTCGTAGAGCGAGCCGCCGCCCAGCAGCTCCGCCGCGATCCGGGCCGCGGCGAGGAACTTCGGGGTGAACGTCCCCATGAAGATGTCCGCGGCCAGCTCCTCGACCAGGGGAGCGCCCAGTTCGGCCTGGCGGGCCAGCACGGACAGCTCACGGATCAGGGAGTTGGGCAGGATCGTGCCGGGGAAGGCCTGCACGGCCAGCTCGCCGAGCTGCCGCAGCGCGACGGCCGACACCGCGCCCGCCTCGCCGTCCGTGCGCTGCCCGGCCACGGCCCGCACCCACGGCAGCTCCTCCGCCCGTACCTGCCGCTGGAGGTTGAGCAGCAGCAGCGAACGGCGGCCCGCGAACGCCCGGTGGTGGGCGGCCGCCAGCGTGCGCAGGGCCGGGTCGGGGTAGGCCTGCGCGGTGGTGGCGGCGACGAGCCGCGGTACGAGTTCGGCCAGCACCTCGGCCGAGGGCACGACCCCGCGTTCCACGAGGGTGCTCAGGGGCGCGCTCAGCGCGGCCTCGACAGGCCGTCGGACGCCGGCCGGAATCACCGCGCCCACGGGCAGTCCGGTCTCCCGCGCCTCCTCCTCGCCGACCGCGGCGACGAGCGGCGCCACGTCGGCCACGCCCGCCTGCTGGTCCAGCCCGGACAGCCGGCGCAGCACCAGCTGGGCCAGCGCGTGGTGCGAGGGCAGCGCCGCCTGCGCGGCCTGCTCCCGGCGCAGCGCGGTGAGCTCCGTGGACCCGGGCAGCCCGCGCCGCCGCACCATGGACGTGACGGCGTGCCGCAGTAGCCCGAGCCGGCGCGCGTCCAGTTCCCGTCCGGCGACGGTCTCCTCCAGCGCCCCGCGCAGGATCCCCAGGTTCTCCTTCGGCTTGAGGTGCTTGGTGCAGTGGGTGTGACGGCCGGCCAGGTCGCGGTAGCGGCACAGCAGTTCGGCGCCGCGCCCGTGCCAGGCGGCGTCGGGGGCGCGCGTCAGCACCCGGGCCGGCTGCCCGGCGTCGGCGGTCTCCAGCCAGTGGGCGAGCAGTTCGTCGCCGAACGGCTGCCACACGGCCAGCGCCTCCCGCTGCGTCTCCACCGCCTCGCTGGTCCGCCGGCGCGCCAGGCTCTCGCCGGCCTCGGCGACGGTCCGCCGGTGCACCGTGCCCGCGTCGGGCGCGGGCCGGGTGGACGGGCGGGGCGTGAACCGCAGCCGCTCCGCGAACGGGGCGAGTTCCTCGACGAGTCCGAGCGCCGCGTCCGTCTCTCCGGCCCGGGCCAGCCAGGCCACGGTGAGCAGGGCGGCCTCCTCGGGGACGGTCACCTCGTACCGTCCGCCGTCGAGGAGTTCGTAGAGCTGCGCCAGCCCGTCCTCGGACAGCCAGTACGCGAACAGCGCCTGCCGGTCCGGCGGCACCCCGGCCCGGCACGCGGCCTCGGCCTCGTACTCCGTCAGGGGACCGCCGGCGCTCGGCGCACCGGTGGCGAAGCCACCCCGGATCACCTCGGGTGTCACCCACGCGGGCAGATCCCGGACGGGTGTGCGGGAGCCGATGGTGAGCAGCCCGTTCGCCATGCCCGCCAGTACGGACCGCCACGCGCGCTGGCGTTCCCCGGCGCGTCGGCGGGTGTCGGGGTCTTCGTGGGTGAGCGCGGTCCTGAGCGCCCTGGCCAGTTGGCCGGAGGCGTAGCCCGGGTTGGCCTCTGCGAGGTGCTGCTGGTCAGCGTCGTCGTTCATAAGCCGACGTGGCGGGTGCCGCCCCCGCCCCCTCCGGGTCCCGAGCCCGGTGCTCTGCTGCTGAGCTACACGTCGATGAGCCGACGTGGCAGGTTCCGCCCCTGCGCCCTCCGGGTCCGAAGCCCGGCGCTCTGGCTACTGAGCTACACGTCGATGAGGCCCGACCGTAGACGTCGAACGGCCGTCCGGACAACCGTGTTTCGCCCCCCGAGCAGCCCGGAACAGCCCGTACGCCGTCCAGCCGTCCAGCCGTCCAGCCGTCCATGCCGTCTACGCCGGCACGTGCACCGTCTCCACGCGGCTCGCCACCAGCCGCTCCCGCTCGCGCCGAGCCGCCCGGCTGCGCAGCCGCAGGATCTGGCTGACGCCGAGGGCCTGGAGGACGAAGACGCAGGAGAAGGCGATCGTGTAGTCGTCGCCGGTCGCGTCCAGCAGCACGCCGACCGCGAAGAGCGTCGTCATCGACGCCACGAAGCCACCCATGTTGGTGATGCCGGACGCCGTTCCCTGGCGCTCGGGCGGGTTGGCCGGGCGGGCGAAGTCGAAGCCGAGCATGGAGGCGGGGCCGCACGCGCCCAGGACCGCGCAGAGCGCGACGAGCAGCCACATCGGCGCCCGGTCGCCGGGGTAGGCGAGTGTGGCCGCCCACATCAGGGCGGTCGCGCCGACCGTGCTCAGGGCCAGCGGCAGCCGAGCTTCGTGGTGGCGGGCGACGACCTGGCCGTAGATCAGGCCCACGACCATGTTGCTCAGCACCACCAGGGTCAGGAGTTCGCCGGCCGTCGCCCGTGACAGGCCCTGCGCCTCCACCAGGAACGGCAGGCCCCACAGGAGCAGGAACACCATCGCCGGGAACTGCGTGGTGAAGTGCACCCACAGGCCGAGGCGGGTGCCCGGCTCGCGCCAGGACGCGGCGATCTGGCGGCGGACGTACGCCGCGCCCCGGTGCGGGAACGGCTCGGGCTCGTGGCCCTCGGGGTGGTCCTTCAGGAAGAGCAGCAGGAGGACCAGGACGACCACTCCCGCCGCCGCGCTGCCCGCGAAGGCCGCCGTCCAGCCGATGCCGTGCAGGAGGCGGGCCAGGACGAGGGTCGAGACCAGGTTGCCGGCCATCCCCGCCAGTCCCGCCAACTGCGCGACCATCGGTCCGCGGCGCGCCGGGAACCACCTGCTCCCCAGTCGCAGGACGCTGATGAACGTCATCGCGTCCCCGCAGCCGAGCAGCGCGCGAGAGGCGAGGGCCGTGCCGTAGGACGGGGAGAAGGCGAAGCCGAGCTGGCCTGCCGTGAACAGCACGACGCCGATGGTCAGCACCTTCTTCGTGCCGAGCCGGTCGACCAGCAGGCCCACCGGTATCTGCATGCCCGCGTAGACCAGGAGCTGGAGGATCGAGAAGGTGGACAGGGCCGAGGCGTTGACCTGGAAGCGCTCGGCGGCGTCCAGGCCGGCCACCCCGAGGGAGGTGCGGAAGATGACCGCGACGAAGTAGACCGAGACGCCGATCCCCCAGACGGCCATCGCGCGCCGTCCGCCCGGTGGATCACCCGGAAGGGTGGAGTTCACGCTGGGGGAGCCGGCGCTCATCGGACCTCCCCGCGGGCCAGGTGCGAGAACCAGCCCACGTGCCGGTGCACGATCTCGACGGCGGCTTCGGCGTCACCGGAACGCAGCGCCTGGAGGATCTCCTCGTGCTCGCCCAGCGTCTTGGCTATCCGGTCGGGGTGGGAGTGCATCACGGCGACGCCCATCCGCAGCTGACGGTCGCGGAGCTGGTCGTACAGCCTCGACAGGATGTCGTTGCCGCCGCTGCGGACGATCTCCGCGTGGAAGCAGCGGTCCGTCACGGCGGCCGCGGCCAGGTCGCCCGCCGCGGCCTGCGCCTTCTGCTTCGCGAGCAGCTCTTCCAGCCGCTCGATCAGCGCGGCCGACGCGGGGACCGCCTTGCGCGCCGCGTGCTCCTCCACCAGGAGCCGGGTCTCCACCACGTCCGCGATCTCCTGTGCGGAGACCGGCAGGACCAGGGCACCCTTCTTCGGGTAGAGCTTGATCAGCCCCTCCACCTCAAGGCGCAGCAGCGCCTCCCGCACCGGAGTGCGCGAGACGCCCACGGCCTCGGCGAGTTCGCCCTCGGTGAGGAGGGCGCCGCCCTCGTAGCGGCGGTCCAGGACGCCCTGCTTGATGTGGGCGTACACGCGGTCGGCGGCGGGCGGTTGCTTCACGGGAGCGGGGGCGGGCGGGGCGGAGGACGGCATGCCCACAGGATAGATACAACACGTACGCAACGGGGGGCCGGTCCAGAATGCGGACCTGTGGCGGGGCGTCCGAGAGGGGCGCGGAGAGGGGTGGGGGAAGGGGTGCGGGAAGCGGGGTGGGCGGGGGCCGGGTAAGAGCCGGGTCAAGTAATCGGAAATTCGGCCCAGCAAGCGCACAACTTTCTGTGCTACTTACGTGTCACACACATGCGGCCCCTTCTTCTTTCCCCTTCAACTTGGCCGCATCGCAGGGGCATTCGACGTAATCGGGGTATTTCAGTTGATAACCGCCACCAAGGGCATCCGAGTCCGCAGGGCCGCATCCGTCGCCGTCACCGTCGGCGCAGTGCTCGCGACCGGAGCCCTCACCGCGGCGCCCGCACAAGCCGTCACGACGCCGACCATCACCGCCAAGGGCGGATACCTGATGAACAGCGCGACCGGAGCCACCCTTTACAGCAAGGCCGCTGACACGAGGCGGCTCACTGCCTCCACCACCAAGGTCATGACCGCGAAGGTCGTGCTGTCCCAGGCGAACCTGAACCTGGACGCGAAGGTCACGATCTCGAAGGCCGTCAGCGACTACATGGTCGCCGAGGGCTATCCGTCGTCGGCCAAGCTGATCGTCGGTGACAAGCTCACCGTCCGTCAGCTGCTGTACGGGATGATGCTGCCGTCCGGTTGTGACGCGGCGATGGCCCTTGCCGACAAGTTCGGTACCGGCACGACGGTCGCGGCCCGCACCAAGAACTTCATCTCCAAGATGAACACCACGGCCAAGGCCCTGGGCATGACCAACACGCACTTCGACTCGTTCGACGGCCTGAGCAACGGCGCCAACTACTCGACGCCGCGCGACCTGACGAAGCTCGCCCGCAGTGTGATGAAGAGTTCGACGTTCAAGACTGTCGTGAAGGCCAAGTCGTACACGGCGAAGACCATCACCAAGACCGGTGCCACGCGCACCATGAGCGCCTGGACCAACACCAACACGCTGCTCGGCTGGAACGGCACGCTCGGTGTGAAGACCGGTTCCGGTACCCAGGCCAAGTACTGCCTCATCTTCGCCGCCACGCTCAACGGCGAGTCCGTGATGGGCACTGTCCTCACATCCCCCGACGCGGCGAACCGCACGGCCGACGTGAAGAAGCTCATCAACTACGGCTACGCGAAGATCAGCTGACCTCGCAGGCCGCATACGCGACCGGGCCCGCCGTGATCCACACGGCGGGCCCGTTCCGTTGTCCGTGTCCGCGCCGACTACCGGGTGACCGCGAAGTTCCGCAGGATCGCCGCCGTCAGCTCCGGATCGCCCTCCGCCTTCACCCGGTCGGCGACCGCCTCCGCCGTCACCCGGCCGCAGGCCAGCCGCACGTACGTCTCCCAGTCGAGGGTGAACGCGGCGGCCGGGCCGAGCGCCGGGGCCGTCTCCAGGGTGCCGCGGCCCTGGATGTCGACGCGGATGGTGCGCAGGAACTCGATCGGCCCGTGCACGTCGAAGACGACCGCGGAGCTGCGCGGGGCGTCGGCCTTCTCGGCGACGACCGCCGGGAGTTCGGCGAGCAGCGCGTCGCGGGCGATGTGCGCGCCGGGCGAGTCGAGGTTGCCGGGACGGCCGAGGGCGGCGCGCAGGTCCTGCTCGTGCGCCCACACGTTGAACGCGTGCTTGCGCATGGACTCCTCGAGCGTGAGCTCGGTGCCGAGCGGGCCGCGCACCATCGTGGTGGGCTGGCGCGTCTCGTTGCGCAGCTGGCGGTTGCGGCGGATGACCGTGTACTCCAGCTCGGACGTCATCTCCGGCGCCGTGTGGTGGCGGCGGACGTCGACCTGCATCTCCATGTAGCGCTGGATGTCGTTGGTGACGTGGTACAGGTCGCGCGGCAGGGTGTGGATGGGGCGCGGGTCGCCGTACATCTCGCAGTCCAGCCCGATGACGTGCGACACGATGTCGCGCACCGACCAGCCGGGGCACGGCGTCCGGCGGTTCCAGTCCGCCTCCACCAGCGGCAGCACCAGCTCGGATATCGCTTCGATGGAGTGGGTCCAGGCGTCGGCGTAGGGCTGGAGGGTGGGATGCAGACTCACGGAAACGGGACCCCTCGGCGGTCGGTACTCGGGTGGGTTGTGGCGGCGTTGCCAGCGGGAGGTGGCGGTGTCGGCGGGTGTCTCGGAACGCTAAGTTACGCTGCTGTGAGGCACCCCGGCAGTGCTTTCGTGTGACGATCGTAGGCCCGTGTGGACGACTCGAATGCCAGGACGGTGGTAGTGTGCGCGCCTCTCTGATCCAGATCGCCGTAGAAGAGGGCGAATCGGTCGAATCGCGCCGGGTGCGGGTCGCCGCGCTGGTGCGGGAACAGGCGGGTGCCGCCGACCTCGTGGTGCTGCCCGAGCTGTGGACGACCGGAGCGTTCGCCTACGAGGAGTTCGGCAGCGAGGCCGAGCCCCTGGAAGGGCCGACGTACGAGGCGATGGCCAAGGCCGCGAGCGACGCGGGCGTGTGGCTGCACGCGGGCTCGATCCCGGAGCGGGCTCCGTCCGGCGACTCCGCCGCGGGCGAGGGCCCCCTCTACAACACGTCTCTCGTCTTCTCCCCCTCCGGTGAGCTGGCCGCCGCCTACCGCAAGATCCACCGCTTCGGCTTCGACAAGGGCGAGGCCGTGCTGATGGGCGCGGGCGAGGAGCTGGTGACGGTCCGCCTCCCCGGGACGACCGTCGGTGTCGCCACCTGCTACGACCTCCGTTTCCCCGAACTCTTCCGCGGTCTCGTCGACGCCGGCGCCGAGACCCTCGTGATCCCCGCGGGCTGGCCGGAGCGCCGCCGGGCGCACTGGACGCTGCTGGCCCGGGCGCGGGCGGTCGAGAACCAGGCGTTCGT
This sequence comes from Streptomyces asoensis, assembly GCF_013085465.1. Lineage (NCBI taxonomy): Bacteria > Bacillati > Actinomycetota > Actinomycetes > Kitasatosporales > Streptomycetaceae > Streptomyces > Streptomyces asoensis. Next base: position 5,155,893 of record NZ_CP049838.1, read on the forward strand.
GCTCGCGTGTGGAACGGCCGGGACGCATGCCGGAGTTCCGCAGGCGGGTCACTCGATCGTGGTGGATCCGTGGGGCGAGGTGCTGGCGGAGGCGGGTTCCGGCGAGGAGGTCCTGACGGTCGAGTTCGACCCGTCCAGGGTCGCCACGACCCGGGAGCAGTTCCCGGCCCTGAAGGACCGGGTACTCGGCCTGCGCACTCCCGAACGCCGACAGCCCTAGTCGGCCCTGGTAAGCCCTGGTAGGCCCTGACCGGTCCTAGTCCTCGCGTTCCTTGTCGGCGAGGTGGATCACGCACACCGCCACCGCGATCAGCAGCGCCGGATCCGCGTCCTCCCGTACGACGTCGACGCCGTACGTCTCCCGCACGTGCAGCCACCGCCGGGAGACGACGGCCAGCAGTTCGCCGTCGTACTCGACCGCGAACTCCCGGTCGAGGATCTTGCCGCTGACGTCGAGTTCGGTGCGGCCGTCCGCCAGGGCCACCCGGTAGTGGTTGCGCAGCAGCGACAGCCGCTTGCGCCGGATCGTGGCCAGCGGCTCGCCGTCCCGTTCGATCACCATCGTGTCCCGCAGGGCGAACATCTTCTGGTGGATGTCGATCAGGACCCGCCCATGGGTGTCCTTCAGCTCGAAGGTGTCCCGCAGCCGCATCGCCTTGCCGTCGACGAGGTACACCTTGTTGCCGTGGTCGTCCTCGATCCAGTAGTCGTCACCGAAGCCGAGGAGCCGGTCGCGTACGAGGAATCTCATGCGGTCACGACTTCCCCGGCGGCCGGTCCGAAACGCCGCCGGTAGGCCGATGGGCCGAGTCCGGGGCACGTGCCGGCGGGACTGTCGGTGGCCGGTGGCACTCTTGGGGCATGCCCGACTCCGCCCCGGCCCCGACTCCCCGCCGCGTCCGCGTCCGCGCCCCCGAGCTGATCGGCAAGGGCGGTTGGCTGAACACGGGCGAGGGCGCGGGCACGGACCTCTCCCGCACACTGGAACTCGACCCGGCGGTCCCGGAGGGCGTGCTGCACATCTTCGCGATGGCCGCCTCGTGCGACGACGATCCGGCTGGGGGCATCTCCCGGTCGAAGACCGGGGGAGAGTACCCCGCCTGCCATGTCCACCAGCAGGACTGGGGTGTTCCGGTCCGCCTCACCGAGGGCGGGGCGGACCGGTTGCCGTTGGTCCTGGCCGGACTGGACGAGAAGTAGCGGGACGCGGCCAGAATTCGCCCCGGCTCACACCCCCGCAGCCTCCTGCGATTCCTCGTCCGTCTCTTCACCTTCGGCGGACGGCTCGCCGCCCCGGACGGTCCTCCGGCGGAGGTTCTCCACATCCGTCTGGAGGCCGATGAGCAGCTCGTGCAGTTCGTCGAGGACGGACAGGGGGACGATGGGGGTGTGCCCGCCGACCTCTGGTTCCAGGGCGTGCAGATGGTCGAGCGCGTCCCGGGCCGCCGTCACACTCTGCCGCAACACGTGCCGGTGGTCCGCGGCGCGCTGGCTGGCAGGCCGGGAGAGCAGCGGTGGTGGGACCGCGCCCCACGGTGACCGCGTCGAATCCGCCTGATCGGTATCGCTGCCGTGGTCCGCCGCGTCGGTCTGTTCTGTCCCGGTTCCCTCAGTGGCGGCCACCCCAGCGCCCGGGCCCGTGCTTGTGCCCGTGGCGCCCGGTTCCGGCGGAACGGGGACGTACTGCTGCGGGACAACGACGGTCCTCGGCGGGTGCGCCTTGAGGGCGCGGGCCGGATCTGAAGCCCAGACCACGTCCCACTGGTGCAGCGTCACCGGCACCCCGTCGGCGTCGCGAGCGATCTTGTCCTCGGCCTCCAGGTCGACCTTGAAATGGACGTACGGCGTGTCAGTTCCGTCCTGTGACTTCTCCTTGCGGGTCAGCTGGCGCATGGTGACCGCGTTTTCGGGCAGGTCATCGCTGCGGAAGCGGTCCGCCGCCAGAGCGAGGGTCCACAGCCCCAGCTCGTTGCCTTCCTCGGAGAGACCCTCGATGACCAGGCTGACATCGGCGCGGAACGGGACGCCGCCCTTCTCCCGGGGAGCGCTCAGCGCCGATCCGACGTTGCGGGTGAGGAGCTTGTCCGCGATCAACGCCATGCCGCCCGCCACGGCGAGGGTGCAGCGGGCATCGATGTCACCGGCCAGAGCGGGGGCCACCAGGCTGGTGAAGTCGCCGGTGGGGTGGGGCTCCCACTCCCCGACCACGTCGGCGGTGAGGACGCCGCCGTTGTTCCAGGCGTTGCGGGCCTGGGCCGTGACCAGTTTCTTGCGCGAGCGCCAAGGGAGGTCGATCAGCGGGCCGAGGAGTTCCGCGAAGCCCTTGAGTCCCATGCGCCTGCCGCCCTTGATGGCCTTGGCCTGGTCCTTCAGGCGTTCCAGTAGCTCTGGCCGGCTCAGCGCGTGCACGAGGTAGACACCGCGCCACAGTGCGGTGCCGGGTGGGTCCCCCGCGAACACCTGTGGCAGTTCCTCCACGGTGATCCGTCCCACGGCCAGACCGTAGACGACCTGGAGGTCGCTTTTGCGTACCTGCGCGTCGCCCAGCTGGATCACTCGCTTCAGCGCACGGGTGGCGACCTCGACGTTCTGGGCCGCCGTGTCCCACTGCTTGAACTCGACGTGCACCGAGGCCAGTACGGAGCGGATCGCGTCGTCGAAGATGTCCTCGGAGGCGAGCAGGTGGTCCGGGTGCCCTTCGGCCCCGACGGCGATCTGGGCGGGCAGGACGAAGGTCTGGGCGATCTGGGCGGCACGCACCCCTGGTTCGGGGGCGGCCATTTCCTGGGCGAACTCTTCTCGGAGTCCTTGACGCCACCGCTCCCTGCTCGCGGCGAGCCGCTCGCCGAGCGGGCTGCTACCGGTCGTCGGCGCGGCGCCCGGTTTCCCCAACAGGGAGTCCACGGCGAGGGTCGCGGCCTCGGCGGGCTCCGCGCCCGGGCCGGCGAGTACGGCCCAGGAGCTCGCCATGCGGGTGATGCCATCGCGTACGACGAGGGAATACAGGGGGTCGGTGCCGTCCTCGAAGGTGATCTCGACGGGGTGGGTGATCACGTTGCGGGTGACACCGCGGGCGAGGATGGAAGCCGCGTAGCTGTTGAGGGACAGCGTGCCGTGGATGGTCTGCCACATGTGGTCCCGCAGGTGCTGAAGGTCCTTGTACCGGTATCCGATGACCGCGCAGGGGCGGCCCTCGCTGGTGATCCCCTGGACCTGGGGGTCGGCGATCTCCATGACCTCCATGCCGGTGCGAGGCTGGATGCCCGGCAGCATCTCGTTCAGCCGGACGCGGGTGACAACGGAACGCAGGGTCGCGCCCTCGACGTTCTCCACCATCAGCAGTCCGTTGGGCTCCTCTTCGGTGGAGCGGAGCTGGACGGCCAGTCCGTCGGGTCCGGTGGTGGAGCGCGCGACAGCCTGCCAGGCGGCGTCCGGCAGCGGAGTCGCCGGATTGGCGTTGCCGGCTTCGACGACCTTGGCGATGTCCCGCTCCCCGGGGCTGCCTGGCAGCGTGGGTTCGATGTTGGACACCAGGACGGAGTCCGAACCCCACTGGACAGTGAGGGAGCGGGGTGAATGCAGGGGCATACGGGGCCTCCGGAGCACGGGGAGAAATGAAGAAACTGGACACCGGACCGGCCGGCGAACCGGGGCAGCGGCCGGTCCGGTGCCGTAGATCACAACGCGAAGGGGCTTTGCTGGAAGGGACCTTGCTCGAACGTGCCTTGGGATCAGAACGCGAAGGCGCCTAGCGCGAAGCGGCCTCGGATCCGAATTCGAGGGGGCCATCGGCTCCGGGCAGGAGCTCCGGGAACCAGTTGGGCAGGAGGCGGCGGTTGTGCAGCCGCGCCCAGTGCCGGTAGGCGCAGTAGGCCACGAACTCGGCAGGTTCCAGAAGGGAGTCGACCTCGGCCGTCCCGTACGGGAGGGCGTCCAGGGAAGTGGGTTCCAGGCCGGGAGTGAGCCGGTGGTAGGCCGTGACGGCGCTGCTCATACGGATCACCGCGAGCGCGGTGGTTTCTTCGACCGCTTGACGCCGCGCGAGCGTCTTGAGCAGGGCATCGGTCGTTGCCGTGGCGTGGAGGCCATGTCCACAGGCGGTGCCGACCGTGGTGCCGGGCAGTGCGGCGATCACGTCGATGCCGCGCCGCAGGACGTAGCGGTAGCTCCACTTCTCGGCCTTGCTGGGACCGGGCCTGCCTGATGTGCCGCGTGACCTGCCCTGACCGGCGGCGAGCTTCCTGGCGCGGAGGCGGTCGTGGGGCCGGATGTTCAGGGCAGGATCCGCATGCAGACCCTGACGGAACTCGCCCCAGGCGGCAGCCGCCTTGGACAGGGCGTCCGGGGTGGTTCGCAGCCAGCCGACGACGCTCACGTCGCGGTCTCCCGACAGGACTCCCAGGTAGAGCGCATTATGCAAATTCGCGTTCGCGAATTTAATAGATCGATTCTCGTCAGCATCCATGACGTACTCCATTGCGCAGCAACAGACTGTGATGGAGCTCCAGCGCAACGCGGGCTCGGCGCGTCGCGTGGGAATCGTCTCGCGCAGAAAGTGACCGTAGTCGCTTGCGCCCCCCTCTTTCAATTCGTTTCGCGTATTACGGGCCGGAGTGACTGGTTCCGTTCAGTTCACGGTCAACTGGGCCCTTGCCTCGGGGTAGTTCTCGAAGAGCCGGGGCAAGGGGTTCTGCCCCAGCCGGTCGAGGAGGACCAGCGACGTCGCGACGTCGATCACCTGGCCGAGGGGGCTGGCCTTCGCGATCACGAACACGAACTCGTTCTCCGAGGTCGGCAGCCGCCGGGGCAGCGTGATGAGCCCCAGGTCGTCGAACGCCTCAGTGATCTGCTCGCACAGCTCGGTGCTCAGCCGGGAGCGTTCCGGCGCGGCGTACTTCTTGATGAAGCGCATCGAGAGGCGCTTGATGCCGTGGTCCACCTCTACGGCGTGAGCGATAACGGTGAAGTTCATAACTCAGTAGATTACTGAGTTAGTTGCTGAGGTGAGGAGCCTTCGAGCGAGGTGCCCTTCACATGTTCAGGAAGGGCACCCGCTCAGACGCCGTAGCCGCCGTTGTAGCCGTCGCGTTGGTGCCGTTCCGTCTCGACCACCGTGGTCGAGGTCGGAGGCACCATCACCCGGCGGCGCCGGGCGATGCTGCTGAACGTCGTCACGCCGATCAGTCCGACGATCATCAGGATGACGCCGACCAGATCGAGATTGACGCCCTGCATGTCCCAGTCCGTCGCGAACGTGAGGATGGCTCCCACGGCGATGAGGATGATGCATCCGCCGAGGCCCATGATGTTGCCTCCTGTCCGGTGTACCGGCCACTCCGGTTCACCACCGGATCCGGGTACCCCGGGGCCCGACTCCCATGCGCGGCGGCCGACTTGCTACCCCTCCAGGAACGCCACCAGCGCGTTGGCCAGCAGGTACGGGTCGGCGTCGCCGCACAACTCCCGTGCGCTGTGCATCGACAGGATGGCCACGCCGATGTCGACCGTGCGGATACCGTGCCGGGCGGCGGTGATCGGGCCGATGGTCGTGCCGCAGGGCATGGAGTTGTTGGAGACGAAGTTCTGGAACGGCACGCCCGCCTTCTCGCAGGCGGCGGCGAAGATCGCCCGGCCCGAACCGTCGGTCGCGTAGCGGTTGTTGACGTTGACCTTGAGGATCGGGCCGCCGTTGACCCGCGGGTGATGCGTGGGGTCGTGCCGCTCCGCGTAGTTGGGGTGGACGGCGTGACCGGTGTCGGAGGACAGACAGACGGTGCCCGCGAAGGCTCTCGCCCGGTCCTCGTACGACCCTCCGCGCGCGAACACCGAACGCTCCAGCACGCTGCCCAGCAGCGGCCCGTCCGCGCCGGTGTCCGACTGCGAGCCGTTCTCCTCGTGGTCGAAGGCGGCCAGCACCGGGATGTACGGCAGTCCCTCGCCGCCGGTCGCCACGGCCGTCAGCGCGGCCGTACCTGCGTGCACGGAGAGCAGGTTGTCCATCCGGGGACCGGCCACCAGCTCCTCGTCGCGGCCCAGATAGGCGGGCGGCTCCACGGAGTGCGCCATCAGGTCCCAGCCGGTGACCTGGCCCGCGGCCAGCCCGGCCTCCTGCTCCAGGAAGGCGATCAGGTCGCCGTCGCGCACGTCGTTCGCCAGGCCCCAGACGGGCTGGAGGTGGCGCTGCTTGTCGAGCTTGAGGCCGTCGGTGTTGACCGCCCGGTCCAGGTGGATGGCGAGTTGGGGGACCCGCAGCAGTGGGCGGCCGATGTCGACCAGGCGCGTCGAGCCGTCCCGCAGGGTCAGCCGGCCCGCCAGGCCCAGGTCGCGGTCGAGCCAGGAGTTGAGCAGCGGACCGCCGTAGATCTCCACGGCCACCTGGCGCCAGCCGTGCGCCCCGGTGTCGGGCAGCGGCTTGACGCGCAGGTTCGGGGAGTCGGTGTGCGCGCCGATGATCCGGAACGGCGTGTGCGGCGCGGCGCCCTCGGGCACGTACCAGGCCACGATCGCGCCGCCGCGCAGCACGTACCTGCCACCGCTCCCCGCCGCGGAGGCCGCCGAGGTCTCCGCGTCCCAGGCGTCCGTCTCCGAGACCTGCCTGAACCCGGCCTTCTCCAGGCGCTCGGCCGCGTTCGCCACGGCGTGGTACGGCGACGGGCTCGCCGTCAGGAACGTCATGAGGTCGTCGGTGTGGCCGCGGTCGAAGCGGGAGGGTGCGCTCATGGGGTTCACCTTAACGACGTACGAGAGCCCGCTCCCGGTGATGGGGAGCGGGCCCTCGTGAGGACAATGTGGAGTGTCGCGCGGTTGTGCGGATGCGTCCTGGAACGCGGCCTCTGAGTGCTAGAAGGCGGCCTCGTCCAGCTCCATCAGGTCGAGCTCGACGCCCGCGGCGATCTTGCGGGCCAGGGTGACGCCCGGCAGGACGTCGGCCGCGAAGAACTTCGCCGCCGCGATCTTGCCGGTGTAGAACGCCACGTCCTTCGCGGAGACGGCCTTGGTGGCGGCCGACTCGAGCTTCTCGGCGGCGATCGCGGCACCCTTGAGGAGCAGGTAGCCGACGATGACGTCACCGGAGGCGAGCAGCAGGCGGGTGGTGTTCAGGCCCACCTTGTAGATGTTCTTGACGTCCTGCTCGGTGGCCGCGAGGTCGGTCAGCATCAGGCCGACGATGGCCTCCAGCTCGACGGCCGCCTTGGCCAGGTGCTCGCGGGCGCCGGCCAGCTCCTCGCCGCCGGTGCCCAGCGCCAGGAACTTCTTGATGTCCTCGGCGAGGGAGTTCAGCGCGGCGCCCTGGTTGCGGACGATCTTCCGGAAGAAGAAGTCCTGGCCCTGGATCGCCGTGGTGCCCTCGTACAGGGTGTCGATCTTGGCGTCGCGGATGTACTGCTCGATCGGGTACTCCTGGAGGAACCCGGAGCCGCCGAAGGTCTGGAGCGACTGGGCGAGCTGCTCGTAGCCCTTCTCGGAGCCGTAGCCCTTGACGATCGGCAGGAGCAGGTCGTTGAGCGCGTGCTCCGTCTTCGCGTCCTCGCCGTTCGCCTCCTTCACGGCGATCGCGTCCTGGACGGAGGCCGTGTAGAGGACGAGGGCGCGCATGCCCTCCGCGTACGCCTTCTGTGTGATCAGCGAGCGGCGCACGTCGGGGTGGTGGGTGATGGTGACCTTCGGCGCGGCCTTGTCCATGAAGTTCGCCAGGTCGGGACCCTGGACGCGCTCCTTGGCGTACTCCAGGGCGTTGAGGTAGCCGGTGGAGAGCGTGGAGATCGCCTTCGTGCCGACCATCATGCGGGCGAACTCGATGATGCGGAACATCTGGCGGATGCCGTCGTGCTTGTCGCCGATCAGCCAGCCCTTGGCGGGGTGCCGGTCGCCGAACGTCATCTCGCAGGTGTTGGAGGCCTTCAGGCCCATCTTGTGCTCGACGTTGGTGGCGTAGACGCCGTTGCGCTCGCCCAGCTCACCGGTCTCGAAGTCGAAGAGCGTCTTCGGGACCATGAAGAGGGACAGGCCCTTGGTGCCGGGACCGGCGCCCTCGGGACGGGCCAGCACGTAGTGGAGGATGTTCTCCGACATGTCGTGCTCACCGGACGTGATGAAGCGCTTCACGCCCTCGATGTGCCAGGAGCCGTCCTCCTGCTGGACCGCCTTGGTACGCCCGGCGCCCACGTCCGAGCCGGCGTCCGGCTCGGTGAGGACCATGGTGGAGCCCCACTGCCGGTCGACGGCGATCTGCGCGATCTTCTTCTGGACGTCGTTGCCCTCGTCGAAGAGGATGCCGGCGAAGGCCGGGCCGGAGGAGTACATCCACACGGCCGGGTTGGCGCCGAGGATCAGCTCCGCGTACGCCCAGATCAGGGACGGCGGGGCGGTGGTGCCGCCGATCTCCTCGGGCAGGCCCAGACGCCAGTACTCGGAGTCCATGAAGGCCTGGTAGCTCTTCTTGAAGGACGCGGGGACCGGCGCGGTGTTGGTCTCGGGGTCGAAGACCGGCGGGTTGCGGTCGGCGTCCGTGAAGGACTCCGCCAGCTCGTTCTCCGCGAGGCGGGTCAGCTCCTCGAGGATGCTCTTCGCGGTCTCGGTGTCCATCTCCCCGAACGGGCCGGTGCCGTACAGCTTGTCGCGCCCGAGCACCTCGAAGAGGTTGAACTCGATGTCGCGGAGATTCGACTTGTAGTGCCCCATGGCGACGGCTCCGTAAAGAGAGATCGGCGAGGGACTTGGATCCTCGCGCTAGTTCACGTACCAACAAGTAGCTACCGATGATGCTACCCGTCGGTAATAAGTCGCAACCCCGAACCGGCCATCTGTGACGCGTGACGCGTCCCGTACGCCTCGGAAGGGGCCCCCGTACCGCCCCGCCCGACGGGCGCGCTCGGTACGCTTGCGCCCATGTACGGATACGGCCAGCCCATGGACGGCGGTGCTGCACAGCAGCAGTACGCCCCGCCGCAGCAGCAGATGCCCGGCGGCCACGGCGGGTACGGTCAGCAGCCGCCGCTCTACCCGGAGCCGTCCCCGCCGTCCCTCGCGGACGCGGTGCGGGCCTTCACCACCGGGCAGCTGGCCGCGGAGGACTTCCAGCAGGTCTTCGCGACCTCCAAGGTCTACTGCCCGCGCGGCGACAACCCCGGTTTCCTCGCGCTGCACAACACCCAGCAGCCGGTGATCCCGATGTTCACCTCGCTCAAGGAGCTGCGCCGGTACGCGGGCAAGGAGTCCAAGTACTTCGTGATCACCGGCTCCGAGATGATCGACCTGCTGCCCACCGGGTACGGCTTCGTCCTCGACATGGAGGGTGAGCACCGGATGGTGTTCGACGCGAAGGCGGTCGAGCAGATGGTCGAGTTCGCGATGCGGCGGATGTACGGCTGAGGGTTCCCCTCGCCCGCCTCTCTCCCCTTCTCTCCTGCTCGCTCCTGCTCTCTCCTCGTCCTCCTCCTTCCCCTCTCCCCTTCCTCTTCCTGGCTGATCCTGGGGCGTCCGGCGGATGCCTCATGCCCTTCACAGCCATGCCATAGGGTTCCCCCGCGCCACCGGCTCTGCGTGATCACCTCTCCACGGGAATGTCCTCCGGCCTTCCTTCGTTATGGGTGGCAGAAAGTTCAACGCTCAACTAAACTGGGACGCACGTCGCCCAAGGAGGTACGGACATGCCCGCAGTGACCGTCGAGAACCCGCTGACCCTGCCGCGCGTCACGGCATCGGCCGACGCGGTCGCACGTCCCGTCCTCACCGTCACGACCGCGCCCAGCGGTTTCGAGGGTGAGGGCTTCCCGGTACGCCGTGCGTTCGCCGGGATCAACTACCGCCACCTCGACCCGTTCATCATGATGGACCAGATGGGCGAGGTGGAATACGCGCCGGGCGAGCCGAAGGGCACCCCCTGGCACCCGCACCGCGGCTTCGAGACCGTCACCTACATCATCGACGGGATCTTCGACCACCAGGACAGCCAGGGCGGCGGCGGCACCATCACCAACGGCGACACCCAGTGGATGACGGCCGGCTCGGGCCTCCTCCACATCGAGGCGCCGCCGGAGTCGCTCGTCATGTCCGGCGGTCTCTTCCACGGCCTCCAGCTGTGGGTGAACCTGCCGGCCAGGGACAAGATGATGGCGCCGCGGTACCAGGACATCCGCGGCGGCCACGTACAGCTCCTGACCAGCCCGGACGGCGGCGCGCTGCTGCGTGTCATCGCGGGCGAGCTGGACGGCCACGCCGGACCCGGTATCACCCACACCCCGATCACGATGGTCCACGCGACCCTCGCGCCGGGCGCGGAACTCACTCTTCCGTGGCGTGAGGACTTCAACGGTCTCGCGTACGTCATGGCAGGGCGCGGTTCGGTCGGCGCCGAGCGTCGGCCGATCCACCTGGGCCAGACGGCGGTCTTCGGCGCGGGTTCCTCGCTGACGGTCCGCGCGGACGAGAAGCAGGACTCGCACACGCCTGACCTGGAGGTCGTGCTGTTGGGCGGGCAGCCGATCCGTGAGCCGATGGCCCACTACGGCCCGTTCGTGATGAACACCAAGGACGAGCTCCAGCAGGCCTTCGACGACTTCCAGAAGGGCCGGCTGGGCACGATTCCGGCGGTGCACGGGATGACGGCCGAGGGCATCTAGCCCTCCGGCCCGCCGAAAACCGATACGGTGTGACAAGGCCCGAAGCCGCAACGTTGGTTTGCGACTTCGGGCCTGTCTCATGTCACCTGACTACGGCAGCACGTAGACGGGCGCTCCGTCAGCGGAACACCCGGTCTGCCGCATACAGCCGCGCTTCAGCAGCATGCGCAGGCAGTCGTGGACGCGATCCTGCGACATACCGGTCCGGGCGGCGATCTCCTCGACGTGGTAGCGGGCCTCACCACGCGCCAGTGCCGGGGCGAGGACGGCGGCGACTGTGTGCACGTCATCTGTGACGAGGAGGTGCCTCTTCTTCCACGTGTCGAGAAGCTGCTGGGCAGTCAGTCCAGGCGCAGGGGCGCTGTGGCTGGGCCGCCTGAGGGCTTCGGCGATGTCCCTCAGCGCGTCGGCCATCCTGTTCTGACTGTCCGTGATCTGCCGAAGCAGGTCGTTGCGCTCCCCTGCGGCGGCTGCCAGCATCTCGTCCGCGTACAGGTTGCGCTCCTCGAGCCGCACGATGGCCTCGACGACCTGCTCGGGCATGACGTACGCGGTACCGACGGCGGGAGCGGGTTGTACGGGGGCCGGTTCCAGGGAGTAGGAGCCGTCGCGCTGGAGAGTGGCGATGACACCGGCGACCCAGGTTTTGAAGGGCTGGGCCTCCGGCTTGGTGCATCCGTTCACGAGCTGGATGAGTCCCTGGAGATTCACCATCTTCATGGACTTCTTGAGCCTGTGACCTGCAATGTTGCACGAAGCGTCGGCCGTACCGACGCTTCGTGCAAGATCGTCGAGGGATGTTGTGTGTTGTTCCGCAACACTCTGACGCAATGCGTCCCGGGTGTTGGCGTAGCCGAGTTGAGCCGCCACGTCCACGGCCGGGAACCAGTGTTCCCCGCCCGGCGTGGTCAGCCTCCGTACCCGCGCCCCCGTCGCCGCGAACACGAAGTCGTTGATGTCGATCGCGTCCTGCTGTGCCGCCGACCGGTCCGGCGGCTGTGTGTTGTTCTGCTCGTACATCGAGCATCACCTCCGCCACGAAAAATAGGCATATGCCACCGCAACTGGCCTCGTTGGCAAGGATGTTCACCCTTTAGGAGCGGACGTTCGATTCTGAGTCCGGGTCACGTGCCGTCACCCGGGCGGCCCGTCAGGTCAGGACAATCCGGCGCCTCCGTGATCCGCTGAACCCGTGCACCTGCTCCCCCTCCCCGCCCGCCGGTTCGCTGCCTGGTGTGCCGTGATTCTGCTTGCGGCGGGCGTCGGATACGTGGGGATCCGGCTGTGCGCCGAGTTGCGTACCGCGGTCACCCCCGTGTTGCTCGCGTTGCTCGGGACCGCGCTGCTCAGGCCGCTGTTCCGGAGGCTGGTGGAGGTGGGGGTGCCCCGGTCGGTGTCGGCGGGGGTGACGTGTGTCGCCGTCGTCGCCGTGGTCGGCGGGGCGGTGTACATCGTCGTCGCCGCGCTGATCGACAGCGGGGATCAGATCGTCGCCGCGCTCAGGTCGGCGGCGCGGGGTATCGCCGAGCACTTCGGGGCCGCCGGGACCTCGCTCGACGACCTCGCGTCCAACGCGAAGGAGCTGCTCACCAAGTTCGGAGGGACGGCCGCCTCCAATGTCATCAGCGGGGTGAGTGTCGTCGGCGAGAGCATCGCCATGGCCGTGCTCGCGCTGCTGCTCGTCTTCTTCTTTCTGCGGGACTCGCACCGGGCGATCGGCGCGCTGCGCTCCGTCGCTCCACGGGGTACCGGCGACACCCTGGAGGCCATGGCCCGGCGGGCCTTCCGGGCCGTGGAGGGGTTCATGCGGGGGACGACGTTCATCGCGTTCATCGACGCCGTGTGCATCACCGTCGGGCTGCTCGTCCTCGATGTGCCGGGGGCGGTCGGACTGGGCGCCCTAGTCTTCGTCGGGGCGTACATCCCCTATCTCGGTGCTTTCCTCTCCGGGGCCGTCGCCGTGCTGGTCGCGCTCGCAGACCGGGGTTTCGTCATCGCGCTGTGGGCGCTCGGGGTGGTGCTGGCGGTGCAGGTGCTGGAGGGGCATGTGCTTCAGCCGATGATCCAGAGCCGGACCGTGCAGATGCATCCGGCGGTGGTGATGGTGGCCATCACGGCCGGGGCGTCCGTGGCCGGGATCCTGGGCATGCTGCTCGCCGTCCCCGTGACGGCCGCCGCCTTCGGGGTCCTGCACGAACTGCGGACGCGTCACGGGGCTCCCGCGGAGGGCTCGCCGAACTCGTAGAGCTCGAACCAGATGCTCTTGCCCTCACCCCGCGGCGCGACCCCCCAGGTGTCCGCGAGCAGTTCGATGAGGACCAGGCCACGCCCCGAGGAGGCCAGTTCGCCGGGGCGACGCATGTGGGGGAGGTCGTCGCCGGCGTCGGTGACCTCGATGCGGAGCCGGCGTTCGCCGGGGGCGCCGGTGACCTCGGCGACGAGCAGCGCGTCCGCGTCGGTGTGGACGAGGACGTTCGTCAGCGTCTCGGAGACGAGCAGCACCGCCGAGTCGATCTGGTCCTCGCACGTCCAGTCGTGCAGCAGATCGCGCAGTTGCTGCCGGGCCACGGCGATCCGTTCGGGCTCGGCCTGCGCGACCGTCAGCATGGAGCGGCGCACGGGCCGCCGGACCGGCACGGGAGCCGCGCCCGGGCCGCAGCCGCCCTCGTCCTGGCGGCACAGGAGCAGCACGGCGATGTCGTCCTCGCGGCGGTCCGCGAGGGGGCCCGTGGTGTGGTGGGAGGAGGGGCCGTGCACCGCCTGGACCAGGGCGTCGGCCAGCTCCTCCAGATCGCCCTCGTGTGCCTCGAGGATCTTGCGGACGCGCCGCCAGCCGGTGTCGAGGTCATGGCCGCCGGTCTCCAGCAGGCCGTCGGTGCACAGCATCAGCGCCTCGCCGGGTTCCAGGGCGAGCCGGGTGGTGGGGTAGTCGGCGTCCGGGTCGATGCCCAGGGGCAGGCCCCCGGCGGTGGCGCGGACCAGCACGGTGCCGTCGGACATCCGGATCGTGGGGTCCAGATGGCCGGCCCGGGCGGCCTCCAGGACCCCGGTCACCGGGTCGACCTCGATGTACAGGCAGGTGGCGAAACGCGGATCGGCCCCGGCTCCGCCGTCCGTGTCGGTGAGGCCGTGGAAGAAACCGGAGGCGCGGGAGAGGACGGCGTCGGGGCGGTGGCCCTCGGCGGCGTACGCCCGTACCGCTATGCGCAGCTGGCCCATGAGCCCCGCGGCGCGGACGTCATGGCCCTGGACGTCGCCGATGACCAGGGCGAAGCGGCCCCTCGGCAGCGGGATCATGTCGTACCAGTCGCCGCCGACCTGGAGGCCGCCGCCGGTCGGTATGTAGCGGGCGGCGAGGGTCATGCCCGGTATCTCGGGGCCGAGGGTGGGCAGCATGGAGCGCTGGAGGCCGTCGGTCAGCTCGCGCTGGGTCTCCGCCAGGCCGGCGCGGGTGAGGGCCTGGGCGAGCATGCGCGCGACCGTCGTCAGCACGGACCGCTCGTCCGGGGTGAACGCCACCGGGTACGCGAAGGCGGCCATCCAGGCGCCCATCGTGCGGCCGGCCACCGTCAGCGGCAGGAACGCCCATGAGTGTCGCCCGAAGTGCGCGGCCAGCGGCCAGGTGAGCGGGTAGCGCTCCATGTACCGCTCGGGGGAGGACAGATACACGGCCCGTCCGGTGCGCACGACCTCGGCGGCCGGATAGTCCGTATGGATGGACATATGGCTGAAGGGGTCCTCGTCGCCGGACGGGTGTCCGTGGTGGCCGATGATCGTCAGCCGTTCGCCCTCCACGCCGAAGACGGCGAGTCCGTCCGGTGAGAAGCCCGGCATGGACAGGGCAGCCGCGACCCTCAGCACCTCCTCGGTGGACCGCGCCTCCGCCAGCGCCCGGCCCGCGTCCAGCAGGAACGCCTCGCGCGAGCGCCGCCAGTCGCCGGTGACGGCGGTCCGTCCCGCGGGGGTGCCCGGCGTCGGCTCGGTCACCTCCTGGAGGGTGCCGATCAGTTCGTACGCCTTCTTCACCGGGTCGAAGGACGGCCTGGAGCGGCTGCGCACGACCCGGACGACCCGTCCCCGGTAGTCCATGATCCGGATGCGTACCTCGGCGAGGGTGCCTTCGGCGACGGCGAGCTGGATCACCCCGGTGATCTCGTTCCAGTCGACGGGGTGGAGGCGGGCCCGGGTCTGGGCTTCGGTGAGGACCGTCTCCTCCTGGGGCAGCCCGAGCAGCCGGGCGGCCTCGGCGTCGACCGTGACCAGCCCGGTGGCGGTGTCCCAGTGCCACAGGCCGGTCGCGAGGGAGGCGAGGACCTCCCCCACGGCGGGCAACGGCTCGCCAGTGCGCATTGCCCCACTTTAGGAAGATGCGGCGGAGAAGTGCCACTGATCGCCGCACCGGTATTGAGGGGAGGTGATCAGTGACCGCCCGGTACCCTGGGGGTTGTTTCACGTGAAACACGCCCCCGATCCGCGAAGACTGGATGAACGACGATGCATCGGTACAGGTCCCACACCTGCGGCGAGCTCCGCGCCTCTGACGTCGGCACCGACGTCCGGCTGAGCGGCTGGCTGCACAATCGGCGCGACCTGGGCGGCATCCTCTTCATCGATCTGCGTGACCACTACGGCATCACGCAGCTCGTCGCCCGTCCGGGCACGCCCGCGTACGAGGCCCTCGACCGGCTGACCAAGGAGTCGACGGTCCGCATCGACGGCAAGGTCGTCTCGCGCGGCTCGGAGAACGTCAACGCGGATCTGCCGACCGGCGAGATCGAGGTCGAGGTCGGCGAGGTCGAGCTGCTCGGCGCGGCCCAGCCGCTCCCCTTCACGATCAACGCCGAGGACGGGGTCAACGAGGAGCGGCGCCTGGAGTACCGCTTCCTGGACCTGCGCCGTGAGCGCATGCACCGCAACATCATGCTGCGTACGTCGGTCATCTCGGCGATGCGGCACAAGATGACGGCGCTGGGCTTCAACGAGATGGCGACGCCGATCCTGTCCGCGACCTCCCCCGAGGGCGCCCGCGACTTCGTCGTCCCGTCCCGTCTGCACGCGGGCCGGTTCTACGCCCTGCCGCAGGCCCCGCAGCAGTTCAAGCAGCTGCTGATGATCTCGGGCTTCGACCGCTACTTCCAGATCGCCCCCTGCTTCCGCGACGAGGACGCGCGCGCGGACCGCTCGCCGGGCGAGTTCTACCAGCTCGACGTCGAGATGAGCTTCGTCGAGCAGGAGGACGTCTTCCAGCCGATCGAGAAGCTCATGACCGAGCTGTTCGAGGAGTTCGGCGGCGGCCGCCATGTCACCTCCCCCTTCCCGCGCATCCCGTTCCGCGAGTCGATGCTGAAGTACGGCTCCGACAAGCCGGACCTGCGGGCCCAGCTGGAACTCTTCGACATCACCGACATCTTCGAGGGCTCGGAGTTCAAGGCCTTCGCGGGCAAGCACGTCCGCGCGCTGCCGGTGCCGGACGTCTCCGCGCAGCCCCGTAAGTTCTTCGACCAGCTCGGCGACTTCGCGGTGACGCTGGGCGCGAAGGGCCTGGCCTGGGTCCGGGTGGCCGAGGACGGCTCGCTGACCGGCCCGATCGCGAAGTTCCTGACCGAGGAGAACGTCGCCGAGCTGACCAAGCGCCTGTCGCTGGTCGCCGGCCACGCGGTGTTCTTCGGCGCGGGCGAGTTCGACGAGGTCTCGAAGATCATGGGCGCGGTGCGGGTCGAGGCCGCCAAGCGTGCCGGGCACTTCGAGGAGAACGTCTTCCGCTTCTGCTGGATCGTCGACTTCCCGATGTACGAGAAGGACGAGGAGACCGGCAAGATCGACTTCTCGCACAACCCGTTCTCGATGCCGCAGGGCGGTCTGGAGGCCCTGGAGACCCAGGACCCGCTGGACATCCTGGGCTGGCAGTACGACATCGTCTGCAACGGCGTCGAGCTGTCCTCCGGCGCGATCCGGAACCACGAGCCGGAGATCATGCTCAAGGCGTTCGAGATCGCGGGCTACGACCACGAGACGGTCGAGGAGAAGTTCGCCGGCATGCTGCGCGCGTTCCGCTTCGGCGCCCCGCCGCACGGCGGCATCGCCCCGGGCGTCGACCGCATCGTGATGCTGCTGGCCGATGAGCCGAACATCCGCGAGACCATCGCCTTCCCGCTCAACGGCAACGCCCAGGACCTGATGATGGGCGCGCCGACGGAGCTGGAGGAGGCCCGGCTGAGGGAGCTGCACCTGTCGGTGCGCAAGCCGCAGCCGAAGTAGCGGTCAGCGGCAGACGGTACGACGGAGAGTGGCCCGGAACCGACGTCGGTTCCGGGCCACTTTCGTTTTCCCCGGTAACTGACAGCCCTTCCTTATGCTCCTGACAGGTTTCGTCCCTAGCGTCCCGGCCTCATGACGGGATCTCAGAAACCACACAGCGAACAGGACTTATCACGTCGAAAGGTCGTGGCCGTCGCCGCGGGCGGCATCGCGGCGGCGGGCCTGGGTGGCACCGCCTTCGCGGCGAGCGCCGCCGACGGGCACGGCAGACCGGCTCCGGCCGGCGCCGACACCGACGGGGAGGTCTGCTACCGACTGACCTCGGAGACGGTCGAGGGCCCCTACTACATCGACGCCGACAAGATCCGCCGGGACGTCACGGAGGACCGGGCGGGCATCCCGCTCCTCCTCGGGCTCAAGGTGATCGACTCGGAGACGTGCAGGCCGATCCGGAACGCGGCCGTCGACATCTGGCACTGTGATGCGGCGGGGGTGTACTCGGGTTACGAGGACCAGGGCAACGGCGGTGGCGGCGGTCCCGCTCCGACCGGCGAACCCCCGACCGGCGAACCTCCTACGGGTGCGCCCACCGGGGCGCCTCCGGGAGGCGGCCACCAGGAGCCCACGGACGACAGCCGCTACCTGCGCGGCACCTGGCGAACGGACCGGCACGGTCAGGTGGCCTTCCGGACGGTCTTCCCGGGCTGGTACCGGGGCCGGTGCGTCCATATCCACGTCAAGGTGCATGTGGACGGCGAGTGGACGGACGCCGGTTACGAGGGCGGCCACACCTGTCACACCGGCCAGTTCTTCTTCGACGAGGAGTCCGTGCTCGCCTCGGCGGTGGTGGAGCCGTACGCGAGCAACGCCGCGGAGCGCACGACCCTCACCGAGGACACGATCTACGACCAGAGCGGTACCCAGGGCGGTCTGCTGAAGCTGCGCTACGACAAGCGGGACATCGCGCGAGGCGTGCACGGGTCGATCACGGTCGGCGTGGACCCGGACGCGACGGAGGACGGCCAGGGCGCACCGCCGCAGCCGAGCGCGTCGGCGTCGGCGTCTGATTCCGCTTCGGCGTCGGCTTCACCTTCGGTCTCCGACAGCTGACGGATTTCTCCGGGCCACGCCCCCCGACCTGCGGATCGGGGGGCGTGGCTCTCTTCATGGATCGTTCACATACGTGGTCGTCTGAACAGCCCATTGACCCGGAGTGGTTGCCTCCATATCGTTCCCACATACGTAACAGCAGTTCAGGTATGTGAACAGCACGATGGGGAGACAACGATGTCAGAACCCGAGAGCGGGGCCGAGGCCGGCGCCGAGAGCCGGGCGGTGGGGAAGTTCCTTCGCCGGATGATGCCGATCCTGGTCCTGATGCTCCTGGTCAACAATCTCGACCGGACGAACGTGGGCTTCGTCCAGGACGAGCTCCAGGCCGACGTCGGTATCAGTGCCACCGCCTACGGCCTCGGGGCGGGCCTGTTCTTCATCGGGTACGCCCTGTTCGAGGTGCCCAGCAACATGCTCCTGGAGCGCTTCGGCGCCCGGGTCTGGCTGACCCGCATCATGATCACCTGGGGTCTGGTGATCGTGGCGATGTGCTTCATCCACGACGTGACGACCTTCTACACGCTGCGCTTCCTGCTCGGTGTCGCGGAGGCCGGGTTCTTCCCCGGTGCGATGCTCTACATCACGCAGTGGCTGCCCGACGCGAGCCGGGGCCGGGCGACGGCGATCTTCCTCGGCGGTTCGGCGGCCGCGGGCATCGTGACCGGCCCGGTCACCGGGGCGCTGCTCGAGCTGCACGGCGCGGGCGGGGTCGCCGGCTGGCGGTGGATGTTCGGGCTGGAGGGCGTGTTCTCGGTCGTGGTCGGGATCGTCGCCGGGTTCTTCCTGGTCTCCCGGATCGAGGATGCCCGCTGGCTCACGCGGGAGGAGAAGGACGCGCTCGGCGCGGCGGTGGCCGAGGACCGCGAGGCCCGCAGCCGTGCTCCGCACATGTCCCGGTTCAAGCTGCTCTTCCACCCGCAGGTCGCGCTGCTGACCGGCGCGTTCTTCGCGATGACGCTCACCGGATACGCGATCACCTTCTGGCTGCCGAGCCTGATCGAGGACATCGGCGGACTGTCGTCCTTCCAGGTCGGGCTGCTGTCCGCGATCCCGGCGGTCTGTTCCATGATCGCCATGTACTCGATGAGCCACTTCACCGACCGGGCGCCGGACCGTCGTCCGTATCTGGCGATCACCCTGGTGCTGTCGGCGACGGGCACCTATCTGGCCACCCTGGGCTCCCCCTGGTTCGGCCTCGCGGCGATCACGCTGGCCGGGGTCGGCTCGAAGTGCGCGGCCACGCTGTTCTGGCCGATGGCGCAGTCGGGGCTCGATCTCAGGATCGCGGCGCCGGGCCTGGCGCTGGTCAACTCCATCGGAAACCTGGGTGGCTTCTTCTCCCCCACGCTCTTCGGCTACCTCAAGGACACGACCGGCAGCACGAACGGCGGCCTGTACACGCTGTCGGCGGCATCACTGCTCGCGGTGGTCGCGGCGAGGTTCATCCGCAGCGCCCGCGCGGCCTCCGATCCGCTCCTGGGAACCTCACCGGAGGCGCACAGGAAGCCCGAGGGGGGAGCACAGCGGCGCGTCGTCTCATAGCGGTACGCCGGCACGGGCCGACGGGCAAGGGAGGAAGCCAGCCATGGGATCCACGGGGTTCATGATCACGCTGTCGGTGCTGCTGATCGTCGGCGCGGTGGCGGGGGTGGTGGCCCAGCGCCGTGCGGGTCGCACCCGACGTCCGGCCGGTCGGCCCGGTCGGCCCGGTCGGCCCGGTCGGCCCGGTCGGCCCGGACGTTCCGGTCCTGCGGGCTCCTCCGGACTGTCCGACCTGGATGCGGAGGCGGAGGCGAACCACTGGCTGATCCGGCTGGGCGGCGGCCTCGTCCCGCCGGACGCACGGGCCTGGGCGGGTGCGGACGAGGCGGCGGGCCGGGCGCTGACCAGCGCGGCCGAGTGCCATCGCGCGGCGCGGGATCGGTTGTCCGGGGCCCGTACGGCGGGGGAGTACGAGGAGGTCACGCGGGTGGCGAAGGAAGGGCTGGAGCATCTTCGGGCGGCGCGCGCGGCGCTGGGACAACCGGCCTCGGCGGTGCGTGGGGCGGCGGTGGGACAACCGGCCTCGGCGGTGCGTGGGGCGGCGGTGGGACAACCGGCCTCGGCGGTGCGTGGGGCGGCGCTGGGACAACCGGCCTCGGCCGTGGATGTGCCCGCCCTTCCCCGTGTCGCCCGCGTCCCGGCGGTCGGCGGTGGCTGCGCGGTCACGTCTCGCTAGGGGCCCTTCGCTGTGTCTGCCTCGCCGGCCCTCTTCGGTGGCCGCGCGAACAGCTGCGGGGCGGCGTACGCCGACGCGGTGTCGGAGTGCGCCGCCCCGGAGCGGGATGAGCTGCGGGCCGGTCCGGTTCTTCTCCCCTTGCTTCGGGTCGTCTTACTTCGGGTCGCGGTCGAACAGTGACTTGGACCAGAAGTAGCCGAGCACGGCGAGGCCCAGGCACCAGGCGACCGCGAGCCATCCGTTGTGGCCGATCTCGCTGCCGAGCAGGAGCCCGCGCAGGGTTTCGATGGCCGGGGTGAACGGCTGGTACTCGGCGATCGGCTGGAACCAGCCCGGCATCGCGTCGACCGGGACGAAGGCGCTGGAGATGAGCGGCAGGAAGATCAGCGGCATGGCGTTGTTGCTGGCCGCCTCGGGGTTCGGGCTGGACAGGCCCATGCCGACCGCGAGCCAGGTGAGCGCCGTGGCGAACAGGACGAGCAGTGCGAACGCCGCCAGCCACTCCAGGGCCGTGGCGTCCGTGGACCGGAAGCCGATGGCCACCCCGACGGCGCCGGCGAGGGTCACGCTCATCACGCACTGGATCACGCTGCCGACGACGTGCCCGAAGAGCACGGACCCGCGGTGGATGGCCATCGTCCGGAAGCGGGCGATGATGCCCTCGGTCATGTCCATGGAGACGGACACGGCGGTGCCGATCGTGGTGGAGCCGATGGTCATCAGCAGCAGGCCCGGCACGAGGTAGGCGATGTAGTCGGAGCGGTCGGCGCCGTCGCCCCCGATGCCGGCGCTCATCGCGTCGCCGAAGACGTAGACGAAGAGCAGCAGCAGCATGACGGGCGTGAGCAGCAGGTTCAGCGTCATCGACGGGTAGCGCCGCGCGTGCAGGAGGTTGCGGCGCAGCATCGTGGAGGAGTCGCGCACGGCGAGGGAGAGGGAGCTCATCGGACAGCCTCCTTGGGCTGGTCGGGCCGGCTGGACCGGACCGGCACGGTGGAGCCGGTCAGGGCGAAGAAGACGTCGTCGAGGTCGGGGGTGTGCACGGTCAGCTCGTCGGCCTCGATGCCGGCCGAGTCCAGCCGGTCGAGGATCGAGCGCAGCTCGCGCTGGCTGCCGTCGCTGGGGATCTGGAGCGCGAGCGCCTCGTCGTCCCGGGTGACCTCGCGCAGCGTGGAGGCGGCGTCCTGGTAGGCGGCCGGGTCGGAGAAGCGGAGCCGGACGTGGCCGCCGGGGATGAGCCGCTTGAGCTCCTCGGCGCTGCCCTCGGCGGCGATCCTGCCGTCGTTCAGCACGGCGATGCGGTCGGCGAGTTCGTCGGCCTCTTCCAGGTACTGGGTGGTGAGGAAGACGGTGACGCCGTCGGAGACCAGTTCGCGGATGATCTGCCACATGTTGTGCCGGCTGCGCGGGTCGAGGCCGGTGGTCGGCTCGTCGAGGAAGATGATCCGCGGGCTGCCGACGAGGGTCATGGCGATGTCGAGGCGGCGCTTCATGCCGCCGGAGTAGGTGGCGGCGGGCTTCTTCGCGGCGTCGACCAGGTCGAAGCGCTCCAGCAGCTCGGCGGCGACCCGCCGCCCCTCGGCCCTGGACAGGTGATGCAGATCCGCCATGAGGAGCATGTTCTCCTCGCCGGTGATCAGCCCGTCCACCGCGGAGAACTGCCCCGTGACACCGATCGCGGCACGCACCCCGTCCGGTGACGTGGTGAGGTCGTGGCCCGCGACCTGGGCCTGTCCGCCGTCGGCGGTGATGAGCGTGGACAGGATCTTCACGGCGGTGGTCTTGCCGGCGCCGTTCGGCCCGAGCAGCGCGAACACGGAACCGGCCGGGATGCGCAGATCGATGCCGTCGAGGACGGTCTTGTCGCCGTAGGACTTGCGCAGCCCGATGGTGGAGACGGCGATCGGCGACGGGTGACCGTCGCCCAGACTGGGCGTGGGCATGACAGAAGAAGGCATGGGGCCCTCCGTTCGAAGGCTGAAGCGGTCGGGGGACGGGGCTGGTCGAGAAGGTGGTGCTCAGGCCTTGGCTCGGCGGACGTGGATGTTGCCGAATCGGGTGCGGGCGCGGATCTTGACGGTGTCCTCGGTCTTCTCCGGGGACTCGGACGCGGTGAGCGTGTTGCGCACCTGGCCGGAGTCGGAGCTGACGTCGAGCCAGGCGGCCGTGCCCTCGCGGATGCCGACGTCGATGGCGCCGTAGGAGGTCTCCAACTGGACGGTGCCGCGGACCACTTCGCCCACCCGCAGGGTGCCGTGGGCGGTGGTGGCGGTGACCGAGTCCTCGGCGCGCGTGATGTCGATGTCGCCGTTGGCGCCGCTCACGCGCAGTTCGCCGGTCACGGCGCCGACGGTCGTGCTGCCGTGCGAGTTCTTCAGGACGGCGGGGCCGTCGACGAAGCCCACGCGCATGCTGCCGGAGCTGGCGGTGATCTCGGCAGAGCCCTCGACGCGGTCCACGGTGATCGTGCCGTGCGACGCGGTCAGCTCCAGCGGGCCCGTGGTGTCGAGGCGGACGTCACCGGCCGAGTTCTTCACGCGGACCTCGCCGAGCCGGCCGTCGCCGATCACCTGGGTCCAGGCGCCGGTCGTGTCGACGCGCGAGCCCGTGGGCAGGTCGACCGTCACGTCGACGGTGCCGGTGCGGCCGAGGCCGAACAGCGTGGGCTTGGGCGTCCTGATGGTCAGTACACCGCTCGCGTACGTGACCTCGGTCTGGGCGGCCGCCCGCGTGTCCAGGTCCTTCTCCGGGTCGCGGGGCCGCACCTCGACGACGGTGTCGGGGCGGTCGCCCGCGGTGAACTGGAGGGAACCGGCGTCCACGCGTGCGGTGACCGAGATCGGTTCGGGAGTGTCGAAAGAAGGCATGGCTGTCCCGTCCTCTTGGGTCTTCAGGGCGTCCCCGCTGGTGGGACGTGGTGTGGGTGAAGTGGTGCGGGTGTGAGAGGTGCAGGTGCGGGAGGTGCAGGTGCGGTGGTGCGGGCGGGAGCGGGGCTAGCGCACCCAGCCCGTGAAGCTCTGTCCGAGGGTCTGGGTCTTCTCCGTCGTCCGCGGCGGACGGGCGCCGCCCTCGACCGCGGCCGACACGGCGCGCACCAGCCACGCGTTGACCGACAGGCCCTCGCGGGTCGCGGCCTCCTCGGCGCGGGCCTTGAGGTGGGCCGGCAGGCGCAGGTTGACGCGGGCGGTGCCGCCCTCGTCGCCGTCGGCCGGGGCCTTGAGCGGTTCGGCGGGCGCGACCGGCTCCGTGATCGCGCCGCCGTCGCGGGGCGGGAGTGTCACCACGAAGTGGGGGTCGAGCCCCCGCAGCCGTACGTCGACCGAGCCGGGGGCGAGATCGCGGGTGATCTCGTCCGTGGCGGCGGAAAGCACATGGAGCATGGTCAGCCGGGTCGCCGACTCCAGGGGAGCGGTGAGCCTCTCCGCCAGCTCGCGGGCTTCGTCACCGCCGGCTTCGGCGGCCACCGCGAGTTCGCGGCGGAGGGTGTCGACATACGGGGTGAGGTCCATGACGCCATGATGGCACCACAATGGCGCCACATGCAAGCCGTGACGTGACATTCCTGGGATGCCCGCTGACGATACCGCGCTGACCTGCGCAAATGTGGTGGCGCCTAGTTGGGCGACTGTGGTGCCATGCGTGCTCACGCGCCCCTGGTGGCCCCGAATGGCGCCTGCTGACACCTCGTGGTGCCGGGATGGCGCCAGGTGGCGCCAGGTGGCGTCGGACTGGCGTCAGGTGATGCCGGGGTAGCGCCAGGTGGCGCCGGAGGACGCCCAGGAGGACGCCTCAGAGGATGCCCCCAGGGCGCCGAACCGTACGCGACGCAGGGCATGCCAGTAAGGTAAGCCTCACCAACCGCTTTACCATAAGCGGGCTGAAAACAGACCTGCGTCCCGGCGGCTTTTTGCCTGCCCTTGGAATTCCACAGGTCGTTCCCACGCCTCTGACAGGCCCGCCTCCTAGCTTCGCGGCCATGACGGGAAACTCAGGAAACACAGCAAACACAGCCGGTGCCGAGCATGACCAGCAAGGCCCCCGGCACAAGCGTGATCTGACCCGACGCAAGGTGGTCGTCGCCGGTGCGGGCGCGGCCGTCGCCGTCGGGGCGGGCGGGGCGCTCGCCGCCGGTGCCTTCGCCGGGGAGAAGGGCGGGAACAAGCCCAAGGCCGCCGCTTCCGCCAGTGCCGGCGAGGTCTGCTACAAGCTCACCTCCGAGACCACCGAAGGCCCGTACTACATCGACGCGGACAAGCTCCGCCAGGACATCACCGAGGACAAGGAGGGCATCCCGCTCACCCTCGCCCTCAAGGTGATCGACTCCGAGACCTGCAAGCCCATCGCGAACGCCGCCGTCGACGTCTGGCACTGCGACGCCCTCGGCATCTACTCCGGTTACGAGAGCCTCTCCACCGGTGGTGGCGGCGGCGCTCCCACCGACGCGCCCTCGGGCACCCCGACCGGTACGCCGACCGACGTGCCGACCGGCACCCCGACCGGCGAGCCGCCGTCCGGTGGCGGCGGTGGCGGCGGGCACGAGGAGCCCACCGACGACGAGCGCTATCTGCGCGGGACCTGGAAGACCGACAGGCAGGGACGCGTCACCTTCAAGACGATCTTCCCGGGCTGGTACCGCGGCCGCACGGTCCACATCCACACCAAGGTGCACGTCAACGGCGAGTGGACCGACGCCGGTTACGAGGGCGGCAACACCTGCCACACCGGCCAGTTCTTCTTCGACGAGGAGTCCGTGCTCGCCTCGGCCGAGGTGGAGCCGTACTCCACCAGCACCACCGAGCGCACCACCCTCACCGAGGACACGATCTACGACCAGAGCGGCGTCCAGGGCGGTCTGCTCAAACTGAAGTACAACAAGAAGAACATCGCCAAGGGTGTCGTGGGTTCGATCACGATGGGCGTCGAACCCGACGCCACCCACGACGGCACCGACGACGCGGTCCAGCCGGGCGCGTCCGAGACGGCGTCGGCCGAGGCGTCGGCCTCTTCCAGCTGATCCGGGCGGCGGCGGGGGCGTCCCCTTCACCCGTGCGTCCCGGTCACTCGTCCGGTGACGCCCCCTCCTCCAGCAGCCGCTCCGCGATGTCCGTCGACCAGCTCTGGGCCCATGCACGCAGGTCCGTGAGCTGGTCCTCGGTCAGGCCGTACGCCGTGAACGCCGTGTCCGGGTAGTGGTCGGTGCCCGTCAGCCTGGTCTGGAGGGTGGGCAGGTCGAAGTCGTCCCGGGCGTGGCGGCGGGCCAGTTCCTCCAGGTCGGGGTGGGTGAAGCGGGCCGACGCCGCCCTCGCGTCGATCAGGTCGACGGCCAGACCGCGGTCGTAGAGCGCCCGGACCTTGGTGCCCACCGCGTCCGGGAGGGAGAGCGCCGGACCGTACGGGGTCGGGACGGGCGGGCTCCAGAAGGTTTCCTTGTGCAGGGCCAACCGGAGGACCGTGTCCGTGGTGCGGTCCAGCACGGCCAGGTGCGCGGACAGCGGGTCCGTGTCCCGGACCGTCGCCTCGTGGACGCCCCGGGAGGTGAGCGCCGCGCCCAGCGCCTCGGCGAGCCGGGGCATCGCCTCCGCGCTCTCCGTCGCCAAGTCCACGTTCGCGTGCGGTCGTTGGAGCAGCTCGTGCGCCTGGAGCGCGTAGCCGCCGGCCAGCGCCCAGGGGGCGCCGGGGGCGGCCACGTCGAAGACCTCGGCGAGGAGCCGGAGGTGGGGTTCGAGAAGGTCCACCGGGTAGTCGTACCAGGTGCGGTGACCGTCGTGCGGGGTTCAGTGGGCGCGGCGGCGCCACCAGCGGCGAGTGCTCCCGCCTTCCGCCGTCTCCGGGTGGGCGTCGGGGTCCAGGGCCGTGCGGATCCGGTCGAAGGTCGCCACCGGGTGGTGGCCGGGGCTGCGGCCGTCGGCGGGGAGCGCCACACCCGCACAGACCAGTCTGAACTGGTTCTTCTTGAGGATCACGCTCGTGAACACGGGTGCGCCGACGCACCCTTGGGGGAGTTCGCCGCCCCAGCGGATGCTTCCGTCGCCCGCGCGGACGAGGACTCCGACCACGACGGCCTGCTCGCGCTCGCCGCCCTCCCCCGTGTCGTGCCCCAGGACGTACGCCCTGACCGGGTCCGCGCCGATCCCGGCGAGGTCCTCCGCGCGCGCCGCGACACCGTCCGTGATCTCGTCGGTGCTCCAGCTCCAGCCCTTGCGGTCGGCGTACGTGTGCAGGACGGAGGCCGGCAGTACCGCCACGCCCAGGCCGGGCAGCGGGGTCCAGCCGTCCGCGAAGCCGGTCATCACGAGCCGCTCGGCGCTCGGAGCCGGGTCGCACAGTTCGGGGCGGAGGGTGATCTCGGCGAGGTCCACACGGGTCGGTTCGGCGGCGGTCACCAGATACTGCCGCACCACCTCGCCGTCGCCCGCCGCGCCTTCGCTCGGTATGAGTTCGTTGAACCAGAACGCCGTCGCATGTCCCTCGTCCCGGTTGGCCCGCTTGTACGGCAGTGTCGCGCGCGCCGCGTGGCCGAGGATCGCGTCGATGGAGCCGTCCTGGAAGCTCGGCAGGGGGGACGTCGGGGAGGGGGTGGGGGACATGGGATCAGATCACCCAGCCCAGTCCGTACCCGCCCAGCAGGACCGAGTTCTGCTGGGTGAGGCCGACCGAGGGGGCTGTGAAGACGCGGCTGCGCGCGGCGGTCGGGCCGGTGGTGAAGCCGGGGAAGGTCCAGACGGCGCCCGTGGACTCGTTCTCGCCCGAGGCGCTGACGAACAGCTCCGGCCTGGCGTCCCGGTTCACGTCCCCGACCGCGACCGTCGTACCGAATCCGTCCCCCGCCTCGGAGGCGTCCGGGACGCCCGCCGTGTCCTGGGTGAAGGCGTACGAGCCGGTACCGAGGACGCCGGTGCGGCGGCCGGGTACGACGGTCACCTGGCCGGCCTGCGCCTTGGTGCCGACCGACTCGCGCGGCGCGCCGATCACGAGGTCCGCGAGTCCGTCCCGGTTGAGGTCGGCCACCGTCAGGGCGCCGCCGAAGACGTCGCCCTTCTCGCTCGCGTCGGGGACGCCGGCGGTGTCCTGCGTGATCTGCTCGGGCACGGCGTCGGGTGCGATACCGGCCGCCGAGCCGCGCCAGACGAGCACGCGACCGCCCGACGCGCCGTCCACGCCCGCGACTTCGGGTTCGTCCGGGTCGCCGACCACCAGGTCGTCGTAGCCGTCCCCGTTGACATCCCCGGTGGCGGCGATATGACCGTTGCCGTGGGTGAGACGGGACGGAAGGCCGACGTGGTCCTGGTCCTCCGGGTCGACGAAGACGAACCCGCCGGTCTCCCCGCCCTGTCCGTACGTCACGTTCACGTGCTCGGGCGAACCGTCGCCGTCGAAGTCGCCGAGTGCGACGGAGTCTCCCCAGGAGCTGTCCGCCGCGACCGCGGAGGCGCCGTAGCCGCCGGTGCGGGTGAAGGGGCCGGTGAAGCGGACGGCGCCGCCCCAGCTCGCGACCAGGACCTCGGACCGCGCGGCCGAGGCGCCGCGGGTCGCGGCGAGGTCCGCACCGTAGTGGTAGGGGTCCATGCCCGCGGTCGCCGAGGCGGGCAGGTCGGTGCCCGTGGTGAGCCCGCTCCTGCTGCCCCACAGCACGGTCACGGACCCCGCTTCCGCGCCCTTCGCGGTGCTCTCGAAGGGGGCTCCGACGACCAGGTCGGCGTAGCCGTCCCGGTTCAGGTCGGCCGTGGCGGTGGCGGAGCCGAACCCGTCGCCCGCCTCGGCGGTGTCCGGCACGCCCGCGGTGTTCTGCGTGATGAGCGCTCGCCGGGTGGCCGACAGCCCCGTCTTCGCCCCGTACAGCACGACGACGGCGCCCGCCCGCTCCTTGCCCGCCACGTTCGCGCCCGGCGCGGGCAGCACGGCGTCGCGGTAGCCGTCCCCGTTGAAGTCACCGGGCACCGCACCGTGCACGGCGACGGCGGGCGCGGCGGGCAGTGCCGCGGCACCCAACAGCCCGGCCAGGAGAACCACGGCTCCCCGCCAACCACGCCTGAAAACAAGCTCGTTCACACGAATCCCCCATCCCCACGCGCGCACCCCCTGTGCGCCTGCGCCCCGCCCGTGAGTGTAAAGCGCCCCGGGGCGCACGCCCCGGAAAAAAATCCTCTTCACGCGGCAACTCTTCACGCGGTGGCGACCACTGACAGGACGTAAGCCCGCTCCTCCCCGTAAGGATCCCCCGTGGCAGCTCCCTCCCACCGCCGGTCCCTCCGCTCGCGCCGCGCCCTCGTCGTCTCCGCCGCCGCCGTGGCCGCGGCCGTCGGCGCCGGTGTCGTCGTGATGAACGCCAACGCCGGGACCGTCGACCTGTACCACCAGACGCTCGCCGCCAAGGACGGCTGGGCCTCCTCCGGCACGGGCACCACCGGTGGCACCAAGGCCGACGCCGCGCACACGTTCACCGTCTCCACCCGCGCCCAGCTGGTGAAGGCGCTGGGTTCCGCCTCCGACACCACCCCCCGGATCATCAAGATCAAGGGCACGATCGACGCCAACACCGACGACGCGGGCAAGAAGCTGACCTGCGCCGACTACGCGTCGGGCACCGGCTACTCGCTCTCGGCCTACCTGAAGGCGTACGACCCCTCCTCCTACGGCACCTCGAAGCTGCCCTCCGGCACCCAGGAGAAGGCCCGCGCCGCCGCCCAGACCAAGCAGGCGAAGAACATCGTCTTCAAGGTGCCCGCCAACACCAGTGTCGTCGGCGTGCCGGGCACCAACGCCGGGATCTCCGGCGGCATGCTCCAGATCCAGAGCGTGGACAACGTCGTCGTCCGCAACCTGACCTTCGCCGCGACCGAGGACTGCTTCCCGCAGTGGGACCCGACCGACGGCGACGACGGCAACTGGAACTCCAACTACGACTCCGTCACCCTGCGCGGCGCGACCCACGTGTGGGCCGACCACAACACGTTCACCGACGCGCCCCACCTCGACGGCGCCAACCCCAAGTACTACGGCCGCGAGTACCAGATCCACGACGGCGCCCTGGACATCACCAAGAGCTCGGACCTGGTGACCGTCTCGCGCAACCAGTTCACCAACCACGACAAGACGATGCTGATCGGCAGCAGCGACAGCGAGCCCTCGGGCAAGCTGCGCGTCTCGATCCACCACAACATCTGGAAGGGCATCGTCCAGCGCGCCCCGCTGGCCCGGGTCGGCCAGGTGCACATCTACAACAACTACTACGACGTCACGACCCTCAACGGCTACGCGACGCAGTACAGCATCAACTCCCGCGCCAAGGCCCAGGTCGTCGCCGAGAACAACTACTGGAAGGTCCCGACCGGCGGAAAGGTCGCCAAGCTCCTCAGCGGCGACGGAACCGGCGCGATCAAGGGCTCCGGCAACCTCGTCAACGGCACGGTCACCGACGTCGTCGCCGCGTACAACGCCGCCTCGTCGAAGGACCTGAAGACCACGGTCAACTGGACCCCGGCCCTCACCTCGGGCCTCGAGACGTCGGCGAAGAACCTGCCCACGACCCTCGGAACGACCACGGGCGCGAGCGTCCTGAAGTAACACCCCTCAGACACGCGAGGGCCGGGTGACCACGAGCCCCCGGCCCTCGCGTTCCCCCCTCGTCAGGTGTCGTACGTGCCGTCCCACGGGTCGGCGAAGGCCAGGCGGTCCGGGTAGAGCTCCGCCCAGGTTTCGGGGGTGCCGTCCTCGTCCTTGTCCTCGCGGATCACCAGGCCGAACAGCACGCCCTCGAAGGTGAGTCGGAAGGGACGGACCGCGATGTCCGTGTAGGAGCGGCGGGGCAGGCTGCGCAGGAGGGTGGCCAGGCGGACGCGGGCCCGGGTGAGGACCGAGTCGTCGCCGTGCGGGTTGCGCTGCTGCTCGGCCCAGGTGCCGGCACACCAGATGTCCGAGTCGCGGTAAGTGCCGTCCGCGTCGAAGGTGTGCAGCACGGTGTAGAGGCGTTTGTGCTCTTCCCAGCCGTCGTCGAGACGGAACCCTTCGGGGAAGGCGTACGTGACCGACGCGAGGAACTGGCCGTCCGCGTACCGCCCGATGGACTCGGTGCGGTGCCTCGGCTCGTAGGCGATCGGGATGACGTTGGGGACTGCCATGGCGGAAACCATACGGCTTGGCGGGAACATGCCGGAGTCGGGGGAACCTCTACGACTCTTCCTCTACATCTTCCGACCAGGGCCGTCTTCCGACCGGGGTCCGGGAGGTGGTTCGTCCCGGACCCCGTGGTAGGTCGCCGACGCGCTACGCGGTCGGCTTCTCCTCCAGGCGCGGGAAGAGCACCGCTCCCTTGGTGACCGTCGTACCGGCCGGGAGCGTGCCCCAGGTGCCGGCCTCCTGGACCCGCTGGTCCGCGAGAGCACCCAGGACGGCCTCGGCGCCCAGCGAGTCCCAGAGCTTCTGGGAGGTGTCCGGCATGACCGGGTTCAGCAGGACGGCGATGGCGCGCAGGGACTCCGCGGCGGTGTAGAGGATGGTCGCCAGACGGGCCCGGCCCTCGGCCGAGTCGTCCTTCGCGACCTTCCACGGCTCCTGCTCCGTGATGTAGCCGTTGACCTGCTTGACGAAGTCGAACACGGCCAGGATGCCGCCCTGGAAGTCCAGCTCGTCGCCGATCTTCCGGTCGGCCAGCGCGACCGCGTTCGCCAGACCGTCGTGCAGCGCCTTCTCGGCCTCGCTGTCGGCGGTGGCCTCGGGCAGGACGCCGTCGAAGTACTTGCCGACCATCGCGGCCACACGGGAGGCGAGGTTGCCGTAGTCGTTCGCCAGCTCGCTCGTGTAGCGGGCGGAGAAGTCCTCCCACGAGAACGAGCCGTCCTGGCCGAAGGCGATGGCGCGCAGGAAGTACCAGCGGTACGCGTCCACGCCGAAGTGCGAGGTCAGGTCCTGCGGCTTGATGCCGGTCAGGTTCGACTTCGACATCTTCTCGCCGCCGACCATCAGCCAGCCGTTCGCGGCGATCTTGCCGGGCAGCGGGAGGCCCTGCGCCATCAGCATCGCGGGCCAGATCACCGCGTGGAAGCGGAGGATGTCCTTGCCGACCAGGTGGACGTCGGCCGGGAAGGTCTCTTCGAACTTCTGCTGGTTCTCGTTGTAGCCGACCGCCGTCGCGTAGTTCAGCAGCGCGTCGACCCACACGTAGATCACGTGCTTCTGGTCCCACGGGATCGGGATGCCCCAGTCGAAGGTGGAGCGCGAGATCGAGAGGTCCTGGAGGCCCTGCCGGACGAAGTTCACGACCTCGTTGCGCGCGGACTCGGGCTGGATGAAGCCCGGGTTCGCCTCGTAGAGGGCGAGGAGCTTGTCGCCGTACTCGCTCAGCTTGAAGAAGTAGTTCTCCTCGCTGAGGATCTCCACGGGCTTCTTGTGGATCGGGCACAGCTTCTCACCTGCGAAGTCGCCCTCGCCGTCGAGCAGCTCGCCGGGGAGCTTGTACTCCTCGCAGCCGACGCAGTACGGGCCCTCGTAGCCGCCCTTGTAGATCTCGTCCTTGTCGTACAGGTCCTGCACGAACTCCTGGACGCGGTCGGTGTGCCGCTTCTGCGTGGTGCGGATGAAGTCGTCGTTCGCGATCTCCAGGTGCTCCCAGAGGGGGCGCCAGGACTCGTCGACGAGCTTGTCGGCCCACTGCTGCGGGCTGACGCCGTTCGCCTCCGCGGTGCGCATGATCTTCTGACCGTGCTCGTCCGTGCCGGTGAGGTACCACACCTTCTCGCCACGCTGGCGGTGCCAGCGGGTGAGCACGTCGCCTGCGACGGTCGTATAGGCGTGGCCCAGGTGAGGAGCGTCGTTGACGTAGTAAATGGGGGTGGAGACGTAGAACGCCTTGCCACCCTGCTTCTCGGTTCCAGTGGCCGCCATGCCCGAAATCCTACTGGGCTCGCGAAGATCCACTCACATGCGTTTCGGGGGGTGGACGGGTGGACAAGGTGTCCGTCCCGTCCACCCCCCGGTCAGGCGCGGTGGTGCGCGGTGGTGCTCTGTGGTGTCCGTGGTGTCTGTGGTGCTCGGTGGGGCTTACGGGCGCCAGTTCGCCAGGATGCCCTCGTAGACCTCGGCGTCCGTGAGCTCACGCGGGGTCTCGCCCGCGAGGAAGTGGGACGTGTTGGCCAGCTTCAGCTTGCGGAGGTAGTCGAAGGCCTTGTTCTCCGGGTCGCCGAACGCGACGAAGGCGAAGAAGACGTCGGGGTGGCTCTTCGCCGCCTCGGTGAGGGCCTGGGTGGCCGGGGTCTTCGCGTCCGGGGCGCCGTCCGTCTGGAAGACCACCAGGGCGGGAGTGCCGGGGGCTTCCTTCTGGTGGTACGTGAGGACGTCTTCCACGGCCACGTGGTAGCTGGTGCGGCCCATACGGCCGAGGCCCGCGTGCAGCTCGTCGATCTTGTTCTCGTGCTCGGTGAGGGTGAGCTCGCCGTTGCCGTCCACCTCGGTGGAGAAGAAGGTGACGCGGACCTTGGTGTCCTCCGGGTCCAGGTGGGCGGCGAGGGCGAGGGTCTGCTCGGCGAGGGCCTGGGCGGAGCCGTCCTTGTAGTACGCGCGCATGCTCGCGGAGCGGTCCAGTACGAGGTGGAGCTTCGCTCGGGTGCCGGTGAGGTGGGTTGCCTCCAGGGCGGTGGCGGCTGCGGCGTAGGCGGTGGCGAGGCCGGCGGGGAGGGTGGGGGCGGCGGGAGTCTCGGCCGGGGCCGCCTCGACCTCGTCCTCGGCTTCGCCTTCGGCCGGGTCGTTCCCACCCGCACCACCCGTGCGGCTTTCGTTGTCGGCCGCGAGTGGCCCCTGTGCGGCGTCCTCGCCGTCGGCGGCCGCGGGCTCGTCGGCCTGCGCCGCAGCCACGGCGGCCGCGGGCTCGGGGGCGGCCTCAGGCTCGGGGGCGGCCTCGGACTGCTCCGCAGTGTCCGTCGTCTCCGGTTCCGACTCGGCTGCGGCCGGTTCGGACACGGGCTCGTCGGCCTCGGGCTCGGATTCCGGGGCCGTTGCCTCGGGGGCCGCGACCGGCTCGGGCTCGGTCTCCGGCTGCTCGGCCGCGGGTTCCGGGTCGGCCGTCGTTGCCGTCGGCTCCTCGGAGGCCGGCTCTTCCGCCGTCGGCTCCGCCTCGGCGTCGGTGACCACCGTGGGCTCCTCGGCCGCCGGCTCCGTCTCCGCAGCCGCTTCGGTCGTCGGCGTGGGCTCCTCGGCAACCGCCTCGGCCGTCGGCTCGTCCACCTCGGCCACCGCCTCGGCCGTCGGCTCGTCCTCCTCGGCCGCCGCCTCGGCCGTCGGCTCGTCCTCCTCGGCCGCCGCCTCGGCCGTCGGCTCGTCCTCCTCGGCCGTCGGCTCGTCCACCTCGGCCGCCACCTCGGCCGCCACCTCGGCCGCCGCCTCGGCCGTCGGCTCGTCCACCTCGGCCTTTGCTTCAGGCTGCGTCGGCGCCTCAGCCTCGGCTTCCGCCTCCGCCGTCGCCTCAGCCTCGGCTTCCGCAGCAGCCTCGGTCGCCTCAGCCTCCGCTGGCGCCTCAGCAGCAGCCTCGGTCGCCTCAGCCTCCGCTGGCGCCTCAGTTGCCTCAGGCGCCTCAGGTGTCTCGGGCGCCTCAGGTGTCTGTGCGGGCAGGTCCTCTGTCGACTGGGTCGGCTTGGGGACCGAGACGTTGTCGAAGGCTGCCGAGACGAGGTCGTGTTCGTCCTGGGATGCCGGGCGGGGTTCCGGGACCTGGGCCGTGGGGGTGGCCCTCGGGGTGGGTTCGGGGGAGGGGGACGGGACCGTCGGTTCGGGCGCCGGGGTCGGCGCGGCCGCCGACGTGGGGGCAGCCCCGGTCGACTCCTGGTCCCGCTCCTCGGAGGCGGTCTGTTCCTGCGAAGGAACCTGTTCCGCACCCTCTGCCTCGGCGGCCCGCTCTTTGCGTGACCGTCCGAACGCGTTCCGCAGGAGAGTGAGAATGCCCATGTGCGCAACCCTTCGCGTGAGTTGAAGCCCGTCAATCCCTGGCCAGGACGGACACGTAAGGTTAACGGCCCCGGATGGTGATCTTGGGCAGGGGTGAGTGTAAGGAATCCAGGTGTGTCAATACCGCCTCGGCACCCCCTCCGCGCAAGTCCAACACCCTTGTGGCTGCCGGGGCTTCACTCTCCGTTCATCCCGCAGCTGCGCTTCCGCACATACGTGCCCCTAACGTCACGAGCACACCAAGGGCATGCAAGGGGAGATTAAAGGTGCGCAAGCTTCTGCCGTTGATCGGAACGCCGTCCCAGTCCCATCCCGGCGGACGCTCCGCCATGACCTGTCGCTTCCGGTGTGGTGACGCCTGCTTCCACGAGGTGCCCAACACCAGCGACAACGAGTACGTCGGGGAGATCATCGCGGGGGCGATCGGCCGCCGCACGATGGTGCGCGCCGCCGCGGTCGTCACCGTCGCGGCCGCCGCCGGGACCGCGGGTGTGGCCGGTGCGCTGCCCGCCGCGGCCGCGCCTGCCGATACGTCCGGAAAGTCCTCCGGGAATTCCGGGAAATCTTCCGGGAAACCGTCCGCCAAGGCCGCCCGTGGGCTGCGGTACAGCTCCGTCGCTCCCAACACCGCCGACGCCGTCACCGTTCCGGACGGATACGCGCAGAATGTCGTCATTCGCTGGGGTGAGCCCATCCTGCGCGGTGCTCCCGCCTTCGACCCGGAGAAGCAGACCGCCGCCGCCCAGGCCGGGCAGTTCGGCTACAACAACGACTTCCTGGCGCTGCTGCCCATTCCGGGCGAGTGCGACCGGCAGCTGCTCGTCGCCAACCACGAGTACACCGACGAAGTGCTCATGTTCCGTGGCTACGACGCTGCCAACCCCACCCGGCAGCAGGTCGAGGTCGCCTGGGCGGCGCACGGTCTCGGCGTGGTCGTCGTGGAGGAGGACCGCAGGACCGGCAAGCTGACCGCCGTGCCCCGGCACCACCTCAACCGGCGGGTCACCGCCACCACCGAGTTCCGGCTCACCGGGCCCGCCGCCGGCTCCGACCTGCTGAAGACCTCCGCCGACCCGACCGGCACGAAGGTGCTCGGCACGCTCAACAACTGCTCCGGCGGCACCACCCCGTGGGGCACCACGCTGCACGGCGAGGAGAACTTCAACCAGTACTTCGCCAACAGCGGCCGGGCCACGGACAAGCGGTACGGGATCGGGACCGGCGCGACCGAGCGCAAGTGGGAGCGGTTCGACAAGCGGTTCGACGTCGCCCAGGAGCCGAACGAGGTGCACCGCTTCGGGTACGTCGTCGAGCTCGACCCGTACGACCCGACCTCCACGCCCCGCAAGCACACCGCCCTCGGCCGGTTCAAGCACGAGGCCGCGACCGTGCGGCTCACCGACGACGGGCGGCCGGTCGTCTACTCCGGTGACGACGAGCGGTTCGACTACTTCTACAAGTTCGTCGGCAGCAAGCGCATGAAGAAGGGGTCGAGCCGGGCTGTCCGCGAGCACAACCTGTCGCTGCTCGACGAGGGCACGCTCTACGTCGCCAGGCTCACCGGCGACTCCCCCACGATCGAGATCGACGGCACCGGCAAGCTGCCCGCCGACGGCGAGTTCGACGGCAGCGGCGAGTGGATCCCGATCGCCACCGCCACCGCCAAGGGCGCCGTCTCGCACGTCGAGGGGATGAGCGCCGAGGAGGTCTTCGTCTTCACCCGCCTCGCCGGTGACAAGGTCGGCGCGACGAAGATGGACCGGCCCGAGGACATCCAGCCCTCGCCCGTCACCGGCAAGGTGTACGTCGCCCTCACCAACAACACCAACCGTGGTGTCGGCGCGAACGCCAAGGCCGACGAGGCCAACCCGCGCAACGCCAACAAGCACGGGCACATCCTGGAGCTGACCGAGCGGCTGGGCCGTCCCGAGAGCACCACGTTCGCCTGGTCGCTGTTCCTCGTCGCCGGTGACCCCGACGACCCGGCGACCTACTTCGCGGGCTTCCCGAAGGACGACGTCAGCCCGATCTCCTGCCCGGACAACGTGGCCTTCGACCCGCACGGCAACCTGTGGATCTCCACCGACGGCAGCCAGCTCGGCTCGCACGACGGGCTGTTCGGCGTCGCGACGCGCGGCTCCCGGCGCGGTGAGCTGAAGCAGTTCCTGACGGTGCCGAACGGGGCGGAGACCTGCGGCCCGATCGTCCAGGACCGGCGGGTGCTCGTCGCCGTGCAGCACCCGGGCGAGGTCGACGGCGCGACGGTGGAGAAGCCGGCGAGCACCTGGCCGGACGGGCCGGGGAAGATCGTCCGGCCGGCCGTGGTGGCCGTGTGGCGCAAGGACGGCGAGGACATCGGGGTCTAGCGCCCCACTGAGGAGCCGCGCCTCACTGAGGAGCCCGGCCCTAGCCGCCCGTGTGCGGTGAGGTGATCACCCTCGCCGCCGCGACCTCCTGGCGCAGTGGCTCCAGGACGCTGCCGGGCGGGCCGGTCAGGTCGGTGCGGACGGGGTACAGCACGTCCGTGTCGCGCAGGCCGTCGGCCAGTTCCCGCAGCTGGAGCGTGACATGACCGACCTCCCGCTCCGACGGCGGTCCGGCTCCGTGTTTCACCCGGACCCGGGCCGCCGTCGTCGCGTCCACGATGCGTTCCACCGCGACGACCAGCGGCCACCAGGCCGCAGCCCGGCGTCCGGTGGGCGGGGGCTCGGTCAGCGCCCGCTGGAACTCCGTACGGATGACGGACAGGTCGCGGTAGAGACGACGGCGCATCCGGGCGCGTTCGGCGGGGTCGACGGCCGGACCGAAGGCCGCGTCGACATAGCGGGCCGTGTCCGCGACGGCGTCCGCCAGCCGGTCGCCGACCCTGGTGTGCCAGCTCTCCGGCCACAGCAGGTAGCCCGCCACGAGCGCGATGCCGCAGCCGATCAGCGAGTCCACCAGGCGGGGGAGCAGCAGCGCGGTGCCCTGGTGGTTGAGGACGTCCGACAGCAGCAGGATCACCGGAGTGATCGCCGCGGTCTGGTAGCCGTACCCGCGGGGTGTCAGGGCCGGGATCAGCGAGGCGAGCAGCAGCATCGCCGGTACGTCCCACCAGCCGCGCGGCACCTGGGACAGCACCGCCGCCGCGACCACCAGGCCGGCCACGGTGCCGAGCGCCCGCAGCAGCGCCCGCGAGAACACCGAGCCGAAGTCGGGCTTCATCACGAAGGTGATCGTCAGGGCCACCCAGTAGGAGCGCGGCACCGGCACGATCGAGACCAGCACCTGGGCGAGGCCGATGCACAGGGCCAGCCGCAGGCCGTAGCGCCAGGACGCGGCGGAGAGGGCGACATCGCGGGTGGCGCGGGCGGCGCGGACCCGCAGGGCGGCCGGGCGGCCGAGCCGGTCGTCGTTGCCCCGGGGGTCGAGGTCGGGGGCGGCCACCACCTCGGCGGCGTGCCGCAGGGCGTGGTCGACGGCGCGCGCGGTCTCGGAGCCGGGGTCGGGCAGCCGGAGCCCTATAGGCCCGGTGAAGCCGGTCTCCACGGCCCGCGCGAGATGGAGTACGGCCTCGGGGACCTCCGCCGGGAGCGGGCGGCCGCTCAGATGGGCCGCGGGGGCCACCTCCACCACCGGGGTGATGGCGTTCAACTCGGCGACCAGCCGGGTCAGTTCGGGGTTGCGGCCGTGCTGTCCGGTGCGGCGGGCGAGGACCAGGTCGTAGGACTGGTTGAGGGACTGGGTGACGGTGTGCCGGGCGTCCTCGTACGCGCCGGGGACCTCGCTGCCGCAGGCGGCCAGCAGATCGGCGACCGCGCGATAGGCGGCGGCGACCGCCGTGCGTTCCGGTACCCCGGAGCGCAGCGGCCAGGCCAGCAGGGCGAGGAGGAGCACGAGCAGCCCGCCGCCGGTCATCAGGAGCGGTGCCAGCCACCACTCCCCCGGCATCGACAGTCCGGCCCCCACCACGGAGTTGAGCAGGAGCAGCAGCCCGGACACGGACGCCACGGCCCCGATCGTCGAGATCATCCCGGAGACCAGCGCCACGCCGGTGACGGCGGCCACCGCGAACCACCCGTGCCCGTACACGGCGGATCCCAGGGTGACGCCCACCGCGCCGAAGAGCTGCGGGATCGCGATGTTCATGATCCGCATGCGGTAGGCGTCGGCGGTGTCGCCGATGACGCCGGACAGGGCGCCCATGGAGGCGAGCGCGCCGTACGCGGGCTGTCCCGCGGCGAGGCCGATCAGCAGCGGCAGTGTCATGGCGAGCGCGGCGCGGGCGACGGCGGGCCGGTTGACGGCGGACTGCTGGGAGCGGAGGTTCCGGACCAGCCAGTCTGGAGGGGTGAGGCCGATGGGGAACTCGCGGGACATGCGCTCATTATGGGCACCCGCCACGGCTGTCGGCCCCCGGCTGTCGGCCCCCGGCCCCCGGCCGTCGGCCCTCGGCTATCAGCCCTGGTGGAGGGTGATGTTCACGACCAGCGCGCGGTGGTCGGTGCCGTCGAGGTGGAGGAAACGGGCCCCGCTCGCCGAGAAGTCCTTCGACACGAGCACATGGTCGATCTGCGCGCCGAAGGCGGGCGCGGTGCGGCTGGGCCAGCTCGGCTCGCGGTCGTCGCCGGCGAGCCGGGCCGCGTCGCGCAGTCCGGTGCCGAGGACGCGGCGGAAGGCGGCGTGGTCCTGGGAGGCGTTGAAGTCCCCGGCGAGGACGAGCGGACCGTTCTCGTAGCGGGCGGCGAAGTCCCGCAGCCGCCCCAGCTCCCGTTTCCACAGGGACACCTGGCGGGGCAGCGGGGGCTTGGGGTGCGCGAGCTGGAGCCGTACGGCGTGTCCGCCGACGTCGGCCACCGCGCCCGGCATGCCCATGCTGCCGGGCACGCCCGCGGTGGCCGTCAGCGGGAACCGGCTGAGGATGACGGAGCCGACGGAGCTGTCGCCCGCGACGGCCTGCCGGTGCGGATAGGCGGCCCCGAGCTCCTTCGCCACCGCCGCCTGACAGGTGTACTCGCACTCCTCCACGAACACGATGTCCGGCCGCTCGCGCCGGACGACCGGGATCAGGGCGTCGGTAGCCCACCCGAACTCCACGTTCGACGTCAGCACCCGCAGCCGCGCGAGCACCGGCCCGTCCGGCTGCTCCCCCGTCCCGTACGGCTCGACGAACCAGGCGAGCAGCCCGAGAACGACCGTTCCCCAGATCGGCCCGGCCGGCCAGCGGGCGAGCAGCGAGAGGACGACGGCGGCCCCGGTGGGCACGATCAGCCACGGCAGGAAGGCGAGCAGTTGCGGTACGGGGGTCACGGCATCGGTGTCGGCGACCCGGCAGCCGACGACCACGCTCACCCCGGCCAGCAGCAGCCCGGCGCACCAGGCACCGAGGAGCCGTCCTCGCATCGACCTCATCCCGCCGAAGGCTACGCCCCGGTCTTCGCCAGGAACTCCGCCAACACCCTGTTGAACTCGCCCGCCCGCTCCAGGTTCGGCAGGTGAGCCGCGCCCTCGACGATCCGCAGCTCGGAGTGCGGGAGCGCCGCGTGCATCGCCTCCGCGTCCGACACCGGGGTGTACTCGTCGTCCTCGCCGACCACGACCAGGGCGGGGACGGTGACGCGGGCCAACAGGGGCCGGTAGTCGGGGCGTTCGGCCCGGCCGCGCAGTGCGGCGGCGGCGCCCTCGGGAGAGGCCGACGTCATCATGCGGTGGACGTGGGCCTTCACCTCGGGCGCCGCGTAGGGGGCGACCATCTTCTCCAGGACCTCGTCGGCGTAGCCCCGCATGCCCTCAGCGAGCAGGCGGTCGGCCATCTCGTTGCGCGCCAGTCTGCCGCCGGGGGTCTCCGGGGCCGGGAAGGTGTCGGCGAGGACCAGGCCCCGGACGCGGTCGGGGAACTGCCAGCAGATGTCCATCGCGATCTGGCCGCCCATCGACAGCCCGGCCAGCACGAACGTCTCCACCTTCAACTCATCCAGGAGCGCCGCGATGTCCTGGGTGAAGTCGGAGAGCAGCGTGATGCCGGGGACCACCGGGGACGCGCCGTAACCGCGCAGGTCGGGGGCGATCACCCGGCGGGTGGCGGAGAACGCCTCGATCTGCGGGGCCCACATGGTGCGGTCGAAGGGGTGGCCGTGGACGAGGACGAGGGGGAGCGCCGGGGGCGTATCCGTGCCTTTGTCCTCGTATGCGAGGAAGGGTGCCATGTGATCGACAGTAGGGCGGGCCGACTTCTCGGTGCAATAAGATCTTTGCTCTCGGTGCAATCTTGATCGAAATCTCGAGGGAAGGTTCCTGGACACCCCCATGGCCGACTTCCGGCTCATCGCCGACCGCATTGCCGGAGACATCGCCGCCGGACGGCTGCACCCCGGCCAACAGCTGCCCCCGCAACGGTGGTTCGCCCGGCGGCACCGCATCGCTCCCTCGACGGCCGGGCGGGTCTACGGCGAACTCGTGCGGCGTGGCCTGGTGGTGGGCGAGGTGGGGCGCGGGACCTTCGTGCGGGCCGCGCCGGCCGTCGCGCAGGGGCGGGCGCTCATCGAGACGGCCACCTCCGCGCCCGTCAACCTCGAGCTCAACTACCCGTCGGCCGCAGGGCAGTCGGAGATCGTCGCGGCCTCCCTCGTGCCGCTGCTGCGGGCCGACGTGCTGACGGAGGCCATGCGTCCGGGTGCCGCCGACGGGACCGCGGCCGCCCGCGAGAGCGCGGCAAGGCTCCTCGCCCTGCCCGGCTGGCGGCCGGACCCCGCACAGTTGCTGTTCACCGGCAACGCCCGGCAGGCCATCGCCGCCGCCCTCGCCTCCCTGGTCCGGCCGGGTGGCCGGGTCGGGGTGGAGGAGCTGACGTATCCGCTGGTCAAGGAGATCGCCGGGCGGCTGGGGGTGGTTCTCGTCCCGCTCGCGGGCGATGCGGAAGGAGTACGGCCGGACGTCCTCGCCGCCGTCCATCGCGCCGCTCCGCTGTCCGCCCTCTACCTCCAGCCGACGCTCCACAACCCGACGTCCTCGACCATGAGCGCGCGGCGGCGGGGCGAACTGGGCCGCCTGGTCGTCGAGTTGGGGCTGCCGGTCGTCGAGGACCGCATCTGGTCCTTTCTCCATCCGGAGGCCGCCGCGTTCGCCGCGCACGCCCCCGGGCTCACCCATGTCGTCGACGGGCTGTCCAAGAGGGTCGCGCCGGGGCTGACCGTCGGCTTTCTCGTCGTACCGGAGGACCGGGTGGAGGCCGTGGGGGCGGCGGTGCGGTCCGGCGGGTGGAGCGCGGGGCGGTTCGCGCTGGAGGCGGCCGTGCGGTGGGCGGGGGACGGGGTGGTGCGGCGGCTCGTCGAGGCGAAACGGGCGGATGCCGCCCGGCGGCAGGCGATCCTCGCCGAGCACCTCACCGAGCACCTAGCCGAACACTTCACCGAGCACCGCGGCGGGCGGCTCGCGGGGGGCACGGTACGGACCGATCCGCGTGCCTACTTCGCCTGGTGGGAGCTGCCCGCGCCCTGGCGGGCCGACACCTTCACCGCCGCTGCCGCCGCGCACGGCATCGCCGTGACCCCGGGGACGGCCTTCGCCGTCGACCCGCACCGCACCCCGGACGCGGTCAGGCTCGGACTCGCGTCGGCTCCGGAGGGGGAGTTGGCACGGGCGCTGCGCACACTCGCCGCCGTCGCAGCAGGCGGACCGCCGGGGAGTGCCGGCGGATGAGCCAGGCCGCCGCCGCCACCGTCAGGCCCAGCGCGAGCAGCAGCCAGGAGGCCGTCCGCAGGGT
Source organism: Streptomyces asoensis (assembly GCF_013085465.1). Lineage (NCBI taxonomy): Bacteria > Bacillati > Actinomycetota > Actinomycetes > Kitasatosporales > Streptomycetaceae > Streptomyces > Streptomyces asoensis. The sequence continues at coordinate 5,197,777 of NZ_CP049838.1, forward strand.
CGCGGTGAGGGCGTCGTACACCGCGCCCGCGGCCGGGCGGTGGCTCTCGTCGGGGAGGTCGGAGAGGGTCAGGCGGCGGGCGATCGCGACGGCGAGACCCAGCAGCGCGCCGCCCAGGGCGGTGCCGAGGGCCGTCGCCGTGACCGCCCTGCGGCGGGAGACCGCCACCGAGATACCGGCCATCGCGAACACGACGGCTGCCAGCGGCAGCCAGAAACCGGCTACGTCGAGCACGTGGTAGCCCTTCCGGAGAGCGGCCAGTTCACCTGGCGGGAGGAGTGCGACACGGGTGTGCTCCACCGGCACGCGGTCGGCGAACGGCACGTGGTCGGCGGTCAGTTGGCGCTTGAGCGGTGAGGTGACGGCCGCGAGGTCCACGGTCACCGGGTGGGTGTCGCGGTCGGCGCTCTCGTCGTTCAGCGCTCTCATCACGGCCGTGTGGGCCGCCTCGTTGCCCGCGTCCCAGGCCGTGCGGTAGGCGCGGGTCGCGGTGAAGGAGCGGACCGCGTCCCGCAGGAAGAGCGGGTTCATCCCGGCCTCGCGTGCCACTCCGTCACCCACCGTGTCCGCGACGGCGTTCCGTACGGCGGGGTCGGAGGCGAGCGGCGCCATCGTGGCGACATAGCCGCGGGTGTCGGTGAGCCCGTACGCCGCCCAGGCCGCGAGCGCGCCGAACGGCACGAGCAGGCAGGACAGCGCGACGAGGACGGCCGAGAGGGCGGTCCGCAGGCTTGGGGACACCCCTCCAGGCAACGGGGTCCGGGCGGGGAACGCGAGCCCATGGCGGCCGTCCGGGTGGTGCCCCTGGAGACGCCCCGGCGAGGCCCTGGCGAGGCCCTGGCGAGGCCCTGGCGACGCCCTCCGGTGGAGGGTTCACCCGAACGGGTGTTTCCTGGTTCTGGGGAGAAGGAGGTCGATCATGCGCACCACTTTGGCCCTGCGGACTCTGGCCGCAGCCCTGCTCACCGGTGGCACCCTCGCCGGCGCGGCACTGGGAACCACGGCGGCGGCTGCCCCTCCGACCAGCGGCGGCGACGGGAACAGCTCGATCCGGGGCACCGTCGTCTCCCGCTCCGAGCTGAGTGTGCGACAGGAACCCACCACCCGATCGCCCGTCGTCGCGGCGCTCGCGCCCGGCAGTCACGACCGTGTGCAGTGCAGGGTCAAGGGCCAGAGCGTCAACGGCAACCCGGACTGGTACTGGCTCTTCGGCGCCCAGGGCTGGGCGAGCGCCGCCTTCGTGGACACCGGCGGCGCGCGGGTGCCCGACTGCGCCGACCCGTGCCCGCGGTGGAAGAACGGCGACTGGACCAACTGGGACGACCCGTTCACCAACAGCTCGTTCGGCGTCTCGGCCTCCGTGACGTTCAGCTTCTCCGGCTCCTGGAGCTTCAGCGCCACCGGGACATCAGGAACCTCGTCGGGCGACTGGGAGTGGGTCCCGGTCGGCCGGTGAGTGGAGGGATGAGGGAAGGCACGGGCCCCGGCGTACAACGCCGGGGCCCGTGTGCGTCCTTGCGCGGACGCTGTCGGTGGGCGGATCAGCGGATACGGTGTCCCGTCGCGTCCTCCTGCGTGTAGAAGCGGTAGAACAGCGTCACGAAGACGCCTGCCGAGACCGCCAGGGACATCCCCACGGAGCGCAGGACGGCCGCGCCGGTCTCGCTGTAGAGGAAGCCGAAGGCGCAGCCGGCGAACGCCGTCCACAGCAGGGCGTGCAGCTCGCGCCGCATGTGTGGGGCCAGGGCGTGGATGCCCATCCACAGGGCCGCGAACACGATCGCGCTCACGAAGCCGAGCAGGAGGTTCCAGCCGGTGATGGGGCCTCCGGAGCGGTTGTTGGCCGCGACCCAGTAGCCGTAGACGAGCCCCAGTGCCACGGGTGTCGTCCACTCCGCGGCCCGGTGGGCGCGTTCGCTGAAGACGTCGGGTGTACGGGACCGTGCGGACGGTGTCCGTACGCCTGACGTGGGTGCCGCATGAGCCATGAGAGCACTCCTCTCTCCTCGCCCCCGCCTTCCAGGGCACACCTGGGCGGGGGCGGTGGCAAGTCGGGTGCGGCGGTTTCCTGCGCCGGGTCCGTGCGCCGGTTCCCCGGATGCGGGCGCTCCGCCCCCGTGTTTCGCTGACCTCATGGAGTCCGGCGGTCACGGCCTGCTCGACCGCTATCCGCGGGCCCGGCGCCGGGACGTCCTCCAGCGGCACCAGCTGCTCCAGATCCGGGGCCGCAGCGTCACCTGGCTGGTTCCGCTGGTGATGCTCGTCGCCATCACCTACGCCGACTTCAACACCACCGGCGAGTTCCGCATCGTCTCCTGGTGCGTCTTCGTCGCCGCCATCGCCGCCGCGCTCTGCGGGGTGTGGACGACGGCGCTCTTCGCGGCGCTCGCCCTGCTCACCTACGCCACCAGCGACGCCGCCTGGCCGTCCGAGTACCGGGAGGGCGCGGCCGACTTCGTGCTGGTGCTCGTCGGCGGTGTGCTGTCCGTGCTCGCCGCGTCGGTCCGGGTGCGCGCCGAGCGGCGGATGCTGCACATGATGCACATCGCCGAGACGACCCGTCGTACGGTGCTGCGTCCGCTGCCGCCGCGCTGGGGCGGCCTCGACCACGCGGCGGTCTATCTGGCCGCCGACGCCGAGGCCCGGGTGGGCGGCGACTTCTACGACATCCAGCCCGGCCCGCACGGCACCCGGGTCCTCCTCGGTGACGTACAGGGCAAGGGGCTGGGCGCGGTGGAGGCGGCCGCCGCGCTGCTGGGCACCTTCCGCGAGGCCGCGTACCACGAGGCGGACCTGGCGACCGTGGCCGACCGGCTGGAGACCCGGATGCGACGGCACCGTGCGCACACCGCGGCCCTCGGGTGGGCGGACGGCGACCGCTTCGCCACGGCCGTGCTGATCGGGTTCCCCGGCCGCGGGAACGGGGTGGACGGGGAGAACGGGTTGGAGGGGGAGAACGGGGTGGCCGTGGGGGAGCAGGGCGTGGTCGAGATCGTCGGGTTCGGGCACGAGCCGACGCTCGCGGTCGGCGGGCCCGAGGGCGTACGGGCCCTGCCGAACGGCGAGGGGCTCCCCCTCGGCCTCGGTGAGCTCGTCGCGCAGGACGACGGGACCCCGCCGGTGCTGCGGGTGGCCGTGGCCCCCGGTGAGACGCTGCTGCTGGTCACCGACGGGGTGACCGAGGCGCGGGACGGCGCCGGGGAGTTCTACCCGCTGGCCGAGGAGGTCGCGGCAGGCCTCGCCCGCGATCCGCGGACGGCCGAGCCGGGCCGGCTGGTGGCCTTCGTACGGGACGGCACGCTGCGGCACTGCCGAGGGCGTCTCGCCGACGACACGACGGTCTTCGCGGTGCGGCCCGTGACACCCGTGGCGTCTATGACGCCGGGGCCGCCTGTGCCGTCCGGGCCATCGGGGCCGCCGCCCGACGAAGGCCCCGTAGAGGGACGTTTGCAGGCCTGAGGCCCCCCTTTGCACCCGCAGCGGTTACGGTGCTGACGTACGTGATCGACAGGGGAGGGGACCATGCGGGAGGGGACCATGCCCGGAACCGTGCTGCTGCTCGCGGCCTCGCCCATGGGCAAGGGGTGTCTGGTGGACGCGGCCTCCGTGCTCCCCGTGCTCGCGGCCGTGCCGCCTCCCGTGCTGGCCGGCACCGACACCGCGAACGTCGTCGAACTCGCCGATCCGCTGGACCCGCAGGCCGTTCTCACCCGGCTGCGGGCCGCCGCGGTGGCCCCCGGGCCGCTCACCCTGTTCGTCGCGGGTCAGCTCCAGCTCGACCGGCGGCAACGGCTGCCCCACCTGGCGCTCGCCCGTACGACGCCCCCGACCGTGCGGTACACGGCGTTCCCGTGGCACTGGTTCCGGGAGGAGCTGCGGCTGCGGGCGCCCGGCGCCACGACCGTGGTGCTCGATCTGCGCGCGGACCCGGAGACCTGGGACTGGCTGCGGGGTGACCAGGCCGCCCTGGACTGCGGGCCCGCGGTGGCCGTCTACGGGCGGATCGCGCCGCCACCGGGCCGCCGCTCCGTGGCCGCGCCCTCGTACATGAGGGCGGTCGCGACGATACTGCGCAGCGGTGGCCGTCCGGCGATCGAACGGTTGCACCAGGCGGCGCTGGCCCGCATCGCGGGAGACGGCGAGGTCGGCGACCTGGTACTCACCCCCTGGACCCGCCCCACCCCCTCCGACGCCCGTGCCACCTCCGACCCACCTGCCACCTCCGGCCCACCTGCCACCTCCGGCCCACCTGCCACCTCCGGCCCACCTGCCACCTCTGGCGTGCCTGCCGTTTCCGGCGCCCCTGGCGTGCTTGCCGCGTCCGGCGTGCCTGTCGCCCCGCGAGCACCGCTGGCGTCGGTTGCACCGGCGGTTTCGGGCGTGGCTGTCGTCTCGGGTGCGCCGCTGGCGTCGGTTGCACCGGCGGTTTCGGGTGTGCCTGTCGTCTCGGGTGCACCGCTGGCGTCGGTTGCACCGGCGGTTTCGGGCGTGGCTGTCGTCTCGGGTGCGCCGCTGGCGTCGGTTGCACCGGCGGTTTCGGGCGTGCCTGTCGTCTCGGGTGCACCGCTGGCGTCGGTCGCACCGGCCACTTCCGGCGCCCCCGTCGCCCCGCGAGCACCGCTCGCGTCGGTTGCACCGGCCGCTTCCGGCGTGGCTGCCGCGTCCGGCGAACCTGTCGCCTCGGGTGCACTTCTTGCCTCGGCCGTGCCCGCCGCTACCGGCGTATCCGCCGCCTCGGGAAAACCTCTCGCCTCGGTCGTGCCCGCAGCTCGCGGCGCATCCGGCGCCCCGGGCGCACCTCTCGCCTCAGCTGCACCTGCCACTTCTGGCGCACCTGTCGCCTCCGGCGCGCCCACCGCCCCCGGCGTACCAGCCCCCTCCGGCGTACCCGCCGCCCCCGGCACACCTGTCGACCCCCACGTCGCCATTTCCACCGCCGTGCGGGACGGGCGGCACGGTGATGCCGATGGGATCGCCGCGCGGCTCGAGGAGGAGGCGGCCGCGGCGTGCGGGGCCGGGTCCGAGGAGGCGTTGCACTGGGGTGAGGTGCGGGCGGATCTGGCGATGTTCGCGGGGGACGCCGAGCGCAGTTGCCGCACCTGGATGGCGGTCGCCGTCGCCCGGCTGGAGGCGGGGCAGCCGGTCGACGCGCCCGCCGTGGAGGCGGCGGTCGACCGGGCGCACCACCAGTGGGGGCGGATCCCCGACGTGCCGCGGGCCCGCGCCCTGGGCCCCGCGATCGCGCAGCTGCGCGGCCGGGTGCCGGGCCGCCGCGAGGGCGCGCTGGACCACGTCAGGCAACAGTTGCGGCAGCTTCAGACGCAGGGCTGAGCCGCCTCGGCGGTGAAGCGGCCGCCGACCGGACGGCTGGGGGAGTTCGAGGCGCCCGACGGCGCCCTAGCGGCGCTCCGCCGTCTCGTGTCGGGCCGTCGGGGAGGTCGGTCCGGCGTCCGTCGCTCTGGCCGGGCCCGCGTTTGCCGCGGTGATCAGGGCCGTCACGGCCAGGACCGCCGCGGCGACGGCCCTGACATAGGGCGCGGAAGGGCGTGCGGATGTGCGTCCGGGCACGGCTACCTCGCAACGTCGGCGACTGCGATACTCACGACAGCCAGCTATTAAGCATGCTTAACTCGCCGTTTAACCTAGGGGCTGAGATAGTCCAACGGCAAGAGGTACAGGGGTAGTTGGGGGAGTCGGGCGTGGGAGAGCGGGACGAGCCGGAGGTCGTCGGTCGCCGGGTGCAACGGTTGCGGGTCGAACGGGGGCTGACACAGCGGCAGTTGGCCGAGCCGACGTACACCCCCGCCTATGTCTCCACCCTGGAGGCCGGCCGGGTGCGGCCCTCCGACGAGGCGCTCAAACACATCGCCGAGCGGCTCGGCGTCGACTTCGAGGAGCTGGCGACCGGTCGGCCCGCCCGCCTCGTCACCGATCTGCGGCTCCGTCTCACCGAGGCCCAGCGGGCGCTGGCCACCGGGGCGGCCGAGGAGGCGGCCCTCCAGTACACCGGGCTGCTCGCGGAGGCGCAGGAGCACGGGCTGATGGAGGAGCAGGCCACCGCGCTGCTCGGTCTCGGGGAGTGCGGGATCGACACGGGAGACCTGGACACGGCCCTGCGCTGCTTCGAGCGCGCCGAGGCCGCTCTCGCGCACGCGCCGCTCCCCGCCCGCGTCCCCGCCCTGCGCGGCCGCGCCGTCGCCCACTACCTCGCCGGTGAACTCCGTTACGCCGTCTACCTGCTGGAATCCACCCTCGACGAGCTCAACCGGGGTGGGCTGCACGACCCCGACGCGCTGCTCCTCCTCTACGCCTCCGTCATCGGCCCGTACATGGACATGGGCGCCCAGGCCCGCGCCGCGCAGGCCGCCGAGTTCGCCCTCGCCCTCGCGCCCCAGGTCGGCGACCCCGCCCTGGTCGCCCGTATGCACCGGTCCGTCGCCCGCACCCTGCTCGCCGAGGGCCGCCTGGCGGAGGCCGACTCCTCGCTGGCCAAGGCGTCCGAGCTCTACCGTCAGCTCCAGCTCCGTACCGAACTCGCCAACTGCCACTGGATGCGCGGCTACGTCTACGCGCAGAACGGCGAACTGGAGCGCGCCGAGGACGAGTTGAAGCAGGCCCAGGCCATGCTCTCCGCTCAGCGCGCCGCGCTCTACAGCAGCCAGGTCGCCGTCGAGCTGGCCGACGTCCTGCACCGGCGGGGCAAGTCGGAGGAGGCCGCCGCGCTGCTGCACACCGTCCTCGGGGATCTGTCGCCCGAGCGCGGCGCCGTGCACTCCGCGGGGGCGCACCGGCTGCTCGGGATCATCGCCGAGGACGCGCGGGACACGGAGGCGGCGGAGGAGCACTATGTGCGCGCTCTCAGCCTGCTGGAGCGGGCGGGGGCGGCGGGGGATCTCGCCGATCTGTGCCGGATGCTGGGGGATCTGTTGCGGCGTACGGGTCGGGTGGAGGCGGCGTTGGACGCGTACCGGACGGGACTCGGGCACCGTACGGCGCCGGGGACGACGACCCTGGGGCCGGCGCCCGCGCAGCCTCCGCTCTAGTTTTCTCGCCCCCGCCCCCGCCCCCGCCCCCGCCCCCGCCGCCACTGCCCGTTCCATCCCCGGGGGCTGCGCCCCCAGACCCCCGCCTTCGGCCTGAACGGCCTCGTCCTCAAGCGCCGGACGGGCTGGAAGGGGGACGGGGTCACAGCGTTCTCACTGGTGAGGGCGTTAGCGTGCGCCACGTGGAGAACCAACGGACTGTGGCCGACGGCCTGCGGGTCGTCGTGCGCGCGTCCGTGTACGCCGTGCTCGGTGGTGTCGCGCTCGTTGCCATCGCGACCGTCGTGTCCGTCCTCGGGCCGCTGCTCGCGCTCGACCTCTACACCCCGCCGGTGGCCGCCTGGTGGACGGTGTTCACCGCCGTCGCCGTCCAGGGGGTGCCCTTCCTTCTGCTCGGTACGGTCGTCTCGGCGGCGATCGGCGCGTTCGTGCCGGAGCGGGTGTTCCGGCGGCTGCTGCCGCGCAACCCCGCGCTCGCCGTGCCGGTGGCCGGTATCGCCGGGGTCGTGCTGCCCGGCTGCGAGTGCGCCTCCGTGCCGGTGGCCGGGAGCCTGATGCGGCGCGGGGTCGCCCCGGCGGCCGCCCTCGCCTTCCTGCTCTCCGCGCCCGCGATCAACCCGGTCGTGCTCGTCGCGACCTCCATCGCCTTCCCGGGCCAGCCGAAGATGGTCCTGGCCCGGCTGCTCGCCTCGCTCGGCACCGCCGTGGTGATGGGCTGGCTGTGGGCGCGGTTCGGGAAGGAGAAGTGGCTGCGGCTGCCCGGGCGCGGCACCCCGTCGGCCCACGCCACCGGCCTCCGCGCCTTCCTCACCGGACTTCAGCACGACTTCCTGCACGCGGGCGGCTTCCTGGTGCTGGGCGCGGCGGCCGCGGCGACCTTCAACATCGCGGTCCCGCGCTCGGTCCTCGACGTCTTCACCGGGTCGCCCTGGCTCGCGGTGCCGCTGCTGGCCGTACTGGCCGTCGTGCTGTGCGTGTGCAGCGAGGCCGACGCCTTCGTCGCCGCCTCCCTGAGCGCCTTCCCGCCCACCGCACGGCTGGCGTTCATGGTGGTGGGCCCGATGGTGGACCTGAAGCTGCTCGCCCTCCAGGCGGGCACCTTCGGCCGGTCCTTCGCCGTACGGTTCGCGTCGGCGACCTGGGTGGTGGCCGTGGCCGCCAGTGTCCTCGTGGGGTGGTGGCTGCTGTGAGGCGGTACGGACCGGCGGCGCTGCTCCTCCTGACGGGCGGCGCGGTCCTGCGGATCACCCTCTTCGGCGACCTGTACCTGCGCTATGTGCAGGCGGGCCTGCGCCCCTACCTGATCGTGTCCGGGGTCGCGCTGGTGCTGCTGGGCGTCGTGACGGCGATCCTGTGCCACCACACGCCCAGCCCGCACGAGGACGCCCACGACAAGGACACCCACGACGAGGGCGACGACGGGTTCGCCGGTCACGAGGGGCACTCCCACGGCCCCGCCGGGCCCCGCGTCGCCTGGCTGCTCACGCTGCCCGCCCTCGCCCTCCTCCTCTTCCCGCCCCCGGCCCTCGGCTCCTACAGCGCCGGCCGCGAGGCCGCCCAGCGGGCCGCGCAGGGCGTCGGCACCTTCCCGGCGCTCCCGGCGGGGAACCCGGTCGAGCTGACGGTCGCCGGGTTCAGCTCGCGCGCGATCTACGACAGCGGACGCTCGCTGAAGGGCCGTACCGTCCGGCTGACCGGCTTCGTCACCCACGGCGACGACGGCACCTGGTACGTCACCCGCCTCCTCGTGACCTGCTGCGCCGCCGACGCCACCACCGGCAAGGTCGAGATCCGGGACGCGGACGACGACGCCCTGCCCGCCGACACCTGGGTCACCGTCACCGGCACCTGGCGTCCGAAGGGCACGCTCGGCTCTGACGCGGCCTGGCCGCCGGTCCTGGACGCGGCCACGGTCACGCGGGTGAAACAGCCGGCGGATCCGTACGAGAAGCCGTAGGTCGAGGCCGGTTCTGCCGGTGAGCGAGGGGTACCCGGCGCACCACGAGAGGTGAGCTGGCTCGTCGACGGAGGTGATGGCAGGTGATGACCATGGGCCGCCGGGATCGGGACCGGGTCGCCGAAGTCATCGCCGAGGAGATCCGGGGCGCCGGTCCGCGGGAGGTGCCGCAGCGGCTGTGCGACGCCGTGCTGAAGCTGCTGCCGGTGAGCGGGGCCTGCATGGCACTGCGCGGCGACGGGATTCCGGTGCCGCTGAGCGCGAGCGGTGAGCGGGCCGCGTATGTGATGGAGATGCAGGTCACCCTGGGGGACGGGCCCTGCCTCGAGGCGGCCGAGACCGGTTCGGTGGTCTCCGCCCCGGACCTGATGTCGAGCCGGGACGCCTGCCGCTGGCCGGTGTTCGCCCAGCAGGCGGCGGCCCTCGGGGTGCGGTCGGTGTACGCGCTGCCGCTGGGCGACCCCGCGGTGTGCGTGGGCACCCTCGATCTCTACCGGGACGTGCCGGGCGAGCTCGCCGCCGAGGAGGTCCGCACGGCGCGGGTGGTGGCCGAGATCGTGACGGATGCGCTGGTGGCGCTGCCGAGGGCCGAGTCGGACGACCCGGACGACATCGGCTGCTGGCTCAGCCCGCTGGCCACCGACCACGACGATGTGTACCGGGCCATCGGGATGGTGATGGCCCAGCTCGGCGTCGCCGCGGACGAGGCGCTGTCGCTGCTGCGCGGCCACGCCTTCGCCAAGAGCCGTACGGTGCTGGAGCTGTCCCACGAGGTGGTCGCACTGCGGACACGCTTCGACGACCTGCCCCTCTGAGCCGACCGGCACCCCGACCGGCGACCGGCACTCCGACCGGCACTCCGACCAGCGACCAGCACTCCGATCGGCACCTAGACCGCTACCTTCCCCTGCTGTCTGACCTCCGTCAGCCGCCGGACGCCGAGCTGGACGGCCGCCTGGGTGGCCTCGTTCGGCGCGTCGTTCAGGCCGCCGTTGGTGAGGGCGAACGCGTCCTCCCCGGCCCGGACGGCGGCGACGTCCAGGGTGAGGGCGGTCGGATCGCCGCCGGGGTTCTTCTCGGCCGTCGCCCAGATCGTCAGGGTCACGCGCAGGCCCTGGCGGACATCGCCCACCTCCGGCAGCGGCAGTTCGGAGACCTGCGCGTCCAGCACGGCGTCGCCGGTCGCCTCGGCCGTGAACCGGGCGCACTTCTGCGGCATCGTCTTCAGCCAGGCCAGCCTGGCGTCGACCTCCGCCGGACCGCTGCCGCCGAGCTGGTAGCGCAGCTGGGCGCCGGCGTCCGGATCGTCGAGTCCGACGACCGCGCGGGCGGGGCCGCCGAGCAGCTCGTCGGCGTAGAGGGCGTCGAGGAGTTTCTGGCAGTCGGGGACGGAGGCGGTCGCCTTGAGCATGCCGTCCCGCCAGGTGGCGGCGCCTTGGGTCGGGGTCCAGGGCGCGCCGAGGTCGGTGTCGGTGATGAGGGCGGCGCGCGCCTGCGCCTCGGTGAGGACGGGTGAGGTGGTCGGCGCGGTGGGCCTGGCCGACGACCGCTGGACGGTCGGGGTGGCCGGGTCGGCGGTCGGCGGGTGTTCCAGACCGAGGGTGGCGCAGCCGCTGGTGAGGGTGGCGACGCCGACGAGGAGGAGCGTGGCGGCCAGGAGGGTGGGACGGGCCATCGGGGGGTGCCTCCAGGAGTGCGCGCGGGTGCCTCCTCTCACGGCAACACCGGTCCCACCGGCCGACCAGCGCGGCGGGCCGTACGGGTTACCGGCGTTGGTGCGGGCGGGTGGTGCGGGAGGGTTGTGGGGGCAGGTGACGGGCGCGGGCGGCCGGCGCGGGTGGCCGGCGTGGGAAAACGGATCGCGTCGCGCGGGATCCCGTTGCTACGGTCGTCGCCATGAAGCGCGCCCAGCCGTCCCTCACGACGACGCCGGACCCCGTCCCGGCGCGCTGATCCACGAACTGGATGTCCGAAGCCCCGGGGCGAGTGCCCCGGGGCTTCGACGTGCCCCGGTTCCTCGCCCCTCCCCGACCGAGGGAGCCCCCGTGAACGACCAGGTCCACCTCCGAGACGACAGCCACGGCCATGACCACCGACGCCTCGGCCGCGAGCTCGGCCTCTTCGACACCGACCCCCTGATGGGCGCGGGCCTGCCGTACTGGCTGCCGGACGGGGCGGTCGTACGCCACGCCCTGGAGGAGTACGTACGGCAGGCCGAGCGCGCCGCCGGCTACCGCCATGTGTACTCGCCGGTCCTCGGCAAGCGCGAGCTGTACGAGATCTCGGGGCACTGGGACCACTACAGCGAGGACATGTTCCCGCCGATGGAGCTGGGGGCCGAGCAGGTCGTGCTGCGCCCCAGCCTCTGCCCCCACCATGCGCTCATCTACCGTTCCCGCTCCCACAGCTACCGCGAACTGCCGCTCCGTATTGCCGAGTTGGGTGGCATGTACCGTTCCGAGCCGTCCGGTGTGCTCGGCGGGCTGACCCGCGTACGGGCCATCCAGCTCAACGACGCCCATATCTTCTGCACCCTGGAGCAGGCCGTCGAGGAGGCCAGGGCTGCCCTGGAACTCATCGGCCGCGCCTGTGCGGACCTGGGGATCCGCCCGGCCCGGTACCGGCTCTCCCTGCCGGGCGAGGGCGGTAAGTACGTGGCCGACCCGGAGCTCTGGCGGCGGGCCACCGACCTGCTCCGGGAGGTCCTTCGGCAGGCGGGCGTCGCCTACGAGGCCGTCGAGGGCGAGGCCGCCTTCTACGGTCCGAAGATCGACGTTCAGATCACCGACCGCGCGGGCCGCGAGTCGACCCTGTCCACCGTCCAGATCGACTTCCACCAGCCCGAACGCTTCGACCTGCACTACATCGGCGCCGACGGGGCGAAACACCGCCCGGTGATGGTGCACCGCAGTGTCATCGGCAGTGTGGAACGGGCCGTGGCGCATCTCCTCGAGGAACACGGCGGCGCGTTCCCCGTGTGGCTGGCGCCGGTCCAGCTGGTCGTGCTGCCGGTGTCGCAGGCGCAGGAGGAACAGGCGGCGGAGCTGGTGCGGCGGGCGGTGGCGGCAGGGCTCAGGGCGGAACTCGCCGGGCCGGACCGGGGCAGCCTGGGGGCCCGGGTCCGGGCGGCGCGGCTGGTGCCTTACCAGGCGGTGATCGGGGAGCGGGAGGCGCAGGGCGACCTGGCCGCCGTCCGGCTGCGCGACGGCCGCCGCCCGGGGGCGCTGCCCGCCGACGAGCTGGTCCGCCGGATCGGGGAGCGGGCGGCGGCCCGCGGGACCGGGCTGTGGGCGTGAACGCCCCCGCATAGGGTCGGTGGCGACGGCGAACGTGGTGCGGAAGGAGTCCCGAAGGTGACCGAGCAGCCCATCCCCGTGATCATCGACTGCGACACGGGCGTCGACGACGCCCTCGCCCTGCTGTTCGCCGTACGCCATCCCGGCCTGGACGTGCGGGCGGTGACGTGCGTGGCCGGGAACACGGACGTGGACGGCGTGGTCCGCAACACGCTGACCGTGCTGGAGTACGCGGGCGCCGGGGACATCCCGGTCGCCCGGGGCGCCGAGCGGCCGCTGATCGAACCGGTCCGCACGGCGGGGCATGTGCACGGGCAGGACGGCATGGGCGACCTGGGGCTGCCCGCCCCGACCCGCCGACCGGTCGACGTGGACGCGGTCACGTTGCTGCGCCGGGAGATCCTCGCCTCCCCGCGCCCGGTCACCCTCATCCCCACCGCCCCGCTGACGAACATCGCCCTGCTGCTGCGCACCCACCCGGAGGTGACCCGCAACATCGAGCGGATCGTGTTCATGGGCGGCGCGGTGACGACCGGGAACGCCACGCCGGTCGCGGAGTTCAACGTGTGGCACGACCCGGAGGCGGCCGCGATCCTGCTCACCGCGGGCGTGCCGATCACCATGTACGGCCTGGACGTCTTCAAGCGGGTGCTGGTGCCGGCGGCGGACGTGGCGCGGCTGCGGGCGAGCCCTGAGCCCCGTCTCCGGCTGGCCGGCGAACTCCTCGCCCACCGCGACCCGGCCACCTCCGGGGACCCCACACCCACCGGTGGCCTCGGCGACGCGGGCGCGGTCTGCGCGGTGGCCGACCCGGCGGGCCTGACCACCGAGCTCCTCCCGGTGGAGGTCTCGCTGGCCCCCGGTCCGGCCCGCGGCCAGACGGTCGTCGACCGCCGCCCGCGCCCCGGCGAGTCCGAGATCCACGAGGGCGCACGCGAACAGACCCTCGTGGACGTGGCGTTGGACGTGGACGTGGAGCGCTACGTGAAGCTGTGGCTGACGGCGGTGGAGGGCTAGCCCCTCAAGCGCCTTGAGCCGATCAAGCCCCTGAAGCCCCTCAAGCGCCTCAACGGCAGAACGCGGGCCTGGGGACATTGCCCCCAGGCCCGCGTCACGTCAGCCACTCAGCCGCGTCAGCCGCTCAGCCGCGTCAGCCGCGTCAGCCACTCAGCCACTCAGCCGCGTCAGCCACTCAGCCGCGTCAGCCACTCAGCCGCGTCAGCCGCTCAGCCGCGCAGCGCCTTGCGGCGCCGGGTCGCGACGACGATCGCAGCGCCGCCCGCCAGCAGCGCGGCCGCGCCGCCCGCGATCAGCGGGGTGTTGCTGTCCGCACCGGTCTCGGCGAGGTCACCGCCGCCACCGTTCGGCGTGGGGGCCGGTGCGCTCGTCGACTCGGAGGCGGACGGCGTCGGCGTGCTCGACTCCGACTCCGACGCGGACGGCGACGGAGACGTGCTCTCGGACGCCGACGCGGAAGGCTCCGACGGCTTCGACGGCTCCGACGGTGTCGAGGCGGACGGCGACGGCGACGAGCCGCCCCCGGCCGGCGGGGACGACGGCGGCTGCTCGGTGACCGTGCAGTCCTTCGTGCCGCCGTTCCAGGCCGCGATCAGCTTGTCCTTGATGACCGGACGGTCCGGCCCCTTGGGCAGGTCCCCGTGGACGAACCCGTCCTTCGCGTCGAGCTTGCCGTCGAACTTGACCGCGCCCCGGTAGAGGTCGATCTGCGCGAAGCAGCCCGCGTCGGGCACGGCGATGTCGAGGGTGTCGGTCTGGCCGGGCTTGACCGTCACGCTGTCGAAGTCGACGAAGACCTGCTCGCCGGAGGTGCCGAAGCTGGCGCCGTGGGCGAGGTAGGAGGCGAGGGAGGCGGTGCACGTCGACGCGTCGCCGGCCGCGCGGACCTTGACGTGGATCTTGCCGTCCTCGGTCGGCTTGAGGTTCTGGTCGTCGACCCGGACCGAGTCGTAGAAGTGCGCGCCGTCGAGAGAGAACTGGCAGCGGTCGGTGCCCGTCTCGGTGCCCGCGCCCGTCCCCGGCTGGTACTGGCCGCCGGACTTCCAGCCGTCGCCACCGGGCGTGCCGGTACTGGCGAAGGCGCCGGAGGCGGCGGCGACGGAGGCGGCGCACAGGGTGAGCGAAGCGGCGCCCGTCCCCAGCAGGCGGCGCACGGTGACACGTCTCGCTATGGACATGCGTATCCCATTCTTGGCGAGTGCCAGGACTGATCGGCCAGAGCTGAATGGCCGCGGCTGATTGGTCAGATCAGAAGAAGAAACACCAGGCCCTCCGGTCACAGGGGCCACAGCGTGGGCCCATCGTCGTGTGGACCACAGACCGCTGTCAACCTGCGTCAAACCTCAGGGAGTTCAAGGTTCCGTCACATCTCTCTCACGTGCGGAATGTTCCACTCCGAACGGCTCGCACGTTCACTTTCCGGGCACAATGGACAGACTTCCGCTCATGACCGACTTCTCCTCCCACCGCCCCGACTGGTGGCGCCAGGCCGTCGTCTACCAGGTCTATCCGCGCAGTTTCGCCGACGCCGACGGCGACGGACTCGGGGACCTGCGCGGGGTCACCGAGCGGCTGCCCCACCTGGCCGGCCTCGGCGTGGACGCCCTCTGGCTCTCCCCCTTCTACCCGTCCGAGCTCGCCGACGGCGGCTACGACGTCGCCGACCACCGGGACGTGGACCCGCGCCTGGGTTCGCTGGCCGACTTCGACGCGCTGGCCGCCGAGGCCCACCGCCTCGGTCTGAAGGTGATCGTCGACCTCGTCCCCAACCACACCTCCCACCAGCACCTCTGGTTCCAGGAGGCGCTGGCGGACGGCCCCGGCTCCCCGGCCCGCGAGCGCTATGTCTTCCGTGACGGACGCGGCCCGAGCGGCGAACTCCCGCCCACCGACTGGCAGTCGGTCTTCGGCGGCAGCGCCTGGCAGCGCGTCCCCGACGGCCAGTGGTACCTGCACCTCTTCGCCCGTGAGCAGCCCGACCTCAACTGGGACCACGAGGAGATCCGCGAGGACTTCCGCACCACCCTGCGCTTCTGGTCCGACCGGGGCGTCGACGGCTTCCGCGTGGACGTGGCCCACGCCCTCGCCAAGGACCTCGCCGAACCCCTCCGCGACCTGGGCACACCGGAACTCGTGGGCGAGGAAGCCCTCGACCGTCTGCCTCCCGGCACCCACCCCTTCTACGACCGCGACGAGGTCCACGAGATCTACCGCGACTGGCGCCGCGTCCTCGACTCCTACACCCCGCCCCGCACGGCCGTCGCCGAGGCCTGGGTCCCGGGCACCCGCCGCGCCCTCTACGCCCGCCCCGAGGAACTGAATCAGGCGTTCAACTTCGAGTACCTCCAGGCGAGCTGGGACGCCGAGGAGATCCGTACGGTCGTCACCGACTCCCTGGCCACCGCCCGCGCCGTCGGAGCCTCGGCCACCTGGGTGCTGTCCAACCACGACGTCCTGCGCCACACCTCCCGCCTCATGCTGCCACCGGGCACGGACGACAACGCCTGGCTCCTCTCCGGCGGCCACGCCCCGCGCGTCGACGAGGCGGCCGGCCTGCGCCGGGCCCGTGCGGCGACGCTGCTGATGCTGGCGCTGCCGGGATCGTCGTACGTCTACCAGGGCGAGGAACTGGGCCTGCCCGAGGTCGCCGAGCTGCCCGTGGAGGTGCTCCAGGACCCGCTCTGGGAACAGACGGGCCGCATCCGCAAGGGCCGCGACGGCTGCCGGGTGCCGCTGCCGTGGACGACGACGGGAGCGTCGTACGGCTTCGGCGCGGCCGGTGCCTGGCTGCCGCAGCCGCCGTACTTCGCGCGGTACGCCGTCGAGGCCCAGGAGGGCGTGCAGGGCTCCACGCTGGAGCTCTACCGCACGGCCCTGCGTCTGCGTCGCAAGCTGCTCGACGGCGAGGAGCTCGGCTGGCTGCGGGACGAAACCCCGCCGGGCGTGCTGGCGTTCGCCCGCCACGACGGCTGGCGGTGCGTGACCAACCTGTCGGACGCTCCGGTGCCGCTGCCGCCGGGCGAGGTGCTGCTGAGCAGCGTTCCCCTCGACGACGACGGGCGGCTGGACCCGGACACGACGGTGTGGCTGGCCTAGGAGACCCGTGGTGGCCCTGACCGGGGCCGAATCGGAAGTGAAGCAGCTGGGGGCCCGTGCGGTACCGGAGCGGCCCGGCCGACATCTGTCGGTCGGGCCGCTCCACCGTGTGTACGTCGCCGGGCTATCCGCCGTTGCCCACGATGGCGCCGATGTCCACCGGGGTGGCCGTGGCGGTCGGCGGCGGGGTGAGGACGATCAGCGGCTGGCCGGCGGGCGGGACCGGCGGGGTCATGTCCGACTTGGGCAGCTTCGGCGGGGTGGTCTGGGTGAACAGCGTGGTGTCGAAGTCGACCAGGCCGGTCTGCTCCATCACCGTGATGTGGTCCAGGACGGTGTCGTTGGCCTGGTCGGCCAGCGCGCGCACCAGCGTGTTCTTCGTCGTCGAGCGGATCTTCGCCACCGTGTTGAAGATCGAACCGTGCGTCATGCGCAGGATGTTGGCGAAGTCGACGTCGAACTGCTTGCCCTGGTCCGCCTTCAGGGTGTTGACGAACCCTTCCTGCTGCGGACTGGCCACGTTGGGAAGGGTGACGTTCAGCATCGGCGCGATCTTGAGGCAGGTGGTGTCCAGCGCCGCGTGGCCGTCGATGAGGTGCTGGCTGGCGGTGATGACGCCCTTGCTCTGCCCCTTCTGGAGCCCGATCTGACCGACCGGGTACTCCCACAGACCTGCCGCGCGCACCGCCACGACGAAGGCGCGGTCGCTTTCCGTCAGCGGACCCCACTGGGTGTTGGCGATGATCCGGTCGCCCGAAGCCGACACGGTGTCAAGTCCGAGCATCGATGGGTAGGCGAGGGCGCTGAGTGTCAGCGTCAGCGCACCGCCGACGAACAGGGTTCCCATCATGTTTCGCGAAATTGGCACCGTGCCTCCTGCCCGGTCGGGGATTCCGCCGATGTGTCGATGTGCTGCGTCCGGTGGGGGCGGACGCACAGGAGTACGGACGTGAGGCCGATCGTACTCACCGTCCTGAGTGAAAAGTTGATGGACGGGGCACACGGGCACAGGTAAGTTCCCATAAGGAACTCACCGAAGCCCGTGCAGGACAACGAAGGGACCCCTGGTGCAGCAGACCTGGACCGCCGTCGACGACTACTTCAACGGCCTGCTGGTGGAGGAGGACGAAGCCCTGCGGGCAGCCGGTGAGGGCAGCGAGGCGGCGGGCCTGCCACCGCACCAGGTGGCGCCCAACCAGGGCAAGTTGCTCCACCTGATCGCCCGCGTCCAGGGCGCCCGCAGCATCCTGGAGATCGGCACCCTCGGCGGCTACAGCACCCTGTGGCTCGCCCGCGCCCTTTCCGAGGGCGGCCGACTGGTGACCCTGGAGGCGGACGAGCGGCATGCGGAGGTGGCAGCGGCGAACATCGCGGGTGCGGGCCTGGAAGGGGTGGTGGACCTACGGGTCGGCAAGGCGTCGGACACCCTGCCGGTGCTGGCCGCCGAGCTCGGTGACGAGCGCTTCGACCTGGTCTTCATCGACGCGGACAAGCCGTCCAACCCGCTCTACCTGGAGTGGGCCCTGCGGCTGACCCGCCCCGGCAGCGTCATCGTCGGCGACAACGTGGTGCGCGAGGGCGCGGTCACGGACGCCGGCAGCACGGACCCCCGCGTCCAGGGAGTCCGCCGCTTCACCGAACTGGTCGCGGAACACTCGAGGTTGACCGCGACAGCGGTGCAGACGGTGGGCGGAAAAGGGTACGACGGTTTCGTACTGGCGCTGGTGACGGACTGACGAGGGGGCGTGGGGATGACGGTCGCGAGGTTGGTCGGGATCACGTACTACCCGGTGAAGGGATGCGCGGGAACGGAGCTTTCGGAGGCGGTGCTGACGAGCACCGGTCTGCTGCACGACCGCACATACGCGATCGCCGACGAGAAGGGCGAGCTGCGCTGGCAGTGGGGCGACCCCGGGCTGGCCCTGATCACACCGGAGTTGACGGAGGGCGAGCTGACGTTGCGCGCACCCGGCCGGGACCCGGTGCGGGCGCACAGCGCGGACGTGCACGACTGGCTCACGGACGTACTGGGCACCCCGAGCACCCTGGTCCGCCCCCCGGCCGGCAACAACGGCCGTCTGCACCTCGTCTCCCGGGCCAGCCTGGACGCCCTGAACCACCGGATCACCGAACGCGGAGCCACCCCCCTCCCGATGAACCGCTTCCGGCCCAACCTGGTGGTGGACGGCTGGGACACCCCGCACACGGAGGACGGCGCCGCCCGCCTCACCATCGCCGACACCGAGCTGGCCTTCACCGAGGACACGATCCGCTGCGCCATCACGATGGTCGACCAGCGCACCGGCCGCCGCTCGGGCCCGGAACCCCTGCGCACGCTCGCGGACTACCGCCGGGCGGACGGCGGCGGAGTCGCCTTCGGCGCCTACTTCGAGGTCCGACGAGCGGGGAGGGTGTCGCTGGGCGACGAGGTGGTGGTGAGTGCGGGTTCGAGTCCGGGGCCGGGGCCGGGTGCGAGTTCGGGTGCGAGTGAGAGTTCGGCTTCGAGAGGGACGCCCCGCCACAGCGCTCGTACGGCGGAGGCGCCGTCGTCGGACAGGTGATCGTCCGGCACCGCCCAGACCTGCACCGTCGTGCCGTCGGCGGTGACGGCGGGCCACCCGGGGTCACCGCAGGCGGCGAAGTCGACCCAGGCACGGAGCATGCGTCGGGACAGCGCCCGGTCCTGTGCGTCGGGGGCGCCGCCGATGAGGAAGTCGGCGCCCACCGCGTCCAGGTTGCCGAACGCGAAGGGGATGTCGGCGGTGTGCCAGGGCCGGGTCCCGCCACCGGGACGCGGGCGTCGGCGGGCGAACCGCGACAGATACGCCCGGCCGCCGGCCCGCGCGTGGTGTTCGGCGAGTCGGCTGCTGTACTCGCCGAACACCGCGTCGCCGAAGATCGCCAGGTAGCGGTCCAGCACCGGAGCGTCGGGCATCAGCGCGCGGTATCCGGCGACCAGCCGGGCGGGCAGGGAGAGGGCTTCGGCGAAGTCCGCGAGTTCCGGCTCCGAGGCGACCTCCCGCACCGCGCCGACCTCGTGCAGGAACCAGTACTCCTCCAGGGTGTGGCACACCAGGAGGTCCACCTCGCGGGCGATGCCGGAAGCGAGCGCGGCGAGCGGATCCATCGGCAGCACCTCGCCGTCGAGCACCGGCTGGAAGACGACCGGATCGAAGGCCTGGACCGCTGTCACGGGATCGGTCTCACACGCTCCGGCGACCTTGTCGGCGGCGGCCACCAGGGCCTGCGGCGACGCGGAGAGCAGTCCGGGTCCTGTCGCGGCCACCCCGGCCGCGGCCGCGATCCTCGACGTGATCGCGGCGGCGACCTCGACGCCGAAGAAGGCGTGGGGCACGCTGTGGGCTACGGCCCTGCGGAACAGCCCGTGCGCCTGTTCCATGACCATCAGACAGGCGGCCGACCCCGCTCCGGCCGAGTGCCCGGCGACCGTGACGTTGCCGGGATCGCCACCGAACGCGGCGATGTTCTCCCGGACCCAGCGCAGCGCGGCCACCTGGTCGAGCAGCCCACGGTTGTCGGGAAAGCCCGGCACATGGCCGAACCCCTCGAAACCCACCCGGTAGTTGCAACTGACCACGACCACTCCGGCGCGGGCGAGAGCGGTGCCGTCGAAGTCGGGCTGGGCGGAGGAGCCGAAGGTGTAGGCGCCGCCGTGGATCCAGAAGAGCACCGGCAGCGGGCCGGCATCCGAGGGGGCCCGTACCCACACGTTGACGGTGAGCACCTCCTCGTCCCCCGGGCGCCACACCGGTGAACCGGGCAGCTCCGCGGACTGCGGCGCGACGGGTCCGAACACCGTGCAGTCACGGGGCGCGCTCCAGCCGGCGGCGGGCTGGGGCGCACGGAAGCGGTGCGCGCCGAAGGGCGCGGCGGCGTACGGGATGCCGAGCACGGCGGCGACGCCGTCGGGGGATCGCCTGCCGCGGACGGTGCCGCCGGCCGTCCGGAACTCGGTCTCCACCCAAGGCTGTTCCCCCATGCGTCGAAAGCCTGCCACTCGCAGCCCATCCGATCCACCGGATACCGGCCGGCCCCGCGGTCGCTCCCGTGGTCGGCCCCGCGTCCGGCCCCGCGGCCGGTCAGAGGGTGCGCAGGAAGTCCGCGACGGCGGCGGTGAACTCCTCGGGCTTCTCCATGTTGGAGTAGTGCGCGGTGCCCTCGATCAGCACGGACCGGCCGTCCCGGACGCTGTCGGCCAGGCGCTGCGCCGCGGCGATCGCGTCGGGGGTGTCCAGGGCGCCGTTCACGGTGAGCACGGGGACGTCGATCCTGGGCAACCGCGACCAGGTGTCGGTCACCGGGACGTGCCAGTCCTTCTCTCCGGGCGTGTGCTTGGAAAGGGTGTTCAGGGCCATCTCGCGCAGTCGGCGCAGGATGTCCGGGTCCACGTCGTCGAGGCTGCGGTGCGGGCCGGGCACATAGCTCAGGAACGCCTTCAGCCAGCCCTCGATGTCACCGGCGGCCAGGGCACGGGCCGTCTCGGCCTGGATCGCCCGGTGCCAGGGGTCGGTGTCCTGGAACTCGCCGGTGGAGGCGCCGCACACGACGGCCGCGCGGACCAGCTCCGGACGTTCGAGCAGGGTGTCGCTGACGATCAGGCCTCCCATCGAGACACCGACCAGCACCGCGGGGCCCGCATCGAGGTGGTGCAGCAGCGTGGCGACGTCGTCGACCCAGCGGAAGGGGCGGGTCGCGTTGGCGGAGGCGCCGTGGCCCCGTACGTCCGCCGCGATCACCCGGTGCGTGGAGGCTAGCGCCGGGATCACCGCGTCGAAAACCCGGTGATCGACGAATCCCGAGTGGAGCAGGACCACGAGTTCTCCGGCGCCGGCCTCGCGGTAGGCGAGGTCCCCGTCGGCGGAGGCGAAGTACTTCATGTCCGAAGCAGTCATGACAACCAAGGTGTCATCCTGCGCGACTTTTGGCAACCAAGGTGTCATATTCTTGGGGTGCATCATGTGGGGGTGAACGACACCGACCCGTCTCTCCCCGCCGACACCCCGCTCCCGCCCGACGAACTCGGCCACCGGCTCACCGAGGTCTTCGACCTGGTCGGCCCCCTCTACCGTCGCGCCCTGCGCAAGGTCGAGCAGGGCGAGGCCGTCGAGGGTGCCTCCGTCGGGGTGCGCTCCGTGCTCGACCTGCTGCGCCGCAAAGGAGACCTGACGGTCCCGCAGCTGAGCCGGATCCAGGCGCTGAGCCGGCAGTTCGTGCAGCGCATGGTCAACGACGCGGCGGCGCAGGGGTGGGTGGAGACCCTGCCCAACCCCGCGCACCAGCGCTCGTCCCTGATCCGGATCACCGAGGGCGGCCGAGCCCTGATCGCCACCGTCCTGGACCGCGAGCACACCCTGAACCGCGAGGTCGGGGGCGATCTGACCGACGCCGAGGTGCGGGCCTGCGTACGGGTGCTGACGGAGATGCTGAGGACGTTCGACCACGTCGACGTCGACGACTGAGAGCCCTACGGGGCGCGCCTTGCCTGGATGCTCTAGATGCCCTCGATGCGCTTCATGCCCTCCATGGCCTTCAGCTGGCGGCGGGTCTGGAGGGCGCGCCGGATCGTGTGGATGCGGACGGCCGTGAACACGGCGACGGCGAGGCCGAGAGCGGCCCCGATCCACTCCTGGTCCCGGATGGCGGCATAGAAGAGGAGGCCGCTGAAGGGCACACCGACGACGACAAGCAGAGGCTCGCGCACCCAGAACGGGAGGACGCGGATTACGAGACCGATCATCGGGTCACTTCAGCAGGCGCGGCCCGGGCATGCTGTGACGGAGGCCACAATTCCGGGAGTTCCTGTGCGTATGGCGTGCAGAAACCGAGCGAGCGGGGCCGGTGCGGTGGTGAGGACGGTGCCGGGGGCGTCCGACTCACGGAGGTGGAGTGTGGTGGGGGTGGAGGCGAGCTCTACGCAGTCGTTGCCGTCGCCGCCGTCGGAGTAGGTCGACTTCTGCCAGTCGGTGCGATGCACAGCGCGCCTCACAGCTCCTTCACCAGGGTGTGGATGAAGTCACGCGACCGGTTCGGTTCGAGTGACGCCACTTCCACCTTACGGAAGCGGGTCCGGTACTCGGCGAGTTGAGCTTCGGAATCGACCAGGGCCGCGCCATGGGGAGCGTCGCGGACCACCGTGTCAAGCCTTGTCACCAGGCCGCCCAGATAGCTCATGCTGCTGCCGCCCCTGGAGAAGCCGTCAAGGTCGAAAGGGATGACACGAACGCTGATGTGATCCTCTTCCGAGAGTTCCAGGATGCGTGTGAGCTGGGCCAGGGACGCGCCACGGTCGCTCACCCTGATGCGCAAGGCCGCCTCGTGAATCACCGCCTCGAAACCGATGGGTGCCGCCCGCTCGATGACCACGCGGCGCGCCAAGCGGTGCTGTACACGCAACTCAAGCTCATCCGAGCTGAGTTCAGGGATCCTGTTGGAGAACACGGCCCGGGCGTACTCCTCCGTCTGCAATAGGCCCGGCACGAACAGAACGGCCACATTGGCCTGGGTCCGAGCATGGTGTTCCAACTCCGACAGGTCCAGGAATGACGCCGGCAGCAGCCCTCGGTACTCCTCCCACCAGCCACGCGTCCTGTCGGTGGTCATCGCGACCAGGGCGTCGATGAACTCGTGGTCCGTGCAGTCGTAATGCGAAGCGAGCCGACGTAGCCGCTCCTCACTCACGCCGGTGACGCCGGACTCGATCTGGCTGATCTGGACGTTGCTCACGCCGAGGAGTGCGGCCGCCTGGCGGGCGGAGAGTCCCGCCGCTTCGCGAAGCCTGCGCAGTTCCACCGCCAGGCGCATCTGACGTGCTGTTGGTTCGCGCCTGGTCGTCATCGACACCCCTTGTTCAACACGCCCGAGAGCGCGACCCGTTCGGGGCCAGATTACGCGATCGGCTTGCTGTACCGAAACATTCAGGTCTACCGTCGGTGACGCCCCGCACACGCTGCGGAAGCGCACCGCTTCCTCCTGCCATGACGGCTGCGGCAATGCCACCGCGCGTAAATCCCCTCACGCCACTCGGAGTTGACGCATGTCCGATCCCTGGGAGTACTCCCTCTACATCCCCTGCGACCCACGCGCCGTGACCGTCTGTCGCCGCACCCTGCGCCTGATCCTCACCCTGCACGGCCTGATCCACTTGGTGGACACCGCGGAGCTGCTCGCCTCGGAGCTGGTCTCCAACGCCGTACTGCACACCAAGGGCCCGGCCTGTCTGCGCCTCCGCTTCCGGGACGGCGTCCTCCAGATCGGCGCCTGGGACGCGGACCCCGAACCACCCGAGCCCCCGGGACGGCTGGAGGAGCCGGCCGACGCCGAGAGCGGACGCGGCATGGCCCTCGTCCGGGCCTGCTCGGACCTCTGGCACTGGCAGCCGCTGTCCCGGATGGGGCATCGCGGCAAGCTCGTGTGGTGCGAACTGAACGCGGCGTAGCTCGTTGATCACGTCGGACAGAAAGGAGAGCCGATGGTCGGCTCGTCGCACGAGGCGCTGCACCGGATCTTCCAGAAGGATCCGGCACTCCTGACCCGTGCCCTGCAAGAGGTGTTGCACGTGCCCTTCCCGGAGCCGCGCGAGTTCGCTGCCATGAACGTCGACCTCACCGAGATCGAGCCCATCGAGCGGCGAGTGGACACGCTGCTGAAGGCCGAGACCGACGAGGGCAGCTACCTCCTGGTTGTGGAGTCTCAGGGCAAGCCGGACGAGAGGAAGCGAGGCAGTTGGCCGTACTACCTCGCCTTCCTCCGCGAGAAGTTCCGCTGCGAGCCGGTGCTGATCGTCGTCACGCAGAACAGCGCGACTGCCCGTTGGGCGGCGGAGCCCATCTATGTGGGAGTACCGGGACGGCCGTCCATGGCGGTGTGGCCGTTCGTGCTGGGCCCTGACAACGTGCCAGTGATCGCAGACGTACGCGAGGCCGCGCAGAACGTCACCCTTGCGGTGTTTTCTGCGATGACGCACGGTCGCGGCCCGATGGCCGCGGGCATACTGGAATCGCTGGCAACCGCCCTGCGGACCATCGACGAGGACAGTGCCGCGGTGCTCGTGCAGTTCGTCGACTCTTGCCTGGTGGACCCCCAGGCGCAGCAGATGTGGAGGGACCTGATGACGACGATGCAGTACTTCTGGCGGCATCCGCTCGCCGAGCAGGTACGCGAGCAGGGCCTTGAGCAGGGCCGGATTCGGGATCGGGCCGAGATGACCCTGAACATCCTGCGCTGGCGTGGCATCGACGTCCCCGACCAGATCCGCGAGCGGGTCGAATCGTGCACCGACTTCGACCAGCTGACCGTCTGGTCCGAGCGCGCCGTCCACGCCACCACCGCCGACGGCCTCTTCGCGGATCCGAACGGATGACACCGGGGCTTTCTCGGTTGGTGAACCGTTGACCGGCTCGACGAAACGTTGACCAGTTCGCGGAGGAGTGCGGACGAACGGAAGGGCGAGTCATGAGGATCTCCCGACCTAGATTCGCCGCATGTCCATGCCACAGCGGCCCCACCAGCCCGTGAGGGCTGCCGCCACGCTCCCCGTGCTTCCCTACCGCAAGCCCACCAAGGGCCGCGACTACTGGGTGATCGACGACGTCTTCCCCGAGGCCGGCATCACCGCGATCCGTGAGCGCTGTCTCGCCAAGGACGACTGGGTCAAGGGTTACCCGTACACCTCCGAGAGCTGGCCCGGACTGCGCACCATGCCGGGACTGGATGCCGGTGAGCTCGCGCGTGTGGAGCGGCTGGTGAGGAGCGCGACCGGGGCCGGGAAGCTGTGGGTGCAGCGGGCGCCCGGCGGCGGGACCCTCAACCACAACTGCATCCAGGTGGTGGGGGAGGGCGAGAGCACTCCCCGGCCGCACTCCGACTCGCGGGCCCTGTGCCGGTACGCGGCCGTGCTGTACCTCAACCCGGCCGTCCCCAAGGACTGCGGCACCAGCTTCTACCGGCAGTCCCTGCCCGGCGGGCGGCTCGGCGGCAACGTCGTCCAGGCCCCGCACAACAACCTCGTCGAGGCGCTCGGCACCCGCTTCGTCGCACCGGACGCCTTCGAGGAGGACGTACGGGTCCCCCACAAGCACAACCGGCTGCTCCTCTACAACGCCAACCTCGTGCACAGCGCGACCGGTTACTCCGGTACGACGCTGGAGGAGAAGCGGATGACGGCCGTCTTCTTCTGGATGGCGTGAGCCCCGGAGGTTCCGCACACCGCGGTCAGTACCGCACCGCCCGGGCCACCTCCGCCTTCACCTCGCCGGACAGCGTGCGGTTGCTGCGGGCCGTCTGCTCGCCGGTCTTGCCCGCGGCCACGTCGGAGACGGTGGTGACGACCGTGTCGAGCCGGTTGCCGGCGGAGTCGGTGAAGTCGACCTGGACGGCGAAGGACTTCGATCCGTCGGTGGTGTTGGAGACGGTGACCTCGACGGTGGCCCGGCCGTCCTTGTCGGTGTCCGGGGTGCCGAGTTTCGCGTCGGACTTCACGTCGACGCCGTCCTTGATCTCGTCCAGCTCGCGGCTCGCCGAAGCCGACGCCGACGCGAACGCCGACGACGCCTCGGAGGCGAAGCCGGAAGCGAGGGAGGACGCGGCCGCGGTGGCTTCCCTGCCCAGCGACTCGGCCGCCGAGGCGGCCTTGCTGGCCGCGGACGACACCGACGAGGGGGTGTCTTCGTCCGAGCAGCCGGTGAGCACGGTGGCGCAGCAGATCGCCGCCGCCGTCAGCAGCACGCCCTTGGTGCGTGGCATCTTGTCTCCTCCTGAGGGGGTCCCGCGGGCCTTCCTCCAGTGAAGGGGCGGTCCCGCCGGTCCGCATGCCGGATCACCCGTACGGCGCACCCCCCGTGGTGGCGGCCCCCGTCCGGACCGATGGTCGGTGCAGTGCAGTGCAGAACACCGACACAGAGACGGGGTGGCGCCATGAGCGACCAGTCGCACTCCCAGCCGTCGCAGGGGCCCCGGGTGTGGGACCCGTCCCACCAGGGCACCGGGTCGCCGAGCGCGGCCTCGCCCCCACCGACGGGGGGTGGGCTGGTCGCCGGTGGGGTCGTCTTCGGCGGAGTGCTCATGTTCGTCAGCGGTTTCCTCGCCGTGTTCCAGGGCATCGCCGCGATCGCCGAGGACGACGTGTACACCCGGGTCGCCGAGTACGCCTACGAGATGAACCTCACCGCCTGGGGCTGGATCCTGGTGATCGTGGGCGTCGTGGCCGTGCTGACCGGCTACGGGCTGCTCAGCGGGGGCGAGTGGGCCGGATGGGCCCGGATCAGCGGCCTCGCGCTGGCCTCCCTGAGCCTGATCCTCCAGTTCCTGTTCCTGCCGTACGCGCCGTTCTGGGCGGTCATCCAGATCGCCATCGACGTGTTCGTGATCTGGGCGCTGGCCGCCTACCGCCCCCAGCAGGCGTAGGACAGCCCCGGCCACGCTTCCCCGGCTGCCGCCCGCGGTCAGGGCAGCGCGGGCGCTCCGGCGACCTGGACGGCCTTCCGGCGCAGCCAGGGCAGGGGCGGCACCGCGGATCCGACGTACGGGGTGATCCGCACCTCGAAGTGCAGGTGCGGGCCGGTGACGTTGCCGGTCGCGCCGGACAGGCCGATGCGCTGACCGGCCGTCACGCGCCCGCCCTTGCGCACGTCGATGCGCGACAGGTGGGCGTACTGCGTGAAGTAGCCGTCGCGGTGGCGGACCACGACCTGGTTGCCGAAGCCGTCGCCGCAGGTCGTGGCGCGGACGGTGCCGGAGCCGACGGCGTACACGGGGGTACCGGAGTCCACGGCGAAGTCCTGGCCGGTGTGCCGGTGGGCCCAGCGGGAGCCCTTGGCGGCGTAGCCCGCGGAGAGCCAGTAACGGCGGGTCGGGGCGGTCCAGGGGTGGGCGCGCCGCTCCGGCGGGCGGCTCCGGTCGCCGAACGGACAGCGGCTGTCCTGTCCGGACGGGTCGACGGCGACCGGATCGCCGGAGTGCCTCCCGCTGGCCCACAGCAGGTCCCACAGCCCGGCGCGGACGGCCTTGCGGCGGCGTTCGGCGTCCTTGACCTCCGTGCGAGAGGCATCGGACTCGCGCAGCCGGTCGACCCGCTCGCGAGCCCGCTCGTGCGCGCGGACGGCACGGGCGGCCTCCTTGCGGAAGCCGTCGCTGCGGAAGCCGTCGTTGCGGAACCCGTCGCTCCCGGCTCCCGCGGGCACGGCGGCGAGCGCGAGCAGCAGGAGGGCGAACAGGGCGGCCCCGGTCGCGCCACGGAAGCGCGCCCGCGTTCGTGGGAGGCGCGCGTGGTGTTCTCGTCCCATCTTGGGATCATCGGACCGGTGGAGCGGCCGAGAGCGGTACGCGGCCCGCGTGGCGGCCGGGTTCAGCCGAACGGCCCCCCGACCAGGGACCGGTACACGGCCGACGACCGTGGATTGCCGGAGCAACGCCACACGCCGTGCGGGCAGTAGTCGCTGATGGTCTGGTACAGCGGCCGGTGCTCGGCGAACCAGGTGAGCATGCCCCGCACGTACGCCGGGTTGTCGCCGTTGCGGTACAGCCCCCACTCGGGAAACGAGACCGGCTTGCCGTGCGCCTGCGCGAACCGCACGTGCGCCGCGAGGCCGTACGGCTCGGCGACCTGATCCTCGAAGGACATGCCGTGGGGCTGGTCGTAGGCGTCCATCCCGATGACGTCGACGTACCGGTCCCCGGGATAGCACTCGTTCCAGGGGACGGCGTCCAGCCCGCGACTGGGCGTGAACTCGAACCGGAACCGCTGCCCTCCGTCCACGGACCGCATGGCGTCGACGATCCGGCCCCAGTACCGCTTCCAGGCCTCCGGGTCGGGCCCGCACCGATGGGTGTAGGTGATCCCGTTCATCTCCCACCCCACCACCAGCACGGCATCGGGCACCCCGAGCGCGACGAGCCGCCGGGCCAGCACCCGGAAGTGTTCGTCGTAGTCCCCGCGCGCCCCTCTGCGCAGCTCGTCCCGTACGCCCTGGTCGGACACACGCTCCTCGGTGCGCTCGAGCATCGGCACGTTGAGCACGAACATCCGGTCGGCGCGTTCCTGCCGCCACCGCGCCCAGTACTCCAGATACCCGGGCGCCCCCTCGATGTTGCTCCACCGGTCGCCCGGCAGATACGCGTGCCCGACCCGAGGCGTGGCCGCCCCGAGCCACCCGTCGAGCGCCGCGATCCGCCGCACACCGGCGTCGTCGTACCCGACGTACGCCCCGAAGGCCCCGGGCGGCGCACCGACCCCCCGCCCGACGGGTACGCAGGCGGGCCCGGCGAGCAGGGCACAGGCGACGAGAAGCGCGGTCAGCGGAGCCCGAAGAGAGCGAAGGGAGCAATGGGAGCGATGGGAGCGAAAGGAGCGAAGGAAGCGAAACACCGGCTCATGATGAAGCCGCCGCCGCCTCCCCACCCCGAACCTGCCACGGAACCACCCGGACCGGGGACGGGGAGGGGGTCAGGGACGGGGCGCGCGCACCAGGAACACGTCCACGTCGTCCTCGCGTTCGAACGTGAAGCCGTGCCGTTCGTAGAGGCGGCGGGCCGGACTGCCCTGGAGGACGTCGACGCGCAGCCGGAGTGCCGAGCGATCGGCCGTCTCGACCAGCTCCCGCAGGACGGCGGTCCCGATACCGCGCCCCTGGGCGTGCGGCGCGAGATAGAAGTGCTCCAGCCAGTGCGCGTCGTCCGCCGGACGCAGGGCCACACAGCCGGCGAGGACGCCGTCGAGCTCGATGATCCGGGTGTGCGCGGGCACGAACCCGTCGCGCAGCCGCTGCCGCACACGGTGCTCGTCGTAGCGCCCGAGCCGCTCCAGATCGGCCCGCATCGCCACCGCCCGCACCTCCGCCACGGCCTCGACGTCGTCCGCCGTGGCCGGTCGGGTCACCCAGTCCGCCATGGGGCAGATGCTACGGCCGGAATGCGGCAACCTGTTCCGGCCCCGGCGGCGACCCATGCCTGAAGGCAAGCGAAGGCAAGTGAATCCCGTTCCCCACACGAGGAGTTCACCATGCGCAAAGAGCCCGCACGGCATCCCGCACGGCATCCCGCACGGCATCCCTCAAGGCCCCTCGCCCGACTGCTCACCGTCCTCGCGGCACTCGTCGCCCTCCTCTTCCACGCGACCGGCGTCGCGGCCCCCCGAGCCGCGGCCGCCGACGAGTGGAACCCGCCCGGCAACCTGGTCCAGCCCCTGAACGAGGTCTGGAACCACGTCTCGTCGACCTACCCCGACCTCTACGGCTTCCGCAACTACGGCTGGGACCAGGTCATGGCCAACAAGGGCAGCATCAACTACTGCGTCCGCTGGGAGTCCGACGCCCCCGTCAGCACCGCGCTGCGCGACCAGATCCACGCGGCCCTGAAGAAGCAGTTCGCCAAGTGGATGGCGGCGCAGGTGGAGAACGGCCGGGCCTACAACAACTGGCCGTACACCACCGTCCCGGTCAACATCGTCGGCTGGGCGGTGAAGAACCGTTCCACCCTCCAGTGGACCGACAACTCCGTCGACATCTACTCCGGCGTCCTCGACGGCGCCGGCGCCCCGCAGTGCGCCCCCGACTGCGGCCGCTTCTTCCACCAGGACGGCAACTACTCCAAGTGCCCCGGCGGCACCGCCCGCCACTACGACCAGTCCCTCTGGCTCACCAAGGGCTTCCAGGGCGGCGCCGGCGGCGACTGGGGCCAGCGCGTCGGCCAGGAGTACTTCACCGGCGTCCTGAACCAGGAGAACATCCATATCTACCTGCACGAAGTCGGCCACACCTTCGGCCTCGACGACTTCTACGACTGGACCCCGACCGGCCAGTGCTGCTTCCTGATGAACGCGGGCACCGCCACCCAGATCACCGACTTCGACAAGTGGATGCTCCGAGACTTCTGGCGCCACCTGAAACCCCGCTACAACCTCTGACGCACTTCGGTCGGTTTCTCGCCCAAAAGGCAACCCTGACACCCCATTTACCTGTCTCACAGGGTGCTCACAGTTCCGGCCGGGGCGCGTGGGGTGCGTCTGTAATGCCGGTCGGGTCGTGGGCTGTCCAGTCCGATGCCACTGACCATGGCACTCGCAGACGAGGAACCGATGACCAGATCGCTACACCGCAAGGGCCTCAAGCGCGCGGCGTTCGCCGCGGGGGCCGCGTTCACCGTCGTGGCCGCCGTCGCCGGGTCCGCTCCCGGCGCCGGGGCCGCGCCCGCGAGCCCGCCCGGGACGCCGCAGCTCAAGCTCGTCGCCGCGTCGAAGGCCGTGACCGCCGACCGGTACGAGGGGAACTCCGGGGTCTACCTCGACCTCGGTACGTACGTCACCGTCGACAACGCTCCGCTGGAGCTGAAGGTGACCCGTAAGTCGTACAAGGACCCGATCGTCGCCCAGCAGATCCTGCGCAACGGGTCGAAGGTGACGACGAAGACGCTGCCCGCCGGGCTCGTCAAGGACTTCGGCGGCCTCCCGGACTTCCTGGAGGTCTCCATCAAGAACGCGGCCGGGGTGGAGGTGCAGAAGAGCAAGAGCAACTTCTGCCTGAACAACGCCTCCGGCCGGCTGCGTCCGGACGCCCCGGCCACCTCGCACTATCCGGAGAGCTGTTCCACCAACCCCTTCACGCTCGGCTCGGTCTGGGGCGTGGAGAAGGGCTGGGCGGCCAACACCTCCGCCTTCGACTACGACAGGCCGGTCGACCTGGCCGCCGGTGAGTACACCGTCAAGGTGGCGGTGGCGAAGAAGTACCGCGACCTGTTCGGCATCCCCGACGACCGGCCGACCATCGCGCTGACCGTCCGGGAGATCAGTGACGGCGGGGAAGGCGGAGCAGGAGGGGGCGGCGGGGTCGGCCTCACCGCCCACAGTGCCACCGGCAGCGGCCATGGC
This sequence comes from Streptomyces asoensis, assembly GCF_013085465.1. Taxonomy (NCBI): domain Bacteria; kingdom Bacillati; phylum Actinomycetota; class Actinomycetes; order Kitasatosporales; family Streptomycetaceae; genus Streptomyces; species Streptomyces asoensis. Next base: position 5,229,064 of record NZ_CP049838.1, read on the forward strand.
GCGTCGCACGACATGGCGAGCATGGAAGGTATGGAGGGCATGCAGGGCATGGCGGGCATGGGGGGTGGTCATCACTACGGGCCCCGTGGCGCCGACGCTCCCACGCCCTCCGCGCTCTCGCACGCCCTGGAGGACCGCGGTCTCGCCCACCACCTGGGCGACGGCGCCGGACACACCGACGGCTCCCGGGTCGCTCCCGCGCTGAAGTCCGCCACCAAGCGGCCCACCGGGCGCGCGGGCGTACCGGCCAACGTACCCAAGCCGGACCTGCGTTCGCTGCCGGCCTGGGACATCGCGGTCACCGACGGCGAGGACGGCGACGTGGTCGGCAAGGACTACCTCGCCTTCAGCGCCAACGTCTGGAACGCCGGCCCCGCGCCGCTCGTCGTGGACGGCTTCCGCAAGCCGGGCGCGGACCTGATGGACTCGTACCAGTACTTCTACGACGCCAAGGGCAAGCAGGTCGGCTACGCGCCCGCCGGCACCATGGAGTGGGACCCGCGCATCGGCCACGAGCACTGGCACTTCACCGACTTCGCCAGCTACCGGCTGCTCGCAGCCGATCAGAAGGAGATCGTCAAGAGCGGCAAGGAGGCGTTCTGCCTCGCCAACACCGACGCCATCGACTACACGGTGAAGAACGCCAACTGGCACCCGTACAACACCGATCTGTCGACCGCCTGCGGTCAGCAGAACTCGATCTCCGTGCGGGAGGTCCTCGACGTCGGCTCCGGTGACACGTACACCCAGTACCGTCCCGGCCAGTCCTTCGACATCACCGGCCTGCCGAACGGCACCTACTACATCCAGGTCATCGCCAACCCGGCGAACCGCCTCCAGGAGACCGACACCAAGAACAACGTCTCCCTGCGCAAGGTCGTCCTGGGCGGCACCGAAGGCGCCCGCACGGTCTCGGTCCCGCCGGTCGGCCTGATCAACGCGCCCTAATTCGAAGAAGCGTTGGTGGTGCACATGCCAGGATGAGTGGCGTCATGCGCCCCTCCACCGCACCCCCTGGTGCCGCCGACGCCTACGACCGGCCGCCGTACCGCGTCGCCCCCGCCCCGGCCCGCCTGAGCGGGCCGGGTGCGTGGGCGATCGACGTGCTGCTGCCCTGGCGGCTCGCCCGCCGGATCTACGGCCCGTTCGCGATGTTCCGGTTCAGCGCGGCCGACGCGGTCGGGCTCGGCGGATTCGGGCAGCCGCCGGTGGCGGCCGCCCTCGTCGAGCCGGCCGCCGATCCGCTCATCGAACGGCTGCTGCTTCCCCGGGCGCTGCTGGGACTGGGCGTCCTGGCGTTCGTCATCGGCCTGTTCACGGACGGCGATCTCTTCGGTCCGGTCGAACAGGGCTTCACCGAAGCGGTGTTGATGCTCGCGACCGGACCGGTGGCGCTGCTCCTGGCCTGCGCCCCGCTGGTCGCCCTGGCCCGCCCCGGCACCCGGGGGACGGTGGCCCGGCTGTGCGCCCGCCCCTTCCTCACCGCGCTGATCACGACCCTCTTCTGCGGACTGTTCGTGCTCTGGGCGATCCACGGCTACGACTACGAGCCCGACAGCGCGAGCCGGCTGCTCCTGCTGGTGGTCTTCGGCCCCTGGCTCACGGTGTTCTTCGGCTCCGTCCTCTTCCTCATCCACCGCAACGCGTTCGGCGTCGGCGGGCATCCCCTCGTCCGGCCGCTGGCGAGCGTCCCGCTCGTCTGGCTGACGGCGCTCGCGCACTACACCCTCATCGACGCCGTCGAGGCCCTGCCCGGCGCGCACCCGACCTCGTCCTACTGGGCGGCCCTGTTCGCGGGTCCGGCCGGCGTCACCGTCACCGCCGTCGTGGAGGTCGTCCTCCTGCGCCGCCGACACGGGGTCGGCTTCCGGGGGCCGTTGCCCGGCTGGCGGCCGCCGCCGCCCCGCGTCAGCGCGGTCCCGGCCGCCCTCGTCGAGCAGCTGCGCGCCGATGTGGCCCGTGGCGCCGCCGCCTACTGGCCGCACTGGACCGACCGCGACGGCGTCGTCTGGGCGGCGACTCCCGCGACGCACGCCGGCGGGCAGGTCATGTGGCCGTACGTGCCCACGTTCACCGCACAGCACCGGCCCACGCCGAGGTCGGAGGCCGAGCGGACGGCGGGACCGCTGCGCCCCCGGTGACCGTGCAGGCGGTCGGGTACACGCCCGGCGGACACCTGCCCCTTCGGGGGCAACCCTTGGGCGGGTCTGTGAGTCTCCTGAGTCATCTGTGCTTTTAAGACGTATTCCTGCACGCGTGTAGGGTTCCGACGTTCGGCGGTGACCAACGCCGACGATCCGAGCACGGTGTACGGGGTGAAACAGCCGAGGCGGAGGGGCGAGCGCCGGTGAGCGGGACGAGGAGGCGTGGGCGTACTCCGGTGGAGGCGGCCGGCCGCGGCAGCAGGAGCAGGACGGGCGGGCCCGGTGGCAGGACGGGTGGGCCCGGCAGGACGCGGCTCACGCGGCGGGGGCGGATCCTCGCGTGGGGCGCGGGCGTCACGTCCGTCGTCGTCCTCGCGGTGGGCGGGGTCGGGGCCTGGGTCTACAACGACCTGAACAACAACATCAACTCGGCCGACGTGGACGACAAGCTGGGCGAGAACCGGCCCGAGAATCTCAGTCCCGGCTCCAAGAACATCATGATCGTCGGATCCGACAGCCGCGACGGCGCCAACGCCAAGTACGGCAAGGACCTGACCACCATGCAGTCCGACACGCTGATGGTGCTGCACATCCCGGCCGACCGTAAGTGGGCCTCGGTCGTGTCCTTCCCGCGCGACTCGTGGGTGGAGATACCCAGTTGTGAGAAGGGGGACGGCAGTTCGTCCTCCCCGCACCACTTCAAGATCAACGAGGCGTTCGCGCTCGGCGGCAGCAACGGCAAGGTCGGCGAGGCCGCCGCGTGCAGCATCAAGACCGTCGAGGCCAACACCGGTCTGCGCATCGACCACTTCATGTCGGTCGACTTCTCCGGCTTCAAGGGCATGGTCGACGCGCTGGAGGGCATCGAGGTCTGCCCGAAGCAGGCCATCCGCGAGGAGAAGTCCCACCTGGACATCAAGGCCGGGTGTCAGACCGTCAAGGGCGAGACGGCGCTCGCGTACGTCCGGGTCCGCTACGGCGTCGGCGACGGTTCCGACATCGGACGCATCGGGCGCCAGCAGGAGTTCATGGACGCGCTGGCCAAGAAGGCCAAGTCCAAGCTCACGAGCCCCGACGCCATGTACGGCTTCCTCCAGTCGATCACCAAGTCGCTCACCACCGACCCCGACATGGCGGGCATCAAGCCGCTGTACGGGCTCGCCGACGAGCTCAAGGGGATACCGAGCGACCGGCTGAGCTTCCTCACCGTGCCCAACTACGGGCGGGAGGCCGACCAGCCCACCGACAAGGCCAACGTGGTCTGGCAGTACCCGCAGGCCGCCGATCTGTTCACCTCCCTGGCCAAGGACAAGGAGGTCACCAAGCCGCAGTTGGAGGCGGCGAGGAAGAACGTGGTGTACGCCTCCAGCGTGCGGGTCCAGGTGCTCAACGGCACCGGGGTCTCGGGACGCGCCGCCGCCGTCGCGGAGAAGCTGAAGGACGCCGGATACACCGTCACCGGCACGGGCAACGCCCCCAAGACGGTGGCCAAGACGACCGTCACCTATCCGACCGGCCTCGACAGCCAGGCCGCCGTCCTCGCCTCCCGGCTGCCCGGCCGGACGGCCACCGCCGACGCGTCGGCCGCCCCGGGCGTCGTCACCCTGGTCGTCGGACCCGAGTTGAAGGTCGGCGACGTCGCCTGACGGGGCGTCCGGCCTGACGATGTACATGGTCAAGAGCACCCCGGAGATGGGGTAGGCTTGATCTTGAGCCGGTCACCGGAAAGAAAAACGGTGAACGACCTCTGCGTTGGTGGTCCAAGGAAAGACGCCCCGCTTCCTGCGGGGAGATGCAGGTGCAAGGCCTGCCCGGCGCTCCGAGTGGAACGAGTCCCATCCCGTGTCAAGCGGGGTGGGACTCGTTCGTTTCCCGTGTGCGCAGGGGCAGTTCGGTGACGACCTCGAAGCCGCCACCGGGCCGATGCCCCGTACGGACCCGCCCACCCGCCGAACGGGCCCGCTCCCGCATGCCGATGAGGCCGTATCCGCCGCCCACGGAGGCGGGGACCTTCGGGCGCGCGCAGCCGTCGTCCGTGACCGCGACCGTCAGCCGGTCGTCCGCGTAGACGAGCCGTATCGCCGCCGTACGGGCACCCGCGTGCTTGGTGACGTTGGTGAGGGCTTCCTGCACGATCCGGTACGCCGTGAGCTCCGCGCCGGCGGTGATCGGACCGGGCTCGCCCTCGGTGTGGAGCGTGACCTCCAGACCCGCGCCCTCGAAGGAGGCCGCCAGCTGCGGCAGTTGGGCGAGCCCGGGCGTGGACTCCACCGGCCGGGTGCGTTCCCCGGGATTCCTCGGCTCGTCGGCGTCGCTCGTGCCCGCTCGGCGCAACAGGCCGACGGTGGACTTGAGTTCGCGCAGGGCCGAGGCGGTGGTGCCGGTCAGGTCGGCGGTGAGGCGGGCGGCCTCCTCGGGACGCGCGGGGAGGTGCCGGGCCACCGCGCCGGCCTGGAGCCCGGCCAGGACCAGGTGGTGGGCGACGACGTCGTGCAGGTCACGGGCGATCCGCATGCGCTCCTCGGTGACCCGGCGGCGGGTCTCCTCCTCCCGGGTGCGTTCGGCGTGCTCGGCGCGGGCCTGGACGGCGTCCAGATAGGCGGCGCGCAGCCGGGTCACCGTCCCCAGCGCGGTGGGCAGCAGCAGCCAGGCGGCGGGGCCGAGCAGCTTGAGGACCAGCGGTTCGCCGGCCGGCCCGGCGGGCAGACCGACGCCGACCAGCAGGGCGATGCCGGCGAAGGCGAAGGTGTTGGCGGTCCTGCGGTCGGTGGAGACGGCGAGCGAGTACAGCGCGGCCATGAGCGGCGCCAGCAGCAGCACCGTGAGCAGGTACCCGAGCGCGGAGGCGGCCACGGCGCAGGCGAGGGTCACGACGACCGTGCCGCGGGGGCGGTCGCGGCGCCGGATCAGCGCCGCGCAGGAGGCGCCGGCCAGCATCACACCGGGCCACCAGGGGACGCCCAGGTCCTGGCCGGGGAAGGTGATCACACTGCCCGGGAACGAACAGGCGAAGAGGGCGGCGGCGAGGACGGCGTCGGAGGTCCGGGGATGGCCGCCGGGGAACGGAAGGCTCGGGGAGCCGACGGTTCTGGCGGGCTGGGAGGGAGGCTGCGGGGAGGACTGGGAGCGCATGGGAGGGGTTCCTGTTGCGGGCGGGGCGGCGGGGGTGTGGGTCAGCCGGTGCGGTGGCCCCAGCCGTGCCAGGCGGTGACCAGGGCGGAGGTGCCGACCACGACGGCGAGGAGGAGGAAGAGGAGTGTCAGGTGTGCGGTCACGGACGGGCTCCGGCCGTGGTCGCGGCGCCGCCGGGGAGGAGCGCCTGCCAGAGCGGCATGACCGTCCGCGCGGGGGCGGGGCCCGGGCGGACGGCACCGGCGCGGGCGCGGGCGAGCACCGGGCGGCGGACGCGGTTCTTCCGGGCGGGGGCGATGGTGGCGTGCGGCATGAGAGACGCTCCGGTGGATCGAGGGGCTCTTGACAGCTGCTCTTAGTTGCTTGAGTTAGGCAACCATGATGACTTACTTAAGTCAAGCAACGATCGACGCCACGCCATGCCACGCCATGCCGCGCCATGCCGCGCCGCGGTGACGGTCGAGGTGGCCTGCTCGGTCATCTTGCTTGAGTTAGGCAACTATCTGTACGGTGAACGGATGCCGATACCGTCGCCCGCAACGTCCGTGCCCGAAGATGTGATCGCCGTGGAGCAGGCGCTCACCCGCATCACCTACCTGGCGACCCGTGCCCGTTGGCACGACCGGCTGATGTCGCACGCCGGACTCCCGCTGGACCGGGCCGCCGTGGCGATCCTCCGTCATCTCGCCGAGACCGACCCGCTGCGCCCCGGAATGCTCGCCGTCCGGCTGTCCGTGGAGGCCTCCCATGTCACCCGGCAGCTAAGGCAGTTGGAGAAGTCCGGCCTCGTGGTCCGCTTCCCCGACCCGGAGGACCGCCGGGCCCAGCTCATCCAGCTCACCGAGGCGGGCCGGGCCGCGATCGGCCGCGTACGGGACGTCGGCCGCCTGGGCATGAGCCTCGCGCTGGCCGACTGGGCGCCGGACGACCTGCGGCAGCTCGCCGTCCTCTTCCACCGCCTTGTCGACGACTTCGTCGCCCACGCGGAGATGGCGGTGGATGTGCCGGTCGACGGGCCGGGGGACGTGTGGGTGGAGGGCGGTCCGTCCGGCGCGTGAGGCCTTCGTGGCGTTCGCCGGGTGCGGATGTCACAGGCGGAGGCCCCTGTCTCGTCCTACGGGGTGCAGGAAGGACAAGCCCCGATCAAGGAGTGGACGATGGACCTCGCGCTGTGGATCGCCGCCGGACTGCTGGCCGCAGTGGCCCTGGCCGGTGGCGTCACCAAGACGTTCGTGCCCAAGACGACGCTGGCCGCCGCCCACGGTGGGGGATGGACCGCCGACGTCGGCGTCGCCTTCGTCAAGACGCTCGGCATCCTGGAGCTGCTGGCCGCGGCAGGCCTCATCCTGCCTGCCGCGCTCGGTATCGCGCCGATTCTGGTGCCGGTGACCGCCGTCTGCTGGATCTTGCTGATGGTCGGCGCGATGATGACCCACGGCCGTCTCGGCGAGACCGGGTTGGTGATGCTGAACCTGGTCTATCTCGCCTGCGCGGCATTCGTCGCGTGGGGCCGCTTCGGCCTCTGACCGCGTGGGTGATGTCACGGAGGAGCCGGCATGGGCAGGACCGAGGAGTTCCAGGAGCTGCGGCCGCTGCTGTTCTCGATCGCCTACCGGATCCTCGGCAGCGTCGGTGAGGCCGAGGACGCCGTCCAGGAGACCTGGCTGCGCTTCGAGGCCTCCCCGACCCCGCCCAGGTCGGCCAAGGCCTTCCTCTCGGCCGTGGTGACCCGGCTCTCGATCGACGTGCTGCGCTCGGCCCGCGTCCGGCGCGAGGAGTACGTCGGTCAGTGGCTCCCCGAGCCGCTGCTCAGCGACCCCTACGAGGATCCGGCGCGGTCGGCGGAGCTGGCGGACTCGGTGTCGGTGGCGGCCCTGCTGCTGCTCGAGCGGCTCAGCCCGCTCGAACGGGCGGTCTTCGTGCTGCGGGAGGTGTTCGCGTTCGGTTTCCCCGAGGTCGCGGTGGCCGTGGGGCGTTCGGAGGCGGCGTGCCGCCAGCTCGTGGTGCGGGCCCGGCGCCACATGGCCGAGGGTCGGCCCCGCTTCTCGGCGGACCGCAGAGAGCGGGAGGAACTGGCGTCCGGGTTCTTCGACGCCCTCCGCGAAGGCGACGTCGCCGGTCTTCAGAGACTGCTCGCCGCCGACGTGGCGATGGTCGGCGACGGCGGTGGCAGGGCCCCGCAGCTGGCCAGGGCCGTCATCGGCGCCGAGAACGTGGCCCGGGTGCTGGCCACCGCCTCCGTCCTGGTGGCGAGGATCGACGTGACCTTCGAGCCGCACGAGATCAACGGCCAGCCCGGCGCGATCTTCCGCGACCGCGACGGCAGGGTGCTGCACACCTTGGCGCTCGACGTACTCGACGGGCGGATCCAGGCGGTCCGGCTGGTGATCAACCCCGACAAGCTCGGGCACCTGGGCCCGGTGGCCGATGCCTGGGCGGTCGACCGCGAAGCGCGGAAGGCGCGCCGGCCTGTGCGGTGAGGGCGTGCGGGCCCGCGCCTCGATCAGCTCGGGCTGAGGGCCGCGGTGAGCCCGGCGGCGGGGGCGGGCGTCCGCCGGGGGCGGGTGATCGTCGTCGCCTTGATCGGCTCGTTCGTGTCGGCCGTCGTCGTCGTCATCGTCGTCGTCTTCGTCGTCTCGCGGTCGGGGCCGGTCGCGAAGACGAACAGGCGCAGGATCACGAAGCGGGCTGTGCCCGCGAGGCCCGAGGCCGAGAGGTAGACGAGCTGCTCGGTGAGCATGCCGGGGGTGGGCTGGATCGCGTGGAGGGCGAACACGGCCACGGAGGTCGCCGCGTAGGCGGCCGCCGCCGAACCCGCCGACTGCCAGTGCCGGCGCAGACCCGCGCGGCGGCCGGTGCGGAAGGTGTACCGGGCGTGGAGCTCGGTGCACAGGACGGTCGAGGCGATGGTGATCAGCGCGTTCGACAGGGTCCACGGCATCAGCACCGCCAGCAGCGGGACGGCCAGGCTGGAGAGGACTCCGGTACCGCCGCCGAAGACCACGAAGCGGGCGAAGGAGGTCAGCGACTTCACGGCGGTTCCTTCCACAGCGGGTGAACTAGCTTGCTTAACTCAGGCAACTATAAATAGCTTGCTTGACTTACGCAAGTACATACCCGAAGGGAAGGGCCCTGGTCGGCCGGGAGACTTCCCTCCCGGTCGACCAGGGCCCTGAACCGCCAGGTCAGGCCGTCAGGCCGTCAGGTGGGGTCAGACCGTAGAGCCGTCGAGCCGTCGAGCCGTCGAGCCGTCGAGCCGTCGAGCCGTCACGTCGAGTTCGCGCTCGACCGGCCGAAGAACTCGATCTCGGCTATCGACACCTGCTTGCTCCCGGAGGCCATGTACGACGACTCGATCGTGAAGCGGACCTTGGTGACCTCGCCCACGCGGAAGGCGCGGCGCTGGCCCCCCGAGCTCTGGTCCAGGGTGATCTCCCGGGTCGTCGTCTTGCCGTCCTTCAGGGTGATCGTCGCCTTGATGCGGTGGGGGAGGGCCGACTGGCTGAGCTGGTCGGGGCGGACCGACGTGCCCGAGGTGATGATCAGGTCCAGCAGGCGGGTCGGCTCGTCGAAACGGGCCTCGATCCACTCGCCCTCGCCCGACTGAGAGACGCCGGGACCCCACCAGCTGTTGTTGATCTTGTCGAAGGCCAGCTCCGGCTTGTGCCCCGGGTAGGAGCGCGAGGCGGCGAACGAGTCCGGGGCGACCGGCGCGCGCTTGGCGAAGTGGTCGCGGGTGGCCTGGATCGCGGCCGGTGTGTTCATCGCCGCGATGATCACGAGGGTGAGGACGACCGCCGCCACCAGCCAGCTGAGGATGCGGTCGAACGTACGGCGCAGACGCGGGCGGTCGCCGGCCCAGGGGGTCGCGCCGTTGCGGTTGAACAGGCGGCGCCACCAGGGGAGGCGGATCGAGGAGCGGTCCTCCAGCGTCATGGGCATCGCGCAGCGGACGCAGAAGTGCCGGTCGGGGTTGTTGGGGGTGGCGCACCAGGGGCACGCGACGCCGTGCTGCTCGCCCTGGACGGGGCCGGGCGCACGTACCTGCGGCCGGTCGGCGACCGGCCTGCCCGGCAGCACCGGGGCCACGGACGGGGGCGCGGCGGGGCGGGGCTCCGCGTCGGCGACGGGGACCAGGAGGGAGCGGGCCCGGGCGGCCATCGTGTCGCCGAGGGCGGGAGCGGGGGCGGCCGCCGGTACGGGTGTGGTGGGGGCGGTTTCGTCGGGGGTGTGCGTGTGCGCGGGGGTCGGTGCTGTGCCTGACGGAGCGGCGGTGCCGTCCTCCGGCGGGATGACCGGCAGGGGAGTTTCCGTGGTGTCCTCGTCGTCCGGGTCGTAGTCGTCGTCGGTGGCCGGGGCGGCGGCCTGGGGCGAAGGCTCGGGTGTGGCGTGGGGCGAGGCGGGTGCCGACGCGTTCGCCACCGCCGTACCGGAGCCGGCGGCGGGGGCGGGAGCGGTGGTGGCGGAGGCGGGGGCGGAAGCCGTACGGGAGACCGCACCGGCCTCCGGCCCCGCGGCGCCCGACGGCTCCCGCGTGCCCTCCGCGGAGCGGTACCCGGCCCCGGAGCCGCCACCCGCGGTCCCGGAGTCGGCATCGGCCGCTGACCCGGCCCCGGACCCGTACGCCGAGGCCGAGCCGGGTCCGGAGACCGAGCCGGACCCGGACCCGTACGTGGACCCGGAACCCGACGGTGACCCGGAACCGTGACCGGACCCCGTGCCGGACCCGGAACCCGACCCGGACCCGTAGACCGAGCCGGCCCCGGACCCGTACGTGGACCCGGAACCCGACGGTGACCCGGAACCGTGACCGGACCCCGTGCCGGACCCGGAACCCGACCCGGACCCGTAGACCGAGCCGGCCCCGGACCCGTCGCCCGTCGCGGACCCGGCACCTGTCCCGGCACCGAAGCCCGACCCGGACCCGGTACCGGGGTGCGACCCCGACCCCGTTCCGGACCCGGTACCGGGGTGCGACCCCGACCCCGTTCCGGACCCGCTAGCGGGATTCGACCCCGAGCTCGACCCGGAGCCGGAGGGCGCCCCCGAGCCCGAGCCCGACCCGGGGCCCGCGCCGGTGCGGGCCGGGGGGCGGTCCGTCCAGCTCAGTACGGCGCCACAGGCGTCGCAGAACGACTGGCCGGGCTCGGCCCGCGTGCCGCACTCGGCGCAGTTCTGGGTGGTCATCTCTCCGGGGTCCTTTCGGCGGCGGTCACCTTGACCGTGTACGGCATGTGGGCGGGGCGGGCGGCGGCCACGAGGGTGTCCAGGCGGTGCTCGTCCGCCGGGCCGGGGTCGGGCAGCCGGATCGTGACGTGCAGGTGCGGCCGGGGCTCGCCCGGCACCGGGCCGAGCGGCCGGGCGCTCCAGTCGGCGCCGCCGCTCTCGGAGATCTCCGGCACCACGCCGAAGGCCAGCCGGACCGTCTCCGACAGGCCGCGCCGGGTGCCGCGCACCCGGTGCAGATACGCGGCCGCCGCGACCGCGGCCCGCAGCCTCGGTTCCGGTTCCGTGCCGTCGGTCTCCGCGCCGACCCAGCTCGCCAGCCAGCGGGTGAAGTCGACCGGGGCGAGGGCCGGGTCGAAGTAGGCGGGCAGGCAGTCGAGGACGTTGAGGATGGGGGCCATCACCTCGTCCAGACCCCCGACGAAGCGCTGTGCCAGGTCGTCGTCGGCGAAGACGGCCGGCAGCATCGCGCCGATCGGCACGGAGGAGCCGAGTCCGTCCACCGAGCCCCTCAACGTCCCGTTCCCTTGCGTGAGTTCGCGCCGCTCATGCGCCGTCCCCGATCACTCGCACCCGGTGGTCGTAGGAGAACACCAGGGCCGGGGCGGCCAGGTCGATGCGGTCGGTGGCCTCGCCGCGCTTGCCCGTCAGCGGGTCGGCGGGGTGCAGCATGACCTGGTCGACCAGCTCCACTCCCGGGACGCGTTGGAGGACGGCGAAGACCTCGCCCGACTGCACCGGGCGGCCGAAGGGCCAGCCCTTGCCGTCCGCGCCGCCGATCAGCGGGTCGAGGTGGCGGTAGAGGGCGTCGTGGGCCTGGCGGCGGACGCGGTCCGTGTCGACGCCCCGGAAGGCGTGGACCGTCGCGACCACCGTCACGCCCTGGTAGTACGGCGGGCCGACGGCCAGCCTGGTGCCGATCAGGCGGCGTTCGTCGAGGTGGCGGGTGATGCGGTCCAGCAGGGAGTCGCCGGGCACCAGTTGCTCGAAGCGGAGGCGTCCGCCGGGGTCCGGTACGGCCTGCGGGACCACCAGCACCCGTACCGCGTAGGAGCCGTGTTCGTCGGGCTGGCCCTCCAGACAGGTGATGCGGGCGGTCTCGGGGGCGGCGCGGCGGGCGAGTTCCTCGTAGTCGCGCAGGGTCACGGCCCGCTCCTGGGCGCGCAGGGTGATCGGCGCGCGGAGTTTCGCCTCCTCCACCGTCTCGCCGTCGACTCCGCCGCGCGCGGCCTCCCGGTTGACGACCTCCGAGACGTACGGGACGGAGGTGCGGAGCACCTGGACCGCGCCCCGGGCCACGTTGCCCGCGCGGCCGCCGCCGGTGCGGTAGCGGCGGGCGCGGATGACCGAGCCCTTGGGGGCGACGGCGCCGTACTGGCGGAGTTTGCCGTCGGGTTCGCGGACGGACGGGCCGAAGGCGATCTCGCCGGTGGCCGCGTCGAGGGTGACATGGAGGTCGTCGGGGCCGGAGGCGGCGAAGTGCGGGACGACCTGCCAGTCGGACCAGCCCTCGTGCTGGGCGGTCTGGAGCAGGAGCGGCGGGTCGTCGCCGACGACGGGGGCGTGCGCGAGGGCGACGTGCTGGCCGGGGAGGCCCGTCGACTCGCCGAGGGCCTCGTCGTAGACGGTCTCGGCGTGCACGGCGGGGGCGGTGCCGCCGACCGTGAACACCTCGGCGGACCGCACGGTCGGGGAGGTCGTGTAGAAGGGCTGGCCGGGCAGGGGATCGGTGACGCGGCAGCGCAGCCAGCCGGCCTCCTGGCCGCCGGAGCGGGACAGGACATGGCCGCCGGTGATGTGCAGGACGACCTCGCCGGGGCGGTTGAGGCCGCCGGTGCCGTCGCGGTCGATCTCGCACTCCTGCCAGCCGTCCTCGGTCCACGCCTCCCAGACCAGCGGGGGCTGGCGCGGGTCGACGCCGACACCGTCGACGCGGCTGTCCAGTTCCAGGACCACCGCGCAGTGCGGGACGGCCGCGCTCAGGCCGAACAGCATGCAGTCGCCGGGCTGCGGCGCCTCGGCGAAGCAGAGCAGGTCCTTGCCCTCGGTGAGGTCGGTGGTCCGGTCGGTGACCGGCTCGCCCCGGTGCTGCACGACGAGGTGGTTCAACTGGCTGGGCACGACGCTGAGTTCGCGTTCCGTCGCGAAGACGACCGCTTCCTCGCTCTCCGTGCGGACCGTCGCCACCTCGGTGCCCACCGGCAGGAGCACCGGCTCGTCCTGGGGCGCGGACAGCCAGAAGGTGACCTCCGTGCGGGCGGCGGACGGCGGGAAGAGGCGGATGCCGACCAGGTCCAGGAAGGCGAGGTGGTTCTTGTCGGGGACGCGGTTGAGGCGGTAGACGATCTGGTCGGCCATGTGGGCGACCGTCTCGACGAGCGTCACGCCCGGGTCGGAGACGTTGTGGTCGGTCCACTCCGGTGCGCGCTGCTGGATGTAGCGCTTGGCGTCGTCGACGAACTGCTGGAAGCGGCGGTCGTCCAGGTTCGGGGAGGGCAGGGCCATCAGCGGTCGCTTTCGGAAGCCGTACCGGACGGACCGGGAAGACCCGGCTCGTCATGGGACGGAATGACGTAGAAGGGGAAGACGAGACTGCGCGGATTGTTGGTGCCGCGGATCGCGTACTGGACGTCGATGAAGAGCACGCCCTGTTCGGCGCCGGCCGTGACCTCGACGTCGGTGACCTCGATGCGCGGCTCCCAGCGGTCCAGGCTGGTGTACACCTCGTGCTGGATACGCCCGGCCGTCGCCTCGTTGACCGGGGCGAAGACCAGCTCGTGGATGGCGCAGCCGTACTCCGGGCGCATGGGGCGTTCGCCCGGCGCGGTGGCGAGGATCAGCCGGATGGCCTCCTCGATCTCGCGCTCCCCGCTGACCAGGGCGATGCCCCCGGTGGGGCCGATGCGGAGCGGGAACGCCCAGCCCGATCCGACGAATTGCTCGGCCATCAGAGGGCCACCTGCCTTTTCCTGATTCTCACGGCGTGCCGTCCGCGCGTCACGGCAGCGGGTACGGCTTGGCGTTGACCATGACCATGCCCTGGAGCATGAGCGTGGCGGCCCGGATGCCCACGTTGGCGGTGGAGTTGATCTGGACGGTGGCGCCCGCGCTGAACGTGGCGGCGCCGCCCGACTTGAGGTTGAGCAGGCCCGCCGCGTCCACCGACACCATGCCCGTCATCGACCTGATGTTGATCAGGTTGCCCCTCAGGGTGATGGAGCCGCCGCTGCGGATGGCGATGTTGCGGCCCGCGGTGAGGGTGAGGTCGGTGCCCGCCTTGACGGTCACCGAGCGGCTGCCCGTGATGCTGACGGTGCCCTTGCTGTCCACGGTGATCTCGGTCTGCGCCCGGTCCAGGTTGATGACGAGTTTGTCGTCGCCGCTGGTCAGCCGCACGCCCTGCTTGCCGCCGGTCCGCTGGCTGAGCAGGTCCACCCGGTTGCCCTCGCGGTCGGACAGGGTGTGCCGGGAGGCCCGCTGCCGGGCGCCGTCGTGCAGGGGCACGTCCTTGACGGGGGTCGGCTTGTCCTTGCCGTTGTACAGGCCGCCGATGACGTAGGGGTGGTCCAGGGCGCCCCGGTCGAAACCGACCAGCACCTCGTCGCCGACGTCGAGGGGGAAGATCGAGCCGCCGCGCTTGCCGCCCCACTGGACCACGCGCGTCCAGTCGCTGACGTAGGCGTCGTCGAGCCAGGGGAACTGGAGCTTGACGCGGCCCTGCTTGAGCGGGTCGCTGACGTCGGTGACCAGGGCGTTGGCGGTGCCGGGGAGGTTCAGGCCGTTGGAGGCGTTGCCGCCGCCGGAGGAGAGTCCGTACAGGGACCGCCACTGCCGTCCGCTGACCGTCACCCAGGCCTCGTAGTGCTTGCCGTCGCCGAAGACGTGCCGTACGGAGGTGGCGGTGTACTTGCCCTCGAAGGGGGCGCCGACGTCGGCGAGGGTGACGGGCAGTCCGGGGCGGAGCTTCGGGGTGCCGCGCGCGATGACCTCCAGCTCGGCGAAGGAGCCGGTGACGTCGTCGGCGAGGGCCTCGGCGGCGAACTTCACCTCCGACTGCCGGTCGTACGGCGTCTGCGCGTCGACCAGCTTGGCCGGCTTGAACTTGGCGGCGGCCTCACCGGGGGTCGTGCCGATGCTGATGCCGGGGTTGGTCTTGGCGGGCGCGGTCGCGGTGAGCTTCTTCTTGGTCGTCACGTCCCAGCCGCGCGCCTCGACGGTCGCGACCTGCTCGGCGGCGGTGACGGCGGCCCGCAGGCGGAGGATGTCGGTGCCGGCCTCGAGGACGAAGGGGCTCTTGTCGCCGGGGGTGGAGGTGGGCGGCGCGCCGGACGCGGGGTCGGGCTTGACGAACTGGAACTTGCCCTTGGCGTCCACCGACATGACCATCTCGTTCTCGTCGGCCAGCCGGGCGAGGAAGTCCCAGTCGGTGACGTTGGCCTGGCTGATGAACTCGTAGACGGTCTTGGTGGACTGGATCTTCCCGACCGGGACGCCGTCCTGGGCGGCCAGCTTGCGGGCGATGTCGGAGGCGCTCTGGTTGCGGTAGGCGGCGACGCGGCGCTGGCGCATCAGACGGTGGCCGAAGTCGTAGCCGCGGATGACGGTGAAGGTGCCGGTGCCGTCGTAGTCGGCCTCCAGGCCGCACACCTCGCCGGTGAGGAGCGGGTCGGAGGCGCCCTTGCCGTCGGCGATCGGGGCGAGGACGACGGGGGTGCCGAACTTGACGCCCAGCTTGCCGAGGACCAGACGGCCGGGGTCGCGGAAGGTGAGCCGGAAGGCGGCCGGCACGCCGAGTCCCTGGTCCACCCAGCCCTCGACGAGGAGCGGCGCGATGTCGACGGGCAGGGGGCCGCCACCGAGGGTGACCTGGATGACGCTGGAGAACGCGGACTGGACCACTAGTGGCGCACCTCCTCGGCGGCCGGCAGGACCAGCTCGATGCCGGTCGGCAGCCGGGACGGGTCGTCGATGCCGTTGATCTCGGCGATGGACCGCCACGCGGAGGCGTCGCCGTACTCGCGCCAGGCCAGCGACTGGAGGGAGTCACCGGCGACGACCCGGTGCACGCGCTGCGCGGTGAGGGCACCGGAGGTCGGGTTCTGGCCCTTCGTCTTGCTGGGGATCTCGTGCAGGCGCACCTGGCAGGTGGCGCGGATCGGGACGCCGGTCGTGCCGAAGAGCGAGTACGTGACGTCGATGCTGCTGACGTAGGAGGTGAAGCGGGCCGTGGAGAACGAGCCCCACTGGAACACCACCCACGGCGGCGAGGGCTGCTTGGCGGCGATGCTCTTGGTGGTGACCTCGCAGCACTCCAGCAGCGACTCGACCTTCTTCAGGACGGTGTTGCTGCCGGGCTGGTCCGAGGTGTCGAGGAAGATCTCGACGGTCATCTCGCGGGGCTCCGGGCCCATGAACTCCGGTACGGAGCCGTCCCGGACGGCCGCCGTGGGGGTGACCTTCCACTGGGCCCGGCGGCCGAGCTGGAGCTGTGCCGGGTTGAAGTCGAACCCGAAGGATTTGATCAGCCCGCCGGGGGTCGTGCTCGTGCCCACCGGCGGTTCGTGGATCGCGAGGGTGGCACGGACCAGGCTCTTGCCGGCGCCGCCTTTGCTTCCCTTGGCCATGGCCTGTACTCCCTGCCTAGTCCTTGCTGGTCCCGGTCCCGGTCGGTCCTGCTGCTCAGTCCGTGAAGCCGTGGTGGGTGATCTCCAGGACCTCCGTGGCCACACCCGGGCTGTCCGGGCTGAGGGAGGGCCCCTGCCAGCTGACCGGCAGCACGTCGATGAGCCCCCACCGGGCGACCTCCGACCCGTCCGCGCGCAGTGCCGCGATCTGCGCGGTCGGCCGGGTCACCCCCGTGGTGACCGACGAGATCCACTTGGCGACCTTGGTGGTGTCCGGGGTGAGCGGACGGGTCAGCCGGATCGTGGAGAACGTGACCCGGGAGGGCAGCTGCCAGACGAAGCCGTTGTTGCCGCCCTCCTGGCGGTGCTCGATCTCCACCTGGGACGAGAGCCCCTCACACCCGTTGAAGAAACCGAGGCTCTCGCCGTCGATGGTCAGGGTGAAGAAGATGGTGGAGCCCGGGTCGAGATCGGAGGGCATCGGGGCCTGGCCTTTCCGGGAGAGAGGGAGTCGGGGGAGTCGGGGTCGGTGGCGCGGTCAGTGGCGGGGGTCGCGGAGTCTGCCGATGCGTTCGCGGTCGAGCCGCAGTTCGGTGCGGAGCAGACGGGTGATGCGGCCGGTCAGGCGGTGCGTCAGCTCGTCGAGCTGGAAGTCGGTGAGCGCGCGCGGATCGAAACCGGGATGCGCCTGCGGGTGAGCGTGAGCCGGATCCGCCGCACCCTGGTCGCCGCCGGGCGGCGTCCCGCCGGTGCCGCGGGGCGGGGTCCGCAGCGTGGGGGGCGGTGCGGCGTGGCGCCGCTGCACCACCGGGGCGGGCGGCGTGGGCGCTGCGGGCAGCGGCAGTGGGGCGGGGGTCGGCACCGGCAGGGGAACCGGCACCGGGATGGGCGACGCCTGGGCCGGTGGTGCGGCGGGGCGTACGGGGGCGGTGGCCGCCGCTCCCGGAGCGGGCAGCGACCGACGCTGAACGACCGGAGCCGGCGGGGCAGGCGGAGTCGAGGGTGCCGTTGCCGGAGCGGGCATGGGCGTCAGGCCGGGGGTGGGGTACGGGCGCGCCACGGGCCCGCCCGCGGTCGCGCCGGGCGTGGTGCGGCGCAACGGTACGGGCGCCTTGACGGCGTGGCGCTGCACGGGCGCCGGGGACACCAGGGGGACCGGGGAGACCGGGGCCACCGGGGGCCTGCCGGTGAGGGCGACGGGATGTGCGGGGTGTGCGAGGTGGTGCTGTCCGGTCGTCGTCGTGGGACGGGCCGTACGGGGAAGGGCGCCCGTGGGGCCGGTGGCGGTGTCCTGGGGCGGCGGGGCCGGACGATGCGTCGGCGTGCCGGTGCTGTGGGCGGATGAGGGTGCGGGCGGCGGGAGTTCGGGGGCGCCGGGCATCGCGGCGCTGCGCTGTACGACGGGCGGCGTGAACGGAGGCAGCGCCGAGGAGGTGCCGCCGGGACCGGTCGCCGTACGGGGGGCGCCGCCCTGGGGCCCGATCGGGATGCCGCTCGGTGCGTTCAGCGGTCCGGCGTCGGCGGGGCGGGTGGAGAGGGGGGCGCCCAGCGCGGGGCGCGCGGACGCGGGGCCCGAGGGCTGCGCGGCGGCGGTGACCGGCATGGCGGCGCGCTGCACGGGGGCGCCGAGAGGGGTGGAGCGCCGCAGCGGGGGGAGTGGTTCGGTCCGCGCGCTCGGGGCGCCGGCGCTGTGGGCGGACGCGGGCGTGCCGACGGGGGCTGGAGTCGCGGGAGGCGTCGGCGACGCCACGGGCGGGCTGAGCGGCGTCGCCGGACCCGGTCGGCCCGAGGGAAGGCTCGTGGGGGCGCCGAGGCCCGCGCGACGCCGGGGGGCTGCCGCACCGGAGGCGGCCCGCTGGACGCTCGTCGCGGCATGGGACGCGGGCGCGGATACAGGTGCGGGCGCGGGTGCGGAACCAGTGGTGGGCGCCGGGGAGTTGGCGACGGAGCGCGCCGGAAGCGCCGGGCCGGTGTGCGCCGGCACCGAACTGCTCCCGCCGCCCGGCGCGGGCGTGGCGGGTCGCGCGGGCGGGGTGACCGGAACAGGGGCTGATACGGCACGTTGCACGTCGGTGGGTGCCGTACGACGACCGGCGGGAGCGGGAGCGGGCGTGGGCACGGGTGTGGTCGTCGGCCGGGACGGCGTCGAGGCCGGTGCCGGTGCCGTCGCGGCGTGTTGCACGCTCGGGGTCGATGCGCGGCCGCCATCGCCGGAACCCGGGGTGGGACCGGGCATCGAAGCGGTGCCTGAGCCGGGGCCGGGAGCGGAGGTCGAGGCGGGTGTCGTCGCGGCGCGTTGCACGCTCGGGGTCGGCGTGCGGCCACCGTCGTGCGAGGACGCGGTGGGACCGGGCATCGAGGCGGTGCCTGAGCCGGGGCCGGGAGCGGAGGTCGAGGCGGGTGTCGTCGCGGCACGTTGCACGCTCGGGGTCGGCGTGCGGCCACCGTCGTGCGAGGACGCGGTGGGGCCGGGTGTCGAGGCAGGACCTGCACCGGAGGCTGCACTTGCCCCGGCACCGGGACCGGGACCGGGGGGCGAGGTCGGTGCCGTCGCGGCGCGTTGCACGCTGGGCATCGACGCGCGGCCACCGTCACGCGAGGACGCGGTGGGGCCCGAGGTCGAGTCCGGTGTCGTCGCCGCCCGCTGCACGCTGGGGGACGACGTACGACCACCGCCACCGGAGGACGAGCCGGGACGCGTGGGTGAACCGTGGCCGGCACCCGGGCCGGAGCCCAGCGCAGGGCCGGAAGCGGGGGTGGAGGCCGGGCCCGGGGAAGACACGGAGCCGGAGCCGGGCAGGCGTCCGGAGCCGGAGCCCGATCCGGAAGCCGAACTGCGGGCGGCCGACGACCCGGTGGGGACGTCGGCGGTGGGAGTGGAGCGCGCGTCGGTGGCAGGACGTCTGCTCACAGGGACCGGCGCGACCGTGCCGGAGCGCGGGGCGGTCGCCGCGGGCGGACCGGGGGTGGACGTCGGCGACGGGCCACGTTCCGTTCCGCCCGGCGGAGGTGCGGCGGGGCCGCTGCCCGGGGAGTGCGTGCCGGTGCCCCCGGGTGCCCCACCGGGGGAGGAGGACGGTGCCGTACGCGCCGGAACGGCACGCTGCACGCTGTGGCCGGCGCTCGCCGAAGGGGGCCCGGCGGACCCGGCGGAGCCGGCCGACGGAGCCGCTGCTCCCGACGCACCTGCGGAAGCCGAACCAGCCGACGCGGCAGGCGACTTCGCCGACAACGGCAGGGCCGAACCGGTATGCGTGGCAGGCGTGGCGCCGCCCACCGCCGACGGACCGGGGACAGTCGCACCGGCGTCACCCGCGCCCGGTACCGCTCGCTGTACTCGCACCGGGGCGCCGCCGGGCGCCGAGCCCTCGTGAAGGGGGGCCGTCCTGGAAACCGCTCGCTGGAGCCCGACGGGCGGGAGAGCGGCCGTACGGGCCTCCCCCGGACCGGAGTTGCTTCCCGCCGCCGATGCACTCGGGGTGGCGGCTCGTCGCGGGCCCGGAGCGGGTTCCTTGCCGCTCGCCGGGCCTCCGCCGTCGGTGTCCGCACCCCGGCCGGACGCCTGAGCCGATCCGCTGCCGGCAGACGAGGCAGGGGCAGGGGCAGGGGCAGGGGCGGCGGACGGGGACGCCGGTCGGGCGGGCAGGCTGCGCCGCTGTACCGGCGCCGACATGGACCTCGTCAACGGAGCCGGACCCGTCGAGGGGACCGGGCTCGCCGGGGCCACCCGGATGCCCCGCGCCGGGAAGGCGGCAGGAGCGGACGGCTCCGCCGGTCGCGACGGCACCACAGGCACCGCCGGGGGAGCCGGAGCCGCAGGCGGCGCGGAAGCCGTCGGATACGCGGGAGCCGCCGACCCGGACGGACGCGGCGCCGTAGCCCTGGTACCCGAAGCACCGGTAGCACCCGTAGAACGCGAAGCACTCCCAACACCCGGGCCACCCGGACCAGCCGTCGAGCCCGGGCCGGCCGCGGCCGGACGGGGCGCGACCGCCGAGGACGCGGGAACGGCACGCTGAAGGGGCGTCGGCCGGGGTGGTGCGGCGACCCGCTCGGGTTCGGCGACCGGTGGAGCCGCCCGCAGGCTGCTCATCAGGCCGCCCGGCGCCGCGTCCAGCACCGCGTGGAAGCCGGTGCCGGTGAAGGAGGGGTTCTGCCAGGTGGCCAGTCGGCCGCCGAACCCGGCGTCGGCGACCCCCGACGTGCCGCCGACCGCCGCGCGCTGGATGGGCGGAAGCGTCGGCCAGGCGGCAGCGACGACGCGTGGCACCGCACCGGCGTCGCCCACCGGAGAAGCGGTACCGCCGTTGCCGGCGGCCGGCGCAGCGGTGTCGGCGGCCGGAGACGCGGCCGAGCCGTCCCCGCGTCCGCCCCCGCGGCCACCCCGGAACCGTTCCAGGAACCCCATGCCTCAGCCCTCCGCCCCGCCCCGGGTCACCAGGGCGGCGATCTGGTCGGCGTAGCGGCGCCGGTCGTGGTGTTCCAGGTCCAGGATCTCGTCCTGGCCCCAGTGGAAGTGGTAGGCGACGTACGCGATCTCCTCGTGCAGCCGGTCGGTCGCGTACGTCACGATTCCCCCAGGCGGCTCCCGCCGAGTTCCACCTCGAAGGGCTCCGAGCAGTGGGGGCACTGCACCGAGGCGCGGGTGTGCCCCTCGGCGTTGACCTGACGGTAGAAGTCCTGGAGGAACGCCAGGTCGGAGGCGAACATGTTCTCCACGACGCCGTCGTGGACCAGCGGGAGACTGCCGAGGCGGGTGATGACCCGCCCCAGCAGCACCACCGACAGGTACGCCGGGTTCTCCTGGACGCGGATGTCGCGGAGCGGGACCAGTTCGTCCCGCGCCGTCGCCAGCCGCATCACGCCGTCGCGGTGGACCGTGCCCGCCTCGTCGACGTACCCGCGCGGCAGTTCGAAAGGGAACTCCGTCTGGAGCCGGTACGGCGCGGGGGCCGGGGCGGCGGCCGCGCCCGGCGCGGAGAACGCGGACGCGGCGCCGGACAGGGATGCGGACTCGGGCACGGCGGTGGCCGGGAGCGCCTCCTGCGGCTCCCCGCTCGCCGCCGCTGCCCGGACAGCCGTGCGCCGCATTACTCGATGACCAGTTCTTCGAACGTGATCGTCACGGTCTCGGTCAGCGCGGAGGCCTCGCCGGCCTTCACCGAGCTGGTGTCGATCTTGCTGCACCAGGCGTTGCGCATGTTGTACCGCTTGACCGGGTTGTTCTGGTAGTCCATCACCATGATCGTGGCGTTCTTGCGGGCGGTGCCCATCACGCCGTTGATCGACTCGGTGATCCACTGGTTGAACGCCGCGGACTGGGTCATGCCGCGCACGACCGTGCAGGTGCCCGCCTTCTTCACACCGGGCAGCTTCTTGGTGACGGGCTTGCCCTGCGCGGAGACCTGCTGGTACTCGATGACGTCCTGTTCGAGGCTGAGGCCGCTGACCTCGGCGAGGTACTCGACCATCACGCCGTCGATCTGGAGGCCGAAATTGTGTGAAGTAAGGGCGTCACCCGGCTGGAGACTCATCTGGCTTTCCTTCTAAGTGTGGTGAGGAGGGCGGTACGACGGCGGAGGGCCTGCTCCGGGCCTACTCCTCCAGCTCGCCGTTGCCGCTGGAGAACTGGGCCAGCCGGAAGATCACGAACTCGGCGGGCTTGACCGGCGCGATGCCGATCTCGCAGATCACACGGCCGAGGTCGACCGACTCCGGCGGGTTGGACTCCTCGTCACACTTGACGTAGAACGCCTCCTCGGGACGGGCGCCGAACAGCGCGCCCCCGCGCCACTCGTTCACGAGGAACGCCGAGACGTTGCGCCGGATCCTGGCCCACAGGGCGTGGTCGTTCGGCTCGAACACCACCCACTGGGTGCCGATCAGGATCGACTCCTCCAGGTAGTTGAAGTACCGGCGGACGTTCAGGTAGCGCCAGGCCGGGTCGGAGGAGAGGGTGCGGGCGCCCCAGATGCGGATGCCCCGGCCCGGGAACGCCCGGATGCAGTTCACGCCGATCGGGTTCAGCAGGTCCTGCTCGCCACGGGTGATCTGGATCTCCAGGTCCACCGCGCCGCGCACGACCTCGTTGGCGGGGGCCTTGTGGACGCCGCGCTCGGAGTCGTTGCGGGCCCACACGCCGGCCACGTGGCCGCTCGGCGGGATCAGCCGGGCCTTGCCGGCGCTCGGGTCGAAGGACTTGATCCACGGGTAGTACAGGGCCGCGTACTTGGAGTCGTAACCGGCCGTCTCCTGGCGCCACACCCGGATCTGACGGGCATTCAGGCCGGGCGGCGGGTCGATGATGGCGACGCGGTCGCCCATCAGCTCGCAGTGCGCGATCAGGCCCAGCTGGACGGCCTTGACCGACTCCAGGTCGATCGCGCCGCGCTGGTAGGCGGCCATCAGGTCGGGCACCGCGACCATGGACACCTCGTCGACGGCCTCCAGGCCACCGAAGCCGGTGCGGTCGGAGCTGTCGCCCAGGTACTGCGCGGGGCCGACGGGCTGCGCGGCCTCGACCGCACCGGCCGGCGCGCCGGCGGGCGGCGCGGCCAGCGCGACCGTCTGGTTGTCCGGGCGGGCCAGCTGCGCGGCGGGCGCGGCCTCGGCCACGGTGATGAGCTTGGAGCGCTCCTTGACCTGGGTGACGACGTAGGAGCGGTTGCCCTTCTTCGCCGACACGTCGAACGTCTCGACGGCCTTGTCGCCGTCCTTGACGATCAGCTTGAAGCGCTCGGCGGGGCCTTCACCCTCCGCGTCGGCGACCTCCACGCTCAGCGGGCCGCCGTTCTCGCCCGGCGCCACGGCCGTCACCGTGAACGTGCCGAGCTGCTTGGGCTCGCCGGCCGGGAGGGCGGCCGGCGCGGAGCCGGAACCGGTCACCGCGGCGGGCGACTTGGCGTCTCCGGCGGCACCCGCCGAGGTACCGCCGACGCGGACGACGTACGCCGCCGAGCCACCGTTGTTGAAGAACCCGTAGACGGAGTGCGCCAGGTAGTAGCCGTCGGTGAAGTCACCGAACGCGGCCACGTACTGGGTCCAGTTGGTCACCAGGGTCGGCTCGTTGAGGGGGCCGGTCGGGGCGAGCCCGACGAAGGCCGCCACCGAGGTGCCCACCCCTTCGATCGGGCGGGAGCCGCTGGCCACCTCCTCGACGTATACGCCGGGCGACAGGTAGGACGGCATGCTGTGCTCTCCTCGGGGTACGCGTCAGGACGTCTTTCACCGTCACGCGCGAAGCGCGTTTGTCGAAACGGCTTCCGGTGCACGGTCCGGGGCACGGCTGTTGCCCTCGGGGGCAGCGCGGGCCGCCGGGACCCGCCCGCGCCTCCCCCGTCGCCGCCGGTGCGACGGGGTCCCCGGCGGGAGCACGGGGGCGGACCCGGGGGCGGTGCCGGGCCGTCAGGTCCCCTCGGGCAGCCGGTCACGGCCCGGCAGGGCACGCACCCTGCCCCGTCGCCTCTGACCCCGCCCGCCGTCCTCCCCGTAGCGTCGGCGCGTGAGCCTGTGGACTTCCCTCGAACCCGCCTCCGTCACCGTCGACCCCGGCAGCCGGGCGACCGTACGGCTACGGGTGCGCAACACCGGTGACGTCGTCGACGAGTACCGCTTCGAGCCGGTCGGCGCGGTGGCGCCCTGGACGACGGTGGAGCCGCAGACCCTGCGGTTGTATCCCGGCACGACGGGCACGGTCGAGCTGACCTTCGCCCCGCCGCGCACCCCGGACGCGACGGCCGGCCCCAACCCCTACGCGGTGCGCATCACCCCGACCGAGCATCCGGAGGCGGTGACCGTCCCCGAGGGGAACCTGACGATCACGCCGTTCACCGAGGTGCGGGCGGAACTGGTGCCGCCGACGGTGAAGGGGCGCTTCCGCGGCCGGCCGCGCCTCGCGATCGACAACATCGGCAACACCAAGCTCACCGCCTCGCTGACCGGCAGCGACCAGGGTGACCGGCTGTCGTACGAGCTCCAGCCGGCCAATGTGCAGATCGAGCCGGGACGGGCGGTGTTCGTGAACACGACGCTGCGCCCGCGCCAGATCATCTGGTTCGGCTCGAAGGAGGAGCAGCGCTACAGCCTGGCGGTGCGCCGGTCGGGCGCGCAGGCGCTGGAGGTGGACGGTACGTTCGTGCAGCGCGGGTTCCTGCCGCGCTGGCTGGCGACGGCGCTCAGCCTGACGGTGGCCCTGGCGATCGCGTTCGTGATGATCTGGCTGGCGTACAAGCCGCAGGTCAACACCAGCGCCAACGAGAAGCTCGCGGAGGCCGGCGTCAGCACGCTGGCGCCCAGCCCCTCGGCCACACCCAGCGCCCCGGCCCTGGTGCCCACCCCGACCGCCCCCGTCGTGGTCGAGGCGCCCGCCAGCAGCCAGGCCCCGGCGGACAGCGGCAGCGGCAGCGGCGGCGGGGACGGGGGCGGCGGGAGCGAGTCGAAGGCCCCCGTGAAGCCCAAGCAGGAGACGGCGGCCGACGCCGTGAACAAGCTCGCGGCACGCAGCGACGGGCGGCACATCTGCTACCGCGCCTATGTGGCGGACAAGGGCTGGCAGGACCCGGTCTGCGACGGCGCGATCGCCGGTACGACCGGCAAGAACCTGCCCATCAAGGCCCTCAACATCGCCACGGCGAGGACCGGCGGAGTCACGGGCAACGCAGCCCACGTGGTCGGGGGCTGGCTGACCGGCGACAAGTGGTCGAAGGCCGGCGACGGGGTCAACATGTGGATGGGCTCCAGCAAGCCGGCGGTCGCGGCGATGGAGGGCTACACGATCAAGACGATCGAGGGCTCCGTCTGCCAGAACGCGCACGTCAAGGACCGGGGCTGGCTGGGGAACGGCTGCACCAAGGCCGGTGACTGGATCTACGGCGGCAGCCCCATGGAGCAGAAGCTCCAACTGGAAGCCGTCCGCTTCACCGTCTGACGCACGCCGACGCACGCTGACGCACGGTCCGAAACCGTGTGAACGGGCACGGCCGCTCGGCCCTTTCGGGCAGCGGTCGTGCCCCACGGCCTCCTGACGGGCCCTCGCCCCGCGTCATAGCGTCGACAGGTGACTCTGTGGACTTCTCTGGAACCGGCAGCGGCGACCGTGGACCCCGGCGGCACCACGACCGTACGGCTGCGCGTGCGCAACACCGGTGACGTCGTCGACGAGTACCGCTTCGAGCCGGTCGGCGCGGTGGCGCCCTGGACGACGGTGGAGCCGCAGACGCTGCGTCTCTACCCCGGTACGACCGGCACGGTCGAGCTGACCTTCGCCCCGCCGCGCACCCCGGACGCGACGGCCGGCCCCAACCCCTACGCGGTGCGCATCACGCCCACCGAACACCCCGACGCGGTCACGGTCCCCGAGGGGAACCTGACGATCACGCCGTTCACCGAGGTGCGGGCGGAACTGGTGCCGCCGACGGTGAAGGGTCGCTTCCGGGGCCGGCCGCGCCTCGCCATCGACAACATCGGCAACACCCGTCTGACGGCGTCCGTCGCGGGCACCGACATGGGTGACCACCTCGGGTACGAGTTCCGACCGGGCAGTGTGCAGATCGAGCCGGGACGGGCGGTGTTCGTCGACACGACGCTGCGCCCCCGGCAGATCATCTGGTTCGGCTCGAAGGAGCAGCGGCCGTACGCGCTGAGCGTGCAGCGGTCGGGGGCGGTGCCGCTCTCGGTGGACGGCACGTTCGTGCAGCGCGGGTTCCTGCCGCGCTGGCTGGCGACGGCGCTCAGCCTGACGGTCGCCCTGGCGATCGCGTTCGTGATGATCTGGCTGGCGTACAAGCCGCAGGTCAACACCAGCGCCAGTGAGAAGCTCGCGGAAGCGGGCAGCACCGCGCTGCCCAGCCCGTCCGTCTCCGCGCCGTCGGCGCCGAAGGCGGACGCCTCCGCCGCACCGCTGCCCGAGCAGCAGACGTCCTCCGCCCCGGCGAAGGAGGAGGACGGCAGCGGCGGTTCCACGTCCGGCGGTTCCTCGGGGTCGGGCAGCGGCAGCGGCAGCGGGAGCGGATCCGGCGGTTCGGGCGGCACGAAGACGACGGCCCCGGTACCCGGCGCCGTGATCATCGGCCAGGCCTCGGACCGGTGCATCGACATCACCGGCGCCCAGAACGGCAAGGGCAAGGACGGCACCCCGCTCCAGCTGTGGGACTGCGCCGGGTCGGCAAATCAGAAGTGGGTGTTCAAGAGCGACGGCACCGTGCGCGCGCTCGGCCTGTGCATGGACGTCGCCTGGGGATCGAAGGACGACGGCGCGGTCATCCAGGTGGCCAACTGCTCCGGCAACCCCGCCCAGCAGTGGGTGCTGAGCCAGTACGGCGACCTGGTCAACCCGCAGGCCGACAAGTGCATCGACGCCAAGGACCAGGGCACCGGCAACGGCACGAAGCTCCAGCTGTGGACGTGCTCGGGGACGCCCAACCAGAAGTGGCGCGCGGATTGACATGCTCCTCGCCCTGAAGGGCGAGGATTCTGGCCTTCTCCGCCGGTTGCTGTGCCGCTACGCGGCACGGTTTCCGGTGGGGAATCCGTGGCTTCCTGTTTCTTCGCGCTGTGCCGGGATCGCTCCTGGTCTTACCGGCGCTCCGCAGGCTGATACCGGCAGTCCGGCGGCCGTCTTCACATTGATCGCGGCATTGGTGTCCCGGTCGTGGACGGTGCCGCAGGCGGTACAGGTCCATTCCCGCACGTTCAGGGGTTTGGGCCCGTCCTTGACGCCACAGGCCGAGCAGGTCTGGGAGGTCGGTTCGAACCGGCCGATCTTGATCAGGGTCCGTCCGTACCGTTGTGCTTTGTACTCCAGCATATTCACGAATGAGGCCCATCCGGCGTCGTGGACGGACTTGGCCAGCTTCGTGCGGGCCAGTCCCGCCACCGACAGGTCCTCCACGGCGATCCCTTGGTTCTCGGAGATCAGCTTCGTGGAGAGCTGGTGGTGGAACTCACGGCGTGCGTCAGCAACTTCGGCGTGGGCGCGGGCGACCTCGAGACGGGCCCTTTCGCGGTTCTTCGAACCTTTCTGCTTGCGGGACAGTTCCCGCTGGGCCTTCTTCAGCTTCTTCTCCGCGCGGCGCAGAAACCGCGGGCAGCCGATCTTCGTGCCGTCGGACAGAACGGCGAAGTGCGTCAGGCCGAGGTCGATGCCGACGGTGCGGTCGAGGGCGGGCATCCGCTCGGCATCCGCCTGTGGGTCGGTGTCGATGACGAAGGAGGCGAAATACCTGCCCGCGGCATCCTTGACCACGGTGAGCGAAGTGGGGGTGGCGGGCAGCGTGCGGGACCACTTCACCTTCACCGCCCCGATCTTCGGCAGGTTCAGCCGTCCGCTGCCGGTGATCTTCCAGCGGGCGTTGGCGGTGAACCGGATCGACTGCCGGGCATCCTCGCGGGACTTGAACCGCGGCGCACCGGTCCTGGGCCCCTTGCGGGTGCCCTTGAGGGAGGCGAAGAAGTTCTTGTAGGCGGCCTCGGCATCCCGCAGGGACTGCTGCGGACGACGGCGGACACCTCGCCCAGCCAGGAGCGTGCCGCCGTCTGCTTCGCTTCGGTGATCAGCCTCCGGGACAGCTCTCCGGCCGTCGGGAACGGCTGCCCGGCCCGGCGGGCGTCCTCGCGGGCGCGGACCGCGTCGTTGAACACCATCCGGGCGCACCCGAACGCCCTGGCCAGCGCAGTGCGCTGACCGGCATTCGGGTAGAGCCTGAACGCGTACCGGAGCTGCATGACGATCACCTTAGAAACCTCGAACACCCACTGTCGCTGGGAACATGTGCGCGAGATGGCACCGGTGCCGTGCACTGCCCGGCTCCGCCGGAACAACACCGCGACGCTCCGCGTCGCCACCACGAGATTCGCTTCACCCCGGTCTGAAGGCCGGAGCACTGCGAATGATTCCCGGTAGCACCCGACGGGAGGAGCCCGACGGGAGGAGCCCGACGGGAGGAGCCGACCTACCAGTTGGCTTCGCCCGGCACCAGGCGGCCCGCCTTGCGGTACTCGCGGCGGGCCCCCTCCAGCAGGTCGCCGTCGCCGACCGGCTCGTCACGTCCGGCGGCGAGGTAGGCGGCGGTGACGACCGCGCTGCGGATCGAACCGCCGGCCAGTTCGAAGTCCTTGGCCAGCGGCCCGGGATCGACGTCGGCGGCGCACGGCACGTGGCACAGCCCGTGCCGCCACAGCGCGAGCCGTTGCCCGGCGTCGGGGAACGGGAAGTCGACCACCAGGTCAAGGCGCCGAGTGAACGCCTCGTCGATGTTGGCGCGCAGGTTGGTGGTGAGCAGCGCGATGCCGTCGAAGGACTCCAGCCGCTGGAGCAGGTAGGCGCTCTCCATGTTGGCGTACTTGTCGTGCGCGTCCTTGACCTCCGACCGCTTCCCGAAGACGGCGTCGGCCTCGTCGAAGAGCAGCACGGCGTCGGTGCGGTCGGCCTCGGAGAAGATGCGCTCCAGGTTCTTCTCGGTCTCGCCGACGTACTTGTCGACGACCGAGGAGAGCTGGACGACATAGAGGTCGAGGCCGAGTTCGGCGGCGACGACCTCGGCGGAGAGCGTCTTGCCGGTGCCGGACTCGCCCGCGAACAGTCCGAGCACCCCTCGGCCGCGCCCGCCGCCGGCGCTGAGCCGCCAGTCGCCGAGCACCCGGTCGCGGTGCCGGGCGCGCAGGGCGAGTTCGTGCAGCTGGGTCAACGGCCGCTCGGGCAGCACGAGGTCCTGCCAGCCGACGTCCGGCCGGATCCGCCGCGCGTGCCGCTCCAGCCCGGACGCCGACTGCTGTCGCGCGGCCAGCCGCACATGGTCGGCGGTGAGCGGCCCGCCCTCGAAGGCGGCCAGGACGGAGGCGGCCCGCGCGGCCCGGGCCACCCGCTCGCCGCCGAGGCGGTAGGGGGCGACGGTGGCCGCGAGGTCGAAGCCGGGGGCGGTGTCGAGGGGGCCGGCGGAGTCCAGCGCGGCCGCCCAGGCGGCCGTACCGCCGGCCCGGCGGCGCGGTGCCTCCAGGACCAGCGGATCGTGGGTGGACCAGTGCGGGTCGTAGGGGCGCGGGTCCGTGAGGAGGACGGTGACGTCCGTCGCGTCGGCCAGCGCGCCGATCAGCGGCCCCGGCTGGTCCGGCAGCCCGGACAGCACGACCGCCCGGCCGCCGAGCCGCGCCTCGCGCAGCAGGCCGGGCACGCGGTCCTCGGGCCCGGTGAAGCGGAGGGCGCCGACTCCGGCGGCGCGCAGGGCGGAGGTGATCGCGGCGAGGCCGTCGCCCTCGCGGTGTTCACGCAGATAGGCGATGAGCGGGCCGCCCTCCCGCATCCGGTGCGCCAGCAGCCGGACGAAGTCCTCGTCGTCGGCGGGCAGCGGCGGGGGCAGCGGGTGCAGGTGTCCGTGCAGGGCCGCGTCCGGGGTGTCGTCGCCGAGCAGGTGGGCGAGCAGCCGGTCCGGTACGCGCAACGAGCGGGACAGGAAGGGCCGTTCGGGTTCCTCGACATCCAGCAGCCCGTACGCGCGCAGCGGCGCGGACGAGTGGAAACGGGCGCGGGCCGCGGCCGCGTGGGCGGGCGCCCCGCACAGTTCGAGGGCGAGCCCCACGGTGGCCCGCCGCCTGCTCACGTCGTCGTTGAGGTAGCCGTAGAGCGGCTCGAAGTCGCGGTCCAGATCGGGCGCGAGAGCGATGAGGAGGATCGCGGTGTCGAGCTCGGTGAGGCGGAGCCGGGCGGCGAGGGCGCTGAGCGAGTCGGCCGGGGCCGGGTCCGGTGCCACGGCGTCGACGGGACCGGTGGCCGGCCCACCACTGAGCAGGTGACGCACCGCCTCCTCGGAGAGGTACAGGCCGCGCAGCGGATCGGCGGCCGTCGGGTCGACAGCGGCCCGCCGGTCGACCAGAGCACCGACACGATCCCGCAACCCCCCGAGCCGCACGAGCAACGCGGCAGCCCCATCCCGGGAATCAGGGCGGGGCCCCACAGAGCCGACCGCGTCGGTGTCGGCTGCGGCCGGGCCGACGGCGGCCGCGAGCAGACCGGCGTCGGCCACGATCGCGTCGGTGTCGGTCACGGGCGCCCCGGTGGCGGCTGCCGAAGCACCGGATCCCCGATGTGTCCCATGCCCCACAGAGCCGACCGCGTCGGTGTCGGCTGCGGCCGGGCCGACGGCGGCCGCGAGCAGACCGGCGTCGGCCACGATCGCGTCGGTGTCGGTCACGGGCGCCCCGGTGGCGGCTGCCGAAGCACCGGATCCCCGATGTGTCCCATGCCCCACAGAGCCGGCCACGGCCGCGTCGGTGTCGGTCACGGGCGCCCCGGTGTGCGCGCCGGTCACCGTTGGTCCGGGCGGCGGGTGGCGGCCTCGCGGGCGGCTCGGGCCG
The DNA here is from genome assembly GCF_013085465.1 of Streptomyces asoensis. Lineage (NCBI taxonomy): Bacteria > Bacillati > Actinomycetota > Actinomycetes > Kitasatosporales > Streptomycetaceae > Streptomyces > Streptomyces asoensis. Next base: position 5,259,536 of record NZ_CP049838.1, read on the forward strand.
CGGCCACCTGGTGGGGGCGGTGGGCGCGTTCGCCGGACTCCGGGGGGTCGCCGTCCATCCCGCGCAGGCGGACCGCCGCGCCCTCCGTGACCGGCGGCCCGGCGTCGTACTCGGGGTACGCCGGGAAGGGCGCCGTGACCACCAGGTCCAGCGACGGCTTGAGCTCACCGCCCAGGGCGGACCAGATCTCGGCGAGGGAACGCGACTCGGTCTGGATGCCGGCCACCGTCACCGGCATCGCCAGCCCCAACGCGCCGAGGGAGCCCGGGAGTTCGTCGGCCGTCAGCATCTCGCGCGGCAGCAGCGTCGCCAACACGGCCGACAGCAGCCGGTGTTCGTCCTGCGGGGTCCGCGTCCACGCGGTCACCAGGTACGAGAGCCGGAACCAACGCGGCGGTTGACGGCGTTTCACGACGATGTCCCGCTCGTCCCGCACCGCCATCTGGCCGCGCTGCCGACGGGTCACGTCCTCCCGGATGTCGTACAAGTAGGTGTTGATCACAGGGGCGTTGCGCCGGGCCGCCCAGTCCCGGGTCGGAGCCTCGAAGGAGACGTCGATGCCGGATCCCGCGAGCGCGCCGCCCCCGAGCAGCTCTTTGAGGACCTCGTCCACCTCGTGGATCACCGTCGTGCTCCTCAACTTGCCTTGCCACACCCACTGTCCGTCGATCGTGCCCCGGACGGCCCCGGATCCGCAGGCGCGACAGGGTCGGCGGCCGGGCAGGGCATGCTGCCCGCGTGTCCGCCTTCGATTGCCCGTTCGGTCAGATGTAGCCTTCCCGCAGGGCATATGCCACAGCGTGCGCCCGGTTGCGCAGATGCAACCGCGTCGTGAGTCCGTGCATGACGTTCTTGACGGTTCGTTCGGAGTAGGACAGCTTGCTGGCGATCTCTCCGGTGTCCAGGCCCTCGGCGACCAGCCGAAGGACGTCCACCTCCCGTGGCGCGAGTCCCAGGGAGGGGGCGCCGGGCCGGCCCGCCGCACCGCGGTGCAGCGTGCCCACCTGGCTGATGAGCCTGCCGAGCAGGTCGGCGGGCAGGTCGCCGTCGCCGCGGTGGGCGGCCAGCACCGCCTGCACCAGCCGGTGCGCGGTGGCCTCGCGGCGCCAGACGATGGCCCCGACCCCGCATTCGATGACGTCCAGGAGTTCCGTCTCGCGGATCGTGCCCACGACGAGCACCGCCCGCGCCCCCTCGCTGCGCACGATCCGCCGCAGCCGACCCAGCGCACCCTCGTCGAGGGTGTCCTCGATCAGCAGCGCCACCGTGCCCGCGGCGGCCGATACCTCCTCGCGGACCTCGACCTCGGGGCGCCCGCGCAACTGGCTGACGGCGCCCTCGCGGGAGATCGGGTCCGGTGCCTGGACGGCCACGGGAATCCGCCGCCGGGTGCCGATGGCGGTGCCTGGAAGGGCGGCGCCCATCGCGGCGATACCCGCGGCGCCGGTCTCTGATGTCCGTGGTGAGCTGAGCAACCGTTTCCCCCAAGTTCACGGGCCCGCCGTCCGGAGGGGACCGGCGACGGGTGGGTCCGGTCCAGACTTCTGTGACCTCCGGGGCGCGCGCAATCGTGGAGCACCACGAGGCGGACCACGAGAGCAAGCCCCCCACCACCACGGTTCGCCTGCATCGTTGCAGGTCAGAGCCTTTTCGGCCGTTGCGTGCCAGGCCACCGTGAGCCTCGCCACAACGGCCCCGCGGACCCGTACCGAACCGCACGACCTCTACCTGTACATGGACAAGTCCGATGTGCCCGACAGCAGGAGGCAGGGATGACCGGACCGTTGCGGGAACGCGAGGACGCGCACGCGCTGCTCACGGCGGAGGCGGAGCGGGCCCGAGCCGGCGGAGGCCGTCTTGTCCTGCTGCGCGGGGCCACGGGCACCGGCCGGTCCGCCGTCCTGGAGGCCGCCGCCGCGCACGCCACCCACCTCGGCCTGCGGGTGCTGCGCGCCCGCTGCTCGCCCGACGACACCGCGCTGCCGTTCTCCTCGGTGCTGCATCTCCTCGGCTCGGTACCGGAGTTCGCGGACGTCGGGCCGGGCGACGACGACCGGGGGAGCGCGGCGCGGCTGTGGCGGCTGCTGCGTTCGTACGCGGACGAGACGCCGCTCATGGTGGCCGTGGACGACGTCCACCTCGCCGACGAGGCCTCGCGCCGCTGGTTCGTGGAGGCGGCCCGCCGTATCGACCGATTACCGGTACTGCTGGTGGTCACCGAGCGCAGTCAGTACGACATCGACCCGCGGCCCGCCGGTCTCACCCACGCCCTGTCCCCGTCCGTGGTCCGCACCCACACCCTCGCCCCGCTCACCGACAACGCCTCGGCCGACCTGGTCCGGGCCGCCTTCCCGACGGCTTCCGACCGGTGGACGGCGGACTGTGTGCGGGCCGGCGCGGGCAGTCCGCTGCTTCTGCGCGCCCTCCTCGACGACCTCGACGGCGCCCCGCCGCCGACGGCCGTCCCGAGGACGTGCGCCGCGCTGTACCCGGGTTCCTACCCGGCGGCCGTCTCCTGGTGGCTGGACAGCGCGGGCCCGGCGACGGCGGAGGTGGCCCGCACCCTCGCGGCACTGGAACAGGCGGAACGCACGGACCGCAAGGACCGCGAAGCCCGTACGGAACGGCTGGAACGGACAGAAGAGATGCAACGGGCCGGGCGGGCCGAGCGGGCGGAGGGCTCCGTCGCCCGGAACGCCGCTCCCGCTCCTGTCCCCGTCCTTGCTCCCGTCCCCGTCCCCGACACCGCCCACGAAGTCCTGCCCGCCGCCGAAGCCACAGCCGCCGCCACAACCGAAACCGCCACCGAGGCCGCCACCGACACCCTCGCCGCCCTCGTCGCCGACGCCTCCGGCGCCGACCCGGCCCGGGTCTCCGGGTGGTTCACCGCGATGACGCGGCTCGGCGTGCTGCGCCCGGACCGGGCCGGCCGGCCCCGCTACGCGCACCCGCTCCTCCAGGACGCCGTCCTCGGCGGCTGGTCCACCGCCCGCCGTCAGGACGCGCACCGGGCGGTCGCCCAGGCGATGCTGCGCCGGGGCGACCACCTCGACGCCGTGGCACGGCAGTTGCTGGGCAGCGCGCCCGCCGGCCTGCGCTGGGCGCTGCGCGTGCTGCGCGACGCCGCCACCGTGGCCGCGCGCGATGCCCGCCCCGGCGACGCCGTCCGCTACCTGCGCCGAGCCCTCCAGGAGCCGCTGCCCGACGACCTGCGCCAGCGGCTGCTCACCGAACTGGGCTCCCTGGAGTACGCCTCCGCGGACACCCCGGCGGGCATCCCGCGGCTGGCCGAGGCCCTCGACCTGCCCGCCGAACCCCGTGACCAGGTCCGTACGGCCATCGCGCTGGGCACCGCGCTCGTGGGCCGGGGGGAGGTCCGTACGGCGGTGGAGGTGCTGCGCCGGCTGGAGGCCCGGCTGGCCGGCCACCCCGACCTGGCGCGTGCCCTCCAGACCGCGTCCGCGCTGCTCTCGGACCAGGACCAGACGGTCCGCCGGGAGGCCTACCGCTGGCTCACCGACACCGCCGAACGCTCCCCGGAACTCGTCGGCGCCTCCGGGCAGGCCCTGCTCGTGCGGTACGCGGCGACCGCGGGCGAGCTCCCGGCGCAGGAGGCGATGCGACGGCTGCGCACCCTCCTGACGGAACCCGCCGATCCCCTTGCCGAGCCGTTCCTGCTGGGCACGGCCGCTGCGGTGGCCCAGTGGGCCGACGAACTCGACGAGGCGGAACGCCTGGTGGAACGCGGTCTGGCCGGCCAGCGTCCGACCCTTCTGCACCCGATGGAACAGGCCTTGCTGGACACCAGGTGGGACATCGCGGCGGCGCGGGGCGCGTACGGCACCCTGCTGGCCGCCCTCCCCGACGCGGCCCGTGCCCGGCGCACCGGCGGCGGCCCGGTCAACGCCGACGCGCACACCCTGCTCGCGCTGGTCGAGACGGGCCGTACGCAGGAGGCACGCCGGCTGGCCGACACCTTCGACCTCCGCGACACCCCCGACTCCTGGGAGCTGAACCGGTTCCTGTACGCGCGGGGCGTGCTGCGGTTCACCGAGGGGGATGTGGCCGGCGCTCTGCACGACTTCCTGGAGTGCGGCCGCCGCCAGTCCGCCCGCGCCGTCCTCAGTCCGGTCGTCACGCCGTGGCGGACGGCGGCCGCGGAGTGCCGGCTGGCGCTGGGCAACCCCCAGGAGGCGCTGGCCCTGGCGACGGAGGAACTGCGACTGGCCCGGGTGTGGAACACCCCGCGCACGACGGGCCGGGCGTTGCGGGTCCTGGGCCGGGCGACCCGGGGCCGGCGAGGCCTGGAACTCGGCGCGGAGGCGGTGGCCGTCCTCCGGGACTCCCCGGCCGAGGCGGAACTCGTGGCCTCCCTCCTCGCCCACGGCCGGCAGCTGACCGACGCCGGTGAACGCGGGCGGGGCCGCGACCATCTGCGGGAGGGCGCCGAACGCGCCGAACGGCTGGGCAGCGTCCGCCTCCTGAACCACGCCGAACAGGCCCTGCGCACCGCGGGCGGCCGCCGCACCACGCCCGCCCACACCGGTTCAGGGGCCCTCACCGGCAGCGAGCGCCGCATCGCGGAACTCGCGGCGGACGGCCGCACCAACACCGAGATAGCGGACCTCCTGCATGTGGCCCGCCGTACCGTGGAAACCCACCTGACCAGCGCCTACCGGAAGTTGGGGATCCGACGCAGGGGCGAGTTGCGGGGTGTGCTGGACGACTGAGGCGGCTGCGCGGCACCGGGTCGCCGCGCGCCGCCGGACCTACGATGAGGACATGGCTGTCGGCGAGGTGCAGGCCGCGGCCTTCCGGGTCGTCCAGGAGGCCCTGACCAACGTACGGCGGCACGCCGCCGACGCCGCCGCGGTCACCGTCCGCCTCGGCCGGGGCGGCGACCGCCTGGACGTCACCGTCGTCGACGACGGCCGCGGCGGCACCCAGCTACCCGCCGAGGCCCGCGGCGGCGGCTTCGGCCTCGTCGGTCTGCGCGAGCGGGTCACGGCCCTGGGCGGCGAACTGCGCACCGGGCCGGTACCGGCCGGTCACGGCCAGGGATGGGAGGTCAGGGCCCGGTTCCCGGCGCGATGAGGCCGCTGTGACAGGCCTGTGACCGGAGGAGTGGCTTCCGCCACAGCCCGCCCGGCCCCGCCCTGCTGTGGTGACCGGATGCGTACCGCACTCTCCGTACTGCGCGGCTACCTGCCGCCGCTCCTGGTGCACCTGCTGATCGGCCTCCCGACGGCCGTCGTCGTGCTGTGCGCGCGCTGGTACATCACCTACGGGCACTGCACCTACGAGGACCTCGGCCGCCACGACCTGGACCACTGCACGTACGACCAGATCGAGAACAGCGGCTTCGCGCTGATCGCCCTCGTCCTGTTCGCCGCGTTCGTCGCGCTGCTGCTCGTCCTCTTCGACGGTCTGCGCCCGCTGAGGACGGGCCGCTCGTTCCGGCCCCGGCTGCTGACCCTCCCGGCGATCCTGCTGCCCTACGCCGTGTACGCCACGTACGCCGCGAACGTCGGGTGACGCGGATCACTTCCCCGGCACCGATCACTTCTCCCGCCGGCGCCGGTCATACGGACATGACCGAACCTGTGAAGGGCCCTGCCAGTTACTTCCCGTCGATCGAGAAGAAGTACGGACGTCCGATCGCCGAGTGGAAGACCCTGATCCGGGCCTCGCCGCTCACCCGGCACATGGAGCTCGTCTCCTGGCTGAAGACCGAGCACGGGCTGGGGCACGGCCACGCCAACGCGCTGGTCGCGCACACGCTGGCGGAGGACGCCGGCGTGTGAGCCCCCGCCGGCCCCCGGCCCGGCCTCAGCGGCCGTTCGCGGTGTTGCCGTTGCCCTTGGCGGGGGAGCGGCGACGGCCCTGGGAGGTGGGCCGTCCGCCCTGGGCGGTGGGACGGCCGCCGCCCTGGGCCGCGGGACGGCCACGGCGCGAGCGCGCGGTGGACGCCGAGCGCGCGGGACGCTCCTCGGCGGGCGGCGGAGTGAGGACGACGGGCACACCGGAGGGTGCCTGCGCACCGGTGATGCGGCTCAGCTCGGCCTCGCCGGAACGGACCCGGGTGGTCTGCGGGGTGATGCCGGCGTCCACCATCAGACGCGTCATCTCCCGACGCTGGTGGGGCAGGACCAGCGTGACGACGGTGCCGGACTCGCCGGCGCGTGCCGTACGGCCGCCGCGGTGCAGGTAGTCCTTGTGGTCGCTGGGCGGGTCGACGTTGACGACCAGGTCGAGGTTGTCGACGTGGATGCCGCGGGCCGCGACGTTGGTCGCCACCAGCACCGTGACGTGGCCGTCCTTGAACTGGGCCAGCGTCCGGGTGCGCTGGTTCTGGGACTTGCCGCCGTGCAGGGACGCGGCGCGCACCCCGACCGCCAGCAGCTTCTTCGCCAGCCGGTCCGCCGCGTGCTTGGTGTCCAGGAACATGATCACGCGTCCGTCGCGGGCGGCGATCTCCGTCGTCGTGGCGTGCTTGTCCTCGTCCTCCACGTGCAGCACGTGGTGCTCCATCGTGGTGACGGCGCCCGCCGACGGGTCGACCGAGTGGACGACGGGGTCGTGCAGGTAGTTCCGCACCAGCCGGTCGACGTTACGGTCCAGGGTCGCCGAGAACAGCATGCGCTGGCCGTCGGGACGCACCTGGTCGAGCAGCTGCGTCACCTGCGGCATGAAGCCCATGTCGGCCATCTGGTCGGCCTCGTCGAGGACGGTGATGGCGACCCGGTCCAGCCGGCAGTCGGCCCGGTCGATGAGGTCCTTGAGGCGGCCGGGCGTGGCCACGACGACCTCGGCACCGCCGCGCAGGGCGCTCGCCTGCCGGCCGATCGACAGACCGCCGACCACCGTGGCGATCCGCAGCCGCAGCGCGCGGGCGTAGGGGGTGAGGGCGTCGTTGACCTGCTGGGCCAGTTCCCGGGTGGGGACGAGGACCAGGGCCAGCGGCTGCCGGGGCTCGGCCCGCTGTCCGGCCGTACGCGCCAGCATGGCGAGGCCGAAGGCGAGGGTCTTGCCGGAACCCGTGCGGCCACGGCCCAGGACGTCCCGGCCGGCCAGCGAGTTCGGCAGCGTCGCGGCCTGGATCGGGAACGGGGTGGTCACACCCTCGGCACCGAGGGCCGTCAGCAGCTTCTCGGGCATGTCGAGTTCGGCGAACGTCTCGACCGCCGGCAGCCCCGGGGTGAGGGTGACGGGCAGCGCGAATTCACCGCCGGACGCGGCGGGACGACTCCCGCGTCCACTCCGCCCGGGCTTGGCCGAACGGGACGGGGCGCCCTGGCGCCGGTCCGTACGGGAGCGGACGGAGCTGTTGCGGTTCATCCGATACCTTCCTCGAAAGGGGAAAATGCCATGGGCCGGGGCCCGCACTCAGGAGTGCGGGCCCCGGCCACGTAGTCCGCGTGATGCGCAGCCGATCGCGTCAGCGTCAGCGTCAGGCGGCGTCAGGCGGTTCAGGCGGGCTGGATGTTCTCCGCCTGCGGGCCCTTCTGGCCCTGAGTGACGTCGAAGGTAACCTTCTGGCCTTCCTGAAGCTCACGGAAGCCGGACGTGGCGATGTTCGAGTAGTGGGCGAACACGTCAGCGCCGCCACCGTCCTGCTCGATGAAGCCGAAGCCCTTTTCCGAGTTGAACCACTTCACGGTGCCAGATGCCATGTTGAATCTCCCTATGGGGCAATGCCCGGACTCCGCACCTTGCGGACCCGGGTGCGGCAGGATCGGGAAAGCCCCACAAACAAAAAGAGTGCCCGTCGACGGAAGGTCGAAGAGCACTCAAAAGCCTCTGGTAACCGAAACTGCCACTTTTATCACGGTAGCACAGGTCCGGATGCGGGACCGGGGACCGGGAGAGCACCACTCACACGTGTTGGGGACGTCGTCCCAGGCATATGAGTACCCGTACTCAAGAGGAACACTCCCGCCGCTCGGCAGGCTGATCGCACAACCGGTGCAGCCGTCGGGCTGGCCGGCCGTCGAGCCGTGCAGGGGAGCCGACCGTGCGTATGACCAGGAGCCGAGTGGGAGTGGGCCGCACTCTGGCCGGTGTGGCCGTGGCGGCCGCCGTGGCCGTCGCGACGCTGACCGGCTGCTCCCTTCAGATCGAGGAGGCGAGCTGCGGCGGCGGCGAGTACCCGGTGCTGGCGGTGAACAGCGGCGGCAGCGACTGTGTGCCGGACGGCGAGGAGCCGGCGCAGGGCTGGGCCCGCTATCCGGAGGGCAAGGTCCCCGAGAAGGTCGGCGACCAGTGGGACACCTACTGGAGCACCCACACCCTCGACGAGAGCGGCAAGATCATCGAGCTCCCCGAGGGTCAGTGAACGCCCGTTGTATAACGGGGTGATGATTTATCACGTCGTACCGCTCGACGACTGGAACACCGCCCCCGAGCGGCCCTACGCGCCCGCCTCGCTCGCGGAGGACGGCTTCGTGCACTGCTCGCCCGACGAGGGGACCACGCTCGCCGTCGTCAACGCGTTCTACCGGACCGGCCCCCGGCCGCTGCTGGCGCTCGTCCTCGACGAGGAGCGGCTCACCGCGACCTGCGCGTGGGAGGCGGCCGCGCCCGCTCCGCCGCCCGGGGTCGCCGAAGGCACCCTGTTCCCGCACGTGTTCGGGCCGATCGACCGGGACGCCGTGACCCGCGTCCTGGAGGTCCGCTGGGACGAGAACGGCACGGCGACCGGTCTGACGGACATCGGCTGAAGGACACCGGCCGGCGGACATCGGCCGGCGGCTCCACCGCCCGCGGGCACCGGGGCCGGAAGTCGTCTGTGGAAACCCCCGCCCCGTTGATGCCTCGGCACAACCCCGGTTCCATGGCCGTGCCCGGCGGTCGACCGCCGCCGGTCCGGATTCCGAGGGGGAATGGGGGGACTGTGCGTCAGTCCAGAGCGAGCCGGCAGAGACCGGCGGAGTCACGGGCAGAGTCATCGGCCGGGTTGCCGGCAGCGTCACCGGCCGGGTTGCCGGTGGCGTTACGCAACGGTGCGGCGGCGCTCATCGGCGTCGCCGCACTCGTCGTGTCGGCGGTCCCGGCGGTGGCGGTGACACCGGTGCCGCCGAGTCCGGGGGAGGTGGTCCCGGGGCCGGACACGGCGACGCCCGCGCTGGTCGACGGGCTCCGGGAGCGGGCCCCCGCGGCACCGAACGCGGCCGACGCGGCCCGCGCCCACCTCGCCGCACAGCGCGCCCGCTACCGGATCGCGGACCCGGGGCGCGATCTCCGGCCGGCCGGGACCGTCACGGCGGAGGACGGCCGCGAGGTCGTACGGCTGCGGCAGACGTACCACGGCGTGCCGGTCCTCGGGGGCCAGTACATCGTCCGGATGGAGAGACAGAGCGACGGCGGACGGGTCGTCACCGGCACCTCGGGCAAGTACTTCACCGGCCTGCGGGCCGACACCACGGCCGCCGAGGTCGACGACGCCCTCGCGGTCGAGCGGGCGGTGGACGCCGTGCTGAACGAACTCGGCGCGCAGGGCTTCACCGCGTACGAGCGCGGCGCAGCGGGCGGGGACGGCACGGAGAGCGGGGAGGGCGAGGCGGACGGGCCGCCGCTCACCGGCACCTCGCACGGCCTGGTCGTGCTGCCCACCGGCACCGGCGTGCTCACCCGGCACATCACCGTGCGGGGCGCGGACCCGGCGCGCGGTGAACCGGTGCTGCGCGAGGTGTACATCGACGCGCGGGCCGGATATCCGGTCCTCCAGTACAGCGGTATCCAGACGTTCGGAACGCCCGTGACGGCGGCCGCCGGATCCGCGGCGGGTCCGGCGGGAAGCGTCCGGGCCGCAGCCGCAGCCGCAGCCGCAGCCGACGACGAACCGGGCACGGACACGGATACGGACACGGACACCGGCTCCGGTGTCCGGCTGGACGGGACCACCGTCCCGCTCCGGATCACCCACGACGAGACGCGCGACGCCTACGTCCTGCGCGACCGCTCCCGGATCCAGAACGAGACCGAGGACGTGCTCGCCACCTGGGACGCGCGCGGCACCTGGGCCTCCGAGGTCAGCGGCAGCTGGCCGGCCGGCATCCAGGAGTTCGCCTCGCCCACCCCCGCCTTCGGCGCCGACGCGACCGAGGCGGGCGCGGTGGACGCGCACTGGGCGGCCGGCCAGGTGTACGACTACTACAAGGCCGGGCACGGCCGGGACAGCCTCGACGGGCACGGCATGTCGATCAACTCCCTGGTGGGCACGACCGATTACGGGCAGCCGTACGTCAACGCCTTCTGGGACGGCCGGAAGATGGTCTACGGCAACGGCGACGCCGAGTACCGTCCGCTCTCCGCCGGGCTGGACGTCGTCGGCCACGAGATGACCCACGGCGTGATCGGCCACTCCGCGGAGCTCGTCTACGCGGGCCAGTCCGGAGCCATGAACGAGGCGCTCGCGGACTACTTCGGCAACGCCGTCCAGACGGACGTCCTCGGTGTCGCGATGGACGACCCGCAGGCGGGCCTGCTGGGCGAGACGCTCTGCCGGACCAAGTCCCCGGCCGACTGCGCGATCCGCGACCTCAACGACGGCCGCACCACCGCCAAGTCCTTTCTCGGCGTCGGCTTCGGCACCGACAACGGCGGAGTGCATCTCAACTCGACCATTTTCTCCGGGGCGTTGTGGGACATCCGGGAGGACCTCGGTCCCGCCCTCGCCGACCGGATCGTGTACAAGGCGCTCACCGAGTACCTCACCCCGCTCGACGGCTTCACCCAGGGACGGGACGCGGTGATCGCCGCCGCCAAGGCCCTGGGCGTCGGCGGATCGGACCTCTCCGCCGTCCAGCGCGCGTTCAACGCCCATGGCATCGTGCCCAACTGGGAGCTGGCCCTCGGTGTCGACTCCGAGCTGCTGCTGGAGCGCGTCAACACCTTCGACTCGCACCTGGGCGCGGGAGGCGGCTGGTGGACGGCGTCCACGTCCAACGAGGAGGGCTCCGAGGCGTACTCGGTGTGGGCAGGGCGCACGGACGGCACCGGGCAGCTGAAGCTGATGAGTCCCAACGACGGCCGCTACCACGTCAACCCCGTCACCGACGGGAAGACGGTGGTGTGGCAGGCGTACAGCGCCGGTTCCGTGGCGGTCCTGGCCAGACCGCTGGCGGGCGGTCCCGTCAAGACGCTGTTCAGCGGGCGGAGCATGGGGCCCGACCTCGCCGTCGAGGGCGATGTGGTGGCCTTCGACTACATGGCGCGTGCCGGGCTGCGGAACGTGGTCCACCTGAGGATGAGCGACCCGGCGAACGAGGTCCGTCTCGGTGGCGGCAGGTACCACCGGACGAGCTTCCCGTCCCTGAGCCACGGCAGGATCGCCTACCAGGAGGTCCAGCGGGTCACCCTGGCGGCCACGTACGAATACAACACCCGGGTGCTGGACCTGGCGACCGGCGAGGACCGGGTGATCCAGCAGGCCGCATCAGGGACCGGCCTCGGCCCGACGGCGATCACCGGCGGGCACGTGTACTGGCTGCTCGACGAGATCGACCAGAACGGTGTGACGACCCTGCGGCGGGCGGCGCTCGACGGCTCGGGTGTCACCGACCTCAGCCCGGAGACCGGCCCGGACGCGCTGAACGTCTCCGATGTGACGGCCTCCGAGGAGGCGGTGACGATGACCGCCCGGACGCCGGACACCCAGGTGCGCAACGCGACCCTGTCGAAGCTTTGGCAGTTCACGCCCACGTCCGGGAACGACGGCGCCGTGCGCAGGAGCCGGGTCTCGTGCAACCGGGGCGAGCAGCTCTCGGCCGCCGCGGCCTCCGGCACCCGGGTGCTGTGGCTCGACGCGACCACCGGCATCAGCGATGTGGTGACCCGGGCCCGCCCGGCGGGCACCTGCGAGGACTGACCCGCCCCTGAAACGGGCCGTGGTGCGGGCGAACCCCTCCGGTCCCCCGCACCACCGCCACGCGGGTCAGAGGTCGAACTCGTGCGGCGGCAGCTCGAGGGTGAAGCACGCCTCCCGTACGACGGCCTGCTCGGTCTTGTCGAAGTCGCCGTCGGCGCCGCCGATCACGATGCCGATCTGGATGACGGCCCGCGCCTCGGCCGGCTTCTTCTTCGCCTTGGCGATCTCCTGGAGAACGCTGACCTTGCCGAAGTCGAAGTCGGTGGTCAGCTTGTTGAGGTTGTCGTCGAAGCGCCGCTGGAGATCCGTGGCGTCGAAGTTCTGAAGCACCTCGTTGGAGGCGATCAGCTGCGCCACCCGGCGTCGCTCCGCGGGGTCGATGGTGCCGTCCGCCGCCGCGACCAGGGCACACATCGCCATGCTCGCGTCGCGGAAGGCGCCGCTCTTGAGGTCGTTCTTCTTCGACACGAGCTGGGTCTGCATCGTCGACGCGGACTCCTTGACGCGGTCCCACAGGGCCATGAGAACTCCAGAAGGTCGGGGCGGAGTAAGTGACTGCACAAGATCTACAGCAACGTAGAAACTAACGGCCGCCCCGATAAGTTCCCTCAGTCCCCCGTGCCCCGGGGCCGGTCGCCGTAGTCGCGGTTGGCGTAGTGGGCCGTGCTGCGGCCCGGGACCAACAACACGCAGCCGGGCGTCGGCACAGGTCGATGACCAGGCGCCGCGCCAAGGACTCGTGAATCACGGGGCCGTGAGCTGGGGCCGTGAGCTGGGGCCGAGCGCGCCCGGCCCGGTCAGCCGAGGCAGATCAGGCCCAACAGGCAGACGTCCGATGGCGAGGTCCCCGCGGGAGCGGTACTCGTCGAGGAGGACGAAGAGGACGACGAAGACGAAGAGGACGACGAAGACGACGAAGACGACGAATTCGAGGTGGAGTTCGAGTTCGAGTTCGACGACTTTGTGCCGTCGGTGGCAGTTGAAGCGGACGACTGCTGCTCACTCGCGCCGGTCGCGCCGCTCGTGCCGGTCGTGTCCGTCGTGCCGGCCGTGTCGGTGGGGACGGTGGCCGTTCCGTCGTAGGACGAGGTTCCGGTTCGCTGCCGGGGGACCGACGGCGTCGTGGCGGGAGAAGAGGCCAGCGAGTCCGGGTGGGTGTTCGTCGACGACTGCGCCGGGACGCTGGGCGAGGGCGAGGCCCGGTGCGCGTCGGAGCGGGTCACCGTCGGGCGGGTGTGCTCCAGGGTCGGTTCCTCGCCGCCCGCCGTGGTCGGGGTCTCCGGCACCGTGGCCGCCTGCGCCTGGTCGCCGGTCTGGCGGTCCAGCGCGGCGAAGGTCAGCCCGCCTCCGACGAGGGCGACGGCCGTCGCGACCACGGCTCGGCGCTGGTTCTTCTTCCAGCGGGCCAGCTGCCGGCGACGGGCCGCCCGCCCTTGCCGCGCGTAGGGAACGGACGGCGCGGACGGCGCCTCGGAGCCGGGCGACGAGGCGGCCGACGTCGCGGTGTCCGCGTACGTCGCGGTGTCCGCGTACGTCGTCGACGGAGGCGTGAACCTCGGAGGCGTCGGATCCGGCATCGGAGTCGATATCCGTGTCGTCATCGCGACCCGGGCCGGGGCGATGCCGCGGTCGACCGTGACCGGCGCGATGTCCGGAGCGTAGGCGCCGCATCCAGGGCACACCAGGGCGCCGTTGAGATGCCGGCGACACGTGGAGCAGTAGTCCATCTGCGGTCTTCCTACGCGGGGGTCCGATGGCCGGCAACGCTAACGAGTCGTTCGAAGGACTGTGTGCAGTCTGTGTGACGCTCCTGCACGGATCCCTTGAGGAGATGGAGCACGCAGGGGCACACACAGCGTCGCCGTCCATGAATGTGAACGGAAAACAGGTACGCGTCCCTTGACGCGCTCACGCCACGCCCCTAACTTCCGGGAGAAAGCGCTTTCTGGTTCGGCCGACCCGCACTCGTTCCGTTCCTGGAGATGAATCATGCAGCTGAGATCCGTCATGGCCTGCGTCAGCCTGGTGGCAGGAGCGCTCGTCGCGCTGTCCGGCACCACGGCCCAGGCGGCCACCACCACCCGCTACGAGGCCGAGACCTCCCCGGCGGTCTGCGCCGGCACCATCGACTCCGACTGGACCGGCTACTCCGGCAGCGGATTCTGCAACGGCACCAACGCGACCAGTGGATACGCCCAGTTCACCGTGAACGCGGCCACGGCCGGCACGGCGACGCTGAACGTCCGCTTCGCCAACGGCACCACCACGGCCCGCCCGGCCTCCCTGGTCGTCAACGGCACGACCGTGCAGACGCCGTCCTTCGAGGCCACCGGTGCCTGGACGACCTGGGTCACCAAGACGCTCACGGTGTCCCTCAACGCGGGCAGCAACACCGTCCGGCTCACCCCGACCACCGCGGTCGGCCTCCCCAACGTCGACTACCTGGAGGCGACGACCGCCGACAGCACCACACCCCCGGCCGGCGGCGCGCTCTACGTCTCACCGAGCGGCACGGACGGCGCGGCCGGCACCCAGTCGGCCCCGACCACCCTCACCTCGGCGATCAGCCGGGTCACCGCGGGCGGCACGATCTACCTGCGCGGCGGGACGTACGCCCAGTCGTCGACGGTCACCGTCCCGGCGACCAGCAGCGGCACGGCGAGCGCGCTCACCACCCTGTCCGCCTACCCGGGTGAGACGCCGGTCCTCAACTTCTCGGCGCAGAGCGAGAGTTCGTCGAACCGCGGGCTCCAGCTGTTCGGCTCGTACTGGCATGTCTACGGCATCGTCGTCGAACACGCCGGTGACAACGGGATCTACGTCGGCGGCAGTGACAACGTCATCGAGCGCACCGTCACCCGGTACAACCACGACACCGGGCTCCAGCTCGGCCGGATCGCCTCCAGCACGCCCGCCGCGCAGTGGCCGTCCGACAACCTGATCCTCTCCGCCGAGTCGCACGACAACGCCGACTCCGACGGCGAGGACGCCGACGGCTTCGCCGCGAAGCTCACCACCGGAACCGGCAATGTCTTCCGGTACGCCGTCTCGCACCACAACATCGACGACGGCTGGGACCTCTACACCAAGACGGACACCGGAGCCATCGGTCCGGTGACCGTCGAGGACTCCCTCTCCTACAACAACGGCACCCTCTCCGACGGCACCGTGAACACCAACGGCGACCGCAACGGCTACAAGCTCGGCGGCGACGACATCGCCGTCAACCACGTCGTACGGCGCAGCATCGCCTACCGCAACGGCCATCACGGGTTCACGTACAACAGCAACCCGGGCTCCATGGCCGTGTCGAACAACCTGAGCATCGACAACGCCGAGCGCAACTACTCGTGGGATGCGGGGACCTCGGTGTTCCGTACCAACACGTCCTGCCGGTACAACGCCAGCGGCTCCAACGACAAGACCATCGGCGACGCCGACAGCACCAACCAGTTCTGGACCGGCACCAACGGCTCCCGGTGCGCCTCCTCCTACGGCGGCGCCCTTGCCTGGTCCTTCGCCTCGAACGGCCAGCTGGTGGTGACACTGGGCGGCAGCAGGGTGACGCTGTAGCAAGCGGTCGGTACGGGTGCGAGGGGCCTCCCCTCGCACCCGTACACGGTGTCCAGCCGAGTCCAGCCGTGTCTAGCCGTCGATGTCGAGCGCCGTCCCGTACAGCCGGTCCACCTTCAGCCGGAGGACCACCCGGCGCTCGGCGACCTGCTGCTCCAGGAACGCGTCCTCGTCCTCGGGCCGCGCGTCCGCCGGGATCATCCCGAGCAGCTCCCGTCCGACCGCGTCACCGGGGACCGTCGTGACCCCGGAGACCTCGGCCTCGCCCTCGGCGACGGCGAACGACCACACGTCGTCGCCCGGTACGTGCAGGGCGGCATGCGGGTCGCGGCGCAGGTGCTGGACCTTGATGCGGTCGACCGTCGTCGAGAACCGCACGATCCGGGCGTCGGCGTCCCAGCTGTAGACCATCGTGGTCAGGTGCGGGTGACCGGTACGCCGGACAGTGGCGAGCGTGCCGAACCGCTGCCGTCCGAGCAGTTCGGAGAGCGCTTCGTCGGACAATGTGCGAGGTGCGGGCCCTTGAGTCATGCCGTGATCAACTCCCTTGACCCCTTGGGTATTTCAATTCACCTGATGGCTCCGTCGGGGATCCTGTGACGGACGGGGCGTTCAAAAAGGGGTGGACGCCCCCGGGATACTGGTTGTCATGGCCGTCACCCAGCAGCTTGCCCGAGTCTCTGCGGAGTATCTCGCCGACTGCCGGACACACGCCGAGGAGTCCTTCGAAGGCGATCACCAGTGCAACCCGCCGGCGGCCGACTGCCTCGACCTGGACCGGGCGCCGGCCATGCTGGAACGTGTCTGCGAGATCGCCGGAGTCGGCGAATTGCACCTCGCCGTGCTCAGGCGGGCCACCAACGGCGGTGTGGCGATGCTGCCACTCGACAGTGATCGGCGGGGGCGGGTATGTCGGCACAGTTGTTCACCTTGATCGGTGTGCTGGTCGGGGCGGCGGCCTCGTACGTCGGTGGGGCCCTGATGGAGCGGGCCCGATGGCGGCGCCAGCTCACCACGAGGTGGGACGAACACCGTCTGGACTGCTATCTGCGCTATGCCGACGCGGTGAAGCGGTTCACGTCACTGGCGGGCCGGCTGGCGGCGGGGAAGGGCCTTTTCCCTCTTCCTCAGCCACTCGCCGAGGAAGCCGGTCTGGAGCTGATGGCGGAAGTCGAACTGGAGCGCGGCTACGCCTTCGAGGCCGTCCTCCTCATGGGCGACGCGGAAACCATCTCGGCGGCCAGAGCGCTTCAGCGCCACGCCTGGGTCCTGGAACAGTTCGTTCGCGACATGCGCCCCGGCACACCGGACGACTGGATGAAGGCGTTCCGTGAGTTCCAGGAGAAGCGCGACGAGTTCTACGTAGCCGCCCGCGACAGCCTGGGCGTGCACGCCAAGTTCCGGCTGCGCTCGGACGATCCCGCCCTCCTCGCCACCGATCCCCGCCATATGTAGACGATCCCCGGCTACGGGTCGTCGAGGCGGGGCTTCGAGGCGTTCGGCCTCGCGGGTGCCGGTCAGTTCGCCGACGGGCCGGTCAGGGAGTCGAGTTCGGCTGTGAAGAGCAGGGTCGGGTCGAAGCCCATTCCGGTGAAGTGGCCCGCCAGTTCGAGGGACAGGACGCCGTGCAGGCGGGTCCAGCAGGTCAGGGCCCGCTGGAGGGCGGCGGGCGGGGCGGCGTGGCCGTTCGTCCACTGGTCGCCGAGGCCTTCGAGGTGGGTGGCGAGCGGGGTCGGCGGACCGTCGGCGGGCAGGTCGGCGCAGGCGTCGAGCAGGGCCGTCATGATCTCGGACGCGATCGTGGTGACGTCGTCGGGCGCGTGGTAGCCCGGGACGGGTGTGCCGTAGACGAGGAAGTACCGGTGGGGATCGTCCAGCGCCCAGTCGCGCAGTGTGTGGGCCAGTCCGGTCAGGCCGCCGCCGGCGGCCGAGGTGGTGCGGAAGGCGTCGGCGAGGCTTCGGTACGCGTCCCGGACGAGCTCGGTGATCAGCTCGTCGCGGCCGGCGAAGTACCGGTACAGCGCGGGTCCGCTCATCCCCATCTGCTTGGCGATCGCGTTGAGGGAGAGCGCCGACGCCCCCGCCGTGGCGATCTGCTCCCACGCGCGCTCCTTGACCTCCGCACGCACCTGGGCGCGATAGCGCTCCCGCGGGGTCGTCGTGCCCGTCTCGGCCATGGCCTGCCGCCACCTCTCCGCTCTCACGCACTCGCGTCTACATCCCCAAGATTTAGTTAGAGGCTATCACGAAGGTTATTGACACTCTCCTTGGATCTGCGTTACAACTTCTAACGAACGCAAGCACAAGTAACGCTCACTGGAGGTCGTCATGAACGCCGAGGGACTCGTCGAGGTCGTCCTGCCGGGCAAGGTCGAGCCGGAAGGGCTGCGGATCCGGCACGGAGCCGTCCCCACCCCGGGCCCCGGGCAGGTGCTGATCCGGATGGAGGCGACCGGGGTCTCCTTCGCCGAACAGCAGATGCGCCGCGGCCGCTACTACGACCAGCCGCCGTTCCCCTTCGTCCCCGGCTACGACCTGGTCGGCACGGTGCTGACGACCGGTGAGGGCGTCGAGCCCGGCCTGGCCGGCACCCGGGTGGCCGCACTGCTCAAGGTCGGCGGCTGGTCCAGCCATGTGCTCGTCGACGCCGCCGACGTGGTGCCGGTGCCCGTCGGGATCGACGCGGCGGAGGCGGAGACCCTGGTGCTCAACGGCATCACCGCCTGGCAGATGCTGCACCGCAAGGCACGGGTCCGCGCGGGCGGCACCATCGTCGTGCACGGCGCCAACGGTGGCGTCGGCTCGGTCCTGGTCCAGCTGGCCCGGGCCGCCGGCATGCGGGTGATCGGCACGGCGTCCACGCGCCACCACGACGCCCTGCGCCAACAGGGAGTCACCCCCGTCGACTACCGCACCGACAACCTGGCCGCGCGGATCCGCGAACTCGCCCCCGGTGGCGTGGACGCCGTCTTCGACCACGTCGGCGGCCGGGGCATCGTCGACTCCTGGCGCCTGCTCGCCCCCGGCGGCACGCTCGTCTCGTACGGCACCGCCTCCACGCGGGACGACGAGGGGTCCAAGCAGTGGCCGGTGCTGAAGCTGCTCGGCCGGCTGTGGCTGTGGAACGCGCTGCCCAACCGTCGCCGCGCCTACTTCTTCAACGTCTGGGCCGGCCGCGCCCTGGCCAAGAACCGCTTCCGCGCCCGCCTGCGGAGCGACCTCACCGAGCTCTTCGCCGCCCTCCAGCGCGGTGATGTGACGCCCCGGATCGCGGCCCGGCTCCCGCTCACCGAGGTCGCCGAGGCCCTCCGTCTGGCCGAGTCCGGAACGGTCGCGGGCAAGGTCGTCCTCCACCCGTAGGGGGCCTTCACCCGTAGGCGTCCTCCGCCCGTGTCTGGGGGCGCTCGCACCCCGCGCCCCGCGCCCCGTACTCCTCGCACGCCCCACGCCCCACGCCCCACGCCCCACGCCCCACGCCCCACGCCCACCGGCCACCAGGCCACCAAGCCATCAGACCAAGGGAAACCTCATGCTCGGCACCAGGACATCGACGTACGCACTTCCGCTCGCACTCGCCGTCGTCGGCACCCTCGCCGCCACCACCCCGGCCGCCCAGGCCGCGCCCGCCCAGGCCGCGTCCGCCCCGACCACCGCCCACCACAGCGGTGCCTCCCAGTGCCGAGGACGGGGGGTGGACGCCTCCGCCCGTATCCGCTACCACTCCGACGTGGTGATCAAGGCGCCGCTGAGTACCGTCTGGAAGCTCCAGACCGATGTCGAACGCTGGCCGTCCTGGCAGTCGCCCGTCCTCACCGCCGAACGCCTCGACCCCGGCCGGCTCGGGAGGGGTTCGCGGTTCCGCTGGACCACCCCGGCGCCCGCCACGCCCAACACCCCCGCCACCACCCTCGAGATCACCTCCACCGTCCGGCAACTCCAGCGCGGGGCCTGCGTCCTGTGGAGCGGACCCGCGATCGGCCAGGGCCTGCGGATCGACGAGGGCGTCCACCTGTGGACCTTCACCGAGGTCAAGGGCGGTGTCCGCGTCCACACCGAGGAGACCTGGACCGGCGCCCAGGTCGAAGCCGACGTCCCCACCGCGACCGCGGCACTCGGCGCGGGC
Organism: Streptomyces asoensis; assembly: GCF_013085465.1. Lineage (NCBI taxonomy): Bacteria > Bacillati > Actinomycetota > Actinomycetes > Kitasatosporales > Streptomycetaceae > Streptomyces > Streptomyces asoensis. The sequence goes on from NZ_CP049838.1 coordinate 5,279,101, forward strand.
CTCGAAGCCTGGCTCCACGACCTGAAGACCACCGCCGAACACCGCCGGAGGTAACGGCGACCGCGTGCGAACCTCTACGCCGGGACCCGGTACGAGCCGGTGTGGCGAGTGTGGCGCAGGTCACGGGAAGTCGGTGTCGAGTGCCGGACAGCTCATTGAGGTGAGCACTCATATGCGTACCCGGGTACGGGCCGGGGAGTCGAGCGCGTTCGCGGAGTTGTTCGACGACTACGCCCGCGCCGTCTACAACCATGCCTTCCGGCTGACCGCCGACTGGTCGACGGCCGAGGACGTGATGGCCGCGACGTTCATGGAGGCGTGGCGGCTGCGCGACCGGGTCGACCCCGAGGGCGGCTCCCTGCGGCCCTGGCTGCTGGGCATCGCCACCAACACCGCCCGCAACCAGTACCGCAGCAACCGGCGGTACCGGGCGGCGGCCGGCGCCGCCGCGGCGGCCGAACTGTCCGTCCCCGACCACGCCGACGAGGTCGCCGACCGGATCGACGACCGGCGGCGGCTCGCGACGGCCCTCACGGCCCTGGCCGGTCTGCGCAGACCGGAGCGCGAGGTCGTGGCGCTCTGTCTGGGGGAGGGGCTGGACTACGAGGCCGCGGCCGAAGCCCTGGGGATCCCGGTCGGCACCGTCGCCTCCCGTCTCTCCCGGGCCCGCAAGAAGCTGCGGGCGCTCGCCGCGGACGAACCGGCCCGCCGCCCGGCGCCCGACCGGACGCATGACCGGACGCCCGACCGGACGCATGACCGGACGCCCGACCGGACGTCCGAGAAAGTCCGCGGAAATCGGGAAGGCGGCCGCATCGGCCGACAGGTAAGAGGCGATCACGCAAACGTGGTCCGGCCCGCGCAGGGAGGAAACCGATGAACGCGAACACGTCCCGGCAGAGTCCGGCCGAGGGGGCGGAGAGCGCACAGCTCTTCGCCCGGACGGCGCGTGACCTGCCGACGGGCCGTCACCAGTTCCACAAGGAGCGTCTGATGGCCCAGATTCACGAAGCGCGACAGGAAGAGCGCACGGCGGCGGCCGCCCCGGGCGGCACCCGGCGGCTGCGGCTGCCGCGCCCGGCGATCACGCTGCCCGTGCTGGCCGCCGCACTGGCCGGCGTGGTCGTCGTCGGGGTGGCGAGGACCGGGGGCGACGGGGTCAGGGACGGCGGTGTCGCCACCGGACCGGCCCTGACCACGACCGTCGGCGTCGCCACCACCAAGGGCCTGCCCCAGCTGCTCGACCAGATCTCGCTGGCGGCCGCCGAGGACGACCACCCGGTGGCCAAGCCCGGTCAGTACATCTACATCGAGTCCAAGTCGGCCGACACCTTCCTGAAGACCGTCGACGACAAGACCACCCTGGCCAGTCACCAGCTGCACACCCGTCAGCTGTGGGACTCCCCGGACGGCACCAAGGGCTGGCTCATCGACCCCGCCGTCAACGACAGCCCCGAGGGCGAGACCCTGAGCCTCCCCGACGAACTGGGCAACACCCCGAAGGCGCACCTGGGCGCCCCGTCGTACGACTACCTGGCCAAGCTGACCACCGACCCCGACGAGCTGCTCGCCAAGATCTACAAGGAGACCGAGGGCCAGGGAAACACCCCGGACCAGCAGGCCTTCACCACCATCGGCGATCTGCTCTCCGAGAGCTACCCGCCGGCGGAGCTGTACTCGGCGCTGTTCAAGGCCGCCGCGAAGATCCCCGGTGTCGTGGTCGTGAACGACGCGGTGGACGCGGTCGGCCGGCACGGGGTGGCGGTGGCCCGGCTGGACGAGGCCAGCGGCCAGCGCGAGGAGTGGATCTTCGACACGAAGACCCACGTCTTCCTCGGTGAGCGCTCGGTCCAGGTGAAGCGGCTCAGCGGGACGGACGCCCTGATCAAGCCCGGCACGGTCACGTACACCAGCGCCATCCTGAACCGGGCGATCGTCGACGGCATCAAGCAGACGCCGTCCCAGGCCGGCTGAGCCGAGTACGCGATCAGCGGGTGACGTCGAAGACGGCGGCACGGGACACGAACGCCGTGCCCCCGTCCTTGGCGGTCGCCAGCGCCGAGACGTGCCAGCTGCCCCGGGGCAGCTCGGCCGCCTCCGCCGCGGTGACCTTCACCGTGTAGGTGCAGCGTGCCTTCTCGGCCGAAACGCTCCGGCACACGGCACTCTCCACGTCCCGCAGGTCGTCCTCGGTCGGGTCGAGCTTCGAACTCACGGGCCATGCGATGACCTTGAGGCCCCGGACGCCCGAGTCGTCACTCACGTCCGCGGTGAAGGTGAGTGCGCCCGCACTGCCGTCGGACGGGGCGACATAGCGGGCCGAGCCGTTCGCCACGGTCGGCTCGGTGGCGCCGTAGGCCATGGCGAGACCGCCGGCGGCCACTCCGCCGAGGACGACGACACCGACGATCGACGAGACGAGAACGCGCTTGGACATGGGAGATCCCCCTGGATTCGCTGGTTGGGCTTGATTCGCTGAATTCGCTGAATTCGGTGCGGAGAAGCGGTGGTCGACCGCCTTCTCGATGTGATCGAGGCTAGGGCCGGGGGCCGGGGCCTGTCCTCGCGCTGCGGGACGATCGCCGTGTCGAACCGCAGGTAGAGGAACTGCAACCCAGGTAAGAGAACGAAATCCGCCTCCAGCCGGAGGGAGGCCCGCTCACCTGCGGCTTAGCCTGGACCGGCCATGAAACGAACCGACGACCGGCTGCTCCCGGTCCTGCTGATCTGCGCCCAGGCCGCCGTGTGGCCGGGCGCGGAACTGGTGCGCGGGGCCGTTCCGCCCGCGTCCGCCCTGCTCGTGGCGGCCCTGGTGGCCGGTCCGGTGACGGCCGCGCTCGCCCTGCGCCGCACCCGCCCGGTGACGGCCCTCGTCGTGGTCGCCGCGGCCTGCGCGTTGGGTGCGGGGCCGCTGCCCACCGGGGCGATGGCGGTCCTCGGGACCGCGGGGGTCGCGCTGGCCCTGTTCACCGTGGCGACCGAACGCGACACCTTCACCGCCGTGTTGTCCGGGACGGCGCTCGCCGTCTGGCAGCTGCTCCAGGACATCAGCCTGCACGGGATCGGTGACCGCGACGGACTCGACCTCGTCCTGACCGCGATGCTGTACGCGGCCGCGTGCGGCGCCGGCCTGCTGGTACGGCGGACCCGGCGCGCACGCCGAGCGGCCGAACGGACCCTGAAGCGGGCCGAGGCCGAACGGCACCGGCTTCCGGCGGTCGAACGACGGCGTATGGAACGGGAGTTGCATGACGTCAGCGCCCACCATCTGACGGCCGTCGTGGTCACGGCGGGAGCAGCACTCGGGCTGCGCGACCGTCGTCCCGAACTCGCCGACGAGGCACTGGAGTTCGCGGCGGAGACCGGCCGCGAGGTCACCCGGGCGCTCGGCGCGGTGCGGGCGCCGACGCCCTCCCGGGAGGAACTGCCGTCGCCGGAGGAACGGTTGCGGGCTCTGGTGGAGGGATTCCGCCGGCTGGACCAGCCGGTGGACTGCGAGATCGACGCCCTGCCGGACGGCGTGGTCGCGGACGCGGCGTACGGCATCGTGCGCGAGGCGCTGACCAACGTGGCGCGGCACGCACCCGGAGCGCACACGACCCTTCTGGTCCGGTACGGCGACACCCGTACGGAGGTCGTGGTCACGAGCGCGGCACCGACGGCCGGTTCGGCGGCGCACGGGGCGGACCTGGGCGGCGGCCGCGGCCAGGGTTTCCTGCGGGCCCGGGCCCGGGAGGCGGGCGGCAGCCTGACCAGCGGCCCGACGGCGGACGGTGGCTGGGAGGTACGTGCGGTGCTGCCCGGCCGGACCGCCGCCGCGACGGAACGGTCCGTGCCGCGGAACTACCGCCTGGCGCAGCTGACGGCCGCCGCCGGCCTCGTCCTCCAGCCGTTGCTTCCCGTCCTGGTCATCCGCGCACAGCCCACGTCGAGCGGGACGCAGGTGTCCGCCGGTGTGCTCTTCGCCCTGCTGGCGGCGGCGCAGGCGGTCGCGCTGCTGTGGCTGCGCCGGGCGCCCCGCACCGCCCAGGGCGTCCTGCTCGGGCTGGCCCCGCTCTGGCCGGTGGCGATGGCCGCGGGCGACTACACCGGCCCGGTCGCCCTGCCCCCGGTGCTGAGCATCCTCGCCACCTGCACGGCGATCGCGGCGCACGCGTCCGGCACGGCGGCGGGTGGGGGTTCCGCTGCCGGAGGGCGACGTCGCGTGGCCCGGGCCTCGTTGCTCCCGGTGGCGGCCGTGGTCGTGCACGCGGTGGCCTTGGTGGTCGCTGTTCTGGGTCGGGGGACGACGGTCCCCCTCTGGGCGCTGGTCGGTTGGGCCACGGCCGGGGTGGCCCTGGCGGTCGGCGCGGCCTGCTGGGGCGGGGCCCTGCGGGGGCGGCGCGACCGGGCCGCCCGCGGCACCCGGGACGAACGCCTCGCCGCCTGGACCGAGGAGGCCGTGCGAGACGCGTGGGCCGAACGCCGTCGGATCGCCGCCGGACTGGAGACCACCGTGCTGGCGCGCACCGCCGACATGGTCACGGAGGCCGAGGCGGGCCGGCTCGACGCGACCGCCGAACGCGCCCGCGAGGCGCTGGCCGCGATGCGTGCCCTGCTCGACACGGTCCGCCAGGGGCGGACAGCGCCCGAACTGCGGCCACAGCCCACCCTCCAGGCGCTCGACCTGCTCGCCCGCCAGTGCCGGGCCACCGGCCGCGATGTCGAGATACGGTTGACCGACCGGGTGCCGGAGCGGCTGCCCACGGTGGTCGACCTGGCCGCCTATCATGCCGCCGAGACGGTGCTGGCGGCCGGCGGCGAGGAGCCCGCGGTGCTCGAACTCGACGCGGACGGCGCTACGTTGATCCTCACAGCCACGGGTGTGCCGCGCGCCGCCCGCCCCGCCGTACGGGAGCGTCTTGCGGCACGGGTCGCGGCGCTCGGCGGCACTCTGACCACCGGTCGACCGGGCACGGTCGGTCTCCGGCTGCCCCTCGCGCCGGTTCCGCAGCAGGGCGACGAGGAGAGGGAGCGATGAGCCTCAGGGTGCTGGTCGTCGACGACCAGGGCATCGTACGGGCGGGGTTCGCCGCCGTGATCGACGCCGAGGAGGACCTGACGGTCGTCGGCGAGGCCGCCGACGGCGTCGCCGCGGTGCGTCTCACCGAGGAGTTGGCGCCCGACGTGGTCGTCATGGACGTCCGGATGCCCGAACTGGACGGCATCGCCGCCACCCGGATCATCACCGGCCGGGAGAACGCGCCCCGGGTCCTGGTGCTGACCACCTTCGACCTCGACGCGTACGTCTTCGACGCGCTGCGCGCCGGCGCCTCCGGATTCCTGCTCAAGGACGTGCACCCCGCCGAACTGCTGCACGGCATCCGGGTGGTGGCGGCCGGCGAGAGCGTGCTCGCCCCCTCCGCGACCCGCCGTCTCATCGGCCACTACGCGTCCGGAGCGGGTCCCGGGCAGCGGGCGGGAGGCGGCTCCCGCGAGCTGGACAGTCTGACCGCCCGCGAACGGTACGTCCTGACGCTGATCGCGACGGGACTCAACAACGCGGAGGTCGCCGAGGAACTCGGGATCACCGTCGGAACCGTCAAGTCCCATGTGAACGCGCTGCTGCGCAAGCTGGGTCTGCGCGACCGCGTCCAGGCGACGATCCTCGCGTACGACCTCGGCCTCGCCCATCCGAACCCGCCGGGCACCCACCTCTGACGGCACTCCACCGGGGCCCCGACGCCCCGGCCGTCCGACGCCCCCGGCCGTCCGACGCCCCCGGCCGTCCGACGAACCCTGACGACCCCGACCACCGCGATGATCACCACAACCGAGGAGTCCACCCGTGACCGGTACCGGTTCCGGCCGAACCTTCCCCCGACGTCCGCGTCACCCGCTGCGTCACCGGCTGGGCCACGCCCTCGGTGACGTCTTCGCCCTTGTCTACCTGGCGCTCTGCGCGGGCCTGCTGGTGTGGGCGACCGTGGTGACCGCTCTCGACAGCTCGGACGAGTCCATGGCGGGTGTCATCCCCGTGTTCGCCACCGCTCCGGCAAGCTTCGTGTTCATCGTGCTGCCGGACGGCATCGCGATGTTCGTCGTAGCCGTCGTGTTCGGCGCGCTGGTCAATGCCACGGTCATCGGCTGGTGCGCCCGCGCCCTGCGCCGCGGCGAGCGCCCGGATCCGACCCTCTGAGCTCAGCTGGAGCTGTCGGACGTCTCGTCCGCGGCGCGGCGGTACTCGGCGTTGATGCGCTGAGCCTCCTCGAGCTGGTCCTCGAGGATGACGATGCGGCACGCGGCCTCGATCGGGGTGCCCTTGTCGACGAGCTCGCGGGCGCGGGCGGCGACCCGGAGCTGGTAGCGGGAGTACCGGCGGTGTCCGCCCTCCGAGCGGAGGGGCGTGATCAGCCGGGCCTCGCCGATGGCGCGGAGGAAGCCCGGGGTGGTGCCGAGCATCTCTGCGGCCCGACCCATCGTGTACGCGGGATAGTCGTCGTCTTCCAGACGACCACCGAGCGGGGTATCTGCTGTCATTTCACCTCGTTGAGCAACGCGTCGAGGGGCCCTGGTGCCGTACGGCACCAGGGCCCCGAGGGAAATTCAACACCATCGGTCGGCTGTACTGCTGTGCCGACCTTCTGTTTTCGCTACCTGGGCCCGTCGTACGGGCGGAGGCGCGTGGATCGCGGCTGCGTGACCGGGGACCACCTTCCAATCCATGGCCTTGCGGTACCCGGACCCGGAAGCTTCCTCGGGCCGGGCGATCCTGATGGCGTATGCGTTTCCGTCCTTCCTCTGAACCGACCACTTCCTGGTCGTGCGTACGCAAGAAACGTTACCCAAGCCGCATGCCAATGTCTACCCTGGCGAGAGTAGATTTCAGATCTTCGGGGGTGCAGATACCTCCCGCGCCCGTACAACGCCGAGAGGGCCCTGCCGACGGGTGTCGGCAGGGCCCTCTCGGTGCTTCCGGGTTTTCGGCCCGTCAGGCCTCCCACGTCCCGGGGGCGCCGAGCAGCGCCGAAGCGCTCTGGAGCGGCGTCATGACCTGTACGGGGGTGGCGGTGGGGTGCTCGTGGCAGGTGAAGCCGAGACGGACCATCGCCCGGACGACCTCGCCGCCGGTGAAATCACGGCGGTCCTGGCGGGTGATGATCTCCCCCACCTGCTTGACGGGGTAGCGGCGGCGACCGATGGTCACGGACTCACCCGTGACGGGCTCGGGCGGGATGCCCTTCATCGAGTCCATGACGCCGTCCTTGGTGAGGTCGAACGGGTACCGGGCGATGACACAGCGCATGTTGCCTCACAGAGAGAAGGAGCAGGGCCTCGACGAGGGCCGGACCGGGGCGTCGAGCACGTCCCGCAGGCGGAGCCGGTCCGTGTACGTGGCAGCGGCGCGCAGAACGGCCAGCTGGGCCCGGGTGACCGAGCCCGTGCACTGGTCGTCCCCGTCGCAGAGGAGCAGATGGTCGACCCGGGCACCGGCCATGACGGACAGGGCGACCTCGACGGTCATGTCGTCACGGACCCGCGGCCCGGAATGGTCGTGAAGTCGCCACGTCCGTACCGGGTGCGTCTGGACCGATGTCACTGGTGCCTCCTGCGGAGATGGGTCAGCCTTTCGGCCGCGTGAACCGGGTCCGGCATCAGGCCGCCGGGTTGACTGCGGGCCGGTTCCGGCCAGGCCGCCCGCGGCGGCCCCGGGACGCGGAGGACCGGGACGAGGAGGACGAGGGGGACGAGGACGACGACGCGCGGCGACGGGGCACGGCCGCGGCCGGCGCGGTGATGACCACCGGGACACCGGAGGGCGTCCGGGCACCCGTCACGCGGCTCAGCTCCGCCTCACCCGAGCGGACCTGGGTGATCTGCGGGGTGATGCCGGCCGAGACCATCAGCCGGCTCATGCCGCGCCGCTGGTCGGGGGTCACCAGGGTCACGACGCTGCCGGACTCGCCGGCCCGTGCCGTACGGCCGCCGCGGTGCAGATAGTCCTTGGGGTCGCTCGGCGGATCCACGTTGACGACCAGGTCGAGGTTGTCGACGTGGATGCCGCGGGCCGCGACGTTGGTCGCCACCAGCACCGTGACGTGGCCGTCCTTGAACTGGGCCAGCGTCCGGGTCCGCTGCGGCTGGGACCGGCCACCGTGCAGGGCCGCGGCGCGGACGCCGTTGTGCAGCAGGTGCTTGGTCAGCTGGTCCACCGCGTGCTTGGTGTCCAGGAACATGATCACCCGGCCGTCGCGTGCCGCGATCTCGGTGGTCGCCTGCTGCTTGTCCGTGCCGTGCACGTGGAGCACGTGGTGCTCCATCGTGGTGACGGCGCCCGCGACCGGGTCGACGGAGTGGACCACCGGGTCGACCAGGTAGCGGCGGACCAGCAGGTCCACGTTGCGGTCGAGGGTGGCCGAGAAGAGCATCCGCTGGCCGTCGGCCCGCACCTGGTCGAGCAGCGCGGTGACCTGGGGCATGAAGCCCATGTCGGCCATCTGGTCGGCTTCGTCGAGGACGGTGATGTCGACGGCGTCCAGTCGGCAGGCGCCCCGGTCGATCAGGTCCTTGAGTCGGCCCGGCGTGGCCACGACGACCTCCGCGCCGTTCCGCAGCGCGCCGGCCTGCCTGCCGATCGACATCCCGCCGACGACGGTGGCCAGTCGCAGCCCCACGGAGCGGGCGTACGGGGAGAGCGCGTCGGTGACCTGCTGGGCGAGTTCGCGGGTGGGCACGAGGACCAGCGCGAGCGGCTGTCGCGGTTCGGCGCGCCGGCCCGCCGTACGGGCCAGCACCGCGAGTCCGAAGGCGAGGGTCTTGCCCGAGCCGGTGCGGCCGCGGCCGAGTACGTCACGGCCCGCGAGTGAGTTCGGCAGGGTCGCCGCCTGGATCGGGAACGGTATGGCCACGCCCTCGTGACCCAGCGCGGCCAGCAGCCCCTCCGGCATGGCCAGCTCGGCGAACGACTCGACGGCGGGCAGCGCCGGAGTGATCGTCTTCGGCGGCGCGAACTCGCCCTGGGGCGAGATCCGTCGGCGTCCGCCGTCGTTGCCTCGGCGGGGAGCGCCGGAGCGGTCGGGCCGGGAGCGGTGATCGGCGAAGCGATCGTTCCTGCGGGTATGCGTGCGTGCGTAGTTCATGGGGACCTTCCTTGATGCGTCGGCGCGTATCAAGGAATTCCCGCGGCACTGGTGCGGCGCTGAGAATCGCGAGAACGGGCCAAAGGTGATGGCGTCGAATCGGGTCGACGGCGAAAAATGCGCCGCGGGTTTTATCCGCGTGAAAGCAGCGAGCTGGGGCCCGCACCCCAAGGTGCGGGCCCCAGCTGCGAAATTATTGTGTCCGCGTCTGCGTGGGTCAGGCGGGAACGATGTTCTCGGCCGTCGGGCCCTTCTGGCCCTGGGCGATGTCGAACGTCACCTTCTGGCCCTCCTGGAGCTCGCGGAAGCCCTGGGCGGCGATGTTCGAGTAGTGGGCGAAGACGTCGGGACCGCCGCCGTCCTGCTCGATGAAGCCGAAGCCCTTTTCAGCGTTGAACCACTTCACGGTGCCAGCAGCCATTTTGAATCTCCTTCGGGAACGGTGTCGGAATCCACCCTGTGTGGATCCCGGTCGCCGTGATGATCACCCCGTCGGAAAAAACCTTCTGGAGACCACAACTGCAACTGCTAAAGACAGTAGCATGCCGCGATCGACGTTGCGTGACCGATAATTACGCTCCGTCTGTCGGCCGAGAAATACTCATCGCGTGTCCCGTCCATTTCTCACTTTGCGACAACAGATAATGCCTCACCGGTACCGCCGGGGCCGTGGTGTGGCGCGGCGACAAGGGGTCGCCGCGCCACGGTTGCGGTGTGCGGGAATGCCGGGGTCAGGTCGCGGTGCAGGTGACCGTCGGCCAGGTCCAGGAGCCGTTGGTCTGGATGGTGACACCCCAGTTGTTGCCGCCGCCGTTGGGCTTGGCGGTGAGTACCTGTGCGCTGGGGTAGGTGGCGCTGATGTTCCAGGTGGCGATGATCTTCTCGGGGGAGGGGACGTTCATCGTCACCGTCCAGTTGCTGGAGCCGGTGACCGCGACGTTGAGGTTGTACCGGTCGCTCCACTGCTGGCCCGCGGACAGGGTCGCGGTGCAGCCGCCGGTGCCGCCACCGCCACCGCTGTCGTCGGGGGCCACGGCCCGTCCGGTCTGCGGGGAGATCTTGCCGGCGCACAGGCCGCGGGCGGCCAGGCCCTGCGCGATGCGCGGGATCGCGGCGAGGGTGTTGGCGGGCCAGTCGTGCATGAGGATGACCTGGCCGTTGGTGAGCCGGCCGGCGGCCTGCACGATCGCGTCGGTGCTCGCGTTGTTCCAGTCCTGCGAGTCGACGTCCCAGATGATCTCGGTCAGACCGTACTTGGCCTCGACCGCCTTCACGGTCGCGTTGGTCTCGCCGTACGGCGGGCGGAACAGCACCGGAGTGCCGCCGCCCGCTCCGGCGACGGCCGCTTGGGTCCGGGAGATCTCCGAGTCGATCTGCGCCTGGCCGAGCTGGGTCAGATGCGGGTGCGTGTAGCTGTGGTTGCCGACCCACATGCCGGCGTTCACCTGGGCCCGGACCAGGGACGGATTGGCGGCGGCGTACTGGCCCTGGTTGAACATCGTGGCCCGTAGCCCGTTCTGCGTGAGGGCGTTGAGCAGGGCCGTCGTGGTGCCGCCCGGGCCGTCGTCGAAGGTGAGCCCGACGTACCCGCTGCACGCGGCGGCCTGCGCCGGGGCGGCTTGGACGGCGTGGACGGTGAGGGTGCTCGCGGCGGCCGTCACGACGACGGCCAGCCTCGTGACCAGGGCGCGTAAGGAGAGTTGTGGTCTGGTGCTCATACGGGGTGGTCCTCCAGCCTGGGGCGGGGTGTGGGGGTCAGCTCGCGGTGCAGGAGACCGTCGGCCAGGTCCAGTTGCCGTTGGGCTGGATGGTGACGCCGAAGTTGTTGCCGCTGCCGTTGGGTTTGGCGGTCAGCACCTGGGCGCTCGGGTAGGCGGCGCTGATGTTCCAGGTGGAGAGGACCTTCGCCGGGGAGGGCACGTTCATCGTGACGGTCCAGTTGCTGGAGCCGGTGACCGCGACGTTGAGGTTGTACCGGTCGCTCCACTGCTGGCCCGCGGACAGGGTCGCGGCACAGCCGCTGCTGCCGCCACCGCCGCCCGAACCGGTGCCGTCCACCGTGATGTTGGAGTTGCCGCTGCTCTGGTATCCCTCGGTGGCGAGGATCATGTAGTAGCTGAAGCTGCCGAGGGTCATTCCGGCGCGGGCCCAGGCGTCGAAGTGGTTGCCGGTGGTGATGGTGCCGCCCGTCCGCTTCGACTGCCGGACGCTCCAGTACTGGTCGAAGGTCTTGGTGCCCTCGACGGACGGGGCGTTGTACCGCGTCGTCTTGTAGATGTCGTACGTACCGCCGTCGCTGGTGACGGTGCCCATGTGTGTGCCCGTGGGCCGGTAGGTGCCCCAGTTGTCGACGATGTAGTACTCCACGAGCGGGTTCGAGGTCCACCCGTAGAGGGCCAGGTAGGCGTTGCCGGACGGGTTGAAGGTGCCCGAGTAGGTGACACTCCGGCGTCCACCGTTGCTCCAGCCCTTGCCGGCGACGAAGTTCCCGGTGTTGCTCCAGGAGGTGCCGTAGTTGCCGCCGGAGCCCAGGTTCATGGAGACCGTGCCCTGCGAGTCGGTCCAGAACGAGTAGTAGTACCCGTTGTTGGTGCCGGTCTGGTTCGTGGTGACGACCGTGTCGGCGTGCGCGGTGCCGGGCAGGGTGAGCGCGGCCACGGCGACCAGCAGCATGGTGCAGACACCGCTGATGAGCAGCCTGATCCGCTGTGCGGGTGCGGTTTTCATGTGCGTGCTTCCTCCTCGTCCTCATACGGCCGATGACGGCGCCAGTGTTGGCCGGGGCACGACAACTGTCAATACTTTCGGTTCCCGTTTCGAAACATTCGAAGTGCCTGGAAGGCGTGCGTGGGGAAGTCTTTGCTGTTCAGTAGCTGTATCGACGTGAATTCATCAATTCGCCGACGCAAGATCGGTAAAGTCAAGATCAAGAGACCTCGGGTGAATTCTTCGAATGTTTCGAAACTGCACCGATCTTTCCAGGCTCTCGCGCCGGTGCGACGCCTGCCTCGCCTACGCCCCTCTGGCGCGTCGCGTCAGCGAGTCGAAGACCACCGCGGTGAACAGCACCCCGCCCGTGATCATGAACTGGATCGGGGGCTCGACCCCCAGCAGCGCCATGCCCGAGCCGATCGACTGGATGATGAGCACCCCCAGCAGCGCGGACCAGGTCGAGCCGCGTCCGCCGAACAGGCTGGTGCCGCCGATGACGGCCGCGGCGATGGCGTTGATCAGCAGCACGCCGGAGCCGGAGATCTGGCTCGCCGAGGTGAGCCGCGACGCGATGAACAGGCCGCCGACCGCGGCCAGGGTCCCCGACACCATGAACACCGAGATCCGCACGCGCGCCACGTCGACGCCGGACCGCCGGGCCGCCTCCGCCCCGCCGCCCAGCGCGAGGACCTGGCGGCCGTAGGGCGTGCGGCGCAGCACGAGGTCCGAGGCGACGACGACCGCCAGGAAGATCAGCAGCGCCAGTGGCAGCCCCTCGAACCGGCCCAGCACGTAGACGACGGAGAACGCGACCAGCGCGAGCAGTGCCGTACGCGCCCAGATCCCGCCCACCGGCCGGCACGGCATCCCGGCGGCGGTGCGGCGCCTGTGTTCATGGAGGGAGACGAGCAGGAAGGCGGCCGTGCAGAGCGCCGCCAGACCGTAGGCGGCGACGGCGGAGTCGAAGTAGCGGCTGGTCAGCGTGGCGACCAAGCCGTCCTCGCTGAAGTTGATGGAACTGTCGGGACCCAGCAGGTAGAGCGTCACGCCGTTCCAGACCAGCAGACCGGCGAGGGTCACGACGAACGCGGGTACGCCGATCCTGGCGAAGGAGAACCCGTGGACGGCCCCGGCGGCCGCGCCGCACAGCACCGCGATGAGCACGGCGAGCCACTCCGGCATCCCGAGGTTCACGTTCAGCGACGCGAACACGGCCCCCGCCAGGCCGGCGAGCGAGCCCACCGCCAGGTCGATCTCGCCGATCAGCAGGACGAAGACGATGCCGACGGCGACCATGCCGGTCCCGACGATGTCCACGCTGAGGACGGACAGGTTGCGCGGCGAGAGGAAGTTGTCGTTGAGGCCCTGGAAGACGATCCAGGTCACGGCGAGAGCGAGCAGGACCGGGACGGGGCCGAGCCCGCCTTCACGCAGCCTGCGGCGCATCGCGTCGGTGGGGGCACCGAGAAGCCCGGCAGGCACGCCGAGACGTCCGGCGTACGCCCCGAGACGTCCGGCGTGGGCCCGGTGGCCGTCGTCCTCCCGGTCGGCGGCGGACGCTGCATCGGCGGTGGGCGTGGCATCGGTGGCGTGGGTCCGGTTCCTCCTCCCCCTCAGGGCCATGCTTCCTCCGGGCGGGTCGTGCGGTGCGCCACGGCGTTGTCCGACGCGCCGGTGATGGAGGAGATGATCTGTTCCTGGGAGGTGGTGGTCACGTCGAAGAAGCCGTTGTTGCGGCCGAGGCGCAGGACGGCGACCCGGTCGGCGACGGCCTTGATGTCCCCCATGTTGTGGCTGATCAGGAGCACCCCGAGGCCCTGGTCGCGCAACTCCTCGATGAGGTCGAGGAGCTGGCTGGTCTGCTCGATGCCCAGGGAGGCGGTGGGCTCGTCGAGCAGGACGAGCCGGGGCTCGCCGAGGAACGAGCGGGTGATCGCGACGACCTGCCGCTGACCGCCGGACAGCGTGGCGAGCGGCACGCGCACGTCGGGGATGCGGATGGACAGGGTCTTGAGCAGCTCGCGGGTGCGGCGCTCCATCTCCACCTCGTCGAGGATGCCGAGCCGGTGGATCTCCCGGCCGAGGAAGAGGTTGGCGACGACATCGAGATTGCCGCACATCGCGAGGTCCTGGTAGACGGTCGCGATCCCCAACACCTGGGCGTCCTGTGGACGCCTGATCTGGACGGCACTGCCCTGCCACTCGATGAGGCCCTTGTCCGCGGGACCGACCCCCGAGATCACCTTGACCAGGGTGGATTTACCGGCGGCGTTGTCGCCCATCAGGGCGACCACCTCCCCGGCCCTGATCTCCAGCTCGACGTCCGCCAGCGCCTGGACGGCGGCGAACCGCTTGGAGACACCGCGCAACGCCAGCAGGGGCTGAGCCGCCACGGGGCCACCTCCTTCCGCCTTCGGGGAAGACGCGTCAAGTGAGTCCGGCCTTGGCACAGGCGGACCTGAGCTCGGGGGTACAGATCTGGTCGATGGTGTACATACCGTCCTTGACCACAGTGTCCTTGATGTTGCCGACGGTCACCGGGACCGACGGGAGCAGGACCGCCGGAATGTTCTCGGTGGTGGCGTTGTCGACGGTGCCCGAGGCGAGCGAGTCCACCGTCTCGCCGCGCCCCAGGGCGACGGCCATCTTCGCGGCGGCGCCGGCCGCGGGCGCGAACGGCTTGTAGACGGTCATGTACTGGTCGCCCCGGACGATGCGCCGCACGCCCGCGAGGTCGGCGTCCTGGCCGGTGATCGGCGGCAGCGGCGTGACCTCGGCGGCGTTGAGGGCCGCGACCACGGCGCCGGCGAGGCTGTCGTTGGCGGCCAGGACGCCGTCGATGGCGCCCGCGCCCAGGGCGGCGATGGCGTTGGTCATGTTCACGAAGGCGTTCTCCGGGCGCCAGCCGACGGTGTCGTACGACTTGCCGATCTCGACCTTGCCCTCGAGGACGGAGAGCGCGCCCCGCTTGAACCAGCCGGCGTTGGGGTCGGTCGTGGCGCCGTTCATCATGACGATCTGTTCGCCGCGCGCCTCGGCGCCCATGGCCTTCAGGAGCGCCTCGCCCTGGAGTCTGCCGACCGTCGCGCCGTCGAAGGTGACGTAACCGGAGATGGGGCCCTGGGCGAGCCGGTCGTAGGCGACGACCGGGATGTCGGCCCGGTGTGCGGCCTCGACCGACGGGCGCAGCAGCTGGGGGTCGACGGCGGCGAGGATCAGGACGTCGACCTGTCGGGTGATCATGGACTCGATCTGCTGCCGCTGGACGGCCGGGTCGGACGTGGCGGCGACGGTCGGCGCCGGACAGTCCGGGCAGAGTCGCTTCAGCTGCTGCACGAGCAGGGGCTTGTCGAACTGCCCGAAACGCGAGGCCCCGCCCCCCGGGAGCAGCACCCCGACGGCGAGACTGTCGTCGCCGTCTCCGTCGCTGTTTCCGTCGCTTCCGTCGCAGGCCCCGGACAGGGCGAGCCCGGCGGCGACCGCGACCGCCACGGACGCGCGGGTGAGGGACCTACGCTTCACGGCCCGAAGGCCGGCACCGAGACCCATCGTCGGTTCCTTAGGACATTTGTCCGCCATTGCCCCGTAATAGGCGCTTAATGCCAAGCGTAGCCATGCCGCTCTAGTCGGCGCGTTCGGCGGTCCAGGTGATGTGCGGGGGCTCGACGCGCGCGCAGAGGGGGCCGCCCTGCGCGTCGGTCAGGCCGAGCCGTCCGACCAGCAGTCCGTTCTGGGCGGCGGCGTCGAGCACGTCGGCGGGGACGGCGTCGAGCATGAGTTTGGCGCGGCGGAACATCGTGAAGACGCCCGACTCGTCGACCGTGCCCCACGACAGGTAGACGAACCGCCGGCCCAGACGGTCCTGGACATAGGGCCCTCTGACCTCGGTGCCGGTCGGCGAGGCACTGGTGGTGCATTCCAGGGTCCAGGTCGCGGACGGCGCGTCGCCGGGCTGCGGCTCGAGCAGTTCGGCCGGACGGTCGCGACGCTGCACGGCGACGTGCAGGTTGCCGTAGGCGGGGACCTTGCCGTCGGCGGAGGCCGGTCGGGTGAGGCCGGGCAGGTCGACGGCGTCGATGCGGATACGCATACCGGCCATCATCCCGCGCCCGCCCGTATCGAGGAGACGTGGCACCCGGTCCGCTCCGGAGCGGAACCTCGGACGTCCGTTCGACATCAAGCAGTGGACGGGTCGAGGCGTACGGATGACGTGGGGTGCACACGATGGACAGGCGGATCAGAGGGGCGGCGCTGGCCTGCGTCCTTCTCGCGACGAGCGTCGCGACGGGCTGCGCGGCCGAGCCCCCGACGGAGCCCCGCCGTCCCGCCGCACCGTCCCGCTCCGTACCGGCCACCCCGTCGCCCCGCGGCGAGGCGGGTGCGCGGGCGGGTGTCGAGGCCGCGTACGCCAAGTGGGACATCGAGCCGCTGGCCGCACCGCCCGCTCCGCCCGACGCCAAGCCGGTCGGGCTGCCGGCCGCCGGCGGTCAGGTGCCGGTGATCAGCGAGATACCCACCCAGGAGAAGATCGTCTTTCTCACCTTCGACGACGGGGCGGAGAAGGACCCGGAGTTCGTGACGATGATGCGGGAGCTGAAGATCCCCTTCACGATGTTCCTGACGGACTCCGCCATCAGCGCCGACTACGGCTACTTCGGCAAGCTCCAGGCCCTCGGCGACGGCGTCCAGAACCACACGCTGACCCATCCGAACCTCCGCACCCTGGGCGCGGCCGCGCAGAAACAGGAGATCTGCGGCCAGCAGACCAAGCTGAAGGATCGATACGGCATCATGCCGCGGCTGTTCCGTCCGCCCTACGGCAACTGGAACGAGGACACCCGGGCCGCCGCCGCGTCCTGCGGTGTCGAGGCGATCGTCCTGTGGCGCGAGTCCATGCAGATCACCAACATGCAGTACCAGCGCGGCGACAAGAAGCTCCACCCGGGCGACATCGTTCTCGCCCACTTCCGCGGGCCGTCCGAGCTCAAGGGCACCACCATGACCGAGATGACGGCGAACCTGCTGCGGCACATCCAGGAACAGGGTTTCACGGTCGCCCGCCTCGAGGACTACCTCTAGGGCCGGTCCGGCCCTCCACGGCGCGCCCGCGGCCGTCCCCGCCGACGAAGAAGCTCAACGCGGCCGTGAGGGTGCCGATGACGGCGAGTCGCACGACCCACGGGGCGACGCCGCTGTCCCCGACGGTGGAGCTGAGGTGGCGCGTGCCGAGCAGGGCGTGGCTCAGGGGCAGGGAGCCCGCGCCGGTCAGCAGGTAGACCCACAGCGGGGGTTCGTTGGAGGCGGTGAGGACCGAGGCCGCGACGATCACGACCACGCTGAGCACGACGGTGAGCGAGGTGATGTCCATGGCCTTCAGCATTCCGTCGGCCGGACGGCGAATCGTCGGCGCAACGGAGGAACGCGGTCTCTACCGCAGGGTAGAGACCGACCTGGCACCCTGACCGGCCCGGGGGGCGACGGACGGACAGCCGGCCCCGGGCAGCGGGGACGTCCGGACGAGGTGGCCACCGAGGCCCGCGCGGCGCTCGCCGCCGTGCGCCTCGCGGGTCCGGGCAGCCGCCCGGGGAAGGTTCTGTCGTGTTCGAACAGGCCGGTACGGTAAGGGCGTTGCTGCCGCTTCCGGCCGGACCAGGTCCGGCCCCGACCCAGGAGGTGTCCCCGTGGCCACACGTGTGATGGTCGTCGACGACCAGGCAGTGGTCCGCGCCGGGTTCGCCGCCATCGTCGACGCCGAACCCGACCTGACCGTGGTCGGCGAGGCCGGGGACGGCGCGAGCGCCGTGGAGCTCGCCGGCCGCGAGGCACCCGACCTGGTCCTGATGGACATCCGGATGCCCGGCATGGACGGCCTGACCGCCACCCGACTCATCACCGCGCCGGAGTCGGGACCCCGCGTCCTGGTGCTCACCACCTTCGACCTCGACGCCCATGTGTACGAGGCGCTGCGCGCCGGCGCCTCGGGCTTCCTGCTCAAGGACGCCCAGCCCGAGGAACTCCTGACCGCGCTCCGGGTCGTCGCGTCCGGCGACGGGATCCTCGCCCCGGCCGTCACCCGCCGCCTGATCGACGCCTTCGCCCAGGGCGCGCCCCCGCCGCCCGCCGTCACCGGCGCCCTCGGCGGGCTCACCCCACGCGAACGGGAAGTGCTGCTGCACATCGCCTCGGGCCTGGCCAACGCGGAGATCGCGGCCGCCCTGGGCGTCACCACCGGAACGGTCAAGACCCATGTCAACGCCCTGCTCGGCAAGCTGGGGCTACGGGACCGGGTGCAGGCGACCATCCTGGCCTACGAGAGCGGGCTGATCCGCCCCCGCGGCGCGCCGGCCGGCTGACCTCCCGCGCCGACCGCCTCCAGATACCGCAGGACGGCCGCGACCCGCCGGTCCACCTGGTCCGTCGGCGACAGGTCGAGCTTGGCGAAGATGCTACGGATGTGCTTGTGGACGGCGCCGTCGGTGACGACGAGCCGTTCGGCGACGGCCGAGTTGCCCAGCCCCTCGGCCATCAGTGCGAGTACGTCCCGCTCACGGGGGCTGAGCCGCTCCAGCCGGGTGTCCTGGCGCGAGCGGGTGAACAGCTGGGCGACGACCTCGGGGTCGATGGCGGTGCCGCCCGCCGCGACCCGGCGCAGCGCGTCCAGGAACTCCTCCACCCGGCCGACCCGCTCCTTGAGCAGATAGCCGAGCCCCTGCACACCGCCGCTGAGCAGCTCGGTGGCGAAGCTCTGCTCGACGTACGCGGACAGCACGAGCACGGCCAGACCGGGCCGCCTGCGCCTGGCCTCGACCGCCGCGACGATCCCCTCGTCGGTGTGGGTCGGCGGCATCCGGACGTCGAGGATGGCGACGTCCGGCTCGTGCGCGTCGATGGCGTCCAGCGCCTCGTCGGCGGTGCCGGCGGTGGCCACCACGTCGAGGGACTCGGCACGCAGCAGCAGGGCGAGCCCCTCGCGCAGCAACGGGTCGTCCTCGGCGATCACGATCCGCATCTCATGCTCCACAGGGCAGGTCCACTTTCAGGACGGTCGGGCCGCCGGGCGGGCTGGCCAGGGAGAGACTTCCGTCGTGCGCCGCGACCCGGCGGCGGATGCCGGTGAGTCCGGTCCCGCCGTCCGCTTCGGCGCCGCCCCGGCCGTCGTCCTCGACGCGGAGCAGGAGGCGGCCGCCCCGGCCGTGGGCCGTGACGGTGGCGTGTCCGGCGCCGCTGTGCTTGGCGATGTTGGTCAGGGCCTCGGCGAGGACGAAGTAGGCGGTGGCCTCGACGGAGGCGGCACAGCGTTCGGGCACGTCCACGTCGATCCGGCAGGGCACCGCGCAGTCCGCGGCGAGACCGGAGAGCGCGCCCGCGAGCCCCCGGTCGGCCAGCACCGGCGGCAGGATGCCGCGCGCGACCGTACGCAGCTCGGCCAGCGCCTGTTCGGCCGCGGACTGGGCGCGTTCCAGGAGCTCGTCGGCGCCGGCCGGGTCACGGGCCACCATGCGCCGGGCCGCCCCGACCAGCACGGTGACGGAGACCAGCCGGTTCTGGGCGCCGTCGTGCAAAGAGCGCTCGATACGGCGCAGTTCGGTGGCGTGGGCGTCGAGGGCGGCGGCGCGGGTGGCGGTGAGTTCGGCGACCCGGAGCGACAGATCCGTTTCCGGACCGGCCGCGAGGAGTTCGCGTCCCGGCCGGGCCTGGAGCCGGGCCATCCCGGGGGTCAGCCCCAGGATGATGGCGATCCAGCCCACGCCCAGCAGTGCCACGGCGAGGGCGGCCGGCCAGGAGTGCGCGCTGCCGACCGCCAGGGAGGTGGCGGTCGCGCCCTTGGGCAGGAACGCCCAGTACAGCGGGAAGGCGGCGTCGCGCACGGCGGCGAGCGGCAGGTAGACGCCGAGCAGCCCGAGCAGGAACCCCAGCGTGGCGTGCCGGACCAGCCAGCGCAGCTCGCGGCGGGTGGTGGCGTCGACGAGGGCGAGCCGCAGCCGCGTGGGCGGGGGCTGCGGGGCGACGACCTCGGGGCCCCAGCGGCCGAGCCGGTCGCGTTCCCGGCCCGCCACGGCATGCAGGGCGCGCAGCAGCGCGGGCACCATGAGCAGTCCCACCCCGACCACGCTCGTCACGGCGGTGACGGCCAGCCACAGCAGGACGAGCAGGGCGAGCAGAGCCGTGGTGAGCCCGGAGACGAGCCGGGTGATCGCGGCGCCCGCGGCACCGAGGGTCCGTACGACGATGTCCTTGAGACTCTCGTCCTTGAGGCCCTCCGACCGGTCACCGGCCGTCGAGTCGGCCGTCGAGTCGGCCGCCGAGTCGACGGCCGCGTCCCGCTGGATCGCCATTCCGCCTCCCCTCCTGCTCGCGCTTCCCGCTTCCCGCTTCCCGAACGACCTTATGCCGCAAGCCGGTTCGCCGTCATGCGCGTCATGCGCGTGATGCGAGGGACGGGAGGAGTACAGCCTGCTGTACCTCGAACCGGGCGGGCTGCGGGATCGGCCGCAAGGGGTGCCGATCCATAGCGTCGGTGACGACAGCACGAACGGCACGGACCGACAGGCACAGACCCCGGGAGATGGCCCCATGACGAAGACGACGACCACCGATCCGGAGCGGCTGACCCGTGGGGAGATCGCCCGCACGCTGCTCTGGGCCGTGGTGGTGACCAGCGCGGTCACCAACATGGCTGCCTCCTTCGGTGGTGCCGACACCTGGGTTCACCTGGTCTGCGGCGCCGTCACCGTCCTGTGCGCGGGCACCCTCGTCGTGCGCAACGTGCGGGGCCGTCGATGAACGCCGCCATCGCCCTGACCGGCGTCAGCAAGGCGTACCCGGGCGGCGTACGGGCCCTCGACGACGTGTCGTTGACCGTGGAACGCGGCACCTTCCTCGCCGTGATGGGGCCGTCGGGTTCCGGCAAGAGCACGCTGATGCACTGTGCCGCCGGGCTGGACTCCCCGACGTCGGGCAGCGTCCGCATCGACGGCCACGAGATCGCCGGGCTGAACGAGACCCGGCGCACCGAACTGCGCCGGGAACGCGTCGGCTTCGTGTTCCAGGCGTACAACCTGATCCCCTCGCTCAGCATCGAGGACAACATCACGCTGCCGCTGCGGCTGGCGGGACGCACCCCGGACCGCGACTGGCTGCGGACGCTGGTGGAACGGGTCGGACTGGCCGACCGGCTGGCCAACCGCCCCGCCGAACTCTCCGGCGGCCAGCAGCAACGCGCCGCCGTGGTACGGGCGTTGGTGGCCAGACCGGCCGTCGTGTTCGCCGACGAACCGACCGGCGCGCTCGATCTGCGCAGTGCCCACGAGGTCCTCGACCTGCTGCGCGACCTGGTCGCCGATCTGCGCCAGACGGTGGTGATGGTCACCCACGATCCGGCCGCCGCGGCCCGCGCACACCACGTCCTGGTGATGGCCGACGGCCGGGTGGTCGAGGCCCTCGACGCGCCTACCGCCCCCGAACTGGCAAGCCGTCTGGTCGCGTTGGGAGAGGTCTGAGTCATGTTCCGTCTCGCGATACACATGGTCGGACACCGGATCGCCGCGCTGATCGCGGTGGCCTGCGCGGTCCTCGGCGGCGCGGCACTGATCACCGCCACCGGCGTACTGGCCGAGTCCGGCCTCCGCTCCCATCTGCCCGCCGGCCGGCTCGCCGGCGCGGACGTCGTGGTCGCGGCCGACCAGGAGTTCCATCCGGCCGGTGAGCCTCCGCTCGCGCTCCCGGAGCGGCGCAGGGTCCCGTCCCGCCTGGTCGGCGAGCTGGCCGGGCTGCCCGGTGTCACCGCGGCGGTCGGCGACATCAGCTTCCCGGCGGCTCTCCTCGACGCCCGCGGCCGGGTCGTACCGGCCGGAGACCCCCAGGTGGCGGGGCACGGCTGGTCCTCGACGAAGCTGGTGAAGCCGTCGGCCGGCGCGCAGCTCGACGGCGGCGCGCCGACCGGTTCCGGCGAGGTCGCCGTGGACAGCGCCACCGCTGCCGCGGCGGGGATCGAGGCGGGCGACAGTGTGCGGGTCGTCGTCGACGGCCGGCCCGCCGCCGGCTACCGCGTCTCGGCGGTCGTCGACGCGCCCGGTGCGGGGATCTTCTTCGCCGACCCGACCGCCGCACACCTGGCCGGTCGCGCGGACCGCGTCGACCTGGTGGGCCTGCGCACCGAGCCCGGCGCCGGGCAGCGCGTCGCCGCCGAGGTCCGGACGAGGCTGAAGGGCACCGGTCTGCTGACCGTCACCGGAGCCGACCGGGGCGACACGGCCGCACCCGGCGCCGGTGCGTCCCGCTCGCTGCTGGTCCTCCTCGCCGGTTCGCTCTCCGGGATCGTCCTGCTGATCACCGGGTTCGTGATGGCGAGCGCGCTGGCCGTGTCGATCGCCGGACAGCGCCGCGACCTGGCGCTGATGCGGGCCGTCGGCGCGACCCCGAGGCAGATCCGCCGCCTGGCCGCCGCCCAGTCCACCGTCGTCGCGGCCGTGGCCCTGGGGCCCGGCGTGGGGCTCGGCTATCTGCTGGCCGGGCAGTTCCGGCGACTGCTCGCGGACCGCGGCGTCGTACCGTCCGAACTCCCCCTGACGTACAGCCCGTTGCCCGCCCTCGCGGCGATCCTCCTGCTGGTCCTGGCCGTCCAGGTGTCGGCCCGCTGCTCGGCCTGGCGCACCTCGCGGATGCCGGCCACCGAAGCGGTCGCGGAATCGCGCAGCGAGCCGCGCGAGCCGTCGCGGACCCGGACGCGCGTCGGCGTGCTCGTCATCGTCGCCGCGACCGCTCTGTCGGCGCTGCCGCTCTTCTCCCGCACCGTCATCGGCGCGACGGCCACGTCCATCGCGGGCATCCTCGGGGCGATCGGCCTGGCGCTGGCCGGCCCGGCGCTCGTCCGGGGCGTCGGCGGCGCCGCGGCCCGTGCGACAGGGTCGGGCGCCTCCGCCCCCACCTGGCTGGCGATGGCCAACCTCCGCTCCTACGCCCTGCGCAACGCGGGGATCGTCAGCACCCTGGCCATGGCGGTCGTCTTCGTGCTGACGTACACCCTCACCCAGACCACCGTGCTGGCCGCCACCGCCGACGACACCCGCACCGGCACCCTCGCCCAGCAGCGCCTGACCGCCCCCGGCCTGGGCGGACTGCCCACCGACACACTCGCCGCCGTACGGAACACGCCCGGTGTACGGGCCGCGGCCCCGGTCGGCACGACCACCGTGGTGTGGCAGTACCGGCAGTTCGGCGACACGGTGAGCGAGTCGGGTCCCGCGACGATCCTCACCCCGGACGCCTCCGAGGTCCTCGACCTCGACGTACGCGACGGCAGCCTTGACCGCCTACGCGGTGCCACCGTCGCCGTCAGCGGCGACGCCGCCCGCACCCGCTCCGCGACGGTGGGCCGCCGGGTGAGCCTGGTCCTCGGCGACGGCGCGCGGGTCGTCGCCGAGGTCGTCGCCGTGTACGACCGTGGCCTCGGCTTCGGCGAGGTGGTGCTCTCCCACGACCTGGCCGCCGGACACACCACGACGACGCTGGACCAGTCCCTCCTGATCCGTACGGACGGCACGGCGACGGCCCGGCAGAGCCTCACGGCGCTCGCGGCGTCCCGCCCCGGCCTGGCACTCCAGCCCGCGAGCCTGCCCTCCGCCGGCGGCTTGAAGGACGCCCCGCCCGAGGTGTGGATCAACCTGGCCACCATCGTGGTCCTGCTCGTCTACCTGCTGCTCAGCATCGCCAACAAGCTCGTCGCGGCCACCGCCCAGCGCCGGGTCGAGCTGGGCGCGCTCCGGCTGAACGGCACCACACCCCGTCAGATCCGGTCGATGATGCGCCGCGAGGCCGCGGTGACCGCCGCCACCGCGCTCGTCACCGCACTGCTGCTCTCCGCGCTCCCCCTCGCCCTGCTGGGCCAGGGATTCCTCGGCCGCCCCTGGCCCGCGGGCCCCGTCTGGCTCCTGCCCGGCCTCGCGCTCACGGTCACCGTCACGGCCTTCCTCACCATCGAACTCCCCACCCGCCAGGCACTGCGCACCGCACCGGCCGAGGCCATCCGCGCCCACTGAGCGACGGGCGTCCGCCGACGCGAGGGTGACGGCGGAGGGGGCGGCCGTTACTCACTTTCGGGTGACGGGCCGTCTCCCGGTGGGGTGGCGTGACGTGGCGTCCGGGCGGCACCGGCCAACTCCCGCAAGGGGTCGTCGGCTGTCGGGACGTCAACTTCGGAGCATGGTCACTTAAATGGACGTTGCAGGCGAGAGTCACAGAGATATGGACAACAGGTAACACACGCCACGTTTCCTACTCATCTTCCGCACTCCGTGGACAGAGTGTGTCTGCGGCCAGCCGACCGCACCCGCACATCGCACCAACCCCCACGGCGTCCACGAAGGCCGCTGTGGGAGGTGCCCGCACATCCCAGGGGAACTCTTTGTCCACTTCCGCTTCTGTCACCGCTCGTCGTCTGACCGCCGCCGCCCTCACGGCCGGCGCCCTGGTCGGCGCGATGGCACTGCCGGCGTCCGCGTCCGACCACGCTCGTCCCAACCGCCCGGAGGTGCGGATCAGCGCCGTCCAGTACGACGCCCCGGGACGTGACGACCGCTCCCGGAGCTCGCTGAACAGGGAGTGGGTGGAACTCACCAACACCACGCGCCACACGATCAACCTCGACGGCTGGACCCTCAAGAACGAGGACGGCCGCACCTACACCTTCCACCACTACCGCCTGGAGGGCCGCTCCACGGTCCGCGTCCACACCGGCGAGGGCCGCGACAGCCGTCGGGACCTCTTCCAGGACCGTAACAGGGAGGTGTGGGACAACCGCTCCGACACCGTCACCCTGCGCAACGACCACGGCCGCTTCGTCGACGACGAGTCCTGGGGCCGCAACCGTCACCACGGCGGCGGGCACCACGGCGGCGGGCACCACGGCGGCGGCCACCACGGCGACAACCGCCACTGACCGACCCGGACCCGGTGAGCCGATGAACACCTGACTCGGCACACCGGCGCGCAACAGGCGGCGCGCCCGGCCTTCCAAGGCCGGGCGCGCCGCTCGCATGCGTGGCCGTCGAGGCCACGGGGCTGCCGTCAGCCGGTGATCACCTCGTTCTTCGCGAGACTCTCGGTCCGTGAGGTGACCGTGCCGCTCAGGGACTTCGCGGTGGCGGAGACTCCGGAGGTGTCGGCGCCCGCCCGCTTCGCCTGCGCGGCGAGCGAGTCGAGGGCGTCGAGCGCGTACCCCGAGGCGTAGAACTCCTGGTAGAGCTTCTTGTACGCCGCGTGATACGCGTCGTCGAAGGCGTCCGCCGCCAGGAACCGCTCCTTGAGCAGGTTGCCGCCCATGCCGCCGCCTCCGCCGCCGCCCGGACCGCCGGCCTCCGCCGTGTCTCCGTCCTGCCGGCCGTCCTGCTGACCGTTCCCCGGAGCCTGCGGCATCCCGGACGGTGTACCGGACGGCGTGTCCGCCGCTCCTTCCTGCGCGGTGGCACCCGGCATCCCGCCACCGGCACCACCGCCTCCGCCGCCTCCGCCCATGCTCGTACTGTCGTCGGGCCCGGTGCTGGCGGTGCCGCTGAAGGTCAGGTTGAAGTCCCAGCCGAGGACGGAGAACTTCTTGGTGCCGAGGTCGTACCAGAGCACGTAGTTCTTGCCCGGCCCGGCCATGTCGTCGAAGTTCAGGAGCAGGTTCTGCGTCGCCACGTACTCCGAGAAGGACTCCACGTCGACGTACTTGTCGAGGTCCGCGGCGAACTCCGCGTCCGACGCCTGGTTGACCCACCTGAGGAGCTTCATCACCGGCGAGAGGTCCTGGCTGCCTTTGAGGTTGAGCTGCTTGAAGGACTCCTCGTAGTCGGTGGGGTCGTCTCCCACGTAGTCGAAGCTGCTGCCCGCCCGGGCCTTGTACGCCACGCCCGTGGTGCCGAGCTCCGCGTCGACGTAGTCCTTGCTCGGATTCTCGACCATGAGCCGGGTCGCGACCGGACGGTTGTTGACCTTCACGGCGGTGAAGGCGAACTTCTCGGCCGTCTGGCCGGACTTCTTCATCAGCGACAGCGACAGGGCCTCGTTCAGCGGCAGGGCCTCGTCGACACCGGGGCGGAGCGAGAGCTCGCGGTGGCCCTCGTAGGCGCGGCCCTCGACGTACTCGTCGATGCTGATGAGCCAGGGCAGTTCCTCGGGTTTGGAGGCGGAGAGGCTGAACTGCGTCATACCGCCGCCGCCACCGCCCGCTCCCATGCCGCCGCCCTGGGGAGCCTGCTGCTGGTCACCGTTCTGCTGCTGGTCGCCGTTCTGCGGCCCGGTGTTCTGCTGCTGACCGCCGTTCCGCTCGCCGCCGTTCTGTCCCGCGGGGCCGCCCTGGCCGCCGCCTCCCATGCCGCCGCCGCGCAGGCTCTGGAGCGTGGAGTTGCCCTTGAGGCGGATACCGACGTCGTTCAGGTACACGCCGTCGACGGTGAGATCGGCCTTGATGTACTCCTTCTCGCCCTCGTCCTGGTACTTCTCCATCATGTCCGCGAAGTCGGTCTCGCTGTACTCGAGTTGGATCGAGTGCGTCCGCGAGTCGTCGAACAGGTCGACCGCCCCCGTGACGTTCTCCGTGATCTCGTCCCCGTCCGCCGTGGAGGCACTGGTGACGAAGGGGGTGACGCGTACGTCCCCGAAGAAGATCAGCAGAACCGAGAGCCCCACGGCGAGGGAGCCGGCCGGCTTCCAGTGATGGCGAACCCGCAACGGGATGCGGTGCGCCAGCCGCTTGCGGGGGGCGGTCATCAGAGGTCCGTCTGGTCGTAACCGGTCAGCACGGTCACGCGCTGCCCCATGGCGCGCTCCTGGAGGGCCGCGACCAGCTCACCCGGCTCGTGGCCCTTCTTGATGCGGACCGTGTAGAACACCTCGGTCAGGGTGCCGCCGCGGATCGACTCCGTGCTCACCAGCTCGAACTCGTCGGTGTGGCGCAGCAGGACGTCCTGGATCGCGTGGGTGTGGTCCTCGCCCGCCGGGACCTGGACCTTGACGACCTGACGCTGGACGTTGAGGGCGAACCAGTCGAACTTGCTCATCGCCAGGATGATCAGGGCGATCACGGTGCCGCCGACCGCGGCCAGCGTGTAGAAACGGGCACCGCACGCCATGCCGACGGCCATCGCCAGGAAGATGAAGCCGACGTCCCTGGTCTCCTTGACCGCGTTGCGGAAGCGGACCACCGACAGCGCTCCGACCAGGGAGAAGGCGCGGGCCAGGTTGGAGCCGACGACCAGCATGATCAGCGCGACGATCATGCCGACGATGACCAGCGTCTGCACATAGGACTGGCTGTAGGAGACGTTCTTGTGCGTGGCCCGGTAGACGTAACCGATCATCGCGGAGAGCACGAAGGACAGGGTCATGGCGAGCACGATGTCGGTGACGCTGAACGTACCGCTCAGGTCCTGAACGTTGAGATTCACGAGTGGGATGCCTCCGTGGGGCGTCGCGTCGTGGGGGACGCGGGCGTGGGAACGAGGGGGAGGGGGGCGAGGGCGGGCGCCGGCGGGAGGTCTTCCTCCCGGACGTGGAAGACGGACCTGGGGGCCAGTCCGAACGCCTCGATGCTCTGGACGTACTTGGAGACCCGGACGAGGCTCAGGTTGCGCCTGGCCGCCAGGTCGGTGATCCAGTACGGGGTGCGCTCGTTGACCTTGATCTCCATCACCGACAGGTGCGGCGGGATGGTGAACCGGTTCTCGGCGTTCGGGGTGCCGAAGTGGAAGTCCCGGTCGCGGCCGCGGATGCGGCGGTCGAAGGTGACGCGCAGTCCCGTGTCCTGGTCGCGGCCGACCAGCGCCTCACGCTGGTAGCCGGTGATGGCGGTGGGCTGGAGGTTGAGCCTGACCACCAGCTCGAGGACCTCGTTGACGAAGGCGTTCTCCTTCGCCGAGTGCTCGATCATCTCCCGCTCGTCGCACAGCTTCCGGGCGGTGGCGTACGGCAGGGTGATGCGGCGCTTCTGGGTGACCCGGTTGACCCGCTGCTTGATCTCCACGCAGACCGCGGAGTCGTCGGTGACCCCGTCCAGGTCTCCGTAGTGGCGGATGCGCAGCTTGCGGCGGAACTTCAGCCCCTCGATCTTCTCCCAGTAGAACCGGAGTTGAGGCGTGTCGTAGTAGAGGCTCCACACGCCGTAGCCGCCGACGGGGCTGTGCAGGTCGCGGTCCATCCGCTCGCCCAGTTCGTCCCGTATCCCCGCCGCCTGCTCCACCGGCACCAGGTACTTGAGCTCGTACCGGTTGAAGGCGTGGAGTCTGCTGGCCACCCGCAGCGCCTCGTCGTCCGCGAACTGCGGCGGCGATCCCCCGGCCCGCACGGGGGCCTCGTCGCCGCCCGGCCCGCCGTCGACGGAGCGACGGCGCTTCAACCAGCCAGTCATGACGTCCCTTCAGATGGTCGGCCATCAATCACATCCCTGTAAGAAACAGGTAAGAGATGAAAGGCCGATGAGGGACGTCTCTGAACACCGTTAGTACGGGCGATGAACTCGAAGTGAACGCGGAGGCGGAGTAGGGACGCGGTGGGCGTCCCTACTCCGGAAGGTCGCGCTTCTCCAGCGGGCGTACCGCCGGGCCCTGAAGGATCTCTCCGTCCGGGGCGAAGCGGGAGCCGTGGCAGGGGCACTCCCAGGCCTGCTCGCCGTGGTTGAAGGCCACGATGCAGCCGAGGTGGGTGCAGCGCGCCGAGACCGCCCGGAGCGTGCCGCCCTCGTCCCGGTGGACGGCGTACTGCCGTCCGCCCAGGCGCAGCACGGCGCCGTGGCCCGGGGGGATGTCGTCCGGCGCGAGGGCCGTCACGGCCGGCAGCCGGTCGCCGACGAAGTGCCGGGCCACCTGGGCCTGGTGTTTCAGGAACGTGGTCCCCTCGCGGACCACGGACGCCAGGCGGCGCGGGTCGTACAGGCCGCTCCAGGCGGTCTCGCGGCCGTTGACCAGGTCGCTGAGCAGACTGCCCGCCATGATGCCGCCGCTCATGCCCCAGCCGCCGAAGCCGGTGGCCACATAGGTGTGCCGGCTGCCGGGGTGGAGCGGTCCGACCAGAGGTACGGAGTCGGTGGAGTCGTTGTCCTGGGTGGCCCAGCGGTGGGTGAAGGTGAGACCGGCGAAGCGGTCGTCGGCCCAGGCGGACAGCCGGGCGAACCTCTCCTCGGCGTCGGCGGTGCCGGGGGTGAAGTGTTCCCCGGTGACGATCAGCAGGCGTTTGCCGTCGCGGTACGGGGCGGTGCGCACGGAGCGGGTGGACCGTTCCGGCGTGATGTACATGTCGCGCGGGGCGCGGTCCTCGTCGATGGTCGCGGCGACGACGAGTTCACGGCGTGGGCTGAGCCGGGTGAACAGCAGGGCCCGGTCGAAGACGGGGAAGTGCGTGGCGATCACGACCTCGCGGGCGCGGATCGACACACCGGTGTCGGTGCGCAGGACGCAGGGTTCGCCCTCGGTGAGGCCGACGACCCGTGTTCCCTCGTACACCGTGCCGCCCCGCCGGAGCAGGTCGTCGGTGAGCGCCAGCAGGTACTTGCGGGGATGGAACTGGGCCTGTCCGCTCACCCGGACCGCGCCGGCGACCGCGAAGGGCAGCTCGGTCTCGGTCACGAACTCGGCCGGAAGCCCCGCCTCACGCGCGGCTTCGGCCTCCGCCCGCAACTCCGCGACGTGCCGCGTATCCTCGGCGTAGGTGAAGGCCGCCGCCTCCTCCCACGCGCAGTCGACGCCGAGTTCCCCGACGATCTCGGCGGCGTGCCGGATCGCCTCGGTCTGCGAGCGCGCGTACAGGGCGGCGCCCTCGGGGCCGCGGGTGCGCCGCAGGTGGTCGTAGATCAGGGTGTGCTGGGCGGTCAGCTTGGCCGTCGTGTGGCCGGTGACCCCGGCGGCGAGCCGGTCGGCCTCCAGCACCGCCACCTCGCGTCCCTGCCGGACCAGCTCCCAGGCCGTGCTGAGGCCGGCGATGCCGGCGCCGACCACCGCGACGTCGACGGTGAGGTCACCGGACGGCGGGGGAGCCGGGGCGCCGGGCGGCGCGGTCTCCAGCCAGTAGGAGCCCTGGGTTCCTGTCGCGGCGTTCATGGCGGCCGAGTGCCCGCAGGGCGGAGTGATACGCCGGGATACGCCCAGATATGTAGCTCTTCCGCACCGCTTCTGGCGAAGTCGTGGTCGGCGGGTGCGTCTCGTCCCTGGTGTGGCACTCGCTGTGCCATGGAGTGGACGCGCAGGACGACGTGGGCCTTTCGGGGCTGGGTCGGGTCCGCCGCGGCCGCGGTGCGGCGGGCGGGGGAGGGGCCGGGCCGTGAGCGGGACCTGGCGGTGCAGGCGGGCAAGGCGGCGCTGGCCGCCTGGCTGGCGTGGGCGGTCGTGGGCTGGTGGCTCGAGGCCCCGATGGCGTTCGTGGCGCCGTGGGTCGCGGTCGTGCTGGTGGAGTCGACCGTGTACCGGTCCATCGCGCACGGGCTCCAGCAGCTCGCGGCGATCGCGGTGGGTACGGCGGTGGCGACAGCCGGGGCGCTGGCGCTGGGCAGCACGATGGCCGCCATGGCCCTGGTCCTTCCGGCGGTGCTGCTGCTGGGGCAGTGGCGGCGTCTGGGAAGCCAGGGTGTCTATGCCGCCAGCGGCGCGCTCTTCGTGCTGACCGGTGGCCAGGTGAGCGTCGTCTCGTCGGCGGCCCGCATCGCGGAGGCGGTCTTCGGCGCGGTGGTCGGTGTGGCGGTCAACGTGCTGATCCGGCCGCCGGTGTACCTGCGCGACGCCCGCGCCGCGCTGGAGGACGCGGCCCGTGAGGCGCAGGAGATCCTGGACGCGGTGGCCGAGGGGCTGGCCGACGGCGAGTGGGACGGGCCGGCGGCCGGGAGCCGGCACGAGCGGGCACTGCGGCTGGGCCGGCTGGTCGACCAGGCACGGTCGGCGATCGGCTGGAGCCGGGAGAGCATGCGCGGCAATCCGCGGGGTCGCCGCACGCGGCTCCTTTCCTCGCCCGGCAAGGCGTACGACGACGCGCTGGTCGTGCTCGACCATGTCGCCGTCCACACCGCGGGGGTGACCCGGACCGTGTGGGAGATCGCGGAGCGCGGGGAGGAGGCCCGGCCGCCCGCGGGCATCACCCGCGCCTACGCGGACTTCCTGCATCACACGGCGCGCGCCGTCCGGCTGTACGGCAGGACCCGGTTCGCCCCGGGCGGCCCCGACGACCGTACGGCGGAGCAACTGCGCGAGGCGGTCGCGGAGCTCCACCGCACCCTCGACGAGTTCCGCCGGCTGCTGCCGGGAGCGGTGCCCGACGACCCGGACGCGCTGGTGATGTACGGAACGCTGCTGGCCCAGGCGCACCGTCTGGCCGACCAGCTCGTCCGGGACTGACACCCCCACCCCCGACTACCCCCGACCACCCGACCACCCGACCACGCCGTCCCCGAAGGTTGGCGGGGCCCGCGTGGCAGGGTGGGTGGGGGTGACGACCGGGAGAGGTGGAGGACGCGATGGACTGGGAGCGGTTCGCTCTGAAGCTGGCGTCGATGGCCCGTGACCTTCTGGCGCAGGATTCGGTCGGGGACACGCTGGGCCGGATCGCCGCCTCGGCGACCGAGCTGGTGGAGGGCTGTGACGAGGCGGGCATCCTCATCCTGCGCGGGACGAAGGTGGAGACGGTGGCGGCCACGGACCGGCTCGTCGTCGACAGCGACCGGCTTCAGGAGCGGATGGGCGAGGGGCCGTGCTTCGACTCCGCCCGCACCGCCCAGGGGGAACGGGTGTTCCGCATCGCCGACTTCACCCACGAGGAGCCCCGCTGGCCCGCCTACGCGCCACGGGCCCGCGCCCTGGGCGTGGGCAGCATGATGGGCTTCCTGCTGTTCACCGAGGACGAGGATCTCGGCGCGCTGAACCTCTATTCACGCAGGCCCGGTGCCTTCACCGAGGCCAGCGAGACGGCCGGCTGGCTCCTGGCCTCGCACGCCGCGGTCGCTTTCGCCAGCGCCCGCGCGCACGCCCAGATGCAGGCGGCGGTCGCCACCCGGCATGTGATCGGCGAGGCGATGGGCATCCTCATGGGCGGTCACCGGCTCACCGAGGACGAGGCGTTCGACGTCCTGCGCCGCTTCTCGCAGGAGAACAACATCAAGCTCCGCGAGGTCGCCCGCCGGGTCTGCGAACAAGGCGGCCTCACCTGACCCGGACGGACCCACGACCGCGTCCGCCACCTGGCCCTCGGTGACCGATTCGGCTCTCCGCCGGATGCCCTGCGCGTACCGGGCCCGCGTCGGGTCGGCGCCGGGCCGTGAGCGGAAGGTCCGGCGACATCGGACGGTGCGCCGTGGCGAGCGGCCGGGACATCTACGCCGTCAGCGCGCCGCTCGCGGTGGAGGCGGTCGACCGCATCCTCACCGGCCGGACCCGCACGGTGGGTGTCGCCTCCGCCGGCGAGATCTTCGACGCGCCGGACTTCCTCCGCGCCCTGTCCCTGCACATCTCCTTCGTACGGCTCCAGCAGCGGACGGTGTCCTGACCGCGGGAGCCGGCCGCCTCCGCCGGGTCAGGACCCGAGGCGGCGGCGGTCCTCCTCGTCCCAGGTGCGGGTGTCGCGCGGCTGGACGTACGGCTCGTCGTCGGCCGGGTGGCCCCCGGCGACGGCGCGCTGGCGGACCATTTCCGCGTCGAACTCCAGGCCGAGCAGGATGGCCAGGTTGGTGATCCACAACCACACCAGGAAGATGATCACACCGGCGAGGGTGCCGTAGGTCTTGTTGTACGAGCTGAAGTTGGCCACGTACAGCGCGAACCCGGCGGACGCCGCCATCCAGATCAGCAGGGCCAGGAAGCTGCCCGGCGTGACCCAGCGGAAGCCGCGCACACGCGCGTTCGGGGTGGCCCAGTACAGGACCGCGATCATCACCGTGACCAGGACCACCAGCACCGGCCACTTGGCGATCGACCACACGGTGAGCGCCGCGTCGCCGACCCCGAGGGTGGTGCCGACCTGGCGGGCCAGACTGCCGGTGAACACCACGATCAGCGCGCTGATCACCGCCATGACCATCAGCACCACGGTCACGCCGACCCGCACCGGCAGCACCTTCCACACCGGACGGCCCTCGGGGATGTCGTAGACCGCGTTGGCGCTGCGGATGAACGCGGCGACATAGCCGGACGCCGACCACACCGCCAGCACCAGACCCACGATCGCCATGATCGAGCCGACCCCGCCCTTGCCCTGCATCTGCTGCACCGCGTTGCGCAGGATGTCCTGGGCCGCGCCCGGCGCGAGCTTCTGGATGTTGTCCAGGACCGCCTGGGTGGCCGACTGCCCGACGATCCCCAGCAGCGACACCAGCGCCAGCAGCGCGGGGAACAGCGCCAGGATCGAGTAGTAGGTCAGCGCCGCTGCCCGGTCGGCCAGCTCGTCCTTCTTGAACTCCTTCAGGGTGCCTTTCAGTACTGCTCCCCAGGAGCGTTTGGGCAGGTCAGTCGGCTTGTCGGGGGCCTGCCGCTCCACCTGCTCGTCCGGACCGACGGCGGCCGGATCCTGCCCGGTCTCGCCCTCGCGGTCGTCCGTGCGCTCGCCGTGCCGCTTGTGCGGCTTCAGTGTCCGTACCATGCCGGTCGTGTATCCGGCTCGGCACCGCTTATGCGTACATATGGAACATATCGGACTTTTCTTTTCCGAGCCCATGGGTGGGCGTCAGCGCGGGGTCCGGTCGGCGTCGCCGGGTGGGGGAGCGGAGGGCGCCGCCCCCAGGGGCAGAGCCGGCGCGTCCGGGCGGTCGGCGTACGGGACCGGGATCCAGGGGGCGGGGGCGGGGGCGTGAGCGGCGAGAGCCTGGGGGTACGCGGCGGGGAAGGGCAACGGCGGCGGGACCGGTGCCGGCGCGGGCACGGTGCGGGTCGGCGTGCGGCGACGCGCAAGCCAGAGGACGGCCGCCGTGTACAGGGCGATGCCGGCCAGGTCGACGGCCGCGAGCTGCCAGGGAAGGTCCGCTGCGGTGTCGTCGCTCTTCAGACCGTCGACGACGGCGGCCGAGACGCCGAAGGCCAGGAGGTTGTTCACGGCGTGCAGTCCGATGGCCGCCTCCAGCCCGCCGGTGCGTACGGTGAGCCGGCCCGCGACCACTCCGTACACGGCCAGGTCGGCGAAGCCCCACGGGGTGCCCCAGCCATGGGCGGCGGCGAACAGGACGGCCTGGGGCACGAGCGCCCACCAGGGAGAGCGCAGGAAGGCGCCGACCGCCTGCGTGAGCCAGCCGCGGAAGACGTACTCCTCGGCGGCCGCCTGGAGCGGTACCAGGACGATCAGCATGGCGAGGGCCGGGCCGAAGACCTCCCAGCCCGCCCACCGCGATGGCGTGGCGTCGTCCACGGGCAGCAGAAGCATGGCCCCGGTGGTCACGGCGAGGACCGGGAGGGCCGCCAGTACGCACAGCCCCAGCCAGCGCCACCGCAGTCCGCCCGTCACGGACGAGACCGTGCCCGCCGGGCGACGGCCGGTCCAGCGCACCGCGAGCAGGACGACGGGCAGGGCGGTGGCGATCGCCAGCAGGTCGAGCGCGGTGCCCGAGACGGGGCCGAACTCGACGGTTCCGTCCGGGGCTTCGGGGTAGCCCCTGGCCGCGCCCAGGGCGGAGCCGAGGCCGTAGAGCAGTCCGGCCACGAGCACGCACGCCACGGCCACGAACCCGGTGCCCAGCACGGGCCGCCACCATCGGTGACGGGCCGAGACGCGGGCCATGCGGTGATAGGGGAGCACTTCGGGGAGGAGCGCGGGAATCGGGGCGGCGAGCGGATTCGTCATGGCGACAAGCCTCGCCGCGGGCCCGTGTCCCCACATCGGCCGCGGGCACGAACGGCGTCTCTGCCGGAGGGTGGAGAGCGACCTCGTACCCGGGGCGGGTGCCGCGCCGTCGCACCCCGCCCTACGCTCGTGCCGAGATGGAGACGATACGCAACTGGCTGCTCCCCGCGCTGCTCGCGACCGGGCAGATCGCCTGGCTGTGGCCCGGAGCCGGTCTGGCCGGCGAGGGGGTGCCCGGGGCGGCGGCACTGGTCGCCGTCCTCGGCGCGGTGGTCGCGGAGACGGCCGCGCTGGGCCGTCGACGGCGGGCGCCGGTGCGGGCCCTGGCCTGGTCCCTCGGCGCTCTCCTGGTGGGCCAGGCGGCCTGGCCGGACGGCTACTTCGGGGTGGGTGCGCCGGTCGCGCTGTACTCGGTCGCGGTCCGCTGCCCCGTGCCCGTGACCGTACGCGCGGTCCCCGCGGCCGTGGGCGTCGAGTGGCTCCTGTCTCTCGTCCACGTCGGGGTCCGGCCCGCGCTCGCCTCGGAGTGGGTGCTCGGCGCGCTCCTGTACGTCGTCTGCGCGGGGCTCGGTGAGGCCCGCCGGCAGTGGCTCAGGGGACGGTCGCTCGCGACCCGCCTGCTGGCCGGCGCGGAGGAGGCCCGGCGGCGGGCGGGCGACACCGAACGGCGGCGTCTGGCCCGCGAACTGCACGACGTGAGCGCCCATCACCTGACTTCGGTCGTCATCACGGCCGACGCCGCGCGAAGACTCGGCGACAGCAGGCCCGAGCTGACGTCCGAGGCGTTGTCGTTCGCCGAGCGCACCGGCACCGAGACCCTGACGGCGCTCCAGCGGCTCGTCGGTCTGCTGCGTGACGTCGACCGTCCGGATCCCCCTCCGATGACCGCGCGCATCGAGGAACTCATCGCCGGATTCGGCCGGTTGGGGCGCCCGATCGATGCCGTGCTTCCCGACGACCTGGCCGGACCGGCGGCCGAGGCGGTCCACGGGATCGTCCGCGAGGCCCTGACGAACGCCCTGCGGCACGCCCCGGGCGCTGCCGCGCACGTCAGCGTCCTGCGCGGGGAGGGCGTCCTGGAACTGAGCGTCGACAACGCTCCCCCGCGCGGCTCGGCACCGGACGGCATCGACGCCGTCGACGGTCTGGGGTCGGGACGCGGCGTCGCGGGGATGAGGGAGCGGGCCGCGGCCGTCGGCGGGGAACTGACGGCGGGCCCCGCACCCGGCGGTGGCTGGCGGGTCCGGGCCACGTTGCCCGACGCCACGGGGCCGTGGGGTCCGCCCGAGGGCGCGGGCCGGCGCGACGTCCTGCGGGAACAGCGGCTGGCCGATCCCGCGCTGGTGTTCACGGCGACGCTCCTTCCGCTGGTGTTCGCCCTGGTCACCGCGGAGGAGTGGACGGGCGCGAGCCTGCGCGCCGCGGTGCCCGGCCTGCTCGTCGTGACCGTGCTGCTGACCGCTCACGCGGTGCCGCTGCTGTGGCGGCGGCGTGCCCCGTGGCCGGCGTTCCTCGGCGTGCTGGCCACGTCGTGGCTGTGGCCGGCGGCGGTCGCCGCGGCCGCGCTGCCGTCGCGGGTGTCCGAGTTCTTCGCCGGCGGAGCGCTCGCGGAGCTGCTGGCGGTGTACGCGGTGGCGGTCTACGGCCGGGAGGCCGCCCGCACCTGGCCCGCGTGGGGCGCGGCGGCGGTCTCGCTCTCCGGGACCCTGGTCGCGACGGCGGGCGCGGACGGCGAGTTGTCGGGCGAGGGCTCGATGTGGCCCGCCGCCGTGCTGATGTTCGTGCCGTTGGCCGTGGTGCTGGCTGCCGTGTTCGCCGGCCTGTGGGGCGCCGGGCTCGCCGTGCGGCGCCGACGGCTGCGGATCCTGGCCTGGGACGACTTCGCGCTGGCCGGCGCGCTGTGGCACGCGGAACGGGCCGCGGACGCCGAACGGCACCGGCTGGCGGCGAAGTTGCGCGACGCCGTCCTGCACCCCACGGCGGCACTGGTCGAACAGGCCCGGCAGGGCCGCCTGGAGGAGGTGGCCGCCAAGGCCCGGTCGGCACTCGCCGCCATGCGCGAACTCCTGCACAGCCTGGGTGAGTCGGAGGAGGATACCGGGCCGGGGCTCGCTCCGGCGCCCACCGCCGCGGACCTCGACACACTGTGCCGGACCGTGCGCACGGCCGGGCGGGACGTGACGCTGCGGGGCCTGCCGGAGGCCGCGCGGGACCTGCCGCCCGCTGTGGCCCTGTCGGCGTACCGGATCGTCGAGGCGGCGCTCGGCGCGGGCGATCGAGGGCCGGCGCGGGTCACGCTGAGGAGACGGCGAGACACCCTGCGGGTGACGGTGTCGGGCGTACCGCTGGCCGTGACCGGCCCGGTGGCCGAACGCCTGAAGGTGCGGGTGGGGAGGGGGACCGGACATATCGCTCTCGAACAGGCAGGTGTCGTCAGGGTGTTGCTGTCGACCCGGCCGGATCCGGCGCCCGCCCAGGAGGAGGCGTCCCCGTCGTCACACGCGTGATGGTCGTCGTGAGAGGGCACGCCGCCCCGAGTCGGAACCGGTGGCCTCGCACCTTGCTTGAAGCAAGGCAATTGCCAAGGTAAGAGTCCGTTTCGGCCGACGGCGATCACGGCGGCATTGCGCGTGATCAACAACCCTCGTGCCATGGCAACCTGCGTGCCGACACAGCATTTTGGATCCGGAGGTACACCGCGCGTGGCGGCGAAGAACAATCCCACTGTCAGGAGACGCCGTCTCGGGGCCGAGCTTCGCCGGCTCCGCGTGGCCAGCGGGCTGAAGAGCACAGAAGCGGCTGAGCGGCTCATGGTCTCCCAGCCCAAGATCAGTCACATGGAGAACGGCAACCGCGCCATCAGCCCCCGCGATGTGCGAGACCTCTGCGCGATCTACGAAGTGACGGACCAGCAGGTCATCGAATCCCTCATGGAGATGGCCAGGGAGTCCGGTCAGCGGGGCTGGTGGCACCCCTATGGCGACCTCTACGACAGCGTCTACATCGGCCTGGAGACAGACGCCGCCTCCTTGCACACCTACGCGCCCATGGTGGTCCCCGGGCTGCTGCAAACCCCCGCGTACGCCCAGGCTGTCATCGGGGAAACGATCCCTCGGCTCACCGGCGAACAGGCCGTCACACACCTCAAGGTGCGGCTACGCCGTCAGCACCGGATCTACGACCCGGCCTGCCCGCTGCGCCTGTGGGTCATCCTCGACGAATCGGCTCTGCGCCGCGTCGTCGGCGGCCCGGACGTCATGCGTGAACAACTGGAGCACCTGAACGCACTCGGCGCCGAGCCGCACATCACGGTGCAGGTCCTGCCCTACACGGCGGGCGCTCACCCGGGCCTGGCAGGACAGTTCTCCCTCCTGCGGTTCGCCGACAGTCCCGAGGCGGGGGTGGTGTACCTGGAACGGTTCACCAGCGATCTCTACCTGGAGAAGCCGTCCGACGTGCGGCACTTCAGCGTGATGTACGACCACCTCCAGGCCCAGGCCCTCACCCCGGACAGCAGCCGCGACTTCAT
This sequence comes from Streptomyces asoensis, assembly GCF_013085465.1. Classification (NCBI taxonomy): domain Bacteria; kingdom Bacillati; phylum Actinomycetota; class Actinomycetes; order Kitasatosporales; family Streptomycetaceae; genus Streptomyces; species Streptomyces asoensis. Next base: position 5,317,237 of record NZ_CP049838.1, read on the forward strand.
CACCTGCACCGCCAGGACGTACGGCGACGCGGCGATCAACTCCTGAGTGGGCAGGCATGGCCCGCCCGGGCCCAGGGCCTCCGGCGGTGCGCGCCGTCAGCTACACATCACTGCCGCCGATGGCTGACGCAGGCGCCTGGGCGGGGACGCGGGCCTGCCTGAGCGGTGCTCCGGCCTGGTGGAGACTGGCGAGGGCCTGCCGGTAGGAGGTGATCAGCCCGGTCTCCACGTAGTCCAGACCCAGTTCCTCGCAGTAGCGCCGGACGATGGTCCGGGCCCTGCGCAGGTTGGGGCTGGGCATGCTGGGAAACAGGTGATGCTCGATCTGATGGTTCAGCCCGCCCAGTGCGATGTCGGTGAACCGGCCACCGCGCACGTTGCGTGAGGTGAGCACTTGGCGGCGGAGGAAGTCCGGGCGGTCCTCACCCGTCAGGATCGGCATGCCCTTGTGGTTGGGCGCGAAGAGGGAGCCGAGGTAGACGCCGAACAGGCACTGGTGGACGGCGAGAAAGGCGATCGCCATACCGGGCGGCAGCAGCCAGAGCAGAACGGTCAGGTAGACCGCGAAGTGCGCGAACAGCAGGGTGCCGTCGAGCGTGCGGTGCTTGAGCGAGCGATCGGCCAGCGCCCGCACGCTCGACACGTGCAGGTTGAAGCCCTCCAGTGTGAGGAGCGGGAAGAACAGGACCGCCTGCCGGCGGCCGAGCAGGCGGGGAAGCCCCTTGGCGGCCCGGGCCTGGTCCTGGGACCAGACCAGCAGGTTGGGGTCGAGGTCGGGGTCGAGTTCCGCATGGTTGGGGTTGGCGTGGTGGCGGGTGTGCTTGTCGTGCCACCACCCGTAGCCCATCCCGACACCGGCGCCGGCGATCCGTCCGGAGGCTTCGCTGGCCCGGCGTCGGCGGAACACCTGGCGGTGGGCCGCGTCATGGGCGAGCAGGGCGACCTGGCCGAAGACGACGGCCAGGAAGACGGCGACCGCCAGTGTCCACCAGCTGTCGCCGACGAGCGCGACGGCGGCCCACCCGCCGACGTAGAGCCCGGTCACCACGGTGATCCGCAGTGCGTAATAGCCGGGACGGCGCCCCATCAGGCCGGCATCGGCGATCTTTCTCGACAGTCGGGCGAAGTCACTGCCGGACGTCCCGGAGGGCGGAGGGCGGACCGAGGTGTTCGTGGTCATGAGGGTGAGACTCTCTCCGAAGGAGGCAGATGGCTCGGCGCCGCCTCGGGAGTTGCTGAGGCCTGGCCGCAGGTGGGGATGCGCTTCCGCCGTTGCGGAATGCGCGTGGCGCGACCGCGAAGCAAGGAAGACGTCTGCCTCGTCTGCCGCGGCAGCGCAGGCCCTCTGTCTGCGTGCGAGTTCCCTGACAGGCAGGTCTCACACCGTGACAGGGCAGCGCTTCTGGAGCGGCCGCGCGCTTTCGTCCTCATCGTCGGCGGGCTCAGTCGAGGGTGGCGAGGTGATCCGCGTCGCCGCCTCGCCACTCGATGAGGAAGATGGTCGCGTCGTCGGTCGTGGTGCCGCCGCGTTCCTGTTTCAGGGCGTGGGAGAGCCCTCGTACCACCGCCCGTACCGCGGTGCGGGCGTGGAGGATCCGGTTGGTCCACTCGATGAGCTGCTCCTCACCGAACTGTGCCCCGCCGGCCTGGTGCTCCTCGATCAGTCCGTCGGTGAAGCACAGCAACCGGTCCCCGGGCTGGAGCATCCGCTCGCTGACGACCGGCTCCTCACCGCCGAAGCCGACCGGCAACGTGGTCGGGCTCTCCAGCCGGTCCACCACTACGCGGTCACGGATGAGGAACGGAGCCGGGTGGCCGGCGTTGACCCACTGAAGCCGACCCGAGGTGATGTCCAGGATCATCATCTGAGCGGTGACGAAGTGGTCGGGGCCGAACTGCTCATTGATGGCCCGGTCCATGAACGCGTACACCTGGGACAGATCCGTATGGGCCCGTCGCGTGTGGCGGTAGGCGCCGACGGCCACCGTCGCCATGGTCGCCGCGTCCAGCCCGTGCCCCATCGCGTCGAGCATGGCCACATGCAGGATGTCGCCGTTGAGGGCGTAGTCGAAGCTGTCGCCGGCCACGTCGTAGGCGGGCTCGAGGATCCCGGCCACCTCGACCTGCGGAACGGTCATCGTCAGCGGGGGCAGCAACGACCACTGGATCTCCGCGGCGACACTCATCGGGGAACTGCGGCGGGCCTGGAAGAACTGGTCGGTGTAGGCGTCCTTGGTGACGATCATGTCCGCGACCAGACCGGCGAGTCTGCGCAGCAACCGCCGGTCGTCGTCGTCGACGCTGTCCAGGGTGAGGGCCATCGCCCCGATCTGGTCGCTGCCGTCCAGCAGCGGCAGGTACATCCGCACACTGCCGTCCTGCGGCACCTCCACCGTTCTGCGGCTCAGGAACGCCTCGCCGGCGGGGGAGCCCTCGACCGGCTCGGGACCGCCGACCTTCAGCCTGCGGCCCGGCAGCGGCACCAGCAGAACCTGCTCGTAGTCCTGGAGGAGGATGGAGACCTCCCGCCCCCCGACCCTGGCCACCTCTTCCGCGACGAGTGGGGCGATCAGCTCCGGCGGCATCTCGTGCGCCCGGTCCAGCAGCACACCCAGCAGTCGCTCGCCAAACCCCTCCGACCGGTCCACCCCGATCCGGTTTGGCTTCCGCCCACCGTCCGTCATCGCTGTCTGCTTCCCTTCGTCCCGGGGGATGGGGAACCAGGCCGTTCAAAGGCCGTTCACCACAAGGGGCTTGGGTCGACGGGGAAATCGGCGGACGGATCACGCCCTGCTCTCGGTGGCCGCGTCCGTCGTGCTCCAACGACCCCGGCGTATACACACCGGGGTCGCCCTTCCGGGCCGGTCGCACGTGAGAGTGTGCCGACCCGATCTCATGCTATGCCTGGTGCACATATCGGGCATCCGGTGTTTCGCGGCGCTCGGGTCTCAGATTTCGTCCGTCTGCGTACGGCCGTCCCCGGAAGACCGACTGGTGACCAGCCAGGAGCGCGCGGGCTCTGCCGCGCGGGCGGTGTCCACCGTGAGGTGGAGGCGGGTTCCGCCGGCCGCCGTGCCGACGGGATAGCTGCGCTGCTCGGACGAGGCGAAGCAGCGACGGAGCACCTCCGCGACCTGACGGGCGGCCTCGGGGGACGAGGCGACGAGGCGCACGTCGACGTTCCCGGCAGCGGGCGGTTCCGGTGACTCCACGGGGTGACGCCGTCCAGACCTGCCCACGGCCTCCACCGGGGAACCGGCCGAATCATCCGTGGTACCGCCCGGCTCGGCGTCGTCGACAGGGGGCGACGCGACAGCGGGCGACGTGATGGCTGTACCTCTGCTGGTCGCGGTCATGGCGTGAACCTGTCCCCGGGCTCGTCTTCGACGATCCGGTCCTGTTCCTCGCCGAGAACGGCACCAGCATCTGATCTGGTGTGCGAAGTGCTCCCGGTAATCCGACCCTACTCCGCGCGAAGGGCGCTTCTCGGTACTCGTCGGCACTTGTCGGCACTCCTCGGCCGAGGAGTACGCTGAACCTACCGAGGATTTTTCGCGCACCGGCTTCCACGCCCGTGTCGTTTTCGGCGATCGAACAGGCCGGGCCGACCGCAGTCGGACCGGGGCAGGGTTCGCGTCATGACTGCGACCATCACCCTCTCGCCGACACTCGAAGACCGGCTCTCGTCGTCCTCCCCCACCTCTTCCTCTCTCCGCCTGTCGCCGGCTCCCGCCGCGACCGTGAACCGGCGGGCCTCGACGACGCACAGATCTCTGCGGCCCTGGGCATGAGCCAACTTCCCCGGCTGCTCGCCGCGTTGACCGCGCGGCTGGATCCGCTCGCCCGGGTCGGCCTCGACGCGGGCGCCTGGGGCGAGAGGCCGGGCCATCTGGTCGTCGACGACAACGACGCCCCGGCCGAACGGATTCTCGCCGCCACCGGCGGCACCCCCGCCGACCGGACGCGCGTACTGCCCGGTGCTCCCGGCTGGTAGCCCACCGGATCGCAAGCACGCACTCCGGTGCCGGAGGCCGCGTTCACGAACCGCGTTCAGGCACCGCGTTCACGAACCGAGGGCTGTAACTCGGTTCGCCGGACCGGAGGTTCATCCCGTCCGACACCACGCACCCACACCCACACCCACACCCACACCCACACCCACATGCGTCCGGACAGAGGAGCCATGACCCTTCCACAACTGAACGTCTACCGGCACGAACGCGGCACCCGCATCCGCAGCATCGATGTCGACCTCACGGTGGTCACCTTCTGCGACGTCGGCGGGCGATCCTGCGGGATTCCCGTTGTCATGGGCGGTGCGCCGTGACGGCCCCGCGCGGCCGGGAGCAGTCGCTGCACGGTGACGGACGCACACCGTCCGCGATGGACGCGTTACGCCTGCGTCGGCTGAACCGCTGGCAGGCCGAGACCCTCAAGGAGGACCTGGCCGATCTGTACGTGGAATCCTCCCGGGCACGGCCCGGCGAGGGGTACCGGGGCCGGGAGGCGTTTCTGCGGCGCCTGACCGGCGCCATCCGGCGGCCCGGCTTCGCCCTGCTGATCGCGGAGAGCACCGCTTTCGCCGGGTGCGTCTACGGATTCCCGGTGCGGCGCGAGGGGACGTGGTGGCGGGGTTTCGACGGGCCCCTTCCGCGGAGCGTCGAACAGCTCACGGCGTCCGGTCACGTCTTCGCGATCACCGAGACAGTGGTTCACCCCCACACGGACGACAAGGGACTCGCCCGCCGCCTTCAGTACCGCCTGCTCGCCGACCATCACGCCTCGCTCGGGGCGACGTTGGTGGAACAGTCCGACTCGGCGATCTGCAAAGCCTTCCTGTCGTGGGGCTGGCAGGACATCGGACTGGTTCGTAGGCCGTCGGACCAGCAGGTTCTCCGGCCGTCGGACCCCGTGGTGCTACGAGCCCTGGTCCTTCCCCTCGGGCTGGGGCCGCGTACGGCCGCCCACCCGGACGGGCTCGCTCACGAAAACCGCACCCAGCGGCCAGGCTGACCGACACCGTCTGCGCTGGGTCCAACGGGGGCCGTTTCCTTGCCGGCGGCGCCACCCATTCGAGGGAATGCACATAGTCGGAAGTGCAACTCAAATGATTAACGCAGCACTGTGCGCTGTTTGAATGAGCGGGAATTTTCCCCTGTCCCGGTCATGCCGGAGAAAAGATATTTCTGCGTAATATGCGGCAGCAGCGACAAGGCTTCCGGGTGATCGGTAGGGCCCGGTATGCCACGGCCCCCACAGGAAATGGCCTTTTGATGAAGCTGAAGATCCCTCAAGCGGCAGACCGCCGCACTTTGTCCGGTGTGCTGGCCACCGTCCTCGCCGCGACGGTTTCCGCTGCGATGGTCTTCCTGACGCCGACGGCGGCGTCGGCGATTGCGTTGCCCGTACCTCTGGGCACTACCGCCAGCTATTCCGTTCTGGCGGGTCAGGGAGTCACCAACACCGGCAACTCGGTGCTCGCCCACGACCTCGGGACGCACCCGAATCCGGCCATCACCGGATTCCCCCCCGGTCTGGTGGGAGGCGCCGTCCACCCCGCGGACGCCGCGGCCCTCCAGGCCAAGGCCGACCTGCTCGTGGCGTACAACAACGCCGCCGGCCAGCCCGTGGACTTCGCGCTTCCGGCGGGAATCGGCGGAGGTCCGCCCCTGCTTCCCGGCGTCTACCACGCCACAGCCGGTGTCGGCATCACGGGCGACCTGGTCCTGGACGGTCAGGGGAGCTCCGACGCGGTCTGGGTGTTCCAGATTCCCGAGTCCCTGACGACGGCGACCTCCAGCCGGATTCTCCTCACCAACGGCGCTTCGGCGTGCAACGTGTTCTGGCAGATCGGCGAGGATGCGTCGCTCGGCGTCACCACCAGCTTCGTGGGCACCCTCATGGCCGAGAACTCGATCACCGTGAACCAGGGAACGAACGTCGAGGGCCGGCTGCTGGCCTCGGTAGGTTCTGTGACCCTCAACAACAACAGGATCTTCCTCGGCGGGTGCGCGGCCTCCACCACTGGTACGACGACGACGGGAACGAACGCCGGCACCTCCACCAGCGGGGGGCTTCTCGGCGGCGGCCTCGTCAGCGGTGGCCTCGTGACCGGTGGAGTCCTGGGCGGGCCCATCGTCGGGAGCGGCGGCACCTCGGGCATCACTGCCGGTAACTCGTCCGGGAACACCGCGGGCAACACCGCCGGGAACAACGCGGGCAACACCGCCGGGAACACCACCGGCGGGAACACCGCGGGCAACAGCGCCGGAAACACCACCGGCGGAAACGGCCCCGGCGGGAACGACCATGCGCCGGGCGGACCGGGCGGACCGGGCGGACCGGGCGGACCGGGCGGACCGGGCCACGGTGGCCACGGTGGCAACGGAAAGCCGGGCCACGGCGGCAAGCTCGACCTCGGGCAGTACATCCACCCCGGTAAGCCGGACCACGGCAAGTACGACCACGGTCAGAACGACCACGGCAAGTACAACCACGGTCAGGACGAGCACGGCAAGTACGACCAGGGCCAGGACGAGCACGACAAGTACAACCACGGCCAGGACGAGCACGGCAAGCAGCCCGACGAGAACTTCGGCTACGACGACGTGCCCAAGGGCCACGAGGGCGACGACCACTCCAAGGACCACGAGGGCTAGGCAGCGCACCTCGGTCAGTCCGCTCACCGGATGACGGCGCGCGGCGGAATTCTCATCGATTCCGCCGCACGCCGTCGGTGGCCGTCAGCGAGAAAGCCGGGCGCGAGCAGCTGATAGAGAAAGACAGGTAAGCGGTGTCGAGCGGAATCGACTCAGCGGACGTGGAGGAAATCCATCAGTCCGAATCCGGTCCGGCCACGCGGGAATGTCCTGACGTCAAGGCCGCGCCCCCCGGGCTGCCGAGAAAGGCCCGTGCACTGAAAGCAGGGCTGCGCGCCGCCGTGTTCCTTTGCCTGGCGGTGAGTGTCGTCCACGTGATGCTGGTGTTCCTCCACGTGGCACCGGCCAACACCGTCTCCAAGCGATACAGCCCGCTGATCAACGCCTGGGTGTACCCCTTCTTCGAACAGAACTGGCGGCTCTTCGCCCCGGACCCCGAATCCGTCAACCGGCAGATTCTGGCGAGAACCGCACGCACCGGCTCCGACGGATCGGTTCAGGTGAGCCCCTGGTTCGACCTGACCGCCGTGGACCGTTCCGCGGTCGAGCATCAGCCGTTCCCGAGCCACACGGCACAGAACATGTTGCGCCGTGCCTGGGCCGGCTACGTCGACTCGCACGGAGGAGACGACAAGGCGCGCACGGAACGCGCCCTGATGATGCAGAAGTACCTGAGCAACATCGCCGCGGACCGTGCCGCCGCCCACAGCAGCGGCACCTTCGACTTCATCCAGCTCCGCGTCGTCGCACTGCCCATCGCCGCGCCCGGCCCCGCCGCCGGCAACCGCCCGCCGACGCCGGTCGAGAACCGGCTCCTGCCCTGGTGGAAGGTGACCCGCCATGGAAAATGAGGCACAGAGGACCGCGTCCGTCGGCGTCGACCGGTGGCTCGCCGACCGGATCACCGCCGTGTGGGAACTCCTGACCGGCCGCCCGGTGTCCCTGTACGCGGCGTCGGTGCTGCGTATCGGCTACGGACTGCTCTACCTGACCTTTCTGCTGCGCGAGTTCCCGCACCGCGCCGAGATCTGGGGCCCCGGCTCGCCGTGGACGCCCGCCCTGGCTCGCCAACTCTTCGAGCAGACGGGATGGTTGAGCGTCCTGACCCTCTCGGACAGCCGCGCCTGCTTCGAGCTCTGCTACGTGCTGGCGCTCGTCACGTCCGCACTGTTCATGCTGGGCTGGCGGACCCGCGTCCTGTCCGTCCTCTTCGCCGTCGTGGTGACCTCGTTCCACGGCCGGGCGATCTTCATGACGGACGGGGGCGACAACCTGGTCCTGCTGATGTCCCTCTACCTCGTCCTCACCGCGTGCGGCCGGCGCTGGTCCCTGGACGCCCGCAGACACCGGCTGAAGACGGTTCGGGCGGGCGGCGCGCCGACCTCGGCGAGGAGCCCCTTCGCGTGCCAACTCCGCGATGCCAGAGCCACTTTGATCACGGTGGTGCACAACTGCGGCATGTTCGTCATCGCGGCACAGGTCTGTTTCCTCTACGGATCAGCCGGCCTGTACAAGGTCCAGGGAGCTTCCTGGGGCGGCGGCACAGCGCTCCACTACGTCCTGAACCTCGAACTCTTCCGGCCCTGGCCCGCCATCTCCCACTTCGTGGACGAGCACACGCTCGCGGTCGCCGTCGCGGGCTACATGACCGTGCTCTTGCAGGTGGCATTCCCGTTCGTGCTCTTCGGCAGGCTCAAGTACCCCGTTCTCGTCATGCTGCTGGGCATGCACATCGGCATCGCCGTGCTCATGGGGCTGCCTCTCTTCTCCGGCGCGATGATCGTCGCGGACGCCGTGTTCCTTCCCGACCGCTTCTACACCTTCCTGCCCCGCCTCTGCCGACGCGCGGTGCGGCGGACGGACAGCGGCCGGCCGGCACCCGGACGAGCGGCAGGCCCCGGAGCCGTACCCGCGCAGGGCGGGCCCGGCGACTCGCGTGGGTCGAAGCGTCGCGTCACCTTTGAAGATCAGTACTGACGGTGAATCCTATTTATGCTCAAGAGGATTGAGAGGACAATTCTCTCGGCTCATAACGTGCGGAGTGGGCCGCGAATTGGATTAATTACGAAATGCTCTCCTCAATGTTTCCCTCACGGCGGCGTCACTCATTTGCCGCGCATCTGGAGGAGGGGGAGCGGCGTTATCGGGATATGACGACAGCAAGGTCTCACGGCTTGCCCTACCGCGACGCGGGGAAGGATAAAATGCCTGCGACGCGTGATGTGACAGCGGGGAAATACACTTACCTGCCTGCTACGACACACTCGGCGACTGAGCCGCGTGGCACCTTGCACGGGGACGGCGCGCGGGTCGAACACCAGGTTACGGAGTCACTGCTCCGTGAGTTCCTGGCACTGCTGGAAGCGGCCCAGGAGGAACTCAATCGGCGGTGGAATGATCAGGCAAAGTCCGGCTGTCACGCGGACTGCGCGTGACAGGGGCGGATTTTCATGAATCACGACTATGCGGATCCGTCCTTCGCGCGGCATGACTGGCATTCCGACCCGTACCCCTACGCGCCGAGCGCCGGCTGGCATGGCGGTCCTGTCGATGGCCTGGGCTCGGGGACTCCCCTGGCACCCCCCGACTCGGGCTGGGATCCGGTCGAGGAACTGGCCTATCTCTTGCAGGAGGCCGTTCCCGCGGAGCAGACGGTCGGGGTGGTGCCGCCACCTCGCAGCGAGTCGTCATCCGGCGTCGACTTCGCCGACCCGATGGAGAACCTGGCGCAGATCACCGCTCAGCTGCCGCCCATCCGACGCTCTTCTGTGGGGCACCGGAAGATCCGAGCCCGAAAGCTCCGGCTCAAGTGGTTGCGGACCGGCAGCTTCGTCATCGTCGCATTCGTTGCCGCCATCGTGGCGATGGTCAGCGTCTTCGGCGGCATGGTCGCCTACGGGCCTCTTCAGAACATCTCTTCCGGTACGAAGAGCGGAATGATCCCTCAGTGGCCTCTTCTTGTGTACGGCCCCTGGATGGTGGCCTCTCTCTCCATCCTGCGAACTGCCTTGCATCAGCGCCGAGCTTTGCATTCATGGTTCATCGTTCTGTTGTTCTCCTCCGTCGCGATCATGCTGTGCGTGGCTCAAGCCGAAAAGACCTTCACCGGTATCGCTGGAGCCGCCCTACCCGCCCTCGCGTCCCTGGCATGCTTCCAGCAACTCGTCCGACAAATCACCTTGACCCTGCCACCGCGGCAGGAATCGCCCCGTCACCGCCAGTAGCAATAGGGCGCGACCTTCCGGCGCGGCACGTTCGGCCGGAAGTCGCGTAAAGCCGATACCGTCGTGGGCGTCCCCGAGGCTTCCAAAAGGCCCAGGCCGATGACCTGGGCCTTCTTCGTGGAGCACGCATCTGGCACGGGCCTGATCACGGAGTTCGTCGCAGTCGGACACTCACCCCCGCCCATCTGGGAACCGTGAATGGTGCGTTCGATGTCGTGTCATGTCGTGCACACAGCCGAGCCGAGATTCACCTCCTGTCTCCCCTGGGCGGGCTCCGCATCGTTCGGAGCTGCTATGGGCTGCGTCGCCTGGTCCCTGACCGTCTGGGCGCGGGCATACTGCGACGCGGGTTATGACGCCGGCGGACGCTTCGAGCTCAACTTCCTGCTCCCTCTCGTCGTGGGAGCCGAGGCACTCGTCGGGCTCGTGGCTCGGGCCATCGGCCGACACCTGGTGCTTCGCGCGCCAACGGCGGTCCGCGCCTCACTGCCGACGCTGCTGGTGGTTGTCGCGACGGTGTGGTCGGCATGGTGGTTCTTCGCAACCCGGGGGACGCCGGACGGCTATCCCGGCGACTCTGGCCTCTGCCCCGTGAGTAACGTTCCGCCATCGTGGCCTGGATGGATCCCCGCCTGATCAGCCAGGGGGGTGGCTGCTGCGGTTACGCCGACAGTCGACTTTCTGGCCCGCGCCGAGTGATCACAGAGCACAGCAAAGAGGCCCGGGTCGATGACCTGGGCCTTCTTCGTGGAGCGGGTGACGAGAATCGAACTCGCACTCTCAGCTTGGGAAGCGACGGCGCCTGCCGGGTTGGATAGCTTCTGACCTGGTCGTATGTGCTCTGGTGCGGTGCACAGAGGCATGGGATCGCACCACTGCCGACCGTGGCTTGCCGGTCTTGAGGGCACGCTAAGGGCACGCCGTCGCCCCGGAGGCGTGGAGGGTTGCTCTGTGTGGCCGGCGAGGGGCTGAACTTGGGAAGGGAGCGTCGGCCGGAAGGGTGCCCTTGCGGGAGCACACGGAGGGAGGCTCGGCAGCGACCGAGCAACTCGGGGCGATGAGCGGCCTGTTGCCCATCGGCACGGGCGCCGTCCCGCTGCACCCAGGGGCGATCACGGCATATCGCGCGCTGCACGGCTGAGCCCCGGACGAGGTTCCGGGCGTCCGACCGGATCGTCGATGACGACTTTGCCGGTGTACCGCGGTACCAGTGACCAGCGGTCATTGTGACCTCCGGGTCCACGGGTCGCGCCGTGGCCGCTCCTAGTCTCGAAAGCAGTGACCCGGTCGGATGCCGGGCCGGACGGAAGCGGAGAGCGGCACTGTGATCGAAGTTCGTGGGCTGACGAAGCGGTACGGGGACAGGACGGCAGTGGACGACCTGAGTTTCACCGCTCCGGCGGGGCAGGTCACCGGGTTCCTGGGGCCCAACGGGGCGGGCAAGTCCACCACCATGCGGATGATCGTGGGCCTGGACGCGCCGACCAGCGGTACGGCCTTGGTCAACGGCAAGCCGTATGCCCAACACCGGGCGCCCTTGCAGGAGGTGGGGGTGCTGCTGGAAGCGAAGGCCGTGCATCCGGGCCGCTCCGCGTTCAACCACCTGATGGCGTTGGCGTACACCCATGGCGTGCCGAAGCGACGGGTGGAGGAGGTCATCGACGTGGCGGGTCTGCACGACGTGGCGCACAAGAGGGTCGGGGCGTTCTCGCTGGGGATGGGGCAGCGGCTGGGCATCGCCGCCGCGCTTCTGGGCGATCCGGCGGTGGTGATGCTGGATGAGCCGGTCAACGGACTGGACCCCGAAGGCGTGCGCTGGGTGAGGGAGTTGCTGCGCGGACTGGCCGCCGAGGGCCGCACGGTGATGCTGTCCTCGCACCTGATGAGCGAGATGGCGCAGACCGCCGACCGTCTGGTGGTCGTCGGGCGGGGTCGGCTGCTGGCCGAGACGACCGTCGACGCGTTGGTGGAGCAGTCGGAGGAGAAGGGCGTGCGGGTGGCCACCGGCGAGCCCGCGCGGTTGCGTTCGCTGCTGGCGGCGCCCGGCGTCACCGTGACCTCGACGGGTGCCGAGCGGCTCATGGTCTCCGGCCTGGACACGCGGCGGATCGGGCAGGTGGCGGCCGAGCACCAGGTGCCGCTGTACGAACTGGTCACCGAGTCGGTGTCCCTGGAGGAGGCGTTCATGAATCTGACCCAGGACGCGGTGGAATACCACAGCAGCGACACCAGGAGGGCCGCCTGATGACCGCAGACACCATCACCTCCCCTACGACCACCTCGTCGCCGGCGCATCCGGTGTACCGGGTGACCGGTCGGCGGGTCGTCCGTTCGGAATGGTCCAAGTTCTGGTCGCTGCGCTCCAGTTGGATCACGCTGGGCGTGGCCGTGCTGTTCCTGGTGGCCATCGGGGCGATCGCCGCGGCCCTCTACAGTCCGAGCGGTCCGCTGGGCGGAAAGGACGCGGAATCCGGTGCGGCGCTGACCCTGGCGCTGGCCGGCACCAACCTCGCGGCACTGGCCGTAGGCGCGCTCGGTGTTCTGCTGTCGGCCGGTGAGTACAGCACGGGGATGGTCCGCTCGACCTTCGCCGCCGTGCCCGGCCGACTGCCCGTCCTGTGGGCGAAGTGCGCGGTCTACGGCCCGATCGCGTTCGTCACGTCCACCGTCGGCGCCCTGGTCTCCTTCGGGCTCGGGAGCGCCGCCCTGCACGGCGAGAAGATCGCCCTGTCCCTCGGGGACGCCGGGGTCTTCCGGTGCCTGCTGGGCGCGGGCCTGTATCTGGGCCTGGTCGGTGTGTACGGAGTGACGGTCGGCCTGCTGGTGCGCAACAACGCCGGGGGCATCGCGATCCTGGCCGGCGTGGTGCTCGTCCTGCCCGGCCTGACCGGACTGCTGCCCAGCTCGCTCGGCGACACCGTCAGCCGCTACCTGCCCAGCAACGCCGGCCAGTCGGTCATGACTCTGCACGAGTCCAGCGACTCCCTGGTCAGCCCCGGAGCGGGGATGACGGCGCTGCTCGTGTGGGCCGTACTGCTGCTGGCCGGTGCGGCCTACCGGCTGCGCCGCAGTGATGTCTGAGGTCGCGTCCGCGAGGATGGAACCGATGGATCACACAAGGTCGGGTCACCCGGGCCGGGCGGGGACGGCTTCCCCCTCGGCCGGGTCGGCCAAGCCGGGGGCGGCTTTGCCCTCCGAGCCGACCCTCGGGCGGGGAGATGTCCGCCCGGGGCCCGAGGCCGTCTGGGCGCACCCCGTCATGCGGACGCTGCTGCGGGTGCTGGGCCGGCTGCGGGCGGCGGACCGGCGGCGTCCCTGGCTCCTCGACACCGCCGTGGTGGTCCTTGTCGCCGCTGCCGCGCCGCCGGATCTGCTGGTGCACAGCCCGGGGCATCCGGTGTCGCGCCCGGTGGGAGCGGGTCTGCCCGTCGGCGTGGTGCTGGCCATCGCGGCCGTGCTGGTGGTGCCGCTGTGGTGGCGCCGCCGCGCTCCGGCCGAGGTCTTCGGCGTCTGCCTCGTGGTGTGCCCGGTCATGTGGTCGCTTGGCCTGGGGCCCGCGGCTGCCGCCGTTCTGCTGATCGCCCTGTTCGACCTCGCCCTGCACGCTTCACCGCGCGCGATCTGCTGGGCGCTGCCGGCGACTGTGGCGGGGTGGGTGCTGATCGTGGTCACCGTGATCCCGGCGGCCAGTCCGGTGGCCTTTCTGTTCCTGTCCACCGGCACCGGCATCGGGGCCGTCGCCCTGGGCCTGACCTTCCGCATCAGCCGGCTGTACCTGTCCGCGCTGCGGGACCGGGCGGCGCGGCTGGAGATCGAGCGGGACCAGCGCGCCCGGCTGACGGCGGCGGCCGAGCGCTCGCGGATCGCCCGGGAGATGCACGACATCGTCGGACACAACCTGTCGGTCATGGTCAACCTCGCCGACGGCGCCGCCGTCCTGACCACCCGCGACCCCGATCGGACCGAGCAGGCACTCCATCTCATCGGCGACACCGGCCGCCAGGCGATGGACGAACTCCGGCGCGTGCTGGGGGTGCTGCGCGAGTCCTCGGAACCGGAGGACGACAGCTCGCCCCGGTCCCCGCAGCCGGGTGTCCGTGACCTGGAAACCCTGCTCGACCGGGTCCGCGCGGCCGGTCTGCCGGTGGTCTACCGCACCGTCGGACCGGTCGACCGGTTGGGCCGGGGTGTGCAGCTCGCGGTGTTCCGTGTGGTGCAGGAGGCCCTGACCAACACCCTCAAACACGTCGGCCCCGGTGCCACGGCCGACGTCACGGTCGCGATCGAGGGCCGCCTGTTGCGTGTCCGGGTCGCCGACACCGGTTCACTGTCGCGGAGACCACCCACGGCCCACCGCGGGGACTCCGGCCACGGTTTGGTCGGCATCCGCCAACGTGCCTCGCTCTACGACGGCACCGTCACCATCGGACCACGCGACGACGGCCAGGGCTGGATCGTGGACGTCCTGATGGATCCGTCCGCCTCGGCCACCTCCGGAGAGCCCACGCCATGACCACCATCCTGATCGCCGACGACCAGCCACTGCCCCGCATGGGTTTCCGCATGCTGCTCGACGGCTCCCCCGGCGTGAGCGTCGTCGGTGAGGCCGACAACGGCGCGCAGGCTGTCCGCATGGCGGCCGAACTGAGCCCCGACGTCGTCCTGATGGATGTCCGTATGCCCGGTCTCGACGGCATCGAGGCGACCCGCCGCATCGTGGCGGCGGGCGGCCGCACCCGCGTGCTCATCCTGACCACCTTCGACCTCGACGATTACGCCTACGCCGGGCTGCGCGCCGGGGCCAGCGGCTTCCTGCTCAAGGACGTCCGCCCGACGGAACTCCTCGCCGGCATCCAGGCGGTCGCGACCGGCGACGCCGTCGTATCCCCCCGGCTCACCCGCCGCCTGCTCGACGCCCACGCCCACGACGTCCTCGCGCCCGACGCCGGGCCTCGTACGGACCCGCGGCTGGCGGCGCTCACCGAACGCGAGCACGAGGTGCTCGTGGCCATCGGCACGGGCTGGACGAACGCTGAGATCGCCGAACGGTTCGTGCTGACCGAGTCGACCGTGAAGAAGCATGTGGGCCGGGTGCTGGCCAAGGTCGGTGCCCGCGACCGTATCCAGGCGGTCATCCTCGCCTACGACGCGGGACTGGTCGCTCCGCGGCAGTGAGTGCCGCCCACTCTTTCATGTTGGAGACATGACAGTGCGCCGCCGAGGTGACTCGGCGGCACACTGCCGTGCGTCAGGCTTCTGGTCTCAGTTGGTCGACTTCGAGGCGGTGCGCTCCTTGTACAGCTTCAGCGGTACCCGGCTGATGATCGAGTCGAGGGAGGAGTTGTTCCGACCGTCGGCCCAGGTGACGTACGCGTACCCGCCGGCGATCTCGATCCCCGACCAGCGGTCACCGGGCGGGCCCGTCTCGCCGACCGGCTCGGTCACGTGGTTGACCTGCACCGGTGCGCTGAACGAGCGTCCATGGTCGAAGGAGACGACCGAGAACCCGTCGCCCGCGGTAGTCCGCCACATGACCCCCAGATCACCGTTGGCGCCGAAGTCGATCGCCGGACGCACGGCGCCCGGAGTGGAGATCGTCGCCGGCCCGGTCCAGGTCCTGCCGGCGTCCGGGGTGGTGTAGACGTCCAGCGTGTTGGAGTCCCGGGGGACCATGACGGCGAACCGGCCGCGGTGGGAGGTGTCGGCCGCCACCCACGGGACGGGGTCGGCAGCCGCGCCCAGGGCCGGAACAGGTACCAGGGACCCGGTGCCCGCCGGAACGGGGGTTCCCGTGCCGTCGTTCACCGTCGTGTTCGTCCACGTCTTGCCGTCGTTGCGGCTGACGTGGAAGTTCACGGGCTTCCCCGCCTCCTGGGAGGCCGACACGAGGATCCCGCCGTACACGGCGATCTCACGCCCCGGATAGCCGCACACCAGCGGGATGCCCGGTGCCACCTCGATGCAGGGCATCGGACCCGGGATCACCCGCGAGTCATTGCTGAAGGTCTTTCCGCCGTCGGCGCTGACGGAGACCGCGCTCGGGTACTCCCACGCCGCCCCGGCGACCGCGTAGACCTTGCCCGTCGCGACGTCCACCCGCATCTTCGGGGCGCCGCCGAGGAGCAGCGGCGTGGACACCGGGTCGGTCCAAGTCCGGCCGCCGTCCGTCGACTTGGCGACCTGGTTGTGGTTCAGCAGGTTCGCGGCCAGGCCCGAACTGACCTGGTTGTTGTCGACGTACACGGTGCCCTTCGCGTCGAACTGCACGCTGGGCTCACCGCACTTGGGCGCCGCCGTGCCCAGCGGCCATGCCACCTGGGTCCAGGTGTCGCCCCTGTCGTTCGAGTAGGCCAGGAAACACCCACCGTCGATCGGCTCAAGACCCGGCGACGGCGGGAAGATCGTCGAGACGAAGACGAGGTTCTTCGGATTCCTGGGGTTGACGGCGACCGTGGGCTGGCCCTCTTTGGTAGCCGGCATGTTGGTGACGTCGACTTCGTGAATGGCTGCGTCGCCCACGCCGTTCGGCGAGGCCACGGCGGCGGGTGTTCCAGACAGCAGGAACAGTGCGGAGAATGCCGCCGCGCTTAATGTCGCGGATGAACTTCTGAACAGCACCATGTAGTCCTCAATTTCCACGTCCGGTAGAACAGAATTCCTTTGTCCACATCGCTCATGGACGCCTGGTTCCTGCCTGGGCCGCTGACATCGGGTTCCCGCCCGCGGTCCCAGAGTCAATGACCCGTTCCATTACCAGTGGGCAAAATCGACTGCGGCAGGCGGTAAACTGGCTTCTCTTCGCTTCGCTGTGATCCGGCCCGCTCAGGCTAGAGAGGAACGCTCTCGTGTCCGTGGGACTACGGGAGACAATCGGCCCGACGGAGTGGTACCGGAGTACCATTCCGACTGGCGAATCTCTCATTTGCGGGTAATTTCCTCGAAACCGGCGGCAGAGTTCAAAGCTGCGGCAGGTGATGGCCGGGGTGGGCATGAGCGGATGGCGGGCGAGGCCGTGGGCACGCGAACTCGCGGGTTCACGGGCATCGTTCAAGAGCGGGTCCGGGCGATCGCAAGCAGCGCGTCCGTCGAACCGCGGCGTGCATGTCCGTCCACCGGCGGGCTGTCGGTCAGCCGACCACGGTGTGGACCGCGCCGCCCGGCACGAAGCAGACCTCGTCGCCGTCGAGGGCGAGTCGGCCGTAGTGAGGTGCGGGGAAGCGGGCGGGAAAAGAGGAACGCGTCTTCGTCGAGCGCCCGTCGCACGAGTGCGTGCCGGGTGGCGACTGCTGTGAAGTAGGCCCGTACGCCACCGGAGTTGAGCCGCAGCACCGCTTGACCGAGCGTGTGGCCCGGTGCGTGTTCGACGGTCAGGCTCGGCGAGATCTCGAACGGCAACGGAACGACCTTCGCCAGGCCCGCTTCGGCCACCGGCCGCCCGCACTCGTCGAACACGTTGGGGTTGAAGTCGTTGGGGTGCGGCGGCCCGGCCGTGTCCCACCGCAGTTACTCCTCCGCCGCGAACACGTGGTCCGCGTCGGGGAAGGTGGGCATCCGACTCCCCTCGCACCAACGGGTGGTCCAGCCGCAGTGATCGAGAGCATCACAGCGAAAGGCCACCCGGTGGCGCAACCCGCACGTAACCCGAGGATCACGATGCGGCTGACTGCCTCTGTATGAAACTGCTGCGACCGAACAAGGTGGCTGGCAACCCGCTTACCGTCCAGCTAAAGATGTCCCTGCGCGACGTCAGTCGCGGGACTGGGCGGGTCCCCCGCTAATTGAATGTTGAGGGACGCGCGCAGGGGCGGGCTCTCGGACCTGGCCATCATCACGGGTGGCCTGGCCGAGGCTGCCCCACGGCGGTAAGCCAGGTTGCCCCTAGCGGGAAAGTGAGCTGTCCCCATGGCAACCGTCGGTTGGGCCGCGGTGATCGTCACCTCGATAGGTGGGTTGATCTTCGTCCTGAGTTACCTGCTCGAGCAGGTACCGCCACTGTCGGACAAGGCCGTCGAGGCGATTGCGGCGGTTCGTCGCCTGATCGACGCCTGGCGTGGCGGCGAACAGGGGCCTCCTCCTGGGATGTAGGTAGAGCGTTCGTAGGTCGAAGCTCTACCCGCGCCTGTCTGATGCTGCACTGACCAAGTCCTTGTGGCGCGGCTATGGTGCGCACCGCGCCCACTGGTCTACACAACAAACAACCCCCAGGTCCATGACCTGGGGGTTCATATTGGAGCGGGTGACGAGAATCGAACTCGCACTCTCAGCTTGGGAAGCTGCGATCATTTGAGGGCGGCTTGTGTTCTGACCTGGAGGAACGGTCGGATCGTGGCTCCATCGGACCGGGCTGCTTTCACCGTGGTTGCCCGCCGTTCCCCGCTCGATCTGGTGCGCTTGTGGTGCAGAGACGAGCACGGCTTCAGCGGTGGACTTCACCGCTGCGGACGAGTAGGGAACGGAGGGGGTGCCGTTCATGAGTCAGGATGGCGCCTGCGCACGCTGAGCCTGCGTGGCGCTCACGCGGTCGGCGGAGCCTCACGCGCCCATCGAAAGGCATCGGCGCACCCTGCGGGATCACCCAAGGGCGGGGATAGTGAGCGTGACAACCAGTGCAGCGCGCGACGAACGGACCGACCTCGGGGTTCGCTAGAACGCTGTAGTGGCTGGAGGGCTGAGCCGGGAGCATGTGCCCGTTCGCCGTCGTCTCCAAGTCGGGCCAGCCGGGGAGCATTGGCACGGGAGCTGTACCGCGAACGGGGCACCGTCAGGAGACCGGCTGAGGGACGGCGCCCGCTCTGGACACAGAGTTTGAGATCGGGCCTCATCCTTATCAGGTCGATCACCGTGGGCTCTTGGTGCTGGACACCTGGTGCCCTGCGACACAGGGGCGGTCGCTGGTGTCCGCCCCGGTCCGCCCCGGTCCGCAGCTATTGGTGTCAGCTACTGGTGTCACCCGTTGGCGGGGACTTGACAACGCAACGCCGACGCCCCAACAGCCCAGGGACCTGGCACCAGGGCGCCTCTCGGCTGTCGCATCAGTACCTGCTGACGTGGGCAGAGTCCTGGCCACCGGCGAGGCATACAGCCGCCCCGCCCACCACAAGAAGGGCACCAAACCCCGGCGCACCGAGGAGCGGCAAACTTGACGGTCTGGGCCATGTGCAGCGGGCACGTGGCCGAAGAATTTCACGGGGTACGTCGGTGGATCTCAGCTCAGTGATCATCGCTGTCGCAGGCGTCGCAGGAACCCTGGGAGGGTCGCTACTCACCCAGCGCGGCTCCGAACGAGCGAAGCGCCTGGAGATAGAGCTCGTTCGAGACCATGAGGAGGTCCGCGAGGCCCGTTCGCTGCGACGCACCTGCTATGTGGAACTCAACCGGGATGCTCGGCAGTTCACCACCGCACTCAACCGACACCTGCACGTCATGAGGGAACGCGGCGTGGCGGAGGGCGACAGCGACGCACTCGAGGAAGCGAAGAACGCGCACCGCGATCGATACTCCGAAGCACAGATGATCGCCCCCGAAGAGGTACTCAGGCGAGCGAGTGTCGTCAACCAAGCCCTGAACAAGGTCTACGGCCAGGTCAAGCGCCTCGAACGCGGTGCCCCCGAACCAGGCGAAACGATGGAGACCGCGGCCCAGGCGCAGTACGAGGTCTGGGAGATGCTCCGAACTATGAGAACCGCTATGCGCTACGACCTCGGTGTGTCGCATGAAGATTGAGAGCTAGCGCAGCTGATGGCGCTCAGCTCCGTGCGAGTTCTCTTGTCTGCCTCGACCAGCCACAACTGATCGAAGCAGAGGTTAAAACGCAAGCTTACGCCTCAGCCGACGACAGCCAGCCACGACGATGGGTGCGCCGACCGGGCAGGCGCGCGTATGCCTCGCTGCACCCCACCGGCCTCAGCCACGCTATCGGGGCTTGTCGTCGCCGACAGCAAGTTACACCCGGCCGGCTCGTGACGACGGCGTGAGCCATCAGCTCGGGGTTCAGCAGTCAATAGTGCTGACCTGGGTAAATGACCTAGCTGCGGCGTTATCGGCGGTGCCTTCATTCCCCGCTTGCCCCACCTGCGCGCGCTCAGCGCGCTGAGCGCGCACTGAGGACGTAACGTCCATAAACGGGCACGGAGGGTAGTCGGCTGGTTCTGTCGGCCCTGGTGTCGGCTGGGCAACCGAGAAGACGCGGCTATGCCGTGTGCCGATCGTGCTGCGGGACTCCAATGTAGGCAGGGTGGCGTGCGCATGGTGAAGAAAGTCTTGGTGGCGCTGGGCATCGTGGTGGTCCTGCAAAGCCTTTTCGCGCTCTGTCTGATCAGTGCCCTTCAACTGCTCGTGCCACGCAACATGCCGTTCGGGGTGACCGGCGCGTCCCCTGTCGTGCACGCGGTGACATCGAAGATGTCGCTCCACACGCTCAGCTACAAGGACGAAGCGGCAGTAGTCGACGCGGTCGACCAGAGCAAGATCTACGGTGCCTACCTCCCCGGCAAGACGAGGGACACTTTGATCGTGGTCCCTGCCAAGAGCTTCTTCGGCCGCGTGGAGCTCGAGGGCGCGTTCGCGGAGGGGGCCAAGAAGCTCGGCCGGCCCCTGACCGTGCGGACGCTCAAGCCGCTGCCCCAGAGTGACCGGCTGGGTGGTGTGGCGGGGTTGCTCCTGCTCCCGTTGCTGATCGGTGGGTACCTCGCCGCCGTCCTGGTGCTCAAGACCACCAAGACCGCCGCCGCTCCCTGGCGGGTGGCGATCCTGCTCGGCTACGCGACAGCCGGCGCGCTGGTGACCGACCTGATCGCCGGTCCGGGCCTCGGTGCCTACGCCAACAGCCACTTCTGGCCCCTGCTGCCATGCTTCATCCTCATCTCGGGCGCGGTCGCGCTGGCCGCCGCCGCTCTTCAGCGCCTCGTGGGACCACTGGGCACCCTCTTGGTGGTGATCCTGTTCGTCTTCCTCGGTGGGGCAGCGTCCGGCGGCAGCGGAGTGGCCCTGTTGCCTACCTATTGGCAGAACATCGGCGCCGTCTTCCCACCCCAGCACGCGGTCACGCTGCTGCGCAACGTGCTCTACTTCGGCGGCAACAACATCAGCACTCCGCTGATCGTCCTGGGCCTGTATGCGCTGGTGGGTGCCCTCATCGTGGGCTACTTGGGACGCTGGGGGCCGGTCAGGGCGACGGGAGACGACGCCCCCGAACAGGGCGCGGATGCAGCGACGGCACAGCCTTCGGGCCCGAAACCGGCTGTGCGGCTCATCGCCGCACTGGTGATCGCCGGAGTGATGCAGTGCCTGTTCACTGCCAACTACATGAGCTCCGGGCACGCACCCGTCGCGACCGACATGCCGTTCGGCGTGACAGCACAGTCCCCGATTCTGGCGGCGGCCCAGAAGAACATCTCACTCAAGGTCACCCATTACACGAACGAGGCGACCGCGAAGAAGGCCATCGACGAGGCCAAGATCTACGGAGCACTCATCTCCGGACAGAAGTCCGACACTCTGATCGTGGTCCCCACCATCAGCGACGTCGCACCCCTCGACCTGGCAACCGCCTTCGAGGCCGCAGCCAAGAGCACCGGTCAGCCACTCTCCGTCCAGCAGTACGCGCCGCATCCGCTGGCGAAGAAGGATCCCTTCGGCCTCGTCGTCTCGCTCCTGCTGGTCCCCCTGCTCGTCGGCGGATACATGGGCGCCACCATGCTCCGTACCACGACCGGAGCCCCCACGGGACGCTGGCGGGTCGCCATCATCATCGGCTACGCCATCGTCGCCGGCCTGGTCGTCAACCTCATCGTGGGCCCCTGGCTCCAGGGCTACCCCACCCAGAAATTCTGGATCGTCTGGCCGATCCTGTCCCTCATCATCGCCGCGGTCGCCTTCGTCGCCGCCGTCCTGCAAAAACTCCTCGGCGCCGCAGGAACACTCGTGACCGTCATCGCGGTCATCCTCTTCGGCAACCCCTCCTCCGGCGGAGCGAACGGAGTCCCCTACCTCCCCGCCTTCTGGGACGCCATCGGCCCCTACCTGCCACCGCGCAACGCCTACATCCTGCTGCGCAACTCGATCTACTTCGACGGCCACGGAACGACACAGGCCCTGATCGTCATGCTCCTCTACCTGGTGGTCCCAGCCGCCGCCCTCGGCTTCCTCAACTGGTTCCGCACACCGCAGATCCCAGTAGCCCCCGAGACCGAAGCCGAAGCCGCAGCCGTAACCGCACCGGTCGGCGGCCTCCCGTAACCCGGCACCCTGACCCTGCGAGCGCGGCACGGACACCGGCCGGGCTGGAGCGGGACGAAGGCAGGAGCGCAGGCCCGGCCGGGGGCCGGGCCGCGCGCGGGGAGCGGAGCGAGCCGCCTTGAACCCGTAGAGAAGGTTGTTACTCACCGACTGGCAGCGTCAGAACGGCGGCTCTTCGCTCCATCCAGCGCCTGGGTCTGCGCCCCACCGACAGCTGGCTGGTGATAGGTCGCTGTCGCAGTACAGAAAGGGATTCCGCTGGCCTTCGAGCCCTGAGGAGTCCTCACTCCAGGCGTCGAGGGCATCAATGGCCCGCTCTCGGTGCTGCCATAGCTCGCTGGTTCCGAGAACCCGCCGGACCAGTGGTGCCAGTGTCGCTCGATGGCTGAGCAACTTGGGATCGTCCATGAGCGGGACGCACGCCGTGATCGCGGCTTCGCGTACATGGCGGTCGGTGTCGTGGACGTACGCAAGAGCGGCTGAGTACAACAGCGGCCGGATCTCACGCATAGACACGGCTGGCGGATAGTCCTCAAGAGGGAAGCCGTACCGTCGGCTTGTGGCATCGGCTGCGTCGGTGACCTCGTTGGCCACCGACGCAATCCAGGCCAGGAGTTCGGTCCGGATGTTGCCGGGCAAAGAATGGCGGTCCTTGTCGACCGCACGCATCGTCCTCGGGTCGGGCAGGATCGCGGCCACGTACAGCGCTGTGGGCACTGTCGCCTCGTAGATCGTGTTCTGGTGGTGCAGGACACCGTGGATCTTGCCCAGTGCCTTGGATCTCACGACCTGATCTGCGTCCAGTAGCGCAACCAGCATGTGGGGCGCATCCGTGGCCGACCCATACGCATGATGCAGTTCGGCCCAGTTTGTCTGAGCGAGTGTCCGCTGTGGATCAGGCAGACCAGAGGCGTACCAGGGCTCGGGAGTGTCTTTCATGCGATCCGCCACAACGGTGCCGTGTATCTCTCTGGGCGGCTGGTGATGAGCAGCCGACGCAGATCGTCGCGTTGGAGGCCGCTGAGGTTCAGGACCTCTGTGAGGTGGCGGAACGTCGTGTGGGTGACTCCGTGGCTTCGAGCCTCGTTCTCGAACTCGTCGAGCTGCGGCAGCACGGTCGCAGGATCGAGCTTCACCGCCGGCTGGTCCTTGAGCCATGCGGCCTTGTTGCGCTCGTAGTCGATCTCCGAGCCCGTGACCGTCTCCCTCCCGCTCGTCTTCGTCCTCGGCGTCATTGCCTGGGCCGCGATCAAGTTCCTGGGAGTCCGCATGTGGGTCGCCGTCGTGATCGCCCTGTTCGGCTTCTGGCTCTCCCACACCTTCCTCGCCCCCGCCATCGAGTCCGGCACCCGCTCCTGGGTCGGGGTCGTCAACGGCGACAACCGCTGAAAGGAGCTCCGCCATGTTCCGCCCCAAGCTGCCCGACGTCCCCACTCCGCCGTCGACCCTCATCCCGCAGCAGCACTGCCAGCGCAGCCCGGCCCCCGCCGCGGGCCGCTCGCTCAGCCCCTACGCGGGCCCGGTCGCTGCGGTCCTCGTCGGCGGAGTCGTCCTCACCGCGCTCCTGGCGGCGGTCGCCATCACGGCCATCTCCGTGGCCATCGCCGCCGTGGTCCTGCGCTCGCTCCTGAACAACGCCAACAGGCACTGACCGGCCCCTGGGGCGGCAAACGCCGCCAAGCATCCCGCCGCCCCGGGGCCGTCCCTCCCAACCGCCGAAACAGCCGAAAGGAACACCCATCATCACCCGGCAGACTCCACCCCCGCTGGCGGAACTCTCCATGCTGGCCTCCCTCGGCACCATGCCCGAGCTGGCCCGCCAACTCTCCGGTCTGGGCGGCTGCACCCACCCCGTCCGCCTCGACGGCCACCGCACCGAATACGCCGTCGACACGACAACCGGCGAGATCGGCCGCACTCTGCATCACCTCGACTCGACAGCCCTCCCGGCCGGACAACTCCTCGTCCGCTGCAACAACCGCCGCGCGACCCGCTGCCCGGCCTGTGCCGAGACCTACCGTCGCGGCACCTACCACCTGATCACCGCCGGACTGCGCGGCGGCAAAGGCACTTCGGACCAGGTGGCCACACACCCCCGCGTCTTCGCCACCTTCACCGCGCCCGGCTTCGGCCCGGTCCACAACCGCCGATCCGACGGACGCCCCTGCCGCTGCGGCGCCCGCCACGACGAGAACGACAGCACGTTAGGCACGCCCCTCGATCCGGACCGGTACGACTACGTAGCGGCCGTGCTCTGGAACGCCCACGCCGGGCACCTCTGGCGGCGCTTCTCGATCTACCTCCGCCGGGAGATCGCCAAGCGCGCCGGACTCACCCAACGAGCCTTCCGCGACCACGCACGCGTCTCCTTCGCGAAGGTCGCCGAGTACCAGAAGCGCGGTGCCGTGCACTTCCACGCGGTCATCCGTATCGACGGCCCGGAAGGCGGCGACACCTCACCGCCCGCCTGGGCGACGGCAGAGCTCCTGACGGACGCCATCCAAGCCGCGGCCACCGCCGCCCGCGTCGAGGGCCCGACCGTCGACGGACGCGCGCACATCTTCGCGTTCGGCCGCCAACTCGACGTCCGCACGATCCGATCCGCCGACTTCGACGACGGCCAGGAGCTCACCGAACGAGCCGTCGCCTCGTACATCGCGAAGTACGCGACCAAGGGTGCCGAGACGGCGACCGGCACTCTCGACCGTCCGCTCAAATTCCTCGCCGAGCTCGCCCAAGCGCGCATCTCAGACCACGCCGGACGCATGATCCGCGTCGCCTGGACCCTCGGCGCACGCCCCGAACTCGCCGAGCTCCGCCTACGGGCCTGGGCTCACATGCTCGGCTTCCGCGGCCACTTCTCCACCAAGTCCCGCCGCTACTCCACCACCCTCGGCGCACTCCGAACTGCCCGCGCCGACTGGCGACGCGCACAGGTCGCTGCGGTGGTCGAGCCAGGGCCGACGGAAACGACCCTCGTCCTCTCGCACTGGGCCTTCGCCGGAACCGGCCTCTCCCGCGCCGAAGCCTGGCTGGCCGCATCCCTCGAACCCGCTCCCGGCACGGAAGGGGAACCCACCGCATGACCGACCGCTATCTGTCCGTCGACCAGGTCGCCGAGCTGCTCGGCACGACCAGCCGCTTCCCCCCGGCGACTGATCGAGGAACGGCGCATCCGGTACGTGAAGGTCGGCCGGCATGTCCGCATCCCCGAGAGCGCGGTCGAGGAGTTCGTGCAGTCCCGCACGGTCGAGCCGCTCAGGCTCCGTCGCACCGCACTTCGGAGGGCTGCCTGATGGCCAACAGGAAGGGGAGGCGTCGCCGCTTCGGTGCGGTACGGCAGTACCGGTCCGGCCGCTGGACCGCGCCGTACCTCGGCCCCGACAACGAGCGCATCCGCGCGGACGAGACGTTCGAGACCAAGAAGGACGCGGAAGTTCGGCTGTCCCAGGTAGAAGCAGACCTCACCCGTGGGGACTGGCGTGCTCCTGATGCCGGGGCGGTCAACTTCCGCCTTTGCGCCGAGAAATGGGTAGAGGAACGGGAGCTGGCTGTTCGGACCGTGGACCTGTACAAGCACCTCCTCAGACTCCACATCCTCCCGACCTTCGCGGCGCTCGACCTGGACGAGATCACCGCGCCCCGCGTCCGTGAATGGCGGGCCGAGCGTCTCCGCACCACCAAGACCAAGACCACCGTTGCGAAGGCATACCGCCTCCTCAAGGGCATCCTCGAAACGGCGGTCGACGACGACCTGATCAGCCGCAACCCGTGCCGGATCAAGGGTGCGGGCAAGGAATCCGCGGCTGAGCGTCGTATTGCCACCGTCGCCCAGGTCGACGCCCTCGCCGACGCGATCGGTATCCGCTGGCGGCTCATGGTCTACCTCGGCGCGTACGGCCCGATGCGCCCCGAAGAGCTGGCCGGCCTGCGCCGCCGGGACGTCGACCTCGACAACCTGGTGATCCGCGTTCGCGTCGCCGAACCGGAGCGGACCAACGGCAAGCGCGCCCCTGGAGAGACCAAGTCCGACGCCGGTGTCCGTGCCGTCGTCCTCCCTGGCTTTCTCCACAAGGAGGCGAAGCAGCATCTCGCCTGGTTCGCCGAGAAGGAGCCTGACGGCCTGGTCTTCGTCGGGGAGAAGGGTGCCCCGTTCCGGCGTACGTCCTTCGGCCGGAAGTGGGCCCGTGCTCGCGCCGTCGTGGGCCTTCCGGACGGCTTCCGCTTCTACGACCTTCGTCACACCGGTCACACGCTCTCGACCCGTTCGGGGCGCCACCCTGAAGGACACGATGGTCCGCGCCGGCCAGTCGTCCGAGAAGGCCGCGCTGATCTACCAGCACTCAGACGAGGAGCGGCAACGTGACGTGGCCTCCGGGCTCGACGACATGGTCCGCGCCGAGCGTGTGAAGCACCACAAGGGCAAGAATCACGACTCCGCGCACCACAACGAGAAGCCCACGGGCAGCTAGTCGCGCCCTTATGGTGCGGATGTGGTGCGCGTCCCGCCCACTGGTCTGGACAACAAAGAACCCCCGGGTCATCGACCTGGGGGTTTCTACTGGAGCGGGTGACGAGAATCGAACTCGCACTCTCAGCTTGGGAAGCTGATGTTCTACCACTAAACTACACCCGCGTAAGTCGCCGGTTTGGACCGGTGTCGGAACGCTCCGTCACTCTACCTCATGCCGGGCCCCAGGCGATGAAGCCTTGGGGCCCGCGCGCGGTTCGGGGGAGGGATCCGGCTGCGAGGGGCCGGAGTTGGGGCGTACGGTGGGGTGGTGGAAGTGGGGTCGGGCGGGGTCGGAGTGCCGCCTGGAGGGTCGTCCCGTTCGTCCCGTAATGTGGCTTTCGTGGTCCGGTGGGTAGTAGCCGGACAGGGCTCTTGGGGAAGGGACTCTAGGACTTGATGGAGCGCACCGTCGTCCGTTGTGCCGATGGGCACGTGTTCAGCACCGCTTCGTTCCCGATGCAGCAGGCCGAGCGGCTCGGTCCCGGGCGACTCGTCCGGTGTCCTCGGTGTACCCGGTTGCGGAGTGCCGTACCGGTGACGCTCGAGAAGCGGTAGCGGCAACAGGAGCCGGAGGCGCTGGAGGCGCCGCCGGCCTGGCGCGCGGAGACGTCCGATGGTGGTCGCTCCGCGCGCTTTGCGTATCCTCGGGACGTGCTTCTCTCAGACAAGGACATCCGGGCCGAGATCGACGCCGGGCGAGTACGGATCGATCCCTACGACGAATATATGGTGCAGCCGTCGAGCATCGATGTACGGCTGGACCGGCTGTTCCGGGTGTTCGAGAACCACCGGTACCCGCACATCGACCCCTCCGTCGAGCAGGCCGACCTGACCCGGCTCGTGGAGCCCGAGGGCGACGAGCCGTTCATCCTCCACCCGGGGGAGTTCGTGCTCGCGAGTACCTATGAGGTCATCACGCTTCCCGACGATCTCGCCTCGCGGCTCGAGGGCAAGAGTTCCCTCGGGCGCCTCGGGCTGGTCACCCACTCCACCGCCGGGTTCATCGACCCCGGGTTCTCCGGACATGTGACGCTCGAGCTGTCCAACCTCGCCACCCTGCCGATCAAGCTCTGGCCCGGCATGAAGATCGGCCAGCTCTGCATGTTCCGGCTCAGCTCGCCGGCCGAGTCGCCGTACGGCAGCGAGCGGTACGGATCCCGGTACCAGGGCCAGCGCGGGCCGACGGCCTCCCGGTCCTTCCTCAACTTCCACCGGACCCAGGTGTGAGCGGCGACGACGTGAGCGGCGCGGACGTGGCACGGGAGAACCTGACCTACGAGCAGTTCGGCACCGCCGTCCGTGAGCTCGCGCAGACCATCGCCGACGACGGCTACGTACCCGACGTCGTGCTGAGCATCGCCCGCGGCGGAGTGTTCGTCGCCGGCGGGATCGCCTACGCGCTCGACTGCAAGAACATCCACCTGGTGAACGTCGAGTTCTACACCGGGGTGGGGACCACGCTCGAGATGCCCGTCATGCTCGCGCCCGTCCCCAACGTCATCGACTTCTCGGACAAGAAGGTCCTGATCACCGACGACGTCGCCGACACGGGCAAGACGCTCAAGCTCGTCCGCGACTTCTGCCTGGACGCCGTCGCCGAGGTGCGCAGTGCCGTCATCTACGAGAAGCCGCAGTCGCTCGTGAAGTGCGAGTACGTGTGGAAGCGGACCGACGACTGGATCAACTTCCCGTGGAGCGTTCTGCCGGTCGTGCGTAAGGCCGGGGAGGCCGTCACGCCCTCCAGGGAAGCCCTCTAGCGACCCGGCGTTCGTTGCGTGCGGCGAGGCGGGCCGGCCGTTTCGCGGTGGCCGGCCCGATCCGGCTACGTGTCACTCCGCGCTACTTCGAGTGAAGCACTTTGACGCCGTCCCGCTCGAAGTCGTAGACGTAGTCGTTGAGCCGGAGGCCGTCGACCGCGCCGATCCACATGAAGTCGCGTCCCTTGCCCACGGCGACCGTGTAGACGGTCGGCCTGGCGTTGACGTTGGTGAACGAGGCCTTCAGCTGGGCGAAGGTGCACTGGGCGGCCTGGTTGCAGGTCGTCTCGCCGCCCGTGAGGTACCAGTAGCCCGTCCTCGTGGCGTCGAGGAAGGGGCTCCAGCCGCTCGTGACCGGGGACGCGGTCGGCACCCACACCAGCGTGGAGTAGTCGTCGGTAGGCATGGACGTCACGTTCGGGTCGATCTCGAACCTGATGTTCGGCATGTTCGTCGGGCCGCCCCCGTAGTCGAAGACGTTCTCGCGCGTCTGGAACACGTGGAAACCGACTCGTCGCAACCCCAGCAGCTGCTTCCCGAAGAAGTCCACTTCATTGCCGAAGTCGACCTTCTCGCTCGGAGGGGTCAGCGTGGTGGACCTGTCCGCCACCTCGATGCCGAGGCTGCCTCGCCCGTACGGCGGCCTGGCGGCAGCGCCCGTCACGCCGAACGGACCGTAGGGCCCGTTGCGGAGTTCGGCGACCGGAGAGCCGATCGTGTTGCGGGCGATCACGCCCCAGTGGTCCGAGTGGGCCTGGTTGTCGTCCGTCCGGGCGGCTGCCGATCCCGGAAGGATCAGGGCGATGACGGCGACCAGCAGGGCGGCCACGAGCGCCGTTCCCCGCCTCACGCCAAAGCGAGCTTTCACGCGCACTCCTTGTAGGAGGTTGTAGGGAACAGTCACAATATATTACGCTCTGTAGTTGTCATGATGCGACATGCGGTCATTTGGCCGCTTTGTTCCAGCCGGTGGTCGTGAGATCTCGCTTTCGGTGACGACATGCCAAGGGCCCTCGGCGATCCGCCGAGGGCCCTTGAGGTGTCCGCCAGGTACTAGAACGTGCCCAGTTTCACGATCGACAGCAGCGCGATCAGCTGGATCGACGACGCGCCCAGCGCCTTCGGCCACGGCAGGTCGTGGGAGCGGCTGACCATCAGGGTCAGCAGGGCGCCGGCCGCCACCCACGTCGCCCAGCCCAGCAGCTGTACGAACGACGCGTCGCCGCCGAAGAACATCGCGACGACCAGACGCGGGGCGTCCGTGAGGGACATGATCAGCATGGAGAGGCCGACCGTGGGCTGCCAGGCGCCGTCGCCGCCCAGCTGGCGGGCCAGGGTGTGGGTGACCACGCCCAGGATGAAGGAGCTCAGCACCATCGCGACGGCCGTCGTCAGGACGATCGGGATCGCGTTGGACAGCGTCGCGTTTATCGCGTCCGTGCGCGTGTCGTCGAAGCCGAAGACCGCGAGCAGGCCGTAGAGGAACGTGACGACGAGGGCGGGGCCCCACATCGTGTAGTCCCGCATCTGGAGAAAGGTCTGCTTGGGGGTGAGGACGATGCCCTTCAGCAGCTCCTTCCAGTGCAGACGCGGACCGACCGGGCCCGCCGGGGCCGAGCCGGCGTGATACGTACCACCCTGGTCGTACTGGTCGTACTGGTTGTGGTCGTCGATCGAGAAGGCCTGGGTGTGGCCCGGGTTGTTCGCGGCGTACGGGTCGTGCGGGGCACCCCCCGGGCCGCCGGGCCCACCGGGGCCGCCCGGAGCACCGTACGGGGCGTCGCCGCCGAAGTACTCCGGCTCGTCGCCGTTCTGGCCGCCGTACCCTCCGCCGTTCGCCTGCGGCCACTGGCCGCCGCCCGCGCCCGTGCCGCCGTGCGGCGGACGCTGCTGCGGGTACGGCTGCTGGCCCGACGGGTAGCCGTACGACGGCCCCGAGGGTCCCGACGGTCCCGAGGACCGCGACGGTCCCTGGGGCGCCTGCTGCCCGTACGGAGGTTGTTGCGGTCGCGCTTGCGGGGCGCGGTTGTCCCGGCCGCCGCGTCCGATCCTGAATCCAGCCACGTCTTCGAACGTACCTGGTCCCGCAGAGTGACGTGCCCGGGCCTGCCGTCCAAGTACGGCTTTGCTGCTGAGCTGTGACATCCCCTAAGGGGAGTAACGGGGCGCGAATCAGTGGTTCATCAGGGGAGGGTCGTAGGGGGCGGAGGGGTGGTGGTGGGTGGGTGAAGGCGTGAACGGCGACGCCCCCGTGTCCACGGTGGGACACGGGGGCGTCGGTACAGCTGTGGTACAGCCGTTCGGGCTACTTCACCGGCTGCGGTTCCGGCTCGTTCTCGGTCTGCGCCTCGCCCGCCGGGGGCTCGTCGTCGACCGGGGTCTTGACCGACTCCAGCAGCAGCTGGGAGACGTCCACGACCTGGATGGACTCCTTGGCCTTGCCCTCGTTCTTCTTGCCGTTGACCGAGTCGGTCAGCATGACGAGGCAGAACGGGCAGGCCGTCGAGACGATGTCGGGGTTGAGGGAGAGGGCTTCGTCGACGCGCTCGTTGTTGATGCGCTTGCCGATCCGCTCCTCCATCCACATGCGTGCGCCGCCGGCGCCGCAGCAGAAGCCGCGCTCCTTGTGGCGGTGCATCTCCTCGTTCCGCAGACCCGGGACATTGGCGATGATCTCGCGCGGAGGCGTGTAGATCTTGTTGTGACGGCCCAGGTAGCAGGGGTCGTGGTACGTGATGAGGCCCTCGACCGGGGTCACCGGGATCAGCTTGCCCTCGTCGATGAGGTGCTGGAGCAGCTGCGTGTGGTGGATGACCTCGTAGTCGCCGCCGAGCTGCGGGTACTCGTTGCCGATGGTGTTGAGGCAGTGCGGGCAGGTCGCGACGATCTTCTTCGCCGACTTCGGCTTGCGCGAGGCCTCGGTCACCTTGCCGTCGTCGTCCATCTCCTCGCCGAACGCCGTGTTCAGCGCCATGACGTTTTCCATGCCGAGCTCCTGGAACAGGGGCTCGTTACCGAGACGGCGGGCGGAGTCACCGGTGCACTTCTCGTCGCCGCCCATGATCGCGAACTTGACGCCCGCGATGTGCAGCAGCTCCGCGAAGGCCTTGGTGGTCTTCTTCGCGCGGTCTTCGAGGGCGCCGGCGCAGCCGACCCAGTACAGGTACTCGACCTCGGAGAGGTCCTCGATGTCGCGGCCGACGACCGGGATCTCGAAGTCGACCTCCTTGAGCCACTCCAGGCGCTGCTTCTTCGCCAGCCCCCAGGGGTTGCCCTTCTTCTCCAGGTTCTTGAGCATCGTGCCCGCCTCGGACGGGAACGCGGACTCGATCATGACCTGGTAGCGGCGCATGTCGACGATGTGGTCGACGTGCTCGATGTCGACGGGGCACTGCTCGACGCAGGCGCCGCAGGTGGTGCAGGACCACAGCACGTCCGGGTCGATGACGCCGTTCTCCTCGGCGGTGCCGATCAGCGGGCGCTCGGCCTCGGCCAGCGCCGCGGCGGGCACGTCCGCGAGCTGCTCGGCCGACGCCTTCTCCTCGCCCTCCATGCTCTTGCCGCCGCCGGCGAGGAGGTAGGGGGCTTTGGCGTGCGCGTGGTCGCGCAGGGACATGATGAGGAGTTTGGGGGAGAGCGGCTTGCCGGTGTTCCAGGCGGGGCACTGGGACTGGCAGCGGCCGCACTCGGTGCAGGTGGAGAAGTCCAGCAGGCCCTTCCAGGAGAACTGCTCGACCTGGGAGACGCCGAAGGTGTCGTCGTCGCCGGGATCGGCGAAGTCGATCGGCTTGCCGCCCGACGTCATCGGCAGCAGCCCGCCCAGGGCCGTCGCGCCGTCCGCGTTGCGCTTGAACCAGATGTTCGGGAACGCCAGGAACCGGTGCCAGGCGACGCCCATGTTCGTGTTGAGCGAGACCACGATCATCCAGATGAACGACGTCCCGATCTTGATCATCGCGACGAGGTAGACCAGGTTCTGGAGCGTGGTGACGCCGAGCCCCTTGAAGGCCAGGACGAGCGGGTACGAGGCGAAGTAGCCGGCCTCGTAGTGCTCCACGTGGTGCAGTGCACCCTCCAGGCCCCGCAGCACGTAGATGGCGAGGCCGATGGTGAGGATGACGTACTCGACGAAGTAGGCCTGACCGGACTTGGAGCCGGCGAAGCGGGACTTGCGGCCCGCGCGGGAGGGCAGGTTCAGCAGGCGGATCGCCATGAGGACGACGATGCCCAGGATCGTCATCACGCCGATGAACTCGATGTAGAGCTCGAACGGCAGGAAGTCGCCGATGATCGGCAGCACCCAGTCGGCCTCGAAGAGCTGGCCGAAGGCCTGGGCGAGGGTCGGCGGCAGCGTCAGGAAGCCGATCGCCACGAACCAGTGGGCGAAGCCCACGATGCCCCAGCGGTTCATCCGCGTGTGGCCGAGAAACTCCCGTACCAGCGTCACGCTGCGCGCGTAGGGATCGTCTTTCCTTGTTCCGGCGGGGAGCGGCTGGCCCAGCTTGAAGTACCGGACGAACTGGCCGATGGCACGTGCGATCAGGGCGACGCCGACCACGGTCAGAAGCAGCGACACGATGATCGCGGCGAGTTGCATTTGGGGGCTCCTCGGGCCTGCGAGGGAAATTACTAAGCGGTAACTTATGCAGTCCGTTTGAGACTACCCCGTATTCTCCGTCGCACTGTAGCGGGATGCGGAGTGATCTCAGTCGCTGAGGGTTGCCTCAGAATCCGGTCGAGTTCGTGCCGTGTTATTCGTACCAAATTGGTACATATGTGACTAATTTATATCCGTGCTCTACGGGATCGTCGCCGCCATCACCGCCCTGTTCCTCGCCGCCGTCCTCGCCGCGCTGCTGCGCGTGCCCGCCCTGCGCCTGGGGTTGCTCGACCGGCGGCAGCGGCAGCGGCGGGTGCCTCTGTTCGGGGGTGCCGCCGTGGTGCTCGCCACCTGTCTCGTCGCGGTCGCCGGGGACTGGACGGGCATCGCCCCGCTCGGCGACGGCATCGAGGTGCTGCTCGTCACGGGGGGCGCCGTCGCCGCGCTCGGGCTGGTCGCGGACGTGTGGCGGCTCAACGCGCGGTTCCTGGTGGTCGGTACGGCGGTCGCGGCCGCCTTCGTGGTGCCGTACGGCGACACCGGCGTGGTGGCCGGAGTGGCGGGTGTCGGCTGGATCACCTTCGTCGCCCTCGCCTTCCGGTCGCTCGACCACGCCGACGGAGTGGCCGGAACCGTCGGGGTCGTCACCGCCTTCGGGGTGGCCGCCTGTGCCGCCGTCGAGGTCATGGACGGGCTGGCGGTACTGCTGAGCGTGTTCGCCGCCGCGCTGACCGGGTTCCTGATGCACAACTGGCCTCCCGCGCGTGTCGCTCTCGGGGCGTGCGGGTCGCTCTTCGCGGGCTTCCTCCTCGCCGCGGCCGCCGTGATCGCCCGCGCGGGGCACGATCCGGTCGCCGGCGCGGGGGTGCTGCTCGCGCTCACCGCGGTCGCCGTGGCCGACGTCGTCCTGGTCGTGCTGTCGCGGCGACTGGCCCGACGGCCGCTGTTGCGCGGCGCGTCCGACCATCTCGCCCACCGGCTGCGGCGGCTGGGGCTCACCGCGCAGGGAGTGACCGTCCTGCTCGGTGTCGCGGCCTTCGCCGCGGTGCTCGTCGGGGTGCTGGTGCACGCCGGATGGGCCGACGCGCGGGCGGTGTGGTGGGTGGCCGGCGGGGCACTCGTCGTAGTGCTCGGGATGCTGCGGGTCGCGGTGTACGGGCCGCCACGCGCGCGTGGCGGTCGCGAACGGCGGGCTCGGGGTACGCGGCGTGCCCATGCCGCGAGTGCCGCGCGGGGTGCCGGCGGTGCCGGTCATGGCGCCGGTGGTGTTCTTCGGGAGACGCGGCTCGCGGCCCGTTCCGCACCCCGCCCCGAGTCGCGTCCCGGGTCGGGTTCCGCGTCGGTCTACGCGCCCCGGCGTCAATCCGAGGACCCTGCGCACCACCCGGATCCTGGTGCGCGGCGAACCGGGCGATCCGTATCGCCGCAGGTCAACGCGTCCTTGCGTGTAAGGAACGGATAAGAGTTGAGTGGGTGTGACTCAGGTCTGTTGACCCAGAGGGGAGGGTCGTGCACACTTGAGTCCGTTCCACTCAAGTCAGCTGGAGGAAGATCACCATGGCACGTGCGGTCGGCATCGACCTGGGCACAACCAACTCCGTCGTCAGCGTTCTGGAGGGCGGCGAGCCCACCGTCATCACCAACGCCGAGGGTGCCAGGACCACGCCGTCCGTCGTCGCCTTCGCCAAGAACGGTGAAGTGCTCGTCGGCGAGGTGGCAAAGCGCCAGGCAGTCACGAACGTGGACCGGACCATCCGCTCCGTGAAGCGCCACATGGGCACGGACTGGACGATCGAGCTCGACGGGAAGAACTTCAACCCGCAGCAGATGAGCGCGTTCATCCTTCAGAAGCTGAAGCGCGACGCGGAGGCCTACCTGGGCGAGAAGGTGGCCGACGCGGTCATCACCGTCCCGGCCTACTTCAACGACTCCGAGCGTCAGGCGACGAAGGAAGCCGGTGAGATCGCCGGTCTCAACGTCCTTCGCATCGTCAACGAGCCCACCGCGGCCGCGCTCGCGTACGGCCTCGACAAGGACGACCAGACGATCCTCGTCTTCGACCTCGGTGGCGGCACGTTCGACGTGTCCCTCCTGGAGATCGGTGACGGCGTCGTCGAGGTGAAGGCCACCAACGGCGACAACCACCTCGGTGGTGACGACTGGGACCAGCGTGTCGTCGACTACCTGGTGCAGCAGTTCAAGGCCGGCCACGGCGTGGACCTCGCCAAGGACAAGATGGCGCTCCAGCGTCTGCGCGAGGCCGCCGAGAAGGCGAAGATCGAGCTGTCCTCGTCCACCGAGACCTCGATCAACCTGCCGTACATCACGGCGTCCGCCGAGGGCCCGCTGCACCTGGACGAGAAGCTCACGCGCGCCCAGTTCCAGCAGCTGACGGCCGACCTGCTGGAGCGCTGCAAGACGCCGTTCCACAACGTCATCAAGGACGCCGGCATCAACCTCTCCGAGATCGACCACGTCGTTCTCGTCGGTGGTTCGACCCGGATGCCCGCCGTCGCCGAGCTCGTCAGGGAGCTGACCGGCGGTCAGGACGCCAACAAGGGCGTGAACCCGGACGAGGTCGTCGCCATCGGCGCCGCGCTCCAGGCCGGTGTCCTCAAGGGTGAGGTCAAGGACGTCCTGCTCCTCGACGTGACCCCGCTGTCCCTCGGTATCGAGACCAAGGGCGGCATCATGACCAAGCTGATCGAGCGCAACACGACGATCCCGACGAAGCGTTCGGAGATCTTCACGACGGCCGAGGACAACCAGCCGTCGGTGCAGATCCAGGTCTACCAGGGCGAGCGCGAGATCGCGGCCTACAACAAGAAGCTCGGCATGTTCGAGCTGACCGGTCTGCCGCCGGCGCCGCGTGGCGTCCCGCAGATCGAGGTCGCCTTCGACATCGACGCCAACGGCATCATGCACGTCACGGCCAAGGACCTCGGCACGGGCAAGGAGCAGAAGATGACCGTCACCGGCGGCTCCTCGCTGCCGAAGGACGAGGTCGACCGCATGCGCCAGGAGGCCGAGCAGTACGCGGACGAGGACCACCGCCGTCGCGAGGCCGCCGAGTCCCGCAACCAGGGCGAGCAGCTCGTCTACCAGACGGAGAAGTTCCTCAAGGACAACGAGGACAAGGTTCCGGGCGAGGTCAAGACCGAGGTCGAGGCCGCCGTCGAGGAGCTGAAGGCCGCGCTCAAGGGCGAGGACACCGCCGAGATCCGCACGGCCACCGAGAAGGTCGCCGCGGTCTCGCAGAAGGTCGGCCAGGCCATGTACGCCGACGCCCAGGCCGGTCAGGGTGCCGACGCCCCCAAGGCCGACGCCCCGAAGGCCGACGACGACGTCGTGGACGCCGAGATCGTGGACGACGAGCGCAAGGACGGTGCCGCGTGACGGAGGAGACTCCGGGCTTCGAGGAGAAGCCCGA
The DNA here is from genome assembly GCF_013085465.1 of Streptomyces asoensis. Taxonomy (NCBI): domain Bacteria; kingdom Bacillati; phylum Actinomycetota; class Actinomycetes; order Kitasatosporales; family Streptomycetaceae; genus Streptomyces; species Streptomyces asoensis. The sequence goes on from NZ_CP049838.1 coordinate 5,353,657, forward strand.
CGTCCCCTCCGGCGCCACCCCTGAAGACGCCGAGCCGAAGGCCGCTCCCTCCTCCGCCTCGGCGGCGGGGGCGGCCCCGGCCGGGGACACGAACCAGACAGCCGGTCTGGTGGCCCAGCTGGACCAGGTGCGCACCGCCCTCGGCGAGCGCACCGCGGACCTCCAGCGCCTCCAGGCCGAGTACCAGAACTACCGCCGCCGGGTCGAGCGCGACCGGATCGCGGTCAAGGAGATCGCCATCGCGAACCTCCTGACCGAGCTCCTGCCCGTCCTCGACGACATCGGCCGCGCGCGGGAACACGGCGAGTTCGTCGGCGGCTTCAAGTCGGTGGGCGAATCGCTGGAGACCGTCGCGGCCAAGATGGGCCTCCAGCAGTTCGGCAAGGAGGGCGAGCCCTTCGACCCGACGATCCACGAGGCCCTGATGCACAGCTACGCGCCCGACGTCACCGAGACGACGTGCGTGGCGATCCTTCAGCCCGGGTATCGGATCGGCGAGCGCACCATCCGCCCCGCGCGGGTGGCCGTCGCCGAACCGCAGCCCGGTGCGGCCGCGAAGGGCGACGAGGCCGAGGCGGCCGACGACAAGGAGAGCGGTGGCCCGGACGAGGGCTGAGCTCGATCGGATGAGTGATGGGGAGGAGGGACGTCGAGGATGAGCACCAAGGACTTCGTCGAGAAGGACTTCTACAAGGTCCTCGGCGTCCCCAAGGACGCCACCGAGGCCGAGATCAAGAAGGCGTACCGGAAGCTCGCCCGCGAGTTCCACCCGGACGCCAACAAGGGCAACGCCAAGGCGGAGGAGCGCTTCAAGGAGATCTCCGAGGCGAACGACATCCTCGGTGACCCCAAGAAGCGCAAGGAGTACGACGAGGCGCGCGCCCTCTTCGGCAACGGCGGCTTCCGCCCCGGCCCGGGCGCGGGCGGCTCCTTCAACTTCGACCTGGGCGACCTCTTCGGAGGCGGTGCCCAGGGCGGCGGAGGTGCCCAGGGCGGCTTCGGCGGTGGCATCGGGGACGTGTTCGGCGGCCTGTTCAACCGTGGCGGCCCCGGCACGACCCGTACCCAGCCCCGGCGCGGCCAGGACATCGACACCGAGGTCACCCTGACCTTCACGGAGGCGATCGAGGGCGCGACGGTCCCGCTGCGCATGTCCTCGCAGGCTCCCTGCAAGGCGTGTTCGGGGACGGGCGACAAGAACGGCACCCCGCGCGTGTGCCCGACCTGTGTGGGCACGGGCCAGGTGGCGAGGGGTTCGGGAGGCGGTTTCTCCCTGACCGACCCCTGCCCGGACTGCAAGGGCCGGGGCCTGATCGCCGAGCATCCCTGCCTGGACTGCAAGGGCAGCGGCCGCGCGAAGTCGTCGAGGACCATGCAGGTCCGCATCCCCGCGGGGGTGACGGACGGTCAGCGCATCCGGCTGCGCGGCAAGGGCGCCCCGGGTGAGCGTGGTGGCCCGGCGGGCGACCTGTACGTCGTCGTCCATGTCGGCGCCCACCCGGTGTTCGGCCGCAAGGAGGACAACCTGACGGTGACCGTGCCGGTGACGTTCACCGAGGCGGCACTCGGCGGCGAGATCAAGGTGCCGACGCTCGGTGGGCCGTCCCTGACCTTGAAGCTTCCGCCCGGCACGCCCAACGGCCGCACCATGCGGGCGCGGGGCAAGGGCGCGGTCCGCAAGGACGGCACCCGCGGCGACCTGTTGGTCACCGTCGAGGTGAGTGTTCCGAAGGACTTGTCGGGGAAGGCTCGTGAGGCGCTGGAGGCGTATCGCGAGGCGATCGCGGGCGAGGACCCGCGGGCGGAGCTGTTCGAGGCCGCGAAGGGAGCATGAGAGTGATGGACGGCCGTCGGCGTAACCCGTATGAACTGACCCAGGAGACTCCGGTCTACGTCATTTCGGTGGCGGCCCAGCTCTCGGGCCTGCATCCGCAGACGCTTCGCCAGTACGACCGCCTGGGTCTTGTCTCCCCCGACCGCACCGCCGGCCGGGGGCGCCGTTACTCGGCCCGCGACATCGAGCTGCTGCGCACGGTGCAGGCCCTGTCCCAGGACGAGGGCATCAACCTGGCCGGCATCAAGCGGATCATCGAGCTGGAGAACCAGGTGGCCGCGCTCCAGGCCAGGGCCGCGGAGCTGGAGGCCGCGCTGGACGGCGCGGCCGCGGCGATGCAGCAGCGGGAGGCGGCGGTGCACGCCTCCTACCGGCGGGACCTGGTGCCGTACCAGGAGGTGCAGCAGACCAGCGCGTTGGTGGTCTGGCGGCCGAAGCGGCAGCAGCCGACGGACTGACGCCTGGCAGTACGTAGCGAAAAGGAAGGGGCCCGGAGATTCGTTTCCGGGCCCCTTCCCTGTGTTGTACGGCCGTCCCGTCCCGGCCTGTCCCGGCCCGGCCCGTCCTGTCCTCGTCCGGCAGTCAGTCGCCCATGCCGACACCCGGCTCAGGCCGCTCAAGGCCCGGCGGCTGTTGCTGCGGCGGCTGCTGGGCGGGGGCGGGCGGCCGGTTGGCACCACCCCGGGGCACACCCATCTGCCAGAGATGCGAACCGGAGACACCCGGGGCGGGGGAGGGGGTCGGGGACGGAGCCGGGGTTGAGGACTGGGCCGGTGCCGGTGCCGGTGCCTGGGTTGTGGGCTGGGCCGGTGCTGGGGCTGGGCCGGGGGTGGTGACGGGCTTCGGGTCCCGTTCCGGGCTCGGGTTCCGTTCCGTTGTGGGCTCGGACTTTTCCTGGGGGAGGGCGGGGGGCTGGGGGCCGGTGGTCGGGGGAGTTGCCCCCTGGCCCAGGTCCGGGCGTTGCCAGCGTTCCGGGATCGTCGACATCCGTCGTACGGCTTCGGGGTCGCCCGCCGCTGCCGCCGCGACGGCGCGTGCGCGCAGGGCGCTCTGGCGGGCGATCGGGGAGAAGCCGGGGGCCGCGTTGCCGGTCTCGGACGGCAGACCGCGGACGCCCATCGCGTTCAGCTCGGCCTGGATTCGCGTCTCCGGGGCGAAGATCTCGCGCGGCAGCTGCCAGGAGGCCGCGCCGTCCACGTCGACGCGGTGCTCCCTGCCGTCCACGGCGAAGGTGAGCCCGTAGCCGATGTACTGGTCGTCCTTGTCGAACAGCAGGTCCCCGGAGATCTCGCCGCCCCGGTCGCGTACCTCGTCGGCGAGGACCTGGAGGGCGGGCGGCAGGGGGTTGGTGCGGCCGAGGCTGGTGACATAGCCGTCGCTGCGGGCCACTCTCCGCTCCTCGGTTCCCTTCTCGACGTAGGGGACCTGGAAACGGGTCTCGCCCTGCTCGTCCTGGTAGGTCTCGATGGCCCCGACGCGGGCCTCGACGAAGGTCAGACGCTTCTCGCCGCCCTCGGCATGGCCGTACCTCTGCTCCATCGCCGGGAACTGGACCTGATGCTTCAGGGCAGGCGGCGGCTTCGAGCCGATGATCGTGACGTGGGCGTCCGGATTCTGGATCAGGATGATCTCCGCGTTGGCGACGGCGGTTCCGCCGGAACCCACGACGATCCACTCCTTGGCGGCGTGCGGATCGAAACGGCTCTCGGCGACCTCGTCGCCCAGCAGCGCCCGCCCCTCCGCGGCTCTACGCGCCGCCTCCCACTTCTGCGTCGAGTCGAGGGCGGTGAAGCAGTTGCCCATGCGGGTCTCGTCCGCGGTGCCCAGGCCGGCCGTGAGCGCGTCCTTCAGCGCCGGGGAGGAGTTCAGGGCGCCGAGCACGGTACCGGCGTCCGCTCCGCTCCGCTCGGCCTGGGTCAGCCAGGCGCGCATCTCGCCCGCACCGGCGATTCCCTGCCCCTCCAGCTCCCTCAGCCGATCGCTGATCAGCCGTACGGCTTCGCTGCGGCTCTCCACGGGGAAGTCTCCGCGCGGCGTTCCCGGTACGAGCTCCGGTGTGAGGCCGGTGGCGATGCTGGGGGTGCCGTCGCAGGCCACCCAGAGGGGAGTCGCGCTCTCCTTGCCGTCTTCGCCCAACGTGCGTACTTCGGCCAGGAGTTCGCCGTCCCGCCCCAGGCGCAGACGGGCGTGGCCGTTCACCACGTCGCCCTGGGTGGCGAGCTGGTCCTCCCAGACCCGGACGGCGTGGATGGAGATGCGGTGCCGGGGATCCTCGACCGCCGAGTACGGGTCGACGCCCATCCACTGCGCGAGATCCCGGTCCTGGTCCGCCGACTGGACGATGCCGTCCCCGGGGTCGAGGTGCCAACGGCCCGCCCCGTCCACCAGCAGCGCCTCCGGATCGCGCCCGGTGAGACTCGCGCCACCGCCGATCACGACTTTGCGCAGCGGGAGTTGCCCACCGGCGAGCTGTCCCTCCAGCGTCTGCACGGTGCGCTCGCTGACCTGGGCGCGGTACTCCGCCCACCGCTCGGCGGCGGGTTCCAACTGGTCGCGGGGGAGGGGCAGGCCGTTCTGGTCGTAGCCGGGCATGGGCATGGTGATTTCACGCCGCCCGATGAAAGCCTCGACCTGCCGCTCGGCCCGGAGCGCGGCGTCCCGGGATGCCTGGAGCGCGGTGGCGTCGGCGGGGGAGAGGTTCTCTATGGGGTGGGCGAGGGCGTCGACCAGACGTCGGGCGTCTGAGGAAAGGGCCCGCTGCGCGATGTAGCGGCGGGTCTCCGCGGCCTCTGATTCGGCCTCGTGTGCTGCCGTCTCGGACATGGCGGCCGTCGGGCGCATGCCGAGCTGGTCGAGCAGGGACGACAGCTGCGTACGGGCTTCGGCGCGTTCTTCCTGCGGGGCTTCCACCGCAGAGGCCTGGTGGGCGAGCCAGTTGAGCTCGGCGATGCTTCCGTGGTCCCGGCTGGACAGCTCGTGCCGATCACCGATCTCGGCGCCCTGTGTCAGGAAGTGCTCGCGCACCGGTGCCAGTCCCTCGCTGGACCGGTCGTGCGTGGCGAGGAGTTCGCCCACCTCGTGGGCCAGGACGCGGGACAGGTTCTCGACCGGCAGACGGTCGGAGACGTGGACGATGTACTGGTCCGTCGTCGTGTTCGTCATGGTGTTGGTGAGGGCACCCGACTCCATCGGGACGGCATCCAGCCAGATCGTCAGGGAGGCGCCCTGCGCGTCCTTCAGAAGGAAGTACTGCTGCTTCTGCTTCGTCTGTCGCTTGTCGAACGAGCCGAGTCGATCTCCCAGGACGGCGGCGGACACCGCGCCCAGATCGCGCCCTGCCGCTGCGATCAGCGCTGCCTGCTGTATGCGCAACTGCTCGTCGGTGAACTCTGCGGACTCCGGTTGCGGCATTCCCCCGTACCTCCATGTACGCCCCCGTCAACGGCCCTTAGGATCATGTCATGTTGACAGCGCGATCAGCCTTCGAAGCTCACCTGTACATGGATCTGCACCCGTGCGAATGCGGCTCCGGTGACTTCGATCGGCAGCACCGGCTGGAGCAGCACGGCGATGACATCGTGGCGGTGTACGAGGGGCCTTGCCGGCAGTGCGGTACGACACGCCGATTCGTCTTCCGCATGGCCGAGGAGATTCCGCCGCCTCCCCCTGCGTTCGGCGGCCGGGAACCGTCGCAGATCATCGATCCGTGGGAATTCGCCGAGGTCGGCTTCCGTATTTCCGAATCGACGGGAATCAAGCTGCTCAACACGCCGAAGTCCGAGCATGGAAAGCTGCGTGACGCCGTGGCCTATACGGTCGCGGCGTTCGAAGAGATCCCGAAGTTCATTCCGCCTGGCCAGGACGCGGTACCTGCCGCCGCTTTCACATCCGAAGCGGGCAAGGCCGGGTATCGACGTGATCCGGGCAATTTCGACCGGGACATCCTCGAGATGAACATCAAGAACGCGAGGGCTGTGCTCGCCAACATCGACAGGCACAGCAGCCCGCCCGGCGACACCGCCCCCAAGGCCTGATTGCGGGCCTCGGGGTGCGCCTCGTCTTCGGCGATCTGGGATTCACTCACCCTCAGAGTTGATCACGAAGGCCGCACGACGGGTCCGTCGACCGCCGGTGGGCGCAGGAGGACCGCCGGACGGGCTCGGGCATGATCGGCAGGCGAGGGACGGATCGGGGGACAGCATGGGGTACACGTTCGGTGATGCCACCCGTTGGCAGCGCGAGGGGCATCCGTTGACGGCGGACGAAGCCAGGCAGCACTTCGATCTCACGAGCTACGGCGTCTTCAACAGCGGCCAGGGTGTGGTGCAACAGTGGGTCGACCTGGCGGAGATGACCCGGACCACGGTCGAGCCGCAGGGACCCGAGCAGCGGATCTGCTGGGATCGCTGGAACCGCATCCTGCGGTTGGGCGTGGCGCAGGACGACGATGTCGCCCGGAAGTTCCTGGGGAAGCCCTGGGTGCGCGTGACCAAAGAGGCCCACAACCACAGCTGGTGGGCTGCCGCGGAGGGGAGAGCGGAGTTCTCCGAACCGTCGCGGGAGCCCGGGGACGCGGTGGGACGCGAGCTGGTGACCAAGGTCGGCGGGTACTACGACCTGCTTCCGGAAGAGATCTACCGGAAGGCGGTCGACCAGCGGTGGTTGGTGGTCCGCATACACGTCACCCGGTTCCACGGCGCACTGCGGCCGGAGGACGAGTGGGAGTGGGAGGAGCCGATGTACTGGTGATCCCCCGGTCTCCGACCCGCTCCGCTGCCGAGGGAAGGGCTGGACCTGTCGTACGTCCTGTCTCAGCCCAGCTGTTCCGTCGTGCCGTCCGGGTGGATCAGGAGGCGGATCGCGCCGCCGTACCGGTTGTCGGTGATGGTGGCCGGGGTGGGGGCGCCGAGTTGCTGGGCGCGTTGCTGGAGGATCGCCAGGACCACGTCCTGGATGTCGCCGTAGGGCGGGGCGGTGACCGGGACGCCGTCGATCAGGCCGGCGTTGGGGGAGAAGACGTGCACCTGGGCGTCCGCCGTGGCGGGGGGTGGCGGCGTCGGTTCGGTCATCGGGGGTCTGGGTTCCTTCCGGCTCGGTTCCGGCTCAGGCGCTCTTCGCCTCGTCCTGCTCGGGGACGTCCACGGTGACGTCCATGGTGACGTCGACGGTGCGAGCGTACGTGCCTCGGGCGAGGCGCTGAAGGCGGCCCGACTTGACGAGGGCGGACAGTACGTTGCTGATCGTCTTCGAGGGGTCGCCGTAGACGCCGGGCGGGAGGGCGCGCAGGACGTCACGTGCGGAGAAGGGGCCGGGGAAGGTCGACACGGCCGTTTCCACGGCCGCCCGGATGCTGGGGGCGCCGGAGGGTACGAGGGTGGCGGCCTGGCCCGTGCCGGTGGACGTCTTGCCGGTCGGGGCCGGATGCGGGAGGCACGCGCGGATGCCCTGAAGTGCGGTGCGGATGGGCTCCAGGTGGATCTCGTCGCCGTCCGATGCCTCGGTCGCGGCCAGCATGGTCGCCACCTTCTCTATGTTGGCGAGGGAGGAGGCCAGTTCGCGCAGCAGCGGTTCCAGGAAGTCGCGGCGCAGAGCCGCCACCGGGTCGGTGGTGGCGAGTTCGACGGAGACCGAGCCGGTGAGCGCGCGGAGCGGGCCGGCGGTGTCCGGGGTGGCCTCGGCGGAGTCGCAGGAGCCCCGGCCCCCTTCCGGAGCCAGTGCCTCCACGGCCTTCCGCGCGGCGCGGATGGTGTCCGGCATCTCCGGCGCGATCTCGCCGCCGGGCACGCTCGCCAGCATTGTGACCAGCTGCTCCAGGCCGGTGAGCGTGGGCAGGGCGGAGCGGATCAGAGGGGCCAGCAGAGCCTGTCGTACGGCCTGGGCGGGATCCTCGTACGAGAAGGCGATCCGCTGCCCGGACTCGGCCGCTGCCATGTCCTCGCTCCTGCTTTCCGGGTGGGTGTGTCTGGGATGGTGGCCGTTGCCGTACGTCTGCTGTGGCGTGGTGTGCTCGTGCAACTGCCTCGGGATGGCGGGCAACTCGCGTCGTGGCCTGGCCAGTTGGTCCTGGCGCGCGTCGAACGCGTCGAGGATTCGCTCCAGCGCGGGCCGGCCGCCCTCGGTGTCGTGCCGGGCGGCGGTGTCGGTGCTGCGGGAGCGCAGGCGCAGCAGACGGCGGGACGTTTCGCCGGAGCTGTAGCCGGGGCCCGCGCCGGGGCCGTCCACCGTGTGGGTGGGCAGGTCGCCGTTCGCGTCGCCGACGCCGAGGGCGCGGCGGATCCAGCGACGGTCGTCCAGAGTGGTCGCGGCCGCGTAGCCGTAGGGCTCGGCGTGGGCGACGGCGTCCTGGAGGCATTCCGCCCACAACGGGCAGGAAGCGCACAGGTCGCGGGCGGTGCGGAGCAGTACGAGGTGCTGGTGGCGCTGTTCGGGCGAGGTGTACGGAATGTCCGTGGGCGCCTCCAGCAGCGGGTGCTGGAAGACGTCCGGTCGGCGCTGGCAGGGCAGAGCGGCGTCGGGAGTGTGGACCCCCGCCCCCGCCCCCGCTCCCCGTACCGCCCCGCGCGCGGGGCGCGTGGGCAGCGCCGTATGGCTGGCCATAGGCATGTGTGTTGTCCCCCGTGGTGATACGTGATCGGGGGGGACTCTAAAACGTTCCGTCAACCCGGTGCAACGCATCTGCAAAGCGTGTGCCGACTTGGCACAGTGACGAGACGAAACGTTCACACGGGCCTCAACTGTCCGTCGGGTCACTGGCTTTGCGCGTCCGCAGGCGGCCAAGTGCCTGGCGGGCCCGGCCTGCAACCGCTTTCGCGCTGCTTCCGCGCATCGCCAGTACGCCGATCACGCCGAGGAAACCGAGCGGTACACCCGCTTCCGGCAGGAACATCCCGACGACGGACGCGATGACGAGGATCACATCCGCGAGCACCACGGTGACGCCCCGTCGGCCCGGGTGCTCCTTCACCATCCAGGCGCCGAGGAGTGCCATTCCGGCGAGTGCCCAGTAGCCGAGGGCGGCCTGGCCGGTGACGGTGGCGCTGGTGGACATGCGGGCCGAGTCGCCCACGGCGGAGAAGTAGCCGGTGAACGCGGCGGAGAGGATGGTCGCTCCGAGGCCCAGGAGGAGCTGGGTGCGCCGGCGGAGCAGCCAGAGCAGGCCGCCGAGGACGATCAGGGCACAGACCGTGACGAAGCTTGAGCCACTCTCCGAGGCGATGGCGAAGAGCGTGTAGGCGGCGGCGAGGCCGAACACGACGCGAGGGAGGAGCTTGACCGCCCAGGGGTCGTTCTTGTCCTGGTGGAGAAGGCGGCGGAGGCCGGGCAGGGGTCCTGCGGGGCGCTCCGCGACGGGGGTGCTCCGCTGCGCCTTCGGGGTCGTCCCAGGCTTCGACTTCGTGGTCGGCGTCGGCCTTGGGCTCGGCTTCTTGCTCGGCTTCTTGCTCGTCTTCGCGCTCATCCGAGCCCCGGTCCTGTGGATTGCTTCTGGAGGTCGGGTGCCGGCGGGGCCGTCGAGGCGGCCGCGGGGCCGGAGGAACCGGCTTCGACGGCGACCGGCTTGGGGGTGAAGCCGAGCTGCCACAGGGGGACGGAGGCGGAGGGTTTGGGGTTGCCCTGTTCCTTCGCTTCGACGGTGGGCTGAGGCTTCGCGTCGTTCATCGGCTTCGCCTCGTTCATCGGCTTCGCCGTCTGCTCGGCCTGTTCGGTCTCCTTCGCCTCCTTCGTCTCCTTCGCCTCCTTCGTCTCCTTCGTCTCCTTCGTTGGTTCTGCTGGTTCCGTTTGTTCCGCTTCGGTCGTCTTCGCGGCTGTCTGTTCCGCCTTCTTCTCGGCCGCGCGCTCGTTGCGCTCGGCAGTCACCGAGGCGAACTCCGAGTCCAGGACGGCCCTGCGTGCCGTGGGGTCCTGGTCCGGGTAGGTCTTGGGGTCGACGTAGTGCGCCATGGTCGGGTCGTTGAACTGGAGCTGTGCACGCGCCGAATCGGTGCCGACCTCGGTCCGGGCCTCCTTCGGCCACGTCTGCGGAGCCTCGTAGGCGAAGTGGATGTTGTCGAGACCGACGTCCGTGTTGGTCTGGAGTGTGGGGAGCTCGCGGTTGTAGAGGATCGAGCGGGTGTCGGCGTACTGGGCGAAGACGGCGACGGGGCCCTTCGCCTCGGTGGCGTACGTTTCGGAGATCGTGGCCCAACACTCGCGAGTCCAGTCCTCGGTGAAGCCCTTGTCGGCTCCACCGAGCGCTGTCAGGACCTCCGCTTCCCAGAGGTACATAGCGTTCAGCCTGCGGCCGCCCTCGGTCGTCTCGAGTGTCCGCGCGGAACCCGCCTGCCGGTCGTTCTGCAAGGTCGCCCAGGCTTCGGCGATATAGCGGTTGTCGAGGAAGTTCTCGTTCCAGCGGTTCGTCGGAGCATCCGGATGGTCGATTCCGTACGACCAGAAGGCGCTGGTGGGGGCCGTGTCATGCGGGGGTGTCACCCCCTTGGGGTCCTTGGTCAGAGCTTCGATGTACTCCTTGACCGGAAGGCCCTGGGCCGCGGCTTCCGTCCGCAGACGCTGGACGATCTCGCGGCGGCCCTTGGCGGATCTGGCTACGGCGGCGCGCCCTGCCTCCTCGTTGGCGAGTCGGACGGCGAGGACCTCGATGTCCTCCGGGATCGGCTGGGTGCTCACACTGCTCCCCTCTCGACGGGGCGCGGACGGAACTGCACGGACAGATTCGCGGCGCCGTCCCAGTCGTGCTGCGCCGTTCCCACCGCGAGGGCGATGCGCAGGACGATGAGCGGGGCGGTGCTCGACGGAGGCAGCCAGTAGGCCAGCCGGTACGGGTCCTGCTCCTCGATCCGGACCTCCTGGTCGGCGATCTCCCCGCCGACGACCGAGTCGGGGAAGTCCTCGGAGTCCCAGGCGCCCTCCCAGGCCGGTTCACCCAGTGCCGAACAGGCTGCCGTCAGGTAGACCGGCCATGCCCGAGCCGCCTCCGCCAGCACCGCGGGATTGTCCGCCGCGGTTTCGGCTCCGGCACTCCAGACCCAGTGGCTGACGGCATTCACGGGCGCCCAACCGCCGCCCGGCGCGTTCAGGACCAACTCGCCCCCCGTCTCGGTCCGTACCTGAAGCACCCGTTCGAAGCTGAGCGGAGTCCACCCGAACTGGGCGCACCACATGTCCAGACCCTGGCCCGGACGGGGCGGGCCGGACCAGACGGTCGGCCAGTCCACGTCGGTCAGTCCCCGCAGCTCGGTGACCAGTTCCTGCGGGGTGCGGTCCTGGGGTCCTGAAGTGAGGCCCATGATCAGTCTCTCGTCTCGGTCGTCGTCACAACAGCCAGCCGGGTCCGTCGCTCTCGGGATCGGCCGGTCCATGGCAGGCGAGAGAGATCGTCGCACTGCCCGGCCCCCAACCCGCCGCCGTACCCGCCGCGAGGTTCGCCCTGAGCACGAACAGCGGTGCCCCCGGCGTACGGAAGGACCACACCGCCAGCCGGTACGGGTCCCGGTGTTCCGCACGCCACTCGGCGTCCTGCCAGTACGCGCGGCCGGGCGAGTCCGGGAATCCGGCCGTGTCCCAGTCGCCGGACCAGGTGGGCACGCTCAGCACCGCCTGGACGGCGGCGACGTACGCGGGCCACTTCCGGGCGGTGAGGGACATCAGTGCCTCGTTCTCCGCCGCCGCACCCGCGCGGACCGACCACAGGATGTGTTCGACGCGGGTCACCGGGCGGGCGGGGGCGACCGAGGCGAGGTGGAGGCGGCTGCCCTGTGCCGTCCGGACCCACTGGCCCGCCTCGAACCACAGGGGCCGCCAGCCGAACCCCGTGCACCAGTGTGTCCGCTTCTCCTCGTCGTCCGGGACCCCTGCCCACACCGTGGGCCAGTCCACCTCGACGAGCCGCTCCAGTTCCGCGACCAGTTGGTCGGGAGTGCGGTCGGCGGTCAGGACGGGCATGGAGTGGCTCCTCGGTGCTGCTTACGGGCAGGTGGGCGGGGTCAGACTCGGCCGCTGGGGCCGCGCGGGTCCCGGGGCGGCGGAGGGGCTGCCGGCGGCGTCTGGGGCCGAGGCGCCGACGGCGTCTGCGGCCGAGGGGCCGGCGGCGCCTCGACCGGGGCGGGGCGGGGGCGTGGCGCAGCCGGCTGTGGCTGCGGCGCGGGAGCCGGGCGGGACTCGGTCGGCGGCACGGACTGTTGCGGGGCCTGCTTGCCCCCGGAGTCGCTGACGCGGCGGCCGCGCTTGGGGGCGGGAGGCGACTGGGCCTCCTGCTCCTCCGGCGGGCGGTTCCTCGCCTCCTGGGCCTCACGTGCTGCCTCCGCCGACCGGTACGCGGTCTGCTGCTGCTCGCGCTTGGACTGGCCGAGCCAGCCTCGCTTCTGAAGTGCGGCCCGTCCCCGGCCCTTGTTGGCGAACTTGTCCAGGGCCCAGGCGCCGCCGCGTGCCGCGCTGCCGGTCACACGGGCCGTGCCCTTGGCGGTGGTGCCCGCGACGCGGCCGGTGGCACGGGCGGATCCGATGGCGAGGCCCGGGGCCATCGCGGCCGCCTTGTCGAAGGTGGCGTTGGCTCCGTCCCGGATGCCGAGGGCGTCTTCGCCACCCGCGACCTGCGGGGTGAAGTTCCCGGCGAGGAGCTTCTTCAGCATCATCACGACGGCGACGGTGACCAGCAGCAGCATGAGCAGCTGGGTACCGAGGGCGATCTGCGCGGGCAGGATCATCTGGTAGAGCACGAGCAGCACGGTCAGGATGACGCCGAAGCCCGCGCGCAGCACGAAGCTGTGGATGAACGTCTCCAGCCAGCTCTTCAGCAGCTTCTGCTGGGAGGGGTGGATGCCGAGCGTGGCGACCAGCGGCAGCAGCATGACCAGGATCAGCGTGACCGCGTGCCACAGGAGGGTGAGCGCGCTCAGCGCGAGGACCATCACGCCGACGATGAAGGCGGCCACGAGGGAGTAGAAGGCGATGCCCACCCGGTCGGTGGCGTTCTTGCCGGCCCAGTCGTTGAAGGCCACCGGGTAGATTTTCCCGTCCGGGGTCTTCTCGCCCCCGGCGATCTCGATGCGGATCTTCTCCCAGTCGTCGAACTTGTCCCCGTCCGGCTTGTCTTCGCCGCGTTGGCTGTCGACGTTGGTCCAGGACTGGGCGACGGCTTGACGGACGCGAAGGTCCCCGCAGCGGGCGCCGTCCTTCTGTCCCCAATAGCAGTCGTAGTTCGTCTTACCCCTGAATGTGCAGGTCCCGTCGACTTCGGAGACCTCGCTCCCGCTGTCCTTCCTGAAGACGCAGTTCGCGCCCGCCTCGCCGAACTGCCCCATGGCCCAGGGGCGGAAGGCGAGCGTGTCGTAGATGGCGCAGCTCGACAGGCGAAGGCCCACTTGTCCCGGCTCGTCCTTGCCGTTGTTCGGCAGGTCGCAGGGGCTCTGCATCTTGCCCGAGACACCCGCGAGCACGGTGGAGCTGAGCGCCGAGTTGGCGTCACCGATCCATTTGTCGGAGTTCTCGACGACCTTGTCGTAGTTGTTCCCGGTGAGGAAGGCCATGACGGCGATGACGGTCAGGGCGGTCCAGGAGACGCCCGCCCACACCTCGCGCATGTCACCCTTGCGCCATTTGGTGAAGACCCAGAGGCCGACCAGCAGGATCATGACCGCGACGGCGGGCTTCAGGACGGTGTCGCGCAGAGTCGTCACGACGTTGTCGCGGCCCGTGTACAGGCCCGAGAACGGGCTCGGGTTGGACGCCATCTCCTTGATGGAGATGGAGAAGCGGGTCAGCACCTTGGTGCCGTAGAAGACGGCGTCCGCTATGCCGTTGTTGACATAGGCCATGACCTGGCAGGAATCGGCTCCGCTGCCCCACGAGCCGTTCTCCTCGGCGGCATCACCCTTTCCCTTGAACGTCATGGACCAGTTCAGGCCGCGCATGCCGTTCAGTTCGTACAGGGTGTAGTGCTGGGCCTGGTCCGCCTCCACCTTGAAGGCGCCGTTGACCGTTCCCTTCTGGTCACCGAGGTTCTCGGAGCCGCCACCGTCCTTCCATTGCACGACGGCGGGCATGATGGACTCGCCGTTACTGCCCGGCGAGTCCATGTGGTAGCTCTCGTCGCCGGTGAAGTTGCAGGCGAAGTCCGCGTATGCCGAACTCGGCGCGGCCAGAGTGAGGGCGATCAGCGCCAGCACCACAAAGAGGCCGGCGCGGGCGGCCACACCGGCTTTCCGTATTCGACGGCTCAGTGCGTTGCGCGGATGCATCTGTATTCCTTCGGGGGTACGCGTGGGCAGAGTCAGGTGCTCGAGGTACGGGCTCGGTCGCCGGAGCAGTTACTCAGTGCATGGCCGTCGACAAGCACCGGACGGCATGTCTGCCTACTGGTCCAGGGGATCGAGGAGATAGTTGGTCAGCACGCAGCCGCTCGCCTGCGCGTCCTGTACGCGGTATCCGTCAGGGGCTTTGAAGCTGGGATCGCAGTTCTCCAGCAGCAGGCCGGCTTCGAGGAGAGTCTTGCTCGCCTGGTAGTTCGTGGGATCGACGATGAAGTCGGCACCGAAGAGAAATCTTCCGCGCGCCAGCTTGTCCGTCCAGCCGTCTTCCTTCGCGAACTCCTGGGCCTGCTTGCGGTAGTTCTCCTGGAACCCCTTCATGTCGCTCGGCAGGTAGATGATCCAGCCGCCGGTATCGGACCGGGTCTCCCCGCAGAAACCGGACTTGCTGATCTTCCAGGCGTCGGCCTCGGCCTTCTGGGTGGCGTCATCGTCGTCGTTCGAAGGACCGAGGAACCCCTCGGAAGGAGTCCCCTGAGCGCTCTCGTCGTCCGTGAGGTTGTCGCACGGGAGCCCCGCGCCGGTGATGAACTCCTGGACGTCTCTCAAGGTCTTCGCGCTGGGCAGATTCGCGGAGCCGGAGTCGCCGGAGCTGCCGGAGCCGTCCGAGCCGAAGACGGAGTCCGCGCCGGTCTTGGTTTCCGAGTCCGACCCGCACCCGCTCAGCGTCGCGAGCAGGGCGAGGGACGCGGCCCCGGCGGCGAGGCTTCTGTACAGACGCATGGGGATACTGACTCCTCGGTCGGTTCGGGTGCGGCCGGTGACGCGCGTCATGCCGTCGCCGTCGCTGTTTCCTGCGCCGGGGTCGCCGACTGTGCCGGGTCCTCCTCCGCCTCCTGGAGGAACGTCCAGTCCCAGACGCTCAGCGGTGGGTTGACGCCCTGGCGGGCCGGGCGGGTGGTGCCGTTGGTGTCCGTGGCGGCGAGGATCTCCTTGAAGACCAGGTCGACGGCGACCGTGCCGACGCGCTTGTCCGCGTCGCGCTGGAGGCAGACACCCGTACGGAGGTCCTGGAGGGCCGCGATGACCTTCGGGTCGTTCTCCGGGCGGCCCAGGAGCGGGGCCACCAGGGACGCCTCCTGCGCCGACTTCTGCTTGAAGGCGAAGACCGTGTGGATCTGGTTCGCGCCACCGCTGCGGGCCTCGGAGTCCTCGATCTGGACCAGGTCGATGGCCTGCTGGGTGATCAGTACGGTGACCGCCAGGTAGGAGCGGCCCTGCTTCAGCGCGCGGCGCATCAGGTCGCGGCCGGACTCGGTCGCCGTGACGACGTACGCCTCGTCGACGAAGAGCGCCTTGGGGCGGAGGCCGATCTCGCCGGTCACCGGGTTCTTCTCGTAGCCGACGTCGAGCATCTGGCTGCCCAGCTCCACGACCGCCATGAGGGCCGTCGCCGCGAGGCGTTCCGCCGGGTTCCAGCTGCGCGGGTCGGAGGCCGCAGGCGACTGGAAGCCGCGCAGGGTGATGACCGTACGGCGCTTGCGCATGCTGGACAGGGGCTGCGGGCGCTCCGCGAAGGAGAGACGGGCGTAGGGGAGCGTGCGCAGCTCGGTCAGGAGCATCTGCGCGAGCTTCAGGTCCTTGATCGCCTCTCGGTCGCCGCTGGCCATCGCTTGGTCGTACGCCGCGACGACCTCGTCCACGACCTGCCACAACGTCGGTCGGGGGACGGCCACTTCGGCGTCGCGGGCCGTCAGGCCCTGCTCGACGGCCTGACGGATCGCGGAGTTGTAGCGGCCGATGACGGTCGCCATGCCCTCGATGACGGGAAGGCGTACGCGCTGGTAGTCCTCGTCGCCGAGGAAGCCCCGGAGCATCGTTTCCGCGAGGAGGCGGCCCGCCGGTACGTCCCTGGCGATGACCCACGGGTCCAGGACGCCGGCCTGGCCCTTCAGGAGGTCGACGACCTCCGTCTCGGCCCAGAACTCGGGGTTCACCGGCTGGAACTTGCTGGCCGGAGTGCCGAGGAGGCCCGCTTCCGCGTCTCCCGCGAAGGCCGGGTCGTTCACCTGGGCGCCGAAGCCCAGGTAGTAGCAGAGCTGGGCGAAGTCGGTCTTCGGGTCGATGACCAGGCAACGGACGCCCGACTCCGACTCCTCGTAGAACTTCTGGAGGGCCAGCGAGGACTTGCCACCGCCGGACGCGCCGACGATGGCCAGGCCACCGCCGTCGTTGCGGGCCGGGCCGACGTGCAGGGAGTAGTGGACCGGCATCTTGCCCGCCCAGCCGACCAGGTTGCCGACCCAGCCGAGGCGCTTGCCGGAACGGTGCTCGGGGTTGTCGCCCAGCTCCGTGCCCGCGGTGGGCAGTCCGGCGCCGAGCTGCTCGACCTCCTGGAGCCGGAGGTAGGGCGCGATCGGCAGCTTGGGGGCGTCGCCGGGAAGCTGTGCCTGGAGCAGCCGCCACTGCTGGCGGGTCGGGCGCAGCAGGGTGACCTTCAGGTCCTGCTTGAACTGCATCTCCAGGACGCGGCGCCGGCGCTCGAGCTCCTTCACGTCGTGCGCCGAGATCGTGAAGCGGATCTGCGCCTCCATGCCCGGCATCTTGTGCTCGTCGATGTCGTCGACGAGTTCCTGGGCGCGGGTGACCTGGGTGGCCAGCTTGGTGTCGGGGCTGCGGCCGGAGTTGGCCATGTCGTTCATCTCGTCCACCAGGTTGCCGCGGATCTTGTCGGCGCGGTCCTTGAACTTCAGGTACGGGATGAGCGTGAACCGCATGTCGATCTCGACGGGGAAGTCCACGTGCTGGGCGGCGTAGCGCGCCCACGCGGTCGACTGGCGGAAGCGGGTCTCCGCGGGCCAGTTGGCGGCCACGAGGGTGGTGGTGTAGCTGGTCTGCTGTTCGCCCGTCACCTCGTCGTACTGGTTCAGCACGATGTGCGTCTTGCGGTTCTCGCCGGAGAAGTCGACGACCAGGTCGAACTGGTTGGGTCCCCAGGCGCGCGAGCCGAGCACCGGCTCGGGCGGGACCGGCAGGTCGCCGTGGAGCGGCTTGCGGATCAGCCAGACGAGTTCCTCGCGGCTGAGCGGGGTGCCCTTGAGGCCCTCCAGGCTCTCGTGGACCTCGACGGCGACCTGCGTCCACTCGGCGAGGACGTGGGGCGAGAGGTACTCGTCCGTGACGCCGGTCGCGGTGGCGGCGGCCTGGTCGGCGGCGCCGCGGACGCCCTGGAGCAGGCCGGGCTCGTCGTACGGCTCGTCGTCCTGGGCGACGACTCCGCTGCCACCGTTGGTGCGCTTCAGCGAACCCAGCTTCACCAGCAGGATGTTGCGCTCGCGCTTGGCGCCGATGCGCTCCTGGTACTCGGCCTTGCGCAGGTTGTACGCCTTGTAGTTCTCGGTGGGCTCCCAGGCGACCGCGTTCAGGTCCTCCGCCCAGGTCAGCGCGGTGATCGGCTGGTAGACCTTGCGGTAGTGGCACTCGACGTTGCGGTCGCCGCGGGCGAGGTTGAGCAGACCGCGGGCCGGGCCCTCGGCCATCGCCTGGAGCTCGCCGGCGTTCAGGTACTCGTCGATGGCGTTGGGCAGGACCATGCCCGTCCACACCGAGTCGCCGTGCACGAAGATCATGTCGTCGGCGTAGCGGTAGGGGAGGCGGAGGTCCTCGCGACGGGTGGCGGCCGACGAGCCGGACGGCTTGGAGCGCGCGGCGGAGGAGTTTCTGCCGCCGCCCTGGCCGTTCTTCTTGCTCGACGAGGCGGCCATGATCATGGCGACCACGAAGAAGGCGGCCGCCCCGCCCAAAAGGATCAACATGAACATGGAGGAGTCACCCTGGGGTAGTTGACGTGTAAGGGGTCAGCGGTAGGTGGAGAAGGCGCTGCCGCGCTCGGCGGCGGCCCGGCGCGCGGCCTCGTAGCGGGACTGCCAGCGGGGCGAACCGGGAGTGAAGAGGATGACCTGCCAGTGCAGCTCCTCGGGTTCCTGGTCGGCGGCGAGCCCCTGGAGGCGCTTGGGCTGGAACCACCAGTCGGTCCACACCACGATCTGCTGGCTCAGCGTGAGCGCCGAGGGCAGGGGCCGTCCCCAGACGAAGTAGACGGCGAACGGTGGCCCGAAGTAGAGGATCGACGTCCACATCGACATGCCGAGGAACGGCAGGAACGCCGACATCGTGAACAGAGCGATGAGCCAGATCAGCCCGAAGCCGAAGGCCGCGCCCAGCGCGGGCAGCAGCAGGCCCGGCAGCGGGATGTTGCCCCAGTTCCAGATCCGCTTGGGGCGGTTGACCAGATCGGTGTGGTCGTACGCGACCAGCGGCTCCGGCGCCTCCTGGCTCATGTCTGCGAACTCCCCTGATAGGGACGGAAACTGATGGACTGTCGAGCAATGCCCGAGCGGTCGGTCAGTTGCCGCCGCCGATCTCCGTGCCGAGGCCGATGAGCACGCCTGCGAGGCCGCTGGCGCCACCGATGATCAGGGCGGCGAGCGCGATCATGCCGAAGCCCTGGAAGGCCTCGCGCATACCGTCGCCGCGCTTCATCGACATCAGCATGCGGATGCCGAGGACGAGCAGGGCGATGACGGCGACCATGGTGCCCGCGTTGCGGAGGATTTCCTCGATCTTGTCGAACATGTCCGTCAGCGTGGTACCGGCGGCCAGGTACATGGTGATTCCTCTCGGGTGGTTAAGCGGTGGTAAGAGGTGGGGGGTGAGGGCGGTGCGGTCCCGGTCAGGACTTGCCGGGCTGCGGTGTGCCCTTGGACGACTGGGCGGACGTGGAAGGGGAGGCCGATACGGACGGGGAGGGGCTTCCCGTCGCGGCGGCGCTGTCGGTGTCGTCGCTGTCGGCCCGACCGCCCTGCTCGTCGAGCACACCGCCCCGGATGTCCTTGATGAACCAGCCCTGGGCCGTGTTCACCATCGTCATCCGGTACGCGCGGCGCACGGCGACGCCCTTTGCGTCGCTCCAGTCGACGGCCACGCGCACCTGGACGGCCTGCCCGACGCCGTAGGCGTAGGGGTCCGTGTCCTGGACACCTGACGGCACGAGCGCGACGACGGAGCCGATGTCCGGGTTCGTCAGGCGTCCGGACAGGCCGGTGGTGGCCGTCAGGGTCGCGTCGGGAGTGATGAAGCGGGACATCGCGGTCGCGTCGGAGGCGCCCCAGGCCGCGAAGTAGCCCGGCAGTACCTTCTGCTGGAGCTGCGTGGAGAGGGCGTCGTCCACGACCTCGTCGCTCTGGTCGACCTCCGGCACGTCCGCACGCGCCGGCAACGGCATCTGGCCGACGTCGCCGGCGATGCGCATGCCCTCGCCCGTCGTGAGGTTCTGCACGTACACGGGGACGGTGAGCGTGGTGAGTGTGCCGTCGTCCGTCCGGACCTGCACGCCCAGGTAGCGGCCGTGGTCGCCGTACTCGGGAAGCTTCTCGGCGGTGCCGTCCCAGGTGACGGAGACGGCCTTGCTGGTGCCTTCGCCGCTCCAGCCGCACTCGGGATCGACACCGGCGGAGGCGTAGCGGGCGAGGTCGGTGCGGCGGGTGGACGAGGTGTCCGGGGAGAACGTCATGCAGAGCTGCGCGTACTGCTCCGCGAAGGCCGCAGCCTGTTCGGTGGGGAACTCGGTGAGGCGGTACCGGGTGGCGTCCGCCTCGTCCAGTCCCGCGGTGGTGGTGCCGGACGACTTGCCGACCACCAACCCCATCACACCGCACGAGCCCAGCGCGAACACGCAGGTAGTGATCAGCAGGGTGGCGCGGAGCGCGACGTGCGTGCGGCGCCCACCACCCGGGATACGGCCGCCGGGCTTGGGCACGTCGAAGTCGCGCGCGGGGGCGGGCTTCGGGATGGCCTGGCCGGGGGTGGCGGCGCCTGTGGTCGGGGCGGTCGCGCCCGTCGTCGGGGCCGGGGCGGCCGTGGCCCTCAGCGACATCGTGGAGGAGCTGTGGGCGGGGGCCTGGTGGCCGTGCTGGGGCGCGTGGGGGGCAGCCGTGGTGGGCGTGGGCGCCGGCGCGGTGGCTGCGGCGGCCGTCGCCGTACCGCCCCGCTTGCGCTGCTCCTTCTCCGCCTTCTTCTGCTCGTACGCCGCCTTGCGCGCCGCCCGCTCGCGCTCGCGCTTCTCCTTCTTCGACTCGCCCTGGGGCCGCGTCTCACGCGGCGGCAGCGACGGGACGGCGGCCTGGCCGGCCCGGGGCGTGCTGCGCACCCAGGCGGCGGCGACCTGGGCGCGGGCCGCGTCGGAGGGCAGCGGCTGCGGCTGCTGCGGGGCCGGGGCCTGTTGCGGGGTGGGGGCCTGCTGCCCTTGCCCCTGCCACGCCTGCTGCGGCGGCTGCTGGGAAGGACCGAAGGACCCGGGCTGCCCGGAAGGCTGGCCTCCGCCGACCGCGCCAGCAGGGCTGTTGTGGTCTGTCATCGAGTCGGTTACTCCAGCGAGTCGGTTCCCCGTCCGCCTGGGCGGGTTCACGACCGCACCGCACGACGGGCCCTGGCCCGGCCAGGTGCGCTTGGCAGTGTGACAAAGACCTGTCACCGGACCGGTGTCGCTTTCCTCGCCGGGACTGCGGGAATTCCCGATGCCGTGTCCATGAGGAAACCGGTCGGGAAAAGTGTCAGGGACACGGCGGGAAGGTGCCGTGCCGTACCGGCCCGTCCTGGGCCCACAATGCGCTGGGCGCGTGTGCCCGAGGTGCTGGGTACCGTCACCCGGCACCACCCCCTGGACCCGACGGACCCGGCGAAGGACGAGAGTTGACCGACCACAACGGGCACCCGCAGCAGCCGCAGTACCCGCAGCAGCCGCAACCCCCGGAGCAGTCCGACCCGCGCACCTGGGAGATCCCCCAGCAGGCTCCGCCGGTCCAGCAGGTCCCTGCCCCGGCCCCGGCGCCGGCCCCTGCCCCTGCCCCGGCCCCGGCCCCTGCGCCGGCTCCTGCCCCCGTCGCCGTACCGGCCCCTCAGCCGGCCCAGGCCCCGCAGGTCTTCCAGGCCGAGCACGCCTGGGTCGACGGCTATGAGCCCGGCAACCCCTGGCAGGCCAGCCTGTGCGTGGAGACGCCGTACGGGACCTTCGCCTATCCCCTCACGCCGAACACGATTCCCGAACTCCTCGAGCAGATGGTCCTGGTGGCGCAGGAGCAGCAGGGGATGCCGGTCGGTTTCGACGAGGATCCCGCGTTGTCGCCGACGGTCGGCGAGGAAGGCGACGAGGAGCAGGAGGGGGTGGTCGCCCGCCTCCAAGGAGGGCGCGCCGCACGGATGAGCGGCTGGACGGTCGTCCACGACCTGTGGGAACGCGAGGATCCGACGGCGCGCATCGTGATGGGCGCGATCGTGGTGGTGCTGTTGCTGCTCGGTATTTTCCTGACCTGATCATGCGACCGCTACAGACCGACCGATAGAGGACAACGATGACAAGCACCGATGAGGCCGGCACCGAGCCGGAGTTCTACTTTGCGGACGTCTTCGTCTTCGTCTCCGACTACCTCGCCCAGTTGATCCGCCGCCGTGTCAACGGCACTTCGGCGACCTGGTGCCCGAAGTGGTGGGAGCATCCCGAGGCCGGTGCCCGGCTGTCGGCGCTCTGGCTGGCCTGGGAGCATCTGCGCCAGGACCCGGCGCTCGGCATGTCGACGTGGTGGCTGCACCATGCCGACCCGCATCTGCGGGTCCTGATGGACGCCGACTCGGGCCCGTTCGCCGCCTGTTCGCCCAAGGATGGGCACACGGCCTACCCGTTCGATCCGTTGCCGGTGGATGCGCGTCCGGAATGAGGATCCTTCGTTCGTGACCGCAGTGGACGTCTTCCTTTCCCGAAACCCCGGCCCGGCCATTCCCGGCGCTTTCCCTGCCGGGAAAGCGCCGGGCTTCGCCGCGCCGCCGCCACCTACCGTGTCCCGGTCACCCGTCGACCGCCGTTACCGGCCCATCACAAGGGAGGCGCGGGAACGTGGAGTTGCCTGCCGAGAACAAGCGCACGGCACTACTGCCTCTGGTCGTGCTCGGCGCTTTGTTGATTCTCGTGCTGACGATGTTCACCGTCTTCGACGGTGACGACGATGACAGCGGCGGCGCGGACGCGGCGCCGGCCGCCACTTCCGGCGGTCAGAACGGCGCCGACGCGGACTCGGGTTCTTCGGGCTCCGATGCGGCCGGCGGCGGCGCCACTCCCATCGTCGAGCCCGCCGAAGTGGCCGAGGCTCACGCCGTCATGGCGAAGTACATGGCCGGGCTCACCACCTACGACCACACGAGCAAGGCAGCCGCCTGGGGCGCCCCGCTGCTCGCACTCACCACCGGCGACACACAGATGAAGCAGGTGACCGTACTGCCGTCCGGCAAGGAGTGGGCGACCTGCCAGGCCGAGGAGTGCTCGTCCAAGGGCGCGGCGGTTGTCGAGCGTGACGCGGTGATAGCCGACGACGTGGTGCGCGACAGCGGTCGGACCATATCCAGCCTCGTGAAGGTGACCGCAACGCACACCTCCGGCGGTCAGTCCTCGACGGAGGAGAACGAGTGGCTGGTGACCGTCAAGGAGGACGGCGGTCAGTGGGAGGTGTCCGGCTTCGACGTCTTCGGTCTCGGCAACGTCGGGACCTCCGAAGACTCGGGGGAGTGAGCCGGCCATGGTGGCACCCGCTGTACTCGCGGCCGCGGCGAAGGCCGCGAAGGTCGCCAAGTCCGCCAAGAAGGCGGGCAAGCTCGCGGCCGGGCCCGGGGGAGGCCAGAACGGCGACGGCGGCAAGAAGAAGGACAAGCCCTTCAAATGGTGGATGATCATCGGCGGCGGTGGCGGACTGGCCGCCGCGTCCGTGATCTTCCTGGTCCTGCTGCTCATCGGCAGCATGGTCGGCGGCGTGGGCAACGGTGCGTCGAACGCGGCCTGCGGCGACTACGCCGACAACGCCAGCGCCGGCAACACCGGTGATGCCGCCGCCACCAACCCGATCATGCCGGCCGGAAAGATGTACATGCCGAGCGCGACGGCGCGCGCCGAGATACCGCCGAAGATGATCCTCGCCGCGATGCGTGCCGCCGCCAACTACGACGGCCTCGACTGGACGCTCATCGCCGGGCAGATGTACCAGGAGACCAAGTACGGCCAGGACAAGTCGGCCGCGCCCGGTGGCAAGAACTCCCTCGGCTACATGGGCATCCTCCAGTTCGGCACCCCGGCCTGGACGGACTACGGCTCCGACGGCAACGACGACGGCAAGAAGGACCTCTACAACATCGACGACGCGGCCTGGGCCGCCGCCAAGTTCCTGCACGCCAAGAAGGCTGAGACCGAGCCCTTCAAGGCGCTTCAGAACTACTCCGGTTCCACGGCCTCCAACACGATCTACCCGAGGGTCGTCCTCACCCAGGCCGCCCGGTACCGCGGGGTGCTCACCGGTGACCAGGACCTCATCGAGCGCTGGTACGCGCACCTGAAGGAGACGGTCGAGAAGAACCCCGACTTCCCGACTCTCGGGCAGCAGTCGGACATCCCGGAGCCGGTGGGCAACGACGCCCAGCCCGGCAAGGCCCTCAGCATCGCCTCGTCTCCGGCCCGCTCCTGGTCCACCCCGCCGATGGACGACGACGGCGAGACCGTCACCGCCATGGCGCCGGCCGGGTACAGCACAGGTCTGGCGAGCACGACGAGTACCGCGAGCGTGACGACCGTCGCCTTCCCCGAGGCCAAGCAGCCCACTGCGGTGGGGGGCAAGGACTGGCAGTGGCCCATGAAGGAGAGCACCTACTCGCTGGGCACGCCCTACCACCAGAACGGCAGCATGTGGAGCCTCGGCTACCACACCGGCCTCGACCTCGTGGCCACCTCGGGTACGCCGATCTACGCCCCGGCCGACGGCAAGGTCGTCCACGCCGGCCCCGGCGGCTCGTACGGCAACGAGACGGAGATCCAGCACGCGGACGGCGTCATCACGCTCTACGCGCACCAGACCACGATCAAGGTGTCCGTCGGCGACAGCGTCAAGCGCGGTCAGCAGATCGGCACGGTCGGCGCCACCGGTAACGTCACCGGCCCCCACCTGCACTGGGAGGTCCGGGTTCCCGGCGTGGACAACCCGTTCGTCGCCGGTCAGGACCAGGGCCCCGGGATGGTCGACCCGAAGGCCTGGATGGACGGCCGGGTCACCGCCAACCCCGACTACGGCACGGTTCCCGGCTCCGAGGAGCAGAGCAGGGACGACCAGTACGCCCAGTGCGCCGAGGGCAACGGCGGCGCGGCCGTCGCCCCCGACGGGGCCGGTGCCTCCGGTGTCATCCCCGACTCCGACGACCCGGTGATCCGCGCGGTCCTGGGCTGGGCCCAGCGCGGCATCGGTACCCCGTACGTGTACGGCGCACCGCGCCTCCAGGGCCAGAACCCCACCAGCTTCGACTGCTCGAGCTTCACGCAGTGGGCGTACTACATGGCCAGCGACGGAAAGATCGACATCGGCAGTACGACGTACTCGCAGCAGCCCTACCTGAGCAAGTACAAGGTGGATCTGTCCGATGCCCAGCCCGGTGACGTGATCTTCTTCGGGCCGGAGGGCGGCGGCAGGTCGAGCCATGTCGGGCTGGTCTGGGACGCCAAGGGTCACAAGATCCTCCACGCCCCTCGCCCGGGCAAGTCGGTCGAGTTCAGCACCTGGGACTACCAGGCCGAGATCACCGGCGTTTACCGCGTCCCGATCCCGCAGGGCACGAACGCGGTCGAGGGCGACGGCACGAACAACACAGCGGGCGCCTGAGGCCTGGCGCCTGCCTGCCCCTCCTGTCGTACCTCACCTTATGGAGCAAGGAAGTTGACGAAGCCACGTACCGCCTTCATCGCCGGTACCGTGTTGTCCCTGGGACTTCTCACCGGCTGCGGAGGCGGTGACGAGTCGGCGGGCACGGACGCGACGGGATCGGCCTCCCCGCACGCGTCGGCGACCGCGGCCAAGTCGCCCGCCTACCCCGGCGATCCGATCCCCGGGCTCTCCGCCAAGCCGGCGTGGAGCCTTGCCCAGAAGACCGACGCCGCCCAGTGGTGCGCCGGCGACGCCGCTCTCGCGTCCGACAAACAGGGGCAGGACGGCATCTGCGCGGTCGGCGACGCCTTCCTCCTTGTCGAGGACCTGTCCGCACCGGTCGCGGAGGGCGAGACGGAGCCGCAGACGGCGCACTTCGTCGGTCACCTCTACGACGCGGCGACCGGTAAGGAGCGCAAGGCCTTCACCGTCGAGTGCACGTACGACCCGTCCGTGAATGACGCACCCAGCCGCGACATGCAGGTCCAGGTGGGCGCCTGGAAGGACGGCTCCCCGGCCGTGCTGATCCGCAGCTGCGAGAACGCCGAGGCGAGCGGCCTGAAGAAGGCCGCGGTGAAGACCGTCTACACCATGTACGCGCCCAGCGGCGCGAAGCTGGGCAGCTCCACCTACACCGACGAGGAGCACGCGGGACTGCCCGTCATCCGCGGGCATGTGCTTCTGCCCGGCGGAGGGAACGACGACCGCACCCTGGCCCCGGTCGGCGGTGGCAAGGACCTCGTGCTTCCGGCGAATCTCGCCGAGGCCGACCCCATCGGCACCGGACAGGGTTACGCGATCGAGGGCGACGGCAGGAACGAACCTGTGTCGGTGATCGACCGCGGCACGGGCAAGTCCCTCTGGACCACCACGGACCTCACCCCGCCCACAGACGTCGCTGCGCAGATCGAGGACGGCGAGGAGCCGGATGCCGAGCTCTACCCTCTCCACGGCGACCAGGGCATCCTCGTCTGGTCGGCGAGCGGCTCCAACGACGCGGTGATCACCACGGTCGACCTGCGTACCGGGGCCACCGTGGCCGTCGGTCCGCGCACCACGCTCAAGGAGTTCGGCCAGGTCGACGTCCCCGTCGTCTCCCCCGACGGCACGACCGCCGTCGTCGACTTCGCCGGGGAAGCGGTGGCCTGGAACACCCGGACCGGTGCCGAGCTGTGGCGGCAGGAGGCCGACGACAAGGAGATCCGGCCGGTGGCCGTGACGACGGGCGATGTCCTGTTCGCGGAGCTCGAGTACGACCAGGGGGCCCTGTCGATGGGGACCAAGAGCCTGCTCGGCCTGCTGCCCGAGGGAACGAACGCGCCCACGCAGTTCACCACGAACGGCTACACACTCATCCCCGCCGACAACGGCCTCTTCGCCTTCCTGGCGACAAAGGCCTGACCGGCACCCGGCCGATCCCCACCAGGCCAGGAAGTCCAGAAAGGACGGACCCGCGGGTGACCGCAGAACAGCAGAAGAAACCCCGCGCCGAGGACGACTGGACCTTCGAGATCGTCATCGCCGTCGCGGTCGTGCTCCTCGTCGGTGCCGGTGCCTGGCTGGCGGCGAAGGTCGGGGCCGGGTACGCCGACGCGCCCGCGCCGCCCGCGAACCCGCTGACGTTCCTCGTAGAGGTGATCAAGGGCGACTACAGCTGGCCGGGTTCGGCGGCCAGTGCCGTCGCGGCCGGCGAGGCGGTGGTGGTCGGGATCCTCGGCCTGGCCGCCTACCGGGTGCGGGAGCGGTTCAGGAACAAGCCCAAGGTGGACGGTGCCGCCCAGCACCTCGCGAAGGGCGAGGAGCTCGGCAAGCTGACCATGAAGGGCGCGGCCGCCACCGCCGAGCGCCTCGGGGTGCAGTCGGGCACGCCCGGCGTGTTCATCGGACGGTCCGTCAAGGGGCGTCAGCCGCTGTACGGGTCGTACGAGGACATGCACGTCGACATCTGGGGCCCGCGGACCGGTAAGACCACCCGGCGCGCCATTCCCGCCATCCTGGACGGGCCCGGCGCCGTCCTCGTCACCTCCAACAAGCGCGACATCGTGGACGCGACCCGGGGTCCGCGGACCGCGCGCGGCCCGGTGTGGGTGTTCGACCCGCAGCAGGTCGCGCAGGAGGAGCCGAGCTGGTGGTGGAACCCGCTGTCGTACGTCACCGACGTGGCCAAGGCCCGCAAGATGGCCGACCACTTCGCCAGCGGCTCGCGGGACGCCAACGCCTCCACCGACGCCTTCTTCGACCCGGCCGGCCAGGACCTGCTCGCCAACCTGCTGCTCGCCGCCGCCTGCGCCAAGGCGCCGATCACCCAGATCTACACCTGGCTGTCCAACCCCAAGGACGATGCCCCGGAGCGGATCCTGCGCGGCGCCGGACACGCCATGTCCGCGGACGGGCTGGCCGGTGTGATCAACGCCCCCGACAAGCAGCGCAGCGGCATCTACGGCGTCGCCCAGCAGATGGCGTCCTGCCTGGTCAATCCCGAGGTCAACCGGTGGGTCACGCCCCCGGCCGACGAGTACGCGGGCGAGTTCGACCCGCACGCGTTCGTCCGTAGCGGCGGCACCCTGTACTCGCTGAGCCGGGAGGGGCGCGACTCCGCCGGGCCGCTGGTGACCGCGCTGACCGTGGCCGTCGTCGAGGCGGCCGAGGAGTACGCCACCACCCAGCGCGGCGGCCGTCTCCCGCTGCCCCTCGTCGGTGTCCTCGACGAAGCGGCCAACGTGTGCCGCTGGCGGACCCTGCCCGACCTGTACTCGCACTACGGCTCGCGCGGGATCATCCTGATGACGATCCTCCAGTCCTGGGCGCAGGGCATCGAGGTGTGGGGCGAGCGCGGCATGGAGAAGCTGTGGTCCGCCGCGAACGTCCGCGTCTACGGCGGTGGCGTCTCGGACACCCGCTTCCTGGGCGACCTGAGCGAGTTGGCCGGCGAGTACGAGCTGCGTGAGTACCAGACCAGCCGTGAGTCGGAGTTCGGCGGCTGGTCCGGCAACCGCGCGATCAGCGAGTCCACGCGCCGCGAACGCGTCCTCCAGGTCTCCGACCTCGGCGCGATGCCGCCCGGCCGGGCCCTCGTCCTCGCCTCCGGCACCAAGCCGGTGCTGGTCGAGACGGTCCCGTGGTGGGAGGGCGCGTACGCCGCCGAGGTCCAGGCCTCGCTGAAGAAGTACGACCCCGGGGCGCGCTGAGCCGACGGCGGCACGGAGCACAGGGGAGGGGCCCGGAGGCAGTCGCCTCCGGGCCCCTCCCCTGTCCGTCGTCCGTCGGGGATCAGACGCGCGCCGCCCGGCGACGACGCGTGCCGAACCAGGCCGCCGCACCGCCGACGGCCAGCAGGGCGGCCGCGAGGGCGCCGTAGAGGCCGCCGCCCGAACCGGTGTTGGCGAGCGAACCGGTCGCGGTCGTGGTGTTCGTGGTGCCGCCGGTCGTGCCGCCCGTGGTGGTGGCCGCGGAGCTGGACGCGGACGCCGACGGGGAGGCGGAGGCCGAGGCGGACGCGGACGGCGACGGCGAGGTGGACGGCGTACCGCTCGGCGTGGTGACCAGGGCCGGGCCGGCCTTCACCTGGGTCCGGGCGCCGTTGAACCCCCAGGAGTCGGCCATGGAGAACAGCGCCTCCAGCGGGACGACGGTGTCCTTCTTGATGTCGCTCTTCTTGCCCAGGGAGAGGTACAGCTTGATGCTCTCGGTGCCCGCGGAGGCGCCGAAGCCCTTGGATATGGCGGGGAGTTCCCACTCGCTGTCGTTGAACTCCTTCAGCTTGACGATCTTGCCGTCGACCTCGGCCTCCAGGACGAAGTCGGGGTGGCCGGCGCCCTCGCGGAACTGCTGGGCCGACACGGTGCGCTGGAGCTCGGCGGGGAACTCGCCGGGGCCGGTGGCCGTGGCGTTCAGCACCAGCTCGGCACGCTGACCGGGCCGGGCGACGGCGCCCGTCTTCTGCTCCCACGCCACGTTCAGCTTGCCGGGCGTGATCGCCGGGTCGGTCTTGAAGACCTGGGTGTTGCGGGCCGGGTCGTCGTCGGTGTCGCCGATCAGCCGCCCGGCGGTGAGGGTGAAGTCACCGTCGTTGGTGGGGTAGGAGGCGCCGAGGCCGAGCGTGACCTTCCAGGTGTACTCGGTCTTCGCCGGGATGGAGAAGGTGGACGCCGCGTTCCCGGTGGCCGGGAAGAACAGCCCCTGGAAGGAGCCGTCCTGCCGCCCGACGGCCGACTTGGTCGCGGGCGCGTCGACCGCGGTCACGTCGAAGACGACGGAGTCCTTCAGCACCGGGCTCGGACCGTCCGGCGTGCCCGGCAGCCAGGCCGAGAACTCCTGCGCCCTGTCGGAGGAGTTGGCGACCGTCAGGATCATCGACTCCGTCGCCCCGCCGCGCTTGAGCGGGCCGGTGGGGGTGGGCGCGCCGAGCGTCATCTTCAACGCGTGTTCGCCCGCCTTGTCGGCGGCGACAGCGGTGGCCGGGACGAAGGCGGCGCCGGCGACAGCGGTGACGACGGCGGTCGCGGCCACGGTGCGGATGCGGCGGGCGGCGACGGAACGAGCGGACATGATGAATCCCCCCAAGGAATCAATCAGCAAGCGCGCGCCGTGATGACGGCGGCGAAGGCACGAGCGAGAAGTGCGACGAGAAGGAAGAGCGAGGAACCAGGAGAGTGAGGAACCAGGAGAGCGACCGCCCGCCGGTACTGCTTGTCCCCCCGGCGGCTCGCGGTGCACTCATCCTCACCCGGATTTCACAGGTGATCAATCGTCGCTCCGTCACCACTTCGCAACAGCGCCGGAAGCGACAATTCCGCTGGTCAGGGTGGTGCCGCGCGAGGCGGTGAGGTCGGGGTACGCGGGATCGTCGTGCGCGACCTCGGCGAGCTTCTCGTAGGCGGAGGTGGCGGGATTCAGGCGTTCCTCCGGTCCAAAGGAAGGCTGTCGTGATCGTGACCCGCGGGGAACGGCCTTGGTCGTGCGACTTTTTGCCCACTCGTTGGCCGGTTCTCTGTCCAGGTCTTTTCAACGTCTCCGCGTGCTCTCCATGCGTCTTCACCTGCTAAGCGGAGTGTGATGTTGCTACTTCGTTAAGTAGTTCCGCTTGACGCCGATGGTCGCCGCCGCGTTGTCTTTTCAGACACCTGGGTCTACATGTCACACCCATGTGTCCGGAATCGCACCGAACGCACCTGAAGTGAGCCCCCGAATGCGTCGTATCGCCATAGCTGTGGTCGCCTCCACGATGTCCCTGTCGCTCGCCGGGTGCGGAATGCTTGGGGCCTCGGAGGAGAGCAGCAGTGCGACACCGACCCGGAGCAACGACATCACGGTGGGCGTGCTGATGCCGGAGGAGACCAACACCCGGTACGCGGACTTCGACTACCCCATCATCAAGAAGAAGGTCGCCGAGCTCACCCAGAACAAGGGCAAGACCGAGTACGCGAACGCCGCCGGGGAAGCCAAGACGCAGAGCACCCAGATGGAGAAGATGATCGACGAGAAGGTCGACGTCATCCTGCTGGACGCCGTCGACTCGAAGTCGATCGCGGAGATGGTGCAGAAGGCCAAGGACGCGAACATCCCCGTCATCGCCTACGACCGCCTGGCCCAGGGGCCGATCGACGGGTACGTCTCCTTCGACAACGAGCTCGTCGGCGAGGTGCAGGGCCGGACCCTCGTGGAGGCCATCCCCGGCGTCAAGGCCAGCGACAAGATCGTCATGGTGAACGGCTCGCCCACCGACCCGAACGCCGGGCAGTTCAAGGCGGGCGCGCTCAACGAGCTCAACGGCCGGGTCACGGTGGCGAAGTCGTACGACACCGACAAGTGGAGCCCCGAGGTCGCCGAGGCCAACATGACGAAGGCGATCGACGCGCTGGGCGCGGCCAACATCGCCGGTGTCTACTCCGCCAACGACGCCATGGCCGGCGGCATCATCAAGGCCCTGAAGGCCGCGGGTGTCAGCGACAGCGACCTGCCGCCGATCACCGGCCAGGACGCGGAGCTGGCGGCCGTGCAGCGCATCATCAGCGGTGAGCAGTTCATGAGCGTCTACAAGCCGTACCCCGGCGAGGCCGAGGCCGCCGCCGAGGCCGCCGTCGCCAAGGTCCAGGGCCGCGACATCCAGTTCGACGCCCTGACCCGCGACCGGGTCGACAGCCCGACCGACAAGGACATCCCGGCCAAGCTGGTGACCGTGGTCGCGCTGACGAAGGACAACATCAAGTCGACCATCATCGCCGACGGCATCTACAAGGTCTCCGAGATCTGCACCGCCAAGTACAAGGCCGCCTGCCAGGCCCTCAACCTGGTCTGAGCCACGGACTCCGGGCGGGCCGCGCGCCCGCCCGGACCGCGCCCGCCCGCGTCGCCGCTCACGCCACCCGGGTGAACTCCACCGTCACCTCCGGCGGCCCGCCGGCCACGCCCCGGTAGATGCCCTTGTGCGGGGTGACGTCGTCGTAGTCGCGACCCCGGCCGACCACGACGTGGGACTCGTCGGGCCGGGTCCGGTTCGTCGGGTCGTAGCCGTGCCAGTCGCCCGCCCAGTACTCGACCCAGGCGTGGCTCTGCCCGGCCACCGGGCGGTGCAGTTCCGCGTCCCGCTCGGGGTGGAGGTAGCCGGAGACGTACCGGGTGGGCAGGCCCAGGCCGCGCAGCAGCGCGATCGTGACGTGGGCGATGTCCTGGCAGACCCCGGCGCCCTGGTCCCAGGCCTCGGCGGCCGAGGTGTTCACGCCGGTGACGCCGGGCAGGTAGGACACCTGGTCGGCGACCATCGCCGACACGGCCACCGCCGTCCCGTGCGGGTCCAGGCCCATGGCCGCCTTCCTCGCCTTCTTCACCAGCTTCGGCGGCACCGTCGTACGGGCCGTGGGGCCGGCGAACTCCAGCAGGCGGGAGCCGGCCGTGCGTTCGGCGATCGCCGGCCACCCCGGGGCCGGCGGCAGCGCGCCCGGTGGGGCCGTCTCCACCAGGCTGGACGCCGTGATGGTGAGGTCCGCGTGCGGGTCCATCAGCTCGAAGGCGGTGACCTGGGTGCCCCAGTAGTCCCAGTACGACCAGGTCGTGGCCGCCGGGCGGATGGTCACCCGGGAGTCCAGCGTCGTCTGGCCCGGCAGGGTGAGGGGGGTCATCCTGACCTCGTTGTGCGACAGGACGGCGGCCTGCGTGTAGGAGACACGGGTCGTGTGCCGGATGCGGAGCCTGCGGGTGGCGGCCGTGGTGGCCGTGGACTGAGCGGTCATCGTGCTCACGCTCCTTCCTGGGCCCACACGACGGGCCCCTGGTACGGGTAGAACCGCTCCGCCACCGCCTCCGCCGACGCCATACAGGCGGCCTGCAAGTCGCCCAGGAGCAGCGGCAGTTGCTCCTCCAGGGCGGGTGAGTCGAGGTATTCGAGGCGGGTGCGCAGCCGGCCGATGGGACGGCGGGCCGGGTCCTGCCGGGGACGGCCGAGCGCGCTCAGGCACTCCTCGGCCGTCGTCAGCGCGTGCAGCGCCGAGCGCGGGAAGTCCCGGTCCAGGAGCAGGAATTCGGCCACTCTCGGGGTGTCGCCGAAACCGCCGTACACGCGCGCGTACGCCTCGTCGGCGCCGGACGCGCTCAGCAGGGTCGGCCAGTCGGGCGCGTGGGCGGCGTCCAGGACGCGCACCGACAGCAGCCGTACGGTCATGTCCACCCGCTCCAGGCTCCGGCCCAGGACGACGAACCGCCAGCTGTCGTCGCGGCTCATCGTGGAGTCGGCGAGCCCGAAGAAGAGGGCCGCACGGCTGCGGACGAGCTCCAGATAGCCGTAGGGGCCCGTACGGCGGGCCGCCCGGCGCTGGTCGGCGAGGGCGTGCCAGGTGGCGTTCAGGCACTCCCACATCGCCGAGGAGACGGCCTCGCGGGCGCTGCGCGCGTTCAGCCGGGCGGCGCCCAGCGCGCCCTCGATGGCGCAGGTGGAGCGGGAGTCGAAGGCCAGCTGGTCCAGGACCTGCTGCATGTCGACGCTGTCGGCGCCCGCGTCGACGCCGAGGATCGCGTACAGCGACCGGCAGGCCACGTCCTCGTCGCGCCAGGGGTCCTCCAGCATGCGGTGGAGGTAGGCGTCGAGGATGCGCGCGGTGGCGTCGGCCCGTTCGACGTAGCGGCCGGTCCAGGTCAGCGCTTCCGCTATGCGGGAGAGGATCACGTCGTTCACTGCTGCTGCGCCCCTTCCTGTACGGCGCTGGGGACCCCGTCCGGGCCCAGCTGGCGGGGTGCGACGGCCGGTGGCGCGTCGTCGGCCGGCAGGGCGGCCGGGCCGTCCGCCGGGCCCTCGGCGAGGACCCAGGTGTCCTTGGAGCCGCCGCCCTGGCTGGAGTTGACGATCAGGTTGCCCTCCTGAAGCGCCACCCGCGTCAGTCCGCCGGGCAGCACCCAGATGTCGGTGCCGTCGTTGACGGCGAACGGCCGCAGGTCGATGTGGCGCGGTGCCATGCGGTCGCCCGCGAGGGTGGGCGAGGTGGACAGGGCCACGGGCCGCTGGGCGATGAAGCCGCGCGGGTCGGCGGCGACGGCCTTCCGCGTCTTCGCCAGGGTCTTGGCGTCGGCCTTCGGGCCGATGACGATGCCCTGCCCGCCGGCGCCGTCGACGGGCTTGATGACCAGCCGGTCGAGCTGGTCGAGCACGGCGTCGAGCTGCCCGGGCTCGTCGGGGCGGTACGACTCCACGTTGGGGAGGACCGGTTCCTCGCCGAGGTAGTACCGGATGAGGTCCGGGACGTACGTGTACAGCAGCTTGTCGTCCGCTATGCCGTTGCCGACGGCGTTGGCGAGGGTGACCTTTCCGGCCAGGGCCGCGGTCATGATGCCCGGGCAGCCGATCACGGAGTCGGGGCGGAAGTGGAGCGGGTCGAGGAAGTCGTCGTCGAGCCGCCGGTAGACGACATGGACCGGGACCTCGCCCTTGGTGGTCCGCATCCACACCCGGTGGTTGCGGCACACGAGGTCGTGCCCCTCGACCAGCTGCACGCCCATCAGCCGTGCCAGCAGGGCGTGTTCGAAGTAGGCGGCGTTGCTGGGGCCGGGGGTGAGGACGACGACCCGCGGGTCCGCGGTCCCCTCGGGCGCGGCGGCCCGCAGGGCGGCGAGCAGCCGCGCGGGGTAGCCGTCCACCGGCACGACGTGCTGCCCGTCGAAGAGCGAGGGGAACACCCGGGTCATCGCCCGCCGGTTCTCGATGACGTACGACACCCCGCTGGGGACCCGCACGTTGTCCTCGAGCACCCGGAAGTCCCCCGCCTCGTCCCGGACGAGGTCGATGCCGGCGACGTGGATGCGTACCCCGCCGGGTGGTTCGACGCCGTGGGCCGCGCGGTGGAAGTGCGGGGAGCCCAGCAGCAGCCGCCAGGGGACGACACCGTCCTCGAAGGCGCGACAGGGCCCGTAGGCGTCGGCGAGATAGGCCTCCAGGGCTCTGACCCGTTGGGCGACCCCTCTTTGTATGAAATCCCATTCCAGCGCGTCGAGGATCCTGGGCACCAGGTCCAGCGGCCAGGGCCGTTCCTCGCCCGCGAAGGCGTAGGTCACCCCGCGGTCGGTGAAGGCGCGGGCCATCTGGTCCGCCCTGAAGCGCAGTTCACCCGGTTCGATCGGCTGGAGTGCCGCCAGTACCGGCTCATAGGCGGTCCTGACCTCACCCGGCCGCTCGAACATCTCGTCCCACGCGTCGACCAGCGCGTACGCGTCAAATATGTCCGCCATGGCCCGACGTTAAGTGCGGGACGTAACACGGCGATCACTCGGGCATTTCCGGGAGTGCACGGGTGCTCGGTGGGCCCGCGGAGCACTGCGGGTGTGATGGCCCGTGGCCGGGGCCCGGCCGGACTCCCCCGTGGTCCGGCCGGGTTGGCTGTGCTCTCCCCCGAGTGGGGAGCACCCGGGGGCAAGCGGAATCCACCATGCACCGTCGCCAACGCCCCGCACCACCGTCAGCTTGTTGCAGTGCGAGGGGAGGAGGCCGGGAGAAACAGGAACAGACCGGTGGTTTTCCCAGGCGTCGGCCGGGGCAGCCGTGTTGCGGAGCTGGTCCGGGCCGCGCATAGTTGCGCTCCGGAAGAGGCGTACGGCGGGGGTGGGATGGGCGATGGCCGGGCACGGGACGGAGGAGCATCCACACGGTGCCGACCGACTGTGCGAGGCCGGGGATCGCGTGTATTCCCGGGCCGTACGGCGCGGTCGGGTGGCGCGGACCGACGCCGGGACGGTCCCGTGCCTCCTGGAACTCGCCCTGCTGCACCCCGACCCCGACGACATGGACTGGCTGGTGCCGACCTCCCCG
The DNA here is from genome assembly GCF_013085465.1 of Streptomyces asoensis. Taxonomy (NCBI): domain Bacteria; kingdom Bacillati; phylum Actinomycetota; class Actinomycetes; order Kitasatosporales; family Streptomycetaceae; genus Streptomyces; species Streptomyces asoensis. The sequence continues at coordinate 5,388,802 of NZ_CP049838.1, forward strand.
CAGGAGGTCATGACCCGGCTGCTGCGCGGTCTGTACGACGAGGTGAGCGCGAGCGGGCGCCGGATGGGCTCGGCGGTCGCCGCCTTCGAGTGGTACGCGGGCCTGGGCGGCCCCGCGCGGGGCGGGTCGGCCGGCGAGGGCGCGGCGATCCGTGTCCTGGACGGCGCCTCCCGGATCCAGGCCGCCCTGGACGCGGCGACCGAGGCGTGTACGACCGAGGTCCTCACCGTGCAGCCCGGCGGCATCCGGCGTGAGCACGAGTTGTCGGAGGGCCTGCACCGGGCGCTGGAGCTGCGCGGCCGGGGCGTGCGCATGCGGGACATCTACAACCACGTCGCGCGGCACGGCCAGGGCCTGCTCACCTACCTGGAGCTGATGGGCGACGCGGTGGAGGCCCGCACGCTGGACGAGGTCATCGACCGGCTGATCCTCTTCGACCGCACGGTCGCCTTCATCCCGGCGAACACCGACCGCACGATGGCCCTGGAGCTGCGCCACCCGGCCCTGATCTCCTACCTGGTGACGGTCTTCGAGCGGCTGTGGCGGCTGGCGATCCCGCTCACCGCGACGCTGCCCGAGACCCGGATCGAGGGCATCTCCCACCGGGAGCAGTCCATCGCGGCCCTGCTGGCGGAGGGGCACCAGGACGCCGTCATCGCCGAGCGCCTGGGCATCAGCGTCCGTACCTGCCGTGCGCACATCGCCCGGCTCTCGGAGACCCTGGGCGCGGCCAGCCGGACCCAGCTGGGGGTGCGGATCGCGCAGGTCGGCCTCGACCGGCCGTCCGGGGAGGCGGAGCCGCCGTCGGTCAGTCTTCCGGTGCCGGGGGCCGGTCCGGACCCGGCCGCTGCTCCTGCGCCCGGTCCCGGTTCTGTTCCCGGTCAAGGATCCCCGACTGCCCGATGAGGTAGCCGAGTTGGGCGCGGCTCTCGCTGCCGAGGGTGGTGGCGAGTTTGGCGATGTGGACGCGGGCGGTCCGGATGTTCATGCCGAGGCGGTCGGCGATGACGGCGTCGGTGTGCCCTTCGACGAGGAGGGCGGCGATGGCCTGCTGCCGGGGGGTGACGCCGTTGAGGGACGGGCGGTGCACCGCCTGCGGGTACATGGGGGTGGCCAGCCGCCAGAGGCGGTCGAAGGTGATGGTGAAGTACGTGAGGAGGGCGGGGTGGCGGACCTCCAGGGCCAGTCGGCCGTCCTCGCCGGCGGGGATGAAGGCGACCTTGCCGTCGATGACGATCAGGCGGTCGGTGACCTCGTCGAGGGTGCGGGCCGCCACATCGCCCCGGAGCTGCTCGTAGCGGGCCAGTACGAGGGGCTGGTGGCGCTGGGTGTGCTGGTAGAGGGTGCGGATGCGGCAGCCCCGGTCGAGCAGGGCCTGGTCGCGAGCCATGGCCACGGTCTGGGCCGTCTGGCCGCGCGGCCCGCTGTAGTGGACGTTGGGCTGGATGCAGAGCAGTTCGTCCGTGGCCTCGGCCGTCGCCTCGGTGATGGCCCCGTTGATCTGTTCCGTGCCGCTGAGCAGACGCAGGGAGGCGGGATCGGCGGCGGCGGTGCGGCTGCCGGTGATCCGCATGAGGGGTTCGAAGAGGGTCGCCAGCCGTTCCTCGCGGCGCCGTTCGTCGGCGATGCGGGTGCCCGAGGCGCGCAGCAGCCGGTGCAGGGCCAGGGCGGGGGAGACGGGTTCGAGTTGGTCCGGGTCGTCCACGACCGGGTGCAGGAGGCCGAAGGAGAGCAGACAGGGGGCCGCTGTCTCGGCCTCCCCGGTCTTGACCCGTCCGTCGCGCAGGGCCGCCTCGTAGAGGTTCGTGCCGGCGGCGCACAGGTTCTCCACGCCGTGGGGGGCGTGCGGCGGCGCGTTCACTGCGAATCTCTCTCCTGTTCGAGGACGGCGGGACGGCGGGACGGCGGATGGCCGGGCGGCCGGGCGGGGCGCGGGCGTGCCGTTCCCGGTTCTCGGTTCCGGGCCCGCCCGCACGGTCAGGGTTCCTGTTTGAGGATCCCCGACTGAGCTATGAGGAAGCCGAGTTGGGCACGGCTGCCGCTGCCCAGAGCCGTGGCGAGTTTCGCTATGTGGGCTCGGCAGGTGCGTACGTTCATGCCCAGACGGCGGGCTATGGCCTCGTCGACATGCCCCTCGACGAGGAGCTTGGCGATGGAGTGCTGGATGTCCGTGATGCCGTCGGGGGCGGTCTCGTAGGGGGCGCCGGTGGCCAGCGGCACCGCGCGGCCCCACATGAACTCGAAGACCTTGATCAGGTAGCGGACGAGCCCCGGGTGCCGGAGTTCGAGGGCGACCTGTCCGTCGTCCCGGGTCGGGATGAAGGCGACGGTCTCGTCGCAGATGATCAGCCGCTCCACGAGTTCGTCGATGGTGCGGTACTCCACCTTGCCGTCGGTGAACTGGGAGACGTAGGCCAGCGTCTCGGGGCTGTACCGGGCCGTGTGCTGGTAGAGGGTCCGGATCCGGCAACCGCGTTCGATCAGCGGTCTGTCGCGCTCGAGGCCCTGCACGAGGGTGTGTTCGAGGCGCCGGCGGCTCGGCTGGACGGTGAGCATCTCGGTCTGGCACTGGGAGGTGGCCAGATCGAGTGCGGCGTTGATCCGGTCGATGCCCTCCAGCACCGTGATCGAGTGTGTGGTCGGCGTCGGCTGGGCGCTGAGGGTCATGAACGGCTCGAAAGCGTCGGCGAGTTCGACCGACAGCCGTCTGCGCTGGGTGATCTCGCGCTCGATCGGGTTGAGCAGTTGGGACAGTGCGATCGACGGGGGCACCGGACGTAGCCAGTTCGCGTCGTCGGGGTCCGCATGAAGCAGGGCGAACTCCATCAAACACGGAGCAGGCTCCACGTCCTCACGGGCTATGCGGCCCGTCCGAAGAGCGTTCCCGTAGAGACGGCGACCTTCCTCGCACAGCTCAGTCGACGCATGAGGATGTGTCTGCTTTGTCTCATTTTTCGTCAAATCTCCACCCCCCAGGGTCCTGAACGTGCAGGAACATGATGCATCGATTGTGTGGCCATGACGTGCCCGAATGGGCCATCGTCGTAGTGGACGGGGGAGAGGTGACCTTCAAATGAGGACGAAGCCGACTATGCATAAGAGAATGCTTCGCTCGGCGCTTGCCGCCGCCTTCTCCGCCGCCTTGGCTTTCGGGGCGCTGAGTGGCCTTGCGGGAACGACGGGTGACACGGCGCGCGACAGTACCTGGAGCACGGGTACCGAGACCGTCGCGGCGCCCGCGGACAGTACGTGGGTCGCGCCCCGCGACAGCACGTGGGTGATCACGGCGGCAGACGTGCCGGGTGACAGCACTTGGGTCGCTCCCAGCGACAGTACGTGGGTCGCCGAGTCATGACCACTCCACCCGACGACCGCTCCTTCCGCCGCGAAATGGCCACCGCCTACCGCTCCGGCTGGCACTTCATCGACCTGGTCACCGCCATCCCCCACAGTGGTGACTCGTTGATGGTGACCGTGTTCGGCGAGCCGGTGGTCGTGACGCGCGACGAGGACGAGGACGTACGGGCCTACCGGTGCCTGCGCAAGCCCCGGGGGGCGCCGCAGCCCGTGCGGTGCGCCATTCGTTACGGAATGATCTTTGTGAACCTGGACCAGCGGGACCACCGGCTCGTGGAGCCCGAGACCCCGCCCCTGAAGACCATCTCAGCCACCCCCCGCAGTGCCTGACGCGATTCCCCCGTCGTAACAGATCGCTCAGGTGCTTCCCCCCGCAGCGGCGTCACCGTGACCTGAACACGGTGACGCCGCTGTAATTTGCGGGGACATTTCCGCACATGCACCCGCTTGAGCCTTGGCCGAAAAACGACGGGGACGGATCTGGTCATCCGCCACGCCTCACCCGCGTCAGCCGCGACCCATCGCCCGGGTCAGCTCGATCTCGATCACCACGCGCGCGGGGTTCGGGCTCGGCGTGCGTCCGTAGCGCTCGGCGTACCGGCGCTCCGCCTCCGCGACCCGGTCCGGCTCCCCGCGCACGTACGCCCTGCCCTCCAGGGTGGCCCAGCGCCGGCCGTCCACCTGGCACACCGCGACCCGGGCGCCGGCCGGGCCCGCCGCCAGGACGTTGCCGACCTTCGTGCTGCGCTTGTCGGCGATGACCCGAGCGAGCCGCGCCCCGGGTTCGTATGTCACTCCGACCGGAACCACGTGCGGACTGCCGTCCGGACGTGGTGTGGTCAGTGTGCACAGGTGCCGTTCGCGCCAGAAGGCGAGATACGGCGCGTCCGGGGCGCCCGGGTCCTGGGGGTATGCGGCCATGGTCCGGAACCTAACCCGTTCCCGGACTCCCGCGCACACCTTGAGCGGAATAGACTCAACTTTGTGTACGCTGACTGAGTCAGACACGGGAGACTGCTGACGCCAGGAGGAGAAAGCGAACGTGGACGCCGAGCTGACCAACCGGAGCCGGGACGCGATCAACGCGGCCAGCAACAGGGCCGTGTCCCAGGGACACGCCGACCTCATCCCCGCCCATCTGCTCCTCGCTCTGCTCCAGGGCCAGGAGAACGACAACATCGTCGATCTCCTGGCCGCCGTCGACGCGGACCAGGCGGCCGTGCGGGCCGGGGCCGAGAAGGTGCTCGGCGCGCTGCCCAGCGTGACCGGGTCCACCGTCGCGCCCCCGCAGCCCAACCGCGAGCTGCTTTCCGTCATCGCCGACGCGCAGAGCCGGGCCCGCGAGCTGGGGGACGAGTACCTGTCGACCGAGCACCTGCTCATCGGCATCGCCGCCAAGGGAGGACAGGCCGGTGACGTGCTGGACCGGCAGGGAGCGACCCCGAAGAAGCTCCAGGAGGCCTTCCAGAAGTCCCGCGGCGGGCGCCGGGTGACCAGCGCCGACCCCGAGGGGCAGTACAAGGCCCTGGAGAAGTTCGGGACGGACTTCACCGCCGCCGCCCGCGAGGGCAAGCTCGACCCGGTCATCGGGCGGGACCAGGAGATCCGGCGCGTCGTGCAGGTCCTCTCCCGGCGCACGAAGAACAACCCCGTCCTCATCGGCGAGCCCGGCGTCGGCAAGACCGCCGTCGTCGAGGGGCTCGCCCAGCGGATCGTCAAGGGCGACGTGCCCGAGTCCCTCAGGAACAAGCGGCTCGTCGCGCTCGACCTCGGCGCGATGGTCGCGGGCGCCAAGTACCGGGGCGAGTTCGAGGAGCGGCTGAAGACCGTCCTCGCCGAGATCAAGGACTCCGACGGGCAGATCATCACCTTCATCGACGAGCTGCACACGGTCGTCGGCGCGGGCGCCGGCGGCGACTCCGCCATGGACGCCGGCAACATGCTCAAGCCGATGCTCGCGCGCGGTGAGCTGCGCATGGTCGGTGCCACGACGCTCGACGAGTACCGGGAGCGGATCGAGAAGGACCCGGCGCTGGAGCGCCGTTTCCAGCAGGTGCTGGTGGCGGAGCCGTCGGTCGAGGACACCATCGCGATCCTGCGCGGGCTCAAGGGCCGCTACGAGGCCCACCACAAGGTGCAGATCGCGGACGCGGCCCTGGTCGCCGCCGCGACCCTCTCCGACCGGTACATCACCTCCCGCTTCCTCCCCGACAAGGCCATCGACCTGGTCGACGAGGCGGCCTCCCGCCTCCGCATGGAGATCGACTCCTCCCCGGTCGAGATCGACGAGCTCCAGCGGTCCGTGGACCGGCTGAAGATGGAGGAGCTGGCGCTCAGCAAGGAGACGGACGCCGCCTCCCGCGAGCGGCTGGAGAAGCTGCGCCGCGACCTCGCCGACCGGGAGGAGGAGCTGCGCCTGCTCACCGCCCGCTGGGAGAAGGAGAAGCAGTCCCTCAACCGGGTCGGCGCGCTGAAGGAGAAGCTCGACGAACTGCGCGGCCAGGCCGAACGCGCCCAGCGTGACGGCGACTTCGACACCGCGAGCAAGCTGCTGTACGGCGAGATCCCGACCCTGGAGCGCGACCTGGAAGCCGCGTCCGAGGCCGAGGAGGAGGCCGCGAAGGACACCATGGTCAAGGAGGAGGTCGGCTCGGACGACATCGCCGACGTCGTCGCCTCCTGGACCGGTATCCCCGCGGGCCGCCTCCTGGAGGGCGAGACGCAGAAGCTGCTCCGCATGGAGGACGAGCTCGGCCGCCGTCTCATCGGCCAGGCGGAAGCGGTGCAGGCCGTCTCCGACGCCGTACGCCGCTCCCGCGCCGGTATCGCCGACCCCGACCGCCCCACCGGCTCCTTCCTCTTCCTCGGCCCGACCGGCGTCGGCAAGACCGAGCTGGCCAAGGCCCTCGCCGACTTCCTCTTCGACGACGAGCGGGCCATGATCCGCATCGACATGTCGGAGTACGGCGAGAAGCACAGCGTCGCCCGCCTGGTCGGCGCGCCCCCCGGCTACGTCGGCTACGAGGAGGGCGGCCAGCTCACGGAGGCGGTGCGCAGGCGCCCGTACAGCGTGGTCCTGCTGGACGAGGTGGAGAAGGCGCACCCGGAGGTCTTCGACGTCCTGCTCCAGGTCCTGGACGACGGCCGGCTGACCGACGGCCAGGGCCGTACCGTCGACTTCCGCAACACCATCCTGGTGCTGACGTCGAACCTGGGCAGCCAGTACCTGGTCGACCCGGTGAGCACCGAGGCGGAGAAGAAGGAGCAGGTCCTGGAGGTGGTGCGGGCCTCCTTCAAGCCGGAGTTCCTCAACCGGCTCGACGACCTGGTCGTCTTCTCGGCCCTGAACAAGGAGGAGCTGGAGCGGATCGCCCGCCTCCAGATCGACCGCCTGGCCAAGCGGCTCGCCGAACGCCGCCTCACCCTGGAGGTCACCGACGCGGCCCTGGCCTGGCTCGCCGACGAGGGCAACGACCCGGCGTACGGCGCCCGCCCGCTGCGCCGCCTGGTCCAGACGGCCATCGGCGACCGGCTGGCCAAGGAGATCCTGGCCGGCGAGGTCAAGGACGGCGACACGGTCCGGGTGGACACCTTCGGCGAGGGCGAGGGCCTGATCGTGGGCCCGGCGACCGGCAAGACGCTGTAGCGCCCCCGCGCACGGCCCCGCCCCCGCGCACGGCCCCGCCCCGGCTCACGGTCCCGCCCCGGCTCACGTCACGTCGTGAACGCCGAGTACCGCACCCGTACGGTCTCGGCGTTCACGTGCGTCACGTTCACGTCGACGTAGTAGGCGTCCGTCCCGGGGTGGCCGGTGACGTCGAGCTGGAAGCAGTAGTCCGAGCCGTGCACACAGGCCTGGGTTCCGGGGCCGCCCGGCTCGGGCGCCTCCGGATAGGTGTCGGTCAGCCAGGCGTCGAAGCCCGCGCGCGGCATCCGGAAGTCGGCCTGGTAGTTCGTGTCCAGCCAGGACTGCACCGTGCACTCGGCATCCTGGGCGCCCGCCGGCAGCTCGGCCCCGCCGAACGCCAGAGCCTCGGCACAGGGCACCTTCTTCAGCCGGGTCCCGTCCACCTCCTCGTCGTCGGTCAGCACCGAGACGACGAGCAGCACCAGCAGGCCGCCCACCAGCAGCACCGGCAGGGCCAGGATGGCCGCCACCACGCCCCACCTGGTCCGGCCCCGTGGCCCCCGTCCCGGCGGCACTCCGTCCTCGCTTCGCTCGTTCGCCATGCGAATCCCCTCCACCTGTCACCGCCTCTTCGCGCAACAGGCCGGATCATGTCAGCTCAGGGCTGACAGGCCCGTGCTGGGCTTGCCACCCCCCTCCCCGCATGGGGGAGGATGGCGGGATCCGTACGAAGGGAAAATCACGGTGAGCATCGACCCGTCCTCGATTCCGAACTTCGGGGGCCAGCAGGAGCCGCAGCCCCAGGGTGGACCGGCGGGCCCCGTCGTCCCGGATCAGGATCTCGTGAAGCAGCTCCTCGACCAGATGGAGCTGAAGTACGTCGTCGACGACGAGGGTGACCTCGCGGCGCCGTGGGAGGAGTTCCGTACGTACTTCATGTTCCGCGGCGAGGGTGACCAGGCGGTCTACTCGGTGCGGACCTTCTACGACCGGCCCCACAAGATCGACGACAAGGTGGCGCTGCTCGAGTCGATCGACGACTGGAACCGCCGCACCCTGTGGCCGAAGGTCTACACGCACACCCACGACGACGGCACCGTCCGCCTCATCGGCGAGGCGCAGCTGCTGATCGGCGCCGGTGTGAACATCGAGCTCTTCGTCTCCTCGACGGTGAGCTGGGTGCGGGCGGCGATCGAGTTCGACAAGTGGCTCGTGGAGCAGCTGGGCCTGGAGTCGGCGGTCAACGACGCCGACGAGAAGCCCGAAGACGGCGCCGAGGGCGCCGAGGGCGACAACTAGTCCACACCCTGCCTGTAAGCCGAGCGGGCGCCCGTCCACAGCCTGTGGACGGGCGCCCGCTCGCGTGGGGCCCGTCTCAGCCGGCCAGCGCCTTGAGCCGGGTCGCCGCCTCCTCCAGCACGCTCACCCGCTTGCAGAACGCGAACCGTACGAAGGGCGCGCCCTCCTCGCGGTGGTCGTAGAAGACGGCGTTCGGGATGGCGACCACGCCCGCGCGCTCGGGCAGCGAGCGGCAGAAGGCGAAGCCGTCGGACTCGCCGAGGGGGCGGATGTCGGTGGTGACGAAGTAGGTGCCGGCCGGGCGGAAGACCGCGAAGCCCGCGTCCGCGAGCCCCGCCGCCAGCAGGTCGCGCTTGACCCGCATGTCCGCGCGGAAGTCGGCGAAGTAGCTGTCGGGCAGGGCCAGCGCCTCGGCGACCGCGTACTGGAACGGGCCGGACGACACATACGTCAGGAACTGCTTCGCCGAGCGCACCGCCGTGACCAGCCCGGGCGCCGCCGTGACCCAGCCGACCTTCCAGCCGGTGAACGAGAACGTCTTGCCGCTCGACCCGATGGTGACCGTCCGCTCCCGCATCCCGGGCAGCGTCGCCAGCGGCACATGCTCGGCCTCGTCGAAGACCAGGTGCTCGTACACCTCGTCCGTCACGACGAGCAGGTCCCGCTCCACCGCCAGCTCGGCGATCGCGGTCAGCTCCTCGCGGGTGAGGACCGTGCCGGTCGGGTTGTGCGGGGTGTTGATCAGCAGCAGCCGGGTGCGCCCGGTGACCGCGTCGCGCAGCTCGTCCAGGTCGAGGCGGAAACGGGCCTGCTCGGGGTCCGGGCGCAGGGTGACCGGCACCCGCGTGGCGCCCGCCATGGCGATGCAGGCCGCGTAGGAGTCGTAGTACGGCTCGAGGGCGACGACCTCGTCGCCGGGCTCCAGCAGCGCGAGCAGGGTGGCGGCGATGGCCTCCGTGGCGCCCGCGGTGACCAGGACCTCCGTGTCCGGGTCGAAGGAGAGGCCGTAACGGCGGCGCTGGTGGTCGGCGATCGCCGTGCGCAGCTCGGGTACGCCGGGGCCCGGCGGGTACTGGTTGCCGCGCCCGTCCCGCAGCGCCCGCACGGCCGCCTCGCGGACCTCCTCGGGGCCGTCGGTGTCGGGGAACCCCTGCCCCAGGTTGATCGCGCCGGTCGCCGCGGCCAGGGCGGACATCTCGGCGAAGATCGTCGTCCCGAACTCGGCGAGACGGCGGTTGAGGAAGGGGCGCGCGGTGGAGGTCATGCGGGTCATCCTGCGCCGAAGCTCTGGAGTTCCTCAACTGACGTTCACGGATCGGGACCTGCACCGGTGCACAGGACACAGTCTCTGAGCAGGGAGAAAGCCGTTGTCGTCTGTCGTCGTCTGTCGTCGTCGGCCACCCTCGGACGGCCCGGAGACGGCCCGGCGAGGGGCGTTCTGAGCCGCTAGCCACTTGTTGCGTCACTTGTCGTCCGGCTTGTCGCTTGTCTTGTCTTGTCGCAGGTCAGACAAGGTTTCCGCCTTCAGGACAAGCGCGGGGGCGTCCGTATCTCTGAGGGCGACAAGCGACAAGACAAGCACGTGCGGGCGGGGGAGGACGGGCGGCAGGCCATGTAGGAGAAGGAGCAAGTAGGAGCGGCCTACGGCCGCGCATCTCTTGGCGCTCGTTGCGCTCACGCGTCGGCTGCCGTCGGGCCGTAGCCGCCCAACGGAGGGCCTGACGCCCCTTCGACGCGGTCGGGGGCCCCTCGCGGCGTGTTCGGCCGCGAGGGGCCCCCTAACGGCGCTCTGTGACGGAAGTTTCCGCTCCCGCGCGCACGCGTAAAGGGCCCGCCGGAAACCGGGAAACTTGGAAACTGGCTACCCCTAGTGACCGGGGCGGCCCTTCACCCGCGCCGCAGTGCGGTGGCGAGGACGGCAATCCAGGGGCGGGGGAGCCCCGCCGCCTGGAATGCCACGCGGAAGACGTTCGAAGGGGCGGGGCGGCCGGCGTGGGCGAGCGCTGTCGGGCATGTCCCGCTCTGTGCGGGTCACCACGGTTCTTCAGGAAGGAAAGCGGTGGTGTGTACCGCGATTCTCCCCTTCTGAAGAGCGCTTCCCCAATTTGTCCGCTAGACGCACCTTCTCCCGTGACGTATGGGCTTATGCAGACGACTCAACCCAGTAATGGCGCACGTTCGAGACCCCGTTGACCACCAACTCCCCCTCGATTTCATGCTCCCCGAAGACCCCTCCAGGGAAGAGGAGTTCCACGGTCCGCCCGAAACATCCACGGGTAAAACCGGGATTGAAGGGGGAGGTGGAGCACACATCATTGCTGCCGTAGTCGCTCCACGTGCGGCCCGCGATGCTGACTGCCACGCTGGCTGTGCTCTGTACGACTACAACGACTTGCGCGCCGTGGCCGTTGAAGACTTCACACACCTTCCACTTGATGAAGTTGGACACCGTGTGGTTGGCGTAACCCGTGCACTTCCAGGTGGAGTTAGTGTCGACGGGCGCCCAGTTGGGTGCGGCGCCAGCTGGCGTGGCGGACACTGTAAGGGCACCAGCGGTGGCTGCGGCCACTGCCAAAAGCTTGAAGCGCATTGAGTTTCCCCTCATCACAGTTCGAGCCGCACCGCAGCGCAGCGGTCTCTGGCGCGAACTGATGTTCCCTCAGCGAGTGATGGTTGATCATAAAGTGCAATTGAGGGAGTGGACAGCCGCTTTCCCGTCAAGGCGCCTCGCACAGTTCAAGGGTGATGGCAAATGTCACGAGGCAGCGTGACTGAGGTCAGGTGAGGGGGCCGAAGCACACACGTGCCTGACCCCTCAACTGGCGTTCACGGATCGGGACCTGCGCGGGTGCCCAAGGCACCACCTCTGAGCAGGGAAAGAGCCGTCGTGGTCTGTCGTCGTTGGTCACTCTTGAACGGCCCACGGACGGCCCGGCCAGGACGAGCGCGGCTCCGACACCGATGGCACCGTCTTCCTGCTGCGGAGCGCGCTGGGCCTCGGTGGCGGCCTGGTGGGCGCCTGGGAGCTGACCCGCCAGGCCTCGGGACCGGGCTGGCGAAAGCCGCGTCTCCTCTCCGCGATCGCGGCCCTGACACTCACCGGGCATCTCGTCGTCTAGAGCCGGGAATCAGCGGGGCCCGACCGACGCGGGGCCCGCTGAACGCCGCCGGTCGACCCCCACGAGAACGGCCCCCGACCGATTCACCCACGGTGACTCGCGCCACGGCGGTTTTCAAGAGCGTCGCGCTGTACGCATCGGTACCCCGTTTGACCAGGTGAAACACAGCGGCGGCTGCCCGCGATAAGCCTTCTGGCCCAGGGATGGCCCACCAGCCTGCGAAAGGTCACAGCACGCTTTCCAACTGTCCGCATGGCCGTACGGAGGCGTCCGTGGGGGTTCACGCGGTAGGTCAGACGGGGTGCGCGTACGGCGGTGAACGGTGGCGGCCAGCTCACTCCCTGCTGTAGGTAAGCATCCGTTGCGTCCATCCCACCAGTTGACGGATTACCGTGCTGGACCTTCGTGCGCCATGTTTCGTGAAAGGCAGCACTACCAGTGCTGGAAGGCTGGCGATGGTTACCAACACGAGGGGTACGAGACACAAAGTGACCAAAAGAACGCGTTGCAGTGCGAGCGATGTGGCCATTAGTCGGGAAATCACGGTTGGTGCGAGCAACAGACACCCCTTGGGTTCGGTCGGATGCTCGTCACCTTGCATGCCGGCTCCCAGTTGCAAGAAGCTGCATCCGTTGACTCTGCGATGCAACAATGAACGACGAGGAAGGGGGGTTTGCAATGGGGGAAGGTCGCAGGTCAGCGGGCCGCAGGTCTGAGATTGAGGTGAGTACTCTGCCGGAGGTTGCAGCTCTTGCAACCGAGTTGACCTTGATCTTCAAGAGTCTCGATATCAGCCAACAGCAATACGCAATCAGAACAAATTATGACAAAAGCTATGTTTCTCGCTTCCTCGGTGGCAGACGTGTAGCCACGCAAGAGTTCATCGATCGCCTGTTGCATGAAATTGGAAGCCATCGTCAAACATCCGTAACGGAGGAAACTCGTGCGCGCTCGAGTCAACTTCGCAACAGTGCCTTACGGGTATCAGCGTGAGGTAAAGGAAGACGCGCTGCTGTCGCGCAACCCTTGCGGTGCACGGACCGTTCGGCGCCCCAAGCCTGACCCGCATCACGTAGTTCCATGGGTGCCCGCGCAGGTGTTCGCTGTTCGAGCGGCCCTTCCGGAGCGGTACCGAGCGATGGTCGACGTCGGCGCCGGGTGCGGTCTGCGACAGGGCGAGGTGTTCGGGCTGGCTGAGGACGCCATCGACGCTGACGGGCAGACACTTCACGTGGTCCGGCAGATCAAGCACGTGGATGGGCACCCGGTGTTCGCTCTCCCCAAGGGCGGTAAGAAGCGGGACGTGCCGCTGCCTGACTCCCTGGCGGAGGCTCTCCGGGCGCACATGGATGTCTGCAAGCCGGTAGAGATCACGTTGCCCTGGGACGTGCCGGAGGGCCCGAAGGTGTCCGCCCGGCTGATCTTCACGGCTGAGCAAGGGGGCATGGTGTGGCGGAGCAACTTCAACGGCAAGGAGTGGAAACCCGCTCTCGCGGACGCGGGCCTCATCCCGCCGGGAGCGGATGAGAACGGGAAGTACGAGTCGGCGCGGGAGCACGGGATGCACGCCCTGCGGCACTTCTACGCCTCTGCGCTGTTGGACGCGGGCGAGAACATCAAGGCCGTCAGCGAGTACATGGGGCATGCCGATCCGGGGCTGACGCTGCGGGTGTACGCCCACCTGATGCCCGAGAGTCGCGAGCGTGCCCGTCGTGCCATCGACTCCGTGTTCCAGCGCATCTCTCAGGAAGCTCACGGCCCACAGACGGCCCAGTGAGACTCAGACGGCCCCTGACCTGCCCTTCTGTGCAGGTCAGGGGCTTTTTCCTCGGGAGAACCCTCTGAAGTTCCTCAACTCTGCTTTGGCAGATGAGACGGGCGGGCATCCCCCGTGCACGTGGCGCTCAGACGCCACGCGAGGCGCCCACGGGGGGCCGCTTCGGGGGACACGGAAGGAGGGTGACGCCATGGTCTTCGGCATCATCCTGGCGGTGATCGGAATCGTGTTCGTGGCGGCCATGCTGGCCAACGGCGCCACGAGGTCGCACCGCGGCGGCCGGTCGCGCCGATACAGCTCCGGCGGTGGCGCGGCCGGCGGTGGCGGGGGCAGCTGGTGGGCCGGCGGGGGAGACGGCGGCTCCGGCGGCGGCCACCACGGCGGCCACTCCTGCGGCGGAGGGTCGTCCTGCGGGGGCGGCGGATCGTCCTGCGGCGGAGGCGGCGGAGGCGGCGGATGCGGCGGAGGCAGCTGACACGGGGCAGCTGAGCTCCCCGCGGGGGGCCGCATCCGGACCGCGGGGCCCGATCCTGACCACGGGCTCCGCGGTCGCACCGGTCATGGCGGCCACATCCTCTACCCGCGCTCGCGGCTTTCATGTGGGGCGCGTGGATGCACGCCTGGGCCGCCTGGGGTACGCCATAGTTGAACAATTGAGCTGTGACCCCCCCGAGGGATGGAAACCCCACGAAGTTGGGTAAAAACGCTGTGGAGCCACCACAGTTCATGATTCCCTCTAATCCATCAACGCAGCCCCTCGGACCCCTTCGGACGTCCCCTGCGGACGACCTTCCGGACCGGGCCGACCGGGGCCGTTCTCCCGGCTTCGACCGGGGTGCGCCGACCTGCCCCCTCTCCTCTTTGCGTCTCCGCGGAGCCGATCCATGCTCACGACCCTGAACACCTCCTACACCGACACGCGCGCGGCCGATCTCGCCTGGGCCCTGGGGCGAGAGCCGCTGCCCGCCCTCGCCACGCTCGACCTCGAACTGTCCGCTGCCAAGCTGGAGCTGAGACTGCTCGGCGCATCGCACCAGGTGCTGCTCGAGGAGGAGCAGGGCTCTTGTTCCGAGACGGTGGCCTGCATCCCCGGCAGCAGCACCCCGCTCCCGCTGGGCGTCGCCAAGCGGATCGGCGACTGGGAGTACGAGTTCGCGGCGCGCGTCGAGGTGCTCTCGCCCGGCCGGTTCGCGGGCCGCGCCCAGGAACTCCTGGCCCTCGTCTCCGAGCACCCGCACGGCCTCGCCGGCGTCTTCCCCGGCAGCCCGCACGCCTTCACCGCCCTGCTCGCCCACCGCAGCGACGGCCAGGTGCACTGGCGCACCTGGCACGCCTACCCGCAGGACGGGCAGCTGGTCGCGACCAGGACGAGGGTGGGTGTCCGGGTCCGGACGGGCGATCCCGGCCTGTCCGTGAGCGCCTCCGCCCACGGAGTCTGAGGCGCCGGCGGCTCAAACGTCCGCTGCGCAAACGACCTTGGATTCCACACGTGTGGGTGACGAAGGGTACCCATGCCGTGACGTAACGTCGCAGTCGTGATCGAACCGCACGCGCCGGCCCCGCCCGGTGTCCGACCGGACCGGAAGCCGCCCCCGCAAGGGCTCGCGCGGCTCCCCGTCCGGCCGGCCACCGGGCGGTTCCTGGTCCTCGCGTGCGTCTTCGTCTGCGCGGCCTGCGGTCTCGTCTACGAACTGGAACTCGTCGCACTCGCCTCCTACTTGATGGGCGACTCCGTCACCCAGGCCTCCGTCGTGCTGTCCGTCATGGTCTTCGCGATGGGCGTCGGCTCGCTCGCCGCCAAACGGCTGCGCCGGTTCGCCGCGGCCGGCTTCGGCGCCCTGGAGACGACCCTCGCCCTGGTCGGCGGGTGCAGCGCCATGGCGCTCTACGCGGTGTTCGCCTGGACCGGCGACTGGGGCGGCGTGTGGGCCCATGGCCCCCGCGTGCTCCTCGTCGCGTTCTCCCTCGCCATCGGTGTGCTCATCGGCGCCGAGGTGCCCCTCCTCATGGAGCTCATCCAGCGCATCCGCCGCCAGGACGCGGGCGGCGCGGTGGCCGACCTGTTCGCCGCGGACTACGTGGGCGCGCTGGTCGGCGGCCTCGCCTTCCCCTTCCTGCTGCTGCCGTTCCTGGGCCAGCTGACCAGTTCCCTGCTGACCGGCGGGGTCAACGTCGTGGCTGGGGCCGCCCTGGTCCTGGGCCTCTTCCGCCGCGACCTCACCTGCCGGGCCCGCTGTCTCCTGCTCGTCGCCAACATCGCCGTCCTCGGCGTCCTCGCCTCCGCCGCCGTCCTCGTCGACGACTTCGAACGGGCGGCCCGGCAGGCGGTGTACGGCGACGACGTGCGCGTGGCGGTGCGGACCGGCGTCCAGGAGATCGTCCTCACCGGCGGCACCGACGGCCGGCCCCTCGGCCTCTACCAGGACGGCCGCCTCCGCTTCGCGGGCCACGACGAGCGGCGGTATCACGAGGCCCTGGTCCAGCCCGCGATGAGCGGCCCCCACGCGCGCGTGCTGATCCTCGGCGGCGGCGACGGCCTGGCCGCCCGCGAGGCCCTGGACCACCCCGGTGTGCGCCGCGTCGACGTCGTGGCGTTCGATCCCGGCCTGGTCCGGCTGGCCCGCACCGACCCGGGCCTGTCCCGCCTCAACGACCACGCCTTCGGCGACCCGCGCGTCCACGTCGCCACGGAGGAGGCCTTCCAGTGGCTGCGCGGGGCCCCTCCGGCGACGTACGACGTGATCGTCGCGGATCTGCCCGACCCCGGCATGACGGCGAGCACGAAGCTCTACTCCCAGGAGTTCTACGGCCTCGCCCGCCGGGCCCTCGCCCCGAACGGCCGCCTCGTCGTGCACGCCGGCCCGGTCGCCGGTAGGCCGCGCGCGTTCTGGACGGTCGACGCGACGATGCGCGCGGCGGGTCTGCGCACCGCCCCCTACCGCGTGGACGGCCGCGACGCCGGTCTCACCGCGGACCCCGACCGCAGCACCGGCGGCTCCCGGGCCCCCCGTGACTGGGGCTTCGTCCTGGCCACCGCCGACACCCGCCCGCCGCTGCGCCTCGACCGGCACGAGCAGCCGCCGCGCACCCTGACCCAGGCGGAGTTGACGGCGGACGCGCGGGCGGCGGAGGCGACCCGGGTGACGGGACTGCGGCCCTCGACGTTGGTGCATCCGCGGTACTGATCCGGCGCCCGGGGGCGTATCACCGGCCGGAGCCCGGCGGAGCCGATTCCCGGTTTCGCCGGGTGCTTTCCGGTACCTGCTGGGTAGGCTCCGATGTCATGGAGCAAGAGGTGTTCGTTCCGGTTCCGGCCGAGCGGTTGAGGGCGGCCCTCGCAGATCCGGCGCGGGTGGCCCGGGCGGTCCCCGGTCTCCAGCAGGACGCGGGCACCGAGCCCGTCGCGGGGCGGCTGAAGGTGCGGGTCGGCGGCCACACCATCACGTACCGGGGCGCCGTACGTGTCTCCCCGCGCGAGGACGGTGCGTACGCCGTGGAGGGCGACGCGACCGAGGTGCGCGGCAGCGGGGTGGTGAAACCGATCCTCACGCTGTGGCTGCGGGAGGCCGAAGCGGGCACGACGCTCCGCTTCGAGGGGACGGCGTCGGCGGACGGCCGGATCGCGGAGCTGCCGTCGGAGGCGGTGGACGCGGCGGTCACCCGGCTGCTGAACCGCTTCGCGGCGAACCTGGCCGTGGAGGCGGCGGAAGCCGCGGAAGCCGTGGATGCGGACGCCGTGGACGACGCCGCCGAGGACGCCGCCGACGATGTGGACGAGGTCGACGACGTGGACGAGGCCGATGACGTCGACGCGGCACCGGCTCCCGGGGCCGTCTTCGAGGCGGAGGTGCCGCCCGCCGGGCTCGAGGACCTCACGGGGCCCGGAGAGCCGCCCGCCGAGGCCGCGCACGCGCGCCGGACGATGATCGGGCGCAGCGCCGAAGAGGTGGACCACGCCCCGCCGCGCGGGCGCTACGCGCCGGTCCCGGCCCCGCAGACCGTCGTACCGAACAGCACGCTGCGGTGGGCCGCTCCGGCGGCCGCGCTGGTCGTGGCGTCGGCGATCGTGGTGGGCAGGGCACTGCGCCGACGCGGCTGAGGCCCGAAACAGGCGGGTCCGAAAACGCCTTCGCCCCGAAGGAGAAGACGCCGCACTCCGACGGGGGCGACACGCATGCCGAACCGACCGGGTTCGAGGCCGACAGCGCGGCCCCGTTCCTCGCCCGGCATCTCGGCCGGTCCGCCGCCACACGGGTCTGATCGTCCCAGTAGGGTCGTCCCGTGAGTTACGAAGACATCACGCTGACCGCGGGCGACGCGGAGGTGACCGTGCAGCCGGGCAACGGCGGCCGGGTCGGTGGGCTGCGCGTCGGCGGCCTCGAACTGCTGCGCCAGGGAGACCGCTTCGGGTGCTTCCCGATGGTCCCCTGGTGCGGCAGGATCCGCGACGGTCGCTTCCGGGACGGCGGAGCCGTCCGCCAGATGCCGCTCAACGCCGCGCCCAACGCCATCCACGGCACCGTCCGCGACGGTGCCTGGAAGGTGGCGCGGCGGACCACCGACGAGGCCGTCCTGACGTACGACCTGGTGGAACCCTGGCCCTACCCCGGCCGGGTCACCCAGGTGGTCACGCTGACCGAGGACACCCTGACCCTCGCCATGGCCGTGGAGGCCCACGGCTCGTCCTTCCCGGCGCAGATCGGCTGGCACCCCTGGTTCAACCGCAACCTGGGCGGCCCGGACGACCAGGACGTGCGGGTCTCCTTCGAACCCGCGTGGCAGGAGGAGCGTGGCGACGACCATCTGCCGACCGGCAACCGCGTCGAGCCGAAGCCCGGCCCCTGGGACGACTGCTTCGGCATGCCCGGCGGTGTCGACGTCGGCCTCACCTGGCCGGGCCGGCTGGAGCTGAAGGTGACCAGCCCCGAGGAGTGGGTCGTCGTCTACGACGAGCAGGAGGCGGCCGTGTGCGTGGAGCCGCAGACCGGCCCGCCCGACGGCCTGAACACGCTCCCGCGCCTGGTCACGCCCCTGGAGCCGCTGGAGGCCGGCACCACCTGGCAGTGGACCCGGCTCTGACTCTCCCCCTCAGGGCACGCCTTTAAGCTGGGCGGCATGACGGACGTAGACGAAGTAATGCCGCCAGGCGCACGTGGCGTGCTGCTTCAGCAGATCAAGGACAAGGCCGTGGTGCACGGCAAGGTGACCCTGTCGTCGGGTCTGGAGGCGGACTACTACATCGACCTCCGCCGCGTCACCCTCGACGGGGAGGCCGCTCCGCTGGTCGGGCAGGTGCTGCTCGACCTGACCGCGGAGCTCGACTTCGACGCGGTGGGCGGTCTGACCATGGGCGCCGACCCGGTGGCCGGCGCCATGCTGCACGCGGCCGCCGCGCGCGGCCGGCGGCTGGACGCCTTCGTCGTCCGCAAGGCGGCGAAGGCGCACGGGCTCCAGCGGCGGGTCGAGGGCCCGGACATCAAGGGCCGGCGCGTCCTGGTCGTCGAGGACACCTCCACCACCGGCGGCTCGCCGCTCGCCGCGGTGGAGGCCGTCCGCGAGGCGGGCGCCGAGGTCGTGGCCGTGGCGACGATCGTGGACCGGGCGACCGGCGCCGACGAGAAGATCCGCGAGGGCGCGGGCGTGCCGTACCTGTTCGCCTTCTCGAAGGATGAACTGGGTCTGGACTGACGGGCCGGATCGACCTGCACTTGACCGGGGCGTGGACCAGGCATGGACCATTCGCCCAGGTCTGGAAAGATGGGGCCGACGATGACGTCGCACCCCAGGTCTAGGTCAGGGCCGTAGTACGCAGATCGACAGATCGCCAACCCGCAGATACCAAGGAGCGGACAGATGCCCATCGCAACCCCCGAGGTCTACAACGAGATGCTCGACCGGGCGAAGGCAGGCAAGTTCGCCTACCCGGCCATCAACGTGACCTCGAGCCAGACCCTGCACGCGGCACTGCGCGGCTTCGCGGAGGCGGAGAGCGACGGCATCGTCCAGATCACGACGGGTGGCGCCGAGTTCGCGGGCGGCCAGTACAGCAAGGACATGGTGACGGGCGCGCTGGCCCTCGCCGAGTTCGCGCACATCGTCGCCGAGAAGTACCCGGTCACCGTCGCGCTGCACACGGACCACTGCCCGAAGGACAAGCTCGACGGGTTCGTCCGTCCGCTGCTCGCGATCTCCGAGGAGCGCGTGAAGGCCGGCCGCAACCCGCTCTTCCAGTCCCACATGTGGGACGGCTCGGCCGAGACCCTCGCCGACAACCTCACCGTCGCGCAGGAGCTGCTCGCCCGCACCGCCGCCGCGAAGATCATCCTCGAGGTGGAGATCACCCCGACGGGCGGCGAGGAGGACGGCGTCTCGCACGAGATCAACGACTCGCTGTACACGACGGTCGACGACGCGGTGCGCACCGTCGAGGCGCTGGGTCTGGGCGACAAGGGCCGCTACCTGCTGGCCGCGTCCTTCGGCAACGTCCACGGCGTGTACAAGCCGGGCAACGTCGTGCTCCGCCCCGACCTGCTCAAGGAGCTGAACGAGGGCATCGCCGCGAAGTACGGCAAGCCGGCCGGCTCCCAGCCGTTCGACTTCGTCTTCCACGGCGGTTCCGGCTCCACCCCGGAGGAGATCGCGACCGCGCTGGAGAACGGCGTCGTCAAGATGAACATCGACACGGACACGCAGTACGCCTTCACGCGTCCCGTCGCCGACCACATGCTCCGCAACTACGACGGCGTCCTGAAGGTCGACGGCGAGGTCGGCTCCAAGAAGACCTACGACCCGCGGACCTGGGGCAAGCTGGCCGAGGCGGGCATGGCCGCGCGGGTCCTCGAGGCCACGCAGCACCTGCGTTCGGCGGGCCAGAAGATCAAGTAATCCCTGAGGGTGCCTCTGGGGATACCCCCGGAGGTACTACGGGTACGGGTGAGCCCGGCGTCTGTCTACGGCGCCGGGCTCGCTGTATACCTGGGGGCATGCCTGACGTCCGGTTGGCCTCGCCGCAGGGCAAGTGGATCCTGCTCACCACCGTGCTCGGCTCCAGCATGGCCCTGCTGGACTCGACCGTCGTCAATGTCGCCCTGCCGCGCATCGGCCGCGACCTGGACGCCGACCTGGCCGCCCTCCAGTGGACCGTCAACGCGTATCTGCTGACGCTGGCCGGGCTGATCCTGCTCGGCGGCTCCCTGGGCGACCACTACGGGCGGCGCAAGGTGTTCGTGGTCGGGGTGGTGTGGTTCGCCGTCGCCTCGCTGCTGTGCGGGCTCGCCCCGAACACGGGCGTGCTGGTCGCCGCCCGGGCGTTGCAGGGGGTCGGCGGCGCGCTCCTCACACCCGGTTCCCTCGCGCTCATCCAGGCCTCCTTCCACCCTGACGACCGGGGGCGGGCGGTGGGCCTGTGGTCCGGGTTCGGTGGCATGGGGGCGGCCGTGGGGCCGTTCCTGGGCGGCTGGCTGGTGGACGGTCCGGGCTGGCGGTGGGTGTTCCTGCTGAACGTGCCGCTGGCGGTGGTGTGCGTGCCGGTGGCGTTGCGGCACGTACCGGAGTCGGACGGGCGGCCCGTCCGCCCCAGCGCGGCCGGGAGCGCGACCGAGAGCGTGACCGGGGGCGCGGCAGGGCGTCCGCACGGGCGCTTCGACGTGCTGGGCGCCTTCCTGGGCGCGCTGGCGCTCGCCCTCGTCACCTACGCGCTGATCGAGGCCCGGAGCGGACCCGTAGGGGTCGTCACGGGGGCGGCGGTCGCGGGACTGGTCGCCGGGGTCGCCTTCGTCGGGGTGGAGCGCCGCCACCCGGACCCGATGCTGCCGCTCGACATTTTCGCGTCCCGCCAGTTCACGGCCGTCAACCTGGTCACCCTGTGCGTGTACGCGGCCTTCGGCGGGTTCTTCTTCCTGTCCGCGGTCCAGCTCCAGGTCGTGGCCGGCTGGTCCGCCCTCGGCGCGGGCACCGCGCTGCTGCCGACGACCGTGCTGATGCTGCTGCTGTCCGCCCGCTCCGGCGAACTGGCCGAGCGCATCGGGCCGCGGATCCCGCTCACCGTCGGCCCGCTGCTGTGCGCCGCCGGGATGCTCCTGATGCTGCGTGTCGGGCCCGGCGCGTCCTACGCCGCCGACGTCCTGCCCGCCGTCCTGGTGCTGGGCTTCGGCATGGTCGCGCTGGTCGCCCCGCTCACCGCGACCGTGCTGGCCTCCGTGGACGTAGCTCGGGCCGGGGTGGCCAGCGGCGTCAACAACGCGGCGGCCCGCGCGGCCGGTCTCGTCGCCGTGGCCGCGCTGCCCCTGCTGACCGGGATGAGCTCGGAGGCGTACCGCTCGGCCACCGCCTTCGACGAGGCGTTCCAGCGGGCCATGGTGCTGTGCGCGGGGGTGCTGGTGGTGGGCGCGGTGGTCGCCTTCACGACGGTGCGCCGCCCGGCCCCGGACTGCCGCAGGCCGGAGTGCAGGACGCACGGGAGCGTGCTGGCACCGCCTCTCGAGGGGGAGCGGACGAAGGGCCGGCTGTCCTAGCCGGGTCCCGGGCGCGACGGCTGTCCGGGTTTACCCGGCGGGCCGGGGCCGAGGGCCCGCGGATGGCGCAGACTGGACGCATGTCCATTCATGAAAACCTCCTCGGGGGACCGCCCCCGACCCACCTCCCCGACGACCCCGAGCCGCGCGAGCTCCTCGCGAACGGCACGGCGCCCGCCGACGTCGCCGCGAAGTACCCGACGTCCTCGCTGGCCTGGGCCCAGCTCGCCGACGACGCGTTCGAGCGGGGCAGCGTGGTGGAGTCGTACGCGTACGCCCGTACGGGGTACCACCGCGGCCTGGACAGCCTGCGCCGCAACGGCTGGAAGGGCCACGGCCCGGTGCCGTGGGAGCACGAGCCGAACCGCGGGTTCCTGCGCGCCCTGCACGGCCTCGCCCGCGCCGCGCAGGCGATCGGCGAGCAGGCGGAGTGGGAGCGCTGCTCGCAGTTCCTCAAGGACTCCTCGCCGACGGCGGCCCAGACCCTGGGATAGCCGTTCACCTGTGTGTTCTTCCGAGGCCCGTCTGGTGTGACCAGGCGGGCCTTGCGTTTTCGGGAGAGCATTGCGCAGTATGTGCCGGTGGGGACCGGGGCCCCCGTGTCGGTAACGGCAGGGGCGGACCGCTACCCGGAGTACACAACAGGAGACAGCGATGTCCCAGCAGGCTCAGCCCCAAGAGGCTTCGGAGCCCGAGACCCCGCATCTCGACTTCGCCGGCACGACGCCGTACGAGGACTACGTCAAGGCGGACGTGCTCACCCACCTCCAGCACACCCTCTCCGACGATCCCGGAGAGATGGTCTTCCTGGTCACCACCCAGGTCATGGAGCTGTGGTTCACGGTCATCGTGCACGAGTGGGAGACCGCCGCGCAGGCGCTCCGCCAGGACCGGGTGCCGGTGGCGATCGACGCGCTGAAGCGTTCCGTCCGAGAACTGGACGCCCTGAACGCGTCCTGGCGGCCGCTCGGGCAGCTGACCCCGGCGCAGTTCAACTCGTACCGCTCCGCGCTCGGCGAGGGCTCCGGCTTCCAGTCGGCGATGTACCGCCGCATGGAGTTCCTGCTCGGTGAGAAGTCCGCGTCCATGCTGGTCCCGCACCGCGGCGCGCCCCGCGTCCACGCGGAGCTGGAGAAGGCGCTGCACGAGCCGAGCCTGTACGACGAGGTGCTGCGGCTGCTGGCCCGGCGCGGTCACGCGATCCCGTCGGCCGTCCTGGAGCGGGACATCTCGCGGCGGTACGAGCCCTCGGCGGAGGTCGAGTCGGTCTGGACGGCCGTGTACGCGGGTGACGCGGGTGACGAGATCGCGCGCCTCGGCGAGGCCCTGACGGACGTCGCCGAGCTGGTGTGGCGCTGGCGCAACGACCACCTCGTCGCCACCCGCCGCGCGATGGGCGCGAAGGCCGGCACGGGCGGCTCGGCCGGCGTGGCCTGGCTGGAGAAGCGCGCGCAGAAGAACGTGTTCCCCGAGCTGTGGACGGCCAGGTCCCATGTCTGAGCGCCCCGGCTTCGAGCAACTCGCCTTCAGGGCGAAGGAGTTGGACGGCGGCGACGAACTGGCGGGCAAGCGCGCCCAGTTCCTCCTCGACGACGGCGTCTACCTCGACGGCAACTCGCTGGGCGCGCTGCCGCGGTCCGTCCCCGGGCACGTGGAGGACGTCGTACGGCGCCAGTGGGGCGCGCTGAAGATCCGCTCCTGGGACGAGAGCGGCTGGTGGACGGCGCCCGAGCGGATCGGTGACCGGATCGCCCCGCTGGTGGGCGCGGCGGCCGGGCAGATCGTGGTCGGCGACTCGACAAGTGTCAACGTCTTCAAGGCACTTGTGGGAGCGGTACGCCTGGTGGACGGCGCCCGGGACGAGATCCTCGTCGACGCGACGACCTTCCCCACGGACGGCTACATCGCCGAGTCCGCGGCCCGTCTCACCGGCCGCACCCTGCGTGCGGTGACACCGGGCGAGGTACCGGCGGCGCTGTCGGAGCGTACGGCCGCCGTGCTGCTCAACCACGTCGACTACCGCACCGGGCGGCTGCACGACCTGCCGTCGCTCACCGCCGCCGTGCACGCGGCGGGCGCGATCGCCGTCTGGGACCTGTGCCACAGCGCGGGCGCCCTGCCCGTCGGTCTCGACGAGCACGGCGTGGACCTCGCGGTCGGCTGCACCTACAAGTACCTGAACGGCGGACCGGGTTCGCCGGCGTACCTGTACGTCCGCGGCGGCCTCCAGGACCGTTTCGACTCACCGCTGCCCGGCTGGAACTCGCACGCCGAGCCCTTCGGCATGCGGGAGGCGTACGAGCCGGCGGCGGGTGCCCCGCGCGGGCGGGTCGGCACCCCGGACATCCTGTCGATGCTCGCCCTGGAGGCGGCACTCGAGGTCTGGGACGGGGTCTCGGTCGAGGCGGTGCGGGCGAAGTCGCTGGCCCTGACGGACTTCTTCCTGGAATGCGTCGCCGCGTACGTCCCCGAGGGGCGGGTCGAGTCGCTGACTCCGGTGCGTCACGAGGAGCGCGGCAGCCAGGTGGCGCTGCGCTGCGAGGAGGCCGGCGAGGTCATGAAACGGCTGATCGGGCGCGGGGTCGTCGGCGACTTCCGCCGCCCGGACGTCCTGCGCTTCGGCTTCACCCCGCTGTACGTCGGATTCGCGGACGTGGAGCGGGCGGCGCGGGTGCTGGCGGAGGAACTGCGCTGACCCGGCGGCCGTCAGACAGGCAGGCCCGGCCGGCTGAACCGGCCGGGTCTCCTGGGCGTACCTAGGGGTACGCCCAGGGGGTTTCCCGGCGGGCGGGCCTGCCGGGGTGGCGGAACAGCAGAACCGTTTACCTGAACCGGTTACCTCTCACCGAGCGTGACATCCGCGTGTCCGCGCACGTCACGGGCCTGATACCGTCCCGGCCAACGGCCGAATTCTCACCTGGTCCGCCAAATCCGTTTCGCCGCTGAGAGGTTGGAGCATGCCGGACGACGTTGTCGCAGCCCGGGCCGCCGCCGAGGAGGCGTCGGCCTTCGCGCATCCGCCCGTCGAGCCCGACGTCACCACGGCGTACGGCGATCACCCCGACCAGGTGATCGACTTCTATGTCCCGCGAGCACAGGTCGGCCCGGGCGGGTCCGTCCCGCTCGTCGTCGTGCTGCACGGCGGGGCCTGGCGGGCGCCGTACGACCGGCGGCACATCACGCCGTTCGCGGACTTCCTGGCCCAGCGCGGCTTCGCCGTGGCCAACGTGGAGTACCGGCGGGGCGCCGAGAGCCCCGCCCCGGAGGGGACATCCCCGATCGCGGGACGCTGGCCGGACACTTTCGACGACGTCGCCGCGGCCCTCGACGCCCTCCCCGCCCTTGTCCGGGAGGCCGTGCCGCAGGCCGACGCCCGTCGTACGGTGCTCACCGGTCACTCGGCGGGCGGGCACCTCGCCCTGTGGGCGGCGGCCCGGCATGTGCTGCCCGCCGACGCGCCCTGGCGCACCGGGGACTCGGCCTGGCTGCGGGGCGTCGTCGCGCTGGCCCCGATCGCCGACTTCGCGGTCGCCGAGAAGCTGGACGTGTGCGGCGGGGCGGCCCACCAACTCCTGGGCGGGGAAGAGCAGTTCGGGGAGCGACAGCCGTACGCCGACCCGGCGCTGCTGTTGCCGACCGGGGTCGCGACGACCCTGGTGCAGGGCCGCAGCGACCTCGTCGTCCCGCAGGCGGTCGCCGAGGCGTACGCGGACGCGGCGGCGAAGGCGGGGGAGGTGGTGGGCCTGACCCTCCTGGAGGACGTCGGCCACTTCCCGCTGATCGACCCGGCGGCGGACGCGTGCGCGGTGGTGGCGGAGGAGATCGCACAGCTGGCGTGGTAGCCGTGACCCCGGTCCGGCGGGGCGGTCCGGCGGGGCGGTCCGGCGGGGTGAAGTCCCCTAGGTCGTACCCGTAGTACCTGAGAGCTACGTCGAAGAAGAGCTCCTCAGCGGGACGCGAACGACGAGCACAGATCCGTAACTTCCAAGCCAGAAAGGCCCGATGGCCGGGCGCAATGGCGGGGGAGGGGCGGGATGGCGGAGCTTCGTTTGCGCGGGCGGTGGCGCCGTGTGAGGGGAACGCGCGGGGGGCGGCACTGGTTCCGTGCCCTGTTGGCCGTCCTCATCACCGCCGCCGTGGTCGTCCCCCTCACGGCGGCGGCGGCCCGGCCGCGGATCCCGGCCCCGGCCCCGGCCGATCTCGCCCCGCCGACGGCGGCGACGCTGGAGAAGGCGTACGTCGCCAACCGGGCCAACGCCGCACTGGCCTCCGGCATGGCCGCCGCCCACGGGGACCGTCACCGTGCCGCCGCCGAACGGGAGTTGGCCGCCCCGTCCCGCAATCTGCTCTCCTTCGACGGCCGGGGTTCCGGCCGGGCGGTCGAGGTGTTCGGGGACCTCGCCCACGCCGACCGTGTCGCCGTCCTCGTACCGGGCTCCGACACCTCGCTGGACACCTTCGGGCGCTTCCGCGCGGGAGCGGCCGCACTGCACCACCGGCTCACCGGGCAGACCGGCGCCGATCCCCGTACGGCGGTGGTGGCCTGGCTCGGCTACACCACCCCCGGCACGATCAGCGCCACCGTGATCACCCCGGACCGTGCCGAGGAAGCGGCCCCGGACCTGCGGGAGTTCCTGCGCGAGCTGCGCGCCGTCACCGCACCGGGCTCCCGGTTCACCCTCCTGTGCCACTCGTACGGCACGGTCGTGTGCGGCCGCGCCGCCCCGCACCTGGACGTGACGGATCTCGTTCTCCTCGGCAGCCCGGGCACGGGCGCGGAGTCGGCGGCCGACCTGCGCACCCGCGCGCGGGTCTGGGCGGCCCGGGGCGCCGACGACTGGGTGGCGGACGTCCCGCACGTCAGCGCCGACCTGTTCGGCACGACGGTCGGCTTCGGCACCGATCCCCTGTCCCCGTCGTTCGGCGCTCATGTCTTCGCGGCGGGCTCCGGCGGCCACAGCGACTACTTCAGGCCGGGTTCACCCTCCCTGGCCAACATCGCCCGGATCGTCCTCGGCGAGACCTCGGAGGTCACCGGTGCGTGAGACACACGTGCGTGAGTCATCGGTGCGTGAGTCACCGGAGCGAGGGGCACAGGAGCGTCGGACACAGGGGCGTCGGGCACGGGCGTTGTTCGGGATCCGGCGGGCCGCCGTCCGGATCGACGCCGCCACGCCACCGCAGCGCGACCGGGCCGTGGACGCCCTGCGGGCACTGGCGATCCTCGGTGTCGTCCTCGGCCACTGGCTGGTGACGGCGCTCGTCGCCGACGGCGGAACCCTGCGGGCCGCGAGCCCGCTGGGGCCCATGCCCTGGCTGGCCCCGGTGTCGTGGATGTTCCAGACCCTCGCGGTGTTCTTCATGGTGGGCGGCCATGTGGCGACCCGAAGCCTCGCCTCGGCCCGCGCGCGGGGCGGGAGCTACGGCGCGTGGCTCAGAACCCGGCTGGCGCGGCTGTTCGTCCCGGTGGCCGCCGTGCTGGCCGTGTGGACGGTCGCCGCGGTCGGCCTCCTGCTCGGCGGCGCGTCCTTCGTCACCGTGCACACCGTGGTCAAACTGGCGCTGTCCCCCCTCTGGTTCCTGCTGGTCTTCGCCGTGCTGACGGCCGCGACCCCGCTGCTGGTCCGGCTCAACCCGCTGTGGCCGCTGGCCGTCGTCCTCCATGTGGATCTGGTGCGCTTCGGCCTGGGCGGCCCGTCGTGGCTGGGCTGGGTGAACGTGGTGGCGGGCTGGCTGGTGCCGTACACCGTCGGCGCGGCCTGGACCCGCGGTGAGCTGGAGCGGCCCCGCGCGGGCCGGCTCCTGCTGGCCGGCGGGGCGGTGGCGACGGCACTGCTCGTCGGCTGGGCCGGATACCCGGCGTCGATGGTGGGTGTGCCGGGCGCGGCGGTGTCCAACCTCAACCCGCCGACGCTGGCCGCCGTCACGTTCGGTCTCGCCCAGTGCGGACTGGCTCTGCTGCTGCGTGACCGGCTGCGCCGGGCCATGCGCGGGCCTTTGGCCTGGGCGGCGGTCGCGCTGGTCAACCTCTCGGCGATGACGGTGTTCCTCTGGCACCAGACGGCCATGATGGTGACCACCGCGACCGGCCTGTTCGCGGGCCACCTGCCCGGCCTGCACACGGTCCCCGACGGGCTGGACTGGGTGGCGGCCCGGTTGCTGTGGCTGCCGGTCTTCGCCGTGGTGCTGGGGGTGTGCTGGGGGGCGTTCCACGGCTGTGAGAACAGCGGAGGGCGGCGTGGGCGGAAGAGCGAGGGCCGATCGCGTGTGGTCCGCGTCGGAGGGCGGCCGAAACCGTCGGGTTCGCGGGAGACACGGCATGTCTAGGGTGGTGCGGATGAACGGTGTGGGGGAGTGGCTGACCGGGAGGTTGCGGGTCCTGCGTGACGACCTGTGGACGACCCGGGCGGCACCGCTGCCGTCGTTCGTATGGCTGCGCCGGCTTCCGCACGTGCATGTGATCCTGGTCGCCGTCGGCATCACGCTGGGCGGAGTGGATCAGATCGCCGACGAATACCGCCAGGGCGTGAACTACGGTTTGCTGTGCGCGGCGGCGCAGGGCGGGGCGGTGGCCCTGGCCCTGTGGCGGCCGGTTCCGGCGTGGTGGCTGTCGATGACGGTCACGGTGGTCGTGGCCATGGGCGCCCGCTCCCAACTGCTCTCGGGCCAGGCCGAGCCCGAGGCTTCATGGCCCTGGGGCGGACCGGGCCTCATCGCACACGCCATGGTGCTGCTTCTGCTGTCGCTGCGCGTGCCCACCCGAGCCTCCGTGGCGGCGCTGGGCCTGACGACACTCGTCACCTACGTCGTGGAAGGACTCATCGGCGCCGCCAACTACGGGCCGACCGGCCCCGTGGCGGTGATCCTGTTCGCCGCCGTGGTCCTCGTCGGCAGCTCTCTGCGCGGCCGGCGCGAGGCCCGTAAGCAGCTGGTCGAGCAGACCGGCATCACCGCCGAGGAACGCGCCCGCCGCACTGTGCTCGAGGAGCGCAACCGGATCGCGCGCGAACTGCACGACGTCGTCGCCCACCACATGTCGGTGATCTCCATCCAGGCCCAGGTCGCCCCGCACCTGGTGGAGAACCCGTCCGAGGAACTGAAGGAGAACCTCGCCGGCATCCGGCAGAACGCCGTGGAGGCGCTCGCCGAACTGCGTCGGGTGCTCGGGGTGCTGCGTTCGGAGAACCCGGAGGACCCCTACGGCCTCGGCGCGGCCGGCACCGGAGCCGCCCCGGACACCCCGCAGCCCACGCTCGACCGCCTCGACGCCCTCATGGAGAACACCCGTGCCGCGGGTCTGGACGTGGTCGCGACCGTCGAGGGCGAGGCGCCCGTGTATCCGCCGGGCGTGCAGTTGTCGGCGTACCGGATAGTCCAGGAGGCGCTCAGCAACGCCCTGCGGCACGCGCCGGGGTCCCAGGTGCGGGTGGAGGTCACCCACCACGCCCGTGGCCTGTACCTGGAGGTCACCAACTCCCGCCCGCTCGAACCCGTAGCCCCCTCCCCGGGGGCGGGGCACGGTCTGCTCGGGATGCGCGAGCGGGCGGTGATGCTGGGCGGCCATGTCAGCGCCTACCCGACCCTGCACGGCGGTTTCGCGGTGTCGGCGTTCCTCCCGCGGGACGGCGCGGACGCTCTCGACGCCTCCCGCTCCGGAGAGGACTCCGCGGCTCCCGGCACCCCCGAGGACCTCGAACTCGTCTTCCCGGACGACATGGATGCCATGGACGATGTGCGCGATGTGCGCGATGTGCATGGCGCGGGCGCCCCGCCCCCGACAGGAGAAGGAACCCCATGACGACCGGCGGCACCATCCGCGTACTGATCGCCGACGACCAGGAGATGGTCCGGCAGGGCTTCACCGTGCTGCTCAACGCCCACCCGGGCATCGAGGTGATCGGCCAGGCGGTGCACGGCCTGGACGCCGTCGCCAAGGTCGACGAACTCGCCCCGGACGTCGTCCTGATGGACATTCGCATGCCCGAGCTCGGCGGTATCGACGCCACGCACCGCATCACCCTCGCGCACCCGCACATCAAGGTGCTGGTGCTCACCACCTTCGACCTCGACGAGTACGTGTACGACGCGCTGCGGGCCGGGGCGTCCGGCTTCCTGCTGAAGGACGCCTCCGCGGACCGGCTCGCCGAGGCGGTCCGGGTGGTGGCGGCCGGCGACGCCCTGCTCGCGCCCGTCATCACCCGCAAGCTGATCGCCGAGTTCTCCCGTCTCGACGGCAAGCCCAGAGCCCCGCTGAAGGAGCGGGTCGGCGATCTCACCGAGCGTGAGACGGAGGTTCTCACCCTGATCGCGCAGGGCTTGTCCAACGCGGAGATCGCCGGCCACCTCTTCGTGGCCGAGCAGACCGTGAAGACGCACGTGGGCCGCATCCTGGTGAAACTGGGGCTGCGGGACCGCACCCAGGCGGCGGTGTTCGCGTACGAGTCGGGGCTGGTGAGACCGTCGGGGTACTGAGTGGTGGCTCCCCGTCGGACCCGTAGTACTTGAGAGGGATCCGCACGAACCCCTCTCACTGGTGACGACCGGGACCCCCTCCTCCGCATACCGTTCTGAACGTGACAGAGACGACGCAGACGCACACCATGCGCCCGGACGACCCGGACGACTCCTACGAGGCCTACCGGCCGCGCAGTCCGGAGTTCCGGGCGGCCGTGGACGCCCTGCGCGGTCTGCGGGAGGACCTCTTCCACGACGCCTTCGCCTACCGCCCGCTGCCCCGCAAGGAGCCCGCCGGCCGCGTCCTGGGCCGCCTGAAGGGCCGCAGGCGGGAGTACGCGACCTGGTCCCGGCACGCGGTGGTCGGGGCGGCCGGCGCCCTGGCGATGTTGATCGCCTGGGCGGACGCCCAGGGCAGCGGCGTCGGTCTCCTGACCGGCCTGCTCGCCCTGGCCCCGGTGCTGCTGACGCTGGTGCGGCCGGTCGGCGCGTTCTGGCTGTCGCTCGCGGGGACCACCGCCGTCGCGGTCATCGGCACCACGTACACCGAGTGGCCCTGGCTGCCGGGCAGCTTCGCCGCCCACCTGATGGTGCTGACGGTCGTGGCGATACGCACCCGCCCGCGCACGGCGGCGTGGATGTGGATGGTGACGGCTGCCTACGGCTTCGTCGCCGAGACCGTCTTCAGCTGGGGCCACTACTTCACGAACGTCGCGCCCATGCTGGTCTTCTCGGCGATCCTCCTTCTCGCCGTCACCGTCTGGCACATCCGCCGGCAGGCCGAGGAGAAGGTCACGGCCCAGCAGACGGTGACCGCGCACGAGCGCTCCCGCCGCACCCTGCTGGAGGAGCGCACCACGATCGCCCGCGAGCTGCACGACGTCGTGGCCCACCACATGTCGGTGGTGGCCATCCAGGCCGAGGCCGCCCCCTACCGCGTGGAGAACCCGCCGGAGGAGCTGGAGAAGGCGTTCGCCACGATCCGGGAGAACGCGGTGGCGGCCCTCACGGAGCTGCGCCGGGTCCTGGGCGTGGTCCGCGCCGAGGACTACGAGGTTCCCGACGCCCCGCAGCCCACGCTCGCCGAACTGGACGGGCTGCTCGCCAACGTGCGGGAGACGGGACTGGACGTGGAGAAATCGGTCACCGGCGCGGTGCGCGAGCTGCCGCAGGGCGTGGAGCTGTCGGCGTACCGGATAGTCCAGGAGGCGCTGAGCAACACCCTGCGCCATGCCCCCGGGGCGGGTGCCCGCGTGGAGATCGGCTATGTACTGGGCGGCCTGGGACTGCGGATAGTCAACGACGCACCGCCGAACCCGTCCCTGATCAAGCCCTCACCCGGCGCCGGCCACGGCATCACCGGAATGCGGGAGAGAGTCAGCATGCTGAACGGCGAGATGACGGCGGAGCCGACCCCGACGGGCGGCTACGAGGTGACGGTGTTCCTGCCGGTGCCCGCCGCGAGCGAGAGTGGAACATGACGATCCGAGTACTGATCGCCGACGACCAGATGATGGTGCGCGAGGGCTTCTCGGTCCTGCTGAACGCGATGCCGGACATCGAGGTCGTGGGCGAGGCGGTCAACGGCCGGGAGGCGGTCGACCGCGTCCGCGAACTCACCCCCGACGTGGTCCTGATGGACATCCGCATGCCGGAGCTGAACGGCATCGAGGCGACGCGGGAGATCGTGGCGGCGGACGGCTCGGCGAAGGTCCTGGTACTGACCACCTTCGACCTGGACGAGTACGTCTACCAGGCGCTGCGCGCGGGCGCCTCGGGCTTCCTGCTGAAGGACGCGTCGGCCCGCCAACTGGCCGACGGCGTCCGGGTGGTGGCGGCCGGCGAGGCGCTCCTGGCTCCCTCCGTCACCCGGCGCCTGATCACGGAGTTCTCCAAGCTGTCGGACACCCCGCGACTGTCGCCGACCGCGCAGGCGGCCTACGGCGACCTGACCGAACGGGAGACGGAGGTGCTGGTCCTCATCGCCCAGGGCCTGTCGAACCTGGAGATAGCCGGCCGGTTGGTGGTCGCGGAGTCGACCATCAAGACCCACGTGAGCAGGATCCTGGTCAAGCTGGGCCTGAGAGACCGCACCCAGGCGGCGGTCTTCGCCTACGAGGCCCGCCTGGTGACCCCGGGCTAGGACACACACCGGACCACCGTCCGCCGGTGCTTCCTGTTCGCAGGCTTGCGTCGTTCCGCAGGAGCCCCTGGTCAGCAGCCTCTTCACCGGCTAGCGTCCGTTCATGGCAGTAGTTGACGCTCTCTCGTTCGACCCCTGGGATCCCGCGTTCGTGGCGGACCCCTATCCGGCCTACGCCGAGCTTCGGGAGCGGGGGCGGGTGATCTACTACGAGCCGACCGACCAGTGGCTGGTGCCGCGGCACGCGGATGTCTCGGCGCTGCTGCGGGAGCGGCGGCTCGGGCGGACGTATCAGCACCGGTTCACGCACGAGGACTTCGGGCGGACGGCGCCCCCGGCCGAGCAGGAGCCGTTCCACACGCTCAACGATCACGGGATGCTCGATCTGGAGCCGCCCGACCACACCCGGATCCGGCGGCTGGTGTCGAAGGCGTTCACCCCGCGCACGGTGGAGCGGCTGAAGCCGTATGTGCGGCGGCTGGCCGGGGAGCTGGTGGACCGGCTGGTGGAGGCGGGCGGGGGCGATCTGCTCAGCGATGTCGCCGAGCCGCTGCCCGTCGCCGTGATCGCGGAGATGCTGGGCATTCCGGAGTCGGACCGGGGGCCGCTCAGGCCCTGGTCGGCGGACATCTGCGGGATGTACGAGCTCAGTCCGTCGAAGGAGACCGCGGCGAGGGCGGTGCGGGCCTCCGTCGAGTTCTCCGAATATCTGCGGGAGCTCATCGCCGCGCGGCGCAAGGAGCCCGGCGACGATCTCATCTCCGGTCTCATCGCCGCGCACGACGAGGGCGACCGGCTCACCGAGCAGGAGATGATCTCGACCGCGGTGCTGCTGCTCAACGCGGGGCACGAGGCGACCGTGAACGCCACCGTCAACGGGTGGTGGGCGCTCTTCAGGAACCCGGAGCAACTGGCCGCGCTGCGTGCCGACCACTCGCTCGTCCCCTCCGCCGTCGAGGAGCTGATGCGGTACGACACTCCGCTCCAGCTCTTCGAGCGGTGGGTGCTCGACGACATCGAGATCGACGGGACCACCGTGCCCCGGGGAGCGGAGATCGCCATGCTCTTCGGGTCGGCGAACCACGATCCGGCCGTCTTCGCCGACCCGGACCGGCTCGATCTCACCCGCCCCGACAACCCGCACATCTCCTTCAGCGCGGGCATCCACTACTGCATCGGCGCCCCGCTGGCCCGTATCGAGCTCGCCGCCTCGATGACGGCTCTGTTGGAACGGGCCCCCACGCTGGCGCTGGCGGCGGAGCCCCGGCGCAAGCCGAACTTCGTGATCCGGGGGCTGGAGGGGCTCAGCGTGACCTTCTGAGACGGCTGAGCACGGCCCACAGGGCCAGGCCCGCGACCGTCCCGCCCAGCAGGGCGATCGGCAGTTCCGCGTACAGGACGCTCCAGTCGGGTGCCTGTTCGAAGCGCCAGAAGCGGCCGCGGACGTCGACGGACCACACCGCGAGTCCCGCACCCCAGCCGAGCGCCATGGCAAGGCAGCCG
This sequence comes from Streptomyces asoensis, assembly GCF_013085465.1. Lineage (NCBI taxonomy): Bacteria > Bacillati > Actinomycetota > Actinomycetes > Kitasatosporales > Streptomycetaceae > Streptomyces > Streptomyces asoensis. The sequence goes on from NZ_CP049838.1 coordinate 5,422,595, forward strand.
CCGGCGGCCTGCGTACGTTGTCCCATGCCTGGGACGGACGCGCGCCGGCCGCCACGGGTTCCCCACCCGGGCCATTCACGGGTCCGTGTCGGCCGCCCACGGGTCCGGGCGGGCTGCCCACGGACGGGTCCGGGCCAGGCCGCGCGCAGAAAACTCCCGTGCGTCTGCTCGCGCGCCTCTGCGATCATCCCCGGATGGCGCACAGTCTCGAACCGCTGGTCATCCGGCACACCCACCGCCTTCCCTCCCCGAAGGGCTCCGCCGGGCAAGGAGCCACCGCCGCGCGGCAGTTCGACGCGGCGCTGACGTCCGTGGGCTTCAAGCTCTCGGCGGAGCTGCTGGAACGGCTGTCGGGGCTGTCCGAGGACGCGGTCGCGCACACCGCCCGGCGGACGCTGCGCACCGTGAGCGAGATGGTGGGCGACCACGTCCGGCACAACGCGTACTTCATCGACTTCCCGGCGAACGTGCCGGACACCGAAGAGTTCTGGATGCGGTGTGTGACGCAGGCGCTCGGCGACGACAAGGCGCGCGAGAACGTGCTGACGCAGCTGGCACACGGGGTGCTGGACCTGCTCAGCCTCCCCACGTACGGCCGCTACCAGCACACCTACGAGGAGATGCTCGCGGCGCAGGACGAGCTGATCGCCTCGGCGGGCGACCGGGTGACCGTCCTGCACCTCGGGCGGGACCTGGACGACGAACTCACCGACCTGTACCTGGCCCTGGCGGGCAGCACGACGCCCCTGGGCGAGGAGCACCTGCGCGATCTCAAGGTCCTCGCCGAGCGGTGCGCGCTCGGCCCCCAGCCGGAGTCGATCCCGGTCCGGGAGAACCGGGCGGTCGTCAACGAGGCCCGTCTCGCCGTCGGCGCGGACCTGCTGCTCGACACCGTCGTCGATGTGCTGCGGCTGGCCTGCGCGTTGTCGGGCGGCGACGTGACGCTGACGGAGCCGACCCGGTTCCGGGCGCTCTCGCGGCCGGCCCGCCGTGCGCTGCTCGCGGGCCTCGACGCCGTGGTGGCGGCGAACCCCGCAAAGCTCGCCGATGTGCACGCGTACCGCGAGCCTTTCAAGCGGCTCGGTGAGCGTCTCCACCCGCACGAGTACCCGCGCTGGCCGCACGCCGCCGACGTGTTCGCCGTGGCGCGGGGCGAGAAGGAGGCGCGGTCCTTCGACAGCCGTGCCGAGAAGCTGCTCGACGAGTTCGACGTCCTCGGTGCGGTGCGGCTGCTGGAGTCCGCTCCCGGCAAGCTGTTCCGTGCCCTGGACCTCCTGCTGCGTATCGCCGCCGATCAGGAGCAGCGGGACGCGGTGGTGGCCGCCGCCGTGCGGGTCGCCCCCGAGGTCTCCGGCCGGGTCGTGCTCTCGGTCCGCGAGCACTTCCACAACCGGGAGCGGGAGACCGACGAACCCCGTATCTTCGTCAACCGCCTGGGCCGCGCCTGGGTGACCCCCGACCACCGGCCGTCCGTACCGGCCGCCGACCGCGATCGTCTGATCGCCGCCCTCGACGCCGAGCTGCGCCGCAGGCTTCCGGCGCCGGGGCGGCTGCTCGTCGACCCCGACATCCTCGACGTGGCGCTCCCGCTCAGCGGCAGGGCGACCGCGGCCGGGCTCGGCGTGCTGCCCCGGGGCTCCGTCTCCGCGGTCGACGGCGAACAGCTGCGCTTCTTCGTGTACTGGAAGGAGACCGAGCGCCGGACCGACTTCGACCTCTCGGCGCTGCTCCTGCACGCCGACTACAGGACCGACTCCTGGCTCTCCTACACCTCCCTCAGGGGTGTCGGGGGCAGGCACTCGGGTGATGTCACCGAGGCGCCCGAGGGGGCCTCGGAGTTCATCAACCTGTCCCTGGACCGGGTACGCAGCTCGTTCATCGTTCCGCAGGTCAACATCTTCGCCGGTGAGAGCTTCGAGGAGGTCGAGGAGTCGTTCTTCGGTTTCATGCTGCGCGACGGTGATCAGAGGGGCCGGCCGTTCGAGCCGCGCACGGTGCGGATGAAGTCGGAGCTTCGCGGGGCGGGGCGGGTGGCGCTGCCGCTGGTGTTCCGGCGCGAGGCCGACGGCCGGTGGCGCGCGAAGTGGCTGCACCTGTATCTGAAGGGCATCTCGTCGGCCAACCGGGTCGAGGAGAACCAGGTGTCGGTGTCCAAGGCGGTGCGCGCCATCGTGGAGCGCGAGCAGCTGACGGTGTGGTATCTGATCGACCTGATGTGCGGCGACACCACGGACGTCGAGCTGTGGGACGGCGAGCCGGTCCCGGACGAGCCCGTGACGTACATCGGTCTCGAACGGCCCGAGGGACTGCACCCGGACTCCCGGATCATCACCCTCGAAAATCTGCGCGACCTGATCCCGGGCTGACTGCTAGCGTTGCCCACGGCGAGGCCATGAAGGGGCTTCCTTCTCAATTTCCTGCAATGAAACAAGTTCCTTCGCTTTCCTCGCCGTCGACTTCGACCGGGAGGCGCCCACGCGGCGCCTCCCGGTTTTCGTGCGGCCCCCGTGCCCTTACCGCCATGGTGAACCCGGCCCACCGGCGCCCTAGGTCGACATGTCCCGCCGTCGCAGCGCCGCGAGCCCCGCGGCCACCAGAGCCGCCGACGCACCGGAGAGCACCAGCACCGGCCCCCACTCCATCCCGCCGCCCGGCAGCTTCGGCAGGTGGCCGAAGGGCGACAGGTCCAGGACGGCCTGCGGGGCGTCCAGCGCCGGGCCGATCCAGCCGATGAGCAGGATCGCGCCCGCCACACCCCACGCGGCCGGCGCCAGACGCGGGGCCGTCCCGTACAGCAGGACGGCCAGGCCGCCGACCAGCCAGATCGCCGGGATCTGTACCAGACAGGCGCCCAGGATCGGCAGGACCTCCTCGCCGTAGCCCGCCGCGAAGCCCAGCCCGGCCAGGAGCATGATCAGGGTCGCGCCGCCGAAGGCGATCAGGAGGTGACCGGCCGCCCAGCGCAGTCGGCCCACCGCGTTCGCCAGGACCGGTTCCGCGCGGCCCGACGTCTCCTCGCCGTGCAGCCGGAGCACGGACGACACGACGTACAGGGCCGCGATCAGGCCGAGCATGCCGATCATCGAGGCGAGGAACGCGTCCGTCAGGTCCGACCGGCCGCCCATCCGCTCGAAGACCTCGCGGGCCTTGTCGTTGTCGGCGACCAGGTCGGCCGCGCCCTCCGTGAGCCCGCCGTACACCACCCCCGCGAGGAGGAAGCCGACGCTCCAGCCCAGCACACCGCCCCGTTGCAGCCGCCAGGCCAGCGCGGAGGCCGTACCCAGCCGGCCCGTCGCCGGGCCCGGGAGGGTGGGCAGGAAGCTCATGCCCACGTCCCGGCGGCCGGCCAGCCCGTACGCCAGCGCGCCCTGCGCCACGACCGCCGCCGCGAACAGCGGCAGCACCCACCACCGCTCGTCCGCGAACGCCCGCAGGTTCTCCAGCCAGCCCAGCGGTGACAGCCAGGTCAGCACGGAGGTGCCCCCATCGGTCGCCGAGTCCCCCGCCGCCCGCAGGACGAATGCGACGCCCAGGGCGGCGGCCGTCAGGCCCCGGGCCAGCCGTGCGCTCTCGGTGAGCTGCGCGACGATCGCGGCCATGGTCGCGAACAGCATGCCCACCCCGGCGAGACCGAGGCCGAAGGCCAGCGCCCCCGCCGCTCCCTGGCCCGCCAGGCCCGCCGTCACCAGCAGGGCCAGGACGGCGTTGGCGACGCCCGCCGCGAGCAGGGCCGCCGTCAGGGAGGCGCGGCGGCCGACCATGCCGGACGCGACGAGTTCCTGGCGGCCGCTCTCCTCCTCGTCGCGGGTGTGCCGTACGACGACCAGCAGGCTCGTCACGGCGGCGAGCGCGGCCGCGTACACGCCCACCCGCCAGGCCGTCAGCGCGCCGAGCGAGTCGTCGAAGACCGGGCCGATCAGGGCCCGCAGGGAGGCGTTGGTCTCCAGCTGCCGCAGCAGGTCGGCACGGTCGGCCGGGGTGCCGTAGAGGCCCTTGAGGGTGTTCGGCATGGAGAGGACCATCAGGGTGTTCACGGCCACCCAGACGGGGATCAGCACCCGGTCGCGGCGGAGTGCGAAGCGCAGCAGGACGCCGGTCCCGGCGAACTGCCGTCCCGCGAGGGCGGGCAGGGCGGGCAGGGCGGGCAGGGCGGTCACCTCGCCGCCTCTTCCTGGTAGTGCCGCAGGAACAGCTCCTCCAGCGTCGGTGGCGTCGACCTCAGCGACCGCACGCCCGAGTCCGCCAACGACCTCAGCACCGCGTCGAGTTTGTCGGTGTCGACGTGCAGCCTCACGTGCTTTCCCTGTACGTCGAGGTCGTGCACACCCGGCAGGTGGGCCAACCCGTTGGGGGAGTGGGCGAGTTCGGCCGTCACGCTCGTCCTCGTCAGGTGGCGCAGGTCGGCCAGTGAGCCCGTCTCCACCGTGCGGCCCTTGCGGATGATGCTGACGCGGTCGCACAGCTCCTCGACCTCGCTGAGGATGTGGGAGGACAGCAGGACCGTCCGGCCGCGGTCCCGTTCCTCCCGCACACAGCGCTGGAAGACCTCCTCCATCAGGGGGTCCAGGCCCGAGGTCGGCTCGTCCAGGATCAGCAGGTCGACGTCCGAGGCGAACGCGGCCACCAGGGCGACCTTCTGGCGGTTGCCCTTCGAGTACGTACGGCCCTTCTTGGTGGGGTCCAGTTCGAAGCGGTCGATCAGGTCGGCCCGGCGGGCCGGGTCCAGGCCGCCGCGCAGCCGGCCGTACAGGTCGATGACCTCGCCGCCGGAGAGGTTGCGCCACAGGGTCACGTCGCCCGGGACGTACGCGATGCGGCGGTGTGCCTCGACCGCGTCGGTCCATGGGTCGCGGCCGAGGACCTGCGCGGCGCCGGAGTCGGCGCGCAGCAGGCCGAGCAGGACGCGGATGGTGGTGGACTTGCCGGCGCCGTTGGGGCCGAGGAAGCCGTGCACCTCACCGGTCTCGACCTCCAGGTCGAGGCCGTCCAGAGCGTGGGCGCGGCCGAAGGACTTGTGCAGTCCGGACACCGAGATGGCCTTCGTCATGCTTCAGAACGTACGCTTCTTTCAGAAATTTGTGAAGTTAAGGAAGACGGTGAACCGACGTTAGGATGAGGCCATGGCGGACGAACGGGTCGAGCGGGAAGAAGCCGGTGGTCACCGGGACGCCGATGCCGTGTCGCGGTTCGTCGAGTCCTTCGCGGCGCAGCTCGTCGAGGCCGGAATGCAGCGGATGCCCGCCCGGGTCTTCGCCGCGCTCCTCTCCTCGGACGAGGGCGCGATGACCTCCGCCGAGCTGGGCGACCAGCTGCGGATCAGTCCCGCGGCGGTGTCCGGCGCGGTGCGTTACCTGGCCCAGCAGCACATGGTCTCGCGGGAGCGCGAGCCCGGTTCACGGCGCGAGCGCTACCGGGTGCACAGCAACCAGTGGTACGAGGCTCTCACCAATCGCGAGACCGTGCTCAAGCGGTGGGAGGGCGCGCTGCGCGAGGGCGTCACCAGCCTCGGCGGCGACACCCCCGCCGGACGCCGCATGGCCGAGACGCTCGCCTTCTTCGAGTTCGTCGACGGCGAGATCTCGGCCATGATGGAACGCTGGCGCGTTCACCGGGCCACGGTGTTCGGGGAGGGCTAGCACTCGCTAGCGCTCCTTCGTCTCCTCCAGCACCGTCCGCCCCAGCAGCTGGTAGCGGGACGGGTCCCGCCGCTTGAGGTACTGGGCGTAGCCCACGCCGGCCACCGCGATCAGCGCGACCAGCCACGGCGTCGCCTTCAGCACCAGCGAACCCGACTCCGGCCCCGCCGCGACCCCCATGTTGGACACCAGCAGCGTGACCACGGCGAGCATCGCGACGCCGCCGACGAGCGGGGCGGCGAACGTCCTGAACCAGTGCCGGCTCTCGGGGTGGTGGGAGCGGAAGTAGACCAGCACGGCGAACGAGCACACCGCCTGCACCACCAGGATCGCCATCGTGCCGAGGATCGCGAGCAGCACGTACGTACCGGTGTACGGGTCCTTGCCCGCCGCCCAGAACGCGCCGATCAGGACGGCCGAGACGACGGTCTGGACCAGGCCCGCGATGTGCGGGGAGCCGTGCCGGGCGTGGGTGCGGCCGACGGTGTTCTTCAGGGAGGGCAGGACGCCCTCGCGGCCCAGGGCGTACATGTAGCGGGCGGCGCAGTTGTGGAAGGCCATGCCGCAGGCCAGCGAACCGGTGATCATCAGCCACTGCATGACGTCGACGGCCCAGTGGCCGACGTACCGCTCTGTGGGGTTGAAGAACAGGCCGAGCGGGTTGTCGGTGGCGACCTTCACGGCCGACGACTGTCCGGTGCCCGTGATGGCCATCCAGGAGACGAACACGTAGAAGACGCCGACGCCCAGCACCGAGATCATCGTGGCCTTGGGGATGATCTTCTTCGGGTTGCGCGACTCCTCGCCGTACATCGCCGTCGACTCGAAGCCGACCCAGGACCAGAAGGCGAAGAAGAGCCCGAGGCCCGCGCTGGTCCCCTTGAAGGCGTTGACCGGGTTGACCGGGTCGATGCTGAAGCCGTCCGGGCCGCCGCCGTGGAAGGCGACCGAGATCGCCATCGCCGCGAGGATCGTCACCTCGGTGGCGAGCAGGACGACGAGCAGTTTCTCGGCGACGGAGACGCCGAACCAGGTGCCCGTCGCGTTGACGGCGAGCATCAGCACCGCGAACGCCCACCAGGGGATGTCGAGGCCCGTCTGGTCGTTGAGGGTGGTGGTGGCGAAGGTCGAGAAGATGCCGATCAGCGCCGGCTCGAACACCACGTACGCGAAGGTCGCGAGCAGCCCCGAGGCGAGCCCGACCGAACGGCCGAGGCCGTAGGAGATGAAGCCGTAGAAGGCGCCCGTCGAGGTGATGTGCTTCGCCATCGAGGTGAAGCCGACGGAAAAGATCGCCAGGACGACCATTGCGACGAGGTAGCTCGCCGGGGCACCGATGCCGTTGCCCGACGACACCATGAAGGGCACGTTGCCGGTCATCGCGGTGATCGGCGCGGCCGTCGCGACGGCCATGAAGACCACCCCGAGCAGGCCGATGGCGTTGGGCTTGAGCCGGTGAACGGGCCCTTCCTCGCCTGACTTCGCCGCTGTGTCCGCCGCTGAGGCGACGCCCTCGTCCACTGCCATCGGGGTGGCCCCTCTCCTGGTCGTCCGCTGGTGTGCTGGACCGGAACTCTTCAGCCCGAATGAGTCGGTCAAGGGTGTCGGGACGTTAAATGCTTGTCAACCAGACCTTTAGAAATCTGGTCGCAACACGCGCCTCGTACGGTCGCCGCCATGAGCGCCTACACCTCCACCCTCGGCGGCGAGCGGTACCGCTTCGACTCGCTCGCCCGGCTGCTCGCCGCCGCGAGCCCCGAACGCTCCGGCGACCGCCTGGCCGGTCTCGCGGCGCAGGACGCCCGACAGCGGGTCGCGGCGCGCTGGGCGCTGGCGGAGGTGCCGCTGACCGACTTCCTGACCCGGCCGCTGATCCCCTACGAGGACGACGACGTCACCCGGCTCGTCCTCGACACCCACGATCCGGCCGCCTTCGCGCCGGTGGCGTCGATGACGGTCGGGGAGCTGCGGGAGTGGCTGCTGTCGGAGGCGGCGGACGCGGTGACGCTGGCCGCGCTGGCGCCCGGACTCACCCCGGAGATGGCGGCCGCCGTCTCCAAGCTCATGGGGAACGCAGATCTCGTGACGGTGGCCCGGAAGGTACGGGTGGTGACCGCGTTCCGCTCGACCATCGGGCTGCCGGGCCGACTGGCCACCCGGCTCCAGCCCAACCACCCGACCGACGACCCGGCGGGCGTCGCGGCCGCCCTCCTCGACGGCCTCCTGCTCGGCTCCGGCGACGCGGTGATCGGCATCAACCCGGCCACCGACAGCCCGAAGGCCGTACGGGACCTGCTGGAACTGCTCGACGGGGTGATCGGGCGGTACGCGATACCCACCCAGTCCTGCGTGCTGTGCCACGTCACCACCAGCGTGGACCTGATGGAGCGGGGCGCCCCCGTCGACCTCGTCTTCCAGTCCATCGCCGGCACCCAGGCGGCGAACGCCTCCTTCGGGGTCACCCTCGGCCTGCTCGACGAGGCGTACGAGGCGGCGCTGGCCCTGGAGCGGGGGACGGTCGGCCGGAACGTCATGTACTTCGAGACCGGGCAGGGCAGCGCCCTCTCCGCCGGCGCGCACCACGGGGTCGACCAGCAGACGGTCGAGGCGCGGGCGTACGCGGTCGCCCGCCGCTACGACCCGCTGCTGGTGAACACGGTCGTCGGCTTCATCGGCCCGGAGTACCTCTACGACGGCCGGCAGATCCTGCGCGCCGCCCTCGAGGACCACTTCTGCGGCAAGCTGCTCGGCCTGCCCATGGGCCTGGACATCTGCTACACCAACCACGCCGACGCCGATGACGACGACATCGCCACGATGCTGACGATGCTCGGCGTGGCCGGGGCCTCCTTCGTGATCTGCACCCCGGGCGGCGACGACATCATGCTCAACTACCAGTCGGCCTCGTACCACGACGCGTTGTACCTGCGGGAGGTGCTGGGGCTGCGCCCGGCGCCGGAGTTCGAGGCGTGGCTGGATTCGATCGGGTTGCTGGACCCGCGCGGCGGCATCCGCGAGCTGTCCGGAACGACCCACCCGCTGACGGGGATCGCCACCACCGGGACCGACGGACACACCGCCGGCCGCGCCACCGGACGGGAGCTCGCCGCATGACCATCAGCCAGGCAGCCCGCAGTCAGACAGCCCGCAGTCAGACAGCCGACAGTCAGGCCCCCGACGGTCAGGGCGAGTTGTGGGCGTCCCTGCGCCTGCGCACCCAGGCCCGTATCGGTCTGGGCCGGGCCGGTTCCGCCCTGCCCACCCGGCACCGCCTGGAGCTCCAGGCCGCGCACGCCGCCGCCCGGGACGCGGTGCACTCGCCGTTCGACCCGGACGCGGTGGCCGCGCGGCTGACCGGCACCTCGGTGGTCCGGGTGCGCAGCGCCGCCCCCGACCGCCTCACCTACCTCCAGCGCCCAGACCTGGGCCGCCGGCTGAACCCCGTCGACCGGGCCCATCTGCCCACCGGCGAGTGGGACGTCGTCTTCGTGGTCGCCGACGGACTCTCCAGCCAGGCGGTGCACGAGCACGCGGCGGCGATGATCCGGGCGACGACCGCGCGGCTGCCGTCCGGCACCCGGGTGGCGCCCGTCGTCCTCGCCGAACAGGCCCGGGTGGCCCTCGGCGACGACATCGCGCACACCATGGCCGCCACGGCCGTGGTGCTCCTCGTCGGCGAACGCCCCGGCATGTCGGCGGCGGACTCGCTGGGTGCGTACCTGACCCACCGGCCCGTGCCGGGTGTCACCACCGACGCCGACCGCAACTGCCTGTCCAACATCCGCCCGCCCCTGGGCCTGGACTACGAGACGGCGGCGGGGAAGCTGGTGGCGCTGCTGGCCGGGGCGCGGGAGCTGGGGCGGTCGGGGGTGGCCCTGAAGGACGAATCCGGCGACGAGGCTGTAGTCGACCGACGGCCATGAGCCGACGCCACCTCTTTCGGGGCCCCGAAGGACAACGGGCAGGCCTGACTCACCGCCCCGGCAGCATCAGCCCCAGCGCCCCCTCGCGCACCGTCCAGGTGCGCACGCGTACCGGCCCCGCGACCGCCGCGTCCGCCCGGTAGCGGAAGTCCGCGCCCGAGACGGTCACCGTCCGCCCCCGCGCCTCCAGGGGCACCGCCACCGCGCCCAGGGACAGCGGCCGTACCTGCACGATCGCCGTGCCGGAGGGCCCCGGGGTCACCGACACCGCCTCCACCGGCTGGTCGAGGTCGACCAGCGTCACCCCGTCGACCTCGATCCGCAGCCGGGCCGGGCCGGGCGGGGCCGGGGCGGCGGAGAGCCGCGTCGGCCGTGACGGCACCAGCGTCCGGAAGAGGGACTGGTAGGTCCGCAGCCAGGGGTGGCCGCCGCCCTGCGCGAGCCCGGCCTCCGCCACGGTCGGCTCCGGCTGCGGGGCGAGCGGCACCGGCGGGATCCGCAGCGCGCCCAGCACCACCCCGTCGCTGTCGTCCACCAGTACGTCCAGACGCCGCTCGGCGCCGTCCAGGACGGCCCGGGCCGCCGCCACCGCCCCCGTGGGCACCCCCAGGGCGTGCGCGACGCCCAGGGCGGCACCCACCGGCACCACCGACAGCACGGTTTCGGCCAGGGCCCGCTGTCGGTGCAGCAGGGTCACCGTCCGCATCAGCGCGCGGTCGTCGCCGACGACCACCGGCCGCCGCGAGCCCCGCCGGGCCAGCACCCGGGCGAATTCCTCCGGGTCCTCGGGGAGACACACCTTCGTACGCGCCGCACCCGCGCTGAGCACGTCTTTCGCGATTCGTACGGACTCCCCGTCCGTGCGCCGGGCGACCGGATCGATGATCACCAGCAGCTGATCGGACGTCGCGAAAGTCGCCACCTCGGTCCTGCCTCGCTTCCTCGGGTAGCATCTTTGTGCAAGAGCCCCTTGCGCTATTGCGCCAGGGGCTTGGTCTATTCCGGGGCATCCGGGTCCGACAAGCGGCGACCGACGACGGTCGCGGTGCACGCGGTGCACGCGGTGGAAAGAGCCACCGCGTACGCCCCTGGCCTTGGACATGCCCCACCCGGAAGGGGTGTACGCGCGTGCCCGCACTTGTGCTGCTCGGTGCTCAGTGGGGTGACGAAGGCAAGGGAAAGGCCACCGACCTTCTCGGTGGCTCGGTGGATTACGTAGTGCGTTACCAGGGCGGCAACAACGCCGGCCACACGGTCGTCGTGGGCGACCAGAAGTACGCACTCCACCTGCTCCCTTCGGGAATTCTGTCACCCGGCTGTACGCCGGTCATCGGTAACGGTGTCGTTGTCGACCCGTCGGTCCTGCTCTCCGAGCTGAGCGGTCTGAACGAGCGCGGCGTCGACACGTCGAAGCTGCTGATCAGCGGCAACGCGCACATCATCACCCCGTACAACGTCACTGTCGACAAGGTGACGGAACGCTTCCTCGGAAAGCGCAAGATCGGCACCACCGGCCGCGGTATCGGCCCGACCTACGCCGACAAGATCAACCGGGTCGGCATCCGGGTCCAGGACCTGTACGACGAGTCGATCCTCACCCAGAAGGTCGAGGCGGCGCTCGACGGCAAGAACCAGCTGCTCACCAAGCTGTACAACCGCCGCGCGATCGCCGTGGACCAGGTCGTCGAGGAGCTGCTGGGTTACGCGGAGAAGCTCGCTCCGTACGTCACCGACACGGTTCTGCTCCTCAACCAGGCGCTGGAGGCGAACAAGGTCGTCCTCTTCGAGGGCGGTCAGGGCACGCTCCTCGACATCGACCACGGCACGTATCCCTTCGTCACCTCGTCGAACCCGACCGCGGGCGGCGCCTGCACGGGCGCGGGCGTGGGCCCGACGAAGATCAGCCGGGTCATCGGCATCCTGAAGGCCTACACGACCCGCGTCGGCTCGGGCCCGTTCCCGACCGAGCTGTTCGACGAGGACGGCGAGGCGCTGCGCCGCATCGGCGGCGAGCGGGGCGTGACGACCGGTCGTGACCGCCGCTGCGGCTGGTTCGACGCGGTCATCGCCCGCTACGCGACCCGCGTGAACGGCCTGACGGACTTCTTCCTGACGAAGCTCGACGTCCTGACCGGCTGGGAGCAGATCCCGGTCTGCGTGGCCTACGAGATCGACGGCAAGCGCGTCGAGGAACTCCCGTACTCGCAGAGCGACTTCCACCACGCGAAGCCGATCTACGAGACCCTGCCCGGCTGGTCCGAGGACATCACCAAGGCGAAGTCCTTCTCCGACCTGCCGAAGAACGCCCAGGCGTACGTCAAGGCGCTGGAGGAGATGTCCGGCGCCCCGATCTCCGCGATCGGCGTGGGCCCGGGCCGGGACGAGACGATCGAGATCAACTCGTTCCTGTAGACCCCCGACAGGTCGTCGGCTTGGGCCGGTCTTGGACATCCTTGACCGGCCCATGGTCTGTTCGCGGTTACGCCCGTAACTGGCGGAAGCAAGCATCTACGCGGGTAGTTGCCCCTCCTTCCTCACCAGTTCCAGGAGCCCCGTATGCCCGTCAACCCCATGAACCGCCGTGAGTTCGTGCAGAAGTCGGCCGTCACCGGAGCGGCCGTGGCCGTCGCGGGAGCGGTCGGTTCCGGTAGCGCCGAGGCCTCCACCGGCCACGCCGGCCACGCGCCCGGGAAGACGCCCCGCACCTGGTCGTTCTCCATCCTGGGCACCACCGACCTGCACAGTCACGTCTTCGACTGGGACTACTACACCGACGCCGCCTACACGGACAGCAAGGGCAACTCGGTCGGGGTCGCCCGGGTCGCCACGCTCGTCGAGCAGCAGCGGGCGGCGAAGGGCGAGGGTCACGTCCTCCTCGTCGACGCCGGCGACATCATCCAGGGCACCTCGCTCGCCTACTACTTCGCGCGCGTCGACCCGATCACCGGGACCGACGGCAAGAAGGGGCCGAAGCACCCCATGGCCGTCGCCATGAACCACATGCGCTACGACGCCGCCGCCCTCGGCAACCACGAGTTCAACTACGGCATCGAGGTGCTGCGGAAGTTCGAGCAGCAGTGCCACTTCCCGCTGCTCGGCGCCAACGCGCTGGACGCGAAGACCCTCAAGCCCGCCTTCGCCCCGTACACGGTCAAGAAGATCCGCGTCCCCGGCGCCCCCGACATCAAGGTCGGCATCCTGGGCCTCACCAACCCCGGCATCGCCCTGTGGGACAAGGACAACGTCAGCGGCAGGATGGTCTTCCCGGGTCTGGTGGAGCAGGCGAAGAAGTACGTGCCGAGGCTGCGGGCGCTGGGCTGTGACGTCGTCTTCCTGACCGACCACTCCGGGCTCGACGGATCCACCTCCTACGGCGACGCGCTCCCGTACGTCGAGAACGCCTCCAACCTCGTCGCCGAGCAGGTCCCCGGCATCGACGCGATCCTCGTCGGCCACACCCACGTCGAGGTTCCCTCGTACACCGTCAAGAACGCGGAGACCGGCGAGGAGGTGCTGCTCTCCGAGCCGTACTGCTGGGGCTACCGGCTGACCGTCTTCGACTTCGAGCTCGAACTCCACCACGGGCGCTGGAAGGTCACCGGCAAGAAGGCCCAGACCCTCAACCCCAACAGCGTCGACGAGGACCCGGAGATCACCAAGCTCCTCAAGGCCGACCACGACCTCGTCGTGAAGTACGTCAACACGGCCGTGGGCACCTGTACGCAGGACCTGTCGGCGGCGGAGTCCTGCTGGAAGGACGTCCCGATCATGGACTTCATCCACGAGGTCCAGATGAGGACGGTGGCCGCCGGACTGTCGACCGCCGACGCCGCCCTGCCCCTGATCTCCGTCGCCGCGCCCTTCAGCCGCACCGCCGACATCCCGGCCGGTGACGTCACCATCCGCGACATCGCCGGGCTCTACATCTACGACAACACCCTGTACGGCAAGAAGCTCACCGGCGCCCAGCTCAAGGACTACCTGGAGTTCGCCGCGAAGTACTACCACCAGGTACCGGCGGGCACGGCGGTCGACACCGCGACCCTGACCAACGCCAACAGCTTCTGGGACTACATGTACGACACGGCGGCAGGCGTCTCGTACGACATCGACATCGCGCAGGCGGAGGGGGCGCGGATCAGGAACCTCACCTACGACGGCGCCGCCGTCGCCGACGACCAGGTCTTCGTCGTCGCCGTCAACAACTACCGCGCCAACGGCGGCAGCGGCTACCCGCACATCGCCGCCGCCGACATCGCCTACAGCTCCACCAACGAGATCCGTCAGCTGATGATCGACTACATCACGTCCGAGGGGACCCTGGACCCGGCCGACTTCGCCGCCGCCGACTGGAAGCTGACGCAGGCCGGCACGGCCGTCTTCTGACGCCGGGCGCCGGGCCCCGCAGCAAGGGAAAAATGCCGCATACAGGCATATCCTGGGGTTGACAGGCATGTGTGTCGACCAGAAGGAAGTGACTGCGATGCGCATGATGCTGAAGGCGTCCATGGACACCGAGAAGGCGAACGAGGCCATCCGGAACGGCACCCTCGGGAAGCTGATCGAGGAGTCCATGGCGCAGCTCAAGCCCGAGGCCGCCTACTTCACCACCGACCACGGCCGACGCACCGCCTTCCTGTTCTTCGACATGGAAGAGAGTGCGCAGATGCCCGTGCTCAGCGAGCCGTTCTTCCTCAACCTCGGGGCGGAGATCTCCTACACCCCGGTGATGAACAGGGAGGACGTGCAGAAGGGCCTCTCGCAGCTCGGCCGTTGACCGTTCGCCCGGACCGGCCGCTCAGCTGAACACGATCATCGACCCCTGCGCCAGACTCCGCGTCGCCGCCGCGTGCAGCCCGAGCCAGACGTGCCGTTCGCGCGCGAAGGGGCTGGAATCGTACGGCGCCGGAACGGCGGGTTCCTCCAACTCCGTGGGCCCGGCGGGCGGTTGGGGGGCCGCCGGAGGATTGGCCGGATCGATGCCGATCGACGGGGCGACGAACTCCAGTTCCCGCAGCAGGGACTGCGCGGAACCCAGGGGTCCGCCGCCCGCGAGGAGTTCGTCGTTGGACAGGGGCTGCGGGAAGTCGACGGGAACGTAGGCGCCTGCGTGGTCGTAGTGCCAGACCAGGTGCGACTGCTGGGCCGTCGCCTCGAACATCTCCAGGAGCTGCTCGTAGTCGCCGCCCAACTCGTCCACCGGCGTCACCGGCAGACCGCACACCTGGAGGAGGTAGGCGCGGCGCAGGAAGTGCAGGGCGTCGTAGTCGAAGCCGGCCACCGGGGCGACCTCGCCGGACAGCCCCGGCATGTACTGGTACACCGGCACGGGCGGCAGACCCGCCTCGGCCAGCACCTTGTTGTACTGGGCGAGTTCGTCGGCGAAAGGATTGTCGGGGGTGTGGCACAACACGTCGACGAGCGGCACCAGCCACAGGTCACAGGCCAAAGAGAGCTCCTCACTCAGTACGTTGACCGGTCAGGGAAGAGTAGTCGGTGCGGCCCGCATCAGCTCCCCTTGTGCAGATCCCATACCCACACTCCGGCCACCCGCCTACCCGGTCGGCCGACCAGCTTTTCCACCGTCTCACGCAGCCGGTCCTCGTGCGGCTGCGGGGCCAGCACCAGCGCCCCCGCCCGCCAGTACGCGAGGTCCTCGCGGGTCTCGGCGCGGGCCCTGGCGTCGATCACCGGGACCACGCCCGTGTACCGCACGTCCCGCAGCAGACTCGCCGTGAAGCGCAGCGGGACCCCGTAGACGCCGGTGCGGTCGCCGTTGCCGTACGGGCCGTTGAAGTAGCCGCCGGGCATCCGGAAGCCGAGGCCGGCCGCCGTCTGCCAGTGCAGCGCCTCGGCGTCCTCGGGTTCGGCGAGCGGCACCGGGACCAGGGTCTCGTCGCCCCGGACGTACGTCTTCCAGGTGCCGTCGGTGAAGAAGGCGGGCACCTCGGCGCGCGGCTCGGACTTCAGCGGGGCGGGGACGAGGGGGAGCAGGGCGAGACAGACGGCGAGCAGACCGGCGTACTGCGTGCCCAGCCGGCGGGCCTGGGCGAGCCGGTCGACCGCCAGGGCGAGCAGCATGCCCAGCGGCGGGGCGCAGACCAGCGCCACCCGGCTCTCGATGACCGAATCGAAGAGGGGCAGGCCGGCGAGCGGGGCCCAGGGGCCGGGGACGGTGGTGTCGGTGAGCGGGAGGGGGATGCGCGAGCCGAGGGACAGCACGGCCGCGGCCGCCGCCGTCACGGCCAGCGCCTTCACCGCCGGCCGCCGCCAGAGCCCCACCGTGATCGCGAACGCGAGCAGCACCAGCGGCCAGCCGTAGAAGGCGTTCTGTTCGGTCGGGTTCAGGGAGAGGGCGTCGGCACGATGGGCGTCGCCCGCGATGAGGGAGCGCTCGGCGAAGGACAGCAGCGCCCGGACGGAGTTGGCGACGCCGGGCGCGGTGCCGTGGTCGATGCCGGTGTAGCTCTGCGGCCCGGAGAACTGCCAGGCCAGCGGGTAGACGACGAGCGGGAGACAGACGGCGGCGGCGACCGCCAGACCGTTCAGCAGGGGCCGTACGGCCTTCCGCGCGACGTCGGGGCGTGCGACCGCGTGGGCGACCGCGAACAGGAGCATGCCCATCGCGGCGAGCAGCAGCGGCTCCTCGCCGAGGAAGAACTGGTAGGCCGCCATCAGCCCGAGGACGACCGCGTTCCGGGTGACCCGCTCACCGGCCGTGAGCCGCAGCGCGCGGTCGATGATCGGCGGGATCATGAACAGCACGACGAAGTTCGGGTGCGCGTTGGCGTGGCTGACCATGGGCGGCGCGAACGCGGCCAGCGCGGCTCCGGCGAAGGCGGCCGCACGCTGCCGGACGAGCCGTTTCACGATCAGCCGGTACCAGGCGACGGCCGTCGCGGCCAGGCCCAGCGTCATCACCAGGCTCAGCGTGACGGCCGGGCCGAGCAGCAGCGTGACGGGCGTGAGCGGGACGGACAGGCCCAACATCGTGGTGTTGGCCATCAGGTTCACGCCGTCCGGGGCGCCCTGGAGATCGGTGAACAGGGGATTGCGCAGGTGAGCGATGTTGTCGGCGGTCACCGCGAAGAACCACTCCCACTGGTTCTGGTCCTGGAGGGAGTCGGTGAGATAACGGTGGGCCGGGTCGAGGACGCGGCCGGAGCAGAGGGCCACCGCCATCGCGAGGAACAGCAGGACGGCGACGACGTCCGCGGGTCTCGGCACCGGGATCCGGAGCCGGACCAGGTCGCGCAGGACCCGGAGGTAGTCCGCCGGACGGACCTTCGAGCCCGGCTGGTGCGACCAGTGCACGGGCACCTCGGCGACCGGCCAGCCGAGCCGCTGGAAGTGGCGCAGCACCTCCACGTCGATGGCCCAGCCGTTGAGGCGGGAGGCGGCGAAGGCGGCCCGGGCCTTGTCGCCGTCGAACAGCTTGAACCCGCACTGGGTGTCGCGCGTGCCCCGCAGGGTCGTCCGACGTATGAGGAGGTTGCCTGCTCGGCCGGCCAGTTCGCGTATCCGGTGCTGGCGGTCGCCGAGGGTCGCGCCGGGTACGGCCCGCGAGCCGATCGCCGCCGCGTTGCCGTCCGCGAGCGCCTTCTCCAGGCGCTCCAACTCCTCGACGGGAGTGGCGAGATCGGCGTCCATGACCAGCACCTGGCGGCCCCGGCCGGCGGCGACACCGCGGCGCAGGGCGTGGCCCTTGCCCCGGTTGCCGGAGCCCGCGACGAGCTTCACCCGGGGGTCGCGGCGGACGGTGACGAGTTCACGGGTGGCGTCGGTGGAACCGTCGTCGGCGACCAGGATCTCCCAGGTGCGCCAGTGGCTCCCGGCTGCGTCGAGGTAGCGGGTGACGGCGTCCAGGGTGGGGCCGAGCCGGCGCTCCTCGTTGAAGGCGGGAATGACGACGGAGAGTTCGACGGGCGCGGTGCGGTGCGCGGGAGCGGGCGTGGCGGTGCGGTGCGCGGGAGCGGGCGTGCCGGGGGCGTGCGCCCTGCTCATTCCGCCGCCAGTCGCTCGATCAGGGCGATGGAGTCGTCGTTGTACGCGGCGAGCATCGCCCGGGCGGTGGCGGTGTCGCGGTCGTACAGGGCGTCGACCAGTTCGGTGTGGCCGGACCACAGATGGCCGCGCAGATCGGTCGGCCGGCGCAGGTGCTGCACCGTGCACACCCAGGACTGGAGCCGCAGCCGGTGCAGGAAGTCGGTGAGATAGGGGTTGCCGAACAGGGCGCTCAGCTCGCGCCAGAAGCGCAGGTCGTAGCCGATGAGGACGGTGAGGTCACCGGCGGCCGCGGCTCGCTGCGCCTCCTCGCCGCGGCGGCGGACCCCCGCTATGGCGGCGGCGGTCCGCGGGTCCTCGTAGTTGTGGTGGCGCTGACGGCCCTCGTCCAGGGCGAGGAACATCCCCTCGATGATCAGGCTGCGCGCCTCGATCATGCCCCGGAAGTCCGCGACGGAGTACTCGTGGACCCGGAAGCCCCGGTGCTGGTCGGCCTCCAGGAGGCCCTGCGCGGAGAGGTCGACGAGAGCCTCGCGGACGGGGGTCGCGGAGACGCCGTACTGCTCGGCTATCTCCTTGACGGTGAACTCCTGGCCCGGCTGGAGCCGTCCCCCCAGTACCTCGTCGCGAAGCGCGTCGGCGATCTGCTGTCGCAGGGTGCTGCGCGTCACGGCTCCGTTGCCGGTGCTGCCGGGCATGGTCGGGGCGTCTCCATCGTCAGGTGCGGGAAAAGCGGCGTGCTCGTCGGTATGTACGAGCACGCCACCTTACGCGTTCGACGAAATCAAGACCTTGGACGATTGCCGCGTTGTCGGGTGCGGGCCGGTGGGGGCTGATCGCGCAGTTCCCCGCGCCCCTGAGGGGGTTCCCCGACCGGACTCGTCATGCCCGCCGCGCCCCGGGCCCGCCGAAGGGCCGGTACCGGTCCCCGTCCGGCTCTGCCGCGCCCCGGGCCCGCCGAAGGGCCGGTACCGGTCCCCGTCCGGCTCTAGTCCGTGTACTCGTCGGCCACCGAAAGTGCCGTGTCCAGGGCTGCGAGGCCCTCCTTGACCTCGGACTCGGAGACGTTGAGCGGCGGCACGAAGTGGGTGCGGTTCATGTTCACGAACGGCCACGCCCCGGCCTTCTTGGCGGCCGCGCCGAACGCGGCCATGGCCGCGTTGGCCTCGCCCGCCGCGTTGTACGGCACGAGCGGCTCGCGGGTCTCCCGGTTCTTCACCAGCTCGAGGGCCCAGAACATGCCGACACCGCGCACCTCGCCGACGCATCCGTGCCGCTCGGCCAGTTCGCGCAGCCCCGGCTCGACGACCGAGGCGCCCAGGTTCTTCGCGTTCTCGACGATGCCCTCCTCCGCCATGACGTTGATCGTCGCGACGGCGGCCGCGCAGGCCAGCGGGTGCCCGGAGTACGTCAGACCGCCCGGGTAGGGCCGCCGGGCGAAGGTCTCCGCGATCGCGCCGGAGACGGCGACCCCGCCGAGCGGCACATATCCGCTGTTCACGCCCTTCGCGAAGGTCATCAGGTCGGGCGTCACATCGAACAGGTCGGCCGCGAACCACTCACCGGTGCGTCCGAACCCGGCCATGACCTCGTCCAGGACGAAGACGATCCCGTACTGGTCGCAGAGCTGCCGCACCCCGGCGAGATAGCCGGGCGGCGGGACCATGATCCCGGCGGTGCCCGGGACGGTCTCCAGGATGATCGCGGCGATCGTCCCCGGCCCCTCGAAGGCGATCGTCGTCTCCAGGTGCTCGAGCGCCCGCGCGGTCTCCTGCTCCTCCGTCTCCGCGTAGAAGCGGGAGCGGTACAGGTACGGCGCCCAGAAGTGGACGACCCCGGCCGTCGCGGTGTCGGAGGCCCAGCGGCGCGGGTCGCCGGTGAGGTTCACGGCCTGCTGGGTGCCGCCGTGGTACGAGCGGTAGGCGGACAGCACCTTGGCGCGCCCGGTGTGCAGCCGGGCCATGCGCACGGCGTGCTCGACCGCGTCGGCCCCGCCGTTGGTGAAGAAGATCTTGTCCAGGTCGCCGGGGGTCCGCTCGGCGATCAGCCGGGCCGCCTCGGAACGGGCCTCGACGGCGAAGGCGGGCGCGAAGGTGGTCAGGTGTGCGGCCTGCTCCTGGATCGCGGCGACGACCTTCGGGTGCTGGTAGCCGATGTTGGCGTAGACGAGCCCGCTGGTGAGGTCGAGGTACCGCTTGCCGTCGTAGTCCCAGAAGTACGACCCCTCCGCGCCGGCCACGGCGAGCGGGTCGATGAGCTCCTGGGCGGACCAGGAGTGGAAGACATGCGCGCGGTCCGCGGCCTTCACGGCGGCGCCGGCCTGGGGGTTGGGCTGAGGGGTCATGTCAGTGAGCGTAAATGTCCGCGATGCGGAAGCGGTATCGGCGTCCTGTTCCGTGGAGGGGGCGATTCCGCGACAGGTTGTCGGGCGTGGGGAGGGGCCCGGGGGGCCTGGAGCAGGCCCAGGAGGCTGGAGCAGGCCCAGGAGGCTGGGGCAGATTGACAGCCTGCTGTCGAAGTGACAGTCTCCTGTCATAAGGATTCGCTCGCGAGGAGGAGCCATGAACCGCAAGCCTGTGCATCTCGCCGTGTACGACACGCTCGCCGACTGGGAGACGGGGTTCGCGACGGCGTACCTCGCACGGAACGGGTACGAGATCCGGACGGTCGGCGGCTCGGAGGAGCCGGTCGCCAGCGTCGGCGGACTGAGGATCCGGCCCGACCTGGCCCTGGACGCCGTACGGCCCGAGGACAGCTCCCTGCTGATCCTGCCGGGCGCCGACCTCTGGGACACCTCCGACGACCTCGCGCCCTTCGCCCGCACGGCGCGCGCGTTCCTCGACGCCGGGGTGCCCGTCGCCGCGATCTGCGGGGCCACCGCGGGACTCGCCCGCGAGGGCCTGCTCGACGACCGGGGCCACACCAGTGCGGTCTCCTTCTACCTGGCGGCGACCGGCTACGGGGGCGGCGACCGGTATGTCGAGGCGGACGCCGTCACCGACGCGGGTCTGATCACCGCCGGCCCGACCGAGCCGGTCGCCTTCGCCCGCGAGATCTTCCGGCTGCTCGGCGTGTACGAGGGCGAGGTGCTGGACGCCTGGTACCGGCTGTTCCACGACTCCGACCCGGCGGCGTACGCCGTACTGGAGAAGGCGACGGCCGACCGGTGAGCAGGGAACGACAGGATCTGCTCAGCCGCAGCGCCCTCGGGGTGTTCCGGCTGAACGGCCAGTTCCTCGCCGTGGCGGAGGAGCTGGCCGGGCCCGCCGGGCTCACCGCCGCCCGGTGGCAGGTGCTCGGCGCGGTGCTCGGCGACCCGCTGCCCGTGGCCGGCATCGCCCGCGCCATGGGCATCACCCGGCAGAGCGTCCAGCGCGTCGCCGACCTGCTGGTGGAGCACGGCCTCGCCGAGTACCGGCCCAACCCCGCCCACCGGCGCGCCAAGCTGCTCGCGCCCACCGAGGCCGGGCGGGCCGCGGTCGCCCGTGTCAACCCCGGGCACGAGGCCCTCGCCGACCGGCTGGCGGAGGCGTACGGGGAGGCGGAGCTCGCCGAGGCCGTACACGTACTGGAACGGCTGTCCAAGGTGCTGGACGAGCTGGAGCCCGCTGTTACGCAACCGTAGACACCGCGCCGCCCTACTCCCCGAACGGCCGGATTATTCTCGGCTGGATTGCACATGTCTCGATCACACATGTGCGGGAAAGGCGGCGCTGCGATGGAGAAGCTGGGCCCGGGGGACCCGCAGCGCATCGGCGGCTACCGGCTGCTCGCGCGGCTGGGCGCGGGCGGGATGGGGCAGGTCTACCTCGCCCGCTCGGACCGGGGGCGCACGGTCGCCGTGAAGCTGGTCCGGCGGGAGCTGGCGGCGCGCGAGGAGTTCCGGGCGCGGTTCCGGCAGGAGGTGCGCAACGCGCAGCGGGTCGGCGGGTTCTGGACCGCGCCCGTCCTCGACGCCGACACCGAGGCCGCCGTGCCCTGGGTCGCCACCGGCTATGTCGCCGGACCGAGCCTCCAGCAGGTCGTGAGCCACGACCACGGTCCGCTGCCCGAGCGGTCGGTGCGCATCCTCGCCGCCGGGCTCGCGCACGCGCTGGCCAACATCCACGCGGCCGGGATCGTCCACCGTGACCTCAAGCCGTCCAATGTGATGGTCACCATCGAAGGGCCCCGGGTCATCGACTTCGGCGTCGCGCGGGCGCTGGAGAGCGTGACCGGAGACAGCCGGCTGACCCAGACCGGCGCGGTGATCGGCTCGCCCGGCTTCATGGCCCCCGAGCAGCTGCGCGGCGACCCGGTCACGCCCGCCAGCGACGTCTTCTGCCTCGGCTCGGTCATCACCTACGCCGCCACCGGCACCCTCCCCTTCGGCTCCGCCGACAGCGGGGCGCACGCCCTGATGTTCCGCATCGCCGAGGACGAACCCGACCTCTCGGGCGTCCCCGAGGGCATCGCCGACCTGGTCCGCGCCTGTCTGCGCAAGGACCCGGCCGCCCGCCCCTCGCTCGACCGCGTCCTGGAACTCACCGGCGTCGACGACACCGTCTCCGACGGCCGCTCCCGCGACCCCTGGCTGCCCGGCGCCCTCGTGGCGCAACTCGGCCGCCATGCCGTGCGGCTGCTGGAGGTGGAGGACCCGGAGGGCGCTGCCCCGTCCCACCCCGGCCACCCGGCGCGCCCCACCCTCCTCGACCACGCGGCGGCCGCCTCCGAGGCCTTTCCGGAACACTCCGGCCCGCGTGGCGACGCGCCCTCGCCGGACCACCGCCCCACGCTGGTCGCGGGCGCCGACGGCATCCCGGCGCAGCCCTTCCCGCCCGGCGGGCAGGCCGCCCCGCCCCACCCGGTGTACGGCTACCCCCAGCAGCATCCGCAACAGTCCCAGGCCGCCGCCTACGGCCACCCGCAGCAGCCGCCGGCCGCCTGGTCCGCGGCGCCGGGCCGGGCGGCGCCGTACAACCCGTACGCGGACGGCCCCGCGGGCCCCGGCGGCACCCCGGCGCACGACCCGTACGGGCCGGCCGGTCCCGCCGGCCCGCAGCAGCCGGCGCGCCGCAGCGGCCGGACGACCGCCCTGCTCGTCGTGGTCGCCCTGGTGGTCGCGATCGCCGCGGGCGGCTCGGTGTACGCGTTCATGAACGGCGACGACGATGCCACCGCGAGCGCGGCGCCCACCACGTCAGGCGGCTCGACGTCCTCCTCCGCGAAGGCCTCGGAGCTGCCCTCGCCGGACTCGTCCCCGTCTCCTTCCGCGTCCCCCTCCGCGTCCTCGGCGGACGGGGTGGTCCCGGCGGCCTACCTCGGCACCTGGACCACCACGATCGAGAACGAGAGCGGCACGAACACGCGCCGGCTGACCCTCGCCCAGGGCAAGGTGGGCGACGCGGTGCTCGCCCTCGTCGCCGACGGGGACGGCTACCACTGCGAGTTCAGCGCCGCCCTCACCGCACGACCGGGCGGCAAAGGCCCGTTGGCGATAGGCCCGTCCAAGGTCACCGCCGGCGAACCCCTCTCCTCGTGCAGCCCCGGCGCCGCCTCCGAGGTCACCCTCCTCGCCGACGGCACCCTGCGCCGGGTGAACACGGGCACGGGCGAGAAACTGACCTACACCCGGCAGTGAACGTCGTGCGAACCTCAGTCGACCAGTCCGGAATGTCCCACCGGACAGACGTACGGTGACCGCCTACGATCCGGCCGGCGGGAGTGGCGGGGGCGCCCACAGTGGAGTGGCTGAACGCTGAGAACGTGGTGGCCGTGGGGACGGCCTTCGTCGGTATCGTCGCGTCCGGGATCATGGTCTGGTACGAGCGCCGGGTGCCGCGCCGCAAGCGGGTCGGCTACCGCGTGCAGATGGACAACCCGATCGGCGACGATGTCAGATCCGGCCGCCCCAACCGCCGGCTCGGCCTCTTCGACGAGGCCCCCGGCATGTTGGACGCGACGCTCGTCCTGCTCCGCATCGAGAACGACGGTTCTCAGGGCATCGCCCGCGACGACTACACGGGCCCCGAACGCCACGGCCTGACCGCCGTCTTCACCGACCGCACCATCCGCGGGGTGTCGGTCACCCAGCCGACCGACACCGACCACCTCATGGACCACTTCACCGCGGACCGGGGCTTCGGCTACGAAGGCAACACCCTGCGCATTCCGCGCGTACCGCTCAACCCCCGCGAGCACTTCAAGCTGCTCGTGCTGCTGTCGGGCGGCGATGTCGGCCGGGGGATACGGCTGTACGGCGGTCTGCGCGACGGCGAGGTGCATCCCAACCGCAGCGCGACGCCGGACGACACCCCGCCGCTGTTCAGCCGGGCCGCCCGGCTGATCTCCATCCTGCTCACGGTCTGTGTGGTCACCCTCGCGACGATCGTCGTCGTCCGGGACGCCCCGCCCCCGATCGGCTGCGAGCGCGGCACGCTCACGGTCACCGGCTCGACCGCGTTCGCTCCGGTGATCCGGGAGGTGGCGGCCAAGTACGAGCGCGACTGCGAGGGTTCGCGGATCACCGTGGACCCGCACGGTTCGACGGCCGGGATCCGTGAACTCGCCGCCTCCGCCGCGGGCAGGAAGGGTTCGCCGCCGGTCGTCGCCCTCTCCGACGGTCCCAAGCCGGCCGGGCTCGACGAACTGCGCGAGAACCGGGTCGCCGTGTCCGTGTTCGCGCTGGTCGTCCACGACGACGTCACGCTGAAGAACCTCTCCACGGCGGACGTGCGGCGGCTGTACCTGGGGCAGATCGCCAACTGGGACGAGGTCGGCGGGCCGGACCTGCCGGTGGTCCTGGTCAGCCGGGACGCCAACTCCGGGACCCGGCAGGTGTTCCAGCGGCGGGTGCTGGGCCGCGGCGAGATCGCGAACTCGTCCGTCGACTGCGTCCACAAGGACGACCCGACGGCCCCCGTCGTCCGCTGCGAACTCGACTCCACCGACCAGGTGCTGTCCACGGTCGCCGCCACCCCCGGCGCGATCGGCTACAGCGAGCTCAACCTGGCCGAGCGCGCGAAGGGCCTGCACCCGCTCGACCTCGGCGGCGACCCGCCCTCCGTGGACGCCATCGAACACGGCACGAGCGACTACCCGTACCGCGAGATCGAGTACGCCTACACCTACGGCCGCCCCCCGGCCGACTCCCTGGCCTCGAGCTTCCTGACCTACCTCACCCGGGGCAACGGCCAGGACGTGATCCGCACCCACGGCCACCTACCGTGCTGGACTCCGGAGGGCATGCGCCTGTGCCGATGAAGCCCGTCCGGCCCTTCCGGCAAGGCCGTGGCACCGACCAGCTCACCGAGGCTCGGGCGGCCGCTGCCGAGGCATGTTCGGCCGGGCGTTCGCCCCCGGCGGCATCGGAAGCCGCCCGTACCCCCCACTCACATCCGCCCGCCCGCCGGAGGCGACCGCCCCCTGAATCCCCATGGGCGCCGGCCCGGTCCGAAACTCGACCATCCAGTCCGCCGTCTCCGTGCGCACCAGCTCCGAGACGTCCTCCGAGAACCGCCGCAACACCGCCAGGCACCGCTCCGCGGCCTCGCTCGCCGTACCCTCCGCCGGGCCCAGCACCTCCCGGACACTCTCCGAGGCCCAGTCGAACTGGAGCACCTGGAGCCGCCGTTGCACGGCCTGCGCGGTGGCCACGTCCCTTATCCAGCCGGACGTCACCCCGAAGAACCGGTCTCCTGCCACACACGCCACCGCGAGCAGCAGCGCCAGATACCCCCAGGAAGCGGCACCGCCCAGCACCCGGGTGAGGTCCAGCAACGGCAGCGCGGCCGCGCACACCGCCCCCGCCGCAGCCCCGGTGCGCAGCACCCGGGCGCCCCGCCGCTTCCACACCCGGTCCGCGAGATACCAGGCGGCGGTCTCCAGCGCCCCGCGCTCCACCCACCGGTACAGCTCGTCCAGCCGCTCGGCGGGCTCACCCCAGTCCCCGAGCGGAAACTTCCGCCCGGCCAGATCGCCCGGCCGCAGCCCGGCCGCGCCCTCACTCCGCCCGTCCTGAGGCGGACCCTCGGGCTGCATCTCCGGCTGCTGACCCACCCGGCACTCCCTACTGATCCCGACCGATGGAACCCGACCGATCCGACCGCTCACGTTGCGTGACAACCGTGACGCCTGGTGCTGCTGCGCCGGACCTTTCCTACCTCCCAATGGGTGGCGAAGAGGAAGGTTTCATCTCTTTTACGCCCGGAAGGGGGCCTTGATCAGGTATAGGCCTCACACCTGACTCACTCGAAAGAGTGCTGGGGCGACACCCGCACAGACCACGTAGGCTCGTGCCGAGCGGGAAAAAACCCGCCCGAAGGCACGCCCGACAGTCGTAGGACACAGGAGCTGATCGTGATTCCCGGTGGTGGCCAGCCCAACATGCAGCAGCTGCTCCAGCAGGCCCAGAAGATGCAGCAGGACCTGGCCCTTGCCCAGGAGGAGCTGGCGAACACGGAGGTCGACGGGCAGGCGGGCGGCGGGCTGGTGCAGGCCACGGTGACCGGCTCCGGCGAGCTGCGTGCCCTGCGGATCGACCCGAAGGCGGTGGACCCGGACGACACCGAGACCCTCGCCGACCTGATCGTCGCGGCCGTCCACGCGGCCAACGAGAACGCGCAGACACTCCAGCAGCAGAAGCTCGGTCCGCTGGCCCAGGGCCTGGGTGGCGGCAGCGGCATCCCGGGTCTGCCTTTCTAGGACCGGTCCGCCTTTCGGAGACCGGCCTCGGCCAACTACCGTACGTACCGCAAGGAACCCCAGGAAGGACGGCAGTCCGTTGTACGAAGGCGTGGTCCAGGACCTCATCGACGAACTGGGGCGGTTGCCCGGCGTCGGTCCCAAGAGCGCGCAGCGGATCGCCTTCCACATCCTCCAGGCGGAGCCGACGGACGTACGGCGGCTCGCGCAGTGCCTGATGGAGGTCAAGGCGAAGGTCCGCTTCTGCGCGACCTGCGGCAACGTGGCGCAGGAGGAGCTGTGCGGCATCTGCCGCGACCCGCGCCGCGACCCGACCGTCATCTGCGTGGTCGAGGAACCGAAGGACGTCGTGGCGGTCGAGCGCACGCGTGAGTTCCGCGGCAAGTACCACGTCCTGGGCGGCGCGATCAGCCCCATCGAAGGTGTCGGTCCCGACGACCTGCGTATACGAGAACTTCTCGCGCGGTTGGCCGACGGGACGGTCACGGAGCTGATCCTGGCCACCGACCCGAACCTGGAGGGCGAGGCGACGGCCACGTACCTCGCCCGCATGATCAAGCCCATGGGCCTGAAGGTCACCCGCCTGGCCAGCGGCCTCCCGGTGGGTGGCGACCTGGAATACGCGGACGAGGTGACCCTCGGTCGCGCCTTCGAGGGGAGACGACTCCTAGATGTCTGACGCCACGCTGCACGCGACCGAACACAATCCGGACGATTTCGTGGTCCAGATCGCGGATCAGGTCGAGAGCTTCCTGGTTGCCGTCACGGAGGTCGCGAAGGGCGACGAGCCGGGCCTGGCGGTCCCCTTCCTCCTCCTGGAGGTCTCCCAGCTGCTCCTGGCCGGCGGCCGTCTCGGCGCCCACGAGGACATCGTCCCCGACGAGCGCTACGAGCCGGACCCGGGCTTCGAGCCGGACGCCGACGAACTCCGCGAGAACCTCGCCCGCCTCCTGGAGCCGGTCGACGTCTACTCGGAGGTCTTCGACCCCTACGAGCCCCGCAAGGCGCCCGTCCCGGCCCGGATCTCCGACGACCTCGCCGACGTCATCGCCGACCTGCGCCACGGCATGGTCCACTACCGCGCGGGCCGCACCACGGAGGCCCTGTGGTGGTGGCAGTTCTCCTACTTCTCCAACTGGGGCTCCACCGCCTCGGCGACCCTGCGTGCCCTGCACTCGGTCCTCGCCCACATCCGCCTGGACCAGCCCCTCGAGGAACTGAACGGCCTCGACACCGACCAGTCGACCCTGGGCGACGAGACCCTCGAGTTCGAGGCGGGCCGGGTCATGCAGGAGGAGATCGGCGGCCGGCTCGGCCTGGGCCCGGTCAAGAGCTGACCTCGTCCCGCCGATCGTCACCACCGCTGAGCGCGGCGCCGTTCGCCACCCCCACACGCCCTTCGCCATCGCCATCGCCATCGCCGTCACCCCGCCCGCCAGGGCCAGGCCCAGTACCCGCATGCGGGCCCGTTGCTCCGGGGCGCCGTTCGCGGCCACCGAGAAGGCGTTGACGACGACGCCGTAGAACTACGCGTTCGGGACGAACTCCCGTACCGTCCAGCCCGCGTTGACGGCGCACAGGGAGGCGGGCGGGCCGCCGACGCCCGCCGCCGACGCCCGCCGCCGAGTTCATGAAGCCGCCCGCCGCGCCGGCCACGACCGCGCCCCGGGTGCCGCGCGGCGCGGTTCGGGAAGTCGGCGGGTCGGCCAGGTCCCGGCAGGGCCTCGCTCGTCCGCTCGGCATGGTGTACCTGCCTACACCATGCCTTCGGGAGTGCGCTCCCTCGTTTGCGCAGGTCCGGAACGGGATCGTTGATCTCGCAAGCGAAACCCCGGATCCAGAACCCCGGATCTTCCCGGATCTGCTGGATCCCACTCCCTTTAAGGAAGCCCGTCATGAAGGCTCTGCTCTCCTCCCGTCCCGTTCTGTGGTTCCTCTTCCTCTTCAACCTCGCGGTCGCCGCCGTCGCCCCCTTCGTGGTCGACGGATCGCAGGGCGTCATGACGGCCGTCGGGATGGGCGTCGTGTCGCTCGGGGCCGGCGTCAGCCTGGTGCGGGACCGGGGCCGGAAGACCACCTCCTGAGAATTGGCAGGGTGTTGGAAGTCCCCTGTACGCGGGCTGCACGGGCGCTAACCGGCCGGACGCGAATCTTGAGTCATCCCAACAGCAGCAAGCCGCACAGGAGTTGCGATGACCCGCAAGACCCGCATACGCGCCGCCCTCGTCACCGCCACCGCCGTCGTCACCGCCGCCACGGTGTCGGTCGGAGTCAGTGCGGCCGGCTCCGAGAAGCCCTCGAAGCCCACCAAGAAGCAGATCGCCGCCCTCTTCGACGGCTGGAACGCCGCGCTGCGGACCGGTGACGCTGAGATCGTCGCGGACCGCTACGCCAAGGACGCGGTCCTGCTGCCCACCGTCTCCAACAAGGTCCGCACCGACCGCGCCGGCATCGTCGACTACTTCGAGCACTTCCTCCAGAACAAGCCGGTCGGCAAGAAGGTCCGGACGATCGTCAACGTCCTCGACAGTGACTCCGCCATCGACACCGGCGTCTACGAGTTCACGCTCACCGACCACGACACCGGCAAGAAGCGCGTCGTCGAGGCCCGTTACACCTACGAGTACGAGAAGCGCGACGGAGTGTGGAAGATCGTCAACCACCACTCGTCCGCGATGCCCGAAGGCTGATCCTCACCGAGAGGCCGCCCCCGGGAGCGTCCGTCAGGGTCACCGTCCCGCCGTCGTCCGTCACCAGCTGTTTGACGACGGCGAGGCCGAGGCCGGAACCGGAGCGACCGGTGAGGCCCTGGCCGCGCCAGAAGCGGTCGAAGGCGCGGGACTTCTCCGCGTCGGACATGCCCGGACCGTCGTCGAGGACCGACAGCACCACCCGGTCGCCCTCCGCGTGCGTCCGGACGGTGATCTCCCCTCCGTCGGGTGACACCTCCAGGGCGTTCGAGAGCACGTTGTCCAGCACCTGGTCCAGATGACCGGGGCTGGCCAGCACAGACGGCCGGTCGTCGACAACACTCCCCCTGAGCGCGATGGTGACTCCGCGCTCGTCGGCGGCCGGCCTCCACACCGACAGGCGTTCCGCCACGATGTCCGTCAGGGACAGCGGTTCCGCCGCCGTCACCTTGGCCTCGGCCCGGGCCAGCACCAGCAGGCCGTTGACCAGCCGGCTCATCCGCACCACCTCGGCGGTGGCCTGCTCCACGTCCTCCCGCACGAACTCGTCGTCGACACCGTCCGCGATGTTGTCCAGGGAGAGGCGGAGCGCCGTCAGCGGGGTCCTCAGCTGGTGCGAGGCGTCCGCCACGAAGATGCGCTGCGAGGCGATCAGCGTGTCGAGGCGTTCGCCGGCCTGGTTGAGGGTGCGGGCCAGGGTCTGGGTCTCCTGGGGGCCCGTCACGGGGGAGCGGGCGGTCAGGTCGCCGTCGCTGAACTTGCTCGCCATGTCGTTCAGCTGGCGCAGGGGGCGGGTGATGCGGCGGGCGACGACCGCGCCGATCAGCGCGGCCACGCCGAGCACCGCCACGGCGAGGCCCGCCCGGAACCCCCAGATCGTCCACAACCTGTGGGTGAGTCCCGAGGTCGAGTAGACGATCCTTACGGCGCCGACGACCTGGCCGTCGTCCTTCGCGGGGACGGTGATCACCAGGTCGCGGCCCCAGATGAAGTCCGACCCCCAGTCGGTGGTCGGCCGGCCCTGCTCCAGCGCCCTGGCCAGCGCCGCGTCCCGCTCGGGGCGGGGCAGCGCCGGCGCGCACCGGGCGGTGGTGGTGGCCTGCACCTCGTCCTCGGTCTCCTCGGCGTACGCCCTGGCCATCTCCTCCAGCGCCTGGCAGGAGGCGGTGTCGCCGTTGCCCAGCAGCAGCGCCATGGTGGTCGCCTCGCGTTCGATGGACACCTCGGTGTCGCCGCGCAACTGGGCGGTGAGGGTGAAGGCCACCGGCACGGTGAACAGCAGGATGGCGACGGCGACCAGCAGCACATAGCTGCGGATGAGTTGCTTGATCATGACGCCGGGCCGGTCGGGCCGGGAGCGGTCCCGCCGACGATCTCCAGCCGGAAGCCCACCCCTCGCACCGCCTCGATGGCGATGACCCCGGCGAACTTCCGCCGCAGCGCCGCCACGTGCACGTCCAGCGTCTTCGTCGGCCCGAACCAGTTCGCGTCCCAGACCGCTTCCATGATCTGCTCGCGCGACATCAGCGCGCCCGGCTCCTCGGTGAGGAAGGACAGCAGGTCGTACTCCTTCGGCGCGAGCGCGATCTCCTCGCCGTCCACGTGGACGCGGGCCGCCTTGCGGTCGACGGTCAGCCGGGAGCCGTAGCGGTCCGCGCCGCCGGCCGTGCCCTCCTCCGCCGTACGCGGCCGCACGCGCCGCATCACCGCTCGTATTCGCGCGATGACCTCCCGCACCCCGAACGGCTTGGACACGTAGTCGTCGGCGCCCAGCTCCAGGCCGACCACCCGGTCCGTCTCGTCGCTGCGGGCGCTGATCACGATGATCGGGACGTCGCCGCGCTCGCGCAGGGCCCTGCACACGTCGAGGCCGTCGGTGTCGGGCAGGCCCAGGTCCAGCAGGACGACGTCGTAGGGGTCGGAGTGGGCGAGCGCGGCGGCGCCCGTGGTGACCCAGTCGACCTCGAAGCCGTAGCGCTTCAGTCCGCGTCGCAGCGACTCGGCGACCGGTTCGTCGTCTTCCACCAGGAGTACGTGCACAGCCGCACGATAGTGCTTGAAACTTAATTCACAGCTATCACTTCGGCGTCAGTGGGCAGGGAAGACCCGACGACGGGCGTCCGGACCTCTTTCCGGCCTCTTCCGCGAGTCTCGCCGAGTCTCACCATGCGGTACTCGGGAGGTGGTTTTCGGGCGCTCGTTAGACTGAGCCGACCCGCAGTACGAGGGCGTATGTGCGGAAACAGACAAACTGAGCGAGGAGCGCACGTGGGCCTTGTCGTGCAGAAGTACGGAGGTTCCTCCGTAGCCGATGCCGAGGGCATCAAGCGCGTCGCCAAGCGGATCGTGGAAGCGAAGAAGAACGGCCACCAGGTGGTCGTCGTCGTTTCCGCGATGGGCGACACGACGGACGAGCTGATCGATCTCGCCGAGCAGGTGTCACCGATGCCCAGCGGCCGGGAATTCGACATGCTGCTGACCGCCGGAGAGCGGATCTCCATGGCCCTGCTGGCGATGGCGATCAAGAACCTGGGCCACAGCGCCCAGTCGTTCACCGGCAGCCAGGCAGGCGTCATCACCGACTCGGTTCACAACAAAGCCCGGATCATCGACGTCACGCCGGGGCGCATCCGGACCGCGCTGGACGAGGGCAACATCGCCATCGTCGCCGGGTTCCAGGGTGTCAGCCAGGACAAGAAGGACATCACCACGCTGGGGCGTGGCGGGTCCGACACCACGGCCGTCGCCCTCGCCGCCGCGCTCGACGCCGAGGTCTGCGAGATCTACACCGACGTGGACGGCGTGTTCACCGCCGACCCGCGCGTGGTGAAGAAGGCACAGAAGATCGACTGGATCGCCTTCGAGGACATGCTGGAGCTCGCGGCCTCCGGTTCCAAGGTGCTGCTCCACCGCTGTGTGGAGTACGCCCGCCGCTACAACATCCCGATCCACGTCCGTTCGTCCTTCAGTGGACTCCAGGGCACGTGGGTCAGCAGTCAGCCACTCGTTCAGAAGACACAGCAGCAAGGGGAAAAGCCGGTGGAGCAGGCCATCATCTCCGGTGTCGCGCACGACACCTCCGAGGCCAAGGTCACGGTCGTCGGTGTGCCGGACAAGCCGGGCGAGGCGGCCGCGATCTTCCGTACGATCTCCGACGCCGAGATCAACATCGACATGATCGTGCAGAACGTGTCGGCGGCCTCGACCGGCCTGACGGACATCTCCTTCACGCTTCCCAAGGCCGAGGGCCGCAAGGCCATCGACGCCCTGGAGAAGAACAAGGCCGGCATCGGCTTCGACTCGCTGCGCTACGACGACCAGATCGGCAAGATCTCGCTGGTCGGCGCCGGGATGAAGACCAACCCGGGCGTCACGGCGGACTTCTTCAAGGCCCTGGCCGACGCGGGCGTGAACATCGAGCTGATCTCGACCTCCGAGATCCGCATCTCGGTCGTGACGCGCGCCGACGACGTCAACGAGGCCGTGCGCGCCGTGCACACCGCCTTCGGGCTCGACTCCGACAGCGACGAGGCCGTCGTCTACGGGGGCACCGGCCGCTGATGGCCGACAAGGTGCGGCCGACCCTCGCGGTCGTGGGAGCGACCGGGGCCGTCGGCACGGTCATGCTCGGGATCCTGTCCCAGCGGGCCGATATCTGGGGCGAGATCCGCCTGATCGCCTCCCCGCGCTCGGCCGGCCGCAAGCTGGCCGTGCGCGGCGAGGAGGTCGAGGTGGTGGCTCTGTCGGAGGAGGCCTTCGACGGGGTCGACGTCGCCATGTTCGACGTGCCCGACGAGGTCGCGGCGCACTGGGCGCCGGTCGCCGCCGCCAAGGGCGTGGTCGTCGTCGACAACTCCGGCGCCTTCCGGATGGACCCGGAGGTGCCGCTGGTCGTCCCCGAGGTCAACGCGCACGCGCTGCGCACCCGGCCGCGCGGGATCGTCGCCAACCCCAACTGCACGACGCTGTCGATGATCGTCGCCCTGGGCGCGCTGCACGCCGAGTACGGGCTGCGCGAGCTGGTGGTGTCGTCGTACCAGGCGGTGAGCGGGGCCGGGCGGGCCGGGGTGGAGACGCTGCGGCGGCAGATCGCGCTGGTCGCCGGCACCGAGCTGGGGACCGGCCCCGGTGACCTGCGGCGGGCCGTCGGCGACGACACCGGGCCGTTCCCGGAGCCGGTGGCGCTGAACGTCGTCCCGTGGGCCGGGTCGCTGCGCGCGGACGGCTGGTCGTCGGAGGAGATGAAGGTGCGGGACGAGTCCCGCAAGATCCTCGGGCTGCCGAAGCTGCCGGTGGCCGTGACCTGTGTGCGCGTCCCGGTGGTCACCACGCACTCCCTCACCGTGCACGCCCGGTTCCAGGACAAGGTCACCGTGGAGGGCGCCCGCGAGATCATCGCGACGGCGCCCGGTGTCGTCCTCTTCGACAACCCGGCGGCGGGGGAGTTCCCCACGCCCGCCGACGTGGTCGGCACCGACCCGACCTGGGTGGGCCGGGTGCGGCGGGCCCTCGACGACCCGACGGCGCTCGAGCTGTTCGTGTGCGGGGA
Source organism: Streptomyces asoensis (assembly GCF_013085465.1). Classification (NCBI taxonomy): domain Bacteria; kingdom Bacillati; phylum Actinomycetota; class Actinomycetes; order Kitasatosporales; family Streptomycetaceae; genus Streptomyces; species Streptomyces asoensis. The sequence goes on from NZ_CP049838.1 coordinate 5,456,079, forward strand.
CAATCTGCGCAAGGGGGCCGCGCTGAACACCGCGCAGATCGCGGAGCTGGTGGCGGCCGAGCTGTCGTGAGGTGGCCGAACCGGCGTGCGGTGAGGTGCTACCGGAAGTAAAAGCGCTGGCCAGGGCTTGGTGGGTTTGTAGGATCTCCAGTGCAATGTGAGCCGGTCGTTGGTCCGAACCACTTGTATCGGACACCTTTGGCATCCGAAGATTTTCCTCCCCGCTCTCCGCAACCGTGCGCAGGGCGGGGAGCGTCTTTGCTGTCACCCTCCGGGGTGTGCGCAGACGTGTGAACGATCACAGCGTTCGGGGACGCGGTGATCTGGGCGTGGGGACGCCCGTTCATATGGCATATAGGGGAAGAGCGGGACACATGAGACGGGTGCGCGGGGCCTTGGTCGACGCAAAAGTGACGCCGGACGCGTACAACCCCCACGGGGGGAAGTGTGTCCAACTGGCGTGGCAGAGGTACTCGAACTCCCAGTGGCGCCCCGCGGCGCGGCCTTTCGGCCGCCGCGAGCCGTCCTCCGACCCCGTATGCCCGGCACGCCCGGCGGCATGCCGGTGATCGCGCCCATGCCCGCAGCGCGGCCCGCCCGCGTCCCCAGCCAGCGTGACGGCGCCGAAGCCGCCGAAGCCGCTGAAGTGACCGTCGCCGCCGAGAACGCCGAGGCGGCCGGCACCACCGTCGACCACCTCACCGAGACCTACCGGGCCCACTACCGCTCGCTGCTCGGTCTCGCCGCCCTCCTTCTCGACGACACCGCCTCCTGCGAGGACGTCGTCCAGGAGGCCTTCATCCGCGTCCACTCCGCGCGCAAACGCGTCCGCGACCCGGAGAAGACCCTGGCCTACCTGCGTCAGACGGTCGTCAACCTCTCCCGCTCCGCCCTGCGCCGCCGCATCCTCGGCCTGAAGCTGCTCTCCAAGCCGATGCCGGACATGGCCAGTGCGGAGGAGGGCGCCTATGACCAGCTGGAGCGCGACTCGCTCATCAAGGCGATGAAGGGCCTTCAGCGCCGGCAGCGCGAGGTCCTCGTGCTGCGCTACTTCGCCGACATGACCGAGGCCCAGGTCGCCGCGACCCTCGGCATCTCCCTCGGCTCGGTCAAGGCCTACGGCTCGCGCGGCATCGCCGCCCTGCGCATAGCCATGGAGGCGCCGGCGTGAGCGGAGAAGCCGAAGGGCAGGGCTCGCACGGCGGTCACGACAGTCACGAGCGCCACGAGCCGTTCGCGTGGCACGAGCCGACGTCCTCGTCGCGTACACAAGAGCCGAAGCAATCGCACGCTGGGAACTCAACCGTGAACCACCACCTCGACGACCAGAGCCCCGACGGGCTCGACTCGGACGAGCTGGCACTGCGCCGGATGCTGCACGACGCCGTCCAGGAGATGGAGCCGCGCGACGGCTCGCTGGACCACCTGCGGCGGGCCGTTCCCGTCCGGCGGGCCCGCAAGCGGCAGGCGGCCGTCGGCATGGCGGCCGCGGCCCTCTTCCTCGGCACCGCCGTCCCCGCCGTGCTGCACGTCTCGAACGCCGGCGGCTCCGACGCCAACCCTTCCATCGCCGGCCAGGCCTCACAGGCGCAGGGGGGCACGGATCAGGGCAAGAACCCCGACGGCGGCTCCTCGGGCAAGGTCGGCGGTTCTTCCGGCAAGACCGGTGAGCAGGGCAAGGGTGGCGCCACCGACTCCGGCCAGGGCAAGGAGTCCGCGGGCGGCACCGCCTCCAGCGGTACCGGACCCACCTCCGAGTCCGCGGCGAGCGCGCCCGCCTGCGCGGCGGACCAGCTCGAGGCCGGTACTCCCGGCGTCGACGTCCCCGACTCGGCCGGCACCGTCTACGGCACCTTCCTCGTCCAGAACGCCTCCAGCGCCACCTGCACCGTGAGCGGCGCCGTCGACGTGACGTTCGGCGCCCAGGGCGCCGCCGACGCCTCGAAGATCACCGTCGTGGAACACGCCTCCGGCGACGCGGCGGCCGGCCTGCCCGACCCCTCCCTCTACGTCACCCAGCACGCGCTCGCCCCCGGCTCGGCCTACGAGGTCAAGTTCGCCTGGGTGCCCTCCGAGACCTGCCCCACCACGGGCGGCAGCAGCGGCGGCGACAGCGGCGGCTCGGCGTCCCCCTCCCCGACCCCGACCGAGCAGTCGAGCACGACCGGCGAGACCACCTCCGGCACCTCGGCCCAGATGTACACCGAGGACGGCACGGTCGAAGGCAGTGTGAACGTGTCCTACACGGCCGAGAGCGGCTCTCCGACGAGCGTGGCCACGGTGTCCGGCGCGTGCGCGGGGACGATCTACCGGACGGGCGTGCTGGCGTCTTCCTGAACCCGATCGTGGCGATCGGTCGATCCGGCGCCGGGCTCCTCGGACTCCCCGGGCCCCTCGGATTCCCCGGGGCCCTCGGATTCCCCGGGCTCCTCCGGGAGGATGCCGAGCTCCGCGTCCCGCGCGAACTCCACCTCGCGGCGCAGTAGCCGGAACCACATGAACACCACGAACCCGGCGAAGACGAACCACTCGCCGGTGTAGCCCAGGTTCTGGAACGCCTTCAGATCGAGCCCCGTGTCGGCCGCCGCGGTCGCGGGCACCGCCGTCATCCCCGAGTCGGCGGTGTCGAGCGTGACCCAGGCGTCGTAGAGGTCGTACGGCACCAGGTTGACCAGCGACGCGGCGCTGATCGCCGAGGTCTGCCCGGCCGGCAGACCGCCCTGTGCGCTCACCCCGTTGTCGCCCGGTGTCTCCGAGGCCTGGAGCGTGCCGGTGACGGTGACCTGGCCGGCCGGTGGCTTCGGGGCCTTCGCGGAGTCGGCGCTGCCGGGCAGCCAGCCGCGCACCACGGGCAGCGCCTTGCCGCCGTCCGTGCGCAGCAGGGTCAGCACGTAGTACCCGTCCCTGCCGTCCAGCTGCCGGTCGGGCACCAGCAACTGCTTGCCGTAGTGCCCGGTGGCGGTGGTGCGCCGGCCGGAGGTCGCCTTGTCCACGGGCAGCAGCTCGGCCAGCGGTCGCGCGGCCTCGGTACGGGCGGACTCGGCCAGTTCCTTCGCGCTGCGGTGGTCGTCCACCCGCGCCTCGAACCGGCTCAGCTGCCAGGACCCCATGAACACGCAGAAGGGGATGGCCAGCAGCACGAAGACGTTGATCCCCCACCAGCGGGGCGTCAGCAGGAACCGGTACACGCCCTCCACGGTACGGGGCGGGCGCGGGGCGCCCACCCGCGGGGTGAGGCTCGGGTGGGCTCGGGTGGGGCTCATTGGTGGGAGGGAGGTGCGAAGTCGGTGGGAAGTTATCCACAGCCTGGGGACCTTGGCGTCCCAACGTCGTCGCGGGCGGGCAATATGGGGTCATGACTGAGAGCAACGGGTCCGCCGCACCCGAGCAGTACGAGGAGATGCCGGACTGGGAGAAGCGCTTCCGGGCGCCCCGGGTGTCGCTGCCCGACTGGGCGGAGGACGCGCCGGACCGCGCCCTGTTCGTTTCCAATGCGACGGGGACGTACGAGCTGTACGCCTGGGACCGGGCCACGGGCCACCAGCGCCAGGTGACCGACCGGGCCAACGGCACGACGGACGGCGTGCTCACCCCGGACGGCGCGTGGATCTGGTGGTTCGACGACAAGGACGGCGACGAGTTCGGCGTCTGGCGCCGTCAGCCCTTCGGCGGCGGAGCCGACGAGCCCGCCACCCCGGGCCTGGACGCCTCCTACCCGGCGGGCCTGGCCCTCGGCCGCGACGGCCGTACCGCGGTGGTCGGCCGCTCCACGGACGAGGAGGGCACGACGATCCACGTGGCGCGGGTCGGCGAGCCCCCCTTCGAGCTGTACCGCCACCGGGAGTCGGCGGGCGTGGGCGACCTCTCCCACGACGGCTCCCTCATCGCCGTCGAGCACACCGAGCACGGCGACGCGATGCACTCCGCGCTGCGGGTCCTGCGCCCCGACGGCTCGAAGGTCGCCGAGCTGGACGACACCAAGGGCGGCGTCGAGGAGCTGGGCCTGGAGGTGCTGGGCTTCGCCCCGGTCGACGGCGACACCCGGCTGCTGATCGGCCACCAGCGCCGCGGCCGCTGGGAGCCCCTGGTCTGGGACGTGGCGACGGGCACGGAGACGGACCTGGACCTGGACCTGCCGGGCGACGTCAGCGCCGAGTGGTACCCGGACGGCTCGGGCCTGCTCATCGTGCACAGCTTCGAGGCCCGCAGCGAACTGTTCCGCTACGACCTAGCGAGCGCCGCGCTGGAGCGGATCACCACCCCGCCGGGCACGGTCTCCGGGGCCACGGCCCGTCCGGACGGCAGCGTGGAGTACCTGTGGTCGTCCGCGGCCCGGCCGCCGGCGGTCCGCTCGACGACCGGCGAAGTGGTCCTGGACCCGCCCGGCATGAAGTCCCCCGGCTCGGTCCCGGTGGAGGACGTGTGGGTGGAGGGCCCCGGCGGCCGCATCCACGCACTGGTCCAGCGGCCCGCCGGCGCCACCGGCCCGCTGCCCACCGTCTTCGACATCCACGGCGGCCCGACCTGGCACGACAGCGACGCCTTCGCGGCGGCCCCGGCGGCCTGGGTGGACCACGGCTACGCGGTCGTCCGCGTCAACTACCGCGGCTCCACCGGCTACGGCCGCGCCTGGACGGACGCCCTGAAGCACCGGGTGGGCCTGATCGAGCTCGAGGACATCGAGGCGGTCCGGGAATGGGCGGTGAGCTCGGGCCTCGCCGACCCCGCACGGCTGATCCTCACCGGCGGCTCCTGGGGCGGCTACCTCACCCTCCTGGGCCTCGGCGCCCAGCCCGACGCGTGGACCGTGGGCATCGCGGCCGTCCCCGTCGCCGACTACGTCACGGCCTACCACGACGAGATGGAGGCCCTGAAGGCGATGGACCGCACGCTGCTCGGCGGCACCCCGGAGGAGGTCCCGGAGCGCTTCGAGGCCTCGTCCCCGCTGACGTACGTCGACAAGGTGCGGGCCCCCGTCTACATCTCGGCCGGGGTGAACGACCCCCGCTGCCCCATCCGCCAGATCGACAACTACGTCAGGCGCCTGGAGGAGAGGGGAGCGGTGCACGAGGTGTACCGCTACGACGCGGGACACGGCTCGCTGGTGGTGGACGAGCGGATCAAGCAGGTCCGACTGGAACTGGAGTTCGCGGAACGACACCTTCGGTAGGAGGTGGGGGGCGAGACATCCTCGCCCCCCATCCCCCCATCCCCCCATCCACCGATCCACCCATCCACCCATCCCGCCCGGGGGGCCTACGCCCCCGGCCCTCCTCGCCGCCTGCGCCGCAGCAGCTCCGCCAGCCCCCGCCGGGTGGCGGCCAGCACCACCCGGTCCGAGCCCCGCAGGACATACGTGTCCGGCAGATCCCACACCAGCCCCGACCCGCCCTGCCGCTCCCGCCCCGTGTCCAGCGCCAACACCCGCCAGTACCCCGCCCGAAACGCCTCCCCGACCGTCTTGCCCTCCAACTGCGCATGCCCCCCGACTTGCAGCGCGGCGAACAGCAACACCCGCCGCTCCACCGGGATCGCCCCCAGGATCTGCCGCCCCATCATCGCCCCGGCGAACGACGGCGCCGACAGGTGCGACACGCTTCGGCTCCGGGTCAGGGCCTGGGGATGGGCGGCTCGCAGGGTGCGGTACACGGCGGTGGCGAAGTCGTCGTCGTACAGGCGGAGTACCACCCGTAGGTCGGGGCGCAGCGAGCGTGCGTAGAGGGCCGCTTCGAGGTTGGTGGTGTCGGAGCTGGTCACCGCCAGTAGTGCGTGCGCGCGGTGGATCTTCGCGGCTTCCAGCACGCCCTCCTGGGTGACGTCGCCCAGGACGACCGGTACCCGTAGCCGTCGGGCCACCGCCAGGCCGCGTGCCTCGGGTCCCGCCTCGACGCAGACCACGGGGATGTTCAGCTCGCGCAGGCGGATCAGTACCCGGGTGCCGATCTTGCCCAGCCCGAGCAGTACGACGTGCCCGCCGAGCCCCCGAGGAGGCCGGCGCAACGCCCCCGCCCCGCGGAACGTCCCGAGCGCCTCCAGTACCGCCGCCAGCAGCACCGGTAGCAACAGCAACCCCACCAGCCCGGAGAGGAGTTGGAGGATCTGGCGGTCGGTGCTCGAGCCGATGGCCGGGTCGTTGATGGAGAACAGGTCCAGCAGCGTCAGGTACAGGGCCCCCAGCGGATGGATGCCGGTCGCCAGCCACAACGCCACCGCCAGCGCGAACACGCACGCCACCAGCCCGGCCAACGAGAACCGCAGTCGCCGCGAGAAGAGGGAGGCGAACGACGGCACCATCCCCACCCCCCGCCCGGCCGGCAGCGCGGACCCGGCGGAGTACGACACCTGCTCCAGCACCACCGACCCGCGCCGCCCGGCCGCGTCCCGCACCGCCGCCGCGTCGGGCAGCAGCAGCGGGCCCTGCTCACCGCTGGCCTCGGAACCGTCCGCGAAGGCCGGGTCGTTGGCGTTCGCGGAGAGCAGTGCGAGCGTGGGCAGGCCCGGCAGGTCGGGCCCCCCGGGCTCGGCCGGCAGCCGTTCCACGGCCCGCAGCAGCAGTCCGTCCGTCTGGACGACCTTGCTGGTGCCGACGACGGCGGTCGCGGCCAGTGCGGGTGCGGCGGTGTCCGCGTCGGACAGGACGGTGGTCGAGGCGTCGCTCGCCGCCCCGTCCCCCGGTGCGCCTCCGGTGGCCAACGCGGCCGCCTGGTCGAGGAGTTCCTCGATGTGCTGGCCCAACCGCCGGTTGTAGAGCCGCAGGACGAGCCGCAGCCGGGGGTTGAGCCGGCGGGCGGTGAGGGCGGCACGGATGTTGGTCTCGTCGTCGTCGTACACGAGCGCCAGCGCGGCGGCCCGCTCCACACCCGCCTCGGCGAGCACGGCCTCGGTGGCCTCCACGGCCTCCAACGTCCGCTGACCGCTCGCGGGTTCGCTCGGGGCGGTGGGCGTGCCGTTGCCCGCCGCCCGGTTGACGGCCGCGCTCACCACCCGGTCGAGCAGCGCCGCCGACACGGCGCGGGCCCGCCCCACGACCGGCGGCCGTGCCGTCCGTTCGGCGGGCGGCACGACGAGCGTGACCTGCTCCTCGTACACCCCCCGCAGCTCGGCGGCGAGGCGGTGCGCCAGACCGTCGTCACCGCACACCACCATGTGCGCGCCGGCGGTGCCCGGCGGCTGACCCTGATTCGGAACGCTCCCCACGAGGGAGAAGACTGCCTCACCGGGGCGGGAGGTTCCACGGATGAAGTGAACACCCCGTACGGAACTCCCGTATGAAAGGGGAGGGAATGCGAGAAACAGGCATCAGGGAGAACACGGAAGCCGGAGGTGCGCGACCCGTGGCCATCACCAGAGCGGCCCCGCACGAGGAGGGCGCCCGCCGGGACGGACCGCAGGCACCGCCCGCACCGCCCTCGCCACCCGCACCGTCCGCGCCGCCCGACGAGCCCAGGCGTCTCACCTCGCCCCTGGTCCTGACCATGCTGCTGCTCCTGATGGTGCTCATGCAGAGCCCCATCCGCCGCGCGCTGTCCGCCCCGGTGATGCAGAGCTGGACGACGGTCTTCGTGGCGGTGGTGGTGCAGGCCCTCCCGTTCCTGGTGCTGGGGGTGCTGCTGTCGGCGGCGATCGCGGTCTACGTACCGCCCTCCTTCTTCGCCCGCGCCCTGCCGTCCCGCCCCGGGCTCGCCGTCCCGGTCGCCGGGGTCGCGGGCGCGCTGCTGCCGGGCTGCGAGTGCGCGTCGGTCCCGGTGGCCGGCGCCCTGGTCCGCCGGGGCGTGACCCCGGCCGCGGCCCTCGCCTTCCTGCTCTCCGCCCCGGCGATCAACCCGATCGTGCTGACGGCGACGGCCGTGGCCTTCCCCCGCAACCCCGAGATGGTGCTGGCCCGTTTCGTCGCCAGTCTGCTCGTGGCCTGCGCGATGGGCTGGCTGTGGCAACGGCTGGGCCGCACGGACTGGCTGCGTCTGCCGGCCCACGCGCCGCACGAGGGGGAGACCAAGGGGGCCGCGTTCTGGGACTCGGTCCGGCACGACGTGATGCACGCGGGCGGCTTCCTGGTCCTGGGCGCGATGGCTGCGGCGACCCTGAAGGCCGTCGCCCCGGAGAGCTGGCTGCGCACGGCCGCGGAGAACCCGGCGGTCGCCGTCCTGACGCTGGCCGTCCTCGCGGTGGTCCTCTCCATCTGCTCCGAGGCGGACGCGTTCGTCGCCGCGTCCCTGACCCAGTTCTCCCTCACGGCCCGGCTCGCCTTCCTGGTGGTCGGCCCGATGATCGACCTCAAGCTGTTCGCGATGCAGGCGGGCACCTTCGGCCGGGGCTTCGCGCTGCGCTTCGCCCCGGCGACCTTCGCGCTGGCCATCGCGTCGGCGGTCCTGACGGGATGGGTCCTGCTGTGAACCGACAGTCCCAGGCGGCCGTCCTCTTCCTCCTCGGCGCGGCCCTGCTGCACGCCGGCACCACCGACCTCTACCTCCGCTACGTCAAGGCGGGCCTGCGCCCGCTGCTCCTGGCATCCGGCGCGATCCTGATCGTCACGGCGCTGGCGACGGCGTGGTACGAGCACCGCAGGACGAAAGCGAAGCGCGAGCAGGAGCAGCGGAAGGCAGGCGCGGCCCCCCACCCCGAACACGCCCACCCCGAACACGCCCACCCCGAACACGCCCACCCCGGACCCGCCCACCCCGAACACAGTCACCCCGAACCCCGGGTCTCCTGGCTCCTGATCCTCCCCCTCCTGGCACTGATCCTGGTCGCCCCGCCGGCCCTGGGCTCGTACAGCGCGACCCGCACGGGCACGGCCCTCCAGGAGCCCCTTGCCTACCCGTCCCTCCCCGCCACGGACCCGCTGCCGCTGAGCGTCGTCGACTACGCGGGCCGAGCCGTGTACGACCACGGCCGCACCCTCACCGGCCGCGAGGTCCGCCTCACCGGCTTCGTGGCCCTCGACCACGAGGGCACGCCCTACCTGGTCCGCATGGCCCTCAACTGCTGCGCCGCCGACGCCCAGCCGGTCAAGGTCGGGCTGACCGGCGACATCCCCCCGGTCCTCCAGCCGGACACCTGGCTGACCATCACCGGTACCTACACCTCTCGCACCACCCACGACCCGGTCAACAACGGCCCGATCCCCTTCATCAAGGTCACCACCGCCACACCGACCCCGACCCCACGGGATCCTTACGACGAGTCGTGGAACAACTGAGGGAGCAGGGGGCGGGGGTGAGTGATCGGCTCCCTCTCCCGACCGCTCCACCTGGCCGGTGTCGATGGCAGATCACAAACGGTGTGCTCTCGCGATTCCGCTCTCGAACCCGCGCGCGCGTCTAAGGAAAACCCAAACGGTGTGCTCCAAGCTGCCGTTGCGCTCCGGCCTCTACGGTTCAACTGGCTCGGCAATGCGAGCCGGGGCGAACAGGAGCTGGAGACAGATCCGTTGGCCTCATGTGACGTACCGGATGGGAGTCGGAATGGATCAGAAGTGGTGGCTCGTGATCGTGGCCGTTCAGCTCGCGGTGATCGCGGCACTGCTGGGCGGGATCGTCAAGCGAGTCGGCGGGGCGGCCATGCCGGGGGCGGTCCAGGCGGGAGCCGCGACCTTCGCGGCCACCCTGACCCTGGCCCTCATGGTCGTGTCCGATGTGGGCCTGATGTGACCATGGAACAGCGGACACGACGACACGGGGGGAAGCCGATGGCGGCGACGGGGCCGGACGCAGGTACGGAGACCACGAGGGGTACGGCGACGATCGGGGAGGACAGGGCACTCCTCACGGTGCGGCGGTTGACCCGCAGCCTGGCGGGTCGGCTCAGTGCTCAGGACGCCTCGCGGGTCGTCATCGGGTTGATCTACCTGCGCAACACGGCACGGGAGCAGCCTTCCGATGTGTGGGGGAGGTCCGAGAAGCCGTCCTGGTCCTGGCTCGTCGCGCAGACCGGTAAGGACCGGCACCTGGGCCCGCATGTGCGGTGGTGTCTGAGCGAGTGGCTGCCTGAGGAGCTCGCACGGGAGGACGCCGACGCGCGCCGCGATTTCGTGCCGGCCCTCCTGCCGGCGGTCGACGGGATCCTCAGGAAGCTGGTCGTTGCGATCGATCAGGTCGACCGGGTGGGAGATCTGCTGGAGCGGTGTCTGGAAGATCTGTCCGCCGTGCAGGCCAAGGGCGGCCACTACTTCACCCCCCGCGACCTCGTCCGGTTGCTGGTGGCGTCGGCGGCTCCGCAGTCCGGGCACCGCGTGCTCGATCCGGTGTGCGGCTCGGCCGGACTGCTGGCCGAGGCCGACCGGCAGGTGCGGGAACGGACCGGGCTGCGGCCGAAGCTGGAGCTGACAGGGCGTGACATCCACGCGGGCACGTTGCAGATAGCGCAGTTGAACCTCGCCGCGCGGGGCATCCGCGCCGACCTCGGCACGCCCGTGGACAGCCTCGGGGAGCCGCCGGGAGGCGCCTACGACATCGTGCTGGCCAACCCGCCGTTCAACATGACCCCCTGGTACGACGGGTCGGCTCCGCGCGGGGACGACCCACGGTGGCCCGAGCCGCTCCGGCCGCCGAGGGACAGCGCCAACTTCGCCTGGATCCTGCACTTCGCGCACGCCCTCGCCCCGCAGGGCCGCGCGTCGTTCGTGATGGCCGACGGCGCCGCCGCCAGCGCGCGGCGGCTGGTCGAGAAGCAGCTCCGGCGGCAACTCGTCCAGGACGATCTCGTCGAATGCGTGGTGGCATTGCCGCCCGGCCTGTTCCCGCACACCCGTATCTCCTGCTGCCTGTGGCTGCTGAACCGGGACAAGAGCCCACACCGGGGCTGGGGGGAGGCCGACCGGCGTCGCCAGGTCCTCTTCGTCGACGCCCGGCGGGCGTACGAACTCGCGCCGGGCAAGCGGCAGAAGCAGCGGCGCCTGGCGGCCGACGGCACCGGGCGCATCCTGCGGACGCTCGCCGCGTGGCGAGCCACCGAACCGTCCTCCGGTGAGGGCGCGGTCCGCTACGAGGACGCACCGAACTGGTGCGCTTCCCGCTCGTCGCAGGACATCGCCGACGCCGAGTTCAGCCTGCTGCCGGCCGTATACACCTCGGAGGACCTCGACGAGGACACGTCGGTCGACCAGCGGGTCGACGAACTCACATGGGAGCTCTACACCAAGTTCGAAGAGGCACAGGCTCTGGAGAGCGAGCTGCGACGCGCCTTGGACGAGCTGTGATGCACGACCACGTCGGTTCCGGCATCACCGGCTCGGACCTCGATGACGTCTGGACGTCGACGACGGTCGCCGAAGCCGCCGAGGACATGCGCATCACCTACGGCATCAGCGATCGTGACCTGCCCGATCACCAGGGTGTGGTCCGCATCGGCGACATCCGCGACGGTCGCGTGCGCACCGATCAGCCCGGGCGTACCGGCGCCGCCGAGCCGAAGGACACCCGGGCGGCGCTGCGCGCGGGCGACCTGGTCGTCGTACTCGTGCGCCGCGCCGGTGACGCCGCGCTGGTCACGGAGGAACACGCCGGTTGGATCGCGACTCGGGGTGTGGGCATCATCCGGTCCGAGGACTCGCACGTCACCCGGTGGTTGCGCATCTGGTTCCGGACGCCCAGGGCCCAGGCCTGGATCGGGCAACACGTGGACGCGCACGTGGAGCCGACACTGAGTCTCGACGCGTTGCGGAGGATGCCGGTACTGCTGCCGCCACCCGCCCGGATCGACAGGCTCGACGACGTCGTCGGCCTGATCGAGGCCAGGATGGAGCTGAACCTGCGGATCGCCGCCGACGCGGTGCAGCTGGCCGACGCCCAGCACGCCGCTCTGGCCCGGCATCGCGCCTGGTGGCCGCTCCGCCCGTTCGGTGCGGTGACCCGCGCGGCGACCGGCAGAGCGGCGCCGAAGGCCGCCGGGGAGGACGACGGTCCACGCGTCACCCGAGTCGCTCCGGGCGACATCCTGGACGCGCGCCTGCCGTACATCGCGGCCACCGGCCAGGAGGGGCCCGCCGAACCCCGTACCGTCTGCGACTCGGGAACGATTCTGATCGCCACCCGGCCCGGCGGCGGACACGCCGCGGTCACGCTGCGGCCGACGGCCCCCGGCCGCGGCGTCGTTGCGATCCATCCGCAGGCCCCCACGGACCTCTGGTGGCTGCTGCACGAACTCCGCTCCCGTGGCGAGGAACTGTCCGGAGCCGCGCAGGGCCGACACGCACGTGAGATCACGGCCCGTGCCTTCTCGAAACTCGACGTGGCATGGCCGGACGAGGACACCCGCCGACGGTTCGACCGGGTGGCGGAACCGCTGCACGGCAGGGCACGGAAGGCGGTCGAGGAGAACCGGGTCCTGCGTGAACTGCTCGGCACGCTGCTGCGCGGCCTCTCCTCCGGTTCGGGGCGGGTGTCCCTGGGGGGCCCGGGCGCGCCCTGACCCGGGGAACTCGCGGTGCTACAGCCCGGTTACGGCTCCCTCAACCTCTGGTGGCCGGGCGGTGAGCGCCTCATGATGGGGGCCATGACGGCGGCCTCGCGTGCCTTGACACGACTGGCGACCTGGCCGGACCTCGCGGAGGTCCGGCCCAGCTGCGGCACCGGTCGGGCGTTGCGCTCGGGCGGGGTCGAGATCGCGCACTTCCACTCCGACCGGAGTGTCGACCTGCATCTCACCGGCAAGGCGATCCGCCGGTTCGAGCGGGACCTGAGGCACTCCACCGCGATCCGGCTGCTGCCCGGCTCGCCCTGGGTGACCGTCCATCTGGAGTGCGAGACGGACATCGACCTGCTCATGACGCTGGTCAGCGCCGCTCTCCAGGCCCACCAGAGGCACCCGGACGCGGACATCACCGGCCTTCCGCGGTGCAACGAGGACCGGGAAGTGGCGCTCACCCGCGAGAGCGTCGGCGGCATCTAGACCTCCGGGCCCCTTTCGCTCGGGGTCACTCGGGGTCACTCGGGCTCAAGGAGCACCCCGGCCTGCGGTTCGCCTGCGCTGGTACTCCTTCGGCCTCTTCACCCATCCCGGTCGTCTGGATAGCTGACGGTCCGTCAGTTATGGTCGGCCTGGCGTGCCGAACCCATACCGACGCCGACGCCGATGTTGATACGGAAGGGGCGAGTGCCATGGAGATCGAACCGGGCCGTCCGAACCGTCCTGCCCGGAGCCCGCAGCCGACGGGCGCACCCCGTTGGGTGGCGATGTTCTACGAGCCGGCGTCGGCGTCCTGGCGGCCGGGCGCCGAATCCCCCGACCGCACGCCCGTGCTGTACGCGATCGGCGAGATGACGCAGGTCAAACGGGCTCGGGGCGACGAGGTCGCCGTCGACCTGTGGGGGCCGAAGGACGGTGAGTGGCAGCGCTTCGACCCGTCCCCCGCCGCGGCCACGCCGGAGGCCGCGCCCCCGCCACCGGTCGACGGTGCCGCGCGGCCCGGCCACGCCAGGCTCGCGGAACGCATGGAGGACCGCCGGCACCAGGTCCTCATGGCGGGCCTGAGCAAGGCCGGCCTCTACGACCTCGCGCCGGACGACGTGACGGCCGTCCGGACCCTGGTCGACCAGGTGGACGAGGCCACGCTGCGCAGGGTCGCGCACTGGATGGCCCTGGCCGGCGGGCCGGTTGAGTGACCGGGCCGGAGGGCAAACACGTCGTATGACGGTCTCCGTGAACCGCGAACTCTGTTACGGCTCCGGCGAGTGCGCCTTCCGTCTGCCCTCCGTCTTCACCACGGCGGACGGCTTCGGAGCCGTCCTGCCGGGACGCGAGGACACGGGCGACGACCCGGAGGTGCGGGACGCGGCCGAGCGCTGCCCGTCGCAGGCCATCAGTCTCTAGGGGTGCCCCGGGGCGGGTAGCTCCAGCGGAAGGACTCCAGCGCCCGGGTCCGCGCCTCCACCACCGTCATGCGCGCCTCCCGTTCGGCGGGGTCGACATGCGCGGACTGGCCCGTCACCTGACCGTCCCACTTCCGGTAGAGCAGCCCGGTCCGCGCCGAGAACCAGCCGCGGCTCACCGAGTTGAGCGCCAGCAGGACGCCGGTGTCCTCGGACGCCGGCAGGGCCATCCAGCCGCCCAGCGCGGTCAGCAGGTCCCGCCGTACGAAGAGACTCGCGGGGTGCACCGGCGCGCGGAAGTCGTTCGCCTTCCAGTGGTCGAGTACGGCCCCGCGCTCGATCGGCCCCTCGGCGGGATCGCCGGGGAAGCCGACCGTGGTCCCGTCCGGCAGGAGGTCGAGGGCGCTCGAGGTCGCCCAGCCGAGGCCCGGATCGCGTTCGAGGGCGGCCAGATCGCGGGCGAGGGTGCCGGGCGCGAGCCGGTCGTCGGCGTCCAGGACCTTCACGTACTCGCCCTCGGCGTGCGCGAGCGCGATCGTGCGGGCGACTCCGGGCCCGCCCGGGCGTCCCTGACGGAAGGTCACCCGGGTGTCGGAGGGAACGTGGGGCGCGACCTCGTCCGTCGTGCCGTCCTCCTGGATCACCCAGTGCCAGTCCCAGCCGGCGGGTAACTCCTGTGCGCGCAGCGACTCGTAGGCCTCGGGCAGATACCGGGCCGAAGGGGCGTGCACGGCGGTGACTATGACGATGCGTCGGCTCACTTGGGCACTTCCAGGCAAAGTTCCGGGAGATCGAGGCGCCCTGAGCGCCCGCGCCCCCCGTCGTCACGGACCGCGATCACTTTGCTGGATATCGGCACATCGCCAGCCTACGACTCCCGGTCACCGGAACTCACCGAGGGTTCACCGACCGCTCACCGGGACGGGCCGCACGGGAAAAGGGTGGGGAAAGGGCAGGAGAAGGGCGGGAAAGCGGCAGGAAAAGGCCCGGTCGCTGGCGACGGGGGATGCACCAGCGACCGGGCTATGGCCAAGGCTAACAAGGCTGCCGGGTCGGCGGGAGCCGACTTCTCAGCTGCCCCACCGTTGTGATCGGGATCACTCTCCCGGTCAGTCCTCGCACGGGGGCTTGTAGGAGAGCCGGGGCAGGTATTCGTGCCACTTGTCGGCCGTCAGCACGCCTCGCGTGGTCGCGCAGATACGGGTGATCGCCTCGTCGACGTCCAGGTTCCACAGCCGTACGGTGTCGGCGCCGCTGGAGACGCCGAGCATGTGGCTGTTGGGACTGAAGGACAGGAAGTTGCCGGTCTTGGCGTTGGGGCTCATCGACTGCCCGATCGGGGAGGCCCCGGCCGGGTCGGTCACGTTCCACAGCCGGATCGTGTTGTCGTTGCCGCCGCTGGCGAGGGTGTCGCCGTCCTGGCTGAAGGTCAGCGACACCACCGCCTCGGTGTGGCCGGTGAGGGGCGAGCCCCGCCGGGACGCCTGCGCCGGGTCGGTCACGTTCCACAGCCGTACCGTGTCGTCGTCGCTGCCGCTGGCGAGGGTGTCGCCGTCCGGGCTGTAGACGAGCGCGTTGACGGGGCCGACGTGCCCGGTGAGCGGCTTGCCGACGGGCGTGGTGTGCCGGGGGTCGGTCACGTCCCACAGCCGTACGGTGTGGTCCGCGCTGCCACTGGCGAGGGTGCGTCCGTCCGGGCTGAACACGAGGGAGTTGACGAACCCCTTGTGGCCGGTGAGCGGGGAGCCGAGCGCGGTGGCGTGGGCGGGGTCGCCGACGTCCCACAGCTGGATGGTGCGGTCGTCGTAGGCGGTCGCCAGCGTGCGTCCGTCCGGCGCGAAGGCCAGCGCGTCGGGGCCCAGGAACCGGGTGCGCAGCTCGACGGGCGGCCCGGCGGAGACCGGCCGGGCCGGGTCGGCGACGTCCCACAGGTACACCGCCCGGTTGGCGGTCAGCACCGCGAGGGTACGGCCGTCGGGCGAGAACGCGAGCGTGCGCTCGCTGCCGTCGTCGGGCATGAAGGGCGCGCCCAGCGTCACGGGCCGGTCGGGGTCCGCCACGTTCCACAGCCGGACCCTGCCGTCGCGGGCGGCCGTGGCCAGCACCTTTCCGTCCGGCCGGAAGGCGCCGCTGCGGCCGATCATGTCCGACGTCGGGATCGACCAGAGCCGGACCTTGCTGTCGCCGTTGCCGGTGGCGAGGGTCCGGCCGTCGGGGCTGAAGCCGACGGCGTACATCTCGCCGCTGCCCCCCGCGAGCGGCTCGCCGACCTGCGAGGGGTACGCCGGGTCGCTCACGTTCCACAGGGTGGCCGTGCTGTCCGCGCTGCCTGCGGCCAGCATGGTCCCCGCGGGGTTGAACGCCACCGACCACACGGGACCGGTGTGCCCGGTGAGCGGTGGGCCGAGCTGGGTCGCCCGGCCGGGGTCGGTCACGTTCCACAGCCGGATCGTGTCGTCCGCGCTGCCGCTGGCGAGGGTGTCCCCGTCGGGGCTGAAGTCCAGGGAGTGCACGGTGTCGGTGTGACCCGTCAGGACCTTGTCGATCCGCAGCGGCCGGCGCGGGTCGGCCGTGTTCCACAGCCGGACCGTGTTGTCGTCGCCGCCGGCCGCGAGGGTACGGCCGTCCGGGCTGAACGCCACGGAGCGCACGGCGGCGGTGTGGCCGGTCAGCGCGCCGAGCGCCGTCGGCCGGCCCGGTTCCTCCCCCACGCTCGGCTTCGCTCGCGCGGACGGGGCCCCCATGTCCCACAGCCGTACGGTGTGGTCCTCGCCCGCGGAGGCCAGGATCCGCCCGTCCGGGCTGAAGGCGAGCAGGTAGATCGTGCCGGTGTGGCCGGTCAGGGGCTTCCCGAGCGGGCGCGGGTGGGCGGGATCCCGGACGTCCCACAGCCGGACGGTGCCGTCGTCGCCCGCGCTGGCGAGGGTGTGGCCGTCCGGGCTGAACACCGCGCTGCTCACCCAGCTCTTGTGGCCGGTGAGGGGCTTGCCCAGGGGTTTGGGGCGGGACCGGTCGCTGACGTCCCAGAGCCGGACGGTCCGGTCGTAGCTGGCGGTGGCCAGCACCTTGCCGTCCGGACTGAACGAGGTGAGGTAGACGGCGCCGGTGTGGCCGAGGAGCGGCGTGGCCAGCGGCGCGTTCACGATCGAGATCAGGCGGTTGTTGGTGCCCGCGTCGCCCGGCCGTAGGTCGTGCGCCACCAGGTCGAGCTGCGCGGACAGCGACGGATCCGTGTACTGGACACGGTCGGCCTCCGCGACCACCTGCTCGAACACGGCGTCGTTGCGCTGCTGCCAGGCGACCACGGCCGCGCCGACGGCGAGGATCGCCAGCACCACCAGCGCCGACACCGCGCCCCGGCTGATCCACACGATGCGCCTGCGCAGCCTGACCGACGCGGCCAGGAACTCCACCGCGCTGCGGGTCAGGAAGGTGTCGCCGGCGGACTTCGCCCAGCTGTGGGCCTGCTCCAGCCGGGAACCCCGGTAGAGCAGCGCCGCGTCGCGGTTCGAGCTGTCCCAGGCCCGGCCGTCCTCCTCCAGCCGCTGACGCAGCAGATGGTCGCTGCGGTCCTCGTCGATCCAGTCGCGCAGCCGGGGCCAGGCGTGCAGCAGCGCCTCGTGGGTGATCTCGACGGTCTCCGCGTCGAGGGTCACCAGCCGGGCGCGCACCAGGGCCTCGAGCGACTCCTCCGTCTTGCCGGGGTCGGCCGACTCCTCCGCCAGCTGCCGACGGGTGCCCCGGCGCCGGGTGGCCTGGGTGTCCTCGCCGAGCCGGACCAGCCGCATCAGGAGCAGCCGGGCCGCCGTACGCGCCGCCGGGTCGAGCCCGGACCAGGCCCGCTCGGCGGTCGCCGCCACCGCGCCCTGGATGCCGCCCGCCGCGCGGTAGCCGGCCAGCGTCAGCCGCCCCGCCTTCCGGCGTTGCCAGGTGGCGAGCAGGGCGTGCGAGAGAAGAGGAAGCGCGCCCGCGTGCGCTCCGCGCGGACCGTCGACGGTCACCTCACGGATGATCAGCTCCGCCAGCCCGGGCTCGAGTTCCAGCCCCACGGCCCTGGCCGGGCCGGTCACCGCCTCGCGCAGCTCCGAAGTGGACAACGGCCCCAGCACCATGTGCCGGTGCTGGAGCGCGTCGGAGAGCTCGGGGTGGCTGAGGCACTCCTCGTAGAAGTCGGCACGGACGCCGAGGACGACGAGGACGGGGGGCGGTAACGGTGTGCGGGCCGTGCCGGTGTCGGCGGGGGCGCAGGCGGCGTGCAGGAGCTGGATGAAGAGGCGCCGGTTCGCCTCGTCGGGGCAGAGGGTGAAGGCCTCCTCGAACTGGTCGACGATGATGACGGGGCGTGCGGGGAGGTCGGAGGGGCCGGAGGGGCCGGACGCGTGGGACGCTTCGGAGGAGGGGGCCGTGTCTCGTTGCGCCCAAGCGGTGACGGCCTCCCGTACGGCCCGCGCGAAAGCGGGGGTGCCGGGTTTCCCGGCGTCAGCGGCAGTGGCAGGGACTGTGGTTGAGGCCGAGGCGGCGAAAGGGGCGAGCTCGGGGATACGGCTGGTCAGCTCGGCGAGCGGATCGGCGCCCGGCACCAGCTGGAGGACCTCCGCGGAGTTGCCGGCCTGCGCAGCCCGGCCGCCGCTGTTCCGGTCGGCCGCCGCTCCGTTCTGGAGGGCGGGCACGAGACCGGCGCTGAGCAGGGAGGACTTGCCCGCCCCGGAGGCGCCGACCAGCATGACCAGGCCGCCCGTCCGTTCCGTCGCGCGAAGCTGGGCGACGAGGGCGTCCGTGCTCCGCTCCCGACCGAAGAACCAACGGGCGTCCTGCTCTCGGTACGAGGCGAGCCCGCGGTAGGGGCACACCCCTCCGGGGACACCCTGAGTCTCGGCCGCCGGTCGCTCGCCTTCCTCCTCCGTCACCGAGGAGACGGGGACATCGCCGACGACCGGATCGGCCACCGCCCGTTCCCACAGCCGCTGCCACTGGCCGAGGTCGTACAGCCCGGTGGACACCGGTGCGGGCCGGGCGCGCCGCGCCTCGGGTATCAGGACATGCAGCACCGCGGCGAGGGCGGCGAACTGGGCGGGTACGTTCTTGGCCCGTCGCCAGTCGCTGATCCGCTGGGTGGACACCCTTACGGGTCGTCCCCGCTCGTCGACCCGCTGGAGTCGGGCGACCGTCTCGGACACGCGCTTGAGTGGAGGGTTGCCGGCTTCCTTGTACAGCAGCGCGAGTCGTTCCGCGAAGGCTGTGCGTGCGCCCGAGTCGGAACTCAAGGCCTCCACCCCTAACTTCCCCCGCGCCTGCAATCCGGACCGGAAAAACCACTTTATATGGCTGACCTGCGGTTAAGTGGCTGACCGGACATCGGATCCTCCTCGGTTCGGGCCGTAGCTGGCAGGATCCGGAGGCAGAAGCGCATCAACCGGGCGTAACGCGGGCGACCGCACGCCCGGCGCGCGAACCGCGCCGTCATGGCGTGGTCGACTCCGCCCGCACCGTTCGTCACCGGTCCGCACGAGGGGAGGGACCGGTGCCGAACGGTGCGGCGTGTGACGATCCTCAGGTACTGACGCCGACGACGGGCTCGCCCCGGACCGGCGACCGCCCCGCCGCCGGAGCCGGAGGGCCTCGCGACGGTGGACGACGAAAAACTCCGCCGACGGTGGACGACGAAAACTCCCGCCGACGGTGGACGACGCAAGCCTCCGCTACGGCTGGGTCGAGCCCGGCGCGGTCGAGCCCGGCTGGGTCGTCGGGATCCGGTGGGTGAAGAACAGCGCGAGCAGGGCGGCGAGCGCGAGGATGGCGAGGGCGGCGCGCAGGCCGTCGAGCCGTGCCTCGGCGTTCGCGTCGAGCGCGGCGTCGGTCACGGCCGCGGTCGCGTCGGCGTCCTCGAGGACGGTCTTCAGCTGGGCGTCCGACAGGAAGGGCGCCCCGCTCTGGAGCTGCACGCTCGCCTGGCTCTTGACCCGGTCCGGGACCGCCGGGTTCTGTTCGACGCTGGTCAGGAACGAGGTGGTCAGCGTGGCGATCATGATCGACCCGGCGAGTGCCGTACCGATCGAGGCGCCGAGGTTGGTGACGGAGTTCTGGACGCCACCGACCTCCGCGCTCTGCTCGTCCGGCACCGCGGAGACGGTGACCGAGCCGAGCTGGGAGGCCAGCGCGCCCATGCCGAGACCGATCAGCAACAGCGGAATCGTGACGATCTCCGCGCCCGCGTCCGCATCGAGCGCGGCCATCAGGACCACCGCCCCCGCGAACATCGCGAGGATCCCGAGCCGCACGACCCTGCGCGGTGAGACGTCCGGGAGGAGCCGTGGGATCAGGATCGCGGCGCCCAGCAGGGTCAGCGAGAGCGGCAGGATGCGCGCGCCGGTCTTGAGCGCCGACAGGCCGAGCGCGACCGACAGATAGAGCGGTACGACGAAGAACACGCCCATCTGCACGAGGTACTGGAAGAAGAACATCGTCAGGCCGCCGGTGAGCTGCTTGTTCCCCAGCAGGGCCGGCTCCACGAGCGGCTCCCTGCCCCGGGCGACGAGCCGGGTCTCCCAGCGGAGGAAGACCCAGATCAGGAACAGGCCGGCGAGCATCAGCCAGACGACCGGCGAGACTCCCAGCCAGGAGGGCGCGTCGGGTTTCGGCCGGAACCAGCCCCACTGGGACGAGCGCAGGACGCCGAACACGAAGATCCCGAGCCCCAGGGCGGAGAGCACGGCCCCGACGAGGTCGATGCGCGGGCGCCTGTCGGGCGTCGCGTCGGCGACCCGCCGGGCCAGCACCAGGATGCCGAGCACGAGGATCACTTCCCCGGCGAACACCCAGCGCCAGGAGAAGTACGTGGTGGCCACGCCGCCGATGAGCGGCCCCACCGCGATGGCCACCGCTCCGGCGGCGGCGACGAGTCCGTAGGCGGCGGGGCGGCGTTCCACGGCGAAGTTGCCGGCGACGAGCGCCACGATCGCGGGCAGGATCAGCGCCGCCCCGATTCCTTCGAGGAGCGCCCAGCCGACCAGCAGCACCGGCAGGTTCGGGGCGAGCGCCGTGGTCAGCGACCCGCATCCGTAGATGACGCAGCCGATCATGAAGGCCCGCTTGCGGCCGATCAGCGCGCCGACCTTGCCGCCGGGGATCATGAGCATCGCCATCACGAGCGTGTACGCCGTGATCGCGCCCTGGATCCCGGTCACGGTCGAGTCCACGTCCTCGGCCACGGTGGCGATCGACACGTTCATGACGGAGCTGTCGAGCGCCATCAGGAACTGGCCCGCCGCGAGTGTCAGCAGGACGATCCGCCCCGTTTTCGAACTCCCGTGCGTATTCGCTGTGGCGGTCATTGTCGAATTCTCGCCACGGTCACGCGGAACGTGTCCGCGACCCGCCAGCGGGGTCAGCCGGGTGGTGGCTCGCCGCGTGCCCATGTGGCACGCGAGAAGAGGCCGACGCTCACGCCGACGGCGATCCCTCCGAGGGTCGGCCGGCACTGCCTCTCCGGGCCCGTGGCGTGGCGGGGGACGGGAGATCACCCGAGGCGGGTGAAGTGTGCGGCGCGAATCGCTGGTGGTCTGGAGGCGGACACACCGGCGATGCGACAGGCGTCCGGGCGCCCGCACCGGCCGGTGCCGACCGCGCTCCCGTCGAGGCGCGGGCACGCGGACCGCCCGCTCGTGATCGGCCGAAGGGAGCCGCAATCTCGCCATGGCCATGACCGTCGTCGGCGCCCCGGGCGTCTGGCGAGACCACCCCACGGAGCCGCAGCCATGACCGAAAACCACCTGGACGGACACGACGTGCGGCACCGCGCCCCGAAGGAACGGGCCGCGCTCGGCAAGGCCGCGCGGGCGACCGCGCCCCGCTCCAGCCACGCCGAGTTCACGCCCGGACCGAAGCGGCCGGACCCGTTGAAGATCATCGAGAAGCAGTCGGCGACACGGCTGCCCGGCCTCGTGCCGATCCGCTACAGCAGGATGTCCGAGTCGCCGTTCCGGTTCTACCGGGGGGCCGCCGCCATCATGGCGTCCGATCTCGCGAACACCCCGACGACGGGACTGCGGACCCAACTGTGCGGTGACGCCCACATGTTGAACTTCCGGCTGCTGGCCTCACCCGAGCGGCGCCTCATGTTCGACATCAACGACTTCGACGAGACGTTGCCGGGTCCCTGGGAGTGGGACGTCAAGCGCCTGGCCGCGAGCCTCGTCATCGCGGGCCGGGCGAACGGCTTCAGCACCAAGGAGCGGGCCAGGATCGTACGGGCCACCGTGCGGTCGTACCGGGAGAGCATGCGTTCCTTCGCCGGACTCGGCAACCTGGCCGTCTGGTACGCCCAGTTCGATGTCGGCTGGGTACGGGACCGGTTCGGGGCGGACCTGTCCGCGCGGGGCCGCGAGCGGTGGGCGCAGGCCGTGACCAAGGCGCTCTCGCACGACACCCTCCAGGTCTTCGACAAGCTCACCCACGTCGTCGACGGCAGGCGCCTGATCGCCCCCGACCCACCGCTCATCACCCGTCTCGACGACCTGCTGCCCGGTGAAGGACGCGGTGGCGACGTAGAGAAGGGCATCCGCCGGCTGATCGAGCGCTACGGCCAGTCCATCCAGTCGGACCGGCGGTACCTGCTGGAGCAGTACCGGGTGGCCGACATGGCCCGCAAGGTCGTCGGCGTCGGCAGCGTGGGCACCCGCTGCTGGATCGTGCTGCTGCTCGGCAAGGACGACGAGGATCCGCTGTTCCTCCAGGCCAAGGAGGCCGACGAGTCGGTGCTGGCGCCCTTCGCCGGGGTGAGCGCGTACCGGACGCAGGGCGAACGGGTGGTCGCCGGACAACGGCTGATGCAGGCCACCAGCGACATCTTCCTGGGCTGGGAGCGCGTCGAGGGCATCGACGGCCGGCGACGGGACTTCTACGTACGGCAGCTGCGGGACTGGAAGTGGGTCGCCGTGGCCGAGGACATGGTGCCCCGCGGCATGCGCACCTTCGGCGCGCTGTGCGGCGCGACGCTGGCCCGGGCGCACGCGAGATCCGGCGACCGGATCGCCATCGCCGCCTATCTGGGCGGCGGCGACAGCTTCGACCGGGCGCTGGTGACCTTCGCCGAGCAGTACGCGGACCAGAACGAGCGCGACCACGAGGCGCTCGTCACCGCGGTCAAGGAAGGGCGGCTGCCCGCCGAAGAGGCCTGAAGGCATCCGGGAACCCGCCGCACGGGGGCCTGCGGCGGGTTCTCCAGCGTTGCCCGACCAGGGCACCAACCGGGCTTGGCACGCTCCGGACCATGATCAACGCCGTCGCCCCGGACGCCACCGCCTTCCCGCACCGCGAGGCCGCGTACAAGGCGGCGTGGTCGATCTGGTGGACCGACCCGGCCGCCGAGGCGGACTCGCTGCGCTGGATGCGCGAGTTCTACCACGGCGTCCACGCTGCGACGGGCGGCGTCCCGGTCATCGACGACGTGACCGACGGCTGCTACGTCTACTACCCGGACATCGACCTGCGCGAGCCGAAGTGCACCACCTCGGACGTCCCCTGGTACGAGCTGTACTACAAGGGCAACTACGCCAAGCTCCAACAGATCAAGAAGACGTACGCCCCGCGCAACTTCTCCGCCGGTGAGTACCGGTCGGCGCTGAGCACGGTTCGGTGCGGTCAGGGCAGCAGGGCGGGGAGCAGGCCGCGCACGAGGTCGACGGCGGCGGACTCGGGAAAGTCCGAGCCGCCGCCGAAGTAGCAGAGGAAGGCCTGCTGGAAGCAGGCGCCCATGAGCAGCGCGGCGGCAGCCGCGGGGGAGCTGCCGGCCGATACGCGGCCCAGGTTCTGCTCGGCCGTGAGGTAGTCGGCCAGCATGTCGACCGGGTGCCGCGGGCCGGCGCCGTATCCGGTCAGGGTTTCGCGGGTCGCCGCCATCAGCCGGGGCTGGGCGACCATCGACGCCATCATCGGGAAGGCGTGCAGGTAGAAGCGCAGAGCGCTGTCGGTCACGGCCACCAGGTTGGCTTCCACGGTCTCCGCGCCGGCGACGGCTCCGCCGGGGAAGGCCGGCATCCGCTCCCGCAGGACATGCAGGAGGATCTCCTCCTTGTCGCGGAAGTGCTTGTACAGCAGCGCTTCGGAGTAGCCGGCCGCGCGCGCGATCTGCTTGGTCGTGGCCTGGGCGACGCCCTGCTCCCGCATGACGGCGGCAGCCGCGTCCAGGATCCGCTCCCGCGTGTTCATGATTCCCCTGATTCCCCTTGACAGGTGAGTGAGTACTTACCCACTCTATGGGTGAGTGAATATTTACTAACCCAGGGGGCTTCCATGAGACTCACCGTCTTCGGCGCGACCGGCGGGACCGGCAGCCAGATCGTCCGCCAGGCCGCCGACGCCGGCCATGAGGTGACCGCCGTCGTCCGCGACGCGAGCAGACTGCCCGCGGACCTCCGGGACCGGATCGGGATCGTCGAGACGAGTGCCTTGCACGACGCCGGCGCCGTCGGAACGACCGTCGCCGGACGCGACGCCGTCATCAGCGCGATCGGCACACGGGACCTGAAGGACCCCACCAGCGTGTGCACCGACACCGCCCGCGTTCTCACCACCGCGATCGGGGCGACCGGCGGTCCCGAAGGGCCGCGACTCGTCCTCGCGAGCAACACCGCGATGGCCCCGGGCCCCGGCGACGACCCGCTCACCCGCTTCGTCGTCAAGCCGGTCGTTCTGGCCCCCCTGCTCCGGCACATGATCGAGGACATGCGCAGGGCGGAGCAGCTCGTCCGCGCCTCAGGTGTCCCCTGGACGATCGTCCGAGCGGGCCGCCTGACCGACCGTCGGAGCAAGGGCGGCTACCGCCGCGCAGTGGACCGCAACGTCCTCGGCGGCTTCCAGATCACCAGAACCGACTTCGCCACCGCCCTGCTGAACACCGCCACCGATCCGGCCACCACCGACCACGTCATCTCGGTGGCCAACTGACCTGCCGGTCGGTGGTCACCCGCCGTACCAGGTCCACCCAGGTGGCCTGGAGGCGTGCGACGGGGATCCCGCACCCGACGTGCAGGTAGTCCGTCGTCTCGAAGTTCGCGAAGGCGAGCAGGGCGTGGGCGAGCATGTCGTGATCCCCGTCGACTCCCGCTTCTCCGAGAAGGGTTGAGACATGACGGTGGAAGGCGCTGCCGGTGCGGGAGGCGTGGCGGCGTTCGTGGATCACCTGGCGTCCGAGCGCGGCGCCCAGATCCGTGTCGGCGGCGATGCGCTCGATCAGGGCACAGCCGAACGCCACCAGCCGGTCCCCCGCGGGGGCGCCCGGCCCCAGTGGCGGGGCGCCGGAGACGTACGCCTCCTCGAACTCGGCCTCCGCCTCGCCGAGGAGGGCGATCAGGAGTCCGTCGCGGTCGCCGAACCGGCGGAACAGGGTGCCCTTTCCCACCCCGGCCGCCTCCGCGACCTCCTGCATCGTCACGTGCTCGGCTCCTCGCTCGGCCACCAGCCGGGCGGCCGCCTCCAGCAGCCGGGCACGATTGCGGGCGGCATCGGCCCGCTCGGCGGTGACGTCGTCCGGTGCGGTCATCCACTCGTCCTCATCTGCATCCGACGCGTCGGCCTCTGCACATCAGACGCCGCTGAGCATGGCGAGGACATTGTCGTACGTGCCGTTGGCCTCCGCGTCCCGCACGAACCGGGCGCGCTCGACGACGATCTCCCCGGCGTCGGGCTGCTCGCGCAGGAGGGTGAGGGTCTCGGTGAGGAAGTCGTCGAGCGGCATGGCGTTCTCGTCGTCCTGCTGTCCGAGCAGGGTGGTGCGCACGCCCGGCGGAGCCACCTCGATCACCTGGACGCCGGCGTCGGCGCCGGAGAGCTGCACGCGCAGGCTCTCGGAGAAGGAGTGCAGGGCGGCCTTGGTCGCGTTGTAGGTGGGAGTGACCGGCAGCGGTACGAACGCCAGCGCCGAGGTGACGTTCACGACGGCCGCGTCGTCCTTGCCCAGCAGCAGCGGCAGGAAGGCGTACGTCACCCGGATCGTGCCCAGCAGGTTGACCGTGACGTGGTCCTCGGCGACCCGGAGGTCGGCCGGGTCGAGCAGGTTCTCCCGCAGCATGATGCCGGCGTTGTTGACCAGGACGTTCAGCTCCGGGTGGGCGGACGCCACCGTTTCCTGGGCCCGGGCGATCGAGGCGGGGTCCGTGACGTCGAGGACGAGCGCCTCGATGCCCGGGTGCTCGGTCGTGATCTCGTCGAGGAGCTCCTTGCGGCGGCCGGCGACGATCACCTTGTTGCCGGCCTCGTGCAGGCGCAGGGCCAGGCCGAGCCCGATGCCCGAGGTGCCGCCGGTGATCAGGATCGTGTTGCCGGTCATCTTCATGGGATCTCTCCTTCGCTGGGCACGAGCTGCTGAACGCCACGCCCGCAGCCTCGACCGTAGGAGCGCCTGCCCGGAGGCGGGAGAGGAAGGTTCATCCATGGATCGGCGGTCCCTGGCTGGGACAACGCAAAGCGGCGACGATGGAGGGCATGGACAGGAAAGAGCTGGCGGAGTTCCTGCGTCGACGGCGCGAGACGCTGCGCCCCCGCGACGTCGGACTGGTCGAGGGCCCGCGGCGGCGCACCCAGGGGCTGCGCCGCGAGGAGGTCGCCCAGCTCGCCGGCATGTCCACCGACTACTACGCCCGCCTGGAACAGCAGCGCGCGCCGCAACCGTCCCTCCAGATCACCACGGCCCTGGCCCGGGCCCTACGGCTGACACCGGACGAACGCGACCACCTCTTCGCCCTCATCGGCCACAACGCCCCCGCCCGCTTCCAGCGTTCCGAGCACGTCAGCCCAGCCCTCATGCGGGTCCTGGAGCGACTGAACGACGACACCCCGGCCCTGGTGCTGTCCGACATGGCCGACACCCTCGCGATGAACCCGATCGCCGTAGCCCTGCTCGGCGACCAGACGCGCCACACCGGACTGGCCCGCAGCGCCTACTACCGCTGGTTCACCGACCCCGCCGAGCGGCTGGTGTACCCCGAGGAGGACCACCCCCGCCACAGCCGCGCCCAGGCAGCCCGCCTACGGGCCGCGCTCACGGTCGGCAGCGGAGACCCCCGGGCCACCCGGATCATCACCGAACTCCACGAACGCAGCCCCGAGTTCGCCGACGTGTGGGAACTCCAGGAAGTCGCCCAGCGCTACCGCGACAGCAAGACGATCCTCCACCCCGACCTCGGCCGCATCGACGTCGACGCCCAGGTCCTGTTCACCGAGAACCGCGCCCAGACCCTCGTGGTCATGACCGCCCGCCCCGGCACGGAAAGCCAGGGAAAGCTCGAGCTCCTCTCCGTCATAGGACACCAGCAGCTCACCCCCTGAAGTCTCCACCCGTGCAGGCGCGCGGCAGGCCGCGCCCCGGGTCAGCCGGGACCGCGCCACTCGAGCAGCAGCAGGGACGCGTCGTCCGTCGTGATGCCGCCCCGCGCCAGCCTGAGCGCGTGGGAGAGGGACCGGGCCACGGCCGGGACCTGCTGCGCCGTCCGTTCGACGCGGTCCACCCAGCGGATGAGCTGTTCCTCGCCGAACTCCACACCGCCCGCAAGGTGCTCCTCGACCAGTCCGTCCGTGAAGCACATGATCCGGTCCCCGCGATCGAGGTCCAGCTCACTGACCAGGGGTTCGCGACCGCCGAAGCCGACGGGGAGCGTCGTCGGGCCGCGCAGCCGCCGCACGACGCGGTGCCCGCGGATCAGCAGCGGAGCCGGATGCCCCGCGTTGACCCACTGGAAGCGGCCCGTCGCCGTGTCGAGCCGCATCATCTGAGCGGTCACGAAGTGGTCGGGGCCGAACTGCTCGGCGACGGCGCGGTCCATGAACGCGTAGATCTCCGCCAGCCCGACGCTGATCCGCCGTGCGTGCCGGTAGGCGCCGATGGCCACCGTGGCCATCGTGGCGGCGTCCAGGCCGTGGCCCATCGCGTCGACCATGGTCACGTGCAGCAGATCGCCGTTGAGGGCGTAGTCGAAGCTGTCGCCGGCCACGTCGTAGGCGGGCTCCAGCACCCCGGCCAGGCTGATCCGCGGCGTGGACATCGCCAGCGGCGGCAGCAGCGCCCACTGGATCTCCGCCGCCACACTCATCGGTTCGCTGCGCCGGGCCCGGAAGAAGAGATCGGTGTACCCGTGCTTGGCCATCAGCGTGTCGGCCACCAGAGCGGCGATCCGGCGCAGCAGCCGCCGGTCGTCCTCCACCACCCGGTCCAGGGTGACGGCCATGATGCCCACCTGGTCTCCGCCGTCCTGGAGGGGCAGGTAGACGCGGACACCGTCCGCCCGCGGCACTTCGACGCGACGAACGGCCTGGAAGGCACGGCCGGCGTCGGAGTCCTCGATCGGCTGCGGATCGCCGGCCGTCAGACCGGCGAGCGGCAGGGGCACCAGCCACACCTGGCCGTAGTCCAACAGGAAGACCGAGGTCTCCCGGCCGCCGAGCCTGCCCACCGCCTCCGCGATGAGCACACCGAGGAGATGGGGCGGAACCTCGTGGCCCTGGTCCAGCAGGGCCCCGAGGAGCTCCTCACCGAATCCCTCCGAGCGGCCCCACCCAGGAGGGCCGTGCCGTCCCGGAGCGCTGCGTCGCCCGGGACGGATGCGCCGGTGGATCCGCAGGAAAGGTCTGTGCACACGAACTCCCGACGCAGCCGCTCGGCCGAATCAGCGTTGCCACGGCCTCTGCCGTCCATCCCACAGGATCTCTCGCACGACGACCACCGCAGGGATCGGCGGTTCACCTCACGCGGTTCTCACCCGCTTCGGGCTGCTCTTCCTCCTCCTCGTCGGGAAGATGGACGTCGTCGACGGCGATGTTGACCTCGACGACCTCCAGGCCCGTCATCCGCTCCACCGAGCCGATGACGTTGGAGCGCACGTCACCCGTCACGTCGACGATGGAGACGCCGTACTCGACGACGATGTTCAGGTCGACGGCGGCCTGCCGCTCGCCGACCTCGACCTTCACTCCTCGCGTGGCGCCTCCGCCTCCGCCACCGCCGGGGACACGTTCCCGCATGGCGCCGAAGGCGCGGGCCATGCCTCCGCCGAGATTGTGGATGCCCGGCACCTCACGGGTGGCCATGCCCGCGATCTTGGCCACCACACCGTCCGCGATGGAGGTCCTGCCCCGGGTCTCCGCCGGAGCCCCGGCTCCGGTACGGCCCTTCAGCGTGCTCACGCCCGTACCCGGCCGGTCGCCCGAGCCGGTGCTGCTCGCTTGCTTGCTGGTGATGTTGTCTGTCATGACGATCGCCTCGGCCCTGTCCGATGTGCTGTGCGGCCCCCGAGTACCCGCGCCTCCCGAGCCACGAACGGGATCGGCATGATCGAAGGGACCGGTGGTCCTCCGTCGGCCCGATATCGGCCGACGGACCCGGGGACGCCGCCGACGGTGGCGCGAGACAGGCCCCGGCCCGAGGTGCCGGAGCGGGCCGCGTCACGGACCCGTGTCGACCCCCGTCCTTCCGGGGCGCGGGGGAGTAGCTTGGGGGAGCGAGGATCCTCCGTACACCGGCGTTCAGGCCGGTCTCGTCCTCCTGGTTCGACCACACCGGGTGCTTCGCGCTCGAGGCAGGTTCCGCCTTATGGCCGCCGAAGCCGCACACCTGTCCGATCGTTCCTCGGCCGCGCCGAGGGTGTCGTCGTACCCGGCAGTCGCCCGGCAGGCCGCCGACGCGCTTCGCTGGTTCTTCGCCTGTGACGAAACCGGCGGCTCTCCCCCCAGGCGCGAAGGCGGCGGCTCGCGCGGACAGCCGACCGCGGACGGCAGGAGCAGCTGACCGCTCCGCCCCCGCGACGACACTTCCGTCCCCACGCAGGGTCGACGTGTCCTGCGGGCCGCACCCTCGGCAGCCGACAGGAGCAGATATGACCACCGCACTTCAGCCCCCGCTCCCCTCCCACCCCCTCCTCCGCCTGAGCCTGGCGCCCCGCGGCACCATGCCACGCCCCATCGACGGCGCCTGGTGGCCCCGCTCCTACGACCTGCTCGCCGAGCTCCCCCGTCTCCTGGGCGGACTGCCGCCCGAGTGGGGCCAGATCACCAGCGTCACCTTCAGCGGGTCGAAGTGGTCCGCGACGCCCGGCCGGACACTCGTCTGCAACCAGGTCGTACGACTGCGCAGAACCGTGACGGCATCCGACCCGGACACCGTCGTCCTGCTCGCGCCCGGCCAAGGGCGCTGGGATCTGCTGGTCGTCCCTCCGGACACCACCGAGCATGCCGCACAGGTGTTCATGGCAGCTGCGGCAGACGATCACTCCTGACAGCGACCCGCGGACGGGCCGCGTGGGCACGCGGCGGAGGGCCGTGCGGCCGCACGGTCCGTTCGGCCGCACGGTCCGTTCGGCTTGACCGAGGAGTAGCCTGAAATCACCGAGGATATTTCGCGCACCGGCTTTCACGCTCGTGTCGTTTTCGGCGATTCACTATGCCGGGCCGGTCATCACCGGCCCGGGGCAGGGTTCGCGTCATGACTGCGACCATTACCCTCTCGCCGACACTCGAAGCCGAAGACCGGTCCTCCTCGTCCTCCCTCCGTCTGTCGCTCGCTCCCTCCGGTCCCGCGCCGGCTCTCCTGGACGGCGCCTGGTGGCCCCGTTCCCGCGATCTGGTGGCGGAACTCCCGTCTCTGACAGCCGCGCTGGAGCCGTTGTGGGGGCGGATCACCCGGGTCACGGTGAATCCCACCCACTGGCCGGCCGTGCCGCGCAAGGTGCCCGTCGCCGGGCATGTGGTGAAGGTGGGCTGGTTCCTGGCCGAGCAGGATCCGCACGAACTGCTGCTGCTCTCCTACCGCATGGGCCGCTGGAACCTCCTGGTGGTCCCGCCGCGCACGGATCCCGCCTCGGCCGCCTGGCTGATGGCCGCCGCGAGCGACCCCCTGGGCACCTCGACCGCGAGCCGGCTGATGGAGCAGGCCGCGCGTCTGCGGACGGTGTCCGAGTCCGACCGGGCCGTGGAAGCGGTCTGGGACTCCGAAGGGGGACATGAGGCCCGCGCCCGGGCCGCACGTCCACGCATCCCGGCCGTCACCGCCGCGCTGCCGTACCGACCGATGGCGAGGTGAGGACCATGCAGACGTTCGTGACCGTGATCGTGGTCCTGGCGATGATCGCCTTCGGGGTGCTCCTGATCCACCTGCTCAACTCGCAGCACAGCGACCGCATCGCGGCCTTCCACTACGGCCGCTCCGGGACGCCCGTCGAGGGACCGTCTCCACCGACTCCGCGCAAGACGCGCGGTCGGCCGGAGCCGAGCGCCACCGGCGGCCGCACGCGACGGTCACGACGGCGGACGCCGACGGCTCCACCCCCGGCGCCGCACCCCTGAGGTGTCGTCCCCGGAGGTGTGAGCGCGGACAGGCCGGGCCGCCCGTGTCGCTGGTGAGGCAGGGGTGACGCAGTGTGGTCAGTCCGCGGCCGCTGCCTCCGACCGTGGGCCGGAGCCCGGCAGAAGACGTGATCGGCTCACCGTGAAGCCGACCGCGGCGCCACCGCCGGGCCGCGTACCCGCCGACACGGATCCGCCGTGGGCCTCCGCGACGTCGTGGACGATGGCGAGGCCGAGTCCGGAGCCGGGCAGACCGCGTGCGCTGTCGGCCCGGTAGAAGCGGTCGAACACCCTGCTGGTGTCGGCGGCGGCGATGCCGGGCCCCCGGTCGTGGACGGTGACCGCTCCCTGGCGGATGCGCACCTCGATGGGCTCGCTGCCGTCGGCGTCGAACTTTGCGGCGTTCTCCAGCAGATTGCCCACCGCGCGTTCGAGGCCCTGGGAGCTGCCGCGCACCACGGAGTCGTCGGCGTCGACATGGACCAGGCGTCCGGTGCGCCGGTACACGCGTCGCGCCGCCCGGCGCGCCACCTCGGCCAGGGCCACGGGTTCTTCGGTCTCCCCGCGGCGGCCTGCCAGTGCCAGTTCGACGAGTTCGTCGACGAGGTGACCGAGTTCGCGCGTCTCGTGCTGGATGTCGTCGAGGAGCCGGTCGCGGGAGTCGGGGGACAGCTCGCTGACGCGGTGCAGCACGGTGGCGTTGGCCAGCAGGCTGGTCAGCGGGGTCCGCAGCTCGTGGGCGGCGTCGTGCACCAGCCGTTCCTGGGCCTCCCGGGCGGCGACCATGCGGCCGAGCATCCTGCTGAAGGACGCGGACAGCCGCCCGACCTCGTCGCGTCCGCCCACCGGTTCCGTGGCGTCGTGCGCGACCCGGCCGTCCGTGCTGACCTCCTCGGCGACTTCGGCCAGCCGGGCCAGCCGTCGGGTGACGCGTCCGGCGAGCAGCCGGCCCGCGGCCGCCGCGACGAGCATGACCGCCAGACTGACCGCCGCGATCTGTCGCGCCATGCCGGCCAGCACCTGGCGGGTCTGGTCGACCTGGACGGCCACCTGAAGGGCGCCGCGGCTCTCGCCGAGAGCGGTCGTCAGCAGGCGGTAGCTGTGGCCGCCCGCGTCGATCTCGGTGGTGTCCGACTGCCCGGCCTCGCCGGAGGCGGCGAGGGCGCGCGCGGCGTCGGACACCGGCAGCTTCTCCAGCGGGCCGCTCAGGCGGATGGGCGTACCGTCCCGGCCCACGGCCTGGAGGACCGGCTGCGGTGCCGCTTCACCCCCCGGGGCGGGCAGGTCCAGTCCGGGAAAGGGAGCGGGGCTCCGGCTGACGGGGCTCTGACTGACGGCGCTTTGGCCGGCGGGGCTCTGACCGACCGGGCCCTGGCCGGCGGGGCCTTGGCCGACCGTGTCGGCCGGAGTCTGCTCCTTGCGTTTCTCCATGCCACGGGTCAGGGCCACGGTGGTCGACCGCAGCGTCCGGTCGACCTCCGCGAACACGCGGTCGGAGGCGGCGAGGTAGCTCAGCGCACCGACCGTCACCGCCACCGCGGCCCCGACGGCGGCGAAGGCGAGCGCGAACCGCGAGCGCAGGCTCATGGCCGCCGCGCCGCGTAACCCACGCCGCGTACCGTGCGGATCAGGTCGGGTGCTCCGGCATCGGTGAGCTTGCGCCGCAGATAGCCGATGTATCCGGCGAGGTTCTTCGCGTCCACACCGGCGTCAGGACCCCAGACGCTTCGGTAGATCGCCGCATGGTCCAGTACGAGGCCCTCGTCGCGCACCAGAAGCTCCAGCAGGTCGAACTCGGTTCTGGTCAGCCGTAGTTCCGCCGCGCCCCACCATGCACGTCGCATGCCGGGGGAGACGCGCAACGACGCCATCCGCAGCACGTCACCGGGGCGCTCGCCCTCCCCGCCCTCCTCGGCCCCCTCGCTCTCCTCGGCCGGTGAGGCGGGCGATGCCGTCAGCACGGCCCGACGCAGAAGTGCCCTCAGCCGCGCGAGCAGTTCGGGCACCTCGAAGGGTTTGGGCAGGTAGTCGTCGGCGCCGGCGTCCAGACCGTTCGCCCGGTCCGGGATCCCGGCCCGTGCGGTGAGCAACAGCACGGGGACGCGGTCCCCGTCGGCGCGCAGCACACGGCACACGGCCACACCGTCGATGTGCGGCATCATCACATCGAGGACGAGCGCGCTGAAGGACTCCCTGCGGGCCAGGACCAGGGCCTCCACACCGTCACCTGCGGTGACGACGTCGTACCCCTCCAGCTCCAGCGCCCGCTCGACGGCTTCGCGGACGGCACGATCGTCGTCGGCGACGAGGACACGCTCCGGCATGCGCGCATGGTCGCACAGCGTTCTGTGAGCCGCTTCTCATCCAATTCCGGACTGGCTCCGGCCGCGCTCTGAGACCGCACTCCCACGATGGAGGCCCCCACCACCTCACGCCACAGGAGCCCCATGTCCTCCCACACCCGCCCCGTTCTGCGCCGGCCCGTGGTGCTCGCCGCGTGCCTCAGCGTCGCCCTCGGCACCGTCGGCTATCTCGCGTTCGACCCGGGGTCCGCCTCGGCGACCACGGTCGCCAAGCAGGCGGTCCCGGCCTCCGCGGCCCGCACCGGCGCCGGCGGCGCCAACACCGCCCAGGTCGTGAAGGCCGCCAACGCCTTCCTCGCGACGCTGTCCGACGAACAGAAGGACGCCGTCCTCTACGACTTCGACGACGCGGCGAAGAAGACCGGCTGGTCGAACTTCCCGACGCCCGTCGTCGAGCGCAACGGCCTCAAGCTGGGGGACCTCACCGACGCACAGGACGCGGCGGCCATGAAGGTCATGGAGGCGGCGCTCAGCAAGCAGGGTTACGAGGAGCTCGTCGAGATCCGCAAGGCGGACGACTACCTCGGCTCGCTGTCCGACACGGGGGACGGGTCGACGGCCACGCCCACCGCCACACCCACCGCCACGCGCACGCCGCCCTCCGGCGCACCGACCGACGGGACCGGCGGCGGGCCGGGCGGGCCGGGCGGTGGCGGCGGTGCCAACTTCGGCGCGGAGTGGTACTACATCTCCTTCTTCGGACAGCCCAGCAAGACCGGCGAGTTCACCGTCCAGTACGGCGGCCACCACGCGGCGTACAACATCACCTACGCCGGGAACAACGTGACCATGTCACCCACCCTGACCGCGGTCGAGCCGGAGGAGTTCGTCCTCGACGACAAGGCCTACGCCCCGCTCGCCGACAAGCGGGCCGCCACCATCGGCGCCGTCCAGGCGCTCACCGCCGACGAACTGGCCGCCGCCGAGATCGACGGCAGCTTCGACGACCTCTACCTCGGCCCGGGCAATGACGGCCCCTTCCCGACCGACCCCGAGGGCGTCCTCGTCAGCAGCCTCACCAAGAAGCAGCAGGCGAAGGTCACCGCGATGCTGCGCACCTGGGTCGACGACCTGGACGAGAAGGCCGCGGCACGGCTCCTGGCCAAGTACGTCTCCGAGTACGACGAGACGTACATCGGCTGGAGCGGCGGCACCACCATCGACAACGACCAGACGTACGTCCGCCTCGACGGCCCGTCCGCCTGGATCGAGTTCTCCAACCAGCCCGGCGCCTCGACCGACGAGATCCACCAGCACACGATCTTCCGGGACGAGACGTCCGACTACGGCTGGGAATGACATGACGTCCGTGCGCCGCCTCTTCTCCACTCTCCTGCTCGCGGCGTTCCTGCTGGTCGGCGGCCTCGCGTCGCCGGCCGGCGCCCACCCGATGAGCACCTCGGCCGTCCTGCTCGACATCCGTGACGACCGGGTCGAGGGAGAGATACAACTCCCCATCGACCGCCTGGCGATAGCCGTGGACCGCGACCTCACCCGCACGAGCGTGCTGGGCGAGGACCGGACCTTCCTCAAGAGCTACGCCACGCAGCACATCAGCGCCGTGGGCGAGGACGGCACCTCCTGGACCACGACGCTCGGCACCGGATCGGTCCGGACGATCGACGGGACGGCGCACCTCGTCTACCCGCTCACCATCCGTCCGCCGGACGGCCAGGTCACCGACTTCCGTCTTCGCTACGACGTCATCGTCGAGGAACTCCTCACCCACAAGGTCATCGCCACCGTCCGGTACGACTTCGACCGCGGCATCCTGAAGACGGACGACGCCGAGACACTCGGCGTCCTCGACTGGGACACCAAGAGCTTGCGGGTCCCGGCCGACGAGGGTTCCTGGCTGAAGGGCTTCGCCACCACAGCGGGGCTCGGCATCGAGCATGTCGGTGAGGGCGCCGACCACCTGCTGTTCCTGCTGATGCTGCTCATCCCCGCCCCGCTGGTGGCCGCCGGCGGCCGATGGCGCGCCGCGGACACATCGCCGCGCCGCGGTCTCGTACGCGTCGTGCACGTCGTGTCCGCGTTCGCCCTGGGCCACTCGCTCACCCTCGCCCTGGCGGCCTCGGGAGTGGTCCACGTACCGTCACGGCCGGTCGAGACGCTCATCGCCCTCTCGATCGCGGTGTCCGCGGTCCATGCGATACGGCCGCTGGTGGCACGCGGCGAAGTACTGATCGCGGCCGGTTTCGGACTGGTCCACGGCCTGGCCTTCGCCTCGCTCATCGGCGACCTCGGCCTCGACCGCGGCTCCCTCGTGACCACGCTGCTGGGCTTCAACCTGGGCATCGAACTGACCCAGTTGCTCGTCGTCGCCCTGATCATGCCGTCGCTGATCGTGCTGGCCCGCACGACCGTCTACCCCGCGTTCCGCATCGGGGTGGCCGTCATCGGGCTCGTGTTCTCGGTGTCCTGGATGCTCGAACGCGCGACGCTGACCGCAGGCGACCCGTTCGAGGGCGTTCAGACCTGGCTGGTCGGACACCCCCTGCTCGTCGCCGGCGCGGTCGCGACCCTCGCCGTCGCCGCCCGCCTCCGACACGAGGTGCCCTGGACGGCGACCGGAAAGTAGGCCCTGCCTGCGCGTTGCGTCGAAGCGCTTTGACAGCAATTCGAAGATCAGGGCCGGGCCCGGCTCGCCGCCACGCTCCACGTCAGTTCGCCGCGTCACCCTCCGCGTCACTCTCCGCGTCACTCTTCGACCCGCCCTTCGAGGTGGCAGCGTCCCAGATCCCCGCCGCCACGCTCCGTGCGAACTCTGTCGGCGAGGGCTCGTTCGGCAGCTGGGCGGGCACCGACGTGCCCTTTCTGCTGCCTGCCCGGTCGGCGAACAGCGCGACCGTCAGGGCGAGTCGGTCGTCGTACCCGGTGGTCCACACGGTCCGCCGGGTGATCCCGCCCCCCGCCCCGGCGATGGCGAAACCCTTGGCCTCCGCCGAGCCTGCGTCGACGTCGACGGCGGAGGGCGTCGGTCCGGCCCCCGATCGCACGCCCGCCACCAGCGCCTCCTTCTCGTCCAGGACCTGCCGCGCATCGGGACGCGCCCGGTAGACGGTGCGGCCCTCCCGTGTGATGCGTGCGACGGTGTACGGGGTGGCGTACCTGCCGTCCGCCGCCACCGTCGCGTACGCCGATGCCAGGTTCAGCGGGGTCGGCGCCGCCGTCTTCACCAGCTTGCCCAACGGCTCTCCCGCGTGCCCCACCTCGCTGAACGGTGCCAGGGCCGTCCCCGCCTCCACCGCCCCGCTCACCGCGTCGTTGAACGACTGCCGCGCATAGTCCGAGCCCCCGTACAGCAGCCGCACCGCTCCGTCGCCGGGCACCATGCCCACGACGGCGGTGTGCACCCGCACGCCCTTCTTGCCCCCCGGATGCTTCTGTACCAGTTGGGTGGCGCTGTCCTGTAGCGCCAGGTCGAAGGTGGTCGTCACGCTGTAGCCGCCGCTCGCGAGCCGGTCCTCGGTGATGCCGAGCCGGTCGGCGGCCTCCTTCGCGGCGACGTCGATCAGGTACTGCCGCTGCCCCTCGGTCTCGCCCGGCGGATAGAACCGGAACGCCGGGAAACGCGCCGCGGCCCGCTGTTTCGCCGTGATGCTTCCGCTCGCGGCCATCGCGTCGAGCACCCACTCCCAGCGGTTCTCCAGCTTCGCGGTCACCTTCGGATCGGAGCCCGCCTTCTCGTAGTACGAGGGGATGTTGAGGATGGACGCCAGCGCGGCGCCCTGCGCGACCGTCAGGCTCTTCGCGTCCACGCCGAAGTAGTTGCGCGCGGCGGACTGGATCCCGGCGGCACCCCGCCCGAAGTACACGGTGTCGAGATAGCCCTCGAGGATCTCGTCCTTGGAGCGGGTGCGGTCCAGCTTGATCGCGATGAGTGCCTCACGCGCCTTGCGGGCCAACGAGTGTTCCGGGCTCAGCAGCGCGTTCTTCACGTACTGCTGGGTGATGGTGGAGCCGCCCTGCGGGTCGCCGCCCGTCAGCGTCGCCAGCGTGGCCCGCGCGATGGCCCGCGGCGAGATCCCGCTGTCCGTACGGAAGGAACGGTTCTCCGCGGCGATCACCGCGTCCTGCACATGCCGGGGGACCGCGGACAACGGGATGTCCTGCCGGTCGACCGGTCCGCGCCGGCCCAGATAGGCGCCGTCCGAGTCGAGGAACACGGTGCTCTGGGTGACGGTCTCGGGGTGTGGCTTCGGAATCGACGTCAGGTGGTACGCCACGACGGCCGCCGCACACAGCGTCGCGAGCAGCGTGAGGAAGGCGTAGCACAGCCGGCGAAGCCGCCGACCCCGGTTGCGCCGGAACCGGATCCGCAACGGCGCGCGCTCACGGTGCCGGCGCCCCGACAGCATCCCCTTCCTCGGCCGCCGCGCCGCGCGCCCCGGCCGAGGCAGCCTGTCCGCCCCGTCCCCGTTTCCGTCCCCGCTTCCGTTCCCATTCCCGTCCCCGTTTCCGTTCCCATCGCCGTCCCTGTTCCCGTTTCCGTTCCCATCCCCGTCCCTGTTCCCGTCCCCGCTTCTGTTCCCATCGCCGTCCCTGTTCCCGTTCCCGTCCCTGTTCCCGATCACGTTCATATCCGCCACCACTCGCGGTCCGACCGTGCGGCGACCCTGCCCGAGGCGTCGTACACCGTGACGACCCGATCGTCCCCGCCCACGGAGAGGAGCGCCTCCGCGTTCTTCCTGGGCAGTGGCGTGCTCGCGTACCAGATGCCCCACCCCGGACTGCCCGCCAGGACGAGGACCTTCGCGGTGGTGCTGCCGCCGGCGCCGGTTCTCACCTCGACGCGGCCCGGCTCGCCGCTCAGGCCGTGGAAGAGGCCCGACAGGAAGAACCCGCCGTTCACGCTGTCCAGCCGGAGCGAGACACCCGGTTCGTCGAGCGGGCTGTCGCTGTCGTCACCGGGGAGGGGGACCGACCAGTGCCCACCGTCGGCCGTCAGCCAGATCCGTACCCCCGCCCCGGCGGTCACCCGCTCGCCCGGCGCCACGACCCGGATCGGGCTCGTGGCCTCATGACTGCCGTCCCCCGGCCGGGCTCCGGACGTCCCGTCCTGCGCACCGCCACCCCCGAGACGATCGGCGGCGAGGAGGGCGACGGGTGCGAGCAGCGCCGCGCAGGCGGCCGAGGCCACGGCAAGGCGGCGGCGTCGCCGGATACGGCCCCCTGCCCGGAGGTCGGCCAGCGGCACCTCGGACGGGACGGTGTCCCGGGCGGCACGGGTGAACACCTCGCGCAGCTGCCCGGGGTCGGTGCCGGCCTCCTTCAGACCGTGTCTGGCACGGGCACGCACCGCCCCCACCGAGCAGCCCAGCAACTGGGCGATCTCCGCGTCCGCCAGCCCCTCCCAGACCCGCAGCACCACAACGGCCCGTCGGCGCGCGGCCCGCCGTCCGCGCAGCCCGCGCAGGTGGATACGCACCAGACAGCGCCGCACATGGAAATCCACGTCGTTGCGCGGAACGCGTCGCCACCGAGCGCACATCCGCACCAGCGTTCTTCGCGCCAGTTCCTCCGCGGCACCGGGGTCGTCGGTGAGCAGCCGAGCGGTCACGACCAGCCGGGACCAGTGCGTCCGGGCGTACGTGGCGAAGTCGTGGCCGGCGGGGAGTACGGGGAGTACGGGAAGTACGTCGGGGGTCGGTGGCACGTGGGCGGTCCTTCGGCTCGGGAACTCGGTCGTGGCCGGACGCAGGGGGCCGTCCGACCTGGTCGGGCAACCGTTCGGTCGTGCAAGTAGGTTGAGCAGGCAGCGAGCCGACACCGTGAGGAAAGAGGGAGCCTGGAACCCGTGTGCGCCGTCTTCCCGGTGGGGTTGCGCTTCGCCGGCTGCGACCTACGCGACCTACGCGACCTGTACGCACGGCGGAGGTGGCCAGGTTGCAAGGAGAGGGCAGAGATTCCGGTGGGGGCATGACCGAGGACGAGTTCGACGCTTTCTACGCGACCGCGTTCCCCCGGCTGACCGGACAGCTCTACGCCTTCACCGGAGATCACTGCGAGGCCCAGGACGTCGTTCAGGAAGCGTTCGTACGGGCCTGGGACCGGCGACAGCATTTCCTGTCGGACAGCGCTCCCGAGGCGTGGATCCGTACGGTGGCCATGCGGCTGGCGGTGAGCCGCTGGCGGCGCGCGAGGCGCTGGCTGGAACTCGTACGGCGCACTCCACCGCCCGACTCCACCCCGGGACCGGGCCCTGAGCACACCGCGCTCGTGGCCGCCCTGCGCGAACTGCCCCAGGCTCAGCGGATGGCGATCGTGCTGCACCATTTGTGCGACCTGAGTGTGGAGCAGGTAGCCTCCGAGACCGGCGCGCCCGTGGGGACGGTCAAGGCGAGGCTGTTCCGGGGGCGGGCGGAGCTGGCGAAGCGACTCGCGGAGGACGAGGCCGACGGACGCGTGGACGAGGCTGACGGACGCGTGGACGAGGCCGACGGGCCGGTCCGAAAGGAGAGCCGCCGTGTCCGATGAACTGTCCGCCGCGCTACGTGAGTTGGCTGACGCCAGGGCGACCGCTCCGATCGTCGGCGGCCCCGCGACACGTGCCCGGGCGATGCGCCGCAGGCGCCGCCGCCGTGCCGCCGCGACCCTGGGTGCGGGGACCGTGGCCCTCGCGCTGCTGGGCTTCGCCCTGACCCTGCGTCTCGGCGAGGACCCGGACCACCAGGCCGGGCCCGGAACCTCCGCCGTGACACCTCCGGCTTCCGCCCCGCCGTCGGCGGTCACCCCGGTACCCGTCTCCGGCACGCTGGACCTGCCCGGGAGCGACCTCACGTTCGGCGGCCGGGTGATGCCGATCCTCTCGACTTTCGACCTCCAGCCCGGGCCCACGAGCACGACCCCGATGACGGTGGTCGCGAAGCCGGTCCGGATAGCGTTGGCCGCCGACGTGCCCCCCAAGGGCTCCACCGTGGTGAACGTCGCGTACACGGTCGAGCTGCGCGACGGGGAGGGCAGCCCGCTCTACGTCGGCACGTTCGCCCCGGACCTCGAGGCGCGGGGGGACTACGACGTCAGAGGCGGCGTGATCGCCCTCGGCGCCGAGGACGCACAGTGGTTCTACGCCCGGATCCACCTCGGCGACAGCATCGCGGTGACGACCGACACGACACCGACAACCACCCCCTCACCCGACCCCACAGCACCCGACCCCACAGCATCCCCACCCGCCCCCGCCCGCGACTCGGTGCCCGCCGGGGAAGCAGTGGGTTGAGGCAACGCCAGAGGGCCACGACCTCTTCGTCCTGAAGCAACTTGGGTGGGGGCGCTGCCTTGGGCTGGAGTGTTTCCTACCTGCGCTGATGGTTCGCAGTCGTTCGCGCTCGTCCGCCGTTGTCCGTCGGCGTTGTCACGCAGTGAGACACTCACGCATGCTGCCCGCAGCTCAGCAAGCGCAGGTCGTTCGAGACCATGACCTGAGCGAGACGTCCGGCGATGGACACGACTTCGGGCCAGGCTGATGCCTGAAGGTACTCAGCGTCGGTGTCGTGGGGTGCCTCCGCGGCGGCAGCGTTGAGCGCGACACCGAGGGCCCGCATGAGGGTTACCTCTTCCTCCGTTCTCAAGCTGATGCCGAGAAACCGCTCGGGCTCATCGGCGTCACAGAAGTCATCGAAGAGCGTGTGGAAGACGTGGTCGATGTTCTCGAACTCCGAAGGGTCGAGCCACACGTCCCGCTGCCACGGTGGATTGGCCAGAGCCAAGACCACAGGTACGACGTGGACACGGTGATTCGCCATGACTTGGACTTCTCCGCTCACGAGCCCGAGCCTATCGACCACACCTTCGGAAGGCGCTGGTGTTTTCAGGAGCACCACCTTAGGAGAGCTTCCCAAGCTGAGGGCTCAGGCACCGTCAGCACGTGCCGGCCGTGCCGGCCGTGCGGGCCGTGCCGGCCGTGCGGGCCGTGCGGGCCGTGCGGGCCGTGCGGGCCGTGCGGGCTTCTGAGGCCCGTTGCGGCGTTGACCTGGGCGAATGGCCGTGCTGTGGCCTACTCGGGCTCGGCTGCTCTCACCGTGACTCCCCGCTGTTCCCCGCTATATCTGGTGCGGTTGTGGTGCGGGGGACATGCTCGGCCGCTTGAAGTCGTGGGCCATGGTCGGCGTGAAGTTCTCACCCAGCGTCTTGTCCGGCGTTCCCGAGACCGCGTGGATCGGTGACCGGGCAAGTCGGGCGCGCACCACAGACGAAGACCAACCCGTGATCCGAGATACCCAAGACACGAGTGACGCTAGTCCGGAAGGATCGGCGTCGAGTCGGACACTTCATCGGTCCGAGGAGGGGCGACCGCGATGACAGGGACAGAGGCAAGCCCGCTGGCCGAGGGAGGCCCGCCGAAGCCACCGGGCATGTTCGACGGGTTCGCCGAGTATCGGACACCTTCCGTGGAGGACTACCAGCGGTTGTTCAGCTCCGGGCTGGTCGTCGTGGATACCAACGTGCTGCTGACCTTGTACCGGTCGAACCAGCGGACACGAGAAGACCTGCTGACTGTCCTGGACAGGTTGCGCGAGCGTCTTTGGGTGCCGCACCAGGTGCTTGCCGAGTTCTGGCGCAACCGCGAACAGACCTCCGTTCTTGGCCACCACCGCGCTCGAGCCAAGGAAGTCGGAGAGGCGTTGGCCAAG
This sequence comes from Streptomyces asoensis, assembly GCF_013085465.1. Taxonomy (NCBI): domain Bacteria; kingdom Bacillati; phylum Actinomycetota; class Actinomycetes; order Kitasatosporales; family Streptomycetaceae; genus Streptomyces; species Streptomyces asoensis. Next base: position 5,498,217 of record NZ_CP049838.1, read on the forward strand.
GCTGGGCGATCTGCCAGTGATGCACTCGACCGATGGTTGAAGCAGGTGCACGTCGGTGACGACGCTGAAATCAACAGCGCGATCGCCGGCCACCGAGAGCAACTTGACGAAGTGCTGCTCGCGCTTCAGTCCTTGATTGAACGTCAAGCAGACAAGGACGTGATCGCCGACGCAACCGATACGAATGCTGATCCCGTACTGGCCCGGTTGGAGCCCATCCTCGAGGGGCGAATCGGTCCGCCCTTCGCTGAGCAGGAGTACGCGGAGGCGTTGCAGGAGGCGAACCGCCGAGGGCAGGCCGAAGTGCCGCCGGGTTACGAAGACTTCAAGAGCAAGCCCGCTGAGCAGGCAGCCGGAGACTATCTGGTCTGGGAACAGACTCTGAAGGAAGCCGAGCGCGTTGGATCCGATGTGCTGTTCGTGACCGGGGACAGTAAAGAGGACTGGTGGAAGCAGAGGAACGGGGTCATCCCCGCGCGTCCCCGTCCCGAACTTGTCCGGGAGATGGTGCGTCGGACCGGGCGTCGACTCTTCATGCTTCAACCCAGTGGGCTGCTCGAACAGGCTCGACAGGTCCTGGAGCTTGAGGTGGAGACATCATCGGTTCTTGACCTGGAGCAATTGCAGACAGCGGATACCAGCGGCAAGGACGAGTGGACTTCCGAGGCACTCGAAGCACTTGTGGATCTGCTGCTCGGACAGGCGAGTGTGCAGGCGTACGCCATGCTGGATGCCGCTCAGAACGAGGGATTCGTCAGTCGCGCCACCGTGTACGAGATCGGCGGATACGACGAGACGCGCATGCTCCGCGGATTCACACGGCCGGTGAAGACCGCAGCCAGGAGACTCCAGGAGCAAGGCATTGCAACGGGGGACGCCGACACGTTGCTCGTAGCGGTCTACGATCCCGCATTCGATGCGGTTTCGGCGAGCGGCTTCCGCCTCGCCAAGGAGGCGGTTCCTTTGCTGCGCCCGATCGCCCAGCGCGTTTACGGTGAGGATGCCCGCATCACGTGAAGCGGCGCCTGAGCGGCCGCACCGCAGACGACGCACGTTGCTCGACAGGCTACCGACCGAGGCGTGGCGGGGCCCCGAACCGGTCGGACCGCCCTCGCAACGACCACGCTCCTGAGTGAGAAGCACGTCATTCCGTCGCTCGGTGCTCGCAAGCTTCGCGACCTCAGCGCGGAGGACGTTGACCGCCGGCTGGCCACCAAGGCGAAGACGCTCACCACGCGCACCCTCCAGTCGATCCACTCGTACCTGCACTGCGCGGTCAAGCGGGCCATGGCGCGGGACAAGGTGAAGCGGAACGTCGTCGAGCTGTGCTCGGTGCCCCAGGGCCAGGCCGGGCGCCCGTCCAAGGTGCTCACCCTTGCCCAGGCCGATGCCGTATTCAAGGGCGCTTACCTGGGACCACGCCTTCCTCAAGGGCAAGCCGGATGCCGACCCGCCGCAGCCTCCGCATATCGCGGTGTGGCGCTCGGTCCGAAAGAGCGGGGACACCAAGACCCGGAAGTCCCGGAAGTCCCGGAAGTCCCGGCGCACGCTCGCTCTGCCGGCGCGCTGCGTCGATGCTCTGTGGCAGCAATTCGAAGATCAGGGCTGGGATCGGCTCGCCGCTGACGAGAAGTGGGAGGAACACGGGCTCGTCTTCTCCTCTGCCGTGGGCAGGCCGCTTGACGCCGCCAACGTCCGCCGCGCCTTCCGCCAGGCGCTCAAGGACGTCGACGGGATCGACGCCGACGAGTGGACCCCGCGGGAGCTCCGGCACAGTTTCGTGTCTCTGCTCTCGGACCGGGGCGTCCCGCTGGAAGTGATTTCGCGGCTCGTCGGGCACTCTGGGACGGCTGTGACGGAGGAGGTCTACCGGAAGCAGATCCGGCCCGTCATCCAGACCGGGGCCGTCGCCATGGACGGCATCTTCGGCACCGATCCGCGGCGGCCGTAGCTGCCGAAGTCACGCAGTCGAGCACTCAGGAATCGATAGTCACGCAGTTGGACACGCAGCAACACCAGAGGGCCCTTACCGACTCGGTAAGGGCCCTCTGATCTGCTACTTCACTGTCGGGGTGGCGGGATTTGAACCCACGACCTCTTCGTCCCGAATGAGGGTCGATCAAGATCGACACCAGGTGGTTTGGTGTTTTGCCTGGTCAGGGTGTTGGCGTGCGGTGGTGTCGGGTGGTCTGGAAGGGGCTTGGGGAGCGGGTTGGCTCCCAGACGGCTCCCAGCGGGAAGCGGTCAGCGTGTGTCGTCGAGCTTGCGCATCAGCTCGGTGACCAGCACGTGATCGTGAGCGGCGTCGGAATGCGCGGACGGATCCCGCTGGATCTGGTGCTTCTGGAGCCACTTGTTCCGCTCTGCTTCCCGGAGCGCGAACACGCGCTCAGCTCTGCCGTACACGACGGCGAACTCCTGGGGCAGCTCGTCCTCGGCCCCCTGCTTCAGGAGGAAGTCCACGAGTTCCTCCAACAGTTCCAGGTAGGCGATACGTGGCTCGCGCTCGGGCTCTGCGGCGAGCCAGCGCAGCTCCGCCAAGGCGTTTCGGACCAGCCCCTCGGTCGCCTGTTCGCGGGACGCTCTGGACGGTGTCCGGCGCAGCTGGTGGTACAGCGCGATGGACCAGTACCAGTCGCCGGCCTCGACGTACTCCAGCATTTCGGCGTGGATGGCGTGGGTCACCTTTTCCCGGAACCGCTGGGCGTGTTCCTGCGGCACCAAGGGGCTGGCATCGAGAGAGTTGATCAGGCCCTCCAGGTGGGAGAAGGGTCCATAGGGGGTGAACGGGGAGAGCGTCTTCTGCATCACGTACGCGGCCAGCGTCGCCGAGTCCAGCAACTCGGCTGTCTCCAGTACCCACTCCAGGTGCGTCGACCGGCTTTCGTCCTCGTGCCACAACCTGGTCTCCACGTCGTCTCCCATCGCTTGGACGATGGTGCTGACGGTCGACTCGTGCTCCCGCAGCCGGGCCAGGATGGCCGCCCCGTCAGCTATACGAGCCGCAGCGACGAGCCGTTGCACCTGTTCTTCGTGGACGAGTGCCTTGAGCAGTTCCGAGAAGTGGGCCCGGCCGGCGTTGAGGTGGAAGCGGACGTAATCCTCGATCGATGGGTTGTGGAATGCCACCCGCCCCTGTCCGACCGAGATCATCGTGCCGTCCAGCAGCTGCAGTGCCCTCCGGAACGTTCGGCCGTCCGCCGTCCGGTCCATCTCTTTGCGGTATCGGTGCCAGGAATCCTCCAGATCGTCGAGACCGGCGGACCTAAAGGTGAACAGCACCTCCAGCATGTGGACGGCTTCGTCCGTCAGCTCGTTCTCCACGATGCGTTCCCACACGCGGCGCGGGTCGTCCAGGTTCTCGAGCATCGCCGCAGCGACGTCCTGGCCCTGGCGCGCGGACAGCCGGAGGGTCTCCTCGACCAGACGCGGATTGAAGTTCTTGTGCCGGACCACCGGACGCCACACCTTCGGATCGGCGAACCGGCGCTTGTCGTCCGGCGGCAGGGAGGAGTGGTGGACGTGGTTGTAGAGGATCTGGCCCCGCACCCGCCGATGCAGGTCGGTCAGCCGGATCACGCTGACCGCGTCCGACACGTCCGGCGCTGCCAGCCGGTCGTGTCGGAGACGGGCGTGCTCCAGCAGGTAGTCGCGGGTCGTCATCACCAGTGCCTTGCCAGGAGTCTCCTGGATCTCCCGGATCACCGACAACAGGCGGTTGTCCTCGTTCTTGTTCAGAGGTGCGTCCAGGGTCGTACGCCCCAGGAAGTCGTCGTAGAGGAACACCTGCCGAGTGCCCTCGCGCCACAGGGTGCCGATCTCGTCGACATCCTGGGTGATCTCGTGGACCTCGTAGCCGTTGCCCATCAGCCAGGCCGTGAGCATCAGTGCCACCGTCGTCTTGCCCACCCCGGGGATGCCGGCGATGACACAGACCCGCTGGGTGTCCAGGAGCTGCTGGGCTCGTTCGAAGCCCTCGTGCGGGACGAAGGTGTCGGCGACGCCCGGCAGTCGCTTCTGAAGCCACGACGAGCGCAGGTACTGGTCCTGGTTCAGCACGGTCTGAAGGACGGCGGTGCTGCTCAGCCAGAGCCGGAAGTGTCGTCGGACCAGGTCCGGGCGGCGCAGCAGCTCGGCGACGATCTCGTCCACGCCGTACAGGTCGCCAGTGCCGCGTACGTACGGGGAGAAGGCGCTGCGGAGCTCTTCCTTGCCGTCGACGGTCAGACCGACCGTCGTGGCGACGATGTAACGGTCGGGTGCCAGCGCGCGGACCTTGGGCAGTTCATCCTTGATCAGGCGTCTGATCAGAGTCTTCTGGGTCGCGCTCGGCCAGTGCTTGCACTGCACGACGGTCGTCCCGGCGGGGCCGGTGTGCCGCAGGTCGACGCCACGGTCTCGGCCGCGCGGGAAGATCTCCAGCGGTATGCCGAGGGCATCACTGAACAGATCACGGCAGACCACCTCGAAGTCATGGTCCGTCAACCGCCCCAACTCGAAAGAGTCCATGCTGTGTTCGCCCCGTGAATGCCGCCGCTGGCCTTGATTCTCCTGGTCCCCGGCAAGCTCTACTCCAGCACGGAGAGGAGTCCGCCCCACTTGCCCATATCTGGGGCGGGGAGCCCCCAGTCACGGTACGGGCACCCGTCGCCGTCGCACGTGCCCCCGAGGAGCGGTTGGACGCCAGCGGCAAGGAGATCGGCCGCCAAGCCCTGGGGCGGGAGCAGGGCCATCGGGGGTCCGGCGAGCTCCGCACGTTCCAAGACGAGCCGGTCACGGGTGAGGAAAACGTGAGCGCCAACGGCCTGAGCCTCAAGTACCAAGTCGCGGTCGGCGCCATCAGGAAGGCCGGTCACCTCACCGACGGGAGTGGGCGACGGTCCGTGCGACGGCGCAGGCACGGACCAGTTTCCTACCTGGAATGCCAAGCTGTCCGCTACCGCGTTGATCGACGGGAGCCTGCGTTCCAGGAAGCGCTCGGTGACCTTCTTGGCGTCGGCCTTTGAGCGGGGGGTCACCACGAATCGAATGTCGCGCAACAGCCACAGGTTGAGAAGGTCCACGAGGCCGGACAGCTCGTCGGCGTAGGCGACGTCCGCCGCAACTCGATCGGGCAGCGGCTCATCGTTCATGAGCGCAGCCCCATGCTGCTGGAGGTCGATCAGGACGTTCGAGTCGACGGCGACGACCAACGGACCGTGGTAGCCGGGCGGCAGCAGACCCGGAACGACGGGGTGGCAGAAGCCCAGCCCGCCATCCTCGGTGACTTCGTGGAGCACTCCCGCAGCCTACGCCGGAGTGGGGTAGCGATGTAGACCAGCCGACGCACCGACCTTGTTGGCCAGGCTCTACTACCATCTTGCGTACGCGGGGAGTTGGCCCGGGGGATAAGAGCGGAGCTGCTTAGGAGACGTCCAGAGAAACGTCTCGGTTCTCAGCTCCATGGATCGCTGGGACACCACGCGTCGGCAAGGGGTTGCAACGGGGAGCGGACTGGAACTGGGCATGAAATACGACATCGCAGCCCCTGAACCTGCAGGCATGGTCGCCTCGCTCAGCTCTCTCGGCTACTCACTGCCCGCGGCCATCGCGGATCTCGTGGACAACAGCATCTCCGCGAAGGCAGCCAACATCGACATCGAGTTCACATGGGCTGGACAGGACTCGTGGATCGCTGTTGTCGACAACGGCGAGGGGATGAGCGCGGACGAGCTCGTGACCGCCATGACCGTGGCTGCGCGCGGCCCTGCCATGCCGCGTACCGCCACGGACCTGGGGCGCTTCGGCGTCGGACTCAAGTCCGCGTCGTTCTCCCAGGCCCGCCAGCTCACCGTCGCGACCGCTGTCTCCGGAGAGTGGCACGTACGTACGTGGGATCTCGACGTCGTTGAGAAGTTCGGTGAGTGGAGGCTGTTGCACGGCGCGGACGAGGCGACGGTGGACCTGCTCGACAGGATCTGCGGTAGGGCCGACCACGGCACGGTCGTTTTGTGGCGGCGGCTCAACGGATACCACGTCGACGGCGTGACCGAGGACGACGAGCGGACCCAGAAGCAGTTCTACGCGGAGGCCGCCCACGCGGAGTCGCACTTGGGCATGGTCTTCGCCCGGTTCCTGACGGGCAGTCGACGCCGCACCATGCGTGTCTCCGGCAGCACGGTCGAGCCCTGGGACCCGTTCCTCTCGGGTCACCCTTCCGTTCAGCCCCTCCCGGTGGAGCAACTCCCGCTCGGCACTGGCTCTGTACGCGTGGAGGCGTTCGTCCTCCCCAGCGCGCAGCGGCTCACGCCCGCCGAGTACGAGAAGGCTGGCGGCCCACGCGGCTGGCTCGACCAGCAGGGGTTCTACGTGTACCGGCGGGACCGTCTGATCCTGGCCGGCGACTGGCTTGGCCAGCGCGGTGTACGCCGCGAGGAGAAGTACAACCTGGCACGGATCGCCGTGGACATCCCCGCCGAGACAGATGTTGAGTGGGGCGTCGACGTCCGGAAGTCCAGCGTTGTGCCACCCGTCGGCCTGCGTCCTCACCTTCGTCGCATCGCCCTGCAGGCTCGGAGGAGAGCCGCCGACGTGCTGCGCCACCGCGGGCAGATCGCGGCGCGAACGCATGGCGACCCGCTCCTGTACGCGTGGAACGTCCGCCGTGCGAGTGACCAGGTCACCTGCAGGATCAACCGTGGTCACCCCTTGGTGAAGGCGGCGCTACGCCCCGGCGGCGCCAGTACGGACGACGTGCGAGCGCTGATCCGCCTGTTGGAGGAGACCGTGCCGGTTACGGCCCTCCGCGTGCTGCATGAGACGGACACCAGTGACGACCCCGAGCCCTTCGGCGGTCCGGGACCTGCCGACGCCGGAGCGACGGAGGTCGCACAACGGATCTACGAGGCGATGGTCTCCGACGGTCGTTCGCCCGCTGCCGCCAGGGAGCGACTCCGGACCATGCCCCCCTTCGACCAGATGCAGGGCTTCTGGAGCGGATGAGCCCGTTGTCAGCAGTCGCCCCTACCCTGCCCGATACCGCTCCCCGTTCAGCCGGAGGTCAGCTGTGAGTTCCACCCCTGAGGACTCCTTCGAGTCCCTTGCCAAAGCCAGGCGCCTGGTTCTCGCCCTGCTGTCCCAGGACCGTCAGCCAACTCCTGAAGAGGTACAGAACGCGGTCACCGTCATCTTCGGGATGTTGGCCGGCCAAGGGGAGGTTCTCGACCGAGACCTGCTGGCCAAGGAGATCGAGGCCATAACCGCCGTGTTCCAGGAGGGTTCTTCCGGTCTGGAGAGCGACAGAGGACACGAGCCGTGGCTGCCGGAGGCGAAGAACGACCGCGAGTGGGACTTCTGGGAGCGCTACCGGCGCTACCTCGAGGACGTCCGCAGCCTGCCCCCGGTCGTCGTGCGTCGGCTGGACCAGAGCACGGACGAGGTCCTGAGCCAGTTGGAGGACCCGCGTCGCATCGGCTCCTGGCGCCGGACCGGCCTCGTGATCGGGCAGGTTCAGTCGGGCAAGACAGGGCAGTACATCGGGCTCGCCGCGAAGGCCGTGGACGCGGGATACCAGTTCGTGGTGATCCTGGCCGGAATCCACAACGACCTCCGCAGCCAGACGCAACTGCGTGTCGACGAGGGCCTTCTGGGTTTCGACACACAGCACCAGCAGCGGTCCAACCAGAACGGGAAGTCCCGTCTCATGGGTGCTGGGCGGATGCCCGGCGCCAAGAGGCTCGACATCGCGTCGCCCACCAACAGCTCCGAGAAGGGCGACTTCGGTCGTCAGGCGGCCAACGCGGTCAACTTCCCCCTCGGTCGGTTCCCGGTCGTCCTGGTAGTGAAGAAGCACTGGAAGATCCTCGAGTACCTGCGTACCTGGGTGACGGAGGTCCAAGGCACCGAGGACGAGACCGGCCGCAAGGTCGTGCGCGACATCCCGCTGTTCGTCATCGACGACGAGGCCGACAACGCCTCCATCAACACCAAGCGGGACCCTGACGCGGATCCGACGAAGACCAACGCCGCGATCCGAGACCTCATGCAGAGTTTCGAGAAGTCGGCCTACGTCGGGTACACCGCGACGCCCTACGCCAACATCTACATCGATCCCGATGTAGACCACGCCGACCTCGGCGCCGACCTCTTCCCCGACAGCTTCATCCGGACCCTGCCCTCACCGTCCAACTACCTCGGTCCGGAGCGGGTCTTCGGACTCCAGGTCGACAACGACGACGAGGACGACGTGCCCCCGTTGCCGCTCGTGCGTCCCGTGGACGACGCCGAGAGCTGGGTCCCGAGCAAGCACAAGTCCGCCTTCGTCCCGTCCGACGACCTACCCCAGTCCCTGCGTGAGGCGATCGCCTCGTTCGTGCTCTCGTGTGCCGCTCGCAGGGCGCGGGGGCAGACGAAGGTGCACAACTCCATGCTGGTGCACGTCACCCGCTTCACCGCGGTCCAGGGGATCGTTCGTGACCAAGTGGCCGACCATCTGGGCCTTCTCGTGGACTCGCTCCGTGACCGGTACGGGCAGGCTCCGGAGCGGATGGCAGAGCTCCAAGCCCTGTGGGAGCGCGACTTCGTCCCCACCACGGACCACTTCCCCGCGGACGAGGCCGAGCTCTTGACCTGGGAGGAGGTGGCCCCACAGGTCATGCCGGCCCTGCGCAAGATCGTGGTCAAGACGGTGAACGGCGCCTCACGTGACGCGCTCGACTACTACGAGCACCGTAGGACCGGTCTCTCCGTCATCGCCATCGGAGGTCAGAAACTCTCCCGAGGACTCACCCTGGAAGGGCTGACCGTCAGCTACTACCTGCGTACGTCCAACACCTACGACACCCTGCTGCAGATGGGCCGGTGGTTCGGATTCCGCCCGGGGTACGAGGACCTGTGCCGTCTCTACACGACGTCCGACCTCCAGGCCAAGTACGTCGAGGTGACCGCCGCGACCGACGAACTGCGCCGTGAGGTGGAGGAAATGGCCGCGCTCAACCTCACCCCGAGGAACTTCGGGCTGAAGGTACGTGCCTCCTCGCTCGGCCTCGCGATCACAGCCACCAACAAGATGCGCCAGGGTACGAAGGTCATGCTCAGTTACTCCGGCGAGGGCCCGGAGACCGTGATCTTCAACCTTGCTCAGAAGACCGTTGACCAAAACCTCAAGGCACTTGAGGACTTCGTCCAGCGGCTCGACGGCGTCGCGGCGGCCGAGTCGAAGGTTCCGGGCGGCAATGTTGCGTGGAAGTCGGTGCCTTCCGAGGTGATCGCCGACTTCCTCTCCAGCTATGAGACCGACCGCATGGCGCAGCGCGTCCGTCCCAGGTTCATCGCGAAGTACATCGACCAGTGCGTGGCGGTGGGCGAACTGCCTGAGTGGACGGTGCACCTGGTCGGCAAGGCCGCGGCACAGGATCCGCAGAACGTCGCCGGACACACCATCGGGCCGGTGACCCGCGCGGCGATCAACCCCGGTTTCAGGACGGAGGGGCGCTACACGATCCGCCGGGTACTCAGTCCGCCTGACGAGTACCTCGACCTCGAACCGGCCCAGGTGAAGGCCGCTCTCGACGCCACGCAGATGGCCGCGGCGATTAAGAAGAAGGAGAAGGTTCCCCAGACCCCCTCGGGCGAGCACCTGCGCTGGCAGAGGAGGCCCGACCAGGCCCTGCTGCTGATCTACCTGATCGAGCGGCCGGCGGCCTCTCCGGACGGTGAGGCAGAACCGCCTCTGGTGGGCTTCAAGGTGAGCTTCCCCCGCTCCGAGCACCAGTCCGACACGGAGTACGTCGTCAACACCATCTGGCAGCAGGAGGGCCTCGACGCCTTCGACGACGAGGAGGGCGGGGAGTGACCGTCACCGAGGCCGAGTGGCGTGACCTGGAGACCCCCCAGATCACGCCCGGTAGGTCCCGGCTTCGGCTGCACCCGAACGCTCCTCTGGACGTCTTCCTGTCCGTCACCCACCCTGGTCACCAACGCATGTTGGTCCTCAGGACCGACGCCCGCTCCGCGGACCACATCGTGCGCTCGGTGGGGCGGCTGCCGCGTGCGGCCGGACTGGAGATGAACCTGAGCGCGGTGTCGCGGCTCGAGTACGAACTCCAGGTGGTCCTGACCGCGAACGAACTGCGTGAGGTTTTCAACCCGCTCGTCACCGACGTTGCCGACACCGTCAGGGACGCCCCCGAGGCCGCTGCCGCCCTGACCGCCGCCGTGGACAGGTTTGAGCGGTGGCAGGACCTCCTACGCTCCGTAAGTAGGGACGGCCTGGCGCCCGAGGCGCGCCGCGGCCTCGTTGGCGAGCTCCTCGTACTCCGAGAGCACGTCCTGCCCGCCGTCGACCCGGCTGATGCAGTGGAGGCGTGGACTGGTCCGAGCGGAGCCAACCAGGACTTCCAGCTACCCGAGGTGGCGATCGAGGCGAAGGCCAGCACCGCCAAGCGTCCGCGGAGCATCCGTATCGCCAGCGAGCGGCAGCTGGACGGCACCGGCACGCCCGCGCTGCTGCTGGCACTGGCGATGCTCGACGAACGGCGTGGTGGATCGGGCGAGAGTCTGAACCGGCTGGTCGAACGCATACGCGAGCGGCTCACCAGCTCCGCTGACCGGGCTCAGTTCGATGGGCGTCTCGTCCAAGCCGGATACCTTCCCGGACAGCGAGACATGTACGACGAGCCCCGCTACACCCTCCGCGACCTGCACTTCTGGCATGTGCGGGGGGATTTTCCGAGAATCGTCGAAGCGGATCTCGTGGCAGGTGTCGGCGACTGCACTTACCACGTGAGTACCTCGGGGCTGGATCAGTACCGCGCCACGACCGACGAGGTGACCGAACTGATCGGGGGCTTGCATGCCTGAGCTCGACCTGTCCGAGTACTCCCGCGATCTCGTGGCAGACGTCCAGGCGACCGCCGACGCAGAGGGAACCAATCCCTCGGAGGCGTTCACCCGCCGGGTCTTCGAAGACCTGGAGCAGGCGGGCATCGCTTCCAACACCTTCACCGCTTACCACAAGGCACAAGGGCATCTGGTCCACGGATATGGCATTGGGGAGTCCGGGGAGTGCCTCGACCTGTTCGTCACGGACTTCACCCTGGACCCCTCGGAGTCCAAGCTCACGAAGAGCCAGACCGAGACGGCCTTCAAGCGGCTGCTGACGTTCGTAAAACGGTGCCGAGACGGGCTGCGTCAGCACATCGACGAGTCCTTCGACGTCTACGACATGTGCGCGGCGGTCGAGAAGGCCCTCACCGAGGTACAGAGGATCCGGCTCTTCCTCCTCAGCAACCGTGTCGGCACCAGCACCGTGGTTCCGCCCACCGACTTCGACGGTCTCCCCGTGACCCACGAGGTGTGGGACCTGGCGCGGCTGCACCGCCATGCGACGTCCGGCAGCATCAGCGAGCCCATCGTGGTCTCCTTCGAACCTCCGCTGCCGTGCGTCTCCGCGCCCAGCAGCGAGTCGGACCACTCGGTGGCCATGGCAGTCATCCCGGGGCGGAGACTGGCCGAGCTGTACGGGGAGTACGGCACCCGACTCCTCGAACTCAACGTCCGCTCGTTCCTGCAGGCCCGTGGCTCGGTGAACCGGGGAATCAGGGAGACGCTCCTGAGTGCGCCCGGCAGGTTCCTGGCGTACAACAACGGCATCACGGCGACCGCCTCGCAGGTCGACTTCGTGCACGGCCCGGACGGACAGCCGACAGGCATTTCCCGTGTTCACGGACTCCAAGTGGTGAACGGTGGCCAGACGACGGCGTCACTGCACTACGCGCAGAGCCGCGACAAGGCGGATCTCTCGCATGTGTCGGTACAGATGAAACTGACGGAGGTGTCCCCCGAGCGGCTCGCGGAGATCGTCCCGATGATCTCCGAGTACTCGAACACACAGAACCGGGTGACGCTGGTCGACTTCAGTTCGAACCACGAGTACCACGTGGCCGTCCAGCGGATCACGCGATCCCTTTGGGCGCCGGCGACCGACGGGAGCGGTCAGGAGACTCACTGGTTCTACGAGCGTGCACGCGGCCAGTACACCGACGAGGTGGCCAAGGCCCGGACCCCCGCGAAGCAGCGCACCTTCAAGAAGCTCAACCCTACGAGGCAGAAGTTCACGAAGGCGGACCTCGCCAAGTACGTCAACTCCTGGAACCACCTTCCGTTCCAGGTCAGTCGTGGAGCGCAGAAGAATTTCGCGGCGTTCATGGTCCGCATCGACGAGGCGCCCCCTCACGTCGACGTGCAGTACTGCCAACGCGTGATCGCGATGGCTGTTCTGTTCAAAGCGGTCGACCGCATCGCGGCGACCCACGAGGCAGGCAGTTACAAGAGCATGATCACGACCTACACGGTGGCACGCCTGTCCCTCGCCACGGACCGGCGCATCGACCTCGACCGGATCTGGCGTGAACAGCGGATCTCGCCGGCTCTCGAAGACGCGATCGACGACCTGTGTCCTCGGGTCATGGCGGTGGTGACCAATCCACGCGAGGGTAACCACGTCGGCGAATGGGCCAAGAAGCCCAGCTGCTGGGACGCGGTTTCCAGGGTTCGCTGGACCGTCCCCCGCGACCTGCAGTCGGAGCTCCGCGAGCACCCCTTGGACGAGGAGGCACTCGCGGGCGGCACCGATGGCGACGAGAGGGCCGGGGACGAGGTGACGATGGTCCCCGCGGAAGAGTGGTACGCGCTCGAGCGGTGGGCCAAGGAGACCCACAACCTCGAACCCGCGCAGCGTCAGCTGGCCCAGTACGTCGGAAGGCGTCTCGAACTCGACCAAGAGGTCCCCGAGCCGCAGGCGGTGCAGGCCCTGCACGCTCGCAACGAGGCCCTGTCCCTCGGGTTCACCCCGGGGGCGTAGACGACACCCCTCCGACGGTCAGAGCTGCCCCCGCTCGATCAGGTCCCTCATCGCGTCCTCGGCGCGGCGGAGCACGATCCGTCCGTCTCCGTCACTGAACGCGATGAGGGCGGCCTCCGGCGCGATGCCCGCCTCCGCTAGCAGGCTCATGGGGAGTTCGATCCGGCCCTGGCTGTCGATCCGGAGTTCAGATGGTTCCCTAAGCATGGGGAGAGTGTGGCACCCTCCGCACGCCCAGATCTGCCGACGGCGGGACAACGAGCATGGCAACGGGAGACGACACGGCGGGCACCGGTTGGGTCAGCACCGAGAAGAGCGGTCACCTGCGCGGGCGGCGCGTACGTGACACCGCTCCGGAGGTCGCTCTCCGACGCGCTGTGCACCGGCTCGGGCTGAGGTTCCGACTTCAGCGCCGGGTGGCTGCTCGCTGCAGAGCGGACTTCGTCCTGCCCAGGTACCGCGTCGCCGTCTTCGTCGACGGGTGCTTCTGGCACGGCTGCCCTGTACACGGGCCTGCGGACTTCCGGGGCCCGAACGCCCCGCTGTGGAGGGACAAGATCGAGACGAACAGAGCGCGGGACCGCCGCAACACCAAGGCGGCCGAGTCAGAGGACTGGACCGTGGTCCGCGTTTGGGAGTGCGAGATCCGCACCGATGTCGAGCAGGCCGCGCTCAGGGTGTACAAAGCTTGCACCGAGCAGCCCTCCTGATCGTCTCTTCCAGCGTGCTCCCCCTACGCCGATGTCTGCTTCCCATCTCCGCGCTTCTTGACCTCTGATTCCCCGTTGCCCTTTGTGGTCATTGAGACGTCTGAGGCGTCGGACTTCCGCTTGCAGTGTTTACTCAACGGGCATTCGGAGCAGATCGGTTCACGCGCGCTGCAGACGGTGTTGCTGATGAGACGCAACGCAGCCATGCGGAGCGGTGCGTCCTCGCCCCCGGCGCCCACGAGCCTCACCAGGTTGACCCGGCCGTCACTGAGTCTGTTCGTACGGTCTGCGTCGCTGTCGTTCAGGCGTGCGGCAACCCGTAGCGCCCCCTGGCCCACCCAGAGGAGGTCCTCGCCCACCAGCAGGCGATAGAGCGACGCTTCGGCCGGCTTGAGGGCGAGGCGCTTGGGAATCTCAAGACGCCTGTTCTCCTGCCAGGCGGCTACATCGTCGACGAGGGGAGCAAGCCGTTCCAGTCGTGTCCTGACCTTCTCGGAGGGGGCTGCTTCCAAGAGATTCTGGAAGGCTTTGGACGTGAGGGTCTTGCGCCATCTCACGTCCTTCAGGATTTCGTCCAGTTGGGCTGCCGACGGTTTGGCGCCGGAGAGAAGCGCAATCACGGCTGCCGCGAGCTGCGACATCTGCTCGCCGGGGAGGTGGCACCAGTCGTCGCCGTTCCGCCTCTCCCGGGCCCAGGCCACCAGCTCCTCCCTGACCTGCCGCCAATGCGGCTGTAGTCCTCCGAGCTGTGCCTGCACGCCTTCCATGGGTGCGAGTGCCTCGGCTGCTGCCTTGCCCAGCAGCGGTGGCACCGCATTTCCGATCTGCCGGAAGGCGTCGCTACGGGTGCCGGCGAACCGGAACCAGTCCGGGAACGTCTGCACCCGGGCCGCCTCACGCACAGTGAGTGTTCGGGGCTCGTCTGGGTGGATGTACCAGTAGCCGTCCTTGGCGATATGCGCAGTGATGGAACGGCTGCGCTCGCCCCAGGCCAGCTTCTTGTACTTGTCCGTGAAGTTCTCGGCACTGTAGCGACGGAACTCTTCCGGAATATCCGAGTACAGGGTCTTGGAGTCCATGTGCTCGGAGAAGATCTTCCAGTCGTCGTCTCGGACCCGGCGCGTCATGTGGTCCCAGACAAGCCCCTCCGGGGCGCCCTTACGCATCATCTCCACGAAGGCGGAGGGAGCCTCTGGCATGCGGTAGGGCATCTCTCGTTTGCCGACGCGTTCCGTGGGCTGCGGATTGAGGCCGGGAAGGTCGCCGATCGCCTCACGGAGGTTGGTGAAGCCGTCCTGCTTCGGCTGCCAGTCGAAGCGCTCGACGTCGTTCCTCGCGAGCAGGATCAGGCGCTTCCGGTGCTGCGGAACACCGTAGTGCCAGGCGTCGACAAGGCGGACCTGCGTGGCGTACCCAAGATCCTCCAGATGCTGCTCGATCGTGCGCACCACGAAGAAGTCGTCTCCGAGCCCCATGTCTGGCACGTTCTCCATGAGGATGGCCCGGGGCCTGACACGCGTCACAACGTCCATGTAGGCGCGCCACAGTTCCTTGCGAAGATCCTCCGGGTCCCGCTTGTGGTTCGTCACAAGATCCCGGATCTTGCTGCGTCCGGCGCGGCTGAAGGGCTGGCAGGGAGGCCCGCCTGCGATCAGGTCGATGTCAGCAGTCTTCAGGAGCTCAACCAAGCGGTCACGCTCGTCAGGGTTACCGAGGTCCATGTGGAGACTCATGCCGGGAAAGTTCGCCGCATGGGTCTCCAGAGCGCGCTCGTCGAAGTCGACGGCAGCCGCGACCGTCCAACCCGCCTGCTTCACGCCGTAGCTCAGACCACCGGCTCCGGAGAAAAGGTCGACGGCGAGCCGCTTGCCCTTACCGTGGGTCTTCAGCCATTTCCGGAAGTCCTCCGGAGAGCAGCTCTCCTCGTGCCGTTCGAGCGGAAGGTAGTCGCTCCGCTCCAGGGGTACGCCGTACTTCCCCTTCTCCACAGCACAACCTCCAACACGCACGAGACGAACGAGCACCAGGAGATCACGGACACACTCGCGGAAGCAACAATTCCGACGAGGTCGAGCCTCCCGAACACCCGGCATCCACCTGGCTCGATCCGCCAGTGGGCTTCATGATCGGTAAGGTTCGCCCACTGTGTCTTCGAGATGATGTTTCTGGCACACCCTTGAAATGATCGATCGTACGGGATGCCACCGACAGCTCGATCAGGGGCCTCGCGCACAACCGTCCCGTTCCACCCGTTACGCCCCAACGGATCCGCCCGCCAGAAGGCACGCCCGAGTGATTCATTTCCCTGGTTGGCGCCGCTCTAGAGCGGTTTTCAGCCACTCCTGAGCAAGGATGTCCTCAGCCGCACGGCTACGCACGGGCCGTCATCCGCAACGTCGATAGAATCTGCCTCCGTCCCGCCGCGCTGAGGGCTGGACCGGAACGGACCGAAAGTGGGGCCCAGTTGGATTCGGAGGGCACGGAAGCGTATCTCCGGCCGCGCGCGCGGTTGATGAGCACCTTGGGCGAGGAACTGATCAGCAACGAGCGTGTGGCGCTCACCGAACTGGTGAAGAACTCCTACGACGCTGATGCCAGCCTCGTACTGATCCGCTTCAACCCACCGCTCGAGGAGGGGCAAGGCTCGATCGAAGTGTGGGACGACGGGCACGGTATGTCCCCGGACACGGTGCGCGGTACCTGGATGGAGATCGCCACTCCGCACAGGCACCGGAACCACCGCAGCGAGTCGGGCGGGCGGCGTGTGCTCGGAGCCAAGGGCATCGGTCGGTTCGCAGCCGCCCGCTTGGCCCATGTCACTACCATCACCACGCGACGTGTCAACGAGCCAGAGGTCACCCTCCGGATCAACTGGGGCAACTTCACGCAGGGTGACGCCTACCTGGACGAGGTTCCGGTCACCTGGTCCACAGCCTCGCCGTCCGTCTTCGCCGTGGGCGGCGAGGCGGAGCGGAACTTCGCCGAGGTCGTCAGGGGGTTCCAGACAGCTTCGGCCGGCGCGTCGGTTGGTCACGGAACCGTAGCCCGACTCGAGAAGCTACGGATGCCCTGGGGGCCCGACGCCGTCGAGGCCCTCAAGCGCTCCCTGTCACGGCTCCTGCCCCCGCCGCCTCCCGCTGAGTTGTCGGTGCCGGACCAGCCGGAGTTCGCCATCTACGTAGACACCCCTGACGGTCCGCTCCGCCACCACGCCGGCTTCGTGGCCGCCAGCGAGACACTGGCCCACCCGCTCTACCGGCTCGTCGGCACTGTGGACGCCGTCGGGAACGCGCACCTGGCCGTCTACGCCAGCGGGGACGAGCCCGTGGAGGTCGTCGAGGAGAACCTCCGGAAGGACTCGGACAGGCCGTCCTGCGGACCACTGAAGCTGGACTTCCGCGTATGGGACCTGGAGAAGTCGGCGCTGGAGCCGCTCTTCCACATCGACACCGGGTCGAAGAACCTCACCGAGGTGCGGAAGCTCATCCGGGACAACAGCGGCGTGGCCCTGTACCGGGACGGGTTCCGTGTCCAGCCGTTCGGCGAACCGGGCTACGACTGGCTCGGGTTCGACCAGCGACGTGTCAACAACCCGACGATGCGACTGTCCAACAACCAGGTTGCCGGATTCGTCTACATCTCGGCGGACGAGAACCCGGGCCTCCAGGACCGGTCGCACCGGGAAGGGCTGATCGACAGTCCGGAGTACGAGGAACTGAAGACGGTCATACTGCAGGCGATCTCGAAACTCGAGATCCAGCGCTACAAGTTGCGCCGCCCGGAATCCGCGGTGAAGACGACGAGCCAACTCCTGGTCAGCCCGCCCCAAGCGGGAGGCCACGGAGTCTTCCAGAGCTTCAACTTGGATCCGCTACGGCAGGTCGCCACCGAACGGTATCCGAACGATGTCGTCCTGGGACGCGCCATCGAGGAAGCCACGGCGACGATCAACGAAGGTGTGCGCAAGGTCCAGGAGATCATCTCCCAGTTCTCCCGGCTCGCGACGCTGGGCACCCTCGTCGACGTCGTGCTCCACGACGGCCGGACCGCACTGGCCCGCATCGCATTCGACCTTCGTCGACTCAGGAAGATCACGGGGAAGGTCGAGGTCCACGACACGGACCTATCCGGCGCGCTCGGAGAGCTGCACACGGATTTCACCGCGCAGGAGAGGGCTCTCGACCGGCTGTTCACCCGCATCGAGCCCCTCAGCGGTCGGCAGCGTGGGCGTCCCCGCGAACTCTCGCTTCACCAGAGCATCTCCGAAGCTGTCTCCGTGCTGGAATCCGAGATCGCCAAGCACGGTGTGATCGTGACTATCGGCGGGGAGGACGTGACGGTCACGGCCGAGCCGGGTGACATCAGGACGCTCGTGCTCAATCTCGTGAACAACGCGGTGTATTGGCTGTCAACGACGCCCAGCGAGACGGAACGCGAGATCCTTATCGAGACCGAGCGCGCCCAAGAGGGCGAAGCCGACGTGGTGGACATCACGGTCAGCGACAGCGGGCCCGGGGTGCGCGAGGAGATCAAGGACCTGATCTTCGACACCTATTTCAGTGACAAGCCGGACGGTATCGGTCTCGGCCTCAGCATCGCGGGCAGCGTCGTGAAGGATTTCTACGACGGTGACCTGTGGCTGGTAAGCCCCGGCGCCCTCTCCGGCGCGAGTTTCCGGGCACGACTGCGAAGGAGAGTTGGGTGACGACGCCGGACGTTGCGTACCGCGTACTCATCGTCGATGACGACGCCAAGATGACCGAGGACCTCCGGGAACTCCTCGCCGACGAGCTCACGGACCTGGGGGGCATCGAGTTCGAGGTCGAGCAGGACTTCGCCAGCGCGGAGGAGCGACTGAACCACGAGGACTTCGACTTGGTCATCCTCGATGTCCGGGATGCCGCTGACGGCAGCCCGTCTGCGGATATAGAAGGACGCGGACGTGAGCTCTACAAGAAGATCGCCAGCGTCAGGTGGGTACCGGTGGTCTTCTTCACCGGCGTCCCTCAGCAGGTGCGTGCCTTGGAGGAGCCTCCTCTCATCCGTGTGGTGACGAAGAACGCTTTGGACGACATCGCCCCTGCGGTCCGAGAGGGGCTGCTTTCAGGCGTGCCGGCGTTGACGCGTCGCATCTCCGGTCTGGTCGAGCGCCAGGTCCGCGATTTCATGCGCGACGTCGTTGCACCGCACTGGAACGAGATGGCGGCCGCCGACCCGAACGAGATCGCTCCCGTCATCGTCAACCGCCTCGCGGCCTGGCTCAGGGAGAACGGTCTCCGCGAGCTGGATCGCGTCGTGGACGGCGACCTCGTCGCAATAACAGGGCGGTCCGCGGCAGCACGCGTCTATCTGATGCCTCCTGTGACCCACCACCTCACGGCGACCGACCTCCTCGTCGATCCCCAAGGCGGTTGGTGGCTGGTCATCACCCCAGCGTGTGACCTCTACGAGGACCATCCGGACGCGAAGGTTGAGAAGCCTCGCAAGGCGAAGGTCCAGTACGTACACCTGGCCAAGGCGGACCGCGTGTTCACCGACGACGGGGACGGCTCTGAGTCCCCGCCCATCACCGCCTGGCTGTCGAGCGCCAAGAGCAACAAGGATAAGGGCCCCGCTCAGCGTGCCTTCAGGGTCGATGACAACCGCTATCGTGCACTCCCTCGCTATCTCGACGTCCCGGACTTGGTGATCGACTTCGAGAACGTCAGATCGGTATCGCTTGATGAGGCACGGGATTGGAAGAGGGTCGCCACGCTGGACAGCCCCTTTTCTGAATCAATGCTGATTGCGTACAGCCGATCCGTTGGCCGCATCGGGACGCCGGACCTCAGTTTCGACGACGTACAGGTGCGGCTCGGGCTCGCGAAGCCGAAATCCGAGCCTGTTCCCATTCAACCGTCCTCCAGCCCGCCGAACGGCGCGGTGCTCAACCCCTGAGTTCCGCACCGTTTGGCCCTTAGGGCCCGGAACCGTCATCTCAGTGGTGCTGTGAGGATGGGATCGGGATTCACTCTGCCATCCACTGGTGCGCCGTCCACGGCACCCGCACAAGCACGGCTGCGCCGTCCCAGTGGCGATGTTCTGAAGCCTTAGGTGGCCGACGCGCGTCGGCTCCTCTGAACGTGCGGAGGAGTTCCTGGGGGTTCCCACTCCTGCGTGGGCGATCACCGGGTTGCTCTTCTGTGACGACGTCAACTGCGCCCCGTTGATGGTTGGTTGATGGAACCCAGGTAGCGGGCGAGAGGGAGCTGGGCTAGACCGAGCGCCCCGTTGCGACTGGCTTGGATATGTCGCCAGCTCCCGTCCGCTGTCAGTGCCGTGAGACATGATTGGAGGCATGATTCCTTCGGTCGGTTAGGAGCCTCCGTGATCCCAGTTGTGGACATAGAGATTGACCCCACGTTTCCCGCCAACGTGGCACTCGGTCTACCCCCCGAGGACGAGATCGATGAAGAGGGGTACGGTTTCTTTCGGGGCGTCTGGGACATCGGCGACGTGAGCCACGAGGAAGCCGTCATCATGGTCAAAGAGGAACGGCGCCTTGCCAGCCTGGTTGACCTTGCCGCGTCAACTCACGCTGACTTCGAGGCAATCGCCAGAGCCTTGGAGGCCAACGACCCGGACTGTCTGCCAGCAGGTTTTGCCGCCGAGCATCCCGAGAGCGAGATAGTCGAACTCGTTGGGGGCGGCTATGACGCCGAACCGCTTCTCGGCTCCTTGGAGCTTGGCGTGGCGGGTCTCTCGTACGCCCTCACATCCGTTGGTTGCTTCACTGCAGCAAGCTGCCGGAGTCACCTGTCCCATCACTCATGGTCTGAACGTCCCATCGTCTACTTCGCAGCGGAGCGCCCGACCGCCCACTGGCTGACACCGTTGGTTCGCGACACCGGGTGCGGATTCGGGGATGGCAGCGGCCACGGACGGTTGTTGTTCGTGGAAGCGCCGTCGATCGCGAACTTCATGGACTTGGCCGACCGGATAGTCGGTCAGGTGGAGCGACAGTCACCTCGTAGGTGAGTAGCTGTTGTTGTACCGGACCTGAGCTTGTTGTTTTGATCTCCGCGTACGAGCCTCGTTCGGAACGCGGAGGTCAAGAAACAAGCTAAGCCCCCCAACAAGCTCCAAGTCTTCGTCTGTGGGTGGAGGTATGCGGGAGGGGGTCTGACCTGCGGTGGGGCGGAGGCCGGTGAGCCCATTGAACGCGCCCGGATGCCCACGAACGAGACCACCGATCCGTGGGTTCTGCCTGGTTAACGGGCTCCCAGGGCCTCGGAGAAGGCTGCGATGATCGTTTCCCGTTGAATGGTGGTGCTGTGTACCCGTGCCACACGGTTGAGCGGGCAGCGTTCCCTGACTACTGTGCTGTTTCCGGCGCCGATCCGTGTTCCAGGTAGGCGGTTATGCCGTGGGCGCGGGCCTGGATCCCGGCGGTGATCCGGCGTACGAGGCGGGGGATACTGAGCTCTGGCAGTTGCTCGGCGTGGTGGAAGTCGTAGCTGCGGAGCTCGTCGGCTTGCAGCGCGATCTGCTGGCGTTGGTCCGCGCTGAGACGGCCGCCGTCGAAGAGGTAAAGGACCTTGTCTCCCTCTCCTGGATTCGGTGCCCAGTCCACGACGAGCAGGCGGCCGATGTGTGGCTTGATACCCAGCTCTTCGTGGACTTCGCGTACGCAGGCTTGTCGGGGAGACTCCCCATGCTCGACGTATCCGCCGGGGATGTCGCGGTAGTCCTTGTACGAGGGTTCGACGAGCAGGACTCGGTCGGCGTCGTCGAAGAAGAGTGCGCCGGCTGCCATGCGCGGGTGGGCCATCTTCGCTTCGTGCTCGTTCTCACTCACGGGACGGACTCTAACCGCCGACGACGCCGAGCCTGCGTGCCAGGTCTGCCACCGGCTGGGACGGGCGGCCTCGGGTACCTCGGATCCAGCCGATGACCAGTTCCCGGCTCAGGTAGTGGTGGCGCACCTGCTCGGGGGCAGCCTGTTCGGCGTCCAGCAGGGTGGCCAGGGCTTCGTCGGTCCGGTTCCAGGCGCTGAGTGCTCGGGCGACTTCCAGGTTGTGCCTCACGCGGCGTTCCACCGGCAAGCCGCTGGTGTCGATGCGTTGTCCGAGGTCCGCCGCTATCTGGATGTCTCCGAGCTCTCCGGCGGTGGCGACGCAGTGGATGGCCACGTTCGTCGGGCCGAAGGCCGTCCACAGGTGGTTGGCATCGGTGCCCAGCCGCTGTGCGGCTTCGTCGGCTTCTCGAAGGAAGGTCTGCGTCGTCGCCCGGTCCTCGGCTCGGGCGGCTGCCATGGCGCCGGCGAGGAAGAGGGTGCCGTAGACCGAGAGGTATTCGTCGTTCGCGGTGTCCAGGCCGGGCTGCATCACCGCCGCCGCATCGTTCACCAGCTGGACCGCCGGGGCGAAGCGCCCGGTGGCCAGCAGGCAGTGTGTGACCGCCCGGAAGAGCGAGCCCGTCACCGCGCTCTGGCCGCTGTGCTGCGCGGCCGCCAGGCCGCGGTCGGCGGCGATCCATGCCAGCTCCGACTCCCCGACCTTGCCCAACACCATGGCCGCGCCTTGGTAGGTCAGGGCGAGTAGGGCATGTGCCTCCTCCCTATTACGCCCCGAGTACCCGCGGGATGCGGCGAGGGCATCGGCCAGTACGAGGGGAAGTCGTCGCGTGGCGAAGCCGTAGCGAGACGCCTGATAGGCGTCGAGGATCTCCTTCACGTTGGCCCGAAGGTCCTTCAGGGCGGGCGGTTCGTCATCGGGCGGAGGTACGAGCAGCGGCGTGAGCTGCTTGTAGTCCATGAGCGCTTCGCGCAGGGCGGGGACCGTGCGGCGGCCGCTGTCGTTCGACCACTCCATGAGGGTCGGTTCGGCGAGCAGGTCTCCGAGGGAGACGTCGAGGGCCTCGGCGAGTGAGGTGATCACCGAGAGCCGGTCGAGCTCGATCCGATTGTTCTCCGCTTTGCTCAGCCAGTCCGTGGTCCGCCCGACAAGGCCGGCCAGGACTTCTTGGGAGAGGCCGCGTCGGCGCCGGTACCAAGCGACGCGCTCGCCGATGGTCAGGTTCTCTGTCATCCCTCGCATGTCCTGAGCATCACCTCGTGGCCGGAATCGACCCCGGAAGGATTTTCCGGGGTGCTGCGGGGTGCCGTACCTACTGTCGCAGTAGATCGAAAAGGCCGCCGGGCAATGTGGTCAACTCCCTTCGCTTCGGCTGGCTTTGGTGATCGGTCCTGCTTCTCACATGGGAGCAGGGCACGGCTCGCTGATACGGACTGGGGGTGTGGAGGGTGCGCAGCACGAATTCGGCGGAGCCGTGGACCGAGCAGGGTCTCGGCCCGTTCGGCCCGGCAGCTCTCAAGCCGTACTCCAGAACGCGGTTCGCCACGGACGGCAGTGCTTTGTTGAAGATCTACGTGGGCATCGACCCCGAAGGCCGGCGCCAGCGCGAGGTCGCGACGGTCGAGCGCGCTGCCCCGTTGGGTATCGCGGTCCCAGCCGTCCTGGCCACGGGAAACGATGAGGCAGGGTCTTGGACGGCATTCCGGGTGGTGGATGGGACGCCGTGCTCGGTAAGCACGCACTCAGCGATTGAGGAGTACATCGGTCACGTCGCGGCTGTGAGTCGCAGGCTGCACCGGCCTGTTGCCGACGCCACTCCCGGATCTGGCTGGGAAGCTCGACGAGCCGGTGTCGTTTCCTCGCACCAGTTCCTGCTCGATCAGTTCTCTCCTCGCTGCCGGTCGCTGCCCTGGTGGGCGGTGCTGAGTGAGGCCCTCCAACCGATCGATTCCCATCCGGTCGTTCGCCTGCATGGTGATCTCAAGCCCGAGCACCTCCTCATCGACGGTGAGCGCCTGCACGTCGTCGACTGGGAGGCGAGCGCCTGCGGACCGGCCGTACTCGACTACACCGACGTGGTCTTCCATCTCGTGCGCGACCTGCTGTACGGGGGCATGCCGCCCGCACGCGTCCCGGTCGATCTCCTGATCCGGTTGCCGTTTGGCGGGCCGGTCCTGGCCTGGCGCCTGCTCCTCTGGCTCGATCGCCGTCGGACGCAGGACATCGACCTCATCACCGCCCACGACGTCTATCGACTCGCTGCCGAGGAACAGGTGGCCTCCGCGTACCGGTCACTCGCTCAGACGGTCGCGCTTCTCCGCGCTGCCGGCGTCCCTCGCTGAATCCTCCGCTCCACCGCTCGTCCAGGCGTGCTGACGCCTGCGCTCATTCCCTTCTATCCACCCCTGAAAGGGAGTTCGTGATGCCTCGTACGAGCACGACCATCGACAACAGCCACATCGTCATCGACACCGGCATGGCCCAGCCGGACGCGACGACCATCGTGGAACGCAAGGGCCTCGGCCATCCGGACACCCTGGCCGACCATCTCGCCGAGCGGTTGTCCCGCGCCTACAGCCGTTACACCGTTCAGCACTTCGGCGCCGTACTGCACCACAACTTCGACAAGCTCGCCCTCCTCGGGGGAGCCAGCGAAGTGCGGTACGGGGCCGGCCGGATGACATCGCCGGTGCGGGTCCTGGTCAATGGGAGGGCCGCGCCGTTGTGCGGCGGCGAGCCGATTCCGGTCGAGGACATCGTGGAGGCCGAGGTCCGGGCGTTCTTCGCCGAGCGACTGCCCGAGGTCTCGGCCCACCTCGACATCGTCTTCAACATCACCAGCAATTCGAGCCCGGGCGCTGTCCTCACCGGCGACGGGGTGCCCGACCGCACCCGCTGGTTCAACCCGCGCTCCGTCGAGGATCTCCGCGAGCGGCGGGTACGGCTCTCCAACGACACGTCCCTCGGCACCGGCTGGGCGCCGGAGAACCCGTTCGAGTCGTTCGTACGGGAACTGGTGGACCACTTCTCCGGGAAGAGCGAGTTCACGCTCGCCCACGCCTGGTGCGGCTCTGACGTCAAACTCATGGGCTACTGGGACGGAGCCCAGGCCGACATCGTGTTGTGCGTCCCCCAGAAGTCGCGTCACGTCGCCAGCCGAGCGGAGTACGTCCGCAACGCGGAGACCGTCCTCGCCGAGTGCCACCGCCTCGCCGGCCTCCGGCTGCCTGGAGCGGAGGCGCGCTTCCGGCTGAATGCTCGCGACGTTCCGGAGAAGGACGAGCTGTACCTCACCTACACCGGCAGTTCGATCGAGTCCGGTGACGAAGGCATTGTGGGGCGAGGAAACCGGGTCAACGGGCTGATCACACCCTTGAGGCCGATGAACCTTGAGGGCGCCAACGGCAAGAACCCCGTCTACCACGTCGGCAAGCTGTACAACGTCGCTGCGCAGCGACTCGCCAACCGGCTCCACGAGGCGACCGAGGGGCACGCCGAGGTTCACCTGGTGAGCACGACCGGGCAGCGACTCGACCAGCCCTGGCGCATCCTCGTCCGCCTGTCCTCTCCCCACGCCGAGGTGGACAAGGTGCAGGCCCTGGTCACCGAGGCTCTCGGCGAGTTCCCGGCCCTGACGGACGAGCTGGTCTCCGACGGGATCGTGCTGAGCTGATGGCGACGCGGACGCTCGGAAAGGTTCCCGCAGGGTGCCAGCAGCGGCTACTCGCGCACTACGGGCCGGAAGCCCAGGCGTGGCTGGACACAGCACCGGACCTGCTGGAACAGGCCGCCGAACGCTGGAAGTTGTCCCTCGGCGACTACCACGACGCCGGACACGCCTCGGTGATCGCGACAGCGACCGCCCTCGACGGGCGTCCGCTACTCCTCAAGGCATGGACCGACCCCACCCGGTATCGCCACGAAGTGAGTGCACTGCGGCTGTGGGCCGGCGGACCGACGGCGGACGTCATCGAGGCCGCTGACGACCTGGCGGTGGCCGCCCTGGAGCTGGTGGGAGGGCGCCCTGGTGGCGCCGAGCGGCCCGAGCGCGAGGTTCAGATGGTGGCGGCTGCCCTTCAGGGGCTGCACACCCTCGGCCAGCGCCGAAGGCGACCGAACAGCTTCCCGCTGCTCACCGACCACCTCGGCACGGAGATGCTGCCGCGGATCCGGCGACGGATGGAGACGCTCGACCTCGACGCATGGCATCTCCTCCTCGACGCCGCCCTCCCGGCGCTCGCAGGACTGCAGGAAGACCCAGGCAGGACGACTGTCCTGCACGCGGACTTGTATCGGGAGAACGTGCCATTCGACTGGCTGGGGCACCCTCGCCTACTCGATCCGCTGCCCATGCTGGGCGACGCGGCATTCGACTGGGCCTTCTGGACCGTCTACTACAACCTTGGGCACGGGACCGACGGGCGACTGGCCGCTGCCGCCCGGATCTCGCGGATCCCCATTCCCGTACTCGCGCCGTGGTGCAGAGCGCTGGCCCTCGACGGACTCCTCTACTACCTGGAGGCCGGGGACCCGAGAGCACCGCAGATGGCGGAAGTGCTCGCCGGCCTTTCCGCGTCGACCCCGAGGAAGGGCTCGTGACCACCTACGTCCTCCGCCACGGACAGGCGAACTACAGCAAGCGGTACCTGGTCAACGGCGACCCGTCCCAACCCATCCACCTGACCGAGGAGGGTCGACAATCGCTGAGCCTGGGCTGGTCCACCCTCCCCCTCCACACCGTGCGGACGTGGCTGACCAGCGAGTTCCCGCGTGCCCAGCAGACGGCTTCTCTGCTGATGGGCGTGCCGGCGGCGGAACTGGTCATCGACCCTCGCCTGAATGAACTCGACTACGGAGAGTTCGAGGGCCGCCCGTTCCTGGAGTACGCGGTCTGGCTTGACGGCCTGGGTCCGAACGAGCGGCCTGTGGGTGGCACCGAGTCCCAGCGCGCCGGCATCCGGAGGATGCTCACCGGATTGCTCGCCACCCTGGAGCGACCCGGACCCCGCGTTCTCGTAGGCCACGGCCTTTTGGCCTCCGTGCTCCTCTGGCATCAGAATCGATCTCCGAAGGAGGCTATGCCGCTCTTCTTCCCGGAGGCGCCGTACGTCGAGCCGATCGCCATACCTGACGACGAGCTGCCGGACTGGATCACGGCGCTGATGAGTGATCTCGACAGGGACGTTCCCGGAGGTCGTGCTGACCGCGGTGGCGCGGACATATTCCGGATCGGTGAGGGCTCGGCGGTTGCTACGGTCGATTCCGTATCCCACCAGCCGGATCAAAAGGATCTTCCTCATGCATGA
This sequence comes from Streptomyces asoensis, assembly GCF_013085465.1. Taxonomy (NCBI): domain Bacteria; kingdom Bacillati; phylum Actinomycetota; class Actinomycetes; order Kitasatosporales; family Streptomycetaceae; genus Streptomyces; species Streptomyces asoensis. Next base: position 5,524,909 of record NZ_CP049838.1, read on the forward strand.
TGCCCGCGCCCTAATCGAAATGGGTGCCGAAGCGGTTCGTCGGCTCGCTCGTCGTGGTTACTCTCTGGACCTGTCCGAGCTGGAGTCCCTCCAGTCTCGGCGCAACCAGAACATCCGCTCGGCCGACGAGCTGCGGGCTGAGTCCAAGCGGGTGGCGAGTGAGGTCCAGCAGACGGCCAAGCAGGGCGGCGACATCTCCAAGCTGAAGGAGCGCGCCCGCGAGCTGAAGGACCAGATCCGGGACATCGAGGCCGGGCAGGTGCAGGTCGAGGAGCAGCTCCGCGACCTCCTCCTCAGCATCCCGAACCTGCCGGACGACGCGGCCCCGGACGGCGACTCCGAGGACTTCGCGGTCGAGATCCGGCGGGTCGGCACTCCGCCGGCCTTCCCGTTCGAGCCGAAGGACCACGTCGACCTCGGTGAAGCCATCGGCATCCTCGACTTCGCTCGGGCGACGAAGCTGTCCGGCCCGCGCTTCGCGGTCTCGCGCGGCGCCGGAGCAGCGCTGGAGCGTGCCCTGGCCACACTCTTCCTCGACCTGCACACCCGTCGGCACGGGTACGTCGAGCACGCGGTCCCGTACCTGGTCACCCGAAAGACCATGACCGGCACGGGGCAGCTGCCGAAGTTCGAGGAGGACCTGTTCAAGACCGGCGTCGCCGACCGCGAGCTGTTCCTGATCCCGACGGCCGAGGTGCCGCTGACCAACCTCTACGCGGACGAGATCATCCCTCCGGCTGAGCTGCCGCTGGCGCTCACCGCGCACACGCCGTGCTTCCGGTCCGAAGCCGGGTCGTACGGCCGCGACACCCGGGGCCTGATCCGTCAGCACCAGTTCGCCAAGGTGGAGATCGTCCAGATGGTCGACCCGGCGGACGCGGACGCCACGCTGGAGACGATGGTCGGCCACGCCGAGGCATGCCTGAAGGAACTCGGCCTCGCCTACCGCGTCGTCAAGCTGGCCGCCGGCGACACGGGCTTCTCGGCCCAGCTCACCTACGACATCGAGGTCTGGATCCCGAGCCAGAACACGTACCGCGAGATCTCCTCGGTCTCCAACTTCGGCACATTCCAGGCCCGCCGGGCCAACATCCGGACCCGCGGCGAGGACGGCAAGCCCAAGCTCGTCGCCACGCTCAATGGCTCGGGCCTGCCCGTCGGCCGCACCCTGGCCGCCCTCCTTGAGCAGTGCCAGCAGCAGGACGGCTCCATCGTCCTGCCCGAATCGCTCGTCCCGTACCTCGGCTTCCGCCGGATCTCGGCGGACGGAACACCGGAGGCATAACGTGATCGTCGGCGTCTGCGACTTCCCTGGTAGCTACGCCTTTCCACCCGCCGGCTACGGCGGGATCGAACGATGGCTGTGGGCGGTCGCCGTAGGCGCCCGAGCCGCAGGCGCCGACGTACACCTTCTTGGGCCGGGCTGGCTCACGGACCTGGAGAACGATTGGGTTCGTCGGCCGGTCCGCCTGGAGGACATCACCGCCGGATCGCTCGCCGAGCGCGAGCTTCGCGACACTGGATACGACCTCCTGGTCGTGGGGCACGAATACCCGTCCCTGCCGGCCTGGACGCGCAAGTGGAACGAGCTGGACTGTGACGTCGCCACCTTCCAGCACTCGCCCGTCTTCCAGCACGCCGACGCGGCCTTCGATGGCAGGCGGTCACGGCTCTACTGCTATTCGCCCGAGATGATCGAGCGGTACGCGGAGCACCAGCCGATCACCGAACTCGCCGTTCACCTCGGCCTGGATGAGGAGGAGCCGTCGGCCGTTGCTGGCAGCGACCTTGTGTGGCTTGGCCGAATCGACGAGGAGAAGGCACCGCACCTTGCTGTCCGAGCAGCCCAGATCCTTGGCCGCCGGATACGGGTAGTCGGCCCCGTCTTCGACGAGGCATACGTACGACGCCATGAACGTCTCTTCGGTGCGGACCACGTGAAGTGGATCGGCGAACTCGGCGGCCCGGCCAAGACCGCCGCCATCCGTGACGCATCCGTCTTCGTCTACACCTACGCCCGTACGTACGTGGAAGCCGGCGCAGCCGTCTTCGGTGAGTCCCTCCGCGCCGGTACTCCCATAGCCGCGCTCACTTGGCGCGAAGGGACCTGCGCCGAGGCGGCCCTGTGCGATCGGACGGGCGTGGTCACGGTGGCTGATCCCGCAGAGGACGACGAGACAGCAGCGGAGCTTCTCGCCGTCGCGATCGAGCAGGCCCAGGATCTCAACCACAAAGAGGTCCAGGAGACCGGGATGCATCGCTTCGATCCAGCCCGCCACTTCACGGCGATGTCGACCCGGTCATGCTGAGTAGCCCCGGGGAACTCGTGCTCGGGACTTCGTCCCATTCGGAAGCCCGCTTACTTGCAGCCCTCCGTCAAGCCATTGGATCCCACTGGGAGTTCACTGTTTCCGAGGGGAGGGTCGCGATCGAGCATCCCCACAGGGCGTCGCCGTACTCTCCGCCTCGTCGGTCCCCGTCCTGGGAGGAACTGCTGGTGGGGCTCAAGGTGGGTTTCGCGGCCCAAGGCGCCCCACAGGAGCCCTGCCTGCCAGTTCGGTGGGGCCGTGAGACCGAGCTGACGATCTCGGCCGTCCAAGCCCTTGACCCCTTCGTCAAGGACGGGCGTCCGGTGACCTACCGCAGTGGCTTCCTGCCCCAGCCTGTTGTCCGTTTCACCGGGCAACGTGACGCAACGGGCGATCTCCGGGAAGGGTTTCTGACCTCGTTCGTCAACGTCTCCCGCGTCCAGCCGATTCAGTGCATCGACGAGTACGGGGGGATCCTGGACGGCTGGCTCAGCGTGCTGTCGCGACTGGGTTTCCACGCGCGCCACATCAGCATCAACGGCAAGCTGGCAGCATGGCGGCGCCGCCAAGTCGAAGGCATCAACCTTCGCTTCAACCACCTCGATCTGCCTCTCGGCGACATCGTCCTTCTTTGGAATGCCGACAACCCCGCGCGCATGGCCGTAGACCTCGGCACCGGGCTGGAACGGCTGGCCTGGGCGAGGACGAGGCTGAGGTGGAGGGAGCTCGTCTTCGGCCAGTTCGCGTCCCTGGCGCCCCCGCCGACCCTGGACGCCGTCCGCACGGCCACTCTCCTCCTTGCACACGGTGTCCGTCCCGCAGCGCGCGGAGCCGGCGGGATCACCCGCCGGGTGATCGGAACGATCGATCCGGGTGCGGCGAGGCTGGGCGTCAGCTCCCTGGTTCGCGCGTCGTACCGCTATTGGCGACTGTTCGGTGAACCGAAGGTCCCATGGCCAGCCGTGACCATGGCGATCGAGGAGGAACTGGGCATCTGAAGGAAGACCTCCAGTGAGTCGAGTCCGCTTACCGGGGCAAATCTGTCCTTCGCCAGTTGTTCCCGGACAGCGGTCAGTCCAGCGGAACGCCGTGACCTGCGCGGACTCACTTCACTGGCAACGCGGTTGCGTGACACCGCCCGCCTTGCGAGTGCTGCGACCTGCGGCGACTGGATTGGATGGCAAGGAGAGCCGCGGACTGAGTTCGCTGTCGACGGACACCAGTTGTCCGTTGACATCGAACCCAGTCGTTTTGCCATCGAACCGAGTCGTGCCGCATCCGGCGTGCCCAGAACCACGAAACGAACGAGGGCCGACGGCAAGCCGTCGGTCCTCTGGTCAGCTATCCCACAGCACAGCACGCCCTGCAGCTCATCAGCCGCCGAGAGTCCCCATGCACGTCATGCACCGGCTCGTCGCCCGCAGCTGCGCGTTCCCCTCAGTGGCGATGGCTGGGCTGCTTTCGCTGATACGGACCCAATCTCCGGGGGACGGATCGAGAATCCAACCCCACTTCGGAGGCCGCACCTCGTCTTCTGTCATGTGATCGCAGGCGCCTGGAACGTGCGCCTTACCATTCTGTTTGATCAAGATGGCGTTGCCGGGGAACCGCCGCCACTCCTGTCGAACACACCTTTCCTCCGGGTGCGCCTTGGGCACGCTGCCATCAGGAGGGCAGGCGCACCCCATGCCGATGATGTTGTCGCATCGCTCGCAGCGCACCTCTTTCATGTGACCAAGTGTCCCATCCGAGAGCGTGCAGCTCACGCGTAACGGCATGGCGGCGGTGTCCATTGCGGCGACACCGAGAGATCACCGCGATTCGGCTGGGTTGGATGGCAAAGCGGCTGGCTTCGTTGATGTAGGGTCTCGCCGCCCATGGCCAGCGGCGGTTCCGTGACCTGGTAGTTGTCGTCGTGTCTCACGGCTTGGCCAGCCGTCCAGTCTCACGATCGTGTCCGAATCCTCGGGGCGGCTGGCTTGCTGGCTCGTCAGCTCGCTGGCTAACCACCAGCTGACGGAGTGCAGAACGCAAGCGGGGCGCCGGCCGGAGTGGCTGGCGCCCCGCTGCCGTGCCGTCAGGCCGGTTCGGGTGTGGGCGTCTCGGTCCGGCTGCCGCTCAAGACGTCCACGATGCGGAAGTCGTCGCGCTCCAGGGCCTCGACGATCGCCACGGCCATGTCCTCAAGGCCGTCCGTGTCGGCAGGTAGGCCGCCGTGCGCCTTCCGGTAGGCGACCATGGTGTCCACGATCTTGAGCACAACATCGATGTTCTCCGCACTGCTCTGCATCACGCCTCCTGTTCGTCGTCGCTGCCGCCGTTGACCGCGCGGAGCCGCCGGTGAGCCTTGAACGCCTCCCCGGGTTCCGGCCAGTCGTCGGCGCAGATTCCGTAGCGGGGCGGCATCAGACCCCGCTCACTCATATGAGTGAAGGGCCTGACCTGCCAAATCTCAAACTCGTGTCAGATCTGCCATCGCTTGGCCATCGACCGTGAGATTTGGCCACGAAATCTGAGACCCTACAGTTGACAACAGACACCAGTTCGCCGGGGGCAGACAGGAAAGATCCCGAAAGGACTGGTGCGCTGCGGCACAGCATGCCAACGTACAACGCCTGCCGGAAGAACTGACGTCCGAGCCCACGGAGGCGCCCCTGCACCCGCACCACCCTGGTGACCCTTCTCATTCCGACTTGCCAGACCCGATGTACTGGGTTACTCCGCGCCACCTGGCCGGTGACGACGGCGCGCTCGCCGAGCGGATCGGCGACACCCTGACCGGCCTCGGCTGGCATATGTGGCCCACCTCCCGCCACACCCTGCTGTATGTGAGCCCGGACGGGCTGCGCGGCGCCGAGTGGATCCTCGCGGCCTACCCGTTCGAGCTGGGCGGACTGTCCGTAGCTTGGCAGCTGAGTGCCCGCCCGCATGCTGCCTCCGCGATGACGGAGTGGAACGCGTACTTCACTGCCGGCGTCCCGTACGAGGCGCTCGCTGATCTCGTCGTCACGCTCGACGCCCGTGAAGTGCCGGACGCTGGCTTCGAAGGGCCCGAGACGGTCCTCAACGCAGTCGGTGCCCAAGGCTGGATCCGTGACGTGGACTGCCCCCACACCACCGCCATGGACCCCGGGTTCTCCGCCACCGTCTCCCTGGGACTGCAGCCGCCGCTTGTCCAGGACGCGGATGCGCACCCTGACTTGATGGGGTGGCAGGCGTGGGCGGAACCCGTTCTCGGCGCCCCATATCTGTGGTGCGCCAGCTTCAGTGCCAGCGTCCCCCATGACCTGGTCGCGGCATTCGCCTCCTCGCTCGCCTCACCGGTCCCGGTGCCCCGCCGCACCGTGCCCAAGAGCGCAGAGGGCCGGCTCAACGTCGTCCGCCGCAGCTGACGATCCGCCCCCTGCAGTGCTTGTTGTGGTGTCGCCAATTGCCTTGAGCTGCAAGTTCGTTCCCCTGTGCCCGTCAGATGACAGAGATGGAGACCGTATGTTCCGACGACGTGCTCGCGCGGACCGCGAGTTCCGTGAGGCCCAACGTGAGGCGTTCGCGCTGCTGCAGATGCATGCACATGAGCTTCTGCCGTTCGACTCTGTCCGGGCCGACGCGTCAACGCCGACCGGATCGGCCTCGGAGACCATCGGGCCGGACTTCCCGCCAGCCGATCTGCGGGCACCGTCCCGGCAGGACGTCGAGGGAATGATGATGCGCTGGATGCATCCGCTCGTCATCGACGACGCGGTCCGCGCGTGCGCGACGTGTGGCGTGTACCGGGACTGGATCGTCTTCTGCATGCGCGACGACTCGGTGTGGCTGCGCTGCCGAGCCGGCCACCAGGTGTACGAGCCTCGTCTGGACGCTGCCTGGTACAACCGCAACTCAGGTCCGGTCGACCACTGGCACCCCACCCTTGAGGACGGGCTGCGTCACCTCGGCCACTGACCCCCGAAACCCCACTCCCTACTCCTACATACCGCCGGTGCCGGAGGCCCGGCTGGTCAGACCGTCTGTTCCGCAGCCAATTTGGGGTTCCGCATGCGCCTTCACACCACGACCGTCACCAGCCTGACTACCCTCGCCATCCTGGCCTTGGCGGGCTGCACCAGCAGCAGCACGCCCGCCGACGATCCGGTCTTCTCCGCCTCCGCGCCCACGCAGCAGGAGGGCAAGCACTCCCCGGTTCCCGAGCTGTTGTCCTCGGCCGCGCTGGGCAAGCGCCTCTTGGCCGAGAGCGATCTTGGTGAGGGCTACACCCGCAAGCCGCAGCAGCCCAGGCCGCAGGACGATGTCGTCGTTTCCGGTTGCCCGGCGCTGGAGGAGCTCGGCGGTGACGCCGCTGTCGGCGACAGCCTCGACTTCCCCCGCAAGGCGAAGGCGTCCTTCACCTATACGGGCGGCAGCGACTCGGAGGTGGCCGAGGAGCTGTACAGCGACACCGCCGCGAAGCTCTCGAGGGGCGTGAGCCGGATCTTCGACGCGATGATCTCCTGCCCCACGTACCAGGTCTTCGTCGGCAGCACTTCCGTCGACATGGGCACGGAGCAGATGGCCGCGCCGCCTCTCGGCGACGAGCAGTGGAGCCAGCTGCTCACCTACTCCGTCGGCCCGCAGCGCAGCGTTGTCCAGCAGACGGCGATCCGCATCGCCAACGTGCTGGTGATCGTTTCCGGCCCGCCGGGCCTTGTTGACGCGCACCTGGCGCAGGCCGTTGACAAAGTACAGCGCACACGGTGACTCCGGGAGACGTGAAGGGGGCCGGTGACCGGGATGTTTTCCCGGTCACCGGCCCCCTTCCTCATCTGGGGATGCGGTCGGTGCCGCCGTTTGTCAGAAGGTGTACGGGGTGAACGGACGGACGGGTTCGGCCGCCGCGTTGACCAGCCGCTGGAGCTTCAACCGCTCGTTCTTGTTCATGATGTCGATGGCGTTGCCAAAGGACTTCTCGTCGAGCTGGTCCAGGAAGGGGGTGAGGAAGCGGTCCAGGACCTCGGGGGCTTCGAGCCAGGTCTGCAGGTACTCGTGGTACCGATCTATCTGCTCCTTCGCCTCTTTGACCTCGTCGGTGGTGGGCGCGAGGGCGGCGGCCTGTTCCGCCTTGGTGAAGGGGCCTCCATCGTGGTGGGACCAGGTCTTGGTGCCGAAGTGGTACTTGAAGTACGCGCCGCACAGCTGGGCGACGACGTGCCGGCGGGGTTCGATGAGGGGGATGCGGGTGCTCCTTGTTGAGGGGTTGGGCGGTTGGGCAACACATAGGGTCCGGAGAATCCCCGGTTTCGGTAACCGGGGATGTACAGCGACGATCCGTCGCTGCGTATCGGTCCGTGGCTGCGCGTGGTGTCGTTCCTCGTCGCCTCCGCTTCAGGGGGTCCTGCTCAGCGGGACTGTCCGGGGCGGGATGTGGGCGGCGTGTAGGCGCCCGGGAGACCAGAATCGGTCTGAATGTGAAGGCGGCGGGCCTGCGCGGTTCGTGCGCCGGGGCCGGGTGCGCGCCGGTCGCCGAGGCGTTGGATGCGCCACACGAGGACTTCGGATGCTGACTTGGCGTCGTCCAAGGGGCGGTGCTGGGCTGCCTGCTGGAGGACGGTGGCCGGGTTGTGGCCAGCGGCTTCGGCGGCGGCGAGGGTGGCGGTGAGGGCGGGCCAGGCGTTTTCGGTGAGGATCTGTTCGGCATGGCGGGGCAGGATCTCGTGCAGGGTGCGGGCGTACCGGTGCACCGTGTTGTCGGAGGGACTGTGCCTGCCGAGTGCGGCGAGGCTGGTGGAGGCTATCTGGGCGTAGGCGGCTTGCAGGTGCGTGAGCGCCTGACGGGCGGCGGCCACCTGCCGGTCGTGGTGGTGCAGCGCGCTGTGGCGCTGGACTGCGAGGACGACGAGGATCGCGGCGTCCAAGAGTATGGCGAGCCCGGTGTGGTCCGCGGGCTGGTAGCGCATGGCCTTCAGCGCGCCACGCAGTGCGCGGGCGTGCTGGTGGTCGGCGCGGGCGCGGGTATGGGCGGCGTGTTCGAAGGCGGCAGCCGCACGGTGGAGTTCGGCCTGGAGTCGGACAGGAGCATGGGCGGGTAGCGCGTAGAGGACTTCGCCGAAGACGGTCAGGTGGGCCTGGACGGCGCCGTCGTCGGCGCGGGCGAGGTGGTGGGGGATGCGTTCGGCGGCAGCGGTGGCCACGTGCCACGGGCTGGGGCGGTGAGGGCGAGCTGATGAGGCTGCGGTGGGCTGTGCCTCGGCGGCGGCAAGGCGCTGTCGGACCTGGGGGAGGGACAGGTCGGTGGCGAGGCTGGAGCCGGAGAACCAGATGGGCGTGCCGTCGTCGGGCAGGGCGACCTTGTAGCCCTGAAGGTCACCGGAGGGCAGGGTGCGGGTCTCGACCTGAAGGCCCGCATCGGCGAGCAGGTTGAAGAACTCATCCAGATCCTTCGCGTGGGACAGCGCGGTACGCACGGCGTGCCGCAGCCGCTCACGCGCGGTCTTGTCGTGGCCCAGTCGCTTGGCCTTCTCCTCCTCGGCCCGGGTGGAGCGCTTCACCGCCGAGGTGCCAGCAGCAGCTTCGGGACCACGTGCAACCCGGGTGAGGCCGAAGTCTTCCTCGACGGCTGTGAGTTCGTTCATGGCGCGGCGGTAGTCGTTCCAGTTCCGCGGCGGGCGCAGATCACCGCGCACCTTGGTGGCGACGATGTGGATGTGGTCCTCCGCGTGACGCACAGCAACCCAGCGGCAGCCGTCCGGATCGCCGTCGGGCGCGATGCCGGTCGCGTGCACCATGCGCCGGGCGATGGTGGCCCACTCGGCGTCGGTGAGGATGCGGTCCTCGGGCGCAGCGCGGATCGAGCAGTGCCACACGTGCCCCTCAGGCGCCTTGTCGCCGGCTTGCTTGACTCGCAGATCCAGGGCCTGAGCGAGCTGGCCGAGCCGTTGCTTGTGGCCAGGGCTGTCCCAGGGGCCGGGGTCGGGGATGAAGTCGTCCCAGGAGGCGACGATGTGCTGGTCGGTGTGTTCGTTGGCGCGGCCTTTGTCGAAGAGGTAGGCCAGCACGCCGTAGGTCCTGTTGCCCGGCTTGACGATGTTCGCGATCACCTCACACCGCCCACTTCTGCCCGGCTGCCCGGAAGGCGGCGTCGTCGATCGCCCGGACCGTGTCGCGGGCGGTGGTGAGCAGACGGTCCGCCCGGTGGAGGATCGCGGCGTCCACAGCGTGTGGATCGCCGTCCGCATTGAGGCGGCGGGCGATCTGGTTGACGTTGTTGCCGATCCGGGCGATCTGCGCCCGCATAGCGGCGAGCTCGTCGACCGCATCGTCGTAGACCGTGCGCTCGGCAGCGACGGTGATCTCACCGCGGACGCGGGCCATGGTGGCGTCGGCAATGTAGCGGGCCATGGTCACGTGAGCGGTCTTCGCCGACGCCTGGATGTCGTGCTTCTCGTGCGGCGCGAAGCGCGCGGTGACGTGCTCGGAGCGCTGCGCATCGAGGTTCGCGCGGCGGTACGGCGCACGCTGCGTGGCCCCAGCGGAGGGATCGCGCGGCTGCTCGCCGGCGACCACTCGCTCCTGTTCCGGCACGCCCTCGTGCCGGAGCTGCTCCTCCGCCACCCCCGGGGCGGAGGGGTCCGCGATGGACCGGCCTATGGACGGTCCATCGCCATTGCTTGCTGCGCTGTCGAGGCCGGTGATCATCTCCTCCTGGGGAGTGGGGAGTTCGTTGTGCGAGTCGTGCATTGAGTGGTTTTCCTTGGGAGTTGAGGGTGGTCTCAGTGCGGGTGGTCGACGGGCGCCGTCGGCAGCTCGGCCTTGACGGTGCGGACCACCTCGCCGGCGGTGTCGCTGGCCACGCTGTAGCCGTCCTTGCGCGCGGCTTCCTCCAGCAGGTCACGGGAGAGACGGCCGTGCTCGCGGTAGAGGTCACGGGCGTACTTGTTGAGGAGGTCCTGTGTCGCGCGGGGTTTGGAGGCCGGGCGCTTCGACTCCGCCCGCCGGGCTGGGCTTTGGTCGCTGCCCGGCAGTTCATCGCCCGGTTCTCGTTCCGGGCCGACGGTGGTGTGGACGGGCTGTCGCGGGCGGTTTTCGGGCTGGGGACGGGCTGCCCGGTCGGCGGCGTCATCGCCCGCGACCTTGGAGGGCGGACGGCCCGAAATTTCTGTCCGCTCTCTTGCCGTGGCCCGCGGGCGGGCCGTCGCGGAGCCGCCCCTCGTACGCGCGGCGGGTTCGGGCCACCGCGCGGGCAATGGCTTGGAGGCCAGGGCAGAGACCTGTTGGCGGGTGGCGAGCTTGCGCAGCAGCAGCTCGTCCTGGCGTTCATCGCGGTCGACATCGGCCTGCTCCAGCGCCTGGTGCAGGCGGCGGGTGAGGCGCCGGCCTCGCCACTTGGTGCGCTTGTCGGGCGGCATGATCTCTGCCCGGAGGATCAGGGTGACGACCCGGTCGAGGGCGCGGTCGCGGATGATCCGGGCGGCATCCGCATCCCGGTCGGTAATCCCCAGACGAGCCAGCAGCCGTTCGCGTGCCTGTCGGGCGATGACGGAGGTCAGGCTGCGGGAGTCGGCGTGCGGGCTGCGGTTGCGCAGTTCGACACCCATGGCCAGGTGCCACAGCACGGCCGCTAGGACCGGGCCGACGAAGGCCCGCACGGTTCCGCCGACCAGCCCGGACTCGGCGTAGGCAGGCACGATCTGCACGCCGGTGATTACCCAGGTGAGGGTGCCGGGCGCCCCAGGTGCCTGCTTCGGGCCGTTGAGGTTCTGCCGGGCCATGAGCGCGGTGGCGAACAGGGCGAGTTCAGCGGCGGCGAACATTTCGGCGCGCTCGATGGTGCTGCCCATGTCGAGGTAGTCCGCGGCGAAGCGCCAGCTGGTGTCCGCGCTGTAGGCGGTGCAGCCGATCGCGGCGATGGCGGCGACCGGGATCGCCGCGGTGCTACGGCGCTGTCCAGCGCTCGGCTTCCGTAGGCACCGCTGCAGGGACCATGCGGCGGACAGTGCGACGACGAGCAGGGCCGCGGTGGCCGCAGGCGCAGGGAGCCAGTGCGGCAAGGCAGGTATGCCGATGCCGTTGGCGTTGATGAGTGTGGTGGTGCCAGGTGTCATGCAGAGGCTCTCCAAGGGGTCCGCGCGTTCGAGGGCATGCGGAAGCGCGGACGGGCGGGGCGGTGAGGAGGGAGCGCGCGTCGTTCAGGCGGCGGGCGCGGTGCGGCGTCGATCGGGCCCGGTGAGGATGACCCGCTCGGTCATCTCTGCGAGGCGGGAGGCGACGCGGTCGCCGAGCGCTGTGCGGAGCTCGGCGGTGGGGAGGTTGGTGGTGATGAGGGTGGGGAGCATGTGCTCATACCGGTGGTTGATGAGCCGGTAGGTCAGCTCCTCGGTCCATTCGCTGGTCTTGGCCGCGCCGAGGTCGTCCAGGAGCAGCAGTGGGCAGCGGGCCAGCGTCTGCAGTTCCCGTTCGCCGTCGTGGCCGGCGCGGGGGCGGAGCCGCGCGTGGAGGTCGGCGGAGGTGATGGCCTCCCAGCGCAGGCGGACGCCTCGGGTGAGGAGGGCGCGGACGGCACCGTATGCCTGGTGGGTCTTGCCGGTGCCGGTGGGGCCGGCGATCAGCAGCGACGGGCCCTCGGCGATGCCGGGTCCGGTCGGGCCGGGGCGTCCGGCGCGGGCGATCTGGTCGGCCCAAGCGGTGGGCCAGGGCACGGCGGTAGCGGGCGGGGATGCGGGCGTCGGCGAGTTCCAGGGCGGTGACCGTCTCGGGCGCCGGCGCGTGTGCGGCAGCGGTGGTGGGGTCGATGCCGCGGTTGGCGAGGATCGTGTTGAGCCTGTCGGTGATCGCGCCGACGGGCTGAGGTGCGCGGGTGAGGGTGGCGGTCAGAGCTCATCTCCGTAGGCGGCGACGACGTCGGTGGGGTTCGTCCACGCCCGGTGGGCGGCGGGCGGGGCAGAGGATGCGGCGTTCATGACCTCGTGGACCAGGCTGGGCAGGACGCCCGGGGACAGGCCCTTGACCCGATGGCGTTCGAGGGCGGCCCGGAGATGGGCGGGAGCGATGCCCTCGTTGAGCAGCTTGCGCACCTGACCGCCGAGATGGTTCAGGAAGGCGCCCGGCGGGCGGTGATTGCAAGCGGCGACGTACTCGCCAAGGAGCTGCTTGGCCGAGACGGTGTCGGGCGCGTGGGCGCTTGCGCCCCCCGAAGGGATATCTCCTAGATCCACGGTCCTAGGTCCTAGATCCGGACGGTGAGATGCCACTGCTGCTTCATGGAGCGCTCCCTGATCCGTCACGGAGGACTTCGTGACGCGCTCCTCACCTGCGGTTTCGCTATCACGCCTCGGATTCAGGGCGGACTCACGGGACTCGCCGGAGCCCTCACCGAAGACTCCGTGAGACGGCAGTGAGGACTCCGTGACACCGGCGCTAATGGCGGGAGCGGCAGCGACCGAAGCGTCATGGATCGGGCAGGCAGGGAGGCGGCTCTTGCTGGGCCGGTTGATCTTCTGATGCTGGTGCCAGGTCAGGACGTGCAGGTACCGCTTGTGATCCGGCCCCTTGTAGCGGCAGATCAGTCCGGCGTCGGCGAGCTGGGCGAGGTCCGTCTCGACATCGGACGGCGTGTGCTCGGGGCGCAGCACCCACAACTGTCCGGCGATGATCGCGGCGTGGTCGCGGTGGCGGCCCTGGTCGTCAGCCTGGGTGAGCAGGCCGAGGAAGGTGCGCTCGGCGGTCAGGGAGACGGCGGCCAGGGACTCGGAGACGAAGGCTTCGGGCTTGATGGTGCGGATTCGTGCCAAGTGCGGGGCGGTCCTCACTCGGTGGCCTGTGCCTGGACATCACGGCTCACCGTCGGTCGGGGCGAGATTCGGGGGGTGTTGGCGCGGACGCGCGCCAAGAAGTGATTGTGTTTCCAGGGGTGTCGTCAACATAGCCACACCCCAGTCGCGCAAGTCCAGCCCTATCCGGCGCAATCTCTCACGGCAGAAAGGTCGCGAGAAATGGGGCTCAGTGGCGGGCGGGAGCAAAACCGTAAGGCACGATCCGCTGTTGACCAAATAGTTGCCCGGACTGCAGAGGCAGAAGCATCACATCGGCAAGCCGTTGACGAGCCGCAGGCGGGGAAGCTACAACACAACACCCCACGTCAGAGTCATGATCGACGCACTGTTCCGCGCTCCTTCCCGGCCCCCGGGAAACGCATCTCGGCGAACGATGCGAGCGCAACATAGACCACGATCGCCGGTTACCCAAACCGGCGAATGGACCTTTCAATTGGAGCCATGCCCCCACGCTCACTGGAAGTCGGAGCCGCTGGAATACAGGCGGCCCACACCATCGAAATCCTCCGAACCGAACGCGGCCTGTCACAACGCCAGTTGGCTGGCCACGTGACCGCCCTCGGCCACCCGATGTCCAACACCATGCTGTCCCGCATCGAACGCGCCCAACGCCGATGTGATGCCGACGACCTCGTCGCGATCGCTGAAGCCCTCCTCGTCTCGCCTCTCGTGCTGCTGCATGGGCCGACCGCCACGTGACGAGGGACGCTCAGCACCGCTGACCGAGCACGCCCCCACCCAGTAAGGACCCGCCCTTCTTGCACCACTCCGACATACCCCCTGCCCCCGTGCGACGCCTTCCTGGCGGCGAGGGCGGAGCCCCCTTGCCCCGCCTCTACCGTCCTGAAGAAATCGCCGAAGCCCTCGGCTGTTCCGCCTGGTGGGTCAAGGACCGGGCCCGACGCGGACTCATCCCGCACACCCGCGTCGGCCGCGCCTACCGCTTCACCGCCGCGCACCTCGCCGAGATCGTCCGCCTCCACGAAGAGCGCCCGAAGCGATCCGACAGCAGCGTGTCGGCGAGTCGGGCAGCGACAAGTCCTCCCGCGGTACGAACTCGTGCCGCCCGGCCTCCTGGGCCGACTACGGCCTCGACGCCGGGGCGTCTGCGGGCTCGACCGCCGCGCCGTACCCAGTACGAGACCGTCGCGTAGCGCGCCCGCGCCCAGTCACAAGCCGAGAGCAGGGGAGGAAGACGGAAGTTGGGTTTCGCGGAGAAGCGCGGAAACTACTGGCGCGGCCGGTACAAGACCGAGCCCGGCAAGCACCTCACGGTGGTCGACGGCAACGGCAAGGCGATCCGGTTCGCCACCAAGGGCGAGGCCCAGCGCGCCGCGAGCGAGGCCGAGAACAAGTACCGGCGCGGCGACTGGCGCGACCCGGCACTCGGCCAGGAGACCTTCGGCGAGTACGCGAACCGCTGGTACGAAACCCAGGACCTGGCCGCCTCGACCATGCAGAACTACAAGCGCCACATCGAGGAGCACCTGCTCCCCGACTTCGAGGACAAGGCGCTCGCCGGCATCCTGCGCGCGGACGTCGACCTGTGGGAGAAGAAGGAGAAGGCCGTCTACGCGGCCTCCAGCGTCAAGACCTGGCGCTCGACGCTCCACCTGATCTTCGAGGACGCCATCGACGAGGGCCTGATCACCTCGAACCCGGCCGCCAGACGGCGCGGACGCGGCAAGCGCGCCGGCCGTTCCCGTGACCGTGGCCCGGAGAAGGTCGTCACCGACCCGCTCGGCATCCTGCTGACCGCCGAGCGCGCCGCCCTGCTCTCCGGCCGCGACGACGAGTTCGTCGCAGTCGTCCTCAAGGGCTACACCGGCATGCGCTGGGGCGAAATCGTCGGCCTGGAGACGGAGTTCGCCCGCCCCGGCTCCGTCCGCGTCGAGTGGCAGCTGTACGAACTCGACACCGGCGAGCTGGTGCGCTGCCCACCCAAGGACGACAGCTACCGCACCATCGACGCGATGGACTGGCTGTCGGCCCTGGTCGCCAACCACGTCGCCCGCACGAAGCCGAAACCCTGCCAGTGTCACGGCAAGACCTACGTCTTCCGGGGGCAGGGCACCGCCCGCACCGGCGGCCACCAGGGCGCGAAGCTTGTCGACGTCGCACGCCGTGCCGAAGTCTCCACGGGCACGGTGTCGAACGTCCTCAACCACCCCGATCGCGTCACCGAGGCCAAGCGGATGAGGGTGGAGCAGGCCATCGCGGACCTTGGGTTCGTGCGGGGCGGCGCGGTGTCGCAGCAAGCAGCCCACTGGCGCCGAAACGGCTTCGCGACGTGGCTGTTCACCCCGGCTGTCTCCGGCTGGTACCCGAAGAAGGCACCGCAGGAGGCCCGTCCAGTACCGCTGCTCGGCGAGCCCTGGCCCGGCGTCCCGGCCCGAGGACGCGGAGCCAGCGACCGAGCCGACGCCTGCTGGCTCCCGATCGCCAAGGGCCTCACACCTCACGGTCTCCGCCACACACACCGGACCGTGATGGAGGACCTCGGCACCGCGAAGGTCCTCATGGATCAGCGCATGGGTCACATCGACGGCTCCGTCTCCGCGTCCCCGGGACCGTGGTTGGTGATCTCGACCGCGTCGATCTTGCCGCGCCCATTGTCGATGTACCGGGCCTTCAGCTGGGGTGTGCCGGACGCCTGCGATGACGGCAGTTTCCGGCCCATCGGGAGCCCGCCGCCTGGTGGGACGGGCGGGGTCAGATTCCCAGCATCGTGCCAGTCCGTCCCGTTCGTTCTCGTCCTACATCCTGCGGTTTGCAGCCGGGTCGCGAGCTCCTGCCGCTTCCTGAGGCTGTTGCCGAGGCGCACGACATGGCGACCATGGATGTCGCTGAATACCTTCACCTGTCCGAGTTCCACGATGATCGTGCGATCCTCGTGACGGCCCATGGCCATGCCCGCCTCGAAGAGCACGTTTGGACGCGGCTGCATCTGGGGGCTGCATTCTGGGTCGCCTGGATACGTAAGGCTCTCGTGCAGGTACGTGACATCGTCGGGCGTTTGGAGGACCACGACCGCCTGGGCGCTCGCGAACGCTGTGTCGAGAACCTCGCCGATGTAGGGGGAGCCCTTCCCGGTCATCTGGATGGCTTCCGACCACTCGATTGGATCGAGCCCGATGGCCCGCAGGAACTCGAACAGCCCCTTACGGGCCGGTTCGTTGCGTCCGTGGATCACGAACACCTTGCGAGGGTCTACGCCGCCCTCGGCCGCATTGTCTGTCATGTCTACCTCACCGCTTAGGGTCGAGGGTGGAACCTGTTGCCAAAGAGGCTAGCGATAGGCACTGACAGTCGGGGGAAACGTCCGCGTTTGGGGGCCCAGCTCCCCGAAGTCGGCTCCCTAAAGGGTCCGCCCCTGCTGCCGGACGGGGTGAGTCCGGCAGCAGGGGCCGCGACCGCGCCCTACTTCCGGGCGCTAATCCCTCCTCCCAGGACCCCGGCGCCGGCGGTGATGAGGGCGCCGCCTGCTGCCTCGTAGCCGGTCAAGGAGAGGACCACACCGGTGATGCAGAACGCTGCGGACAGCCCGACCACAGTCCAGGCGAGGGCGTTCTGTGGCCGCGGGTGTTCCGAGGGGACCTGGCCTGTCGTCTGCGGCTCGCTCGGTGGCGTTCCATGCGGTTGCAGGTCATCCGGATGGTCGTTTGTGGTGGGCATGGCAAACCTTCGCTTCCGATGTGTGCGGCAGCACGCGATGAATGGATGAACAGACCTTGGATCGGCGGGGAGTTAGATGCGCAAGTCCACTGGTCGCCCCCGGTGGTGCCCCGAACACGGAGGAGACCGCACCGCGCGGGGAGCCGATTCGAGTTCTCGCGAATCGGCGGGCAGACGCTGGCTTGTCTCCCTCGGCGGGCACTGCTCGTCGCGCTCATTCATGGCTTCTGACCTGCGACTTTGCGGGAACCAGATCTTGAATCAGTGGCGCGATGCCGCTATGGACCCAGGCTTTCGTGGCTACTTGAATCAGATCGGCCTTTGCTGCCACGGCTGTCGGCCGTAGACCACCGCCCTAGCCGTGCGAGCCCTTCTCTCTCGCGCCCTACAGGCTCGGGGCGTAAGCCGCGCAACCAGATGATCAGCCACTGGGCGCAGTCGTCTTCTTCCGGCGCCTTGCCGGGACAGAACGAGTCTGGCGCAGTCATTTCTTCGAGGTGATTGCGCGAGTGCCACGCCATGGCGCCAACTGACCTGGCTCAATAGGCATATGGAGATGGGTGAGCACTGGGCATATCGCGCACAGCCGAAGGAGCTGGGTGGCGCGGTACGCCAGGTGGAGATCGTTCGAGTGGGCGGCCCGCGCAGGTCTGGCTGGATCCATGTTCGATTCCTCGAAGGCGACGACGCCGATCTGCAGGAATGGGTCAGTCCCGGCTCGCTCGTAGCGCCGTGGGCGGAGGTCGATACGTTCCGCGCGGACGACGTGGCGGAGTTGGCACTGGTCGAGGCATCCCGCCACGTTCGGGGCAGCACGGATTTCGAGGCAGCCCGCATGATCCTCGGGTTCGTCCGCCCGAAGAACAGGGTGCGCCTGCGCCGCACGGTGGCGGATGCAGGTGTTCTGGAACTGAGCCGCCTCGACGAAACGGCACCGCTCATCGGCATCGACGTCGCCGAACTCCGCGGCGACGCGATGGTGTACGAGAACCGCCACGGCGTGTGCCTTGCCGGGTGGCGGGTCACCGAGCGAATCGCCCGTCACGTGGCCAGCCGCCTCGCCGATGAGATCCTTCCAGAGGTGGATCGCAAGCAGCAGGACATCGAGCAGGAGCGTGCCCAGCCCTCCTGGTACTCCTACAGTCGGCGGGACGAACGGAAGTTGGACGCGGAGGCGGCTGTGCTGCGGACCGTCCGGGCGTGGTGCGGCGAGGACAAGGCCGAGCGTTACGACGAGTTGGTCGCCCTGCGAGCCGAGGTCATCCGGCTCGGGGAGCTCGTCGACAAGGCGGTCAAGGCCCTACGCGATCGAGGTCACGGCGTCATCGCCTCCACCATTGAGCGCGACCTTGGCGTCCATATCGCCACCCTTGATCCTGATGTGCGTCGATGACGCCGCGCCACGGGTCTGGCTCCGGTGTGGGAGGCGCTGGCTGCGCCGGAGGCTTCTCCTTCTCCGGCCGGTCCGGGTGCCAGCCGTCGAGGAACGGGCGCAGCTGATTTTTCGTCGGCTTCGCGTTGAAGTCGCGGGCGGCCAGGCCCTGGCCGTTCGTGGTGGGGTCGAGCCGATCGGCCTCCGTGTTCCCCCAAGCCGACCACTCACGCAGCCTCTCGACTTCGAGGACGTCTTCCGACGCGGCGGCGACTTCATCCAGCGCGGCACAGAACGCCCGGATCTCACCCGCGGCCCGCCACTGCTCAAGCGCCGTGCCGAGGTGCTCGGCCCGTACCGCGTGAACCGCCTTCACCGAAGCCGCACTTACCGCGGCCTCCCACTCCCGCCGCTCGCGCTCCTCCTGCTCCGCCGCCAGCCGCCGGCGTTCGGCCTCCTGGCGCTCCCGCTCCTCTCGCAGACGCCGCTGCTCGGCCTCTCGTTCCAGCCGGGCCCGCTCCTGCTCCTCCGCGCGTGCCTTCAACGCCCGGAAGATTGAGCCGATCTGCTCCTCCAACGGCTTCTTGGCCGTGTCGGCCCATTCCTTCTTCCAGCCGTAGCTGTAGCTGTAACCTGAGTTCTCGCTGACCAGCAGCTCCAGTTCGCCGGACGGCTCGAACTTGTGGGCTGGGGTGACCCGTTGCCAGTCGTACGTGCGCCGGCCCGGCTGCTTGGGGACGTACCGGACCTGCTTCTGCCGCTCACGGAAGCCGATCTCGTACGTCCTGCCGTGGACGGTGAGCAGCGGCCTCGGCTGTCTGCGCTTCTTGGACACCGCGATCTCGCCGTACCGCGCGAGTGCCTGATCGGCGAGGAGCCGGAGCAGCGCGAGCACCCTCGGCAGGACCTCCTCGGAGATCTCGAAGGCGCTGTGGTCCGCCGTGACGGCGGCGAGCACGTCCTCGACGTCGGTGATCACGCGGCTGCGCGCCAAACGGATCCGGTTCCACTCGGTGTCGTCCTCACCGGTCACCCGGAGCAGGCCGAGGAAGAAGTCGCCCTTCGCCCGCCCGCTGTACTTCAGGTGGTACCCGTCCGGAGCGCACTGCCGCGCCGCGTCGAATGCCCTGCGATACCGAGCCCGTTCCTCGGCACTGGGCTCCGGGATCCGAAGGAATCGTCCGGCCTTCTGTACCTGCGCGATGAGCGCTGGCCCGACAGCCGCCGGCGACGGGCGCGGAGGTTTCACGGCACGCTTCGATACGGGCTTCGTCTCCGTCGAAGGATCGGCATCCTGCTGAGGGCCAGCGGCAACCGGCGTCTCGGCTTCAGACGCCGCCGCGCGAGGCTTGCGTGGAGCCAGCTCCGGACGGTCAGGATGATGACCATGCTCCAGGTGGAACCGACCCGCGTCAGTGATTTCCGCCTGCCACCTCCCCTTCTTCCTGGGCATGGTCACCAAGCCCCGGTCCCTGAGCGCGCGAGCCGTGACGGCGAGCTCGGGGCTGTCAGAAGTGACGGGGTCGGTTCCGCCCCCGATGCGGGTGAGGAGTGCGAGCTGCCGGTCATTTAACGGAGACCAAGGGTGCATGGCGATGGTCGTACCGTCTCAGGTCTGCTCGGCACAAGCCGTGCAGTGACTCATTCGGGGCGTGAGGCGTACATCGCGCTAGGAGGAGGCGGAATGCCACTCCTCGGGAGCCAACCTGGGAGCCGGATCCCGAAGATCACACCCAGTTGGCTCCCAAAACAGGGCCACAACGCAAATCAGGCCCGGTGCTGATCTCTCAGCACCGGGCCTGACCTGGTGTTTCACGGTCGGGGTGGCGGGATTTGAACCCACGACCTCTTCGTCCCGAACGAAGCGCGCTGCCAAGCTGCGCTACACCCCGATGTCGCTGCTTGTCCTGCTTGTCGCGGCGACGTCGTTTACTTTAGCCCACCGGTGGCCCGAGACGAAATCCGGTTTTGGAGCGGTGGCTGATCGGGTTCGGGCGGGTGTGGTCGAGGGCCACGAGGAGGACCGCGAGGGCGTAGAAGGAGAGGCCGAGGAGGAGGGCGTTGGCGAGGGCGTGTTTGTAGCCGTGGGTCTCGACGTCGAAGAAGGGGTAGAGGTAGCGGCCCGGGGTGCCGACCGTGATCAGCTGGGCGCGGGTGAGGGAGAACGCCAGGTAGGTGACCGGGTAGATCATCCAGGTGACGGCCCGGCGCAGGCGCAGTCGGCCCGGGGGTGTCAGCAGCAGCCAGTCCAGGACGGCGGCTGTCGGTGTCACCGTGTGGACGAGGTGTCCGGCGATCAGGTGCCAGCCCGTGGGGGCGGCCGTCGTGCCGGTCACCGAGAAGGGGACGGCGGCGTCCGCCAGGAGCAGGTGGTAGACGAGGCCGGTCATCGTGACGTAGAGCAGTGCGGCGCCCGTCAGGGCGGCGGGGAGGGGCCGGCGGGCCGTCCACGCGCGGCGGGCGGACAGCAGCGCGACCACGGCAAGCAGGATGTTGCTCTGGATCGCGAAGTGGCTCAGGACCCGCAAGGGGCTGCCGAGCAGGAGGGCGAGCGTCACGCCCGCGGCCGCGGTGCCGGCCAGCAGCAGGCGCAGGACGGCGGCCAGTGGACGGCGTGCAGGGGCGACCACCGCCGAGGCGGGGACGGAGGAGAGCAGTAGCGCGTGGGTCCGCGGGATCGCGGGCAGATCCGGGATGTCCCTGGGTAGCGGCGCGGTCATACCCTCACGCTAGACAAGCACGACAAAAGGGGCGATACGGGAGGGCTGTTCGGGGGAACCGCGGCCGCCTCTCCGCGCCCTCCGCCCCTCCGCAGCCCCCACCTCTCCGCCACCTCCGCCCCGCTTCGCCCCCTGCCCCTCGGCCTGCTCCGCCCCGCTTCGCCCCCTGCTCCTCGGCCTGCTCCGCCCCGCTTCGCCCCCTGCTCCTCGGCCTGCTCCGCCCCGCTTCGCCCCCTGCTCCTCGGCCTGCTCCGCCCCGCTTCGCCCCCTGCTCCTCGGCCTGCTCCGCCCCGCTTCGCCCCCTGCTCCTCGGCCTGCTCCGCCCCGCTTCGCCCCCTGCTCCTCGGCCTGCTCCGCCCCGCTTCGCCCCCTGCTCCTCGGCCTGCTCCGCCCCGCTTCGCCCCCTGCTCCTCGGCCTACTCCTGCCCGACCAACGTCAGCAAGGTCACCTCCGGCGGGCATGCGAACCGCACCGGTGTGTAGCGGTTCGTTCCGCAGCCCGCCGACACGTGCAGGTAGGACGTGTGCCCCTCCGCCGTGTGCGTCGACAGGCCCTTCACGCGCTCCGTGTCCAGGTCGCAGTTGGTGACCAGGGCGCCGTAGAAGGGGATGCAGAGCTGGCCGCCGTGGGTGTGGCCGGCCAGGATCAGGGGGTAGTCGTCCGCCGTGTAGGAGTCCAGGACCCGCAGGTAGGGCGCGTGCACCACACCCATCGAGAAGTCGGACGACGCCGACGGACCGCCGGCCACCTGCGCGTAGCGGTCGCGCTTGATGTGCGGGTCGTCCAGGCCCGTCAGCTCGATCGACACGCCCTCGACCTTCAGCACACCCCGGGTGTTCGTCAGGTTCAGCCAGCCCGCCGCGTCGAAGCCGTCGCGCAGGTCTTCCCACGGGTTGTGGACCACGTCGACGGCGGGCGCGTTGCCGTTCAGGCCGTGGCGCCCCTGGGCCTTCTCGAAGAGATAGCGGGCGGGGTTGCGCAGCTTCGGGCCGTAGTAGTCGTTCGAGCCGAAGACGTAGGCGCCCGGGAACTCCATCAGGGGGCCGAGGGCGTCCAGGACCTCGGGCACGCCGTCCGGGTCGGACAGGTTGTCGCCGGTGTTGATCACGAAGTCGGGGCGCAGACCGGCCAGGGAACGCAACCAGCGCTGCTTCTTGCGCTGGCCGCCGACCATGTGGATGTCGGAGACCTGCAACACGCGCAGGGGGCGCATCCCGGCGGGGAGGACAGGGACCGTCACCCGTCGCAGGCGGAAGGAGCGGGCTTCGAAGCCCGCCGCGTACACCAGACCGGCGGCGCCGGCCGCCGCAATGGACAGAGGTACTCCGTATCGCGCGCGCATACGTCCATCGTGTCAGACGCCGTCAACGGCCCTTGCCCCGCCGCCCCTTAAATCGGCGGGCGTACGGCCACCGACACCTGCGACAATCAAACCCATGACCACGCTCAAGTCGAAGCTTCAGGAAGACCTCAACGCCGCGATCAAGGAGCGCGACGAGCTCCGCTCCTCGACGCTCCGGCTCACGCTCACCGCGATCACCAAGGAGGAGGTCGCCGGCAAGGAGAAGCGCGTGCTCTCCGACGACGAGGTCCTCAAGGTGATCACCAAGGAGGCGAAGAAGCGCCGTGAGGCCGCGGACGCCTTCGCGCAGGGCGGTCGGGCCGAGTCGGCCGAGCGGGAGAAGGCGGAGGGCGAGCTGCTCGCCACCTACCTGCCCAAGCAGCTCAGCGAAGACGAGCTGAACGACATTGTCGCCCAGGCCGTCGCGGAGGCGAAGGCGGCCGGTGCCGAGGGGCCGAGGGCGATGGGCGCCGTCATGAAGATCGTGAACCCGAAGGTGGCCGGCCTGGCCGAGGGCGGCCGCGTCGCCGCGGTCGTCAAGAAGCTGCTCGCGGGCTGACCCCGGTCGCTTACCTCGGCGGAGCATCGGCCTCCGCCGAGCGCCACCGGCCCCGCACGACGAACGGCCCCTGCCTCTCCGTACGAGAAGAATTCCCGTACGAGAAGCAGGGGCCGTTCGCTATGTTCCGCGCCGGCGGACCGGCGGACCGACCGGCCGACCTCCCGGCGGACCTACCGGCGTCGGACCGGTCTCAGCCGCGTCCGCCGCCGTTTCCGTTTCCGTTGCTCTGGCCCTGGAAGAACGTGCCTCCGTCGTTGCCGCCGGTCGAGTTCCCGCCGTTCGTCGTGCCGTTGGTGAGCAGACCGGTGAGGAAGCCGTCGTCGTCGCCGGTGTCGCCGTTGTTGTCACCGTTGTCATCGTCGTCGTTCTCGTCGCCGCGGTCCTTGGCGGGCGGGTTCGGGATGTTGACGAGGTTGAAGGACGGGGCTTCCTTGCCCTCGAGCGCGCCGGTCATCGCGTCGCGCCAGATCGGGCCGGGGGTGTCACCGCCGTAGACCTGGGAGTGGTAGACGCCACCGATGGTGATGTTGGTCATCTCGACCTTCTGGGTGGCGCTGCCGACCCAGACGGCGCCCGCGAGGTTCGGGGTGTAGCCGACGAACCAGGCGTTCTTGCGGGAGTCCGTCGTACCCGTCTTACCGGCGTTGGCGCGGCCGGACAGACCGGCCTGCTTGCCGGTACCGGAGTCGGTCACACCGCTCAGCAGCGTGTTGACGGTGTCCGCGGTCTTCTCGCTCATCGCGCGCGAGCAGGTCGACTTCGGCACCTCCAGCGACTTCTTGGTGCCGCCCACGGTCTGGGTGATCGACTCGATCGCGACCGGGGTGCAGTACATGCCCCGGCTGGCGAAGGCCGCGTACGCGCTCGCCATCGTCAGGGGGGAGAGGCCGGTGGAGCCGAGGGTCATCGACGAGGGCACCTCGGGGACCTTGTCGCCGTTGCCCTGGACCACGCCCAGCTTGTCGGTCATCTTCACCACGGGGCACATGCCGATGTCGGCGAGCATCTGCACGAAGTAGGTGTTGACCGACAGCTCCATGGCCTTCTTCAGCTGGTACGGGCCCTTCTCGGACTCGCTCTCGTTCTCCAGCTTGTCGTTGCCCTGGTTGGTCCACGGCTTGCTGCTGCACGTCTGGACCGTGTCCGGGTACGGCATCTCGTACGGCGCCGGGTAGCTCTGGTTCGCCGGGCGGCCCTCCTCCAGCGCGGCCGCGGCCACGAACGGCTTGAAGGTCGAACCGGTCGGGAAGCCGTAGTTCGAGCCGCCCATGGAGGAGTTGACCGAGTAGTTGTACTCGGTCTCGTTCTTGCCGTAGCCGTACGGCTTCGACTGGCCCATCCCGAGGATCTTGCCGGTGCCGGGCTCGACGAGCGTGGCGGCCGCGGCGACCTTGTCGGACTTGTAGACGTGGTCCTTGAGCGAGTCCTGGACGGACTTCTGGGACTGCGGTTCGAGCGTCGTCCGGATCGTCAGGCCGCCCTGGTTCCAGAGCTTCGCCCGCACTTCCTTGGTCTTGCCGAAGACCGGGTCGCTGAGGAAGACGCGCTCCACGTACTTGCAGAAGAAGCTGGCGCCCTTCACGGCGGTGATGCAGCCGTTCTTCGGCTGCTTGACCTTCAGGCCCAGCGGGGTCTTCTGCGCCTTGGCGGCCTCCGCCTCGGTGATGTCGCCGACCTCGGCCATGCGCTTCAGCACGACGTTGCGGCGGTTGGTGGCCGTGACGTCGTCCTTGACCGGGTCGTAGACGGTCGGGGACTGGACGATGCCGGCCAGCAGCGCCGCCTGGGGGAGGGTGAGGTCCTTGGCGTGCGTGGAGAAGTAGCGCTGTGAGGCCGCCTCGACGCCGTACGCCTGCTCGCCGAAGAACGTGATGTTCAGGTAGTTCTCGAGGATCTTCTTCTTGCCGAGCTCCTCCTCCACCTGGATCGCGTACTTCAGCTCCTTGATCTTGCGGCCGATGGTCTGCTGGGTGGCCTGCGCGACCTTCGTCGGGTCGTCGCCGGCCTCCTCCACGAACACGTTCTTCACGTACTGCTGGGTGAGCGTGGAGGCGCCCTGGGAGACCCCGCTGCTCTGCACGTTCTTGTTGAGCGCGCGCAGCATGCCCTTCAGGTCGACCGCGCCGTGCTCGTAGAAGCGCGAGTCCTCGATCGCGACGATCGCCTTCTGCATGTACGGCGAGATGTTCTTGAGGTCGACCACCGTGCGGTCCCGCGAGTAGACCGTGGCGATCTGGCCGCCTTCGGCGTCGAGGATCGTGGTGCGCTGGCTCAGCGGGGGCGTCTTGAGATTGGCCGGGAGTTCGTCGAACGACTCCACCGACCCCTTGGCGGCGAGGCCCAGCGCGCCGAACGCGGGCAGGGCGATACCCGCCAGCACGGCTCCCGCGAGCACACTGACACCGAGGAACTTGGCGGCCTGCTGCGTTGGCGACAGACCACCGCCCGAGCGCTTCTTTGGCATGAGGGCAGCCTACGTTCTCATTCGCCGGACACGCGTCAATGCCTTGGCCTAAGCTGCTCTCAACTGTCACAGCAGCAGGGCTACGTATCAATACGTCCGGCGACCCCGAATCGTTCCGGAGGTTCCCCGACTTTTTTGATGGGGACGTGTCCGAATCCGCCTTGTGTGTCACCCGGCGTCCGTTGTGACTCAACTGAACTGTCCCGGTTGCCGGGAAAGTCGCATATGTCGCGGGCTCACTCCCCCGGGTGATCTGCCGCTTACGCATAGTCCGTTCGGGCCATTCAAGATTGGGCCCGAAGGGGGTGTTGCGCTGTGCCCACCTTCCGTAACGTCCTCAACTGGCGGCGGTGAATATGCCGCTGCCGCCGTGGGGGAGCCTCGATTCGGGAGAGGACGGCGCCGGTATGGGCTGGGTAACCGACTGGAGTGCGCAGGCTGCCTGCCGCACTACCGATCCGGATGAACTGTTCGTTCAGGGAGCAGCGCAGAACAGGGCCAAGGCGGTGTGCACCGGATGTCCGGTACGCACCGAATGCCTGGCCGACGCGCTCGACAATCGCGTCGAGTTCGGCGTGTGGGGAGGCATGACCGAGCGCGAGCGCCGCGCACTGCTGCGCAGGCGTCCGACTGTGACCTCCTGGCGCCGCCTGCTGGAGACGGCGCGTTCGGAGTACGAGCGTGGGGCGGGCATCCTGCCGCTCGACGACGACGAGATCTACGAGAACTACGCGGCGGTGGGCTGAGGAGAACCCTCGGCTCAGGCGTCGGCAGCCTCGGGCAGCTCCGGCCGGTTGGCCGCGAGCCGGTTCCCGATGTTCCGCAGTCCCGTGAGGTCATGCACATCGCCGGGCAGCGCGGCCACTTCGGACACTGCCACCTCGGGGTGCAGTGCGGTGAAGCGGTCACGTGTGCGCTGCTCGCGGGAGAGCAGGTGCATGCGTTCCGCGTGCAGCCTCAGCAGGCCTGCGGTGAGGTCGTCCACGGTCCGGTCCGCGTCCGCGCCGGTGTTCGCGTCGGCGCTCGCTGTCCGGTCCGTGTCGGTGGCCGCGGGCCGGTTCGCGCCGGTGGGGGTGTCGCGCTCCGGATCGGTTGCGGGAGATTCTGAACTGCCGTACGTGTCGGGAGAGTTACGAAGACCAGCTTTCCCGCCGTCCTGATCCACAATGCGGGGCTCTTCAAGATTTTCCGCCGCGCGGGCATGGACGAGGTCGAGGTTCTCCGCAGCGGCGAGCGCCCGCTCGGCGGACAGCTGGGCGGCGCCGCTGCCGTGCACGCGGTTCAGGACCAGGCCGGCCAGCGGCATGTCCTCGGCGGCCAGCCGCTCCACGAAGTACGCGGCCTCCCTCAGCGCGTCCCGCTCGGGAGCCGCCACCACCAGGAACGCCGTGCCGGGCGCCTGGAGCAGCTTGTACGTGGCGTCCGCGCGCGTGCGGAAGCCGCCGAACATCGAATCCATCGCCGCGACGAACGTCTGTACGTCCTTCAGCAGCTGCCCGCCGAGCAGCTTGCCGAGCGCGCCGGTCATCATCGACATCCCGACGTTCAGGAACTTCATTCCCGCGCGGCCGCCGACCTTGGCGGGCGCGAGCAGGACGCGGATCAGCTTGCCGTCCAGGAACGACCCGAGCCGCTTCGGCGCGTCCAGGAAGTCCAGCGCCGAGCGGGACGGCGGTGTGTCGACGACGATCAGGTCCCACTCGTCCCGCGCGCGCAGCTGCCCCAGCTTCTCCATCGCCATGTACTCCTGCGTGCCCGCGAAGCCCGCCGAGAGCGACTGGTAGAACGGGTTGCCCAGGATCGAGGCCGCCCGGTCGCCGTCCGCGTGCGCCTCGACGATCTCGTCGAAGGTGCGCTTCATGTCGAGCATCATGGCGTGCAGTTCGCCGTCCCCCTCGACGCCCTTGACGCGGCGCGGGGTGTTGTCCAGTGAGTCGATGCCCATGGACTGGGCGAGCCGGCGGGCCGGGTCGATGGTGAGGACCACCACCTTGCGGCCCCGCTCGGCCGCCCTGAGCCCCAGCGCCGCCGCCGTGGTCGTCTTGCCGACGCCGCCGGAGCCGCAGCAGACCACGATGCGGGTCGCCGGGTCGTCGAGCAGCGGATCGAGGTCCAGCACGGGCGCGGGGGAGAGACGGCGCCGGGTGCTTCCCTGGTCGTGAGCCTGGTCCGGACTCATGCGATCCCCTGTTTCCGCAGTTCGTTGGCGAGCTGGTACAGGCCCGCGAGATCCAAGCCCTCGGCGAGCAACGGCAGTTCGTGCAGCGGCAGGTCGAGCTCGCCGAGGACGGCGCGCTGCTCGTGCTCCAGCGCGTACCGCTCGGCGTACTCCTCGGCCTGCTGAAGGAGCGGATCCACCAACCGCTCGGCGTGGCCCCCGCGCCGCGCCCCGCCGAGCCCGGCGGCGGACAACGACCGGGCAACGGAAGAACGAGTCACGGTCCGTACGAGTTCCAGCCCGTCCTCGTCCAGGACCTCGGGCCGCACCATGTTGACGATGACCCGCCCCACCGGCAGCTTCGCCGCCCGCAACTCGGCGATACCGTCGGCGGTCTCCTGGACGGGCATCTCCTCGAGCAGCGTGACCAGATGCACGGCCGTCTCCGACGACTTCAGCACCCGCATCACGGCCTGTGCCTGATTGTGTATCGGGCCGATCCTGGCCAGCCCGGCGACCTCGTCGTTGACGTTCAGGAAGCGGGTGATGCGGCCCGTGGGCGGGGCGTCCATGACGACGTAGTCGTACACGAACCGCCCGTTCTTGTCCTTGCGCCGTACCGCCTCGCACGCCTTGCCGGTGAGGAGCACGTCCCTCAGGCCGGGCGCGATGGTGGTGGCGAAGTCGATGGCGCCGAGCTTCTTCAGGGCCCGTCCGGCGCCTCCGAGTTTGTAGAACATCTGGAGGTAGTCCAGAAGGGCCAGTTCGGGATCGATGGCCAGTGCGTACACCTCACCGCCCCCCGAGGCGACGGCGATCTTGCGTTCCTCATAGGGCAACGCCTGAGTCTCGAAGAGCTGTGCGATGCCCTGCCGACCCTCCACCTCGACGAGAAGCGTCCGCTTCCCTGCCGTGGCGAGGGCCAGCGCGAGGGCCGCGGCGACCGTCGTCTTGCCGGTCCCGCCCTTGCCGCTGACGACCTGGAGCCTGCTCACGTCTTCGAGCGTAACCATTCGGCGCCCGAGGCAATCGGGAGGCTGTGGACAAGAGGGGGCGATATCGGCCACATGGCCTGTGGAACGGGCCCTCGGGCGACAGCGGATACAGTCGGCCCCATGACCAAGTGGGAATACGCAACCGTGCCGCTGCTCGTCCACGCAACGAAGCAGATTCTGGACACCTGGGGCGAGGACGGCTGGGAGCTCGTCCAGGTCGTGCCCGGGCCGAACAACCCGGAGCAGCTCGTCGCCTACCTGAAGCGGGCGAAGGCGTGAGCGCGGTCGAGGAGAGGCTCGCCGAGCTGGGGCTGACCCTGCCGGCGGTCGTGCCGCCCCTCGCGGCCTACCAGCCGGCCGTGCAGTCCGGCCCGTACGTGTACACGGCCGGCCAGCTGCCCATGGTGGACGGCAAGCTGCCGATCACCGGCAAGGTCGGCGCCGAGGTCACCCCCGAGGAGGCCAAGGAGCTGGCCCGCACCTGCGCGCTGAACGCCCTGGCCGCCGTCAAGTCGGTCGCGGGCGACCTGGACCGCATCGCGCGCGTGGTGAAGGTCGTCGGCTTCGTGGCGTCGGCCTCGGACTTCACCGGCCAGCCCGCCGTGCTCAACGGTGCGAGCGAACTGCTGGGCGAGGTCCTCGGCGACAAGGGCGTGCACGCGCGCAGCGCGGTGGGCGTCGCGGTGCTGCCGCTGGACGCGCCTGTGGAGGTCGAGATCCAGGTGGAGCTCGTCCCGTAGTCGCTTTTCGTCCCGAAGGCGCCTTCGCCCTGTAGGCGCCTTGCGGACGCTTCTCCCGGTGCCACGCCGGCATCCCGGAG
This sequence comes from Streptomyces asoensis, assembly GCF_013085465.1. Taxonomy (NCBI): domain Bacteria; kingdom Bacillati; phylum Actinomycetota; class Actinomycetes; order Kitasatosporales; family Streptomycetaceae; genus Streptomyces; species Streptomyces asoensis. The sequence goes on from NZ_CP049838.1 coordinate 5,554,129, forward strand.
GCGTCCTCGCAGGCGCCCCGTGGACGCGCTCTGACCTCGGGGGCCTCTCGAACATTCGCGCACCACGGGATAGCCTCGCGCCCATGGCGAATGGGCAGTGGTTCCCCCAGGACTGGCCGGAACGCATCCGCGCGCTCGCGGACGGCACCCTCACCCCGGTCGTCCCGAAGCGCGCGGCCACCGTCATGCTCCTGAAGGACACCGACGGCGGCCCTGTCGTCCACATGCTGCGCAGACGCGCCTCCATGGCCTTCGCCGGAGGCGCGTACGCCTATCCCGGCGGCGGCGTCGACCCACGCGACGACGACCTTCACGTCCGCTGGGCGGGCCCCACGCGCGCGTGGTGGGCCGAGCGGCTCGGCGTCGACGAGACGGCGGCACAGGCGATCGTCTGCGCGGCCGTACGCGAGACCTACGAGGAGGCCGGCGTCCTGCTCGCGGGGCTCACGCCCGATTCCGTCGTCGGTGACACCACGGGCGCCGACTGGGAGGCCGACCGCGCCGCGGTGGCCGCCCGTGAACTGTCCTTCGCCGAGTTCCTCGACCGCCGCGGCCTGGTCCTGCGCTCCGACCTGCTCGGTGCCTGGACGCGTTGGATCACCCCGGAGTTCGAGTCCCGTCGCTACGACACCTGGTTCTTCGTGGCCGCGCTCCCCGAGGGCCAGCGCACCCGCAACGCCTCCACCGAGGCCGACCGCACGGTGTGGATCCGCCCGGCGGACGCGGCGGCCTCGTACGACAAGGGCGAGCTGCTGATGATGCCGCCCACCATCGCGACCCTGCGCCGGCTCGTCCCGTACGCCACGGCCGCAGAGGCGCTCGCCGCGGCCCCTGACCGTGACCTGACGCCCGTCCTGGCGGAGGCCCGCCTGGAGGAGAGCGAGGTCGTGCTGTCGTGGCCGGGGCACGACGAGTTCACCAAGCACATCCCGATCGAGGCGACCGGCGTGAGCGACGCGACGGGCGGGGGCCCCGCATGACGGACATCCGTGGGCGGACGGGCGTGAGCGGTCGAAGCCGGCCGCCCGGCGGAGGACGGGTCCTTCCCGGTCCCCTCGCGCCGCCTGGAGCGCCTCGATGCGCCGCGCCGGCCGTCCGCCGCCCAGGTGACGTTCCGCCCAGCCCTATGGAAGGCCCCTTCGCATGACCGACGCAGCCGCTCTCCCCGGCCAGCCGCGAGGCGGAGTCCTCTCCGGCCCGGCCACCCCGCGCGCGGTCAACGTCCTCGCGCCGAACGCGTCCGCGATGACCCTGGACGGCACGAACACCTGGATCGTCTCCGAGCCCGACTCCGATCTGGCGGTCGTGATCGACCCGGGCCCGCTGGACGACGGCCATCTGCGCGCGGTCGTCGACACCGCCGAGCGGGCCGGCAAGCGCGTCGCCCTGACCCTGCTGACGCACGGCCACCCCGACCACGCCGAGGGCGCCGCCCGCTTCGCCGGGCTGACCGGCACGAAGGTGCGGGCCCTGGACCCGGCGCTGCGGCTGGGCGAGGAGGGCCTGGCCGCCGGGAACGTGATCACGGTGGGCGGCCTGGAGCTGCGGGTCGTCCCGACGCCCGGCCACACCGCCGACTCCCTCTGCTTCCACCTCCCGGCCGACCGGGCCGTACTGACCGGCGACACGGTCCTCGGCCGCGGCACGACCGTCGTCGCGCATCCCGACGGCCGCCTGGGCGACTACCTGGACTCCCTGCGGCGGCTCAGGTCCCTCACGGTCGACGACGGCGTCCACATCGTCCTGCCGGGCCACGGACCGGTCCTGGAGGACGCACAGGGCGTCGTGGAGTTCTACCTCGCGCACCGTGCCCACCGCCTCGCCCAGGTCGAGACGGCCTTCGAGGACGGCTACCGCACCCCCGCCGAGGTCGTCGCCCATGTGTACGCCGACGTCGACCGGTCCCTGTGGCCGGCGGCGGAGCTGTCCGTACGGGCGCAGATGGAGTACCTGAAGGAGCACGGGCTCATCCAGGGCCCGGCCTAGGGCTCGTCCGGCCTGTCGGCCTTCACGCCGTGCACGCGCGCGTACTCCTCGGCGAGCCAGGGGCCGAGATCGTCGACGTAGGACGAGAGGACGGCGCGGTCGCCGCTCGGCTCGTACCCGAGGACGGCCGCCGCCCGTAGCTGCGCCGCGCGCTGCGCGTAGTAGCCGCCGAAGGCCTCCGCCATCTCGTGCAGATCGCTCGTCCAGCCGTTCCAGCGGGGCATGACGAGCGTGAACGCGGTGCGCACGAGGCGGCGGGACATGAACCGGACGAGTGGCCGCAGGGCCTCCTCGGAGTCGCCCGCCGAGGCGATGCGATCGCGCCAGCGCGGCAGGAGCAGCGCGAGGTCGCCATTGGTCTCCCGCGCGAGCAGGGAGTCCGGGCGGTAGCGGGGGAGGTGCTCGGCGAGGTCCTCCCCGAGCAGCGGCGTGCACAGGCACGCCAGGAACCACCCCAGGTCGTGTCTCTCCAGGTCGCTCAGCACGCGCGCGTGGCCGACCAACAGAGTGCCTCCGCCGTCGATCTGCGGGAACTCCTTGTCGAGGGCCTCGTCGAGCGCGCGGCCGTCCGCCCGGTCCGTGTCGGTCGGCTCCTCACGCAGGACGACCAGAAGGTCCAGATCGCTGCGGCCCTCGCGCGCGGCACCGCGTGGAATCGACCCGTAGAGGTACGCACTGTGCAGCCGGGCTCCGAAAACGCCCGGGATCCGGTCCCGAGCCGCCACGACGACCGGCCGGAAAACATCCGCCACGCGCGCGAGGGAGCCTTCGCGGGCGATGTGTCCCTGGGAGTCGAGACCTCGGGAGGGAAGCGTTTCTGCCATGGGGCCACTGTGCTGCCCCGAGCGTGGTCCGGCGGATCATTTTCGGGACCGGGCGCAGGTGCCGGCACCAGGCGCAGGCGCGTGGAGCGGCTCGTTCCGCGTTCGAGGACGAGGCCCGCTCAGGGCCGACAGCGGGGGCTGGGGGCAGTAGCCCCCAGCGACGGTCACACCGCGACCCGAGCCCACTGACGAACGCTCACACGGCCACCCGCGCCGGCCGGGACCAGCGGCTAGCGCGACCGCTTGGCCAGTCGCTCCACGTCCAGCAGGATGACCGCCCGCGCTTCCAGGCGCAGCCACCCGCGCTGGGCGAAGTCCGCCAGCGCCTTGTTCACGGTCTCGCGCGACGCGCCGACGAGCTGGGCCAGCTCCTCCTGCGTCAGGTCGTGGACGACGTGGATGCCCTCCTCGGACTGCACGCCGAAGCGGCGCGAGAGGTCCAGCAGGGCGCGGGCCACGCGGCCGGGGACGTCCGAGAAGACCAGGTCCGACATGGCGTCGTTGGTCTTGCGCAGGCGCCGGGCGACGGCGCGCAGCAGTGCGGTGGCCACCTCGGGCCGGGCGTTCAGCCAGGGCTGGAGGTCGCCGTGGCCGAGGCCGAGGAGCTTGACCTCGGTGAGGGCGGTGGCGGTCGCCGTGCGCGGGCCCGGGTCGAAGAGCGACAGCTCTCCGATGAGCTCGCTGGGACCCACCACGGCCAGCATGTTCTCCCGGCCGTCCGGGGAGGTGCGGTGGAGCTTGACCTTGCCCTCGGTGACGACATAGAGCCGGTCGCCCGGGTCGCCCTCGTGGAAGAGGGAGTCACCACGGGCGAGGGTCACCTCGCTCATGGAGGCGCGCAGTTCCGCGGCCTGCTCGTCGTCGAGTGCCGCGAAGAGCGGGTTGCGCCGCAGAACGTCGTCCACGAGTTCTCTCCTTGTCGACCTGCTCAGGGGATCTTGCTCCCCCGCTTACCAGGGGACCGTGTTCCCCGTTTTGCTGGACGGTCCAAACAGTGTGATCTGTCACAAGGATGCCGCACACGTGTCCCGAGGTAAGCGGCAGGGGTCCAATTGGGGGCCGATCTTCAGGGTCCGGGGCGGATGTCGGTGCCGGGCTTTAGGCTGGCCGAGTGTCCAAATCGCCGGTGAGAGCACAGGCCAAGGGGGCTGGGCGGGTGGTTGTACGTCGCGTTTCCGCTGTGGGCGAACAGGACCCCGGCGGTGGTAGGAAAACGGCAAAGGTGACAAACGAAATGCCTGCGAAGAAAGCGGCCGACAGCGGGAAAGCGGCCGTCAAGAAGGTCGCGACCAGGCGCGCTGCAAGCAAGGCCCGCGCGGACGAGGACGCCGTGAGCAAGGGCGCCGTGGGCAAGGACGCCGTGAGCAAGGGTGCTGCGGGCAAGGACGCCGTGAACAAGGGTGACGTGAACAAGGGTGCCGCTGTCAGCAAGCCCGAGTCCCACACCGCTCTCGTCCGCCGCGCCCGCCGCGTCAACCGCGAGCTCGCCGAGATCTACCCCTATGCCCACCCCGAGCTGGACTTCGAGAACCCCTTCCAGCTGGTGGTCGCCACGGTCCTGTCCGCCCAGACCACCGACCTCCGGGTGAACCAGACGACCCCCGCCCTCTTCGCCAAGTACCCCACCCCCGAGGATCTGGCCGCCGCCGACCCGGAGGAGGTCGAGGAGATCCTCCGCCCCACCGGCTTCTTCCGGGCCAAGACCAAGTCGGTGATGGGTCTCTCCAAGGCCCTGGTGGAGGAGTTCGGCGGGGAGGTCCCCGGTCGGCTCGAGGACCTGGTCAAGCTGCCCGGCGTCGGTCGTAAGACCGCCTTCGTGGTGCTGGGGAACGCGTTCGGCCGACCCGGGATCACCGTGGACACACACTTCCAGCGGCTCGTACGGCGCTGGAAGTGGACCGAGGCGACCGAGCCCGACAAGATCGAGGCGGCCGTCGGCGCGCTCTTCCCCAAGAGCGACTGGACGATGCTCTCGCACCATGTGATCTTCCATGGCCGCCGTATCTGCCACGCCCGCAAGCCCGCCTGCGGCGCCTGCCCCATCGCCCCGCTCTGCCCGGCGTACGGCGAGGGCGAGACGGACCCGGAGAAGGCGAAGAAGCTCCTGAAGTACGAGAAGGGCGGCTTCCCCGGCCAGCGCCTGAACCCGCCCCAGTCCTACCTGGACGCGGGCGGCAGGCCGGCCCCGCCGCTGGGGGCCGGATGACGGAAGGGCTGACGGAGGCCCGGGCCGAACGCGCTGCACGGGCCGACGCGGGACGGACGGCCGACGCGGGGCGGCCCGCCGTACGCATGTCCCCGACGCGTACGACGCGTACGACGCGTACGACGCGTACGACGCGTACGACCCGCACGACGCGAATGACCCGCAGGACACGCACGATCGGGGGACGGCCCACGGAACGATCGGTCGGTTCCCGGGCGTTGGACAGGGCAGAACGGGGGGTGGTGTGGCGATGACACGCGCGAGCAACACGCAGGGCGGTGCGGTGACACTCAGCAAGGAGGGCCTGCCCGCCTGGCTGGACCCGGTGGTGCACGCCGTGGAGACGGTCAAGCCGCTCCAGCTCAGCCGCTTCCTGCCCCCGGAGGACGGCGCGGGACGCCAGTCGGCCGTCCTGATCCTGTTCGGCGAGGGCGAGCGCGGCCCCGAGCTGCTGCTCATGGAGCGCGCCAGCTCCCTTCGCTCCCACGCGGGTCAGCCCTCCTTCCCGGGCGGCGCCCTCGACCCGGAGGACGGCGACCCGCACGGTGACGGGCCGCTCCGGGCCGCCCTGCGCGAGGCCGAGGAGGAGACCGGGCTCGATCCGGCAGGCGTCCAGCTCTTCGGCGTGCTGCCCAAGCTGTACATCCCGGTCAGCGGCTTCGTCGTCACCCCGGTCCTGGGCTGGTGGCGCGAGCCGAGCCCGGTCGGCGTCGTCGATCCGGCGGAGACCGCCCGCGTCTTCACCGTTCCCGTGGCGGATCTCACGGACGCCGAGAATCGCGCCATGACCGTGCACCCCAGTGGTCACCGCGGCCCGGCATTTCTGGTCGAATCCGCCCTTGTGTGGGGTTTCACGGCCGGGGTGATCGACCGCCTGCTGCACTTCGCGGGCTGGGAGCACCCCTGGGACCGCGAGAAGCAGGTCCCGCTCGACTGGCGGTCATGACAGGGTGTCCACCGTGCTGTGTCTGCCAGGGGGAAGCTCTGCCCCATCGCCGCTTCGCGGCGGGTCGGACCCCCGGCCGACCTGTGGTGACCGTGAATTGATGAGGCGAGGCGCGAAGCGGTGAACGTGCTGGACATCCTGTTGTTGGTCGCGGCCGTCTGGTTCGCGGTCGTCGGCTACCGCCAGGGCTTCGTCGTCGGCATCCTGTCGGTGATCGGTTTTCTGGGGGGCGGCCTCGTCGCCGTCTACCTGCTGCCCGTGATCTGGGACGCGCTGACCGACAACTCCGAGGTGAGCACCACGGCCGCCGTCGTCGCGGTCATCGTCGTGATCGTCTGCGCCTCGATCGGTCAGGCCCTCACCACCCACCTCGGCAACAAGCTGCGCCGGTACATCACCTGGTCCCCGGCCCGCGCGCTGGACGCGACCGGCGGCGCGCTGGTCAACGTCGTGGCGATGCTGCTGGTGGCGTGGCTGATCGGGTCCGCCCTCGCCGGCACCACCCTGCCCACGCTGGGCAAGGAGGTCCGTAGCTCCAAGGTGCTGCACGGAGTGTCGGACGCGCTGCCCGACCAGGCCGACACCTGGTTCGCCGACTTCTCCTCCGTCCTCGCGCAGAACGGCTTCCCGCAGGTCTTCAGCCCGTTCTCCAACGAGCCGATCACCGACGTCAAGCCGCCCGACCCGGCCCTGGCGAACAGTGCGGTGGCCAAGCGCGCGCAGCGATCCATCGTCAAGGTCATGGGCACCGCGGAGAGCTGCGGCAAGGTTCTGGAAGGCACCGGCTTCGTCTTCGGTGAGCGCCGCGTCATGACCAACGCGCACGTCGTGGGCGGCGTCGACGAACCCACCGTCCAGATAGGCGGCGAGGGCCGCAAGTACGACGCCACGGTCGTCCTGTACGACTGGAAGCGCGACATCGCCGTCCTGGACGTACCGGATCTCGACGCGCCCGTCCTGGAGTTCACCACCAAGGACGCGGTGAGCAGCGACGACGCGATCGTCGCCGGTTTCCCGGAGAACGGGTCGTACGACGTCCGTGCCGCGCGGGTGCGCGGTCGCATCACGGCCAACGGCCCGGACATCTACCACCGCACCACCGTGCGCCGTGACGTGTACTCGCTGTTCACGACCGTCCGTCAGGGCAACTCCGGAGGCCCGCTGCTCACCACCGACGGCAAGGTGTACGGCGTGGTCTTCGCGAAGTCCCTCGACGACGCCGACACCGGCTACGCCCTCACCGCGGACGAGATCCAGCAGGACATCACCGAGGGGCGTACCGCGGGCCAACAGGTGGACAGCGACAGCTGCGCCCTTTGAGAAGCCCTGGGGAGGATCCCGCAGAAGGGCCCCGCACAGGGCCCCTCTGAATCCTTTGCCGGGTCAGCCTCGAGGGTGACGCAAGCGGACCGAGACCCAGCGGGCCCGGCGGCGCAGGATGCGCGGAATGCCCACTCGGAGGTCTGAGCCCGGCAGTTGCGGGTCGGCACCTCGTCGGTGGGGGCTCAGGCCACTGGCCGAGCGGCGGTTGCGTGCTGCATCACTGTAGTCGTGCGTCCAGCCCATACACCGACGTCTGCCCCTGCCCCAAGGTCGATAACCGCTCTCAGAGCGGCCAATTGGCCTATGCGCCGGGCATTTGGCTGTTCGTCGTACAGACGTTCAGGAACGGGTGCCGAGCGCGACGGCGCGGTCACCGATCGGGCTCGGGATCCTTCAGCCAGTTGACCAGTTCGGTGGAGAAAGCGACCGGATCCTCTTCGTGCGGGAAGTGGCCGAGCCCGTCGAACAGCCGCCAGCGGTACGGCGCTTCGACGTACTCCCCGGAGCCGGCCGCGCTACGGGTGCGCATCACCGGATCGAGGGACCCGTGCAGATGCAGCGTGGGCACGCGCACGGGCCGCTTCATGCGCCGGTAGAACTGGACGCCGTCCGGCCGGGCCATCGAGCGCACCAGCCACCGGTACGGCTCGACGGCGCAGTGCGCGGTGGAGGGGATGCACATGGCGCGCTGGTAGGTCTCCACCGCCTCGTCCTCCGGCAGTCGCGGCCCGGACCAGTCCCGGATCAGCCGGCCCACCAGTTCGCCGTCGTCGGCGGTGAGCTGCCGCTCGGGGATCCACGGCCGCTGGAACCCCCAGATGTGGGAGCTCGCGGTCGTCTGCCGGACGTCGGCGAGCATCGCCGAGCGCCAGCGCCGGGGATGCGGCATCGAGGCGACGGCGAGCCTCCGGACGAGCTTGGGGCGCATCACGGCGGCCGTCCACGCCAGGTAGCCGCCCAGGTCGTGGCCGACCAGCGCGGCGTCCGGCTCGCCCAGGGAGCGGATCACGCCGGTGATGTCGAGGGCGAGGTTCGCCGGGTCGTAGCCGCGCGGCGTACGGTCGCTGCCGCCCACGCCTCGCAGGTCCATCGCGACGGCGCGGAAGCCCGCGTCGGCCAGCGCGACCAGCTGGTGTCGCCACGTCCACCAGAACTGTGGGAAACCGTGGACGAGCATGACCAGCGGCCCGTCGCCGAGCTCGGCGATGTGGAAGCGGGCACCGTTCGCGGCGACCTCGCGATGGGTGACCTGCACGCCGCAGACGGCGTCCGGTCGTACGACCGAGGCGGGCTGGGCCGAAGGTGTGCCGGGGTCCGTCATGACGACGAGCGTGCCACAGCCTCGATGGCCTCCGGGACCCGGTCCTGCGGGAGCTCGGGCCGCGGGTGCGGCTTGGCGTTCTGGAGGACGCCCGCCGAAGCCTTCATCGACGCGGCGACCTTCTGCGGGCCCTTGCTCTTCTGCGCCTTCTTCGCGAAGACCACACCGATCAGGACGAGGACGAGCGCGATGAGGACGTTCGCCGCGAAGGAGAGCAGGAAGCAGATCGCGAGGTTCCAGTCGCTCCAGGTCCGAATGCCGTACGCCAGGGCGAAGTTGAGCATCGGAAGGGAGAACAGCAGGACCGCGCCGGCCACCGAGAACGCCCCACCGCTCGTCGCTCCCCGTTTGACGTCCTGCTTCAGCTGCGCCTTCGCCAGCGCGATCTCGTCGTGCACCAGCGCCGACAATTCGGTCGTCGCCGAGGCGAACAGCTGGCCGATGCTGCGTTCGGCGCCGACCGGGCTGCCGTCGGGTGCGCTCATCGCGTTCTCCCTCTTCTGCTGCTGTGCTGCTTCTGGCTTCTTTTGTACCGTCCCGTCAGATCATGCCGGACGGTCGCCCTCCTCGCCTGCCCCGCCCATCACTTAGGCAGGCCCGTGGCGCGTGTCGGCCTCTCCCCGGCCTCCCCCGAGCCTCCTCCCGGGGCCTCCTCGCGGTCGCTCTCGCGGGCGATCTCCTCGGCTCGGCGGCGGTGCTCGGCGGCCTTGCCGTCGTAGATCTCCGCCATCCGCAGGTGGTAGGCCGGGTCGTCCTCCTCGTACACGTCCGGGATGCCGTCGAGGTCGTCGTCGCGCTCCTCGGCCTCCCACATCCGGCGGTACTCGGCGTTGCGCAGCTTCAGCAGGACCGTCGCGAGGGTGGCCGCGATCAGCGAGCCCAGCAGGACGGAGGCCTTGACCTCGTCGGTCAGGGCCGGGTCGCCCTCGAAGGCGAGCTCCCCGATCAGCAGCGACACGGTGAAGCCGATGCCGGCGAGGGACGCGACGGCGAAGACGTCCGCCCAGGCGAGGTCGTCGCTCAGCGAGGCGCGGGTGAAGCGGGCGGTCAGCCAGGTCCCGCCGAAGATGCCGATCGTCTTGCCCACGACGAGACCGAGGACGACTCCCAGGGTCTCCGGCTTGCCGAACACGTCGACGAGCGCGTTTCCCGAGATCGCCACACCGGCGCTGAACAGGGCGAACAGCGGCACCGCGAGGCCTGCGGAGAGAGGCCGGACGAGGTGCTCGATCCGCTCGCCGGGGGAGTGCTTCTCGCCCTCGCGCGTCGTGCAGCGCAGCATCAGGCCCATCGCGACCCCGGCGATGGTGGCGTGCACGCCGCTGTTGTACATCAGGGCCCAGATGACGAGCGCGAGGGGGATGTAGACGTACCAGCCGGTCACGCCTTTGCGCAGCAGCAGCCAGAACACGAGGAGGCCGACGACCGCGCCGCCCAGCGCCACGAAGTCGATGGTGCTCGTGAAGAAGACCGCGATGATCATGATCGCGAACAGGTCGTCGACGACCGCGAGGGTGAGCAGGAAGGCGCGCAGCGCGCTCGGCAGGGACGTGCCGATGACGGCGAGCACGGCGAGCGCGAACGCGATGTCGGTGGCCGTGGGCACCGCCCAACCGCTCAGTGAGCCACCGCCGCCGAGGTTGGTGAGCGTGTAGACGAGCGCGGGTACGACCATCCCGCACAGCGCGGCCGCCACGGGGAGCGCGGCGGCCTTGGGGTCCTTGAGGTCACCGGCGACGAGTTCTCGCTTGAGTTCGATGCCGGCGACGAAGAAGAAGATCGCGAGCAGGCCGTCGGCCGCCCAGTGCGCGACGGAGAGGTTCAGCCCGAGGGCTTCGGGTCCGAGGTGGAAGTGGCTGACGCTCTCGTAGCTGTCGTGCAGCGCGGGTGCGTTCGCCCAGACCAGCGCGGCGACGGCGGCGACGAGCAGCAGCACGCCGCCGACGGTCTCGGTGCGCAGCGCCTCCGCGACGAAGTTCCGCTCGGGCAGGGACAGACGTCCGAAGACCTTGCCGGGGGTGGTGTTGCGGGGCGCGGACACGGTGGGGGCCTCCGGTCGGTGGGCAGCACTGAGCACATGCCGACCAGACTTCCCGGCGCACCTTTTTCTTTAGCCTACCTAAAGTACGCGAGGAGGAATCCGGTGATCCCCACGTTAGGTGCGAAAAGAGCACCCGGCGCGGTTGTCGCCGGGTGCCCTTCCCTGACCTGCTCAGTCCTCGCTGGGGGAGGCCGGGAGCTTCGCCTGGATGAGATCCATGACCGTGGAGTCGGTCAGCGTGGTGACGTCCCCGAGCTGACGGTTCTCCGCGACATCCCGCAGCAGCCGGCGCATGATCTTGCCGGAGCGGGTCTTCGGCAGCTCCGCGACCGGCATGATCCGCTTCGGCTTGGCGATCGGGCCGAGCGTGGTGCCGACATGGTTGCGCAGGTCGGCGACGAGCTGTTCGTCCTCGGCGTTCGCCGTGCCCCGCAGGATGACGAAGGCGACGATGGCCTGCCCGGTGGTCTCGTCCGCCGCGCCGACGACGGCCGCCTCGGCGACGGCCGGGTGGGACACGAGCGCCGACTCGACCTCCGTGGTGGAGATGTTGTGACCCGACACGAGCATCACGTCGTCGACCCGCCCGAGGAGCCAGATGTCGCCGTCGTCGTCCTTCTTCGCCCCGTCACCGGCGAAGTACCTGCCCTCGAAGCGCGCCCAGTACGTGTCGAGGAACCGCTGGTCGTCGCCCCAGATCGTGCGCAGCATGGACGGCCACGGCTCGGTGAGGACCAGGTAGCCACCGCCGCCGTCGGGCACCTCGTTCGCCTCGTCGTCGACGACGGTCGCGGAGATGCCGGGCAGCGGACGCTGTGCCGAACCGGGCTTGGTCTCGGTGACGCCCGGCAGCGGCGAGATCATCATCGCGCCGGTCTCGGTCTGCCACCAGGTGTCGACGATCGGCGTCCGGTCGCCCCCGATGTGCTTGCGGTACCAGATCCAGGCCTCGGGGTTGATCGGCTCACCGACCGAGCCGAGCACCCGCAGGCTGCTGAGATCGAACTTCGCGGGGATGTCGTCGCCCCACTTCATGAACGTACGGATGGCGGTCGGCGCCGTGTACAGGATCGTCACCCCGTACTTCTGCACGATCTCCCAGAACCGGCCCTGGTGGGGGGTGTCGGGCGTGCCCTCGTACATGACCTGCGTCGCGCCGTTCGCCAGCGGCCCGTAGACGATGTACGAGTGCCCGGTGACCCAGCCGACGTCGGCCGTGCACCAGTAGACGTCGGTCTCCGGCTTGAGATCGAAGACCGCGTGGTGCGTGTACGCGGTCTGCGTGAGGTAGCCGCCGGAGGTGTGCAGGATGCCCTTCGGCTTACCCGTGGTGCCGGAGGTGTAGAGGATGAACAGCGGGTGCTCGGCCTCGAACGCCTCGGGGGTGTGCTCGGCCGACTGGCGCTCGACGATCTCGTGCCACCACACGTCACGCTCGCCGTTCCAGGCGACGTCCTGGCCCGTGCGCCGGACGACGAGCACGTGCTCGACGTTTCCGGCGCGGTCGGCCGCGTCGTCGACGGCCGGCTTCAGCGCGGACGGCTTGCCGCGCCGGTATCCGCCGTCGGACGTGATGACGACCTTGGCGTCCGCGTCCTGGATACGGGTGGCGAGCGCGTCCGCCGAGAAGCCGCCGAAGACGACCGAGTGCGCGGCGCCGATCCGGGCACAGGCCAGCATCGCGATGGCCGTCTCGGGGATCATCGGCATGTAGACGGCGACCCGGTCGCCCTTCTGGACCCCCAGCTCCAACAGGGCGTTGGCGGCCTTCGACACCTCGTCCTTGAGCTCGGCGTAGGTGACGGCGCGGCTGTCGCCGGGCTCGCCCTCGAAGTGGATGGCGACCCGGTCGCCGTGTCCGGCCTCCACATGCCGGTCTACGCAGTTGTAGGCGACGTTGAGTTCGCCGTCCTTGAACCACTTGGCGAACGGCGGGTTCGACCAGTCCAGCGTCTCGGTCGGCTCCTTGGCCCAGGTCAGCCGACGGGCCTGCTCGGCCCAGAAGCCGAGCCTGTCAGCCTTGGCCTGCTCGTACGCCTCCGCCGTGACGTTGGCGTCGGCCGCCAGATCGGCGGGCGGCGCGAACCTGCGCTCTTCCTTGAGCAGGTTGGCCAAGGATTCGTTGCTCACGACATCTCCCTCTCGAAGGGTGTCCGTGTCCGTTGTGTCCCAGGCCACAGCTCATCAGACCCAGGGGTCAGGTGACAAGGGCCGACCAAAAATTGGTTTAGACCTGTAGGGTCATCACTTCTCGACCCTGTTTCCGGTGGCCAGAGGTCGTCCCCTGGATCGACCCAGGGGTCATCCGTACCCACGGACACGGGGCGGACGGAGTTCAGCCGGTGTAACGCCTTTCACATCCCCGCCCCGCGCCGGCTCGCCCCGTGCTGTGAGACGTCGGGGAGGCGTCGCGCCGGTTCAGGCCGGCACGTCCGCCTCTCCCACATGACCGAACAACTCGCCGTCGCCCGCGGCCGCCTCGGTGAGCAGGTACGTCTGCGCCTCGCCCACGTGGAAGTACAGACCGTGCAGCTCCAGCGCCCCGCTCCGCAGGGCCCGGGTCACCGACTCGTGGGCCCGCAGGTGCTCCAACTGTTGGACCACGTTGGTCAGGCAGAGCTGCTCGACCGCGTCCACCGGCGCCCGCCCGGCCAGCCGGGCGGCCGGGCGGCCGTCGTCGGCCATCCGCTCCAGACTCGGCACACCGTGCCGCAGCCACCGCTGCAACGGGGTCCGCGCACAGCCCGGTTCGGCGTCGAGCAGCGCCTGCATGGCGCCGCACCCGGAGTGCCCGCACACCGTGATGGACCGCACCTTCAGCACGTCCACCGCGTACTCGATCGCGGCCGCCACCGAGTCGTCCCCGCTCTTCTCGCCGGGCGGCGGCACGAGGTTGCCGACGTTGCGCACCACGAACAGGTCGCCCGGACCACTGGAGGTGATCATCGACGTGACCAGCCGGGAGTCGGCGCAGGTGAGGAAGAGCTGGGTGGGCCGTTGCCCCTCCCGGGCCAGCCGCGCCAGCTCACCCCGCACCAGCGGTGCGGTGTTGCGCTGGAACGCGCTGATACCACGCACCAGTTGATGCCCGCTCGGCTCGACGGACTGCTCTGGCTGCCCTTCCTGGACCTGCTGGACCTCCTGGACCTGCCGGCCCTGCTGGTCCGGCTGCGTCGCCTGCCCCGGCTCTCCTGGCTTCGCTGACTCCGTGGTCTCTGTCGTCTCCCTCCTCTGGGCCGTCCCGGGAGCCTCTGCGGCTTCCGCTGGGCGCACTGCGGCGGTCGACTCTGCCGGCTGTGCTGTCAGCGATGCCGGTGCCGGCGTCGGTGATGGCTGTGGTGTCTGTGTCGTTTCTCGTGGGACTTCGCACTGGTGGTTGCGCCACGGCGTCCAGGGGCGGCAGCGGCAGTCGGCGATCGGGACCTCGCCGGCGCGAGCGGGACCGAGAGCTGGCGGAGCGGTCGAGTCACCTTCTCCGGTGCCGGTGCCGGTGCCGGTGCTGGTACTGCTGTGGGAGCCGACGCCTGCCCCGGTGTCCGCGTCGGCGTCCGCCTCGGCGTCGGTTCCGGTGTCGAGCCCGGTACCGGAGCGGCGGCCGGTCAGCTCGACGGAGCCACCCCGGGCGGTGTGTGTCTTCTGCCAGTCCTGAAGGGCCTCGTATGCCGCGTGGTCCATGAAGGAGCCGTCCAACTCGACGACGACATGGGTGGCTTGGGGTACGAGATGCAGGATGCGGCTCAGCCGTGGCACCGCGAGGAACGTCAACTGGCCTCTTACGTGTACGTGATGGACTCCTTCCTTCTCGTGGTGCGTGATACGGGTGCGGGCGAGGCGGTGCAGGGCGACGGCCACGGCCACGGCGATGCCGAGCGTCACGCCATCCAGGACGCCGAGGAAGACCACGCCGAGGGTGGTGACGGCGTACACCAGCACCTCACGGTGGCGGGTCACCGTGCGAATGTGGTGCAGGGACACCATCTGGATGCCGACGGCCATCACCAGGGCGGCGAGTGAGGCGAGCGGGATGAGATCCAGGATCGGGACCATCAGCAGCGCGGCGACTACTACGAGAACGCCGTGCAGCATCGTGGAGTTCCGGCTCACGGCACCGGCTTGGACATTTGCCGAACTGCGCACGGCCACGCCCGCCACCGGCAGTCCGCCGAGTGCTCCGGAGACGATGTTGGCCGCGCCCTGGCCCAGCAGCTCGCGGTCCAGATCGGAGCGGCCGACACGGGTGGAGCGGGCGCTGAGCAGGTCCGGCCGCGAGGCGATCAGCTTGTCCACGGCGACCGCGCCGAGCAGCGACTGCACGCTGCACACCAGAGTGGTGGTGAGGACGGCGGCCATGAGCCCGAGCACCGGTCCCTCGGGCAGTCCCGCCAGCGCGTGACTGCTCCAAGACGGCAGGTCCACCTTGGGCAGGGTGAGGCCCGTGAGCGCGGCGGTGGCGGTGGCGCCGGTGACGGCGACGAGTGCGGCGGGCACTTTCTGCGCCAGGCGGCCCACCCGGCCGGGGATACGCGGCCAGAGCAGCAGCAGGGTCAGGGTCAGCGCGCTCACGGCCACGGCCGCCGGCTGTAGTCCGGCCAACTGGGCGGGCAGGGCGCGGAGATTGTCGAGGACCGAGCTCTGGGGGGTGCCGCCGAGGACGACGTGCAGTTGGGCGACGGCGATGGTGACGCCGATGCCGGCGAGCATGCCGTGCACGATGGCGGGGCTGACGGCGAGGGCGGTGCGCGCCACGCGCAGACAGCCGAGACCCAGCTGGGCGAGTCCGGCAAGGACGGTGATGGCACATGTCGTCCGCCAGCCGTAGCGCTGGATCAGGTCGGCGGTGACCACGGTCAGGCCGGCTGCGGGGCCGCTGACCTGGAGCGGCGCACCGCCGACCCACCCGGCGACGATCCCGCCCACGGCGGCGGCGACGAGACCGGCCTGGAGGGGCGCGCCGGTGGCGAGGGCGATGCCGAGGGACAGGGGCAGGGCGATCAGGAAGACCGCGATCGAGGCGGACACGTCGGCGCCCGCGATGCGGAAGCGGCGGTGCGGGGCCGGTGGGGGGCTGTGGGGTGGGTGGGTGCGTTCGGTGGGCGTCGAGTGGGCGGTGCGGGTGGGGGCGCAGGCGGACATGGTTCCCGTCTCCTCCGGGGCAGCGCGGTCGCGGAACAGGTGGTCCCCCGGTTGGGGCGGGGGCGGTCGCGGCCGTGGGTCACGGCGTGCAGCGGGGGGATGAAAATCAACGCTCGGTAAACAGATCGTAATGCAGAGTAAAGGTCAAGCCTGGATTTTTGCGGCAAATGGGGCAGTTAATCACCCCCGAGGGTGAAGTGGTCTTTTTATCGGCTTGTCGTACTAATTCCTTCTCGACTCCGTGCGACCTTGACGGCGCTGCCGGCTCGTCCCGGCGCGTCACCAGAGAACGCCCTCGTCGGCGTTGGCCGAGAGAAGGAAGAAGGTGGGCGGAGATGGCCGCCACCCAGAGGATCGCCGCGGGCGCAGTGGTCGCCGCGGCTCTCGCCGCATCGCTCGCCGGTTGCGCAACGGAAACCGGGGGTTCCCACGGTTCCGAGGAGGGAGTGCCGGGCCCGCAGAAGGCCAAGCCGGTGCCGGCCCCCAAGAGTGTCGTCCGCCTGATCGGCGACGGCTCCACCGCGTACACCGGAGCGCAGCCCCACCTGCCACGCCCCGAGCGACTGAAGCCGGGCCAGAAGCCGCCGCAGTTCGTGGTCTTCTCCTGGGACGGCGCAGGCGAGGACAGCCAGAAGCTGTTCTCCCACTTCCGCCAGGTGTCCAAGGCCAACCGCGCGACGATGACGTACTTCCTCAGCGGCGTGTACATGCTGCCGGAGAAGAAGGCCGACCTGTACAGGCCGCCGCAGCACTCGCCGGGTCGTTCCGACATCGGCTTCAACGACGAGCAGGGCATCGCCGACACCGTGAAGCAGCTGCGCCTGGCGTGGCTGGAGGGGAACGAGATCGGCACCCACTTCAACGGCCACTTCTGCGGCAGGAACGGGGGCGTCGGCGAGTGGTCGGTCGAGGAGTGGAAGGACGAGATCGGCCAGGCCAAGCAGTTCGTGAAGACCTGGAAGACGAACACCGGGATGAAGGACGCGGCCCCGCTGCCCTTCGACTACGACAAGGAACTCATCGGGGCCCGCACCCCCTGCCTCGAGGGCCAGAAGAACTTCATGGGGGCCGCCCGCGAGCTGGGCTTCCGCTACGACACCAGCGGCGTCAACAACCAGGTGTGGCCCGGCAAGAAGCAGGGCCTGTGGGACCTGTCGATGCAGCTCGTGCCCTTCCCCGGTCACTCCTACGAGCAGCTCACCATGGACTACAACTTCATGGTCAACCAGTCCGGCACCACCAGCCAGGGCGATCCCCGCAAGCGCGAGTTCTGGGGCCACCAGATGCGGGACGGCCTGCTCAAGGGCTTCGACCGGGCCTACTACGGCAACCGCGCACCGCTGATCATCGGCAACCACTTCGAGTCCTGGAACGGCGGCACGTACATGCGCGCCGTCGAGGAGGTCGTCGAGAACGTCTGCAACAAGCCGGACGTGCGCTGTGTGTCCTTCCGGCAGCTCGCCGACTGGCTGGATGCCCAGGACCCGAAGGTCCTGGCCAAGCTGCGCACGTTGGAGGTCGGCGAGTCCCCGAAGCGCGGCTGGGTGTCCTTCCTGTCCGGCAGCCCCGCCCCGGCCCCGAAGGGCGTGCCCGGGGCTCCGGCGGTCAAGCAGTAGGGGCCCAAGCCGGCGGGTGTACCGCAGCCAGGTGGTGACACCGACAGCAGCCGTCACCGACAGGAGCCGTCACATGGGAACCGTCACACGGAGGCCGTGAGGCTTTCGCCGAGGACGAATCCGGGGTCGACCTGCGCGGCCAGGTCGACCCCGGTCCGTTCATTGCCCCATGACTCGGCGTTCTTCAGGTGGAAGTGCACCATCTGCCGTGTGTAGCGCTCCCAGTCGCGCCTTTCGTACGACGAGTCGACGGTCGTCCGGAGCAGGCGCAGGGCCTGGCGGTTGGTGTCCTCGAGGAGCTCGAACCGGGGCGGCCGGCCCTTCTCCATGGCGCGCACCCAGTCCGAGTGGCCGACCGTCACGAGCAGGTCGTCCCCGACCTCGGCGCGCAGGAAGTCGACGTCGTCCTGGCCCTGCACCTTGTTGCCGACGACCTTCAGTTCGACGCCGAAGTCGCGGGCGTACTCCTTGTACTGGCGATAGACGGAGACCCCCTTCCGGGTCGGCTCGGCGACGAGGAACGTGATGTCGAACCGGGTGAACATGCCGGAGGCGAAGGAGTCCGAGCCCGCGGTCATGTCGACCACGACGTACTCGTCAGGGCCGTCCACCAGGTGGTTCAGGCACAGTTCCACCGCTCCCGTCTTGGAGTGGTAGCAGGAGACCCCCACGTCGGCGTCCGTGAAAGGGCCCGTGACCATCAAACGGACGGCGCCGCCGTCGAGTTCCACCGGCCGGGCGCAGGCGTCGTACACCGGGTTGTTCTCGCGCACTCGCAGCAACCGGGAGCCCTCACCGGGCGGTGTCGTCTTGATCATCGTCTCGGTGGAGGCGACGCGGGGGTTGGAGCCGCGCAGGTAGTCCTTGATCAGCGGCAGCCGGTCGCCCATGGCGGGCAGCCCGGCGGCCTCCGCCTCGTCGAGGCCGAGAGCGGGCCCCAGGTGCTGGTTGATGTCCGCGTCGACCGCGATCACGGGCCCGCCGTCGGCGGCGAGGGCGCGAATGAACAGGGAGGACAGGGTGGTCTTGCCGCTGCCACCCTTCCCGACGAAAGCAATTTTCATGTTCACAAAGCGTAGTGCGGTGGTAGCTGTGCGTGGCAGGCGTGCGTGAAGAAGACCACTCCTTCGTGGGGTGGGCGTGCCGGTTGCGTAGTGTCGTACTCATGAGTACGACAGGCGCGTCCGCCGATCCGCTCGCGGCCCTGGGCTCCCTGCCCGGTGTGGCCGAGTCCGTGGAGACCATGCGCAAGGCCGTGGACCGGGTCTACGGGCACCGTGTCATGCGTCGCCGCAGCACCGAGATCACCTCCGAGGCCGCACTGCGCGGCGCCCGTGGCTCGGCGGCCCTGTCCGGCGCGGACTGGGCACTGGAGGAGGTGCGTCGGCGTACCGACTTCGGCGCCGACGACGAGGCCCGCGTCATGGGTGCGGCTCTGCGGCTGTCCGCCGAGGCGGGCCAGTTGCTGTCCATCTGGCGGCAGTCGCCGCTGCGGGTGCTGGCGCGGCTGCATCTGGTGGCCGCGGCGACCAGCGATGACGAGGTCGGGCGTCCGCGACAGGCCGGTGAGACGGTCGACGAGCCGCTGATCGAGCTGCCGCTGCCGGGCGCCGCCGAGGTGGCCGGCCGTCTTGAGGGACTGTCCGAGTTGATCATCGCCGGCGGCTCCGCGCCCGCTCTGGTGACGGCTTCCGTCGTCCATGGCGAGCTGCTGGCCCTGCGTCCGTTCACCTCCCACAACGGCCTGGTCGCACGGGCCGCCGAGCGCATCGTGCTGATCGGCAGCGGCCTCGACCCCAAGTCGGTCTGCCCGGCCGAGGTGGGGCACGCCGAGCTGGGACGGGCGGCCTACCTGGCGGCCCTGGACGGCTATGTCTCCGGCACCCCGGACGGCATGGCGGCCTGGATCGCACACTGCGGCAGGGCGGTCGAGCTGGGTGCCCGTGAGTCGACGGCGGTGTGCGAGGCGCTTCAGCGCGGGGCGGCGTGAGTCCCATGCGCGCGTGAGCCCCACGCGCGCATGAGGCTCGGGTACGGAAAAGACCCCCTCGCGGGGGCCTCACAAAGGGTTGCGGCGGTACGAGTCCTCGTACCGCCGCTGGCATGCTCACCCGGTTACCAAGCGTCCTCGATATATTGCCCATCAGGCCGGGAACTTTGCCCGTGACCTGGTGCGGCTGGCCCGTAATCGACGGGTCGACGTCGCGTGGGTGCCCAGTGGTCATGCGCGGTCCGTGGGGCCAAATGCGTTATTAAGGTGATCCTCTCGGATGTCCTTGGTCTCGCGGGCCGTTAAGTCCTTTGTACTCCTGGACCCCGACAAGCGGAAGTGCTGGCACCAGTTCTTTGCTTTTGCTCCCAAACAGGTTTTAAAGGGGCGTTCCTGAGTGGTGACGGGACGTCCCCCACGCGCGGGTGGCCCTCAGACAGTCGCCGCCCGGCGTCGGTTCGCGTACCAGACGAGGCCCGCGGTGGCCGCCGCCGCTCCTATGGCCGCGGCCGCGACGAGCGCGGGGCGGGGCGGTACGGAGAACGAGGGAATCCGCTGCTTGAGGCGCACCGGCCGGTGGAAGTCGAGAATCGGCCAGCCGCGCGCGACGGCCTCGCGCCGCAGGGCCCGGTCCGGGTTCACGGCGTGCGGGTGCCCCACCGCCTTCAGCATCGGCAGATCGGTCGCCGAGTCGCTGTAGGCGTAACAACGCGAGAGGTCGTACCCCTCGGACTCGGCCAGCTCCTTGACCGCCTCCGCCTTCGTCGGGCCGTAGGCGTAGTACTCCACCTCTCCGGTGAAGCAGCCGTCCTCGCCCACGACCATGCGGGTGGCGACCACGCGGTCCGCGCCGAGCAGTTCGCCGATCGGCTCGACCACCTCGGCACCCGACGTGGACACGATCACGACGTCACGGCCGGCCGTGTGGTGCTCCTCGATCAGGGAGGCCGCCTCGTCGTAGATCAGCGGGTCGATCAGGTCGTGAAGGGTCTCGGCCACGATCTCCTTCACCTGTTGGACGTTCCAGCCGCGCACGAGGGCGGACAGGTACTCGCGGGTCCGCTCCATCTGGTCGTGGTCCATACCGCCGACAAGGAAGACGAACTGGGCGTATGCGGTCCGCAGGGCCGCCCTGCGGTTGATCAGGCCGCCTTGGTAGAAGGACTTGCTGAAGGTGAGCGTGCTCGACTTCGCAATGACCGTCTTGTCCAGGTCAAAGAAGGCCGCTGTGCGGGGCAAGGAGTGGTTTTCCACAACCATGAGCATAGGGGCAGCTCATTCGGCGTAAGGTGGGCGCGTGGGTTTGCCTGAGAAGGCTCTCGGGTACACCATGGAAGTCACGGATCGTTCGCGACCGTGCTAACGCGGTCCGACTCCTCCCCCCCCGAGTCGGCCGTGAAGGCGACCCCCGCTCTCCCCCCCGGCGGGGGTCGTCGCATGTCCGGGCGGGTTTTCCAGTTCTGTACGCGGCCGCTGCGCCGCGCCGAGGCGGCTGCGGTCGCCTCTTTTGCTTACCCGCCACTGTCACTGTGCGTAGTCGTCGGACTCCTCTGCGGAAGTCGCACAGCAGATGGTGCAGGGCTCCCCGTATGGGTGACGGCGATATTCACAACCACCCACTCGTCCACAGTTTTCCACCAAGATCCACACGATTTCCGGGCTCGCTGCACCGTGATTCCAACGCGTCCGCTCCGGGCCGACTTCACATGGCCGGTTCCGTTTGCCGGGGGCGTTCGGCCGGATTCTGTCGGCCGTTCATATGGAGACCGGCTGCCGGTTCTTCACACGTTTGGGAATCGCGGGACCGCAGCGACTGCGCACCCCGCAGTGAAGGGGGATGGAAAACGTGACCGGAGCCGTCACACACGACCCGCCGCCCACCACCGGAGGCGGACCGGGCAAGCCACTGATCGTCACGGAGGACGCGGAACTCCTCGACGATCTGCTGCGCCTGTGCGCCGCCGCCGGCGCCACACCGGAGGTGCACCACTCGGTGCCGGAACGCCGGGGCAGCTGGGAGTCGGCGCCGCTCGTCCTGGTCGGCGACGACGCGGCACGCCGTGTCCGCGGGGCCGCCCGTAGACGAGGAGTGGTCCTCGTCGGCCGCGACCAGGACGACTCCGGGGTGTGGCAGCGCGCCGTGGAGATCGGCGCCGACCACGTCCTGATGCTGCCGGACGGCGAACAGTGGCTGGTCGACCGCATCGCCGACGTCGCCGAGGGCGTCGGACGTCCCGCTCTCACCGTCGGCGTCATCGGCGGACGCGGCGGCGCCGGAGCGTCCACGCTCGCGTGCGCCCTCGCCGTCACCTCCGCGCGAGAAGGGCTGCGCACCCTTCTGGTCGACGCCGATCCACTGGGCGGCGGACTCGACGTCCTCCTCGGCGGCGAGAGCACGGAAGGCCTGCGCTGGCCCGCGTTCGCCGCCTCGCGCGGGAGGGTCGGCGGCAGCGCCCTGGAGGAGTCGCTGCCCAGGCTGCACTCGCTGCGGGTGCTCAGCTGGGACCGGGGCGACTGCGTGGCCATCGCGCCGCAGGCCGTGCGCGCGGTGCTGGCGGCGGCCCGACGCCGGGGCGGCACGGTCGTCGTCGACCTCCCGCGCCGCATCGACGACGGTGTCGCCGAGATCCTCGCCCAGCTCGACCTCGGGCTTCTCGTGGTCCCCGCCGAACTGCGCGCCGTCGCGGCGGGCAAGCGCGTGGCCTCCGCCGTCGGCATGGTGCTGCGCGACCTGCGGGTGGCGGTGCGCGGCCCCTACGCGCCCGGACTCGACGACAGCGAAGTGGCCCGACTGCTGGGCCTGCCGTTGGCCGGCGAGGTGCCTGTCGAGTCGGCGCTGCTGCGTCCGGACGGCGGCAAGGCGCCGCCGGGCGCGACCGTGCGCGGGCCGCTCGCCCGCTTCTGCAAGGAGTTCTGGGAGCGCGCGCTCACCGAGGGGGGTGGCTCATGAGCACGCCGCCAGGGCTCGAGCGGGTGAGAGGGACCGGGACGCTGCTGGACGGCGTACGGCAGTGGCTTGCCGACAGCGGCGCCGAACCGACGC
Source organism: Streptomyces asoensis (assembly GCF_013085465.1). Classification (NCBI taxonomy): domain Bacteria; kingdom Bacillati; phylum Actinomycetota; class Actinomycetes; order Kitasatosporales; family Streptomycetaceae; genus Streptomyces; species Streptomyces asoensis. Next base: position 5,576,558 of record NZ_CP049838.1, read on the forward strand.
CCGCGCGTGTGGCGCAGGCACTGCGCGAACAGGGGCGGGTCCTCGGGGATGCGGAGGTCCTCGGCGCGGCCGAGCAACTGCGGTCCGAGCTGATCGGAAGCGGGCCTCTGGAGCCACTGCTCACCGACCCCGGGGTGACCGACGTACTGGTGTCCGCTCCGGACCGGGTCTGGGTCGACCGGGGCGGCGGTCTGGAGCTGACCGGTGTCTCCTTCCCGGACGCGGCGGCCGTACGGCGCCTCGCGCAGCGTCTGGCCGCCGTGGCCGGGCGGCGCTTGGACGACGCCCGGCCCTGGGCCGACGCCCGGCTGCCCGACGGGACGCGACTGCACGCGGTGCTGCCCCCGGTCGCCGTCGGCTGCACCTGTCTGTCGCTGCGCGTCGTACGGCCACGGGCGTTCACGCTCGGCGAGCTGGTGGCCGCGGGCACGGTGCCGCCGGGCGGGGACAGGGTGCTGCGGGATCTGGTGCGGGCGCGGCTGTCCTTCCTGGTCAGCGGCGGCACCGGCAGCGGCAAGACGACCCTGCTGAGCGCGCTGCTGGGCCAGGTCGGGCCGGGGGAACGGATCGTGCTCGCCGAGGACTCGGCGGAGCTGCGACCGGATCACCCGCACGTCGTCCGCCTGGAGACCAGACCCGCAAACCAGGAGGGAGCCGGGCTCGTCACGCTCGAGGACCTGGTGCGGCAGGCCCTGCGGATGCGGCCCGACCGGATGGTCGTGGGGGAGGTGCGCGGGCCGGAGGTCGTCCATCTGCTGGCCGCGCTCAACACGGGCCACGAGGGCTGCGGGACCGTCCACGCCAATGCCGCCGCGGACGTCCCCGCCCGGCTCGAGGCGCTCGGTACGGCGGCCGGGCTCGACCGGACCGCGCTGCACAGCCAGTTGGCGGCGGCCCTGTCGGTGGTCCTGCACCTCGTACGCGACCCGGCCGGGCGGCGGCGGATCGCCGAGGTGCACGTGCTGGAGCGGGACCCCTCCGGGCTGGTGCGGACCGTGCCGGCACTGCGGTGGCGGGCGGACGCCTTCGCCCACGAGCGGGGATGGGAGCGGCTGCGGGAGCTGCTGCGTGGCGAGGAGAACGAAGGGACGGGCGGGCGTGATGAGTGAGATGCCGATGGCCGCGGCCGTGGCCTGTGCCGGAGCGGCGGCCTGGTTGCTGGGCGGACCGTACTCAGGGGCCAGGCGGGCGCAGTTGCTCCTGGCCGGAGGTGGTGTGGTCGGCAGCGGCCCCCCGCCGTGGCGGCAGCTCACCGGCGAGCTCCGGAGGCTCCGGGGACGGTGGCGACCCGAATGGTGGGCGCCCGTCGCCGGACTGCTCCTGGCGCTGCTGGGCGGTTCGGTGCTGCCGGTCGTCGCGGGGGCGGCCGGGGTGCCCCTGCTGCGCCGGGCGCGGCGAGCCGCCGAGAGCCGGCGGGCGGGGGAGCGCCGAGGGGACGCGGTGATCGCCCTGTGTGCGGCGCTGGCCGGGGAGGTGCTCGCCGGCCGACAGCCAGGGGAGGCGCTGCGGCGGGCCGCGCAGGACTCCGGAGGGCTGGGAGCGGCGCAGCCCGCGGTGTTGGCGGCGGCACGGTTCGGCGGGGACGTGCCCAAGGCTCTCGCGGCCGCTGCCCGGCAACCGGGTGCCGACGGCCTGCTGGGACTCGCCGCGTGCTGGCGGGTGGCCGTGGACCAGGGCGCCGGTCTCGCTGTCGGACTCGACCGGCTGGAGGCGGCGTTACGTGCGGAGCGGGATCAACGCGCGGACCTGCGCGCTCAGTTGGCCGGACCGCGCGCCACGGTGGTGATGCTCGTCGGCCTGCCGGTCCTGGGCCTCGTGCTGGGCGCCGCGCTCGGAGCGGACCCGCTGCACGTCCTGCTGCACACCGGAGCGGGGCTGGGCTGCCTGCTCGTCGGCGGTGTGCTGGAGGGCGTGGGGATGTGGTGGGCGCTGCGGATCGTCCGCCACGCGGAAGCGAAGTGAGGTGACGAGAAGGAGGTGGGTGATGTGGACGGAGGAGGCATGAGCGTGGAAGTTGTCCACAGGCTGGGGGCGGCTGTGGGGATCGTGGTGGCCCTCTGGTGGCTGATGTGGTGGTGGGAGACCGCGCGGCGCCGACGCAGGGCACGGCGGCGCCTGGCCGAACTGCACGCCTCGGGTCCGGCGGCGACCGTGCGAGGAGCCGGGCTGCGGAAGGCCGTACGACGGTGGCTTCCCGACGCATTGGTGGTCGGTGCCGGATGGGTGGTGGTCGGTGGCGTCGCGGGTCTCGTACTGGGGCTGATCGGCGCGGTGGGGCTGGGGCGGTGGCGCCGTCGGCAACAGGCGGCGGGTGTGGTGAGCGAGGTCGACGCCCAGCTTGCCGCACGCCAACTCCCGCTCGCCGCCGACCTGCTGGCCGCGTGCATCGCGGCCGGTGCCGGCCCGGTGATAGCGGCGCAGGCCGTGGGGGAGGCGCTGGGCGGTCCCGTGGGGGAAGGGTTGACGCGTGGTGCCGCCGAGGTGCGGCTGGGCGGCGAACCGGCCACCGCCTGGCGGAGGTTGGCCTTGACACCGGGTGCCGCGGCGCTGGCCCGCCTGCTGGAGCGGGCCGACGTCTCGGGACTGCCCGCGGCCGGACCGGTCGCCCGGCTCGCCGCCGATACCCGAGCCGACTGGGCGCGCGCCGCGACGGCCCGGGCCCGGCGGGCGGCCGTCATGGTCACCGTGCCGGTGGGGCTGTGCTTCCTGCCCGCCTTCATCGCGGTCGGTGTGCTGCCCATCGTCATCGGGCTCGCGGGCGGGGTGCTGGGAGGGGGTGGTCGATGACGGCATGGACAACGTGAACGCCTAGAGCCGAGAAGCGACGGCGCGGGGGCGGTTGAAGAGCGGGCCCGTCGACCAGCGGGCGGCCGAGCGGCCGGGCGGCGAACGGTCGCAAGCGAAGTAGCCGAACCAGAGCAGAGATCAACGCAACGGAACCTCACGGGGGTTGAGATGTACAAGGCGGTATGGGCGCGGCTGAGCGCCCTGGTGTGCAGGGTGCGTGCGGCGCGCAGCGACGCGGGGATGGTGACGTCCGAGTACGCGATGGGGATCGTGGCGGCCGTGGGATTCGCGGTGCTCCTCTACCAGGTGGTGACGAGCGAGGTGGTCGCGGCTCAGCTGCAAGCCATCGTGAAGCGGGCGCTCAGTGCGGGGGCGTGAGCCCGGACGGGAGGCTCGGCGCGCGTGCCGGTGGGTGTGCGTCGGGGACCGGGGGTTCGTGACGGCGGAGTCGGCCGTGGTGTTGCCGGTGCTGGTGGTGTTCGCGACGGCGCTGGTGTGGGGGCTGCTGGTCATGGCGGCCCAGATCCAGTGCGTGGATGCGGCCAGGACCGGCGCCAGGGCGGCGGCCCGGCAGGATCCGGCCGACGCGGTCCTCGAGGTGACCCGCGCGACGGCGCCGCGCGGGGCCGAGGTGACGATCAGCAGGGAGGGCGACCAGGTCCGCGTCGTGGTCGTGGCCAAGCCACCGGCGCTGCGCGGCCTGCCCTTCGAGGTGCGGGAGGAGGCCGTGGCGGCGGCGGAGGAGGCAGTGGCGACGGTGAAGTCGGACGCGGGGACGGCGGAGGAAGCCGTGGGGACTGTGGAGGAAGCCGTGGGGACGGCTGAGAAGGTCAGAGGGGCGGCTGAGAAGGCCCGGGACGCGCCAGGTGATCCCCGAGGTGCGTCAGGAGACGCCCGTGCGTCAGATGGGCTCCGAGGTGCGGCACCAGCCGTGCGCGCGCGACGGGAGGCCCGGGACGCGCCAGGTGATCCCCGAGGTGCGTCAGGAGACGCCCGTGCGTCAGATGGGCTCCGAGGTGCGGCACCAGCCGTGCGCGCGCCACAGGAGGCCCGGGGCGCGTCAGGAGACGCCCAGGGGTCGCTGGGAGACGTGCCGTGAGCGGCGCGGGGCGTGGGGGCGGGGTCATGTGGGCGGCCCGCGTCCTCCGAGGGCGCCACAGGGACGCGGACCGGGGCTCCGCCACCGTCTGGAGTGTGGGTGCGATCGCCGTGCTGTGTGTCGTGTTCGGGATCGTGCTCGCGCTCGGACAGGCCGTGGCGGCCCGGCACCGCGCCGCGGGCGGCGCCGACCTCGCGGCGCTCGCTGCCGCCGACCATTGGGCGGACGGCGTCGCGCAGGCCTGCGACCGGGCGGACCGGGTGGCCCGGGCGCAGGGCGCACGACTGGTGCGGTGCGTGGTCGTCGGCGAGATCTCGGACGTGACGGCGGCGTCGGGACGGGGACTGTTCGCGGCCGAGGTCAGGGCGCGGGCGGGCCCTGCGGATGCGGTGCCGCCCCCGCAGCGGCCCCCGCGGCCTCACCCGCTGCCGGCCCCTTCTCCGACGCTGTCGGAGGCTCCCCTTCCCGAGCTTTCTCCTCGGGGGCCTCCCGCAGCAGTTCCGTGAGCAGCCGTACGGCTCCCCTCTTGTGCAGCGGGTCGTTGCCGTTGCCGCACTTGGGGGACTGGATGCAGGACGGGCAGCCGGCGTCGCACTCACAGGAGGCGATGGCCTGGCGGGTGGCCGTCAGCCAGGAGCGCGCCGTGTGGAAGGCCCGCTCCGCGAAGCCCGCGCCGCCGGGATGGCCGTCGTAGACGAAGACCGTCGGCAACAGCGTGTCGGGGTGGAGAGGGACCGAGACGCCGCCGATGTCCCAGCGGTCGCAGGTCGCGAAGAGGGGCAGCATGCCGATCGAGGCGTGTTCGGCGGCGTGCAGGGCCCCGCCGAGGATCTCGGGGTTGATCCGGGCCGCGTCCAGTTGGTCCTCGGTCACCGTCCACCACACGGCACGCGTGCGCAGCGTACGAGGAGGGAGGTCGAGCTTCGACTCACCCATGACTTCACCGGTGATGACCCGTCGACGCAGGAAGGAGACGACCTGGTTGGTGACTTCGACGGAGCCGTAGCACAACCGGCCCTGGCCCCAGGGGATTTCGACGTCCGTCTCCAGGACGGAGATCGATGTCGTGTCGCGGGCCACCGTCGAATACGGGGGGTTGGCCTCCTCGACCAGGGCGACGGAGTCCTCCAGGTCCAGGGAACGCACGAGATACGTGCGGCCCTGATGGAGGTGGACAGCGCCCTCGTGGACGGTGGTGTGGGAGGAGCCCGCGTCGACCGTGCCGAGCAGTCGGCCGGTGCCGGCCTCGACGACCTGGACGGGTCGGCCGCCCTCGCCGCGGATGTCCGTGAGGTCGGCGGCGCGTTCCCGGCGGGTCCAGTGCCAGGCCTTGGTCCGGCGGCGCAGCAGCTTCGCGGCCTCCAACTGCGGCAGCAGGCCCTCGGTCTCGGGGCCGAACAGGGCCAGATCCTCGTCGGTCAGCGGGAGTTCGGCGGCCGCCGCGCACAGGTGCGGGGCCAGGACGTAGGGGTTGTCGGGGTCGAGGACGGTCGACTCCACCGGGCGGTCGAACAGCGCCTCCGGGTGATGGACCAGGAAGGTGTCCAGCGGGTCGTCCCGGGCGACGAGGACCGCCAGGGCGCCCTGCCCGGACCGGCCCGCGCGGCCGGCCTGCTGCCACAGGGACGCGCGCGTGCCCGGGTAGCCGGCGATCAGGACGGCGTCGAGCCCGGAGACGTCGATGCCGAGCTCCAGGGCGGTGGTCGCGGCCAGGCCGAGGAGCTCGCCCGAGTGCAGGGCCTGCTCCAGGGCGCGTCGTTCCTCGGGGAGGTAACCGCCGCGATAGGCCGCGACACGCCGGGCAAGTGAGCGGTCGACCTCGGCGAGGCGTTCCTGGGCGATCACCGCGATCAGCTCGGCGCCCCGCCGGGAGCGGACGAAGGCGACGGTGCGCACACCCTGGACGGCGAGGTCGGTCAGCAGGTCGGCGGTCTCGGCGGTGGCGGTACGCCGGACGGGTGCGCCCTTCTCGCCCACCATCTCGGTGAGCGGGGGCTCCCACAGGGCGAACACCAGTTCACCGCGGGGTGAGGCGTCGTCGGCGACCTCGACGACCGGGAGGCCGGTGAGGCGCCCGGCGGCGACCGCGGGTTCGGCGGCCGTCGCGGAGGCCAGCAGGAAGACCGGGGAGGCGCCGTAGCGGGCGCAGAGGCGGCGTAGACGGCGCAGCACGTGGGCGACGTGGGAGCCGAACACGCCGCGGTAGGTGTGGCACTCGTCGATGACGACGTACTTCAGGGACTTCAGGAAGGAGGACCAGCGGGGGTGGGAGGGGAGGATTCCGCGGTGCAGCATGTCCGGGTTGGTGAGGACGTAGTTGGCGTACTGGCGGATCCACTCCCGTTCCTCGAACGGGGTGTCGCCGTCGTACACGGCCGGCCGGACGGCGGTGCCCAGAGGTTGTGAAAGTTCCTTCACGGAGCGGCACTGGTCCGCCGCCAGGGCCTTGGTGGGGGCCAGGTAGAGGGTGGTGGCCCCGCGGCCGTTCGGGGCCTCGGAGCCGTCCAGGAGGGCGGAGAGGACCGGTACGAGGTACGCCAGGGACTTGCCGGAAGCGGTGCCCGTGGCGACGACCACCGACTCGCCGTCCAGGGCGTGCTCGGCGGCTTGGGCCTGGTGGGCCCAGGGGTGTTCGATGCCGCAGGCCTGCACGGCCGCGATGACCTCGGGGCGAATCCGGTCCGGCCAGACGGCATGGCGGCCCTCACGCGGGGGCAAGTGCTCCGTATGAGTGATGCGCGACGCCCGGCTCGGTCCCGGGGCGAGCCGGGCCAGGACCTCGCCCGGGGACAGGCGGGGCACGGCCTCGGGCGAGGGTCGATCGGATCGGTGATTCTTGGCCATCGGCACCGAGTGTGTCACTGGCGTGACGGACAATGGGGCCAAGGCGTCGTGCACGCCTGCCGGTAAGTGATTGAATGCCATGGCGGCTGGCGTACCGTCCCGGGGACTCCTGCCCAGGTGTTCCGAGGGGCGACCGCTCGATAGCAAGGTGCTGGAGGATCCGTGGACCTGTCTCTGTCGACCCGTACCGTCGGCGATCGTACGGTCGTCGAGGTCGGTGGCGAAATCGACGTATATACCGCGCCCAAGTTGCGCGAGCAGCTGGTCGAGCTGGTGAACGACGGGAATTTCCACCTCGTCGTGGACATGGAGGGCGTGGACTTCCTCGACTCCACCGGGCTCGGCGTGCTGGTCGGCGGACTGAAGCGGGTGCGTGCCCATGAGGGCTCGCTCCGTCTGGTCTGCAACCAGGAGCGTATTTTGAAGATCTTCCGCATTACCGGTCTGACCAAGGTGTTTCCGATCCACACCTCGGTCGACGAAGCGGTCGCTGCCACCGACTGACCACCCCGTCCCGGGCCCGCGCGGCCCGGCACGGCTGGTTGAACAACGAGGGGGTCCGGGCTTGGCGGCCCGGCCCCCCGACAGCACGCCCGTAGTTCCGAGGGGGACGCATGGCCACCGTTGAACTCCGCTTCAGCGCGCTGCCCGAGCACGTCAGGACCGCCCGACTGGTGGCGGCAGCGGTGGCGCGCAGGGCCGGAGTGGACGAGGCCGTCCTCGACGAGGTCAGGCTCGCCGTCGGCGAGGCCTGCACCCGTGCCGTCGGACTGCATCAGACCGGTGGCATCACCGCGCCGGTGAAGGTGTCGCTGATCGAGGAGGAGAAACAGTTCTCCATCGAGGTCGGCGACGAAGCGCCGCGCTCGGCGCCCGGTGACCGGGCGCCCGGCTCGGGCGGAGGCGTCGACGTGGAGGCCGAGGAGGACGAGATGGGCCTGGCGGTCATCAGCGGCCTCGTCGACGATGTCGAGGTCTCCGCGGGCGAGCACGGCGGGCTGATCCGCATGACCTGGCCGACCACGCCGGCGACCGCGACGCTGTCCTGACCCGAACCTCGCGATTCATTCACCCGAAGGGCCCTACCTCGTAGGGCCCTTCGGCATGTGCGGACCTCGGCGACCGCGCTTACAGTGGTTCCGTGAAATGAATCTTGGAATCTCGGTGAAGTGAATCTTGGCGAAGTGAATCTTGCCGCGAATATCGTGAATCAATTCACGAACCTCAATGCCTTGAAGGCATTACCGGGCGAGATCGTGCGGGTTTTGCGTGCGAAGGCGAATTCCGCTTGCCGCACACTGTTTTGATCAGGTTCCGGTACCTACAATCCGTCCACATCTTGAGCTCAGCCCAAGCGTCAAGGAGGACGAATGGCGGGGCTTTCTACCCCTCATCGGTTGGACCACTCCACAACCTTCGCAGCCGCAGTGCTGACCGACGGCAACCGCCTGCTCGTGGTGGTCATCGCGGTCGTGGCACTGGCCGCGCTCGTGGTTGCGGGCGTGCTGGTGCGCCAGGTGCTCGCGGCAGGCGAGGGCACCGACAGCATGAAGAAGATCGCGGCGGCGGTCCAGGAAGGCGCCAACGCGTATCTGTCCCGACAGTTGCGCACGCTCGGCGTATTCGCCGTCGTCGTGTTCTTCCTGCTCTTGTTGCTGCCCGCGGACGACTGGAATCAGCGCGCCGGACGATCGATCTTCTTCTTGATCGGTGCCGGGTTCTCCGCGGCCACCGGCTATATCGGCATGTGGCTGGCCGTGCGCAGTAATGTGCGCGTCGCCGCGGCGGCGCGGGAAGCCACTCCGGCGGCAGGTGAACCGGAAAAGGATCTCACCGCCGTCTCGCACAAAGCAATGAAGATCGCATTCCGCACGGGCGGCGTCGTCGGCATGTTCACGGTGGGGCTCGGCCTGCTCGGCGCCTCCTGCGTGGTGCTGGTGTACGCGGCCGACGCGCCGAAGGTGCTGGAGGGATTCGGACTCGGCGCGGCCCTCATCGCCATGTTCATGAGGGTGGGCGGTGGCATCTTCACCAAGGCCGCAGACGTCGGCGCGGACCTGGTCGGCAAGGTCGAGCAGGGCATTCCGGAGGACGACCCGCGCAATGCCGCGACCATCGCCGACAACGTGGGCGACAACGTCGGCGACTGTGCGGGCATGGCGGCCGACCTGTTCGAGTCGTACGCCGTGACCCTGGTCGCCGCGCTGATCCTCGGCAAGGCGGCCTTCGGCGACGCCGGGCTCGCCTTCCCGCTGCTCGTTCCCGCCATCGGCGTGCTCACGGCCATGGTCGGCATCTTCGCCGTCGCCCCGCGACGCACCGACCGCAGTGGCATGACCGCGATCAACCGGGGCTTCTTCATCTCCGCGGCGATCTCGCTCGTGCTGGTCGCGGTGGCCGTCTTCCTCTATCTCCCCGGCAAGTACGCCGACCTCGACGGCGTCACCGACGCGGCGATCCAGGGCAAGAACGGCGACCCGCGCGTCCTCGCGCTCGTCGCGGTGGCGATCGGCATTCTCCTGGCCGCGGTCATCCAGCAGTTGACGGGCTATTTCACCGAGACCAGCCGCCGACCCGTGCGCGACATCGGCAAGTCGTCGCTGACGGGCCCCGCCACCGTCGTCCTCGCCGGTATCTCCGTCGGCCTCGAATCGGCCGTCTACACCGCCTTGTTGATCGGCCTGGGTGTGTACGGGGCGTTCCTGCTCGGCGGTACGTCGATCATGCTGGCGCTGTTCGCGGTGGCGCTGGCCGGCACCGGTCTGCTCACCACGGTCGGCGTGATCGTCGCCATGGACACCTTCGGGCCGGTCTCCGACAACGCGCAGGGCATCGCCGAGATGTCCGGTGACGTCCAGGGTGCGGGCGCGCAGGTGCTCACCAACCTCGACGCCGTCGGCAACACGACCAAGGCCATCACCAAGGGCATCGCCATCGCCACCGCCGTCCTGGCGGCGTCGGCGCTCTTCGGGTCGTACCGGGACGCCATCACCACGGGCGCGCAGGAGGTCGGGGAGAAACTCTCCGGGGCGGGCGCGCCGATGAGCCTGATGATGGACATCTCGCAGCCCAACAACCTCGTCGGTCTCATCGCGGGCGCGGCGGTCGTCTTCCTCTTCTCGGGGCTGGCGATCAACGCGGTGTCGCGGTCGGCGGGTTCCGTGGTGTTCGAGGTGCGGCGGCAGTTCCGCGAGCACCCCGGGATCATGGACTACAGCGAGGAGCCGGAGTACGGCAAGGTCGTCGACATCTGCACCCGGGACGCCCTGCGCGAGCTGGCCACCCCCGGACTGCTCGCCGTGCTGGCACCCGTCTTCATCGGATTCACCCTCGGAGTCGGCGCACTCGGCGCGTTCCTCGCCGGCGCGATCGGCACCGGCACGCTGATGGCCGTCTTCCTCGCCAACTCCGGCGGCGCGTGGGACAACGCCAAGAAACTCGTCGAGGACGGTCACCACGGCGGCAAGGGCAGCGAAGCCCATGCGGCCACGGTGATCGGGGACACGGTCGGCGACCCGTTCAAGGACACCGCCGGTCCCGCGATCAACCCGCTGCTGAAGGTCATGAACCTGGTGGCGCTGCTCATCGCACCCGCGGTGATCAAGTTCAGTTACGGCGAGGACAAGAGCATCGGCGTACGGATCCTGATCGCGGTCCTGGCGCTCGCGGTCATCGTGGTCGCGGTGTACGTCTCCAAGCGGCGCGGGATCGCCGTGGGTGACGAAGACAACGCCGAATCTTCGTCCAAGTCCGCCGATCCGGCGGTGATTTCGTAGACCGGCCCACCGGTGCCCAGCTCAAGGGCGGGCGGGTGACGCGCGTTGTCGCGTCGCCCGCCCGTTGTGTTGAGTATGTGTCCGAGCCGTGAGCCTTCTCTCTCCTGGTACAAATGGCTGTAATAAACCACATAGCAGACATTCGTTCTGGGGTTCTCGCCCGGTTGCCGTGTATGTTCCGGGGCCGAGAGCCATGGAAGGGACCAACCCGGTGAACAAGAAGCTCGCGGCCGTGGTGTCCGGCGGTGCGGTACTGGTACTGGCGCTGTCCGGATGCAGCAGTGACGACGACGGCAACAAGGAGCTCGACGCCTGGGCCAAGCAGGTCTGCGACGCGCTGCCTGCCCAGGACGCGAAGGTCGACGCGGCCAACGCCGCGATCAAGCAGGCCGCCACGGACAACAACGCTCCGGCGAACGTCCAGAAGACCGACTCACAGGCCTTCCAGGACATGTCCGACGCCTACGGCGCGCTCGCCCAGGCCGTCCAGAAGGCCGGGACACCGCCCGGCGTCGACGACGGCGAGAAGAAGCAGAAGGACGCCGTCTCGGCGCTCACCACTCTCTCGACCTCCTACGCGGGCCTGAAGAAGCAGGTCGACGCGCTGGACACGAAGGACCAGGCGAAGTTCGCCGACGGTCTCCAGGACATCGCCACCGACCTCGGCGCGCTCAGCAAGAGCGGCAACACCGCGCTGAAGAACCTCGAGCAGGGTGACGTCAAGAACGCCATGGCCAACCAGGCCAGCTGCAAGAAGGTGGCCTCCTCCGCCTCGGCCCGCGCGACGACCAGCTGAGGCCGCGCGGCCGGGAACGATCCGGGGGAACGCGCCCCAAGTGGTGACGGGAGACAATGGGGGGCGTGAGTAACGCCACCCTCTCCCCCCTGCCCTCCGTCGACCGCCCCGACGTGGCCGCCCGGCTGCGCGAGGCGCTGCTCGCGGCCTCCTTCACCGCGGACGGTCTCCTCGAGCTGCTCGGCGCGCCCGCCTACGCCGCGCTGGCTCGCAGCGAGACCGTGCCCGCGATGCGCGCGACCCGCGGGGACACGCCGCTGGAGACACTCGTCCGCCTCTTCCTGCTCCAGCAGCCCGTTCCGCACGCGCGCGTGGAGGAGTTCCTGCCCGTACACGCGTGCGTGGAGAGCGGCTGGCTGGTCCCCACGGGTGAGGACGAGGTCGCCGCGACCGTGGACGTACGGCCGTACGGCGGGCCGGACGGCGAGGACTGGTTCATCATTTCCGACCTCGGATGCGCCGTCGGTGGCGCGGGCGGCAGCGGGAGCGAAGGGCGCCAGGCGGACACGGCTGTCGTCCTCGGTGTCGGCGGCGCGTCGACGACCCTCGCCGGTATCACCGTGCGTACGCCCGTCCCCGCCGCCCTCGACCTCGGCACCGGCTCCGGCATCCAGGCGCTGCACGCCGCCCAGCACGCCACGCGCGTGACGGCCACCGACCTCAACCCGCGCGCGCTGCACATCACCGCGCTCACGCTCGCGCTGTCCGGGGCTCCGGCGGCGGACCTGCGCGAGGGTTCGCTGTTCGAACCGGTCCGGGACGACGAGACGTACGACCTGATCGTGTCCAATCCGCCGTTCGTGATCTCGCCGGGCGCCCGGCTGACCTACCGGGACGGCGGGATGGGCGGGGACGATCTGTGTCGCTCGCTCGTTCAAGGGGCGGGGGAACGGCTGAGCGAGGGCGGGTTCGCGCAGTTCCTCGCCAACTGGCAGCACGTGGAAGGGGAGAACTGGCAGGACAGGCTCAGGTCGTGGGTGCCGCGCGGGTGCGACGCGTGGATCGTGCAGCGCGAGGTGCAGGACGTCACGCAGTATGCGGAGCTCTGGCTGAGGGACGCCGGTGATCACCGGGGCGACCAGGCCGAGTACCAGGCGCACTACGACACCTGGCTGGACGAGTTCGAGGCACGCAAGGTGAAGGCCGTCGGCTTCGGCTGGATCACGCTGCGCAGGACGACGGCCGCGGAGCCCGTGATCACGGTGGAGGAGTGGCCGCACCCGGTGGAACAGCCGCTGGGCGACGCGGTCCTGGCGCACTTCGGACGGCTGGACTATCTGCGTGCCCATGACGACGCGGCCCTGCTCGCCGGGCGCTTCCGGCTGGTCACGGAGGTCGTCCAGGAGCAGGTCGGGCTGCCCGGCGCCGAGGACCCGGAGCACGTCGTGCTGCGCCAGCACCGCGGCATGCGCCGGGCCACCAAGGTGGACACGGTCGGCGCGGGCTTCGCCGGCGTGTGCGACGGCTCGTTGAGCGCCGGCCGCATTCTCGACGCCATCGCTCAACTGGTCGGCGAGGATCCGGTGTTGCTGCGGGACCGCACTCCGGCCCAGATCCGCCTTCTGGTGGAGCAGGGTTTCCTCGAACCGGCGGAGTGACCCGGCCGGATCCGGATGGCCCCGGACCGTCGCGGAGCGGGCTACCGGACACCATCCGGGACATCACCGCCAGACGCCATCCGGGACCTCATCACCCGGGACGTCATCCGGAATGTCGCCCGGGAGGTCATCCGGTGCGTCATCCGGAACGGCTTGGAGTGCGGCCCGCTCCAGCCGCTCCGGCCCGTTCTTCCCCGCTCTCCATGTTTTCTTCGCTCTCGGCGCCGACTCGCCAAGATCGTATGCAGTGTGAGCCGATCGACAACGCCGACAACGGCGAAGACGGCCGGAAAAACCCGCACCCGGTTCGGTGTGTTCCACCGCACTCCGGGCCGCCCGGGGCCGCGCTCCGAGGGCCCGCCGCTCGCGCCGGACCGCACCCCGACCGCACCCCGGTCGGTGGTTCGCCGAGCCCTCCGCCCCCACCCGTAGCCCCGGCGTTCACCTCGGGTTCGCCGGGGCGCCGCCCGCACGTGACAGCCTCCCGTGGCCGGGGCAGGCGCAGGCCGAGCAAAAGGGGCGGGGACGATCATGGAGAGCGGGCCGACGATCTTCACGGGAACAGTGTTCGCCCTGTTCGGTGGCACACTGCTGATGTGGACCGCGATCCGGGTACGGCACCGTGAACCCGTGGCCCAAGGTGTGAGCCCCGTCGCATCGGCGACCCTGGCGGCCCTGGCCTCCGTCGCCGCGCTGGCCGTCGGGGTGTGGTGCTTCACCCGGCTCTGAAGCCGGCTCCGGGACCCCCTGCGGGACTGCCTACGAGGCGGACTCCGAGGCCGCCTTCGCGGATCTCGCCGGACCCCCGTTCGAACCGTGTGAACGTGGTCGCGCCGGTAAAGGGGAAGACGCGTTCCGGTCGTACGGAAAAGGACCGGTGGGCACTCCGGGCGGCAGGAATGGCGGTAGTCGGGTTACCGTTCGAGTGGCCGTTGCGGGCTTTTCCCGTTTGACACGGGGGCGGGATGTACCGTCACACTCCGCAGCGTCACCATGACCCGACCCCGGGAGCAAGGCCTGGGTGAGGCCCCAGCGTCGACCGGAGAGAAGAGCGAAGTTGTCCCCGACCAGCGAGACCGCGAAGGGCGGCCGCCGACTCGTGATCGTCGAGTCGCCTGCCAAGGCGAAGACGATCAAGGGTTACCTCGGCCCCGGATACATCGTCGAGGCCAGCGTCGGGCACATCCGTGACCTTCCCAACGGCGCCGCGGAGGTGCCGGACCAGTACACGGGCGAGGTCCGCCGCCTCGGTGTGGACGTCGAACACGACTTCCAGCCGATCTATGTGGTCAACGCCGACAAGCGGGCGCAGGTCAAGAAGCTCAAGGACCTCCTCAAGGAATCCGACGAGCTCTTCCTCGCCACCGATGAGGACCGCGAGGGCGAGGCGATCGCCTGGCACCTCCAGGAGGTCCTCAAGCCGAAGATCCCGGTCAAGCGGATGGTCTTCCACGAGATCACCAAGGACGCGATCCGGGCCGCCGTCGCCAACCCGCGCGAGCTCAACCAGAAGCTCGTCGACGCCCAGGAGACGCGCCGCATCCTCGACCGTCTCTACGGCTACGAGGTCTCGCCGGTCCTGTGGAAGAAGGTCATGCCGCGCCTGTCGGCCGGCCGTGTCCAGTCCGTCGCCACCCGTCTCGTCGTGGAGCGGGAACGCGAGCGCATCGCGTTTCGTTCTGCTGAGTACTGGGACCTGACGGGCACCTTCTCGACCGGCCGCGCCGGGGATCTGTCGGACCCGTCGTCGCTGGTCGCCCGCCTCCAGACCGTCGACGGCAGGCGGGTCGCGCAGGGCCGCGACTTCGACTCCCTGGGACAACTCAAGAGCGCGAACATCCTCCACCTCGACGAGGTGAACGCCCGCGCCCTGGCCGTCGCCCTGGAGAACACGCGGTTCGCCGTCCGGTCCGTCGAGTCGAAGCCCTACCGCCGCTCGCCGTACGCCCCGTTCCGTACGACGACGCTTCAGCAGGAGGCCAGCCGCAAGCTCGGTTTCGGCGCGAAGGCCACCATGCAGGTCGCGCAGAAGCTGTACGAGAACGGCTACATCACGTACATGCGTACGGACTCCACGACGCTGAGCGAGACGGCGATCTCCGCCGCCCGCGCCCAGGTCACACAGCTGTACGGCGCCGACTACCTGCCGCCCCAGCCCCGCACGTACGCCGGCAAGGTCAAGAACGCGCAGGAGGCGCACGAGGCGATTCGCCCTTCGGGTGATCGTTTCCGCACGCCTGCCGAGACGGGCCTGACCGGCGACCAGTTCAAGCTCTACGAGCTGATCTGGAAGCGGACGGTCGCCTCCCAGATGAAGGACGCGACCGGCAACAGCGTCACGGTGAAGATCGGTGGCACCGCGGCCGACGGCCGGGACGTCGAGTTCAGCGCCTCCGGCAAGACGATCACCTTCCACGGCTTCCTGAAGGCGTACGTCGAGGGTGCCGACGACCCGAACGCCGAGCTGGACGACCGCGAGCGCCGGCTGCCCCAGGTCGGCGAGGGCGACCCGCTGACCGCGGAGGAGATCACGGTCGACGGGCACGCCACCAAGCCCCCGGCCCGCTACACCGAGGCCAGCCTGGTCAAGGAGCTCGAAGAGCGCGAGATCGGCCGCCCGTCGACGTACGCGTCGATCATCGGCACGATCCTCGACCGCGGCTACGTCTTCAAGAAGGGCACGGCACTCGTGCCGTCCTTCCTGTCCTTCGCCGTGGTCAACCTCCTGGAGAAGCACTTCGGCCGACTGGTCGACTACGACTTCACCGCCAGGATGGAGGACGACCTCGACCGCATCGCCCGCGGTGAGGCGCAGGCCGTGCCGTGGCTGAAGCGGTTCTACTTCGGCGAAGGCGTGGGCCACGGCGGCGCGGCCGACGCCGGCAACGGCGACGGGGACCACCTCGGCGGCCTCAAGGAGCTGGTGACCGACCTGGGCGCGATCGACGCGCGCGAGGTGTCGTCGTTCCCGGTGGGCAACGACATCGTGCTGCGGGTCGGGCGCTACGGCCCCTACATCGAGCGCGGAGAGAAGGACGCCGAGGGCCACCAGCGGGCGGACGTGCCCGAGGACCTGGCCCCGGACGAGCTGTCCGTCGAACTCGCGGAGGAGCTGCTCGCCAAGCCGAGCGGCGACTTCGAGCTCGGTGCCGACCCGGAGAGTGGCCACCAGATCATCGCCCGGGACGGCCGCTACGGCCCGTACGTCACCGAGGTGCTCCCCGAGGGCACCCCGAAGACCGGCAAGAACGCCGTGAAGCCGCGTACGGCCTCGCTGTTCAAGTCGATGTCGCTGGACACGGTGACGCTGGCGGACGCTCTCAAGCTGATGTCGCTGCCGCGGGTCGTCGGCGCCGACGCGGAGGGCGTGGAGATCACCGCGCAGAACGGCCGCTACGGCCCGTACCTGAAGAAGGGCACGGACTCGCGGTCGCTCCAGACCGAGGACCAGCTCTTCACGATCACCCTCGAAGAGGCGCTGGAGATCTACTCCCAGCCCAAGCAGCGTGGCCGGGCCGCAGCCAAGCCGCCGCTGAAGGAGCTGGGCGCGGACCCGGTCAGCGGACAGCCGGTCGTCGTCAAGGACGGTCGCTTCGGGCCGTACGTCACCGACGGGGAGACCAACGCGACCCTGCGCTCCGGCGACAGCGTCGAGGAGATCACCCCGGAGCGCGGCTTCGAGCTGCTCGCCGAGAAGCGTGCCAAGGCGCCGGCCAAGAAGACGGCCAAGAAGGCGCCCGCGAAGAAGGCGACGGCGAAGAAGGCGGCCCCGGCGAAGAAGACGGCCGCCAAGAAGACCGCCGCGAAGACGACGACGGCCAAGAAGACGACGGCGAAGAAGACGGTCGCGAAGAAGGCGACGGCTTCCCCGGCTTCGTCCGAGGACTGATCGCTCGGCTGATCGCACGGCGGGTCACCCGGCTGGTCACATGACTGTGACTGGTCGGGTGCCTGTCGGCACGACCGGGCGGACGCCTGAATCGACGACGGAGCCCGGTCACCGTTCCTTCACGGCGGTTCTTCAAACCCACGCCCCGGCATCACTTTGGTGTCGGGGCGGTCGCGCGCGTGGACGGGGGCGACAGGGTGTCAGTCGCGGCCGATAGGCTGAAAGCATGACGCGAGCCGAGCAGCCAACGGCCCACCACCCGGCACCGGACGACGCCTTGGTGGCGGACTCCCGCGAGCGCGCTGTGCGCGCCCTGTTGCGCGAGCCGCAGCTCAAGCGGCTCTGGAGCGCACAGCTGGTGAGCGGGGTGGGAGACGCCCTCGCACTCCTGGTGTTCGTCCTCCTCGTCCTCCAGGCGGCCATCGTGGAGGGCTCCTTCGGGGGCGGCTACCGCGGCGTGGCCTTCGCGGTGGCGACCGTCTTCGCGGTGCGCATTCTGGCCACCCTCCTCTTCGGCGCCGTCCTCCTGGGCCCGCTGACCTCACTGACCTCGCCGGACGGCCCGCTCGACCGCCGCTGGACCATGGTCGGCGCGGACGGCGTGCGCGCCGCGCTGCTGATCGTCGCGCCGCTGTGGATCGACTGGACACCGGACGACGCGCCGGCCCTGCTGCTCGTCACGGTGTTCGTGACCGGAGTGGCCGAGCGGTTCTGGACGGTCGCCCGCGAGAGCGCGTCCCCGGCCCTGCTGCCCGCCCCGCCACTGGAGGGCGCGACCGTCCGGCCGTTGCCCGACCACATGGACGCCCTGCGCCGCCTGTCGCTGCGCACGGGCTTCGTGACGATCCCGCTGGGCGCGGCCACGCTGGTCGTCGCGGCATTGTTCAACAATCTTCTGGGTGCCGGGATCGACTGGTTCGGACAGCACCAGGCGGCCCTCGCCTCGTATGTCGCCGGGGGGCTCTTCGCCGGGTCGCTGTCCATCGTGACCTTCCTGGAGCTGCCCGCAGTGCGCACCCCGCGCGCGCGGTCGCCGCTCGAGGGGCTGCGCCGACCCAGGACCGCCACCGGGGTCGACGCGGGCCGCACCGGCGCGATCCCGCTGCTGGTCCTCGCCTGCGCCGCCGTCGCCGGGGCGGTCACCGCCGCCGTCGCCGTGGCCGTGCTGCACGCCAAGGACCTGGGCGGCGGTCCGGTCATGTACGGGCTGTTCGTGCTCGCGCTGACCGGCGGAGTCGTCATCGGCGTCCGTACGGCGCCGAAGGTGCTGGCGTCGCTGTCGCGTCGCCGGCTGCTCGCGCTGGCCATCGCCTTCACCGGCGTGGCGCTGCTGGCCGCCGGGCTGGTCCCGGACGTCACCAGTGTGCTGCTGATCCTGGCCCTGGCCGGCGTCGGCGCGGGCGTCGCCGCCAACACCGGGCACGCCCTGCTCGACCAGGAGACCGAGGAGCACCGCCGGGCACGGACGACGGAGCACCTGCACGCCGTCGTACGGGTCGTGGTGGCGCTGGGCGCGGTGATCGCCCCGCTGGTGGCGGCGCTCATCGGGCCGCATCGGCTGGAGAACGGCAAGTTCGTGTTCGCGCACGGCGGTGCGGCGTTCACGCTGATGCTGGTCGGCGCGCTGCTGCTGCCGGTGGCCGCACTGGTGCTGGCCAAGATCGACGACCGTTCCGGCGTACCCCTGCGCCAGGACCTGCGGGACGCGCTGCTCGGCGGCGACGACCCGGTGCAGACCTCGGTCGGGACCGGCTTCTTCATCGCCCTGGAGGGCGGTGACGGCGCCGGCAAGTCCACGCAGGCCGAGGCGCTCGCCGAGTGGATCAGGGCCAAGGGCCACGAGGTCGTCCTGACGCGTGAGCCGGGGGCCACGCCCGTGGGCAAGCGGCTGCGTTCGATCCTGCTGGACGTCTCCAGCGCCGGGCTCTCGCACCGCGCGGAGGCGCTGCTGTACGCGGCGGACCGCGCGGAGCACGTCGACACGGTCGTCCGGCCCGCCCTGGAGCGCGGCGCGGTCGTCATCACCGACCGGTACATCGACTCGTCCGTGGCCTACCAGGGCGCGGGCCGCGACCTGTCCCCGACCGAGATCGCGCGGATCTCGCGCTGGGCGACGAACGGCCTGGTCCCGCATCTGACGGTCCTGCTGGACGTGTCGCCGGAGGCCGCCCGCGAGCGGTTCACGGAGGCGCCGGACCGGCTGGAGTCGGAGCCGGCCGAGTTCCACACGCGCGTGCGTTCCGGCTTCCTCACGCTGGCCGCCGCCGACCCGGGCCGCTACCTGGTGGTCGACGCGGCCCAGGAGCCCGAGGCGGTCACGACCGTCGTCCGGCACCGGCTCGACCAGCTGCTGCCCCTGTCCGAGGCCGAGATCAAGGCCCAGGAGGAGGCGCGCAGGAAGGCCGAGGAGGAGGCCCGCCGCAAGGCCGAGGAAGAGGCGGCCCGCAAGGCCGAGGAGGAGCGCCTGGAGCGCGAGCGCCAGGAGCAGCTCGCCAAGCTGCGTGCCGAGGAGGAGGAGCGCAAGCGGCGCGAGCTGGAGGAGGCGCAGCGGCGCGAGGCCGAACGGCAGGCCGAGGAGGCGCGGCTGCGCGCCGAGGAAGCACGCAGGCGCGCCGAGGAGGAGCGGGTCAGGCTCCTCGCGGAGGAGAAGGCCCGCGCCGAGGAGGAGGCCCGCCGCAAGGCGGAGGAGGAGCGGCGCCGCCGGCAGGCCGAGGAGGAGGCACGGCTGCGTGCCGAGGCCGACGCCCGGCGCCTGGAGAAGCAGCGGAAGGCCGAGGAGGCGCTGCTGCGGGCAGAGCAGGCCCGGCGCGCGGCGGAGCAGGCCGCCGCCGCGGCACAGGTCGGACCGAAGCCGGCGCGCCCCACGACGACCGCGGCGTCCGCGGCTCCGGCGGCTCCGGCGGTCCCGCCGGAGGCCGTGACCGTGCCGACGCCGGTGGTGACTCCGACGAACGCGTCGGGCGGGCCGATGGACGAGACGGCGGTGCTGCCGCCGGTCCGGATGGACAAGGAGCCCGCGCAGCCCTCCCGGCCGTCCGGGAACGCGTCCGGATCCGGGAAGCCTTCGGGCTCCGGGGGCGGGGCCGACGCCGAGGTGACGGCCGAGCTGCCGCAGCCCTCGATCCCGCCGGGGTCCGCGGACGAGACGGCGGTACTGCCTCCGGTGCGCGGCGAGAGCTCCGAGGACGAGACGGCGGTACTGCCTCCGGTCCGCGAGGAAAGCCCTGCCGACGAGACGGCCGTGCTGCCTCCCGTGCGGGACCGGAACCCCTCGGACCGGGTGCCGCCGGGGTACTTCCGCGACGAGCGGGGCGAGCGGGGCGAGCGGGACGAGGCGCGGCCGGACGGGGCCGACGACCGTACGCGCGAGCTGCCGCAGGTCGACGAGGAGGGCGCGCCCCGTCAGCGACCCCGGTCGGACTGGGCCGAGGAGACCCCGCTGGACGATCTGCCGACGCTGGCGGACGAACTGCTGGGCCCGCGCCGGGACGAGGACGGGAACGACGAGGGCCGCGGGCGGGGCCGACGCCGCTGAGCGTTCCGGCGCCGCCGCGCGTCCCGCCGTCGGTCGTCGGCGGGACGCCACCTCACCCGTGGCTCGATTGTCAGTGGCTCCCCGCACAATGGAAGGCGCAACGCGAAACGTGACGAAAGGGCGGCGTGACGCATGACCGTGTGGGACGACCTCGTCGGGCAGGAGAAGGTGAGCGAGCAGCTCGCCGCCGCCGCTCGGGACGCCGACGCGCTCGTCACCGCGGCCGGCTCCGCCGCCCCGCCGCCCGAGACGTCGAAGATGACGCACGCCTGGCTGATCACCGGTCCGCCCGGCGCCGGTCGCGGCCAGGTGGCGCGGGCCTTCGCCGCCGCCCTCCAGTGCGTGAGCCCGGACCGGGCGCTCGGCGGCGTCCCGGGCTGCGGGTTCTGCGACGGCTGTCATACGGCGCTCATCGGCACCCACGCCGACGTCAACACCGTCGCCGCGGTCGGTTCGCAGATCCTCGCCGAGGACATGCGCGACACGGTCCGTAAGTCGTACACCTCGCCCGCCACGGGCCGCTGGCAGATCATCCTCGTCGAGGACGCCGAGCGGCTGAACGAGAAGTCCGCCAACGCCGTCCTGAAGGCCGTCGAGGAGCCCGCACCGCGGACGGTCTGGCTGCTCTGCGCGCCCTCCCTGGAGGATGTGCTGCCCACCATCCGCTCCCGCTGCCGGCACCTGAACCTGCGCACGCCCTCCGTCGACGCCGTCGCCGACATGCTCATCCGGCGCGAGGGCATCGAGCCGGCCGTCGCCGCGGCCGCCGCCCGGGCCACGCAGGGGCACGTCGACCGGGCCCGCCGGCTGGCCACCGAGCCCGCCGCCCGCGAGCGCCGCGCGGCGGTGCTGAAGCTGCCTCTGCGCGTCGACGACGTCGGCGGCTGTCTCCGTGCCGCCCAGGAGCTGGTCGACGCGGCGACCGAGGACGCCAAGCAGCTCGCGGAGGAGATGGACGGCAAGGAGACCGAGGAGCTGAAGGCGGCGCTGGGCGCGGCCCAGGGCGGCCGGATGCCGCGCGGTACGGCGGGCGTGATGAAGGACCTGGAGGACAAGCAGAAGCGCCGCAGGACGCGTACGCAGCGCGACAGCCTCGACCTCGCGCTCACCGACCTGACCGCCTTCTACCGCGACGTCCTCGCCCTCCAGCTCGGCTCCCGCGTCGCGATCGCCAACATGGACGCCGAGGACGCCCTCGAGCGGCTCGCCCGTGGCAGCAGCCCGGAGTCCACCCTCCGCCGTATCGAGGCCATCGCCGGGTGCAGACAGGCCCTCGACCGCAATGTGGCTCCGCTGCTGGCGGTGGAGGCGATGACGATGGCCCTGAGAGCGGGCTGACGCCGACGACGGCGAGCGGCCGACACCGGCGAGCGGGTCGGCGCCGACCATCGGGCTGACACCGGCCATCGGGCTGACACCGACCATCGGGCTGACGCCGGCGAGCGGGTCGGTGTCGGCGAGCGGGTCGGTGTCGACGTCGATCTTGGGTTGACGGGCGTCACTCGTCCGTGTCCGTTCGCGTACGTACGGCGTTCGTGCCATTGCGCAGAGTTACGCTCGCTGGATGTACTTCAGGCGCTCTCTCCGCAGGTCCCGTACCGGCGTCACTCTCCTCTCGCTCGCCGCGCTGCTCGTCTCCGGCTGTTCCGCGGCCGAGTCGACGAGCTCCGCCGGTTCCACGGCGCTGGCGGCGCTCGTCGCGCTGCCGCGGGCCACGCCGTCGGCGCTCGCGCCGTACTACGGGCAGAAGCTGAGCTGGCGCGGCTGCGGTGTGCCCGGCTTCGAGTGCGCCACCCTGAAGGTGCCGCTCGACTACGCCGAGCCGGGCGCGGGCGACGTCAGGCTCGCGGTCGCCCGCAAGAAGGCGACGGGCCCGGGCAAGCGGCTCGGCTCGCTGCTGGTGAACCCGGGCGGACCGGGCGGCTCGGCGGTCGGTTACCTCCAGCAGTACGCCGGCATCGGCTACCCCGCCGGGGTCCGCGCCCGCTACGACATGGTCGCCGTGGACCCCCGGGGCGTGGCCCGCAGTGAGCCCGTGGAGTGCCTCGACGGGCGCGCGATGGACACCTACACGCAGACGGACACCACCCCCGACGACCAGCGGGAGACCGGCGAACTCGTCGACGCGTACAAGGAGTTCGCGGAGGGCTGCGGCGCGCACTCGGCACGGCTGCTGCGGCACGTCTCCACCGTGGAGGCGGCCCGCGACATGGACATCCTGCGCGCGGTCCTGGGCGACGGGAAGCTGACGTACGTGGGGGCGTCGTACGGGACGTTCCTCGGCGCGACGTACGCGGGGCTCTTTCCGAACCGGGTGGGCCGGCTCGTCCTGGACGGCGCGATGGACCCGTCGCTGCCCGCCCGCCGACTGAACCTGGACCAGACGGCGGGGTTCGAGACGGCGTTCCAGTCGTTCGCGAAGGACTGCGTCACGCGGTCCGACTGCCCGCTCGGCGGGAAGGGCACGGCTCCCGCCGAGGTCGGCGAGAACCTCAAGGCCTTCTTCCGCAAACTCGACGCGCACCCGATCCCCACCGGCGACCCGGACGGCCGCAAGCTCGGCGAGGCCCTCGCCACCACCGGCGTGATCGCGGCGATGTACGACGAGAGCACCTGGGAGCAGCTGCGCGAGGCGCTGACCTCGGCGATCAAGGACAAGGACGGCGCGGGCCTGCTCGCCCTCTCCGACAGCTACTACGAGCGGGACGCCGACGGCCGCTACGCCAATCTGATGGCCGCCAACGCGGCCGTGAACTGCCTCGACCTGCCCGCGGCCTTCTCCACCCCCGACCAGGTCGAGAAGGCACTCCCGTCCTTCGAGAAGGCGTCCCCGGTCTTCGGCGAGGGTCTCGCCTGGGCCTCCTTGAACTGCGCCTACTGGCCGGTGAGGGCGACCGGCGAGCCGCACCGCATCGAGGCGAAGGGCGCCGCCCCGATCGTCGTCGTCGGCACCACCCGCGACCCGGCGACCCCGTACCGCTGGGCCCGGTCCCTCGCCCACCAGCTCACCTCGGCCCGCCTCCTCACCTACGAGGGCGACGGCCACACCGCCTACGGCCGCGGCAGCGCCTGCATCGACTCCGCGATCGACACCTACCTGCTCCACGGAACCCCTCCGAGGGACGGCAAGCGCTGCAAGTAGCCACCGGCGTGGACCCCGGGAGGCCGCTCCCGGGGCCTGTTCGGAGCACCCCTGGAAACTGTGTAGACTTACCGACGTTGCTGATCGCACCATGGTGCGGACAGCGCGCCGCCTTAGCTCAGATGGCCAGAGCAACGCACTCGTAATGCGTAGGTCTCGGGTTCGAATCCCGAAGGCGGCTCTGTGAAAGCCCCGGGACTCACTCGCCGTGACCTGGGGCTTTTGCTTTGCCCGGATGCGGCGGCGGTGCTGAGCGTGGGCCGCGCGACTGCCCTCGGTCTCAATTCTGGTCTCAACTGACCGTCCGAAGCAGGGCTCCGAGGCGTGTGCGAGGCGCGGCATCAAGGTGGCGCGCATGTGACTCGTGACGTCCTTCGACAGGTGCGATCGCCACTGGCTCTACCGGAGGGTCTGTGTCGGCGGTGTTGCGCCGCGGATCTCCTCGCGCAGGCGTCGACCGTCGCGTTCTGCGCGTCGTAGAGGATGAGCGGCCTGGGGGCCATGCCCCTACGTTGTCTCGACTACGAGCCCAGCTAAATTTGGAGATCACGCCTTCGATCACGCGCCTGATCTCTGTAGTAGTTCAGGTCATTAATCAATCCATTTTGGTGCCACGTATACGGGTCCAGTAGCGCATCATGCTTGAACCATCCAGGAATCTGCCTCTCCGTCACTTTATCGTCATGTTTTGGGAAACCGCGCAAACTTCGATCGGCCAGCACTGTGAGATCGAAGTGCGGAAAGAAAGCAAGTACCCCTGAAATGTTACTAAGGATCAGTTGCATCTCCCTCGGACTGCGACGGTCGATTGCCGGATGCAAGAGGACCAGAAAGGTAATCTTTGCGCCTACAAGCCCTGCTGAGAGGGACACATTTGCCCCATGGCTGTGTGCGAATACAGTGTCAAACTCCTTGATCTTAGTTCCTGGATGGGGTACGACATTGGCGGCTAGCCATTGCTCAAGTTTGAATCCGGCGCCTCGTCGTTCCTTCTTCTTCCACTTTGCACTCCATCGGAAATATCCCGGACCATCGTATAGATCGGTACTAACGTGCTGCTTGATGAATTGGAAAAAATCGCCCTCCGGACGCCACCAGATTCCATTTGCAGCCCAGGTGCCATGGACGATTGTGCTCGTGTGTGCAGGCTCTGCGGTATCACAGTTCGACTGGGGATCAATAAAATTTTGCAATACTTCGTGATCTTCCTCGTGCCTCCCCAAGGCGCTGGCAGAGATCATCTGAACGGTATGGGAGTCACTTCGGCAGCCTTGGATCAGGTGCTCCCTCATATCTCCCTCGAGATCGTCTAGCAGCCAAGAGAGCTGCGATGCGGAGGAGATGCGCACTAGCTCACTGGGGGAGAGTAGTCCAGAATAGAGCAGGGCTGTCGCAGCCTCTGACGAAACACCATTCTGATTCAGATAAGACTCTTCCCAGAGCTGGGACTGAATGGTGGAGAGTTCACCTGCGCGGGCCAGAGGTTCCTCTCGGACTGAGAGGAACGTTTCCAGCAGACCCAGCTTTTCGAAAGCGATTCTAGCTTGCGGCCACGGATCGCCACGCTTGAGTGATTCAAGGCGCGGAATTAGCAGAGTGCGTGCATCGTCCTCCCATTCATTGAGTACGTTGTGATGCCCACTCAGTTGAACTCCCACACCAATAAGTTGTGCTGCCTGAGCCCAATGCGCAGCTTCCGATGAATGCCAGAAGGCCTCATCTCCGGGGATGGGAGACGAAATCAATGATTCTTCGCTATCGCGATCATCTTTCCTCGTGGCGCCTCCTTTAAATTTCACCGCTCCCGAGGCGGGTAGCGGTTTCCGAGGTAGTGAGCCCCTGAGGTCAACGGCGTAGTGAACGTCGGAAAAATGAGCCTTAATTTTATTTGCCATTTCAGTACTCAAGTCCGCGGGGGCGCTCGCCAATTCGGGACCAGACAAGATCATTCCTCTCCCGTAGGGAACGGAAATTGTGCCATCAGGTCGAATGTGAGCGTCGTGAATGGGAACTAGCTTCCAAAGGGAGGGTTTTCTAGGGCCGCGTGTATGCCTGGCCACGGCTGCAACGCTGACTACATCAGACTCTGTGCCTGAGCCGGTGAAGACGAAATCGACCCTTCCAACGCTCTGCCCGTCAAAGGAAACAACCCGACTTCCAAGGTAGCCCTCAGTGCTGATCTTCGTACCATGCTTCCTACTTTTCGCAGGCTCATTGCGTTGAATGCTGTGGTCCATAGCGCCTCCCTCAGGTCCCTTGGCTCCTAATGTCACCTTGAGGGTCGCCGTGCAGATCCCGCCAGCGGCAGTAGACCAATCGAGCCCACTACGCACGTAGAAAGGTCCGGCCCAGGCAATGCCTGAGCCGGACTGTTTCAGCGGACGCGGCGACGTCGCCGCGCGCGTGCTGCTCGGTTGTCGGTGGTCTCGGTTGCGGGAGGTTCTGCCTGTGGCATGAAGGTGTCCCCCATACGGCGCATCGCGTCCTTGGAGAGGTGGGATCTTCCCTGCACGTAACGCCGGGTCTGGCTGATCTGCGTGTGCCGCAGGATCTCCATGATCGTGGGCATGTCGACCCCAAGTTCGTTCAGGATCGTGCCAGCGGTGTGACGGCTTCCGTCGTACAGGCGGCGGTCGTCGATCTCGGCTTCGGCCAACAGCTCTTTGAACTCCTCCCAATCCTGCCGGGGGTCGAGCGGACGGCCGTCTACGCGGGTGAAGACCAGGTGGTGTTCCTGCCAGGCGGCCCCAGCTGCGTCGCGCGCTGTCGCCTGCTGCGCCCTGTGCTCGCGCAGGTAGGGGATGAACGGCGGCGGGATGGGGACGGCGTTCCGGCTCTTCTTCGTCTTGGGCCGGGTGAAGACGAGACCGCCGTTCTTGCGGTCGGGGCACGCGCGGGCGTGCCCCACACAGTCCTTCAGGCACGGCTTCGGGCACCCGCGCTTGTAGCCCTTGTGCGTCGTGCACTCCGGCGGGCACGGCTCGAACCGGTGGAACTTGGCGCCGCACCCGTGCGGGTCCTTGCAGCCGTGCCGCCAGGTAAGGCGCTGTAGCTGCCACTCGGGACGGAACAGTTCGTTGCCGAAGTCGACGTATGGCCACCTGAGACCGAGCGTCTCGCCCTGGCGGAAGCCCATGCCGACTCCGACGCACCATCGCATGAAGGTGGGGCGCCTGGCGGCGGCCTCCAGGAACGCCTTTGCCTCTTCGGTAGTGAAGGGGTTTGCTTCGGTCTCGTCGACCGTGGGCGGGTCTACGAGGGTGGCCACGTTCTCGACAATGAGGCGCCGGCGGTGCGCGATTTTGAGGGCGCGCGACAGGATGCGGTGCACCTTCAGCACGTGGGACGGCGCGTGACCCTCATCAAGCATGACGCGGTACATCCGCTCCAGGTGTTCCGGCTGGAGCTTGTCGAGACGGTGTTTGCCGATGCCAGGGATGATGTCGTTCCTGGTCTTGGACCAGTAGTCATCCAGGGAGCGCGGCTTGAGCTTCAAGGACGCGATATCCGTGAGGTACGTGGTCATCCACTGCTCTACGGTCGGCTTGCGCCCCGCCTTGGGGGCGCGTCCCTTGTCCCGCAGGTCCTCCAACTCGCGGACCTTGCGCTTCACTTCGGTTTCCGTCCGGGCCCGGCGGTGGCGCCGGTCGTAGCTGCCATCGTCCTTGACACCCATGGTGACGCGCCCGTGCCACCAGCCGTCGTTGCCCTCGTAGATGGACGACTCCATGTTCGACTTCTTGGGGCGGGGGCTCAATGTTCTCCTCCATGCAAGAGGCGCCCCCGGACGCGTCGTCCGGGGGCGCCTCGACTGTGCGCAGGGTCAGTTGGGAAGCGGGGCGAGACCGGCCACGTAGGTCTCAAGGTCCGTCCGCC
The DNA here is from genome assembly GCF_013085465.1 of Streptomyces asoensis. Lineage (NCBI taxonomy): Bacteria > Bacillati > Actinomycetota > Actinomycetes > Kitasatosporales > Streptomycetaceae > Streptomyces > Streptomyces asoensis. The sequence goes on from NZ_CP049838.1 coordinate 5,603,900, forward strand.
GTATACGGCGGGAACGGCCCAGCTTGATGTAGGTCAGAACTCCGTCCGCCATCAGCTCGTAGAGAGTCGAACGGCCGATGGCGAGCGCTTCGGCGGCCTCTTCCGGCGTGTAGAGAAGCCGGTCGACAGGCGCGGCGACGACTGTGCTCATCCGGGGGTCTCCTCGGTCGGGGCTGTTCGTGCTCGGTCCTTCTCCCAGATCCGCTACATCCGCTGCATCCGCTACAGCGCAGGTCAGGGGCCTGCTTTCTGTAGCGGATGCGTAGCGTGTAGCGGATTGGTGCCGTTACGGCGCGGGGGCGGCGGTGGTCGACGGCGTAGCGGTTTCGTCGGGCGTGTAGCGGATTCCCGGAAGCGCTTCCGCTACGGATTCACCCCCGTTGACCTGCGATGTAGCGGACGTAGCGGATGTAGCGGACTTTGAAGGGGGCGGGGCGCAGTACCGGGCCCACGCGTCCGCGAGATCCTCGGCGTAGTAGCCGCGCGGGACCGTGCCCGCCGCCGTACGGATCGGGCGGGGCTTGATGGGCTTGTTGGCGCCGGTCATGTACTGGCTGAGCAACCGGGCCAGTCCGCGAGGGGTGAGCGGCTTCCCCCCGATGTCGACCCATGGCGCGTCGTCCATCCTGGTCAGGCACTCCAGGATGGCGGCGGTCGGCATGCGGTCGATGCCGTAAAGGACCGTGTCCCGCAGGTCGGTGAGCAGGCGGATACCGAGGGAGGCTTCGTCGTCCTCACTCGCGGCGGTCACCAACTCGACACAGGCGGCCCGCGCGCGTGCCGGCCACTCTCCGCCGGCCGCTTCGGCGACGGCGAGCAGGGGTTCCCACACGTCCGCGGGGCGGTCCGTGACGCCGTCCGGCATGGTCGGCCACGCACCCTCTACCGTGGCGCGGACGGCATCGGCCCACTTGGCGAGCCGGTCACGGAGCGCGCGGCCCTCCTTCTCGTGGATGCGCTGCCGGAAGGGCTCCACTCGCTCGTTCCGGGCCCGACGGCGCATCCGGATGATGACCGAGCGGGTCAGGATCGTGTCCGGCAGCGAGCCGAGACCGGCCATGGCGACCGCGCAGTACGAGGGGAACGGCTGAACGCTCTGGTTCGAGCCGTCGCCCACGCACCTGTAGGTGACACCGGAGCGGCGGTGTCCGGCGTTGAGGAACCCGCGCAACTCCTCGTTGTCCCCTGCCTTGGGACCGAAGACGGTGTCGATCTCGTCGAAGAGGATCGTCGGGCGCCCGTCCGCCCCGGAGACCGCGCGGAAGAGGGCGGCGGCGGACGCGTTGACGGCCACCATGGGCTGCGGAACGAGGGTTTCCACGATCTCCAGCGCGCGGGACTTGCCCGATCCCGGCTCCGGGGAAAGGAACGCGATCCGGGGCGTGGAGTCGAAGCAGTCGAGCAGGTGGGCGTGGGCGTCCCACAGGGCGACGGCGACGTAGGCGGCTTCGGTGGGGAAGACGTTGAAGCGGCGGTGGAACGCTTCGACCTCGTCGAGCAGGGCGGCGCCGTCGATGGACGGAGCGGGCGCAGTGTGGGTCATGCGGCGTTCCTCCTTTCGGTGTGCAGGGCGGGTGCGCCGGCGCAGGCCTCTTTGTGGGCGTCGTATTCGGCGACCAGCGTGGCGACGGCGTGTTGTCCGGTGGCTGTGCCGGTCTGCCCGCAGGTGCAGGCGTAGGCGGCGTTGGGGGTGTCGCCGTAGCGCTTGGACCAGCGGGCGCCGTCGTAGTGGTGGCGGTAGACCGGCGGGGCGTAGATGCGGATCCCCGGCCGGTCCGGCGTCGGGTCCTCTGCACTGCTGCACGTGGGGCCGGGTGGGTGCTGTTCGGTGGGAAGGGCTGAAAGAACGCCCTGACGGGCGGCCTTCCTTCGGCCGCCCTCGCGAGCCGGGGGTGTCGTCGTGTCGGCGGTGTCCGGCTGGTCGGCGGTGTCGGGATGGCTTTTCAGGGCTGGGCGGGCGGGGGAGGTGGTCATGCCGTCTCCCGCGGTCGGCACGTGCGGATGGACCAGTCCAGGGCGCTGCGGATGGTGGCGCGGCACTCGGCCGCCGGCAGTCCGGCCGCCTCGCCGGCCGCCTGAAAAGCCTCCTCCACCCCGGTCCGGGGAATCTCGCCCCATGCGACGAAGCGGCCCAGGGCGCGGGCGCCCGCCAGCAGCCGTGTGTTGCGGCCGCCCTCCGACGTGCCCCGGACTGCGGCCGTCTCGCGCTCCAGGGCCACTTGGGCTGCCCGTGTGCCGTCGCGTACCGGCGTGACGGACATGGACTTGGCGGGCCGCGGCACCTCGACCAGCAGGGCGGTGAGCCAGGGCGGTAGTGCGGCCACGGGGGTGTCGTCGAGAACCTCGTAGGCGCCCTGGGGGGTGGTGCTGCCGGGGGCGACGACGTAGCCGCCCCATGCGCGGGTGTCGATGTGCGCTCCGAGCCGGTTGGCGCTGTTGCGGAGCTGCCCACCGGGCGAGGCGGTGAAGTACAGGTGGTGCCCTCCGCTAGGGGTCCGCACCTGGTATGTGGCCGGGAGGGTCTGGCCGGCGCGCTCGCAGAGCGCCTGTAAAGAAGCGGCGCCGTCAGGCGCTCCTTCTGGCTCTTCCGGCTTGCACACATCCAGGTCGACGACGACCAGGCCGGCCGGACCGGTCGCAATCCCGACGTTGTACGGCCGCCGCGCCCATGCCGCCTGGATCAGGTGGGGGTCGGTGGTGGCGCGTTGCTCGGGGGTGCGGTGTCCGCCCTCGCAGCGCCCGGTGAGGGGGCAGGAGCGTTCGGGGTGTCCGGCGGGCCGCTTGGTTCCGGGGTGCAGGGGGATGACGGGCCAGTCGCGTTCGGCGGAGCACAGTGCGGCGGCGAGCAGGTGCAGGTGACCGAGGTCGACGGTGGGCATGTCGAGCACGTTGATGAGCGGGATGCCGTTCATGCTGCGGCCCTCCCGTCCCGCCGCGCGGTCGTGTCGGCTCCGAGGAGGAGTCCGTAGGCGTGGTGAGCCTGTTGGGGCACGACCCCGTTGCCGAGGATCTTGAGCTGTTCCTTTCGGGGGATGCCGGGAACGGCGGTCACCCACCCGGCGGGCAGACCCATCAGCCATTCCGTGAACGCCGGGGACAGGCGGCGGTTGTCGCGGGTTCCCGGCTCGGTCGGGCACGGCGCCGCCCGTCCGGTGACGTGCTCCCACCGTCGGACGGCGGGCCCGTAGTCAGTGCCGTCGCTGGCGATCCACCGTGCGTCCAGCCGGACCGGCCCACCAGACTGCGTGTGCGTGCCGGCGAGGAGGTTGACGGCGATCTCGTTGAGCGGGCGGGCGTTGCGTCCGAGGAGGTTCGAGGCGCCGGACTTCCAGTCCCGTGCGGCGGGGGTGGGTAGCAGGCTCACTCCGGGGGTGCGGGCAACCTCGTCACGGCGGTGCGCAGGTTCAACCCGCCCCGTCGTTTCGGGCTGGTGCCGGGGCCGCCAGTGCCGTCCGAGGTAGTGGGGGTCGGCATCAGCGGGATGGGCAACTGCGAACCAGCGGTCGCGTTCGTGCGGGGCGCCGACTTCGGGGCCACCAGCTCGTAGACATGTCCAGCGCGCGTCATACCCGAGCGCGGCCAGGTCCGCGGCGACGACGTCCAGCCCCCGCGAGCGGAGCGCCGCCACGTTTTCCAGGAACACGAGACGCGGTCGAACGACGCCCACAGCCTCAGCGACGTTCTTCCAGACGCGCGACCACTGGCCATTGATCCCGTCCCTTCGTCCGGCGTTGGAGATGTTGCGGCAGGGGAAACCGGCGGCGACCACGTCCGGCCGGTACAGGTCGCGGACCTGGTGCCAGTCCAGAGCGGTGATGTCTCCGAGGTTCGGCGTGTTCGGGTGGTGGGCGGCGAACACGGCCGCGGCGTGCGGGTCGTTCTCGGCGAACGCGACGGGCGCGCCGGCGGTCCCGGCGTGGATCGCCCTTTCGAGTCCGCCGTAGCCGGCGCACAGCGCCACGATGCGGGGTGGCGAGCCGGGGGCTCGCCGGATGTCGGTGCGTTGGGTCATGCTGGATGTCTCCAGTTCCGTGATGGGTGACTGGCTGACAAGGGCGGCCCCGGTTCTTTGGCGAGATGCGGGGGCCGCCCTTGGCGTAGCTAGAACGGGGGTTCGGCGTCGGTCCCGTTGGCCGTGGTGCTGCCGGTCGTGGCCCATGCGTCGTCCCCGGCGGGAGCGGTGCGGGCCGGGCGCTTGCCGTTGATGGTCACCGTGGTGAAGCGCAGGGACGCGCCGATCTCGTCGACCTCAACGGCGAGCATGGAGCGGTTCTCGCCCTCCGGGGTCTTCCAGTCGTGCTGACGGATCCGGCCGGACAGCACCACCCGCGAGCCCTTGCTCAGCGAGTCGGCGACGTGTTCGGCGAGCGTGCGCCAGGCGGCGCAGCGGAAGAACGTGGACGTGCCGTCCTTCCACTGGTTCGAGTCGCGGTCGAAGGTGCGCGGGGTGGCGGCGACGGTGAAGCGGGCGAGTGCGGCGCCGCCCTCGGTGAACTTCAGTTCCGGGTCGGCGGTCAGGTTGCCGACGATGGTGATCGGGGTCTCTCCGAAGGACATGCTGATCTCCTGGTCTGGTCGGGTCAGAACGGGGGTTCGTTGCTGTAGTCGTCGGAGCCCCACGGGTCGCGGCCGTTGCCGTGTCGGCGCAGCCACCGGGGGCGGCGGGGCAGGGGAAGGAGGACCATGCGGCGGTTCTCGTTCCAGCAGTGGCAGGGCTCCCACTCGGTGCCCGCGTATTCGCCGGTTTCGTAGTCGCCGTAGTCGTGCTCGATGCCGCCGTCGCCGGCGCAGTCCGGGCAGTCGGGGGCGGGGGTGTCGGTCAGGACCAGCGCGCGGCGCGGCCAGCCGGTGACGCGGATGCGCAGGCGAGGCAGGGCACGGCGGCTCATGCGGCGTGCTCCTGCTTCGCTTCGGTGTCGTCGGCCATGGCGTCGAACTGCAAGAGCAGGTTTCCGAGTTGGCGGCGGGTGATGTCTCGGCTGTAGAGGGTGGGCAGGCCGTCGTTGTCCCAGGTCAGTTCGACCGTGACGATCTCGTCGGGGTCGATGTCCATGCGGGGTTCCCTTCGGGTCAGTTCTTGGCGCGGGCGAGTTTGAGGGTGATTCCGCCGACGCCGATGGGTCCGGCGGCGCTGGCGATGACGGTGGCGGTGTGGGCGGCGAAGTCGAGCAGGTAGCACAGGGCGGCGACCAGCCCCCAGCCGCCCAGGGTGGCGGCGCCGGCGATCGCGAACGGGTACAGCAGCCGCCGCCACGGGAAGCCGTTGGCGGTGGTGTCGTTGACGACGATGACCACCGGTTGCCCGGTGGCCTGGGCGCGCTGGTAGACGTCGGCGGGGATGTGGGCGGCGATGTTTCCGTGCGGTTCGCGGTGGTGCATGTGGTGCTCCCTTCCGGCGAGCCGATCACGCGCAGGAGCCCACCCGGAACGGTTCCGGGCGGGCTCCTGCTGGTCACAGTGTGTGGTTGTAGTGGTCACTGGCTAGTGGCTACTGGCAAGCGGAAAACACCTGACAGAGGCCCCTGTTGGGCAGTAGAGGGGTGTTCTACCGGCTAGTGGCAAGTTTCCGGTAGCCGGTAGCCGGTAGCCGGTAGCCGTCTGTGAGCGATTCAGGCGTGGTCGGGGTGGACATAGACCGAGTGCGGACCGTTGTCCCGGTAGACCAACTCCCCCCGCTCCGCCGCGGCTTTGAGCGCCTCGCGCACGGCCTGCCGGCTGCGGTTGACGCGGTCGGCGACCGCCGACGGCTTCATGCCCGCCGCGCCCGCTTCGGTGATCGCGGCGATCGCGTCCGCGAGCCAGTCCGGCCCGCTATCCCTGCCCGCCGTCGCCCCCTGCTCCGGGGTGCTGTCGCGGTTGTCGCGCAGGGCGGACAGGTTCAGTCCCGGACGCTGCGGCCGGTCCCGCTCGGGGCGGGAGTGGTCGGGCTCGGTGGTGGTGCCGAAATGTTCGTCGATCTCGCGCATGAACGCGTCCGCGAGGCGGTCGACGTCCGAACCCGCCCCCTGCTCCGGTCCCGACTGCGCGGCGGGCCGGTCGCGCAGCGCGGACAGGTTCAGCCCCCGCCGCGGCTCCCCGACCGCCCCGTCTGCGGGAGCGAGCGGGCTGGGCTCGGGGCTGTGCATCCAAGCGATCCGGTCGGCGTCCCACCGCCGCGCGTACGCCTCTCCTGCCGCCTTGGCGGACACGTCGTCCAGGACGGGGTGACGTTCGGAGGTGGCGGCGACGATCTCGCGGATCTGGCTGGGCAGGATCCGCCAGCACTTGAACAACGCGGCCGGCGACTCCGGAGTGCCCATGAACCCCGCGCCCTTGTACGGGGCCTGGTCGACCTTCAGGCCGCGGGTGCCGGGGAACAGCTTGCTGAGGTCCATGCCCTCCTTCTCCCCGCCAGTCAGCGCGACCCTGACCTTGGCTTCGCGGCGGATCATGAGGTTGCCCAGCACAGCCCCAGTGGAGCCGAGGGCGGTCAGGACGGTGCGGATGCCCATGGCGCGCAGCATCCGGATCACTTCGAGGATCTTCTTGGCGAGTTCCTTCAGCGTCTTGTCGGTGCTGGTGAGGATCTCGGCTCCCTCGTCGATGACCAGCATGACCTGAGGGATCGACGGCCCGACCGGCAACAGGTCGGTGTCCTCACGCGCCATCAGCGCCTGATAGGCGATCTTGCGCTGCTTCCCGACCCGCACCACCGCATCGAGCATGACGTTTGCTTCCTCGACCGTCCCGGCGAGCCAGTCGATACCGGGCCGCATGGGACGCTCACCCTCGCGAGGCTGGTGGTTGAGGGCGGGCAGTACCCACGACAGGCCGGCCGATCCGGCGTTCAGGTCGATCACGAATGTGAGGATGTCGGTGGCGCGGGCGAACCCGGCCAGGATCACGTGAACCATGTTCGTCTTGCCTGACCCGGTCGGCCCGACGACCAGCGCGCACTGTTCCCGCAGGTAAGTCTGGATGTGCTCGGCGTTGGAGCGGTAGCCCCACGGGATCCCCGTGTGCAGGGAGAGCGGAGCGTAGTCCGAGGGGTAGGGCGTCTCGGTCTCCAGCGCGTTGACGGTTGAGACGTCGATCAGGGTGCGGCCCTGGTGGATACCGGGTCCGGCGGTGGCGGTGCAGCCGTGCGGCAGGTGCGCATCAGCCGACAGCCCCGCCGCCCGCGCGGCGATCTGGTCGTAGGTGGTGCCGCCGGGGAGTTCGGCGTCGATTGTGAACCCGGTACCGGTCGGCCAGTGCTCCACTGCCAGCACCCGCACCGTCAGTCCGCACACCCGCTGGATGCGTTCCACCCACTCCTCGGCGATCGCCCGCCGCTCCTGCGACAACTCCAGGGCCACCGCCCGCTCTTCGGCGTGCAGGGCCTCTTCCTCGCGGGCTTCCTCGTAGAGGTTGGTCGAGCGGGTGACGGTGGCCGTGCCCACGCCGATGACGGCGAGGGAGCCGAGCGCCTGCCAGGTGAGGGGGCCGTGGGTCATGGCCCAGGTCGTCCAGCCGGCACCGACGAGCCAGGACGCGGCGCGGGCGGCGATCGTGCGGCCGGCGTTCCTGAGGCGGATGCCGGCGGCGGTGTGGCCGATCGCTCCGGCCGCGCCGACGGCGAGCGCCCAACCGGGCGGCATGGCGGTTGCGGCGCCGGTGGTGGCGACGGCGAACGCGCCGGTGGTGGCGGACAGGGCGCCGGTCACGGGTCCGTGACCGGCCGCCCAATCCCACACCGGACCACCGTTGTGTTCGGCCGGCTGCTGCTTGGACTTGCTGTTCTTGCTGCTGGTCATGGTGGCCTCGGTGGTGGTCATGGTCAGACGTTCCAGCCCTTCTCGGCCGCGGTGCCGTTGCGGGGGTCCTCGTGGCGTGCGATGTCCTGCTCGTGGACCTGCCGGAACAGCGGTACGAGGGTCTCGCCCGCGTCGACCGCGTTCAGCAGGGTGCGGTGGATGTCGTCGAAGCCGGCGGCGACGTCCTTTTCGAAGGCGAACTCGTCGTCGGAGCGTTCGGCCAGGATGCGGAAGGTGTTGGCGATCGACAGTAGCGCCGTGGGCAGGTTGTCGATCATCGCGAGAACTTCCATGTTCCCGTCGGGCTCGTAGGTGCGGGCCGCGTTCTCCATCTCGGCCGCGGCCTCTTCGAACTTGAAACCAGACACGTGAATCTCCTGACCGGCCGTGGGGGCCGTGGGGATGAGGTGGGCGGGACGCGCGACGCGGTCCCCGATCTCGTTCGGGTCTTCCTCGGTGGCGGCCTCTTCCTCGGCCTGCCGCGCCCGGATCGCCGCGTCACGAACGGCACGCTGGGCATGGGCGGCGCCCATGAGCCGCCGGTACAGCCGCCGGCCGGGGTGCATCAGCCACCGCCACCCGAGCTTGCGACCGAGCGGCGTGGTCAGGCACCCGAGCACCCCGGCCGCCCCGGAGACGAGAGCGGCCAGCAGCCGGCGCCCCTGGAAACGGGCCGCGGACTTCAGCAGGCCCCACCGGGCCTTGCGGCGGGCGGGCGCCTTACGCACCTGCGCCCGCTTCGCGCCGACCTGCGCGTCGGTGCTCCGGTCACGCGCCTTACGGGCCTTGTTCACCAGGGCGCGCGTGCCGGACGCGGTCTTACCGCCCGCCCATCCGGCGGCGCGGCCAGCCCAACCCTTCGAGCCGTTGGCCTTGTTGGCGCGGCCAGTGGCTCGGGCGTTGCGGCGCGCGTCCGCGACGGCGCGGCGGGCAGTGGTGGTCTGCTGCCGTGCCGCGGAACGGGTCGGCGCCTGCTCCTTGCCGGTCCGGCGAAGCGCCCGCACCTGCCCGACACGGCCAGCCCCGGTACGCGCCCCCGCCGTGCGGCCAGCGCCCGATGCGCCCGCGGCACGTGACGTGGTGGGGCGTGACGCGTGACGGGCGGTGTGACGGCCGCCCGTGACGGCCGTGCCGCGTAGCGCGCCGGACTTCCCCGCTCCGTTGGGCGGCTTGGAACCGGTACCGCGTCCCCGGCCGCCCGCGGACGTGCCGCCCGTACTGCGGCCCGCAGCAGCGCTGCGGCGGCCGGACGTGCCGGGGTTTGCCTTACGGTGCTCGCGGTTGGTGCGGCGGGCACGGACGGCTGCGGCCGTGCCGAGGACGGCGGCGCCGCCCGCGGCCACCGCCAGCGCCACGGGACCGCCACCCACCAGGGCAACGGTGCTCACCGCGCCGACGGCGCCGTTGGTGCCGGACAGAGCCAGCGGCAGCACCGGGATACCACCCGGCGTATGGACCGGCGTGGGCTGTGCGGCGGAAGCCGGGGGCGTCTCGCGGGGCGGTGCCGGGGTGGGCGGGGGTGCGGTGGCAGCCGGGTGGGCTACCGGTTCGGTGGTGGTCTCGGTCATGCTGAGGGTCACTCCTTCACGGAGGAGAGCAGGACCCGGACGCATTGCTTTCCAGGGCGGCGTCCGGGTTTCTGCGTTGAAAGAAGCGGAGTTCAGGCGGTGTGCTGTCGTGATGTCGGCTCGCCGGGTCTGCTGTCCGGGTCTGCGAGGGTGCCGCTCGCCGGGGCTCTCCGGGTCTGCTTCACTGGTTGCGTCGACTGCTTCCGGCAGTCGCAACGAAGGCCAGCCCACTAGTCCTGGGCTGGCCTTCATTGGTGGTGCCGGGGTGCTGTCAGGTGCCGGATTCCTCGTGGGACATCAGCGAGCCCCATGCCCGGCGCACCCGCTCTTCCCCGCCCACGAAGCCGGCCTCGCGGAACGCGGCGACAGCTTGGCGGTAGGACAGGGGCGGGTCGTCGGAGTAGCGCAGATGCCGCAGGCAGACCACAAGCTGAGCGTCCGTCAGAGGCTCGCCCGCCACCGGGGTGGCGACCCCGGCCACGACGGCGATCTCGTCCAGCGTCACGGGCGTGACGTCGTCCGTCACGGGCGTGACGGGCACGGCCGGGACGGTTTCCAGCGGGGGCGTGACCTGCGTGTCTTCCTCCGTCACGGGGGGCGTGACGGCCGTGACGGCCGCACCCTCGACGGCGGCCGGCTCCGGGGTGGCCGGGGCGTGAAGGGCGGGGGCCGTGACGGGGAGGTGGAACATGCCCGCAAGCGCGGCGTCCGCGCCGGCCGTCATCCGCTCGCGCTGGACATCGACCAGGTGCGCCCCGAGCAGGACGTCACCCGCGCCGACCTTCTTGGCGAGCTTCCACGACTCCACCTCTGAACTCTTGCGCGCCTTCATGTCGGGGTGGTTCGCGGCGCGGGCGCGGTGGTAGGCGAGGCGTTGCAGAACGGCCGCGTTACGGCGCTGCGCTTCCGCGTCCACACCCGTGCAGAAGACCACGATCCGGCGGGCCACCAGGCCCAGCCCCTCGGCGGAGGCAGACATGGCGATCGGTGTCACGGCGAACACCACCGCGTCCCGGGTCGACTGCGCCACCGCCGCGCCGGTCAGGGACGCCACCGCCGGCAGCATCCACAACCCGAGCCGCACGGCCAGAGGGGAGGACTGCCCCAGCGCGGTCAGGGCAACCAGGGTCAGGGCGAGAACCAGCGTTGCGCCCTCACCGGCCGCGACCACACCCAGCGCGGTCGCAGAACGGTGGAACACGGAAGTGATGTTGCTGTAGGTGCCCCACGCGCCCATACCGCCGAAACCGACCATGGGCACCGCGGCGAGACTCAGCAGGATGATCTGTCCCCTGCTCAGGGACCTTTCCGGGGGATGACTCACTGCTTCACTCCTTCTCGGGAATGCCGCCCGATTCGTGCTGGTCAGGCGGCGGCTTGTCGTCGGGGTAGGCGCAAGGGACGCACACCCCGAGCGAGGAGGGAATGACGTAAGCGGCCTCCATGCGGCACTGCGGGCAGGTGCGGCGGGCGCGCATCGCGCACTCCAGCGCCCGGCGCTTCGCCGGCGTCATCGGCCGCACCGGCTTGGCCTTGTCGAGGCAGTAGAGGTAGGCGACCAGCGGCCCGCGCCGGTAGCGCGGTCGCAGCACCTGCGCGGCGATCGGCTGTCCGCCGGGACGCAGGCCGCGGGCCCGTAATTGCCGTCTGGTCGCCAAACCGTCCGGGGCGTACCGCCACGGGTAGGTCGGTATGCCGTGGCGGGCGCCGGTCGGGTCGAAGCACTTTCCCAGCGCCGCCATCAGGCCGGCGCCCCGACCGGCGCCGGGGCGTGCACGTCGCCGTACCCGGTCAGCTCCAGCACGGCGCCCGCGTACTCAGTGGATGCCTTCAGCACGCGCGTGCGGCCGGCACCCTGCTCGCGGTACACCACGGAGTCCGGGACGATGCCCAGCGCGTCGCGCCATGCTTCGAAGGCGGACAGGTCGTCGTGGAACCGCAGCCCCAATTGGTCCGGGTAGACGGTCGACACATCGATCTGCGGGGCGGGCAGGTGCCCGAAGTCCACGGTCAGCAGGCGCAGCACACGCAATGGCGCGGCAAGACCGTCCAGCGTCAGACCCTCGTTCATGCGGCAGCCCCCCGGCGTGCCGGACGGCGACGGGAGGGGCGGGCCAGTGGGACCACGTTGAACAGGTCCGGGTGCTCCTCGACCACCCGCGCGGCCAGGCGGACCAAGTCGTCGGGCAGGCTGCTGAACTCGGGGTCGGTGAGGATGTCGCGGGCCGCATCCAGGCGGGCCGCGCGCTCCTCGTCAGTCTCGCCCTCGACCCCGAGCCACAGTTCAACCGGCGTGCCGAGCGCCAGTTCCGCGAACTCCGACGGGCTGAGCGCCTGATGACCGGCAACGATGCACTTCATGGAAGTCTCTCCTCACAGTGAACGGCTCGAACGCGCCCGGAGGTGCCTCTACGGGGCGCGTGCCGCGGGAAAGAGACCGCACCGGATGCGGTGCGGGTGGGACCTTCGAAAGTCCTCATCAAACGGGCAGGACACCGACGTGAGGCCGGCGTCCTGCCCGCATGACGAGTGACGGGGAAGCCCGTCACTGTCGTCTCGCGGCTCCGTACGCGCCTTGCTCCCTTCGCTTGGCCGGCGCGCGGTCACCGCGGCCACTCAGTCGTCACTCGCTGAGTGGTTGCTCCCTGGATGCCATGGGCTGGGTGCGGCCCAATCAACGGGATCCCCGTGATCCGGTCCCTGGGTCTACGCCCGAGGGTCAGACCAGCGGCTTAGCCGATGACACCGATCGATCCGTGAAGACGACGGACTTTTACGTCTCCCCTGCCGCTCGAACCGCGTGTAAGCGGGTCCGGCGGGGTCCTGCTGCGCATGCGACGTGAAGCCGCCTTCAGCCGAGTTGTTACGTTCGGCCGTTGCAGTACCTGTTTTACAGGTACTGCATGAGGGTCCGTCAAGTACATCGACGGAGCCTCTTGGTCTTCACGCCGGGACTTCTTGGCGCACATTCAGAATCGCCGCAGGTCAAGGGAGTTGGTTACCCCGTGCGTAGACAGCTTGGGGAGTTCTGGCTACGGTCAAGAAGTCCCTAGACGTCCCAACGGGGGTGCAGATGTCGAACGAGCGCTTACGGTCCGCTCTCTTGGCCCGTGGCATGACCGTGCAGAGCCTCGCTGAACAGATCAACGTCAACCCGAAGACAGTCGAACGCTGGATCACGCAGGGCAAGGCGCCCTATCGGCGCCATCAGTACGCGACGGCGGCGGCACTGAGGGTTGACGTCACGACCCTGTGGGACGACGAACGCAACGTCGACAGCGCGGCGGACCTGACCAAAGCCGAGATAGCGGCCGTCTACCCGCATCGGCACACCGTGCCGCCGGGACTGTGGCGAGATCTCTACGGGCGGGCTGAGCGGAACCTGGACGTGCTTGTCTACTCCGGGCTGTTCCTCTCGGAAGATCCGCTGTTCCACGACCTGGTGAGGGCGAAGGTGAAAGCGGGGGCCCAGGTCCGCATTCTGCTCGGAGACCCTGGTTGCGCTGCCGTTCGGCAGCGCGGTATCGACGAGGGTCACCAGATCATGGACGGGAAAATCCGCAATGCCTTAGTGCTGTACCGCCCCCTGATGCGAAGTCACCCAGATGTCGGCTTCAGGCTGCACGAATCGACGCTCTACAACTCCATCTACCGAGCCGATGACGAGATGCTGGTCAACCCGCACGTCTACGGCTTCGGCGCCTACATGGCGCCGGTTCTGCATCTGCGCCGCCTGCCCGGCGGCGGCCTCTTCGACACGTACGCGCATAGCATCGATCACACCTGGGAGAAAGCCCGACCGATCACCGAGCAGGACATAGAGAGCATCACGGGAGTCTGAGTCATGGGACGTATCGACTACCTGCACGACCCTGACGCCCCGCCGGCCAACTCGGTCGTGCCGTCCGTCGTTGCGTTCGTGCAGAATGACGCGGGACAGGTGCTGGTGATTCAGCGTTCCGACAACGGGCGTTGGGCACTGCCCGGCGGCGGCCACGACGTGGGGGAGTCGATCAGCGACACCGTCGTGCGCGAAGTCTGGGAAGAGACCGGAATCAAGGCCGAAGTTGTCGACGTGTCTGGGCTCTACACGGACCCCGGGCACGTGATGCAGTACGACGACGGTGAGGTCCGCCAGCAGTTCAGTATCTGCTTCCGCGCGCGGCCGGTCGGCGGCGAACTCCGTACGAGTAGCGAGACGACTCAGGTCCGATGGGTTGCCCCCTCGGACCTGGCGACGCTGGACGTGCACCCCACGATGCGGCTCCGTATCGAGCACGCCATGGACCGGACGCGCACAGCTCCCTACATCGGCTGACGCTTGGCGGCGGCGACGCGTTCGAGGACGCGGTACGTGCAAGCGAGAATCTCGGGTTCGGCTCGGCGAATGAACGTCCCGATCAGACTGTCTGGCCCGTACCGTCCCGTGATCTCGTTGATGCGGTCGATCGGGTTCGTGGGCGTGCCGTCGGGCGTCGTGTTCATGTCGCAGTAGCAGAGCGCGTCGTTCAGGTGCGCACTCTCGCGGGGGAATTCGCCCTCCAACTCTTCGCGCATGCCGCGCGCTTCCGCCTCCATCCAGGCACAGGAGTGGTGAGCAACCAGGTTGATTACTCGTTCGTCGGCGCCGGCCACGTCCCGGAGGTAGCGAGCACCATCCAGCGGGTGAAACCCCGTCTTGGCCAGGTCCGGCGCGTACCCGATGTCGTGCAGCACCGCCGCGGCCTCCAACAGGTCCGCGTCCTGGTCGAGAACGAGGGCGATCGTGCGCGCTCTCTCGGCGACCCCAAGGCAGTGCTTCCACCGCCGCGGCAGCGGTTCGGCGAGCAGGGACTCAGCCAAGGGATAGGCCCACTCCGTCAACTTCGGCAAGCTAGGAACGCTCCTCTCGTATCGGCAGGGCACGGACCCTCCGCACCTTGCCTTGTCCTCCCCCCGCCAGCACGCCGGCGGATTCCAACTTCTCCAGCGCCTTGGTCACCGTGGGACGTGATACTCCAAACCGCTCGGCCAGTGCGGAAGCGCTGGGGAATGGTTGCCCCACTTCGAGCTTGTCAGCCGTGATGATGTCCGCGATTCGCTGTTCGAGCGGACGCCGGTCTACTAGTCCGCCTGCCCGCACGACGCGCCACCGTCCGCCCGGCGTCGGTTCAGCCACACCTTCCTGCCTCAGCACAGCGAACGCGCGGAGCGCGACCCCCCTCGAGACTGCGTGGTCGCTCATGACCTCAGCGAGGGACGGAAGCTCCGTCATGTCCGGGTCCGCCTCGATCTGAGTCTTCACTGCATCCGCGACCTTCAGGAAGGTCCCCCGAGGGCTGGCCTGCCGCAACACTCGCTCTCCTTACCTTGGTCACCTGACGATAGCTTCTAGGAGTCGCACGCCCTGCGGTCGGCAGCCGCTGCCCATTCGCCGAGCACTCTCCGTTCTGGGGCGGTGCATACCAGCGTAGCGCTGACGTTTCAGGGGCCGCGGCAAGCAAATGCGACCTGCTAGTGCGGCTGAAGGTCCGGGTAGAGGCTCTCAGAGCAGTTCGTGGAGAGCGGCTCTTGCAAAGGGTCTTGTTCGAGGCTCACCAGAGGACGAGTTGGGCAGCCGCTAAAGCGCTCAGGCGTCGTCGATCAGCCCGTACGGTGGCTCGGAAATGGATCCGGAATACTTCACCACAACGGATCTCTCCACAGAGGGCGGAGGGACGTTGTCGACGATGATGATTTGAGCTCCCGCTCCGTCTCCTGAAAGCCAATTTGTCAAGTGCCTGTAGATGCGTCTCACGATTGCTTCCGCAGCAGCTTCCGGGTTCTCCGGGGCGTCTTCTGTAGCCCCGATGAGCCCCTCAGGCGCAAGATTCTTTTGGGGGCTATCGATCATGAGGAACCCGGGATGCCTCCGCTCCTCTTCATAGGCCAGCTCAAAAATGGCCAACTCCCAGGCGAGGGAGATCAGCGTCGTAGCGCCCGAGGAACCTACTCGATCATAACGGATACCGCGAACCCAAGGGATTAGTTGACTGCTGATCTCTGCCTCAGTGAGCTTGGGGTAACCAAAATCCTGGAGGATCGCATGGAAACGGGTTGACAGCTTACTGAGCATATCGCTGCGATCCCGCCTTGCAGCCTCGGCTTCGGCAGCACGACGCCGAGCCTCACTCAGACGAGCAGCAAGCGACTCGACCTCTCGCTCATGTTTTTCCACCGACTCCAACATGCGCTGCTGATTATTCACTTGCTCGATAGCCAACTCAGCATCCGTGACAGCTCGAACGGCAGCCTCGCGCACAGCTAGAAGCGGGGTCACAGCCTCCCGCGTCAAATTATTGAAGCGAGTTTGAAGCTCAACAGCTTCAGTATCAAGGACAACGCTCTTGGAGCGGGCATCCTTGGCTTCGCTAGCAACCGCAGAGATGTAGTCGTTGAGTTCATTTAGGCGCCTCTTTGTGCTGTTGAGCTCCTTTGATACGTCGAAAGTTTCGCCGCTAACCGAGCTGTCGCGGGATCCGTTCGTATCGGAAGCTTCCTTCGCCGATGTCAACGCCTCGTGTTCAAGGTGAGGCACTGCCGAGCGGCAGAGCGTACACTTTCCATTCACGATGCTGACATCGCCCAAACCTGATGCACATGCAGGGCAGACCGTGACACCCAACGGGTCAAAGAGTCTTTTAGCTTCTTTGAGCATCGTGAGCTTCTTGAGGTCATCCGCATATTGGGCGCGCAACGGCGCCAATCTTCTAAGCAACGTTTCGCGCTCTCGCGCTTTGCCGGCGGCCCCTCTGGCTTGCTCTACTTTTTCAAGATAAGCGCGCCTTGCCTCCTCGGCGAAGGATGTCTGTTCTCGGGCCTGATCGTCCACTGTTGAGAGTCGCAAAATAGCTTGGGTTCGCCTTGACTGGGCTTCACCATTTTTGTTCTCAAGCTCTACCGGGCCCGGAACACCTTGCTCGCGGATAAAACGCCGAAGTGCATCGATGCCTTTACGTTCACCTCGCAGCTGCTCTTGAAGCTCAGAGATCTGCCCCGCAAGAACAGTCTGATCTTCGTCAAAAACATCAAAAACAAGATCGATGACTTGACGCAGCTTGATCGCCTTATGCGGGGTAAACTCGAACGCCAAGTTCTTATTATCAAGCCGAGTATTGGTGAGAAACCAAAGGGGAGCCGTGTCGCGGAAGCTGAGTTGATGAGTATTGGAGTCAGGCCTCGTTGGAGCGACACGGAGCTTAATTCCGTCCAAGCCGCAGAGCTGAAGAAGGAACTTCGAGATATTCTCGTTCGCCGATGACTCAGAGGAGACGACGGTGGGAGCGACCTGCTCGATCTCGTCCAGATCCCCAGAGAAGATCAGAACATCTTTGATAGACCCTTCAACGCTGCGCTGGATGAGAAATCGGCGCCTGGTGTACCCAAGCCGCGCAGCATCAGGACCGATCTCGGATTCTTCTTGCTCCAGTTCAACGGGAACGTTTGCCTCAATCGACAACTGAGAGGCTTTGACGGCATCAACCACTTCCGGATGCTGAGGGAAGGTCGAACTGCCAAGACAGTAATCAACGAATTCCAGAATTGTAGTCTTACCGGTACTGATTTCCCCGGCGATCAGACTCAAGGGCTTCCAAGAATCCCCCTCGGCAAAACGAACCTCATAATTCTTTCTGTAACCCAGCAGGCGCAGCCCAAGGATCCTCAATCCTGGACCAGGAGGAATTGTCATGCTTGCTATCTCCTTGTTCAGACGTTGAGTAGATCTAGCATCGCCGGGTCTGCTTGAAGCCATTGGCGACAAAATTCAGGAAGTTTACTGTCGGGTACCTTCCGCACCCGTTTCGCAACCACTTCTACGCTGGTCCTGTACCCCTGCGCATAGATGCTTGATAGTTTGCTGGCCGCGGTTTGGCCCGCATCGCTGATGTGATAGACACGGTGCCCAGCGCTTGTGGTCGGAATGGCGAGTCCGTAAGCGATTAGCAACGCTAGGTCATTTTGTAGACGGCTGCGTCGCGTTACGAATCGATGCCCCGGAGCTGCGTACGTCAAAGGCTTAACAGAGAAGCCAGCCAAGATCAGGTCACGATATTCAGCATCACTCGGCTGGATCACCAGAAACGGGTTTGCGGCAAAAAAATCAA
This sequence comes from Streptomyces asoensis, assembly GCF_013085465.1. Lineage (NCBI taxonomy): Bacteria > Bacillati > Actinomycetota > Actinomycetes > Kitasatosporales > Streptomycetaceae > Streptomyces > Streptomyces asoensis. The sequence goes on from NZ_CP049838.1 coordinate 5,621,366, forward strand.
GAACCCCAAGCCTTTCAGCACTCGGAGCTAGATTAGAATTCTTCGCGACCTCTAGGAGGAGTAGCAATTGTGCTAGCCGAAATTCTTCCTGATCTTCAGGCCGGAAGTAGCGATCCGATCCTTCCTTGCCCCGAGACTTCGATCTGCTAGTCATTCTGCTCACCACTCGCGTTTTCGTTTTCGCCATCTACGCTTGTGGTGTTGTTCGTAGGGACTTTATCGGCGTCTACGGATTGCAAGTGTTCCCTCGCGACGTCTCGGTAGTCTCTAGCCCAGCCAGCTCTTCCATCATTGACCCGCTGATGCACCATTCCGAATGTGTGTACCAGTCCGGAGCGAATAGAAGCGGGAAGCTTCGGATGGTGATCGCGTACGGCATCCATGACGTTGACATACAAGTCAACTAGTGGCCCATCGGGGTTAGCCTGACAGGCAACGTTGAATCTTTGGGCCCATAGCGAGCCTAGCTCGGCCTTGGATCGGGAAAGGGCTTCCACCTCTTCGGTTACAGCTTTATCCGTCACTTCATGGCTGAGAATCTCAGCATTGAAGAATTCTTCCTTCGCGTCATCGCATTCGAACATCCCCGCGTGCTCCATTTGACGCACGAAGAGTGCACCTTCATATTGATCAAAATTAGCCAGGGTAACAGTCGGTCGATAGCTTGGGTCAGGCAGTGAAACAGTGGGATTGAAGTAGTAGTTCCTGATGTTGGTGGCGTCCTCGGAAAGAAGCAGCCGGCGCAACTGCACTTGATTCCATAGGGCAATCCTCACGCCGTCGCTTTTTTCCTTCTTCTTTTTCCAGCCCGTCCACCATTTTTCGTTCGGTCCGTCAAGATTTCTAGGCATGCAGAGTGTCCAAGTCGACAGGGTGTAACCTTCACGCTTTGCACACGCCAGAGCTTGCTCGTAGGCGTCACGGATCTGATCTTGCTGAGATTTTCCGAAATCATCAATAAAGTATTTGGATTGCCATACGTTTACATCTCCGTCGACGAGAGATCCAACGTAGGCATCAATGCCCCAGTCCCCGGGGTTTGCGTCCAGTGTGGAAAAGTCGGGATGGATTACACCAACGAGGTCTTGAATCATTTCCTCGAAGTGTGCTCGGGCGCCGTCGACTGAACCAGTCTTGATTTTGAAGAACTCAAAATTAATGGTCCCCATGCCGATTAGTGGCACTTGTGTCATGCAGCCGCCCACCCGTTACTCATATTGGCACCGCGCACCAGCACCGCGTTCTGCCTCCCCGGTGCGCTTGCCTGCCCATCCCTGATCGAAAGTCCATCAATCATGGCACGGTGTCGCTACTTTGTGTAGTGGTGTGAGACTCTCCGTGCCTCACGGCGGGGCTAACCCGGCTACATCACTCTTGACCTGCTGCCGGCGGGTGCGCTGCCCCAACGTCCAAGCGGCCTGTCATACCTCCTCCACCCGCGCGAGGATGGTTGGCACCGTCCCCACACCTTCAAGGGAGTTCCGCCAGCATGACAACTCATCCTGTCGGAGTGACAGGTGTCCCAGGCGAGAGCCTGCCCTTCACTGGAGACAAGGTCCGCAACCCGGACGAACAGCAAATCGAGGGTTTCTACTTCGCCTGGCAAGAGTCCCTGCGCGGCCTGACTGCGGATGCCTCAACACTGGCCCTCTGGCAAGAGCGTCGGTACCGGTTCGCTCACCGGGTTCGACGGGCGCTGCTGGGCGCCTCGTTCGCAGGATCGGCAAGTGTGGTGGGGCCCGTCATCTACGGCATCTACACGGTCGCGGGCCTGTGCTACATCGGCCAGACCCACGAGGCGGAACGCCGCCTCGGCGATCTACCAGTCGGTGAGAGCCACCACGTGGGCAACACGCTTCCTCCCGAATTGTGGGACCGGGTGGTAGTGCTGCGCTGGCCGGCTCTCCTTCCGACGATTCCAACCAAAGAGCGCGCCACGATTGAGGAGATAGGGTACGAAGTCTGCGGTCTAGCCCTTGAGTACGCACTGCAGGTGAAGACTGGGCCCTTGCTGAATATTCGTCGGCGGGACCGAAATGGGGAATGGAGGGCGAGAGACCTGGGTAAGAGCCGTTCACGAGGCGCAGTGCATGCCGCACGCCTTCCGGGCCTGTGTCAGATCGTCCTGGCGACGTGGCATGAACTCGAAGCCGTCCAGATTCCTGACGAGGAGTTCGTTTGGGACACGCAGTCAGGACGGATAGTTCTGCCCGCTCGAATCAGCCGGGCTGCGCGATAACCAGCCACCGTCTTCAGGACTGACTGTCAATCGTCGGGGCCCTCGTTTCCTGTCCAGCGCATTGCACATACGTTGCAGTGTGTCTCCTAGGCCACCGCCCGTATGAGGCTGGAGGGCCGTCGGGTGACGACGGCCCTGGCTTCTCTCTTGCGCTGGCTACCTCAGCATCCTGGTCCGGTCTGTGAAAGCGCGGCGATGTGTCGGAATGTTGTCCCTCCGCGTCCGTCCGGGAGGTGCAGCGGCGGCGGCATGTCTTCGGTGGCAAAGAGCTCCACCTTCTGGGCACAGAGCTGGGCGAAGTCGCAGCTCTCGCACTTCGTTGCAGAAGCACGCTGGGGGAAGTCACCTTCGGTGATGCGGTTGACCGCCCACTCCACATTGGAGACTGCGTCGTCGACGGCTTCCTGGTCGACCGGCACGTCGATCCTCTGGCTGTCCTTGAGGAGATGGACTGCACCTGTCCGGGCGTTGGCGCCATGGACTCGTTCGGCACCCCGGCCGTACAACTGTACCTGGAGCGAAAGGTCTTCCCAGTGGAGATCCGGGTTGTTGACGGGGTCCGGACCGCCCTTCATGGTTTTGAAGTCGATGACCTTGGCGTCCCGGATCTTGTCTGCGTCGTCGACGTGCAGCAGGAGGTCGATGGCTCCGGAGATCACGCCTCCTGCGACCGGGATCTCGAAGGGCAGCTCGACCTGCCGTGTCGTCTCGAAGTCCTCGGCGTAGTCCTTGGCGTAGTCGGCGACGATGTCCGAGGACTTCTGTTTGGCCTGCTCGTAAGCGCCCGGACGGTTGACTGGATCCGAGCTCGGCGAGATGTGCTTCAGGTGAAAGAGCTCTTCCGCGATCGACCGTGCTTCTTCGGACGTGGGCGCACTGCTGTTGCCGTAGGTCTGGTGCAACTTCCCCACTGCGGCGTGCACCGCGCGCCCGAACCCGAAGAGTTCCGGAACGGGGGGCGAGAAGCCATTGACGACACTGAGTTTGTAGGCGTGAGGGCAACGCATGAAGGTGTGGATCTGGGAGTAGGTCGTCGGGAGCACGGATTCGTCGCCCCGCCTGCGAGACGGAGCCGACGGGGATGTCACGAGCGGTGGAGTACCTGCTTCCAGAAGGTCACGCCGGACCTCGGCATGAGTCAGGCGGGCCGCGAACGGAGAGACCCGCGCCGTGCGCTTGCCGCCGGGAAGTTGCGCGGAACCAGTGACATACAGGTAGCGCTCAGCGCGGGTGATCGCCGTGTAGAAGAGGCGGGCCTCGCCGGCTGTGCCGGTCTGGTACGACCCGTTGTCGAGCGCCTGTTGGATTAGAGTCGACGGAATCCACCCGTCGTAGCTGTACCGGCGGCCGGGGAAGCGGTTGGCCTCGACATCGACGACGAAGACCACAGGGAACTCCAGCCCCTTGGCCTTGTGGACCGTCGACACAGACACAGCGTCGGGCCGAGTCATCATCTGCCTGTCGGTGTCGTAACCAGTGCCGGCCACGTTGTTCAGGAAGTTGAGGAGCTCTCCGAAACGCGACTTGGTGTCGATGGAGACGTAGACCGACTCTACGTCCTGCATGATGCGGCTGAAGGTCCCAAGGTCCGTCATAACACCGTCATCGAAGCCGCTGTCGGCGACGTTCAAGGCTTCCAACAGGTCGTGCAAGAGCTGCTGCGGAAAGAGGCGCTGGCGGGGAACCCCCGGGGCGACGGGCATGTGGATGCGCCGACCCCAATCGGCGAAGACACGCCGGACCCGGTTGAGGTCAGCCAACTTGAATGCGGTCGATAGTTCGGAGTGGAAGAGGTGGTCGACCTGGCTTCGGTCCGGGGTGCTGTGCCGCATCAACTCGAAGGCGTTGCGGAGCGCGGCGGGCTGGGCTCGATCGAAGAGCTGCCCACCGGCGTCCAGGTCGTAGACGATGTCCTGGGCGTCGAGTGCATCGACGAAGGCGGTGTGACGCTTCGTCTTGTCCTGCTCCTCGGTGTTCGTCGAGCGCATGAGGATGGCGAAGTCCGCGGGGGTGAGTCCCCGGCGGGTGCCGTCGGGCTCTTCGTACTCCGTGCCGAGAAGGCTCTTGATCCGGTCGGCGACGAAGGCGGCTTCCGCCTGCCTGTCGGGGAACTGCTGAACGACGAACTCCCGCGGGCTGTGGTTCGCATGCGCTCTCAGCACCTTCGGCAGGCGCATTGCGCCCACTTCTTGCGCGATGAAGTCCCCCGCCGCCTCAACGATTGCGGACGTGGAACGGAAGTTGGTGAGCAGCTTGTGTACCGAGGCGTTCGGGTATCGCTTGTCGAACTCCAAGATGTTCGTCACGTCCGCGCCGCGAAATCCGTAGATCGCCTGGTCGTCATCGCCCACGACGAACAGGGTCTCGGAGTGCTGATGCATGAGCGCGATGAGCCGCTCCTGCACCACGTTTACGTCCTGGTACTCATCAACGAGGACGTGGCGAAGTGGAGCGAGCGCCTCCACGGCTCCGGAGTCGCCGGACTCAAGCGCCTCGACGACGAGCCGCTGCATCAGCGAGAAGTCGATGAAGTGGTCCTTCTCCATGTTGGACCGGAGGCGTTCCAGAGCGGCCCCGAGCTCAGGGTCCTCGGCCACGACCTGGTCGGGGTCAAGCAGTTCGTCGTTCATCATCTGCCACGCGCGACTGAGCTGCTTGAGGGATTCGAAGTACCCGCGGCGATCGCCCTTGGCGGTGGGGCGGGCATCACGCAGCGCGTGGACCCCGAGCTTGGGGTAGCGCGAGATCAGATAGACCCGGAACTGCATCTCGTCCAATACGTCGAACTGACGGTACCGGGCGTCCATGTCTCCGAGGACACGGCGACACCACGCATGGATGGTTCCGATGTACATGCCCCCGACCAGAAGCGGATCCAGGCCACACTCCTGGAGGGCAGATGCAACCCGGGTCTTGATCTGTTCCCCCGCCTTCTCGGTGAAGGTGAAGGCCACGATCGACTCGGGGGGCGCCCCGGAGGCGACGCGATGGGCGACCCTTCCGGCGAGCGCACGGGACTTGCCGGATCCTGCGCCGGCCAGAGCCAGGACCTCCGGCTCCGGAGCCACAGCAGCGGCGTACTGCTCCGGCGTGAGCCAGTTCCTGAGCGACTTCTCGATCTCCAAGTCGGAGCCCTCCCAATGGTGCCGTTCCACTACGGAACAGACTGCCAGGTGGGTCTGACAATGGGCCGGTATCAGACGGGACTTGCCGCTCAGCTGAGGTCACGAGGCCAGGGGGCGGGGTCCTAGGCGCCTGTCTTGGAGTGGTCTCATTCGTGGTCTCAAGCTGGCTACGTTCCGTGGACGTCCGCCCCAGTACCTTGACGTCCTCGGGGGCCGCTGACCTGCGACGCGGCCTTTCCGACGGACGTCCACGGACACCCCCGGACCAAGATCGGACAACTCGTAATGCGTAGGTCTCGGGTTCGAATCCCGAAGGCGGCTCTGCCGAAGCCTCAGGACTCACTCGCCGTGACCTGGGGCTTTTGCTTTTACCGGATGCGGCGACGACGCTGAGCGCGGGCCGCGCGGCTGTCCCTGGTCTCAGTTCTAGTTTCAGTTGCGGGCTCAGGCGCCGGTTCCGGGGCGGGCAAGAAGGTGTCTCCCATGCGACGCATGGCGTCCTTCGAGAGATGCGAGCGTCCCTTGACGTAGTGGCGCGTATGACTGATCTGCGTGTGCCGAAGGATCTCCATGATGGTCGGCATGTCCACCCCCAGCTCGTTCAGGATCGTGCCCGCTGTGTGGCGGCTCCCGTCGTAGAGGCGACGGTCGTCCCCGCTTCCGCCAGTAGTTCATTGAACTCCTCCCAGTCGTCGCGGGGTCGATGGGACGGCCATCGGGTCGGGTGAACACGGCGTGGTGCTCCTGCCAGAGTTCGCCGGCCGCCTCCCTCAGTTCGTCCTGCTGCGCCTTGGGCGGGTGAAGGCCAGCCCTACGCCCTTGCGGTCCGGGCAGGTACTCGCGTGCTTGACGCAGGACTGGGTGCAGGGCTTCGGGCAACCGCGCTTGTAGCCCTTGTACGTCGCGCAGTTCGGCGGGCAGGGATCGAAGCGGTGCAGGCGCGCCCGACAGGCGTGTGCGTCACCGCAACCGTGCCGCCACGTGAGCCGCTGTAGCTGCCACCCGGGGTGGAACAGCTCGGCGGAGAGGCCGATGTACGGCCACCGCAGTCCCAGGGTCTCGCCCTGCCGGAACCCCATGCCGATCCCGACGATCCACCGCATGAACGTGGGCCGCTTGGCCGCCGCTTCCAGGAACGCCTTCGCCTCTTTCGTGCTCGACTCCCTGCCGCGAACCGCTGCGGGAACTGCTTTGTGCGATAGATCGTGGATCGGTGGATGGTGGCACAGGGACACTGGGGGCCGCTGTGATCGGCCTGGCAGCAGGTGGCGGGAGCGCGCTCCTCGACGGCGTCCTGGCATGAAAGCGGGCCGCAGGCAGATTCAGGATCAGGGCTCGTGGCCCATCGCCAATGGCTCTGCCAGCAACGGCAGGAAGCCTTCGTGGCCTACCTCAGTGCCTGTGACGCCTTTTTAGGCGCCTTGGATGAGTGTGTCCTTGCTCTCGGCACGGCCGAAGCTACAGATGACCTCTCGTTGTATGCCAGCGCTGTGGAGTGCGTCGACATGGCGGTCCATCACACCGTGGAGATACGCGATGGCGATATGGATCACCAGCTGGGCAGGATCCTCACGCTCGGCTCGACTGAGGTCTCTGGTCAAGCGAATTCGTTGCGGTCGGACGTGCGGGCCGCACTCCACGACCTGGCGCACCTTACTAACGCTCTAATCCCGAGTGCGCCCATGCCACCTGACCTCGAACCGCCGGTCAGTGTTCGTCGCTTTTGCTCACGCAGCTCTGACCGACTCACGTGTCAAATTAGAGCCCACGGCAGGTAAGAGAGCGGGCGGAAGAATAGCAGGCAGGTGAGCCTGCGTTTGCCTGGGAGGTCGAGTACCGGGGCTATCAGGGCGAATCTGTGCGAACCCTAGGTGCGCACTGGGATTCCAGCGCCGCCTTGCTGGGTTGTTGCACTTGTGGTGACATTGAAAGGCCTGGCAACCGGATTCTGGGCGAGCCGCAATAGTTCTCTCTATTCTATTGAGCGATAAAGATTACGGAGATCCGTAAATGCAGGTCGACGCGCAGTTATTGCGGCGCTCTTGAATCCGCTTCCGGAGGATGCCTGCGTGTGGTGAAGAAGTCGCATCGACTACCACCGATCTGAAGTTCGAGGGGATCTCAACAGGCTCAGGGAGAATGGTCGCAAAGGTAACAGCTGTGCCTAATCCCTCTCGATTGAGAGATAAGGAAGAAGCATGGGGAAATGTAAATCTTTCCTGCATCGGAATCTCGGCAGGGTGCTCCTTGCCGCGGTGCTCGCCGTAGGTGCGGTGGGCCTCACTCCGGCCCCAAGCCAAGCCATCGTCGGGGGCTACACCGACAGCGAAGGTGTATTCCCCTACATCGCCAGGATTGTGTACACGCCGACAGGGGGGTCCTGCACAGGCACCGTCATCCACCCACTGTGGGTACTTACTGCGGCGCACTGCGCAACGTCAACTCCGCCGAACACCCTGAGAGTCCGCATCGGCAACACCCTCCAAGGGGCCGGCGGGCAAGACAGAGGGGTCGACAGGGTCCTCACGAAGCCCGGCTATGCGGGTGGACATGACGATGTGGCGCTCCTCCACCTCGACCTGCCCGCCTACGTGCCGCGAGTCCGCCTGGCCAGTCCCGCAGAGAGTTATGCGTGGGACGGAGTAGACGACAGCGGTTGGGCCACGGGTTGGGGCATTGACGAAACAGGGGCGATACCCGCGCTGCTTCAGTATCGGCGCGTCGACATTAGACGGCCCGTGGCCGACGGCGCCGGCATCCCGATGATCCCGGTCAGCGCCGGACCCTGCGGGGGCGACAGCGGAGGACCGCTACTCGTGCTGGCCAACGGCGGCGGGTACCTCGAGGTTGGCGTGTTGAAGGCATCAGCCTGCGGCTCCAGTGCCGACTACAGCGTAGTCGGGGAAGGCGGCAACCGAGACTGGATCCGCGCTCAGATTCCGGACCTGGATCGGCCGCATATTGGGCTCCCAGCCCATCCGATGCCCTGATCAATACCGACGTCAGTGGGCCCTGGAATCGCCGGGTCCCGGGGATGTCATGGCAGACCCTGGGGCCCGTGGCAACTTGCGGCGACTGAGCGCCTGTCAGACGGAGGCGGGATGTCGGGTCGGTTGCCAACGTGGGGTCCCTGACTCGGCATCGCCATAGCAGGGTCTGGGTCGAGACCGCGAGGTTCAAAGCGCCGCTCGCCTGCATGTTGTGCGTCTGTCCGCCCCAAGTGGCGGTCTCAATTGCCATCTGATCCGGCATTGTCCGCTATCGTCCACCGACGTCCAGGAACAACCTCTGACCAGGGGATGGGGCCTTGCGTGGACGCCCACGGACGCCCCCCGGACCAAGATCGGACAACTCGTAATAGGTAGGTCTCGGGTTCGAATCCCGAAGGCGGCTCTGCCGAAGCCTCAGGACTCACTCGCCGTGACCTGGGGCTTTTGCTTTTGGTGGGTGTGGAGGAGCCGGGGCGCCAGGTGTCACAGCAATGCCGCACCCGTCGCGACCGCCGTCACGCCGGTGATCAGCAGGATGATGATCCAGCCGATGGCCCTTTCGTTGGCGCGGTGGTCCGCTGTGAGGTCGGGGGTGTAGACGGCCGGGTCGGAGGGGGCGTAGTGGAGGGTGAGTTCGCGGTGGAGGGAGTGGCTCGGGTCGGGGATGCCGTCTCGGGATAGGACGGTGACGTGGGTGCCGTCCTGGGTGGTGAAGGTGAGGACGGGGGCGTGGTTGACGATCTCGTCGCCCTCCCCGTCGGTGTAGACGTCCTTGGTGACGGCCACGACGCGGGCCGGGACGGCAACGGCCGAGGACAGCAGGTCGTCGCGGGTGCGCGCGGTGCGGATGTCGGGACTGGCCGCCGCGAAGACGGTGAGCAGGGCGCCGAAGCCGAGCAGTGAGTACTGGTAGCCCCAGAGGACGGTCGCGTGGATCGCCAGGCCGATGAGGAGCAGGATGACCGCGCAGTCGGGGCCGACCCGGCCGTTCCTGTCCTGCGGGGTGTCGAGCGTGACGCGGAACCGGTGCGGCCGCCCGCGTGGGTAGCGCACCTGGAGTTCCCGGCCGACCCAGGCCTCCTCGACCGAGTCGCCGTGTCTGCCCGCGTTCGGCAGGGTGAACTGCCTTTCGGTGGACGGGTCCTGGAACGTGATCGTCACCGGTATGCCGGGCCTCTTGGAGGCGCCGTGGGCCGGCGGTTCGACCGCCACGATTCGCGCCTTCACCCATACCGCTCGCTGGGCCCGGGTCAGTCCGGTGAGCGAGAGGACGTAGCCGAGGAGTGCCGGCGCCGCGGGTACCACCCACCACAGCTCCAGTAGTTGCTCGTAGCCGTCCATGCGAGTGCCGGCCTTTCTGTGCCGATCAGAGGTGGACACGGAACAGGTTGTCGGCCGGGTCGACGACGGCCGTGAGGCGCAGGCCCACGCGCAGGGCGGGGTGCCGTGAGCGTTTCCAGGTCGTCTCGAAGGTGCGGAAGCCCGGGCCGCTGATGCGGAGGGCGACCGTGACACCGGCGTCGTCTCCGTCCTCCCAGTCGGTCAGGTCGGTGACTTCCGCCGTCGCCGTGACCCCGACGGTGTCGAGCCGCCGGTTGTTGTCTCTCTCGAGGGAGGTGTGGGCCCAGAGCCCGATGCCCAGGGGCGTGCAGAGCAGCGTGGACAGGATGCCCCCGAGCAGGAGGGGAGCATCGGCGAAGACGGTGAAGCCCAGCATGACCGGTCCGCACACGCACATGCCCCCGGCGGTGGAGTACAGGACCACCGTGCCGTAGAGACCGAGGTCGGAGACCTGTGTCGGCTCGGGGACGCCGTTCCCGCCGTCGGCCATCTCAGGGCAGCGGCCGGTGCGGAGCCCGCTCGGGCGGGTTCTGTGCCAGCCGCTCCGCGAGGGCGCGCAGGCCGTCGAGCCGGTACGGGTCGTAGGGGAGGGAGTGGCGCGTGCCGCTTCCGGTGACGATCGTCATCCTGGGGTGGCGGCCCCTGCCGAACTCCAGCCGGGGTGCCTGCCAGATGTGGATGCGGTGGGTGTCGGAGTAGCCGAACAGCTCCAGTATCCGGCCGTCGAAGGAGATCAGGACGGTGTCGGTCACCAGCACTTCGTACGGCGGTGGCGTCACGGGGTGACACCGTCCCCGGCGTACAGGTAGTTGCCGGGCCGGGCGGGGTCGGCGACCAGCAGTACCTGGTCGCCGGCGCGGGGGATCCGCAGCTTGGAGACGATGGTCTGGAGGGTGATCCGCTCGGCGGCCCCGGACGGCCGGGGCACCAGGTCGACGACCAGATCGACGACCGGGTCGAAGTTGACCAACTTGCCGGTGTCGCTGATCGACACGACGACGGCGGGTATGGTCGGCGCCCCCATGGCGAGCAACTGCTGTACGCCGAGGCCGGAGTTGTAGGCGCTCATCGACTGCTGGACCCTGGCGAAGTCCTCGGCGCCGAGGAAGGCGCGGGTGGCGCGACCGTAGAAACCCTTGCCGCCGGCCACCTTGCCGGCGATCTCGGCGGCCCGTTCCTCGCGGGTCTGGTGACGCTTCCTGAAGATTCCCATGACGGCTTCCCCTTCTCGTCGACAACCGGTGATGTGCGGTAATCGCCGGTTGTGTCCGCTGATGTCTGGTGATGTGCGGCGTGGTTCGGGCGGACCCCGTCGTTCGGAATCCGGAACGTGTCCACGGTGGGGACGCTAGAAGGCCGGGGACGCCTACCGATCCCAGGTTCGCCCGCCCGTTTCCGGACGACGTACGCTCCAGGCATGTCGCCCCCGAGCCGGCCGACCGGCGAGCGCCGACCGCGCGCCATGGTGATCGACAGCGCCTGGCGTGGCCTCGGGCCGGGACTGGAATCGCTGAGCGGCCCCGGCGGCGCGCCGTTGACCCGGACGGTCAAGCTGATAGTGCTGCCGCTGATCGTCAGGCCGGCGCTGAGCCCCGAACTCGCGGTGGACTTCCTCGGACCGGCGCAGGCCGCGCGCCTCGACGCGCTGATCCGGGAGTCCGGGACGCGGCTCGAGGCGACGGCACAGTGGTTCACCCTGCTCAAGCGGACCCGCCGGGCGCTCGGCATCGTGGCGGGCCACCCCCAGGACCTGTACTTCCAGCGCTGCTTCGAGCTGGCCACCGAGCACGGAGCACCCTCGGCCGGTGCGGACACGGTGGCCAGGGCCAGGGCCGTGGTCGAGGAGGTGGCGGAGGCGGTCGGCGGGCGCACGGTGGAAGCGCTGAAGGACCACCTCGCCGATGCCGTCCGGCGTGCCCGGCTCGACGGGGAGTTGGCCGACGGGTGGGAGAGCCGCCGTCCGGCCTCGGCCGCCGACGCGGTCGCGGCGGTCGCGCTCGCGGGCGAGGTCCTTGAGGCCTGCGGCGCGCCGGGCGGAGTGGGCGGGGCGGGCAACTCGCCGGAGTACGTGGCCATGGTCGAGGCGGGGCACGGCCGTCTGCTCGGCCGGGCCCTGTGGGCGCACGCGGACGGTGTCTGGGGCCGCGACGATCTGCCGGCGCATCTGGGGCTGACCGAGCGGCAGGTGCCGCCGCGGCCCGAGGTCGGCCGGGGCGCCTCGACGGCCACGCTTCCCGCGCCGCTGGACCGCACGCTCTTCGAACGGCTCTTCGTCGTCCTTCAGTCGTCGGCACGGCGCGACGAACTGCCGACGGTGCCCGAGCTCGTGGGGCGGGAGGTCGGCCGCAGTTGCGCCCCGCTCGGCCTGCACGACGAGAGCCTGCGCGTCGCCCTGGTCCTCGGCGGCCGGCTCGCGGTCGGCCTCGACCCGCTGGGCACCGGGGAACCCGCGCCGGGGCGGACGGCGGCGCATCGGGCCGTCAACAGCCGCTGGCGACGGGAGGCTTCGGTCCTGCGCGCCCGCAGGATGACCGTTTCTCCCCGCCCCGACCCGGACGGCGGCGATGACGGCCGTGGCGGTGACGGCGGTGGCGGTGACGGCGGTGGCCACGGCAACCGGGACGGCGGTGGCCACGGCAACCGGGACGGTGGTGGCGTACTCGACGCCCTCGCCCGGGACCTTCGTACCCCCTGGTCCGCCTATATGCGGCGGCTGTGGGTGCGGCTGCACGGGCGGGACGTCCGCGGGGCATCGCTGGCGGACGCCGCGTCGGCCTGGGCCGTGCTCGACGGGGTCGCCCGCTCGGTGATGATGGACCACCGCGCCAGGGTCCGGTCGGCGCTGCGCACCCTGTCGGCGGCGCCGGGGAGCCCGACGACCCGGGCGACCCCGGTGACCCCGGCGGCAGCGGCCGAGCCGAGGAGCGCGTGATGGCGGGGTCCCACGTCGACGTCCATGTCACGCGGGGCGAGGACGGCACGATCCTGATCGCCGCCGACCCGGCCCCCGGACGGGCCGAGGACGGCAGCGGCCCCGACTTCGCCCGGGCCGTTCTCGACGTCGCGGGGGCGGTCCTGTCCTGGCCCGTCCGCGAAGAACCGGGGCTGCCGATGGCGGAGGTGCATGACGTGGGGCGGGCGCAGCAGTGGCTGTGGGCGCTCTACGGCGAGCGCACCGCTGCCGCCGTGCACGCCTGTGTGGCAGGGGAGCCCGCTGGTGTGCGGGTGACTGCGGACGTGACCGCTCTCGCGGGCGCCGCCGCCCGGCTGGGTTTCGGGCACTGGGCGGCCCGGTGGTGGCCGGCGTCGTACGTGGACGGGATACCGGCGCTCGAACCGGACGTGCTCGGCCTGGAACTGGCCGCGCTCACCCACTGGTGTCAGCAACTGTTCGGCGACTTCAACGATTTCGACGACTTCGCCGGCTTCAACGGCTTCGGCGATGGCCATGTCGGCCACGACGGCCACGACCGTTTCGGTGGCCGGCCCGACGACTGCGTGGCCGAGCTGATCGAGGATCATCAGGCCGCGCTCGACCCGCTGATCCAGTGGTGGCGCGCGGCGCCGCAGTCGGCGGACACGGCACGTCATCTGGAGAGCGTCCTGCGGTTGCTCGACGACGCGGCGGACGGCGCCGGGCTGGACGGGCAGGCTCTGCGCCGACTCCGGGCGGCTCTGGAGCAACACCGTCCGGCCGGCACGACGGTCGACCTGGGCGCGCTGTTCGTACGGCACGACGGCTATGCCCTCGCGGCGGGCGATCCGCTCGTCACGGGCGGCCGGGTGATCGCCCGGGGCTCCGGTACGAACGACTGGCGCCGCTACCCGCCCGGCTTCGTCGACGCCTCCGAGACCGCGGTGTCCTGGACCGCTCGCGCACTCGGCGCACGACGGCAGATCGAGGTCGAGATCGTCGCGCACATCGCGGCACCCGTGGCCGGAGCGCCACTCGTCGCCGAGGTCCGGGTGAACGGCGGTCGTCGGAATCGGGTGCCCCTGGCCAGGCGCGACGACGTGTGGACCGGCCGGGCGGACCTGGACCCGCAGGGTCCCGCCGGTGCCGTGCCACCGCGCTTCGAGGTGGGTGTGCTGCTGCCGGGATTCGACCCGGGGCCGGGCGGTCCCGAGGACCGCGCCGACCGCGACGCGATCCGCGCGCTGGTCCGGCGGCGGCTCGCCACCGCGGCCCAGCCCCTGACGTACGACGGGTCACCGCACGACGCCTCCTCGGGGCCGTTCCTCGCCGAGATCGCCGCCGTCGCCGCCGCCACGGAAGAGGACTACTGACGGATGGACGAGAGCGAGCGCGAGCGCCACGAGAACGAGCGCCGGGAGAACGAGCGCCGGGAGAGCCGGAGCCCGGAGCCTGAGGGCCCGGAGCTCGAAGGTCACGATCCCGAAGGCCACGAGCCCGAGGGTTCGGAGAGCGGTGCGGTGATGCTGCTGTACGGGGAGCCGTTCGACGGCGGGCTCGCGCTGGCCGAGGAACATCAGCTGGCCGCCGATCTCGCCGCCGCGGTCGCCGTCTACGAAGAGCTGCTCACCGTGGCCGAGTCGCTCGAGGACTCGCCCGACGTGCGGTTCCTGCGGGCGCATCTGCTGGCGAACATCGCGAGTGTCCGGCTCACCGCCACGGACCTGGGCGGGGCGGAGGACGCCGTCGAGCGGTCCCGTGCCCTCCTCGACGGCATCGCGTCGGTGCCGATGGGGCCGCGCGGCCGTCAACTGTGGCTGGAGATGCTGCTGAGGACGCTGCTCGCCAGGGCCGACCTGCTGCGCCGTACCGGGCGTCTGGACGAGGCGCTGGCCTGTCTCGACGAGGCGGCGGTCAGGCTGCCCGAGTTCGACGACCCCGACGGACTGCGCACCTCCGAACTGGGCCTGAACCGGGTGCATCTGCTGATCGAGCGGGGCGAGTGGGGAGCGGCCGAGGAACAGGCCGCGGGGTTGCTGTCCACCACGCCGGCGACCGCGGTGGAGACCATCCCGCGGCTGCTGATCGCCCTGGGTCTGATCTGTGCCTCGACCGGGCGGTTCGACCCGGCCGAGGACTACTTCGCCCGCGCCGAGGACTGCTTCCGGGCGACGGGGGACACCGGTGAGCAGCAGTCGCTGCTCGCGCACCGGGCGTACACCGCGATGCACCGGGGCGACCTCGACCTCGCGGAGCGGTTGTTCGCGCAGGCGTCCGCGTTCTTCGAGCGGCAGCGGCGGTTCGGTGACCTGGCGGTCTGTGAACAGGCCCGCGGCTTTCTCGCCGGGCGGCGCGGCGACGCCACCGGCGCGGAGGACCTGGTGGCGGCGAGCCTGACCCGGTTCGAGCGGCTCGGCGCCTCGATTGCCGCCGCCGACAGCATGCTGCTGGGCGCCCAACACGCCTACGACCGGGGCGACATCGACGAGATGAAGCGGCTGGCCCAGCAGGCCCGGGACGTGTACCAGGAGCGGGAGGTGTACGAGCGTTGCGCACAGGTCGATCTCCTGCTCGCGCGAACCCTCGAGGACAACCTGAACCGGACCGACCACGGCGACCGCGAGGCGGAGTCCATCGGTACGGCGATCTCGGTCGCCCTTCCCGCCGCACTGGCCCTGGAGGCGGCCCGCTTCGACTTCGTCACCGCTCACGCGCGCAGTCAGTGGCTGGAACTCGCGGACGAGGCGATGCAGTTGGTCTTCCGTCTCGCGGTACGCCGACAGGACCAGGGACTGCTCTTCGAACTGGCGGAACACCGCTGCGCGGGTGCCTCGCTGGCGCTCGACCGTACGCCGCGGTCGGCGACGTCCGACTCTCCGGTGTTCCCGAGCGCCGGCATGAAGACGTACGAGCCCGTCGACGGCGCGATGACGCTCGGGGGCGTGGCGGCGGAGGCCGCTGCCTCCGCGGGGCTGCGCGTGGCGCCGCCGCCGAAGGTGCGGATGTCGTCGGGATCCGGCCGCGTCGCGCTCCAGGAGTACATCGCGGCGGCCGAGTTCCGCTATCACCGAGGGATCGTCGGCGAGGCGGAGACGCCGTTCTGGATGACCGACGATCTGACGAGCCGCCCGGTGGTCCAGGTCCGGCTGGCCGATGCAGGCGACCTGTTCATGACCTGGACGTGGGCCGGCGGGGCCCGGGGGTTCGGTACCGGCTGTGGGCCCGCCGACGAGGTCGACGGGGCGGTCCGTGCGCTGGCCGCCGCGCTGCCGGGGGCGGTCGGGGGAGCCGAGGGGATGCGGCGGGCGTTCGACTCGGGTGCGCTGGCCGAGTACCGGAGCGAGCTGCGGCTCGCGCGGGTGCTGGCCGAGGCGCTGTGGCCGGAGGGGCTGACGGAGCAGATACGTCAGGTGTCGGCGCGCGCGGGCCGTCCGCTGGTGCGGATCCAGCCGTCGCCCCGGGTCGCCCAGGTGCCGTGGGAACTGCTTGCCGTCGACGACGCGAGCGACGTACGGCTCATCGACCTGGCGGACGTCGTGACCACGGCGCCGGCGTCCTTGCGGCAAGGCGACCCCGCTGCGCGCCCGGCGTCGAACGGGGAACCGGGCACGACCGCGGAAACGGACGCGGTAACAGATGCGGTAACAGATGCGGGAACACACGCGGAAACGCATGCAGAAACAGGTGCCGGAACGGGTGCCGACGCCGGCGCGGTGGTTCTCGTCCTCGACCCCCGGGTGCCCGGATTCCGGGCCGACTCCCCGCTGGGCTCGGTGCTGGGGCCGCCCGGTTCGGACCCGGAGTTGATGTCACTGGTCCAGCACCGTCTCGACGCGGGTCCCGTCGTGCCGTCGGTCGCCGCCCCGGCGGAGGCGTTCCGCCGCACCGACCTGGACCGGGACTGGTTGGGCGACGTGCTCCGCAAGGGGGTGCGCAGGCTGATGTACGTCGGGCATGTGAGCGGCGCACCGGTCGAGGGCGGGCAGAGCGAGGACGGCACGCTCCATCTGTGCTGCGGTCCCGAGGCCGTCGGCCTGGCCGAGCCGGTCCGCAGCCATCGGCCGCTGTCGGCCAAGGATCTGCTGCTGGGCACGCTTCCCCTGCGCGCGGACGGTGAACCGGGCGCGAGAATCTGGCCCGCGCCACGCCGTGTCGCCCTCATCGGCTGCGAGAGCGGCGGCGATCTGCGGTTCGCCGAGTCGTTCGGTCTGGCCACGGCGATGATTCACAACGGTGCGGAGCTGGTCACGGCCACCCGTTGGGTTCTGCCGACGAACTTCGCGTTCCACCGGCTGGCCGGCGTCTCCGCGTCCGTACGCCCGCTGTCGGAGGTGATCATCGCCGTCGACACCGCCCACGAGCACCTCGACCCCGTGCACCTGCTCGGCCGCTGGCAGCGCGAGCAGCTCGACCACTGGCGTTCGGGTGGCCGGATCGAGCACTCGCCCCTGCTGTGGGCGGCCATGACCTGCATCGTCGTGTGAACGGCAGGGCTGGACGGTGAAGCGCGGCCGTCCAGGACTCAGCTCGGGGTGTTGTTACGTATGTCTGCCAGGAGGTGGGCGAGGGCGGCGGGGGTGGTGGTCAGGATCGTGGTGGGGCTGTCGCTTTCGCGGAGGCGGAAGGTGGCAGTGGTGGAGGTGAGTTCGAGGCAGTTGTTGCCGTCCGACCCTCCGGAGAAGGATGACTTCTGCCAGTTGCCGGAAGTGGTCACAGCGCGCCTCACAGTTCCTTCGTCAGCCTGCTCATGAAGTCGCGCGACGCTTCGGGATCCAGCGACTCCGCCTTCAGCTTACGGAAGAGCGTTCGAAGGGCGCCGAGCTGGGCTTCGGAGTCGACGAGGGCCGTACCTTCCGGCCCGTCACGCTGCGCCGAGTCCAGCTTGGGCACCGCACCGCCCGCCAACATCATGGTGTTCCAAGCCCCTGCGAAGCCGTCGCGGTCGAACGGGATCACCCGCACAGTGACGTGGTCCACCTCGGACAGGTCCAGGATGTGGGCGAGTTGGGCCCGGGCGGCGGCGCGGTCGCCGACCCTGATGCGCAGTGCCGCTTCGTGGATCACCGCGTCATACGGGACGGGATCCGGCCGTTCAGTGATCACCTTGCGTTGCATGCGGTGCTGCACCCGCAATGCCAGGTCATGATCGGGCAGTTCGGGCACCCGGTACGCGAACACTGCGCGGGCGTACTCCTCCGTTTGCAGAAGGCCGGGTACGTGCAGGCATTCCACGTCGGCCCGATACGTGGCGTGATGCTCCAACTCGGCCAGGTCCAGGAATGCCGAAGGCAGTCGGCCCCGGTACTCCTCCCACCAGCCGCGTGTCCGATCGGTCGCCATCGCCACCAGGGCCTCGATGAACGTCTCGTCCATGCAGGCGTAATGCGCGGCCAGGCTCCGCAACCGCTTCTCGCTCACGCCTGATTGGCCGTACTCGATCTGGTTGATCTGGGTGGAGCTCACCCCGAGCAGGGCCGCCGCCTCCCGTGCCTTGAGGCCGGCCGCTTCACGGAGCCTGCGCAGCTCCACCGCCAAGCGCACCTGACGTGCCGTCGGTTCGCGCCTCAAGCCCATCGGTCACTCCTCCCAACGCGCCTGCGCGCGCGACTCGTTCGGGGTCAGATTACGGGACCGGCTTGCTGAACCTGGAAATCCAGGTCTACCGTCGGTGACGTAACGCACACACTGCGGAAGCGCACCGCTCCGTCCTGCCACGACGGCTGAGGCATGCCACCGCACGCGCATCCACCCCCCACCTGTGGAGCTGACCCATGACCGAAACCGGCCCGGCACCCGACTCCTGGGAGTACTCCCTCTACATCCCCAGCGACCCCAGAGCAGTCACCGTCTGCCGCCGCACCCTGCGCCTGATCCTCACCCTGCACGGCCTGATCCACCTGGTCGACACCGCGGAGCTGCTCGCCTCGGAGCTGGTCTCCAACGCCGTACTGCACACCAAGGGCCCCGCCTGTCTGCGCCTCCGCTTCCGGGACGGCGTCCTCCAGATCGGCGCCTGGGACGCGGACCCCGAACCACCCGAGCCCCCGAGTCGGCTGGAGGAGCCGGCCGACGTCGAGAGCGGGCGCGGTATGGCCCTCGTCCGGGCCTGCTCGGACCTCTGGCACTGGCAGCCGCTGTCCCGGATGGGCCACCGGGGCAAGCTCGTGTGGTGCGAACTCAACGCGGCGTAGCTCGTCAGCCCAGTACCAGCACCGGCGCCCCCGCCAGATACGCCCGGATCCCCTCCACCGCCTGCCCGTAGTACCGCTCGTAGTTCGCGCGGGACACGTATCCCAGGTGCGGGGTCGCCAGCAGGCGGGGAGCCGTTCGCATCGGGTGGTCGGCGGGGAGGGGTTCGACGTCGAAGACGTCCACGCCCGCCCCCGCGATACGGCCCTCACGCAGCGCCGCGAGCAACGCGTCCTGGTCGACGATCGCCGCCCGCGAGGTGTTCACCAGGTACGCCGTCGGCTTGAGAAGGGCCAGTTCGGCGGGGCCGAGCAGCCCCCGGGTGCGGTCGCTCAGGGCGAGGTGGATCGACACGAAGTCGCTCTCGGAGAGAAGTTCCTCCTTCGAGGCAGCCAACCGCACGCCCACCTCCGCCGCCCGCCCCGCCGTCAGGTTCTGGCTCCACGCGCTCACCTCCATGCCGAAGGCGAGGCCCACCCGGGCGACCAACGCGCCGATCTTCCCCAGGCCCAGCAGCCCGAGCCGCCGCCCGTGCAGGTCCGCGCCGACCGTGGACTGCCACGGCCCGCCCTCCCGCACGGCGGTGCTCTCCTGAACCAGCCCGCGCGCGAGGCCCAGCAGCAACGCCCACGTCAGCTCCACCGGCGGAGTCGAGGAGCTCTCCGTACCGCACACCGTCACGCCGTTCGCCTTCGCCGCCGCGTAGTCGATCACCGAGTTGCGCATGCCGGAGGCGATCAGCAGGCGCAGCCGGGGGAGACGGTCCAGCAGTGACGCCGGGAAGGGGACGCGCTCCCGCAGGGTGACCACACAGTCGAAGTCGGCGAGCGCCGCGGCGAGTTCGTCCTCGTCGCCGAAGTGCTCGGTGAAGGAGACGGCCTCCACCTCCTCGCCCGACGCAGGTGCCGACCAGTCGGCGAGAGTCGTCGCGACGTTCTGGAAGTCGTCGAGTACGGCACAGCGGAAGGGCACGGCTTTTCCTCCAGGTGAGGTGATTCCGACCGGGGGCAGTTCGGGTCCGAGGCTACGGTGAGACCGTGAGCGACTCGGCCGCGACCGGCGGCTACTCCGGCACCCCCCTCGCCAAAAAGCTCGGCGTCAAGCCCGGCCACCGGGTACGACTGCGACACGCCCCGGCCGGGTGGGACGTACCCGGCCTCCCCGACGGCGTCGACCTCGCCCCGGGCGGCCCCCGCGACGCCGACATCACCGTGGCCTTCTACCGCGCCCACGCCGACCTCGCCGTCGAGACCCCGGCCCTCGTCCGCGACCTCGCCGACGACGCGATGCTCTGGGTCGCCTGGCCCCGCAAGGCGGCCGGACATGCCAGCGACATCACCGAGAACGCCCTCCGTGACCTCTTCCTGCCCCTCGGCGTGGTGGATGTGAAGGTCGCCGCGCTGGGGGAGGACTGGTCGGGGCTCAAGTTCGTCCGACGTAGGGAAAACCGGCGCGGTTGAACCGACGTATCCAGAGCTGACGTATCCAGAGCTGACGTATGCAGAGCCGACGTACCCGGAACCGACTGTCCAGGACCGCCGCAGCCAGAGCCGATGTATCCAGAACCGGTGCGGCCGAGGCCGGATCGGCGGAACCGGCTTAGGCAGAACCGGCATAAAAGGGAGACAAAAAGAGGCGGCGGCGGAGCAACGTCCGCACCTGAGGCAACATCTAGGTGAACGACGGGCCCGCGCGTGGACGGGACGCGGTCGCGTCGAGGGCCGGACGGAGTGAGGGACGTGGTGGACGTGGGGGACATCGGGGACGTGGCGGAGCCGAGGATCGCCGTGGCCGTGGTGACCATGGGCAACCGGCCCGCCGAGGTCGACGCGCTGCTGGAGTCGGTGGCCAAGCAGGACCTGGCGCCCGCCCGCATCGTGATCGTCGGCAACGGCTGTGAACTCCCCGACTTCGCCGACCGCCTCTTCCTGCCCGGCGAGGTCACCACGATCGACGTCGGCGAGAACCTCGGCTGCCCCGGCGGCCGCAACGTCGCCCTCGCCCGCCTGAGGGAGTACGGCGACGTGGACGTCGTGGTCGAACTGGACGACGACGGGCTGCTCGTCGACGCCGACGTGCTGAGCCGCGTACGCGACCTGTACGCCGCCGACCCGCGCCTCGGCATCGTCGGCTTCCGCATCGCCGACGAGCACGGCGAGACCCAGCGTCGGCATGTGCCGCGCGTCGGCGCATCGGACCCGATGCAGGGCGGGTACGTCACCGGCTTCCTCGGCGGCGGCCACGCCCTGAGCATGGCCATGCTCGCGGAGACCGGCGACTGGCCCGCCGAGTTCTTCTTCGCGCACGAGGAGACCGACCTGGCCTGGCGGGCCACCGACGCCGGCTGGAAGATCCTCTACGCGCCCGAACTGCTGCTCCAGCACCCCAAGACCTCGCCCGCCCGGCACGCGATATATCACCGCGTCACGGCCCGGAACCGGGTCTGGCTGGTCCGGCGCAACCTTCCGCTGCTCCTCATCCCCGTCCACCTGGGCGTGTGGATCGCGGTCACCCTCCTGCGGACCCGCTCGCTCGGCGGTCTCAAGGCCTGGTTCGGCGGGTTCGCGGAGGGTGTGCGCAAGCCGGCCGGACACCGGCGGCCCATGAAGTGGCGGACGGTGTGGCGGCTGACCCGGCTGGGCAGGCCGCCGGTCATCTGAGGGGCCGTCGGGACCAGCACCGGACCGGCGCGGAACGGGGCGCAGGGCCCGGTCGGTCACCTCCGCCGACCGAGGCCCCGCGCGCCCCCGGATCCGGCC
Organism: Streptomyces asoensis; assembly: GCF_013085465.1. Classification (NCBI taxonomy): domain Bacteria; kingdom Bacillati; phylum Actinomycetota; class Actinomycetes; order Kitasatosporales; family Streptomycetaceae; genus Streptomyces; species Streptomyces asoensis. The sequence goes on from NZ_CP049838.1 coordinate 5,642,923, forward strand.
GCGGCGGCGACACTCCCCCGAGTTGCGCGTCGATACGCGCGCACCGTCGGGCCGGTCCGATGATGTGATCACATCAGATCGCGCCAACGAATCGCTAACATGTGGCCAACGGTTCTCCGCGTCGTCGCTGGTCACTTGGTGTTCTCGTCATGCGGCTGGGCACGCGCCCCGAGCGCGAGCGCCCCGAGCGCGAGCGACTCGGGCCGAGCGACTCGGGCCGAGCGACTCGGGCCGAGCGATTCGGCCGAGCGATTCGGCCGAGCGACTCGGGCCGAGCGATTCGGCCGAGCGATTCGGCCGAGCGATTCGGCCGAGCGATTCGGCAATGCGACTCGGCAATGCGACTCGGCAGGGCAACTCGGCAAGGCAACTCAGGTACAGACCCTCGGTACGGACCGGGCGTGGAAAGGCGATGGGCGGCGTGATGCGGCGGTACGGGCTGCGGTTCGGACTGCTGGGCCCACCGGTCCTGTACACGGCCGACGCGCCGGACGCCGAGTGCGAGGCAGGCGTCCCTCCCTACGACACCGTCCGCAGCCCGAAGGTACGGGCCCTGCTGGCATCCCTGCTCCTCGACGCGGGCAGCATCGTCCCTGTCGAGTCGCTCAAGGAGGCGCTGTGGGGCGGCGCGCCGCCGGCGTCCGCGCAGGCCTCGCTGCACAATCACGTCACCCGGCTGCGTCGGCTGCTCGACGACCCCGAGCGGCTGCGCGCGGTGCCGCCCGGCTACCGGCTCCGGGTCGAACACGGCGAGCTCGACGTCCACGTGTTCGAGCGGCACGTCGCCGTGGCACGCGGCGCGCACGCCGCCCGGAACTGGGAACGCGTCGCGCGCGAGTGCGCGGCGGCACTCGCCCTGTGGCGGGGCGCCCCGCTGAGCGGACTCCCGGCCGACCTGGGCGGCTACGCCTTCGTGCGACGCCTGCGGGAGGCCCGGCTGCTCCTGCTGGAGTGGCACTACGACGCCGAACTCGCCCTCGGGGCAACGCGGTTCGAGTGGCTCGTCCCGGAGCTGACGGCCCTGGCCGCCGAACATCCGCTGCGCGAGGCCTACCACCGCCAGCTGATGCTCGCCCTGCACCGCACCGGCCGCCAGGCCGAGGCCCTCGCCGTCCATCGAGACCTGCGTGCCCGCCTCGTCGAGGAACTCGGCATCGAACCGGGCCCGGCGATACGCGACGCCCATGTGGAGGTACTGGCCCCGACGACCGAAGATCCCCCGACTCCGGCTTCGGTTCCGACTCCGACTCCGGCTTCGGTTCCGACTTCGGCTGCGGTTCCGACTTCGGCTTCGGCTCCGGCTTCGGTTCCGACTCTGGCTGCGGTCCCGGCTTCGGCTGCGGCTCCGGCTTCGGTTCCGGCTTCGGTTCCGGCTTCGGTTCCGGCTCCGGCTTCGCTTCCGGCTGCGGCTCCGGCTTCGGTTCCGACTCCGGCTTCGCTTCCGACTTCGGCTTCGGCTCCGGCTTCGGTTCCGACTCCGGCTTCGGTCCCGACTCCGGCTTCGGCTCCGGCTTCGCTTCCGACTTCGGCTTCGGCTTCGGCTTCGCTTCCGACTCCGGCGTCGGCTTCGGCTTCGGTCCCGGCTCCGACTCCGGCTCCGACTCCGGCTCCGACTCCGGCTTCGGTCCCGGCTCCGACTCCGGCTTCGGCTCCGGCTCCCACTTCGGCTTCGGCTCCGGCTTCGACCCCGGATCCGGCTCCGGCTCCGACTCCGGCTCCGGCTTCGACCCCGGATCCGGCTCCGGATCCGGCTCCGGCTTCGACCCCGACCTCACCTCCCACCCCGGCCGCCGAGCCCGAGCCCGAGGCCGAGCCCGAGCCCGAGCCTGTGCCCGCGTTCGAGTCCGAGCCCGGTCTCGCCCGCCCGCGCGCTAGACCGGCGCAACTTCCTCCGCCGCCCGCCCACTTCACCGGCCGTGTCGAAACCCTGCGCCACCTCCACCGCACCCTGGCCGGCGGCAGCCGGATCGTCGTCCTCAGCGGTATGGCCGGCGTAGGCAAGAGCGCGCTCGCGCTGCACGTCGCCCACGCTTTGAAGGAACGTTTCTCCAGTGGGCAGCTCTACCTTCACCTGCATGGCGCCACCCCCGGCATGACCCCCCTCACCGCACCCCAGGCGCTCACCGCCCTGCTGCGCGACCTCGGTACCGAACCCCGGCACATCCCCGAACACCCGGACGCCGCATCCGCGTTGCTGAGGACCCTGCTCGCACCGACGCGCACGCTCGTCGTGCTGGACGACGTCGCGACCGCCTCCCAGGTCCGCCCGCTGCTGCCGGCCGGCCACGGCTGCGCGGTGATCGTCACCAGCCGCTCGCCGCTGACCACGCTCGACGGCGCCCACCGCTTCCCGCTCGGACCGCTGTCCGGCGAAGACAGCGCGGCCCTGCTGCGCGCGGCCTCCGGCCCGGGCGAGGGGCGTGCTGGTCTGGACGCGGCCCATCCCCTCGTCGACCTCACCGGCCGCCTCCCGCTCGCGCTGCGTGTCGTCGCCGCCCGACTCGCCGCACGCAGCGCCCTCACCCCGGACGGGCTGGCCGGTCAACTGGCAGATACCGAGAGCAGGTTGTCCCACCTGGAGTACGACGATCTCAGCGTCCGTCGATCTCTCGCCGTCGCCCACGACGCGCTCGCCGCCTCCGGACGCCAGGCCGACCGGGACGCGGCCCTCGCCCTGCGCCGCATCGGCGCGCTGGACCTGCCCACGTACGGCGCCCCCCTCCTGGCCCGCCTCACCGGCACCGACGAACCCCGCGCCGAGGCAGCCCTGAACCGACTGGTCGACGTGGCGCTCCTCGAAGAGCACGCATATGGCCACTACACCCCACACGACCTGGTACGGGACTACGCCCGCGAACTCGCGAAGGCCGACGGGACGAAAGCTGACGGAGCGAATACCGAAGGCCGAAGGGTCGAAGGCTGACGGGGCGAATGCCAAGCCCGGTCACTGGCCGCCCGACCACCACCCAGCCACCCGACCAAGCCCGGTCACTTCGCGTCGGCGTAGCACTCCACCACCGCCGTGGTGAACGGAAACCGCACCGGTGTCTCCCCGAACGTCAGCCGCCCGGCCAGGCCGGCCGCCTCCCGGATCGCGGCGACGACCGTATCGGCCTCTTCCTCCGGACAGTGCACGATCACCTCGTCGTGCTGGAAGAAGACCAGCTCGGCCGCCATCCCCGTACAGGCCTGCCGGAGCGCGGCGAGCAGCAGCAGCGCCCAGTCGGCGGCGCTGCCCTGGACGACGAAGTTGCGGGCGAACCGGCCACGCGCGCGTGCGTTGGTCGAGGCGTACCCCGGCACCCACTGCCGGTCGGCAGAGGTTTCGTCGTCTCCGCCAGGACTGCCAGGACTGCCAGGACCGCCGACACCGCCGAGGCCGGCGGAGTCGACGGGGATGCCGGCCTCCTCCGTAGCATCGTCCCCCGCGCCGGTCGCCGGAGGGCAGGTCCGGCCGAGCCAGGTCCGCACGAGCCGCCCCTCCTCGCCGGCCCGGGCCGCCTCGTCGACGTACGCCACCGCGCGCGGGAAGCGGCGGCGGAGTGCGGCGAGGTTCTTCAGACCGTCCCCGGAGGTCTGGCCGTAGACCGCGCCGAGGACGGCGAGTTTCGCCTGGGCGCGGTCGCCGGAGAAGGCGCGGTCGGACACGGACTGGTAGAGGTCGGTCTCCCGGCCGGCAACCTCCATCAGCCCGGGATCGCGGGAGATCGCCGCCAGCACGCGCGGCTCCATCTGGTCGGCGTCGGCGACGACGAGCCGCCAGCCCGGGTCGGCGACCACGGCCCGCCGGATGACCTTGGGGATCTGGAGGGCGCCCCCGCCGTTGGTCACCCAGCGCCCGGTGACCGTGCCGTGCGCGAGGAACTCCGGCCGGAACCGCCCGTCCCGCACCCAGTCCTGGAGCCAGGACCACCCATGAGCCACCCAGATGCGGTACAGCTTCTTGTACTCGATCAGCGGCTTCACGGCCGGGTGGTCGAGGGACTCGATCTCCCAGCGCCGGGTCGACTTGATCCGGATGCCGGCCTGCCCGAAGGCCTTGACCACGTCGGCGGGCAGGTCGGGGCGGACCCGGCGCCCGAAGGCGGCCGACACCTCGTCGGCCAGTTCGGCCAGCCGCCGGGGCTCGCCCCCGCCCGCGTACCGCTCGCCGAGCAGGTCGTGCAGGACCGCGCGGTGCACCTCCGCGCTCCACGGCAGCCCGGACCTGTTCATCTCGGCGGCCACCAGCATCCCCGCCGACTCCGCCGCCGTCAGCAGCCGCATCCGCGCCGGGTGTTCGGCCAGCTCGTGCCGCCGCTGCTGCTCGGCGTAGACGGCGAGGAGGTCTTCGAGCGGCAGCCGGACGGCGGTGTCCTGCGCCTCGAACAGCGAGGACTGCGCGCCGGGCGCGGCGGAGCGCTGCGGCGGGTCCGGCGGTACGGGGCCGCCGCGCAGCCGGGCCAGCGCGGCGGCCGCCGAGCGGGGCTCGCCGGAGCGCCCCTCGTGACCCAGGAGGAGGGTCTCGGCGTCCTCGACGTCGTAGCACCGCTCTACTCGTACCCCCGTGGCGAGCAGGCGCGGATACACCTCGGCCGTGGAACGCCAGACCCACCGGGTGACGTCGGGCCGCTCGCGCACGGCTCGCGCCAGGTCCGCCTCCCGCACTACCGGGCCGGTGGGCAGCCCGCCGGGACCGAGGGGGGCGAGTTCCACGCCACCGTCCTCGGCCGGAGCGAGTGCCCACCGGTCGGCCATGCTGCGAGTGTGGCAGGGGGGTCTGACAACGGCCCTGAAAGCTACTCCTGCCCCTGCCCCTGCCCTTGCCCCTACTCCCGCTTACTCCTGTTCCTGCTCCTGTTCCTGCTTCACCGAGATCGCGGCCAGGACCTTCGCGACGTACCGTTCGGTGCCGGTCTTGTCGATGCCGAGGCCGCTGAGGACGCCCTCGCCGTTCTCGAACTCCAGCAGCGCCAGCAGGATGTGCTCGGTGCCGATGTAGTTGTGGCCGAGACGGAGCGCCTCGCGGAAGGTGAGCTCCAGGACCTTCTTGGCGTCCGGGCCGTAGGGGACCAGCTCGGGCGCTTCTTCCACGGCGGGCGGGAGCGCGGCGGTCGCGGCCTCGCGGACCGCGTCCAGGGAGACGCCCTGTTCGCCGATCGCCTTCGCGGCGAGGGCCTCCGGCTCGGCGAGCAGGCCGAGGACGAGGTGCGCGGGCAGCCCCTCGGCGTTGCCGGCGGTCTTGGACGCGTTGTGTGCGGCCATGACCGCGTTCCGCGCGCGGGGGGTGTAGCGGGTGAAGCCCTGGCTCGCGTCGAGGTCGGCCGACTCCTTCGGCACGAACCGCTTCTGGGCGGCCTGCCGGGTGACGCCCATGCTCCGGCCGATGTCGGTCCAGGAGGCACCCGAGCGGCGGGCCTGGTCGACGAAGTGGCCGATGAGATGGTCCGCCACGTCGCCCAGGTGGTCGGCGGCGATGACGGCGTCCTGGAGCTGGTCGAGCGGCTCGCTGTGGCCCTTCTTGATGGCGTCGATGAGGTCGTCGAGACGGACGGACGAGGTGGTGGCAGGTCGTGGAGACGTCATGTGTCAACCGTAGGTTGACAGTAGGGGGGTGTCAACCCGAGGTTGTCACTCCCGTGGGCTTCGGCGCCGCGCCCCGTGACACGATCGACCGGTGAGCAGCACCGACCACAGCAGCCCGAGCGACGATCCGTCCGACAGCCCGTCCGGCGACTCGTCCGGCGACTCGTCCGGCACCGTCGAACGCGCCTTCCGGGCCGCGCTCTACGACACCGCCGACGCCACCCTCGACACCGGCGCCTCGCTCCTCGCCGCCGACCGCTCGGCGGACGCCGAACTGGTCCGGCGGGGCGCGGAGTTCGTGGCGACGGCCTGGCGGCGGGGCTGGCAGCCCGCCGACCTCGTACGACTCGTACGGCGCGAGCTGGACGACGTCCACGTGGCCCTGGTGACGGAGCTGATCCGCACGCAGGCGCGTGACGACCGGCCGCGCGGGCGGCGCTGGGCGGCCCAGCTGGCGGAGCTGTCCGCCGACACCCCGCCCGCGCCCGCCACCGACCGTTTCTCGCACGCCACCACGGTCCTGGAGCTCTACCGCCTGCTGCTGCGCCTGCCCACCCTCGAACCCCTCCAGGAACCCGAACCGCACCGGCAGGCCCGCCCGGGCTCGCACTCCCGCATGCTCACCCGCATCCGCGCGCTGCTCGCCAAGGCCGAGGCGACCGGGTTTCCGCAGGAGGCGGAGGCGCTCACGGCGAAGGCGCAGGAGCTGATGGCCCGGCACAGCGTCGACGAGGCGCTGCTCGACGCCCAGGCGCCGGCCCCGGACGCGCCGGGCGCCTGCCGGATCGGCGTCGAGCCGCCGTACGAGCAGGCGAAGGCGGTGCTGCTGGACGCGGTCGCCGACGCGAACCACTGCCGGGCGGTGTGGAACGAACCCTTCGCCTTCTCCACGGTCGTCGGCTTCGAGGCCGATCTGGAGGCGGTGGAGCTGCTCTACACCTCGCTGCTGGTGCAGGCGCAGTCCGCGATGGCGAAGGCGGAGGCGGCCCAGCGGGCCGGCGGCCGCAGGCGGACCAAGACCTTCCGGCAGTCCTTCCTCGCCGCCTATGCCCACCGCATCGGCACCCGTCTGGGCGAGGTCACCGCCGCCGCCGAGACCCAGGTGACCGAGGAGCTGCTGCCGGTGCTCGCCTCCCGCGTGGTCGCGGTCACCGCCGCGACGGACCGGATGTTCCCGGAGACCGTCTCCACCCGCCTGCGCGGAGTCACCGACGAGGCGGGCTGGACCGAGGGCGCCGAAGCGGCGGACCGGGCCCGGATGCGATCCCGGCCCCGGCTGCCGTGACAGCCAGGGCTGCCGTGACACCCGCGGCTGCCGTGACACCCCCGGTGGGGGCCGGTGCCCGGTGGATCAGTCGCCCGCCTGCTGGAAGGCGCTCACCGTCGCGTCCGGCACCTTCTCGCTCTTGAGGGCGACATCGCCGTACGACCAGGGGAAGCTCAGGTCGGCCGAGCCGCCCGGCAGGCCGGACTTCACCGTCTTGACGGCGAGGCTCTTGTCGCCGCCGTCCTCGCCGCGCACGTAGGTGATCGTGAAGGTGGCGGTGCCCTGCGCCGGGAGGGTCAGCGCCTGCGCCTCGGCGGCCTCGTCCTTCGGCACGGTCGCGGAGCCGCCGTCGGCGGTGAGTTCGACGGTGGGGAAGCCGTTCAGGGTGCACTCGGCGCCCTTGTTGGTGAGCGTGACGGTGACGTTGCCGCTGTCACCGGCGGCGGGAGCGGCGTTGACGGGGCCGACCTCCTGGCCGAGGTCGCAGGCACTGCCGGTGGAGCCGGTCGACCCGGAGGCCTTGCTCTCGTCGGTGCCGGAGCCGCTGTCGTCCCCGCCGCCGCAGGCGGTGAGGAGCAGGGCCGCGGCGAGAGCGGTGACGGTGATGGGAACGGCGCGCATGAGTGATCCCTAGGGTGTCGTGACGGTGCTCGAAGGATCATCACGCACGCGCGCGTACGTGTGTCGCGCGCCCCCGCTCTCGTGACCGCTTCGCCATCCGGGCCGTCCGAGCCGCTCCGGGCCTGTCCGAGCTGCTCGGGGCCGTCCGAGCCGTTCCGGGCCTCCCGAGAGGCCTTTCGGGCTAGCCGAGGCCGGGCGTCGGCAGTCCCGACGGCCACTGGCCGCTCTCCGCCTTGGCGAACGTCTCCTTGCCGACCGCACCCGACCAGGTGACCTTCAGGGACTTCGCGTCGGCGGAGTCGACCATGCCGGTCGTCCGGTCGTCCGTCCCGCTGGTGCACTTGAGGTGGATCATCTGCATGCCCGCCTCCTCGCCGGCGGTCCCGCTGCACACGGTCCCGCCGGTCACGAAGAGGGCGGCCTGCTTCCCCGTGATGATCAGGGCGACGGCCTTGCCGTCCGTCGTGGCGAGCCAACTGCCCTCCAGCTCGCCGGAGGCGGAGACGGAGGTCGAGGCGGACGCGGAGCCCGTCGCACCGCTCGTGCCGCCGGTCGCCGTCGTGGGCGTCGCCGAGGAGCCGTCGTCGGACCCTCCGTCGTCACTGCACCCCGTCAGCGCGAGTACACCCGCCAGCGTGGCGGCCACGGCAACGGCCGTGGCCCGCACCGGCCGACGGGACGCACCCCGCGAGAAGATCGCCGAAGTCACTGCAAGCTCCCAAGCTGTAGCCGGCCGGCCCGGTCGACCGCACGGACCATGAGGCCGTACGGACCGGTAGGGGACCGCAGCAAGCTACCAGCAAGCCCCGGCAGAACACTGGGGGTGGCCTGTGACCTACCAGGACGACTTCCGGACCCCGGGCAGATGCCCGGCGTGGGCCTGCTCCCGCAGACTCACCCGGGACAGCCCGAATGTCCGGAAGTACCCGCGCGGGCGCCCGTCCACCTGGTCCCGGTTGCGTACGCGGGTCGCGCTCGCGTCCCGCGGCTGTGCATGCAACTCCCGCTGTGCCGCCGCCCGTTCGGCCTCCGTGGACGCCGGTCGTCGGATGATCTCCTTCAGCTCGGCCCGCCGCGCCGCGTACCGCGCGACGGTCTCCTGCCGCTTGTCGTTCTTCGCGATCTTGCTCTTCTTCGCCATCAGATCCGCACCCCCCGCGCGCGGATGCGTGCCACGGCCGCCTCGACGCCGATCGTGTCGACGGTCTTGATGCCCTTCGTGCTCAGTCGCAGCCGTACGTGGCGGTTCTCGCTCGGCAGCCAGTAGCGCCTGGACTGGATGTTCGGGTCGAAGCGGCGTGAAGTGCGCCGGTGGGAGTGGGAGATGCGGTTGCCGAAGCCCGGCTGGGCGCCGGTCAGCATGCAGTGCGCGGACACGGGTGACGTACCTCTCCTCGGTCGATGTCGGGGGCGGTAGTGCTAATGGAATTCATTTTCAGTAAGATAGCAGCATGGCACGCAACGAACTCCGCCCGGTCATCAAGCTCCGGTCCACGGCGGGAACGGGCTACACCTACGTGACCCGCAAGAACCGCCGCAGTGACCCGGACCGCATGACCCTGCGCAAGTACGACCCCGTCGTCGGCCGTCACGTCGACTTCCGAGAGGAGCGCTGAACCACCGCCATGCGCAAGGGAATCCACCCGGCCTACGGTCCTGTCGTCTTCCGTGACCGCGCCGCGAACCACGCCTTCCTCACCCGCTCGACGCTGACCGCCACGACGGGCGAGAAGACCGTCGAGTGGGAGGACGGCAACACCTACCCCGTCGTCGACGTCGAGATCTCCTACGTCAGCCACCCCTTCTACACCGGCACCGCCCGCGTCCTGGACACGGCCGGCCGGGTCGAGCGCTTCGAGCTCCGCTACGGGAAGCGGGGCGGGGCGTGAGCCTGTCGGTCGTGATCGTCGGCGGGCTGCACGCCGACGCCCGCCGGACGACGGTCGCGCGACTGCTCGCCGACGTCCCGGGCAGCGTCGTCCTCCACCACGACCTCGCGACGGCCGTGGCGGGCACGGTCGTACGGACCGTCAGCGACGCCACCGGCATCCTCTCCGCCGGTGAGGCGCCCCTGGTCAACGACTGCGCCTGCTGCGCCCTGCGCGAGGATCTCGTCCCCGAGCTGCGCCGCCTCGCCGACGACGGCACCACGCGTCTCGCGGTCGTCGAGCTGTGGGACTCCGTCGAGCCCAAGGCCATGGCCGAGGTGGTCGTGGCCGGCGGTCTCACGGTCACCGGCGTCGTCACCGCCGTCGACCCGGCGCTGCTCCTGCCCTGCCTCGGCAACGGCGACGACCTCGCCGAGTGCGGTCTCGCCGCGGCCGCCACCGACCGGCGCACGGTCGCCGACACCTTCGCGCGCCAGCTGGAGTACGCGCCCGTGCTGGCCGTCGTCGACTCCGGCGAGGCCGACGACGAGGACCGCGAGCTGCTGGCGCAACTGCACCCGACGGCCCGCCAGGTCCGGATCGGGCCCGCCGACCGTGCGGACGCGCGGTCGGCTCTCGCCCGGGCGGTGCTGGCCGGCTTCGACGTCGAGTCGGCCGCCGCCGCCCAGCACCCGGCCTGCGCGCTGCTGCCCGCCGAGGCCGACGCGCACGGGGTGAGCACCTTCGTCTGGCACCGGCGCCGGCCGTTCCACCCGGAGCGGCTGTACGCGGCGCTGGAGGACCTGACCTGCGCGGCCGCCCGCAGCCGGGGCCGGTTCTGGCTCGCCGACAAGCCCGACGTGCTGCTCCACTGGGACGCGGCCGGCGGAGCGCTGTGCGTGGAGTCGGCCGGTCCGTGGCTGGCGTCCCTGCCCGACGCGGCCTGGGACATGGTGCCGCCGGTGCGCCGTGCCGCCGCCGCGCTGGACTGGCACCCCGAGCACGGCGACTGCTGCCAGCACCTGGTCTTCACGTCCCCCGGCCTGGACCGTGACGGTCTGGCGCGCCTCCTGGAGTCCTGCCTGCTCACCGACGCCGAGTACGCCGCCGGCCGGGCCGCCTGGAAGCGGTTGCCCCCGGCCTTCGACACCCTCCTGGAGGTCTGACCCATGCCCCGCAAGACCGAGCACCGGCCCGCCAGGTCCCGCCCCAACCCGCTCGACCAGGCCAAGATCACGTACATCGACTACAAGGACACCGACCTCCTGCGGAAGTTCCTCTCCGACCGAGGCAAGATCCGCAGCCGCCGAGTCACCCGCATCTCCGCCCAACAACAACGCCAGCTGTCCCGAGCGATCAAAAACGCCCGACAAATGGCCCTACTCCCACACACCCCCACCCCGCCCGCGAGCGCACCCCGCCCACTGACCCACCCTGCCGGGGGCCCGCCTGCCCACTGACCCACCCTGCGCTGGGGGCCACACTGCCCACTGACCCACCCTGCCGGGGGCCCGCCTGCCCACTGACCCACCCTGCCCGGCGGCCCACCCTGCCCGGGCCCCGGCCTGGAGGCCAGCCTGCTCGGAGGCTCACCCCGCCCCGGGGCCCCACCCCGGGCGGGAGCCCAGCCGCCGGGCGGGACCCGTCGCTCACCCCGGCTCCACCCGACCCTGGACAGGAGCCGCTGCACATGACGCCCCTGCCCGGGGCCCCACACCGGGCAGGGCCCAGCCCCCGGGCGGGACCTGTCGCTCGCCCCGGCTCCACCCGACCCTGGACAGGAGTCGCTGCACATGACGCCCCTGCCCGGGGCCCCACCCCGGGCAGGGCCCAGCCGCCGGGCGGGACCTGTCGCTCACCCCGGCTCCACCCGACCCTGGACAGGAGCCGCTGCACATGACGCCCCTGCCCGGGGCCCCACCCCGGGCAGGGCCCAGCCCCCGGGCGGGACCCGTCGCTCGCCCCGGCCCCGGGTAGCACCCACCCCTCGCCGCGCCTCCCCCTCCAGCCCCGGACAGAGACCGCCGCCCCCCCCGCCGGATCGCCGCCCCCGGGCAAGGCCCTGCGGGGCACGCCACGGCCGCCCGGCCCCCGGGCAGGCCCGCCGCACACACCGCCGCCACCGCCCACCGCCACCGCCCACCGCCACCGCCCACCGCCACCGCCCACGCCCCACCGCCACCGCCACCGCCCACGCCCGACCGCCACCACCCACGCCCGACCGCCACCACCCCCTTCCGCATCTGTCCTGTACACGTCCTCCTCGTCCACTCAAGCCCCGCCCGGGAGTAGCCCCATCCGTACTCCTGGCCCCGTCACTTCCGTACTGGCAGCTCATCACCCGTACGAGCGAATTCACCTACGCCGTCTACTCGCCCTGGCCATTTGAAGCGGCCGTCGGCCGGACAGTTAGCCGAGTCGTCGCTACGGCGTCGGGCCGTTTACGCCCCGCCCTCGCGACCGACTTCGCCGTCCTGCGCGGGGGTGGGGGCTTGTCGCCGTCGATCGTTGTCGCCCTGGGTGCTCCGGTTCCGGCCGGGGGCGACGGAACCGGTCGCGGTGTTCTCGGACGGACAGGTGTCGGGGGGTTTCGGTGGCGGACGGGATGCCCGAGGTGGGCCCGGCCGCCTCACCCGCCCGCCGCCCCGCGGCACTGGCGCACACCGGGCGGAGTCACATCCGGAGGGGCGGCCTACCGTGCCGAGCGGATGACGGGCATCCGCCGGAACCGCTCCCTTCGGGACGGCCCCGCAGCCGGACGCCGGCCCCCGCCGCCCGATCCGTTGCCGTGTCGACGGAACAGGACGGCCGTGCCACGCGTCTCTTCCTAGTGCACGAGTGGTTCGATCCGGACGACTTTCACGTGGACCTGACGGCGACCGCCGACCCGGACGTGCGGGGCGGAACGTCGGGTAAAGCGGGCGTCAAAGCTGTAACCAGGCAAGCACCCCGCGTGCACGTGCATCTGCTCATGCGGCTGCACATGAACGGGGTTATGATCCGGGACAGTTGACCACGGCACCAATGGCCACACGAGCCAGTGCACCACCAGGGAGCGACCTGTGGACCACCACGTTGACGGGGGGCACGACGTGTACAACGGCATGACGGCCACACAGCTGTACGGGGTTGCCTGGCAGAAGAGCCGGCACAGCAACTCGCAGGGTTCCTGCGTCGAGTTCGCCCGGCTGCCGGGCGGTGACGTGGCCGTGCGCAACTCGCGTTTTCCCGACGGTCCCGCACTCGTCTACACCCGCGCGGAGATCGAGGCGATGCTGCTCGGCATCAAGGACGGCGAGTTCGACCACCTGATCGCGAGCTGACGTCCCTCGACGTCCTCACCGTCTCCTCACCCTCTTCTCGGCCTCTCCTCCGCCTTTCTTCCGCGCGCACCGGGATTTCGGATTTGTCGCGTGAAAACGGTGGGCAACGCGCGTAGAACCGCGGCGTCAGAGTGCGCCGCGGTTCGTCATTCGGCAGGCGTGTGCAGCCGGAAGAGCGCCCAGACGACCTTGCCGCCCAGGCTGCCGGAGAGCGGGTGCCAGCCCCAACTGTCGGCGAAGGAGTCGACGAGGAACAGGCCGCGGCCCGACTCCGCCGAGAAGTCGTCGCTCTCGCGGGGCAGCGGACTCTCGCGGCTGGGGTCGCGCACCGCGCACACGAGCCGCTCGGTCCACCGCATCAGGTGCAACCGCACGGGCGGATGCTGCCGGTCCGGTACGTGCGGGACGTCGTCGGAGGACAGTCCGTGCCTCAGGGCGTTGGTCACCAACTCCGAGACGACCAGACAGACATCGTCGAAACGGTCGCCGACGTCCCACTGGCCGAGGGTTCTCTTGGTGAACTGCCGGGCCTCGCGCACCGCTTCGAAGCGGGCGGGCAGCGCACATGAGGCGGCGTTGGACACGGCCGCGGGATCAAGCGGCGGAAGGCCCTGCCGTAACGGCTCGAGCATGGTCGATCCATTCGTCCCCATGCGAGGCACTCCCGGGATTCGCGGTCGTTGCGATGCAGCGGTGGCGCGAGACCATGCTTTCCGATGCGCACTGCGGATGCAAGGGCAGATGCACGTGCACGTGACCGAAATGGACCTGCCCGTACCGCTTCTTGGCCATTTTTTCCGCCAACTTCTCGCTCATCAGGGCCACTTCCCTTGCTTTCCCCTCACTGTTCCCTCGCATCGCGCTGTACGTATCCTTTGTCTTCTTTCCATCTCTGTAATCGGACGAGTACTGCTCGAAGTGTTTTAGTGGCAGACTGCGGCCCCTAAGACGGTTGGGGAGGCTGGCGAACGTGAGCGCGGGAGAGCCCGGATCGGTGGTGCGGCGGATGCTGCTCGGTTCGCAACTACGGCGACTGCGTGAGGCACGCGGCATCACGCGCGAGGCGGCGGGATACTCGATCAGGGCCTCGGAGTCGAAGATCAGCCGGATGGAACTGGGCCGGGTGAGCTTCAAGACCCGGGACGTGGAGGACCTGCTGACGCTGTACGGCATCACGGACGACACCGAGCGCCAGGCGCTCGTCGGACTCGCTCGTGAGGCCAACGTGGCGGGCTGGTGGCACAGTTACTCGGACGTCCTGCCCAACTGGTTCCCCACCTACGTCGGCCTGGAGGGCGCCGCCGCGCTGATCCGGGCGTACGAGGTCCAGTTCGTGCACGGCCTGCTCCAGACCGAGGCGTACGCCCACGCGGTCGTCAGCCGGGGCATGAAGGGTGCGAACGCGGCCGACATCGACCGGCGCGTGGCGCTGCGTCTGGAGCGGCAGAAGTACCTCGTCGCCGAGAGCGCCCCCGACTTCCACATCGTCCTCGACGAGGCGGCGCTGCGCCGGCCGTACGGCGACCGCGAGGTGATGCGTGGACAGCTCCAGCATCTGATCGAGATCTCCGAGCGCCCCAACGTGCGGCTTCAGGTGATGCCGTTCAGCTTCGGCGGGCACTCCGGTGAGTCCGGCGCCTTCACCATCCTGAGCTTCCCGGAGTCCGACCTCCAGGACGTCGTCTACCTGGAGCAGCTCACCAGCGCCCTGTACCTCGACAAGCGTGAGGACGTCGCGCAGTACGAGCAGGCGCTGAAGGAGCTCCAGCAGGACAGCCCCGGACCGGACGAGAGCCGGGACCTCCTGCGCGGACTGATCCAGCTGTCCTAGGGATTCCCCTAGAGCTCCTGGATCGGCCCCAACTCCCTTGAAACCCCCGTACGATGACGTGTGATCAGATCGTGATGCCGATCGATCGAAGCCGATCGCAGCAGGGGATTGAGGGATCACATGACGTCCTACTTCACTGACCTGGCCCAGCAGTACATCGACGGTAAGTGGCGTCCTGGGACCGGGTCCTGGGACATCATCGACTTCAACCCCTACGACGGCGAGAAGCTGGCCTCGATCACCATAGCCACCGTCGAAGAGGTCGACGACGCCTACCGTGCCGCCGCCCGCGCCCAGAAGCAGTGGGCCGCGACCAATGCCTACGCCCGCCGTTCGGTCTTCGAGAAGGTGCTGCGGCTGGTCGAGGAGCGCGAGGCGGAGATCAGTGAGGTCCTCGTCGCCGAGGCCGGCGGCACCTTCGGCAAGGCCGCCTTCGAGCTGCACCTCGCCAAGGAGTTCCTGCGCGAGTCGATCCACCTGGCGCTGCGTCCCGAGGGCCGCATCCTGCCCTCGCCGATCGACGGCAAGGAGAACCGCGTCTACCGGGAGCCGGTCGGCGTCGTCGGTGTGATCAGCCCGTTCAACGTGCCCTTCCTGCTGTCGCTGAAGTCCGTGGCTCCCGCGCTGGCCCTCGGCAACGGTGTGGTGCTCAAGCCGCACCAGAACACCCCGATCGCCGGCGGCACCGTGATCGCCAAGCTCTTCGAGGACGCCGGTCTGCCCCCGGGTCTGCTGAACGTCGTCGTGACCGACATCGCCGAGATCGGCGACGCCTTCCTGGAGCACCCGATCCCGCGGGTCATCTCCTTCACCGGTTCCGACAAGGTCGGCCGCCATGTCGCCACCGTCGCCGCCTCGCACTTCAAGCGGTCCATCATCGAACTCGGCGGCAACAGCGCCTTCGTCGTCCTCGACGACGCCGATGTCGACTACGCGGTCGACGCGGCCGTCTTCAGCCGCTTCGTCCACCAGGGCCAGGTCTGCATGGCCGCCAACCGCGTCCTGGTCGACCGCTCGCTCGCGGACGAGTTCACCGAGAAGTTCGTCGCCAAGGTGAAGACCCTCAAGGCCGGCGACCCGCGCGACCCGCAGACCGCCATCGGCCCGGTGATCAACTCCCAGCAGGCGGAGGCCGTGACCGGCGCCGTCGAGCAGGCGATCGCCGAGGGCGCGACCGCCCTGCTGCACGGCACGACGACGGACAACCTCGTCGAGCCCTCCGTGCTGGCCGGCCTGCCCGCCGACTCCGCCCTGCTCCAGCAGGAGGTCTTCGGCCCGGTCGTCTTCATCAACACCTTCGACGGCGAGGAGGAGGCGGTCCGCATCGCCAACGACACGCCGTACGGCCTCAGCGGCGCCGTCCACACCGCCGACATCGAGCGGGGCGTCGCCTTCGCCAAGCAGATCGTCACCGGCATGTTCCACGTCAACGACGCCACCGTGCACGACGAGCCGATCGTCCCCTTCGGCGGTGAGAAGAACTCCGGCGTCGGCCGCCTCAACGGCGAGACGACCCTGGAGGCCTTCACCACCACGAAGTGGATCTCGGTCCAGCACGGCCGCAGCGGATTCCCGTTCTGAGCCGCCCGACCCCCTGAGGGGCGGCGCTTCGGCATCACGGCGGACATGGGCCCGGGCACCTGACGGGCGCATGTCCGCCACGCCATAACCTGGGCGCATGTCAGCGATCCGTCTTCTCGTGCTGGGCGCCGTGCGTCAGCACGGGCGGGCCCACGGCTACCAGGTGCGCGGCGACCTGGAGTACTGGGGCGCCCACGAGTGGTCCAACGCCAAGCCGGGCTCGATCTACCACGCCCTGAAGCAGATGGCGAAGCAGGGCCTGCTGCGCGAGCACGAGACGGCCCCCTCCACCGCGGGCGGTCCGCCGCGCACCGAGTACGAGATCACCGAGGCCGGCACCGAGGAGTACTTCAGGCTGCTGCGCGAGGCGCTGACCTCCTACGACCAGAAGACGGACGTGAAGTCGGCGGCCATCGGCTTCGTGGTCGATCTCCCGCGCGCGGAGGCCGTGTCGCTCCTCAAGGAGCGCATCCACGGCATCGAGGAGTGGCGCTCCGCCGTCACCGAGCACTACGTCCCCGAGGACGGGCCGGAGCAACTGGGCCACATCGGGGAGATCATGAACCTCTGGATCCACACGGCCGACGCCGAGGCCGCGTGGACGCGGGGCCTGATCGCGCGGATCGAGCGTGGCGCGTACACCTTCGCGGGGGAGGGCGAGCCGTTCGTCGGCGTCCTCGCGGAGGGCGAGGAGAACCCGTACGCCACGGATGAGCGGCATCCCGGGGATACCCGCTAATCAAGTTTGACGAGTCTCACCCGCGGCGTTACTTTGAATCGGTAGTCAAGTTTGACTAGATGAGGAGCTGGGGGACTTTCATGGCCGACACGGCGATCACCGTCGAAGGCGTACGCAAGAGGTACGGCGACACCCAGGCACTGGACGGGCTCGACCTCGCGGTGGCCCGCGGCACCGTGCACGGGGTGCTCGGGCCGAACGGCGCGGGCAAGACGACCCTGGTCAGGATCCTGTCCACGCTGCTGCGGCCGGACTCCGGACGCGTCGAGGTGGCCGGCCACGACGTCGTGCGCCAGGCCAGGGAGGTCCGTCTGCGCATCGGACTGCTCGGCCAGCACGCCGCCCTCGACGAGGAGTTGGGCGGCCGCCAGAACCTGGAGATGTTCGGCCGCCTCCACCACCTGGGCGCCCGCCACGCGCGCGTGCGCGCCGACGAACTCCTGGAACGCTTCGACCTCACCGCCACCGGCCGCAAGCCGGTCCGCGCCTACAGCGGAGGCATGCGCCGCCGCCTGGACCTGGCCGCCTCCCTCATCGGCAACCGGCACGGCACCGACCCGGAGGTGCTCTTCCTGGACGAGCCGACCACCGGCCTCGACCCGCGCGGGCGCGCCGAGGTGTGGTCCGCGGTCCGCTCGCTGGTCGGCGGCGGGACGACGGTCGTGCTCACCACCCAGTACCTCGAGGAGGCCGACCAGCTCGCCGACCGGATCTCCGTCGTCGACCGGGGCCGCGTGATCGCCGACGGCACGGCGGACGAACTGAAGGCACTGACGGGCGGCGACCGCATCGACGTCGTCCTGCGCGACGCGGGCCACCTGGGAGCGGCCCTCGCGCTGCTGCCCCTGCCCAAGGAGGACGTCACCGTCGACCCCGACCGCCGCCTGCTCAGCGCCCCGGTCACCGACCGCATGGCCGCCCTCTCCGCCGTCGTCCGCGCCCTGGAGGAGGCCGGCGTCGAGGCGGAGGACGTGGCGCTGCGCCGCCCCACGCTGGACGAGGTGTTCCTGCACCTGACCGGGCAGGACGACCGTACGAAGGAGACCGTGTGAGTACGTACGCGCTGACCGATTCCTGGACCATGACCCGGCGTGAACTCGCCCACTGGGCACGGCAGCCGGGCCGGCTTGTCGTCGGGCTCGTCTTCCCCGTGATGCTGCTGCTGATGTTCGGCTACCTGGTCGGCGGCGGCCGCGGGGTGAGCGGCGACTACCTCGACTACCTGATGCCCGGCATGCTCGCGCTCACCATGGCCTTCGGCCTGGAGGGCACGATGCTCGCCGTCACCCAGGATCTCAACAAGGGCGTCATCGACCGGTTCCGCGCCATGCCGATGGCCGACGGCGCGGTCCTGGTGGGCCGTTCGGCGGCCGACATGCTCCAGTCGGCCGTGGGCCTGGCCGTGCTGATCGTCGTCGGCCTCGCGCTCGGCTGGCGCCCCCAGGGCGGGCCGGGCGCCTTCCTGGCCGCGGTGGGTCTGCTCCTCCTCTTCCGCTTCGCGATGCTGTGGATCGGCATCCATCTGGCGCTGGTGGCCGGGAAACCGGAGATGGTGCAGGCCGTGCAGATCCTGGTCTGGCCGGTCGGCTTCCTCTCCAACGCCCTCGCCGCCCCCGCCTCCATGCCCGGCTGGCTGGGCACCGCCGTCGAGTGGAACCCGATGTCCCGGACGGCGACCGCGGTACGCGACCTGTTCGGCGGCCTGGGCGCCGACCCGGCCCACATGGGCGCCGCCACCGCCTGGCCCCTGGCCCTGCTGGCGGTCTTCTTCCCCCTGGCGGTCCGGAAGTTCGCCCGTATGAGCCACTGACGCCTGTGAGGTCCGCGGCGGCTAGTGGTGGAACCCGGTCGCCGCGCCCTTGTCCCGTGTCCGCGGTCCCGACTGACTGCGGAGTTCCGGCAGCAGCCGGGACAGGTCCTCCACGAACATGTCGGCGAGGTCCTCCGAGAAGCCGTTTCTGCACACGACCCGCAGGACGGACAGGTCCTCCCGGTTCGGCGGGAACGTGTACGCGGGCACCAGCCAGCCGCTCTCGCGCAGCCGCCGTGAGACGTCGAAGACGTCGTACGAGTCCACGCCCGGGGCCGTCGTGAAGGCGAACACCGGCAGCTCGTCGCCCCGGGTGAGGAGCCGGAAGTCACCGAGCGCCTCCACCCGGTCGGCGATGCCCCGGGCCACGTCCCGCGTGGTCTGCTGCACCGCCCGAAAGCCCGCGCGGCCCAGCCGCAGCAGCGTGTAGTACTGCGCGACGACCTGGGCGCCCGGCCGGGAGAAGTTGAGGGCGAAGGTCGGCATGTCGCCGCCCAGGTAGTTCACCCGGAAGACCAGCTCCTCCGGCAGGGCCTCCTTGTCGCGCCACAGCGCCCAGCCGACGCCCGGGTACACCAGCCCGTACTTGTGCCCCGAGGTGTTGATCGACGTCACGCGCGCGAGCCGGAAGTCCCACACCAGGTCCTCGTCGAGGAAGGGGGCGATCATCGCGCCGGACGCGCCGTCGACATGCACCGGGATGTCCAGTCCGGTGCGCTCCTGAAGGGCGTCGAGGGCCGCGCAGAGATCTGCGATCGGTTCGTAGGAGCCGTCGAAGGTGGAGCCGAGGATGCCGACGACGCCGATGGTGTTCTCGTCGCACAGCTCGGCCGCGGCCTGCGGGTCGAGGTGGAAGCGGTCCCCCTCCATGGGGATCAGCCGGGCCTCGACCTCCCAGAAGTTGCAGAACTTGTCCCAGCAGACCTGGACGTTGACGCCCATCACGAGGTTCGGCCGGGCACCTGGGTAGCGGTCGCCGGCCCGCTGCGCCCACCGCCGTTTCATCGCCATCCCGGCGAGCATGCAGGCCTCGCTCGACCCGGTCGTCGAACAGCCCACGGCCGCCGACGGGTCGGGCGCGTTCCACAGGTCGGCGAGCATCGCCACACAGCGTCGCTCCAGCTCGGCGGTGCGCGGGTACTCGTCCTTGTCGATCATGTTCTTGTCCCGGCACTCCGCCATCAGGACCCCGGCCTGCGGCTCCATCCAGGTGGTGACGAAGGTGGCCAGGTTGAGCCGTGAATTGCCGTCCAGCATCAGCTCGTCGTGCACCAGTTGGTACGCCGTCGAAGGCGGCGTCGGGCCGTCCGGCAGGCGGTGCTTGGGCGGCGCCTCGACCATGCCGCCGACCGGGTCGGCCTCACCGTAGAAGGGGTTCACGGACAGGGGACGCTCGTCGGACTTCTCGGGTCCTTCGTGCAACGCCATGGGAGTGCCTCCTGAAGGGGCGAACGGGTGTCAGCGGACCGAAGTTCCGTCCGCGCGCAACTGCATCTGCGGCCGTCCCGTCACCAGCAGCCAGGCCGGCAGCGAGGCGATGCAGAGCAGGGCGATGATCGACGGCGAGGAGACCAGGACCGCGGCGACGAAAAGGCTCACCCAGCCCTGCCGGGTGATGGCCAGGAGGACGCCCAGCACCCCTGTGGCCACGCCCACCGCCGGATGGACGTCCGACACGAGCGCATGGGCGGTGAGGCCGAGGGCGGAGCCCACGAACACGGCCGGGAAGATCCGCCCGCCCCGGAAACCGGAGGTCGCGGCGACGACCAGCGCGGCCATCTTCACCACCGTCATCGTGGCGAACTGTCCGGCCGTCCAGCCGTCGGGATCGGCGGCGAGCTCCGCGACCTCGTCCAGCCCCTTGAAGAGCGTCAGATGGCCGCCCAGGGCCGCCAGCAGCCCCAGCACGACCCCGCCGGCCGGGAGGATCAGCATCGGGTGCCGCAGCCGCGCGAACGCGCCGTGAACGTACGGGAAGACGTAGACGCCGCACATGCCGAGCAGCGCGCCCACCGACGCGACCACCATCGCCGCGAGCAGGTCGTCCCAACCGGGCTGTCCGAACGGGGGCAGGTGCATGTCGAAGCTCGGATGGGCCACCAGGGTGGTCGTCATCGAACCGGCCGCGGCGGCGACCAGCGGAGTGAAGACGCTGTCCCACAGCGGCCCCTTGGTCTGCCGTCCCGCGAGCGCCTCGGAGATCAGCAGCGCCGCCGCCACCGGCGTACCGAACAGCGCGCCGATGGTCGCCGCCTCCGCGAGCATCACCCACACCGCGCCCGGCGCCTGCGGCCGGAACCGGTGGCCCAGCCAGAAGACGACTGCCACGTTCACGGCGATGATCGGGTTCTCCGGGCCCAGGCTCGGCCCGCCCGCCAGCATCAGCGCGGTCGCCACCAGCAGCCCGGGGAGCACCACCGGCGGCAGCACGCGCGCGTCCAGCCCCATCGTGGCCGGGTCGGGACCGGCGTGTCCCGGCACCTTCCACACCACCAGCCCCACCAGCACGCCCGTCATGGTGAGCATGACCATCATCCAGAGCACCGAGTACCGGCCCACGCCCAGCGCGTCCGGGAGGTTCTGCCACAGCACGTGCTGGAGTTGCTCGGCCGCCCCCTCCACCAGCAGGAGCAGCAGGCTCGCCAGCACGCCGATGGCGAGGGCGGGCAGGATCGACGGCAACAGGGCGCGTGCCGGGGTCGCCGGAGCGCTGGGCGGCTGCTGTGCGGTGTCCTGGGCCACGGGCTCACGATAAGCGGGCGAAACGGACATGACATCCGGACGGGAACGGGCGCGGGGGGAATCCGCCTTGCACCTCACGTGACGTGAGGACGCACCGTGGAGCGCGTACCGAGAAGGGAGCGGACGAAGTGAGCTACTCCGTAGGACAGGTCGCCGGATTCGCCGGTGTCACGGTGCGCACGCTGCACCACTACGACGACATCGGCCTGCTCGTCCCCGGCGGGCGCAGCCATGCGGGTCACCGGCGCTACGACGACGCCGACCTCGACCGGCTCCAGCAGATCCTGTTCTACCGCGAGCTCGGCTTCCCGCTCGAGGAGGTCGCGGCCCTGCTCGACGATCCGGCGGCCGACCCGCGCGCGCACCTGCGCCGGCAGCACGAACTGCTGACCGTCCGGATCGAGCAGCTACAGAAGATGGCCGCGGCCGTGGAACACGCGATGGAGGCACGCGAGATGGGCATCGATCTCACGCCCGAGGAGAGGTTCGAGGTCTTCGGCGACAAGGACCCGGAGCAGTACGCCGAAGAGGCGGAACGGCGCTGGGGCGGCACCGAGGCCTACGCGGAGTCACAGCACCGCGCCGCCCGCTACACGAAGGACGACTGGAGGCGCATACAGGCCGAGGTCGACGCCTGGAGCGAGGGCTACGCGGGCCTGATGGCCGCCGGTGAGCCGCCGACCGGCGAGGCGGCCATGGACATGGCCGAGGAACACCGGCAGCACATCGGCAAATGGTTCTACGACTGCCCGTACGAGGCGCACCGCTGTCTGGGGGAGATGTACGTCTCCGACGAGCGCTTCAAGGCGTTCTACGACGCGATGCGCCCGGGCCTCGCCGAGCACCTCAAGGAGGCGATCGCGGCGAACGCGGCCCGCCGGACGGCGTAAGGCGGCGTAGCACGGCGTAAGGCGGCGCAGGGGTGACGGCGCTGCGGGTCCTGGTCCGGGCGCCCGGGCGCAGGGAGCTCGGGGGCTACTCCCGGACCATGACCACCGCGGTCCCGTACGCGCACACCTCGGTGCCCACCTCCGCCGCCTCCGTCACGTCGAAGCGGAACATCAGCACGCCGTTGGCTCCACGCACGCGTGCCTGCTCGACGAGGCGTTCCATGGCCTGGTTGCGGGTCTCGACGAGGGTCTTCGTCAAGCCCTTGAGCTCACCGCCGATCATCGACTTGAGGCCCGCGCCGATCTGGCTGCCCAGGTGCCGTGAGCGCACGGTCAGCCCGAAGACCTCGCCGATGACCCGCTCCACCCGGAACCCGGGTACGTCGTTCGTGGTGACGACCAGTACGTCCGGCTCGGGGCCCTGCCCGCCGCCGTAGTCTTCGATGCCCATGGCTCACAGCTTCGTCCCAGCGGGCCCACAGTGCATCCCGGAGACATCCGTGGAACCTGGGGCGGACACATTGCGTTGATAGCTTTGTGCGGCTGCACCATGGACGCCGTACCTTTCCCCCACCCATCAGGAGCCCGGAACCGTGACGACGATCGCCCTCGGACCGAGCTGGCTGGACCCCAATTACCTGCTCGACAACTTCGGTCTCTGGGGCCTGTTGCTCATCGTCTTCGCGGAGTCCGGCCTGCTGATCGGGTTCTTCCTGCCCGGTGACTCCCTGCTGTTCACCGCCGGCCTGCTGATCACGTCGAACCAGCTGGACTTCCCGCTGTGGGGCGCGGTCGCGCTGATCTGCGTCGCCGCGATCCTGGGCGATCAGGCGGGCTACATGTTCGGCAAGAAGGTCGGGCCGTCGCTCTTCAACCGACCGGACTCCCGGCTCTTCAAGCAGGAGAACGTCACCAAGGCGCACGAGTTCTTCGAGAAGTACGGCCCGAAGTCCCTGGTGCTGGCCCGCTTCGTGCCCATCGTGCGCACCTTCACGCCGATCATCGCCGGCGTCAGCGGCATGCGTTACCGCTCCTTCCTGGTCTTCAACGTCATCGGCGGCGTCCTGTGGGGCGCGGGTGTCACCCTGCTCGGCTCCTGGCTGGGCAACATCGACTTCGTCAAGAAGAACATCGAAGCGATCCTCATCCTGATCGTCCTCGTCTCCGTGGTCCCGATCGCCATCGAGTTCCTGCGGGCCCGCTCGAAGGCCAAGAAGAACCCGCAGCAGACCCCGTCGCAGACTCCCGGGCAGCAGCACCAGCCCCACCAGCAGCAGCCCCCGGTCATGGACGACGCGACGACCCAGCTCCGCCGCATCGACCAGCACGACCAGTACGGCGACCAGGGCCAGAACCAGGGTCAGGTCCAGGGTCAGGGTCAGGTCCAGGGGCAGGGTCAGGGTCAGGGGCAGAACCAGGGCCAGCAGCACGACTACTACGGTCAGCAGCAGTACCCCCAGCAGCAGCCGTACCCGCAACAGCAGCAGTACCCCCAGGACTGGCAGCAGCAGCCGCAGCAGCAGCCGTACGGCGCTCAGCAGAACGGCCAGTACCCCTACGACAACCAGGGCTACTGAGAAGCTCAGAAGCCCCGCGTCCGCTTGGCGGCCCGCCGCTTCTCGGCGGAGCCGATCCGCAGGAACAGCCGCGAGATCTCGGACCCGAGGTTCACGCCGATCGCGATGGCCATCGCCAGCGCCGCGGCCTTGGTGATCGACACCAGCCCCGCGTCCACCTCGTTCTGCGCGATGGCCAGCAGCCCGAAGTAGGTCGCCGATCCCGGCAGCAGGGGCCCGATCGCGGCGGTCGTGTACGGCAGGGCGGAAGCGAACCGGTAACGCGAGAGCAACTGCCCGAACAGCCCCACCACGCCCGCCGCGACGGCCGTGGAGGCGACCGGCGAGATCTCCCCGGCGTAGTGCATCGCGCCGTA
The DNA here is from genome assembly GCF_013085465.1 of Streptomyces asoensis. Taxonomy (NCBI): domain Bacteria; kingdom Bacillati; phylum Actinomycetota; class Actinomycetes; order Kitasatosporales; family Streptomycetaceae; genus Streptomyces; species Streptomyces asoensis. The sequence continues at coordinate 5,667,093 of NZ_CP049838.1, forward strand.
CACCGACCACGCCACACCGCCGTTCAGGGTCACGGCCAGCACGGTGGATCGTTCCTGCTGAAGCAGCACCGCGAAGGTCAACGACAGCAGCATCGACGCGCCGATCTGCCACAGCGGCCGCTTGGTGATGCCCAGGGCCGCGTCGGGATTGAGATGCGCGCCGAGCTGCACACCGACGTAGAGCATCACCAGCACGCCCGCCACGATGCCCACGAAGAAGTACATGACCTCCAACAGGCGCGCGGCCGCGGTGATGTAGAAACCGGTCAGGCCGTCCTGGACGCCCGCCACCAGCGCCCGTCCGGGCAGCAGCGCGAACAGCCCACCGGTGATGACCGCGGACGCCTTCACCTCGACGTTCGCCAGCGTCAGCGCGATGCCTATCGCGGCCGGCGGCATCGCGGCGACCAGGAACTGGTAGAACTCCGGCAGCCCGCGCCCCGCGCAGAGCCACGCCAGCCGGTCTCCGAGCATCGCGCCGAGCGCCGCCGCCACGAACACGACCAGGTCACCGCCGACCAGCACCGAGGCCGCGCCCGCGAGGAGCCCGCTCGCCGAGGTCAGCACCCAGGTCGGGTACGGATGCCGGTTGCGGCGCATCTCCGCGAGCCGCCGGTAGGCGTCTTCCAGGGAGAGATGGCTCTCCGGGTCGCTCAGATCGTCCACGAGCCGGAAGACGGCCGCCAGGCGCGTGTAGTCGGTGCCCCGGCGGCGGACCGTCCGGGACGCCGTCACCGGGTCCTCCACCAGGGACGGCTGGTACGAGATCGACAGCAGCGTGAAGGTGACGTTCGGCTCGCAGCGGTCGAGCCCGTAGGAGCGGCAGACCGCGAACATCGCGGCCTCCACGTCCTCGGCGCCCTCCCCGCCCGCGAGCAGCAGCTCGCCGATACGCAACGTCAGGTCGAGCACGCGCGGGACGGCCGGACCGCCCTCCTCCGCTTTCGGCCCCGGCTCCGGTGCGGGCCGGTCGGCCACCGGCATCCGCAGCATCGTGCGCATCCGGTCCTGCCAGGGCAGGTCCTTGATCAGACTCACCACCGGCACGCCCTCGGCCGGTGTGAAGGCCACCGGGGCCTGCCGGGCGCTGTACGTGCTCGGCACGCTGAACGCCGATCCCTCGCCCTCCGCGGCGGCGGGCGGACCCACGTCCAGCCCGCTCGGGACGGCGAACTCCGACGTGGTCTCCGGCTCACCGCCGGTTCTGGGGACGGCCAGCCCCGCCGGGATCGCGAACTCGGACGTGATCTCGGGGTCGAAGCCACTCCTCGCCTCGTCCGACTGCGGTTTGCGGTCTTCCGCCTCCGACACTCAGCAACGCTCCCTGAACGACACCTTCCGTAGCCCTGCAAGTATGCGCACAGACGCGCGGAAGGGCCGCACGCGTACGCGTGCGGCCCTTCCGGCGGCATCAGGCGACAGAGGCCTCAGTGGCCGCCCTGGTCCTTGAAACGCTTGTAGGACCGCTCGATCTCGGCCTCGGCGTCGGTGCGGCCCACCCAGTCGGCGCCCTCGACGGACTTGCCGGGCTCCAGGTCCTTGTAGACCTCGAAGAAGTGCTGGATCTCCAGACGGTCGAACTCCGACACGTGGTGGATGTCCCGCAGGTGCTCCACGCGCGGGTCGGTCGACGGGACGCACAGCAGCTTGTCGTCGCCGCCGGCCTCGTCCGTCATCCGGAACATGCCGATCGCGCGGCAGCGGATCAGACAGCCCGGGAACGTCGGCTCGTCCAGGATGACCAGCGCGTCCAGCGGGTCACCGTCCTCGCCGAGCGTGTTCTCGACGAATCCGTAGTCGGTCGGGTAGGCGGTCGAGGTGAAGAGTCGACGGTCCAGGCGGATCCGACCGGTCTCGTGGTCCACCTCGTACTTGTTCCGCGAACCCTTCGGGATCTCGATCGTGACGTCGAACTCCACCGGTGGCTCCTCCATGATCAGCACATAGTTCTGGTGGTTAAGTGTCCCTCACGCTGCTGTGTGATCGCGAAAGGGGCTGGTGTTCGTGCCAGAGCTGAGGCCTTGGCGGGCCGCGAGACCGCACGTGGTGCGGGTCACGGACGCCGTACGACCGCGTCTGGCACGGGCCGCAGGGATCGTACGACCTCGTCTCGCACGTGTGGCGGCGGCCGCGAAGCCGCAGGTCGCACGGCTCACACAGGCGGCGAAGCCGCAGCTCGAGCGGATCACGAAGGCCGGTCCGAACACCAGGTCGTGGCAGTACACCGCGGGTGCGGCGACCGCCGGGCTGGCGCTGGCCGCCGGTGTGGTGACCGCCGCCGGCCCCTGGGACTCCACCGGTCAGCGTACGGCGGAGCGGGACCGGGCCGCCGCCCTGGAACAGTCGGGTGGCACAGATCACGGCCGTACGGACGATTCGTCCGATACCTCCGACACGGCGGCCGGAGCGCCGCGGCCCGCGCCGAGCGCCGCCGCCGTCCTCGCGGGCCTCGGTGGCGCCACCAACGCAGTGAAGTCCGCCCCGGACGCCCTTCCGACCGGCAAGGGCCTCGCGGGCGTCCTGGACCCCCTCCTGGGCGATCCGGCCCTCGGCGCCCGGCGGACCGCCGTGGTCGTCGACGTGGCCACCGGCAAGCGGCTGTACGGCTCCGGGGCCGACGCGGCGCTCACCCCGGCATCCACCACGAAGATCGCCACCGCGGTCGCCGCGCTCTCCGCGATGGGCGGCGAGCACCGCCTCACCACGCGCGCGGCGCTGGAACCCGACACCAAGGAAGTCGTCCTCGTCGGCGGCGGCGACCCGACCCTCACGGCCCGCGCGGACGCCGATGGCTGGGCCGACCTGCGTACCCTCGCCGGTTCCACGGCGGCCGCCCTGAAGAAGAGCGGCCTCACCCGGGTGACGCTCTCGTACGACACGACGCTGTTCGCCGGAACCCAGGTTCACCCCATCGGGGTCAACCCCAACCTCGCCGCCGTCACCGCCCTGTCCGCCGACGAGGGCCGCACCGACGACTCCACCAGCGGCCCGACGACCCGCGTGAGCGACCCGGCGGCCGACGCGACCCGCAAGTTCGCCGAGTTCCTCAAGGCCGCCGGCATCAAGACCTCGGCCCCCGGACCCTCGAAGGCCACCACGCGCGCGAAGACCCTCGCGACGGTCTCCTCGCCCCCGCTGTCCGTCCTGGTCGAACGGATGCTGACCAACAGCGACAACGACATCGCCGAGGCCCTCGCCCGCCAGACCGCCGTCGCGACCGGTGTCCGCGCCGACTTCGCCGGCGCCGGCAAGGCCGTCCAGGCACAACTGAAGAAGCTCGGACTGCCGTTGGCCGGCGTCCGGATCAAGGACGGCAGCGGTCTCGACCGCGAGGACCGGCTCACGGCGCACCTCCTGACCGCCCTCCTGGTCAAGGCCGGTGACGCCACCCGCCCCGACCTGCGCCCCGTCCTCACCGGCCTGCCCGTCGCCGGCTTCACCGGCACCCTCAGCAGCCGCTACACGGAGGGAGCGGCCGGCGTCGTCCGCGCCAAGACCGGCACCCTGACCGGCGTGAACACCCTCGCCGGCACGGTCGTCGACCAGGACGGCCGCCTCCTCGCGTTCGCCCTCCTGGCCGGCGGCACGACCGACCCGGCGGCGGCCCAGGGGGCGCTGGACCGGGCGGCGACGGCGCTCGCGGGGTGCGGCTGCCGCTGAGCGGCGCGGCCCGGCACCCCCGAGCCACCCCCGGCCCCGACCCTGACATCTCCCTGACCGGCCTCCTGCGGCCTGCCCCCAACGGCGGCGCTCACGTACGGTTGACGCATGACGAGCATCGGTGGCGCTGCTTCTTCGGGGATGGTCGACTGGAATCTCGCGGTGGCGACCGCGACCCGGCTCGTACGGCCGGGACCCGAGGTCAGCCGTGACGAGGCGCGAGCCGTCGTCGCGGAACTGCGCCGACACGCCAAAGCCTCGGAGGCACACGTCCGGGGCTTCACTCGTATGGGCACCGAGGACATCCACGACACCCCGGTCCTCGTCGTCGACCGCCCGGGCTGGGTGGCGGCGAACGTGGCGGGCTTCCGCGAGATCCTCAAGCCCCTCCTCGACAAGATGCAGGAACGGCGCGGCAACACCCCCGGCGGCGCGGTCCTCGGCGCCGTCGGCGGAAAGGTCACCGGCGTCGAACTCGGCATGCTGCTGTCCTTCCTGTCCTCCCGCGTCCTCGGCCAGTACGAGACCTTCGCCCCCGCCACCCGCCAGCTCCCCGCCGGGGCCAACGGCGGCGGCCGTCTGCTGCTCGTCGCGCCGAACATCGTCCACGTGGAGCGCGAACTCGACGTGGAGCCCCACGACTTCCGGCTGTGGGTGTGCCTCCACGAGGAGACGCACCGCACCCAGTTCTCGGCCGTGCCCTGGCTGCGGGACCACCTCGAGGGCGAGATCCAGTCGTTCTTGGGCGAGACCGACGTCGACCCCATGACGTTCCTGGAGCGGGTCAGGGAAGCGGCCCAGTCCCTCTCCGGCGGCCGGCCCGAGGGTGAGGAGGACGACGGCGGCCGTTCCCTGGTCGAACTGGTGCAGACGCCCGCCCAGCGGGAGATCCTCGCCCGCCTCACCGCCGTGATGTCCCTCCTGGAGGGACACGCCGACTTCGTCATGGACGGAGTGGGCCCGGAAGTCGTGTCGTCCGTCGCCGAGATCCGTGAGAAGTTCCAGCAACGCCGCGCCAAGGGCGCCTCCCGACTGGACATCGCCCTGCGCAAGTTGCTGGGCCTGGACGCCAAGCTCAAGCAGTACCGGGACGGCGAGCGCTTCGTACGCGGCGTCGTCGACCAGGTCGGCATGGACGGCTTCAACCGCGTGTGGACCTCCCCGAACACACTTCCGACCAAGGCCGAGATCGCCAAGCCGGCGGACTGGGTCGCGCGAGTGCACCGCAAGGCCGAGTCATGAACCCGCCAGAACGGCGGTGAACCGAATCCGGCCGACGGCAGGCGAACGCCCCTTCAATCACCCGTCCGAGGGACCGTGAGCCCTGGGTAGGCGTGCAATGCTCGGGGAACGGCCCGGTTCTGTCACCATCTACACACTCTGCGTGACCGAACCTCGGGTTCACCCCCGAAAACTTCATGAAGGGAACCGGACAGTGGGTCCCCATCCTGCGGTCGCGGCGATACGCCTGGCGGTCCGCCGCGTACTCCACGACATCCTCAACGACCACCCCACCCCCGAGACGGGCTCCCACGAGCGACCGGCACCGCCGCTCGTGCTCGTGGCGTGCTCCGGCGGCGCCGACTCCATGGCGCTCGCCTCCGCCCTCGCCTTCGAGGCGCCCCGGCTCGGTATCCGGGCCGGCGGTGTCACCGTCGACCACGGCCTCCAGCCCGGCTCCGACCTGCGCGCCGAGGAAGTCGTCCTGCGCCTGCGCGAACTCGGCCTCGATCCCGTGGAGGCCACGGCCGTGACCGTCGGCCGCGGAGGCGGGCCCGAGGCCGCCGCCCGCGACGCGCGCTACGCCGCCCTCGACGACGCCGCCGTCCGCCACGGCGCCGCCGCGATCCTGCTCGGCCACACCCGCGACGACCAGGCCGAAACCGTCCTGCTCGGCCTGGCCCGTGGCTCCGGCATCCGCTCACTGTCCGGGATGGCGGCTGTCTCCGGGGGGCCGGGGGCCGCGCGCCGCTACCGCCGTCCCTTCCTCCAGCTCGACCGGCAGACCGCCCGCAAGGCCTGCATGGTCCAGTCCCTGCCCGTCTGGGACGACCCGCACAACGCCGACCCGGCCTACACCCGCTCCCGGCTGCGCCACGAGGGGCTGCCCGCCCTGGAGAAGGCCCTCGGCAAGGGTGTCGTCGAGGCCCTCGCCCGTACGGCCCAGCTCTCCCGTGACGACGCCGACGCCCTCGACGCCTGGGCGGGCCAGGCAGAGTCCTCCGTACGGGACGCCGCCGGTCTTCTGGAGTGCGCCAAGCTCTACGCCCTGCCGCCCGCCGTACGCCGTCGGATCCTGCGCCGTGCCGCCATCGAGGCGGGCGCTCCGGCCGGTTCCCTCTTCGCCCGGCACATCGAGGAGGTCGACCGGTTGATCACCGGTTGGCGCGGCCAGGGGGTCATCAATCTCCCCGGCAAAGTCGTCGCTCAGCGCCAGGGTGGCAGACTGGTGATTCGGCAAGGCTGAATCCGGGCCCTCCGGCAGGACCGCTTACGTGGTCGTGGGCGGTCCCGGTGGCCGGTTGGACAACCGAAAGTGATGCGGGTGGACGCGAAAGACATGGGCACCGACCTCAAAGAGGTGCTCATCACCAAGGAAGAGATCGACGCGAAGCTGGTCGAGCTGGCCGCGAAGATCGATGCGGAGTACGCGGGCAAGGACCTGCTCATCGTCGGTGTCCTCAAGGGCGCCGTGATGGTCATGGCCGACCTCGCCCGATCCCTGTCCACCCCCGTCACCATGGACTGGATGGCCGTGTCGTCCTACGGCGCGGGCACCCAGTCCTCCGGTGTCGTGCGGATCCTCAAGGACCTGGACACCGACATCAAGGGCCGTCACGTCCTGATCGTCGAGGACATCATCGACTCCGGTCTGACGCTGTCCTGGCTGATCTCCAACCTCGGCTCGCGCGAGCCCGCCACCCTCAAGGTGTGCACGCTGCTGCGCAAGCCCGAGGCCGCCAAGGTCGCCATCGACGTCGAGTGGGTCGGCTTCGACATCCCCAACGAGTTCGTCGTCGGCTACGGCCTCGACTACGCCGAGAAGTACCGCAATCTCCCGTTCGTCGGTACGCTCGCGCCCCACGTCTACGGCGGCTGAAACCCGAAGGGCCCAAGCCCCGTACGAAGATCGGGAACCTCGGCGGGCCTTTCGCCGTTGGAGCATGCAGACGGGTGCGCCAGCCGTCCCGTGCGGCTCCGCGCGACAAAGCTGGGGTACCGTCAGAAGAACTGTCTTATCAAACTCACTATGGCAGGAGGGACGGGGCGACACCGCTCCGTATGGATGGACGTGAAGCGATACTTCCGTGGGCCGGTCATGTGGATCGTGCTGGCCGTCCTTGCCGTGGTCGTGTTGATGCAGGTCGTCGGCTCGTCCGGCGGCTACAAGACGGTGGACACCGGCCAGGTCATTGCAGCGATCAACGACAACAAGGTCGAGTCGGCCAAGCTCACCACCGGTGACGAGCAGACCATCAAGGTCACGCTCAAGGACGGCGAAAAGGTCAAGGACAGCTCGAAGATCCAGGCGAGCTACATCGGCGACCAGGGCGTGACCATTGCCAACACGCTGCAGACCAAGTACCAGGACAAGCAGATCCCGGACGGATACACAGTCTCGCCGACGAAGCAGAACGCCTTCGTCGGGATCCTGCTGTCCCTGCTCCCCTTCGTCCTCATCGTGGTCGTCTTCCTGTTCCTGATGAATCAGATGCAGGGCGGCGGCTCCCGAGTCATGAACTTCGGGAAGTCCAAGGCCAAGCTCATCACCAAGGACACCCCGAAGACGACTTTCGCCGACGTCGCGGGCTCGGACGAGGCCGTCGAGGAACTCCACGAGATCAAGGAGTTCCTCCAGGAACCGGCGAAGTTCCAGGCCGTCGGCGCCAAGATTCCCAAGGGCGTACTCCTGTACGGCCCGCCCGGTACCGGCAAGACGCTCCTCGCGCGCGCCGTCGCCGGCGAGGCGGGCGTTCCCTTCTACTCGATCTCCGGTTCCGACTTCGTCGAGATGTTCGTCGGTGTCGGTGCCTCCCGGGTCCGTGACCTCTTCGAGCAGGCCAAGGCGAACGCCCCGGCGATCGTCTTCGTCGACGAGATCGACGCGGTCGGCCGCCATCGCGGCGCCGGCCTCGGCGGCGGTCACGACGAGCGCGAGCAGACGCTGAACCAGCTGCTCGTCGAGATGGACGGCTTCGACGTGAAGGGCGGCGTGATCCTCATCGCCGCCACGAACCGCCCCGACATCCTCGACCCCGCGCTGCTGCGTCCCGGCCGCTTCGACCGCCAGATCGCGGTCGACCGCCCGGACATGCAGGGCCGTCTGGAGATCCTCAAGGTTCACCAGAAGGGCAAGCCGGTCGCCCCGGACGTCGACCTGTCGGCCGTCGCCCGCCGTACCCCGGGCTTCACCGGCGCGGACCTGTCGAACGTGCTGAACGAAGCGGCGCTCCTCACGGCGCGCAGCGACAAGAAGCTCATCGACAACCACTCGCTGGACGAGGCCATCGACCGCGTCGTGGCGGGCCCGCAGAAGCGGACCCGGATCATGTCGGACAAGGAAAAGAAGATCACCGCGTACCACGAGGGCGGCCACGCCCTGGTCGCGGCGGCTTCCCCGAACTCCGACCCGGTCCACAAGATCACGATCCTGTCGCGCGGACGGGCCCTCGGCTACACGATGGTCCTGCCGGACGAGGACAAGTACTCGACCACGCGCAACGAGATGCTCGACCAGCTGGCCTACATGCTGGGCGGCCGCGCTGCCGAGGAACTGGTCTTCCACGACCCGACCACCGGCGCCGCGAACGACATCGAGAAGGCCACCGCCACGGCCCGCGCGATGGTCACCCAGTACGGCATGACCGAGCGGCTCGGCGCGATCAAGTTCGGCGGCGACAACACCGAGCCGTTCCTCGGCCGTGAGATGGCTCACCAGCGCGACTACTCGGAAGAGGTCGCCGCGCTGGTGGACGAGGAAGTCAAGAAGCTCATCGAGACGGCGCACAACGAGGCCTGGGAGATCCTGGTCGAGAACCGCGACGTCCTCGACAACCTGGTGCTTCAGCTGCTCGAGAAGGAGACGCTGAACAAGGAGCAGATCGCCGAGGTCTTCTCCGCCATCGTCAAGCGCCCGGCCCGGCCCGCCTGGACCGGTTCCTCGCGGCGCACGCCGTCCACCCGTCCGCCGGTGCTCTCCCCCAGGGAGCTCGCGCTGACGAACGGTGCCAACGGCGCGACGCCGGCGATCTCCACGGCGAAGTCCACCGCGGTGGAGCCCACCCCGGTGACCGAGCCGGCCCCGGAGGACCGCCCCGAGAGCTGATCCGGCTCCCGGGAGCCCCACCAGGCCCGGAATGGATGCCGCGCCCCCCAGGTTCTAGCCTGGGGGGCGCGGCATTTTCGTCTGACGTCCTTCCATGCCGCGATGAGGCGCGTGACCCACACGCGTGACCCGCACAGGAACGAGGCACCACATGACCGACCCCGTGACGCTGGACGGCGAGGGCGCCATCGGCGAGTTCGACGAGAAGCGCGCCGAGAACGCCGTACGGGAGCTGCTGATCGCGGTCGGCGAGGACCCGGACCGTGAGGGCCTCCGGGAGACGCCGGCACGGGTGGCGCGGGCGTACAAGGAGATATTCGCGGGGCTGTGGCAGCAGCCCGAGGACGTGCTGACGACGACCTTCGACCTGGGGCACGACGAGATGGTGCTCGTGAAGGACATCGAGGTGTTCAGCACCTGTGAACACCATCTGGTGCCGTTCAGGGGCGTCGCCCATGTCGGCTACATCCCGTCCACCACCGGGAAGATCACCGGCCTGTCCAAGCTGGCCCGTCTCGTGGACGTCTACGCGCGCCGTCCCCAGGTGCAGGAACGTCTCACCACGCAGATCGCCGACTCCTTGATGGAGATCCTGGAGCCGCGCGGGGTGATCGTCGTCATCGAGTGCGAGCACATGTGCATGTCCATGCGCGGCATCCGCAAGCCCGGCGCCAAGACCATCACCTCGGCGGTGCGGGGACAGCTGCGGGACGCGGCGACGCGCAACGAGGCGATGAGCCTGATCATGGCGCGCTGACGGGGCCAGCGCTCACCCGGGAGACGTCACGCCGGTGACGCCGCGCCCTTGTCGTGATCGTCGTCCTCGGGCAGCTTGCAGACGCGCTCCAGGAAAATGGCCGCCGCTATGACCGCGATGCCCGCCAGGACCGAGAAACCGGCGTAGATGGCCTGGTCGCGGCGGGCGGGGATGTCGAGGGACTCCAGCAGGAAGACGCCCGTCCCGCCGTACATGCCGGAGACGAGGGCGGCCACCAGGGCGCTGGACTGGCCGAAAACGACCGCGCGGGCCGCCATCAGGGGGTCGACGCCCTTGGCCTCGGGGCGGCGCTCACGCTGGGCCTTGAGCCGGGCGCGCAGCGACAGCGCGGTGGCCGTGAGCACCACGGCGATCAGGGCGAGGACGATGGGCGCGGCCAGCGGGACGCTGGGAAGGGTCCCGATCGAGTTCCACAGGCGGGCGCCGGCCCAGGACAGGATCGCGGCCACGCCGAACACGCCGGCCAGCACCCTGATGTGCAGCTCTCTCACGGTGTCCCTTCAACTCCCCCGAGCCCGCGGGCATGGACATCCCGCGGGCAGTGGTCCTGTCGACCTTAACGACTACTCGGGCAGGTGGAGTTCCAGGTCCTTGCGTGCCGCGACGCCCTCGCGGGTCACGGTGTCGAGAAGACCGGCGACCGTGCCGCGGCCGGGCAGCTGGGCCTCGGGCTCCACGTCGTACCAGGGGGCGAGGACGAAGGCGCGTTCGTGGGCGCGGGGGTGGGGGAGCGTGAGGTGCGGGTCGTCGTCGACGACGTCGGCGTACGCGACGATGTCGACGTCGAGTGTGCGCGCGCCCCAGCGCTCGTCGCGCACCCGGTGGAAGGCCTCCTCGACCGCGTGCGCCCGCTCCAGCAGGGAGGACGGCGGGAGGGTCGTCTTCAGCACGACCACCGCGTTGAAGTACGAGGGCTGGCTGCCGGGCTCGACGCCCCACGGCTCCGTCTCGTACACCGGGGAGACGGCCTTGATGCGTACGCCGGGGGTGTCCTCGAGGGCGTCGATGGCACCCTGGAGGGTCTCCAGGCGGTTGCCGAGGTTGGAGCCGAGGGCGATCACGGCCCGTTGGGGGTTGTGCAGGGTGGTGTCGGCGGCGTCGACCTTCTCCACGACGGAGGCGGGTACCGGCTGTACGGTCGGGTCGCTCTGACCCTCGGTGAAGAACGCGGTCATACTCGGCTCCGGATGATGGTGACGGTCACGTCGTCGAAGGGGACCGTGATCGGCGCGTCCGGTTTGTGTACGCAGACCTCGACCTCCTGGACCCCTTCGTGCTTCAGACAGGCCTGGGCGATGCGCTCGGCGAGCGTCTCGATGAGGTCGACGGGCTCGCCCTGGACGACGGCCACGACCTCCTCCGCCACGATGCCGTAGTGGACGGTCTTCGCCAGGTCGTCGTCGGCCGCGGCCGGTCGGGTGTCCAGGCCGAGGACGAGGTCCACGATGAAGGTCTGGCCCTCCTCGCGTTCCTTGGGGAACACGCCGTGGTACCCGCGGGCCTTCAGGCCGCGCAGCGCGACACGATCCACGCGAATCACTCCTGCAATCGTCGGTTTCGGCCGGTGCGTCCGGGTGCGGGCGGCACCCCGGCCTCGAACGAATCTACCCGCGAGCACTGACAGACCCGGGTTCCGGCCACGGTGACCCGGGCCGGAGTCAGGACATTTCACCGGGTGTTTCCCTTGGGGAACCCGGCTGCTCACAGGCTGGTAGCCGCCCCTACCCGAGAGTTCGTGATTCCAACCACTTCTTGGTCCCTGTGGGTCATCTCAGGGCGCCTCCTGCCCCCTTCCTGCGGTCCGCCTACCCGCTCAGGAGGGGTTCTCGTCACTCTCGGGGTCTTCGGGAGCGTCGGCTTCGTCGTTCTCCGTCAGTACGGGGGAGGCGTGGTGCGACCACAGCTTCCATCCGTCGGAGGTGCGGCGGAACACGTTCGTGGCGACCACCAGCTGGCCCACGAGCGGCCCGAGCTCCTCGCCGTCCTCCGGCGCGGGGCCGCCGCTGAGGATGTTCTCGGTGCAGTTCACCAGCGCGGTGTCGCCGGTGACGGAGACATGCACGTCGGTGAGGAAGAACTGGATGTAGTCGGTGTTCGCCATGATCAGCGCGTACGACCGCAGCACGTCGCCCCGGCCGGTGAGTACCGGCCAGCCGGGGTGCACGCAGGAGATCACGCCGACGTCCGCCGGGTCGTGGTACGTCTCGTCCACGCCCAGGTCGGCCGGTGTGAGCCAGAGCGCGGACACCCCGTCGAAGTCGCCTTGTTCCAGTGCCTCGTAGAAGGCGGTGTTGGCGGCCTCGACCTGCTCGACGTCGGTGTGGGGGGCGCTCACCGGACTCCTTCTGCGCCGCTCGGGCCGTGCCCGCCGCGGTGTGCGTCCGGCGTCGCGGGCTCGCCGGTGGCGGTGTGCGCCGGGCGTGGTGCGCCCACGCCGGGTGCGTTGCCTTCCTCGCGCGCCCCCTCCACGGCACGGGCGACCCGTACCGCGTCCGCCGTCGCGCGCACCTCGTGCACGCGGACCGCCCAGGCGCCCGCCTCCGCGGCGAGGGCCGAGACGGCGGCGGTGGCGGCGTCGCGCTCGCGCGCGGGCGGCGGCGCGCCCTCCGGGCCGGCCAGGACACGGCCGAGGAACCGCTTGCGGGAGGCCGCGACGAGCAGCGGGTGACCGAGGGCGTGCAGCCGGTCGAGGTGGGCCAGCAGGGAGAGGTCGTGATCGGCCTCCTTGGAGAAGCCGAGACCCGGGTCGACGACGATGCGGTCGGGGGAGATACCGCCCGCCAGGACGGCTTCCACGCGCGCGTGGAGCTCGTCCACGACCTCGGCGACGACATCGGTGTAGACGCCTCTGACGTTGCCGCCATCGAGGAAGCCTCGCCAGTGCATGACGACGAAGGGGGCGCCCGTCTCCGCGACGGCCGGGATCATCGCCGGGTCGGCGAGGCCGCCGCTGACGTCGTTGACGAGGGCGGCGCCGGCCGCGAGGGCCTGGGCGGCGACGGAGGCGCGCATCGTGTCGACGGAGACGAGGACACCCTCGGAGGCGAGGCCGCGGACCACGGGGATGACCCGGCGGAGCTCCTCGGTCTCGTCGACCCGGCTGGCGCCGGGGCGCGTGGACTCGCCGCCGACGTCCACGAGGTCCGCGCCCTCGGCGACGAGTTGGAGGCCGTGCTTGACGGCGGCCGTCGTGTCGAACCAGCGGCCGCCGTCGGAGAAGGAGTCGGGGGTCACGTTGACGACTCCCATGACCGCGCAGCGGTCCCATTCCGGAAGACCGACGACGCGCCCGCGTCCGCTCTGCTTGCTCATGCGTTCAGCGTAGGCCCAGGAGGGTGCCGTGCCGCGGTGCGGCCCGAGTGGAAGCCCCAGGGCTGGGAGGGGGCGGGGCTTCCACCCGGGCCGGTCTCGGTGGCGCGGGCCCGATGCCCGCCGGGCCGGCATCGCCGCGGCTACGCCGCGCGTACGTCTCTCTCCGCCACCGTGTGCGTACACACGCGTGCCGCCGTGGAGCGGCGGCGCAGGAAGCGCGGCAGCGGGAGGGCGAGGCTGACGAAGCCCTCGGCCTGCATGGCGGCGAAGCCGATGCGGGGGAGGTCGCCGGAGGCCCGGTAGACGACGAAGCGGGGCTCCCAGCGCGGCTGGAACTTGGCGTTGAACTTGTACAGCGACTCGATCTGGAACCAGCGGGAGAGGAACACCAGCAGCCCGCGCCAGGCCCGCAGCACCGGGCCCGCGCCGATCTTCTCGCCGCGCGCCAGCGCCGAGCGGAACATGGCGAAGTTCAGCGACACGCGCGCGATGCCGAACTTCGGGGCGGCCTGGAGAGCGGCGACGATCAGGAGTTCGTTCATGCCCGGGTCGGCCGAGCGGTCGCGGCGCATCAGGTCCAGGGAGGCGCCGTCCGGGCCCCAGGGCACGAAGTGCAGGATCGCCTTCAGGTCGCCGTACTCGCCGGGGACCTCGTCGGCCTTGTGGGCGGTGGCGATGAGGCAGTCCCCGTCGGCGGCGTCGCCGACGCGGCCCAGGGCCATCGAGAAGCCGCGCTCGTTGTCGGTGCCGCGCCAGTCCTCGGAGGCCAGCCGGATGCGCTCCAGTTCGGCCTCACCGAGGTCACGGACGCGCCGTACCCGGGTCTCGTAACCGGCGCGTTCGATGCGCTTGACCATCTGGCGCACGTTGCGCATCGCGCGGCCGGCCAGGGAGAAATCCGCTACGTCCACCACCGCCTCGTCACCCAGCTCGAGCGCGTCGAGCCCGGTCTCCCGGGTCCAGACCTCGCCGCCCGTCTCCGAGCAGCCCATGACGGCGGGCGTCCAGGAGTGGGCCTTGGCCTCGTCCATGAAGCGTTCGATGGCGCCGGGCCAGGCCTCGACGTCGCCGATGGGGTCGCCGCTGGCGAGCATCACGCCGGAGACGACGCGGTAGGTCACCGCCGCCTTGCCGCTGGGGGAGAAGACCACGGCCTTGTCGCGGCGCAGCGCGAAGTGGCCCAGGGAGTCGCGGCGCCCGTGCTTGTCCAGCAGGGCACGCAGGCGCGCCTCGTCCTCCTCCGTGAGGCGGGCGGCCGGGTGCTCGGGGCGGAAGGCGAGGTAGATCGTGGTGACCGCGGTGATCCAGCCGAGGGCGCCAAGGGAGAAGGCGACGGTCCAGGAGGTGTTGCCCTGGTAGTCGACCGGGCCCTCGAAGCCGAAGAGGCCGTACAGGACGTGCGTAATGCGATCGGCCAGGCTCGGGTCGCCGATCAGGCGCCGCGGGTGGACGCTGACGATGACCAGTCCCAGACCGAGGGAACCGGCGCCCATGAGGACGAAGTTGGCGAGCGCGCGCCAGCGGCTGCGCGGGTCGGGCAGTGCCGCGAACTGGTCGCGGTGCAGCAGCAGCGGAGCCAGGAGCGCGACCGAGATGAGCGCGCCCACGATCGAGTGCCGGTACACGAACTGGGCCACCGCGCCCGCCGGGAGCAGCACCACCGCCGCGCGCCACGCGCGCCGCTTGCCGCGCCTGAGGCCGTGCGCGAGCAGCAGCAGCAGGACGCCGGCGCTGAGGGACAGCGCGGCCGCGAACGGCCCGAACGAGCCGGGCAGCACCTCGGCGAAGGTGTGCATACGGCTGTGCCTGAACCGCGGGAAGACCCCGCCGGCGACGTCCAGCAGACCCACCAGGGCACAGGCTCTGGCGACGAGGGCAGGGACGGACTCGGGGCGCGGACCTCGCACTATCTGCCGCACCCGGCTTGATCGGCGCGGAACCCCGCCCGACATTTCCCCATCTTGAGTGACAGACATCGCATCCCGTAGTTCCGCGAGAGACCTTGGACCCGGGCCCGATTCGGGCATCCGGCGACATTGCGCCCTCTAGGACGGTGTCTTGAGGAGAGAGGTTCACTCGTCTCCTCAAAGCCACTGAAAAGGCCAAGGAAAGTCCGGGACAAGCCCTCGCGAAGGAGTCGGGGGGAGCGGGCGGGATCCCGGACGGAGAGCAGGCAGGAAACACCGCATGGGGCTCACGAGCGACAAAATGCTGCTGCTGTCAGTGCTGTTCGCCTTACTGCTGTTCGTCGGCACGGTGTGGCTGTGGCCGCGTCTGGCCCGAACCGGCTGGCGGGCCGTCAGCGGGCGGATCGGGCTGCTGCTGGCCACCCAGTTGGCGCTGTTCGTCTCGGTGGGGCTGACCGCCAACCAGGCGTTCGGCTTCTACGCCAGCTGGGCGGACCTGTTCGGCCGGGAGACGGACCAGGGCGTGGTCGTCGACCACGCGGCGGGTGGCGCCCCGGCGGGGCCGCTGCGGGTGGTCGACACCCGGCGCGTGGACGGCGGCGGCAGCGGGCGTCCGCAGTACGGCGGACAGATCCAGAAGGTCGCCGTCAACGGACGTACGACACACATAGCCACGCCGGCGTACGTGTACCTGCCGCCGGAGTATTTCGACCCGCAGTACCGCACGCGTACGTTCCCCGCGGCCGTCGTCCTCACGGGCTACCCCGGCACGGCGGAGGCGCTCGTGGACAAACTGCACTACCCGCGCACCGCGCGGGAGCTCGCCAAGGACGGGCGCATGCAGCCGATGATCCTGGTGATGATGCGGCCGACCGTGGCGCCGCCGCGGGACACCGAGTGCGTGGACATCCCGGGCGGCCCGCAGACCGAGTCGTTCTTCGCCAAGGACCTGCCGGACGCCGTGACGGCCCACTACCGGGTGGGCAGGAAACCCGGCAGCTGGGGCATCATCGGCGACTCCACGGGCGGCTACTGCGCGCTGAAGCTGGCGATGCACCACCCGGAGGTCTACGGGGCGGGCGCGGGCCTGTCGGCGTACTACAAGGCGCCTACCGATCCGACCACCGGCGACCTCTTCCACGGAAACGCGACCCTGCGCAACGAGGCGGATCTGCACTGGTTTCTGAAGAATCGTTCCGCTCCCGAGACCTCGCTGCTCGTCACCAGCAGCAAGGTCGGAGAATCCAACTTCAAGGCCACGCAGAAGTTCATAGAGCTGGCGAAGGCCACGGGCACGACCAGGATCTCGTCGATCATCCTGGAAAGCGGCGGGCACAACTTCAACACCTGGCGGCGGGAGATCCCGCCGACGCTCGAGTGGATCAGCGGACGGTTGAGCGACCGGTGAGCGGCGCCCGACGGCGGGGGCCGGGCGGCGGGCATCGCGGACGTCAGGGGCGGGGCGGCGGGCGTAGAGGAGGGGGTTGACGGGTGTCGAGGAGGGGAGGCGGCGGGCGTCGAGGGCCGGGGGTTCCGGGCGGCTCGACCAGGGTTCATGAGGGCTGAACGGGGCACCCCGACGGGAAATGATCTTGCTTCTCGTCGAATTCCGTGACCGCGTTGTTTCCTGATGCCCTGTGAAGACTTCGGTATGGCCGTGTTTTTGCGGGGCGGGGCGCCAACATTCGCCTACGCGCGGTAAGTTTCTGGCCATGCCACGTGGACGTCACCGCCATTCCCCGCCTTTGCACAGGCTGCTGCCTCCCTCGGCAATCGCAGGCGTCTCCCTTGTCTGCGCCCTCGGCCCCTGGGTGTTCACGGAGCCGATGATGCTCCGTGGTCTGGCCGCGGCCGCCGCGGCGACGGCGATCCTCGGCGCGTACGTGATGCGCCGCTGGGACATGCAGGCCGGCAAGCAGGTCGCCGACCTGGCACGCGCGCGTGCCAGTGACGAGTGGCGCTACGAGGAACGGGTCGCCGAGCTGGAGAGCGACCTCGACGAATCACGTGAACTGCGCGTCAAGCTGGAGCAGCGCCTGCGGTCCAAGCGCACCGAACTGGCGGGCCTGCGCAACGAGCACGCCGCGCTGCTGCGTCGCTACGCCACGGCCGAGACCGAGCGGGCCAGCGCCCTGGAGGGCCGCCGGCTGCTCGAGATAGAGGCGGCGCCCGCGCCCGCGCTGCCCGCCGCGCGCGCGGCGCAGGACGCGGAGCCGGCCGGCGCGGTCGTCGTGGCCGAGGACACCGACGACACCGAGGACACCGAAGGCGCGGATGCCGTCGAGGCGGCGGCCGGAGCCCAGGAGACGGCCGAGGACGCCGCGTTCGACGACTCTGCCGACTCTGCCGACTCTGCCGACTCTGCCGACTCTGCCGAGTCCGGCGAGTCCGGCGACGCCGCCCAGCCGGTCGCGGAGACCGAGGGGGCCGAGGGGGACGAGGAGGAGCCGACGGCTTCGGCGGTCTTCTCTCCCGAGGGGTCGAAGCTGTTCCTGCGGGCCCAGGCGGCCCTGGCCCGGTTCGACACCGACGGCGTCAAGGCCACGAAGATCGAGGACCACGCCGAGGAGGAGCCCGCGAGGGCGACTTCCGCGGACGTCGGCGCCACAGCCGCCGGTGGCGACGCGGAGGCCGCGCAGGAGGACGAAGCACAGGGGAAGCCCGAGGCGGTCGACGAGCACGCGCGCGCGGCCGCCCCCCACACGGCTGCCGAGGCCGACACGGTCTCGGACGACCGGAGCGCGGACGACCGGAGCGCGGACGACGAGAGTGCGGAGGACCAGGCCCCGGACGACCAGGCTTCCGCCGCCGCGGACGCGGACGACGCTGAGGAGAACGCCCCGGCGCCGGTGGCCTCGGAAGCGGCCGTGGTCGGCGAGCGCCTGGTCTACGCGGAGACCGTGCGGCCCGCGCCGCCGGTGTACTCCGCCACCGCCGGCGCCCCCACCGACACCTCCGTCCCGTCCGCCGCCGCGGCCGGTGCGCTCGTCCCCCGTCCCGCCGGCGCCGTGCAGCGCCGCTCCTCCGGCCACTTCGCCGTGCCGACCGCCGTGGCCGTCGTACCGGCCGCGCAGCCCGTACGGCGTCCGACGGCCGAGGGAGGCTTCGACTTCTTCGGTACGAAGAGCGTGTCGGCGCCCTACGCCCTTGAGGCCGTGCAGAACGAGGATCTGGCCGATGTCGTCGGCCAGGAGGCCCTCGCCCTGCACAAGGCCGAGTCCGAGGCGGAGTTCAAGCCGCTGGACGAGGCGGCGCGCGGTGTGGGTCAGGTGATCGACCTGACCGCCCACGACGAGACGGAGCACATCGACCTTCAGGGACTGCGCAGCGCCGTCTCCTGACGCCGTCTCCTGAGGCGTCCTACGCCATCCACCGGTCGGGCCGGGCGTCCAGGCGCCCGGTCCGTGACCGTTCGGCCTGCCCGCGCAGCAGCTCCGCGGCCTCCTGTGCGTCCCGCAGCCGGGCTGTGACGGTCTTGTCGGCGCCCGTGTCCACATGGACATCCGCGAGCCGCCAGAGGCGCTGCCAGGGCCCTTGCGTCAGCCGCACGCTCTGCACCTTGGCGTGCGGGACGAGCGCCAGGCTGCGGCGCAGCAGTCCGTGCCGGGTGGCGAACACCGCGTCCGTGACGGCGATCCCGTAGCCCCGCCACCACAGCGGCACACACCGCCCGGCCCGCCGCGGCGGCCGCGACAGCGAGGCCCCGGCCGGGACGCTCACCCCGGGCAGCACGCGCGCGACGACGGCCTCCGCGGCCTCGCGCGGGGCGACCGGCACCAGTACGGAGTTGGCCGAGCCGGCCACGTCGAGCTCGACCCGGACCCACCCGCGCCGCCGCCACAGCAGCGGCTCCACGATCCGCACGGTCTGCACCCGCCCGGGCGGCACCGTCTCGTGCGTACGGTCCAGCAGCCCATGGTCGATCCGCAGCCCGTCCGGGGACTCGCCGACCGTCCAGTCGTACTCGCCGACGAACCGTCCGACGCTGCTCGCGCCCGCCGCGCCGAGCAGCGGCACGCCGGTCGCGAGAACCGTCCACACGCTGTGGGTGGCCAGCCACAGCACCGGCGGCACGACGAGCGCGGCGACCAGCGCGCCCCAGGTCGCGCCGGTCAGTACCAGGGCGATCGCGAGCTCGCGCGCCGGTACGCGCAGCAGCTCGCGCGCGGGCGCCTCGCCCACCTCGTGCGCCGTCTCCGGCGCGAAACCCGCCGCCCGCGCGAGCAGCTCCGCCCGCAGCACCCGGGCCTCCTCCTCGCCCAGGAAGGCCAGTTCGTCCTTCTTCTCGGCGCCGACCACGTCGAGCCGGAGCTTCGCGACGCCCGCGATCCGCGCGAGCAGCGGCTGACTGACGTCGATCGCCTGGATGCGTTCCAGCCGGATGTGCGCGGCGCGCCGGAACAGCAGGCCGGTCCGGATGCGCAGTTCGCTGTCGGTCACCGAGAAATGGGTGAACCACCAGGTCAGAAAGCCGTAGAGGGAGGCCGCGGGGACGAGGACGGCGAGCGCGATCAGCAGGGTCGTGGTGGTCAGCCGGGTCAGCTGCTCCTGCGCCTGGTTGGGGTCGTGCACGGCCCACCCGACAAGGACCGCGATCGGCGCCCACGCCCGCCGGAACGGGGTGAAGGGGTGCAGTCGGCGCTCGGTGACGGGCCGTTCGGGACGGGTGCCGGGCGGGTCCGGTGTCTCCGTGGTGTCCGCAGCCTTCGCGATGTCCGTGGCGTTCGCGGTGCCCGTGGCGTCCGCTGCGGGGGGTACGTCGGGTATGCCGTCCTCGACGCCCGGGGTCGTCACAGCCCCGCCGATCGGGCCTCGCCGAGCTGGGTGAGCCGGTCGCGCAGCCGTTCCGCCTCGGCCGGGTCCAGGCCCGGGACGGTCGCGTCGGTCGCGGCGGCCGCGGTGTGCAGCTGGACGCTGGCCAGCCCGAAGTGCCGTTCGACGGGCCCGGAGGTGACCTCGACGAGCTGCATGCGCCCGTACGGCACGACGGTCTCCTCGCGCCACAGCACGCCCCGGCTGATCAGCAGGTCGTCGGCCCGCTCGGCGTACCGCCAGGAGCGCCAGTTGCGGCCGAGCAGCACCCAGCCCCATCCGATGCCGGCCAGGGGCAGCAGTGCGAACGCGGCCCACGCGGGGCCGACGAGCAGCCCGAGCAGCAGCCCGGCGCCGACGGCCGTCAGCCCCAGCCACACCACCAGCAGCAGCCGCCGCATCCGCAGCAGTCCCGGCGGCAGTCCGATCCACTCCGGTCCGGCCGCCGTCGTCCCCACGCCACCCGGGCTCCCCGTATCCATACCGTCAGCGTACGTAGGGGACCGCGTAGGGGAGACTGTGCCCATGACTCCTACGACGGAGACCACGGTCGGGATCGGCGGTGCCGCGGAGAGCACCGACATGGTGCTCAACATCGGCCCCCAGCATCCCTCCACGCACGGTGTGCTGCGGCTGCGGCTCGTCCTGGACGGTGAGCGCATCCGGCGGGCGGAGCCGGTGATCGGCTATATGCACCGCGGCGCGGAGAAGCTGTTCGAGGCACGCGACTACCGCCAGATCGTCATGCTGGCCAACCGCCACGACTGGCTGTCGGCGTTCTCGAACGAGCTGGGCGTGGTCCTCGCGGTGGAGCGGATGCTCGGCATGGAGGTCCCCCCGCGCGCGGTGTGGACGCGTACCCTGCTTGCCGAGCTGAACCGGGTGCTGAACCACCTGATGTTCCTGGGGTCCTACCCCCTGGAGCTGGGCGGCATCACCCCGGTCTTCTACGCCTTCCGTGAGCGCGAAGTGCTCCAGAACGTGATGGAGGAGGTCTCCGGCGGGCGCATGCACTACATGTTCAACCGCGTCGGCGGCCTCAAGGAGGACCTGCCGGCCGGATGGGCCGCACGCGCGCGTGGCGCCGTCGCCGCCGTGCGCTCGCGCATGGACGTCTTCGACGACCTGGTGGTCGGCAACGAGATCTTCCGGGGGCGCACGCGGGACGTGGGAACGCTCGCGCCGGAGCACGTGCACGCGTACGGCGTGAGCGGGCCGATCGCGCGCGCCTCGGGTGTCGACTTCGACCTGCGCCGGGACGAGCCCTATCTCGCGTACGGGGAGCTGCGGGACACCCTCAAGGTGGTGACCCGGACCGAGGGCGACTGCCTCGCGCGCTTCGAATGCCTCCTGGAGCAGACGCACAACGCGCTCGACCTCGCGGACGCCTGCCTGGACCGTCTCGCGGAGCTGCCGCCCGGTCCGATCAACCAGCGGCTCCCGAAGGTCCTCAAGGCGCCCGAGGGACACACGTACGCGTGGACCGAGAACCCTCTCGGCATCAACGGCTACTACCTCGTCAGCAAGGGCGAGAAGACCCCGTACCGGCTGAAGCTTCGCTCGGCCTCGTTCAACAACATCCAGGCGCTCGCCGAACTGCTGCCGGGCACGCTGGTCTCGGACATGGTGGCGATCCTGGGATCGATGTTCTTCGTGGTGGGGGACATCGACAAGTAGGCCGGGCGGCGGACGGGGCAGGCCGCGGGCGGTCAGCCGGTTTCGGGTCCCGGGGCGAGCGGGTGGGGAATGCCGACCGGCTGGAGCAGCCATCCGAAGTCGCCCAGTCCGCCCGGCGCGATGAGCTCGGCGGCCTCTCCGGCGCCCGCGAGGGCGCGCACGTACGCGGAGGGGTCCGTGGAGGCCAGCGCCAGCGGGGGGCGTGCGCCCATGATGCCCAGGGCGCGCAGTGCGGCGCGTTGGGTGAGCAGGCGGGCGCCGACGGGCGCCCGCGCCGCGCCCTTCCCCGCGATTGCTCCCGCCTCCGCGCACGCGTCCAGCGCGACGTGGGCCGTGATGTCGCGGGAACCGTCCGGCACGGGTGCCGTCTCGCGCCCCTCCAGGAAGCCGGTGAGCGTCCCGAACGGCGGCCGCGCGTCCGCCGTGTGCGCGTAGTCCACCGCCACCGCGAGCCCGCCCTCGAGGCAGGAGACGGCGGACGCCCACGCCGTGTCCCGGGGCAGCCCGATCTCCGCCCGCAGCCCCTCCTCGCCCGCCGTCGGCCACCACCGCGCGAGCCACTCCGCCTCCGCGCCGGACACCTGCTCCCCGAGCCGCTCGGTCCCGGTGTCCCGGACGAGCACCCGTCGAGCCACGCCCGCGGAGTCGACCTCCGCGACCTCGACGGGCACGTTGTCCAGCCACTCGTTGGCGAACAGCAGTCCGGTGAGCTGCCGTGGTGGCTCGGGCAGCCACTCGATCCGGTGAGCGAGGCCCGCAGGGCGGTCGGCGAACTCCACGGCGTACGCGCGTGTGCGTGCCGCCACATCGGCGGGGAGCGCGGCCAGCACTGCGGTGACCAGCTCGCCCCGCCCGGCGGCCATGTCGACGAAGTCGAGCGACGAGGGCCGGCCGAGCGCCTCGTCGACCCGGCACAGCAGCCGGGCCACGGCCTCGGCGAACAGCGGCGACGCGTGCACGGACGTACGGAAGTGCCCGGCCGGGCCCTCGGAGCGCCGGTAGAAGCCGCCCGTTCCGTCCACGCCGTACAGCGCCGCCTGCGTCGCCGCCCGCCAGCCGCGCCACTCGCCCGAGCCCGTCACCTTGTCCACCACCCGGTCAGACTAGGCGTACAGGTGATCACGGCATCCACCTTGCGGAGTACGCGCGCCCGGACCGGATCGGCCCTTCGGTTGACCCCTGCACGCATCGGGCATCCCTACGCTGGGTTACGTGCAGCGCCTCTATGACTTCCTCCGCAGACACCCGACAGGGGTGGACGGCTTCTGGGCCCTCGTCCTGTTCGGGATCTCCGCGGCTGCCGGAACCGCGGGCCAGGACCGCGGCGGCACCGACTCCATGGCGCTGCTGGTGCCGGTCGTGTTCCTGTTGTGCCTGGTCATCGCGTTGCGTCGGCGCATGCCCGAGCAGATGCTCGTGCTCGCCGCCGTGCTCGGGCTGGCTCAGCTGGTGCTGAACGTCGGGGTCACGGCGGCCGACTTCGCCCTGCTGGTGATCGTCTACACGGTCGCCGCGACCGGCGCCCGCTGGGCTTCCCGGCTCGCACTGGTCATGGCCCTGAGCGCGGCCACGCTGGCGCAGGTGCGCTGGCCGCACGAGAACGCCAGTGTGCCGAGTCAGGTCGCGGTCATCGTCTTCCAGACCGTGCCGTTCGCCCTCGCCTGGGTGCTGGGCGACTCCATTCGCACCCGTCGCGCGTACTTCGCGCAGTTGGAGGAGCGCGCGGCCCGCCTGGAGAAGGAGCGCGAGGCGCAGGCGAAGGTCGCGGTCGCCGCCGAGCGCGCCCGCATCGCGCGGGAGCTGCACGACGTCGTCGCGCACAACGTGTCGGTGATGGTGGTGCAGGCCGACGGCGCCGCCTATGTCCTCGACACAGCGCCCGACCAGGCGAAGAAGGCCCTGGAGACGATCTCCTCCACGGGCCGCCAGGCCCTCGCCGAGATGCGCCGCCTGCTGGGCGTGCTGCGCACCGGTGAGCACCAGGAGGGCGGCGAGTACGTGCCGCAGCCGGACGTCGAGCAGATCGAGGACCTCGTCGAGCAGTGCCGCGGCTCGGGCCTGCCCGTGGACTTCAAGGTAGAGGGCACGCCGCGGCCGCTGCCCAGTGGCGTCGAGCTGACGGCGTACCGCATCGTGCAGGAGGCGCTGACCAACACGCGCAAGCACGGGGGGCCCAATACGGGCGCGAGCGTGCGCCTGGTCTACTTCGACGACGGCCTCGGCCTGCTCGTCGAGGACGACGGCAAGGGCGCCCCGCACGAGCTGTACGAGGAGGGCGGCGCCGACGGCGCGGGTCATGGCCTGATCGGCATGCGCGAGCGGGTCGGCATGGTGGGCGGCACCCTGGACGCGGGCCCGCGGCCCGGCGGAGGATTCCGCATCAGCGCCCTGCTCCCGCTCAAACCCGCGCACTGACGCCGACGCACGCCCCTGGTGACACCTGTCACGCCCCCGGCGCCACCCGCACCGGCTGACGGGAACAGAAGAAACAGAAACAGAAAAATCAGAACAGAAGAAACGGAAGAGGACTCGATGGCGATCCGCGTGATGCTCGTCGACGACCAGGTGCTGCTGCGCACCGGGTTCCGGATGGTGCTCGCCGCCCAGCCGGACATGGAGGTCGTGGCGGAGGCGGGCGACGGCGTCGAGGCCCTCCAGGTGGTGCGTTCCACGCCGGTCGACGTCGTGCTCATGGACGTCCGTATGCCGAAGCTGGACGGCGTGGAGGCCACCCGGCGCATCTGCGCCGAGGCCGAACCGCCGAAGGTGCTGATCCTGACCACCTTCGACCTGGACGAGTACGCGTTCTCCGGGCTGAAGGCGGGCGCCTCCGGGTTCATGCTCAAGGACGTGCCGCCGGGCGAGCTCCTCGCCGCCATCCGCTCCGTGCACAGCGGTGACGCGGTGGTCGCCCCGTCCACCACCCGCCGTCTCCTCGACCGGTTCGCGCCGATGCTGCCCACCACCGGCAAGGAGCCCCGCCACAAGGAGCTGGAGCGGCTCACGGAGCGGGAGCGCGAGGTCATGGTGCTGGTCGCCCAGGGGCTGTCCAACGGGGAGATCGCGGCCCGGCTGGTGCTGTCCGAGGCGACCGTGAAGACCCACGTGGGCCGCATCCTGACCAAGCTGGGGCTGCGCGACCGGGTCCAGGTGGTGGTCCTCGCGTATGAGACGGGGATCGTCCGGGCCGGCGGCCACGGCTGACCCGCACGGACCCACGCGGCCCCCGCGGGGCACCGACGGCTAGCGGAGCATCCCTTCCAGGAAGTCGCTGCCCAGCCGGGCCACCACCGTCACGTCGAGCTGGTGCAGTACATAGCGGCCGCGCCGACGGGTGGTGAGCAGGCCCGCCTTCTTCAGGACGGCGAGGTGCCGGGATATCTCGGGGGCCGTCATGCCATGCACCTGGGCCAGCTCGGTCGTGGTGTACGCGCTGCGGGCCAGCAGGCGGCAGATCCGCATCCGCACGGGATGGGACAGCGCCTTCATCCGCAGCGTCAGCTGCGCCACCGAGGGAGGCGAGGCCAGCTCCGGCGAGCCGACCGGGTAGTGCAGCACCGGCTGCCAGCCGTACCGGTGCAGCACCATCAGGTGCGGCCAGCCGAGACTCGTCGGCACCAGCAGCAGGCCGCCGTCCCCGGTGGTGGTGCGGCCCTGGACCAGCTTGTCCACGGTGATGCGCGCTGCGTCCGCGTCGAGCGTCACCGCCGAGGACACCGAGGCGAGGGCCTCCGCCAGGCCCTTGTGGCGCAGAAGATCCGTCTTGTAGCGGGCGTCCGTGGCGAGCGGGAGGCGCACCCGGGCCCAGACATCGGCGAAGAACGCCTCGTCGCAGTCCTCCAGGAACTGCCTCAGCCAGGCACGCACGCGGGGCGGGTCGTCGAGCAGCCGCTGAGTGAACCGCACCTGCCGCGGCCCGCGCGTGGCGGCCAGTTCGAAGGCGCGCCGGCGCAGCTTCGGGTCGGCGAGCACGCTGGGGCTCGGCACGTCGTACCCGGGCGCGCAGGTGAACTCCAGGGCGGAATCCACGAACTGCTCGTCCGTCAGCTTGTCCAGGAGGTCGAGCTCCTCGGCGAGCGTGGCCCCGGGGAGCATGCTTCTGCCCGGGATGCCCGCGTACGGCAGGAAGATGTCCGAGAACGTCGTCCGCCACAGGAAGTCGGCCTCGCACATCCGGTCCGCCAGATGCGAGTCGAGCCCGGCGGTCACGCCGGTGACCCAGCCCTGAAGGCCGGGATGGTGCCCCGGCTCGGACAGCGCGTGCAGCGCCATGCCGAGCTCGGCCAGGGGTGAGGGCACGACCGCGACCCTCTCCGGCCGCAGCCCCGCGATGTCGATGCTCAGGCTCATGCCCTCATGGTGCACCGCGCCACTGACAACGCGGTCCTCGATTGACGGCCGCCGTCAATCGACGCGACGCCGGGCATCGGCCGGGCGCAGCCTGAAGAGGCCGGGGCAGCCGCGGGGCAGCCCTCCGGACTCCCTTCACGTCCTCCCCTGTCCGGGCCATGTCCAGGCCGCGTCCGGACGACGTCCAGACCACGTTCCTTGTTCCTTAGTTCGTTCCGAGAGGGATCAGCCATGAGCATCACGCAGCAGTACGCCCTCGACGCCTACCGGGCCCGGCAGCACGGCGAGCCCCCGGTGCCCGCGCCCGGCGCCCAGGACTGGCAGGTGATGCGCGAACTGCGGGACTACCAGCAGTTCCGCGCGGTCCTCGCGGGCCGCCCCGCCCACGGGCGGCTGCGGCGAGCCCTGGCCCGCCGACTGCGCCCCCGTCCTACCTGCTGACCACTTCGGCCACCCGGCCCACGAAGTCCACGACCGCCGCCCTCACGTCGTCCGCCGTCCACGTCAGCCCGGCGGCGCTGACGGTGACCTCGGTGTACGACAACCCCGGCCCGCCGCGGCTCCAGCCGCCGACGAAGAGCATCGCCTTCGTCTGCTCGGCCTGGAGCGCCGCCGCTTCGGCGAGCACATCGGCCTCGTACGGCAGCCAGACCTGGAACTCGTGCGTGTGCGGCACCTCGGGGTGCACGCGTGCCCACGGCAGGCCCGCTTCGGCGAACCCCTCGCGCAGCGCGGCGGCCACCACGCGCGCGTGGGCCACGTACTCCGGCAGCCGGGGCAGTTCCCGCTCCAGGCCGACGAGTGCCGCCAGGGCGGTGGGGAACTGCTGGAAGACCATCCCGCCGTAGCGGTGCCGCCACGTCTTCGCCTCCTCCACCAGCGTCTTCGGGCCGGCGAGCGCGGCGCCGCCGAAGCCGTCGAGGGACTTGTAGAACGATACGTAGACGCTGTCGGCCAGGTCCGCTATCTCCCGCAGGGGGCGGCCGAAGTGGTGGGTCGTCTCCCACAGGCGCGCGCCGTCGAAGTGCACCACCGCGTCGCGCTCGCGTGCCGCCTCCACGACCTCGGTCAGCTCCTCCCAGGAGGGCAGCACATAACCGGCGTCCCTGAGCGGCAGCTCCAGCATCAGCGCCCCGAAGGGCTCCTCGAAGGCGCGCACCTCGTCGGCCGTGGGCAGCCGGGGCTCGCGCGTCAGCCGGACCGTGCGCAGTTCGCTGACGGCGTTGAAGGCGCCCCGCTCCCACACCTCGGGATGGCTCAGCGCGTGCAGCGCGACCGTGGGGTTGCCGGTGCGTCCCGCCCAGCAGCGCAGGGCGACCTGCTGGGCCATCGTGCCGGTCGGGAAGAACGCCGCGGCCTCCGTGCCCAGCAGCCCGGCGACCCGCTCCTCCAGCGCCGCCACGACCCCGTCGCCGTAGAGGTCCGCGGGCTCGTCCAGGTCGTGGACCTGCGGCGCGGCCTCGTGCAGCAGCGCGAGCCGGTCCCGCAGTGTGCCCCGGGCACCGTCGCGCGACAGGACGCGTTCCGCCTTCCGGTAGGCGGCCGCCCGCCGCTCCCGCAGGCGCTGCTGCGCCGACTTCTCCTCGCCGTGTTCCGCCGTGTACGTCATGCCCCGGATGATGCCGTGTGACGGCCCGCGGGACCACGGGCGTTTCCGGCCCCCGCGCGGCCCCCTGGGCCGCAGGTCGGGGAACGGGTGGGATAACCCACAGCCTGTGGACAACCGGACGCTCCCCGGACGGATAGCGTTAACATGACGAGAAATCGTCCGGTACCCGGAGCGGACTGGAACGGAAGGCCTCCGTCGCGTGAGTACAGCCCAACAGCCAGACCCCAGGGACCGCCCCGCGCGGCTCGCCGTCGGCGTCGTCGGCGCCGGCCGGGTGGGCCCCGCCCTGGCCGCGTCCCTCCAGCTCGCCGGGCACCGCCCGGTCGCCGTCTCCGGTGTCTCCGACGCCTCCAGGCGGCGAGCCGCGCTGCTGCTGCCCGACGTGCCCCTCGTCCCGCCCGCCGAGGTCCTCCAGCGTGCCGACCTGGTGCTGCTGACCGTCCCCGACGACGCCCTGCCCGGGCTCGTGGAAGGCCTCGCCGAGACCGGCGCCGTACGGCCCGGCCAGCTGATCGTGCACACCTCGGGGCGGTACGGCGCGAAGGTCCTCGACCCGGTCCTGCGCGCGGGCGGGCTGCCGTTGGCCCTGCACCCGGCGATGACCTTCACGGGCAGCCCCGTCGACGTCCAGCGCCTGGCGGGCTGCTCCTTCGGCGTCACCGCGCCCGACGAGTTGCGGCTGGCCGCCGAGGCCCTGGTGATCGAGATGGGCGGCGAGCCGGAGTGGATCGCCGAGGAGAGCCGGCCGCTCTACCACGCGGCCCTCGCCCTGGGCGCGAATCACCTGGTCACACTGGTCGCCCAGTCCATGGAGCTGCTGCGGACGGCCGGCGTCGAGGCGCCCGACCGGATGCTCGGCCCGCTGCTCGGCGCCGCCCTCGACAACGCGCTGCGCTCCGGCGACGGCGCGCTCACCGGCCCCGTCGCGCGCGGAGACGCGGGCACGGTCGCCGCGCACGTCGCCGAGCTGCGCGAGCACGCCCCGCAGACCGTGGCCGGCTACCTGGCGATGGCCCGCGCGACCGCCGACCGTGCGCTCGCCCACGGGCTCCTCAAGCCCGAGCTCGCCGAGGACCTCCTCGGGGTACTCGCCGACGAAGCCCACGGCACCCCCGGAAACCCCGGTGCCCCCGGCACGCACGGCACCGAAGGAGATGCCGGATGACCACCACCCTGCTGCGCACCGCCGCCGAACTGCACGCACGCACGCGTGGCGGCCGCCGGGCCGTCGTGATGACCATGGGCGCCCTGCACGAGGGCCATGCCACCCTCGTCCGCACCGCCCGGGAACTCGCCGGGCCGGACGGCGAGGTCGTCGTCACGGTCTTCGTCAACCCGCTCCAGTTCGGCCAGGGCGAGGACCTCGACCGCTACCCGCGCACCCTGGACGCCGATCTCAAGCTCGCCGAGCAGGCCGGCGCGGACGCCGTGTTCGCCCCGTCCGTGGACGAGGTCTACCCGGGCGGCGAGCCCCAGGTACGGGTCACCGCGGGCCCCATGGGGGAGCGGCTCGAGGGCAGCTCCCGCCCCGGACACTTCGACGGCATGCTCACCGTCGTCGCCAAGCTGCTGCACCTCACCCGGCCCGACATCGCCCTCTTCGGGCAGAAGGACGCCCAGCAGCTCGCCCTGATCCGCCGCATGACACGGGACCTGAACTTCGGCGTGGAGATCGTCGCCGTGCCCACCGTGCGCGAGGAGGACGGGCTGGCCCTGTCCAGCCGCAACCGCTATCTGTCCGCCGCGGGCCGGCGCACCGCGCTCGCGCTCTCCCAGGCCCTGTTCGCGGGCCGCGACCGGCATGCCGCGCAGGAGGCGCTGCGGGCCCGCGCGCGTCAGGTGCCCGCCACGCGCGCGCGTGCCGAGGCGCTCAGTGCCATAGGGGAGTCCCGCGCGGCGGCCGACGCGCACGCCGTCGCCAAGGCCGCCCCCGGCAACCCGGCGGCCATCCGCGCGGCGGCCCGCCTGGTCCTCGACGAGGCCGCCCGGCTGGACCCGCCGCTGGAACTGGACTACCTCGCGCTGGTCGACCCCTCGGACTTCACGGAGATCACCGAGCTCGAGGACGACTTCACCGGCGAGGCCGTCCTCGCCGTCGCCGCCAGGGTCGGGACGACCCGGCTGATCGACAACCTCCCCCTCACCTTCGGAGCCGCCTCGTGACCAGCACAGGCATACGACTGCACGCGCCCGCGCCCGGGTGGAACATCGCCGCGGACGTGGTGGTCGTGGGCTCCGGCGTCGCCGGCCTGACCGCGGCCCTGCGCTGCGAGGCCGCCGGCCTGACGACGGTCGTCGTCACCAAGGCCCGGCTCGACGACGGCTCCACCCGCTGGGCGCAGGGCGGCATAGCCGCGGCCCTGGGCGAGGGGGACACACCCGAACAGCACCTGGACGACACGCTGGTGGCGGGCGCGGGCCTGTGCGACGAGGACGCCGTACGGATCCTCGTCACCGAGGGCCCCGACGCCGTGCGCCGACTGATCGAGACCGGCGCCCACTTCGACGAGTCCGAGGGGGGCGGCCTGGAGCTCACCCGCGAGGGCGGCCACCACCGACGCCGTATCGCGCACGCGGGCGGCGACGCGACCGGCGCGGAGATCTCCCGCGCGCTCGTCGAGGCGGTACGCGCGCGTGGCCTGCGCACGATCGAGAACGCGCTCGTGCTGGACCTGCTCACGGACGCCGCCGGCCGCACCGCCGGCGTCACCCTGCACGTCATGGGCGAGGGCCAGCACGACGGCGTGGGCGCGGTGCACGCCCCCGCGGTCGTCCTCGCGACCGGCGGCATGGGCCAGGTGTTCTCCGCCACCACCAACCCGTCGGTGTCCACCGGCGACGGTGTGGCGCTCGCCCTGCGCGCGGGCGCGGAGGTCTCGGACCTGGAGTTCGTCCAGTTCCACCCGACCGTGCTGTTCCTCGGCGCGGACGCGGAGGGCCAGCAGCCCCTGGTCTCCGAGGCTGTGCGCGGCGAGGGCGCCCACCTGGTCGACGCGGACGGCGTGCGCTTCATGGTCGGGCAGCACGAGCTGGCCGAGTTGGCTCCCCGCGACATCGTCGCCAAGGGCATCATGCGCCGCATGCAGGAGCAGGACGCCGAGCACATGTTCCTCGACGCCCGCCACTTCGGCGCAGACATGTGGGAGCACCGCTTCCCGACGATCCTGGCCGCCTGCCGCGTCCACGGCATCGACCCGGTCACCGAGCCCGTCCCGGTCGCCCCGGCGGCCCACTACGCCTCCGGGGGCGTGCGCACCGACTCCCACGGCCGGACGACCGTGCCGGGCCTGTACGCGTGCGGCGAGGTCGCCTGCACCGGCGTGCACGGCGCGAACCGGCTCGCGTCGAACTCGCTCCTCGAGGGCCTCGTCTACGCCGAGCGCATCGTCACCGACATCGTGGAGAGCCGGACGGACGACGGCCTGCACGCGCGGGTGCCGGCGCCGGTCGAGCACCCGGAGAAGCCGGCGCACCCGCTGCTCGCCCCGGAGGCCCGGTTCGCCATCCAGCGGATCATGACCGACGGCGCGGGCGTCCTGCGCTCCGCCGAATCCCTGGAGAAGGCGGCCGGCCAGCTGGTGCGGCTGCACGCCGAGGCCCGCGACGCCCTCGACGAGAACGGCAAGACGGCCGAGCCCGGCGTCGACACCTGGGAGGCCACCAACCTCCTGTGCGTGGCGCGGGTCCTGGTCACCGCCGCCCGGCAGCGCGAGGAGACCCGCGGCTGCCACTGGCGCGAGGACCACGCCGACCGCGACGACGCGAACTGGCACCGCCACATCGTCGTACGGCTGAATCCGGACCGCACGCTCGCCGTACACACCACCGATACCGCAGACTTCCCCCCGACCCGGCAGCACCTCCAGGAGCAGTGACAGACGTGAGCACCCCCGACCTTCCCCTCGCCCAGAGCGGCGGCTGCGGCGACGGCTGTGCCTGTGGCGCCGACACAGACACCGACTTCGCTGACGAGGGATACGCCGAATACGCGGAGTGCGGGCTCGACCCCGCGCTCGCCCAGCTGCTGTCCGACGCCGGACTCGACCCCGTGGAGGTCGAGGACATCGCCAACGTCGCCATCCAGGAGGACCTGGCCCACGGCGTCGACGTGACCACCGTCGCGACCATCCCCGAGGAGGCGGTCGCCACCGCCGACTTCACCGCGCGCGAGGCGGGCGTGGTGGCGGGCCTCAGGGTCGCCGAGGCGGTCGTCTCGGTCGTCTGCACGGACGAGTTCGAGGTCGAGCGGCACGTGGAGGACGGCGACCGCGTGGAGGCCGGCCAGAAGCTGCTGTCGGTCACCACGCGCACGCGTGACCTGCTCACCGCCGAGCGCAGCGCGCTCAACCTGCTGTGCCGGCTGTCCGGCATCGCCACCGCCACGCGCGCGTGGGCGGACGTCCTGGAGGGCACCAAGGCGCGCGTGCGGGACACCCGCAAGACGACGCCGGGCCTGCGCTCCCTGGAGAAGTTCGCCGTCCGCTGCGGCGGAGGCGTCAACCACCGCATGTCGCTGTCCGACGCGGCGCTGGTCAAGGACAACCACGTGGTCGCCGCGGGCGGCGTCGCCCAGGCCTTCGAGGCCGTGCGGGAGACGTTCCCGGACGTCCCGATCGAGGTCGAGGTCGACACCCTGCACCAGCTGCGGGAGGTGGTCGACGCCGGCGCCGACCTGATCCTGCTGGACAACTTCACGCCCGGGGAGTGCGCGGAGGCCGTCGGCGTCGTCGGCGGGCGCGCCCTGCTGGAGGCGTCGGGCCGGCTGACCCTGGTCAACGCCAAGGCGTACGCCGACACCGGCGTCGACTTCCTCGCCGTCGGTGCCCTGACGCACTCCTCGCCGATCCTGGACATCGGTCTGGATCTGCGAGCGGCGGAGTAGGAACGGGGACCGGCCATGCTGCTGACGATCGACGTGGGCAACACGCACACCGTGCTCGGCCTGTTCGACGGTGAGGACATCGTCGAGCACTGGCGGATCTCCACCGACGCCCGCCGGACCGCGGACGAACTGGCCGTGCTGCTCCATGGCCTCATGGGCATGCACCCGCTCCTCGGGGACGACCTGGGCGACGGCATCGACGGGATCGCGATCTGCGCGACCGTGCCCTCCGTGCTGCACGAGCTGCGCGAGGTGACACGGCGCTACTACGGCGACGTGCCCGCCGTGCTCGTCGAACCCGGCGTGAAGACGGGCGTGCCGATCCTCTTCGACAACCCCAAGGAGGTCGGCGCCGACCGCATCATCAACGCGGTCGCGGCGAACGAGCTCTACGGCGGCCCGGCGATCGTCGTCGACTTCGGCACGGCGACGACGTTCGACGCGGTCAGCGCGCGCGGGGAGTACGTAGGCGGGGTCATCGCCCCCGGCATCGAGATCTCGGTCGAGGCGCTGGGTGTCAGGGCCGCGATGCTGCGCAAGATCGAGGTGGCCCGGCCCCGGAGCGTGATCGGCAAGAACACGGTCGAGGCGATGCAGTCCGGGATCGTCTACGGGTTCGCCGGCCAGGTCGACGGCGTGGTGACCCGGATGGCCCGCGAGCTGGCGGAGGACCCGGACGAGGTCACGGTGATCGCGACGGGCGGGCTGGCGCCGATGGTGCTCGGCGAGTCCTCCGTGATCGACGAGCACGAGCCGTGGCTGACGCTGATCGGGCTGCGCCTGGTGTACGAGCGGAACGTGTCCCGCATGTGAGCGGCACCGCCCCCGTGGACGAGCGGAGGTGGGCGGAGGCGGGTGACCCGGGAGGCAGGGCCACCAGGGCGGATTGCGGACGCGCCACACCCGTCCCCTATGTCGAATTTGTCTGATTAGCGCGTATCGTCGCGGCATGCCCACGCCCTACGGATCCCGCGGCGGCATGGCGTTCGGCGCGGAGGAGCTGCGTGTGCTCCGCCGCGCCCTCGCCCTCGCCCTCCACCCCGGCCCCGTCTCCGCCGAGGACATCCAGGACTGTCATCGCCTCGCCGAGTCCCTCGACGAGGCCATGCGCGAGGCCGCCCGACTGCGGGCCTTCCTGGTGGCCGATCTCGCCCGGTACCGCGCCGCCCTCCCCGGCACCGCGGCCGGCTACCTCACGCTCCTCGAGGAGGTACTGCCCACCGGCTACCGGCCCGAGCCCGACGACCTCGCCGCCCTGCGCGCCCTGCGCGGCAACCCCGTGGCCGCCGCCCTCCTGGGCCGCTGCCAGGCGCTCGCCGAACGGGACGTACGCGCCCGTCTGGCCCGCCGGGCGGCCCGCAGGGCCCCGGAGGCCGCTCCCACCGTCCCGGCGTCCCGTACCCGGCTTCTGGCCCTTCCCGGGGGCCTTTCCGGGGACAGCTGCGCCCGTCCGTCCGTCGCCGCCGGGGAACCGGGCGGGCGCCCGGGCGAGGAACCGCGAAGGAAACCCGGCGGCAAGCCCGCCACGCCAGCTCCCGGCCCGGTCCCCGCCGAGCCCGCCCCGGAGCCCGCCCGGCGGCCCGTTCCCACGCCGGGCGAGGTCTTCCCGCGGCGCAGACCGGCCCCGCCGCCCGCCAACCCGGAGCAGCAGCGGCTGGCGGCCGGCTGACACGGGCGACCCCGCCCCGCTGTTCCGTTCCGCCCTGGCTACCCTGGATCCATGGACTACGTCTCCGCGCTCGTGCCTCCCGTCGTCATGGCCGTGTTCTTCATCGGTGTGATCAGGGTGATCGTGAAGACCCAGGGCGGAGCCAACAAGGCCAAGGAGGACGCGGCCGTCGACGCCGTCCTCGCGCGCGCGGACGGCGCCCGTCAGGTCTCCGCGAGCCCCGACGCCTGACCGACCCGCGACGCATCCACACCGCCCAGGGCGTGCGGCTCCTTTCGGAGCCGCGCGCCCTTTTTGTTCCCGTTTGCCGATGAAAGCGCACGTCCGGCACGCGATTGGCGAGATCTCCCACTATTGTTCTGAGCTGTGCCTCGCCCATTGGGAGAACTCGAAGACGCGGTCATGACGCGGGTGTGGAAGTGGAACCGCCCGGTGACCGTTCGAGAAGTCCTGGAAGACCTTCAGCAGGAACGGTCCATCGCGTACACCACGGTGATGACCGTTTTGGACAATCTCCATCAGAAGGGCTGGGTGCGCCGTGAAGCCGAAGGCCGGGCCTATCGATATGAGGCGGTCTCGACCCGGGCCGCCTACGCAGCTGCCCTGATGAACGACGCCTGGGCGCAGAGCGACAACCCCGCCGCCGCTCTCGTCGCCTTCTTCGGGATGATGAGCGAGGAACAGCGGCACGCGCTGCGTGACGCCGTACGCATGGTCCAGGGTCCGGAAACTGTCGAACCCACAACTGCGGGGAGTCCGGGGAGTACGGGGAGTGCCGGGGAGAACCCCGGCTCGGCGACGGAGGCCGACGGGCGATAGCGTCCGCACATGTCAGCAGAGAGTCCCTCGGCCGAGAACCCCGAAGTCACCGCTAAAGCCATCACCGTCCGCCGGGCCCGGACCGGCGATGTCTCCGCCGTGCGCCGTCTCCTTGACGCCCACGTCCGCGGTGGCATCCTGCTCGACAAAGCGACGGTGACGCTTTACGAGGACATCCAGGAGTTCTGGGTCGCCGAACGCGACGACAA
The DNA here is from genome assembly GCF_013085465.1 of Streptomyces asoensis. Taxonomy (NCBI): domain Bacteria; kingdom Bacillati; phylum Actinomycetota; class Actinomycetes; order Kitasatosporales; family Streptomycetaceae; genus Streptomyces; species Streptomyces asoensis. The sequence goes on from NZ_CP049838.1 coordinate 5,702,103, forward strand.
CGCCGAGGTGGTCGGCTGCGGCGCCCTGCACGTGATGTGGGAAGACCTGGCGGAAGTCCGCACTCTCGCGGTGAAGCCGGGGCTGAAGGGCGCGGGCATCGGTCACCAGTTGTTGGAGAAGTTGCTCCACACCGCGCGCTGGCTCGGGGTTCGACGCGTTTTCTGCCTGACCTTCGAAGTCGACTTCTTCGGCAAGCACGGCTTCGTGGAGATCGGTGAGACGCCGGTCGACACCGATGTCTACGCGGAGCTGCTGCGTTCCTATGACGAGGGCGTCGCGGAGTTCCTCGGACTCGAACGAGTGAAACCGAACACCTTGGGCAACAGTCGGATGCTTCTGCATCTGTGATCGTCGACGTCCATTCACACCGACCCGCCTTGCCCGGGTTCCCTATGTCCGAAACGCGCACGTTTCCGGGCGAGGGGCGGGCTGTGGGTCCCCGCCGGGGGTTTGTGTTTTCCCAGCAAAAGCGGTTTGCTTTCCGACGTACTGCTGTACTGCATATAACAGGGCGCGGCTAAACGGCGGACGCCGCGGACCCCCGTCCCTCACGTTTTCGATGAAAGGAAATCCGGTGGCACAGAAGGTTCAGGTCCTTCTTGTCGACGACCTCGACGGCGGCGAGGCGGACGAGACCGTCACGTTCGCGCTGGACGGCAAGACCTACGAGATCGACCTCACGACTACCAATGCGGACAAGCTCCGTGGACTTCTCGAGCCCTACGTGAAGGGTGGCCGTCGTACCGGTGGCCGTGCTTCGGGTGGACGTGGAAAGGCGCGCGCCGCTACCGGTGGCAGCCAGGACACGGCCCAGATCCGCGCGTGGGCCAAGGAGAACGGTCACGAGGTCAATGACCGCGGCCGCGTTCCGGCGTCCATTCGCGAGGCTTACGAGAAGGCCAACGGCTGAGCGCTCGCGCGCCGCAGTCGGACACGGTGACAGTGCGTCGCCAGCGTGTCCACCAGCCGTACGAGATCGGGGGCGCCCCCAACGCCCCCCAGCGCCGACATCGTCGGCAGCGAGGCCTCGGCCTCGCACCCTGCCACGGGGGGCCGCAGCCAGACGGCGGCCCCCTGCACCGGCCCGGGACGGTTCAGGCCCTGATTGCGGCCCTGGCTCCCGACGGGGGGTGGCAGGGGCGCCTCGATGAGTTCGCCCGCGCCGATCGCCGTCAGATCCAGTGGCAGCGCGCCCCACTCCAGCCACTGAAGGATCCCCGGCACCTCCTCCGCGCCGCCCGCTGCCACCAGCAGCCGCATCCGGTCGCCCCGCACGGCCACCGGCGAGCCCGGCGCGAGTCGCCGCAGCGCGGCGAGGCCCGCCTCGGCCGGCACGTCCAGCACGTCGAAGCGCTCGCCCACCAAAAGTCGTACCGGCTCCCCGGGCACCGTCGGCCAGCCCAGTTCGTTCTCGTACCAGCCGCGGATCCGGTCGGCCGGATCATCCGGGTCGAGCGGCCGTCGGGGGAGGGGGACCGTGAGGATCGCAGCGGCGGCCGAGCAGACAGCCGGCGGGACTGAGCCAACCATGCCAAGTGCAACCGTCGAAAAGGCCCGCGGGTTACGCTGGGTGTTTGGACGGATGCGCCCTGTGTCGACAAACGGGGCGTGCGGGGGCGTCGGGAGGCGCAAGGTTGTTCGCCCATAGCGGAGGGGACCGGTGCGCACGGCATGGACTGTCGGCCGGAGCGGGTAAGACATCCCTAGTGGGAGGGGGCGACACGCAGGAAAGGGCGTCTCACGTTCGCCATCGGCGTACTGGCGACTGGGGTAACTGCCTGGCCTGCGGGAACATCGTCTCGCACCATCGGGTTGGAGCAGATGTCGGCGTTCGGGGTCAGGAGGCCATCGACGGTGTCGGCAGTTGGAATGAGCGGTCCCCGCTTGCGGGACTAAGCTGCGGAAGGACAGGGAGGGGAAGTTCCCCCCACTGCCTGACCGCTCTGAGGAGCGATTAACGATGTTCGAGAGGTTCACCGACCGCGCGCGGCGGGTTGTCGTCCTGGCTCAGGAAGAAGCCCGGATGCTCAACCACAACTACATCGGCACCGAGCACATCCTCCTGGGCCTGATCCACGAGGGTGAGGGTGTCGCCGCCAAGGCCCTTGAGAGCCTCGGGATTTCGCTCGAGGCGGTCCGCCAGCAGGTGGAGGAGATCATCGGCCAGGGCCAGCAGGCCCCGTCCGGGCACATCCCCTTCACCCCCCGTGCCAAGAAGGTCCTGGAGCTGTCGCTCCGCGAGGCCCTTCAGCTGGGACACAACTACATCGGCACGGAGCACATCCTGCTCGGCCTGATCCGCGAGGGCGAGGGCGTCGCCGCCCAGGTCCTCGTCAAGCTGGGCGCAGATCTCAACCGGGTGCGGCAGCAGGTCATCCAGCTGCTCTCCGGTTACCAGGGCAAGGAGACCGCCACCGCCGGCGGCCCTGCCGAGGGCACGCCCTCGACGTCCCTGGTCCTCGACCAGTTCGGCCGGAACCTCACCCAGGCCGCTCGTGAGTCCAAGCTCGACCCGGTCATCGGGCGCGAGAAGGAGATCGAGCGGGTCATGCAGGTGCTGTCCCGCCGTACCAAGAACAACCCGGTCCTGATCGGCGAGCCCGGCGTCGGCAAGACCGCCGTCGTCGAAGGTCTCGCCCAGGCCATCGTCAAGGGCGAGGTGCCCGAGACCCTCAAGGACAAGCACCTCTACACCCTGGACCTCGGCGCCCTGGTCGCCGGCTCCCGCTACCGCGGTGACTTCGAGGAGCGCCTGAAGAAGGTCCTCAAGGAGATCCGCACCCGCGGCGACATCATCCTGTTCATCGACGAGCTGCACACGCTGGTCGGTGCGGGTGCCGCCGAGGGCGCCATCGACGCCGCTTCGATCCTGAAGCCGATGCTGGCCCGCGGTGAGCTCCAGACCATCGGTGCGACCACGCTGGACGAGTACCGCAAGCACCTGGAGAAGGACGCGGCCCTCGAGCGCCGCTTCCAGCCCATCCAGGTCGCGGAGCCGTCCCTGCCGCACACGATCGAGATCCTCAAGGGTCTGCGTGACCGGTACGAGGCGCACCACCGTGTCTCGATCACCGACGAGGCGCTGGTCCAGGCCGCCACCCTGGCCGACCGGTACATCTCGGACCGCTTCCTGCCGGACAAGGCGATCGACCTGATCGACGAGGCCGGTTCCCGGATGCGCATCCGCCGGATGACCGCGCCGCCGGACCTGCGCGAGTTCGACGAGAAGATCGCCGGCGTCCGCCGCGACAAGGAGTCCGCGATCGACTCGCAGGACTTCGAGAAGGCCGCCTCCCTCCGCGACAAGGAGAAGCAGCTCCTGGCCGCCAAGGCCAAGCGGGAGAAGGAGTGGAAGGCCGGCGACATGGACGTCGTCGCCGAGGTCGACGGCGAGCTGATCGCCGAGGTCCTCGCGACCGCCACCGGCATCCCGGTCTTCAAGCTGACCGAGGAGGAGTCGAGCCGCCTGCTGCGCATGGAGGACGAGCTCCACAAGCGGGTCATCGGCCAGGTCGACGCCGTCAAGGCGCTGTCGAAGGCGATCCGTCGTACGCGTGCGGGCCTCAAGGACCCGAAGCGTCCCGGTGGTTCGTTCATCTTCGCCGGTCCGTCCGGTGTCGGTAAGACCGAGCTGTCCAAGGCGCTCGCCGAGTTCCTCTTCGGCGACGAGGACGCGCTGATCTCCCTCGACATGTCGGAGTTCAGCGAGAAGCACACGGTCTCGCGTCTCTTCGGTTCGCCCCCCGGATACGTGGGCTACGAAGAGGGCGGCCAGCTGACCGAGAAGGTCCGCCGCAAGCCGTTCTCCGTCGTCCTCTTCGACGAGGTCGAGAAGGCCCACCCGGACATCTTCAACTCGCTGCTCCAGATCCTGGAGGACGGTCGTCTGACCGACTCCCAGGGCCGGGTCGTGGACTTCAAGAACACGGTCATCATCATGACGACCAACCTCGGCACCCGGGACATCTCCAAGGGCTTCAACCTGGGCTTCGCGGCCTCGGGCGACAAGAAGTCGAACTACGAGCGCATGAAGAACAAGGTCTCGGACGAGCTCAAGCAGCACTTCCGCCCCGAGTTCCTCAACCGCGTCGACGACGTCGTCGTCTTCCCGCAGCTGACGCAGGAGGACATCCTGCGGATCGTCGACCTGATGATCGGCAAGGTCGACGAGCGCCTGAAGGACCGGGACATGGGCATCGAGCTCTCCCAGTCCGCCAAGGAGCTGCTGTCCACCAAGGGTTACGACCCGGTGCTGGGTGCGCGTCCGCTGCGTCGCACCATCCAGCGCGAGATCGAGGACACGCTCTCGGAGAAGATCCTCTTCGGTGAGCTGCGCCCCGGTCACATCGTGGTCGTGGACACCGAGGGCGAGGGTGAGACCAAGACCTTCACCTTCCGCGGCGAGGAGAAGTCGGCTCTGCCCGACGTCCCGCCGATCGAGCAGGCGGCCGGCGGTGCCGGACCGAACCTGAGCAAGGACGCCTGACCCTTCGGGGGCTGAGCGGAGAAAGGGGCCGGTGCTTCACAGCGCCGGCCCCTTTCGCATGCGTTCCGCAGGCACCGCACGCCATGCAGGGACCTACGACAGCTGGCCGTCGTAGTCCGGCAGCTTGTATGTGGTTTCGGCGTGGCCGCCCGAGAGGTCGGTGGCGCTGTTGCCGATGTTCGCGATGATCGTGTAGCCCTTGGACTCGATGTCGACGCGCTGGGCGGTCTTGTAGGCGGCGACGTCCTTGAAGAGGTCGAGGAAGCCGCGCACGTAGAGGCCGGAGACCTTGTAGCCGACGTACTTGAGGTTGTAGTCGGTCACCCCGGAGATGATGCCCGGGCGGGCGGTGACGAAGAACAGGGAGACGCCGTGCTCCTGGGCGTACTTGGCGACGTCGAGAACCGGCTTGTTGGCCGGCTGGGGGTAGCTGAAGCCGAAGTCGGTCTCCAGGGTCGTGTTGTCGATGTCGAAGACGATCGCCTGCTTCTCACCGGGCTTGGTGGCGGCGATGCGCTGCTTCAGCGTCGGCAGGGCCTGGTTCATCACGGCCTGGCAGTCCTGCTGCCAGGTGGCGTAGTCGACGTCCTCGGCGGCGGCCGCGGTGGCGACGGTGGAGGTGCCGGTGGCCGTCGCGGCCTGGGCGCCGACCGGTACGGCCATTGCCGTGACGGCTGCCGTCGCCACGGCGGTCATGGCGATGCGGCGCGTCCAGCTGCCTCTGGTCATGTGTGGGGTCCTCTCGCGTCCTTGCGCTGCCGGTGTCGTGAGCATGCTGATCGCTGGGGGTGGCCTGAGGGGAACCAGCGGGTTACTGGACGGTAGAGGCCGATGAGAGCCCGATCACAGACCCGTGCACGAACGTGAGCGGGGTCACAAGTGCCTTGCGGGGTACGGGAGTAGTCGCCGTCACATTCCGAAGTCCCTTGCAGGGGGCGGCCGGTGACATGGCGCACAGGCGATCCGAGCCCTACTAGGGCGGGTAGTCGTAAGCCAAATCGGACTAAAAAGGACGAATGCCTCTGAGGTCCCGATCTCTGTTCGGGCCTCCGGCGTGGGCGGGTGTCGCGTGTGTCCGGAAAGAGGGTTCTGTCAAGAAGTGGGAAGTTTTGGGGTGAAGTACTAGTTTCCGTCGTAGATCACACGTTTGGGGGTCTGTGGGCCTCGGGGTTACCAAGGGATGGCCACTTCGGCGGAGGTTCACGCCGGGTGGTTTCTTCTGTCCCCTTCCCCATGAGGTCTTCGATGTTCCAGCGCGTCACGTTCCGTTCTTCCCGTACGTCCCAGCTCCGCACTCGCGTGGCCGTCGGCGCCGCCGCCCTGGGCGCCTCGGTCGTGCTGGGGAGCGGAGTGGCGTCCGCCGCTGCGCCCGCCGCCGCGCCCGCCACCAAGACGGCCGCCTCGGCCGCTTCCTGGATCGACCCGGTGAAGAAGTACACGCTGTCCGCCGGGTACGCCCAGGCCGGCGCGATGTGGCAGTCCACCCACAGCGGTCAGGACTTCGCCGTGCCGAGCGGCACCAAGGTCATGGCCGCGCACGGCGGCACCGTGGTCAAGGCCGGCGGCAACGGCGCCGGTGACGGCCCCGCCTACGGCAACGCCGTCGTGATCAAGCACACCAACGGCGTCTACTCGCAGTACGCCCACCTCTCGCGCATCGACGTGAAGGTCGGCCAGATCGTCAAGACGGGCCAGAAGATCGCCCTGTCCGGCAGCACCGGCAACTCCAGCGGTCCCCACCTGCACTTCGAGATCCGTACGACCGCGAACTACGGTTCGGCGATCAACCCGGTCACCTTCCTGCACAGCAAGGGCGTGAAGGTCTGACGCCGAGGTGATCAGGCGCCCTGGTGCGCCTGTGTCACCAGATCGATGGCGACCTCGAGGACGGCTGCACGCTTGTCCTCGGGGTCGCCTTCGAGGTCCTGGAGGAAGAACATGCCGGCGTGCAGCGTGAAGATGGCGCTCACGCAGCGGACCTGGTCGGCGAGGGGGGCGTCCGGGTCGATGACGATGTCGCGCAGACCTCGCATGCGGTCCTTGAACGAGTCGCCGATCTGGAGTTCCCGCACCGTCGCCTGGTTCTCCTGCATGAAGCGGAAGAGCGGGGTCGCCTCGGAGAGGGCCCGGCTGTAGCGCCGTATGAGTTCCTGCTTGGTGTCCAGGGTGTGCGGCTGGTTCGCGCCCCACTCGATCAGGTCCTCGATCGGCTTCGTCAGATCCGTGAAGATGCCGACGATGATCTCTTCCTTGGTCTTGAAGTGGTAGTACAGGGCCGCCTTGGTGACCTCCAGACGCTCCGCGATCTCGCGGAGGGAGGTCTTCTCGTAGCCCTGCTCGGCGAAGAGTTCGAGTGCGACGTCCTGGATGCGCTGGCGGGTGTTGCCGCGACGCTGCTGCTTCGTGCCGTCCATGGTGACGTCCATTCTCGTGGTCCTCGCGTTCCCGCGAAAACTTACTTGCCGTCCGGCTAGTTAGATGCGGAAACTTACTTGACGCCCGGCTAGTTGCAGGTCTACCTTCCCAGTGTAATGAACTAGCCGGGCGGCAAGTAAGTGGCCGGCCGGGGGGAAGCCCAGGGGAGTGGCAACCATGGCGGACACAAAGACACCCGAGACCGAGGCGGAGAAACAGCCGAGGAGCGTGCGGGTCGTCCTGCTCGCGCTGATGATCACGATGATGCTCGCGATGCTCGACAACATGATCGTGGGCACCGCGATGCCGACGATCGTCGGCGAACTCGGCGGGCTCGAACACCTGTCATGGGTCGTGACCGCGTACACCCTCGCGACCGCGGCCTCCACCCCGCTCTGGGGCAAGCTCGGCGACATGTACGGGCGCAAGGGCGCCTTCATGACGTCGATCGTGATCTTCCTGATCGGTTCCGCACTGAGCGGCATGGCCCAGAACATGGGCGAACTGATCGGCTTCCGCGCGATCCAGGGCCTCGGCGCCGGTGGCCTGATGGTCGGCGTCATGGCGATCATCGGTGACCTCATCCCGCCGCGGGAGCGCGGCAAGTACCAGGGCATGATGGCCGGCGTCATGGCGCTCGCGATGATCGGTGGCCCGCTGGTCGGCGGCACCATCACCGACAACTGGGGCTGGCGCTGGTCGTTCTACATCAACCTGCCGCTCGGCGTGGTGTCGCTGGCCCTCATCAGCGCCGTTCTGCACCTGCCGAAGAAGCGCTCGCAGTCGCGGATCGACTACCTGGGCGCCACCCTGCTGACCGTCGGCATCACCTCCATCGTCCTCGTCACCACCTGGGGCGGCTCGGAGTACGCCTGGTCGTCCGCGCGGATCATGGAGCTCATCGGGATCGGCGTCGCCTCGCTCATCGGGTTCGTGTTCTGGCAGACCAGGGCCGCCGAGCCGATCGTGCCGCTGCACATCTTCCGCAGCCGCAACTTCACCCTGATGTCGCTCATCGGCTTCGTCGCCGGCTTCGTGATGTTCGGCGCCACCCTCTTCCTGCCGCTGTACCAGCAGTCCGTGCAGGGCGCCTCCGCGACCAACTCCGGTCTGCTGCTCCTGCCGATGCTCGGCGCCATGCTGGTCACCTCGATCGTGGCGGGCCGGGTGACCACGAACAGCGGCAAGTACAAGATCTTCCCGGTCGTCGGCAGCGTCGCGATGGTCATCGGCCTGTACCTGCTGTCCACGATGGACACCGGGACCAGCCGCCTCACCTCCGGCGTGTTCATGGCCGTCGTCGGTCTCGGCATGGGCTGCCTCATGCAGATCACGATGCTGGTCGCACAGAACAGCGTCGAGATGAAGGACATGGGCGTCGCTTCCTCGTCCACCACCCTCTTCCGTACGCTCGGCTCCTCCTTCGGCGTCGCGATCATGGGTGCGCTGTTCAACAACCGCGTCCAGGACGTCATGTCCGAGCGGGCCGGCGCGCTGGGTTCGAAGATCACCGAGCAGTCCGCGCAACTGGACGCGGCCAGCCTGGCCAAGCTGCCCGCCGAGGCCCGGGAGGCCTACCAGTACGCGGTCTCGTCCGGCACCCACTCGGCGTTCCTGCTGGGGGCCGTGGTCGCGGTGATCGCGCTGGTGGCGGCGGTGTTCGTCAAGGAGGTCCCGCTCAAGGGAGCGGGTCCGCAGAAGGACGACGAGGAGTCGGCCGACGGTGCGGCCGCGACGCAGCCTCCCCTGGTCGAGGCCATCTGACCGCGCTGTTGTGAACGCAGGCCCCCCGGCGGTGTCCGCCCCGGGGGGCCTGTGGTTTGTGCGCCCGAGCCGACGCCGCTCTCCCGCTGCTGAGGAGGACTGTCGGTCGCCGGTGTCACTACCGGTTCCGTGGACGGAATGCGGCAGTTGTGGGCGCTGACGAACAGGACCCCTGGACCGATCCGACCTCCGGCGGGGAAGCAGAGCCATGATCAAGGGCCTCGGCATCTACCGCATGGATCTTCGACCAGGACCAAGGCCTTCTTCTCCACCGAGAAGCTCGACTTCTCGAAGGACCTCGGCTGAGCGTCCGGCGTCTTCCCCGCACCGCGCGGCATCGCTGTGTCACGAGCCGCGCGGTGTCCGCCGTCACGGCATCACCGGGTAGCTTCCCGTGTTGGTCGGCGCGTGCTCCGGCAGCCACAGGACGGCGACGGCGCCCTCGGCGGGTATGTGCCCAGGGGCCCCCGCGGGCCGTACGTTGCGGAAGGTCAGCCGGGCGCCGAGTACCCGGGCCTGGCCCGCCGCGATGGTGAGCCCGAGGCCGTGTCCGTGCCCGGCCCGGTCGGCGCTGCCGGTGCGGAAGCGGCTCGGCCCCTCGGCGAGCAGGTCCTCGGGGAAACCGGGGCCGTGGTCGCGGACCCGGATGACCCGGCCCTCGACGGTCACCTGGATCGGCGGCTTGCCGTGCCGGGCGGCGTTGGCCAGCAGGTTGAACAGCACGCGCTCCAGGCGCCGGGGGTCGGTCGTGACCATCGACTCGTGGACCACCCGCACCTCGACGTCCGGGTCCTTGGCCGCGACCCGCCGGGCCACGAACTCGCCCAGCACGATGTCCTGGAGTTCGGCGCGCTCCGAGGCGCCGTCGAGACGGGCCACCTCCAGCACGTCCTCGACCAGGGTGCGCATCGCCTTCGCCCGGTCCAGGACCAGCTCCGTCGGTCGGCCGGGAGGCAGCAGCTCGGCGGCCGTCAGCAGTCCCGTCACCGGGGTGCGCAGTTCGTGCGCGATGTCCGCGGTGACCCGGCGCTCGGCCTCCAGCCGCTCCTGAAGCGTGTCCGCCATGGCGTCCACCGCGCTCGCGAGGTCATCGGTCTCGTCCCGCACGACCCCGCCTATCGCGTCCCGTACGCGGACGTCCGACTCGCCGCCGGCGACCTGGTTCGCCGCGGCCGCCGCCTTGCGCAGCCGGCGCGACATCTGACCGCCGATGAGCACACCGAGCGCACTGCCGCCGAGCACGACCGCGATGGAGCCGATCACCAGGGCCTGGTCGAGGTCGTTGAGGATGTCCGTGCTGCGGTCGGTGAACCCGGTGTGCAGCGACAGCACATGTCCGTCCTTGACCGGAACGGCCGCCCAGATGTCCGGCACGCCGCCCGTACGGTCGGAGACGAAGGTGGCCCGGCGGCCCTCCCGCACCTTCTCGCGCAACGCGGGCGGCAGACGGGAGTCGTCGATCTTGATGTTGGGGAAGTTGGGCCGTCCCGACCGCTCGTAGTTGCTCTGGGCGATCTGCACGCGCTCGTCGGCGAGGTCGCGCGCGTTGTCCAGCATGGACACGCGTGCGGCGTTGTGCACGACGAGGCTGAGCGCTATCGCCACCAGCGCGCCGACCAGCGCGATCGCCGCGCTCAGCTTCCATCGCAGACCCGTACGGATGCTGATGCGCTCCGTGCGAGCCGGACGCAGGTGCCGGATCATCCCCCGCATACTCCTGTCTCCGCCCCGCTCAGGCCTTCAGCTTGTAGCCGAAGCCGCGGACCGTCTCGATGCGGTCCTGACCGATCTTCGTGCGCAGCCGCTGTACATGGACGTCGACGACCCGGGTGTCGCCGCCCCAGCCGTAGTCCCACACCCGCTCCAGCAGTTTGTCGCGTGAGAGGACCGTGCCCGGGGCGGAGGAGAACTCCAGCAGCAGGCGCATCTCGGTAGGGGTCAGCGCCACCGGCTGTCCGGCCCGTCGCACCTCCATGCCCTCCGTGTCGATCTCCAGGTCACCGAAGGCCAGGACGCCGCCGGTGGCGGGGGCGTCGGGCTCGGTGCGATCGCCGCCGCCCGCGTGACCGAAGCGGCGCAGCACGGCGCGGATCCGGGCGACCAGCACGGCGCCGTCGAAGGGCTTGGTCACGTAGTCGTCGGCGCCGGCCTCCAGGCCGAGGACGACGTCGATGGAGTCGGCACGCGCCGACAACATGATCACCGGCACGGTGGACTCGTCCCGGATGCGCCGGCACAGGCTCACGCCGTCCAGGCCGGGCACCATGACGTCAAGCAGCGCGATGTCGGGGCGGTCGGCACGGAACGCCTCCAGGCCCGACAGGCCGTCGGGCATCGCGGTGACCACGAAGCCGTCCCGCTCGAGGGCGAGCTGGGTGGCCTCGCGGATGACGTCGTCGTCCTCGACGAACAGGACGTGGGTCTGGTCTGCCATCCCGGTGCTCTCAGTTCTCGTATGCGGTCTCGTGTGCGTGCGGGTCGTCGGTCTGACGGGCTTCCGCCTGCGTCCCGTCGCTCACCTGTTCGGTGAACTGCCGGGTGTGCCCCTTGCTTGGACGCGTGGAGCACGGCGAGCGTTCACTTCGCGCGCGATCCATGTCCGTACTCCGTGTGGTCCGTCCTTGCGCGTGCCTGCCCCTCCCGCCCGTCCTTGCCCGTCCACCCATTGATCGGAACGAGTGGCCCGATCGGTTCACGCTGCCGGAGGATTTCTTGGCAGATCGCATCGGGGCAGGTCAGCCGGCCTCCGGGGCCACCGTCGGGAGGTCACCGACGACGCTGCTGTAGTCGTTGTGCCAGCTGTACTCCTTCACGAAGCGGCCCGAGGCCCAGCGGTACATGATCACGTTCTCGCCGGAGGGGTCGGAGACCGGGTCGCCCTTCTCGTACACCTGCTTGCTCACCACCAGGTCGCCCCGGTCCATCTCCGCGTAGACAGGAGGCTCCTCGGCCTGGAAGACGTTCCGGTAGCCGCCGCCGCCGTCGTCCTTCCGGTACACGTACGAGCCCACGCCGACGACGTCACCGCAGGTGAGCACGTTGATGATGATGTCGTCGCCGGAGCCGCCGGTGAGGTCGCCGTACGACACGTCGACCGGGTACTCGTCGCCGACGCAGGGCTGCAACTCGCGCTTGACCTCGGCCGAGACCTCGGGGTCGTCCTTGATCAGCCGGACCGCCTCCGTCCGGTCGGGGGGGCCGGTGGAGGCGGACGACGGGGAGGTGGTGGCGCCCGCCGCCGCGTCGGCGTGAGCCGGACCCTCGTCACGGGCGCCGGTGCCGCCGGTGGCGCAGGCGGAGACGAAAAGGGCGAGGGCGGCGAGCACGGACATCGCCGTGATCGCCGCCTGGATGGTGCTTCGGGCCGGTGTGGGCCCGGCCTCGGTCAGGCCGCCGCGCAACGCTCCCGCTCCTCACGCTCCAGCGCGCGTGCGTCCAGATCGCGGGCTTCCAGCTCCTCGCGGAGCCGGGCGAGCGCCCGGTGCAGCGTGCTCTTGACCGTTCCCGCCGACATGCCGAGGGCGGCGGCCGTCTCCTCCGTGGACATCTGCTCCCAGTGTCGCAGCACCACGACACTGCGCTGCTTCGGAGCGAGCACCTTCATCGCGTCCATCAGCAGAGCGCGGTCGGCGTGCTGCTCGGTGGAGTCGTCCACACGGGCGTCCGGGAGCTGCTCGGTCGGAACCTCCTCGAGCTTGCGGGCCCGCCACCACTCGGTGCGTGTGTTGATCATGACCCGGCGCAGGTAGGCGTCCGCGAGCCGCTTGTCCGCGATGCCGTCCCAGCGGCCGTAGGTCCGGGCCAGCGCGGTCTGGAGGAGATCCTGCGCGTCGACCGGGTCCGGGACCAGGCGGCGGGCGCTGCGCAGCAGCGCGTCCTGCCGCGTGCGGACGTATTCCTCGAACTCGAGCACCTCGCCCTGTGCCATGGTCAACCGCCTCCGATTCCCCGTACCGGCGGACTGCCGCCGCCGGTTCACTGCCTGTGGTCTGTAGCCCTCGTGGTCCTGCTGGGTACGCAAATGAAGCTACGGAGGTGTTGTCACGGCGTTGTCCGAGGCAGCCTGCGGCCAGCGCTCAGCTGTCCGTCGGTTGTGTAACGGAAACAGGTTTGGGGTAGAGACACAGGCCGAATAGCTCGGCTATGAAGTGATTTGTCCGGCCGTTGAGCGTGACAAAAGCCCGGCGGCGGCTGTGATGAAGCCGCACACCTGTGAAATGACCGTGCGTCAGGTCAGCGGCAGGCGGTACAACCCGCCCGGGAGAGGCTCCACGAGTCCGTCCGCGACGAGGCCGTCCAGCGCACGCGCGCGTTGCACCGGCTCGTGCCACACCCGGTCGAGGGCGGCCTGCGGCACGGGGGTGTGCGCGTCCCGCAGGACGGCGAGCAGCTTGCCCCGGACCTGTCGGTCGGTGCCCGCGTACGTCTGGCCCCGGCGCGGCGGGCCGTCGTGCTCCGGCTTGCCCGCGAGCCGCCAGGCGCACTGCGCCGCGATCGGGCAGCGCACGCACGTCTCGTTCTTCGCCGTGCAGACGAGCGCGCCGAGTTCCATGGACGCGGCGGCCCAGCGCGCGGCGGTCGGCTCGTCGTCGGGCAGCAGGGCGCGGGCCAGCTTGCGCTCGGCGGCCGTGGTGGCGTTCGGCGGGTACCGCACGCCCGTGACGGCGCGCGCGAGGACGCGGCGGACGTTGGTGTCCAGGACGGCGTGCCGTTGCCCGTAGGCGAAGGAGGCGACGGCCGCGGCCGTGTACTCGCCGATGCCGGGCAGCGCCAGGAGCTGCGCGTGGCCCGACGGTACGTTGCCGCCGTGCCGTTCCGTTATCGCCACCGCCGCGCCGTGCAACCGCAGGGCGCGGCGCGGATAGCCGAGCCGCCCCCACGCGCGTACGGCCTCGCCCGGGGCCTCCGCGGCCAGGTCGGCGGGGCGCGGCCAGCGGGCGAGCCACTGCTCGTAGACCGGCAGGACACGGCTGACCGGTGTCTGCTGGAGCATGAACTCGCTGACCATCACGCCCCACGCGCCGGCCTCTGGACGCCGCCAGGGCAGGTCACGGGCGTTCTCGTCGAACCAGTCGATCACCGGGGAGTGCAGGTCCGCCGCGGTGGCGTCGACGTCGGAGCGGGCGGGGGAGCGGTGCGGGGGCTTCGTGGGCGCAGTCATGGCCCTTCCGATCCTGCCATGCGGACCGGGGCACGCGCGCGTACCGCCACTCGGCCGGGCGGGGTCCCGCGGGCGCGGCACGCGCGCGTGACCGGGGTCGTGGCCAGAGGTACAACGGGTGCGATCGTCAAGGAGGAGCGGCCGCGCGGACCGAAGTCGGATACGGGGGACACGGTTTCCGGGATGATGATCCGGAAAAGTTGCGCTCCTGGCGGCGGGTGGGGCCAGTGAACCCGTCGATCTCTCGTACAGTTTGCGCCGTGGGATCTCTGCGCAATCCGGTCGGGCCGCTTCCCTCCTCCATCTACTGGCGTCGGAGGGTCGTACTGCTGTCCGTGTTCGCCCTGTTGGCGATGCTGACCCTGTGGGTGGTGACCTCGGGCGGGGGCGGCAGGAAGAACGGTGCCGACGGTGGTGGCGGCAAGAATCCCGCCTCCTCCATCACGCCGGGGCCGTCCGGATCGGGGCCCGCGATCAGCCAGAACCCGGGCGGCCGCGACGAGTCGAGCGACGGCACCTCCAGCGGGTCCGGCTCCGGCTCCGGCTCGGGCGCGAATGGCGGCACCGGCTCAGGCGGCTCGGACGGTGACTCGGCGGGTGCCGGGGACATCGACGACGGCGCCAACGGCAGCGGCAGTGGTAGTGGCAGTGGCGGCGGCAGCGGTACGGGGACGACGCTGCCGGCCGGGACGACCCTGCCCAACTGCACCGCGGGCGGGGTCACATTGACCTTGCGCAGCGTCCAGAACTCCTACTCGCCCGACCAGACGCCCACGTTCCAACTGACCGCGAAGAACGCCTCGGGGAGCGACTGCAAGGTCGATCTCGGGCCGAAGGCCGCGGTGTTGACGATCACCCAGACAGGCGGCGACGACGCGTACTGGTCGTCCGCCGACTGCCCCAGGACGGCCGGGAGCCTGCTGTACCGGGTGCCGGCCGGGGACAGCTTCACGTACACCGTGAAGTGGGACCGCAAGCCGAGTGCCCCCGAGTGCGCTACGCCTCCGGCGGGGGCGGCCGGAGCGGGTACGTATCTGGTGGAGGCGAAGGCTCCGGGGTTCGCCAAGGCACAGACGTCCTTCGTGCTGAAGGACGACTAGCCCGACCCGGACGGGCCGACCGGCTAGACGTACCGCTCCAGGATCGACGACTCCGCCAGCCGTGACAGGCCCTCGCGGACGCTCCGGGCCCGTGCCTCGCCCACGCCGTCCACCGTCTGGAGGTCGTCGACGCTCGCGGCGAGGAGCTTCTGGAGGCCGCCGAAGTGCTCGACGAGACGGTCGATGATGGCGCCGGGCAGCCGCGGCACCTTCGCCAGCAGGCGGAAGCCGCGGGGCGAGACCGCCGAGTCGAGGGCCTCGGGGGAGCCGGTGTAGCCCAACGCGCGTGCCACCGTGGACAGTTCCAGGAGCTCGGCGTGGCTCAGCGCGTTCAGCTCGTACAGCGCCTCGTCGACCGTGCGGGAGCGCTTGGCCGTGGGCTCGGGCACGTAGTCCCGGACCACCAGCTCGCGTTCCGGCTCCACGCCCGCGATCAGCTCGTCGAGCTGGAGGGCGAGCAGTCGCCCGTCCGTGCCCAGTTCGACCACGTATTCGGCGATTTCGGTGGCGATGCGGCGCACCATCTCGAGACGCTGGGCCACCGCGGAGACGTCCCGGACCGTCACCAGGTCCTCGATCTCCAGCGCTGACAACGTTCCCGCGACCTCGTCCAGGCGGAGCTTGTAGCGCTCCAGGGTCGCCAGCGCCTGGTTCGCGCGGGACAGGATCGCCGCGGAGTCCTCCAGGACGCGGCGCTGTCCGTCGACGTACAGGGCGATCAGACGCATGGACTGGGAGACCGAGACGATCGGGAAGCCGACCTGCTTGCTGACCCGGTCCGCCGTGCGGTGCCGGGTGCCCGTCTCCTCCGTGGGGATCGTGGGGTCCGGCACCAGCTGGACGCCGGCCCGGAGGATCTTCGACAGGTCGGAGGAGACCACGATGCCGCCGTCGAGCTTGCACAGCTCACGCAGGCGCGTGGCCGCGAACTCCACGTCCAGGACGAACCCGCCCGTGCACATCGACTCGACCGTCTTGTCGGAGCCCAGCACGATGAGTCCGCCGGTGTTGCCGCGAAGGATCCGCTCCAGGCCGTCGCGAAGGGCCGTGCCGGGAGCCACCGCGCTCAGCGCGGCGCGCATCAGGCCGTCGGCACCGGAACTCCCACCGGACTTTCCGGGAGCTGCCGCCCGGTCGTTGGCTGCCACTGCACTCCTCCGGTCACAGGTCTGGGACGCTCCCGTTTCGCGCACTCGTTTCGTACGGACGGGCGAGACCAGGGCAAAGTCTACCGGCGCTCCTCCGCATCCCGTGGGGCGTCTCGTCGACGGGAGCGCGGCAGGACCCGCAGGGCGTCCCCTATGTCCGCGACTTCCAGAACCTTCATGCCCGCGGGGATCTTGCCGGGATCGCCCGGCACCAGCGCGTGCGTGAAGCCCAGACGGTGTGCCTCCGAGAGCCTGCGCTGGACGCCCGTGACCCGTCTGACCTCGCCCGCGAGGCCGACTTCGCCGATCGCGACCAGGTTCTTGGGCAGCGGGGTGTCGCTCGCGGCGGAGGCCAGGGCGAGGGCGATCGCCAGGTCCGCGGCGGGCTCCGAGAGCTTCACGCCGCCGACCGTCGCCGAGTAGATGTCCCGCTTGCCCAGGGCGCTGATCCGGCCGCGCTGCTCCAGAACGGCCAGCATCATCGAGACCCGGGAGGTCTCCAGGCCGGACGTCGTACGGCGGGGCGAGGGGATCTGCGAGTCGACGGTGAGGGCCTGCACCTCGGCGACCAGGGGGCGGCGGCCCTCCAGGGTGACCGTCAGACAGGTGCCCGGGACCGGTTCGTCACGTCGGGTCAGGAAAAGTCCGCTCGGGTCGGCTAGGCCCGTAATGCCCTCGTCGTGCAGTTCGAAGCAGCCGACCTCGTCGGTGGCGCCGTAGCGGTTCTTGACGCCCCGCACCAGGCGCAGGCGTGCGTGGCGGTCTCCCTCGAAGCTCAGCACGACGTCCACGAGGTGTTCGAGGAGGCGGGGGCCGGCGATCGCGCCGTCCTTCGTGACATGGCCCACCAGGAGCGTGGACATGCCGCGTTCCTTGGAGGCGCGGATCAGGGCGCCGGCGACCTCGCGGACCTGGGCCATGCCGCCGGGCGCTCCGTCGATCTCAGGGGAGGCCACGGTCTGCACGGAGTCCATGATCAGCAGTGATGGCTTCACCGCGTCCAAGTGACCCAGGACGGCCGCCAGATCGGTCTCGGCGGCCAGATACAGGTGGTCGTCGATGGCGCCGATGCGGTCGGCGCGCATGCGGACCTGGGAGGCCGATTCCTCACCGGTCACATACAGCGTGCGGTGTTCCTCGCTCGCCGACTTGGCCGCCACGTCCAGCAGGAGGGTCGACTTGCCGACGCCCGGCTCGCCGGCCAGCAGGACGACCGCGCCCGGTACGAGTCCGCCGCCGAGGACACGGTCCAGCTCGGGCACGCCGGTGGGACGGGCGGTGGCCTGACGCCCGTCGACCTGGCCGATGGGCAGGGCGGACGTGGTGACGCGCCCCGGCGTCGTCGTACGGACCGCGGGCGTGCCGTGCTCCTCGACCGTCCCCCAGGCCTGGCACTCGGGGCAGCGGCCGAGCCACTTGGCCGTCTGCCAGCCGCACTCGGTACAGCGGTAGGACGGACGGTCCTTGGTGGTCTTCGTACGGGCAGCCATGGGGAAACCGTAACCGCCGCCACTGACAGCCGGACGTGCCTGTGGACAACCGACCTCGCCGGGTGCCCGTCCTGGTGCCTCTTCGGCGCCCCCGCGCGGTCCCGCGCCCTCCGGGAGAGGGCAGGCGCCCCTTGTGATTTGGCCACGCCCCGTCACGAACGAGCCATGGGACCCCCCTTCCCTGTCCCCTTATGAGGGATCGTTTCACCCGTACGGATTAAAAGGACTCAAGGGACAAGAAGACCTAGTTCCGCGCCGCCTACGGTCGCACGGGTGATGAGCAGCAGCCCGGAGATTTCGACCCGCATGACCGGCGCACACCGGGCGCACCGGGAGGCGCGCGACGGCGCTGCGGCGCGCACGCTCGCGCAGCGACCCCCCGCGCGCTACGAGCCCTACCTGGACGGCCTGTTCACCTACTGCCTGTCCGTCCTGTGCGACCACGAAGCGGCCACCGCCGCCCTCGGTGACGTCCTCGCGTTCGCCGAACGGCGTGGCCAGCGTGGCCCCGAAGCGGCGGGCGACCGCCGGGCCTGGCTGTACGCGCTGGCCCGCTGGGCCTGTCTGCGCAAGCTCACCGAGGCCAAGCAGAAACGTCAGGGCACGCAGAAACGTCAGGGCACGCACGCGGCGGCCCGCGACGGCGCCCGCCGGCAGCCGGGCGCGAAGCCCACGACGGCCACGAGCGCCACGACGGCCCCGACGTCCGCAGTTCCGCCCGTCTCCGACGAGGCCAGGGAGCAGCGGCGGCGTGAGCTGACCCAGCTCGCCTGGCCGGAGGCCGCCGGCACCACCCCGGAACAGCGCGAGGCGCTCGAACTCGCCGTACGTCACCACCTCGCCCCCCACGAGGTCGCCGCCGTCCTCGGCAAGGACCTGGCCGCCGCCCGCGAACTGCTCGCCTCCGCCGCCTGCGAGGTCGAGCGCACGCGCGCGGCGCTCGCCGTCGTCGAGACCGGCGGCTGTCCCGGTGTGGCCCGTCTCACCGGCGAGAACCAGCTCGTGCTCAGCGCCGCCCTGCGTCGCGAACTCGTCCGGCACGTCGACGACTGCCCCCGCTGCCGCCGGGCCGCCGAACGCGCCGTCCCCGGCCGCTGGCCCGGCGCCGGTGTCACCCCCGCCGAGCTGCCCGTCCTGTCAGCGCCCCGCGCGGAGCTGCGCGTGGCCATGGCCCGCCTCCCGCGTGTGCGGGGGGCCGCCGCACCGCGCTACGACCGGCGGGGCTTCCCGATGGACCCCAAGGACCGGGCCGCCCGCCGGGAGCGGCTCCGCGCGCGTGCCGTCACCACGACCGTCGTCGCCACCGTCGTCGCCGCTCCCGTGCTCGCCCTGTGGGCGGCCTACCGGGGCACACCGACGGGGGAGGGGGTCGAGGGCCGCTCGGCCAGCGCCAGCGAGGCACAGGACCCCGACAGCCTCGACGGCGAGACGGTCGGCGGCTACGAGAACGCGGGAAACGCCAGCACCCGCCCGGGTGCCGGCCTCCCCAAGGGCGACGGACCGGATGTCTCCGTGGAGGTCGTCAGCGTCACGGGACTCGGCAGGAGCGCCGCCGGCAAGCTCTCCGTGACGGCCGCCAACAGGGGCGACACCACCCTCATCACCCTCACCGCGGCCGCCGACGGCGACGGGCCGGTCCGCTGGTCGGCCACCACGGCGGCCTCCTGGCTCTATCCGAGCCGCTCCACGGGTGCGCTGAAGCCCGGCGAGTCGGTGACGATCAAGGTGTACGTCGATCATCTGCGCGAGCCCTCCGGGCACTGGCACGCGCGCGTGGCCGTCGCCCCGGCGGGCGCCGTCGTCTCCATCGAGGGCTACGGCACCGCGCCCGGCCCCTCGGACCCGGGCAACGGCCCCGGTCCGGGCGGCCCCGGCGGTCCGCCCCCGTCGTCCGACCCGGAACCGACGCCCACGGCGCCGTCCTCCCCGGATCCCACCCCGACCGATCCGCCGTCCTCCTCCGACCCGGAGCCCACACCGGGCGACCCGTCCCCGACCGACTCGGAGGACTCGACCCCGCCGTCCGACGACGGCGACCCCCCGAGCCCGGCGACGTCGTAGAGGTCGGCCGTAGGCGTCACGGGCCCTGCGGGCCGGGATCCGGGCGGTCCAGGACCCCGGCGGTCCACAGGGCCGAGGGCCCGGGACTCAGCCAGTCGCTCGTCGGCTCGTCAGCCCGCCGCGTTCCCCGGATCCGCCGGATGCGGCGCCAGGAGCGGGAGCTGCGAGGCGAGGCGCTGTTCGCACAGCTCGACCAGGCGGTCGTAGCCGGCCTTGCCCATGAGCTCGGTCAGCTCCGGGCGGTAGGAGACGTACACCGGGTCGCCCGCGCCGTGTGCCGAGGTCGCGGACGTGCACCACCAGTGCAGGTCATGGCCGCCCGGGCCCCAGCCGCGGCGGTCGTACTCACCGATCGACACCTGGAGCACGCGCGTGTCGTCGGGCCGGTCGATCCAGTCGTACGTCCGGCGCACCGGCAGCTGCCAGCAGACGTCGGGCTTGGTCTCCAGCGGCTCGCGGCCCTCCTTGAGAGCCAGGATGTGCAGCGAGCAGCCCGCGCCGCCCGCGAAACCGGGGCGGTTCTGGAAGATGCACGACCCGTTGAACGGGCGGGTCTGGCGGGAGCCCTCGTCGTCCTCCGAGACCCAGCCGTCCCGGACGCCCTCGTCGTGGTGCTGCCAGATGTCCGGCGTGAGCCGCGCCACATGCCCGGCGACGCGCTTCTCGTCGTCCTCGTCGGAGAAGTGGGCGCCCAGGGTGCAGCAGCCGTCGGCCGCGCGGCCCGGCTGGATGCCCTGGCAACCGCTGCCGAAGATGCAGTTCCAGCGAGAGGTCAGCCAGGTCAGATCACACCGGAAGACCTGTTCGTCGTCCGCCGGGTCGGGGAACTCCACCCACGCGCGCGCGAAGTCGAGACCCTTCTCGTCCGCGGCCGGCGCCTGCGCTGCCGCTGCCTGGGCCTTGTTCGACTTCTTCGGTGGCTTCACCGGCTTCGCCCGCGAAGAACCGCCGGTCGATTTGTCGGTCTTCGCCTTGTTCGTCTTTGGCACTCGTCCAGGGTAAGTCGCCGGGAGCCGCTTCGGGGACGGGCAGGGGCGCTCTGGGCAGTAGCGTTCCCTACATGAGACTCGGTGTCCTCGACGTGGGATCGAACACGGTGCATCTGCTGGTGGTGGACGCACACCCGGGCGCGTGCCCCCTGCCCGCGCACTCGCACAAGGTGGAACTGCGCCTTGCCCAACTCCTCGACGAGGACGGCGCGATCGGCCCGGAGGGCGTCGACAAACTGATCGGCGTGGTCCAGGAGGCGCTCCAGGCCGCCGAGGACAAGGGCGTGGAGGACCTGCTGCCGTTCGCGACCTCCGCCGTACGCGAGGCCAGCAACGCCGACGACGTCCTCGCGCGCGTGCAGGCCGAGACCGGCGTCGAGCTCCAGGTACTCACCGGCGCCGAGGAGGCCCGGCTCACCTTCCTCGCCGCCCGCCGCTGGTTCGGCTGGTCCGCCGGAAAGCTGCTGGTCCTGGACATCGGCGGCGGCTCCCTGGAGATCGCCTACGGCATCGACGAGGAGCCCGACGCGGCCGTCTCGCTGCCGCTCGGCGCCGGCCGGCTCACCGCGGGCTGGCTGCCCGGCGACCCGCCCGACCCCGAGGACATACGGGCCGTGCGCCGCCACGCCCGTGCGCAGATCGCCCGCACGGTCGGGGAGTTCAAGCGCTTCGGCGCCCCCGACCACGTCGTCGCCACGTCGAAGACGTTCAAGCAGCTCGCCCGCATCGCCGGCGCCGCCCGCTCCATCGACGGCCCGTACGCCCAGCGGCAGCTCAAGCGCGAGTCGCTCGAGGCCTGGGTGCCCCGCCTGGCGGGCATGACGACCGCCCAGCGAGCGGAACTCCCGGGCGTCTCCGAGGGCCGCGCCAACCAGCTCCTCGCGGGCGCGCTGGTCGCGGAGGGGGCGATGGACCTCTTCGGCGTGGAGAACCTGGAGATCTGCCCCTGGGCGCTCAGGGAGGGCGTCATCCTGCGCAAACTCGATCACATGAGGTCGGAGTGACGGACCCGCGGGGCGCGCGGCCGTGACATGGCCGGCTCCGCCGCGCGGGCACGGGCCACCAGGACGTACGCCCACCCGCCCGTGGCGAACACCACAACGGCGGCCGGGGGCCCGGCACCCGGGTGACCGCACCCCGTAACCTGTCCCCCATGGCAGAGCCAGTCGTGCGGATCCCGGATGCGAAGGTCGCCCTGTCGACGGCCTCGGTCTACCCGGAGTCGACGGCGACGGCCTTCGAGATCGCCGCGCGCCTCGGATACGACGGCGTCGAGGTCATGGTCTGGAACGACCCCGTCAGCCAGGACATCGGCGCGCTGCGCAGACTCAGCGACTACCACCGGATCCCCATCCTCGCCGTCCACGCCCCCTGCCTGCTCATCACGCAGCGGGTGTGGTCGACCGACCCGTGGACCAAGCTCCAGCGGGCCCGCGCGGCGGCGGAGAAGCTCGGCGCGAGCACGGTCGTCGTCCACCCGCCGTTCCGCTGGCAGCGCCAGTACGCGCGGGACTTCGTCACGGGCATCTGGCGGATGGCGGACGAGACGGACGTACGGTTCGCCGTCGAGAACATGTACCCGTGGCGCTACCGCGACCGCGAGATGCTCGCGTACGCGCCCGACTGGGACGTCACGAAGGACGACTACCGGCACTTCACGATCGATCTCAGCCATGCCTCCACGGCCCGCGCGGACGCGATGCAGATGATCGACCGCATGGGCGACCGGCTTGGCCACGTCCACCTCGCCGACGGAAACGGTTCGGCCAAGGACGAGCACCTGGTCCCGGGCCGCGGCGCCCAGCCCTGCGCCGAGCTGCTGGAACGGCTCGCGCTGACCGGCTTCGACGGGCACGTCGTCATCGAGGTCAACACGCGGCGCGCGATGTCCAGCGCCGAACGTGAGGCCGACCTGGCGGAGGCCCTTGCCTTCACGCGCCTGCACCTGGCCTCCGCCTCGTCGACGGGCCCGTCGGCCCCGCCCTCCGCGGACAAGGTGCCCCGCCGATGACCGGCGTCACGGCCCGCAAGCGCGGCCGCCCCCCTCGTACGGAGTCCGCGGACACCCGGGACCGCATCCTGACGGCCGCCCGCGAGGAGTTCTCCGAGCGGGGCTACGACAAGACGTCCGTACGCGGTATCGCGAAGGCCGCCGGTGTGGACTCGGCCCTGGTGCACCACTACTTCGGCACCAAGGAGCAGATCTTCGAGGCGGCCATCGAGGTCGCCTTCGCACCCGCGCTGGGCGCCCCGGAGGCGGTCGCCGACGGCCCGCTGGACCAGGTCGGCGAGCGGCTCGCCCGCTTCGTCTTCGGCGTCTGGGAGAACCCCACGACCCGCAAGCCCCTGCTGGCGATCGTGCGCTCGGCCGTGAACAACGACACCGCGGCCGCCGTCTTCCGCCGCCTGGTCGTCTCCCAGGTGCTGCGCCGGATCGCCGGCCGGCTCGATCTGCCGGACGCCGAGCTGCGCGCCGAACTGGCGGCCGCGCAGCTGGTGGGCTGCGCGATGCTGCGGTACGTGATCAAGGTGGAGCCGCTGGCCTCGGCGGACCTGGAGCTGATCATCGCGCGCGTGGCACCGGTCGTACAGGGACACCTGACCGGGCCGTGAGGCGCGGCTCGCAGGTGAGACATTCGTCCCGGTATACGGACACCGTGTCCGCCCCCTGGATGACCGGCGTACGCTCGTTAGCAGTCAGAAGTCTCTGATCGCAGTCTCTGAAGGAGCGAGCGACGATGCCCGAGCTGAGGTCCCGCACAGTCACCCACGGCCGCAACATGGCGGGCGCCCGCGCCCTTATGCGCGCCTCCGGTGTACCCGGTGCGGACATCGGCCGGAAGCCGATCATCGCGGTGGCGAACAGCTTCACCGAGTTCGTGCCCGGCCACACGCACCTCCAGCCGGTCGGCCGGATCGTCAGCGAGGCGATCACCGCGGCCGGCGGCATCCCGCGCGAGTTCAACACGATCGCCGTCGACGACGGCATCGCGATGGGCCACGGCGGCATGCTCTACAGCCTGCCCTCCCGCGACCTGATCGCGGACAGTGTGGAGTACATGGTCGAGGCGCACTGCGCCGACGCCCTGATCTGCATCTCCAACTGCGACAAGATCACCCCGGGCATGCTGAACGCGGCCCTGCGCCTGAACATCCCGACGGTCTTCGTCTCCGGCGGCCCGATGGAGTCCGGGCGCGCCACCCTCGTCGACGGCACGGTCCGCACCCTCGACCTGGTCGACGCGATCTCCGACGCGGTGAACGACAAGATCTCGGACGAGGACATCCTCCGTATCGAGGAGAACGCCTGCCCCACCTGCGGCAGCTGTTCCGGCATGTTCACCGCCAACTCGATGAACTGCCTGACCGAGGCCATCGGCCTCTCCCTCCCCGGCAACGGCTCGGTGCTGGCCACCCACACGGCCCGCAGGGCGCTGTACGAGGACGCGGGGCGCACGGTGATGGACATCACCCGCCGCTACTACGAGCAGGACGACGAGACGGTCCTGCCCCGCAACATCGCCACCATCGCGGCCTTCGAGAACGCGATGGCCCTCGACATCGCGATGGGCGGCTCGACCAACACGATCCTGCACCTCCTCGCCGCCGCCCAGGAGGCGGGCGTCCCGTTCGGCCTGGAGGAGATCAACGAGGTCTCGCGCCGCGTGCCCTGCCTGGCGAAGGTCGCGCCGAACGTGGCGAAGGACCGCACGTACTACATGGAGGACGTGCACCGCGCCGGTGGCATCCCCGCCCTGCTCGGCGAACTGCACCGCGCGGGCCTGCTCAACGAGGACGTGTTCTCGGTCCACAGCCCGTCCCTGGCGGACTGGCTGAAGACGTGGGACGTCCGTGGCGGCTCCCCCTCGCCCGAGGCGCTCGAACTGTGGCACGCGGCTCCCGGCTGCGTCCGCTCCGCCGAGGCCTTCTCGCAGTCCGAGCGCTGGGAGGCGCTGGACGTGGACGCCGAGGGCGGCTGCATCCGCTCCGCCGAGCACGCCTACAGCAAGGACGGCGGTCTCGCGGTACTGCGCGGCAACATCGCCGTCGACGGCTGCGTGGTCAAGACGGCCGGCGTCGACGAGTCGATCTGGACCTTCGAGGGCCCGGCGGTCGTCTGCGAGTCGCAGGAGGAGGCCGTCGAGAAGATCCTCAACAAGCAGGTGACGCACGGCGACGTCGTCGTCATCCGCTACGAGGGTCCCAAGGGCGGTCCGGGCATGCAGGAGATGCTCTACCCGACGTCCTTCCTCAAGGGCCGTGGCCTCGGCAAGACCTGCGCCCTGATCACCGACGGCCGCTTCTCCGGCGGCACCTCGGGCCTGTCGATCGGCCATGCCTCGCCCGAGGCGGCCTCCGGCGGCACCATCGCCCTCGTCGAGGACGGCGACCGCATCCGCATCGACATCCCGAACCGCACGATCGAGCTCCTCGTCGACGACGCCGAGCTGGCGCGGCGCGAGGCGGCCCTCGGCGGCGTCTACGCCCCGAAGAACCGCGAGCGCAAGGTGTCCGCCGCCCTGCGGGCCTACGCCGCGATGGCGACGAGCGCCGACAAGGGCGCGGTGCGGGACGTGTCGAAGCTGGGCTGACGCCCGACACCTGGCAGCCACCACCGGGCAGTCGAGGCAAGCGTTGCTGTGAGGGCCGTCTCCGCCGCACGGAGGCGGCCCTCGGCGCGTCTCACCAGCCCGCAGCACGAGCCCACTGGCGTCGGCCCGCTGTCACCAGCCCGCGCTCATCAGTCCGCGCTCACCAGTCCGCCGGGTCCCGTCCGTCCACCGCGAAGACGGTTCCGTCGGGGGCGCCGGCGTAGACGTGGCCGTCGACCGCCTCGGGCGCGGGCAGCGTGGCCACCACCTCGTCCGAGTTGGCGCCGAGCCGCAGTGCGGTCTGCCCGACGAGCTTGCCCTTCTCGGAGTCCACGGCGAGGAGCCGTCCGTCGGCGGCGCTGAAGTAGACGTGCTCGCCGTCGGCGGTCGCTACCGAACCCCGGCTCACCGCCGTCTGAAGGGACCACGCCTGCTTGCCCAGGGCCATGTCGACGGCCACGAGCGATCCGTCGAAGGCCAGGAGGTAGACCCGGTGGCCCTGCACGGTGGCCTGCGCCTCCTGGAGCGCGACGCCCAGCTTCACCCGCAGCGACACCTTGTCCTGCGGGTGGTAGCGGACCACGGCGTCGACCGTGCCGTAATCGGCGCCCTGGGACAGCAGGACGAGGCTGCCGTCCGTGGTGCCCACGAGACGCAGCGTGCCGCTGAGTCGCTCGTCCCACCGCACCTTCCCGGTCGCGGGATCCACGGCCGTGATCCGGGTGCGCCCGTCGTCCGACGTGCTCGACACATACGCCAGCGGATCCTTCGGGAACGCCGTGAAGTACGGCTCGTCCAGCCCCGGAATGCGCCGGCTCCACACCGACTTCCCCGTCGCGGCGTCCACCCCGGTCACCGTGTCGTCGGCCGCGGTCAGCAACAGGGTGCCGCCGACGCTCCGGACACCCGGGTAGTCCGACAGGTCGCGCTGCCAGCGGGTGACGCCGGACGCCGGGTCGAGCGCCTCCATCCGCTTGCCCGAGTGCGTGATCACCTGAGCCAGCCCGCCCGAGAGCACCGGCGCCTGGCTCGGCCCGTCGTCGTCGGTGAGGACGTGCCGCCACAGCACCCGCCCGTCTGACGCGTCCAGCGCCGACACCAGCCCCGACTGGACACAGAGCAGCCGCCGGGCGTCGTAGGTGCACTGGGGCATGCCGCCCGTGCCCGTACCGGTACCCGCGCCGGTGCTGCCCTTCGCCGGTCGCGTGCTCCAGGGAGTGAAGGCCGGCGACGCGGACTGCGAGCCGCCCGCGTCGCCCCGCGCGTCCCGGCCCGGGTCGTTCTCGCCGGGCAGCTGCGTGGCGAGGACCGCGCCGCCCGAGAGGACGACGACCAGCGCGCCGACCGCGAGGGCCACCCGCCGGCGCCGACTGCGCGGCCGCGCCTCCGCCCGGGCCGGTGCCTGCGCGGGCTCTTCCGCCCCCTCCGCCCCCTCCGAACCCGTCGGCTCAGCCTCGGTCTCCTCCAGCGCCCGCTGCGACGGTATGAACGCCTGCGTGTCGTACGAGGCCGCCACCGACCGCAGTTCCCGCATCAACTCATCGGGCGTGGGCCGGTCTTCGGGCTCCTTGGCCAGACAGCGCACCACCAGCGGCGCGAGGTTCCCCGGTACGCCGGTCAGATCCGGCTCGTCGTGCACGACCTGGTAGGCGACGACGTACGGGCTGTCGGAGTCGAACGGCCCGCGTCCCGTCGCCGCGTGCACCATCACCGACCCGAGCGCGAAGATGTCGGCGGCCGGTCCCACCTCCCGCGGCCGCCGGAACTGCTCCGGCGCCATGAACGGCGGCGTACCGATCAACTTGCCGGTCTCGGTGCGCAGTTCGCTGTCCTTCGGCCGGGAGATGCCGAAGTCGATGACCTTCGGCCCGTCCTCGGCCAGCAGGACGTTGCTCGGCTTCAGATCCCGGTGCACGACCCCGACCCGGTGGATGTCCCGCAGCGCCTCCGCGAGCCCGGCCATCAGCCGCCGCAACTCGCCCGAGCGCATGGGCCCGTTCCGCTTCACCTGCTCGGCGAGCGTCGAACCGGGAATGAACAGGGTGGCCATCCAGGGCCGTTCGGCCTCGGGGTCGGCGTCGACGACGGGCGCGGTGAACGCCCCGCTCACCCGCCGAGCGGCGGCCACCTCCTGGTGGAAACGGCCCCTGAACTCGGGATCCCGGGCGAACTGGGCGTGGACGACCTTCACCGCGACCTTCATCCCGGAGGTGCTCCGGGCCAGGTGCACCACGCCCATGCCACCGGAGCCCAGACGCTCCTCCAGGCGGTAGTGGCCGGCGTACTCCGGAAGTTCCGCTTCCGCGCCCGCCCCGGTGTTGCGCTGTGGCGTCATGGACCACCCCCGTGCTGTTCATCCGCGCGCGCGACGCACGGAGCCTAGTCGATGACTCGTACGGGACCGAGGCGGCTTGCTAGCCTCCGTGTGCGAATCCTGTACATGTGTTTTATTGCGTGTTTTAGGGGAATCAACGTGACCCCATGGCAGTCATGGGGTTCGACGGGGGAGGTTTTTCATGTCTGTTGACCGCGTGGAAGAGGTCGCGAGCGGCGGGACGGCGGAGGCCGTCACGACGGCCGCGGCGGCCCTCACCTACTACCCGATCGCCCCGGGCGTCCGGCTGAACGTCCGCAGCGGCCCCGGTACGAGCTACCCGGTCGTCAAGGTCCTGGCCGAGGGCACCAAGGTCCCGATCTTCTGCCAGACCCCGGGCACCTCGGTGAGCGGCCCGTACGGCACGACGAACATCTGGGACAACATCGCCGACAGCCAGTTCGTCTCGGACGCGTACGTGCGGACAGGCAGCGACGGCTACGTCGCCGCCCACTGCGCCTGAACCTGCGCCGGACCCGGACCCGGCCCTGGACCCGGCCCTGGGCCTGGCCCCTGACCCGGACGTGAGGCGCGGCCTCGGACCGGCCCGACTCGGACCTGGACCCTGTCCCGGATCTGAGGCGCAACTTCGGCTCGGTCAGGGGCCGAGCCCGAACCCGGACTCGGCCCCTGACCCGGACCCGGCCCTGAGGCGCAGCCTCGGACGGCCTTCGACCGGCCTCGGACCGGCCGAGGACCGGCCCAGCAGCAACCCACCCGGGAGCCCGCCTCCGCCCGGAGCCATAATCGTCCCGTGAGCGACGAAAACGGCACCCCGGACACTTCGGCCGGCTCCCGGGACACCTCGACCGGCCCGGCGGGCACCCGCACACCCGCCGGTCGGCCGGGAAGCCCCACCGGCGCCGGTCCCCGCCCGGAGCCCCTCCGCTTCTTCGGCACCACCTGGGTGGACCACGACCCCGGTTACCAGGGCTACGCGGCCCGCCGCATCGCCGTGGCCGTCGGCTCCCTGGCCGCCGTCACCGTCTCCTGCCTCGTCCTCCGCTTCGCCTACGAGGGCATCGCGATCGCCGACCTGGGCAGCTTCGTGACGCTCCTGGTCGTCGTGATGTTCGCGGTCTGCACCGTGCTCGCCTTCCGCCACACCTGGGAAGGCTTCACCAAGCGCCCCGATCCCGACCGCCAGGCCTCCCTGCGCGGTCTGCTCGCCGTCGGCTTCGTCGGCTCGCTGCTCGCGTACTTCTTCCGCACCCTCACCGAGGCTCCCGGCGAGAGGCTCCACCGCGAGGAGTACGACACGGCTCGCGACCAGTACGAACGCCGCTCCACCCGCCGCACGGGCAACCCGTCGAAGAAGCGCCGCCGCGGCTGACCTCCTGCCACGGACCTGGTGCCGTCCGGGAGCGGGGCGTGGCGGAGGACCGTGTCGTCGCGACCGAGCCGGCCCACAGACCCAAATCCGTTCCCCTTCCCGCCCACCTAGGGCCACCATGGCCCCATGACGGCCTCCTCCCACACCCCCTCGCACACCACCCGAGCCCACTCCTTCAACTCCGCCGCCGCCCAGTACGCCGCCAACCGCCCCTCCTACCCGACCGCCCTCTTCGACACGATCGAGGACCTCGCCGGCCGCCCCCTCGCCGGCGCACGGGTCGCGGACGTCGGGGCCGGCACCGGCATAGCGACCACCCTCCTGCACGCCCGCGGCGCCGACGTCATCGCCGTCGAGCCCGGGGACGGCATGGCCGTACAGTTCCGCCGCACCCTCCCCGAGGTGCCGATCGTCCGGGGCGACGGCAACCACCTCCCCCTGGCCACCGCCTCCCTCGACTTCCTCACCTACGCCCAGTCCTGGCACTGGACCGACCCGGCCCGCTCGGTCCCGGAGGCCCTGCGCGTCCTGCGCCCGGGCGGCGCGCTGGCGTTGTGGTGGAACACCGGCGCCCTCGACGTGCCCTGGCTCGCGGAGGCGGCCCAGCGCATCGACCGGTACTTCGGTGAGAGCACCCCCGCGAACATCAAGAACGTGAACGCCCGCGTCGTCGACCCCACCGGCCGCCTCGGACTGACCCGGCGTGAGGTCCGCTGGAGCCGCCGCGTCCCCGTCGACACGCACCTGGCCAACATCGGCAGCCACTCGATGTTCCTGGTCCACGGCGAGGAGGCGAGCACCGCCTTCCTGGCCGAGGAGCGCGACCACCTGATGCGGGCCTTCCCCGACGGACTCGTCGAAGAGGTCTACGACGTCATCCTGTTGCTCGCGACCAGAGCCTGACCGCGCGCGGCGGCCCACCCCTCCAGGGCCGCCGCACACGCGTGATCCACATGCCGCAGCCCGCCCAACTCCAGCCGAACCGCGCGGTCGCGCGGCAGCGCGTCCAACGCGTCCAGCAGCTTCGGCAGCCGCAGAAACGTCGCGTGCCCCAGCACCCGTACGACGAGCCCGGTGTCTCCCCGGTCCTCCGTCTCGACGTGCACATGGCTGATCTCCCACGCCGTCTTCGCCACGGCCAGCGCCAGCCCGACCAGCACCCCCTCGAACAGGTTTCCCGCCACGATCGCCACCGCCGTGACCCCGAGCACGACGGCCTCCGCCCGCTGCCCGCGCCACAGCTTCCGTGTCTCCCGCCAGGGCACCAGCCTGCCGCCGACGTACACCAGCAGCCCGGCAAGTGCCGCGACCGGAACGGCCCCCAGCACCCCGGGCAGCGCGGTCGCGAACAGCAGTAGCCACACCCCGTGCAGCACCCGCGACACCTTGGTCCGCGCGCCCGCCCGCGTCCCCTCGGAGACGGCACCTCCAGCTCCCGCAACCGCACTCCGCACGATGAAGGTCGTCATCGGCAGCGCGCCCAGCACCCCGCACACGGCGTTGCCCGCGCCCTGTGCCATCAACTCCCGGTCGTAGTCCGTCCCCCGTCCGTCGGGCAGCCGATCCACCGCCGCCGCGCCGAACAGCGACTCCGCCGACGCGATCAGCGCGAACGCCACTACGGTCCCGATCACCCCCACTTCCGTCAGCCGTCCGAGATCCGCCGCCTCCGGCACCCGTACGGCATTCCACAGCCCCTGCACCTGGACCCGCCGCACATCCAGGTCGAACACCCACGTGGCACCCGCCGCCGACGCCACCGCGACCAACGGCGCCGGAACCAGCCGCGCACCGCGCCGCCACCGCCCCCACAGCAGCAACATGACCATGGTGGCACCCCCCACTGACAACGCCACCGGATCCACCTCCCCGGGCAGCGACACCAACCCGGCGAGCCGGTCGAGCCCGCCCGCCGGCGCGGCCGCGTCCCCGAGGGCGTACACCTGCCCGGCGACCAGCACCAGCCCGATCCCGGCGAGCATCCCGTGCACGACGGCCACCGACACGGCCCGGAACCACCGCCCCAGCCGTAGCGCGCCGAGCCCGAGCTGCACCAGCCCGGCAGCGAGCACGAGCACGCCGAGCGCCGCCACCCCGTACCGCTGTACGGCCTCGTGGACGAGCACGGTCAGGCCCGCCGCCGGCCCACTCACCTGAAGGCTGCCGCCGGGCAGCGCCCCGACCACCAGCCCGCCGACGATGCCGGTGATCAGCCCCAGCTCGGCGGGCACACCGGAGGCCACGGCGATGCCCACACAGAGGGGGAGCGCGACGAGAAACACGACGAAGGAAGCGAACAGATCGGCCTTGCGGACACCACGGAGCAACACGGCGGCACCTCCAGGAGGGAAACGGGAGATGCGTGGGCGCGCCGCACCGGGGGAGGGCACGGCGACGAAGCTGCGCGGACCGGAGCGAGAGCAAGACCGACGCTCCAGCCGCGCATGAATTCCATTGTCAGTTGAAACGCCCGGCCGGACGGGAGGTTCCTGTGGTGACCCGGTGAACACGGAAGCGAGGGAACCGGATCATCCGCTTCCAGTGCCACCCCCACGCGCCCGCGCCCCTCCCCACGCGCCCGCGCCCCTCCCCACGCGCCCGCGCCCCTCCCCACGCGCCCGCGCCACCCCCAACGCGCCCACGCCACTTGACGCCCCGACGCACCCCGGAGCATTATTCATCACATGATGAATTTTAAGCCGAACTCCCGCCCACCCGGCGAGAACACGACCCAGGCCCCACCCGCCCCACCTGCCGCGCCCGCCGTACGAGCCGAGAACCTGACCGTCGTCCGAGGCCCCCGCACAGTCCTGCGCACGCTCGACTTCACCGTCCCTCGCGGCCGGATCACCGGCCTGCTGGGCCCCTCCGGCTGCGGCAAGTCGACCCTCATGCGCTCTATCGTCGGCACCCAGGACAAGGCCACCGGCACCCTCGACGTCCTCGGCCACCCCGCGGGCCACCCCACCCTCCGCACCCGCATCGGCTACGTCACCCAGGCCCCCTCCGTCTACGACGACCTGACGATCCGCCAGAACCTCGACTACTTCGCCGCGATCCTCGACCCGGGCCGAGCGGCAGCGGACCGCCGCCACGAGAACGTCACCCGAGCCATCGCCGACGTGGACCTCACCACCCACGCCGACGCCCTCGCCGGTAACCTCTCCGGCGGCCAGCGCAACCGCGTCTCGCTGGCCGTGGCGCTCCTGGGCACCCCGGAACTCCTGGTCCTCGACGAACCGACCGTCGGCCTGGACCCGGTCCTGCGCCGCGACCTGTGGAACCTCTTCCACGACATCGCCGCCTCTCGAGGCGCGACCCTGCTGATCTCCTCCCACGTCATGGACGAGGCCGAGCGCTGCCACCGTCTGCTCCTCATGCGCGAGGGCGAGATCCTCGCCGACGCCACCCCCGAGGCCCTGCGCACCCGCACCGGCGCCGACACGGTCGAGTCGGCCTTCCTGCACCTGGTGGACGCGGCGACAGAGGCAGCCCGCACAAAGGAGACCCGCACGACGGAGACAACCCGATGACTACGCCCAGGCCCACGCCTACGCCCACGACCACGCCCACCACCCCGGCTCCGGCCCCCGTACCCACCACCAGCGCCCTGAGCCTCTCCCGCACCACCGCCACCGCGGCCAGGGTCCTGCGCCAACTGCGCCACGACCCGCGCACCATCGCGCTGCTGGTCCTCATCCCCTGCGTGATGCTGTTCCTGCTCCGCTACGTCTTCGACGGCAGCCCGCGCACCTTCGACAACATCGGCGCGTCCCTCCTGGGCATCTTCCCGCTGATCACGATGTTCCTGGTCACCTCCATCGCCACCCTGCGCGAACGCACCTCGGGCACCCTCGAACGCCTCCTCGCCATGCCCCTCGGCAAAGGCGACCTGATCGCCGGCTACGCCCTCGCCTTCGGCACCCTCGCGATCATCCAGTCGGCCCTGGCCACCGGCCTGGCGGTCTGGTTCCTCGACCTGGACGTCACGGGCAGCCCCTGGCTCCTCCTCCTGGTCGCCCTCCTCGACGCCCTGCTCGGCACCGCCCTCGGCCTCTTCGTCTCCGCCTTCGCGGCCTCGGAGTTCCAAGCGGTCCAGTTCATGCCGGCGGTGATCTTCCCCCAACTCCTCCTCTGCGGCCTCTTCGCCCCCCGCGACACCATGCACCCCGCCCTGGAGGCCGTCTCCGACGTCCTCCCCATGTCCTACGCGGTCGACGGCATGAACGAGGTCCTCACCCACACCGACATGACGGCCACCTTCGTACGGGACATCCTCATCGTCGGCGGCTGCGCTTTCCTGGTCCTGTGCCTGGGAGCGGCCACCCTCCGACGCCGCACAGCGTGACCCACCAGCCCGCCCGGCGCTTGAGGACGAGGCCGTCCAGGCCGAAAGGAGGGAAAGGGGGGTCTGGGGACACAGCCCTCAGGGACGGGACGGGACGGGAAGGGGCGGCGGGGGCGAGAAAACGACGTCCGCCCACCGGACAGGCAAGCCGGACAGGCACCCCCGGTGCGACGATGAACCCCGGACGACGCAACCCCCGGAGGGCCCCGCACCATGACCCAGAAAGTCGCAGTCCTCGGCACCGGCAAGATCGGCGAAGCCCTCCTCAGCGGCATGATCCGAGGCGGCTGGCCCCCCGCCGACCTCCTCGTCACCGCCCGCCGCCCGGAACGAGCCGAGGAACTCCGCACCCGCTACGGAGTCACCCCGGTCACCAACGCCGAGGCCGCCAAGACCGCGGACACCCTGATCCTCACGGTCAAACCGCAGGACATGGGCACCCTCCTCGACGAGCTCGCCCCGCACGTCCCCGCCGACCGCCTGATCATCAGCGGAGCCGCCGGCATCACCACCGCCTCCATCGAGGAGCGCCTCGCCGCCGGCACCCCGGTCGTCCGCGTCATGACGAACACCCCCGCCCTCGTCGACGAGGCCATGTCCGTCATCTCCGCCGGCACCCACGCCACCGCCGCCCACCTCGCCCACACCGAGGAGATCTTCGGCGCCGTAGGCAAGACCCTCCGCGTCCCCGAGTCCCAGCAGGACGCCTGCACCGCCCTCTCCGGCTCCGGCCCGGCGTACTTCTTCTACCTGGTCGAAGCCATGACGGACGCCGGCATCCTGCTCGGCCTGCCCCGCGACAAGGCCCACGACCTCATCGTCCAGTCCGCGATCGGCGCCGCGACGATGCTCCGCGACAGCGGCGAACACCCGGTCAAGCTCCGCGAGAACGTCACGTCCCCCGCCGGCACCACCATCAACGCCATCCGCGAACTCGAGAACCACGGCGTACGAGCCGCCCTCATCGCCGCCCTCGAGGCCGCCCGCGACCGCAGCCGAGAACTGGCCTCCGGCAAGAAGGACTGACGCCGCCCGGGGCGGTCAGGCACCGGCCGCCCCCACGAGCTCCTCGGTCGTCACCACCCGCGCGAACCCACCCCCGTGCAGGGACACCGCCGACGCCTGCGCGATCTCCTCCGCACTCCGCCGCCAGCCGAACGGACCCTCCAGGTCGAACGTGTACGTCGCGTCGTACGCGAACAGCACGTCGTACCCGAGATTGCCGCCCATCCGCGCAGTCGTCTCCGCGCACATGTTGGTCTGGATCCCGGCCACCACGATCTGCGAGACTCCCGCCGCGGTCAGCCAGGCGGCCAGATCCGGCGTCCCGAGGAACGCCGAGTTCACCGTCTTGGTCAGGAACAGCTCGGCCCCGGAACCCTTCCCCCGCCGCTCCTCCACGTACTCCTTGAAGTCGTTCCCCTCATACCCCAGCCGCAACGGCGACCCCGGCTTCACCGAGTCGTGCCGCACGAACACGACCGGCCGCCCCGTCCCCTGCCATACGTCGATGAGCGCGGCGATGTTGTCATCGGCCCCGGGATTGTTCCGCGCCCCCCAGAAGTCCAGCTCCTCGAAGCCCTTCTGCACATCGACGACCACCAGCGCTGCGTTCTCCGCGATATCCATGCCCTCGATCCTGCCGCCGGGACCGCCCCCGCCCCAGCAGGTCGGAAGACAGCGATCGATGGTTTACTGCCAAGCGTGGACCCTGCGTACCGCGTCGCCCTCGTCGCCTTCCCCGGCATCCGCGCCTTCGACGTGTCCGTCATCACCGAGGTCTGGGGCACCGACCGCACCGACCGCGGCGCCCCCGCCTTCGACCTGCGCCGAGTCGCCACCGACAGCGCTTCCGTCCCGATGCGCGGCGGCCTGGCCCTCGCCCCCGACCGCACCCTCACCTGGCTCTCCCGAGCCGACCTGATCCTGGTCCCCGGCCTGGACGACCACCTCACCCCCGCACCCGCCCCCGTCCTGGACGCTCTGCGCCGCGCCCACGCCCGCGGCACCACCCTCGCGGCCCTGTGCGGCGGCGCCTTCACCCTCGCCCAGGCCGGCCTCCTCGACGGCCGCCGAGCGATCACCCACTGGGGCCTGATCGACTTCCTGCGCACCCACCACCCCCGAGTGAACGTCGTCCCCGACGCCCTCTTCATCGAGGACGACAACATCTGGACCGCCGCCGGCACGGCAGCCGGCATCGACCTCTGCCTCCACCTGGTCCGCCGCTCCCACGGCGCCGAGGCGGCCGCCACCATCGCCCGCTCGATGGTCACCGCCCCCTTCCGCACCGGCACCCAGGCCCAGTTCATCGAACACCCCACCCCCCGCGCCGACCGGGACGCCGACAACCTCGCCGCCGTACGCGACCACGCCCTGCGCCACCTGCACGAACCACTCACCGTCGCCGGCCTGGCGGCGCGGGCCGGCATGTCCCCCCGCAGCTTCGCCCGCCACTTCACGGCCGAGACCGGCGCCACCCCCCTGCGCTGGCTCCTCGACCAGCGCATCGCCGCGGCCCAGAAACTCCTCGAACGCACCGACCTCCCCATGCCCGAGGTGGCCCGGCGGGCCGGCTTCGGCAGCGAGGTCACGATGCGCCAGCACTTCGCATCGCGCCTCGCCACCAGCCCACGCGCCTACCGCACCGCGTTCAGCACCCGCTCGGTGACCGGCCCCGTCGCGGGCGGCAGCAGCCCGATCGCGCGATAGGCGCTGTCCACGACCGGCCGCGCCATCGCCCGAGCCTTCGCCGCCCCGTCCCGCAGCACCCCCTCCACATGGACGGGATCCGCGCAGAGCTCCCGGTGCCTGGCCTGCACCGGCCGCAGGACCTCGACCACCGCGTCAGCCGTGTCCTTCTTCAATGCGCCGTACGACCCATAGGCACCGGCCAGGGCCTCAGGCTCCCCGCCCGTACACGCGGCGAGGATCTCCAGCAGATTGGCGAGCCCCGGCCGCTCCTCCCGGTCGTACACGACCTCCCGCCCACTGTCGGTGACAGCCCGCATGACCTTCTTGCGCACCACATCGGGCTCGTCCAGCAGATAGACGATTCCCGGCCCGAGGTCGTCGCTCTTGCCCATCTTCGACGTCGGCGCCTGGAGGTTCATCACCCGCGCCGCCACCGCCGGATGCGTGGCCTTCGGCACGACGAACGTGTGTCCGTACCGCTGGTTGAACCGCACCGCCAGATCGCGTGTGAGCTCGACATGCTGGGACTGGTCGTCGCCCACCGGCACCTCGTCGGAGCCGTAGGCAAGGATGTCCGCCGCCATCAGCACGGGATAGGTCAGCAGCGACAGCCGCACACTGCCCCCGCGCTCCCGCTCCCGCCCGGACTTCTCCTTGTACTGGATCATCCGCCGCATCTCGCCGTCCGTGGCCACGCACTCCAGCAGATACGACAACCGCGCGTGCTCGTCCACATGACTCTGTACGAACACGGTGCACAGCTGTGGATCCAGTCCCGTCGCCAGCAACAGCGTCGCCGCCTGCCGACTGAGCCGACGCACCCGCGCCGGATCGTGCTCCACGGTCAGCGCGTGCAGATCGACGACGCAGAACAGCGAGTCCGCCCGGTGCTGGTCGACCTCGGCCCACTGCCGCAGAGCGCCCAGGTAGTTCCCCAGCGTCAGATGCCCGGTCGGCTTGACCCCGCTGAAGACCCGCTTCATCTCTCCACCTCCTGGTCGAGACCGCCACTCCGGCCGGCCGACCCCCTGGAACCCTGGAGGGAGAAACGAGAACGGCCGCCGAAGCGGCGGCCGTTGAGTGCATACGTGAGCACGGCCGCCGTCAGGCGGCCCACCACAGCTGGGTGCACGTACGCGTAGTCATGTGCGTCAGAGTACGCCTCAGGGGTGCCCGAGGGACATGAGTTGACACACCCCGACCGGATACGTAGTGTTCTCCGAGTTGTTCGACGTGAGCGCCGACCCCGGTCGGTCCCCGGACAGCCATTCCGCAGGTACCAACCACTTCTCGACGCGCAGTCGATTCGTCTGCCGTCGTGTCGTTGTCATGTGTATTCGCGAAATGAGGAATCCCGTTCGAAAGGACGCAGGGCCCCGATTGGCTTCGGGGGCCGGGAATCCGCTAAAGTCTCACTCGTCGGAACGGCCCAACAGCCGGGAAGACAACCCCCCTCTGACTGGGAATCAGGCCCGAAAGGATCTGATAGAGTCGGAACCGCCGGAAAGGGAAACGCGAAAGCAAGAACCTGGAAAGCACCGAGGAAATCGGGTCGAGAAAAGATCTGATAGAGTCGGAAACGCAAGACCGAAGGGAAGCGCCCGGAGGAAAGCCTGAGAGAGTCTCTCGGGTGAGTACAAAGGAAGCGTCCGTTCCTTGAGAACTCAACAGCGTGCCAAAAATCAACGCCAGATATGTTGATACCCCGTCCCCGGCAGTGATAGCCGAGGATGAGGTTCCTTTGAAACAAAACACAGCGAGGACGCTGTGAACGGCCGGGCTTATTCCGCCTGGCTGTTCCGCTCTCGTGGTGTCGACCGGATTACCGGTAAACATTCACGGAGAGTTTGATCCTGGCTCAGGACGAACGCTGGCGGCGTGCTTAACACATGCAAGTCGAACGATGAACCACTTCGGTGGGGATTAGTGGCGAACGGGTGAGTAACACGTGGGCAATCTGCCCTTCACTCTGGGACAAGCCCTGGAAACGGGGTCTAATACCGGATAGCACTTCCACTCGCATGGGTGGAGGTTGAAAGCTCCGGCGGTGAAGGATGAGCCCGCGGCCTATCAGCTTGTTGGTGAGGTAATGGCTCACCAAGGCGACGACGGGTAGCCGGCCTGAGAGGGCGACCGGCCACACTGGGACTGAGACACGGCCCAGACTCCTACGGGAGGCAGCAGTGGGGAATATTGCACAATGGGCGAAAGCCTGATGCAGCGACGCCGCGTGAGGGATGACGGCCTTCGGGTTGTAAACCTCTTTCAGCAGGGAAGAAGCGAAAGTGACGGTACCTGCAGAAGAAGCGCCGGCTAACTACGTGCCAGCAGCCGCGGTAATACGTAGGGCGCAAGCGTTGTCCGGAATTATTGGGCGTAAAGAGCTCGTAGGCGGTCTGTCACGTCGGATGTGAAAGCCCGGGGCTTAACCCCGGGTCTGCATTCGATACGGGCAGACTAGAGTGTGGTAGGGGAGATCGGAATTCCTGGTGTAGCGGTGAAATGCGCAGATATCAGGAGGAACACCGGTGGCGAAGGCGGATCTCTGGGCCATTACTGACGCTGAGGAGCGAAAGCGTGGGGAGCGAACAGGATTAGATACCCTGGTAGTCCACGCCGTAAACGGTGGGAACTAGGTGTTGGCGACATTCCACGTCGTCGGTGCCGCAGCTAACGCATTAAGTTCCCCGCCTGGGGAGTACGGCCGCAAGGCTAAAACTCAAAGGAATTGACGGGGGCCCGCACAAGCAGCGGAGCATGTGGCTTAATTCGACGCAACGCGAAGAACCTTACCAAGGCTTGACATACACCGGAAAGCATTAGAGATAGTGCCCCCCTTGTGGTCGGTGTACAGGTGGTGCATGGCTGTCGTCAGCTCGTGTCGTGAGATGTTGGGTTAAGTCCCGCAACGAGCGCAACCCTTGTTCTGTGTTGCCAGCATGCCCTTCGGGGTGATGGGGACTCACAGGAGACTGCCGGGGTCAACTCGGAGGAAGGTGGGGACGACGTCAAGTCATCATGCCCCTTATGTCTTGGGCTGCACACGTGCTACAATGGCCGGTACAAAGAGCTGCGAAACCGTGAGGTGGAGCGAATCTCAAAAAGCCGGTCTCAGTTCGGATTGGGGTCTGCAACTCGACCCCATGAAGTCGGAGTTGCTAGTAATCGCAGATCAGCATTGCTGCGGTGAATACGTTCCCGGGCCTTGTACACACCGCCCGTCACGTCACGAAAGTCGGTAACACCCGAAGCCGGTGGCCCAACCCCTTGTGGGAGGGAGCTGTCGAAGGTGGGACTGGCGATTGGGACGAAGTCGTAACAAGGTAGCCGTACCGGAAGGTGCGGCTGGATCACCTCCTTTCTAAGGAGCACTTCTAAGCCTGTCCCTTCGGGGGCCGGTTCAGAGGCCAGTACATCGGCGTACGTCCGATGCTGGTTGCTCATGGGTGGAACGTTGATTATTCGGCATTCTCAGTCATCTCGGGCTGCAAGTACTGCTCTTCGGAGCGTGGAAAGCTGATCATGAGTGGCGAGGGTGCCGGGCACGCTGTTGGGTGTCTGAGGGTATGGCCGTATGGCTGCCTTCAGTGCCGGCCCCAGTGCACTCGAAACCGTAGGGTTTCGGGGTGATGGGTGGCTGGTCGTTGTTTGAGAACTGCACAGTGGACGCGAGCATCTGTGGCCAAGTTTTTAAGGGCGCACGGTGGATGCCTTGGCACCAGGAACCGATGAAGGACGTGGGAGGCCACGATAGTCCCCGGGGAGTCGTCAACCAGGCTTTGATCCGGGGGTTTCCGAATGGGGAAACCCGGCAGTCGTCATGGGCTGTCACCCGCTGCTGAACACATAGGCAGTGTGGAGGGAACGCGGGGAAGTGAAACATCTCAGTACCCGCAGGAAGAGAAAACAACCGTGATTCCGGGAGTAGTGGCGAGCGAAACCGGATGAGGCCAAACCGTATACGTGTGAGACCCGGCAGGGGTTGCGTGTACGGGGTTGTGGGATCTCTCTTTCACAGTCTGCCGGCTGTGAGACGAGTCAGAAACCGTTGATGTAGGCGAAGGACATGCGAAAGGTCCGGCGTAGAGGGTAAGACCCCCGTAGTCGAAACATCAGCGGCTCGTTTGAGAGACACCCAAGTAGCACGGGGCCCGAGAAATCCCGTGTGAATCTGGCGGGACCACCCGCTAAGCCTAAATATTCCCTGGTGACCGATAGCGGATAGTACCGTGAGGGAATGGTGAAAAGTACCGCGGGAGCGGAGTGAAATAGTACCTGAAACCGTGTGCCTACAAGCCGTGGGAGCGTCGGACGGAGAGCTTGCTCTTCGTCTCGTGACTGCGTGCCTTTTGAAGAATGAGCCTGCGAGTTTGCGGTGTGTTGCGAGGTTAACCCGAGTGGGGTAGCCGTAGCGAAAGCGAGTCCGAATAGGGCGTTTCAGTAGCACGCTCAAGACCCGAAGCGGAGTGATCTAGCCATGGGCAGGTTGAAGCGGAGGTAAGACTTCGTGGAGGACCGAACCCACCAGGGTTGAAAACCTGGGGGATGACCTGTGGTTAGGGGTGAAAGGCCAATCAAACTCCGTGATAGCTGGTTCTCCCCGAAATGCATTTAGGTGCAGCGTCGTGTGTTTCTTGCCGGAGGTAGAGCACTGGATAGGCGATGGGCCCTACCGGGTTACTGACCTTAGCCAAACTCCGAATGCCGGTAAGTGAGAGCGCGGCAGTGAGACTGTGGGGGATAAGCTCCATGGTCGAGAGGGAAACAGCCCAGAGCATCGACTAAGGCCCCTAAGCGTACGCTAAGTGGGAAAGGATGTGGAGTCGCACAGACAACCAGGAGGTTGGCTTAGAAGCAGCCACCCTTGAAAGAGTGCGTAATAGCTCACTGGTCTAGTGATTCCGCGCCGACAATGTAGCGGGGCTCAAGCGTACCGCCGAAGTCGTGTCATTGCAGCTATAGGGCCAACGCCCGCTGTGATGGGTAGGGGAGCGTCGTGTGCCGGGTGAAGCAGCACCGGAAGGTAGTTGTGGACGGTTCACGAGTGAGAATGCAGGCATGAGTAGCGATACACACGTGAGAAACGTGTGCGCCGATTGACTAAGGGTTCCTGGGTCAAGCTGATCTGCCCAGGGTAAGTCGGGACCTAAGGCGAGGCCGACAGGCGTAGTCGATGGATAACCGGTTGATATTCCGGTACCCGCTGTGAAGCGTCAAACATCGAACCAGGCGATGCTAAGTCCGTGAAGCCGTTCCGGACCCTTCGGGGAAAGGAAAGTGGTGGAGCCGGCGAACCAGACTTGCAGTAGGTGAGTGATGGGGTGACGCAGGAAGGTAGTCCATCCCGGGCGGTGGTTGTCCCGGGGTAAGGGTGTAGGACGAACGGTAGGCAAATCCGCCGTTCATATAGTCTGAGACCTGATGCCGAGCCGATTGTGGCGAAGTGGATGATCCTATGCTGTCGAGAAAAGCCTCTAGCGAGTTTCATGGCGGCCCGTACCCTAAACCGACTCAGGTGGTCAGGTAGAGAATACCGAGGCGTTCGGGTGAACTATGGTTAAGGAACTCGGCAAAATGCCCCCGTAACTTCGGGAGAAGGGGGGCCACGTCTGGTGAGAGCACTTGCTGCTCGAGCTGGGGGTGGCCGCAGAGACCAGCGAGAAGCGACTGTTTACTAAAAACACAGGTCCGTGCGAAGCCGTAAGGCGATGTATACGGACTGACGCCTGCCCGGTGCTGGAACGTTAAGGGGACCGGTTAGTCAAGATTCGTCTTGGCGAAGCTGAGAACTTAAGCGCCAGTAAACGGCGGTGGTAACTATAACCATCCTAAGGTAGCGAAATTCCTTGTCGGGTAAGTTCCGACCTGCACGAATGGCGTAACGACTTCTCGACTGTCTCAACCATAGGCCCGGTGAAATTGCACTACGAGTAAAGATGCTCGTTTCGCGCAGCAGGACGGAAAGACCCCGGGACCTTTACTACAGTTTGATATTGGTGTTCGGTTCGGCTTGTGTAGGATAGGTGGGAGACTTTGAAGCGGCCACGCCAGTGGTTGTGGAGTCGTCGTTGAAATACCACTCTGGTCGTGCTGGATGTCTAACCTGGGTCCGTGATCCGGATCAGGGACAGTGTCTGATGGGTAGTTTAACTGGGGCGGTTGCCTCCTAAAGAGTAACGGAGGCGCCCAAAGGTTCCCTCAGCCTGGTTGGCAATCAGGTGTTGAGTGTAAGTGCACAAGGGAGCTTGACTGTGAGACCGACGGG
The DNA here is from genome assembly GCF_013085465.1 of Streptomyces asoensis. Taxonomy (NCBI): domain Bacteria; kingdom Bacillati; phylum Actinomycetota; class Actinomycetes; order Kitasatosporales; family Streptomycetaceae; genus Streptomyces; species Streptomyces asoensis. Next base: position 5,744,324 of record NZ_CP049838.1, read on the forward strand.
TCGAGCAGGGACGAAAGTCGGGACTAGTGATCCGGCGGTGGCTTGTGGAAGCGCCGTCGCTCAACGGATAAAAGGTACCCCGGGGATAACAGGCTGATCTTCCCCAAGAGTCCATATCGACGGGATGGTTTGGCACCTCGATGTCGGCTCGTCGCATCCTGGGGCTGGAGTCGGTCCCAAGGGTTGGGCTGTTCGCCCATTAAAGCGGTACGCGAGCTGGGTTTAGAACGTCGTGAGACAGTTCGGTCCCTATCCGCTGCGCGCGCAGGAATATTGAGAAGGGCTGTCCCTAGTACGAGAGGACCGGGACGGACGAACCTCTGGTGTGCCAGTTGTTCTGCCAAGGGCATGGCTGGTTGGCTACGTTCGGGAGGGATAACCGCTGAAAGCATCTAAGCGGGAAGCCTGCTTCGAGATGAGTATTCCCACCCCCTTGAGGGGTTAAGGCTCCCAGTAGACGACTGGGTTGATAGGCCGGATGTGGAAGCCCAGTAATGGGTGAAGCTGACTGGTACTAATAGGCCGAGGGCTTGTCCTCAGTTGCTCGCGTCCACTGTGTTGGTTCTGAAACCACGAACGGCCCCATGCCATGGTCACGGCATGGTGCGGCTGGACAGTTTCATAGTGTTTCGGTGGTCATAGCGTGAGGGAAACGCCCGGTTACATTCCGAACCCGGAAGCTAAGCCTTACAGCGCCGATGGTACTGCAGGGGGGACCCTGTGGGAGAGTAGGACACCGCCGAACAAATATTACGGGAAACCCCCGCACCTCACGGTGCGGGGGTTTTCTGCGTTTGGGCTCATTTAGGGTCTAGTCATGCGCTACGACCTGGTGATTTTCGACAACGATGGTGTCCTGGTGGACAGTGAGCCGATCTCCAATCGGCTGCTGGCCGCCTATCTGACCGAGCTCGGGCATCCCACCTCGTACGAGGACTCCATCCGTGACTACATGGGGTCTGCGATGCATCGCATCCACGACCTGGTCCAGGAGCGCACGGGGCAGCTGCTGCCGGCGGAGTTCGACGACACGTTTCACCGGCGGGTGTTCGCGGCCTTCGAGCAGGAGCTGGAGCCCGTGGCGGGCGCCGTGGACGTCCTCGCGAAGCTGGCCGCGGACGGGGTGCCGTACTGCGTGGCGTCCTCCGGGAGCCATGAGCGGATTCGGGTGGGGCATCGGAAGACCGGGCTGGACCGGTGGTTCGAGGATGCGCGGATCTTCAGCTCGCAGGATGTCGGGAAGGGGAAGCCGGCGCCGGATCTCTTCCTGCACGCGGCTCAGCGGATGGGGGTGGCGCCGGAGCGGTGTGTGGTCGTGGAGGACAGTCCGCTGGGGGTGCGGGCAGCTGTGGCGGCCGGGATGGACGTCTACGGGTTCACCGCGATGACTCCGGCCGCGAAGCTCGCGGGGGCCACTCAACTCTTCTCCGACATGGGGCAGTTGCCTGACCTGCTGATCTGACGGACGATCCGATGTCGGGCTGACATTTGTCATGCGTAGCTCCGGACGATCGTTTCTACTGGGGGACCCCTCCCGGCGGCGAAGCTATGGGCATGACGACGAACCAGTGCAAGAAGCAGAACGCCTTCGCCCCGCTCATCGTGGATGTGGCGGTGCCGCTCGGGTCGTACTACCTCTTCAAGGGCGCGTTCGGGATGAGCACCTTCGCCGCTCTCGCCTGGAGCAGCCTGGTCCCGGCCGGGCGGACCATGTGGAGCGCGGTCAGCCGGCGGACGGTCAACGGGCTCGCCGGGCTCATCCTCGTCGTCAACATCGTCGGACTGGTGCTCAGCCTGGTCTCCGGTGATCCGCGGCTGATGCTGGCCAAGGACAGCGGGGTCAGCAGCACGATCGGGATCGGGATCCTGGTCTCCGCGGCGCTGGGGAGGCCGATGATGACCGCCGCGGTCAAGCCGTTCCTGGTGAAGGGGGACGCGGTCAGGGAGGCGGCCTGGGCGCGGCTGGAGAGTGGCGCGTCGGTCGCGTCGGCGGACTTCCGCAAGCGGGAGCGGGCCTTCTCGATCGTCTGGGGTGTGGTGCTGCTCGTCGAGTGCGTCGTGCGGGTCGTGGGGGCGTACACGGTGCCGGTGGACACCATGGTGTGGCTCGGTTCCGTGGTCATGGTCGTGGCGATGGGGATCGGCTTCGTGGTCGGCGGGGCGCTCGGTGCCGGGCCGATGGCGGCGATGGTCGCCTTCGAGCTGGGGGCCGGGAAGGCCGTAGAGGACGAGGTCGAGGTGCCCGAGGTCGTCCTCGCCCGGTGAAGTCCGGCAAAGCTGAGGAGAATTCATCTTTGGCTGGATCTACCCACGAGTACGCAGGGGCCCTACGCTCGCCGCCATGACAGAAGTGCTGCGGCGCGGTAGGGCCTCTTTGGCGTTCAGCTTTTTCGCGCAGGGCGCGGCCTTTGCTCTGCTGGTGACACGGATCCCAGCCATCCAGAACAGGTACGAGGTCTCGGACGCGCTGCTGCCCGTCTTCCTGGCGGCCGTGCCCATCCTGGCCGGGGTCGGAAGCGTGACGACCGAGCAGCTGGTGAAGCGGATACCGCCCAGCCGGGTGCTGCGGTGGTCCCAGCCGGTGGTGCTGCTGGCGCTGCTCGGGGTCGGGGCAGGGCGGGGGATGGCCGAGCTGGGTGTCGCCCTGGCCGTCTTCGGCCTCGCCGTGGGGGCGCTGGACGCCTCGATGAACATGCTCGGGGTGAGTCTTCAGCGGACGTACGGGCGCAGCATCATGCTCAGCTTCCATGCCGTGTACAGCCTGGGCGGGATCGTGGGGGCCTCGCTGGCGTGGGTGGGGGCGCATTGGCATCTCGCGCTGTGGGTGTCGTATCTGCCGGTGGTGGCGGTGCTGTTGCCGGCCGTCCTGGTGGGGAGCCGTTGGTATGTGGACGGGGGTGCGGAGGACGGCAAGGCGGGGGACGCCGAGTCGGGGGGCGGCGGTACGGGTGTCGTCTTCAAGGTGTTGCTGCCGCTGTGTCTGGTGATGACCTTCGCCTATATCGGGGACTCGACGGTCTCCAACTGGAGCGCGAAGTATCTCCAGGACGTGCTGGGCAGCAGCGAGCAGCTGGCCACCGTTCCGTACAACGTCTACATGGTGACCACGCTGCTCGGGCGGGCCATCGGGGACTTCGGGGTGCGGCGGTTCGGGGCCGCGGCGGTGGTGCGGCTGGGGGCGCTGGTGGCGGCTGCGGGGTTCGCGGTGGTGGCCGTCGCGCCCGGGGCGTGGGTCGGGATGCTCGGGTTCACGCTCGTGGGGCTGGGGTTGTGCGTACTGGTGCCGCAGACGTTCGCGGCGGCGGGACGGTTGTTCCCGGGGGCTTCGGATGCGGCGATCGCCCGTCTCAACATCTTCAATTACGTCGGGTTCCTGATCGGTTCGCCGTTGGTGGGGGCGCTGGGGGACGCCTGGACCTATCGGGGAGCGATGGTGGTGCCGATGGTGTTGGTGCTGGTGACGTTGGTGTACGCCCGGTCGTTCGCCGCTCAACCGGACCGATACGGTGGCGGGCATGAGCGGCCGCGCACAGCTGATGTGGGACGAGGCAGTAACGGGCTATGACTTCGGGCCCGAGCATCCGATGGATCCGGTTCGGCTGGATCTGACCCGGAGGCTGGTCGGTGCCCTGGGGCTCGACCGGGAGGTGGACGTCGTCGCGGCGAAGCCCGCCGGGGAGTCGACGCTGCGGCTGGTGCACCGGGAGGACTACGTCCAGGCCGTCAAGGCGGCGTCGGTGGAGCCGGGGTCGGCGGACCAGTCGTACGGGCTGGGGACGATGGACGATCCGGCCTTCGCGGGGATGCACGAGGTGTCCGCCCTCATCGCCGGGCTGTCCGTCGGGGCCGCGGAGGCCGTCTGGCGGGGCGAGGCGCTGCACGCGGTGAACTTCGCGGGTGGGTTGCATCATGCGATGCCGGGCGGGGCGTCGGGGTTCTGTATCTACAACGACGCTTCGCTGGCGATCGCCCGGTTGCTGGAGCTGGGGGCCGAGCGGGTCGCGTATGTGGATGTGGACGTGCATCACGGGGACGGCGTGCAGGCGGCGTTCTGGGACGACCCGCGGGTGCTGACGATCTCCCTGCACGAGCATCCTCGTACCTTGTTCCCGCAGACCGGGTGGCCGGAGGAGACCGGTGGGGAGCGGGCGGAGGGGTCGGCGGTGAACGTCGCGCTGCCGGCCGGGACCGGCGACGCGGGGTGGCTGCGGGCGTTCCACTCGGTGGTGCCGGAGCTGATCGCCGATTTCCGGCCGGATGTGCTGGTGACCCAGCACGGGGCCGACACGCACTTCGAGGATCCGTTGGCTCATCTCGCGGTGTCTCTCGATGCGCAGCGGGCTGTGCAGGTGGCCTGTCATGAGTTGGCGCACGAGTACGCCGGGGGCAAGTGGGTCGCGCTCGGTGGGGGCGGGTACGCGGTGGTGGATGTGGTGCCGCGGTCGTGGACGCATCTGGTGGGGGTGGCGGCGGGGGTGCCGGTGGCGCCGGAGACGGTGATTCCGGAGGGGTGGCGACAGGAGGTCTTCGCTCGTACCCGGCAGTTGGGGCCGGTGCGGATGACCGACGGGCGGTGGCCGGTGGAGTGGGCGGAGTGGGAGTCGGGGTACGACCCCGCCGATCGGTTGGACCAGGCTGTGTTGGCCACGCGGCGGGCGGTGTTTCCGTTGCGGGGGTTGTTGCCGTAGGGGAGGGGGTGCGGTGGGTGGGCGTTGTGGGGTTCGCCCCCGCCGCCCTCACCCGTTCCCCTCCTCGTCAGGGGCTCTGCCCCCTGCGCCCCCCGGATCGGCCCGGACGGCCTCGTCCTCAATTGCCGGACGAGCTGACAAGCGCTTACGCCAACTGTGGGGTGTTGCCCTTGTTCTCGCCCGAGGCCCCGCTTCGTCCGTCAGCATCGCTTCTGTGTTGAGTTCCGTGGCGCTGCGGGCGCATCTGCTGGCTGCGCGGTTGGCCGGGGCGGTGGCCACCTCCCGGGAGGAGAGTCTGCGGAGCTATCGGCTCTTCGCCGCTCGTGATCCCCGGGTGCTGCTCGGGCTTGATCCCGAGCGGAGTTGGGGGCAGCGGGATCTGATCGCGCTGATGGCCGACAAGTGTGGAGTTTCGGCCGATCCCGGCTGCGTTTCCGGGCATGATGTGATCGATCCTGAGCGCACACTGGCCGGGCTGGACGCCTTCGCGGCGCGGCTCGCCTCGGTCGCCCAGCGTGGCGCGCCCGTGCTGCTGGGCACCGGGCATCCGCATCGGCTGCTGGGGTTCTACGCCGCCGTTGCGGACGCTTTGTCGGCGGCGGGATGTGATGTTCTCACCCCGGCGCAGGGTCACTGTGTCGACATAACGACCCGGTTCGGTCTACGTACGCACAACCTCGACTACGTACGGGGAGTCGCGGTCGTCCGGGAGGCAGGTGTCGAACGCGCCGGTTGTGCGACCGGTGCGCACAGCCATTCGCCGCTCCCGGTTCGGGTCGCGCTGGCGGCTGCGGCCGAGGGTGGGGGGCCGCTGCCCGAGCTGGTCATCGGGGACCACGGATGGGTCTGCGGGGCAGGTCAGCTGGGTTTCGAGGCCATCGGGCTGGCGGACACCGACGACCCCGCGCTGTTCGTGGGGGAGGCCGAGGGAATCGTCTCCGTCGTCGTTCCACTTGATGACGCCGTGCGGTCCGCTTACTACAGGCCGCTGACCCGCTACGTACTCAATCGAGCGTGTCTGTCACAGTAGGCCGCTGATGGGTGCACCTCTTCCCCACTCGCATCACCCGCCCCTACATTGGGGAGTGAGCACGCAGCGACGAAGAGTCACCGGAAGGGGAAGCCGGTGGCCGTCGAGTCGAGTGCGGAAGGTTCAGGTGTGTCATGGGTGCAGCCGGCGAGAGGCCTCTGAACGAGGTTCAGTTCCTTACCGTGGCGGAAGTCGCCTCGGTGATGCGAGTGTCGAAGATGACCGTGTACCGACTGGTGCACAGCGGTCATCTGCCCGCGATCCGGGTGGGGCGGTCCTTCCGCGTCCCCGAGCAAGCGGTGCACGAGTACCTCCGCGAGAGCTACGTGGGGGTGGAAACCGCCTGACGGCCGGGGCCTGTCCGGCAGGGCAGGCCCGGGGTGGGGCCCGGCTTCAGGGCCGTCTCGGGCCCCTCCCGCCCCTCGATTACGACCTCAGCGCTCGGGCGGGTAGGCTAGCCCCTCGTAGGTCGTATGGGCCCATGGCGCCCAGCACCGAGTGATGAGAAGTGAGCGAGGGTAGTCGTGGGCTCTGTTATCAAGAAGCGGCGCAAGCGGATGGCCAAGAAGAAGCACCGCAAGCTGCTCAAGCGCACGCGCGTTCAGCGTCGCAACAAGAAGTAAGCGCGAGCAGGAGTAAGCGCAAGCACTTACTTCGCGCGACGCGAGCCGCGTAGGCGTGGTGTGGCCCCCCACCGTGTTATCGGTGGGGGGCCACACGCATATCCGGGTGCCCGTACGGCCGGCTGAACGCCGTGCGTATGCCTGGACGTGCACCATGGCTGATCTGGTCGTATGACCGAAGAGATCTCGTCACTTCGTGCATCGGGCGGTCATCACAGCGCAACATCGACCCGCTAGGTTGGCCGCAGACGGGAACTCGGCAGGGCGGCCGGCGGTTCCAGGACGGAAGGAAGGCGCTGATCTTGGGAAAGGTCGTGCTCGTTACCGGAGTGGCCCGTCAGCTGGGGGGCCGGTTCGTACGACGGATCCAGCGTGACCCACAGGTCGACCGGGTGGTCGCCGTGGACGCGGTGCGGCCCGAGCACCATCTCGGGGGCGCCGACTTCATCGAGGCCGACATCCGGCAGCCCACCATCGCGCGGGTGCTCGCCGAGACCGGTGCCGACACCGTCGTCCACCTCGACGTGACGGCGACCGCGCTGGGCAGGGGCAGCCGGACCACGGTCAAGGAGACCAACGTCATCGGGACCATGCAGCTGCTCGGCGCCTGTCAGAAATCGCCGAATGTGAAACGGCTGGTGGTCAAGTCCTCCACCAACGTCTACGGGTCCGCGCCGCGTGATCCCGCCGTGTTCACCGAGACGACCCCGCCCAAGTCGCTGCCCAGCGGCGGCTTCGCCAAGGACGCCGTCGAGGTCGAGGGGTATGTGCGTGGGTTCGCCCGGCGGCGGCCCGATGTCGCCGTGTGCGTGCTGCGGTTCGCCAACATCCTGGGGCCGACCGCCGAGACGCCGCTCGCCGCGTACTTCTCGCTGCCCGTGCTGCCGACCGTGCTCGGCTACGACCCCCGGCTCCAGTTCGTGCACGAGGACGACGTGATCGAGGTGCTGCGGATCGCCTCGCACGAACCGCGGCGGGGCACCCTCAACAGCGGCACCTTCAACATCGCCGGGGACGGGGCGCTGTTGCTGTCGCAGTGTTCGCGGCGGCTCGGGCGGCCCACCGTGCCCCTGCTGCTGCCTGCCGTCACCTGGGCGGGGTCGCTGGTGCGTACGCTGGGCATGACGGACTTCTCGCCCGAGCAGATCCGGCTGCTCACCCATGGTCGGGTCGTGTCCACGGACCAGATGCGCGAGACGCTGGGGTTCACGCCGCGGTACACCACGGCGGAGACCTTCGCGGACTTCGCGCGCAGTCACGGACCCGGACTCCTGCCGCCCGAGGCCGTTGCCGGGGCCGTCGACCGGATCGCCGCGCTGTCCCTGCCGGGCGGCGGCCACCCCCCGGTCCACCTCCCGACGCAGAGCGCCAACTGAGGAGCGCATCAACGATGGCGGATGCCAAGGTCATTCCGTTCGACGACGACCGGTCCCGGGGGAGCGCCGTAACGCGGCCGCCCCGGCGCCGGGGTGCGGTGAGCCGGCGCAGGAACGGCGAGCCCGCGCCGGTCCGGGAGATCGGCGAGGCCGGTGAGGTCGGTGAGGTCCAGCCCCTGCCCACCAGGGCGGCTGGGCAGGATGATGTTCCTGTGACGGGTGAGGAACGGCTGGACAAGGACGCGGGCGGCCTGGAGCGGCGGATCGCGGGCGGGCTGTCCTTCCTGCGCCGGCGCCTCACGGGCGACTACGAGGTCGACGACTTCGGCTATGACGAGGAGCTGACCGACCAGGTCCTGATGTCCTTGCTGCGGCCGCTGTACGAGAAGTACTTCCGGGTCGAGGTGAAGGGTGTCGAGAACATCCCGGCGGAGGGGGGCGCGCTGATCGTCGCCAACCACTCCGGGACGCTGCCGTTGGACGGCCTGATGATGCAGGTCGCCGTCCACGACCACCACCCGGCGGGCCGGCACCTGCGACTGCTGGCCGCCGACCTCGTCTTCGTGCTGCCGGTCGTCAACGAGCTGGCCCGCAAGCTCGGGCACACCCTCGCCTGCGCGGAGGACGCCGAACGGCTGCTCGGCCAGGGCGAGCTGGTCGGGGTGATGCCGGAGGGCTTCAAGGGCATCGGGAAGCCCTTCAGCGAGCGCTACAAGCTCCAGCGGTTCGGCCGGGGCGGCTTCGTCTCCACGGCACTGCGTCAGGGAGCTCCGATCATCCCCTGCTCGATCGTCGGGGCCGAGGAGATCTACCCGATGATCGGCAACGCGAAGACGTTGGCGCGGGTGCTCGGGTTCCCGTACTTCCCGCTGACGCCGACCTTCCCGTGGCTGGGACCGCTGGGCGGCATTCCCCTGCCGACGAAGTGGACGATCCAGTTCGGCGAGCCGATCCCGACGGACGGCTACCCGCCGGAGGCGGCGGAGGACCCCATGCTGATGTTCAACCTGACGGACCAGGTCCGTGAACAGATCCAGCACACCCTCTACAAGCTGCTGGTGCAGCGGCGGTCGGTGTTCTTCTGACGGGTGGCCGGGTGGCTGGGCTTCGGTGAGCCGCCGCCGGACGGAGTGCGGCGCAGCCGGGCGAAGCCCGCGTAGCGGTGCGAGGCCGGCGGTGTAGATGGGTGCCCATGCTGATGTTCGACCTGACGGATCAGGTCCGTGAACGGATCCAGCACACCCTCTACAAGTTGCTGGTGCAGCGGCGGTCGGTGTTCTTCTGACGGGTGGCCGGGTGGCTGGGCTTCGGTGAGCCGCCGGACGGGGTCCGGCGCAGCCGGGCGAAGCCCGCGTAGCGGTGCGAGGTCGGCGGTGTAGATGGGTGCCCATGCTGATGTTCGACCTGACGGATCAGGTCCGTGAACGGATCCAGCACACCCTCTACAAGTTGCTGGTGCAGCGGCGGTCGGTGTTCTTCTGACGGGTGGCCGGGTGGCTGGGCTTCGGTGAGCCGCCGGACGGAGTGCGGCGCAGCCGGGCGAAGCCCGCGTAGCGGTGCGAGGTCGGCGGTGTAGATGGGTGCCTATGCTGATGTTCGACCTGACGGATCAGGTCCGTGAACGGATCCAGCACACCCTCTACTGAGTGGGGCTGTTCGGGTACGACTGTGGGGGCGCTCCTCTTTTGAGAGGGGCGCCCCCACAGTCGTACGGGCTGGGGCTGCTCGGGTTACTCCGCGTCCTCGCTGTCGATGCCCAGGCCTGGGAGCAGGCCGGGGAGGAGGGGTGGGAGGGTGACGTCCGGTTGGGTGCTGGGGACGATGGTGGTCGGGGCGGTGCTGCCGTTTTCCTTCGGGGGGTCCAGGAGGCCGCCGGTGCTGCCGCCGAGCAGGCCGTCGTCGGTGGTGCCGGAGGTGGACGACTTGCTGGGGCTTCCGGTGTCGGCGCCGGTCCCGTCGGTCGGGTCGTGGCCGGTGCCTGGGGTGGTCGCGTGGCGGTCGGTGTCCGAGGTGCCGGTGGACGTCGAGCCGGAGCCCTCACGGGTGCCGCCGCCGCCCGGGGCGGGGGGCCGCGGGAGGAGGGACTGGAGCGGGGCGACCTCTTGGTCTATGGCCTCGAAGACCGACGAGACCTGTTGACTGACGTCGCCGAGCTGGACCGGCAGGCGGTCGCGCAGGGCGCCCCAGACCTCGCGGTGCGAGCGGGAGAACGCGTCGAGGGCCTGGATGGGGCCCAGGGAGTTCGGGTCGCGTTCGTACGCCTCGTGGAGGAGCCGGTGGCCTTCCGACGCGTCGTGCTGCATGCCGTTCAGGGCGCGTCGGATCTCGCCGAGGGATTCGTGGTCGAGGTCGCCGCTGCGGCCCCGCTCCATGAGTCGACGGGCCTCGCTGAGCCGGGTGGAGGCCTGGTCGAGATAGGTCCGACCGCGCTCGTCGTCGCCGTCGGCCAGATAGTTGAGCTTGAAGTCCTCGATGCCGCGCTTCAGTCCGTAGAGCCCGTCGCCCGGGAGGGCGTCGGAACTCGCGGCCGCGACTCCGCCGAAGGCGCCCGCCGCGACGCCGACGCTGAGGCCGCCCGCGGTGAGGCCCTTGGCGAGGCGGGATCGCGGTCGGAACTTGCCCAGGGGACTGGCCCGGTGAGTGCCCCTGGCCCGGTGGGAGCGTTGCTCCGGCACCGAAGGGTCCGCCGTTTCGCCTCCCGCGGTGCCCGCTTGCAGCATGGCCTCCATTGCGGCGACCAACTGGGCCCGCTGGACGACCTTGACCTCGGGATCGAGTTCCGGTTTGGGCAGCTCGGCGAGACTCGTGGCGAGGGCCAGAAGTTGGCCCTGCCCGGTCTGGTCCGCAGCGGCCGGCGCCGGCGGTGATCCTTCGGTCTGCTCGGCCGCCGTGCCCTGGGAGGAACAGTCGGACTGCTCCTCCAAGGCCTGGGCGAAGGCGCTCGCCCGCCGGTGCGCCGATACGTTCGCGATCACTGGCGGCACCTCCTCTCGTCATGACGGTCGACTCCCCTGGGGTCCTGACGGTTGCACGCCCTGGGCCGGATCCACACGATCGAGTGATCGGGGTCGGCCAGGACGTGACCACAGGGAGCCTGTATCCCGCACAACGACTGGCGCGGCACTTGGGTTACGGACTGCGGATGATCGGATCGGGAAGACAACGGACTTTCACTGAAGGTGAGTTGGCGTCACGGAGTGTGTGGCGTCGGTCGTGGGCGGGGGACGGGTTCAGCGGGCGTCTTCCGGCAGCAGGCGGGCGAGGGTGCGGACGGCCCGGTACTGGAGCGTCTTGATGGCACCCTCGTTCTTGCCCATCACGCGCGCGGTCTCGGCGACGGAGAGCCCCTGGAGGAACCGGAGCGTCACGCACTCCTGCTGCTGGGGGTTGAGCCGGCGTACGGCGTCCAGAAGCGCCGCGTTGGAGAGGGACTCCAGGACGGAGTCCTCGGGTGAGCGCTCGACCTCGTTGGCGTCGAGCATCTCGCCGGTCGTCACCTCGAGCCGGAAGCGGCTCGACTTGAAGTGGTCGGCGACGAGGTTGCGGGCGATGGTGACGAGCCAGGCGCCGAAGTCGCGGCCCTGCCAGGTGAACGTCCCGATGCGGCGCAGGGCGCGCAGGAACGTCTCGCTGGTGAGGTCCTCGGCTGTCGCCTTGCCGCCGACCCGGTAGTAGATGTAGCGGTAGACCGTGTCGCTGTACTGGTCGTACAGGCGCCCGAAGGCATCGGCCTCGCCGGCTTGGGCGCGTTCGACGAGGTCCATCATGCGGGCGCTGTCACTGTCGGCGGCCGGCCGACGGGCGGTGGCCGCGCCGGCCGAGCGTCCTCGTCTGCCCACCGCGGCGCTGCCGTCGGCCAGTGCGTAGCACGGGCCCAGCGGAGCGGTGGTGGCGAAGGCGGGGACGGCGTACGCGGTGGGGACGACGCCGCGCAAGAGGTCATGGACCGTAGCGACCGTTGCGCGCAGCGTAGCCAGGCCCGAGGTGTCAACCCCGACGTGTGGGTACACGGGACTCCCAGAGGCAGAGCTTGCATCACGTGCAGTACGGAACCATTCACCCGTCGTAGCGACGGAAGGGGTACCGGATTGCGTCTGAGGAGAATAACGCTTCGTGCAGGCCCTGCTACACCGAGTTGCTCAAATCATCGATTACGTCGCTTCTGTGGCCTATTGACGCTCGATCAAGTTGCATAGGGTGAACGATTGTTGACCGAAATGGTTCGGGTTTCGGGTCGGTCCGGGGCGTGTTGTGGCTGTGCGCGGACAACAGGACTGGACGAGGGGTTACGGGGGTAAGACCGTCGGATTGGCCGGGTTCGGTGTCCGGTGTGGGGTGTTGTCCGGTAACGCGAAAGAGCGGCCGGGCAGTTGCGCCTCGGCCGCTCTTCCGGGATGTCTACGTCGGCGTCGTCATCGCCGTCGTCGGTGCAGCGCGATCGCCGCCGCCGTGCCGCCCGCCACCGCGCCCACGCCCGCCGCGGCCGGGATGCCGACCTTCGCCGCCTTGCGGCCCGTGCGGTAGTCGCGCAGCCGCCAGTCGAGGTTGCGCGCGTGCTTGCGGAGCTTGGCGTCGGGGTTGATGGCGTAGGGGTGGCCGACGAGGGAGAGCATCGGGATGTCGTTGTGGGAGTCGCTGTAGGCGGCGCAGCGGGAGAGGTCCAGGTTCTCCGCCGCGGCCAGCGCGCGTACCGCCTCCGCCTTCGCGGGGCCGTGCAGCGGCTCGCCCACCAGCCTGCCCGTGTAGACGCCGTCGACGGACTCCGCGACCGTGCCCAGCGCGCCGGTCAGGCCGAGGCGGCGGGCGATCACCTGGGCGATCTCCACCGGGGCCGCCGTGACCAGCCACACCTTCTGGCCCGCGTCCAGGTGCGCCTGGGCGAGGGCCCGGGTGCCCGGCCAGATGCGCTCGGCCATGTACTCGTCGTAGATCTCCTCGCCGATCGACATCAGCTCGGAGACCCGGTGGCCCTGCACGATGGAGAGCGCCGAGTCGCGGGCCTCCTGCATGTGCTCGGGGTCCTCGACGCCGGCCAGCCGGAACCACGCCTGCTGCCAGGCGAAGCGGGCCAGGTCGCGGGTCTCGAAGAACTTGCGTTTGTACAGGCCACGGCCGAAGTGGAAGAGCGCGGCGCCCTGCATCACGGTGTTGTCGAGGTCGAAGAAGGCGGCGGCCATCGCGTCGCCGTGCACCGGGAACTGCGGTTCCCGGTCGGGGGTGTCCAGGGGTGTCAGGGTCTCCTGGGAGTCCAGGTTTTCCTGGGTGGACTTGCGGGCTGCCTCCGCCGAGGCCTCGCCTGCCAACACGCTCCGCGCCGTGGCGGAGCGCCTACGGGGAGTGAGCCATCCTAGAGCGGCCATGGCGTGAGCATAGCCAGTCCGTTCGGTGGTTCCGGAGCCGAGAGGTTCGAAGGGTGTGAACTCTCCGCGACCGCGCCGTTAAAGAAGCGCGAGAATGGCGGTATGACTCCCCTCTTTCGACGTAAGGCCGCAGCGGGCGAGCGGTCGGTCACCCTCATCCGTAAGTCCGGTTGCCATCTGTGCGACGACGCCGAGCGCGTGATCGAGAAGGTCTGCGGGGAACTCGGTGTGTCCTGGGAGCAGAAGGACATCGCCGACGACCAGGAGCTGTACGACCAGTACTGGGAGCAGATCCCGGTGGTGCTCGTCGACGGCAGGCAGCACACGTTCTGGCGGGTGGACGAGAGTCGCCTGCGCAAAGAACTGGCCGGGTGAGGAACTGACCGAGCAGTACAAGGCTGTACCGAACGTCGCTTAGGATCGATGGCGGTTTTGTCTCGGGGGCGGGATTCACGAGGAGAGTGGCGGTTTTGCCCCCTGGAATGTTGCGCGTGACCCCGGTCACGTTGGCCGGGCAAATCGGACACCATCTTTGTGCACGCGTTCACAAAGACATAGCCTGCTGTCGACGGGGCGGTCTGGGTACGTGTGACCGCCTACAGCCCCGCTCTACCCGCAGGAGCACCGTGGCAACTGGCCGAACTCACCGACCGGCGACCCGTAGCCGAGGGATTCCCGAGGCCACCGTCGCCCGGCTTCCGCTGTACCTCCGCGCGCTGACCGCACTGTCGGAGCGCTCGGTACCCACGGTCTCCTCCGAGGAGCTCGCGGCCGCGGCGGGGGTCAACTCCGCCAAGCTGCGCAAGGACTTCTCCTACCTGGGTTCCTACGGGACGCGGGGTGTCGGCTACGACGTCGAGTACCTCGTCTACCAGATCTCCCGCGAGCTCGGGCTGACCCAGGACTGGCCGGTCGTGATCGTCGGTATCGGTAACCTCGGCGCGGCCCTGGCCAACTACGGCGGCTTCGCCTCGCGCGGGTTCCGGGTCGCGGCGCTCATCGACGCCGATCCCGCGATGGCCGGGAAGCAGGTCGCCGGGATCTCCGTCCAGCACAGCGACGGCCTGGAGAAGATCATCTCCGACAACGGCGTCTCCATCGGTGTCATCACCACCCCGCCGGGCGTCGCCCAGCAGGTCTGTGACCGGCTCGTGGCCGCCGGCGTCACGTCCATCCTGAACTTCGCGCCGACCGTGCTGACCGTTCCGGACGGCGTCGACGTGCGCAAGGTCGACCTCTCCATCGAGCTCCAGATCCTCGCCTTCCACGAGCAGCGCAAGGCCGGCGAGGAGGCCGCGGCGAACGAGAGCGCCGTACCGGCCCCGGCCGGCCGCGCCGACTCCACCGACCAGGGACCCGACGGGGACGTACCCGCCGTGATGCCGGCATGAGTCTCCTCGTCGTCGGGCTGAGCCACCGCAGCGCTCCGGTCAGCGTGCTGGAGCGGGCCTCGCTGTCCACGGACGCGCAGTTCAAGCTGCTCCAGGACACGGTCGCCGCCGAACCGGCCGCCGAGGCCGCGGTCCTCGCCACCTGCAACCGGATCGAGCTGTACGCCGACGTGGACAAGTTCCACGCCGGTGTCGCCGAGCTGTCCACGCTGCTCGCCCAGCACAGCGGGGTCGGGCTCGAGGAGCTCACCCCTTACCTGTACGTGCACTACGAGGACCGCGCCGTCCACCACTTCTTCTCGGTGGCCTGCGGTCTGGACTCCATGGTCGTCGGCGAGGGCCAGATCCTCGGACAGATCAAGGACTCCCTGGCCCGGGCACAGGAGCTGCACACCGCCGGACGGCTGCTGAACGACCTGTTCCAGCAGGCCCTGCGGGTCGGCAAGCGCGCCCACTCCGAGACCGGCATCGACCGCGCCGGGCAGTCCCTGGTCACCTTCGGCCTGGAGCAGCTGGCCGCGGGCGGGGACGTTGCCGCGTGGGCGCGGGGCAAGAAGGCGCTGGTCATCGGCGCCGGTTCGATGTCCTCGCTGGCCGCCGCCACGCTCGCGCGCGCCGGGGTCGCCGAGGTCGTCGTCGCCAACCGCACCCCCGACCGGGCCGAGCGGCTCGCCCACCTGCTCGAAGAGCAGTACGGACAGCGCCTGACCGAGGGCGGCGACACGGACGTGTCGGCCCGCGCGGTACCGATGGAGTCGGTGCCGGCCGAGCTGACACGTGCCGACGTGGCCGTCTCCTGTACCGGGGCGACGGGCCTGGTCCTGACGGCGGAGGCGGTCGCCGAGGCCGTCGAGGGCCGCACCGGGGCACCCGCCGCCTTCGACGACGAGGCGACGGACGTACGGCCGCTGCCGCCCACCTCGGTCGGCACCGACGAGAACTGCCCCCTGGACCTGGCCGCCGTACAGCAGGCCCCCGTGCAGCAGTCCGGCTTCTCCGTGCTGGGGGAGGCCGCCGTCGCCGGGATGGACGCGGCGACGCTGGAGCAGCACGCCGCCTGGGTCGACAACGCGACCGTGGACCGCCGGCTCGCCGCCCGTCGCAGCCCCGAGGCCGACGCCGAGCTGATCACCGCGCTCGCCGCGACCGCCGCCACCCTCGGCCGTATCCCCGAGCGTCGCAGGCCCGAGCCGGTCGCCACACCCGTCCGGCCGGAGCCGGTGCTCTTCCTGCTCGACCTGGCGATGCCGCGGGACGTCGACGCGGCCGCGCACCGGCTGGCCGGGGTGCGGCTGGTGGACATCGAGTCGCTGGCGGAGGCCTCGGCCGACGCGCCGATGGCCGCCGACGTCGACCAGGTGCGGCGGATCGTAGCCGACGAGGTCGCCGCCTTCGGCGCCGCGCAGCGGGCCGCGCACATCACGCCGACCGTGGTCGCCCTGCGCACCATGGCCGCCGACGTCGTGGCCACGGAGATCGCCCGGCTCGACGGGCGGCTGCCCGGCCTGGACGACAAGCACCGCGCCGAGATCACCCAGACCGTGAAGCGGGTCGTCGACAAGCTGCTGCACGCGCCGACCGTACGGGTCAAGCAGCTCGCGGCCGAGCCCGGCGGCGTCGGGTACGCGGACGCGCTGCGGACCCTGTTCGACCTCGACCCGGAGGCGGTGGCCGCCGTTTCCCGGGCCGAGGAAAGCACCGAGAAGAACGCAGAGAACCGAGGGCCGGCATGAGCGGCATGAGTACGAAGGCACTGAGACTGGGGACGAGGCGAAGCAGACTCGCCATGGCCCAGTCCGGGCAGGTCGCGGACGCCGTGAGCCAGGTGACCGGACGGCCCGTGGAACTCGTCGAGATCACCACCTACGGTGATGTCTCCCGCGAGCACCTCGCGCAGATCGGCGGCACGGGCGTCTTCGTGACCGCGCTGCGCGACGCGCTGGCCAAGGGCGAGGTCGACTTCGCGGTTCACTCGCTGAAGGACCTGCCGACCACCCAGCCCGAGAACCTGGTCCTGGCCGCCGTACCGGTGCGCGAGGACCCCCGCGACGTGATCGTCGCCCGGGACGCGCTGAAGTTCACCGACCTGCCGCGCGGGGCACGCATCGGTACGGGTTCGCCGCGCCGCATGGCGCAGCTGAACGCGTACGCGCGCAGCCACGGGCTGGACATGGAGACCGTGCCGATCCGCGGGAACGTCGACACGCGGATCGGGTACGTGCACGACGGCGAGCTGGACGCGGTGGTGCTGGCGGCGGCCGGCCTCAGCCGCATCGGCCGCATCGACGAGGTCACCGACTTCCTGTCGATAGACACGGTTCTGCCCGCTCCCGGCCAGGGAGCACTGGCGATCGAGTGTGCCGCGGACAACGCGTCACTGATCGCCGCGCTCGGTGAGCTCGACGATCCGTTCACACGGATCGCCGTGACCGCCGAACGGTCCCTGCTCGCCGCCCTGGAGGCCGGCTGCTCCGCCCCTGTGGGCGCGCTGGCCGACCTTCTGGCCGACGGGCAGATTGTCAACGAAATGCGCCTGCGTGGCGTCGTCGGTACCCCCGACGGCACGCGCATGGTGCAGCTGTCCACCACCGGTCCCGTGCCCGAGACGCACGACGGGGCAATGGCGCTCGGTCGCGAACTCGCAGCCGAGATGCTTGCCCAGGGCGCGGCCGGTCTGATGGGGGAGCGAGCACTGTGAGCCCCACCGCCCTTCCAGCCGCTGGTCCTGAACACGGGCACGTCACCTTCCTGGGTGCCGGACCCGGGGATCCGGGACTACTGACTCTGCGCGCCGTGGAGGCGCTTGCGCACGCGGACGTCCTCGTCGCCGAGCATGAGGTGCTCGACGTCGTACGGACGCACGCGAGGCCGGGCGTCGCCGTCGTGAACGCGGAAGCGGGTCCATCGGACCCTCTTCCGGGCACGGGCGCGCCCCTCCCGACGATCGTTGACGGCACGTCAACAACCGCTGAGGTACCCGCTGTGCGCGATGCCGCACATCTTGTCATGGAGGCCGCGCGGGGCGGCAGGCGGGTCGTCCGTGCGGTGACCGGGGACCCGGGACTTGATACGTACGCGGCGGCGGAAATGCTCGCCTGCGCGGCGGCCGGTGTTCCCTTCGAGGTCGTACCCGGTGTCGCGGCCGTCGTCGGCGTGCCCGCGTACGCCGGTGTGCCGCTGCGGGACGCGCAGGGCGCCGACGTCCGGTTCGTCGACGCGCGCACGGCTTCGGACCGCTGCTGGACCGAGGTCGGGGCGTCCGACGGCACGGTCGTCGTGTCGACGACCCTCGACTCCGTCGCCTCGGCCGCCGGCGAGCTGGTGTCGGCGGGGCGCAAGCCCGATACGCCGATGACGGTCACGGTGGCGGGTACGACGACGCGGCAGCGGACCTGGACGGCGACCCTGGGCACGATCGCGCAGACGCTGAAGCAGGCGAAGGTGCTGCCCTCGCCCGAGGGCGGCCGGCCGGTCATAGTCGTGGTCGGTGAGCGTTCCGCCCCCGCCCAGCGCGACCAGTTGTCGTGGTTCGAGTCCAAGCCGCTGTTCGGCTGGAAGGTGCTCGTGCCGCGTACGAAGGAGCAGGCGGTGTCGCTCTCCGACCAGCTGCGGTCGTACGGGGCCGTGCCGCACGAGGTGCCGACGATCGCCGTCGAGCCGCCGCGCACCCCCCAGCAGATGGAGCGCGCGGTCAAGGGCCTGGTGACGGGCCGCTACGAGTGGATCGCCTTCACCTCGGTGAATGCCGTCAAGGCGGTGCGCGAGAAGTTCGAGGAGTACGGGCTCGACGCGCGTGCCTTCGCCGGCATCAAGGTCGCGGCGGTGGGCGAGCAGACGGCGAAGGCGCTGGTCGCCTTCGGTGTGAAGCCGGATCTTGTACCGAGCGGTGAGCAGTCGGCTGCCGGGCTCCTCGAGGACTGGCCGCCCTACGACCCGGTCTTCGACCCGATCGACCGGGTGTTCCTGCCGCGCGCGGACATCGCCACCGAGACCCTGGTCGCCGGGCTCATCGAGCTGGGCTGGGAGGTCGACGACGTCACCGCCTACCGGACCGTACGGGCCTCGCCGCCGCCGGCGGAGACCCGGGAGGCGATCAAGGGCGGCGGCTTCGACGCCGTGCTCTTCACGTCGTCGTCCACCGTGCGGAACCTGGTGGGCATCGCCGGCAAGCCGCACAACGTGACGATCATCGCCTGCATCGGTCCCGCCACGGCCAAGACGGCCGAGGAGCACGGGCTGCGGGTCGACGTCATGGCGCCCGAGCCGTCCGCCCTCAAGCTGGCCGAGGCACTGGCCGACTTCGGCCTGCGTCGGCGGGCGGCGGCCCAGGAGGCCGGTGACCCGGTCAGCCGGCCGAGCGAGCGGCGTCCGGGTGCGCGGAGGCGACGGGCTACGTAACGGCCGAGGGCGTCAGGGGACCGGCGCGACCGTGTGCCCGTGGCGCAGCAGGTTCTGCGGGTCGTACGTCGACTTCGTGCGGCGCAGACGGTCGTGGACCTCGGGCGTCCAGGCGCGGGCGCGGTCGGCTTGGCCGCCCGGGGTGCCGTGCAGGTTGACCATCGTGCGGCCTGTGCCGTAGGGGGCCATCGCGGTGTACAGGGCGGCCGTGGCCGCCTCCACCGCGGCGGCGGCCTCCGGGCCGGCCAGGACGCCGACCGACTCCAACAGGTACGCGGCGTCGCGGGCGCATACCGCGTCCTCGACGGCGGCCGGTTCGGCCAGTGCGCCGCCCATGTGGCGCAGCTCGACCAGGAGGAGCGGGTAGTCCTCGCCCGCGTCCGGGCCGGTCTGCGCCAGCAGGGTGTCCACGGCCTCGGGGGTCAGGTCGCGCAGCAGCGCGCAGCACTCGCGGGCCGGGATGGGGTCCTGCGGGTCCTGGTAGATCTCGTCGACCTTGCGGTAGTCCAGGTCGGCCACCGTGTCGAACTCGACCGGCGCGGCCGCGCGCAGCGGCGCCAGCAGGGGGTCCGCCGCGGCCGGGTCGCCGGTCCAGGCGACCGCGACGCGGGCGAAGAAGCGGCCGCGCATCGGTTCGGGGATGATCGGCAGCGGGGGCAGCCGCAGCAGGGTGAAGCCGGTGCACATCTCGTCCGGCACGGTGGGCGCCCAGTCCGCGTAGGCGCGCAGCAGGGGCTCGGCGTGCTCGCCTGCGCAGTAGATGCCACCGCCGACGACGCGGCTCAGCGGCACCAACCCGGTGACCAGGGACGTCACCACGCCCACGTTCCCCTTGCCGCCGCGCAGTGCCCAGAACAGGTCGGGCTCGTGGTCGGCGTCCGTCTCGTGCAGGGTGCCGTCCGGGGTGACGACCTGGAGGGAACGAACCAGGTCGGAGGCGAACCCGTAGGCCCGGCCGAGCAGCGGCAGCCCGCCGCCCAGGGTGTAGCCGACCACCCCGGCGTCGGTCGCGGAGCCGTTCAGCGCGGCGAGCCCGTGCGGGACCGAGGCCTCCAGCAGCAGCCGCCACTTCACGCCGGCGCCGACGGTCGCGGTCCGCGCCTCGACGTCGATCGACACGTCGGTCATCCGGGCGGTGTTGATCAGCAGGCCGCCGTCCATGGGGAAGTTCGCGCCGTGTCCGGTGGCCTGGACGGCGACGGGCGTGCCGGTGGCGGCCGCCCAGCGCATCGCCGTCACGACGTCGTCGGCGCCGGTCGCGCCCACGACGACGTCCGGGGCGTGCCGGGCCGCCAGGTTGAAGGTGGCGACCTCGGCGTCGTAGCCCTCGTCCCCGGGACGCAGCACCGGGCCGCGCAGGTCGGAGAGGGCGAAGAGGTCTGGGGTGGGGTGGTGCGTGGCGGTCATCGCGGCCTCCTTGAGCGCAGGAGTGGCCGTCGTGGTCCTTCTTCCCAGGATGGACCCGGGGCGTTCACGGTGCATACGGGCGGGGCCGGCGGCCTCCCTCGGGCCGACGGGGCGTCGGCAAAGGTGCCCCCGGGCCGGGCGTAGCGTAGGGCGTATGACGAAGTACGGATCCTTTCCCGGTGCGCGTCCCCGGCGGCTGCGCACCACTCCCGTCGTGCGGCGCATGGTCGCGGAGACCCGGCTGCACCCGGCCGATTTCATCCTGCCCGCGTTCGTGCGGGAGGGCGTGAGCGAGCCGGTGCCGATCCAGGCCATGCCCGGCGTCGTGCAGCACACGCGCGACAGCCTGAAGAAGGCCGCGCTGGAGGCCGTACAGGCCGGGATCTCCGGGATCATGCTCTTCGGGGTGCCGGAGGAGTCCAAGAAGGACGCGCTCGGCACGCCCGGGACCGACCCGGACGGGATCCTCCAGGTCGCCATCCGGGACGTGCGGGCCGAGGTCGGGGACGACCTGCTCGTCATGTCCGACCTGTGCCTGGACGAGACGACCGATCACGGGCACTGCGGGGTGCTGGACGATCAGGGGCGCGTCGACAACGACGCCACCCTGGAGCGGTACGCCGAGATGGCACAGGTCCAGGCCGACGCGGGCGCCCATGTCGTCGGGCCCAGCGGGATGATGGACGGGCAGATCGGGGTCATCCGCGATGCCCTCGACCAGATCGGCCGCGAGGACGTCTCGATCCTCGCGTACACCGTCAAGTACTCCTCCGCCTTCTTCGGGCCCTTCCGGGAGGCCGTGGGCTCGTCCCTGAAGGGCGACCGGAAGACGTACCAGCAGGATCCGGCGAACCTCCGTGAGTCGCTGCGCGAGCTGGCGCTGGATCTGGAGGAGGGCGCCGACATGGTCATGGTGAAGCCGGCCGGCCCCTACCTCGACATCCTGGCCCGGGTCGCCGACGCCGTGGACGTGCCGGTCGCCGCCTACCAGATCTCCGGCGAGTACTCGATGGTCGAGGCCGCCGCCGAGAAGGGCTGGATCGACCGCGACCAGGCGATCCTCGAGACGCTGACCGGCATCAAGCGGGCCGGAGCGCGGAACATCCTCACCTACTGGGCCACCGAAGCGGCCCAGAAGCTGCGGTAGTTCGCCTGCTTTCACCAGGACAGGGCGTCGTCCATGTCCTGCTGCCAGTACGTCACCGCCAGGGAGCTGTCGTAGTAGACGCCCTTGGCGGGCAGGGCCGGCGTCGCGGAGGCGCCGCCGTCGCTGTTCGGGGTGTAGCCCTGGAAGGCGATCGTCAGCTTCTCGGCCGTCTGACCGCCGTCGCCGCTGCCGTCGGCGGCGGACAGCAGGACGCCCGCGTAGCCGGACTCGCCGGGCGCGAGGGTCGTCACCGCCTGCGGCTGCGTCTCCTTGGCGGCCTGCGGCACCCACTGCATCTCGTCGAAGCGCACGACCGGGTAGTAGGTCAGGTCGCAGGTCTTGCTGCCGGTGTTGGTCACCGTGAGCAGCATGTGGTTGAGCGGGCGGGCGACCGGCTGCGCGGTGACCTTGGTGTTCGAGCCGTTGCACAGGACGCGGGTGTCGGAGGCGGTGTCGTCGGCGGCCTTGTCGCCCGTACTGCCGCCCGTGTTGCCCCCGGTGTCGGCGCCTGTGTTGCCGCCCGTCTTGCCGGATGAGCCGGTCGAGCCCGTCGTGTCCTTCGTCGGGGCCGTGCCGGTGCCGGTGCCGGTGCCGGTGCCGGTGCCCTTGTCCGTGGCGGGCGTGGGCTGGGCCGCCGTGGCCGTCGACGACGCCGGGTGCGACGCGCCCTCGTCCTGTACGCCCGTCCCGTCCTCGCACGCCGTGAGCGCGAGGGCGGTCAGGGCGGTGAGGGCGAGCAGGTGGCTGGTGCGGCGGATACGCATCGTGAAGTCCTCTTCCGGAATGCCGTGTTGAAGCGGCGTGCTTGGATGGCCAAAGCTTGTGCGGGGATCCGTCCCAGCCGCCACGGGCGGCGGACGATAAGGGACGCTGGAATGCCTGCAATGGGTTTGACCTGGGGAAACGGACCATCCCTGGAACGCGGGGATGGGACATGGGGACTGGAGGAACGGTGTCTGCGACCGAGTTCGCCGAGCTGCTGCGAGCGTTGAAGGAGCGGTCCGGGCTGAGCTACGGGATGCTCGCGAAACGGCTCCACATGAGTACGTCGACGCTGCACCGCTACTGCAACGGGGACGCCGTCCCCACGGACTACGCGCCCGTGGAGCGGCTGGCGCGGCTGTGCAGGGCGTCGCCTCAGGAGCTCGTCGAGCTGCACCGGCGGTGGGTGCTGGCGGATGCGGTGCGGGGGAGGAAGGGGGACGCGGCGGAGGCCGTCGCCGCGGACGGCACCGCGGACGGCGCCGCGGATGTCTTCGCCGGCGAGGCCGTTGCGGAGGCGGCGGTCGTGGCCGCCGGGGCTGAGGAAACGCTTGTCGCGGCGGAACGCGTGGGGGACGAGCGGACCCGCCGTACCCGCCGCTTCCTGGTCCTTGCCGGGGTCGGTGTCGTGGCTGCCCTCGGCTCGGTCACCCTGGCGCTCGCCCTGACCCTGCCGTCCGGCGGGCCCGGCGGGTCCGGCGACGGGGACAGTGTCGGTGCGGCGGGTACGCCGTCCGTGCAGGGGCGGGGAACGGGGAGCACGTCCTCGCCGTCCGCGTCCGCGTCGCCGTCCGTATCCGCGTCGCCGTCGGCCTCGACCTCGGGATCCGCCTCTCCGTCGGAGTCCGCCACCGCCGGCTCCTCGACGGCGCCGGGCGCGGGGGCCGACGCCCCCGTCCCGCTGACGGTCACCACCCGCCCGTACGCCTGGGAGAGCCCCTGTGGTCAGCGCTATCTGATCGAGCAGGGGCCGGGGCAGGTCGCGCCGCCGCCCGTCGAGCAGGACGCGCCCGCGTGGGTGGCCCGGCACGGAGCCGTGTCGGCGGGGGAGCAGTATCTGGAGCTCACCGTGCAGGGGACCGGCGAGGAGACCGTCGTCGTGGACAGCCTGACGGTCCGGACCGTCGCCAAGGCCGCGCCGCTCGCCTGGAACGACTACGCCATGGGCTACCCGGGCGTCGGCTGCGGTGGCGGTGTGCCGACGCGCGCCTTCTCCGTCGCCCTCGACGCGGCGCGGCCGGCGCTGGTGCCCGAGGCGGGGCACAAGAACTTCCCGTTCAAGGTGAGCGAGTCCGACCCGGAGGTCTACTACGTCACCGCCGACGCCTCCGCGTACGACGTGCGCTGGTACCTGGAGCTGTCCTGGTCCAGCGGTTCACGGCACGGCAAGCTGACGATCGACGACAAGGGCAGGCCGTTCCGCACGAGCGGCGAGAACGGGCGGCCCGACTACGAGTTCCCGCTCGGCGGCTCCGCGTGGGAGCGGGCGGGAGCCTCTCCTACGCCGTAGGTGCCGGATCCTGTCGGGGTGCTGCCGGACCCCGTCGGGTGCTGGAGCCCGACGGGCCCTCGTCGCGCAGGCCCTCGCCGTCGTGGCACGCGGTGAGGGCGAGCGCCGCAGCGGCGGTCAGCGCGGCGGCGAGCAGACGGACGCGGCGGCGGGTGGGGGGAGTGGGGCGTATGGGCATGGGGCAAGCCTGAGCCGTACGGCCTCCGACCTTCCACATCCGCCGCGCAAGTCGGGACGCCGGTCCGGTCCCATAGCCTCTGAACTGCGCAGACAGTGCCCCTCCGGGACGGCGTGTGGGACGCCCCGACTGCCCAGGGAGAGCCCCTTTGTTCACCTTCGCCTTCCGGTCGAGGGCGGAGGTGGAGCGGTTGTGCACCGGTGGAACCCGGGACCGGCGCCCGCCCCGCCCGGCATCGCGCCGGACGCCTTCGCCGCCCTCGACGACATCGAGAAGATCCGCTAGCGCGGTATCGACGACGTGACGGACGACGACATCAACGTGTACGGGGCGACGGGGACGAAGGTGTGAACGCATGCCGCTGTACGCATGTTGCCGTCCACATGGCAGAAACCCGTGTGTAGGCGGCATGTATCTCCCTAGGGTGCGGGCATGACTGTCGCAGCCGAGTCGCCCAGTGCGCCCGCCTCCGTCCCCGCCGCCGCTCCAGGCCCCGTGCCCGTTCCTGCCTCCGTGCCTTCGCTCGCCGCCCGGGTCCGGTCGATCGGCGGCTCGCCCGTGCGGGACATCCTCGCCGTCACCGCCCGCCCCGAGGTGATCAACTTCGCGGGCGGGCTGCCCGCGCCGGAGCTGTTCGACCGCGAGGGCGTGGCCGCCGCGTTCCGGTTCGCGCTGGAGGAGGTTCCGGCCCAGGCCCTCCAGTACGCCACGACCGAGGGCGAGCCGAGCCTGCGTGAGCGGCTGGCGGCACGGACGACGGCCCGTGGACTGCCCACGACCGCCGACGACCTCCTCGTCACCACGGGTTCCCAGCAAGCCCTGTCCCTGCTGGCGACCGCACTCCTCGACCCCGGCGACACGGTGCTCGTCGAGGCGCCCTGCTACCTGGCCGCCCTCCAGGTCTTCGGTCTGGCGGGAGCCAGGATCGTGGCGGTGCCCGGCGACGCGGACGGCCCGGACCCCGAGGCGCTCGCCGACCTCGTGGTCCGTGAACGGCCGAAGCTCCTCTACACCGTCCCCACCTTCCAGAACCCCACCGGCCGCACCGTCCCCGCCGAGCGCCGTGCCGCGGTCGCCGCCGTCGCCGCCCGGCACGGTCTGTGGATCGTCGAGGACGACCCCTACGGCGAACTCCGCTACGACGGCGAGCGCGTCCCCTGGATCGCCGCCCACCCCGACGCCCGCGACCGTACGGTCCTCCTCGGCTCCTTCTCCAAGGTCATGGCACCCGGCATCCGGCTGGGCTGGCTGCGCGCGCCGGACGAGCTGCGCCGGGCCTGCGTCGTCGCCAAGCAGGCCGCCGATCTGCACACCCCCACCGTCAACCAGCTCGCCGCGGCACGGTACTTGACCGCCTTCGACCTGGACGCGCACGTGGCCCGGGTCGCCGCCGTGTACCGGGAGCGCCGGGACGCCATGCTCGCGGGCCTCGCGGACGCCCTCCCGGCAGGGTCGGTGTGGACCCGTCCGGAGGGCGGCATGTTCCTCTGGGTCCGCCTCCCCGAGTCGTACGACACCACGGCCCTCCTGCCGCAGGTCGTCGCCCAGGACGTGGCGTACGTCCCCGGCGCCCCCTTCTACGCCGGTGAGCCCGACCGCTCGACCCTGCGCCTGTGCTTCGTGACGCAGACCCCGGAGGAGATCGGGGAGGGGCTGCGCAGGCTGGGGCGGGGGCTCACGGGGTAGCGCGGATCAGTCCCACCAGAAGGTCCAGGTGGGCTCGCCGACGAGCTGCTGGGCGTAGGCCTCCAGGGTGCCCGGGCCCTGGAGGACGTTGTCCGGGCAGAACGCGAAGTGCTCGGCGGCGATCGGCTCCGCCTCCGCGAGGGTGCCGGGCGGGGCCGCGACGGATACGGCCAGGACGTCGAAACCGAGGCCGACGACCCGTATGCCGAAGCGGTCCTCCCAGGAGCGCAGGACGGCGCACAGTCGCGCGACGTCGTGCTCGTGGTTGGCCGGGCCCGACCAGCCGACGGCCGCCGGGACGTCCGCGCTGCGGCGGGCGGGGACCAGGGCGACATGCGGCGACCCGAACCAGGAAGGCCCCTGCTCCGCAAGGGTGTCGGCGATCTGCGCGGCGCGTGCGTCCGGATCCGCCGTCAGGGTGCCGGGCGCGGCGAGGCCGGGCCACTCCTCGCCGTCCGCCGCGCACTCCTCCCAGTACTCCGCGAGGATCTCCTCCGCGTCGTGGTCCCCGGGGTACGACACCGCGGCGGGCATCAACTCCCATTCCGACGGGCCGCCTTGGGAGCCGCCGAGGTCGACCAGGACGGGAACCAGCCCGGCCCGTCCCGCCGTCCCGCCCAGGGCCGTCCAGTTGCCGGAGGAGGCGGACTGCTCCGCGTGCCACAGCAACGGCTCGTGCCACACGCCTTCGTCCGTCGTGTCGATCAGCCGGCCCGGCGGGAGCTGGAGGCCGAGGGAGCGGCCGCTGGGATCGGAGGCCAGTTTGGGGAGCGGATTGGGAAGAGTCGCCATGCCGGTGACTGTAAGGGCAGGCACTGACACCGGCCCGGTCGGTGTGTCCCGTCCGGTCCGCGACGGCCGTCAGGCGGAGTGTCTCGCGCGCCGACGGCGCCAGACGTGCGTCAGCCAGATGCCCAGACCGACGAGCGGGAGGACGACGGCGGCCGGGATGACCACACCCGCGCCTCCCACCAGCAGGAAGGTGATCAGGGCGTCGCCGATCGACGGGCCGTCCGCGCCGCCCAACTGCCGCTCCTCGCCATGGTGTTCTCACGTCGTCGAGGGGTGGGACGTGCGGGTGCGAGGAGTTGGTTCCGGGGCCCGGCCCACCCGGGCCTCGAAGCACTCCTTCCTGCCGTCCGCCGTCGGCAGGAAACAGGTCCGGACGAGCGTCCCGGGGCGGGTCGCCGTCATGGCGGTGTGCACATAGGTGTCCGCCTCGGCGCGGTCCTTGACCTCGGCTCGGTACGGGCGGACGCCGCCCACGGCTTCGGACTCGATCCGGTCGCCGATCCGCGCACCCCACATCCGGGTCCGACTCGTCCCGCACTCTCTGCTGTACCGCAGTTGCACCGACGCCCCGGTGGCGGTGGCGGTGACGTGCTCGGCGACGGTCTCCGGCGCGGTGGCGCACCGCATGTCCATCGGGCTCCCGGCCTCGCAGGCGGTTCCCCGGCAGCGCGGGCCGGTGACGGACGGGGACGGGGACACCGCCGGGTGCGGTGCGCCGTGCTGGCCCGGGAGGAGTAAGAGGGTCAACGCGATGGCCCCGGACACCGCGGCGACTCAAGGACGACTACGGCTACACCGGCAAGATCGACGGCATCGCCGGGTCGGGGACCGGCGCGGCGTTCAAGCGGTTCGCCGCCTGACGTACCCGGCCATGACCGCGGCCCGCCCTCCCCGGAAGCCGGAAACCGGATGCCGGAAGGAGGACGGGCCGCGGTACGTCGATCGCCTCTGCGCGGGGCTGTTCCCTCAGAGCTTGTCGGGGGTCCGGATGCCCAGCAGGGCCATGCCCAGGTGGAGGGTGCGGGCCGTGAGGTCCACCAGGAACAGGCGGTTCTCGACGACCTCCGGCGAGTTGTCGGGGGACAGCACATGGCACTGGTCGTAGAACGTCGTCAGGTGCGAGGCCAGCTGGTACAGGTACGCGGCCAGCTTGTGCGGCTCGTACGCCGCCGCGACCTCGTGCACCGTCTCGCCGAACCGGTCCAGGTGCAGGCCCAACGCCCGCTCCGCCGGGGCCAGTTCCAGCTCCGGGTGAGCGGCCGGGCGGGCCTCGCCGGCCTTGCGCAGGATCGACTGGATACGGGCGTACGCGTACTGGAGGTAGACGGAGGTGTCGCCGTTCAGCGAGACCATCTGGTCCAGGTCGAACTTGTAGTCCCGCACGGCGGACGTCGACAGGTCGGCGTACTTCACCGCGCCGACACCTACGTACCGGCCGTTCTCCACGATCTCCGGCTCGGACAGGCCCACCTTCACGGCCTTCTCCCGGACCACCGTCGTGGCCCGCTCGACCGCCTCGTCGAGGAGGTCGACCAGCTTGACCGTCTCGCCCTCACGGGTCTTGAACGGCTTGCCGTCCTTGCCGAGGACCGTGCCGAACGCCAACTGGTGCGCCTTGACGTCCTCGTTCAGCCAGCCCGCCCTGCGCGCCGTCTCGAAGACCATCTTGAAGTGCAGCGACTGACGGGCGTCCACCACGTACAGCAGCGTGCTCGCCTTGATGTTGAAGACACGGTCACGGATCGCCGACAGGTCGGTCGCCGCGTAGCCGTAGCCGCCGTCCGACTTCTGGACGATCAGCGGGACCGGGTTGCCGTCCGGGCCCTTGACGTCCTCGAAGAAGACGCAGAGGGCGCCCTCGGAGCGGACCGCGACCCCGGACTCCTCCAGGAGACGGCAGGTCTCCGCCAGCATGTCGTTGTAACCCGACTCGCCGACGATGTCCTCGTCCCGGATCTCCATGTCCAGCTTCTCGAAGACCGAGAAGAAGTAGATCTTCGACTCGTCGACGAACTTCTGCCAGGTCGCGAGCGTGTGCGGGTCGCCCGCCTGGAGGTCCACCACCCGGCGCCGGGCCCGGGTCTTGAACTCCTCGTCCGCGTCGAACAGCCTGCGCGCGGCCTTGTAGAGGCGGTCGAGGTTCGACATCGCCTCCTCGCCGCTCACCTGGGACTCCTTGTGGTCCAGCTCGTGCGGGTGCTCGTCCAGATACTGGATGAGCATGCCGAACTGGGTGCCCCAGTCGCCGATGTGGTGCCGGCGGACCACGCTCTCGCCGGTGAACTCCAGGATCTGCACCGTCGCGTCGCCGATGACCGCCGACCGCAGATGACCGACGTGCATCTCCTTCGCCACGTTCGGCTGGGCGTAGTCGATGACCGTCGTGCCGGGGTGGCCGGAGTGCGGCACGCCCAGGCGGTCCGCGTCCGCGTACCGGGCGGCGAGGTTCCGGGTGATCGCGCCGTCGGTGATCGTCACGTTCAGGAAGCCGGGGCCCGAGACCTCGACCTCTTCGATCAGGTCACCCGTGACCACGTGCGCCACGACCTGCGTCGCCAGCTCCCGCGGGTTCGCCTTCGCCTTCTTGGCCAGCGCCAGGATGCCGTTGGCCTGGAAGTCGGCCCGGTCGCTTCGTCGCAGCAGCGGGTCCGCGCCGGCGGCCTCCGGCAGGGTGGCCGAGAGAGCGGACGTGAGGTGCTGTTCGACGGAGTGGCTGAGGGACGTGACCGGGGCCATAGGAGTGGGTGCCGTTCTCCTCGTGGGGATGGATAGACGCAGTCAGTATCCCATGGGGGGTAAAGCCGTTTTCCCGGGCGCGGGGCCGTCTGGGACAATGGAACGCACTTCAAACCCGGAAGCCTTCAGAACAAGAGGACGTGCCGATCGTGGCTCTGAGCACCGAGACCACCGACTGGGTCTCCCGTTTCGCGGATGAGGTCATCGAGGAGTCGGAGCGTCGGGCCCCCGGGAAACCGGTCGTTGTCGCGTCCGGGCTCTCTCCCTCCGGACCCATCCACCTGGGCAACCTCCGCGAGGTCATGACCCCGCACCTGGTCGCCGACGAGCTCCGCCGCCGCGGACACCAGGTCCGCCACCTGATCTCCTGGGACGACTACGACCGCTACCGCAAGGTGCCGCAGGGCATCGCCGGGATCGACGACTCCTGGGCCGAGCACATCGGCAAGCCGCTGACCTCCGTCCCGGCGCCGCAGGGCTCGACACACCCGAACTGGGCCGAGCACTTCAAGGCCGCGATGGTCGAGTCGCTGGCCGAGCTCGGCGTGGAGTTCGACGGGATCAGCCAGACGGCGCAGTACACCTCCGGTGTCTATCGCGAGCAGATCCTGCACGCGATCAAGCACCGCGGTGACATCGACGCGATCCTCGACCAGTACCGCACCAAGAAGGCCCCCGCGAAGAAGCAGCAGCAGAAGCCGCTCGACGAGGCCGAGCTCGAGGCGGCGGAGGGGTCGGGCGCGGCGAACGAGGACGACGGCTCGTCCGGCTCGGCGGGCTACTTCCCGTACAAGCCGTACTGCGGCAACTGCGAGAAGGACCTCACCACGGTCACCTCGTACGTCGACGACACCACCGAGCTGTCCTACACCTGCACCGCCTGCGGATTCGCCGAGACCGTCCGGCTGAACGAGTTCAACCGCGGCAAGCTGGTCTGGAAGGTCGACTGGCCGATGCGCTGGGCGTACGAGGGCGTCGTGTTCGAGCCGAGCGGCGTCGACCACTCGTCCCCCGGGTCCAGCTTCCAGGTCGGCGGCCAGATCGTCGGCATCTTCGGCGGCAAGCAGCCCATCGGGCCCATGTACGCCTTCGTCGGCATCAGCGGCATGGCGAAGATGTCGTCCTCGAAGGGCGGTGTCCCCACCGCCGCCGACGCGCTGAAGATCATGGAGCCGCAGCTGCTGCGCTGGCTCTACGCCCGCCGCCGCCCCAACCAGTCCTTCAAGATCGCCTTCGACCAGGAGATCCAGCGGCTCTACGACGAGTGGGACAAGCTGGACGCCAAGGTGGCCGACGGCTCGGCGCTCCCGGCCGACATCGCCGCGCACGCCCGTGCGGTGGGCACGGCCGCCGGTGAGCTGCCGCGCACCGTCCGGCCGCTGCCGTACCGCACGCTGGCCTCGGTCGCCGACATCACCGCCGGACACCAGGACCAGGCTCTGCGGATCCTCTCCGACCTCGACCCGGAGAACCCGCTCGGCTCCCTCGACGAGGCGCGGCCCCGGTACGACAAGGCCGAGGCCTGGATCAACACCCATGTCCCCGCCGACCAGCGCACCATCGTCCGCGCCGAAGTCGACGCCGAGCTGCTGAAGTCCCTCGACGAGGCCTCCCGGCAGTCCCTGCGGCTTCTGCTCGACGGACTCGCTGACCACTGGTCGCTGGACGGGCTCACGCACCTCGTCTACGGCGTGCCCAAGGTCCAGGCCGGGTTCTCCGCCGACGCCACGCCCAAGGAACTCCCGCCGGAGATCAAGACCGCCCAGCGGACGTTCTTCGCCCTGCTCTACCACCTGCTGGTGGGGCGTGACACCGGGCCGCGGCTGCCCACGCTGCTGCTGGCCGTGGGCCAGGAGCGGGTGCGGGCCCTGCTCGGGGAGTAAGCGGCACTTCCACGACGGAGGGGGCGCCCGGTGTCAGCACCGGGCGCCCCCTCCGTCGTACACCTGCGCATCAGGCGATGTGGTCCTCCTCCAGTTCCGCCGCGTGGCGGTTCTGGAAGCGCATGACCATGCGCTTGGCCTCGGAGTCCGGGATGGGGGTGCCGTACGTCGCCTCCACGTCGTAGCTGAACTGGCTCGGCGTCGGGTAGCCGCTGCCGCTCATCGACGACTGCTTGAAGATCTGGTAGTACGACTCCTCGTCCGGCTCGGGGATCGGCGTACCGCCGCCCTCACCGAGCTCGCGGCTGCGGCCCGGCCCCACCGGGATGGGGAACGAACCGGTCTCCTCCGGAGAGGGCTCCTGCGCCGGAGGCTCCTCCTGGTACTGGTCCTGGTACTGCTCGGCCTGCTGCTGCTCCTCGTACCACTGGGCGTACTGCTCCGAGGGGTCGTACGTGGGGTCGTAGCCCCCCTGGTACGCGACCTCGTGCGGCGCCTGGAACCACGGGCTCTGCTCCTCCTCCGTGGGCGCGGGGGCGGGCGCATGGCCGACCTGCTGTGCCCACGGTGTCTGCTGGGCCTGCCGGGGCACGGGAGCCGCCTCGACGGCACGGACGCCCGCGTCGACCGGGGCGGCCGCCGTCAGCTCCTGCTGGGGCGCGGCCGCCGGTATCGGCGCCGGAGGGAGCACGGCCGGCTCTATGCCCGCCGCCGCCAGACCCGCCGGGGCGGTCTCCGCCAGCGGGACGCCGTAACGGGCCAGCCGCAGCGGCATCAGCGACTCCACCGGGGCCTTGCGGCGCCAGGCACGGCCGAAGCGGGAACGCAGCCTCGCCTGATAGACGAGACGTTCCTGCTCCAGCTTGATCACCTGTTCGTAGGAGCGCAGCTCCCACAGCTTCATACGGCGCCAGAGCAGGAAGGTGGGCAGCGGCGAGAGCAGCCAGCGCGTGAGGCGCACGCCCTCCATGTGCTTGTCCGCCGTGATGTCCGCGATCCGGCCGATCGCGTGCCGGGCCGCCTCGACGGAGACCACGAACAGGATCGGGATCACCGCGTGCATACCCGTGCCCAGCGGGTCCGGCCAGGCGGCCGCGCCGTTGAAGGCGATCGTCGCCGCCGTCAGCAGCCACGCCGTCTGCCGGAGCAGCGGGAAGGGGATGCGGATCCAGGTCAGCAGCAGATCCAGGGCCAGCAGGACGCAGATACCCGCGTCGATACCGATCGGGAACACATACGAGAAGTTGCCGAAGCCCTTCTCGAGGGCCAGTTCCCGGACGGCCGCGTACGAACCGGCGAAGCCGATTCCGGCGATGATCACGGCGCCGGTCACGACCACGCCGATGAGAACGCGGTGCGTCCGGGTCAGCTGTATTGGCGCGGACACCCGTACTCCCCTCCCCTTGCGTGTTCTTGCGCGCAACAGGGTGGCACATGTGTGCGGCGCACGTGTTGCCGGTCCGTCAGCTCTTCGCGGAAGCGGACGCCTTCGGGGCCGCCGCGGCCGCCTTGGACGCCGTCGCCTTCGGGGTCGCCGACGACGACTTGGAGGGCGTCGCCTTCGGGTCGGAGGAGGCCGACTCGGACGGGGACGGACTGGTGGCCGAGGTGTCCGAACCGCCGCTGCCGCCCTCGCCGTTGGCCGACTGCACCGCGGCCACCGTCTCCTTGGCCGCCTTCTCCGCCGACTTCGTCAGGGTCTCCGCGCTGGGCGCCTTGTCGCCCGCCAGACCGGCACCGTTGTAGTCGAGTGTGAGCACCACGTTCTCGACGCGGACCACGACCGTCTGCTGCTTGAAGGCGCCCTCCGACTTCTTCAGGTCGTAGCGCACCGACGTCGCCTCGTCACCCGTCGAAGCCACCGGCGCCGACTTGACGTTCTTCGCGCCCGACACCGCCTGGGCGTCCTTGACCTGCTTCGCGTAGTACGTCTTCGCCTGCGACTCGCCGTCACCGGTGGTCGCGTCCGACTCGAAGCGCAGCAGGGAAACGTTCAGCCAGCGGAACTGCGAGCCCTTCACACCGTTGTTGGCCAGGCTGGACCAGGAGCAACTGGCCCGGGCCGCGGTGTCGCTGGACGTCCCCTCCTTGCCCTTGGCCGCCCCCTTCGGCACCAGCTCCGTCAGCGTCTTCTTCGACACCACCGCGCACGCCTCGGGCAGCGTCTTGTACGCCGCCGCCTGCACGGTCGGCGCTGCGCTCGCCGCGGAGTCGGTGCCGGAACCGGCGCCGGTGGAGGCGCCGGTGTCCTTCGCGTCGTTGCCCGAGCCGGAGTCCGAGGAGCAGCCCGCGGCCAACAGCATCACCGGGACGGCGACCGCCGCGGCCAGGAGGCGGTTCAGCCCGCCGGCCCGGTTCACTCGCTCGGCACGCTGCTCGCGCTGGTCAAACTGGCCGTCTCGCTGGGCTCGTCGCTGCATGGTTCCTTCACTCATGACGCTCGTGGTTCCTGCGGTCGGATCGGGTCCGAGGGGCCACCGTAGTCGGTGAAGAAGCTGTGCGGTTCCGCTTCGAGGGCTTTGCGGGTGGGGCGCGAACCGGGCCGAAGTGCCCTCAGCCGGCCAGTGAGTCGGCGAGCTGCGCGGCCAGTTTCCGGGCCTTGTCCTGCATTTCCTCGCTGTCCGGCACCGTGCCGACGGTCGCCGGCTGCTCCTCGTACTGGATGGTCACCATGACGTTGGACGTGCGGAACGCCACAGTCACCGTGCGCTGCTTGGCCGTCGAACCGGAGCTGCTGAGCGCGTCGTCGATGAACGCCTCGTCGCCCAGGTCCTCCAGGAGGCGGGGCTGGAGGTCGGCGGGGGGAACGGTGGAGGAAGCCGAGGGCGAGGCCGACGCGGAGGCGCCGGCGGAGGGCGAGGTCGTCGTCGAGGGGGAGGCACTCGGGCTCGTGGAAGGGGAGCCGGTCGCGGCGCCGGTGGCGGAGACGGTGGGTGCCGGGAGGTCGGCCGCGGTCACCTTCTGCGCGAAGAGGGCCTCGGCCTGGTTGTCGTCGCTCACCGCGTTGTCGTACGAGACGACCCGCTCGAAGTCGACGAGGAGATGGTCGGTGGCGTCCGTCGACTCCACCTTCCAACGGCAGCCCACCTTGCGGTCCGTGTCGAACGTCTGGGTCGCCTCACCCGCGTAGGCCGTGTCGCGCTGCGCCTCGTCGGCGAGCTGCTTGATGCCGGGCAGGAGCGAGTCGAGGGTGGACCGGCTCACCACCCCGCAGGCCTCGGGGAGCGTGTCGTACTTGCCGGGCTGCGCGACGGCGCTGGCCGTCCCTGCCTCGCCCGGGTTGGAGTTGTCCGTCGAGCCGCCTTCGTCCGAACCGCCGGTGCAGCCGGCCAGCAGCGCCGCGAGGAGCGCGACGACGCCGGGTACGTATGCCTTCCGCTGCACGGTCGGCTCCTCTCGACAGGTGAGGTGATGTGGGTGGCCCGGTGTCCCCGCTGGTTAATCGCTTGCCGGACGGGGGCGGCCCCTGGAGACAATGTGTATCGCACGTGGAGCTGTGGATGCCGGTCCGCTGTCCTTTTCGTTGACCTTGGCACCAGTTTTGCGATCTAAGGCTTTTGTATTAATCCGGGGGAATGAGGACGAATGTCGTACGTGGAAATGCCGGGCGCGAAGGTACCCATCCGTATGTGGGCCGACCCGGCGTCGGTCGAGGAGGGTGCGCTCCAGCAGCTGCGGAACGTGGCGACCCTGCCGTGGATCAAGGGACTGGCGGTCATGCCGGACGTCCACTACGGCAAGGGCGCGACGGTCGGCTCGGTCATCGCGATGCAGGGCGCCGTCTGTCCCGCGGCGGTGGGGGTCGACATCGGGTGCGGGATGTCCGCGGTCCGGACCTCGCTCACGGCGAACGACCTCCCCGGCGATCTTTCCCGGCTCCGTTCGAAGATCGAGCAGGCGATCCCGGTGGGCCGGGGGATGCACGACACCGCGGTCGATCCGGAACAGTTCCACGGGCTGACCACCGGCGGGTGGGACGACTTCTGGACGCGGTTCGACGGGGTCGCGGAGGCGGTGAAGTTCCGTCAGGAGCGGGCCGTGAAGCAGATGGGCACCCTGGGGTCCGGAAACCACTTCTGTGAGGTTTGTGTAGATACGTCCGGTTCGGTGTGGCTGATGCTGCATTCCGGTTCCCGGAACATCGGCAAGGAACTCGCCGAGTTCCACATCGGGGTGGCGCAGAAGCTCCCGCACAACCAGGGCCTGGTCGACCGCGATCTCGCCGTCTTCGTCGCGGACACCCCGCAGATGGCGGCCTACCGCAACGACCTGTTCTGGGCCCAGGAGTACGCGAAGTACAACCGCACGCTCATGATGGCGCTCCTGAAGGACGTGATCCGCAAGGAGTTCAAGAAGGCGAAGCCGGCCTTCGAGCCCGAGATCTCCTGTCACCACAACTACGTGGCAGAGGAGCGGTACGAGGGCATGGACCTACTGGTCACCCGCAAGGGCGCGATCAGGGCCGGTTCCGGCGAGTACGGCATCATCCCGGGCTCGATGGGCACCGGTTCGTACATCGTGAAGGGCCTCGGCAACGAGAAGGCCTTCAACTCGGCCTCGCACGGCGCGGGCCGGCGGATGAGCCGCAACGCCGCCAAGCGCCGCTTCTCGACGCGCGACCTGGAGGAGCAGACGCAGGGCGTGGAGTGCCGTAAGGACTCCGGCGTCGTGGACGAGATCCCAGCCGCCTACAAGCCGATCGAGCAGGTCATCGATCAGCAGCGTGACCTGGTCGAGGTCGTGGCGAAGCTCAAGCAGGTCGTCTGCGTGAAGGGCTGACACCGCGGGTCCGCCGTTGACGCCCGCAGTGAGGGGCCCGAGCCGGTTTCGGCTCGGGCCCCTCACGCGTCTCTCCCTCAGCCGAGCCGCTTCTCCAGCAGGGTCACCGCGTACGGGCTGCCCGTTCCGCCCTCCTTGGCGCGCTGTTCGCCGACGACCGTGTAGCCCGCGGACTCGTAGTACGCGCGCAGGCGGGGGTTGGTGGAGAGGCAGTCGAGGCGGGCGTAGGGGCGGCCGGACGCGGTGATGCGGGACTCGGCCTGGGCGAGCATCCTGCGGCCCGTACCCGGTGGGGCGGTGTGCGGGGTCGTCATCAGGCGGTGGATGTAGCCGGCCTCGGGCGGGCGGGGGCCCCAGGCGGCCGGATCGTCCCACCAGAGCTCGAAGGCGCCCGCGACCGCGCCGTCCGCGTACGTCAGCCAGACCTCGCCCTCGCGCATGCGGTCGACGAAGTGGGCCTCGGTCTTCTCGCCGGGCTGCCACTGCTCGATGCCCCGGGCCAGTTGCCACAGGGCCGCCGTGTCGCGCAGACGGACCAGGAGAGGGGCGTCGAGCGGCTCCGCCCTGCGGTGGGTCAACTCCGGCCAGGTGGTGGGGGCCGGTTCCAGGAGGCGGGCGCGGAGGGTCGCCGACAAGGTCTCCGCGTCCATGCCGAGAGCCTCCGTCACATACGCCTCCACCGAGCCGTACCGGGCCCGCAGCGCCTCCAGGAACAGACGCATCACCGACTCGGGAGCCCGCCCGAAGGACGGCCACGCCGGGGAGCGGCCGTCGTTCCTCGCGCGCCAGTCGGCGAGCAGGGCCGGGGTCGCCAGTTCCGTCAGGGAGAAGTCCTCGATGATCACCTCGTCCGGGACGCCCAGCAGGCTCAGGACCAGGGCCGCCAGCTGCCCGGTGCGGTCCTTGCCCGAGGCACAGTGGAAGACCAGCCCCTCCTGCGCGTCGGCCACCAGCTCCAGGGCCGCCGCGATCTCCTTCGTGCCGTCCTCCGCCACCTCCATGAAGCGGGCGGAGAGGTACGGGCCCGGGTCCACGTCCGGGGTCAACGCGGCCTGGTCGTAGGGGCGGTGCTCGATGCTGAGGTTGCGGTAGGTGAAGGAGTCGTCCTCCGGGACCCGGCCCCTCGCGTCGATCTCCCAGGGGTGGCGCAGGTCGATCACCGTGCGGACGCCGAGGGCGAGGAAGCGGTCCCAGTCCGGGGTGTCCGGTCTCAGCTTGCCGAGCGAGTCCGCGCGGAACAGCCGGCCCGCGCGGACCCGATGGCCGCTACTGGTCGGGTATCCGCCCAGGTCACGGAAGTTGTGCAGCGTCTCGAACGGTATGTGTCTGTCCACGTGGAAGACCCTATGGCGCGGCGGCCGTCACTTCGC
Organism: Streptomyces asoensis; assembly: GCF_013085465.1. NCBI lineage: Bacteria > Bacillati > Actinomycetota > Actinomycetes > Kitasatosporales > Streptomycetaceae > Streptomyces > Streptomyces asoensis. The sequence goes on from NZ_CP049838.1 coordinate 5,781,440, forward strand.
GTGGCGTACCGCGTAGATCATCACGAACGCCACGATGTGGATGCCGAAGAGGAAGTAGGCCAGGAAGACCCACATGTGGCGCTCGTTCTTCGTCTCCTGGGCCAGGCGGCGCTGCTCCAGTGAGTGCTGTTCCGGCGAGAGCTGTTCCCGTGCGTCCGGGTCCTGGCCCGCGGTCCCCTCCTCGGCCGTCACAGCTCCCGGTGGACCTTCGTGTTGGACGCCTGGGCGCGGGGGCGCAGGACGAGGAGGTCGACGTTGACGTGGCTGGGGCGGGTGACCGCCCAGGCGATCGTCTCGGCCACGTCGGAGGCGGTGAGGGGTTCGGCGACGCCCTCGTAGACCTTGGCGGCCTTGTCCGTGTCGCCGCCGAAGCGGGTGAGGGCGAACTCGTCGGTCCTGACCATGCCGGGGGCGATCTCGATGACGCGGACCGGCAGGCCGACGATCTCCAGGCGGAGGGTCTCGGCGAGGACGTGGGTGCCGTGCTTCGCGGCGACATAGCCGCCGCCGCCCTCGTACGTCCCGTGACCGGCGGTCGAGGACACCACCACGACCGTTCCGTCGCCGCTCGCCACCAGCTTGGGGAGCAGGGCCTGGGTGACGTTGAGGGTGCCGAGGACGTTCGTCTCGTACATCGTGCGCCAGTCGGCCGGGTCGCCGGTGGCGACGGGGTCGGCGCCGAGCGCGCCGCCCGCGTTGTTGACGAGGACGCCGATCGTCTTGAAGGCGCCGGCGAACTCGTCGACCGCGGCGCGGTCCGTGACGTCCAGCGGGTAGGCCGTCGCGGAGCCGCCCGACCGGGCGATCTCCTCGGCCAGCGCCTCGATGCGGTCCTTGCGGCGGGCGGTCAGGACGACCCGGTAGCCGGCCGCGGCGAGCTGCCGGGCGGTGGCGGCGCCGATTCCGCTGCTCGCACCGGTGACGACGGCGATGCGGGAGGCGGCGGACGGTGCGGCGGTGGCCATGGGCTGCTCCTCGTGCACGGGGGTGTTCGTTCATACGACCGGCTGCCGCCCAGGGTATCCGGGTCAGCCGCCGTTCCTGGGGGCCCACATGATCACGGCCATCCCGGCGAGACAGACCAGGGCGCCGGTCACGTCCCAGCGGTCGGGGCGGTAGCCGTCGGCGACCGCGCCCCAGAGCAGGGAGCCGGCCACGAAGATGCCGCCGTACGCGGCGAGGATGCGGCCGAAGTGGGCGTCGGGCTGGAAGGTGGCGACGAAGCCGTACGCGCCGAGCGCGAGGACACCGCCGGTCGCCCACAGCCAGCCCCGGTGCTCGCGTACGCCCTGCCAGACCAGCCACGCGCCGCCGATCTCGAAGAGCGCGGCGACGACGAACAGGGCGGCCGACCGGAGGACGAACATGTCGGCAGCTTGGCACGGCCGGGTGGTGTCACCTGTTGGAGGGCGCCTGCCGGGCGCCGGGCGTGGGATACATCCCCTTCGTACCCGGCCCTTCGTACCCGGGCGGTTTCCGATCGAGGAATCGAGGAGTGGTGGCATGCGCTGGATGCGAGGTCTCGCGGTGTGGGGTGCGGTACTGGCGGTGGGGGTGGGGGTCGCGCCCGCGCGGGCGGCCGGGACGGCGGGGGAGGCGACCGAGGCGGACCTGTCGTACCACGGCTCCGCCGTCATGCGCGGCGGCCGGGTCGACGTCGGGCTGACCCCGCGCAACCACGGTCCGGCGGACGTCTCCGACTCGACCGTACGGCTGCGCTGGTCGGTGCCGTTGGCGGCCGGGGCGCAGCGGCTGCCGGCCGGCTGCGCGCGGACGGGCCGCCAGGAGGTGGTGTGCCGGACGGGGGCGCTGGCCGCGGACGGGCTGGGGGAGCGGATCGAGTTGCGGGTGTGGCTGCGGGGGCGGCCGATCGAGGTGACGATGGCCGTCGACACCCTGTGGGGCGGCGGCGCGGTGGACCGCAACCGGTCCAACGACCGGCAGCAGGTGCTGGTCCTGGACACCGGGGACGCGTACTTCTTCTGACGTTCGAGGGAGCGGAGCGTCGTACGATCTGCGGACGGCGCTGACGGCGGTGCCGACGAAGGGGTGCGATGTCCGGGAACGTGCGCTCGCGGCTGCTGGACGAGCTGGGCGTCGTGTCGCGTCGGTACGCGGCCGCGTACGCCCTGTTCAACCAGGCTCTCGCCGACCGTCTCGGGCTGCATCCCACGGACCTTCAGTGTCTGAACCTGCTGATGCTGGAGCGGGAGCCGGTGACGACGGGCCGGGTTGCCGAGCTGACGGGGCTGACCACGGGCTCGGCGACGCGGCTGGTGGACCGGTTGGAGAAGGCGGGTTACGTCGTCCGGGAGCGGGACGCGGCCGACCGGCGACGGGTCCTCGTGGTGACGGTGCCGGAGCGGATCGCGGAGTTCACGCGGATGTGGGAGCGGCTGGGCGGCGACTGCATGCCGCTCTTCGAGGACCTGGCGGACAGCGAACTCGCGGTGATCGTGCGGCACATGCGGCGCACGGTGGAGTTCGGCGCTGAGCAGGTCGCACGATTGCGGGAAGGCCGGGTCTAGGGCGGGATGCAGGAGACCGACGTACGGCCGTCCGCGGAGGCGGCCGAGGGAGTGCGGGCGGCGGACGCCCGCCCGGCGGGTGCGCTGCCGCGGCACTGGCCGCTGTTGTTGCTGGGCGCGGCGGTGGTGCCGGGTGTGCTGCTGGTGCTCGTCGGGCGGTCGTTGGACGCGCCGGCGATGCAGGCGTGGCGGACGGTGTGTCTGGCCGTGACCGTGCAGGCGCTGCCGTTCCTGCTGCTGGGCACGGCTCTGTCGGGGGCGATCAACGCGTTCGTGCCGGCGCGGGTCTTCAGCCGGCTGCTGCCGAAGCGGGCCGCGCTGGCCGTGCCGGTCGCGGGGATGGCGGGTGTGGTGCTGCCGGGGTGCGAGTGCGCCTCGGTGCCGGTGGCGAACAGTCTGATCGGGCGGGGGGTCACACCGGCCGCCGCGTTCGCGTTCCTGCTGTCGGCGCCCGCCGTGAACCCGGTGGTGCTGACCGCCACGGCCGTCGCCTTCCCGGGCAGTCCGGAGATGGTGGTCGCCCGGCTGCTCGCCTCGCTGGTCACCGCCGCCGCGATGGGCTGGCTGTGGCTCTGGCTGGGGCGCGAGGAGTGGTTGAAGCCCACCGTCGTCCGGCACACCGGGCATGTTCCGGGGCGCAGCCGTTTCACCGAGTTCCGGCGTGGTTTCCAGCACGACTTCCTGCACGCGGGGGGTTTTCTGGTGGTGGGGGCGATGGCGGCGGCGACGTTCAACGTGGCGGTGCCGCGCACGCTGCTCGACACCTTCGCGGGTTCGCCGTGGCTGTCGGTGCTGTTCCTGGCGGCGCTGGCGATCGTGCTGGCGGTGTGCAGTGAGGCGGACGCGTTCGTGGCGGCCTCGCTGACCGGTTTCTCGCCGGTCGCGCGGCTGGCGTTCATGGTGGTGGGGCCGATGGTCGACCTGAAGTTGATCGCGCTTCAGGCGGGCACGTTCGGGCGGGCCTTCGCGTTGCGGTTCTCGGCGGCCACGGCGGTGGTGGCCGTGGTGTGCAGCGCGGTGATCGGAGGGGTGCTGCTGTGAGGCGGTTCGCGCAGGTGGGGCTGCTGGTGCTGGGTGGGCTGGGGTTGTTGCACACCTCGCTGTTCACGGACGAGTACCTGCGGTACGTCAAGGAGGGGATGCGGCCGCTGCTGGTCGCCTCCGGGGTGCTGCTGGTGGTGCTGGGCGTGGCGGAGGCGTGGGCCGCCCCGCCGAAGGAGGAGCCCGGCGAGCCGGGGCACGGTCACGAGGGGCATGGTCACGAGGGGCATGGTCACGACCACTCCGGTGTTCCGCGGGTCGCCTGGCTGCTGTTCCTGCCCGTGCTGAGCCTGCTCTTCTACGCTCCTCCCGCGCTCGGCTCCTACACGGCCTCGCGGGAACCGGCGAAGGCCGTCGCCGTGCAGGAGGACGCCTTCGATCCGCTGCCCGCGACCTCCCCGCTGCCGATCACACTCACCGACTTCACCCAGCGGGTGCAGCAGGACCGGTCGCGGGCCATCCGGGGCCGCGCGGTCGTGATGACCGGGTTCGTCACCCCGGCCCCGCGGAAGCGGGACGGCTGGTATCTGACCCGGATCATCGTCAGCTGCTGTGCGGCGGACGCGTCGTCCGTGAAGGTGCTGGTCCAGGGGATCGCGGCGCCGAAGGCCGACACCTGGGTGAACGTCACCGGGACCTGGCAGGGAAGCGGCACCCTGGGCACGGCGTCGGCGACGGTCGCGTTGGACGCGCGGGGCGTGCAGAAGGTGCGCAAGCCGTCGAACGCCTACATGGACGCGCTGCCGCTCACCTCCTGAACGGCACCGAGCGGCACCGAACGGCACCGCTCAGACGTCGGTGCTGTCTGTGTCGTAGCGTCGGCGGGCCGCATGGACCTCGTCGAAGTGGATCTCCGCCCAGTTCTTCACGGCCGTGAGCAGCAGCGCGAGGTTGCTGCCGAGGGGGGTCAGCTCGTAGTCGACGCGGACGGGGACGGACGGGGTGACCGTGCGGGTCAGGATGCCGTCGCGTTCCAGGGTGCGCAGGGTCTGGGTGAGCATTTTGGGGCTCACGCCGGCGATCCTGCGGGCCAGGTCGCTGTAGCGCTGGGGGCCGGGGGCGAGGGCCGAGACGACCAGGCTGACCCACTTGTCGCTGAGGCGGTCCAGCAGCTGGTTGGTCGGGCAGTCGCGGAGGAAGGCGTCGTACTCGGTGCGGGCCTGCTCGCGCCGCTGGGCGGCGGTCGTGGTGGCCATGGTGGCTCTCCTCCCGGTGACGTAGGCACCTTCAGGTAACTACTTCCCCCTGGATAGTAACTCTTCCTAGGGTTGTGACAGCAAGAGGGAAGCGGGGGACCCCCGCAAGTACCCGCCTATCCAGGGGAGTTGACATGCGTGCAGCAGTGGTGCGGACGTTCGGCGGGCCCGAGGCCGTCGAGATCGTGGACGCGGAGCTGCCGGAGCCGGCCGCCCGGCAGGTGCGGATCAAGGTGGCGGCGGCCGCGCTGAACCCGGTCGACGCCGGGGTGCGCTCCGGGGTCTTCGGCGGCGCCGGCAAGCAGGTCGGGCTCGGCTGGGACGTCGCCGGGACGGTGGACGCGGTGGGGGTGGCCTCCGCGTGGAATGTGGGGGAGGAGGTCGTGGCCCTCGACTACGGGATGGTCAAGCCGCTCGGTACGCATGCGGAGTACGTCGTCGTCGACGCGGACGCGGTGGCGCTCGCGCCTGCTTCCGTGGACGCGGTGCACGCGGCGACCCTGCCGCTGAACGCGCTGACCGCTGCGCAGGCGCTGGACCTGCTGGCCCTGTCGCCGGGGGATTCGTTGCTGGTCACGGGCGGTGCGGGGGCGGTCGGCGGGTATGCCGTCCAGCTGGCCGCGCGGCGCGGGGTGACGGTCGCCGCGCTGGCTCGGGCGCAGGACGAGGAGTTCGTCCGGTCGCTGGGGGCCACCCGTTTCCCGGGCGGCGAGGGGCGTTTCGACGCGGTGCTGGACGCGGCGGTGCTGGGCTCCGAGGCGTTGGCCCTGGTGCGGGACGGGGGCGCGTACGTAGGGGTGATCCCGCAGGCTCAGCCCGCGTCGGAGCGGGGGGTGCGGACCGAGGCTGTCGAGGTGAGCGCGGACGGGGCCCGGCTGGCGGAGCTGGTGCGCTCGGTGGATGCGGGCGAGCTGACCCTCCGGGTGGCCGAGACGTTCACGCTGGAGGACACCGCGAAGGCACACGCACGGCTGGCGGAGGGCGGGGTCAGGGGCCGACTGGTGCTGGTGCCTTAGCCAGGCGCCGGGGGCAGGGGGCCGCTGGACGGCGAGGGTCGGGCGCGCCCAGGCGGTCGGCGAAGCCGCGTGCCGCTCCCGGCCGCGGGACCGGGCAGAGTCGGGTGCGGCACGCGGGGGAGCCGTACCTGCGTCCGGGCGGCGGAGCTCAGCCCGCGCGCAGTGGCCTGGCTGCGTCCGCGTCCGTGCGGCGGAGCCGTGTGCGGCTCGGTTCGGGGCCGTTCATGAGCTGCGATGCCTTGCGTAGGTGGCAGGGGGGACGCCGACCGTCGTGGTGAAGTCGCGCACCAGGTGGGCCTGGTCCGCGTAGCCCAGGTCGGCGGCCAGGGCTGCCCAGTCCACCGTCTGCTCGGCCTCCGCCCGTTCCAGGGCCTCGTGGATGCGGTAGCGCAGGATCACCCATTTGGGGCCCACGCCGACGTACGCGGCGAACAGGCGCTGGATCAGGCGTACCGACAGCCCCTCGTCGCTCGCGAGGTCCGCCACCTTGCGGATCGCGCGGTCGGTGCGGATGCGGTCGACGAGGGTCATCGCGAGGTCGGCCTGGGGGTCCGGGCGGGGGATGCGGGCCGCCAGGAGATGCGCGTCGAGGGCCGCCACCCGGGCCTCCTCGCCGGCCGGATCGAGGACCGGGGCCGGGTCGGTGCCGGTGAGGTGGACCCGGCGGCCCGTCCAGTGGGAGACCGGGTGCTCGGGGGCGAAGGGGCGGAAGCCGCCCGGGCGGAACTTGACGCCGCACACCCGCCCCCGGCCCTCCAGTTTCTGGGTGAAGAGCCCCTGCTGGACGCCGGCGATCTCGACGAAGGGCTCCTGCCCCTCGAAACGCTGGAAGACGAGGTGGACCGCGGGGTGCGGGACCACGTGGGAGACGTACGGCTCGGTCAGGTCCCAGTCGATCAGCCAGTAGTGCTCGACGTAGGGGCGCAGGGGCGGGGCCGGTTCGGGACGGCGGAAGCGCACGCGTGCGAGGAAGTCCGCGGCGTCGACGATGCCTCGGGTGTCACGGCGTGGGGTGGCCATGTCCGGATCGTAGGACGGGCCACTGACAGTCGTGCCGGTCGGCGGAATACAGGGGGCCAGGGAGGTGTTCGGCAGGTATAGTTTAACGGTCAACAACTTTGGAGGTTGAGCGACCATGCAGTTCGGGATCTTCAGCGTCGGCGATGTCACGCCGGACCCCACCACGGGCCGTACGCCGACCGAGCGCGAGCGGATCAAGGCCATGGTCGCCATCGCGCAGAAGGCGGAGGAGGTCGGCCTCGACGTCTTCGCCACCGGTGAGCACCACAACCCGCCGTTCGTGCCCTCGTCCCCGACGACGATGCTCGGCTACATAGCCGCGCGGACGGAGAGGCTGGTCCTCTCCACCTCCACCACCCTCATCACCACCAACGACCCGGTGAAGATCGCCGAGGACTTCGCGATGCTCCAGCATCTGGCCGACGGGCGCGTCGACCTCATGATGGGACGCGGGAACACCGGCCCGGTCTACCCCTGGTTCGGCCAGGACATCCGGCAGGGCATCAACCTCGCCATCGAGAACTACGCCCTGCTGCGCCGGCTGTGGCGCGAGGACGTCGTCGACTGGGAGGGCAAGTTCCGCACTGCCCTCCAGGGCTTCACCTCCACGCCCCGCCCGCTGGACGACGTGCCGCCGTTCGTCTGGCACGGCTCCATCCGCTCGCCCGAGATCGCCGAGCAGGCCGCGTTCTACGGTGACGGCTTCTTCCACAACAACATCTTCTGGCCGGCCGACCACACCAAGCGGATGGTCGAGCTGTACCGCGCCCGGTACGCGCACTACGGGCACGGCACGCCCGAGCAGGCCATCGTGGGGCTCGGCGGGCAGGTCTTCATGCGGAAGAACTCGCAGGACGCGGTGCGCGAGTTCCGGCCGTACTTCGACAACGCGCCGGTCTACGGTCACGGGCCGTCCCTGGAGGACTTCACCGACCAGACCCCGCTGACCGTCGGCACGCCGGAGCAGGTCATCGAGAAGACGCTCAAGTTCCGCGAGTACGCCGGCGACTACCAGCGCCAGCTGTTCCTGCTGGACCACGCGGGGCTGCCGCTGAAGACCGTGCTCGAGCAGCTCGACCTGCTCGGCGAGGAGGTCGTGCCGGTGCTGCGCAAGGAGTTCGCCGTCGGCCGGCCGGCCGAGGTGCCGGACGCGCCGACCCACGAGTCGATGCTCAAGGCGGCCCAGGCCGGCAAGGCCACCCAGGAAGGGGTGAACGTCGCATGAGGCTCGTCGTCGTCTCGGCGGGGCTGAGCGTCCCGTCGTCGACCCGGCTGCTGGCCGACCGGCTGGCGGCCGCGACCGCCGGGCGGACCTCTGCGGGGGCGGACGTGGAGGTGGAGGTCGTGGAGCTGCGCGACCTCGCCGTCGAGATCGCCCACAACTTCACCAACGGCTTCCCCGGACGGAAGCTGGCGGCCGCGCTGGCGGCGGTGACGGCGGCGGACGGGCTGATCGTCGTCACCCCGGTGTTCTCCGCGTCCTACAGCGGTCTGTTCAAGTCGTTCTTCGACGTGATCGACCCGGACGCGCTGGCGGGCAAGCCGGTGCTGATCGGAGCCACGGGTGGCTCCGCACGGCACTCGCTGGTGCTCGAGCACGCCCTGCGGCCGCTCTTCTCGTACCTGCGCGCCGTGATCGTCCCGACCGCCGTCTACGCCGCCTCGGAGGACTGGGGCGCGGAGGGCCTGCCCGAGCGGATCGAGCGGGCGGCGGGCGAGCTGGCGACACTGATGACGGGCCTGTCCACGCCGTCCGGCCCGGCAAAGACCGAGAAGGCCGAGAAGGCGGAGAAGGACGAGTTCACGGTGGTCCCCTTCGCCGACCAGCTGGCGGCCCTGGCCGCCCGCTGAGCCCCTGAGCGCCGGACGGTGACCTCCTGAGCGCCGGGCGGGGATATCCAGCTCGTCCGGCCTTTCAGGACGAGGGCCGACCAGCCGACGGCGTCGGGCTCGCCGCTGCCCTGTTGAGCGCCGGGCGGGGAAATCCAGCCCGTCCGGCCTTTCAGGACGAGGGCCGACCAGCCGGCGGCGTCGGGCTCACCGCTGCCCTGTTGAGCGCCGGGCGGGGAAAACCAGCCCGTCCGGCGATTGAGGACGAGGCCGTTCAGGCCGAAGCGGGGGTCTGGGGGCGGCAGCCCCCCGGGACACGCCCACCCGGACGGTGAGAGCCCAGTAAGAAGGGTGATCGTAGGACCGTCCCCACCGCCCAACCGCCGGAGGCCTTGGCAGACTGGCCTGGTGCCTCCCACCGTGCTGCTCGCCGAAGACGACCGTGCCATCCGCAACGCCCTGGAACGTGCCCTCGCCCTGGAGGGCTACCGGGTGACCGCGGTCGCCGACGGGGTCGAGGCACTGGCGCACGCCCACAAGAACCCGCCGGACGTGCTCGTCCTCGACGTGATGATGCCCGGCATCGACGGCCTCCAGGTCTGCCGGGTGCTGCGCGCCGAGGGCGACCGTACGCCCATCCTGATGCTGACCGCGCTGGTGGAGACCGCCGACCGGATCGCCGGTCTGGACGCGGGCGCCGACGACTACGTCGTGAAGCCGTTCGACGTCGAGGAGGTCTTCGCCCGGCTGCGGGCGCTGCTGCGCCGCACCACCCCCGACGCCGCCCCCGAGGCCGCCGTGCCGGTGCTCGACGCCCCGAAGCGGAGTACGGAGCGGGATGTGGAGGCGGCCGGGCTGCGGATGGACCCGCAGGCGCGGCGCGCGTGGCGTGGCGGGCGCGAGCTGGAGCTGACCCGGACCGAGTTCGAGCTGCTGGAACTGCTGGCGCGCAACGCCGGGATCGTCCTGGACCACTCCACGATCTACGACCGTATCTGGGGCTACGACTTCGGTCCCGGCTCCAAGAACCTCGCCGTCTACGTCGGCTATCTGCGCCGCAAGCTCGACCAGCCCGGCGCCCCGCAGCTGATCCACACCGTGCGCGGGGTGGGTTACGTGCTGCGGGAAGACTGAGTGACGAGGACGAGAGTGGGACGAGGACGCGAGTGAGCCGTCTGCGTCGGCTGCTGTCCCGGCCGCGGCCGAAGCTGGTGTCGCTGCGGACCACCTTCGCGGTGTCGTTCGCGGCCGTGACGGCCGCGGTCACCGTGCTCGTCGGCGTCCTGTCGTACTCGGCGGCCGCCCGGCTGGTCCGGGTGGACCAGGAGTCGGTGTTCGACGAGGTCGTGCAGGACCTGCGGGACGAGGTGCGCGACCACCGGATGGCGCCGGAGGACTTCTCCTCGTCCGCGCCGGGGCACGACATCGTGCGGCCGGCCCGCACGGACGTACAGGTGCTGGGCGCGGACGGCTCGGTCGTGGACAGCGGCAGCCCCGGACTGCCCGTCGTGTCCGCCGACCACACGATCGCGGCGGCCGCGGCGGCCGGGCGGATCACCGAGCACAAGGACGTCGACGTCGGCAGCGACGTCTACCGCATCGCGACCGTGTCGCTCGGCGGCGGCCGGGGCGCGGTGCAGGTGGCGCAGGAGTTCAGCGACACCGAGGACCTGCTGCGGGCGCTCCAGCAGCGCACGCTGATCCTGATGATCGCGGTGGTGACGGCCGCGGGGCTGTTCGGCTGGTGGCTGGCCCGGCGCATCACCCACCGCCTGGTGATCCTCACCACCGCCGCCGAGGACGTCGCCCGCACCCGTCGGCTCGGCGTGCAGGTGCCGGTCACCGGCCACGACGAGGTGGGCCGGCTGGGCCGCGCCTTCGACCGCATGCTCGGCCGGCTCGCCCAGTCGGAGGAGGACCAGCGGCGGCTGGTCCAGGACGCGGGGCACGAACTGCGTACGCCGCTGACGTCGCTGCGGACGAACATCTCCCTGCTGCGCCGCATCGACGAGCTGCCGCCGGACACCCGTGACGAACTGGTGGCGGATCTGACCCAGGAGGCCCGGGAACTGACCGACCTGGTCAACGAGCTCGTCGACCTCGCGGCCGGCCAGTCCGACACCGAGCCGCCGCGCAGGCTGGACCTCGCCGACATCGCGGAGGAGGTCGCGGGCCTGGCCCGGCGCCGCACGGGGCGGCCGGTCCTGATCCGGACGAGCGGTGACACCACCCTCTACGGGCGGCCGGCCATGCTCCAGCGGGCGGTGTCCAACCTCGTGGAGAACGCGACCAAGTTCGACCGTGGGGGCGGGGCGCCCGTCGAGATCGCCGTCACCGGGCCGTCCCGGCCGGGGGTCGTCCGCGTCGAGGTCCTCGACCGCGGCCCCGGCATCGCCGAGACCGACCTGACCCGCGTCTTCGACCGCTTCTACCGCGCCGCCGACGCCCGCTCCCTGCCGGGCTCGGGTCTTGGCCTGTCGATCGTGCGCGAGGTGGCCCTGACACACGGAGGCGCACCCTTCGCGTTCCGGCGGGCGGGGGGCGGCTCGGTGATCGGGTTCACGGTGGGGGGCGGGCTGCCGGACGGGCCGGGCGCGGACGGAGGCTGAGGGCCACCTCGTGGCCTGGCCACGGGCAATTCCGGGCGTGTGTCGGCCGGGCCTCGTGGGGACGAGACCCGGCCGACGTCCGTCGCGCAGCGGCAGGTGCGCTCACCAGGACATGGGTCTACGGGGACTCGATGTCCTGCTCCTGCGTGAGGGAGTTCGGGTCGGTGGGCCGCTTGATCTTGAATGTGTCGGTGTAGGAGTCACCGGTGCATGTCACCTTGGCCGTGCCGTTGTCCCCGGCCTTGGCGATCTTCGTGAACTTCACCGAGTACTCGCCCGTGTCATCGACGTCCGTCTTGTCGGTGCGGACTTCCTTGCTCTTGGTCGTCGTTATCGTCACCTTGTTGGGCGGGGTTCCGTTCGGGCAGTCCTCGACTGCCCCCGTTACCACGACCGTCTTGCTGTTCGGGTCCGCTCCCGCTTGCGTCGCCGCTGCGAGCGAGATTGCGGCTGTCATCGGGAGTACCGCCGCGGCGGCGATGATTGCGAGACGATTACGCATGACTTCTCCTAGCTTGTCGGCTCAGGTGCGAATGGCCCCGAGGGGTGGTGCCTGTTCGCTGTTCCGACGGACGCGGTGAAGTGGTCCTCTCCCAAGATCGGGGCTAGATCGCCGCAGGTCAAGGGCGTTAAATGCCCACGCCGCACGGGGTAGGACTACCCACGGCACCACCCACGGCGGAGCTCGCGGAGGGCTCTATTCCAGGCTGGTGAGACCGTGTTCCACGGCAATTCGCGTCAGATCGGGACGGCGTCGGGATCCCGTTTTCTCGCCGATTCGGTCGAGGTGCGAATGGACGGTGTGTTTGCTGATGCCCAATGCGGCGGCGATTTCGTGGTCCGTCGAACCGTTGGCGAGAAGGCGCAGGATTTCCTGCTCCCGGTCCGTGAAACGGGGTGCCGGCCCCACCAGATGGCTGGCGGGCGCAGAGACGTAACTGCGGCCCGAACCCACGGTCCGAATCGCCGTCAGCATTTCGTTCGCCTCCGCCTGCCGGCTCAGATAGCCGCTCGCGCCCGCCTGGATCGCCTGCACCGCGTCCAGGTACGGCGAGGACGACACCACGAGGACGGCATGCCCTCTCCGCCGCAGCTTCGTCACGGTCGCGGCGAGCCTCGGGGCGGACTGCTGGAGGTCCATCAGGACGACCTGCGCGCCGCGCAGACTGCCGTCCGCGCTCTCGATCGACGGTGCGGCCGCGACCAGGTGGAGGTCGGGAGCGGCGCCGATCAGGTTCGAGATGCCGTGCCGGAAGACGGGGCAGTCTCCGATGACCGCGATCCGCACGCGTTCGGCGCAAACGCTCACCGGCACCTCCGCTGCTCGATGGACATGCCACGACAGACACGCCCCGTCCCCAGGGTCGGCGGGGTGAGCGCCTCCTGCGCGGTGGACTGGCCCCTTCGGGGGAACCCCGCGCCGCCCGGCGGGGCCGGGGGAGGGAGCCGGACCGCGGCGAGCGGTGCCGCGGACGGTGCGGTGAGGTGAGGTGAGGTAGGTCATATACGGCGGATTGAGTTCCGGGCCGGGGTGAATTCCGTACCCCCGTACGACGGGCGGTGTCCGGATGCGAGGATGAGGCGCCATGACTGCTGGGTGGTGTACTCGCACGCTACGGGCCGCGCTGTTCGCGGCTGTCTGTGTGCTGCTCGCCGCCCTGGGCCACGTGATGATGTCCGGGTCCGAGGTGCCCGCGTGGGCGCTGGCCGCGGGCGTGGCCGTCACCGGGATCGCGGGCTGGTGCCTGGCGGGCCGGGAGCGCGGTTTGGCGCTGATCGTGACGGTCGTGGTCGCCGCCCAGACGGCCCTGCACTCGGCGTTCTCGCTGGCCGGGCCGGAGTCCGGTGACGCGGCGTCCGCGGGCATGGGCGTCATGGGCATGGGCTCGATGCGCATGGACTCCATGGACATGGACATGGGCCACATGGCTCACGTCAGCCACCTGGATCACGCGAGCCATACCGGCCACATGGGCCATATGAGCCACATGAGCCATGTGGGGGAAGCCGCCGGCGAGGGCGGTTCCTCCTCGTTCGGCATGCTCGCCGCCCACCTGCTCGCCGCGCTGCTGTGCGGGCTGTGGTTGGCGCACGGCGAGAAGGCCGCGTTCCGGATTCTGCGGGCGGTGGCCGGACGGCTGGCCGCGCCGCTGCGGCTGCTGCTCGCCCTGCCCGTCACCCCGGACCGGCCGCGTGTCCGGTTCCGCCGCCGCGGATCGGCGCGAGCGCCCCGGCTGCTCCTTCTCACCCACGCGATCACCACTAGGGGTCCGCCCTCGGGGACCGCTGCCGCCGTCTGACGACAGGCCGGCAGCAGGCGACCCGGGGCTGCCCCTGTGCGCCCCGGGCCACGGCCGTACGCCCGCGCAGGCGGGCGTGGGGCCGTTTCTCCCTCATGCCCTCGTGGATGATCCGAGAAGGACACCAGGTGATCACGTCTGCCGTGAAGGCACCCCAGGCACCCCAGGCACCCCAGGCCTCCCATGCGTCACAGGCCGCCCTCGACGAGTCGATCACCGCATGGGCGCTCGCCGCCCGGGCCGGTGACGCGGACGCGGTCGAGCGCTTCGTACGCGCTCTGCACCGAGACGTCCTGCGCTACGTCTCCCACCTGTGCGCCGATCCCCAGGCGGTCGACGACCTCGCCCAGGACACCTTCCTGCGCGCCCTCGGCAGCCTGCACCGGTTCGAGGGCCGCTCCTCGGCCCGTTCCTGGCTGCTGTCCATCGCCCGCCGGGCGGTGATCGACAGCTATCGGTACGCCGCCACCCGGCCCCGGCTGTCCGACGTGCCGGACTGGCAGCTCGCCGCCGAGCGCGCCCAGCCGCGCGATCTGCCGGGCTTCGACGACGGCGTCGTCCTGCTGGACCTGCTGGCCTCGCTCCCTGCCGAGCGACGGGAGGCGTTCGTCCTCACGCAGCTGGCCGGTCTGCCCTACGCGGAGGCGGCGGAGGCGAGCGACTGCCCGGTGGGCACCGTGCGGTCGCGCGTGGCGCGGGCTCGGGCGACCTTGGTGGACCTGCTGGAGGAGGAGCCGGCGGGCGAACCCGCCCCCCTCGCGGCCTGACCCGTACGACCCGTACAACCGACACGCGCGACCCGTACAACCGACGCGCGCGACCCGTACGACCGGCCCGTACGACCGGCCCGTACGACCCCTACGGCCCCTGAAATGACCCGGGCGGGTCACCGTGCTCTGCTGGAGGCGGTGGCCCGCACCATGGCCCAATGTTGTGCACTTTATTGACGGCGGTCACTTGAAGGCCTAACTTCACGGTGTCCTTCCCCCGGTCAAGGGAGACCGCGATGCCCCCGTCCCCCGTCGCATCACCGTCACCGTCACCGTCCACGTCCACGTCCGCGGAACGAACCCGGCAGCTGCGCGTGGTCGCCGCCTCCGGACTGCTCGGCACCGCCGTGGAGTTCTACGACTTCCTCGTCTACGGAACCGTCGCCGCCCTCGTCTTCGGCGAGCTGTTCTTCCCCGGCGCCGACCCCGCCGTCGGCACCATCGCCGCGTTCGGCACCTTCGCCGCCGGCTATGTCGCCCGCCCGCTCGGCGGCATCCTCTTCGGGCACTTCGGCGACCGGCTCGGCCGCAAGTCGATGCTGCTGCTCACCATGGGCCTGATGGGCGGCGCGAGTTTCCTCGTCGGACTGCTGCCCACGTACGACACGATCGGCGTGTGGGCGCCGGTGCTGCTGATCACCCTGCGGGTCGTGCAGGGCATCGCCATCGGCGGTGAGTGGGGCGGCGCCACGCTCATGGTCGTCGAGCACGCGGGCGAGCGGCGGCGCGGACTGTGGTCCAGCTTCACGCAGATGGGGGCCCCGCTCGGCTCCCTGCTCTCCACCGCCGTCGTCGCACTCGTCGTCGCTCTCCCCAAGGACGAGTTCGCGGCCTGGGGCTGGCGGGTGCCGTTCCTGCTGAGCGTGGTGCTGCTCGGCGTCGGGCTCTTCGTCCGCCTCAAGGTCGTCGAGAGTCCGCTGTTCACCGAGGTGAAGAAGGACCGCGCCGAGTCGCGGCTGCCCATCCTCGACGTGCTGCGGCGCCCACGCCCGGTCCTGCTGGCCTGCTGCGTCGGCATCGGCGCCTTCACCGCCCAGTCGCTGCTCACCAGCTATCTGATCGCGTACGCCACCGGCATCGGCTACGCCCGCCCGCAGGTGCTCACCGCGCTCACGGTGTCCGCCGCCGTCGCCCTCGTCGTGCTGCCCTGCGCCTCCGCGCTCTCCGATCGGGTCGGCCGCCGTCCGGTCGTCCTCGCCGGAGCGCTCGCCTCGGCGGCGCTGGCCTTCCCCGTGCTGGCGCTGGTCGACTCCGGGTCGCCCGGACTGCTGATCCTCGCGGTCGTCCTCGGCCACGGCATCGCCCAGTCCACGATGTACGGCCCGCTGGGCGCCCTGCTCACCGAGATGTTCGGCACCCGGGTCCGCTACACCGGCGCCTCCCTCGGCTACCAGGGCGCCACCCTCATCGGCGCCGGCTTCTCCCCGATGATCGCCGGCAGCCTGGTGGCGGGAAGCGGCAACAGCACCCCCGTCTCGCTGCTGCTCTGCGGCGGCGCCGTCGTCACCGCCGTGACCGTCCTCTTCGTCCGCGAGACCAGTCGGACGTCCCTCGCCGACACCGCGGACCCCGCCGAAGGCTCCGACGCCCCCCACACGCAGGAGATCACCGCATGACGCCCCCCACCCCCACGCCCACCCCCACCCGCTCCCGTACGCGCACCGCCTGGGCGGCCGCCGTCCTGCTCGCCGTCACCGCCCTTCCCGCCTCGACGGCGGCGGCCGCGGCGGACACGAGTCATGTCGAGGGCCGGCTCCCCTCCGGCGCCGCGTACATGATGGATGTGCCCGCCGGCTGGAACGGAACCGTGCTGCTCTTCAGCCACGGTTACACCTCCGGTCCCGCCAACCCCGCGCAGGACGCCCCGGACGCCGCCACGAAGACCCTCCTCCTCGAGAAGGGCTACGCGCTCGTCGGCTCCTCGTACGCCACCACGGGCTGGGCGGTGACGGACGCGGTCCCCGACCAGCTCGCCGCCCTCGCCGCCTTCACCGACCGCTTCGGCGCGGCCGGCCGGACGATCGCCTGGGGGCGGTCCTACGGCGGGCTCGTCACCACGGCCATCGCCGAACGCCACCCGGACCGCATCGACGGCTCCGTCGCCCTGTGCGGCCTGGTCCAGGGCGGGGTCGCCAACTGGAACAACACCCTCGACCCCGCCTTCGCCGTCAAGACCCTCCTCGCGCCCGGCTCCGACGTCCCGCTGGTGGACCTCGCGGACCAGACGGCCGCCACCGAGGCGGCGAACACCCTGACGGCCGCGGTCGACTCGGCGCAGACGACGGCCGCGGGCCGGGCCCGGATCGCCCTCGCCGCCGCCCTGCACAACATCCCGGTCTGGAACCAGCCGACGCAGCCCCGGCCCGCCGCGACCGACTGGGACGCGCAGCAGGCGAACCAGTACGACGCCGTCAAGGGCCTGCTGAAGATCGCCGCCTTCAACCGGCGGCAGGAGGCCGAGGTCCGGGCCGGCGGCAACATGTCCTGGAACACCGGCGTCGACTACGCGAAGCTGCTCGGCCGGTCCTCCGTCCGCAAGGAGGTCACCGAGTTGTACAGGAAGGCCGGACTGTCCTTGACGGCCGACCTGACCACCCTGAACCGGGCCCCGCGCATCGCCGCCGACCCGGCCGCGGTGGCCTGGATGAGCGGCACCAGCTCCTTCACCGGCGAACTCGCCAAGCCGCAGCTCTCCGTCCACACCATCGGTGACGCCCTCGTCCCGGTCCAGACCGAGAGCGCCCTGCGCCGGGCCGTGACCGCCGCCGGGTCCTCGGCCCTGCTGCGTCAGGCGTACGTCGACAACGCGGGCCACTGCACCTTCAGCCCCGCCGAACAGCTCGCCGCCCTGCACACCCTGGAGGACCGCCTCACCACCGGCCACTGGCGGGGCACCGACCCGGCCGCCCTCAACTCCCGTGCCACGGCGGCCGATCCGACGACCCCCACCCGTTACGTCCCCTACCGCCCCACTCCCTACCTGCGCCCGTACGACCTCGCCCACCCGGCCGACCGCCGGTAGCCCCCGCGACCGCCCGCCGCACCCGCAGGCGGGCGGTCGTACCCTTTCCCCCGTGGAGGACGACGACATCCCGGACACCATGCCGCACGACATGCCGGACACCTCGGACGGCGGCGCCCCGCAGCTGCGCCCGCAGTCGCTCATGCTCGCCTTCTTCGGCAACCACGTCCTGGAAGAGGGCGACCTGTGCGTCTACTCGGGCAGCATCATCGACGTACTCGGCCGGGTCGGCGTCGGTGAACAGGCCGTACGGTCCACGCTGACCCGCATGGTCAGCCGGGGCCTGCTCCGGCGCCAGCGGGAGGGCCGCAAGATGTACTTCGGCCTGACCGAGCAGGCGACACGCGTACTGCGGGACGGCCGCACCCGCATCTGGCGCGAGGGCGCGGTCAACGACGACTGGGACGGCGACTGGACGCTGCTCGGCTTCTCGCTCCCCGAGTCCCGCCAGCGCGAGCGCCACGACCTGCGCTCACGGCTCGCCTGGTCCGGGTTCGGCGCGCTGTACAGCGGGCTGTGGATCGCGCCGGGGAAGGTCGACGTCGCCGCCGTCGTCGCCGAACTCGGCCTCACCGCCCACGTCAAGATCTTCCACGCCTCCGCCGACGAGGCCACCGACATCGGCCTCATGATCCGCGACACCTGGGACCTGGAGAGCGTCGCCGCCCGCTATGTCTCCTTCGACAAGCGCTGGACGGCCCACCTGAACGCGGGACCGGGCGAGGACCCGATCGGCACCCGCCTGCGCCTGGTCAGCGAATGGCTCTGGACGATCCGCACGGACCCCCGGCTCCCGTCCCGCCATCTCCCCCCGGACTGGCCGGCCCGCCCCGCCCAGGACACCTTCCGCCGGGTGGCCGGTCAAACGGAAACCCCGGCCCACCACCTGGCCCACCGCCTCCTGGAGACAACCCCCCTACGCTGATCGGCCGTTCCGCCGTTCCGCCGTTCCGCCGTTCCGCCGTTCCGTAGTCCCGCAGTCCCGCAGTCCCGCAGTCCCGCAGTCCCGTCCCGTTCAGCCGTTCTTGCGGGCCACTCCGCCGTAGATGCCGATCGGCGGGGCGTCTCGCTTCGGGGGCTCTTCGGGGCGCCAGTCCGGGACCGGGACCAGGCCCGGGTCGAGGAGGGTGAAGTCGCCGAAGAGGTCCAGGACGCGGGCGTGGGGGCGCAGGTTCAGGGAGGCGCTGGCCTTGTTGTAGACGGAGGCCGCGTCCTCGCGCCGGTCCTCGTGGACGTCGCCCGTGGCGTGCGACAGGACGAGGTAGGAACCGACGGGCAGCGCGTCGCGGAGTGTCGCGACGACCGCGTCCGGGTCGTCCGCGTCGGCGAGGAAGTGCACGACGGCCACCAGCAGCAGCGCCACGGGCTCGTCGAAGTCGATGATCTTGCGGACGTCGGGGTGGTCGAGGACGGCGCGCGGATCCCGCAGGTCGGCCAGGACGACCGAGGTGTGGGCGTCGGTGCCGGAATCGGTGTCGGCGTCGGCCATGAGGGCCATCGAGTGGGTGCTGACGATCGGATCGTTGTCGACGTACGCGACCCGGGTCGCGGGGGCTATGGAGTGCGCGATCTGGTGCACGTTGGGTTCGGTGGGCAGGCCCGTGCCGATGTCGAGGATCTGCCGGACGCCGCCCTCCGCGACGACGTGCCGGACGGCGCGGTGCATGAAGTGCCGGTTGGCGCGGACCCCGTCCCGTACCTCCGGTGCCGCCTTGATGAACTGCTCGGCGGCGTCCCGGTCGACCTCGTAGTTGTCCTTCCCGCCGAGGAAGTAGTCGTACATCCGGGCGGGGTGGGGCTTGCTCGTGTCTATCTTCAAGAAGGGGCTGCCGGTGCCGCCGCTACCGGCGTCGCTGCTGCCGCTGAGGGGAGAGGTCATGCTGCCTGGCTCCGTCCTGGACTCGCGTCCCACCACCGGATGAACCGCCGTGAGTGACTGTCAGATCATCATTCACCATGCGGGGTCGCTCGAAGACCAGCCCCGTCCCCGCGGTGGTCGACACGTTCCGTGAACCCGAACGACCGGACCCACAGCGGGAGTTCCCGTCACGAGGGCATGCCGTCGGCCCGACCGGTCCCGGTCACCGCTCCATGCGGGTGTAGTAGTCGATGCTGATCCCGGCGAGGGTGGCCGGCTCCTCGCGGCGCAGACCGGGAGTGCGGCGCATGCCGGGCCCGGGCGTCGGTCCGGCGGACCGCGGGCTGGTCCGGGTGCGACGGGCGCGCAGGAAGCGCCCCAGCTCCTCGCCGCCGCTGTGCTGCTCGGGTGCCATGACGCCGGTGTCTCCCCGACGCCACCGTGACACGCCCGGTCAGGGGGCCCTGTCACACCCCCGCCGGCCGCTCCCCGGCACATCTCGGCCTGCCTGCGGTCGGCGTACGGCGGCAGGCTGGACATCGTCGTGGCGTGTCCGCATGGAGCACCGACCGTGAGGCGCCGCCGTCCGACGGGTACGGCTGCATGGGGCCGTGGCCACGACGGCCGGTCCGGAGCGGGCGACCGACGACGAGAGGCGGCGATCGATGCGGTACATCAAGCCGGGTGGCCTGCGACTTTCCCGGATCGGACCGGCCGCGACAACACCCCGGCCGACGGCGTCCGGCTGACCGCCGAGTATCGGGACACTCGACAGCCCGCCCCCCACCGGGGAAACCCACCGAGGAGAGCGGCCCACGCCCTCCTCCCATCCCCCCTACACACACGTGAGGAAACGCGCATGCAGACCGTCAGCACCGTCACCCTGAACAACGGCGTCGAGATGCCCGTCCTCGGCTTCGGCGTCTACCAGATTCCGCCCGAGCAGACCGAGCAGGCCGTCAGCGACGCCCTCGCCGCCGGCTACCGCGCGCTCGACACCGCGGCCGCGTACGGCAACGAGGAGGCCGTCGGCCGCGCGATCAGGAGCAGCGGCGTCCCGCGCGAGGAACTGTTCGTCACCACCAAGCTGTGGATCTCCGACGCCGGCGAGGACCGGGCCGCGCGCGCCTTCGACACCTCGCTGCGCAAGCTCGGCCTGGACCACCTCGACCTGTATCTGATCCACCAGCCCTACGGCGACGTCTACGGCTCCTGGCGCGCCATGGAGCGCCTGCACGCCGAGGGTCTCGCCCGGGCCATCGGCGTCTCGAACTTCCACGCCGACCGGCTCGTGGACCTGATCGACCACAACGAGGTCACGCCGGCGGTCAACCAGATCGAGACCCACCCCTTCCACCAGCGCGCCGACGACCAGGCGATCATGCGCGAGCGCGGGGTCCAGATCGAGTCGTGGGGCCCCTTCGCCGAGGGCCGCAACAACCTCTTCACCCACCCGGTGCTCAGCGAGATCGCCACCGCGCACGGCAAGTCCGTGGCGCAGGTCGTGCTGCGCTGGCTCATCCAGCGCGATGTCGTCGTGATCCCCAAGTCGGTCCGAGCCGATCGCATGGCGGAGAACATCGACGTCTTCGACTTCCGGCTCACCGACGACCAGATGGCCGCCGTCGCCGCCATGGACACCGGGGAGTCCCTGTTCTTCGACCACCGCGACCCGGCCGTGGTCAGCCGCCTCGGCACGGTCACCCTCGACGCCTGACGGCCTCGAGCGCACCGCACCCACCGAAAAGGGCGAGGTCCGAGGACCTCGCCCGCCACCGATGAGCCCTCAGCTCACGGCCAGACCAGACAGTACGGCTGATGCCCCGCCTCATGCAGGCGGTGGCTGAAGTCCTGCCACTCGTGCAGCAGCTGGTACACGTTGAACGCGTCCCGGGGGCCGCCCCGGTCCGGGACCGTCGACCAGATGAAGGCCGCCGCGCCCACCGCTTCCTCGCCGATGTCCCGCAGCGGATCCACGACCGTCATGGGGAGCTTCACCACGGCGTAGTCGGGATGGAGGACGACCAGTTCGAGCGGGGGCACCTTGCTGAGGGGGACGCCTTCGATGCCGGTCAGCACCATCGCGGCCATCGTCTCCGGCTTGATCTTGGTGAACATGCCGTTCATGCCGAGCTCGTCGCCGCCGAGTTCCTCAGGGCGCATCGAGATCGGGACGCGGGCCGCGGTCGCGCCGTCGGGCGCGCCGAAGTACTTGTACGTCACCCCCACCCGACCACCATTCCTGCTCCCGGCCCGGAGGGGATCGATCCGCTGCTCGACTCGCCGGTCGATCTGCTCGAACCGCTCGATGTGGTCGATTCGGTCGATCTGATCGATTCGGTCGATCCGCTCGGGCTCACTCGGTACACCTTGTGCCTGCGTCTGACGTGCTTCGTTGGCTTCCTCCGCGTCGCGCCGGTGCTTCCCCCGCCGGGCACGTCGAGGACCCAGGTCGTCAGTCCCCTCGCCCAGTCCGCCACCGCGATGCATATCTCCACCCGACTGCTTTTCTAGGACGCGTGGCCCCCGCCGCGCAACCCGATCATCGTGTCAGTGACCTCCCCCACGGCCGCCCGCCGAAACGTGCGTTGAAACACCTGTCCGCAGGATCTTCGCAGCCACTGGACACACGGTCGGTGTGAGCTACGTCTATCAGGCCCGTTCCGACTCAGTTTCGCAGATGGTGAAGGCGGATGACGGCCCCGCCGGCCCCGATCGCCGCTGGCCTACCCTGGGAGGTCACTGACAACCGGAGTCCAGCAAGTCGGAGAAGGTCGGAGAAGTCGCAGGTCATGAGCGAACTGCCCTATTCATACGATGCGCCTGTATCGCAGGCACTGTTCGACCGTGCGTCCGCCGTCACGCCGGGGGGTGTGAACTCGCCGGTGCGCGCGTTCCGCGCCGTGGGCGGCACGCCCCGGTTCATGGTGTCCGGCACCGGCCCGTATCTCACGGACGCCGACGGCCGGGAGTACGTCGACCTGGTCTGTTCCTGGGGGCCCATGATCCTCGGGCACTCGCACCCCGAGGTGATCGCCGCCGTGCGGGAGGCCGTCTCGCGCGGTACCTCCTTCGGTACGCCCGGTGAGGGCGAGGTCGCGCTCGCCGAGGAGATGGTCGCCCGGATCGGGCCCCTGGAGCAGGTGCGGCTCGTCTCCAGCGGCACCGAGGCCACCATGTCGGCCATCCGGCTGGCCCGCGGGTTCACCCGGCGCACCAAGGTGATCAAGTTCGCCGGCTGCTACCACGGGCATGTCGACTCGCTCCTCGCGGCGGCCGGCTCCGGGGTCGCGACCTTCGCGCTTCCCGACACCCCCGGCGTCACCGGCGCGCAGGCCGGAGACACCATCGTCCTGCCGTACAACGACCTCGAGGCCGTGCAGGAGGCCTTCCACCGGCACCCCGGCGAGATCGCCTGTGTGATCACCGAGGCCTCGCCGGGCAACATGGGGGTCGTGCCGCCCCTTCCCGGCTTCAACCAGGGGCTCAAGGACGCCTGCCAGAACAACGGCGCGCTCTTCATCTCCGACGAGGTCATGACCGGGTTCCGGACCAGCCGGGCCGGTTGGTACGGGATCGACGGCGTGCGGCCCGACCTCATGACCTTCGGGAAGGTCATGGGCGGCGGCTTCCCCGCCGCGGCCTTCGGCGGGCGGGCGGACGTCATGGCGCACCTCGCCCCCGCCGGGCCCGTCTACCAGGCCGGCACCCTCTCCGGGAACCCCGTGGCGACCGCCGCCGGGCTCGCCCAGCTCCGGCTCCTCGACGATGCCGCCTACGCCCGGATCGACGACGTCTCCACCCGGATCCAGTCCCTGGTGTCGGAGGCGCTGACCAAGGAGGGTGTCGCGCACACGCTCCAGAGCGCCTCCAACATGTTCTCCGTCTTCTTCACGGACCGGCCGGTCCGTGACTACGAGGACGCGAAGGCGCAGGAGTCGTTCCGCTTCACCGCCTTCTTCCACTCGCTGCTGGCGAACGGCGTGTACCTGCCGCCGTCGTCCTTCGAGTCCTGGTTCGTGTCCACGGCCCACGACGACCGGGCCGTCCAGAGAATCGCCGACGCCCTCCCGGCGGCGGCCCGAGCGGCTGCGGAGGCCACAGCGGCATGACCACCCCGGAAAACGCCCGAGCGAACGCCCCCGAGAGCGCCTTCGAGGGCGCCTTCGAGAACACCGCGGGCAACAAGGACCTCACCGTCGTCCACCTCATGCGGCACGGTGAGGTCGACAACCCCGACGGGGTGCTCTACGGCCGTCTCGACGGCTACCACCTCTCCGAGCTGGGCCGGCAGATGGCGGACCGGGTCGCCGAGCACCTCGCCTCCCGTGACGTCACCCACGTCGTCGCCTCCCCGCTGGAGCGGGCGCAGGAGACGGCGACGCCGATCGCCAAGGCGCACGGGCTCGACCTGGCCACCGACGCGCGGCTTCTGGAGGCGGAGAACGTCTTCCAGGGCAAGACCTTCGGCGTCGGGGACGGGGCGCTGCGCCGGCCCGAGAACTGGAAGCACCTCGTCAACCCGTTCAAGCCGTCCTGGGGCGAGCCGTACGTCGACCAGGTCGTCCGGATGATGGGCGCGCTGGACGCGGCGAAGGACGCGGCCCGCGGGCACGAGGCGGTGCTCGTCAGCCATCAGCTGCCGATCTGGATCGTGCGGTCCTACGTCGAGCGGCGGCGGCTGTGGCACGACCCGCGCAAGCGGCAGTGCACGCTCGCCTCGCTGACGACCTTCACGTACCAGGGCGACAGGATCGTGTCCGTCGGCTACAGCGAGCCCGCCATCGATCTGGTGCCCGCCCATCTCCGGGCCGGCGCCAAGCCGGTGCAGGGGAAGGGCAAGGCCTTCGGGGCGTAGGCCCACCGCTCGGCCGGATCCGTCCACCGGGACCCGTCCACCGGAATCCCCGGCCGGATGCCGTGGCTGAAATAAGCCCCTCTGTTACGGAATCCGGAACTATCGGCGGAACCTCCTCGTTCGTCACGTCCTCTGAATGGGTGACCATCGGAAAATGTGACGAACGGGGTTGCCATGCGCGCCATCACCCGAAGGGGAGCACTCGGACTCGGTGCCGGGGCCGCCGCCGCTGCCGGACTCGTGGGCTGCGGCAGCCTCACGAACTCGGACGGGCCGAGCACCCCCGGCGGTTCCAGTGGCTCCGGCAAGCCCTCCGGCAGCGCCAGTCCGAAGGCCACCGCCCGCCCCATCGGTGACGGTTCCACCTCCTTCACCGGCAAGCAGCCCCACCAGCCGGCCAAGCCCGTGCCGCTCCAGCCGGGCGAGGAGCCGCCGCAGTTCGTCGTCTTCTCCTGGGACGGGGCCGGCGAGGTCGGCAACGGACTCTTCACGCGCTTCCTCGACCTCGCCAAGGAGCACGGCGCGAGCATGACCTTCTTCCTCTCCGGGCTTTATCTGCTGCCCGAGTCGAAGAAGCGGCTCTACGACCCGCCGAACAACCCGCGCGGCGCGTCCGACATCGGCTACCTCACCGACGAGCACGTCAGGATGACGCTCGACGGCGTCCGTCGCGCCTGGCTCGAGGGGCACGAGATAGGCACCCACTTCAACGGGCACTTCTGCTCCGGGAACGGGACCGTCGGCAACTGGACGCCCCAGCAGTGGCGCAGCGAGATAGACCAGGCGAAGTCGTTCGTGAAGGAGTGGCGGACCAACACCGGCTGGAGCGACCAGCCCGCGCTGCCCTTCGACTACGACAAGGAACTCGTCGGCGGCCGGACGCCCTGTCTGCTCGGCCAGGACAATCTGCTGCCCACCGCCCGCGCCCTCGGCTGGCGCTACGACGCCTCCTCGCCGGGCGGGCGTCAGGTGTGGCCGCAGAAGAAGGACGGGATCTGGGATCTGCCGTTGCAGCAGATACCTTTCCCCGGCCGCGGTTTCGAGGTCCTCTCGATGGACTACAACATGCTCGCCAACCAGTCGATCAACTCGACCAAGGCGCCCAGCCACAACTACCCGGGCTGGCGGCAGCAGTCCTCGCAGGCGTACATACAGGGATTCAAGCGGGCATTCGAGACGAACCGCGCGCCCTTCTTCGTCGGCAACCACTTCGAGCAGTGGAACGGCGGCATCTACATGGACGCCGTCGAGGAGGCCTTCAAGCACATCGCGCGCGAGAAGGAGAAGGGCGCGGACGTGCGGCTGGTCTCCTTCCGGCAGTTCACGGACTGGATCGACGTCCAGAAGCCGGAGGTCCTCGAGAAGCTGCGCACCCTTGACGTCGGGCAGCAGCCGGCCGGCGGCTGGAAGACTTTCCTGGCCGCGAGCACCCCCTCCGCGTCCACCTCCACGGGTACCGCTGCCAACGCCGCCTGAAATGGGGTTTTCTCCCCGCAAGGGGGGTGCTCAAGATCCTCGGAACGGGCATGCGAAACTTTTCACATGAGTGCCGCCAGCCGCGCCCCCCTGTGCTCGACCAGCCGGAACCGTTCGCGCCGTGCCGCCCTGACCGCGGCCGCAGGCGGAGCCGTCGCCGCACTGCTGCTGTCCGCCTGCACCTCCGGAGGCACCGCCGGGGGAGGCGGTGACACCAACTTCGTGATGGGCAAGGACGGCATCTCCACCGCCAAGAAGGGGACGCGCGCCGCGGCCCCCGACCTGTCCGGCAAGAGCGTCGCCGGAGGACAGCTCGACATCGCCGCCTACAAGGGCAAGGTCGTCGTCCTCAACGTATGGGGCTCCTGGTGCGCTCCGTGCCGTGCCGAGGCGCCGGGCTTCCAGAAGGTCTACACGGACCTCAAGGACCAGGGTGTGCAGTTCGTCGGCATCAACACCCTCGACACCAGCAACGACAACGCCCTCGCCTTCGAGAAGCAGCAGGGCATCACCTACCCCAGCCTGTCCGACCCGAAGGGCAAGCTGCTGCTGCGCTTCAAGAAGGGCACGCTCAGCCTCCAGGCCATCCCCTCCACGCTGGTCATCGACCGGGAGGGCAAGATCGCGGCCCGGTCGCTGGCCGCGCTCAGCGAGGACAGGCTGCGCAAGATGATCGCGCCCGTCCTCGCGGAGAAGTGACGTGAGCGCGGTCACCACGCTCGCCGCGACGGGTTACAACGACACCGTGCTCAACGGTGCGTTGCTGGTCGCGCTGCCGATCGCGCTGCTCGGCGGGCTCGTCTCCTTCTTCTCGCCGTGCGTCCTGCCGCTCGTCCCCGGCTATCTGTCGTACGTCACCGGCGTCGCCGGCACCGACCTGGCCGAGGCCCGCCGCGGGCGGATGGTCGCCGGCGCCTCGCTCTTCGTCCTCGGCTTCACCGCCGTGTTCGTCTCCAGCGGGGCCCTGTTCGGTTACTTCGGCGAGAACCTCCAGGCCAACCAGGATGTCCTGTCCAAGGTGCTGGGTGTGCTCATGATCCTCATGGGCGTCTTCTTCATGGGGCTGATGCCCTGGATGACCCAGCGGGAGTTCCGCTTCCACAAGAGGCCCGTCGCCGGACTGGCCGGCGCCCCGCTGCTCGGCGCGCTGTTCGGCATCGGCTGGACCCCGTGCATCGGCCCGACCCTCGCCTCCGTGATCGCCCTCTCCTCCCAGCAGGGAAGCGCGGGCCGCGGTGCCATACTGACCGTCGCCTACTGCCTCGGCCTCGGTGTGCCCTTCGTGCTCGCCGCGGTCGCCTTCCGCAAGGCGCTCGGCGCCTTCGGCTGGGTCAAGCGTCACTACGCCTGGGTGATGCGGATCGGCGGCACGATGATGATCGTGACCGGTCTGCTGCTGCTGACCGGTGCCTGGGACCGCCTTGTGCAGGACATCCAGTCCTGGTCCGTCGGCTTCACTGTGGGGATCTGATTCATGAGCAAGAGCACCGTCGGCTCCGCCCCGGGCGAGACCCCGGCCGCCTCCGACGAGCAGGATCTCGGCGCCGCCGGCTCCCAGCTGTCCACCGCGCCCGTGGACACGCTGGCCAGTGGGCCCGCCTTGGGGCTCATCGGCTGGGCCCGCTGGTTCTGGCGGCAGCTCACCTCCATGCGGGTCGCGTTGCTGCTGCTCCTGCTGCTGGCTCTCGGCGCGATCCCCGGTTCGCTGATCCCGCAGTCCGGCACCGACGAGACGAAGGTCGCCGAATTCCGTCAGGCCCACGGGACGCTCGCGCCGATCTACGACAGGCTCGGCCTCTTCCACGTCTACAGCTCGGTGTGGTTCTCCGCGATCTACATCCTGCTGTTCGTCTCCCTCATCGGCTGCATCGTGCCCCGCACCTGGCAGTTCGTCGGTCAGCTGCGCAGCCGCCCGCCGGGTGCGCCGAAGCGGCTGACCCGGCTGCCCGCGTACACGACCTGGCGCACCGACGCCGAGCCGGAACAGGTTCGTGAGGCCGCTCTCACCCTGCTGCGCAAGCGCCGCTTCCGCGCCCACCTGGCCGGGGACGCCGTCGCAGCAGAGAAGGGCTACCTCCGTGAGGTCGGCAACCTCTCCTTCCACATCGCGCTGATCGTGATGCTGGTCGCCTTCGCCTGCGGCCAGCTCTACAAGTCCGAGGGGAACAAGCTGGTCGTCGAGGGCGACGGCTTCTCCAACACCCTCACCCAGTACAACGACTTCAAGTCCGGCAACCTCTTCAGCACCGACGACCTGAACCCGTTCAGCTTCAGCCTGGACAAGTTCACCGGCACGTACGAGACCTCGGGTCCCAACACGGGCACCGCGCGCACCTTCCAGTCCGCCATCACCTACAGCGTGGGCGCCTACGGCAAGGACAAGAAGGCCGTCGTCAAGGTCAATCACCCGCTGGAGATCGACGACTCGAAGATCTACCTCACCGCCCACGGCTACGCGCCAGTCATCACCGTCCGCGACGGCAAGGGCAACGTCGTCTACCGCGACGCGGTGCCGCTGCTGCCGCTCGACTCCAACATCACCTCCAGCGGTGTGATCAAGGTCCTCGACGGTTACCGGGACGCCAAGGGCGTCGGTGAGCAGCTGGGCATCTCGGCCTTCTTCCTGCCGACGTACACCAAGGGCAGCGAGGCGGCCTCGACGTTCCCGGCGCTGCGCAACCCGGTGCTGAACCTGACGCCGTACCACGGCGACCTCGGCGTCAACTCGGGCATCCCGCAGAGCGTGTACCAGCTCGACAAGTCGCACATGAAGGAGTTCAAGGACTCCAAGGGCGCTCAGCTGCGGGACAACCTCAAGCCCGGCGAGACCATGACCCTCCCGAACGGCGCCGGCTCGGTGACCTACGAGGGCACCAAGGAGTGGGCGAACTTCCAGATCACCCAGCAGCCCGCGAGCGGCTGGGCGCTGGGCGGGGCCATCGCCGCGATCTTCGGCCTCGCCGGTTCCCTGTTCCTCCAGCGCCGCCGGGTGTGGGTGCGCGCGGTGCAGGGGGACGACGGGGTGACGGTCGTCGAGATGGCCGGGCTCGGCCGCAGCGAGTCGGCCAAGGTGCCCGAGGAACTCGGCGACCTCGCCGGAGTCCTGTACGACCAGGCTCCCTCGACCCCGGATCCCGACACCCCAGGCATCCCCGGATCGCCCGCATCCCCCGCATCCCCCGAACCCGAAGTCGTACCTGCCGAAGGGGCTGAGAAGTGACTCTCGCCGCCACCACGGAGCTTGCCGCCGCCACCAACGAAAACCTCGCGAGCATCAGCAACACGCTGATCTACTCCGCGATGGCCGTCTACACCCTGGCCTTCTTCGCGTACATCGCCGAGTGGCTCCTCGGCAGCCGCAGCAAGGTCGGCCGTACCGCCGCCGCGCTCACCGCCACGACCGCGGCCAAGGGCCCGGCCGTCACCGCCAAGAAGAACGGCGGCACGGCCGTCCTGGAGCGGCCGCAGGTCGTCGTGCGCTCCGCGGCCGGCGCGCGCGATGTGCCCGACGGGCCCGGCGCGCACGGTGGCGACGAGCAGGGCGACATGTACGGCCGGATCGCCATCTCCCTCACGGTGCTCGCGTTCCTGGTCGAGCTGGGCGGCGTGATCGCCCGCGCGGCCTCGGTGGAGCGGGCGCCGTGGGGCAACATGTACGAGTTCAACCTGACCTTCTCCACGGTGGCCGTCGGCGTGTACCTCGGGCTGCTGGCGCTGAAGAAGAACGTGCGCTGGCTCGGCCTGTTCCTGATCACCTCGGTCCTGCTGGACCTGGGTCTCGCGGTCACCGTCCTCTACACGGCGAGCGACCAGCTGGTCCCTGCGCTGCACTCGTACTGGCTGTACATCCACGTCTCCACCGCGATCTTCTGCGGCGCGGTGTTCTACGTCGGCGCGGTCGCCACGATCCTGTACCTGTTCAAGGACGCCTACGAGAACAAGCTGGCGACCGGCGGCAAGCCCGGCAAGTTCGCCAACTCGGTCCTCGACCGCCTGCCCGCCTCGGCCTCGCTCGACAAGTTCGCCTACCGCGTCAACGCGGCCGTCTTCCCGCTGTGGACGTTCACGATCATCGCGGGCGCGATCTGGGCGGGCGACGCGTGGGGCCGCTACTGGGGCTGGGACCCCAAGGAGACCTGGTCGTTCATCACCTGGGTCGCCTACGCCTGCTACCTGCACGCCCGGGCCACGGCCGGCTGGAAGGGCCGCAAGGCCGCCTACCTGGCCCTGATCGCGTTCGGCTGCTGGCTGTTCAACTACTACGGCGTCAACATCTTCGTCTCCGGAAAGCACTCGTACGCGGGCGTGTAGCCGCCGGCCGGGTCCCTAGGACGGCGGCAGGCACTCCTTGGCCGGTGGCTTTCCCTCCGGCCAGGCGATGCGGACGAAGCGGGAACCGCCGTCGGCGTGGAGTTCCACGATCGGCACGGCCTTGTCGTACGGATTGCCGTGCACGTCCAGGCAGATCCAGCCGCTCGCCCCGCTCACCCGCAGCGAGCCCTTGACCTGCGGCCACTGGAGGCCGACGTCCGCGAGGGGCGGGACGGTCGCGCCGTCGGGCGTGGCCTCGCGGATGCCGTGCACGGCCAGCGTCATCGCGTCGAAGCCGATGATCAGCTGGCCGTCCTCCAGGGCGATGTCACCGATCGGGCCGACCGGCTCACGGGCGCTGCGGGCGAGGAGGTCGGTGAGGACCTTCGCGTCCGCCGCCGAACCGCCCGGCAGCGTCACGGGGGCGTTCACCCAGGCGTCCGGGTGGGCGAGCGAGGTGTAGCGGACGGAGAGGTTGTGGGTGAGGGCGGTGCGGTCCAGCTTCTTGTCGCCGGACAGGTACGAGCCCTCGTCGCCCGTCAGCACCGTGAACTTCCGGTTCTGGCAGCCGCGGGTGCCGAGCGCGTTGACGAACTGCCGCAACTGCGTGTGCCGACCCGCGAACAGGATCGTGTCGGTCTCCGCGGAGGTGTCGCACACCAGGTGGGTGATCTGCCGGAAGGTGTTCGCCGTCGTCCCCTCCTGGGTGCGGTCGGCGGGCGGGGTGAACGGCTGCGGCTCGTAGGGCGAACCCTTCAGCAGCGCGGCGAACGACGTCTGGAGCGTCCGCGTGTACGGGTCGCCGGGCTTGTCGTACACCAGCAGGGCCCGGTCGGCGTCGACCTTGGCGAACGAGGCCAGGGCGCGTGCCTCGTCCGTGTTGGTGGGGGAGACCCGGGCCAGGCCGGGGAAGGGGTCCTTGCCGTTCTGCCCGTTGGCGAGATCGTCGGCGGTGATGGAGGCACCGACCACCGGGATGCCCCGCCGGGTCAGTTCCGCCACGGCCTTCTTGTTGTTGTCGGTGCTCTGCCCGACCCCGGCGACCGCGCGCAGCCGGTCGGCGCCCTTCGCCATCCGCTCCAGCTGGTCGACCATCGTCTCCCAGTGGTCGCTGGTGGCACCCGGGTTGGCGAGTACCAGGCGGATCGCCG
Organism: Streptomyces asoensis; assembly: GCF_013085465.1. Lineage (NCBI taxonomy): Bacteria > Bacillati > Actinomycetota > Actinomycetes > Kitasatosporales > Streptomycetaceae > Streptomyces > Streptomyces asoensis. The sequence continues at coordinate 5,812,426 of NZ_CP049838.1, forward strand.
GAGCCTGTCCGTTGGAGGTGTGGTTGGCCTGCCACTGCGCCAGGTAGGCGCCCTGCACCTCGTGCTGGATGTCGCTGAGCGTCGAGGGGGTGGAGGCGGTGTACGGCAGCATCAGCGCGACCGTGACATAACCGCCCGCCTTGAGCCGGTCGTTCTCCCGGTCGATCGCCCGCACCGCGCTTTGCAGCTGGGCATGCCCGAAGTCGTACGCGCCCGTGGCCACGCCCACGCACTCGTCGCTGCCGACCGGACGGGCCACCCCGGGCGCACAGGACCGGTCCTCGTCGGTGACCGCCCGCACGGCGAAGACCAGCCCGGTCAGCACGGCGGCCGTGACCAGCAGTGCCAGATAGCGGTAGAGGCGGATCTCCCAGACCTCCCGCAGCCACCGCACCAGCGGGCTTCTGACTCCGTCGGCCATCACGCCACCCCGTCCCCGTCGTCCGGTCCGTGTCCGTCGCCGTCCGTGTCGCCGTCGTCGTCCTCGGCCGGGGTGCGCAGCGGGCGGCCCGCGAGGGCGTCCCGGGGCCAGGCCTGGGAGGTCGCGAACAGCAGCGCGCCCCCGGCGGGCCGCTGGTCGGACAGCTGGAGCAGCTCGAACTCCAGCCGCCCGCACACCTTCGGGTCCGGCAGCACCAGCGGGTCGGTCACCTGCCAGACGGCGTGCAGCAGCCGCCGTATCCGCAGGTGGAGGGAGGCGTTCACGCCCTCCGGCGGCTCCTGGCCGGCGTCCGTGCGGCCCAGCGCGATCGCCGACCGGTGGTCGTCCCGGCCGTCGGAGTCGCGGCCTGCCGCGTCGTGCGCGTGGAAGTAGGGCGCGGACGCCAGGAACCGGAGCGTGTCCAGCCAGGTGCGGGTGCGCAGGACGGCGAACGTGTCGCGCAGATAGGCCACCGCGCCGGCCGTGTCGCCGAGCGCCAGCTCGTGGTAGAGCCGGTACCGGGCGTGGGCGGGGTCGTGGTCGTCCGGGTCCTGGCCGTCGGCGTGGGTGTAGTGCCGGATCAGCGTCTCGTGCACCTCACGCCACTTGGCGTGGTCGGCGCGCCGGTGGTGCAGCCGGAGCAGCAGCAGGGTGCGGGTGAAGGGGTCGCCGACGAAGTGGCCCGGCGCGGCCGGCAGTCCCTCCGCGGCGAGCCGCGCCCGCAGCGAGCGGACGCCCGAGGAACCGAAGTCGTCGGGGAGCCGGTCGTCGGCGAGGGCCACGGCGGAGTCGTGGTCGTGGGCGGCCGCGAGGACCGTCAGCTCGTCGAGCCGGTCGGCGGGGACCAGCCGGCCCAGCAACTCGGCGTAGGCGGGCCGGCCGTCGTCGGCCTGCCCCTCCTCCAGCCTGACCTTCGCGGTGAGCAGCCGCCCCAACGAGGCCGCCTGCCCGGGGTGTTGCCGGGCGGTGGTCGCGAGCAGCACGATGCCGAGCGGGTTGCCGCCCGTCAACCGGTGTGTGGCGTGCGGGAATTGAGGCGGCAGCTCGGTGTCGTCGCAGACCGCGCCGACCATGTGCAGGGTGTCGTCGGGGGACAGCGGCGGCAGCGGTACGAGCAGTGCCCGCGAGGAGGGCGAACTGCCCGGCTCCCAGTCCGTGGCCCGGGCCACCTCCGGCAGTTCACGGCGTACGGCGTCGCCGAGCGCCGGATGGGCCGCGCCGCGTACCGTCGCCACCCACACCACCTGGTCGGCGACCCCGTCGGCCCGGTCCCGCAGGACGGCGTCCAGCAGCCCGGGACCCGGGCCGCTCCGCGCGTTGTCCAGCAGTACGAGCGGCCGGCCCAGCCGGGTCAGATGCGAGCCGAGCCCCGAGTAGGCCTCGGCCAGATCGGCGAGCAGCGCTCGCACCAGCCAGCGCTCGGCGTGCTCGCGCGAGGTGCCGCCGGCCCGGAAGTTCCCGGCGAGCAGCAGCAGTCCCCGCTTGGCGTTGCCGCCCGCGTTCGGATAGGAGCGGTACCAGGTGGCCGGCTTCTGCTCCTTGCGGTGCGTGACGCCCTCGGAGAGCGCCTCCAGGGTGGCCTCGACGGTCGCCGCGACGAACGGGCCCCCGCCGCTGGCCGCCGCGATCACCTTCGACGCGACCTTGGCCGCCCACCGTCCGGCCAGGCTGAACCGGGATGCGCGCTCGTTCAGCAGCAGGATCCGCACCAGCTCCCGCCGGATGCGGTCGGAGTCGGTCCGGCCGCTCCAGTCGCTGGCCCGGACCGCCACCAACCCGGCCGTCAGCCGCGGAAAGGTGAGCTGCCCGGCCGCCCGCACCGGCTCCGTCAGCTGCTCGGCGACGACCAGCAGCGCCTGCCACACCGGCGACCAGGACTCCGGGCTCTCCTCGTGCGGCGGCCGCGCGAACTGCTCGTCCTCGCAGTCGATCAACGCGACCGGGGTGCGTCTGCGGGCCTCGCCCCTGCGGGTGTGCTCCGTGTAGGCGTCCCACAACTCGGCAAGCACCGCGCTCTTGCCCAGACCCCGGCCGCCCGCCAGCACCAGCAGGGGCGGTCCCGCGGGGTGTTCGGGTTTCTCCGCGTGGAGCTCGTACGGACGGATCCCCACGAGCCGCGGTACGAGACCGGCGGGCTCGACGTCGAACAGCGCGCCACGCCCGTACAACCGTCTGTGCACCGCGCACCTCCCCCAGGGCTCGGTTCCCAACGCAAGGGTAAGGAGAGGGAGTTGGTAAGTGCCAGATCGCATGGTGTCCGTTGGGTCACGAAACTTCCGGACGTGAGCGGAACGGGGCCGTCATTCCACCGTGATCGAGTCCAGTTTCTCCCGCAGATACACATGCGAGTCGACCGCCTCGTACGCCACCCGGCCGACGGGCGCCGGTACGGACTCCACGAGCGTCCCCGGGGTGCACTCGCCGAAGTAGACGAGGGACATCAGCTCCTCGGTCGGCGCGTCGGCCGGGGGCGGCAGCACGCGGTGCCTGCCCGAGCGCCATCGGTCACCGGTCCAGCGGGCCATCAGGTCACCGATGTTGATGGTGAAGGCGGCCGGGTCGAAGGGCGCGTCCTCCCAGCCGCCCTCGTCCGTCCAGACCTGGAGCCCGCCCTTGCCGGCCTGCCGGTCGAGGATCGTGACGGTGCCGAAGTCGGTGTGCGGGCCGATCCGGAACTGGCCCGGCTGCGGTTCTCCGACGACCTCCGTCCCCGGATACCAGTTGATGTTGAAGCCGTAGGTCGGGTGATCCATGTGCCGGGAGAAGAAGTCCGGTTCGAGGCCGAGGGCCTCCCCGAGCAGAGAGAGCAGCTGCTTCTCCAGTTCACCCATCCGGGTCAGGTACTCCTCGCACAGCGCCTGGAGCTCCGGCACCTCCGCGGGCCACACGTTCGGCGCGTACCACTCCGCGTTGACCACCGGGTCGTCGAAGGGCTCGTGCGTGGCGAAGGTCAGGGACTCCTTCAGGTCCGGCGGGGTCTCGGTCCCCTCCGAGTACCCGTTGGCCTCCGCGCCCGGCCCCAGCCAGCCGCGCCCGCCGACCTTCGCGCCGTAGGCCTGCTTGACGTCGGCGGGCAGCACGAAGAACGCCCGGGCGGCCGCCCGGATGCGGTCGCGCAGGGCGGGGTCGACCCCGTGCCCGGTGACCAGCAGGAACCCGGCGGTCCGCAGGGCGTCGTCGACGGTACGGGCGATCGCGGCGCGGGCGTCGGCGTCGCCGGAGAGCCAGGGCCCGAGGTCGACGGTCGGGATGCGGGAGGTGCGGGAGGTGTGGGGAGTGCGGGGGGTGTGGGCGGCAGCGGGGTCACTCACCGATGTCCTCGTTCCAGAGAGCCGGGTTCTTCGCGATGAAGTCGCGCATCAGGGCGATGCACTCGGAGTCGTCGAGGAGCACGATCTCGACGCCGTGCTCCGCCAGCCAGTCGTGGCCGCCGTGGAAGGTGTTCGCCTCGCCGACGAGCACCCGGGAGATGCCGAACTGGCGGACCAGGCCGGAGCAGTACCAGCACGGGGACAGCGTGGTCACCATCGTCGTGCCGCGGTACGAGCGCTGACGTCCCGCCGCGCGGAAGGCGGCCGTCTCCGCGTGCGTCGAGGGGTCGTCGTCCTGGACGCGCCGGTTGTGGCCGCGGCCCAGCAGGGTGCCGTCCGGGCCGTAGAGCGCGGCGCCGATCGGGATGCCGCCCTCGGCGAGACCGGCCCGCGCCTCTTCGACGGCGGTGGCGAGCCACGACCGTGCCGTCGCCTGATCCACCTGATCAACCCGGTCCACCCGGTCCACCCGGTCCATGGGGTCCATGGGGTCCTCCTCGACGAGGTGCGTGCCTTCACCACGATCAGTTCCCGGAGGGATCCGCGCTGACGCGGGCGCTCACGCGATCGTGTGGTGAGGCCGGCGCGAGATGACCTGGCTCGGGCCGTCGAGCGGGTCCTGACACCGCACCAACCATGCCGAAACGCCCCCGGCGAACGGCCGGGAGCGGGTCAAGTAACCTGTGCCGATCACCGCCGCAGGCGCGGCAGTTGAGCCCCGGGCGGAAGGAAAGTTCATGGTTGCTGCTCCTGTTCTGGAGGAGCTGCGGGAGGTCTGCCAGCCGCAGGCCAAGCTCGCCAGCCGCAACGGCGAGCACTGGGCGGGACGCCTCTACATGCGCCGCGTCTCGCTGCGGTTCACCCGCCAGCTGGTGCGCACCCGGGTCACCCCGGACCAGCTGACCTGGACGATGGTGGTGTGCGGGGTGCTGTCCGGCGCCGCGCTGCTCGTCCCCGGTCTCACGGGGGCCGTGCTCGCCGCGCTCCTGATGCAGTTGTTCCTGCTCTTCGACTGCGTGGACGGCGAGGTCGCCCGCTGGAAGGGACAGAACAGCGCGACCGGCATCTACGTCGACCGGCTCGGCGCCTATCTGGCCGACGCGGCGCTCATGATCGGGTTCGGCTTCCGGGCCGCCGAGTCCGGCCTCGGCGGCTGGGCGGGCTTCAACGGCTGGGTGTCGCTGGGTCTGGCGACCGCGCTCGGTGTGGTGCTGCTGAAGGCATCGACCGACCTGGTGGACGTGGCCCGGGCCCGGCGTGGCCTCGCGGTCGCCGACGACGAGGCCACCGCGCCCCGCTCCCAGGGCGTCGCCTCGCTGCGCCGCCTCGCCGCCGCCTTCAAGATCCACCGGGTCACCAACGGCATCGAGGCCTCCCTGGTCCTGCTGGCCGTGGCCGCCCTGGACGCGGCGACCGGCGGTGTCGAGCCCACTCGCTGGGCGCTGGCGGCCATCGCCGCGATCACCTGGGTGATGGTCCCGGCCCACCTGCTGTCGATCCTGTCGTCGTCCCGGCTGCGGTGACACGGGCGAGGTAGCCGTGGAGGGCGGCGCCGGAAAGCCACCGGCGGGCGACCCCGTCGACCGGACCCAGCACCAGGGACTCGACCAGTGGCAGCGGCAGTCGGGCCGACGCGCCGCTGCCCGGTCGGCCTCGGCTCGTGCGCACGCTGAGCCCGCTCGGCCGATCAGGTGATTTCATGATCGGTCCGGACGTTTCCGAGTGAGTCACCGATAGGGAACATTTGCCCGCTCCTATTGTCCTACCTTGTCGATCTTCGGTGCGCAGGGTGTGGAGGATTTGGTGGGAAGACTCGGAAAGATTCCGCTCCGTAGCGGTTTGGTCTCGTGTGCCGTGCTGTCGGCCCTCACGGCCGCCGCGGTCGTGCCCGGCTCCGCGCAGGCCGCCGAGCCCGCTCCGGCGGAGCGGTGGATCGTGCAGCTGAAGGACACGGTCACCGATCCGGGCAAGGTCGCCGAGGAACAGACGCAGGGACAGGCGTCGGACGGCGGGAGCCGGCTGCGCCATGTGTTCGACGCCACCGTGGACGGGGCGGCCCTCAAGGGTTACGCCCTGGAGGCGACCGCGGACCAGATCGAGGCCATTCGCGCCGACCCGCAGGTCGCCTCGGTCGAACCCGACCAGCTGGTGTCCCTGCCCGAGCCGGTCGCCGGTTCGTCGGTGCAGGCGCCACGGCAGCGGACGGACAAGCCGGACGGGGGCGGGGTCGCGTACAAGGGCGACCCGCTGCTCGCCGGGCAGTGGGGCCTGTTCCGGATCGGCGCCGTGGCGGGCTCCGACCACGGATTCCGGGTGCCCGCGGCCGCCCGGGTCGGGGTGGCGGTGCTGGACACCGGTGTGGACGCCGGCCACCCGGACCTGCGGGTCGCCGGGAACGCCAACTTCAGCACCTCTGCCGGCGCGGACGACTTCCACGGCCACGGGACGCATGTCGCGGGCATCGTCCAGGCGCTCAACAACGGCATCGGCGGGGAGGGCACCGCCCCCGGCAGCCGGCTGTGGAACGTCAAGGTCCTGGGCGACAGCGGCTCAGGGCTCTTCTCCGACCTCATCGCGGGCCTGAACTGGGTGGCCCAGAACGCGAAGGCGAAGAACATCCGGGTCGCCAACCTGAGTCTGGGAACCTCGGTGGACAGCCCGCTGGTGCACCAGGCCGTCCGGCTGGCCACGCAGGCGGGCGTCGCCGTGGTGGCCTCCGCGGGCAACGCCGGTACGACCGCGCTGAACTATCCGGCGGCCTACCCGGAGGCGATCAGCGTCGCCGCCACCACCGTGTTCGACCAGCGGGCCCCCTTCTCCAACTACGGGGCGTCGTGGGTGGACATCGCGGCCCCGGGCACCGACATCCTCTCCACTCTCCCCACCCGCGGCACGGCCCTGGGCGAGGACCACGGCCTCCTCTCCGGTACGAGCATGGCCGCGCCGTTCGTCACCGGCTCCGCCGCGCTGTGCCTGACCTCCGGCCACTGCCAGGGGAACGCCCGCGACATCCTGCGCACGCTCGGCCGGGACGCCCGGTCCATCGCCGGCACCGGCTCGGACTACCGGTACGGGCTCGTCCAGGTCGGCTGCTACTGGCAGACCGCTCCCAAGTGCTCGCCCAGGTCCGCCGAACACGACGCGGCCTAGGATCCGTCCCCGACCCGGGGTCGCCCGTTCCGGCGGGGCCCCGCGTCCGCGCCCTCGGCGCCCGCGTCTCACCGAGACCGCAGGGCGCCGTCGGCGTGTCTCAGGTCTGCGGAGGCTGGGGGTCCTCACCGGACTCGCGGCGCTTCAGCTCCTCCTCGCGGCGGCGCAGGTCGGCCTCCCAGTCCTTGAGGAGAGCTTCGTCGTCCTTCTTGTCCTCTTCCTGGTTCTCTTTCAGGGACTTGAGGAACTCGGGGTTGTCGTCCGGCGCGACCCACTCGGCGCGTCGGGCGCGGGGCGACTCGGCCGCAGTGCCACCGCCGCCCACGGGCGCGCGCCGCGCCTTGCCTGCCACCAGCCAGGCGACCGGACCGACGAGCACCTCGCCGAAGAGCAGGATGATGATGACCCAGACCACCTTCGGCAGCCCCCGCACCTCCTCCTCGGGGGTGTTGAGGCAGTCGATGAAGGCGTAGATCCACAGCGCCAGTACCAGCAGGAACGGCAGATACCTGAGCATGGTGGCGGGTTCCCCCAGGAGACGGCGACGGGGCGCGGGACGGCCCCGGTGATCGGGCCAGGGTAGCGGGTGGCGGAAATCGTTCCCTCACGGGCGGGCGGCTGGTGCGTGGGCGTGGTGCGCCGCGGTGCGGGGGCGTAGTGCGGGGCGCGCGTCGGCGCCGGACGGGCCTCGGCGATACTGGGACGCATGGCTTACGACGATCTTCGTTCCCTGCTCAGGGCACTGGAACGCGAAGGCGACCTCAAGCGCGTCAAGGCTGAGGTCGATCCGTATCTGGAGGTCGGGGAGATCGTCGACCGGGTCCAGAAGTCCGGTGGCCCCGCGCTGCTCTTCGAGAACGTGAAGGGGTCGAGCATGCCCCTCGCGATGAACGTGTTCGGCACCGACCGGCGGCTCCTGAAGGCCCTCGGCCTCAAGTCGTACGCCGAGATCAGCGAGAAGATCGGCGGCCTGCTGCGGCCCGAGCTGCCGCACGGCTTCGTCGGGGTCCGCGAGGCGTTCGGCAAGCTCGGCGCGATGACGCACGTCCCGCCGAAGAAGGTGAAGCCCCAGGACGCGCCCGTCCAGGAGGTGGTCCTGCACGGCGACGACGTCGACCTCGACGCCCTCCCGGCCCTCTTCACCTGGCCGCAGGACGGCGGCTCCTTCTTCAACCTGGGCCTGACGCACACCAAGGACCCGGAGAGCGGGATCCGCAACCTCGGCCTGTACCGCCTCCAGCGCCACGACAAGCGCACGATCGGCATGCACTGGCAGATCCACAAGGACAGCCGCAACCACTACCAGGTCGCGGCCCGCAAGGGCGAGAAGCTCCCCGTCGCGATCGCCTTCGGCTGCCCGCCCGCCGTGACGTACGCCTCCACCGCCCCGCTCCCCGGAGACATCGACGAGTACCTCTTCGCCGGCTTCATCGCGGGCAAGCGGATCGAGATGGTCGACTGCAAGACGGTGCCGCTCCAGGTGCCGGCGCAGGCGGAGGTCGTGATCGAGGGCTGGCTGGAGCCGGGCGAGATGCTGCCGGAGGGCCCCTTCGGCGACCACACCGGCTTCTACACCCCGCAGGAGCCGTTCCCCGCCCTGAAGATCGACTGCGTGACGATGCGCAAGCGTCCGCTGCTCCAGTCGATCGTGGTCGGCCGGCCGCCGACGGAGGACGGCCCGCTGGGCCGCGCCACGGAACGCTTCTTCCTCCCGCTGCTGAAGATCATCGTCCCGGACATCGTGGACTACCACCTGCCCGAGGCCGGCGGCTTCCACAACTGCGCGATCGTCTCGATCGACAAGAAGTACCCCAAGCACGCGCAGAAGGTCATGCACGCGGTCTGGGGCGCCCACATGATGTCCCTGACCAAGCTGATCGTGGTCGTCGACGCGGACTGCGACGTCCACGATCTGCACGAGGTCGCGTGGCGGGCCCTCGGCAACACCGACTACGCCCGTGACCTGTCCGTCGTCGAAGGCCCGGTCGACCATCTCGACCATGCCTCCTACCAGCAGTTCTGGGGCGGCAAGGCGGGCATCGACGCGACGCGGAAGTGGCCCGAGGAGGGGTACACGCGGGACGGCGGCTGGCCGGAGATGGTGCTGTCCGACCCGGATACGGCGGCGAAGGTCGACCGCCGCTGGAAGGAGTACGGCCTGTGAGTTCCGCTTCCGCAGCGCTTCCGCAGCCAGGACGCACCAAGGCCTTCCTGCGGCTGGTGATGATCGAGCACTCGGTCTTCGCGCTGCCCTTCGCCTACATCGCCGCGCTGACGGCGATGTTCCAGACCGACGAGAACATCCACTGGGGCAGGCTGCTGCTGGTCACCGTCTGCATGGTGGGCCTGCGCACCTTCGCCATGGCGGTCAACCGGATCATCGACCGCGAGATCGACGCCCGTAACCCCCGCACGGCGCACCGCGAGCTGGTGACGGGCGCGATGTCGGTGCGGCACGCCTGGACCGGCGCCCTGATCGCCCTGGTGATCTTCCTGGGCGCGGCGGCGCTGCTGAACCCGCTCTGCCTGGCCCTGGCCCCCATCGCGGTGATCCCGATGGTGGTGTACCCGTACGGCAAACGCTTCACGAACTTCCCGCAGGCCATCCTCGGCCTGGCGCAGGCGATGGGCCCGATCGGCGGCTGGCTGGCGATCACCGGCGAGTGGTCCTGGGACGCGGTGATCCTGGGCCTGGCGGTGGGCATCTGGATCGGCGGCTTCGACCTGATCTACGCCTGCCAGGACGTTGAGACGGACCGCGAGGTCGGCGTCATGTCGGTCCCGGCCCGCTTCGGCATTCCGGCGGCAATCCGGGGTGCGCGGGTCTGTCACGCGATCACGACGGCCCTGTTCGTCTGGTACGCCCTGGCCACGGACGCCGGCGCCTTCTTCTGGTTCGGCCTGGTGATCGTCGCGGCTGCCTTCGGCTACGAGCACACGATCGTGCGGCCCCATGACCTGACCCGCCTGAACAGGGCGTTCTTCTCGACGAACGGGTTCATCGGCATCAGCCTGTTCGGGTGCGCGCTGATCGACCTGCTGGTGCGGGGGCTCACGGTCTAGGGGCCTGTCCGGTCCGTGTAGTCCGTCCGGGTGAACGGGTGCGTGGAGGGAGCGAAGGGGGCACGCGGGCTCCAGGGCCGACCGGTCCTGAAGACCTCTCCGCCCACCGGTACGCTCAAGGTGTGAACGCAGGAGAAACGCAGCGCGTGCCTTGGATCGTGGGGGTGTCCGGGGCGTCCGGTACGCCCTATGCCGCCGCTGTGCTGCGCGCGCTGCTCGCCGCGGGCGAGAGCGTCGACCTGGTGGTCAGCCGGGCCTCGCGGCTCACCCTGCTCGACGAGACGGGGATCTCCTTCCGGGACGCGCACTGGCGCGACGACCTGCGGGAATGGCTTGCGCGAGGGGCCGACGGGAAGCCGGGCACCTTCGACGTGGACCTCGGAGGCGAGGGTGACGGCGACCGGGTGCGGTACTGGGCGGCCGGGGACCTGGCCGCCGGGCCGTCCTCCGGGTCGTACGCCACGAAGGGCATGCTGATCGTGCCCGCCTCCACCGCCTGTGTGGCCGGGGTCGCCCTCGGGCTCTCCAAGGACCTGCTCCAGCGGGCGGCGAGCGTGACGCTCAAGGAGCGGCGTCCGCTGGTCGTGGCCGTACGGGAGACCCCGCTGAACGGGCAGACCCTGCGTCATCTGGTCGCCCTGGACGAGGCGGGCGCGAGCGTCGTGCCGGCCTCCCCGGCCTTCTACGCGGGCGCCACCCACATCCAGGACCTGGTGGATTTCGTCGCCGGGCGGGTCCTCGACGCGGCGGGCGTCGAGCACGGGCTGTACCGCCGCTGGAAGGGCGAGATCGGCGGCGGCTCCCGTCCTCCCGCCTGAGCGTCGGACGGCGGTGGGCGGCAAGCACGGCACGCACCACCGCTTCAGGAACACCCACTTCAGGCACTCCCCCCACACCACTTCATCTCTCCTCACCGGAAGGCTTAGATCGCATGGACGCGGTGGACAGGCAGCTCATCCAGGCCCTGAGGGAGAACGGCCGGGCCTCCTACGCGGAGCTGGGACGCCTCGTCGGTCTGTCGGGACCCAGCGTCACCGACCGCATCAACCGGCTGGAGGCGGCCGGTGTCATCACCGGCTACCGCGCCACGGTGAACGCCGCCCAGCTCGGTCTCGGCGTCACCGCCCTCATCGGCATCTCCCTCTCCGACGCCGCCGACCACGAGGACGTGGCGAACCGGATGAAGGACCTCAGCGAGATCGAGGACTGCTGGTTCATCGCCGGCGACGACTCGTTCATGCTCAAGGTGCGGGCGAACGACGTGGACGGTCTTGAGCGGATCATCCGGCGGCTCAGCGGGACCAAGGGCGTGTCCCGGACCCGTACCACCATCGTGCTCTCCACCAAGTGGGAGAACCGGGTCGGGGAGCTTCCGGAGGAGGTCTAGCCGTACGGTTGGTCGTCGGTGGCGTCATCGCAGGAAGTCGCGGAAGTCGCAGAAAGTCGTAGAGAGGTGTGGGCATGGATGTCGGACTCAAGCGCGAGCTGGAGCAGAAGGTCAGGGCCGGTGAGCGGCTGACCCGAGAGGACGGCATCGCGCTGTACGAGTCGGACGACCTGGCGTGGCTGGGCGGACTGGCGCACGAGGTGCGGACCCGCAAGAACGGCGACGTCGTGCACTTCAACGTCAACCGTCACCTCAACATGACGAACGTGTGCACGGCCTCCTGCGCCTACTGCTCCTTCCAGCGCAAGCCGGGCGAGAAGGACGCGTACACGATGCGCATCGAGGAGGCGGTGAAGCTCGCCAAGGCGATGGAGGGCGAGAACCTCACCGAGCTGCACATCGTCAACGGCCTGCACCCGAACCTGCCGTGGCGCTACTACCCGCGCTCGCTGCGCGAGCTGAAGGCCGCGCTCCCGAACGTCTCCCTGAAGGCGTTCACGGCCACGGAGATCCACCACTTCGAGACGATCAGCGGGCTGTCCGCCTCCGAGATCCTCGACGAGCTGATCGACGCCGGTCTGGAGTCGCTGACCGGCGGCGGCGCCGAGATCTTCGACTGGGAGGTCCGGCAGCACATCGTCGACCACCGCACCCACTGGGAGGACTGGTCGCGCATCCACCGGCTGGCGCACGAGAAGGGGCTCAAGACCCCGTGCACCATGCTGTACGGCCACATCGAGGAGCCCCGCCACCGCGTCGACCACGTCCTGCGCCTGCGTGAGCTCCAGGACGAGACGGACGGCTTCCAGGTCTTCATCCCGCTGCGCTACCAGCACGACTTCGTGGACATGCAGGACGGCAAGGTCCGCAACCGGCTCCAGGCCCGCACCCAGATGGCGACCGGCGCGGAGGCCCTCAAGACCTTCGCGGTCTCCCGGCTGCTCTTCGACAACGTCCCGCACGTCAAGGTCTTCTGGGTCATGCACGGCGTCCAGACCGCGCAGCTCGCGCTCCAGCACGGCGCCGACGACATGGACGGCTCGGTCGTCGAGTACAAGATCACGCACGACGCCGACAACTACGGCACCCCGAACAAGCTGACCCGCGACGACCTGCTGGACCTCATCCGGGACGCCGGCTTCCGCCCGATGGAGCGCAACACGCGGTACGAGATCATCCGCGAGTACGACGGCCCCGACCCGGCGCTCCGCGAGTCGCCGCAGCCGATGCGGGTGTGAGTTCAGGTGCGCTTACGGGGGTGAGCGCGGGTGGGCGTTCCGGCGGGCGCGAGGGCGTCCGCCGGGGGCCTGTCCAGGATCCGAAAGCGGCGGCACGCAGCACGCCGTAAGGATTACGATCCTGGTGTGTCCCTTACCTTCACTCTCGACCCCGCCGTCACCCCCGCCCTGCGTGACGGCATCCTCGACCTGTGGACGGACGTCTCCAACGCGGGCGGAGCCGTCGGCTTCGTGGCACCGGTGGAGCGCGAGACGGTCCGGCCGGAACTGGTCCGCCACCTCGTCCAGATGGCCGAGGGCCGCACCCGGCTGCTCGTCGGACACGACGCGGCCGGCGAGGTGGCCGCGACGGCGTTCTTCAGCTTCAACACCCACCGGCTCCAGACCCACTGGGTGATGCTCTACACGGTGATGGTGCACCCCCGGCACCAGGGCAAGGGCTACGGCCGCGACCTGCTGGCGGCCGCCGCCGAGGAGGCCCGCGCCTTCGACGGCATCGACGCGATCCGGCTCACCTGCCGCGGCGGACTCGGCCTGGAGCACTTCTACGGCTCCTGCGGCTACAAGGAGGTCGGCCGGATACCCGGGGCCATCAGGGTCGCGCCGGACGACGACCGGGACGACATCATCATGCTGCTGCCACTGGCGTGACCGCCGCTCCGAGCGCTCGCACCCCGATGCAAGATCGGGACCCCGGCGTGCTTCACTGGATGACGGCCCCTTTTGGATTCGGAAGAGTGGATTGACATGCTCCGCTACACACTGATGCGCCTCGGTGTCTTCGCCGGCTGCCTCGTGGTCGTCTGGGGTCTCGTCTACTCGGGCGTCGTCCCCCGCGGTCTCGGCGACTCCAACATCATGTGGGTCCTGCTGCTCTCGCTGGTGATCTCCGCGCCGATCAGCTTCGTGGTGCTGCGCAAGGAGCGCGACCGCGCCTCGGTGCACGTCGTGGAGCGGGTGGACCGGATGAAGGCCAACCTGGAGGCCAACAAGTCCCAGGAGGACGCCACGATCGACGAGGCGACGCGCACCCAGGGCCAGACGCAGACCTCGTAGCCGCGTCACGCGGCGGGGCGGGCCGGGCCGGGACCCGAGCGGGCCCAACTACGCTGTGCTCATGGGGACCGTGAAGACCAAGCGGATGCCGCGTGCGGTCCGTGAGCAGCAGATGCTGGACGCCGCCGTGGAGACCTTCGGCCGCCGGGGGTACATGGCCGCGTCGATGGACGAGATCGCCGAACTCGCGGGCGTGTCCAAGCCGTTGGTGTACCTGTATCTGAACTCCAAGGAAGACCTCTTCACCGCATGCATCCGGCGCGAGGCCACGGCGCTCGTCGAGGCGGTGCGCACCGGCGTCCGTACCGACCTGCCCGCCGACCGCCAACTCTGGGACGGTCTGCGGGCGTTCTTCGCGCACACCGCCGAGCATCCGCACGCCTGGTCCGTCCTGCATCTCCAGGCCCGCACGCACGGCGAGCCCTTCGCCGCCGAGGTCACGGCGATGCGCGAGGAGATCGTCGCGTTCGTCACGCAGCTGATCGTGGTCGCGGCCCGGGAAGCCCACCGGGACCCCGACCTGCCCGAACGAGAGGTCGCCGGACTCGCCGAGGCGCTGGTCGGCGCCGCCGAGTCCCTCGCCGCCTGGGCCAACACCGCCGACGGCACCACGGCCCGGCAGGCGGCGGCCACCCTGATGAACTTCGCCTGGGCAGGCCTGGGCAACCTCATGGAGAGCCGCCCCTGGACTCCGCCGGAGGCCTGAGGCGCGCCCCGTGCGGGTGCCGGGCCGGTCACGAAGTGAGCGTGTCGACCCGCCCGCTCACTTGCACCCGTTCCGTCTCTCCCGTCCCGCGCAGCTCGAACCGCTCGCCGTCCGCCGCGAAGGCCACCGTTCCCGGCAGCAGGACCGGCGCCCGGAACTCCGCGCGCACCCGAACGGCCTGGGGGGTGCCGTGCGCCGCGAGGCAGCGGGCCACGGTCCACATGCCGTGCGCGATGGCCCGGGGGAAGCCGAAGAGGCGGGCGGTGAGCGGGTGGAGGTGGATGGGGTTGCGGTCGCCCGACGCGGCACCGTAGCGCCGTCCGACATCGGCGGCGAGCCGCCACTCGTCGAGCACGGGGAGCGGGCCGGGCCCCGGTTCGAGCACGGGAAGCGGGCCGGGCTCCGGTTCGTGCGGAGCGGGGGTGGTCTCGGTGCGGTGTCGGGCCAGATACGTGCTCGTCGACTCCCACACGAGCGCGCCGCCGCCCCGCAGCTCCGTGACGACGACCGCCTCGGTCCCGCGCCGGTGCGGGGCCAACCGCTCGACGTGCACGGTGAGTTCGTAGCTGCCGGTGGCCGCGAGGGTGGTGTGGCGGGTGATCTCGATAGACGTGTGGACGAGGCCGAGCAGCGGCAGCGGGAAGTCACGGCCGCTCATGACCCGCATGGCCAGCGGGAAGCCCAGGACGTGGGGATAGGTGAGCGGCAGGGAGTCCTCGCCGGTCGGGAAGCCGCACACCCGCTCGTAGGCGGCCAGCCGGGCCAGGTCCACCCGCAGCTCGGGCAGGACGAGCCGGTCGCCGGTGCCGGAGTACGCGACGCCCGGCCGGGGCCGCTTGAACGGCGAGCGCAGCGCGCCGAGGGCGAGCAGCGGACCGAGCGACGGAGGCCCGGCCAGGAAGGTCACCACGCCGGTCACTACGCCCCCAGCAGACTCTGGCCGCACACGCGCACGACCTGCCCGTTGACCGCGCCGGACGCCGGGTGGGCGAGCCAGGCGGTCGTCTCGGCCACGTCGACGGGCAGGCCCCCCTGCGCGAGGGAGTTCATCCGGCGGCCCGCCTCGCGGATGAACAACGGCACCGCGGCCGTCATCTTCGTCTCGATGAAGCCCGGCGCCACCGCGTTCACCGTGACCCCGTGCTCGGCGAGCGCGCGTGGCGCGAGGGACCGGACCAGACCGGCGACGCCCGCCTTGCTCGCGCCGTAGTTCGTCTGGCCCGCGTTGCCCGCGAGCCCGGCGATGGAGGCGGTGGCCACGATCCGCCCGCCCGTCCGCAGGGCGCCCTTGGCGAGCAGCGCGTCCGTGGTGCGCAGCACGCTCGCCAGATTGACGTCGAGCACCGAACTCCAGCGCTCGGCAGGCATGTTGACCAGCCGCCGGTCCCGTGTGATCCCCGCGTTGTGGATCAGCACGTCCAGCCCGTCGGGCAGCTCGGCGGCGATCCGCCCGCCCGCGTCGGCGGCCGTGATGTCGAGCGTGAGGGCGCTGCCGCCCAGCCGCGCGGCGACCCGGCGGGCGTCCTCCTCGGCCTGCGGCACGTCCAGGACGACGACATGGGCGCCGTCCCGGGCCAGTGTCTCCGCGACGGCCTCGCCGATGCCGCGGGCGGCGCCGGTGACGAGCGCGGTACGGCCGGCGAGGGGGAGATCCCAGTCCAGGGTGCCGTCGGGCCCCTCGGCCCCCACCCCGATCACCTGGCCGCTGACGTACGCCGACTTGGGGGAGAGCAGGAAGCGCAGGGTGGATTCGGCGGCGGACGCGTCGGTCAGCCGGACGAGGTTCACCGTCCTGCCCCGCCCGATCTCCTTGCCCAGGGACCGTACGAAGCCCTCCAGGGCCTGCTGTACGGCCGCCTGGTGGTGGTCCCGGGGGTCGAGGGGCGCGCCCAGCACGACGACCCGCCCGCTCGCCGCGACCGACCGTACGACCGGGTGCAGGGCCGCGTGCACCTCGGCGAGCGCGTCGACGTCCCGGACGCCGGTCGCGTCCAGGACGACGGCGGCGGGGGCGGTGGATCCGCTGGTGGAGCCCGTGGATCCGGTGGCCGGTTCGGTGGTCGTGGGCAGCCCGGTGCGGGCCAGGACCGGCGCGAGGTCGAGCCCGGACGGCCCGCCGGCCGTGAGGTGCAGCAAGTGGCCGTCCAGAGAGGGACGTTCGGCCGTCCAGCGGCTGAGCGCGGCCGGTTGCGGGAGCCCGAGCCTCGACGTGAGGAACCGGCCGGGGGCCGTGGCGGTGAAGCTCAGATAGCGGTCGGCCATGATGATCTCCCACGGGCTCGGCGCACACCTCGTACCGGGTGCTTACTCTGAAGTAAGGTTACCGTGGGTAAGTCTAGGTCACGGGTGAGGAGCAGGTCGAGATGAGTACCTCGGAACCGTCACGGGCGAGCCGGCGAGTGAGCCACCTGAAGGTCGCGGAGAGCGGCGCGCCACAACCAAGGCCGGAACTGCCGCGGATCCGCCGCGTGGCGATCGTCGGCGGCACCCGCATCCCCTTCGCCCGCTCCGACGGCCCCTACGCCACCGCCTCCAACCAGGAGATGCTGACGGCGGCCGTGAACGGTCTGGTGAACCGCTACGCGCTCGATGTGCCGGGCGTCGTGGGCGAGTTGGTCGCCGGGGCCGTGCTCAAGCACAGCCGCGACTTCAATCTCGCCCGTGAGACCGTCCTCGGCTCGAAGCTCGACGCCCGCACCCCCGCCTACGACATCCAGCAGGCCTGCGGCACCGGCCTCCAGGCCGTGATCGCCGCCGCCAACAAGATCGCCCTCGGTCAGACCGAGTCCGCGATCGCGGGCGGCGCCGACACCGCGAGCGACGCCCCGCTCGGCGTCAACGACCGTCTGCGCCGGATCCTCCTCGAGGCCCGCCGGGCGAAGTCGACGGGTGACCGCCTCAAGGCCCTCGCGCAGATCCGCCCCTCCCACCTGATTCCCGAGATCCCGCGCAACGCCGAACCGCGCACCGGTCTGTCCATGGGCGAGCACGCGGCGGTCACCGCCCGCGCCTGGGGCGTGGAACGCGAGGCCCAGGACGAACTGGCGGCCACCAGCCACCAGCGGCTCGCGGCCGCCTATGAACGCGGTTTCTTCGGCGACCTGGTGGTCCCCTTCCACGACCTGGCCCGCGATCAGAACCTGCGCCCGGACTCCACGGTCGAGAAACTGGCCGCGCTGAAGCCGGTGTTCGGCACCGACGGGCCCGACCCGACCATGACGGCGGGCAATTCGACGCCGCTGACGGACGGCGCGGCGGTCGTGCTCCTCGCCTCCGAGGAGTGGGCCGAGGCGCGGGGTCTGGAGCCGCTCGCCTATCTGACGGCGTACGAGACGGCGGCCGTGGACTTCGTACGCGGCGATGTCGCGAACGGCGAGGACGGGTTGCTGATGGCGCCCGCGTACGCTGTCCCGCGCATGCTGGCGCGGACCGGTCTGGGCATCGAGGACTTCGACCTGTTCGAGATCCACGAGGCCTTCGCCTCCCAGGTGTTGGCGACGCTCGCGGCCTGGGAGAAGCAGGGGCTGGCGCCGGTCGACCGCGACCGGCTGAACGTCGCCGGCTCCTCCCTCGCCACCGGCCACCCGTTCGCGGCGACCGGCGCCCGCATCGTGGCGACCCTGGCCAAGCTGCTCGCCGAACGGGAGGGTCCCGCAAGGGGGTTGATCTCGATCTGTGCGGCGGGCGGACAGGGGGTCACCGCGATTCTGGAACGAACGTGAAGATTCCTCATATAACCCCCGAGATTGCACATCCCCAGCCCCGGAACATCCCGGAACACGCACAAGCCCCACACGTCAGCGCCGTACGATCCCCTACCTAACTGGCGGTAACCCCTTTCTTAGGGGGCATCCCGGTTGAACGCCTCGGTACGCGAGGCACGTACGTCATGCAGCAAGCAGTTTCGTCGCTGCACGCCCAGGGAGCCGCCCGTGTCCACGCCGTATCCAGCTGTCGGCTCGGCCTACGCCGACCACGACGCTCCCCCCACCCTGGTGGAACCCGAGACGCGACGACTGGACGGCGCCGTACGGGAGGCGTCCGTACCGGCGTTCGCGCGCCCGGTGACGTACGGTTCGCTGGCCGATCTGCCCTACGACAACGCGGCCGCCGCCCCCGAGGCGGTGGTCCTCAGCCGCAAGGGCCAGGACGGCGAGTGGACGGACATCACGGCCGAACGCTTCGCCGCCCAGGTCCACGCGGTGGCCAAAGGGCTGATCGCGGAGGGTCTCGTGCCCGGCGACCGGCTCGCCATCATGGCCCGCACGACCTACGAGTGGACGCTGCTCGACTTCGCGGCCTGGGCGGCCGGCCTGGTCACCGTCCCCATCTACCCGACCTCCTCCGTCTTCCAGACCCGCTGGATCCTCCACGACTCCGGCGCGGTCGCCCTGGTCACCGAGAGCACCGCACAGGCCGCCGCCCTCGGCCCCGAACTCGACCGGCTGCCCGACCTGCACCACCTGTGGGTGATGGAGAAGGGGCATGTGGACCGGCTGATCGAGGCGGGCGAGCACGTACCGGACGCCGAGGTCGAGATCCGCCGGGGCATGCTGGTCCCCGACACCCTCGCCACCCTCATCTACACCTCCGGCACCACGGGCCGCCCCAAAGGCTGCGCGCTCACCCACGGCAACTTCTTCGCCGAGGTCGACAACGCGATCGAGCTCCTCTACCCGGTCTTCAAGTCGAGCGGCGAGGACCTCTCCGTCCTCCTCTTCCTCCCCATGTCCCACGTCTTCGGCCGCATGGTCGCCATCGCCTGCGTCCGCGCCCGGGTCCGCCTCGGCCACGCCCCGAGTCTGAAGGCCGACGAACTCCTCCCGGACCTGGCGGCCTTCAGACCCACCTGTCTGCTGGCCATCCCGTACATGCTGGAGAAGATCTTCAACACCGCCCGCGCGAAGGCCGAGGCCGGCGGCAAGCTGTCCTCCTTCGACCGGGCGGTCAACGTGGCCCGCCGCTACGGCGAGGCGGTCGAGGCACAGAAGACCGGCACCGGATCCGGCCCCGCGGCCACCCTCCGCGCCGCCCGCACCATCTACGACCCGCTCGTCTACCGCCGCATCCGCAACGCCATGGGCGGCCGCGTCCGCCACGCCATCTGCGGCGGCTCACCCCTGGGGCAGCGCCTCTCCGCCTTCTACCTCGGCGCGGGCATCGAGATCTACGAGGGCTACGGCCTGACGGAGACGACCGGCGCGTCCACGGTCACTCCGCCGCTCAAACCCCGCCTGGGCACGGTCGGTTGGCCCCTGCCGGGGACGAAGATCCGCATAGCGGCGGACGGCGAGATCCTGATCGCCGGCGAACACGTCCTGCGGGGCTACTGGGACCCGGCGGCCGGGGGAGTGGTCCCCGCCGCCCCCGACGGCTGGCTGCCCACCGGCGACATCGGCGAACTGGACGACGAGGGCTATCTGACGATCACCGGCCGCAAGAAGGAAATGATCATCACGGCGGGCGGCAAGAGCGTGGCCCCCGCGCCCCTGGAGAACTGGCTGCGCTCCCACCCCCTGATCTCCCAGGCCATGGTCCTCGGCGACGGCCGCCCCTACGTCTCCGTCCTCCTCACCCTCGACCCGGACGGCCTCACCCACTGGCGCCAGATGAACGGCAAGCACCCGGTCCCGGTGGAGCTGCTGGTGGACGACCCGGACCTGCACGCCGTACTCCAGCGAGCGATCGACGAGGCCAACAAGCTGGTCTCCCGCCCCGAGTCGATCCGCCGCTTCGCCATCCTCCCGACCGACTTCTCGGAGCTCGCCGGCCACCTCACCCCCTCGATGAAACTCCGCCGCGAGGCAGTCCTGGCGGACTTCGCGGACCAGGTGGAGGGGCTGTACCAGCACTAGGCAGGGTGCGTGTTCCTACTTGCTCGGCAGCAGCTTGTGCCCTGAGGCGCGGACGAACCTGGTGCCGTCCTCACCGACGCGGCGGAGACTGCCGACGCCGTCGTACCTGCGGGCGTGGATGAGGTAACCCAGGCCGAAGATGGGGAGAAGGACGCAGGCTATGCCGGTGTACGCGAGCCAGGAAGCAACGTCCGTGTCCAGGTCGCTGTCCGGGCCGTCCGGCTGTACGGCGACATCGAAGGTCAGCCAGAGCGGCAAGCCGCCGAGGGCCCGGCTGGTCCATGACGATGCTGCTTCCGAACGCCATCTGACGACCCCCTCTTGACAGTTGCCCCCGAAACGGACGGCAATCATGCCCGCGGGACGTTCCACCGAACCGCCCGGACGAGCACCTGTGCGGCACGAGTCCCCTGGAGGTTCGCGAGAGGGGACCGGTCAAGGAGTGGCGAGAGACTGGGGGTCGCCGTCGTAGGTGGAGGGGTCGGCCGGGACGATGCCGGCGCCGACCGGGGCCGCCACGCCTCCCACGTACATGGCCCGATAGCCGGCGTAGGGGTGCGGTCCCTCGTAGTCCGCGGCGAGCGCGGTCAGCTGGAAGGGCTTTCCATTTTCACTCACCTCCTGCTTCACCGGCTTCTGTCCCGGAACGACCACGGTGAAGCGGAAAGTGAACCCGCAGGAACGCTCGTTGGCAGAGATGAACGCGACGATCGTCTCGCTCTCCCCGTGCTTCAGGGTGATGCTGTGGCGGGCGAAATAGGGTTCGTTGTCCAGCGTGGGCTCAGGAACACGCTCGTCGAGGTTGAAGAACAGGGTCCTCGTCTCGGTCTCGCCGCCGTTGGTGCCTCCGTTGAGGAAAAGCGTGCCCGAGAGCGGCGGTGCGCAGTCCTGTTTCTGGATGTCCATGTTGGTGATGCGGATCTCTTTCTTGCTGCGTCCGCTGACGGTGAGCGAGACCGTCCTGAAATGCGCCGGTACTCCTTTGTTCTGCGTGAACCAGTCGTCGAACGTCATGCCTTTCCCGTAGTCCTCGTTCTTCAGTTTCTCCACCTGAGGGGACGACAACTTGATGGTGGACGGAAAGACGTAGTCTCCCGTGCTCAGTCCGAGGAAGGACACGTCGTCCACGGACAGGGGCGGTTCCGGGTCCGGGTTCGGATCCCAGAGGAAGTACGTCGAGCTCACCGCCAGCACCACAACCGTGGCCGCCGCGCCCAGGGCGTACGGCACACGCTTTCGGCGCGCCGCCGGAGTCTCCACGGACGGGGGCGTGGTCGTGCGCCGGTACTTCGGCCGCGGTAGACCGCCGCAGACGGTGTAGCCGTCCGCCCAGCGGATGACCAAGTCGTCTCGCGTCTCCTCGCCCAGGACGTGGTGCTTGCAGTACGCCACGACCAGGAGCTCCACGTACTTCCAGTCGGGCAGCGCGGCCGCCTTCCGGCCCTTCGTCGTAAGGGCGTTGAGCCACGTGCCCTTGGACGGGCCGTTCTCGATGCCCTCGAAGCCGGGGAACTTCTTGTCCGCGACGATCCCGTCCTTGATGATTTCGTCGGCGATGTCGACCAGACGGTCGTACGAGAACCCGTCGGCGCGCAGACCGTTCAGTGCCGCGCGGAACGCCGGCGGCGTCGGTTTCTCGACGGCGGTGTCCAGGAGTTCCTGCCATGTCGGCGTCCGCTCGGTCATGTCGCGCCCCCTGTTCGTGGTGCAGCAGTATCCCGGAACCGCCGGTCCAGGGGAGGCGCTCGCGCATATCCGGTGCAATGCCGGCCACTTCGGCCCGTCTGCCTGCGTAAACACCGCTGTCCGCAATTGACATGATCTTGTTCTGGAGGTGTCCGGGCGTCCTGCCGCACGGTGTGGAGCACTCCGCACAACGACTACTGAGGACGGACATCATGCCTACGCCGAGCCCCGCTGTCCGGGTCATGGCCCTCGCCATCGCGGCACTGAGCGCCCTCGTCGCCGCCCTGGTCGCCTTCATCGTCCTGCCGTACCTGGGCGCGAACATCCTGACGGCGACGCTGAGTTCCTGCGGTGCCTTTGTGGCCGTCAGCGCGGGCACTCTGCACGTGCTGAGGGAATTCAACCTGTTCTGATGCGCGGCACCGATTCAGCGCGCGACGAGACGGCCCTTCCGGTGGACCCAGGTCTCCGTGGCCTGCCCGGAAGGGCAGCAGTTGGGGTCCTCCGCAAGATAGAAGCTGTCCTTGACCGTGATCCCGCCGGGATTCATCCGTTCGACCCTCAGGAGATTCGGCGGCTCACCGAGCCGTGGCTTACGGCTCGTCAAAGTGCCGAGGAGGGAGAGTTGTCGAGCTCCACCGTCGAAGACGAGAATTCCCATCGCTCTCTGTCCTGCCGCGGTGGAGTCGTGATTTCCGCACAGCACGGGCAGCGCGGCCTCGTCACGGTCGTCGCCCGTGATGTCCCCGTAGAAGATGTCGTCCGTGTGCGCCGACACGTCCTGCGGCATGTTCGGCTCCGGCCCGTCGAAATCCGACGGCACGTTGACGGCTGTTCCGTCATGCAGGCGGATCGCCTTCGGGGATCTGCACAACGTTCCCGGGATCTCGATGCTTCGCCAGTCCACGGCACGCAGGTCGATCGGATCGGAGTGCGTCTCACCGTGGGGAAGAAGCCGATAGGCCACAAGGCAGGCCGCGGCCAGCAGTACGCACACCAACAGGGTCAGCGCCCCCGTCCGCCACATCGAACGGCCCACGGTCCCGCCCCCCGTTCCGTCCCGCAAAAGGTGCTGACAGTGTGCCGTCGCGACCGGTGCCGTGGAAGCGATTCGCCCGATTTCCGTGGCACCTGCTGTGCAGCGGTAAAGGATTCGCGGGGTGCCGCTCGGCCGGGGAGTATGCGGATGGTGAACGGCATCGAGTTCTTCCACTGTCCCTGGGACGATCACCCCGCCGCCCTGGTCTGGGGTGCCCGCGTCGACGGTGTCGATCTGCGGGCGCTGACCGCCTGGGCGACGCGGGAGCTGTGGCGGCCGGAGCTGGCGGGGCAGTTCGAGGACCAGGAGCGGGAGTCGGCCGAGCTGATCTGGCGTCAGCACGGCGGGCTGGGCGTTCTCGACTTCACCGAGAACCCGTTTCTGAGGACGGCCGGCCGGACCCCGCTCCTCGGCTGCCCCTGTGGCATCTGGCAGTGCTGGCCCCTCATGGCCCGCGTCGCCGTGACGCCCACGACGGTCACCTGGTCCGGCTTGCACTACCCGGAGCGCGAGGAGTGGGGCGAGCTGCCGATCGGGCCGTTCGTCTTCGAACGGACGGCGTACGAGGCGTCGCTGAGCGCTCCGGCGGTGCTGGCGGAGGACCCGCTCGGCCCGGTTCCGGAGTCCTTGGGCTGTGTTCCCTGATCCTTCTCGGAGGCGACGGCGACGGCGGACAGGAGCGTCGCACCGGCGAGGCCGCCCCAGAGCGCGGCCGGGCCGTGGGGTGCGAGAGCGGTGATGGCCGCCGGGGAGACGGCGAGGCCGAAGCCCGTGGAGAGCTCGAAGCGGGCGAGGGTGCGTCCCAGGGCGTGGGCCGGGGCGAGGACGGTGACGAGCGCGGTGGCGCTGCCGGCATAGATGATCTCGCCGATGGTGCAGATCACGGACACCGCGGCGACGGCCGGGGCACCCCACCCGTGTCCCAGCGAGGTGGCCACGAGGAAGCCCAGGTAGGACGCGGTCAGGACCACGCCGGCGAGAGCCAGCACGCTCCGCCGCGAGAAGCGGGACATCAGGACCGTGACCGGAACCTGAAGGGTGACCACCAGCACCGTGTTGGCCACGAAGATGGCCGCCGACCACACCGGGGACGCGTGCAACTGGGTCACCAGGATCAGGGGGAGCGCGATCTCCGGCACGTTGAGGCAGAACACGTAGACCACGTTGGCGGCCAGCAGCGCGCGCATCCGAGGGGCGGGAGCGGGAGCTGCACCGGCGGCTCTGTCCTCGGCCGGGTCGGTATCCGGGCCGACGGCCGGATGCGCGCGCAGGTGGACCGACCAGGCCAAGGCCGCCGCCGCGAGATAGGCGAGCCCGGTGACGGCTGCCAGCGCCCGCAGCGCGGTGGTGCCGCCCGCCAGGCACGCGGTGGCGAGGAGCGCGCCCGTGCCCAGGCCGGCGTTGCGCAGGGCGCGGCCCGCCGCGAGAGCGGTGTCGCGTTCCCGGCCGTGGGCGACCGTGGCCACGAGAGCGGCGTGGGCGGCCGGCCAGGCCTGGTTGCCGATGCCGAGGAAGAGCGCCGCTGTCGCGAACGGCCAGGCGTGCCCCGCCGGGGTGGCAAGCAGCAGCGCCACACCCAGCACCCGCACCAGCATCGACGCTGCCACGACGGTGCTGCGTGCGCCCCGGTCCAGCCATCGGCCCACCCCGGGCATGCACACCAGGCCCACGACGACGCCGACCGTCATGGCGATACCGGTGGTCGGCGCGGACAGCCTCAGCACCGTCACCCCGTAGAGCAGCAGAAAGGGCCGCAGCAGGCCGGTGCCGAGCGCGTCCACGGCCAGGGCGACGGCATAGCGGGGTCCCCCGGAGGCCCGGACGAGGGCGCGGGGCCGGATCTTCGCGGTGCTGGTGATTGCCATGGCGGCAACGGTGAGTTCGACCGCCGGGCCGGGCACGTCGGTTGACGGACACCGTCAACCGACGCCGTCGGCGGCCGGCCGGTCGGTGATGATGAGGGATGACGTTGAGGATCGACATCGGCGGACTGCCGGCCGAGCGACTGCGGTTCGCCGCCTCCCCGCTGGCCGAGCTGACCGCGATGCTGCACGTGCTGGCCGAACCCGGGCACCATCCGCAGCTCGCCGACTGGGCCGGGGACGTCTGGACCGCTCTGCGGCCCGAGCTGGCCGAGCGGCTGCGGGAGGCGGAGTTCCTCTGGCGTTCCTCACAGGCCGACTTCCTGATCCCCGCCCGGCCCCGGCCGACCCTCGCCGAGGAACTGGACGACGTCGACCGGATCGACGACGAGAGGTATGTGACCGCCGCGCTCGTCACCACGTGCGGCAGCAACCGCGTCCACTTCGGCACCCGGTCGCCGCTCACCGACGCGACCGCGCGCGAACGGGCCCTGGACCTGGCCCAGTCTCGCGGCGCGCTCCAGGAGGCCTTCGCGGAACGGCTGCTCGCCGACCCGGCCGCCGTACGGGCACGGGTGCGCGACACCCTCGAACAGTGCGGCGAGGCGTTCTTCGACGCCGCCTGGGCGGGCGCCGCCGTGCGCCTCGCCACCGACCTGCGCGTCAAGAACGACCTGCTCAAGCGCCAGGGCATCGGAGCGGCGATCGCGTCGGTCTCCGACGCGGTCACCCTGGCACCGGACGGCGACTGCGTCATCGTGGACAAGCTCCAGGACAAGGCGACCTCCGCCCACGGCATCGGGGTCACCTTCATCCCCAGCGTCTTCGGCCGCCCGCACCTGGTGGCGGTCCACGCGCCCGGCTGGCGGCCGGTGGTGCAGTACCCGGTGGCCGAGCCGAGTTCGGCGGAGCCGGAGCCGGAGCAGGTGTCGCTGGAGACGGTCACCCTGCGACTGGAGGCCCTCGCCCATCCGGTACGGCTACGGCTGCTGCGCACCCTGGCCCGCAGCCCGCAGACCAACCGCGAGCTGGCGTACGCATGGGACCTCACACCCCCGGAGGTCTCCCGTCACCTCGCCGTCCTGCGCCGCGCGGGCCTGCTCACGGCCCGGCGGCACGGTCGCTACGTCCGCTACACGCTCGACCTGCCCGCGCTGACGGCACTGGGGTCCGACCTGCTGGGGGCCGTGCTGCGCTGAGGCGACTACTTCACTGCGTGCGCGAGGAACTCGGCCCAGGCACCGGTCGCGAGGGAGAGGCGGGGGCCGTCGGGGTTCTTGGAATCACGGACGTGGATGGTCCGAGGGCAGACGGCTACTTCCACGCAATCGCCGCCTTCGCCGTCGCTGTACGTCGACTTGCGCCAGGTGTAGGCGACTTCAATGCACTCGCCGCCCCCACCGTCGCTGTAGCTGGACTTGAACCAGTTGAGGTCTTGACTGCTCACAACTCCCCCAGCTTTTTGTCGATCAACGCCCGGGAATCCTTGGGCGAGAAGGCCATGGCCCGGATCATTCCATAGCGGTCCACGATCTTCCGGACCTCCTCGGGGTCGGTGATCAGGCGGGGAAATTCCTGGATCTCCGTGTACGCCACCTGCGGGTGCCGCTGTGGGGTCAGAAGGTTGAACGCACCCCCCATGTTGGGGTGGTCCTCAATGCCGGTTGGGATCACCTGGATTTCCACATTGCGCAAAACGCCGATGCGGAGCAGCTGCTTCAACTGTGCCTCACGCACTGCCCGGCCTCCGATCGGCCGATCCAGGACGACTTCCTCCAGCACGAAACTGCACATAGGGGCGGGCCACTTGTCGAAAACCTGCTGTCGGGAGAGTCGGTCGGCGATGCGCTTCTCGATGGTCTGCTCGTCGAGCAGCGGCCGCCGGTGGGAGAACACCGCCCGTGCGTAGTCCCCACTCTGTAGAAGGCCAGGCACGCCTTGGTTGGCATAGAAGTGCAGCTCAACGGCTTCCGCCTCCAGCGCCGCGTAACTCCGATACCACTCCGGATGCCGCGTCCGCACCCGGCTCATCGCCTCCCGGACCTCGGGAATCGCCTCCTTGAACAGGCCCCCGGCGTCCAGCAGCTCATCCGCCTTCTCCAGCACCTCGGGCCGAATCGTCCGCACCCCCCGCTCCATCGCGGAGATCGCGTCCGGCCCGTACCCGACCAGCTCCCCGAACTCCTTCTGCGTGAGTCCCTTGCGCTCGCGCAGCAGTTTCAGCATCTTGCCCAGGGCCGTGAACAGCCCTGTCGTCCCGTCGGCCTCCGCCGGTGTCTGCGGCCTGCGGTCCTCCGTCACGTACGCCACCACCCTCCCGCCTCCGTGGTCACGGCCGACGACCCGTACGTCTGCCCCACCGCATCCGTACAACTACACAGAGTCGCCATGCCGCTCCTGGTCAGGGTAGGGACAACCGACCACGCTCAGTCAGGTGAACTCCGAAATCTCCACCCAGATCTCCACCCGGGAATCGACCCTGGAATCCACCCGGGACACCCCGCTCGGTGAACTGACCCTGCGCCTCAGTGCGACGCCGCGCGGCGCCCGGCTGGCCCGGCGCCTCACGGGTCACCAGCTCACCGCCTGGGGGCATCCGCACGGCAGCGACGCCAACCACGCCGCGCAGCAGGTGGTCGCGGAGCTCGCCGCCAACGCCGTCACGCACGGACGCGTCCCGGGCCGGGACTTCGAGCTGCGGCTCCGGCTGCTCCCGGAGGACACGCTGCGTGTCGAGGTGAGTGACGCCCGCGGGGACCGGCAACTGCGGATCGTCACGGACCCGGAGGAGGAGGGCGGCCGGGGGCTGATCCTCGTGTGGGTGCTGGCCCGCACGTGGGGTGTCGCGGAGCGGGACATCGGCAAGACGGTCTGGGCGGAACTACCGCTCAGCCCTTGACTTCACAAGACCGTCGCGCGACATTCCGGGCTCCGCACCCGAATCCATCCATTCGTCCCCAACTGGCTGGAGTGGCCATGACCACGAGCGCGGACCCAGTGAGACATGTCGGCCTTCCCTCCCGGAGGGCCGTGCTCGGCGTCTCCGCCGGAGCCGGTGCCGGGCTGGCGCTGGCCGCCGTCGGCCGGGAGGCGGCCGCCGCCGACCTCCCCCTCCTCGGCACCTACGACGTCGTCGTCATCGGCTCCGGCGCGGCCGGG
This sequence comes from Streptomyces asoensis, assembly GCF_013085465.1. Lineage (NCBI taxonomy): Bacteria > Bacillati > Actinomycetota > Actinomycetes > Kitasatosporales > Streptomycetaceae > Streptomyces > Streptomyces asoensis. The sequence goes on from NZ_CP049838.1 coordinate 5,840,359, forward strand.
ATGACCGCCGCCCTGACGGCCGCCAAGCGTGGGCTCAGCTGTGTGGTCGTCGAGAAGGCACCGACGTTCGGCGGGTCCGCCGCCCGCTCGGGCGCCGGGATCTGGATCCCCAACAACTCCGTCATCCTGTCCGCCGGGGTGCCGGACACGCCCGCGAAGGCGGCCGCCTATCTGGCCGCCGTGGTCGGGGCGGACGTCTCCGCCGACCGTCAGGCCGCCTTCCTCGCGCACGGGCCCGCCATGCTCTCCTTCGTCATGGCCAACAGTCCGCTGCGCTTCCGCTGGATGGAGGGGTACAGCGACTACTACCCGGGGTTGCCGGGCGGGCTGCCCGGCGGCCGCTCCGTCGAGCCCGACCAGCTGGACGGCAATCTCCTCGGAGCCGAACTCGCCCGCCTCAACCCGCCGTACATGGCCGTACCGGCGGGCATGGTCGTGTTCAGCGCGGACTACAAGTGGCTGGCGCTGTCCGCCGTCAGCGTCAAGGGGGCCGCCGTCGCCACCGAGTGTCTGGCGCGCGGGACCAAGGCCGCCCTGCTCGGGCAGAAGCCGCTCACCATGGGACAGTCGCTGGCCGCGGGCCTGCGCGCGGGTCTGCTCGCCGCCCAGGTGCCGGTGTGGCTGGACACCCCGCTCACCGACCTGTACGTCGAGGGGGGAGTGGTGACGGGGGCCGTCGTCACGCGCGACGGCGTGCCCGGGCTCGTACGGGCCCGGCGGGGTGTCGTCGTCGGCTCGGGCGGGTTCGAGCACAACGCGGCGATGCGGGCGCAGTACCAGCGGCAGCCGATCGGTACCGAGTGGACCGTCGGGGCGAAGGAGAACACCGGGGACGGCATACGCGCCGGTCAACGCGCGGGCGGGGCGCTGGCGCTGATGGACGACGCCTGGTGGGGACCCGCGATCCCGCTCCCCGGCGAGCCCTACTTCTGCCTCGCCGAACGCACCCTTCCCGGCGGCCTGTTGGTGAACCAGGCCGGTGTCCGCTTCGTCAACGAGGCCGGCCCCTACAGCGACGTGGTCCACACGATGTACGACCGGGACCCCACCGCCCCCGACATCCCGGCGTGGCTGGTCGTCGACCAGAACTACCGCAACCGGTACCTCTTCAAGGACGTCGCCCCGACCTTCGTGCTCCCCGACGACTGGTACACCTCGGGAGCCGCGCGCAAGGCCTGGAGCCTCGACGCCCTCGCCGCCTCGATCGGCGTCCCGGCCGCCGCGCTCCGCTCCACCGTCGACCGCTTCAACTCCCTCGCCCTCAAGGGCAAGGACACCGACTTCAAACGCGGCGACAGCGCCTACGACCACTACTACACGGACCCCTCCGTCCTCCCCAACTCCTGCCTCGCGCCCCTGTGGCTGCCCCCGTACTACGCCTTCCGGATCGTCCCCGGCGACCTCGGCACCAAGGGCGGCCTGCGCACGGACGCCCGGGCCCGCGTGCTGCGCGCCGACGGATCGACGATTCCCGGCCTGTACGCCGCCGGGAACGCCAGCGCCGCCGTCATGGGGCACAGCTACGCGGGCGCGGGTTCGACGATCGGGCCCGCGATGACCTTCGGATACATCGCGGCCCTCGACCTCGCCGGGGGACTCTAGGGGTGGGACGGGTGCCGATACGGGGTGAGTGCCTCGGCCAGCCGGTCCACGAACTGGGTGACGAGGTCGAGGCGCGGCCCCTCGCGAGCGACCCGGAACCCGTGGTGCCGTCCGTGGAACGCGGCCTGGACGAGGTGGAACTGCGCCCAGCGGCGGGTGCGTTCGCGATCCAGTCCGGCGGCCTCGGCGAAGTGGTCCAGGATGCGGTGGGCGACCCGGCGCAGGTCTCCTTCGCCGTGCCGCACGACGTGTCCGAAGATCAGCGGCTTGAGCAGGGTGCCGCCGTCGTACGCGGGATCCCCGGCCCACCCCTTGGGATCGACGGCGAGCCACGGCTCACGTTCGGCGCGCAGGATGTTACTGGCGTGCAGGTCCCCGTGGACAAGCAGATCGGGCTGGTCGCGCCCGAGTTCTCGTACGGTGTCCACGGCCACGTCGACCGTACGGGTGGGCAGGGCCTGGGCGAACTCCGCCTGGTCGAGGAGCAGTTGCCGCTTCCATCCGTCGGCCATGTCGCTCAGCCGGGGCAGGCCGTTTGGCGCGGGAACGGCGAGCCGCCGGCTGATCCGCCCGGCGACGACGGCGACCTCCTCGGTGTCCTCGACCTCGGCGAGGGACGATGCCCCTACCCGCTCCAGCAGCATCGCGAAGCGCGCGTCGTCCCGCTCGTACAGCCGTACGGCCCCCTGTCCGCTCCAGGCGGCGAAGGCGTCGGGTTCGTGGACGTTGCCCGGGTGCGGGAAGGACACCTTGATGACGGCGGGGATCCGGTCGGGCCGGCGCAGCACGGGTACGACGATCCCGACGCCGCCGTGCACGACGTCACCGTCGGGCACGCAGCCCCAGCGGTCGAGCAACTCGGCGACCAGCGCGGGGAGTCCCTCGACCCAGCCCGCCCCGCGCTGCCCCTCCCGCTGGACGGTGCTGCTCGCGAAGGCCTGCGGTACCTCGATCATGGCCCCATTGTGCCGGGCCCACCGCCTCTCGATCAGCGGCTCGGGCGGGTGCTTCGGGCGGCGGTCTCGCTGTCGGGGTGGAGGGGGAAGATCTGGTCGAGGCCGACGATGCGCAGGACGCGCAGGGTGTTGGCCGGAACGGCGGCCAGCGCGATGTCCGCGTGGGCGGCCTGGGCGTGGGCGTGGGCGGCGATCAGCGCGGTGATGCCGCTGGAGTCGCAGAAGTCCATGCCGGCCAGGTCCAGGACGAGACGCTGGCCCGGCCGGAGGGTGAGCGTGGGGAGCAGGTCACGCAGCCGGCCGGCGTGGACATAGTCGAGGTCGCCGAGGATCTCCAGGACGGGACCGGTCGCGGTGTCTCTGGTGATGATCTTCAGTGGGCTCATCGGGTGCTCTTCGTTGCCGGGTCGTGGTCGTGGTCGGGGTCGGCGTCGGCGTAGCGGGTGGGGGCGGGGACGCCGAGCGCGAGCAGGGCGGTGTCGTCGTCGAGGCCGTCGCCGAAATCGTCCAGCAGGCCGGTCAGGGCCTCGATGACGGCCTGCGGGGGCCGGCCGGCGTGCTCGGCGGCGAAGGCGCGCAGGGCCTCGTCGCCGTACAGGCTGTCCCGGTTTTCGCCGGTACGGGCCTCGGTGAGTCCGTCGGTGTAGAGCAGCAGGGTGTCGCCGGGGGCGAGGACCGTGGTGGCGGCGACGAAGCGCGCGCCGGGCAGAACGCCGACCAGGAGACCGCCCGGGGTGGGCAGGAAGTCGGCCGTGCCGTCGGCACGCAGGACGAGGACCGGCGGATGGCCGCCCGAGGCGATGCGGACGGCGACCTGCCCGGTCGCGGGGTCGGGTTCGAGAACCCCGAAGACGGCGGTGCAGTAGCGCGGATCACCGCCGGCGGAGTACCGCTCGTGCAGCACCTTGTTGAGGGTCGACAGGGCCGCGACCGGGTCGGAGTCGTGCAGCGCCGCCGCCCGCAGCGTGTAGCGGGTCAGCGAGGTGACGGCGGCGGCCTGGGGACCCTTGCCGCACACATCGCCGAGGAAGAACGCGAAGCGTTTGCCGTCGACCGGGAAGACGTCGTAGAAGTCGCCGCCGAGCCGGTCGGGGGAGGCCGTGTAGTAGTGGGCGGCCGTCTCCACCCCGGGCACCGGCGGCAGGGTGGCGGGCAGCAGCGACTGCTGGAGCACCGCGAGGGCCTCCTGCAATCTGGCGCGGTCGGCCTCCGCCTGTCTGCGCGCCTCCTCGGCCGCCTTCCGGCCGCGCAGGAGCTCCTCCTCGTAGGCGCGGCGGTCCCGGGCGTCGAAGACGGTGGTGCGGATCAGCAGCGGCTCGCCGCCACCGCCGTACTTGACCACCGAGGAGACCAGCACCGGTATTCGGGCGCCGTCGGCCTTCTTCATCTCGAGCGCGATGCCGCCGATCTCGCCCTGCATGCGCAGCAGCGGCGCGAAATGGGTCTCGTGGTACAGCTTGCCGCCCACGGTCAGCAGGTCGGTGAACCGCATCCGGCCCACCACCGCCTCCCGCTCCAGACCGAGCCAGCCCAGCAGCGTGGTGTTGATCTTCGCGATGGTGCCGTCCATCAGCATGGACAGGTATCCGCACGGCGCGCTCTCGTACAGGTCCTCGGCGCTGTCCTCCAGCAGCGCGGCGAACGCCGCGTCCGAGGTCTTCCCGTTGTCGGGATCGGCCGGGTCGGGTTGCCGGCCGGTCCGGCACATCACCGCAGCCCGGCCAGGAAGCCGGTGATCGCCTCGTTGGTGGCCTCGGGCGCGGACAGGTGCGGGCAGTGCCCGGTGGCGTCGAGAGTGATCAGCGTCGAGCCGGGGATCGCCCGGTGGACGAAGGCGCCGACCTCCCGGGGCGCGATGGCGTCCTGCGTGCACTCCAGCACCAGCGTCGGCACCCGCACGCTCTTCAGGTCGTCCCGCGAGTCCGACAGGAACGTGGTCCGGGCGAAGACGCGCGCCATGTCCGGGTCGGTGGCGCAGAAACTGTTCTTCAGCTCCTCGCCGAGCTCGGGCCGCTCCGCGTTCCCCATGATCACCGGTGCCATCGCCGCCGACCAGCCCAGATAGTTCGACTCCAGTGAGGTCAGCAGCTCGTCGATGTCCGGCGCGGTGAACCCGCCCCGGTAGTCCTCGTCGTCGATGTAACGCGGAGAGGGGGCGACCATCACCAGCGCGCCGATGCGCTCCGGAGCCAGGTCGGCGGCCAGCACGCCGATCATCGCGCTGACCGAGTGCCCCACGAACACCGCGTCGCGCAGGTCGAGCGCCTCGCACACCTCCACCACGTCGCGCGCGTAACCGTCGAGAGAGCTGTAGCGGGCCTCCGAGAACGCGGACAGATCCGAGCGGCCCGACCCCACGTAGTCGAACATCACCACCCGGTACTTCTCGGCCAGGGCGGGCACGGTGAGTCGCCACATGTTCTGATCACAGCCGAATCCATGCGCCAGCACCACCGTGGGCCCCTGCGGGTTGCCGGTGACCGTGACGTTGTTCCTGCGATCGATGTCCATACCCACCAGTTTCCCAAACTCCGCTCATTGCTGCGGGGCCCGCCCCCCCCCACGCCCGGTGCTGCGCCCGGTGCTCAGGCGTCCGGTGCGGTCGGCCTGCGGGCGATCAGGAAGGCCTGCGGGGTCGATTCGCCGAGGTCTGCGTCCCGCTCACGCACCGTGCGCGACAGCATCGCGAAACCGGCCGCCGTGAGCAGCTCGGCCATCCGTTCGGGGCGGCGGCGTTCGAAGTCGATGGCTACCGGGTGGCCCCACGGCCGGTCGTAGTGGCGCGGTTCGTCGCCGACCTGGAAGGCGAGAAGGAGATGCCCACCGGGGACGAGCACGCGATGGAACTCGGCGAAGAGGGCGGGCAGCTCGTCCACAGGGGTGTGGATGGAGGAGTAGAAGGAGACGACCCCCGCCAGACTCTCGTCGGCGAAGTCCAGCTCCAGCATCGAGCCCTGCTCGAACCGGATCTTCGGGTTCTCGCGCCGCGCGACCGCCAGCATCGACTCCGACAGGTCGAGTCCGGAGATGTCGAGCCCGCGCGAGGCCAGGAACCCCGTCGACCGGCCGGGCCCGCACCCGAGGTCCGCCACCCGGCCACCGGCGCCGACGAGCTCGGCGTACGCGGTGAGCACGGCCCGCTCCAGCGGCCTGGCCACCAGCTCGTCACGGTAGCGCTCGGCGTAGTCCTCGGCGATGGCGTCGTAGAAGGTCCGTGTGGCGGCGACGAAGCCGGGGGTGGCGGAGGCGGAGGCGGAGTCCGGGGCGAGGGCGACGGAGTCCGGCGTGGCGGAGGTGGGGTCCGTGGTGTCGGTCATGGGCGGTGAGCCTAGGAGCGGCCACTGACAACGGGGGCGGTTCTACGCCACCCCCGTCGCCAGGACCAAAGGCAGGAGCCCCGTGCCGCGGCACAGGGCTCCTTGGGTACTGCTCTCAGACTTGCGATCTCAGGGTTCTGAAGATCAGACGGGGGTGACGTTCTCCGCCTGGGGACCCTTCGGGCCCTGCGTCACGTCGAAGGAGACCTGCTGGTTCTCCTCGAGCGAGCGGAAACCCTGCGCGTTGATCGCGGAGTAGTGGACGAAGACGTCGGGGCCGCCGCCTTCTTGGGCGATGAAGCCAAAGCCCTTTTCGGCGTTGAACCACTTCACGGTTCCGGTAGCCATAAGCCCTCCTTGGGCCCAAAGGGTTGCCCTGCTCCAGAACCCTGCAAGCGTGAAAGCAAGTGCCGCACAACTGCATACGTCTGAAAACGACGAGAGCCCGCGGTTACATGCTCCGCAGGCTCTGTACTGCAAGGGAAACCAAACTGCAACTTGCGGCGAGCCTAGCATGCAGGCAGCCGAAAGCAATAGAGGTCAAGATCACGTCACCCGGATGTTTGAAGATCCCCGGAAGAGGTTGACCGAGGGGGTGGAGTGCCCACGGTATCCGATGGGGTCTAGCCTCGCGATGTGGACAATTCTCGCACCCGGCCGCGCGTCGGCCACATCCAGTTCCTCAACTGCCTGCCCCTCTACTGGGGGCTCGCGAGAACCGGCACGCTCCTCGACTTCGAGCTGACGAAGGACACCCCGGAGAAGCTCAGCGAGCGACTGGTGTCGGGGGACCTCGACATCGGGCCCATCACCCTCGTCGAGTTCCTCAAGAACGCCGACGACCTGGTCGCCTTCCCCGACATCGCCGTCGGCTGCGACGGCCCGGTGATGTCCTGCGTCATCGTCTCCCAGGTCCCGTTGGAGGAGCTGGACGGCGCCCGGGTCGCCCTCGGCTCGACCTCCCGCACCTCCGTGCGCCTCGCCCAGCTGCTGCTGGCGGACCGTTTCGGCGTCCGGCCGGACTACTACACCTGCCCGCCCGACCTCAGCCTGATGATGCAGGACGCCGAGGCGGCCGTACTCATCGGAGACGCGGCGCTGCGGGCCAACCTGCTGGACGGACCGAAGTTCGGCCTGGAGGTGCACGACCTCGGGACGCTCTGGAAGGAGTGGACCGGCCTGCCGTTCGTCTTCGCGGTGTGGGCGGCCCGCCGGGAGTACCTGGAGCGCGAGCCGGTCATCACCCGCCAGGTCCACGAGGCCTTCATCGAGTCCCGCAACCTCTCCCTCGACGAGGTCGGCAAGGTCGCCGAGCAGGCGGCCCGCTGGGAGGAGTTCGACGAGCGCGTGCTCGAGCAGTACTTCACCACCCTCGACTTCCGCTTCGGCGGGCCCCAGCTGGAGGCCGTGACCGAGTTCGCCCGCCGGGTCGGCCCGACGACGGGCTTCCCGGCGGACGTGAAGGTCGAGCTGCTCCGGCCGTAGCCACGGCACTACGCTGCTGCCGAGTCCAATGGGGCCCCGCGGGGGCGCCTTTCGGGGGAGAGGTGGACGTCCAATGCAGCCGCTCGGAGCCGACGAACCCACGACCGTGGGTCCCTACCGGCTGCTCGGCCGCCTCGGCTCCGGCGGGATGGGCCGCGTCTACCTGGGCCGCAGCGCCGGCGGCCGCACGGTCGCCGTGAAGATCGTGCACCCGCACCTCGCGCTCGACGAGGAGTTCCGCGCCCGCTTCCGGCGCGAGGTCGAGGCCGCGCGGCGGGTCGGCGGCGCGTGGACCTCGCCGGTCCTGGACGCCGATCCGGAGGCGACGGTGCCATGGGTCGCCACGGGCTACGCGGCCGGCCCGTCCCTCGCCGCGGCGGTCACCTCCGGCGGCGGACCGCTGCCCGAGCACTCCGTACGGGTGCTGGGCGCGGGCCTGGCCGAGGCACTGGCGACCGTGCACGAACTGGGCCTGGTGCACCGGGACGTGAAGCCGTCCAACGTCCTGCTGACGGTGGACGGTCCGCTGCTCATCGACTTCGGCATCGCCCGGGCGACCGACGGCACGGCGTCGCTCACCTCGACCGGCGTCTCGGTCGGCTCGCCCGGCTACATGGCCCCCGAGCAGATCCTCGGCAAGGTCGCGTCCGGCGCGGCCGACGTCTTCTCCCTCGGCGCGGTGTTGGCGTACGCGGCGACCGGGCGGCCCCCGTTCCCCGGGGACTCCTCGGCCGCCCTCCTCTACAAGGTCGTCCACGAGCAGCCCGAGCTGGGCGAGCCGGAGAGCGGGCTGCGGGGCGAACTCCGGGCGGTGGTCGAGGCCTGTCTGTCCAAGGACCCGACCGCCCGGCCGGCCCCCGCCGAGGTGGCCCGGCGGCTCGCCCCCGAGGGCGCCGCCCGGCTGGTGGCGGGCGGGTGGCTGCCGGGTGCGCTGGTGGAGCAGCTGGGGCGGAGCGCGGTACAGCTGCTGAACCTGGAGGGGACGGGGGCCGGGGTGGAACCGGTCGCGTCCGGGCCGGTGGGGTTCAGCAGTCCGGCGGTGACCTCGGGGAAGCCGGCGGTGTCGTTCGGGGAGCCGGCGGTGTCGTTGGGCGAGTTCGGGCCGCCACCGGTGATGGGCGGGGGTGCCGCCACCCCGGCCGACGAGTCGCGTCGCGTCCCCGAGCCGAGGGACGTCGAGCCGGCGGCCGTCGGCACGGACCGGCCGGGCAAGGTCTCCGTCACCGTGGCCGCCACCGCGGCTCCTGGGGAGGGCGGGCGCGGGCGGCGGCTGAGCTGCACCGTCGCGCTGGCGGTCGCGGGGGCGATGGCGGCGGTCACCGTCGGGTCGGTGTTCCTGTTCCGCATGCTGCCGGGCGACGACGACCGCAACGACGCCTCCGGCAGCGACGCCTACTCCTCGGCGCCGGCGGACGGTTCGAGCTCCGGCCCGGCCGCCTCGCAGGCGCCCACCGCGCTCCCGGCCCGCTATGTCGGCACCTGGGAGGGCGAGGGCAGTGGTCTCGGCGGCACGCTGCCGATGGGCACCTTCCGGGTGACGGTCCAACAGGCCGACGTGGGCGACAAGTTGGGGGAGCTGCGGCAGACCGATGTGCTCGGCGGCAGCTGTCTCGACGTCCTGACGCTGAAGCAGGTGACCGACAAGGACGTCGTCGCCACCTCGGTCGGGGCCAAGAGCAACCACAGCGGCTGCAATCCCGAGCCCCACACGATCCGGCTCACCCCGACCGGCGACGACCTGACGTACGCCTCGGACAGCACGGCGGAGGGCAATCCGGTGGCGCGCATGTCGAAGGTCGAGCAGTGAACCGGTCCCGGGCCCGGGCCGGCTGGGGTGTCGCCGCGGGCGTCCTCATTCTCGCGGCCCTCCTCGCCGTCCTGCTGTTCGCCATGGGCCTGTGGAGGTGGTTCGTGCGCGCGACGGCACCGGCCCTGGTGGACCTGCCCGGCGGCGGCTGGACGGCCGGCGCGGTGCTCGGGCTGCTGTCCGTGGCCGGCTGGGTCGGTGGCGCGTGGTTCTCCTCCCCGGAACGGAACCGGAACCCGGACCGGAACCCGGACCGGAACCGCGGTCGCGTCGGCCCGGCGCGGGTCGGGCTCGCGATCGGGGGAGCGGCCTGCTGGACGGTGGCGTTCGGCGCGCTGATGTACGTCCTCGGCGCCCTGCCCGGCCGCAACTGCCGCTCGGGCGCGACGATGTGCGCGTACATCCCGGGCACGGGCAGCGCGTTCCTCGCCTACGCGGCCACGGCCGCACTGCTCGGCGGGCTCTGGTACCGCCGGCGCGGCACGGTGACCGCGGCGCGCCGCGCGGAGGAGCGGGCCCGGATGAGGAGGCTGCGCAAGAAGGGCAAGGGCAGGAGCAGGGCGGCGAGGTCTTCATGAGGCCATGTCACGGTCCCCAGGATCTCTGCCGATGACCACACCTCCCGACGACCTGGCGCTGATCACCGTCGCAGCGCTCTGGGGCGCCATCGCGGGGGCGCTGCTGCCGCGGCCCGTCCACCGGTTCTCCGTGCCGTGGGAGGAGAGGGCCGACGGCTGGCGGACGACCTGCCCGGACGGCCATCCGATCCGGGGGTGGCTCGGACGAGCGAGGTGCGGCCGCTGCGCTGCTTCCTACGCGCCCGGTGCCGTCGGTCTTCCCCTGCTCACCGCTGTCGTCTGTGCCGCGCTCGCCGCCGCGACCGGTGTCCGGCCCGAGCTCGTCGTCTGGCTGCTGCTCGCGCCGGTCGGGGTGCTGCTGGCCGCCGTCGACCTGCGGGTGCGCCGACTGCCCGATCCGCTCACTCTCCCGCTCGCGGCCGCCGCCCTCGTCCTGCTGGGCCCGGCCGCGCTGCTGCCCGAGCACGCCGGCGACTGGACGACGGCCCTGCTGGGCGCGCTCGCCCTCGGCGCCGGATATCTCGCGCTGCATCTCGTCAACCCCGGCGGCATGGCCTACGGCGACGTGAAACTGGCGCTCTCGATGGGTGCCGTCCTCGGCTGGTACGGCTGGGCGACGGTCATGCTGGGCATGTTCGCCGCGTTCCTGCTCGGGGCGCTGTACGGCGGCGCCCTGGCCGTCGTGGGACGGGCCGGCCGCAAGACGACGATCGCCTTCGGGCCGTTCATGCTCGCCGGGACTTTCGCCGGGCTGCTGATCGGTGCGTACGCGGCCTGACGTCCGGCTGCCGGTACCGCTGGCGTAGGCTGGTTCGGTCCGCCCACAACCCTTGACGAAAGGGACGCTCCGGTGCCCGAGAAGGCCGACCTCCAGTCCGTGCTCGACCGTGCCGCGGACGGCGGGCGGATCACCCCGGAAGAGGCCCTCGACCTCTACCGCGACGCCCCCCTGCACGCGCTCGGCGCCGCCGCCGACGCCGTACGCCGCCGTATGTACGCGGGCACCGAGCACATCGCCACGTACATCATCGAGCGGAACATCAACTACACCAACGTGTGCGTCACGGCGTGCAAGTTCTGCGCCTTCTACGCGGCCCCCAAGGACAAGGCCAAGGGCTGGACGCGCGACCTCGACGACATCCTGCGCCGGTGCGCCGAGACCGTCGAGCTCGGCGGCACGCAGATCATGTTCCAGGGCGGGCACCACCCGGACTTCGGGGTGGAGTACTACGAGCAGCATTTCGCCGCCATCAAGGAGGCGTTCCCGCAGCTGGTGATCCACTCGCTGGGAGCGTCCGAGGTCGAGCACATGGCGCGGATCTCGAAGGTGTCCGTCGAGGAGGCCATCACCCGTATCCACGCCGCCGGCCTCGACTCCTTCGCCGGCGCCGGCGCCGAGCTGCTCCCCGCCCGTCCCCGCAAGGCCATCGCCCCGCTCAAGGAGTCCGGCGAGCGCTGGCTGGAGATCATGGAGACCGCGCACGGGCTGGGCGTCGAGTCGACGTCCACCATGCTGATGGGCACCGGCGAGACCAACGCCGAGCGTATCGAGCACCTGCGGATGATCCGTGACGTGCAGGACCGGACGGGCGGCTTCCGGGCCTTCATCCCGTACACGTACCAGCCCGAGAACAACCATCTGAAGGGCCGCACCCAGACGACGCTCTTCGAGTACCTGCGGATGATCGCGATCGCCCGGCTGTTCTTCGACAACGTCCGGCACATCCAGGGCTCGTGGCTGACGACGGGCAAGGAGGTCGGCCAACTCTCCCTGCACTACGGCGCGGACGACCTCGGCTCGATCATGCTGGAGGAGAACGTCGTCTCCTCGGCCGGCGCCAAGCACCGCTCCAACCGCCTCGAGATCATCGACCTGATCCGGAAGGCGGGCCGGGTCCCGGCCCAGCGCGCGACGACGTACGAGCACCTCCTCGTGCACGACGACCCGGCGAACGACCCGGTGGACGAGCGGGTCATGTCCCACATCTCGTCGACCGCGATCGCCGGCGGCACCGCCCACCCCGAACTGAAGCTCCTCGCCTCCAACTAGTCCAACTAGGGCTCCCTTGCTGACGATTCACGCCGACTCCAGGGGCCGGGCCCTCGCCGTCGAGGGCGCCCGGATCGCCGAGACCGGTCCGCTGGAGCAGCTCGTCGCCGCGTATCCGTCGGCGCGGGTGCGCCAGTGGCCCGGCATCCTGACGCCCGGTCTCGTCAACCCGCACGGCACGGAGTTGCTGGAGGGGGCCTACCACCCCGACCCGCGCGAGGCCGAAGAGCTGGGCGCCGAGCCGCTGACCGGGGACGCGCTCACGGCACTGGCCCCGGACGACGCCCGCTGGGGCGCGAGCGCCCGGCGCGGGGTGCAGCGCATGCTGGCCCACGGCACGGTCGCGGTGGCCTGCGGGGAACTGCGCCGACGCGCGGTGCGGGACGCCGTGGCCCGCTCCGGCCTGGCGGTCGTGGGCCGGCCCGCGACGCCGCACCTCGGCGGGGTGCCCTCGCTGGATCCGTACGCCTGCGGCCTGCCGGTGGAGTTCGCTCCGCCCAGGGAACGCGGCTCCGCCGCCCGCTTCGCCGTCTTCGACGTGCCCGACGAGGCGGCCCTGTCGACCCGGGGCGCGGGAACCTGCGTGGCCACGGTGATCGAGGGCCGCCTGGTGTACCGGAGGCGGTGAATCGTCTCCCCCGGGACGGAGCGGCGAGCCGCCCCCCAGGGGCGCGGGGAACTGCGCGACCGGCTACGACGGACCGGCAGCCGACACACGACCGGACCTTCCGGGTCCTGCCGCGGGCCCTACTCCGAGAACGCCTCGGCGAACGCCCCTGAACTCTGTTCGACGCCACTGCAATTGGTCAACGCGTCATCCGTGGCGGAGCCGTCCTCGCACTGCTGGTCGCGGAACGTCGACCACATCGACACCCAGGAGATGCCCTTCTCCTCGGCGAACGTCCGCACCTGTGCCGCGTCCGAGAGCGAGAACGTCTCGTTGTCGACGTCGTTGGTGCCGATCATCGAGGTGAGCGCCATCCCCTTCCACGCGGCGGCGTCCGTCGTCCCGAACACCTCCTTGAGCTGCGCCTGCGCGGCCGTGGCCGAGGTGATCGCGTACCCGCCCATGTCGCCGGCGTACGACTCGCCGTAGTTCATCGTCATGAGGTTGACGGTGGAGACCTGGACGTCGTACTTGTTCGCGGACGCCAGCAGCGCCAGGCTGTCGGCGTCCAGCCCGGAGGGCATCACCGGGAGGGTGAAGGACACCTCGAGGTCCGGGCGCTCCTCCTGGAGGGCCGCGATCGCCTGGGAACGCAGGGCGACCGAGTCGGAGTCGGTCAGCTCGTCGCCCTCGATGTCGAAGTCGGCCTGGGTGGAGCCGGCCGCGTCGAGCGCCTCGCCGTACGCCTCCGCGAGTTCGGACGCGCTGTCACAGGTGGCCGCCAACTCCTTGCCGGAGGCCCCGCCGAAGGAGACGCGTGCCGTGGCGCCCGACTCGGTCAGCGCCGAGATACGGGACTTCACGGCGGAGTCGCCGATGGCGTTCGTACCGTTCCACTTCGGCGTACAGCCGCTGCCGCTCGAGATGACGAACGCCAGGTTGTACGCCGTCGGCGAGCCCGCCGAGTCGTTGTCGTCGGCCTCCACCGCGCTCACGTAGGGCGCGTAGGAGGTGCCGGTACTCGACGATGTGGCGCTGGGCGATGGTGAGGGACTGTTCGCCTGTTCGCTCTCCGCGGGTGGTGTCGCGTCCGACGAGCTGTCGGACCCCGCGGAGCATCCTGTAACGGCCAGGGCAAACAGGCAGGTGACCCCGGCCATCGGCATCAGGAAACTCCTCATTGCGTATGCACCCGCTCTCGTGATTTCTGTCTCAGCACGGAAACAAAGCGTGTTTCCCAAATGGAAATGTCTCACAAGTGGGCGGATCACGCGGGAACAGTGGACACACAGACAGTTCATGGAGGTAACCGCGCAAAAGGTGATATCCACCCGCCCAAAAGGGATAATCAACCCTCCCATGATGAGCAGGTGCCGCGCAGGAGATTCGGGGATCTCTCAGGGAAGAGACAGGTTCACGTGTTTCTCATGGGTCTCTCACAAGCGGCACAGAGTTTGTGCCACATAAAGGCTCTCTAATATCCGTGGAATGCAATCCGAGCCTGCCATCGAAAGCCGTGCCGCCGCTCGCGGCAGCCGTCGCAGCCGCAAACGTGACGACGCCTCCGCCGAGGGGCCCGTGTTCGTTGACAACTCCGGGCGCAGGTCCAAGCTGCTGCGCCGGATCGGTCTCCTCATGGGGGTCGGCTGTCTTGTGTACGCCGTCGTCCTCGGAGCCGCCTTCATGGGCTGGGGCACCTCCCTGGCCCCGTCCTCCCTGCTGCCGTTCGGCAACGGAGGCCCGCGCGGTTCCCAGAACTCCGGCCCCGGCGGCGCCCAGCCGCAGGGCGGTATCGGCACCCCGCCCTCGAGGCCCACCGGCACTCCGCCCACGGGCGTCGCCACCGGCGAGCCGCCGAGCTCCGCCCCGACCGCGACCGCCTCCGCGGCCGCCAACTGACCGGAGTTCAGCCACTCCCATGACGACCACTTCCTCTCGCGGCCGCCGCCGTGCCCCGACCCGCATGTCGCGGGCGGCGGGCAAGGCCTCGGCGCTCCAGAAACCGCGTGTCATCCTCGCCCTGCTGCTTCTGCTCGCGCTGACCAGCGTGATGCTCCTCGACGGCTATCTGCGCGCCGAGGTCGGCGGGGACGAGCGGGTGCGCACCGGGGCCAGCGCCAACAAGGTGCCCGACAAGGTCCTCGACGGCGGCCCGATCCTGACCTTCCAGGGCGGCCAGGCAACCACCGTCTCGGTGCCGGACAAGACGATCGCGCTGACCTTCGACGACGGGCCGAACCCGACCTGGACGCCCCAGGTGCTGAAGATCCTCCAGGAGTACGACGTGCCCGGCACGTTCTTCCTGGTCGGCTCGATGGTCTCGCGCTACCCGAGCATCGTGAAGGACATGGTCGAGGAGGGCAACGAGGTGGGCATCCACACCTTCACCCACGTCGACCTCTCCTACCAGTCCGACGCCCGCGTCGACCGTGAGATGGAGCAGACCCAGCTCGCGCTCGCGGGTGCGGCCGGCATCACGACGACGCTCTTCCGCGCCCCGTACTCCTCCGAGACGGACGCCATCGACAACTACAGCTGGCCCATCTACGAGAAGCTGGGCGAGGACGGCTACACCAGCGTCTTCGTCGACACGGACAGTGACGACTGGAAGAAGCCGGGCGTCTCGAAGATCATCAAGTGGGCCACGCCGGAGGACGGCAAGGGCGCGTCGGTGCTCTTCCACGACGCGGGTGGCGAGCGCTCGCAGACGATCAAGGCGCTGCCGACGTACATCAAGAAGATGAAGGCCGCGGGCTACACCTTCACCACCATCAGCGGTGTGATGCAGGAGCAGAACGCCGCGGCCCGCGAGGCCTCCGGCACGGGTCAGCAGCAGGCCGCGGGTGCGGCCGGGGCCGGCGCGACGACGGCGCCCGAGGGGACGGCGGGAACCGAGGGCGCGACCGGCGAGCAGCCCGGCAACGTGCCCAACGGCGAAGGTGGCATCGGCGGGACCGGTGGCACCGGCGGGACGAGTGGCACCGGCGGGACGAGTGGCACCGGCCAGACCATCAACCGGCTCCAGGCGGCCCACCGCGAGGCCACCGGCGTGACGCTCTACGAGGGCAAGGCCCTCATCGCGGCGGTCACCCTCGCCGAGTGGACCGTCCCGACGCTGTCGGTGGGGCTGATGGTCGTCGGCGTGGCCGTCATGGGCCGGTTCGGGATGATGCTGATCCTGGCCCGCCGGCACTGGAGAAAGCGCAACAAGCGCCGCTTCAGCTGGGGGCCGACCGTCACCCGGCCGGTCAGCGTGATCGTCCCGGCGTACAACGAGAAGGAGTGCATCGCCAACACCCTGAAGTCGCTGGCGAAGAGCACCCATCCGATCGAGATCATCGTCGTGGACGACGGTTCGACGGACGGCACGTCCGAGATCTCGCGCGAGGCCGCGAGGGCCCTCGGCATGACGAACGTCCGCGTCATCCGGCAGGAGAACGCGGGCAAGCCGGCCGCCCTCAACAACGGTGTCCGCAGCGCCAGTTACGACATCGTCGTGATGATGGACGGCGACACGGTCTTCGAGCCGGACGCCGTGCACCAGCTCGTGCAGCCCTTCGCCGACCCCAAGGTCGGCGCGGTCGCCGGCAACGCCAAGGTCGGCAACCGCGACACGATCATCGGCGCCTGGCAGCACATCGAGTACGTGATGGGCTTCAACCTCGACCGCCGCATGTACGACCTGCTGCGCTGCATGCCGACCATCCCCGGCGCGATCGGCGCGTTCCGCCGCGAGGCCGTGCTCGAGGTCGGCGGCATGAGTGAGGACACCCTCGCCGAGGACACCGACATCACCATCGCCATGCACCGCGGGGGCTGGCAGGTCGTCTACCAGGAGCACGCCAAGGCCTGGACGGAGGCGCCCGGCTCCCTGAAGCAGCTGTGGTCCCAGCGCTACCGCTGGTCCTACGGCACCATGCAGGCGCTGTGGAAGCACCGCAAGTCCCTGACGGACAAGGGGCCTTCGGGTCGCTTCGGCCGGGTGGGCATGCCGCTCGTGGTCCTCTTCCAGATCATCACGCCGGTCTTCGCCCCGCTCATCGACGTGTTCACGATCTACTCGATGATCTTCGTCGACTTCCAGGCGGCCCTGCTGGCCTGGCTGGCGGTCCTCGGCGTCCAACTGGGCTGCGCGGCCTACGCGTTCCGCCTGGACCGCGAGAAGTACCGCTACCTGCTGATGATGCCTCTCCAGCAACTGGCCTACCGCCAGATGATGTACCTCGTCCTCATCCACTCCTGCATCACCGCCCTCACCGGCGGCCGCCTGCGCTGGCAGAAGCTGAAGCGCACCGGTGAGGTCGGCACCCCCGCCGGGGTGAGCTGATGAGCTGGGAGCAGCAGGGCTTCGGCCAGGGGCAGCAGTACAGCCACGAGTACGGGCAGCCGTCGTCGTACCCGTACGGGTACGACGGGTACGGGCAGCAGCCGTATCCACAGCAGCCGTATCCACAGCAGCCGTATCCGCAGCAGCCCTATCCACAGCAGTACGGGCAGCAGCCGTATCCGCAACAGCCGCATCCACAGGAGTACGCGGAGTACGCGGAGTACGCGGAGTACGCGGAGTACGCGCAGAACGTGGAGTACGGGCAGGGTGTCGCCGTCGACGAGACGGCGCCCCTGCCGGCGGTGGACGCGGACCCGGGCCTGGGCCTGGACCTGGACCGGGACCGGGACCGGGACCGGGATCCGGAACCCGTTCGGGAGCCCGAGGCTCCGGCGTCCGTTACCGACGAGGTGACGGAGGAGCCCCCGCCCCCGTCCAAGCCCGCCGCTCCCCAACGCGACCGCTACTTCGACACGCTCCGCGCCCTCGCGCTCATCCGTGTCGTCGCCTACCACACCTTCGGCTGGGCCTGGGCGGGCATGGTCTTCCCCTCCATGGGGATCATGTTCGGCCTGGCCGGCACCCTGATGGCGAAGTCCCTGGAGCGTCCGGCGCTGAAGGTGGTGAGGAGCCGCTTCCGCCGGCTCCTTCCCCCCTTCTGGTTCTGGGGCGTCTTCGTCGTTCTGGCGATGCTGATCCACGACTGGATGCCGGGCTGGGAGATCGTCTACTGGGTCGTGCCGCTGGGCGACCCGCCGGGCAACGCCTGGGGCGAGCAGGCCTGGGAGATCCTCTGGTACCTGCGGACGTACCTCTGGTTCGTCCTGCTCTCCCCGCTCCTGCTGCGGCTGTTCCGGCTGGCCCCGGTCCCCGTGCTGGCGCTCTCCCTCGCGCCGATCCTGGTGCTCACCTTCGTGTGGGCGGGCCCGGACAACCGTGTCGGCACCGCGATGTGGGACCTGTCGACGTACCTCTTCTGCTGGATGCTCGGCTTCGCGCACCGCGACGGCGTCCTCCAGCGGATGAAGCCGGCCCTGGTGGTCGTGGTGTCGCTCGCGGCGATCGGGTTCGGCGGCTGGTACGCCTTCACGCACCAGGCCGAGTTCGGCACCTACGACCTCGACGAGGACCCCCTCGCGCAGGCGTTCTGGTCGGCTGGCTTCGTCATGCTGCTGATGTGGGCGAAGGCGCACTTCGGGATCGACTTCGCCTGGCTCACCCGCTTCCGGCGCACGAACCGGATCGTCACCGTCTTCAACGCGCGCGCGGTGACGATCTACCTCTGGCACGAGATCGCCCTGATCCTGGCCGTGCCGCTGATCGACCGGTTCTGGGACATCCCCGCCTTCGAGAAGTACCTGCCGCTGGAGAGCCAGTGGTTCATGTTCGGCGTGGGCTGGCTGCTGATCGCCCTGTTCGTGCTGCTCTGCGGCTGGGTCGAGGACGTCGCGGCACGGAAGAAGCCGAGGCTCCTGCCGTGAGCCGGTGAGGAGGGGGCTGCCACAATGGGCGGGTGACCCGTGCTTCCCTGAACAAGCAGCCCCACGAAGTCGCCTCGATGTTCGACCGCGTGGCGGAACGGTACGACCTGACCAACGACGTCCTGTCGCTCGGCCAGGACCGGAGGTGGCGCAAGGAGGTCGCGAAGGCGGTCGACGCCCGCCCCGCCCAGAAGGTCCTGGACCTCGCCGCGGGTACGGCGACGTCCTCCCTCCCCTTCGCGCGGACCGGCGCCTATGTCGTCCCCTGCGACTTCTCCCTCGGCATGCTCCAGGTCGGCAAGAAGAACCACACCTGGCTGCCGTTCACCGCCGGGGACGCCACGCGACTGCCCTTCAAGGACGACGCCTTCGACGCCGTCACCATCTCCTTCGGCCTGCGCAACGTGCAGGACTTCGACGCGGCCCTGCGCGAGATGTACCGGGTGACCCGGCCCGGCGGACGCGTCGTGATCTGCGAGTTCTCGCACCCGACCTGGGCGCCTTTCCGGACCGTCTACACCGAGTACCTGATGCGCGCGCTGCCCCCGGTCGCCCGCGCGGTCTCCTCCAACCCGGACGCCTACGTCTACCTCGCCGAGTCCATCCGCGCCTGGCCGGACCAGCCCGCCCTCGCCGAGCACCTGCGCAAGGCCGGCTGGTCGAAGGTCGCCTGGCGCAACCTGACGGGCGGCGTGGTGACCCTGCACCGCGGCTTCAAGGAGGCCTGAGGCACGGCTCGGGCTGAGGTACGGCTCGGCCTCCGGTACGGCTCGGCCTCCGGCACGGCTCGGGCCGGTTGCCTCGCCGCTACCTGGTGATCGCCTCGAAGGGATGTCCGGGCCGGTCCAGCTCGCGCTCCAGCCCGCCCCCGCCCGGTCTGGGCACCCGGGGCTCGCGCACGCCCGCGCCTCCGCCGCCCTCTCCTTCGCCGAACTCGAACCACACGGTGACGACGGCGCCGCGCGGCACCCCGACACCGGGTGGCGGGTACTGCCGTACGACGTAGTCCACGACCGCGCGGTGGAACTCGGGCCGGTCCGGTGCGGCCAGCAGCACGCCGTGCGCCGCGGCCGCCTCGCGCGCGTCCACGGCCATCAGACCGACGAGTCTCGGCACGCGCACTTCGGGTGTCTTGGGTGGTATGAGCACAAATGTCACCCCCAGCGGTACTGGAAGAGTAACCGCCCGGGGGTGCCGTCCGGAAGTGCCGGGTGTCTTTCTGTAGCCAACAACTACGAAGGGTGACTTACCGGCGCTCGGTGTCCGAGGTCACCAGGCGAGGCGGTAGCAGCGCCCCTCCCGCTTCGACTCCGGCGTCGTGAAGACCTCCGCGAGCCGCATGCCCAGCCGCTCCGTGACGGCGATGGACCGCGCGTTGCGCGCGTCGACCATGGCCACCACCCCCGGCACCCCGGCCGCCCGCACCCGCTCCAGCGTCATCTGCGCGGCCGCCGTCACGTATCCCTGCCCCCAGTGCTCCCGCCCGAGCCGCCACCCGATCTCGATCTCGCCCTTGGGGCCCCACTCCTGCGGCCACGGCTGGGCGCCCGTGAACCCGATGACCCGGTCGTCCCGGTCCAGCATCGTCCACAGACAGAAGCCGTGCTCGGCGTCGTGCCGGCGCTGGCGGGCGGTGAGCTCCTCGTAGGCGGACAGCTCCGCGGACCTGCCGCCGTGGAACTCCATCACGTCCGGGTCGTCGAAGACCCGGTGCCAGGTGACCGCGTCCTCGTCCGTGGGGACACGCAGCCGTACTACGGGGAGAGCTCGGTTCACGGGGCAGCCCTTCAGCCGGGTGATCAATTCTGCTGAATAGACTGCCCATGTCCAGTGCCGGGCGGCACGAAGATTCCGAACTTGGGGAGATCCCGCCGTGACCGTCGTGAACGAGCCCCTCTCCGAAAACACCGCCGATGTGATCGTCGTCGGCGCGGGGCCGAGCGGCTCCACGACCGCGTACTACCTCGCCAAGGCCGGACTCGACGTACTCCTCCTGGAGAAGACCGAGTTCCCGCGCGAGAAAGTGTGCGGCGACGGCCTCACCCCGCGAGCCACCAAGCAGCTCGTGGCCATGGGCATCGACATCTCCGAGGAGGCCGGCTGGCTGCGCAACAAGGGCCTGCGCATCATCGGCGGGGGGGTCCGCCTCCAGTTGGACTGGCCGGATCTCGCCTCCTTCCCCGACTACGGACTCGTCCGCAAGCGTGACGACTTCGACGAACAGCTCGCCCGCCAGGCCCAGAAGGCGGGCGCCCGCCTCTACGAGCGCTGCAACGTCGGCGCCCCGATCGTCGACGACCGCACCGGCCGCATCACCGGTGTGCACGCCAAGCTGGGCGAGGAGAAACGCGAAGTCACCTTCCGTGCTCCGCTCGTGGTGGCCGCCGACGGCAACTCCAGCCGTATCTCGCTGGCGATGGGGCTGCACCGCCGCGAGGACCGCCCGATGGGTGTCGCGGTCCGCACCTACTTCACCTCTCCGCGCCACGAGGACGACTACCTGGAGTCGTGGCTGGAACTGTGGGACCGCCGGGGGCCGGGCGAGGACCGTCTGCTGCCCGGCTACGGCTGGATCTTCGGCATGGGCGACGGAACCTCGAACGTCGGCCTGGGTGTACTGAACACCTCCAACTCCTTCAAGGAGCTGGACTGGCGCGAGGTCCTGAAGGCCTGGTGCGCGTCCATGCCGGAGGACTGGGGTTACACCCCCGAAAACATGACCGGCCCGATCCGCGGCGCCGCCCTTCCCATGGCCTTCAACCGCAAGCCCCACTACACCAAGGGCCTGCTGCTGGTCGGCGACGCCGGCGGCCTGGTGAACCCCTTCAACGGCGAGGGCATCGCCTACGCCATGGAGTCCGGTCAGATCGTCGCCGACGTCATCGTGCAGGCTCACGCCCGCGCCACCCCTGCCCAGCGCGAACTGGCCCTTCAGCGCTACCCGCAGGTGCTCGCGGACACCTACGGCGGCTACTACACGCTGGGCCGCGCCTTCGTGAAGCTCATCGGCAACCCGAAGGTCATGAAGATCGCGACCCAGCGCGGCCTGACCCATCCCCTGTTGATGAAGTTCACCCTGAAGATGCTCGCCAACCTGACGGACCCCACGGGCGGCGACGCGATGGACCGCATCATCAACGGCCTGAGCAAGGTGGCCCCGAAGGCCTGACCACGGCTGGGCCCTCCGGAACCGGAGCACGGCGGTCCGGCGCGAAGACCTCTTCCCGCCGGACCGCCCACCTCGGGCCGCCCACCTCGGCGTGTCCTCCCGGCCCCTGCCGAGCCTCGATCCGGAGCCACTCCAGACCCGGTCCCGAGCTGCTCCGGACCCAGTCCCGAGTCGGTCCAGAACCGCTCGAGACTCACTCGAGAGTCGCTCGAGTTCCGCGCTCGTGTCGAACAGCCACAGCCACAGCCACTGCCGCAGCCAGCGCGCCAGGCGCAGCCAGCGCGCCAGGCGCAGCCACTGCCCCAGCCGGACCGGACCGGACCGAGCCGATCCGGCGCTGGATTGACGGTGTGTCCGACATGTCGGGACATCGCGCTCGATGCATCGCCGACCCGGCCCCGCCGGCGACGCGGAGAGCGACAGGCATGACCCACGAGCCCGACCGACGCACCAGTGAGCGTCCCGAAGCCGGCGGGTGCGCCCAGGCGCCCTGGAGCCGGCCCGGGGCCTCTACGCGCCCCTGGAGGCGACTGGGGGCCTCTACGCGCGTCCCGGCGGCGGATGGTGAGCCCGCGGGCGCGTCAGGAGAGCGGTGCGCGGAGCCGTGCGTTCGGGCCGCGCGCGTCGGCAGTGCCCGAAGGGCCGCTGCCCCCGAGCGGCTGCGGCCCTTGCGTGCGTGAGGTGCCCTGAGGGGCACCCGGGAGGTGTCAGAGCACCCGTACCGCGCCGGTCGGCGGGTCGTACGAGAGCGGCTTCTCGGCCACACCGGTGGACGGGTTCTGCGCGCCGACGAACATGCCGTCGCCGACGTACACCGCCACGTGGTACGCGCTGCCCGCGCTTCCCCAGTAGAGGATGTCGCCCGGCAGCAGGTTGTCCAGCGACACCTGGGTGCCGAAGGTCGACTGGTCCTGAGAGACGCGCGGAAGGTCGACGCCGACCTGCTTGAAGGCGGTCTGCATGAGACCCGAGCAGTCCCAGGAGTTCGGGCCGGTGCCGCCGGAGACGTAGGCGTCGCCGATCTGCGCCTTCACGAAGGCGATGACGGCCGCGGCCGAACCGGTCGCCGTGGAGCTGCTCGTGCTGCTGTCGGAGCTGCTGCTCGCCGTCGTGCTGAGCGTGGTCCGCTCGGCGGCGCGCGTGGCTCGCTCGGCGGCGGCCTTGCGGGCGGCCTCGGACTTCTTCTTCGCCTCGGCCTTGGCGTCGGCGAGGTCCTTCTTGGCCTCCTTGGCGGCTGCGGTGGCGGCCGCGTCGCGCTCGGCCTGAAGCTGGTAGTTCGCCGCGGCCTGCTGCGTGGCCTGAGCGGACTGCGCGACCTGGGCGGCCAGGTCTCCCGTGAGAACGGGCAGTTCGAGCGTCTGCGTCACCGGCTCGGCGGCGTTGGCCGAGCCAGCTGCTGTGGCGACGGCCAGCGTGCCGAGGACACCACTGGCGACTCCGGCCCGCATCGCGATCGTCGACGCGCTGCGGCGGGGTTTCCGGTGGCTGCGTATGTGAGCGGTGAGGGACATGGGTACAACCGGTATCAGGGGCTCCTCCATACCTTCAAGAAACGTGTGCTGCGCCACAGTTGTTCAATGGGCGCCCCAAATTCCCTGTCCTGGGTTCTTTATTGACGCCGTAACGGACATTGCGGACGCAGGTGATCAAGCCTGTGATCATGGACTTTCATCGTTACGTCCGGATTGCCCGCCACCTACCACCGGTTGAGACCGTTGGCCAAGCCCGGTTCTTAGGCGCCTCTCACGGATGTGGCGGAGGTCACGGAACGGTTACCGCAACGGCCGCGTCTCGCGCGTCCGGCACGTCCGCCTCCGCTTGTGAACGCGTGCACGCGTCCACACCCCGGCTCCGTCTCCCCCTGATGTGTGAATGCGCGCCTCTATCAGGGCACCGCGTCCATCACCAATTTGCATGCAAGGGAAGCCTCTTGATATGGAGACGACCCTCGATTCCTGCGGTGACGAGCGTAAATGTCACTTCTTGTGATCACTCTGACGCTTCACGTATGAAGATCACTGTCGATATGACTTCATGATCCTTCGTCAGGTGGTGGAGATCACAAAGCTTGTGTAATACCCCGTGTCGCAGATCACAGAGCGGCGGGCATAGGATGCGAGGCAGTTGGGCTTGTGACCTGCTTCACATGTTCGCGATCTTCGCCGGGACGGGCGGGGTTCACAGAACGTGCGGGGCTGGTCAGCCCCACGTCATCGCCAGCAGTCAGTGCCGACTGAGAGGAGCGAGGAGCGGTGAACGCGTATGCGCCCATCCTCGTACTGGGAGCCCTCGGGGCAGGCTTTGCGATCTTCTCCGTGGTCATGGCCACGCTGATCGGGCCGAAGCGGTACAACCGCGCCAAGCTCGAGGCCTACGAGTGCGGTATCGAGCCGACCCCCACGCCGGCCGGCGGCGGGCGCTTCCCCATCAAGTACTACCTGACGGCGATGCTCTTCATCGTCTTCGACATCGAGATCGTCTTCCTCTACCCCTGGGCCGTCACCTTCGACGCCCTGGGTGTTTTCGGGCTCGTGGAGATGTTGCTCTTCGTGCTCACCGTCTTCGTCGCGTACGCGTACGTATGGCGGCGCGGCGGCCTGGAATGGGACTGAGGGGCCTTTAGCCATGGGACTCGAAGAAAAGCTGCCGAGCGGATTCCTGCTGACCACCGTCGAGCAGGCCGCGGGCTGGGTGCGCAAGGCGTCCGTCTTCCCCGCCACGTTCGGCCTCGCCTGCTGTGCCATCGAGATGATGACCACCGGCGCCGGCCGCTACGACCTGGCGCGCTTCGGTATGGAGGTCTTCCGGGGTTCGCCCCGCCAGGCGGACCTCATGATCGTCGCCGGCCGGGTGAGCCAGAAGATGGCGCCGGTGCTCCGGCAGGTCTACGACCAGATGCCGAACCCCAAGTGGGTCATCTCCATGGGCGTGTGCGCCTCCTCCGGCGGCATGTTCAACAACTACGCGATCGTCCAGGGCGTCGACCACATCGTGCCCGTCGACATCTACCTCCCGGGCTGCCCGCCGCGCCCCGAGATGCTGATGGACGCGATCCTCAAGCTCCACCACAAGATCCAGAACACCAAGCTCGGTGTGAACGCCGAGGAGGCGGCCCGCGAGGCGGAAGAAGCGGCGCTCAAGGCCCTGCCCATGATCGAGATGAAGGGGCTGCTGCGGTGAGCGACGCGAACGGCACCCAAGGCGCGAACGGCCCCGCGGACGGGGTGAGCGGGTCGAACGGGGCGGACGGAGTGAACCCCGAGAAGGACCTCTCCGCCTCCAACCTCCCCGGTCAGCGCGGCCAGGGCGGCGAGGAGGTCCGCGTCCAGCGCGGCATGTTCGGAGCCAACAACGGCGGCGACACCTCCGGCTACGGCGGCCTGGTCCGCTCCGTCCGGCTCCCGGGAGCGGCCAGCCGGCCCTACGGCGGCTGGTTCGACGAGGTCGCCGACGAACTCGAGGGCGCACTCGAGGAGCAGGGGCTGCTCCCCGCCAACGCGATCGAGAAGACGATCGTCGACCGCGACGAGCTCACGTTCCACATCGAGCGCGAGCACCTGCTCCGTGTGGCCCGCACCCTGCGCGACGACCCGGCCCTGCGCTTCGAGCTCTGTACCGGCGTCAGCGCCGTGCACTACCCGAACGACAAGGGGCGTGAGCTGCACGCCGTCTACCACCTGCGCTCGATCACCCACAACCGGTTGATCCGCCTGGAGGTCAGCGCCCCGGACGCCGACCCGCACATCCCGTCCCTGGTCTCCGTGTATCCCACGAACGACTGGCACGAACGCGAGACCTACGACTTCTTCGGGATCGTCTTCGACGGTCACCCGGCCCTGACGCGGATCATGATGCCGGACGACTGGCAGGGCCATCCGCAGCGCAAGGACTACCCCCTCGGCGGCATCCCCGTCGAATACAAGGGCGCCCAGATCCCGGCTCCGGACCAGCGGAGGTCGTACTCATGAGCACGCAGTCAGCATCCGCCCGTGAGACCACCGAGGGCACTGTATATACGGTCACCGGTGGCGACTGGGACGAGGTCGTCCAGTCCGCGACCCGCGCCGACGACGAGCGCATCATCGTCAACATGGGTCCCCAGCACCCCTCGACCCACGGGGTGCTCCGCCTGATCCTGGAGATCGAGGGCGAGACGGTCACCGAGGCCCGCTGCGGCATCGGCTACCTCCACACCGGCATCGAGAAGAACCTCGAGTACCGCACGTGGACGCAGGGCACCACGTTCGTGACGCGCATGGACTACCTGACGTCCTTCTTCAACGAGACCGCCTACTGTCTCGCCGTCGAGAAGCTGCTCGGTATCGAGGACCAGATCACCGAGCGAGCCAAGATCATCCGGGTGCTCCTGATGGAGCTGAACCGGCTGTCCTCCCACCTGGTGTGCATCGCCACCGGCGGCATGGAACTCGGCGCCACCACGATCATGATCTACGGATTCCGTGATCGTGAAATGATTCTCGACATCTACGAGCTCATCACGGGCCTGCGGATGAACCACGCGTACATCCGCCCCGGCGGACTCGCCCAGGACCTGCCGCCCGGCGCGGTGGACCAGATCCGCGAGTTCGTGAAGAAGATGAAGAAGAACCTCCCCGAGTACGACAAGCTCGCCACCGGGAACCCCATCTTCAAGGCCCGTATGCAGGACGTCGGGTATCTCGACCTGGCCGGCTGCATGGCCCTCGGCGCCACCGGCCCGATCCTGCGGTCCACCGGCCTCCCGCACGACCTGCGCAAGGCACAGCCGTACTGCGACTACGAGACATACGACTTCGATGTCCCGACCGCCGACTCCTGCGACTCCTACGGCCGCTTCCTGGTCCGCCTGGAGGAGATGCGCCAGTCGCTCCGGATCGTCGAGCAGTGCCTGGACCGGCTACAGCCCGGCCCCGTCATGGTCGCCGACCGGAAGATCGCCTGGCCCGCCCAGCTCGCCCTGGGCCCCGACGGTCTCGGCAACTCCCTGGACCACATCAAGAAGATCATGGGCACCTCCATGGAGGCCCTGATCCACCACTTCAAGCTGGTGACCGAGGGCTTCCGCGTCCCGCCGGGACAGGCGTACGCGGCCGTCGAGTCACCCAAGGGCGAACTCGGGGTGCACGCCGTTTCCGACGGAGGCACCCGGCCCTACCGGGTCCACTTCCGGGACCCGTCCTTCACCAACCTTCAGGCCATGGCAGCGATGTGCGAGGGCGGCCAGGTCGCCGACGTCATCGTCGCCGTCGCCTCCATCGACCCCGTAATGGGAGGCGTCGACCGGTGACCACCTCTTCTTCCGAGCGGGGCGTCAGCCTGGGTATGCCCGAACTGCCCGCGCCCGCCTACCCGGACGACGTCCGGGCCCGGCTGGAAGCGGATGCGCGCGAGATCATCGCCCGCTATCCCGACTCCCGGTCCGCGCTCCTGCCGTTGCTGCATCTCGTGCAGTCGGAGGAGGGACACGTCACGCGCACCGGGATGCAGTTCTGCGCGGACGTGCTGAAACTGACCACGGCCGAGGTCACCGCGGTCGCCACCTTCTACACCATGTACCGGCGCCGCCCCAGCGGCGACTACCAGGTGGGCGTCTGCACCAACACGCTGTGCGCGGTGATGGGCGGCGACGCGATCTTCGAACAGCTCCAGGAGCACCTGGGCATCGGCAACGGCGAGACCACCGACGACGGCAAGATCACCCTGGAGCACATCGAGTGCAACGCGGCCTGTGACTTCGCGCCGGTCGTGATGGTCAACTGGGAGTTCTTCGACAACCAGACCGTGCAGAGCGCGAAGCGCCTGGTGGACGACCTGCGGATCGGTCACACCGTCTCGCCGACGCGCGGTGCGCCGCTGTGCACCTTCAAGGAGACCGCCCGGATCCTGGCGGGCTTCCCCGACGAGCGGGACGGGGCCGTCGAGGCGAGCGGCAGTGCGGGACCGGCGTCGCTGGTGGGTCTTCGCCTGGCAAGGGGAGAGACCGCACCCGCGCGCGTGGTCCACCCGCGGGACGGCGGGCCGCACGACGAGCCGCAGGACCGCGCGGTGCACGAGCCGTCGCCCGCGGAGCACCAGAGTTCGCACGACGCGCCGCAGGACACGTCGGCCTCCGACCCAGCTCACCCGGCAGGGCCTACCGCCGAGGAGGGGGAGTGATGACCTTGGCACCCGAGTTGAAAGGCAGTAGCCCGGAGAAGCTGCTCGCACCCGTGCTGTCGGCCTTCTGGGACGAGGACCGGTCCTGGAGTCTGGACGTCTACCGAAGGCACGAAGGGTACGAGGGACTCCGCAAGGCACTCGCCATGTCGCCGGACGACCTGATCGCGTATGTCAAGGACTCCGGTCTGCGAGGGCGGGGCGGCGCGGGATTCCCGACGGGAATGAAATGGCAGTTCATTCCCCAAGGTGATGGAAAGCCGCACTATCTAGTTGTCAACGCCGACGAATCGGAGCCCGGGACCTGCAAGGACATCCCGCTCCTCTTCGCGAACCCGCATAGCCTCATCGAGGGCATTGTGATCGCGTGTTATGCCATCAGGTCGTCTCATGCCTTCATCTATCTGCGTGGTGAAGTCGTCCCTGTTCTGCGGCGGTTGCACGAGGCCGTGCGCGAGGCCTACGCGGCGGGCTACCTCGGCGAGAACATCCTGGGCAGCGGACTCGACCTCGAACTCACCGTGCACGCCGGCGCCGGCGCGTACATCTGCGGTGAGGAGACCGCGCTGCTCGACTCGCTCGAAGGCCGCCGTGGTCAACCGCGGCTGCGCCCTCCTTTCCCTGCTGTCGCGGGCCTCTATGCGTGCCCGACTGTGGTGAATAACGTCGAATCGATCGCGTCAGTTCCCGCGATTCTGCAAAACGGCAAAGAATGGTTCAGGTCGATGGGAAGCGAGAAGTCCCCGGGCTTCACGCTCTACTCGCTCAGCGGCCATGTCGCCGGTCCCGGCCAGTACGAGGCCCCGCTCGGCATCACCCTCCGCCAGCTCCTCGAGATGAGCGGCGGCATGCGACCCGGGCACCGGCTCAAGTTCTGGACACCGGGCGGCTCCTCGACGCCGATGTTCACCGAGGAGCACCTCGACGTCCCTCTTGACTACGAAGGAGTGGGTGCCGCGGGTTCCATGCTCGGCACCAAAGCTCTCCAGTGCTTCGACGAGACGACCTGCGTCGTGCGGGCCGTCACCCGGTGGACCGAGTTCTACGCCCACGAGTCCTGCGGCAAGTGCACCCCGTGCCGTGAAGGAACGTACTGGCTCGTGCAGTTGCTGCGGGACATCGAGGCCGGCAAGGGAGTCCTCTCCGACCTCGACAAGCTCAACGACATCGCCGACAACATCAACGGCAAGTCCTTCTGCGCCCTCGGCGACGGCGCGGCCTCGCCGATCTTCTCCTCGCTCAAGTACTTCCGCGAGGAGTACGAGCAGCACATCACGGGCCGCGGCTGCCCCTTCGACCCGGCCAAGTCGACGGTCTGGGCGGACAAGCACACGGAGGTGAACGCATGACGGTGACCACCAGCGCTCCCTCCGGAGGCGGCGAGGCGGCGGTCCCGCCGGAAGATCTCGTGACGCTGACGATCGACGGCGCCGAGATCAGCGTGCCCAAGGGCACCCTGGTCATCCGGGCCGCCGAGCAACTCGGCATCGAGATCCCGCGCTTCTGCGACCATCCCCTCCTCGACCCGGTCGGCGCGTGCCGGCAGTGCATCGTCGAGGTCGAGGGCCAGCGCAAGCCGATGGCGTCCTGCACGATCACGTGTACGGACGGCATGGTGGTGAAGACCCAGCTCAGCTCACCGGTCGCCGAGAAGGCGCAGCACGGTGTGATGGAGCTGCTCCTCATCAACCACCCGCTGGACTGCCCGGTCTGCGACAAGGGCGGCGAGTGCCCCCTCCAGAACCAGGCCGTGTCGCACGGCCAGGCCGAGTCCCGCTTCGAGGGCAGGAAACGGACGTACGAGAAGCCCCTGCCGATCTCCACGCAGGTGCTGCTCGACCGTGAGCGGTGCGTGCTGTGCGCGCGCTGCACCCGGTTCTCCAACCAGGTGGCGGGCGACCCGATGATCGAGCTGATCGAGCGGGGCGCGCTCCAGCAGGTGGGGACCGGTGAGGGCGACCCCTTCGAGTCGTACTTCTCCGGCAACACCATCCAGATCTGCCCGGTCGGCGCGCTGACCTCGGCGGCGTACCGATTCCGCTCCCGGCCCTTCGACCTGGTCTCCTCGCCGTCGGTCTGCGAGCACTGCTCCGGCGGCTGCGCCACGCGCACCGACCACCGGCGCGGCAAGGTCATGCGGCGCCTGGCCGCCAACGACCCCGAGGTCAACGAGGAGTGGATCTGCGACAAGGGGCGGTTCGCGTTCCGGTACCCCCAGCAGCGGGACCGGCTCGAGACGCCTCTGGTGCGCGACGCCGAGGGGGACCTCGTACCGGCTTCCTGGCCGGAGGCGTTGCAGATCGCGGCTCAGGGCCTGCTGGCGTCGCGTGGCAGAACCGGTGTCCTGACCGGCGGCCGCCTCACGATCGAGGACGCCTACGCGTACAGCAAGTTCACGCGCGTGGCGCTCGGCACCAACGACATCGACTTCCGCGCGCGCGTGCACAGCAGCGAGGAGGCCGACTTCCTGGCCGCCCACATCGCCGGTCGCGGCCGTGACCTCGACGGTACGGGCGTCACGTACACCTTCCTGGAGAAGGCGCCCGCCGTCCTGCTGGTCGGGTTCGAGTCGGAGGAGGAGGCGCCCGGCGTCTTCCTGAGGCTGCGCAAGGCCTGGCGCAAGCACGGACAGCGGGTCTTCTCGCTGGCCACGCACGTCACCCGGGGCCTGGAGAAGGCGGGCGGCACGCTGCTGTCGGCCGCCCCGGGTACCGAGACCGAGTGGCTGGACGCGCTCGCCGGCGGCGTCGGCCTGGAGGACGCGGGCGGCAAGGCCGCCGAGGCGCTGCGGGCCGAAGGCGCGGTGATCGTCGTCGGCGAGCGGCTGGCCGGTGTGGCCGGCGGTCTCACCGCCGCCGTGCGGGCCGCCGCGGCGACCGGCGCCCGACTGGTGTGGATTCCACGCCGGGCGGGCGAGCGGGGCGCGATCGAGGCGGGCGCGCTGCCGTCGCTGCTGCCGGGCGGTCGTCCGGCCACCGACCCACGCGCGCGTGAGGAGGTCGCCGCGGCCTGGGGTCTGGCCGAACTTCCGCACCGCTACGGCCGGGACACCGGCCAGATCGTCGAGGCCGCCGCGTCCGGCGAACTTCAGGCGCTGCTCGTCGCGGGCGTCGAGGTCGCGGACCTGCCCGACCCGGCACGCGCGCGTGCGGCGCTTGCCGAGGCCGGCTTCGTCGTGTCGCTGGAGCTGCGGCCCGGTGAGGTCACCGAGCACGCCGATGTCGTCCTCCCGGTGGCCGCGGTCGCCGAGAAGGCCGGCGCCTTCCTCAACTGGGAGGGCCGGGTCCGTTCCTTCGAGGCGGCACTGAAGCCCGACCAGATGACACGCCGCCCGGCGCCCGCCGACGCGCGCGTGCTCCAGATGCTCGCCGACGCCATGGACGTCCACCTCGGCCTGCCGGACCTGCGCACCGCGCGCGCGGAGCTCGACCGGCTCGGCGCATGGGACGGGCCGCGGGCCTCCGAGTCCCTGGAGACCGCCGCCCAGCTGCCGCGTCCCGCCGCGGGGGAGGCCGTTCTCGCCGGGCACCGCCTGCTGCTCGACCAGGGTGTCCTCCAGCAGGGTGACGAGGCGCTCGCCGGGACACGGCACGCCGCACACGCGCGTGTGTCGCCCGCCACGGCCGCCGAGGTGGGCGTCAAGGACGGCGACGTCCTCGCCGTGACCGGGCCCGCCGGGGCGGTCGAACTCCCGCTGCTGATCACGCAGATGCCCGATCGGGTGGTCTGGCTCCCGCTGAACTCCACGGGCGGAGGCGTCGCCTCCGACTCCGGGGCGACGCCCGGCGCCCTTGTCCGCATCGGCCCGGCGACGCTCATCGCCGACGCCCCCAAGGAGGTGGAGGGATGAGCCCGTACTTCGCCGCTGAAGACCTCTCGATGTTCGGCCGCGACCCCTGGTGGCTGGTCGTCGTCAAGGCGGTCTTCTGCTTCGCCTTCCTGCTGCTGTCCGTGCTGTTCGCCATCGTCTGGGAGCGGAAAGTCGTCGCCTGGATGCAGCTGCGCGTCGGCCCCAACCGGCACGGCCCCTGGGGCATGCTCCAGTCGCTCGCCGACGGCATCAAGCTGATGCTGAAGGAAGACCTCATCGTCAAGCGCGCGGACAAGGTGGTGTACATCCTCGCGCCGATCATCGCGGCCATCCCGGCCTTCATGGCGATCGCGGTGATCCCCTTCGGCCCGGCCGGCAACGAGGTCTCGATCTTCGGCCAGCGCACCACGATGCAGCTGACCGACCTGCCGATCGCGATGCTCTACATCCTCGCGTGCGCCTCGATCGGCATCTACGGCATCGTGCTGGCGGGCTGGAGTTCCGGCTCCACCTATCCGCTGCTGGGCGGACTGCGGTCCTGCGCACAGATGATCTCCTACGAGATCGCCATGGGCGCCTCGTTCGCCTCGGTGTTCCTCTACTCGGGGTCGATGTCGACGTCGACGATCGTCGAGCAGCAGCAGGACCGCTGGTACATCCTCCTGTTGCCGGTCTCCTTCATCCTCTACATCGTCACGATGGTCGGCGAGACCAACCGCGCCCCCTTCGACATGCCGGAGTCCGAGGGCGACCTGGTCGGCGGCTTCAACACCGAGTACTCGTCGATCAAGTTCGCGATCTTCATGCTCGCCGAGTACGCGAACATGATCACGGTCTCCGCCGTGTCGACCACGCTCTTCCTCGGCGGCTGGCGGGCTCCCTGGCCGATCAGCACCTTCTGGGAGGGCGCGAACCACGGCTGGTGGCCGATGCTCTGGTTCATCGCCAAGGTGCAGCTGCTGCTGTTCCTCTTCATCTGGCTGCGCGGCACGCTGCCCCGCGTCCGCTACGACCAGTTGATGAAGCTCGGCTGGAAGGTCCTGATCCCGGTCTCGGTGACGTGGCTGATGCTCGTCGCGACCGTACGGACCCTGCGCAACGAGAACTACGACTTCGCCCAGATCGCTCTCTACGTCTGCGGCGGCGTCCTGGTCCTGTTGCTGCTGTCCTTCATCGCGGACATGTTCCGCAACGCAGGCAAGGAAGCACAGGCCCCCGCCGAGCCGGCCGACTTCGACCCGATGGCGGGCGGATTCCCCGTACCGCCACTGCCGGGACAGGAGTTGCCGCCGGTGCCTCGGCGCCGCCCGCACCAGGAGCGAGAGCTCATTGTCAGTGGCGGAGTGGACACTGTGAGTGACGGATCGCTGGATGGAAAGGAGGCGTCCGATGGCTGAGGAGCCCAAGGAGACCAAGCCCGGTTTCCAGAACCCCGTGGCCGGCTTCGCCGTGACCTTCAAGGCCATGTTCAAGAAGCGGCTGACCGAGCAGTACCCGGAGCAGCAGAAGACCACAGCTCCCCGGTTCCACGGACGGCACCAGCTCAACCGCCATCCGGACGGCCTGGAGAAGTGCGTCGGCTGCGAGCTGTGCGCCTGGGCCTGCCCCGCCGACGCCATCTACGTCGAGGGCGCGGACAACACCGACGAGGAGCGCTACTCCCCGGGCGAGCGGTACGGGCGGGTGTATCAGATCAACTACGCCCGCTGCATCCTGTGCGGCCTGTGCATCGAGGCATGCCCCACGCGCGCGTTGACGATGACCAACGAGTTCGAGCTCGCCGACTCCAGCCGCGCCAACCTGATCTACACCAAGGAACAACTGCTCGCCGGCCTCGAAGAGGGCATGGTCGACTCGCCCCACGCGATCTACCCGGGTACGGACGAGCAGGACTACTACCGGGGTCTGGTGACGGAGGCGGCGCCCGGCACGGAACAGCAGCCGGCCGTCTCCAAGGGCGAGGACCCGCAGGAGGCCGCCACCACGTCCGGCACGGACGAGCCGACGTCACGGAAGGTGGTCGGCCGATGAGCGCGCAACTCGCCGCCTACTCCACCTCGACCGGCGAGGCCTTCCAGTTCTGGGTGCTCGGCACCGTCGCGGTGATCGGCGCCCTGTGCACCGTCTTCATGAAGAGGGCCGTGCACAGCGCGCTCTGCCTCGCCGGCACCATGATCGTCCTGGCGGTGTTCTACCTCGCCAACGGCGCCTACTTCCTGGGCATCGTGCAGATCGTCGTCTACACCGGCGCGATCATGATGCTGTTCCTGTTCGTGGTGATGCTCGTCGGCGTCACCGCGGCGGACTCCCTGAAGGAGACCATCAAGGGCCAGCGCTGGCTGGCCCTCGTCAGCGGCCTCGGCTTCGGCATCCTGCTGATCGCCGGCATCGGCAACGCCTCCCTGACGGAGTTCAACGGTCTCGCCGAGGCGAACGCGAACGGCAACGTGGAGGGCCTCGCCACCCTCATCTTCACCAAGTACGTCTTCGCCTTCGAAATCACCGGCGCCCTGCTCATCACGGCCACCGTCGGCGCCATGGTGCTCACCCACCGCGAGCGCACCGAGCGGGCCAAGACCCAGCGGGAGCTGGCCGAACAGCGTGTCCGTGAGGGCAAGCACGTGCCGCCGCTGCCCGCGCCGGGCGTGTACGCGCGGCACAACGCCGTGGACATCCAGGGTCTGCTGCCCGACGGCACCCCGTCGGAGCTCACGGTCAGCAAGACGCTGCGTGAGCGCGGTCAGGTCCGGGACGTGTCCACCGAGGCGCTGAACGACCTCAAGGCTCTGGAGCAGCACGCCGAGGAGCGCCTGGGGCGGTCCGCGATCGAGCCGCCACACCTGAAGCGGACCGAGGAGGCATCGAAGTGAACCCGGTCAACTACCTCTACCTCGCGGCCCTGTTGTTCACGATCGGTGCGACGGGCGTGCTGATCAGGCGCAACGCGATCGTCGTCTTCATGTGCATCGAGCTCATGCTCAACGCCTGCAACCTCGCGTTCGTCACCTTCTCCCGGATGCACGGCAATCTCGACGGCCAGATCATCGCCTTCTTCACGATGGTCGTCGCCGCCGCGGAGGTCGTGGTCGGACTCGCGATCATCGTGTCGCTGTTCCGTTCCCGCCACTCGGCCTCGGTCGACGACGCCAGCCTGATGAAGCTGTAAGGGGTCGGAAGAATCGTGGAGAACCTGATTGCGCTGCTGATCGCGGCGCCCCTGCTCGGAGCGGCCGTCCTTCTGGTCGGCGGCCGCCGGCTCGACGCCGTCGGCCACTGGATCGGCACGCTCCTGTCGTCCGTCTCCTTCGTGTTCGGCGTCATCCTCTTCAGCGACCTGCTGAGCAAGGACGCCGAGGACCGGACGCTGACGCAGCACCTGTTCAGCTGGATCCCGGTCGAGGGCTTCCAGGCGGACGTCGCCTTCCGCCTCGACCAGCTGTCGATGACGTTCGTGCTGCTGATCACGGGCGTCGGTTCGCTGATCCACCTGTACTCGGTCGGGTACATGGAGCACGACGAGCGGCGCCGCCGCTTCTTCGGCTATCTGAACCTGTTCCTGGCGGCGATGCTGCTGCTCGTCCTCGCCGACAACTACCTGCTGCTGTACGTCGGCTGGGAGGGCGTCGGGCTCGCGTCCTACCTGCTCATCGGCTTCTGGCAGCACAAGCCCAGCGCCGCCACCGCCGCGAAGAAGGCCTTCCTGGTCAACCGCGTCGGAGACATCGGCCTGTCGATCGCCATCATGCTGATGTTCACCACCTTCGGGACCTTCGCCTTCGGCCCGCTGCTCGGGGCGGAGGGCGAGCCCGGCATCGCGGGTGACGCGAGCGAGGGCAAGCTGACCGCCATCGCCCTGATGCTGCTGCTCGCCGCCTGCGGCAAGTCCGCCCAGGTGCCGCTCCAGTCCTGGCTCGGGGACGCGATGGAGGGCCCGACCCCGGTCTCGGCCCTCATCCACGCGGCGACGATGGTGACGGCGGGCGTGTACCTGATCGTCCGCTCGGCGGCCATCTTCAACGGCGCACCCGACGCACAACTCGTCGTCACCGTCGTCGGTGCCGTCACGCTGCTGTTCGGTGCGATCGTCGGTTGCGCGAAGGACGACATCAAGAAGGCGTTGGCCGGCTCGACCATGTCGCAGATCGGCTACATGGTGCTGGCCGCGGGCCTCGGCCCCATCGGCTACGTCTTCGCGATCATGCACCTGGTGACGCACGGCTTCTTCAAGGCCGGGCTGTTCCTCGGCGCGGGCTCGGTCATGCACGGCATGAACGACGAGGTCGACATGCGCAAGTACGGCGGCCTGCGCTCCTACATGCCGATCACCTTCGTCACCTTCGGACTCGGCTACCTCGCCATCATCGGCTTCCCGGGTCTGTCCGGCTTCTTCTCCAAGGACAAGATCATCGAGGCGGCGTTCGCCAAGGGCGGCACCGAGGGCTGGATCCTCGGCGGGTGTGCCCTGCTCGGCGCGGCCATCACCGCGTACTACATGACGCGCGTGATGCTGATGACGTTCTTCGGCGAGAAGCGCTGGCAGCCCGACGCGGACGGCCACGAGCCGCACCCGCACGAGTCCCCGAAGTCCATGACGATCCCGATGATCGTGCTGGCGTTCGGATCGGTCTTCGCCGGTGGGTTCTTGAGCATCGGTGACCGCTTCCTGCACTGGCTGGAGCCTGTCACGGGCCACAGCCACGGCGACTCCCCGGTCAGCGCCCTGACGGTCACCCTCGCCACCATGGTGGTGCTCGTCATCGGTGTGGCGATCGCCTACGCCCAGTACGGCCGCCGCCCCGTCCCGGTCGTCGCCCCGCGCGGGTCGCTGCTCACCCGGGCCGCCCGGCGTGACCTCCTCCAGGACGACTTCAACCACGTCGTCCTGGTCCGCGGCGGCGAGCACCTCACGCGCTCCCTGGTCTACGTCGACCACACCCTGGTCGACGGCGTCGTCAACGGCACGGCGGCCTCGGTCGGCGGCCTCTCCGGGCGGCTGCGCCGGCTCCAGAACGGCTTCGCGCGGTCGTACGC
The DNA here is from genome assembly GCF_013085465.1 of Streptomyces asoensis. Lineage (NCBI taxonomy): Bacteria > Bacillati > Actinomycetota > Actinomycetes > Kitasatosporales > Streptomycetaceae > Streptomyces > Streptomyces asoensis. Next base: position 5,876,736 of record NZ_CP049838.1, read on the forward strand.
GGTCTCGATGTTCGGCGGTGCGGCGGTCCTCATCGCCGCGACCCTGCTGATGAGGGCGGTCTGATACCGATGTCCTTTCCTCTGCTGACAGCGACGGCGGCGCTCCCGGCGATCGGGGCGGTCGTCACGGCCGCCGTACCGGCCGCCCGGCGCAACGCCGCCAAATCGCTGGCCCTGGTGTTCTCCCTCGCGACACTCGCCCTGGCGATCGTCGTCCTGGTCCGCTTCGACCCGGACGGCGGCCGCTACCAGCTCACCGAATCCCACTCCTGGATCCAGGACTTCGGGGTCAGGTACGAGCTGGGCGTGGACGGCATCGGCGTCGCGCTCGTCGCGCTGACCGCGCTGCTGATCCCGTTCATCATCCTCGCGGGCTGGCACGACGCCGACCCGCTGGAGACGGGCGACGCATCTCTCAGCAGCTTCGCTGCGGGGCGCTGGCGGCCGACGCAGGGCTTCTTCGCCCTGATCCTGGCCGTCGAGGCGATGGTGATCATCTCCTTCGAGGCGACCGACGTCTTCCTCTTCTACATCTTCTTCGAAGCCATGCTGATCCCGATGTACTTCCTCATCGGCGGCTTCGGGGACCGTGCCCACGAGCACGGTGAGGAGGCGGCGTCCACGCAACGGTCGTACGCGGCCGTGAAGTTCCTCCTGTACAACCTGGTCGGCGGTCTGATCATGCTGGCCGCGGTGATCGGCCTCTATGTGGTCGCCGGGAACTTCTCGCTCACGGAGATCGCCGAGGCCCGCGCCAACGGAACGCTCGACATGGCGACGAACACCGAACGCTGGCTGTTCCTGGGCTTCTTCTTCGCCTTCGCCGTGAAGGCGCCCCTGTGGCCGCTGCACACCTGGCTGCCCAACGCCATGGGTGAGGCGACCACCCCGGTCGCCGTGCTCATCACGGCGGTCGTCGACAAGGTGGGCACCTTCGCGATGCTCCGGTTCTGCCTCCAGCTGTTCCCGGAGGCGAGCAAGTGGGCGACGCCCGCCATCCTCGTCCTCGCGGTGATCAGCATCATCTACGGGGCACTGCTCGCCGTGGGCCAGCGGGACATCAAGCGGCTGGTGGCGTACGCGTCGATCTCGCACTTCGGCTTCATCATCCTGGGCATCTTCGCGATGACCAGCCAGGGCCAGTCCGGCGCGACGCTCTACATGGTCAACCACGGCATCTCGACGGCCGCCCTGATGCTGGTGGCGGGCTTCCTGATCTCCCGGCGCGGCTCGCGGCTCATCGCCGACTACGGCGGGGTGCAGAAGGTCGCCCCGGTGCTCGCCGGCACTTTCCTGATCGGCGGTCTGGCGACGCTCTCGCTGCCGGGACTCGCGCCCTTCGTGAGTGAGTTCCTGGTCCTGGTCGGCACGTTCGCGCGCTACCCGGCGATCGGCATCATCGCCACCTTCGGCATCGTTCTTGCCGCGCTCTACACCCTCGTCCTCTACCAGCGGACGATGACGGGTCCGGTGAAGCCCGAGGTCGCGGCGATGCCCGACCTGCGCGCGCGTGAGCTCGTGGTCGTCGCCCCGCTGATCGTGCTGTTGATCTTCCTGGGCGTCTACCCGAAGCCCGTCACGGACATCGTGAATCCGGCGGTCAAGCAGACCTTGTCCGACGTACACAAGAAGGACCCCCAGCCCGAGGTGGAGGCGGCCAAGTGAGCGCATCAGCCGTCCACAGCCTGTGGACAACGGCGGCAACCGCGGCCGAACCGATCTCGAAGATCGACTCGCCGAAGATCGAGTACGGGCAATTGTCGCCCACCTTGATCGTCGTGGGTGCGGCGATCATCGGAGTGCTGGTCGAGGCGTTCGTGCCGCGCAAGCACCGCTACTACGCACAGTTGTTCGTATCCGTCGTGGCGCTGGCCGCCGCCTTCGCCGCGGTGGTCGCGCTGGCGGAGGGCGGATACGGCACCACGAAGGCACGCATCGCGGCCATGGGCGCGATCGCGGTCGACGGACCGGCCCTCTTCCTCCAGGGCACGATCCTGCTGGCCTCCCTGGTCGGCCTGTTCACCTTCGCCGAACGGCGCCTCGACCCCGAGGTGCACGGCAACCGGGTCGACTCGTTCGCCGCCCAGGCGGCCTCCGTGCCCGGCAGTGACAGTGAACAGGCCGCGGTCAAGGCCGGGTTCACGACGACCGAGGTCTTCCCGCTGCTGCTGTTCGCGGTCGCCGGCATGCTGGTCTTCCCGTCGGCCAACGACCTGCTGACCCTGTTCATCGCCCTGGAAGTCTTCTCGCTGCCGCTGTACCTCCTGTGCGCACTGGCCCGCCGTAAGCGGCTCATGTCGCAGGAGGCCGCGGTCAAGTACTTCCTCCTCGGCGCGTTCGCCTCCGCGTTCACCCTCTTCGGCATCGCACTGCTGTACGGGTACGCGGGCTCGGTGTCGTACGGCACGATCGCGCAGGTCGTCGACGGCACCGTCCAGAACGTGAACCCGGCGCTCGCCGACACCATGGGCAACGACGCGCTGCTTCTCGTCGGCGCCGCGATGATCGTCATGGGGCTGCTGTTCAAGGTGGGCGCGGTGCCGTTCCACATGTGGACGCCCGACGTCTACCAGGGCGCGCCGACCCCGGTCACCGGTTTCATGGCCGCGGCGACCAAGGTGGCCGCCTTCGGCGCGCTGCTGCGCCTCCTCTATGTCGTCCTGCCCGGCCTGCGCTGGGACTGGCGGCCGGTCATGTGGGGCGTCGCGATCGTCACCATGCTGGGCGGCGCGATCGTCGCGATCACGCAGACGGACATCAAGCGGCTGCTGGCGTACTCGTCCATCGCGCACGCCGGATTCATCCTTGCGGGTGTCATCGCGACCACCCCGGACGGCGTCTCGTCGGTTCTCTTCTACCTGGCCGCGTACTCGTTCGTGACGATCGGCGCGTTCGCCGTGGTCACCCTCGTGCGCGACGCCGGTGGCGAGGCGACCCACCTGTCCAAGTGGGCCGGGCTCGGGCGCAGGTCCCCCCTGGTGGCGGCCGTGTTCGCGGTGTTCCTGCTGGCCTTCGCCGGTATCCCGCTGACCTCCGGGTTCGCCGGTAAGTTCGCCGTGTTCAAGGCGGCGGCGGAGGGCGGCGCGGCCCCACTGGTCGTGGTCGGTGTGATCTCGTCGGCGATCGCGGCGTTCTTCTACATCCGCGTGATCGTGCTGATGTTCTTCAGCGAGCCGCGGCCCGAGGGCCCGACCGTCGCCGTCCCGTCACCGCTGACGATGACGGCGATCGCGGTGGGCGTGGCGGTCACGCTGGTGCTCGGCGTGGCGCCGCAGTACTTCCTTGACCTGGCGAACCAGGCGGGAGTGTTCGTGCGCTGAGCGGCTCCGCCGAGCCGCGTTGACCTGCGTGTGCCTGCACGACGGGCCCGGTTCCCCAGGCGGGGGCCGGGCCCGTCGGCGTCGTACGGGTGATCGAGTCCGGGGGCTTTTCCACGCCCGTCACCCGGAGTCACCGGAACGAGCCTGTGGATAACTCCGGCGCTGTCAGTCCGGACCCCTATCGTGGAGGCAGTGGTCGAGGGACGACGTACGGGGGACCAGACGATGGGCGGGACGGGTGGGATCAGCGCGATGACAGCGATCACCGGGACACCGGAGCGGACCGAGAGCGAGGCGCTGGCCACGCTGCACCGGGTCTTCGGATACGACGCCTTCCGCGGCGAGCAGGAAGCGGTCATCGAGCACGTGGTGGCCGGCGGGGACGCGGTCGTCCTCATGCCGACCGGCGGCGGCAAGTCACTGTGCTACCAGATCCCTGCCCTGGTCAGGCCCGGTACGGGCATCGTCGTCTCGCCACTGATCGCGTTGATGCAGGACCAGGTGGACGCGCTGCGGGCACTCGGCGTGAACGCCGGGTTCATGAACTCCACGCAGGACTTCGACGAGCGGCGTGTGGTCGAGGCCGAGTTTCTCGCCGGCGAGCTGGACCTGCTGTATCTGGCGCCGGAGCGACTGCGCCTGGACTCCACCCTGAACCTCCTCTCCCGCGGCAAGATCGCGGTCTTCGCGATCGACGAGGCGCACTGTGTCTCCCAGTGGGGTCACGACTTCCGCCCCGACTACCTGTCCCTCTCGCTGCTCGGCGAGCGCTGGCCGGACGTCCCGCGGCTCGCGCTCACGGCGACGGCCACCCGCGCGACGCACGAGGAGATCACCCAGCGGCTGAACATGCCGTCGGCCCGGCACTTCGTGGCGAGCTTCGACCGGCCCAACATCCAGTACCGGATCGTGCCGAAGGCCGACCCCAAGAAGCAGCTGCTGAGCTTCCTGCGCGAGGAGCACGCGGGCGACGCCGGCATCGTGTATTGCCTCTCACGCAACTCCGTCGAGAAGACAGCCGAGTTCCTCTCCCGCAACGGCGTCGAGGCGGTGCCCTACCACGCGGGTCTGGACGCGGGCACGCGCGCGGCGCACCAGTCCCGGTTCCTGCGGGAGGACGGCCTGGTCGTGTGCGCGACCATCGCCTTCGGCATGGGCATCGACAAGCCGGACGTACGGTTCGTCGCCCACCTCGACCTGCCCAAGTCGATCGAGGGCTACTACCAGGAGACCGGGCGTGGCGGTCGCGACGGACTGCCCTCCACCGCATGGATGGCGTACGGCCTGAACGACGTCATACAGCAGCGCAAGCTGATCCAGTCCGGTGACGGTGACGAAGCCTTCCGTCGGCGGGCCGCCGCCCACCTGGACTCGATGCTGGGGCTGTGCGAGACCGCCCGGTGCCGCCGCGGCCAGCTCCTCGCCTACTTCGGCCAGGAACCCGAGCCGGCGGGCTGCGGCAACTGCGACACCTGCCTCACACCACCGGAGACCTGGGACGGCACCGTCGCGGCCCAGAAGGTGCTGTCGACGGTGGTGCGGCTCCAGCGGGAGCGCGGGCAGAAGTTCGGCGCGGTGCAGATCATCGACATCCTGACGGGCAAGCGCTCGGCCAAGGTGATCCAGTTCGACCATGACCAGCTGTCCGTTTTCGGCATCGGTGAGGACCTCTCCGAGGGCGAATGGCGCGGCGTCGTGCGGCAGTTGCTGGCGCAGGGGCTGCTCGCGGTCGAGGGCGAGTACGGCACGCTGGTACTGACGGAGGCCAGCGGGTCGGTGCTCCGCCGCGAACGGGACGTGCCGCTGCGCAAGGAGCCGAAGAAGCCGGCGACATCGAAGGCGTCGGGCTCTTCCTCCTCCGGCAGGAGCAAGCCCAAGGCCGCCGCGGCCGAGCTGCCCGAGGAACTGCTGCCGGCCTTTGAGGCCCTGCGTGCCTGGCGTGCCGAGCAGGCCCGTGAGCAGGGCGTCCCGGCGTACGTCATCTTCCACGACGCCACGCTCCGGGAGATCGCCACGGCCTGGCCGACCTCGGTGCAGCAGCTCGGCGGCATCAGCGGGGTCGGCGAGAAGAAGCTGGTGACGTACGGGGAGGGCGTGCTCGCGGTGCTGGCCTCACTGGGCGGGACACCGGGCACCGCAGCTCCGGGGCCTGCTGAGAGCCCGGCTCCTGGCACCGCTCGGGGCGCCGAAACGGATCCGGGTGCCTCGGACTACTGGCCCGAGATGGACGCGGAGCCGGAGCCCGAGGACTGGATGTAGGGGACGGGGAACCGGGGGACTGGGGATCGGGCGCGGGGGCCCGGAAGGCGGCGAGGGGCGGAAGCGGTGAATGAGCTGGTCATAGAGCGCGCGTCGCATACGCCCTGACGTCCGCGTCGGAGTCCGTCGTCGCCGTGGCGAGGGCCGCGCGGGCGGCTTCCGAGGCACGGTGCCGGGTCAGGGCGAGGACGGCGGCCTTGCGGACGTCGGCATTCGGGTCGGCCAGGGTCTTGGCGAGGACGGGGAGGGCCGTATCCGGGTGGGCCACCGACAGCGCGGTGGCGGCACCGGCGCGGACCTGCCAGGCGGGGTCGGCCAGGGCACTCACGGCCCGCGCGGCGAGTGGCACCGGGCAGCCGGTGGTGCCCAACGCCCCGTAGGCAGCGGCACGCACCAGGGCGTCGGGGTCGTCGACGAGCCCGACGAGGGCCGCGTGGACGGCGTCGCGCTCGACGGCGATACCCGCATCGGAGCCGGTGCTGACGCCGGAGCCGGGGCCGTCGCCGGGGCCGTCGCCGGAGTCGGCGTCGGCCGGTGAGGTGTCGCTCAGGCGTCCGGCCGCCACCGTGGCCAGGGACTTGGCGATCGTGACGCGGACCTCGCGGGACGGGTCGGCGGTCGCCGCGCGGGCCAGTTCCTCGGCGGCGTCGACGGAGACCAGGGCGCGGACGGCCTCGATACGGACGGCGATGTCGGCGTCGGTGAGAGAGTCCGCGAACAGGGCGGCGTCACCGAGGCGCAGGGCACGCAGCACATCCAGGGCCGCGGCGCGGACGACGGGGTCGGGCTCGGCCAGGGCGGCGGCGAGGCCGTCGCGCAGGGCCGGTTCCGCCGGCAGGGTCTCGACGAGTTCGCGCAGCGAGGCCGCCGCGGCGGCACGCACCTCCGCGGAGGGGTCGCGCAGCGCCTCGGCGAGGGCCGGACCGGTGCCCGACGGCACGGTCTCGGTGAGGACGGCGACGGCCTCGCGCCGGACAGCGGCCACCGGGTCGGCCAAGTAGGGCAGCAGGGAGTCGAGTTCGGGCTCGTCCTCGGCGAGGGCGACGAGTTCGAGGAGGCGAACGGACGACTGAGGGGAGGACTGATCGAGGGCGGGTTCGGGCGCCGGAAGCGCCGAGCCGTCCGTGACCTGCGGGGCTGCCGCCTCGGCCCCGGTGGCGAGGGGCGCCACGTCCCGTGAACCGGCCGTGGCCACGTCCTCGGGGTGGACTTCGCCGAGTGGCCGGGACGGGCCGCCGACGGGGGTGAACTCGTCGACCGGAACCAGATACGGAGCCACGGGCCGGGCCGTGAACTCCATCGCACCAGAGGGGGACTTGTGCAGATCAAGGTGATGGAACCAGGAGGCGTCGTCACGGCGAGGGTGGTCGAGGCGGTCGTGGTAGAGGCCCCAGCGGGACTCGGTACGAGCCAGGGAGGCGCGCGCGGCCATCTCCGCGCAGTCACGGATGAAGGAGACCTCGGCGCACCGCATCAGCTCGTGCGGGGTGCGGGCACCCATCTCGGCGATGTCGTCGCGCATCCGCTCGAAGGACTCCAGGGCCAGCGACAGCCGCGCGCCCGACTTCGGCGGGGCCACGTAGTCGTTCACGAAACGGCGCAGCTTGTACTCGACCTGGGGCTGCGGCGGGCCCTCCGGGTTGCGCAACGGGCGGTAGATCAGCTCGTGCGCCTCACGCAGCTGGTCGGCGGGAAGCTCACCGTCGTACGCCTTGTACCGGGCCGCGTCCGAGCCGGCCAGGTCGCCGAAGACGAACGCGCCGATCATGTAGTTGTGCGGGACGCAGGCCAGGTCGCCGGCGGCGTACAGGCGGGGGACGGTCGTGCGGGCGTGCTCGTCCACCCGTACGCCCGAGGCCGAATGACCGCCGCACAGGCCGATTTCCGAGATGTGCATCTCGATGTCGTGCGTGCGGTAGTCGTGACCGCGTCCGGAGTGGAAGGTGCCCCGGGTCGGACGCTCGGTGGAGTGCAGGATCGACTCCAGGGCCGAGATCGACTCCTCGGGGAGGTGGCTCAGCTTCAGGTACACCGGGCCCCGGTCGCTGGCGACCTCCGCCGCGAACTCGGCCATCATCTGGCCCGACCAGTAGTCGGAGTCGACGAAGCGTTCGCCGTGCCGGTTGACCTGGTAGCCACCGAAGGGGTTGGCGACATAGGCGCAGGCGGGACCGTTGTAGTCCTTGATCAGCGGGTTGATCTGGAAGCACTCGATGCCGGTCAGCTCCGCGCCCGCGTGGTAGGCCATGGCGTAGCCGTCGCCCGCGTTGGTCGGGTTCTCGTACGTGCCGTACAGGTAGCCGGAGGCGGGCAGGCCGAGGCGGCCGCAGGCGCCGGTCGCGAGGACGACCCCGCCCGCGCGGACGGTGACGAACTGTCCCGTGCGGGTGTTGAAGCCGACCGCCCCGATGGCGCGCCCGTCCTCGGGCGAGGTCAGCACACGCACCGGCATCACCCGGTTCTCGATGCGGATCCGCTCCCGCATCTCGCGCCGCCGCAGCTGCCGGTACAGCACCTTCTTGACGTCCTTGCCCTCCGGCATGGGCAGCACATAGGAGCCGGAACGGTGGACCTGGCGGACCGCGTAGTCGCCGTGCTCGTCCTTCTCGAACTTCACGCCGTACGACTCCAGGCGCTGCACCATGGCGAAGCCGCGGGTGGCGGTCTGGCGGACGGTGGACTGGTCGACGATGCCGTCGTTGGCGCGGGTGATCTCGGCGACGTAGTCGTCGGGCTCCGCGCGGCCGGGGATGACCGCGTTGTTGACGCCGTCCATGCCCATCGCGAGGGCCCCGGAGTGGCGGACATGGGCCTTCTCCAGGAGCAGGACGTCCGCGCCGCGCTCGGCGGCGGTCAGGGCCGCCATGGTGCCGGCGGTACCGCCACCGATGACGAGGACGTCGCAGGTCAGCTCCTCGGCGTCGCCGAGCGCGGGGATCTGGAGGAGGGTGTCCACCGGGGTGCCTTTCAGATGCTCAGGGAGGTCAGGACATCGCGCCGCAGGGCCACGCGCGCGGGGTCGTCATGGGCGGCCCGGTCGCGTGGACGCGGCACGTCCCGTACGGCGACGAGGCGGCCCGCGCCGAGGAGGGCCACGCGGTCGCCGAGGAACAGGGCCTCGTCCACGTCGTGGGTGACGAAGACGACGGTCGCGCCCGTGCCGTGCAGCACCTCCACCAGCAGGTCCTGCATCCCGGCGCGGGTCTGGGCGTCGAGGGCGCCGAAGGGTTCGTCCATGAGGACGGCGCGCGGGCCCGCGGCGAGGGCCCGGGCCAGTTGCGCCCGCTGGCGCTGGCCTCCGGAGACCCGGTGCGGCAACTGCCGGGCGCGGTCGGCGAGTCCGACCCGCTCGAGCCAGGCCACGGCCTGCTTCCTGCGCTCCGCGCGCGGTGAGCCCTGGATGGCGAGGGGCAGTTCGACGTTGGCCAGCAGGGTGCGCCACGGGAGCAGGGCGTCCTCCTGGAAGACCAGCGCGCGGTCCGCCGCCGGCCCGCCGATCGGCCGGCCGTCCTGCTCCACGGCCCCGGACAGCGCGGGCAGCAGCCCGGCCAGCGTGCGCAGCAGCGTCGACTTGCCGCAGCCCGAGGGGCCGACGACGGTGAGGATCCCGCCCGGCCGGACGTCCAGGTCGACATCGGCCAGAGCGGCGGCGTCGGGGCGGCCGAGGGTGGCCGCGCGGAGGGTGAGCCGGGTACCGCGTACGGCCGTACCGGTGGCCGTGGTGGTGCCCGCGTCGGCGGTGTCCGTACGGGTGGTCTCGCGGGTCTCAGACGAGGTGCTCATCGCGCGCCTCCTCGGGGTCGGGTCCGGTGCGGACGGCGGGGGAGGCCGCCGGTGCCGGAACGGCCGGCAGGGGGCTCTTCGGCCGGGTCCGGCCGGTGGGGACGTACGACGTGCGGGGCAGCCAGCGGGTGAGGCGGCGACCGAGGAGTTCCACGGCCGTGGACGTGGCCCAGCCGAGCACGCCGATCGTGACCATGCCGACGAACACCCCCGGGTAGTCGACGACCGTGTAGTCCTGCCAGGTGCGGTAGCCGACGCCGTACTGACCGGAGATCATCTCGGCGGAGATCACACAGATCCACGACACCCCGATGCCGACCGACAGGCCGCCGAAGATGCCCGGCAGCGCCCCGGGCAGGACGACCGAGCCGAGGATCCGCCACCGGCCACCGCCCATGGTGCGGACCGCCTCCTCCCACCCGGGGGGCAGCGCGCGGACCGCGTGCCGGGTGGAGACCAGGACCGGGAAGAAGGCGGCGGTGAAGGTGATGAAGACGATGCCCTGTTCGTTGGAGGGGAAGAGCAGGATCGCGACGGGCACCAGGGCGATCGCGGGGATCGGGCGGACGACTTCGAGGATCGGTCCGAGCAGGTCCTCGGCGAGCCGCGAGCGCGCCACGAGCACGCCCGTGGCCACGCCCAGGACGGCGGCCAGGAGGAATCCGGTGACGATGCGGGTGAGGCTGTCGGTGAGGTCGGTCCAGTAGTCGTCGCCGGTCAGGCGGTCGGCGAAGGCGCGGGCCACGTCGGCGACCGTGGGGAACTGCGAGAAACGCAACCACAGGTCGATGTTCAGGCTGGTCAGCAGCTGCCACAGGCCGAGGGCGGCCGCCACCGAGGCCACCCGCAGCGCATACCGGGTCACGACACCCGCCCCAGCGCGTCGGCGTACGTGACGACGCGGGCGCCGCCATGGGAGTCGACGTAGGCCTGCGCGGTCGCCGGGGCGACGAACGGCAGGAGCGTCGCGCCGTCGGCCACCCAGACGGCCTTGTCGGCGAACCACAGGGTGCCGGTGGTGGCGTCGGGGACGTAGGCGGCGCGGATGCCCTCCTTGTGCTGCGCGACGTAGGTCAGCAGCTCGGCGGGCGTCTCGAAGGTACGGGTCTCCGTGGCGTCCTTGGGCCAGACCTCGCTCGCGGCCGGTGCGGGCGTGGCGGCGAGCTGCTTCGCGTAGGACGGGCCGAGCGCCTTCTTCACGTACTGGTCGTCGACGAAGGAGTCCACGTCGATGTCTCCGGTCAGCTTGGCCGCCTTCAGGATCGAGACGTCCTCCTTGAGCGCGGCGACGAGCTGCGGCTTTACGGCCGGGTCGAAGGTGGAGATGCCGTGGGCGCCGTTGTAGAGGTAGACGACCTCGGCGGGCAGGCCGGTGGCCTTGGCGACCTTCTCGGCGGCGGCCACCGGGTGCGTGTCGAGGTAGTCGGTGGCTTCCGACTGCGCCTTCAGGAACGCCTCCAGCACGGCCGGGCGCTTCTTCGCGAAGTCCTCGCGGGCGGTGACCCCGTGGAAGGTGGGCAGGTCCAACTGGGCGCCGTCGTACAGGGCCTTCGCTTTGCCCTGGTAGGCGAGCAGGCCGGGCCAGGCGACGAACTGCGAGAGCGCGTCGGCGCTGCCCGCGGAGAGGGCCGACGCGCCGACGGCCGGCTGCTGGTTGAGCTTCTCGATGCCCTTGGCCGGGTCGATGCCGGCGCGCTGCAAGGCCCGTACGAGGGTGCCGTCGGCGGCGGAACCGATGCTGGTGGAGACCTTCTTGCCCTTGAGGTCCTCGATGGAGGCGAGCTTGGAGTCGGGCGCCGTGACGATGGTGTTGAGGCCGCCGCGGAGGTTGTAGCCGGTGACCGAGACCAGGTGGGTGGGCTTGCCGAGCTGTTTGCCCCGGGCCGCGTTGATGAGGAGCGGGAAGTCGCCCATCGAGCCGATGTCGATCTTCCCGGCGGTCATCTGCGCGGTGATGGGGGCGCCGGTGGCGTAGTCCTGCCAGTCCACCTTGTAGGTAGTGCCGTCGCCGAGGGCGTTCAGCTCCTTCTCGAAGTAGCCGAGTGAGCGCAGGAGGGTGCCGGCCGTGACGGTGTTGATGGTCTTGGACTGGTAGCCGACGGTGACGGTGACCGTGGAGCCGCTACCGGCCTCGGCGCTGCCGCATCCGGTGAGGGGGAGCAGGAGAAGGGCGGCGGACGCGGCTGTCGCTTTGGGTTTCATGGAGGTTCGGGCCTTTCACCGGAGCAGGTAGGGCATGTTGACCGTGACGGCACCGGTGGGACAGCGAGCCGCGCACGGGCCGCAGTACCAGCACTCGTCGACGTGCATGTAGGCCTTGCCGTTGCTCTCGTCGATGGCGAGGGAGTCCAGCGGGCACATGTCCACACAGAGCGTGCAGCCGTCGATGCACTTCGACTCGTCGATGGTCACGGGCACGTCGGCCCGCTGGGGTGCCAAGGTCATGGCTGTCTCCAGAAAAGTCCCGAGAAATTCTGAGAAATCCCGCCCGGCGGTGAACCGATGAGGCCGTGCCGAGCGATGAAGGGTTGAGGGCGGAGCGGAGGACGAGCAAGAGGGCGGAGAAGGGGGCGGAAGCGATGCCGGTGGGAGAGATCAGAGGGAGCGGTGCAGCAGGCCGCTCATCGAGATGCGGTCTCCGCGGAAGCGGATGAACTCCAGGTCCACCGGGCGGCCGTCGGCGAGGTGGGTGAGGCGTTCGAGCATCAGGACGGCCGCGCCACGCGGTGCCTCCAGTACGGCGGCGGAGTGGGCGTCCGCGGTCACCGCCTCCAGGGTGATCTCGGCGTGGCCGAGGCGCTGCCCGGTGACTGCCTCCAGGAGCCGGAAGACGTCGGTGTTCTCCAGGTCGGCGCCGAGCAGGGCGGTGCCGATGTCGAGCGGGATGTAGGTGAGATCGAGAGAGAGGGGGAGGCCACCCAGACGGCGCAGGCGCTCGATGTAGAGCACGTCGGTGCCGGGCGGGACATGGAGGCGGTCGGCCACCGGGGCGGGCGCGGCGACGGGGCCCATCGTGCGGACCTCGTTGGTGACGTGGCCGTGCTCGTGCAGGGTCTCCGCGAGGCCCATCAGACGGTCCAGGCCGTGCGGGTACTTCTGCGCCACGACGACCGTGCCGACGCCCGGCAGGCGCTCCACCAGCCCCTCCGCCCGGAGCAGGTCGAGAGCCTGGCGGACGGTGTTGCGCGAGGCGCGGTAGTCGCCGGCGAGGGTCGACTCGTGGGGGAGCGTGCCGTCCGGGAAGCCGTCGGTGAGCAGCTGGCGGCGCAGGAGGTCCGCGAGCTGTCGGGCCTGGTCCGCGCGCAGCCGACGACGCGCACGGTGGGCGGCGACGGTGGTCGCGCCTTGGCCGGCGTGCTCTCGGATGCGGTCGGTGGGTGGCATGTTTCGAACCATAGCGAGCCAGTAGGAAAAGCGGTGTTGCCGGAGTGTTGCGCCACCTGCGGGAGCGTCAGACAAGGCGTTGACCTGGGAAAACAGGACCGGCTTACACAAGATCTGCCAGGTCGGGACAACGCCGTCAGGACAACGCCGTCAGGACAACGCCGTCAGTCCCGGGGCGAAGGTGATCAGCAGGGGCAGCAGCGGCACCAGCGTGGCCACCGTCGTCGTCAGCGCCCGCTGTCTGAGGAGCAGGCGCGGGGGCGGCTGGAGCAGGCGGTCGACCCGCTCGCCCAGGAGACGGTGGCTGGAGGCGCAGGACAGGACGCCCCGGTGCTGGTTCAGCTCGATCAGGGCCAGCGCCGTGGTCAGGTGACCGCAGCGGCGCGACGCCGTGTCGTCGGCGGCGAGTTCGACCAGGCGGTGGGTCTGGTCGCAGAAGTGGGAGAAGAGCGGAATGCGGGGGAAGCCGGTGGCAAGGGCGGTCGAGAGGTGGAGCAGCCAGTCATGGTGGGCGCGGGCATGGCCACGCTCATGGGTGAGGACGGCGTCCAGCTGGTGGGAGGTGAGGCGGTGCAGGGCGCCGGTCGTCACGATCAACTGGGGCGGGTTGCCCGGCATCCACCAGGCGTCCGGGTACTCGTCCTCCAGCACCAGGAGCGGGCCCCGGGCGGACGGCAGGCCGGCGGGCAGGTCGGGCGCGCGTTCACGCAGGTGGGCCCTGGCCCGGTTGCGGCGCCGACGCGCCTCGACAAGCTCGCGGGCCAGCATCGCGGTGGTCCAGGCGGCCCCGCAGGCCAGCAGCAGGGTCAGGGCCGCGGCCCACAAGGGGGCGGCGGAGAGGTCGTACGCCTCGGAGACCCCAGGCGGCGCGGGAGCGAAGACCCGGGCGCGGACCGTGTGGAACACGGCGGCGGCGCCCAGGGTCAGGGCGGTCAGGCAGCACAGCAGGACCGTGGCGACCAGGCACTGCCACACCCACAGTCCGATCACCGGCTCCCGCTCGGGCCAGGCGGACCGGGTGAGCGCGCGCGGGGCCGGCACGGCGGCGGACAGGGCGACGACGCTCAGCAGGAGCAGGCAGAGGGCCATGCCATGGGCTCCGGATCCTGGTCGGGAAGGGTGCGTGGGCCACGTGCGCGCGGGGTCCGTAGGGCGTACCCGCGTGCGTGCGGCCTGCCACGGGCGGCGGGCTCGGCACGAGGACCGTGCCCGCCGCCAGTATGACGGCGGTTACCCCGGGAGTCAGCCCACGACGACACCCCGATTCAGCCCCGACCGCCCCGGCTCGCCGGCCTCGCCACTGTCAGCCACCCCACCACCGGCTCGGTCACCGACACCGCTACCGCCACCGGCACCGCTACCGCCACCGGCACCGCTACCGCTACCGCCACCAGCACCGCCACCAGCACCGGCACCGGCACCGGCACCGCCACCGCCACCAGCACCGGCACAGGCACCGACACCGGCACAGGCACCGATGTCGGCACCGGCACGAGCTGTGGCCCTGTCACCGGTGCCAGATCCGACCCCGGGCGCTTCACCCGGCGATCACCTGTCCGCTCACCTCTCCCAGGCCGACTCGCGTTCCGTCGGGGCCGGGAGCCCAGGCCGACAGGGTCACCACGTCGCCGTCCTCCAGGAACGTGCGCTTGCCGTCGGGGAGCTCCAGCGGGTCACGGCCGTTCCAGGTCAGTTCCAGCAGGGAGCCGCGCTCGTGCGGCTGGGGGCCGCTCACCGTGCCCGAGCCGTACAGGTCGCCCGTGCGCAGGGAGGCGCCGTTGACCGTGAGGTGGGCGAGTTGCTGGGCGGCCGTCCAGTACATGGTGGAGAAGGGCGGATCGGAGATCACCTGACCGTTGAGCGCGACGGAGATGCGCAGGTCGTAGCCGCCGGGTTCGGCCGCCGCGTCGTCCAGGTAGGGGAGGAGGGGGTGGGTCCGCTCCGGGGGCGTCACCCGCGCGTTCTCCAGGGCCTCCAGCGGGGTGATCCACGCCGACACCGATGTGGCGAACGACTTGGCGAGGAACGGGCCGAGAGGGACGTACTCCCAGGCCTGGAGGTCGCGGGCGGACCAGTCGTTGAGCAGGCACAGACCGAAGACGTGCTCGCGGAAGTCGGTCAGCGCGACCGGGCTGCCCTGCCGCGAGGGCACGCCGACCACGAAGCCGACCTCGGCCTCGATGTCGAGCCGCACGGAAGGGCCGAAGACGGGCGCCGGGGCGTCGGGCGCCTTGCGCTGGCCCGACGGGCGGACGACGTCCGTGCCGGAGACCACGACCGTGCCGGCCCGGCCGTGGTAGCCGATCGGCAGGTGCTTCCAGTTGGGCAGGAGGACGTCCCCGGCGTCCGGGCGGAAGATCGCTCCCGCGTTCCGGGCGTGGTGCTCGGACGAGTAGAAGTCCACGTAGTCGGCGACCTGGAAGGGAAGGTGCAGGGTCACGCCGGAAAGGGGATGGAAGAGCGGCTCGACGGTGGGCCGGTGGGCGGGGTCGGTCACCCACTCCGTCAGGGCGCGGCGCACCTGCGACCAGGTCGTGCGTCCCGCCGCCAGCAGCGGGTCGAGCGTCGGCGAGGCGAGCAGGCCGACGTGGGGCGAGCCGAGCGCGCGGGCTGCCGCGCCCGCGTCGAGGACATGGTCGCCGAGCCGGACGCCGACGGTCCGCTCCGTGGAGCCCGGGAGGGAGAAGACGCCGTACGGGAGGTTGTGCGGACCGAAGGGGTCGCCCTCGGGAAGATCGAAGGGGGGCATCGGGTACTGCCTCTCTTTCGTGCGCTCTTTGGTGCTCGCCATGTAGGGCTCGCCGGACCTCGAACGGGTGTCGCGCGGGTGCGCCGAGCCGCGCCACACGTTACGGCTGACGTCGCGGAAGTGACATGGGGGCCGGACCGGCGAGGCCCGTCGGCCGGAAGCTCTCCGCTTCCGGTCGCTCACCCCGAGTCGTCCACCGGCCGGTCCGCAATCTTGACGGAGCGGCGCGAAAGGGGAGACTCTGGGCGGGTGCTGGAAGGCCTCGGGGAGGGGGCCTTCCCCTGGCACAACTGGGGGGCGGATGGCCATAGGGGAGGCCGGCCTCGGGTCGGCGCGGCGTGGCTCACGGCCGAAACGGCTGGAAGCGACCATGCGCGACAGACTCGGCCGGGAATGCGTGTACGTACCGTCGTGCAGATTCGGGCTGTACGTGGCCTTGCGCCACTGGTGTCCGCCCGGCGGACGGGTACTGATGTCGCCGGTCAACGACGACGTGATCTTCTTCGTCCTGCTCGCGGCCGGACTGCGGCCCGTGCAGGCGCCGTTGAACCCGCTGGACGCGTCGATCGACGTCGATGCCGTGCCCGACGAGGTGTGGGGCTCGCTCTCCGGCGTCCTCACGACGAATCTGTACGGCAACCCGGACGACACACCGCGCCTGCGGAAGAAGTGCGACGCGCTGGGCATCCCGTTGTTCGAGGACGGGGCGCACGCCATCGGCAGCGAAGTGGGTGGCAGACCGGTAGGGGCCTGGGGGGACGCCTCCGTCTTCAGCCTTTCCAAGCATGTCGGTGTCAAGGCCGGCGGCTTCCTGGCCTGCGCCGACCCGGGACTGCGCGAGGCTCTGGAGAAGACCTGCGAGGACCTGCTGCTGCCGGGACGGTTCACGGCGGAACTCGCCTACACCGTCCGGCCGTACGCGGAGGCGACCGTGCGGGGGCTGCGGCTGCGGCGGGCCGCCTGGGCCACGATGCGGCTGCTCGGGCTGATGGAGCGGGAGGAGATCCGGATGCCGCTGCGGCCGGCCGAGTTGGCCCGCGCCGTCGACGCGGCGCCGGACCTCACCGCGCACGACTCCTGGGTCCGCGTCGACATGCACGACTACCGGCTGCGTTCAGGACCGCTGAGAGCGGGCCGTATCGGCCGCAGGCTCGACCACCTGGACGAGGTGCTGGCGGCCTGCCGGGCGGGCACGGAGCTGCTCCTGTCCACACCGTGGGCGCGGCCCGGCACAGCCCGCGCCGACCGGGTCCAACCCCTCTTCCGAGTGCCCCTGTTCGTCGCCGACCGGGACGCCGCGAGGGCGGCGCTCGCACGGCGGGGCATCGTCGTCGGGTACCTCTATGACCCGCCTCTGGACGACTACGCGGGTGCCGCCTTCACCGACCCGTCGCCCGATCCCGCCGGGGCCCGCTGGTTCGCCCGGCACGCGTTGCCCGTGGATCCGCTGCGGGCCCGGCAGGTCGTCGAGGTGCTCCAGGAGTCCGGCGTACGGCCGGCCGAGGCGCCGGGAGGGCTGGAGCCGACCCGTGGCTGAGACGCAGGCCGAGATCCAGGTACCCGAGCCCTCGGCGCCGCCCGCCGGAAAGGAAACGGCCGGCGCGCCGCCGGGCGACAGGACCAGCGGCTCCGAATCCCTGTTCAAGAACGCCTACTTCCTGATGCTCAGCACGGGCGTGTCCGCCGTGCTGGGCCTGGGCTTCTGGCTGGTGGCCGCGCGCTACTACTCGGAGGAGGCCGTCGGCCAGGGCTCGGCCGCGATCGCGGCGATGCGGCTGCTGGCCAGCATCACGGCGACGACGATGATCGGCGCCGTCGTCCGCTTCGTGCCGCGTGCGGGGCGGGCCACGGGCTCGCTGGTGTGGCGGGCGTACGCGGCCAGTTCGGTGGTCGTGGCCGTCGCCGCCTTCGTCTTCCTGCTCACCCTGGACCTGTGGGGGGCGACGTACGCGCCGCTCGGCACGGCCGCCGCGGGGACGGCGTTCGTCATCGCGTGCGTGGCGTGGGCGCTGCTCACGCTCCAGGACGGGGTGCTCACCGGCCTGCGCAGATCGGGCTGGGTGCCCATCGGCAACGCCGTGTTCTCCGTCGGCAAGCTGATCCTCCTGGCCGTGTGCGCGACCGCGCTGCCGGTGCTCGGGATCTTCGTGTCCTGGGCCGTCGCGATCGCGTTCTCGACGCTGCCGCTGGGCTGGTTGATCTTCCGTCGGCTGATCCCGCGCCAGGCCGCCGCCGACCGCGACCTGGAGCCTCCCCGACTGCGCGAGATGGGCCGCTTCCTGGCCGGGGACTCGCTGGGTGCGCTGTTCAGCCTGGCGATGATCAACCTGCTGCCGGTGATGGTCGCGGTCCGCTTCAGCGCGGCGGAGAACGGCTACTTCTACGTGGCGTACACCGTCGGCGGCACGATGGAGTTCATGGCCATCAACATGGCCTCCTCCCTCACCGCGCACGCCTCGCACGATCCGCGCCAGCTCGCCGAGGGCGTGCGCGGGGCGCTGCGCCGGATGACGCTGCTGCTGGTCCCGGTGGTACTGGTCCTGGTGGTGTTCGCCCCGCAGATCCTGCTGCCGTTCCACGAGGACTACGCCGAGCACGGCACCACCGTGCTGCGGCTGCTGGCCGCCGGGGCGCTGCCCCGGGTCGTGGTCGAGCTGTACATCGGGGTGCTGCGGGTGCAGGGCCGAACCGGGGTGCTCGCCGCGCTCCAGGGCGCCATGTGCACGCTGGTGCTGGGCAGTGCCGCCCTGCTGTTCGCCCCGGCCGGGATCGCGGGCGCGGGCTGGGCGGTGCTGATCAGCATGACGCTGATCGCCGCCGTCTCCGCGGTCGGTCTGCGGTCCGCGCTGCGCCGCAACGACCGTCCCCCCGTCGGCCGGTCCTCCGCCACCCCGGCCTACGGCACCCATTGGGCACGGCTGAACGCCACCGCCGGGTACGGCACGAACTGGGCGCGCCGGGCGGCCCACGAACGCGACGGCGTCGACGAGGACACGGTCACCCTGTTCATAGGACGCCCCGGGTACGAACGTGAGGCGCTGCAAGCGGACACGCTGGCGCTGATAAAGCGGCCCCCGCACGAGTCCGAGGCCGTCAAGGGAAGCAAGGAAAGCAAGGAAAGCAAGGGAAGCAAGGGGACCGAGGAGGCCGAGGGGCGGGACGAGTCGGCACGGGAGGCCGCGAGGGACCGGTCCGCCCCGGCCGGGAGCCGGGAGCGGTGGGTCACGGGCGGACTGTGGGGCCTGCTGGGCATGGCCACCGTGGCCTTCTGGACGGCGCTGCGCGATCTGCCGTGGCTCGACGGCCCGTCCGAGAACCTACTGACCGGACGTCAGCTGCTGGCGGCGCTGCCGCTCACGGCGCTCGTCGCGGGGGGCCTGCTGCTCGTGGTGTTCGTCGGCGCGGTGACGCTGCGCGCGGCACGTGGGGCGCTGCTGCCGGGGGCGGCGCTCGGTTCGGTGCTGCTCGCCCTGTACGCCGTACCCCCCGCCTTCGGCCGGGAGCCGTCACCGGTCGCTGGGGCCTGGTGCGCGAAGGCGGCGCGTTTCCTCGCGGAGGGGATGGGGCTCGACGGGCCCGAGCCGCTGCTGCGCTGGGCACCGCCGGCCGTGCAGCTGCTGTGTCTCGTACCGCTGTGGCTGCTGCTCGCCCGGACGGACCGGTGGTTGACGTGGCCGGGGCGCTGGGGCGTCCTGTATCTCGTCGCGGTGGGGGGCTGGGTGTGGCGGCAGGAACTCGCGCCGGCGGCCCTGCCCCTGTTCGTCGTCCTCGTCCTCGCCGCCGCGGTCCTGTCGCTCGCCACCCGTGGCCGTGCGCAGGCCGGACAGTCGCGGGGCGCGGTCAGCGGGACGGCACCTGCTGGTGGAAGTAGCCGTTCTTACCCGCCTCCCGGTAGCCCTCGAGGCCCGGGCCCTCGTTGACGGTCAGATCGCACACGGGTTCCTCGGAGGTCGGCCGGTTCCAGTGCACCAGCGCCTTCACCTCCGGGAGCTTCTTCACGGCGGCGGGGATCTGGGTGTACCAGTCGCGCTGACGCTGCGGGGCGTCGGCGTCCGGTGCCGTGGCGAACTCCGCGAGCATCACCGGCTTTTCGTCGCTGATGTTCTCGCGCAGCCACTCGTAGCTGGGCCGTTGGCTGCGCAGGAAGTCCTTCCAGTCCGTGGTGCCGTGGCACTGGTAGTAGTTGTACTGGTCCATGGCGATCCAGTCGACGTACTCGTCCCCGGGGTAGAGCGCCTTCATGTCGGCCGCGCTGCCGAGGTAGCCGGAGACGGTCCACACCCACACCACGTTGTCGGCGCCCAGTTCACGGAACCGGTCGCGAACATGGCGGTACGCGGCGACGAACTCCTCCGGGGTGCCCGCGCCTTCCTTGATGCGGGCGTCGGTTTCCTGGTCGAAGGAGAGGAAGACGCGTTTGCCGTAGGCCTTGATACGCCGGATCTGCGGATCGAGGATCTTCTTGTCGAGCTTGCCGGCGGCGATGTTCTTCCAGCCGAGCTGGGTCTCCGTCCAGTTCTCGTGGTGCGGCTCGGTCCAGACGGTGGACTCCCAGGCCAGCATGAGCAGCCTGTCCTTGCCGAGTTCCTGTTCGTCGGGGGTGAGCAGTTCCCCGTCGAGCTCGGTGCCCGACATGTCGTGGTAGTTGTAGACGAGGTCCAGCTTGCGGCCGATCCGCTTCTCGAAGCCGTGCACGGCGTCCTTGAGCGAGCCGTCCTCGGCGTACGGCACGGCGGCGCCCCACCAGGCGCCGCAGGGCGGGATCAGCGTGTCGGTGGGGGCGCAGGAGCCGGTGGGCAGCTCACCCGAGGCCGCGTTGTCGGGCAGGGCGTCCGCGGCGGAATCCGGGTCCTCGGAGCGGCTGGCCCAGATGCCGAGCCCGGCGAGCAGCGCAGCCACCGCCACCAGCGCGACAGCCGTGTAGGTACGCCTCGCGCTTCTCAGGTCGCTCCCCGGACCGCCGACCGGGTCGCCCCCCGAACCGTTCCGCAATCCGTCCCCCGAGCTGCGACCCGACCCGTCCCCCGAACCGTCCCCGGAGCCGTCCCCCGAGCTCTGGCCCAACCCGTCCCCCAAGTCGTCCCCCATGTGGTTCTCCACGTCCCTCACCTCGTGCGGTTCGGCCGGCTTGCGTGGCCCGCGCAGCCGATGCCGCCCCGTCATGTGTCACTGGCGCCGGAAGGCCTGCGCCTGACCTTGGCGCGCTCGACCGCGCCGCGCCGAGCGGCGGGCAGCGGCAGCCCCGGCAGGGCCGCGGTGACCGTGGTGAAGCAGGCGAGCGAGATCAGGAAGGCGGTCATCGAGAAGGTCTCCACCAGGAACAGCGAGGTGGCGGCGAGCACACCGAGCGAGAGGCTGATGGGCGCGGCGAGCGCGACCGCCTCCAGCCTGGCGCCGGAGGCCAGGCGACCCGGCTGCGGATACAGCGCCGCGCAGCCCGGACCGAACAGGACGAACAGCAGCACCGGGATCCAGCGCAGCGGAGAGGGGCCGGGCACGGCGGTGGCGGCCAGCGCCGACCAGCCCGAAGCCGCGACGAGGACTCTCAGATGCGTCGAGGTGAACCTGCCGCCCTTGGCCTCTTCGGCCTCGCCCATGACGCCGGTGCCCAAGTCCCCGGTGCCTGGTTCCCCGTGGCCGTGGCCCGGACCCCGATGGCCGAGGTCTGCGTGGCCGGGGTCTGCGTGGCCCGGTTCCCCGGGGCCGAGGTCCCCGAGGCCCCTGTCGGCGGTGTTCTCGTTGTCGATGTCCTCGGAGTCTGTGGTCGTCACTTCGATCACCTTGTGGTCATTCATCGGGTGGCCGGGCGGTACTCCAGGACAACGCCGTACGGATGGTTCTCGACGGTCCGGAAGAGGGGCGAGGCGGACAGCTTCGAACGCAGGGTCTCGAAGCCCCCGGGCGGCAGCAGGCCCTCGCCGGCGGTGTAGATGTCCTGGGTGCGGGTGAGGACGACGTACGCCTTCGCGCCCGGTGGGATCCCGTCCGCGAGGTATCCGGCCGGGTCCTTCAGCATCTTCTCGTTCTCGGGCAGCGCCTGTTCGGCGAAGAACCAGTGCTCGAGACGGTCGTAGCGGTGGAGTGCCTGCGGGAAGGAGCCGCTGGTGGCGAGGATCAGCGAGCCGTCGGGGGCGTTGTCGAGGGCCCTGGTGACCAGCGCGGTCTCCTCCGGCGGCGTGTAGAACATCTTCTCCTTGCCGTAGTACGACGGCAGGAAGCCGGCCAGCAGCACCAGCAGGACGGCCGGCAGGGCGAAGGCCGCCGTCCTGCGCCGCAGTGCCCTCGCCCTGCTGCGGTGGGTTCCCGCGACGGCCGGCACGAGCGCGGCGGCGGCGAAGAAGGCCGCGCCGGGCAGGGCGAACAGATAGACGCGGAAGAGCATTTCGCCGCCGTAGTCGTTGACGGCGAACAGCGGTACCGGGGCGACGGACACCAGCAGCAGGGGCAGCGCGCTGCGGGTCAGCCGGCGCCGCAGTACGACGGCGGTCCCGGCGAGGACGGCGACCGCGAGCACCATCACCACGTTGGCGGTGCCCGCGAGTTCCGGCCCGGGCCCGGTGAGCTGACCCGCGTAGCCCGCGCGGGAGTTCTCCGTCAGCTCGCCGATCGACTTCCTGATGGTGGAGAGCGTCTCGACGAACAGCGGCCGCCCCATGGTCAGGTCCCAGGTGAGCATCAGCAGCGCGGCGACGACCAGCAGCCCGTAGTTGCGGTAGCGGCGGGTGAGGCTGAGCGCGACCAGACAGATGGTGAGCATCACCGGGGTGAGCTGGTGCGTGGCGTTGACGGCGGCGATCAGCGGGGCCAGGATCACCACGCACACCGCGCGCTGCCTTCTCCCCGTCGGCGGCGGGACGGGCGCGGCCACCGGGTCGAGGAAGGTGCGGTCGCGCAGCCGTCCGGCGGACCCGGGCCGCACGAAGTGCCGCAGCACCACCGCGAGGACCGTCAGATGCAGCAGGTAGGCGAGCGCCTGCGGGGCGAAGTAGTCCTGGCCCACCCAGTTGGCGAGCTGGAAGATCCACACGGCGGTCCAGATCAGCCGCCAGTCCTCGCAGAAGGTGCGGTAGATCAGGACCAGCACCGGCATCATGAGCAGGCCGACGACGATCGGCGCCCAGTTGGCGTACACGGCGGCGCTCTCCACGCCGAAGGCGCGCACCAGGCCCGCGTTGAGGGTGAAGAAGCCCGGCCACTGGTCGTACGCGGACATGTTGCCCGACAGCGCCGCGCCCGGTCGCAGCTCACCGTTGGCGAGCAGCGTGTCGACGATGGCGTCGTGCTTGGAGGCCCACGGGTAGCGCACCGCGTCGTACAGCACGGCCGGTGGCGCCTTCAGCGCGAGGAGCAGTGCGGCACAGTGCGCGGCCGGCCACCAGGGCGCGGTGCCCGCGCGCCGCAGACTGAGGACGAAGCCCGCGGTGAGGACCAGCAACGAGAGGTAGTAGGCGACCGGCAGCCGGTCCAGCAGGCCGTAGTCGCCCATCTCGCGGAAGCCGATGCGGGGCAGCGCGTACACCCACAGCCCGGCGGCGAGCAGCAGCGTCAGCAGGGCGGCGTCCGGGGGACGGCGCGGGACCCGCCAGGGTCTGCGGTCACCGCCGGTGGTCGGGCTCGGACTGCCCGGACTACCCGGACCACCGGGTCCGGTGGAGAGCTCAGGGGTGGGCAGCTCGCTGCTCTCGGTGCTCGGTACGGGCACGTGTTGTTGCACGTCGAGGCTCCCCTCCCTCAAGCCAACTATAGGAATTTTCTCTTCTTTTCACACCAAAATCGTCGAACTCGGCTCAACCCGCGAACACCGGCCCCCGCACGGCGGCGCGGGCGCGGCGGTACCAGCGCCAGCCGACCGTCTTCGGTCCGTCGCGGTACGGGGCGACCCGGGCGCCGGATCCCGCCAGCCAGCCCCGGACGTCGGCGACGGTGTGACCGCGGCGCACGATGAGCCGGGCGATGCGGTAGTGCTCGTCGCGGTCCGAACTGAGCGCGTGCCGCACGGCGGTGGCCGTCTCGTAGCCCGTGGCCGCCGCCGTCCGCCGTACCCGCCCGCTGTTGTAGCCGTGCGGGTAGGCGAGATGCCGGACCTGGTGGCCGAGGGCGTCCTCCAACACCGAGCGGGACACCCGCAGTTCGTGCGCGAGTGCCCGGGGCGCGAGGGTGTCCAGCTGGGCGTGGGTGACCGTGTGGCTGCCGATCTCCATGCCGTACCGCTCGAGTTGCGCCGCCTGCTCCAGCGTCATCATCGGCGCGGGCGGCAGCAGGCTGCGTCCGCCGCGGGTGATCGCTCCGGTGGTGAGGTAGGCGGTCGCGGACAGTCCGCGCCCGGCCAGCGCCTCGGCGGTCGCACCGGGCAGATCGGCGAAGCCGTCGTCGAAGGTGAGCAGCACCGGCCGGGGCGGCAGCGGCGCCCGCCCCGCGAGATGGTCGGCGAGCGCGCTGATGGTGACGGGCGTACGGCCGCTGTCCACGACGGCGTCCAGATGCTCGCCGAACTGCTTCGGGCTGACCGTGAACTCGGCGATCCAGCCGGGCGGTTCCTCCATCACGGCGTGGTACAGGAACACCGGGATACTGCCGTCGCCGCCGCTGTCGCCGACGTTGTCGCCACCCTTGTCTCCGTCGGCTCTGTGCGCGGACGCCGTCATCGGGCAGCACCTCGCAGCGCGCGCCGGGCCCGCAGATAGCCCACCGGCCCGTAGAGCATGCCGCGCCGCTGGAGCCGGGAGAGCCGGGCGGGCCAGGCGTGGGTCCGGGCGTCGTGACCGCCGGGCGCGCCGTCCGCCGCGGGCTCCGCCTCCCGGCTCGCCGTCAGCGTCCGCGCGTGGGCGAGCCCCCTGGGCAGCCGGGCCAGGAACGCGGGCAGCAGGCCGGGCCGGTTGACGAGGATCGCCGTGAGGTAGGCGGTGAGGCCGGCGCCGTAGCCGTACGCCTGGGTCTCCAGGTCCCGCCAGGTCTCCCGGTGGTGGTGCCAGACCAGGGCCAGCGGCGTGTAGTGCAGCCGGTGGCCGCCGGCGAGGACCCGGACGAACCCGTAGAGGTCGTCGCCGCCTCGTGCGAGCGTCCCCGCCCCGGTCGCCGGGTCGAAGCCGCCGACCGCCCGCAGCACCTCCGTACGGAAGGCCATGTTGGCGCCGGAGCCGAAGCGGCCCGCGGTGAACGGGAACAGCGGTTCGTCGGCGGGCGGGTCCTGCGGGTCGTACGTGCGGGCCGTGAAGCCCTTGGCGAAGCCGCCGTGGCTCTCCAGGAGGACCTGGGCAGGGGTCCGCAGCCGGGCCGGCAGGATCAGGCCGGTGGCGCAGCCGAGGCCCGGGTCGGCGGTGAAGGGCGCGGTGAGTTCCGTGAGCCAGCGTGGG
Organism: Streptomyces asoensis; assembly: GCF_013085465.1. NCBI lineage: Bacteria > Bacillati > Actinomycetota > Actinomycetes > Kitasatosporales > Streptomycetaceae > Streptomyces > Streptomyces asoensis. The sequence continues at coordinate 5,901,584 of NZ_CP049838.1, forward strand.
TCCGCCACGACGTCGTCGTCGGTGAAGGCGATCACCTCGCCGTGGGCGGTCTCGACGCCCTTGTTGTGTGCGACGGCGAGACCGGGCGCCGGTTCGGTGACGTACCGCACGCGCTCGGCGTACTTGCGTTCGACCAGGTCCCGGGTCGCGTCCGTCGCGGGCGCGTTGTCGACGACGACGATCTCGAAGTCCGGGTGATCCTGGGCGAGCAGCGAGTCGAGAGCGTGGGCGAGCTTCTCGGCGCGCTCACGGGTGGCGACGACGACGGTGGTGAACGGGACGGCGCGGGTCGGGACGGCGGCGGTCGGGACGGTGGCCGTCAGGGCCGTGGCGCTCGAGGCCGTGGCGCTCGGGGCGGCCCCGTGCGCGGGCCCCGCGGAAGACGGACCGGGTGGTGCCTGCTCGTGCGTGGCCAGGCCCATGAGGACGGTCTTCGGGTCCGTGCCCTCCGGCACCGACCCGAGCAGCGTCCCGATCGGCCGCCCACCCCTCCTGACCAGCACGAACACCTCGCCGTGCGTGACCGGCGGACTTCCCGGCCCCGGTCTGAGGACACCCCCGTCGTCCAGTTCCAGCTCGGCGACCTGCACCGGCTCGATGTCCAGGAACCTCTGTATCTCCTGCTGTGCACGTGCAGCGCGGTACATGAACCCCCCTTGTCTCACGCCCATCACGCCCATCACGCCCGTCACGCCGGACGGCCGTCACGCCCGGCGCCCGGCGTCGCTCGTCACGATCGGCGCAGTCGGCCCGCGCCCTTCAAGGTCCGTGCGGCCGCCGCGGCGAGCCTCGGCCGGTTGCGCACGAAGTGATGCGCCCGGCGGGACGGCTCACGGCTGAGCCAGTAGAGCGCGGCGCCCACCCCCGGACGCGACCACGCCCCCTCGTACACGGGGAGCTCCCCGGTCTTCAGTGAGTCCTTGTACTCGGCCGCGCCCCGCCCCAGGTCGAGCAGGCCGATGCCCTCGGCGGCGGCCGACTCGGCCATCCGCAGATGCAGCACCAGGCCGGGCGAGAACTTCGCGAACTCCGTTTCGTACGAAGGGAACCAGCAGGCCAGGACGGTCGACGAACGCAGTCCGAAGTGCGCGGCGATCGGTTGGTCACCGGCGTAGAGGACGGAGAGCGTGCCGGAGCACTCCGGCGCGCGGGTCTCGGAGAGCGCGTCCACGAGCCGGGTGATCCACTCCTGCGCGAACCGGTCCCGGCGGCCGGTCCTGCGGTACTGCGCGGACTTCCACGCCATGAGCGTGCGCAGCGCGGCCGGATCGCGTTCGTCGAACACGAACCGCAGCTCCCCGACCTGGCGGCCGAGCCTGCGCTCCTTGGCCAGGGTCGTCTTCAGGAACTTCGGCGACTGGGCGCGCAGCACGGACTCATAGGTGTCGTAACCCTTTTCGACGTCGATGACATAGGAGGCGTACTCCTCGGCCGCGTGCGGGGTGAACAGCCCCTGCTCCGCCTCCAGGTTGTCGAAGGCGAAGCTCGACAGGCCACACGCCCGCATCAGTTCGTCGGCGTTCAGCCCGAGACCCGGGGCCAGCACCGCGCCCTGCGCGTCCGAGACGCCGTACGCGAGTGCCCGGCCCTGTCCGAGCCGGCCCCGCTCGTGGGGCAGGAAGCCGACCGGCTCACGCCCCTCGTACACCACCGCCACCTGCGAGTGTGGCCTCACCAGGCCCACGGCATCGGTGAACTCCGGTTCCATGAAGGGGTTTCGCGGAAGCGTCGACGCGGCACGCAACGCGCGCCACCGCTCCCTCTCCCCCTCGCCGAGGTCCTGCGGCCTCAGCACACGAATGCGCCCACTGCTCAACCTGACCCCCCGATCAAGTCCCCCCTGGACACCTGGACGGTACCGCTCCACCTGGGCGTCGCGGTAGGTAGCGTCGCATGTTGTTGCCAACCGGTGCAGAGGCCTTTAACCGTCCGCTACCCGGCGATGTGCCAGAAAGCCGTTTCATTGAGTCAGTCGGCAGCCAGTCGTGAGCCAGGCGCACAAGGGGAGTTGGCAGAACAGGACAGGACATGGACGTCGTCCGGTTCGCGTCGAACCCGGGAGGCCTGGGATCCGTATTCTCTGATCATGGCCGCACCCATCGCATATGCCGAGCGCACCGCGTACTCCCTCATCGCCACCGACCTGGACGGGACGCTGCTCCGCGGCGACGACACCTTCTCCGACCGGTCGCTCGACGCGCTCGCGCGGGTGGCGGCCGCCGGCGCACGCCACCTGGTGGTGACGGGACGGCCCGCGCCCCGGGTGCGCCCGCTGCTCGACCGGCTGCACAGCAGGGGGCTCGCGGTGTGCGGGCAGGGCGCGCAGTTGTACGACGCCGACGCGGACCGTCTGCTGTGGTCGGTCACCCTGGACCGGGAGCTGGCCGAGACCGCGCTCGGCAAGATCGAGGCGGAGGTCGGGCAGCTGTACGCGGCCGTCGACCAGGACGGTGTCGACGGGCTGACGCTCATCGAGCCGGGCTACCGGATGCCGCACCCGACGCTGCCCGCCCTGCGCGTAGGCCGGCGCGACGACCTGTGGTGCGAGCCGATCAGCAAGGTGCTGCTGCGCCATCCCACGCTGTCCGACGACGAGTTGGCGTCGACGGCCCGCTCGGTGGTCGGCTCGCTGGCCACCGTCACCATGTCGGGGCCGGGCACGGTCGAACTCCAGCCCTGCGGGATCACGAAGGCGACGGGTCTGGCCCTGGCCGCCGAACACCTGGGGCTGCGGCCCGAGGACACCGTCGCCTTCGGGGACATGCCCAACGACATCCCGATGTTCGACTGGGCGGCTCGTGGTGTCGCGATGGCCAACGCCCATCCGGAGCTCAAGGCGGTGGCCGACGAGGTGACGACGTCGAACGAGGACGACGGCGTGGCCGTCGTCCTCGAACGACTGTTTCCGTAACCGGCTACCGGCTACCGGCTACCGGCTGTCGGCTACCGACACCGGCGACCGGCCGGCGGGACGGTCAGTACGCGCCGAACACGTTGTCGATCGAGCCGTAGCGTGCGGCCGCGTAGTTGCAGGCGGCGGTGATGTTCGCGACCGGGTCGTAGGAGTCCCACGACGTGCCGTTGACGTGGTAGGCGCGGAAGGTCGGGTCGATGACCTGGAGCAGTCCCTTGGACGGGATGCCCGCGGCCGCGTTGGAGTCCCAGAGGTTGATGGCGTTGGGGTTGCCGGAGGACTCGCGGATGACGTTGCGGTAGATGCCGTTGTACGTCCCCGGGATGCCGTGCTGGCCCATGACCTGGAGGGAGGCACGGATCCAGCCGTCGAGGTTGTTGGCGTAGCCGAGGCTGGTGGCCGTGGAGACGGTCGGGGTCGCCGCGGAGGCGGTGGTCGCCCCGAGGACGGGGAGAGCGAGCACGGCCGCGCCGGTGGCGGCGACGGCGATCGTGCGGATGAAACGGTTGCGGCGCGGCTGAGCGGCAGCGGGCATGTCGTATTTCCTCTCCGGCGCCTGCGAGGTGAGCTGTCGGGTTCGGGCGGGAGCTGCCCGGTCGCGTCCTGACGGTCGCGGCTTGACCCCAAGCCGTACCGGACTGTCCTGAACGTCTTGTGTGTCCAAGACATCTGGAAAGTCCGTTTCGGCGACTTACCTGGTTCCCCCGCTCCTGCCGAGCGGTATCGATGGGTGTTCGGGCGGCGGCAGGATTCGGCGTTCCGCCCGACAGGCCGGGAACGTATGCGAGAGCACATGTCCGAAACAAGTACCGGATTCACAGATCACCCCTATTGACCTTGGTCTGTGACCTATGGGGTGCTTGATCCTTTGTGGGTGCAAACCTTCAACTTGCTTAAGGGGTGCGGAGAATCGGTGAATGGTGAGGTCGGATCGGATCTCCGTGGGGAGTGAGCCAACTCACCGGCGTTCACAAGAGTGGCGAATCGGGCATTAGGCCCAACTCATTGTTAAAGCACCAGCGATGGACCGTGGAGGGGAATCGCCCGCCGTCGCGCCCGACACGTCGCGGGGGAGGGTGAGGAGATTGCGTGATCGTCGTCACGTGGAGAGGGGGCGGGCGAGCTCGTCGGTCCGACGGGAGCCCCGGTCCGGGACATGAATCCGCGCTTCCCGGAAACTCTCTCCATGTCCGCTCATATGAGCTGATCAAAAACATATCGGGCGTGATCCGATAGCGCCTGGCCTGCGGGGCGCCTCCCGGGCGAGTCCATTCGAGCCCGCGGGACGTGGGGGCTATCGGTGATCGAAACGTGACCGGATACGCTGACTTGAGTGATGGCAGAGACCTATCGACAAACCGCGTAATCGCCAGTAGACACCAGCAGACAGGAGACCCCTCGTGACCGTCGTCGGGCCGTTCGGGCTGAGCGTGCGGGACCAGGCTCTGGAAGCCGATGTCCAGGCCGGATTGGCGGCTGTCGAGGAAGGCTTGCTCGAGGCCACCAAGAGTGCGGTCCCGTTCATCACGGAGGCCGCCCAGCACCTCGTACGCGCGGGCGGGAAGCGGTTCCGTCCGCTGCTCGTGGTGCTCGCGTCGCAGTTCGGGGACCCGTACGCGCCGGGTGTCGTGCCCTCGGCCGTCGTGGTGGAGCTGACCCACCTGGCCACGCTGTACCACGACGACGTGATGGACGAGGCGGCCGTGCGGCGCGGGGTGTCCAGCGCGAACACCCGCTGGGGGAACTCCGTCGCCGTCCTCACGGGTGACTTCCTCTTCGCGCGTGCCTCCCACATCCTGGCCGACCTCGGGCCGGAGGCGGTGCGGGTGCAGGCGGAGGCGTTCGAGCGGCTGGTCACCGGTCAGATCCTGGAGACCGCGGGGCCGACGGACGGGCGGGACCCGGTCGACCACTACCTCGACGTGCTCGGCGGCAAGACGGGCTCGCTGGTGGCGGTGGCCTGCCGGTTCGGGGCGATGATGTCCGGCGCCGACGAGACGGTCGTCGACGTGCTCACGCAGTACGGCGAGCGGCTCGGTGTCGCCTTCCAGCTGGCGGACGACGTCCTGGACATCGCCTCCGACTCGCACGAGTCGGGCAAGACACCGGGGACCGACCTGCGCGAGGGCGTTCCCACGCTGCCCGTGCTGCGGCTGCGGGAGCGGGCGGCGCGGCTGTCGCTGCCCGAGGACATCGCCCTGTGCGAGCTGCTGGACTCCGACCTGACCGACGACGCCCGGCACACCGAGGCGCTGGAGGCGCTCCGGGCCCACCCGGCGCTGGAGCAGGCCCGCCGGGACACCGTGCGGTACGCGAAGGAAGCGCGGTCCGCGCTGGCGCCGCTGCGGGAGTGCGACGCGAAGGCGGCGCTGATGGAACTCTGCGACGCGGTGGTCCACCGGGCGGGCTGACCCCAGGGACCGGACCCCAGGGACCGGACCCCAGGGACCGGACCCCAGGGACCGGACCCCAGGGACCGGACCCCAGGGACCGGACCCCAGGGACCGGACCCCTACGGGTCGGATGCCGCCTCGTCATCTTGGTGTCATACCGCAGGCGTACGTGGAGTTGAGCCCTCGGGCTGACGCTTCCCCGTGGCTGATTTGGTCAGATGGGAACCACGGAAAACACCACTCCTCACCGATTCGGGTGAGAATGGCGGCTCGGGGTGGGGACGTTCAGGCGTGAGATGACCAGCCGCCGCCGACGACGGAGGTAAGGCACACATGGCACCGAAGGCATCCGACGACACCACGACCGGCGCGGAGTCGACCGGCGCGGAAGCCGACGACCTGCGCCTCGGACGGCGCAAGGCCGCACGGTACATCGTCCCGGTCACCGTGATCGGTGTCGCGGCGGCGACGATCGGGCTGGTCCCGGCGCTCGCCGACTCCGGCGACCCCGACCTGCCGAAGATCACCGCACAGCAGCTCCTCGACAAGATCGCCGCCTCGGACGTGCAGCAGCTGTCCGGGACGGTGAAGATCAGCACCGATCTCGGGTTGCCCGACCTCGGCGGACTGGAGAGCGGGCTCCTCTCGGGGGCCACCCAGGGCGGCGACGGTTCGTCCGCCGACCCGTCCACCAAGCTCACCGAGCTCGCCGCCGGCACGCACACCCTGCGCGTCGCCGCCGACGGCCCGGACCGGCAGAAGCTCTCGCTGCTGGAGAACGCCGCCGAGTACAGCGTCATCCACAACGGCAAGGACGTGTGGGGGTACGACAGCGCCTCCAACGAGGTCTACCACTCGACCGCCGACGAGAGCTCCGGCAAGGGCTCCGGCAAGGCGGAGACCCCCGTCCCCGCCACGCCCAAGGAGCTCACCGAGGACGCTCTGAAGGCGGTCGACGACACGACCTCCGTGACCGTCGACGGCACCGTCCAGGTCGCCGGCCGTGACGCCTACAAGCTGCTGGTCAAGCCGAAGCAGTCCGGTTCCACGGTCGGCGCGATCAGTGTGGCCGTGGACGCGAAGACGGGCCTGCCGCTGAAGTTCACGCTGACCCCGGCGAGCGGTGGCGCCGCCGTCGTGGACGCGGGCTTCACCCAGGTCAGCTTCGCCAAACCCGCCGCGTCCACCTTCGACTTCACCGCCCCCAAGGGTGCGAAGGTCACCGAGGGCGACGAGGCCGGGGAGACCGCCCCCGGGCACTCGGACAAGTCCGACCTCGCGAAGGACCTCGAAGGCATCGAAGGAGCCGCGGGCACGGACGGCCTCGACGGACTCGACGTCCTCGGCGAGGGCTGGACGTCCGTCGCCGTCTTCGACACCGGCGGCGAGGGCGTGCCCTCGGGCGCGGAGGCGGGCGGCGACCTCGGTGGCTTCCTCGACTCCTTCGGCGACAAGGTGACCGGCAAGTTCGGCTCCGGCACCGTCTTCTCCACCCGCCTGATCAACGCCCTGATGACGGACGACGGCAAGGTCTACGTCGGCGCGGTCACCAAGGACGCCCTGGTGAAGGCGGCGAACGCGGCGAAGTAGGCCAAGCGGTCGAAGCGTGCGGCGTGGTCGAAGCGTGCGGAGTGGTCGAGTGGTGAAGTGATGAAGTGGTGGCGCGGGTGACGTAGGGCAGAGACCGGCCGCCACGGACACCGGAGGCCGGGAAGCCGGAGGGGGAAAGCCGATGGGGGAGTCAGTACGGCAGCCCGTGCGGGAGCCCGTGCAGGTGCCCGTGCGAGTGCCTGTGGACGACGACGCAGTCATCCACACCCGCGGCCTCACCAAGCGCTATCGCGGCGGACAGCTCGCCGTGGACGGCCTCGACCTGACCGTCCCGGCGGGCAGCGTCTTCGGCTTCCTCGGCCCCAACGGCTCCGGCAAGACCACCACCATCCGCATGCTGATGGGGCTCATCGATCCCACGGCCGGCTCGGCCCGCGTCCTGGGGCAACCCATGCCGCGGGCCGCGCGCGCCGTACTGCCCCACGTCGGGACCCTCATCGAGGGTCCCGCCCTCTACGGCTTCCTCTCCGGCCGCGACAACCTGCTCCGCTACGACGCCGCCGACCCGACCGCCGATCCGCGCACCCGGCGTGCGCGGGTCTCGGCGACGCTGGAGCGGGTGGGCCTCACGGCCGCCGCCGGCAAGAAGGCGAAGGCGTACTCCCTCGGCATGAAGCAGCGGCTGGGCCTCGCCGCCGCCCTTCTCCAGCCCCGTCGGCTGCTCGTCCTCGACGAGCCGACCAACGGCCTGGATCCGCAGGGCATGCGGGAGATCCGCTCGCTGATCCGGGAGCTGGCCGCGGAGGGCACGACCGTCTTCCTCTCCTCGCACCTGCTCGACGAGATCGAGCAGGTGTGCACGCACGCGGCGGTGATGGCACAGGGCCGGCTGCTCGTCCAGGGCCCGGTGGCCGACCTCGCCGCGGGGACACGCGGCCGACTGGTCGTGACGACGCCGGACCCGGCGGACGCGGCCCGGGTGCTGAAGGAGCAGGGGGCGGACGACGTGGTCCTCGGCGAGGACCGGGTGAGCGCCGAGGCCCCGCCCCCGGACCGTGATCTCGCCGACCTGAACGTCGCGCTGGTGACGGCGGGCGTCCGCGTCCGCGGTTTCGCCGTCGAGCGGGCCTCCCTGGAGGACGCGTTCGTGGCTCTCACGGGGGAGGGATTCGATGTCGCGGGCTGACACGGTGGACGACCGGAACCGGACGCCGGCACCGGCACCCGCACCGACGCAGGCACCGGCGCGGACGGCGAACTGGACCTGGACCTGGACCTTCGGGCTGCTCCGCAGCGAACTGCTGACCACCTTCCGGCGCTGGCGCACCCTCGCGCTGCTGGGCGTGCTGGCGGCCGTGCCGGTCCTGGTCGGGATCGCCGTGAAGATCGAGACGAGCGACGGCTCGTCCGGCGGACCCGGCGGGGGAGGGGGCGGTGGTGAGGGTCCGGCGTTCATCTCGCAGGTGACCAACAACGGCCTGTTCCTGGTCTTCACCGCGCTGGCCGTGACCCTGCCGTTCTTCCTGCCGATGGCGATCGGGGTCATCGCGGGCGACTCGATCGCCGGAGAGTCGAACGCGGGCACGCTCCGCTATCTGCTGGTCGCCCCGGCCGGCCGCACCCGCCTGCTGCTGGCCAAGTACGCGACCGTCATGATCTTCTGCCTGGTGGCCACGCTGGTGGTCGCGGTCTCGGCGCTGACGGTCGGGGCGCTGCTCTTCCCGCTGGGCGAGCTGACGACGATCTCCGGCACCCGGATCGGCTTCGGCGACGGGTTGCTGCGGGCACTGCTGATCGCCCTGGTCGTTGCCGCCTCCCTGACCGGCTTGGCGGCGCTCGGGCTGTTCGTCTCCACCCTCACCAGCAGCGGCATCGCGGCGATGGCGACGACTGTGGGCCTGCTGATCACGGTCCAGATCCTCGACCAGATCCCCCAACTGCACGCCCTGCACCCGTACTTCTTCTCACACCACTGGCTGTCCTTCGCCGACCTGATGCGCGAGCCGGTCTACTGGGACGACCTGGAGAAGAACCTCGGTCTCCAGGCCCTGTACGCGGCCGTCTTCGGCTCGGCGGCCTGGGCGCGCTTCACGACGAAGGACATCACGGCGTAGGCCGTATCGCTCAGTGGGTTTCGTACAGGAAGCGCGCCGCCGGCGTCTCCCCCGCGAAGAACGTCTTCGCGCGGGTCAGCGCCTCCGTGTCCCTGAGGACGTCACCGGGCTTGCTGCCGTTGCCGAGCAGTACCCCGCCGAAGAACATCCCCATGTACGCGGCCGAGTTGTTGAGCGTCCCGACGAGCGGATCGGCGACCACGGGCTGGTCGTCCGCGAGCGCGGTGACGCCCCAGAGGGTGCGCCCGGCGAGCGTCGCCTTGAAGTCGAGGCCGGGGGTGCGCAGCCAGCCCGACCAGTGGTCCAGGTAGCGCTTGGTCTGGGCGGAGACCGAGTACCAGTACAGCGGGGACGCGATCACGATGTCCGTCGCGGCGAGCGTGGCGTCGAGCAGCAGTGCCGTGTTGCCCTCGGTGGGACGGACGTGGTCGCTGTCGTGCCGCTGGTCCTCGAAGTCGGGCAGCGGGTGCCGGGCCAGGCTGATCCACGTCTGCTCGACGTCGGAGGGCAACTGCTCGGCGGCCGCGCGGGCCAGCGACTCGGTGTTGCCGTCCGGACGGCTGCTGCCCAGCACGAACAGGAAACTGCGGCGGGTCATGATCCATCCCCCAGGTAGTCGGCGTACGACGATAGTCTGCACCTGCATTATATGTGTGCGCAAGTATCAGGTAGGGGGAGAACGCGGCCGAGGGGTCGAGGGGCGAGGGGGCGAGGGCTAGGGGTCGAGGGGCGAGGGCCGGGGAGGCGTCGAGGCTTGAGCGGCTCGGGCGGCTGCCAGGAGCGCCGTCTCCCCGCCGTGTGCCGCGACCATGTGCAGCCCCACGGGACAGCCGTCCGCGCCGAGCCCCGCCGGGATGCTGATCGCCGGGTGCCCGCTCAGGTTGAACGCCCAGGTGAGCGCGGTCGAGTACCGGTCGCCCGGGCCCTCGTGACCGTGCGCGGGGTTCGGGGTCGTCGGGGTCAGCAGCAGGTCGGCGTGGGAGAAGAGGTCGGCCAGCAGACGGTCGTTGACCTGCCGGACGCGTTCGGCGGCGCGGAGGTCCGAGCCCGGGGTGCGCAGCGCGAGCCAGGCCGGTGCGGGGTCCGCCAGCCGCAGAGGCGCGTCGGAGGGCGGCAGCAGCCGTACGACACCCGCCTCGCCCAGGCGTCCGGCGGCGGCGCGGGCCAGGGCGAGCGGCTCCGGGTCGGGATCGGCGAAACCGAGGTCGGCGGAGAAGACGGCGACAGGCTGGGCGGGACCGGGACCGGGGGCGGGACCGGGGGCGGGGACGAGATCCGCCCCCGATGCCATGACCTGCCAGTACGCCTCGGCGTCCGCCGCGTGGTGTACGAGTACGCCGGGCGCCGCCAGCCCCGTACGGTCCCGGGAGGCCGGTGCCGCTCCCTGCTCGGGCGGCGTTCGGTGGTTCGTGGTCTTCAGGCCGATCACGCCGCACCACGCGGCCGGGATCCGCACCGAGCCCGCGCCGTCGCTGCCGGTCGCCAGAGGGACCAGGCCGGCGGCCACCGCCGCCGCGGACCCGGCCGAGGAGCCGCCCGGCGTGCGGTCGGCGCGCCAGGGGTTGACGGTCCGGCCATGGGCGCCGAGGCCCCAGGTCTGCCAGGGAGTGCCGGGTCCCGGTACGGCCGTCGCCCCGACCGGCACGCATCCGGCGGCGACCAGCGGGCCCGCCGCACGCAGCCCGTGACGCCCCTTCACGCCGATCGGCACCCCCGCCAGCGGCAGCCGTTCGCCCGCGGCCACCCGGGCGTCGACCTCACGCGCCCCCGCCCGCGCCCTCTCCTCCCACACCTCGGCGAAGGCGCACAGCGAACGGTCGACCCGCGCGATCCGTGCGAGCGCCTCGCCGACCACGTCCACGGCCGAGACCCGCCCCGCCCGCACGGCCGCGGCGATCTCCCCGGCCGGCGGCCACGCCAGGGGCCCGGACCTCACCCCGTCCTCCCGCGCCTGCTCAGCGTGCCCCGGTGAGCCGGGAGAGTGATTCCGTCTCGCGTGGCGGGGTCCCGCCCAGTTCGCCGAGGCGCCAGTTCGTCACCCACGGGACGCGGTACACGTCGACGACCGATTCGATCACCTTCACCCGCTGGACGAGCGGCCGGGGCAGCCGGCCCGGCGCGTCCGCGACGAGCACCACCGCGTCCAGGTCGAGCCCTCGCGGAGCCTCGCCGCGCCGGAAGACCTCCAGGGTCCGCAGGACGGAGTCCAGCCCGGCAGCATGCGTGCGGGCGACCAGCAACACGGACGAGGGATCGCCGGCGCCGGGCCACGCGCGTCCGCAGTCGTGGCCGCCGTAGACCGCGGCGAGCGTGGAGCCGCCGGCCCCGCCGTGCGTGGCGACCCAGGAGAAGCGCCGGGGCGCGGCGGTGGAGGCGTACGGCATCGGTACCGGATCCGGTGCGGCCACCGGCCCGCGGATCCAGATCTCCGGCCCTCGCTGCCCGTCCGTCGTCCCCATGACCCGTGTTCCTCCCAGTCGTCGCCGGCCCTCCGGGGCGCCCTGATCATGGTGGTCCCGGAGCTGCCCCGGGAGTGGGGCGTGGGTTCCTGGAACGAGGCTGTGACGTCGCGGTGACGCGCGGACCGGGAGCGCTCGGAGAGACTCAACACTACGTGTCCACGTACACGTACCTGGACGACCGGATCGTGACGACGCATCCGAGTGAGGAACCGATGTCTCGACTCAGCCGCGAGAAGAAGCGGGAACAGAAGTACGCCGGCCCCACGGCCGTCGTGGTGGCCCCGCTCGATGTCCATGTCCGCGGGGGTGGGACGGCGACGATAGGCGGCGTCCCGGTCGTGGCGGCCGACGGCGAGGAGATCCAGCGCGCCGTCCTGAGCCACCTCCACCGCATCGCCCTCGCCACCGGACATCCGGTCCTCGCCACGGTCCACGACGAACGCATCGGTTACGTCGTCGCCCTGCGCGTGGACCCGGACGGTTCCAGCCACTTCACGGCGGATCCCCTGCGGACGGCCGCGGCCGCGGCCCCGTCGGCGACGGCACGGAAGGAGGCGGCACCGGACACCCGGAGCACCGAGCCCACCGGCCCGCCCGCGCCCGTCGCCGCCCCGGCCGACCCGCCCGCGCCCGTCGCCGCCCCGGCCGACCCGCCCGCGCCCATCGACCCGCCCGCGCCCGTCGCATTCCCCGCGCCGGCCGACGCGCCGGTGTGCGCCGCCGTCCCCGCGCCCGCCGACGCGCCCGTGTCCGTCGACGACGAACCGTCCGTTCAGCCGCGACGAGACAAGGCCACGCACTTCCTGCGCCCGGTGTCCGAGCCGGTGCGGGACGCGACCCCGACGTTCCCGTTGCGCGCGGTGCCCGAGCCGGAAGCGGAGCGGGAAGCCCGGTCCGCGCCGGAGTCGGCACCCACGTACGCGGCGGGGGAGACCCCGGCTCCCGGCACGGTCACCGCCCCGACGGGTGTGTTCGGCCCGCCCCCGACGATGGACGAGCAGCCGAACCCGGACGCGACCCCGATCTCGACCCCGACCGCAGCCCGCACCTCGACCCTGACCCCGGTCCCCACCTCGGCCCCGATCCCGCTGCCGCTGCCGACGCCCGCCTCCGCCCCCACGCCCACCACCAAGTCAGGTTCCACTCCCACCCCGTTCCTCCCCGACGACCTCATCTCCGACTCGGCCGTCGACCTGAACCCGGACCCCAAGCCCACCCCCGCCCGGGGCTTCGACGCCGTCGCGGAGGCGGTGCTCGGGGACGACCCCCGTACCCTCCACGGCGACGGTGGCACCCCGGCCCTCCTCGCGGAACCGCTCGCGCGGATCAACGAGGCTGTGCGGGCGGGCCGTACGGACACCGCGGCCGCACTCGCGGAGCGGACCGTGCTGGAGGCGTCCGGAACGCTGGGACCGGAGCACCCCGAGGTGCTCCGGCTGCGTGAACTCACCGCCTACATCGCCTACTTGGCAGGCGACCCGGTGCGCTCCTTCCACACCTCCCTCGACCTGGCCCGCATCCACCGCCGGACCCGGGACGCGGAGGCCGCGTACGGCAACGTCCAGAGCGCGAAGACGGCCTGGCGTGCCGTACGCGACCCCTTGCAGGGATTGAACCTGGGGACCGAACTCCTCGGTCTGTGGACGGAGCTCACCACCGAGGAGGGGCCGGCCGCGGACGACGTCGAGGAACTGGAGTCGGCCCGCGCGCGCATGCTCCGGCTGGCCGAACGCGCCCGGAAGTCGGGCGCGTAGCGGCCACCCGGCCGATCAGGAGGACAGGGTCCAGACCGCGTACGCCAGCGCGTCCGCGTTGCGGTCCAGGGCCGTGTCGTTGATGTTGGCGGTGGTGTCGCAGGAGGAGTGGTAGCAGCGGTCGAAGGCCCGCCCGGCCGTGCCGCCCCACTTGGCCGCCTGCGCCGCCGTCTTGAGGTAGTCGGCGCCGCTGAACAGGCCGCCCACCGGTACGCCCGCGCTCTTGAAGGGGGCGTGGTCGGAGCGGCCGTCGCCCTCGGTCTCGATCTCCGTCGGGACGCCGAGGCCGGTGAAGTAGTCCTTGAAGGTCTTCTCGATGGCCGGGTCGTCGTCGTAGACGAAGTAGCCGGGGTTCGGCGAGCCGATCATGTCGAAGTTCAGGTAGCCGCTGATGCGGGCCCGGTTCGTTGCGGAGAGGTTGTTGACGTAGTACCGGGACCCGACCATGCCCAGCTCCTCCGCGCCCCACCAGGCGAACCGCAGGTGCTTGGTGGGCTGGTAACCGGCTCTGGACACGGCCAGTGCCGTCTCCAGGACGGCCGCCGAGCCGGAGCCGTTGTCGTTGATGCCGGCCCCCGCGGTCACGGAGTCCAGATGGGACCCGGCCATCAGCACCTGGCCGGTGTCGCCGCCGGGCCAGTCGGCGACGAGGTTGTAGCCGGTACGGCCGGAGGAGGTGAACTGCTGGATGGTGGTGGTGTATCCGGCGGCGTCCAGCTTGGCCTTCACGTAGTCGAGCGACGCCTTGTAGCCGGTGCGGCCGTGCGCCCGGTTGCCGCCGTTGGCGGTGGCGATGGACTGGAGCTGGGTCAGGTGGGCCTTGACGTTGGCCACCGGGATGTCGGGCGCGGCGGCGATCGCCCCGGGCTCGGGGGCGGGCGCCGCCCCGGCTATGGATCCGGTGGCGAGCAGGGTGACGGCCGCGACGACGGCGGTGACCGTCGCCCGCCCGGAAACGGGGAGCTTCATGGTGGGGGGCTCCGAATTCCAGCGGGACACCCGTGAGCGACCGTCGAGCACCTGGACGCCCACAGGTAATCCACAGTGAATGGGGTGACTGGATGGTGAAGCCGAGGCCAACACTCCGTCAAGAGCGCTATCCGGACAGCGGGTTCACATAGCGAAGCCCCTGGTGTCCCTCAGTGCACGCAGAACTCGTTGCCCTCCGGATCCGCCATGACCACCCACTGCCCGGACGGCTCCTTCACCTCTCCCAGCACGCTCGCCCCCAGCGCCGTCAGCCGTTCGACCTCCCCGGCGCGCAGCCCCGCACCGGGATGCAGATCGAGGTGGAGCCGGTTCTTCACGGTCTTCGCCTCCGGGACCCGCTGGAACAACAGCCGCCGCCCGAGCCCGGTCCCGCTGTCGGGGTCGTACGGGTCGTCGGGGTGGCGTACGGCGATCAGGTCCCGGAAGGCCGGGCGGCCGTGGAACTCCAGCGTCGCCGCCCCCGGCAGCGCGCCGAGCTCCAGCAGCCGCTCGATGAGCGCGCTGTTGTCCTCGACCTCGTAGTGCAGTGCGCCGGCCCAGAAATCGGCCTGCGCGTGCGGGTCGGCTGAGTCGACTACGAGCTTCCAGTGCACGGGCGTGGGCCCTGCCTCGGGTACTCCAGATGTCTCGGTCATGCAGCCACTTCTAGCAGGCCCGCACCGGGTCGGCCTCCCACGCGCCGAACTCCGTCGGGACGGTGTCGGCGGTCTACGGTTTGGCGAGGGGAGAGACCCCCGCCTCCGGAGCGGGGGCGCCGGAGACGGCGGGGACGCCAGAGGCGGCCGCGCCATCGGAGACGCCGGACGCGGCGGTGACGCCGGAGACTGCCGCGCTGCCGGGGACGCCGGATGCCACGCTCTCCGCCTCCCGAACGGCGCCGGTCGCGCCCGTCGCCCCGGTTGCCCCCGTCGCGCCAGGCACCGTGGACTTGCTCTCGGTGATCGCGGGGCCGAGCGTGCGGGCCGCCCGGCGTGAGGTGCGCAGCGCGTCGCCGGTGAGCAGCACCAGCGCCAGCCACACCAGCGCGAACCCGGCCCAGCGCTCGAGGGGCATGGCCTCGCCGAAGTAGAGGACGCCGAGCAGGAACTGGAAGACCGGCGCCAGGTACTGGAGCAGCCCCAGCGTGGACAGCGGCACGCGGATCGCCGCCGCGCCGAAGCAGACGAGGGGGAGCGCGGTGACGAGGCCGGTGGAGGCGAGCAGGACCGCGTGTCCGGTGCCCTCGGTCGCGAAGGTGAGGCCGCCGTGCGCGGACAGCCACAGCAGGTAGCCCAGCGCGGGCAGGAACTGGATGGCGGTCTCGGCGGCCAGCGACTCGACCCCGCCGAGGTTGACCTTCTTCTTCACCAGCCCGTAGGTGGCGAAGGAGAAGGCGAGGGTGAGGGAGATCCACGGCGGGCGGCCGTAGCCGATGGTCAGGACCAGCACCGCCGAGAAGCCGACGCCGACCGCCGCCCACTGCACGGGCCGCAGCCGTTCCTTGAGGATCAGTACCCCCATGGCGATGGTGACCAGCGGGTTGATGAAGTACCCGAGGGACGCCTCGACGACGTGGCCGCTGTTCACGGCCCAGATGTAGACGCCCCAGTTCACGGTGATGACGGCCGCGGCGATCACGACGAGCCCGAGCCGGCGCGGCTGCCGCAGCAGCTCACCGGCCCACGCCCAACGCCGTACGACGAGCAGCGCGACGGCGACGAAGGCGAGGGACCACACCATGCGATGGGCGAGGATCTCGGTCGCCCCGGCCGGCTTGAGCAGGGGCCAGAAGAGGGGGACCAGCCCCCACATCCCGTACGCCGCGAGACCGTTCAGCAGGCCTGTCCGGCCTTCACTCTTCGACGTCCCGGCCACGGGGCCCCTCCTTCTCACGTCAGGCATGCGTGGACGAAGGTAACGCCGAGCACCCCTGTCTGTCATGTCCGTATCGCCATACGGTCATGACAGGCAGGGGTGGCGTGGTGCGGGGCGGCGCGAGGGCCCTCGGGGGAGTGTCAGCCCTTGAGCGCGGCCGTGATCGCCTCGGCGAGCGGAGTGGTCGGGCGGCCCGCCAGCCGGGACAGGTCGCCGCTGGAGACGACCAGCTCGCCCTTCTCGATCGACGCGTCCACGCCGACCAGGATCGTCGCGAACATCTCGGGCAGGCCGGCGCCGGTCAGGATGCCGGTGAGCACCTCGCCGGGCACGGAGTTGTAGGCGATCTCCTTGCCGGTCTGCCTGCTCAGCTCGGCCGCGTACTCGGCGAAGCTCCACGCCTCGTCGCCGCCCAGCTCGTACGTCTTGTTCTCGTGGCCCTCGCCGGTCAGCACGGCGACGGCGGCGGCCGCGTAGTCGGCGCGGGAGGCGGAGGAGACCCGGCCCTCACCGGCGGCGGCGACGACGGCGTTGTGCTCCAGCACCGGGGCGAGCTGCTCGGTGTAGTTCTCGTGGTACCAGCCGTTGCGCAGCAGCGTGTACGGCAGGCCGGACGCGAGCAGCGCCTTCTCGGTGGCGCGGTGGTCGTCCGCCAGCGCCGCGCTCAGGCTGCCCGGCGCGCTGGTGTACGCGAGGAGCGCGACCCCGGCCGCCTTCGCGGCGTCGATCACGACCTGGTGCTGTGCCGGGCGGCCCTTGTCGAACTCGTTGCCCGATATCAGCAGCACCTTGTCGCCGGAGGCGAACAGGCTGCCGAAGGTCTCGGGGGCGTTGTAGTCGGCGACGGCGAGCCGTACGCCGCGGGCCGCGAAGTCGGCGGCCTTGGCCTCGTCGCGCACGACGGCCGTGATCTGCTCCGCCGGAACCTTCTCCAGCAACTGCTCCACGACGTGACGGCCGAGGTGTCCGGTGGCTCCGGTGACGACGATGCTCATGGCTCAGAACTCCTAGTGGGGGCTGCGGGTCTGCCACCGACCCTAGGAGAAGCACTAACCAAGCGAAAGTACCCACTTTGAAGTAAGGTACTGGCATGGCAGTAAGCATGCAGGTGGGAACGGCCGAAGCAGAAGGCATGTGTCCTCACCGACTCGTCCTCGAACATGTCACCAGCCGCTGGGGTGTCCTGGTGCTGATCGAGCTGCTCGACCGCTCGCACCGGTTCAGCGAGCTGCGCCGGGCGATCGGCGGGGTGGGCCGGCCGGTCAGCGAGAAGATGCTCACCCAGACCCTCCAGACCCTCGAACGCGACGGCCTGGTGCACCGCGACGCCAAGCCGGTCATCCCGCCGCGCGTCGACTACTCCCTGACCGACCTCGGCAGGGAGGCGGCCGAGCAGGTGCGCGCGCTCGCCCTGTGGACGCACACCCGGATGCCGGACGTGGAGCAGGCCCGCCGGACATACGACGAGGCCCGGGAACTCCGCTCCCGGGCCTCGTGAACCACTCCGCGCCTCAGCCGACGACCGTCCAGGTGTCCCCGCCCGCCAGCAGCGCCCCCAGATCGCCCTTGCCGTGCTGCTCGATCGCCGCGTCCAGCTGATCCGCCAGCTGAGTGTCGTAGACCTGCCGTTCGACCGAGCGCAGTACGCCGATCGGCGTGTGGTGCAGGGTGTCCGGGTCGGCCAGCCGGGACAGCGCGAAGGCGGTGGTCGGGGACGCGGCGTGCGCGTCGTGGACCAGGACGTCCGCCTCGTTCTCCGGGGTCACCGTGACGACCCGGAGATCGCCGCTCGCCGGGTCGCGCACGACGCCCCGCGCGCGTTCCGCCCCGAACCGGATCGGCTGCCCGTGCTCGAGCCGGATCAGCGCCTCCTCGGCCGACTGCCGGTCCTTCAACGCCTCGAACGCGCCGTCGTTGAAGATGTTGCAGTTCTGGTAGATCTCGACCAGCGCCGTGCCGGGGTGGGCGGCGGCCTGGCGCAGCACCTCCGTCAGATGCTTGCGGTCGGAGTCGATGGTGCGCGCCACGAACGACGCCTCCGCGCCGAGCGCCAGCGACACCGGGTTGAAGGGCGCGTCCAGCGAGCCCATCGGCGTCGACTTGGTGATCTTGCCGATTTCCGAGGTGGGCGAGTACTGGCCCTTGGTGAGCCCGTAGATCCGGTTGTTGAACAGCAGGATCTTCAGGTTCACGTTCCGCCGCAGCGCGTGGATCAGATGGTTGCCGCCGATGGACAGCGCGTCGCCGTCGCCCGTGACCACCCACACGCTCAGGTCCCGCCGGGAGGCGGCGAGGCCGGTCGCGATGGCCGGCGCCCGACCGTGGATGGAGTGCATGCCGTACGTGTTCATGTAGTACGGGAAGCGCGACGAGCAGCCGATGCCCGACACGAAGACGATGTTCTCCTTGGCCAGCCCCAGCTCCGGCATGAAGCCCTGAACGGCCGCCAGGATCGCGTAGTCACCGCAGCCGGGGCACCAGCGCACTTCCTGATCGGACTTGAAGTCCTTCATGGACTGGCGGGCCACGGCCTTGGGGACGAGCGAGAGCGCCTCGATCGTGCCCGTGCCTTCCGTCGAGGTCTCAGCCATCGATGGCCTCCTTGAGCGTCGTGGCAAGCTGCTCCGCCTTGAACGGCATGCCGTTGACCTGGTTGTACGAGCGGGCGTCGACCAGGTACTTCGCCCGTACGAGGGTGGCGAGCTGGCCGAGGTTCATCTCGGGGATGACGACCTTGTCGTAGCGCTCCAGCACCGCGCCCAGGTTCCGCGGGAACGGGTTCAGATGCCGCAGATGGGCCTGCGCGACGGCCTCCCCGGCGGTGCGCAGCCGCCGTACCGCGGCGGTGATCGGCCCGTAGGTGGACCCCCAGCCCAGCACCAGGGTGTTCGCCTCGTGCGGGTCGTCGACCTCGAGGTCGGGGACCTCGATGCCGTCGATCTTGGCCTGCCGGACGCGGACCATGAGCTCGTGGTTGGCCGGGGCGTAGGAGATGTTCCCGGTCCCGTCCTCCTTCTCGATCCCGCCGATGCGGTGCTCGAGCCCCGGCGTGCCCGGGACGGCCCACGGCCGGGCCAGGGTCTGCGGGTCGCGCTTGTACGGCCAGAAGACCTCGCTGCCGTCGTCCAGGGTGTGGTTGGGCCCCTGGGCGAACTGCACGGTCAGGTCCGGGAGCTCGTCCAGCTCCGGGATCCGCCAGGGCTCGGAGCCGTTGGCCAGGTAGCCGTCGGACAGGAGCATCACCGGCGTGCGGTAGGTGAGCGCGATCCGGGCCGCCTCCAGGGCCGCGTCGAAACAGTCGGCGGGTGTGCGGGGCGCGACGATCGGCACCGGCGCCTCGCCGTTGCGCCCGAACATCGCCTGCAAGAGGTCGGCCTGCTCGGTCTTGGTCGGCAGGCCGGTCGACGGCCCGCCCCGCTGGATGTCCACGATCAGCAGCGGCAGCTCCATCGAGACCGCGAGCCCGATGGTCTCGCTCTTGAGCGCCACCCCGGGCCCGGAGGTGGTGGTGACGCCGAGGGACCCGCCGAAGGCCGCCCCCAGCGCCGCGCCGATCCCCGCGATCTCGTCCTCGGCCTGGAACGTACGCACACCGAAGTTCTTGTGCCTGCTGAGCTCGTGCAGGATGTCGGAGGCCGGCGTGATCGGGTACGACCCCAGGAACAGCGGCAGATCGGCCTGCCGGGACGCGCTGATCAGCCCGTACGCCAGAGCGAGATTCCCGGAGATGTTCCGGTAGGTACCGACGGGAAACGCTTTCGCGGCCGGGGCGACCTCATAACTGACGGCGAAGTCCTCGGTCGTCTCGCCGAAGTTCCACCCGGCACGGAAAGCGGTGAGGTTGGCGGCCGCGATGTCGGGCTTCTTCGCGAACTTCGACTTCAGGAACTTCTCGGTGCCCTCGGTGGGCCGGTGGTACATCCATGACAAGAGGCCGAGCGCGAACATGTTCTTGCTGCGCTCGGCCTCTTTACGGGTGAGGTCGAATTCCTTGAGTGCCTCGACGGTCAGGGTGGTCAGCGGGACCGGATGGAGCTGGTAACCGTCGAGGGATCCATCCTCCAGCGGCGAGGCCGCGTACCCCACCTTCTGCATCGCCCGTTTGGTGAACTCGTCCGTGTTGACGATGATCTCCGCGCCCCGCGGCACATCGCCGATGTTGGCCTTCAGCGCCGCCGGATTCATGGCGACCAGCACATTGGGCGCGTCACCCGGAGTGAGGATGTCGTGGTCGGCGAAGTGCAGCTGGAACGAGGAGACGCCGGGGAGGGTGCCCGCGGGCGCGCGGATCTCGGCGGGGAAGTTCGGCAGGGTGGAGAGGTCGTTGCCGAACGACGCGGTCTCCGAGGTGAAGCGGTCGCCGGTGAGCTGCATACCGTCACCCGAGTCGCCCGCGAACCTGATGATCACCCGGTCGAGACGACGGACGTCCTTCGTCCCACCCGGTTTGCGCTGTTCTCCCACGACGGTCCCGTCGGTTCCGTCGTCCTGTTCCGCTGGGCTGCTGACCTGACTGGTCACTGAACTGGACCTCCCTCGAGGTGGCTGTCCCGGAGGGCCTTCCCAAAGACCGTCCACGGATCAACCCTACGTCTGTAAGGGTCGCCTTACCTCGGCCATTCGTATGACGGTCGCTGTCCCGAGACGGCCCGGCACCCCCGCTTTTCATGATTTCCCGCCGCCCGGCGTGATTCCGGTAGACGCTCCGGATCACACCACGGTTCTCCACCACCTGTTCGCCGCCTCCACCGAGACTCGACGAAAGGCACAGTGCCAGCTCGCTACGAATTGAGATAGGTGAGGACCGCCAGTACCCGGCGGTGATCCCCGTCACTCGGCGACAGGCCCAGTTTCAGGAAGATGTTGCTGACGTGCTTCTCCACGGCCCCGTCGCTGACGACCAGCTGCCGGGCGATCGCGGAGTTCGTCCGCCCCTCGG
Source organism: Streptomyces asoensis (assembly GCF_013085465.1). Classification (NCBI taxonomy): domain Bacteria; kingdom Bacillati; phylum Actinomycetota; class Actinomycetes; order Kitasatosporales; family Streptomycetaceae; genus Streptomyces; species Streptomyces asoensis. The sequence goes on from NZ_CP049838.1 coordinate 5,922,555, forward strand.
CCATCAGCCCCAGGACCTCCCGCTCCCGCGGGGTGAGCCCGGCCAGCACATCCTGCTTCCGGCTCCGCCCGAGCAGCTGCGCGACGACCTCCGGATCGAGGGCGGTACCGCCCTGCGCGACCCGCACCACGGCGTCCACGAACTCCCGCACCTCTGCCACACGATCCTTGAGCAGATACCCGACCCCGCGACTGGAACCGGCCAACAGTTCGGTGGCGTACCTCTCCTCCACGTACTGCGACAACACCAGCACCCCGAGCCCGGGATACGCCTTGCGCAGCTGTACGGCGGCCCGCACCCCCTCGTCCGTGTGGGTCGGCGGCATACGCACGTCCGCCACGACGACATCGGGCAGCGCGCCCTCGTCGCCGAGCTCCGTAATGGTCTTGACCAGAGCGTCCGCATCCCCGACCCCGGCCACCACCTCATGCCCCCGGTCGGTCAGCAACCGGGTCAGCCCCTCCCTCAACAGCACCGAATCCTCGGCGATGACCACCCGCACCCTGTCCTCCACGATCCTCGGCCCCCCAGCCGTCCACCCGTTGGTAGAACCAGTCAAGCATTCCAGCAACAGGCCCGTCTGCACCCGCCAAGCAGCCCGACCACGACAAGGACGGCGCGAATGAGGCCTTGACCCACCCGGTTTCGGCCTCGGGAGGAATCACGGGCGGACACGGCGCGACGACAACCAGCCCGCCCGGGCCCAACCCCGGACGGGCGAGTGCGAAGACGAGACCCGTTCAGGGCCGGTATCGGAAGCCGGGGCTGGGGCCCGGGGGCCGGGAGGGGGGCTGGGAGGGGGGCTGGGGGCGGTAGCCCCCAGGTATGGGAAGGGTAGGGGCGGCGGGGGCGAGAACGCTCCCGCTCAGACCCCGCCCCCGCGCCAGGGCAACTCCGCGGTGACCCGGGTGGGCCCGCCCGGCGGCGAATCCACCACCAGAATCCCGTCCACCGCGTCCAACCGCCCCGCGAGCCCGGCCAACCCCGACCCCCCGCCGGAGGCACCCGCTCCGCCCACCCCGTCATCCACCACTTGCAGCATCAACCGATCGTCCACCCGCCACACATCGACCGAAGCCGACCGCGCCCCACTGTGCTTGCTGATGTTCTGAAGCAACTCCGAGACGGTGAAGTACGCGATCCCCTCGATCGCAGGCGCCGGCCGCTCCGCCAGATCCACATCCACCCGTACCGGCACCGTGCAGCGCGAGGCCACGGAGGACAGCGCCGCGTCCAGCCCCCGGTCGGTCAGGACGGCCGGATGGATCCCGCGCGCCAGGTCCCGCAGTTCCTGCAACGCCGTCTTCACCTCACCGTGCGCCGCGCCCACCATCCGCGCCGCCTCCCGCGGATCCTCCCGCAGCTTCTCCTTCGCCAGACCCAGATCCATCGCCAGCGCCACCAGCCGCGCCTGCGCCCCGTCGTGCAGATCACGCTCGATGCGCCGCAGATCGGCGGACGCCGTGTCCACCACGACCCCCCGGTCGGACTCCAGCTCCACCACCCGCGCCCCCAGCGACGACGGCCCGAGCAGCCCGTGCACCAGCAGCCGGTCCACCGTCGTCAGCGCCCGCACGATCCACGGCGTGGCCAGCGTGATCAACAGGCCCACCAGCGCCGTCACGGTGATCTCGAAGGGGTTGTCGAGGTAGACGCTGTGCTGCTCGTCGCCGTACAGCTGAAGCCCGCCCTGACCGCCGTACATCGGGAAGACCCAGAACCACAGCGGATACGTCAGCATGGTCCAGCCGAACGACCACACGGTCACGGCGACGCCGAAGGAGAACACCGCCCACGGAAACTGCACCACCGCGTACAGCGCCTGCCGCCACGACGTTCCGCTCTTGAGGACGGCGGCCATCCAGGCCATCGCGCCCTTGCCCCGCGGCCGCAGCGGCTCGGGATCGGCGACCTCCAGGCCGAGCAGCCCACGCGCCCGGGCCCGTTCCAGCGCCCCGAAGCCCCGGCCCGCGGCCAGTCCCGCCGCCAGCACCGGAATGCCGAGGAAGGTCACCAGCAGGCCGGCCCCCAGCGACAGCATCGTGATCATGAAGGTGAACAGCACGATGCCGATCGGCAGGCCGAGCAGGACATAGACGAGTTCCCGCCAGTGGCGCGCCGTGAGCGGCTCACGCAGCCCCGTCGGCAACAGATGGCGTCGCCCACCGTCCCGGTGCCCGTACTCAGGCCCGTACTGGTCATGCCGCCCGTACTGCCCGTACTGGTCATGCCGCCCGTACTGCCCGTACTGCGTGGCCATCGGCGTCGTCCGTTCTACTCGTCCTGCTCGTCGCGCAGCTGTCGATCCGTACCTCCAACCCTCCTCGGCGGCGAGCCCGTGGACCATGGAGTCCGTCGGTGTCTTGGAAGGGGGGTTTTCCCTACCTCCCACGCCCGCCACCCTCCACGCCCTCTATCCGCCCTTACCGCCCTGGCCGCCTGTCCGCTCTATCCGCGGTTTCGCCAGGGCAACTCCGCGGTCACCGTCGTAGGACCCCCCACCGGCGACTCCACGATGAACAGCCCGTCGACGGCGTCCAGCCGCTCCGCCAGCCCCCGCATCCCCGACCCGCCGTCGAGCCGCGCCCCGCCCCGGCCGTCGTCCCACACCTGGATGAGCAGCCGGTCGTCGGTCCGCCACACGTCGACCGAGGCCGACCGGGCCGCGCTGTGCTTGCTGACGTTCTGGAGCAGCTCGGAGACGGTGAAGTAGGCGATGCCCTCGATGGCCTGCGCCGGCCGGGACGTCAGGTCGGCGGTCACCTTCACCGGCACCGTGCAGCGCGAGGCCACGGAGGACAGTGCCGCGTCCAGCCCCCGGTCGGTCAGGACGGCCGGATGGATCCCGCGTGCCAGGTCCCGCAGCTCCTGGAGCGCGAGCTTCACCTCGCCGTGCGCCTCCTCCACCATCGCCGCCACGACGTCGTCGGCCTGCCCCTCCAGCAGCTTCTCCTTCGCCAGGCCCAGCCCCATCGCCAGGTTGACCAGCCGGGCCTGCGCCCCGTCGTGCAGATCGCGCTCGATGCGCCGCAGATCGGCGGCCGCCGTGTCGACCACGACCCCCCGGTCCGACTCCAGCTCCGCGATCCGCCGCTCCAACTCGTCGGAGGGGGACAGCAGGGCCCGCACCATCGCCCGGTCCGCGTTGGTCAGCCCGCGCGCCAGGAACGGCAGCACCGGCCACAGCACGAACAGCGAGGGAACGACCACGCTGAACGTCAGGACTCCCCAGGGCAGCCGGATGAGGTCGTACAGCACCGTGCGCCAGGCCACCGGGTCCTTCAACGCCAGCCACAGCCGCTGGAAGAGACCGCCCGCCCTGCGCAGCGGCAGCGGGCTCGGCTCGTCGATGCGCACCCCGAGCAGCAGACGCGCCCGCCCCCGCTCGAACCGGCCCATCAGCCGCGCCCCGGCCAGCCCGAGCGCGAGCAGCGGGAACCCGACCACGGTGACGGTCATCGCGGCGCCGGTGACGATCACCGTCATCACATAGGTGAACCCGATCAACGACATCGGCAGGTTCGTCAGAAGGTGCGTGATCTCCTTCCACGTCTGCGGGTCGTAGGCGAGACGGGCCGGAGGCAGCCGGTCGTCGTCCCGCCCGGCCGTGCCCGGCCCAGCGGTCGTGAGGGGGGCGGCTCTCGGGTGGGAGCCGCCCGGCTGAAAGCCGTCCGGGTGGGTACCCCCCTTGTCGGAGTTGTTCGGGTCGGAGGCGGATCGGCTGGCGGAAGCGGTCATATGGGCTAGCCTGCCGCGCCGCACGGCGCCGCGCCATGAGGTCTGCTGCCTTCCTCGACCGGGGGAAAACCCCCGCCCCGCAAGACGAGGCGTGACGGGCTGCTTACCGTCCCTTTATCAGGGCCTAGACTCCCGTGCGTACAGATCGTCGAACGGGCCTGTCGTCGAAGAGACTGAGGTCAGGGAGCGAGGGACGGGCGTGCGGGAACGGACCGTCGATGTCGCGGCGGATTTCGCGGCGGACTACTTCCAGTCCTACTCCGTCGTCGGGCTGCTCGCCGTCGTCGGCGTGCTGTTCGTCGCGGTGGCCTTCGGCGCCGGGCGCCTGCTGCGCCCGGTGGTCCCCACCCCGGAGAAGCTCCTGACGTACGAGTGCGGCGTCGACCCCGTGGGCGAGGGCTGGGCCCACACCCAGGTCCGCTACTACGTCTACGCCTTCCTCTACGTGATCTTCGCGGTCGACTCGATCTTCCTCTTCCCCTGGGCGACGGTCTTCGCGGCCCCCGGCTACGGCGCGACCACGCTCGTGGAGATGTTCATCTTCCTCGGCTTCCTGGCCGTGGGCCTGCTGTACGCCTATAAGAAGGGCGTCCTGACATGGATGTGACGCCGAAAGTGAATGCGCCGGAACAGCCGCAACAGCCGGACCAGGTGCCCTCGGTGCCTTCGGAACCCGTTCCGCTGCCGGAGCCGAAGCGCCTGGGCACCCTGGCTCGCCTTGCCCCGGAGCCGATGAAGGTGATCCTGAACTGGGGCCGCCGCTATTCGCTCTGGGTCTTCAACTTCGGCCTCGCCTGCTGCGCGATCGAGTTCATCGCCGCGTCGATGGCCCGCCACGACTTCATCCGCCTCGGTGTCATCCCCTTCGCGCCGGGCCCTCGCCAGGCCGACCTGATGGTCGTCTCCGGCACGGTCACGGACAAGATGGCGCCGGCCGTGAAGCGCCTCTACGAGCAGATGCCCGAGCCGAAGTACGTCATCTCCTTCGGCGCGTGCAGCAACTGCGGCGGCCCCTACTGGGACTCGTACTCGGTGACGAAGGGCGTCGACCAGATCATCCCGGTGGACGTGTACGTGCCGGGCTGCCCGCCGCGCCCGGAGGCGCTTCTCCAGGGCATCCTCAAGCTCCAGGAGAAGATCGCCCGGGAGTCCCTGCACGAGCGCTACGGCCCGACCCCGTCCCGCCCGGCCGTCTCCCGCCCCTCGCCGGCGGCCCTTCAGAGCGACCTGGTGCGGCCCCCGGCCGCCGAGTCCCCCACGGCGCCGGCGCCATCGGGGGAGGGCCGATGACCACGATCGGCTGGCTCCCCGCCCCCGCCGACGAGCTCTTCGGCCCGCAGGCCACGGCCGAGGAGTCGTACGACGTCCTGACGGTCGACGTTCCGCCGACGTCCTGGACCGACGCCCTGCGCGTAGCCCGCGACCGCCTGACCTGCACCTATTTCGACTGGCTGAGCGCGGTCGACGAACCGGGCACGGGTTTCCGCGTCTCGGCGCACGTGGTGGCCCTGTCCCCGGTGCGTCGCCTGCTGCTGCGCACGACGATCCCGCACGAGGCACCGACCCTCGCCTCCGCCGTCGGCGTCTACGCCGGCGCGGCCTGGCACGAACGCGAGACGCACGAGATGTTCGGCGTCACCTTCGAGGGCCACCCCGCTCTGAACCACCTCCTCCTCCCGGAGACCTTCGAAGGCCACCCCCTGCGCAAGGACTTCGTCCTCGCCGCCCGCGTCGCCAAGGCCTGGCCCGGCGCGAAGGAGCCCGGAGAGTCCGAGCACGGCGGCCCCAAGCGCCGTCAGATGCTCCCCCCAGGCGTGCCCGACCCCAACGAATGGGGCCCCCTGAAGGGCCAACTCCCTCCCGCCCCGGCCCGCCCGGCCCGAGCGGCGGCGGGACGCGCAGCAGGCGACCGCCCGGTCCGCCGCGCCCGCACGGCATCGGAGGGCTCAGCCGGCCAACCGACCCCCCCAACCACAGAGACCTCACCAACCCCACCAACCTCACCCGCTTCTCCGGTTTCCTCGGCCCCCTCGACCCCCTCCGCTCCGGCGGCGCCTGCCGGACCCCGCCGCGCGCGCAGCGCGAGCGCGGGCTCGGCGTCACAACGGGCGGGTGCCACGGAGTCCGTCAGTCCCGCAGGAACCGGGCCCGCCGCGCCGACGGAACCGACGGCCCCCGAGCCGACCCCGCAACCCCCGGCAGGACCGCGCCGCGCACGCAGCGCCTCCCAAGGCTCGGCCTCCCAGCGCACCCAGCCCCCGACGACACCCCCCGACACCCCCGCCCGCCCCTCCACGGCCCCGCGCAGCTCCGACGCCCCGTGGCACCACGCCCGCCCAGCGTTCGACGAGCCACAGCAGACCCCAGAGCCAAGCGAGCAAGGGGAACCGAAGAGGGAGCCGAGCCCGGCACCGGACCAGGCGCCGGCACCGGACCGGGCGCCGGCACCGGACCGGGATCAGGTACCGGACCGGGATCAGGCACCGGGCAGGGCGCCGGAACCGGAGCGGGAGCGGGAGTCGGACCAGAAGACGGAGCCGGACCCGGACCGGGAGCCGGAACCGGAGCCGGACCAAAAACCGGAGCCGGACCAGAAGCCGGAACCGCACCAGAAGCCGGAGTCGGACCAGGCGCCGGAGTCGGCCGGCCCTGAGCGGGTCACCCCTGGGCCGGCCACGCCCGAGCAGTCGGATCCCGTCGAGAAGCCCTCGCCCACCCGCGGCGCGCCCGCCCGTACCGACGGCACGGAACCCCCCGCCCCCGAGGACCCCACAGGAGGCCCGCAGTGAACGACGCTCTCGACGTCGCCCTGCGACTCCTGGTCGTCTTCGTCGTCTTCCTCACCTTCCCCCTGATCGTCGGTCAGACCGAGCACAAGGTGATGGCCCATATGCAGGGCCGCCTGGGGCCGATGTACGCGGGCGGCTTCCACGGCTGGGCCCAGCTCGTCGCGGACGGCGTCAAGTTCGTACAGAAGGAGGACATCGTCCCCGCGGGCGCGGACCGCCGTATCTTCCAGCTCGCGCCGGCCGTAGCCCTCCTCCCGTACCTCCTGGTCCTCCTCGCCATCCCCATCGGCCCGGGCGAAGGCGCCGTCGGCCAGGTCGTGGACGCGGGCATCTTCTTCGTGCTCGCGGTGATGGGCGTCGGCGTGCTCGGCTCCCTCATGGCCGGCTGGGCCAGTGCCAACAAGTTCTCCCTTCTCGGCGGCCTGCGCACCGCCGCCCAGCTCCTCGCCTACGAACTCCCGATGCTGCTCACCGCCGCCTCGGTGGCCATGGCGGCCGGCACGGTCTCCCTGCCCGGCATCGTCGACGCCTTCGAGTGGTGGTGGCTGCCTTGGCAGATCACGGGCGCGATCGTCTTCTTCGTCGCCGGTCTCGCCGAACTACAGCGGCCCCCCTTCGACATGCCCGTCGCCGACTCGGAGATCATCTTCGGGGCGTACACCGAGTACACCGGCCTGCGCTTCGCCCTCTTCCTCCTCGCCGAGTACGCCGGAATCGTCGTCCTGTGCGGCCTGACCACCGTCCTCTTCCTGGGTGGCTGGCACGGTCCCTGGGGCGCCGACGGCCTCGGCTGGGTCTGGACCCTGCTCAAGGCGGCCGTCCTCGCCTTCGTCGTGATCTGGCTCCGCGTCACCTACCCCCGCCTGCGCGAGGACCAGCTTCAGAAGCTCTCCTGGACCCTCCTCGTCCCCCTCTCCCTCGCCCAGATCGCCCTCACCGGCATCGTCAAGGTGGTGATCCGGTAATGGCCCCCATCCCCGGTAGTGGCCTCGCCAAGGGCCTGGCCGTCACCCTCCGCACGATGACGCGGAAGACCGTCACCGAGCAGTACCCGGACGCCCAGCCCGAACTCCCGCCCCGCACCCGTGGCGTCATCGGCCTGTTCGAGGAGAACTGCACGGTCTGCATGCTCTGCGCCCGTGAGTGCCCCGACTGGTGCATCTACATCGACTCGCACAAGGAGACGGTCCCGCCCTCCGCCCCGGGCGGACGCGAGCGCAGCCGCAACGTCCTCGACCGCTTCGCCATCGATTTCTCCCTGTGTATGTACTGCGGTATCTGCATCGAGGTCTGTCCTTTCGACGCCCTGTTCTGGTCCCCGGAGTTCGAGTACGCCGAGACCGACATCCACGAACTCACCCACGAACGCGACAAGCTCCGCGAGTGGATGTGGACCGTCCCGGCCCCACCCGCCCTCGACCCCGCCGCCGAGGAGCCGAAGGAGATCGCGGCCGCCCGCAAGACGGCCGAGAAGCTGGCGGCAGCCCAGGCCGAGTCGAACGCACCCCAGGCATCCGAGCCGAACGCACCCCAGGGAGGAGAATCGTGACCCTCGCTCAGGCACACCACGGCTTTCTCTCCCCGACCGGCGTCGAGATCGCCTTCCTGCTAGTCGGGCTGGTCACCTTCGGCGCCGCCCTGGTCACCGTGACCACCAAGCAGCTGGTGCACGCCGCCCTGTGGCTCGTGGTCGCCCTCGGAGGCCTCGCCGTCGAATACCTCCTGCTCACCGCCGAGTTCATCGCCTGGGTGCAGGTCCTCATCTATGTCGGTTCCGTCGTCGTGCTCCTCCTCTTCGGTCTGATGCTCACCAAGGCCCCCATCGGCCGCTCCCCGGACGCGGACTCCGGAAACCGCTGGGCCGCTCTCATGGTGGCCGTCGCCGCGGCCGCCGCGCTCGTCTGGGTGGTCGTCGACGCCTTCCGCGCCACCTGGATCGACCTGGACGGTCCGGCCGCCGGCTCCACCGAGGTCACCGGCGCGAGCCTCTTCCAGAACTGGGTCCTTCCCTTCGAGGCCCTCTCCGTCCTTCTCCTCGCGGCGCTGGTCGGCGCGATCGTCCTGTCCCGCAGGGCCAAGGCGGAGTCGAGCTCTCCCCCTGTGAACTCCCGAGTCGCCACCAAGAGTTCCCGATCCGTCACAGAGAGTTCCCTTTCTGTTCCGGACGCCCGCGAAAACCCGGCCGAGCAGGAAGGCACCCGCTGATGCACCTCGCCTATCCCGCCGTCCTGTCCGCCCTCCTCTTCTGCACCGGCCTGTACGGCGTCCTCGCCCGCCGCAACGCGATCCTCGTCCTGATGTCCGTCGAGCTGATGCTCAACGCCGTCAACCTCAACCTGGTCGCCTTCGACGTCTGGCTCAGCAGGACCGCCGAGGAGACCCTGCACTCCGGTCAGGCCCTGACCCTGTTCACCATCGCCATCGCCGCCGCCGAGATCGGCATCGGCCTGGCGATCGTCCTCGCCGTCCACCGCAACCGAGGCACCGCGGACATCGACCGTCTCCGCGACACCGCCGAAGGCCACGAGAGCCCCGCGGCCGGCGGCCCCGACAGCGACACCCCCGCGACCGGAACGGCCGCCGAGAAGGCTGAGGCCACCGCGTGACCACGACCACCCTCGCCGTCCTCGTCCCCCTCCTCCCGTTCCTGGGCGCGGCCGCCGGACTGCTCCTCGGCCGCACCGCCCCCGGCTTCGTGCGTCCGCTCGCCGTCCTGCCGACCCTCGCCGCGCTCGTACTGGCCGCGATCGTCGCCGTACGCCAGGGCGGAGACGCCTCCGTCACCGCGGCCACCGAACTGACGCCCACCGGCTCGATCCCGATCGAACTGGCGCTGTACATCGACGGCTTCGCCGCCCTCGTCGCCGTGGTGGTCGGCCTCGTCGCCACCTGTGTGCAGATCTATTCGACCGGCTACCTGCGCGAGGACCCGCGCTACCCCTCGTACGCCGCGCTCGTCTCCCTCTTCACCTCCGCGATGTTCCTGGTCGTCTACTCCGGCGACCTGATCGTGCTGCTGGTCGGCTGGGAAGTCATGGGCATCTGCTCCTACTTCCTGGTCGGCCACTACTGGGAGACCCCGGAGGCCCGGGCCGCCTCCATCAAGGCCTTCCTCGTCACCAAACTCGGCGACGTCCCCTTCCTCATCGGTCTGTTCGCCCTCGCCACCGACGCCGGGTCCTTCCGGATCACGAAGGTCCTCGCCACCGTCGCCCACGGCGGACTCGACCACCCGACGCCCATCGCCCTGCTGCTCCTCGCGGGCGTGGCCGGCAAGTCCGCGCAGTTCCCCCTGCACACCTGGCTCCCGGACGCCATGGCGGGCCCCACACCCGTCTCCGCGCTGATCCACGCCGCCACGATGGTCGCCGCCGGCGTCTACTTCATCGCCCGTCTCCTCCCGGTCTTCGAGGCGTCCTCGGCCGCGATGGTGACCCTCGCCGCGATGGCCGCCGTCACCATGGTCGGCTCGGGCCTGGCGGCCCTCGCCCAGGACGACATCAAGCGCGTCCTCGCCTACTCGACGATCGGCCAGCTCGGCTACATGACCGGCGCCCTCGCCGTCGGCGACCGCGGCGCCGCCGTCTTCCACCTCCTCTCGCACGGCGCGTTCAAGGCGCTGCTGTTCCTCGCGGCCGGCGTGATCATCCACGCCGCCGGCACCAACTCGCTGGCCGCCATGTCCCGCATGAGCCACCTGCGCGACCGCATCCCCGACGCCTACTGGACGATGACCGTGGCGCTCCTCGCGCTCGCCGCGATCCCGCCGTTCAGCGGCTTCTTCTCCAAGGAGTCGGTGCTCGGCGCCGCAGAGCACATCACCGCGGGCCACACCGAACACGCGCCCGGCGCCGCGGGCTGGCTCGTCCTCGTCGCCGGCCTGCTCACCGCCCTCCTCACGGCCGCCTACGCGACCCGCCTGTGGCTGCTGACCTTCTACGGCCGGGGCGCCGAGGCCCCCGACCACGGCCGCCAGCCCCTGACCATGACCGTGGTGCTGTGGGTCCTGGCCGTCCCGTCCCTGGCCCTCGGCGGGCTCGCCTACCGCACCCTCCCCGACTGGTTCGACGGCAACGACCTCGCCCCGACCCTCACCACGTCCGTCCTCGGCACGGGTGTGGCCCTGGCCGGCGGACTCGTCACGTACGCCGCCTGGCGCCATCTCGCCGGGCTCGCCGCCCGCGTACCCCTGGGCGCGGTCGCCGCCCACCCCGAGGGCGACGCGGGACTCGTCGAGGCCGAGGCGATCGCGACGCACGCGCCGGCCTACGGAGACGTGGCCTCCGCCCCCGACCCGGCTGACCCCGGACGGCTGCTGCTCGGCCCGCTGCACCGCCACGCGGCCGTCGGCTTCCACCTCGACGCCGTGTACCAGGCGCTTTTCGTCCGCCCGGTCCAGGCCGGCGCGAGTCTCGTCCGGTTCCTCGACCGCGAGGTCGTCGACACCTACGTACGCGGCGCGGGCGCCCTGCCCCGCTGGCTGGGGGCCGCCGTACGGCGCGCCCAGACCGGCAACGTCCAGACCTATGTGAGCGCGCTGCTCGCCGGCACCGTCGTCCTGGCGGTCGCCGCCCTTCTCGTCGCTTCGGGAGCGTGAGCGGGCGTGATCGATATCAACGAGTCCGTGATGCAGTTCCTTCTGGCATTCATCGTGGTCGGCCCGCTCCTCGGCGCCGCCGCCGCTCTGCTGCCGGCTCCGCCCGGGCTGAAGGGGAAGTCACCCGAGCAGGCCGTGCTGCGCCACGGCATGACCGTGACCGGCGCGATCCTCATCGCCGCGATCGTCCTCGCGCTCGGCTTCGACCACGACCATCCGTCGAAGATGCAGGCCACCACGGACATCAGCTGGATCCCCGCACTCGACGTGCGCATCCACCTCGGCATCGACGGCATCTCCCTCCCCCTGCTGGTCCTGACCGCGCTGCTGACCTTCCTCTGCGCGGTGTACTCCTACTTCAAGCGGCAACAGCAGCCGCCGACGACGCAGACCGCGGACCCGTCCCCGAAAGCGTTCGTCGCGCTCGTGCTCGTCCTGGAGTCCGGCACCCTCGCGGCCTTCGCCGTCCTCGACCTGCTGCTGTTCTTCCTCGCCTTCGAGATGGTCCTCGTCCCGATGTACTTCCTCATCGCCCGCTGGGGCGGCGCGGGCCGGACCCAGGCCGCCTGGAAGTTCATCCTGTTCACGCTGCTCGGATCCGTGGTCATGCTGCTCGGCCTGCTCCTGATCGGAATCAAGGCGGGCACATTCGACATGGTGGCACTCGCCACTGACAACGGCCGATCGCTGACCACATCCGTGCAGGTCATCGCCGTTCTCGCGATCGGGATCGGGCTCGCCGTCAAGACCCCGATGTGGCCGCTGCACAGCTGGCTGCCCGACGCCCACACCGCCGCCCCGACCGTCGGTTCGGTCCTGCTGGCCGGAGTGCTGCTGAAGATGGGCACGTACGGGTTCGTCCGGATCCTGCTGCCCGTCGCGCCGGACGGCTTCCGCACCTTCGCGCCCTACCTCGCGGCCTTCGCCGTCGTGGGGATCATCTACGGATCCCTGGCCTGTCTGGCCCTCGCCAAACGGGGCGCGAAGGGCGACCTCAAGCGCCTCATCGCCTACTCCTCCGTCGGTCACATGGGTTTCGTCCTGCTCGGCATCGCGACCATGACCCCGACCGGTGTGAACGGCGCCCTGTTCGCCAACATCGCCCACGGGCTCATCACCGGCCTCCTCTTCTTCCTGGTCGGAGCGCTGAAGGACCGCACCGGCACCACCGATCTGGACACCCTCGCCGAGCAGACCGGCGCCGCGCTGTACGGCAGGACGCCCCGCCTCGGCGGCCTCCTCGCCTTCGCAGCCGTCGCCTCGCTCGGTCTGCCGGGCCTCGCCGGCTTCTGGGGCGAAATGCTGGCCCTGTTCGGCGCGTTCAACCCCGCCGACGACCTCAGCCGCCCCGCCTTCCTCACCTTCACGGCGATCGCCGCGTTCGGCACCCTGCTGACGGCCGCATACCTGCTGGTCGTGGTCCGCCGCGTCTGCATGGGCGTCGTCCCGCAGGACGCCCCGCGCCTCGCCGACGTGCAGACCTACGAGTTCGCGGCCTGGGCCCCGCTCGTCGCCCTCACCGTCGTCGCCGGCCTGTGGCCGAAGGCCCTCCTCGGGCTGACCGACCCGGCCGTGCAACAGCTCCTCGCAGGAGGCACCCGATGAGCGCCCTGGCCCAGCCCGTGTTCCAGCCCCTGGCCGAGTCGGTGGTCCAGTCCGTCGACTGGCCGGCCATCGCACCGCCCACCCTCGCGGCGGTCGTCGCCCTCGTGGTCCTCGTCGCCGACCTCTTCGTCGGCGACGCCCGCAAGCCACTCCTCGGCTGGCTGTCGGTCGCGGGACTCGCCGCCGCCACGGCCCTCCTCCTGCCCCTCCTGGACGGCGACCGCTCCACCTTCTGCCTGACCGGCGACACACGCGTGTGCAGCTACACGGCAGACCGCTTCACCCTCGTCATCCAGTTCCTGGTGCTCGGGGGAGCGCTTCTGGCGGCCCTGCTGTCGGTCACCGCCCTGAAGGACGCGCGCGGGCGACTCCCCGAAGGCGAGTTCTGGTTCCTGCTGCTGTCCTCCGCCGCCGGTGCCGCCCTGCTGCCCGCCTCCCGCGACCTCGCCACCCTCGTCGTCGCCCTGGAGGTCGCCTCCCTGCCCGCCTTCGCTCTCGTCGGCATCCGGCACGGCGACCGCAGGTCCTCCGAGGCGGCCCTGAAGTTCTTCCTGTCGTCCGTCACCGCGACCACCGTCAGCCTCCTGGGCATCAGCTTCGTGTACGCGACGACCGGAACCCTCTACCTCACCCAGGTCGCCGACCGCATCCAGCACGTCGACGGCCGGCTGGACACCCTGGCCCAGACCGGCGTGGTCCTCACCCTCATCGGCTTCGCCTTCAAGACGGCCGCCGTCCCCTTCCACTTCTGGGTCCCCGACACCTACGTCGGCGCCCCCCTGCCCATCGCCGCCTACCTGTCGGTCGTCGGCAAGGCGGTCGGCTTCTCCGGCCTCATCCTCGTCACCGTCATCGCCTTCCCCTCGTACGCCGACGTCTGGGGCCCCGCACTGGCCGTGCTGGCCGCCCTCACCATGACCGTCGGAAACGTCGGCGCCCTCCGCCAGCAAGCCACCCGCGCGTACAGCGCCGTACGCCTGCTCGCATGGTCCTCCGTGGGCCAGGCCGGCTACCTCCTCGTACCGATCGCCGCCGCCGCGTACTCCGACGACGCCGAGCACGCCATCGGCTCCACCGTCGCCTACGCCCTCATGTACGCCGCCGTGAACCTGGGCGCCTTCGCGGTGGCCGCCCTGGTGGGCCGCACCAGCGCGACGAACCGGATCACGGACTACCGGGGCCTCTACGCGAAGCACCCGGCGGCAGCCCTCCTCCTGGCCTTCTTCCTGCTCTGCCTCGCCGGACTGCCCCCGGGCATCATCGGTCTCTTCGCGAAGGTCACCGTCTTCTCGGCAGCCGTCGACGCGGGCCTCGGCTGGCTAGCGGTCGTCATGGCCGTCAACGTGGTGATCGCCCTGTACTACTACCTCCAGTGGACGGCCCTGCTCTTCCGCGCCCCCGAAGGCGAGCCCGAGAAGCACCGCGTCCCCGCCCCGCTCACCGCCGCGATCGCCCTCACCGCGGCCCTCGGCATCGCCCTCTCCGGAGCACCCCAGCTGGTCCTGCGCTTCACCGACACCGGCCTCTTCTGAGGCCGCACGCGCGCGCATGTCCCCGTCCTCACCCGGACGGCCCACACCCATGCCCGCAGGCACAAGGGAACTAGTGCCTCCCGCCTGGCGTTGACCAGTACGGGAAGGTGCACTGGATGTGACACCACGGCACAGTGCCACCGGACAAGAACAAGATTCGCAAGCAAAGGGTTCCCCTGCTGCACGACTTGGAGGGCGTACCGTGCACCGCCGGCACAACGGGCTCAGGACCGCAGTACTCCTCGGGGGACTGTCCGCACTCATCATCGTCATCGGCAGCTTCTTCGGCCGCATGGGGCTGATCGTCGCGGTCCTGATCGCACTCGGCACCAACGCGTACGCGTACTGGAACAGCGACAAGCTGGCGCTACGCGCGATGCGTGCCCGCCCGGTGAGCGAGTTCGAGGCTCCCACCCTGTACCGGATGGTCCGCGAACTCTCCACCCAGGCCCGTCAGCCCATGCCCCGCCTGTACATCTCCCCGACCGAGGCGCCCAACGCCTTCGCCACCGGCCGCAACCCGCGCAACGCCGCCGTGTGCTGCACGGAAGGCATCCTGCGCCTCCTCGACGAGCGCGAACTGCGCGGCGTCATCGGCCACGAGCTCAGCCACGTCTACAACCGGGACATCCTCATCTCCTCGGTCGCGGGCGCGCTCGCCTCCGTGATCATGTTCCTGGTCAACTTCGCCTGGCTGATCCCGATCGGCCGCTCGGACGACGACGACGGTCCCGGCATCCTCGGCATGCTCCTGATCATGATTCTCGGCCCACTCGCCGCCAGCGTCATCCAACTCGCCATCAGCCGCTCCCGGGAGTACGAGGCGGACGCCTCGGGCGCGCAGCTCACCGGCGACCCGCTGGCCCTCGCGAGCGCGCTGCGCAAACTGGAGACGGGCACCAAGCAGCTCCCGCTGCCCCCGGAGCCCCGCATCGAGACCGCGAGCCACATGATGATCGCGAATCCCTTCCGCCCGGGCCAGGGACTCTCCAAAATGTTCTCGACGCACCCGCCGATGGCGGACCGTATCGCCCGGCTCGAGAAAATGGCAGGTCGCCACCAGTGAAGACCATCCTGAACGTCATCTGGCTGATCCTGAGCGGATTCTGGCTGTTCCTCGCCTACCTGGCCGCGGGAGCGCTGCTCTGCATCACGATTATCGGCATTCCCTTCGGCATTGCCGCTTTCCGAATCGGCGTCTACGCCCTCTGGCCCTTCGGCTACACGACGATCGAGCGTCGGGACGCGGGCGCGCCCTCCTGCCTCGGCAACGTGCTCTGGCTGGTCCTCGCCGGGTGGTGGCTGGCCATCGGGCACATCGTCACCGGCCTTCTTCTCTGCCTGACCATCATCGGCATCCCGTTCGGCATCGCGAACTTCAAGCTGATTCCGGTCTCGCTGTTCCCGCTGGGCCGCGAAATCGTGCCCACGGACCAGCCGTTCGCGTCGCGCTGACGGGCCGAGTCCGTTCCGCTCGTTGTCCACAGGCGGCGGGTTGTCCACAGGCCGCCCCGGTTGTCAGTGGCGGCTTGCATCATGAACGCATGACCGAGAACGAGCAGTTGCAGGCAAGGGTGGCGGCCAAGGCGGCCACCACCCGCCCCTGGGGTTGGCCTTCGCTCCCCGACCCCGTGGACGCGGCCACCGTGGCCCGCGCCGAGGCCGTCCTCGGCTTCCGCCTGCCGCCGCTGCTCGCCGACCTCTACCTGCGTATAGGGGACGGCGGATTCGGCCCGGAGTACGGCCTGCTGCCCCTGCTCGACAGCTCCCCGTCTAGTGAACCCGCCGCCGTCACCCAGTACCTCGCCAACCGCGAAAGCGGTCGCAAAGACCCCGACTGGCCCTGGCCCGAGGGCGTCCTGCCGATATCCCACTGGGGCTGCGCGATGTACGCGTGCGTGGACTGCCGCTCCCCGCAGGCGACGGTCCTGCTCTTCGAGCCGAACCCCGGCGACCCCGACCACGCCTGGTTCGTCGACGCCCCCAGTCTCACTGCCTGGCTGCACGCCTGGCTCGACGGCACGGGCTGGTACGACACCCTGGGCGATGACCTGGAACTGACCCCCTGGACCGAGTTCCGCATACGCACGGCGGCGACTGGGGCGACGAGGCCGTAGCGGCCTGCTGTCGCGCACCCGTTGCCAGGGCACCCGACCGCCGCCGTCGGTCGTCGCCGTCGTACGGCTACCGCGCGCCCGCCCAGCGCCGCCGTACCCCGTAAGCGAGCATGCCCACCGCCAGCACCCCCGCCCCCACGACCACCGAGGTCCTCGGCAGCGCGAACGCGAGCACCACGCAGCCCAGGAGCCCCACCGCGGGCAGCGCCCGCTTCGCCGGGGCCGGATCGAGCGTCCAGGCCGACGCGTTGGCCACCGCGTAGTACGTCAGTACACCGAAGGAGGAGAACCCGATCGCGCCCCGGACGTCCACCGTGGCGGCCAGGACGGCGACCACCGCGCCCACGGTGAGCTCGGCGCGGTGCGGTACCTGGAAGCGCGGGTGCACGGCGGCCAGGGCGCCAGGCAGATGCCGGTCGCGGGCCATGGCCAGCGTCGTGCGCGAGACGCCCAGGATGAGGGCGAGGAGCGAGCCCAGCGCCGCCACCGCTGCCCCGATCCGTACCACCGGCACCAGCCCGGGCACCCCCGCCGCCCGCACCGCGTCGGCCAACGGGGCTCCCGCCCGTCCGAGATCGCCCGACCCCAGCACGGAAAGGACAGCGACCGTCACGCACGCGTACACGACCAGAGTGATCCCCAGCGCCAGGGGGATCGCGCGGGGGATGGTGCGGGCCGGGTCACGCACCTCCTCGCCCAGGGTCGCGATGCGGGCGTACCCGGCGAAGGCGAAGAACAGCAGACCGGCGGACGTCAGGACCCCGCCGACACCCCCGGAGATCCCGACGTCCAGCCGCCCGGCGTCGGAGGCACCGGACCCCAGACACACGACCACCACGGAAGCGAGGACCGCCAGGACCACCGCCACGATCGCCCGCGTCAGCCAGGCCGACTTCTGGACGCCGCCGTAGTTCACCGCGGTCAGCGCCACCACGGCCGCGACCGCCACCGCGTGCGTCTGCGCCGGCCAGACGTACGCACCGACCGTCAGAGCCATCGCCGCACAGGAGGCCGTCTTCCCGACCACGAACGACCAGCCCGCCAGATACCCCCAGAACGCGGCGAGCCGCTCGCGCCCGTACACGTACGTGCCGCCCGAGGCCGGATACAGGGCGGCGAGTCGCGCCGACGACATGGCATTGCAGTAGGCGACCAGCGCGGCGAGCGCGAGTCCGAGCAGCAGCCCGGAGCCCGCGGCCTGCGCGGCGGGAGCGAGCGCCGCGAAGACGCCGGCACCGATCATCGAGCCGAGTCCGATGACCACGGCGTCGCCGAGGCCGAGCGTCCGCCGTAGCTCGGCGCGCGATCCGGGCTGTGTCATGGCCCGCACCCTACTGATCGACGGAACCACCGTGTGCCCTGGTGGCGTCGTCCTCATCGACATGACCCGAACCCGCGTGCGACGCAGGACGCGGGGCGCGACGGAAACGAGCACAGCCCGTCCGGAGCGAGCGACATCACAGTGTCCGGACAGCGCGGGCACAGCACGGAAGGGCAGGTTCAGGACATGAGCATCATCAGCTGGATCATCCTGGGGTTGTTGGCCGGAGTCATTGCCAAGGTCCTGCTGCCGGGCCGCGACCCGGGCGGCTTCATCGGCACGACCCTCATCGGCGTCGCGGGCGCGTTCATCGGCGGCTGGATATCGGCCCGCTGGCTGGACCACCCCATCACCAAGGACTTCTACGACGGCGCGACCTGGGCCGCGGCGATCGGCGGTTCGCTGGTGCTGCTGATCGTCTATCGCCTGCTGTTCGGCAACTCACGCGACTGAGCGCCTCGGCGGCGGGCCGGACGAAAAGGGTGGGTACCCGACGGGCGCCCACCCTTGCTCGTAGCTGTCCGGCTCATGTCTGACCGGCTCGTGTCTGTCCGGCTCGTGTCTGTCCGGCCGACTACCGGTAGTTCACGAACTGAAGAGCGAAGTCGAAGTCCTGGCCCTTGAGCAGGTTGATGACGGTCTGGAGGTCGTCGCGGCTCTTGGAGCTGACGCGCAGTTCCTCGCCCTGCACCTGGGCCTTCACGCCCTTGGGGCCCTCGTCGCGGATGAGCTTCGCGACCTTCTTCGCGTTCTCCTGGGAGATGCCTTCCTTGATCTCCGCGAAGAGCTTGTACTCCTTGCCGGACAGCTGGGGCTCGCCCGCGTCCAGCGCCTTGAGGGAGATCCCGCGCTTGATCAGCTTGGACTGGAAGACGTCGAGGACGGCGTTCACCCGGTCCTCGGAGTTCGCCTCCATCAGGATCTTGTCACCGGACCACGAGATCGAGGCGCCGACGCCCTTGAAGTCGTAGCGCTGCGAGATCTCCTTGCCGGCCTGGTTGAGGGCGTTGTCGACCTCCTGCCGCTCGACCTTCGAGACGATGTCGAAACTGGAGTCGGCCATGTCCTGTGGCTCCTTGTATCGGGGTGCGTGTCGGGTGCGTATCGGCGTACGTGGGGGCGACCGCCGAGCCCGGCGTGATGCCGGGCCGCATCCGCACAAGCCTAGTCACCCGGCTCCCTCCGGGCGGCGAGGAATCAGGTGGCGAAGCACCCCTGGGCATCGGGTATCGTTTACGTCGTTGCCAGGGAGCACCGCCGAAAAGCGGTTCGAACAGGTGGCAAACCCGGCGGTGTGCCCGAGCGGCCAAAGGGAGCAGACTGTAAATCTGCCGGCTCAGCCTTCCCAGGTTCGAATCCTGGCGCCGCCACGCTGAGAACGAAGGGCCCGTGACCTGCTTACACAGCAGGTCACGGGCCCTTCGTCATGCTCCCTGGCGAGCAGCGGACAGTCTCACGCTTTCCCGCGTTCGAACGCCCTGTCCCGACGTGAGTGGACGGTGCGTATCCGTCACTTGGGGCGGTCCCCGCACGGTGCGGATGTGCATCCGTGTCGACGTTGGCGCGGACTGACCGATCTGGTTGATGTTGATGGCATATTTAGCCGTCAACTATCAGCCGCCGTGTACGGGCGGTGATCACACATGATGTCCTGTGGGGGGATCATTTTGGGAGGATCGGCCAGATCGGCCAGATCGGCCAGGTCATCCGGTGACGAGGGACTTGGTTGCGCGGTCTTGCTTGGGCTCGCCCTGTTAGCACTACTCGCATGGCTGGTCTGGCTGGCCGTGCTGTGGTTCGTCGCCGACTGGCGATGGGCCTGGATCACGGGGACAGGTCTAGGTGTACCGCTCGCCGCCTACGGAGTAGTTGTTGCGTGGCGAGAACCTCAACCCTTCGCGCCAAGCCGTTTCCGAGAGGCGTGGTTCACCGCCACGGGCGTCGCTGTTTTCCTGCACGCTCCCGTGCTCGTCCTCGTGAAGGGGTGGGGCACCGCCATCGTCGCCCTGCTGGCTGGAGGCGTCGCAGCCGTCGTTCTGGGGCTCGTACCACGGGGCTCTTTCGCGCTGCCGCGGTTCTGGCCTCCGCCGATGCGGAACGAAGCGGAGCCTGTCGAGCCGTCCCCCGGTCTCCCGGACGGGACGGCATAGGTCCCTTCCGGCCCGGCCTCCCCCTCCTCGCCGGCCGAACATCCTCCGTCAGTTCCACGAAGTTTCGAGGCCTTAAGAGTGATGTACATCTCGCAATCGAGAAGTCGTGCACGCCGCGTGGTCACGTTGGTGGCAGCGGCGGTCGTGGGGGTCAGCGTGATCGCTCTGGGGCGCTCCGCAGGACACACCACAGCCGAGACCGCAACTCACGCCACTCCCGCTCCCGCGGTGACCGTCAAGGCAACTGTCGCTGCGACTGTTGAGGCGACTACGACTACGACTACGACCACGCAGGCCGGCGCCGCCGCTGAGCAGAGCGCGGCCGTCAACGCGAGCGCGGCGGCCGTTGCGCCGACGACGCGGCCGCCGTCAGGGCGGATGAGCTCCAGCCCGGCGGACACGCCTACGGATTCGCCGGGTCGCCACGATGGAAGCAATTACGACAACCTCTCCCCAGAGGGACAGCAGGCGCATGACACGCTGAACTGCGCCGATGTTCCCGGTCACAAGAAGGGGAGCTGTAACGAACCCAACCGGAAATGCAACCTGGCCGGCGCCGAAGTGGTCTCGTCCGGAGGCGTTCGGCTTACCTGCCGAACGGCAACTGATGGACGGTTGCGTTGGATTGCTTGATGGCGCGACGACGCGAACAACCCTTTGCAGCGAGAAGAGCCGAGCGTCCGCTTGACCTGAGGGGCAGTCACCCTGCGGAGTAGCCGACCTGCGGCGTTGTTTGAATCCGTCGTTCGAGTGGTTGGCCTGTGCCCGTGGGTGCCGTCGGCGCCCTTCCCGGCCGTCCCCGTGCGAGTTTGGGCTATCCCCAACTGAGCGGAAGCGGAGGTGCGGACGCCATGACGTCAGCGATTGCCCGGAGGCTTGCTGCGGCAGCGGCGCTGGCCGCGCTGATGGCGACTGCGGCCTGTGCGGGCGGCGAGACCACCGCGCAGTTGCCTTCCAGGGCTGCCGGGACCGCGAAGGCCGACGGGGGCGAATCGGCGCCCGCCGCGGAGGATGGGCACGGCGAGCTCTTCCCCGGCAGTGAGACTGAGGAGCCCTCCGCGTCGGCGATCAAGCTGCCGAGGACGGAGGTGGGCGAGACGACCACCGGGAGCCTGGAGATTTCGGGTGAGAAGCCAGGCCAACCGGTTCAGAACCTCGTCTTCAAGATCGAGGGGACGGAGGTCCCTTCCGGTGGTCAGTGTTTGGGCGAGGTAGGGCCGGAGGGTTGCAGCGAAACCTTCGACTACACGCCCACGCGGCCGGGGCCGTACACCGGAGAGGCGACCGCCACGATGGCCGACGGCTCCATGGTCACCGTCCCCATCTACGGGGAAGCGGTCGACTCGGCTGCTTCGACGCCGCCCACCCGGATCACGAGCGCCCCGCCGCAGACACCCGACGAGACCGAGACCGAGGAATGGTCACCGGAGGTGTCCTCGGATGTTCCCTCTCCCGAGGACTCCGACCTTCCTTGAAGACGGCCCCTCTCAGGCGCCGCGGATCTCCAGCCAGGCGATGCCGTTGTCGGGCAGCACCACCACGTGGCGGTCGAACCACTTCGAGTCGTACGAGACGAGATAGAAGCGGGTCGGCGACTTCGCGAGCAGGCGGAAGCCCCGGTACTCGTATCGGTACGGGGCGCCTTGGCCGCCGTAGTCCGTGAACTCGATACTCCTCGCGTGATGGCGGAGCGGCACGCGCGAATGGATCATCACCCACGGGGTGCCTCTGTAGCCTCCCATCGCATGGAGTTGTGCATCGCCACGGCCAAGACCGGTCACATACTGCGCGATGTCGTAGAACAGGCTCAGCGTCAGCAGTCCCATGAGCAGCGTGCCGACCGCCAGCCATGTTCGGTCGGAGGGGGAGGCCTGCCGGAGGCGGACTCCCGTGCTCTTGCTGAGGCGCAGGTGGACGGCGAAGACCGCGAGTGTGGCCCCCACCGCCACCATCAGGCCTGGCAGGAACCGGCGTGGCCAGCCTGCCGGAAAGAGGCTGAGCAGGTCTGAGAAGAACACCGGCAGGCCGAGGAGCATCAAGGTCACGCCGACGGCGAGCAGCCAGATGATCGCCGTACGGCGGCGGGCGGTGTTCGCCGGGTCGGCCAGCCTCCGTCCCAGCCCCCCGAGCGCCAGGAGCACGATCAGGCCACCGACCAGCAGTGCGCACAGGGGGAGGAAGACCGCGTTCGTGCTGTTGGCCACGGTGCCCTGGATGGAGAACCCGAGGTCCTCCGCCGGGACGCCGAGTGCGGAGTAGTAGGCCTTGATGTAGAGGCTGCCGAAGTAATAGAGCAGAGCGAAGGTGATGGTTCCGGGTGCCGCGATGATCGCCGCCTTTTCCGCGAAGGTGGACGCGGGCGAGCGCCGGGGCGCGGGATCGGCCTGCGGCGGTGGCGGCGGTTGCGACGTGGACATAGCCATCAGTCTGTTCGCCCGTGAACGGGCCCGCACCCGGGCCGTTCCGCTCGGTTGACCGGCTTCGGTGTCGTACCCGTATGGCAGACGTGGACCGAGCAGGACACCCGTCGTTACTCGCCTCCACCGATCGAGAGCCTGCGGTGGACGTTCTCCGGGCCGGGACTGTAAATCTGCCGGCTCAGCCTTCCCAGGTTCGAATCCTGGCGCCGCCACGCTGAGAGAGGGAACCCCTCCGAACTGCGGAAACGCAGAGCGGAGGGGTTTCTTCGTGGGCGGGGGAAGCCTGGGCGGCGGCGACCCGCTTCACTTCCCTTCGGCGGGGTCTTCCGGAGCCTCTGTTGCTTCCGGCGAGGGTGTCTTTGCCGCTCTTTTCACCTCTGCCTCGATGTCGTTGCGTGGTCTGTTCTCGTCCTTGGCGTGCTCGGTCACCGCGGCCTGTACGTCGCGGGCGAGGTCGCGCCAGGCGCGCCAGGCGGTTTCGTAGGTGTCGGTCTGGATCTCCGGCCAGGGGGTGGCCGTGGGTGCGCCGTATGTGTCCCGCAGCGCTTCGACCCTCGCGTGTGCCTCGTCGGCCGCGCGTTGCTTCTCCACGAGTTCCTCGAAGGTATGTGCCACGTGTACGGATGCTAAGGAGGTGATCGCACTTCCGCGCGGCGAGCGGGGCGCGTCCCGCCGTGGGGTACCCGCGTGGCCCACTGGGGCAGACTGACCACATGTCCAGCGCGTCCAGCCGTCGTAGAACCTGCCCCGTATGCCGTCGCGAGATCGCCGTCGTCGCCGGACGGTTCGCCCGGCACGACCCGCCGGGGGCGCGCGGGACCGGGGACCTCGTCTCCTGCCCCGGCTCGCGCAGTACGGCACAACTGGGCGCGGCCCAGCCGTCGTTGGACGGGTATGTGGTCCCGGAGTTCCCGGGACAGCTGCCCCTCTTCTAGCGCGTCTTCCGTCACGCGGCCTTTCTCAGTTCCCCGCCACCGCCTTGACCGCGACGGGCACCGGCGCCGAACCGCTGATGAGCTCCAGGGTGAGGCCGGACGTCGCCGGGGTGTCCAGGAGTTCCGCCAGCACGGTGGCCACGTCGTCGCGTGGGACGGGGCCGCGGCCCGTACGGGCCTCCAGGCGGACCAGGCCGGTGCCGGGGTCGTCCGTCAGCGCGCCGGGGCGCAGGATCGTCCAGTCGAGGGAGTCCAGGCCCTGTACGTGCGCGTCCGCTTCGCCCTTGGCGCGCAGGTAGACGTCGAAGACCTCGTTGCCCCGGTGGCCGGGGTCGGCGCCCATGGACGACACGACCACGAAGCGCCGTACGCCCGCCCGGACCGCCGCGTCCGCGAACAGGATCGCCGCGCCCTTGTCCACGGTGTCCTTGCGGCCCACCCCGCTGCCCGGGCCGGCGCCCGCCGCGAACACCGCCGCGTCCGCGCCCCGCAGCCGCTCGGCCACCGCCTCGACGGACGCCGACTCCAGGTCCAGGACGACCGGTTCGGCGCCGGCCGCCCGCAGGTCGTCGCCCTGTTCCGCCTTGCGGATGATCCCCGCGACCTCGTCCCCGCGCGCGGCGAGCAGGCGCTCCAGCCGCAGCGCGATCTGACCATGACCACCAGCGATGACAATGCGCATGCTTCCGACCGTACGCCCGGACAACCGCATCCGCCGCATGGCTTCACCCAGGACCCGGCCGGGCCTGCGTAAACCCTTCGGCAACCCGTCTCGGTCAGGAGACGATCCGCGGTTTCGAGCCGTACCGCACACGCGTGCAGTCCGTTGCCGTCCGGCCCAACTCCCCGTCCCGTCCCCGCTGTCCTACGACAGCTCTCCCCGTCCCTGCCTCGGCAGGCCCCACTCCGGGGCGGCCGTCGAGTTGCGGTACTCGCGGACCGCGCTCGTGCGGGCCACCACGCGGCCCTGGTGGATCACGATCCTGCTGTACGCCAGGGACAGGGCGCCCGCCAGTCGGTCGCCGCGGACGGCCAGGAGGTCGGCCGGGAAGCCCGCCTCCACGCGGACCTCGGGGAGGCCCAGCGCGGCCCGCGCGGACGTGCTCACGGCGTCGTAGGCGTCCTCGGCGCGCAGACCGTGGCGGGAGGCGAGCAGGTAGGCCGCCTCCAGGGGGTCGCCGCGGCCGACCGGGTTGGAGACGTCCCGCAACGCACCGCTGCCCGCCGCGACCCGGACGCCGGCCGCGCGCAACAGCCGTACGGGCGCCGCGTCCCGGTGTTCGACGGTGCCGCAGCCGCCCTGGGGGAGGCAGACCACCGTCACGCCGGCAGCGGCGAGTTGGTCGGCGGTGCGGCCGGCGGCTTCGGAGGGAAGGCCGTCGAGGCCGCCGCAGGGGCTCAGGGTGACACCGGGGCGCAGGCCGCCGGCCATCGCGGCGAGGCGGGCGAGGCGGGCCGGGTCGGCGGCGTCGGTGTGCAGGTCGACGGGGCAGCCGTGCTCGGAGGCGACCTCCAGGACGGTCTCCACGTAGCCCGTCGGATCGGGGTCCAGGTCCGGGCAGCCGCCCACCACCGAGGCGCCCATCTTCACCGCGTCCCGCAGTATCGCGAGCCCGTCCGCCCCGGCCGCCCCGGTCAGTACCCGGGGCATCGCCACCGCCGTCAGTTCGGCGAGCCCGCGCAGCGAACGCCGGGCCCGCAGTACGGCGGCCAGTGCGCCGAGGCCCTGGACGTCACCCACGTGCACATGCGCGCGCAGCGCCGTCGCGCCGTGGCCCAGCTGGAGCAGCGCGGCCTCCGTGGCACGGCGCTGGACGTCCTCGGGGGCGTACGAGACCGGGCCGCCGGCGTCGGCCGTGAGCGCGGTGTCGGCGTGCGCGTGCGGCTCGGCTGGGGCGGGGAGCAGGAGGTAGCCGCCGAGATCCACGCGCGTGCCGCCGCGGGCGGGGCCGGTCGTCAGGCTGCCCGCCGTGCCGACCGCCTCGATGCGCCCGCGGCCCAGCCGTACGTCCACGGTCCGGCCGTCCGTCAGGCGCGCCCCGCACAGCAGGAGGGCGGCCGGGTCCGGCGAACCTCCCGAGGCGCCGGACCAGGACGACGGCCAAGGGGGCGGCTGCGGCTGGCTGTCGGGCATCGCGCTCCAGGGGCTCGGCTCGGGACTGCGCGGGGACGCGGGTGACGCGCGGTCGCGGGGGACGCAAGATCACGCAGAGTGAGTCGAGCCTAGGACGGCGTTTCGGCGCGAGCGGGGAGGAGCGCAATAGTCGTACCGGTGTGGTCCGGCGGGCGGGAGGGGGTCGGGAGGCCGCCGGGACCTTGGGGAATCGGCCTCCGGGCGGTCCCGGAAGGCCTCGCGAAACGGATTTGGGTGAACGGCTGCGGACCGTGTAATGTCTTCATCGCTCGCCCCAATAGCTCAGTCGGTAGAGCGTCTCCATGGTAAGGAGAAGGTCTACGGTTCGATTCCGTATTGGGGCTCTGGTGGGTGAGGTTCCCGTCGCAAGGCGGGACCTGATCCCATCAAAGCGGTGTAGCTCAGTCGGTAGAGCAAGCGGCTCATAATCGCTGTGTCACCGGTTCAAGTCCGGTCACCGCTACTGATAGTAGCCGATTGCGGGGTCGGTCCTTCGATCGGCTACTCTTTCATGCGTTATATGTCCCATCCGTTCGTCAAGGAGCACTCCTGTGGCTGCCACCGACGTCCGCCCGAAGATCACGCTGGCCTGCGTGGAGTGCAAGGAGCGGAACTACATCACCAAGAAGAACCGGCGTAACAACCCGGACCGACTGGAGATGAAGAAGCACTGCCCGCGTTGCAATGCGCACACCGCGCACCGCGAAACGCGATAAATCAGGCTCGTATGCGAGGCCGTCCCCGAGTGATCGGGGGCGGCCTCGTGTCGTTGAGCGACCCGTACCGGTCGGTAGAGCAACGCTGACCAGGACGGCGACAGAGCAGCAGAGCAACCAGGAGGTGCCGAGGCCATGGCGCTCGACCAGTCCTTCGTCGGGCGGACCTACCCGCCCACCGATCCCTATGAGGTCGGTCGGGAGAAGATCCGCGAGTTCGCCGAGGCCGTGGGCGACGCCAATCCGGCATACACCGACCCGGACGCCGCCAAGGCGCTCGGGTACGCCGATGTGATCGCGCCGCCGACGTTCGTGTTCTCGATCACCTTCAAGGCGGCGGGACAGGTCGTCCAGGACCCTCAGCTGGGCCTCGACTACAGCCGGGTGGTGCACGGCGACCAGAAGTTCGCCTACCGGCGCCCGGTGCGCGCCGGGGACCGGCTCACGGTCACCTCGACCATCGAGGCGGTCAGGTCCATGGCCGGCAACGACATCCTGGACATCCGTGGCGAGGTCCACGACGAGAGCGGCGAGCACGTCGTGACCGCCTGGACCAAGCTCGTCGCCCGCGCGGCGGAGCCGGTGGAATCCGTGGAAGCCACGGACGGGAAGGCGTGAGGAACCGATGACGGCGAAGATCGCTTACGACGACGTCGAGGTCGGCACCGAACTGCCGGCCCGATCCTTCCCTGTGAACCGCGCCACGCTGGTGCAGTACGCGGGTGCCTCCGGGGACTTCAACCCCATCCACTGGAACGAGAAGTTCGCCAAGGAGGTGGGCCTGCCGGACGTCATCGCGCACGGCATGTTCACCATGGCCGAGGCGATCCGCGTCGTCACCGACTGGACCGGCGACCCGGGCGCGGTCGTCGACTACGGCGTCCGTTTCACGAAGCCCGTCGTCGTACCGAACGACGACCAGGGGGCCGTGATCGAGGTCACCGGCAAGGTGGGCGCCAAGCTCGACGACAACACCGTGCGGGTCGACCTGACGGTGACCAGTGGCGGGCTGAAGGTCCTCGGGATGTCCCGGGCGGTCGTACGACTGGCCTGATCTCGTGGCGTACGCGACGTAAGGGGTGCCCTCCATGGGGAGGCGCCCCTTACGCGTTGACGGGCCTTGACTTAGTTAGTGATTGAGCACTAACTTACTCGCATGGTCAGGATGAGCGCAGACGAGAGGCGCGAGAGCGTCATCCGCGCGGCGACGAGCGAGTTCGCCCGGGGTGGCTATCACGGCACCTCCACCGAGGCGATCGCCCGGCGGGTGGGTGTCTCGCAGCCGTATCTCTTCCGGCTCTTCGCGGGCAAGAAAGCGATCTTCCTCGCGGCCTCCGAGCGCTGCATGGACGACACCATCCGCACGTTCGCGGAGGCCGCCAGGGGGCTGGAGGGCGAAGAGGCCCTGCATGCCATGGCGAACGCATACACCAAGGTCCTCGCGGAGCAGCCCGAACGGCTGATGATGCAGATGCAGACGTATGTCGCGGTGGCCGCCGCGGAGGCAGAGGGCGACCACGGGTTCGGCGAGGCCGTGCGCGCCGGGTGGATGCGGCTCTGGGACACCGTCCATGTGCCGCTCGGTGCCGACGTGAACGAGACGACGACCTTCATGGCGTACGGCATGCTCGTCAACTGCCTGGTGGCCATGGGGTTCGCGCCCGGAGACCGGGTCTGGGAAGGGATGTATCCCTCGGCTCGGATCAAGGGGCGACTGGAGAAGTAGCGCGGGCGGCTGGGTTCGCTGCCGCCATCGAAGGGCGCCTTTTCATGGGCGTGAAAGTTAGTCATCAATTACTAACCGAAGTTCGACCACCCGCTGGGGGAGCGATGTCAGAACAGACCGCACGTCGCGGGGGAGCCGTCTGGGCCCTCGTCATCACCAGCGTCGCCGGGTTCATGGCGGCCCTCGACAATCTCGTCGTCACCACCGCCCTGCCGTCCATCCGCGAGGATCTCGGCGGCGGGCTGGGCGACCTCGAATGGACCGTGAGCGCCTACACGCTCACCTTCGCCGTGCTGCTCATGTTCGGCGCGGCGCTCGGCGACCGGTTCGGCCGCCGGCGGATGTTCCTCGCCGGGCTCGCCGTCTTCACCGCCGCCTCCGCCGCCGCGGCCATGGCTCCCGGCATCGGCTCCCTCATCGCCGCCCGCGCGGTCCAGGGTGTCGGCGCGGCCGTCATGATGCCGCTGACGCTCACCCTCCTCACGGCCGCCGTGCCCGCCGCCAAGCGCGGAATGGCCTACGGCATCTGGGGCGCGGTCAACGGACTCGCGGTCGCCTCAGGGCCGCTCATCGGCGGCAGCCTCACCGAACACGTGTCCTGGCACTGGATCTTCTGGCTGAACGTTCCGCTGGGCCTCGCCCTGCTGCCGCTCGCCCGGCTGCGCCTCGCCGAGTCCTACGGCACCGGCGCCCCGCTCGACTTCCCCGGCACCCTGCTCGCCAGCGGCGGCCTCTTCGGGCTCGTCTACGGCCTGGTGCGCGGGCCGGCCGACGGCTGGACCAGCTCGCTCGTGCTGACCGGACTGTTCGCGGGCGCCGTCCTGCTCGTCGGGTTCGTCCTGCACGGGCTGCGGGCCAAGAACCCCATGCTGCCGATGCGCCTCTTCCGGTCCCGCGCCTTCGCCGGGATCAACGCCGCGAGCCTGCTGATGTTCCTCGGGATGTTCGGCTCGATCTTCCTGCTCAGCCAGTACATGCAGGGCGTCCTCGGCTACTCGCCCACCGAGGCGGGCCTCAGGATGCTGCCGTGGACCGGTATGCCGATGCTCGTCGCGCCGATCGCCGGCATCCTCTCCGACCGCGTCGGAGGCCGGCCCGTCGTCGCCACCGGGCTCTTCCTCCAGGCCGTGGGTCTCGGCTGGATGGCCGCCGTGGCGACCGTCGACGCCTCGTACGCCGTCCAGCTGCCCGGTCTGATCGTCAGCGGCATCGGCATGGCGCTGTTCTTCGCCCCGGCCTCCAACCTGGTGATGTCCAGCGTCCGACCGCAGGAGCAGGGGGTCGCCTCCGGCGCCAACAACGCGCTGCGGGAGGTCGGCGGGGCCCTCGGCATCGCGGTCATGTCGTCGATCTTCGCGGCGCAGGGCGGCTACGAGTCCGGCCAGACCTTCGTCGACGGACTGCGGCCCGCGCTGGTCACGGGCGCGGCCGTGGTGGCCCTCGCCGGGTTCGCCACCCTGCTGATACCGGCCCGGCGGCGAGCGGACCTCGTGGCGACCGACTCCGAGGCGGGCCCTGAGGCGGACTCCGAGGCGGCGCCCGTGCCGGAGCCCGCCGCCCGCTGAGACACACGGCACATGAAGTGCCCGGATACGTCCGGCACGCGCGCGTACGGCCCCGTCCACATCGGCGGGGCCGTACGCGCGCGTGCCGTGACCGGGAGGGGCGGGTGGATCGGGCTGTCGAGGGCCGGGGAGGGCGGGGCTGTCGGTGGTGTCTCGTAGGCTTGGGCGCGTGCAGGAACTCCACGATGCCCCGCTCGCCCCGCTGACCACCTTCCGGCTGGGCGGTCCCGCCACCAGGCTGGTGACCGCGACGACCGACGCCGAGGTGATCGCCGCCGTGCGCGAGGCCGACGCCGACGGCACGCCACTGCTGATCGTCGGTGGTGGCTCGAACCTCGTCATCGGCGACAAGGGCTTCGAGGGCACCGCCCTGCGCATCGCCACGCGCGGCTGCGAACTCGTCGGGACACGACTGGAGCTGGCCGCGGGCGAGATCTGGACCGACGCCGTCGCCCGCACCGTGGAGGCCGGGCTGGCCGGCGTCGAGTGCCTGGCCGGCATCCCCGGCTCGGCGGGCGCGACCCCGATCCAGAACGTCGGGGCGTACGGCCAGGAGGTCTCCACGACGATCACCGAGGTGATCGCCTACGACCGCCGGGCGGGCGAGACGGTCACGCTCACCAACGAGGAGTGCGCCTTCTCCTACCGGCACAGCCGCTTCAAGGCCGACCCCGAGCGGTATGTCGTCCTGCGCGTCCGGTTCGAACTCGAGGACGCGGACGGGCTGTCGGCGCCCCTGAAGTACGCCGAGACGGCGCGCGCGCTGGGCGTCGAGCCCGGGGACCGGGTGCCGCTCGCCGAGGCCCGCGAGACCGTGCTGAAGCTGCGCGCCGGGAAGGGCATGGTCCTCGACCCCGAGGACCACGACACCTGGTCGGCCGGCTCCTTCTTCACCAACCCGATCCTCACCGACGCCGACTTCGCCGTGTTCCACGCGCGCGTGCGGGAGCGGCTGGGCGACGGCGCGGTGCCGCCCGCCTACCCGGCGGGGGAGGGACACACCAAGACCTCCGCGGCCTGGCTGATCGACAAGGCGGGCTTCACCAAGGGGTACGGCAGCGGGCCCGCCCGTATCTCCACCAAGCACACCCTCGCCCTCACCAACCGCGGCGCGGCCACCACGGAGGACCTGCTGGCGCTCGCCCGCGAGGTCGTGGCCGGGGTGCGCGAGGCCTTCGGGATCACGCTGGTCAACGAGCCGGTGATGGTGGGCGCCGGGCTCTAGCCGGCCGACGGCTCGCTACGCCAGCCAGTCGTCCACGCCCGCCAGCAGCTTCGCCCTGACGTCCTCCGGCGCCGCCGAGCCCCGTACCGACTGCCGGGCCAGTTCCGCCAACTCCTCGTCCGTGAAGTCGTGGTGGCGGCGGGCGATGTCGTACTGGGCCGCCAGGCGTGAGCCGAACAGCAGCGGGTCGTCGGCGCCCAGGGCCATCGGCACCCCGGCCTCGAAGAGCGTCCGCAGCGGAACGTCCTCCGGCTTCTCGTACACCCCCAGCGCAACGTTCGACGCCGGGCACACCTCGCAGGTCACGCCACGCTCGGCGAGCCTCTTCAGCAGCCGTGGATCCTCGGCGGCCCGCACCCCGTGCCCCAGCCGGTTCGCGTCCAGGTCGTCCAGGCAGTCGCGGACGGAGAAGGGGCCGGTCAACTCGCCGCCGTGCGGGGCGGACAGCAGCCCGCCCTCCCGCGCGATCGCGAAGGCCCGGTCGAAGTCCCTCGCCATGCCCCGGCGTTCGTCGTTCGACAGCCCGAAACCGACCACACCCCGGTCCGCGTACCGCACGGCCAGCCGGGCCAGCGTGCGGGCGTCCAGCGGGTGCTTCATCCGGTTCGCCGCGACCAGGACCCGCATGCCGAGCCCGGTGTCGCGCGAGGCGGTCTCCACCGCGTCCAGGATGATCTCCAGCGCCGGGATCAGCCCGCCCAGCCGGGGCGCGTACGACGTCGGGTCCACCTGGATCTCCAGCCAGCCCGAGCCGTCCTTCAGGTCCTCCTCGGCGGCCTCCCGCACCAGCCGCTGGATGTCCTCCGGCTCCCGCAGGCACGACCGCGCCGCGTCGTACAGGCGCTGGAAGCGGAACCAGCCCCGTTCGTCCGTGGCCCGTAGCTTCGGCGGTTCCCCGCTGGTCAGCGCCTCGGTCAGCGCCTCCGGCAGGCGCACGCCGTACTTGTCGGCCAGTTCCAGCACGGTGGTGGCCCGCATCGACCCGGTGAAGTGCAGGTGCAGATGGGCTTTCGGCAGCTCAGAGACATCACGTACACGCTCCATTCCAGGATCCTGCCGTACCTTCCGGTCGTCCCGGTAGCGCTTTCCCCGATCGTGGTCTTGCTCGCACAAAGCAACGGGCCGTCTCCCGAGGGAAGACGGCCCGCAGACTGCTCACGTGAGTGGTCCGAACTCAGTCCCTGGCCTCCGCCAGCAGCTTCTGGATGCGGCTCACGCCCTCGACGAGGTCCTCGTCGCCCAGCGCGTACGACAGCCGCAGGTAGCCCGGGGTGCCGAAGGCCTCACCCGGGACCACCGCGACCTCGGCCTCCTCCAGGATGAGCGCGGCCAGCTCTACCGAGTCCTGCGGACGCTTGCCGCGGATCTCCTTGCCGAGCAGCGCCTTCACGGAGGGGTACGCGTAGAACGCGCCCTCGGGCTCCGGGCAGAGCACGCCGTCGATCTCGTTCAGCATCCGCACGATCGTCTTGCGGCGCCGGTCGAAGGCCTCACGCATCTTCTCGACGGCCGACAGGTCGCCGGAGACGGCGGCCAGCGCGGCGATCTGCGCCACGTTGGAGACGTTCGAGGTGGCGTGCGACTGGAGGTTCGTGGCGGCCTTGACGACGTCCTTCGGGCCGATGATCCAGCCCACCCGCCAGCCGGTCATCGCGTACGTCTTCGCGACGCCGTTGACCACGATGCACTTGTCGCGCAGCTCGGGCAGGATCCCCGGCAGCGAGGTGAACTTGGCGTCGCCGTAGACGAGGTGCTCGTAGATCTCGTCCGTCATCACCCACAGGCCGTGCTCGACGGCCCAGCGGCCGATCGCCTCGGCGTCCTCGGCGTTGTAGACAGCGCCGGTCGGGTTGGAGGGGGAGACGAAGAGCACGACCTTCGTGTTCTCCGTGCGGGCCGCCTCCAGCTGCTCGACCGAGACCCGGTAGCCGGTCGTCTCGTCGGCCACGACCTCCACCGGGACACCGCCCGCCAGCCGGATGGACTCCGGGTAGGTCGTCCAGTACGGCGCCGGGACGATGACCTCGTCGCCCGGGTCGAGGATCGCGGCGAAGGCGTTGTAGATCGCCTGCTTGCCGCCGTTGGTGATCAGGATCTGCGAGGCGTCCACCTCGTAGCCCGAATCACGCAGCGTCTTCGCGGCGACCGCGGCCTTCAGCTCGGGGAGACCACCGGCCGGCGTGTAGCGGTGGTACTTGGGGTTCTTGCAGGCCTCGACGGCCGCCTCGACGACGTAGTCCGGGGTCGGGAAGTCGGGCTCGCCCGCGCCGAAGCCGATCACCGGACGCCCGGCGGCCTTCAGGGCCTTGGCCTTGGCGTCCACGGCAAGGGTGGCGGACTCGGAGATCGCGCCGACGCGGGCGGAGACCCGGCGCTCGGTGGGAGGGATTGCAGCGCTCATGGCACCCATGGTTTCAGACCGGAAACCGCCCCGGCACACGGGTTTCACGGACTGGTCAGCCGACTGAACATCAGAGTGATTCCGATCAAGGCCGCTTTCCGTTCGACGAGGCGCTCAAGACCACGTACACTCACACGTCGTTGGCCTTCGACAGCCGCGCCCCAACAGGTGCACACCGAGCACCCGGTCGGATGCGGTACGTTGGGGAACACACAAAGGGTCGTAGCTCAATTGGTAGAGCACTGGTCTCCAAAACCAGCGGTTGGGGGTTCAAGTCCCTCCGGCCCTGCTACACACTCCGTCACCAGGATGTGTGCGCAGCGCATGTACGTCCAGCAATGCATCGCCGTGCGGCTCAGACCGGGCGCGGCACGGCCACGACCCGGGAACAGGTGAGGACGAATGGCGGATGCCGTGGGCTCCATCGACACGCCTGATGCCCAGGACGAGGTGCCTGAGGCGCAGAAGAAGACCCGCAAGGGCGGCAAGCGCGCCAAGAAGGGCCCGCTGAAGCGTCTCGCGCTCTTCTATCGCCAGATCGTCGCAGAGCTCCGCAAGGTCGTATGGCCCACGCGGAGTCAGCTGACGACGTACACGACCGTGGTGATCGTCTTCGTGGTCATCATGATCGGCCTGGTGACCGTGATTGACTATGGACTCAGCCACGCCGCCAAGTACGTTTTTGGCTGAGCCTAGAGCGAAGGGCGCCGAGGTATCCGGCGCCCCTTTCGCATGTTCCACCCCTATGTATCCAGGAAGAAGCAGCCACCGTGTCTGACCAGAACCTGAACGACGCCATCGAGCCGGACGAGTCCGTGGACGACGAGCTCGACATCGTCGAGGGCGCGGACGAGGTGGACGAGTTCGAGGCTGCCGAGGCCGAAGCGGGCGAACCCGCGGAGGAAGCCGCACTCCACGTCGAGGACGAGGAAGCAGTCGCGGACGAGGGAGCCGACGAGGACGTCGAGGCCGAGGACGTCGTCGACGAGGCCGAGGAAGAAGAGCCGGCCGAGCCCGTCGACCCCGTGGTCGCCCTGCGCGAGGAGCTGCGCACCCTCCCCGGCGAGTGGTACGTCATCCACACGTACGCCGGCTACGAGAACCGCGTGAAGACCAACCTGGAGCAGCGCGCCGTCTCGCTGAACGTCGAGGACTACATCTTCGCGGCCGAGGTGCCGCAGGAAGAGGTCGTCCAGATCAAGAACGGCGACCGCAAGACCATCCGTCAGAACAAGCTCCCCGGCTACGTGCTGGTGCGCATGGACCTGACGAACGAGTCCTGGGGCGTCGTCCGCAACACCCCCGGCGTCACCGGCTTCGTGGGCAACGCGTACGACCCGTACCCGCTGACCCTGGACGAGATCGTCAAGATGCTCGCCCCGGAGGCCGAGGAGAAGGCCGCCCGTGAGGCCGCCGAGGCCGAGGGCAAGCCGGCTCCGGCCCGCAAGGTCGAGGTCCAGGTGCTGGACTTCGAGGTGGGCGACTCGGTCACCGTCACCGACGGCCCGTTCGCCACGCTCCAGGCCACGATCAACGAGATCAACGCCGACTCGAAGAAGGTCAAGGGCCTCGTCGAGATCTTCGGCCGCGAGACCCCGGTCGAGCTGAGCTTCGACCAGATCCAGAAGAACTAGCCTCCTCTGGAGCACAAGCCTCCGATCAGGTCAGACGGGCTCTCGTAGCCGGTCTGACCTGCTCGGTTTTTGGCCGCGCATGGATACCCGTTATCGTTGTGCGGTATGCCTCCATCCGGATCATCCGGACCGGACGGCTGAAAACTCTCACTAGGACCCGGAGAGAGCAATGCCTCCCAAGAAGAAGAAGGTCACGGGGCTCATCAAGCTCCAGATCAACGCTGGTGCGGCCAACCCGGCCCCGCCGGTCGGCCCCGCGCTCGGCCAGCACGGCGTCAACATCATGGAGTTCTGCAAGGCCTACAACGCCGCGACCGAGTCGCAGCGTGGCTGGGTGATCCCGGTGGAGATCACGGTCTACGAGGACCGCTCCTTCACCTTCATCACCAAGACGCCGCCGGCCGCGAAGATGATCCTCAAGGCCGCAGGTGTCGAGAAGGGCTCTGGCGAGCCGCACAAGACCAAGGTCGCCAAGATCACCGAGGCGCAGGTCCGCGAGATCGCCACGACCAAGCTTCCCGACCTGAACGCCAACGACCTGGACGCCGCGTCGAAGATCATCGCCGGCACCGCCCGCTCCATGGGCATCACGGTCGAGGGCTGATCCCCAGCCTCGTAGCACCTTCGTAGCACCGTGGCAGGGCCTGCTCGGCCCGTACCACGACTCCTCAGAACACATCAGGAGCAGTAGTGAGCAAGCGCAGCAAGTCCCTCCGCGCTGCGGACGCCAAGGTCGACCGGGAGAAGCTCTACGCCCCGCTCGAGGCCGTCCGTCTCGCCAAGGAGACCTCCACGAGCAAGTACGACGGCACCGTCGAGGTCGCCTTCCGCCTGGGTGTCGACCCGCGCAAGGCCGACCAGATGGTCCGTGGCACCGTGAACCTGCCGCACGGCACCGGCAAGACCGCCCGGGTCCTGGTCTTCGCGACCGGTGACCGTGCTGCGGCCGCGGAGGCCGCGGGCGCCGACATCGTCGGCTCCGACGAACTGATCGACGAGGTCGCGAAGGGCCGTCTGGACTTCGACGCCGTCGTCGCCACCCCGGACCTCATGGGCAAGGTCGGCCGCCTCGGCCGCGTGCTCGGTCCGCGTGGTCTGATGCCGAACCCGAAGACCGGCACGGTCACCCCCGACGTGGCCAAGGCCGTCACGGAGATCAAGGGCGGCAAGATCGAGTTCCGCGTCGACAAGCACTCGAACCTGCACTTCATCATCGGCAAGGTGTCCTTCGACGACACCAAGCTGGTGGAGAACTACGGCGCGGCCCTGGAGGAGATCCTCCGCCTGAAGCCGTCCGCCGCCAAGGGTCGCTACATCAAGAAGGCCGCGATCAGCTCCACGATCGGCCCCGGCATCCTGGTGGACCCGAACCGCACCCGCAACCTTCTCGTCGAGGAGGACCCGGCCGCGGTCTGAGCCCCACAGCTCACCCTCAGTCGGTGACGAGCCCCGCAACCTTTCGAGGTGCGGGGCTCGTCCCTTTTGCCGTACGTATCTTTTTTCGTACGACTGTCAGTGCTGTGCGTTAGCGTTCAGTGACAGGAATCCATGGGGGTGGGACGAATGAAGTGCACGACCCTGCGCCGCGCGGGCCTCTCGATCGTCGCGGCGGCTCTGCTGACGGGGGTGACGGCCTGCGGCGGCTCCGGCGGCTCTGACGATTCCGGCGGCTCCGGTGGCTCCGGGAAGGGCGGGGACGGCAGTCCCCCGCTCAGCCCCGTCGCGGCCCTGCTCACCGCCGAGAAGTCCACCGACGGCGCCGACTCCGCGAAGGTCGAGTCGACCACGACCATGGGCTCGGTGATGTCGATGACCGCCGACGGCGCTCTCGGCTGGGGGGACGGCCTCACCGGCACGCTCACCATCACGTACACCGGCGGCACCATGGCCGACACCATGCGTCAGATGGGCACCACGTCGATGGAGGCCCGCTACCTGCCCGACGCCTACTACGCCAGGATGGGCGACACCTTCGCCGAGCAGGCCGGAGGCAGGCACTGGATCAGATACGCGTACGACGACCTGGAGAGCCTCGGCGGCAGCTCCGGCGCGTATCTGAAGGACCAGATGCAGAACACCACCCCGAACCAGTCGGTGAAGCTGCTGCTGGCCTCCGGGGACGTGCGGGAGGTCGGCGAGGAGAAGGTGCGGGGACAGCGGACCACGCACTACTCGGGGACGGTCGAGGTGGCGGACCTCGCCGAGAAGAACTCCAACCTCAGCCAGAGCCAGCTCGACGACCTGAGGAAGACCCTGGAGCAGGCCGGCGTCACCACCGAGACGGTCGACATCTGGGTCGACGACCGGGATCTGCTGGTGAAGAAGGTCGAGAAGGGCGAGACCACGGCGGGCGCCTACGCCCAGACCGCGTACTACACCGACTACGGCACCGAGGTCTCCGCCGAGGTGCCTCCGGCGAGCGACACCGCGGACTTCGCGGAGCTGGTGAAGCAGCAGGGGGCCGGTACCGGCTCGTAAATCACGGGACCTCTCCCGATCCTCTGGGATACCTTCACGGTCTTGCTGTGAATCGGCCGTGTGTTCGCTGTATCGGGTTCTGGGGGAAGTTGGATGAGGTCTTCCGTGGGTGTCCTCGGGCTGTCCGCGCTGCTCGTCGCCGGGTGTGCGGCGGCGGGCGGCACGGAGAGCGAGGGTGACTCGGCCGCCGCGGCCGCCGTCACCCGCGCCGCGGAGAAGGCGGAGGAGGCCGTGTCCCTGCGTTACCGCATGACCGGCCGGACGCCGGAGGAGGGCCGTATCAAGGCCGAGGCGGCGATCGGCGTCAAGCCGCCGGCCATGAGCCTGAAGTCCACCGTGCTCAGCGGGCCCGACCGGGGCACGGGTGAGTTCCGGCTGGTCGGCGGGGTGCTGTACGTGGGCACCGACGAAGCCGACGAGGACGGCAGGCACTGGATCAAGTTCGGGGCGCCGGGCAGCTCCGACACCCCCAGCGGGATCAAGGTCGACACCGGCACGATGGTGGACCGGGTCCGGGACAACCCCTCCCACGAGGGCGGCTTCCTCGCCGCGGCCGACGACCTGAAGAAGGCCGGTTCCGAGACCGTCGACGGCGTCCGCACCACCCACTACACGGGCACGGCCACCGTCGACGACATCCGCGCCTCCTACAAGGACGAAGACAAGAGCGTCCGGCAGCGGACCGAGAAGAGCCTCGCCCAGTACGAGAAGCAGGGTGTGGACGAACTCACCATGGACCTGTGGGTCGACGCCGAGGACCGTACCCGGCAGCTGCGGGTGCAGGGCTTCGGGCGGCACGGCGAGCTCGACCTCACCCTCACGTTCCTCGACTTCGGCAAGCCCGTGACCGTGAAGGTGCCGCCCGCCTCGGACACCGTGGACATGGCCGAGGAGCTGAGGAAGGCCCGGGACTGAGGGCCGTACAGGCCCCGTACGGGCGGATTTGCTTGACGGCGCCCCGTTCACGTACGCTCCTCGAGAAGCCAAAGACCGCTGGTCGTTGCCGTGCTCTCGTAAGGGGGGGCGGTGGCCGAAGGATCCGCTGCAATGCGGACGACCCGCGCAGGTGTCAGTGGATACGCTCCCGGACCGAAATCCTTCCACGGAATTCGTTCGGTCGAGCAACGCCCCGTGCGCCTGCGCCGGGGCGTTTCGTTGTCCCAGCCCCTTCTGAGCGGTCCTCATCACCCGGAAGGAGGCCGACGCTCTATGGCAAGGCCCGACAAGGCTGCCGCGGTAGCCGAGCTCGCGGAGCAGTTCCGCAGCTCGAACGCCGCTGTGCTGACCGAGTACCGGGGTCTCACCGTGGCGCAGCTCAAGACGCTGCGTCGTTCGCTCGGTGAAGACGCCCAGTACGCCGTGGTGAAGAACACGCTGACCAAGATCGCGGCCAACGAGGCCGGGATCTCGACGCTCGACGACCTGTTCAACGGTCCGACGGCGGTTGCCTTCATCACCGGTGACCCGGTGACGTCGGCGAAGGGTCTTCGTGACTTCGCCAAGGACAACCCGAACCTCGTCATCAAGGGCGGTGTCCTTGACGGTAAGGCGCTGTCCGCCGATGAGATCAAGAAGCTTGCGGACCTCGAGTCCCGCGAGGTTCTGCTCGCCAAGCTGGCGGGCGCCATGAAGGGCAAGCAGTCTCAGGCTGCCTCGCTCTTCCAGGCGCTTCCGTCGAAGTTCGTCCGCACCGCGGAGGCGCTTCGCGTCAAGCTGGCCGAGCAGGGCGGTGCCGAGTAACTCGGCTCGCACTTTGACCGCTGCCTGACGTAGCGGTCGACGCGGGCCGAACGTACGCCCGCCGACATGTACATCCGGCACCTGCCGAATTGAATGGAAGGATCGCCCACCATGGCGACGAAGCTGTCCCAGGAAGAGCTGCTCGCGCAGTTCGAGACCCTCACCCTCATCGAGCTCTCCGAGTTCGTGAAGGCGTTCGAGGAGAAGTTCGACGTCACCGCCGCCGCCGCGGTTGCCGCTGCCCCCGTCGGCCCGACGGCCGCCGTCGAGGCCGCTGAGGAGCAGGACGAGTTCGACGTCATCCTCACCGGTGCCGGCGAGAAGAAGATCCAGGTCATCAAGGTCGTGCGTGAGCTGACCTCCCTGGGTCTGAAGGAGGCCAAGGACCTCGTCGACGGCGCTCCGAAGCCCGTCCTCGAGAAGGTCGCCAAGGAGGCCGCTGAGAAGGCCGCCGAGTCCCTCAAGGGCGCCGGCGCCTCCGTCGAGGTCAAGTAACACCTCCCGGTCGGCGACGACCGGACGCGAAGGCTGAATCAGTCCCTCCGGGGCTGTAACGCTCACGCACCGAAGAGCGATCATCCATCTGGGTGGTCGCTCTTCGGCGTTCCTGGGAGCGCGGCCACGGTTGCCTTGCACCTGCGTGACCGGGGGGTATGGTGATCTTCATCGTGTCTCCGAGCGCCCGAGTTCGCGCAGGGGGGCCTTGACGAACCGCACGCAGCGCGCAATTCTCAGGACGCGTCGTCACAAGGATCCGAATCCGAGGCATGGATCGACGGCAAAGAGGGCAGTATCACCGTGCGTTGAGGGCTAGCAGACCGAGGGCGTTGAGAACTACGAGGGTCTCCAGAAACCCGCACTGGACATCAGTGTGCCAAGTGGCTACACTGACCCTTTGCGCTGCCTGTTAGCTGTTCCCTGCCCGTCACCAGGGGCATGCCCTCGCTTGAGCCAGACGACCAGACAATCCCCCACCTGGGATTTCTGTCTCTGTGCGCAGGATGAGGAGCCGGTACGCGCGTAGTGAGTCCGAGCCCTCGGAAGGACCCCCTCTTGGCCGCCTCGCGCAACGCCTCGATCGCGAATACGAACAACGCCGCCAGCACCGCCCCGCTGCGCATCTCCTTTGCAAAGATCAGGGAGCCCCTCGAGGTTCCGAACCTTCTCGCGCTGCAAACCGAGAGCTTTGACTGGCTGCTCGGCAACGACGCCTGG
Organism: Streptomyces asoensis; assembly: GCF_013085465.1. Taxonomy (NCBI): domain Bacteria; kingdom Bacillati; phylum Actinomycetota; class Actinomycetes; order Kitasatosporales; family Streptomycetaceae; genus Streptomyces; species Streptomyces asoensis. Next base: position 5,962,593 of record NZ_CP049838.1, read on the forward strand.
AAGGGTCGCGTCGAGGCCGCCCTGGAGTCCGGTCAGGACGTCCCCACCAAGTCCGGTCTGGAGGAGATCTTCGAGGAGATCTCTCCGATCGAGGACTTCTCCGGGTCGATGTCGCTGACCTTCCGCGACCACCGTTTCGAGCCTCCGAAGAACAGCATCGACGAGTGCAAGGACCGCGACTTCACGTACGCGGCCCCGCTCTTCGTGACGGCCGAGTTCACCAACAACGAGACCGGCGAGATCAAGTCCCAGACGGTCTTCATGGGCGACTTCCCGCTCATGACCAACAAGGGCACCTTCGTCATCAACGGCACCGAGCGTGTCGTCGTGTCGCAGCTGGTCCGTTCGCCGGGTGTCTACTTCGACTCCTCCATCGACAAGACGTCCGACAAGGACATCTTCTCCGCCAAGGTCATCCCGTCCCGGGGTGCCTGGCTGGAGCTCGAGATCGACAAGCGCGACATGGTCGGTGTGCGTATCGACCGCAAGCGCAAGCAGTCCGTCACCGTCCTTCTGAAGGCTCTCGGCTGGACCACCGAGCAGATCCTCGAGGAGTTCGGCGAGTACGAGTCCATGCGCGCCACCCTGGAGAAGGACCACACCCAGGGCCAGGACGACGCGCTGCTGGACATCTACCGCAAGCTGCGTCCGGGCGAGCCGCCCACGCGTGAGGCCGCGCAGACGCTGCTCGAGAACCTCTACTTCAATCCCAAGCGCTATGACCTGGCCAAGGTCGGCCGCTACAAGGTCAACAAGAAGCTCGGTGGCGAGGCCCCGCTCAACGCGGGTGTCCTGACCGTCGAGGACGTCATCGCGACCATCAAGTACCTGGTGAAGCTGCACGCCGGGGAGACCGAGACGGTCGGCGAGTCCGGCCGCTCGATCATGGTCGAGACCGACGACATCGACCACTTCGGCAACCGTCGTATCCGCAGCGTCGGCGAGCTCATCCAGAACCAGGTCCGTACGGGTCTGGCTCGTATGGAGCGCGTCGTGCGCGAGCGCATGACGACCCAGGACGTCGAGGCGATCACGCCGCAGACCCTGATCAACATCCGGCCGGTCGTCGCCTCCATCAAGGAGTTCTTCGGCACCAGCCAGCTGTCCCAGTTCATGGACCAGAACAACCCGCTGTCGGGTCTGACGCACAAGCGTCGTCTCAACGCCCTCGGCCCGGGTGGTCTGTCCCGTGAGCGGGCCGGCTTCGAGGTCCGTGACGTGCACCCGTCCCACTACGGACGCATGTGCCCGATCGAGACCCCCGAAGGCCCGAACATCGGTCTGATCGGTTCGCTCGCCTCCTACGGCCGCGTCAACGCGTTCGGTTTCGTGGAGACGCCGTACCGCCGGGTCACCGACGGTGTCGTCACCGACGAGGTCGACTACCTGACGGCCGACGAAGAGGACCGGTTCGTCATCGCGCAGGCCAACGCCACGCTCGACGACGACCTGCGCTTCACCGAGAACCGCGTCCTGGTCCGCCGCCGTGGCGGTGAGGTCGACTACGTCCCCGGTGACGACGTGGACTACATGGACGTCTCGCCGCGCCAGATGGTGTCGGTCGCGACCGCCATGATCCCGTTCCTCGAGCACGACGACGCCAACCGTGCCCTCATGGGCGCGAACATGATGCGTCAGGCCGTGCCGCTCATCAAGAGCGAGGCCCCGCTCGTCGGCACCGGCATGGAGTACCGCTCCGCCGTCGACGCCGGCGACGTGGTCAAGGCCGAGAAGGACGGTGTGGTCCAGGAGGTCTCCGCGGACTACATCACCACGACCAACGACGACGGCACGTACATCACGTACCGCCTGGCCAAGTTCTCCCGCTCCAACCAGGGCACCTCGGTCAACCAGAAGGTCATCGTCAACGAGGGCGACCGGATCATCACCGGTCAGGTCCTCGCCGACGGCCCGGCCACCGAGAACGGCGAGATGGCCCTGGGCAAGAACCTGCTCGTGGCGTTCATGCCGTGGGAGGGTCACAACTACGAGGACGCGATCATCCTGTCGCAGCGCCTCGTGCAGGACGACGTCCTCTCCTCGATCCACATCGAGGAGCACGAGGTCGACGCCCGTGACACCAAGCTCGGCCCCGAGGAGATCACCCGGGACATCCCGAACGTCTCCGAGGAGGTCCTCGCCGACCTCGACGAGCGCGGCATCATCCGTATCGGTGCCGAGGTCGTCGCCGGTGACATCCTCGTCGGCAAGGTCACGCCCAAGGGTGAGACCGAGCTGACGCCGGAGGAGCGCCTGCTGCGCGCGATCTTCGGTGAGAAGGCCCGTGAGGTCCGTGACACCTCGCTGAAGGTGCCGCACGGCGAGATCGGCAAGGTCATCGGCGTCCGCGTCTTCGACCGTGAAGAGGGCGACGAGCTGCCGCCGGGCGTGAACCAGCTGGTTCGGGTCTACGTGGCGCAGAAGCGCAAGATCACGGACGGTGACAAGCTCGCCGGCCGTCACGGCAACAAGGGTGTCATCTCCAAGATCCTGCCCATCGAGGACATGCCGTTCCTCGAGGACGGGACCCCGGTCGACATCATCCTCAACCCGCTGGGTGTGCCGTCCCGAATGAACCCGGGACAGGTGCTGGAGATCCACCTCGGCTGGCTCGCCAGCCGCGGCTGGGACGTCTCCGGTCTCGGCGAGGACTGGGCGCAGCGGCTCCAGGGCATCGGCGCCGACCAGGTCGCCCCGGGTACCAACGTGGCCACCCCGGTCTTCGACGGTGCGCGTGAGGACGAGCTCGCGGGCCTGCTGAACCACACCATCCCGAACCGCGACGGCGAGCGCATGGTGCTCCCGACCGGTAAGGCGCGGATGTTCGACGGCCGTAGCGGTGAGCCGTTCCCGGACCCGATCTCGGTCGGCTACATGTACATCCTGAAGCTGCACCACCTGGTCGACGACAAGCTGCACGCCCGCTCGACCGGTCCGTACTCGATGATCACCCAGCAGCCGCTGGGTGGTAAGGCCCAGTTCGGCGGTCAGCGCTTCGGTGAGATGGAGGTGTGGGCGCTGGAGGCTTATGGCGCCGCTTACGCCCTCCAGGAGCTGCTGACGATCAAGTCCGACGACGTCACCGGCCGCGTGAAGGTCTACGAGGCCATCGTCAAGGGCGAGAACATCCCCGAGCCTGGCATCCCCGAGTCCTTCAAGGTGCTCATCAAGGAGATGCAGTCTCTCTGCCTGAACGTGGAGGTGCTGTCCAGTGACGGTATGTCCATCGAGATGCGCGACACCGACGAGGATGTCTTCCGCGCTGCGGAGGAGCTCGGTATCGACCTGTCCCGGCGTGAGCCGAGCAGCGTCGAAGAGGTCTGACGGGAGTTCGGCAGGGCTCACGACGTTGAGCCCTGCCGGCCCCGGGACCCCCGTATCAGACCCCAAGACTTACAACCCTGAGAGGGATTGACGCATAGTGCTCGACGTCAACTTCTTCGACGAGCTCCGGATCGGTCTGGCTACCGCTGACGACATCCGTCAGTGGAGCCACGGCGAGGTCAAGAAGCCCGAGACGATCAACTACCGCACGCTCAAGCCCGAAAAGGACGGACTCTTCTGCGAGAAGATCTTCGGTCCGACCCGGGACTGGGAGTGCTACTGCGGCAAGTACAAGCGTGTCCGCTTCAAGGGCATCATCTGTGAGCGCTGCGGCGTCGAGGTGACCCGCGCCAAGGTGCGTCGTGAGCGGATGGGCCACATCGAGCTCGCCGCTCCCGTCACGCACATCTGGTACTTCAAGGGTGTCCCGAGCCGTCTGGGCTACTTGCTCGACCTGGCTCCCAAGGACCTCGAGAAGGTCATCTACTTCGCGGCGTACATGATCACGTACGTCGACGACGAGCGCCGTACGCGTGACCTGCCCTCGCTGGAGGCGCATGTCTCCGTCGAGCGTCAGCAGATCGAGAACCGTCGCGACTCCGACCTCGAGGCCCGCGCCAAGAAGCTCGAGACCGACCTGGCCGAGCTCGAGGCCGAGGGTGCCAAGGCCGATGTGCGCCGCAAGGTGCGCGAAGGCGCCGAGCGTGAGATGAAGCAGCTGCGCGACCGTGCCCAGCGCGAGATCGACCGCCTCGACGAGGTGTGGGCCCGCTTCAAGAACCTCAAGGTCCAGGACCTCGAGGGCGACGAGCTGCTCTACCGCGAGCTGCGTGACCGCTTCGGCACGTACTTCGACGGTTCGATGGGTGCCGCGGCGCTTCAGAAGCGCCTGGAGTCCTTCGACCTCGACGAGGAGGCCGAGCGTCTCCGCGAGATCATCCGTACCGGCAAGGGCCAGAAGAAGACCCGTGCGCTCAAGCGCCTGAAGGTCGTCTCCGCGTTCCTCCAGACCAGCAACAGCCCCAAGGGCATGGTGCTGGACTGCGTGCCGGTCATCCCGCCGGACCTTCGCCCGATGGTGCAGCTGGACGGTGGCCGCTTCGCGACCTCCGACCTGAACGACCTGTACCGCCGTGTGATCAACCGGAACAACCGCCTGAAGCGCCTTCTCGACCTCGGTGCGCCCGAGATCATCGTGAACAACGAGAAGCGCATGCTCCAGGAGGCCGTCGACGCCCTCTTCGACAACGGTCGTCGTGGTCGCCCGGTCACCGGTCCCGGTAACCGCCCGCTGAAGTCCCTCAGCGACATGCTGAAGGGCAAGCAGGGTCGATTCCGTCAGAACCTGCTCGGCAAGCGTGTGGACTACTCCGCGCGTTCCGTGATCGTCGTCGGTCCGCAGCTGAAGCTGCACCAGTGCGGTCTGCCGAAGGCGATGGCGCTGGAGCTCTTCAAGCCGTTCGTGATGAAGCGCCTGGTCGACCTGAACCACGCGCAGAACATCAAGAGCGCGAAGCGCATGGTGGAGCGCGGCCGCACGGTCGTGTACGACGTCCTCGAAGAGGTCATCGCCGAGCACCCGGTTCTGCTGAACCGTGCGCCCACCCTGCACCGCCTCGGCATCCAGGCCTTCGAGCCGCAGCTGGTCGAGGGCAAGGCCATCCAGATCCACCCGCTCGTCTGCACCGCGTTCAACGCGGACTTCGACGGTGACCAGATGGCCGTCCACCTGCCGCTCTCCGCGGAGGCGCAGGCCGAGGCCCGCATCCTGATGCTGTCCTCGAACAACATCCTCAAGCCCGCCGACGGCCGTCCGGTGACGATGCCGACCCAGGACATGGTCCTCGGTCTGTTCTTCCTCACCACCGACGGCGAGCTGCGTGACACCAAGGGCGAGGGCCGCGCGTTCGGCTCCACGGCCGAGGCGATCATGGCGTTCGACGCCGGCGAGCTCGCGCTCCAGTCGGCGATCGACATCCGCTTCCCGGTGGGCACCATCCCGCCGCGCGGCTGGACCCCGCCGGCCCGCGAAGAGGGCGAGCCGGAGTGGCAGCAGGGTGACACCTTCCGCCTGCGGACGACCCTGGGCCGCGCGCTCTTCAACGAGCTGCTGCCCGAGGACTACCCGTTCGTCGACTACTCGGTGGGCAAGAAGCAGCTCGGCGAGATCGTCAACGACCTCGCGGAGCGCTACCCCAAGGTCATCGTGGCGGCGACGCTCGACAACCTGAAGGCGGCCGGCTTCTACTGGGGCACCCGCTCCGGTGTCACCGTGGCCATCTCCGACGTCGTCGTGCCCGAGGCCAAGAAGGCCATCGTCAAGGGCTACGAGGAGCTGGACGAGAAGGTCCAGAAGCAGTACGAGCGCGGTCTGATCACCAAGGAAGAGCGCACGCAGGAGCTCATCGCGATCTGGACCAAGGCGACCAACGAGGTCGCCGAGGCGATGAACGCGAACTTCCCCAAGACGAACCCCATCTTCATGATGGTTGACTCGGGTGCCCGAGGAAACATGATGCAGATGCGGCAGATCGCCGGTATGCGTGGTCTGGTGTCGAACGCGAAGAACGAGACCATCCCGCGTCCGATCAAGGCCTCGTTCCGTGAGGGCCTGTCCGTCCTCGAGTACTTCATCTCGACGCACGGTGCCCGTAAGGGTCTGGCCGACACCGCCCTGCGTACCGCCGACTCGGGTTACCTGACCCGTCGTCTGGTGGACGTCTCGCAGGACGTCATCATCCGCGAGGAGGACTGTGGCACCGAGCGCGGTCTGAAGCTGCGGATCGCCTCGCACGACGAGGCCGGCGTGCTGCGCAAGGCCGAGGACGTCGAGACCAGCGTCTACGCCCGCATGCTCGCCGAGGACGTCGTCATCGACGGCAAGGTGATCGCGCCGGCCAACGTGGACCTGGGCGACGTGCTCATCGACCAGCTGGTGCGCCACGGTGTCGAGGAGGTCAAGACCCGTTCGATCCTGACCTGTGAGTCCCAGGTCGGCACCTGCGCCATGTGCTACGGCCGCTCGCTGGCCACCGGCAAGCTGGTCGACATCGGTGAGGCGGTCGGCATCATCGCCGCCCAGTCCATCGGTGAGCCCGGTACCCAGCTGACGATGCGTACCTTCCACACCGGTGGTGTGGCCGGTGACGACATCACCCAGGGTCTGCCGCGTGTCGTCGAGCTCTTCGAGGCCCGTACCCCGAAGGGTGTCGCCCCGATCTCCGAGGCCCAGGGCCGCGTGCGGATCGAGGAGACCGAGAAGACCAAGAAGATCGTCATCACGCCGGACGACGGCAGCGACGAGACGGCGTTCCCGATCTCGAAGCGCGCCCGTCTCCTGGTCAGCGAGGGCGAGCACGTCGAGGTGGGCCAGAAGCTCACCGTGGGTGCCACCAACCCGCACGACGTGCTGCGCATTCTGGGTCAGCGTGCCGTCCAGGTCCACCTGGTCGGCGAGGTCCAGAAGGTCTACAACTCGCAGGGTGTGTCGATCCACGACAAGCACATCGAGATCATCATCCGGCAGATGCTGCGCCGGGTGACGATCATCGAGTCCGGCGACGCCGAGCTGCTGCCCGGCGAGCTCGTCGAGCGCTCGAAGTTCGAGGTCGAGAACCGTCGTGTGGTGCAGGAGGGCGGTCACCCGGCCTCCGGTCGTCCGCAGCTCATGGGTATCACCAAGGCCTCGCTGGCCACGGAGTCCTGGCTGTCGGCGGCGTCCTTCCAGGAGACGACCAGGGTTCTGACGGACGCGGCGATCAACGCCAAGTCCGACTCCCTGATCGGCCTCAAGGAGAACGTCATCATCGGTAAGCTCATCCCGGCCGGTACGGGTCTGTCCCGCTACCGCAACATCCGGGTCGAGCCGACCGAGGAGGCCAAGGCCGCGATGTACTCGGCCGTCGGCTACGACGACATCGACTACTCGCCGTTCGGCACGGGCTCCGGCCAGGCCGTTCCGCTGGAGGACTACGACTACGGTCCGTACAACCAGTAAGGCGTACGTCTGAAGTACCGAAGGGCGGTCACCCCGTTGCGTGCGGGGTGGCCGCCCTTCGGCGTGTCCTGGGGCAGGCACTGTCCGGGGGCAGGGCCTAGCGGCCGGTCAGTTCCCAGGCGGTGACGGCGACCGTCGCGAGGGCGGCCAGGGCGCCGATGCTGGCGAGCGGCCAGCGGGAGCGTTCCAGGGCGTCGAGGCGCTGTTCGTGGTCGGCGATCTGTTTGTCGGTCTGGTCGCTGCGCTGGACCAGCAGGGCGAGCGAGCCGTCGACGCGGGCGAAGCCGGCCTCGACGGTGCCGCGCAGCCGCTCCAGTTCCAGGGCCACGGCGGCCGGGTCGGAGAAGGGTTCGTTCACGCGGCGCTCTTTTCGCTGGGCTTTTCGCCGTCTCCTGCGTCGGCTGTGGTGTCCGTGCGCAGCCACGAGGGCAGCAGGGTCTGCACGGCGGGCAGGGCCATGACCCTGGTCACGCCGGCGGCGGCGGTGAGCGCCGCGGCGACCCAGGGCAGGGTGCCGGGGATGCCGGCGGCGTCGACGACCGTCGGCAGCAGGACGCACAGGCCGACAGCGGTCTGGAGAACGGTACGGAGGGTGCGCTTGGCGGCCTCTGACATCGGGAGCCTCGATTCTCAGGAGCTGTACGGGACCTTCAGCGCCGCCCAGGACTTGGCGCCCGGCCAGCCGTCGGCGGAGGAGCCGGTGTAGCCGAGCTTGCGCTGCCACTTGGCGTAGGAGAGCCGGTCGGCCTCGGTCCACTGCGGGCCGGGGCCGGAGGTGTAGGCGGAGCAGCCGACGGCGACCAGGCGCTTGCCCAGCGCGGTGACGATCGCCGACTTCGGGTTCTTGCGGAACCAGGCGGCGCCGGGGAAGGGCTGGTACTGCGGCTTGCCGGTGCCGGTGCCGGTGCCGGTGCCGGTGCCGGTGCTCGGAGTGGTCGGCTTGCCCAGCCGGGTCGCGACCCTGGCGCGGAAGTCGGCCATCGCGAAGCCACGCGGGTCGATCTTCGTGCTGGTCCACTCCTTGTGGCCGATCACGGAGGCGGCCGACCAGCCGTGCGCCCGGCACAGGGCGGCGGAGGCGCGGACCATGGCTTCCAGCTGGACGTCCGGCCAGGGGTCCTTGCCGTCGCCGAGGTTGACGCACTCGAAGCCGTAGAAGTGGACGTTGCCGTCCGTGTCGTTCTCGTTCGGCGCGGGCAGCGCCTTCTCGGCGACGACGGCCCTCAGGACGTCGCCGTCGCCGCTTCCCGCGTGGTTGGCGCGGCCGTTGCCGACGAGGTGGACCGTGCCGTCCTTGGCGATCACGCCGTGGCAGAGGGGGCCCGGCAGGGCGGAGTGGCCGTTGAAGCACAGGCTCACGCTGTTGCTGGTGCCCGAGGTGACGGTGTGGTGGACGATCACGCCGTTGACCGGGCCCCAACTGCCCTTCTGGTTTCGGTTGTTGGTGCGCCAGCCGGAGTGCTCGACGACGGTGACGCCCTCGGCCCGCAGTGCGGACACGAGGGCGTCGGCGGAGAGGGGGTTGGCCATGGTGATGCCTCCCTGGGGAGTGTTCGGGCATGAGAAAACCCCGGCCGGCGGGGGAGCGGCTCGGGGTGGCGGGGGTGGTTCTCGTGTCGGTGCGGTGGCCTCAGACCATGGTGGGGTCGCCGTCGGTGCTGGTGCTGGTGCTGGTGCTGGTGCTGGTGCCGGCGTCGGCTTCGGCTTCGGTGGGGGTGCCGGTGCCTGTCTCGGCGGCCGTGTCGACGGCGGTCTCGGGATCGGCCTCGGTGTCCGGGTCCGGCGCGGTCCCGGGGTCCGGGGTGGTGCCGTCGCCGTCCTCGGCGCCGTCGTCCGGCTGCCAGCGGGCGCACAGGGCGACGTAGGCCGCCGCGTTGGTCGCGAAGTCGGTCAGGGCCTCGGCGACCGCTCGCTGGACGGCCGTCGGGTCGGGGACGACCGGGTCCGTGCCGACGGGCATGATCGTGATGCGGCCGGTGCCGCGCAGGACCGCGCCGCCGTCGCCGGTCTCGGTGAACTGGGCGGTGACGTTGACCGCCGAGTAGGTCCCGCTGATCGAGTCGGGGCCGATGACCGAGCTGAGGCTGGTGTCGGAGACGTTGACGTGGATCGTGTGGCCGCTCTCGGTGAGGGTGGCCCGGCCCGCGTAGTCGATCGCGAGGCCCCAGGGCTGGGTGGGGTCGATGTCCATGGACGCGCTGCCTTCCTGTGGTGTCGGGGTCAGCTCTGGCGGCCGTGCATGAGGACCGGGGTGGCGTAGACGGTGCCGGAGGTGCTGGTGACGATGGCCTGGATCTCCACCTTGAGCGTGGTGGTGTACACGGAGGAGAAGGTGGTGCTGATCAGGTCCGTGTAGTCGAACTCGGTGCCCGCGGCGACCGCGGGGCCCCACTGGGCGCTGTTCACCAGCACCCGGACCTGGCCGGCCGCGCCGGAACTGGCCGCGGTGCTCAGCCGCAGCCGCATCTTCGGCTGCCAGACCGGGTTGTACGACATCGCGATCGTGGCCCAGGACGTCGAGGTGGTCTGCGGCCAGCGCGTCTGCGTCGAGTCCTGCGGGGGCAGCATGGCCAGCCAGGGCCGGGCCAGGCCGCCGCTGTTGACGTCGTCGGAGAAGATCTCCCGGTTGCCGTTGTCGTAGATCCGCAGCGGCTGGAGCGAGCCCGCGCTGCCGTCCCCGTTGAACAGGGTCATGGCGAGGCTGCCGGTCTGACGGTGGATCTCCAGGCCGTACTCGGCGTCCTTCCAGGAGCCGACCCGGAACATCGTGTCGGTGCTGCCGGGGCGCTGGACCAGGAGGGTGCCGCCGTCGGTGACCTTCAGGGTGCCGTCCTTGATCTCCACCTCGCCACCGGTGATCGTGTTGAGGGCGGGGCGGGTGTTGACGGCGGTGGACAGCTGCTGGATGCGGCGTTCCATCTGGGTGAGCCGGTCGATGATGTCTTCGGGGAGCTGGGGCATCAGGCCTCCTCCAGGTAGAGCTCGGCGGTGTCGGGGCGGCCGCGCTGGGCCGGGCTGACCTTGACGCCGATGATCCGGTAGCGGGCGTCCAGGCCCTCGGTCCACCACTCGTCGGTGATCCGGAGGCGGACGGAGCGGCCCAGCAGCGCGGACGGCACCAGGTCGTCGAGGCGGACGCTGATCTCGGGGATCACCACGGCGCCGGTGCCCTCGGCGAGTTCGGCGTTGGCCAGGGAACGCAGGATCGTCGTGCTCGCGATGTCGTTGTGGTCCGAGGCGAGGTCGATACGCGGGTAGCCGACCTTGATCAGGGCTTCACCGTCGGGGATGTCGGCGTCGGCGAACAGCGGTCGGGACTCGACGGCCTGGTTGGTGTTGTCCGTGGCGCCGCGGGCCCGGGCGGTGGTCCCGCCGCGGGTGGCGTCGCGCGGGAAGGTGTACGACAGGATCGTGCCGGGCCGGTCCATCACCAGGTCGGTGCTGCCGGTGGTGATCTTCGGGCTGCCCAGCCGCAGCCGGCGGACCCGGGTGCCGCTGACCGGGTCGCGGTAGACGGCGATGTAGTGCTCGAAGCCGTTCTCGAGGGCGGCCAGGGCGTCGATCGCCTCCAGGTAGACGGTCTCGTCGCCGTCGCGGTACGACACCGAGCGCGTCACCCCGGAGAGATCCTCCCCGAAGGTGACGCCGATGTCGCCGCCGGTCGGCGCGGGCGGCGTGCCGTCGTCGACGAGCTCGCCGGTCTGGAGGTGCCGCCACAGTCGCCGCGCCACCTCCAGTTGGTCGTCGCTCCCGGAGAACGTGAGGTCCTGGCGGATACGGCGACGGCCCGCGTACGACTCGAAGGTGGCCGCCTGGATGCCGAGGGTGAGCACGCCCCGGTCGTCGCTCTGAAGGGTGGACGTCCAGATGATGCCGCCCCACCACAGGTCGTTGCCGCGCTGGAGGTAGACCGAGGTGCGGCCCTCCTCGATGCGGCGGACGCGGGCGGCCATCTCCGCGTTCGGGACGGGGACGGTGCCGGAGAGGGATCCGGCCTTGCCGATGTAGTCGTCGACGGTGACGTCCCGCAGGGGCAGGATGTCGATGGTGTCGTCGGTGCGCAGATCGCAGAAGATCGCGCGGTAGGGGGTGGTGGTCGTGGTCATACGGCGGTCAGCTCCCAGGGCCGTGTCGGTCCGCGCTCACAGCACGAAGCAGGCGGAGAAGCGCAGGACGTTGCCGACCTGGATGACACCGCTGGTCGACCAGCTGATCAGCTGGACCGAGCCGTCGGCGGCGATCCGGACGGCGCCGTCGGCAAAGCCGTCGCTCGCGGACGCGTAGGTCTCGACGACCGGCCGCCAGCCGGCCGGGAGGGCACAGATCAGCTCGTCGCCGACGTTGCCCGGGTTGGTGGTGCCGGCGGCCGTCGCGGTGAGGGCGCTGGTGATGCGGGTGAGCCCGACGGTGAACGAGCACACGCCGCGCGTGCGGCGGGCGCCGAACCACGAAAGCGACCAGTTGCCCTGGGCGGTGATCCCGGTGTTGGTCGTCTCCACGACGAGCGGCGGCTGGTAGTCGGCCCAGGCGGTGCCGGACCAGCGCTGGATCACGCCGTTCAGGTCCCGGTACTGGCCGGGGTAGGCGCCGTTGGAGGTGTCCGTGGTCACCGGGAGGATGCCGCCGACGCCGACCGTGGCGGTGCGGCGGCCGACCAGCGCCGAGGCCCAGGCGATGCCGCCGGTGCCCGCGCTCGCGTTGGCCGGCACGGTGACCTCGTACAGCGGGAGCGACAGGCCGGGCGCCGCCGGTACCGTCGGGGCGGCGGCCGCGGTGCCCGGGACGATCTCGACGACGGCCTCGGTGCGGCCGGAGCCGTCGTAGGCGTCGTCGTAGATCCGCAGGACGAGCAGGTCGATGCGGTTGTACTGGGCGTTGCCGTCCGCGAACGTCACGGGCAGGTACTCGGTGAGGGCGATCGGGTAGGCGCCTCTGACGTCGGTGCTCTGGAGCACGGCACGGCCGGGGCTGACCGTGCCGGACATGCTGTTCGCCGTGCCGGTGAGCGTGAAGCCGGAGATGCGGGAGGCGCCGTCGGAGGAGCCCGGCAGGACACCGGAGCGGGTGGCGACGGGCGAGGTGGGGGTCAGGGCGCCGAGCGAGACGAGGCGGGTGTCCTCACGGGACTGGCCGTCGGGGGAGAGCCAGCCGGAACGCACGGGCATGGTCGACTCCTTTCGGGAGAGCGCGCGGGAGCGCGACGGTGGATCAGGCGATCGGGTCGACGCGCAGGAAGATGTTGTCGAACGCGCAGGTGTAGCTCGCGTTGCTCGACCGGTGCATCGCGGTGACGGTGTAGGTCGAGCCGGCGGTGAGGGAGTTCAGGCGCAGTTGGGTCGACGTCGACTTGGACACGGCGCCCGAACCGGAGGCGGCCCGCTCGTCGTCCGCCGCCCAGATCACCGTGGAGCCCAGCGTGACCTGCGGGGACATGTGCGCCTGTGCGGTCTCGCCGCCCGAGGACATCCGGGCGCCCAGGCCGATGATCACGGCGCCGGACGGCGGAGCGGTGAAGTTGAGTGTCAGCGCCGTGACGGTGGTGGAGGCCAGCGCGGCCGTGTACGTCGTCGAGGCGGTGGTGCCGGCGTCCAGCGACTGCACGAAGGCGGGCCCCGGCACGGCCGGCTGCCAGGCGCTGCCGTTCCAGCGCTGGAGCTGGCCGAGCGAGGAGTCGCGGTACTGGCCGACATAGCCGCCGGTGGCCAGCACCCCGGCCGGGACGACTCCGCCGACACCCTTGGGGTAGGGCACCCAGGCCGTGGAACTCCAGCGCTGGAGTGTGTCGTTGACGTCCCGGTAGTGGCCGGGGTAGCCGCCGGGAGCGGTGTCGTCGGAGCGGGTCGGCAGGATGCCGCCGAGCGGGACGGTGGTGGGGCGCAGATCGACGCGGGCGTTGTCCCAGTCGATGCCACCGCTGCCGGCGCCGGCGTTCTTGGCCACGGCGACGGTGAACAGGACGAGCGAGGCGTCCGGGGCGGCGGGGGCGACCGGGGTGGCGGCCGCGGTGCCCTTGACGATCTCGACGGCGGCCTCGGTGCGGTCGGAGCCGTCGTAGTCGTCGTCGTAGATCCGCAGGACGACGAGGTCGACGCGGCCGAACTGGGGGTCGCCGGCATCGAAGGTGAGCGGGACCGGTTCGGTGACGGCGACCGGGTAGGCGCCGCGGGCGACGGACGTCTGGATGACGGCCCGGCCCACCCCGACGGTGGCGGTCATGCCGCCGGTGGTGCCGTTCAGCCAGAGTCCGGTGACCCGGTACAGGCCGTTCTCGGAGCCGGGCAGGACACCGGAGCGCCCCTTGATGTCGGTGACCGGGGTGACCGCCCCGATCTGGGTGACCCGGGTGTCCTCCCGGCTCTGGCCGTCGGGCGACAGCCAGGCGGAACGTACGGTCATGGAGTGTCCCTTCGTCCGGAGACCGATTAGGAGGCCGACTCGTAGGTGCCGTGGATGGAGAGGATGTCGTTGACGGCCCAGGCGAACGGGGCCGACTTGTCCCACGGGCTGGTGCCGGTCTTGAGGGTGTCGCGCAGCGAGCGGACGACTCCGCCGTTGGCCACCGCGAGGAGCCCGCTGCCCTGGTACATCAGGACGGCGGAGTCGTCGAAGGCCTCCGCGTTCAGCACGCGTCCGTCCAGCTTCCAGGCGGTGGAGACCGGGGTGGCCGGCAGTGAGAAGGTCCAGTCGCCGTTGGTGTCCTGGGCGGACAGGTTGGTCGTCGAACCGATCTTGAGGTAGATCCGGAAGGTGACGACGGTGCCCGTCTTCACGTACGCCCCGGCCAGCGTGCCGTTGCCGAGGGTGGGCGCCGCGCCGGTCTCGCAGCGCCAGACCGGCGTGTAGTTCGTCCAGGTCGGGACCGGCTGGTACGTCACCCAGGCGGTGCCGTTCCAGCGCTGGAGCCCGGCGGGGCTGTCGCGGTACTGGCCCGTGTAACTGGCCGTGGTGACGGTGCCGGAGGGGGCGATGCCGCCCAGGGCGCTGGGGTAGGACACCCAGGCGGAGCCGTCCCAGCGCTGGAGGGCGCCGCCGGAGTCGCGGTACTGGCCCGGGTAGGCGCCGTTGCCGGTGTCGCCGTAGACGGGCAGGATGCCGCCGACCGCGACGGTGGGCGTGCGCAGGTCGGTCACGTCGGTGCTCCAGTTGATCCCGCCCTTGCCGGCGCTGATGCCGGCCCGGACGGCCACCTGGTAGACCGGCAGCGCGATCTCCGGGAGGGCGGGCACGACGGGGGTGGCCGCCGGGGTGCCCCGGACGATCTCCACGGCGGCCTTGGTGAAGCCGGAGTCGTCGTACAGGTCGTCGTAGACGCGCAGGACGACGACGTCGATCCGGCCGTAGGAGGCGTCGCCGTCGGCGAAGGTGAGGGAGATCGGCTCGGCCAGCGTGACCGGGTAGGCGCCCTGGTTGCTGTCGGCCTGGACGACGGCCCGGCCCTCGTGGACGGTGGCGGTCATGGTGCCCGCGCCGCCCTCCATCCAGAAGCCCGAGAGGCGGTACTGGCCGTCGTAGGAGCCGGGCAGGATGCCGGAGCGGACGTCCAGCGGGTTGGCGGGGGTGGTCGCGCCGAGCTGGGTCAGGCGGGTGTCCTCGCGGGTCTGGCCGGTCTCGGCCACCCATGAGCTGCGCAGGTTCATCTGCTGTCTCCAGTGGTCTCCGGAGGAGAACTCCGGGAGGAAGGCGGGTGAGGTGAGGGTCCGTCAGGACGCGTCAGGACTTGATCCATTCGGCCGTGAGGTTGGTGGAGTAGCCGGAGCCGCCGAGCGTGCTGACGGCGGAGCCGGAATTCTGGAACGCGTAGAGCGCGAGCTTGTCGCCCGCCGCGCACCTGAACAGGGCGGTGCCGCCGACCGAGGTGATGGCCGGGCCCGCGCCGACCAGCCAGGTGGCGCGCGGGACGCCGGTGCCGTTGAGATGGAGGCGCGCGCCGCGCGAACCCGAGGTGGACTCGGTGGACCAGCTGACGTTGGCCGCCACCCGCCACCAGCCGGCCCTCGGCACCGTGTACGTGTTGGACCCCGACCAGCCGGCCGCGTCGTCCACGTCGGTGCTCGGCATGCTCACCTGTGTCCACGTGCCGTGGGCCATGGACTGCATGCTGATCTGCGAGACGCTGAGCAGCAGGGTCGTGCGGCCCTCCGCGTAGCTCCAGGCCGAGCCGTTCCAGCGCTGGAGCAGACCGGCCGAGTCCTCGCGGTACTGGCCGGGGTAGCCGCCGGTGGCGACGGTGCCGGAGGGGGCGATGCCGCCGACGGACTTCGGGTACGCGACCCAGGCGCTGCCGTTCCAGCGCTGGAGCGGACCGGTGGGGTCCTCCTGGTACTGGCCGGCGTAGCTGCCCGCGGTCAGGGTGCCGGCCGGCGGGATCCCGCCGACGCCCTTGGGGTACGCGACCCAGGCGGTGCCGTCCCAGCGCTCCAGGACGCCGGCGTTGTCGCGGTACTGGCCGGCGTACGCGCCGCTGAAGCCGGCGGCGGGGACGATGCCGCCCAGGGCCACCGTGGCGTAGCGCAGGTTGGTGACGGCGGAGTCCCAGGCCAGTCCGCCGGAGCCGGCCGACGCCCCGGCGGGCACCAGGATCCGGTAGAGCGGCAGGGTGCTGCCGTCGGGGCCGACCGGCTGCTGGGGCGTGGCCGCGGGGGTGCCCTTGACCAGCCGGACGCGTGCCACGGTGTCCGCGGTGCCGTCGTAGGTGCTGTCCTGGACGACGAGTTCGACCAGGTCGATCCGCTGGTGCGTGGGGTCGCCGTCGTCGATCGTCAGGCTCTCGGGTTCGGTCACCGCCACGGGGTAGGTGCCCTGGTTGGTCCGGCCGCCCTGGACGAAGGCGCGGCCGGTGCCGATCGTGAGGGTCATGCCCCCGGTGGCGCCGCTGAGCGCGAAGCCGCCGGGGACGATACCGCCGCGGGCCTTGAGCGGGATGTTCTCCGCGACCAGGGCGTTCGGGGTGAGAAGTCCGGAGAGGGTGACCCGGGTGTCCTCCCGGGTCTGGCCGGTCTCCGTGAGCCAGGCGGCTCGCACGGTCATGGGGTCACCACTCCGCTTCTCGCCAGCGCACCGTCATCTGGGCGCCGGTGCCGTAGGTGTCGGGTCGGAAGGCCAGCTGGGCGCGGCCGGGGGCGAACGCGAAGAGTTCCTCGGGGCTGCTGTCCGCGGCCGCGGTGTGCCGGCGGGAGGCCGTGCTGTTGAGCGTGACCGTGCCGGCGGAGGTGTCGACGACGAGCTCGTCGCCCGAGGCCAGCGCGATCTCGTAGCGCAGCCGCTGCGCCGAAGTCCGGTCGGTCACCGTCGGGTTGGCACACGGGCCGGTGAAGGTGATCACCGGGTGGGTGGGCGCGGAGCCGCCGTTGTCGGCGTTGACGTCCCCGGTGGAGGCCGCCTGTCCCCAGTACAGCGGCCAGGTCAGCGGCCAGGTCAGACCGCTCTCCGGCTGCGGGGCGCCGGTGACGGCGGTCTGCTCGGTGACCGAGTAGCGGCGCGGGTCGGTGGCGTACCACTGCACGGACGCCCGGGAGACGCCCTGTGTGGTGTACGTCCGGTCGGCGGCCAGCACTCGCTGGCTGACCCGGGCCCGTACGGCCAGTGTCTCGCCGTGCAGCCGCACCGCGAGCCAGCGCTCCGCGTCGCCGAGCAGCAGGGCCTGGCGCAGGACGCGGGTGGCGGCGAGCGAGGAGGCGGTGTCGTCCTGCGCCGGGACGGTCCACACCGTGCCGCCGACCTTGCGCGGCTTGGCGTAGCGGGCGCCCGGCCAGGCGCCGTGCGCGGTGGGGTGGTCGGCGTCGGAGGAGTCGTACTCCGGCAGGTCCTCCCAGCCGCTCAGGCCGCCGCGGTCGATCTCGTAGGGGGTGCCGGGGCCCATCAGCAGTCCGGCCCACTGCATCTGCCCGTCGCGGGTGATGAGTGAGCCGGGGGCCACATCGTCGGTGTATGCGGTTGTCGTGATCTCGGCCATCGGGCCGTCACCTCACTCCTTGTGTGCGGGCTCGTTGCGGCTCAGGTGCGGGCGCGTGTGAGGGCTTGTGCGCGGGTTTGCGCGCGGGCACCTGAGCAGGCGCGGCTGCGGGCTCGCGTGCCGGCGCGGCTGCGCGGCTGCGCGGCTCCGCGGCTGCGGGCACCTGCGCAGGCGAACCTGCGGGGCACCTGCGCGGGCAGACCTGCGGGCTCGTGTGCGGGCAGGCCTGCGGGCTCGTGTGCCGGCGCGGCTGCGGGTTCCTGGGTGGGCGGGCCTGCGGGCGCCTGCGCGGGCGGGCCTGCGGGCTCGTGTGCCGGCGCGGCTGCGGGTTCCTGGGTGGGCGGGCCTGCGGGCTCGCGTGCTGGCGCGCGGCTGCGGGTTCCTGGGTGGGTGGGCCTGCGGGCGCCTGGGTGGGCGGGCCTGCGGGCGTGTGCCGGCGGGGCTGCGGGCTCGCGTGCTGGCGCGCGGCTGCGGGTTCCTGGGTGGGCGGGCCTGCGGGCGCCTGCGCGGGCAGACCTGCGGGCGTGTGCCGGCGGGGCTGCTGGTTCGTGTGCCGGCGGGGTTGAGGGCGCCTGGGTGGGCGGGCCTGCGGGCGTGTGCCGGCGGGGCTGCGGGTTCATCGGCGGGTCCGGCTGCCGGTCCGTGTGCGGGTTCAGGCGCATGCGTGGGCCGCGGCCAGGAAGAGCAGGTCCTCCGCGGTGCCCCGGGCGCCCGTGCCCGCGCTCTCGTGGAACTCCTTGACCCGGTAGGGCGATGGAGGCGTCGGTGTCCGGTGTCGCCGGGCGAGAGCCCGCTGCCGCTCCAGGGCGGTCAGCGGCAGCACCCGGCCCGCGCCCCGGGAGGCGCCGGGGACGGCGATGCCGCCCTCCGCGAGCATCGGGATCTTGTCCAGGTGGATGCCGAACTTCTTGCCGAGGATCGAGAAGCTCAGGGAGTTGAGCCCGTCGATGACCCAGTTGGCGAAGGCGATGAGTCCCTGGATCGGCCCCTTGACCACACCGGCGACGGTCTGGGTGCCGGTCGTCACGAACTTGCCCATCGCGTCCAGGGTGCGGGAGGTGGCCTCCTTGATCCGGGTGAACATCCGGGGGACGTCCCTGGTGATCCACTCCAGCGCCGGCCGCACCGCGTCCTTGAACCCCCGCCAGACCGACGACACCCTGCCGCTGAGCGCCCGGGTGTCCCCGGTGGTCAGCGCCTTCAGGACGGCGAAGCCGGTACCGACGATCGCGGTGAGCGCGGTGGTGATGACACCGAGGTAGCCGGTGACGTAGGTGTTCACGGCGCTCGCGATGCCCTTGAGCAGCGGCGTCATGACGGTCAGATAGCCCTCGACGTACTTCAGTACGAGGGTGGCGAGCTGTTCCATCAGCCGTTGCCCGGTCTCGGAGTTCAGCGCGAGATCGATCAGCCAGCCGGCGACGGGCAGGAGGAGACCGGTGACGAACCCGATGGGGTTGGCGCGGGTGAGGGCGTTGATGATCAGCATCACGCCGGAGCCGATGGTCATGGCGGTGCCGAAGGCTCCCATGAGGTCGCCGAGCACGCCGGAGGCCTCGATCAGCGCGCCGACGATGGCGAGGACACCGCCGAACGCGGAGTTCAGGGCGCCGAGGGGCTTGCCGGCGCCCTTGGCGCGGGTGCCGGCCGACTTGATGCCGGAGGCGGCTTCGGTGGCGGTCCGGCCGGTCTTCGCGACGGAGCGGCTCGCGGCGTCGGCGCCGGCCTTGACCTGACGTACGGCGGTGGCGCCCTGGGAAGCGGCGGAACGGACGGCGTCGACGCCGGTGGCGGCGCTCCTGATCCGGCCGACCAGAGAACGCGCCGTGGCGGTGTTCTGTCCGAGCCGGGACCGGAAGGCCTGGAGTGCCGGTGCCACCCCGGCGAACAGGTCGGCCACCCCGCCTCCCGCAGGCAGCGCGGCGGTACTCATCCGCGTGCCTTCGCCAGGAACATCAAGGCGTCGGCGGTCCGCTGCGGGCTGCTGCTCTCGGCCGCGTAGTAGTGCTCGATGTGCAGCGCGCCTCCCGAACCGCTCGTCCCGGCGTACGCCGAACCCTGTGCCGCCGCCCGCCGCAGCAGCCGGTCCAGCTTGCTCAGCGGCAGGACGGCCTCGGCCTCACCGGCCTCGGCGAGGATCGCGGGGACACCGCCGGAGCGGGGCATGACGACACCGCCGGTGGCCAGCATGGGGATCCTGGGCAGGCTGACGCCGAAGGTCTTGCCGCCGACGCCCGGGACCCAGCCCGGGATCGACACCTTGATGCCGTTGAGGGCTCCGATCGCGCGGTTGATGATGCCGATGACGGCGTTGATCGGGCCCTTCACCGCGCTCTTGATGCCGTCGAAGGCGCGGCCCGCGATGCCTTTGAGGCCGCCCCAGATGCTGGACAGCTTGTCCTTGACGGCCTTGAAGGCGTTCGGGATCGCGGACTTGACCCAGTTGACGACCGGCGAGATGACGGCCTTGATGCCCTTCCACACGCTGGAGACGACCGTCTTGATCGCGTTCAGCGCGGTGGTGATGACCTTCTTCCAGATGGCGACGTAGGTCTTGATCACCGTGGCGACGGCCTTGACGACGGCCGAGATCGCCTTCTTGATGCCGTCCCAGACCGACTTGATCAGCTTGGCGGCGTTCTTCATGATCGGCCCGATGGCCTTCATGACCGTGCTGATCACGGACTTGATGACGTCGAAGGCGGTCTTGAGGACCTTCTGCATGGTCTTCGACTTGGTCGCCATTTCGACGACCTTCTCGATGAGCGGTGCGAGCAGGTCCATGAGCATGCCGAAGAAGTTGCCCTTCATCGACTTGTTCATCTTGTCCTGGCCCTTGGCCGCCTTGCCCGCCCCGGTTTCGTACTTGCCGAGGTTCGTGCCGGCGCTGGACCCGGTCTTCCCGGCCTTGCCGAGCGACTTCTCGGCTTGGTCGGAGGCGGTCCTGAGGTCTTTCAGCTGCTTGGTCGTCTCCTGGGACGCGGAGCGGAGCTTGCCGATCTCGCCCTTTCCGCTCTGTGCCGCGCGACTCAGGTTCTGGGTCGCCGTCGCGACTCCGGTGGCCTGTGCCTTGAACTGTTGCAGTGAGTTGGCGGCCCGGCTCGCCGCTGAGGACAACGACATGGATGTCTCCTTAGAGTGCTGCGGTGAGTTCGCGGAGAGCCCTGCGTAGAACGGTCACCTCGCTGGCGACACCGCGGACCAGGGGAACCGGGTCGTCGATTCCCCGGTCGGTCCGCATCCTGGGATTTGCCTCCAGCCGTCGGCGTTCCGCGTCCGCGGCGTCTCGCACAACCAAGAGTCGCTGCTTCAGTTTCTCGACCGTCTGCTCGGTCTCTTTGAGTTTTTCGATGTGCTGGAAGTTGTCGTCTACGACCTTTTCGCGCCGTTCTTTCTTCTCGCGGCTCTCCTTCTGTGTCTGTGACTCCATCAACCTCCATTTCTGCAGCTCGTCGATGTGTTTCTTCCAGGGGAATTCCCGGGTTGCGCCGAGGAATGTGATCCCCTTCTCGTCGATCTTGAAGATCGAGAGTCCGACGGTCAGCAGGGTGAGGCTGGCGGCAAGGCCGGTGAGGCCGTTGGTGTGCGCGGCGATGGAGTTGCTCATCCACGAGAGGGACGTGGAGATTCCGCTGTGGGTGGTGCGGAGTCCTTTGTAGGACTGCTGGAGCTTGGTGATATCCGTCGAGTGAGTGCCGAGTTTGGTATTAATCCCGGCGATGTCCGTGGTGTGTACGCCGAGTCTGGTGTTTATCCCGGCGATACTGGTGGTGGTGTTGTCCTCAAGGTTTTTGAGATCCTCGTCGATTTTCTTGAGATCTCGTCCCATGATTGCCCTCCTGTGCTAGCGTTCCCGCATGCCTTCTGACGATGTGCGCGTTGTCCTCGCCGTCCCCACCAGTTGGAATTGGTATTTCGAGCCGAAAAGGAAAGGCTCGATCGCCTGGTTTGCGGAACGGGCCCTTCGGATCGCGGATGGATTCCATCCGGGGCGAGGTGTGGATGTCTTCCTCTACGGTGAGTCGAAAGATCCGGAGGAATCGACGGATTCGAATTACGGAGATGCCGGCACCGAGGTGATCCGTACGCGGCTGGAGCGGGGTTCCCTGTCCGAGTGGATCGGTGACTGGGCGGTCAGGCCGAACATGGATCGGGGGCTCTTCGAGGATTCAGGCCCGGCCAGCAAGGTGGAGGAACGCCTTGGCGTCGGCGACGCACCCTGGTACGGCCGGCCGTTGCCGGCGGTACGGGCGATCGGTGAATGGAATGCCGGGCACGAGGGCACGACCCTCGTGCTCTTCTGGCTCGACCGGATGACCCAGGCCGAGGAGATGGCGCAATTCATCGGCCGGTACGACGACGACGCCACGTTCTGGCAGCTCTTCGGGGATGCCGATGACATCCACTACTCGTTCTGGACCAGGCAGGGGATGCATCAGGGCAAGGTGCTGCCCCAGCTCAATTTCCACATCGGCCGGCGGTGGAGCAGGCGGGCCATCCTTCGGGGGTTCTCGCGCTGGACGAAGAACGGCTGACCGTGCGGCGGACGCCTGGTGCGGGACCGCGCGGGCGGGGGTGTCGCGGTCCATGGGCGGGGCGGGGCGGGGCGGCGCGAGCTTCGGGTGGGGCGGGCGACGGGCAGGGCCGCGCGGGCTACGGGCGGCGCCCGCCGCGCGCCCGCCGCGCCTCCGTCAGGGCGTCCGACCAGCCGGCCGCGTAGGCACGGGACTCCCGGGCGAGCAGTTCCTCGTACACCCGGTCGAGCAGGGCCTCGCGGTCGGGGGGTGTGGTGTGCAGGAGGTGGGCGAGGCGGGTGTAGGTGTCGATCGGCTGCTTCGGGGAGTTGCTCGTGCCAGTCACCATGTCGGCCTGCTTTCCTGTCTGTCCGCTGGGCTGTGGTACAGGTGGCGCCTCTGGGGCGTTCGAAACGCGTGTTCGAACTAGTGTACGAGTAATCCTGTGGTGTCGTTCTGTGTTTGGCGAGGAGTCCCCGTAGTCCAGCGGTCGGGACCTGCGGTGATGCCGGGTGCGGCCGAAGTGTCGCCCAGGTTCGTGGAGTAGGATCCGGCCGTTCTCCCGTCGGATACGAGAAGGTGAACAGCGGTGCTCCGCAAGGGAACTGAGTGAGCGCCAGACGACGGTGGACGGCGACGGGCAGCCGTCCTCGCGCGGGGGCGCGATGGGGCCAGGGGACGAGAGCAAGGCCTACGGGGTGGACGGGGACGCGAGCAACGTGCGGCGCGAGCATGTGATCGACTGGCTCGAACAGGCCCCCGATCTGCCGCATCTCATCGCCCGTGTCTCGGAGCTGGTCCTCCGGCTCGGCCATGAACCGGACGACCTGGTGGTCCTTCCCCGCAGCGAACTCGACCGGCGGGAACTGGCCGCGTACAGCGCGGGCTGGGCCGACGTGGTCGACGAACAGCTGCCCGCGATCCGCCGCGCGTACGAGGAGCGGATCACCGCCGCCTATCTCCAGGGCCAGGAGGACGCCCGCACCGGCCACCGTCCCCGCCGGGCCCGACGGGCCGAGGGGGAGCACGAGCACGAGCGCGGCGGCGAGGTCA
Source organism: Streptomyces asoensis (assembly GCF_013085465.1). NCBI lineage: Bacteria > Bacillati > Actinomycetota > Actinomycetes > Kitasatosporales > Streptomycetaceae > Streptomyces > Streptomyces asoensis. The sequence continues at coordinate 5,985,433 of NZ_CP049838.1, forward strand.
TTCCGCTTCCCTATGTCGAACTGCTGCGCCCTCCGTCCGCGTGGACGCGCGTGGAGGAGCGCGGCGAACGGGAACGGTCGGTGGCGGACGGAACCCCGGTGCCGACACCTCCCCCGGCAGGGGAGACGGACGGGGGCGAGGAGGCTCCGTACGGCGACCCGGGCACGGCCAACGTTGTCGGGACGACGAGCCCGACCGGCCCGACGGGCGCGAGCAGCCCGGCCAGGGGGTCGCACGAGGGGGACCGGGACGTCGATGACGAGGTCGGAGGTGCCGGTGGGGCCGAGGCCGGCTCCGGTGCAGAAGGGGACATCCTGCTCTCCGCCCGTGAGGTGCGGGGCAAGCGCGTCACGCCCTCCGACCGGCGGCCGGTGGTCATGCGCAACGGCCGGCCGAGCGTGCCCCCGCTGGCCCTGCCCGGCGAGATCGGAGCCACCGGACGGGAGAGGGCGCGCAGGCCGGACGGCTCCGGGACCGCGGAACGGCCACCGCAGGAGCAGCCGGAGCGGGCTGACGTCGAGCGGACTGACGACGTCGAGCAGCCGGAGCCGGTCGAGCCGGTCGAGCCGGCCGATCCGCAGGGCGCCCGCGACGAACCCCGGCGCCGGCTGCTTTCGGACAAGGCCCGGGCCCTCGCGGACGAACTGGAGGGCCGGGCCGGTGGCCGCCGCCGGGACGAGCAGAACGGCCCGCCGGGCTCCCGCTGAGCGGATCCGACGGGCACGACATGACCGGCCGTCCGACGGGCGCCCGGGCGACCGGGAGGATCAGCCGAAGAAGCGGGCCAGTTGGAACGCCGACGGCGCCCCGTCCGGCGCGGGTGCCGGTGAGCCGTCCGTCGCGGTGTCCGGCCCCGGGGCCGACCGCCCGATGTCCCCGGCCCGCTCACCGGACTTCGCTTGCTCCTCGTACTCCTCGTACTCCTCGTACGCGTCGGCGTCGCCGTAGGTGCCGTTCTCGGCCAGGTCCACCGGACGCGGCACCGGAGCCGGGGCGTCCGGCTGGTCCCCCTCCTCCGAGTTGACGCAGGCGAACATCCAGTTGGCGGCCGCCAGATGGTCCACGGCGGCGGCCAGCAGATGGTCGGTCACCGACCACTCGGCGGCCTCGCCGCGCAGTTCCCGGTTCAGCGCACTGTCGCGCGGCAACTGCTTGATGAGCACCGCGAGTCGCCGCGCGGAGAGGCGCTCGCGGTGCCAGTCGAGCAGATCGATCCCGTAATAGCGGAGCAGGTCCGCTTCGAGGGCCTCGGCGTGTTCGTCGACGAACCCGACGAGGCTCAGCCTTCCCCCAGGCCGAGCCCGGTCTCCTTGCCGTAGGCCTCCAGGATCGCTGCGATGTCCTGCATGGTGACCTCGTGCCGCTCGAAGCGGGCGAACTGCTGCTCGCCCATGAGCAGCCCGAGCAGCCCGTCCACGTCGTTGTCGTCGAGCTCGCGCAGCGCCTTCGCGGTGGCGCGGGTCAGCTCCGTGGGCAGGGTGAAGCTCTCGTCGTCGAGCTCGAACGACCAGGTACGGCCGAGGGCTTCGAGGCGCTGGGCGCGGGCGGCGTTGACGTCGAAACGGGCCATGGCGATGGGTGCTCCTTGGGTTGCGGAAGAGAGGTGTGGGCCCGGGGCGGGGCGTACGCGGCGTCCTTCATCACGAAGCTGGCCAGCGCCGAACCGTCGGCGGCGGCCATCGCCGTGTAGGTGATGCCGAGCTGGGCCGCCGACTTGCGGGCCAGCTTGATGTCGTCCGCCGCCGTGACCTGGCCGCGCGGAACACCGAAGCGGTAGGTCACCGTGGCGCCGTCGGAGGCGCGGACATCCGTGAACTCCAGGCCGAGGGCGCGCACGTCGGCGTACGGGCGGTCGGCGATCTCGTACTTGTAGACGCCGGTCGAGCCGGTGACCGCCTCGACCGCGCCGCCGCCCATGAAGAACGGCAGCGTGTCCTCGTTGAACTGCATCAGCGAGAACTTCAGGGTCAGGTCGCGGTCCGAGTACACGAAGTGCACCGGGCTCACGGCCTGCCACACGTCGACCGGCTCCAGCTTGTCCTTCTTGCTGAAGGTGACGCCCTCACCGGAGGTGAAGCCGAGGTTCTTCCAACCGGTGGCCCAGTCGGTGGACGGGTCGGTGGAGAAGGTCGTCGGAACCTTGGTGTCGGCGGCGGCGACGTAGAGCCGGCCGACGCCTGCGATGCGGATCTCGGAGGAGTTGGTTCCTGCCATGGGTGGGTCTCCTTATAGAGGGGTGTGCCGGGGTGGAGTGGTGCGGTGGTGCTGGGTGCCGTCGCCCGGTGGACAAGCGCTCCGGGTACGGCGAAGGCCCCGCCGTGCGGACGGCGGGGCCTTCGGTCGGTGGGGCGCGGAACGGGAACGCCCGCGCGGGGTGCGTCGGGGGATGTCTCGGCAGAGGTCTCGGCTGATGTCTCGGCGGAGGTCTCAGTAGACGTCCAGGAACACCTTGAGCACGCCGACGTAGCGGTTGGCCGCGGAGTAGAGGTAGTCGGGCAGCCAGCGCGGGCCGTCCTGCTCCTCCACCTCGGTGATGAGGTTCGTGCCGTACCGGTTGCCGGCCGCGGCCAGCAGCGCGCGGCGGGCGGAGTTGGCCAGGACGTGCGCGGCCTGCTTGGTCGGGCCGTACACCTCCAACTCGATCAGCGGCTGGTCGACGTGCAGCTCGCCGATCCACGCGCCGCCGCGCCGGTTGACGAGGACGGCGGCGGTCGTGCCGTCGAAGTTCGCGGGCGGTTCGACGGCGACGAGCGCCGTGGAGAGCGCCGAGTCGGCCTCCAGGATGTCGACGACCAGGGCCTCGACGTCCGGGAAGGCGCTCGGTGGGGTGGGTGTGGTCATGCCGGGTCACCTCGCCGGGAAGAAGGGGAAGTCGCCGGGCGGGCGCCGCGCGGGGGCGGGGAAGGGGAGGCGCGCGGCGCCTCGGCCCGGCGTACGGCGGCGGGTGCGGCCCGCTCGGGGCTCGCGGGCACAGCTCCGCCGCTGCACCAACTGTGACAGACGAGCGTGCGCGCACGCAACTAAAACGGCGAGAGAGATGTGCGCAGAGGTACGGGAGGGGCGGGAGCGCAGGTCAGGAAGGGGGAGGCGGTGGGGGAGTGGGAGGGGGAGCGGAGGTGCAGGGGAGGGGAGAGCTGAGGGGAGAGCTGAGGGGGGAGGGTGAGTGCAGGCGCAAGCCTTGGTGCGGGTCGTAGTCGTGGTGCGGGTCGTGGCCGTAGTGCCGTCGATCGGAGCCCCCGTCGGCCCACGGGCGCCCTTCGATCAGAACCGGCACGGCATCACAACCGGCACGGCATGCGACCGGTGGTTCGGCTCGGTCAGTCGGCGGTGGGTGCGGCCGCGGCCGTCTCCACCAGGACCCGCCGGTCCTCACGCACCTCACGCACGTGCGCCACCTCGGCCTCGGCCTCGCTCGGCAGGAACTGCTCCACCACCCTGACGAACATCTCCCGGCGCTCGGCGGGCACGCCCAGCAGGTCGGCGACCTCCTCCAGCGTGGGGCGGCGGCCGAAGTCCGCGCCGGGCGCGGGCGAGGCCAGGTAGTCGTGCGGGTCGGCCAGTTCCTCCGCGGTCAGCCGGCCGGAGCGGATGAGCATGTCGCGGACCGGCACACCGAGCACGCGGGCGAGCCTGCGGGTGGTCTCGAGGTCCGGCATGCTCTGCCGCTGGAGCAGACGGGTGACCGCGGCGCGATGAACACCGGCCTCGTCCGCGATTCTCGACTTGCCGCCGCCGCGTGGACTGTCGATGTCGTAGCCGCGTTCGCGCATGAGGTCTTCGACCCACGCGGCGAATGCGTCCAAGCCCTGGTTGGTCATGTCTTTCTCTCTTCCTTCGGGGGTGGGCAAGAGTTTAGCTTGCTTGCGCGCGCGGAATTACGTGCTCTCGAGCAAGCACTGAGGAAAGTTCGTGCCGTTCGTGGAGATTCGGGGGATGTCGCGAGCCCCTGCCCGTCTGAATTTCGTTGCGGGCGCGCACGCAATCTGTAAGTCTGGGGGCGTTCACCCAGCACGGCTCGTTCACGAACCCAGGGGGGTCCCATGTCCATGCCCGAAACGAGTTCCTGCCCATCAGCCCCCGGTTGGCAGTCCGCGGCCGCCTGTACCGGGCTCTCCCCGCGGGTCGTCTTCTCCAAGAAGGCCAAGGTCGCCGCCCCCGCGCTGCGGGCCTGCGCCGGCTGCCGCGTGCGGCGGGCCTGCGAGGAGGCGGTGGCACCGGCCGACAACTGGTTCGACGGCGTCTGCGGCGGCCGTCTCTGGCGCTCCGGCCGCCCGGTCCCCGTGCCCGCGCATCTCCTCCCGCCGGCCCCGGCCGTCGGCCTCGCCCACCTGCCGGCCCAGGGAGACACCCGTGGCTGAAGCCTGCGAGGACCGCCCCACCGCCCAGGCCGCCCTCTGGATCGGCACCCTTCTCCAGCAGTTCCCCGAGCTGTCCACGGAACTGGTCCCCGGCCGCACCACCCCCGCGCACCGCCCCGCCGCACCGCGGCCCCCCGCCGATCTCGGCACCCGCCTGCGCGAGGAGCGCGAGGAGCAGCTGCTGCTCCGGCAGCGGCACGGGCTGGTGGCGCCCGGCCACGGCGCGGCCCCGCTCCGCCTGCATGTCTCCGACGCCATCCGCGACATCACCGACGGCGTGCTCGAACTGGAGGAGGCGGTACGCGACCGGCTCGGCCTGCCCCGCCCGCGCCGCGCCTCCGTGCCCGAGCGGCTGCGCCGGATCGCCTCGCTCCTCGACCGCGTGGCCGCCGACACCGTCCTGGCCGCGCATGTGCGCGACGAGACCCGGCGGATGGCCCGCCGCTGCGCCCGCGCGCTGGGCGACACCGAGACCGTCGTACGGGTCGCCGGCCGCTGCCCCTGGTGCGACTCCGTCTCCCTGCGGGCCTTCCCCGACCGGGCGGCCGTCCTCTGCGTCAATCCGGCCTGCCGCTGCCCGGAACCGGACTGCGGCTGCCACGACGACCCGGCCTACCGGCACACCTGGGACGAGGGGGAGTGGACGCGCGCATGAGCACCCCCGACCGACGCACCCCCGACCGACGCGCCACCGGGCAACCGACCCTGATTCCCGGCCCTCTCGCGGCCCAGGAGGTCGGTGTGGCCCCCGCCACGATTCGCAAGTGGGTCCAGCTGGGGCATCTCGAGCCGGCCGGCAAGGCGGGACGGGCCCAGCTCTTCCGCCTGGAGGACGTGTTCGCCGCCGAACGCGCCACCCGCCGGGCCCGGTGACCTCCGGCCCCTGCGCCGAACCGGCTCACCGCACCGGATGAACGCACAGGGTCTACGGAATGCCCAACTCGAAGATCACGTAGTGCGCGTACCACCCCGACGCGATGGCCGCCGTCCCGAAGAACACCGCCAGACTCGGCCACTTCAGCCGGCTCAGCGCCGCAGCGGGGGCCAGCAGCAGCGGGAAGACCGGCAGCAGGTACCGCCCCGTGTTGCCGAACATCTGCTGGGTGCCCAGCACGGTGATCACGCTCGCCAGGGTGTACGCGACCAGCACCAGCGGCGGCTTCTTGCGGAGCATCAGCGCGATCAGGAAGGGCAGCGCCAGCACCAGCTGTACGCCGAGGAGGTCGGGGACCGAGAACGCGAACAGGTAGTTGTGGCGACCGACCGCCGTGTTGCCGAGCACGTCGAGGGTGTAGGAGCCGAAGTCGAAGTAGTGCGCCCACCCCTCGCGCTGGAGCGTGAAGTACGCGGTGAGGTCGCCCATGCTGAGGCCGACCCAGGTGATGTAGGTGAGCAGGCCGAGCGGCGCGGCGAACATGGCGTACAGGGGACCCGAGACCCCGTGCTCGCGCCTGCTCTCCCGCCGGGCCAGCGTGACGATCGCGGCCAGCCCGACCGCGCCGATCAGTGCGGCGGAGGTCGGCCGGTTGAGCCCGGCCACGAAGGCGAGCAGCCCCGCCGCGACCCACCGCCGCTTCATCACGCAGTAGCAGCACCAGGAGGCGATGGCGACGAAGACCGACTCCGAGTAGACCGCCCATTCGACGCCCGCGCCGGGTGCCACCGCCCACAGCCCGGCCGCGATCGTGCCCGCCCGCACCCCGGCGAGCGTCGAGACCACGGCGTAGATGCCGGCGGCCGCGACGAAGGAGGCGAGCACCGAGACCAGGATCCCGGAGCCGTACAGCCCCAGCCCGGTGATCTCGGAGACGCCCCGGATCAGGCCCGGGTAGAGCGGGAAGAAGGCGACCGAGTTCTGCTTGACGGTGAAAAGTCCGCCCGGGGCGAGCTGCTCCAGGGGGCGGGGGTCGTACCCCTTCTCGGCGACCTGGAGGTACCACCAGCCGTCCCAGGTGGACAGGACGTCCCACCAGTGGGCGCCGCCGCCGAAGCGCGGGTTCTTCTTCTGGTATTCGTCGGCCGACTCCAGGAGCCAGGCGAACACGATCAGGCCCACGAGCTTCGTGACGCCGTAGAGGAGCAGCGGGGCGAGGTACGGTCGTACACCGTCCGGCAGGGTGAGGCGGCGCAGTCTCCGCGAGCGCTCCTGTGGCCCGTCGGGCACGGCGGAGTCCGTCGCCGTGTCGCTGGAAGCCGTGCTCATGGCTGGGGTCCCCCCTCGGCCGATCGCCGGACACCCAGGGGCGGCACCGTTGTCCGGATGATCGTGAAGTGTGGTCATAAGAGTGTGGTCATAAGATCGCAACAGAGTCGCACATGTGCGCCACAGGTTGGGGGAGGACGGGTGACCGAAGCGCCGAACACCACGGCCGCGGCGACCGTCTTGTCGGTCGTCATACCCATGTACAACGAGGAAGAGGTACTTCCCGCGCTGGTCAGCCGGTTGCGCCCGGTCCTGGCGGACCTCGGCGTCGGCTACGAGGTCGTCGCCGTCGACGACGGAAGCACCGACCGCACGGCCGAGCTGCTGGCCGCCTTCCGGCTCGGCTGGCCTGAGCTGCGGATCATCGGCCTGCGCCGCAACTCCGGCCACCAGGCCGCCCTCACCGCGGGCCTGGACCGGGCGCACGGCGCTTACGTCGTCAGCATCGACGCCGACCTCCAGGACCCGCCCGAGAAGATTACCGAGATGCTCGCGCTGGCCCGCGCCAAGGACCTCGACATCGTCTACGGCATCCGCGCCGACCGGGCCAGCGACACCGGCTTCAAGCGGTGGACGGCGGGCCTGTACTACCGGCTCGTCCGCCGTCTCGCCGGACCGTCGGTGCCGGCCCAGGCCGGTGACTTCCGGCTGTTGAGCCGGGCCGCCGTGGACGCCCTGAAGGCCCTGCCGGACCAGCAGCGGGTCTACCGCCTTCTCGTGCCCTGGCTGGGCTTCCCCAGCGGCGAGGTCCGCTACGAGCGCGCCCCGCGGCCGGCGGGCCAGAGCAAGTACCCGCTCGGCCGGATGATCCGGCTGGCCGTCGACAGCGTCACGGGCTTCTCGGCGGCGCCCCTGCGCATCGCCACCTGGCTGGGCGGCTTCGCGTTCCTGGTCTGCCTGGCCCTGATGATCTACACCCTGAGCGCCCACGCCTTCCAGCACACCGTCCCAGGCTGGACGTCCCTCTTCATCGGCGTGCTGTTCATCGGCGCGGTCCAGCTGGTCTGCGTGGGCCTGCTCGGCGAGTACGTCGGTCGCATCTATACGGCCGTACAGAACCGTCCGACGTACTTCATCGGTCACGACACGGCGGCAGGCGCGGCGGCGGACGCCGCGAAGCGGCCGTCGCGGGCCGGCAACCCGGCCGTGCCGTCCCCGGCACCGCCCCCGGGAGGCTCCGCGGACGCTGCGGCGCCGGTATCACAGGGGCTGAGGCAGCGCTCGTAAACCTTCGGCGTGTCGTGAGCGGGGCTTCTGTTTTGACCGGAGTGAATGCGCTAGGTACGCTCAGACCTTGTGCCTGGGGTGTGCCCTGGCCCTCGTGCGTGTCTTCAACCGCACACGGGGCCTAGCTAGCGGCCACCGTGATCTGCGCCTCTTCCTGCCTCGCGGCGGAAGTCCGCCGGATTCGACACACCCGACCGCGTGGGTCGGCGAAGTTCCAGGTTAGCTTCACCATTCGGCACACAGAAACCGGAGAAGTAGTGCCTACGATCCAGCAGCTGGTCCGGAAGGGCCGGCAGGACAAGGTCGAGAAGAACAAGACGCCCGCACTCGAGGGTTCGCCCCAGCGTCGCGGCGTCTGCACGCGTGTGTTCACGACCACCCCGAAGAAGCCGAACTCGGCCCTGCGTAAGGTCGCGCGTGTGCGTCTGACCAGCGGTATCGAGGTCACTGCTTACATTCCGGGTGAGGGACACAACCTGCAGGAGCACTCGATCGTGCTCGTGCGTGGTGGCCGTGTGAAGGACCTGCCCGGTGTTCGCTACAAGATCATCCGCGGTTCGCTCGACACCCAGGGTGTCAAGAACCGCAAGCAGGCCCGCAGCCGCTACGGCGCCAAGAAGGAGAAGTAAACAATGCCTCGTAAGGGCCCTGCCCCGAAGCGCCCGGTCATCATCGACCCGGTCTACGGTTCTCCTCTTGTCACGTCGCTCATCAACAAGGTGCTGCTGAACGGCAAGCGCTCCACCGCCGAGCGCATCGTCTACGGCGCCATGGAGGGCCTGCGCGAGAAGACCGGCAACGACCCGGTCATCACGCTGAAGCGCGCTCTCGAGAACATCAAGCCGACCATCGAGGTCAAGTCCCGCCGTGTCGGTGGCGCGACCTACCAGGTCCCGATCGAGGTCAAGCCGGGTCGCGCGAGCACCCTGGCGCTGCGCTGGCTCGTCGGTTACTCCCGCGCCCGTCGCGAGAAGACCATGACCGAGCGCCTCCTCAACGAGCTTCTCGACGCGTCCAACGGCCTCGGCGCCGCTGTGAAGAAGCGCGAGGACACCCACAAGATGGCCGAGTCCAACAAGGCCTTCGCGCACTACCGCTGGTAGTCGCTACCCACATCGAGACCGAGAGAAGACGAAAGCCTTATGGCTACCACTTCACTTGACCTGGCCAAGGTCCGCAACATCGGGATCATGGCCCACATCGACGCGGGCAAGACGACCACCACCGAGCGGATCCTGTTCTACACCGGCGTCTCCTACAAGATCGGTGAGGTCCACGACGGCGCCGCCACGATGGACTGGATGGAGCAGGAGCAGGAGCGTGGCATCACGATCACCTCTGCTGCCACCACCTGTCACTGGCCGCTTGCCGATGTCGACCACACCATCAACATCATCGACACCCCGGGCCACGTCGACTTCACCGTCGAGGTGGAGCGTTCGCTGCGCGTGCTCGACGGTGCCGTGACGGTGTTCGACGGCGTCGCGGGTGTCGAGCCCCAGTCCGAGACCGTTTGGCGTCAGGCGGACCGCTACGGCGTTCCGCGTATCTGCTTCGTCAACAAGCTCGACCGGACCGGTGCGGAGTTCCACCGCTGCGTCGACATGATCAGCAGCCGCCTCGGCGCGCAGCCGATCGTCATGCAGCTGCCGATCGGTGCCGAGGCCGACTTCAAGGGCGTCGTCGACCTGGTCACGATGAAGGCCTTCGTGTGGTCCGCCGAGGCGGAGAAGGGCGAGATGTACGACGTCGTCGACATCCCGGCCACCCACACCGAGGCTGCCGAGGAGTACCGCGGCAAGCTCGTCGAGACCGTCGCCGAGAACGACGACGAGATCATGGAGCTGTACCTGGAGGGCCAGGAGCCTTCCGTGGAGCAGCTGTACGCCGCGATCCGTCGCATCACCATCGCGTCCGGCAAGTCCAACGACACCACGGTCACCCCGGTGTTCTGTGGCACCGCGTTCAAGAACAAGGGCGTCCAGCCCCTGCTCGACGCGGTCGTGCGCTACCTCCCCTCCCCCCTGGACGTCGAGGCCATCGAGGGCCACGACGTCAAGGACCCGGAGGAGATCGTCAAGCGCAAGCCGTCCGACGACGAGCCGCTGTCGGCGCTGGCGTTCAAGATCATGAGCGACCCGCACCTCGGCAAGCTCACCTTCGTCCGGGTCTACTCGGGCCGCCTGGAGTCCGGCACTGCGGTGCTGAACTCCGTCAAGGGCAAGAAGGAGCGCATCGGCAAGATCTACCGCATGCACGCGAACAAGCGTGAGGAGATCGCGTCGGTCGGCGCCGGCGACATCGTCGCCGTCATGGGTCTGAAGCAGACCACGACCGGCGAGACGCTGTGCGACGACAAGCAGCCCGTGATCCTGGAGTCCATGGACTTCCCGGCTCCGGTCATCCAGGTCGCCATCGAGCCCAAGTCGAAGGGCGACCAGGAGAAGCTGGGCATCGCGATCCAGCGCCTGGCCGAAGAGGACCCGTCGTTCCAGGTCCACTCGGACGAGGAGACCGGCCAGACCATCATCGGTGGCATGGGCGAGCTGCACCTCGAGGTGCTGGTCGACCGTATGCGCCGTGAGTTCAAGGTCGAGGCCAACGTCGGCAAGCCGCAGGTCGCCTACCGCGAGACCATCCGCAAGGCGGTCGACCGGGTCGACTACACGCACAAGAAGCAGACTGGTGGTACCGGCCAGTTCGCGAAGGTGCAGATCGCGATCGAGCCGATCGAGGGCGGCGACGCCTCGTACGAGTTCGTGAACAAGGTGACCGGTGGTCGTATCCCGAAGGAGTACATCCCTTCGGTCGACGCCGGTGCGCAGGAGGCCATGCAGTTCGGCATCCTCGCCGGTTACGAGATGACCGGCGTGCGCGTCATCCTGCTCGACGGTGGCTACCACGAGGTGGACTCCTCCGAGCTCGCGTTCAAGATCGCCGGTTCGCAGGCCTTCAAGGAGGCCGCGCGCAAGGCCAGCCCCGTGCTGCTCGAGCCGATGATGGCCGTCGAGGTCACCACGCCCGAGGACTACATGGGCGAGGTCATCGGCGACATCAACTCCCGCCGTGGTCAGATCCAGGCCATGGAGGAGCGGGCCGGTGCCCGCGTCGTCAAGGGCCTGGTGCCCCTGTCGGAGATGTTCGGCTACGTCGGCGACCTCCGCAGCAAGACGTCGGGTCGCGCAAGCTACTCGATGCAGTTCGACTCCTACGCCGAGGTTCCGCGGAACGTCGCCGAGGAGATCATCGCGAAGGCCAAGGGCGAGTAACACACTCGGTTTACACGCCGTAGGCTTGACTCCGGAGCCTCAAGGGGCAAACAACCGCATCCCCGGATGTTTGCCCCCTGGACCCGGGCTTTCCAGCAAAGATCACCTGGCGCCGATGAAGCAAGGCGTTCCAGAACCACTCCCAGGAGGACCCCCGTGGCGAAGGCGAAGTTCGAGCGGACTAAGCCGCACGTCAACATCGGCACCATCGGTCACATCGACCACGGTAAGACGACCCTCACGGCCGCCATTACCAAGGTGCTGCACGACGCGTACCCCGACCTGAACGAGGCCTCGGCCTTCGACCAGATCGACAAGGCTCCCGAGGAGCGTCAGCGCGGTATCACGATCTCGATCGCGCACGTCGAGTACCAGACGGAGACGCGTCACTACGCGCACGTCGACTGCCCGGGTCACGCGGACTACATCAAGAACATGATCACCGGTGCCGCGCAGATGGACGGCGCCATCCTCGTGGTCGCCGCCACCGACGGCCCGATGCCGCAGACCAAGGAGCACGTGCTCCTGGCCCGCCAGGTCGGCGTTCCGTACATCGTCGTCGCCCTGAACAAGGCCGACATGGTGGACGACGAGGAGATCCTGGAGCTCGTCGAGCTCGAGGTCCGTGAGCTCCTCTCCGAGTACGAGTTCCCGGGCGACGACCTGCCGGTCGTCAAGGTCTCGGCGCTCAAGGCGCTCGAGGGCGACGCCGAGTGGGGTCAGTCGGTTCTCGACCTCATGGCCGCCGTCGACGAGGCGATCCCGACCCCCGAGCGTGACGTCGACAAGCCGTTCCTCATGCCCGTCGAGGACGTCTTCACGATCACCGGTCGCGGTACGGTCGTCACCGGCCGTATCGAGCGTGGTGTCCTGAAGGTCAACGAGACCGTTGACATCATCGGCATCAAGCAGGAGAAGACCACCACCACGGTCACCGGCATCGAGATGTTCCGCAAGCTGCTCGACGAGGGCCAGGCGGGCGAGAACGTCGGTCTGCTCCTCCGTGGCATCAAGCGCGAGGACGTCGAGCGCGGCCAGGTCATCATCAAGCCGGGTTCGGTCACGCCGCACACCGACTTCGAGGCCCAGGCCTACATCCTGTCCAAGGACGAGGGTGGCCGCCACACGCCGTTCTTCAACAACTACCGTCCGCAGTTCTACTTCCGTACGACGGACGTGACGGGCGTTGTGACCCTCCCCGAGGGCACCGAGATGGTGATGCCGGGTGACAACACCGAGATGAAGGTGGAGCTCATCCAGCCCATCGCCATGGAAGAGGGCCTGAAGTTCGCCATCCGTGAGGGTGGTCGTACGGTGGGCGCCGGCCAGGTCACCAAGATCACCAAGTAGTTCTTGCTGATCGATCTGGTAGCTCCAGCCTGAGCTGAGCACCTGAGAGGGCCCGTACGACTTCGGTCGTACGGGCCCTTTCGCATGGTGTCACCGCCTGAGCAGGCTCAGTTCCGGTCGCCGGCCTTGTCGACGACGACCGTGGCGACACGGGTGGCCGTGGCGATGACCGTCCCCTTCGTCACGAGCGGGCCTCCGGAGGCCTTGCCGCCCACGTAGTAGTCCATTCCGGCCACCCAGCGGACACCTCGGTAGGCGAAGGTCTCCGGGTCGAGGAGCACCTGCATGCTGTTGCGCTCCCACGCATAGTCGCGGAAGTTGCCGTCGACGCCGATCGCCAGGACCTTCCGCCCCGCGCCGTCGGTCGCCCCGGCTGCCTCGGTGGCTTCGGCGAGGCTCATGATGACGCGGTGGATCACGCGGGCCTTGTCGGACGGGACGGCCGTGGCTCCGGAGAGGACCTCGACCACCTCGTCGAAGTCGCGCTGGGCCTGGGTGAGCCTGACCTTGTAGGTGGCGCGGTCGGGGACGGACCGCTCAAGGATCAGCCGCAGCGCCGCGTCGGGGTCGTCGGGGAGGTCCGCCACCAGCGCGTCGGTGGCTTGGGGCGAGAGGTAGTTCGCGTTGGTGCCGCCCCACTCGTGTACGGCGTCTGTGCCACTCGCGTTCCCGTCGGCCTGCCTCCCGCCGTCGTACCGGGTCCATCCCTCGTCGTCCGTGGACCTTGCCGGTTCCTCGGTGCACGGCTCCGGTCCGGGATCCATATAGAACGCGCCGACTTCGCCGTATCCCTGCGGGCCCAGGTTCGTCCGGCAGTGCCATGTGTCGTAACGGCTCTCCAGGTACACCCACTGGTGCGCCCCGGGCGGCGCGGCCGGTTTCGTCGGCGTCGCGTGGTGGTCCCCCCACAGCGTCAGCGTGGAGAGCAGCGCAGCGGCCAGCACCGCGGCGACCGCGCCGAGCGCCCTGAGCTGCCAGCCGCCGTACCCGCGCCGAGGGCGCCCCTCGATCTCGTCCAGCAGCCGCCTGCGGGCCGGGGTGAGCCGGGCGTGGTCGGGCACGGGGGCGTCGGCACGCAGCTGCCGGACCGCTGTCATCTCGTCCATCGCCGGTTCAGCCATGGCCGATCACCTCCGGGGAGTCGCGTACGAACGTGGGGTCCACGTCACCGAGTGCGAGGCGGACCTTCCTGCGGGCCCGGTTGAGGCGGGAGCGCACCGTGCCCACCGGGATGGACAGCGCCTCGGCGACCTCCTGGTAGCCGAGGTCCGCCCAGGCGACCAGCAGCAGGACGTCCCGGTCGCCGCGAGAGAGACCGGCGAGCGCGCCCGCCAGGCGGCCCTGAGCGGCCTGGGCGGTGACCCGGCTGTCGCTGCGGTCGGTCCAGGAGTCGGCCACGGGGTCGTGGCCCGTGCGGGCCAGGGCTCGGAGCGCCCGCACCTCGGCACGGCGCTGCTTGCCGATGAGGTTGGCGGCGATTCCGTACAGCCAGGGGCGGGCGGCGGCGCGTGAGAGGTCGTAGCGCCCGCGCATGCGGAACGCGGCCAGGAAGGTCTCGGCGGTGATGTCCTCGGCCGCGTCCTCACCCAGCCGGCGGGCCGCGTACCGGTGGATCACCGGCGCGTACCGGTGGTAGATCTCCCCGAACGACTCGGGTCGGGTCAGGGAGTCGGCGATGACGGAGGCGTCCTCGTCCCGTCTGCCAGGGGGGCTGTTCACGCGGTCTCCGTGTCTGCCGTCGGTCGGATGCACCCGTTGTCACCCGCAGCCCTCGAACGGGTTCACGGTGACCGACTTCACGCCCGGGCCCCGAAAGGCCCGTGCTCAACGGGATCGGCGTTTGACCTACGTCACGTCCGGGGTATTGTCTCCGGCTCGATTGGCCAGGGCTGTGCCCCATATGGCAGACTGTCGGAGTTGCTCGGTCGAGTGTTGATGTTGCGCGCCTCCCGCCGGGAGGACCGAAAGCGAGTCCCACAGTACTCGTCGCCCTAACTGCCTGTTGGCAGCGCTGGGGCGGACGTACGGGAATCTTTCGGGAAGTGTCAATAGAGCGCCGACCAGGCACCCGGTGGGCCTTTCGTCCCCGGCTTGCGGTTCCGGAAGGGCCGTGCTTTCCCAGCAGGGATGTTCGAACAAGGGGCATCTGTGTCGGCGAGAGCGCGACACACCCGACCGCGTGGGTCGGAGAAACGAAGTAAACGGACCATCTGGTTCCAGAGCGTTAGAAGAGACAGGACTACTGAGTAGCCATGGCGGGACAGAAGATCCGCATCCGGCTCAAGGCCTACGACCACGAGGTCATCGACTCCTCGGCGAAGAAGATCGTCGAGACGGTGACCCGCACTGGTGCGTCGGTCGCGGGCCCGGTGCCGCTGCCCACTGAGAAGAACGTGTACTGCGTCATCAAGTCGCCGCACAAGTACAAGGACTCGCGCGAGCACTTCGAGATGCGCACGCACAAGCGCCTGATCGACATTCTCGACCCGACTCCCAAGACCGTTGACTCTCTGATGCGACTCGACCTCCCGGCCGGTGTCGACATCGAGATCAAGCTTTAGGGGCCGGTGATCTGAAGAATGGCTAAGCAGATCAAGGGCATCCTGGGCGAGAAGCTCGGCATGACGCAGGTGTGGGACGAGAACAACCGTGTTGTTCCGGTCACCGTCGTCAAGGCCAGCCCCAACGTCGTGACCCAGGTCCGTACGAACGACAGTGACGGCTACGAGTCCGTCCAGATCGCCTTCGGCGAGATCGACCCGCGCAAGGTGAACAAGCCCCTCAAGGGCCACTTCGCCAAGGCCGACGTCACCCCCCGTCGCCACCTCGTCGAGATCCGCACCGCGGACGCCTCCGAGTACACGCTGGGCCAGGAGATCACCGCTGAGGTGTTCGAGGCCGGCGTGAAGGTCGACGTGACCGGCAAGAGCAAGGGCAAGGGCTTCGCCGGTGTCATGAAGCGTCACAACTTCAAGGGCCTCGGCGCCGGTCACGGCACCCAGCGCAAGCACCGCTCGCCCGGTTCCATCGGTGGCTGCGCCACCCCGGGCCGCGTGTTCAAGGGCCTCCGCATGGCGGGTCGCATGGGCAACGAGCGTGTCACCACCCAGAACCTGACCGTCCACGCCGTTGACGCGGAGAAGGGTCTGCTGCTCATCAAGGGCGCTGTCCCCGGTCCGAACGGCGGCCTCGTCCTGGTCCGCACTGCGGCCAAGGGGGCCTGAGGTACCGATGAGCACTGTTGACATCCTTTCGCCTGCCGGCGAGAAGACCGGAAGCGTCGACCTCCCCGCGGAGATCTTCGGCGTGGAGAAGGTCAGCATCCCGCTGATCCACCAGGTCGTCGTCGCGCAGAACGCGGCTGCCCGTCAGGGCACGCACAAGACCAAGCGCCGCGGTGAAGTCCGCGGTGGCGGTAAGAAGCCTTACCGTCAGAAGGGCACCGGCCGCGCGCGCCAGGGCTCGACCCGCGCGCCGCAGTTCGCCGGCGGTGGCGTCGTCCACGGCCCGCAGCCGCGTGACTACTCGCAGCGGACCCCGAAGAAGATGAAGGCTGCCGCTCTGCGTCACGCCCTCACCGACCGGGCCCGCCACAACCGCATTCACGTCGTCACCGGCGTGATCGAGGGCGAGGCTCCCTCCACGAAGGCCGCTCGCACGCTGTTCGGCAAGATCTCGGAGCGCAAGAACCTGCTCCTGGTCGTCGACCGCGCCGACGAGGCCGCGTGGCTGTCCGCCCGCAACCTGCCCCAGGTGCACATCCTGGAGCCGGGCCAGCTGAACACGTACGACGTGATCGTCTCGGACGACGTGGTCTTCACCCAGGCCGCTCTCGAGTCCTTCGTCGCCGGCCCGCAGGCCAACGACACCGAAGGGAGTGACGCCTGATGGCTACGCGTCACCCGAGCATCGCCTCCAAGGCGGCCAAGGTCGCCAAGGCCGCGCGCGTCGCCAAGGCGAAGCGCCACGCCACCGAAGGCAAGAACACCGTCGTCACCGCGCCCAGCAAGGCGTTCACGGACCTCCGTGACGTGCTGCTGAAGCCGGTCGTGTCGGAGAAGAGCTACGCGCTCCTCGACGAGAACAAGTACACGTTCATCGTCGCCCCGAACGCCAACAAGACCCAGATCAAGCAGGCCGTCCAGGCGGTCTTCTCGGTCAAGGTCACCGGGGTCAACACGATCAACCGCATCGGCAAGCGCAAGCGCACGAAGACCGGTTTCGGTCAGCGTGCCGGCACGAAGCGCGCGATCGTGACCCTTGCCGAGGGCGACCGTATCGACATCTTCGGCGGTCCGACCGCCTGAGGGCGGTCCGGATCGTCCGATATCGGACGAGGACTGAATAATGGGAATCCGCAAGTACAAGCCGACTACGCCGGGCCGTCGTGGCTCCAGCGTCGCCGACTTCGTCGAGGTCACGCGGTCCACGCCGGAGAAGTCGCTGGTCCGCCCGCTGCACAGCAAGGGCGGCCGTAACAACGCCGGTCGTGTGACCGTTCGCCACCAGGGTGGCGGACACAAGCGCGCCTACCGAGTGATCGACTTCCGTCGTCACGACAAGGACGGCGTGCCGGCGAAGGTCGCGCACATCGAGTACGACCCCAACCGCACCGCGCGCATCGCGCTGCTGCACTATGCCGACGGCGAGAAGCGCTACATCCTCGCCCCGCGCAACCTGTCGCAGGGTGACCGCGTCGAGAACGGTCCCGGGGCCGACATCAAGCCGGGCAACAACCTGGCGCTCCGCAACATCCCGGTCGGTACCACGATCCACGCGATCGAGATCCGTCCCGGTGGCGGCGCCAAGTTCGCCCGCTCCGCCGGTGCCTCGGTGCAGCTGCTCGCGAAGGAGGGCACGATGGCCCACCTTCGTATGCCGTCCGGTGAGATCCGTCTGGTCGACCAGCGCTGCCGCGCCACGGTCGGCGAGGTCGGCAACGCCGAGCAGAGCAACATCAACTGGGGCAAGGCCGGCCGTAAGCGCTGGCTGGGCGTCCGCCCGACCGTTCGCGGTGTGGCGATGAACCCGGTTGACCACCCCCACGGTGGTGGTGAGGGCAAGACCTCCGGTGGTCGCCACCCGGTCAGCCCCTGGGGTCAGAAGGAGGGTCGTACTCGTTCGCCGAAGAAGGCTTCGAACAAGTACATCGTCCGCCGCCGCAAGACGAACAAGAAGCGCTAGGAGCGGGTTTAGATGCCGCGCAGTCTCAAGAAGGGGCCCTTCGTCGACGGACACCTCGTAAAGAAGGTGGACGCCCAGAACGAAGCCGGTTCCAAGAACGTCATCAAGACCTGGTCCCGTCGCTCGATGATCATCCCGGCCATGCTGGGTCACACGATCGCGGTGCACAACGGCAAGACCCACATTCCGGTGTTTGTCACCGAGTCGATGGTCGGCCACAAGCTCGGCGAGTTCTCGCCGACGCGCACCTTCCGGGGTCACGTCAAGGACGACCGGAAGTCGAAGCGCCGCTAATCGCGGGGTGGAATGACCATGACAGACACTGGAAGGACAACCATGGAAGCCAGGGCCCAGGCGCGGTACATCCGCGTCACGCCCATGAAGGCCCGCCGGGTGGTGGACCTTATCCGTGGCATGGACGCCACGGAGGCTCAGGCGGTCCTGCGTTTCGCCCCGCAGGCCGCGAGCGTGCCGGTCGGCAAGGTGCTTGACAGCGCCATCGCCAACGCCGCGCACAACTACGACCACACTGACGCCGACAGCCTCTTCATCTCCGAGGCGTACGTCGACGAGGGTCCGACCCTGAAGCGGTTCCGTCCGCGTGCCCAGGGCCGCGCATACCGGATCCGCAAGCGGACCAGCCACATCACCGTGGTCCTCAGCAGCAAGGAAGGATCCCGGTAATGGGCCAGAAGGTTAACCCGCATGGGTTCCGGCTCGGCATCACCACGGACTTCAAGTCCCGTTGGTACGCCGACAAGTCGTACAAGGAATACGTCGGAGAAGACGTCGCCATCCGTCGGATGATGACGTCCGGCATGGAGCGCGCCGGCATCTCGAAGGTGGAGATCGAGCGCACCCGTGACCGCGTGCGTGTGGACATCCACACCGCTCGCCCGGGCATCGTCATCGGCCGCCGCGGCGCCGAGGCCGACCGTATCCGCGGCGACCTGGAGAAGCTGACCAAGAAGCAGGTCCAGCTGAACATCCTCGAGGTCAAGAACCCCGAGGTCGACGCTCAGCTGGTGGCTCAGGCCGTCGCCGAGCAGCTCTCCTCCCGCGTCTCCTTCCGTCGCGCCATGCGTAAGAGCATGCAGTCGGCGATGAAGGCCGGCGCCAAGGGCATCAAGATCCAGTGCGGTGGCCGCCTCGGTGGCGCCGAGATGTCCCGCTCGGAGTTCTACCGCGAGGGCCGTGTGCCCCTGCACACGCTCCGCGCGAACGTGGACTACGGCTTCTTCGAGGCCAAGACGACCTTCGGCCGCATCGGTGTGAAGGTCTGGATCTACAAGGGCGATGTCAAGAACATCGCCGAGGTCCGCGCCGAGAACGCTGCTGCCCGCGCCGGCAACCGCCCGGCCCGTGGTGGCGGCGGCGCCGACCGCCCGGCCCGTGGTGGTCGTGGTGGCGAGCGTGGCGGTCGCGGTCGCAAGCCGCAGCAGGCTCCCGCTGCCGAGGCCCCCAAGGCCGAGGCTCCGGCGGCCGCTCCGGCTGAGAGCACCGGAACGGAGGCCTGACCGACATGCTGATCCCCCGTAGGGTCAAGCACCGCAAGCAGCACCACCCGAAGCGCCGTGGTCAGGCCAAGGGCGGTACGACGGTCTCGTTCGGCGAGTACGGCATTCAGGCCCTCACGCCGGCATACGTGACCAACCGCCAGATCGAGGCGGCCCGTATCGCGATGACCCGCCACATCAAGCGTGGCGGCAAGGTCTGGATCAACATCTACCCGGACCGCCCGCTCACGAAGAAGCCTGCCGAGACCCGCATGGGTTCCGGTAAGGGTTCTCCGGAGTGGTGGATCGCGAACGTGCACCCGGGACGGGTCATGTTCGAGCTGTCCTACCCCAACGAGAAGATCGCCCGTGAGGCCCTCACTCGCGCAGCCCACAAGCTGCCGATGAAGTGCCGGATCGTCAAGCGCGAGGCAGGTGAAGCGTGATGTCGGCCGGTACCAAGGCGTCCGAGCTGCGCGAACTGGGTGACGAGGAGCTTCTCAACAAGCTCCGCGAAGCCAAGGAAGAGCTGTTCAACCTCCGCTTCCAGGCGGCGACGGGTCAGCTCGAGAACCACGGTCGGCTGAAGGCCGTCCGTAAGGACATCGCGCGGATCTACACCCTGATGCGTGAGCGCGAGCTGGGCATCGAGACGGTGGAGAGCGCCTGATGAGCGAGAGCAACGTGACTGAGAACACCCCCGAGGCGCGCGGTTTCCGCAAGACCCGCGAGGGTCTCGTCGTCAGCGACAAGATGGACAAGACCGTCGTCGTCGCCGTCGAGGACCGTGTGAAGCACGCGCTGTACGGCAAGGTCATCCGCCGTACGAACAAGCTCAAGGCTCACGACGAGCAGAACGCCGCGGGCGTCGGCGACCGTGTCCTCCTCGCGGAGACCCGGCCGCTGTCCGCGACGAAGCGCTGGCGCGTCGTCGAGATCCTCGAGAAGGCCAAGTAGGTAATTCCCGCAAGGGAATTCCAGTAAGTCGGCCTGCGGGGCATCCCTCGCAGGACAGTTCCGCCAGGCTCCGCAGGGGTCCTCGTAAGAGGCCCCTGCGGGGAACCGGCAGACACACAGGAGATAGACGTGATCCAGCAGGAGTCGCGACTGCGCGTCGCCGACAACACTGGTGCGAAGGAAATCCTTTGCATCCGTGTGCTCGGTGGCTCCGGTCGCCGCTACGCGGGCATCGGTGACGTCATCGTCGCCACCGTCAAGGACGCGATCCCCGGCGGCAACGTGAAGAAGGGTGACGTCATCAAGGCGGTCATCGTTCGCACCGTCAAGGAGCGCCGCCGTCCGGACGGCTCGTACATCCGCTTCGACGAGAACGCCGCTGTCATTCTGAAGAACGACGGCGACCCTCGTGGCACCCGTATCTTCGGCCCGGTCGGCCGGGAGCTGCGCGAGAAGAAGTTCATGAAGATCATCTCGCTGGCTCCGGAGGTGCTGTAAGCATGAAGATCAAGAAGGGCGACCTGGTTCAGGTCATCACCGGTAAGGACAAGGGCAAGCAGGGCAAGGTCATCGCGGCCTTCCCCCGTGAGGACCGCGTCCTGGTCGAGGGTGTCAACCGGGTCAAGAAGCACACCAAGGCCGGCCCGACCGCAAAGGGTTCGCAGGCCGGCGGCATCGTCACGACCGAGGCGCCTGTCCACGTCTCCAACGTCCAGCTGGTCGTTGAGAAGGACGGCAACAAGGTCGTCACGCGTGTCGGTTACCGCTTCGACGACGAGGGCAACAAGATCCGCGTTGCCAAGCGGACGGGTGAGGACATCTGATGGCTACCACCACCACTCCGCGTCTCAAGACGAAGTACCGCGAGGAGATCGCGGGCAAGCTGCGTGAGGAGTTCTCCTACGAGAACGTCATGCAGATCCCCGGCCTCGTCAAGATCGTGGTCAACATGGGTGTCGGTGACGCCGCCCGTGACTCGAAGCTCATGGACGGTGCCGTCCGTGACCTGACCACCATCACCGGTCAGAAGCCGGCCATCACCAAGGCCCGCAAGTCCATCGCGCAGTTCAAGCTGCGTGAGGGTCAGCCGATCGGTGCCCACGTCACGCTTCGTGGCGACCGCATGTGGGAGTTCCTGGACCGCACCCTGTCGCTCGCGCTTCCGCGCATCCGCGACTTCCGTGGTCTGTCCCCCAAGCAGTTCGACGGCCGTGGCAACTACACCTTCGGTCTCACGGAGCAGGTCATGTTCCACGAGATCGACCAGGACAAGATCGACCGTGTCCGGGGTATGGACATCACCGTGGTCACCACGGCGACCAACGACGCTGAGGGCCGTGCGCTCCTTCGTCACCTCGGCTTCCCCTTCAAGGAGGCGTGAGCGAGATGGCGAAGAAGGCTCTGATCGCAAAGGCTGCTCGTAAGCCCAAGTTCGCTGTGCGGGCGTACAACCGCTGCCAGCGTTGCGGTCGTCCCCACTCCGTGTACCGCAAGTTCGGCCTCTGCCGTGTGTGCCTTCGTGAGATGGCTCACCGTGGAGAGCTGCCGGGCGTGACCAAGAGCTCCTGGTAAACCCCCTTTTTAGGGGTTCCAGAGGCTCTCGGTAAGCAATGGGCGTGTCAGGTGCCCACCTCTTCATGGCTTAGGCTTGGAGGGTTGGGCACCTGATGGTCGCCCGTACGACTTACTACGCCGTAGGTCCACCGCGCCGCACCCGCCCCGTCTCGGATCGGGGAGAGGGATGGCGCACCAGGAAACCCCGGCGAGAGAGGCCACAGGCCAATTCATGACCATGACTGATCCGATCGCAGACATGCTGACGCGTCTGCGGAACGCGAACTCGGCGTACCACGATTCCGTGACGATGCCCGCGTCCAAGATCAAGTCCCACATCGCGGAGATCCTCCAGCAGGAGGGCTTCATCACGGGCTGGAAGGTCGAGGACGCCGAGGTCGGCAAGGACCTCACCCTCGAGCTCAAGTTCGGCCCGAACCGTGAGCGCTCCATCGCGGGCATCAAGCGGATCTCCAAGCCCGGTCTCCGGGTTTACGCGAAGTCCACCTCCCTGCCCAAGGTGCTGGGCGGCCTCGGCGTGGCGATCATCTCCACGTCGCACGGTCTCCTCACCGACAAGCAGGCCGGCAAGAAGGGCGTAGGCGGAGAAGTTCTCGCCTACGTCTGGTAGCGGAAGGGAACGGAGGAAACAGCTATGTCGCGTATTGGCAAGCTCCCTATCACGGTTCCCGCCGGTGTGGACGTCACCATCGACGGCCAGACGGTTGCGGTCAAGGGCCCCAAGGGCACGCTGACCCACACCGTCGTTGCGCCGATCGAGATCGCCAAGGGTGAGGACGGCGTTCTGAACGTCACCCGCCCCAACGACGAGCGTCAGAGCAAGGCCCTGCACGGCCTGTCCCGCACGCTGGTGGCGAACATGATCACCGGCGTGACCCAGGGTTACGTGAAGAAGCTCGAGATCAGTGGTGTCGGTTACCGCGTGACCGCGAAGGGCTCGAACCTCGAGTTCGCGCTCGGTTACAGCCACCCGATCACCGTCGAGGCCCCCGAGGGAATCTCCTTCAAGGTCGAGAACCCCACCCGGTTCTCGGTCGAGGGCATCGACAAGCAGAAGGTCGGCGAGGTTGCGGCCAACATCCGCAAGCTGCGCAAGCCCGACCCGTACAAGGCCAAGGGCGTCAAGTACGAGGGCGAAGTCATCCGCCGCAAGGTCGGAAAGGCGGGTAAGTAAGCCATGGCATACGGACAGAAGATCCTCAAGGGCGACGCTTACAAGCGTGCCGCGATCAAGCGTCGCCACATCCGGATCCGTAAGCACATCTCGGGTACGGCTGAGCGTCCGCGTCTCGTCGTGACGCGCTCCAACCGCCACATCGTGGCCCAGGTCATCGACGACATCAAGGGTCACACCCTGGCGTCGGCGTCGACCCTGGACACGACGATCCGCGGCGGCGAGGGCGACAAGTCCGCGCAGGCCAAGTCGGTCGGCGCCCTGGTCGCCGAGCGCGCCAAGGCCGCCGGAGTCGAGGCTGTCGTGTTCGACCGTGGTGGCAATCAGTACGCCGGGCGCATCGCCGCCCTGGCGGACGCCGCCCGCGAAGCCGGACTCAAGTTCTGAGTCGCCCGTCGCGCTAGCGACCTAGGTCGCTGCGTAGCTAGCGGAAAAAGAGAGAGGTAATCCAATGGCTGGACCCCAGCGCCGCGGGAGCGGTGCCGGTGGCGGCGAGCGGCGGGACCGGAAGGGCCGTGACGGTGGCGCCAGCGCTGCCGAGAAGACCGCGTACGTTGAGCGCGTCGTCGCGATCAACCGCGTCGCCAAGGTTGTGAAGGGTGGTCGTCGCTTCAGCTTCACCGCGCTGGTCGTGGTGGGCGATGGTGACGGCACCGTCGGTGTCGGTTACGGCAAGGCCAAGGAGGTGCCGGCCGCGATCGCCAAGGGTGTTGAAGAGGCCAAGAAGCACTTCTTCAAGGTCCCGCGTATCCAGGGCACCATCCCGCACCCGATCACGGGCGAGAAGGCCGCGGGCGTCGTCCTGCTCAAGCCTGCTTCCCCCGGTACCGGCGTTATCGCCGGTGGCCCGGTGCGTGCAGTGCTCGAGTGCGCCGGCGTTCACGACATCCTGTCGAAGTCGCTCGGTTCGTCGAACGCGATCAACATCGTGCACGCGACCGTGGAGGCCCTGAAGGGCTTGCAGCGTCCCGAGGAGATCGCGGCTCGCCGTGGTCTGCCCCTCGAGGACGTCGCTCCCGCGGCTCTGCTTCGTGCGCGTGCCGGGGCTGGTGCGTAATGGCCCGCCTCAAGATCACGCAGACGAAGTCGTACATCGGCAGCAAGCAGAACCACCGCGACACGCTGCGTTCGCTCGGGCTCAAGCGCCTGAACGACGTGGTCGTCAAGGAGGACCGCCCCGAGTTCCGCGGAATGGTGCACACCGTCCGCCACCTCGTGACGGTTGAGGAGGTCGACTGATCATGGCGGAGAACAACCCGCTCAAGATCCACAACCTCCGTCCCGCCCCGGGCGCCAAGACCGCGAAGACCCGTGTCGGTCGTGGTGAGGCGTCGAAGGGTAAGACGGCCGGTCGTGGTACCAAGGGCACGAAGGCCCGTTACCAGGTTCCGGAGCGCTTCGAGGGTGGGCAGATGCCCCTCCACATGCGTCTTCCGAAGCTCAAGGGCTTCAAGAACCCGTTCAAGACCGAGTTCCAGGTCGTGAACCTCGACAAGCTGGCGGCGCTGTACCCGGAGGGTGGCGAGGTCACCGTCGAGGGCCTCATCGCCAAGGGTGCCGTTCGCAAGAACAGCCTCGTCAAGGTCCTCGGCCAGGGCGAGATCTCCGTGGCGCTCCAGGTGACGGTCGACGCCGTCTCCGGCTCCGCCAAGGAGAAGATCACCGCCGCCGGCGGTACCGTCACCGAGCTCGTCTGAACACCACAGGCGTCTCGATGACTTGAGCGATCCCGACCGGGGATACCCCACATATGGGGTATCCCCGGTTGGTCGTTCCTAGGCGGTACTCTCGCCGGTAAGGTGACCTGCACTGCCCACTTTCACAAGATGCTTCCCATGGGGCACCTTGTGCGGCAGTCGACCGTTACACATGTCGTTGTCGTTGTCGTTGTTCTTATTGGACCCTCAAGACCGTCACCCTTGACGCAGATGCGCGGGGGTCGCAGGAGGCACCGTGCTCACCGCGTTCGCCCGGGCGTTCAGGACGCCCGACCTGCGCAAGAAGCTGCTCTTCACGCTCGCCATCATCGTGATCTACCGGCTCGGAACGCATATTCCGATCCCCGGTGTCGACTACACGTCCGTTCAGCGGTGCGTGGACGAGGCGTCCGGCAACCAGGGCCTCTTCGGTCTGGTGAACATGTTCAGCGGCGGCGCGCTGCTCCAGATCACCATCTTCGCGCTGGGCATCATGCCGTACATCACCGCGAGCATCATTCTTCAGCTGCTGACCGTGGTGATCCCGCGTCTGGAAGCCCTCAAGAAGGAGGGCCAGGCCGGCACCGCGAAGATCACGCAGTACACCCGCTACCTCACCGTGGCGCTCGCCATCCTTCAGGGCACCGGCCTGGTGGCCACCGCCCGCAGCGGCGCCCTGTTCTCCGGTTGCACGGTCGCCTCGAGCATCGTCCCGGACCGCGCGATCTTCACCACCATCGTCATGGTCATCTGCATGACCGCCGGTACGGCCATGGTCATGTGGCTCGGTGAGCTCATCACCGACCGCGGTATCGGCAACGGCATGTCGATCCTGATGTTCATCTCGATCGCCGCGACCTTCCCCTCGGCCCTGTGGGCCATCAAGAAGCAGGGCACGCTCGCGGGCGGCTGGATCGAGTTCGGCACCGTCATCCTGGTCGGCCTGGTCATGGTCGGTCTGGTGGTCTTCGTCGAGCAGGCCCAGCGCCGTATCCCCGTGCAGTACGCGAAGCGCATGATCGGCCGCCGGTCCTACGGCGGTACCTCGACGTACATCCCGCTGAAGGTGAACCAGGCCGGTGTGATCCCGGTCATCTTCGCCTCGTCGCTGCTCTACATCCCGGCTCTCGTCGCCCAGTTCTCCAGCGGAACCTCCAGCTGGAAGACCTGGATCGAGACCAACCTGACCAAGGGTGACCACCCGATCTACATCAGCATGTACTTCCTGCTGATCGTTTTCTTCGCGTTCTTCTACGTGGCTATCTCCTTCAACCCCGAGGAAGTAGCCGACAACATGAAGAAGTATGGTGGCTTCATCCCGGGCATCCGGGCTGGCCGACCGACCGCTGAGTACCTCTCCTACGTGCTCAACCGGATCACCTGGCCGGGTTCGCTGTATCTGGGTCTGATCGCTCTTGTACCGACGATGGCGTTGGTTGGCTTCGGGGCAAGCCAGAACTTCCCGTTCGGTGGTACCAGCATCCTGATCATCGTGGGTGTCGGTCTCGAGACGGTGAAGCAAATTGAGAGCCAGCTCCAGCAGCGCAATTACGAAGGGTTCCTCCGCTGATGCGTATCGTCCTCGTCGGGCCGCCGGGCGCCGGAAAGGGAACGCAGGCCACACGTCTGGCCGAGAAGCTGCGCGTTCCGCACATCTCCACGGGCGACCTGTTCCGCGCCAACATCAGCCAGCAGACGGAACTCGGGAAACTCGCGAAGTCCTACATGGACGCCGGCAACCTCGTCCCCGACGAGGTCACCATCGCCATGGCCAAGGACCGCATGGAGCAGCCGGACGCCGAGCGCGGCTTCCTGCTGGACGGTTTCCCGCGCAACGTCTCGCAGGCCGAGGCGCTGGACGAGCTCCTCACCATCGAGGGCATCAAGCTGGACGCGGTACTGGACCTGGAGGCCCCGGAGGAGGAGGTCGTCAAGCGGATCGCCGGTCGGCGCATCTGCCGTAACGACTCCTCGCACGTCTTCCACGTGACGTACAAGAAGGCCGCCAAGGAAGGCGTCTGTGACGTCTGCGGCGGCGAGCTGTACCAGCGGGACGACGACTCCGAGGAGACGGTCCGCACGCGGCTCGAGGTCTACCACACGCAGACCGAGCCGATCATCGACTACTACAAGTCGCAGGGCCTGGTCGTGACCATCGAGGCCATGGGCCCGGTGGAAGAGGTCACCGCCCGTGCGCTGGCCGCACTGAAGCGTGAGGGCGACGACCAGTAGTCGTCGCTCCCCGTACGGCCGTGGAGTCCTTCCGGACACCACGGCCGTACTGTTGTGTGCATACGTAACCCGACCGACCTGAGTGACGGAGAGCGCAGGCCCCCCATGGTGCAGATCAAGAGCCCCGAGCAGATCGCCAAGATGCGTGAGGCGGGACTGGTCGTCGCCGCCATCCACGCGGCCACGCGCGAAGCGGCGGTGCCGGGGGCGACGACGAAGGACCTGGACGACGTCGCCCGTAAGGTCCTGGCGGAGAACGGCGCGAAGTCGAACTTCCTCGGCTACGGCGGTTTCCCCGCGAC
The DNA here is from genome assembly GCF_013085465.1 of Streptomyces asoensis. Taxonomy (NCBI): domain Bacteria; kingdom Bacillati; phylum Actinomycetota; class Actinomycetes; order Kitasatosporales; family Streptomycetaceae; genus Streptomyces; species Streptomyces asoensis. Next base: position 6,012,457 of record NZ_CP049838.1, read on the forward strand.
GATCTGCACCTCGGTGAACGACGTGGTGGTGCACGGCATCCCCTCCGACGAGGTCGTCCTCAAGGACGGCGACGTCATCTCCATCGACTGCGGCGCGATCGTCGACGGCTGGCACGGCGACGCGGCGTACACGGCGTTCGTCGGCTCAGGTCACGCTCCGGAGCTGGTCGAGCTCTCCCGGGTCACCGAGGAGTCGATGTGGGCCGGCATCGCCGCCATGAAGGTGGGCAGCCGGCTGGTCGACGTCTCGCGCGCGATCGAGACGTACATCCGCCGTCAGCCCAAGCCGGGCGGCGGGCGCTACGGCATCATCGAGGACTACGGCGGCCATGGCATCGGCACCGAGATGCACATGGACCCGCACCTCCTGAACTACGTCGACCGCAGGCGGGGCAAGGGGCCGAAGCTGGTTCCCGGCTTCTGCCTGGCCATCGAGCCGATGGTGTCCCTGGGGACCCCGCGTACCGAGGTCCTCGAGGACGACTGGACGGTCATCACCACCGACGGCACGTGGTCCTCGCACTGGGAGCACTCGGTCGCGTTGACGGAGGCGGGTCCGCTGGTGCTGACGGCTGTCGACGGTGGTAAGGCGAAGCTCGCGGAGCACGGGATCGTGGCGGCACCGGACCCGCTGGCCTGAGGGTTTCCCTCCCGGGGCGTGCTGTGGGGTTTCTCGCCCCCGCCGCCCCTTCCCTTCCCGTCCCTGGGGGCTCTGCCCCCAGACCCCCCTTTCGGCCTGGACAGCCTCGTCCTCAAACGCCGGACGGGCTGAGATGCCGGACGGGCTGAGATGCCGGGTCGGGTGGGTGGTTCGCTTAAGGATCTCCTCTGTGGGGCAGACTTCCGGATTCGTGTTTCGGCGGGGCCTGACGTAGACTGACTCGTCGGCTCTCGTGCACCCGCATGTCTGCATGCGCCCTTCGGGGAAACGCAAGGGAGTCGATCAAGGTAGTCGATTCGAAGGGCGAAGCGTGGCCAAGAAGCAAGGTGCCATCGAGATCGAGGGCACTGTCGTCGAGTCTCTTCCGAACGCCATGTTCAAGGTCGAGCTCCAGAACGGCCACCAGGTCCTGGCACACATCAGCGGCAAGATGCGTATGCACTACATCCGCATCCTCCCTGACGACCGGGTCGTGGTGGAGTTGTCTCCGTACGACCTGACGCGTGGCCGGATCGTCTACCGCTACAAGTAGATCTTGCCCAGGTCTTCGTGCGCCCTTCGGGCGTTCGGGGCTGTCGGCAACTGACCCGGAGAACCTCACCCAATGAAGGTCAAGCCGAGCGTCAAGAAGATCTGCGACAAGTGCAGGGTGATCCGCCGTCACGGTCGGGTCATGGTCATTTGCGAGAACCCGCGCCACAAGCAGCGCCAGGGCTGATCGCTTACAGATCACACCCTCTGCATCGATATCGCAGAGACTTCGCGCGACGCGAGCTGAATTTGTTCATACGCAGATCCCAGGCGGGTTCTCCCTCCTGATACCCCCGGCTCGGAGGCCGGGGACCCATTCGTACCTAATCCTCGACTGTGCTCTTTGAGCGGCAGGAGGAGGCCGGCGGATGGGATTCGGTTCTGCGGAAGACCTCCGAAGATCAACTGGAGCCATTGAATGGCACGCGTTTCCGGTGTCGACATCCCGCGCGAAAAGCGTGTGGAGGTCGCCCTCACCTACGTGTTCGGCATCGGCCGGACCCTCTCCCAGGAGACGCTGGCAGCGACCGGCGTCGACCCGAACACCCGCGTTCGCGACCTCTCCGAGGAGCAGCTCGTCGCGATCCGCGAGTACGTGGACGCCAACATCAAGACCGAGGGTGACCTTCGTCGCGAGATCCAGGCCGACATCCGCCGCAAGGTCGAGATCGGTTGCTACCAGGGTCTCCGTCACCGTCGTGGTCTGCCTGTCCGCGGTCAGCGCACCAGCACGAACGCTCGTACCCGCAAGGGCCCGCGTCGCGCCATCGCCGGCAAGAAGAAGCCGGGCAAGAAGTAGTCCTCAGCGGGACAACGCTTCATCAGCGGTCTTCGCTGTAGGACCGACCACCTCCCCGTAGGAGTTTGTAGATGCCCCCCAAGGGTCGTCAGGGCGCTGCCAAGAAGGTGCGCCGCAAGGAAAAGAAGAACGTCGCGCACGGCCAGGCGCACATCAAGAGCACGTTCAACAACACGATCGTGTCCATCACGGACCCGGCCGGAAACGTGATCTCGTGGGCCTCCGCCGGCCACGTCGGTTTCAAGGGCTCGCGCAAGTCCACGCCGTTCGCCGCGCAGATGGCCGCCGAGTCGGCTGCCCGTCGCGCGCAGGAGCACGGCATGCGCAAGGTCGACGTCTTCGTCAAGGGCCCGGGCGCCGGTCGTGAGACCGCCATCCGCTCCCTCCAGGCGACGGGCCTCGAGGTCGGCTCCATCCAGGACGTCACCCCGACCCCGCACAACGGCTGCCGTCCGCCGAAGCGTCGTCGCGTCTGACGCACCGGCCTACGGTGTCTCGGCCTCCGGCTGGGGGTGTGGGGGTTACCCCCCACATGCCGCAGTACGGCTGCCGTCCGCCGAAGCGTCGTCGCGTCTGACGCACCGGCCTACGGTGTCTCGGCCTCCGGCTGGGGGTGTGGGGGTTACCCCCCACATGTCGCGGTACGGCTGCCGTCCGCCGAAGGGTCGTCGCGTCTGACGTACGGCCACGTGTCGGTCTGAAGGCTTTCGGGCGGTACGGCTCTGTAAAGGGCCGTATCGCCCGTACCCTTGCAGTACCCGTGCGGTGAAAACGCACGGTTCCGTCGGGCGTCAAATAGCGGGCGTCCACGAAAGAAGGATCTGATCGCCACATGCTGATCGCTCAGCGTCCCTCGTTGACCGAAGAGGTCGTCGACGAGTTCCGCTCCCGGTTCGTGATCGAGCCGCTGGAGCCGGGCTTCGGTTACACCCTCGGTAACTCCCTCCGCCGGACCCTCCTGTCCTCGATCCCGGGTGCGGCGGTCACGTCCATCCGTATCGACGGCGTGCTGCACGAGTTCACCACCGTGCCGGGCGTCAAGGAGGACGTCACCGACCTGATCCTCAACATCAAGCAGCTGGTCGTCTCCTCGGAGCACGACGAGCCGGTCGTGATGTACCTGCGCAAGCAGGGGCCGGGTCTGGTCACCGCCGCCGACATCGCGCCCCCGGCCGGTGTCGAGGTGCACAACCCCGACCTCGTCCTCGCCACGCTCAACGGCAAGGGCAAGCTGGAGATGGAGCTGACGGTCGAGCGTGGCCGCGGTTACGTCTCCGCCGTGCAGAACAAGCAGGTCGGTCAGGAGATCGGGCGCGTCCCGGTCGACTCGATCTACTCGCCGGTTCTCAAGGTCACGTACAAGGTCGAGGCCACGCGTGTCGAGCAGCGCACCGACTTCGACAAGCTGATCGTCGACGTCGAGACCAAGCAGGCGATGCGTCCCCGTGACGCCATGGCCTCCGCCGGTAAGACGCTGGTCGAGCTGTTCGGTCTCGCCCGCGAGCTGAACATCGACGCCGAGGGCATCGACATGGGCCCGTCCCCCACGGACGCCGCTCTTGCCGCTGATCTCGCCCTGCCGATCGAGGAGCTCGAGCTCACCGTTCGGTCGTACAACTGCCTCAAGCGTGAGGGCATCCACTCCGTGGGTGAGCTCGTCGCTCGTTCCGAGGCCGACCTGCTGGACATCCGCAACTTCGGTGCGAAGTCCATCGACGAGGTCAAGGCGAAGCTGGCCGGCATGGGCCTCGCGCTCAAGGACAGCCCGCCCGGATTCGACCCGACCGCCGCCGCCGACGCCTTTGGCGCCGACGACGACGCGGACGCGGGTTTTGTGGAGACCGAGCAGTACTAGTCGCTCCGCGAATCGGCCGGATTTCGGCTGCGGGACCGTCGTGGCTGGTCGCGCAGTTCCCCGCGCCCCTTCCAGACCCCTTCGGGGGTCTGGATCTCCGACGGGCAATCGCCCGCTCGGACACTGACCCCGGTACCTGATACGGCCGGGGCAGACACCTAGGAGAAACACCATGCCGAAGCCCACCAAGGGTGCCCGTCTGGGCGGCAGCGCCGCGCACGAGAAGCTGCTCCTCGCGAACCTCGCGAAGTCGCTGTTCGAGCACGGCCGCATCACCACCACCGAGGCGAAGGCGCGCAAGCTGCGTCCGTACGCCGAGCGTCTGGTCACCAAGGCGAAGAAGGGCGACCTTCACAACCGCCGTCAGGTGCTCCAGGTGATCACGGACAAGAGCATCGTGCACACGCTCTTCACCGAGATCGGCCCGCGCTACGAGAACCGCCCGGGTGGCTACACCCGCATCACCAAGATCGGTAACCGCCGTGGCGACAACGCGCCCATGGCTGTCATCGAGCTGGTCGAGGCGCTGACCGTCGCGCAGCAGGCCACTGGTGAGGCCGAGGCCGCCACCAAGCGTGCGGTCAAGGAAGACGACCTCAAGAAGGACGAGGTCGTCGAGGACGCCAAGCCCGAGGCTGCGGCCGACGAGGCTCCGGCCGAGGAGTCCAAGGACGCCTGAGGCACCGCCTCGCAGTGGACGGGTCCGCCCTTCGGGGCGGGCCCGTTCCGCGTTTCCGAAGGCGTTTGCGGAGGCGTTTTCCGAAGGTCGCAGGCTTGAGAGGATCCAGGAGTGAGTGACGAAGTACAGCCCGGTTTCGTACGGGTGCGGATGGATCTCTCGTACGACGGGAGCGGGTTCTCCGGGTGGGCCAAGCAGGCCGGCGGGCGGCGGACCGTGCAGGGGGAGATCGAGGACGCCCTGCGGACCGTGACCCGGTCGCGGGAGACCACGTACGAGCTGACCGTGGCCGGGCGGACGGACGCCGGTGTGCACGCGCGCGGACAGGTGGCGCACGTCGACCTGCCGGAGGACCTCTGGGCCGAGCACCGGGAGAAGCTGCTCAAGCGGCTCGCCGGGCGGCTCGCCAAGGATGTGCGGATCTGGTCCCTCGACGAGGCGCCCGCCGGGTTCAACGCGCGGTTCTCGGCGATCTGGCGGCGCTACGCGTACCGGGTCACCGACAACCCGGGGGGCGTCGACCCGCTGCTGCGCAGCCACGTCCTCTGGCACGACTGGCCGCTCGACGTCGACGCCATGAACGAGGCCGCCCGGCGGCTGCTCGGTGAGCACGACTTCGCGGCCTACTGCAAGCGGCGGGAGGGGGCGACGACCATTCGTACGCTCCAGGAGCTGAGCCTGGTGCGCGGCGAGGACGGGGTCGTCACCGCGACCGTCCGGGCCGACGCCTTCTGCCACAACATGGTGCGTTCGCTGATCGGGGCGCTGCTGTTCGTCGGCGACGGGCACCGGGGTGCGGAGTGGCCCGGGAAGGTGCTGGCCGCGGGTGTGCGGGACTCGGCCGTGCATGTCGTACGGCCGCACGGGCTGACGCTGGAGGAGGTCGGCTACCCGGCCGACGAGCTGCTCGCCGCACGCAACAAGGAGGCGCGCAACAGGCGGACGCTGCCCGGGGCCGGGTGCTGCTGACCTTCCGGCCCCGCGTCGGCGTCCGCGGTCAGTTCGCGGCCGCCGCCGACGCCTGGGCCTCGCCGCGCTGGCGGATCCGCTGGAAGGTGAACTCCGCGAGGTCGTCGCCCGCGGCGAAGACGGCCGTGTCCTTCGTGGTCACGTCCTTGCCGTCCGTGAAGCCCGTGATGGTGAAGTAGGCGTACCGGCCGTAGGAGTTGGTCGTGGAGCGGCAGATCGCGCCGTCGCAGAAGGCCTTGGCGTCCCCGCCGGTGAGGGCCTTGACGATGCTCTGCTTGTCGGCCTGGCTCTTGACCTTGAGGGCCTGTGCCTCGGTGTCGAAGACCGCCACACCGACCGTGACCGCGATAGTGCCCTTGGTGTAGGTGATGCGCATGAGGCGGGTGCAGCCATTGGCGGTGAGCACCTTGGGCAGGGTCCCCTGGACACCGGTGGTGCAGGTGGTGCTGTCGGCCTTGGGGCCCTTCTTGTACACGGCCGAGCCCATGGTCAGCTGCGTGCCGGGGAAGAGCAGGTCCGGCCCGTTGGGGGCGGTGTCCTTGGCCTTGCTGGCGACGAACTCCTTCGGGTCCAGCGGGGGCGGGGCGCTGGTCGGCGCGAAGGAGGGGGTGGTGGACGCGCTCGGCAGGTCGGCGGACGCGGGCAGTGAGGAGGTCGGCTTGTTCGCCTCGTCGCTGCCGTTCGCCGACACCACGGCCATGGCCACGGCGGTGCCGATGGCGAGCGTGGCGAGCGCGCCGCCGCCTATGAAGAACAGTCGACGGCGTTTGTTGCGCGTCTCGGACGCCTCCGCGAGCGCGGCCCAGTCCGGGGTCCGGCCGTCATCGCCGCTGGTCCACGGCTGCTGGGAGTTCGGTTTCCACGGATCCCACTGGGACTGAGGTCCCCCCTGCCCATAGCTCATGGGCCGCATCTTAGACGGGGAGCGGGGGATGCTGTTCCGCCCCGACCTGCGCTGAAGTCCCCGGCCTTCCCGGCGCGACTGCGGGCAAACGTGACATCTCCGGGTGGTTGGTGCGGCATATTCGCAGGCCGGCGCGCGCAGTGTGGCGCAGGCCACTCCGGAAGGGGGTTTCCGGCGACGGGTTCCGGTGAGGCTGACATGCTCACGTGTGATCGGGTGACAGGCCCCGTTTTGACCCGGCCCCCGAGACGCGGGTATCCTGCATCTTCGTTGTGTATTGGCTTGCTCTTCTCACGGGACGGGCCCTTACACCGGTCCACCGGGCCGATGACCAGCGACCTGCACGCGGCTTGCGTCACCGCAGTGCGGTCTGGGCTGTCGTGATCGTCTTCGGTGACCTTGTCAGGACCAATTCACTGAAGAAGCGAAGGCTACGAACCGTGCGTACGTACAGCCCCAAGCCCGGCGATGTGACGCGCCAGTGGCACGTCATCGACGCTCAGGACATCGTCCTGGGCCGTCTCGCCACCACTGCCGCGTCCCTCCTCCGGGGCAAGCACAAGCCGATCTACGCGCCTCACGTCGACACCGGTGACTTCGTCATCATCATCAACGCCGACAAGGTGCACCTCTCCGGCAACAAGCGGACCCAGAAGATGGCGTACCGCCACTCTGGCTACCCGGGTGGTCTGCGCTCCGTGCGCTACGACGACCTGCTGGCGAACAACCCCGAGAAGGCCGTCGAGAAGGCCGTCAAGGGCATGCTCCCCAAGAACACGCTGGGCCGTCAGATGCTCTCGAAGCTGAAGGTCTACAAGGGTGACGTGCACCCGCACGCGGCGCAGCAGCCCGTGCCGTTCGAGATCACCCAGGTCGCGCAGTAATTCCGGCCACACCCCTAGCTGAAAAGAACTGAGGAGAACCGTGGCCGAGACCACTGCCGAGCAGCCGCTCGAAGAGACCGAGCTCGTCGACATCGACAGCTACACCACCGAGTCCGAGGTCCCCGTCGAGGGTGAGTACACCTCGGAGTCCCTCGCGTCCCGCTTCGGCGAGCCCCAGCCGGCCGCCGGCCTGGGCCGTCGCAAGAACGCCATCGCCCGCGTCCGGATCGTTCCGGGCACCGGCAAGTGGAAGATCAACGGTCGCACCCTCGAGGACTACTTCCCGAACAAGGTGCACCAGCAGGAAGTCAACGAGCCCTTCAAGGTGCTCGAGCTCGAAGGCCGCTACGACGTCATCGCCCGTATCTCGGGTGGCGGTGTCTCCGGTCAGGCCGGTGCGCTCCGTCTCGGTGTCGCCCGTGCGCTGAACGAGGCCGACGTCGACAACAACCGTGGCGCCCTCAAGAAGGCCGGCTTCCTCACGCGTGACGACCGTGCGGTCGAGCGCAAGAAGGCCGGTCTCAAGAAGGCCCGCAAGGCCCCGCAGTACAGCAAGCGCTAAGCTTCGCTGCCTGCTCGTACGTATTCCGGGTCGAACCCGTGCGGTTCGCTCGTACGTACTCCGAACGCCCCGGCGGCACGCCACAGTGTCGCCGGGGCGTTCGTTTTCTCGCAGCCGTGGGCGTATAACGGCACAAGGTGCTCAAAGGCTTGTGTGATCGGATGTTCAGGGCATCCAATGCCTGGATGCGGAGCCGCCGCAGACCGACTGGCCGGTCGATCGTCCGACGCACCCGCACGGCTTTTGAAACTGACGCTTCCTCAGGAGGACAAGTGGGACGACTCTTCGGCACGGACGGCGTGCGCGGTGTCGCCAACGCGGATCTGACGGCGGAGATGGCGCTCGGCCTGTCCGTCGCGGCGGCGCATGTGCTGGCCGAGGCGGGCACGTTCGAGGGCCACCGGCCGGTGGCAGTCGTCGGACGGGACCCGCGCGCGTCCGGGGAGTTTCTGGAGGCCGCCGTGGTGGCCGGTCTGGCGAGCGCCGGCGTGGACGTGCTGAAGGTCGGCGTGCTGCCGACGCCCGCCGTCGCCTATCTCACCGGTGTGCTGGGCGCCGACCTCGGCGTGATGCTCTCCGCCAGCCACAACGCCATGCCCGACAACGGCGTCAAGTTCTTCGCCCGCGGCGGCCACAAGCTCGCCGACGAGCTCGAGGACAGGATCGAGTCCGTCTACGAGGAGCACCGCACCGGCGCGCCCTGGAGCCGGCCGACCGGCAGTGGCGTCGGACGCGTGCGGTCGTACGACGAGGGCTTCGACCGCTACGTCGCGCATCTCATCGCCGTGCTCCCCAACCGGCTGGACGGGCTGCGGATCGTCCTCGACGAGGCGCACGGCGCCGCCGCCCGGGTGTCGCCGGAGGCGTTCACGCGGGCCGGCGCGGAGATCGTGACCATCGGGGCCGAGCCGGACGGGCTCAACATCAACGACGGGTGCGGGTCCACGCACCTGGACAAGCTGAAGGCCGCGGTCATCGAGCACGGGGCCGCCTTCGGCATCGCGCACGACGGGGACGCCGACCGGTGCCTGGCCGTGGACCACATGGGTGACGAGATCGACGGGGACCAGATTCTCGCCGTGCTCGCGCTGGCCATGCGGGAGCACGGCGCGCTGCGGTCCGACACCGTTGTCGCCACCGTCATGTCCAACCTCGGCTTCAAGTTGGCCATGGAGCGGGAGGGGATCCAGCTCGTGCAGGCCGCCGTCGGCGACCGGTATGTGCTGGAGGAGATGAAGGAGCACGGGTACGCGCTCGGGGGCGAGCAGTCCGGGCACGTGATCATCCTCGACCATGCGACGACCGGTGACGGGACGCTGACGGGGCTGATGCTGGCGGCTCGCGTCGTCGAGAGCGGGCGTTCGCTGCGGGAGCTGGCCTCTGTGATGGAGCGGTTGCCGCAGGTGCTGATCAATGTGCCCGACGTCGACAGGTCGCGGGTCGCGGAATCGGCCGAGCTGGCGACTGCCGTCGGGGAGGCGGAGCGGGAACTCGGGGCCACCGGGCGGGTGTTGCTTCGGCCTTCCGGGACCGAGCCGCTCGTGCGCGTGATGGTCGAGGCCGCGGATATCGACCAGGCTCGGTCTGTTGCCGGGCGGCTGGCGGATGTCGTGAAGTCGGCGCTGGGTTAAGCGGCGGGGCCGGTTTTCGAGGCGGGTTCGGGGTGGGGGTTCTGTGTGTTGCGGGCTACGGCTGCGTCGTGGCTTGTCGCGCAGTTCCCCGCGCCCCTGAAGGCTCTGTGGCTGGGCGGGGTTGGCCCGTTCCGTCGTGGCCCTGAAGGCTCTGTGGGCCGGGCGGGGTTGGCTCGTTCCGTTGTGCCCCTGAAGGCTCTGTGGGCCGGGCGGGGTTGGCTCGTTCCGTCGTGCCCCTGAAGGCTCTGTGGGCCGGGCGGGGTTGGCTCGTTCCGTCGTGCCCCTGAAGGTCCTGTGGGCTGGGCGGGGTTGGTTCGTTCCGTTGTGCCCCTGAAAGCAGGGTTCTCGCGCTAGCCCGCGTTGGCTCGTTCGCGTTGCCTTGCCCAGAGTGCCTTCTGGGCCAGCAGGGTCAGGGTGCCCGCCAGGATGATGCCCAGGAGGTTCAGCAGGAGTTGTTCTGTTGAGCCCCGGGTTTGTGCCATGTCGCCGTAGCTGAGGGCCACGGCGGCGTTGGCGGCTGCCGGGACCGTCGTGACCGAGATGGCCACGCCCACCAGGGCGCCGGACTTCGCCGAGGTCAGGGAGAGGGTGCCGGCGGCGCCCGCCAGGACGGCCACGATGAAGGAGAAGGCGTCGGGGGCGTAGACGAAGCCGGTCTGGGGGCGGTCGGCCTCCAGTTGCTCCTTGCTGAACAGGTCGATCGCGTCCATGAAGAGGCTGAAGCCCACCGTCGCCGCCATCGCCACCGCGAAGCCGACCAGCAGGGCGATCAGCGAGCGCAGGGCCAGGCGGGGAGCGCGCTGCACGATCGACGTGCAGACGCCGGCCAGGGGGCCGAACTCCGGGCCCACGGCCATCGCGCCCACGATCAGGACCGCGTTGTCGAGCACCACACCGCAGGCCGCGATCACCGTGGCGAGCGTGATGAACGCGAGGTAGGTGACCGAGAGCGTCGACTCCTCGTGGGTGGCGTCCGTGAGGTGCTCCCACAGGACCGCGTCGGCACCCTCGCCCGGTGCCTCCGCCTCGGCCTTGTCGGCGCGCAGCGAGAGCGACAGGTCGATGTTCTCCACGGCGATCGAGCCGGTCTCGTCGAGGCCCAACTCCTGGAGTCCGGTGAGGAGTTCGTCGCCCGCCTCGCGTGCCACGTCGCACATCACGACATCGCCGGCGGGGTTGCGGGCCGCCCCCGGCACCACCACGAGGTGGGTGGTGCCGACGGTGTTCTCGATCAGGGCGACCACGTCGTCGGTGCTGCCCGACGGGGTGATCAGGCGCAGGTGCAGCATGGAGGCAGGGTAGCCGTCAGAGTTTGCGCAGGCTCAGCCGCTGCACCTTGTGGTCCTGGCCCTTGCGGACCACCAGGGTTGCCCGGCCCCGGGTGGGTGCGATGTTCTCCACCAGGTTGGGCTTGTTGATGGTGCGCCAGAGGGTGCGGGCGTAGTCGACGGCCTCGTCCTCGGAGACCTGGGTGTACTTCCTGAAGTACGAGTCCGGGTTCTGGAAGGCCGTATGACGGAGTTTCCGGAACCGGTTGAGGTACCAACGCTCGATGTCCTCGGCGCTCGCGTCGACGTACACGCTGAAGTCGAAGTAGTCGGCGAGGCCGACGCGGGTGCGGCCGTCCTTGCCGGGGAGGGCGGGCTGGAGGACGTTCAGGCCCTCGACGATGAGGATGTCGGGGCGCCGGACGGTGAGCTTGCGGTCCGGGACGATGTCGTAGATCAGGTGGGAGTAGACGGGCGCGGTGACCTCGCCCTTGCCCGCCTTGATGTCGGCCACGAAGCGGGTCAGCGCACGGCGGTCGTAGGACTCGGGGAAGCCCTTGCGGGACATCAGGCCGCGGGCCTCCAGTTCCCTGGTGGGGAGCAGGAAGCCGTCCGTGGTGACCAGCTCCACGCGGGGGTGTTCCGGCCAGCGGGACAGCAGGGCCTGGAGGAGCCGGGCGACCGTCGACTTGCCGACCGCCACCGAGCCCGCGACGCCTATCACGAACGGGGTGCCGGACTGGGAGCCCTGTTCGCCGAGGAAGGTGTTCAGGGCGCCGCGCAGGCCGTCGGTGGCGCCCACGTAGAGGTTGAGGAGGCGCGACAGCGGGAGGTAGATGTCACGTACCTCGTCGAGGTCGATGACGTCACCGAGGCCGCGCAGCTTCTCGACCTCCTCGGCGGTCAGCGGCAGCGGAGTCTTCTCGCGCAGCGCGCTCCACTCGGATCGGGTGAGGTCGACGTAGGGAGTCGCCTCCGGCCTGTGCCGGTGGGCGCTCCGGGGCATCGGGGAGACCGGAGAGATCACAGTCCATTGTTAACGGAGTTTGAACAGGATGGTGGGTGGGGTCCGTCACGCTCGCCCGAGGCGGCGTACAGCCGTGGGAATTTCCGAAATCGGGCACGCGGAGGCTCTTTCCGGGCGTGATTCGGTCGTAGGCTGCCGCGCATGTGCGGAATCGTGGGATACGTGGGGTCTCAGTCGGCGCTAGAGGTCGTCATGGCCGGGCTGAGGCGGCTGGAGTACCGGGGCTACGACTCGGCGGGGGTCGCCGTCCTGGCGGACGGAGGGCTCGCCGCCGCGAGAAAGGCGGGCAAGCTCGTCAATCTGGAGAAGGAGCTCGCGGCCCGACCACTGCCGACCGGGACGACGGGCATCGGGCACACCCGGTGGGCCACACACGGCGGGCCGACGGACGCCAACGCGCATCCGCATCTCGACAACGCCGGTCGGGTCGCCGTCGTGCACAACGGGATCATCGAGAACTTCGCCGCGCTGCGGGCCGAACTGGCCGAGCGGGGGCACGAGCTGCTCTCCGAGACCGACACCGAGGTCGTGGCCCATCTGCTCGCCGAGGAGTTCTCGGTGACGGCCGACCTCGCCGAGGCCATGCGGCTGGTGTGCCGGCGGCTGGAGGGGGCGTTCACGCTGGTCGCGGCGCATGCCGACGAGCCGGACGTGGTGGTCGGCGCGCGGCGGAACTCGCCGCTCGTGGTGGGTGTCGGGGAGGGCGAGGCCTTTCTCGCCTCGGACGTCGCCGCGTTCATCGCGCACACCCGGTCGGCGATCGAGCTGGGGCAGGACCAGGTCGTCGAGCTGCGGCGGGACGGTGTCACGGTGACGGGCTTCGACGGGCGCCCGGCGGACGTGCGGTCGTACCACGTCGACTGGGACGCGTCGGCCGCGGAGAAGGGGGGCTACGACTACTTCATGCTCAAGGAGATCGCCGAGCAGCCCAAGGCCGTCGCCGACACCCTGCTCGGCCGCATCGACGCCTCCGGTGCGCTGACGCTCGACGAGGTGCGGATCCCGGCCGCCGAGCTGCGGGAGGTCGACAAGGTCGTCATCGTCGCGTGCGGTACGGCCTTCCACGCGGGCCTCATCGCCAAGTACGCCATCGAGCACTGGACGCGGATCCCGTGCGAGGTGGAGCTGGCCAGCGAGTTCCGCTACCGGGACCCGATCCTCGACTCGCGGTCACTGGTCATCGCCATCTCCCAGTCCGGGGAGACGATGGACACGCTCATGGCGCTGCGGCACGCGCGGGAGCAGGGGTCCAAGGTGCTGGCGATCTGCAACACCAACGGGTCGACGATCCCCCGGGAGTCGGACGCGGTGCTGTACACGCATGCCGGGCCGGAGGTGGCCGTCGCCTCGACCAAGGCGTTCCTGACGCAGTTGGTGGCCTGCTATCTCGTCGCCCTGTATCTCGGCCAGGTGCGCGGCACCAAGTGGGGCGACGAGATCCGGGCTGTCATCCGGGACCTCGCGCAGATCTCCGGTGCGGTCGAGCGGGTGCTGGAGACCATGGGGCCGGTGCGGGAGCTGGCGCGGTCCCTCGCCGACAAGGACACCGTGCTGTTCCTCGGGCGGCACGTCGGGTATCCCGTCGCGCTGGAGGGCGCGCTGAAGCTGAAGGAGCTCGCCTACATGCACGCGGAGGGGTTCGCCGCGGGTGAGCTGAAGCATGGGCCGATCGCGCTCATCGAGGAGGATCTGCCGGTCGTCGTGGTGGTGCCCTCGCCTCGGGGGCGGTCCGTCCTGCACGACAAGATCGTGTCCAACATCCAGGAGATCCGGGCCCGGGGGGCGCGGACGATCGTGATCGCGGAGGAGGGGGACGAGACGGTGGTGCCGTACGCCGACCATCTCGTGCGGATCCCGGTCACGCCGGTGCTGCTGTCGCCGTTGGTCGCCACGGTTCCGTTGCAGGTGTTCGCGTGTGAGCTGGCGACGGCGCGGGGCAACGAGGTGGATCAGCCGCGGAATCTGGCGAAGTCGGTGACAGTGGAGTGAGAGGGGTTGTCGGCCAGGGCGCCTGAGGGGGAGTGGGTTCTGTGCGTGGGCGGGGTGCGGGTGCCTCGTGGCTGGTCGCGCAGTTCCCCGCGCCCCTGGGGGATGGCCGGGACCGCCACAGGCGGTCCCGGCCATCCCCCAGGGGCGACCCGTCAGATTCGTCGGCGTTGCCTTCTTGCCGCGAACACCTTCCAGGTCGCGAAGGCGAGGGGGAGTTCCAGGATCCAGATGCCTACCACCGCGTCCCACTCCGGGGCGGTGGCCGAGGCCTCGTCGGCGGTGATGATCCCGCACAGCAGGCCCCACACCGCCGCGAGCAGGCCGACGAGCCAGAGCGCGATCGTCCAGCCCACGGTGGAGCGGCCGTTGCCGGAGGACCGCGGGCCGGAGGTCCGCTTGCGCGGCTGCGGGATGCGATCGGGCTCGCGGGCCGGCATCCGTACCGCCGCCTGTGCGGGCACGGCCGCGTCCAGCGCGGCGATGCGTTCCGGCGTCACCCCTCGGTACAGGGTGGGCTCCACGGTGACCGAGAAGCCGTCGTGTCCGGTCAGGGTGCGGGCGCCGTCGGGGCGGGTGGTCATCGCCGCGCAGGCGTCGTAGCGGACGGTGACCGGGCCCCTCGGGGTCAGCAGGCTCACCCCCTCGGCGCCGATGACCAGGGTGACCTCGTCGTCCTCCAGGGACTGGTGGCGGGTGCCGGTCAGGGCGGCCTGCGAGTGCTGCGGGGCGAGGGTGAGGCCCGCCCAGTCGAGGCCCCGGCCCGGTACCTGGAGGAGCGCGTTGTCCCATGTCTCCCGGGCGACCTCGCGCAGGTCGTCCGTCGTCACCGCGTTCAGCTCGGCCCGGTGCTGCTCGGGGGTGAGGATCCGGTGCCCGAGCAGCAGGCTCAGCGCGTACGAGGGGAGCGCGGCCGCCGCGAGGTCGGGGGTGTCGTACACCTTGAGGAGCTTGGTGCGGACGGAGTCCAGCTCGGACTGCTCGATGCGGCCCGCGCGCAGCCGCGCGAGGGTGTCGACGAAGCCGCCGACGACCGCGTCCTGCTTCTGCGGGAGGGAGTCCGCGTACGCGGTGAGGGTGGCGAAGTCGGCGTCGCGCTGGGCGTAGTCGGCCTCCGCGGAGTAGGAGTAGCCGCCCTCCTGACGCAGGTCCTGGAAGAGGGCCCGGCCGAGGACGTCCGCGAAGACGCTGGCCGCGGTGGAGCGGCGGAGCACCGAGGTGAGGACGACATGGCCGTCGTCGCCGCTGATGAACGCGGGGGTGGTGGGCAGTGCGCTGGTCGCGGCCGGGGCGGGGAAGCGGGTGCCCTGGGGGAGAGTGAGGTCCAAGCCGTCGGGGACCTGGTCGCTGGTGATCCACAGCACCGCGTTGTCCCTGGTGAAGCGGGTCTCGGCCCAGTGGCGCACCTGGTCCGGGGTCAGGCTCCAGGTGCCGAGCTCGTTGTAGCTGGACAGGCCGTAGCCCTGGGCGCCGTACCGCCACAGCGGCATCTGGTGCTGGGGGCCGCCGGCGCGGCCGGCCGCCTCCGTGCGCAGGATCTCCTTCTCGGTCTCCAGCCGCTCCATCGGCAGGTCCCGCAGCCCCGCGCACACGCTGTTGAGGTACTTGACGACCTCGTCCTCGCTGCCGGTGACGTGGAAGAGGGTGTACGCGTTCGCCGTCGCGCCGTTGTAGTGCAGGTCGGACAGGCCGAGGCGGTGCAGGGCGAGGTGTTCGACGAGGTGGGTGAGGCCGGCGGTGGCCAGGGTCTCGTCGGCGCGGCCCACCCGGAAGAAGAGACCGGCGGTGATCTCGTTGCCGGAGGCGGGGGCGTACAGGGTGGGGATGTGCTGCGTGGTGGTGTGCGAGACGAGGCCGGCGAGCGCGGCGAGGTCGGCCCGGTCGTCGTGCTCGTGCAGGTCGGTGGTCATCGGTTGCCGCCTCCTCGGGATTCCAGCGCGGCCTTGCGGGACTTGAGGAACGAGGACTTCTTGTCGGGCACGTAGTGCCACGGGGACTCGGACGCGCGGTCGCCGAGGAAGGCGAAGTGCGGGGCCGCGTACTCCCAGTGGTTGCCGAGCGAGAAGGCGAACGCGAACGCGTTGTGCGCGCCGATCGAGTTCCAGTCGGGCCGGTGGGCCGGGTGCAGCACGGAGACCTGGGCGGCGTTGCGCAGGTCGTCGCGGACCGGCAGGCCCCGCATGTAGGCCGCGTCCTCGCCGCTGTCCAGGTCCAGCCAGCGCTCGATGTGCGCGAGGGCGACCAGGGCGCCGGAGTTCGAGCCGTCGGGGGCCGCGGTCGCGCATTCGCGGGCGAAGCCGTGCGCCGCCTCCCAGGAGCCGCTCCACTTCGGGCACAGCTGCTGGAGCAGCTGGACCTGCGCGCGGTAGTGGTGCGGATGGTGGGCGGAGAGACGGTCGTAGCGGCGGCGCGCCTCGGCCTGCCCCAGCTGGAGACCGCGCGCGGTCATCAGCCGGGCGGTCCAGGCGGGGGCGTACGAGGGGTGCTCGGCGCAGATCTCGATCAGCAGCTGCTCGGCCCTGCGCAGCCAGTCGTGGAACTGGGTGAACTGGTCCCGCGAGACGTCCTGGGCGCGGGCGCCGCTGCGGATGTCCCAGCCGATGTAGACGTACCGCTCGGCGAGCAGCGTGCGCGGCAGCGGGTCGCCGGGCGATTCCGCGGCCGCCCGCTCCAGGAAGTTCTCCACGCCGGGGATGTCGGCGAGGAGACTGGAGGCGGAGGAGAGCTTGTCGACCGAGTCGAGGCCCGCGAAGTAGGCCCGCACGGTCGGCCAGTGCCCGGCCTGCGCGGCGGTGCGCATCGGGATCAGCTCGGGTGTGTTGTCGTACGGGTCGAAGGTCGGTCCCCAGGTGTTCGTGGGTCCGCCGCCGGCCATGCCGTTGGTGGTGCTGGTCATTCCTCCGCCCCCTGGCGTAGCTGTCCGCGGCGCGCGGGCTGGCCCCCCAGGGCGCGCGGCGGGTTCCTCACCGAAGTGACCGGATGCCCGTCCGATGTGATGCGGCGTCATCCGGTGTGATCCGGCTTGATCAAGTCGCCGCAGGCTAGCAGCAGGCTGTGACAGTCCGGCCGTAGGGTGCTCGGCATGAGCATCATCGGGGTCGGTATCGACGTGGCCGAGATCGAGCGGTTCGCGGCGTCCATGGAACGGACGCCCGGGCTGGCCCAGCGGCTCTTCCTGGAGAGCGAGCTGTTGCTGCCGAGCGGGGAGCGGCGGGGTGCCGCCTCGCTGGCGGCCCGGTTCGCCGCGAAGGAGGCTCTCGCCAAGGCGCTGGGGGCGCCGCCCGGGCTGCTGTGGACGGACGCGGAGGTGTACGTCGAGGAGAGCGGGCGGCCTCGGCTGCGGGTGCAGGGGAGTGTCGCGGCGCGGGCGGCCGAACTGGGGGTGCAGAGCTGGCATGTGTCGTTGAGTCACGACGCGGGGGTCGCCTCGGCGGTGGTGGTGGCCGAAGGATGAGCGGCAGGGTGAGCCGCGGGGTGAGCCGCGGGGCGGGCTGACGGCGTGCGGTGGCGGGGGAGTCCGGGGGAGACTCGACCGTATGCGTACTGCCTACCGCGTTGAGACCGTCCGTCGTGCCGAGCGGGAGCTGATGGCCCGGGTTCCGGAAGGGGCCCTCATGCAGCGGGCCGCCGCCGGGCTCGCCGCCGCCTGCGCCGACCTGCTGGGGCGGGTGTACGGGCGGCGGGTCGTGCTGCTGGTCGGCAGCGGCGACAACGGGGGTGACGCCCTGTACGCCGGCGCCCGGCTCGCCCGGCGCGGGGCGGGGGTGACCGCGGTGCTGCTCGCGCCCGAGCGGACCCACGCCGGAGGGCTGGCGGCCCTGCGGCGGGCGGGCGGGCACACGGTCGCGCCGGCCGGCGCCGAAGCCGTCGTCCGGCGGGCCGACCTCGTGCTCGACGGCATCGTCGGGATCGGCGGGAAGGGCGGGCTGCGGCCGGACGCGGCCTCGCTGGCCGCGATCGTCGCCGAGGCCCGGGCCGCCGTCGTCGCCGTCGATCTGCCCAGCGGTGTCGACGCCGACACCGGTGAGGTGCACGGGAGCGCGATCCGCGCCGACCTCACCGTCACCTTCGGTACGCACAAGCCGGGGCTGCTCGTCGATCCGGCGCGGGAGTACGCCGGGTCGGTGCGGCTCGTCGACATCGGGCTCGGGGGCGAGCTGCCCGCCGAGCCCGAGCTGGCGGCCCTCCAGCACGCGGACGTGGCCGCCCTGCTGCCCGTGCCGGGCGGAGAGAGCGACAAGTACCGGAGGGGTGTCGTCGGGATCGCCGCCGGGTCCGCCCGGTATCCGGGGGCCGCCGTGCTGGCCGTCGCGGGGGCGCTGCGGGGCGGGGCGGGGGCCGTGCGGTACGTGGGGCCGGCCGGGGACGCGGTCGTCGCGCGGTTCCCCGAGACGCTCGTGTCCGACCAGGGGCCCCGGCAGGCCGGGCGGGTGCAGGCGTGGGTCGTCGGGCCGGGCGCCGGGGAAGACGCGCAGACGGTGGCGGAGGTGCTGGCCGCCGAGGTGCCGGTGCTGATCGACGCCGACGGGCTGCGGCTCGCGGACGCCGACGCGGTGCGGGGGCGGACCGCGCCGACGCTGATGACGCCGCACGCGGGGGAGGCGGCCGCGCTGTTGGGGGTGGCGCGGGAGGAGGTGGAGGGGGCCCGGCTGCGCTCCGCGCGGGAGCTGGCGGCCCGCTACCGGGCGACCGTGCTGCTGAAGGGGTCGACGACGTTGGTCGCGGACGCGGGTGGTGCGGGGGTGGTGCGGGTGAACGCGACGGGGACGGCGTGGCTGGCCACGGCCGGGAGCGGGGATGTGCTGTCCGGGCTTGCGGGGTCGTTGCTGGCGGCGGGGCTGAGTGCGTTGGACGCGGGGAGTGTGGGGGCTTATCTGCATGGGCTGGCAGGGCGGTTCGCCGCGGACGGGGCGCCGGTGGGGGCGCATGATGTGGCTGCGGCGGTTGCGGGGGCCTGGCGGGATGTGCGGCGGTAGGGGGCAGGGGTTTCTCGCCCCCGCCGCCCCTTCCCTTCCCCTCCCTGGGGGGCTGCGTCCCCACCCCCCTTTCGGCCCTGAACGGACCTCGTCCTCAAACGCCGGACGGGCTGGGAATCCCACCTCCGCTGAAAGGGTGAAGGCGCCGCGCGGCAGCGCTGCGTGCCATAGGTTGCGCGCTTGTCTGATCGGATGTTCAGCACACGAACCGTGGCCCTGCTGCTTGCCGGCGTCGCTCTGCTTCCCCTGGGGACCCCTGCTCGCGCCGCTCCTCCTCCGTCGCCCCCGTCCTGGGAGATCGACACGCCCGACCAGGTGCTCGCGCCGCGGGTGTACACGCCCACCGGCGCCGAGGACGCCGTCGAGCCGCGGGACGCGGTGGAGGGGACCTACGCGCTCGTCGAGTACGTGCCGCTGGACGAGGTGATGACCCGGGTGGGCTGCACCAAGCTGGCCGGGCCGTATCAGCGGGCGGTCGAGCGGTGGCTGAAGCTGACGGTGGACGGGAAGCAGTCCGCCGCCGACTGCAAGGCGATCCGGGCGTTCCAGCGGCAGCAGAAGATCGAGCCCGCGATCGGGTTCGCCGGGCCCGTCACCTGGGCGCGGATGCAGCTCATCGCCGCGAAGAAGAATCCCAACGCCCGGAAGAAGTGTCCGGTGCGGACCCACCGGGTCGCCTGCGTCGATCTCGACCGGCAGCTGACCTGGGTGCAGAAGGGGACGAAGGTCGTCTTCGGACCCGTGTCGATGCGCAGCGGGCGGGTCGTGCACCCGACCCGCAAGGGGTGGCACACCATTTACTGGCGGCACAAGAACCATGTCTCCACGCTCTACAACGCCCCCATGCCCTATGCGCAGTTCTTCGACGGCGGCCAGGCCTTCCACGCCGTCTACGGCAGCATCCACACCACCATCGGCTCCATGGGCTGCGTCAATCTCACGGTCGGTGACGCGCGTCGGCTGTGGGGTGTGCTGAAGAAGGGCGACCGGGTCTACGTGTGGGGGCACCGGCCCGGTACCTAGGGGGCTGTCCAGGCCCTCTGAGACACTGGGCGCGATGAGTGAGACTGCCAAGCCGCCCGCCACCCCGCCGCGCGCCCGTGCCGAGATCGACCTGGCCGCGCTGCGGGCCAACGTGCGTACGTTGCGCGCCAAGGCGCCGGGCGCGGAGTTCATGGCCGTGGTGAAGGCCGACGGGTACGGGCACGGGGCCGTCCCCTGCGCCCGCGCCGCGGTCGCGGCCGGCGCCGGCTGGGTGGGCACCGCCACGCCCGAGGAGGCGCTGGCGCTGCGCGCGGACGGCGGGCTGCCGGCGGACGTCAGGATCATGTGCTGGCTGTGGACGCCTGGCGGGCCCTGGCGGGAGGCGGTCGAGGCCGACATCGATGTGTCGGTGAGCGGGCTCTGGGCCCTGCGGGAGGTCGTCGAGGGGGCACGGGCCGCCGGGCGGGCCGCCCGCGTGCAGCTCAAGGCCGACACCGGGCTCGGGCGCAACGGCTGCCAGCCCGCCGACTGGCCCGAGCTGGTGGGCGAGGCCCTGCGGGCCGAGGGCGAGGGGCTGCTCCGGATCACCGGGCTGTGGTCGCACTTCGCCTGCGCCGACGAGCCCGGGCATCCCTCCATCGCGCCCCAGCTCGACCGCTTCCACGAGATGGTGGCGTACGCCGAGCGGCAGGGCGTGCGGCCCGAGGTGCGGCACATCGCCAACTCCCCGGCCACGCTCACGCTCCCGGAGACCCACTTCGACCTGGTCCGCCCGGGCATCGCGATGTACGGCCTCTCGCCCAGCCCCGAGCTGGGCTCCGCCGCCGACTTCGGGCTGCGCCCGGTGATGACCCTCGCAGCCTCGCTGGCCCTGGTGAAGCACGTCCCGGGCGGCCACGGGGTGAGCTACGGCCATCACTACGTCACCCCGGGCGAGACCACCCTGGGGCTGGTCCCCCTCGGCTATGCGGACGGCGTCCCCCGGCACGCCTCCGGGAGCGGACCGGTGCTGGTCGCCGGCAAGTGGCGGACGGCGGCCGGCCGGATCGCCATGGACCAGTTCGTCGTCGACCTCGGCGGCGACGAGCCCGGCCCCGGCGCGGAGGCGGTCCTCTTCGGACCCGGCGACCGAGGGGAGCCCACGGCGCAGGACTGGGCCCAGGCGGCCGGAACCATCGGGTACGAGATCGTCACGCGCATCGGATCGCGGGTTCCTCGCGTCTATGTGAATGAGTGACCAAGACGGGTAACCCGCAGTCAGTACACGGGCATCGGCCAAAGAGGAGCGGTACGTGAGCGAGAGCAGCGCGGAGGCGGTGGCGAGTGCCGCCTCGGCGGTCGTTGCCGCCTCCGCCACGGGGGCGGGCGGGGGGTGGCGCCGGGCGACCGGCATCGCCGGCGCCGCGATAGGCGTGATCGCCGCGGGCGCCGCGGCGGGTGTCGCCCTGGAGCGGATGACCGTCGGGCGCGGCATGCGGGCGAAGGCCCGGCTCGCCCTCGACTCGACGGGGCCGTACGGCGGGCTGCGCGGCACCCCCGGCAAGGCGTTCGCCGACGACGGCACCGAGCTGTACTACGAGGTCGACGACGTCGAGCCGCAGGGCGGGCCGCCGAACCGGCGGCGCAGGCTCTTCGGACGCAAGGCCCCGCTCCCCGTCACCGTGGTCTTCAGCCACGGCTACTGCCTCAACCAGGACTCCTGGCACTTCCAGCGGGCGGCCCTGCGGGGTGTCGTACGGACCGTGCACTGGGACCAGCGCAGTCATGGCCGGTCCGGGCGCGGCAACGCCCAGATACGGGACGGCGAGCCGGTCACCATCGATCAGCTGGGGCGCGACCTGAGGGCCGTGATCGACGCGGCCGTGCCGGAGGGGCCGATCGTGCTCGTCGGGCATTCCATGGGTGGGATGACGGTGATGGCCCTGGCCGCGCTGTACCCCGAGCTGATCGCCGAGCGGGTCGTCGCCACCGCCTTCGTCGGTACGTCGTCGGGGCGGCTCGGCGAGGTCAACTTCGGGCTGCCGGTCGCTGGCGTGAACGCGGTGCGGCGGGTGCTGCCGGGGGTGCTGAAGGCACTGGGACAGCAGGCGGCCCTGGTGGAGAAGGGGCGACGGGCCACCGCCGATCTCTTCGCCGGGATCATCAAGCGGTACTCGTTCGCGTCACGGGACGTGGATCCGGCGGTGGCGCGGTTCGCCGAGCGGATGATCGAGGGCACGCCGATCGACGTGGTCGCCGAGTTCTACCCGGCGTTCACGGATCACGACAAGACCGAGGCGCTGGCCTGTTTCACCGACATGCCGGTGCTGGTGCTCGCCGGGATCGGGGACCTGGTCACGCCGAGCGAGCACAGCGAGGCGATCGCCGACCTGCTGCCGGAAGCCGAGCTGGTCCTCGTGCCCGACGCCGGGCACCTCGTGATGCTGGAACACCCGGAAGTGGTCACCGACCGCCTCGCCGACCTGCTCACCCGCGCGGGTGCCGTGCCCGCAGGGGCTACCGTGAACGGCTATGGAAGCACCAGCAGCAGCGCACAGCCCGGCTGAGCCCGGACCTCTCGGAAACCGCGTCGAGATCGTCGTCAACTCCCCCGAGCAGATGGGTGAGCTGGGCCGCCGGCTCGCCAAGCTGTTGCGCGCGGGCGATCTCGTGATGCTCAGCGGGGAACTCGGCGCGGGCAAGACGACGCTCACCCGCGGGCTCGGCGCGGGGCTCGGGGTCCGGGGTGCCGTCACCTCCCCGACGTTCGTGATCGCCCGCGTGCACCCCTCCCTCGGGGACGGTCCGCCGCTCGTCCACGTCGACGCGTACCGCCTGGGCGGCGGGCTCGACGAGATGGAGGACCTCGACCTCGACGTGTCGCTGCCCGCGTCGGTGATCGTCGTGGAGTGGGGCGAGGGCAAGGTCGAGGAGCTGACCGACGACCGGCTCCAGGTCCTCATCCACCGCGCTGTCGGCGACACCACGGACGAGGTGCGGCATGTGACGGTGACGGGGCTCGGAGAGCGCTGGGCCTCGGTGGACCTCGGCGTGCTGTCGGCCTGATCGGCGTGCGGTCGGCCGGACGGGTGTTTGCGGCCGGTCACCGGTGGGGCCGTCAGGCCGCCTTGGGACGCTCCACCGGCTGCTCGGTGAGTGCCGGGTCGGGCAGCCGCGGAGGAGTCGAGACGGCTTCTGCGGCCGCGCACGAGGCCAGCAGATCGCGCATGGACACACCGGCGAGCGTGAACGGCCGCGACGGCTGCGCCTTGGGCTCGGTGACCGACATGGACGCCTCCTGAGTTTCGGGGGCGGGCGTAGTTAGGTAGACCTAACTACGAAGTTGATACCATGTGACCACGCACAAGACGCCCGACGCAACATTTTGCCGACGTCTCGTCGGAACGTTCACGAGATACTCAGGGGTGGCACCCCGGGCCCGAGCCACGCCTACGGGACCACGACGACGGCCTGTCCGATCGTCGCGAAGTCCCACATCGCGTCGCCGTCCGCGACGGTCTGCCGGATGCCGCCCGTCTTCACCGTCGGGTCGGGCTCGGGCAGCGAGCCGTCCAGCGCCGCGCTGAAGCCGATCGTCACGTCGTTCGCGGTGGTGAAGCGCACGACGTGCTCGATGGGGGTGCCGTCGGTGCCGGTGATGGCAGCCGCGCGGGAGGTGACGGCGTAGTTGCCCGGGAGTGGGTCCACACTGCCGGGGGCGACCTTGAACGTGCGCTTGACCCCGCCGTCCGCCCTGACCAGCCACACCCGGTCGTCGTCCAGCGAGTACACGACCCGCGCGCCGAAGCCGGAGCCGGCCGGCAGCGCGGCGGGGTGGTCCTTGTCCCGGGGCGCCTTCGCCACCTTCGCGGGGGCGCCGCTGCGCTGCGGCCGGGCCAGGTCGGCGGGCGCGCTCGCCGACGCCTGGAAGGTGAGGAACGCGACCGTCGCCAGGGCCGCCGAGGTGAGCCCGGCCACGAAAGTCGCGCTGTTGCTTGGCATCGACGACCACCCAGTCTGTCCCGTACGTCACGTTTCGTGGTGACGCTAGCAGTCCTCACGCCTCCGACCGGCGCGGCCATGTCCGGGGCACGGGAGCCGTAGGCTGTTTGCGTGCTCTTGCTCGCTCTGGATACCGCCACCCCCGCCGTCACCGTCGCGCTGCACGACGGCACGGACGTCATCGCCTCCTCGAGTCAGGTGGACGCGCGCCGGCACGGCGAGCTGCTGCTGCCGGCCGTCGACCGGCTGCTCGCCGGGGCCGGGCGCAGTCTCGACGCCGTCACCGGGATCGTCGTCGGCGTCGGCCCCGGCCCGTACACGGGGCTGAGAGTCGGCCTGATGACCGCCGACACCTTCGGGCTCGCGCTCGGCGTCCCGGTGCACGGTCTGTGCACGCTCGACGGCCTCGCCTACGCGTCCGACCTCGAAGGCCCCTTCGTCGTGGCGACCGACGCCCGCCGCAAGGAGGTCTACTGGGCGCGGTACACCGACTCCCGGACCCGGATCTCGGGTCCCGCGGTGGACCGGCCCGCCGACATCGCCGACGAGGTGGCCGGACTGCCTTCCGTCGGCGCGGGTGCGCTGCTGTACCCGGACACCTTCCCCGAAGCGCACGAGCCCGAGCACGTCTCCGCCGCCGCCCTCGCCTCGCTCGCCGCCGAGCGGCTCGCCCGGGGCGAGGAGCTGCCGGCCCCGCGCCCGCTGTACCTGCGCCGGCCGGACGCCCAGGTGCCGAAGAACTACAAGGTGGTCACCCCCAAGTGACCGAAGCCGCCAACCCGACCGGCCGGCCCGTGCTGCGTGAGATGCGCTGGTGGGACATCGAGCCCGTGCTGGAGCTCGAGAAGGACCTCTTCCCCGAGGACGCCTGGTCCCGGGGCATGTTCTGGTCAGACCTGGCCCATGCCCGTGGCCCCGACGCGACCCGGCGCTATCTCGTCGCGGTGGAGACCACGGCCGACGGCGAACGGATCGTCGGGTACGCGGGCCTGGCCGCGGCCGGCACGGGGTCCGACAGCGGCTTCGCCGCGGTCGCCGACGTCCAGACCATCGCCGTCGCCCGGGGCCACTGGGGCACCGGGCTCGGCGGCCGCCTGCTGACGGAGCTGCTGCGCGCGGCGACCGCCTTCGAGTGCGCCGAGGTCATGCTGGAGTGCCGGATCGACAACGTGCGCGCCCAGAAGCTCTACGAACGCTTCGGCTTCGAGGCCATCGGCTTCCGCCGCGGCTACTACCAGCCGGGGAACGTGGACGCCCTGGTGATGCGGCTGACCGATCCATCGACATCCGTACCGACACCGGTACAAGGGACACAGGAAACCGAGAACAATGGCTGACGAACCCCTGGTTCTGGGGATCGAGACCTCCTGCGACGAGACCGGCGTCGGCGTCGTGCGCGGCACGACCCTGCTGGCGGACGCGATCGCCTCCAGCGTCGACGAGCACGCCCGTTTCGGCGGGGTCGTGCCGGAGGTGGCGTCCCGGGCCCACCTCGAGGCGATGGTCCCGACCATCGAGCGGGCACTGAAGGAAGCGGGGGTGAGCCCGAAGGACCTCGACGGCATAGCGGTCACGGCCGGTCCCGGTCTCGCCGGTGCCCTGCTGGTCGGCGTCTCGGCGGCGAAGGCGTACGCCTACGCCCTCGGCAAGCCCCTCTACGGCGTGAACCACCTCGCCTCCCACATCTGCGTGGACCAGCTGGAGCACGGCGCGCTGCCCGAGCCGACGATGGCCCTGCTGGTGTCCGGCGGCCACTCGTCCCTGCTGCTGTCCAGCGACATCACCTCCGACGTCCGTCCGATGGGCGCGACCATCGACGACGCGGCGGGCGAGGCCTTCGACAAGATCGCCCGGGTGCTGAACCTGGGCTTCCCGGGCGGCCCGGTCATCGACCGTTACGCACGCGAGGGCGACCCCTCGGCGATCGCGTTCCCGCGCGGCCTGACCGGCCCGCGCGACCCGGTGTACGACTTCTCCTTCTCCGGGCTGAAGACGGCGGTCGCCCGCTGGATCGAGGCGAAGCGGGCGGCGGGCGAGGAGGTCCCGGTCCGTGACGTGGCGGCCTCCTTCCAGGAGGCGGTCGTGGACGTCCTGACCCGCAAGGCCGTACGGGCGTGCAGGGACGAGGGCGTCGACCACCTGATGATCGGCGGCGGCGTGGCCGCGAACACCCGGCTGCGGGCCCTCGCCAAGGAGCGCTGCGAGGCCGCCGGCATCCGGCTGCGCGTCCCGCGGCCCAAGCTCTGCACGGACAACGGCGCGATGGTGGCGGCCCTGGGCGCGGAGATGGTGGCCCGGGGACGCGCCGCGTCCGACTGGGACCTGTCGGCGGACTCCTCGCTGCCGGTGACCGACCCGCATGTGCCGGGCCACTCCCACGACCATGTCCACGAGGTCGCCAAGGGCAACCTCTACTCATGACGGTCGCGCTGATGTGGGAGGCCCGGGCGGTCACCGGCCGGGGCGAGGAACTGCTGGCCTGGGCGCGGGCGCAGGAGCTCACGCCCGGGCCCATGCGCCGGGAGACCTTCCGCGCCCCGCAGGACCGGGTATTGGTCATCACCTGGTGGGACGCCGACTACGACGCCGTCCTCCCCGAACTTCCCGATCCCGGCGGGGAGTTGGTGAGCCGGGCCGCGCACCGGTGGCGGTTCGAGCCGGTGCCGGACCCGACGTGAGCGGTCCAAGCCCGTCCGTAAGGCGCGGGTGCGCAGGCCCCACCCCGGGCGAACCGACCCACGAACTGACCGACGAACCGACCGACGAACCGTCCTGGTACGGCGTCCGGTGCGTCTTCCGGCACGGCCCCCTGGGCGTCTACGAGGAGCGCATCACCCTGTGGACGGCCCGGTCGGCGGACGAGGCGATCGAGCGGGCGGAGGCCGAGGCCGCCGAGTACTGCGAGGACCTTGACGGCGTCGAGTACGCGCGGCTCGCCCAGGCCTTCACGCTGTTCGGGACGCCCGGCGACGGCGCCGAGGTGTTCTCCCTCATGCGCGGGAGCACGCTGCCGCCGGCGGAGTACGTGGACCGGTACTTCGCGACGGGGGAGGAACGAACGGTGTGAGGCGAACGGGGTGGGACGAGCACCGTGAGGTGGGCTCGCCCTGCTCGTCGCCCGCTACGGCTGCGGAGCCGACAGTGCCCACGCCGACGTCGCCAGTGTTCCCGCGCACAGGGCGAAGGTCACCGTCCGGACCAGGCTCCCGTCGGTCAGGACGAAGCCCGCGACGACACCGAGGGCGGTGCTCGACGCGGCCGTCACGGCGCCTCGCCGCAAGGGCCCGGTGGGGCGTACGACGGTGTCGGCGGGGAGGACGAACGCGTCCCGCAGATCCGCGCGGACGGCCTCCTGGTCGGCGAAGAACATGCTCGGCGGACGGCGGTCGCGCAGCCTTCCGAGAGGGACCAGGCGGGTTCCGTCGGGGAGGGCGACCACCGTCGGGCGGCCGGGCGAGCCGTGGACGGTCACCGGGGCCCCGGCGGGTACGCCGTCCAGGGCCGGGTGCCACATGACCCGCTGCCAGTGGTCCGTGCCCTCGGGGGAGGTGAGCCGGAGCCAGCTCGCCGTCCGGCTCGGCCGGATCGCCGGGCGGCGGCTGCCCAAGCGGACCCGGGCCGTCATCGGGCGGCCCCGGCGGCGGGCCGTGAGGCGGAAGCGCAGGCCGCGCCAGAGCCAGATCCCGGCCAGGGGGAGGGCGACCGCCGCGCCCAGGAAGACGGGGGCGAGGAGGTCGTCCTCCCGCGCCGTCTCGTCCGGGTCGGCCGGGAAGCCCTCGGCGGTGGCGGGGTCGTAGGCGACGGGGAAGTCCTCGCCCTCGGTGTAGCGGTCGGTGTCGTGGACGGCGAACCGCTGGAGGTGCGACCGGCCCTGGTCGTCCGTCCAGCGCACGCGGATGTCCCGGTCGTCGCCGATGCCGTCCGCGACGACCACGCCGACCGTCCGCGCGGTGGCCCGGTCGCGGGCGTCCGCGTAGCGCTCGGCGTGCCGGCACACCCAGGCGGCGAGCAGGGCGTACCCGGTGAGGACGACGGCCAGGCCGAGGAGGCCGGTGCGCAGGGCGGGGCCGGGGCGGTTCATACGGTCCTCTCCCTCGGCCCCGCGGACGTCGGCAGCGCGCGCAGCGGCCCCGGGTCCCCGCTGTCCAGCGCCTCGCCCACCAACTGATGGACGTCGACGACGACATCGCCGTCGTCGGGCGAGGTGAGGACGGTGTCGAGCCAGGGGCCCGCGGGTGTCCAGTCGGCCGCGCGCAGCGGCCCGACGAGCGTCCGGCTCACGGCGGCCGTGAGGACGTTCCGCGCGAGCCGGTCGCGCAGGGCGGCGGGCGCCCGTCGCAGGGACGGTTCGAGCCGGCGGGCCAGCCGGGGCCAGGTACCGTCGGCGACCGCGTCCAGGGCGACCGACACCGCCTCCTCCGGGGCCTCCCGGCGGGTGGCGAGGCACAACAGGAGGGGGCCCGTGTCGTCCTCCAGCTGCCGGCGTCGGTTCGCTTCCATGCCGAGGAGGCGCACGGGGGTGCTGTCGGCGGCCGTCTCGTCGTCCTCGTGCCCGGTGACCTGGCGGAGGCACCACGCCTCCACCGTCGCCGCCGTACGCAGAACGAGCGGCGCGGCGCCGTAGGGCGTCCCGGGGTGGGTGGGCAGCGCGGCCAGCCGCTGCTCCAGGGGCGGGTGGTCGGCCGTGGCGTACGGGTCGAGGGCGTCGTCCTCGGCGACGGCGCGGGCCGCGCGGCGGGCCACGTGCGGGTCGGTGAGGGCGGCGTCGAGGGCGTCGTAGAAGTCCTTGGGACAGGACTCCTCCTCGGCCAGCTGGGACAGCCAGGTCTCGCCGAGGCCCTCGAACACCGATCCGACGAGGGCCGTCCGGCGCAGCGCCTCGGCCGTCGCCGCGGTGCCGGCGATCCTGGCCGCGTCGGCGTCGGCGGCCGTCTCCGCGCGCCACAGCACGGGCTGGGAGGCGCGCAGCAGGGCGCCCGCGAGGGGCGCCAGGGGGCGGAAGTGGCCGTCCAGACGCTCCGCCGCCTGGGCTCGGGAGTAGCGCAGCAGGGTGGCGCGCGGGCTGGACACCTGCTGCTCATGGGCGAGTTCGTGGGCGATCACCGACGCCAGCTGGGCCTCGGTCAGGGTGCGCAGCAGGGGCAGGCCCAGGAGAAGGACGTGGGTGCGCACCCCGGAGACCCGGGCGCGGCCCAGCGACGCCCGGACGCCCGGCACGATCCGCACGAGCAGTGGCCGGCGGAAGCCGAGCCGTTCGGCGACGTCCTGGACCAACGCGGCCAGCTCCGGTTCGTCCGCGGGGCGTACGGCGCGGCCGGGGAGGGGCCCCGGCGCCCCCGGCACGCCCCTCGTGACGATGCCGACGAAGAGGATCAGGAGCGTCAGGGCGGGCGAGTCCCTCCAGAGCACGAAGAGGACGAGCAGCCCCGCCCCGAAGCCGACCGGCGGGAGCCAGGAGAGGGCCAGCATCAGCCCGCCGAGCAGCCACTGACGGGCCTCGCGCTCCACGTACCCGGCGTGCTCGGGGGAGTTCACCGCGTCAGTGTCACAGACGGACACCGCCAGTGGACACGTCAATTTCGCAGGACGTCCGCCTCGCACCGCAGCCGCCGCTCCGCCCCCACCTCGCGCACCGGCCCGGCGAGCCGTACCCGGGCCACCTCCCGCGCCTGTCCGCTGGACGCCCCCAACCGCAGCTCCAGATCCCCGGGTTCGACCACCCGGCGCCCCGCGCGGTCGGTGAACGCCGACAGGTCGGCGTGGAAGCGGAAGGTCACCCGTGCCGACCCGCCCGCCGCCAGCTCCAGCCGCTGATAACCGATCAGCCGTACGTCGGGACGGGTCACGCTCGCCACCGGGTCGTGCAGATACAGCTGCACGACCTCCGCGCCGTCCCGCCCACCGGTGTTGCGGACCGTGACGGACAGGTCGTACGAGCCGTCCGTGCCGATCTCCGCGTCCGGGCCGGAGAAGTCCTCCCACGCGAACTCCGTGTACGAGCGCCCGTGGCCGAACGGGTACAACGGGGTCGGGTCCAGGTTGCTGACCTCGCCCGCCAGGCCCAGCGGCGGCTGGAGGTAGGTCCAGGGCTGGCCGCCCGGCACGCGCGGCACGCTCACCGGGAGGCGGCCCGAGGGGTTCACCCGGCCCGACAGCACGCCCGCCACCGCCGGGCCGCCCTCCTCGCCCGGGAAGAACGCCTGGACGACCGCCCCCAGCCGCCCGTGCCAGCGGCCGAGCGCGTACGGGCGGCCGGTGAGCAGGACGAGGACGACCGGGACGCCCGTCGCGACCAGCGCGTCCAGCAGTTCGCCCTGGACGCCGGGCAGGCTCAGATCGGCCACGTCGCAGCCCTCGCCCGAGGTGCCACGGCCGAACAGGCCCGCCCGGTCGCCCAGGACGGCCACGCAGACGTCCGCCTCCGAGGTGCGGGCGATGGCCTCGGTGAAGCCGGACGGGTCCGGGTCCGAGACCCCGCACCCTTCCGTGAACGTGACCTTCGCGTCGGGGAGTTCGCCCCGCAGGGACTCCAGCACGGTGGGGATCTCGATGCCCAGGTCCACCTCGGGGTGATGGGTGAGGACATGGGACGGGAAGGAGTAGCAGCCCAGCATCGCCAGCGCGTCGGCAGCCCGCGGGCCGACCACGGCGACGCGGGTGTCGGGGGCGAGGGGCAGCAGGCCGTCGGGGTTGTCCAGCAGGACCACCGACTCCTCCGCCAGCCGGCGGGCCAGGGCGCGGTTCGCCGCCGGGTCGAGGTCGACCGACTCGGGGCTCGGCGGCTGCCAGTCCTCGTCCAGCAGGCCCAGTTCGCACTTCTGGAGCAGGACGCGGTGGGCGGCCCGGTCGACCAGCTCCTCGGGGAGCTCGCCGGCGCGCACGGCCGCGATCAGTGCCTCGCCGTAGTACTTCACGGTGGGCAGCTCGACATCGATGCCGGCCGCCAGGGCGAGGTGGGCCGCCTCCGCGGGGGTACCGGCGACCCGGTGCAGGGTCTGGAGGAAGCCGATGCCGAAGTAGTCGGCGACGACCGTGCCGGTGAAGCCCCACTCCTCCCGCAGGAGGCGGGTCAGCAGCTCGGGGTCGGCGGAGGCCGGGACGCCGTCGCGTTCCGTGTAGGCGGCCATCACCGAGCGGGCGCCGCCCTCGCGCAGCGCCATCTCGAAGGGGGGCAGGGTCACATCGGCGAACTCCCGGGTGCCCGCCCGCACCGGGGCCAGGTTGCGGGCGCCCGCCGAGGAGGCGTACCCGGCGAAGTGCTTGAGCGTGGCGACGATCCCGGCGGACTCGAGCCCGCGGACATAGGCGGTGCCGACCGTGCCGACCAGGTACGGGTCCTCGCCGATCGTCTCCTCGACCCGTCCCCAGCGCGGGTCGCGGACGACGTCCAGGACGGGGGCCAGGCCCTGGTGGACGCCGACCGCGCGCAGGTCGCGGCCGATCGCCCGGCCCATCTCCTCCACCAGTGGCGGGTCGAAGGCGGCGCCCCAGGCCAGCGGGACCGGGTAGGCGGTGGCCCGCCAGGCGGTGAAGCCGGCCAGGCACTCCTCGTGGGCGACCGCCGGGATGCCGAAGCGGCCGGCCGCGGCGATCCGCCGCTGGGCCAGGGCCAGGGCGCGGGCGCCGAGCGCGGGGTCCACGGGTGCGGTGCCGAAGGACCGGGTCAGCTGGCCGAGCCCCCGGGTGATCAGCTCGTTCCAGTCGTAGTCGGCGGTCATGTCGTGCTGGTGCGGGGCGACTCCGTCGCCGTCCGTCGCGGCGCCGACCCACACGCCGTACAGCTGGGCGGTCTTCTCCTCCAGGGTCATCCGGGAGAGGAGGTCGTCGACACGGGCGGCGGCGGGCAGGGCGGGGTCACGCCAGGGGGCGGTGGTCATGAAACTCCTGTCAGAGGTCGGTGAGCCACCAGGTGGACAGTCGGTGCGGAGAGCAAGTGGTACGAATGTTTCGAGCTGTACTTCGAATGTTCCGGGAACCTATGGCGTCGCAATAGGTTCGTCAAGAGGTCGCGTGGCGATACGATCGCCGCCATGACACCCCCGGAGCCCGCGGAAACGCGGACAGAAGCGCGGCCGACGCAGACCGCGACGCTCGCGGAGATCGCCCGCGAGGCAGGCGTATCGGCACCGACTGTTTCGAAGGTCCTCAACGGCCGCGCCGATGTCGCCCCCGCGACCCGCACCCGCGTCGAGGAACTGCTGCGCGCCCACGGTTACCGCCGCCGCCGCGCCGAGGCGACCCGCTCCCCTCTGATCGACCTGGTCTTCCACGAGCTGGAGAGCGCCTGGGCGATGGAGGTCATCCGGGGCGTGGAGAACGTGGCGCGGGACGCCGGGCTGAGTGTGGTGCTGAGCGAGAGCGCCGGACGGCTCACGCCCGGCCGGACCTGGGCCGACCAGGTCGCGGCCCGCCGCCCGCATGGTGTCGTGCTGGTCCTGTCCGGGCTCGACGAGTCCCAGCGGGCGCTGCTGACCAGCCGGTCCATCCCGTTCGTGGTGATGGACCCGGCCGGCGACCCGGGCGCCGACGTGCCGTCCATCGGGGCCACCAACTGGCAGGGCGGCCTGGCCGCGACCCGGCACCTGGTCGAGCTGGGGCACCGGCGGATCGGGGCGATCAGCGGGCCGCCGCAGATGATGTGCAGCCGCGCCCGGATCGACGGCTACCGTGCCGCGCTGGAGACGGCCGGGCTGCCGGTCGACCACCAGCTGATCAAGACCGGCGACTTCCACCACGAGACCGGCTACCGGCTCGGCCGCGAGCTCCTCGACCGCCCGGACCGGCCCACCGCCGTCTTCGCGGGCAACGACCTCCAGGCGCTCGGCTTCTACGAGGCCGCCCGTGAGCTGGGACTGCGCATCCCGGAGGACGTGAGCGTGGTCGGCTTCGACGACCTGCCGGTGGCACGCTGGGTGGGCCCGCCGCTGACGACCGTACGGCAGCCGCTCACGGAGATGGCCGAGGCGGCGGCCCGACTGGTGCTGGAGCTGGGGCGCTCGACGTCCCAGGAGGCGCCGACGGCGACCCGGGTGGAGCTGGCGACGAGTCTGGTGGTGCGGACGAGCACCGGGGCGCCGCCCACCCGGTAGTGACGCGCGTGGCCGGAAGTTGACGTATTGACGGGTGTGGGGGACGCCTCCACACTCCTCCGAAGTCAATCGGTTGCACGACCGAAACTTTCGGAGGCACCCGCAATGAGATCCTCCAGTTCATCGATACGTGCACGTCTCGCCGCCCTGCTCGCCGGGGCGGCCACCGTCGGCGCCCTCCTGAGCGGAGTGGCGCACGCCGCCGACACCCCGCTGCGCGAGCTCGGCGCGGCCAAGGGCAAGGTCGTCGGCACGGCGGTCACCGGCTCCAAGCTCACCGGGACCTACGGCGACATCGCCGGGGCGCAGTTCGGCTCGCTGACCCCCGGCAACGCCATGAAGTGGGGCTCGGTGGAGCCGACCCAGGGCTCCTTCAACTGGGCGGAGGCCGACCAGATCGTGGCCTTCGCGCAGGCCCACAACCAGCAGGTGCGCGGCCACACCCTGGTCTGGCACAGCCAGAACCCGGGCTGGCTCACCAACGGCACCTGGACGTCGGCCCAGCTGAACACCCTGCTCCAGAACCACATCAACACCGAGGTCGGCCGCTACCAGGGGAAGATCGCCGCCTGGGACGTCGTCAACGAGCCCTTCAACGAGGACGGCACCTACCGCTCGACCCTCTGGTACAACGGCCTCGGCGCGGACTACATCGCCAATGCCCTCACCTGGGCGCGGGCCGCCGACCCGGCCGCCAAGCTGTACGTCAACGACTACAACGTGGAAGGCGTCAACGCGAAGTCGACCGCCCTCTACAACCTGGTCAAGTCGCTGAAGGAGCGGGGAGTCCCGATCGACGGGGTCGGCCTCCAGGCCCACCTGATCCTCGGTCAGGTCCCGTCCACCTTCCAGCAGAACATCCAGCGCTTCGCCGACCTCGGCGTCGACGTGGCCATCACCGAGCTGGACATCCGGATGACGCTCCCGTCCGACAGCGCCGAACTGGCCCAGCAGAAGGCCGACTACAAGGCGGTGACCGCGGCCTGTGTGGCGGTGGCGCGCTGCGTGAACCTCACCGTGTGGGGCTTCACCGACTCCGACTCCTGGGTGGAGAGCACCTTCCCGGGACAGGGGGCGGCGACGCCGTACGACGCGAACTACGCGCCGAAACCGGCGTACTACGGCATCGCGGAGGCGCTGGGCGGCACGACGACGCCTCCGCCGACCGGCGTGTGCACGGCGGCGTACAGCGTGGGCAGCCAGTGGAACACCGGGTTCACCGGGAACGTGACGATCTCCTGCTCGGGCGCCGCGCTGTCCTCCTGGAAGGTGACCTGGACGTACGGCGCCGGCCAGCAGATCACCCAGGCCTGGAACGCCGGCTGCACCCAGTCGGGGGCGGCCGTGACGTGTGTGAACGCCTCGTACAACGGGTCGGTTCCGGACGGGGGTTCGGTGAGCTTCGGGTTCAACGCGAACTGGAGCGGCAGCAATCCGGTGCCGACGGTGACACTGGGCTGACTTTGACGCCGGGCTGACGGTGACGCGGGGCTGGCTTTGACGCCGGGCTGACGGTGACGCGGGGCTGACGGTGACGCCGGGCTGAGGATCGTGAGATTTTCACAAGAAATCCGCGGTGGGGCAGCGGTCCTAACGGTCCGCTCATAATTCGGACTTACGTTCTTGTCCGTGACGCGACACGAGGAGCAGGGCGACGGGGGCAGACAGGCCGGCCGGCGGTCGAGAGTGCTGAAGGCCGCCGGTCTCACCCTGGCCGCCGCCCTGGTGGTGGGCATCGGGACGGCGGGCTGGGCCTACTGGCACCTCAACGACAACATCAAGAGCGTCGACATCGACAACGCGCTCGGCGACAACCGCCCCGCGAAGGCGGTCACGACCCCGTCCCCGTCCGGCTCGGCGTCCGCCTCCCCGCTGCCCACCGAGGCCGTGAACATCCTGGTGCTGGGCTCGGACTCGCGCAGCGGCGAGGAGAACCAGGCGCTCGGCGGCGGCGACAGCTCCGGCGCCCGTTCCGACACCGCGATGGTCGTGCACATCGACGCGGGCCGGACGACGGCCACCGTCGTCAGCATCCCGCGCGACACCCTCGTCACCCGCCCCTCCTGCCCGCTGTCCGACGGCGGCTCGACGGCGGTGGCGTACGGCGCGATGTTCAACACCGCCTACTCGGTCGGCGGTCCCGTCTGCGCCGTCAAGACGGTCGAGTCGATCACCGACGTCCGCATGGACCACTACATCGAGGTCGACTTCTCGGGCTTCGCGAAGCTCGTGGACGCGCTCGGCGGGGTCACCGTCACCACCGACGAGGACATCGACGACGACGACAGCCATCTGCACCTCGCGGCCGGCACCCACCATCTGGACGGCACCCATGCGCTCGCCCTGGCCCGCACCCGGCACGGCATAGGCGACGGCAGCGACCTCGGCCGCATAGGCCTCCAGCAGACGCTGGTGAAGGCCCTGCTGGAGCAGATCGCCTCGACCGACCTGCTGGCCGGCCCCACCAAGCTGTACAAGGTCGCCGACGCGGTCACCGGCAGCCTCACCACGGACACCGGCCTCGACTCCCTCGCCGAGCTGATGGAGCTCGGCCAGAGCCTGAAGGGCCTCTCGGCCGCCCATCTCAAGACGGTGACCATGCCCGTGGTGACGGCCCCCTCCGACCCCAACCGGGTGGTGGCACAGGAGCCGGCGGCGAGCGAGCTGTGGGCGTCGCTGAGGTGAACTAGCCCTGCTGGGCGCGGGTAGGGCCGAGCAGGCCGTCCACCACCGCCGCCAGCTGCGCGGCCACGTCGTAGTCGCCCGTCACTTCCTCCCATCGCCCCGCCAGCGCGGACAGCCGGGGGAGTTCACCGGCGTCGTCGGGGGTGATGAGGGCGGGGAAGAACGGCTTGCGGGCGGGGTCGGCGGCGCGGCGGGCGTCGGCGCGCCGGAAGACGAGGGCGCCGTGGACGACGTACCAGATCGTGCGGTAGGCGTGGATCGCCGCCTCGGGGGACAGCCCGCAGGCGATGGCCGAGTCGATGATCTCCTCGGGCATCCACAGCGCGCCCTTGTCGGTCAGATCGCCCAGGCTCAGTACGTCGACGACCCAGTCCACCTCGCTCAGGATCGCGTGCATGTGGACGGCGGTGGCGAGCACGCGGTCGCGCGGATGCTCGGGAAGCGGCGGCCGCTCGAACGTCTCCGCCATGCCCGACAGCGTGAGCATCAGCAGCTCGTCCTTGTCGCGCACGTGGTGGTAGAGCGCCATCGGGGTCGCGCCGACCTCCTTGGCGACCCGGCGCATGGAGAGCGCGCCGACCCCTTCCGCCTGGATGATCCGCCGGGCCACGTCCACGATCTGGCGCTTCTCGATGCGCGGGGGGCGGCCCACCGCACGCTTCTCCTCAGTCACCCGGGCATTGTCCCTCGCCGGTTTCCGTACGCGTACAGCGAGTTTCCGTACGCATTTTCCGTACGCGTATAGCTAGTTTGTGTACGCGTATATTAATCTCCGGTCATGGCCAACTACCCGATGCATACCTCTCGCTGGTTGCTGCCGGTGCTGCTCACCGTGCAGTTCCTGGTCTCCCTGGACGTGTCCGTCGTCAACGTCGCCCTGCCCGACATCGGCCGCGGCCTCGGCTTCCGCGCCGAGTCACTGGCCTGGGTCGTCAACGCCTACGCCCTGACCTTCGGCGGGCTGCTCATGCTCGGCGGCCGGCTCGCCGACGTCGTCGGCCGGCGCCGGATCCTGATGGCCGGCTTCGCCGTGTTCGGCGTCGCGAGCCTGGCCGGCGGGCTCGCCCAGACACCCGGGCAGCTGATCGCCGCCCGGGCCGTACAGGGCGTCGGAGCGGCCGCGCTCGCGCCGGTCGCGCTCGTCCTGATCACCGTCAACCACCCGGCGGGGGCGGCCCGTGCCCGCGCCCTGGGGCTGTGGGGCGCGGCCGGTGCGGCGGGCGGGGCGGTGGGCGTGCTGGCCGGCGGCCTGCTCACCGACTGGGCGGGCTGGCGCTCGGTGATGCTGGTCAACGTGCCCGTGGTGGCGGCGGCGCTGCTCCTCGCCCGGCCCGCCGTACCGGCCGACACCGGCGGGGGCTCGCGGGCCCGCCTCGACGTCGTCGGCGCCTTCCTCGTCACCGCCGGGACCGCGCTGCTGGTGCTCGGTCTGGTGCGTACCCAGACGTACGGCTGGACGGCCTGGCAGTCGGCGGGGCTGTTGGCCGCGGCGGTGGTCCTGCTGGCCGCGTTCGCCGTGACCGAGACACGGGTGCGGCAGCCGCTGCTGCGGCTCGGGCTGCTGGGCAACGGTCCGGTGCTCGCGGCGAACGTCTTCGCCCTGCTGATGTCGGCGGGCCAGTTCGCCGCGTTCTACTTCACCTCCCTCTACCTCCAGCAGGTGCTCGGCTACGGACCGACGGCCGCCGGAAGCGCGTTCCTGCCGTTCTGCGCGGGCGTCGTGGTGGGCACGGTGATCGCGACCCGCACGATCGCCCGGCTCGGCTCCGGACGGCTGCTGCTGGTCGGCGGGCTGATCGGCGCCGCCGGCATCGCACTGTTCGCGGCCACCGTGGCGGTGGACGGCGGCTTCCTCCTCTCCGTGCTGCTGCCGCAGGCGGTCGCGAGCGTCGGCATCGGCATGTGCTTCGTCCCGCTGGGCACGGCGGCCACCGAGGGGGTCGTGCCGGAGGAGACCGGCATGGCCTCGGGACTGCTCAACAGCTCGCGCCAGGTGGGCGGGGCGGTGGGGCTGGGCGTGCTGACGACGGTCGCGGCGGGGCAGGACGGCGCGGGCGGCCGACAGGGGCTGGTCGACGGCTACTCCGCCGCCTTCTGGGTGGCGGCGGCGCTGCTCGCGGTCGGCGCGATGACGGCCGGGCTGACGTACGGGAAGGGGGCGCGGAAAGAGGCGCGGAAGGGGCTGCGAGCTGCGGAAACGCCGGCCGGAAAAGTTTCCGCGAAAAAGTCCGGCGAGGGTGTCGATCCGGTCGTCCCCCGTTCGACGAAGGGATGAGAGGCCGGGAAGGACCCGGCTCACCGCACCCGAGGAGTCACCATGCCCCGCTACCTGTCGCTCGTGAAGATCGACGAGGCCACCGCCCCCGCCGAGGGCCCCAGCGACGAGCTGATGCAGCGGATGGGCGAGCTGATCGAGGAGGTCACCAAGGCCGGCGTCATGCTCGACACCGCCGGGCTCACGCCGTCCGCGCAGGGCGTCCGCGCGCACTGGGAGGGCGGGAAGATCTCCCTCACCGACGGACCCTTCACCGAGTCCAAGGAGGTCGTCGGCGGCTACGCGCTCATGCAGTGCAAGGACATGGCCGAGGCCATCGAGTGGACGAAGCGGTTCCTGAAGGTGCACGAGGAGTACTGGACGGTGACCTGTGAGGTGCGGGAGATCGCGGAGGGCTGAGCCTTCCTTGGACTGAACGACTGCCAGGGTGTTCGATGGTGGGCTGTGGAACAACAGCCCACCCCGGACCCCCGCACGGCCTCGGACCCTGGCACCGCCCCGGCCCCCGGCACGGCCTCGGGTCCTGGCACCGTCTCGGGTCCTGGCACGGCCTCGGATTCCGGCACGGCCTCGGGTCCTGGCACGGCCTCGGATTCCGGCACCGTCTCGGGTCCTGGCACCGTCTCGGGTCCTGGCACGGCCTCGGATTCCGGCACGGCCTCGGGTCCTGGCACGGCCTCGGGTCCCGGCACCGCCCCGGCCCCCGGCACCGTCTCGGATTCCGGCACCGTCTCGGGTCCTGGCACCGCCCCGGACCCCCGTGCCGCCATCGAGACCGTCTTCCGCCTCGAGTCCCCGCGCGTCATCGCCGCCGTCGCCCGTGTCGTCCGGGACGTCGGCATCGCGGAGGAGCTGGCGCAGGACGCGCTGGTCGCCGCACTGGAGCAGTGGCCGCGCGACGGGGTGCCGGACAACCCCGGCGCCTGGCTGACGGCCACCGCCCGGCACCGCGCCGTCGACCTGGTCCGTCGCCGGGAGAACTACGCCCGCAAGCTCCAGGAGATCGGCCGCAGCCTGGACCCGGCGACCCCGCCGGAGGAGCCCGCCGACCCCGACGCCATCGACGACGACCTGCTCCGGCTCGTCTTCACCGCCTGCCACCCGGTGCTGTCCGCCGAGGCCCGCATCGCCCTCACCCTGCGCCTGCTCGGCGGCCTGAGCACACCCGAGATCGCCCGCGCCTTCCTGGTCCCCGAACCGACCGTCGCCCAGCGCATCGTCCGCGCCAAGAGGACCCTGGCCACCAGGAACATCGCCTTCGAGGTGCCGTACGGACCCGACCGCGAGGCCCGGCTCGGCTCGGTCCTCGACGTCATCTACCTCATCTTCAACGAGGGGTACGCGGCCACCGCGGGCGACGACTGGCTGCGCCCGGCACTGTGCGAGGACGCGCTGCGGCTGGCCCGACAGCTGGCCGCGCTGATGCCGAAGGAGCCCGAGGTCCACGGCCTGGTCTCGCTGTTGGAGTTCCAGGCGTCCCGCACGGCCGCCCGTACCGCCCCCGACGGCAGGCCCGTCCTCCTCAAGGACCAGGACCGGCGCCGTTGGAACCGCATGCTCGTCGCCCGTGGCATCGCCGCCCTCGACCGGGCCGGCGCCGCAGCCGTGGGCGCTCCCGGCCCGTACGCCCTCCAGGCCGCCGTGGCCGCCTGCCACGCGCACGCCCGCTCCTACGAGGACACCGACTGGACGGCCATCGCCACCCTGTACGGACTGCTGGCCGCCCGGGCGCCCTCCCCGGTCGTGGAACTGAACCGTGCGGTCGCCGTGTCGATGGCGGACGGCCCGGGGCCTGCGCTGGAGATCGTCGATCGCCTCGTCGCCGAACCGACCCTGCGCGACTACCACCTCCTCCCCAGCGTCCGCGGCGACCTGCTGCTGCGGCTGGGCCGGACGGCGGAGGCGAGGGCCGAGTTCGAACGGGCGGCGGAGCTGACGGGCAACGAGCGGGAACGGGAGCTGCTGCGGGCACGGGCCGACGAGTGCCGACCGAGCTGAGGCACGCGAGACCCGGCTGACCGGCGCGGACCGCTACGCGACCTCGGTGATGGTGAAGAAGAGCATCACCTCCGCACCCAAGTACGTCTTCCTGGCCGGCGGCACACCGCCGTGCAGCGTCCCGGCCCGGTCGGTGCCCGGCCGAACCCGGCACCGCTCAAGACGCTCCACCGGCAGTGACGGACGGCCCGGCGGGGGCGCCGACGAGCATTGTCGGCGCCCCCGCCACCCGCGTCAGGAACACGGTCGCCGAGTTCGGCCCCTGACCCTTGGGAAGCACCTTCTTCCGCAGTTCCTCCGGCTCCACCGCCGACCCCCGCTTCTTCACGGTCAGGATCCCGACCCCCCGCTCCCGCAGCAGCGCCTTCAACTTCTTCACGTTGAAGGGGAGCCGGTCGGTGATCTCGTAGGCGGTGGCGTACGGGGTGGGGCGCAGGGCGTCGGCGGTGATGTAGGCGATGGTCTCGTCGATCAGCCCGCCGTCGAGCTCCCGGGCCACGTCGGCGACCAGATGGGCCCGGATGACGGCGCCGTCGGGTTCGTACAGATACCGCCCGACCGGCCGGACGTCCGGGTCGGGCAGCCCGGCGCCGAACAGGGTCCGCGGCCCCGGGAGCAGGGTGGCCCGCACGGCTCCCGGCTCGGTGCCGAACCACAGCACCGCCTCCTTCACGTCCCCGCCGTCCGAGATCCACTCGGCCTCGGCCTCGGCCGGGATCGCCTCGTGCGGGACGCCGGGTGCGATCTTCAGGGCGGCGCGCGGGGCGGCGAGGGCGGCGCCGACCGCCCACGACAGGGGAGGCGAGTACGCCTCGGGATCGAAGATGCGCCCGCGTCCTCCCCTGCGCGCCGGATCGACGAAGACGGCGTCGTAGCCGGCGGTGTCCACCTCGGTGACGTCCGCCTCCCGCACCTCGATCAGCCCGCTCAGTCCCAGCGCGTCGGCGTTCGCACGCGCCACCTCCGCCGTGACCGGGTCCCGGTCCACGGCCAGCACCCGGATCCCGGCCCGGGCGAGCGCGATCGCGTCGCCGCCGATCCCGCAGCACAGGTCGGCGACCGACGTCACGCCGAGCGCCTTCATCCGCTCGGCCCGGTGCCCGGCGACACTCGCCCGCGTCGACTGCTCGACCCCGTTCGGCGTGAAGAACATCCGCTCCGCGTCCTCGGCCCCGAACTTCGCCGCCGCCCGCTGCCGCAGCCGGGCCTGGCCGAGCGCCGCGGACACCAGCTCGGCGGGGTGCTCGCGGCGCAGCCGGGTGGCGACGGCGAGCTCGTCGGCGGGAGCGGTGCCACGCACCAGGTCGAGGAGGGCACGGCCCTCGGCGGTGAGGAGGGGAGCGAGGTCGTTCACCACCTCATTGTCGACCAGCCGCCCGCCGCACAGGTCACCGCCCACCGGCGGCGGTCCCTTTGGGCCAGTCGGTGGATGGTGTGTCTCCGGCGGCGGTGTCGGAGGGGGTTCCGGGGCGGTGACTGCGAGGATCCGGCGCCATGGGACCTGTCGTACAAAATGATGAGAAGCGCGGCTGTTCTCGAGTGCCGCGTCGGCGCGGGCCCGCGCGCGGGCGGGCGGGCGTCCGGAGCCTGATCGCCGTCCTCGCGCTGGCCACCATCGCCTCGGGCTGCGCGGGAGGCGGCGAGGGCGCCGGCCGCCCGGCCCGCCCCGCGCCGGGCCAGCAGCCCGAGAAGGCGGGGCCGCCCCCCGGGGCGGCGCCCGCCCGCGCCCTGCACTCGTACGCCGCGAGGCTCCGCGCCGCGCACCAGGCCCGGGTCGCCGCGGCGAAGCGCTGGGGCCTGAAGAAGGTCCCGTTGACACCCCCGGCGCCGCCCGTGAACAAGCCGGAGATCACCACCCGCAAGGGCTTCGAGGTCGGCGATCACAAGGAACTGGGCCTCCCGCCGGTCTTCACCGCGATCCCGACGAAGGACCGGGTCGTCTTCCTCACCATCGACGACGGCTCCGAGAAGGACCCGGCGTTCCTGCGCATGATGAGCGAGCTGAAGATCCCGTACACCGCCTTCCTCAGCGACTACCTGGTCAAGGACGACTACGGCTACTTCAAGAAGATGCAGGACCGGGGCGTGGGACTGAACAACCACACCCTGCACCACCCCTACCTGCCCGCCCTCTCCTACGCCCGCCAGCAGCGCGAGATCTGTGGCATGCAGGACGTGATCGAGAAGCGCTACGGCAGGCGCCCCACCCTCTTCCGGCCACCTTTCGGCAACTACGACCAGGACACCCTGCGCGCCGCGAAGACCTGCGGCGTGCGCTACGCCCCGCTCTGGGCCGAGGAGGTCTTCGTCGATCACTGGGAGTACCGCGAGTGGGACCAGGACCTCCACCCCGGCGACATCGTCCTGAGCCACTTCCGCGGCCGGGGCGACTGGAAGGGCACGATGCCCGACATGGTCCGCCGGTTCCTGAACAAGGTCACGGCGAAGGGGTACGCGGTGGCACGACTGGAGGACTACCTGTGAGGACACGGGGGCTGCCGGCCGTACTGCTGATCCTGACGACCCTCACGACACTGGCGACCCTGGCGGGCTGCGCCCAGTCCGTCGACCCGATCGAACGGCTCGGCAAGAAGGCCGCCGCCCGGGTCCGCCCGCACGGCCCGGCCGGGCAGGACGCGTACCGCCGCTGGGGCCTGACGGCCCCCCTTGCCCCCGCGCCGCGCCACCCCGCCCGCTCCCTGGCGGGCAGTCCGGGAGCGGCCTTCCCGCCGGTCGTCGACCACGTCCCGACCACCGACGGGGTCGTCTTCCTCACCTACGACGACGGCGCCGAACGCGACCCCCGTTTCGTCGACATGGTCCGCGAACTGCGCCTCCCGGTGAGCATGTTCCTCACGGACAGCGTGGTGGGCCCGGGCTACGCCCACTTCGCCCGTCTCCGGTCCGTCGGCGCGAACATCCAGAACCACACCCTGGACCATCCGGCCCTGCGCGGCCTGCCCTACGCCGGCCAGCGCGCCGAGATCTGCGGCCAGCAGGACAAGCTCCGCTCCCGCTTCGGCCTGCGCCCCCGCCTCTTCCGGCCGCCCTACGGCACCTACGACACCACCACCCGACGCGCCGCCGCCGACTGCGGCATCGCGGCCATCGTCCTCTGGCGCGCCTCGATGGGCCCCACCGACCTCACCTACACCCACGGCCCCCACCGTCTCCACCCCGGCGACATCATCGCCGTGGCCCCGGACGAGTCGACGGGCCCGGGCCTGCGGGAACGCACGACGCGACTGCTCCGGCGAGTACAGGAGCAGGGCCTGACGGTGGGCCGGTTGGAGGACTACGTCTGAGAGTTCTTCCCGGCCCCGGGCAGGTGGCCGCCTTTCGGCCCATCCGGCCGTGGTCTGTCTTTCGGTCCGGTCGGCCTGGCCTGCCTTTCGGTCCGGCCGGCGGGCGTCTGCCTTTCGGTCCGGTCGGCCTGGCCTGCCTTTCGGTCCGGCCGGCGGGCGTCTGCCTTTCGGTCCGGCCGGGGGGGCGGCCTCTCAGGGCCGACCGGGTGTCTGTCTTTCAGCCCGTCCGGCGATTGAGGACGAGGCCCGTCCAGGGCCGAAGCGGGGGCCCGGGGGGGCGGCAGCCCCCCGGTGACGTCCACACCGACACCGGGCGACCAAGGCCACTCACGCCCACTGAAAACCGGCCGACGCGCCGCAGGCATTGGCACTCCGCTTGACCGAGTGCTAATCACAGTCATAGTCTCGGTTCTGGCACTCCCCCCTGGAGAGTGCCAACACGCGACGGGCAGGTCCGGCACCCGCGACGACGGATCCACCTGGTCGCCACCTCAGACAGTTAGCCCCGTGAGATCTCCGAAGGGGGAGGTCGGATCGTGACGACCACCAGCTCCAAGGTTGCCATCAAGCCGCTCGAGGACCGCATTGTGGTCCAGCCGCTCGACGCCGAGCAGACCACCGCCTCTGGCCTGGTCATCCCGGACACCGCGAAGGAGAAGCCCCAGGAGGGCGCAGTCCTCGCGGTGGGCCCGGGTCGCTTCGAGAACGGCGAGCGCCTGCCGCTCGACGTCAAGGTCGGCGACGTAGTCCTGTACAGCAAGTACGGCGGCACCGAGGTGAAGTACAACGGCGAGGAGTACCTCGTCCTCTCGGCTCGCGACGTGCTCGCGATCATCGAGAAGTAATTCACCCAGTTTTGCAGTGAACTGCGCTCCTGGCCCCGCGACTTTGTGAAGCCGGGTGCTGGGGGCGCAGTTCGTTTCTCCCACGCTTTCCGAGAGGGCTGAACCGCTCCCATGGCGAAGATCCTGAAGTTCGACGAGGACGCCCGTCGCGCCCTCGAGCGCGGCGTCAACAAGCTTGCCGACACGGTCAAGGTGACGATCGGCCCCAAGGGCCGCAACGTCGTCATCGACAAGAAGTTCGGCGCCCCCACCATCACCAACGACGGTGTCACGATCGCCCGCGAGGTCGAGCTCGACGACCCGTACGAGAACCTCGGTGCGCAGCTGGTGAAGGAGGTGGCGACCAAGACCAACGACATCGCGGGTGACGGTACGACCACCGCCACCGTGCTCGCCCAGGCGCTGGTGCGCGAGGGTCTGAAGAACGTTGCCGCGGGTGCC
The DNA here is from genome assembly GCF_013085465.1 of Streptomyces asoensis. NCBI lineage: Bacteria > Bacillati > Actinomycetota > Actinomycetes > Kitasatosporales > Streptomycetaceae > Streptomyces > Streptomyces asoensis. Next base: position 6,056,792 of record NZ_CP049838.1, read on the forward strand.
TCCCCGGCCGCCCTGAAGAAGGGCATCGACGCCGCCGTCAAGGCCGTGTCCGAGGAGCTCCTCGCGACCGCCCGCCCGATCGACGACAAGGCCGACATCGCCGCCGTCGCCGCGCTGTCCGCCCAGGACCAGCAGGTCGGCGAGCTCATCGCCGAGGCGATGGACAAGGTCGGCAAGGACGGTGTCATCACCGTCGAGGAGTCCAACACCTTCGGTCTGGAGCTGGACTTCACCGAGGGCATGGCCTTCGACAAGGGCTACCTGTCGCCGTACTTCGTGACGGACCAGGAGCGCATGGAGGCCGTCCTCGAGGACCCCTACATCCTCATCAACCAGGGCAAGATCTCCTCGATCGCCGACCTGCTGCCGCTGCTGGAGAAGGTCATCCAGACCAACTCCTCCCGCCCGCTGCTGATCATCGCCGAGGACCTCGAGGGCGAGGCCCTGTCGACCCTGGTCGTGAACAAGATCCGCGGCACCTTCAACGCGGTGGCCGTGAAGGCCCCCGGCTTCGGTGACCGTCGCAAGGCGATGCTCCAGGACCTGGCGGTCCTCACCGGCGCCACCGTCATCTCCGAAGAGGTCGGCCTCAAGCTCGACCAGGTCGGCATCGACGTGCTCGGCTCCGCCCGCCGCGTCACCGTCACCAAGGACGACACCACGGTCGTCGACGGTGCCGGCGACTCCGCCGAGGTCCAGGGCCGGGTCGGCCAGATCAAGGCCGAGATCGAGAACACCGACTCCGACTGGGACCGCGAGAAGCTCCAGGAGCGCCTCGCGAAGCTGGCCGGCGGCGTGTGCGTGATCAAGGTCGGCGCCGCCACCGAGGTGGAGCTGAAGGAGAAGAAGCACCGTCTGGAGGACGCCATCTCCGCGACCCGCGCCGCGGTCGAGGAGGGCATCGTCTCCGGTGGTGGCTCCGCGCTCGTCCACGCCGCCAAGGTGCTGGAGGGTGGCCTCGGCAAGACCGGCGACGAGGCGACCGGTGTCGCCGTCGTCCGCCGCGCCGTAGTCGAGCCGCTGCGCTGGATCGCCGAGAACGCGGGCCTCGAGGGTTACGTCATCACCTCCAAGGTCGCCGAGCTCGACAAGGGCCAGGGCTTCAACGCCGCGACCGGCGAGTACGGCGACCTGGTCAAGGCCGGCGTCATCGACCCGGTCAAGGTCACCCGCTCCGCCCTGGAGAACGCCGCCTCCATCGCCTCCCTCCTCCTGACGACCGAGACCCTCGTCGTCGAGAAGAAGGAAGAGGAAGAGCCGGCCGCCGCGGGCCACGGCCACGGCCACTCCCACTGACGCAGCGCGTCGGTACACCGACCCGGGCCGGTAGGCACTGACCCAGGTCGCGAGCACGGCAGAGGCCCGGCACCCACGAACAAGGGGTGTCGGGCCTCGGCGTCTCTACCGCTCCAGCCCGTCCAGCGCCCCCAGCTGCTCCATCAGCCCCAGCCGGTCGTACTGCCACCAGGCCTCGGCGATCTTTCCGTCCTCCCGGCACCGGAAGACGGTCGTGCCGGTCATGGTGACCCGCTTCCCGGTGGCCGGGATCCCCATGAAGTCGCCCTTGTGGGTGCCGCTCCAGCTCCAGCGGTTGCACACGCGGTCACCCTGCTCGATCTGGTCGTCGAGGGAGAAGGCGAAGTCGAATCCGCCCCGCCACATCTCGACCTCCCGGCGCATGGCGTCCATCCCCATGGTGTCCTGCTCGTTGGCGGGATCGTGGTCGTGATAGTCCTCGGCCAGCAGACCGTCGAGCGGCGGCAGTTCGCCCCGCGTGCCGATCGTCTCGAAGAACCGCCGTGCCGTCCCGGCGTACAACTGCTCGTCCCGTACGACGTCGAGATCCGTGAAGGTCGGCATCTCGTCGCACAGGGCCACCAGCTCCCGGAAGACCTTGTCGGTCTCCGGAAGGTTCGAGTTCCGCATCGCCTCCTCGTACGAAGGGAACTCCACGATCTCGATGAAGTGCGAGGCGTCCGAGCGGTCCTTGCCGACCACCGCGTGCGACGCGGTCCGCTTGCCCCTGGTCTGTTCGACCCAGGTGTCCATCAGCCGGTCCATCTCGTCGAACCGGCTGGTCTTGCAGTCGATGAGCTGTACGAACGTCATGACGCCGCCTCCGGCCCCCCTGGGTCCGGTCCCTGTCACGCCCATTTTCCCACCGGAGCGCCGACGCCACCCGTCCACCGCCGGGCCCTCTACTGCGGCCCGTATTTCCGGCCCGTCCTCGAGCTGATCCCGCCCAGCAGCGAGCGGGGCGTCACCTTCACCAGGCCCATCAGCGCCTTGTAGCGCGGGTCGGGGATCGACAGCGACTTCCCGCGCGCCAGGTCGTGCAGCGCCGCCGCGACCAGCTTGTCCGCGTCCAGCCACATCCAGCCCGGGATGTTGTCCGTGCCCATTCCGGCCCGCTCGTGGAACTCCGTGCGCACGAAGCCCGGGCACAGCGCCATCAGCCGCACCCCGCTGCCCGCCAGGTCCTTGGCCGCGCCCTGGGTGAACTGCACGACCCACGCCTTGGACGCCCCGTACGTCCCGCGCGGCACGAAGGCCGCCACCGAGGCCACGTTGACGACACCCCCGCGCCCGCGCTCGCGCATCGCCGCCGTCGCCGCGGACGTCAGCCGCAGCACCGCCTCGCAGTGCACCTTGAGCATCTTCAGCTCGTCGGCCATGGACACGTCGAGGTAGCGGCCCTTGTTGCCGAAGCCGGCGTTGTTGATCAGCAGGTCGACGGGGTTCTTGCGGTCACCGAGCCGGGCGGCCACCGCCTCGATGCCCTTGTCCGTGGCTAGGTCGGCCGTCAGCACCTCCGCCTCGATGCCGTGCCGGTCGTGCAACTCGGTCGCCTGCTCGCGCAGCCGCTTGATGTCCCGTGCCACGAGGACGAGATCATGCCCGTCCGCCGCCAGTCTGCGCGCGAACGCGGCACCGATGCCCGCGGTCGAACCCGTAATCAGAGCCGTTGTCATGGCAGAAGATTAGTGACCCGGAGTACGGGCGTCCGTTCTCTGCACGTGGCCTCCCGAAGGTGAAGACCACGTGCGCACGCCCGCGTACGCCGTGCTGCGTCCCTCCCGTGACGTCGGCTCAGCCCCCGGACGTCTCCGTGTGCTTCGCCCCGGACCCGTCCCCGTACTTCGCCACGTACTCCCGGGCCGCCGCCAGCGACTCCGAGTGCAGCGCCTCGCCCGCCGCGAGCAGCCGGGGCAGCAGCTCGCGGTGCGTGGTGGCGGCCTGGAACTGCATCCTGGCCGTCACCTCGTGCTCCGGCAGGTGGACGATCCGCACCGGATCCCCCGCGCGGATCTCACCGGGCACGACGACCCGCAGATACGCGCCCGTGGCCGCCTTCTCGGTGAACCGCCGCACCCACCGCTTCTCGCCCACATGGCCCTGGAAGGTGCGGCACGGTATCCGCCCGGCGGTCACCTCCAGCACCAGGTCAGGACCGATCTGCCAGCGCTCGCCGATCCGCGCGCCGGAGACGTCGAGGCCCGTGGTGGTGAGGTTCTCGCCGAACGCGCCGTTGGCCAGCGTGCGCCCCAGCTCGCGCTCCCAGTCGTCGAGGTCCTCGCGCGCGACGGCGTACACCGCCTGGTCGTCGCCGCCGTGGTGGCGCAGGTGGCACACGGTGTCCCCGGCCAGCCCGCTCGCCCCGACCCCCTTGGGGCCGGGCGCCGCGACCCGCACGGGCCCCTCGACCGGCCGCTTGTCGATCCCCGTCAGGCCCTGCGGCTGGTCGGTGTACGGCACGGCCTTCGGGCGGCCCAGATTGACTGACAGAAGCCTCATGGCGGCACGATACGAGCCCGGGGGTCAAAGTGTCGACGCATTATTCGCGCAGCTGTCCAAGGCTCGCTTATGCTCGGTGGATGATCGAGGCCCGTCATCTCCGCGTCCTGCGTGCCGTGGCCGCCACCGGCTCCTTCTCGGCGGCCGGGCGCGAACTGGGCTGCACCCAGCCGGCCGTCAGCCAGCAGATGAAGGCCCTGGAGGCGTCCGTCGGCACGCCCCTGCTGATCCGCAGCGGACGCGAGATGCGCCTGACCCAGGCGGGCGAGGCCCTCGTCCGGCACGCGGCCGGCATCCTGTCCGGACTGACGGCCGCCGAGGAGGAGGTCGCCGCCATCGCCGGGCTGCGCGCCGGCCGGGTCCGTCTGGTGTCCTTCCCCAGCGGCAGCTCCACCCTCGTCCCCACCGCGCTCGCCGCCCTGCGCGCGGCCCACCCCGGCACCCGGGTCTCCCTGGAGGAGGCCGAGCCGCCGAAGTCGGTCGAGCTGCTCCGCGAAGGCGACTGCGACATCGCTCTCGCCTTCCGCTACGAACGAGCGACGGGCACCGGCGGTGCCGAACAGGCCGGCGAAGGCGAATGGGACGACCTGGTCGTACGGCCGCTGCTGACGGACCGGCTGGTCGCCCTCGTCCCCGAACGGCACCGCCTCGCACGCACGGGACCCTCGGGGTCCGTCGCCATCGGCGACCTCGCCGCCGAGCCCTGGATCGCCGGCTGTCCGCGCTGCCGCGGCCAGCTGATCCAGGTGTGCGAGAGCGCGGGCTTCACACCCCGCATCGACTTCGCGACCGACGACTATCCGGCGGTGGTCGGTCTGGTGGGCGCCGGCCTGGGCGTCGCCGTGCTGCCCCAGCTCGCGATCGAGTCCGTCCGGCCGCGTGGTGCTCGCGCGGTGACCCTGGAACCGGCGGTGCGGCGGGAGATCGTCGCGCTCACCCTGCCCGACCTGGCCCAGGTGCCGGCGGTGTCGGCCACGCTGGAGCAGCTGGGGCGGGCGGCGGCGCGCGTCGGCTGAGAACAGCGAAAACGGCGGGCACACAGGTGTGCCCGCCGTTTTCGGGACCGCGGCTTCAGAGCGCTTTTGCAGAAACGTTCCTTCATGTGTTCGAGGAAGCGTCTCTCGCGCCCGACGACGCCGACACCAGGCGATTGCGCGCCCGGCCCATCAGCTCCTCGCGCTCGTCCTCGGTCAACCCGCCCCACACGCCGTACGGCTCGCGTACCGCCAGCGCGTGCGCCGCACACTGCGCGCGGACCGGGCACCTCATGCAGACCTCCTTGGCCGAGTTCTCTCGAGCGCTCCGAGCCGCCCCGCGCTCACCCTCCGGATGGAAGAAGAGCGAACTGTCCACCCCGCGGCAGGCGGCCAGAAGCTGCCAGTCCCACAGGTCCGCGTTCGGTCCGGGAAGGCGGGAGAAATCTGCCATTGCGTGACCCCTTGTAGCCGTTCAGAGCGGATACGGTGCCCACGACCGTACAACTACGATCTAAGGAGATGAAAATATGACTCATTGCGAATCTAGCCTCAGACACCAGTAAAAGGGAAGAAATGGGGCCGAATGGGGCATGGCTTGTGATGAAAGCTTGAGGGTCCGTGTGGTTGCCTCCTCCGTATCCGCTCCCTCACGTAGAGTGCCGAAGAATGCATGCAGCCCCGTAACTCTTTCGAGTGACCGTCGTTGAGAGTGCGGTGGCGGTTGAAAACACAAACGCTCGGGCAGGCGTCCGAGACGGTCGACCGCACAGGTGACGATTCGTAACAGCCTGGAGGCACAAGGTGACGCGCATCAGCTGCGGAGGGCGGCCATGACTTCCGTCCTCGTCTGCGACGACTCCCCGCTTGCCCGAGAGGCGCTCCGCCGCGCGGTCGCGACCGTGCCCGGTGTCGAGCGCGTGACGACGGCGGCCAACGGCGAGGAAGTCCTCCGCCGCTGGGGTGCCGACCGCTCGGACCTGATTCTGATGGACGTACGCATGCCCGGACTGGGCGGCGTCGAGACCGTGCGGCGGCTGCTGTCCGCCGACCCCGGAGCCCGCATCATCATGCTGACCGTGGCCGAGGACCTCGACGGTGTCGCCCTCGCGGTGGCCGCCGGCGCCCGCGGCTATCTGCACAAGGACGCCTCGCGCGCGGAACTGCGGGCGACCGTCACGCAGGCGCTCGCCGACCCGACCTGGCGGCTCGCCCCGCGCCGGCTGCGGTCGGCCGAGATGGGTGCGGCGCCCACGCTCACCGCGCGTGAGATCCAGGTCCTCGAGGGCATGAGTCACGGCCGCTCCAACGCGGAGATCGGCCGTGAGCTGTTCCTCTCCGAGGACACCGTCAAGACGCACGCGCGTCGGCTCTTCAAGAAGCTCGGCGCCTCGGACCGCGCGCATGCGGTGGCGCTCGGCTTCCGGTGGGGACTGGTCCGTTAGGCCCCGTCCCCGCCTGCCCGTCCCCGCCGCCCGTCCGTGCGGGCCCGGAGCAGTCCGGAGCGGGACGGGTCCGGGCCGGTTCGTCCGCAGCGGGACGGGCCTCGTCCGTCCGGCGGATCCGACCGGGTTCGGGTGACATCCGTCATTCAGTGAGGAGAGCGGGGTCATGGGCGAACCTCCCTGCTCAGACGTGGTGCGGAGGTCGGGCGAGGACCCCTCCCACCACGCGGCGGACCGGAGCGTCACGGGCTCTCGCAGGGTGCCCGCTGCTCGTTTCGCCGCGGATGCCGCATCCTTGAGGTGTGGAGTTCCTCGGGGACGAGTCGGTCGAGCGGGAGGGGAGGGCGCAGGGGATGAGTTCCGGCGCACCTGCTCATAACGCTTCGGTGCACAACGACGGGCACGGTGCCGCGGCCGGTCCGGCCGCAGTGCACCATGGACCGATGCGCGATGACGAGGCGGTCACTGCCGTGGGGACGATCGGGTCACTCGTCCATCGCGCCGTGGACGGCGACGAGCAGGCCACCCACGACCTGCTGGCCCATGTCCACCCCTTGGCGCTGCGGTACTGCCGCACCCGGCTGTCCCGGCTGCCCGGCGACGCACGCCACTTCGTGGAGGACCTCGCCCAGGAGGTCTGTGTCGCGGTTCTCCTCGCCCTGCCCCGCTACCGGGACACCGGCAGGCCCTTCGAGGCCTTCGTCTTCGCCATCGCCGCGCACAAGGTCGCCGACCTCCAGCGCGCCGCGATGCGCCACCCGGGCTCGACGGCGGTTCCCTCCGACGAGATGCCCGAACGGCCGGACGACTCACTCGGCCCCGAGGAGCGCGCCCTGCTCAGCAGCGACGCCGAGTGGGCCAAGAAACTCATGGCCAACCTGCCCGAGAACCAGCGGGAACTGCTCCTGCTGCGGATTGCGGTGGGCCTCACCGCCGAGGAGACCGGCCAGATGTTGGGAATGTCACCCGGGGCGGTCCGTGTGGCCCAGCACCGGGCGCTGAGCAGGCTGCGGGCGCTCGCCGAGCAGTAGCGGCCCCTTCGGAACAGGCATCGCTGAACAGGGCGCCGACTGTTTCCGTACGAACATACGAAGCCCGGAGTCACGTCCTACCGTGGAATTCGGGAGGTGCGCTTCCCGTTAGCATGGACATCCGCACCGATCAAGGCCATTTGGGGAAGGTGTCATGACTGCCAACGTCGACGGAGTGCCCGGAAAATTCGCGACCCTCGGGCTGACCTACGACGACGTGCTGCTGCTGCCGGGCGCGTCGGACATGGCTCCTGACGAGATCGACACCGCCTCGTACGTCTCCAAGAACGTGCGGGTGAACATCCCGCTCCTGTCCGCCGCCATGGACAAGGTCACCGAATCGCGCATGGCGATCGCGATGGCCCGCCAGGGCGGCGTCGGTGTTCTGCACCGCAACCTCTCCATCGAGGACCAGGCCAACCAGGTCGACCTCGTCAAGCGCTCCGAGTCCGGCATGGTGACCGACCCGATCACCATCCACCCGGAGGCCACGCTCGCCGAGGCCGACGCGCTGTGCGGCAAGTTCCGCATCAGCGGCGTCCCGGTCACCGACGGCAACAAGCGGCTGCTCGGCATCGTCACCAACCGCGACATCGCCTTCGAGACCGACCGTACGCGCCGTGTGCACGAGGTCATGACGCCGATGCCGCTGGTCACCGGCAAGGTCGGCATCTCCGGCGTCGAGGCCATGGAGCTGCTGCGCAAGCACAAGATCGAGAAGCTTCCGCTGGTCGACGACGAGGGCGTCCTCAAGGGCCTCATCACGGTCAAGGACTTCGTCAAGGCGGAGAAGTACCCGCACGCCGCGAAGGACTCCGAAGGCCGTCTGCTGGTCGGCGCGGCCGTCGGCGTCGCCGGTGACTCCTTCGAGCGGGCCCAGGCCCTGATCGAGCGCGGTGTCGACTTCATCGTCGTGGACACCGCCCACGGCCACTCGCGGCTCGTCGGCGACATGATCGCCAAGATCAAGTCGAACCACACGCGGGTGGACGTCATCGGCGGCAACATCGCCACCCGCGACGGCGCCAAGTCCCTGGTGGACGCAGGCGCCGACGCCATCAAGGTCGGCGTCGGTCCGGGCTCCATCTGTACCACCCGCGTGGTCGCCGGCATCGGCGTCCCGCAGGTCACCGCCATCTACGAGGCCGCGCTCGCCGCCAAGGAGGCCGGTGTCCCGGTCATCGGCGACGGCGGCCTCCAGTACTCCGGCGACATCGCCAAGGCCCTGGTCGCGGGCGCCGACACGGTGATGCTGGGTTCGCTGCTCGCGGGCTGCGAGGAGTCGCCGGGCGAGCTGCTGTTCATCAACGGCAAGCAGTTCAAGTCGTACCGCGGCATGGGTTCCCTGGGCGCCATGCAGACCCGCGGCGAGCGCAAGTCGTTCTCCAAGGACCGCTACTTCCAGGAGGGCGTCGCCTCCGACGAGCAGCTGATCCCCGAGGGCATCGAGGGCCAGGTGCCCTACCGCGGCCCGCTGTCCTCCGTCGTCCACCAGCTGGTCGGCGGTCTGCGCCAGTCGATGTTCTACGTCGGCGGCCGGACCGTGCCGGAGCTCCAGGACAACGGCCGCTTCGTCCGGATCACGTCCGCGGGCCTCAAGGAGAGCCACCCGCACGACATCCAGATGACGGTCGAGGCGCCGAACTACAGCCGTAAGTGACCCCCACGCGCGCGTGAAGCGTTCGTAGGACGTACCAAGGGCGGCCCCGGAGACTCCGGGGCCGCCCTTGTCGTACCCGTCGGCGATACTGGAAGACGCTGCAACGCATCAGGGAAAGGCCACACACGTGACTGAGATCGAGATCGGGCGCGGCAAGCGCGGCCGCCGGGCGTACGCCTTCGACGACATCGCCGTCGTCCCCAGCCGCCGTACGCGGGACCCGAAGGAGGTCTCGATCGCCTGGCAGATCGACGCCTACCGGTTCGAGCTGCCCTTCCTGGCCGCCCCCATGGACTCGGTCGTCTCCCCGGCCACCGCCATCCGCATCGGCGAGCTGGGCGGCCTCGGCGTCCTCAACCTCGAGGGCCTGTGGACCCGGCACGAGGACCCGCAGCCGCTGCTCGACGAGATCGTCGAGCTGGACGCGGAGACCGCGACCCGCCGCCTCCAGGAGATCTACGCGGCCCCCATCAAGGAGGAGCTGATCGGGCAGCGCATCAAGGAGGTGCGCGACTCGGGCGTGGTCACCGCTGCCGCGCTCTCCCCGCAGCGCACGGCCCAGTTCTCCAAGGCCGTCGTGGACGCGGGCGTGGACATCTTCGTCATCCGCGGCACGACCGTCTCGGCGGAGCACGTCTCCGGCTCGCACGAGCCGCTGAACCTGAAGCAGTTCATCTACGAGCTCGACGTCCCGGTGATCGTCGGCGGCTGCGCCACCTACACGGCGGCCCTGCACCTGATGCGCACGGGCGCGGCGGGCGTCCTGGTCGGCTTCGGCGGCGGCGCGGCGCACACCACGCGCAACGTGCTGGGCATCCAGGTCCCGATGGCGACGGCGGTCGCCGACGTGGCGGCGGCCCGTCGTGACTACATGGACGAGTCCGGCGGCCGGTACGTGCACGTGATCGCGGACGGCGGCGTCGGCTGGTCCGGCGACCTGGCCAAGGCGATCGCCTGTGGCGCCGACTCGGTGATGATGGGCTCGCCGCTCGCGCGCGCGACCGACGCGCCGGGCCGTGGCCACCACTGGGGCATGGAGGCGGTCAACGAGGAGCTGCCGCGCGGGCAGAAGGTCGACCTCGGCACGGTCGGCACCATCGAGGAGGTCCTCACGGGCCCGTCGCACACGCCCGACGGCTCGATGAACCTCTTCGGCGCCCTGCGTCGCGCCATGGCCACGACCGGCTACAGCGAGCTCAAGGAGTTCCAGCGCGTCGAGGTGACGGTGGCGGACTCGGTGCACCGGCGGTAGTCCCGCAGGACGTCAGACGTCGGCAGGGGCCGGCCACCTCACTCGGGTGAGGTGGCCGGCCCCTTTCGCATGCCCGGGCGGGCCGGGGGGTGTGGCGCGGAGCGGGGGCGTGCGGTTGCGTTCGGGGCGGAAGTGGGCTGGTCAAGGGGGTCGCGGACGGTAGCGTCCGGGTCGGCGCCCCAGTTGTGTGGGGTGCCCCCTTCCAAGGACATGGTTCCGGACCCCGGCCCTCGGGGCCCGGCCCGAGTTCCTGAACGTGCCGTTCCCCGGGTCATGGGCGGTGTCGTGGAAGGGGGCGCCCATGGGGCGTCACCGCAAGCCCACCCGCTGGGACCGACTCCGTCTTCGGACGGTGCAGTGCCGGAGGAGGTGGATCTTGCGTCTTTTCGGATGGTGAGCGGCCGCCCCCACACACATTAGGGGCGGACACTCCGTGATCCATCCTGGAGCCTTCCGCAGTGGCCACTGTGGTGGGCTCCACCTGTTTCGGATGGTGAGCGGCCGCCCCCAACCACATTAGGGGCGGACATTCCGTGATCCATCCTGGAGCCTGCCGCAGTAGCCCCTGCGGTGGGCTCCACCTGTTTCGTACGCTACCGGCGGGCTGTGCCGTACGCCACCAGCTCCCGGAGCCCGGGGCAGCCGGGTGCGCCCCGTTTCACAACCGGTGCGCCGCCCCCGTAGGGGTGGCCCCCCGCGTGTCGAGCAGCAGCTGTGCCTTCACCGACAGGCCCTGGAGGTCGTACGTCCGGTGCTGCTGGAGGAGGATCGTCAGGTCGGCGTCGGCCGCGGCCTCGTAGAGGGAGTCGGCGCGCGGCACCGGGCGGTCCAGGACGCTCCAGGACGGGACGTGCGGGTCGTTGTAGCTGACGGCGGCGCCGAGCTCCATCAGGCGGATCGCGATCTCGCGCGCGGGCGTGTTCTGCTGGTCGGCGAGGTCGGGCTTGTAGGTGACGCCGAGCAGCAGCACGCGCGCGCCCCGTGCCGACTTGCCGTGCTCGTTGAGGAGGGCGGCGGCGCGCTGGACGACGTAGCGGGGCATGCGGCTGTTGACCTGCTGGGCCAGTTCGACCAGGCGCAGCGGGCTGCCGGGGTGGCCGGTGCGGTCCAGGGGGACGGAGTGGCCGCCGACCCCGGGGCCGGGGCGGAAGGCCTCGAAGCCGAAGGGCTTGGTCTCCGCGCAGCGGACGACGTCCCACAGATCGACGCCCAGGTCGTGGCAGAGGACGGCCATCTCGTTGACGAGGGCGATGTTGACGTGCCGGAAGTTCGTCTCCAGGAGCTGCACGGTCTCGGCTTCCCGCAGGCCACGCGCGCGTACCACCTTGTCGGTGAGACGGCCGTAGAAGGCGGCGGCGGACTCGGTGCAGGCGGGGGTGAGGCCGCCGATGACCTTCGGGGTGTTGGCCGGGTTGAAGGCGCGGCTGCCGGGGTCGACCCGGCTGGGGGAGTAGGCGAGGTGGAAGTCACGGCCCGCGCGGAGGCCGGAGGTCTCCTCCAGCAGCGGCCGCAGGAATTCCTCCGTGGCCCCGGGGTACACGGGCGACTCGAGGATCACGGTGGTGTGCGGGCGCAGGTGTCCGGCGAGGGTGCGGGCGGCCGTCTCCAGCTGGCTCAGGTCGAGTCCGCCGTCCGCGTCGCGCGGGGTGGGGGCGCAGATGACGGCGGTGCGCACCCGACCCAGCTCGGCGGGGTTGGTGGCGGCCCGGAAGCCCCCCGAGAGCATCCGGCGCAGTTCGGCGGGGCTGAGGGAGCCGGCCTCGGGGCCGGTGCGGTAGCCGATGGTGGGGATTCCGGCGGCCACGGCGGCCTGGGCCAGGGGCAGGCCGAACGGGCCGAGTCCGATGACGGCGAGATCTGCGGGCATGGCGTATGCCGTCCTTCCCAGTAACCGAGGTGGGACAGGTGCGCAAGCCCGGTGGACAGAGTGGGCGAGTGCAATGTCAGACTAGGAGTAAATATGACCGTTATGCGGGATTGATCGACTGTGTTGGCCGGTTGTGTCGACCGGTCGGCCCGGGCGGTGTGTCGACCGGCAGTGACCGGCCGTGTCTTCCGCTGCGTTTTCCGGAAGGACGGTTCAGGTTCCGTGAGAGTTGTCCACAGGCTGGGGGCGAGTGGTGGCTGAAGTCGGGCATCGCGGTCAGAATTTGGGCATGGGGGATACGAACCGGATCTCGCCCTGAGGGTGCGGCCGGCGCGACCTACAGCGGGAGGCAGTGGTGAGGACAGCGACACTGGGGCCGGCACAGCGAGCCGAGTCACTGGCAGCCATGGCCGAGCGAGAGCTGGACGTGCTGGTGGTGGGAGCCGGTGTGGTCGGCGCGGGCACCGCCCTGGACGCCGTGACGCGCGGCCTGTCCACCGGACTGGTCGAGGCGCGCGACTGGGCGTCGGGCACGTCGAGCCGGTCCAGCAAACTGATCCACGGTGGCTTGCGCTATCTGGAGATGCTCGACTTCGCGCTCGTACGGGAGGCGCTGAAGGAGCGCGGGCTGCTGCTGGAGCGACTCGCTCCGCACCTCGTGAAGCCCGTGCCCTTCCTGTACCCGCTCCAGCACAAGGGCTGGGAACGGCTGTACGCCGGTTCGGGCGTCGCGCTCTACGACGCGATGTCCATGGCCCGCGGGCACGGCCGGGGCCTGCCGACGCACCGCCATCTGACCCGCGGTCATGCCCTGCGGGTAGCCCCCGCCTTGAAGAAGGACGCGCTGGTCGGCGCGTTGCAGTACTACGACGCCCAGATGGACGACGCCCGTTTCGTCGCCACCCTCGTGCGCACGGCCGTGGCCTACGGGGCCAAGGCGGCCAACCGCGCGCGGGTGACGGGTTTCCTGCGCGAGGGCGAACGCGTCGTGGGCGCGCGGGTGCAGGACGCCGAGGGGGGCGGGGAGTACGAGATCCGCGCCCGGCAGGTCGTCAACGCCACGGGTGTGTGGACCGACGACACCCAGGCGATGGTGGGCGAGCGCGGGCAGTTCCACGTCCGCGCGTCCAAGGGCATCCACCTTGTCGTGCCGAGGGACCGGATCAGCTCCTCCTCCGGTCTGATCCTGCGCACCGAGAAGTCCGTGCTGTTCGTCATCCCGTGGGGCCGGCACTGGATCATCGGCACCACCGACACCGACTGGGACCTGGACAAGGCCCACCCGGCCGCCTCCAGCGCGGACATCGACTATCTGCTGGAGCATGTGAACTCGGTCCTGCGGGTGCCGCTGAGCCGCGACGACGTCGAGGGCGTGTACGCCGGGCTGCGACCGCTGCTGGCCGGCGAGTCCGACGCCACCAGCAAGCTGTCGCGGGAGCACACCGTCGCGCATCCGGTGCCGGGACTGGTGGTCGTGGCGGGCGGCAAGTACACGACGTACCGGGTGATGGCGAAGGACGCGGTCGACGAGGCGGTGCGCGGGCTCGACCAGCGGGTCGCCGACTGCGTCACGGAGGACGTGCCGCTGATGGGCGCGGAGGGCTACCGGGCGCTGTGGAACGCGCGGGCGCGGATCGCCGCGCGAACCGGCCTGCACGTGGTGCGGGTGGAGCATCTTCTGAACCGTTTCGGGGCGATGGCGGAGGAGGTGCTGGACCTCATCGCCACCGACCCGACGCTGGGCGAGCCGCTCCAGGCCGCCGACGACTACCTGCGCGCCGAGATCGTCTATGCCGCCTCTCACGAGGGAGCACGGCACCTGGACGACGTCCTGACGCGCCGCACCCGGATCTCCATCGAGACCTTCGACCGCGGCACGCGCAGCGCCCGCGAGGCCGCCGAGCTGATGGCGCCGGTCCTCGGCTGGGACAAGGACCAGATCGAGCGCGAGGTCCAGCACTACGAGAAGCGGGTGGAGGCCGAGCGGGAGTCCCAGCGCCAGCCCGACGACCTGACGGCGGACGCGGCACGCCTGGGAGCGCCGGACATCGTGCCCCTCTGACTTCCCCCTTCCCCTGCCCCTTTCCGGCTTCCCCTTCCCCTTCCCCTTCCCCTTCCTCTTCCTGTCCGGCCGGGTTCGGCTCTCGCGTGGCCGTTTCACTCGAACGGGTGTCGTGATCCGGGATCTCCGTTCGGCACCGGCTCGTTCTACGGATTGCGAGGGCAGAACTCGGCGGCGAGCAGGGCCGGTTCGAGGGCGGGGTCTGCGATCGCCGTCGTGTTCACCCGAAACGTGAGGACACGCCGACCGTCGACGGTGGCCGCGGTGCGCACGTAGCTTCCGGAGATCCGGCCGTTGTGCCCCCACACCGTGACGCCGCACGGGAGCTTCGCGGGGAACAGGCCCATGCCGTACGAGCCGTGTGCGGTACGGGTGTCGAGCATCTCGCGCAGCCGGCGCGGGGGCAGCAGTTCGCCGCCGAGCAGCGCCGCGTAGAAGCGGTCCAGGTCGGTGAGCGTGGTCACCAGCTCGCCCGCGGCCCCGGCCACCCGCGGGTCGAGTTCGGTGACGTCGGTCCCGTCCGGGTCGTAGGCACGGCCGTGCGGGGAGGGCAGAGAGGTCCGGGAGCCGGGGAAGGAGGTGCCCGTCAGACGCAGGGGAGAGATGATCCGCCGCTCCGCCTCCGTGGCGTACGAGCGGCCGGTGACCTGCTCGACCACCAGGCCGAGCAGGACGTAGTTGGTGTTGGAGTAGGCGAAGCGGCCGCGGTCGGCCGGAGGGTGGGTGACAGCGATACGGACGGCTTGAAGCGGGAGGACGGGGACGGTGCCCTCGGTGTCCCGGGTGAAGTCGTACAGGCCACTGGTGTGGGTGAGCAGGGAACGCAGGGTCAGCGCGCGCCCGTCGTTGCCCGCCCCGCGCACCAGGCCCGGCAGGTGCGACTCCACCGTGTCGGACAGCGACAGCCTGTGCTCGGCGGCCAGTTGGAGCACGACGGTCGCGAGGAAGGTCTTCGTGACACTTCCGGCCCGGAAGTGGTCGGACCGGGAGATGCCCGGGCCCGCCTCCGCGTAGCGGGTGCCGCTCTCCTCACGGGCCAGCAGGGCGGCGGCGGGCGCCTTGCCCCGGGTGAGGAGCAGCGGGAGGAGGGAGTCCGTGGGCGGTACGGGGGCCGCCTGTGATCCGGTCGCGAACAGGCCGAGGAGCGCGAGGGCCACGGGTATGGCCACCATGCTCCGAAGCGGTCGCATCACGGCTCCTCCTTTCTTCTCTCCTCCCCCGGCAGGCTCATCATCCAGGGCCCGTCGTGCCTCACTTCATCCGGTCCCGGCCCCACGAAAGGGGCTCGTGGGGCTCCGTGGCCGGAGCGTGCTGCACCTTCTGGCCGGAATGCACCGCTCCTGAGTGCGGTCGGGAGGGGGTGAGGGGCACCCTGGGCGTCGGGCACTTGTCGGGTGAGGGACAATGGAGGCTCTGTCAGGGCGGGTTGCATGAGGGGACGCATGTCGGAGGCGGAGCGGGCGGGAGCATCCCGTCAGGACAAGAGCGCACGTCTCCTCGCCGGGCGGTACCGGCTGGGAGACGTACTCGGCCGCGGCGGCATGGGGACGGTGTGGCGCGCCGAGGACGAGACCCTCGGACGCACGGTCGCCGTCAAGGAGCTGCGGTTCCCGGGGAACATCGACGAGGACGAGAAGCGCCGGCTGATCACGCGGACGCTGCGCGAGGCCAAGGCCATCGCGCGGATCCGCAACAACAGCGCGGTGACGGTCTTCGACGTGGTCGAGGAGGACGACCGGCCGTGGATCGTGATGGAACTCGTCGAGGGCAAGTCGCTCGCCGAGGTCATCCGTGAGGACGGCGTGCTGGAGCCCAAGCGTGCGGCGGAGGTCGGGCTGGCCATTCTCGACGTGCTGCGGTCGGCGCACCGCGAGGGCATCCTGCACCGTGACGTGAAGCCGTCGAACGTGCTGATCGCCGAGGACGGCCGGGTGGTGCTCACCGACTTCGGCATCGCGCAGGTCGAGGGCGATCCGTCGATCACCTCCACCGGCATGCTCGTCGGCGCGCCCTCGTACATCTCCCCGGAGCGGGCCCGCGGTCACAAGCCGGGGCCGGCGGCCGACCTGTGGTCGCTCGGCGGTCTGCTGTACGCGGCGGTCGAGGGCTCGCCCCCGTACGACAAGGGCTCGGCGATCGCCACGCTCACCGCGGTGATGACCGAGCAGTTGGAGGAGCCGAAGAACGCGGGTCCGCTGAGGGACGTCATCTACGGCCTGCTCACGAAGGATCCCGCACGGCGGCTCGACGACGCCGGTGCGCGGGCGATGTTCAACGCGGTGCTGCACGCGCCCGAGCCGCGGCACGCCGAGCCGGCGGACGCGACGAAGGTCGTGCCGTTGCCGGCGCTGCCGGACGCCGCCGGAGGCAGGGGTGGTTCGGCGGGCGCGGAGGCGGGCGAGAAGCTGCGCGGCGCGTTCCGGTCCGTGCGCAAGGCCGCCGTCGCGGCGGGCGCCGCGACCTCGGCGGCCGCGGCCCGCGCCAAGTCGGCGAACGGCACGAGCGCTTCCGGTTCCGTGGGCGCGCCCGAGGCGCAGAAGAGCGAGGCGTACAAGGGCGAGGCGCGGAAGGGTGGTGCGGCCCGGGGTACCGGGGCCGCCGCTTCCGCCGCCGCGCCGTCCGCCGCCCCGCCCGCGGCCCCGGCCTCCCGGGCTACGACGGGGTCGGCGTCGACCTCGGCGCCCGGGCCGACGTCCAGGCCGACGTCCAGGCCGGTGTCCGGTGCGGCGCGGCCGTCCGCGTCCGTACCGGCGGCTCGTTCCGGTTCCGGTTCCGGTTCGGGCACAGGTGCAGGCGTCGGCGCGGGTGCTGGTGCCGGTGCTGGTTCCGGGGGCAATGGCGGGGGTGCCGGGCGGAGTTCCGGGTGGCCCGTGATGACGCCGCCGGATCTGCCGCCGCGGTCCGTGCCCAGGGCTCCGCTGACCGATGTGGTGCCCAAGCGGACGCTGGTGATCATTGCCGTGGTCGTGGCGCTCGCGGTGCTCGGTACCGTGCTGGCCCTCACCCTCGGCGGCGGCGACGACACCGCCGGCGGTGCCAAGGGCGGCGCCGGTTCCGGGGCGGTGGCCGGCGGGAGCGCGAGCGCGAGCGCCGACACCAAGGAGGACGAGGACAGCGGGACCCGTACGGACGGGTCGTCGTCCTCACAGCCCGCCGCGTCCTCCGCTTCCGCGTCGGGCGACACCTCCGCGGCCGGGGGCGCCGGATCCGGCGTCACCGCGTCCGGGGACAGCAAGGCGGTGACGACGCACAAGGGCGGTCAGGGGTACTCGATCGGGCTGCCCACGGGGTGGAAGTACCAGTCCGCGGGCTCCGCGGGGGACCGTTTCACCGGGCCCGACGGACAGAAGCTGCTCGTCGCCTGGACGACCACGCCCAAGGACGACCCCGTCGCCGACTGGAACAACCAGGAGCGTGGCATGAAGCGCTCGCAGTACAAGAAGATCCGAATAGAGAAGGCGGACTACCGCGGTTGGAACACCGCCGACTGGGAGTTCACCTATACGGACGGCGGGACGGCGTACCGCACCATCGACCGCGGGTTCGTCGTGAACGACAGTCTCGGGTACGCGCTGATGTACACGGCCAAGTCCGCCGCATGGGGTACCGACCTGCGGCAGACCACCTGGACGACGCTGACGGACACGTTCACGCCCAAGAAGTAGCGGGCCGCCGAGTAGCCGTGTTCGGGCGTGAGATCTGGCATCCCCTCTTTGCGGGTTGCCTCCGGCACGTATCGTGAGTGCTTGCGGACCGTACGCATCCAGCTATACGGCCGGATACGGCTGTAACGGCACGCAACGCGAACGGAATTGACCGACCGGGCGGCCGGGGGAGGCAACGTGGACGACTACGCGGGTCGAGTACTCGTCGACCGCTACCGCCTGCCGTTGCCGCCCTCCGACGAGTACGAACTCACCGAGACGCGCGCCTTCGACACCTATAGCGGGCAGGAAGTCCTGGTCCGCCAGGTGCCGTTGCCGGAGGTGGTCGAGGCCGAGGTGCTCGACGCGGAGGGGTTGCCCGAGGGCTTCACGGCGCGCGAACGCGGGGCACGGCGACCGAGGCCCCGGGGCGTGGGCGTGGGTGAGGGGACGCGACGGCCCGCCGACCCCGTCGTCCGGCGTGCCCTGGAGGCGGCGCAGGCGACGGCGAGCATTCCCGACCATCCGCGGCTCGACCAGGTCTTCGACGTGTTCGCCGAGGGCGGCTCGCTGTGGATAGTGAGTGAACTGGTGGCCGCGCGGCCGCTGGCGGCACTGCTCGCCGAGAAGCCCCTGACGCCGTACCGGGCGGCCGAGGTCGCCTCCGACGTGCTCATGGCACTGCGGGTGCTGCACGGTCACGGCTGGGTGCACCGGAACATCACGGCGCGCACGGTCCTCGTCTGCGACGACGGGCGGGTCATGCTGACCGGCCTGGCGGTCGGCGCGGCGGAAGAGGCGCTGTGCGGGTACGACCCGGTGCCGGCCCCGGACGCGGCGGAGCGTGAGCAGGGCGCGGCGGGCCGGGAGAACGGAGGCGCGGGCCATGGCGGGAGCGTCGTCGGGCCCCGGGCTTCCGCGAGTCCGCCTCGACAGGACGGCCCGGGCGCTCTCGCCGGCCCCGCCGGTCCCGCCGGCCCCGGTGGTTCTGGTGGCTTCGCTGGTTCTGGGGGTTCCGTCGAGGCCGGCTCCGGCTCAAGTGGGGGTGGGCTCGGTGCCGGTGCGGTCGATCCCGAGGCCGCGCGGCGGGCCGCGATAGAGGCGCGGGCGTCCGGGGCGTTGCCGGTGCCGGCGGGTGAGCCGTCCGGTGGCGGCGGGGCGTCCGGGGCGGTGGCCCGCAGGGCGCCGATCGAGACCGGCGGAGACATCAGGGCCGCGCGCGCCGGGGCGATCGCCGCGTACCGCGCGGGAGCGCGGGCGGCGGCCCGGGTGCAGGAGGCCCAGGAGGCCCAGCAGAACGGACGCGCGGCCCTGCCCGGCGCGCGTACCCCGGCCGATGACGGCCACGGCATCCCGGGAGGCAATCCCCCCGGGCAGATCGCCGACCCCTACGGCGTCTCGGGCGCGCCCGTGCCCGGCCCTGCCGGGTACGGCCAGGGACAGCCCGCTCACGTCCACACCGCCGGTTCCGGTCCCGGCGGCGCACCGTATGCCGCCCCTCCGGCGTCGCACCCGCCGCTCATGCCCGTCCCCGGCACTCAGGTCCCCGTGCAGGGGCAGGGCCAGGGGCCGTCGGGTGAGGTGCGGGGCGGGGCCCGGTGGGACGAGCTGGTCGCCGGGGCGCCCGGGAGCGTCGCGCGGCGCGGGCCCGCCACCGCGTTGGCCGCCGAGCGGGCGCGTCAGGCGCGGATGGCCGTGGTCGGTCCGGTCACCGAGCGGTGGGCGCCCGAGCAGGCCGGGCCGGTGCACGAGAACTGGCAGCTGGCCGCGCCGATCGGTCCCGCGACCGACCTGTGGGCGCTGGGCGCGCTGCTTTTCCGGGCCGTACAGGGGCATGCGCCCTACCCGGAGGAGTCGACGGCCGAGCTGGTGCAGATGGTGTGCGCCGAGCCGCCGGCCTTCGCCGAGGAGTGCGGACCGCTCAGGCCGGTCGTGGAGTCGCTGCTGCGCCAGGACCCGACCGAGCGCCTCGGCTACGAGGAACTGCGGGGCTGGTTGCGCTCGCTGGTGCGGTCCGCGCCGGAGCCGGAGGCGGGCACGTATGTCGTCGCCGCGCCGCCGACCGATCCGCGTCGGCTGCCGATCGTCCGCCGCCGGGGCGAACTGGTGCGCAGACGGCGTGCCGGTCTGCCCGCCACCCACGGGCGGCACAAACGCGGCCGGCCGGAGACGAGCGGTTCGCCCCGCAGCCTGGGCCGCACCCTGCTGGTGCTGATATTGCTCCTGCTGGCCGGGGCGATCGCGTACGCCCTGCTGTTCATGCCCAAGGCGGACGAGGAGGGCGCGGCCGGTACGGACGGCTCCCAGCGGACCGGGGCCACCGGGACACCGGGCGGCCAGGCCCCCGAGGCGAGCAGCGAACCCCGGCCCGACCAGACCTCGCCGGGCACCGGCGCCTCCCCGTCCTCCGCGTCCTCGGGAGCGGAGGCCACCCAGACGCAGACCGGCGGGGCCGGGACGGACGTCGCCGACGGGTTCACCGTTCGCGCGGACGACGCCGGCTTCCGGGTCGCCGTGGCCAACGGCTGGGACCGCACCCCGAAGAACGGGCGCGGCCAGGTCGTGTACGCGCACGGCGACTTCGAGCTGATCGTCGTACCCGGCCGCGACAGCGCGTCGTCGAACGGCAGCGACCCGATGGTCTACCAGCGGGAGAAGGAGAGCGAGCTCCAGCCGTACCGTGACTCCAGCTGGGCGACGGCCTCCGGGCTGCGCACGACGACGGTGGGCACGCGGACCATGGCCGAGGGGCAGTTCACCTGGACCGACGGCGACGGGCGGGCGCTGTACGTCCGCAATGTCGCGATCCTCATCTCGGGGCGGTACCACATCGTGCAGGTCAGGGGGCCGGAGGCTGAGCGGGACGAGGTCACCCGGCTGTTCGAGCAGGCGTCGGCCACCTACCAGTACACCGGCTGAGCGCCCGTCCGGCCCCTCCCGGTCCCGCCCCGGTTCCGTTTGGTTCACTCCTGGCCGTGGAAGCGACAACCGTCACAGTGCTGTCACCTTGGCACCCCGCCGGTTCCCCGGGAGCTGCCCGGTCTTTAGGCTGGCGAGGTCAAGAGCATTGCGGGGCAACGTGAATCAGATGCAGGGCCTGCTCCTGGCGGGTCGCTACCGGCTCGCCGACGCCATCGGGAGCGGCGGTATGGGCCGGGTGTGGCGTGCGCACGACGAGCTGCTCCACCGGGCCGTCGCCATCAAGGAGTTGACGGCGGCGCTCTATGTCGCGGAGGGCGACCAGGCCGTTTTGCTGGCGCGGACCAGGGCGGAGGCCCGTGCGGCCGCGCGGATCAACCACTCCGCCGTGGTCACCGTGCACGACGTGCTCGAGCACGACGGCCGCCCGTGGATCGTGATGGAGCTCGTCGAGGGCCGCTCGCTGGCCGACGCCGTCAAGGAGGACGGGCGGGTCGAGCCCACCGAGGCGGCCCGGATCGGTCTGTGGGTGCTGCGTGCCCTGCGCGCCGCGCACTCCGCCGGAGTCCTGCACCGTGACGTCAAACCCGGCAACGTGCTGCTCTCGCACGACGGCCGGGTCCTCCTCACCGACTTCGGCATCGCCCAGATCGAGGGCGACAGCACCATCACCCGGACCGGGGAGGTCGTCGGCTCGGTCGACTACCTGGCCCCCGAGCGGGTGCGCGGCCAGGACCCCGGCCCGTCCTCCGACCTGTGGGCGCTGGGCGCGACGCTGTACACGGCGGTCGAGGGACGGTCGCCGTTCCGGCGCACCTCGCCGCTGACCACCCTTCAGGCCGTCGTCGAGGAGGAGGCCGCCGACCCCGGGTACGCCGGCCCGCTCGGCCCCGTCATCACCGCCCTGCTGCGCAAGGACCCGGCCACCCGTCCCGACACCGCCGAGACCGAGCAGCTCCTCGCGGAGGCGGCAGAGGGCCGGCGCCCCGACGGGGCGCAGGCGTACGTGCCGACGCAGTACGGAGGGCCCGACCGGGCCTCGGGCGATCGCCACCCCGCGGGGCACCCGCTGTCCCACCCGACGGCCGGCACCGCGTACGTTCCGGTGGCGCCGGAGGCGGCGACGCCCGTACCCGGTCACCCCGTGACCGCGGCGACCGCCGTGGGGCCGACGCACATCGGTGGGGGCCCGGACACGCGGCCGTCCCGGCAGTCCCAGCCGCCTCGGCGCCGTCGTCGGGTGCTGGCGCTCGTGGTCGTCCTCGCCGCGCTGGTCGGCGGGGGTACGGCGGTGGCGTGGCAGAAGTGGGACGAGGGGCGGCAGGACACCGGCGGGTCCGCGTCCACCTCGCCGAGCCCGAGCACCCCCGCAGGGACGAGCACCCCCGGCGAGCAGGGCGCCGACTCCTGGCAGGAGATCAACGACCCGCTGGGCTTCGGGCTCTCGCTCCCCAAGGGCTGGGAGCGGGAGGTGTACCAGGACGACGGCGACCTCAAGCAGATCGACTACACCCCCGACGGCGGCGAGCACTTCATCCGTATCGCCCTCGACAAGTCCCCCGACTTCAGCGACCCGTACGCGCACCAGGTCGACCTCGAGCAGCAGCTCAAGCGGCTGGTCGCCTACAACCGGGTCACCCTGGAGAGGAACGTCTACCGGGACCGGGACGGCTCCGAGTGGGAGTACACCTGGACCGCGCTGGCGAAGGACACGGACTTCCCCGGGCCGCGCCGCGCGATCGAGGAGACGTACGTGGCCCGTGACGGATCCGAGTACGTGATCTACATGTCCTCGCCCGCCGAGGACTGGACCGAGGCGGCCAAGCAGTTCAAGTCCGTACTACAGAGCTGGCGGGAGCCGACTTCGTAGAGTTCCGCCCGTCCCGGTAGTTGGCCGGACGGCGCCCCGGAGGCGTGACGTCCGGTGGGGCATGATGAGCCCATGGGGACCGAGGGGACCGAGGGGAGCGGGGACGGCGTACGGGTCATCGCGGGCCGTTACCGGCTGGACGCGAGGCTCGGGCGCGGGGGCATGGGGGTCGTGTGGGGCGCCACCGACCAGCTGCTGGGACGGCGTGTCGCCGTCAAGGAGCTGACCCGGGACGACACGCTCTCCGACGAGGAGGCGCGAGGCCGCCGTGACCGGACACTGCGCGAGGCCCGCGCGGTGGCCCAGTTGAGCCACCCGCACATCATCGTCGTGCACGACGTCGTCGAGGACGGCGAACGCCCGTACATCGTGATGGAGTTGATCGACGGCGGCTCGCTCGCCGACCGGATCGCCGCGCGGGGTCCGATCGAGCCGGCCGAGGCGGCCCGGATCGGCATCGCCCTGCTCGGGGCCCTGCGCGCCGCGCACGCGGCCGGGGTCCTGCACCGGGACATCAAGCCCGCCAACGTCCTGCTCGAAGGCGACAGCGACCGCGTCGTCCTCACCGACTTCGGCATCGCGCAGGTCGCGGGCGCCACCACGCTCACCGAGACCGGGTCGTTCGTCGGCTCGCCCGAGTACACCGCGCCGGAGCGGATGTCCGGGACGCGGACCGGCGCGGAGGCCGACCTGTGGTCGCTGGGCGCGCTGCTGTGCACGGCGCTGAGCGGCGAATCCCCCTTCCGGCGCGACTCGTTGGGCGGCATCCTGCACGCCGTCGTCTTCGCCGAGATCCGGACACCCGCGCAGGCCGAGCCGCTGCTGCCCGTCGTGCGGGGGCTGTTGGAGCGCGATCCGGACCGGCGGCTGGGCGCCGCGGAGGCGGAGCGGCTGCTGCGCGCCTACCTGGACACCGGGTGTACGCCCACGCCGGTGTCGTCGGGGTACACGCCGACCCAGGCGGACCTGCCCCGGCCGCGGTGGGAGCCACCGGCCCGGGAGCGCTCCACGCGGGGTGTGCTCGTGGCCGCGCTGCTGGTCGCCGCGATGGCGGGGGCGGGCGTGTCGGCGGCGGCGCTGCTGCTGAACGGTGACGGCGACGGCGGGCGCACACCCACGAGTTCGGCGCCGGGGTTCTCCGCGAGCGGCTCGACGAGCCCCACGCCCACCGGGACCCCCTCGGCCACCCGTTCCCCGTCCGGTTCCAGCACGTCACCCACGTCGTCCCGGCCCTCCCCGTCCGCTTCCCCCGCCTCGGACGACCGTCCCGGTACGCCCACCGCCCCCTCCGGCTACCGCGTGGCGGTGGATCCCGCCGGGTTCTCGCTCGCCGTGCCGGAGGACTTCACGCGCCTGCCGCAGGGCGAGCGGGTCTTCTACATGTCCCCGGGGCAGGTCTTCCGGCTCGGCATCAAGGTCGCCGCCGCACCACCCGGCGGCCCGCTCGCCGTGATGGAGTCCGCCGCCGCCAAGGGCCCGGACACCAACCCGGGTTACCACGACGGCCGGGTCACCGAGACCGGTCACGGCGGGCGCCCCGCCGCCCTCTGGGAGTTCACCTGGAACGGTTTCACCGCGGCGGAGGGGCCCCGGCACACGTATGACCTGTGCTGGGAGGAGGGCGGGCTGCTGTACGACGTGTGGGTGTCGGCGCCGGTCGGGAAGGTGCGGGAGGCGCGGGAGTACTTCGACGTCGCGGTCGACACGTTCGCCGTATCGACCTAAACGGGAGATAAGGAACGTTGCGCGTCACGGGTCTGTGACCGGTGGGCGGCGCCGGTGGATACCGGCCTGCCTGGCGCGATATGGATGGACCCATGAGTTTCGACGGGGGCGCCGGCCACGAGGCCGACGAGACGACGAGTTTTGTTCTCCAGCCGCCCAGGCCGGCGCCGCAGCAGGCCGCGGTGCCCGTCCAGGTCGCCCCGCCGCAGGAGCCGGGCGTCGGGCGGCTCATCGCGGGACGCTACCGGCTGCTCGCCAAGCTCGGGCACGGCGGCATGGGCACGGTGTGGCGCGCCAAGGACGAGACGGTGGACCGCGAGGTCGCCGTCAAGGAACCCCGCGTACCGGACCACCTTCCCGAACGTGAACGGGCCAACGCGTTCGAGCGGATGCGCCGCGAGGCGCGGGCCGCCGCCAGGCTGGACCACCCGGCCGTGGTGAACGTGCACGACGTGGCGGTCGTCGACGGCCGGCCGTGGATCGTGATGGAGCTGGTCCACGGACGCTCGCTCGGCGACGCCCTCCAGGAGGGCACGCTCAGCGCTCGCGAGGCGGCCAGGGTCGGCCTGGAGGTGCTCGGCGCGCTGGAGGCCGCGCACGCGGCGGGCATCCTGCACCGGGACGTGAAGCCGGACAACATCCTCCTCGGCCGCCACGACCGGATCGTCCTCACGGACTTCGGCATCGCCCAGATCGAGGGCGAGACGAACCTGACCGACACCGGCGGCATCGTCGGCTCGCCCGAGTACATCGCCCCCGAGCGGGTGCTGGGCCAGCGACCCGGCCCGGCCGCCGACCTGTGGTCCCTGGGCGTGGTGCTGTACGCGGCGACGGAGGGCGTCTCGCCGTTCCGCCGCAGCAACACCCCGGCCACGCTCCAGTCCGTACTCAACGCGGTGCCCGCGCCGCCCGCCGCCGCCCAGGGTCCGCTCGCCGAGGCCGTCAACGGACTGCTGGAGAAGGACCCGGCGCGCCGCCCGGCCGCCGCACGGGTACGGGCCCTGCTGGAGGCCGCCGCGAACCCGCCCGCGCCTCAGCCCACCCAGGTCGTGCGGCAGGTCGAAGTCCCGCGCGCCCGGCGCAGGTTCGGCCGCGCGGTGTGGACCGGGCTCGGCGCGGCGGTCGTCGCGGCGGCGGTGACGGCGTACCTGGTGGTCGCCGACCCGTTCGCCGGGCCGCTGCCCGACGACTGGAAGACGCCCCACGTGAAGGACGTCACCGCGAAGGTGGCGGTCCCCGACAGCTACAAGCAGGGCCTCCCCGACCGGGAGTCGGACGACAGCCACTGGGTCAGCTACACCGACCCGAGCGGCGCCATCTCGGTGGTGCTGTCGGTGGCCCGCAAGGCGGAGGACACCGGCAAGGAGATCAAGGCGTCCGCCGCAGCCGAGATGTACGCCGACGACGGCGACTTCAAGGAGAACGGCAGCTACAACCTCGACATGCCGAAGTCCCCGAAGACCCAGCCCGACGACAACACCACGTTCCACGAGCAGAAGGCCGCCGGGAACACCGTCAGCTACACCACCGACGACACCCAGGACCCCCGCCCGCGCGAGCTGCGGATCCTCTACTACAAGTCCGCCGCCGGCGACATGTACCGGCTCACCATCGCCTACCCGGGCGCGGGCGACTTCACGGCGCGGGGCCGCGAGGTGGCCCGCACCGCGATCGCCAACCTGGACCTCGACAAGCTCTAGGCCGGTACCTGAGGGCGTGCGAGACGGCGGCCCGAGTGCAGCAGCTGCTTCTGCCTCGACCCCGGACTCGCGACGACTCAGCGTGCCGGGATCCTTGAACGGGCAGTGGAAGGCAGGGAGTCGGTGATACCTGCGCGCTTCGCCGGGCAGGGCGCGGTGGAGGTGCGACGGCTGGAAACGGGACGGTTCGCCCTGGGCAGGTGAGGGCGCCGGAGATCGTGGTAGTCATGGAGGCATGAGCAACGACGGGGGCCCCGGCGGCGCCGAAAGCCGGACGGTGGGCGGGCGCTACCGGCTGCTGGAACGTATCGGCTCCGGCGGGATGGGCACCGTCTGGCGGGCCCGCGACGAACTCATGGAACGCGAGGTCGCCGTCAAGCAGCCCCGGTTGCCCGGTGATCCCGAGGACGACTTCCACCGCCGGGCCGCCCACCGCCTCCACCGCGAGGCCAGGGCCGCCGCCCGCGTCGACCACCCCTCCGCCGTCGCCATCCACGACGTCGTGGTGGAGGAGGGGACGGGCGCCGACGCCGAGGGCGGCCTCCCCTGGATCGTCATGGAGTTGGTCCGCGGCGAGTCCCTGCACGAGGTGCTGAAGCGCGGCCCCCTCGAGCCGGCCGAGGCCGCCCGGATCGGCCTCGCCGTCCTGGGCGCCCTGCGTGCCGCGCACGCCGTCGGCATCGTCCACCGGGACGTGAAGCCCGCCAACGTCCTGGTCGGCCCTCACGGCCGGGTCGTCCTCACCGACTTCGGCATCGCCCATATCCAGGGCGAGGAATCCCTCACCGTCAGCGGCGAGTTCGTCGGCTCGCTGGAGTTCGTCGCGCCCGAGCGGATGTCCGGACGGGGCGGCGGCCCCGCCTCCGACCTCTGGTCCCTGGGCGTCCTGCTGTACGCGGCCGTCGAGGGCTGGTCCCCGTTCCGCCGTACGACGGTGGAGTCCACGCTCGCCGCGATCATCGCCGCGGACCCCCCGGAGCCCAAACAGGCCGGCCCGCTCGGCCCGCTCGTCGTACGGCTCCTGGTACGCGACCCGGTACAGCGGCCCGACCCGGCGGAGGTCGCCGAGATCCTCGCGGCGGTCACAGAGGGCCGACCGGTCCCGGCCCCGGCCGGGGAGCGCGGGGAGGACACGGAGGCCGTGGAGCGCGGGGAGCGCGGGGAGCACGGGGAGTACAGGACAGGAGAAGCGGAGAAGGCGGAGAGGGCGGAAGAAGCGGCTAAGGCGCCAGAAGAGGAGAAGACGGAGGACGAGGAGAAGGCGGAGGAGGCCGAGCCTCAGGACGTTCGGGCCTTACAGGAGTTCGGCGAGGACGCGGGAACGGTGCGAGTGGGGGCGGCGCGGCGGGACCCGGCGCAACCGAGCGCACCGCCGACGGCGACCGACCGCCCCGGACCACAGCCCGACCCGGCCTCGGCCTCGGCCTCGGCTCCCGCCTCGGCCCCGGCCCCGGCCACCGAGCCCGGGTCGGTCGGCGCGGGCCGCGTCCGGCGGTCACTGAGGCGTCGCTCGCCGGTTCTGGCCGTGCTCGGCGGGCTGCTCGTCGGCGGTACCTGGTGGGGCAGCGCCTGGCTCGGCGGGGCCGACAGCGGAGCGGGGGAGCGGCCGGTGACCTACGCCGGCTCGGCGTCGACGGAACCGTCCGCCTCCGCCGTCACGGGGGCGCGGTGGGTCGCTCACCGCGAGGCCGGACTGGACGCCGTCCTCTCCCTCCCGAGCCGGTACCGGCAGTCGGCCCGGCAGGGTGGCGCGGACCAGCAGCCGCGCCTGGTGGTCTACTCGGCGGGCTCGGTCGACGTACGCCTCACCCTGTGGGACCAGGCGCCCGCCGCCCCGATGGCCAGGGCGGCCCAGGCGCACGAGACCTGGAACGGCTACGCCCTGGACGCGCGCACCCAGACCACCCGCAGCAGCTTCCACGGCGACGAGGCCGCCCTCGCCGACACCACCTACGGTCTGGACGCCACCCCGACCCGTGTCATGGAACTGTTCGTCCTCACCGCCGACGCCCGCATGTACGAGCTGCGCGTCGACATGCCCAAGGGGACGCCGGAGGAGAAGCAGGGCACGGCGGTGTTCAAGGAGGCGCGCGACCGCCTGGAGATCGGTAAATGACCGGGCACAACGTCCTGATCAGCAGGTTTGTTGCCAGTGAACGCTGGCGCCATGTGTGCGGTCGGTGAAACCGTATTACCGGCGGGTACCCAAAGTCTTCCCCACGTCATACCCTGCGCCTCATGACGGACTCGCAGGCCCCGGAAAAGACCGGCACCGAGATCAGTGGGAAGACCACGACCGGTACCAACCCCCTCGCCCCCGCCCCCACCGGCGTCCGTACCGCCGAAGACGTGGTCACGCCGGAGCTGGTCGCCCAGCTCACCAAGGGGGTGACCGGCTCCGGCCGTACCGCCAACCACACGCCCTTCACCGGCGGGAAGCTGGCCGACCTGCCCGAGTCCACGCCCGACGACGTACTGAAGGCCTTCGAGGCGGCTCGCAAGGCGCAGGCGGTCTGGGAGCGGACGCCCGTGCGGGAACGCGCCGCCGTCCTGCTCCGCTTCCACGACCTGGTGCTGGAGCGCCAGGCCGAGGTGCTCGACCTCATCCAGCTGGAGACCGGCAAGGCCCGGCTGCACGCCCACGAAGAGGTGCAGGCGGTGGCCGTCGCCGCCCGGCACTACGGCCGCAAGGCCCCCGCCTACCTCCGCCCCAAGCGGCACGCGGGCGCCATGCCGACGCTGACGAAGGTCACCGAACTGCGCCACCCGCGCGGTGTCGTGGGCCAGATCGCCCCCTGGAACTACCCGCTGGAGCTGTCGGTCGGCGACGCGCTGCCGGCGTTCGTCGCGGGCAACGCGGTCGTGATGAAGCCGGACACGGAGACCTGCCTGACCGCTCTCTGGGCCCGTGACCTGCTCGTCGAGGCGGGTCTGCCCGCCGAGGTCTTCCAGGTCGTCCTCGGCGAGGGTCCCGTCGTCGGCCCGGAGGTCGTCCGGCACGCCGACTACGTCTCCTTCACCGGCTCCACCCGCACCGGCCGCGAGGTCGCCCAGGGCGCCGCCGCCCGTCTCGTCGGTGTCTCCCTCGAACTCGGTGGCAAGAACGCCATGCTGGTCCTCGAGGACGCCGACATCGAGAAGGCCGCGGCCGGCGCCGTCCGCGCCTGCTTCTCCTCGGCGGGCCAGCTCTGCATCTCCATCGAGCGGCTGTACGTCCACGAGTCGATCGCGGACGCCTTCGTGGAGCGCTTCGCCGCCCGCACCAAGGCCATGCGGCTGGGCACCTCCCTGGCGTACGGCGCCGACATGGGCTCCCTGGTGGGCGAGCGCCAGCTGGAGACGGTGACCCGGCACGTGGAGGAAGCCGTCGCCAAGGGCGCCAAGGTCGTCGCCGGTGGGGTCGCCCGCCCGGACATCGGCCCGTACTTCTTCGAGCCGACGATCCTCGACGGAGTGACGGAACCCATGTCCGTCTGCACCGAGGAGACCTTCGGCCCGGTCGTCTCGATCTACCGCTTCAAGACCGACGACGAGGCCGTCGAGCAGGCCAACTCCACGCCGTACGGCCTGAACTCGTCGGTGTGGACGAAGGACGGCCGCCGCGGCCGGGAGGTCGCCTCCCGCCTGCGCACCGGCACGGTGAACGTCAACGAGGGCTACGCCCCGGCCTACGGCAGCGTCCAGTCCCCGATGGGTGGCATGAAGGACTCCGGTCTCGGCCGCCGCCACGGCTCCGAGGGCATCCTCAAGTACACCGAGGCCCAGACGGTGGCCCAGCAGCGCCTCCTCCCGATGGCTCCGGCCTTGGGCATGAACGACGAGAAGTACGCGGAGTTCATGAGCCGGAGTCTGAGGCTGATGAAGGCGTTCCGGTTCAGGTAAGGGCTTTTGGGCGCGCGGGGCTGTATCGCATACGGCTCCGCGCGCCTGAGCGCGAGCAACCACGTACCACCCGCACGGACACTCAAAGAGGAGCAAACGTGCCCCAGGACACCTACGACTACGACGTCCTCGTCGTCGGCTCCGGCTTCGGCGGCTCGGTGACCGCCCTGCGCCTGACGGAGAAGGGCTACCGAGTCGGTGTCCTGGAGGCGGGCCGCCGTTTCACCCGGGAGTCGCTGCCCAGGAACTCCTGGGATCTGAAGAACTACCTCTGGGCTCCCAGGCTCGGCATGTACGGCATCCAGCGCATCCATCTGCTGGGCAACGTCATGGTGCTGGCCGGCGCGGGCGTGGGCGGTGGCTCCCTCAACTACGCCAACACCCTCTACGTACCGCCGAAGCCCTTCTTCGACGACCCCCAGTGGCGTGACATCACCGACTGGCAGGAGGAGCTGAAGCCGTACTACGACCAGGCGCGCCGCATGCTGGGCGTACGGCTCAACCCGACGACGACCCCCTCCGACGTGCATCTGAAGGCGGCCGCGGAGCGGATGGGCGTCGGCGACACCTTCCACATGGCGCCGGTCGGGGTGTTCTTCGGCGACGGCGAGGACGCCGACGGGACGGCGAAGGCCGAGCCGGGGGAGCAGGTCGCCGACCCTTACTTCGGGGGCGTCGGCCCGGCCCGCAAGGCCTGTACCGAGTGCGGCGAGTGCATGACCGGCTGCCGGCACGGCGCGAAGAACACCCTGAACGAGAACTACCTCCACCTGGCCGAGAAGGCCGGCGCGGTCGTGCACCCGCTGACGACGGTCGTGTCGGTCACGGACGACTCGCAGGGCGGCTACGCGGTCGCCACGCTCCCCACCGACGGCCGCCGCAAGGCGAAGGGCAGGGTCTTCAAGGCCCGCCGCGTGGTGCTCGCCGCGGGCACCTACGGCACCCAGACGCTGCTGCACCGCATGAAGGCGAACGGTCAACTCCCCTACCTCTCCGACCGGTTGGGCGAGCTGACCCGCACCAACTCGGAGGCGCTGGTCGGCGCGCAGACCGACGACCGCCGCTATCGCAAGGTGACGGGCGCGGCGAAGGTGGACTTCACCCGCGGAGTCGCCATCACCTCCTCCGTCCACCCGGACGACAGCACCCACATCGAGCCGGTCCGCTACGGCAAGGGCTCCAACTCGATGGGCGGTCTGTCGATCTTGCAAGTGCCGTACGCGGAGGGTTCGTCGAGGGTCGCCGGCTGGCTGGCGAACGCGGCCCGCCACCCGCTCCTCGTCCTGCGCTCGCTCTCCAACCGCCGCTGGTCGGAGCGGACCATCATCGGCCTGGTGATGCAGTCCCTGGACAACTCGCTGACGACGTATCTGAAGCCGACGGGTGTGGGCCGGGGCCTGCTGACGGCACGCCAGGGTCATGGCGCCCCCAACCCCAAGCAGATCAGGGCCGCTTCCGAGGCCGCCTCCGCGATCGCCGCCGACATCAACGGCTTCGCCGGCTCCAACGTGGGCGAGCTGATGGGCACCCCGCTCACCGCGCACTTCCTCGGCGGCTGTCCGATCGGCGACTCGCGCGAGACGGGTGTCATCGACCCGTACCACCGCCTCTACGGCCACCCCGGCATCTCGGTCGTCGACGGTGCCGCGGTCTCGGCGAACCTGGGCGTGAACCCGTCGCTCACCATCACCGCCCAGGCCGAGCGCGCGATGTCGTACTGGCCGAACAAGGACGAGACGGACCCGCGTCCGACGCAGGGCGCGGCATACGAGCGGCTGAAGCCGGTGGAGCCGGTCAGCCCGGCGGTGCCGGCGGACGCGTTCGGCGCACTGCGCCTGCCGTTCCTGGGAATGCCGACCGTCCCGCCCAAGCAGTAGGCGATCCGCCCGGGCGGAAGCAGTAGGCCATCCGACCGGGCAATAGGCGAAGGGACCTGCGCCCCCCTCCGAGCGCAGGTCCCTTCGCTGGTCTCGATACGCGTTACGCGTGCGTGCCGACCTTGCGGCGACGGACCGCGAACACCGCACCGGCGCCGGCCACCACGGCGACCCCGCCGACGAGTCCGATCATCGGCAGCGCGGAGTTCGAACCGGTCGAGGCGAGGCTGCCGCTGATCGGCTTGGCGCTGCCCTGGGGCTTGGCGCCGTCGGTGGGCTTGTCGCCGTTCGGCTTGGCGTCGTCGACACCGTCCGCGGAGCTGCCGGCGGCGAGGATCTCGATGTCGTACAGGTCACCGTTGCCGTAGCAGGCGGAGTCCTTGCCCGCGTAGACGGCCTCGCTGAAGGCGAGCGAGGAGCCCGCGGGCGCGGAGGACTTGACCTTCAGTCGCAGGTCGAGGGTGGCGGAGGAACCCTTCTCCAGGGAGTCGAGCAGACCCACGAAGGAACTCGTGAGGTTGACCGGCTTGCCGTTCTCGTCCTCGTAGTAGTCCTGGAAGCTGTCGGTCCACTTGCCGTCCTCCTTGACCTGGATGACGGCGAGGCCCTCGGACAGCCACTCGTCCGTGTTGTCGCCGTACTCCATGAAGGAGTCGATGTACACGTTCTTCAGGTCCTTGTCGGAGTCGTTCTCGACGACGAACTTGAAGTCGTGCCAGCCGGAACCGGCGACGATCTTGCTCGGCAGACCCTTGATCTGGGCGGTGAGCTTCTCGTCCAGGTCGAAGGACTTGCAGTCCGTGTACGGGTCGAACCCGTCCTCGCTCTCGCTCGCCGACGGGCTCGCGGAGGCCTTGCCCGAGCCGGACGCCGAAGGCGACGAGCTGCCGGACGGGGAGCTGGAGGCGCTCCCGCTCTGCGACCCGGAGGCCGACGGGGACGAGGTGTCGGACTCGGAGGCCGACGCGCTCGCGTCGCTCGAACCGGACGGCGAGGCGGAGGTGTCGTCCGACGCGGACGCGCTCGCGGACGGCGAACCGCTCTCCTCCGCGAAGGCGGCGGGCGCGGACAGCAGGGCGAGCGGCGCGAGGACGGCCGTCGCGGCTGCGAGGACGAGTGTGCGGCGAAGCTTCATGGAGACCTCGGTGGATCTGGTGGGGAGGCCTTCCGCATGGGGGTGTGGGAGTGGGCCTTGGTTCGGTAGGTGTGACAGGCGACGGCTGTGAACAGTTGTATTCAGCTCACAGGATCTTTATATGGCGCGCGTCACACCTGCCGAAGCCGAGACCTCCGCTCAGCCCTCCGAGCCCCCGTCGGCGCCCGCGTCCCCCTCTGTGTCCGTCGCGAGAAGGTCTCCCACGTCGGTCCCGCACTCCTGCTCGATCCTGGTGACCGAGGCCTTGCGGGCGGTGTCGTCGACCGACGCGGAGGTGCCGGCACCGGCTTCGAGCGACGTCGCGTACGCGCGCAGCACCGAGGCGTCCTTCCCGGCCAGTCCGGCGAGGTCGGTGAGGACGGAGGCGAGCTCGTCCGGCGTGTGACGGCTGTCCTCGGACACCGCGAGCGGCGCGGCGACGGAGCAGAAGGTGTCGGCCGGCTCACCGACTCCAGCGACCTTCTGGTGAGGCGGCATTCCGCATCGGGCGGCGCAGTCTCGCGTGGGCATGACGAAGGGCCCCGCGGGACGGATCCGCGAGGCCCTTCTTTATCGTCAGCACCGGCGTCAGGGCAGCGCCGGTGCCTGGGAGCGGCGCCGGGGGGTCGCGCCGCTGGCCTGGACCTTTGGCAGTGCGGGCAACGCACGGAAGGTGGTTGCCGGAGGGGGACTTGGGGCTGTTCGGGGTCTTTCTACGCATCGTGCTGGATGAGCGCGGCGCCCGCAACCGTTTGACCCAGCCCTTGTGCATTTTTGCATTTTTCGCCGGTCGGCTCGGCCTCGGGCGTCCCCGAGGCCGGCCGTTCTCTTGGGTGACCGGGCTGCTGTCCCCTGCCGTCCGGTCACTTGTCCGGAGCGAGGTCCCACGGCGCACGGCGTGATCCGTACGCCTCATCGCTCCAGCGAGCCACGCGTGGTTATTCCGGGCCCGCCCCTGGCTGGAACGGACACCGGGACCAACGAAGGCGCCGGGGAGGCGGTCACGCGCCCGTACGGGTGAGAAGAGGGCCGAAGGGGGGCGAACTGACGCCCGACCTCAGACGCGACCCCGGCACAGTTCGAGCAGCGTCATCGCCAGGGACGTACCGGGCTTGCCGAGGGCGTCCCTGTAGTGGCCGAGGATCTCCATCTCACGGGAGAGATTCACGCGCCGGCCGCCGGAGGTGATCCGCGCTTCCTGGATGACGGCGGAGACGGCCATCCGTTCCTGGATCAGACCGATGATCCGGTCGTCGAGCGAGTCGATGCGCTCACGGGCGCCGGTGATCACGTCGGCGGCCTCGGGGGTGCGGGCGCCGGTCACGTCGATGGTGGTCATGGGGGCTCCTGTGGTGGATACGGGTGCCCCGGAGCGGCAGGACCCGGGAAAAACGACAGGCGCCCCGGGCCTTGTCGGCCCGGGGCGCCTGGGAAGTCGCTTGTCAGTTGCTCAAGCAGCACGACCATGGCAGCCGGTGGGCCGGTTGCCATAGGTAAAGACGAAGGTCGGGTGCGTGAGCATGGGGTCAGTATGCAGGGTCGTCGGGTGAGGTCCAAGGCGGTTCGCGAGGCGGTTCGCATCCTGAGACGCCGGGGGTGGGTCCGGTGCCGGGACCGGTCCCACGTCCACCTCGGTAGAATCGGGTTACACAGAGACCCCGCCCCACCGCCGGAAGGCCCCCGTGTCATCAGCGACTCCTACTGCCGCCGCCCCCGACACCGTCCTGGTCGTCGACTTCGGCGCGCAGTACGCCCAGCTCATCGCCCGTCGAGTCCGCGAGGCGCGGGTCTACAGCGAGATCGTGCCGAGCACCATGCCGGTCCAGGAGATGCTCGCCAAGAACCCGGCGGCCATCATCCTCTCCGGCGGCCCCTCGTCCGTGTACGAGGAGGGAGCCCCCCGCCTCGACCGCGAGCTCTTCGAGGCCGGCGTCCCCGTCTTCGGCATGTGCTACGGCTTCCAGCTGATGGCGCAGACCCTCGGCGGCACGGTCGACAACACCGGCGCCCGTGAGTACGGCCGCACCGAGCTGCACGTCTCCCGCTCGTCCTCCACCCTCTTCGAGGGCACCCCGGCCGAGCAGGCCGTGTGGATGTCGCACGGCGACGCCTGCTCCGCCGCCCCCGAGGGCTTCAGCGTCAGCGCCTCCACGGACGTCGTCCCGGTCGCCGCCTTCGAGAACGACGAGAAGAAGCTGTACGGCGTCCAGTACCACCCCGAGGTCATGCACTCCACGCACGGCCAGCAGGTGCTGGAGCACTTCCTGTACCGCGGCGCGGGCCTCACCCCGGACTGGACCACCGGCAACGTCATCGACGAGCAGGTCGCGGCCATCCGTGAGCAGGTCGGCGACAAGCGCGCCATCTGCGGCCTCTCCGGCGGCGTGGACTCGGCGGTCGCCGCGGCCCTCGTCCAGAAGGCCATCGGCTCCCAGCTGACCTGCGTGTACGTCGACCACGGTCTGATGCGCAAGGGCGAGACCGAGCAGGTCGAGAAGGACTTCGTGGCCGCGACCGGCGTTCAGCTGAAGGTCGTGGACGCGGAGGAGCGCTTCCTCACCGCCCTCAAGGGCGTCTCGGACCCCGAGGAGAAGCGGAAGATCATCGGCCGCGAGTTCATCCGGGTCTTCGAGCAGGCCCAGGCGGAGATCATCGCGGACGCGGGTCCGGCGGTGGAGTTCCTGGTCCAGGGCACGCTGTACCCGGACGTCGTCGAGTCCGGCGGCGGCACCGGCACCGCGAACATCAAGTCCCACCACAACGTGGGCGGTCTGCCGGAGGACCTCGAGTTCCAGCTGATCGAGCCGCTGCGCAAGCTGTTCAAGGACGAGGTCCGCATGGTCGGCCAGGAGCTCGGCCTGCCGGAGGAGATCGTCCAGCGCCAGCCGTTCCCGGGGCCCGGCCTCGGTATCCGGATCGTCGGCGAGGTCACCAAGGACCGTCTCGACCTGCTCCGCGACGCCGACGCGATCGCCCGCGAGGAGCTGACGGCCGCCGGTCTCGACCGTGAGATCTGGCAGTGCCCGGTGGTCCTCCTCGCGGACGTCCGCAGCGTCGGCGTGCAGGGCGACGGCCGCACCTACGGCCACCCGATCGTCCTGCGCCCGGTCTCCTCCGAGGACGCGATGACCGCCGACTGGTCGCGCCTCCCGTACGACGTCCTGGCGAAGATCTCCACCCGGATCACCAACGAGGTGCGCGACGTCAACCGTGTCGTCGTCGACGTGACCTCGAAGCCGCCGGGCACCATCGAGTGGGAGTAGTCCTTCCGGTTTCGACGGTCATGTCCGTTTGAGAGTGCGTACCGGCTCTCCGGGCTGCCAGACCTGGGCGACCAGATACGTGTCGTCCTCGACGTAGGTCCGTACGACCTCCGTCAGCTCGGTGCGGAAGAGGTGGAACGGCTGCGGCGGTTCCACCTCTTTCACATACGCCGCCCTCGCCTCCCCGTCCGCCACCTCGACGGCCCGGCCCGCGACCCGTACGTCGCCCCCGCCCATCCCGGTGCCCTCGCCGGGGTTGGCCTGGAGGCAGAAGCGTGCGTCACGGCGCAGATCGAGGGCCTTGAGCGAGCCCGGCATCATGCCGAGCCACAGCTCACCGCCGAGGAAACGCACCTCGATGCCGCTGGTGCGGGGGGAACCGTCCCTGCGGAGCGTCGCGAGAACGTGATGCGTGAAGGCTCCGAAGCGCGCCTCGGTGATCTTCGCGAGTGCGGGTTCGGCTGCGGCGAAGGCCGCCCAGTTCGCTGTCATACGGCGAGTGTGGCCCCGATACCCGACATCCGCTGTCCGGTATTGCCGGGCTGGGGGTCAGGAGCCCTGAGGCACCGGCCGTACGTACCGCTCCAGCCCCGCCGCGTCCCGTACCGGTGTGCACCCGGCCGCCATGAGCCTCTGGGCCAGCTTCGCGCGCCGGTTCGTGTTCACCTTGAGGGAGCCCAGCATGAACAGCGGCATCAGCACGGCGAGCGGGAGCAGCACGGCGTACTTGCCGGTCAGTACGGCCATCAGCAGGAACAGCACCGCCGAGCCCCAGCCGATGGCCAGCAGCTGCTTGCGGTTGGCGGCCGCGCCGAGGGCGTCGTGGCGGATGAGCGCCGTGATCACGTCGACTTCCGCCTGCACCTCGGGGACCGGGGTGAGCGAGCCCAGGTACATGCCCGGCACCGGGCGGCCGGGGCCCGGGTCGGGGAAGGCCGCCGAGTTCGCCGCGGCCCGCTGCCGCGCCCAGGTGCTGGGGTCGCGGACCAGCTGGACGTGCATGATGCGGTGCTTGCCGACGAGGCGCACGCTCTCGTACCGGAAGCCGTAGCACTCGGCTACGTAGACCAGCGCGCCGAACGTGTCCAGCTCCGCGAAGGGGTGGACGAGCTCGATGTCGTTGCGCGTCGTGATCTGACGCATGAGGGCGGTGACGTGCCGCTCGGCAAGGCTCAAGGTGTGCTCCGAAGGTGACGGAAATCGTCATCTTTACATAACGGCTCTGCCCTTTTGCACTGACCGACGGTAACTTCCGCGTCGTAAAGCAACCCAGTGCTGGAGGACCGATGCACGGGCCCACGCCGCCTGCCCCCCTGCCCACCGACCGGCTTCAGTTCGCGATGCCGCCGATGCACGACTCGGTGGAGGACGAGCGCCGACACCGTAAGGAACGGCTGGCGGGCGCGGTACGCATCTTCGGGCGGCTCGGCTTCGAGGACGGTGTCTCGGGGCACATCACCGCCCGCGACCCGGAGTTCGACGACTGCTTCTGGGTCAACCCGTTCGGGATGCCCTTCAAGCACGTCACCGTCGGCGACCTGGTGCTGGCCAACGCCGACGGACAGGTCGTCGAGGGCCGCTACCACGTCAACCAGGCCGCCTTCACCGTGCACGCCCAGGTGCACGCCGCCCGCCCGGACGTCGTCGCGGTCGCCCACTGCCATTCGGTGCACGGCCGTGCCCTCGCCGCGCTCGGCGAGCTGCTCGACCCCATCACCCAGGAGAGCTGCGCGTTCTACGAGGACCACGCGCTCTACGACGCCTACACCGGCGTGGCCGTCGACGCGGAGGAGGGACGGCGTATCGCGTCCGCGCTCGGCTCCCGCAAGGCGCTCGTGCTGCGCAACCACGGGCTGCTGACGGTCGGCGACTCGGTGGACGCGGCCGCCTGGTGGTTCCTGTCGATGGAACGCTCCAGCCAGGTCCAGCTGACCGCGCGGGCGGCGGGCCGGCCCGTCCTGATCGACCACCGGGCGGCGGTCGCCACCCGGGAACAGCTCGGCGGCGACCTCGTGGCGTGGATCAACTACCAGCCGCTGTGGCAGGACATCAGCCGCAGCGAGCCGGACCTGCTGAGCTGAGACCCCCGCCCTGGCGGTCGCGCCCCGGAGGCCGTGTCCCGGAGGCCGTGTCCCGGAGGCCGTGTCCTGGGGGCCGTGTCCTGGAGGCCGGGTGTGCAGGAGGCCGTGTGCCGGTGGTCGCGTCCTAGAAGCCGCGCAGGACGACGGCCTTCGTCCGCGCGAACTCCTCGTCGGTCAGCACCCCGTCCCGGTGCAGCTCGCCCAACTCGCGCAGTCGGCGCAGCAGTACGTCGTGGTGGTCGGCAGGGGGCGGGACGGACGCCGTGAGCCCGCGCCTGCGGGCCACGTCCCCGTACTCGCCTTCCCGCTCGCGCTCGTGCTCCCGCTGCGCACCAGCGTGTGCGGAGGGGTGCGGGAGACGCGCGGTGACCGCGGTCGCGACCAGGGCCGTCAACAGGTCACGGTTCACGTTCCCCCACAGGTCCAGGGCGTACGGGTCCTTCTCGGCCGGCAGTTTCGAGAACACCGTCTCGCGGGTCACGAAGCGCAGGAAGCCGTCCTCGTAGCCGGAGTTGGGCAGCCACTCGACCCGCACGACATCGCCGACGTTGATCACACGCGGGCCCGTCGCCCGCTTCACCCGGTCCGAGGTGTCCGCCCAGTCGACCCGCACCTGGGTGCCGTCGAAGGAGACCGTGCCGTCGGAGGAACGCACGGAGACCGGAACCGGCGGACCCGGCAGGAGGTAGGCCTTGGTCGGCTCGCCCGGGATCTGGTCGAGCAGCAGCGCGTGCCGGATCTCCTCGGCGAGGTACTCGGCGACCCCGGAACGGTCCACGTCCACGGTGAGCCGGTAGGGATCGGCCGGATCGGGCAGCCGCCCGCCGGTCGCGTGCAGCAGCGGATCCGCCCCCTCGCGCAGCCGCATCCGCAGCCGCCCGCGCTTGCGTTCGGGCTCGTAGACGATCCCGGCGACCGCCTCCAGGGGCACGGTGATCTCCCCGTACGTCTGCCGGAACAGCGGTACGGAGCGGTGGAGTCCCGGGGTGATCCTGACCGATGTGCCGTCGAAGGCCCAGGTCCCGTCACGCTGGATGATCTCGGCCATACGGAAATTCTCGCAGCCGGGTCAACACGGCCCTGCCCGCTTCACCCGCGCTGACCCGGCCTGCCGGGAACGAGGGGTGTGCCGTAGGGCACAATTCGCTGTCATTGCGGGGGAGTTGTTCACAGTGCGGCGGCCGGGATCCACAGAGGGTCCTTCGAGGGTCGCCATCCGATCGGGTCGTGGGGAAGGCGGGCGTCGGACATGGCGGTGCAGGAGGCGAGACAGAGCACGGAGTCGAGCAGGGGGCCGGGCACCCACGAGGGTGGCTGTACCTGCGGGGACTGCCCCCACGGGGCCCGCGCGGGACACCGGCGAGCGGTGGCCGAGTTCCTGGTGCAGCGGGACGGGTTCGCGGCCGGGCACGGCCTGCCGGCCGCCGTCGCCCACTCCGTCTCGGCCTCCCGCCAGTGGGTCTCCGAGGAGCTCACCCAGTCCGCGGAACTCGTCGCGGAACGCGGCCGCGCCGAGGGCGAGGCCTGGCTGTCCCGTCTGTGGCTCCGCACAGCGGTCACCGTGTGGGTGTCGGTCGTGGCGCTGTTGCTGGTGCAGTCCCTGACCGCCATCGGCGCGGGCTGGACCGACGCCCGCACCGCCGGACTCCTCGCCGCGCTGGTCGTCGCCGGCGCGCTGACCGCCGCCTCCTGGTTCCACCGGGCGCGCGGCGGGGCGCTCGCCCCGGTGATCGGCGAGGACAACCGCCTCTCCACCTCCCGCGCGGTCGCCGTCGGCTGGGTGCTGCTCGTGGCCTACGCGGTGCTGGTCCTGGTGGGCCGGCTCGCCGCCGCCTCCGGCCACGCCGAACGCGACGCGCTGCTCGCCGGGCTCGACCTCTCCCGCGGGGCCGGCGTGGTGACCGTCCTCGCCGTCGTCTGCGGGATCGCCGTGCTGGTGCGCCGGGTGGTCGGGCTGCGGGTCCTCGGCCAGCGGCTCCAGAAGGTCCGCGCCCACCGCCCCCGGGCCGCCGACCTGCTGACCGACGACGCCGGCCGCGGTACCTTCGCCGACATCCAGTACGTCGTGATCGGCGCCGTCGCCCTGGCCTTCGCCGCGGTCCGGCTGGCCCGCCGCCCCGACCAGTTGCCCGACCTCCCCTGGGGCCTGGCGGTCGTGGTCCTGGTCTCGGCCGCGACCTACCTCGCCGGCAAGTACGCGGAGGGCGGCCGCCCCGTCATCCTCTCCGTCGTCCGCTCCCGCGAGGCCGGCGACCTCGACGCCCCGATCCGCACCGGCGACGACATCGAGATCCGCGGCGCCGGATTCGTCCCGCCCGGCGCCCAGACCGCCGACTGGCTCTCCCGCATGGTCGTCCGTATCGGTCCGGTCCATGTCCACGTCCCCCTCGTGCCGGTCACCGGTGGCTTCAGCAACCCCACCGACGCCGTCCTCACCGTCCCCGTCCCGGCGGACGTGGAACCGGGCCGGGTGGACGTGCAGGTCGTCACGGCCGCGGGTGTGGAGACGAACCGGTACGCGATCGACGTCACGGACTGAACCGGCGGGCTGGAGCGGACCCCGGGTGGAGTGGACCCCTCGGGCCCAGGGGGGTCGACGGGCCGGAGTGAATCGATCGGGCGAAGTGAACCAGTGGTGCCGGGAGCTCGTGCAAACAGTTGAGCGCACCCCCCATTTCGTACGTATGGTCTGTTGAGGGGTGGTCCCACCACTCCGGGCGAGAGGCGGCTACGGGCGATGACTCATGGCATGCGGACGGATACCTACCCCCCCTATCTCGACGGCGGCGGCCGCGACTGGCGGGACACCGCCACCCGGTACGCCCTCCTTCCCCTGCGCATCTTCCTCGGCGTCACCTTCATCTACGCAGGCCTCGACAAACTCACCGACGGTGCCTTTCTGAAGGACAGCGGCGCCGGCTCGATCGGCGACACCATGCGCGCCGTCCGTGACTCCTCGGCCATCCCGGCTCTGGTCGACATGGCCCTGAAGAGCCCCGTCGGCTTCGGCTACGCGATGGCCTTCGGTGAACTCGCCGTCGGTATCGGCACCCTGCTGGGCGTCCTCACCCGGCTCGCCGCGCTAGGCGGCGCGCTGATCTCGCTCAGCCTGTGGCTGACCGTGAGCTGGGCCTCGGACCCTTACTACTACGGCAACGACCTCGCCTACCTCATGGCCTGGCTGCCCCTGGTTCTCGCCGGTGCCCCCGTCCTCTCCCTCGACGCCGCCTGGCGCTCCAGGCGGCGACAGCGGGCGGGGACCCGGGCCAGGTAGGCCCCACGACCGGCCGGCCCCTCCGACGCGTGGACCGCGCGGTCAGCCGGTCAGCCCATCTCGGTCGACTGGGCGATCAGGCGGCCGGGTTCGGGCCGGTCCCGGCCGGGGTGGTCCGGCGGGACGGGCCTCGTCGTCTGCGTATGCTCCTCGCCACGAGGCCCGTCGCGCCCGCCAGGCAGAGGCCGGCCGTGACGACAGGGATCACCACGAACCACGGCGTTTCCCAGAGGCCGCCCGCGTCACCTGCGTAGATGACGCCCGCGAGGGTGAAGAAGGCGCCGGCGACCAGCCTGCCGGGCCGGAACTCATGACGCAGCACGGGCCACCTCCGCCTGTCCCACTCCGACCTGGAGGTCGAGGTCGATGGTCCCGGCGTCCTTGCCGCCCGAGACCGGCGACAGGGTCACCTCCTTGTGCTTGCCCGGCTGCACGTCCACATCCTTCTCGTCGTCGCCCGGCAGCTGGATGTCTCCCAGCCCCACGTCGATCCTCACCTTCACGGTCACATCCGGCGGGACGATCACCCGCAGTCGGCCCGCCCCCACCTCGGCGTTGGTGCTCACCGTCTGTCCCTTCGCGAGTTCCAGCCGGGACAGGTCCAGGGTGCCGTCCCCGGTGCCCAGGTCGTAGGCCGTCCGTACGTCCGCCACCGCGGCGGGCTGCCACACCGTGTCGATCCAGTGCGTCCCGATGTCCTTGGGCAGGACGGTCGTACCGGCCAGCAGGCCCGCCGTGACGATCGCCAGGAACACCGACCCCGCTCCGGTCCGCCCCAGGAACGAGCTGACCGAGATTCCCACGCCGAGCACGATGAGCGCGGCCGCGAGCCCCGCCTGAAGGCTGGTGCCGAGCGGGTGGTCGTCCCAGGTGAGCCGGGTGACGAGGCCGCCCGCGAGCGCGGCGAGCAGGAAGAGCCAGCCGCCGATCCAGCGCGGGCCGCGCGGTCCGGCGTACGGCTTGTGCGGGGCCCGTATGTCCTCGGGGCGGCGCGTGTGGCCGACGAGGTCGACGTTGATGGTCGCTGTGATGTCCCGGGCGCGGGCGTCCCACGGGCCCCACAGATAGCCGGTGCCGCCGTCGTGCGTGCCGTCCTTGACTATGGGGTCGCGCCACCACGAGGGGTAGGCGGAGGGGACGGGAGGCGCCTGGGCCTCCGGCGGGGCGTCGGCCGCGGCCTGCGCGGCCAGCGGGTCGGGGTCCGAGGAGTCCCGGTGCCGTGACCAGTAGCCGGCGCCCGCCAGGAGAAAGGAGACGACGACGGCGAAGGTCAGCACGCTGCCGTTGTTCAGCATCGACAGAAACACCCCGCAGCCGACCAGCGCGAACAGCACGGCCGCCAGGGCCTGGCCGTCGACCCGTCCGGTCAGGAGCTTGCGCACCTCGTTCTGCTCGTCGTCGGCGTAGGGGACGAAGAGCCAGGCGAAGCCGTAGAAGATGAGGCCGATGCCGCCGGTCGCGGAGAGCACGGCGAGCGTGATCCGGAAGATCACCGGGTCCATGTCGCACTGCCGCCCGAGGCCCGCGCACACCCCGGCGAGCACCTTGTGCTCGCGGTCCCGCCGGAACCTGGGCGGAGGCCCGACCGCTTCGGCCCCGTGCGGTGCCCGGGGGCCTCCCGGACCCTGGCTTCCGCCCGGCCTCTGGCTTGCTCCCGGTCCTCGGATTCCCTCCGGCGAACCGTCGTCGGGTCCCGTGCCGCCGTTGCTTCCCGCGCCGGTGCGGGCCGCCGCGGCGGCGGCTGTCGCGGCCTCCGTGGCCGCCTCGACCACTGTCCTGTCGTCCGCATCCGCGTCCGGGCCGGCGCCCTCCGACGGGCCGCGTCCCGCGCCCTCTCCCTGTTTCTCGTGCGCGCCCGCCCGCTCGTGCGCGCGAGTTTCCTCACCCGCGGCACCCCGGGCGCCGGAGGACGGGGCGGCCGCGTCGGACGCGGTGCCCCCGTCGGGCACGGCGTCCGCGGCGTGCTGGTGATCTGTCATGAGTCCATGGTGGCGGGCGAGCCGCCCTCGCGGCAGTCGGAATGACCCTGGTCGGACCCTGATATCGGCCCTGATCCGGGGCGGGGGAGGCGTTCGACGGGCGAGGACCTCGGAGATCAGGGGCGTCTCGGGGGCGAACCCTGATG
Source organism: Streptomyces asoensis (assembly GCF_013085465.1). Taxonomy (NCBI): domain Bacteria; kingdom Bacillati; phylum Actinomycetota; class Actinomycetes; order Kitasatosporales; family Streptomycetaceae; genus Streptomyces; species Streptomyces asoensis. The sequence continues at coordinate 6,100,373 of NZ_CP049838.1, forward strand.
CCCGGGACCGGCGCCCGTGTGACCATCGTTGGCATGCCGGAAGCCGCAGCAGTCCCACTCGTCGAACCGCGGCCGCCGCGCAAGCTCTACCGCAGCAGTGACGGACGCTGGCTCGGTGGCGTGGCGCGGGGGCTCGCCGGGCATCTCGGGCTGCCCGTGGTGTGGGTGCGGCTCGTCTTCGCCGGCCTGTTCATGGCGGATGGCCTCGGCGCCCTGCTCTACGCGGCCTTCTGGTTCTTCGTGCCGCTCGGGGTCGGCGGGGTCGGCGGCCAGAAGCCCCCGGCGCTCGTCGGCACCGAGACCGCGCCCGACGGCCGTCGCAGGCTCGTCGCCCGCAAACCGGACAAGGGGCAGATCGTCGCGCTGCTCCTCATGGTCGTCGTCGCCATGGTCTTCGTGGGCAATGTGAATCTGGGCAGTGGCGCCAAGGCGTATCTGCTGCCCGCCGTTCTCGTCGGCGCGGGCGTCGCCCTCGTCTGGCGCCAGGCGGACAACGCGCGCCGGGCCCGCTGGGTCGAGGTCGGCCGCAGACGCCGTACGCTCACGCTCCTGCGCGCGGGCGCCGGCGTCCTGCTCGTCACGGCCGGTGTCTCCGGCATCTTCGTCCTCCAGGGCTCCGCCGCCCACCTCGGCTCCGTGCTCCAGGCGGCCCTCGCCGTCCTCGTCGGCATCACGCTCCTCGCCGGTCCCTACCTGGTCCGCATGACCCAGGACCTCTCCGAGGAGCGCCTGATGCGCATCCGGGCCCAGGAGCGCGCGGAGGTCGCCGCCCATGTCCACGACTCGGTGCTGCACACCCTGACCCTGATCCAGCGCAACGCCGAGAACGCCGGGGAGGTGCGTCGCCTCGCCCGCGCCCAGGAGCGTGACCTGCGCACCTGGCTGTACAAACCCGAGGGCACCGGCAAGGAGGAGGCCGACGAGCCGACCACGGTCGCCGACGCGGTGCGGCGCAACGCCGCCGAGGTCGAGGACAAGCACGGCGTCCCCATCGAGGTCGTGGTCGTCGGCGACTGCCCGCTCGACGAACGGGTCGGGGCACAGATGCAGGCCGCGCGTGAGGCGATGGTGAACGCGGCCAAGTACGGTGGCGAGGGCGGCGCCGTGCAGGTCTACGCCGAAGTCGAGGGCAGGACGGTCTTCGTGTCCGTCCGGGACCGCGGGCCCGGCTTCGACCTCGACTCGATACCCGCCGACCGCATGGGCGTCAGAGAATCGATCATCGGCCGTATGGAGCGCCACGGCGGAACGGCGCGGCTGCGGGCCGTCCCGGACGGCGGCACGGAGGTCGAACTGGAGATGGAGAGGGCGGAGAAGACGTCATGAGCGACCCGACCGACACGAACGGCACAGGCGGAGCGGCGGAGGCGGCCGAGCCGGCGAAGTCCTCCGGCGGCGGCACGGGCGGGCGCCATGTGCGCGTGGTCCTCGTCGACGACCACCGTATGTTCCGTACGGGAGTGCAGGCCGAGATCGGCCAGACCGAGCAGACCGGCGTCGAGGTCGTCGGTGAGGCGGCGGACGTCGACCAGGCGGTCACGGTCATCACCGCGACCCGGCCCGAGGTGGTCCTCCTCGACGTCCACCTGCCGGGCGGCGGCGGGGTCGAAGTGCTGCGCCGCTGCGCTCCGTTGATGGCCGACGCCGAGCAGCCGGTGCGCTTCCTCGCCCTGTCCGTGTCGGACGCGGCGGAGGATGTGATCGGGGTGATCAGGGGCGGCGCCCGCGGCTATGTCACCAAGACGATCACTGGCACCGACCTGGTGAACTCCATCTTCCGGGTGCAGGAGGGGGACGCCGTGTTCTCGCCGCGGCTCGCCGGGTTCGTCCTCGACGCCTTCGCCTCGACGGACGCCCCGCCGGTCGACGAGGACCTGGACCGGCTCACCCAGCGCGAGCGCGAGGTGCTGCGGCTCATCGCCCGGGGCTATGCCTACAAGGAGATCGCCAAGCAGCTCTTCATCTCCGTCAAGACGGTCGAGTCGCATGTCTCGGCGGTGCTGCGCAAGCTCCAGCTGTCCAACCGGCACGAGCTGACCCGTTGGGCCACGGCACGACGGCTGGTGTGAGGGACGGGCGGTCTCACACCACCCGCGTCGCGCCCGCGAACGGCATCTCGTCGATGGGCGCCACGCGCACCGGAGCCGACGGGTTCGGGGCGTGGATCATCTGGCCGTCGCCGATGTAGAGGCCGACGTGGGTGATGCCGGAGTAGAAGAACACCAGGTCGCCCGGGAGGAGTTCGGAGCGGGAGACGCGCTGTCCGGCGCCGATCTGGGCGTAGGTGGTGCGGGGCAGGGAGACGCCCGCGGAGCGGTACGACGCGAGGACGAGGCCTGAGCAGTCGAAGGCGTTCGGCCCGGTCGCGCCCCACACATAGGGGCTGCCGAGCTTGGAGTATGCGTAGGAAACAGCCTCCGCGGCACGGGAGTTGGGGGCTTGGCCGGTGGCGGAGCCGGGGGCCTGGAGGCCGTCGCGTCCGTCTGTCGAGGAGCGTGAGGCGCGGCCGCTCGCGGTGCCGGTGCCGCTGCTCGATCCTTCGCCGATCCGGGACCGCTCCGCCGTCGTCATCTGGTTCAGCAGGCGGCGCGCCGCGTCGAGTTTGCCGGTGATCGTCTTCTTGTGGGTCTTCAACTCGGCCTGGCGCGTCTTGAGCGAGGTCAGTTCGACACGCGCGGCGCCGCGCAGCTGCTCGATCTCCCGCAGCTGTCTGCGTACTTGGGTGACGGCGGCCGACTGGCGGTCCCCGGCCCGTTCGGCGAAGGCGGCGCCGTCGAGATACCGGTCGGGGTCGTCGGAGAGCGCCAGTTGTACGGCCGGGTCGAGCCCGGTGCTGCGGTACTGCGCCGCCGCCATCGAACCCAGCGTCTCCCGCGACGCGTTGAGCTTCTCCTCCTTGCGCGCCGCCTCGTCCCGCAGGCTCTCCAGCCGTTGCTCGGCCGCCGTCGCCTTCTCCCGGGCGCCGTTGTACTTCTCGGTGGCTTCTTCCGCTTCCTGGTAGAGCTTCGCCACCTTCGCCTTGACCTGGGCCGGAGTCAGGTTCGGTTCGGCCTGTCCGGTCCCGTCGAAGGCCGTCGCCGTCGCGGCGCCCGCGAGAGCGAGGGTGAACGCCGTGCGGGCCGTCTGGCCGCCGAGCGAGCGCTGTCGGGGCTTGCGGTGCGCTGCCACGTGGGACTGCACGTCCTTTCGTACGACCGCCTCGTCCGTCCGTACCGCTACCGGAGAGCCGTCGGGGGAGCGGACGGACGGCCCCGGAGGGCGGCTGACGCGTCCGGCGACGGCCCGCACAGGGGGAGCGGGACGCCGCCGGACCTTCTCGGCGGTGGTGGCCGACTGCCGCCCCTGGCCCGGGCGGCGGTGGGGAGCCGGTCACCTGGGGGAGGACGCTAGGCCCGGCTGTGACAGTCCGGTAACGCGAAGTGCGGAAGTGACACGAGCGGACCGCGTCATGATCACAAATGCTCGAAAACCCGGACCCGGGCCGTCGGATTCGCGCGGCGCGCTGACCGAAACGGCGATTTCGGGACACGTTGGAGGGGCGGGGTGCTATGGGACGCATATATGCATGTGCGGCCGAAGGGGAGGGCCGGTGGTGAGTGGCCCCGCACGGCTCGTTAGCATCCGGCTCCATGGACGTACTCATCCATCTTTTCGTCGGCCTGCACATCATCGGCATCGCCGCGCTCCTCGGCGGCTTCCTCACGCAGATGAAGGCGATGGGCCAGGGCACGGCCCGCTTCGTTCCCGCGATGCTCCACGGCGCGGCGACGATGCTGGTCACCGGCGTGATCCTGGTCGGCCTCAACCAGGCGGACGACCAGCACGTCAACAACATCAAGATCGGCGTGAAGCTGGCCCTGTTGATCGTGATCCTCGGCCTCGTCTATGTGAAGCGGGACGACGAGACGGTGGAGAAGCCCCTGTTCGGCCTGGTCGGGCTGCTGACCGTGGCGAACATCTTCATCGCGGTGCTCTGGACCTGACGGACGCCAGGGCCGTGGCCAGGGCCGCCGCGGCGACCGCCAGCCACGCCGCCACCGCGACCCACAGCAGCACCTGCCCGGGCCCCTTCAGCGACGGCACGTCGACGGCGGCGGCGACGGACAGGGTCGCCGCCGCCGTCATCCCCATCGGGAACACGGTCGCCCAGCGGCGCAGGTCGTAGCGCGGCCGCGGCCACCGCACCTCGGCGACGAGCAGGACGATGTACCAGGCCAGGGAGAGCACCAGCAGGGCCACGGTCACCGTGCGCAGGACGCCGGTGTCGTCGACGTTCCACAGATACAGGCCCCCGTCGTCGGCCGCGAGGAGACCCGCCCCCGCCAGCGCCGAGATGGCGAGCGCGCCGCCCGCCACCCACTGGTCCCCGGCGCCCTCGGCCACCTGCCGCAGGTCGAAGAGGGCCAGGGCGACGCCGTAAAACACGAGCCCGAGCCAGAACAGCACGAGCGCGGTGTGCGCGAGCCAGGCCACCGCCTCCGCCTCGGCGAGCACCGCTCCCTGCACGGCGAGCCCCTGGGTGGCCACACAGCACAGGAACACCACCCCCGGCATGCCCCGCTTCCACTGCCGTACGACGGTCACGAGCAGCACGGGCCACAGCACCGCCGCCGGCGCCAGCAGGGCCTCGGCGAGGGTGTGCCGGCCGAACGCGGTGACGCCCGTGCCGAGTACGGTCGTCGCCGCCACCGCGGTCAGCGCCCCGGGCGTGCCCGCCTCCGTCAGCCACCGCTCGCGCGTGCGCAACAGCCGTACGACGAAGTCCGCGGCCAGCGCCACCCATGCGGCGCCCGCCATCGCCAGGGTGACGCGGGACAGGACGTCGTACCCCGTCAGGCGCAGTCCGATCGACACGATGCCGGTCGCCATGACCGCGGCCCCCGCCGCCGGTGGCCGCTGCGCCCACCAGGCGCGGAGCGGGGAGCCGGGGGAGGGCGCCGGCGACGGGAGGGCGGGGGAGCCTGGCATGCGGCCGATGCTAAGGAGCACGGCGCGCTGCGGAAGCGGGGCACGCGCGCGGGCGCGCAGAAATACGCGCGGGTGCAGGGCGCGGGGTGGGGGCGCAGGCGGGGGTGGTGCAGACGTGGGTGGTGCAGGCGTGGGTGGTGCGGCTCGCGGTGGATCATGTCGCTCGAGAACGAAGCCCCACGCGCGCGTGCCCGGCGTGCCCCCACGCGCGCGTGCACCATGTGTCCCACGCGGGGGCCCGTGTGTCCCACGCGCGCGTGGGACAGCCGCGCGTGCCCTCGTCGTCAGGCCGGGCGTACCAGGCTGTGGATGCCCGACTCGCCGTCGTAGAAGACGGACTCCTCGCGGACGTACGCGCCCGGCTTCGGGGCGTGGATCATCATGCCGTTGCCGATGTAGACGCCGACATGGCTGACGTCGTCGTAGAAGAAGATCAGGTCGCCGGGCCGGGCGTCGGCGAGGGAGACCGTGGTGCCCGCGTTCACCTGGTCGTAGGTGGTGCGCGGGAGGGTGACGCCGGCGGCCTTCCAGGCGGCCTGGGTGAGGCCGGAGCAGTCGTAGGAGTCGGGGCCCGTAGCACCCCAGACGTACGGCTTGCCGATCTGCGCGCGGGCGAAGGCGAGCGCCTTCTCGGCCTTGGTGGCGTACGAGGGGTCCTCGGAGGCGGAGGCGGAGGTGGAGGGGGCGGTCGAGGACGAACCCGTGCCCGGCGACGTGCCGCCGCTCTCCTGCTGGGCCGCGGCCTGCTCCGCCGCCTGCTGCCGGGCGAGCTCCGCCGCCTTGCGCGCGGCCTCCTCCTGCCGCTGCTTCTCGATCGCCGCGAGGCGCGCCTTCTCCTGGGCCGTCAGTCGGGACAGCAGCTCGCGCGCGTCACCGAGCTTCTTCTGGACGGTGGCCTTGGCGGTCTTCAGGTCCTTCTGCGTGTCGGTGAGCGTCGCGAGGCTCTCGGTGGCCTCCTGGCGCTGCTTCATCGTCGCGGACTGCTCGGTGACGTAGTCGTCGACCGCACCCTTCTGGCGGTCGGTCAGCCGGCTCATCAGATGGTTCTGGTCGAAGTAGTCCTGCGGGGTGTCCGCGAGCAGGAAGGCGGCCGTGTCGGGCGCCGAGGCGCCGGTTCGGTACTGGGCCGCGGCGTAGGAACCCAGCTCCTCCCGCGCCTCGTTGAGCTTCTGGGTGCGCTGGGCGACGTCGTCCAGGAGGCCGTCGGCGCGCTTGCGCTGCTTGGTCGTCTTCTCCTTGGCGGCGTTGTACTTCTCGGTCGCCGACTCCGCCTGGCGGTAGAGGTCGTCGACCTTCTTCTCGACCTCCTCCAGACTCGGCTTGCCGTCGTCCGACGGAGCGGCGTTCGCCGTCTGGGAGAGCAGGGCCACGGAGGTGAGGGCGGCGGTGGCGAGGGCGGGGGTGCGTATACCCGCCACGCGCGTGCCCGCGGAGCGCGGCTTGCGGTGCTGCGACGCCAAGGGAGGCGACTCCTTCCAGTGCTCCGCCTACCGGGTCAGCGGTGGGGGTCCCTCCCAGGCTGGTCGGGCACTGGGGGAGGGTTCGGGCAGGTACGTCGGAAGGGTTGCCCTACGGCCCGCCCCCGGAGGGGCGTCGGGCCGATTCACCCAAGGTCTCGGTGGGTCCCCGGTTCCGTCGGCGTGAGCGGACGCGTCGGACTCGGCGGAGGCCGTGCGGTCCGACGGGGTTCGCCGGTGGGGGTCGTACGGCCTGTTCGGCACGGTAGCCAACTCGTGTGGTCCGTGTGAAGGTTGATGGGCGATATGCCCGATACATTTTCGTGACCTTCGGCCGGGAGTCCGCGCCGCGACCGTGCGGATCGCGGATCGTGACAACGGGGCCCCGGAGGGTGAGGGTGGGGGATGTTCCCGGGACGGCGGCCGGTTGTCAGTGGCGCCCCCTAGACTCGTAGAGCGATGAGCAGCCTCTTTGACGACAGCTTCCTGGCGAACCTCCAGGGCCCCCGTGCCCACGAGGAGGAACCCCCGCCACCGCCCGAGGACGATCACGGACCGGAGTCGGTTCCGGACGATCTGTTCGGCGGGAAGTTCGACGTGCCCCCGGACCGGGACACCCACTACCGCGACGGCGCCCCGCGCCCTGTGCTGGACGCGGCAGCGCTCCTGGAGGGGCTGAACGACAACCAGCGCGCGGCCGTCGCCCACGCGGGCTCCCCGCTGCTCATCGTGGCCGGCGCCGGCTCCGGCAAGACGCGCGTGCTCACCCACCGCATCGCCCACCTCCTCGCCGAGCGGCACGTGCACCCGGGGCAGATCCTCGCGATCACCTTCACCAACAAGGCCGCGGGCGAGATGAAGGAGCGCGTCGAAGCGCTCGTCGGCCCGCGCGCGCACGCGATGTGGGTGATGACCTTCCACAGCTCGTGCGTGCGCATCCTGCGCCGCGAGAGCAAGAGGCTCGGCTTCACGTCGTCGTTCTCGATCTACGATGCCGCCGACTCCAAGCGGCTGATGGCCCTGGTCTGCCGCGACCTGGACCTCGACCCCAAGCGCTACCCGCCCAAGTCCTTCAGTGCCAAGATCAGCAACCTGAAGAACGAGCTGATCGACGAGGAGGACTTCGCGGCTCAGGCCGCCGACGGTTTCGAGAAGACCCTCGCCCAGGCCTACGCCATGTACCAGTCCCGGCTGCGCGAGGCGAACGCCCTCGACTTCGACGACCTGATCATGACGACGGTCAATCTGCTGCGCGCCTTCCCGGACGTCGCCGAGCACTACCGCCGCCGGTTCCGTCATGTCCTGGTCGACGAGTACCAGGACACCAACCACGCCCAGTACGCCCTCGTACGCGAGCTGGTCGGCACCTCCGAGCACCCCGTCGACGTACCCCCGGGCGAGTACGACGTGCCGCCGGCCGAGCTCTGCGTCGTCGGTGACGCCGACCAGTCCATCTACGCCTTCCGCGGCGCGACGATCCGCAACATCCTCCAGTTCGAGGAGGACTACCCGGACGCGACGACGATCCTGCTGGAGCAGAACTACCGCTCCACGCAGACGATCCTGTCCGCCGCCAACGCCGTCATCGAGCGCAACGAGTCCCGCCGCCCCAAGAACCTGTGGACCAACGCGGGCGCGGGCGCGCGCATCACCGGCTACGTCGCCGACACCGAGCACGACGAGGCGCAGTTCGTCGCCGACGAGATAGACCGACTGACGGACGCGGGCGACGCGAAGGCGGGCGATGTCGCCGTCTTCTACCGAACCAACGCCCAGTCCCGTGTCTTCGAAGAGATCTTCATCCGAGTCGGCCTGCCCTACAAGGTCGTCGGCGGGGTCCGCTTCTACGAGCGCAAGGAGGTCCGGGACGTCCTGGCCTACCTGCGCGTGCTGGCCAACCCGGAGGACTCGGTGCCGCTGCGCCGGATCCTCAACGTGCCGAAGCGGGGCATCGGCGACCGCGCCGAGGCGATGATCGACGCCCTCTCCCAGCGGGAGAAGATCAGCTTCCCGCAGGCCCTGAAGCGCGTCGACGAGGCGTACGGCATGGCCTCGCGGTCGACCAATGCCGTGAAGCGGTTCAACGCGCTGATGGAGGAGCTGCGCACGATCGTCGAGTCGGGCGCCGGTCCGGCGACGGTCCTGGAGGCCGTGCTCGAACGCACCGGCTACCTAGCCGAGTTGCAGGCCTCCACCGACCCGCAGGACGAGACGCGGATCGAGAACCTCCAGGAACTCGCCGCCGTCGCCCTGGAGTTCGAGCAGGAGACCGGCGAGGCGGAGGGGGACGGTACGGCGCCGGTCGGGCTCTCCGCATTCCTGGAGCGGGTCGCCCTGGTCGCCGACTCCGACCAGATCCCCGACGAGGACGACGGCTCGGGCGTCATCACCCTGATGACCCTGCACACCGCCAAGGGCCTCGAGTTCCCGGTCGTCTTCCTCACCGGCATGGAGGACGGCGTCTTCCCGCACATGCGCGCCCTCGGCCAGACCAAGGAGCTCGAGGAGGAGCGCCGCCTGGCCTACGTCGGGATCACGCGCGCGCGGGAGCGGCTCTACCTGACGCGGTCCGCGCTGCGCAGCGCCTGGGGGCAGCCGTCGTACAACCCGCCCTCCCGGTTCCTGGAGGAGATCCCGCCGACGCATGTGGACTGGAAGCGGACGGGGGCGACCGCGCCCGTGTCCTCCGGTCCCGTCTCCGGTGTGGCGGCCTCGCTGTCCTCGTCCCGCTCACGCTCCTCGGCCGCGGGCGCGTCCGGCTTCGCGACCCGCCGGTCCGCCGACAAGCCGGTGGTCACGCTGGCCGTCGGCGACCGCGTCACCCACGACCAGTTCGGTCTCGGCACGGTCGTCGGCGTGAAGGGCACGGGCGCGAACGCGGAGGCGACGGTCGACTTCGGCGACATCAAGCCGAAGCGTCTGCTGCTGCGGTACGCGCCGGTGGAGAAGCTGTAGCGGCTGGGCCTGGGACTGGGCCTGGGCCTGGGCCTTGGCCTGTGTCTGTGCCTTCAGCTGTGTCTGTGCCTGCCAGCTGTGCGCATGAAGTGAGCCCCCGCTTCGACGGCGGGGGCTCACTTCATGCGGACACAGCGAGCGGAAGCGGTCGTGCTCGGGCTTACGTCGGGTCGAGCGCTTACGTCGGGCTGAGTCCGTGGCTGCGCAGCCACGGCAGCGGGTCGATCGCGGAGCCTCCCGCGGGCCGGACCTCGAAGTGCAGGTGCGGGCCGGTGGAGTTGCCGGAGTTGCCGGAGTACGCGACCGGGTCGCCGGCCTTGACCGTCGTACCGGAGGAGACGCGGTAGCTGGAGAGGTGGCAGTACCAGGTCTCCGTGCCGTCCTTCGCCGTCACGATCAGCATGTTGCCGTAGGCGCTGTTCCACTGCGTCCGTACGGTGCCGTCAGTCGCCGCCATCACGGTCGTGCCGTAGGAGACGGGGAAGTCGATACCGGTGTGCTGGGACATCCAGTTGATGCCGGCCTGGCCGAAGTAGGCGCTGAGGCCGTGCTGTGCGACCGGGAGGGCGTACTTGGGGCGCAGCCGCTCCTTGCGGGCCGCCTCGGCCGCCGCCTTCTTCTTCTCGGCTTCCTGCTGCGTCTTGAGGTCGATACGTTCCTGCGTCCGGCTGGCCCGGTCGGCGAAGTCGTCGGCCTCGGCGCTGAGGGTCTCGAGCTGGGCGTCCAGCTTGTTGTTGGCGGCGGACGGTTTCACCGGCTGCGCGTCCGAGGCGGAGGCCGTGGTGTCCTTGTCGTCGCCGCCGGTCAGCGTGCCGACCGAGGCCGCGGCGATCCCGGCGACCCCCATCACACAGACCGAGGGGACGGCCACGGTCAGCAGCGCGGAGCGCTTCGCGGGCATCCGGCGCCGGGAACGGTTCGCGTTGCGGGCGGCCGCCCGTCCGCCCGGCGCGGGGGCCGGGGCCGCCTCTTCCTGGTCGTCGAGGAGGGATAGCGGGGCACCGTCGGGCAACTCACCCTCGGCCGGGGCGTGTTCGTCGAGCCCGACCTGTTCGAAGGTGGCGGTGGCCTGCTGGTCGAACGGGACCTCGGCCTGCTGCTCGTGCTCGTCGGAGGCCTGCTGGGCGCCCTCGCCGCCGTCCGAGTTCCACTGCGTGGCGTCGTAGGCGCCGGTGTCGAAGGCCTGCGTGCCCCATTCCCACTGCTGGGTCTGGTCGGCGGGGCTCACGGACTGGTCGGGCTGGAGCCAGGCGCTCGCATCCCACTGTCCGCTGGCATCCGGTGCCGTGCCCTGCTGCGGAACGGCGTTCAGCTGCTGGTGGTGGTCGGTGGACCAAGCGGTGGCGTCGTACGCGCCCGTGTCGTAGGCGGCATGGTGCTGGGCCGCGTACCCGTCGTAATTCAGGGTCTGGTGACTGCCCGTGTCCGGGGCCTGGTGGCCGCCGGTGCCCCACTGGGTGTTGTCGTACGTGCCGGTGGCGGCGACCGTGGCGTCGCCCGGAAGCTCGCCGAAGAGCGGGTCGGCCTGCGGGAAGTGGCCGGTGGCGTGGGCGCCGGCGTCGAAGGCGCCGGTCTCGTAGCCGTGGTACGTGGTGAAGCCGTCGTGCTGGGCTTCCTGGGTGCCGTACGACGCGTAGTGCGCCGAAGCGGCGTCGGAAGCCGGGGTCGGGGTGGTCATGATCCCCGACGGGTGACGGTCGTTCACCAACTTCTCTTTCGCCGACAACAGGGGCTGCCAGAGCAGTGCGGCGACTGTACCCGGCAGTACGCGGGCACGACAATCTTCCGCAGGTTTCGTGCCTGCGGGAAAGGGGCATTCGGCCGTGTTTCGGGGGACGGCGGGCGCGGGTTTGGCCCTACGTTCGAATGACGTTCGATATCGGACGGCGGTCGGACCGCGGTCGGACCGCGGCCGGACGGCGGTCGGATGGTCGTGAAGGGTGTCGGCAGGGGCGTTGTCAGGCCACGGTGAGGCCGTCGGTCTGGGTGCCTGTGCGGGTGCCGGCTCGGCCGCCGGTCCGAGCGCCTGCGGACGCTCCCGTACGCGCCGTGTCGAGGGCCTGCCGTATGCCGGTGGCGACGGCCGGGTGGACAGGCAGGGCGAGGTGGCCGATCCCGGTCACCCGGACGTTCTGTACCAACAGGTCGGGATGGTCGACGCAGGCGGTCTCCAGTGGGTCCATGAGGTGGTCGAGGTCGCTCCAGAAGCTGACGAACTGCGTACGGCAGCCCGGCGCCGGCCGGGAGAGTTCCTCGATCAGCGCGGAGCCCGGGCGCATCTGGCGCACGATCGGGTGCGCGTTCGCCAGCGGCGCCACCCGGGTGCCGGAGTGCGGGGTGCCCAGCGTGACGAGTGTCCTGACCCGGCCGTCACCGCCCAGCCGCTGCACGTAGTAGCGGGCGATGAGGCCGCCCAGGCTGTGGCCGACCACGTCGACCTGCGAGCTGCCGGTGCGCTCGCAGATCTCCTCTATGTGCCGGCCGAGCAGCTCGGCGGCTGTCCGGATGTCGCAGGTCAGGGGGGAGTAGTTGAGCGACTCCACCCGGTGCCTGCCGTGCTGGGCGAGGCTGCGGCGCAGCAGGACGAACACGGAACGGTTGTCGATGAACCCGTGCAGCAGGACGACCGGGAGCGGGGCCTTGGTCGGCAGCAGTGCCGGGTCCTCGGCGCCGGCCACCCTGGGCAGCGCGGGGCGGGCCGTGGCGCGGCGCTCCTGGGCGATGCCGGAGGGGTAGAGGAGCAGGTGGCCCGCGAGGATCGCGAGATCCAGGGCGGTCGCCTTGAGGAGGGTCAAGGAGAGTCCGGCCAGTCTGCTCGGCAGGCCGGGGAGGCCGGGGAGTCCTGGGAGGTTCGGCAGGGTCGGGAAGCTTGAGAGGTTCAGGATGCCCGGAAGGGTCCGCATGTCCGGCAGCAGACGCTGGCACAGCGGAAGAAAGGGCTGAAGTGCCCGGGTGACCTTCATGGCCGACCTCCTGTCGGCACGCTGAGGACTTCTCTGTCCCCCGTGTGCCCTCGTGGAAGTCGCGGTGGAGGAGGTCGATCGGGCACGGCAGGGAGTGGGGCGGGTGCGGCCTGGCGTGCGGGGCGTGTACGGCTTGTGTGACACCCGTTGCACCGATGACGTGACAAGGAACCCTGCCGGTCTGGCGACGAGGCTCCCCGCTGTCGTGCCTTACCTGTCCTACGTGCCCATCGTGCCTTCCGATGCGCCGTACCGCCACGCCAGCGGCCTGTGGCGTGACGGTACGGCGACCTCTTTGCGGCTCCCGGTGCGACCGATCCCCCGTGGCGCGGGGGATCGGTGCGCGGTGAAAGTTTCCCTTCGTGTGATTTCCCCCTCGGTCCACACCGTGAAACTGCCGGTTGCGGGATGCTGGGGATAACGTTCGTTCACTTCCCCGGGCGGTCTGGCACGGGGTGTCCGTGCCGTTGAGGATGGACGTAGTCGCTTCATGGAGGCAGTGATGGGTGTGGCAGCCGGTCCGATCCGCGTGGTGGTCGCCAAGCCGGGGCTCGACGGCCACGATCGCGGGGCCAAGGTGATCGCGCGGGCGCTGCGCGACGCCGGCATGGAGGTCATCTACACCGGGCTCCACCAGACGCCCGAGCAGATCGTCGGCACGGCGATCCAGGAGGACGCCGACGCGATCGGTCTGTCCATCCTGTCCGGGGCCCACAACACGCTCTTCGCCGCGGTGATCGAGCTGCTGAAGGAGCGGGACGCGGCGGACATCCTGGTGTTCGGCGGGGGCATCATTCCGGAGGCGGACATCGCGCCGTTGAAGGAGAAGGGCGTCGCGGAGATCTTCACGCCGGGGGCGACCACCGCTTCGATCGTCGACTGGGTTCGGGCGAACGTGCGGCAGCCAGCCGGCGCCTGAGCGGGTTGTTGTGCGGGTGGCACGGGTGGGCGTTCTCCTGGGGGCTGCCGCCCCCTGACCCCCGCTTCGGCCCTGAAGGGGCCTCGTCCTCAAACGCCGGACGGGCTGGTGGATGCCGGCCGGTGCGGTGAAGGCGTCCCCAGTTCCTGCGTCATCACCGCCCGCAGTCGCAGCGTCCTGCCCAGTCGTTGGAATGCCTCCGCCCAGTAGCCGCCGGCGCCCGGGGAGGCGTCTTCCGGTTCGTCCGGTACTGCCAGGAGGGCGTCGAGGCGGGTGGCCTCCCCGGGGTCGAGGCAGCGTTCTGCCAGGCCCATGACGCCGCTGAAGCTCCAGGGGTAACTGCCCGCGTCCCGTGCGATGTTGAGCGCGTCGACGACGGAACGGCCGAGCGGCGTGGCCCACGGCACGGGGCATACGCCGAGCAGTTGGAAGGCCTCCGAGAGTCCGTGGGCGGCGATGAAACCGGCGACCCACTCGGCCCGTTCGGCCACCGGAAGCGTGCCCAGCAGCTTGGCCCGTTCGGCGAGCGAGACCGCGCCCGGCCCGCCCGCGCCGGGCGCCGACGGCACCCCGAGCAGCGCACGCGACCAGTCGGCGTCGCGCTGCCGGACGGCGGCCCGGCACCAGGCCGCGTGCAGTTCGCCCAGCCAGTCGTCGGCCACCGGCAACGCCACGATCTGCTCCGGCGTACGGCCGCCCAGGCGCGCCGGCCAGGTGGCGAGCGGGGCCGCCTCCACGAGTTGGCCGAACCACCAGGACCGCTCACCCCGGCCGGGCGGCGCCTTGGCCGACACGCCGTCGCGTTCCATGGCCGCGTCGCACTCGTGCGGGGCCTCCACGAGGAGCGTCGGTGTGTCCAGGGTGTGGTCGACGGCCACGCACGCGCCGGCCCTGACCGCCATCCGCGCGGCGAGCGCCGAACCCGGCAGCGCCGAGAGCAGCTCCGCGGCGGTGGCCCGCACGTTGCGGCTCCGGTCCGTCAGGGCCTGCTCCAGGAAGGGCTCGTCCCGCGGGCCGAGGCCGGTGCGCAGCGAGTCGAGGAACATCAGCCGGTCCTCGGCACGTTCTGTCGACCAGGACGCGGCCAGCAGTTCGCGGGCCGCGTCGGGGTCGCGGAAGCGGATCGACGCCAGGAGGGCGACCCGCTCGGCGAACAGGCCCTCCCGCCAGAGCGTTTCGGCGCGTTCGGTCTCCGCGGGACCCGGCAGCGAGGTGCCGCCGCCCGGGGTCGCGCGCAGGGCGAACCGCCAGTCGGGGTTCAGCCGGGCCAGCCACAGGGCGCGCGGTCCGGCGAACTCCAGCGCCGCCGGGCGCAGGTCCGTACGCCCGCGTGCCGCGTCGAGCAGCGCGGGGAGGGACTCGGCGGGCGCGGCGAACCCGCGGGCGTTCACCGCCGTCAGCCACTGGGGCAGCAGCTCCATGAGATCCGGTGCCGTGCCTCTGCGGCCGCCCGCGCCGGTGCCGGGGCGGTCGGCCAGCAGGAAGGCGAGCCGACGGGCCGCCGCGACGGGCAGTGCCGGACGGGGGTCCTCGGCGGTCGGCGCCGGCAGGGGGGCCGCCCGGCCCGGGCGCAGACCGGCCCGTCGGCGTACGGTCTCCGCGGCCGCCGCGTCCAACAGCGCGGCCGGCGCGGCCCGGCCGGGGGTCGCGCCCGGGGGCGTACGGCGATCCGTGCCGAGCAGGGCGGTGGTGACCAGGTCCTCCCAGGCGGGCAGCGGGGAGCGGGGTGGGGTCGGGGTGGCGTTCATGAGACTCCCTTCTGTTGCCGTCGTCGTTGTCGTGTCGGCTGTTGTGGCTGTTGTGGCTGACGTCGCTGTTGCGGGGGGTCGTTCAGCACAGGCGTACCGCCTCTCCCGGGCCCGTCGGCCAGGCCGTCAGCGGGGTGAAGCCACGGTGGCCGCACTCGCCGAAGACCCGGACGGGGGCGCCGCCCGAGAGGGCGACCAGGCGCCACAGGCCAGGGCGGGAGACCGCCGCGAGCGTGAGCGGCAGCGCCGTGTCGCCCTCGGCGTCCGCCAGTTGCCAGAAGTCGCCGTCCGGGGTCGGTATGACGTTGTCCAGCGTCACCGGGACGGAGTCCTGCCAGGGGTCGTGGCGCAGGGTTTCGCCGTAGCGGGCGGTCGCCTCGGTCGTCGTCATGCCCGGGGGACGGGTCCCGGTGAGGACGGGTGGGGCGAACTGCTCGCCGAGGGAGACCCGTTGTTGTCCCGCGCCCGGGTGGCCGGACAGCTCGGCGTCCAGGGCGAGGCCGACGGGCAGGGTGAGCTCCGGTGCGCGGCCCGCGGCGCCGTAGGAGAGGAGGAGCGCCGTGCGGCCCGAGGCGGTGCCGTACAGCCAGATGCGGCGGGTCGTCAGTTTCGGGTCCGGCGTGTCGTACTGGGCGAGCACCAGCCAGTGGTCGCGAACCGGCGGACCCGTCGGCGAGGTCGGCAGACCCACGCGGGCGCGGACCGTCGCCGCCAGGGCGTCCGGCAGTCGCTCACGGTGCAGCCAGCCCTGGTCGAGGAGGTGGAGCAGCGCGCACTCCTCCAGCAATCGCACCGGCCAGTCCGGCCCGGACCCCGGGACCGCCCCCAACTCCCGGACACGGGAGGCCAGTCCGGGTGCCTGCGCGTCGACCATGCGGGCCGCCGTCTCCTCCCACAGCGCATACCCCGACTGCTCGGCCGTGGCCAGGCCTGAGCGCAGGAGGTCGGCGAGCCGCTCCTCCAGTTCCGTCGCCCCCGCGGTGATCCGCTCGGCGCGCCGCTCGGCCCGGCGGCGCGCCCCCTCCGGATCGGCGGAGCCGGACCCGGAACCCGTGGCGCCCGCCTCCCGTTTCTCCTGTGCGCGCCTGCGTCCCGCGATCCACTGCTCGGCCCAGTCCGGCGCCCGCTCCGCCGGCGTGGCCCCCTCGCCGCCCGACCAGAGCAGCAGCAGCCCGAGCGCGTGCTTGCAGGGGAACTTACGGCTCGGACAGCTGCACGTGTACGCCGGGCCTGTCCCGTCCGCGGTGTCGACGACCGTCCGGTACGGCGTGCCGCCGCTGCCCTCGCACAAGCCCCATACCGCCCCCTCCCGCGAACTGCCCGTGCCCGACCACGGATCGGCCGTGCCGAGTTTGCTTCCCGCTTTGCGTGACGTGGAGTCAGGCGCCAGTGCCAGCACCTGGTCCGCCGTCCAGCGCACCCCCTGCTGAGTCATGCCATCGAAGGTAGATCCCCCCACTGACAATCGGTCCGGCGAGCGCCCGCCGGGCTGTCCGGCGGCCGCCCTGCGCGGGTGGCCGGAAGGACGTTTTCGCAGGTCGGATCGCATTGTCAGTGGCGTGGTGCACGGTGGACACCAGATGCCGAACCGGCCGAGCTGGAGGGGGCCTCAGCCATGTCCGTGTCCGTAGATCCGACGGCAGATCCAACGTCCGTGGAACCGAGTGGGAACGAGTCGGCGGAAGCATTGCGTCCGCACGCCGAGGACGCCTTCGCCGACGAACTCGCCGCGCTGGCCGCGCAGGACGACCGCCCGCGCCCGGCCCGCTGGAAGCTGTCGCCGTGGGCCGTTGCCACCTATCTCCTCGGCGGTGTCCTCGCCGACGGCACGGTGATCTCGCCGAAGTACGTGGGCCCGCGCCGCATCGTCGAGGTCGCCGTGTCCACCCTCGCCACCGACCGCGCCCTACTGCTGCTCGGCGTCCCGGGCACCGCCAAGACCTGGGTCTCCGAACACCTGGCCGCGGCGGTCAGCGGTGACTCGACGCTGCTGGTGCAGGGCACCGCGGGCACACCGGAGGAGGCGATCCGCTACGGCTGGAACTACGCGCAGCTGCTCGCGCACGGGCCGAGCCGGGACGCGCTGGTGCCCAGCCCCGTCATGCGGGCCATGGCGGAGGGGGCGACGGTGCGGGTGGAGGAGCTGACCCGGATGCCGGCCGACGTGCAGGACACCCTCATCACCATTCTGTCCGAGAAGACACTGCCGATACCGGAGTTGGGGCAGGAGGTGCTGGCGGTCCGCGGGTTCAGTCTCATCGCCACGGCCAACGACCGCGACCGCGGGGTCAACGAACTGTCCAGCGCCCTGCGCCGCCGCTTCAACACGGTCGTGCTGCCGTTGCCCGAGAGCGTCGAGGCCGAGGTGGACATCGTCGCCCGGCGCGTCGACCAGATCGGCCGCTCCCTCGACCTGCCGGCCGCTCCCGACGGTATCGACGAGATCCGCCGGGTGGTGACGGTCTTCCGCGAACTGCGCGCAGGCGTCACCTCCGACGGCCGTACGAAGGTGAAGTCGCCGAGCGGCACGCTGTCCACCGCCGAGGCCATCTCCGTCGTCACCGGAGGTCTCGCACTGGCCGCGCACTTCGGCGACGGCGTGCTGCGGGCGGGGGACGTGGCCGCGGGCATCCTCGGCGCCGTCGTCCGCGATCCGGCGGCCGACCGGGTCGTCTGGCAGGAGTACCTGGAGGCGGTCGTCCGGGAACGGGCCGGCTGGACGGACTTCTACCGGGCCTGCCGGGAGGTGAGCGCGTGAACGGGAGCGACGCAAGCAAGGGGAACGAGGAGATTCGGGCGTGGGCCCGCGGAGCGTGGAGGGTGGCTGTGGACGACGACACGAGGTGGCCCCGCAGGCGTGAGGCCAGGGGATGACGGGCGTCGCGGAGGGCGGCGGCCAGGGCGCGGGGGCGGGCCGGCCGTTGCTGCTCGGGGTGCGTCACCACGGGCCGGGGTCGGCGCGGGCGGTACGGGCGGCGCTGGACGCCGCCCGGCCCCGGACCGTACTGGTCGAGGGGCCGCCCGAGGCCGACGCGCTGATCCCGCTCGCCGCCGACGAGGACATGCGGCCGCCGGTCGCGCTGCTCGCCCACGCCGTCGACGAACCCGGCCGTTCGGCCTTCTGGCCGCTGGCCGAGTTCTCCCCGGAATGGGTCGCCCTCCGGTGGGCCCTGGAGCACGGCGTCCCCGCCCGCTTCATCGACCTCCCGGCCACGCACACACTGGCCTGGGAGAAGGAGGGCCAGAAGGAGGGGCCGCGACCCGAGGGACAGAACGAGGGCGAGAGCGGGGGCGGGAACGGGGGCGGGAACGGGGGCGGGAACGGGGGCACGAGCGGGGAGGACGCGCCCGGCTTCGGGGAGGGGGTGCGGGGAGACCCGCTCGGGCGGCTCGCCGCGGTCGCCGGGTACGACGATCCCGAGCGCTGGTGGGAGGACGTCGTCGAGCACCGGTCGACGGGGGCGAAGGACCCGTTCGCGCCGTTCGCCGCGCTCGAGGAGGCCATGGGGGCACTGCGGGAGGCGGGCGCAACCGAAGCGGGAGGGAACGGCGACGACCGGGAACTCGCGCGGGAGGCGTACATGCGCATCCAAGTGCGGGCGGCGCAAAGGGAGTTCGGATCGGACGGGGTGGCCGTGGTGTGCGGGGCGTGGCATGTGCCCGCGCTGCGCCGGAAGGTCGCCGTCGCCGCCGACCGCGCGTTGCTCAAGGGGCTGCCCAAGGTCAGGGTCGACCTGACCTGGGTGCCGTGGACCCACCGCAGACTGGCCCGCGCCGGGGGGTACGGCGCCGGTATCGACTCGCCGGGCTGGTACGCCCACCTGTTCGGTGCGCCGGACCGGCCGGTCGAGCGCTGGCTGACGAAGGTGGCGGTCCTGCTGCGCGCGGAGGACCGGGTCGTGTCCTCGGCGCATGTCATCGAGGCGGTCCGGCTGGCCGAGACGCTCGCCGCGCTGCGCGGGCGGCCGCTGCCCGGTCTGAGCGAGACGACCGACGCCGTGCGCGCGGTGCTGTGCGAGGGCTCGGACGTTCCGTTGGCGCTGGTCCGCGACCGGCTGGTGGTCGGGGACGTCCTGGGGGAGGTGCCGGCCGGCGCGCCCGCCGTGCCGCTGGAGCGGGACCTCGACCGAGTTCAGCGCCGACTGCGGCTCAAGCCGGAGGCGGACGCACGCGAGTTGGCGCTCGACCTGCGCAAGGAGAACGACGCCGAGCGCAGCAGGCTCCTGCACCGGCTGCGGCTGCTGCGTATCGAGTGGGGCGATCCGGTCGCCTCGCCCGGCAGCACGGGGACGTTCCGGGAGACGTGGCGGCTGCGGTGGGAGCCGGAGCTGTCGGTGCGGACCGCCGAGGCCGGGGTGTGGGGGACGACCGTGCTCGCCGCGGCCACCGCCAAGGCGGAAGCGGACGCCGTCGCCGCGCGGGGCCTCGCCGAGGTGACCGGGCTCGCCGAGCGCTGCCTCCTGGCCGGGTTGCCGGACGCGCTTCCGACGGTGATGCGGGTCCTCGCCGACCGGGCGGCCCTCGACGCGGATGTCGGCCACCTCGCCCAGGCCCTGCCCGCGCTGGTCCGTTCGCTCCGCTACGGCGACGTACGCGGCACCGACACCGGTGCGCTGGCGGAGGTGGCCGCGGGCCTCGCCGAACGGGTCTTCGTCGGCCTCCCCCCGGCCTGCGCCTCGCTGGACGCGGACGCGGCGGACGAGATGCGGCGCCATGTGGACGCGGTGCACGGAGCGGTGGGGATGCTGGAGGAGACGGCGACGGCCCCGGGGCGGACCGGCGCACCGGCCGGGCCGGCGGCGGGGCCGGCGGCCGGGGCAGGGGCCGGGCCGGCAGCCGGGCCGGCGGAGGGGACGCCGGCCGGGGCGGCGGGGGGCCGCGCCGGGGCCGTGGAGACGGGCGGGGGCGGGGAACCGGCGGGTGCCTCCACAGCGGACGGCCGGGGCCTCGGCGGTGAGCTCCGCTCGGGCCACGGCGGTCTGCGGGCGCGCTGGCGGAGGGTGCTGCGGGTGCTCTCCGGGCGGGACACCGTGCCGGGGGTGATCAGAGGGCGGGCCGTGCGGCTGCTCCTGGACGAGGGGGAGTTGGACCAGGACGAGGCGGCGCGGCTCATGGGGCTCGCCCTGTCACCGGGGACACCGCCGGCGGACGCGGCCGCCTGGATCGAGGGCTTCGTCGGGGGCGGCTCCGGGGGCGGACTGCTCCTCCTGCACGACGAACGGCTGCTCGGGCTGGTCGACGGATGGCTCACGGCGGTGCCGGCGGACGCGTTCACGGACGTACTGCCGTTGCTGCGGCGGACGTTCTCGGCGTACGAACCGGGCGTGCGCAGAACGCTCGGCGAGCTGGTCCGGCGCGGCCTGGGGAAACGGGCCGGCGGACCGGGCACGGACTTCGGGACACCCGGGTTCGCGGCAGCGCTCGACGAGGTGCGCGCGGACGCCGTCCTGCCGGTGGTGCGGTTGCTGCTGGGCCTGGGCCTGGGCCTGGGACCGGAACCGGGGCCGGGGCCGGATCCTGGCATGGCCGACGACAACGAGTTTGCGGGGGTGGGTACATGACGACGGCCGACGCGGCGACGACCGAGGCCGGGCAGGAGCGGCTGCGGCGCTGGCGGCTGGTGCTCGGGGGCGACACGGCCGACGGCACCGGCCACGGGCTCTCCGGGCGGGACGCCGAGATGGACGGGGCGCTCGCCGCGCTCTACGGGAAGGAGAGCGGGGCGCGGACGGGGCGGGACCGCTCGGCGGGGCTCGGGGCCTCGGCGCCGTCGGTGGCCCGCTGGCTCGGGGACATCCGCACGTACTTCCCCTCCTCCGTCGTACAGGTCATGCAGCGCGACGCGATCGACCGGCTGGGGCTGTCCGCGCTGCTGCTGGAACCGGAGATGCTGGAGGCGGTGGAGGCCGACGTGCATCTCGTCGGCACGCTGCTCTCGCTGAACAAGGCGATGCCGGAGACGACGAGGGAGACGGCACGGGGCGTGGTCCGCAAGGTCGTCGAGGACCTGGAGAAACGGCTCGCCACCCGCACCCGGGCCGCCCTCACCGGCGCCCTCGACCGCGGCACGCGCGTCCACCGTCCGCGCCATCACGACATCGACTGGAACCGCACGATCGCCGTCAACCTCAAGCACTACCTGCCCGAGTACGGGACGGTCGTGCCGGAGCGGCTCGTCGGGTACGGGCGGGCGTCGCGGTCCGTCAAGAAGGAGGTGATCCTCTGCATCGACCAGTCGGGATCGATGGCGTCGTCGGTGGTGTACGCGTCGGTCTTCGGGGCGGTACTGGCGTCGATGCGGTCGATCAGCACACGGCTCGTCGTCTTCGACACGGCGGTCGCCGATCTCACCGACCTGCTCGACGACCCGGTGGACGTCCTGTTCGGCACCCGGCTCGGCGGCGGCACGGACATCAACCGGGCGCTCGCGTACTGCCAGACGCAGATCACCCGGCCCGCCGAGACGGTGGTGGTGCTCATCAGCGACCTGTACGAGGGAGGTATACGGGACGAGATGCTCAAGCGCGTCGCGGCGATGAAGGCGTCCGGCGTGCAGTTCGTCGCGCTGCTCGCGCTGTCGGACGAGGGGGCGCCCGCCTACGACCGGGAGCACGCGGCGGCGCTCGCGGCGCTGGGCGCACCGGCGTTCGCCTGCACGCCCGATCTGTTCCCGGACGTCATGGCGGCGGCGATCGAGAAGCGTCCGCTGCCCGTGCCGGACACCGCCTGACGCGACGCGGGACGCACATGCAAGGATCGGGGCACGTCGTCGCCGCACGGAGGAACCTCCCCCCTTGACCTGGCCCACCGCCCTGCCTGGTGCCGCTCTGCGCGTCCTGCGCGTCCTGCGTGGCGCGGCCGGGCGGCGTGTGCTGCAACTGGCGCTCCTGGTGGGCGGGTTGTTCGCGCTCGGGTTTCTCTGCGGGGAACAGGCACACGCGGCGGAGGGCCTGTCTGCACCGGCCCTGTCTGCACCGGCCCTGTCTGCACCGGCCCTGTCTGCACCGGCCCTGTCTGCGCCGGCCCTGTCCGCACCGGCCCTGTCCGCACCGGCCGCGGTGACCGACCAGGTCGAGGGACTGACTTCGGTTCCGGCGGTCGGTGATGTCGTGGTGGCGGCCGTGGGCGAGCAGCGTGAGCGGCTCTCGGCGCAGGTGCCGCTGCCCGCCTCGTCGTCGCCGAGACTGCCCATCGTGCCGGCCCTCCCCGAACTGCCCGACCTTCCGGCGCTTCCCGAGCTTGCAGACCTTCCCAAGCTCCCCGACATCACCGGTCTGCCCGACCTCCCGAGTCTTCCCGCCCTCCCTGCCCTCCCTGCCCTCCCTGCCCTCCCTGCCCTCCCTGCCCTTTCCGACCTTCCGGCTCTCCCCAGCCTTCCGGCCCTTCCTGCGGCGGACATGACGGAGGCTGCGGATGCGGCGTCGTACGGCCCGGTGAGTACCGGCGTCGGCGGTTCGGTCGGCGTCATTCACCGCGTCGCGGCGGCCCGCACCGGTCAAGCTCCTGTCAACGCTCCTGCGCATGCTCCCGGGCCCGTGCGCCGTGGGCCCGCCGGTGACCGTGACGGCGTGCTGTGCGGCGGTGCGTCGGTGCTCGACGGCGGTGCGTCCCGGCACGGCGTCACACATGCCGTCACGCCGTGTCACCGGGTACCGCTGCGACTGGTGGCCCTCAGCGCCGTGCGCTCCGAGGCGGCCGGTACCCGGGACAGGCACCGGAACATCCCGGTCTTCCCCGGCTAGGGGCAGTCGCTCCTCCCATCGCTCCTCCCATCGCTCCTCTCCTCGCGCCTGCGCCTTCTCCCTGGCCGACGGCTCTTCCGGCATTCGGGGCTGCGCGTGGATCGCGCGGGAAAACCACGTACTACGGCAGCGCGTCACGCGTCTGACCGGTTGACTCCGTGAGGTGGCAGGCCCCCGGACGGCCGAAAGCCACCGGCTTGTCCGACCAAAACCTCACGGATGGGGTCGAGTGGTCCTCATTGGGGTGAGGACCGACCGCCCTGTGCCCTCAAGGGGCTGCTCAAGGGGCCTCACCGGGTCAACCCCAACCCGGTGAGGCCCTTCCCGTCTCCTCCTGATCTCCTCACATCCGGCACCGGGTGCCAGTGATCCCGGCATCATGTGACAGGTATCACCGCTCAGGTGTGACCCTCGATTTAGGGGCCTCCTGCAAGCAGGGATAACCTGCGAGACGGACATGCCGCGCGCTCGGACACCGTGTGCGCCTCCCTTGTGACTGACAGACGGCGGACGTCACGTTGCCCTCGCGGCACGCCCACGCAGACAACGAACCGCGAGATCACTGATAGGGACGGAAGCGCGTGGACCTGTTCGAGTACCAGGCGAGGGACCTCTTCGCCAAGCACGATGTACCGGTGCTGGCCGGTGAAGTCATCGACACGCCTGAGGCGGCCCGCGCAGCCACCGAGCGTCTCGGTGGCAAGTCCGTCGTCAAGGCCCAGGTGAAGGTCGGCGGGCGTGGCAAGGCCGGCGGCGTGAAGCTGGCCGCGACCGCCGACGAGGCGGTCGAGCACGCGACCAACATCCTCGGCATGGACATCAAGGGCCACACGGTCCACAAGGTGATGATCGCCGAGACGGCCCCGGAGATCCTGGAGGAGTACTACGTCTCCTTCCTCCTCGACCGTGCCAACCGCACCTTCCTCTCCATCGCGTCCGTCGAGGGCGGCATGGAGATCGAGGAGGTGGCGGAGACCCGCCCCGAGGCCGTCGCCAAGACGCCGATCGACGCCAACGTGGGTGTGACCCCCGAGGTCGCGCGCCAGATCGTCGAGGCCGCGAACTTCCCGGCCGAGGTCGCCGACAAGGTCGCCAATGTCCTCGTGACGCTGTGGAAGACCTTCATCGAGGAGGACGCCCTCCTCGTCGAGGTCAACCCGCTGGCGAAGGTCGCCTCCGGCGACGTCATCGCCCTCGACGGCAAGGTCTCGCTGGACGAGAACGCCGAGTTCCGTCAGCCGGGACACGAGGAGTTCGTCGACCACGCGTCGGCCAACCCGCTCGAGGCCGCCGCGAAGGCGAAGAACCTCAACTACGTCAAGCTCGACGGCGAGGTCGGCATCATCGGCAACGGCGCGGGTCTCGTCATGAGCACCCTGGACGTCGTCGCGTACGCCGGTGAGGCGCACGGTGGGGTCAAGCCCGCCAACTTCCTCGACATCGGTGGTGGCGCCTCCGCCGCCGTCATGGCGAACGGCCTGGAGATCATCCTCGGCGACCCGGACGTCAAGTCCGTCTTCGTCAACGTCTTCGGTGGCATCACCGCCTGTGACGAGGTCGCCAACGGCATCGTCCAGGCGCTCCAGCTGCTCGCGGACAAGGGTGAGGAAGTCACCAAGCCGCTGGTCGTCCGTCTCGACGGCAACAACGCCGAGCTGGGTCGCAAGATCCTCTCCGACGCCAACCACCCGCTGGTCCAGCGTGTGGACACCATGGACGGCGCGGCCGACAAGGCCGCCGAGCTCGCGGCTGCGAAGTAAGGGAAGAGGGACAGAACAGCCATGGCTATCTTCCTGAACAAGGACAGCAAGGTCATCGTCCAGGGCATGACCGGTGCCACGGGCATGAAGCACACCAAGCTCATGCTGGCGGACGGCACCAACATCGTCGGTGGCGTGAACCCCCGTAAGGCGGGCACGTCCGTCGACATCGACGGCACCGAGATCCCGGTCTTCGGCACGGTCGCCGAGGCGATCGAGAAGACGGGCGCCAACGTGTCCGTCCTCTTCGTGCCGCCGGCCTTCGCGAAGGCCGCCGTCGTCGAGGCGATCGACGCGGAGATCCCGCTGGCCGTCGTCATCACCGAGGGCATCGCCGTCCACGACTCGGCCGCGTTCTACGCGTACGCCGTGTCGCAGGGCAACAAGACCCGGATCATCGGCCCGAACTGCCCCGGTCTCATCACCCCGGGCCAGTCGAACGCCGGCATCATCCCGGGCGACATCACGAAGCCGGGCCGCATCGGTCTGGTCTCGAAGTCCGGCACGCTGACCTACCAGATGATGTACGAGCTGCGTGACATCGGCTTCTCGTCCGCCGTCGGCATCGGTGGCGACCCGATCATCGGTACGACGCACATCGACGCGCTCGCCGCGTTCGAGGCCGACCCCGACACCGACCTGATCGTCATGATCGGTGAGATCGGCGGCGACGCCGAGGAGCGGGCAGCGGCCTTCATCAAGGACAACGTGAAGAAGCCGGTCGTCGGCTACGTCGCGGGCTTCACGGCGCCCGAGGGCAAGACCATGGGCCACGCCGGCGCCATCGTCTCCGGCTCCTCCGGCACCGCCCAGGCGAAGCAGGAGGCCCTCGAGGCCGCCGGCGTCAAGGTCGGCAAGACGCCGACCGAGACGGCGAAGCTGGCCCGCGAGATCCTCGCGGCCGGCTGAGTTCCAGGCTGAGTGCCGGTGGGCCCGTTCCCCTTGGGGGAGCGGGCCCACCGGCGTTTCCCGGCCGCGCGGGGGCCGGTCCTGGCCGGGTTCACTCGGGCAGCGGGATCAGCCGTTGCGGGCCGTGCTGGATCTCGGACCTCAGCTTGGCGCGCAGGTCCAGTTCCGCGTCCGAGAGCGTGCCGGGGGCCGACCGCGGGGGGACGCCCTGCACCGTCTCGCCGGGGGGTACCGCGGGCTCGTACCGGGCGGGGGCCGTACGTACGGTCAGTGCGGTCGCGCTGATGATCGCGACCGTGAACGCGATCGCCGCCCTGGTCCAGAAGCGGGCTCGCTGTTCGCTGCCCGCCCGCACGGTGGTCGGCTCTGCCGCGCGCAGCCGTTCGGCGGACGCCACCTCCGCCAGCCGCCGGTGCAGTGCGGCGGGGCTCGCCAGCTCGGGCAGCCGCGCGGCCACCGCCTCACGGGCGTGCAGCAGCCGGTTCGCCGCCGCGGGGGTGCTCGCCTCCGTCTCCGCCGCCGTCTCCGGGAGGTCGAGGCCGACACCGTCGTAGAGGAGAAGCGTGCGGCGGTAGGGCGCGGGGAGGGTCAGCAGGACGTCCAGCAGCACGCCGTCGGCGGCGTCGGCCGGAGGCGGCTCCGGGTGGCGGTAGCGGGGGCGGAACCGGTGCCAGGGGGAGAGCGCGTGTTCGTACGCCGTCGCCCGCACCCAGCCCGCCGGGTCGCGGTCCACGGCCACCTCGGGCCAGCGCTGCCAAGCCAGTTGGAACGCCCGCTCCACCGATTCGCGAGCGAGTTCGCGGCGGCCGGAGAGCAGGTATGCCTGCCGTACGAGGGCGGGGGCGCAGAAGGCGTAGAGGGCGTCGAAGGCCTGAGCGGGCGTCAGGGGGGCGGGCTCGGTCTCGGGGGACGGGACGGAGACCGCGACCGGGGTGGGGGTGGGGGTGGGTGCCGATACCGCTCGGAGGGGGTCCGGCTTCCTGTTCAGGCACGCCGTCACCTGGGGTGGGGGCGCTGCTTCCTGGGTGTTCGTCACCATGTCCGCCTTGGTCAGCGATGCCAGCAGTGTCGCGTACGCCTCCCGCCTGCGGCCGCGCGGTGTCGTGCGCCCGGACTCCCACGCGCACACCGTCTCCCGGGCGACGCCCACCCGCTCGGCGACCTGAGCCTGCGTCAGCGAGGCCGCCTCACGCAGGTGTCGGCGCAGCTCGGGAGGGGGGAGTGGGGCAGGGCTCTGTGTCACAGGGGAACCCTTCGCACGGAAATGTACATAAACGTATATTGAGCGACACAACGGAACTTCGCCTGTTACGACGGGAAAGCGCGTGTCGTTGGGAGCATGACGGGCGTGACCCAGATGACCGCTCGCCGACTGTCGTTGTCGCCCCTGCTCAGCCGGATGCGTGACCGATCTTCCGGGCTGGCCGCCGGCCTCCTGAGTGGTGCGCTCGCGGCCGGGCTCGGACTCGGTTCGTTCGTCGTGCTCGTGATGGTGCTGTGGATCAGCTCGCCGTACCCCGACAGCGGGCCGGACGGCGCGCTGCATGTCGCCGCCGCGCTGTGGCTGCTGGCCCATGGCGCGGAACTGGTGCGCGTCGACACGCTGTCCGGGGTCCCGGCGCCGGTCGGTGTCACCCCGCTGCTGCTGCTCGTACTGCCGGTGTGGCTGGTGCGGCGCGCCGCGCGGGACGCGGTGGACGGGGGCGGCGGTGACGACGAGGGCGCGGTGCTCGTGAGTGCCCGGACGGCCTGGGCGGGCGTCGTGCTCGGCTACCTCGCCGTCGGGACGGGCGTCGCCTGCTACGCCGCCACCGGTGGCGCGCTGCGGCCCTCGTGGGCGTGGACGGTGGTGTGCGTGCCGGCGGTCGCCGTGCTGGCCGCCGGGGCGGGCGTGTGGTCGGCCTACGGCTGTCCCCGCGGGCCTGTCGACAGCGCGCTGCTGGTGCTGCCCCGCGGGGTGCGGCGGCTGCTGCTCGGGGCGGACGGGCGGGAGCGGCTCGGGGTCGCCGGGCGGGCGGCGGGGGCCGGGGCGGCGGTGCTCTTCGGGGGTGGGGCGGCGCTGGTGGCGGTGTCCTCGGTGTGGCACCTCGGCGCGGCCCGTGAGGCGTTTCTCCAGCTGACGGAGGGCTGGTCGGGGCGGTTCGCGGTGCTGTTGCTGTGTGTGGCGCTGGTTCCGAACGCGGCGGTGTGGGGAGCGGCGTACGCCCTCGGGCCGGGGTACGTCCTCGGCGCCGGACATGTGGTGGCGCCGTTGTCCTCCGACCCGGCGCCGATGATGCCGCCGTTTCCGCTGCTGGCGGCGGTGCCGGAGGCGGGGGGCGGGACGCCGTGGAACTGGGCGGCGGGGGTGGTGCCGGTGGTCGCCGGAGTGACGGTGGGGGTGTTCGTGGCGCGGGGGGCAGGGGCCGGGGGCGTGTCCGGGGGTGCCTGGTCGCGCGGGCGGACCGCGGGGGGTGTGGTGCTGGCGGGGGTGTTGTGCGGGGTGCTGATGGGAGGGCTTGCGGGGTTGTCCGGCGGCCCGCTGGGGGTGTCCGCGTTGGCTCGGTTCGGGCCGGTGTGGTGGCAGGTGGGGGGCGCGGTGGTGTTGTGGATCGTGGGGGTGGGGGTGCCGGTGGCTCTGGTGGTGCGGGCGTGGCGGTGCTGGGGGCCCAGGGCGGGGAAGGCGGGCGCTGCCGTCGGCTCGGTGGTGGGGTCCGAGCTGTATGACTTCTCGCCGGTGGGGCACGTCGACGCCGTGGCGCGGGCCGAATTCGTCGCGGCGGTACCGCCAGTACCGCCGGCGCCATCGGTACCGCCGGTGCCTTCTGTGCCGCCCCTGGCGCCGCCGGTGGAGCTGGTCGAGCCTTTCGACTCGGTGGGCCACCCGATGGAGCTCCTGGACTTCCTGGATCCCATCGACACCTTGGACCACGTGGAGCCGGTGTGGCATGCGGATGTGACTCTGGAGGATCGTTGGACGGTCTTGCGGGAGATGCGGGAGATGAGGGAGGACGAGGGGGCGGAAGGTTCGGAGGGGAGTGAGGGGGGCGGGGCGGGTCGGTGACCGTCGAAGGGATCACGCCCCGGCCGCCCCTACCCGAAAGCTCAGGCGTTGGCGCCCAGGATGTTTTTCAGTTCCTTGGGGAGCAGGTCGTCGCACGACTGTTTGGCCTCGTTGGTGAGGGCGTCGTTCGTGCAGGTGTAGTAGTCGCTGTAGACCAGCTGCGCGGTGAAGCTCGCGGCGACCAGGGCCAGGGCCAGGGATGCGGTGACCAGGCCGCTGACGGCGGCGGTCTTCTGGGGGCGGCCGGTGGGCTCCGGGGCGGGCGGGGCGTCGGGGTCGGGGGTGCGGGGCTTGGCGCGCAGGGCGCTGATTCCCCAGTTCAGGGCCAGCGCGCCGAGCAGCAGGGCCACGTACGGCCAGCCGAAGAGCGCGAAGAAGAAGGCCCACATGCCGCAGAGCAGCGCGTAGCGCGCGTGGCGCTGGGCGGGGTCGGTGGGATCCCAGCGCTTGGCGGGGTCGGTGCCGGGGCCGCCGCCCTCGGGGGTGCCGCCGGGGCGCTCGCCGAAGCCGCCGGGGGAGCGGCCGGGCTGCTGGTCGCTCCACTGGCCGCCCCACGGTGTGCGCCCGCCCTCGGGGGCGCCGCCCGCCGGGCGTCGGGGCTGCCAGGGCCGGTCCGGGGAGCCCTCGGGGGGCGGGGCGAAGGGATTGTCGTCCTCGGGGGGCGTGTTGTCGCCCGAGTTGTCGCCCGAGGGGGCGTCGGGGGGAGAGGTTGGGCGCTCTCGCAGCAGCACGGCGCCGCGCTCCCCTCCCTGCCGTGACTGCGGGGGGAGCGTGAGGAGTCGCAGACTGCGGTCCGGCATCAAGTGGGCGTCTTCCCCTAGTGATCGGCTAGTGATCGGCTTTGGCTGGTAATGAACGGTTTTGGGCTGGTACTGCCTAGCTGGGCCGTCACTTGCAGAACGCACCGCATGGCCACCGCGTTCCCGAGCCCGCTCGCCCCAGACGCTACCTTCCGGCCACGCCCCCGTCCCGTGGGGGCCGTCCGGTGTGCCGGTATCGTTGCTGACGGTCGGCCGCTTCGTAGACTTCCCCGTATCCCGGGGCGCGAAGCATTCGTACGAATGTATAAACCGGCCGTGCAAACGCTTCCCCGAGAAAGGGCCCCCACCGTGGCCGCCAAGCCCGTGGCCAAGCGCCTCGTCGTGCTGGTCTCCGGATCCGGTACGAACCTCCAGGCTCTCCTCGACGCCATCGCGGCCACCGGCGTCGATGCCTACGGCGCCGAGATCGTCGCCGTCGGAGCCGACCGGGAGGGCGTCGAGGGGCTCGCCCGGGCCGAGCGCGCCGGAATTCCCACCTTCGTGCGGAAGGTCAAGGACTTCGGGAGCCGCGAGGAGTGGGACGCCGCGCTCGCCGAGGCGGTGACCGCCCACGAGCCGGACCTCGTCGTCTCCGCCGGGTTCATGAAGATCGTGGGGAAGGAATTCCTGGCGCGGTTCGGGGGGCGGTTCGTCAATACGCACCCGGCCCTGCTGCCCAGCTTTCCCGGGGCCCACGGCGTGCGGGACGCGCTCGCGTACGGCGCCCGGGTCACCGGCTGCACCGTCCACTTCGTCGACGACGGCGTCGACACCGGACCGATCATCGCCCAGGGCGTGGTCGAGATCCGGGACGAGGACGACGAGAGCGCTCTGCACGAGCGCATCAAGGAAGTCGAGCGAAGGCTGCTCGTCGAGGTCGTGGGGCGGCTCGCCCGCAACGGCTATCGCATTGAGGGACGAAAGGTAGTTATCCAGTGACCGCCGACAGCACTGTCACGGCAGAGAGCAGCAAGCGGGGCATCCGTCGCGCGCTCGTCAGCGTCTACGACAAGACCGGGCTCGAGGAGCTGGCCCGCGGGCTGCACGAGGCCGGTGTCGAGCTCGTCTCCACCGGCTCCACCGCCTCCCGTATCGCCGCCGCCGGCGTCCCCGTCACCAAGGTCGAGGAGCTCACCGGCTTCCCCGAGTGCCTGGACGGCCGGGTCAAGACCCTGCACCCCAAGGTCCACGCCGGCATCCTCGCCGACCTGCGACTCGACAGCCACCGGCAGCAGCTGGACGAGCTGGGCGTCGCGCCGTTCGACCTCGTCGTCGTCAACCTCTACCCCTTCCGGGAGACCGTCGCCTCGGGCGCCTCCGAGGACGAGTGCGTCGAGCAGATCGACATCGGCGGGCCGTCCATGGTGCGCGCCGCCGCGAAGAACCACCCGTCGGTGGCCGTGGTCACCAGCCCGGCGCGGTACGCCGACGTCCTCGCGGCCGTGCAGGCCGGCGGCTTCGACCTGGCCGCCCGCAAGCGGCTCGCCGCCGAGGCCTTCCAGCACACCGCCGCCTACGACGTGGCCGTGGCCTCCTGGTTCGCGTCCAGCTACGCGCCCGTGGACGAGTCGCGGTTCCCCGACTTCCTCGGCGCCACCTGGGAGCGCAAGAGCACCCTGCGCTACGGCGAGAACCCGCACCAGCCCGCCGCGCTCTACGTGGACGGCAGCGGTGGCGGTCTCGCCGAGGCCGAGCAGCTGCACGGCAAGGAGATGTCGTACAACAACTACACGGACACGGACGCCGCGCACCGTGCCGCGTACGACCACACCGAGCCGGCCGTCGCGATCATCAAGCACGCCAACCCGTGCGGGATCGCCTTCGGCGCGGACGTGGCCGAGGCGCACCGCAAGGCGCACGCCTGTGACCCGCTGTCGGCGTTCGGCGGTGTGATCGCCGTGAACCGGCCGGTCAGCAAGGAGATGGCGGAGCAGGTCGCCGAGATCTTCACCGAGGTCATCGTCGCGCCCGACTACGAGGAGGGGGCGCTCGAGGCCCTCACCAAGAAGAAGAACATCCGGGTGCTCAGGGCGCCGCAGGGCCCCGCGGGCGTAGTCGAGCTCAAGCCCGTCGGCGGCGGCGCGCTGCTCCAGGTCACCGACCGGCTCCAGGCCGACGGCGACGACCCGGCGAACTGGACCCTGGCGACCGGCGAGGCGCTCGGCGCGTCCGAGCTCGCCGAGCTGGCGTTCGCCTGGCGGGCCTGTCGGGCCGTCAAGTCCAACGCCATCCTGCTCGCCAAGGACGGCGCCTCGGTCGGCGTCGGCATGGGGCAGGTCAACCGGGTCGACTCGGCGAAGCTGGCCGTCGAGCGGGCCGGTGAGGAGCGGGCGCGCGGTTCGTACGCCGCCTCCGACGCCTTCTTCCCCTTCCCGGACGGGCTGGAGGTTTTGGTCGAGGCGGGCGTCAAGGCCGTGGTGCAGCCCGGCGGTTCGGTCCGTGACGAGCTGGTCGTCGAGGCCGCGAAGAAGGCGGGCGTGACGATGTACTTCACGGGGACGCGTCACTTCTTCCACTGATCTTCCCTGATCAACGCCGCGGCCCCGGTCGCCTCTCCTGGAGCCAGGAGGGGGGACCGGGGCCGACGTGCGTTCATCCGCGGCGCAACGAGTGCGTCAGTGCGTGCGTCAGTGCGTGCGGATCACGATCGAGCTGCACACCTTGTCGGCGAACGTCTGCTTCTTGGCGTCCCAGGCCGGCCACAGCCAGCCCAGGTAGCACGCCAGGCTGTCCAGGAAGTGGGCCAGTCGGCGGACGAACGCCATGCCGACACCGAGCGGCTGCCCGTCGATCTCCCGCACCAGGCGGATGCCCAGCGCCTTCTTGCCGACCGTCTGGCCGGTGCGGCCCTCCTGGATCAGCTGCCAGATCGCGAGGCCGAGCAGGGCGGCGGCGCCGATGGCCATGAGCGCCGGAGTGTCCTTGCCGATGATGACGAGGGCGTAGGGCACCGCGAACACCAGCATGTCGACCAGGGTGCCCAGGAACCGCTGGCCCCAGTTCGCGTACGGCGGCTGACCGCCGTAGCCGGGCTGCTGCGGGTAGCCGTAACCCTGCTGCGGATAACCGGGCTGCTGCGGGTAGCCGGGCTGCTGGGGGTAGCCGGGCTGCTGCGGCTGGCCGTACCCCTGCGGGGGGACGCCCTGCGGCGCCTGCTGGCCGTAACCGGGCTGGCCCTGCTGGGGGTAGCCGTAACCGGGCTGCCCCTGCTGGGGGTTCTGCGGCTGACCGTAGGGGTCGTTGGGCGGGCCGAAGCTCATGGTGATTTTCCTCCGTTGCACAAGCGGGGACGACGCGGAGTGCGCGGAGGAACATCTTCAGATGAGCGGTTTGCCCCCCAACACCGACCGCATACTGCGGAGCCCCATCGTTCTTGGACAGGTGTGCTCCTGTCCAGCCGCATTCCGCAGGCTTTGTGCAAGTGCAACCTTCCCGATCATGGCCGAATCGGTACCGGGCGGAACCGCCGAGGGACGTGGCCGGAGCCGGGTTCGCCGGTGCCCGGGTTCATCCGGATTGGAACCGGGGGGCCGTCATCCGGGAGGATGGGTCCATGACCGCCCAGATTCTCGATGGCAAGGCCACCGCAGCCGCGATCAAGTCCGATCTGACCGCCCGGGTGGCGGCGCTGAGGGAGAAGGGCGTGACGCCCGGACTCGGCACGATCCTCGTCGGCACCGACCCCGGCAGCCAGAAATACGTCGCCGGCAAGCACCGTGACTGCGCCGAGGTCGGCATCGCCTCCATCCAGCGCGAGCTGCCCGGCACGGCCACCCAGGAGGAGATCGAGGCGGTCGTCCGTGAGCTGAACGACGACCCCGCGTGCACCGGCTACATCGTCCAGCTCCCGCTGCCCAAGGGCATCGACGAGAACCGGATCCTGGAACTCATGGACCCGGACAAGGACGCCGACGGCCTGCACCCGATGAACCTCGGCCGGCTGGTCCTGGGCGAGCCCGCCCCGCTGCCCTGCACCCCCAACGGCGTGCTCACGCTGCTGCGCCGGTACGGCGTCGAGATCAAGGGCGCCGAGGTCGTGGTCGTCGGCCGCGGGGTCACGATCGGCCGCTCGATGCCGCTGCTGCTGACGCGGCGCAGCGAGAACGCGACGGTGACCCAGTGCCACACCGGCACCCGGGATCTCTCGGCGCACCTGAAGCAGGCCGACATCATCGTCGCCGCGGCCGGTTCCGCGCACCTGATCCGGGCCGAGGACGTCAAGCCGGGCGCGGCCGTCCTGGACGTCGGCGTCTCCCGCAACGCGGAGGGGAAGATCGTGGGCGACGTCCACCCGGACGTCCGTGAGGTGGCCGGCTGGGTCTCCCCGAACCCCGGCGGCGTGGGCCCGATGACCCGTGCCCAGCTGCTGGTCAACGTGGTGGAGGCGGCGGAGCGCAGTGCCCACTGACGGAACCACCGGCAAGGCCGGGAACATCGACGAGACCGACAGCGCCGACAGCGCCGACAGCGCCGACACCATCGACGTCACCGACGCCGGCGGCACCGACGGCACCGGCGGCGCCGACGTCACCGACGGCATCGACGGCATAGAGGTGCGGGACCCGGTCAGCGCGCCCGACGCCGACGGCGTACCGCGCCGCACCACCCGCCGCTTCCCGCTGTTCACCCGGGACACCGCGCGCCCCGAGGGCGGCGGCCGGGCCGCGCCCGGCGACGCGCTGGCCGCCCGGCAGTGGCCGATCATCGTCGTCCTGGGCATCGTCGCGCTCGGTCTGCTGGTGACCGCGCTCGACGTGTTCCGGATCGGCACGATCCTGATCGGCGTCGGGCTGCTGGTCGGCGCGGTGCTGCGCTGGCTGCTGCCCGGGGTCGGCATGCTCGCCGTACGCTCCCGCTTCACCGACATCGTGACGTACACCGTGCTGGGCACCGCGATCGTCCTGCTGTCGCTGATGGCGCAGCCCGAGCCGTGGCTTCAGATCCCCTTCCTGAAGGACACCCTGCACTTCACGGTCAGCAGCTGAGCCGAACCGAACCGAACCGAGCTGAGCCAGGCCGAGTCGAGCCAGGCCGAGCTGAGCGCAGCGCAACGCGTCGACGGCCCGTCCTCATCCCCCGAGGAGGACGGGCCGCCGACGCGTTCCACGTTCCACCCTCCTGAACTGCCTGTTCAACAGTCGGCGGGGCGCTGTGGCACGGAGGTGACCGTTCCGCCACGGTGTGCGCGCCCCGCCACAGCCGTCCCCACCCCGGGAACCGTCCGGCCGTCCCGAGTCGTCCCCTCAACGGATCGAAGGAAAGGTGGGCGGGATGGGCGCCTGGCAGCCGCTGCCGGACGGGCTGCCGTCGGAGGTACGGCACTTCGTGGAGCAGTTGCGGCAGCTCAAGGACGGTACGGGCCTCAGCCTGGCCTCGCTCGGCGCGCGCACCGCGTACAGCAAGTCCTCCTGGCAGCGCTATCTCAACGCCGTCCAGCCGCCGCCCCGGCAGGCCGTCGCCGCGCTGTGCCGGGTGGCGGGCCTGGTCGGCGCGGACGCCGAACGGCATGTCGTGCGCTGGGAACTGGCCGTCGAGGCCTGGCCGCGGCCGGCGCCGGCGAACCCGGCCGAGGAGTACCGGGACGACCCGACGGTCCCCTGGTGGGACCGCCCGGAGGAGCCCGCTCCACCGGCCTCGCCACGGCCCGCCGGACGTCTGCTGCTGTATGCGGCCCTGCTTCTGCTGGCCCTGCTGTGCACCGCCGTCGGGGGAGCGGTCGTCTTCGGCTGATGTGCGTTCGTCGTGCGGATGTGCGCTCGTCGTGTCGATACGTTGACAGTTCGGGTATGTGTCCCGAATCGTCTGGGCATCGGGTCTAACGTGGCCAATGGGGGACTTGGTGGAGGGAGGGGGGTTCGATGCCTCGCTGGAGGGCTTTGCCCGATGAACTCGACCCGCAGGTAAGGGAGTTCGCCGAGCAGTTGCGCCGGGTCGTGGACCGCACGGGACTGAGTGTCGCGGCGGTGGCCGACCGTACGGGCTACAGCAAGACGTCCTGGGAGCGGTATCTCAACGGCCGGCTGCTCGCCCCCAAGGGCGCGATCGTCGCGCTGGCCGAGGTCACCGGCACGCCTCCCATCCATCTCACCACCATGTGGGAACTGGCCGAGCGGGCCTGGAGCCGCTCGGAGATGCGGCACGACCGGACCGTGGAGGCCGTCCGGATCTCCCAGGCGCGGGCCGCGCTGGGGGAGTTCGGGCCGCCGCCCGATGTGCGCGAGAGCGGTGCGGGCGAGAGCGATGTGGGCCGGATCGCGGTGACCCCGGGCATCGCGGGACCGGCGGGCGTGTCGCCGACGATGCCGGCGTCGCGGGACGCGCGCACCACGGCCGACGGCGCCCCGGGTGGTTCCGGCCCGCGGCGGACGACGCTGTTCCTCGCGGGGGTCGTGGGGGTGGTGACGATCGTCGTGGGCGCGTTCCTGCTGACCGACGGAGGGGACCCGCAGCAGGCGGTGGGCACCACCGGCCCGTCCTCGCCCGCCTCGGCCGGGCCGAGCACCGCCCTGCCCTCCGGGGTGCTGTGCGGTGGCGCCGACTGCACGGGCCGGGACGCGGAGGAGATGGGGTGCAGCGGCGACCTCGTGACGACGGCGAAGACCGCGACGGTCGGCGCGACCCTGGTCGAGGTCCGTTACAGCAGGACGTGCGGGGCGGCCTGGGGCCGGATCACCCAGGCCGCGCAGGGCGACGGGGTGCGGGTGACCGTGGGTTCGGTGCGGCAGACCGGCGCCATCACGGTGGCCGGCGACACGATCGCGTACACCCCGATGGTGGCGGTGAAGAACGCCGCGGACGCGACGGCGTGCGCGGTACTGGCGTCGGGACAGCAGGGGTGCACCCCCTGAGACGGCCGGACGCCGGGCCCGGCGCTGGGCCGAACGGGTGAGGTGAGCGGCGTCGGCGGAACCGCGACAGCCCTGGCGCAAAAAAGTCGGAGCGGACAGGAATACCCGCCTCCGCCCCGGGCACGCGAACCGTACCCCCACGGGAGTCCGGCGCGACCCGGTACCCCCACCACGGCGGCCGCTCGGTTCCACCTCTCCCGGACCGGCGGCCGCCGCTTCCTGTACGGCCGGGGGCGCTCCGTCCGTACGGCCGGGGGCGCTCCGTCCGTACAGTCGGGGCCACTCTGTGGGACGGGCCACACAACCCCGGCCGCCCGGGATCCCGCGGGCGCGATAGCCTGACCGCTGGTTGGATCTCTTGATACCAAGAGATCGATCATTTGTACGTCCCACCAGGGGCAGGGACGCCCCACCGACAGCTGTCATACGGAGAACGCCATGACCCGCACTCCCGTGAACGTCACCGTCACCGGCGCGGCCGGCCAGATCGGTTACGCCCTGCTCTTCCGCATCGCCTCCGGCCAGCTGCTCGGCGCGGACGTGCCGGTCAAGCTGCGCCTGCTGGAGATCACCCCCGCCCTGAAGGCCGCCGAGGGCACCGCCATGGAGCTCGACGACTGCGCGTTCCCGCTGCTCCAGGGCATCGACATCAGCGACGACCCGAACGTCGCCTTCGACGGCGCCAACGTCGCCCTCCTCGTCGGCGCCCGCCCGCGCACCAAGGGCATGGAGCGCGGTGACCTCCTCGAGGCCAACGGCGGCATCTTCAAGCCGCAGGGCAAGGCCATCAACGACCACGCCGCGGACGACATCAAGGTCCTGGTCGTCGGCAACCCGGCCAACACCAACGCCCTGATCGCCCAGGCCGCCGCCCCGGACGTACCGGCCGAGCGCTTCACCGCGATGACCCGCCTCGACCACAACCGCGCGCTGACCCAGCTCGCGAAGAAGACGGGCTCTACGGTCGCCGACATCAAGCGGCTGACCATCTGGGGCAACCACTCCGCGACCCAGTACCCGGACATCTTCCACGCCACGATCGCCGGCAAGAACGCGGCCGAGACCGTGAACGACGAGAAGTGGCTGGCCGAGGACTTCATCCCGACCGTCGCCAAGCGCGGCGCGGCCATCATCGAGGCGCGTGGCGCGTCCTCCGCCGCCTCCGCCGCCAACGCGGCCATCGACCACGTGTACACCTGGGTCAACGGCACGGCGGACGGCGACTGGGCCTCCATGGGCATCCCGTCGGACGGCTCCTACGGCGTCCCGGAGGGCCTGATCTCCTCCTTCCCGGTCACCACCAAGGACGGCTCGTACGAGATCGTCCAGGGCCTGGACATCAACGAGTTCTCCCGCGCCCGCATCGACGCGTCGGTGCAGGAGCTGGCGGAGGAGCGCGAGGCGGTCCGCGGCCTCGGCCTCATCTGAGCCTCGCTCACCGCTTCACCGGTCCCCGGACGGCTTCGGCCGCCCGGGGACCGGTGCGTTCAGCTCCGCTTGACGGCCCCTACGAACGCGGCCCAGGCACTCGCCCCGAACAAGAGGGCCCCCTGGGAGGGGGCCTTGCTGTCCCGCACGGGGACGAGAGCGGGGATGCCTTCGGCGACTTCGAGGCACTCACCGCCGGTGGTGTTGCTGTAGCTGCTCTTGCGCCAGTTGGCGGTGCTCAGGAAGTCGTCGGAGACTTCGAGGCATTCGCCGGCATCCGAGTTGCTGTAGCTGGACTTGCGCCAGGTCACGTTGCTCAGGTCGAGGGCTCGCACGGCAATTCCTCCAAGAGCTGCATGATGAACTTTCGTGACTCGGCAGGGGAAAGCGCCTGGTCACGCATTGCATCGTAGCGCTGCAGAAGCAGCTCAACTGAGGAGGATTCCTGGATGAGTTGGCCTCTGTGAGCGTTCTCCGCGTGGGCGACAGTGGTTCCGTCGGGCATCCGGAGGAACATCAAGCTGGTGCTGGCCAGTCCATGGAGCCCGGCGTCGAACGGAAGCACCTGCACGGTGATGTTGGGGCGGTCGGCAGCTTCCAGCAGGCACTCCAACTGCTCCTGCCACGCCTTCGTGCAGCGCAAAGGCGTCCGTAGCACTGCCTCGGAGACGATGGTGCGGAACGGGGGTGCGTCGTTCCCCTCCAACAGCTTCTGCCGTCCGAGCCGGGCATTCACATGGTGCTCGAGTTCCGAGCCGCTGGAGCCATGCAGCGAGATGACCTCGCTCGCGTAGGCCGACGTTTGCAGCAGGCCGGGCAGCAAGCTGACGCTGAAGTGCCAGAGGGCGCGCGCTTCCGCCTCCCGGGCCATGTACTGCCGGTACCGCTCTTTGAACTGGCTGTTGTCCGCCAACGCCAGTTCCCACAGCGTCAGCAGCAACCCCGGCGTCCCGTAGTGCTGGTCGAGCGCCTCGACGATCTCGGGGCTGCCCAGTGACTCCCCGCTCTCCATCTTGCCGAACGTGGACGGGTCCCAGCCCAGCCGCTCGCCGACCTGGCGCAGACTCTCCCCGCGCCCGCTGCGCAGCAGCCGCAGCTCCTCGGCGAACCGGCGGCGCGGTTCCTGGCTCCGTCCGGTGACCACTCGTCGCGATGGCATCGCACGCTCCTCGGTGTAACCCCTGGAACACGCAGAGTAATTCAACGCCGTTCCGGGATCAGGTGATTCGCCGGTACTGCCTGGTCGGCAGCCGCCGCCCCCCGGTCGCGCAGGCCGGTCACGACCACGGCGGTCGCGGCCAGGACGACCACGGCGACCGTGCGCAGGGCCGGGCCCATGCCGTCCATGAAGTCGGTGTGACCGGCCAGGACCGTGCCGGTGACCGCGACGCCCAGGGCCGCGCCGATCTCGCGGGCCGAGGTGCTGAGGCCGGAGCCGAGGCCCGCCTGGTGGTGGGGGAGCGAGGTGACGACGCCCAGGGTGAGGGCGGGCATCGACAGGCCCGTGCCCGCGGAGATGACCAGCAGCCAGCAGGCGTACACCGCGTAGGGCGTGCCGGCGTCCGCGGTGGACGCGCCGAGCAGGCCCAGGCCGATCAGGGCGAGTCCGGTGCCGATGACCGGGCGCGGGTGCGCCGACCAGCGGGCGGCGAGCTTCGGGACGAGGGCCATGCCGGTGATCAGGGGGACGATCGCGAGCCCGGTGACGGCGGGCCCGTAGCCCTTCACCTCCTGGAGGTACTGGGAGTTGACGAAGAACAGCGCGAACAGGCCGAAGAAGCCCGTCGTCAGGCCGAGGCCGGTCGCGCGCAGGGCGGGGGAGCGGAACACGCGGGGGTCGAAGAGGGGTGCGCGGGAGCGCAGGGACTGGAGGGCGAAGGCGGCGATCAGGACGGCCCCCGCGCCGAACGAGCCCAGGATGCGCGGCGAGGTCCAGCCGTGGTCCGGTCCCTCGATGATGCCGAAGAGGACGGCGACCAGCCCGGCGGTGAGCAGCAGGGTGCCCAGCGGGTCGAGGTTGCTGTGCGCGGAGCGGTCGGTGCGCGGGGTGGTCAGTGCCACGGCGAGCGCCAGCAGGGCCGCCAGCGGGACCATCGCGCCGAACAGGGCCCGCCAGGTCAGGAACTGGCCGACCAGGCCGCCGCCCAGGTTGCCCGCCAGGCCGCCGAGGCCGATGGCGAGGGTCCAGGACGCCATCGCCTGGGCCCTGCGCCGCGGTCCGGCGAGGTGGACGAGGATCGACATCGTCGCCGGGGTGATCAGTGCCGCGCCCGCTCCCGAGATGCCCCGGCCCGCGATCAGTACCGCCGGGTCGGGTGCGAACGCGCTGGTGGCGGCGCCCGCGGCGAACAGGCCGAGCCCGGCGAGCAGGGCGCCCTTGCGGCCGTAGCGGTCGCCGAGCGCACCGGCCGGGATGAGCAGACCGGCGAACGCGATGACGTAGGCGTCGACGGTCCACAGGATCTCGGTGTGCGAGGGGTGCAGGGTCGACGAACCCAGCTGCGGGATGAGGAGGTTGATCGCGGCGACCATGCTCTGCGCGACCAGCACACAGGCGCACAGCGCGAGAAGGGTGGACCGTTTCAGGGCGTGCGAGGGCACGGCTCCTCCCGGGGAGCTCGTTGGAGTGGGATGCCCTTTCAGGCCCTGTCACCGTAGGCTCGCTCCCGACCTGCTTTCCAGTGCAACCTTTGCAAGGGACGAATGCGTATGACGCAATCCGTGAAGGGGGCCGTGGGTGGCTCCTCGGCGCTGGACCTGAATCTGCTGGTCGCGCTGGATGTGCTGCTGGAGGAGCAGAGCGTGCAGGGCGCGGCCCGGCGCCTGCATCTGTCGGAACCGGCCATGAGCCGCACCCTCGGGCGGATCCGCAAGGCGCTCGGCGATCCGGTGCTGGTGCGGGCCGGGCGGCGGATGGTGCCGACGCCCCGCGCGCTCGCCGTACGGGCCGAGGTGAGCGCGGTCGTGGAGCGGGCACGGGCGCTGTTCGCGCCGGTCGAGGGCACCGACCTCAGGACGGTGACCCGCACCTTCACGATCCTCGGCCACGACGCCATCGCGGCCGCCCACGGCCCGGCCCTCTACGCCCGCGTCGCCGCCGAGGCCCCCGGTATCCGTCTCCGCTTCCTGAGCGAGAGCCACATCGACGCGCCGTTCCTGCGCGAGGGCACCGCCGACCTGGAGGTGGGCGTCCTCGACACGACCGCCCCCGAGGTGCACCGCGAACAGCTCCATGAGGAACGGATGTTGGGCGTCGCGCGGGTCGGACACCCGCTGCTGGAGGGCGAGTTGACGCCCGAACGGTATGCGCGGGAGGCCGACCACATCCTGGTGTCCCGGCGCGGCAAGCTGCACGGGCCGGTCGACGCCGCGCTCGCCGAACTCGGCCTGGAGCGGCGGGTGGTGGGAACCGTCGGTTCCCTGCCCTCCTCCCTGTTCGTCATCCGCGACACCGACCTGGTGGGCCTCAACACCGCCTGGGGACTGCCGCTGGCGGAGAGCCTCGGCCTGGTCTCCTTCGAGGTGCCGCTGCCCCTGCCCCCGCTCCGGCTGGGCATGGCCTGGCACCCGCGCCACGACGCCGACCCGGCGCACTCCTGGCTGCGCGGCGCGGTGCGGGACCTGGTCGCCCGGTGGTCAGTCGGCGGTCGTCGACGTGGAGAGCCGCTTCTCGAACCAGTGGTCGGCGTAGACGTGGTCGACGTAGGCCGGGATCTCCCGGTATCCGCACGCCCGGTACATCGCCCGCGCCTCGGTGAGTGACGCGTTCGTGTCCAGGCGCAGCAGGTACAGGCCGCGTTCGGCCGCCGCGCGCTCCAGATGCCCGAGGATCCGCCGGGCC
Organism: Streptomyces asoensis; assembly: GCF_013085465.1. NCBI lineage: Bacteria > Bacillati > Actinomycetota > Actinomycetes > Kitasatosporales > Streptomycetaceae > Streptomyces > Streptomyces asoensis. The sequence continues at coordinate 6,141,754 of NZ_CP049838.1, forward strand.
AGGCCGAGGCGGCGGGCGTCCGGGTGCACCCAGACGTGCTTGAGCTCGCCGACGCCGGGTTCCAGCGTGCGCAGCCCTCCGCAGCCCACCGCCCGCCCCTCCTCGTACGCGACGAAGAAGGCGCCGGTCGCGCCGGAGACCTCCGCCGGGCCGACCAGGTCGGACGCCGTGAAGCTGCCGAAGCGGGCGGTGAGGTCGGCGGCGTAGGCCTCCAGGCAGGCGCGGGCGTCCGGCGCGGCGCCGTCGACCTGCTCGACGGTGATGGCCGCCAGGCGCAGCAGCCGGCGCGCCGTGGCCATCGCCTCGGTCAGTTCCGCGCGCTGCTGCGCGCCGAGTCCGGTCAGCAGGTCCGCCGTGCGCACGTCGGCGCGGCGGTTCTGTTCCTCGAGCTCGACGTGTCCGGCCGGGGTCAGTTCGACCATCCGTAGCCGGTTGTCGTCGGGGTGCACGCTGATGCGGACCATGCCCTGCGCCTCCAGGGCTTTCGCCATCCGGCTCAGATACCCGGCGTCGAGGCCGAGCCGGGTGCGCAGCGTGCGCAGGGACACGCCGGTCTCGGCGTCGGCGACCTCGAACAGCAGCCGGGCCTCGCCCAGCGGGCGGCCCTGGCCGAGGTAGTGGTCGTCCAGGGCGCCGATCCGGCGCGTGATGTAGCGGTTGAAGCGGCGGAAGGCCGCCACCTGCTCCGCCTGCACCTGCTCCGCCTGCATCTGCTCTGCCTGCACCTGCTCAGCCGGCACCGGCTCCGTCTGCACTGGCTCCATGGTTCTTTGACTTTAGTCAAAGGTTTCGGCCGCGTCCATGGTCCGTCCAGACCGGCCGGTCATGATCGGACGTACGGTTTGTCACTTTATGTCCAGAACTTCAGTGATGCAGCGCACTTTCGGCCAAACATTGCGCATGCAATGAGAGGTTGGGGGCATGTGGACGCCGTCGCCGAGACCGACCCATAGGTGACGCAGGGGGACTGAACAGGAACGGAAGGCGACACCGATCATGGCCGACAGGACGGAACAGCCGGAACAGCGAGACCACCGGACGATCCACGCGGGCGGAGAGTGGCTGGAAGCCGTCTCCGGCGCGACCCGCGAGATTCTCGACCCCGCGGACGGCCGCCCGTTCGCCGTGGTCGCGGAGGGCGACGAGAAGGACACCGACCTCGCGGTCGCGGCCGCCCGCACCGCTTTCGACGAGGGCGACTGGCCGCACACCCCCGTCGTCGAACGCGCCGCCCTGCTGTACCGCGTCGCCGATCTTCTCGTGCGCGATCGCGAACGGCTCGGCCTGCTGGAGAGCCGGGACGCGGGCAAGACGCTCGAGGAGGGGCGCGTCGACATCGACTGCGTCGCCGACGCCTTCCGCTACTTCGCCGGACTTGTCGCAGCCGAGGCCTCGGGCCGGGTGGTGGACGCGGGCTCGCCCGACATCCACAGCGTCGTCGTACACGAGCCGGTCGGCGTGTGCGCGCTCATCACCCCCTGGAACTACCCGCTGCTCCAGGCGAGTTGGAAGATCGCCCCGGCGCTCGCCGCGGGCAACACCTTTGTCGTCAAGCCGAGCGAGATCACCCCGATGACGACGATCGCGCTCATCGACCTGCTCCTCGAGGCCGGGCTGCCCGCCGGGGTCGCCGGCATCGTCACCGGCCCCGGGCACACGGTCGGCGCCCGGCTCGCCGAGCACCCCGACGTCGACCTCGTCTCCTTCACCGGCGGCCTGGTCAGCGGCACGAAGGTCGCCCAGGCGGCCGCCCCGACCGTCAAGAAGGTCGCCCTCGAACTCGGCGGCAAGAACCCCAACGTGGTCTTCGCCGACGCCTGCGCCACCGACGAGGGCTTCGACACCGCCGTCGACCAGGCCCTCAACGCCGCCTTCATCCACAGCGGCCAGGTCTGCTCGGCGGGCTCCCGGCTCATCGTCGAGGAGTCGGTCCGGGACCGTTTCGTCGGCGAACTCGCCCGCAGGGCCGAGCGGATCCGGCTCGGCCGCGGCACGGAGGACGGCGTCGAGTGCGGTCCGCTCGTCTCCGAGCAGCAGCGCGCCAAGACCGAGGCCTACGTCGCCTCCGCGCTCGCGGAGGGCGCGGTGCTGCGGTCCGGCGGCCGGCGCCCGGAACCCGCCCCGCAGCGACCGGAGTCCGGCTACTTCTACGAGCCCACCGTCCTCGACCGCTGCCACCGCGAGATGAAGGTCGTGCGGGAGGAGGTCTTCGGACCGGTCCTCACCGTCGAGACCTTCCGCACCGAGGACGAGGCCGTCGCCCTCGCCAACGACACCGAGTACGGCCTCGCGGGCGCCGTCTGGACCGCCGACGCGGGCCGGGCGCGCCGGGTCGCCGGCCGGCTGCGGCACGGCACCGTCTGGATCAACGACTTCCACCCCTATCTGCCGCAGGCGGAGTGGGGCGGCTTCGGAAAGAGCGGGGTGGGCCGCGAACTCGGCCCCGCCGGGCTCGCCGAGTACCGCGAGTCCAAGCACATCTACCAGAACCTCGCGCCGCGCCCCGTCCGCTGGTTCGCCGGCTGACACCCCGCCCCGAGCCTGCCCGGAAGACTTCGCACGCCCCTGGAGTACCCCCCATGCCAGAGAACGCACATGTCTACGACTATGTCGTCATCGGAGGCGGAACCGCCGGTTCCGTCATCGCCTCCCGGCTGACCGAGAACCCCGACACCACCGTCGCCGTCATCGAGGGCGGCCCCAGCGACGTCGGCCGCGACGACGTCCTCACCCTGCGCCGCTGGATGGGCCTGCTCGGTGGTGAGCTCGACTACGACTACCCGACCACCGAGCAGCCGCGCGGCAACTCCCACATCCGGCACAGCCGCGCCCGCGTCCTCGGCGGATGCTCCTCCCACAACACGCTCATCGCCTTCAAGCCGCTGCCGTCCGACTTCGACGAGTGGGAGGCGGCCGGGGCCCGGGGCTGGGGCGCGGTCCCGATGGAGGCGTACTACGCGCGCCTGCTGAACAACATCGTCCCGGTCGACGAGAAGGACCGGAACGCCATCGCCCGCGACTTCGTCGACGCCGCCCAGCAGGCGACCGGAGTGCCGCGGATCGAGGGCTTCAACCAGAAACCCTTCGACGACGGCGTCGGCTTCTTCGACCTCGCCTACCACCCGGAGACCAACAAGCGGTCGAGCGCCTCGGTGGCCTATCTGCACCCGGTGATGGACGAGCGGCCCAACCTGACGATCCTGCTGGAGAGCTGGGCCCACCGGCTGGAGCTCGACGGCACGCGCGCGGAAGGCGTGCACGTCCGCACCAAGGACGGCGAGGAGATCCTCGTACGGGCCCGCCGCGAGGTCGTGCTGTGCGCGGGCGCCGTCGACTCGCCCCGCCTCCTCCTGCACTCCGGCATCGGCCCGAAGGCCGACCTCGACGCGCTCGGCATACCCGTCGTGCTCGACCTGCCCGGCGTCGGCGAGAACCTCCTCGACCACCCCGAGTCGGTGATCGTCTGGGAGACCCACGGGCCGCTCCCGGAGAACTCCGCGATGGACTCCGACGCCGGTCTCTTCGTGCGCCGCGACCCCGGCCACCAGGGCCCCGACCTGATGTTCCACTTCTACCAGGTCCCCTTCACGGACAACCCGGAGCGCCTGGGCTACGAACGCCCGCCGTACGGCGTCTCGATGACCCCGAACATCCCCAAGCCGAAGTCCCGCGGCCGGCTCTACCTGGAGAGCGCGGACCCGTCCGTGAAGCCCGCTCTCGACTTCCGCTACTTCACCGACGAGGACGATCACGACGGCCGCACCCTCGTCGACGGGATCAAGATCGCCCGCGAGATCGCGAAGACCGAGCCGCTGGCCGGCTGGCTCAAGCGCGAGGTGGCGCCCGGCCCGGACATCACGGGCGACGAGGAACTGAGCGAGTACGCCCGCAAGGTCGCGCACACCGTCTACCACCCGGCGGGCACCTGCCGCATGGGCGCCGAGGACGACGAACTGGCCGTGGTGGACCCACGGTTGCGCATCCGAGGCCTGGAGGGCATCCGCATCGCGGACGCCTCCGTGTTCCCCACCATGACCGCCGTGAACCCCATGATCGGGGTGCTCATGGTCGGCGAGAAAGCCGTCGACCTGATCGGAGACGATGCGCGATGACGATCATGCCCGCCACCCGTAAGCCGCCCACCGCGGACACCGACGCCCCCGTCTTCTCGGTGGACGGCCTCTGGAAGGTCTTCGGACCCAAGTCCGAGAGCGTCCCCGCCGACCCGGAGCTCGCCGCGCTCCCGCCCGCCGAACTCCGCTCCCGCACCGGCTGTACCGCCGCCGTCCGCAACGTCTCCTTCGACGTGCGCAAGGGCGAGGTCTTCGTCGTCATGGGCCTGTCCGGCTCCGGCAAGTCCACCCTGGTGCGCTGTCTGACCCGGCTGATAGAGCCGACGGCCGGCACCATCGTCGTCGACGGCGAGGACGTCCGCGCGATGGACCGCACCCGGCTGCGCGAACTGCGCCGGCACCGCGCCGCGATGGTCTTCCAGCACTTCGGCCTCCTCCCGCACCGCACGGTCCTCGACAACGTGGCCTACGGCCTGGAGATCCAGGGCATGGGCCGCGCCGAGCGACGCACCCGCGCCAAGGAGGTCGTCGACAAGGTCGGCCTGGACGGCATGGAACAGCGCAGGCCCGCCCAGCTCTCCGGCGGCCAGCGGCAACGCGTCGGCCTGGCCCGCGCGTTGGCCGTCGACCCGGAGGTGCTCCTCTTCGACGAGCCGTTCAGCGCCCTAGACCCGCTCATCCGGCGCGACATGCAGGAGGAGGTCGTCCGGCTGCACCGCGAGGAGGGCCGCACGATGGTCTTCATCACCCACGACCTCAGCGAGGCGCTGAAGCTGGGCGACCGTATCGCCCTGATGCGCGACGGTGAGGTCGTGCAGCTGGGCACGCCCGAGGAGATCGTGGGCTCCCCCGCCGACGACTACGTCCGCGAGTTCGTCCGGGACGTGCCGCGCGAACAGGTCCTGACGGTGCGTACGGCCATGCGGCCCGCGTCCCTGGAGGAGGCGGGCGGCGGCCCGGCCGTGTCCCCGGGCGCCACGGTGTCCCAGGCGATCGAGGCGGTCGCCCGGGCGGGCGTCCCGGTACGGGTCATGGACTCGGGCCGGTGCCTGGGCGTCGTCGACCACGAGGGACTGCTCGGCGTGGTGGCCGGCACGGGTCCCACAGCCGTCCCGGCCGGACGGGAGCCCGGATCCGTCGCGGTCGGAACGGAGCCCCGTAAGGAGGCGGTCTGATGGCCACGCTGACCACACCCGCCCCCCGGGTCGCCCTCCCGGGCGTCCTCAAACACCAGGCCGTCCGCAAGCTCCTGATGCTCGCGCTCGCGGCCGCGATCCTCGTCCCCCTGGCCAACGCCCAGTGGGCCAGCGGCACCTGGCCGCACGCGCTCACCGTCGACCTGACCAAGCCGCTCACCAGTGCCAGCGACTGGATCATCGACAACCGCGACAGCCACCCCCTGTTCCTCTACTTCTTCGGCTACCTCAGCAACGGCGTGGTCCTCTCGGTGCGCGCCGTGTACCTGGTGCTCCTCGGCGCGGGCTGGGCCGGGGTCACCGCGGCGGGTGCGCTGGTCGCCTGGCGGGTGGCCGGGGTGCGGCTCGCGCTCGGTACGGCGGCCGCTTTCCTGGCCTGCGGCCTGCTCGGCATGTGGGTGCCGACGATGCAGACGCTGGCCCTGATGATCGTCGCCGTCCTGGTGTCGGTCGTCGTGGGCGTGCTGCTCGGCCTGGCCGGCGGACTCTCCGAGCGCCTGGACCGCGGCCTGCGCCCGGTCCTCGACACCATGCAGGTACTGCCCGCCTTCGCCTACCTGCTCCCGGTCGTGCTCGTCTTCGGCATCGGCGTCCCGGCGGCCGTCCTGGCCACCGTCGTCTACGCCGCCCCGCCCATGGCCCGGCTCACCGCGCTCGGACTGCGCGGCGCCGACAAGGAGGTCCTGGAGGCGGTCGATTCGCTGGGCGCGACCGCCCGGCAACGCCTGCTGACCGCCCGGATCCCGCTGGCCCGCAAGGAACTCCTCCTCGGCCTCAACCAGACGATCATGATGGCGCTGGGCATGGCGGTCATCGCGTCGGTGATCGGCGCGGGCGGCCTCGGTGACCGCGTCTACCAGGCACTGGCCTCGGTCGACGTGGGCGCGGCCCTCGCCGCCGGCATCCCGATCGTGCTCCTCGCGGTCGTCCTGGACCGGGTCACGGCCGCCGCCGGTCGCGCCGGCGACGGCGAACCGGGCAGCCACCGGGCCGCCTGGGCCTACGCCGCTGTCGCCGCCGTGGCCGTGGCGCTCGCCGGGCGCGCGGTCGGCCGGCTCGACTGGCCCGACGCCTGGACGGTGAACATCGCCGCCACGGTCAACGACGCCGTCGACTGGATGACCGACCACCTCTACTCCGGGGTGCCCGTGATCGGCGGCACCGCCGACTGGGCCGGCCACTTCACCACCTGGATCCTCGACCCCCTCCGGGCCGGCCTCCAGGGCCTGCCGTGGTGGGCCGTGCTGCTGCTGGTCGCCGCGATCGCCTGGCCGATCGGCACCTGGCGCACCGCGCTGACCGCGGTCCTCGCGCTGGCCGCGACCGGCGTGCTCGGCGTGTGGGAACCGTCCCTGGACACCCTCTCCCAGGTACTGGCCGCCGTCGCCGTCACCCTCGTCATCGGCTTCGCGACCGGCATCGCCGCCGCCCGCAGCGACCGCGTCGAACAGTTGCTGCGCCCGGTCCTGGACGTGTTCCAGACGATGCCGCAGTTCGTGTACCTGATCCCGGTCGTCGCCCTGTTCGGCGTCGGCCGCGCCCCCGCCGTCGCGGCGGCCGTCGTCTACGCACTGCCCGCCGTCGTCCGCATCACCACCCAGGGCCTGCGCCAGGTCGACCCGGCGGCGATGGAGTCCGCCCGGTCCCTCGGCGCGACCGGCGCGCAGCAACTGCGCCAGGTCCAGCTCCCGCTCGCCCGGCCCGCGCTGCTGCTGGCCGTGAACCAGGGCGTGGTGCTCGTCCTCGCCGTCGTCATCATCGGCGGCCTGGTCGGCGGTGGCGCGCTCGGCTACGACGCCGTGTTCGGGCTCGCCCAGGGCGACCTCGCGACCGGTCTGGTGGCCGGCGCCGCGATCGTCTGCCTCGGCCTGATGCTCGACCGGGTGACCCAGCCGGCCGACCGCCGCGTGAAGAAGGGAGCGTGACATGCGACTTCGTGACCTGCGGCTTCGTACGACTGCCATGACCGCCGGGGCGTCCGCGCTGCTGCTGCTCACCGGCTGCGGTGCCGCCGACATGACCAAGCAGGCGTCGCCCTTCGCCAACGCGCAGGGCGCCAGGACGGTGACCCTCTCGGTCCAGTCCTGGGTGGGCGCGCAGGCCAACGTGGCCGTCGCCCAGTACCTGCTCGAGCACAAGCTCGGCTACCGCGTCGACACCGTGCAGGTCGACGAGGTGCCCGCCTGGGACGCGCTCAGCCAGGGCCGGGTCGACGCGATCATGGAGGACTGGGGCCACCCCGACCAGGAGCAGCGCTACGTCGACGACAAGAAGACGATCGCGCGCGGCGGCGACCTCGGCGTCACCGGACACATCGGCTGGTACGTCCCGACGTACTTCGCCAAGCAGCACCCGGACGTCACCAACTGGAAGAACCTGAACAAGTACGTGTCCCGGTTCCGCACCGCGGAGAGCGGCGGCAAGGGCCAGCTCATGGACGGCTCCCCGTCCTACGTCACCAACGACAAGGCCCTGGTGCAGAACCTGAAGCTCGACTACCAGGTCGTCTTCGCCGGTTCCGAGGCCGCCCAGATCACCCAGATGCGGCAGTTCGCCAAGGAGAAGAAGCCCTTCCTCACCTACTGGTACGCCCCGCAGTGGCTCTTCAAGAAGGTCCCGATGACCGAGGTGAAGCTGCCCGCCTACAAGGAGGGCTGCGACGCGGAGCCGGACAAGGTGGCCTGCGGCTACCCGCACACCCCGCTCCAGAAGTACCTCAACGCGGACTTCTCGAAGGACGGCGGCAAGGCGGCCGCCTTCCTGAAGAAGTTCAAGTGGACGACGGAGGACCAGAACGAGGTGTCCCTGATGATCGCGGACCAGAAGCTCACTCCGGAGGCGGCCGCCAAGAAGTGGGTGGACAGCCACGCGTCGACCTGGAAGGCGTGGCTGTCCTGAGCGCCGCTACACCAGCTCCGCGCTGATCTCCCGCAGGGCGGCCGTCGCCCGCCGCTGGAGTCCCGGTCCGAACGTGACGCGGGTGGCCCCGAGTTCGCCGAGTCCGGCGGGCGAGGGGCCCTCGCCGTCCACCCGGCCGCCCGCGTTGAGCGGCCCCAGGATCCCCGACCGCAGCAACGGCAGGACGGCAGCCGGGGCGCCGATCGGATAGACGCAGTCGGCGCCCGCGGCGACGTACGCCGCCGCCCGCTCGATGGCCTGCCCGGGGTCGCCGTCGCCGTGCGCGAAGGTGTCGATGCGCGCGTTGACGAAGAGCCGGTCGCCCGCCGCCCGGCGCACCTCGGCGAGCCACTCGGCGTGCTCGCGCGGGTCCTTGAGGACGCCGTCGACCGAGTCCTCCAGATTGCAGCCGACGGCGCCCGTCTCCAGCAGCCGCTCCACCAGCTCCTGCGGCGCCAGCCCGTACCCGCCCTCGACGTCCGCCGACACCGGCACGTCCACCGCCCGGACGATCCGGGCGACCGCCGCGAACATCTCCCCGGCCGGGGTCCGCCCGTCCGCGTACCCGAGCGAGGCGGCGACGCCCGCGCTGGGCGTGGCGAGCGCCGGGAACCCGGCCTCGGCGAACACCCGGGCGCTGGCCGCGTCCCAGGGGCCGGGCAGCACGAGGGGGTCGCCCGGCAGCCGGCCGTGGTGCAGCCGGCGGAAGTCGTCCACCTTGCTCATGGTGTCCACCTCGCTCATGGCGTGTAACCCCCCGGCGGGATACGGCGGGCGACCATCACCCGGTTCCAGCTGTTGATGGCGGTGATCAGCGCGACGAGATGGGCGAGCCGCGGGGCGTCGAAGTGCCGGGCGGCCCGCTCGTACACCTCGTCGGGCACGAAGCCCCCGGTCAGCACGGTCACCGCCTCGGTGAGCGCGAGCGCGGCCCGCTCCCGCTCGTCGTAGACGTCCCCCGCCTCCTCCCACACGCTCAGCAGATCGAGCTGCCTCGCGCTCACCCCGTGCTCGCGGGCGATCGTGAGGTGCATGTCGAGGCAGAACGCGCAGTGGTTGAGCTGCGAGGCGCGGATCACCACGAGCTCGGCGAGCGCGGGGTCGCCGAGCCCCTGCTTCGCGGCCGCGCTGAGCGTGGACATGGCCCGGCCGACCTCGCGGTCGAGGAGATTCGTACGGCTCATGCGTGCTGCCCCGGCCGGTAGTGGCCCGGCACCAGCCGGCAGGTCACGCCGAACCGGTTCCACGCGTTGATCACCGTGATCGCGGCGATCAGCTGCGCCAGCTCGGCCTCCTCGAAGTGCGCGGCGGCCCGCTCGTACACCGCGTCTGGCACGAAACCTTCCGTCAGCACGGTCACCGCCTCCGTCAGGGCCAGCGCCGCGAGCTCCTTCTCGGTGTAGAAGTGCGCCGACTCCTCCCACGCGCTGAGCTGGATGATCCGCTCGACGCTCTCGCCCGCCGCGAGAGCGTCCTTGCTGTGCATGTCGACGCAGAGCGCGCAGTGGTTGATCTGCGAGGCGCGGACCTTCACCAGCTCGACCAGCTTGGGGTCGAGGCCCTTACGGGCGGCCGCGTCGAGCCGGAGCATCGCCTTGAGGACCTCGGGCGCGTGCGCGGACCAGTTCAGCCGGGGGGTGTGCTCGGGGGCGTAGAGAACCTGTTCGTCGGTGGTCGTGATGTCTGCGTGCGTCGTCATGCCCTCGACCCTAGGAGCGGGGCAGCCCAGGAGTATGGTCCATTTCCATGGCGAGATCCTGGGCCACTTTCGGCGTCGACCTGCATCTGGAGCCGACCGGGCCGCACCTGCGCCGGGGCCTGACCGACGCCCTGCGCGAGGCCGTCCGCAGCGGCCGTCTGCCCTCCGGCACCAGGCTCCCCTCCTCGCGCTCGCTCGCCGTCGACCTGGGCATCGCCCGCAACACGGTCGCCGACGCCTACGCCGACCTCGTCGCCGAGGGCTGGCTGACCGCCCGCCAGGGCTCCGGCACGCGGGTGGCCGAGCGGAGGGTCGTCCCGCCGTCGGGTGCGGCGCCCCCTCGCCCCGAGCGCCGCCGGCCCGCGTACGACCTGCGTCCCGGCACGCCCGACCTCGGGTCCTTCCCGCGCGCCGAGTGGCTCAGGGCGGCCCGCCGCGCCCTCACCGCCGCCCCCTCCGACGCCCTCGGCTACGGCGATCCCCGCGGCCGGGTCGAACTGCGCACCGCCCTCGCCGGCTACCTCTCCCGCGCCCGCGGCGTGCGCGCCGACCCCGAACGCATCGTGGTGTGCGCCGGGTTCGCGCACGGCCTGAGACTGCTCACCACCGTCCTGCGGGCCCGCGGGGTGCGCACGATCGCCGTCGACTCGTACGGCCTGGACGAGCACTGGAGGCTGCTGGCGGCGGCCGGGCTGGCCATGACCGCGCTGCCCGTCGACGAACGCGGCACGGAAACAGGGCTGTTGAAGGGCGCCGGCGCGGCCCTGCTCACCCCCGCCCACCAGTTCCCGATGGGCGTGCCCCTGCACCACGACCGGCGGGCGGCCGTCGTGGACTGGGCGCGGCACACCGGCGGGCTGGTCCTGGAGGACGACTACGACGGCGAGTTCCGCTACGACCGGCAACCCGTCGGCGCTCTCCAGGGCCTGGATCCCGAGCACGTGGTGTACCTGGGCACCGCGAGCAAGTCGCTGGCTCCCGGCCTGCGCCTGGGCTGGATGGCACTGCCGCCGGATGTCGCGGAGGAGGTGGTGGCGGCCAAGGGCGGGGTGGACACCTCCGGGGTCCTGGACCAGTTGACGCTGGCGGAGTTCATCACGTCGGGCGCGTACGACCGCCATGTCCGGGCGGCGCGCACCCGCTACCGCCGACGCCGTGACGCGCTGGTCGCGGCCCTCACCGCGCACGCCCCCGCGATCCGCGTCACCGGCATCGCGGCGGGCCTGCACGCCGTCCTGCGGCTCCCGCCCGGCACGGAGGAGGCGGTGGTACGGGCGGCGGCCTACCAGGGGCTGGCGGTCGACGGCCTCACTCCCCGCTACCGCCACCCCGACGCCGTCACCGAGTCCTTCGACGCCCTCGTCGTCGGCTACGGCACCCCGCCGGACCACGCCTGGTCCGGCGCGCTGGACGCGTTGTGCGCGGCACTTCCTTTCGGTGAGAACGGCTCCGGAATTCCTTTTCCCGGATAGATTTCCCGGATACAGTCTCCCCATGACGAACAACAATTCCGTGTCCCGCGTGGCCCTCAAGAAGATAACCCCCGATGTTTCCGCCGCGATGGGATCCCTGCACGGCGCCGCCGTTTCCGCCGCCCAGGACGCCAAGGTCGAACCCGAGATCCTGGAACTGATCAGGATCCGCGCCTCACAGCTCAACGGCTGCGCGTTCTGCCTCGACATGCACACCAAGGACGCCCGCGCCCAGGGCGAGGCCGAGCAGCGGATCTACGCGCTGAACGCCTGGCGGGAGACCCCCTTCTTCAGCGACCGGGAGCGCGCCGCACTGGCGTTGGCCGAGGCGGTGACCCTGGTGCACGACGGGCAGGTGCCGGACGCGGTGTACGCCGAGGCCGCGGAGGTCTTCGACGAGGCCCAGGTGGCGGCGCTGATCTGGGCGACCACGGTCATCAACGCGTACAACCGGATCGCCATTGCGACGCGGATGGTGCCGGGGGCTTATCAGCCGGCCAAGAAGTAATTCGGAACAACGCAGAATTCGGGCATCGGTCTTAATCGCCGGTGCCCGTTCTTCTGCTCTTTCCGTGCCGTGCTTTATCCGTGCTGTCTGCCTATTTCTCCGGCAGTGGCTCCATCAACGTTTCCAGCCACTGCCGCCATTCGGCCGCGCGCGCCGGGAGCCCGGGGGTGATCGACCCTCCCGTCCAGCCCGTCACCGGTCGGATCCCGTGCAGCGCGTTCACCAGCCACACCTCCCGGCCGTCCAGCTCGGCGACGGTCCGTTCGCGGTGGTCGGTCCGGATCCCGGCTCGCTCAGCGCGCTCCCGGACGAGCCCGACGGTCACTCCGGGCAGGACGGGCAGCCGGGGCGGCGGCAGGCACAGGGTGTCGTCCTCCCACCACAGCACGCTCGCGGTGGCCGACTCCAGCACCACCCCGGACGGAGCTACCAGCACCCCTTCCTGAGCCCCTTCGTCGACCGCCCGCCCCCGCACCCGGGCCAGGACGTCCAGGTCCGGGCCCTTGCGGCGGGGCGCGGTCCGCCGGTCCGGCTGGCCGACGGACCAGAGGCGCACCTCCGTGCCGAGCGGCGGGGCGTGCCGCAGCCGCAGCCGCAACTCCAGTGAACCGGCGGTCAGTTCCACCCGGGGAAACCAGTCGCCGGTGCGCGGCAGCGCCGCGGTCATGTCCTGCCAGAACTCGACGAGCCGACGCGGCCCCGGGCCGCCGCACTCCGCGCAGGCCCGCAGAAACCGCTCCCGGTGCCGGCCGTACCCGCGCACCCGGCCCTCGCGGACCAGCCACGAGTCCGCGACCAGCAGCGGTCCGTCCGCCACGGATGCCACGGCGACGGTCAGCCCACGGCCGGGCGTCCACGTCGACAACCCCTCACCGACGGTCAGTCGTACACCCACTCGGTCCTCCTCAGTACTTCCCGCCCGCCACCGCCGGTGCCCCGCCCCGGGGCCCGTACGGCGCGTGCTCCAGCCATGAGCCGCACGAGGGCAGCACGGGCGCGAGGGCCGCCGCCGCGCGCTGCCTGAGACGTACGGTCCGGCGCCGTGGCCGCAGATGCTCCAGGGCCAGTCCGGCCGCCTCGCTGTTGAACAGCCCCGCGGCCCGCCGTACGTCCGCGAACGCGGCCACCGCCTCCGGCGTTCCGGCGGCCACGGCCTGCGCGGCCGCCGCCGCGTCGGCGATCCCGCTGTTCATGCCGCGCGCCCCGAACGGCGGGAACAGATGCGCGGCCTCGCCGACGAGCAGCACCCGCCCGTGCGGGTCCGTGAAGGAGGCCGCGACCTTGCGCAGGAAGCGGTACGTCGACACCCACAGGATCCGGTCGGCGTACCCGTCGCCCACCACCCCGGGCAGCCACTCCCGCACGGCGTCCTCGGTGCCGAAGGCCTCCTCCGGGTCGTCGTCGCGGCACTGGAGGTCCACCTGGAAGCCGCCGGTGAACGGCACCCGCATCACACTGCGGCCCCCGACGCCCGGATGCTCGTAGTGGAAGACCCGCTCCAGCGGCAGCTCGGCGTCCGGCACGTCCGCCACGTCGACGACGACATGGAAGCCCTCGCCGCGCACGCCCTCCATGGGGATGCCCAGCTCGCCCCGGACGGTCGAGCGGGCGCCGTCGGCGGCGACGACGTACCCGGCGTCCCACTCCCGGCCGTCCTCGCCGACAAGCGTGACACCCGACCCGGACGTGCGGACGCCCCTGATCCGCGCGGCCCACACGAAGTCCACCCCCGCCCGCTCGCACGCGGCGCGCAGGAAGCGCTCGGTGTCCAGCTGGCGCAGGCTCGTGAACGGCGGCAGCCCGGACGGGGGCGGGAAGGTGCGCGCATACACCTCGCGGCCCCGGTAGAGGGTGCGCCGGGTGTGCCAGGTCCGGCCGTACGCCGTGATCTCGGCGGCCAGGCCCGGCGACATCCCGTCGAGCAGCCGCAGGGTCTCCCGGTGCACGAACAGGGCCCGGCTGCCCGGCCGTTCACGGCCGGCGGGGTCCGCCTCCAGGAGCACGACCGGCAGCCCGTGCGCGCGCAGGGCCAGCGCGGCCGACAGGCCGACCGGACCCGCGCCCACCACGATCACGGGGTTCACGCGCGCACGCTCGCTCGCGTCTCCGTCAGCATCCGGGTGATCTCCACCCGCTTCACCTTCCAGGTCGCCGTCATCGGCAGCTCCTCGAACCGCCACTGGCGCGGCTCGGCCATCGCGGGCAGATCGGCGGTCGCCTCCCGCCAGCGCTCCGGGTCGAGCGGCTGTTCGTCCCGTACGCACACCACCGGCACCGGCTCACGGTCCGCGCCGGCCACGATCACCACCTCGCGGAGCTCCTCCAGCCGCTCCATCAGCGCGTCCTCGACCGCCAGGTTGCTGTGCACGGCGTCGATCCGGTCGACCTCCCGGTCGATCAGATGCAGCGCGCCCAGGCGGCTCATGTATCCCATGTCGCCCATCTGCCACCAACCGCCGTCGAGTTGACGCTCGTACTGCGCCGGCGCGCCGAGGTAGGTGAGGATGCGCCCTCTGGTGCGGGCCTCGATCCGCCCGGGAGTGCCGGGCGCGACCGGCCTGCCGTCGGGGTCCGCGACCCGGACCCGGGTGAAGCCGGGGATCCCGATCCCCACCCGCCGCCCGTCCGCCCGCTCCACGCTGCGCCGGGTGAACCACTGGAACGCGACGGGCCCGGTCTCGCTCTGCCCGTACAGCTGGATCAGCCACGGCGCACGCCGACGCGAGGCGCCCAGCAGCCGCCGTACGGTGCGCGGATGGATCGCGTCGAAGGTGGAGCCGTACGACTTCACCCGGGACAGCGGAGCTCCGGGCGCGTCCGCCAACTCCTCCCACAGCACGAAGGTGTTGGGGTGGGTCTCGACGATGCCGGGGCGGTGCCGGGCCAGCAGCGGTCCCACACTCGCCGGCTCCGGGTCGGTGATCAGCACCAGCGGGCTGCCGAAGTGCAGCAGGACGCCGAGCAGATGGTAGAAGCGCGAGTGCACGAACGACATGTGCAGCGCGGCGGTCTCGCCCCGGGTGGGCCAGCCCATCGCCTTCTGCGGCACCAGCCGGTTCCACATGGTGTTCGGGCAGTGCACGGCCAGCTTGGGGACGCCGGTGGTGCCCGAGCTGTGGGTGATCAGGGCGGGCTCCCGGGGGTGCAGCCGTACGGGAGCGGGCGGCTCGGCGCCGGCGTACTCGGCCAGGGGTTCGGCGCCGGGCGCGTCGTCGACGGAGAGGGTCCGGCGCACCCGCGCGGCGATGCCGGCGTCCTTCAGCGGCCCGTCCAGCTTGGCCCGGTCGGTGATCAGCCAGGGCTGCCGCAGCCGTTCGAGCAGCTGCCCGACGACCGGGGCGGCCAGACCGGGGGAGAGCAGCACGGGGACCGCGCCGATCCGGGAGACCGCGCAGGTCAGCAGCACGATGTCGACGTTGTCCGTCTTGTGTACGACCACCTGCTCCGAGGGCCGTACCCCGGCCGCCCACAGCCGGCCCGACAACTCCTCGACCACGTCGGCCAGGACCCGGTAGTCGAGGTCGACCCCGAGGGAGGGGTGCGTGTCCAGCGGCCGGTCCAGCGTGACGAAGACGGCTCCGTGCCGGTCGGCCGCCCGCCGGAACAACGGACCCAGGTAGAACCCGCGGTCGGCGAGCAGGGGTTGCTGCGACATGTGGCTGTTCCTCTCAGACACGGACTTCGGACACGGACACGGACACGGTCACGGTCACGGACGCGGTCACGGACAGGGACGGGGACGGGGAGACGGCCACGGTCACCACGCCCCCTGGCGCACCAGATGCCGACGGAGCTTTCCGGTGGAAGTACGGGGCAGCGACGCGACGAAGCTGACACTCCGCGGCACCTTGAACGCGGCGAGCCGCTCCCGCGCGAGCGCGACGAGCTCGGCCTCCAGCCGGGCGAGCCCGGCGGAGGAGGCGGGGGTGGTCGGGACGACGAAGGCGCGCAGGCGGGTGCGGCCCTGCCCGTCCGGGACGGCGGCGACCGCGACCTCGCGGACCGCCGGGTGGGTGCGCAGAGCGGCCTCCACCTCCAGCGGGGAGACGGTGATCCCGCCGACCATCTCCATGTCGTCGGTGCGGCCCAGGTGCCGATAGGCGCCGTCCGGTTCGCGGCGCGCCCGGTCGTGGGTGGCCAGCCAGCCGCCGACCAGCGTGCGCCGCGTCTCCTCGGGACGGTTCAGGTAACCGGGCGTCACCGTCGGCCCGCGCACCCACAACTCACCTTCCGTACCGTCCGGAACGGGCCGCCCGGCACGGTCGCGCAGCTCCACCTCGAACCCCGGCACGGGACGCCCGACGGTGCCCGGATGGTCGTGGCCGAGGCTGTTGGCGCAGAAGGCGTGACCGGCCTCGGTCGAGCCGATCTGCTCCAGCACGGGCGCGCCGAGCAGCTCGGTGATCTGCCCGCCGAGCCCGTCCGGCAGGCCCTCGCCGGCCGACACCGCGGCGCGCACCGAGGCGAAACAGGCCGCGTGGCCGCTGCCCCGGTCGGCGACCAGCGCCGCGTACGCCGAGGGCACGGAGTAGAGCAGGCTCACCCGGTGCCGCGCGACGAGTTCGTCGACGGCTGCGGGCGTCGGACGCCGGTCCACCAGGACGGCGCTGGAGCCGGAGAAGAGCGGGAAGACGAACGCGTTGCCGAAGCCGTACGCGAAGTACAGCTTCGACACCGAGAGGGTGACGTCCTCCTCGGTGATCCCGAGCAGCCGCCGGCCGATGAGGTCGTGGTACGTCCCCGGGTCGCCGTGCGTGTGCACGACGCCCTTCGGGCGGCCCGTGGTGCCGGAGGTGTACTGCACGTACAGCGGCGTCCGCGCGTCCACCAGGTGGGCGGTGGCCGGCTCGGTGGCGGTGGCGAGCGCGAGGAACTGGTCGGCGCCGAGGCGCGCCCGGTCCGGGAAACGGTCCTCGAGACCCGGCCCGGTCACACACAGCGCGGCGTCGACGTCCTCGGCCATGAACGCGTGCTCGGACGCGGGCAGTTCGGGATTGACCAGAACGGCCACGGCCCCGAGCCGGGCGACGCCGAGGAAGGCCGCGACCCACGCGATCCCGTCGGGCAGCGCCAGCAGCACCCGGTCGCCGGCCCGCACCCCGCGCTCCGCGAGCACCCCGGCCGCGCGCGCCCCCAGCGCGTGCACCTCACCGTGGGTCCACACCTGGTGCCCCTGATGAAACGCGGCCCGCCCGCCCCACCCACTCCGCTCGGCGAGCGCGGCGAGATCCGCCGCGAGATTCCCGACACCGACGGCCACCCCCCGGCCACCGGAGCCACCGGAGCCACCGGAGCCACCGGAGCCACCGGAGCCACCGGACGACCATGTCGCGGGCTGCGAAGTCGTCGTCGACGGCGGGGGCGTCATCGGGTGGCCCCCTTCGCGGTGGCCGGGCCGGGGTCGGGGGTGGTGACCCGGGAGCGGCCCGCGCCCGCCCGCGCCTCGGCCGATTCCGGCTCCCGCTCCCCGGGCGCCCGGGTCAGCGCCGCGCCGTGCTCCCGCAGTGCCCGCATCTGCGCGGCCGTCTTCAGCAGCATCTCGTCGTACTCCGCGACCGGATCGGAGTCCAGGACGATCGCGCCCCCGGCCCCCATCCGCATCAGGCCGTCGGCCAGGACCGCCGTGCGGATGACGATGTTGAGGTCCGCGCCGCCGCTGCACCCCAGATAGCCGAGGGCGCCCGCGTACACGCCCCGCGCCTCGGTCTCGAGACCGTCGATGATCTCCAGCGTGCGCTGCTTCGGTGCCCCCGTCATCGAACCGCCGGGGAAGCAGGCGCGCACGCAGTCCACCGCGTCGGTGTCCTCGCGCAGCCGGCCCTCGACGGTGGAGACGAGCTGGTGCACGGTGGCGTACGTCTCGGTGGCCATGAGCCGGGAGACCCGCACGGTCCCGGTCCGGCAGACCCGCCCCAGGTCGTTGCGGAGCAGGTCGACGATCATCAGGTTCTCGGCGCGGGTCTTGGCGTCCGCCGCCAGCGCGTCCCTGAGCCGGGCGTCCTCCAGCGGACCGGCGCCGCGCGGCGCGGTCCCCTTGATGGGCTTGGCCTCGGCGACGCCGTCCCGGGTGATCCGCAGGAACCGTTCGGGCGAGGAGCCGACCACGTCGAGGTCGCCGAATCTCAGGAAGGCCGCGTACGGCGCGGGGTTGACCCGGCGCAGCGCCCGGTAGAAGCCGTACGCGTCGTCCGGAGCGGGTAACACGGCGGCGTCGGTCAGGCAGATCTCGTAACTGGTGCCCGCGGCGAGCTCGCGCCGGCAGGCCGCGATGTCCGCGAGGTACGTCGCCCGGTCCCGCACCAGCCAGGGCTCGACGTCACCGACACCCGGATCACCGCTCCCGAGCCCCGCGCCGCTCACCCCGACGGCACCGACCGCACCGTCCGCCGGGCCGTCCGTCTCGGCGGGCAGGGAGGTGAGCCGGGCCAGCGTGGTCTCGAGCCAGTCGCTGGCCTCGCGGGTGGCCTGAGGGGTGTCCTCCGCCAGACAGACCGCGTAGGTGAAGCCCTTCTCGTGGTCCACCGCGATCAGCCGGTCGGCGAACAGCCAGCAGGCGTCCGGGGTGGTGGAGCGATGCCGGTTCGGGGAGCCGCAGTCGGCCTTCGTCTCGTAGCCGAAGTAGCCGACATAGCCGCCGGTGAAGTCGAAGGGGAGCCCGGTGGCGTCCACCCGACGGTTCGCCAGCTGCCGCTTGAGATAGTCGAAGACGCTCGCCCGGACCTTGCGCGTCGGCCGCCCCGCCCGCTCGATCTCGCAGCGGCCGGCCTCGACGTCGTACCGGACGAACTCGGCGAGCGGACCGCTGTCGTCGCCGAAGAACGAGAAGCGGGAGAGTCCCCGCTCGACCCGGGAGCTGTCCAGCCAGAACGCCCGCGGCGACTCGGAGTACAGCCGAGTGAAGGCGGCCTCCGCGTCGATCGCCTCGGCGATACGGCGGGTGTGCAGCCGATGGGCGGGGCCGTCGGCCCGGCGCGGGCGGGGGACGGTCACCGCGGGGCGCGGCATCGCCGCCGCGGCCGGCGTGACCGCGGTGTTCTTCGTGCGCGGCTTGCGGGCCCGCTCGGCCGTCAGGTTCCGGAAGTTGACGAGCATCCGGTGGCCGTACTCGGTGAGCACCGACTCCGGGTGGAACTGCACGCCCCACAGGGGCCGTTGGCGGTGCCGCAGCCCCATCAGGACGCCGTCCTCCGCCCAGGCGGTCGGCTCCAGGGAGTCGGGCAGCGGCTCGCGTACGGACAGCGAGTGGTAGCGGACCGCGGTGAAGTTCTGCGGCAGTCCCTGGAACAGGTCCCGTCCGTCGTGGCGGACGGCCGACAGATGCCCGTGCCGCGGCTCCGGGGCGGGCGCCACCCGGCCGCCCTCCCCGTGCGCGATGCCCTGGTGGCCGAGGCAGACCCCGAGCACCGGCACCGGGGACTCGGCGAGCACCCTGGCGCTGATGCCGAAGTCCCGGGCCTTCGACGGATGCCCGGGTCCCGGCGACACCACCACGTTGTCGAAGGCGGAGATATCGGGAACGGCGTCCGCGGGGGCGTCATTGAGGATCACCACCGGCTCCTCGCCGTTGACCTCGGCGATCAGCTGGAACAGGTTGTACGTGTACGAGTCGTAATTGTCGATGAGCAGGGTCTTCACCCGCCCACCTCCTTGGGGTCGTTCTCGCGTGCTACGCGGTCCGTCTTTTATGCCGTCCGCGAAGCGCCTGGAGCGGTGGATACAGCCATTTCTTGAAGAAACGCTGAAGGCGAGGCATGAGAATCCAGGTGACAAGGGCCGTCACGCACAGGCAGAGCAGTAGCGTACGAATGAACGGATTGAGGTCACCGAGATAGGGAAGCACGATCAGATTGAAGAGGAGCACGGGCGGGAAAACCGCGCTCATATTCACGAACCATAACTTCCATTTCGACGGCGGGGCCGGCGCCTTGGGTGCGGCGGTCTGGGAGTCGAACCAGGCCTTGGAGCCCCGCACGCTTCTGCGGTCCGTCTGCCGGGCGATGCCCAGCGCCCGGTCGTCCCACTCCACCCGGGCGGCCGAGTCTTCCCAGGCCCGGGCCGTGCTTTCGGTCGCGAAGCGATAGACCACATGCCACTCCGCCTCTCCATCGACAAGTACACCGCCCCCCAGGAAGCCGGGTTGCCGTGCGCTCGCGCCCAGCATGGCCCACCCCCAGGAGTGGAAGTCGGCCTCGCGGCCCGGCACCACGCGATATGCGGCGGTGACGGTGACGGGATTACTGGTCACACCGTCGAGTACGCAGGGGAGAGCGCTTGCGTTCACAGGTTCTTCAAACATCTACAACTGTCTACCACTGTCCGGAACGCGGCTTTTAATCGCCTTTTCGGCGGTCTTGACTCCTTCTGTCGAGCGGTACTGCCGGTAACTTTTCCGGGATTCCTGGAAGCGCTTGCCGGTAAGTCGAGAGAAGTGCACGATCGATTTTCCGGAACGAAGGAGAACCATGTCCAGGTACGACTGGAATCTGACTCACGAGGGAATCGAGCGGGCCCGGTCCGCAATAGAGCCGGTCCGAAAAGAAGTGACCGCCCATCCGATCTACCAGCGGATAAGCAGCCGGGAACACATGGCGACGTTCATGGCGCACCACGTGTTCGCGGTATGGGATTTCATGTCCCTGCTCAAGTCGCTCCAGCGCGACCTCACCTGCGTCGACGTCCCCTGGGTGCCGCGCGGCTCGGAGGTGAGCCGACGGCTCATCAACGACATCGTGCTGGTCGAGGAGAGCGACGAGCTGAACGGCGGCTTCACCAGCCACTTCGAGCTGTACCGGGCCGGCATGGCCGAGGCGGACGCCGACACCAGCCGGATCGACACCTTCCTCGCGCTGGTCGGCGAGGGCCACGACGTGCCGTCGGCGCTGCGGGCCGCCCAGGTCCCCGCCCCCGCCGCCGAGTTCGTGCGCACGACCTTCCAGATCATCGCCGACCGGCCCCTGCACTGCCGGGCCGCCGCCTTCGCCTTCTCCCGGGAGGACCTCATCCCGGACATGTTCGACCAGGTGATCAAGAAGGAGGGCACCGACCGGTTCCCGCTCTTCTGCGACTACCTGGCCCGCCACATCGAGGTGGACGGCGAGGAGCACACCCCCATGGCCATGCAGATGGTCGCCGACCTGTGCGGCACGGACGACACGCGCTGGCAGGAGGCCGTCGAGACGGCCACCCTCGCGCTGGAGGCGAGGACCCGCCTGTGGGACGGCATCACGGAGGCGATGGCCTGACCGGCGGCTCCGGTGCCGGTTCCGCCGCGGGTACCGCTTCGGGCGCCTCGCCGAACCGGGCGAGTGCCAGCGCTCCCGCCACGGCGACGGCGAAGCCGAGCACGGCCAGCCAGCCGAGCCCCTCCCGGGTGCGGTCGCCCAGCCACACCACGCCCACCAGCGCCGGCCCGATCGTCTCCCCGATCACCATCCCGGCCGTGGCGGTCGTCACCGACCCCCGCTGGAGAGCCGACGTCAGCAGCAGGAACGCGGCACCGCCACCCAGCAGCAGGGCGTACACCGCCGGGTCGGTGAGCAGCTCCGACGGGGCGAGGGAGTCGATCAACCGCACCGCCACCTCCACCACCCCGAACCCGAAACCGGCCCCGAGGCCCAGCACCAGCGCCCGTCCGCGCCCGGTCAGCCGCGTTCCGGCCAGCCCCAGCAGCAGCACCCCGCCCGCCACGCCGAGCATCACCCACGGCAACGCCTGCGGCCCGCTCTCCTCGCCCTCCGTCCCCGCCGCCAGTCCCAGCATCGCCAGCCCCGCGCACACCACCCCCACCGCCGCCCACTCGGTCCGGCTCAGCCGTACCCGCAACAGCCGCGCCGCGACCACCGCCGTCACCGCCAGGCTCGACGCGAGGGCCGCCCCCACGGCGTAGATCGGCACCGACCGCAGCGCGGCGATCTGGAACAGGAACCCCAGCCCGTCCAGCGCGAGCCCCGCCAGATACCGCCACTCCCGTACCGCCCGCAGCAGCAGCGCCGCCTCCCCGCCGCTCCCGCCGGCGGCCGCCCGCGCCGCCATCGCCTGAAGCACCGTCGCCGTACCGAAGCAGACCGCCGCGCCGAGGGCGCACACCATTCCGAAGAGCACGAAAGGAGCGTAGGGGAGCGGCTCGTGGGCGGGCCGCCTTCGGCCGCGCTCGGCACGGTGTCTAGGCTGACGGCCGGAAATCGTCGTAGGGGCGATGCGACAACGGGGAGACGGAACATGGCGGACGCGCGTCGAAGGCTTCGTTCGGGCACGGTCGTACTCGGCGGCATGGGAGTGCTCGCGGCTGCCCTGTCCGCCTGCTCCTCCGACCCCGACAAGCGCTGTGTCGACCGCGACAGCTACAACCTCACCAAGGGCTACAAGGTCGTCGCCGACAAGAACTGCAAGTCCACCCAGTCCGCCAAGACCTCCAAGACCTCCAAGGTCTCCGTCGACAGCGCCTGGTACTACGGCGGCGACAAGAAGGGCTCCTGGGTCGACGGCGGCTCCTTCACCAAGCCGGGCAAGGGGTCCGGCGGCTCGACCGGCTCGAGCAGCACCAGCGGAGGCAGCAGCAGTGGCGGCAGCAGCGGCAGCAGTGGCGGCAGCGGAGTCGACCGGAACGGGTTCGGCAGCGGCAGCGACAGCGACAGCGGCGTCGGCAAGGGCAGCTCGGGAGGCTGAGCGCCCGAGCGGCTGAACAGGACACCGGCACCATGCGACGTCACAGCATCGAACCCCGCCCCGACTGGCAGCGGACCGTCGAGGACCAGGGCCTCGTCTACCCCCTCACCCGCCACCCCGACGGCCGCCTGCGCCCGTACTGGGACGAGAGCGCGTACTACGTCTTCACCCTCGACGAGGTCGAGGCGCTGGAGGAGACCGTCGAGGAACTGCACACCATGTGCCTGGCGGCGGCCGCCCACCTCGTCGAGTCCGACCGCCTCGCCGACCTCGGCATCACCGACCCGCGGATCGCGGCGGCGGTCGTCGAGGCCTGGCACCGGCGTGCCGAACTCCCGTCCGTCTACGGCCGTTTCGACCTCCGCTACGACGGCACCGGCCCGGCGAAACTCCTGGAGTACAACGCCGACACCCCCACCTCGCTGGTGGAGGCGGCCTCCCCCCAGTGGTTCTGGATGGAGGAACGATTCCCCGGCGCCGACCAGTGGAACTCCCTCCACGAACGCCTGATCGCCGCCTGGAAGAAGCAGGGCCCTCTCCTCCCGCCCGGCAGCCCGCTCTACTTCGCGCACTCCTCGGAGGACGAGCTGGGCGAGGACCTCATGACGGTCGCCTACCTCAAGGAGACCGCCGAGCAGGCCGGCCTGGACACCGACTGGATCTCCATGGAGGAGATCGGCTGGGACCCGCTGTCCGGCCGCTTCGTCGACCGGCAACTCCGCTTCATCCGCAGCTGCTTCAAGCTCTACCCCTGGGAGTGGCTGACGACCGACCGCTTCGCGGGCCATGTCCTCGACACCCTCGACAACGGCGGCGGCACCGGCACGACCCTGTGGATCGAACCGGCCTGGAAGATGCTCCTCAGCAACAAGGCCCTGCTGGCCGTCCTGTGGGAGCTGTACCCCGGACACCCCAACCTCCTCCCCGCCTACCTCGACGGCCCCCGCGAACTGGCGGCCACCACCGGCTATGTGGCCAAGCCGCTGCTGGGCCGCGAGGGCGCCGGCGTCACCCTGCACGAACCGGGCGGCGATCCCGCCCCGCGCACCGACGAAGCCTGCTGCTACCAGCAGTTGGCGCCCCTCCCCGCGTTCGACGGCAACCACGTCGTCCTCGGCGCGTGGATGGTGGAGGACGAGTCGGCCGGCCTCGGCATCCGCGAGTCCTCCGGCCTGATCACGGACGAGTACGCCCGCTTCCTGCCCCACGTGATCCTCTAGACCCCGGATCCTCCAGACCCCGGATCCGCAGGTCCGCGGGCCGCTCCGGATCCACTGGAGGCGTGGTCCTGCGCGGGTCCGACGTCGCTCGCATGGTGGACGCCGGACCTTGGGATTCGGGCGTGACCGGTAGGCTGGCGAGCGGGCCGTGACTGGCGCGCTGGGATGGGACGGACCATCGGGGAGCGGCCTGTGAGCGACAAGAGTGCCGTGCGCCTGGGCCAGACCGAGAACCGTGACCGCACGCCACGCCCCCGGAGGCCGACATGTCCGAGCAGCAGTCCCTCTCCACCGAGTCCACCGCCTTCCGTGCCGCACTCGACGTGATCCGCGCCGTCGAGCCGCGTGTCGCCGACGCCATCGGCCAGGAGGTCCACGACCAGCGCGAGATGCTCAAGCTGATCGCCTCCGAGAACTACGCCTCGCCGGCCACCCTCCTCGCGATGGGCAACTGGTTCAGCGACAAGTACGCCGAGGGAACCGTCGGCCGCCGCTTCTACGCCGGCTGCCGCAACGTGGACACCGTCGAGGCGCTGGCCGCCGAGCACGCCCGCGAGCTCTTCGGCGCCCGCCACGCGTACGTCCAGCCGCACTCCGGCATCGACGCCAACCTGGTCGCCTTCTGGTCGATCCTCGCCGACCGCGTCGAGGTCCCGGCCCTCGCCAAGGCGGGCGTCCGCCAGGTCAACGACCTCTCCGACGCCGACTGGGCCGAGCTGCGCCAGGCCTTCGGCAACCAGCGCATGCTCGGCATGTCCCTGGACGCCGGCGGCCACCTCACCCACGGCTTCAGGCCCAACATCAGCGGCAAAATGTTCAATCAGCGCTCCTACGGCACCGACCCGGCCACCGGCCTGATCGACTACGAGGCCCTGCGCGCCTCGGCCCGCGACTTCAAGCCGCTGATCATCGTCGCGGGCTACTCCGCGTACCCCCGTCTGGTGAACTTCCGGATCATGCGCGAGATCGCCGACGAGGTCGGCGCGACCCTCATGGTCGACATGGCGCACTTCGCAGGACTGGTCGCGGGCAAGGTCCTGACCGGCGACTTCGACCCGGTCCCGCACGCCCAGATCGTGACGACCACCACCCACAAGTCCCTGCGCGGCCCCCGCGGCGGCATGGTCCTGTGCGACGACTCGCTCAAGGACCAGGTGGACCGCGGCTGCCCGATGGTCCTCGGCGGCCCGCTCCCGCACGTCATGGCCGCCAAGGCCGTCGCCCTGGCGGAGGCCCGTCGGCCGTCCTTCCAGGACTACGCCCAGCGCATCGTCGACAACTCCCGCGCGCTCGCCGAGGGCCTGATGCGGCGCGGCGCGACCCTGGTCACCGGCGGCACGGACAACCACCTGAACCTGATCGACGTGGCCTCCTCCTACGGTCTCACCGGCCGCCAGGCCGAGGCGGCGCTGCTCGACTCGGGCATCGTCACCAACCGCAACGCCATCCCCGCCGACCCGAACGGCGCCTGGTACACCTCCGGCATCCGCATCGGAACGCCGGCGCTGACGACCCGGGGCCTGGGCACGGCCGAGATGGACGAGGTCGCCGCCCTGATCGACCGAGTCCTCACCACGACGGAGCCGGGCACGACCAAGTCGGGCGCCCCCTCGAAGGCCGCCCACGTCCTGGACGCGAAGGTCGCGGACGAGATCTCCCAGCGGGCGACCGACCTGGTGGCGGGCTTCCCGCTGTACCCGGAGATCGACCTCGGCTGACCCGGCGGCACCCCGGGCGGCCCCCGTGGCCGCCCGGGACCCGTTCCGGGCGGTCTCCGCGCTCTGAGACAATGATGAGTATGGCCTCAGACCGACCCCGCGTGCTCTCCGGAATCCAGCCCACCGCAGGCTCGTTCCACCTCGGCAACTACCTCGGCGCCGTCCGCCAGTGGGTGGCGCTCCAGGAGACCCACGACGCGTTCTACATGGTCGTCGACCTGCACGCGATCACGGTCCCGCAGGACCCGAAGGAGCTCAGCGCCAACACGCGGCTGGCCGCCGCCCAGCTCCTCGCGGCCGGTCTCGACCCGGACCGCTGCACGCTCTTCGTCCAGAGCCACGTCCCCGAGCACGCCCAGCTCGCCTGGGTCATGAACTGCCTCACCGGCATGGGCGAGGCCGGCCGGATGACCCAGTTCAAGGACAAGTCCGCCAGGCAGGGCGCCGACCGCGCCTCCGTGGGCCTGTTCACGTACCCGATCCTCCAGGTCGCGGACATCCTGCTGTACCAGGCCGACGAGGTCCCGGTCGGTGAGGACCAGCGCCAGCACATCGAGCTGACCCGCGACCTCGCGGAGCGCTTCAACGGCCGCTTCGGCGAGACCTTCACGATCCCGAAGCCGCACATCCTGAAGGAGACGGGCAAGATCTACGACCTCCAGGACCCGTCGATCAAGATGAGCAAGTCGGCGTCCACGCCGAAGGGCCTCATCAACCTGCTCGACGACCCGAAGGCGACCGCGAAGAAGGTCAAGAGCGCGGTCACGGACACCGACACGGTCGTCCGCTACGACACCGAGAACAAGCCCGGCATCAGCAACCTGCTCGGCATCTACTCGACGCTGACCGGCATCGGCATCCCCGAGCTGGAGCAGCGGTACGAGGGCAAGCTCTACGGCGCGCTCAAGACGGACCTCGCCGACGTCGTCGTCGACTTCGTGACGCCGTTCCGGGACCGCACCCAGCAGTACCTGGACGACCCCGAGACGCTCGACTCGATCCTGGCCAAGGGCGCGGAGAAGGCGCGCGCCGTCGCCGCGGAGACGCTTTCCCAGACGTACGGGCGAGTGGGCTTCCTGCCCGCGAAGCACTGAGCGGCGCTCGGAAGCACGCGGAAGCACTCGGGGCGCACCGCACACCTGTTCCTCTGGGCAGAGCGCTGCACATCACTTTCCCTGCGCCTGCCCAGAGCACAGCTGTGGCCGTACAGTCGATAGCCGTACGACTGAGTACGAACCCGGCAACACACCCCGCCAGGACGACATGACGACAGGAGAAGACGTGGGGACCGTAACGATCGGTGTGTCGATCGCGGTCCCGGAGCCCCACGGCAGCCTGCTCCAGGAGCGGCGCCTGGGCTTCGGCGACGTCGCGGCTCACGGCATCCCCACGCACGTCACGCTGCTGCCGCCGACCGAGGTCGGGGCGAGCGCGCTGGCGGCCGTCGAAGCGCACCTCACCGAGGTCGCCGCGGCCGGCCGCCCCTTCCCGATGAGGCTGTCCGGCACCGGCACCTTCCGGCCCATGTCGCCGGTGGTCTACGTGCGGGTCGTCCAGGGCGCCGACACCTGCGCCTGGCTCCAGCATCGGATCCGGGCCGCCTCCGGGCCGCTGACCCGCGAGCTCCAGTTCCCCTACCATCCGCATGTCACCGTCGCGCACGGCATCGACGACGCGGCGATGGACCGGGCCTTCGAGGAGCTCGCCCACTACGAGGCGGAGTGGTCCTGCACCGGCTTCGCCCTCGCCGAGCAGGGCGCCGACGGCGTCTGGCGCAAACTGCGCGACTACGCCTTCGGGGGCGCGGTCGTCCCCCCGCAGGCGGCCCACGTCGACCGGGGCTCACTGCCGACGCGCTAGCGACCCGCCCCGGCGCCTCCGCTAGATCGGCAGTCTGCGGAACAGTCCGCGGGGTGCGTGGCGCAGGGCCGACATCACCACGCGCAGCACGCCCGGTACCCACACCGTCTCCGAGCGGCGCCGCAGCCCCAGCTCGACGGCCGTGGCGACCGCCTCCGGCGTGGTCGCCAGCGGCGCCTCCGCCAGCCCGGCGGTCATCTTCGTGCGGACGAACCCGGGGCGGACGACCATGACGTGCACGCCCGTGCCGTGCAGCGCGTCGCCCAGCCCCTGGGCGAAGGCGTCGAGGCCCGCCTTGCTGGAGCCGTAGATGAAGTTCGAGCGGCGGGCCCGCTCGCCGGCGACGGAGGAGAGGACGACCAGGGAGCCGTGGCCCTGGGTCTGGAGGGCGCGCGCGGCGACCAGCCCCGCCGACACCGCCCCCGTGTAGTTGGTCTGCGCGACGCGCACCGCGGCCGCCGGGTCGCGCTCGTCGTTCGCCTGGTCGCCGAGGACGCCGAAGGCGAGCAGCACCGTGTCGACGTCGCCCTCGGTGAAGACCTTGCCGAGGACCGTCTCGTGGGACTCGGGGTCGAGCGCGTCGAAGGGGACGGTGTGGACGTCCGCCCCCAGGGTGCGCAGCTCGGCGGCGGCCGACTCCAGGGCGGGCGACGGGCGCCCGGCCAGCCACACCGTGCGGGTGCGGCGGGCGATCAGACGGCGCGCGGTGGCCAGCGCGATCCCGGAGGTGCCGCCGAGGACGAGAAGGGACTGGGGGAGGCCGAAGGCGTCCTTCATGGTGACTCCTGGAAGTTGAGCCGGCGGGCGAGGTCCGACACGAACACCCCACGCGGGTCCAGCTCCGCGCGCAGCGCGCGGAAGTCGTCGAGGCGTGGGTACATCGCGGTGAGCAGTTCGGGGCGCAGCCGGGAGTCCTTGGCGAGGTAGACGCGGCCGCCCGCGGTGGCCACCTGCTCGTCCAGCTCGTCGAGGAAGGCGCCGAGGCCGGGCAGCCCGGCCGGGATGTCCAGGGCGAGGGTCCAGCCCGGGCGCGGGAAGGACAGCCAGCCGGGGTCGGCGTCCCCGAACCGTTTGAGGACGGCCAGGAAGGACGGGCAGCGGCGGGCGGAGACGCGCCCCACGATCCGGCGCAGGGTGTCCTCCTGGCCGTGCCCGACGACGAACTGGTACTGCACGAAGCCGTCGCGGCCGTAGACGCGGTTCCAGTGCGGGACGCCGTCGAGGGGGTGGAAGAAGGCGGACAGGCTCTGGAGTTCGCCGGTACGCGCGCGTGGCGCGCTGCGGTACCAGAGATCGTTGAACAATGCGACGGTCGTGCGGGTGAGCAGGCCGCTCGGCAGGAACGCGGGAGCGGTCGGCAGCCGGGACGGGCGGAACGCGAGCGGGGCCCTGCGCGCGCGGGCGGGCAGCGCGTCCAGGGGTGCGTGCTCGCCGCGGGTCAGGACCGCGCGTCCGGTGGCCGCACCGCGCGCGAGGAGGTCGATCCACGCGACCGAGTAGCGGTAGCGGTGGTCGCCGGCCGTCAGCCGGGCCATCAGGTCGTCGAGGTCGGCGGCCCGCTCGGTGTCGACCGACATCAGCGACGTCCCGACCGGCTGGAGCCGGATCCTGGCCGTCAGGACGACGCCGGTCAGGCCCAGGCCGCCGGCGGTCGCGTCGAACAGGTCGGTGCCCTGCTCCACCGTGCGGATCGTGCCGTCCGCCGTGAGCAGTTCGAAGGACAGCACATGCCGGGCGAAGGACCCGGAAACATGGTGGTTCTTGCCGTGGATGTCGGCGCCGATCGCGCCGCCCACGGTCACGTACCGGGTGCCGGGGGTCACGGGCACGAACCAGCCGAGCGGCAGCAGGACTTCCATGAGCCGGTGCAGGGAGACTCCCGCGTCGCACAGGACGCTTCCGTCGGCGGCGTCGATGACGTGGATCCGGTCCAGGCCGGTCAGGTCGATCACCGCCCCGCCGGCGTTCTGCGCCGCGTCCCCGTAGGCCCGCCCCAGGCCCCGGGGGATGCCTCCGCGAGGCCCGCAGTCCCGGACCGCCGTCACGGCCTCCGCGTAGGTCCGGGGGCGGACCAGACGCCCGACGGAGGGAGCGGTGCGGCCCCATCCCGTGACGGAGACGTTCTCGGTGGTGGTCTCGGCAAGCATGATGTGGACCGTATCGCCTCTATATGGGCGATTAATTTTGAAACATGCATTACTCCCCGAAATGGGTGATTAATGGGATGTCGCTCAATATTGCCGGAGTTCCGAGGACGCAGGCGTGAACAGTGAGTCCACATGGACGAACTCGACGACCTGGACCACCGGATCCTCTCGGCGCTCCACGCCCGGGGCGCGGACCCACGCGTCGCCCGCGTCGCCCGCGCCCTCTCCTGGACGGGCGAGCACGGCGCCCTGTGGCTCGCGGCAGGCGTCGTGGGAGCCGCCGTCGACGGCTCCCGGCGCGGCGCCTGGCTGCGCGCCACCGCACTCACCGCGGGCGCGCACGCCGCCAGCGTGGGAGTGAAACGTATCGTCCGACGCCCGCGCCCCGCCCACGTCGAACCCCTCGTGCGCACCGCGGGACGGCACTCCTTCCCCAGCTCGCACGCGACCTCCGCCGCGGCCGCCGCCGTCGCCTACGGCGCGCTCGGGGCGTACGCCGCCGCACCGCTCGCCGCCGCGATGTGTCTCTCCCGCCTGGTCGCCGGCGTCCACCACCCCTCCGACGTGGCGGCGGGCGCGGCCCTGGGGGCGGTCACCGCGCGGTTGGGGGCACGCTGGATGAGAGAGGGCCACCATGGCTGAGGCACTGCTCCACCAACAGCGCACGCACCGCCCGCCGGCCCCCCGGCCCCCGAGCCACCGCCCCGGCACCCTCGTCGGCGGCCTCCTGCGGACCACCCGCCCCAAGCAGTGGGTCAAGAACATCCTGGTCGTCGCCGCCCCCGCCGCGGCCGGCCGGCTCTTCTCCCTGCACGCGGTCACCCGACTCGCCCTCGTCTTCGCCCTGTTCACCGCCTGCGCCGCCGCCGTCTACCTGATCAACGACGCCCGTGACGCCGAGGCCGACCGTGCCCACCCCACCAAGCGGCACCGCCCGATCGCCGCCGGACAGGTCCCGGTGCCCGTCGCGTACGGCGTCGCGGGCGCCCTCGCGGTCCTCGCGCCGACCGCCGCCGCCTGGCTGACGACACCCGCCGTCGCGGTGCTCCTCACCGCCTACCTGGGCATGCAACTGGCGTACTGCGTCAGCCTGAAGCACGTCCTGGTCGTCGACCTCGTCGTCGTCACGACCGGCTTTCTGATGCGGGCGATGGCGGGCGGACTCGCCCTGGGGATCCCGCTCTCCCGCTGGTTCCTGATCACCACCGGGTTCGGGGCGCTGTTCATGGTCGCGGCCAAGCGCTACTCCGAGGCCGTCCAGATGGCCGGCACGGCGGGCGCCACACGCGTGCTGCTCACCGAGTACACCACCGGCTACCTGCGCTTCGTCTGGCAGCTGGCGGCCGGGGTCGCCGTGCTCGGCTACTGCCTGTGGGCCCTGGAGGGGGGCGGCGTCCCGCACACGAGCGTGCTGCCCTGGCGCGAGCTGTCCGTGGTCGCGTTCATCCTGGCGGTCCTGCGGTACGCCGTCTTCGCCGACCGGGGCACCGCGGGCGAGCCCGAGGAGGTCGTCCTGGGCGACCGCGCCCTCGCCCTGATCGGCCTGGCCTGGCTGGCCGTGTACGCCCTCGCGGTGGCCGATCGGTGAGCCACGCGCGCGTGCCGCCACCAGGTGGCACGGCACCGGCCACCGTCCGGCCTTTCCGGGGTACCCGAACCGTGGTGTTCCGCGGTATTCGCCTCATTCGCCTCGGCGATATCCGCGTCTTTCCTCCGGACAGGGGCAGAGTCGGATCATGGACTGGCTGAAGAAGCTCCCCGGCATCGGGCCGTGGGTCGCGCGCCTCATGGCCACGCACGCGTGGCGGTCGTACGAGCGACTGGACCGGGTGAAGTGGACGCGGCTGGCCGCCGCCATGACCTTCGTCAGCTTCGTCGCGCTCTTCCCGCTGCTGACCGTGGCCGCCGCCGTCGCCGCCGCCACGCTGAGCGAGTCCCAGCAGCACGAGCTCCAGGACAAGATCGCCGACCAGGTCCCCGGCATCTCCGACCAACTGGACATCAACGGCCTGGTCCAGAACGCGGGCGCCATCGGCCTCATCGCCGGTGCGCTGCTGCTGCTCACCGGAATCGGCTGGGTCGGCCAGATGCGGGACTGTCTGCGCGCCGTCTGGGAGCGGCCCGACGACGACGAGAACCCCGTCCTGCGCAAGGCCAAGGACACCGGCGTCCTCGTCGGCTTCGGCGGCGCCGTCCTGCTCACCCTCGCCATCTCCACCGTCGCCTCGGCGCTGGTCGGCTGGATCACCGAGCAGTCCGGCATCGACAAGGAGGGCTGGGGCAGCGTCCTGCTGCGCGTCGCCGCGTTCTCCGTCGCCGTCCTCGCCGACTTCCTGCTCCTGCTGTACGTCCTCACGCTGCTGCCCGGCGTCGAACCCCCGCGCCGCCGCCTCGTCGTCGCCGCGCTCATCGGCGCCATCGGCTTCGAACTGCTGAAGCTGCTGCTGAGCGGCTATATGCAGGGTGTGGCCGCCAAGAGCATGTACGGCGCGTTCGGCGTGCCCATCGCCCTGCTGCTGTGGATCAACTTCACCTCGAAGCTGGTCCTGTACTGCGCCGCCTGGACGGCGACGGGCAGCGTCCCCGACAACCCGCGCGACATCGACGTCAGCGACGACGTCGTACCAGGTCCGGCAGCGGCCAGCGGCGGTTGACGAGGTACCCGCCGCCCGCGAGCAGCACCAGCAGGCCGCCGGTGATCGCCAGCGCGATCCACATGCCGCCCGAGCCGTTCTCGGTCACCGCGCCCGCCACCGGTTTCGCCGACACGTCACCGGCGCCGCCTGCCTGCCCGGCCTCCTCGGAGGAGGACGGGTTGGCGCCGGGCTGCGCACTGGCCTGCGCGG
Source organism: Streptomyces asoensis (assembly GCF_013085465.1). Classification (NCBI taxonomy): domain Bacteria; kingdom Bacillati; phylum Actinomycetota; class Actinomycetes; order Kitasatosporales; family Streptomycetaceae; genus Streptomyces; species Streptomyces asoensis. Next base: position 6,174,056 of record NZ_CP049838.1, read on the forward strand.
TGCCCTTCGGCGCGACCAGCTCACCGACCGGCGTCACCTTGCCGGCCGCCTGGAAGCCCCAGTCCAGCAGGGCGGCGGTCTCCTTGTAGACCTCGTTGTGGTCGGTCTTCTCCGGGTTCATGACCGTGACGAGCAGCACCTTGCCGTTGCGCTCGGCCACGCCGGTGAAGGTGGCGCCCGCGTTGGTGGTGTTGCCGTTCTTGACGCCCGCGATGCCCGGGTACTGGGAGATGTCGTAGTCGCCGCTGAGCAGCCGGTTGGTGTTCTGGATCTCGAAGGTCCCGCGGGTCGTCCTGCCCTTCTTCTTCGTCGTCTCGCCGGGGAACTTGGCCGTGACGGTCGAGCAGTACTCCCGGAAGTCCTGCTTCTGGAGTCCCGAGCGGGCGAACAGCGTCAGGTCGTACGCGGAGGAGACCTGACGTGGGGCGTCGTAGCCGTCCGGGGAGACGACGTTCGTGTCGAGGGCCTGGAGCTCCTCGGCGTGCTCGTTCATGTCCTTGACGGTCTCGGCGATGCCGCCGTTCATCTGCGACAGGACATGCACGGCGTCGTTGCCGGAGCGCAGGAAGACGCCGAGCCACAGATCGTGGACCGTATACGTCTCGCCCTCCTTTATGCCGACGAGGCTGGAACCGGCCCCCATGCCGGCCAGGTCCTTCGCCTCGACCTTGTGCACGGTGGTCTTGGGGAACCTCGGCAGCACGGTGTCGGCGAAGAGCATCTTCATCGTGCTCGCCGGGGGCAGCCGCCAGTGCGCGTTGTGCGCGGCGAGCACGTCCCCCGACTCGGCGTCGGCGACGATCCACGACCGCGCGGTGAGGTCCTTCGGCAGCACCGGCGCGCCCCCCGCGATCGCCACCTGCGTCCCGGCCCGGCCGAGCCGCGTGCCGCCCAGGGACGACATGTTCGCCGGGGGAGCGACCGACGGCGAGGCGGACGCGGACGGCGATCCGGACGCCGATCCGGACGGCGAGGCCGACGCGGACGGCGATCCGGACGCCGCCGGGGACGGTGACGGGCTCGGCGCCGCGAGCGAGGCGGGCGCGGTGAGCGCGAGGGACGCGAGGGTCGCGGAGGTGACCAGCAGGGATCGCCTGACGGTCTGCTTCATGGGTGCGGGCACGACGGAGAACGTACCTGGCACACGACGGGAAGTCCCGTCACCCTCCCCACCCCGGTCACGGAACCGGACAACCGCCGGTGATACTGAACCCATGAAGCTCAGCCGCCCCGTCTCCTGGTTCCTGCTCGCCTTCGGGGTGTGGAGCTGGGTCATCTGGGTCACTTTCGTCAAGAACCTGATCAAGGACAGCAGCGGACTCGCGTTCGACGACGGCGATCCCACGGCGTACTTCTGGGTGCACCTGACGCTCGCCGTCGTCTCCTTCGTATTGGGGACGGTCGTCGGGGCCATCGGGTTGCGCGGTCTGCGCGCACTGCGTCAGGCGTCATAGCCATGGTGATCGTCTTCGTGCTGCTCGCCCTGACCGTGCTGGTCACGGCCAACTGGTACCTGTGGCGGCGGCTGTTCCGCGACACCACCCGCGGCCCCGGCCGGGCGCGCCGCGGCGGCGCGGTGCTGGTCGCGGGCGGCTGGGTGCTGGCGATCGGCGCCCTGGTCGCCGAACGCACCGGCGCCCCCTTCTGGCTCCAGCGCGTACTGGCCTGGCCGGGCTTCCTGTGGCTGGCCCTGTCGGTCTACCTGCTGCTGGCCGTGCTCGTGGGCGAGGCCGTACGGCCGCTGCTGCGCCGCTTCCTGGAGAAGCGGGCCCCCGCCGAGACCCCCGCGGCACAGCCCGACCCGAAGCCGGTCCCGATCGGAGCGCCGACGGCCGAGACACCGGAGTCCGAGCGGCCGGAACGCGCCGAGCCGGCGCCCGAGGGTCCGGTGTCCGAACGGCCGGGGTCCGGGAAGCCGGCACCCGAGCGGCCGGAGTCCGGGAAGCCGGCACCCGAGGGTGCGGCGCCTGAGCGCCCGGAGTCCGAGAGTCCGGCGCAGTCTCCCTCGGCTCCCTCCCGTCGGCTCTTCGTGTCCCGGGTCGTGGCCGGTGCGGCGGCCGCGGCCGCCGTCGGGACGGTCGGCTACGGCACCTACGGCGTGCTGCGCGGCCCCAGGGTCAAGCGGGTGACGGTGCCCCTGGCCAAGCTCCCGCGCGGCGCCCACGGCTACCGGATCGCGGTCGTCAGCGACATCCATCTGGGCCCGGTCCTCGGCCGGGGCTTCGCGCAGCAGGTCGTCGACACGATCAACGCGACGCAGCCCGACCTGATCGCGGTCGTGGGCGACCTGGTCGACGGCAGCGTGAAGGACCTGGGCCCGGCGGCGGCCCCGCTCGCCCAGCTGAAGGCCCGGCAGGGCAGCTTCTTCGTCACCGGCAACCACGAATACTTCTCCGGCGCCGAACAGTGGGTCGAGGAGGTGCGCCGGCTCGGCCTGGACCCGCTGGAGAACGCCCGTACGGAACTGCCCTGGTTCGACCTGGCCGGCGTCAACGACATCGCGGGCGAGAGCGAGGGCCAGGGGCCCGACTTCGCCGGCGCGCTCGGCGACCGTGACACCACGCGCGCGTGCGTGCTCCTCGCCCACCAGCCCGTCCAGATCCACGACGCCGTACGCCACGGCGTCGACCTCCAGCTCTCCGGCCACACGCACGGCGGCCAGTTGTGGCCCGGCAACTTCCTCGCGTCCGCCGCGAACCCGACCGTGGCGGGGCTGGAACGCTACGGCGACACCCAGCTGTACGTGTCCCGGGGCGCGGGCGCCTGGGGCCCGCCCACCCGCGTCGGAGCCCCCTCCGACATCACCGTCGTCGAACTGGCCTCGACGCACGCCTGACGGCCGATCAGAAGCCTGTGGAGAGGCTGTGAAACCGGGCCGAAACAAGGCGTCGGTAAGTTCTTTCTCATCTCGCCAGAATCCTCTTCCCCCTGGCGAAACACGTGTGGTTAGGTGAGCCCGCCGCCAAGGGGAGCGGCACTTTTTTCTGTGGACTGGGCCCGTCTGGCGGCCTGGGGAGGCAGGACATCACCATGCGATCTGTTCGCATGCGGATACTCATGACGCTGCTGGTTCTCGCGGTCGTCGGAGTGGGCGGCTGGCAGTTGCTGCCGTCGCAGGACAGCGGTGGCGCGACCATCACGGTCGGCACCACGGACACCGTCACCTCGCTCGATCCGGCGGGCGCCTACGACGCCGGATCCTGGGCGCTGTTCAGCAGTGTCTTCCAGTCACTGCTGACCTACGAGCCGGGCGGCGTCTCGCCCGTGCCGGACGCGGCCAAGAGCTGTTCCTTCGTGAAGGACAGCCTCGTCACGTACACCTGCGAGCTACGTGCCGACCTCAGCTTCGTCAGTGGCTCCAAGGTGACCGCCGAGGACGTGAAGTACTCCTTCGACCGGGTCAAGAAGATCAACTCGGATGTCGGCCCGGCGTCCCTGTTCTCCACCCTGAAGTCGGTGGACGCCAAGGGCCTGAAGGTCACCTTCCACCTGTCGTCGCCGGACGCCACCTTCCCGTTCAAGGTGGCCACCGGAGCCGGCTCGATCGTCGACCCCACCAAGTACCCGGCCGACGGCCTGCGCGTCGGCAGCTCCGTCGACGGCACCGGCCCGTACCGGCTGACCGGGTACACGAAGGGCAAGAAGGTCCTGCTGTCGCCCAACTCGCACTACGAGGGCGCCGTGTCGACCGGCGCCCCGATCGAGTTGCGCTACTACGCGGACCCCGAGGCCCTGGAGAAGGCCTGGAAGGCCAAGGACGTCAAGGTCGCCACCCGTCAGCTGCCGCCCGCGGTGCTGGCCGCCCTCAACACCAGCGACCCCGACCAGCGCGTCTACGAGGCCGACGGTTCCGAGACCCGCAACCTGTACTTCAACACCCGCTCCGGCTCACCGCTGCACGAGACGGACGTCCGCAAGGCGATGGCCTGGCTGATCGACCGCGAGCAGCTGGCGGCGAGCGTGTACGACGGGACCGTCGAGCCGCTGTACTCGCTGATCCCGACCGGCATCACCGGCCACAGCACCTCCTTCTTCGACAGCTACCCGAACCAGAGCGCCGGGAAGGCCCGCAAGCTCCTGGAGTCGGCCGGCGTCAGCATCCCGGTGAAGTTCACCTACGGCTACGGCCTGGGCAGCGGCGCCGCGGCGGCCGAGGCCAAGGAGCTCAAGCGGCAGCTGGAGGCGAGCGGGCTGTTCAAGGTGGACGTCAAGGGTTACGAGTGGACCGACTTCCAGAAGCGGTGGGCCACCGGCAGACTCGACGCGTACGCGGTCGGCTGGGTCGCCGACTACCCCGACCCGGACACCTTCGCGGGCCCGCTCGTCGGCACCGACTCCACCATGAACACCGGCTACAGCGACAAGGCCGTCGACAAGTACATCGCCGGAAGCCGGCAGTTCGCCGACCGCAGCCGGGCCGCCGGCGACTTCCGTGACCTCCAGCAGGTCATCGCCGAGGAGGTGCCGGTCGTCCCGCTGTGGCAGCGCAAGGAGTACATCGTCGCCAGCGCGGACATCGGCGGCGGCCAGTTCCTGGCGGACGGCAACGGCGTGTTCCGCCTCTGGAAACTCGACTGGATCTGAGCCGAAGTCCCACCCGGCTCGCGGACTTGATCCCGTGAGCCGGGTATGCGCCCCCGTCACACCGGGCAGGCACCCGGAGCGGCACCATGTGACGGAGGTGTGTACGGGATGAGGAGCAGACGTGCTGAGACGCAACTCGTTCCGGCTGCCCCGGCATCCGGCGTCCGTCGGTCTCGCCCGGCGCCGGGTACGGGACCATCTCGCGGACTGGGGGCACGGCCCCGACGACCCGGCGCTGGCCGACGCGGTCCTCGTCGTGTCCGAGCTGGCCACCAACGTCGTACGCCACGGACCTTTGCTGGAGCGGGAGTTCGAGGTGGCCGTCACCGCCCTCGGTGACGGTTCCTGCCTCATAGAGGTCTCCGACGAGGGCCGGCTCGAACCCCGGCCGCGGCTGGTCGGGGAGTCGGAGGAACACGGCCGCGGGCTGCACCTGGTGGAACACCTCGCCGCCGCGTGGGGCGTGTGGAGCAGGGGTCGGCACGGCAAGACGGTATGGGCCCTCGTCACGGCCCCCACCTAGCCGAGCCCCACCTGGCCGAGCCCCACCTGGCCGAGCCCCACCTGGCCGAGCCCCATCTGGGCCGAGCCCCATCTGGGCCGAGCCCCACGTGGCAGCCCCTCGGTGGCACGCGCTCAGACGCAGGCCTTCGGCCGGGCCGGCAGCGTCACCGTGACGGCCAGACCCTCGCCCGGCGCCGTCCGCACGCTCACCTCGCCGCCGTGCGCCCGCACGACCCCCTGCACGATCGCCAGGCCGAGACCGCTGCCCGCGCCGCCCCCGGCCCGGAAGAAACGGTCGAAGACCCGCGCCGCGTCCTCCGGCCCCAGCCCCGGCCCCTTGTCCTCGACCGACAGCCGTACGACCCCGTCCACCCGCTCCACCCCGAGCCGCACCGGCACCTCGGCCGACGTGTGCGTGCGCACGTTGGCCACCAGGTTGCCCAGCACCTGACGCAGCCCCGACTCGTCGGCCCGCACCAGCACGGCACCGTCGGCCTCGACCGTGACCGGCCGCCCGGGCTGCTGCGCGCTCAGGTCCTGCGCCGAGTCCCGCACCAGACGGCTCACGTCGACGCCCCGCAGCCGCAGCTCGGGCCGCTGGTCGAGGCGGGCCAGCGTGAGCAGCTCGTCGACGAGCCGGCCCATCCGGTCCACCTCGCCGTTCATCCGGTCCCAGGCCCGCCGGCGCTCCTCCGGCTCGACCAGCATGCCCTGGTCGTACAGCTGGAGATAGCCGCGGATCGCGGAGAGCGGGGTGCGCAGTTCGTGCGAGGCGTCGGCCACGAAGCGGCGGAGCTGGGCCGCGCTGTGCTCGCGCGTGCGGTACGCCGTCTCCACCTGGTGGAGCATGGAGTTCAGGGCGAGCCGCAACTGTTCGACCTCCTGGGTGGGGTGGTGGCTGGAGGGCACGCGCCGGGTCAGGTCCCCCTCGGCGATCGCCGACGACGTCTCCACCATGTCCTCCAGCGGCCGCATCCGCTGCCGCACGCTGAACAGGGTCAGACAGGCGAGCAGGGCCAGCAGCAGTGTGCCGACGGCGAGATCGAGCTTCAGGGCCTTCGCTATGCCCTTGTGGAGGGCTTCGGTGGAGGTGGCCAGCAGGATGTAGGTGCCGTCGGTGAGCCGGGTCGCGGTCGCGCGGTACGTGTCGCCGTGCACGGTGACGTCGTGCGGGTCGGTGTCGGTGGTGAGGGCGAGCGGGTCGGGCACCGCTTCCGCGAGGCCGCGCTGGGCGTCGGTGGGCCGGACGTCGAAGATGGCGAGGGCCGTGCCCCGGCCGTCGACGGCGGTGAAGATCGAGTCCGGTGCCGGCCGGGTGTCCGTGCCATGCGTGTCCGTGTTCTGGGGCATGAGCCGGTCGCTGACGACGCTCAGCACGGACAGCGAGTCGATCTGGCGCAGGGTGAGCTGCGAACTGCCCAGCGAGTCACGCATCTTGGTCAGCTCGGCGTCCACCTGGTCGAGCAGGTAGTGCCGCATCCCCATCAGGCTGACGGCGGTCGCGACGACGATGCCGAGCGCGAGCAGCCCCACGTTCGCCGCCGTCAGCTTGGCACGCAGCGAGTGGATGCCGTGCCGGTGGATCCGCCTCACGCCAGCCCGTATCCGACGCCCCGCCGGGTGGTGATCACCGGCGGTCCCAGGACGTCCAGCTTGCGCCGCAGATAGCTGATGTAGGTCTCGACGACCGTCGACTCGGGCGGGGTGTGCTCGTACTGCCAGACATGGCGCAGGAGTTGCTCCTTGGGCACGATCCGGCCGCCGTTGCGCACCAGGAACCGCAGCAGCGCGTACTCGGTGGGGGTGAGCTCGACCGAGCGGCCCGCGCGGTGCACGCTGTACGTCGTCTCGTCGAGCTCCAGGTCGCCGTACCGCAGCGGCGGCCGCTGCGGAAGGACGTCGGCCGGCCGGGTACGGCGCAGCACGGCGGTGATGCGGGCGACGACCACATCGATGTCGAACGGCTTGGTGATGTAGTCGTCGCCGAAGCCGAGCGCGCCGACGATCTCGGTCGGCGCGTCCCGCGCGGTGAGGAACACCAGCGCCAGGTCCGGCCTGCGCGCCCGCAGTTCACGCCCCAGCGCCCGGCCGTCGCCGTCCGGCAGCATCACGTCCAGCAGTGCCACGTCCGGCCGGGTGCGGTCGGCGAGGGCGAGGGCCTCGCGGACGGTGCCCGCGGTCATGACCTCGAAGCGGTGGTAGCGCAGGGCGATGGCCAGGACGTCCGCGATGCTCGGTTCGTCCTCCACGACCAGCACGGTGCCGGAAGCCGTCGTCATGCCCCAAGTATCGGCGGACCCACCGACGATCGGGCCGGTTCACGCTTTGGAGTTCCTTGAGAGTCATGGTCGTCACATGTCCACGCACGCGTGGCGCCGCCGATCCTGTTGCCCAGGACCCGGGGGACCGACCGACGATCTGTTGAAGGAGACTGAGCGTGGCGGCATTGGCACGCTGGTGCTATCGGCACCGGCTGGTGGTCCTGTTGCTCTGGGTGGGGGCGCTGTTCGGCCTGGGATTCTCGGCCTCGACGGCGGGCACGGACTACGCGAACGTCTTCTCCCTCCCCGACACGGACTCCAAGAAGGCGTACGACCTGATGGAGAAGGCGTTCCCGGCAAGCGCCGGCGACACCGACACGGTCGTGTGGAAGGTCGACGAGGGTTCGGTGCGGGACCAGGACGTACGGTCCCGGATCCAGCCCGCGCTCGACGAGATCGCGGGCATGAAGGGCGTCGGCGGGGTCACCGGCCCCTACGCGGCGGACGCGGCGGACGCGGCGCAGATCAGCGGTGACGGGCGGATCGCCTACGCCCAGATCACCTTCACCGAGCAGGCGAACGCCGTACCGAAGGAACTCGTCCAGGACGTCGTCGACACCGCGCGGGGCGTCGAGCAGGACGGCCTGGAGGTCGAGGTGGGCGGCCAGGCCATCCAGCGGGTGCAGGAACCGCCCACCGGCCTCGCCGAGATGGTCGGCCTCGCGGCCGCGGCGGTGGTCCTGTTCCTGGCCTTCGGCTCGCTGTACGCGATGCTGCTGCCGCTCGCCGTGGCGGTCTTCGGCGTCGGCATGGGCCTGTTCTCGACCCAGTTGCTGAGCCATGTCACCGACATCCCGGACCTGGCCCCGCTGCTGTCCTCGCTGATCGGCCTCGGCGTCGGCATCGACTACGCCCTGTTCATCGTCACCCGGCACCGCAAGGGCGTTCTGCGCGGCCTGGACCCGGAGGAGTCGGCGGTCGTCGCCCTCAACACCTCCGGCCGGGCCGTGCTGTTCGCCGGCGGCACGGTGTGCATCGCCCTCGCCGGGATGCTGGTGACGAACCTGCGCTTCCTGGACGGCGTCGTCATCGGCACCTCCCTGACGGTGGTGCTGAGCGTCCTCGCCGCGACGACCCTGCTGCCCGCGCTGCTCGGCTTCCTCGGCGCACGCGTGCTGAGCCGCAAGCAGCGGCGCGTGCTGGCCGCGACCGGCCCCGAGCCGGAGAAGTCGAGTGGTCCCGCGGCCCGCTGGTCGACGGGCGTGCAGCGGCGGCCGCGGACGATCGCCGCGCTCGCGCTGGTCGTCATGGCCGTCCTGGCGCTCCCCGTGCTGTCGCTCCGCCTCGGCGCCACCGACCAGGGCAACGACGACGCCTCGACGACCACCCGGAAGGCCTACGACCTGCTCGCCGAGGGCTTCGGGCCGGGCTTCAACGGCCCCCTCCAGGTGGTCGTGGACGGCGGTGACGCCACCGCCCTGACCCAGGGCATCAAGGACACGCCCGGCGTCGCCCAGGTGGCCGCGCTGCCGCCCGCGAGCGGGGTCACGGTCATCCAGGTGGTGCCCACGACCTCGCCGCAGTCCGCGGAGACGGACACCCTGATCGACCGGCTGCGCGACGACGTCATCCCGGAGGCCGGGGCCCAGGCGCACGTGGGTGGCGTCACGGCGGTCTCCAAGGACTTCGCCACGGTCACCGGCGACCGTCTGCCGCTCTTCGTCGCCACCATCATCGGCCTGGGCTTCCTGCTGCTCCTGGTCGCCTTCCGCTCCCTGGTGGTGCCGCTGACGGCCGCCGTGATGAACCTGGTCGCGGCCGCGGCCTCCTTCGGTGTCCTCGTCGCGGTCTTCCAGTGGGGCTGGGGCCTGGACCTGCTCGGCCTCGGCAAGGAAGGGCCGATCAACGCCTTCCTGCCCGTCATCATGCTGTCCCTGCTCTTCGGCCTGTCGATGGACTACCAGGTCTTCCTGGTCAGCCGGATGCACGAGGAGTGGGTGCACACCAGGGACAACGCGCGAGCGGTCCGGGTGGGCCTCGCGGAGACCAGCCGGGTCATCAACTCCGCCGCGCTGATCATGGTCTGTGTCTTCCTCGCCTTCGTGCTCAGCGGCGACGCGGGCGCGGCGATGGCGGGCGTCGGCCTCGCGGCCGCGGTCGCGCTGGACGCGTTCATCCTGCGTACGGCACTGGTCCCGGCCGCGATGCATCTGCTCGGCGACTCCAACTGGTGGCTGCCCGGGTGGCTGGAGAAGCGGCTGCCGCATCTCGCGGTCGAGCCCAAGGAGGAGGCGGCGCCGGCGACGGTCGCGGCGGGCGAAGGACCGGCCTCGGTCGTGCACGGCTTCGTGCGGAACACGGCCGGTGAACCGGTCGAGGACGCGACGGTCACCCTGATGTCGCAGGGCGGACGGGAACTGGACCGCGTGACCTCCCTCGCCGACGGCTCGTACATCCTCTCCGTCCCGGCCCCGGGAACGTATCTGCTGGCGACGACGGCCGCGCCGCCCCTGCTGAAGCGCGCCCGGCAGCTGACGGTCGCGGGGGAGCCCCTGGTCCACGACGTGGAGCTGGAGGAGGGCGCGGAGGTGAGCTGACTCAACCCGAAGAAGAGCCCGTGGAGTCCGCCGGGCCGGGCGGGCTCTTCTTCGCGGGGTCCGGCAGGGCGTTGGTCATGCCGGGCAGGAAGTCCGTGAACAGGTCGTGGACCTCGAGGACGAGCGGCCGCAGCACCCGGAACCGGGCCAGCGCCACGCCCCGCGCGGTGAGGCGCGCGCCCCGGCCGGCCAGCCGGTAGCTGCGCTCGCGCCCCTCCGTACGGTCGTAGATCCAGTACATGACGAGGCCCATCTGGGAGAGCCACATCAACTCGGGCAGCACCTCCCGCAGCTCCTCCGGGACCTTCGCCTTCGACCCCGCGAGCACCTCCTTGTGGACGGCGATGGCCTCCACGCGCGCGTGCTCCGACTCGGCGGAGAAGGGGCTGAGCGGGCTGTCCGGGTCGGCGGCGTTCTTGAAGAACTGGACCGCGAACTCGTGGTACGGCTCGGCCACCTCCAGCCAGACCCGCAGCACCCCCGCCAGCCGGGCCTCCAGGCTGCTCTCCCGCGCCAGGATGTCCCGGACGGCCTCCCGGTGCTCGGCGGCGAGCCGGTCGTAGAAGCCCTGGATCAGGTGTTCCTTGCCGGCGAAGTAGTAGTACGCGTTGCCGACCGAGACGCCGGCCTCCTGGGCGATGGCCCGCATCGTCGTCTTGTCGTAGCCGCGCTCCTGGAACAGCCGCATCGCCGTCTCCAGGATCAGAGCGCGGGTCTGCTCGGACTTGGACGTGGGGGCGGCCTCATGACGTTCGGTCGCGGGAGCGGCCTCATGGGGCTCGGACGGGGAAGCGGCCTCGGCGGGACCGTCGTTGTTCGCGGGCACATGCACGAGCCTAGCCAGTGGAGCAGGTGCCGTCGGCACAGGTGGGCGGGTGGTAGCTCCAGCCCAGCTGCGGGTCGTACGACCAGCCGTCGCCACGGCGGTAGACGCCCCCGCCCCAGCCCGCGGTCTGCCCGCGCCCGTCACGCCACTTGGCGGCGGCGAGAACGGCGCCCCGCGCCAGTTTCGCCCCGGCGGGGGTGCTCAGCCGGTGGGACATCGGACGGTACTCGCGCAGTGCCCACAGGGTGACGATCCAGGCGGCGCTGCCCCGGTAGACCTGGCCGGAGTCGCCGACAACGGTGATCTCGTCGAGGGTCGCGCGGTGGTCGAGGCCGGGGAAGCGGGCGGCCGCCTGCGCGGACCCCGCCGGGACGAACTCCAGCGGCACCAGCTGCGGCTGCCGGCCCAGCCAGTCGCGCAGGAAGCCGCACAGGGAGCATCCGGCGTCGTGGAGCACGGTGAGCCGGCGGACCGGGACGCGCTGGGCGTCCCGGCCGGCGGCCATCGTGCTCACGCCCCGGCGGTGGGCGCCGAGGGGGCGGCCCAGGCCTGCGGGGCGACCGGCGGGACCTGCTCCCGCTCCATGACCCCGCGCCGCCGGATCCGGTTGAGGACGTACACGTTGGCCAGGTGCATCGCGCCGAGCACCAGCAGCACCACACCCACCTTGGTCGACAGGGCCTCGAAGATGCCGCGCGTGTCCTCGATGGTGTCGTCGCCGCTCAGGTAGAGGGCGACGAAGCCGAGGTTGACGAGGTAGAAGCCGACCACCAGGAGGTGGTTGACGGCGTCGGCGAGCTTCTCGTTCCCCTGGAGCACATCGGCGAGGAAGATCCGTCCGTTGCTGCTGAGGGTCCTGGCCACCCAGACGGTCAGGCCGATGCTGACGACCAGGTAGACGACGTAGGCGATGACCGTGCGATCCATGTTCCCCACCTATTCTTGAACGCGTTCAAAACGCTGTCGAGGATGACTCTAGCGCTTGTTTTGAACACGTTCAACTGAAGAGGTGCGGGCAGGGTCGCCGCCGCCTCGCCGCCCTAACGCCTCGCCAGCTCGGGCCGCTTGAGGTAGTCCGTGAACCCGAGGACGTTCCCCCAGGGGTCGGCGATCTCGACGGTCCAGCCGGTGGACGTGGAGAACGGCCGGTCCAGGGGGGTGATGCCGGCCTCGGCCAGCCGTCGCGCCGCTGCCCGCGCGTCCGGCACCTCCAGCCAGACGCGCGGGGACGGCCACGGCGGTGGCCGGTGCCCCAGGGCCTCCTCGTGCCGCAGAAGGACCCCCGGCGTCTCGACTCCGACCTTCAGCAGCGCGATCCCGGCCTCGTCGAACCGCAGCCCCACCGTGAACCCGGCCCGCTCGTAGAAGTCGACCGCCTCGTCGAGGTCCCCGACGGGCAGCAGGAGGTTGTCGAAACCGAGCAGCTCGCACGACTGGTCATCTGACATGCCGTCAGATTAGGTGTGGGGGGCCCGAAAACCGGTCAAGAGCACCCCGGTCTCCGCGTGGCGGGATTTCTGCTGCAAGATGTTCTGCACCCATCCGCACTCGTCTCATCTGCGGATGATCCGATCACCTGACCTCGGGGGAACTCGCCTTGTCCGAAACGCCACAACAGCCCCAAGAGCCCCAGCAGCCGCCGCAGCCGCCCCCGCCCGGCTACGGGTACCCCGGCGGCCCCGGCGGCCCCGGCGGCCCCGGCGGCCCCGGCGGCCCCGGCGGCCCGCAGGACGCGGGCCCGGGGCAGCCCGGCCCCGGCCCCTACGGCTATCCCCAGCCCGGCCAGCCGTACCCGGGCTACGCCCACCCCGGGTACCCGGGCCCCGGCTACCCCGCGCCGGGCTACATACCTCCCGGCACCTTCACCGGTGACCCCCAGGCCCCTTACGGGTACGACCTCATGGGCCGTCCCTACTCCGAGAAGTCGAAGATCATCGCGGGCGTGCTCCAGCTCACCCTGGGCAGCTTCGGCGTCGGCCGGTTCTACATGGGCGACGTCGGCATCGGCCTCGCCCAGCTGTTCACCTGCGGCGGCCTCGGCATCTGGGCGCTGATCGACGGCATCATCCTGCTGGTCAGCGACGACAAGACCGACTCCAACGGGCGAATCCTGCGTGGCTGACGCGGAGCGCCTCTCCGCGAGGTGTTCGGCCGCGCTGCGGCACCCGGCGGCGGCGCCTCTCACGGTGCTCGCCGCCGGCGCGGCCGGCTCCGCGTATCTCTACGTCACCGACCCTCACCAGCCCGGCCACTGGCTCCCGCGGTGCCCGTTCCGGCTCGTCACCGGCCTGCTCTGCCCCGCCTGCGGCGGCACCCGCATGGTGTACGACCTGATGCACGGTCACTTCGCCCAGGCCTGGCTCGACAACCGTGTCCTGCTGCTCGCCTCGCCGTACGCACTCGCGTTGTTGGTCCGCTGGATGTGGGCGGGCCTGCACGGCCGCACCTGGCATCCGCGGCTGAGCCCGAGGGCCTTGACGGTCGTCCTCGGGGTCGCGGTGGCGTGGACGGTGCTCCGGAACGTAGTTGACTGATTTTGATCACGGATCAGGAACGATGGATCATTTGTACTCCCTTTTTACCCTCTGTTTTCTCTAGGCTCACCAGTCACAGGGGGGACGTCCTGGCATGGCGGAGCCGTGCGGGGACGTGGGTCGAGATCGGTCGACGTCGGTCGACGCGTGTGTTCGTCGCGTCGCAACCCTCCTGAACTCCCCATTTCGGAGCAGGCCGCACCGGCCTCCCGCAGGCATTTCAGGAGCAGTTCTCATGACCGTCCCCACCCCGCAGGCCCCCTACGGGGTCGACCCGCTGGGTCGTCCGTACTCCGACAAGTCCAAGATCGTCGCCGGTATCCTCCAGCTCTTCCTGGGCACCCTCGGTATCGGACGCTTCTACGTCGGCTCCGTCGGCGTGGGCATCGCCCAGCTCTTCACCTGCGGCGGCCTCGGCATCTGGGCGCTGATCGACGGCATCCTGTTCCTCACCAGCAACGACCGCACCGACAAGCAGGGTCGCGTCCTGCGCGGCTGACACCGGCGCGGCAACACGGCGAGGGCCCCGCTCCTTCAAGGAGCGGGGCCCTCGCCGTGTGCGGAACTCAGCGAGCCGGGAGGCTCAGAAGCGGCGCGTGATCAGCGCTCGCTTCACCTCCTGGATCGCCTTCGTGACCTCGATACCACGCGGGCAGGCGTCCGTGCAGTTGAACGTCGTACGGCAGCGCCAGACGCCGTCCTTGTCGTTCAGGATCTCCAGACGCTGCTCACCCGCCTCGTCACGCGAGTCGAAGATGAAGCGGTGGGCGTTCACGATCGCGGCCGGACCGAAGTACTGGCCGTCGTTCCAGAACACCGGGCAGGACGACGTGCAGGCCGCGCAGAGGATGCACTTCGTCGTGTCGTCGAACCGCTCGCGGTCCTCGGCGGTCTGGAAGCGCTCGCGCGTGGGCTCGTTCGTGTCCTTCGTGATGAGGAAGGGCATGACGTCCCGGTACGCCTGGAAGAACGGCTCCATGTCGACGACCAGGTCCTTCAGGACCGTCAGGCCCTTTATGGGCTCGACCGTGATCGGCTTCTCGGGGTTGATGTCCTTGATCAGCGTCTTGCACGCGAGGCGGTTCTTGCCGTTGATCCGCATCGCGTCCGAGCCGCAGATGCCGTGGGCGCAGGAACGCCGGAAGGTCAGCGTGCCGTCGACGTCCCACTTGATCTTGTGGAGACCGTCGAGCACGCGCTCCTTCGGGTCGATCTCCAGCGTGAAGTCCTGCCAGACGGCCTCCGCAGAGACCTCCGGGTTGAACCGGCGGACCCGGAAGGTGACCGTGATGTACGGGGAGGCCGCGGACTCCGCCTCGACCTTGTCCAGAACGGGAGTTGCCATCAGTACTTACGCTCCATCGGCTGGTAGCGGGTCTGGACGACCGGCTTGTAGTCGAGACGGATGGACTCGGTGCCGTCGTCGCCGACCTCGCGGTACGCCATGGTGTGGCGCATGAAGTTGACGTCGTCGCGGTTCGGGTAGTCCTCGCGGTAGTGACCGCCGCGGGACTCCTTGCGGGCCAGCGCCGACACCGCCATGACCTCGGCCAGGTCGAGTAGGTTGCCCAGCTCGATGGCCTCCAGCAGGTCCGTGTTGAACCGTCGGCCCTTGTCCTGGATCGAGATGTTCCGGTAGCGCTCGCGCAGCTCGGCGAGCTTCTCGACCGCCGTCTTGATCGTCTGCTCGGTGCGGAACACCATGACGTTCGCGTCCATGGTCTCCTGGAGCTCGCGGCGCAGCTCCGCCACCCGCTCGGTGCCGGTGGACGAGCGCAGGTGCTCCACCTGGTCGATCACCTGCTGCGCGGGGTTCTCCGGCAGCTCGACGTACTCCGCCTTCTGCGAGTACTCGGCGGCGGCGATGCCGGCCCGCTTGCCGAACACGTTGATGTCCAGCAGCGAGTTGGTGCCCAGGCGGTTCGCGCCGTGCACCGACACACAGGCGACCTCGCCGGCCGCGTACAGGCCCGGGACGACCGTCGTGTTGTCGCTCAGGACCTCGCCCGCGACGTTCGTCGGGATGCCGCCCATCGCGTAGTGCGCGGTGGGCTGGATCGGGATCGGGTCCGTGTACGGCTCGATGCCGAGGTACGTGCGCGCGAACTCCGTGATGTCCGGGAGCTTCGCGTCCAGCTGCTCCGGCGGGAGGTGGGTGAGGTCCAGGTAGACGTGGTCGCCCTCGGGGCCGCAGCCGCGGCCTTCCCGGATCTCCGTGTAGATCGAGCGGGACACGACGTCACGCGACGCCAGGTCCTTCATGACCGGCGCGTACTTCTCCATGAAGCGCTCGCCGTCCTTGTTGCGGAGGATGCCGCCCTCACCGCGGGCGCCCTCCGTCAGCAGGATGCCCATGCGCCAGATGCCGGTCGGGTGGAACTGGAAGAACTCCATGTCCTCCAGCGGCAGCCCGCGCCGGTACACGGCGGCCTGGCCGTCGCCCGTCAGCGTGTGCGCGTTCGAGGTCACCTTGAAGAACTTGCCGGTGCCACCGGAGGCGTAGATGACGGCCTTCGCCTGGAAGACGTGGATCTCGCCGGTCGCCAGCTCGTACGCGACCACACCCGCGGACCGCTTCACACCGTCGACCTCGGTGATCAGCTGGTCGAGGACGTAGAACTCGTTGTAGAACTCCACGCCCTCCTTCACGCAGTTCTGGTACAGCGTCTGGAGGATCATGTGACCGGTGCGGTCGGCCGCGTAGCAGGACCGGCGGACCGGGGCCTCGCCGTGGTTGCGGCTGTGACCGCCGAAGCGCCGCTGGTCGATCGTGCCGTTGGGCGTCCGGTTGAACGGCAGGCCCATCTTCTCCAGGTCGAGGACGGAGTCGATGGCCTCCTTCGCCAGGATCTCGGCGGCGTCCTGGTCGACCAGGTAGTCACCGCCCTTGACCGTGTCGAAGGTGTGCCACTCCCAGTTGTCCTCCTCCACGTTGGCCAGCGCGGCGGCCATGCCGCCCTGCGCGGCGCCCGTGTGGGAGCGGGTGGGGTAGAGCTTGGTCAGCACGGCGGTGCGGCTGCGCTTCGTCGACTCGATCGCGGCGCGCATACCGGCGCCGCCGGCGCCGACGATGACTGTGTCGTACTTATGGATCTTCATGAGTGGTTCTCTCAGTCCCTCGGTCCCGTGCGCCTAGCGGATGTTCGGGTCGAAGGTGAAGATCACCAGCGTGCCCAGCAGGATGGTGAACACCGCGGCGGTGTAGAGCAGGCCCTTCAGCCACAGCCGGGTGTTCGCGCGCTCCGCGTAGTCGTTGATGACCGTGCGCAGGCCGTTCGTCCCGTGCAGCATGGCGAGCCACAGCATCAGCAGGTCCCAGACCTGCCAGAACGGGGAGGCCCAGCGGCCGGCCACGAAGGCGAAGCCGATCTTGGAGACACCGCCGTCCAGGACGAGCTGGATCAGCAGGTGGCCCAGGACCAGGACGACCAGCACGACGCCGGACAGGCGCATGAACAGCCAGGCGCCCATCTCGAAGTTGCCCCGGGTGGACCGGGGGGTCTTCTTGGTGCGCCGGCGCGGGGCCTCGATGAAGGGCGCGGGGTTGTCCACGTCGTAGACGGAGCCGCCCTCGACGGGGCCGATCCCGGCCGCGGTGGTTTCAGTGGTGGCCATCGGTCTCAGCTCCCGAACAGTTCACGAGCGGCGTGGCCGAGCACGGGGTAGATCGCCCCGAGCATCAGCAGCAGCCACAGGCCCACGACACTCCAGAGCATCTGCTTCTGGTAGCGCGGGCCCTTCGACCAGAAGTCGACGGCGATGACGCGCAGGCCGTTGAGCGCGTGGAAGAGGATGGCGGCGACGAGGCCGTACTCCAGCAGCGCCACGACCGGCGTCTTGTAGGTGGCTACGACCTTGTCGTAGTCCTCGGGGGAGACACGCACGAGCGCGGTGTCCAGCACGTGAACGAACAGGAAGAAGAAGATGAGGACGCCGGTGACTCGATGAGCCACCCAGGACCACATTCCTTCCCGGCCGCGGTACAGCGTTCCAGCCGGCACGGAAGAACCCTCCGGGAGCGGGGATTGGGGCCTGCCGGCTTGGGGTGTCGGACGGGCCCGGCCGGGTACGGTCCACCGGCCCCCAGCATCGTAGCGAGGCGCTGGCGCTGGGCTAACGTCGGGCCTACCTGTGTGATCAAAGTGGCACGCATATGGGTGAGCGTTGCGGCATCTGGGGCGTTGTGTCCTGTTCGGGTGCCGGGTGCGGCGCCGTCGTGGCTGGTTCACGCCCCGCGGCGGAGCCGCGTATGTCACCGTCCCGCGCCCCTCAGGCGAGCTGCGCCAGCCGTTGCCTCGCCAGTCTCCGGAGTTCCTCCGCCGCCACTACCCGCTCGTCCTCGGGATCGTTTGTCAATCGTGACCGGATGCCCTCCAGGACGTAGTCCAGGGACTCCTGCCGGGGGACACCGTCGAGGCAGATGACGAACGCGTGTCCGAATCGGGCCTCGTAGGCCGCGTGGGCCGCGTTCAACGCCATGTGCGCCGCTCCGTACGCGTCCTCCGGCAGGCCGGGCAGGGACTCCGTCGCCAGGGCCTCCGCCAGATCGCCCGGGCTGAGGTCGTACGCGGCCTCGTCGGAGGCGGCCAGCAGGGCGTCGAGCGTCGGATACGGGCGGTGGTCGGCGATCCGGTGGGCCCAGCGGAGGCTGCGGAGGCAGGCGAGGAGGGTGCGGTGCGCCTCGTCGGCGGGGGCGGTGTTGAAACCGTCCAGCACAGGTGCGGGTGAGGTCCGGGTCTGCGCCGGTATGGCGAGGTAGCCGGAGAGAGGGGGAAGACGGTGCGCAGGCAGCGTGGATCCTCGCGTCACGTGTGATGTGGCAGGGGATGCAGTGAAAGGTGTGTCGACACGTTATCGAGAGCGGTCAGGACGTGTCTGACCGATGCCTGAATTTCACCCGAACGAGAGAGTTTCGGAACGTGTCGTGGACTCCGTCACGCCGGGCTCGACGCGCTTCGGACGGCCGGGAGTCGTACGGTTGGCGGAGTGAGCAGGCACAGGCATCGGCGCCGGGCGCCGCAGAGGAAGCCGCACCAGCAGGTCGTGGCGCGGTCACTGCTGGCAGGTGGCCTGGTCGCCGCGCTCGGCGTCGGGCTCGGCGTGTGGGCCTCGACGGACGACGACGGCACGACACCGGCCGGATCGGCCGCCTCCCGGCAGGCCGCCGCGAGGACGCCCGGCGCCGGTGACACCGGTGCCGCCGCCGCGCAAGCCCCGACCCCGACGCCCAGCCGCTCCTACGCCCTCTCCACCACCCCCCGCACCATCCCCGCCGTCAGCGCCCACACCCCGGCGCGCGGCCCGGGGTGGAAGCCGCAGTCCACCCGCCGGGTGGTGGTGAGCGACGCGGGCCTCGCCGACGAGGGGCGGCTGGTCGCCGGTGAACTGGGGCTGACGTACGCCGGGGAGAAGGACGACGTACGCGCCGGGGACCTGCGGCTGGCGCTCAACGACGACGAGGGCGCGAACCCGGAGTCGTACACCATGACCGTGCGCGGCGGGCGGGTCACCATCAGCGCGCCCTCCGACGCGGGCGTCTTCTACGGCACCCGCACCCTCAAGCAGGAGGTGCACGCCGGCGGTACGGCGCCGGAGGGCGTCGTACGGGACCAGCCGGCCAAGCCGCAGCGCGGGTTCACGCTGGACATCGCGCGCAAGCACTTCACCGCCGCCTGGATCGAGGACCGGGTGCGCGAGCTCGGCGACCTGAAGTACAACCAGCTCGGCCTGCACTTCTCCGACGACCAGGCCTTCCGGATCGAGTCCGACACCCACCCGGAGATCGTCTCGAGCCAACACCTCACCAAGGCCGAGGTGAAGAAGATCGTCGACCTCGCGGCGAGCCGTCACATCACCGTGGTGCCCGAGATCGACTCACCCGGGCACCTGGGCGCCGTCCTCGCCGCCCACCCCGAGCTCCAGCTGCGCAACGCGAGCGGGGTGGCGACCCGCGGGGCGATCGACATCTCCAAGGACGAGTCCGCGAACCTCCTCGACGACCTGCTGGACGAGTACGCCGACGTCTTCCCAGGCGGCTACTGGCACCTCGGCGGCGACGAGTACCAGGCCCTGACGGTCTCCAGCCCGGCGGCCTCCTACCCCCAGCTCGCCGCCGCCGCGACGGCCCGGTACGGCTCCGGCGCGGGCGTCGCCGACCTCACCACCGGCTGGCTCAACGACCGCGCCGACACCGTCCGCGCCCACGACCGCACCATGCGGGTGTGGAACGACGGCTTCTTCCGCGGTACGTCGGTCAAGCCGGCCTCCGACCTCGTGGTCGCCTACTGGACGGGCAAGGAGATCGGGGCGCGGCCGCCGGTCGAGTATCTGAGCGCGGGGCGCAAGATGCTCAACTACAACGACGAGTACCTGTACTACGTCCTCGGCGAGCCGAACGACTTCGCCTACCCGACCGGGCAGCGGATATACGAGCAGTGGACCCCGCGGGTGCTGCGCGGCACGACCCCGGTCGCCGCGAAGTACGACGCCCAGATCCTCGGCGGCTCCTTCTCGGTGTGGTGCGACCTCGCGAACTCGCAGACCCAGGACCAGGTCGCGGCCGGGATCCGGATGCCGCTGCGGGCCACCTCGCAGAAGCTGTGGGACGCCGGGACACCACCGCTGACCTGGACGCAGTTCACGGCACTGGCGAACAAGCTCGGTTGATCCTCGTTGGACTCACGGCATCGGTGATGCCGCGTGTTCCGCGTGCTGCCGCGCGTGAGACTCAGGGAGAGCCGCGCGCGGCCCTCAACGGGACGCCGGCAGCCCCGGCACCCCCTGGAGTCGGTCCCGGTCGCACGGGCCGGTCAACGCCCGGTGACGATGTGGATCTCGCGGCCCCCCTCGCGATCGCCTTCGCCCTGCGGCTGACCGGGATGCAGAACGAGAGGGCGCTCCCGGGCCCGGGCGCGGTACCGCCGCCGGTCGGAGCCGTCGGCGGGATCGGGGGAGCCGACGGAGCGGGTGGAGTCGGTGGCCTCGGCGGAGTTGGCTGAAAACCCCTTCCTGTGACACTCCTGGCCCGTCGCACGCAGTAAGGGGAAGTGTGGGCTCCGTAAGGTAGGTGCCCTGGCGAGGGAGGCGTGGATGAGCCTGGTGGAACTGATCGCTCAGGCCGACGAACGCGGACTGGCTGCCAGCGGGCTGGCTTGTTTGGATCGGTGCATACCCCTGCTCGGCGGTGACGACGAGATCCTGCGACCGCTGTGGGGGAACCTCACGGAGGACTCCGACGCCGCCGACTGGGGCGAGCTGCTGGAACAGGCGCGCGGCAAGCTGGCGTCGGCTGCGGAGGAGGGCGACGAGGCGGAGCTCCTGGCCCGCCGGATGCTGGCCGCCGCCCCCGACGACCGCTCCGCCGCCGGGATACGGCTCTGGGCCGACGCCTGCTCCGTCGCCTCGCTCCAGATCCACCGCCTCCTCGACCCGGCCGAGGACGCCTCCTCGGTCGACTCCCGCCGAGCAGGCCGTACGGAGGGCATGCCGCCCCTCGCCGCCGCCGAGCTGCGCCGCCAGGTCGCCGTCCTGGAGGTGCTCGCCGGCCACGGCGCGGGCGGACTGCGCCGGGCCCTCGAGGTGTCGACGGAGGGCCGCCGGGTGCTGCGCGCGGTGGTGTCACGGCGGGCGCGTGGACGTAAGTGAGCGGAGTGCGGGGGAGGTGGGTCGGTCCTGCACCGGTCTCGGGAAGGCCCCGGATATGAGTGACGCAATCCGCGCCGACCTCGCTCTTCCTGATGTGACGCGTAGGACGACCGACCAGACCGACCAGCCGCCCCGCCCCTCCGCCGCCGCGAAACCCGTGCGATGGGCGGCGGAGGCGGTGGCCGCCGTGCCCGACGGCATCCGGCCCCATCTCGACCACTCCGCGCAGAGTCTGTGGCGCGTCGACCGCATGATCGAGGAGCTGCGGCGCGAGGGCTCGCCGTACACCGCCGTGGCCGATGTGCTGCGCGGGCTCGGCGCCTACGCCGGCGAGGTGATCGTCCGGCAGACCGGCGCCGAGTGGTGGGGCTCCGCCGGCGACCACTGGGTCCGCACCCCCGACGGGCGCCTCTGGGAACCCCTCGACGAGTCCCGCCGCTGCTTCGGCGGCCACGGTTCGCTGCGCCTGCTGTGCCGGGACGCGATGAGCGGGGGCGCAGCCGGCTCCCGGTTCCGATCACGCGGTTGACGGACGGGGCCCGGCCTTTCTCGGCGTCGGCCTGACCGCGCGCTGTGACACTTCCGTGTGGTCCGGCGCTGATGACCGTGGGGGGCGTGGCCGCGTTCGGACCCGGGGTCCGGCGGGGGAGTCGCGCGCCGGACCGAACTCCGTACGAACGAGGACAGTCTTGGGCCAGGGAGGGGAACCCCGGCGCGCACAGGCGAACGACGGGGAACTGGGCGCGGCCGTGACGCGGGCCCAGGACGGTGACGAGGCCGCGTTCGCCGTGGCGTACCGGATCGTGCAGCCCGGACTGCTCGGCTATCTGCGGGGGATCGTCGGCGACGACGCCGAGGACGTGGCCTCCGACGCCTGGCTGGAGATCGCCCGGGACCTGGGGCGGTTCAAGGGCGACGGCGCGGGATTCCGCGGCTGGACCGCGACCATCGCCCGGCACCGGGCCCTCGACCATCTGCGCCGGCTGCGGGTCCGGCCCCGGTCGGCGGTGCTGGACCAGGACGTCGTCCTCGACCTGGCCGGCCCGCACAGCACCCACGACGAGGCACTGGAGTCGCTCTCCACCGGGCACGCCCTGGAGCTGGTCCGCGGGCTGCCGCGCGACCAGGCCGAGGCGGTGCTGCTGCGGGTGGTCGTCGGGTTGGACGGCCCCGCCGCGGCCCGCGTCCTCGGCAAGCGCCCCGGCGCCGTCCGTACGGCCGCGCACCGGGGCCTGAAGCGGCTGGCCCGCCAACTCGGCGCCGCGGGCACGGGCGAAGGTGTGACGGATGGCGGCCCCCGAACGCTGGGGGAGTCGACATGAACGGCGAGGGCCGCGGACCGTATGGATCTGTGGCGGGCCCGGCCACCAGGTCGAACGGCCTGATCGGACGGACGGGACAGAGGCGGAAACGGACATGGGTGAACGGCTGAACGACGGCGCGGGCCACAGCCGTCGGCGCGCACACCCCGCGGACCCCGCCGCCGAGGACGAAGTCGCCGCCGACGCACCAGGCGCTGCGGCACCCCCGCTGGAGGCGCTGCTCGTCCAAGCCCTGCGCACTCGGGGCCTGCCCGGGCCCGGCGACGGCGAGCGGAGGGCCGTCGACGCCTTTCGGGCCGCCCGGGACGCGGGTGCGCACAAGGCCCGTACCCGGCGTCGGGACGACTGGCGGCCCAGGGCCCGGCGGTACCCGGCCCGCTCGCTGCGGGCCACGCTCTCCGTACTGGTCGCCGGCCTCGCGCTGGGCGGCGTCGCGTTCGCCGCCGTCGGCTCCTCCACGCACGGCGTCGCCGGCGGCGCGGGGCACCCCGAAACGTCCGTGACCGAGTCCGGGGCCCGGTCCACCGCGACCGCTTCCGCGAACCCGCGGCCGGCCGCCCCCGCCGACCGGGACGGTCCCGTGAGCGCCGAGGACACCGACGCGCACTGCCGTGCCTACGAGAAGGCCCGGGGACGGGGCAGGGCGATGGACTCCACCGCCTGGCAACGGCTCGTGACGGCGGCGGGCGGAGAGGAGAACGTCGTGGCGTACTGCCAGGCGGCGGCAGCCGCATCGGCCTCGGCAGCGGGCGGACCGAAGGCCGCCAAGAGCCCGAAGGCCGACAAGCGCCCGAAGGCCGACAAGAGCCCGAAGGCCGACAAGACTCCGAAGGCCGAGACGACCCCGAAGGCCGGGAAGACGCAGAAGGCCGATACGACCCCGAAGGTCGGGACGACACCCGAGGCCGGGAAGACACCCAAGGTCGGGAAGAGCGCCGAGGCCACCAAGAGCGCGCAAGCTGCCAAGAGCGGGGCCGAGGGCCAGTAACCGGTTGCCGCCAAAGCAACGGCCGAGGCCGCCACCCCCCACAGGAGAGGCCCCGGCCGTCGCGCGGCACGGGCCGCGCGGCGGCCCGTATTTTCTACAGCGCCATGAGTGCGTTTTCTGTCACACCTCGCGCACGCCCGCTCGCGTCACGAGTTAGTTGCATGTTCTACGGACATGGACGTGCGGCGGTTTCAGGTCGTAACGTGCCTTTCGCGCCGGACGGCCAATCGGCAGACCACCGCAACGACCTGCGGTCCAGAAAACCGCGAACCATCGACCGAGGAACCACGACGTGGGGGACGACGCGGAGCTGACAGCCGCGGTGCTCGCGGCACAGGACGGGGACGAGACCGCGTTCCGGACTGTGTACCGCACGGTGCACCCGCGGCTGCTCGGGTACGTACGCACGCTCGTCGGCGACCTCGACGCCGAGGACGTGTCCTCCGAGGCCTGGCTCCAGATAGCCCGGGACCTCGAGCGGTTCAGCGGCGACGCGGACCGCTTCCGCGGCTGGGCCGCCCGGATCGCCCGCAACCGCGCGCTTGACCACATACGCATGCGCGGCCGGCGCCCGGCGACGGTCGCCGACGAGACCGAACTGACCGGCCGGCCCGCCGAGTCCGACACCGCGGGCGAGGCCATGGAGGCGCTGGCCACCGGCCGCACCCTGGACCTCATAGCCCGGCTGCCGCAGGACCAGGCCGAGGCCGTCGTGCTGCGGGTCGTGATGGGCCTGGACGCCAAGACGGCCGCTGAGACGCTCGGCAAACGGCCCGGTGCGGTGCGTACGGCCGCGCACCGCGGTCTGAAGAAACTCGCCGAACTGCTCGGCGAGGATCCGGAGACGGCCGGCGCGCTCGACGCACTGCCGTCTCAGCGAGAACCGCGCTCGCGCGCGGTGACGTCCGCCGGTGTGACGCATACGTGCGCGCGGACGCAGAAGGACATGTGATGGCCGACAAGCAGGACAGGTGGCTCGACCGCGAAACGGCGGAGCGTCTGCTGCGCGGTGAGTCACCCGACAACGCTGTCGACGCCACGGCCCGGGAAGAGGCCGAGCGGCTCGCCCGGACCCTCGGCGCGCTCTCCGCGCTGGCCGCCGAGCCCCTGCCCGCCGACGAGGAACTCCCCGGTGAGGCCGCGGCCCTGGCCGCCTTCCGCAAGGCCCACGCGGACCGCGCCGACCTCGCGGGACGTGCCGGTCCCGCCGGTCTCGCCACGGGTCCCGCCGGGCTCGACGGTGGGACGACGGCCGCCGCCACCGGTCGGCTCCGTGTCGCGCACGCGGCCGACGCGGGACTGGTGCGCATCGGCGGTCGCGTCCCGGAGGCCGGGCGTCCGGCCCGGTGGAGCCGGCCCGGACGGCTGGGGCTGGCCGCCGCGCTCGCCGCCGGGATGGTGGGCGGGATCGCGGCCGGGACCGGTGTCCTGCCGACCCCGTTCGACGGCGCCGAACCCGCCCGTCCCGTGGCATCCGTCTCGGCCCCCGTGGCCCCGGACGAGCACCCGCTCGTCCCACCCACGCCGGAGGCCTCGGGCGGCGACGAGGACCCGGCGACCCCGGACGGCGGCACGGGCGCCACCGGCCGCGAGGACACCGGGAACGGGAAGACGGACGGCGCCCCCTCGGCCACCCCGGACCCCCGCGGCACCTGGCCGACCGGCGTGACCTCGTCCTGCCGCGACCTGAGCGCCGGCCGCACCCTGGACACCGAGCGCCGCCGGACCCTGGAGCACCTCGCGGGCGGCCCGACGCGCGTGCCGAAGTACTGCGCGGGCGTCCTCGACGGCACCGCCGCCGGAAACTCCCGGGGCGACGACCGCGCCCCGAACGCCACCACCGGCCGGGACACCGGAACGAACCAGAGCGACCGCGGAGGCCGCGGCGGCGCCACGGGCGACAAGTCGGGTTCGGGCGGTTCGGGCGACAAGGGCGGTTCCGACGACGACGACGGCGACGGTGGTCGTGATCGCGATCGCGACCATGACCGTGATCGAGGTCGTGGTCATGGTGGCCGAGGTGGGGGCCACGGCGGCGGCTCCGGCCACTCGGGCGGCTCCGGCCACTTGGGCGGCTCCAGCGGAAACTCGTCCTCGCACCATCACTGACCTGCTGTTTCTCTGATCGTCGGAGTTTTTTCGCGAGGGGTGTGACGTTTTCGGCGGCCGGAGCGCAGTAAGAAGTGAGCCGACTGGTCATCGGCCCTTGCACAGAGCCGGGGTTCCCCCCGTACTTCCGGCTCGTGCGCTCGGCGCGGGCGGGACACGTTCCCCCGGTCCCGCTCGCGCCCCAAACACCTCACTGCTCTCGCGCCACCGCGCTCACCAGGACACGACGACCTTGTCGCCGTTCCTCACCTGGGCGAAGAGACTCGCGATCGCCGTCTCGTCCCGGACGTTGACGCACCCGTGCGAGGCCCCCGCGTAGCCGCGGGCGGCGAAGTCGGCCGAGTAGTGCACCGCCTGCCCGCCGCTGAAGAACATCGCGTACGGCATCGGTGAGTGGTAGAGCGTGGACACATGGTCGCGGGACTTCCAGTAGACGTGGAACACGCCCTCCCGGGTGGGCGTGTACTGCGAGCCGAAGCGGACCGACACCGTCGTCAGGGTCCGGCCGTCGACCATCCAGCGCAGGGTCCTGGTCGTCTTGTCGATGCACAGCACCCGTCCGGACAGGCACCGGGGATCGGGCGCGGCGGCCGGTTGGCCGCCCATCGGATACAGCTCCCACTCCCCGGGTTCATGGGTCATCCCCAGCAGCCGCCGCCAGGTGACGGTGTCGGTCCTCCCGGTCGTCGGCAGCCCGCGCTTGCCCTGGAAGCCCTTCACGGCCTGCTCGGTGACCTCGCCGTACGTTCCCGTGGGCCCCACGAAGAGCCAGGCGATCTGGCGCAGCCGGGCCTGGAGCTCACGGACGTCACGCCCCTTGTCGCCGCGCGACCACAGGACCGCGGGAGGCGGGGCGCCGGTGGCCGGAGCACTCGGCCTGTCGTCGGTGGTGGTCCGCGCCGGGGCTGACGCCGACGCCGACGCCGACGCCGAGGCCGTCCGGCCGACGTCGGCGGGCACGGGCGAGCGCTCCGCTCCGTCCGCGTCGGGGGCCTGCACGCTACAGCCGCACACCGTCATCAGAGCCGCCGTGCCGGCCAGGACGGCGATCGATCTCCGCATCCGCATGCCTGAGATGTTCCCCCCGGATGACGCTTCGCGAACGGAGCGGCATTGTGGTGACCGGCACCGCGAACAGTCTGTGAGGAAGGTCCCAGCGTGGTCCTCTGCACCGGGTGCACGCGCGCCGATACAGTCCGTCGGACGGTCGGACCGTACTGACGGGTAACCGACCCGAGTGGTCGAAGCAGCGGGTATTGCTCAGCGGGAGGCATCACACCCATGGCGCGTGAGTCGGAGTCCGGACTGCCCATCGAGCCGGTGTACGGGCCGGAGGACCTGGCGGGCTGGGACCCGGCCGGGCAACTGGGCGAGCCGGGCAAGTACCCCTTCACCCGGGGCGTCTACCCGTCGATGTACACCGGCCGCCCCTGGACCATGCGCCAGTACGCGGGCTTCGGCACGGCGGTGGAGTCCAACGCCCGCTACCAGCAGCTGATCGCCAACGGCACGATGGGCCTGTCGGTCGCCTTCGACCTGCCCACCCAGATGGGCCACGACTCGGACGCCCCGATCGCGAGCGGCGAGGTCGGCAAGGTGGGCGTGGCCATCGACTCGGTCGAGGACATGCGGGTGCTGTTCGGCGGGATCCCGCTGGACAAGGTGTCGACGTCGATGACGATCAACGCCCCGGCGGCCCTGCTGCTGCTCATGTACCAGCTGGTCGGCGAGGAACAGGGCGTCCCGGCCGACCGGCTCACCGGCACGATCCAGAACGACGTGCTGAAGGAGTACATCGCGCGCGGCACGTACATCTTCCCGCCGAAGCCCTCGCTCCGGCTGATCGCCGACATCTTCAAGTACTGCAAGGCCGAGATCCCGAAGTGGAACACGATCTCGATCTCCGGCTACCACATGGCGGAGGCGGGCGCGTCCCCGGCGCAGGAGATCGCCTTCACCCTGGCGGACGGCATCGAGTACGTCCGTACGGCGGTGGCGGCGGGGATGGACGTGGACGACTTCGCGCCCCGGCTGTCCTTCTTCTTCGTGGCCCGTACGACGATCCTCGAAGAGGTCGCGAAGTTCCGCGCCGCGCGCCGGATCTGGGCACGGGTGATGCGGGAGGAGTTCGGCGCGAAGAACCCCAAGTCGCTGATGCTCCGCTTCCACACGCAGACGGCCGGCGTCCAGCTGACGGCCCAGCAGCCGGAGGTGAACCTGGTCCGGGTCGCCGTCCAGGGCCTGGCCGCGGTGCTCGGCGGCACCCAGTCCCTGCACACGAACTCCTTCGACGAGGCGATCGCGCTCCCCACGGACAAGAGCGCGCGCCTCGCCCTGCGCACCCAGCAGGTGCTGGCCTACGAGACGGACGTGACCGCCACCGTCGACCCCTTCGCGGGCTCCTACGTCGTCGAGAAGATGACCGACGACGTCGAGGCGGCGGCCGTCGAGCTCATGCGGAAGGTCGAGGACCTCGGTGGCGCGGTGTCGGCCATCGAGCACGGCTTCCAGAAGAGCGAGATCGAGCGCAGCGCGTACCGGATCGCCCAGGAGACCGACTCCGGCGAGCGGGTCGTCGTCGGCGTCAACCGCTACCAGCTCGACACGGAGGAGCCCTATGAGCCGCTCCGCGTCGACCCGGCCATCGAGGCCCAGCAGGCCGAACGCCTGGCGAAGCTGCGGGCCGGGCGCGACCAGGCGGCGGTGGACGCGGCCCTGGACGCCCTGAAGAAGGCGGCCGAGGGCGAGGACAACGTCCTCTACCCGATGAAGGACGCGCTGCGGGCCCGGGCGACGGTGGGCGAGGTGTGCAACGCCCTCCGGGGGGTTTGGGGGACGTACGTGCCGTCGGATGCGTTCTGAGCTGGGCGATTCCCTCGAATGGGTGATCGGGGGCGGAAACCGCCCGTTCCTGGTTAGGCTCGTGGAGGGTGGTCCCGATAAGGAGGGTGCCGTGGCTGTGATGCTGCACGAGTCGTCGCTCGCTGATGCTGCCGACCGGCTGTGGGAGGAGCTGCCCGGGCACCGGGTGGAGATCCTCAACGGGAGCATTGTCGTGACGCCGCCGCCGGATGGGCCGCACCAAGTGACACTGTCCTGGCTGATCGTGGCGTGCCACGAAGCCGGGGATCGGCAGGCCGGGCTGAAAACGGTCGGGGGAATCGGCTTGTGGTTGCCGACCGGGCCGGATGATTACGCCGTGCCGGACCTGTCCGTGGTGGATGCCGACTTCCACGACGCACTGGTCGAGAAGAACTGCTATGCCCCGCATGTCTTCCGCATGGTGTTGGAAGTGACGTCCTCCAACTGGACGAACGACACAGCCACCAAGGTCGACATCTACGCCAGGGCCAACATCCCGGTCTACGTCATCGCCGACCGCAGGCATGACGTGGTGCTCCTGTATCGAGACCCCGTCGACGGCAAGTACCCCGACCCCCTCCGCTACCAGCGAGGCCAGGCCGTCCCCGTTCCCGAGTCCGTCGGTGTCGCTCTCGAGCTCTGCGTCGACACCCTCCTCGACGGCGACGACTAGCCGAGGCCGACCCGTGCGCGGTAGGACGCGAGGCCTTCCTCCGTGGCGCCCGCCCAGCCCACATAGCCGTCCGGGCGGACCAGGAACACGCCGTCCGGCAGGGTCACCAGGGTCCAGTCCGGGCCCCTGAGCCGGTCGAAGAGGCGGACGCCGTCGACCGTCAGGTCCGGGACGCGGTCGCCGGCGGACAGCGGACCGGGGTTCTCCCGGGTCTCCTCGCTCAGTGACGAGTGCCGGTAGTTGAGGCCCAGTTGGCGGGTCGACGCACCCCGCTTCGCCTCCTCGCGGTGGATCGCGGTGGAGAGGCCGAGCACGTGCTCGGCGATGGGGCGGCGCTCCTCCTCGTAGGTGTCCAGCAGGGCTTCCGGTGCCCGCCCGCCCAGTACGGCGCCCAGTTTCCAGCCCAGGTTGTATGCGTCCTGGACGCTGGTGTTCAGGCCCTGGCCGCCGGCCGGGGAGTGGACGTGCGCCGCGTCGCCCGCCAGGAAGATCCGTCCCTCGCGGAAGCGGTCCGCCAGGGCTGCGCGCGGGCGGAAGTCGGACACCCAGAAGAGCTCCGTCACCGCCCCGGGGGCGAGGTGGGTGCGCTCCGAGACCAGCTTGCGGACGCCCTCCAGGGAGAGATCCGGATCCGTTCCGCCGGGGAGCCGTGCCACCAGCTGGAACCGGTCCGTCCCGGCCAGGGGGCACAGCGCCAGGAAGCCCGCGTCCGGCCCGCTCGGCGGGAACAGATGCCACCACGTGCGGTCCAGGTCGGGGATCCGTACGTCCGCCACCAGGGTCGGGTCCGGGTCGAGCGTCTCGCCCCGCATCTCGATGCCCAGCGCGCGGCGCACCGCCGAGCGGCCGCCGTCCGCGGCGACGGCGTACCGGGCGCGGACCGGCTCGCCGGAGGCGAAGTGCGCCGTCACACCCTCCGTGTCCTGCTCGAGCCGCGTCACCTCACGGCCGAAGGCCACGGTCCCGCCCAGCTCCGTCAGCCGTGCCAGCAGGATCTCCTGGTTGCGCCACTGCGGGATCATCCAGGGGCCGGTGAAGCGGGAGCCCTCCTCGCCGTCCTCCGCCGGGTCGAACATCGGGTGCTCGCCGGCCTGCTCGCCGTCCGCCCAGACCATGCCCACCGGGTACGCGCCACCGGCGGCGAGGACCTCGTCGAGGACGCCGAGATCCTCGTAGACCTCCATCGTGCGCGGCTGGAGGCCCTTGCCGCGTGAGCCGGGGGCGAGGGTCTCGCCGCGTTCCACCACCAGCGCGTCCACTCCGCGCCGGGCCAGGTCGATGCCGAGGGCGAGGCCGGTGGGGCCCGCGCCGACGATCAGGACGTCCACGTTCATATCCATGCAACTCTCCTTAACGCTGTTAAGTGCCGTCGTTCACGAGGATGGCCTTAACGGCGTTAAGCTGTCAAGTGTGAGTACCGAACGACGCGCCCCCCTCGACCGCAAGCGGGTGGCGGACACCGCGCTCAGGCTGCTCGACGAGGCTGGTCTCGACGGGCTGACCCTGCGTGCCATCGCCAGGGAACTGGACGTCAAGGCGCCCGCCCTGTACTGGCACTTCAAGGACAAACAGGCCCTGCTGGACGAGATGGCGACCGAGATGTACCGGCGGATGGTCGCGGGCATCGCGCTCGACCCCGCCGACACCTGGCAGGACCGGACGCGCAAGGCCAACCACGGGCTGCGCGCGGCGCTGCTCGCCTACCGCGACGGCGCGAAGGTCTTCAGCGGCTCCCGCTTCACCGGCACCGACCACGCCGTGCAGATGGAGGAGAACCTGCGCCTGTTCACCGCCGCCGGCTTCACCCTCGCCGACGCCGTACGCGCCTCGTCGACCGCGTACGCGTACACCATCGGGTTCGTCACCGAGGAGCAGGGCGTGCACCCGCGGCCGGACGAGCGGCGCGAGGGGTTCGACGTGGCGGAACGTGCCCGGCTGCTCGCCGAGTTCCCGCTGTCGGCGAAGGCGGGCGCGGAGATCTTCGAGGATTACGACCGGCAGTTCGGGGAAGGTCTGGAGATCATCGTGGCCGGAATCGCCGCGCGGTACGGGGTGCGGTAGACCCATACCTACGGCAGGCCGGCCGGGGCGCGATCCGGAGTCGTCTGTCGATTCACCGCATTCGATTCACCGCATTGCGCAACTCATCGCGCGTTCTTATCGCGTTCACATCGCGCCCCTAGTTTCGCCGAATGCCTGACATATCCAGCCGGGTGCAGGAGTCCCGCGTGCCCCGTCAGCGGGGTGGCGCCGCGCTCGTCTCTTATGTACTGCCCGTCTTCAACGAACAGGACGGGATCCGCCACTTCCACGAGGAGCTCGTGGCGGCACTGCGCGAACGCCCCGAGTACGCCTTCGAGTTGGTGTACGTCGACGACGGCTCCGCCGACGGCACGTCGCTCATCCTGGAAGACATCGCGAAGAACGACCGGCGCGTCCGGGTCGTCGACTTCGCGCGCAACTTCGGCCACCAGATGGCCATCACGGCCGGTATCGACGAGGCGCGCGGCGACGCCGTGATCGTCATGGACACCGACCTCCAGGATCCGCCGAAGGTCAGCCTCCAGCTGATCGACGCCTGGCGGGACGGCGCGGAGGTCGTGCACGCCCGTCGGCGCAGCCGTCAGGACACACTCTTCAAGCGGGCCACCGCGCACGCCTACTACCGTCTGCTGCGGTCCTCCACCGATGTGGACATCCCGCTGGACACCGGCGACTTCCGGCTCATGGACCGACGCGCCGCCGACGAGCTGCGGCGCTTCAGGGAGCGCAGCCGGTTCGTGCGCGGCATGGTCGCCTCGATGGGCTTCCGGCAGAGCGAGGTGCACTTCGACCGCGACGAGCGGTTCGCCGGCGAGACCAAGTACCCGCTGCGCAAGATGGCGCGCCTCGCCATCGACGGCCTGACCGGCTTCTCCACCGCACCCCTGCGGATGATCACCAAACTGGGTTTCGCGGTGCTCGCGTTCTCCCTCGTCGGCATCTGCTACGCGCTCGGCATGAAGGTGCTGCGGCCCGAGATCACGGTCTCCGGCTGGACGATGCTGATGGTCGTCGTCCTGTTCATGGGCGGTGTGCAGATGCTGTCGCTCGGCGTGCTGGGCAGCTACATCGGACGTACGTACAACGAGGTGCAGGGGCGGCCCCTGTACACCGTGCGGCAGGTCATCTCGCACGACTCGGAGGCCGGCGGTGACGGCACCGGCCATGGCCACTGAGGACATGGTGCGGGCCGGCACCCGTACGGGCACCGACGCCCCGGCAGGTGGCGACACCCCGCAGGGCACCGGCACCCGCACCCGCGACCTCCGGCAGCTGATCACCTACGCGCTGGTCGGCGGCAGTGGCGTCCTCCTCGACCTGGGCGCGTTCCTGCTGCTCTACAACGTGGCCGGTCTGCACGAGCAGGTGGCCAACGTGCTCTCCACCAGCCTCGGCATCACCAACAACTTCGTCCTGAACGCCCTGTTCACCTTCGGCAAGCGCGACCGTCTGCTGCGGCGCTATCTGCGCTTCTACGCCGTCGGCCTGACCGGTATCGCCCTGACGTTCGTCCTGCTCGCGGTGTTCTCCCGAGGGCTCGGCATCGATCCGAACCTGGTGAAGGCCGGCTCGCTGCCGTTGGTGCTGGTCTTCCAGTTCGCGCTCAACAGAAAGTGGAGTTTCGCATGAACCTCGGCGTCATCGGCGCGGGAGCGACCGGCCTCACCGCCGCGTACGACGCGGTCAAGCAGGGCCACGCGGTCACCGTCCTGGAGGCCGCCGACGAACTCGGCGGGCTCGCCGCGTCGATCCCCGTCGGGGGAGTGCCGCTGGAGCGCTACTACCACCACATCTTCCGCAGCGACCGTCAGATGATCGAGCTCATCGAGGAACTGGGCTTGGGCGGCGACCTGCGTTTCCACAAGACCACCACCGGTGTGTTCCGGGGCGGGCGGATGCACCCCTTCAGCACGCCGCTGGAGATGCTGACCTCCCCGCTGTACGGCCTGCCCGCCGGTGTCCGCTTCGGTCTGTCGTCGGCCTGGTTGAAGGTCGTGCGTGACGGGGAGCGGTTCACCGACCGCACCGCCCTGAGCTGGCTGCGCAAGTGGGCCGGGCGGCGCGCCACCGAGGCCGTCTGGGAGCCGCTGCTGCGCGGCAAGTTCGGCGACCGCGCCGACCAGGTGTCCATGGCCTGGCTGTGGGCGCGGGTCCACTGCCGCACCTTCGAACTCGGCTACATGGACGGCGGGTTCGAGCGGGTCTACGCGACGCTCGCCGACCGGATCGCCGAGCGCGGCGGCAAGGTCGAGTTCGGCAAGCGGATGGAGACGATACGTCAGGACGGTGGCGACGGGCAGGTCGCCGTGCGCACCGCCGACGGCGCCTCGTACACCTTCGACCATCTGATCGTCACCACTCCGCAGCCCGCCTTCGCCAAGGCCGCCGACGCGCCCGCCGACGACGCCGTCTGGCGCAACCAGTATCTGGGCGCGACCTGCTTCGTCCTGGAGCTGGACCGCAGCGCCATCCCGTACTACTGGCTCAACATCAACGAGCCCGACTTCCCCTTCCTGGCGGTCGTCGAGCACACGCAGATGATCGACCCGGCGCAGTACGGGGGCCGTCACATCCTCTACGTGGGCAACTACGTCGAGCGGGACGACCGGCGCTTCACCACCGAGCCGGCCGAGCTGCTGGAGCGGTTCCTGCCGTGGCTCCAGCGGGTGAACCCGGAGTTCGACCGCTCCTGGATCCAGGCCTGGCACTTCTCGCGGGCGCCCTTCGCCCAGCCCGTGGTCACGCCCGAGTACAAGGCGCTGATCCCCGGCCACGAGACCCATCTCAGCGGGGTGACGCTCGCGACGATGGCGCAGATCTACCCGCAGGACCGGGGGCAGAGCTACTCGGTGGAGCTGGGTCACAAGGCGGCGCGCATCGCGGGCGTCGCCTGACCTGCCCGCGTCGCCCGACCTGCCCGCGTCGCCTGACCTGCCTCAGAGCGCCTGCGTCACAGAAGAACGGCCCCGGCGGGGAGTTCACCGCCGGGGCCTTTCGTGTGAGCCGTATGTGTCTCAGCGGCGCGCGGTGCACACCACGAGCTGCCGCCCCTCGGGCTTGGGGCACTCGTACGCCCTGCGGATGTCGGCGGCGATCCGCGGGTCGATGATGCCCAGCGACAGCCAGCTGGGCTGGTAGACGGCGTAGGCGGCCGGGTGCTCCTGCGTGATGCAGCGCACGTTCTCCCGGGTCGACTCCAGCGAGGGCACCTCGGTGAGCTGCTTGGGCACGTTGAAGAAGGTGGGGAAGGGGTACCGGCAGGCGGTGGGGTGGGCGATGTAGTAGGCCTGCTGACCGAAGGTCAGATACAGCACGGGTGCGCCGTCCGGGAGTTCGGCGTCCACCTGCTGGGCCGCCGCCTCCGCCGACCGCGCCTGCGTTTTGAGCTCCGCGTTGGTCGTGACGATCCGCCCCTCGATCACGCGGACCCCGGACAGGGGCCACACGGTCGCGGCCAGGCACATGACGAGCGCGAGGACCGGCAGGGCCACCGGAACACGCAGGGCGCCCGCCCGCGGTGCCCGCACCCACAGCAGGTCCACCACCCCGGCGAGCAGGGCCGCGGCCGAGGCGAGCCACGCGACGACCGCGGTGTCGACGTCCGCACGGACGAGGGCGAGCAGCGGTGCCAGCGCCCCGTACAGGAGGGCGAGCACGGTGAGGCACAGCGGAGGCCGGCCGTGTGCGCCGTACCAGCGGCCGATCGCGAGAGCGGTCAGGGCCGCGGCCACCACCGGCAGGCTCTCGCCGTGGTAGGCGAACCAGTTGCCCTGGTAGACCACGACGGCCAGACCGACGACGAGGAGCAGCAGCGTGACGAGCACGGCCTCGACGCGCTGCCGGCGCGACGGGAGGGTGGCGGCGAACAGCAGCAGCGCGCCGGGCAGCAGCGCGAGCACCGGCGTCAGCGCGATCCGGTCGCCCAGGTAGTCGGCGGTCCGCAGCAGCAGGTCCGAGACGACGACCGGATCCTTGCCCAGCGCATGCGCGTTGATGTACGGCATGTCGCGCAGCCACTGGAGCTCGCGCGAGCCCGACCAGGCGCTGACCGCGAACAGCAGGCCGGTGCCGACGGCGGTCGCGGCGGCGAGCAGCAGGCCCCGTACCCGGTCCACGGCGAAGACCACGAGGAGCGCCATCGCGGCGGTGCCCGCGGTGGAGTACTTCATCAGTACGGCGAGACCGAGCGGCAGCGCGCCGAGCGCGGCGGCCTGCCAGCGGCCGCGGACGCCCAGCGCGGCGGCGACGCCGACCGTCGCGAAGACGATCGCGAACCACTCCGGCTGCAAGTAGTCGATGACGGGCGCGAAGGCCAGGGTGAGGGCGATCAGGCCCGAGACGAGCAGCGCGTCCCGCTCGGGCAGACGGCGGCGCAGAGCCCCGTACAGAAGGAGACCGGCGGCCGCGCACAGGGCGATGCCGATGAGCCGCAGGAGGGCCTCGCGCACCGCGTTCGAGCCGCCGGTGACGGAGTCCAGACCGTCGAGCAACCAGCGGTAGAAGAAAGGCCGGTGGGCGAATATCTCGGAGGGGGAGAGCCCGCCCGCCCCCGTCGTCCGCAGCGCGGCGAGTACATAGCGGATGTCGAGAAAGACACCGGCGGTGAGGGTCGTGTAGATCAGCAGCGCGGCGGTGGTGATGGCGGTGGTCCACCCCGCGGGAGAGGTGAGGCGCAGCCGACGCGATGCCGGTCCGTGCGGGCTCTGCCCGCGCTGCGCGGCGGGCGGAGGTGAGGTGGATATGTCGGTCACGTGCGCGAACGTAGCATCGAATTCCGCGAGAATACGGGGTGATGAAAAGGGGGAGGGGTCGGCTCACCCGTTCTTCATCTGCCATTTCCCGACCCGATCCGGATGTCACGCCGAATTCACCTGAGTGTCGGCGACGGGACATGCGGAAGCTGATCCTACTTTCTTAGGATCACTTGACTTTCCGCTGAGAATCCAGGTGCGCACACGTGGCCAACACACCGACCCTGTCCGTCGTCGTTCCCTGCTACAACATCGAGTCGTACCTACCCGAGACCGTGACCAGCCTGGTCAACAATGCACGGGACGACTTCGAGTTCATCTTCGTCGAGGACAGATCCACCAAGGACAGGACCTACGAAGCGCTCCTCGCCCTGACGGAGCGGCTCGGGCACAGCCGGGTGATCCGGCACGAGCGGAACGGCGGACTGGCAACCGCGCGCAACACCGGCATCGACGTCGCGGAAGGCCGTTACCTCACCTTCCTCGACGGCGACGACTGGCTGGCGCCGGGCTATCTGGCCCAACTGGTGGACGTCATCGAGCGGTTCGACGTCGACTTCGTCCGCACCGACCATGTACAGGTCACCGGTCTCGAGCGGGCCGTTCACCGGGCGCCCGAGGGCCGCCGCCACACCCCGCTCGACCCGCGCACCTCGATCCTCCCCGTCGACGACACCACGATGGTCGACTATCCGTACGCCTGGGCCGGCGTCTACCACCGCCGCCTCCTCGACCGGGGCATGCTCCGCTTCCACGACGGGCTGCGTACCGCCGAGGACCGGCCGTGGATCTGGGACCTGCACCGCAGGGCGGAGTCCTACGTCGTCGCCAGCCTGCACGGTGTCTTCTACCGCCGGGGCATCGCCAGTTCGCTCACCCAGATCGGGGACGTGCGCCAGCTGGACTTCTTCCGCTCCTTCGACCTCGTCCTCGCCGAGCTCGCCGACGATCCCGAGGCGGACCGGCTGCGCGGGAAGGCGCTGCGCAACTTCTGCGTCGTCATCGCCCACCAGCTGATCGACCGGCGCCGGTTCGAGCGCAGTGTGGCC
This sequence comes from Streptomyces asoensis, assembly GCF_013085465.1. Classification (NCBI taxonomy): domain Bacteria; kingdom Bacillati; phylum Actinomycetota; class Actinomycetes; order Kitasatosporales; family Streptomycetaceae; genus Streptomyces; species Streptomyces asoensis. The sequence goes on from NZ_CP049838.1 coordinate 6,210,803, forward strand.
GCGAAGCTGAAGCGGCTGGCCGCCGAGGCGCTGGGCGCGATGAGCGAGGAGGAACTGAGCGAGGCCGTGGTGGGGATGGGTGAGGAACGTGTCCATGTGCTGCGCCGGGTCCGCGGCGGTATGAAGGGTGTGGCGGCATGATCCAGATATTCTGCTCGGCCACCCAGTACGCGGCCGCGACCGTCACCGCCGCGATCCGCGCCGGCCGGTTCGGCCCGCGCGAGGGCGTCCGCCGCATCCTCGTCGTCAGCAACACCGCCGCCGCGCCGGAGGTCGGCACCCCGTTGGACCGGATGGCCGGCTTCGAGAAGCTGCGCCCCGAGTTCGACCAGGTGTACTCCTGGAACGAGTTCATCTCCCCGCACCACCCGGCCGGTTGGTCGCCGCGCGTCCAGGACACCCGGCTCTGGGAGAAGGCCGTACGCCTCGCCTGGGACCTGGGCGACGAACCGGTCGAGATCGCCTGCGAGTCCATCCAGGCCAACCCCTCCCGCGCGATCGCCGACATCTTCGCGGACAGTCCGATCCACGTGTACGCGGACGGTCTGATGAGCTACGGCCCGACCCGCAACCGCATCCCGCACGGCATGAGCAGCCGCATCACGCGCGTGCTCCACCTCGACCTGGTGCCCGGGCTGCAACCGATGCTCCTGTCCGAGTACGGCGTCCGGCCCGAGGCCGTGCCGGGCCAGGCGATGGTCGACGTCCTCGCGCAGATCGGCGAGTCCGGCGCCGGCCTCCTCGCCGAGCGGCTCCCGGCCGACCACCCCGCCACCGCCGTACTCCTCGGCCAGTACCTCTCCGCGATCGACCTGATCACCCAGGACGAGGAGGAGCGGCTGCATGTGCGCATGCTGCGCGCCGCCGCCCGCGCGGGTCACGAGAACGTGCTGTTCAAGCCGCACCCGAGCGCGCCCGCCGTCTACAGCGAGTCCCTGGAGGCGGCCGCCGGGGAACTCGGCGTGCGGCTCACCGTGCTGAACGAACCGATCCTCGCCGAGACGGTCTTCGCCTTCCTGAAGCCGAAGCTCGTCATCGGCTGCTTCTCCACGGCACTGATGACCGCCGCCGCCTTCTACGGCATTCCCGTCGCCCGGGTCGGCACGGAGCTGCTCCTGGAACGCATCACGCCGTACGAGAACAGCAACCGCGTCCCGCTCACCATCATCGACGTGGCGCTGCCCGACGCGGAGCACGCGGAGCTCGGCGCCCCTCTCGAACTCGCGGGGGCGGCCGAGGAGCTGACGCCCCTGATCCGGGCCGTGGGGTACTGCATGCAGTCCCGCAAGTACCACGGCCTGCGCGACGAGGCGGCCGCCTGGCTCACCGCGAATCTCGCCGAATCGTCCCCGTACCAGCGCTACTTCAAGCGCCGCCGCCTCACGAGCCTCCGCCTCCCCGGCGGCGGCCCGATCCGCGCCGAGGCACTCCGTCGCCACCCGGCGGTACGGCGGGCCGTACGCCGGATCCGCTCGACGGCACGTTAGCGGCTGAGCGGGTGAGCGGGGACGCGCAGCGCCCCGCTCACCCGCTCAGGGGCGCGGGGAACTGCGCGACCGGCCCCCACCGGCCCGCGGATTACTCCGGCGCCCTCCGCGGAGCGGCGAGCGCCCGCTTCAGCCGTGGCCCGATCGGCTTCTCCACGAACCGGTGCAGGAGCCAGGCGATACAGAGCATGGACACTATGGTCGTGCCGAACGTCAGCCACGCGTTCAGGCCGAACTCGCGGTACAGCACCCGGATGAAGAACCACCCCAGGTGCTCGTGGATCAGATAGAAGGGGTACGTCAGCGCCCCGGCCACCGTCAGCCAGCGCCAGTTCGCCCGGCTCGTCCAGCCCAGGGCCACCGCGGCGACGGCGACGAAGGCGACGAGGACGATCAGCTGGATGACGTACGGGCTGCGGTGGAACTGGCCCTGCGGGCCGGGGTGCCACAGGGCCGTGACCGAGTAGCGCTGGCCGAGCAGGAAGCTGAAGCCGACGATGCCCCACAACAGCAGGTCGTTGCCGAAGCGGTGGATCAGGTAGAAGGCCAGACCGCCGATGAAGTACGGGGCGTGGTCACGCATCACCAGCTCGTCGGTCAGCGGGTTGTCGGCGACCCGGGCGAAGACGCCGGCCAGCGTCCACAGGCAGCAGAACATCACCACCCTGCGGTAGGTGACGCCCCGCCAGACCACGAACAGCGCGAACAGGGCGTAGAAGCGCACCTCCACCCAGAGCGTCCAGTCCACCCCCAGCACCCGGGGCACGCCCATCGGCTGCTGGAGCATGGTGAGGTTGGTGAGGATCTCGTCCGAGCGCAGCGGCCCGGCCACCACCGGCAGGATCAGGCCCGCGGCGGTGACCAGGACGATCGCCGCCCAGTAGGCCGGGTACAGCCGGGCGACCCGGGAGCGGAAGAAGTCCCCCATGCTCCGGCCCCAGCTGCTCATGCAGATCACGAACCCGCTGATCAGGAAGAAGAACTGCACGCCAAGGCTGCCGTAGGTGGCGAACTGCGACAGTGTCGGGAACTTCTGGCCGGGGGACTGGTGCCAGGACTGCGCGACCTCGCCGTTCTTGCCGGCGTAGTGGTAGAAGCAGACCATCAGGGCCGCCAGCAGGCGCAGCCCGTCCAGGGCGCGCAGCCGGCTCTCCGCCCGGGGCCGGACCGGAGCCCGGTCGGGGATGAGAAGGTTCAGCCGGAGTGCCGGTGTCGGGGCCGGGGCCGCCGCCTGGTCAGCCGCGCTCATCCTGGGACCTTCCGTGGGAGTCGTGAGAGGTGTTCGGTCGTGTCCGACGGCCATGGCCGTTGTCTCGACGACGGAACGCTATGCATCTCCGACAAGTCGGGGATGAGTGACGGCTGACTCACCGGCGGCGCAAGAATGACGATCGGATGAACAGCTGTCCCGGTATGTCGTGTTTCCGGTCGTCGAGTGACCGCCACACCGGAGACCGGCTGCCGCTACCGCTTGCCGCTACCGCTTGCCGGTCACCCGCTTCAGAGCGCGGGCCCGGCGCGCCAGGCGGCGGACGGTCGCGTTGCGCGGGATGAAGGCGAGCTGGCCCGGGACGGCACCGGGGAGGGCCAGCGCCGCCAGGCGCCGGCGCTTGAAGTAGCGCCAGGTGTGCGGGTCGAGGTGCGTGGAGAGGTAGCGCTCCGCCTCACCCAGCAGCCCCGGGTAGATCTTGGGCTGCATCGCGAAGCCGACGGCCCTGAGCAGCGCGGCCAGTTCGTCCACCCGCTCCGCCGACGGCATGGCCCACGCCTCCACCGCCGGCCCGTCCGCCAGGTCCGGCAGCAGCACGTCGACGATGGTGAGCGGCACCCGGTTGCTGTTCTGGTACGGCGCGAGCCTGGCCAGCACGGTGCCGGTGCCGACCCGGGCGACCGGGAGGCCGTACAGACCGGCGGCGGTGAGCAGCGCGGTGGAGAAACAGCCGACGACGAGGGCGGGGCGCAGCCGCTGGTAGGCCACCTCCGCGAGGACGGGCCGGTCGAGAAGCGTGAGTTCGGCGCCCAGCTTCCTCGCCTCGTCCTCCAGCAGCCGGGACCAGCGGGCGGGTGCCACGGGGTGCGGCTTGAAGACGAGCTTGCGGTGCCCGAGAGCCACGGCGCCGCGCACCATGCCCAGATGCAGCTCCTCCTCCTCGGCGTCGTCGAGGATGCCGAGCGCCGAGAGGTACTGCCCGAGTAGCAGGGCCGGTTGCTCCTCGGGATCGGGCAACTCGGCCTCTTCCTCGGCGAGTTCGCCCAGCACCTTCAGGAACGCCTCGGACGGCACCAGTACCGGCGGCACGCCGAACTCGGTGAGCAGCAGGGGGGTGAGGCCCGGCACCAGATCGAGGTGCAGCAGCCGGTCGACCCGGGTGCCGACCAGCGGGTCGATCTTGTCGCGCGTGGGGCCGTAGCTCATCAGACCGTCGGCGTAGGCGTCGACGGGCGCGCCGGTGAACAACTGGCACAGCGCCAGTGCCGGATTCACCTGGATGGATTCCACGGCCAGGTGGACCTCGTCGTCACCGAGGTCCCACAGCAGCCGTACGTACCGCTCCCACATCGGGATGTCGTCCCCGCGCGGGCCCCAGCCGCCGGGGTGGAAGGGGGCGATGGTCTCGTTCCAGGACAGCACCTCGTCGAAGCGCTCACGGATCCGGGCGAAGCCCGGCATGGCGTCGACGGACGGCGTGATCTCCGGATTGACCGCGTTGTTGGTGACGAGCAGCAGCCGGCGGTCGGTCGGTTCGAAGAGCCCGGCGTCGAGGGCCGCGGCCAGCGTCGCGGCGCCGTACAGGGTCGAGACGCAGAAGATCCGGGTCGTGCGAGGCATCAGACGGCCACCGTCCGTGCCGCCACCGTCCGTGCCGCCACCGGCCTGCGCCTTACCCGCCGCAGCGCGCTCGCCCGCTGTACGTCCATTGAGTCCATGACCTCCGCGAGCACGTCCTGCGGCATTCGCCTCAGGGCGGCGGCGCACAGGGAGCGCAGTTTCCGTGCCACGGCGGGTTCGAACCTCTCGATCGAGCCGAGGTGATGCGTCATGATCGCGCAATAGGTGCGCACCGCCTTGGGCAGCAGCTTCTCGCCCTCGGCGTCCCGCGCCGTCTCCTCGATCACCTGGTCGAAGGCGCGGATGAAGTCCAGTTGCCGTACGTCGCCGATCTGGGTGAGGGAAGAGGCCACCCCGCGCCGGTAGTAGACGCCCAGCAGCCCCACCACGGCGAAGGTGTCCGCCTCGCGGTGGAGCTTCCAGATCCAGGGCCGGTCCTCGGCCGTCCGCAGTCCGTCGGTGAAGTGCAGCAGTCCTCGGTCGACGAGCCGGCGGTGGTAGACGCCGGCCCAGGCGTAGGCGTAGTCCACCGAAGTGGACCGGTCGGCGGGCAGGATCGCCTCCCGCGGGTTCATCACCGTCCCGCGCCGGCCGTGCGGCACGCGGTGAATGCTCCGGGCCCTCGCGGTGCACTGCACATGGTCGGTGCGGACGAAGTCGCAACCCAACTGCTCGATGGCGGCGAGGAGCCGGGGGAAGTATCCGGGCGCCAGCCAGTCGTCGCCGTCCAGGAAAGTCAGATAATCGCCCCGCGCCTTGTCGATGCCGGTATTTCTCGCGGTTGCCAGCCCTCCGTTCTTTTCGTGTCTGACCAACACCGCGCCCGGCAGTTCTCGCTCCGCACGCGTGAGGATGTCCGAGGTCGCATCGGTCGAGCAGTCGTCGACCAGAATGAACTCGAAGTCCTCGCGTGCGTTCGAACGCAGGCTCGTAAGGGTGTCGGGCGCGTATTGCTGAACGTTGTAGAACGGCACGATCACGGAAAGCTTGGGCACCTGCGAAACCCTAGAAGGGCCCCCGGCGGCAAAACTTGCCGGTGTGGATACGGGGGGTGAACTCGATGTGTCGGAATGGTGCACCCCCCGCGCTTTCGCGCAATTGGCGGGCCGGTTCGGCGTTCGGTGGTCCGCTGTTAACTTTTTGTTGAGGGGTGATTGGGCAAATCCTGGGTTTTGCTTTCTAGCGTCTTGGCTGTGCCAGCAAGTACTGCCAACCCCCCACGGATTGCCGTCCTCGCGGACTCCGACACCCGATGGAAATGGGGTGCGCTGACCGCGACGCGGATCGCGCCCTCCATGGAAGCCGGATCCGGGAGCGGGGCGCAAGTCGCCCCCGTCCTGGACGGATTCCTGCTGCGCGGCCGGGCCACCCCCACCCCCCGCCAGCTGGCCGAGGTCGGCGTGCACGCCGACTCGCTGAGCGAGGTCACCGCGCTCGAGTTCCTGCGCGCCATGAAGAGGACGTCGTACGACATCCTCGTCCTCGCCCTGGTCGGCGGCGGCGTCCAGGCGATCCTGCACGGACTGAAGCGGATCTGGGAGGGGCGGACCGAACGTCCCGTCGTCGTCACCGGCTATGTCGGCGTCGTCTACGAGAAGCTCGCCGACGGCCTGCTGCTGCGGCACGGCGCCGACCTCGTCCTCGCCAACTCCCGCCAGGACGCGGAGCGTTTCCGCGCCGTGTACGAGGGGGTGGGCGCCGACGCCTCGTCGGTGACCGAAGTGGCCCTGCCGTTCCTGGGCGGTGCCCCGTACACGGGTGAACACGACCCGTACACCGTCGTCTTCGCCGCGCAGCCCTCCGTGCCGGAGAACCGCAGGGACCGTACGTACCTGCTCGACCGGCTGGTGCGGCACGCGCGACTGCACCCGGAGCGGGAGGTGCTGCTGAAGCTCCGCTCCAAGCCGGGCGAGCACACCACCCACATCGAGGAGCTGCCCTACCAGAAGCTGGTGCAGAAGCTCGATCCGCCGCCCAACTTCCGTCTGGTGTACGGGAACATGGGCGAAGTCCTCGACCGCACCGACCTCATGGTCACGGTCAGTTCGACGGCCGCCCTGGAGTCCCTGCACCGTCGGGTGCCCACGGTCGTCCTCACCGACCTCGGGGTGCGCGAGGCGCTCGGCAACCACCACTTCGTCGGCTCCGGCTGCCTCGCCTCCTGGGACCAGCTCGACGCCGGGCACCGGCCCGCCCCCGACGAGGCGTGGGTGGCCCGCCAGGGCGTCGCCGTCGCGGGTCCCCCCTCCGGGGGCGGCTCGTACGCGACGGCCTTCGACGCGGCGCGTGAGCGGATCGGTAAAGCGCTCAACGGCCCCGGCGGCCTTCCGCCCCTCACCCCCTACTACACACCCGCCACCGCGCCCGGCTATCTGCCCGGCATCCTCGCCCGCCACCACCTCGGCCCCGACGGCAGCCCGCTGCCCGGCGCGCCCGCCGCCGACCGGGACCCGGGCCCGGTCCGGCAGATCGTGCGCCGGGCGGCGCGCGGCGCCTACCGGCACGGCGTGCAGCGGGTGGCCCCGGTCATCCGGCGGATGGGGGAGCTGTGACCCGTCAAGGAGAGAAACCCATGTCCGACTCACCAGCCGGGGTGCGCCGTGTGCTCGCGGTGATCCCCGCGCGCGGCGGCTCCAAGGGCGTGCCCGCGAAGAACCTCGCACCGGTGGGCGGCGTACCGCTCGTCACCCGCGCGGTCCGCGAGTGCCGGGCGACCCGCCTCGTGACGGACGTCGTCGTCTCCACCGACGACCACGCCATCGCGGCGGCGGCGCGCGAGGCGGGCGCGGAGGTCGTGCTCCGGCCGGCCGCCATCGCCGGCGACACCGCGACCTCCGAGGCGGCCGTCCTGCACGCCCTGGACGCCCACGAGGCACTGCATGGCTCCCCGGTCGACGCCGTCCTGCTCGTGCAGTGCACCAGCCCCTTCCTCGTCCGCGACGACATCGACGGGGTCGCCGCGGCCGTCGTCGAGCAGGGCGCCGACACCGCGGTGACGGTCGCCCCGTTCCACGGCTTCGTCTGGCGCGACGCGGACGCCGGAGAGGGCGCGGACGCCGACGGGGGCCCCGGCCCGGCCGGCGGCTTCGGCGTCAACCACGACAAGGCCTTCCGCCCCCGCCGCCAGGACCGCCCCCAGGACCTCCTGGAGACCGGCGCCGCCTACGCCATGGAGACCGACGGCTTCCGCGCGCACGGCCACCGCTTCTTCGGCCGCACGGAACTCGTCCGTACCGACCCCGCCCGGGTCCTGGAGATCGACGACCCGCACGACCTGGCCAGGGCAAGGTCGCTGGCGCCCCTCTTCGACACGGATCGCCCCGGCTCCCTCCCGACGGCCGCCGACATCGACGCGGTCGTCCTCGACTTCGACGGCACCCAGACCGACGACCGGGTGCTGATCGACTCCGACGGACGGGAGCTCGTCTCCGTGCACCGCGGCGACGGCCTCGGCATCGCCGCCCTGCGCAGGTCGGGCCTGCGGATGCTGATCCTCTCGACCGAACAGAACCCGGTCGTCGCCGCCCGGGCCCGGAAGCTGAGGCTCCCGGTCCTGCACGGCATCGACCGCAAGGACCTCGCGCTCAAGCAGTGGTGCGAGGAACAGGGCATCGCGCCGGAGCGCGTGCTCTACGTCGGCAACGACGTCAACGACCTCCCCTGCTTCGCCCTCGTGGGCTGGCCGGTGGCGGTCGCGAGCGCCCACGACGTCGTACGCGGCGCCGCACGCGCGGTCACCACCCTCCCCGGCGGCGACGGCGCGATCCGGGAGATCGCCGGCTGGATCCTCGGACCCTCTCTCGACACCCTCACCACGTAAGGACATCTCCCCCATGAGCACCAACTCCCGTCTGCGTACCTTCGGTTCCCGCGAGGTCGGTCCCGGCAGGCCCGTCTACATCTGCGGCGAGATCGGCATCAACCACAACGGCGAGCTGGACAACGCCTTCAAGCTGATCGACGTGGCCGCCGAGGCCGGCTGCGACGCCGTGAAGTTCCAGAAGCGCACCCCCGAGATCTGCACCCCGCGCGACCAGTGGGACATCGAGCGCGACACCCCCTGGGGCCGGATGACCTACATCGACTACCGCCACCGCGTCGAGTTCGGCGAGGACGAGTACCGGCAGATCGACGAGTACTGCAAGGAGAAGGGCATCGCCTGGTTCGCGTCCCCGTGGGACACCGAGGCGGTCGCCTTCCTGGAGAAGTTCGACGTCCCCGCGCACAAGGTGGCGTCCGCCTCGCTGACGGACGACGAGCTGCTGCGCGCCCTGCGCTCCACCAACCGCGCCGTCATCCTCTCCACCGGCATGTCGACGCCGCGGCAGATCCGCCACGCCGTCGAGGTCCTCGGCAGCGACAACATCCTCATGTGCCACGCCACCTCGACCTACCCGGCGAAGGCCGAGGAGCTCAACCTCCGCGTGATCAACACGCTGGAGAAGGAGTACCCGAACGTCCCGATCGGCTACTCCGGCCACGAGACCGGCCTCCAGACCACCCTCGCCGCGGTCGCCCTCGGCGCCGCCTTCGTCGAGCGCCACATCACCCTCGACCGCGCGATGTGGGGCTCCGACCAGGCCGCCTCCGTCGAGCCGGGCGGCCTCACCCGCCTCGTCCGCGACATCCGCACCATCGAGGCCTCCCTCGGCGACGGCGTCAAGAAGGTCTACGACTCCGAGCTCGGCCCCATGAAGAAGCTGCGCCGCGTGTCGGGCGTCGTCGCGGAGGCGGAGATCGCGGCGGCGGCGGGCGAACCGGTCGCTGTGTGACCTGAATACCCCTCCGAGTGCCTTACGGGATGGTCGTCCGACGATGAGTCCTCGCGCCGGGAAGAACACCGGCCACACCCCCCACACCCTCGCCTTCGTCGAGAGTCCGGTGCAGCTCCTGAACGTCCTGGAGTGGGCGCACGCCCGGGAACTCCACCCGCGAGAGGAGCCCGGCGCGGGGTTGACCCTCGTCGTCCTGTCCCCGACCGATCCGATGACCCGGGGCCAGCTGCGCCGCATGGCCGAGCTGGCCCGCCGGGAAGGGCACACGGTCCGCTGGGAGGAGGCCCGCGGCGGCACCACGGCGCCCTTCCGCACGATCGGCGGCCTCACCCCGCTGCTGCGGCGCGCGGAGCGGATGGTGATGGGCGACCCGTTCTCCCGTTACGTCCAGCTGCTGCTGACCATCACCAGGGCGAGCGAGCTGGTCGTGGTGGACGACGGGACGGCGACGATGGAGTTCGTGGGCCAGCTGGCCCGCGGCGAACGCCTCGTCCGCTGGCACCGCAAGGGCGGCCGCTCGGGCCCCCGCGACGTGCTCTTCGCCCCGGTGTCCGCCGCGGCCCGCCGCCGTCTGACCCCCGGCCCGGACCGCGGGGTCGAGGTCTTCTCCTCCATGCCCATGAAGGACGCCCCCGACGGCGTCACGATCACGTCCAACGTCTTCGCCTGGACCCGTGAGCGCTTCGGCCCGCCGCGCGTGACGAAGAGCGCGGACATGGTCGGCACCTCGCTGGTGGAGACCGGCGTGGTGGACGTCGACCGCTATCTGGAGGCGGTCCGGACGCTGGCCGAGGCGCACGGCGCGACCCGCTACTTCGCCCACCGCCGGGAGAGCACGGAGAAACTCCACCGGCTGGCCGTCGAGACGGGACTGGAGGTGGTCCGCCCGGACCTCCCGCTGGAACTGATCGCCCGCCGCGGCCCCATCGGCCGGACCGTCCTCAGCTTCCCTTCCACGGTCGTCCACACCCTGCCGCTGGCTCTGTCCGGCACCGACGTCCGCGTCGCGGTCTGCGACATCGACCCGGCCTGGCTGACGGAACACGCCTCGCCCAGAGCCCAGGGGTTCCTGTCCGGGGTGACGGGCACGGCGAAGGACGTACACCGGCTGGCAGCGGTGAGCGTGGTCTGAGGAGGGCCGGGACCAGGGCGACCACGAGCCGCCGCTGCCGGGTCGGCCCCGCGTCGTCGCCCAGCGTGGCACCACCGCTGCACGGAGGTGATGATTTCGGGATCGGTCCCGGTACGTGGACAAACCCAGCGTGGCTCGAGCGGTCCGTGGTATCCGTGAAAGGAAGGAAGAAGTGTGGGTGCCGACCGAGAAACCGGCGAGTTTACCCATCCATCACAGCAGCCATGCGCCGCGCGGCCAACTTTTCTTCGCCTAACGGGTTGAACTTTTGTTGATCGGGTCAGTTGACCGCCCCGGCGTCCTACCCTTCAGAGGGTGAAGCAACTGATGTCCCGAGAGTCCGAGGCCGATCCGTCAGGGGAAGACGTGCTCCCCGGTGCACTTCCGGGTGCGCTCCCCGGCGCCCTTCCCGGCACCTTGCCGGAGGCGCTGCGCGCAGAGCTCGTGGCCTTCCGCCGCGACATGCACATGCACCCCGAGCTCGGCAACCAGGAGTTCCGTACGACGGCCGCGATCAAGGCCCGCCTCGAGCAGGCGGGTCTCAAGCCGCGCGTACTCGCCGTAGGGACCGGCCTCATCTGTGACATCGGGACCGTGGGCGGAGGGGGAGCGGCGGGCGCCGGGGCCGACGGGGTTCCCGTCCTCGCGATGCGCGCCGACATCGACGCGCTGCCCATCCCGGACACGAAGACCGAGTGCGCGTACCGCTCGACGGTGCCGGACCGCGCGCACGCCTGCGGGCACGACGTGCACACCACCGTCGTCCTCGGCGCCGGACTCGTCCTCGCCGAGCTGCACCGGCAGGGCCGGCTCCCGCGGCCCGTGCGGCTGATCTTCCAGCCCGCCGAGGAGGTACTGCCCGGCGGTGCCGCCGACGCCATCGAGGGCGGGGCGCTGGACGGGGTCGGGCGGATCATCGCCGTGCACTGCGACCCGCGGGTCGACGCGGGCAGGGTCGGGCTGCGCGAGGGTGCCATCACCTCCGCCTGCGACCGGCTGGAGATCTCGCTGGACGGGCCCGGCGGCCACACCGCCCGCCCGCACCTCACCACCGACCTCGTGACCGCCGTCGCCCGGGTCGTCACCGACGTGCCCGCGCTGGTCGGCCGCCGCGTCGACACCCGGGCCGGGCTGGCCGTCACCTGGGGCCGGATCGAGAGCGGCCACGCACCGAACGTGATCCCGCAGCACGCCGAGCTCTCCGGGACCGTCCGCTGCCTGGACATCGAGGCGTGGCGGCAGGCGCCGGACATCGTCGTCGCGGCGATCGACGAGGTCGCCAACCTGCACCGGGCCAAGTCGGAGATCAACTACGTGCGGGGCGTCCCGCCCGTCGTCAACGACGGCGAGGTCGCCGGGCTGCTGCGGGACGCCATGGTCGCCCGACGCGGTGAGACGGCCGTGGAGAGCACCGAACAGAGCCTCGGCGGCGAGGACTTCTCCTGGTACCTCGAGCGGGTGCCCGGCGCGATGGCCCGGCTCGGGGTCCGCCCGCCCGGCGAGCGCACCGTGCGCGATCTGCACCAGGGCGACTTCGACGCGGACGAGTCGGCGATCACCGTCGGCGTGGAGCTCTTCACGGCTGCCGCGCTGCTGGACGCGGCGACTCGCGTCCACTGAGGGAACCCCTGGCGGAGGAACCCCGAGGAGCCCGGGCGAGGGGGTGCCGGAAAGGCGCCCCTTCGTCCCCTTGTGTCACCCACCCGTAACCCCGGGGACGCGCTTGTAACCCCGCGTCGGCACGAATCGATAACGGCCCGGAGAAACCCCGTTCCCCTCCGCTTCTACGCGCGTTACTGTGCGCCGGAATCGCCACCGGGAAAGGCTTGTTGGGGAGCCCCTCCTGAACGGCGCCACCAAGGGGAAAGCGGGCCGGTCACGGCGCCGTGGGGATGAAGGGGTGCTTGCTATGCGTCTGATATCTCGGAGGACGAGATTTTCCCGGGCCGCGGTGACCGTCGCGGTCGTCGCGCTCGCCGCCGCCGGCTGCGGCAAGTCCAGCACCGACTCCAAGTCGAGCGACTCGGAATCCAGCAGCGGCACGTACTCGGGCAAGGGCATCGGCCTCGCGTACGACATCGGTGGCAAGGGCGACCAGTCCTTCAACGACGCCGCCTACGCCGGTTTCCAGAAGGCCGAGAAGGAATTCAAGATCGGCGGCCAGGACATCGAGCCGCAGGACGGCGAGTCCGACGCGGACAAGGTGCAGCGCCTGACCCAGCTCGCCCAGGCCGGCTACAACCCGGTGATCGGCGTCGGCTTCGCCTACGCGCCGGCCGTCAAGGAGGTCGCCGCCAAGTTCCCGAAGATCACCTTCGGGATCATCGACGACGAGCAGATCCAGGCGAAGAACGTCGCCGACATGGTCTTCCACGAGGAGCAGGCCTCGTACCTGGCCGGTGTCGCCGCCGCCAAGGCCACCAAGAAGGCGCACATCGGCTTCATCGGCGGCGTGGACATCCCGCTGATCCACAAGTTCGAGGCCGGTTATGTCCAGGGCGCCAAGTCGGTCGACCCGAACATCAAGATCGAGTCGCAGTACCTGACCGAGACCGCCCAGGAAGGCGGCTTCTCCAGCCCCGACAAGGGCAAGGACGCGGCGAGCGGTCAGATCGAGGCGGGCGCCGACGTCATCTACCACGCGGCCGGCCTCTCCGGTCAGGGCGTCATCACCGAGGCCGCGGCCAAGAAGGTGTGGGCCATCGGCGTCGACTCCGACCAGTACAGCCAGAGCGCGCTGGCGGCGTACAAGGACTACATCCTCGGCTCGGCGCTGAAGAACGTCGGCGGCGCCGTCTACGACCTCGTGAAGTCCGTCCACGCGGGCAAGCCGCTGTCCGGTGTGGTCCGCGGCAGCCTCTCCAACGACGGGGTCGGATTCGCCGACACCAACCCGAAGTACAAGGCGATGACGGACGTCGTCGCGGCCGTCGACAAGGCCAAGCAGGACATCATCGACGGCAAGATCACGGTAAACACCAAGTAACGGCCCGAAACCCGTTCCGCCGGGCCCTTGCTACGCCCTTACGGGCGTCCTTGCAGCCCATGCGCCCCTTGCCTCCCGCAAGGGGCGCACTGCTGTCCGTAACCTGGACCGCAACTGTGGCCACAGCTCGGTAACGGACCGGACAGAAGGGTTTTTCCGTCTGGTCTACGCGCGTTACGCTGCGGCGGAACCAGCGCCTGGTTTGGGCGCTTGCACAAAGGAGTCAAGTTCCATGCGCCGGGTGTCCCGAATCGCGGTTGCGGGTGTTGCCACCGCAGCTCTCGCCGTGACCGTTTCCGCTTGCGGAAGCTCCTCCACGTCGTCGTCGTCCTCCTCCAACAGCAGTGACAAGAACCTGGGCCTCGCGCTCGCGTACGACGTCGGTGGCAAGGGCGACCAGTCCTTCAACGACGCCGCCACGGCCGGCCTGGACAAGGCCGACAAGGAGTTCGGCTACAAGTCCACCGCTGTCGAGCCGCAGGACGGCGAGTCCGACGCGGACAAGGTGCAGCGCCTGGAGAGCCTCGCCAAGCAGGGCTACAACCCGGTGATCGGCGTCGGCTTCGCCTACGCGCCGGCCGTCAAGGAGGTCGCGGCCAAGTACCCGAAGACCACCTTCGGCATCGTCGACGACGAGCAGATCAAGGCCGACAACGTCGCCGACCTCGTCTTCCACGAGGAGCAGGCCTCCTACCTCGCCGGTGTCGCCGCCGCCAAGGCCACCAAGACCAACACCGTCGGCTTCGTCGGTGGCGTGGACGTTCCGCTGATCCACAAGTTCGAGGCCGGCTTCAAGCAGGGCGTCGAGGACACCAAGAAGGGCGTCACGGTCAAGTCGCAGTACCTGACCGAGACCGCCGCCGAGGGTGGCTTCTCCAGCCCCGACAAGGGCGAGAGCGCCGCCGAGGGCCAGATCGACGCCGGTGCGGACGTCGTCTACGCCGCCGCCGGTCTGTCCGGTCAGGGTGTCATCAAGGCCGCCAACGCCCACAAGATCTGGGCCATCGGCGTCGACTCCGACCAGTACAAGCAGGACGCGCTGAAGGCGTACAAGGACTCGATCCTCACCTCGGCCATGAAGAACGTCGAGGGCGCGGTCTACACGCTGGCCAAGTCCGTCAAGGACGGCAAGCCCGCGACCGGCGTCGTCCGCGGCAGCCTCGAGAACGGCGGCGTGAGCGTGTCGGACTCGAACCCGTCCTTCGCGGGCAACACCGCGATCCAGGACGCGATCAAGAAGGCCGAAGAGGGCATCAAGAACGGCACCATCACGGTCAAGACCTCCTGACCTTCTGTCAGAGGCCTTGGCCAATGAAGCGCTGTAATGGCAGCGTTACGGCCACGGAACCGGGCGCGGGAAGGATGTCCTCCCCGCGCCCCGTTCGCGCGGCAGAATGCTCGGAACGGATCGAGACTTGATCGGGATCTCCCTCAAGATCATTCAAGATCGACCTGATCCGGGCACTATTTAAAGCAGGGGCGCTACGCGCGTAGAGCGACCCCTTTTCCAAGGAGAGTGCGCCATCGACGCGTCCAGCAGCCCTCCGCTCACCGCACAGTCGACGATCGCGGTAGAGCTGGCGGGGATCACCAAGCGCTTCCCCGGTGTCGTCGCCAACCACGACATCCACCTCGCCGTCCGCAAAGGCACCGTGCACGCCCTCGTCGGCGAGAACGGCGCCGGCAAGTCGACGCTGATGAAGATCCTCTACGGCATGCAGAAGCCGGACGAGGGCACCATCGCGATCGACGGCGAGCAGGTCGGCTTCTCCAGCCCCGCCGACGCCATCGCGCGCGGCATCGGCATGGTCCACCAGCACTTCATGCTGGCCGACAACCTGACCGTCCTGGAGAACGTGGTGCTGGGCAGCGAGAAGCTGTACGGCATCGGTGGCAACGCCCGTAAGAAGATCAGGGAGATCTCCGACCGCTACGGGCTCGGTGTGCGCCCCGACTCCCTGGTCGAGGACCTCGGTGTCGCCGACCGGCAGCGCGTGGAGATCCTCAAGGTCCTCTTCCGCGGCGCCAAGACCCTCATCCTCGACGAGCCGACCGCCGTGCTCGTCCCGCAGGAGGTCGACGCGCTCTTCGACAACCTGCGCGAGCTGAAGTCCGAGGGCCTGTCCGTCATCTTCATCTCCCACAAGCTGGGCGAGGTGCTGTCCGTCGCCGACGAGATCACGGTCATCCGGCGCGGTACCACCGTCGGCACGGCCGTCCCCGCCGAGACGACCCCGCGCCAGCTCGCCGAGATGATGGTCGGCAGCGAGCTGCCCACCCCGGAGACCGCCGAGTCCACGGTCACCGACAAGCCCGTCATCGAGGTCCGCAACCTCACCGTCTACGCCAGCGGCGGCGCCTCCCTGGGCATCGAGGCCGAGCCCACGGCCGGCGGGGTCAGCGGCATGATCTCGCCCGAGGTCGCTGTCGGCGGCGAGGTCAAGAAGGCCCTCGACGACGTCAGCTTCACCATCCACGCCGGTGAGGTCATGGGCATCGCCGGCGTCGAGGGCAACGGCCAGACCGAGCTCATCGACGCGTTGATCGGCACCAAGAACGCCGACTCCGGCAGCATCGCCTTCCTCGGCGAGGACATCACCCCCTGGACCACCCGCAAGCGGCGCGAGTCCGGCGTCGGCTACATCCCCGAGGACCGCCACCGCCAGGGCCTGCTCCTGGAGGCGCCCCTCTGGGAGAACCGCATCCTCGGCCATGTCACCGAGGCGCCCAACGCCAAGGGCTTCTGGCTGAACATCAAGGGCGCCCAGGCCGACACCCGCCGGATCGTCGAGGAGTTCGACGTCCGCACCCCGGGCATCGACGTCACCGCCGCCTCGCTCTCCGGCGGCAACCAGCAGAAGCTGATCGTCGGCCGCGAGATGAGCCACAACCCGAAGTTCCTGATCGCCGCCCACCCCACCCGGGGTGTGGACGTCGGCGCGCAGGCCCAGATCTGGGACCGCATCCGCGAGGCCCGCCGCGAGGGCCTGGCCGTGCTGCTGATCTCCGCCGACCTCGACGAGCTCATCGGCCTGTCGGACACCCTGCGCGTGATCTACAACGGCACGCTGGTCGCGGACGCCGACCCCGCCACCATCACCCCGGAGGAGCTCGGCTCCGCCATGACCGGCGCCGCGTCCGGTCACCTGGAACACGTGGACGACGCGGAAACCACCGAGGAAGCTGCCGGTCCGGAGGACGAGGCCCGATGAAGAAGTTCGACAAGGAGCGCGTGCTCCTCGCGGTGGCCGGCCCGGTCATCGCGCTCGTCGCGGCGATCCTGCTGACCTCGGTCGTGCTGATCGCCTCGGGCAAGAGCCCGATCGAGCCGTACACGCTCATGCTGGAGCAGGCCGGCTACTCCGACGTCCAGGTCCTGATCGTCAACCAGGCCTCGATGTACTACGTCGCCGCCCTCGCGGTCGCCATCGGCTTCCGCATGAACCTGTTCAACATCGGCGTCGACGGCCAGTACCGCCTCGCCGCGATGATGACCGCCGTGGTCGGCGCGAACATCGCCCTGCCGTCCTTCCTCCAGATCCCGCTGCTGCTCCTGGTCGGCGTCCTCACCGGCGCCTTCTGGGCCGGCATCGCGGGCGTCCTGAAGGTCACCCGCGGGGTCAGCGAGGTGGTGGCGACGATCATGCTGAACGCGATCGCCACCAGCGTCATCGGCTACCTCACCCTCGACAACATGTGGGGCGTGCAGGTCGGCAACAACAACACCACCGGCATCATGAAGGACTCCGGCTGGGTCCCCGGCATCGACCTCGGCGCCGACGTCGGCGAGATCTACGGCCTGGTCTTCCTCGCCATCGCCCTGGGCATCGTCTACTGGGTCGTCCTCAACCGCACCCGCTTCGGCTTCGACCTGCGCGCCACCGGCGAGTCCGAGACCGCCGCCGCGGCCTCCGGCGTCGACGCCAAGAAGATGGTCCTCACCGCGATGCTCATCTCCGGCGGCATCGCGGGCCTCTCCGGCCTGCCCCTGCTGCTCGGCGACGCCCACACCTACAGCCTGAGCTTCCCCACGGGTCTCGGCTTCACCGGCATCACCATCGCCCTGCTCGGCCGCAACAACCCGGTCGGCATCGCGTTCGCCGCGCTCCTGATCGCCTTCCTCGACAAGGCCTCTCCCGCCCTCGACTACGCGACCCCGGTGGCGTACGAGAAGGAGATCGCCACGATCATGCAGGGCCTCATCGTCTTCGCGGTCGTCATCTCGTACGAGGCCGTACGCCAGTGGGGTCTGCGCCGTCAGCAGAAGCGCGTCGGCGCCGAGCTCGCCGCCGCCGCCCAGAACACCAAGAAGGAGGTGACGGTCTGATGAGCACCACGACCATCGCCAAGCCGCAGGCGAAGCAGCCCGGCAAGGGCGGCCGCAAACTCTCGCTCCCGGTCCTCCTGCTGATCATCGCGGGCGTCCTGGTGCTGACCTCGATCGTCCGCCTCATCACCGGCGCGGACGGCATCACCTCCACCGGCCAGATGTCCACGGCCCTGCGCCTCGCCGTCCCGATCGGCCTCGCGGGCCTCGGCGGCCTGTGGGCCGAACGCGCGGGCGTCGTCAACATCGGCCTCGAGGGCATGATGATCCTCGGCACCTGGTTCGGCGCCTGGGCCGGTTACCAGTGGGGCCCGTGGACGGGCGTCGTCTTCGGCATCATCGGCGGCGCGCTCGGCGCCGTCCTGCACGCCGTCGCGACCGTCACCTTCAACGTGAACCACATCGTCTCCGGTGTGGCCGTCAACATCCTGGCCCTCGGCACCACCCGCTACCTGTCGAAGTTCGCCTTCGAGGGCGTCGAGCAGGGCTCCTCCAAGCAGTCCCCGCCGATCGACTCGCTGGGCACCTTCGACATCCCAGGGCTCTCCGGCTGGCTGGACACGCTCAACGAGAAGCACTGGTTCCTGATCTCGGACATCGCCGGCCTGGTCGGCGGTCTGATCACCGACCTGTCGCCCCTCACCGTCGTCGCCGTCGCCCTCGTCCCGGCCACCTGGTGGGTGCTGTGGCGGACGGCCTTCGGCCTGCGGCTGCGGTCCTGCGGCGAGAACCCGGTGGCCGCCGAGTCCCTCGGCGTCAACGTCTACAAGTACAAGTACATCGCCGTGATCATCAGCGGTGGCTTCGCGGGCCTCGGCGGCGCGTTCCTGTCCATCGTGGCCTCGAACGTCTACCTCGACGGCCAGACCGCGGGCCGCGGCTACATCGGCCTCGCGGCGATGATCTTCGGCAACTGGATGCCGGGCGGCCTCGCCCTCGGCGCGGGCCTGTTCGGCTACACCGACAGCCTCAACCTGCGCGGCGGCACCACCAACGTGCACGCGCTGATCCTGCTCCTTGCGATCGTGCTGGTCTTCGGCGCGGCCTACCTGGCGTGGAAGAAGAAGTACGTCCCCGCCGTCGTCACCGCGCTGATCTCGGCCCTGATGTTCGTCTGGTACCTCGGCACGGACGAGGTCCCGCGCCAGGTCGTGACGGCCGCGCCGTACGTCGTCACCCTGCTGGTGCTCTCGCTGTCCGCCCAGTCCCTCAGGATGCCCAAGGCGGACGGCATGCCGTACCGGAAGGGGCAGGGCAAGTGACCCCGCCCGCCGCCGCGGTCGACTGGGAGAAGCTGCGCACGGTGGCCCGGGACGCCATGTCCCGGGCGTACGCCCCGTACTCCGGCTTCCCGGTCGGCGTGGCGGCCCTCGTCGACGACGGCCGGATCGTGTCGGGCTGCAACGTCGAGAACGCCTCCTACGGCATCGGCCTGTGCGCCGAGTGCGGGCTGGTCTCCGAGCTCCAGAACACCGGAGGCGGCCGGCTCACGCACTTCACCTGCGTAGACGGCAGGGGCGAGATCCTCGTCCCGTGCGGCCGCTGCCGCCAGCTGCTCTACGAGTTCGGCGGCCCCGAGCTGCTGCTGGAGACGCCGGCGGGGATCCTGCCGCTGGCCGAGATGCTCCCGCAGGCCTTCGGCCCGGGCCACCTCACCAAGTAAGTCCCGCGCGGCCCCTCTGACTGGCGCAGAGGGGCCGCGCGGTTTCTGGAACGTCTTGCCGCACCACCTTGCACCCGCACTACGGTGCACCACCGGAAGGAAAGCCATGGCGCAGTTGTCGATGGATGCCGTCTCCGTCATCCGCACCAAGCGGGACCGCGGTGAGCTCAGCGACGAGCAGATCGACTGGGTCATCGACGCGTACACCGGCGGTCAGGTCGCCGACTACCAGATGGCCGCCCTCAACATGGCCATCCTGCTCAACGGCATGAACCGCCGCGAGATCGCCCGCTGGACGGCCGCGATGATCGCTTCCGGCGAGCGCATGGACTTCTCGGCGCTGTCCCTCCCGACGGCCGACAAGCACTCCACGGGCGGCGTCGGCGACAAGATCACGCTCCCGCTGGCCCCGCTGGTGGCGGCCTGCGGCGCGGCGGTCCCCCAGCTCTCCGGCCGGGGTCTCGGCCACACCGGCGGCACCCTGGACAAGCTGGAGTCGATCCCGGGCTGGCGCGCGCTGCTGTCGAACGAGGAGATGCTGCACGTCCTGGACACGACCGGCGCGGTGATCTGCGCGGCGGGCGACGGACTGGCCCCGGCCGACAAGAAGCTGTACGCGCTGCGGGACGTCACGGGCACGGTGGAGGCGATCCCGCTGATCGCCTCGTCGATCATGTCGAAGAAGATCGCGGAGGGCACCGGCTCGCTGGTCCTGGACGTGAAGGTCGGCACCGGCGCCTTCATGAAGACCATCGAGGACGCGCGTGAGCTGGCCTCGACGATGGTCGGCCTGGGCACCGACCACGGCGTGAAGACGGTCGCGCTGCTGACCGACATGTCCACCCCCCTCGGTCTCACGGCCGGCAACGCCCTCGAGGTCCGCGAGTCGGTCGAGGTGCTGGCCGGCGGCGGCCCGGCGGACGTGGTGGAACTGACGATCGCGCTCGCCCGCGAGATGCTCGACGCGGCCGGCGTGAAGGACGCCGACCCGGCGAAGGCGCTGGCCGACGGCTCGGCGATGGACGTCTGGCGCCGCATGATCGCGGCCCAGGGCGGCGACCCGGACGCCCCGCTGCCCACGGCGAAGGAGCAGCACGTGGTGAAGGCGGGCGCCTCGGGCGTCCTGACCCGCCTCGACGCCTACGACATCGGCATCGCCGCCTGGCGCCTCGGCGCGGGCCGTGCCCGCAAGGAGGACCCGGTGCAGGCGGGCGCGGGCGTCGAACTCCACGCCAAGCCCGGCGACACGGTCAAGGAGGGCCAGCCCCTGCTGACCCTGCACACGGACACCCCGGAGCGCTTCGAGTACGCGCTCCAGGCGGTGACGGGCTCGTACGACATCGGCGCGGCCGGCACCGAGTTCACCGCGTCCCCCGTGGTGCTGGAACGCATCGCCTGAACAGATCGCCCGAACGGTCGCCCGACGGCGGCTCTCCCGCTCCGATGAGTTGGGCGCCCCGCGCCGGTCTACCGATCGTGGAATCGACGACACCGCCTGTACTCACCCTGACCGGTCCTGTCACCCGCCCCCGGGTGACAGGGCTCGTCGACGCCGTACGGGCGCTGATGGAGACCACCGGCGCGGCGGTCGTCGTCTGTGACGTCGCCGGGATCGGGCCGCCGGGGCTCATCGCCGTCGACCTGCTGGCGCGGCTCCAGCTGGCCGCCCGGCGGGCCGGGGGACACATACGGCTGCGCGCCCCCGACCCGGCCCTACGCGCCCTGCTCGACCTCGTCGGTCTCCGCTTCGAGATGGAGGGGGAGGCCGAAGAGGGGGAACCAGCGCTGGGTGTCGAGATAGAAGTGGAACCCGGTGAGGCGGCCGTCTGAGATCTCCAGGACCTGGATCGCCCACGGGGTGAACCCGCCCTTGTCGGGGTCCGGCTTGTACTGGGCGAAGCCCGGCAGGCCGTTGACCTGGACCGGCAGCAGGCGCGAGCCCTCGCACGCGGAGCCGAGCGTGGTCATGAAGCCGGTGATGTCGTCGTGCCCGGTCAGCCACAGGTCGAACGGCGGCATCGTCATGATGGCGTCCTCGTGGAGGAGGGCCGTCAGCGCCGTCATGTCATAGCCCTCGAAGGCCGCCACATAGCGGTCGAGCAGTTTCTGCTGCTCCTCGTCCAACGGGTCGGACACCGCCGCGTCCGCGCCGGAGGCCTCCCGCTCGGACAGGGTCGCCCGCGCCCGCTGGAGCGCGCTGTTGACCGAGGCGACCGAGGTGTCGAGCAGCTCGGCGACCTCGCTCGCCTTCCACGCCAGCACCTCGCGCAGGATCAGCACCGCCCGCTGCTTCGGCGGGAGCTGCTGCAACGCGGCCATGAACGCGAGGCGCACCGATTCCTTGGCGACCGCCGCCTCGGCCGGGTCCTCCACCGTCGGCAGCACACGGGCGTCCGGCATCGGCTCCAGCCAGGTGTTGTCGGGGCGGGGGGAGAGGGCCGCGCGGGCGAGCGGGGTGGCCTCGGAGAGGTCCATCGGCCGGGCCCGCTTGTTGCCGGCCGTCAGCATGTCCAGACAGACGTTCGTCGCGATCCGGTACAGCCACGAGCGCAGACTGGAGCGGCCCTCGAACTTCTCGTAGCTCCGCCAGGCGCGGACCAGGGTGTCCTGCACCGCGTCCTCGGCCTCGAAGGAGGAGCCGAGCATGCGGTAGCAGTAGCCGGTCAGTTCCGTCCGGTGCTTCTCCAGTGCGACGTCGATGTCGGTCGTCGTCGCCGTGCTGTTGCCCATCGTCCACCCACCCCTGTGGCCGTTCTGTCACGCGCCTTTGCGCCCAGCACTTCGGAAGCTACCGCAGCCCACTGACAATGGCCCGCCGAGTCGACGAAAGCGCAGGTCAGAGTCGTTGCCCAGGCCATGATCAGCCCACCGGGCCCAAACCACAGCGCTCAGACCACAGCGCTCAGCCCACAGCGCTCAGCCCACCGTGCTCAGACCAGCTGCTTCACGGACATCAGCAGGTGCCGGTGGGCCTCGGGCGCGTCCGCCGCGCCCAGCAGCGCCCGCTGTCCCGTCCCCAGCAGCTCCACCCGCAGCCTCGGCGCCTCGAAGGAGGCCAGCGCGTCCAGCAGGTAGGCGGGGTTGAAGGCCACGGTGACCTCCTCGGCGCCGGTCAGTCCGGCGGGCAGCCGCTGCGTGGCCACGTCGTCGCCGTACCCGGCGCGCAGCAGGACGGACCCGGCCGAGAAGTCCAGCCGTACCGGGCTGTTCGCCTCCGCCACCACCGCGACTCTCCGCACGGCCTCCGTCAGCGCCCCGCTCTCCACCTCGGCGACCGCGGCCCCCGCCATGTCGAACAGCTTCCCGTAGGAGGGCAGCCGTCCGTCCAGCCGCCGGACCACCGTCCGCGTCCGCCCGCCCTCGAACCCGATCGGGCCGGTCCCCGAGGCTCCGTCGAGCCCGACCCGGACGGTCCCGCACCGGGCCAGCGACCGGGTCACGTCCAGCAGCCGCCGGGCCGGCACGAGCGCCTCCGCCACCCCTTCGGCGGCCGCCTCCGGCTTCCACTCCAGCCGCCGTACCGCGTACCGGTAGCGGTCCGACGCCGACAGTGTCATCTCCTCGCCGTCAAGGCGCAGTTGGACGCCCGTCAGCACCGGGAGCGTGTCGTCGCGGCCGGCGGCCACCGCGACCTGGGCGACGGCGGTCGCGAACGCGGCCGCGTCCACGGTGCCGTACGCCCGCGGCGGTTCGGGCGGGGTGGGGTACTCCTCGCGCGGGAGTGTCGACAGGCCGAAGCTGGTGCCGCCCGCCTCGACCGTGAACCGGGTGCCGGCCACGGCGCAGCTCACCGGCCCGTCCGGCAGCACCTTGCAGATGTCGAGGAGCCGGCGGCCGAGCACGAGCACCCGGCCCGCCGTGCCGACCTCGGCGTCGGTCTCGATCCGTGCCGCCGTCTCGAAGTCGAACCCCGACACGGTCAGCCGGCCCGCCGCCGCGTCCAGCAGCAGCCCGCCCAGCACGGGTACCGGCGTACGGGCGGGCAGCGCGCGGGCCGCCCAGGCCACCGCCTCGGCGAGGTCACCGCGGTCGATCCGGAACTCCATCAAAAACCCCCTGCTCGCACCGGTCGTCGCGCGGAGGCTATGCGCCACCACTGACAACCGGCCCCGAGCAGGGGGAGGACCGCGGGAAGCCGCGGGACGTTCAGTGCGCGGCGACCAGCGTCTCCCGGCGGGCCGCCCGCGTTCCGAACACCGTGATCGTCACGACGCCGAGCACCGCCAGGACGCCCACGCCGACCGTGCCGGCCCAGCCGCCCGAGTGGAAGGCCAGCGCGCCGACCGTGGAGCCGGTGCTGGAACCGATGTAGTACGCGGACTGGTAGAGGGCGGAGGCCTGGGCGCGGCCGGTCGTCGCCGTCTTGCTGACCGCCGAGGAGGCCACCGCGTGCCCCGCGAAGAAGCCCGCCGTGATCAGGACCAGGCCCAGCAGGACCAGGACCAGCGAGTCCGCCAGCGACAGCAGCAGTCCGGTGGCCGTGGTGCCGCCCGCCAGGTACAGCGCGCCGCGCCGGCCGAGACGGCCGACCAGCCGGCCCGCCGTCGACGCCGACACCGTGCCCACCAGGTACACCAGGAAGATCGAGCCGACGATGCCCTGGGGGAGGGAGAACGGCGCCTCCGTCAGCCGGTAGCCGATCACCGTGTACACGCCGCCGAAGACCGTCATGAACAGCGCGCCGATCGCGTACAGGCGGCACAGCAGCGGGTTGGCGAGGTGCTCGCGGACCGTGCCGATCAGCACGCGGGGCGCCAGTGAACCCGCCTTGAAGTGCCGGGGCGCCGGCAGCAGCAGGCGGAAGGCGATCGCGCAGGCCACCGCGAGGGCGCCGATCACCCCGACGGCCACCCGCCAGCCCCACTCCTGGGCGACCCAGCCGGTGATGACCCGGCCGCTCATCCCGCCGACGCTGTTGCCCGCCACGAACAGGCCGATCGCCGTGACGAGCGCCTTCGGCCGGACCTCCTCGGCGAGATACGCGGTCGCCGACGCCGGGAGACCGGCCAGCGCCGCGCCCTGCACCGCCCGCAGCACGACCAGCGTGCCCAGGGAGGGGGCGAACGGGACCAGCATGCCCACGCCGACCGCGACGCCCAGCGAGGCCGTCATGACCGTACGGCGGCCGTAGCGCTCCGACAGGGCGCTCATCGGGAGCACGAACAGCGCCAGTCCACCGGTCGCCGCCGCCACCGTCCAGCTCGCCTGACTCGCCGCCACCCCGAAGTCACCGGAGATCAGCGGCAGGAGCGCCTGCGTGGAGTACAGCAGGGCGAAGGTCGCCACACCGGCGAGGAAGAGCGCGAAGCTCATCCGGCGATAGCCGGGGCCGCCGGGGGCCAGACGGGAGTCGGAGGAGAAGGAAACGGAGGACGCGGCGCCCACGATCGTGGACGCCCCGGTACTGGCGGGAGACATGCTTCGAAGTTACGTACACCCCGGCTCATCCGTCCAATGCATGGAATCGTCATAATCGTTCCCATGGTGCATCAGCAGAGGTCAGAGGCTCGCCTGTCACCGTCCAGTGACACAGAAGACATGGCGGACGGGGCGGAGATGTCCAGGGTGCTGGCCCCTCGGCTCGCCTACTTCGCCGGAGTCGCCCGTACCGAGCACGTCACGCGCGCCGCGCAGGAGATGCAGGTCCCGCAGTCGACGCTCTCCCGGGCCATGGTCCGCCTCGAACAGGACCTGGGCGTCGACCTGTTCGCCCGGCACGGCCGCACGGTCTCCCTCACCCCCGCCGGGCGCACCTTCCTCGCCTCCGTCGAGCGCGCCCTCGGCGAGATCGAGCGGGCCGCCGACGAGGTCCGGGCGGACGCCGACGCGGCCACCGGCAAGGTCGCCTTCGGCTTCCTGCACACCATGGGCGCGGAGACCGTCCCCGGGCTGATCCACGCCTTCCGCGTCGATCACCCGCGCGTCCGCTTCAGCCTGGTCCAGAACTACGGCGAGGCGATGCTCGAGCGGCTGCGGGCGGGGGAGCTGGACCTCTGTCTGACCTCCCCGGTCCCGGACGCACCCGACCTGGTGGCCCGGCGCCTCGACGAGCAGAAGCTGCGCCTGGTCGTCCCCGCCGACCACCGTCTCGCCGCCCGCAGACGGGTCCGCCTCGCCGAGGCCGCCGACGAGACCTTCGTGACCCTGGAACCGGGCTACGGCCTGCGCCGCATCACCGACGACCTCTGCAAGGAGGCCGGTTTCCGGCCCCGGATCGCCTTCGAGGGCGAGGAGGCGGAGACCCTGCGCGGACTGGTGGCGGCGGGGCTGGGGGTGGCGCTGCTGCCGCCGCCCGCCGTGGCCCGCCCGGGGGTGGTGGAGCTGACGGTCACGGCCCCGAGAGCCGCCCGCGAGATCGGCGTGGCCTGGCTGGACGGCCACCCGGACACCCCGCCCGTGGCGGCCTTCAAGAAGTTCCTGCTGTCGAGGAGGGGCAACCTGCTGCCGAACTGAGGGCCGTGCCTCAGGGGCGGCCCGGGCGCCGTAACGAGGTGCCGAACCCCACGGCCAACGGCATCCGCAGCCCCAGCGGCGGCGGGGCGGCCAGCGCGTCCTCCACCGGCCGGGAGAGCGCCCGGCCGAACAGCGCGCCCATGACGAAGTCCTCGGCCAGCGCGAGGACTTCACCGCGGTACTGGTGCAGCCCGTGGCCGTCGGAGTGCACCTCGAACCGGCACACGTCCCGGTTCGCCTTCTTCGCCCGTGCCGCGAGCCGGAACGACAGCTCGGGGTCGCAGCGCTCGTCGTTCGTGCCGTGCACGATCAGCACCCGCCGCCCCGCCAGCTGCTTCACCGGTTCGGGTGGAGCGGCCATGTCCTCCTCCGGCAGCCAGGGAGCGATCGCCAGCACGGAGTTGACGGCCTCGTGACCGCCTGCCCGCAGTGCGGCCCGCGCGCCCATGTCGACGCCGGTCAGGCACACGGCGACGTCTCCGTATCGCCGTACCGCCTCGTCGGCCGCCCAGGCCGCGTCGGCCGCGAGATGCGCCTCGCTGCCGTTCCAGCCGCGGTAGCGGTAGTGCACGGCGTGCACGGCGAGGCCCTCCTCGCGTCCCGCCCGGGCCAGCCTGCGCCCCAACCCCCGCACGGAGGCGGCCGCCCACACGGCGGACGGTCTCCGGCTGGACACCTCCTCGCCGCCCGGGAGCAGCAGCACCACCCCGCTCACCGCCGTCGGCGCGGGGCCGAGCGCCTTCCCCAGCCGGACCGTCCGAACCGGCGTCACATCCTGTGCCATGACAGAACAGTGTCAGAAGCGCCGTTGTACTCCACCTGTCCGGGCGGTCACCGTTACGTATCGGCGGAGTTGTACAGCGCGCCGTCTACGCGCGTAGGAGTTAGAGTGCGGAAATGACGAGCCAGAGCACCCAGGCGGGCATCACCCCGAGCTCGGACCAGATCCGGCGGGCACCCAAGGTTCTGCTGCACGACCATCTCGACGGCGGGCTGCGTCCCGGCACGATCGTCGACCTCGCCCGGGACTCCGGGTACGCCCAACTCCCGGAAACCGACCCCGACAAGCTCGGCATCTGGTTCCGGGAGGCCGCCGACTCCGGTTCGCTGGAACGGTACCTGGAGACCTTCTCGCACACCGTCGGCGTGATGCAGACCCGCGACGCGCTCGTCCGGGTCGCCCGCGATTGCGCCGAGGACCTCGCCGAGGACGGTGTCGTCTACGCCGAGGTGCGCTACGCGCCCGAGCAGCACCTCGACGGCGGGCTGAGCCTCGAAGAGGTCGTCGAGGCCGTCAACGAGGGCTTCCGGGAGGGCGAGCGGACGGCCCGGCAGAACGGCCACCGCATCCGTGTCGGCGCCCTGCTCACCGCCATGCGGCACGCGGCCCGCTCCCTGGAGATCGCCGAACTCGCCAACCGCTACCGGGACCTGGGGGTCGTGGGCTTCGACATCGCGGGCGCGGAGGCGGGCTTCCCGCCCACCCGGCACCTCGACGCCTTCGAGTACCTGAAGCGCGAGAACAACCACTTCACCATCCACGCCGGCGAGGCCTTCGGGCTGCCGTCGATCTGGCAGGCCCTCCAGTGGTGCGGCGCCGACCGGCTCGGTCACGGGGTGCGCATCATCGACGACATCGAGATCGCCGCCGACGGCGGTGTGAAGCTCGGCCGGCTCGCCTCCTACGTCCGCGACAAGCGCATCCCGCTGGAGCTGTGCCCCAGCTCCAACCTCCAGACCGGAGCGGCCGCCTCCTACGCCGAGCACCCCATCGGCCTGCTGCGCCGGCTCCACTTCCGGGCCACCGTCAACACGGACAACCGTCTGATGTCCGGCACCAGCATGAGCCGGGAATTCGAGCACCTTGTCGACGCGTTCGGCTATACGCTCGACGATCTCCAGTGGTTCTCTGTCAATGCTATGAAGTCAGCATTCATTCCTTTCGATGAACGACTTGCCATGATCAGTGACGTGATCAAGCCCGGCTATTCCGAGCTGAAGTCCGAATGGCTGTTCCAGCAGACCGCCTCCACCAGCGGTTCTGCGGAAACGGAAGGCTGAGTAGCGTTTTTTCGGGGCACGGAATGCGGGCGGGTGTTCACCATCCGTCCGCATTTCGATGTTTGCCGCCGACCCCTCTCCGTGTTTACGGTCGAGAACCGCTCAGTTTCCCCGTATCCCATTCGAGGACGCACTCATCATGAAGCAGTCTGCTGCCAAGACCCTCGGTGTCGCCGCTCTCGGTGCCGCCTTCGCCGCCGTCGGTGCGGGCGCCGCGAACGCCGCCCCCGCCGTCCCGGACGCCACGCAGGCCCTGGACGGCGTCACCAGGACGCTGCCGGCGGAGAACCTGACCACGGCGCTGCCCGCGGCCGGTGAGGTGCTGTCGCAGGCCCAGCCGGCGCTCGGCGCGGGCCTGACCGCCACCCAGCCGGTCGCCGAGAAGCTGCTCGCCGAAAGCCCGACCGCGCCCGTCGCCGGTCTGCTCGGTGGTCTGCCGCTCAAGGGCCTGCCGACGCACGGCCTGCCGGTCAACGGCATCCCGCTGGGCTGAACGGCACCGCCCGGCACGCACGACACGCCGTCGGGGCGCACCCGGAAACACCGGGCGCGCCCCGACGGCGTTGCTGTGGACGGCCGTCACCAGGCCGTGCGCGCCGCCTTGTCCTCCGACGGCAGCAGGACCCACAGCGCTATGTAGAGCAGGAACTGCGGGCCGGGCAGCAGACAGGACACCAGGAAGATCACGCGCATCGTGGTCGCGGAGGTGCCGAAGCGCCGGGCCAGCGCGGCGCACACTCCGCCGATCATGCGGCCGTGGGTGGGGCGAGCGAGGCTGGACATCTGCGGCTCCTTCGCGAGCGTCTGTCGGAGGCGGCCCGTGCGGCTGCTCCATCTGACGTCAACGCTACGGTGACGAAGGGGACGAAGCGTCGCTCTACGGTGCGACCCCGACCCTGGTAATCCTCGGGGTCAGACCCTGAGCGGCCTCCTCCTGACGGACCGCGGCCCGCCCCCGGCGCTCGTCCCTGCGGCGCAGCCACCCGCGCACCGCCGGCACCACCGCGACATGCGCCAGCGCCACGCCCAGGGTGTTCAGCAGCATCGAGTCGACGTCCACGACCTGACCGGGCACCCCGGTCTGCAACAGCTCGATGCCCAGCGACAGCAGGGCGCCCGCCGTGACCGTACGGATCAGGGAGGCGAGCGGCGAGACCCGGAGCCTGCCGTGCACCAGCGGCAGCAGAAAGCCCAGCGGGGCCAGCAGCCCCAGCCCCTCGCCGATCCGCCGGGCCGCCTCGGGCCAGCCCAGTCTCAGGTCGGCCCGGATCCCGTCGAACGGATGGAGGTTGGCCGGCACCACCCAGGGGACGTTCAGCGGGCGCAGCGCGACCCAGGCGACGAACACGAGATGGGCGGCCAGGAGGAGAATCCCGGTCGCGCGGATGCGGATCGCGGCGCTGCCGCCGATGGAGCCTTGACGCTGCACGCCCCCCAAGACGCGACCCCCGGCACGATCGGTTCCGGCCCGACCCCCGATACCGGCACGAGTCACCCGCCCCGCCCGGCCGCCCCGGCCCTTCCGACCGACGGTGACCTGCGACGACCACGGCCACCGGGCCCGACGTGAGGCGTCCGCCACACGTCGGGCCCGGTGGCCGGAGGCCCGGTCAGGGTCAGCCGCTGTCGGTGACCGCCGAGGACGGGGGCTCCGCGCTGCCGGGGCGGGAGCGGACCTCGTCGGTGCACCCGTAGCGGCGCAGCGGGTCGGAGCCGGGGCCGCCCAGGATCACCGAGCCGTCGCCCTCGGCCGCCGCCGAGTCGGAGAACGTACAGACGAGCTGGGCGAGCGCGTACGAGGTCAGGTTCCCGGGCGGGGTGCTCAGCCGCAGCGCGTCGTCGGGGTCCTTCGCACCGGGCCCGCCGACCGTCATGCCGCCGCGCACGTCCGTCGTGTACCCGGCCTCCTTCTCGGCCGCCGACGGCGACTCGGCGAGCTGGTCGAGCAGGCCCTGCGCCACCAGCACCCGCCGCTCGAAGTCCGCCGCGCCGTTCGGCACCCGCACGGACCGGTCGACGGTCACCAGCGACGAACCGCACAGCAGGAACACCTGCACCGGCACGCCCGCGCGGGCGGACTGCGAGGTCACGTCCGGCTCGGTGAGCGAGCAGCGCGCCCGGGAGGGCGCGGGCCCGAAGTCGGTCGGCACCTCGGTCGCCCGGATCCCGCAGCCGGCGAGCAGACCGGCCAGCACGGGCACGGCGAGCAGCCGTCGTACCGTCGCACGGCGCATGGTCACTACGCGTCCCCCTTGTCCTGCACGGACTTCCCGGACTGCACGGGCATGGACTGGACGGAGTGCGCCGGCCGCACGGCCCGCTCGTCCTCCTCGCCGCCCTGGTCCGCCGCCTCCAGGACGCCCCGGGGCAGTCGCAGCGTGAACACCGCACCGCCCTCCGGGGAGTTGGCGGCGGTGATCTCGCCGCCGTGGATGTGGGCGTTCTCCAGGGCGATGGACAGGCCGAGCCCGCTGCCCTCGGAGCGCGGCCGGGAGGCGCTCGCCTTGTAGAACCGGTCGAAGACGTGCGGCAGCACCTCCTCCGGGATGCCGGGCCCGTGGTCGCGCACGGAGATGACGACCGCGTCGTCCGCCGCCGACACCGACACCCGCACCGGCGAACCGCCGTGCTTGAGCGCGTTGCCGATGAGGTTGGCGAGGATCACGTCCAGACGGCGCGGGTCGAGCAGGGCGTGGATGCCGCGCTCGGCGTCCAGGTCGACCGCGTCCAGCCAGGCGCGGGCGTCGATGCAGTGGGTGATCTGGTCGGCGACGTCGACGTCGTCCAGGACCAGCCGCGCCGTACCGGCGTCGAAGCGGGTGACCTCCATCAGGTTCTCGACGAGGTTGTTCAGCCGCCGCGTCTCGCTGACCACCAGCCGCACCGCGGGCTCGATCATCGGGTCGATGCTGCCCGACTCGGCGTCCAGCTCCTCCTCCAGCACCTCCGCGACGGTGGTGATGGCGGTCAGCGGAGTCCGCAGCTCGTGCGACATGTCGGCGACGAACCGCCGCGAGGCGTTGTCCCGCGCGGCCATGTCGGCGACCCGCTTCTCCAGCGACTCCGCGGCCCGGTTGAACGTCCGTGACAGATCGGCGAGTTCGTCCGTCCCGGACACCCGCAGCCGGGTGTCGAACCGGCCCTCGCCGAGCCGCCGCGCCGCGACGCCCAGCCGGTGCACCGGCTTCAGCACGGTGGTCCCGGCGGCCTGCGCGAGCAGCGCGGCCCCGATCAGCGCGAGGCCGGTGGCGATCCCCAGCGACCAGGCGAGCGAATTGAGGTCCTTGGCCTCCGGCTCCAGCGACTTGCGCATGTACCCGGTCGGCCCGCCCCCGTTCACCTGCGTCCCGGCCACCAGATACGGCGTCCCGTGGTCGACGACGCGCTGCCAGTACAGGTGGTACGGCGACTTGTTGCCGCCCGTGACGTCCTGCCGCTTGTTCACCGCCGTACGCAGCGCCCCGGGCACGTCCTCCAGCGAGAACCCGTTCAGGCCGCCCGAGTTGCCGTAGACGGTCTTGCCGCTGGAGTCCTCGCCCACCAGCAGCACGCTGAAGCGCTGGCTGCTGTTGGCCATCTGCCCGGCGGTGTGCTGGAGCTCGTCCTGCGAGGGATGCTCGGGCAGCGAACCCGCCCGGTTCTCCATCTCCTGCTCGAAGTCCCGCAGCACCGCACCCTGGGTACGGGTCAGCACGGCCTCGCGGTTGAGCCAGTACGCGATGCCGGACGCGGACACTGCGGCGGTCAGTGCCACCGCCCCGAAGACGACGACGAGCCGCAGCCGCAGGCTGGTGAAACGCAGCCGCGAAAGTCTTCCCTTACGCGCCGCGGACCAGCCGCGGAGCCCCCCTTGCCGTTGTGTCACTGAGGGGCGTCCAGGC
This sequence comes from Streptomyces asoensis, assembly GCF_013085465.1. Lineage (NCBI taxonomy): Bacteria > Bacillati > Actinomycetota > Actinomycetes > Kitasatosporales > Streptomycetaceae > Streptomyces > Streptomyces asoensis. The sequence goes on from NZ_CP049838.1 coordinate 6,242,398, forward strand.
GGTAGCCGACGCCGCGCACGGTACGGATCAGGACCGGGGACGACGGCACGTCCTCCACCTTGGCCCGCAGCCGCTGGACACAGGCGTCCACCAGCCGTGAGTCGCCCAGGTAGTCGTGCTCCCACACCAGCCGCAGCAGCTGCTGCCGGGACAGCGCCTGCCCCGGCCGCCGGCTCAGTTCGAGCAGCAGCCGCAGTTCGGTCGGCGTGAGCTGGAGGTCCTCGCCGTTCTTCGTCACCGTCATCGCCGCGCGGTCGATGACGAGACTGCCGAACGTCGCCGAATCGCTCGACTCGCGCTCTCCGCGCCGCAGCACGGCCCGGATCCGGGCGTCCAGCACCCGGCCCTGCACGGGTTTGACGACGTAGTCGTCGGCGCCGGACTCCAGCCCGACGACCACGTCGATGTCGTCGCTGCGCGCGGTCAGCAAGATGATAGGCAGTTGGTCGGTGCGCCGGATGCGCCGGCACACCTCGAAACCGTCGATGCCGGGCAGCATCACGTCCAGCACGATGAGATCCGGCCGCTGCTCGCGCAGCAGCTTCAGACCGTCCTCACCGCTGGCAGCGGTGGCCACCCGGTGTCCCTGGCGCGTCAGTGAGAGCTCCAGGGCCGTACGGATGGCGTCGTCGTCCTCGATCAGCAACAGGGAAGGCACGGGCTCATTCTGGCCCATGAGGGGGCTGTCGTTCGACCTGTGGGTCGGTGGTGAGGCGCCAGAGGGAGATGGTTCCGGCGGCGCGGGCCGCGGACAGGGGGTAGGACGTCTCCCGCGAACGCCTGTGCCGGGGTCGTACATCAGTGCGGTCCACAATCCGCAGACCTGCGGTTTTGACGAGTCGGGGCAGTTCCTCACGGGTGCGTGGACCGAGGTGTCCGGACGGATCGGACAGGATCAGCCGGCCCTCGCCGTCGGATGCAGGTGCGGCCCGAGACCTGCCAGGAACCCGCACGGCATCCTGCCGTCCTCGTCGTGGACCCCCGGTTCCGGAGCGACGGCCGGCCGGCCGGGCAGCCACGGCGGATCGCGGACGACGGGATCGACACGGCCGGGGCGCCCGGCCGGGAGGGTCCCGCGGTGACCTGCGCGGACCGGGTCAACTGCCGTACCGGGGACGCCTGTGGACGGTCTGTGGTGTTGCCGTGACAGGCCCCTGTGACAGGTCTGTGACAGTCGGCGGACACGGCGATGAAGTGGCCCGGGCAATCTTTTGGTCACGGACAAGGCGACGCGGAACGACAGCGGAGCCGGACCGGCGCAGGAGACCGAACACCGGAAGTCCACGACGGGGGGCGCGAGATGAACACGCTGCACGGTATGAGCGCCAACGCAGTCGCAGTCGTCACGCGTCTGCACGACGTACACCGGGGTTCCGAGAAGTCCGGTGCCGTGAGCGGGCGGGGGTGCGCTCGCGGCACCGGGCGCCAGCACACCACCTTCATGACGGTGGTCGACACGGGGGAACAGGCGGCTCACGGGGGAGCCACGTACAGGGAGGACACGGGGGAGCGTCGTTCGCTGACCGAGGCGGAGTTCACCGCCTACGTCCAGGAGCGCCGCGCCTCCCTGTACGCAACCGCCTACCACCTCACCGGCGACCGCTTCGAGGCCGAGGACCTGCTCCAGAGCGCGCTGTTCTCGACGTACCGGGCGTGGGACCGGATCAGTGACAAGGCCGCGGTCGGCGGATACCTCCGCCGGACGATGACCAACCTGCACATCAGCGCGTGGCGCCGCCGCAAGCTGAACGAGTACCCGACCGAGGAGCTGCCGGAGACGGCCGGCGACACGGACGCGATGCGCGGCACCGAGCTGCGCGCGGTCCTGTGGCAGGCGCTGGCCCGGCTCCCCGAACTCCAGCGGACGATGCTGGTCCTGCGCTACTACGAGGGCCGCACCGACCCGGAGATCGCGGAGATCCTCGACATCAGTGTCGGCACGGTGAAGTCCAGCATCTGGCGGTCGCTCCGCCGGCTGCGTGAGGACGAGGTCCTCAGCTTCGGCCGTGACGAGGAGGACGCCTTCGGGGAGCTTGTCGCCTGAGGGTGAACGGGGGAAAGGCCCGGCTCCGCTCAGGGGAGCCGGTGAACGGGGGAAACACGGGGGAAGCGGTACCGGGGGGCCCGACGGGGGACGTTGGGGGAGCGGTACCGCGCAAGCACGGGGGAAGCACCACCCCGGGGGGACACGGGGGAGCACCGAGGAAGCGGGGCTGGAGGGCCGGGGGGTCCGTCCAGTCCCGCTTCTGCGTGTCGTCCGCTCCGGTGTGAGCGCCCTACGGCGCTACTTTGCGGACACGCGCTAGGCGGCCGTACGCGCCGTCGGGGCGCGGCGGCCCGCCGCCGCTGACGCCAGGCGGCCCATCGCCTCGTCGCGGTCGCAGGCGTGCGCCCCGAGCGCGGTCTGCCGGGCGACGATGGAGCGCTCGGCGCGCATCAGGCGCCAGCCGCGGCGCAGCAGGAAGGGCACCGACTTGCGGCCCTCCTTCAGATCGCGCAGGAAGCGGCGGCGGAAGGTCTTCACCGGGCCGCGGCTCAGGCACAGCGCGTCGGCCAGGACGCCCAGTTCGCGGCACCGGTTCACGATCTCGGCGGCGAAGATGCCCTCCGCGATGAACAGCGGGGTCCGCCCGATCTCGATCGCGTCCGCGCCGGTGCGCGCGCTGAGCGAGATGTCGTAGACGGGAACATTCGTACGACCCGTGCCGCACAGTTCCACGATCGAGGCGACGGCCGTGTCCGCGTCCCACGATCCGGGGTCGTCCCAGTCGATGTCGGAGCTCCCGGCGACCAGCGGCAGCGTCGGGTCGTCGCCCTCCTTGTAGAAGTCGTCGAGCCGCAGCACCGGGAGGCCGGAGCGGGCGGCGAGCAGGGACTTGCCGGAGCCGGAAGGGCCGCAGAGCAGCACGACTCGCGTCGGTATGGGCGGAGGGGAGGTCACGGGACACCAGTGTGAGGCATCCCCCCGGCCGTCAACGACCCCGCGGGTCGGCTTTGATGCGCGCGTCACACCTCAACTACCCTTCGTGTCGACCTGATCACCTTGCGCATCAGAAGGCGGCATCGATGGCCCGACACGCTTCCCCCCAGACCTCCACCGGCCGGCGCGCCCTCGCCGCCCTCGCGACCGCCGGGGTGGCGCTGGGCGCCGGCGCCGGGACCGCAGCCGCGGCGACCGGCGAGCCCGCTGTCGACGTGGTGCGGACGAGGCCCACCTCGGTCGGTCAGCTCGACCCGCAGGCGGGCGTGCAGGGGGTGCTCGGCTCCCTGACGTACGTCACCGGCTCCGTCGCCGGCCTCAAGCCCAACCCCCTCGCGGGCACCGGCGTCGACCCCCTCGACAACGGCGTCGGCACCCAGCTCGCCGACTTCAAGCCGCTGACCTCCCAGATGCTCACCGGGCCGGTGGCGCAGGCGCAGTCCATCGGCTCGGTCCCGGTGCTGGGGGACGTGACGAAGGCGCTGGGAGGCGTCACGAAGGTGCTCGGCGGCTGAGGCCGGCCCGCACGGACGGAAGCCGCGCCGCCCCCGGACGGAGGGGTGGCGCGGCTTCCGCGTCTCGGGGCCCGGTGATCTGCCCTAGTACGACGAACCCGAGGCGCCCAGTGAACCCGTGGGGTGCCAGACCGTCTTCGTCTCCAGGAAGGCCGTCATGCGGTCCGTTCCGGGGGCGGCGCTCCAGTCGTCCACAGGCTGTGGACGAAGGACGCGCTTCAGGTTGTCGGCCGCCGCGATCTCCAGCTCCTTCGCCAGCACGTCGTCGGCGCCCGCGAGGTCGATCGCGTTGACGTCCTGGTGGGCGGCGAGGGGTGCCGCGATCTCCGCCGTACGGCCGGAGAGGACGTTGACGACCCCGCCCGGCACGTCGGAGGTGGCCAGCACCTCGCCGAGCGACAGCGCCGGGAGCGGGGAGCGCTCGCTCGCGATCACGATCGCCGTGTTGCCGGTCGCGATCACCGGGGCGAGCACCGACACCAGGCCCAGGAAGGACGACTCCTGCGGGGCCAGGACCGCGACCACGCCCGTCGGTTCGGGCGAGGAGAGGTTGAAGTACGGGCCCGCGACCGGGTTTCCGCCGCCCACGACCTGGGCGATCTTGTCGGTCCAGCCCGCGTACCAGACCCAGCGGTCGATCGTCGCCTCGACCTGGTCGGCGGCCTTGGACTTCGACAGGCCCTCGGCCTCGGCGACCTCGGTGACGAACTGGCCCTTGCGGCCCTCCAGCATCTCCGCGACGCGGTAGAGGATCTGGCCCCGGTTGTACGCCGTCGCCCCGGACCAGCCGCCGAACGCCTTGCGCGCGGCAACGACCGCGTCACGGGCGTCCTTGCGGGAGGACTGCGGTGCGTTGGCGAGCCACTTGCCCTTTGCGTCGGTCACCTCGTACACCCGGCCGCTCTCGGAACGCGGGAACTTCCCGCCGACGTACAGCTTGTAGGTCTTGAAGACGCTGAGCCGCTGCTGCTGTTCGGTCTTGTCGGTCTTATCGGACATCGAGGTACGCCTCCAGGCCGTGGCGGCCGCCCTCGCGGCCGAAGCCCGACTCCTTGTAGCCGCCGAACGGCGACGTCGGGTCGAACTTGTTGAACGTGTTGGACCAGATCACGCCCGCGCGGAGCTTGCTCGCCACCGCGAGGATGCGGGAGCCCTTCTCCGTCCAGATGCCGGCCGACAGGCCGTACGGCGTGTTGTTGGCCTTGGCGACGGCCTCCTCCGGCGTGCGGAAGCTGAGGACCGACAGGACCGGGCCGAAGATCTCGTCGCGGGCGACGGTGTGCGCCTGGGTGACGTTCGTGAAGAGCGTCGGGGCGAACCAGTAACCGGACGTGGGCAGTTCGCAGGCCGGGGACCAGCGTTCGGCACCCTCCGCCTCGCCCTGCTCGACGAGCGAGGTGATGCGCGAGAGCTGCTCGGCGGAGTTGATCGCGCCGATGTCGGTGTTCTTGTCGAGCGGATCGCCGAGCCGGAGGGTGGCGAGGCGGCGCTTCAGCGACTCCAGCAGCTCGTCCTGGATCGACTCCTGGACGAGGAGCCGGCTGCCCGCGCAGCAGACCTGGCCCTGGTTGAAGAAGATGCCGCTGACGATGCCCTCGACGGCCTGGTCGATCGGCGCGTCGTCGAAGACGATGTTGGCGCCCTTGCCGCCCAGTTCGAGCGTGACCTTCTTGTGCGAGCCCGCGACCTGCCGGGCGATCGCCTTGCCGACGGCGGTGGAGCCGGTGAAGGCGACCTTGTTCACGTCCGGGTGCGCGACCAGCGCGGCGCCCGCGTCGCCGTAGCCGGGGAGGATGTTGACGACGCCCTTGGGCAGGCCCGCCTGGCGGCAGATGTCCGCGAAGAACAGGGCGGACAGAGGGGTGGTCTCGGCCGGCTTCAGGACGACCGTGTTGCCGGTGGCGAGCGCCGGGGCGATCTTCCACGCCAGCATCAGGAGGGGGAAGTTCCAGGGAATGACCTGGCCGGCGACGCCCAGCGGCCTGGGGGACGCTCCGAAACCGGCGTGGTCGAGCTTGTCCGCCCAGCCCGCGTAGTAGAAGAAGTGCGCGGCGACCAGGGGCAGGTCGGCGTCGCGCGTCTCCTTGATCGGCTTGCCGTTGTCCAGCGTCTCCAGGACGGCCAGTTCGCGGCTGCGCTCCTGGATGATCCGGGCGATGCGGAACAGGTACTTGGCGCGCTCGGAGCCCGGCAGCGCGGACCACTTCCCGAAGGCCTTGCGGGCGGCCCGCACGGCACGGTCGACGTCTGCCTCGCCCGCCTGGGCGATCTCGGAGAGGACCTCCTCGGTGGACGGCGAGACGGTCTTGAAGACCTTGCCCTCGGCCGCCTCGGTGAACTCACCGTCGATGAACAGGCCGTAGGAGGGGGCGATGTCGACGACCGAGCGGGACTCGGGGGCCGGAGCGTACTCGAATGCGGATGCAGTCGTGGATGCCATGGTGATCAGTCCACCGTCACGTAGTCGGGGCCGGAGTAGCGGCCGGTGGCCAGCTTCTGACGCTGCATCAGCAGGTCGTTCAGGAGCGAGGAGGCGCCGAAGCGGAACCAGTGGTTGTCCAGCCAGTCCTCGCCCGCGGTCTCGTTGACCAGGACGAGGAACTTGATCGCGTCCTTGGTGGTGCGGATGCCGCCGGCGGGCTTCACGCCGACCTGGACGCCGGTCTGGGCGCGGAAGTCGCGCACGGCCTCCAGCATCAGGAGGGTGTTCGGGGGAGTGGCGTTGACGGCGACCTTGCCGGTCGAGGTCTTGATGAAGTCGGCGCCCGCGAGCATGCCGAGCCAGCTCGCCCGGCGGATGTTGTCGTACGTCGACAGCTCGCCCGTCTCGAAGATGACCTTCAGCCGGGCGGACGTCCCGCACGCCTCGCGCACGGCGGTGATCTCGTCGTACACCTTCAGGTACTTGCCCGCGAGGAACGCTCCGCGGTCGATGACCATGTCGATCTCGTCGGCGCCCGCGGCGATGGCGTCGCGGACGTCCGCGAGCTTCACCTCGAGGGCGGCGCGGCCGGCCGGGAAGGCGGTGGCGACCGAGGCGACCTTGACGCCGGAGCCGGCGACGGCGGCCTTGGCGGTGGCGACCATGTCCGGATACACGCAGACCGCGGCCGTGGTCGGGGTCGTACGGTCGGTCGGGTCGGGGTGGACCGCCTTCGCGCCGAGCGCCCGGACCTTGCCCGGGGTGTCCGCGCCTTCCAGCGTCGTCAGGTCGACCATCGAGATGGCGAGGTCGATGGCGTACGCCTTCGCGGTCGTCTTGATGGAACGGGTGCCGAGCGCGGCGGCGCGCGCCTCCAGGCCGACCGTGTCGACGCCGGGCAGCCCGTGGAGGAAGCGGCGCAGCGAGCTGTCGGACGCCGTGACGTCCGTGAGTGCGTCGGCTGCGGTAGGTGTATTGGTGGGCATGGTCACCAGACGAGCATATCTACGCGCGTAGCGGCTGTACACCCCGGCGGTTGCATCCGTGCTCGTCGTGAACGGCGGGGCTGCGGATGAGCGGGCCGGTGGGCGTCGGGCAGAATCGGGGCCATGACGACCCCGGAACACCAGTCACCCGCGCCGCAGCCTTCGGCACCCGAGACCAAGGACCGCGTCTACCGGTCGCCCGCGGGCATGGCCGGGGGCGTGCTGCTGCTGGGCCTGGTGGGCTGGCTCGGCCTCGACGCGATCATCGTGGGCGACGGGCGCACGCCGTGGCTGGCGCTCGCCTCGCTGATCCTGCTGGTGCCGCTGATCGTCGCCTTCACGCTGCGGCCCGCCGTGTTCGCGGGCCAGGACCGGCTCCGGGTGCGCAATCCGTTCCGGGTGATCGTGCTGCCCTGGGGGCAGGTGGCCTCCCTGCGGTCCGGCTACTCCAACGAGGTCGTCGCCGAGTCGGGGAAGAAGTTCCAGCTGTGGTCCATCCCCGTCTCGCTGCGGGCGCGGAAGAAGGCGACCCGCCGGGAGTCCCGGGCGGCGGCCGGGCGGACCGGCGGCCAGGACGCCCGGGGCGCCCGGGGCGGCAGTGGGTTCGGCGGCCTCGGCGGCCTCGGCGGCGGCCTGTCGCGTGGCGGCGGCGCCGCCGTACCGGACGGGCCCGCGCGCGCCGAGACCGACCGGGTCATGGACGAGCTGCGGGAGCTGTGGGGGGCACGCGAGAAGAAGGAGACCGCACAGGGCGAGGTGACCGCGCGCTGGGCCTGGGAGATCCTGGGCCCGGCGGTGGCGGGGGCCGTGGTGCTGGGGATTCTGCTGGCTGTGGGGTGAGGGCGGGGTGCGGGGTGCCTAGTGCCGGTGGGGTGCGGGGTGCGGGGTGCCTAGTGCCGGTGGGGTGCTGGGCGCTGAGGGTCAGGTGCCGGGCGCTGAGTGCGGGGTGCCGAGGTGCGGGGCGCGGGGTGCTAGTGCCGGTGGGGTGCGGGGTGCGGGGTGCGGGGTGCTGGGCGCTGAGGGTCGGGTGCCGGGCGCTGAGTGCGGGGTGCCGAGGTGCGGGGTGCGGGGTGCAGGGTGCCGAGGATCGGGTGCCGGGCGCGGGGCGCCTACCGCGTGCCGGGCGCTAAGTGCCCGATGCGGGGTGCCGAGGTGCGGGGCGCGGGGTGCTAGTGCCGGTGGGGTGCGGGGTGCTGGGCGCTGAGGGTCGGGTGCCGGGCGCGGGGCCGCCTACCTAATGCCGGGCGCTGAGTGCCGGGTGCGGGGTGCCGAGGGCCGGGCGCGGGGTGCCTAGTGCGGGGTGCCGAGGGGCGGGCGTGGGGGTGAGGGCTCGGAGGCCCGGGGTGGGTTGTCGGGTGCGGTCGGGCGGGGTGGATTGTGATCTGGGCGTTGCCGTGGATCACAGGGTCTTTCGTCATGATCGGCACATGGCCCGGTCGTGACGGCCGTGGCAGGTGCCCCGGTCATGGCGGCCGTGGCAGGTGCCCCGGTCGTGGCGGCCGTCGTGGGCCGGAGATCTGGTGGGCCGGTAGGTCGGGGGAGCGATGAGTACGCATTCTGCTGAGGTTCTGCGGCTGCCGGAGGCGGCCGTACCCGAGGGCTGTCGGTCCTGGGACGCCGAACAGGCGGGGCGCTGGACGCGCGGGCTGCCGCCGCGCTGGGTGCCCGTGCGGGCGCGGACGTCCGTGTTCGTGGCGCTGCCGGTGGTGGCCCTGGCCGGTGCCGGTCTGCTGCACCTGTCCGCCGGACTGCCCGCCTGGGCTGCCGCGCTGGTCGCCCTGAACGTCGTATGGCTGGTGCTGCGGCCCGAGGCGGCCCTGGTCCTGGTGCCCTTCGCCGCTGCCGTCGTTCTGACGCCGGGGGACTTCGCCTGGCCCGTGCGGCTGGGGCTGCTGACCGCGCTCGTGGGCGTCTGGGCGGCCGTGGGCCTGCGGCTTGCCGCACGGAAGCGGCAGCGGGCGGCGGGGCTGGATGCCGCCGGCGGGGTGACCGCCGAGGTGCCCCGGGCGCCCGGGGCCGCGGGCGGACGGGCCGAGCGGGGCACGTTCCTGCTGTGGTCCGGGCTCGTCACGGTCGTCGCCGGAGGCTCCCTGTACGCCACCGCGGGCCTGTGGGACCTGGCCGAGGACCGGCAGGCGGTCCCGGCGGCCGGCTGGTGCCTCGCCGGGCTCGGGCTCACCGTGCTGCTCTCATCGGCGTTGGCCCGCCGCCGGGCCGTCGGCCTGCGCTGGGCGCCCGTCCCGGTGCTGCGCGTGCTCGTGCGGGAGAACGGCGACGTCGAGACCGAGGTCTTCGCCGCCGACGACCTCGCCGCGCTGCGCCCCCTGTTCACGGTCTCCACCGTCGAGCTCGCCGGGCGCGCGGAGGGCGATGACGATGACGATGACGATGACGAGAATGAGGACAACGCTGACGACGAGAGCCTTCGGGAGCTGATCTCGCGGATCGACGACGAGCGCGCCGGGCCGCTGCGCGAGGCCGTTCTGTACGGGGCCCCCTACGACGGCGCCGAGGTCGTGTTCCTCGCCGCCGCCGACAAGGCCGGTGAGCCGCCGGTGGTGGAGGCGTCCGTGGGGCCCGTGCGGCCGGTGACGGGCGTGGCGTTCCGGTGGAGGGCCAGGACCGAGAAGGGGAAGGCCCTCCGGGAGGCCCGGCAGGAGGCACTGCGCGGGGCCGCCGCCGCGGTCGTCGCCGAGCGGATCGGCCAGGAGGCCGCCGCCGTGGGGGTACGGAGGTGGCGTGCCGGGTGGGCCGACTGGTTCGCTGTCGGGCTGGTGCTGCTGTTCGTCTCGCTCTACTGGGAGGACTCCGGGTGGTGGAGGTACGGCTACGCCCTGGTCGCCACCCTGCTCGCCGCCCTGCTGCTGCCGCGCCGGATCGCCTGGCGGGTCACCGCCGACCGTGAGGGCCTGTGGTTCAACGGTCTGGGCGGGACCCGGCACCTCGCCTGGGATCACGTCCGTGCCGTGGAGTGCGAGGGCGTGCGGCTGCGGATCCACGGCAGACAGGCCTCGTTCGAGGAGTGGCGGGTGGCCTCGCCCCGCTGGCCGTGGCTGGAGAGCAGGTTCGGCCTGGTGCACCCGTACGAGCGGACGGCCGCCGAGATCACCGCGATGTGGCGCGACCCGGCGGCCCGCCCGGCCGATCTGGCCGACGAGAGGCAGCGAGGGCGTGCGTTGTGGCCGCTCGGCCTCGTCATCGGCATCGTGGGCACGGCGACAGTGGCCCTTCTGCCCTGACGCCAACGGGCCGGCCCGGCCCGCAGGGCCCGGGGCACCCGTAAGGGCCGCCCGCCCGCCCTCTGTGCAGCCCTTACGGGCGCCCCGGGCTCGTGTGGCTCACAGGGGCTCGAGCGATATGCGCGGCCCGCATCCCGGCAGGCGGCCTCCCCCGGCACGCCCACAGGGTCGGCAGGGGGAGGCAGAGGCATCAACTGATGCGGGTGCGGTTCGCAGGGCTCGTGGCGCGTATGACGCGCGCGGCCCCTGCGGGGTTCGCCGGCCTCGTAGGGCTCGAGCGGTGTGTGCGGTCCGCAGGCCGGCAGGCGGCCTCCCCCGGCACGCCCACAGGGTCGGCAGGGGGAGGCAGAGGCATCAACTGATGCGGGTGCGGTTCGCAGGGCTCGTGGCGCGTATGACGCGCGCGGCCCCTGCGGGGTTCGCCGGCCTCGTAGGGCTCGAGCGGTGTGTGCGGTCCGCAGGCCCTGCAAGCCGGTCTTCCCTGGCACGCCCGCGCCGGAAGGGCCGGCAGGAGCGCACGGCTCACCGGCTGCGCGCGGCGTACGGCCGCGCGGTTCCTGTCGGTCGGGTGGTGTGCGGGGTCAGATGCCGGCTGCTGCCGACAGGTCGTGCTTGATGGCGGTGAGCAGGGCGTTCGCCGTGCTGTGGGCCGTCGGGAGGTCGGCGTGGGCGGGGACCGGGACCACGACCTCCAGGTAGCACTTCAGCTTCGGTTCGGTGCCGCTGGGGCGGACGATGACCCGGGCGCCGTCCAGCGTGTAGCGCAGGCCGTCGGTGGGGGGCAGCTTGTCCGTGCCCAGGGTGAGGTCCTCGGCCCGGGTGATGGCCAGGCCCGCGAGGGAGGTCGGGGGCTGCTCGCGGAGCCGCTCCATCGCGCGGGCGATGAGCGAGAGGTCCTGTACGCGCACCGAGAGCTGGTCGGTGGCGTGCAGGCCGTGCTCCACGGCGAGGTCGTCGAGCAGGTCGAGGAGGGTGCGGCCCTCGGACTTGAGGGTGGAGGCGAGTTCCGTGATGAGCAGGGCGGCGGTGATGCCGTCCTTGTCGCGTACGCCCTCGGGGTCCACGCAGTAGCCGAGGGCCTCCTCGTAGCCGTAGCGCAGGCCGTCGACGCGGGCGATCCACTTGAAGCCGGTAAGGGTCTCCTCGTAGGGCAGGCCCGCCTTCTCGGCGATACGGCCGAGGAGGGAGGAGGACACGATCGACTCGGCGAACGTGCCCCGCGCCCCGCGCCGGACGAGGTGCGCGGCGAGGAGCGAGCCGACCTCGTCGCCCCGCAGCATGCGCCAGTCGCCCTCGTGGGGCACGGCCACGGCGCAGCGGTCGGCGTCCGGGTCGTTGGCGATGATCAGGTCGGGGCCGGTCTCGCGGGCCCTGGCGAAGGCCAGATCCATCGCGCCGGGCTCTTCCGGGTTGGGGAAGGCGACGGTCGGGAAGTCCGGGTCGGGGTCGGCCTGCTCGGCGACGAGGACGGGCTCGGGGAAGCCCGCGCGGGCGAAGGCGGCCAGCAGGACGTCCTTGCCCACGCCGTGCATCGCCGTGTACACCGTGCGCGCCGTGCGGGGGGAGTCCGCGGCGAGGACGGCGTCCGTACGGGCCAGATAGGCGTCGAGGACGGCGTCGTCGAGGGTCTGCCAGCCGGCCTCCGGACGCGGAACGTCCTTCAGGGCGGCGATCGCGTCGATCTCGGCCGCGATCTCGGCGTCGGCGGGCGGCACGATCTGCGAGCCGTCCCCCAGGTACACCTTGTAGCCGTTGTCGCGCGGCGGGTTGTGGCTGGCGGTGACCTCCACACCGGCCACCGCGCCCAGGTGCCTTATGGCGAAGGCGAGGACGGGGGTGGGCAGGGGCCGGGGGAGCACGGCCGCCCGGAAGCCCGCGCCCGTCATCACGGCCGCGGTGTCGCGGGCGAAGTCCTCCGACTTGTGGCGGGCGTCGTAGCCGATGACGACGACGCCGCCGGTCCCGCCGTTCTCGGTGAGGTACGCGGCCAGGCCGGCCGCGGCCCGGATCACGACGGAGCGGTTCATCCGCATGGGCCCGGCCCCGAGCTCACCGCGGAGCCCGGCGGTACCGAACTGGAGGGTGCCGCCGAAGCGCTCGGCGAGCTCGGTGACGTCTCCGGCGTCCAGGAGCTCGGCGAGTTCCGCGCGGGTCTCCGGGTCGGGATCCTCGGCGAGCCAGGTCTGGGCGCGGGCGATGAGATCGTCGTGCACGGTGGATGAACCTCTCGTGTGTCGTCGTGAGTTTCCGCGCCCCCGGTGGGGCCCCTAGAGCCGACCCAGCACCTGTGCCAGCAGGGAGCCCATGCGGGTCGCCGAGTCGCGTCCCGCCTGGAGAACCTCCTCGTGGTTCAGCGGCTCGCCGGTCATGCCGGCGGCGAGGTTGGTCACGAGGGAGATGCCGAGCACCTCGGCCCCGGCCTCACGGGCCGCGATGGCCTCGAGCACGGTCGACATGCCCACCAGGTCCGCGCCGATGGTGCGGGCCATCCGGATCTCGGCCGGCGTCTCGTAGTGCGGGCCGGGGAACTGGGCGTAGACGCCCTCCTCCAGCGTGGCGTCGATCTCCTTGCACAGCGTGCGCAGCCGCGGGGAGTACAGGTCCGTGAGGTCCACGAAGTTCGCGCCGACGATGGGGGACGTCGCCGTGAGGTTGATGTGGTCGCTGATCAGCACCGGCTGCCCGGGGCGCATGCCCTCGCGCAGGCCGCCGCAGCCGTTCGTCAGCACGATCGTCTTGCAGCCGGCCGCCACCGCCGTGCGGACACCGTGGGCGACGGCGGCGACACCGCGGCCCTCGTAGTAGTGGGTGCGGCCCAGGAAGACCAGCGCACGCTTCGCGCCGATCTGGTACGAGCGGATCTTGCCGCCGTGGCCCTCGACCGCCGGCGGCGGGAATCCGGGCAGCTCGGTGACCTGGAACTCGGCGTCGGGAGCCCCCAGGGCGTCCACGGCCGGTGCCCAGCCGGAGCCCATCACGAGGGCGACGTCGTGGGTCTCGGCGCCGGTCAGTTCGCGCAGCCGCGCGGCGGCGGCGTCGGCGGCGGCGTGGGGGTCGCCCTGGATGTCGTCCGGGAGAAGAGATGCGTTCACGCGATGAGGGTAGCCGGTTCCGGCCTACGCGCGTAGATGACAGAGCCCATGGGATGGCGATCGTTGTCTTGTCGTTTCCAACGAGAGAGCCGGAGTGATCACTCGCCCGTGACGAAGATGTCCTTGTCGTTGAAGACCTCGACGATGAAGATCAGCAGCCTGCCGATGCTGACCGTGTACTCGATGAGGATGTTCTGGGTCAGCCGGATCGTCCGGTCGTCCCCGGTGGAGCTTATGGGCCGGGACAGGTCGGGAAACGGATCCGCGGCGAGCATCATGATGCCCTTCTCGAACGCGGCCCGCTGCTGTTCATCCAGCCGGTCGCGCGCCGCTGCCGCCTGTTCCGTGTAGAAGACGGTGTACGCAGTCCTGCCGGTCATCGCGCTCTCCCGTTCGTGTGCTGATGCCCACCGAGTCTAGAGTCGGTGGGCATCAGCAAGGCCTCTTGCGGAGCTCCATCACGTAATCGTGTGGTGCCCCCGCCGACTCCGCCGCGTCGGCGATCTCGCCCAGGTAGCGGGCCGCGGGCAGGCCGCCCTCGTAGCCGTTCAGCACGAACATCCAGGCGGACTCCTCCCGATCCAGCGTCTGCACCCGCACCCGGGCGCGCCGGTAGATGCCGAGACTCACGCCCTCCCAGCGGTCCAGGGAGTCCTCGTCCATGGGGGCGACGTCGTACAGCGCGACGAAGACCTGCGCGCCGGGGTCCTCTGCGACCGTCGCCAGCGCGCCCTCCCAGCCCAGCTGCTCACCGCCGAACGTCAGCCGCCACCCGTTCAGCCAACCGGTGGCGCGCAGTGGCGAGTGGGGAGCGCGGCGGGTCATCAGCCGCGCGTCGAGGTTGCCGGCGTACGCGGCGTAGAGCGACATGCAAGGAGAGTACGGCAGCCCGCACACGCGTCACTCTCGTAACGGTGGCGGCCCCCGCGGCCCCCCGGGGCAGTACCACCGGCCCCCGTGCGGGACAATGGAGTACGTGACTCGGATCGTGATCATCGGTGGCGGACCCGGCGGCTATGAGGCAGCGCTGGTTGCCGCGCAGCTCGGCGCGGAGGTGACCGTCGTCGACTGCGACGGTCTGGGCGGAGCGTCGGTGCTGACCGACTGCGTGCCGTCGAAGACCCTGATCGCCACGGCCGAGGTGATGACCACCTTCGACTCCTCGTACGAGGAGCTGGGGATCATCGTCGCCGACGACACCCCGCCGCTGGAGCAGGCCGCCCGGGTCGTCGGGGTGGACCTCGGCAAGGTCAACCGGCGGGTGAAGCGGCTCGCGCTCGCCCAGTCGCACGACATCACCGCCTCCGTCACCCGGGCCGGGGCGCGCGTGCTGCGCGGGCGCGGCCGGCTGGCGGGCATGCAGGCCCTCGACGGCTCGCGCAAGGTCGTGGTCAGCGCCGCCGACGGCACCGAGGAGACCCTCACCGCCGACGCCGTCCTGCTCGCCACCGGCGCCCACCCGCGCGAGCTGCCGGACGCCCAGCCCGACGGCGAGCGCATCCTGAACTGGACCCAGGTCTACGACCTCGGCGAGCTCCCCGAGGAGCTCATCGTGGTCGGCTCGGGTGTGACCGGTGCCGAGTTCGCCGGCGCCTACCAGGCCCTCGGCTCCAAGGTCACCCTCGTGTCCTCGCGCGACCGCGTGCTGCCCGGCGAGGACCCGGACGCCGCCGCCGTCCTCGAGGACGTCTTCCGGCGCCGTGGCATGAACGTCATGGCCCGCTCGCGCGCCGAGTCCGCCAAGCGGGTCGGTGACCGGGTCGAGGTCACCCTGTCCGACGGCCGGGTCATCACCGGCTCGCACTGCCTCATGGCGGTCGGCGCCATTCCCAACAGCGAGGGGATGGGGCTGGAGGAGGCGGGCGTCAAGGTCCGGGAGTCCGGTCACATCTGGACCGACAAGGTGTCCAGGACCACCGCCCCGGGCGTGTACGCGGCCGGCGACGTGACCGGGATCTTCGCCCTGGCCTCCGTCGCCGCCATGCAGGGCCGTATCGCCATGTACCACTTCCTCGGCGACGCGGTGGCCCCGCTCAACCTGAAGACCGTCTCCTCGAACGTCTTCACCGACCCCGAGATCGCCACCGTCGGCTACAGCCAGGCCGACGTGGACGGCGGCAAGATCGACGCGCGGGTCGTCAAGCTGCCGCTGCTGCGCAACCCGCGCGCCAAGATGCAGGGCATTCGCGACGGCTTCGTCAAGATCTTCTGCCGGCCCGGCACCGGGATCGTCGTCGGCGGTGTGGTCGTGTCGCCGCGCGCCTCGGAACTCATCCACCCGATCTCGATCGCCGTCGACAACAATCTGACGGTCGAACAGATCGCGAACGCGTTCACCGTGTACCCGTCCCTTTCCGGGTCGATCGCGGAGGTGGCGCGACAGCTGCACACCCGGAAGACGACGGGCGAGGTCTGACGGCCGGTTTCGACTCCCCGCTGGTCACGGGGAGTTGACGGCGCGTCGTCGTCGGGTTGCCGGGCATGCGGGAGGCATAGGCGCCGGAACTGGGCCCTATACCACTCCCCGTCCCCCTGTGCGAACAACTTCTACTATTCGGCGCAAAGAGCTGAAAGCAGACGGTCGTCCGCGTTACTGTCAGTTTCGTGTTCGCTGCAGAACGTCGTCAATTGATCCTCGAAATGGTGCGAGCGAACGGGGCCGTGTCGCTCCGTGAACTCGCCCGCGTCGTCCAGACCTCCGAAGTGACCGTACGGCGGGACGTGCGCGCGCTGGAGGCAGAAGGACTCCTCGACCGCCGGCATGGCGGTGCGGTATTGCCGGGCGGGTTCACGCGAGAATCCGGCTTTCCGCAGAAATCCCATCTCGCGACCGCCGAAAAGACCGCCATCGCGGACCTCGCCGCCAACTTCGTGGAAGAGGGCGAGGCCATTGTGGTCGGGGCGGGCACCACGACACAGGAGCTGGCCCGCCGGCTCGCCCGGGTGCCCGGACTGACCGTCGTCACCAACTCCCTGCTCGTCGCCCAGGCGTTGGCCCATGCCAACCGGGTCGAGGTCGTGATGACCGGCGGCACCCTGCGCGGCTCCAACTACGCCCTCGTGGGGAGCGGCGCCGAGCAGTCCCTCCAGGGACTCAGGGTGTCGCGGGCCTTCATCTCCGGGAGCGGACTGACCGCGGAGCGCGGGCTGTCCACGTCCAACATGCTGTCGGCGTCCGTGGACCGGGCGCTGGTGCAGGCGGCCGCCGAGGTCGTCGTCCTCGCCGACCACACCAAGCTCGGCACGGACACGATGTTCCAGACCGTGCCGACGGATGTCATCACCCGGCTGGTGACCGACGAGCCGCCCGCGCACGACGACCGTGCGGCCACGGAGCTTCAGGCTCTGGCGGACCAGGGGGTGCAGATCGCCGTGGCCGGGGCGTCCGGGAGCCCGGGGGGTGATGCGGTCCCGGCGCGCCATCAGCAGCAGCGTCGGGACGTGCCGTTGCCGGCTCCGCGGCGGGGGCAGGTGCCGGGTGCTGCCGCGGGCTTGCGGGCGGCCTCGATGCTGGGTGAGCAGGCCCCTGGCGGGGAGCGGGCGAGGGTCGCGGACCTGCGTCGTCGTTGACCTCGCGGGGCCGCCCCTGGGGGCTCCGCCCCCAGACCCCCGTTCGGCCCTGAACGGGCCTCGTCCTCAATCGCCGGACGGGCTGGATGGTCCGGCCCCGTTGGATGGTCCCGGCGGGCCGCATGGTCCCAGCGGGCCGGAGGGTCCGGTAAGCCGGAGGGTCCGGCAGGGCGAAGGGCCCGGCAAGCCGGAGGTCCCGGCAGGGTGGAGGGTTCGGTAAGCCCCGAGGTCCCGGCAGGGTGGAGGGTTCGGTAAGCCCGGCGGTCCCGGCAGGGTGGAGGGTTCGGTAAGCCCGGAGGTCCCGGCGGGGTGGAGGGTCCGGCAGGGTTGAGGGTCCGGTAAGCCGGAGGGCCCGGCAGGCTGGAGGTCTGGCTGGCCGGAGGTCCCGGTGAGCCCGGAGGTCGCAGCAGCCCGGAGGTCCCGGTAAGTCGGAGGGTTCGGCAGGCCGGAGGTCCCGGCAGGGTGGAGGGCCCGGTAAGCCGGAGGTCCCGGCAGGCTGGAGGGCCCGGCAGGCCGGAGTCCCGGTCGCCCGGAGGTCGCAGCAGCCCGGAGGTCCCGGTAAGTCGGAGGGTTCGGCAGGCCGGAGGTCCCGGCAGGGTGGAGGGGTCGGTAAGCCGAGGGCTGGATGGTTCGGTAAGTCGGAGGGCCTGGGTGGGGCGGTTGGGCTCTGGAAGGCGGGCTGAGGGCCGGATGGGGCGTTGGGGTTGTGAAACGCGGCGAGGCGCCCGGGGAGTGGGCGCCTCGACACGGGTGATCCCTGGGGTCAGTCCTTGATCTCGCAGATCGCCGCGCCCGAGGTGATGGACGCGCCGACCTCCGCGGCCAGGCCCTTGATGGTGCCGGAGCGGTGCGCGTTCAGCGGCTGCTCCATCTTCATCGCTTCGAGGACGACGATCAGGTCGCCCTCCTTGACCTCCTGGCCCTCCTCGACCGCGATCTTGACGATCGTGCCCTGCATGGGCGAGGCGAGGGTGTCGCCGGAGGCCATGGGGCCGGACTTCTTGGCCGCGCGGCGCTTGGGCTTGGCGCCCGCCGCGAGGCCCGTGCGGGCCAGGCTCATGCCGAGCGAGGACGGGAGGGAGACCTCCAGACGCTTGCCGCCGACCTCGACGACGATCGTCTCGCGGTCCGTGTCGTCCTCGGCCTCGCTGTCGGCCGGGGCCGAGAACGCGGGGATCTCGTTGACGAACTCGGTCTCGATCCAGCGCGTGTGGACCGTGAACGGGTCCTGGCTGCCGGTGAGCTCCGGCGCGAACGCCGGGTCCCTGACCACCGCGCGGTGGAACGGGATGGCCGTGGCCATGCCCTCGACCTGGAACTCCGCCAGGGCGCGGGCCGCCCGCTGGAGCGCCTGCTCACGGGTGGCGCCGGTGACGATCAGCTTGGCGAGGAGCGAGTCCCACGCCGGGCCGATCACACTGCCGGACTCGACACCCGCGTCCAGCCGCACACCCGGACCGGACGGCGCGGCGAACGTGGTGACCGTGCCGGGGGCCGGCAGGAAGCCCCGGCCCGGGTCCTCGCCGTTGATACGGAACTCGAACGAGTGACCGCGCAGCTCCGGGTCGCCGTAGCCGAGCTCCTCGCCGTCGGCGATCCGGAACATCTCGCGCACCAGGTCGATGCCCGCGACCTCCTCGGTCACCGGGTGCTCGACCTGGAGACGGGTGTTGACCTCCAGGAAGGAGATCGTGCCGTCGACACCGACGAGGAACTCGACGGTGCCCGCGCCGACGTAGCCGGCCTCCTTCAGGATGGCCTTCGAGGACGCGTACAGCTCGGCGACCTGCGCCTCGGAGAGGAACGGCGCAGGGGCCTCCTCGACCAGCTTCTGGTGGCGGCGCTGGAGGGAGCAGTCACGGGTCGAGACGACGACCACGTTGCCGTGGCTGTCGGCCAGGCACTGCGTCTCCACGTGCCGCGGCTTGTCCAGGTACCGCTCGACGAAGCACTCGCCCCGGCCGAAGGCGGCGACCGCCTCGCGGACGGCCGAGTCGTAGAGCTCCGGCACTTCTTCCAGCGTCCGGGCGACCTTCAGGCCGCGACCGCCGCCGCCGAAGGCGGCCTTGATCGCGATCGGCAGGCCGTGCTCCTCGGCGAAGGCGACGACCTCGTCGGCGCCGGAGACCGGGTCGGGTGTACCGGCGACCAGGGGCGCGCCGGCCCGCTGGGCGATGTGCCGGGCGGCGACCTTGTCGCCGAGGTCACGGATGGCCTGCGGGGGCGGGCCGATCCAGATCAGGCCCGCGTCCAGGACCGCCTGCGCGAAGTCGGCGTTCTCCGAGAGGAAGCCGTAGCCGGGATGAACGGCGTCGGCCTCGGACTCCCGTGCCGCGTTCAGCACCTTCTCGATGTCGAGATAGCTGGTCGCAGGAGAGTCACCGCCCAGGGCGAACGCCTCATCCGCTGCGCGGACATGCAGAGCGTCCCGGTCCGGGTCGGCGTACACGGCCACGCTCGCGATACCGGCATCCCGGCACGCCCGGGCCACGCGGACTGCGATTTCGCCACGGTTGGCGATGAGCACCTTGCGCACGATTGAGGCTCCCTCCTTGAAACAAGCCGAGTTTAGGGACTGCCGACACGCCTCATCGACCCGTCCCCAAAG
This sequence comes from Streptomyces asoensis, assembly GCF_013085465.1. Classification (NCBI taxonomy): domain Bacteria; kingdom Bacillati; phylum Actinomycetota; class Actinomycetes; order Kitasatosporales; family Streptomycetaceae; genus Streptomyces; species Streptomyces asoensis. Next base: position 6,261,810 of record NZ_CP049838.1, read on the forward strand.
GTGAGCTTGCCCACACGGAGCGTGATGCCAGGCTCACTCGACCGCGAAATCCCTTGTAGTACCGCCGTACGCAGCACTCCTCCGACAAACCCTAGCCCTCTGATGTGGCCAAGGTCTCTGTGAGCACGTGCTGCGGCACACTCCGTTTCTTTGTGGAGTCCCTACGAATGGCCCAACGATTCTTTGCCGCGCGCAGAACCCTTGTCCCGCGGTTTACCCGTTAGTAGCGTTCAGGGTGTCTCGAACGTACGTCAGGTAACAGCACCCTTGCTCGGGTCGGGGTCGAAAGTGGGTGGGACCGGTGGTGCGCAGACCGGTGGCGTGGATCGTGGCGGTCGTGCTCTTCGCGGAGGCGCTCGGCGTCGCCGCGCTGAACTGGTTCATGGGCGTCGTGGTGGACCGGCAGGACATGTCCCTGGCCGGAATGGACCCGGACGTCATGTCGACGTCCTCGAAGGTCGGCGGGATCCTCTTCGGCCTCTACTTCGGCCTGTGCGCCGTGGTGGCCCTGCTGGTGGCGCTGCGCGACCGCGCGCCCGCCGGACTCGGCCGGGTGCTGCTGATCAGCGCCGCGGTCGTACACGCCCTGCTGGGCGCCTTCGCGTGGGGTCTGCTGGGCTGGACGCAGTTCCTGTTCATGGTGGTCGTCCTCGCCCTGATCGTGCTGCTCCTGATGACCTACGACGCCCAGCAGCGGCCCGTGGCCCCGCAGCCGGAGGACAGCAAGGGTGACGGCGGCGGCCCGCCGGTCGCGCCGGCGCCGGTCACGCCTCCGACGGCGCCCACAACTCCGTGATCCCGACGCCCAGTTGCGCCAGCAGTCGGCGCACGAGGGGCAGGCTGATGCCGATGACGTTGCCGTGGTCGCCCTCGATGCCCTCGATGAACGGGGCCGAGCGGCCGTCGAGGGTGAACGCCCCGGCGACGTAGAGGGGTTCGCCCGAGGCGACGTACGCCGCGATCTCCTCGTCGGTCGGCTCGCCGAAGCGGACGACGGTGGAGGCGGTCGCGGAGGTGTAGCGCCCGCTGACGGTGTCGTAGACGCAGTGGCCGGTCTGGAGTGTCCCGGCCCGGCCGCGCATCGCCTTCCAGCGGGCGGTGGCCTCCGCGGCGTCCGCGGGCTTGCCCAGCGCCTCGCCGTCCAGGTCGAGCACCGAGTCGCAGCCGATCACCAGGGCGCCCTTGACCTCGGGCTTCGCGGCCACGACGGAGGCCTTCGCCTCGGCGAGCGCGAGCGCCAGATCGGCCGGGGTGGGGGCGGTGACGGCGTCCTCGTCGACCCCGCTCACGATCACCTCGGGGGCGAGACCGGCCTGTCGCAGCAGGTTCAGCCGGGCGGGGGACTGGGAGGCGAGGACGAGTCGGCGCATGCGGTCAGCCTAGCGGCGTGGCGCGCTTTACCTGAGCCCCAGCACGATCATCGCTATCACCATGGCCAGGGCGAGGAAGAGGCCGAGTCTCCGCAGGCTCTCCTGCATCTCGCGGAGTTCCTCGGGGGGCTCGTTCTCGGGGTCGGACCACAGCATGCCACCAGCGTGGGGCTTGGCGGGGGCCTGTGCCTGAGTAGGCGTACTCAAATGTGGGCCCGCAGCCGTACACCCGATGTTCGGGTGTTCGTCGGCTGCGGGCCGGTGGGGGCTTGTCGCGCCCGCGCGGCGGAGCCGCATATCGATACGGCCCCGCGCCCCTGAAAAGCGGGTGGTCGGCTGTCCTCAGCTCGGCCAGTAGGTGCGGGTCCAGGACGCCTGGCCGGGGTGTGGGACTCGGTGTGTCGCGATGCGGGACGGGTCGGACCATGCGTCCCTCGGGGGCTCCGCGCCGGACGGTGTGGCCGTTGCCGCCGCGGCGCGGGCCCGGACCACCGCCAGGGCGGCGGCGAGCTCCTCGGGGGTCGGGTTGCCCCGTACGACCTTGATCGTCACAGCGGCTCCTTAGAGGGGGATGTTGCCGTGCTTCTTCGGAGGGAGGGATTCCCGCTTGGTGCGCAGTTGACGCAGGCCGCGCACGATGTGCCGGCGCGTTTCGGACGGCATGATCACCGAGTCGACGTAGCCGCGCTCGGCCGCGACGTAGGGGTTGAGGAGGGTGTCCTCGTACTCCCGGATCAGCCGGGCGCGCACCGCCTCCAGATCCTCACCGCTCGCCGCCGCCTCCGCGATCGTGCGGCGGTGCAGGATGTTGACCGCGCCCTGGGCGCCCATCACGGCGATCTGGGCGGTCGGCCAGGCCAGGTTGATGTCCGCGCCCAGGTGCTTGGAGCCCATGACGTCGTAGGCGCCGCCGAAGGCCTTGCGGGTGATCACCGTGATGAGCGGGACCGTCGCCTCCGCGTACGCGTAGATCAGCTTGGCGCCGCGGCGGATGATGCCGTCGTGCTCCTGGTCGACGCCGGGCAGGAAGCCGGGGACGTCCACGAAGGTGATGACCGGGATGTTGAAGGCGTCGCAGGTGCGGACGAAGCGGGCCGCCTTCTCCGAGGCCGTGATGTCCAGACACCCGGCGAACTGCATCGGCTGGTTGGCGACGATGCCGACCGGGTGGCCCTCGACCCGGCCGTAGCCGGTGAGGATGTTCGGCGCGAACAGTGCCTGGGTCTCGAAGAACTCGGCGTCGTCCAGCACGTGTTCGATCACCGTGTGCATGTCGTACGGCTGGTTGGCGCTGTCCGGGACGATGGAGTCCAGCTCCAGGTCCTCGTCGGTGACGGACAGGTCCGCCTCCTCCGGGAACACCGGGGCCTCGGAGAGGTTGTTGGACGGCAGGTACGACAGCAGCTGCTTGACGTACTCGATGGCGTCCTTCTCGTCGCCGGCCATGTGGTGCGCCACACCCGACACCGCGTTGTGGGTGCGCGCGCCGCCCAGTTCCTCGAAGCCGACGTCCTCGCCGGTGACCGTCTTGATGACGTCGGGTCCGGTGATGAACATGTGCGAGGTCTGGTCCACCATCACCGTGAAGTCGGTGATCGCGGGCGAGTACACCGCGCCGCCCGCGCACGGGCCGACGACCAGGCTGATCTGCGGGATCACCCCGGACGCGTGTGTGTTGCGACGGAAGATCTCACCGTACGCGCCCAGGGACGCGACACCCTCCTGGATCCGGGCGCCGCCGGAGTCGTTGATGCCGATGACCGGGCAGCCGGTCTTCAGCGCGAAGTCCATGACCTTGACGATCTTCTGGCCGTAGACCTCGCCGAGGGCGCCGCCGAAGACCGTGAAGTCCTGGGAGAAGACGGCGACCGGGCGGCCGTCGACCGTGCCGTAACCGGTGACGACGCCGTCTCCGTACGGGCGGTTGTTCTCCAGGCCGAAGTTGGTGGAGCGGTGCCGGGCGAACTCGTCCAACTCGACGAAGGAGCCCTCGTCGAGGAGCAGCTCGATCCGCTCACGGGCCGTCAACTTGCCCTTGGCGTGCTGCTTCTCGACGGCACGCTCCGAACCGGCGTGCGTCGCTTCCTGGATGCGGCGCTGGAGATCCGCGAGCTTGCCCGCGGTCGTGTGGATGTCGATCCCTGGGATCTCGTGGCGCTCTTCCGGCTCGGACATCGGGATGTGGCTCCCTGCCTGCTCAAAAGGGGGGACGGTTACTCATCCGTAGAGTAGTGCTGGCCCTGGGGATCGGCAGTGCGGCATTCAACACACCTAGGGTGGCTTGCATGACACCGCGAGATGCAGCAGACGACGGCGGCAGCCGGTGGTCCGATCTGGACCGTCCGCCCCTCAACGCCATGGCGCTGCGCCGGGCGCTGGTACGGGAGGGCGGGCTGTGGTCACAGGTGGAGGTGGTGCAGAGCACCGGTTCCACCAACTCCGACCTGGTCGACGCGGCGAGCGCGGGCAGGGCGTCCGAGGGCGCGGTCCTCGTCGCCGAGGAACAGACCTCGGGGCGCGGCCGGCTGGACCGCCGCTGGACCGCGCCCCCGCGTTCCGGGCTGTTCTTCTCCGTGCTGCTCACCCCGAGCGAGGTGCCGGTGGCCCGCTGGGGCTGGCTGCCGCTGCTCACCGGGGTCGCCGTGGCGACGGGGCTGTCCCGGGCGGCGGGTGTCGACACGGCACTCAAGTGGCCCAACGACCTCCTGGTGACCGTCGGGGGAGAGGAACGCAAGGCGGGCGGCATCCTCGCGGAGCGGGCCGGCCAGGAGTCGGTCGTGGTCGGCGTCGGGCTCAACGTCACCCTGCGGGCGGACGAGCTCCCGGTGCCGCTGGCGGGTTCGCTGGCCCTGGCAGGTGCGCAGAACACGGACCGGGACCCGCTGCTGCGGGGCGTCCTGCGCTCGCTGGAGGAGTGGTACGGGCGCTGGCGGGCGGCCGGCGGCGACCCGGCGGCGAGCGGTCTCCAGGAGACGTACGCGGCCGGGTGCGCGACGCTGGGACGAACGGTACGGGCCGAGCTGCCGGGGGACCGGTCGATCGTCGGCGAGGCGGTCGCGGTCGACGGGGACGGACGGCTTGTGATCGCCACGAAGGAAGGGGTACAGGAGCCGGTGGGCGCGGGAGACATCGTGCATCTGAGGCCGGCGTGACCCGAACGCCGGGCTGCGTGACCCGGCCGAACCGGACGGAGTGAGCTGGCGCACACCTGCCGTAGAGTTGAGGCCGGTCGATACCTGACCGCGGAAGATCGGAAGGGCAGCAGGCGTGACCGTCGACGACACGGGCTCCGGCGCGGGCGCGGACGGCCGGGGAAACCTGCCGGCCGAACCCGGTGAGCCGGGCGACCCCGGTGAGGACCCGCATCCTCTCGCCCTGCGCCTCGAACAGCTCATCCTCGGCGCAGAGCGGCGCTACACGCCGTTCCAGGCCGCCCGCAGCGCCGGTGTCTCCATGGAGCTGGCGTCGCGTTTCTGGCGGGCCATGGGCTTTGCCGACATCGGGCAGGCCAAGGCGCTCACCGAGGCCGATGTCCTCGCCCTGCGGCGGCTGGCCGGTCTTGTGGAGGCGGGGCTGCTGAGCGAGGCGATGGCCGTGCAGGTGGCGCGGTCCACCGGGCAGACCACCGCCCGTCTGGCGGAATGGCAGATCGACTCCTTCCTGGAGGGGCTGACCGAGCCGCCCGAGCCGGGGATGACCCGCACCGAGGTCACGTATCCCATCGTCGAGCTGCTGCTGCCCGAACTGGAGGAGTTCCTCGTCTACGTCTGGCGCCGGCAGCTCGCCGCCTCGGCGGGCCGGGTCGTCCAGGCCGCCGACGACGAGGAGATGGTCGACCGGCGGCTGGCCGTCGCCTTCGCGGACCTCGTCGGCTTCACGCGGCTGACCCGGCGGATGGAGGAGGAGGAACTCGGCGAACTCGTCGAGGCCTTCGAGACGACCGCCGCCGACCTGGTCGCCGCCCGCGGCGGGCGGCTGATCAAGACGCTCGGCGACGAGGTGCTGTACGCGGCCGACGACGCGGGCATCGCCGCCGACATCGCCCTGCTGCTCGTCGAGACGATGAGCAACGACGAGACGATGCCCGAACTGCGGGTCGGCATGGCGTTCGGCACGGTCACCACCCGGATGGGCGATGTCTTCGGCACGACGGTCAACCTGGCCTCCCGGCTGACGTCGATAGCTCCCCGGGACGCCGTCCTCGTCGACAGCGCCTTCGCCGAGGAGCTCATCCGCTCCGGCGACGCCCCGGCCTCGGAGGCGGAGGCCGCCGAGGAGGCGGCCGCCGCCGAGAAGGAGGGCGAGGAGCCGCCGAAGTACCGCTTCGCGCTCCAGCCGATGTGGCAGCGGCCGGTGCGCGGTCTCGGCGTGGTCGAGCCCTGGCTGCTGACGCGACGCAACGACGTCGACGGCTAGAGCCTTGGTACGGCGCCACCCAGCGGGTCCACGCAGAGGCCGATGACGGGAACGCAGACGCCCGGCTGACGTGGAGCGTCGGGCTGCTCCGGCCGGGGCGCGGGTGCGGCCGTGGTGGGTGCGGGTGCGGGTGCGGGTGTTCTCGCGGGTGAGGTGGGCCGCGGGGCGGCGGTCGTTCCGGGCGCCGGGGTGCGGGGCGCGGGCGCGGCCGGGGTGTAGGTGGCGCCCGGGGTGAGGGCGACGGACGTCGGTGCGCCGGGGACGCCCGGGACCAGGCCGGCAGCCCCGGGTGCCGGGGAGGCGCTCTCTCCGCCCATCGCGCTGGCCGCGGTCGGCGTGGGCACGACGGCGGCGGACGGGCCGCCCGAGCGGTCGGCGCCGGCGTCGGTGTCCGTGTAGGCGCCGTCTGTGGAGGCGCCGGTGTCAGCCGCGGTGTCGGTGCCCGCGACGGGTTCGGGCCGGGGTTCGGCCTCCGCGGTGCCGAGACCACCGGCGCCGCCCGGGTCGGGGGTCAGCCGGACGAGGCTCAGCACCCCTGCGGCCAGCGCGAGGCTGCCGGCGGCGAACAGCACCTTGCGGGGGCGGGGACGGCGGTGCCGGCCCCGGGGGCGCGGGGCCCACGGCGCACCCGTCTCCCCGGACGCCGTCCCGTCGTCCTGCGCAGCCGTCTGGTACGGCCCGGTCCACGTGCTCACCGGCGTGCTCGTCATCGCGTTCTCTCCCCGGTGCGGTCGCGCCCCCGATGCGCCGGGGCGGACGCACGTTATGCGCTCCCGTGGGCGTTGCGGGGGGAGTTGGGTGGCATGTCACCCGAACGGGTAGCCGGAGCCCGGATACGGGGGTTCAGGGGGTCGGCCCGCTCTTTCGTCTCCCGGTCCCGGCTGCGATGATCGGACGAACGTTGTTAACCCGCGTTAACCGGAGGGTGTCGTGAGCGGTGTCGGGAACGGTGTCTTGAGCGAGGAGCGGTTCGGGGAGTTCGTCCTGGTGCGGCGGCACGGGGACGGCGGGCATGTCGCCGAGCTGGTCCTCGACCGGCCGAAGGCCATGAACGCCGTCTCCACCGACATGGCCCGGTCGATCGCCGGGGCGTGCGCGGCGCTGGGCGGTGACCGGGACGTGCGGGTGGTGGTGCTGACCTCGACGCACGAGCGGGCGTTCTGCGTCGGCGCCGATCTGAAGGAGCGGAACTCCTTCAGCGACGCCGAACTGCTGCGGCAGCGGCCGCTCACCCGCGCCGCGTACACCGGGGTGCTGGAACTGCCGGTGCCCTCGGTCGCGGCGGTGCACGGCTTCGCACTGGGCGGCGGCTTCGAACTGGCGCTTGCGTGCGACGTGATCGTGGCCGACGGTACGGCCGTGGTCGGGCTGCCGGAGGTGTCGGTGGGCGTGATTCCCGGCGGCGGCGGGACCCAGTTGCTGCCGCGCCGGGTGGGGGCGGCCCGGGCGGCCGAGCTGGTGTTCACGGCGCGCCGGGTGGCGGCGGCCGAGGCGCGGGACCTGGGTCTGGTGGACGTCCTGGTGGACGAGGGGCGGGACCGGGAGGAGGCGCTGGCGCTGGCCGCGCGGATCGGCGGCAACTCGCCGGTGGGCCTGCGGGCGGCGAAGCGGGCGCTACGCCTGGGGCAGGGGCTGGACCTGCGGGCCGGACTCGAGATCGAGGACGCGGCGTGGCGGTCGGTGGCCTTCTCCGGGGACCGGGCGGAGGGAGTGGCGGCCTTCAACGAGAAGCGGAAGCCGCAGTGGCCGGGGGAGTGAGGGCGGCGGCGGGAGGGTGACACGCGACCGGAGGTGCGCTCATCACTCTCAGTGGCCCTTCGGTGTCCCCTTTCGGGGTGAATGTCCCTAGCCTGGGGAGATGGGTGACGACAGACGCCTGGTGGCCGTGGTGGCGCTCGCGCAGGGAATGGCGGCCGCGCACACCCCCCGCGACTCGTGGCGCGCGGCCGCGCTCGGGGCCTGCCGGGCGCTCTCCGGAGGCTTCGCCGCACTCTCGGTGTGGGAGCGGGACCTCGGGCGGCTGCGCGTCCTGGTGAACGTGGGGGACCGGGCCGCCGACGAGGACGAGTTCCCGGACGGCGAGGCCTATCCGGTGCACCAGTTCCCCGAGATCACCGAGTTCCTGCACGAGCGCTGGGTGGCCGGCGGGGAGCCCAACGCCTGGGTGGAGACGGCCCAGGGCCCCGCCGCCGGGCGCCCCGGCTACTGCCATCAGCGGGTCGCCGCCCTGCGCCGCCGGGGCCGTGGCTCCTGTGTGGTCGCGCCGATCGTGCTGCACGGCCGCGCCTGGGGCGAGCTGTACGTCGCCCGTTCCGTGGGCACCCCCGTCTTCGACCGGGCCGACGCCGACTTCGCCACCGTCCTCGCCGCCGTCGTCGCCGCCGGGCTCGCCCAGACCGAGCGGCTGGAGGAGGCCCGCCGGCTCGCCTTCACCGACGCCCTCACCGGTCTGGCCAACCGCCGCGCCGTCGACGTACGGCTGGAGGAGGCGGTCGAGCGGCATCGCGTGGAGGGGGTCGTCGTGAGCCTCGTGGTGTGTGACCTCAACGGGCTGAAGCGGGTCAACGACACCCTCGGGCATGCCGTCGGGGACCGGCTGCTGGAGCGGTTCGGGTCGGTGCTGTCGCTGTGCGGGGCCATGCTGCCCGGCGCGCTGGCCGCCCGGCTCGGCGGCGACGAGTTCTGTCTGCTGGCCGTCGGGCCGCCCGCCGACGAGGTCGTCAAGGTCGCCGACGACCTCTGCCGGCGGGCCGGTGAACTGGAGCTCGGCGAGGGGGTGGCCTGCGGGGTCGCCTCCACCGAGGACCCCATCGGGCCGGTGTCCTCCGCCCGCAGGCTGTTCCGGCTGGCCGACGCCGCCCAGTACCGGGCCAAGGCCGTGCGGGCCGCCCGGCCGGTGGTCGCCGGGCGGGAGGGCCCCGACGATCCCGTCGTACGCCTCGCCGACGAGCCCTCCCGCGAGCGGACCGCCGAGCGGCGGCGGTTCAGGGGACGGCGTTGAGGATGTGACCTATTCGGTAAGGGGTGAACCCGGTACCCACTGGTGACATCCCGGTCTTCACTGCGTACGCTCCTGAATATGGATATGCACACTGTGGTGGTGGGGACGTCCGGCGTGACCGCGTCCGACGTGCTCGCCGTGGCGCGCGACGGCGCCCGGATCGAGCTCTCCGGTGAGGCGATGGCGGCCCTCGCCGCGGCCCGCGAGATCGTGGACGCGCTGGCGGCCAAGCCCGAGCCCGTCTACGGCGTCTCCACCGGGTTCGGCGCCCTCGCCACCCGGCACATCAGCCCGGAGCTGCGCGCCCAGCTCCAGCGCAACATCGTCCGCTCGCACGCCGCCGGCATGGGCCCGCGGGTCGAGCGCGAGGTCGTCCGGGCGCTGATGTTCCTGCGGCTGAAGACCGTCTGCTCCGGGCACACCGGCGTCCGGCCCGAGGTCGCGCAGACCATGGCCGACATCCTCAACGCCGGCATCACCCCGGTCGTGCACGAGTACGGCTCCCTCGGCTGCTCCGGCGACCTGGCCCCGCTCTCGCACTGCGCCCTCACCCTCATGGGCGAGGGCGACGCTGAGGGCCCCGACGGCGCCGTACGGCCCGCCGGAGAGCTGCTCGCCGAGCACGGCATCGCCCCCGTCGAGCTGCGTGAGAAGGAGGGCCTGGCGCTCCTCAACGGCACCGACGGCATGCTCGGCATGCTGGTCATGGCCCTCGCCGACCTCGACATGCTCTACAAGTCCGCGGACGTCACGGCGGCGCTCAGCCTGGAGGCGCTGCTCGGCACCGACAAGGTGCTCGCCCCCGAGCTGCACGCCATCCGCCCGCATCCGGGGCAGGGCGCCTCGGCCGCCAACATGCTGGCCGTGCTGGCGGGTTCGGAACTCACAGGTCACCACCAGGACGACGCGCCCCGGGTCCAGGACGCCTACTCGGTGCGCTGTGCCCCGCAGGTCGCCGGCGCCGGCCGCGACACCATGGCGCACGCCCGGCTCGTCGCCGAGCGGGAGCTGGCCTCGGCCGTCGACAACCCGGTGGTGCTGCCCGACGGCCGGGTCGAGTCCAACGGCAACTTCCACGGCGCGCCGGTCGCCTACGTCCTGGACTTCCTCGCCATCGCCGTCGCCGACCTCGCCTCCATCGCCGAGCGGCGCACCGACCGGCTGCTGGACAAGAACCGCAGCCACGGCCTCCCGCCGTTCCTCGCGGACGACGCCGGTGTCGACTCCGGGCTGATGATCGCCCAGTACACACAGGCCGCGCTGGTCAGCGAGCTGAAGCGGCTGGCCGTACCGGCGTCCGCCGACTCCATCCCGTCCTCCGCGATGCAGGAGGACCATGTGTCGATGGGCTGGTCCGCGGCCCGCAAGCTGCGCACCGCCGTCGACAACCTCACGCGCGTGATCGCCGTCGAGCTGTACGCCGCCACGCGCGGTGTGGAGCTGCGCGAGGGGCTCACCCCGGCGCCGGCGTCGCGTGCGGTCATCGAGGCGGTACGCAAGGCGGGCGTGCGGGGCCCCGGCCCGGACCGGTTCCTCGCGCCCGACCTCGCGGCGGCGGACGCCTTCGTGCGCGGCGGACGGCTCGTCGCCGCGGTGGAGACGGTCACCGGACCGTTGCGGTAGCGCGCTCCGGTAGTGCGAAAGGGCCCCGCCGCACGGATGCGGCGGGGCCCTTTCGGCGTGCGTGGGTCGGCGGGCTACTTCAGCTTGGCGACCTGCGCGTCGACCACGGCCGCCGGGATGGCGCCCATGTCGCCGCCCTTCGTCATCGCGGCGAAGTTCACCGTGTAGAACGTGGCGACGGTGTTGCCCTTGCGCACCACCTCGGTGTGGAAGGTGGCCGTGCCCGCGCCGTCCATGTCGACGTCCGCGGCGAACGTCACCGCCTCGTCACCCTTCGCGGCGCCCTTCTCCGCGACGACCTTGGTGACCTTGGTGGTCTCACCCTCGGCCGTCAGGCCGTACCCGCCGGCACAGGCCGTCACGCCGTCGGAGACGGCCTTCATGGCCTTCTCGGCGCCGTCGCCCTCGTACGAGGAGAGACCCACGAACGTCATGTCGACGTCGAAGGCGTCCGCGAAGTCCTCCGGCTGCACGGTGGCGCCCGACGCCTTGTCCTCCGAGACCGTGTTGCTGGCGTTCGCGTCCGTGTCGCCCGGGGCGAGAGCGGCCGTGGCCCAGGCGAGCGGGTCGCAGGCCGGCTTGTCGGTCTTCACCGCGGTCTTGGAGGCCGGGAGGGTGTCGTCGCCCGACTCGGACTTGTAGCCCTTGAGTTCGCCCTGCGCGAGCAGCAGCTTCTCCAGCTCGGCGGTGGTGAGCGCCTTCGCGGCCGGAGCCGACGAGGAGGAGGCGGCGGACGAGGAGGAGGAGGACGCCTTGGAGTCCGCGGAGTCCTTCGCCCCCTCGTCCGAACATGCGGTGAGGAGGGAGAGCGACAGTGCGCCTATAGCGGCGGTGGCGCACAGTCGTGCCCCCGGTGATCTCTTCATGGGCGAACTATGAAGAGCCTGTCAAAGAACAGTCAAGTTGTTTCAAAAACCCAGACGTTCCCGGCGAACGGAATAAACCACGAAGCCCGCGCCCAACGCGAGAAGCGTGGTTCCGCCGACGACGTACGGGGTCGTGTCGAAGCTGCCGGTGTCGGCGAGCCGGACGCCGTCGTCGGTCGTGGTGTCGGCCGCCGTCTCGGCGGTCGTTCTGGCCGTAGTGCCGGTCGTGCCGTCGGCGGTGGTGCCGACGGTGGTGTCGGTCGTGGTCGTCGACGCGGCCCGTGCCTGGGTCGTGATCTGCGTCGTCGTGCCCGTTCTGGCCGGGGTGTCCTGGGACGCGTTCGCGGACGGGACGAACCACAGGGCACCCAAGAGGGTCCCCGCGGCGGTGGCGGTCAGCAACGGACGTCGAGCGGATGACACGGAATATCGATCCCCTTGTGGCGCTGGCGAATTGGCCGTGTGGTCCGATGCTAATGAAAGTCGCGGGTCGCGGGAAAGTTGCGGGAGCTGTGAGCCGTACGCTCCGGCCATGAGCACTGAAGAGACATCACGTTTTGTACGTATTAGAGTAGAAATTCTCCTCGAGGTGCACGACGAGGACGCCGTGACGACGGCGGCGCTGCGGCGGGTCGCCGACGACGCGGAGCTCCCGGACGTCGAGCGCGCGCACGCCGAGGGCGCTGTGACGGAGGACACCGCGGAGGCCCTCGCCTATCTCGTCGACCCGTTCGACCTGGTCGGCGAGGTACCCGGGGTGGAGCTCCAGCAGGCCTCCTGGTCCAGCGAACGGGTCGACTACGACCCGGATTCGCCGGAGTGGGACCTCGACGAGGATGATGTCGACGAGGATGACGAGGCGGACGGCGAAGAGGGCCGCATCGACTGAGCGTTCCGGGAAACTCGTCACCCCGGACGGCAACCGCCGACCGGGGTTTCGTCGTCTCAGCAGGCGCACGAACCGACACCCGCACCATCCGCGTCACGAACGTGGCGTGCCCCACACCTTCGGGAATGTGGAACGGGGGGAACCGGTCGTAGCGTTGATGTTCTTGACGGGGACTCTCTGGGTTCTGGTATTCGGCAACGATGGAGAAGCGTGTGATGACGGACAGTAGGCGGCGCCGAGGTCTGATGACCGCGTCCGCACTGCTCGGCGGTGTGCTGGTGCTCTCTGCGTGCTCCGGCGGCGAGAGTGACGCCTCCGACGGCGGAGGCAGCTCCTCGCAGGCCAAGGCCGACGAGGCGGCGGCCAAGAAGTCCTCCGAGGCCCAGATCAAGATCACGCCCGCGGACGGCTCGGACAACGCCTCCATCAACAACTCCGCGGCCGTCACGGTGAGCAAGGGCACGCTCACCACGGTGACGATGACCACCTCCGACGGCACGGCCGTCGAGGGCGCGCTCTCCGCCGACAAGACCAGCTGGAAGCCGAACGCGCAGCTCGAGCGCTCCACCACCTACAAGGTGGCGGCCGAGGCGAAGGACTCGGGCGGCCTCGTGGCGCACGAGAACGCCTCCTTCACCACGGTCTCCCCGGACAACAGCTTCATAGGCAACTTCACGCCGGAGGACGGTTCGACCGTCGGCGTGGGCATGCCCGTGTCGATCAACTTCAACAAGGAGATCACCAACAAGGCGGCCGTGCAGAAGGGCGTCACGGTCACCTCCACCAGCGGTCAGGAAGTCGTCTGCCACTGGTTCTCCACCCAGCGCATGGACTGCCGTCCCGAGGACTACTGGAAGGAGAACTCCACCGTCACGCTGAAGCTCGCGCTCGACGGAGTGGAGGGCGCCGACGGTGTCATCGGGGTCCAGCAGAAGACGGTCACCTTCAAGGTCGGCCGCAACCAGGTCTCCTACGTGGACGCCAAGACCAAGCAGATGAAGATCACGCACAACGGCGCGGTCATCAAGACCATCCCCATCTCGGCCGGCTCGCCCGACAACAAGACGTACGAGGGCCAGATGGTGATGTCGGAGAAGTTCAAGGAGACGCGCATGAACGGCGCGACCGTGGGCTTCACCGATGACGACGGCAAGGGCGAGTACGACATCAAGGACGTGCCGCACGCCATCCGCCTCACCAACTCCGGCACCTTCGTGCACGGCAACTACTGGGGCGCGAAGTCCATCTTCGGCTCGGTGAACACCAGCCACGGCTGCGTGGGTCTGTCCGACACCAAGGGTGCCAACGACTCGGGCACGGCGGGCTACTGGTTCTACACCAACTCCATCGTCGGCGACGTCGTGGTGGTCAAGAACACCGGCGACAAGACCGTGTCCCCGGACAACGGTCTCAACGGCTGGAACATGGACTGGGCGCAGTGGAAGGCGGGTTCGGCCGTCTGAGGTAGTTCCTGACGGTCGGTTCGACAGTCCACCCACAGCTTTCCGGTGCCGCCCCCAGGGGCGGCACCGGTGTTTCCGGGGTCGATCACAGCCTTCTCATCGTTCTCTTATTTCGGCCTTATCCCTTCATCACGCGCGGTACCTACCGTGCGGCCATGTTCTTCACCTACCTGAGGCGCGAACTGCGCCGCCGTAGAAAAGCGGCCCTCGTCGTCGCCTCCGGGCTCGCGCTGGGTATCGCGCTCGTCATCGTGGTCACCTCCGTGTCCTCCGGCATGGGGAAGGCCCAGGACAAGGTCCTCCAGTCCCTGTACGGACTGGGTACGGACATGACGGTCACCAAGGCCGCCTCGCCCACCGCGAGCGCCTCGGACCGGCCGCGCTTCCAGTTCGACGCGCAGGACAACGACTCCGACGCGGAGCAGAGCACCGACCGCGTCATGGTGCAGGGCTTCCAGACCCTGTCGACCGCGACCGTCACCAAGGTCGGCAAGCAGGGCGGTGTCTCCGACGCGGTCGGCGGACTCAGCCTCCAGGTCCTCAAGGTCGACGGCCAGTTCACCCGCGGCCAGTTCCAGCAGAACGGCAACGGCAACGGCGGCCAGCAGGGCGGCGGCGCCGGTGGCAACGGCGGCGGCAACGGCCAGCCGCAGGGTGAAGTGCAGGGCGGCGGCGCCAACTTCGACGTCAACAGCTACTCCGTCTACGGCACCGACGTCACCGAGCCCGAGCTCGGCCCGCTGACCTCCTCGACGATCACCAGCGGCCGCACCTTCAAGGCCACGGAGAACAACGGCAAGGTCGCGGTCCTCGACTCGGCGTACGCCAAGGAGAAGTCGCTCAAGGTCGGTTCCACGCTGACCATCAGCAAGGTCAAGTTCTCGGTGATCGGCATCGCCACGGCCGACAGCGGCGACGCCGCCGCCAACGTCTACCTTCCGCTGACCCAGGCTCAGACCCTCAGCGACTCGAAGGACAAGGTCACCACGATCTACGTCAAGGCGACCGACTCCCAGAAGATCGACAGCGTCAAGTCGACGATCCAGAAGAACGTCTCGGGCACCACGGTGACGACCTCCGCCGACCTCGCGGACACCGTCTCCGGCTCCCTCTCCACGGCCTCCTCGCTCGCCACCAACGTCGGCAAGTGGCTGTCCATCGCGGTCCTGATCGCCGCCTTCCTGGTCGCCGGTCTGCTCACCTCCTCGGCGGTCTCCCGCCGCGTCCGTGAGTTCGGCACGCTGAAGGCGCTGGGCTGGAAGTCCGGCCGGGTCACCCGGCAGGTCGTCGGCGAGGCCATGGTCAACGGTCTGCTGGGCGGTGCCCTGGGCATCGCCCTGGGCCTGGCGGGCGCGTACGTCGTGACCGCGATCAGCCCCACGCTCCAGGCCCAGTTGGGCGGCGGCGGTGGCGGCGGGGGCCAGGGCGGTCCCGGCGGTGGCGGCGGCGGCTTCGGCGGTGGCGGTCGCCAGGCGGCGGCCAAGACCCTCGACGTGGCGCTGACGGCGCCGGTGAGCGTCACGACGGTGGCCGTCGCGGTGGGTCTCGCCGTGGCCGGCGGTCTGATCGCCGGGGCGTTCGGCGGCTGGCGCGCCTCGCGGCTGCGCCCGGCCGACGCGCTGCGCCGCGTCGAGTAGCCGAACCGCCCCACCCCTCATACGCACACCAGGAGTTGTTGTCCCCATGTACGAACTCAGAGGCGTCACCAAGCGCTACAGCCGGGGCAAGGAAACGGTCCACGCCCTCGCCGGCGTCGACCTGACCATCCCGGACGGCGACCGGCTCGTCATCCAGGGCCCCACCGGCGGCGGCAAGTCCACGCTGCTCCAGATGATCGGCGCGCTCGACCGGCCGTCCGAGGGCGAGATCGTCCTCGACGGCGTCGACCTGGCCAAGCTCTCCGAGGCCAGGCTGACGAAGGTGCGCAGCGAGAACATCGGCTTCGTCTTCCAGTCCTTCAACCTCATCCCGACGCTCAACGCGCAGGAGAACGTCGAGACCGCGCTCGTCCCGCTCGGCGTGAAGGTCAAGGAGCGGCGCGAGCGGGCCGCCGAGGCGCTGCGGTCCGTGGGCCTGGGCGAGCGCCTCGGACACCTGCCCTCCGAGATGTCCGGCGGCCAGCAGCAGCGCGTCGCGATCGCCCGCGCGCTGGTGAAGCAGCCGAAGGTGCTGCTCGCCGACGAGCCCACCGGCAACCTCGACGAGAGCATGCGCGACGAGATCATGGACGTGCTGCACACCATGTGGAAGGAGCACGGGCTGACCTTCATCATGGTCACCCACGACTCCTCGATCGCGAAGAAGGCCCCGCGCGTGGCGACGATCCGCAAGGGCAAGATCACGGTGAAGGAGAACGCGGCGTCGGCCTGACGTGGGCGCAGGACGCCGGTTCGCTGAGCGCTGAGCGAACGCCCGCCGGAAGACAAGCCTCCGGCGGGCCGTTCGTGCTTGCGTGGCCCCATGACGGCACCCGAGACAAGCACGCCCCGCACCACGGTCGAGTACATCCGGTACAGGATCCCCGAGGAGCGGTCCGCGGAGTTCCTGGCCGCGTACACCCGAGCCGCGCATGAGCTCGCGGCCTCCCCGCACTGCGTCGACTACGAACTCGCCCGCTGCGAGGAGGACTTCGGGCACTACATCCTGCGGATCACCTGGACGTCGACCGAAGACCACCTCGAGGGCTTCCGCACCTCGGACCTGTTCCCCGCCTTCCTCGCGGAGATCCGCCCGTACGTCGGGCACATCGACGAGATGCGGCACTACAAGGTCACCTCGGTGCGCGGGACGGGCTCCGCCGTGCCCACGCTGTACGCGTGGGCGGGCGGCGCGGAGGCCTTCGCCCGGCTCACCGAGGCCTTCTACGCCAAGGTGCTCCAGGACGACCTGCTCGCGCCGGTCTTCGCGGGCCTCGCCCCCGAGCACGCCGAGCACGTCGCCCTCTGGCTCGCGGAGGTCTTCGGCGGGCCGGAGAACTACTCGGCGACCCAGGGCGGCCACAGCCACATGGTGGCCAAGCACTTCGGGCGGGACATCACCGAGCCCCAGCGCCGCCGCTGGGTCAACCTCATCCAGGACGCCGCCGACGAGGCGGGTCTGCCGACCGACGCCGAGTTCCGTTCGGCGTTCCTCGCCTACGTGGAGTGGGGCACGCGGCTCGCCGTCCACTTCTCCGGCCCGGACGCCAAGCCGCCGGCCGAGCAGCCGGTGCCGACGTGGGGATGGGGCGCGGCTCCGCCGTACCAGGGCTGACGGGCCCCGAGGGGGGAGGGGCGGCTCTCAAGCGGACGGAGTCTGCGAGCCGGCCCCCGCCCGCGTCGCGTCCGCTCCCCAGCTCGCCAGCAGCCGCAGCGCCTCCGCCGAGGCCGACCCCGGATCCGCGTGGTACGTCACCATCGTCTGTTCGCCGTCGCCCATCAGCCTGAACCCCTCGAAGTTCAGGGAGAGTTCGCCGACCAGCGGATGCCTCAGCAGCTTCACGCCGTAGCTCTTCTCCTTGACGTCGTGGGTCGCCCACAGCCGCCGGAAGTCCTCGCTCTTCACCGACAGCTGGCCCACCAGCGCGGAGAGCCGCGGGTCGTCCGGATAGCAGCCCGCGTCCATGCGCAGGGCGCAGACGATGTCGATCGCCTTCTGCTCCCAGTCCACGAAGAGGTCCCGGTAGTCGGGGCGCAGGAAGACCAGCCGGGCCCAGTTGCGCTCCGCCACCGGCAGCTCCGCCCAGTCGCCGAAGACCGCCGCCGCCATCCGGTTCCAGCCCAGGATCTCGGTGCGCCGCCCGATGAGGTACGCCGGCACCGAGTCCATCGCGTCCAGCAGCTGCCGCAGCGGGCCCCGCACCTGCTGCTGCGGCGCGCTCTGCTTCTTCTTGTGCTTCGGCTTCGCCAGGTGGGTGAGATGCGCGTGCTCGGCGTCGGAGAGCCGCAGCGCCCTGGCGATGGAGTCCAGCACCTCCGCCGACACGTTCCGCCCGTTGCCCTGCTCCAGGCGCGTGTAGTACGCCACCGACACCCCGGCCAGCTGCGCCAGCTCCTCGCGCCGCAGCCCCGGCACCCTGCGGTGCCGCCCGAAGTCCGGCAGCCCCACGTCCTCCGGCTTCAGCCTGGCCCGCCGGGTGCGCAGGAACTCGCTGAGCTCGGCACGCCGGTCCAGGGAGGCGCCGGGGGGTTCGGGGCGTTCGTCCATGCCGTCCAGTATTCCCGGTCGTACGCACACCATCCTGTCCCCGCCAGTGGTAGGCACAGCAGACGTACGCAGAGGCGTGACCTGGGTGATTCTTGCGAGATGGGGCAGGCTGACCGTCGTACCCGGCCCAAAGGCAGGCCGGAACACGACCCCCCCGCTAGGAGATCCCCGGCATGACCACCGTTGCCGCGTACGCCGCACCCTCCGCCAAGGCTCCGCTGGAGCGCACGACGATCGAACGCCGCCCGGTGCGCGAGTTCGACGTCCTGATCGACATCGAGTTCGCCGGAATCTGTCACTCGGACATCCACCAGGCCAGGGAGGGCTGGGGCGAGGCGATCTTCCCCATGGTGCCCGGCCACGAGATCGCGGGCGTCGTCTCCGAGGTAGGCCCCGGTGTCACCCGGTTCGCCGTCGGCGACCGCGTGGGCGTCGGCTGCCTCGTCGACTCCTGCCGTGAGTGCGACAACTGCAAGGCCGGCCTGGAGCAGTACTGCACCGGCGGCAGCGTCGGCACGTACAACGCCGTCGGCAAGGACGGCGAGCCCACCTACGGCGGCTACGCGCAGAAGATCGTCGTGGACGAGAACTACGTCGTCGGCATCCCCGACGGCCTCGCGCTCGACGTCGCCGCGCCGCTGCTCTGCGCCGGAATCACCACGTACTCCCCGCTGAAGCACTGGAACGCCGGCCCCGGCAAGAAGGTCGCGATCCTCGGCATGGGCGGCCTCGGCCACATGGGCGTCAAGATCGCGCACGCCCTCGGCGCCGAGGTGACCGTCCTGTCCCAGTCGCTGCGCAAGAAGGACGACGGCCTGAAGCTGGGCGCCGACCACTACTACGCCACCAGCGACGAGGCAACCTTCAAGGAGCTGGCGGGCACCTTCGACCTCATCCTCTCGACGGTCTCGGCCCCGCTGAACCTGGACGCCTACCTGGCCCTGCTGAAGACCGACGGCGCCTTCGTGAACGTCGGCGCGCCCGAGGAGCCCGTCGCCCTCAACCTGTTCTCGGTGATCGGCGGTCGCAAGACCCTCGCCGGCTCCGGCATCGGCGGCATCCAGGAGACCCAGGAAATGCTGGACTTCTGCGCCGAGCACGGATTCGGCGCCGAGATCGAGCTGATCAGCGCCGACCAGATCAACGAGGCGTACGAGCGGGTGCTCGCCAGCGACGTCCGCTACCGGTTCGTGATCGACACGTCGACGATCTGACGGTCCTCGTGACAGACCTCGTGACGGACCTTTCGGACCTTGTGACGGTCCTAGCGGCTTCCCGACCGTGAGTGGGGCCCCCGGCGCATCGCGCCGGGGGCCCTTCTCGTCGCCGGACGGGCGCCGGACGGGCGCCGGACGTCTCAGGGGTCCCGTCGGTCCCTCCCCAGCAGCCACAGCAGATACGGCCCGCCCACCAGCGCGGTCAGCGCGCCGACCGGGATCTCCAGCGGCGGCAGCAGGGTGCGGGCGGCCAGGTCCGCGCCGACCAGGACCACCGCCCCCGTCAACGCGCTCGCCGCCAGAGGCAGTTGGGGTGTCCGTGTGAGACGGCGGGCCAGTTGGGGCGCGGTGAGGGCGACGAAGCCGATCGGTCCCGCCGCGCCCGTCGCGGTCGCCGCGAGCACCACCCCGAGCACGGTCAGACCGAGCCGCGTCCGGCCCACCCGTACGCCGAGCGCGGCCGCGGTGTCCGTGTCGAGGCCGAGCGGACGGACGGCCCTGCTCGCCCACACCAGCGCGGGCAGCGCGAGCAGGAGCACGGCGGCCAGCGGCCCCGCCTGCTCCCAGCCACGGCCGTTGAGGCTGCCGGTCAGCCACAGCTTGACCTGCTCGGCGGCCTCCAGCTCGCTGTCGGTGAGGTACAGCTGGACGATCGCGGACAGCGCGACACCGATGCCGACGCCGGTGAGCACGAAGCGGTTCGGATGCATCCCGCGGCGCCAGGCGAGCAGATAGACGAGGGCCGCGGCCGCGAGACCGCCCGCGACGGACACCGCGGGCATCGCGCCGGGCGAGGTGACGGCGCCGGTGGCGAGGGCGAGGACGGTCGCGGCGGCGGCGCCGTGTCCCACTCCGATCACGTCCGGACTGGCCAGCGGGTTGCGGGTGACCGTCTGCACGAGCGCACCGGAGAGCCCCAGGGCGGCGCCGACGAGGGCGCCGAGGGCGATACGCGGCACACGGAGCTCGCCCACGACCAGATCGTAGGGACCGGCGTCACCGCGCAGGGTGCGCCACACCTCGGCCGGCGGGACGTAGGTCTGGCCGAGACAGGCGGAGACGAGCATGACGGCCGCGAGGAGCAGCACGAGGGCCACGGCGACGCAGACGGAGCGGCGGTGCAGGAGGAGCGAGACCCGGGGGTGGGGGCGCAGAACCATGGAGCCCGCTGGACGCGCGGGCGACGCCCCGGTCTTCGCGGGCGGCACTCCGGTCTTCGCGGGCGGCATCCCGGTCTTGGTGGGCGGCACTCCGGTCTTCGCGGGCGGCACCGCGGTCTTCGCGGGCGGCATCCCGGTCTTGGTGGGCGGCACTCCGGTCTTCGCGGGCGGCACCGCGGTCTTCGCGGGCGGCATCCCGGTCTTGGTGGGCGGCACTCCGGTCTTGGTGGGCGGCATCCCGGTCTTCGTGGGCGCCGACCCGGGGTGTCCGTCCGTCGCCTCGGGGGTCATGTCGCCGCCCCCTTCCGCCGCACCAGCACCACCAGCACCGGCACCCCCACCAACGCCGTCATCACCCCGGCCGGCACCTCCGCGGGAGCCCGGACCACCCGTCCCGCCACATCCGCGAGCAGCAGCAACGCCGCGCCCAGCAGCGCGGACAACGGCAGCACGAGCCGATGCGCGGCACCGCGCGTGACCCGGCGGGCGAGGTGCGGAACGGCCAGACCCACGAAGGCGATCGGCCCTGCCGCGGCCACCGCGGACGCGGTCAGCAGGGTCGCCCCGAGCGCCGCGCACACCCGAACCGTGTGCACCCGGTGCCCCAGGGCCCGAGCCGTCTCGTCGCCGAGGGCCAGCGCGTCGAGGCCCCGCGCACACGCCAGCACCAGTGCCGCGCCCACCGCCAGGAACGGCAGCATCCGTACGACGGTGTCGGCCTCGCGCCCGCTCAACGCGCCGACCTGCCAGAACCGGAACTGGTCGAGAGTCGCCGAACTCGATGTCAGGACGACGTTCGTGGCGCCGGCGGTCATGGCGGACAGGGCGGTACCGGCCAACGCCAGCTTCACCGGCGAGGCCCCGCCCCGGCCCCGGGCGGCGATGGCGTACACCAGGCACGCGGCGGCGACGGCGCCGACGAAGGCGTACCGGACGTACCCGGAGAAGCCGTCGGCGAGGCCGAGCGAGACGGCGAGGACGACCCCGGCCGCGGCGCCCTGGCTGAGGCCGAGGATGCCGGGGTCGGCGAGCGGATTGCGGGTGACCGCCTGGAGGGCCGCCCCGGCGAGACCGAGCGCTGCTCCCGCCGTCAGTCCGATCTCCGTCCGCGGCAGCCGCAGCGACCGTACGACGAGGGCGTCCGGTGAGCTTCCGCCGTGCAGCAGGGCGTCGAGCACGGCGGACGGCGGCACGGCGCGGGTGCCGACGGCGAGGCTGAGCACGGCCGCGGCGGCCACCAGCAGGGCGGCCGCCGGCCAGGCGAGGTGTTTCACGGGACGGTTACCGTCCGAGGTTGTCGGCGAGCTCGGTGACGACCAGGCGGGCGGCGGTCGGACCGGCGTTGAGGTACCACGGATCGTCGTCGACCTTCACGGCGTGCCCGGCCTCGACGGCGCCCATCCCCTTCCACAGTGGCCCGGCCACCGTGCTCGCGGCGTCCGTCCTGCTCGCGTCCCCCTGGACCGAGTAGAAGATCCAGTCACCGTCCGCGGTGTCGATCTTCTCGGCGCTGAGGTCCTCCGAGATGGCGGCGAACCGCTGCGACTCGGGCCGGGAGAGCCCCATGTCGACGGCGATCGACCCGGTGAAGGACGACACGCCGAACATGCGGGTGCGGTCGGGGGTGAAGCGCACCATGGAGACGGTCGGGTCGCCCGTGACCGCGTCCCCCTCGGTCCGCGCGTCGCCGACGATCCCGTCGAGCAGCTTCTGCGCGGCCTGCCCCTTGCCGATCGCCTCGCCGACGAGCAGCAGATCGCGCTTCCAGTTGATGCCCTGTCCGGCCGTGACCACGGTCGGCGCGATCTTGGACAGCTTGGGGTAGAGGTCGCCCAGGGAGTCGTTGACCAGGATCAGGTCGGGCTTCGCGGCCGCGAGGGACTCCAGGTTGGGCGCCTGACGGGTGCCCGCGTCGGTCATCGCCGCGAGCTTCGCCTTGTACTGCGGGAAGGCGTCCGTCAGGTAGTCCGGGACCAGACCGGCGTTGTCGGCACGGGTGGAGGCGGTCGGGACGACACCGAGGCTGAGCAGGTCGTCGAGCTGCCCCGTGCTGATCACGGCGATCTTCTTCGGCTCCGCCTCGACGGTGGTGGTGCCCTGGAAGTGCTTGACCGTGCGGGGGAACGTTCCGTCGGTGTCGGTGTCCGCGCCCATGCCGTCGGCGAGGGTGCTGGGGGCGGCTGAGGGGCCCGCCGACGCCCCGGCGACGAGGTTGCGCTCACCCTCGGTCCTCGAGGAGGACTTGGCATCGTTGTCAGCGGCGGTCGAGCAGCCGACCAGCAGCCCTCCGACGACGACGGACACGCCCAGGGCGGACTTCCACTTCAACGTACGCACAGCACTGCTCCGATCACCACTACTAAGGCGAGCCTTACCTTAGCCGGTCCCGGAGTGCGGTGGGATTTCGGGGTCAGGCCACGGGGAACGACTCGCCGTCGCCGTAGGACCGTACGAGGACTCCGCCGCCCGGAGCGGGACGCACGGAATGGGCCCGGCCGCGCCCGGCCACCCGCGCGCGGCCGTCGCCACCCTCGCCCCCGATCTCCACCAGCGTGTTCTCGTCGATGGCCACCCCGTGCGCCAGCCGGCCGCCCGCCACGACCGCGGCCAGCCGTCCCAACGTCCCCCACTGCGCGGCATGGTTCTCCACCCCGAACGGCACGAGCCCCAGCCCGGGCCGGACCTCGATCTCCTCGAGATCCTCGGCGGTGTCCGGCGGACACACGGCGACCCCGTCCACCAGCCACCCCCCGACCACCGCGTCCCGCGCCGCCATCGCGGCTCCCGCGGAGAAACCGGCGTAGGGAAGTCCGCGCTCGAGAAGCAACGCGGACAGCGGACCGGAGGCCTCGGCGAACGCCTCCTGATACGCGGGCGTCAGCCCACCGCAGACGAACACCCCCGCCACGTCCTCGGTGACCGCGCCGACCTCGAACCGCTCCCCGATCGGCACCGGCAACGGCACGGGCGTACAGTCCCCGGCCTTGCGCAACGCGGCGTCGTACCGGGCGAACTGCTCGGCTCCGTCACCCTCGTCGACGACCACACAGAGGACGCGGGGCGCCGGCCCGGAACCGGATCCCGACGCCTCCGACACGGCGCGGGCGGCGCGCAGAAACGGCCCGTGGACGACGTCGACGACCGTCTCCTCCCACCCGCCGCCGATCAGGAACACGCCACCGCTGCTCTTCGTACCGTTGCTCACGCGCACTTCCCCCCTGGGCCCATGGACGACTCCGGCAAGTAACTCACGACGGGGGGCGGCCGGGTTCGGCCGGTTCGCGCTTCAGCCATCGGCCTGGAGCCCCTTGAGACCGTCGTAGGCGGCCATCACGATGTCCAGTCCCCGGGTGTCCTCCGCCGGTTCGCGCATCTGATTGGTCACGTAGGCCACCACCATGCGGGCCTCCGGCTCGATCATGACCGTCGAGCCGCCCCAACCGCCCCACCCGTAGGTGCCGCCGAACCGCCCGTAGCCCAGACCCCAGCTGATCGGCATGCCCAGGACGCGGTCCTCGCCGCTGAACTGCTCCTCCCAGGCCCGGTCGCAGCCCGCCCGCGACAGCAGCCGCACCCCGCGCACGGAGCCCCCGCACGCCATCGCCGACTGGACGAGGGCGACCGAGCGGGCGTTGCCGAAGCCGCTCGCCGCCGGGATCTGCGCCCGGCGCCAGGCCACGCTGTTGCCGTCACGGAGCCGGATCGCGGTCGGGGTGGTCGAGGAGGCCGGGTCCGCGGCGGTCGGGGGCGTCACGGTCCGCGCCGCGCCCGCCGTGTAGTCCTCGTCGCGGCCCGGCGGCGGCACCGTCGGCGCCACCCGGTGATCGTGTTCGGCCGGCAGCCCCATACGGAAGTCAGCGCCCAGCGGTCCGGCGATCTCGTCGGCGAAGAACTCGCCCGGGCTCCGGCCGGTGATCCGGCGCACGACCTCGCCCACGAGGAACCCCTGGGTGAGCGAGTGGTAGCCGGCCGCGCTGCCCGGCTCCCACTGCGGAGCCTGCGCGGCCAGTCGTGCCGTCGCGGCCGACCAGTCGTAGATCTCCGCCACCGTGCCGTCCCAGTCGGGCAGGCCGGCGGTGTGCGAGAGCAGGTGCCGTACCAGCACCGCCTCCTTGCCCGCCGCCGCGAACTCCGGCCAGTACCGGGCCACCGGCGCGTCCGGATCGAGCTCGCCCCGGTCGGCCAGAACCAGCGTGCACAGCGCCGTCATCGTCTTCGTGACGGACCAGACGTTGACGATCGTGTCCCGCTGCCAGGGGACACCGCGCGCCGCGTCGGCGAATCCGCCCCAGACGTCCACCACCGGCTCACCGTCCACGAAGACGGCCACCGAGCCGCCGACGTCCCCGCCGTCCAGCAGCGCGGCCAGCGCGGTGGGCACCGCGGTGAACAGATCGTCGTACGAGCCCTGGATGTCAGCCATGCCCGCCATTGAGCCCCCACGGGACGACCGGAGGCAACCGAATTCCGACGCCGACAGGCGCTACCGTCCGGGACCGCCCACCGGGGCCTGCCGGGTCTCCGCGGGCGGTGAGGCCTGTGCGCCCATGTCCAGACGGAACGGCGGGTACGCATCGGTCATCAGCGCCGCGTAGGCGGCCACCCGTGCGACCCAGCGGGCCAGGCCGAGCAGGAAGTCGAAAAGGTGCACCGGGTATCGGCCGGTGAACGCCAGGATGATCACGGCGACGAAGGAGAGGAAGAAGACGAGCCCACCGCCGTGCCAACGGTCCATTCCGCCCCAGCCCCAGTCGCCGACGAACATCCCCACGACGATGTACTGCGGGATGGCCAGCAGCCACCACTTCACCAGCACCAGACCGCGCGACAGACGCTCGGGATAGACGACGTCGAAATGCGCCGGGTAGTCGGGCACCTCGGCGAGGGTGAACGGCGGATACCGGTCGGTACCGAGCGCGGCGTGGGCGTAGTAGGCGACACGCCAGTTCCAGCGCATCACACCGACGTTGAAGTCGAAGAGCGACCGGGGGTATCGGGCCGTGAACAGGATCGCGAAGAACGCGACGACGGTCACGAAGGAGAACGCGATCCACAGGAAGAACAGCACGATGTAGTGCGGGATGGCGAGGAACCACTTCACCAGCCACATCCATCTGGACAACCGAGGATCGAGAAACGCCTCGATTCGCACAGGAGACACGGCGACCGGAATCATGGGGACCAGCTCCGTTCCCTGATCATGATCCCAGGCTCGCACACCGCAGGAAGAGCCGCGACCGGGGCTATTTCGTGTGCTCGATCGTCAAGGAGGCCATGGCGGCGTAGGCGAGGAGATTCGCGAAGCGCAGCCATGCGAGCAGGGGCCGAGTGCCGGTCTGCCACGGAGGCGATCAACCCAGTCGGGAAGGCGCTGTCGCACTCGGCCGGCGAAGGCCGTGCAGAGCGGCCGTGTCGCGGGCCCGCGGAGTACGCCGGCCGTCTGCCTTCTCCAGCCGGCGGCGCACAGCGAAGTCGTCCACCGCCTTCAGATGAACCGCTCGGCTCTCCTCCAACGTGTCCAGCGCGCGCAGCAAGGCCGCGGAATCTCTGCGCAGATCGGGAGCGGGGCATGCGGTGGCCGCCAGATAGGCCCACGTGGCGTTGAAGCCGAGCGGGCAGTAGCTTCCGACGGCACACCTCAGCGCCGTGTGCCGCCGAGGAAGCGGCAACCGCTCGTCACGTACTCCGCGCGCGTGCGTTCCGAAGCCCATCCGCGACCTCAGCCTTCGGCCTTGTGCAGGCCAGAGGGCAGGCGGGTGTCCTTGAGGTCTGTGAACGCAGCTTGATGATCCACGTCTGCGGATTGCCGGTTCCACCGTTCTTCAGTACCTAAGACCTATTTGTCCGTGGCTTCCGGCGCCGGAGCGATACCCGTCGGGCAGGAAGCCCCAGTGGGTTTTGGACGGGTCAATTGGCTGACGGTCGTCCCACCAGGCTTGTCGTGGAATGTTCCCCACGTCCGGCCGGCCTGTGCGGCAGATTGTACGGCGAACTTCTATGGCCGTCGTCCCGTCTTTGGATTTCGCTTTTCCTGTGAAGAGAAGTCGATTAAACGAGTATGCTCCGAGCGGGTGGCGCTACAGCGTGCCCAAAGCTTCGGTTGCGGCGCGAAGGAACCTTTGCCGTACAGGTGGAACGTCGATCGCCCCGTCCCAAGATCCTCGGTAGAGCATCTCTTCGGCTATCTTTGTCATCTGATCCCTCAGTTGCGGATCGTTTGTTTCGCGCATTCGGGTATTGAGTGCGTAGAACTCGGCTCGGAGTTCATCCGGGAAAGCCATGGCGGTCAGCTCGATAAAGGCCTGGCTGGTGACTTCTTGCACACTTTCCGGACCTGTGATCTGGATAGCGAAAGCGGCTGTACCAAGGCGTCCGTGAAGTTCCTGTACGTTACGCCAATTTTCGTATTTCGGTGGCCGTTCAATATGGAATCTTCCGCGAGCCAAAGTGTATTCGTCCCAGGTTCTGAGGAACTCTTCGTATGCTGTGGCGCGCTGGTTTCGCACCCATTGTGCACGCTCTGCTTGCGCTTGGTGATTTACTTGCTGTAGTAGGGCGACGGTGTTCTTCTCTGCTGCGATCTTCGCTCCGATGATCGCAGCGATTCCACCAAGTGCGGCACCCACCGCGCCCGCTGCTACAGCTGCCACGCCTGCGTCCATGGGGTCATGCTCTCCATTCAAGATGCCCGGCAAGCCTGGGATCTTGAACGGCGCCCGTGCCACCTTTTTGCTGTATCCGCGGCGTGGGGAGCCCGGCGTTCGGGACAGCTCCATGGGCGGTCCGTTGCTCTGGTCGGCCGCGCCCCGTGAGGATGAGCGCGAAGACGACTTCTACGGCCCGCCTCGAAGCCGGCTTGGACTCAGCGCCCGGACTGGCCGCATTGCGGCCAGGGCCACCGCATGGAGCACCTGTTCAGCATCACAGCGGAGCCAGCCTGTGGACATTGGCTCCCGCTGGACGAGCACGAATCCGGAACGACACAAACCGAAGGGGGACGCTCCAGTGGTCCAGGACGTCTTGGACACCATTGGGCTCGGGGACGCAGGGGGCTTCCATGTTCACCTACTGAGGTGACCCCCGTCCCGGCGAACCTGCGGTGCCATGTGACCCGTTGAACGCGGCGATGGCGTACGGGGACGGCCGCAGTGGTCCTTCTGCGAGCGGTCTACCTCTCGATCGGGAAGCGGTAGACCGTTGAGTCCCGGGCCTGGAAGCCTAGGCGTTCGTAGAGCCGGTTCGCTGCTGTTCTGTCCGGCCGAGAGGTGAGGTCAACTGTCCGGGTACCTGCCTGCCGGGCAATTCCAAGGGCCTCTTCGATGAGGAGGCCTGCGAGTCCCTGGCCCCGGGCGTCGTTGTCCACGACGACGTCTTCGACACGCGCCCGCAGGCCGGACGGCAGTGGCAACAGCACCAGAGTCAGGGTGCCGACGATCCGCTCGGATGTCCGGGCGATCAGCACGGTGTTCGCGTCGCAGGACACCATCCGGTCGACCGCTTGGTAGTCGAGGGGCTTCGCCGTCGAAGACAGTTGCGGCAGCAGCCGGCTGAAGGCATCGACTAGTTCCTGACTTGCTTCCCGGGCGATCTCCACGCGGACGTCCATGGCGTGAGGCTGTCCATCGCCCGGCACTGAGAGCACCTTGCGCGGACTACCCTTCCGGGGCTTCCGGGGCGGGCGCGATGCCCGTCGGGCAAGACGCCCCCAGTTCGCCTCGAACGGGTCACTTGGCTTGACCCCCGTCCGGCGAGCCTGTGCGGCTGCGTGCCCCACAGGGAGTTGCTCAACGGACGGCGGCGCCCGCGTCCGACGCGTCGGGCCCCGGAGGTGACGGTTCTCGTAGCTGCTCGCGCACGTAGTTCCAGACCACCGCGATCAGCGCGGCGATCGGTACTGCGAGCAGACTGCCCACGATGCCGGCCAGACTGCCGCCCAACGTCACCGCCAGCAGGATCACTGCCGCGTGGAGGCCGAGCCCACGACTTTGGATCATGGGCTGGAACACGTTGCCCTCGAGCTGCTGCACCACGACGATGATGGCCAGCACGATCAGCGCGTCCGTCAGGCCGTTGGAGACCAGCGCGATGAGAACCGCGACGAGGCCGGCGAACAGGGCACCGATGATCGGCACGAACGCGGAGACGAAGGTCAGCACCGCCAGCGGGAGCACCAGCGGTACCCCCACGATCCACAGGCCCAGGCCGATCAGGACGGCGTCGAGCAGGCCGACAGCCGCCTGGGAACGCACGAAAGCTCCCAGGGTGTCCCAGCTGCGCGCGGCCACGGCCGGGATGTCGGTGGCGAGCCGACCGGGCAGCTGACGGGCGAGCCACGGCAGGAACCGCGGGCCGTCCTTGAGGAAGAAGAACATCAGGAAGAGGGCCAGGACGGCGGTGACCAAGCCGTTCACCACGGTGCTCACTCCCGTGACGACAGCGCCGACCATGCTGCCGAGGCCGTCCTGTGCGCGGGAGACCGCGGTGTCGAAGGCCTTGTTGATCTGGGCGTCACCGATGTTCAACGGCGGCCCGGCGGCCCACTCGCGCAACTTCTGGATGCCTTCGACCACGCCGTCGGTCAGCTCGCCGGACTGGGATGCCACCGGTACCGCGATCAGCGCCACGACGCCGATGGCGACCAGGAGGAACAGCACCGTCACGGTCGATGCGGCGAGGGCGGGTTTCCACCCGCGACGAAGCAGGAAACGGGTCGGCGGCCAGGTCAGTGTGGTCAGAAGCAGGCCGACCACGAGCGGCCAGACGACCGACCACATCCGGCCCAGGATCCACAAAGTCACCGCGAGCATCAGGAATATGAGCAGCAACTCGGCGGAGGCACGCGCCGATGTGCGGAGCGCGGCGCGTGCTCTTGTGGAACTCAACGTGGCAGTCACGGATGCACCCTATTGGTACTCAAGTCACACCGGCATCGCTGTTCACGGTGTGCACGCCGCGGGCGCACGAGAGACGCCGGGTCGAGACAGAGCCCCCGGCGTCGGGCGGGCTACTTGTCCACGGCTTCCGGGGCTGGGACCACGCCCGTCGGACAGGACGCCCCCCAGTTCGTCTCGAACGGGGTACTCAGCTCGACCCCCGTCCCGCCCACCCCGCAGTAGCCTGCCGGGTTTTTGGCGAGGTACTGCTGGTGGTAGGTCTCGGCTGTGTAGAACGGGCGGTTCGGAGCCGGGAGGATCTCTGTGGTGATCGGGCCGTAGCCCGAGGTGGTGAGGACCTGCTGGTAGGACGCGCGGGAGGACTCCGCTGTTGTCGCCTGGGCCGGGGAGTGGGTGTAGATCGCGGAGCGGTACTGGGTGCCGACGTCGTTGCCCTGGCGGAAGCCCTGGGTGGGGTCATGGGATTCCCAGAACGTCTTCAGGAGGCGCTCGTAGGAGACCGCCGCCGGGTCGAAGACCACGCGGACGACCTCCGTGTGGGCGGTCAGGCCCGAGCAGACCTCCTCGTAGGTGGGGTACTCGGTGTGGCCGCCCTGGTAGCCGACCAGGGTCGTCCACACACCTGCCGGGAGCTGCCAGAACCTGCGCTCCGCGCCCCAGAAACAGCCCAGGCCGAAGTCGGCGACCTCCAGGCCCTCGGGGTAGGGGCCGAGGAGCGGATTGCCGAGGACGGTGTGGCGGTCGAGGACGGAGTACACCGGCGCCGGACGGCCTTGCAGAGCCTGCTCGGGCGTCGGGAGCTGGGGCGTGTGGCTGTGCGGGAACATGCGGTCTCCAGGGGGCGCTGAGGGTCCGTGCGGATCAACGTGCGCACGGCCCATCGGATTCCGGTCCGCCCCGGCTCCCTGCGGAACGGCCAGGGGTCAGTGCGGCAGTGTTGCCGGGTTGCCGCCGTTCGCCTCGTAGCCCGCCACCGCCAGTGCCCGGTAGACCGCGAACTCACCGGCCGGGTCGGGGGAGAGGGTCCACGGGAGGGCGCCCACATGGCCGTCCACGTGTATGAGCTGGTTCATCGCCTCCGACCAGCGCTCGGCGCGCACCAGGAAGAAGATCAGCAGGTGACGGACGTGCGCCAGCATCGGGTCGTCGGGACGGGCCGCGTGCACCGCGAACAGCGCGCCGTGCATCGCCTTCGTCACGACCTCGCTCTGGTAGAAGCCGCTGACCAGGTTCACCTCGGGGAGGTGCTCGAAGACCGCGAACAGCGGCATGGCCGCGAGGAGGGAGCCCTGGGGGGCTCGCGCGGCCGCCGCCTCCGCGAACGCGTTCGCCAGTTCGCGCGAGCCGTGCCACTTCTCGCACCAGTAGTGCAGGGCCGCCAGATGCGCCCCCATGTGCGCCGGGGCACGGTCCAGGATCTTCAGCCAGAGCTGCTCGAACTCCTTCTGGTCGTACTGGAGACCGCGGGCCACCGACAACTCGACGATGTACGGGATCGGATCACCGGGGGAGAGCAGCGCCGCCTGACCGCAGGCCTCCTTCGCCTCCTCCATGATGATCCGGAAGTCGTCCGTGCCCCGCGTCGACGTCCGCCACGCCTGCTGCACCAGGAACTCGGCGTGCACCGCCGCCCCGCCCGCGTCCTTCGGCGCCTCCGTGCGCCACACCCGCAGCCACTGCCCGCCCGGCGTCTCGCTGACCCCGCCCGGCCGCTGCTGGAGCTCCAGCGCCGCCGCGCCCGCAAACGCCTGCACACGCTGCCAGCGCAGCTCGCCCGCCGTCTCCGTGCCGGCCAGCAGCTGCTGTGCGGCCCGGTAGTCCTGCGTGTGCTGCACCACGTCCAGGACGTCCAGCAGGTCCTGGTCGGGGCCCGGCATGCGGATGTCCAGTTCCTCCGTGCGCACGAACCCGTAGGTCTCGGGGTCCGCGGCGTCCGGGTGGCCCGCCGGGACCTGCTCGATCATGCCGCGCCTGCGCCGCAGGAACGGCAGCAGCACGAAGCTGACCATGAGCAGCGCCATCAGGACGAACAGAATCTCCATGTCTCAAGCGAACCAGACCGCGCCGACAATTGGCCAACCCACCCCCGCGCCTGTGGAAAAAGGTCCCGGGGAGGGCCGTCCGCCGCCGTCCGTCCACGCCTGTGTACTGCCGCCGTCCCGCAGCAGGCCCGCGAGCGGACTACGCTCGGTGCTCATGAGCGACAGGCACATCAGTCAGCACTTCGAGACCCTCGCGATCCACGCGGGCAACACCGCCGATCCCCTCACCGGCGCGGTGGTCCCGCCGATCTACCAGGTCTCGACCTACAAGCAGGACGGCGTCGGCGGTCTGCGCGGCGGCTACGAGTACAGCCGCAGCGCCAACCCGACCAGGACCGCCCTGGAGGAGAACCTCGCCGCCCTCGAGGGCGGCCGCCGAGGTCTCGCGTTCGCTTCCGGACTGGCGGCCGAGGACTGCCTGTTGCGTACGCTGCTCAGCCCCGGTGACCACGTGGTGATCCCGAACGACGCCTACGGCGGCACGTTCCGGCTCTTCGCGAAGGTCGTCGCCCGCTGGGGTGTGGAGTGGTCGGTAGCCGACACGAGCGACGCCGCCGCCGTGCGGGCCGCGATCACCCCGAAGACCAAGGCCGTGTGGGTGGAGACCCCGTCCAACCCGCTCCTCGGCATCACCGACATCGCCGCCGTCGCCCAGGTCGCCCGGGAGGCGGGCGCCCGGCTCGTCGTCGACAACACCTTCGCCACGCCGTACCTTCAGCAGCCCCTGTCGCTCGGCGCGGACGTCGTGGTGCACTCCCTGACCAAGTACATGGGCGGTCACTCGGACGTCGTCGGCGGCGCGCTGATCACCGGCGACGCGGAGCTGGGCGAGGAGCTGGCGTACCACCAGAACGCGATGGGCGCGGTCGCCGGGCCCTTCGACTCCTGGCTGGTGCTGCGCGGCGCCAAGACGCTGTCGGTGCGCATGGACCGGCACAGCGAGAACGCCACCAAGGTCGCCGACATGCTGACACGGCACGCGCGCGTGACGAACGTGCTGTACCCGGGTCTGCCGGACCACCCCGGTCACGAGGTCGCGGCCAAGCAGATGCGGGCGTTCGGCGGCATGGTCTCCTTCCAGGTCGCCGGTGGCGAGGAGGCGGCCGTCGAGGTGTGCAACCGCGCCAAGGTGTTCACCCTCGGCGAGTCGCTGGGCGGCGTCGAGTCCCTCATCGAGCACCCGGGGCGCATGACGCACGCGTCCGTGGTCGGTTCGGCGCTGGAGGTCCCCGGTGACCTCGTCCGGCTCTCCGTCGGCATCGAGAACATCGACGATCTTCTCGCCGACCTTCAGCAGGCTCTCGGCTAGACAGCCGTCAGCCGGCCTTCGGGGTCACCAGCCGGTCAGCGGTGGAGTCGTCTGCGACGGCGGCTCCACCCACGGCTGGGCCACCACCGCCCAGACCGTGAACGCCACCGTGGCCGCGAACAGCAGCAGCCACAGCAGCCGCCGGGCGATCGTCCGGCGGCGCAGTATTCGGCCGCCCCGGCGTACGACGTCCGCGTGGAGTTCCCTCGGCACGTGCGGCGCGGTCCGCTCCATGATCTGCCGTACGGCGGCCTCCCGCTCGGGCCGGTTCACGACGCCGCCGCCTTCGCCCGGTGCACCGCGGGCGCCGGGCCCCGGGGCGGATGCAGAAGCGTCGCCGTCGCCCGGTCGCAGACCGTGCGGATCCGTTCCGTCGGCAGGCCGAGCAGGGCCGCCACCTGTTCCTCGGCGACACCTTCGTAGAGCCTGAGGACCAGGACGAGGCGCTCCTGGGGGCTGAGCCGTGCCAGCGGGCCCACGGCGGGGAGCGGCCGACCGCGGCCGAGGGGCAGCGCCGCGTACCGGTGCCAGGCGCCGAGGGCGAAGCGGGTGGCCAGGTACTCGCGGGCCCGGTTGTAGGGGTCCTCGCCGTGCAGCCGGTCCCAGGACGCGTACGTGTGCGCGAGGGCGAACGTCAGCAGGCGCCGCGCGCGCGGGTTGTCGGCCGGGGCCTCCGCCGTGAGCAGCGTGGCGGCGTGCAGCAACCGCCCGCCCGCTCCGGCGACGAACGCCTCGAACTCCCGTGCCCGGCGGGCTTCCTGGGCCGCACGCCTCTCTCGCACACCGAGCCTCCCGCCTGACGGCGTCCCCCTGGAGGGCCATACGCCCCGGTCTCATATGAGGCCAGGGGTGGGCTTTCGGTCAAGAGCCGCGCACGGCCGCCGGAAAGTCGCCGCACGCGCGCGTGCGACCGGTTCAGGAAGCGGCCGACGACGGCTCCGCGCCCGGTACGCCCTGGGCCGCCATCCGGGAGGACAGCGCGGTGTTGAAGCGGGTGAGGAGATCGCAGAACGTCTCGCGCTCCTCCGGCGCCCAGTCGTCCGTCAACTCGGCCATCAACTGACGCCGGGACGACCGTACTTCCTCCAGCCGGGACTGCCCGCGCGGGGACAGCTGGAGCACCACGGCCCGTCCGTCCTCGGGGTGCGAGGTCCGCTTGACCAGGCCGGTGTCGACGAGCGGAGCCACCTGCCGGGTGACGGTGGACGAGTCGATGCCCATGCTCGCGGCGAGCGCCTTGACGCCCATCGGGCCTTCCTTGTCGAGGCGGTTGAGCAGCAGGTACGCGGCGCGGTCCATGGAGTTGCGCACCTGCCCGACGCCGCCGAGCCGGGTCTGTTCGGCACGGCGGGCGAACACCGCGACCTCGTGCTGCAAGGTGTCGAGAAGACCGGTGTCACCGACGGTCGTCATGTCCATCGACATTTCAGGTGTTGTGGGCATGGCCGGGGGCTCACTTCATGAAGGGGCTGCTGGAATGGGGGACAGAGTACGCGGCTGGAAGGCGGGTCGTACCGACGCTGCGGAAACCGGTCTCGGAGGTTGGTCACAGCGGTCGTGGCCGCCTGTGAACTGCGATGCTGGAGTCATGAGCTACCGCACGGCTGACTCCTTGCGTCCCGTCACCCTCGACGATGTGCGCGGGGCCCAGAAGATGCTGTCGGGCGTGGCGCGGGTGACCGCGATGGAGGGCAGCAGGCACCTGTCCCAGCTGGTCGGGGCGCCGGTGCACTTCAAGTGCGAGAACCTCCAGCGGACGGGGTCGTTCAAGCTGCGCGGCGCGTACGTCCGGATCGCCGGGCTGCTGCCGGAGGAGCGGGCCGCCGGGGTCGTCGCGGCCAGCGCGGGCAACCACGCGCAGGGCGTGGCGCTGGCCTCGTCGGTGCTGGGCGTGCGCTCCACGGTGTTCATGCCCCAGGGCGCTCCGCTGCCGAAGATCAGCGCCACCCGTGAGTACGGCGCGGAGGTGCGCCTGCACGGTCAGGTGGTCGACGAGACGCTGGCCGCGGCGCAGGAGTACGCGGCCGAGACGGGTGCGGTGTTCATCCACCCCTTCGACCACCCGGACATCATCGCGGGACAGGGCACGGTCGGCCTGGAGATCCTGGAGCAGTGCCCGGAGGTGCGCACGATCGTCGTCGGGATCGGCGGCGGCGGGCTGGCGGCGGGCATCGCGGTCGCGGTGAAGGCGCTGCGGCCGGACGTGCGGATCGTCGGGGTGCAGGCGGCGGGGGCCGCGGCGTACCCGCCCTCGCTGGCGGCCGGGCGGCCGATGTCGATCCGCACCCCGGCGACGATGGCCGACGGCATCAAGGTCGGCCGGCCCGGCGACGTACCGTTCTCCATCGTCGGCGATCTCGTGGACGAGGTGCGCACGGTGACGGAGGACGAGCTGGCCGCGGCGCTGCTGCTGTGCCTGGAGCGGGCCAAGCTGGTCGTCGAGCCGGCCGGGGCGAGCCCGGTGGCCGCGCTGCTCAGCGCGCCCGGCGCCTTCGAGGGCCCGGTCGTCGCGGTCCTGTCCGGCGGCAACGTCGACCCGGTGCTGATGGAGCGCGTCCTGCGGCACGGCATGGCGGCGCAGGGCCGCTACCTGGCCGTACGCCTGCGGCTGACGGACCGGCCGGGCG
The DNA here is from genome assembly GCF_013085465.1 of Streptomyces asoensis. Lineage (NCBI taxonomy): Bacteria > Bacillati > Actinomycetota > Actinomycetes > Kitasatosporales > Streptomycetaceae > Streptomyces > Streptomyces asoensis. The sequence goes on from NZ_CP049838.1 coordinate 6,296,872, forward strand.
CCCTTGCCACACTTCTGGGGGCGTTGTCGGTGGTCGACGCCAACGTCTTGGACGTGAGCCATCTGCGGACCGACCCCCGGCTCGGGCTGACCGAGGCGGAGGTCGAGCTGCACCTGGAGACGAAGGGGCCGGAGCACTGCGCCGAGGTCCGCCGAGCCCTGCGCGACGCCGGCTACACCGTCATCGACTGAAGCCGACAGGGGCTTCGAGCCGTTCGTCACTCGTTCGAGAAAGAGCATTGTGAGACGCGATACATCGCGTTACGGTGTGTCTCGCGCCGCTCCCCCCACCCCTCATCGGGCGGAACGAAAAGCACAAACCTAGGCTTTCCGAAGAATCCTCAATGACGTGGAGACTGATATGCCAGGTGCCATCTACGCCGAAGGCCTGGTGAAGACCTTCGGCGACGTAAAGGCTCTGGACGGCGTGGACCTGGACGTCCCGGAGGGCACGGTCCTGGGCCTGCTCGGGCCGAACGGAGCGGGCAAGACCACCACGGTCCGCTGCTTGACCACGCTCCTGCGCCCCGACCGCGGCCGGGCCATGGTCGCCGGCCTCGACGTGCTCAAGCACCCCAACGAGGTCCGCCGCTCCATCGGCCTGTCCGGCCAGTTCGCGGCGGTCGACGAATACCTCACCGGCCGCGAGAACCTCCAGATGGTCGGCCGGCTCTACCAGATGAAGGCGGGCCCGGCGAAGGCCCGGGCCGCCGAGCTGCTCGACCAGTTCGGCCTCACGGAAGCCGCCGACCGCACCGCCAAGACCTACTCCGGAGGCATGCGCCGCCGCCTCGACCTGGCCGCGGCACTGGTCGTCTCACCGCCCGTGATGTTCATGGACGAGCCGACGACCGGCCTCGACCCGCGCAACCGCCAGATGCTGTGGGAGGTGATCAAGCGCCTCGTCTCCGGCGGCACGACGCTGCTGCTCACCACGCAGTACCTCGAAGAGGCCGACCATCTCGCGCACGACATCGCGGTCGTCGACCACGGCCGGGTGATCGCCCGCGGCACATCCGACCAGCTCAAGGCCCGCACCGGCGGAGAGCGGGTGGAGGTTGTCGTGCACGACCGCGGGCACATCGCGACGGCCGCGGAGGTACTCGCCGGCTTCGGCAAGGGCGAGACCACCGTCGAGCAGCACACCCGCAAGCTCACCGTGCCCGTCACCGGCGGTGCCAAGCTCCTCGCCGAGGTCATCCGTGAGCTCGACACCCGTGGCATCGAGATCGACGACATCGGCCTGCGCCGCCCCACCCTCGACGACGTCTTCCTGTCCCTGACGGGACACGTCGCCGAGACGAAGGCCGAGGAGGACGAAGAGAACCGACAGAACGACCGGCGCGGCCAGAGTGGTCAGAGCGGACAGAGCGAGAGGGAGACCGTCAAATGAGTGCCGTCACCGACGCCGTACGCGGCGCGGCGCCCAAGCCCGCCCATCCGCTGGGACAGTCCGTCCGCGACTCCCTGGTCATCGCGAAGCGCAACCTGATCCGGATGTCCCGCATCCCGGAGATGGTTATTTTCGGGCTCATCCAGCCGATCATGTTCGTGGTGCTGTTCACCTACGTGTTCGGCGGGTCCATGCAGATCGGCGGCAGCACGAGCGCCACCGACTACACGAACTTCCTGATGGCGGGCATCTTCGCGCAGACCGTCACCTTCGCCACCGCAGGAGCAGGCGCGGGCATCGCAGACGACATGCACAAGGGCCTCATCGACCGCTTCCGGTCCCTGCCCATGGCGCGCGGCGCGGTGCTCACCGGCCGCACCCTCGCCGACCTCGTGCAGACGGCGCTCACCCTGCTCGTCCTGGCGGTGGTCGCCCTCCTGGTCGGCTGGCGCGTCGGCTCCGACGGCAGCACCAACGCCGCCCGGGTCCTGGCCGCCTTCGGGCTGCTGCTCCTGCTCGGCTACGCCTTCACCTGGATCGGGGCCCTGATCGGCCTGAGCGTGCGCACCCCCGAGGCGGCCACCTCCGGCGGGCTGATCTGGCTCTTCCCGGTGACCTTCATCTCCAACGCGTTCGTGGACACCAGCAACATGACGCCCTGGCTGCGTCACATCGCCGAGTGGAACCCGTTCAGTGCCACCGTCCAGGCCTGCCGGGTGCTCTTCGCCAACCCGGGCCAGTCGACGTCCGACGCCTGGCCCATGCAGCACCCGGTCTGGGCCTCGCTGATCTACTCGGTGCTGATCGTCGTGATCTTCCGGACGCTGGCGGTTCGCAAGTATCGCTCGGCGACGGCCTGAGTACTGCCGGGCATGACGAAGCCCCCGGCGGCGCGGGCGCCGGGGGCCGGTCACAGCGGGGGCGACGGACAGGGACCGGTCAGCCGCTGTAGGCCTCGGCCTTGAGAATGCGCACGGAGGCCTTCTTGCCGTTGGGCAGCTCGTACTCGGCGTTCTCGCCGACCTTGTGGCCGATCACGCCGGTGCCGAGCGGGGACTGCGGCGAGTAGGTCTCGATGTCCGAGCTCGCGTACTCGCGCGAGGCGAGCAGGAACGTCATGGTGTCGTCCTCGTCACCGTCGAAGGCGATCGTCACGACCATGCCGGGCGCCACCGCGCCGTCGGCGGAGGCCGGGGTCTCGCCGACCTTGGCGTTGTCGAGAAGCTGGGTCAGCTGGCGCACACGGAGCTCCTGCTTGCCCTGCTCCTCCTTGGCCGCGTGGTACCCACCGTTCTCACGCAGGTCCCCCTCCTCGCGCGCGGCCGCGATCTTGGCGGCGATCTCCGTGCGCGCAGGACCAGTAAGGTACTCAAGCTCGACCTTGAGCTTGTTGTACGCCTCCTGGGTCAGCCAGGTGACGGACTCGCTGGTCTGGGTCACAGGTGCTCCTCGTCGGTACTGGGAATACAAAGCGTCGCCCTACCAAAAGCATGTTCCTCAGGTGATGGGCGAAACCACGAGCCTAACAATTCAGTGGCCGAAGGGGGAGGACATAAGCCATCAGAATTACGTCGACGCAGGTCAGCGCGTACGTATTGCGGAGGATGCCTCTCGCCCGGCGGACCCGGCGGCAGTCTGCGTCAGTCGGCGGTCCGCGTCAGTCGGCGTGACAGCCGAGCAGCTCCGCCGTCGTGCCCTTCGCCGTCGTACGCAGCGTGACCGTCTTGTCGATGCGCGTGTCCGAACCGGCGAAGCGGAAGTCCGCCCGGCCCACCTCGGCGCCGTTGGCCGCCTGTGAGCGCACCGTGCAGTAGCCGCTCGCGCCCGAGTCCTTGCGGACCTCCAGGTGGAGCTGTACCGCCTCGTCCGAGGTCGCCTTGAAGGTGATCACCTCGGCGCTGATCTTGTTCTGGCCGACATAGTGGTAGGCGAAGTAGCCGACCAGGGCGAGCAGGAACGCGCCCAGCACGGCGCCGGTGATCCTGAGCTTGTGGTCGGCCCGCTCGTCCGAGGAACGGCCGTAGCGGCCCTCGGGGAGTCGCGTGCTCGCCGTACTCATGATCGTCCTCCCGGCACGGAATTATTCGCCTCCCGATTCGGTCACTATAGAAGCCTGCGATCGCGCCGGTTCACACCGGGCGCCGACTTACCGAGGATTGAGTCTTGACTGACCAGCTGCGACTGATGGCCGTTCACGCGCACCCCGACGACGAGTCGAGCAAGGGCGCGGCCACCATGGCGAAGTACGTGTCCGAGGGGGTGGACGTGCTGGTGGTGACCTGCACGGGCGGGGAGCGCGGCTCCATCCTCAATCCCAAGCTTCAGGGCGACAAGTACATCGAGGAGCACATCCACGAGGTACGCAAGAAGGAGATGGACGAGGCCCGCGAGATCCTCGGCGTCAAGCAGGAGTGGCTCGGCTTCATCGACTCGGGCCTGCCCGAGGGCGACCCGCTGCCGCCGCTGCCCGACGGCTGCTTCGCCCTGGAGGACGTCGACAAGGCGGCCGGTGAACTGGTGAAGCAGATCCGCTCCTTCCGTCCCCAGGTGATCACCACCTACGACGAGAACGGCGGCTACCCGCACCCCGACCACATCATGACCCACAAGATCTCGATGGTGGCGTTCGAGGGCGCGGACGACGCCGCGAAGTACCCCGAGGCCGAGTTCGGTCCCGTGTACCGGCCGTCGAAGCTGTACTACAACCAGGGCTTCAACCGTCCCCGCACCGAGGCGCTGCACCACGCGATGCTCGACCGCGGCCTGGAGTCGCCCTACGGGGAGTGGCTCAAGCGCTGGGACGAGTTCGGCCAGAAGGAGCGCACGCTCACCACGCACGTTCCGTGCGCCGACTTCTACGAGATCCGCGACAAGGCGCTGATCGCGCACGCCACGCAGATCGACCCCGACGGCGGCTGGTTCCGGGTGCCGATGGAGATCCAGAAGGAGGTCTGGCCCACGGAGGAGTACGAGCTGGCGAAGTCCCGCGTCGATACCTCCCTCCCCGAGGACGACCTCTTTGCGGGCATCCGCGACAATGCCTGACATGAGCGCAAGCGTGAGCCTGGCAATGACGCACCTCGCCCCCCTGGCCAAGGAGGTCGACGAGAACAAGGTCACCCCCGGCGTCCTCGGCTTCATCGTCTTCGCGGCGATGGCCGTGGCGGTGTGGGGCCTGATGAAGTCCATGAGCAAGCACATGGGCAAGGTCGACTTCAAGGAGCCGGCCGACCCGGAGCAGACCTCCGCCGCCGGCCCGACGAAGGCGACCGCGACGGGGAAGCCCTCCTCGACCTCGTGAGGCGAGTGCGCGACAGGAGTGCGTGACGAGCCGACGAGCGAGCGGCTCGGCAAGGACGCGCGCGGGGGTGCGGGCCAACCACCCCACCCCGGCGCCCGCCCCGGCGTGCGTCGCCTACTCGTCGCCCACTGCCACCCCCATGACCTCCCGCCCGTGCCTGCCGGGTACCAGGCCCAGGCGCCAGGCCTGCCAGCCCGACTCCAGGCGGATGCCTCGTTCCAGCAGCAGGCCGTAGGCCTCCAGGCACTCGTTCAGTCCGGTGTCGCGCAGTGGGTGGTGGGTGCGGACCAGCTGGGCCAGTTCCTCCTGGGCCACCGCCGTGCCGACCTCGACCCCGCCCGGGGCCGCGTACGGCAGCAGGGTGCAGCGCAGGAAGCGTGCCCAGTCCTCGCCGCGCCGGTCGCCGTACGACGCGAACAGGCCGGCCGCCTCGTCGCACAGGGCCAGCGCCGCCTGCGTACGGGCGTTCCCCGCGTCGACGATCGCGAGCTCCAGGCAGGTCCAGGCCTCGCCGTGGGCGACGCCGATCCGCTGGAAGTCGGCGCGCGCGTCGACCAGGAGCTGCCGGGCGAAGCCCGAGTTGCGCAGCGAACCGGTCTGGGCGGCGCGCTGGTCGCGGGTCACCCGGGCCGAGTGGTGACGGGCACAGGCCAGGCCGTAGACGTCACGCATGCGGGAGAAGAGGGAGCGGGAGCGTTCCAGCTCGCGGACGGCGTGGTCCAGGTCGCCCGTCTCCTCCAGGGCCAGGCCCAGGTAGTAGATCGTCCAGGCCTCACCCCGCGCGTCCTCGTTGTCCCGGTGCCGCGCCGCCGCCCGGCGCAGGTCCTCCGCCGCCGGGCCCGGGTCCCCGGCGATGAGCCGGGCGCGGGCCAGCTGGGTGAGGGCCCAGGCCTCCCCGCGGGCGTCGCGGGTGCGGCCGTACAGATCGAGGGCCTCGCGCAGATCGGCCTCGGCCCGCGGGACGTCGCCGCGACGCAGGTTGAGCTGGCCCAGCTGGAAGTGCGCCCATGCCTCGCCGTGCACGGAGCCGCCCTCGCGGTGCAGGACAAGCGAGCGGGTGAGCAGGTCGAGTGCCTCGGCGAGGTGCGCCCTGTCCCGTTCCACCGCCGCCAGCGCGTGCATCGTCCAGGCCCGGTCGGTGGCCAGCTCGGGCGCGGCCTGGAGGTCCATCGCCTCCCGCAGCTTCGCCGCCGCCTCCGTCAGCTGGCCCTGGTGGTGCAGGGTGATGCCCAGCGAGCACAGGGCGCGTGCCGCGCCGGAGTCGTGGTGGGCCTGGAGATAGAGGTCGACGACCGAGCTGAGCGTCGTACGGGCCTTGTCCAGCTCGCCCAGTTGACGGGCCGCGATACCCGTACGCCACTGCACGGACCGCACCAGCAGGTCCTGGCCGACCGACTGCGCCAGCTCGCTGATCTCGCCGAGCCGGTAGAGGTCGCCGCGCAGCAGGCAGTAGTCGCACAGCGCGCCCAGCAGGCTCAGTACGGCGTTCTGGTCCACGCCCTCCGCGTGCCGCAGCGTCGCCGTGATGAAGCTCGACTCGTCGTCCAGCCAGCGCAGCGCCTCGTCCAGGGAGGTGAAGCCGTGCGGGGTGAAGCGGTCCGAGCGGGTCGACATGTTGCCGTCGACCAGCCGCAGCACGGAGTCGGCGAGCTCGGCGTAGCTGACGATCAGGCGTTCCTGGGCCGCCGAGCGCTCGGTCTGCTCCTCCTCGTCGAGGAGCCGGGCCAGGGCGAAGGCGCGGACCAGGTCGTGCAGGCGGTAGCGGTCGCCGCGGACGTGGTCGACCAGGCCGGCGTCGGCGAGGGCCGTGAGATGGCGGGTCGCCTCCGCACGGTCCGTGGCGAGGAGCGCGGCCGCCGCGGCCGTCCCGAGCGAGGCCCGTCCGGCCAGGGCCAGCCGGCGCAGCAGTCTGCGGGTCACGTCCGGCTGGTCGGTGTAGCGCAGCCACAGGGCGCGCTCGACCGGCTCCACCGGGCCGTACACCCCCAGGTCCGCCGCCAGCGCGCGCGGTGAGCGCGGGCCCAGCGAGGAGCCCACGACGCGCAGCGCCAGCGGCAGCCCGCCGCACAACTCCCGTATGAGGTCGGCGGATTCGGCGTCGTAGGGGCCCGAGGCGTCCTGGGCGGCCGCGCCCAGCAGTTCCTCCGCGCCCGCCGCGTCCAGGGGCCGTACCGCCAGCTCGTGCACCCACGCGGACAGTTCGGCCGGGAGCCCCAGCGGGGTCCGGGCGGTGACCAGGACCAGGCTGTCGGAACGTTCCGGCACGAGTGCGAGGACCTGTTCGGGGTCCGAGGCGTCGTCCAGGATCACCGTGACCGGCAGGCCGGTCAGATGCTGCTGATACAGCTCGGTGAGCCGTTTGACCTGCTGGTCCGCGGAGGAGCGCTCACGGAAGAGGAGCTGCTCGCGGGGTGCGCCGAGCCGGTTCAGCAGGTGCAGCAGGGCGTCCCGGGTGGGCAGCGGCGCCTCCTCCGCGCTGGCGCCGCGCAGGTCCACCACGCAGGCGCCGCGGAACTGGTCGCGCAGATCGTGCGCGGCCCGCACCGCGAGGGCGGTGCGGCCGCTGCCGGGGGGTCCGTGCAGCACGACGACCGTCGGCCGGGTCTGGGTGCTGGCGCGCGCCGTCTGTACCCACTGCCGGAGTTGCCCGAGTTCCGTCCGGCGCCCGGCGAACGGGCCCGCCGGTTCCGGGAGTTGGGCGAACGACTGGGCCAGCACGGTCCGTCCGCGTGCCGCCGCGCTCTTGTCGGCGCCGCGCAGCTGCGGTCCCGGCGCCTTCTTCGGGCCGGTCGTCGCGCTCAGCATCCGCTGCTGATCCAGGAACGGCCGGATGCCCCGCACCTCCAGTGCGGTGAGCCATTGCAGCCGCAGCTGCTCGGCGCCGCCGGGCTGCCCCGCCTCGCCGGCCCGGTGATGCGCGGCCGGCAGATGGGAGCCCGCCACCTTCACGACGGTCGCCGCGGCGCCGACGACCCCGACGGCCACCCCGGCGCCGAGCGCCGTGCCCGGCCCGGTGCCCAGCGCGAGATCGGCGACCGCCGTCGTGACGGCGGCAACACCCGCCACCAGCAGGGGAGTCCGCCCGCCCTCACGCGCGTACCGCTGTCCGAAACTGACCTGCCGGGCTTCCGTCTCCTCCAGGGCGCGCGCGTACGCCTCGTACTCCTCGGCGGCCGTCTGCGCCATGGTGTCCAGCGCGCCGCGCGCCCGCGTCATCAGCACCTGCCGGTCGCTGCGCCCGCCGGACCGCCGTACTTCCTCCTCCACGGCCCGCGCCAACAACCGCTCGGCTTCCGCCCTATGGCCGTCCCGCATGTCCCGTCCCCCTCCGGAGGTCACAGCTTTCCTTGGTCAAGTGTGCGGCGGGCGGCTCCGCGACGCGAGGGGGCGAAGGGCCTCGGGTCGCCGGAGCGGTGACCGGCCGGGGGCGCCTGACGTCTGACGGGCGGGGTACTGCGGCAGGATGGACCCCATGCCGAACCGACTGGCCCATGAGACGTCCCCGTACCTCCTCCAGCACGCCGACAACCCCGTCGACTGGTGGCCCTGGTCGGCGGAGGCCTTCGAGGAGGCGCGCAGGCGGGGCGTGCCGGTGCTGCTGAGTGTCGGATATTCGAGCTGCCACTGGTGCCATGTGATGGCGCACGAGTCGTTCGAGGACCAGGAGACCGCCGACCACCTCAACGAGCACTTCGTCAGCGTGAAGGTCGACCGGGAAGAGCGTCCCGACGTGGACGCCGTCTACATGGAGGCCGTGCAGGCGGCCACCGGCCAGGGCGGCTGGCCCATGACCGTGTTCCTGACGCCCGACGCCGAGCCCTTCTACTTCGGGACGTACTTCCCGCCCGCGCCCCGGCAGGGCATGCCCTCTTTCCGGCAGGTGCTGGAGGGGGTGCGGCAGGCCTGGACCGAGCGGCGGGACGAGGTGGCGGAGGTCGCCGGGAAGATCGTCCGGGATCTGGCGGGGCGGGAGATCTCCTACGGGGACGGCATGGCCCCCCAAGAGCAGGAGCTGTCGCAGGCGCTGCTGGGGCTGACCCGGGAGTACGACCCGCAGCGGGGCGGGTTCGCCGGCGCGCCGAAGTTCCCGCCGTCGATGGTGATCGAGTTCCTGCTGCGCCACCACGCGCGGACCGGCGCCGAGGGCGCCCTCCAGATGGCCCGGGACACCTGCGAACGGATGGCCAGGGGCGGGATCTACGACCAGCTCGGCGGCGGGTTCGCCCGGTACTCCGTCGACCGTGACTGGATCGTGCCGCACTTCGAGAAGATGCTGTACGACAACGCCCTGCTGTGCCGGGTCTACGCCCACCTCTGGCGGGCCACCGGCTCGGAGCTGGCCCGGCGGGTCGCCCTCGACACGGCCGACTTCATGGTGCGCGAACTCCGCACCGAGCAGGGCGGGTTCGCCTCCGCGCTCGACGCCGACAGCGACGACGGGAGCGGGAAGCACGTCGAGGGCGTGTACTACGTCTGGACGCCCGAGCAGCTCACCGAGGTGCTCGGGCCGCAGGACGCCGAGCTCGCCGCCCGCTACTTCGGCGTCACCGAAGAGGGCACCTTCGAGCACGGCTCCTCCGTCCTCCAACTCCCGCAGCAGGACGAGGTCTTCGACGCCGAGAGGATCGCCGGCATCAAGGAGCGGCTGCTGCGCGAGCGCGGCGGACGGCCCGCCCCGGGCCGGGACGACAAGGTCGTCGCCGCCTGGAACGGGCTCGCCATCGCCGCGCTCGCCGAGACCGGCGCCTACTTCGACCGGCCGGATCTCGTCGAGGCCGCGGTCGGGGCCGCCGATCTCCTCGTCCGGCTGCATCTCGACGAGCAGGCCCGCATCGCCCGTACCAGCAAGGACGGACAGGCCGGGGCCAACGCGGGGGTCCTCGAGGACTACGCCGACGTGGCCGAGGGGTTCCTTGCCCTCGCCTCCGTCACCGGGGAGGGCGTCTGGCTGGAGTTCGCCGGATTCCTGCTCGATCACGTCCTCGTCCGGTTCGTCGACCCCGAGTCGGGTGCGCTGTACGACACCGCGGCCGACGCCGAGCGGCTCATCCGGCGTCCGCAGGATCCGACCGACAACGCGGTGCCCTCCGGCTGGACCGCCGCCGCCGGCGCGCTGCTGAGCTACGCCGCCCATACCGGTTCGGAGCCCCACCGCACCGCCGCGGAGCGGGCGTTGGGCGTCGTGAAGGCGCTCGGGCCGCGGGTGCCCCGGTTCATCGGATGGGGGCTCGCCGCCGCCGAGGCGCTGCTCGACGGGCCGCGCGAGGTCGCCGTGGTCGTGCCCGGCACGGCTGACCCGGCCTCAGCGGCGTTGCACCGTACGGCACTTCTGGGCACCGCCCCGGGGGCCGTCGTCGCGTTCGGTACCACGGGGAGTGACGAGTTCCCGTTGCTCGCCGACCGGCCGCTGAGCAACGGTGAACCGACGGCGTACGTCTGCCGTAACTTCACGTGTGACGCGCCGACCACCGACCCGGAGCGACTGCGCACGGCGTTGACCACCGTGGTGAGCGGCTGAGACACCAAGAATCAACATCAAAACACCGTCGATCCGCAGGGAAAAGCTGAGCACCTGTTCGGATAAGTCGGGTTACGAGCGACAGAGTTCCGAAACAATCTATTTATCGGAAGAGTTCCCGGACTTCACAGAGTCCCCCTAGTCTCTCCACAGTGACGCGACGGATGTGACACGCCGTCGCGACAGGGGGCTCTGGGATCTGGGGGGATCTGCTTGCTCACGTCTGTCTTCATCGCTGCCGTCTCACTGGCCTTGTTCTGGATGGCGGCGTTCACCCTGTGGTGGCAGATGCACGCGTGGCGTACGCCCGAAGTGCTTGCTTCCACCCGGTTCAGCAGTCCGGACGGCGACGAACACGTCTCCTTCTCGCTGCTGCTTCCGGCACGGCACGAACAAGCCGTGCTGGACCACACCATCCAGCGGCTGCTGGAGTCCAGCCACACCGACTTCGAGATCATCGTCATCGTGGGTCACGACGACCCCGAGACCACGGCGGTGGCCGAGAGTGCCGCCGAACGCGACCCGCGCGTCCGTGTCGTCGTCGACACCCACGAGAAGAAGAACAAGCCGAAGGCCATGAACACGGCGCTGCCGCACTGCCGCGGCGATGTCGTCGGAGTCTTCGACGCCGAGGACCAGGTCCATCCCGAGCTGCTCGCCCATGTCGACCACGCCTTCCGCACCACGGGGGCCGACGTCGTGCAGGGCGGGGTGCAGCTCATCAACTTCCACTCCAGCTGGTACAGCCTGCGCAACTGCCTGGAGTACTTCTTCTGGTTCCGCTCCCGGCTCCATCTGCATGCGCAGAAAGGATTCATCCCGCTGGGTGGCAACACCGTCTTCGTGCGGACGCACACCCTCAGGGAAGCCGGCGGCTGGGACCCCGACTGCCTGGCCGAGGACTGCGATCTCGGTGTCCGCCTCTCCAGCGTCGGCAAGAAGGTCGTCGTCGCCTACGACTCCGACATGGTGACCCGGGAGGAGACCCCGGGCTCGCTCATGTCCCTGCTCAAGCAGCGCACCCGCTGGAACCAGGGCTTCCTCCAGGTCTACCGGAAGAAGGACTGGAAGCAACTCCCCGGGTTCGGGCAGCGGTTGCTGGCCCGCTACACCCTCATGACGCCCTTCCTTCAGGCGTTCTCCGGGGTGATCATCCCGCTCAACGTGGCGATCGCGCTCTTCCTCGACGTGCCCGTCGGGATCGCCTTCGTCACCTTCCTGCCGGCCGTGACGGCACTCGTCACCTTCGTCTTCGAGCTCGTCGGCCTGCACGACTTCGGCAAGCAGTACGGCCTGCGCGTCCGCCTCGTCCACTACCTCAAACTCGTCGTGGGCGGCCCCTTCTACCAGGTCCTCCTCGCGGGAGCCGCGATGCGCGCCGTCTGGCGTGAACAACGCGGCCGCAACGACTGGGAGTTGACCTCACATGTCGGCGCGCATCTGACCGCGGCCACCCCTGGACCCGCGAGCGGACCTGCGACCGGGCCCGCTTCCGATCCCGTGGCCGGACCCGCTTCCGATCCCGCAGCGATCCGAGAGGACGTTCCTGCGTGACCTCCACCCTTCCCGCGGTGACCACCGGCACGGTCCCCGCGCAGCGCCGGCCTGTGCCTGATCCACGTTCGACCGGCCGAACGGCCTTGCCGAAGCGGCTGCGCCGGTCCCGTCCCGACCTGATCCTGTGCGGCGCGCTCCTGGTGGCGATCCTCGTCGTGCAGGGCTGGAACATCGCCGACTACCCGACCCTCAGCGACGACGAGGGCACCTACCTCGCCCAGGCCTGGGCCGTCCAGGAGGGCAAGGGCCTCGCCCACTACACCTACTGGTACGACCACCCGCCCCTCGGCTGGATCCAGCTCGCCCTGCTGACCTGGATCCCCAAGCTGATCAGCCCCGACTCGATGACCGTCGGCGCGATGCGGGCCACGATGCTCGTCATCAGCGCGGCCGGCGCCGTCCTCGTCTACGTCCTCGGGCGGCGGCTGTCGCTGCCCCGATGGGCGGCCGGGCTCGGCATGGTCCTGTTCGGGCTCTCCCCGCTCTCGGTCGTCCTCCAGCGGGAGATCTTCCTCGACAACCTGGCGGTGATGTGGACCCTGCTCGCGTTCACCCTGGCCGCCTCGCCGAGCCGCCACCTCTGGCACCACTTCGGGGCGGGCATCGCCGCCGCGACGGCCGTGCTCACCAAGGAGACGATGCTCTTCGTCCTCCCGGCGGTCTTCGTCACCATGTGGCGGCACAGCCACCGCGACACCCGTAAGTTCGCCCTCACCGGCGCGGTCACCGCCTGTGTGCTGATCGGTCTCGCGTATCCCCTCTTCGCCCTGCTCAAGGGCGAGTTGCTGCCGGGCAGCGGCCATGTCTCCCTCTGGGACGGCATCGCCTACCAGATGACCAGACCGGGGTCGGGCTTCATCCTCGACCAGGGCTCGGGGTCCTACGGCGTGCTCCGGTCGTGGCTCTACTACGACCGCGTGCTGATCCTCGGCGGCCTCGCGGGCGCGCTGCTGCTCCTGCTCACCTGGCGCTGGTCGGTCACCGCCCGCGCCCTCGCCGGACCGTCGCTTGCGGTGGCGATCCTCGCGGTGGTCGCGATGCGGCCCAGCGGCTACCTGCCCGCGATGTACGTCATCCAGGCGCTGCCGTTCCTCGCGCTCGTCCTCGCCGGCGGCACGGCGAGCGTCGCCCACGCCGTCCTGCGCAGACGACGTGGACCGGACGAGGCGCGGTGGCGGACCGGCGGCCGCTACGCCCTCGCGGCCGTCCTGGCCCTGGCGGCGGGGGCGTACGTCGTCCCGCGCTGGTACGACGGCGACCGCACCGCCGTCACCGCCGACGCCAACGCCCCCTACCGGGCCGCCTCCGCATGGCTGGCCACGGAGGTCGAGAACCCGGCCGACACCCGTGTCCTGGTCGACGACGCGCTCTGGCTGGACCTGGTGCACGCCGGCTACCGGCCGGGACTCGGGGCCATCTGGTTCTACAAGGCCGACCTCGACCCGGCCGTCACCAAGACCCTGCCGAACGGCTGGCGGGACATCGACTACGTCGTCGCCTCGCCGACCGTCCGGCGGGACGCGAGCGACCTGCCGCAGGTCGGGGCGGCCCTCGAACACTCGACGCCGGTGGCCACCTTCGGCTCCGGTGAGGACCGGATCGAGATCCGGCGGATCCAGACCGACTCCGGAGGCGTCCGATGAGCCACGACTACACCGAGTACAGCGCCCCCGTCCCCGATCTGAGCGCCGCCGAACTCGCCGAGCCCGGCGCGGTCACCATCGTCGTGCCGACCTTCAACGAGTCGGCGAACATCCGTCAGCTGCTGCACCGGATCACCGAGTCGGTGCCGTCCCGGCTGCCCTGCGAGGTCGTCTTCGTGGACGACTCCACCGACGACACCCCCGAGGTCATCCGGGACGCGGCACGCGACTGCCCGTTCCCGGTGACCGTGCTGCACCGGGAGGAACCGGTCGGCGGACTCGGGGGCGCGGTCGTCGAGGGGATGAAGACGGCCGGGTCGGACTGGATCGTCGTCATGGACGGCGATTGCCAGCATCCCCCGTCCCTGGTACCGGAGTTGGTGGCCACCGGGGAGCGGTCGAACGCCGGGCTCGTCGTCGCCTCCCGGTACATCAAGGGCGGCAGCCGCGCCGGGCTCGCGGGCAACTACCGGGTGGCCGTCTCCCGCGGGGCCACCTGGCTCACGAAGTCCCTGTTCCCGCGCAGACTGCACGGCATCAGCGACCCGATGAGCGGGTTCTTCGCGATCCGGCGCAGCGCGGTCACCGCCGACGTCCTCAAGCCGCTCGGCTACAAGATCCTCCTCGAACTCGCCGTCCGCAGCCGCCCGCGCGCGGTCAGCGAGGTCCCGTTCGTCTTCGAGGAGCGGTTCGCCGGCGAGTCCAAGTCGAGCGCGCGGGAGGGCTTCCGCTTCCTGCGCCACCTGGTCGGACTGCGCACCGCGTCGCCGGTCGCCCGCATGGTCGGCTTCGGGCTGATCGGGGCGACCGGGTTCCTGCCCAACCTGCTGGGGCTGTGGGCCCTCACCGTCGCCGGACTGCACTACGTGCCGGCCGAGATCCTCGCCAACCAGCTCGGCGTCGCCTGGAACTTCGTCCTCATCGAGCATCTGCTGTTCCGCGACCGCCGGGCCCATCGCCGCTGGTGGGACCGGGCCGGCCGGTTCGCGCTGCTCGCCAACGCCGACCTGGTGCTGCGCATCCCGCTGATCGCGCTGTTCGTGCACCGGTTCGGGATGGGCGCGCTGTCCGCGACCGCGCTGGCGCTGGTGACGACGTTCGTCGTGCGCTTCGCCGGTACCGAAGCGCTGGTCTACCTCCCCCGCAGGAGGCCGCGGGAGAGCCGCACCGCAAGGAGAGCCGTGTGAACAGACGCCGCAGACGGATCGCGATGCTGGCGGTGACGGGCCTCACCGGAGGCCTGTTGCTGGCAGGCCCGCAGCCCGCGTCCGCCGCCAACCTCATCAAGAACGCCGGCTTCGAGACGGCGGGTACGGACGGCATGCCGTACTGCTGGGAGAAGTCGGGGTGGGGCGACAACGACTTCGCCTTCGCGCACACCTCGGACGCGCACACCGGCGCCAAGGCCATGAAGGTGACGCTGACCCGCCGGGTCGACGGCGACCGCAAGGCGCTGATCACCGAGTCGGCGGAGTGCGCGCCCGCGGTGGCGCCGGGCAAGCAGTACGACCTGTCGCTCTGGTACAAGTCGACGACCCCCGACACCTCCGTCACCCTCTTCCGGCACGACACGACGGCGGGCTGGCAGTACTGGACGGACCTCAAGACGCTGGACATGGCGTCCGCCTACACCGAGGCCACCGTCCGCACCCCCGCGGTGCCGGCCGGCACCGACCGCATCACCTGGGGTGTCTCCGTCTACGGGACCGGCTCGGTGACCACCGACGACTACACGATGGAGCAGGTGCCGGACGTCCTCCCGCCCGCGACCTGCACCGGCACCGCCGACAGTTGCGCCAACGGCAGATGGGACGTGCTGCCCACCCAGAACCCGGTCCGCTCCATGCACTCCGTCGTCCTCAACAACGGCAAGGTGCTGCTGATCGCCGGCTCCGGCAACAGCGAGGAGCAGTTCAACGCGGGCACGTTCACGTCGGCGGTGTACGACCCGGCGAACGGCAGCTACAAGGTCGTCCCCACGCCGAAGGACATGTTCTGCTCCGGGCACGTGCAGCTCCAGGACGGGCGCGTCCTCGTGATGAGCGGCAACAAGGCCTACCCGGTGGTCGGCGGGCACGGCTACGAGGGCTTCAAGGACTCGTACATCTTCGATCCCGTCACCGAGACGTACAGCAGGACCAACGACATGAACGACGGCCACTGGTACCCGTCGGCCACGGTCATGGGCAACGGTGACGTGCTGTCCTTCGGCGGGCTGCGCGAGGACTCGACCGGATCGGTGACGGCCGAGCTGTTCTCGCAGGCCGAACAGCAGTGGCAGCCGCTGTGGAAGGTCAACCAGACCTGGTCGTACTGGGGTCTGTACCCGTCGATGATCCTGATGCAGGACGGCCGCCTCTTCTACTCGGGCAGCCATGTCTTCGGCAACAACATCCCGGGCACGGGCTCGGCGATCTACGACTACGACGCCAACACGGTCACCCAGATCCCCGGCCTTCAGAACAAGGACCAGCGCGACCAGTCGGCGAGCGTCCTGCTGCCCCCGGCGCAGGACCAGCGGGTCCTCACCCTCGGCGGCGGCAACATCGACTCCAACCCGGACGGCAACCGGCTCACCGACATCATCGACCTGAAGGCCGCGAACCCGTCGTACGTCGCCGGACCGCCGCTCCCGCAGGGCACCGTCGACCTCGGCAACGGGCCGGTCGCCGAGACCGGCAACCAGGGGAAGATGTACGTCTCCGCGGTGCTGCTCCCCGACGGCAAGGTGCTGGAGACGGGCGGCGCGCTGCACAACCGGGCCGACCCGGTCTTCGAGTCGTCGCTCTACGACCCCGGCACGAACACCTTCGATCCCGTCGCCGCCGACCCGCAGGCCCGCGGCTACCACTCGTCCTCGTTCCTGCTGCCCGACGGCCGGGTGATGTCGACCGGCGACAACCCGGGCAACGGCACCTGGAACCACAACGTGTCGATCTACACCCCGCCCTATCTGCTCAAGGGCACCCGGCCGGCGATCACGTCGGTCATCGACACGGAGTGGACGTACGGCGACACCCAGCGCATCACGGTGGACCGGCCCATCGCCAAGGCGGAGCTGATCCGCCCGGCGGCGGTGACCCACTCCTCCGACCCGAACCAGCGCTTCGTGGACCTCCCGCTGTCGGTAGACGGCAACAACGTCGACCTCAACGTGACGAGCAACCCGAACCTGGCGCCGCCCGGCTGGTACATGCTCTTCGCGGTGGACGCGAACGGGGTGCCGTCGGTGGCGAAGTGGGTGCACCTCCAGGGCCCGGCCGGACTGAGCGCGGACTCCGCGTCGACGTTCTCGGTGTCCTCGGGCACCGAGGCCGCACCGCACGTGCACTCCTTCGCCGACGACCTGACCGGCAAGGTCACCGGCCCCGGCAGGAAGAGGACCTCGCAAGCGGTCGGCCCGACCGTCTCCGGCTGCGACCGGCACTACGGCTCGATCAACGTGTGCGTGCCGACGGCGTTCCCGGCGACGGTGAAGAAGACGACGGCCGCCCGCTGCTCCTGGCTCAAGGCCAACGACTACGGCCGACTGAAGGTCAACGGCAAGGACGACCCACTGGGGCTCGACCCCGACCGGGACGGCCTCGCCTGCGGAAAGGGTGATCTGCGCAAGGGCTAGCCGGCGAACTCCGCCAGGGCGCGCTCCACGATGGCCACCAGCTGCTCGTGGTGCGCGCCCTTCCAGTACGCGCGCCCGCAGGACAGGCACTGCGCGAACACGTCGTACGACTGCCGCGTGCCGTGGCGCAGCTGGTCGGCGACCTCCTCCTTGGTGGCCTTGCGCAGCAGGCCGTTGCAGGCGGTGCACCGCGTCCAGGGAAGCAGTTCGGGCGCGAACCGGTCGAGGACGTCGCGGAGCTGCTCCTCGGGGTCGGTGCTGTAGACGTACGCGCCCGCCCACAGCTCGCGCCGCCGCAGCAGGCCCCGGTCCCGGCTGAGCATGACGCGCTGTTCGGCCGCCGAGCGGGCGGCGAGCGCCGGGTCGCCGATGTCGGTCGACTCGTACGCCGTGTCCACGCCGAGCAGACGCATCCGGCGGGCCAGGGTGCCGAGGTGGACGTCGAGCAGGAAGCGCAGCGGCGCTCCCGGGATCCGCTGGGGGCGGGCCACCGGGCGGACGGTCACCGACTCGCCGGCGGCCGGGATGTGCGAGACCGGTACCGCACGGCCGTCGACGAGCAGGGTGCCGACCTCCGTGAGGGGCACCCCGAGCGACTCGACGACATGGCCGAGGGTGGAGACGCCGTCGACGCCGAGCGCGGTGGCTCCAGCGCGCCGCGCCTGCGGGACGAACAGGGCAAGCTCCGGGGCGACTTCGACGCGGATCTCGAATGCGTTCACCTGGTCAGGATGGCACGGGGGAGGGGCGGGGGCTCAGCGGTTTTCCATGCTCAGGCCGTTTTCCAGGACGTCCAGGGTGCGGTCGAGGAGGGCGGCGAAGTCGTCCTCGTGGTCGCGCTCGCCCCAGTACAGGGCCGTCTCCATCAGGCCGCCGAGCAGGGACATCGTGTAGACGCGGACCTCCAGGCTGTCGGGGTCGCGGCCGGAGCGCTCGCCGATCGCGACGCAGAGCATGCGGCCGAGGACCGACATGCTCTCCATCATCCGCGAGCGCACCGCCGGGACCTGGACCATCAGCTGGGTGCGCAGCCGGGCCGCTTCCGGGTCCTCGTCGAAGCCCATGCGGGCACCTTCCCGCATCACGTACCGCATGGTGTCCGCCACCGCCTCGCGGGCGGGCCGGGAGCGCAGCAGCGCCAGCAGGATCGGGTCCTGCTCATCGGTGAGGACGATGTCCTCCTTGGTCGGGAAGTAGCGGAAAACGGTCGACGGCGACACCTCGGCGCGCTCGGCGATCTGGTCGATCGTCGTGGCGTCGTACCCCTGTTCCTTGACCAGTGCGTAGGTGGCGGTGCGGATCGCCTCGCGGGTCTTGATCTTCTTGCGCTCCCGGAGACCCGGCTGGGGGTGGTCGGCGGGAGAACTGATGCGTGCGGCCGTCATGCGCTCATTGTCGGGCATCGGCCGTGGGGGCGACGAAGTCGGGACCGGCCTCCTCGGCTGCGGACTCCACGACGTCGATCTCCTCGACCTGTGCGGTTCCCGGCAGGAACGCGGCCGCCAGCAGCGCGGAGGCCAGGGCGGCGATGCCGCACACCAGCAGCACCAGGCTCATGCCGTGGACGTAGGCGGAGTTCGCGGAGGCGGCGAGATCGGTCAGGTTCGCCTTCTCGGCGATCACATGGGCCGCGACCACCGAGTCCCCGGCGGTGTCGGCGGCCCCGGCGGGCAGACCGGTGACGTCGAGGCGGTCGCGGAAGGTGCTCGCGAGCAGGCTGCCGAGCAGGGCGATGCCGATGGCGGCGCCGACCTGGCGCAGGGTCATCAGCAGGCCGGAGCCGCTGCCGGCGCGGTCGGTGGGCAGGGTGCCCAGGGCGCCGGCCATCGCGGGCACGATCGAGAAGCCGAAGCCGAACCCGACGATCGACAGCCAGAGCGCGGTGAAGCCGTACCCGGAGTCGACCGTCGTCCGGCTGCCCAGCAGCATGGCGAAGGCCAGCACCACCAGGCCCGCGCTCACCACCGCCCGCGCCCCGAACCGGACCACGACGGGCTGCGCGGCCCGCGAGGCGACGATCAGACCGCCCATCATCGGCAGCAGCCGCACACCGGTGCCGAGGGCGTCGTTGCCGAGGACGGCCTGGAGGTACTGCGGCAGGACGAACAGCAGGCCGGACAGCACGAACATGAGGAGGGTCGCCGCGAGCGTGTTGAACAGGAACCCGCGGTGGGCCAGCAGCCCCATGTCGAGCATGGGCCGCACGACCCGGCGCTCGCGCAGTACCAGCGCGGTGATCAGTACGACGGCCGTGGCGTCCATCGCGAGGACCAGCGGGTCGCCCCAGCCCCGGGTGGGCGCCTCGATGATCGCGTAGATGAGCGCGCCGAGCCCGGCCGCGGTGAGCGCGGTGGAGACGGTGTCGACCTTGGGGGAGGCCGGGTCGCGGGTCTCGGGCAGCAGGAAGACGCAGGCGGCGATGCCGATCGCGGCCATCGGGATGTTGATCAGGAAGACCGAGCCCCACCAGAAGTGGTTGAGCAGCCAGCCGCCGATGATCGGCCCGAGCGGCAGGCCCAGCGTCGAGCCCGCCGAGACGATGCCGACGGCCTTGGTGCGCTCTTCGGGCGCGAACAGCGAGGGCAGCACCGACAACGCGAGCGGCGTGACCAGCGCGGCCCCGACGCCCATCACGGCGCGGGCGGCGATCACCGCGTTCACGTCCCCGGCCAGGGTGCCGACCAGTGAGCCGAGAAGGAAGATCCCCAGCCCGGTGATCAGCATGTTCCGCCGGCCGAAGCGGTCGCCCAACAGGCCGGCCGGGAGCATCAGGGCCGCGAAGACGACGACGTACGCGTCCGCCATCCACTGCTGCTGCCCGGTGCCGGCACCGAGCTGCTCCGCCATCGTCGGGAGCGCCACATTGAGGATCGTCATGTCGAAGCCGAGGGTGAGCATGCTCGCGACCAGGGCCCCCAGGGCCCACCAGCGGCGTGGGTCGGGCCCCACCGCAGCAGAGTCAGTGACAGTAGCCATGAAATGAGAGTAGCTCTCAAAAGATGGTGTGTGTCAATCGCTGTAGCCTCCCGGCGCACGAAAAGGGGCCACGGCTGGGAAGCCGTGGCCCGAAGAAGGCGGAAAAGTGACGTTATCCGTGCTGGTATGCCACCAGGGAGATGCCGACGTAGTGCACGACGAACGCGGCGAGGGTCAGCGAGTGGAAGACCTCGTGGAAGCCGAACCAGCGCGGTGACGGGTTGGGGCGCTTGATGCCGTAGATGACGCCGCCGGCGCTGTAGAGGAGCCCGCCGACGATCACCAGGACCATGACGGCGATGCCGCCCGCCCGCATGAAGTCCGGCAGGAAGAAGACGGCAGCCCAGCCCATCGCGATGTAGCAGGGGGTGTAGAGCCAGCGCGGGGCGCCGACCCAGAAGACCCGGAAGGCGATGCCGGCGACCGCCGCGGCCCAGATGCTCCACAGCAGCCACTGCCCCTTCGACTCCGGCAGGAGCAGCAGGGTGAGCGGTGTGTAGGTGCCCGCGATGATCAGGAAGATGTTCGCGTGGTCGAGCCTGCGCAGGATGCCGTCCATGCGCGCGTTCCATTCGCCCCGGTGGTAGAGCGCGCTCACGCCGAACAGCAGGCACGCGGTGAGGGCGTAGATGCCGCAGGCGATGCGGCCGCGGGTGGAGTCGGCGAGGGCGGTGAGCACGAGGCCCGAGATGAGGGCGGCCGGAAACATGCCGAGATGCAGCCAGCCGCGGAGCTTGGGCTTGACCGGATGCGGCAGGGAGAGCGCTACGGGACCACGGCCGGCGGCCGGCGTGTCCGTTGGAGCGTCGGGGACGGGCGCAGTCATGCGCCGAATCGTACCTACGGAACCGTAGGTTGCGGATCAGGCCGGCGCGCCGAAGGGCGAAGAGTGGCCATCATCTCACGGGGGTCAAGTCAAAAGGCTGTCGGCTGAACGCCATGTGGACGCAAAACATCGCCTCTACACGTGGCCATCCTCACTCCGCTCACCTGTGAGGCCCTCTGGACATATGGGCGGTAGCATCGGATGATCAAATGAGTGCGGTCGACACCGGATGAGCGCCAAGGTCACCATCCGAAGCATCCGGGTCGCAGCCCCCACGGGGCCTCCAAACAAAAAATCCCTCATTTAGGAGCAATCGTGGCGCGCGACATCGCGGCTCCCCCCGTCATCCCCACCGACCACCAGGAACTCGTCTCCTGGGTGAACGAGATCGCCGAACTGACGCAGCCGGACAACGTGGTCTGGTGTGACGGATCCGAGGCCGAGTACGAGCGACTGTGCGACGAGCTCGTCGAGAAGGGCACCTTCAAGAGGCTCGACCCGGTTCAGCGCCCGAACTCCTACTACGCAGCCTCCGACCCCACCGACGTCGCCCGCGTCGAGGACCGCACCTTCATCTGTTCCGAGCAGGAGAAGGACGCCGGCCCGACCAACCACTGGAAGGCGCCCGCCGAGATGCGGGAGATCTTCTCGGGGGAGAACGGGCTGTTCCGCGGCTCCATGCGCGGCCGCACGATGTACGTCGTCCCCTTCTGCATGGGCCCGCTGGGCTCCGACCTCTCCGCGATAGGCGTCGAGATCACCGACTCCGCCTACGTCGCCGTGTCCATGCGCACCAT
The DNA here is from genome assembly GCF_013085465.1 of Streptomyces asoensis. Classification (NCBI taxonomy): domain Bacteria; kingdom Bacillati; phylum Actinomycetota; class Actinomycetes; order Kitasatosporales; family Streptomycetaceae; genus Streptomyces; species Streptomyces asoensis. The sequence continues at coordinate 6,318,501 of NZ_CP049838.1, forward strand.
GACCCGCATGGGACAGCCGGTGCTGGACGAACTCGGCACCGACGGCTTCTTCGTACGTGCCGTGCACACGCTCGGAGCACCGCTGGCCGAGGGCGAGGCGGACGTCCCGTGGCCCTGCAACCAGACCAAGTACATCTCGCACTTCCCCGAGAGCCGCGAGATCTGGTCCTACGGCTCCGGCTACGGCGGCAACGCCCTGCTCGGCAAGAAGTGCTACGCCCTGCGCATCGCGTCCGTCATGGCCCGCGACGAGGGCTGGCTCGCCGAGCACATGCTGATCCTCAAACTGACCCCGCCGCAGGGCGAGTCCAAGTACGTCGCCGCCGCTTTCCCGAGCGCCTGCGGCAAGACCAACCTCGCCATGCTGGAACCCACCGTCTCCGGCTGGACCGTCGAGACCATCGGCGACGACATCGCCTGGATGCGGTTCGGCGAGGACGGCCGCCTGTACGCCATCAACCCCGAGGCCGGCTTCTTCGGCGTGGCGCCCGGCACCGGTGAGCACACCAACGCCAACGCGATGAAGACGCTCTGGGGCAACTCGGTCTTCACCAACGTCGCCCTCACCGACGACAACGACATCTGGTGGGAGGGCATGACGGAGGAGACTCCCGCCCACCTCACCGACTGGAAGGGCAACGACTGGACGCCGGACTCCGGCGTCCCCGCCGCCCACCCCAACGCCCGCTTCACCGTCCCCGCCGCGCAGTGCCCGATCATCGCGCCCGAGTGGGAGGACCCCAGGGGCGTGCCGATCTCGGCGATCCTCTTCGGCGGCCGGCGCGCCTCCGCGGTCCCGCTGGTGACGGAGTCCTTCGACTGGAACCACGGCGTCTTCCTCGGCGCCAACGTGGCCTCCGAGAAGACCGCCGCCGCCGAGGGCAAGGTCGGCGAGCTGCGCCGCGACCCCTTCGCCATGCTGCCGTTCTGCGGCTACAACATGGGCGACTACATGGGCCACTGGGTCGACGTCGCCAAGGGCAAGGACCAGGCGAAGCTCCCGAAGATCTACTACGTCAACTGGTTCCGCAAGAACGAGGCGGGCAAGTTCGTCTGGCCCGGCTTCGGCGAGAACAGCCGCGTGCTGAAGTGGATCGTGGAGCGCCTCGACGGCAAGGCCGAGGGCGTCGAGACCCCGATCGGCATCCTGCCGACCAAGGACGCCCTCGACACCAAGGGCCTCGAACTGGCCGACTCCGACCTGGAGTTCCTCCTCACCGTGGACAAGGAGGTCTGGCGCGAGGAGGCCGCCCTGGTCCCCGAGCACCTCAACACCTTCGGCGACCACACCCCGAAGGAACTGTGGGACGAGTACCGCGCGCTGGTGCAGCGCCTGGGCTGAGGCCCACCCCGAAAGACTCCGCGGCCGGCACGGGATTGCCCTGACCAGTGATCGTCACGGCCGGCCGCGGTGCGATGCGGCGAGCCGCGTACAACGGCGTACGCGGCCATGGGCCTGTCGTCGTCTCCCCGTCCGCCCCGACGAGGAGACGGCGGCAGGCCTTCGCCTACTGGCCCCGGTCCTCCAGATACCGCGTGTGCGTCTCCTGCCGCCGCGCCTCGGTCTCCCGCAGCCCCGCCGCCAGCCGCTCCGCCTCGTCCTGGAGAAGGGACAGCTGGCGTTCCAGGTGCCGTTCCGGTGGTTCCTGTCCGGGGGTCATCCGCGTCCACCAGCGCGTCCGTACGAAGCTGTCGACGGCCTCGGGCAGATCCTGCCGCACGGTCCGGGAGAGCGTGTGGACGCCCTCCGGGTCCTGCGCGAGGACCTCGGCGACCCAGCCGGGATCCAGCAGCGCGGCCAGCAGGCCGGTGAGTTCGGTGAGGCGTCCGGCGGCGGCCGGGGGCAGCTCGATCTCCGCGAGATACCCGCCGAGCCGCTCGAAGTCGTCGCGCAACGCGTCCAGCTGGGCCGACGGGTCCGGGAAGGCGGGCAGCGGCGGCCGCTCCGGCGGGGCGATCAGCGCGCCCGCGCCGTAAAGACCGACCACCACGACGGGCCAGTACGCGCCCGCCGCCCCCGTGAAGGTCAGCACCAGTCCGGCCAGTCCGGCCGCGCTGCCCGCGATGTTCTTGCGGGACTCCAGGTACCCGACGAACCTACTGGTAGCCACGGATCTCCTCGAAGGCGCCGTCCAGCGAGCCCTGCTGCGCGTCGAAGAGCCGGCCGCCGGTCAGCTCGGCGATGTGCTCCAGTTCCGAGCGGTCGGAGTCGCCGAAGAGAACGGTGAAGACGGGGATCTGCTTTCCGGCCGGGGTGAGGTCGTCCCGGTAGAAGGCGTCGAAGTCGTCGGCGTCGTCGCCCTTGGTGTTCTCGCCGTCCGTCATCAGCACGATGGAGGTGAAGGCGTCCCGGTCGGTGCCCAGGTGATCGTAGGCCTTCTCCAGCGAGGTGTAGATCGCGGTCTCGCCGTCGGCCGTGAGCTCCTCGGTGTCCTCGCGGATCGCGGCCAGTCCGGTCTGCGGGTCGGCAGGGCTGACGACATGCGTGGCGACGCTCTTCACGTCCGACCCGAACGGCATCAGCGTCACCTCCTCGCGGTCGCGGAAGTCACCGGTGAGGTCGGCGAGGGCGTCCTTCAGACGGCTCAGCCGATCGCCCTCCATCGAGCCGGAGGTGTCGAGGACGTACACGGTCCGCGACGGGCGCCGCAGCTCGTTCTCGTAGGCGTCGAGCAGCCCGTCGGCGACGGAGCGGCTGCCCGGGAAGGGCAGTTCGCGCCGGCGGGTGGTGTCCAGGCCGGCCGCGGGCGGTACGGAGGCGACGACCGGGCGGCGGTGCGTCCGGGTGGTGATGAGCCGCTGGACGGCCTCCGTGCGCAGGGCGTCGGTGACCCGCTTGACGTTCGCGCGGGTCGTCGCGTCGGTCGCGGCGAGGGAAGAGAGCGGGTAGTCGGCGGTGACGACACCGTCCGTGGGGCGGATCACGGTCAGCCCCGGGATGCCCTTCAGCACGGACTCGTAGTTGAGCAGCGCGTCGACGTCACCGCGCCGGGTGTACGCGCTCGCCAGCCAGCCCGACGATCCCGAGGTCAACCGCTGCCCCTCGAAGAACTCCTTCAGCCTCGGGGTCGCCTTGGTCACGTCCGCGTCGGTGAGCGCCGACTGGGCTCCCGAGAGCGCCGAGGCGACCGAGATCAGCGTGGCGAAGCCGGAGTTGGAGCGGGCCGGGTCGGTCATGCCGTAGGTGAGTTTCCCGTCCTGGACCGCCTGCTCGATCTGCGTCCAGGTGACCTCGTCGGCCTGCCAGCCGAGGGTGGCGAGCGTGCCGGCCCGCACGCCGAGGGCCACCGGGCTCGACATGATCGGCGTCTCCGAGACGACCTTCTTCGCCGCGTCGGGGCGCAGCCGCAGATAGTCGTCGGAGGACAGCCACAGGGCGTCGTACTTCCCGTCGGTGCCGCCCTTCGCGAGCAGGTTCACGGCGTCCAGGGTGCCCATGTAGGTCGGCCGGACCTTGACGCCGGTGTCCTTGCGGACCTGCTCGAGCACCGGTGCCATGTCGCTCAGCTCGCTGGAGGCGAGGATCCGCAGGGTGCCCGGCTCGGGCGCGTCGGGGTCCTTGGCGTCGCTCTGTGCCGAGCAGGCGGTCAGCAGGAGGGCGAGAGCCGTCCACGCGAGGAGGGAACGTCTCATGCGAGCCCGCCTTCCAGGGCGCCCCGCGAGCGGCTGCGGTCGAGATAGGTGCTCGCCTGCTGGAGTTCGGCCGTCAGGTTCTCCACGGTCACCGCCATCGCCTCGGTCGCCTGGACCTTGTAGGTGTCGATGGCGTCGAGGGTGCGGTAGATCTGCTGGAAGGCGGAGCGCAGGGTCTCGGCGCCGACCGCCGGGTCGGCGGCGATGCGCTGGATCTCCCCGCTCTGGGTCGCCAGCATCTCCGCGTTGCCCCGGATGAGGTCCTCGGTGGTGCCGCGCAGCGCGTTGACCTGGTCGATGACCTTCTTCTGGTGGTCCAGCGCGGAGGCCAGCATCACGGAGATGCGCAGGGCCGAGACCGTGGTCGTGGCGGCTCGGTCGACGCCCTTGATCAGCTCGTCGTTGTTGCGGCGTACGACGTCCATGGCGAGGTAGCCCTGCGCGCAGACCGCGAGCTGGGTGAGCAGGTCCTGGTGCTTCTGCCGGACCGGGAAGAGTACGTCGGCGCGCAGACTGTCGGCCCGCTCGGGGTCGGTGGCCTCGGCGCCGGCGATCCGCTGCCCGACCGCCGTGTCGAGGGCGTCGGTCAGGACCACGTACTCCTGGAGCTTGCCCATCGTCTCCCAGAGCCGGACCCGCTCGGTCTGAAGCGCGGCGTTGTCGCGCCGCAGTTCGTCCTGGCCGCCGCGCAGCGAGCCCACGATCCGGTTGAGCGTCCCCTGCGCGGAGGCGTACTTGGCGACGTGGTCGCGCAGCTTGTTCCCGCCGGGCAGCCGGGACAGGAACTTGCGCCCCTTGGAGGCCGGCAGATCACGCGGGTCCAGATCCTCGACCACCCGCCGGAGTTCGACGAGCGAGCCCGCGACCTGCGACTGGGCGTCCCCGCCCTTGTCCGGCAGGCTCCTGATGGTCCGCTCCAGCATGCGGTTGGACTGCGCGGCGGCCGTGCGCATCTCACCGGCGCCCAGCGCGGTGATCTCGCCGACCTTGCCGGCGAACTCGGGCGAGCGGGCGTCGAGCGCGGCGAGCCCCTCGACGTACGCGGCGGCCTTGGTCGCCATGTCCGTACGGACGGAGTCGTCGACGGGCACGAGCCCGCCGGCCTTCTCGCGCGGCACGGCGGCGACGGCCTCGGGCGGCGTGAGGGTGAAGGTGTTGTCGTCGGTCATGTGCCGTTCCCCCTATCCGCGCGCCCGTCGCGCCAGCTCGTGCAGCACCGTGGAGGTGGGCACGGGCGCCTGGCGGACGCCGGTCAGTTCCTGCTTGAGGTAGGTGGTGGCCGAGGCGAACTCGGCGGTGACGCCCTGCGGACGGAACCCGTGCCGGATCTCCAGCTTGCGCAACTCCGGGTCGCTCGACAGGAGTCGGGCGAGAGCGCCGCCGTTCTCGGTGAGCGGCACGGCGGTGTGGTCGCTGTTGACGGTGGTGTCCGGGTAGAGCACCACCAGATCGTCCGGTTGCTGCCGGTCCGCCAGGAGTGAGGCGACCTGCGACTCGTAGACCAGGACGAGCGGATTGCCGGCGCCGCTGACGAAGTCCCGGAACGCCGCGTCCGTGCTGGACTGCTGGGCTCCCTGGACGCTGACCAGTTGGTGCAGCAGGGGCGCCGTGCGCTCGACCTCCGCGTCGCTCGCGACCACCTTGCCGCCGTTGGCCACGTAGGACGCGGCGGCCAGGTAGAGGGCGCCCGAGCTGGAGGTCTCCGGGTCGGTGCTGGACAGGTAGAGGGTGCCGGTCAACTCCCCGTACTTCTCGGAGCCCTTGAGCTGCTGCCAGGTCCGGTCGGCACGGGCCGCGTCGAGGTAGCCGGCCATCTTCAGCGTGCCGCGGTGTTCGGCGTCCAGCGTGGCCAGGCCGTTGCCCGCGAGCACCCCGGCGGCGTTCTTGTGCGCCACGACGACGAGGGGCGAGTAGAAGGGGCGCGGGAGGGTCCCCCGCACCTTGTACTTCGCGGCCAGCTCGGTGGCGGGCGCCTGGCTGGAGGGGAAGGCGAGGTCGTACCCCTTGAGGTCCAGCCCCTCCATGGCCCAGGACCCGGAGGTCTCGGCCTCGACGGTGTAGCCCTCGGCGGTGAGGGCCTTCACCACGTCCGGATCGGCGAAGAACTCCGCCTTCTCCGACCCGATCACGATCCGCACGGTCTTCGTTGCCGTGCCCTTGTCCTCATCACTGCGGCCCGCGACGACGGCGACCACCACACCCGCCATCAGCAGTACCGCGAGGACGATTCCTGCGATTCGTCTCACAGGGGGAGCGTGCTCGCGGAACCCCACGTTCCCGGGTGGTCCGGGTGAACGGGGGGTGAAGGGGGTGCCCCGGAACGCAACAGGAAGGGGAGGTTCCGATCAGGGCGAAAAAAGATGGCGCCCGGTCCGCGCGTCGCTGCGGGTGCACGCGGACCGGGGCCGTTCACGGTCCCCGGAGGGAGTCCCCGGAGGGGCTCCGGGGAGGGCGGTCCCCGGGAGGGGGGTCAGCCGGCGGTGCTCAGTTCCTGCTTCTCCACCAGGGCGGCGGCGTGCGCGTCCATGCGCTGGGCCGCCAGGATCGCCGACGCGGTGTCCGCGCGGGACGCGGCGACGAGCAGGGCGCGGCCCGCGAGGGCGTGCGCCCGCTCGTGCAGGGTGTCGAGGTGCGGGCCCGCCGGGCCGGCGGCGAGGGTCGAACGGACCGGCGTCCGTCCTCCCCGCAACCGGGTCACCTGCTGCGCGAGCCGTGCGGCCGCGGAGTCCAGGTCGGCGGACGCCGCCGCCGCACGCAGCTCGTCGGTGACGGCGAGCAGCGCCGCGAGATGAGCTGCGAGCTGGATGTCCAGCTCCTCCTCGCGGGAGCGGTGGGGGAAGTCCGAGGGCGTGCCGGCCATCGTGGTGTGGGCGGACCCACGGGAAGAAGAGGTGCGGATCGGCTCGTACATGAGGATGGCCTCCTGTGCTGTCAGGAAACCATCCTAGCTTAGATTTCGTCTAAAGTTGAGTCGCCCATACAACCGCCGCTACGGCTGGCTGTAGCCGTCCAGGAAGCGGGCGATCCGGCCCACCGCGTCCCGCAGGTCCGTCGCCGTCGGCAGCGTGACGACCCGGAAGTGGTCCGGCTCCGGCCAGTTGAAGCCGGTGCCCTGGACGACCATGATCTTCTCCTGGCGCAGCAGGTCCAGGACCATCTGCCGGTCGTCCTTGATCTTGAAGACGGTGGGGTCCAGACGAGGGAAGAGGTACAGCGCCCCCTTAGGGCGGACGCACGTCACGCCCGGGATCTGCGTCAGCAGCTCGTACGCCGTGTCCACCTGCTCCTTGAGCCGCCCGCCCGGCAGTACCAGGTCCTTGATCGTCTGGCGCCCGCTGAGCGCGGCCACGACACCGTGCTGCCCCGGCATGTTCGCGCACAGGCGCATGTTCGCCAGGATCGTCAGACCCTCGATGTAGGAGTCGGCGTGCGCGCGCGGACCGGAGATCGCCATCCAGCCGACCCGGTAGCCGGCCACCCGGTACGCCTTCGACATGCCGTTGAAGGTGAGGGTGAGCAGGTCCGGGGCGACCTTGGCGGTCGGGGTGTGGGTGGCGTCGTCGTAGAGGATCTTGTCGTAGATCTCGTCCGAGCAGACCAGGAGGTTGTGGCGGCGCGCGATGTCCGTCAGCCCCCGGATCATCGCCTCGTCGTACACCGCGCCCGTCGGGTTGTTCGGGTTGATGATGACGATCGCCTTGGTGCGGTCGGTGACCTTGCGCTCGACGTCGGCGAGGTCGGGCATCCAGTCCGACTGCTCGTCGCACCGGTAGTGCACGGCGGTGCCGCCGGAGAGGGAGACGGCGGCGGTCCACAGCGGGTAGTCGGGGGCCGGTACGAGGACCTCGTCCCCGTCGTCCAGCAGCCCCTGCATCGCCATGACGATCAGCTCGGACACGCCGTTGCCGATGAAGACGTGCTCGACGTCCGTCTCGATGCCGAGTGTCTGGTTGTGCATCACGACGGCCCTGCGCGCGGCCAGCAGACCCTTCGCGTCGCCGTAGCCGTGGGCCGTCGAGACGTTGCGGAGGATGTCCTCCAGGATCTCCGGCGGGCAGTCGAAGCCGAAGGCGGCCGGGTTGCCGGTGTTCAGCTTGAGGATGCGGTGACCAGCCGCTTCCAGGCGCATCGCCTCCTCGAGAACCGGGCCCCGGATCTCGTAACAGACGTTGGCGAGCTTGGTCGACTGGATCACCTGCATGTCTGGGAGCTTACGGCCCGGTAACGCCTCCGGGGGCGTGTTTCCCGCCACGTGAGACGGGTGGTTTGGGTCGTTATCGCCGGTAGCTGTCCCAGGAGTCACTCCTGTCCCTACAATCCGCGCCATGTTCAGGCCAGGTGAGAGTGGCGCACCTCCGGTGCGGCCGATCGTGTACCACCCGTCCGCCGAGACCGATCCGGCGTACGAGCGGTACGTCGATCCGGCGGCCGCCCATGGGTGGGAGAACGCCTACGACGAGACCGCCGAGCTGCCTCGGGTCCGCCCTGCGGAGGGGGAGCCGGGCGGCCGCGCGGACCGTCGGCGCGCCGCGCACCGGACGGCCGGCCGGCCTTCGCGCCGCGTGCTGGCCGCCGCCGGGGCGGTCGGGGCGGTGGCGCTGGCCGCGGTGGTGGCGGGGATGTCCTTCTCCGGGGATCAGGGCGGGGACCAGCGGGGCAGGCAGGGGGGCACGCGCTCGGCGCCGGACGACGCGGTGAGCCCGTCGGGTGGGCCGGCTTCGGCCGCGAGCGGCTCCGCCGGGTCCGTGGAGTCGACCCCGTCCGCTTCGGTCGCGCCGGTGCCGTCCTCGGGGGGTACGGCGTCCGAGGCGCCCTCGGCCGAGGCGTCGACCGAAGCCGCCACGAGCGGGGCGGTGAGCGTCTCGCCCTCCGCCTCGGTGTCCGGGTCCGGGTCCGGGAAGGGCAATCCCGGGAAGGGTCGGGGCCGGGACAAGGGGGGCAGGTAGGCGGGGACGCTCACCGGGGCCCGCGACGGACCGCCCGCTCCGCCGGCACACCCGTGATCGCTCAGGGCAGCGTCCAGATCTGGGCCGTGACGAGGTAGAAGACAGCGACCCAGAACGCCATCAGCGCGGCGACGATCCCGAGGCCGACGAGGTTGGTCCGCGCCGCCGGTTCGTCCGGAGGCGGCCGCAGCCACCGCCCGAGGAGCCGGTTCACGTAGTGCGGCATGGTGAGGAAGCTCATCAGGAAGCTCGACAGCAGGTTGCCGACGAGCAGCCCGAGCCAGAACGGCATGCCCAGCGGCGACAGGGCGAGCGTCAGCAGCACCACGGTCGGATACAGACCCACCCAGACGGCGAGGGACGTCTTGGTCTCCGAGGGCGGCGGCGCCTCCTTGCCGTTCTCGTCGAAGGCGAACCAGCTGCCGAACGAGTTGTCGATGGTGCGCAGCCTGAAGTCGTCGAACTTCTTCCCTTCGGCGAGCACCTGCCTGCGCTTGTCCGACGTCAGCCAGGCGTCGAGGTGCTCGGCGCTGTCGAACCGGTACAGGGTGGTCCAGTCGTCCTGGACCCCTTCGATCGGCCGGAAGATCTCGGTTCCGCGGAACCCCTCGAACCTCCCCTCCGCCTGGTTCATACGGCGCTGCCACGCGAGGAACTCGTCGACGTGGGCCGGGTCGACCCGGTGGGTGACCACGACAGTCACCAGCGGATCCGTCGGGCGGGTGCCGCCGCTGACCACCTGCTGGGTGCCGGGACCGTCCAGGTACTTGTCGCCGACGTCCAGGAGGCGCTGCCTCGTCGCACTGTTGATCCACGCCTGGAGATGGGCCACCGAGTCGAACCGGTAGACGACGACCCATTCGGGTTGCAGGTCCGTCGGACGGGACACCTCGACGCCGAGATATCCGGCGTAGTCGGCGGCAGCTGCGTTGACGTCCTCCTGCCACGATTCGTATGCCTGTTCGAGTCCGGGCAGGACCTTCTGGCCGATGATCGCCGTCGCCCCCGCGCTCCGGTGCTGTTCGGTGGTCATGAGCCCGGGCCCGTCGGCACCGACTGCTTCTCGATCAGCCGGCTGTAGATCCGCTCCGGAGTCAGCGGCAGCGAGCGGAAGCGGACGCCCGTGGCGTCATGCAGGGCGTTCGCCAGCGCCGGGGCCACCGGGTTGATGCAGCACTCCGCCATGCCCTTCGCCCGCAGGGGGCCGACGGAGTCCGTCGAGGCCACCAGGAGCAGTTCGGTGCGCGGGACATCGGAGAAGGTGGGAATGCGGTAGTTGCGGAAGTTCGGGTTCGTCATGACGCCGTTGTCGTCGACGTGATGGTTCTCGGTCAGCGCGAATCCGATTCCCTGGGCGACACCGCCCTCGACCTGTCCGCGGACCTGGGCGGGGTTGATGACCACGGCGGCGTCCGCCGCGTGGACGCTGTGCAGGACGCGGATCTCACCCGTCACCCGGTGGACGGCGATCCGGAACCCCTGCGTGTTGGAGGTGACGCTGCGGGGCGAGCCGTAGGCCTTGCGGGCGGCGGTGAACCGGATGCCGCGCGCCCGGGCCGACGCGACGAGCTCGGCCAGCGGCACCCGCCGGTCCCCGCAGACCACCTCCTCGTCGTCCATCGAGCACAGCACGAGATGGACGCCGGTGTACGTGGCGGCGTATTCGAGGATGCGGTCGCGTACCGCGTCGGCCGCCCGCAGGACCGCGTTGCCCGACACGAACAGCCCCGCACTCGCGAAGGCGCCGGTGTCGAATCCCGTGCGGTCGGTGTCGGACTGCACCAGGTGGATCCGCGCCGGTGTCGTACCCAGCTGCCCGGCCGCGATCTGGACATGCGCGGTCGAGGTGCCCTCGCCGAACTCGACCGTCCCGACGGCCAGTTCGTACACGAGGTCGTCCCGCAGCGTGACCCAGGCCTCGGAGACGTGCTCGGTCGGGGGCGCGGTCTCGTGCAGCGAACTCGCGACGCCGGTACCCACCAGCCACTCCGGGCCGGGGGACGGCTGGTCGGCGGTCCGGACCAGCGCGCCCTCCACCAGGTCGATGCACTTCGCGAGGGAGTCCTCGCTGAACGCCACGTCGTCGGGGCCGTCGTGCAGGGCGACGAGCGGATCACCCGGCCGCACGATGTTCCGGCGTCGCAGTTCGAGCGGATCGATGTGCAACGCGCGCGCCAGTTCGTCCATCGCCGACTCCACGGCGAACGCCGGCTGCGTCATCCCGTAGCCGCGCAGCGCCCCGCTAGGCACGGTGTTGGTGTAGACCGAGAAGGCGTCGTACCTCTTGTTGGGGCAGCGGTAGATCATGACGGCGGAGCCGCCCGCGTACAGCGTCTCGCCACCGTGGTTGCCGTAGGCGCCCGTGTTCGACACATTGCGGACCTGGAACGCCGTGAGGGTGCCGTCCGCCTTCGCGCCGAGCTTGACCGTCAACGTCATCGGGTGCCGTGGCGAGGCCGTGGTGAACTCCTCCTCACGGGTGTACTCGAAGCAGACGGGCCGTCCGGTGTCGAGGGTGGCGAGCGCCGCCAGATCCTCCGAGATCACCTCCTGTTTGCCGCCGAAGCCGCCGCCGACGCGCTTGCAGAACACCCGGAGCTGGTCGGGGCGCAGCGCGAACAGATAGGCGAGCTTGACCTTCGCGATCGACGGCGACTGCGAGCTGGTGCGGACGTTCAGCCGGCCGTTCTCCATCCAGGCGATCGAGCCATGGGTCTCCAGATGCGCGTGCTGCACGCGGGGCGAGAAGTATGTGCCCTCGTGGATCACGTCGGCTTCGGCGAACCCCGCGTCCACGTCACCGATGCGCGTGTGCAGTTCGAGCAGGATGTTGTGGACGGGGTCGCGGACGAACGGGTCGTCCGAGCCGTGCAGTTGCGGAGCCCCCTCCGTCATCGCCTCAAGCGGGTCGAACACGGCCGGCAGCACCTCGTACTCCACGACGGTCTTCCGGCAGCCCTCCTCCGCCGCCCCGACGGTGTCGGCCAGCACCGCGACGACGCGTTGGCCGACGAAGCGGACCGTGTCGTCGAGGATGCGGGTGTCGTCCGGATCGACGAGATGGTCGGTGTGGATCGCCGTGGTGAAGCGTCTGCGCGGGACGTCCTGCCAGGTGTAGACCCGGCGCACCCCGGGAACTGCGAGGGCGGCGCTCTTGTCGATCGAGACGATCCGGGCGTGCGCGTGGGGCGAGTGCAGGACCTTCAGGTGCAGCATGCCGTCGAGGCGGGTGTCCATCGTGAACTCGGCGCGGCCGGTCACCACGTCCTCGGCGGCAGGCGCCCCGACGCTTCTCCCGACGGCCTTGCCCGGCGCGGCGTTCTCCACGCCGACCACGCCGTTCACCGCGTCCTCGATCGCCCGATAGCCGGTGCAGCGGCAGAGGTTGCCCTTCAGTGCCCGGGGCAGGTCGGCCTTCTGGGCGTCGGTGAACGTCGCCGAGGTCATGATCATCCCCGCGGTGCAGAAGCCGCACTGGAACCCCGGGGCGTCACGGAAGCGCCGTTGCATCGGATGCAGGTCGCCGGGTGACCCCAGGCCCTCGATCGTGGTCACCTCGCGGCCGTCCGCGCGGAAGGCGGGGGTGATGCAGCTGTGCACCGGATCGCCGTCCAGCCACACCGTGCAGGCGCCGCAATCGCCCGCGTCGCAGCCCTTCTTGACGCCGTGGTGGCCCAGCGAGCGCAGGAAGGTGCGCAGGCACTGGCCGGGTTCGGGTTCTTCCTGGAAGCTCCTGCCGTTCACGAGGTAGGTCATGTCAGGTCCCAGCCATGAGTTCGCGACGAATCTCTTCGGCGAAGTGCCTTGTCAGATGGCGACGATGGCCGGGGGTCCCGTTGGGATCGGCGAACCAGACGTCGGCGGGGACGGCGTCGATGCTCTGCCGCAGGGTCCGGGCATCGGGCAGGCCGTCGAACGCCATGCGCACCGGCCGTGTGGTGCCCGCCGTGACGGTGAGCAGCAGTTCGCCCGTACCGGGGGTCCCGGTGCCGACGAGGAACACCGTCGAACGGCCGAGGCGGGTCAGGGTGAAGCGGCGGTGGACGGCGCGCTTCCGCAGGGCGCGCGCCGGAATGGCCACCCGCCTCAGGATCTCGCCGGGAGCGAGCACGTTCTGGTGGTCCCCGGTCACGAACTCCAGGGCGTCGACGATGCGCGTGGACCCGTCGGGAGCCCACAGTTCGTACCGCGCCTCGAGCGCGACCGTCAGTGTGATCATCGGCCCGGCGGGAAGCGACAGGCAGATGTTCCCGCCGACCGTCGCCGAGTTCCAGACCTTGAACGAGGACAGCAGCGCCTCGCAGCTGCGCGCGAGGAGTGGGCCCGCGATCCAGTCACCCGGCGGCGCGAAGGCGTACAGGTCACGGATGGTGCATGTGGCGCCGATCTCGAGGCCCGCGTCGCTCGGGACCAGGGGGTCCCAGTGCAGCGCCGTCAGGTCGACCAGGCGGCGCAGATCCGGCTGTTCCGCGGAGAACAGCCAGGTTCCGCCCGCGAGCCAGGCGTCACCTTCGCGCCACTCTGCGCCGGGCCGGCTGGACGGTCGCCGGACGATTTCGGTGATGGTGTTGAGGTCCATGGGAGTCGATCTCCCTCGCGGCGACGGGCGTGCTACGGGCACTGTCGACGGGGCGCGATGGGCGCGGAGAGTCCATTCAAGGGTATCCCCGGGCGGGTCGGCCCCGCGATGGCAGGGCTTCGGCGTGCAGGCGCGACCCCCTGCCGCCTGGCCGTTGCCCGGCTGCTGCCTGGCCGAAAGCGGACCCTTGCTCTCCCTTCTTCCGGCACTAACAATGCGCATGACAAAACAGCGGGCGGCCGGAAGATCTCCGGCCGCCTTGTCGTAAGAGGGGACCCCCACATGAGAAAGCCTCTCGTTGCCGCGTTCTTCGCCCTGGCCATCGCCGGGGCGGGTGCGGCACCCGCGGTCGCCGCGCCGGTGAGCGCGAAGCCCGCGACGGCTTCCGCGGCCTCGACTTCCGCGATCGCGGTCAGGGCCGACACCAAGGCGGCCGCGCCGACGCTCCAGGCCGTCAACCTCGCCGGGACCGTCGCGCTCAGCAACTGTTCCGGCTCGGTCGTCCGCTTCCCGAACTCCCTGGACACCGACCCGGCGCTGGTGCTCTCCAACGGCCACTGCCTGTCGACCGGCTTCCCGGAGCCCGGCGAGGTGCTCGTCAACCAGGCCTCCACCCGTACCTTCGGCCTGCTCAACTCCGCCGGCACCAGGGTCGCGACCCTGCGCGCCAGCAAGCTGGCCTACGGGACGATGACCGACACGGACGTCTCGATCTACCAGCTCACCAGCACGTACGCCACGATCAAGAACTCGTACGGGATCTCCGCACTGACCGTGCAGGACACCCACCCGACCGCCGGCACCGCCATCACCGTGGCGTCCGGCTACTGGAAGACGCTCTACAACTGCAACATCGACGGGTTCGTGTACCGCCTGAAGGAAGGTGACTGGACCTGGAAGGACTCGGTCCGTTACACCTCCGCCTGCCAGACCATCGGCGGCACCTCCGGTTCGCCGGTGATCGACCAGTCCACCGGCAAGGTCGTCGCCGTCAACAACACCGGCAACGAGGACGGCGCGCGCTGCACGGAGAACAACCCCTGTGAGGTCGACGCGAGCGGCAACGTCACCGTCCGCGAGGGCATCAACTACGCCCAGGAGACCTACCTGATCCCGGCCTGCTTCACGACCGGCAACCAGCTCAACCTGAGCGCTAGCGCCTGCACCCTGCCCAAGCCGTAGGGCTCGGACCGCCGGGCGCGGCGTTCCGTCACACGGGACTGCGACGGACCGCCCGCCCCGCCAGTACGTCCGTGCGCCGGCCGTCCTCGATGACGAAGCGGCCGTCGATCAGGACGTGGGGGATGCCGGTGGGCAGGGTGCGCGGGGCGTCGTAGGTGGAGCCCGCCGCCACCGTGCGCGGGTCGAAGAGCACCAGGTCGGCGCGGTGGCCCTCGCGGACCAGGCCCCGGTCCGGCAGGCGCAGGCGGGCCGCCGGACGGCCGGTCAGGTGGGCCACGCACTCCTCCAGGGGCAGGATCCCCGACTCCCGTACGTAGTGGCCGAGGTAGCGCGGGAACGTGCCGTACGCCCGCGGATGCGGCTTGGCGCCCGTCAGGACGCCGTCCGAGCCGCCCGTGTGGACGCGGTGGCGCATGATCGTGCGGACGTTCTCCTCGTGGCCGACGTGCTGGAGGATGGTCGGGGCCAGCCGGTCCTCGAGGAGCAGACGGCGGGCCGTCGTCCAGGGCTCCTCGCCGCGCAGGAGCGCCGACGCGTGGACCGTGCGGCCCACGTGGTCCGCCAGCCGCTCGTCGCCCACGCCCGAGATCTCGATCGTGTCCCAGTCCACCGGCACCCCGTGGCAGCCGTCCGCGCCGGTCACCTCCAGGTCGTGGCGGATACGGGCGGCCGTGTCGTCGTCCGCGAGGCGGCGCAGGATCTCCGGCGGGCCGCCCTCGCTCGCCCAACTGGGCAGCAGGGCCGCGAGAGTCGTGCAGCCGGGGGTGTAGGGGTAGGTGTCGAGGGTGATGTCGGCGCCCGAGTCGAGGGCTTCGTCCAGGAGGGTCAGGAGCTCCGGGGCGCGGCCCTCGTTCACGCCGAAGTTCATGGTGGCGTGGGCGAGGTGCAGCGGGCAGCCCGCCTCGCGGGTCAGCTCGACCATCTCCGCGTACGCCTCGAGCGCGCCGGCCCCGTAACTGCGGTGGTGGGGGCAGTAGTAGCCGCCGTAGCCCGCCACCACCCGGCACAGTTCGGTCAGTTCGGCGCCTCGCGCGTACATGCCGGGCGTGTACGTCAGCCCGGAGGACAGGCCGACGGCGCCCTGTTCCAGCCCCTCCGCGACCAGCCGGCGCATCCGGTCCAGCTCCCGGTCGGTGGCCGGGCGGTCCTCCCAGCCGACGACCAGGGCGCGGACCGTGCCCTGGGGGATGAGGTAGGCCGCGTTGACGGCGATGCCCCGGCCGTCGAAACCGTGGTCCAGGCGGTCCAGGTACTCGCCGACCGAGCGCCAGTCGAAGTCGAGGTCGTCGCCGTACCCGTTCCAGCCGGTGATGGCCCGGCGGACCCCTTCGAGGGTGCGGTCGTCGACCGGGGCGTACGACAGCCCGTCCTGGCCGAGGACTTCGAGGGTGACGCCCTGCGCGGCCTTCGCGCTGTGGTCGGGGTCGCGCAGCAGGGCGAGGTCGCTGTGGGCGTGCATGTCGATGAAGCCGGGGGAGAGGACCAGCCCCTCCGCGTCCAGCTCCCGTACCGCCTTCGGGCGCTGGCAGCCGGCGGCCGCCGCCTCCTTCACGATCGAGACGATCCTGCCGTCGTCGATCAGCACGTCCGCGCGGTAGGAGTCCGCGCCGGTGCCGTCGACGACGTCCGCGTCCCGGATGACGAGGTCTTCCATGTCCCCACTCCCTAGAAGAACGTGCGGATGTAGTCGACGACCGTGCCGTCCGCCTCGGCCAGCGGGATCAGCGGCCACTTGTCGAAGGACGTGCAGGGGTGCGAGAGGCCCAGGCCGACCCAGTCGCCGACCTCGACGTCCGCCTCGGCGTCGGTGCGCAGCCAGGCGTGCTGGTCGGAGAGCGCGGTCACCGAGACGCCGGTGGCGGGGCGTTCCGTGCCGTCGCGGCGGATCACCTGGGCGAAGGGCAGGTCCAGGTCGTAGGCCGCGTCCCGCTTGCCCGCGTTGACGAACGCCTGGTCGGGGGCGGGGCGGGAGACGACCTGGGTCCACAGGCGGAACGCGGGCTCCAGCGCGCCCTCCTCGGGGACCCGGTTGAACGGGGTCAGCTTGCGGTAGTGACCGTCGTCGTGCGAGACGTACGCGCCGGAGCGCAGCAGCTTCAGCACCGGCAGGGAGAGTCCGGGGATCCCGGCGAAGACCTCGGCGACCGTGTCGAACCAGGCGCTGCCGCCCGCGCTGACCACGATCTCCTCGGCGCCCGCGAACCGTCCCGCCTCGTCGAAGTCGACGGCGAGGGCGACCAGGCGGTGCAGCCAGGCCCGCACCCGCTCCGGGTCGGCCCGCGGGACCTCGCCCTCGTAGCCCGCGACCCCGACCAGCCGCAGGGCCGGCGCGGCGGCCACCGCGTCCGCGACCGCCGCGCACTCCGTCTCCGTACGGACCCCGGTGCGGGCGCCCTCGCCCGCGGCCAGTTCGACGACGACGTCCAGGGGGCGCCGGGCGCCGCGCAGGGCGGTGTCCATCAGCTCGACCCCGCGCACCGAGTCGACGTAGCAGACGAGGCGGAAGGCGGGGTCGGCGTCGAGCTGTGCGGAGATCCAGCGCAGGGCGGCCGGGTCCACCAGTTCGTTGGCGAGGAAGACACGCTGGACGCCGTAGGCCCGGGCCACCCGCACCTGGTGCGGGACCGCGAGGGTGATGCCCCAGGCGCCGCGGTCGAGCTGGCGCTGGAAGAGCTGCGGGGCCATGGAGGTCTTGCCGTGCGGGGCGAAGGCGAGCCCGTGGCGGGTCGCGTAGGTCTCCATGAGGGCGAGGTTGTGTTCGAGGCGCTCGGCGGAGAGGGCCAGCACGGGGGTCGCGAAGCCGCCGGTGAAGAGGTTGCGGCGCTGGGCGGCCAGCTCGCCGACGGTGAGGCCGTCGGCGTCCGGCGGGAGGCCCTTGAAGCGGTGGTCGACGCGTTCCCCGGCCAGTCGGGCGAGCGCCTCGAGTGCCTCGGTACTCATGGAACCTCCTGATCAGGAGCGTTGCACAAGCTGCAACGTCCATTGCGTATATCGCTTACTGCTGTCTAACATCTCGGCCAACGCGGGGTCAACGGAGCCTCCCCCAGCCTTCGGCAGGGGGGACCCCATCTCGCTTCGCTCGCCCGCACCAGCACAGGAGCCAAGACGATCGTGACCGCCACCGGACCCTGCAACGCCCCCGACGCCGTGGACGTCGTCGCGCTCGGCGAGTCCATGGTCACCTTCCTGCCCTCCCGGCCCGGCCGCCTCGCCGACGTACCCTCCTTCGACCGGGGCATCGGCGGCGCCGAGTCCAACGTGGCCTGCGCGCTGGCCGCGGCCGGACACGCGGTGCGCTGGGTCAGCCGGGTGGGGGCGGACGGGTTCGGCGACCATCTCGTCGAGACCATCGGCTCCTACGGGGTCGACGTGACCTCCGTACGGCGCGATCCCCACCGCCCGACCGGCGTCTACTTCCGCACCGCCGGCGACCGGGCCACCGACGCGCACGAGGTCGCCTACTACCGGGCCGGGTCGGCGGCCTCCGCGATGTCCGTCGACACCGTCGGCCTCGACGCCGTACGGGCCGGCCGGGTACTGCACCTCACCGGGATCACCGCGGCCCTCTCCGCGGACTGCCTCGGCCTGCTGCGGGAACTGACGAGCCCCCGGCCCGGCCGGCCCCTCGTCTCCTTCGACGTCAACCACCGGCCCCGGCTGTGGACGGACGGCAACAGCCCCCGGGTCCTCCTCGAACTGGCCCGCGGCGCCGACCTGGTGTTCGTGGGCGAGGACGAGGCGGCCGAGGTGTGGGGCCTGGACGGCGTCGACGCCGTACGGACCGCGTTCCCCGACCCCGAGGTGCTCGTCGTCAAACAGGGGGCGCTCGGGGCGACCGTCTTCGACCGGGGCCGTGCCCTGCACGTCCCCGCCCCGCGCGTCGACGTCGTCGCCGCCGTCGGCGCCGGGGACGCCTTCGCCGCCGGATTCCTCTCCGCCACCCTGCGCGGACTGCCCGTGCGCGACCGCCTCCGGCACGGGCACCTGATGGCCGCCGCCGCCCTGACCGTCCCCGGCGACCTGGCCGTGCCGCCTTCCCGCGACCACGCCGACCGGCTCGCGGCCCTCGACGACGCCGCGTGGGGGAGACTTCGACTCGGCCCCGGCTGGACGCACGCCGAAGAGCGGGCCGACGAGGAGGTACCCACCCCATGAGCCAGACCGTCGACCGAGCGCTGAGCATCCTGCCGCTGCTCGCCGAGGGCCCCGCCGACCTCGGGCAGGTCGCCGACCGCCTCGGCGTGCACAAATCGACGGCCCTGCGGCTGTTGCGCACCCTGCACGAGCACGGCCTCGTCTACCGCCAGTCCGACCAGCGCTACCGCCTGGGCGCCCGGCTCTTCGCCCTCGCCCAGGAGGCGATGGAGAACCTCGACATCCGCGAGATCGCGCATCCGCACCTCGCCCGTCTGAACGAGACCTGCGGGCACACCGTGCACCTCGCCGTGTACGAGGAGGGCGAGGTCCTCTACATCGACAAGGTGGAGAGCCGCTACCCGGTGCGCATGTACTCGCGGATCGGCAAGCCCGTCGCCATCACGGTCGCCGCCGTCGCCAAGCTGCTCCTCGCCGACCTGCCCGAGCCCGAGCGACGGGTGATCGCCGAGAAGCTCGACTACCCCCTCTACACGTCCCGTTCGACCCCCAACGCCCCCGCATTCCTGCGCGAGTTGGAAAAGGTGCGCGAACAGGGCTGGGCCACCGACCTCGGTGGCCACGAGGAGTCCATCAACTGTGCCGCCGCGCCGATCCGGGGCGCCGACGGCCGGGTGGTCGCCGCGATGTCGGTCTCCGCGCCGAACGTCGTCGTCACCGCCGACGAACTCCTCACCCTGCTCCCGCTGGTCCGCCGTACGGCGGACGCCATCA
Source organism: Streptomyces asoensis (assembly GCF_013085465.1). NCBI lineage: Bacteria > Bacillati > Actinomycetota > Actinomycetes > Kitasatosporales > Streptomycetaceae > Streptomyces > Streptomyces asoensis. The sequence continues at coordinate 6,337,710 of NZ_CP049838.1, forward strand.
GCGGCGAGTACTCCGGCAGAACCCCGATCAAGGAAGCCCCGAAGGAATGAGCCCGGCATGACCGAGAAGACCGCCCTCACCCCCAAGACCCACACCACCCCGCCCGCGAAGTTCTCGCACGGGGTGAAGAAGGGCAACATCCTCCAGGTCGCGGGCCAGGTCGGCTTCCTGCCCGCCGAGGAGGGCAAGCCCCCGACGCCCGCGGGCCCCACCCTGCGCGAGCAGACCCTCCAGACCCTCGCCAACGTCAAGGCGATCCTCGAGGAGGGCGGCGCGAGCTGGGACGACGTGATGATGATCCGCGTCTACCTGACGGACACGGCGCACTTCGCCGAGTTCAACGAGCTCTACAACACGTACTTCGGGGAGCAGCCCCTCACCGCCCCGCCCGCGGCCCGCACGACGGTCTACGTCGGCCTTCCGGCCGGGCTCCTGGTCGAGATCGACGCACTCGCCGTCCTCGGCTGACGCGCCCAGCGCCGAGGGCCCGACCGACCGGCCCGAGGGCCTGACTGACCGGCCTGACTGACCGGCCTGACCGACCGGTCGGGCCGGACCGGCCGACACACCGTCAACTCCCGCACGCCGTAACGCCTCACGGCACGGCGCCCCCGTTCGCAGGGGGCGCCGTGCCGCGATACCCCCTGCCCGAAAGCACAGTGAACCCCAGCAGAGGACCCCCGAATGCCCCTTCCGCTCGCGGCATCCACCCCCGCCGAGGCGCCACCCCACACCGGCGGACTGCTCCTCCTGATCGACGGCACGGCAGGCCTGCTGACGGTCGCCGCCCTCGGTATCGCCCTGCTCCTCTTCCTGATCATCAAGGTCAGGATCCAGCCCTTCGTGGCCCTTCTCGCGGTCTCCATAGCCGTCGGTCTGCTGGCCGGGCTGTCCGTGACCGAACTCTTCGGCACCGTGCAGCGTTCGGACGCCGTCTCCACCATCGAGTCCGGGATGGGCGGCATCCTCGGTCATGTCGCGATCATCATCGGGCTGGGCACGATGCTCGGCGCGGTCCTCGAAGTCAGCGGCGGCGCCGAGGTGTTGGCGTCCCGGCTGCTCGGCGTGTTCGGCGAGCGGCGAGCGCCCCTCGCGATGGGCCTGACCGGCCTGATCTTCGGCATCCCGGTCTTCTTCGACGTCGGCATCTTCGTGCTGGCCCCGATCGTCTACGCGGCCGCCAAGCGGGGCGGCAAGTCGATCCTGCTGTACTGCCTTCCGCTGCTCGCGGGTCTGTCGATGACCCACGCGTTCCTGCCCCCGCACCCCGGCCCGGTCGCGGCCGCCGGCCTGCTCCACGTCGACCTCGGCTGGGTCATCCTCATGGGGGTCGTCTGCGGCATCCCGGCGGTGCTGGCGGCCTGGGTGTTCTCGGCGTGGATCGGCCGCCGCATCTTCGTCGCCGTGCCGCAGGACATGGTCGAGGCGGCGGCGGAGGCCAAGCGGGCGGTCGTCGAGGAGCAGCGGACACAGGGCGTCCTGCCGCGCGAGGACCCGGTGCCGCTGGGCACGGTCCTCGGGATCATCGGTACGCCGCTGGTGCTGATCCTCGCCGCCACGTTCTCGTCGATCGCCCTGGACCCGTCCACCGGCCGCTCGGTGATCGAGTTCTTCGGCCACCCCTTCGTGGCGCTGACCATCGCGCTGCTGCTCGCCTACTACCTGCTCGGCATCCGGCGCGGCTGGTCCCGCAAGTCGCTGGAGACGGTCTCGACGGCCTCGCTGAAGCCGGTCGGCAACATCCTGCTGGTCGTTGGCGCAGGCGGGATCTTCGGTGCCGTCCTGAAGGCGAGCGGGGTGGCCCAGGCCCTGTCGGACACCTTCAACGACGTGGGCCTGCCGGTGATCGTCCTCTCCTACCTGATCTCGGTGGTGCTGCGGGTCGCCCAGGGCTCGGCGACGGTGGCGATCGTGACGACGGCGGGCATCGTGGCGCCGCTGCTCGCCGAGGGCGACCACTCGCAGGCCTTCGTGGCCCTCGTCATCATGGCGATCTCGGCGGGCTCGATCTTCGCCTCGCACGTCAACGACGGCGGATTCTGGATGGTGGCCAAGTACTTCGGCATCAGCGAGCGCGACACCCTCAAGACGTGGACCGTGCTGGAGACGGTGCTGTCGGTGGCCGGGTTCGTGATGGCGGCCGGAATGAGCCTCTTCGTGTAGGACTCCGGTAACGAAGTCAGGGGCTGACTGTGTCCGGCACAGGATCTTCGACCATACTGCCCGCTGTGGAGCAGCGCATAGGTTCGAGCAGCCAGCCCCTGGAGGGCGCCGGGTTCGACCCGGCATTCATCCCCGGGCTCACGTCGCCCGTGACCGCGGAGCCGGAGGACACGAGGCCGGCCGAGGACGACGGCGTCGACGCCGTCGAGCCCGAGGCGGGGAAGGGGGAGTCAGCGGCGCCGGAACGCCCGGACGCGTCGGCGGAGCCGGACCCGGCCGACAGGTCCGACGGGTCCGACGGGTCCGAAGAACCGGACGAGTCCGCCGAGTCCGTCGAGGGCCCCGTCTTCGAGGCCTCCGACCGCCGTGCGCGGATCGCCGCCGACGCCAAGGGCGTCCGGCTCCGCCTCGACGAGGAGTCGTGCGAGTTCCGCTGGGACGAGATCGGCGCGGTCGAGACGGAGACACCGCGCTTCGGCAAGCGGTTCACCATCACGGTGCACACCCCTGACCGCCGCTGGTACCCGATCGAGATCGAGGCGACGGCCAGGTCCCGCTTCAAGGAGTGGGAAGAGCAGTTGGACGCGGTCCTCGACGCCTACTTCGAGGACGGAGAAGCCGAAGCGGAAGCGGGCGCCGACGAGGAGGCCGTCGAGGTCGACGCCGCCACCGGGGCCGACGCAGCCAACGGCGACGCCGACGCCGAGGACACCGGGACCAAGGCCGCCGAGGCCGAGGACGACGAGGTCAAGGACGCCGGCGCCAAGGCCGCCGACTAGACGCAGTACCAGTACCAGTACCTAGACGCAGTACTGGGACTGTTTCCCGATGGACCGGTACATGCAGTCCGCGTTCTCGAGAAGCTGGAGCACCGCGTCCCGGTTACGGGAGGTCTCCCGCTCGATGACCTCGTCGGGCGGGTAGAACCCCCCTCCGGAAGCGGAGGACGGGTACATCTCGAAGGTGTACGAGAAGATCTTCTGCGTACCCCAGAGATAGTCGTCGATCGACCCGTCGGTGATGTACAGGTCGCTGGACTGCTCGGGGGTGTACCCGTTGCTCGCCGCCATCTTCTGCCCGACGGCCTTGAACGCGGCGTTGTCGTCCGCGGTCATCCCGGTCGCCGTGTCCGCGGTGGTGTAGCCGAACGGCCACAGCACCAGCTGGCTGTACGTGTGGAAGTCGATCCCGGCGGTGATCTGCTGCTTCCCGCCCACGATCCGGCTGCGCACGAAGTCGGCGACGACCTTCACCTCGGGCGCGGACTCGGCGGCCGTGCCTCGGTAGGTCTCGGAGGACGTGGAACCCGAAGAGCCGCCACAGCAGCCGAACTTGTAGTTCCAGTTCCGGTTGAGGTCCGTACCGACGTACGAGGAGCCGGAGTTGGGCTGCCGGTTCTTGCGCCACGAGCGGTAGGAGCCGGAGGCGATGTCGTACTCGCCGCCGTCCGGGTTGAGGTCGGGGACGATCCAGATCTCGCGGCCGTTGACCATGCCGGTGACGCGGGAGTCGGAGCCGTAGCCGGCGCCCAGCTCGCGGATCAGGTACAGCGCCATCTCGACGGTGAGGTGTTCGCGGGCGTGCTGGTGGTGGGTGAACAGCACCTCCGGCTCGGCCTCGTCGGTGGCGACGTTGTCGCTGATCTTGATGGCCACGATGTCCCGGCCCTGGTACGACTTGCCGATGACCCGCTTGCTCATGATGCCCGGGTAGGCGGCGATGCGCTGGTCGATCTCCGTCGTCATCTCGGCGTAGTTGTGGTATTTCGAGTCGGCGGTCGGGAAGTCGAAGAGCCGTACCTCGTCCTCGGCGACCCGGTCCGGTGCCGAGCCCAGCAGGGACACCTCGTACCCCTGCGCGCGCAGCTTCCTCACCTGGTCCGCGCGGCCGGAGACCACGACGGTCTCCTCGTCGGCCTCGTCGACGCTCACTCCGGAGGCGGCGATCGCGGTGCGCATCTGGGGGGTGCTGTGGTGGATCTGGATCTCGTACTGGCGGATGTCGTCGGCGGAGGGTGCCGCCTTCGGTGCGCTGCCCGCCGCCGCGTCGGTGACCGTCGCCGAGACCGGTGCGGCGAGAGCGAGGGCGAGCAGTGCGGCGAGGACGGCGGTCCGCCTGCCGCTGCGGGCGCTTGTGGCGCCGGCGCCTGAGCCGCGAATGCGAAGTCGCATGAACTCTCCTTGTGGGGAGCCGGGTTGTGGGGGGCTGTGCGCTTGCTGTGTGCGGCGGTGCGGTGCCGCTCATCGTCGGGGCATGGCATGAGCAGGTCAAGGGACGACAAAGGGCCGCTGGCCGAAATCATGCGGAATGCCACGAGCGACCGGCCGCGCAGTGTATCCGCGCTCGCGCCGGTCAGCCGGTATCCGAGGTTTGACCGGAGTGTGAGCACATCGGGTGGAGATCCCGCACGCACTCTTGCCGGAGCGGCCTCTTTGGGTTTTCTTGACCTGCATGGCGGACACCACGGGACCCCCCACGGGAAACTCCACACACACCGAGGCACCATCCGGCATCGACAACACCTCTCCCCGCAGATCCAGTTGGAAGTACATCGGCCCCGGCATCGTCGTCGCCGCCACCGGCGTCGGCGCCGGCGACCTGGTGGCCACGCTCATCGCCGGCAGCAACTTCGGCTACACCCTGCTCTGGGCGGCGGTCGTCGGCTGCCTGGTCAAGATCTCCCTGGCCGAGGCGGCCGGCCGCTGGCACCTCTCCACCGGCCGCACCCTCTTCGACGGCTGGGCGAGCCTCGGCCGCTGGACGACGTGGTTCTTCGTCGTCTACGTGGTCGTCTGGGGCTTCGTCTACGGCGCGGCGGCGATGTCGTCGAGCGCGCTGCCGCTCCAGGCGCTGTTCCCGGACGTGATGGACCTCGAGTCGTGGGCCATCGCCTGCGGTCTGGTGGGCCTGGTGTTCGTCTGGTTCAACAAGTACGCCGTCTTCGAGAAGGTCATGACGGTCCTGGTGGGCGTCATGTTCGTGGTGACGGTGTATCTGGCGATCCGGGTCACCCCCAACCTCGGCGACGCCTTCGCGGGCCTCCTCCCGGTCCTGCCGGACGAGAAGGACTCCGTCCTCAACACCCTCGGCCTGATCGGCGGCGTCGGCGGCACCATCACCCTCGCCGCGTACGGCTACTGGGTCAACGCCAAGGGCTGGACGAACACGGGCTGGATGAAGGTCATGCGGCTCGACAACCGGGTCGCGTACATCACCACCGGCATCTTCGTCGTCGCGATGCTCTTCGTCGGCGCGGAGCTGCTGCACTCCGCGAACGTGGCGATCGCGAGCGGCGACAAGGGGCTCATCCAGCTGAGCGACATCCTGGAGGCGGAGTACGGCGCGGCGACCGCCAAGTTCTTCCTGATCGGCTTCTTCGCCACCTCCTTCACCTCCCTGATCGGCGTGTGGCACGGCGTGAGCCTGATGTTCGCCGACTTCGTGGCCCGCTACCGCGGCCGCGGCGACGCGAGCGGGGCGGAGGTCGCCTCCGGTGAGCGGGAACGCTCCTGGCCCTTCCGCGCGTATCTGCTGTGGCTGACCTTCCCGCCGATCGTGCTGCTCTTCCAGGGCGAGCCGTTCCGTCTGATCATCCTGTACGGCGTGCTGGGCGCGGCCTTCCTGCCGTTCCTGGCCGGGACGCTGCTGTGGCTGCTCAACTCCTCCCGCACACCCGGGGAGTGGCGCAACGGACCGCTGAGCAACGCGATGCTGGTGCTGGCGGGCCTGCTGTTCCTGGTGCTGTGCGTCAAACAGGTCTGGGACCAGCCGTGGTCGGAGTTCTTCTGATGATCAGCACGGCTCGAGCTTGCGTAACTCAAGCTTGAGTTTCGCAAGCACCTCTCCTAGGCTGCTGACCCCCTAGGAGAGGTGCCGTCGCCGTGGCTGTGACCGTGCTGGACGACAAGACCGCGCTCGTGCTGATCGACCTCCAGGCGGGCACGCTCGCCGCCCCCACCGTGCCGTACCCGGCGGCGGACGTGGTCGCCCGGGCCGCCGAACTCGCCGACGCCTTCCGCGCCGCGGGCGCCCCTGTCGTCCTGATCCGCATGTCCACCTCGCCCGACGGCGCCGACGCGGTGCCCGGCCGCAGCGAGGCGGCACGGCTGGCCGGCGGCCGCTCCCGCCCGTACGACCTCGGCCCGATCGCCGAACCGCTGACCGGTCACGAGGGCGACATCCTGATCACCAAGCGGGCCTGGGGCGCCTTCCACGCCACCGACCTCGACCTTCAGCTGCGTCGCCGGGGAGTCACCCAGATCGTCCTCGCCGGCATCGCGACCAGCCTCGGTGTCGAGTCGACCGCCCGCGCCGCCCACGAGCACGGCTACCACGTCACGTTCGCGGTCGACGCGATGACCGACATCAACGAGGACGCGCACCAGCACCGGGTGTCGTACCTGTTCCCGCTGATCGGCGAGCCGGGCACGACGCGGGAGATCCTCGACCTGCTGGCAGGCGTCCGAGCCTGAACCCGAGGGCCAGTCCATTCGTGGTCTCCGTCCGTCAGTCCTCGGTGGCCGTCCACCGGGGACTGAGCGCGACGGCCCGCAACTGCTCGATCGTCAGGGCGGGCTTCGCACGGGTCGCGGCCTGGTCCTGCTCGGCGGTGTTGAAGGCACTGACGACCACCCGCAGACCGTCCTTGCGCAGGGTGTCCACGGTCCACATCACGACGCCCGCACCGCCCTTCTCGCCGGGCCCCTGCTTCACCGAGACACGGGTGCCGTCGGCGAGGGTCTCGGCGCCGGAGCCGTACAGCGAGCCGGCCACGTCGGACATGTTCGGCTGCACGTTGACCTGGACCAGGCTCGCGCCCTTGCCGTCGTCGACGACGAAGTAGCCGTAACCGGTCTCCTGGCTGCCGTTCTTGACGCGGTCCAGGTCCTTGGGCAGCAGGAGAGCGAGCTTGCGCAGGATGAGCCAGCCGGCCATCTCCGTGGGCCGGGCGGACGAGCCCGACGGGGAGACCGGCTTCTTCTCCTCCCCGGGGATGGCGTCGGCGATCCGGCGCCACTCCGAGGCCGCGGCCAGCGTCTTCAACTCACCTGCCGTCAGCGGGGGTTCGGGGCGAGTGGTGGGCTTGCCCTTCTCCGCCGCGGCGTTCCACTCGATGACGCTCACATGGTGCCCGGCCGGGGTGACCAGGTCCGCGCCCCACGACTTGAGGTTGTCGCGGTGGTCGGGATACTCGTAGCCCTGGTAGACGGTGATCGCGGACCTGTCGGGCAGAAGCTCGGTCTTGCAGCTGTCGAGGTGAGTCTCCTCTTCGTCCGGGCAGGGCATCACGGCGGTGGACGGATTGATCTCACCCGCGTCCGCCGGGATCCGGGCCAGGCCCACGGAGATGGACCCCTTGCCCTTGCCGTCGTCGAACACGCCCACCGCCAGCGGTGGCAGCTCCCCGCCCGTGCCACGCGCGTCCGTCCTGCTGAACTTCCCCTCGGGAAGCAGCTGTTGGAGGGTGCGGATCATGTCGTCGGGGGAGTAGACGGGCTTGGCGCTGCTGCTGCCGGACGCGGCGACGGAGGAGGGCAGGGGCGCCGGCTTGCCGCCCCACGGCACGAGCAGCGCCCCGCCCACCCCCACCAGGGCGAGGCTCGCCGCTCCGCCCGCGACCGCGGTCCTGCGCCGCAGCCGCATGCGGTCGCCGCGGGCCCGCCCGGCGGCGGCGAGCGCGGCGGGGCTGTCGAAATTGCCGCCGGCCTCACGCAGGGCGGCGGAGAGCTGCTCCTCGAAGGGGTCGCTGTACTGGTCGACGGGCATGGTGAACCACCGCTTTCGGCGAGACGAGTCGAAAAGAGTTCGAAGTTTCGAAGTAAGGGGGCGGGGGGAGGTGCGCGGGGCGCGGCCCCGGGGGGCGGGTGCCGGACGGCTCAGGGGCGGGCGTACTCGCCGATGTCCTCGCCCAGCAGCTCCCGCAGCCGCCCCAGCGCCCGCGAGCAGCGTGTCCGCACGGCCGCCGAGCTGGTGTTCATCGCGCCCGCGGTCTCCTCGATCGAGCGGTCCTCCCAGTACCGCAGGACCACGACCGCCCGGTCCTTGGCGGGCAGCCGTCCGAGGGCCTGCATCAGGGTCAGCCGCAACGGTGTGTCGCCACCGCTGCCGTCGGCCACGTCCGGGAACGCCTCCACGGCCCGCTCGCGACTGCTGCGCCGCCGCTGGTGGGCGAGGAAGGCGCGGGTCAGGACGGTCTGCGCGTAACCGGCCGGGTTGTCGACCCGGGACACCCGCCCCCAGCGGACGTACAGCCTGCCCAGGGTCTCCTGAACCAGATCCTCGGCGAGGTGCGTGTCCCCGGCGGTGAGCAGACACGCAGACCGGTACAGATGCCCGGTGCGCGCCGCCGCGAACTCGGCGTACTCGTCCGCGCGGGCGGCCTGCCTCATGAGTGTTCCCCCTGTGTCGGTTGCCTTGCGGCCCTCATCTCACTAATGCGGTGGGGCGCGGGAAATGTTTCAGGGGAGACCGAAAGTGGCCGCACAGGATCGCGGGGGTACTTTCTCGTTGTGACAGACCAGCCGCCGTCCCCTCCGCCGCCGCCGGGCTTCGGCCCGCCCCCGCCGCAGTACGCCGCCCCGCAGTACCCGCCGCAGTACGCTCCGCGGGCGGAGCCGCCGCCCGGTCCGGAGTTCCTCGCGGTCGACAAGCACAACTCGGTCGTCGTCGACGCGGCGGGCGTCGCCTTCGAGATGTACGACATCACGGTCGAGTTCCCCTGGCCCGAGGTCCGCAGCGTCCACTACAAGGCGAGCCCCAACGGCAAGGCCCTCATGGTCGCCGTGGTCCACGTGGACGGCAGGGTCTACGAGTGCGTGGTGACGGCGAAGCCGAGGGAACGGATGCAGGGCTGGTTCGCGCAACTGGCGTGGGTGCTGGGCCACTACCGGCCGACGGGATACTAGACGGCGGACGCGCGGACGTACGGACGCGAGGACGTACGGGAGGGTGCCGCCCACGGTCGTCCCGTGGAGCGACACCCTCCGTCATCCGCTGCCTGTCACCCGCTCAGCCGTTGCCCGTGACTCCGCACGGCCCCGCCGCTACGGCAGCCCGTGCACATGCGGGCCCACGGCCGCCGACCACGCGTTGCCCGCCGACGCGTCCCAGTTCGTCGACCACGTCATCGCGCCCCGCAGCGCGGGATAGGTCTTCGACGGCTTGAAGGAGCCGCAGCCCGTGCCCTTGGTGAGGCAGTCCAGGGCGTTGTTGACCACCGTCGGCGACACGTATCCGCTGCCCGCGCCGCTCGTCGAGGCCGGCAGGCCCAGGCCCACCTGGGACGGGTCCAGGCCGCCCTCCAGCTGGATGCAGGCCAGCGCCGTCAGGAAGTCCACCGAGCCCTGGCTGTAGACCTTGCCGTCACAGCCCAGCATCGAACCGCTGTTGTAGTACTGCATGTTGACGACCGTGAGGATGTCCTTGACGTTCAGCGCCGTCTGGAAGTAGCCGTTCGACGTCGACTGCATGTCGATCGTCTGCGGGGCCATCGTCAGGACCAGCCCGGAGCCGGCCTTCGACGACAGCGAGCGCAGCGCCTGCGACATGTACGTCGCGTTCAGGCCGTTCTCCAGGTCGATGTCGACACCGTCGAAGCCGTACGTCTGCATCAGCGAGTACACCGAGTTCGCGAAGTTCGTCGCGGACGTCGGGTCGCTCACCGACACGGTGCCGTTCTGGCCGCCCACCGAGACGATGACCTTCCTTCCGGCCGCCTGCTTCGCCTTGATGTCCGCCTTGAACTGGTCCACCGTGTAGCCGCCCAGGCCCGCGGAGTCCAGGTTGAAGGTCACGGCGCCCGGCGTCGTCGTCGCGTCCGCGAAGGCCACGGCGATGATGTCGTACTGGGAGGAGACGTCGGAGATCCGCTGGACGGTCGCGCCGTTGTTGAAGTTCTGCCAGTAGCCGGTCACGGCGTGCTTGGGCACGGTCCCGCCCCCGGTGCTGCCCGTGGTCGTCGTTCCCGTGACCGCCGTCGACTTCACCGACTCGCCCGCCGCGTTGGTCGCCGTGACCTGGAAGCTGTACGACGTCGAGGCCGCGAGGCCGGTCACGGTCGCCGAAGTCCCCGTCACGGCCGTCACCTTCGTACCGCCGCGGTAGACGGAGTAGCCGGTCGCGCCGGAGACCGCGTTCCACGAGAGGGACACGGACGACGAGGTGGTACCCGACACGGCCAGGCCGGCCGGCGCGCCGGGCACCGTCGGGGCCGGGTCGCCGCCTCCGCCGCCGTCGGGGCCGTACACCGACACGTCGTCCGCGTAGTACGCCGCCTGGCCGTACCAGCCGTGCGTGTACACCGATACCGAAGTGGTCGACGCGCCGGTGGTGAAGGTCGTCGACAGCTGCTTCCACGCCGCCGAGTCGGGCGTCCAGGTCGAGACGTCCGTCGTGCCGGTGCCGGTCACGCCCAGGTAGGTGTAGCCGCCCTGGACCCACGCGCCGAGCGTGTACGTCGAGTTGGGCTTCACGGCCACCGTCTGGGCGCACCGGGCGTTGTCCTGTCCGGCCGGTGTCGCCTTCAGCGCGGCCGCGCCGGCGTGCACCGGCGAGGAGACGGTCGTACCGCTGCCCGCCGAACAGGTCCAGTTGGTCAGGCCGGACTCGAAGCCGGCGTTCCTCGCGTTGTTCAGGTCCGCGGCGGACGCCTGAGCCGCGCCCGTCATGGACAGGGTGAGGGCGGCGGCGAGGACGCCCGCGGCTCCCGACCCGAGTCGTGTCGTTCGTTTCAGTGGGGACATGACAGTAAGTTGGTCCAGACCAATTCTCTTGTCAAGAGGTCCGGTCGTGGAGGGTCGGTGGAGGACGCGCGTGCGTAACCTGCCCCGATTTGGCGGGACTTGCGCGAAGAAGAGTTGCTTGGCAGCCAGGGAAAGCTGTTCTCCGGCCACAGAGGCGTGGATACAGTGCTGAGGTAGTCACGCAATGAAGTCACCCCGGTGCACCGGAGTAACGCCGGTGGGCCGGACCGCGGGAATCGGGGAGCTGCGCGTGCCAACAGCCATTGCCGTGACCGGAGCCGACCTGGCGCTGCCGCCCCAGGACGAGCGCACGCTGCCCGCCACCGTTCTCGCCGACCTCGACCAACAGCCGCTGGACCGTGCCCTCGCCGCCGTCCAGGCCCTCGTCGATCAGTACGGACACGTGATCGTCGTGTACTCGCGGTCCGTCCCCGCCGCCGTCGAGCAGCGACTGCACACCATCCGCTCCCTCCTGGAGAGCGACCGCATCGCGCTCTTCCGCCCCGACCTTCCGCCGCTCGCGGTGGCCGTCCTCGCCCGCCAGCTGCGTCAGCTGGCCTCCTGCGACCTCGGCCCCGGCGTGCTCGCCTCCGCGGGCCGGCTGCTCACCCACTACATCCACGCCGGCGCGCTGCTCGGCTCGGTCGCCCGTCTCGACCGGGTGCCCGTGGTCGGCCTGAAGTCGCATGCCAGGTCATGGGTTCCGGGTAGTCAGTTCGGTGTGCTCGCCCACCCGCAGCCGGAACTGGTCAAGGCCACCCCCGAAACGGTGCTGCCCGGACCGGAGTTCGGCACCTGGCTGCTCGTCGCCCGCGGGCAGCTCCAGTCCGACTGGGTCACCGAGGTCCTCGCCCCCGCCTGGAAGGTCCAGGGGCTGCGCGAGACGCACCTGCCCGCCGAGTCCGCCGACTGGTGGGGCACCGGCAAGGTGATCGAGTTCTGCGCCTACCTGCCCGACCTGTCGGTCCTCTACCAACTGGTCACGTCGGTGCGGCAGAACGTCTGCCACTGGTGCGGCATCGACGTCATCGGCGACCGCTGCGTCTTCTGCTCCGCGACCCCGCCGCCCCCATCCGACCTCACCGCCCGTCCCGCCGCCCGCGCGCTCACCGCGGGCGACTGAACCGCCTTGAGCACCCCGTCCCAGGCCCCTGTTCCGTCCGCTCGACCGACCCCCACAAAGCAAAGCGAGGTTGCACGGCTCTTGACTTCCTCCCCCTCCTGACAGAGGGGAATTCCTACGGCTCGCGCCGTGGGGTTTTCTGCTTCGTCGCCGACCGCCCCGTCCGGGAGGACTCCCGTTGAGGTCTTACACCGGCTCCACAGACAGATGCCGTCAGCCCGACGGCCAGAAGGTTCTTCGCCGCATTCACGTCCCGGTCATGGGTCGTGCCGCAGCCGTCGCACGTCCAGGCACGGACGTTGAGCGGCATCCTCTCGGCGAGGGCGCCGCAGTGCGAGCACAGCTTGGAGGAGGGGAAGAAGCGGTCGACCGCGATCACTTCCCGTCCGTACCAGGCGGCCTTGTACTCCAACATGCTCCGGAAGTCGGCCCATGCCGCGTCGCTGATGGCGCGGGCGAGGCTCCGGTTTCTGACCATTCCGCGGACGGTCAGGTCCTCGATCACGAGCGTTTGGTTCTCACGCACGAGCCGAGTGGTCAGTTTGTGCAGCATGTCGCGGCGGCGGTCGGCGATCCGCGCGTGGACGCGGGCGGCCTTGACACGGGCCTTGGCCCGGTTCGCGGAACCCGTGGCCTTGCGGGACACCTGCCGCTGGGCCCTCGCCAGGCGGGCCCGGTCGCGGCGCTCATGCCGTGGGTTGGCGACCTTCTCCCCGGTGGACAGGGTCACCAGGTGACTGAGGCCGACGTCGATGCCGATGGCCGTGCCGTTGGCGGGGAGCGGCTGGACGGCGGGGTCCTCTACGAGGAGGGACACGAACCAACGTCCGGCCGCATCGTGGGACACGGTCACCGTCGAGGGCTTCGCGCCCTCGGGCATGGGGCGCGACCAGCGGATGTCCAGTGGCTCGCTCATCTTCGCGAGAGTCAGCCGCCCGTCGCGGAAGCGGAACGCGCTGGTGGTGTACTCCGCGCTCCTGCGGGACTTCTTCCGGGACTTGAACCGCGGGTACTTCGCCCGCTTCGCGAAGAAGTTCGAGAAGGCGATCTGCAGATGCCGCAGGGCCTGCTGGAGCGGGACCGACGACACCTCGCCCAGGTAGGCCAGCTCCTCGGTCTTCTTCCATGCGGTCAGCAACGCCGACGTCTGGTTGTAGTTGACCCGCTCCTGTCGAGCCCAGGCCTCCGTGCGCGCCGCGAGCGCCATGTTGTAGACCTTCCGCACGCACCCGAACGTGCGCGACAGCTCAGCCGCCTGTGCATCGCTCGGGTAGAAGCGGTATTTGAACGCCCGCTTCACGTGAATGGCCATGCATCACAAATTACCACGCTAGTTTGTGAGGCACGGCTCGGATGGGTGAGCGCGCTTCCGCTCTGGCGGCCGACCGGCTCTCCCCGCCCCGCTCCGCAGGAGTCCATTTCCTCCCCGGCCTGAAAGCCGGGGTATCCACGGAGGAACCCCGATGAACTCCCGTCAGCGCCGCGGCGTGATTCTCCTGCTCCTGTCGGTCCTGTGCGCCCTCGGCGCGTTCGCCGGCGTCCTCTCCGTCATCGACGACGTGAAGTCCAAGGTCGGCCCCGAGGTCACGGCGTACGAGCTGCGCTCCGACGTGGCGCCCTACACCACCCTGAGCGCGGGCCAGTTCAAGAAGATCGAGATGCCGGAGCGCTGGCTCTCGGAGAACGCCGTCACCGACCTCGCCGCCATCCGCGGCAAGATCGCCGTGACGACGCTGAAGAAGGGCTCCCTGCTCCAGAGCGACATGATCGTCGACCAGCCGGCCCTCCAGCCGGGCCAGCAGGAGGTCGCCATCATGGTCGACGCGGCCACCGGCGTCGCCGGCAAGATCACCCCGGGGTCCTCCGTCAACGTCTACGCCACCTTCGAGGGCGCCCGGGAGAGCGACCCCGACCAATCGAAGATCATCGTCACCAACGCCCAAGTCCTCGACGTCGGCGAGATCAAGGCCCTCGAACCGGACCAGGACAACCGCAGCCAGTCGCCCACCGACGCGGTTCCCATCACCTTCGCGCTGTCCACGCTCGACGCCCAGCGCATCACCTACGCCGAGTCCTTCGCCAAGCGCGTCCGCCTCGCCCTCGTCGCACCCGGCGGCGACACCACGGTCCCCGACCAGGACCGCACCTACGAACTCGTCACGGACAAGTGAGAGGCCGCCGCCCATGCCCACGAGGATCCTCCCGGCCGTCGGCGACGCGGACGCGGTCCGTTCCCTCACCACCCTGCTCAGCCAGCTCCCGGACGCCGAACCGGTCGCCCCGGTCTCCGACTCCACCCAGCTCGTGGACACCCTCGCCCGGCTCGCCGCCGAGTCGGTCGACGAACTGCCCGAGGTCGTCGTCGTCCACGAACGCATCGGCCCCGTACCGGCGCTTGAGCTGGTCCGGGAGGTCGCCCTGCGCTTCCCGGCGGTCGGCGTCATTCTCGTCACCACCGACGTGGGACCCGGCCTCTTCGCCGCCGCCATGGACTCCGGCGCCCGCGGCCTGGTCACCCTCCCGCTGAGCTACGAGGACCTCGCCAACCGCGTGCAGGCCGTCGCCCAGTGGTCGGTCGGCGTACGGCGCCATCTCGGCCACGGCGCCGACGTGTTCACCGGTGTCGGCGGCACCGTCGTCACGGTCAGCGGCGCCAAGGGAGGCGTGGGCGCCACCCTCACGGCCGTGCAGCTCGCCCTCGCCGCCCAGGCGTCCGGCCGCTCCACCGCCCTCGTCGACCTCGACCTCCAGTCCGGTGACGTTGCCTCCTATCTGGACGTCCAGTTCCGCCGCTCGATCGTCGACCTGGCCGCCATCACCGACATCTCGCCCCGCATCCTCGCCGAGGCCGTCTTCCGGCACGACACCGGCGTGGCCCTCCTCCTCGCCCCCGCCGAGGGCGAACGCGGCGAGGAGGTCACCGACCGCGCCGCCCGCCAGATCCTCGGCGCCCTGCGCTCCCGCTACGAGGTCGTCGTCGTCGACTGCGGCGCCCAGCTGAGCGGCGCGGGCGCGGCCGCCGTCGAACTGGCCGAGCGGGCCCTGCTCGTCACCACCCCCGACGTCGTCGCCGTGCGCGGCGCCAAACGCACCGTCCGCATGTGGGACCGGCTCCAGATCCGCAAGGCCGAGGAGACGACCGTCGTCGTCAACCGCCACACCCGGAGTACGGAGATCCAGCCCCCGCTCATCCAGAAGATCACCGGCACGGCGATCGCCGCGACCACGGTCCCCGCCAACTTCAGGGAACTCCAGGCCGCGGTCGACGCCGGCCGGGTGCACGCCCTCGACGGCAAGGGCACCGTCCGGCAGGCCCTGTGGGCGCTCGCGGCGGAACTGGGACTGGTCAAGGCGCCGGAGACCGCCCTCGTGCGCAGGGCGGGCGGCCGGGCGCGCGGCGGGGACCGGGGCGCGGCCGGGTTCCGGCGGCGGAGGGAGTGAACGGCATGTGGGGACACAGGGCGCGCGACCGGGGCCAGGTCACCATCGAGTTCCTCGGCATGACACCGCTGATCATCGTGACCTTGGTGGTGGTGTGGCAGTTCGTCCTCGTGGGGTACACGTTCACGCTCGCGGGGAATGCTGCCGACGAGGCGGTGCGGGCGGGGACGGCGGCCCCTCCGGGGGAGCGGCTCGAGGCGTGCCGACAGGCGGGCCTGGACAAGCTCGGGGACGCGTGGAAGGGGAACGCCGTGGTCGATTGCGGCGGCAGCGGCTATGTGACGGCGGACGTGTCCCTCAAGGTCCCGGTCCTCTTCCCCGGCACCATCGACTTCCCGTTCACGGTGCACGGTCACGCGGGCGCCGTCGAGGAAGAGGACGGCGACTGAGATGGCGTACGGACGCCGCGCACACGCGGGAACCCGCTCCCGCGACCGGGGCCAAGTGGCCCTGGAGTACCTCGGGTTCCTGCCGCTCCTGCTGCTGGTCGCACTGGGTGCCGTTCAGCTCGGCCTGATCGCGTACGCGGCACAGCAGGCGGGTACGGCGGCCCGGACCGGGGCCCGCAGCGCGTCCCTCGACGAGGACTACGGCGCCGACTGCCAGCAGGCGGTGAGCAGTTGGCTGGACGTGAGCTGTAGCGCGGCCGGCCTGGGCGACGAGGTCCGGGTCACCTCCACCGTCACCATCCCGTCCGTCATTCCCGGCATCGGGGACTTCGGCCAGGCCCACAAGACGGCCACGATGCCGGTCGACCACTGAGGGAAGGGCATCCGACATGAGCCTGCGGGCACGCATCACCTCCCCCGAGGAGAACGGCGGCCGGGGCGAGGACGGCCACCTGGTGACCTCCTACCGCGCCAAGCTGCTGGAGGAGATCGACCTCGCCGAGATGAGCTCGCTGGCGGCGGCCGAGCGCCGGGCACGCCTCGAGCGGGTGCTGGGACACATCATCAGCCGCGAGGGCCCGGTCCTGTCGACGGTGGAACGCTCACAGCTGATCCGCCGGGTGGTCGACGAGGCACTGGGCCTGGGCATCCTGGAACCCCTCCTCGAAGACGCGTCGATCACCGAGATCATGGTGAACGGACCCGACGCGATCTTCGTCGAACGGGGCGGCAGGGTGGAACAACTCCCCATCCGCTTCGCGTCGAACGAGCAGCTGATGCAGACGATCGAACGCATCGTCTCCACCGTCAACCGTCGCGTCGACGAGACGAATCCGATGGTCGACGCGCGGCTGCCGTCGGGCGAGCGGGTAAACGTCATCATCCCCCCGCTGTCGCTGACCGGCCCGACCCTCACCATCCGCCGCTTCCCGCGGTCCTTCACCCTCCACGAACTGATCGGCTTCGGCTCGCTGGACGAGCAGATGCTGTACCTGCTGGCGGGCCTCGTGCAGGCCAAGTTCAACGTGATCGTCTCGGGCGCGACGGGCACCGGCAAGACGACGTTGCTGAACGCGCTCTCGGGCCTGATCCCGGACGGCGAACGCATCATCACCATCGAGGACTCGGCGGAACTCCAGCTCCAGCAGTCGCATGTGATCCGCCTGGAGTCCCGGCCCCCGAACGTCGAGGGCAACGGCCGCATCACCATCCGCGACCTGGTCCGCAACTCCCTGCGGATGCGCCCCGACCGGATCGTGGTCGGCGAGGTCCGGGGCGGCGAGTCGCTCGACATGCTCCAGGCGATGTCGACCGGCCACGACGGCTCCCTGGCCACGGTCCACGCCAACAGCGCGGAGGACGCCCTGATGCGCCTCCAGACCCTCGCGTCGATGTCGGACGTCGAGATCCCCTTCGTCGCGCTGCACGACCAGATCAACAGCGCGGTGGACGTCGTCGTCCAGCTCACCCGATTCGCCGACGGCGCCCGCCGCATCACCGAGATAGCCGTGCTCGACAGCCACGGCGGAGAGCCGTACCGGCTGGCGACGATCGCCCGCTTCAACGCCCGGCCGATGACCGCCGACGGTCGCGTCCACGGCGCCTTCGAGTACTTCCCCCTCCCACGCCGCACCGCGGACCGCCTGTACATGGCGAGCCAGCCGATCCCGCAGGCGTTCGGGGTGGCGCGCGCGGCACACGAACTGACGACAAGGGAAGCCCGGTAACGCTGATGGAGCTCGAGACCCTGATCACCCTCACCACCGGCGGAACCCTCCTGACCTGCGCCCTGGCCGTCGCGGGCCTGCACGCGTACGCGCGGGGCCGGGACCGGCGGGCGGAGCTGGTGGAACGCCTCTCCTACACCGGCCAACTCCCCGGCACCGGCCGCCGACGCCGTTTCCGCACCCTGGACCGACGACTGCGCCGTACGACGACGGGCCGCAGGCTGGAGCTGAAACTGGCGGCGACCGGCCTGGACGTGACCCCCGGCGAGTTCTTCGTCCACATGCTGGCGGCGGTGGCCGGCCTGTGGCTGATCGGCCAGGCCACCCTGGCCCCCTTCTTCGGCCCGATCGCCGGCCTCCTGGGCGTCTGGGCGGCCTGGCAGTTCCTCAACTGGCAACGCCAGAAACGCATCGAGAGGTTCATCAACCAACTCCCCGAACTGGCCCGCATCCTGGCCAACGCCACCCACGCGGGCCTGGCGCTGCGCACCGCGATCGGCATGGCGGCGGAGGAGCTGGAGGCCCCGGCGGGCGAGGAACTGGCCAAGGTGGCCAACCAGTTGGCGGTGGGCCACTCCATGGACGACGCGCTGGGCGAACTCGCCGACCGGCTCCCCTCCCGCGAACTGGTCGTCCTCGTCACCACCCTGGTCCTCTCCAACCGGGCCGGCGGCCAGGTCGTCGGCGCCCTGCGCAACCTCACGGAGACACTGGAGGAACGCAAGGAGACCCGGCGCGAGGTCCGGACCCAGCTGTCGCAGGTGAACATGACGTCCTACGCGGTGCCCGCGCTGGGGGTCGGGGCGTTGTTCCTCATGAACAGCGTCGAGGACGGGACGCTGGACCGCATGACGGGCTCGGCCGTCGGCCAGGCCTGCGTGATCATCGCGTTCGGCCTCTACGCGGTCGGCTTCGTCCTCATCCGCCGCATGTCCCGAATCGACGTCTGAGCAGGAGGTGGCACAGGGGATGGAACTTCTGCTCGCACTCGCCATGGGCCTCAGCGTCTGGGGCATGTTCGCCGGCATCCGCATGTACCGGGCCGACGTGAAGCTGCCCAGCGACCTCGCGCTGGCCCTGGAGATCGGCTCGACCCGCACCGGCGCCGTCGGCTCGCTCGTCGACCGCATGGGCATGCGGTACGCCCCCGCCGTCCTGCGCCTGATGGGCCCCAAGCAGGTCACCAGGTACCGGCGCAGGATAGACCTCGCGGGCAACCCGGGCGGCCTGACGATCGACCGCTACGCGGCCCGGCGCGCGGTCTACGGCGGGATCGGCGCCCTCGGCGCGTTCGCCGCGCTGCTCCAGGGCAGCTTCTTCGTCGCGCTGCTCATGCTGGCCTTCGGCGTGTTCTGGTCCGAGGTCGGCATCTGGTCCGCGATCCGGGTCCGCAAGGACGCCATCGAACGGACCCTGCCGGACTTCCTCGACGTCCTCGCCGTGGTGGTGAGCGCGGGTCTCGGCTTCCGGCAGGCCCTCGACCGGGTGGCGTCCAGGTACGAGGGCCCCTGGGCGGACGAGATCCGCATCACGCTGCGCCAGATGGACCTCGGCGTGAGCCGCCGCGAGGCCTTCCAGGAGCTGCGCCGCCGCAACGACTCCGAGCAGGTCGCCATGTTCGTCACGGCGCTCCAGCAGGGCGAGGAGCTCGGCGCGCCGATCGTCGACACGCTCGTCTCGATCGCCAAGGACATGCGCCGGACGGACGCGCAGAACGCCCGCCGCAAGGCGGCCCGCGCGGTCCCCAAGGCCACCTTGATGATCACCACGTTCATGGTCCCGGCGACGATGCTCCTCCTCGGCGCGGGGATGCTGCTCGGCTCCGGTACGGACTTCAGCTCGATCACGGGCGAGTAGGCGGACGGGATGACGGCCATGACGACGACCGAGGTGTCGATACAGGAGGACGTCCCTCTCCAGGTCAACGCGCTCCAGGCGATGTGCCGACAGGTGTTCGGGTTCCGGCTGGCCATGATCGCGGTCGCCGCCCCGGCGGCCCTCCTCAACGCCGCCCCGGGCCTGGGCACCCGCCTGGTGGGCGCGGCCGTGGTCGTCACCTTCATGGGGTCCTACGTCCTCTTCCGCGACTGGGAGCGCTTCGGCCCCCTCCTCCTGCGCCACCCCTCCCTGCTGGCCGTGGACACCCTGTTCGGCACCCTGCTGCTGATCTCGGCGGGGCCGGACACCACGCTCGCCTACGTCAGCGTCTGCACCCCGCTGCTGGCCGGCATCGTCTACGGCTGGCGGGGCGCCGCCTGTTTCGCGTCCCTCCAGTCGCTGATCCTGCTGCTGGTCCACGCGACCCTCGTGCGGGAGGCCGGCGTGAGCCTCGCCGAGAGACTGCTGCTGCCGGGCCTCTGCGTCATCACCGGTGCGATGGGCTCGTCGCTGCGCCATCTGATGCTCCGCTTCGGCGCGGCCACCCTGGCCCTGACCGCCGTGAAGGCCCGGCTGGCCGGCACCGAGGCGGTCGCCGCCGAACGCGCCCGACTGGCCCGCGAGATGCACGACTCCGTGGCCAAGACGCTGCACGGGGTGGCTCTCGCCGCGGACGCCCTGGCCCGTTCGGCGGGCTCGCCGGGCATGGACCCGGTCATCGTGCGGCAACACGCCGAACTGGTCGCCCGCGCCGCGCGCCGCGCCGCCGCCGAGTCCCGCGAGCTCCTCACCGACCTCCGCCGGCAGTCGGACCCGGCGCAGGACGTCGACATCCTGCCCGAACTGGCCGCCCACGCGGATGTGTTCGGGGACCGGACGGGTCTGCCGGTCAGCTACCACACCTCCGGCGACCGTGCGACGCTCCCTGTCCCCTCCGCGGTGGCCCGACAGCTCCTGACGATCACCTCGGAGGCCATGGAGAACGCCCACCGCCACGCGGCCCCGACCCATGTGGAGGTGCGAGCGGCCGTGAACGGCGAGCTCCTCACCCTGAGCGTCCGCGACGACGGCCGTGGCATCCCGCCCGGCGCCACCCTCGAACAGCTGCGCCGCACCGGCCACTTCGGCCTGGTCGGCATGACCGAGCGGGCCGCCTCCGTCGGCGCCCGCATCCGCATCGGCCACGGCCTCGACTCCCGGGGCACCGAGGTGCGCCTGGAACTCCCGCTGGCCGCGCTCACAGAGGAGGTCGTCTGATGCCGGACCGACCGCCCCACCACCCCGGCGCCGAGCAGCCGCTCTTCCCGCCACCACCCAGGCCCTGCCCCGTGCGCGTGGTCGTGGCCGACGACAACCCGGTGGTCCGAGCGGGCCTGACCGCCCTGCTCTCCGGCCGGGAGGACATCACGGTCGTCGCACAGGCGGCGGACGGCCGCGAGGCCTACGAGGCGGCCTGTCTGCACCGCCCCGACGTCGTCCTCCTGGACGTCCGCATGCCCGGCGTGGACGGACTCTCCGCCCTTCCGCACCTGGCGCGGATCGCCCGGGTCGTGATGCTGACGTACAGCCACGAGGCCGAGATCGTCCAGGAGGCCCTGCGCGGTGGGGCCGGGGGCTATCTCGTCCACGGGGAGTTCACCGTGGAGGAGTTGGTGTCGGCGGTGCGGGACGTCACCCGGGGCCGTGCCCACTTCACCCCGACGGCGGCGACAGCGGTGCTGGCACATCTGCGAAGCGATGCGACTGCACACGTAAAAGCGGACCCATCTCCCCTATTTTCCACGACTTCCACGGAAGCGCTTTCGCAGTTGCAACCAATCGTGAGACAGTCGTCCTCGGTGTTCAGGGCGGGGTTCCAACTCAGCGCGAGGGAGGCGGAGATCATGGACCTCATCGCGTCGGGCATGAACAACCAGCAGATCGCCGCCACCTGCTTCATCAGCGAGAAGACGGTCAAGAACCACATCAACCGCATCTTCGCCAAGCTGCACAGCAGCAGCCGCTCCGAGGCCGCGGCCAAGTGGCTGGGCACGGCGGTGACCTCATGAGACTCCGCCGGACACTGTGCCGGACCTCCGACTGGGCCCGGGATTGGGCCCAGGGACCCTTCTCCGAGGTGGACACACGGTCATACGTTGCCGGTCACGCCACCGATGGAGAGGAACGCCATGAGCGACCTGCTGCTGAAGACCGCCGTCGCGGCCAAGGTCCGGGTGAGCGGCTGGACGAACACGACGGTGCGGGCCGTACGCCGCCGCGCCGACAACGACAGGGGACAGACCGCCGTCGAGTACCTGGGCATCATCGCGGTGGTGGTGGCGATCGTGGTCCTGATCGCCAACACGAACCTGGGCCAGACGATCGTCGACAAGCTGAGGACACAGATCGAAAGGGTGGCCCCCTGATCCGACCTCGCGGGTACGGCGACGCAGGGCAGGTCTTCCCCATCTACATCGTGGTGGTGGCGGGCCTGCTCTTTCTGGCGTTCGCGTACTTCGCGGTCGGCCAGGCGGCGGTGAACCGCAACGGCGCGCAGACGGCCGCCGACGCGGCGGCGCTGGCGGCGGCTCAGGAGACGAGGGACCAGCTCGCGGACAAGTGGGTCGGCGCCGTCCTCGATCCCACGCAGTGGCAGAACATCTTCGAGGGGGACGTGGAATTGGCTCCCGCATGCTGGCGCGCCTATGAGCTTGCGGCGCAGAACGACGCCAGTGTGGACGCCTGTCAGGACGGCCTCCGGACCACAGTCGAGGTTCGGGCGAACAAGTCGGCGGGTGACTCCGTAATTCCCGTTACGAGCACCACGAGGGCACACGCCTTCGCCACCGCCGTGATCGACTCCTTGTGCACGTTCGAGCCACCGGTTCAGCCGTCGGGCGAGCCCTCCGGTGAGCCGTCGGGTGAGCCGCCGGGCGAGGATGCCGAGAACGACGTACTGCCGACACTCACCTGCAAGGACGGGGAGGAGTGGGAACTGGACCCGGACGATCTCACCGATCTGCCCGGACCCGAGGACCTCTTCGAAGTCCACCTGGCCACCGACTGACGTGCGATCGACGAGTGCAGAAAGAAGCGGAGTGATGAGCATGCGGTTCACTGCGAAAGCCCGCAGGGGGATGGTCGCGCTCACGGTCGTGACCGGGCTGGCAGTCGGCTCGGCCGCCTGCGGCAGCGGAGGCGACGACGACAAGAAGCCGCAGAGTTCGTCGTCCGCCTCGCGAACCGGTGGATCGCAGCCGAACCCGCAGGAGGGGCAGTCGGAGGAACCGATCGCCGAGCTGAAGGGCCCGAGCGGGCTCCTGCTCCAGATCACCTCGGCCGTGCGCGACTCCGGCGGCTTCGTCACCGTGAACGGAGCTCTGAAGAACGACAGCGGGACGAAAGTTGTGATCCCGTCCGCGTTGAGTGGCAACGAGACCGAAATCATCAACAATGGTCTCTCGCTGGGTGGCGCGACCCTCGTCGACTCCAAGAGCAAGAAGCGGTACTACGTCCTGCGCGACACCGAAGGCCGTCCCCTCACCACCACAGGCTTTTCGGCACTCAAGGCCGGGGAGTCCATCGACGTCTTTCTCCAGTTCCCCGCGCCCCCCGCGAGCTCGACGGACGTCTCCTTCCAACTCCCGCTGTTCCCCAGCGGGGTCATCAAGATCTCCGGGTGAGGCCGAACATGACCCCACGTCTCACTCTGGCGGTGGCCGCGGCCACCCTCGTGATGGTCGCCATGGCCCCTGCCGCCGAAGCCGACACCACCCCCAGCGTTCCCCCCGGCACCGAGCCCACCGCCACCGCGCCCGTGGAGGTCGACCCCAACGACCCCGACCTCAAGCTCCCCGAGGGCGGCACCCTCGCCGAGCCCAAGGTGCTCGACATCAAGCAGGTCGTCGAGGACGAGGCGGGTGAGGAACGCCGGGAGGACACCAACGCGGACGTGACGTTCGCGCTCCAGGCCGAGGTCCTCTTCGGCAAGGACAGCGCGAAGCTCGGCGCGGAGGCGAAGTCCCGTATCGCCACGATCGCCGCGGAGATCAAGAAGCAGAACAACACCACCGTGGTCCGGGTCTTCGGGTTCACGGACAACCTGGGCTCCTCCGCTCACGGCGACGTCCTGTCGAAGCAGCGGGCGGACGCCGTCCAGGCGGAACTCGCGGGCGACCTGAACGACCCGGACATCACCTTCGAGGTCCGCGGCTACGGCGAGCAGTACCCCATCTCCGACAACTCCACCGAGGCCGGCCGCAAGAAGAACCGCCGGGTGGAGGTCACGTTCCCGCGGACGGCGAGCTGATCCGCACCTTCACCCGCACCCCCACCCGCAACCCCCACGCCTCCATCGCCCCGGCCGCCGCCTCCAGCACATGCCGGGACCGCAGCCGGGGCAGGCCCAGCCGCCCCGGCCGCATGGTGCGTACGGCGATGACGCGGAGCCGCCGGTCGAGATACGCGACGTCGATCGGCATGCGCATACGGAAGGTGTGCACGCTGCCGGCGGGCGACAGCAGCAGCGCCCCGTCCACCGAGTCCCGCCCGAGCAACCCCCGGGTACGGGCCCGGTAGGAGGCGGCGATCTCCAGGGGCACCCGAAGACCGCCCCCGCCCCCGTCGTCCTCGTCGCCCACCACGAGTTCTCCCCACCCGTCCCGCCAGCGCGCCATCCCCGTCTCCCTTCGGTCGTGTCGCTACTCTCTGGTCCCTCCGGAGCCTTCGCACCGTAGCGAGCCGGGACACGAAGAGGGGACCGTCGTATGCGGAAGATCGTCCTGATGATGTCGATGTCCCTCGACGGGTACATCGAGGGCCCGGACCGTGACATCTCCTGGCACCAGGTCGACGAGGAACTGCACCAGCACTTCAACGACAAGGTCCGAGAGCTGGGCGGCCTGCTCAGCGGCCGGACCACCCACGAGCTCATGGCCGCCTACTGGCCGACCGCGGACGCCGACCCGGACATCCCCGCCACGATGGCCGAGTTCGCCGCCATCTGGCGCGAGATCCCGAAGATCGTGTACTCGCGGACGCTGGAACACGCCGACTGGAACACCACGATCGTCCGGGACGTCGTCCCCGAGGAGGTCGCGCTGCTCAAGGAGCAGCCGGGCGGCGACCTGGGGCTCAGCGGCGCCGACCTCGTCGCCGAGTTCCTGCGCCACGGCCTCGTCGACGAGTTCCGTGTCTACGTCCACCCGGTCCTCGTCGGCCGGGGCAAACCCCTGTTCCCGCACACCGACGCGAGCATCCCGACCACACTCCGCCTGACCGAGACCCACGCCTTCGGCAACGGGGTCGTGCTGCTGCGCTACGCGTGACGGACCGCCGTAAATCGGCGGCACCCCCGCGACCCCTCTGCCACCATCCCCGTATGGATGACAAGGACCGGGCCACCGGTGACGCCGGCGACCACGCGGACTCCGCCTTCGAGGCCCTCCTCGCGGAAGGGGCCGCAGTCCCCACCGAGGGGTGGGACTTCTCCTGGTTCGAGGGACGGGCCACCGAGGAGCGGCCCTCCTGGGGGTACGCGATGTCGCTGGCCGGACGGCTGGCGGGCGCGAGCGCCGCGCTCGACGTGCAGACCGGGGGAGGGGAGGTCCTGGACTTCGCGCTCGGCCGGGCAGCCCCCAAGGCCCCCGTGCTCACCGTCGCGACCGAGGGCTGGCCGGCGAACGTCGCCAAGGCCACCGCCCTGCTGAGCCCGCGTGGCATCGCGGTCGTCGCGTCCCCGGAGGACGCCCCGCTGCCCTTCGCGGACGCCGCCTTCGACCTGGTCGTCAGCAGGCATCCGGTGCGGCCCCTGTGGGACGAGATCGCCCGCGTGCTCCGGCCCGGCGGTACCTACTTCGCCCAGCACGTCGGCCCGCGCAGCGTCTTCGAGCTCGTCGAGTACTTCCTCGGGCCGCAGCCGGAGGGGGTGAGCAGCGCCCGGCATCCCGAGCGCGAGCGCGCGGGGGCGGAGGCGGCGGGGCTGGAGGTCGTCGGCCTGCGGACGGAGCGGCTGCGTGTCGAGTTCCACGACATCGCCGCCGTGGTCCACTTCCTGCGCAAGGTGGTGTGGATGGTCCCGGGCTTCACGGTGGAGGCCTACCGGCCCCAACTCCGCGCCCTGCACGAGCAGATCGAGGCCGACGGCCCGTTCGTCGCGCACAGCACCCGCCACCTCTTCGAGGCCCGTCGGCCGTAGTGCGGGATTGGCCAGGAACCGCCCTCCGCCGCCCCGCGTTCCGGCTCCCGCCTCCACAGAGTTTCCACATCGTTATCGCGGTCGGTTCATATCCCCTGTCGACCTCGCGTAAGTTCTCATTCAGGCAATTCGCGTGCGCAAAGCTGCGTGGACGTCACCGCGCAGTGGAGGGGGCTGCGCGGTGACGCCCGCGTCAAGCGGACGTTCACGGCCGGGGTAGCCCGTCGGGGGGACGGGCGGACAAGTGGCCAACGGAGCCTCAAGCCGCTCCAAAACCTCAGCTTCCCTCGGCAATCGTGCCCATTCTCCTGGGAATCCGTTGCGTTCCGGCCATGAACCACCCATGAATGACGCCTTCCGCGACCACCGGCGCGTCGCCGGACGACTCCGGAGAGTAGTTGTGGCGCGCCGATGCACGCAGCATCACTTACGAAGGGTTATGGTGGAAACCCCCCCTCGGGCCGGTCCGTCTCCCCCCCACGGACCGGCCCGTTTTTTTGCCCCGGCACAGTCGCTTGTGCAGGGGCCGCGCCTCCCACCCCCGTCAGCGGCCCAGGCCCCACAGGGGTAGGCTGCGCCCCGCGGGGACCGCACCGTACGGAGGGGCTGACAATCACGTGAACCTGCGCGACAAGCTGCGCGGCCTTCTGGTCAGGCTGTACGCACGCCGGGTGGAAGGTCACCTGGACCACGCTCAGGTGCCGAAGCACATCGGCGTCATCATGGACGGCAACCGACGCTGGGCGAAGGCCGCGGGTTCCACCACCGAGCACGGCCACCGCGCCGGTGCGGAGAAGATCGAGGAGTTCCTCGGCTGGTGCACCGAGACGGACGTCGAGGTCGTCACCCTCTGGCTGCTGTCGACGGACAACCTCGACCGCCCCGACGACGAACTCGTCCCGCTCCTAGGCATCATCGAGGACGTCGTCCGCACCCTCGCCGCCGACGGCCGCTGGCGCGTCCACCACGTCGGCACCCCCGACATCCTCCCCTCCCATGTGCAGACCGCCCTGAAGGTCGCCGAGGAGTCCACCTCCCACGTCGACGGGATACTGGTCAACGTCGCCATCGGCTACGGCGGCCGCCAGGAGATCGCCGACGCCGTGCGCTCGATGATCGTGGACGCGGCGGACCGGGGCACCTCGATGGAGGACCTCGCCGACTCCGTCAGCGTCGACCTGATCGGGCGCCACCTCTACACCGGGGCCCAGCCCGACCCCGATCTGGTGATCCGTACCAGCGGCGAGCAGCGGTTGTCCGGATTCATGCTGTGGCAGACGGCCCATGCGGAGTACTACTTCTGCGAGGTCTTCTGGCCGGCCTTCCGCAAGGTCGACTTCCTGCGGGCCTTGCGCGACTACGCGGCCCGTCACCGCCGTTACGGCGGCTGACGCACAAGGCGGCGGACGCCTTCGAGGGCGTCCCATGTACCCCGTTCGGGGCGGAAGTAACGAGGAGTTCACCGGCGCGCCGTCATATGCCGTGGCATGGCGGCGCATGTTCGAGGGCATAAGCCAAGCAGGTCGATGCCCGAACCACGGGTGTCGGATCTCAGCGGGCGGCACGGGGCCGTCCGCCCGGGAGGCCCTTTTGCACCAGCCCGACCGTGCGGTCACGGCACGGAAGAAGCAGCGGGGGGCCGGTTCTCGGCCCGTGCGAAGCGGCCGACGACCGGTCCAGCTCCACTCCGTCGCTCCCCGACCTCATCCGAGGGGGTACGTCCTTCCGTGGTGACCAGCACAAAGCGCCGTATGCCAGACCGGCGCACCTATGTTCTCGACACCAGCGTCCTGCTGGCCGACCCGAACGCCCTGACCCGCTTCGACGAGCACGAGGTAGTGCTCCCCATCGTCGTGGTCACGGAGCTGGAGGCCAAGCGGCACCATCCGGAACTCGGCTACTTCGCCCGGCAGGCGCTGCGCCTGCTGGACGACTACCGGGTGAAGTTCGGTCGCCTCGACGCCCCCATTCCGATCGGGGAACTCGGCGGCACCGTCCGTGTCGAGCTCAACCACTCGGACCCCAGCGTGCTGCCTTCCGGCTACCGCCTGGGTGACAACGACTCTCGCATCCTCGCGGTCGCCCGCAATCTCCAGGCCGAGGGTTTCGACGTCACGGTCGTGTCGAAGGACCTCCCGCTCAGGATCAAGGCGTCGTCGGTCGGCCTCCTCGCGGAGGAGTACCGCGCCGAGCTCGCCATCACGGGCTCCTCCGGCTGGACCGGAATGTCCGAACTGACCCTGTCCGGCGAGCAGGTGGACATCCTCTTCGAGGAGGGGCACATCCATGTGCCCGAGGTCGCCGACCTTCCCGTGCACACCGGTCTGACCATCCAGTCGGAGCGGGGCAAGGCCCTGGGCCGGGTCACCGCCGACGGCAACGTCCGCCTCGTGCGCGGCGACCGGGAGGCCTTCGGCATCAAGGGCCGCAGCGCCGAGCAGCGCATCGCGCTCGATCTGCTGCTCGACCCGGACGTCGGGATCCTGTCGATGGGCGGCCGGGCCGGCACCGGCAAGTCCGCGCTCGCGCTCTGCGCGGGTCTGGAGGCGGTCCTGGAGCGCCGCCAGCACCAGAAGGTGATGGTCTTCCGGCCGCTGTACGCGGTGGGCGGACAGGAGCTGGGCTATCTGCCCGGTTCCGAGGCCGACAAGATGGGCCCCTGGGCGCAGGCGGTCTTCGACACGCTGTCCGCGGTCACCAGCCGCGAGGTCATCGAGGAGGTCACCGCGCGAGGGATGCTGGAGGTCCTGCCCCTGACCCACATCCGGGGCCGTTCCCTCCACGACGCCTTCGTGATCGTCGACGAGGCGCAGTCACTCGAACGGAATGTGCTTCTCACCGTTCTGTCCCGAATCGGCGCGAATTCCCGGGTGGTTCTGACCCATGATGTGGCGCAAAGGGACAATCTGCGGGTCGGGCGTTATGACGGCGTGGTCGCCGTCGTCGAGAAGCTGAAGGGTCATCCGCTCTTCGCGCACGTCACGCTGAATCGGTCCGAGAGGTCCCAGATCGCAGCACTTGTGACCGAAATGCTGGAGGATGGGCAGATCTGAATGACCCGCCCCAATTGACTGGGGACAAGCGGTGGTTGGCGCCGTCCGACAAAGGCTGTGAGCCTAGTCGGGCGGCGTCGGCGTATGTGGGGGTTTCGCGAAATCCCGAGGGTCACCACAGGTGTGAGCTTTCACACGCAACTCGGAATTGCCTTGCGCAGTCTGGTTACGGCAAAGTCTCAGTCCTGTCAGGCCCCGCATGCGACACACCTGTGCCCCCAGCAGTACGGCACCGCTTGAGCATCACCTTCAACTCCATACCGACCGTCGTATGCCGCCCGTGCACCATGTGGCGCTTCCTCATCGGGAGTTGCCCACCGGGCCCGTGTCTCCTGTGACCCCGCAGTTCGGAGACCAGCGTCAAGGGCACGATTGCGTCCGCCAGGGTCACCGAAGCGGGCGATGCTGGAAGGAAAACCGTGTGAGCCGGATCTCGGTCCGGGGATTCGCAGTGGCCTCGGCCACGGCGGTCACCGCTGTCGGAAGCGTCGTCGGCGTTGCCTCGGGCAGCGTCGCGCAGCCCAACGACGCAGAAGCGACGGCCAGCGACGCGACGCTCCTCGCCGACATACCTGTGGGCCAGCAGGCCCAGGTGCAGACGGCATCCCTCACGCAGCAGGCCAACGTACAGGCCATCGCCGCGGACGAGGGTGCGAAGAAGGACGCCGAGGAGTCGGCCCGCAAGGCCGCCGCCAAGTCGGCGATCGCGAAGAAGGAGGCCGCCGAGAAGGCGGCCAAGGACCGCGCGGAGGCCAAGGCCAAGGCCAGCCGCAGCTCGGGCGACTTCCCGATCCAGAGCTCCTACTCCATCGCGCAGATCCAGGCGATGGCGGCCCAGATGGTGCCCAGCGGCCAGTTCCAGTGCTTCAGCAACATCGTGGACCACGAGTCCAGCTGGAACTACCACGCCGTGAACGCCTCCTCCGGCGCCTACGGACTCTTCCAGGCCCTGCCCGCCGGCAAGTACGCGTCCGCCGGCTCCGACTGGCAGACCAACCCGGCCACCCAGATCAAGTGGGGCCTCAACTACATGGACAGCCGGTACGGCAGCCCGTGTGAGGCGTGGTCGTTCTGGCAGGCCAACCACTGGTACTGAGCCCACGCGGCCCTGGTCGTGCAGTTCTCCACCCGACGGCACAACAGAAGGAAACCGCATGAGCCGGATATCGGCCCGGGGATTCGCCGTGGCCTCGGCCACCGCGGTCACCACTGTCGGCGCTGTCATGGGAGTCGCCCAGGGCAGCGTGGCCCAGCCCAACGACGACGCCGAGGCGACGGCGGGCGAATCGACCCTCCTCTCGGACTTACCCGTAGGGCAGCAGGCCCAGGTACAGACGGCCTCGCTGACGCAGCAGGCCGGCGTCCAGGCCATCGCCGCGGACACCACCGCCAAGAAGGCCGCGGAGGAATCCGCCCGTAAGCAGGCGGCCAAGGACGCGGTGTCCAAGCAGAAGGCCGCCGTGGCCAAGGCGAAGGCCGTCCAGGACGCCAAGGACAAGGCGGCCGCGGAGACCAAGGCCACCACCGAGGTCGCCTCGACCTCGTCGGCCGGCAGCTTCCCGCAGCAGGCGTCGTACACCGTCGCCGAGGTCCAGGCCATCGCCCGCCAGATGGTGCCCAGCGGCCAGTTCCAGTGCTTCAGCAACATCGTGGACCACGAGTCCACCTGGAACTACCAGGCGGTCAACCCCTCGTCGGGCGCCTACGGTCTCGTCCAGGCCTATCCCGGCTCGAAGATGTCGTCCGCCGGCGCCGACTGGCGGACCAACCCGGCCACCCAGATCAAATGGGGCCTGAACTACATGAACGACCGCTACGGCAGTCCCTGCGACGCCTGGAACTACTGGCTGGCCAACGGCTCGTACTGAGCCGGATCCGCCGTCGGCCGCTCAACCCCGCGCAGCCCCTCCCCGTCCTAGGGGGAGGGGCTTTCGCCCTGTACGGTCGGTACGGCCGGGAGCGACGACTCCAGGGGGAGTGGTGGGGGAAGACGGGGGAAGAGGACGGATCATGTCGCGAGTTCCAGGGTGGCTCGGCCGGCTCGGTGCCGGACTGAGCGAGATGGGTGAGCGGCTCGACGAACGGCGTGCCGAGGTCGAGCGGGAGAGGCGGGAGGGCGCCGCCGAGCCGGAGCCGACGCCGTCCGACACCGCCGTGCCGTCCGCCGAGGCCTACCCGGAGGAGCTCGTGCCCTCCGCCCCGCGTCCCGACCCCGCCCAGGCCGTGCCGTGGGGGGTCCGGGTCGCCGCCGAGGCGGGCTGGCGGCTGCTGGTACTCGCCGGGACCGTCTGGGTGCTGATGAAGGCCATCAGCGCGATCCAACTGGTCGTCATGTCCTTCGTGGTCGCGCTGCTCCTGACCGCGCTCCTCCAGCCCACCGTGGCCCGGCTGAAGCGGGCCGGAGTGCCCGGCGGAGCGGCCACCGCGCTGACGGCGATCCTCGGGTTCGTCGTCATCGGGCTGATGGGCTGGTTCGTGACCTGGCAGGTCATGGCGAACATCGACAACCTCTCCGACCAGGTCCAGGACGGTATCGACGACCTGCGCCGCTGGCTGCTCAACAGTCCCTTCCACGTCACCGACAAGCAGATCAACGGCATCGCCAAGAACCTGCGGGACGCCATCGGCGACAACACGGACTCGATCACCTCGGCGGGCCTGGAGGGTGTCACCGTCGTCGTGGAGGCGCTGACCGGCATCCTCCTGGCGTTCTTCTCGACACTCTTCCTGCTGTACGACGGCAAGCGCATCTGGGAGTGGACGCTCAAGCTGGTCCCGGCCGCGGCCCGGCCGGGCGTGGCGGGCGCGGGCCCGCGGGCCTGGGCGACGCTCACGGCGTATGTGCGCGGCACGGTGATAGTCGCGTTGATCGACGCGATCTTCATCGGACTCGGCATCTACTTCCTCGATGTGCCGATGGCCGTCCCGCTCGCCGTCTTCATCTTCCTGTTCTCCTTCATCCCGCTCGTCGGTGCGGTCGCCTCCGGCGCGCTGGCGGTCGTGGTCGCGCTGGTCACGCAGGGCGTGTTCACCGCGGTGATGACCCTGGCGGTCGTGCTGGCCGTGCAGCAGATCGAGGGCCACATCCTCCAGCCGTTCATCCTCGGCCGCGCGGTACGCGTCCACCCGCTGGCGGTGGTCCTGTCGGTCGCCGCGGGCGGCATGGTGGCGGGCATCGGCGGCGCGATCGTGGCGGTGCCCCTGGTGGCCGTGACCAACACGGTGGTGGGCTACCTGCACACCTACTCCCGCGAACAGGCCCTGCGGCACGCGCCGCGGCCGAGGGGCGCGACAGCGGTGGGCGTGGCACCGGTGGCGGCCCCGACGGCTTCTCCGACGCCTCCCCCGGCGGCTCCTCCGGCGGGCTCCGCGGCGCCCGAGACGCCCGCGGACAAGGCTCCCTGAGGGAACGACCGAGGTCTTTCAATCGGTCAAATGGGCGCCGAACAAAGCGAATTGAGTCCATCGGCGGAGCAACTTCCGTCAGCTGAGGGCAGGTCGGAAATCCCTCGCTGGAATATGCGCACGGACTGATACACATTCCCTCCTCAGCGCTACGCGTCAGGCGTATGTGCGAGAGGTCCAAGGGGAGTGATGTCGGGCTACGAGCTGCTGGCACGCGACCTTGCCGCGTGCGGCCGGGAGGGCTTCACCGGGGAACTGCGCGTCCTCGGCTCGCCCGGCGGCACCTTCCATCTGCACGGCGGGCTGGTCGTCGCCGTCGAGTCACCGGGCGCGCCCGCGCCCGAGGCGCTGCTGCTGCGCTCCGGGCGGATCGGCGGCGAGGAGTGGGCAGGACTGGTGCGTGAGTCGGGCGGCGCGCGCTGGCCGGCCGCCGGGCTGATCGCCCACGGCTACGCGGGGGCCGCCCAGCTCCGGGTGGTCTGCGCGATGGCCCTCCAGGACGCCGTGTTCGCGGTCGTCGCGGGCAGCGTCGAGGGCTGCGAACGCGGTCCGGCGACCGGGCCGCCGCCCGCCCCGGTCGCCGTGGGCGAACCGCCCACCCGGCTGCTCCAGGTGGCGTCCCGCAAGCTCGGCGCGCTCCTGGAGCAGCCGTACCCCGTGCGCCCGGACCGGGAGCGGCCCGTGCCCGCCTCCCTGTCCTACGCGGCGGGCCGGCTCGGTGTGCTCCAGCGCGAGCTGCTCGCCCACGCCGACGGCCGGTGCACCGCCCGGGACCTCGCCTTCCGTACCGGGCGCGGGGTCTACACGGTCACCGTCGAGGTGGCCCGGATGCTGGGGGAGGGGCTCCTGGAGTGCGTGGACGCGCCCCGGCCGATCCCGGTCCGGCTGCCGCCCGACGGGCACGGCATACGCCCCCGCGAACCGGCCCCGCCCCGGCAGCCGCCGGTGCCGGAAGCGACGACCCTGCCGCGCCGTCGTCCCGGCGCCAGCGGCATCAACGAAGCCCTCACGACGGAACGGAACGGCACCGGCTGGAAGGAGTTCTTCCGCCTGCGGAACCCCACGGCGAGATAACAGCCCCACGCAGGGAACAAGCAGAAACCCCACGCAGAAACCCCACGCAGAAACTCCGGCAGAAAACAGCAGCAGAAAAATGCACGTAAACCCCCACAGAAAAAAGACGGTCATATGCGATCAGAATTAGGGGAGTTGCACTCATGGACCACACAGCCCTCGCGCGGGAGATGCGCGGCCTGCGGGAGCAGGTGACCGGTATCACCGACACGGCGCTGGCGGCGGCGGACGGACTGCTCATCGCCGCCGACACCGCCGACTCCATCGACCCGGAGGGCCTCGCCGCCCTCGCCGCGGCCGGCCTCGGCCTCGCCCGCCGCACCGCGGAGGCGACCGCCCGCGGCGCCCTGCACCGCACGGTGGCCTACGGCAGCCACGGCTGCGCCGCGTTCTACGCGGTCGGCGACACCGCGCTGATGGTCGTACTCGGCGACGAGGGTATGGACGTGGAGCGCCTGCACCGGGCGACCCAACCCGCCCTGCGCCGTATCGATCTGATCCTCACCGACCGGACCGAGACGACCGTGAAGACCGCCGAAGGAGTCTGAAGGGATGGCGACGAAACGTATGACCCCAGGTTTCTCCGATCAGGTCATGGGCCTGGTCAAGTCACTGCGCACGGATGCCCCCGACTGCGTCGCCTCCGGCGTCGTCGACATGTCCACCGGCATGCTGCTCTCCTACGAGACCGTCGACAACCATCCGCCCGAGGTCCTGGACCTGCTGGCGGGCGCGACGCTCGACCTGTTCCAGGGCCGTACGGTCGTGATGATCGAGGACGTCTTCAAGGAGCGGCGCGGGGTCCAGAGCGAGAACCACTTCTTCCAGGAGATCCTCGTCAACAGTGAGAACCTCACTCACCTGTTCGTGAGGATGACCGAGCAGCAGGACGTCGTCGCGGTGGTCGTCTGCCGCAAGTCCGTCAACGTCGGGATGCTGTTCGCCCAGGTGCGCAGGGTGGTGCGGGAGTACCAGCTCTGAACGCGGAACGGTCCCTCCCCGGGTGGGGAGGGACCGTCTGTTCAGCGCGTGCTCACCGCGCTCACCGTGCTCATTCGGTGCGCAGGCCGTCCGGCCGCAGCAGTTTGAGCAGCGGGGGCAGACTCAGCAGCGTCACCAGCAGGACGACGGCCGCCCCGCAGCCGGTCATCGACAGCACACTCGCCCAGTCCACACCCACCGGCGTGTCCGTCATCTTCAGCAGGATGGCGCCCAGCGTGATCCCCACCCCCATCGCCAGCAGCAGGCCCAGCCCGATCGGGATCGCCGTCTGCCACAGCACCGACAGGCCCAGCGTCCGCCGCCGGGTGCCGAAGGCGACCAGCGACGACAGCAGCTTGCGGCGCTCGCGCAGCTGCTCCAGCTGGGAGACCAGCAGGCTCGCCCCGATCAGCAGCAGCACACAGGCCGAGCCGACGAGCAGACCGGTGCGGATGGTGGTGAACTTCGTGTCCTGCCGGGTGGACGACCACATCATCGGGTCGGCCAGCGGAGCCACGTGGAACGCCGTGTTGCGGGCGTACTCGTAGGCGTCGGGCACGGACTCGTCGATCGACAGGTAGATCTCACCGGTGGCCAGCTTCTCGGCGGCCGCGGGCAGCGCGCTCGGCGTCATCAGGAAGCCGCCGCGCTTGAAGTCGGTGAGGCCCTTGACCGAGTGGGCCTCGGTGATGCCCGCGGGGACGGTCCAGACGATGTCCTGGCTCTCCCCTGAGCTGGACGGTTCGATGTACAGCTTCTTGCCGGGCTTGTTCATCTGCGGCCCGTCGGCGGAGTACTCGTCGCCGTCGAGGACGAACATGTCGCCGTCCTTGCACGAGGGCAGCTTCGCCACCTCGCGCAGCGCCGGACAGGCACCCACGGTCAGCTCGGTGGAGAGGTTCGGGCCGTTCTCGCTGTTCCAGGAGGAGTCGCCCAGGTAGCCCTCCCACAGGGCCGTGACCTTGCTGACGGCCTTGGTGTCGGCGAACTTCTGGGCGGTCGCGGCCAGCGGAGCGCCGTCCGGCACCCGGACCTGCATCTGTGCCCGGGTGAGGTCCTGGCCGGTGGCCTCGGTGTAGTCGCCGTCCACGCCGGCGAACAGCATCTGGAGCGCGATCGCACCGGCCACCGCCACCGCGATGCCGTTGACCATCCGGGCCGCCGTACCGCTGCTCAACTGGAGCCTTCGTACGGCCAGTTGCCAGGCGACACCACCGGAGCCGAGCCGGCTGACGACCGTCTCCACGAGCCACGGCAGCAGTGCGGTGATGCCGACGAGGATCAGGATGACACCGCCGCTCACCATGTACTGGTTGAAGTCGCCGTTGGTCTGGCCCTGCCCGACCATCGGGTAGAGCATCGCGAAGCCGCCCAGGGGCAGCAGCAGCCGCCACCACAGCCGACGCCGTGCGGGCTTCGCCGTGCGCACCACGCCGAGCGGCTCGATCACCACACCGCGCAGGGCGAACAGGGTGACAAGGACCGCCGCCGCCGGCACCGCCAGCGCGACCAGCGCGGCCAGCGCGGGGGAGGGGTCGAGATAGCTGGGCCACACGCTGATGCCCATCACCTCGACCGACCCCGCCACCTGGCGGCCGATCAGGAAGAAGACCGTGCCGAGGACCAGGCCCAGCAGCGCCCCGGCCATCGCCTCGCCCGCCGCGATGCGCCGGGTCATCCGGCCGTCCGAACCGATCAGCCGGAGGGCCGCGAGCCTGCGGTCGCGCCGCTCACCGCCGAACCGCACGGCCGCGGCGATGAACACCGCCACCGGCATCAGCAGCACCACGATGACGACGAGGATCAGCAGGAGCAGCACCGGGTCGGTGTCCTCCTTCGAGGGGTTCGGGTTCCCGAACTCCTTCAACCGGGTCGCCCCGTAGCCCTCCATGTGGGAGGCGAGCTCGGTGGTGCCCGAGTAGTAGGCGAGTTCCTGGGAGCCGATCAGTCCGCTCTCCCCGATGGTCCCGACGATGCGGTACGGGAGCCGTTCCCGCAGCAGCGCCGAACCGTCGGCGGCAAGCAGCTTCTTCAGCGCGGGCGAGACCACCATGTCGCCCTCGGCCGGGAACCGGCTCAGGCCGGGCGGCAGCGGCGCGCGCGATCCTTCGGGTTCCACCAGCCGACCGCGTACGTCCTTGTCACGGAACGTCGTGTCGGCCTGCGCGATCAGCAGGGTGTCGTCGCCCTTGGCCGGCTGCTCGCTGCCGAACGGCCAGTCCAGCCGCGCCTGTTCACGGTCGTGGCGTACCCCCATGGCGCTCGGCACCGCTGTCGTCAGCAGCAGGACCGCTACGCCGAGCCCGACGCCGACCGCGGTCAGTACGGCCCGTATCCAGCCTTCCCGGCCGCCGGCGAAGGCGAACCGGACCCCCAGGCCCAGATCCCTGGACCACTGGCGCAAGTTCATATGGCCCGCTCCATGTCCCGCGACTTCCCGTCCCGTACGACGATCTCGCGGTCGGAGTAGGCGGCCACCCGAGCCTCGTGCGTGACGAGGACGACGGCCGTGCTGGCCGACCGGGCGGCCTCGGTGAGCAGTTCCATCACGCGCTCGCCGTTGAGCGAGTCCAGCGCGCCGGTCGGCTCGTCGGCGAACACCACGCGCGGGCTGGTGACGAGCGAGCGCGCCACGGCCACCCGCTGCCCCTGTCCGCCGGACACCTCACCGGGCCGCTTCTTGGCCAGGTCGTCGACCTCCAGCCGTTCCATCCAGCCCAGGGCGGTGCGCTCGGCCTGCTTGCGCGGGGCGCCGTTCAGCCGCAGCGGCAGCGCCACGTTCTCCACGCAGGTCAGTTCCGGCACGAGCTGCCCGAACTGGAACACGAAGCCGAACTCGGAGCGCCGCAGCTCGCTGCGCCGGGCGTCGCTCATCGTCGCCAGCTCGCGGCCGCCGTACATGATCGAACCCGAGTCCGGCGTCACGATCCCGGCGAGGCAGTGCAGCAGCGTCGACTTGCCGGACCCGGACGGGCCCATCACCGCGACGACCTCGCCGGGGTGGATGGAGAACTCGGCGCCGGCCAGCGCCATCGTCGGCCCGTACGCCTTGTGCAGGTTCTCGGCGGCGAGCAGGGATCCCCCGGGGGCGTTCACGCGATCACCGCGGCCTTCAGCTTGTCGAGCCGGGCGGCGGCGAGCTCCAGCCAGCGCAGGTCGGCCTCGAGATGGAACAGGGCATGGTCACAGATCAGCTGGTCGGCGAAGTCGCCGGAGCGCTTGCGGTCCGTGAGGATGCGCATGCTGCGCAGGTGCTCGGCACGCTGGGTGTCGAGGATGTCGGCCGCGTCGCGCTGGGTCAGCAGGGCGAGGACGACCTTGGTGTACAGCGTCGACTGGAGATACGGCTCGGGCTTCTCGGGCGTCGCGAGCCACTGCTCGACGTCGGTGATCCCGGCGTCGGTGATCGCGTACCGCTTGCGCTCGGGACCGCCGCCGGCCTCGATGCCGTCGACCTCGACGAGCCCGTTCTTCAGCAGACGCGACATCGTCGAGTAGACCTGGCCGTAGTGCAGCGGCCGGTCGTGACCGAACTTCTCGTCGAAGGCCCGCTTGAGGTCGTAACCGTGGCGGGGCCCGGACTCAAGGAGTCCCAGGAGGGTGTGACCGATGGACATGAGGAGGACTGTACATGCAGTGTATACCCGGTGTGTATAGGTCCTGTGCGCAAGAGGCGGCGAGGAGTGCGAGTGCGCAGGTGAGGGCCGATTGTCACTGTTCTGCCACAGGCTCGGCGCCCGTCTCGGGACCGGCGTGCGACAGCCGGACCGTCCGGGGGCTTGTCGGTGCTCCCTCTGTCTTTGTGCAGGCGAGGGCGAAGCCGTTCAGGCCGGCGGGGGCCCGGGGGGTGAGCCGCCGGGGGGCCGGCCGCGACGGGGCAGGGGCCCGGTGTCGCCGGGCAGCCGCCCGGCCTCCTTCAGCGCCTTGCGCAGCAGGAACTCGATCTGCGCGTTCGCCGACCGCAGTTCGTCCGAGGCCCAGCGGGCCAGCGCGTCGTGGACCAGCGGATCCAGCCGCAGCAGCACCTGTTTGCGCTGCTGCGGCCGACGCTGAGGGGTCGAACCCTCGGCTGCGTCACTCACTGGTAGAGGGTCCCGGTGTTCAGCACCGGCTGGGGCGCCCGGTCCCCGCACAGCACCACCATCAGGTTGGACACCATCGCCGCCTTCCGCTCGTCGTCCAGTTCCACGATGCCCTGCTCGGCGATGCGCTGGAGCGCGGCCTCGACCATGCCGACGGCCCCGTCCACGATCTCCCGGCGCGCCGCGACCACGGCGCCCGCCTGCTGTCGCTGGAGCATCGCCGAGGCGATCTCGGGAGCGTACGCGAGGTGCGTGAAGCGGGACTCGATGATCCGGACGCCGGCCGCCTCCACGCGCGCGTGCAGCTCTATGGCCAGCTTCTCGGTGATCTCCTCCGCGTTGCCGCGCAGCGAGAGACCGCCCTCGTCGTGCGAGTCGTAGGGGTACTCGATGGCGATGTGCCGGACGGCCGCCTCGGTCTGGGTGGCGACGAACTCCAGGAAGTCGTCCACCTCGAAGCTGGCCTGCGCGGTGTCCCGCACGTTCCACACCACGACCGCGGCGAGCTCGATCGGGTTGCCGTAGGCGTCGTTGACCTTCAGCACGGCCGTCTCGTGATTGCGGACCCGGGTGGAGATCTTCTCGCGGGAGGTGAAGGGGTTCACCCAGCGCAGTCCGTCCTCGCGGATGGTGCCCCGGTAGCGGCCGAACAGCTGCACCACGCGGGCCTCGCCCGGCGACACCGTGTTCAGCCCGCACATCGCGAGGAACGCGGCGACCCCGACCAGGATGCCGACGGTGATCAGCGCCGCCTTCAGGCCGGCCGCGTCCACCTGGGCGCCGAAGGCGATCATCCCGGCGCCGGCCAGCAGTCCGACCAGGCCGAGCAGCAGCGCGAGTCCGCCGGCCACGCTGTGCGCGGGGAACTCGTGCACGCGCGGGGCGGGCATCTCGGGTGTGTCGACGGTGTCGGTGGCGACTTCGGTGGTGGCCGAGGGGTCGTGAGTGGACATGGTGGGTCCCCGTTTCTCGTCGCCGACTGATTCAGTAATCAGCGGCCTATCTAAGTGATATCACTTTAGCGCCTCATGGCAACCCTGTGCCACTCTCGTACGTCGGACTCGGTGGGGACGTCCGGGCGGTTCCCTCGCGCGGGGTGCTGATTCTCACGCCCTGTGCGGACCGGACCGAGGCCCTTTCGTCATAGACAGCGGTGTTAGCTTTCTGAGCTGACCTGCCCCTGCCCCCGGGCACTGGTGTGACTGCCGAGTAGGAAGCGGAGCGAGCGGACTCATGGGACGAGCGGAAGAGAGACGAGCTCGACAGCGCGGTGGGCGCCGCGCTGCGCCCAGGGGCCGCTCGACGGAGACGGAATCGACGACCCCCACGAGGGCGGAGTCCGTGACGACCGCCGAGAACGAGCCCGAGACCGCTCCCGCGACCGGAGGCCGCGCGGCGGCCCGCCGGGGTGCGAAGAAGAGCGGCAAGGGCGCCAAGACCAAGGCCGGCAAGAAGGACAAGAGCTTCATACGCCGGCTCTTCACCTGGAAGAAGATCCTCGGCACCTTCCTCGGCCTGGTCGTGGCCGTCATCGGCGCCTTCCTCTGGCTGTACATGAGCACGCCGATCCCCAAGGGCAACCCCGACGCCGCCCTCCAGAGCAACGTCTACGAGTACGGCAACGGCGCGATCCTCGCCCGCGACGGTGAGGTCAACCGGGAGAACGTCGAACTCTCGAAGATCCCCAAGGAAGTCCAGCACACCTTCGTCGCCGCCGAGAACAAGTCCTTCTACACCGACGCCGGCGTCGACCTGAAGGGCACCGCCCGCGGTGTCCTCAACACCCTCATGGGCAAGGGCGCGCAGGGCGGTTCGACGATCACCCAGCAGTACGTCAAGAACTACTACCTGACCCAGGAACAGACCGTCACGCGCAAGCTGAAGGAACTGGTCATCTCCCTGAAGCTGGACCGGGAGAAGGACAAGGACTACATCCTGGCCGGTTACATCAACACCAGCTACTACGGCCGCGGCGCCTACGGCATCCAGGCGGCGGCCCAGGCCTACTACCGCGTCGACGCCGAGAAGCTCACCGTCCCGCAGGGCGCCTACCTCGCCGCGCTGCTCCAGGCACCCAGCCAGTACGACTGGGCCGCCGCCTCCGACACCGGCAAGCGCCTGGTCACGGCCCGCTGGAACTACGTCCTCGACAACATGGTCGAGCAGGACTGGCTGGACAAGAGCAAGCGCGACGCCATGACGTTCCCGGAACCCAAGGAGCCCAAGGCCGCGCCCGGCAAGGAGGGCCAGGTCGGCTACCTCGTCGACGCGGCCAACACCGAACTGGCCAAGCAGCTGGTGGCCCAGGGTGTCGCCGACAACTACGAGTCGGGCATGGCTCTGGTCAGGCGCGGCGGCTGGAACATCGAGCTCAACATCGACAAGAAGAAGCAGAAGGCGCTGGAGACAGCCGTCAAGGAACAGCTGACCAGCAAGCTGGACAAGAAGAAGCGCTCGGTCGACGGCGACGTCCAGGCCGGCGCGGTGTCGGTGAACCCGAAGACGGGCGCCGTCGAGGCGATGTACGGCGGTACCAGCTACACCGACCACTACCTCAACAACGCCACCCGCACCGACTACCAGCCCGCCTCCACCTTCAAGCCGGTCATCCTCGCCGCCGCCTTCGACGAGGCCGCCAAGACGCAGGACGGCGACCAGATCACCGCCAACACGATCTACGACGGCACCAGCAAGCGCCCGGTCGTCGGCAGCGACATCGGCTTCGCCCCGGAGAACGAGGACGACCAGGACTACGGCGACGTCACCGTCCAGACGGCCCTGAACAAGTCCATCAACTCCGTCTTCGCACAGATGGGCGTCGACGTGGGCATGCCCGAGGTGCTGAAGGTCGCGGCCAACCTCGGCATGGACACCGCGGACCTCAAGGCCGTGCCCGCCCAGACCCTCGGCACCATGGGCGCGAGCCCCCTCCAGATGGCCGGCGTCTACGCCACCCTCGACAACCACGGCAAGCAGGTCACCCCGGCGCTCATCAAGTCGGCGGAGAACAGCGCCCACCCGACGTTCAAGCACACCGACCCCATCGGGGAGCAGGTCATCAGCCGCGAGGCCGCCGACTCGGTCACCTCGGTGCTCACCGGCGTGGTCGACGACGGTACGGCGAAGAAGTCCGTGCGGGACAACCCGCTGCGCAAGGGCCAGAAGGTCGCGGGCAAGACGGGCACCTCCGACAACAACAAGTCGGCCTGGTTCACCGGCTACACACCCGACCTGGTCACCTCGGTCGGCCTCTTCGGCGAGTCCGCGAAGGCTCCGCACCCCCAGGTTCCGCTGACCGGCGCTACGAACGGCCTGTCCTCGGACGCGGGCCGGGTCAACGGTGGTGGCTTCCCGGCGCAGATCTGGGCGGCGTACACCTTCGGCGTCTCCACCAAGGTCACCAAGTTCGACCTGGACACCGACCAGGGCGCGGCGGTCCAGACCGCGTCGCCGTCCGCGAGCACCTCGCCGTCCGCGAGCTCGTCGCCGTCCTCGTCCCCGTCGACGAGTTCGTCCCCCTCCTCGTCCCCGTCGACGAGTTCGTCCCCGTCCTCGTCGTCGAAGCCGAGCTCGTCCCCGTCCAGCTCACCGACGGGTGGCCCGTCGACGGAACCGAGCACGGACGACCCGTCGACCGAGTCGGGGGATCCGGAGGATCCGCTCTTCGGCCAGTAGCGGCCACCGGCGGCAGAGACAGCAGAGAGGGCGCCCGGAGATCTCCGGGCGCCCTCTCTGCTCGCTTCCTTCGCTTCTCTCAGCTCCGGTTCAACTCGAACCACACCACCTTGCCGGTGCTGAGCCGGGTGGCCCCCCACCGCCGGGCCAGCCGATTCACCAGATACAGGCCGCGGCCGCCCT
The DNA here is from genome assembly GCF_013085465.1 of Streptomyces asoensis. Classification (NCBI taxonomy): domain Bacteria; kingdom Bacillati; phylum Actinomycetota; class Actinomycetes; order Kitasatosporales; family Streptomycetaceae; genus Streptomyces; species Streptomyces asoensis. Next base: position 6,379,800 of record NZ_CP049838.1, read on the forward strand.
CGTCGGTCGCGCGGGCCTGCCGCAGTCGAGGCAGCTGCGGCACGTCGTCGCCGACCTCGCAGCGCAGCACATCGGTCCGCAGCAACCGCAGGGTCACCGGCCGCGAGGCATACCGCACCGCGTTCGTGACGACCTCACTGACCAGCAGTTCGACGGAGTCGGTCATGTCCTCCATGCCCCAGCGGGACAGCGCCCGCCGGGCCAGCCGACGGGCCCGGCCGGGAGCCGCGTCCTCCGGCTCGAGGAACCAGTACGCCACGTCGCTCGGCGCGATCCCGTCGAACCGGGCGGCGAGCAGCGCGATGTCGTCGTCCCGGTCGCCCGGGCCGAGCATGTCGAGCACCTCGTCGCACAGGGCCTCGAGGGGCGGCGGATGATCGGGGCCGGTCAGCTGGGCGGTCGCGGCGAGCTTCTCCCGCAGCTGCTCTATGCCGGTCGCCACGTCCCGCAGCCGGGACTCGACCAGGCCGTCGGTGTACAGCAGCAGCGTCGCCCCGGCCGGGGCGTCGAGCTCCACCGCCTCGAAATCGACCCCGCCCACGCCGATCGGCGCGCCCGGCGGCACCCGCAGCACCTCGGCCCGGCCGCCCAGGTGCAGCAGGATGGGCGGGGGATGACCCGCGTTGGCGATGGTGATCCGGTGCGATACCGGGTCGTAGACCGCGTAGAGGCAGGTCGCCATGCGGTCGGTGCCCAGCCGTTGGGCCTGCTCGTCGAGATGGTGCAGGACCTCCTGCGGCGGCAGGTCGAGGCCGGCGAGGGTCTGGGCCGTCGTCCGCAGCTGCCCCATGATGGCCGCCGACGTCATGGAGTGCCCCATGACGTCGCCCACCACCAGTGCCACCCGGCTGCCCGGCAGCGGGATGGCGTCGTACCAGTCGCCGCCGACCCGCGCGGTCTCGGCCGCGGGCAGGTACCGGGAGGCGAGCCGCACGCCCGTGGGACGCGGCAGGGTCTCCGGCAGCATCGTGCGCTGAAGCTCGTCGGCGATGTACGCCTCACGGTCGTACAGCACCGCCTTGTCGATGCCCAGGGCGCTGTGCGTGGCGAGCTGGGCGGCCACCAGCAGATCGTCGTTCTCGAACGGGATGCGTTCCGGGCGGCGCAGGAACACCGCGGCGCCGATCACCCGGCGGCGGCCGCGCAGCGGGGCCAGGACGGCCCGCTGACCGCTCGGGATGGCCAGGGTGCTGTCCTCGCCCAGCAGTTCGGGCAGCGCGGCGCGTGCGGCCGGATGGTCGGCGAACACCGGACGCACCCCGCGCAGCACCTCAGCGAGCGCCCCGCCGGGCCGCACCTCGCACAGCTCGCCGACCGCGGCCGACAGCTCGGCGGTCAGCTCGCCCGGCTCCGGGGGCGGCAGGGCGAGCGCCGCGAAGCCGGTCTCGGTGTCCCGTTCCTCCGGGATGCGGTCGGTGCGCCGCAGCCGCAGCATGATGCGGTCCGCCGCGGGCCGCTCGTCGCCCACGGGCAGCGGATCGCGCAGATAGACGAGGATCGCGTCGGAGAAGGTCGGCACGGTGGCCCGGCACAGCCCCATCACGATCTCGTCGAGGTCCAGACCGCGGGCGATCCGCCGGGTCGCGGCGCCCACGAAGCGCAGCCGGTCCCCGTCCCGCCGCATCGGCGTGGGCCGACCGGGCGTCAGTGCCCCTCCGGCGCGCCGGTCCTGCCCGTCCGGACCCCGCTCCGGGCGCGCGTCGGTGCCCGGCTGGGCCGGGATGGACTCGGGAGCGGGACGCGGCCGGTGGTCACCCACGCTCGGCTTGGCCCGCGCGGGAGGCGCCCCCATCGCCTCGTCGGACGCCGACGGCTGGGAGTGCTCGGTGCCGGAACCGGCCTCCGAGCCGGCCGCATCCATTCCCGTGGCTCCCTGGCCGCCCATGCCACCCTTTCCGCCCTTGCCGCGTGGCGTCGTCGTACCCGAGGTGTCGGGCGGTAAGGCGGACTGACCCGGCGCCGGCGCCTGGGTATGCAGCAGTGCCCCACGGGGGTCCGTGGGGTCGACGCCCTGGGGGCGTTCGTAGGAGGTGGGCTGCTCCGTCACGCGTGTCGAATCCGTCCGTCCGGGGCTGCGCGCCGCGCGCGCAGTTGGTCCCGCAGGAAACCCGATACCCGGAATACGTGCCCCCGGAACGGAATTCCCGCGTGGTCAGAGGTTGTTCCTGTGCCACCGGTGGACGGCGCGCGGCCCTGGGGGCCGACGTCGAACGTCCCGCCGGTGTTGCCCTCGTACCCCTCGCTCACGTGCTGCCGCCCCTCGGTGACGTTCGGTCAGGCCCGGCGTCTGCTCCGGGAGTTACTGCCAGCGTGCCTTGCGGAGGACGATCCTACGTTTGTTGCCCGGGGGCGCATCAAGGGTCTCATGTGGACATGTGCGCGGGCGTACGGTCCCAGTCCTCAGGCAGCAACGGTACGGCCCAGGACGGATCCGGGCGCCAGTGCTGCCAGCCCTCGCTGAACGGAGGCCCCCACGCGCGGATCACCTCCACCGCCCTGCTGCCCGCCTCCCTCACCTGTTCGGCGACCGCCCGGTCCATCAGTCCGTCCTGCTGGGCCTGCGCGAACTCGTCCTCGTCACGCAGACCCCAACTGCGGTCCGGGTAGACGCAGATGTCCAGGAAGTGGTCCTCGGAGTCCACCCCGCCGTCCCAACGGGCCAGCGGCGTCTCCAGGTTGACGTACCAGTTCTTGAACTGCCAGCCCTGGTCCCAGAACAGCCACACCGACCACGGCTCGCCGGGCCGGGCCACCTTCAGCACCCCGGTGCCGAGCCAGCGTCCCCGCGCAACGGTACGCGGCTTGGTGTACCGGGTGCGCAGCGGCTCCTGGTGCGGCGGGGTGCCGTCCGCGAGCACCGGCTTGACGCACTGCGTGCCCGGGGCCAGCCACACGGCCAGCAGCTCCTCGTCGTCCCGCACCACGGTGACCGGGCGGGCGATGTGGAAGTTCGCCCCGCCGTTCTCCCGGTAGCGCCACAGAATCCGGCTCCCGGGCTCCCAGAAGGCCGCCGCACCACCAGTTCCCACGCGTCTCACCGCTTCACCGTCTGCCATGCACAGATATTAGGTGCCATGGGCATACGACGCTGCGGCGCGCGTCACGGTTCTCGCGCCGGGGGCGCGAAAGCACACGAGGGTTTACGGGTGTGTCATCCGCAGGACATCCAGGGCCTCGTCGAGCTGCTCGACCGTCAGATCCCCGCGCTCCACGTACCCGCCGTCCAGCACCACCTGCCGGATCGTCCGCCGCTCCGCCAGCGCCTTCTTGGCCACCTTCGCGGCCTCCTCGTACCCGATGTACTTGTTCAGCGGCGTGACCACGGACGGCGAGGACTCGGCGTACTCCCGGGCCCGCTCGCGGTGCGCGACGATCCCGTCGACGGTCCGGTCCGCGAGCAGCCGGGACACGTTGGCGAGCAGCCGGATCGACTCCAGCACGTTCTTGGCGATCACCGGCAGCATGACGTTGAGCTCGAAGTTGCCCGCCGCGCCCGCCGTGGCCACGGTCGCGTCGTTCCCGACGACCTGGGCGGCGACCATCAGCACGGCCTCGGGGATCACCGGGTTGACCTTGCCGGGCATGATCGAGGAGCCGGGCTGGAGGTCGGGCAGGCTGATCTCGGCGAGGCCCGTGCGCGGACCCGAGGCCATCCACCGCAGATCGTTGGCGATCTTCGTGAGGCCCACGGCGATGGTCCGCAGCTGCCCGCTGGTCTCGACGACCCCGTCCCGCGCGCCCTGCGCCTCGAAGTGGTCGCGCGCCTCGGTCAGCGGCAGCCCGGTGGCACGGGCCACCTCCTCGATGACGGCGGCGGAGAAGCCGGGGGGCGTGTTGATGCCGGTGCCGACCGCGGTACCGCCCAGCGGCAGCTCGGCGAGCCGGGGGAGCGAGGCGTTGAGCCGCTCCACGCCGTACCGCACCTGGGCGGCGTACCCGCCGAACTCCTGGCCCAGCGTCACGGGCGTGGCGTCCATCAGATGCGTCCGCCCCGCCTTCACCACGTCGGCGAACTCCGCGGACTTGCGCTCCAGGGCTGCCGCCAGATGGTCCAGGGCGGGGATCAGATCGCGCGTGACGGCGGCGGTGGCCGCGATGTGGAGGGACGAGGGGAAGACGTCGTTGGAGGACTGGGAGGCGTTGACGTGGTCGTTGGGGTGCACGGCCCGGCCCAGACGCTCGGTGGCGAGGGTGGCGACCACCTCGTTGGTGTTCATGTTGGACGAGGTCCCGGACCCGGTCTGGAACACGTCCACCGGGAAGTGCTCGTCCCACCGGCCCTCGGCGACCTCCGCGGCCGCCTCCTGGATGGCGTCGGCGATGTCCTTGTCGACCACCCCGAGCCGCGCGTTCACCTTCGCCGCGGCTCCCTTGATCCGCGCCAGCGCCTCGATGTGCGCACGCTCGATGCGCTGTCCCGAGACGGGGAAGTTCTCGACGGCGCGCTGTGTCTGGGCCCGCCACTTGGCTTCCGCCGGGACGCGTACCTCACCCATGGAGTCGTGCTCGATCCGGTATTCGCTCATGTCCCGTACAGCGAACGGGGCGGCCGGGATGTTCCGCGCGCTGGGCCGTCCGGATGGTGTCCGGCATGTGACCCAGGTCTCGTCGGGGCCGTGCAGCAGACGGGGGCGCGCTCGCGTCGAGGAGGGGTGACAGGAAGGGAGGAGCGTGTGGAGACGGACTTCCAGGAATTCGTGGCCGCCCGGTCGACCGCGTTGTTCCGGGGCGCCCTCGTCCTCACGGGAAACCGTGAGGCGGCGGAGGACCTGGTCCAGGAGACCCTGGAGAAGGCCTGCCGCAAGTGGCGGGTCATCGCGGCGAAGGACGCTCCGGACGCCTACGTCCGGCGGATCATGGTGAACCTGGCCAACGACCGCTGGCGGAGGTTCCGCCGCCTGACCACGACTTCTCACCCGGAAGGCTCCGACAGGGCCGCCCCGGGGGACGAGTACGGGCAGGTCGACAGCAGGGACCAGTTGGTGCGCGCGTTGCAGCAACTGCCCATGCGGATGCGGACGGTGGTGGTGCTGCGATACTTCGACGATCTCTCGGACACTGAGATCGCGGCCGACCTCGGCATCACGCCGAGTACGGTCCGCTCCCAGCTGGCCCGGGGCATCGAGAAGCTCAGAAGTCAGTTCCCCGCACTCTCCGGCCCTTCAGCGCTGCGGCACTCGGAAGGAATCCGATGACCTCGTACAGCGATGCACGGCCCTCCGGCCGCACACCTTTCGAAGAGGAACTGATGAACGCCATGAACCAATTCGCGAACTCCGCCGAGAGCCCCGACTTCGACGCGCCGCAGATCGTGCGCCGCACCCGTCGCCGTCGGACCGTCGGCATCGCCGCCGTCGCCGCCGCCCTCATCGCGGCGGGCGGGGGCACGGCCCTGGCCACCTCGGTCGCGAGCAACAACTCGACCCCGGCGGCGGCCAGCACGCAGGCCGAGCACGACGACGCCACCACCCTGCTCTACCTCTTCAGCGACGGTGAGACCATGCGGATCCCCCTCGCGGGCCTCAGCCTGGACATGGCCAAGCCGCTGCTCGACAAGACGCAGACGAAGCTCGGCACCGTCACGAAGAAGGCCGTCAAGGGCTGCAAGCCGACCTCGGTGCTCGAGGTGACCCCGCACGCCCCGAAGACCATCAAGCCGGGCGACACGGTCGACTTCACCATCTGCGCCGGCTGACCGCACCCTGACCCGACAACGACGCCCGCCCCTGCGTCAATCAGGGGCGGGCGTCCGTCACAGCATCACACGCGTCACACCAGACCCGGGCCCCGCACCGGAATCGACGTGAACGTCGGTGCGGGCGCCGGGTCCTGGAAGAAGTCGTTCGACTTGTTCAGTTGGCGGCACCACCCGTAGCATCCGCGCATGATCTCTAACCCGAGGGTCCTGGGGAACGTTCGCCTCTCCGTCATGAAGGACGACACGACCAGCCCGGAGAAGCAGCGCGCGGCCGTCGAGCACTGGGCGCACGGCCCCTCTATAGAGGGACGCATCGTGGGGTGGGCCGAGGACGTGGACGTGTCCGGCGCTATGCATCCCTTCAAGCGACCGGGCCTCGGTCCCTGGTTCACCGAGCGGGCCGACGAGTGGGACGCGTTGGCTGTCTGGAAGCTCGACCGCCTTAGCAGGAAGGCGGGTCACTTCGCCGAGATCTTCGAGTGGTGCCAGAAGCACGGCAAAACCATCGTGTCCGTGACCGAGGGCATCGACATGTCCACCCCCATGGGCAAGATGTTCGCTCAGATCATCGCCGCGTTCGCGGAAGGCGAGTTGGACACCATCCGTGCGCGTGCCCTGTCCGGCTCGATGGCCCGGAAGGCCAAGGGCGTTTGGATCGGCGGTGTACTCCCGTTCGGATACCGATTTGAGCGCCAAGAGGACGGGGGTAAGAAGCTCATTCAGGATGACGAATACGCGAACCTTCTCCGTGACATTGTGGAGAAGCTGAAGAGTGATTGGTCCTCGTACAAGATTGCCGTTGATCTGAACAAGCGTGGTGTTCCGACGTGGCGGGATTACCTGCGCATTGATCGCGGCGACGAACCGAAGGGTGTCGCTTGGACCGCTAACGCTATCCGAGCGATCGTGACCAACCCCACGGTCGGCGGTATCTACACCTATAAGGGTGAGACTGTCGCGGATGACGATGGTGAGCCGGTACGGATCACGGATGACCCGCTCATGGAATACGGGGAGTGGGCGGAACTGGTGGCCAGCATCACGGCTAACCGTCCGGTATCGCGCGCTACGCCCTCGCGTTCCATGTTGGGAGGCGTGGCCGTGTGCGATGCGTGCGGAGCCCGTATGTCTTCGTCCAAGAAGACCAAGGAGAACGGCAGAGTTTTCCATTACTACGCGTGCAATAACATCAACACGGGCACTTGTTTCGACCCCGGGCGTATCCGGAGGGAAGATCTCGATACGGTCGTCGGCCAGTTCGTGAATGTCACCCTTGGGCCCCTCCCTGTAATGGAGAGGGTTGGCAATTCGATCAGTCAAGCGAAGACGGAACTGGTGGAAGCTGAAGCCATGCTTGACAGGCTAGAGGCTGACTATCTGGCCGGTCGTATCAAGACTGAAGTTCAGATCGAGCGCTACTGGAAGCAGCACGAATCCCAGTCGGCCAAGGTCGAGCGACTGCGTAAGGAAATCAAGGAGGCCGAGGATGCTCCCGCCTGGAAGGAAACGGGGCGCAGCTATGCGGAGGAATGGGCCGCGAAAGATGATGAACAGCGTCGGGTGTTCCTTCAGCGACATGGGGTAACGATCACGGTCGGGAAGAACGAAGAAGGAAATCGCCGAGTGGTTTGCAAAATGCTTGAGCTTGCGGAGATCGCTAAGGAGACTGGGCTTCACGTCCCCGAAGGGTATTGGATGACCGAGCCTGAAGCGGAGTTCGTCTTGCCCGCGCGTCGGCCGTACAGCGCCGGATAGCCACCCGACATTGTGATCCCCGGGCCCCCGTCGCGTGTAAACGCTTCGGGGGCCTTTCCATGCCCGCACTCTCCAAGGGAGACCGTTTACACGTTCTCACGCCGCCCGTTTAAACGCCCTTCCTTGAAACCGCCACCCTGGGCGGGTTAGAAACTGCATGTCTTGTTCTTGTCAGTCCCGGCGATAGCTGGGGCTTTCTTATGCCCGCGACCAACCGCCCGAGGGAATAGTGACCATTGGATTCGGCCCCGGTGCTCCGTGGGGTGCCATTTCTCAGCTCGACTGCCGAGCCAAAGCACGCAACCCCCTAATCAAGCCGCTCGCTTTCCGGGTGTACTTCGCCGCCCTCGGCTGGGGGAACCAAGTCGGGCATGCCGAGTTCGCCGAGGGAGCCCTAGCTTCTATCCTGGCCGGGGAGAACGGCCAGGCGCTCACCAGACAGGCTGTACAAAAGGGCATGACTGCGGCTAAGGCCATGGCCTTGATCGCCCCTGAGTCGGGCGCACGGTGCCTCGTACTGCCTGGGCACCACTTCCAGAAGAACGGCCTTGGGTCGGCATCCTGCCGGGTGCACTCCCTTCGGACTGCCGCGTAACCCTGTCACGGTTACCGCGTAACCCTCCGAGGGCTACGCATTCTCCTGTGACCAGCGGAAACCTCCGCTCCCTCTCTATCTCTTTAAGCCGATTCGCACGTTCGGGAGATAAGTCAGCGAAGCAAGCCGGTCCATCTGCTCGGCCAAGGCTAGCGGGGCGACCACGGGCCATCTAACGGCCTGCTCGGTAAGGATGAATGTGAACCGCTTCGTCGTGTCGTACAGGACGGCTTGACGTTCCAGCTTTCCCGCCACGGCCTTACTTGTGTCTGCCGTGGAGTGCGCAAGGCTTGCCCGCATATATTCCGGAGTGGCAAGAAGCCCGGTGACCATTGACAGCAGGAAGAAGCGAATATGCTCCGAGGAAGCTTCAAGCGCCTTCAGCTCGGCTTGCCTCGTTCCTAGTCCCTTACGGCGCATCTCCCGCAGGTTCCGCCATTCGGTGTTCGCAAGCCTGGCAAGTGCGGAAACTTCTTCAATCATGCCCGGCGGTGCATCGAGAGCTCTCAAGATTTGCTCAACGTCGACCAGCGACGGCCGCACTTTCCCATTCTCAATCCGGGACACCTTGGATTGAGACATGTTGCAGCGCGCAGCAAGCCGGACCCCTGAGAGTCCGGCTTGCTTGCGTAGTTCTCTGAGCTTCGTGGCCAGTTCCTGGCTGGACTGGCCGAGTTGCTCGGGTTCGAACGTCACCCCTTCACGTACTCCAGGAACGGGGCCGCTTCTGCCTCGGCGATTCGCTGATACTCGACAAACGGGGCGGGGTCACCCTCGTACAGTTCACGGCTGATCTGCTTCCCGTCTTCCTCGTAATGCATGAGGACGACTGTCGACCGATCGAAAAGCCAGAAGTCTTGAACCCCTTGAAGGGGGTTCTCACGGGCTGTCACGTCGAGAATGCGGATATCTTCGCCGGCTACCGCGTGAGGGGCGTAATACCGCGAGAACTCGAAGCGTAGGTACTCGGAAAGAGGCTGGGTCAGAACGTGCACCCGCCCCTTACGTTTTCCCTCGTTCCGAAGCCGCTTCAAGTCTTCCGTGTAGGGAGATGAGTAGGTGTGCGGGTCGATTCGCTTACCTTCGCGGAACGCCTCGATCTCTGCGGCTTCCTGCGGTACGAGGTATTGAGGCAGCGTCTCCAGTCGCCACGCTTCCGACTGAATCCCTCGGAACATTGCCCGCCACTCGTCACCATCCAAGAGCACGAAACACCTCCCGAAGAACGCTCTCGGGAATCTCGACCAGCCCCTCACCCGTGGGCGGCTGGAAGGCTTCGGACACGTCGCCCTGCACGACGAACGTTCCCCGCTTCGTGGCGTACACGTTGGGGCAGTCGTCTTCGCCGCACTCGCCGTTCCCGTTGCCGGTAAGCCGAGTCAGTTCTTCGCGCGCCATAGCGAAACCCCCTGATACATGGCCCCGGTTGGGCCGTCAGGCACGACGGTACGAGGGCGCATGTCGGGGCGTCTATGCGTTCACGCGACTATGCGCGTTGTCGCATAAACAGGCGTCACGGCTGGCCCGCTACGACGCCCGCCAGCCCCCTACGTACTGCCGTCTCCCTGCATCAGCGTGCAAGCAGACCCCCCGGCGATGCCGAGGGGTCTGGAGGACTCAGGGGACGGCTCAGGCCAGGCCAGGGCCCCGCACCGGGATGCTGGTGAACGTCGGCTGCTCAGGTTCCCGCGAAGTGAAGAAGTCGTTGCCCTTGTCGTCGACGACGACGAAGGCCGGGAAGTCCTCGACCTCGATCTTCCAGACGGCCTCCATGCCGAGCTCCTCGTACTCGACGACCTCGACCTTCTTGATGCAGTCCTGGGCGAGCCGGGCGGCCGGGCCGCCGATGGAGCCGAGGTAGAAGCCGCCGTGCGTGCCGCACGCGTCGGTGACCTGCTTGCTGCGGTTGCCCTTGGCGAGCATGACCTTGGAGCCGCCGGCTGCCTGGAACTGCTCGACGTAGGAGTCCATGCGGCCGGCCGTCGTCGGGCCGAAGGAGCCGGACGCGTAGCCCTCGGGGGTCTTGGCCGGGCCCGCGTAGTACACCGGGTGGTCCTTCAGGTACTGCGGCATCTCCTCGCCGGCGTCGAGACGCTCCTTGATCTTGGCGTGCGCGATGTCGCGGGCCACGACCAGCGGGCCGGTGAGGGACAGCCGGGTCTTGACCGGGTACTTGGTCAGCTCGGCGAGGATGTCGTCCATCGGCTGGTTGAGGTCGATGCGGACCACGTCCGACTCGTCGAGGTGCTCGTCCGTGGTCTCCGGCAGGAAGCGCGCCGGGTCGGTCTCGAGCTGCTCCAGGAAGACGCCCTCGGCGGTGATCTTCGCGACGGCCTGCCGGTCGGCGGAGCAGGAGACGGCGATGGCGACGGGGCAGGAGGCGCCGTGCCGGGGGAGGCGGACGACCCGTACGTCGTGGCAGAAGTACTTGCCGCCGAACTGCGCGCCGATGCCGATCCTCTGGGTCAGCTCGAAGACCTTCTCCTCGAGCTCCTTGTCCCGGAAGCCGTGCCCGAGCGGCGAACCCTCGGCCGGGATCTCGTCCAGGTAGTGCGCGGAGGCGTACTTCGCGGTCTTCAGCGCGTACTCGGCCGACGTGCCGCCGACGACGATGGCCAGGTGGTACGGCGGGCAGGCGGCCGTACCGAGCGAACGGATCTTCTCCTCCAGGAACTTCATCATGGAGGCCTCGTTCAGGACCGCCTTCGTCTCCTGGTAGAGGAAGCTCTTGTTGGCCGAGCCGCCGCCCTTGGCCATGAACAGGAACTTGTACGCGCCGCCGTCGGCCGCGTACAGCTCGATCTGGGCCGGGAGGTTGGAGCCGGTGTTCTTCTCGTCCCACATGGTCAGCGGGGCCATCTGCGAGTAGCGCAGATTGAGGTTCAGGTAGGCGTCGTAGATGCCGCGGCTCAGGGCCGCCTCGTCGCCGCCCTCGGTGAGCACGTTCTGCCCGCGCTTGCCCATGACGATCGCCGTGCCGGTGTCCTGGCACATGGGGAGCACGCCCGCGGCCGCGATGTTCGCGTTCTTCAGCAGGTCCAGCGCGACGAACTTGTCGTTGCCGGAGGCCTCCGGGTCGTCGATGATGCGGCGCAGCTGCGCGAGGTGGGCGGGGCGCAGGTAGTGCTGGATGTCGTGGATGGCCTCCTCGGCGAGCTTGCGCAGCGCCTCCGGCTCCACCTTGAGGAACGTCCGCCCGTCGGCCTCGATGGTGGAGACACCCTCGGCGGTCACCAGCCGGTAGGGGGTGGTGTCCTCTCCCATGGGAAGCAGATCGGTGTATGCGAACTCAGGCATCTCGCCCATTCCTCACTCGACAGACAGCGGGCCCGCCTCCATCGGCGGGCGCTCACCAGCGTAGGACCTGCCGTCGGCGACGAGCTTGTGAGGTAAGGCTCAGTTCGCCGGCCGCCCGTTCCGGAGTGGGGCTATCGCGATCTATCGTGTTTCGGTACGCTGCTCTCGTGGACCTTCACAAAGAGACCGCCGCCCCCGCGCCGGCCGCGGAGTTGCGCGCCTCGGACGCCGACCGTGACCGTATCGCCGACATGCTCCGCGACGCTCTGGCGGAGGGCAGGCTGACCGCCGACGAGCACGCGGAGCGTGTCGAGGGCGTGCTGGCCGCCAAGACGGTCGGCGAGCTGGAGGTCTTCGTCCGGGACCTGCCCGCCGCGCACGAGCGGCGTGCGGCCCCCTCCGCCGCCCCCAGCCGGCCCACCGCGGGCGCGATCCCCGCCGACCCGGACGACAACGTGGTCGCGATCTTCAGCAGCGCCGTCCGCAGGGGCCGCTGGCGCGCGGGCCGCCGTATCCACGCCTACGCGGTCTTCGGCACCGTCGAGATCGACCTCACCGAGGCGCTCTTCGAGTACCAGCAGGTCGTGATCAAGGCGATCTCGGTCTTCGGCAACGTCGAGGTCCGCGTCCCGGAGAACGTCTCGCTGCGCGGCACCGGCGGCGCCGTGCTGGGCAACTTCGAGGTGTACGCGCTCGATTCGCCCCAGCCCGACGCGCCGGTGGTCTACGTCGACGGCTGGGCGGTGCTGGGCAATATCGAGGGCCGGCCGAAGCGGGGCAAGCTCGTCGCGGACATTCTCGATCGGGTGCAGCACAAGGTCGACCGGGGTTTGCGCAAACACCTGGACCGTTGACGGTCGTGAAGTTCGCCGGGAGGTCGTGGCGGGGCCGTCACGAGGTCACCCCGGGCACGGCGGTCGGGAACTCAGTGCATAGGCGCGCGCACAGCGGGTAGGCCTTGCTGCATCGTCTCTCGCTCGCGAAGCCGTCGTCAGGAGTAGACCCGTGCTGCAACCGCCGCATTCGCCCGTGCAGGTCGCCGCTGTTCCGGCCCAGCGGGTACCAGCGCGCGACAGGGACCAAGACGCCCCCTGGCATACCGAGGCGGTGTGCCGGCGCGACGAGGCAGGCCTGTTCTTCGCCCCCTCCAAGGAGCCCACGGCCGCCCGGCTCTCCCGCGAGGAAGCCGCGAAGCGGGTCTGCGCGCGCTGTCCCGTGATGGTGGAGTGCCGCGAACACGCGCTCCTCCAACCCGAGCCCTACGGCGTCTGGGGCGGCCTCACCGCCGCCGAACGCCGGGTGGCCCTCGCCCGGCGCCGCCGCCGCGACGTGGAACTGAAGAAGGCGGCACAGTCCGCGGGCCGTATAGCGGCGGCGGGCTGAGAAGCCCTCGGGGCACGCGAAAGGGGCACCCCCACCGCACCGGGGGTGCCCCTCTCACGCACTAGGGGGCTACTTGGCCCGATCGAAGTCGACCGCGCTGTAGGCCCGCAGCTTGCTCAGCCGGTGCTCGGAGTCGATCCGCCGGACCGTCCCGGACTTCGACCGCATCACGATCGAGTCGGTGGTCGCGGTCTCCGACCGGTACCTGACCCCCCGCAGCAGCTCACCGTCGGTGATACCGGTGGCGACGAAGAACACGTTCTCGCCGGTCACCAGGTCCTCGGTGGTCAGGACGCGGTCGAGGTCGTGCCCGGCGTCGAGTGCCCGCTGCCGCTCTTCGGCGTCCTTGGGCCACAGCTTGCCCTGGATGGTGCCGCCCAGGCACTTCACGGCGCAGGCCGAGATGATGCCCTCGGGGGTGCCGCCGATGCCGAGCAGCAGGTCGACGCCGGTGCCCTCGCGCAGGGCCAGGATCGAGCCGGCGACATCGCCGTCGGAGATCAGCTTGATGCGCGCCCCGGTCGCCCGGATCTCCTCGATGATGCCCTCGTGCCGCGGGCGGTCCAGGATGACGACGGTGACGTCCTCGGGCGTGGCCCGCTTGGCCTTGGCGACCCGCCGGATGTTCACGGCCACGGGCGCGTCGATGTCGACGAAGTCGGCGGCCTCGGGGCCGGTGACCAGTTTGTCCATGTAGAAGACGGCGGACGGGTCGAACATCGCGCCCCGCTCGGTGGCCGCGAGGACGGCGATCGCGTTCGGCATGCCCTTGGCCGTCAGCGTGGTGCCGTCGATGGGGTCGACCGCGATGTCGACCTCGGGCCCGGTGCCGTCACCGACGCGCTCGCCGTTGAAGAGCATCGGGGCTTCGTCCTTCTCGCCCTCGCCGATGACGACCACGCCGTTCATCGACACGGTGGAGACGAGGGTCCGCATGGCGCGCACCGCGGCACCGTCGGCGCCGTTCTTGTCACCGCGTCCCACCCAGCGGCCCGCGGCCATGGCGGCGGCTTCGGTCACCCGGACGAGTTCCAGGGCGAGGTTGCGGTCGGGGGCCTCGGAGGGGACATCGAGTTCGGACGGCAAATGATGATTCTCGGTCATCGGAGCGCACCTTTCTGATACGACGACGGCCGGATGAGGGTTCGATCCCGACTCTATCGTCAGTCCGACAAAATGAGCAGGGGACCCCACGGATGAGCGCATCGGGCACCTGCGACGATAGGGGGCGTGGCAGGTTCGAACGGCAAGCAGAAGACGGCCCGCGACATGATCCTCTCCCTCGGGGTGATCGTGATCGCGGCATGGGTCATATATCTCTTCGTCCCGCACGACGATCGCCCTCGCGAGGTCCAGCAGGTCGACTACCGCGTCGAGCTCCTCACGGCGCGCCGCGCGGCGTCGTACCCGGTGGCCGCGCCCGAGGGCCTGCCCGACACCTGGAAGGCGACCTCGGTGCGGTTCCAGGGCGACGACTTCGACGCCTGGCACCTCGGTTTCCACGCTCCCGACGGGGAGTACGTGACGGTCGAGCAGTCGACTCAGCAGCGCTCGGAGTTCGTCGAGGAGGCCAGCCAGGGCTCGAAGGCGACCAAGGTCACCGAGCAGATCGGCGGCCGCACCTGGACCCGCTACACCGGCGGCCGCTACGACGCGCTCGTTCTCCAGGGCGCGGCGGGCTCGACGACCGTGGTGGCGGGCACGGGGTCCTTCGAGCAGCTGTCGACGATGGCCGGGGCGCTGAAGCTCGCGTGAACGCCCTCCGGTCCGCGAAATGTCCCGCGAAATGTCCCGCGCAGTGACATGTGAAAGTGACATGTGAAGAGGCCCCCGGCGAGCACGCCGGGGGCCTCTTCACATGTCCTCACCGGTCTCAGACGGTGGTGACGACCTCGTCGTACGCCAGACGCGGGGAGCGCGGGTAGGAGGCGCCCTCGCCCGGCTTGCCGATGTTGACGACCATCAGCGGGGTGTGGTCGTCGTCCAGGAACTCCTTGCGGACGCCCTCGAAGTCCACACCGGTCATCGGGCCGGCGGCCAGGCCGGCGGCGCGGATGCCGATGATGAAGTACGCGGCCTGGAGGGCGGCGTTCAGCGCGGCGGCACCCTCGCGGGCCGGACGCTCGCTGAAGAACAGGTCCTTGGCCTGCGGGAAGGCCGGGAACAGGGTCGGCAGCTCCTGGTGGAACTCGTTGTCCGCGGAGAGGATCGCGACCAGCGGGGCGATGGCGGTCTTGGGCTGGTTGCCCTCGGCCATGTGCTGCACCAGGCGCTCGCGGGCCTCGGCGGAGCGGACCAGGGTGATGCGCAGCGGGGTCTGGTTGAACGCAGTCGGTCCGTACTTGACCAGGTCGTAGATCGCCTGGACCTGCTCGTCGGTCACCGGCTCGTCGGTGAAGGTGTTCGCGGTGCGGGCCTCGCGGAACAGCAGGTCCTGGGCGGTGGCGTCAAGAACGAGAGACATGCGGGAACTTCCTCGGGGGTGGCGTCCGGATCCAGTACCGGACCGTGGTCCGGATAGGCTGACGGCACCGACAGTACGCGGGGAAGGTTCAAAGTTCAACAAAGGTCGGAGTGGGGTGATCCGCTTCACAGATCTGCCGCACAGCACCCGGGCCGCAGGTCATCGACCCCGGCCGGGGGCATCGGCTCACTCCCCCTCTTCCGTTTCCTCCTCATCGGCCAGCGCCGCGTCCAGCCGCGCCCGGGCACCCTCCAGCCAGCGCCGGCACACCTTGGCCAGCTCCTCACCGCGCTCCCAGAGGGCGAGGGACTCCTCCAGCGTCGTACCCCCCGCCTCCAGACGCCGTACGACCTCGATCAGCTCGTCGCGGGCCTGCTCGTACCCGAGCGCCTCGTCCGTCTTGCTCGTCATGCACCCATTCCCAGTGGTCGTTTGCGGTCGTTGCTGCCTAGTTGCCGATGTTGCCGATGTTGCCGACGTTGTCGATGTTGCCGACCCGCACCGTGAACTCGCCCTCGGCGACCCGCGCGCGCAGTGTCTCGGCGGCCGTCACCTCGGCCGGATCCCGGACCACGTGCCCGTCGGCCTTCTGGAGCACCGCGTACCCCCGCTTCAGCGTCGCGGCCGGCGAGAGTGCCACCACGCGCGCGTGCGTGTGGGTCAGCTCGGAGTCGGCGCGGTCCAGGAGGTGCCCGAGCGTGCGCCGCGAACGGTCGACGAGCGAGGAGACGTGATCGGCCCGCTCGTCGATCATCCGGTGCGGATCCTGTATCGCGGGCCGCGCGAGGGCGTGGGCGAGCCCGCGCTCCTCCCGCTCCAGGAACGCCTGCGCACACCGCCGCGCCCGCCCGCGCAGCATCCGCACCCGCTCCAGTTCCTCGCCGACGTCCGGTACGACCTTCTTCGCGGCGTCGGTCGGCGTCGAGGCGCGCAGGTCGGCCACGTGGTCGAGCAGTGGATTGTCCGGCTCGTGCCCGATCGCCGAGACGACCGGCGTACGGCAGGCCGCGACCGCCCTGACCAACTGCTCGTCGGAGAACGGCAGCAGATCCTCCACGCTTCCACCGCCGCGCGCGACGATGATCACGTCCACGTCGTCCAGGCCGTCCAGCTCCTTCACCGCCTGGACGACCTGGGTCACCGCGTGCACGCCCTGGACGGCGACGTTGCGCACCTCGAAGCGGACGGCGGGCCAGCGGTGCCGGGCGTTCTCGAGGACGTCCCGCTCGGCGGCGGAGGCCCGTCCGCACACCAGCCCGATGAGCTGCGGCAGGAAGGGCAGCGGCTTCTTCCGGGCGGGGGCGAAGAGCCCCTCCGCGGCCAGGGACTTCTTCAGCTGCTCCAGCCGCGCCAGCAGCTCACCGACCCCCACCGGCCTTATCTCGACGGCCCGCAGCGACAACTGGCCGCGCGGCGCGTACCACTCCGGCTTCGCGTGGACGACGACCCGCGCACCCTCGCCGACGACGTCCGCGACCGCGTCGAAGACCTGCCGGTAGCAGGTCACGCTCACCGAGATGTCGTGCGACGGGTCCCGCAGCGTCAGAAACACCACGCCCGCACCCGGGCGCCGCGACAACTGGGTGATCTGCCCCTCGACCCACACCGCGCCGAGCCGGTCGATCCAGCTTCCGATGAGCCGCGAGACCTCGCCGACGGGCAGCGGGGCGTCCGCGGACGTGTTCACAGCCATGCGCCCGAGCGTATCGGCCACTACCGACAATCCGGGGGTCCTCGCCCCCGGGACAGGAAGGGCGGGGGCCGGGGAAAGGGGAGGCAGGGCGGTGGCGGACTCCCTGGGCGGCGGACTCCCTGTCCCGGGGGCCCCGACCGTCCACGCTGCGCGACCGGTCTCCCCCGAGCGGTGATCTCCGACCCCTCGGGCGCGGCCTTACGATGGGACGCATGACTGCTTCGCCTGGCCGCCGCCGTGTCCTGCTCGCCGCCCCCCGGGGCTACTGCGCGGGCGTCGACCGTGCCGTGATCGCCGTCGAGAAGGCCCTGGAGCAGTACGGGGCGCCGGTCTACGTCCGGCACGAGATCGTCCACAACAAGTACGTCGTGCAGACCCTGGAGCGGAAGGGCGCCGTCTTCGTCGAGCGGACCGACGAGGTCCCGCCGGGCAACATCGTCATGTTCTCCGCGCACGGTGTCGCCCCCGTCGTCCACGAGGAGGCCGCGCGCGGCCGACTGGCCACGATCGACGCGACCTGCCCCCTGGTCACCAAGGTCCACAAGGAAGCCGTCCGCTTCGCCAGCGAGGACTACGACATCCTCCTGATCGGGCACGAGGGCCACGAAGAGGTCATCGGCACCTCCGGCGAGGCCCCCGAGCACATCCAGCTCGTCGACGGTCCCGAGGACGTCGCCAAGGTGGAGGTCCGCGACCCCTCGAAGATCGTGTGGCTCTCCCAGACCACCCTCTCGGTCGACGAGACCATGGAGACGGTCGACGCCCTCAAGGAGAAGTTCCCGCAGCTCATCTCCCCGCCCAGCGACGACATCTGCTACGCCACGCAGAACCGTCAGCTCGCGGTGAAGCAGATGGGCGCGGAGGCGGAGCTGGTGATCGTGGTCGGCTCCCGCAACTCCTCCAACTCCAAGCGGCTCGTCGAGGTCGCCAAGCTCGCCGGGTCCCGCGAGGCCTACCTGGTCGACTTCGCGAGCGAGATCGACGAGGCGTGGCTGGAGGGCGTGACCACGGTGGGCGTCACCTCCGGCGCCTCCGTCCCGGAGGTCCTCGTCGAAGAGGTCCTGGCCTGGCTCACCGAGCGCGGCTACGGGGACGTCGAGCTCGTCAAGGCGGCCGAGGAGCACATCACCTTCTCGCTGCCCAAGGAGCTCCGCCGTGACCTGCGCGAGGAGGCGGCGGCACTGGCGGCCGAGCGGGGCGGCAGCGGTACGGCGGCCGAGGCGGCGTCCGACGCGGTGGCCGGTCCTGCGGACAGCTGACCGGCACCTCGGCCGCGTGACTGTCCGTCGACCGTCGTAACGTAGGGCCATGCAGATCTTCGGCGTGGACATCGGCGGCTCCGGGATCAAGGGCGCCCCGGTGGATTTGGACAGGGGCGACCTGGCTCAGGAGCGTCACAAAGTGCTCACCCCGCACCCGGCCACGCCCGAGAGCGTGGCCGACGGTGTGCGGCAGGTCGTCGAGCACTTCGAGTGGACGGGACCGGTGGGCCTGACCTTCCCGGGCGTGGTCACCGGCGGCTCCACGATCCGTACGGCGGCCAACGTCGACAAGAGCTGGATCGACACGGACGCGCGTGCCCTCTTCAGCGAGCGGCTGGGCGGCCTGCCGGTGACGGTGGTCAACGACGCGGACGCGGCGGGCGTCGCGGAGGTGTCCTTCGGCGCCGGCCGCGACCGCAGCGGCACGGTGATCCTGCTGACGTTCGGTACGGGCATCGGCAGCGCCCTCTTCGTCGACGGCGTCCTCGTCCCCAACACCGAGCTCGGCCACCTGGAGCTGCACGGGCACGACGCCGAGAAGCGCGCCTCCAGCAAGGCCAAGGAGGACGGCGAGCTTACCTGGGAGCACTGGGCCCGCAGGGTCACGAAGTACCTCGCCCACGTCGAGATGCTCTTCTCGCCCGAGCTGTTCGTCATCGGCGGCGGCGTCAGCCGCAAGGCCGACAAGTTCCTGCACCTCATCGAGGGCATCCGGGCGGAGATCGTGCCGGCCCAGTTGCTGAACAACGCGGGCATCGTGGGAGCGGCGATGCGGGCGGCGAAGGGGGACTAGCCCCGAGCCTGCCCGGGAGCCCGGCGGCCCGGTAGGCCGGCCCGGGAGCCCGGCGGCCCGGTAGGAGCCCGGGAGCCCGGTAGCCCGGTAGCCAGGCCTGGCCCGGTGGCCCGGTGGCTCGGCCCTGCCCGGTGACCCGGTAGCCCGGTTCGGTAGCCGGGTGGCTCGGTGGCCCGGTGGCGGTGGTCCGGCGACCTGCCGTCGGCGACGGCAGACGGCGGCTAGCGGCTAGCGGCGGTTCGCGGTCTGTCGGCGGGCCGCCGCCCGGCGCAGTCCGCGTGCCAGGATGACCGCTCCCGCCACGAGCGTCCCGGCGTACAGCCAGCCGACCTGGGTGGCCAGCGCCGTCACCAGCCCCATCAGCCGCGCCCCGATGCCGTTCCCGCCCTCGGACAGGGGCAGCAGCCCCACGGCGAAGGCGATCGGCGCGACCACCGGCGCGGACAGCAGGTCGCCCCCGCGCACCCACAGGGCGGTCAGCAGGCACACGGGCAGGAACAGCACGCTGTACACCGTCAGCGAGGCACCGAACAGCAGCTCGTCCAGGCAGCCGATCACGAACATCAGCACCCCGCTGAACAGCCCGCCGCCGAGCCCGGTGAGCCGGGGGTTCGGCATCCGGCGCACCGTCCGCACCGTCCGCTCCAGGGGCGGCGCGGGCCGTCGCCCGGTGGAGGCGGGACGGGGACCGCCGGAGCGCGGGGCGCCGGCCCGGGCGGGGCCGCCCGCCGGGCGAGGCTGCTTGCGGTCTGACTCCCGGCCCGGCTCCCGGCTTGCTTCCCGGCCTCCCTGGGGCGGCAGGGGCGGCAGGGGTGGTGTGTCGCGGCGGGTGCCTTGGGCCGGGGGGCGCGTCCTGTGTTGCTCCACTGGACCAACTTAGGTCGGTTTATGTGCCGAATCGGGTGTCGGACACGCCGTGGGGCGGAGCTTGGCCATGCGTTCGACAGGTCCGCCGGGGCGGCGCCGGGCACGCCGTAAACTGGGGGACCGGTCAGCTCTCTGGCCCCTGGCCCTCTCACTTCGGGAACTGGCCCTCCGGCCCTCTCACCACGGGAAGTCGCAACGTGTCGCTCACGATCGGAATCGTCGGTCTGCCGAATGTCGGCAAGTCGACCCTGTTCAACGCCCTGACCAAGAACGACGTGCTGGCGGCCAACTACCCGTTCGCCACGATCGAGCCGAACGTCGGCGTGGTCGGCGTCCCGGACGCCCGCCTCACGAAGCTGGCCGAGATCTTCTCCTCGCAGCGGATCCTCCCGGCGACGGTGGACTTCGTCGACATCGCCGGCATCGTGAAGGGCGCTTCGGAGGGCGAGGGCCTCGGCAACAAGTTCCTCGCGAACATCCGCGAGTCCGACGCGATCTGCCAGGTCATCCGCGCCTTCAAGGACGAGAACGTCGTCCATGTCGACGGCAAGGTCTCGCCCAAGGACGACATCGAGACGATCAACACGGAGCTGATCCTCGCGGACCTCCAGACGATCGAGAAGGTCCTGCCGCGTCTCCAGAAGGAGTCGCGGATCAAGAAGGAGGTCGCGGCGAAGGTCGCGGCGGTCGAGGCGGCGAAGGAGATCCTGGAGAAGGGCGACACCCTCTTCTCCGCGGGCATCGTCCAGGGCTCCGGGCGCGAGGAGCTCCTGCACGACCTGCACCTGCTCACCACCAAGCCCTTCCTGTACGTCTTCAACGTCGACGAGGACGAGCTGGTCGACGAGGACTTCAAGGCCGAGCAGAGCGCGCTGGTCGCCCCCGCCGAGGCGATCTTCCTCAACGCCAAGCTGGAGCAGGACCTCGCCGAGCTGGACGAGGAGGACGCGATGGAGCTGCTGGAGTCGGTCGGCGCCGAGGAGCCCGGCCTCGCCACCCTCGCCCGCGTCGGCTTCAACACCCTCGGCCTCCAGACGTACCTCACGGCCGGCCCCAAGGAGTCCCGCGCCTGGACCATCAAGAAGGGCGCCACCGCACCCGAGGCCGCCGGTGTCATCCACACCGACTTCCAGAAGGGCTTCATCAAGGCGGAGGTCATCTCCTTCGCCGACCTGGTGGAGACCGGCTCGGTCGCCGAGGCCCGAGCCAAGGGCAAGGCCCGTATGGAAGGCAAGGACTACGTCATGCAGGACGGCGACGTGGTGGAGTTCCGCTTCAACGTCTAATACGTTCGGCGAAAGGCCGTCTGACCTGCGACGGAGCGGGTTGGGCGGCCTTTGCGGTCCGCGCAGAGTCCGCAGCGCGCTGACTTCGGTCAGTGCGCGGGGGAGCGGCTACGCCGCTTCGTCGACCTGTGGCTGGGCATTGGCGGACTGGTCCGCGTACGCCTTGTCGACGGCGGCCCGGGTCCGCTCCTCGGAGTCGGGCCACAGGTGGGTGTAGATGTTCAGCGTCATGGCCGCGTTGGTGTGGCCGAGGCGCTCGGAGACGTCTTCACGGACTCGCCGTGCTTGATCAGCAGGCTGGCGTAGTGGTGCCGGAGGGCGTGGGGTCCGGTGCCCTTCGCTATGCTGGCCTTCGCGTAGGCGGGCCGCCAGGAGGCGTCCATGAAGTGCGTGTAGACCACGGGTCCGCCTTGCGGCGCCGTGAAGATCCAGCCTTCGGGCCCATCGGCGGGGAAGTCCCGCAGGTGGGCCTTCATCGCATCCACCGCCATGCGAGGGAGCGGGACCGTGCGGTGCGAGCGAGCGGTCTTGGGCGGGCAGACGTACACGCCGTGCTTGGCGGTCTGCTGGATCTGCTACTCGACCGAGACAGTCGCGTGCAGCAGGTCCACGTGCCGGAGCTGGAGACCGAAGAGCTCGCCGGGGCGGAGCCCGGTGGCCGCGCCGAGCAGCACGAGGCACTTTGCGGGTATCTCCTCGGACAGCGTCCGCACCTGCTCGACGGCCAAAGGCACGATCTTCTTCCGGGGCACCGAGGGCAGTTTCGCCTCGGCGCACGGGTTGTGGGGGATCATCCGGTCACGGACGGCCGCCCGGAAGACGGCGTTGACCGTGTTGAAGACCGTCCGTGAGGTGCTGGCGGCCAGCCCGTGCGTGGTAGTCAGGCTGGTGACCCAGCTCTGTACATCGCCGGGCTTGATGGCGCCGAGTGCCCGCTTCTCCCAGGCCGGGTAGACGTAGCAGCGCAGGTGCTGGGCCACCGCCTTGGCCGTGGAAGGTCGGTGCGGCTGGATGGCCCGCCATTCCTCCGCGTACTCCTTGAAGGGCCTTTTCGCCGATCGCGGGTCGATGTACTGACCGGTGACCAGGCTGGTCGTAACCTCGTCGATCCACCGTTGGGCGTCGATCTTGCGGTCGAAGTGGCGGGCGTGCTCCTTGCCGTCGAGGTCGCGGTAGCGGGCTCGCCATTTGCCGTTGGGGCGCTTCTGGATGTTGGCCAAGTGGCTTCTCCTTCGTGTCGGTTGTCAGTAGTGGCCACCGTCCTCGATGTCGCTGCTGAGCGTGCGAGCGTCCCGCTCGTCGCCCGAAGATGCCCGTCGAGGACCGCGCCGCCGATACGTGGGAGCCGCTGGTCATCGTCGCCGACCTCGCCGGTGGGAAGTGGCCCGCGCGGGCACGTGCCGCCTGTCTGACGATGACGCGCAGCGAGGTGGTCCAGGATGAGCAGACGACGCTGAAGACGCGGTTGCTGCGTGACATCCGCCGCGTCTTCGACCAGGAGGACGGCAGGGAGGCTCTGCGCAGTCAGGACCTGCTCGCCGTGCCCATCCAGGACGCCGAGGCTCCGTGGGCGGAGTCCGGCACGAAGGGCCTGAACGCTTACCACCCGGCGAATCTGCTGCGTGACTTCGGTATCAGCCCAGCCAACTACCGGTTCGAGAACGGCAGGCAGGCTAAGGCGTACGCCCGCAACCAGTTCGTGGACGCCTGGGCCCGCTACTGCCCTGACCCCGTGCCATCGGTACCCACCGCCGAGTTCCTGGCACGTCCGACCCGAAGTAGGCCGCCCGTTCCTCCGTCCGGGACGCTGCCCACTGGCCCGCCGGGAGGGCCCGCAGGCCCCAGGCCCACTCGCTGACACCAGGTCCGCAGCAATCCGTCGCATCCGTCCCCGCGCAGGTCAGCGCGGGGACGGATCTCCTCGCCGTTACGGATCACTCCGTACCTGCGGCCGTCTGCGTACCTGCGCTGACCAGCCACGGGACGGATGCGACGGATGCGACGAGGCCCCACCTCACACGACCGACGGAGCACCACCATGCCCGAATCGAACGCCGACGACACCACCTCCCGCCGCCGCAGGAAGCTGTTCAGGCTCACCCGACAACCGGCAGCAAGCTGGAGCGAACGAGCCTCTAACGAGGCTTCGTCCGCGCTTGCCCCCGCCCCAGGGATGGCGGAGGACAAGACCGAGCGCCAGGGGGAGCCCGAGCCGGAGGAGGAGGTGGCCGAGGGCTCCTGCCAGCCCGCAGCCGACTCCGTAGGTCCCAGCAATTCGCCGACCGATGTCGCATTGCTCGTCGAGCAGCCCCCTGGCGGGATCTCGACGCCCCCGTCCTGCCCGCGCAGATGAACCGCAAGCGCACTGTGGAGAAGCGCGCCCAGGAGAAGACCATCCGCTTCACGCGCACCGCGGTCCAGGTGATCAGCGCCGCCGCTCACCAGCGCGGTCAGAGGTTCGCCGGGTTCGTCGGGGACGCGGCCCTGGCTGTTGCGCAGGGCAAAGCGGGGATGGTCGGCAGTCCGGAGGACGATCCTCTGCGCCCGCTGATCGAGGCCGTCGAGGCACATACGGTCGCGCTGAACCGCATCGGCGGCAACCTCAACAAGATCACCACAGCCATCAACCGAGGAACCGTGTCCGAGCGCGCCGAGGCGGTTCTCGACCGCGTCGAGCGAGCAGCACAGAACCGCTTCCACCTCATCGACCAGCTCCTGTCGGAAGGCACGGCTCATGGTTCCTGACGTCTCCACGGGTTCCGACAGCCACGGACTGATCGCCTACCTCTTCGGCCCCGGCCGCCGCGACGAGCACACCAACCGGCCGGCGCTCCCGACCCTGGCCGCGACCCGGCAGCCACCTACTCCCAGCTCGCCAGGCGACTCGACCACCACGTCGACCTGCGCGCCCGCGAGCTGGGCGGCAGGAAGCCAGCGCAGCACGTCTGGCACTGCCCGGTCCGCACCGCGCCCGGCGACCGCTACCTCACCGACGCCGAGTGGAGTGGGCCGAGGTCGCCCACCGCGTCGTGCACGCCACGGGCATCGCCCCCGACGGCGACGAGAAGGCATGCCGATGGATCGCGGTCCGTCACGCCGACGTCCACATCCACATCATGGCCACCACCGTCCGCGCCGACGGACGCCGCCCACGCACCCACCAGGACGGCCGACGGGCCCAGGCCGAGTGCCGCAGGATCGAGACCGAGTTCGGCCTGCGCCGCCTGAAGTCCGGTGACCTCACCGCGCCCCGCACCCCCACCGGCGCCGAACGCGCCAAAGCCGAGCGCCAGGGGCAGTCGGTGACGGCACGGCACTGGCTGCGCGAGCGGGCGTACGCGGTCGCCGCCGCCGCGCACACGGAGGCCGACTACTTCACCGTGCTTCAGTCGCTAGGCGTCATGGTCAAGACACGCCTCGGCCCCGAGAGCGGCGACGTGATCGGCTACAGCCTCGCCGCACCCGGCGACACCAACAGCGCTGGCGAGCCCGTCTGGTACGGCGGATCGAAGCTCGCCCCCGACCTCTCCATCAACCGCCTCCGCGAGCGCCTCCCCAACCAGGAGAAGGTCGACTGCCTCTGCTTCGCGGCGGACCTCGCCGAGCCGTGGCAGCACACCATCGCCGCGATACAGACGGCGCGCATCGCCCTCGACTCCGACGACGATGCCGCAGCCCAGGCCCACCTCGCCGCCTTCGGCGACGCCCTCTACAACATCGCCAGCGCCACACTCGGCCCGCACCGTGCAGAGCTACGCGCAGCCGCCACAGCGTTCAACCGCGCCCGCCGATCCGCCACCCGCGCGGACCACCAAGCAGCCCACGCCCTATGCCAAGCCGCCAAGGAACTCACCTACGCCTCCACCGGACCGGGCGGACTCGCCATCGCCCTGTTCTTCGCCACTGTGCACCTGACCCGTGCCGCCGCGAAGTGGCACGAGCAGCGAGGTCACGAACAGCAGGCCGCAGCAGCAGACGAAGCCTTCCGCCACCTCCAGGCCGGCTACCAGCAGGCCGCCAGTCCCGTCCTAGCAGACCTGACCCGCCGCGCCCCACGAGCCGAAACCGCCCGCCGCTTCGAGCAGGACCTTCGCGCAGCCCTCCCCGCCCACGCCGACCGCATCATGGCCGACCCCTCCTGGCCTGCGCTGACCACCACCCTCGCCCGCGCCGACTCGGAGGGCCACAACACTCGCCGTCTCCTGGCCGAGGTGGGCACCCAGCGCGAGCTCTCCAGCGCCGAGTGCCCTGCCGAGGTCCTCAACTGGCGCATCATCGCCCAGCCGAACCGACGCACCCAAGCGGCTCGGAGCCGAAGCAGCATTAGCAAAACGTCGTCCGTGTCCGTCGCACCACGTGCCTCGGCCTCGCCAGTTACTAGGAAGTCATCTCGTTTGGCGTGATCTTGCGGGAGCATTAGCTGCCAACGATCGTTGACCGTCTCGTAACGACGTCGGGCTGCACACGGACCCAACGGCCCCCGGCTTTGGGTCGCCAACGCCGACATAAGGAGGATTCCATGCGGCTCACCGTAGCGGTGGTCCAGCAACTGTTGGAGATGAATGAGGGCTTCACCGCTCGTACGGAGACCAGCCAGAAGAACTACAGCGAATCCCGCACTTACCGGATCGCCGGAGGCCAACTGCTCTACGACTCATCGGGAAAGACGTCGTGGGCGGACAGCCGCTTCAGTCATAAGGACCAAATCGCCAACATCGACACGACCCGGTACTTCTTGCGGAAATACCTACACCGCCTCAACACTGACGGGTTGCAATAGCGCGGGCAGCTAGTCTGCGAACGCACTTACAACGGCTAACAGAAAGAGGTGGATTGGTCCTGGCTGCCGTGACTGGCGCGGGAGTTGAGCGTTTGGTCTGGTGTGGGGACGTCGCCGTGGATTGTGTCGGATGAGCTGTGGGACCGCCTGGAGCCGCTGTTACCGCAGCGTGAGCGGCGCTTTCGGTATCCCGGCCGCAAGCCGTTGCCGGACCGGGACGTGCTGTGCGGGATCTTGTATGTGCTGCATACCGGGATCCAGTGGGAGTACCTGCCGCAGGAGCTCGGTTTCGGCTCGGGCATGACGTGCTGGCGGCGGCTGCGGGACTGGAACGAGGCCGGCGTGTGGCAGCGGTTGCACGAGGTCCTGCTGGCCGAGCTGAATGCGGCTTCCCGGTTGGACTGGTCGAGGTGCGTGGTCGACTCCTCCCACGTCAGGGCGTTAAAAGGGGGATCCACACGGGCCCCTCGCCGGT
The DNA here is from genome assembly GCF_013085465.1 of Streptomyces asoensis. Lineage (NCBI taxonomy): Bacteria > Bacillati > Actinomycetota > Actinomycetes > Kitasatosporales > Streptomycetaceae > Streptomyces > Streptomyces asoensis. Next base: position 6,406,148 of record NZ_CP049838.1, read on the forward strand.
CGACCGGGGCCGGGCCGACTCGAAACACCATCTGATCACCGACGGGCACGGCACCCCGCTTGCGGTCCTGCTGACCGGGGGCAACCGCAACGACTTCACGCAGTTGCTGCCGCTGCTCGACGCGATCCCGCCGGTCCGCGGCCGGGTCGGACGTCCCCGCCGCAGGCCGGATTCTCTGTTCGCCGACCGAGGCTACGACCACGACATCTACCGCGACCAGGTCCGCGCCCGCGGCATCGTGCCCGCGATCGCCCGCCGCGGCACCCTGCACGGCACAGGACTGGGCACCTACCGCTGGGTCCTGGAGAGGAGCTTTGCGTGGCTCACGGCTTCCGACGTCTGCGGATCCGATGGGAACGGCGAGCCGACATCCACGAAGCATTCCTCAAACTCGCCTGCTGCCTCATCACCCACCGACAACTCAGCTCATTGTGTTAGCCGTTGTTAGTCCGCGAGCTGACCGTCAAGGACGCCGCCATCAAGTCGGCGTCCTTGCGGATCAGCGGCACCAGGGGACTCCCAGCACCCTAACCTCAAGCTGGCGAGTTCTCGGTTTTCGGACCACTGCCAACGCCGTGCGGATCGGTGGACTGCTCCGGCCGTCCCCGGAAGGCGGCTCCCTTCGCGGTCCGTGATTCGACACGCTCCACGATGCGGTCGCTGACGCGCTGTATATCTTTCCACTTCATCGCTAGGCGGTCATGGTCCATCCCATGTTCCGCGATGATGTCCCGGAGTTGTTCGAGGGTTAGTTCGCCCAGACGTGAGCGAAGTCCCACATCGCCGGCTGCGGCGAAAACTGCGAATGGATCGATTACCCCAGGGGCCCGTCGGCTGCTGCGCCGCGGGCGTTCAGCCGAGCGGGATGCGATGTGCGGCTCGGGAGAGGTGAGGGCCCTGCTCAGCGCTCGGGAGAAACGAGTCGTACGCGCGGCTTCGGCGGCCACCACGCCAAGAACACGCGCGAGGGTTCCCGCCAGGTCCGGGTCGGACGCCCCCAGCTTCAGGAGAGCTTCTGCGGCCTCCGCGGCCTGAGCCTGCAAGAGGGTTCCGTCTTCCTGCCGACCAGGCCCCCCTTCGTCCGAGACGTCACCAGCCACGACCGCGGCCTCGTTGTCGCTCTGCTCGCTCACGCCTTCTCCTCGACCAGCTCGATGAACTCCTCCGTCATCGAACGGAAGGCCTTGTACTCCCCTTGGTAGCCGTACTTCTGCCGCAGAGTACTGCGGTCGACGAACTCCGCCGAGCCGGCGATGGCGTCTCGCTCGGGAATATATGTCTGCAGCACCTCAGGGAGTTCCTCGTCGGCTTCGAGCCTGAGCACCGTGTTCCTGTGCACAGTTGAAGCTGCCCTGTACTTCGTCACAACGATACCGATCTCCGTGATCGGTTGCGCATTGTCGTCAGCGAACGCTTTGACATGCCGCTGGATCTGAGGAATTCCGTACGTCGAGAGAACGTCCGGAATCGTCGGGATGATGTACCCGTCAGAAATGCGCAAACCATTCAAAGTGACGATGCCGAGGTTCGGCGGACAGTCGACGAGGACGTAGTCGTAGTCATTGATGATCTTCCAAACTGCCTTACGCAGAAGATCGGTCGGATTATTGCTGTAGAAGCGCCCGGACGACATGGAAGCCAAGCGGTCCTGGACGTCGATGAGGTCCAGCGAGGAGGGAAGAAGATCCACTTTGGTTACCTCGTTCACTGGAGACACGTTGCACTGGAGCGTCTTCTCCAGATCGAACTCCGGAGGTTCCCCCTCGGGCCGGAGGGCGTCCTTGAAAAGGGTCGCCAGGGTGTACCCGTCGTCGTTGAGCTCCTCCCACTTCTTCTCCCCGATCAGGACCGTCGTCAAGTTAGTCTGCGGGTCGAGGTCAATGACCAGGACTCGCTTGTTGAACTCCCCCGAGAGGAATTCCGCGAGTCCGGCCGTGGTGGTGGTTTTGCCGACGCCGCCCTTTAGGTTGATGGTCGCGATGACATGAGCTTTGGCCACGTGCTTCTTCCTCTGCTTGAGGTAGCGCCGAATTTGACTCGCCCGGAAGACCGGACCGCTACGCAGGTCTGCGACAGGAACAGGAAAGCGCTTGTCGCGAGTCCGCCAGTTCGCGACAGCCGACCGGCCGACCCCCGCCATCTCCGCCACCTCGAACAGTCCAACGAGCTGGTCCTCCGCCTCGGGTGTGCCCTCCATGACACCTCCCCGTGAACGGCATTCACAATTGCACGCCAAGCGTGAAGGTTGCCCACACCAACCGTCAAGCCTCAACCTCGTTACATAGATGCACAGTTGAAAATGCGCGCCCCCTGAGCGCCAAGTTGTGCTGGGTCAATTCACCTATCGCGACGATCACCCTCGCATGGTTGTTCGGTTGCGCAGGCGGCTCGGGTTCGGGGCGCAGCTACGAGCAACTGCGCCGCCCATCTCCGGACCTCCGAGAGGTGCTCGGGCTGCAAACCGAGGTGAGGGTCCGTTGCAAGAGGAGGGTTGCGTGTCCTTGAGCGGTACGCTCCACTGCCCAGGTGTGGTCGACGGTGGTGAAGTCATCGTCAATCTAGACGGCTGGGGCGTCGTCAAGCCAGGAGTCGACATGGTCGCGCTTCCACAGGTAGCCGTTGGGGTGGCTGGTGGTGATCTGCGGACGCGGGAGATCGACGTACGACAGGGTTGGAAGGCCGAGGAGCGGGCCGATGAGGGTGAGGGCGTCCAGGCGCCAGCTGGTGCACCAGACCGGGGTGACCAGGCCGGTGCGGATCACGTCCATGAGCATGGGGCCGTGGGCAGGGTCGAGCCAGACGGTGACCGGCTTGTCGGTGCTCCGGCCGGTGGGGACGACGTCGTGGCGGGCGTGGGTGGCCGGGGTCGAGCCGTCCGCATGGGGAAGGGTATGAGGACGCCGTCGATGTCGAGGAGCAGGTAGGGCGGGCGCATCGGTTTCTCCGGGGGAGCCGGGGCGAATGGCTGGTCAGAGCTTGCGGGCGCGGATCAGTAAGGTGGTGGGCCAGTGGCCCATGCGGGGGTCGTTGAACTCCTGGGCCGAAGTGAGCCAGAAGCCCGCCCGGCTGAGGTGCCTCTCCCAACGGTCGGTATCGAACTCCCATCGGGCGATGGGGAGCCGAGTGCGGTCGGTCAGGGTGACGAAGTCGCGGCGGGGCCGGTCGTCGCCGGAGGGGCTTCGACCGCCGCGCTGCGGGTGGGGGACAGAGAAGGCCAGCACTCGCCCGGGCGTGAGGCGTTGGGCGACGGCCGGGAGCAGGAGCTCGGGGGCGACGAGACCGGTGGCTCCGAAGACGGAGTAGATCGCGTCGAACTGCTCGTCGGACGCGTGCAGGTAGTGCAGGGCGTGGCCGGCGACGAAGGTGAGGTTGTTCAGCCGGCCGTAGTGGGAGCGTGCGCGGCGGACCTGGAGCCGACCAGGTCGGCGCCGGTGACGTGTGCGCCGTGGCGGGTGGCGAGGTGGGCGGCGTTGTGGCCGGGGCCGCAGCCGAGTTCCAGGAGTCGCTTGCCGGACAGGTCGGGGCCGAAGATCTCGGCGCCGGGTCCTTGGCCGGGTCTCGTGGTCCATTCCATCCGGGCGGGTACGGCGAGGGATTCGGCGAGTCCGGCTGCGGTGCGTTGGGAGGCGTGGGCGTGACATGGGGGATGCCTGGGCGAGCACGTCAGATCTCCAGGAGGTGGAGGACGTCGGTGAGGTGGCGGCGGACGGCCTTGAGGTAGGCGGGGTCGGTGGCTGGGTCGTCGATCCAGCGAATGGACTGCTCCATGAACCACTCGACAGCCCACATGCGGTGCCAGCCCAGGGCCCAGTTCTCGGCGGTGAGCCCGCCACGTGAGGCGAGGGCGTCGGCGGTGCCGCTGGCGGTGACGTACTGCTCCAGGAAGACGCGCAGGCGCACGGGGTGCGGGGGCTCGATGGTGCCGTGCCAGTTGGCGAGGTCGAGCAGGCCAGGGCCGGTGAAGGCGCGGGCGAAGTCGAGCAGCCGCCAGCCGCGCTCACCGATGTGGAGGCTGGTTGGGTGGAACTCGGAGTGCACCCAGCCGAACGGTTCCAGCGTCGCTCCGGCCGAGCGGGCCTCGGCGGCCTGGGCGATTCGGTCGAGCGCGTCCTCGATGTCGTCGGCGTCCTGCCACCGGTCGGCCTTGCGCAGCCGTTCGAGGTGCTCCAGCGCCCTGGCCGGCAGTGTCCGCAGCCGGTCCTGGTCGAGGACGGGCAAGGGCGGTGCCGTACGGGTTCCGTGCAGGATCACGGCCGCGGCGAGGCCGTCGAGGTCGTCGGCCTCGCGGACGGACGGTCCGAGGTCCTCCATGAGCATGCCGAGCCAGCCGTCCAGGACGGCGGAGGCGTGGACCTGGGGGACGGGTACACCGAGGGTGCGGGCCAGGCGGAGGCTGGTCCTCGCTGTCGAAGGGCGTCTTGGCGTACTTGAAGATGGCCGTGGAGCCGTCGGGAAAGTCACGCGCTCGACGCCGGACATGGACCACACGCGTACCTCCTCCCGTACGGCGGTGGTCTGGCCGGCCACGGTGAGCAGGTTGTCGAGGAGTTCGGCGCTGGGGTTCGTGGTCACGTGGGTGCTCCGGGGAGGGGTGGTGGCGTCCGGGGCGGGCGAGGGATGCTGGCCCGCCCCGGAGCCTGATCGGGTGGTGGGTTACGCGGCGGGGTTCACGCGGTGGGCGTAGACCTGCTCGATCCAGCCCGCCTTGAACGCGGCGAGGTCGTCGCGAAAGTTCGCCATCGAGGCACCGTAGGGCGCGACCACGCCGCCGGACTGATCCGGCACGGACTGGCAGCCGTGCACGAGCCGACCGCCCAGCGCGGCGTGGGCCTTGATGGACTCGATCCGGCGGTGCTCGTTGAACCAGCCGCCGTGGTAGACCTCGTCGAGCATCCCGCCCGTCTCGTCGTCCAGGTTGAAGACGACGGAGGTGGCGGCGGGGAAGAACCAGCACGGGCCGACGTTGGAGATGTGCCCGTCGAGCTCGACCTTGTTGAGCGCCATGAGCCTCGCGGAGCATCCGCAGGTGGTTGGCGGTGATCTGCGGCAGGCCGAGGCCGGCCAGGTGCGGGCTGGCCCGCCGTTCGTGGACAGACTGCCACAAAGATTTGCGAACTCAAGAGCAGACTCAATCCCCGGGCACCAGGCACAGGTTGGCGTCGCCTCATCAAGGGAGCCAGATGCTTGCTCCCCATTCGTCCAGCTTCTGGCGCCGGGCCTCGAAGTCGGGCAGCACCCGGCTGACGGTCAGCCAGAACTCGGGGGAGTGATTGGCGTGGTGCAGGTGGGCCAGCTCGTGGACAAGTACGTAGTCGATCAGGGATGCGGGGACTTGCATCACCGCCCAGTGGATGTTGATAGCACCGCTGGTCGAGCAGGATCCCCACCGGTAGCCGAGGGTACGCACGACTAGATCTGTCATGGGCGCCTTCATCCGCTCGGCCCATGGCTTCACCCGTGCCGGTAGCCAACGCTGACCGCGCTCTGCGTACCAGGTGATCAACTCATCTGCCGCACAGGCAAGTCGGTCTTCACGCAGCCTCAGCCTGCCCTCCACCAGCGCGACAGGGCGGGAGGCTTCCGTGACCGTCTTGAGGCGGTAGCTTCTGCCCAGATAATAGAATCCTTCACCATCGAGGAAGCGTCGGTCGGGGCGTTCGGCAGCCTCGTGTCGCCGCTCTTCGACTTTGGTGTAGAGCCAGGTCAAGCGGGAACGCAGCAGTTTCTCCAGGGCGGTTCGGTCTGTGTCCGGCGGAACGGCCGCGACGACGGTGGCGTCGCGTTCCACCGTGACCCTGACGCTTTGTCGTCCGGGTACGGACACCACATCGATGGCCAAGCCGCCGATGTTCAGCGGCTCAGCCGGGGCTTCATGCATGGGGGCGATTCAGGTCCTTCTGGTTGTGGTCCACGATGTCGCGCAGGGCGCTGGCTAGGTTGTCAGCCTCAGGTCCGGTGTGGTTGTTCAGGACGAGCAGCATCCAGATCTCCCGCTGAAAGTCGTGCTGGGCTGCGGGGTTGGTCCAGAAGGCGTGCTTCACGCTGTGGCGTAGGGCGAGTTCCACGGTTTGGTGGGCGAGTGACACGAAGTCGGCTCGCAACCCATCGCCGATGACCCCGTCGGTGATGACCGTGGTCAGTTGCTGGTAGAGGGCCTGCTCCAGGCGGGTGAGGTTACGGACGTCGTCGGGCAGGTCGGAATTCGCGCCTTCCGATGCGCCGGTCATCTCCTGGGCAAGCGCATCGAATGCCTTCAGCTGCTCGTCCCAGTCGGTCGCATACTTCTTGAGGATGTTCTCCAGCCGTTCGCGCAACTTCTTGAAGGCGACGGGGTTTTCCCCGAAGTGCAGCTCGATGTGGTTGCGGATGGCGTGCTTCATCATCGACGCCTTGGCCCGGGCGCCGGGCAGCTGTTCCACCTTCGTACGGAAGTCGTCGGAGGTGAGACGGGTCGGCTCTATCATGCGTTCTACGCCGAGGGCCTTGACGTGTTCATCGATCAGCTCGGCGACCTTGTGTCCGTACGCGGCGGGGTCGAAGGCGTCCGTGTCCTCACCGAAACGCTGCTTGGCGAGCTTCGCAACGAAGAGGAACAGGCGGGCAGCAGGCTGGTAAGGACGGGCGGCGTCGCGCGGCATGATCAGGTTCAGGGTGGCGAGAAACTCCCTGAGCAGACGACGGTATTCGATGCGCCGCGGCTCGTCGTCCAGCGAGCTGACGAGGCCATGCACGGCAGCCGTGTCGTCCGGGTCGACAAGGTCGTTGGTCAGCTGGAAGTGGTGGCGCAGCGCAGCACACTGTCGTTCCAGCTTGTTCTCCTCCTCCTTGAAGTCGATCCTGGGCATGCCCTCCTGCTCGTCGGCTGCGTAGGCGGCCATCGCCTCAAGGAGTGCCTTGGATACGCCGGCGTAGTCCACGATGTATCCGGCTGTCTTGGCCTCGGCCGTCCGGTTCACCCGGGCCACCGCCTGCAGCAGTTCTGCCTCCCGCATCCTGCGGTCCAGATACATGACCTGCTCGCGTGGCGCGTCGAACCCGGTGAGCAGCATGGTCCGTACGATCAGAAACGCCACGGGCCGGGAGGTCGGCGTCAGATCCGACGGCCTGGGAAACGGGCTGCGGAAAGACTTGATGGCCTTCTTCTGTGCGCTCTCGTCGGTCCACGCGCGCCAGGACTTGTCATCCACCTCTGCGTCTGCGGAGATGACGGGCACGAAGTCGATGGCCTTGAGCAGGGCCAGCTGCGCGTGGGCCGCGACCAAGAGCCGCTGGCGTGCGGTCCGGTCTTCCTCCGGTTTCTGCAGCCACCTGTCCAGGACCTGTGGAGAGGTCTTCTCGACTTCGGCGACCAGCTCTGTTCTGGCGTTGAGTAGCGCCTCGCGGTAGCGCACCGCGATCCCCCGGGAGTAGGCAACCACCTGGGCCTTGAAACCCTCCTTCATAGCACCCACGACGTAATGCCGGAGCATGTGCCTGGCCTTACGCTGAATCATGTCGTGCGCGCTGAGAACCGCTGCCGACGTCGCGTACCTCTGCTGGAGTTCGTCGTACTGCTCGTCAGTCAGCTCGGGGAACTCGTCCTCAAGCTTCTCGTCCAGACTCTCAGCTTCGGTCACCGCACCTTTGGCGATGTGTCCTTCGTAGAAGATCGGGACGATCGCCCCGTCGTTCTCGGCGTCCTCGATGCGGTACTTGTCGATGAACTCGCCAAAAGTTGTGCTGGTCAGCTTCTTGCGGTTCATGATGATTGGTGTGCCGGTGAAGCCGATGCGGGCCGAGTTGGGCAGTGACTCCATGAGGTTTTGATGCAGCCCTGAACCGTGCGAGCGGTGCGCCTCGTCGACCAGGATGAGGATGCCCTCGTCGCTGTTGACGAGGCCCCAGCCCGGCATTCGGTCATGAGCAAGAGAGTCGGTCTTCTTCTGGCGGGCCTTGTCGGTGTCGAGTTGCTTCTGGATCATCACGAAGACCAGCCCAGCCCCATGCCGCCCGAGCACCGTCGGTACATCGGAGGCGCGCGTGACGACGTCGGGCTTCTCCCCCGTGAGAGCCGCAGTCTCCGCGAGCTGCTCCTGCAGCTGCTTGCGGTCGGTGACCACGACCACCTTGAAGTGTTCCAGGCCCGGGGTCGAACGTAGCTTGCGCACCAGGAACACCATTGTCAGGGACTTACCCGAGCCCTGGGTGTGCCAGACGATGCCGCCGCGCTTGTCCTCCCGGCCGTGTGCGGCCTTCGTCTCACCACGCACCAGCCGGGCAACCGCCTTATGGACAGCCCGGTACTGCTGATAGCGGGGAGCGATCTTCACCCGGGCGGTACGCCCCTCTGCGATCTCCACGTCCTGGAAGACGACGAAGTTCTTTACAATGTCGAGGAGGCGAACGGGATGCAGGACACCGGCCGCGAGAACCTTCTGTGCATCGAAGAGGACGTCGTCCGGGTTATAGCTGCGGGAGGTGATCTCGTCCACCTCAAGGGGGTACGGGTCACGCCACACTACATAGTCCTGCAAACGAGCGGTGAAGGTGCCCAGCAGCGCCTTATCCCCCGTGCTGGCCACCGTCAACTGGACCGTCCGGAAGAGCAGTTCACTGCCTCGCGGCGCAACGCCGTTGCTCGTCTGATTCGCGTAGCGGCGCAGCTGCTGGACGGCTCGCTTTATCTCACCGCCGACGGCGGCGAGCTTCTTGCACTCGATTACTACCAGTGGGATGCCGTTCACGAACAACACCAAGTCGGCGATCATCACCTCGCCCTGGCTGCCGGGAATGGTCATGCGGAACTGGGAGACCGCAAGGAAGTCGTTGTTCTCCGGCCTCTCCCAGTCGATGAACCTGACGGTCTGGCGTCGGCCGCCGTCCCAGTCCGCGAACCCGGGCACGTCGACGCCGTTCAACAGGGCATGCGTTGCGGCTTCGTTGGCCGCCACGAGACCGCCGCCGGCGCTGGCCGCACCCCGAGTCAGCGCGGAGATAGCGTGAGCGGCCCGCATGTCGTCCACCCACGGGGTCCCATCCGGCCGCCGGTTCACCTTGCGCAAGCGGCGCCGAAGAATCTCCTCCAGCACCGCGTTGTCGAAGGTCCGCCTACGAACGACAGGCTCCCCCTCCAACTGCAACTCTGCGTCCGCCGCACCCCGAACATGACGCCAGCCCATATTGGGGTGCGTGAGCTGGTCGATCAGAGGCTTCTCGACGTAGCGGTATTCGGGGCCGGATTCGGACATACTGAGCACTCCTTGACATGAAAGAACTCGGGGCGCCTTTCCGCCCACCCCAACTACACGACACGGCCGCCGATTAGGCACGACAAATGCGTGTGCATCTTCGCGCCACCAATGGAGGGTCGACAGGGTGTCGGCTACGCACTCCGGCCTGCACTCACTCCACCGCCAAACAGGTCAGCCATCAGGGCCCGTCTAAATACCTTCAGCTTTGCCACCTCGCTTGTGACGTGCCCCCTTACCTCGCCAACCCGCTCTACTGAGCGAATCACCTCCTCTTGGATTTCCGGCACAGCTAGAGGAAATCGCATGGCTTCGAAGCGCTCTGCGCTGAGGTGCGCCATATTTGTAGCCTGCTTAGAAGCGTCAGCGAACACACCTGTATTGAGCCAGTATTTGAAGACCGCCTGCGCATAGCGCGGCATCACTTTGGCCGTACGGAATCGAATTAGAGTCTTCTGGAAGTACATCCCAGGAGGCCCATCGTAAAGCGCAGACCTCCCGACTAGCTCCAGGCTCTGCCCCTCATTCAAAAGGATGTCACCCGCGCGAAGTTCATACTTCTCCTGCTCCGCTGGAGTGAAGTTCATGCTCAAAACATCGGAATAGTCGATATATCCATCGAGCACGTTGGCCACTCTAAGATAGGGTCGCATGAAATCGCCCTCGGAATGTTCCGGTGAGCGTTGCCGACCCAATGTGACCTCGCCGGCCTCTTCCACGGCTGTCCACACAGTCCGAGGGTCGCCGCTAACCCTTTCCATGGCCCACCCCAGCGTTCCACGGAAAACCTTGACCAGTTTACGCAGCTCCGTCTGTGCGATAGAGATCTGACGGTCGACCTCGTCAAGGATCTCAGCGATCTGCTGCTGCTTCTTCAGCGGTGGGAGCAAGACCTCGATCTTCTTGAAATCGCCGTATCGAACCGCGCCGCGACGATCGACTGAGGCCTGGTCGTGCACTCCGTACTGGATGATCAACTCATCGCTCTTGAGAACCCGAAAGAGAAAGTTCTCATCGACTTCCGGGGAACAAGAGAAGACCGTATAGATCGGGCTAACGCACGCCGTCTCAACTAGATCCTGAAGCCCAATCGATCCCTCGGTCAAGTGATTTGTCGCGTACGCAAACCATCCACGACGCACCAACTTGTAGCCCGAAATGTCATCACTGTAGATTTGGCGGTTCTTAAAGTACTCGTCGGAACGCACTAGGCCATGGTGCTTAGTTGACGAGAGGACCACTGCCTCGTCTGCGAGACGACCGACACGGAGCCCCTCCTCTCGAGTTACGTCTCCGAGCGGAACCTTCTTCCAACCCTCACGCATACCCCAGCTCCTCCAGGTACCCCCGCAGCCGCTTGGCAGACGCTTCCCGCTCCCGCTCCAGGTCCTCAAGCGTCACCGCGTACTTGTCGCCCCAGTTCCGGAACGCCGCGGTCAGGCCGCGCCGGTCGGACGCGACGAAGCGGTCCATCCGCGCTCGCAGGTCTGCCTTCAGGAAGCCGAGCACGATGGTCTGTGCCTGTGCATCGGTCAGCTTGGCCGCCGCCTCTTTCAACTCCGCGACGAATGCAGCCTTCAGTTCGGCCAGGTCCCTCTTCGCTTCTGTCTGCCGTTTCTTGAGAGCCCGCAGCTCCTTGAGCGGCAGGACGATCGAGAGGTCTAGCTCCTCTTCGTCGTCCTCGTCCTTGGTCTTTTTGGGCGGGGAGCCTGCCTTGACTTTGGCGTCCAGTTCCGCGGCGAGAGCTTCGGCTGTCTCCAGTCGCTCGACGTAGGCGGGGATGAGTTCGGGTACAAGGCGGTGCTCGCGAGCCTTGCGCTGGGCCGCCCGTACCCGTGCCTTCGTCCTGGCATCCGCATCGGTCGGCGGTTCGGCGAAGGCGGAGTCGATGCTGGCGACCCAGCGGTCCACTACTCCCTTGAAGCCGGTGAGTGCCAGGCTGCGCAGGTCGTTGCGGGTGTCGAACCACCAGGCAGCGATGGTGCCCGCCAGCTGGTAGTGGTCCAGCAGCTTCACCGGTTCCAAGGCCTCGGTGAACGTGGTGAGGAGTTCCTGGCGCGTGGACCACAACTGCTGGTGTTCAGGGAGCTCGTCCAACCGGCCTCGGTGTGCCTCCCACCACCTGTTGAACGCTTCCGCGAGATCGGTTTCCCGACCTGCTGTGAGGTCAGGGATGCGGGCGATTGTCGCCTCGTAGCCCTCATCGAGGAAGTTGTAATACTCCTCATCCCGCTCTTGGAATAGCTGCTTTCCGGCATCGATACCGAACGCGTCAAACTGGGTTTCCCGTGCGGTGACTTCTGCCTTCGGGATGCCGCCGTGGAGGTGGGCGCGTACGTCCTGCGGTTCGGGGGCAGGAGTGTTGTCGACGTAGCGGCGGATGTTGAGGTTGTAATCGTTGTCCGCGAGTTCCTGGTAGGGGACGACGCGGGCGAAGCCGTCGATCTGCTTCCAGCCCTTGTACGCGGAGACGATCTTTTCCGCATGCTGGGCTTCCAGGAGATTCTGTGTGCGGCCTGCGGTGATCTCGCGGTCGGCGTTGACGAACAGGACTCCGTCGCGGCGCCCGGCGGGGGCTCCGTCGCGACCGCGCAGGATGAGGATGCAGGCCGGGATACCGGTGCCGTAGAAGACGTTGGGGCCAATGCCGATGACAGCTTCCAGCCGACCTTCCTCAATCATCCGCTGGCGGATGTCCTTCTCCACTCCACCGCGGAACAACACGCCGTGAGGCATGACAGAAGCCGCGATGCCGTCCGGCTCCAGCACAGCGAGGCAGTGCTGAATGAACATGAGGTCGGCCTTCTTGCCGGACTCCGGGCACCAGCCGTACGTCATGCGCTCGGGGTACTCCATCCCTTCCTTGCGGTAGTTCTGCGCGAAGGGTGGGTTGGTGAGGATCCGGTCGAAGCGCTGGAGTTCGCCGTCCTGCGTATGCAGCGGCTTGGCGAGGGTGTCGCCGTGGTGGATCACGCCGTCAGCCACGCCGTGTAGCAGCAGGTTCATGCGGGCCATGGCCCAGGCGCTGCCGTTGTCCTCCTGCCCGTAGACCGAGAGGTGGGCGGCATCGCCTCCGTGTTCTTGTACATACTCCTTGCTGAGGATCAACATGCCCCCGGATCCGCAGCACGGGTCGTACACCGAGTGCCCCTCCTGGGGCTTGACCAGGCGGGCCATCATGCGGATCACGGAGCGCGGGGTGTAGAACTGGCCGCCCTTCTTGCCGCCCTCGTCGGCGAACTCGCCGATGATGTACTCGTACGCGTGCCCGAGCAGGTCGGGGAACTCGAAGTCGTCGTTGCTGAGCCGGTACTGGTTGAAGTGGTCGATCAGTGCCTGGAGTACGGGCTTGCTCAGCTTGGTGTTGCCGCTGGCGGGTCGCTTGAAGTCGATGTACTCCAACACGCCATCGAGAGCCTGGTGATTGTGGCTTTCCAGCTGCGCGAGCGCGACGTTCAGGGCCTCGGCCGGATCCTTGCGCGAGTCACGCATGACCGTCGACCAGCGGGCGGCGTCCGGGACGAAGAACTCGTGTGACGCGTACGCGTTGCGGGTCTCGGCCAGCTGCTTCGCGCGCTGCTCGTCCATGCCGGCTGCGCGGAACTTTTCAATGGCCTTGGTGCGTGCCACATCAAACTGGTCGGAGGCACGCTTAAGGAACAGCAGCCCGAAGATGTAGTCCTGGTACTGGGCGGCGTCCATCTTGCCGCGCAGGATGTCCGCCGCGGCATACAGATGCCGTTCAAGCTGCGGCAAAGTCAGCTGGGCCACTCGCGCCTCTCCTCATGTGGTGATCCATAGGGTGTACGTCGCACGTACGCCGCCGCCCCAGGGTAGGGGCGACCTACGACATTCGACTTGTTCGTCGCGTTCTGCCCGGCCTGCGCCCAGCAACGGTGTCTGCCAGGCTTATCGCACGCTCGCCCGGAACTTCACCGCCCAACATCTGGCCGAGCAGAGCAGGCCTCAGCGCCTCGAGTCGGTTCAGCAGTTGACGCTGGATCCTCAACTGCACGTCCACCTCCCCGAGCGCCTGGGCGATGAGGCGCTGTTCCTCAGGTGCGGGAAGGGCCACGGGGAGGTCCGCGAGCACATCGACCGTGATCGTAGCCACCGTGCCCTGGTGGGTGCGGGCAAGCATCTGATCCACTACCGGCGGGTGGGCAAGATAGGCCGCCAAGTACGCGGGGTAAACGGCATGTGCATCGGGCCGCAACCTCATGCACGAGGAGTGGTAGATCCAACCGCGCTCCGGTTCACCTGCCAGAGCGACCCGGCCCACCGCCCCCTGGCGCACCACCACCAGATCGCCCGGAAGCAGCTGGTACCGCGACAGTCCCTCCTCTATGCGCGGCAACGACCGAACGCGCGAAGCGTCCACCTGCTGCCCTACCGTTATATCGGCGGGCGACAGTACAGGGGTCCCCTCCACACCTTCAGCTAGGTCGACGAACAGATCGCTCGACGGGCTGGCAGTGATCTGGCACAGATCACCCAGCCGGTAGTCCGCCCTCATGCCGGACCACCGCCGATCCGCGGGCAGCGCCCGGGCATCCCCGTCAGCAACTCGGGAATGGCCGCATCCGTCAGCGCCACCCATCTCGCCGCGGACTCCGACACATACCCGAGCGCGGTGATCACCGAAGCCCGGTCCGCGGCCAGGTGCCGCCCGGAAACGGGCTCCTGATGCGCCACCTTGTTCCGCAGCTCCCGAAGGTAGTTGAGACGCTCGTGCAAGGGCTGCCGCCTGCCCCTGTAACCGGGGAAGCCCGAGGCCATCGGACGCCACAACTGCGTCTCGTAGTCCCGACCACGGCCGAGCAGTGCGACCCAGAAGCCAAGGGTCAGTTCCCGCTGCACCCCGGCCGCCGTCCAGGGCACCCCGGCATCGAGCATCCGATCCTCGGCCTGCTCAATCTTCTGCCGGGTCCCGTACGTGAGCCGCAGCCGAGGGGCCCGCCACCAGTCCTCTCGACCATAATGAGCGGTCAGGCGTCCCGCCATCGCCCGTCGCAGCGCATTCTCCAGGTGCCGCAGAATCTCGTACAGCGCCTTCGACATCTGCGTCTCCCAGTCGAACCAGACCAGCGCATGCCGACACTCGGACGAGCACAGCGCCCCTGCAGGGGCGTACCGCTCAGCGTCAAGCGTCTTAATCAGATGCATTTCGTCAGAGGTAGCGCAGGTCATTGACGGATCCCCCCGATGGGCCGGCATTGCACAGCAGCAAACAGGACGTTATGGTGGCTGACGTAAGCCCCGGTGCGTGCCTCTGCTAGCAAGCGCCCCGGGGCATAGCTCTGCCCTCCTGCGACAGGAGGCTCGGGCGCCACTCCGCCCTCACCCACCGAAGGCAACCGTACCACGCTCGAGTACATGACAGGACCTAGTCGGGTATTCAGATACACGACAGCATTCGCCTCGCGCAGTACAGATAACCCCACGGCGGGTCGCGCGGCGGCAAAGGTGTGGTGGCACCGCGCGTTCCCTTATCGCCCGCGCCCCAAGGGATCATGGCGACGCCCTTAGGGGGCTGCGGTGATCCACCTTCGAGCCGTGTACTGGTCGCTCACCCGCGACAACGCCTCGGTGAGACCGCTTTGATCGCGGCGAGTCCGCGGTGCGGATCAGCCGACTTGTAGAGAATCCGGCGGTCACGCTCGGAGGTCTGGAGATCGTTCCAGAGCCGGTCGGGGTCGCGAACCGGGCCGAGGCGCCCCTGCCGATCGACGAGCACGCGGATATCGAGAACCGGCTGGGCTGGCGGTTCCTTGCCATGCAGCGCAGGCCGGCGGCTTAGCTGCTGTTCGCGGTGCAGACCACGTTGGAGCAGGGCAAGCGCGAATACGCGTGCGCCGCCGAGTGTACCGAGATACACACGCCGAGCTGATGGGCACGGCCTCAGAGTCCGGGGCCAAGGTGTTCGAGCTCAGCTGCTACGGTCGGGCAGCGTATCTGGCTCAATCGCCGCAGTTCTCCGCGGAGATGGCGATCGCCGCCGGGGTGGACCTGGTCTTCGAGATCGGGCCGCTGTTCCGTGCGGAGCCGTCGTTCACCTCGCGACATGCGACGGAGTCCGCTAGCAGGGCAGATCTCGTACGAGCCGGGCATCGCGTCCGGCGCGCGGTGCCCGCAGCACGGGCAGGGGTAGGAGTCGCTCACCTGCGCAGTCTCGTTGCAGGCTCCGCGGACGTGCCATGGATTTCTCTGCCTCGAGGTACTCAGCCAGTCCGCAGGACACCCGTAAGCAGCCGTCGGGAGCCAACGCATGCCAACGAGGAAACCCCAGGTCAGAGCCCTGGGGGGGGGGGGGGGGGGGGGGCCGCCGGTCAGGATCAGCTCTCAGGCATTCCGCTTCAACGTCTGAGCGGATGGAATGAACACCACGTTGGCGGCCTGGCGAACATGCAGGTCACATGGGGTCGGCTTCTCCGGGAGTCGACCCTTTGGTGTTTCCCGTGCGGGGTTCGGGCAATGGTCACTCTCCCTCGATCCGTCAGGGCGACCGGGGCGAAGTAGCGTGGTCGGGGTGACTTGGCACTGGAACGCATCGAGCGGTCGTGGGCCACTTGGCGCGGTCGAGCCGTCGAGCCACTGATGCTCGTACTCGTGATGTCGGTCGGAGCCGTCCGGGACCAAGAGCGTGGCTGGAGCCAGTGACGCGCGGTGGCCAGTGTCACCTCTATTTCGTCGCTCCATGAACAGACTTCCAACCACGACAGGTAGCCGCCCTGCGTGAAGGCCAGGACTCGCCCGGGCACTCACCGGCCTCGGTGACGAGCTGCGCTTCGGCCGCCACGACAGTGCCGGGGCCGGTGGGCGCGGGTTCGACCTCGTTGGTGTCGAGTTCGAAGTAGGCGGTACCGCACCCGCACCCGCATGTGCAGCGAGCTCGCACGCTGAGGTGCGGAACCTGCCTTCGGAGCGCGGCGTGAACCGGATTGTCCGTGTTCAGGACTGCCGTAAGCATGTCGGCTACGTCGGCAGACAGGCTCTCGGTCATCCTGTCACCGTATCTGACCAGGGGATTTCGGCTCCGACCGTGCCTGTCTGTCGCCGTTCGGCCGGTCGGCGTATTCACGCGTCCAGGCGAGGAGGGGTCGGGCTCCATGGAGTCCGACCCCTCCTGCATACCCGTACTGCGTCGGTGCCGGCTTTTCAGCCACGCCGGGGCGGAGTGAGCTTGTCGAGGTCGAGGCTGATCTCGAAGGGCACGGGGCGCTCCAGGACGCCCCGGAAGATACCGGCGGGTGCGTAGGCGCCGGTCGGTTCGTCGAGTTCGTAGACGTGGACCACGGGGGCGCCGTCCTCGTCCTCGATGCACCAGTAGTGCGGGATGCCGGCCTCCGCGTACTTGCGGAGCTTCACGGTGCGATCGCGGTGGGCGGATTCGGGGGAGACGACCTCGATGACGAGCCGTACCTCGTCCGGTGCGAACCAGGTGCGGTCTGCGTCGTAGTCGGCCGTCGTCAACAGCAGATCCGGTTCGGGCCGGTTTCGTGCGTCCAGCTTTATGGTCATCTCGCGGCCGACCCTGACATCGGCGGGCGCCTGCTCCATAAGAGCGACGGTGAGCATGGTGACGAGGTGGCCATGCCACCAGCGCTGGGGCGACATCACGAAGACGAGGGCTCCGTCGATGAGCTCGGTGTGGCGGGGTGCCTCGGGGAGGCGGTCCAGGTCCTCCGCGAGCCAGCCTTCCTCGCGCGGCGGGCGCATCCAGTCGGGCAGTGCGGTCATGCGTCAACCCTAGCGATCGCGGCCGTCGCGAGGGGTGCCGTCCGGGCTGATCTCGTGCAACGGCATCCGGCCACCCTTCCGGGTTCAGGTCGGTGCCGGCAGAGACCACTCGCGGGGCTTTGTCGGCCAGATGTTCCCAGGGCATGGTCCGGTCGAGTCCCCAGTCCAAGCCGGTGCCGGAGCTTCCGTACGGGCGGGCGTCGTCCACTCGCCGGCGGGCTCTGTCGGCCCCCTCGGCACGTCGGTCCGGGGCTCGATAGGGCAGGGATAGCCGGTTCGGTTCGGGCGGATAGCGGGGCGCGCAAGAGTGTTTCTCGTCAAGCCACCCCCCACCGGATCGTGAGGACCTGAAGATGACCGAAACCCAACTCCGCCCGGCGTCGGGGGAGGTGACGTCACCGGATGCCGCCGTGCTCAGCGCGGTCGTGAAGCGGTTCGCCAACGCCAAGGGCGAGGAGTTCACCGCTGTCGACGGGCTGGACCTGCGGATTCGGCGCGGCGAGGTCGTGGCGTTTCTCGGACCGAACGGCGCGGGCAAGACGACCACGATCGACATGCTCCTGGGCCTCACCCGGCCCGACTCGGGGCAGGTGGAGCTGTTCGGCGAGGCGGCGCAGCAGGCGGTGCGCGCCGGCCGCGTGGCCGCGGTCCTCCAGAGCGGCGGACTGCTGCCCGACCTGACCGTCGAGGCCACCGTACGGATGCTCGGCTCGCTGCACCCCGGCGCCGACCCGGAGACGGTGATGAGCAGGGCCGGCGTCACCAGGCTGCGGGACCGCCGGGTCTCCGAGTGCTCCGGTGGTGAGCAGCAGCGGCTGCGGTTCGCGATCGCGCTGCTGTCGGACCCGGAGTTCCTGGTGCTGGACGAGCCGACCGCCGGGATGGACGTGGCGGCCCGCCGCGAGTTCTGGGCGACCGTCCGCGAGGACGCCCGGCGCGGCATGACGGTCCTGTTCGCCACGCACTACATGGAGGAGGCCGACCAGTTCGCCGACCGGGTGGTGATGGTCGACCAGGGGCGGGTCGTCGCCGACGGGTCCGCCTCCTCGATCCGCGCCCGGATCAGCGGCCGTACCGTCTCCGCGCTGATCAGCCCGCAGGACGCCGCCTCGGTGGCCGGCTCGCCGTCCGTCCGGTCGGTCGCGGTCCGCGGTGAGCGCCACTACTTCGACTCCACCGACTCCGACGCCCTGCTGCGGCTGCTCGTCACCCGGACCTCCGCCACCGAGATCGAAGTCGCGCCCCGAAGCCTCGAAGAGGCCTTCATGGCCATCACGCACGCCGGCCGCACCGGCCAGGAGGGCCCGCGATGACCACCTTGACCGCGCCGCCCGCCCGCCCCCGCGCCTCGTCGTTCAGCGGAGTCAACCCCACCTTCGTCCGCTACGAGCTGGCCCGTCGCTTCAACCGTCAGACCACGATCTTCACCCTGCTCCTGCCGGCCGTCCTCTATCTCGCCCTGTTCCGTACCGCGCCGGCCCACGGCACGCTGCCGCACGGCAACTTCGCCGCCTGGATGATGATCGGCCTCGCCGTGTACGGGGCCGCGATGGCCGCCACCAGTTCCGCGGCCACCATCTCGGTCGAGAAGTCGGCGGGCTGGATGCGCACGATCGCGCTGAGCCCGCTCGCCCCGCCCGGATACCTGCTCGTCAAGGTCCTGTGCTCGGTGGTGATGGCCGCCGTGCCGGTGGCCATCGTCGGAGTGCTGGGCTTCGTCACCGGCGCGCACGCCGATGCCGAGGTGTGGGTGACGTCCCTGGTCGTCGCCTGGCTCGGGGCCGCGGTCTTCGCCGCGCTCGGCATTTCGCTGGGCCTGGCCCTCAAGCCCGACGTCGTGATGCACATGCCGGGGCTGACGATGACCGCGCTGGCCTTCCTCGGCAACCTGTTCATCCCGCTCAGCGGCACCATGCTCGAGATCTCGCGGTACACGCCGATGTACGGCGTCTCCACCCTCGCCCGCTACGCCCTCACCGACGGCTACAGCTTCAGCGGCGAGCACTCCAGCCTGGCGGGCGCCGTCTTCAACATCGTCGCCTGGTTCGCCGGGTTCGGTTTCATGGCCGTCCGCCGGTTCGCGAAGAGCACCGGGCGCCAGTAGCACCGGGCGCCAGTAGCACCGGCCGCCAGCAGCACCGGGCGGTCAGTAGCACCGGGCGGTCAGTAGCGCACTGCGCCTCACCCCGACTCGCCCCACCTCACCGAATCCATCCGAATCCCATCGGCATCCCATCCGCATCCCACCGCCCGCCGGCCCGAGCGCCGTGCGACGGGCTCAACACGAAAGGGGGATAGAACACATGTTCGCAATCATGGCGCCGGGTCAGGGCTCCCAGACCCCTGGCATGATGGCCGGCTGGCTGCGTGACCCGGTGCACGCCGAGCGCGTACGGGCCTGGTCCGAGGCCGCGGACTGCGACCTCGTCCACTTGGGCACCCGGGCCTCGGCCGCGGAGATCGCCCGCACCGAGAACACCCAGCCGCTGCTGGTCGCCCAGGGCCTGCTGGCCCACGAGGCGCTGGCGGCGGCGGGCACCGCGGTCGCGGCCGGGCACTCGGTCGGCGAGCTCACCGCCGCCGCCTACGCCGGAGTCCTCACGCCCGTCGACGCGGTACGGCTGGCCGCGGTCCGTGGTCGGGCGATGGCCGCGGCCTGCGCCGAGGCACCCACCTCGATGGCGGCCGTGGTCGGCGGCGACGAGGCCAGGGTGCTGGAGCGGATCGCCGAACTCGGCCTGTACGCGGCCACGTTCAACGGTCCCGGCCAGATCGTGGCCGCCGGGCTCGCCGAGGACCTCCAGCGTCTGGCGGCGGCGCCCCCGCACGGGTCGACCGTCAAACCCCTGCGGGTCGCGGGCGCCTTCCACACCCCGTACATGGAGTCCGCGCGGCAGGCCTTCGCCGCCGCGGCCGCCGCGACCGACTTCGCGGCCCCCCGCGGGTCCCTGCTCTCCAACGCCGACGGCGAGGTGGTCGCGGACCCCGGGACGGTCCGCCGGCGGCTCGTCGACCAGGTGGTCCGGCCGGTGCGCTGGGACCTGTGCCTGCACACCCTCGCCCGCCTGGAACCCGGGCTGACGGTGTCCCTGCCGCCCGCCCGCACCCTCGCCAACATCCTCAAGCGCCGCCACCCCGAACTCGACGTCCTCCCGGTCAACACGGCCCGCGACATCGGCAAGGCCCTCGTGCGCATCGGCGAGAGCACCCGTAAGGAGGAACCCGCCCATGCTGGTGTCTGACCTCTTCGAGCGCGCCCGCGCCGAGCGCCCCGACCACCCCGCGGTCGTCGACGGCGACGGCAGCCTCACCTACGCCGAGCTGGGCACGGACGTCGACCGCGCGGCCGGCTGGCTGCGGGCCCAGGGCATCGCCCCCGGGCAGCGGGTCGTCCACGCCGGCGGCAACGACCGCACCTTCCTCGCCCTCTTCCACGCCACCCTCCGTATCGGCGGCGTCTTCGTCCCCGTCCATCCCGACCTGACCGACCTCCAGATCGGCGGCATCGTCGAGGACTGCTCGGCCGCCCTGGCGATCTGCTCGCCCGGCGCGGGGGAGCGGGCCGGCCGGACCGTCCCGGTCGAGCAGGCCCGGCAGGAGATCCGGGACGCCCCCGCCGACGGCTTCGCCGCCCGGGTGCCGGACGACGGCGTGGCGATGCTGATCTACACCTCGGGCACCACCGGCCGCCCGAAGGGCGTCGTCTGCCCGCACCGGCAGATGATCGCGGCCGTCGACGCCGTGGGCGCCTGTCTCGGCTACACCGCGGACGACGTGGTGCTGTGCCGGCTCCCGCTCTCCTTCGACTACGGCCTCTACCAGGCCCTGCTGTGCGCCCGTACCGGCGGCACCCTCGTCCTCGCCGAACGCGGCGGCGACCGGGGCCTGTTGGGGACGATCGAGCAGCACGGCGTGACCGTCGTCCCGCTCGTGCCCTCGCTGGCCCAGATCCTGGCCCTGCTCCAGGGCAAGCTCCGGCGGCCCACCGGGGTGCGGCTGTTCACCAACACCGGTGCCCGACCGGGCCGGGCCGTCATGGCCGAACTCCTCGAGGTCTTCCCGGGGTCGGCGTTCGCCTCGATGTACGGCATGACCGAGTGCAAGCGCATCTCGATCCTCGACCCCGCCGAGTACGCCGCCCACCCCGACTCGGTCGGCCCGCCCATCCCCGGCGACCGGGTCCGGATCGTCGACGGCGACAAGCGGGAGCTCGGCCCCCGCGAGGTCGGCGAGATCGTCGTCCACGGCGCCACCGTGATGGCCGGCTACTGGGGCGTCCCGCTGGAGGCGCAGAACCGATACGTCCGGCGGGCCGACGGCTCGCTGGAACTCCACACCGGCGACCAGGGCTACCTCGACGAGGACGGCCGGCTCTACTTCGTCGGCCGCGACGACGACATGATCAAGCGGCGCGGGATCCGCCTCGGACTGACCGAGATCGAGGACGCCGCCGAGCGGATCCCCGGCGTGATCGCGGCGGTGGCGCTCCGGCCCGAGACCGAGGACGCCCCCCTGCGACTGGCCGTGCAGACCTCCCTCACGCCCGAAGAGGTCCGCGACCGGCTGCGGCTGAGCCTCGACCGGGCCCGGCTGCCCGACCGGATCGTCCCCATCGACGCCGTACCGCTGACCGCGAACGGCAAACCGGACCGCAAGGCCGCCGAGCTGCTGGTCCGCGCCGACGACCCCCGCCCCATCGGACAGACGACACGACAGCCCACACAGACGAGGACCACCCATGAACCAGTCGCAGTTTGACCAGCTCGTCGAGGAGATCTGCGCCGTCACGGTCACCGACCCGCAGACCCCGCTCGTGGACCTCGGCGTGGACTCGCTCCAGACCATCGCCCTGGTGATGGCCGTCGAGGAGCAGTACGGCATCGAGATCGACCCCGAGGCGCTCGCCGACCCGGCGCTCACCTCCTCGGCCGGCCTGCTGGCTTCCGTGCAGGACCAGTTGGCGGCCGCACTGCCGGCCAGAGCCGGGAGCTGACCGCCATGTGGACCGACACACGACCCGCGGTGGAGATGCCGCGACTGTTCGAGCGGGGCGGCGACCTGATCTCCTTCGCCGGGGGTCTGCCCGACCTGGACGTCCTGCCGCTGGACGTCATCTCCGCCCAGCTCTCCCGGCTCCTGCGGCTCGGCGGGAAGCTCGCCCTCCAGTACACGACCCCGCATGTCGCGGGGGCCCTGGTGCCGGCGATCACCGACCTGATGGCCCGTGAGGGCGGGCGCACCACGGCCGAGAACCTGGTCCCGACCGGCGGCTCCCAGATGGGGCTGATGGCGGTGGCCCTGGGCCTCGCCGCCCCGGGTGAGACGGTCCTGTGCCAGACCCCCGCCTACCCGGGCGCCGCGGCCGCCTTCCGCACCGCAGGACTGCACCCGCACGCCGTGCCCGAGGACGCCGAAGGACTCGACCCCGAGGGACTGCGCGAGACGGTGCGGCGACTGCGTGCCGACGGCCGCACCACCCGCCTTCTGTACTGCAACCCGACCTTCCAGAACCCGACCGGCGCGACCCTCTCCGTCGCGCGCCGGGGGGAACTGCTCACCGTGGCCCGGGAGCTGGACCTGCTGGTCGTCGAGGACAACCCCTACGGCCTGCTCGGCTTCGACGGGCGGACCACCGACACCCTCCAGGGCCTCGATCCCGACCGGGTGATCTATCTCGGCACCTTCTCCAAGGTGTTCGCGCCGGGGCTGCGCTCCGGCTGGATCGCGGCGCCGGCGGAACTGGCGAGCACCCTGCGCCGTACGACCGAGATCATGGCGCTGTCCCCGTCGGCGCTCGCCCAGGCCACGCTCGCCGCGTTCCACACGCGGTCCGGCTGGACGGATCTGATCGACGCCTACCGGGCGAGTTACCGGGAGCGGTCGGCGCTGATGGCCGACGCGCTGGACGCCGAACTCGGCGCCGACGGGCCCTGGTCGTGGCAGCGGCCGGACGGCGGCTTCTACATCTGGCTGCGGCACCGCGACGGCGTCGACACGAACACCTTCGCCGACGCGGCGGCCGAGCACGGGGTCTCCTTCGTGCCCGGCTCCCACTTCGGCATCGGCGGGGAGAACGCCGACGCGCTCCGGCTGTGCTTCAGCCACGTGCCGAAGAAGCGGATCGCCGAGGGGATCTCCCGGCTGGCGGCCGCGCTCGGTCAACGGGCGGCGGAAGGGGTGGCGGCATGACCGGCACGCTCGAGGCGACCCGCACGCTCGACTGGACGGCCTTCGGACCGTCGTACCGGCTGGGCGACAGCGCGTGGCAGGTGTGGGGCGTCGGACTGCTCCGCAGCGCGGGCTTCCCGGTCTCCGGCCTCGGCCTGCTCGGCGGACCGAGCGCCGCCCGGGCGGCGGAGCTGCTGGAGACCGGCGGCGGGACGGACGGCCAGGAGGCCTTCAGCGCCGCCTACCGCGCCGACACCGACGCCGAGGCCGGGCGGCTGGCCCGGCTGGCCACCGACGACAAGGTGCGCACCGCCATCGCCTGGCAGAACCGCACCGTCTACCAGATCCTCGACTCCCTCGCCGCGCGGAAGGGCAAGGAGTCCAAGCGCCGGCAGCGTGAACGCACCCTGGCCATGTACTGGCTGCGGTACTGCGCCAAGGCCGACACCATCGGCTTCTTCGGCCCGGGGGCGTGGATCTCCGTCGGACAGGGGCAGCGCGCCGTCGATCTCGATCTCGGCCCGTCGCTCACCTCCCGGAGCCGTACCTTCCTCGAACGCTGGACGGTGGCTGCGCTGGCCGACTGGATGGCCGGGCAGCCGGGCGCCCGCTGGTGGTTCCCGCCGATGCTGCGGCCCGACGTGCACCTCGACGGCGACCGGCTCGTCATGCAGGGCGGCCGTACGGTACGGCTGCGCGAGGACGACGTCCGGGTGCTGCGCCTGGTGGACGGCGACCGCGGCGGCGAGGCCATCGCCGAGGCGACCGGCTGGGATCCGGCGACGGCGCGCGAGCGGGTGGAGAAGGTCCTGACCCGGCTGCTGCGGCAGCGGGTGCTGACCTGGGACGCCAACATCCCCGTCGACGTCCGTGCCGAGGAGGTGCTGCGCCGGCGGGTGGCCGGCATCGGCGACCCGGAGCTGTTCGTCCGCTTCGACGCGGTCCTCACCGGAGTCGACCGGCTGCGCGACGACATCGACCGGGCGTCGAGCGCCGAGGAGCTCGTCGCGGCGCTCGACCGGCTCGACGACTTCTTCGTCCGGACGACGGGACAGTCGGCCTCCCGCGAGGAGGGCAAGGCGTACGCCGGCCGCACGCTCTGCTACCAGGACTCCCTCCGGGACTGCCGGATGGACCTGGGGCGGGACTTCCTGGACGGGATCGCCCGTCCGCTGGCCCTGGTCGCGGACGCAGCGGACTGGTTCGGCAACCGTCTCGCCGAACTCGTCGAGGCGGAGGTCGCCGGGTTCGTACGGAAGGCCGCGGCCCGCCGCCGCGGGGACGTCACCCTCGCCGACGTGTGGACGCAGGTGCTCGGGCTGTTCTGGGGCGACAACGCCACCCCGGTGGAGACCGCGACCCGTGAACTCGCCGAGAAGTGGCGCGAGGTGCTGAACCTCGCCGAGGAACAGCGGGACCCGGTACGCCTGGCGGTGTCCGACATCGAGGAGCGGGCCCGCGAGGTCTTCGCGACCGGCCCGGTGCGCTCACCCCATCTCGCCGTGCACAGCCCCGACCTCCAGGTGGTGGCCCCGTCCGTCGACGCCTTCAACGCCGGCGACTACACCACCGTCCTCGGTGAACTGCACGCCTGCCTGGCCACGTTGGACCTGCCGTTCCTCGACTGGACCACCGACGCCGGATCGCTGCGGGACAAGGTGAACACGGCGATCGGCGCCCGGCGGCTGGTGCCGCTGCTGCCGGTCGAGTGGAAGCGCAACAGCGGCCGCATGGTGCCCGCCCCGATCGGCGCCGGCGACCGGCTGATCGGCTTCACCCGGGCCCCGTACGACGACCGCGCCCGCGTCGACCCGGCGGTGTCCGTCGGCCTGACGGAGACCGAAGGCACGGTCACCGCGACCACCCCCGACGGGGGCGTCTGGAGCATCGCCGAGCTGCTCGCGGTGCCCGTCGCCATCATCGCCGCGGACGCCTTCAAGATCGGCCTGGACCGGCCGCACGCCCCGCGCGTGACCCTCGACGACCTGGTCCTGTTCCGGGAGACCTGGCGGCTGCCGGCCGCCGGGACGGAACTGCCCGACAAGGCCGAGCGGGAGCGCGACTATCTCGCCGTCCGCCGGTGGGTGGCCGAACACGCCCTGCCCGACCTGCTCTTCGTCAAGTTCCCCGAGGAGACCAAGCCGTCCCTCGTCGACTTCACCAGTCCGACGCTGGTGCTGTCCTTCGCCAACCTCGTCCGGGCCGCGCGCCGGCTCGATCCCGACGCCGTCATCACCCTCAGCGAGCCGCTGCCGGCTCCGGAGGACTCCTGGCTGCCGGACGCCGACGGCGAGCGCTTCGTCAGCGAACTGCGGCTCCAGATCAGCAGAAAGGTGCCGGAATGACCGTCCTCGCCTCCGACGGCGCTGCCCTCGCGGTCCGTGCCACCCGCTCCCGGGACCCCGACATCGTCGCGACGATCGGCGGCACCCCGCTGGTCGCCCTCGACCGCCTGTTCCCGCCCGCGCGGTTCCAGGTGTACGCCAAGTGCGAGCGCTTCAACCCGGGCGGCTCCATCAAGGACCGCGCCGCCAAGTCGATGATCGAGCACGCCATCAAGGCGGGGAAGCTCGTCCCCGGCGTCTCCACGGTCGTGGAGTCCTCCTCCGGCAACCTGGGCATCGCCCTCGCCCAGCTGTGCAACTTCTACCGGCTGAACCTGATCTGTGTGATCGACCCGCGCACCACCACGCAGAACGCCGCCATCATGCGGGCGTACGGCGCCAAGGTCGAGGTCGTCGACCGCGACCCGGCCACCGGCGAGTACCTGCCGGCCCGGATCGAGCGGGTGCGGTCGCTCCTGGCGAGCGTCCCGGACGCGTACTGGCCCAACCAGTACGCCAACGAGCACAACTCCCGGGCCCACCACCACACCATGCGGGAGATCCACGAGGCTCTCCCGGGCGGCCCGGACCACCTGTTCCTCGCGGCCGGCACGACCGGGACGCTGCGCGGCTGCGCCGAGTACATCCGCGACCACGGCCTGGCCACGAACGTGGTGGCGGTGGACGCGGTCGGCAGCGTGATCTTCGGACCGCCGGAGCCGTGGGAGCTCACCCACCGGCGCACGATCCCCGGTCACGGGGCGGCGGTCGTGCCCCCGCTGCTGCGGCCGGGCCTCGCGGACCGGATCGTCAAGGTCACCGACTTCGACTGCGTACGCGGCTGCCGGCAGCTGCTCGCCCAGGAGTCCGTCCTGGCCGGCGGCTCCTCGGGCGCCGTCGTGGCCGCGCTCCAGGCCGCCGCGTCCTGGATCGAACCGGGCGCGACCTGCGTCGCCGTCCTTCCCGACGGCGGCGACCGCTACCTCGACACCGTCTACTCCGACTCCTGGGTCGAGGACCGCTTCAAGGAATTCCCGCTCACCGACAGCAACCCCGTTCCCGACACCACCGATCACGAAAGGAGTCAGTCATGAGGATCCTCGGTCGCGACGACGTCGAAGTGGCCCTGAAAGGCCTCGGACCCGCCGTCCTCGACGCGGTCCGCAGCGCCTACGTGCTGCACGGCCAGGGCCACTCGCAGGTGCCGTTCTCCAGCTTCCTGCGCCCGCCGCGGCCCGCCGGCTCGCGCATCATCTCCCTGCCCGCCTACCTGGGCGGCCCGGAGCCCGTGATGGGCCTGAAGTGGATCTCGTCCTTCCCGGCCAACGTCGAGCAGGGCCTCCAGCGGGCCTCCTCCGTCCAGGTGCTCAACGACCTCGACACCGGCTATCCGCAGGCCCTGCTGGAGGGCAGCCAGATCTCGTCCTCCCGGACCGCGGCGAGCGCCGCCCTCGCCAGCGGCGCGCTGCACGGCTCCCGCCCGGTGCGCACGGCCGGTCTCATCGGCTGCGGCACGATCAACCAGCGGGTCCTCGCCTTCCTCACCCTGACCCACCCCGAGCTCGAGACCGTGGTGCTCCAGGACGTGGTCCCGGGCCGTGCCGAGGTGTTCGCAGCCGAACTGGAGTGCGAGTACCCGGGGATCACCTTCCGCACCGGTGACGTCGCCGCGGCGCTCGGCGCCGAGACGGTGAGCATCGCGACCACCGACTCGACGTACTGGCTCGACCTGGCCGCCCACCCGGGCCGCCCGTCCCGCCAGGTGATCCTGCACCTGTCGCTGCGCGACCTGAGCACGGCCTCGGTGCTCGGCGCGTACAACGTGGTCGACGACATCGAGCACGCCGTCCGTGAGCGGACCTCCCTGCACCAGGCCGAACAGGAGGTCGGGCACCGGGAGTTCGTGCACGCCGAGATCGCCGGCGTGCTGGGCTGCTCCGAGCCGCCGGCCACGGAAGGCACGATCGTCTTCTCGCCCTTCGGGCTCGGCATCCTCGACCTCGCGGTCGCCCAGGCCGTCCTCAAGGCCGCCACCGCGGCCGGCCTCGGCACCGAGGTCGCGGGGTTCGACCCGGGCAGCCACCGGGTCACCGCGGCGATGGCGGGGAGGGCCGCATGAGCACCTTCTTCGCCGAGGGCACCAAGGCCCTCGTCACCGGCGCCTCGCGCGGCATCGGCGCGGCGATCGCGCTGACCCTGGCCGAGCACGGCTGCGACGTGGCCCTCAACTACCGCTCCAACGCGGGGAAGGCCGAGGAGGTCGCCGAGCGGATCCGCGAACTCGGCCGGGAGGCCCTGCCGGTCCGGGCGGACGTTTCCGACGAGGCCCAGGTCGCGGCGATGTACAAGCAGCTGAAGGCGGCCTGGGGGCGTCTCGACGTCGCCGTCCTCAACTCGGGTGTCACCGCCGACGGTCACCTGGCCGCCATGAGCTCCGCCAAGTGGCAGGAGGTCATCGGCACCAATCTGACCGGCACCTTCTACACCGCTCGCGAGGCGACCAAGCAGATGTACGCGAGCGGCGGCGCCATCGTCTTCATCGCCTCCACCAGCGGCATCGCCGGCCGGGCCGGGCAGGCCAACTACGCCGCCAGCAAGGGCGGGGTGATCGCCATGGCCAAGACGCTGTCGTACGAGGTCGCCCCGCGCGGCATCCGGGTCAACGTCGTCGCGCCCGGGTTCATCGACACCGACATGGTCAAGAAGGTGCCGCCCGCCCATATGAAGGAGGCCCTCCAGGTCATCCCGATGGGCCGCATGGGCACCGCGGCCGAGGTGGCCCAGGCGGCCGCCTTCCTGGCCGCCCCCGCCGCCTCCTACATCACCGGCAAGGTGCTCACCGTCGACGGCGGAATGATCCCCAACTAGCCATCAAATCCCAGCAGTTGCACAGCATTTATCCCTCTGTGAAAGGAACGCACCGTGTCCGTCGCCACCTTCGAGGACATCCGTACCCAGGCCGAGGCCCGCCTGGAGAAGAACATGAAGGTCAAGTCGATGATCATCGACCGCCTCGGCCTGGACGTCGAGCCGGCCGTCGTCTCCGACAACCAGCCGCTGTTCGGCCGCGGTCTGGAGATGGACTCGCTGGACACCCTGGAGATCGTCGTCATGGTCAACAACGAGTACGACGTGCTGATCAGCGACGACGACTTCGAGGCCTTCGGCTCCATCAACGCCCTGGTCGACTTCATCGAAGCCCGCGAGGTCTGAGCATGACGATCGCCTCCGAGGCCCCCGCCAGGCCGAAGCAGAAGCACAGTTACTCCTCCGACGACATCAAGCGGATGCTGCCGCACCGCTGGCCGATGCTGATGATCGACCGTGCCTACGACGTCGTCCCCGGCGTCTCGGGCCGCGGCGTGAAGAGCGTGTCGGTGAACGAGCCCTTCTTCGCCGGGCACTACCCCGACCACTCGATCATGCCGGGCGTGATGATCGTCGAGGCGATGGCCCAGCTCGTGGCCGTCGTGTACGTCGCCGAGATCATCGAAACAGCCGCGGCGGCAGAGGCCACCGGTGCGCCCGAGGGCGGCGGCGACCCCTCCGCGAGCGTCGGCTACCTCGGGTCCATCAGCTCGATGAAGTTCTCCCGGCTCGTCGTCCCCGGCGACCAGCTGACCCTGGACGCCAAGCTCGGCCAGCGGCTGGGCGGCCTCCGGCAGGTGTCGGTGCGGGCGAGCGTCGGCTCGGAACTGGCCGCCGCCGGCTCCCTGATCGTCACCACCGGCCGCAAGGCCTGACGCCCTCTGTACGAGGCCCACCGAAGAACCCTCGAAGAAAAGGAGGTGAGGCATGTCCATCACGATCCGCCCGTACCAGGAGGGCGACGCGCATGACATCGCGGCGCTCTACAACCGCCACCGCGACAACCCCAACCCGGTAGCGGGCGGCATCACCGGTGACGAGCTGGAGCGCGAGCTGGCCGAACGGGACACGGGAACGTTTCTCGTGGCCGTGGACGGCGGGCGCGTGGTGGGCACCTTCGGCCTGTTCCACAACACCGGCCGGCGCTCCGCCCGCGCCGGTGAGCTCATCGCCGACATGTTCTTCGTCGCCCCCGCCTACCGCAACGGCGTCATCACCGGCCGGCTGTTCACGGAGGCCGTCGAGTGGATGGTGCAGTCCGGCTGCCTGGTGCTCCGGCTCACCGTCAACCCGGCCAACAGCGTCGCGTTCAAGCTCTACCGGCGCGTCGGCTGCGTCTCCGTGGGCCAGACCGTGCCCGGCGAGGACGGCAACGTCGAACTGCACAACTACATCCCGCTGGTCCTGCGCAGCGTCTTCGCGGACCTGGGGCCGGAGGTCAGGTCGGCCCTCGGGGGACTGAACAGCTTCGGCACGGTCACCGAGGCCCGGGACGACGAACTGCGCTCCGACGTCCGGCTGGTGGACGGCGTCCGCACGGTCGACTACCACCTGGCGCTGGGCGAGTTCCGGATCACCGCGAGCGTCGATGTCGACCGCGGCGTCGTACGCGAGGCGGAGGTCACCGGACCCGACGGCACCGCCCGCGCGCTGCGGCTCACCGAGCCGCCGTACCACGTGCGCGCACCGCGGCGGCCGGAGCCGCACCGGTTCGGCTTCGGCGGGCTGGTCTGCGAGGTGGACGGCGACGACGGCACGCTGTCGGTGCTGGCCGAAGGACACCACGGCCCGCTGTTCGTCTCCACCTGGCCCAGCTGCCGGGCCGACCGCCCGGCGGGCTGGCGCGAGGGCGAGCCCCGCGACCTGGACATCGTCGCCGTCGAGAACGGGGTCCGGGTCACCGAGCGGTGCGGCGAGGACGAGGTCGTCGGCACGGTCACCCTCACCGAGGGGACCCTGCGGCAGGACTTCGCCTTCACCAGCCACCCCGGCCGGATCTTCCAGACGGTCGGCCTGCGGCAGGGCACCTTCGTCCACCCGGACGGCGAGCACCACCCGATCGGCCTCGGCCTCGGCGTCCGCGACGCCTCGGAAGCGGTCGCCGCCTCCCAGGTCGTCCCGGCCGGCACCGAGCTCGCCTGGCACGGAACGTCGTGGGGCATCGGGCTGCCGGTCCACGAGCCGGTCCGGCTGATCCACAGCGCCCTGCTGGAGCGCGGCCTGGCAGCCGGCCCGGACGGAGTGGCCCGACTACGGACCGACTTCCGCCCCGCGGACCCAAGGACGGATGCAAAGACCGACGCGCCGACCGCCGACGCGAAAACCGACGCACAGACCGCCGACGCAAGGACCGACGCGCGGACCGCCGACGCGAAAACCGACGCACGGACCGCCGACGCAAGGACCGACGCGCGGACCGCCGACGCAAAGACCGGCGCGGACAGCGACGCAAGGGTCGGCGCGGGGGCCGGCGTCGTACGACCCGCCCGCAACGCCTCGAACCCGTCCGCCGTTCGCCGGCTGGAGCTGACCGCCTCGGCCGCCGGAGTCACCTCGTGGAAGGAGGGCACCACCAAGGTCCTGCGCAGCCCGTATCCGCGCACCCGGGCCTTCGGCTACCACCCCCGCTGGTCGGCGGGCATGTGGGTCACCGCCGAGAACAGCCGGTTCGGCCGCGCGAGCGGTCTCGGCTGGGGCGTGCGGCCGACCGTCTGGGAGGAGAAGCACCCGCTCGGCCTGTTCGCCCCGCGCGAGCGGATCGGCTGGGAGCTGACCGTCCCCGAGGACACCGCGGAGCCGGTCCGGGCCGACATCCAGGCCCCGGACAGCGAGGAGGAGATCGTCCTCTGGCTCACCCCGAACACCCCGCGCGAGACCACCGTGGTGCTCGACTCGGCCGGCGCCCGCTGGGAGCTCGGCTCGGCCGGCTTCCGCCAGATCTGGGCCGGCGCGGCCACCGTACGCCTCGCCGACGGCAGCTGGCTCGACTGCCGGCCCGCCGACGGCGCGTGCGCGCAGGCCGAACTCGTCCTCCGTACGACCCCTTCCGGCCTGCTGATCGGCTGCGTGTCCCCGGCCCGCCGGCCGAGCGCCTGGCAGCTGGCCGTGCACAGCGAACCCACCCGGTCCTGAACCACCGTCAACCACGTCTTTCTTCGAGAGGAAATCCCACACCATGACGACCACCACCGTCTCCGCCCTCCGTACCGCCTCGGACGACTACGCCACCGTGCGCACCACCATCGGCGCCTACCGGATCGACGCCCCGCTGGTCCGCGTCTCCGGCGACGAGCGGCTGTCGCTGCTCGACCAGTTCCTGGCCAAGTCGGGCGACTTCGTCGAGCCGGACTCCGTCCGCGAGGTGCTGGCCCTGAACGCCGACGGCACCCCGTTCGCGATCCTGCTGCACTTCGAGATCGGCGAGGACGCCTGGCTGCTGCCCCGCACCCGGGTGACCGCGGACGAGCTGCGCGGCTACCTCGACGGGCTGGACGTGCCCGAGGGCGTCGAGGTCGACATCGAGCCGGAGGGCTGGGCCGCCACGGCGTTCGAGGGCCCGACGGCCTGGTCGGTCGCGGCGCGCTTCGTCGACTTCGACATCTCGGGCCTGACCCTGCACGCCGTGACCGAGTCCGCGCTGCCCGACGACCCGGCCGCCCTCGCCCACCTGGCCCGCGTCGGTACCACCGGCGAGTACGGCTACCTGCTCCTCAGCAACGCCCCCGAGGCCGCCCACCGGGCGGTGCTCGCCGCGGTCCAGGAGGAGGGCGGCGCGCCGGTCGGCGCCGAGGGTCTCGCCCGGGTCCAGGCCGAGGCCGGCATGGCCGTCTACGCCGCCGGCTTCGCCGGGCTGGCGGTCGACGAGGCCGACCTGTCCTGGATGATCGACTGGAACCGGGTCGGCGAGTTCCGCGGCTCCGACGACCTGGTCCGGCCGACCGCCGAGACCGCCAGGCTGACCGCCCTGGCCGCTCCCGCCGACAGCCGGTTCACGGCCGGCACGCAGGTGACGGCGGCCGGCCGGGAGATCGGCACGGTCCTGTGGCAGGCGCCCTCCGCCAACCCGGAGGAGGAGCTCGTCTTCGCCCTCCTGGACACCCCCTTCTGGGTCTCCGGCCTCGAACTGGCCGCCCAGGACGAGCAGGCCGCCGAGCGCCCGCTGCGCACCGTGACCCTGCCCCGTGTCATCGCCCGCTCCCTCACCACCCGGATCGCCTGATGTCCACACCGAGAATCGCCCTGACGGGCCTGGGACTGATCACCGGTGCCGGTGACGACGTCGAGAAGGGCTGGTCGTCCATCGCGGCCGGCACCTCCGGCATCCGCACCAACACCCTCATGGACACCTCCGAGCTGCTGACCGAGTGGGCCGGCATGGTCACCGGCGAGCAGCCGGCCGACGTCGACCGCTGCTACGGCCTCGCCGCCACCGCGATCCGGGAGGCCCTGGAGAGCAGCGGGCTCGACCTGGACACCGTCGACCGGGACCGGGTCGCGGTCGTGGTCGGCTCCAGCCTCGGCGCCATGCCGACGCTGGAGAGCGTCCACGCGGACCTCGTCCACGAGGGGAAGCTGGACGCGGAGCGGGCGGCCGCCGTCCAACTGCCCTGCGTGGGTGACTACATCGCCGCGGAGTTCGACCTGCGCGGCCCGCGCGTGGTCCTGTCCAACGCCTGCGCGGCCAGCGCCGTGGCCCTCGGCTACGCGGCCGAGCTGCTGTGGAAGGGGGACGTCGACCACGTCATCTGCGGCGGCGTCGACCCCCTCGCCTCGCTCTCGGCGTACGGGTTCAGCGCCCTGGGCGCGCTCGACCCGGAGCCGTGCTCGCCGATGTCGGCGTCCACGGGCCTGACCCTCGGGGAGGGGGCCGGGTTCATGGTCCTGGAGTCGGCGGACCGCGCCGCCTCCCGGGGCGCCCGCGTCCTCGCCGAGCTGGGCGGCTACGGCCTCTCCTGCGACGGCTACCACCAGACCGCCCCCGACCCGAGCGGCAAGGGCGCCTGCGCCGCCATGGCCCAGGCCCTGGACACGGCGGGACTGACCCCGAGCGACGTCGACTACCTCAACCTGCACGGCACCGGCACGCCCGCGAACGACGCCTCCGAACCGAAGGCCGTGAAGCTGCTGTTCGGCTCCTCGGTGCCGCCGGCCAGCTCCACCAAGTCGATCCTCGGCCACACCCTCGGTGCGGCCGGGGCGGTCGAGGCGGTCGTCAGCACGCTGGCCATCGACCGCGGCACCCTGCCGCCGACGATCAACACCCGGGGCGTGGCCCAGCCGTTCGGCCTGGACGTCATCCCGGACACCGGCCGCGCCGGGGCCAGTCCCGAGGTGGTCATCTCCAACTCCTTCGCCTTCGGCGGCAACAACGCCTCCGTGGTCCTCAACCGGCCGGGCCTCCCGAACTCGGCCCCGCGCCGCACCGAGCAGGTCCACGAGGTCGTCGTCACCGGAGTGGCGGGGCTGGCGGGCGGCGCGGGCAACACCGCCGACCTGGTGGCCGCCCTCGGTGACGAACGCGCCTGCTTCACCGCCACCGAACACGTCCAGGGCGTGGGCGAGGTGCTGGTCGGCCGGGTGGACGTCAAGTCGGCCTCCCGGGGCATCAATCCGAGCCGGGCCCGCCGCATGGACCCGCTCAGCCTGCTGGCCGCCGCCGCGGTCGCCGACCTCTACGGCCGGCACGGCAAGCCCTCGCGGGCCGAGGCCGAGGGCACGGGCATCGTCTTCGCCACCGGCTACGGGCCGGTCACCTCGGTCCTCCAGTTCCACAAGGGCGTCCTCCAGAAGGGGATCAGCGGCGCCAACCCGGCGCTGTTCGCCAACACGGTCGTCAACGCGGCGGCCGGTCATGTGGCGATGCTGCACCGCTACCGCGGCTACACCGCGACGATCGCCAACGGCGGCACGAGCTCCGTCCTGGCCCTCCAGCTCGCCGCCCGGGTCATCGCACGCGGCATGGCGGACCGGATCATGGTCGTGATCGCCGACGAGTTCCCCGAGCAGGCCCTGGCCACCCAGGCCGGCCTCCCCGGCTACGCGCGCTCCGGGCCGGTGGTCCCCGGCGGCCGCAGCGGCATGGTGCTCAGCGAAGGCGCGGCGGCCATCCTCCTGGAGAGCGAGCGGTCGGCCTCGTCGCGGGGCGCGGACGTCCTGGCGAGGGTGCGCGGCTACGGCGCCTCCGGCGAGTCGGCCGGGATCGGCCGCATCGGCCGCGACGGCGGGGCCTGGGCACGGGCGCTGCGCGGTGCGATGGCCGAGGCCCGGGTCACGCCCGACGGGATCGACACCGTCGTCTCGGCGGCCTCCGGCTACAGCCTGGTGGACACCGCCCAGTCCCGGGCCCTGCGCCTTGCGGGCCTTCTCGACCGCCCGACGATCACCCCCAAGGCCCTGCTGGGGGAGACCTACGGCAGCGCGGGCGCCCTGGGCCTGGTGGCGGCGCTGACCGCCCCGACCCGGCAGGGCAGGCTCCTGCTCTCCAGCTTCGCCTACGGCGGCAGCTACGCGGCGGCCGTGTTCGACACGGAGGCGTGATGGGGGCGCTGCTGGGGCTGGTGATGGATCCGGTCGTGCGCGGCGCGGCGCGACCTGCCCCGATCGACTGCCTGGTCACCCACCACCCCCACCTTCCCCGCGACCACATGGGCCACCGCCTCAACGCCTCCGGACGCTCGCTGATCATCGAGGCCGTCGCCCGGGTGTACGGCCTCGACATCGGGGCGCGGGACCTCACGAGGGACGTCCACAAGCGCTGGCACGTCCCGGCCCACCACCTCACCGCCTCGGTCGCGCACTGCGACGGCTGGAGCGTCGTGGCCCTGTCGGCCGGTCCGGTGCACATCGGGGTGGACCTCCAGGACGAACGGGACCGCCCGGCCGCCATGCGGTGGCTCGGCACCCTGCTCGGCCGCCGACAGCCCGCCGAGATCCGGGACTTCGCCGAGTGCGAGGCGCTCATCAAGGCCTCGCACGTCACCAAGGAGACCTTCGCCGGAGTCCGGCTGCCCGCGTGGCGGCCGGGCTGGCGGCCCACCAACGTGGGGTCGTACCGGGTGCGTTCGACGACCGTGGCCCCGGCGATGCACCTGGCCCTCGCGGCCGACGTCCCCGCCCCCGTCCGTATGCACACCCCGACCCCGGAGCCGGCATGACAGCCACAGCGACCGCTGTACGGCCCTACACCCGCCGTATCTCGCAGATCGAGCGCGGCTACCTGAACGCCGCGGCCACGGGCACCCCGCAGCTGATCCAGATGATCGTCGAGGGCGAGGGCCGTATCGACCCCGACGCGCTGCGCGACGCGGTACGGTCCGCCACCCTCGCGAGCCCCGGCCTCGCGGTGCGGCGCCGGGGCGCCGGCTGGCGCGCCGACGGCCCGCTCCCGCCGGTCGTCGAACTCCCCGGCGGCGACGGCTTCGACGCACCCTTCCTCCACCGCGACCTGGACGTCGTCACCGGCCCGGTCTGCGAGGTCGGGCTCGCCGACGGGCCGTCGACCCGGCTGGTCGTCCGGGCCAGCCACATCGTCACCGACGGCCGCGGGCTCCGGCAGTGGATCGCCGACGTGTTCCGGGTGCTGCGCGGCGAGGAGCCGGTCGGCGCCGCGTCCGTCGTCGACGACACCCACTTCCGGACGGCCGCAGGGAAGGTGCCGCCCGCCGAGCCGCCCGCCCGGCTGGAGGGCCTGCCCGCGATCCTCGGCGACGGACCGGCCGACGGCACCCCGCTCTGGGTACGGCGCCGGGTGCGGGCGGCCCCGTCGGCGGTCACCGCCCGGGTGGCCGCCGCCCTCTCCCGTCATCTGGCCGGTGAGACGGGCCGGCTGATCGTGCCGGTGGACCTGCGCCGCCACGACCGCACGGTCCGCTCCACCGCCAACCTCACCTCCCGGCTGGTGCTGGACCTGCACCGGGACGACAGCTGGAAGCGGCTGCACGGCCAGGTCGTCCGGGCCCTGCTCGGCAAGCGCGAGGTGGCCGCGCTGGAGGGGGACTTCCTGCGCAGCAACCCCTTCGCCAACTCGCTGCGCGAGGCCCAGGAACTGGACGGCACCCGGTTCCCGTGCACGGCGATCATCTCCGACCACGGCCGGATCGACACCGCCGAACTGCGCACCGACCGGTTCCGGCCCACCGGCTTCTCCACGCTGCCGATGCTCGTGCCCTACGCCGAGATGTTCCTGAGTACCTGCCAGGTCGGCGACGAGACCGAACTGACCCTGTCGTGCCGCAGGCGCCCCGGCGCACGCGAGGCGGCCGCGGCGGTCCTCGACGACATCGAGCAGGCGCTGACCGACCCGAACTGATTCGGCCCACCTCCCTGTTGACTCCACCGCCCTGTGAAGGACGCCCACCCATGGCACTGACCGAACAGACCAAAGAGGACGCGCCGAGCCCTCCGCGGGCCTCCGGCCCCGCTCTCGTCACGATGGCCGCCGCCATCACCGGCGGCTTCCTCGCCCTGCTCGACACCACCATCGTCAACGTGTCCCTGCACGAGACCACGGCCAGGTTCGGCTCCATCGGCCAGGTCCAGTGGGTGGTGACCACCTATCTGATGGCGCTGGCCGCCACCATGCCGGCCACCGGCTGGCTGGCCACCCGGTTCGGCGTACGGCGCGTCTTCGCCGCCGCGATCCTTCTGTTCGCGCTCGGCTCGGCGGCCTGCGCGGCCAGCCAGAGCCTGCCCGAGCTGATCGCCGCCCGCGGGGTCGCCGGCGCCGCCGCCGGTGTGCTCACCCCTGTGTCGACGATCCTGCTCACCAGCGGTGTGCCCCGCGAACAGCTGGGCCGGGTGCAGTCGTTGAACGGCAGCGTCATGCTGATCAGCCCGCTGCTGGGCCCGACGATCGGCGGCCTCCTGGTCGGGGCCGGGGGATGGTCCGCGGTGTATCTCGTCAACGTCCCGCTCTGCGCCGGCCTGCTCTACGTCACCCTGCGCCGGGTCCCCGCGGACCCCCCGAGGGAGGGTGCCGCCAAGCCGCTGGACGTGATCGGCCTGGTGTCCTCCGCCGCCTGCACCGTGTGCACCGTACTGGCCGTGCACGAGTTCTCCGACCACGCCCTCGACGGGGGTGCGGCCTTCCTGGTCCCGCTGGCCCTCGCCGTGGCGAGCGGTGCCGTGTTCGTCGTACGGGAGCTGCGCGCGGCCCACCCGCTGCTCGACGTGCGGCTGTTCGCCCACCGCGTCTACCGGACGGCCGCGATCAACATCTTCTGCCTGGGCTTCGTCCTCTACTCGCCGATGATGCTCATCCCGCTCTACTTCGAGACCGCCCGCGGCGAGACGGCCGTGACGACCGGTCTGCTGATGTCCACGGGCGGCCTCGGCGTGGTCACCGCGGCCTGGCTGTGCCGGGTGCTGATGAAGCGGCTGGGCGGTGGCGGCACCGTCGTCGTCGGCATCACCCTGACGATGGTGGCGACCGTGCCGCTGACCACGCTGTCCTCGGACACGTCGTACGTGCTGCTGTGCACGAGCCTCGTGGTGCGGGGCCTGGGCACGGGACTGACGATCGTGCCGGCGATGACCCGGGCCTTCCAGTCGATCCGCCCGCAGTCCATCCCGGACGCCTCCTCCCAGCTGAACCTGATCCAGCGGATCGGCGGCACGGTGGCCCTCGCCGTGGTCACGGTGGTCCTGGAGCAGGCGGCCCGGCAGCGCCACGGGCTGGTGCCCGGCGCCTTCGCCCACTCCTTCACCTGGGTCCTCGGGATCTACACCGTCACCCTGCTGCCCGCCCTGGCCCTGCTGCTCGCCGACCGCAAGGAGGCACGCGCCGGCGCGGTGCACGCGTGACCGTACGGGCCCTGTCACCGCACCTCCGCCGTCCGCGCCCAGGGCGCGGCGGGCGGGAATGCGACGACAGGGCCCGAGGCGACCGCCCGGTACGGCGCGCCCGTACCCGTGGTCGGTGGCCGGCGCTCAGCGCGAGGAGGGCAGCCAGCCGTCCTGGACGGCGTGCACCCCCGCCTCGAAGCGGCTGCGCGCGTCCAGGCGTTCCATCAGGGTGGCTGCGGTGCGCCGGGCCGTGCGCGGGGAGACCCCGAGGCGCTTGGCGATGGCCTCGTCGGTGTAGCCCTGGGCGAGCATCTTGAGCACGGCACGCTCCTGCGGCGGCATGCCCCTCGCCTCGCACTTCGGCGTGCTCCCCAGCGCCGTCGCGGTGTTCCACACGCCCTCGAAGAGCGCGCACAGGGCCGCGACCGTTCCCGCCCCGCTCAGCACCACCCCGCCGACCCGGGCGTCGCTCGTGTCGACCGGCAGCACCGCCTTGCACCGGTCGAAGATGATCATCCGGACCGGCAGTTCGGG
Source organism: Streptomyces asoensis (assembly GCF_013085465.1). Taxonomy (NCBI): domain Bacteria; kingdom Bacillati; phylum Actinomycetota; class Actinomycetes; order Kitasatosporales; family Streptomycetaceae; genus Streptomyces; species Streptomyces asoensis. Next base: position 6,444,792 of record NZ_CP049838.1, read on the forward strand.
CACGGTACGGACCTGTCCGCCGCGGGAGTGCAGCCAGCCGACGTGGTCCAGGGTGGGCTGATGGTTGCGCACGCTGTCGAGATAGACCGTCCGCATCCGCACCCCGCGGTCGAGCAGGGCGGAGTTGGGGGCGCGACTGGCCTGGAGGTCCTCGGCCCGGTGCGCGCCGCCCGGCGCGAACGTGGCGACCTCGACCTGGGCCGACTGGGCCAGCTCCGCGAGCCGTTCCCGGATCGCCTCCAGGCCGTCCAGCTGTTCTGAATCGCTGTCGATGCCCCGTGGTCGTAGCGAGGAGCATTCGGCGATCAGTTGGGCCGCCGCCGCTCTGGATTTCTCCACGCGCATCTGCTGCGCCGCCAACTCCGCCTGCTGGCGCGCCAGCAGCACCTCCATGGCGGTCTCCGGGCCGACGGCCCGGAACCCTATGCCCTTGCGGGCCGATGGCTGGATCAAGGCGAGTTCGCTGAGCCGGTCCAGCCCCGCGCGAACCCGTTCCTCCGGCAGCCCGAGCCGGGACACGAGGACGATGATGCCCTCCAGTGGATTGGCCAGCATCCACCGGTAGATGGCTTCTGCCTCGGCATCCAGTCCCAGAACCTCCAACATGATGCAGTCCCCCTGTTGCTGTCACACACTGCACACACTGTGTTCGAAACTTAGTGCCCCTGAGCTTACTGACCTTGAACTGCGGATGGCGGCCCGGCGGCACGGAGGACGGTTCCGGCCAATCGCTCGGCTTTCAACCATCCGTGGTGCCAGAGTGAGGACCGCGGCGCGTCCCGTCCGGCCCGAGGCGCTTCCCCGCCCATTCGAGGACGGCTTCCGGGACGGCTTTCGGGCCCCTTCCGCATGACGCTTTATGCCATGGCACAAAGCGTCCATCGCGAGCCGGTCCACCGCCGCTGAACAGCGCCGAAGATGAAGTCATGTATCTCATCCACGTGCGCCTGCGCGCCCCTGCCGAGGCGCCCGCCCGGCCCGATCTGGCGGCGATCATTTCCTCGTACGCCGAGGAAAGCGACGGCCTGGAACACGTCTCCGTGCACGCGCACGCCGGCGAGGGCCTCACGCTGGGTCTTTTCCTCCTCGCCGGCTCTCTGGCCGCGGCCGAGGACAGTGCCGCGCGACTGTCGCGGCGCGCCGTGGAACACCATCCGGACCTGCTCGGCTACGGCGTCGTGACCTCCGGGGCCGTCCTGGTGCCCGGCCCCTGGTGGGACACGTGAGCCCCGCGTTTCCCCAGGTCGGGGTGGACGGGTTAGGACGCTGCACATTCCGTCCAGCCGTCTGCTGTTCCCTCCGGCCCGCCCGCCGAGCAGAGTTGAGCCATCGACGGAACGAAAGCCGCCGAAGAGTTCACCGAAGAGTCCGCTGAATAGTCCGGAAGCATTCACTCCGGAAATCCACTCACTCAATCGAGGAGAAAATCCATGCAGGGCACCCGTGTCTCCAAAATCGTCGCCGCCGCGCTGATCGTTCTCGGTGGAATGGCGATGACGGTGACCGTCACGGATTCTCCGAAGAACATCACGCACGCCGTCGAGAGCGACCTGCGCACCACCGCGGGCGACCACACCGACGGCGATGTCACCTGGGGCCCCTGAACATTCACGGGGGCATGTGCTGAACCGAGTTGAAAGACATCGGGGGACAGAAGAAATGGAATTCCTGGTCCTGGGATCTCTGGAACTGCGTGAGTCGGGCACCCCGATCCGCGTCCGGGGCATGCGGCAACAGCGGCTCCTCGCCCTGCTGCTCCTCAACGCCAACCGGGTCGTTCCGATGGACGCGCTGGTGGACGAGCTGTGGGAGGACCCGCCGTCGTCGGCCCGTCCGCAGGTGCACAACGCGATCCGCGACCTGCGCCGCATCCTTTCCGCGTCGGACGGGACCAGCCTGGTCACCGTGGACGTCGGCTACCGCCTGGTCGTACCCGAGGACGCCGTGGACGCGCACCGGTTCGTCAGCCGGGTGCGCGCGGCCAAGGCGGCGGAGCGCGAGAACCGGTACGCCGAGGCCGTCCGGCTGCTCCAGTCGGCGGTGGACCTCTGGCGCGGGGAGGCCTTCGCCGGTATCCAGTGCCCGGCGGTCTCCGGTGCCGCGGTCAAGCTCGCCGAGCAGCGGCTGACCGCCGTGGAGGACCTCGTCGCGCTGCGCCTGAAGCTCGGCGAGACCGGCTCCCTCGTCGGGGAACTGCACGCGCTGATCGCGGAGTACCCGCTGCGCGACGCCCTGCGCGGCAGCCTGATGATCGCCCTGTGCCGCAGCGGCCGGCAGGCCGACGCCCTCGCCGTCTACGACGAGGGCCGGCGGTTCCTGGTGGACGAGCTCGGCCTGGAGCCGAGCCCCCGGCTGCGCGCCCTGCACGCGGAGATCCTCGCCGACTCCCCGGACCTGCACGGCTCGGGCGGACCCGCCCTCGCGGCGGCCGGCGCCGAGCCGCCCGACGACCGCAGGACGGGCCCGTCCGCACCGCCCGGGAACGGCAGGCACTACCTGCCCCACGACCTCACGGACTTCACCGGGCGCACCGCGGAGCTGGCCACCCTCTCGGCCGTCGCCGCGCAGGAGCCGGGCGGCTCGCCCGTGATGGTGGCCATCGACGGCATGGGCGGGGTCGGCAAGACGACGCTCGCGGTGCGCCTCGCCCACCGGGTCACCGAGCTCTACCCGGACGGGCAGTACTTCATCAACCTGCACGGCTTCAGCGCGACCCGGTCGCCGGTGCCGACCGAGCACGCGCTCGCCGTCCTCCTCCAGGCGAGCGGCCTCACCGCGGCGGAGATCCCGCCCAGCCTGGAGGAGCGCAGCGCCCTGTGGCGCTCGCGCCTGGCGGGCCGCCGCTGCCTGGTCGTCCTCGACGACGCGGCGGACAGCGCCCACGTCACCCCGCTGCTGCCGGGCACCGGGGGCACGTTGGTGCTGGTGACCAGTCGGCGCAAGCTCACCGCTCTGGACGGCGCCCGGCCGCTCTGCCTCGACGTGCTGCCGCCCACCGACGCCGTGACGCTGTTCCGGCGGATCGTCGGAGAGCCCCGCGCGCGGCGCGAGCCGACGCAGGTCGCGCAGGCCGTCGAGCTGTGCGGCCGGCTGCCGCTGGCCCTGCGCATCGCCGCGACCCGGCTGCGCGACCGTCCGGCGTGGGCTGTCGCCGACCTCGTCGAGCGCCTCGCGCAACCGGCGCAGCGGGCCCGCTGTCTCCAGACCGCCGACCGCGATCTCATGGCCGTGCTGCGGGTGTCCTACGACCATCTGAGCGCGCCCGAACGGCAGTTCAGCCGACTCATCAGCCTCCAGCCGTCCGCCTCCTACGACATCGCGCACGCGGCCCTCGTCACGGGCCTGCCGGCCGGGGACGTGGAACACCACTTCGACGCGCTGATCGAGAACAACCTCATCCGGGAGGACACCCCGGCCCGGTTCTCCTTCCACAGCCTGATCCGGGACTGCACCCGGGAGCTGCTCGCCGAGGAGGCGGGGGCGGCCGCCTGAACCGAATCTCCGTTCCGCCCCTGGTGGTGCCGCGCTTACGATGCGCGCAGTCGTACAACTGCCTGAACCGTCTGAACCAGGAGCACGGTACTCGTGTCCATACCCCCGCCTCCCGGGCCGCACCAGCCCCAGGACCCGTACCAGCCTCCGCAGCCGCAGAGCCCGTACCCGCAGGACCCGTTCGCCCCGCCCCCGCAGGCTCCGTACGCCCAGGCCCCGTACGGCCCGCAGGGTCCGATGGGTCCGGGGCCGATGGGTCCGGGGCCGATGGGTCCGGGTCCGGGTCCGGGTCCGATGGGGCCGTACCCGCAGGCCCCGTACCCGCAGGCCCCGTACGGCGCGGTGCCCTATCCCGTCTGGGGGCAGGGCTACAGCCCCTACGGCCGGCCCTCGCCGGTCAACGGCGTGGCCATCGCCTCCCTCGTCCTCGGCCTCCTCTGCTTCCTGCCGGGCGTCGGGCTGCTGCTCGGGATCATCGCGCTGGTGCAGATCAAGAAGCGGGGGGAGCGCGGCAAGGCGATGGCGATCGTGGGCACGGTCCTGTCCTCGATCGGACTCGCGGTGTGGGTCCTCGCGCTGTCCACCGGCGGCGCCTCCGACTTCTGGGACGGCTTCAAGGAGGGCGCGAGCGGCAACTCCAGCTTCGCGCTCGCCAAGGGCGACTGCTTCGACGTGCCGGGCGAGACCTTCGACGAGGACGTCTACGACGTCGACGAGGTGGACTGCTCCGGTGAGCACGACGCCGAGGTGTTCGCCACGGTCCCGCTGCCCGGCGACAGCTTCCCGGGCGACGACCACGTCACGGACGTGGCCGACGACAAGTGCTACACGCTCCAGGACGCCTACGCGATGGACCCCTGGGCGCTGACCGACGAGGTCGACATCTACTACCTCACGCCCACCGCCGACAGCTGGAGCTGGGGCGACCGCGAGATCACCTGCGTCTTCGCCAACGTGGACGAGAAAGGCACCCTGACCGGTTCGCTGCGCGCCGACGCGTCGACGCTCGACGCCGACCAGTTCGCCTTCCTCAAGGCGATGGCCGCCGTCGACAAGGTGCTCTTCGAGGAGCCCGAGGAGTACGCCGAGGAGGACCTCGCGAGCAACCGCACCTGGGCCGGTGACACCGGCGAAGTGACCGGCAACCAGGCGGACCAGCTGAGCTCACACCTCTGGATGACGCCGGACCGGGAAAAGCCCCTGGCCGCCCTGGCGAAGGACATGGAGGACGCGGCCGAGGAGTGGGCGGCGGCGAAGAAGGCCACCGACGCCGACGGCTTCTACGTGCACTACGACAAGGCCTACAAGTACGTCGACGGCGCCACCACGGTCACCGCCCGCGAGGCTCTGGGCCTGGCCACCACCCCGCCCACCTACGACGAGGACTCCGACAGCGGGAGCGGCGGCACGGGCGGGGGCGACAGCGACAGCGGTCTGGATGTGTGATCGCGTCCCCAGCGGGGAGAAAGTGCCTGGGTAACAGGTTTCCCGGGCACATGTCATCACATCGAGTGATTCTCTGGCCTTTGCTTGCACGGTACAACCCACGGTTGCCAGGCTGTAGCTGTCTGTACAACCTGATGGGAGTGGCCAGTGACATTCGGTGAGCAGCCGGCGTATCTGCGTGTCGCGGGTGATCTGCGCAAGAAGATCTCCGACGGGTCGCTGCCACCGCACACCCGGCTCCCCTCCCAGGCGAGAATCCGCGAGGAGTACGGGGTCTCCGACACCGTCGCCCTCGAGGCGCGCAAGGTGCTGATGGCCGAGGGGCTGGTCGAGGGCCGCTCCGGGTCGGGCACGTATGTGCGCGAGCGGCCCGTGCCGCGCCGGATCGCCCGCTCCGGCTACCGCCCCGTGAGCGGCGCCACGCCGTTCCGGCAGGAGCAGGCCGAGGCGCACACCCGGGGGACGTGGGAGTCCAGCAGCGAGCAGGCCGAGGCGGGCGTCTCCGTCGCCGAGCGGCTCGGCATCGCGTCCGGCGACCGCGTGATGTGCACCAGATACGTCTTCCGGGAGGCCGGTGAGGCGATGATGCTCTCCACCTCCTGGGAGCCCCTCGCCGTCACCGGCCGCACCCCCGTCATGCTGCCCGAGGAGGGCCCGCTCGGCGGCATGGGCGTCGTCGAGCGGATGCGCGCCATCGACGTGATCGTCGACAACGTCACGGAGGAGGTCGGCGCCCGGCCCGGGCTGGCCGAGGAACTTCTCGCCCTCGGCGGCGTCCCGGGGCATGTCGTCCTGGTCGTCCAGCGCACGTACTACGCCTCGGGCCGCCCGGTCGAGACGGCCGACGTGGTGATCCCGGCCGACCGTTACCGGGTCGCCTACCACCTGCCGGTGAAGTAGCCGCCGGAGTACGCCGGGAACGTCTCCCGGCGTGCGGGGCGAGGGGCGCCCGCCGGTGGCGTGGGTGAAGCGGTGGAGGCGGGGGCGCCGTCCGGGGCGGTAGCGCATTCGCCCGGGCGGCGCACACCCTTCCGGCAGTTGCCCCCGGTATCCGCCCGCTGCGGGCCCGTCCGCGCGCCGTCGGAATCCGGTCGTTTCCGGTTGTTCCCGCAGGTCGTCCCGTAGGTGCCCGGAACCCCGCCGACCGGACGCATCGCGGCGCGCGCACGGCGCGTTCGGTCCCGTGCGCCCCCTGCGTCTTGGCTGGTTGCGTACCTCTTTGTGCAAAGTCGTGTTCGGTGCGTAAAGGTAAGGCGTACGCTCGGGCATATGCGGATTGCGGTTTCCTTAGAGGGTGGGGCGCGAGGCATGCCGCGGACGGGATTCGGGCGGGCCGGGACGAGAAGGGGGCGTGGGGCTCGATGAACGACAGCACCATCTCCCTGCCCTGGCTCGTCATACGGCAGGACGACAACGGCAATCGCTACCGCGTGGGCAGGTACGCGACCCGGGCCGAGGCCCAGAAGATCGCGGACAGCCTCGACAGTCGCGGCCACAAACAGCTCTACTGGGTCGAGCGCATCGGCCAGGGCCAGACGCAGGCCCAGGGCCAGGCGCAGGCCCAGGCGCAGAACGGGGACAGCACCCGGAACTGACGTTCCGTGCGGTCCCGTAGGCTCCGGCGCATGACGGAACGGATCGTGGTGGTGGGAGCCGCCCTGCTCGACGCCGGCCGCCTGCTCGCCGCGCGCCGCAGCGCACCCCCGGAACTCGCCGGGCGCTGGGAGCTGCCCGGCGGCAAGGTCGAGGAGGGGGAGGCGCCCGAGGCGGCCCTGATGCGCGAGCTGCGCGAGGAACTCGGCGTCGAGGCCGAGACCGTGGAGCGCGTCCCCGGGGAGTGGCCGCTCAGGCCGCCCTATGTCCTCCAGGTGTGGACCGCCCGACTGTGCCCCGGCTCGGCCGCTCCCGAACCCCTCCAGGACCACGACGCGCTGCGCTGGCTCACCCCGACCGAGATCTGGGACGTCGACTGGCTGGACCAGGACGTGCCCGCGGTACGCAAGACCCTCCCGAAGCTCACCACCGGGGCCCACTGAACCGCAGGCGCGGATCGGCGGGCCCGCTGGCCCGCTGAGCCGGAGCTTGCTGGCCGGGCCCTCCGGTCCGGGGGCCGCTGAACCAGGGCCGGCCGGGTCGCAGCCCGCTGATCCGAGGTCCGCTGAGCCGGAGCTTGCTGAGCCGGAGTTTGCCGAGCCGCGGCTCGCTGATCCGCGGGTCCGCCGAACCGGGGGCGCGTCGAGTGTCGGCAGGGCGATACGGGGGGCGCTTCGGCAGGGGGGCGGGCCGCCGCGTACGCCGTTCGTGCCACAGTGCGCCCTGCTGTGCGGTACTGCCTCCCAAATATCGGGTATGTGGCCATTAACCCCACGAAACCGGACATGGGTGTACTCGCTGGCCCGGGAAGTGATCGGCGTGATCGACACCGACGGAGAATGTGCCGAGTGGACGTTCCCCGCGGACCCCGGTGCGGTGCGCACCGCCCGCAGTGCTGTCCGTGGCCAGCTGCACGGCTGGGGCCTCGACAGCCTGAGCGACATCGCGGCGCTGCTGGTCAGCGAGCTGGTCACCAATGCCCTGCGGCACGCGACCGGCCCCATCGGCCTCCGTCTGGTCCGCCCCGCCGGACTGGCGGACGTCCTCCTGGTCGAGGTCTCCGACCCGCTGCCCGACCCGCCCCGCGAGCGGGTCGCCCGGCCCGAGGACGAGAGCGGGCGCGGACTACAGCTGGTGGCCTCCTCCTCGCGCCGTTGGGGTACCCGGCCCGGGAACACCGGTAAGACGGTCTGGTTCGAACTGGCGGTGCCGGGTTGACGGGGCGTCTCGCGGGGATGAGCCGGTGTACAGCGGGGCTTGCGGTGTCGCCCGTTCGGTTCCGGTCTGCGACCGGTCCCGGAAGAGGTGGTTCGACGGCGTGTCCGCTGGTTAGAAGACTGGAAGTGTTGTCGCGGGACGGTCCAAAAAACGCCTGGACCGTGCTGTGATCGTGAACACCGTGTCGTGCGGACCCGTAGTGCTGGATACTGCGGGCAGCCGCCGCCGGTGACCGGTGCCGGACGCGGTGAGCTGGAGGGGACGGTTCGCGTGAGCGAGATACCAGCGAAGGCCACGGAGTCCGAGGACCCGTCGGGCGGCGCGAGGGTGAAGGCCGCGGGTGCGCTCGCCGCCGACGCCGCGCACGGCCTCGCCGACGGCCCGGGCGAGGCGGCGACGCCAGGTGACGCCATGTGGCAGAGCAGTCCGCCCGGCTCGATCTACGACTACATCAAGGTCGCCTCGTTCTCGATCGGCCCCGACGGCCTCGTCGACCAGTGGAGCCTGCGCGCCGAGCAGATCTTCGGCATCCCCGCCGACCGGGCCGTCGGCATGGACCCCATCGACGCGTTCATCGACCCCGACCTGCGCGAACGCGGCCAGCGCAAGATGGCCGAGATCCTCGACGGGCGGGAGTGGACCGGGGTGGTGCCGTTCCGGATGCCGGACCCGGTGCCCGGCGGCGGCCGCGGTGAGAAGGGGCTCGCCGAGGTCTACGTCATGCCGACGCGCAGCCTGGACGGTGAGAAGGCCGCCGTGTGCATCGTCGTCGACGTCCGCACACTCCGCAGCATCGAGACCGACCTCGCCGCCTCGCAGGCCATTTTCGGCCAATCCCCGTTCGGCTTCCTGCTGATCGACCCCGACCTGCGGGTCCGGCGCGCCAACCATCGGTTCGCCTCGATCTTCGGCGGCACCCCCGACGACCACCGCGGCAAGGGCGTCCACGACTACCTGCCCCGGCCCGAGGCCGACCGGGTCAGCGCGACCCTGCGCAGGGTCCTCGAGACCGGCGACTCCATCACGGACATGCACGTCACCGGTTTCGTGCCGGGCTCCGACGAGCGCCGGCACTGGTCGATCAACCTCTACCGCGTGCACAGCGGCACCGGCCGCCCCATCGGCGTCGCCTGGCTCGGCACCGACATCACCGCCCGCCGCGCCGCCGCCCGTGAGGCCGCCGCGGCCCGGCGCAATCTCGCCCTGCTGAACGAGGCGGGCGCCCGCATAGGGAACTCCCTCGACCTGGAGACGACCGCGCGCGAACTCCTCGACGTCGTCGTGCCCGGCTTCTGCGATCTCGCCACCGTGGACCTCTATCAGGGCCTCCTGGCCGGCGACGAGACCCCGCCCGGCCTCGCCGACGGCAGCGCCGAACTGCGCCGGGTCGCCTTCTCCTCCGCCGTCTCCGACGCCCCCTTCCCCGGCGCCGGCGCGCCCGTCGCGGTCGGCGCGGTCCACCACTTCCCGTTCAACTCGCCCTGCGCGGACGCCCTGCGCACCGCCCGCCCGCAGGCCATCCCCGGCGAGGAGGGCGGCCTCGTGCAGTCCACCCTCGCCGTCCCGATGGTCGCCCACGACACCGTCGTCGGCCTCGCGCAGTTCTCCCGGACGAAGGGCAGCGAGCCGTTCGGTGACCGGGACCGCGATCTGGCCGTGGAGCTGGCGGCGCGGGCGGCGGTCTGTATCGACAACGCGCGCCTGTACCGGCGGGAGCACGAACGGGCGCTGATACTCCAGCGGTCGCTGCTGCCGCCCGGGGACCCGGTGGCCTCGGGCCTGGACATCGCCTGCCGCTATCTTCCGGGCAACGCCTCCACCGGCCGTCCGAGCGAGGTCGGCGGCGACTGGTTCGACGTCATCGAACTGCCCGGCCACCGCACGGCGCTGGTGGTGGGCGACGTCATGGGCCGCGGTCTGCGGGCGGCGGTCGCGATGGGCGAACTGCGCACGGCCGTCAGAACGCTGGCGCTGCTGGACCTGGAACCGGCCGAGGTCCTCTCCGCGCTGGACGAGATCGCGCGCGGCCTCGGCACCCCGGGAGGCGTCCAGCAGGCCACCCGGGCCGCCCGCCGCCCCCGTGAGGCCGACCTGTCCGAGGTGTACCTCGCGACCTGCGTGTACGCGGTCTACGACTCGGTGACCCGGCGCTGCACGTTCGCCAACGCGGGCCATCTGCCCCCGGTGCTCGTCGAACCCGGTGAGCCGGCGCTGATGCTCGACGTGCCACCCGGCCTCCCGCTCGGCGTGGGCGGCGAGCCCTTCGAGGAGGTGGAGGTCGACCTCCCCGAAGGCGCCCTGCTGGCGCTCTACACGGATGGACTGGTCGAATCGCGCGACCATCCGCTGGACGAGGGCCTCAACGCGTTCGTAGGAGCCCTCACCGACCCCTCCAGCCCGCTGGAGGACGTCTGCGACCACGTCCTCAACACCCTCGACTCGCACCACGGCGAGGACGACATCGCGTTGCTGATGGCACGCGTGCAGGGCCTGCCCGTCGACTCGGTCGGCGACTGGACCCTGCCGCGTGAACCGCGCAGTGTGGGCCGGGCCCGGGAGCACGCCCGCGGCCAGTTGCTGGCCTGGGACCTCGAACCCCTCGTCGACACCACGGAACTGCTGGTCAGTGAGCTGGTCACCAACGCCCTGCGGTACGGCGAGGGCGAGATCAGGCTCCGGCTGCTCCTCGATCGCACGCTGGTCTGCGAGGTCTGGGACGCGGGCCTCGTCCAGCCGCGCCGCCGCCGCGCCCGGGACACCGACGAGGGCGGCCGGGGCCTCCAGCTCGTGGGCCTGCTGTCGGCGGCCTGGGGCTCGCGCCGCACCCCGCGCGGCAAGACGGTGTGGTTCGAACTTCCGCTTCCGGACGGCGAGACGGGTCTTGCGGACCCGGCGGAGGCGTTGCTGAGCCTGTTCTGAACCGGTTCCGAACAGGTTCCGAGCCTGTTCTGACCTTTCCGGCGAACGGTCGTCGGTCACTCGGGGCTGTGCCGCGCCTCGGCGGGCCGTGCCGGGCCGGCGAAGCCCGCGGGCGTCCCGTCCTCGGGATCCTCGGCCGGGACGATGCCGCCGAGCACGGCCCCGCCGGTGCCGGCCGTCTCTTCGGCGCCGACGGCACCCACGTACGGGTTCCCGTGCGCGCGTACGTCGCGCTCGGCCAGCTCCCGGGCCTCCAGGGCGAGGATGTCGGCGGGCGGACGGTCCGCCGGGTCCCCCGTGGCGAGGAGCCGTTCCGCCTCCGCCAGCCGGGTGCGCGCGGTGGCGCCGACCGCGCCCCGGTGCGTCGCGACGAAGTCGGCCGCCGCGGCGGTGGCGGTGCGGGCGGTGATCAGAGCGGCGGCCGGCAGCACCCCGGCCCGACCCGAGGCGACCGGCGCGGTCGCCCGCACCACCCGACGCAGCACCCCGACCGGATCCGGGGGCTGTCCCCCGGTCAACTCCTGCCGCACGGAGCCGAGCACGGCGTCGACGTGCGCCAGCCGGACATGGAACCCGCCGGGGGTCGCCCCGGCGGCACCGAGGGGCGCGCTCGGGTCGGGGCGGGGGTCGGCCGGGGGCGGGGTCGCCGGTCCGGGGGCCGGCCGCTGCCGTGCCGACGGGTCCGTCTGTCGTCTGGCCCACGCCAGCTCCGCCTCCGCGCCCGTGAGGGCGGCCGGCACGGTCTGCTCGGCCGATCGCAGCTCCGCGGCCAGCCGGCCGACGCCCTCGACGAAGACGGCCGCCTGGGCGACGGCTCCCTCGGCCGCGCGCAGTTGCCGGGCCGCCCGCTCCGCTTGCCCCGAATCGGCGGACTGACGGGCCTGGTTCAGCCGGACGGTGGCGAACAGGAGGCGGTCCTTGGCCTGTTCGACGCTTCCGGTGATGGAGGCGGTGGCGGTGGGCGCATATCGGTCCCGGAGCCCGGCGAGCACCGCTTCCGAGGCCCCCGCACGCCCCGCCAGCTCCCGGAACCGGCCCTCGGCGACCCCCAACGCCTCACCCAGCCCCTGTTCCAGTCCGCGCAGCCGCCCGAACTCTTGGGCCACGGAGTCCAGCCGCCGGCCGGCCTCCGCACACCGTCCGACGATCCCGGCGAGCGTGTGCTCGCGGGCCGCCTCCTGCGTCGGCACCCCCTCGTCGTACCGCTGCCGCATCCGGAACGCGGCGGCGAGTTCGGTCTCCGCCTCGCGGACGGCCCGGCGGACGGTCTCCAGGTCCTCCGCCGTGCGCAGCGCCCCGGCGAAGCCGAGCTCGGTGCGTGCCGCCCGGACCCGGTTGTCGGCCTCGACCAGCGCCGCGCAGGCCTGCTCGTCGAGGGCGGCGAGGGGCGGCGACGACCTCGGCGGCGGTGGGCTGCCGGTCCCGCCGGGAGTCGTCCGGACGCGGGTGCGCCGGACGCGTCGTATGTACCCGTACCCGGCGATCGCCCCGGCCGCGCCGACCGCCACGAGCGGCAGCACCAGGTCGACGGTGGACCTCTCGTCGGCCTCGGCCGCGGCGGCGCTCGCGCCGGGCGCCGGGTTCTTGATCGCAACCGGAGCGTCGCCACCCGACGTCATCCCTGGCAACACCAGCCACACGACCCCGACCGCACCGCCCAGCACGGCATGCGCCACCCGCACGGATATGTGCGACTTGGCACGCCGCGGCCGGCCCCGGAGCAAGGAAGAGGTCACATTTGGGAGCGTATGGCCGCGATTACGGCCACGCGACCGGGATGCACCCGACACGGGGGTGGTGGGGCGGAACAACACGCGAGGGGGAACCGCGATGGAACGGCCACCGGGTCGGACGAAGACGGAGACGGACGTGAACGGGGTGCCGGAGGCGGAGCCGCGGTCGGGGACGGACACGAAGGGGGAGCCGGTGGCGGCGCCGCGGTCGGGGACGGACACGAACGGGGTGCCGGAGGCAGAGCCGCAGTCGGGGACGGGCAGGAACGGGGAATCGGAGACCGAACCGCAGCCGGAGAAGGGCGCGCGGGGGGAGTCGGAGACCGACCCGAAGCCGGGGACGGACGTCAACGGGGTGCCGGAGGCAGAGCCGCAGCCGGGGACGGGCAGGAACGGGGAATCGGAGACCGAACCGCAGCCGGAGAAGGGCGCGCGGGGGGAGTCGGAGACCGACCCGAAGCCGGGGACGGACGTCAATGGGGTGCCGGAGGCAGAGCCGCAGTCGGGGGCGGCCGAGGCGCCGGTGGGGCCCATCGCGGCGGACGGCGAGAGCGCTGCGGGTGGTGCCGGAGGAACGGGTGGCGTCGATGGTGCCGAGGGGAACGGGACCGGCGACGATCCCGGAGCCGGGACGGTCCGTCGGCGCGGGCGTCGCGGACGGCTGGTGCGGCGCACCGCCCTCGCCCTGGTCCTGTTCTTCCTCGTCCCGGTCCTCGCCGCCGAGACGGCCCTTCGCGTGAACTACCTGGGCGACCCGGCCGACGGCACGTACACCCGCGGCAAGGACGCCATCTGGCTGGGCCACGCCTGGGTCGACGGCCGCAAGACCGATGCCGACGTCAAGGCCCTGGCCGACCGTCTCGGGGCGACCGGCATCCGCGACCTGTACGTCCACGCCGGCCCCCTGGAGCACAACGGCACCCTCCCCGCGTCCGCGTACGCGGGTGCGCGTCGGTTCATCGCCGCCGTCCACCGAGAAGCACCGAAGCTCCGCGTCCAGGCCTGGCTCGGCGACGTCCTCGCCAGCGAGAGCCCGAACGGCATGCGGCTGGAGCGGGCCGAGACCCGCGCCGCGGTCGTGCGGTCCACCCGCGAGATCCTCGCCGCCGGCTTCCAGGGCGCCCACTTCGACCTCGAGCCGCTCCACTCCGACGACGGCGACTACCTCGGCCTCCTGGACGACCTGCGCGCCGTCACCAGGGCGCAGAACGCCCAACTCTCCGTCGCCGCCCACCAGATCGACCCGGTCCCCGGCTTCCACTCCTTCTGGGGCACGACCACCGGCCACCCCAAGTGGTGGTCGCAGAAGTTCTTCGGCCAGGTCGCCCGCCGCGTCGACCAGATCGCCGTGATGTCGTACGACACCATGCAGCCGCTGGAGAGCACGTACGGCGGTTACGTGGCCCAGCAGACCTCGCTCGCCCTGGAGGTCACCCCGGCCTCCACCGACCTCCTGATGGGCCTGCCCTTCTACCACGAGAACCGGTTCGGCCACTGGAACCACGCCGAGACCGTCGCCGCCGCCGTTCGAGGCGTCCGGCTGGGACTGTCCCGCACCGACGCCGACCGGAAGAACTTCGGCGTCGCGGCGTACGTGGACTTCGCGGCCACCGAGCAGGACTGGACGTCGTACGAGAAGGGCTGGGTCCGGTAGGCGTTGCCGGGACGACGCGAGTCATCGCCGAGTCAAATCTCTTGCGGGTGCCGGAGATCCTGGGAGCATGGCCGGCATGAACTGGACAGCGGTAGGCATCGCCGCGGCCGTCGTCACGGCCGTGGCGGCGGCGGGCGTCGCGGCCGTCACGACGGGCTGGCTGCCGCCCACCCGGCGGAAGAGGATCCTGCGGCCGAAGCTGTGGGGCGCGAGCCTGCTGCTGATCGCCTTCGGTCTGGCCTTCTTCCTGTTCCTCGGTCCGCTCGGCGGCACGCCGTCCCGGCATCCCTACCTCCCGTTCCTCGGCATCGGCGTGAACTTCGCGGGGCTCGCCCTCCAACTGCTCGCCCAGCGCCCCGGCCGCCCGCCCCTGCCGCCTACGACGATCGCCTCCTGATCTTCGACCCCAGCCACACCAGCGGGTCGTACTTGCGGTCGACCGCGCGTTCCTTCAGGGGGATCAGCGCGTTGTCCGTGATCTTGATGCCCTCGGGGCAGACGTCCGTGCAGCACTTGGTGATGTTGCAGTAGCCGAGGCCGTGTTCGTCCTGGGCGGTGCGTCCGCGGTCCAGGCCGCTCTCCTCGGCCGCGTCCAGTGGGTGCATGTCCAGTTCGGCGACCCGCATGAGGAAGCGGGGCCCCGCGAACGCCGTCTTGTTCTCCTCGTGGTCGCGGACGACATGGCAGGTGTCCTGGCACAGGAAGCACTCGATGCACTTGCGGAACTCCTGCGAACGGTCCACGTCCTCCTGGAACATCCGGTACTCGCCGGGGCCGACCCCCTCGGGCGGCACGAACGCCGGGACCTCCCTCGCCTTCTGGTAGTTGAAGCCGACGTCGGTGACGAGATCGCGGATCACCGGGAAGGCGCGCAGCGGCGTGACGGTGATCGTCTCCGCGCGGTCGAACACCGACATGCGCGTCATGCACAGCAGCCGGGGCCGCCCGTTGATCTCCGCGGAACACGAACCGCACTTGCCCGCCTTGCAGTTCCAGCGGACGGCGAGATCGGGCGCCTGGGTGGACTGGAGGCGGTGGATGATGTCAAGGACCACCTCACCGTCGTTGACCTCGACCTCGAAGTCCTTCAGGCCGCCGCCCTCGATGTCGCCCCGCCACACCCGGAAGCGGGCCTCGTAGCTGCTCACTCGTACAGCTCCTCTTCGGTGAGGTACTTGACCAGCTCCTCTTTCTCGAAGAGGGCGAGCAGGTCGGGGCGGATGGGTTCGGTGGTCTCGCGGGTGAGGGCGATCCGGCCGCGGACGGGGTCCGTCGCCGCCGGCCCGTCGGTGGGTTCGACGGGTGCGCAGAGCAGGTTGACGTTGCGCCACGCGCGGTCCATCGTCGGGTGGTCCTCGCGGGTGTGCCCGCCGCGCGACTCGGTGCGTTCCAGCGCCGCCCGGGCCACGCACTCGCTGACCAGCAGCATGTTCCGCAGGTCGAGCGCCAGGTGCCAGCCGGGGTTGAACTGCCGGTGCCCCTCGACCCCGGCCCGCCACGCCCGTACCCGCAGCTCGGCCAGCTTCTCCAGGGCGTGTTCCATCTCGCCCTCGCGGCGGATGATGCCGACCAGGTCGTTCATGGTCTGCTGGAGCTCCTGGTGAAGGGTGTACGGGTTCTCCGGCGCGTGGTCCGCCTGGTCCCCGGGGCCCTCCGCGGAGAACGGTCGCAGCGCCTCCGCGGCCGCCGCGTCGACCTGCTCGTCGTCCACTTCCGGGCGTCCCGCACCCGCCCCGGCGGTGTACTGCGCCGCGTGCAGTCCGGCCCGGCGGCCGAACACCAGCAGGTCGGAGAGGGAGTTGCCGCCGAGCCGGTTGGAGCCGTGCATACCGCCGGCCACCTCGCCGGCCGCGAACAGTCCCGGCACCCCGCGGGCCGCCGCCGACTCGGAGTCGACCGCGATACCGCCCATCACGTAGTGACAGGTCGGTCCGACCTCCATGGCCTCCGCCGTGATGTCGACGTCGGCCAGCTCCTTGAACTGGTGGTACATGGAGGGCAGCCGGCGCTTGATGACCTCGGCGGGCATCCGCGTCGACACGTCCAGGAAGACCCCGCCGTGCGGGGAGCCGCGGCCGGCCTTCACCTCCGAATTGATCGCGCGGGCCACCTCGTCACGCGGGAGCAGCTCCGGCGGGCGCCGGTTGTGGTCCGGGTCCTCGTACCAGCGGTCGCCCTCCTCCTCCGACTCGGCGTACTTCTCCTTGAAGACGTCCGGGACGTAGTCGAACATGAACCGCTTGCCCTCGGAGTTCCTGAGCACCCCGCCGTCGCCGCGCACCGACTCGGTGACGAGGATGCCCTTCACCGACGGCGGCCAGACCATGCCCGTCGGGTGGAACTGCACGAACTCCATGTTGAGCAACGGCGCACCGGCGAGCAGGGCCAGCGCGTGGCCGTCGCCCGTGTACTCCCACGAGTTCGACGTGACCTTGAAGGACTTGCCGATGCCGCCCGTCGCGATCACCACGGCGGGCGCCTGGAGGACGAAGAACCGGCCGGTCTCGCGCTCGTAGGCGAAGACCCCGCTCACGCGTGAACCGTCCTTGAGGACGCGGGTGACCGTGCACTCCTGGAAGACCTTCAGCCGGGACTCGTAGTCGCCGGTCTCGCGGTGGTCCTCCTGCTGGAGCGAGACGATCTTCTGCTGGAGCGTGCGGATCAGTTCCAGGCCCGTACGGTCGCCGACGTGCGCGAGGCGCGGGTACTCGTGGCCGCCGAAGTTGCGCTGGGAGATCCGGCCGTCCTTGGTGCGGTCGAAGAGGGCGCCCCAGGTCTCCAGCTCCCACACCCGGTCCGGGGCCTCCTGGGCGTGCAGCTCGGCCATCCGCCACTGGTTGAGGAACTTGCCGCCGCGCAGGGTGTCGCGGAAGTGGACCTGCCAGTTGTCGTGCTCGTTGGCGTTGGCCATCGCCGCCGCGATGCCGCCCTCGGCCATCACCGTGTGCGCCTTGCCGAACAGCGACTTGCAGATGACGGCGGTGCGGGCGCCGCGTTCGCGCGCCTCGATGGCGGCTCGCAGTCCGGCGCCTCCCGCGCCGACCACGACGACGTCCCACTCCTGGCGGTCGACCACGGACATCAGCAGGCCCCACTCATCTAGAAAAACCTCGGATCGTCGAAGGCACCGGACGCGACGAGATACACGTAGAGGTCGGCGAGCGACACGCTCACCAGCGACACCCATGCCAGCAGCATGTGATGGGCGTTGAGCTTCCCCACGAACCGCCAGGCCCGGTAGCGCACGGGGTGTCGGGAGAAGTGCTTCAGCTGCCCGCCGACGATGTGCCGGCAGGAGTGGCAGGAGATCGTGTACGCCCAGATCAGCACGATGTTGACCAGGAAGACCAGGGTTCCGAGGCCCATGTGACCCCACGCGTAGTGCTCGTCGCGGAAGGCGAGCGCGGTGTCGTACGTCAGGATCCCGGCGACGACGATCGCGGCGTAGAAGAAGTACCGGTGGACGTTCTGGAGGATCAGCGGGAAGCGGGTCTCGCCGGTGTACTTCTTGTGGGGCTCGGCCACCGCGCAGGCGGGCGGCGACGCCCAGAAGCCGCGGTAGTAGGCCTTGCGGTAGTAGTAGCAGGTCAGGCGGAAGCCGAGCGGGAAGATCAGGATGATGATCGCGGGGGACAGGCTCCACCAGCTGCCGAACAGGTCCCAGTTGGGGCCGGACCGCATGGTCTGGCAGTTCTCCGCCAGACACGGGGAGAAGAGCGGGGAGACGTACGGCGCCGCGTAGTAGTCCGCGTTCGCGAAGGCCCGCCAGGTCGAGTAGACGACGAACGCCAGCAGGCCGGCGGCGGTCGCCGCGGGGGCCAGCCACCAGCGGTCGGTCCGCAGATGGGGAGCGGCGATCGCGGCGCGTCCGGCGCCGCGTACGCCGCTCGGGGGACGGTGGTCTGTGGGTGAGGGTTCCGTACCAGTGGCCAACTCAGGACTCCGGTCGGGTCAGGGGGCGTGCCGGTCAGGGGGCGTGCCGGCCCCGGGCGCCGAGTCCCTCGTCGTCCGTGTCGATCCACAGGGAGTCGTCGTACGGGGTGTCGGGGATGGTGACGAGCTCGGGCCTGCGCGACGAGCCGGGCTGGGAGGCGGCCTCGCGCAGCAGCGCGACGCTCTCCCTCAGATGGTCGGCGTCGGCACGGACCCGGCGCATCTCCAGGCCGGTGCTGCCGAGCTGCTGCTCCAGGCGTCCGACGGACCGGGAGAGGTCGTCGAGGCAGCGCTGGGCCGTTGTCAGGTCGTCGTGCACGGACATGAGCAGTCCTCGCTTCCGTATGGGCTGGGCCCTGGACGGCAACGTTCATGCGCCTGCGAGTGTTGCGCGTCACACCGGTCGATGTGAAGGCGTGTGCAGCGATTGGCGGGTGCGTTGCTCCGCACGAGTGGCCTTGGAAGGCCCTGCCGCCGTGTCGCCCACGGCAGGCGAACCCTTTCCTCTTCAGTGAGCAATAGATCTGATCAACTCCAAAATACCGCCAAACGTGATCAAAACGCACCCGCGTCGATGGATTCGCGTCCAGGTTTCCGGGGTGTTCGGGTCACCGGCGGCAGCGGCTCACCGGAGGTACCAGAGATGTCCCACGACGGCGTCGGCCCGCGCGCGGTCATGCGCTCGGTCGCCTTCCTCACCGCGGGCGCGCTCGCGGTGCCCCTGCTGTCCGGCTGCGGGTCCGCGGACGAGGCAGGCAAGCCCCTGGCCCGCCAGGACATCGCCCCGGCCGGCCGTGCCCAGGTCGCCGAGGGCGGCACACTGCGCTGGGCCGTGGACGCGGTGCCGGACACCTTCAACACCTTCCAGTCGGATGCCGACGCCACGACCACCCGGGTCGCCCAGGCCGTCCTGCCCTCGATGTACCGGCTCGACGCGACCGGGCGCCCGCAGCGCGACTCCGACTACCTGGAGTCCGCGAAGGTCGTCGACACCGAGCCCAAACAGGTCGTCCTGTACAAGCTGAACCAGCAGGCCGTCTGGAGCGACGGCCGGGAGATCGGCGCCGCCGACTTCGCCGCCCAGTGGCGGGCCCTGGCGGGCAAGGACAGCGCCTACTGGACCGCCCGCAACGCCGGCTACGAGCGCATCGAGAAGATCGAGCGCGGGGCCAACGACCTGGAGGTCCGGGTCACCTTCAAGCGGACCTACGCCGACTGGCGGTCGCTGTTCTCCCCGCTGTACCCGAAGGACGTCATGGGCACGCCCGACGCGTTCAACGACGCGGCGCGCCGCAAGCTGAAGGTGACCGCCGGGCCGTTCGTGGTGAAGAAGGTCGACCGCAAGAAGGACCAGGTGCGCCTCACCCGCAACACCCGCTGGTGGGGCCGGCCGGCCAAGCTCTCCGAGATCGTGCTGACGGCCGTCCCGAGGGACGAGCGGGCGTCCGCGCTGGCCGAAGGGAAGATCGATCTGGCCGAGATCGACCCGGCCACGGTGCAGCGCATCGACGGCGCCGCGAACGGCACGGCCGGACCGCTCGCCGGTCCCGGCTCCGGGCGCACCGCCGCGAAGGCGCTGCGGTCCTGGGCGCTCGCCCACGGTTCGGACGAGGACACGGCCGAGGACGAGGTCGAGGCCCGCACCGAGCTGAGCAAGGCGATCGCGAAGTGGGAACAGCAGCAGGAGGCGCTGCGCGACTTCGAGGTGCGCAGATCGCTGGAGCCGGCGTACACGCAGCTGGCGCTGAACGGCGCGGACGGACTGCTGGCGGACGAGCGGGTGCGGCGGGCCGTCGCCCGCGCGCTGGACCGCAGGGAACTGGCCGAGGTCGTGCTGAAGCCGCTGGGTCTGCCCGCGGAGCCGGTCGGCAGCCATCTGGCCCTGGCCGGGCAGGACGCGTACGCCGACAACAGCGGGGCGCTGGGCGGCCAGGACACCACCGAGGCGCAGGCGCTGCTCGCGGATGCCGGGTGGGTGCCCGGAGGCCCGGTCAAGAAGCAGGAGAAGGGCGAGAAGGCGGCCGGGTCGGAGGGGAAGAAGGCGGGCAGCAAGGAGAGCGACTCCGACGACGACTCCGCGGACGGCGACGGCACGTACATCGTCGGTGCGGACGACAAGGCTCGGGCCGGGACGGACCACGAGGAGAAGCGGGACGTCACGAAGGGGGAGAGCGCGGGGAGGGACGACGACGGCCCCCGGCAGCTCGCCCAGGACGGCAAGCAGTTCAAGCAGGTGCACCAGGGCGGCGCCCCCGGCGCCTACGCCCCGAAGGGCACCGCCGCGCCGGCCGGCGCCCCGGCCAAGGCGCTGGCCAAGGACGGCAAGGCGCTCAGCCTGCGGTTCGTGCTGCCGTCCGGCCCGGGGTCGGAGCCGCTGGCGGCGGTCGCCGCGCGGATCACGAGGATGCTGGCGAAGGTCGGCATCGGCACGGACATCACCAAGGTCTCGGACGAGAGCTACTTCAAGGACCACATCGCCTCCGGTCAGTACGACCTCGCGCTGTACTCCTGGCCCGCGTCCGCCTTCCCCGCCACCGACGCCCGGCCGATCTACGCCAAGCCGGTGCCGGCCGCCGACGGCTCGCTGAGCGTCGAGCAGAACTACACCCGGATCGGCACCGACCAGGTCGATCAGTTGTTCGAACGAGCGGTCTCGACCCTGGACGACGGAGAGAAGCGGTCCCTGATCCGCAAGGCCGACTCCCGTATCTGGGCGGCTGCCGGATCGATTCCTCTCTATCAGCGCCCCCAGCTCACCGCGGTACGGAAGAACGTGGTCAACGCGGGTGCCTTCGGCTTCCAGACCCCCGTCTACGAGGACATGGGCTTCCTGAAGAAGGGTGCCAAGAAGGGGGCGAAGGCCTCCGCGAGCCCCTCCGAGAAGTGAGCGCGCGGTGAGCTCGAAGTGAGCCGAGTGGCCCTGCGGGGGCCGTCCCCCGCCGGGCCACGTACCATGGGGTGAGGCCGTGGCGTGTCAAGCCCGGCAGGGCCCGCGTAACACGTACGCAGCAGGGTCGCCCTCACACTCCGGGAGAACGCCGCTTTATGGCCACGCGCCACGACATTCGCAACGTAGCCATCGTCGCCCACGTCGACCACGGCAAGACGACTCTGGTCGACGCCATGCTCAAGCAGGCCGGCGCCTTCGCCGCGCACGCCGCCGAGTCGCTCGACGACCGCATGATGGACTCGAACGACCTGGAGCGTGAGAAGGGCATCACGATCCTCGCCAAGAACACGGCGGTGAAGTACCACCCCAAGGACGGGGGGGACGTCATCACCATCAACATCATCGACACCCCCGGTCACGCCGACTTCGGCGGCGAGGTGGAGCGCGGCCTGTCGATGGTCGATGCCGTCGTGCTGCTGGTGGACGCCTCCGAGGGTCCGCTGCCGCAGACCCGCTTCGTGCTGCGCAAGGCGCTCCAGCAGCGTCTGCCCGTCATCCTGTGCATCAACAAGACCGACCGGGCGGACTCCCGGATCGACGAGGTCGTCAACGAGACGTACGACCTCTTCCTGGACCTGGACGCCGACGAGGACCAGATCGAGTTCCCGATCGTCTACGCGTGTGCGCGTGACGGCGTCGCCTCGCTGACCAAGCCGGAGGACGGCACGGTCCCGCAGGACAGCGACAGCCTGGAGCCGTTCTTCTCCACGATCCTGTCCCACGTCCCGGCTCCGGAGTACGACGAGGAGGCTCCGCTCCAGGCGCACGTCACCAACCTGGACGCCGACAACTTCCTCGGCCGTATCGCGCTGCTACGCGTCGAGCAGGGCGAGCTGCGCAAGGGCCAGACGGTCACCTGGATCAAGCGCGACGGCACCCTGTCCAACGTGCGCATCACCGAGCTGCTGATGACCGAGGCGCTCACCCGCAAGCCGGCCGAGATGGCGGGCCCCGGTGACATCTGTGCCGTGGCCGGTATCCCGGACATCATGATCGGTGAGACCCTCGCCGACCCCGAGAACCCGATCGCGCTCCCGCTGATCACGGTCGACGAGCCGGCGATCTCCATGACCATCGGTACGAACACCTCGCCGCTGGTCGGCCGCGGCGGCACCGGCAAGGGTGCCTCGGCCAAGGCCGCGGTCAAGGACCGCAAGGTCACCGCCCGTCAGGTCAAGGACCGCCTGGACCGCGAGCTGGTCGGCAACGTCTCGCTCCGCGTCCTGGACACCGAGCGTCCCGACGCCTGGGAGGTGCAGGGCCGCGGCGAGCTGGCGCTGGCCATCCTGGTCGAGCAGATGCGCCGTGAGGGCTTCGAGCTGACCATCGGCAAGCCCCAGGTGGTCACCCAGGAGATCGACGGCAAGGTCCACGAGCCGGTCGAGCGCATGACGATCGACGTTCCCGAGGAGCACATGGGCGCGGTCACGCAGCTCATGGGCGTCCGCAAGGGCCGGATGGACAACATGTCCAACCACGGCTCGGGCTGGGTCCGCCTGGAGTTCGTCGTCCCCTCCCGCGGCCTCATCGGCTTCCGGACCGAGTTCCTGACCGGCACGCGCGGCACGGGCATCGCCCACTCCATCCACGAGGGCCACGAGCCGTGGTTCGGCGTCCTGACGACCCGTAACAACGGTTCGCTGGTCGCCGACCGCGCGGGCGCCGTCACCGCCTTTGCGATGACGAACCTCCAGGAGCGCGGCGTGCTGTTCACCGACCCCGGCACCGAGGTGTACGAGGGCATGATCGTCGGCGAGAACTCCCGCGCCGACGACATGGACGTGAACATCACCAAGGAGAAGAAGCTCACCAACATGCGCTCCGCCGCGGCCGACTCGTTCGAGGCGATCGTGCCGCCGCGCAAGCTGTCGCTCGAGCAGTCGCTGGAGTTCTGCCGTGACGACGAGTGCGTCGAGGTGACCCCGGAGGCGGTTCGCATCCGCAAGGTCGTGCTCGACCAGCGCGATCGCGCCCGCACCGCGAGCCGCGCCAAGCACGGCTGATCCGCGGGTAGTTCACCGCCGCAGCACACTCCGGAGCCCGGGTGTCCCCATCATGGGGATGCCCGGGCTTTTCGCAACCCGTTTTTCGGAGCCCGCACGGTGACCTCTGTCCGAAATGCGGAGATCCTCGCCCGATACCCATGTAACAAGTCCGTTTCGCGGCCTTCTCGCGCCAGAGACTTTGTCCGGATTTTGGAAGATCTAGGCGTCAGCTGTGACTGAATTGAGATTTAAAGACAGTGGTCGGCACATGGCGCATGCCAGATAGTTAGCCGCGTAACGCTCGGGTCAATGGGTCTCGCGCTGTGGGGACAGCGCCGACTCGCGAGCACCAGGGGGTGTCTGACCCTCCGTCAGGGGTGTCGGAGGTCGGACGAGCGCCCCCTCCTGTCGGTGAACACGTGGAGTCACAAGGAGGATCCCCATGCCAGTCAACCGGCCCATGCGGTCCATCACCGGTCTGTCCGCCCCAGCCCGCGGCGACTGTCACTGACCTGACGTCCGGCCGCCGACTGCGGCCGTTCGACTACGCGCGTCCGGCTGCGGCTTCTTCCGTGCCGTCCGTCCGGCGCGCTCCGGCGTCCCTTCATGCACCGATCGGCGATCACGCGGCAGCCCGCGTCCGTCGCCGGCTCGGCATACCCACACCCGTGAAGTGAAATGGGCGAACTGTGACAAGTCCTACCGACATCGAGGGCGGCGGTACGTCGGTCGTGGTCGACGGCGACCAGGAGCCGAGGCCGGCGCCCGAGGCCAAGGTGCCCGTGGGCCGGTCTCCCGGTCAGCTCATGTGGCTCCGCTTCAAGCGGGACCGCACGGGCGTGATCTCCGCCTACGTCGTGCTGCTCTTCTTCCTGGTCGGCCTGCTCGCCCCGCTGATCTCCAAGCTCTACGGCAACAACCCGTACACCGTGTACGCGGACGAACGGCCGGAGTTGTTCGACAGCGCGGGTGTGCCGGTGCAGCCCAACGGCGGGATCAGCGGCGAGTTCTGGTTCGGCCTGGAACCGGGCAACGGCTACGACGTCTTCACCAAGCTGCTCTACGGCATCCGCAACTCCCTGGGCATCTCCCTCGCGGTCACCCTCGCCACCGTGCTGACCGGCATCGTCCTCGGGGTCGCGGCCGGCTATCTCGGCGGCAGGACGGACTTCCTGATCAGCCGGGTGATCGACTTCCTGCTCGCCATCCCGGCCCAGCTGTTCTTCATCGCGAGCATGCCGGTCGTGGTCTCCCTGTTCGTCAGCCCGCGCGACGAGACGCCCGTCTACGTCCGGGTCGTCGCCCTGATCTCGGTGCAGTGGGTCCTCGGCTGGATGAGCCTCGGCCGCATCCTGCGCGGCACCAGCCTCGCCCTGCGGGAACGGGAGTTCATCGAGGCCGCCAAGGTGAGCGGGGCGCCACCGGGGCGGATCATCCGCAAGGAGATCCTGCCCAACGTGGTCACACCGATCCTGGTGCAGGCCACCTACATGCTGCCGAACTTCGTGACCGCCGAGGCCGGTCTGTCCTTCCTCGGCGTGGGACTGGTCGAACCGACGCCGGACTGGGGGCAGATGTTCTCCAAGGCGGCGACCGAACTCGTGATGCAGAACGACATCACCTACATGTTCTTCCCCGGTGTCTCGATGATCATCTTCATCGTGGCGTTCAACCTGCTCGGGGACTCGGTCAGGGACGCCTTCGACCCCAAGACGGCGCGCTGATCCGCACATCACGCTTTTTGGACTCACAGACTGCTGGACTCAAAGAGATGGGTGGGAAACGAGTGATGGGTAAGGGTGGACGCCGCGCGTACGCCGCGCTCTCGCTGGTCGCTGCCGGAGCGCTCGTGCTCTCCGGTTGCAGCGAGGGCGGCAGCAAGGAAGGCAGTAACAAGGACGACAAGGAGAACGCCCAACGGCAGCAGTCCTCCATCGACTTCGGCGACGTGAAGGCCTCGACCGGCCCGGCCGCCGAGGTCCCCGGCGCCAAGCCCGGAGGCGCGGTCACCGTTCTCCAGAGAGACAGCTACGCGCACATCGACCCCGCACAGATCTACGTCTCCGACGAGATGGCGCTGTCGCAGCTCATCCACCGAGGTCTGACCGGCTACAAGGCGACCAGTGAGGACGGCAAGAAGCACGAGGTCGTCGGCGACCTGGCCACCGACAGCGGGACCAGCACCGACGGCGGCAAGACCTGGAAGTACACGCTGAAGGACGGGATCAAGTGGGCCGACGGCTCCGCGATCACCGCCACCGACGTGCGCCACACCTTCGAGCGGCTGTTCGCGCCGTTCGTCGCCAACGGCCCCACCTACATCCAGCAGTGGCTCGCCGACACGCCGGGCACCGAGTACCGCAACCTGCTGAAGGACGGCCCGTACGGCGGCAAGCACCTGCCGGACACCATCCTGGAGACGCCGGACGCGAAGACGGTCGTCTTCAAGTTCAAGAAGCCCAAGCCGGACCTGCCGTACGCGCTGGCCATGGCGGGCTACTCCCTCGTCTCGAAGGCGAAGGACACCAAGGAGAAGTACGACAAGGCCCCGATGACCTCGGGCCCGTACAAGATCCAGGACTTCAAGTCCGGCAAGTCGATGGTCCTGGTGAAGAACACCAACTGGGACCCGAAGACCGACCCGATCCGGCACCAGTACATCGACCAATTCACGTTCGCGTTCAACAAGCAGTTCGAGGACTCCACCAAGGCCATCCTCGACGACTCCGGCGCCAACGCCACCGCGGTCAGCTTCAACAACGAGGTCGACGCGGGCAACCTGTCCAAGATCCTCGCCGACGCGACGCTGAAGTCCCGCACCGTCTCCGGCTACCAGCCGTACGTGGGTCAGATCGACATCAACATGTCGCAGAAGGAGATGCAGGACAAGACGGTCCGCGAGGCCATCGCCTACGCCCTGCCGATCACCCCGTTCGTGCGCGCCTTCGGTGGCACCGCGGCCCGCGAGGTCGCCGGCGGTCTGATCAGCCCGACCGTGTCCGGCTACAACCCGAACTTCGACCCCTTCGGCAAGAAGAAGAAGCCGGCCGGTGACCCGGCCAAGGCCAAGGAACTCCTGGAGAAGGCCGGCAAGACGGGTCTGAAGCTGACCTTCGGCTACATCAACACCCCCGAGGGCCAGCAGTACTCCACCGCCATGGCCGCGGGTCTGGAGAAGGCCGGCTTCGACGTCCAGCGCCAGGAGATCCCGGCCGAGACGTACTACGACCAGGTCGGCAAGGTCAGCAACAACTTCGACATCTACCACACCGCGTGGGGCGCCGACTGGCCGAGCTCCTCGACCGTCATCCCGCCGCTCTACGACGGACGCCAGATCCAGGACGGCGCCGCGAACTACTCGCACATCAACGACCCGAAGGTCAACGCCGACATCGACAAGGCGAGCACCATCACCGACCCGATCAAGGCCGCGGAGGCCTGGAACAAGATCAACGAGTACATCGTGAAGGACGTCGTCTCCAACATCCCGACGGCGTACTACAAGCAGACCCAGATCGCCGGTTCGAAGATCGGCGGCCTCGTGTACGACGACGTCATCGGCGGCATCGACCCGCGCAGGCTGTTTGTGAAGTAACCCCTTCCCGAGCGCGGCGCCCGGTGCGCCCCGTCCCGCCTCCGCGACGGGGCGCACCGGCCCGCACGGCCCTTTGAGCCGGCTCCGCGAGCCGGCCTCACGAGCCCGAAAGCTGCCACTGAGATGCTGCGCTTCCTTCTTCGCCGGGCCCTCGGCTCGCTGGTGATCCTGGTCCTGCTGACCGTCGTCGCCTTCCTGCTGTTCTTCGGCATGCCCCGTGACCCGGCGCTGCTGATGTGCGGCAAGACGTGCACGCCCGACGCACTGGCGAACATCCACCGCACGCTCGGCATCGACAAGTCGGTCCCCGAGCAGTTCTGGATCTTCCTTCAGGGGCTGGTCGCGGGCCGGGACGACTTCGCCCAAGGGCCCTGCCCCGCCCCCTGTTTCGGCTACTCGTACCACACCAACGAGCAGGTCTGGTCGACCCTGATGGACCGGCTGCCGCTCACCGTCTCGCTCGCGCTCGGCGCCACCGTCGTCTTCCTGTTCGTCGGACTCGGCACCGGAATGCTGGCCGCCTGGCGGCGCGGCACGCTCATCGACAAGTCGTTCACCGCGGGCTCCATGGTGCTCAGCTCGATGCAGATCTACTTCCTGGGCCCGCTCGCCCTCGCCGTGCTGGTGTACCAGACCCATATCTTCGACGAGCCCCGGTACACCGAGCTCACCCAGGATCCCGTCGCCTGGTTCACCGGACTGATGATCCCCTGGGTCGTGCTGTCCACGATCTTCGCCGCGCAGTACACCCGTATGGCGCGCTCGTCGATGATCGAGCAGCTCCAGGAGGAACACATCCGGACCGCCCGCGCCAAGGGGATGAGCCGGCGGTACGTCTTCTTCCGGTACGCCTGGCGCGGCTCCCTCATCCCGATCGTCACCATCCTCGGCATCGACCTCTCCTCGATGCTCGGCGGCGCGATCATCACCGAGTACACCTTCGGACTGCCCGGCCTCGGGCATCTCGCGGTGGAGTCCGTGCAGTTCAGCGACCTTCCGCTGCTGCTGGGCGTGATGCTCTTCGCCGCCGCCGTGATCCTGCTGTGCAACATCGTCGTCGACGCCGCCTACGCCTTCATCGACCCGCGCGTACGGCTGTCCTAGCCGTTTCCCGGACTGTCGTCAGGAGCTTTGTCGTGACCACTGTGACCAAGGAGGCCGGGGCGCCCGTCCCGGCCGGCGCGGGCGCGTTCCTCTCGGTGCGGGACCTGCACGTCAGTTTCACCACGGAGGACGGTGCCGTCCGGGCCGTCGACGGGCTCTCCTTCGACCTCGAACGAGGCCGCACCCTCGGTATCGTCGGCGAGTCCGGATCCGGGAAGTCCGTCACCAACCTGACCGTCCTCGGGCTGCACAACCCGATGTTCACCACCGTCGAGGGCGAGATCCTGCTGGAGGGTCAGGAGCTGACCACGGCCCGGGAGTCGGAACTGGAGAAACTGCGCGGCAACAAGGTCGCGATGATCTTCCAGGACCCGCTCACCGCGCTCTCCCCGTACTACACCGTCGGCCGGCAGATCGCCGAGCCGTACATGAAGCACCGGGGCGCCTCGAAGAAGGCCGCCTGGGAGCGCACGGTGGAGATGCTCGGCAAGGTCGGCATCCCCAACCCGCGGGAACGGGCGAAGGACTACCCCCACCAGTTCTCCGGCGGTATGCGGCAGCGCGCGATGATCGCGATGGCGCTGGTCTGCGACCCCGACCTGCTGATCGCCGACGAGCCGACCACCGCGCTCGACGTCACCGTCCAGGCGCAGATCCTCGACCTGCTCAAGGACCTTCAGCGGGAGTTCGGCACCGCGATCATCTTCATCACGCACGACCTCGGGGTCATCGCCGACATGGCCGACGACATCATGGTGATGTACGCGGGCGGCGCGGTCGAGCGCGGGACGACCGAGCAGGTGCTGCGTTCACCGCAACACCCGTACACCTGGGGCCTGTTGAACTCCATGCCCCGGCTGGACTCGGACCTGGGCACTCCGCTCGCCCCCATCCCCGGCGCCCCGCCGTCGCTGCTGAACCCGCCCTCCGGCTGCCGATTCCACCCCCGCTGCACCTTCCGGGACCGGGTCGGCGGCAACCGCTGTGTCACCGAACGTCCCCTGCTGGCCCCGGACCGCGCCTCCGCCTGTCACCTCACGGCGGAACAGAAGCGGACCATCTTCATGGACGAGATCAAGCCCCGACTGGGGTAGGGGCAGGACCTGAGGAGCAAGCACGTGAAGAAGGCCAGGAGGAGCACGTGAAGAAAGAGGAACTCGTTCTCCCCGCCCCGCGCGAGGCGGGCGCCGACGGCGAGGGGGAGCAACTGCTCGTCGTGCAGGGGCTCACCAAGCACTTCCCGGTCAAGGGCGGCTTCCCGATCCGGCGTACGGTCGGTCAGGTGCAGGCCGTGGACGGCATCGACCTGAGCGTGCGGGCCGGCGAGAGCTTCGGCCTGGTGGGGGAGTCGGGGTGCGGCAAGTCCACGACCGGCCGGCTGATCACCCGGCTCCTGGAGCCCACGGCCGGGACGATCACGTACCGCGGGCAGGACATCTCGCACGCCTCGCGCCGGCAGCTGGCGCCGATCCGGTCCGAGATCCAGATGATCTTCCAGGACCCCTACTCCTCGCTCAACCCCCGGCAGACCGTCGGCAAGATCATCTCCGGGCCGATGGAGGTCAACGGGATCGAGCCCGCGGGCGGCCGGGAGAAGCGGGTGCGTGAGCTGCTGGAGATCGTGGGTCTCAACCCCGAGCACTACAACCGCTTCCCGCACGAGTTCTCCGGCGGCCAGCGGCAACGGATCGGTGTCGCCCGGGCGTTGGCACTCGAGCCGAAGCTGATCGTGGCCGACGAGCCGGTCTCGGCGCTCGACGTGTCGATCCAGGCGCAGGTGGTCAACCTGCTCCAGCAGGTCCGGCAGGAACTCGGCATCGCGTTCCTGTTCATCGCCCACGACCTGGCCGTCGTACGGCACTTCTCGCAGCGGGTGGCCGTCATGTACCTCGGGAAGATCATCGAGGTCGGCGACCGCGACTCCATCTACACCCGGCCCCGGCACCCGTACACCCATGCGCTGCTCTCCGCGGTCCCCGAGGTGAACGTGGCCGGCGGGGAGGCGGCCTCACGGGAGCGGATCCGGCTGGCCGGGGACGTGCCGTCGCCCATCGCTCCGCCCTCGGGCTGCCGGTTCCGGACCCGGTGCTGGAAGGCGCAGGACAAGTGCGCGGCCGAGGAGCCGCCGTTGGTCCAGATCTCCGGGAACCACGAAGGTCATCTGACGGCCTGTCACTTTCCGGAGGAGCCGACGATCGAGGGGCGCGAGGAGGACATCGTGCTGGACCCGGCGCTGGCGGCGCTGGAGGAGGGCAACGGGTGATTTCGGCAGGCCGGGCGCCGGGCGCCTGTTTTCCGGTGCCGGCCCGGCGGGTGTCTGATTCCGGTGTCGTTCGGCGGGTGCGGGTGCGGGTCTGTTGTGGCTGGTCGCGCAGTTCCCCGCGCCCCTGGGGGTGGTTCCGGCTGTCGTGTCGGGTGCGGGGCCGTCGTGGCTGGTCGCGCAGTTCCCCGCGCCCCCTGGGGGTGGTTCCGGCGTGTTGTGTCGGGTGCCGGTTCGTGGGGGCTGGTCGCGCAGTTCCCCGCGCCCCTGGGGCCCTGCGGGCCCGCAGGAGCCCAGGAGCCCAGGGGCCCAGAGGCCGCAGGGACCGCGAGGACCGTGAGGGCCGCAGGGGTGGCAGGGAACGTGAGGGCCGCAGGGACCGTGAGGGGCGGCAGGGGCGGCAGGGAACGTGAGGGCCGCAGGGGCCGTGAGGGCCGCAGGGGTCGCAGGGAACGTGAGTTGCAGGGGTTGTGAGGGTCGCTCGGGGTCACTCGGACGGTGTCGCCACTGTGATGATCTCGGGGCTGGTTCGGGTCAGCGGTCTCCGGTCCCAGTTGCCGTACTGCTCCTCCACCCGCAGCCCCGCCTCCGCCAGGAAACCGGTCAGGCTCCCCGGGGTGAGGAAGCGGAGGGTGGCGCGGCCGGTGTGGCGCCGGGGCCAGCCGGGGGAGTCGAAGGTCTCCGTGAACGTGACCCGGTCACCGGACGGTTCGTCCGCCACCTCGTGCCAGACCCGTACGACCCGGCCGTCCGCGTCGGTGACCTCGCGGACGCGGTCCGGGGTCCAGGTCTCCCAGGCCCGCGCGCCCGGGTTGCGGGTCTCGAACACGAACCGGCCGCCGTCGCCCAGGGCCGACCGTACGGCCCGCAGCGCGCCACGCAGTTCCTCGTCGCCGAGAAGCACCTGGAAGGCATGGCCCGTCATGACCACGAGGTCGAAGTCGCCCTGCCACAGACGGGTGGTGAGGTCCCCCAGCAGCCACTCCACGCCGGGCGCCCGGCGCCGGGCCTGTACGAGCATCGCGGCCGCCGGGTCGAGGCCCGTGAGCCGTCCCGGGTGGCCGTCCGACGCGGCCCGCGCGAGGAGCCGGCCCGTACCGCAGCCGACGTCGAGCACCGAGTCGGCGGATCTCACCAGGTTCAGGTAGAAGTCGTCGTCCGGCCCCCACGGATTGATGCTGTCGTACAGCGCGGCGAGTGTCAGATCCGCGAACGAATGATCGACCACCGCGGCAGTGTGCCACACCTCGGAGCGGCACAGGACAAGATCCAGAACATCCGAATTCCCTCGACAAGCGGGCCGGGGGCCGGACATGCTCTGCGCGATGACGAGAACAGACGACATGCCTTCCGCGTGGGACGAGCGCACCCAGCTCACCACCTTCCTCGACTACGCCCGGGACACCGCCCGCGCCAAGTGCGAGGACCTCTCCGACACGGACGCCGCCAGGGCGCCCCTGCCGGGTTCGCCGCTGATGACCCCGAGCGGCCTGGTCAACCATCTGCGCTGGGTCGAGTACTACTGGTTCCGGGTCGTGTTCCTCGGCGAGGAGGACGAGGGGCCGTGGACCGACGAGGACCCCGACCGCGAGATGCGCATCGCCGTCGACCTCCCGCTCGCGCAGGTGCTCGACGAGTACGCCGAACACGCCGAGCGGCACCGCAAGCTGGTCGCCGAGCACGACCTCGACACCACGGCGCAACGGGCGACGCGCGACGGCCGTCATGTGGACCTGCGCTGGATCCTCCTGCACCTGATCGAGGAGACGGCCCGGCACAACGGCCACCTCGACATCCTGCGCGAACTGATCGACGGCCGCACCGGCGTCTAGCCGCGCGTCACCCCCGTGTTGAGAGTGTTTCCGCTGGTCGGGCCGGGGTGAAAGACGGTTGAAAGATTCCCGAAGGGGTTCGGAAAGAGGGCTCGGCGAGACTCTTCTACGGGGCGGGCGACCGACGGGGGACACGCGGCGCCCGCCCCGCCCCGGCCCCGGCCGCCCCGCCTCGTACGGCACCCGGCCGCCGCCCCGGCCCCGGCCCCGGGGATTGGCCGGATCCCGACGCCCGGGGGCCCGTCGGTTCCCGATCGTGAAGGTCGGCGTTGCCCGGCAGTCGCCCCTGGACTACGTTCTGTGAATGCTCACCCCACGGCCCCGGTTCCGCCTGCTCGGACCGCTGGACGTCGAGATCGACGGACGGGTCGTCGTACTCACCGGCCGGCAACGCGCGCTGTGCGCCGTGCTCCTGCTGCACGCCAACCATGTCGTCTCCGTCGACCGGCTGATTCAGTGCCTGTGGGACGACCGGCCGCCCGGCGCGGGCGCGGCCCGGGTACGAGCCCTCGTCGCGGAGGTGCGGCGCGCCCTCGGCCCGGCGGGGACGGAGCTACTGACCACCCGTCGGCCCGGCTACGTCATGCACGCGGGCCCGGACGAACTCGACCTGCTGGCCTTCGAGAACCTCATCAGGGACGCCTCGCGGGCCGCGGCCGACGGCGACTGGCGAACGGCCCGGCGCAGCGGTGAACAGGCCCTCGCGCTGTGGCGGGACGAGCCGCTGTCCGACCTGTCGGAGGTCGCGGTGCGCGAGGCCGAGCGCCAACGCCTGGCCGAACTGCACCTCGTGGCCCGCGAGGGCGTGGCCGAGGCGGGGATCGAGACCGGCCGGCACCGCGAGGCCATCGCCGAACTCCTCCGGCTGACCGCCGCCCACCCGCTGCGCGAACGCCCGCACGGCCTGCTGATGCGCGCCCTGCACCAGGACGGCCGCAGCGCCGAGGCCCTGGAGCTGTACACCGCGCTGCGCCGGCGCATGGTGGACGAACTCGGCATGGAGCCCTCGGCCGACCTCAGGGACCTGCACCAGCGGCTGCTGCGCGGCGGCGGCGTCTCCGCGGGCGCCCCGCCCGAGCGGCCCGCCCCGGCGTCCGAGCGCCCCGTCCCGCGCCAACTCCCACCCACCCCACGCCGTTTCGTCGGCCGCGACCGTGAACTCGACCGCCTCGAGTCCTGTCTGCGCACCTCGGAACCGCTCGCCCTGATCGTGGGACCGGCGGGCGTCGGCAAGAGCGCGCTGGCGCTGAACTGGGCCCACCGGGTCGCCGACCGCTTCCCCGACGGCCAGCTCTTCCTCGACATGCGGGGCTTCGACAACGCCGAGCCGATGACCCCCGGAGAGGCCCTGCCGCTGCTCCTCCAGGGCCTGGGCTGCGCCCCGCGCGACATCCCGCTGGGCGCCGAGGCACAGACCGCGCTGTACCGGACGCTGCTCGCGGACCGCAGGGTGCTGGTCGTCCTCGACGACGTGGCCGACGCGTCGTACGTACGGCGGCTGCTGCCCGCCTCGGCGGGCTCGCTGACGCTGGTGACGAGCCGCGACAAGCTCAGCGGCCTGGTCACCCTGGACGGCGCCTACCGGGTGTCCTGCGACGTCCTCGACAGCGCCGCCGCACTGGAGCTGATCAGCGGCGCGGTCGGCGTGGAGGCCGTCGCCGCCGATCCGGAGGCCGCGGCACAACTCGTCGAACTCTGCGACCACCTGCCGCTCGCCCTGTGCGTCGCGGGCTCCTGGATCGGCGACCGGCCAGGCAGTATCCGGGCTTACGTCCGTGACCTCGCGGACCGGGGGCGACTGGCCCGGCTGCATGTCGAGGGCGAGGAGTCCGTCGCCGTCCGGGCCGCGCTCGACCTGTCGTACGGAGTGCTGCCGGAGGAGGCCCGGCGGGCCTTCCGCTCGCTGGGCGCGCTGCCGGGCACCGGCCGGTCGGTCCCGGCGGCCGCCGCGGCCGCCGGGACCGACGAACATCGCCTGGCCGACCTGCTGCGGCTGGCCCAGCGGGTCCATCTGCTGCGCGACGTCGAGCACGGCCGCCCGGCCTGGCACGACCTCGTGCACGAGTACGCCCGTGACCGGACGGCCGCCGAGGACTCCCCCGAGGAGCGGGCCGCCGCCGTCACGCGCGTCCTCGACCACTACCTCCAGAGCGTCGTCAACGCGGCCGCCACGGCCGGCCTGTACGTCATGCGCACCCGCCCGCCCGCCGTCGAGGGCTCCCTGCCGCGGGAGTTCGCCGGCCCCGAGGAGGCGTACGCCTGGTTCGACGGCGAGTGGGACGACATCGCGGCCGCGATCGGACACGCCGCCGAGCACGGCCCCGCGCCGTACGTGTGGTGGCTGGTGGACGCGCTCCAGGACCTCTTCCACCACCGCAGGCCGCTCTCCGACTGGATGCGGCTGGCCACCCTCGCCCGGGAGGTGGCCGCGCGCGGCGGGGACGAGGTCGGCCAGGCCTCCATGTGCCTGTCCCTGGGCAGCGCCCGCTGGCGCAACGGGGACCTGCGGGGCGCCCTGACGGAGTACGAGGAGGCGGAGGAGCTGGCCCGCCGGGCCGGCTGGACGTACGGCGAGGCCGGCAGCCTCCAGGGCAAGGGCGTCACCCTCAAACTGCTGGGCGAGCTGCGCCGCGCGCTGCCCTGCTACGACCGTGCCCTCGCGCTCTACCGAACCCTGGACAACGTCAAGAACGTGGAGATCATGCTGATCAACACGGCGTCCCTGAACCTCGCCCTGGGCCGCCTGGACGCGGCCGAGGAAGCGGCGTGCGCGGCCCTCGACCTGATCGGCGACACGGTCCACCACAACCGCGCGATGGCCCTCGTCAACCTCGCCCTGGTCCGGCAGAAGCAGGCCCGGTTCGACGAGGCGACGGCGGCGCTGCGCACCTGTTTCCTGGTCTCCCGCGACTCCGGGTCCACCTACACGGAGGCCGTGGCCCTGGAGGCGCTGGGCCGGGTCCGCGCCGACTCCGGCCGGGACGACCGCGCGCTGCTCGCCTACGAGGACGCCCTCGCCGTCTCCCGGCGGGTGGAGAACCGCAACTGCCAGGTCGACAGCCTGGTCGGGGTCGCCTCGGTGAAGCTGCGCGCGGGCCGTGCCGAGGAGACTGCCGAACACCTCGACGCCGCCTTCGAGATCGCCGAGCACACCGGCCACCGGGCGGGCCTCGTCGAGGTCCTGCTGGCCCGCGCCGACCTGGCCCGCGCGCAGGGCCGCCCGGCCGACGCCCTGGACCATCTGGAGCGCGCCGAACGCCTCGCGGCCGACGGCAACCCCCTCACCCTCCCGCGCGTCCACCTCACCACCGCCCTGACGCTCCTCGACACCGACACCGACACCGACACCGACACCGACGACACCGCCATCACCCGGGCCCGCGACGCGGCGACCCTGGCGGCCGCCCTCGCCCGGAGCTCCGGCCAGCGTCTCCTGCACGCCCGTGCCACGGCGGCCCTCGCCTCCGCCCACGAGGCCCACGGCGACACCGGGCCGGCCCACGAGGCCAGGACGGAGGCGACCGCCCTGTACGCGACGCTGGGCGTCCGGCACCCTCCCGGGGCGCCCGCCCCGCACCGCCCGCTGCCCCACCACCGTCACCGTGAGCTCCCTCCGGACGCCGAGTCCCGCCTCACCCTGTACCTGACCGAGCACTTCGACGGCTGAGCCGGTTCAGACGGACGTGGCGTAGGCGCTGCCGAGTCGCAGCCGCGGGTCGCGGGCGAGGATCCGTTCGTGCAGGGACCGCAGCTCCGGGCCCGGTTCGCAGCCCAGCAGGTCGATCATCCGCAGGCGCAGCAGCTGGAAGCAGTCCAGCGCGTCCGCCTGGCGCCCCCCGCGGTGCAGGGCGAGCATCAGCAGCCCCGTGACCTTCTCGTCGAAGGGGTGCATCTCGGCCAGCCAGTGCAGCTGCGGCAGGCACTCCTCGTGCCGCCCCACGCGCAGGTACAGCTCGGAGCTGCCGACCAGTGCCTCCCGGTGCTCGCGCCGCAGCGTCACCCGCGTCGACTCCGCCCAGGCCGTGCGCACGTCGGACAGCGGCTCGCCCCGCCACAGCTCCAGGGCCCGCGTGTACAGGCCGAGGGCCGTCTCGGTGTCGCCGGCGCGGGCCTCCTGCTGCGCCTGCCGGACCAGGGCGCGGAACCGCGCGGTGTCGACGCGGCGCTCGTCGATCGCCAGGACATATCCGCCCCGCTTGCGGATCAGTTCGAAGCCCTCGGTCAGCTGCCCGTCGGCCCGCAGCGCCTTTCGCAGCCGGGTGGCCTGGATGTACAGGGCGTCGCGCGGGTGCTGGGGCCGGCGCTCCTGCCACACCCGCTCGATCAGCGTCTCGTCGGCGACGAACGTGCCGGGGGTCCAGGCCAGTGCCGCCAGCAGCAGTTTGGTGCCGTGCGGAAGCGGCAGCTTGTCGCCGGAGCGGGCCCGTGCCTCGACGCAGCCCAGCAGCTGAATTTCCATGTACCCCCCGTACCTCGAACCACTCGAGTCACCACTGTGCGCGCGAGGTGTTCGGCTGGCGCATGGATGCTGCACGGCTGCCGGAACAGGCCTCGGTGTCTGAGTCCCGCCGTAGCGAAGGAGACCAGTGGGCTCCCGCGTCGAAGGCTCAAAAGCGCTGCCTTTCCGAGAACGCACGGGTCCCTGCGGATGCGGCGGACCGTTCCCGCATGGTGCTTCCAAGTGTCAGGGCTCACCGGCAGCCGGCAGGCACGAGTGAACGCGGGCCTGGGCGAGTGGCCTGGACGAGCCATGAGTCGAGACAGGCGAGGTGGCTGGCGGCGCCAGTGCTCAGTGACAAAGCTGGACTGTGCGCCGGGGCAGATGGCCTGGCCCTGGTCCCAGGCAAGGTGAGTGGGGATGTCGAAGACGACTCTGGCGCGTGTCTCTCTGCCGTGACGGCCTTAACCGGTCAGATCATCTTTGGCGTGATTACGCATGGCGTGGTGGATCTTTTTGTTCGGCACCCGCCTATCCGGCGTACGCCAACTGCGCCTACGGCAGCAGAATCCCGAGTAGGCACGACCAGGTCCGTGGCTGAGACGCAGGGCTTGGTGAGGACGTGGCGCAGCGTAGATGTCGGAAAGTAGGGCTATTTGAATCGATTGGGTCTCAGTATCTGCGACGACGATCGTCGTCGATCCGGATGCAGTGCCTTTGAGTCGATTTGGATCGGATCATTCTAGGTGCATTGATGCCCGGTGGGCCAGGATGTGCCGTTATAGGCAAGCCGTCAGTTCGAACAAAAAGGTTCGCAAAGAATGATCAAAGCGCACTCTGTGCGATTGCGGAAGTACCGTCTGCTTGCTTAGCGTCCCAAGGGCCTGTGAGGCCGAGGGAATGCAGAAGGGGGATTCGTGTCGCTGCAATACCTTCAAAGCGTGCTCTTCAAGATCTACCTCAACCCGGGGTATCGACTGGCCCATCGAATGGATCCGGGGTCTTTCGCCGACCTAATGGGGCTCAGTGGGGCGAACGCCGATTTGGTGCGGAATCTTTCACCCAGTGAAGCAGAGCAGTTCGCAGACGGACTCAAGTGGAAACAGTTGGACTCCCTGAACGTGCATATGCCCACCACGTACAGGTGGCTGCAAACCGCACGTCCGGAGATCCTGCGGGAGTTCCAGGAGAACAGTACGTTCAGTCGCCTCGCCCAGTGGGGCGGGCCGGCCAAGCAGCTCGTTGATTTTGTACGCGAGTGCCATGATTTCTATGACGGCGTGCCCGCAGCGCTGTCTGACGTCGCGCAGCTCGAATTTCTGCTCATGTCTGCGAGGAGAGAGCAGGAGATGCGAAGCGGGCGAACTGACGGCTCGGCACCGGCTCCTTCCGTATTCTCCTGGGCATCGCTCTACTGGAAGCCCTCTTACACGTCCTTGGCGCACTTCTCTGTCGATGCTTTCGCCATCCTTCTGGGGAAGAAAGAAATGGTGGACGAGGGTGATCCGATCTGGGTTGTGATCGCTCCGTCCCATTCCGGCCGTATGCCCACCATTCTTCGTGTCGCAGAGCCGGCCTACAGGCTGCTGGGCGAGATGGGAGAGCCCGTCACAGCCGGGAAGTTGCTTGAATATGCCCGAGAGCAAGGTCTCAATGTGTCAGCTCAAGCTCTTCAGGCGCTGTTGAGCCGACTCGCACAGTCCCGCGCCATCGGCTCGTACCACTTGAGGGATGAAAATGTCGGAGTCTGACGAGAAGATTCTCTCTCACCTCATCGTGGCGGATCATTCCGAAGAACTAAACAGGGTTAAACCGCGAATTAAAGAAGGCTGTTCCGCCTGCCGGGCTTGCGCCTTGTGGAGCCTCAAGGTCACGCCGACGACGAGCTTGATCAAAGGATGACGCAATGGCCTCGAACCATTCTACGGACTCTCCAATCTCGGTCTCCGGAGCAGGTCTGGGTTACCGCAAGGAGCTGAGCAATGAATTCTCGCTGCACAGCGCGGAAATCGACGTCGTCGAGATTCTTGCGGATCAGTGGTTCGGCTACGACAACCCGAGACGCCTGCGTGAAGTTGCTGATGAATTTTCTACCGTGCTGCACGGAGTCGGAATGTCGTTGGCCGGTGCAGGGCGCATTCCGGATGACTATCTGGAAGAAATTCGCAAGGTCACGGATGCCTGTGGTGCCTCCTACTACAGTGAACATCTCGCGATGACTCATGTCCCGGGGGCAGACGCCGGACATCTGTGCCCGCCCGTCATCAGTGAGGAAGGGCTGCGCGCATGCATCAGAAATGTGGATCGAGCGCAGACCGCCCTCGGTGTTCCGCTCGCTCTGGAGAACATCACCTACTCTTTCTCCCTCGGCGCCGATCATGTCGACGCGGCCACCTTCTTTACGCAACTCGTGGCCGCTACCGGGTGCTACATGCTGCTTGACGTGGCGAATCTCTACATCAACTCGAAGAACCATTCTTTTGACCCTCTGAGCTATTTGGACAAGCTGCCGACAGATCGAATTGTCCAAGTCCATCTGGCCGGTGGTGTGGTGACGTCGACGGGGCAGCACATCGACAGCCATTCCGAGACGATCGGGGATGAGATCTGGCGATTGGCGGCCGACACCGCCGAGCGTTGCAGCCCGAGCGCAGTCATCGTGGAGCGCGACGATAACTTCCCTGATTTCGAGGCACTCATCAAGGAAGTTGCCATGGCCCGTGACATCTTCTTTCCCAAGGCTGAGAGAAGGTGATCGAGGTGGCGGTCCGTGGTCACCCGTACGTCGTAGCCGTGGTCGGGGTGGGCCTCTACGGTCTGTCAACGCTCGAGCGTCTCGTAGCCAACATCCCTGAGTATGTGCCGAAAAAAGATCGGGAAATCCACATACATCTCATCGATCCCTGCCTCGACCGAGGCAGTCGCACCTGGGCAGTCGATCAACCGAGCGAACTCTGGATGAATTCGCATGCCGGCATGATGACGCTTTTCACGGATGATTCCTCAAGCTGTGAGGGACCTGTTCGGAAAGGTCCCACGCTTCAGGAGTGGGCGGCTTCGGCGGGCGAGGTCCTGAGTTCAGACGAGACGCTGAACGGTCTTGTGGATGCCTTCTCTCCCTATCGCTGGGCATCCCGTTCGGTGATGGGCAAGTACATGGGATGGTTCCTGGATCACGTGGTACAGAACGCGCCCAGTAACGTGCGTATACATCGACACGGGAAGCTGGCGGTGGAAGTTTCGTCGGCATCCGACTCACTTCAGGAGGGCGAGTCCGTCAAACTGGCGGATGACCCGGTTCCGCTCGTCTGTCATCGCGTTATTCTCGCGCAAGGCAGACCCGCGACGGAACCGACTCCCGAACAGCAGGAGTTGCGGCGGACCATGTCCTCATACGGGGGAAGCCACGAGCCGCCCGGCCAAGCCTCGCTATCGAAGACCGCGCACATCAAGCCGGGAGATCGCGTGCTCCTGCGCGGACTGGGTCTCACATTCTTCGACTACCTACAGCTCCTCACGACAGTTCGTGGCGGAACTTTTCACCGGGCAGCCAACGGGTCTCTGACATACGAACCGTCCGGTAACGAGCCCCGAATTTTTGCGATCTCGAGGACGGGAGTGCTGGCGCATCCCGTCCGGTGGTGGCCGATGACCGGCAGTCTGGTGATGTGTCCCGTGCCTCGATTCACCTCCCCCCAAATATTCTCCGAGCTGGCCCTGAGATGTGACACGGCAGTCGCTCTGAAAGAGGCGACTGCGCGCATGTCGTCGGAACTCCTGTATTTCTACTACTCCGATACCCTTTCCGCAGACCCAGAGCGCTCCTCAAGCGCCTGGCATCGATTCCAGCAGACGTATCCGTCCCTTGAACCGGGTTCGCCGGCTCAGGAGGAACTGATCGCGTCGCTCTTCCCAATGGAGGAGCGAATCGACCTCGACCGCATGATGGACCCGCTCCAGGGTGAGACATTCAGCACCCTGGAGTCCCTGCAAACGTGGATGCGGCGGCATATCGCACAGATTACCAATCGCACCCTGACCAAGGAACACAGCCGCGATCTGGCCTTGCGCACCGCTCTCGCGTACATCACGGCCTCCCTTCAGGAAGCTTCGCGCTCGCGTGGATTCGAGGCGAACCCAGATTTTTACAAAGGTATATGGGATTGGGCATGGGCCAAGATGGCCATCCTGACGGGGGGTGCACCGTGGCCGAGGCAGTTGGAGTTGCAGGCCCTCTCCCGGTGTGGAGTGGTGACATTCCTGGGCAAGGAGTCCGGCGTCGCCCATGCCCCCGAAGCGGGGACGGTGAAATGTGTGAGCGAAACCGTTCCAGTCACCGTGGGCATCGATCACCTGATAGAGGCGCGTCATTCGATGCCCACCGTGACACAGACGAGCGACGCGCTACTGAGGAATCTGGTCCAGCGTGGAGAAATCTCCTGGAGGGGATTCGACCGCACTTCCTCGCCTCGTGCCCCCGGGCCTCAGAGGGTCACCGTCACGCGGTACGGAAGTTTGGTGACCACTGACAACCGGGTGAGTCGGACCATTTACGCAGTCGGTGCCGACACATCGAATCCCATTCTGACGCCAGGTTTGCCGCGCGTGGGAACCGACAGCGATGTTTTCCACCTGACCGACCGAGTAGCACGACACCTCCTGGAATCCCTCATTCGAGGCTACCCGGACACGTCTACGGAGGAATGAATGACACCGAGCTTCAAAACAGAAACCTACGCGGTGTTCGATGATTTCCTCAGCATCGATATCCTACGATCTGTTCGGGATCGCATGGCAGACGAGCGTTTTGTCTATCTGAAGAACGTCTGGCAGCCGAAAAATTTTTACCGTCTTGTCGAAGGGGACCCGCTGGTCGGTCAGACGGTTTACTACAATCATCCGAAGGTGCCCAAGGGCTTCGCCTCCCACCCCTCGGGAAAATCGGCGGATGCCGTGGTCGAGGCTCTCCTCGGAGCCGAGGAGAGCCTCGCCACATGGATTGGCCTGAGAGGGAGTGCATGGGACTTCTTCACCTGCACGCCCTACCTCTACCCCGCGGGTTCAGGCCTTTCCTGGCACGATGATGCGAAGGACAGAGTCGGCTCCTACGTTTTGTACGTGCACGACGACTGGAAGTCGTCCTGGGGTGCCGAACTGCTGATAGCCACAGATGTGGGCGACCGCAGGGCATCGGTCGAGCGCTATCAGGGCGTCAACACCGACCTCGGGCATTACGTCACGGCTGTCCCCAACCGACTGGTGGTCATCAAGGCGGGCACTCCCCACGCGGTCAGGAGCGTGAGCACCCGTGCCGGTGAGAATCTGAGGATGTCTATGACGGGTTTCTTCCAGCCCCTGCCGCAGAGTTTGCGGGAAGCGTGATGGCTCGTCAGAGCGGCCGCGTTCTGTGGCTACGTGTGCTGAAATTGTTGGCCCTTCACCGGGGGAGGCTCATCGCCTCGTTCTCCGTTGTCCTTTCCTCCGTGGCGCTCACCATGACCAGCACGGTTCTGCTCAAGCGCGTTGTGGACGTGGCGCTTCCCCGGCACGACGTCCGCCTGCTGAGCATCCTCTGCTCCGTCATGCTGCTGGCTGTGGTGCTGACATCGCTCTGCATGGTGGTGACGGCACGGCTCAATCACACGATCGGTCAGGGACTTGTGCACAGGCTGCGCGGGGACATCTTCCGGGCCACGCAACGTATGCCTTTGGAGCACTTCTCGACCCACTCGGTCTCCGGAGTCCAGACCCGCATTGCCAACGATGTCGAGGGCATCAGCAATGTGGTCACCTTTGCCGCGCAGGGAATGGTGGCTTCGGCGGCGGCGCTGGTCACATCCGCTGCCATCATGTTCATCCTGAGCTGGCCCATTGCCCTGGTGTCACTCTCGGTGGCCGTGGCCCTGAACATCCTGAACAACCGGTATGCCAAGAAGCGCCGCAGCCTCACCCACGCCCAACAGGGCAAGGCCTCGGACATGGTCCACTTCATCGGCGAGCATCTGTCTCTCTCGGGTGTGCTTCTGGGGAGGACATTGGGCCGTGAACACTGGCAGCTCGAGCGTTTCGAGGGCATGTCGAGGGAAGCTGCTGACACCGCCATCCAAGAACGTCTGGCAGGTCGGACAGCGCTCGCGACGATCTCTATGACCCTGGCCGTGCTGCCGATCCTGGCCTACTGGGCCGCCGGCACCGTCTTGCACGGCATATCGCTGGGCGCGGTGATCGTTATCACTGCCCTTCAGGCTCAAATCTCCATGCCGATCCAGCAGTTGATGCAGCTGTCGGCGGATGTGCAGAGTTCCAGAGCACTGTTCGAGCGTATCTTCCACTTGATCGACCTGCCGGACTCATCGCCGAGGCAGCAGGCGAGCATTGCCGAAGCCAAGCAGCGGGCACCGGTGGCCGACATCCGGGTCATCGACGCAGAGTTCAGCTACGCAGGACGCACCGGGAAGGCCCTGGACTCGATCAACCTCACCCTGCCGGCCGGTAGTCGTGTCTTCGTCACCGGAGAGTCCGGGTCGGGCAAGAGCACCCTGGCTCTTCTGCTGGCCGGACTGATCACTCCTCAGGCGGGCTCGGTGTCCGCCTACTGGGCGAGCGGACACGCGGCTGAGAGTGTGAGAGCCGTGGCAACTCTCGTTCCCCAGGAGTCGACCCTCTTCAATCTGTCCATCCGGGAGAACCTGGCCTTCGGTGACCCATCCTGCACCCTCGAACGTATGACCGCCGCGCTCCGCACAGTGGAACTCGATCGTCTGCTTGCACGTCTCCCGGACGGATTGGACACGATCGTGGGTGATCGTGGCGCCAAGGTCTCGGGTGGCGAGCGGCAGAGAATTGCGGTTGCCCGCGCCTTGCTCGCGGACTATCCCATTCTTGTTTTCGACGAATTCTCGAGCGGGCTCGATGGAGCCACGTCGGAGGCCGTATTCGAGGGTCTGCTGCAAAGAATCCAAGACAAGACGCTCATTGTGGTCGCGCACAGATTGCCTACTCTGCGCGAGGGCGACACGATCCTGACGATGCATGCGGGTCGGGTTACTGAGGTGAGCACGTGGCAAGGTGCCCGCCGCTGAGAAAATAAGTAAAAAAATAGCGGGTGTCTCTGAGGAGCGTCAGCTCCTCAGAGACACCCGCACGCGCGGCGATATCAATCACTCGCTACCGAACGAGACACGCTCAGGTCGGGCCCGGACGCCCTCGGCACGCGCTGCTGCATATCACCGACGTACCGCCGCCGCCGCTGCAACAGGGCGTGGGGACCTCGGTCATCCACGCCTCCAGGTCCTCCTCGTCGAAGTCCACAGGAATGATCAGCTCTTGGTGATCGAGTTCCACGAGAGCCTCGACAGGCTCTGTGAGAACAGCAGATCCGGTTGCCCGCATTGCTTTCCTTCCGTTTGTTCGCGCACGGATGGTTCGATTCCCCACGTTAATTTCCCCGCCTGCATCCGCGCAATAACCAAGGGGGATCTTTGGCAATGGTTTGCGTGCTCTTTGCTCGGGTGGGCCTATATTCCACAAGAGGAGGATTCTGACAATGGAGGAGTTCACTCGCCATGCTCGACTTCCGGTTCCTCGAGTTCTGTCGGCCCGACAAAATTTTCTATGATGTGCCTGACACGGAGAAGGCGGAGGACGACTTCGAAGTCTCCCTGCCCCAAGGGTGGGGCATCGAGCGCGGTCGGGACTGGACCGTATGTCGTCCGTCCGATCCCACCGGGCGTCCGGAGCAGGGCTGGAAGATCCATGTCGCAGGCACTCTTGACACGGCCCACGAGCTGCTTGGAGCGGTCGTTCCGTATCTGGTCGAACGCGGAGTGATGTTCAAGTTCATACGCAGCGCCGCTGTGCTCAGGCGCCGCAACTCGAAGAACGGCGAGCGTACCGCCAGCGGCAAGTTCATCACCGTCTACCCGCACGGCGACCGGCACACCGAGCAACTCCTGCACGGTATGGAGGAGTTGGTCGGAGGAACCCCCGGCCCTTACATCCTCACCGATCTGCGCTGGAAGCAAGGGCCGCTCTACGTCCGCTACGGGGCCTATGTGTGGAAGTCGACACGCGACGTGCGCGGAGTGATGGTTCCGGCGATGACCGGCCCCGACGGCAGCCTTGTACCCGACGAGCGCCGACCGGTGTTCCGGCCACCCTCCTGGTTGGAGATCCCGGCGTTCCTGCACGAGGCGCTGGAGGCCCGCAAGCAGGGCACCCTGGCAGACTTCCCGTTCCGGATCCGTGCAGCCCTGCACTTTTCCAATGGCGGTGGTATCTACCGGGCGACTGAGATCGGTACCGGACGAGACGTACTGCTGCGCGAGGCACGCCCGTGGGCCGGCGTCGATGCGGAGTGGGGGGACGCGGTCACCCGCATGAAACGCGAGCACTGGGCATTGGAGCGGCTGCGTGGCCTCCCGTGCATCCCCGAGGTCATTGCCTATGTGACCGGGCACGAGCACGACTATCTGGCCCGTGAGTACGTCGAAGGTGCCTCGCTGACCCCATTGATGGCGACTCGCCATCCATACGCCACCGGCGACCGCAGCGCCGAAGCTTGCCGCGCGTACCGTACCTGGGCACTGAACGTCCTG
This sequence comes from Streptomyces asoensis, assembly GCF_013085465.1. Lineage (NCBI taxonomy): Bacteria > Bacillati > Actinomycetota > Actinomycetes > Kitasatosporales > Streptomycetaceae > Streptomyces > Streptomyces asoensis. The sequence goes on from NZ_CP049838.1 coordinate 6,489,541, forward strand.
CGGAGAGTCGAGGACGGGCTGAACGCCATGCACGAACGTGGTGTCGTGTTCGGCGATTTGAGCCTCGCCAATGTGCTCGTCACGGACAGCGATCAGGTCCGGTTCATCGACCTGGAGACGGCGACCCCCGCGGACGAGGCCAAACCGCAGACCCTGGGCAGCCTCGGCTTCAGGGCACCCGAGCACCTGACCGGATGTGACATTGATCGGTACGCGCTCGCCGTTCTCAAGCTCGCCCTGTTCATCCCGGTCCCGCAAGCGGTGCCCTGGGGCGCCCGCAAGGTACGTCAGCTGGTGGACCAGATGGTGCGCGACTTCGAGGTACCTGCCGAGTTCGTCGACTCGATCCTCGCCTGGCTCAGCCCCGAGAACCTGCCGACACGGAACGAGTGCGCCGTCACCTGGCCCGAGCGAGCGGAACACTCCGACCTGGAGGCGCGCATCGCCGGTTCGGTCGTTGCGGCCGCCACGACAGACCGCATGGACCGGCTGTACCCGGGTGATCCAATGCAGTTCATGAATCCTGGTGGTGGCATCGCCTTCGCCTTCGGCGCCGCGGGCACCCTGTGGGCCCTTTCCCGCACTGGTCACACGGTGCCCGCCGACCACGTCCAGTGGCTGGTCGACCGAGTCAAGACAGGCGAGGACGGTGACGGGCCCGGCTTCACCGGCGGTCTCGCCGGCCTGAGTCACGCTCTCGATGCCCTCGGCGAACATGAGCTGGCCACGGATGTGCTGGAGCGGGCCCTGGCTCGGGCTGACGAGCAGGGTGTCACCGACTCCTTCGCCACGGGCCGCTCAGGCCTGGCGCTGGCCGCTCTTTTCCATCATCAGGTAACCCGTGACGCAAAATGGCTAGACGCCGCCGTCGACCTCGCCGCTCGAATGGAGCAAGGTCCGCACCACGCTCGCCGCGTAGGACTCCTGCACGGTCGTACCGGGCCTGCCCTGCTTCATATGCATCTGCACCGTGCCACTGGTGACCCGGCGTCTCTGGCCTGGGCGGCCGCTGAGCTGAGCCGTGACCTGCAGATACTGAACCGGGCGAGGCGGATCGGGCCCGGACTCGACGGAACGGGCGGAATGGCCGTCGTCGCCAGGGCTGCTGTGCGGTTCGGGGCCGACGAACTGCGAGATGCGCACGAGAAGTTGGTGCGGTCGCTGGACCAGATAGCCACCGGATTCGGTCTCTGGGGAGGCAGGGCGGGGACTGTCCTCGCCCGTGCAGACCACGGACTGCCCACCGATGCCCATGTGCACTCGCTCGGCTGGGATGCGGTCTTCTTGCGGGACGATTCCGTCGACTTCATCGGCGACCGCCGCTTTCGGCTGTCCACCGACCTCTCCACCGGCTCTGTCGCGGCGCTGCTCGCCCTGGCCAGCACCCGTGAACAGACAACGGTATTCCCCTTCCTGGGGCGAGACCTTGAGTGATCGACCGGTGGAAGGCGACGACTCGCGCCCGCCAGGAAGACCGCCTGCGCGTTCCGCTCACGTCTGGCCTGGAAATACGTCCATGGCTGGAGTTGGCCAACGTCGGATGCATCTACTCGATGCTCGGCGAGGCCCGTGCCCAGACGCAGATCCCGCTGCCATGCCTCGCCACAGGCGTCAGCAGCCACGCTTCACCGGTACCGCCATCAACCTCGTCCGCCTCGACGCCTGGCTGACGGGCAGGCCACTCGCCAAGACCCGCGTTTCGCCCTTCGCAGCACTCCGCCCCGCTGGATCAGATCCAGCGGGGCGGAGTCGATCGACAGCGCCCGGGTGGACGCTGCCTTGATCCCCTGGATCGGACGTTCATGGGCTCGGGTCAATGGGCCGAGAAAGTCCGCTCCGAAAGGGGGCGGCTGACGAAAAGGGGTGTGTCAGGCCGCCGCCTCGGGGTCCTTGGTGAGACGGGGAGCCGGCACGGTGGCCGGGACGTCCGTCGTCTCGGGATAGTGGCACGCCGTCAGGTGGCCGGGCTTATTGCCCTCGACCTGCACCAGCGGCGGCGCCTCGGTCGCGCACTTCTCCGTCGCCTTCCAGCAGCGGGTGCGGAAGCGGCAGCCGGAGGGCGGGTTGATGGGCGAGGGCACGTCACCGACGAGGCGGATGCGCTCACGGCCCGGGACCCCCTCGTCCTGCACGGTGGCCTCGGGCACGGCGGACAGCAGCGCCCGGGTGTAGGGGTGGCGCGGGTTGCCGTACAGGTCGTCGCGGTCGGCGATCTCGACGATCCGGCCGAGGTACATGACCGCCACGCGCTGCGAGAAGTGCCGTACGACGGCCAGGTCGTGGGCGATGAAGACGAACGCGATGCCCAGGTCCCGCTGGACCTTCTGGAGCAGGTTGACGACCTGCGCCTGGATGGACACGTCGAGCGCGGAGACCGGCTCGTCGGCCACGATCAGCTTCGGCTCGAGCGCCAGCGCCCGGGCGACACCGATGCGCTGGCGCTGACCGCCGGAGAACTCGTGCGGGAAGCGGTTGTAGTGCTCGGGGTTGAGACCGACGATCTCCAGCAGCTCGCGCACGCGCCCCTCGCGCCCGCCGGCCGGGTGGATGTCGTTGATCTCCATCGGCCCGGAGATGATCTTGCCGACCGTCTGGCGCGGGTTGAGCGACGCGTAGGGGTCCTGGAAGATCATCTGGATCTCGGAGCGGATCGGGGCCAGCTGCTTACGGCCCGCGTGCGTGATGTCCTCGCCACGGTAGGAGATCCGGCCGCCGGTCGGCTCCAGCAGCCGGGTGATCAGCCGGCCCGTCGTCGACTTGCCGCAGCCGGACTCGCCGACCAGGCCCAGGCTCTCGCCCTCGGCGACCTGGAAGTCCAGCCCGTCGACGGCCTGCACGGCACCGACCGTACGCCGGATCGGGAAGCCGCCCTTGATCGGGAAGTGCTTGGTCAGGCCGCTGACGTCCAGGAGGGGGGTGGTGCTGCTCATGGTGGTGAAGTCCCGTCTCTTGTACGTCAGTTGGTCCGCGCCGTGGCGAAGTCGGCGAAGAACTCGCGCTTCTGCTCCGGGGTCAGGTGGCACGCCGATCCCCGTCCGTCCACGATCTCCAGCGTCGGCTGGTCGGTGGCGCAGAGTCCGCCCTCCACCTTCCCCGCGAAGGCGCAGCGGGGGTGGAAGCGGCAGCCGGTCGGCGGGTTGAGCAGCGAGGGCGGCGAGCCGGGGATCGGAGTGAGCGGGACGTCGACCGGACCGTCCAGGCTCGGCATCGAGCCCAGCAGACCCAGCGTGTACGGGTGCTGCGGGCTGCGCAGCACCTCTTCCTTGGTGCCTCGCTCCACACACCGGCCGCCGTACATCACGAGAACATCGTCCGCGATGTCCGCGATGACGCCCAGGTCGTGCGTGATGAAGATGATGGCCGTGCCGAACTCCTGCTGGAGATCCTTCAGCAGGTCCATGATCTGCGCCTGGACGGTCACGTCGAGGGCCGTGGTCGGCTCGTCGGCGATCAGCAGTTCCGGGTCGCAGACCAGCGCCATGGCGATCATCGCGCGCTGGCGCATACCGCCGGAGAACTGGTGCGGGTAGTCATTGATGCGCACGTCCGGCTGGGGGATGCCCACCCGGCGCAGCATCTCGACGGATCGCGCCCGAGCCTCCTTCTTGGAGGCGCCCGTGTGCTTCCGGTACGTCTCACTGATCTGCGCACCGATGGTGTGGTACGGCGACAGTGAGGCGAGCGCGTCCTGGAAGATCATGGACATCTTGTTGCCGCGCAGCTGCTCCAGCTCGCGCTCGGTGGCGGTGATCAGTTCCTTGCCGTCGAGCGTGATCTCGCCGTCGAGGGCGGTGTTGCGCGGGTCGTGCAGGCCCAGGATCGCCATGTTGGTGACGGACTTGCCGGAGCCCGACTCGCCCACGATGCCGAGGGTCTTGCCCTTCTCCAGGTCGAAGGAGAGCCCGTCGACGGCCTTCACGACGCCGTCTTCGGTGGAGAAGTGCACACGCAGGTCGCGCATGGAGAGGAAGGGGGTGCTCATGGTTCTCTCTCTCCTCTAGGCGAGGCGCACGCGCGGGTCGATGAGGGCGTACAGAGCGTCGACGATGATGTTGAAGACGACGATCGCGCCTGCGGCGACAAGGACGACGCCGAGCAGGATGGGCAGGTCGTTGGTGCTCACCGCCTTGACGGAGAGCATGCCGAGGCCCTGGAGGCTGAAGGTGGACTCGGTGATGATCGCACCGCCGAGCAGGACGCCGAGGTCCAGGCCGAAGATGGTGACGATCGGGCCCATCGCGCCGCGCCAGGCGAAGCGGAAGAACACCGTCCGGCGAGAGAGGCCCTTCGCACGGGCGGTACGGACGTAGTCCTCGCTCAGCGCCTCCACCATCTGGGAGCGCGTCATACGCGTGTAGTTGGCCGTCCAGATCAGCGAGAGGACGATCCATGGAACCAGCAGACCCTTGGCCCAGGCGGCCGGGTCGTCCGTGAACGGTGTGTAGCTGGCGCGGTCCAGGAGCTTCCACTGGTCGACCAGCAGGTAGGTGGCGAGCACGCCCACGACGTAGATCTGCATCGAGGACGCGATCAGCGAGGCCGAGCTGGCGATCTTGTCCACGGCCTTGCCCTGCTTCACGGCCGCCAGCATGCCCGCGCCGATGCCGAAGATCAGGTAGATGACCGAGCTGCCGAGGGAGAGCGACAGGGTGGTCGGGAAGCGGTCCATGATCGTGCCGAGGACCGGCTCACGGTTCTGGAAGGAGAAGCCCAGGCACGGCGCGGGGCAGTTGCCGAAGGACGTGTACTCACGGCCGACGAAGATGCCCTTGAGCCAGTCCCAGTACTGCACGGGCAACGGATCGGCGATCCCCAGGTTCTTCCGCACCAGCTCCAGGGTCTCGGGGGTGCACGCCTTGCCGCAGGCGATGCGGGCGGGGTCGCGCGGGGCGGCGTAGAACAGGACGAACACGATCGCGCTGATGATCAGCAAGATCACCGCGGCGCCGAGGATTCGTCGGACAAGGAAGCGGAGCATGGCAGTTGGGTTTTCCTGACGGATGCCGAAGGGGGGAAGGAGGCGGGGCGGCCACAGGCCGCCCCGCCACGAGGGCCGGTCGTCAGGCCTTCACGAACGTCTTGTAGAGCAGGGTGGCGGAGAAGTTCGGGTCGAACTGGGCCCCGCCGACCTTGTTGCCGTAGACGTAGTAACGGCGCTGGTACATCTCGGGGATGATCGGCGCGACCTCCGTCATGATCTTCTTGTCGAGCGCGGCCCAGGCGGCGCCCGCCTTCTTCTGGTCGGTGATGACCATGTTCGTCTGGATCGCCTGGTCGATGAAGGGGACCTTCGTCTGCGAGACGTTGTACAGACCGTCGCCGACGCTGGCGCTGTCGAACAGCGGCTGCATCATCGTGTAGGCGGTCGGCCAGTCCGGGGACCAGCCGTACCACATCACGTCGAAGCTGTTGTCGACCTTCGCGATCTGGTCGTAGTACGTCGTCGAGTCGACCGGCTTGATGACGGGGGTGAAGCCCGCCGCCTTCAGCGCGTTCTCGATGACGACCTTGGTCTTGTTGTACGTCGGGTCCTGGGGGAAGGCGTAGACGATCTTCATGCCCTCCTTGCCGGCTTCCTTCAGCAGCTTCTTCGCGGCGGCCGGGTCGCCCTGCGGCGTCTTCAGCTTGCCGTAGACGTCGAACTTCTCGCGGCCGAGGATGTCGGGGCTGAGGATCGTGGTCGCGAAGTCGCCGGAGGACGGGCCGCCGTAGATCTGACGGATCTGCTGGAGCGGCCAGGCGTGGTTGAGAGCCTGACGGACCTTGAGGTCGGTGACGCGCTTGGTGTTGATCGCGTAGTAGTACGTGCCGGTGAGCAGACCGTTGAAGGTGCGCTTCTTGATCTCCGGGTCGGTGAGGACCTTCTGGATGCGCTCGGCGGGTACTCCCTTGTAGATGGAGACCGCGTAGGCGTCGTTGCCCTGGGAGGCGATCAGGCGGTCCACGCCGTCCAGGGTCTCGATGCCGAAGGTGAACTCGAAGCCGTCCGGGTAGTTGTTGCGGATCGAGTCGGTCTTCGGGTCCCAGAACTTGTTGCGGGTCAGCGTCATCGACTTGTCGGTGACGTGGCTCTTGACCATGTACGGGCCGCAGGCGGCCGGCATCTTGTCGTACTTCTCCTTGGTGTCCAGCTTCGGGGACACCGCGGCGTACGAGTGCATGGCCAGCGTGAAGTTGAAGTCGGGGCGGGCCTCGGCCAGGTTGAAAGTGACGGTCCGCTTGGCCTTGTCGGTCACGATCTCGGTGAGGTGCTTGCCCTTGTACGGGCCCTCGTACGCGTCACGCCACTTGCCGCCCTTGCCGGTGATGGCGATTTGGACGTAGCTGGCGGACTCGATGATGAACGTGGCCCACAGGCGCTCGATGCCGTGACGCACGTCGTCGACGGTCAGCTCAGTGCCGTCCTGCCACTTCAGACCCTCCTTCAGCGTGAAGGTCCAGGTCTTGCCGCCGTTGGACATCGTGCCGGTGTCCTCGGCCAGGTCGCCGACCAGCTTCTGGTGGCCGCTGGAGTCGATCTTGTAACCGGTGAGGCAGCGATGCAGCAGCAGGGCGGCGGTCGAGTTGTACGCGTAGTAAATGCGCTGCGGGTCGAGGTGCGAGAAGTCGTCCGGGGCGATGCCGTAGATCGTCCCGCCCTTCTTGGCGCCCGCGATCTCGGGAGCGGGACCGGTCGAGTCGGCCTTGGTGCCCACGGTGACCGTGGCGCCGGTGTACTCGGTGGCGCCGCCGCTCGGGGTGGAGCTGCCGCCTCCCGCATCGCCGCTGCTGCACGCCGAGAGGAGCGTCGACCCCGCGGCGGCGACAGTCGTTGCTATGACGAAGTTTCTGCGGGAAAGAGACATGGCTGACCCGATTTCTAGTGGAGTGACGAAGGTACGTGATGCGCTCCGCCCGGGCCCCGTCGCCCAGGTGGAGTGGGGTGGTTCAGCGCTTGGTCTTCGGGTCCAGAGCGTCGCGGACCGAGTCGCCGAGCAGGTTGAAGGCCACGACGAAGATCACCATCGACAGGCCCGGGAAGAGCATGAAGGTGATGTCGTCCTGGTAGTACTTGGCACCGAACTGGAGCATCACACCCCAGTCCGGAGTGGGGTCCGAGAGGCCGACACCGAGGAACGCGAGACCCGCTTCCGCCGTGACGTAGGCGGGCAGCAGGAGCGTCGACTGGATGAGGATCGGCGTCCACAGGTTGGGCAGCAGTTCCTTGAAGATGATCCGGGCCGGCGAGGCACCGGTGACCTTGGCCGCCTCTACGAACTCCCGCTCGCGCAGAGCGAGCACCTCGCCGCGCAGCAGTCGGGCGATGGAGGCCCAGCCGAAGGCCGTCATCACGAGGATGAGACTGGTGACCGTCAGCCAGATCGGGGTGTTCTCGTCCGGGGCGACGAAGATGGCCAGGACGACCGGCCAGAACGCGATGAAGAACAGCGTCTGCGGGAAGGCCAGCAGGATGTCGATGACCCGGCCGACCAGGTAGTCCGTCTTGCCGCCGAGATAACCGGCCGTGATGCCGATGACGACGCCGAGCAGGGTCGTCATGAGGGTGGCGGCCGTGGCGATGAGCAGCGAGTTGCGCATGCCGTACAGCAGGAAGGTCAGGACGTCGCGGCCGAGCTGCGGCTCGACCCCGAACCAGAATTCGCTGCTGATGCCGCCGTTCGGCTTGATCGGGAAGTTGAACTCGTTGAGCAGGCCCGGGATGTTCATGCCATAGGTGGTGTACGGGTCCTTTCCGTACAGCTTGGCGATGAGGGGCGCGCCGATCGAAACGGCGAAGAAGAAGATCACCACATAGGCGGATATGACGCCCGCACGGTCGCGCTTGAATCGGCTCCAGGCGAGCCGCCCCGGTGAGCGGCTCTCGTTGCCCTTGGGGGCGGAGGACTTCGCCGGTGTCGCGTTGTCTCCGTCGGTCACCTCGAGGGTGGTGGCCGGGGAAGGGGTTGGGGGGGTCATGACGCTCCGTGCCCTGTGGGTCAAGGACCCCGCAGGGCTCTCCCTACGGGCTACGCCGGACTTTTTCAACGCAATTCGTTCAAGGTCAATAAATTCTGGGCTCCCTTGACTTTGTCTTTACATTCTTTACTCAGGCTTGACCACATCGTAGCTACGCGTGTAGCGCGCCGTGATCGTTCCGTGTCTGAATTCGGGCCAACTACGCGAAACGGGCAAGGGGTTCGATATTCGGACGCCAGGGTGTCGGAATGCGTACATCTCGGGGTCACAATCCAACGGTTCGGCATCGGATGGTGAAGATCCGTTGCGTACCGCACCGAAGATCCATTGTGACCTGCGAAGAAGATCCTTTTCGACCCCCCGCCAGGATCCTGCTGTCGGCCTGCGGCGCACTTGTGACGTCCCCCGAACAGCCCCCCGATGGCCTCCCGTCGGGCGCGGCCCCTGTGCGTAATGCACCTTTTAAGTTGATATTTACTGGTACTGGATCAGTGCTTCGGCGCTGACGGCACAGCGCTCAGGTAAAAGCGCGGTCAATGAGGAGGCATCCATGCGTGGAGCCACGCACGCCAAGTGGGCCGCATGCGCGGCGGCGGCAGCACTCGCGGCGACGGCGTGCGGGGGCGGGGGGAGCGACAGCGGCGGCGACGGAGGCGCGGTGCTCAGCTCCTCCTGGGGAGACCCGCAGAACCCGCTGGAGCCCGCCAATACCAACGAGGTGCAGGGCGGCAAGGTCCTGGACATGATCTTCCGCAGCCTGAAGAAGTACAACCCGGAGACCGGCGCGGCCGAGGACATGCTGGCCGAGAAGATCGAGACCACGGACTCCCAGAACTTCACCATCACCGTCAAGGACGGCTGGACGTTCAGCAATGGCGAAAAAGTGACGTCGAAATCCTTCGTCACCGCTTGGAACTACGCCGCGAGTCTGAAGAACAACCAGAAGAACGCCTACTTCTTCGAGTACATCGAGGGCTACGCCGCGGCCCACCCCGCCAGTGGCTCGCAGACCACCGACGTCCTCTCCGGACTCAAGGTCGTCAACGACAGGACCTTCACCGTCAAGCTCAAGCAGAAGTTCTCCACCTTCCCCGACACCCTGGGCTACCCCGCCTACGCCCCGCTGCCGCAGGCCTTCTTCACCGACCACGCGAACTGGCTGAAGAAACCGATCGGAAACGGGCCGTACACGATCGACTCCTACACCAAGGGCTCCCAGATGGCCCTGAAGAAGTGGGACGGCTACCCCGGCGACGACAAGGCGGAGAACGGCGGCGTGACCCTGAAGGTCTACACCGACAACAACACCGCCTACACCGATCTGCTGGCCGGCAACCTCGACCTCGTCGACGACGTGCCCGCGGCCCAGCTCAAGAACGTCAAGAACGACCTCGGCGACCGCTACCTGAACACCCCCGCCGGCATCATCCAGACCCTGGCCTTCCCCTTCTACGACAAGAAGTGGAACACCACCGGCTCGGACAAGGTCCGTACCGGCCTCTCCCGCGCGATCGACCGCAAACAGATCACCGAGACGATCTTCCAGAACACCCGCACCCCCGCCACCGACTGGACCTCCCCGGTGCTCGGCGAGGAGGGCGGCTTCAAGGAAGGCCTGTGCGGGGACGCCTGCGAGTACGACCCCGCCGCGGCGAAGAAGCTCATCCAGGAGGGCGGCGGCCTCCCCGGCGGCCAGGTCAAGATCACATACAACGCGGACACCGGATCCCACAAACAGTGGGTCGACGCGGTCTGCAACTCGATCAACAACGCCCTCGACAACGACAAGGCCTGCGTCGGCAACCCGGTCGGCACCTTCGCGGACTTCCGCACCCAGATCGGCGACCGGAAGATGGCCGGACCCTTCCGGGCGGGGTGGCAGATGGACTACCCCCTCATCCAGAACTTCCTCCAGCCGCTCTACTACACGAACGCCTCCTCCAACGACGGCAAGTGGTCCAACAAGGACTTCGACAAGCTCGTCGACCAGGCCAACGCCGAGACCGACACCGCCAAGGCCGTGGAGACCTTCCAGCAGGCCGAAGAGGTCGTCCGCGACAACATGGCCGCCATCCCGCTCTGGTACCAGAACGGCAGCGCCGGCTACTCGGAGCGGCTCTCGAACGTCAAGCTCAACCCGTTCTCCGTCCCGGTCTACAACGAGATCAAGGTCAGCTGACCCGCCATGGGCCGGTATGTGATCCGGCGTCTGCTCCAGATGATCCCGGTGTTCATCGGCGCCACGCTGTTGATCTTTTTGATGGTGAACGTGATGGGCGACCCCATCGCGGGCCTGTGCGGTGACCGGGAGTGCGACCCGGCCACCGCCGCCCAGCTGAAGAAGGAGTTCGGTCTCGACAAGCCGGTCTGGCAGCAGTACCTGACCTACATGGGGAACGTCTTCACCGGAGACTTCGGTACGGCGTTCAACGGCCAGCCGGTCACCGAGCTGATGGCGACGGCCTTCCCGGTCACCATCCGGCTGACGATCGTCGCGATCATCTTCGAGATCGTCATCGGCATCACCCTGGGTGTCATCACGGGCCTGCACCGGGGCCGCCCCGTCGACAGCGGGGTCCTGCTCCTCACCCTCGTCGTGATCTCCGTCCCCACCTTCGTCACCGGCCTGCTGCTCCAACTGCTGCTCGGCGTCGAATGGGGCTGGATCAAACCGTCGGTCTCCTCGGAGGCCACCTTCGGTGAGCTGATCGTGCCGGGCCTGGTGCTCGCCTCCGTCTCCCTGGCGTACGTCACCCGACTGACCCGCACCTCCATCGCGGAGAACAGACGGTCCGACTACGTCCGGACGGCCGTCGCCAAGGGGCTGCCCCGCCGCCGGGTCGTCACCCGGCACCTGCTGCGCAACTCCCTCATCCCGGTGGTCACCTTCATCGGCACCGACATCGGCGCCCTGATGGGCGGCGCGATCGTCACCGAGCGCATCTTCAACATCCACGGCGTCGGCTTCCAGCTCTACCAGGGGATCCTCCGCCAGAACACCCAGACCGTCGTCGGCTTCGTGACCGTCCTCGTGCTGGTCTTCCTGGTGGCCAACCTGCTCGTCGACCTCCTGTACGCCGTACTCGACCCGAGGATCCGCTATGCCTGAGCCGACGCCGCCGGAGCAGCACCTGCCGGGCGCGGGCCGTACTCCGGAGGAGGGCGCCATCGCCGACACCGGCATGGGCGGCGCGATGGACCTGGCCACCGCGGAGGGGGAGACCCTCGAGAAGACACCCGGCGGGCCGCAGGCCACCGAGCCGTCCGAGAAGGCCCGTTCCCTCTGGTCCGACGCCTGGCGGGACCTGCGTCGCAACCCGGTCTTCATCATCTCCGGCCTGGTCATCGTCTTCCTGGTCTTCATCTCCCTGTGGCCCGGGGCCATCACCTGGATGAGCCCCCTCAAGTGCACCCTCTCCAAGGCCCAGGAGGGCTCCCAGCCCGGCCATCCCTTCGGCTTCGACGGCCAGGGCTGCGACGTCTACACGCGCGTGGTCTACGGCGCCCGTACGTCCGTCACGGTCGGTGTCCTGGCCACGCTCGGCGTCGCGCTGTTCGGCAGCGTGCTGGGCGGGCTTGCCGGGTTCTTCGGCGGGGCGGGGGACTCGATCCTGTCCCGGATCACCGACATCTTCTTCGCCATCCCGGTCGTCCTCGGCGGCCTGGTCCTCCTCTCCGTGGTGACCAGCAATACGGTCTGGCCGGTCATCGGGTTCATGGTGCTGCTCGGCTGGCCCCAGATCTCCCGGATCGCCCGCGGCTCGGTGATCACCGCCAAACAGAACGACTATGTCCAGGCCGCCCGAGCCCTGGGCGCCTCCCACTCCCGGCTTCTGCTGCGGCACATCGCGCCGAACGCGGTCGCCCCGGTGATCGTCGTGGCGACCATCGCGCTCGGCACCTTCATCGCGCTCGAGGCGACCCTGTCCTACCTCGGCGTCGGACTGAAGCCGCCGACCGTCTCCTGGGGCATCGACATCTCCGCCGCCTCGCCCTACATCCGCAACGCCCCGCACGCCCTGCTGTGGCCCTCGGGCGCCCTGGCCCTCACGGTCCTGGCGTTCATCATGCTCGGCGACGCGGTGCGCGACGCCCTCGACCCGAAGCTGAGGTGACGGCCGGATGCTGCTCGAAGTACGCGACCTGCACGTGGAGTTCCGCACCCGGGACGGGATCGCCAGGGCCGTCAACGGCGTCAGCTACGGCGTGGACGCGGGCGAGACGCTCGCCGTGCTCGGCGAGTCCGGCTCCGGCAAGTCCGTCACCGCCCAGGCGATCATGGGCATCCTCGACATGCCGCCCGGCCGGATCACCGGCGGCGAGATCCTCTTCCGCGGCAAGGACCTGCTGCACCTCAAGGAGGAGGAGCGCCGGAAGGTCCGCGGCGCCGAGATGGCGATGATCTTCCAGGACGCCCTGTCGTCCCTGAACCCCGTGCTCTCGGTGGGCGACCAGCTCGGCGAGATGTTCGTCGTGCACCGGGGGATGTCCAGGAAGGACGCGCGGGCCAAGGCCGTGGAGCTGATGGACCGCGTCCGCATCCCGGGCGCCCGGGAACGGGTCAGGGACTACCCGCACCAGTTCTCCGGCGGTATGCGCCAGCGCATCATGATCGCGATGGCGATGGCCCTGGAACCGGCGCTCATCATCGCCGACGAGCCCACCACCGCCCTCGACGTCACCGTCCAGGCCCAGGTCATGGACCTGCTCGCGGAGCTCCAGCGCGAGTTCCACATGGGCCTGATCCTCATCACCCACGACCTGGGCGTGGTCGCGGACGTGGCCGACCGGATCGCGGTGATGTACGCGGGCCGGATCGTCGAGTCGGCCCCGGTCCACGACATCTACAAGGCCCCGGCCCACCCCTACACCCGCGGCCTGCTCGACTCCATCCCGCGCCTGGACCAGAAGGGCCAGGAGCTCTACGCCATCAAGGGCCTGCCGCCCAACCTCATGCACATCCCGCCCGGCTGCGCCTTCAACCCGCGCTGCCCGATGGCCCAGGACGTGTGCCGTACGGACGTACCCCCGCTGTACGCGGTCGACGAGGTCGACGAGGCGGGCGGGTCCGACGCGGACCGCACGAGCGCGTGCCACTTCTGGAGGGAGTGCCTGCATGGCTAGTTCCGCATCGGCCGAGCCGATCCTCGAAGTGAGCGGGCTGGTCAAGCACTATCCGCTCACCCGGGGCATCCTGTTCAGGAAGCAGATCGGCGCGGTCAAGGCCGTCGACGGCGTCGACTTCACCCTCCACCGCGGCGAGACCCTGGGCATCGTCGGGGAGTCCGGCTGCGGCAAGTCCACGGTCGCCAAGATGCTGGTCAACCTGGAGAAGCCGACGGCGGGGGAGATCCGCTACAAGGGCGAGGACGTCACCGGCCTGTCGGGCAAGGCGCTGCGGGCGGTCCGGCGCAACATCCAGATGGTCTTCCAGGACCCGTACACCTCGCTCAACCCGCGCATGACCGTCGGCGACATCATCGGGGAGCCGTACGAGATCCACCCCGAGGTGGCGCCCAAGGGCGACCGGCGGAAGAAGGTCCAGGATCTGCTGGACGTAGTCGGGCTCAACCCCGAGTACATCAACCGCTACCCGCACCAGTTCTCCGGCGGCCAGCGGCAGCGCATCGGCATCGCGCGGGGGCTGGCCCTGCGCCCGGAGGTGATCGTCGCCGACGAGCCGGTGTCCGCGCTGGACGTGTCGGTCCAGGCGCAGGTGATCAACCTGCTGGACCGGCTCCAGAGCGAGTTCGACCTCTCCTACCTCTTCATCGCCCACGACCTCTCGATCGTCCGCCACATCTCGGACCGGGTCGGGGTGATGTACCTCGGCCGGATCGTGGAGATCGGTCGCGACGCCGAGATCTACGACCACCCGACGCACCCCTACACCCAGGCCCTGCTCTCCGCGGTCCCCGTACCGGACCCGGAGGCGCGGGAGCACCGGGAGCGGATCATCCTGGCGGGCGACGTCCCGTCCCCGACGAACATCCCCTCCGGCTGCCGCTTCCGCACCCGCTGCTGGAAGGCGCAACAGCGGTGCGAGCTGGAGGTGCCGGCGCTGGCGGTCCCGGCGGAGTTCCGGCTCGCGACCGGCCCGGCGGCACACGCCTCGGCGTGTCACTTCGCGGAGGAGAAGCAGGTGGTCCCGCCGGAGGAGCCACCGGGAAAGTCGCAGGACGATCACGGTGACGGGGCGCCATAGATACCCAAACACGCATCAACCGCGTTAACACACAGGCAACTTGACCGACCCGATTCCGATATACGGACGGGCCACTCTGAACAGCGTACGGCCGTGCGGGTGCCGTAAACGGGCCGGGAGCGCCATGTCTCCCGGCCCGTTTTTTGCCCCTACGGCACTACGCCGGCCCCAGCGAACGCTTCAGGAAGTCCACCTGGAGCAGCAGCAGGTTCTCCGCGACCTGTTCCTGGGGGGTCATGTGGGTCACGCCCGACAGGGGCAGCACCTCGTGCGGGCGCCCGGCGGCCAGCAGGGCCGAGGAGAGCCGCAGGGCGTGGGCGACGACCACGTTGTCGTCGGCCAGGCCATGGACGATCATCAGCGGGCGGTGGGGTTCGGCGGGCGAGGAGAGCCCCTCGTCGGTGACGAGCGAGCTCTTCGCGTACGCCTCCGGGGTCGTGGCCGGGTCGCCGAGGTACCGCTCGGTGTAGTGGGTGTCGTAGAGCCGCCAGTCGGTCACCGGGGCGCCCGCGATGCCGGCGTGGAAGACGTCGGGGCGGCGCAGCACCGCGAGGGCCGCGAGCCAACCGCCGTAGGACCAGCCGCGGATCGCCACCCGGGAGAGGTCGAGGGGATGGCTCTTCGCCAGCTCCTCCAGCGCCTCGACCTGGTCGTCGAGGCTGACCGTGAGGTCGTGGTGGATCGCCTTCTCCCAGCCGGGGGAGCGGCCCGGGGTGCCCCGCCCGTCGGCGACGACCACCGCGAAACCCTGGTCGGCGAACCACTGCGAGGTCAGATGCGCGTTGTGCGCGGCGAGGACCCGGGGCCCGTGCGGGCCGCCGTAGGGATCCATGAGTACGGGCAGGGGGGTGTCACCGGGGTAGTCCGTAGGCATAAGCACGGCGCACGGGATTCGTCGTGCGCCCCCTTCGGTGAGGAGTACGCGGGGGGACAGACCGGGATCTTCGGCGTACGACCGGACAGTCGCCACGAGCTTCCCGTCCCGCAGTACCCGCGCCACGCTGCCCGGCCGGTCGAGCACCGCCGACACCAGGACGGTCACGTCCCCCGAGCGCACCGCCGAGTGCACCCCGGGCTCCTGGGAGAGGCGCTCGACGCCGAGTTCGTTGACGCGGTAGACGTGCACCTCACCGGTTTCCGGTGCGGCCGCGTCCGCCCCGGCCGAGGCGGCGACCAGCACGTCGTCGGACGTGACGTCCAGTACCGCACGTACGTGCAACTGGGCGCCCGTCAGCGGGCGTTCCCCGACGGCCAGGACCCGGGCGCCGCCCTCGTCGGCGATCCTGACCAACTGTCCCGACGGGCTCCAGCACGGCACGCCGGGGAAAAGATCAAGCCAAATCGGATCTTCGTCGGCGTGCACCATCCGGGTCGTGCCGGAGTCGGTGTCCACCGCGAGGAACAGCTGACTGCGCTGGTCGCGCGCCTGTACGAGCAGCAGCGGCGCTCCCGCCCCTGACCAGTGCACTCGCGCCAGATACGGGTAGCGCGCCCGGTCCCAGACGACCTCCGTGCGCACTCCGTCGAGCCCGAACACGAACAGCCGGACCTCCGCGTTGGGCGTCCCGGCAGCCGGATACGGCACGTGTTGTGGGTCACGTTTCGGCTGGGCCGGATCGGAGATCCACCACCGCTCCACCGGCGTGTCGTCCACCCGTGTGACCAGCAGTCGGTCCGACTCGGGAGACCACCAGAACCCCCGCGAGCGACCCATCTCCTCGGCCGCGATGAACTCGGCCAATCCATAGGAAACCGTGTCCGATTCCGGCTCCGCCAGTGCCCGGTCGTCGTCGCCCTCGGCTCCCACCACCCGCAGGGTGCCCCCGACGACGTACGCGACGAGCCGCCCGTCGGGGGACGGACGGGGGTCGATCACCGGCCCGGGGACCGCGAGTTCGGTCGCCGTACCGGCCCGCAGCTCCGCCGTGAAAAGCCGCCCTGACAAGGCGAAAGACGCCAGCTCGACGGCGTCGTCGGTGGCGTAGCCGACGATCCCGGCGCCGCCCTCACGGCTGCGCTCGCGGCGGGCGCGCTCCGCCGGCGAGAGGTCCTCCGAGGTGCCGCCGAGGAGGGTGCGCGGGTCGGCTGCCGGGCGCTCCGTGCCGTCCGCCGGGTCGAGGACCCACAGCGCACCCGCGCGGTCCGTGCCGGAGCCGGAGCGCAGGAACACGACCCGGGAACTGTCGGGGGCCACCGTGAACGAACGCGGCGCGCCGAGGGTGAAACGCTGGGTGCGGGCGTGCCTGCGGGGGAAGGAGTCGGACTCGGTCGTCATCCTCCGACCATATTGGCCATGCGACCCCCTTGTGCGGCTGTGCGCCGCGAGATGCGCACCCACACATAGTTATGATCACTAGCGCTGTGTGGGTATGAACCTGCTGGCTGATGTATGGATTTACAAGTTCCCTTGTTCTGCTTTTGCCCCCACGTTCCCGGGTCCTTGGAGGTGAACCGCCGTGGCACTCTCGATTTCGGCGGTGGTGCTGCTGGCGATCATCGTCTTCTTGCTGGTCAAGAAGTCGGGGCTGAAAGGCGGTCACGCGGTCGTCTGCATCCTGCTCGGCTTCTATCTGGCCTCCTCGACGATCGCGCCCACGATCAGCGACCTGACGACGAGCGTGGCGAGCATGATCGGCAGCATCAAGTTCTGACGCGTGCCGACACAGGGCTCCGGCGGGCGGCCGTCCGGAGCCGGCTACCGGCTGCCTTCTCCGGACTCTGGCGCGATGTGGTGGAGTACTTCGACGCCCATCAGGTCGGCCTCACGGCCACGCCCACGCCCGCTCCCTGGGCGGAGAGGTCGACGTACCGGAGGCCGGGGTCGAGTAGACCGTCAGCCTTCGGACGCGTACGGCACGAAGTCGGCCCAAGCTTCCGGTGAGAGCCGGAGGCGGGGGCCGGCGGTGTGCTTGGAGTCGCGGACGTGGATGGTGGCGGTGGTGATGGCGATCTCCACGCAGGACTCACCGTCGGGCCCGCTGCTGTAGCTGCTCTTGAACCACGCCGGTTCGGATAGGCCCCCGGCGGCGTGCTTGCGGATCATGTCTCTCCCAGCAGTTTCTCGATGAGGGTCAGCGACTCCCCTGGGCGGAGAGCCTGCGCCCGGATGGTGCCGTACCGCAGCTCAAGGATGCGGAGCTGCCTCAGGTCGGTTGTCGGACGGCCACTGAACGCCCCGTCGGAACGGCCTACTCCTGTGCCGTCCTCGAACTTCAGCAGCTCGATCCTGCCGCTGAGGCCAGGGTGTGCCCCGCTGTCCATCGGCATCACCTGAAGCGTCACGTTGTTCAACCGCCCCACCTGTAGCAGGCGTTCGAACTGCTGTCGCCTCACCATTGTGCCCCCAACGTTGCGGCGCAGCGTCGACTCTTCCAGGACGAAGCCCAGTGCGGGCGCAGGTGACCGCTCGAAGACGGATTGCCGTGCCATGCGAGCCGCAACCAGCCGTTCCACATCTTCCGGCGTGTAGGCGGGCTGCCAAGATTCCAGCAAGGCGCGCGCATGCTCGGGAGTCTGCAACAGCCCATGAATGTTGTTGCACTCGTACACCCCGATCTCGACCGCCCTTGCTTCCATCGCCGCCAGATCCCGCACCTTCTTCGGATACCGGACCTTCTTCACGTCCTCCTTCATCGCCGAGAGCAACCCGCCCGCCCCCAACACCTTGTCGGCCTTGTCCAGGTACTCGGGGCGGGGGATCCGCTTGCCGCTCTCGATCTTGTAGACGAGGTCCTCGCCGTACCCGACCGCCAATCCGAAGTCGGCCGCGCGCATCCCCACGGCCTCTCGCCGCAGCTTCAGCTGTCGCCCCACCGTCTCCACGACGGCGATGCCCCAGTCGTCGTCCGGGTCCACCTCCCAACCCGGCTCGTCCGCCTCCTCCTTGAGCTGGACCGGCTTGCCGTTCACCTGCGTCATTCCGCACCCCTCCGTCACCCGGACCGACAGTCCGGACACGACCGGACAACGCCCGGACAGTCACCGTACGCAACGGCTCCATCACTGTTCACGGTAAGCGGGAGTGGCCACTCTGAGTGACGTGATCCAGGAATCCGTCTCCGCCGGGACCCGTCCCGGCCAGCACTTCCGCAACTTCAGCGTGCGGTTGTCCCCCACGCCTCGCGGAGCACGCCTCGCCCGTCTGCTGACCGCCGAGCAACTGCGCTCCTGGGGAAAGCCGGTGGACCCGGCCGGCCAGATCGTCGCCGAACTCGCGGCGAACGCGGTGACCCACGGGCGCGTACCGGGCCGGGACTTCAGACTCACGCTCTACGTCATCGCGAACACGCTGCGGATCGAAGTGACCGACACAGCGGGGGACCGGCCTCCCCGTCCAGGGCGTCCGGGCCCGGACGCCGAATCCGAGTCCGGCCGTGGACTGCTCCTGGTCGAGGCGCTCGCCGACCGCTGGGGCTGGGCCCCGGAGCTGCGCCCGCGCAAGACGGTCTGGGCCGAGGTCGTACTTCCGCCGGATGACGTTCAGGGCCGCCACGGCTCCTGACCGGCGGGCGGAAGACCCGGAGGAGACGACGCGCGTCCGTCACCGGAACCCGGATTCTCAGGCTTCGGGGCAAGTGGCGCTCATTCCAAAGGACCACGACGGCGGAGAAAGAACCCGACCAAGCCCCACCCCTCCCGCCCGTCGAGCAAACTCACTCCCGCGAGTGAATATGCCCAACTCGGCTGGATTCGTGACGGGTTGCCTGCCTTACGGTCAGCGCAACGCAGGGACCCCGACGCGGGACCCGACGCAACACCACAACCCCAGACATGCGACGGCCCCCGCCGGGACGGCAATCCCAGTGCGAGGGCCTGACCACCGAGGAAGAAGAGAGCTTCCCGATGGACACCCAAAACCCTAGCGCGCCCCCATGCGCCGAGTCCCGTAACGCGGGCAAAAACCACCCCCGCGCGGGCGGACTCACCCACGACAACGCCCGTCACATCACCCGCTTCACGGTGATCGGCAACCACCTCGCCCAGCACCGGGAGCTGTCGCTCCTGGCGATCGGGCTGGGCGTGCACATCCAGTCGCTGCCCAAGGGTGCGCGCGTCGACATCAAGTCCCTCACCGCCCGCTTCCCCGAGGGCGCCACCCGGATCGCCGCCGCCCTGCGCGAACTGGAGTCCCACGGCTACCTGCGCCGCGAACGCTCCCGTATCCCCGGCGGCCGGATCGTCACCCGCACGGTCTCCTGCAACCAGCCCGGCCGCCACGACCGCCACCCGGCAGCAGCAACCGCCGATCACGCTCACGTCCCCGCGACTCCCGCCAAGCCGAAGAAGCGCACGCCCCGCAAGCCACTCCCGGCCGTCCCGCACCCCGGCTACCCCGCCCCCGCTCTCCTCCAGGCCGCCACCGACCTCCTCGCCGGCCTGCGCCGTCACGACCCCCGCCTCCTCCTCTCCGCCTGCGACATGGCCCATCTCGCTCCCGGCGTCGCCGCCTGGCTGGAGCGGGACGTCTCCCCCGACGCCGTCCGCCAGGCCCTCGCGGCCGACCTTCCGCCCGAAGGCGTCCGCCGTCCCGCCGCCCTTCTGGCCCACCGGCTCACAGCCCTGCTGCCACCGCCGCCACCGTTCCGTGCGCCCGCGGCCCCACCGTCGCCCGCCCCGCACCGGATGCGGAACTGCGACGGCTGCGACCGCGGCATCCGCTCACCCGAGCCGGGCACACGCTGCCGCGACTGCCGGGAGCGGTCGGCGGCGGCTCTCTAAGACCCCACAAGCAAGGAAAACGCATGGTCAACTCGTCCCACGAGGCGATGCACCGCATCTTCCAGGAGTACCCCGGCCTGTTCACCGGCGTCTCCAAGGTGCTCGGCCTCCCGTTCGTCCCACCCAAGCGCGTGACGGTTCTGCCGACCGATCTCACCGAGATCCAGCCTGTGGAACGTCGTGTCGACACGCTGCTGCGTTTCGACGGTGAGGAGTCGTTCTTGCTGGCTGTCGAGGCACAGAGCGCGAAGGACCCGGACAAGCCCGCCAGCTGGGCCTACTACCTGTCCTTCTTGTACACGAAGTACAAGATCCCGCCTTTGCTGCTGGTCGTCTGCCAGGACCGGACGACGGCAGAGTGGGCCGCGCGGCCGATGGTCCTCGGACCAGAGCAGTGGCCTTCCCTCACCCTGCGTCCGCTCGTGGTCGGTCCGCACAACATGCCCTTGATCACCGACCCGGACGAAGCTCGCGCCGACCTGGCGTTGGCCGCGCTCTCAGCCATCACTCACGCGAAAGCACCGGCCGTCGGTGGGATACTGAAAACGCTGTCCACCGCACTGCGCGATGCTCCTGCGACGGTCGTCGTCCCCATCATCGAATTCATCGCTCAAGGCCTCGGTAGCAACCGTCGGGCCGCGGAACTCTGGAGGAACCTGGTGGCTGTGGACCTTTCCCCGTACAAGTCGTACATCTTCGAAGAGTTTCGTGATGAGGGCCGGGCCCAGCGAGGCGCCGAGGACATCGTGCTCGTCCTCGAGGCACGCGGCTTCGACATCTCCGACGAGATCCGCGAACGCATCACCGGCTGTGACGACCCCGATGTCCTGCGGGACTGGCTCACCCGAGCCGTCACCGCGTCGTCCGCCGAAGCGATCTTCACCCACGGACCCGACGACGAGGGGTGACGGGCGGGTGGATGACCGGGGGACGGGCGTCGCCTCGTAGGGTTGGCCCATGACGGAACTCCCCTCCCCCAACCTCCGGCCGGGAGAACCCCCAGCTCGCGCCGCCCGGCGTCTGCTGCTGGTGCACGCGCACCCGGACGACGAGTCGATCAACAACGGCGCGACCATGGCCAGGTACACGGCCGAGGGTGCCCGCGTGACCCTGGTCACCTGCACCCTCGGTGAACTCGGCGAGGTCATCCCGCCCGAGCTGCGGCATCTGACCGGTGCCGCCCTGGGGGAGCACCGGCGTCGTGAACTCGCCGCCGCCATGGCCGAACTCGGTGTCGACGACTTCCGCCTGCTCGGCGGCGCCGGCCGCTACGGCGACTCCGGGATGATGGGCCTTCCCGACAACGACGACCCCGCCTGTTTCTGGCGGGCCGACGTCGACGAGGCCGCCGCGTCCCTCGTCGAGGTCATCCTCGAGGTACGCCCCCAGGTCCTCGTCACCTACGACGACGACGGCGGCTACGGCCACCCCGACCACATCCAGGCCCACCGCGTCGCCATGCGGGCCGCGGAGCTGGCCGAGGACGCCGGGTGGCGCATCCCCAAGGTGTACTGGAACCGCGTCCCGCGCTCCGTCGCCGAGGCCGCCTTCGCCCGGCTCCGGGAGGAGCTTCCGGGGCTGCCCTTCGCCAAGAGCGCCGTCGTGCCCGACGTACCGGGTGTGGTGGACGACGACCGGGTCACCGCCGAGATCGACGGCGGCCCCGCGTACACCGCCGCCAAGGCCGCCGCGATGCGCGCGCACGCCACCCAGGTCGAAGTCGCGCCCGGCGAGCGGTACTTCGCCCTCTCCAACGAGCTCGCGCAGCCCCTGTTCCCGACCGAGTACTACGAACTCGTACGCGGGGAGCCCGCCGGGAAGAGGGAGACCGACCTGTTCGCGGGTACGGGCGACGCGGCGGAGGTGGCGTGATGTCCGATCGTGGTTCGATGCTCGCCCAGCCGCTGCGGATGCCGCCCGCCGGACGGATCGCCGCCTGTACAGCGCTCCTGCTGCTCGGTGCCGTCGCCGGTCTCGCCGGGGCGCTCGTCCAGGCCGGCTGGTTCCCGGGCGGGCTGCTCCTCGCGCTCGTGGGCGCGGCCGGGCTGTTCCTCGGCGGGGCGCGGGCGCTTCGCAGCCGTGCCGGGGCCGTCGCGCCCGCCGCCGGCTGGATGATCTCCGTCATCCTGTGCACGGCGGGCCGTCCCGAGGGCGACTTCCTGTTCGGCGCGGGAGGCGGTTCCTACCTTTTCCTGCTCGGCGGCATGGCACTTGCTGTGATCTGCGCCACCATTGGTTTGGGGCGGCAACCGGTCGGCGGCGACGTCCGACTTGGCAAGTGACGTACCACTTCACCGTGGCGCGCCGGTGGGAGTCCCGTGTGGGTTTCCCTGGCGGTCGTGGGATACGGGCCAGAAGTGGCCAGTATGGTGGTGCGCGCCGCCGAGCTGCCCGTGAGGCCGTGCGGGCGGCGGAGCCAACCTGGAGAACCTGCCTTGAGTCGTGAAACTGACAGTCCGTCCTCCGGGCCCAACGGGCGCGGCGGAGCCGCATACCCCTCGGGCACGCCGCCGTACGGCACCCCCGTGGTGTCCGACGGCGGTGCGGACGCGGGCCGTTCGTCCGCGCAGCCGGAGGAACGCAAGACCGAGACCACGCTGACGACCCGGATCCGCATCAACATCCCGGGTTCGCGGCCGATTCCGCCGGTCGTGATGCGCACGCCCGTCGCGGACGCGGAGAGCAAGGGCGGTGACAGCCCCGAGGGCAACGCCCAGGCCGGTGCCGACGCGCAGTCGGCGCCGTCCGCGCCCGCCGTCGGCCACTCCTCGTCCGACACGGGCTCGTTCGAGCTGCCCGCCGAACCGGCACCCGCAGCGGAGACGAGCAACTGGTTCGCTCCCCGCAAGTCCGGGCCGGGCAAGGGCGGGCAGGGCGGCGGCTCCACCAACGGTGCCGGTCTGCCGGGCGGTTCCGCCGCCGGTACGGGCGCGCCCACCGGTGCCCCCGCGGGCGCGGCGGGACCGGGCGCGGGCACCGGCGCCGGTGCGCCCGGCGGCGCGCGGCCGGGCAACGGACGTCCCGGTGGTGTGGTCGGCTCCATGAGCGTGCCGGGCGGTTCGCGTCCCGGCGGCACCAACGGCGCCGGGGTCCCCGGTGGCGCCACCGGTGGTCCCGTGGCTCCGGGGCACGGCGGCGGCACGGGCTCCTTCGACGTCACCGAGGCACTCGGCGCGGGCCCGCTCGGCAACGGCCCGCGACCGGGCCAGCCGGGTCAGCCGGGCCGACCGCCGGTGCAGGGCCAGGGGCCGGGGCAGGGTGCCGGCGGTGCCGAGCCGCGGCGCGACAACCTGCCGTACTTCTCCGACAACGGTCAGAGCGGTCAGAGCGGCCAGAACGGTCAGAACGGCTTCGGCGCGCCGAACGGCACGCACGGTCAGGGCCCCCAGGGCGGTCTCCCGGCCGGTCCCGGCGGCTCCTACGACTTCAACGGCCCGGACGGCCCCGGCGGTCCCGGTGGCCGTGGCGGCCCGCAGGGCGGCCCCGCGGGCCCGACCGGCGGCCCGGTCACCGGCGACGGCCCGATGGTGCCCCCGATGGGCGGCGCCCCGTACGGCGCGGCCGGCGCACCCGGCGCTCCGGGCGTGACCCGCCCGCCCGGCGCCCCCGGTGGGCCCGGTATGCCTTCCGGTCCCGGCGGCCCGGGTGGCCCCGGCGGCCCGAACGGCCGTGGCGGTCCGGCAGGTCCCGGCGGTCCGCGTGCCGTCGGTGCCGGCCCCGGTGCGGGCCCCGGCACCGGTCGTCTCCCCGGCGGTGGCCTGAGCGACGACACCGCGATCCTCACCCCGCAGAAGCCCGCCCCCGAACCGGGCGCGGCCGGCTACGGCGGCCGTCCCGTCGACAACGTCTCCGGGCACACCGTCACCAGCGGCATCCCCGTGGTGCCCGGCGGCCAGGGCGGAACGCGCACCGACGGGCCGCTGCCGCACACCCCGCCGAAGGGGCCGGACCCGGCCCCGCAGAGCGCGCCCGCGGGCGAATCCAGGAACGCCAAGAAGAAAAAGAAGAAGGGCCGCAGCAAGCTGCCCCTGCTGGGTGGTCTGGTGGTCGTCGCGGGGGTCGGCCTCTACGGCGCCGGCCTGCTGATGAACCACTCCGACGTGCCCAAGGGCACCACCGTGCTCGGCGTCGACATCGGCGGCGGCACCAGCGACGACGCCGTCAAGAAGCTCGACGACGCCTTCAGCAAGCGGGTCACCCAGGCACTGAAGCTGTCCGTCGACGGCGACACCGTCACCCTGAAGCCGGATCAGGCGGGCCTCCAGTTCGACATGCAGGCCACGGTCGACGACGCCGCCAAGAGCGACTACAACCCGGTCTCCGTGATCGGCTCGCTGTTCGGGCAGCACCGCGAGGTCGAGCCCGCGATGCCGGTCGACGAGGAGAAGCTCCAGGCGGCCCTCGAGTCCGCCGCGGGCGGCTCCGGCTCGGCCACCGACGGCACGATCAAGTTCGAGTCCGGCAAGGCCGTCGCCGTCTACGGCAAGGCGGGCAAGGGCATCGACGCGACGCAGGCCCAGGAGGCCGTCGTCGCGGCCTATCGCACCCAGGTGGAGACCGGCACGACCACCGCGGTGAAGGTCCCGACGACCGACAAGAAGCCGACGATCTCCGACGCCGAGGTCGACCGGATGATGAAGGAGTTCGCCGAACCGGCGATGTCCGGCAAGGTCACCGTCATGACCGACGCGGCGCACACGGTCTCCTTCAGCCCGAAGAACTCCCTCTGGAAGTTCCTCCAGGTCAAGGCGGTCAACGGCAAGCTCGTCGAGAGCTACGACCAGGCCGCGCTGACGGAGCTCTACGGCGGCACCTTCAACGGTGTGCTGATCACCCGCGGCACCGGCCAGAAGACGGCCGTCACGGTCCAGGACGTCATCAGCGCCCTGCGCCCGGCCCTGAAGAGCGAGACGGAGCGGACCGGGGTCATCGACACCGACCCGAGCTGACCCGACGGCAGTGCCGCATGACATCTGTCATGCGGCACTGAGGACGGCAGACACTGCCGCCCACCCGGCCCCGGGGCGACGATTGCTGTCATGACGACGACAGCACCGGTGGTCGGGTTCGACCAGGTGAGCAAGAGTTTCGGGGACGTGCGGGCCGTGGACGGCCTGACGCTCGCGCTGCGCCCGGGGGAGACCGTGGCGCTGTTGGGTCCCAACGGGGCGGGCAAGTCGACCACCCTCGATCTGCTCCTGGGCCTCAAGCAGCCCGACAGCGGCACGGTCCGCATCTTCGGCACCGGCCCGCGCGAGGCGATCGTCGCCGGCCGGGTCGGCGCGATGCTCCAGAGCGGCGGGCTGATGGACGAGGTCACGGTCGCCGAACTGGTCGCACTGGCCTGTGGCCTGCACCCCAAGCCGTACCGGGTCGCCGATGTGCTGGCCCGCGCGGGCGTCACCCAGATCGCCGACCGCAAGGTCGACAAGCTCTCCGGCGGCCAGGCCCAGCGGGTCCGGTTCGCCCTCGCCACCGCCGGCGACAGCGACCTGATCGTCCTGGACGAGCCCACCACCGGCATGGACGTCACCACCCGGCAGGCGTTCTGGGCCACCATGCGCGAGCAGGCCGACCAGGGCCGCACGGTCCTGTTCGCCACCCACTACCTCGAAGAGGCCGACGCGATCGCGGACCGGGTGCTGGTCCTGCACCGGGGCCGGCTGCTGGCCGACGGCACGGCGGCCGAGATCAAGGCCAAGGCGGGGGCGCGCAGGATCGCCTTCGACCTGGAGGACGGGATCGACGAGGCAGCCCTGCGCGCCCTGCCGTTCCTCACCACCCTGACGCTGTCCCACAGCGGCTCCGCCGCGGGCTCCGGCCGGACCGTCCGCATCCAGTCCACCGACGCCGACGCCACCGTCCACGCGGTCTACGGCCTCGGGCTCTACCCCCGCAACCTCGAGGTCGCCGGGCTCGGTCTGGAGCAGGCCTTCGTCGCCCTCACCACCGCCGAGGAGGCGAAGTCCAAGTGAACGGCCTGATCAAGCTGGAACTCACCCGCGCCCTGCGCAACCGCAAGTTCCTGTTCTTCTCGGTGATCTACCCGTCGGTCCTGTTCCTGCTCATCGCGGGCAGCGCCGACGGCACGGAGAAGGTCGACGGCACGGGCCTGACCCTGCCGACCTACATGATGGTCTCGATGGCCTCCTTCGGCGCCCTCACGGCCGTCCTGATGGGCAACAGCGAACGCATCGCCAAGGAGCGCCAGAGCGGCTGGGTACGGCAGTTGCGCCTGACCACGCTCCCGGGCCGCGGCTACGTCCTCGCGAAGACGGCGAGCGCGGCCGTCGTCAGCCTGCCCTCCATCGTCGTTGTCTTCGCCGTCGCCGCGACCGTGAAGGACGTACGGCTGGACGCCTGGCAGTGGTGCGCCCTCACCGGCGCGATCTGGGCCGGCAGCCTGGTCTTCGCCGCCCTGGGCGTGGCGATCGGCTACCTCGCGAACGGGGACGCGGTCCGCCCGATCACGATGATCACCTACTTCGGCCTGTCGATCCTCGGCGGCCTGTGGATGCCGACGACGACCTTCCCGACCTGGCTCCAGGACATAGCCAAGTGGGTGCCGACGCACGCGTACGCTGCCCTGGGGCAGTCCATCGAGCAGAGCCAGGCCCCGCATGCCAAGGACATCGTCATCCTGGCCGTCTTCTTCGCCCTGTTCACGGGCGGCGCGGCCTGGCTGTACCGGAAGGACACGCTGAAGGCGTGAGCGTCATGACGGACGACCAGCTGTCGGTGAAGGCCCGGGGCGGATCGCCGATCGCGCTGGGCCAGACGGCCCGCACGACGCGTGAGCTGTGGCGGCGCAAGGCGCTGTGGATCGGCGTCTGGCTGGTGTTCCTCAGCTCGCCGGTCCACGACCTGGTCTCGGGCAACCACACCACCGGCGGCACGGTGGCCGGCTGGCTGGGCCTGGCGGTGTTCGTCACCGTCTACCTGTCACTGCTCTTCCGGGACATGGGGGCCGCGCCCTACCCCGACAGGCTCATCGCCGCCCTGATCGGCTCCATGGCGGTGCTCGCCACCGTCCTGTGCCTCACCCTCGGCTCCGCCTGGCTCGGCCTGTACTGCTACGTCTCCGTGGCCTGCGGGATGGTGCTCCCGCTGCGGGTGGCGTTCTGGACGATCCCGGGTACGGCCGCGGTGATGCTCCTCGTCGGCCTGCGCACCGACGAGGAGGAGGCGCTGAACCTCCTCCTGCTGGTCCTGCTCATCGGCTTCGCGATGACCGGGGTGAGCCAACTGGTCCGCACGACGGTGGAGTTGCGCAAGGCCCGCGCGACGGTCGCCCAGCTCGCCGCCAACGAGGAACGGCTGCGCCTGGCCAGGGACCTGCACGACCTGCTGGGCCACTCGCTCTCCCTGATCACCCTCAAGAGCGAGCTGGCCGGCCGGATGCTCCCCGCCCACCCCGACAAGGCCGCCCAGCAGGTCGCCGACATCGAACAGGTCAGCCGCCAGGCGCTGGTGGACGTCCGGGAGGCCGTCACCGGCTATCGGCGGCCCCGCCTCGCCGCCGAACTCGCGGGCTCGCAGGTCGCGTTGACGGCGGCCGGCATCACCGCCGTGATCCCCGCCGAGCCGGACCTCGACGGCGTCCCCGAGGAGAGCGAGGCCGCCCTCGCCTGGACCCTGCGCGAGGCGATCACCAACGTCGTACGGCACAGCGGCGGCGCCCGCTGCACGGTGGACCTGGTGCGGCGCCAGACCCTGGACGGCCCCGTCCTCGAACTCTCCGTCGAGGACGACGGATCCGGCGGCTCCGGCAAGGGCCCCGGCAACGGCCTCACCGGCCTCACCGAACGCCTGGAGAAGGCCGGCGGCACTCTGGAGGCGGGCCGCGTCAAGCGCGGCTTCCGGCTGACCGCCCGGGTCCCGGCCGGTCCGGTGCCGGACGTAGGATCCCGCTCATGAGTGGTGCCATGATCAAGGTCCTGCTGGCCGAGGACCAGTCGATGGTCCGCGAGGCCCTGGCGGCCCTGCTCGGCCTCGAGGACGACATCGAGGTGGTCGCCCAGGTGGCGCGCGGCGACGAGGTCCTCGCGGCCGCCCGCGCCCACGACGTCGATGTGGCCCTCCTCGACATCGAGATGCCGGGCGCGACGGGCATCGAGGCGGCCGCGCAACTCCACAAGGAACTACCGGGGTTGAAACTGGTCGTGCTCACGACCTTCGGCCGCCCCGGCTATCTGCGCAGTGCCATGGAGGCCGGCGCCGACGCCTTCCTCGTCAAGGACGCGCCCGCGGCGCAACTCGCGGAGGCGGTCCGCAAGGTCCTGGCGGGCGAGCGGGTCATCGACCCCACGCTCGCGGCAGCGGCCCTGGCGGGCGGCGCCAACCCCCTCACCGACCGTGAACGAGAGGTGCTGCGCGCGGCGGCCGACGGTTCGACGAACGCGGAACTGGCGGCGGCCCTGCACCTGTCCCAGGGCACGGTCCGCAACTACCTGTCGACGGCGATACAGAAACTGGCGGTACGCAACAGGGCCGAGGCGGTGCGGACCGCGAGGGAGAAGGGCTGGCTGTGAGGGGCAGTGCCCCCCCACCAGCCCCCGACGGCTCTTCGACGGGCCTCTGGCGGTCCTCGGACGGGCCTCTGGCGGTCCTCGGACGGGCCTCCGACGGCCGCCGACGGGCTTCCCACGGGCCTCAGTTCAGCATCGCCCGCGCGGCGAACGCCTCCTTGCGCACCCGCTCCGCGGTCCCCTCGTCCACGACCTCCACCAGCCCCGCGTACTCCTCCAGCTCCGTGGCCCCGCCGATGAAGTCCCCCCGCTGAACCAGCAACTGCCCCTTCTCGTACCGCAACCGGGCCGGATGGGAGGGCACCGCCAACGCCAGCTCCACGGCCCACAGCGCGACATCCGACCGCTCCGGCCGGGCCACGGCCCACGACCGGATGTTGTTCAGGATCCGCGTCACGACGTCCAACGGCTCCGCCGGGACCAGCATCGACGGGTCCAGCCGCGCCCCCGTCGCCCCGGTGACCAGCGACTCCGCGTCATCGCCCGACAGGATCCGGCCCCCGTCGAAGGGATCGACGAGCACCTGCCGCTCGAGGTCTGCGGGCGGCCCGAACCCCACCACGAAGTGTCCCGGCAGCGCGACCCCGTACACCGGCGCCCCGGCCCGTCGCGCCACCTCCACCCACACCACGGACAGCAGGATCGGCAGGCCCCGCCGCCGTACCAGCACCCGATGCAGCAGCGACGACTCCAGCCGCTCGTAGTCCGCGGCCGAGCCACGGAACCCGTACCGCTCACCGAGCAGCTCCCGCAGCGCCACCGCCCACTCCCGCGGCCCGCCGGGCCGGTACGGCAGCTCTCCCGCCAGCCGGTCCAGCTCGATCTGCGCGGCGTCCAGTGCGGCCTCGTCCAGCTCCGGGTCCGGTTGCGCGCCGATCAGCAGACAGAGCAGGGCCAGATCGGGCCGCTCGGCCCGCGCCTCCTCGGCGAACCGCCGCCGCACCTCACCGGCGTCGACCCCGCTCACGAACGCTCCCGATAGTGGTGGTACGCGTGATGCGCCGTGAAGCCCATCCCGGCGTACAGTGCCCGCGCCCCCGCGTTCCTCTCCTCCACCTGGAGCCAGGCCGCCGACGCCCCCTCCTCCAGCGCCCGCCGGGCGAGCGCGGCCATCACGACGGTGGCCAGCCCCCGCCGCCGCTGCGCCGGATCGACCTCGACCGCCGCGAACCCGGCCCACCGCCCGTCCACGACACACCGCCCGATCGCGGCGGGAGCCCCGCCGGAATCCCCGGGCACGGACGCGAACCACACCGAGGGTCCGCTCCCCAGCACCTTCAGGGCCACCTCGCTCACCCCCTTGCGCTGATACCGGGCCAGCCACGCCTCGTCGGCCTCCCGGGCCAGGACCACCCCCTCAGCCTCCGCCCGGTCGGCGAGGGGCGCCAGTGCCCCGATCCACAGCTCGGCGGTCACCTCACGCTCCCACCCGCGCCGCTCCAGCTCCGCGCACAGCAGCTCCTGGGTGCCCTCGGCCCCTGTCGTGGTCTGCACATAGGCGGGCAGCCCGCGCTCGCCGTACCAATGCCGTACGACGTCCAGGGCCTCGTCGAGAGGGATACCCGGCGCGCCGAGCGGCAGTACCGAGTTGGCGCGGCGCGTGAACCCGGCGGCGGCCCGCAGCTCCCACTCGCCGAGCCGCGCGCTCTCCAGGGGACGCCAGGCCCGGGAGGCGACCTGCGCGAGCTCCTCGTAGCCGGCGGCCGGACCCCGGCGGCGGGCCGGGGCGGCCGGTACGACCTTCCCGGCGACCAGCGAGGATGCGTCAATACGGACGCTCTCGCCGCTCTTCCGTGTGATCACCAGCACACCGGCGTCCCATGATGTGAGAACACCGACCGTGTCGGTGAATTTCCCCCCGGTCGTACCCGCCTCGGTCAAGCATCGTACGGAGACACGTTTACCCACGTCAGCAGTGGTGACGCGGACCTCGAAGCGTCCGGCGGCCGAGATTTCCACAGGTCAGTTCACCCCTCCTGTTCGGATCATGCCCAAGAACGGAGATACTAGAGGCGGGCATCGACGACGCCGCGCTCCCGCGCGCCAGGCGGCGGAGCCTGAGGAGGCCCGCCAGCGCCCTATCGAGGAGGAACGACAGCGTGACCTACGTCATCGCGCAGCCTTGTGTCGACGTCAAGGACAAGGCGTGCATCGAAGAGTGCCCGGTCGACTGCATCTACGAGGGCCAGCGGTCCTTGTACATCCACCCGGACGAATGCGTCGACTGCGGCGCCTGTGAGCCGGTCTGCCCGGTCGAGGCGATCTTCTACGAGGACGACACTCCGGAGGAGTGGAAGGACTACTACAAGGCGAACGTCGAGTTCTTCGACGAGCTCGGTTCGCCCGGCGGAGCAAGCAAGCTGGGTCTGATCGAGCGCGACCACCCCTTCGTCGCCGCGCTGCCGCCGCAGAACCAGTAGCAGCGGCCCGCACTCTCCCCCAGTTCTCGGCTGTGCTCGGACCGGGGGGACCCTCATCGCCCCGGTCCCGTACGGCCTGATCACCTCAGATCGCCGTGCGGGGCCGAGGCGTTTGCCGTATGGGGCAGCCGTACCAGAAAGTGAGCCAGAAGCCGTGTCCGCAGTCTCCGACCGTCTCCCCACCTTCCCCTGGGACAAGCTGGCGCCGTACAAGGCGACGGCCGCGGCCCACCCGGACGGCATCGTCGACCTCTCCGTCGGCACCCCCGTCGACCCGGTCCCCGAGCTGATCCAGAAGGCCCTGATCGACGCGGCCGACTCACCCGGCTACCCGACGGTCTGGGGCACCCCCGAGCTGCGCGACGCGATCACCGGCTGGGTGGAGCGGCGGCTCGGCGCCCGCGGTGTGACCCACCGGCACGTGCTGCCGATCGTCGGCTCCAAGGAACTGGTCGCCTGGCTCCCCACCCAGCTGGGCCTCGGCCCCGGCGACCGGGTCGCCTACCCGCGCCTGGCCTACCCGACCTACGAGGTCGGCGCCCGCCTGGCCCGCGCCGGGTACGAGGTCTACGACGACCCCACGGAGCTGGACCCGGAGGGGCTGAAGCTGCTCTGGCTCAACTCGCCGTCCAACCCCACGGGCAAGGTGCTCTCCAAGGACGAGCTGACCCGGATCGTGGCCTGGGCCCGTGAGCACGGCGTGCTGATCTTCTCCGACGAGTGCTACCTGGAGCTGGGCTGGGAGGCCGACCCGGTCTCGGTCCTGCACCCGGACGTCAACGGCGGCTCGTACGAGGGCATCGTCTCGGTCCACTCGCTGTCCAAGCGCTCCAACCTGGCGGGCTACCGGGCGGCCTTCCTGGCGGGCGACCCGGCCGTCCTGGCCCCGCTCCTGGAGATCCGCAAGCACGGCGGCATGATGACGTCGGCGACCACGCAGGCGGCAGCCGTGGCGGCCCTCGGTGACGACGCCCACGTCCGTGAGCAGCGCGAACGCTACGCGGCCCGCCGCACCGCGCTGCGCGAGGCACTGCTCTCCCACGGCTTCCGCATCGAACACAGCGAGGCCAGCCTCTACCTCTGGGCCACCCGGGAGGAGTCCTGCTGGACCACCGTCGCCCACCTGGCGGACCTGGGCATCCTGGTGGCCCCCGGCGACTTCTACGGCGAGGCGGGCGAGAACTTCGTACGCGTGGCCCTGACGGCGACGGACGAGCGGATCGCCGCGGCGGTCGCGAGGCTCGCCCGCTAGACCAGTTCCTGCCCGTCCCGCCCGTCCTGCTCGCCGTAACGACGAGACGGGGTCCAGGGAACACCCTGGACCCCGTCACCGGCTCGAGGGCCGCAGGCGTCAGCCGAGCGGCAGACTCTTCACCGGCAGGGTCTCGGCGCCGGGCAGCCCGCCCTTGGCGAGCGAGTCCGTCGGCAGTCCGCCCTTGGTGGCGGTCGACGCGGTGTCCCCGAGGAGGCCCCCGGCGGAGCCCGCCGCCTCACCGGCCGTCTTCTGCGCCGCGGGCGCCGCCTTCTTCACGGCCTTGCCACCGGTCTTGCCCGCGGCCGGCACCGTCTGCTTGACGGCCTTGCCACCGGTCTCACCCGCGAGTCCGGTGACGTTCTGCGCCGCGCCGTCGACCGTGTTGCCGACGCTCGCCGCGTCCAGGGCGGTCAGTCCGCCGAGGTTCGGAGCGGCGGGAAGGCTGGGGGCCGCACTGGCGGAGCCGGCCGCACCGACCCCGGCGGCCGCTCCCGCAGCGACAAGCAGCGCGGCACGGGCGATCCGGCGGGTCAGGGGGAGGGACATGATGCTCCTTCGACGGGAGAGAACAAGGACTGTCTGTGACTGCTGTGACTGTCTGTCTGTCCGGGCCCGGACGCAGTGACTACCGCTCGAAGCCCACGAAGGTTGCGCACGGCCAACGTAAAGAGTTGGCAATGCGTCGCATTATCGCCTGCGGATAAAGACGGGCAAAAACCGCCCGATGTGAAAGTCCGGCAAACCCCTGAAGCCCTTTGTCCGCAAGGGATTCGTCGCATACGGGGGTGACGGCACGAAAACCTGAGCACCCGGCCGCCCGAGCGGTCCGTACGTGACCCGACCGAGTGAAGACCCGTACTACTGCGCGGTGACGATCCGTACGCTGCCGGTACCGCCGCCCGCCCCCGTGGACCCGGCGGCCTCCGTGCTGGTCGAGCCGGTCGTCCGCCACCGGCTGTCGGTGTTCCCGGAGACCCACTCCCGGCCCGCGTACGAGACCCGCTCGATGCGCAGCGCCGAGGCGTTGGCCACCGCCCAGTGCGCCAGCTGCCAGCCGCGCTCGCCGACACTGCGCCCACCGGCGGTGGTGTCCTCGGTCACGGGCAGCGTCACGGTCCGCCCACCGCTCTCGGCGGCCGGCGCGTCCGGGTCCGCCGAGGGAGTGGACGAGGCGTCCTGCGCCCCGACCTCCGCGCCCGCCTGCTGGAGCGCGTCCCGCCCGAAGTCCCGGACCAGCGCCGCCCGCACCGCGTCCGGGCCCGTGGTCGTCGTCGTGGCGGCCGAGCGGCCGCTGCACGTCAGCGTGGCCGCCGCCGTCCCGGTCAGCGCGGCGGCGAGCACCGTGGCGTCCGGCTCGTGTTTGGCGTACGCCTCCGGATAGCCGCTGCGCTGCACGCGCTGCGCTGCGACGGTGAGCGGGAGTTCGGTGTAGTCGCGGACCTTGGCGAGGTGCTCGTAGAAGATGTTCGCCGCGTACGCCGGGTCCGTGACCTGCTTCTCGGTGCCCCAGCCCTGCGAGGGCCGCTGCTGGAACAGGCCGAGCGAATCCCGGTCGCCGTGGGTGAGGTTGCGCAGCCCCGACTCCTGGAGGGCGGTCGCGAGCGCGATCGCCACGGCCCGCTCGGGCATGGCCCGGTTGGTGCCGACGGCGGTGATCGTGGCCGCGTTCACCGCCTGCTCCGGCGTGAACTCGTACGTCGCCCCGTTCGCGCCGCCGGAGGCGACCCGGCAGCCCGGATCGTCCGTGCCGCCGGTGACGTACTGCACCACGACATAACCCGCGACGGCGGACAGGACCACGCAGGCCGCCCCGAAACGGAGGAGGCGGCCGCGGCGCTTGGGGGAGGGGGACGGCTCTGGCACGCGTACAAGGTACTGGACAGTACTGAGGAGCAGGAGGCCCGTGCGCTCAGCGCGGAAAACCAGGACGCCCAGCTGGCGCGTTAGGGTCGACGGCATGGCCGACACCCCGCTTGACCTCACTCTGGACGCCGCCGCACTCACCGCGCGGCTCGTCGACTTCCGTTCGGAGAGCGGCACCGAGAAGCCGCTCGCGGACGCGATCGAGGCCGTCCTGCGCGCGCTGCCCCACCTGACGGTGGACCGCTACGGCAACAACGTGATCGCCCGCACGAACCTGGGCCGCGCGGAGCGCGTGGTCCTCGCCGGCCACATCGACACGGTCCCGATCGCCGACAACGTCCCCTCGCGGCTCGACGAGGACGGGGTCCTGTGGGGCTGCGGCACCTGTGACATGAAGTCCGGGGTGGCGGTCCAGCTGCGCATCGCGGCGACGGTCCCGGCCCCCAACCGCGACCTGACCTTCGTCTTCTACGACAACGAGGAGGTCGCCGCCGACCTCAACGGCCTCAGGCACGTCGCCGAGCACCGTCCGGAGTGGCTGGCGGGCGACTTCGCGGTGCTGCTGGAGCCCTCCGACGGCCAGGTGGAGGGCGGCTGCCAGGGCACCCTGCGGGTCCTGCTGAAGACGAAGGGCGAGCGGTCCCACTCGGCGCGCAGCTGGATGGGCTCCAACGCCATCCACGCGGCGGCCCCGATCCTGGCCCGCCTGGCCTCCTACGAGCCGCGCTACCCGGTCATCGACGGCCTGGAGTACCGCGAGGGACTCAACGCGGTCGGCATCACGGGCGGGGTGGCCGGCAACGTCATCCCCGACGAGTGCGTCGTCACCGTCAACTTCCGCTACGCGCCGGACCGGAGCGAGGCGGAGGCCGTCGCCCACGTCCGCGAGGTCTTCGCCGACTGCGGGGTGGCGGAGTTCGTGGTCGACGACCACAGCCCGGCCGCCCTCCCCGGCCTCTCCCACCCGGCCGCGGCGGCCTTCATCAAGGCGGTCGGCGGCACCCCGATGCCCAAGTACGGCTGGACGGACGTGAGTCGCTTCTCCTCGCTGGGCGTCCCCGCGGTCAACTACGGCCCCGGCAACCCGCACTTGGCGCACAAGCGGGACGAACGCGTGGAGACGGCCAAGATCCTGGCGGGCGAGGAGCGGCTGAGGGCCTGGCTCACCGCCTGAGGGACGTTCGGCGCGTGGGCGCTCCAGGGCGGACACGCCGACGTCCCCCGTCCGTAACCCGCGTAGATCTACGCTGAGGTGGAACAAAGGCAAGCGGAGGGAGCTCACCATGGCTACAGGGAACCCCGAGGGCAAGAAGCAGCCACCGGACGAACAGCGCCTGGGACCGGTCCTCCGGAGGCGGGATCAGGTGCAGTCGAGCACCACGGACCAGCGGCTGCTGGACGAACGGGCCCCCTCCGACTGGGTGCACACGGACCCCTGGCGGGTCCTGCGGATCCAGTCGGAGTTCATCGAGGGCTTCGGCACCCTCGCCGAACTCCCTCCGGCGATCAGCGTGTTCGGTTCCGCCCGCACCCCCGTGGGCTCCCCGGAGTACGAGGCGGGCGTACGGCTCGGCAGCGCCCTCGTCGACGCCGGGTGGGCCGTGATCACCGGCGGTGGCCCGGGCGCGATGGAGGCGGCCAACAAGGGGGCGTCCGAAGCGGGCGGCATCTCGGTGGGCCTGGGCATCGAGCTGCCCTTCGAGCAGGGCCTCAACCCGTACGTCGACATCGGCCTGAACTTCCGTTACTTCTTCGTGCGGAAGATGATGTTCGTGAAGTACGCGCAGGGCTTCGTGGTCCTGCCCGGCGGCCTCGGCACCCTGGACGAACTCTTCGAGGCCCTCACCCTCGTCCAGACCCAGAAGGTCACCCGCTTCCCGATCGTCCTCTTCGGCACGGAGTACTGGGGCGGCCTGATCGACTGGCTGCGGAACACCCTGATCGCCCAGGGCAAGGCCGCCGAGAAGGACCTCCTCCTCTTCCACGTCACGGACGACGTGGAAGAGGCGGTGGCATTGGTGTCGAAGGAGGCGGGCCGCTAGCCGCGGATGAGTGAAGGGGGCTCGTTCTCCAGCGCCGGGAGCGTGTATTTCAGCCCGTCCGGCGTTTGAGGACGAGGCCCCTTCAGGGCCGATCGGGTGTCCAGGGGGCGGAGCCCCCTGGTACGGCACATGCGGCCTACGCGAGCCCTCGGCGGGCCACCGCCGGCGCCCGGTACCCGGCGATCGACGCCACCATGTCCAGCACCTGCCGGGTCTCCGCCACCTCGTGCACCCGATACACCTGCGCCCCCAGCCACGCCGACACGGCGGTCGTCGCCAGCGTCCCCACCACCCGCTCCTTCACCGGCCGGTCCAGCGTCTCCCCCACGAAGTCCTTGTTGGACAGAGACACCAGCACCGGCCACCCCGTC
The DNA here is from genome assembly GCF_013085465.1 of Streptomyces asoensis. Lineage (NCBI taxonomy): Bacteria > Bacillati > Actinomycetota > Actinomycetes > Kitasatosporales > Streptomycetaceae > Streptomyces > Streptomyces asoensis. The sequence continues at coordinate 6,525,899 of NZ_CP049838.1, forward strand.
TCCACCATCTCCCCGAGCCGCCGGGTCGCCTCCAGGCTGTGCCGGGTGTTCTTCCCGAAGTCGTGCCCCGGATCGATCATGATCGACTCCCTCGGCACGCCCAGTTCCGCCGCCCGCTCCGCCAGCCCCACGGTCACCCGCAGAATGTCGGCCATGACGTCGTCGTACGTCACCCGGTGCGGACGGGTCCGCGGCTCGGCGCCCCCCGCGTGCGTGCACACCAGCCCCGCCCCGTACCGCGCTGCGACCTCCGCCAGCCGCGGATCGACGCCGCCCCAGGCGTCGTTGAGGACATCGGCCCCCGCCTCGCAGACCGCCTCGCCGACCTCCGCCCGCCAGGTGTCCACGCTGATGATCACGTCCGGGAAGCGTCGCCGCACCTCGGCCACGAAGCCGACGGTCCGCCGGGCCTCCTCCTGCGCGGTGACCTCTTCGCCGGGCCCGGCCTTGACGCCACCGATGTCGATGATGGCCGCGCCCTCTGCCACCGCCTGCTCCACGCGCGCGAGGGCAGGCTCGTCGCGAAAGGTCGCCCCCTGGTCGTAGAAGGAGTCGGGGGTCCGGTTCACGATCGCCATGATCACCGGCTCGTGCGCGCCGAATTCACGCCTGCCCAGCCTGAGCATCCCCTGTGACCTCTCCTAGTACGTCCTGCACATCCACCGCCTGCGACCCTAACCGTCGGACCCGCATGGCACGATCGGACCCAAGCACATCCACTCCGAGCACTCCGAGCGTGGGGACCCACCGATGGTTATGTTCTTGTTCCTGGTCATCGCGCTCGCCGTCGTGGTCGCCGCGGTGACACTCGCCGTGGTGGGCGGCGGCGAGGGCACCGGCCCGCTGCCGGAGGTCGCCCCCGAGCGACTGCACGACCCGCTGCCCCCGGACCGCCCGGTCGACCGCTCCGACATCGACCACCTCCGCTTCCCGCTGGCCGTCCGCGGCTACCGCATGGCCGACGTGGACGACGCCCTCAACCGCGTCGCCGCCGAACTCGCCGAGCGCGACGCCCGCATCGCCGACCTGGAGTCCGCGCTGGCCGGCGCCAGGACCCCGGCCGACGGCGGTCACGTCTCCATGGAGAAGCCGGCCCCGGAGGACCAGCAGTGAGCGACGGGAGTGTCCTCGCGGGCTTGGACGGCGCGCTGCGCTGCCCCTGGGCCCTGTCCACGCCGGACTACGTGACCTACCACGACGAGGAGTGGGGCCGCCCGGTCCACGGCGACGACGCGCTGTTCGAACGCCTCAGCCTGGAGGCCTTCCAGTCCGGCCTGTCCTGGATCACGATCCTGCGCCGCCGCCCCGGCTTCCGCACCGCCTTCTCCGACTTCAAGATCGCCTCGGTCGCCGTCTTCACCGACGAGGACCGCGCACGCCTGCTCGCCGACCCGGGCATCATCCGCAACCGCGCCAAGGTCGACGCCACCCTCGCCAACGCGCGCGTGCTGGCCGACTGGGCGCCGGGTGACCTGGACGAGCTGATCTGGTCGCACGCTCCCGACCCGGCCGGTCGGCCGGTCCCGAAGACCCTGGCCGACGTGCCGGCGGTGACGGAGGAGTCGACGGCCCTGTCGAAGGCCCTGAAGAAGCGGGGCCTGCGCTTCGTGGGCCCGACGACGGCATACGCGCTGATGCAGGCGTGCGGCCTGGTGGACGACCACCTGGAAGCCTGCGTGAGCCGTCTCGGCACGTCCGGGGACGCCTGAGGGCGAGGCTCATCGGGGGGCGAAGCCGGGGTCCCGGGGCGGCGGCCCCGGCCCCGACCGGCGGTCACTTGCCGAGGTACCTCGGCTCCTCCTTGTTGACGAAGGCCCGCACCGCGATCGCGTGGTCCTCGGAGGCCCCGGCCCGCGTCTGTAGCTCGTCCTCCCGGTTCAGCGTCTCGGCCAGCGAGTGGGAGGAGCCGTAGGCCACCGCCTCCTTGATCGCCGCGTACGCCACCGTCGGCCCCTCGGCCAGCATCCGCGCCAGCTGCTCGGCCGCCGTGCGCAGCGAGGCCGCCGGTACGACCCGGTTGGCGATGCCCAGCTCGTGCGCCTCCTGGGCCGTGATGCTGCGCGGGAAGAGCAGCAGGTCGGCGGCCCGGCCCGGACCGATCACCCGGGGCAGGGTCCACGAGACACCGGAGTCGGCGGTGAGCGCGACCCCCGCGAACGAGGTGTTGAAGGACGCCGTGTCGGCCACGACGCGGTAGTCCGCGGCCAGCGCGAAACCGAAGCCGGCTCCCGCGGCGACCCCGTTCACGGCGGCGACCACCGGCTTCGGCGCCTCGGTCAGCGCCCGCACGATCGGGTTGTAGTGCTCGGCGACCGTGCTCATGACCTGCTTCGAGCCTTCGGCCAGCAGCCCGATGTGCTCCTTCAGGTCCTGTCCCACGCAGAACGCCCGCTCGCCGGCGGCGGTCAGCAGGACGGCCCGCACGGCGTCGTCGGCAGCCGCGGACTGGACCGCGTCCCGGAGGGCGACCTTGGTCGCGATGTTCAGCGCGTTCATCGCCTCGGGGCGGTTCAGCGTGATCGTCGCGAGCCCGTCGCTCACCTCGTAGAGCACGGTGTCGGCCATGGCGTTTCCCCTCCGTGTCGCGGCTCCGGCGTACTACTGGTCAGTACATCCGGTGTACGAGGACAGCATGGCGGAGATCGTCGTCCATGGACCGGACCCGACATGTGACCTGCGTCAAAGAATTCGGGAGGGTTTCCGGTGCGCGGAAGTCCATGCGGCGGTGCAGTATCGCAGTCACATCGCCGAATTGAGTGGTTTTGCTCGCGCGCGTTGCCCAAGCGATGCCGACTGATGTTGGTCATCGGGTCCTGAGATGCGGGATAATGGCCTGGAAGCAATGTGTTCGATGCCGGTGTCGTGTGTCCCACGCTGGACCGCGGCTGCCCTCCACGGGCCGTCGGCTTTGGCGATGAGCTGGTTTCAGGAAGGGGAACGAGCATGGCGGCCATGAAGCCGCGAACGGGTGACGGCCCGCTCGAGGTGACCAAGGAGGGGCGGGGCATCGTCATGCGCGTTCCGCTCGAAGGCGGCGGTCGACTCGTCGTCGAGCTGACCCCCGATGAGGCCGACGCGCTCGGCGACGCCCTCAAGAAGGTCGTCGGCTGACGCGCAAGCGACCCTACTCTTTCGACCGCTCCGGCATCCCTCAGGGTGCCGGAGCGGTTGTTTTGTCAGCCTTCCCGCGGTCTGCCGCGGTCTGCCGCGGCCGCACGGTCCGAAAGGCCCAGAGGCCGTCCACGGCCCTGCCGTGCGCGAGCCGCGTAGCTCGGACTCAGCGCTTGACCGCGCACAGCAGTCCGTCGCCCACCGGCAGCAGCGAAGGCACCAGTTCCTGGCTCTCGCGCACCGCCCGCAGCAGCTCCCGGATCCTTATGACCTCCGTGGGCTGCGGTCCGGAGTCGACCGTGCGGCCGTTGGCGAAGACGCCCTCGAAGACGACGAGTCCTCCCGGCCGCAGCAGGCGCAACGATTCAGCGAGGTACTCCATGAGTTCCAGGCGGTCGCCGTCGCAGAAGACGAGGTCGTAGCCGGCGTCCGCGAGGCGGGGCAGGACGTCGAGCGCGCGGCCGGGGATGAACCGGGCCCGGTTGCTGGCGAAGCCGCAGGCGCGAAAGGCCTGACGGGCGAACTGCTGGTGCTCCGGCTCGGGGTCGACGGTCGTCAGGACGCCGTCCGGGCGCATTCCGTGCAGCAGGTGGATCCCGGAGACGCCGGTGCCGGTACCGATCTCCGCGACCGCCTTCGCGTCCACGGTGGCGGCGAGCATCCGCAGCGCGGCGCCCGTGCTGGGCGACACCGAGCGCAGCCCTGCCTCACGTGCCCGGTCACGGGCCCAGTGCAGCGCTTCGTCCTCGGCGGCATAGGCGTCGGCGAACGCCCAGCTTGCCTGCCGGTTGCCGCTAATGACCCTCTCCTGTCCCCGTGGTTGCCTGGGCGTGACTGTATCCGTTGCCGCCGGGAACCCGCAGATGGGACCGCGCGTTTGAAGGGGTGGGAACGACAACGGGGGGGACACAGTTGGATCACGACGAGGGACCGGGTGTCGAGCAAGTGCTGACGCAGCCGTATGAGCCCTATCAGCACAGATCAATTTCTCGTAAAACCGCTTATCCGGAGCTAACGGGCGAGGTGGCTATGGTAGGGGCTCCACTGGACATCACCACCAGAGCCGACAGGGGAGGTGCGGCCGCGCCCGTGGATCGGGGAGGAGTGCTGCGGCGCTTTCTCGGTTCGGCAGGCAGGCCGAAATCCGTGAACGACACCGCTGCTGACCACAGCCAGGCCGCAGGCACCGCCGCCGGCCCCGCCCAGACCGCGACCTTCTCCACCGACGCGGACGGGCAGGCGTGGACTCCGCCCACGTGGGAGGAGATCGTCAGCATGCACAGCGGCCGGGTCTACCGGCTCGCCTACCGTCTGACCGGTAACCAGCACGACGCCGAGGACCTCACCCAGGAGGTCTTCGTCCGCGTCTTCCGCTCCCTGTCGACGTACACCCCGGGCACCTTCGAGGGCTGGCTGCACCGCATCACCACCAACCTCTTCCTGGACATGGTCCGCCGCAAGCAGCGCATCCGCTTCGACGCGCTGGGCGACGACGCGGCCGAGCGGCTGCCCAGCAAGGAGCCCACCCCTCAGCAGATCTTCAACGACGCCCACTTCGACGCGGACGTCCAGCAGGCCCTCGACACCCTCGCGCCGGAGTTCCGTGCCGCGGTCGTCCTCTGCGACATCGAAGGCCTGTCCTACGAGGAGATCGCCGCGACCCTGGGCGTCAAGCTGGGCACGGTCCGCTCGCGCATCCACCGCGGCCGTTCGCAGCTGCGCAAGGCGCTTGCGCACCGCTCGCCCGAAGCACGTGCCGAGCGCCGCTCCTTCGTGCCCCGCGTTCCCGCTCTGGGAGGAGGAAGGGGCGCGACCGCGTGAGTGGATCCCGACACAACGCTGCCGAGAGGCTCCTCGCGGAGCAGCATCTCGGAGACCGGCTCTCCGCCCTGGTGGACGGCGAACTCGGTCACGACACCCGCGAGCGCGTGCTGGCGCATCTGGCGACCTGCCCGAAGTGCAAGTCGGAGGTCGACGCGCAGCGCCGACTGAAGAACGTCTTCGCGGAAGTCGCCCCGCCGGCCCCCTCCGAAAGCTTCCTGGCCCGCCTCCAGGGGCTTCCCGGGGGAGGTGACCCGGACGGCGGCGGCACGCCGCTGGGCGGGGGCGGGTTCGCCGACGGAGTCTTCGGAGTGAGTGGAACAAGACGGGACGAGCCGTTCGAGTTCGGCTACGTACCCGCCCATGGCCACGGCTCCTTCCTGTCACCGGCCTCGGACCGGGGCTTCCGTATCCACCCCGTCGGCCGTGGCGACCGCCATGACGCCGAGCGTTCGCGCGGTATGCGGTTCGCGTTCGTCGCCGCCGGCGCGGTGTCGCTGGCCGCGATCGCGCTGGGCGGCATGACGACCGTCGCTCCGATCGACACCACCGCGGACGGCCGCGGGGGCTCGGGCTCCGGGAGCAATGTGACACCGGCCCGCACCCCAGGCACGGGCTCGGCGGCGTCACCGGAGAACCAGCGTCGACGTGCCGCCGGCCCGCTGCTCTCCCAGGGCGGCCAGCTCGGCGACACCCCGGTCGCCCCGACCGAGGTGTCCGCACCGCTGCTGCCCGGCGTGCCCTCCCCGGCCGCCGGTCCGGTCGAACAGGCCCTGCACCGGCTCACCTCGCCCATGGTGGCCGGCGCCGCGGTGATGTCCCCGCTGATACGTCCGCTCGGCACCACCCCGCCGATCGCCCTGACCTCCCTGACCACCGCTCCGGAGGTCACCGGGCCCGGTCTGCTCGCCGCACCCGTCCCCACCACCACCACCTCGCCTTCCTCGCAGAACACCCGCTGACCCGGGCCCTGCGCCGCTCCGCCACGAACCTGGTTGAATCCAGGGAGGATCCGGGGAGGACCGCGCCCTGCCAGGCAGCCGGGCGCGAAGGCGGGTGGGGGAGAACATGGACGACGGCAAGCCCACGAGGGCGAAATGGTGGAGCCGGCCTCGACCGCAGGCGTCCCCGGGGCGACAGAGCCCCGCGGACCCGGTCGACGCCACGACGGCGGAGCCGGCCCCCGAGGAGGCCGGCAGCCGCGAGCCGTCGACCAGCACCGAGAACGAAGGCGACTTCGAACTCGCCCGACCCGCCCGGCCGACACCCACCACCGACGACGGCGACTATGAACTGAGCCGCCCCACAGGAGAACCCACTCCTCCGATACCCACGCCGGCCACGCCGGTAGCCCCGGCCACCCCGGCAGCTCCGACACCCCCGGCCCCGTCGCCGAGGCCAGAGGCTCCGACACCCACGGCCCCGTCGACCGCCTCGGTCGTCCCGGACGCTCCGAGTACCCCGGTGGCCCCGGTGGAGCAGGCCGGGTCGGAGGCTTCGGCCGGTCAAGCCGACGCCGTCGTCTCCGCAGAGGTGGCTCCCGCAGAGCCGCCGCCGGTCGCCGACGAGCGGCCGATACCCCCGGCCTCGTCGGCCGTCCCGGCGGCCCCAACCGTCCCGGTGGCCCCGGTGGAGCAGGCCGGGTCGGAGGCTTCGACCGGTCAAGCCGACGCCGTCGTCTCCGCAGAGGCGGCTCCCGCAGAGCCGCCGCCGGTCGCCGACGAGCGGCCGATACCCCCGGCCTCGTCGGCCGTCCCGGCGGCCCCGGCGGCCCCAACCGTCCCGGTGGCCCCGGTGGAGCAGGCCGGGTCGGAGGCTTCGGCCGGTCAAGCCGACGCCGTCGTCTCCGCAGAGGTGGCTCCCGCAGAGCCGCCGCCGGTCGCCGACGAGCGGCCGATACCCCCGGCCTCGTCGGCCGTCCCGGCGGCCCCGGCGGCCCCAACCGTCCCGGTGGCCCCGGTGGAGCAGGCCGGGTCGGAGGCTTCGGCCGGTCAAGCCGACGCCGTCGTCTCCGCAGAGGTGGCTCCCGCAGAGCCGCCGCCGGTCGCCGACGAGCGGCCCAAGCCCCTGCACGACCCCGACCCCTACAGCACCCCGCCATACGGCGAACCGGGCCCCTGGGCGCCCGCGCCGCCCGTCCAGCACCCGGCGGCGACCGCCACGCCCGCACCGGCCGCACACGGCGCTGTGCCGGCCACACCCTCGCCCGCCACGGGGCCGGCCACGGTGGAGTCCGCGGGCCCCGGAACAGCCGCAGTGCCTGCCGCGCCCGTCGCGCCCGTGGCGTCTGTCGCGCCCATCGCGCAAGCGGCGCCCGTCGCGCCTGCCGCGTCTGTTGCGCAAGCGGCGCCTGCTGCTCCTGCCGCGCACGCTGCTCCTGCCGCGCACGCTGCGCCTGTCGCGCCCGGCGGGCAGGCATCCCCGGTGGACCCCGCGCCTGCGCTCCCCGCCGACCCCTGGCGGCGTTACGACCCCTGGTCCGCTGCCCCCGTTGCCGGGGCCACGGCTGCCGAGGGTTCGCGTCGCGGAGCGCTCGGCGGCGGCGCCCTCCAGTACACGGGTGCGGGCGGGCTTGCGCCGTACCCCGGGGCGGGCATCCTCACCGAGGCCCAGCAGCGCAGGCAGGCGCGGCGGTGGCTGGTCGGCGGAGCCCTGCTCGTCGCGCTGGTCGCCGGCGGGCTCGGCGGAGCCGTGGGCGTCTATCTGGAGCGCAACGGCGGGCTCAACCCCGTAGAGCTGCCGCAGGCCGCCGCGGAGCCCATCGGGCGGTCCGCGGACAGCGTGGCCGGGATCGCCGCGCGCGCCCTGCCCGGCGTCGTCACACTGCATGTCAGCGGCAGCGAGGAGTCGGCCACCGGTACCGGCTTCGTGCTCGACTCGCTCGGCTACATCCTCACCAACAACCACGTCGTCGAGCCCGCCGGAGACGACGGTGGGATAACCGTCGTCTTCAACGGGGGCCAGACCGCCGAGGCCGAGGTCGTCGGCCGGGACAGCGGCTACGACCTCGCCGTGGTGAGGGTGACCGGAGTGAAGGGGCTGAAGCCCCTCTACCTCGGCAACTCCGACAACGTCCGGGTCGGGGATCCGGTCGTCGCCATCGGTGCCCCCTTCGATCTCGAGGGCACCGTCACCTCCGGCATCATCAGCGCCAAGGAACGGCCCATCACCGCCGGCGGCGAGAGCGGGGACGGGAGCGACGTGTCGTACGTCGACGCCCTCCAGACCGACGCGCCGATCAACCCGGGGAACTCCGGCGGGCCCCTCCTCGACGCGCAGGGCCATGTCATCGGCATCAACTCCGCCATCCGTTCCGCCGCAGACGGCACCGACACCGGCAGCGCCCGGGCCGGTTCGATCGGCCTGGGTTTCGCCATCCCGGTCAACCAGGGCAAGCGCGTCGCCGAGGAGCTGATCAACACCGGCAGGGCGACCCACCCGGTCATCGGCGTCACGCTCGACATGGACTACGCGGGTGACGGCGCCCGGGTCGGTACGGCGGACAGTGCCGCGGGCTCCCCGGTCACCGCGGGCGGGCCCGCCGACCGGGCCGGCGTCCGGGCGGGGGACGTCATCACGGAGATCGACGGCCGGCGCGTCCACTCCGGCGAGGAGCTGATCGTCAAGACCCGCGCCCACCGTCCCGGCGACCGGCTGGCGCTGACGATCCAGCGGGACGGCCGAGAACGCACCCTCACGCTGGTCCTCGGCTCGTCCGGCGGCGGCTGACGCGGCCCGCCCGCCCCGCTCCCGGCCCGTTCCCGACATTGACAGAAACGTCACAGGTCGGGCCCCGAAACCCGGTCCCACAAGGCAAACAACGCGGAAAACCGGCCGCGTACACGTACTCGGACGCTCCCGGACGGTACCGGTCGGACAGGTGCGACAGGTACCGTGGACCCGGCCCGGACCACGGAAGACCCGAACTTGACCACTGAGGGCCGAGGGCCGAGGGCCGCGGACATCGCAAGGAGCTTCAGGTGTTCAATGACATAGGACCGCTCGAGCTGGTGACGATCGTCGTCCTGGCCGTGCTCGTCTTCGGTCCGGACAAGCTCCCGAAGGTCATCCAGGACGTGATGCGTACCGTCCGGAAGATCCGTGAGTTCTCGGAGAGCGCCAAGGCGGACATCCGCAGCGAACTGGGGCCGGAGTTCAAGGACTTCGAGTTCGAGGACCTCAACCCCAAGACGTTCATCCGCAAGCAGCTGGACAACGACGAGCTGGGGCTGAAGGAGATCCGCAACGGCTTCGACCTGAAGAAGGAGATGGCCGAGGTCACGGACGCCGTCCACAGCCGCGACACGGACGCCGCCGCCTCGGGTTCGTCCGCCTCGGCGATTTCGTCGGGTTCGGCGGCGTCTTCGGGGGACGGTCGTATCGACATGACGAAGAAGCCCGAAGAGCCCGGCAAGGACGACCGTCCGCCCTACGACGCGGACGCCACCTGAGCCACTCGCGCCCCCCGATGTGAGGGGGCGCACGCCGCACGCGCCGGGCGGCTTCCCGGCAGCCCGGAGCGGGGTGGCTATGCTGCCTGGTTGTTGTGCGGAGCGGACGAGTACGCCCGAAGGGGGGCGGGCCGGTCGTTCCGTCGAGAACGAGGAGGCGTCCGGGCACATGGAGACGACGAGTCGGGCAGTCGAGCAGACGCCGGCCGCGGAGGGCGGACAACAGGTCCCCTCCGCCCGGCGGACGGTCGACGGCTACTTGGAGGCGCCCTTCCCCTGGTACGGCCTCGACGAGGCCTTCACGGGGCGGCGCTGGCTGATGCAGGTGGGTACGGCGGCTGACGGGGCCGTCGAGCACGGTTCCATCGGACACGGCGACGAACCCTCCGTACGGCACGAGACGGCCGGTGAGGACCGCGGGAAGTTCGCGGTCGTGGTGACCGTCGCCGCGAACCCCGTACGGCGCAGCCCGGACGGCACGGGCCTGCTGGAGGCCACCTCGGTCTCCTCGGCGGCCTGGCTCGCGGGGGTGGGCCTGCTGACCTTCACCTGGCCGGGCCAGATGGACCACAGCCTGCGCGACGACTGGCTGGACCAGCAGACCGAGACGGCGTGGGTCCTCGCCGACGACCTCGAGGGGTCGGACTGGTCGACGCTGTCCCTGCCGGTCGACGGCGTCCCGACGTCCTTCCACTACCGCGAGTCGGAGTTCGGCTGGGTGCTGGCCGGCTCGACCTCGCAAGGGGTGCACGTGGGGGCGTACGGGAGGGGCATGAGCGCGTACGGCCTCGGCTTCGCCATGATCAAGGACATCGAGACGTACGCCTGATCAGCCGTACGAGAGCGGGGGCGCCGTCCGTGTTGGACGGCGCCCCCGCTCTCGTAGGAGGACGATGTACGGGCCCCGCGGTCGCGTCGGGACGCCGGGACGTCGGGCTAGAACTTGTTCCTGGGCGTGATGCCGAGCGACAGTCCCGAGAGACCGCGCGCCCTGCCGCCCAGCTTGCCCGCGATGGCCCGCAGGGCGGAGCCCGCCGGGGACTCCGGGTCGGTCAGGACGACCGGCTTGCCCTCGTCGCCGCCCTCGCGCAGCCGGACGTCGATCGGGATGGAGCCGAGCACCGGGACGTTCGCGCCGGTCGTGCGGGTCAGTCCCTCGGCCACCGACTGTCCGCCGCCGGTGCCGAAGACGTCGACCATCTCCCCGCAGTGCGGGCAGGGCAGACCGGACATGTTCTCGACCACGCCGACGATCTTCTGGTGGGTCTGGACGGCGATGGATCCCGCCCGCTCGGCCACCTCGGCGGCCGCCTGCTGCGGGGTCGTCACGACGAGGATCTCGGCGTTCGGGACCAGCTGCGCCACGGAGATCGCGATGTCGCCGGTGCCCGGCGGGAGGTCGAGCAGCAGCACGTCCAGGTCGCCCCAGTACACGTCCGACAGGAACTGCTGGAGCGCGCGGTGGAGCATCGGGCCGCGCCAGACGACCGGGGCGTTGCCCGGGGTGAACATGCCGATGGAGATGACCTTCACGCCGTGCGCGGACGGCGGCATGATCATGTTCTCGACCTGGGTGGGACTGCCGTCCGCGCCCAGCATGCGCGGCACGCTGTGGCCGTAGATGTCGGCGTCGACGACGCCCACCTTCAGACCGTCGGCCGCCATCGCCGCCGCCAGGTTCACCGTCACCGACGACTTGCCGACGCCGCCCTTGCCGGACGCGACCGCGTACACCCGGGTCAGCGAGCCCGGCTTGGCGAACGGGACCTCGCGCTCGGTCTGGCCGCCGCGCAGGGCGTTCGCCAGCTCCTTGCGCTGCTCGTCGCTCATGACGTCGAGAGTGACGTCGACGCGGGTGACGCCGTCGACCCGGGAGACCGCGTCGGTCACCCGCTGTGTGATCGTTTCGCGCATCGGGCAGCCGGAGACCGTCAGGTACACGGTGACCGCGACCGTCCCGTCCGCGCCGATCTCTACCGACTTCACCATCCCGAGTTCGGTGATGGGCCGGTTGATCTCGGGGTCGTTCACCGTCGCCAGTGCCTCGCGCACCGCGTCTTCGCTAGCCATAAGGACGATGGTACGGCGACCGGCGGGGGCGCAGGTAAGCCCGTCACCGGTCTTCTACGTCACGTCCCCGCGACCGTTCTGCCGGGAATACGGCATGTTCGCGATGCCCGTCCCGCCGTTCCTCCAGTTCCTTGACCATGTCCTGGAGCTCCGAGCGGATCCAGTCCCGGGTGGCGACCTCGCCGAGACCGATCCGCAGGGCGGCGATCTCCCGGGTCAGATACTCGGTGTCGGCGATGGACCGCTCGTTCTGCTTGCGGTCCTGCTCCAGGTTGACCCGGTCACGGTCGTCCTGCCGGTTCTGCGCGAGCAGGATCAGCGGGGCCGCGTAGGAGGCCTGGAGCGACAGCATCAGGGTCAGGAAGATGAAGGGGTAGTTGTCGAAGCGCAGGTCGCGCGGGGCGAAGATGTTCCACAGGACCCAGACGATGATGACGATCGTCATCCAGACGATGAACCGCCCGGTGCCCAGGAACCGCGCGATGCGCTCCGACAGCCGCCCGAAGGCCTCCGGGTCCCACTCGGGCAGGATCCGGTGCCGGGGCGGCCGCGGCTGGTCCAGCCGGGCCCGGGGACGGCTGGTCGCGGTGGCGCCCGCCGGGGTGCGCTCGACGCGCCCGCTCTCGCGGTCAGGAACCATGCGGGCCCACCTCCTCGGTCGTCTCCTCGTCGAGGTGGAACTCCGTCTCCCGCCAGTCCTCCGGCAGCATGTGGTCCAGGACGTCGTCCACGGTCACCGCGCCCAGCAGCGAGCCCGCCTCGTCGACGACGGGCGCCGCGACCATGTCGTACGTCGCGAAGAACCCGGCGACGACCGGCAGCGCCGCGTCCGGTGCCAGGGCCTGGAGATCGTCGTCGAGCATCGAACTGACCAGCGTGTACGGGGGGTCGCGCAGCAGCCGCTGGAAGTGGACCGTGCCGAGGTACTTGCCGGTCGGGGTCTCGTCGGGCGGGCGGCAGACGTAGACCTGCGCGGCGAGGGCGGGGGAGAGGTCGCGGTTGCGCACCCGCGCGAGGGCGTCGGCGACGGTGGCGTCGGGGCGCAGGATGATCGGCTCGGTGGTCATCAGCCCGCCCGCGGTGTGCTCCTCGTACGACAACAGGCGCCGCATGTCGGCCGCGTCGTCGGGCTGCATCAGGCTCAGCAGCCGCTCCTGGTCCTGCTCCGGGAGTTCGGAGAGCAGGTCGGCCGCGTCGTCGGGGTCCATGGCCTCCAGGACGTCCGCCGCGCGCTCCTCCTTCAGCTTGCCGAGGATCTCGATCTGGTCGTCCTCCGGGAGCTCTTCGAGGACGTCGGCGAGACGGTCGTCGTCGAGCGCGGCGGCGACCTCGGCGCGCCGCTTCGGCGACAGATGGTGCAGGACGTTGGCGAGGTCGGCGGGGCGCAGCTGCTCGAAGGTGGCGAGGAGGCTCTCCGCGCCCTGTCCGTGCTCCTCCAGCGAGAACCCGGTGACCGCCGACCACTCCACGGTCAGCGTCTCGCCCTTCGCCCGCCGGAAGGCGCTCGCCCTCTTCCCCTTGCGCACGAAGACCCGGTCGAGCTCCCAGTCCCGGCGGGCCGGCAGGTGGTGCACCGACACGTCGAGGACGGTGACCTCCTCGCCGGTCTCGCCGAGCGTGACGCGGCGGTCGAGCAGCTCCCCGAAGACGAGGCGCTCGGTGGGCCGCTGCTCGAAGCGGCGGACGTTGAGCACGCCGGTGGTGATGACCTGGCCGGACTCGATGCCGGTCACCCGGGTCATGGGCAGGAAGATGCGGCGCCGGGTGGACAGTTCGACGACCAGCCCGAGCACCCTCGGCGGCCGCCGCCGTACCCGCAGCACGACGACCAGATCGCGTACCCGTCCCACCTGGTCGCCGCTCGGGTCGAAGACCGGAACGCCGGAGAGGTGCGACACGAAGATCCGCGGGGCGCCCGCCGCCATACCGCACCTCCTTCTTCTGTTGCCGGTGATGTTCTTTTCCCAATTGCCCGCTCGTGCGGGCTTCAGGCTAGCCCGTCCCGATCGGATCCGCCCTGGTGGGCGGTCCGGACGGACTGGCTCCGCTCGCGCTCCGCGACCCCGGTACGCTGCCGTACGCCGCTCAGCACACCCCCGCAGAAAGGCGGCCTTCTCTGTGACTGCGATTCCCCAGGGCCGAACTCGCCGCGCCTCGCTGGTGAGCGCGATGTGCGCACTGGTCGTGGGCATGGGACTGACGGGATGCAGCGAGGATCCGGACGCGGGCACGAACGGGGTGGGCAAGCTGCCCGCCGCGCAGATCCAGGCGAAGACGAAGGCGGCGGCCGGCGCCGTGGACGCGGTGCGGCTGTCCGGGAGCGTGGTCACCAGCGGGCACACGTACAAGCTGGACATGAGCCTGAAGGCGGACGGCGGCACCGGGTCGGTCACCGCGGAGGGCGCCACCTTCCACCTGCTGCGGGTCGGCGAGCAGCTGTACCTGAAAGCCGACGCGGCGTTCTGGAACAAGGAGGACGGCAAGTCCGGCGAGGACGGTTCGGACACGGCGGCCGCCGACAAACTCGACGGCAAGTACGTGAAGGTGCCGACGGGCGACCCCTCGTACAAGAAGTTCAGCGGCTTCACGGACAAGGACCTCCTCCTCGACGGTCTGCTGACACTGCACGGCTCGCTGGCCACCGACGGCCACCACGAGCAGTCCGGCGTCCGGACGATCCGCATCACCGGCGACGGCGGCTCCGGCGGCAAGCTGGACGTGTCGCTGGAGGGCAAGCCCTACCCGCTGCGCCTGGAGCGCGCCGGAGGAGCCGGAACGCTGAGTTTCTCCTCCTGGGGCAAGGACTTCGCCCTGGAGGAACCGGCGAAGGACGAGACGGTGGACTACGGGAAGCAGCTCCCGACCTCGTGAGCCGCCGCTCGCGGTAGCGGGGTTCGCGGTACCGGGGGTTCGCGGTACCGGCTACGCGCGTCTGCGCTTCCGCAGCAGCAGCTTCGGCAGCCCGGCCGGCGCCGGCTCTCGCGTGGTGGCGGGCGAGGGCACGGGCCGTGCCGCCAGATCCCCGTCGGGCAGGGGCAGCGTGGCCCCCGTCGGCTCCAGGCGGAGCACCCGGCACTCGCGCGCCCAGCGCTCGGTCATCGCCTCGCCGTCGGGCGCGTTCAGCCGCTTGCCCTTGAGCTCGGCGACGGCCGCCTGCCACGCCTGCGAGCCGGGCGCGAGCGAGACGACCTTCGCCGTCCAGGAGACCAGCCGACCGCCCTTGTCCTTGCTGCGGACGGTGACCTCGGCCGAACCGCCCTCGGTCAGCCCGGCCAGTGGCTGCTCCCCGGGCCCGTCGCCGACCAGACAGACCGCGCCCTCGTGCCACACGTGCCACAGCGCACGCGCGGCCGGTTCACCGGCGCCCTGGACCCAGACGAGGCCGGACTTCTTGGTGGCCTCCTCGACGAGGGCCTGGTCGAGCAGCAGCTCTCTTGTCATGGGTCTCACCCTAGTCAGCCGGTGCCGGGACCCTCACAGCCAGCCGTTGCGCTTCAGCGTGCGGTGGATGCCGATACAGAGCGCCACCATGGCCGACATGACCACGGGATAGCCGAACTTCGAGTGTAGTTCCGGCATGTAGTCGAAGTTCATTCCGTACACCCCGCACACCATCGTCGGTACGGCGATGATGGCGGCCCAGGACGTGATCTTCCGCATGTCCTCGTTCTGTGCGACGGACGCCTGCGCGAGGTTGGCCTGGAGGATCGAGTTGAGCAGTTCGTCGAAGCCGATGACCTGCTCCTGGACCCGGGCGAGGTGGTCGGCGACGTCCCGGAAGTACTTCTGGATGTCGGGGTCGACCAGCCGCATCGGCCGCTCGCTCAGCAGCTGCATCGGCCGCAGCAGCGGCGACACCGCGCGCTTGAACTCCAGTACCTCACGCTTGAGTTGATAGATCCGGCCGGCGTCCGTGCCGCGCGGGGTGCCCTTGCGTCCCGGCGAGAACACCTCCGTCTCGACCTCGTCGATGTCGTCCTGGACGGCGTCCGCGACCGCGATGTAGCCGTCGACGACGTGGTCGGCGATGGCGTGCAGCACCGCCGAGGGGCCCTTGGCGAGCAGCTCGGGGTCGTCCTGGAGGCGGTGGCGCAGTGCGCGCAGCGAGCCCTGGCCGCCGTGCCGGACGGTGATGAAGAAGTCCTTGCCGGTGAAGCACATGACCTCACCGGTCTCGACGACCTCGCTGTTGGCCGTGAGCCGGTCGTGCTCGATGTAGTGGATGGTCTTGAAGACCGTGAAGAGGGAGTCGTCGTAGCGCTCCAGCTTGGGCCGCTGGTGTGCCTGTACGGCGTCCTCCACGGCCAGCGGGTGCAGCCCGAACTCGCTCGCGATACCGGCGAATTCGGCCTCGGTCGGCTCGTGCAGCCCGATCCACACGAAGCCTCCGTCGCGCCGCACCTGGCGCATGGCCTCCTGCGGGGTCGGGGGCTGCGGGTAGGCGACACGTGAGCCGTCGCGGTAGACCGCGCAGTCGACGACGGCCGACGGCGTCGCGGGGTCGCGGGTGGTGTCGTAGGCGCCGGTGTCCATACGCCCGCCCCCCTTGCGCAGAGAGGGACGGGCCGGGCGGACAACGGCACGGAGGTCGCGGATCATCGACATGGCAGGCTCCTTCGCGACTAGCAAAGAAAGACCGCCACGACGGGTGGAACTGCCCGGAATGAGGACGTCCTGAGTGCGGAGGTTTGGCACGTCCACAAAGCGGGGAGCACCGCTCCGTCGCGGTGGCGAGCTTCGCTACTGAATCAGACCGGAGAGATCTGGCAGATCAGACAGATCGAGCAGATCAGGTGAAAAAGGAAACGAAGTGCTCTTCCGCATGAAGATGAGCGCGAGAGGTGGCGACCAGCCGGGGGCCAAGAAGCCGGAGCAGCTGCGTCAGCGGCAGGAAGAGCGAGTGGTACTGCACGGGTGACTTCGATCCATGACAGCCCCACCTCCTCCAGCCGGTCCCTCGTAAGGGAGTCTCGTCTGCGTCGGGGCAAGATCGCGACGCTTCTGCGTGCTGCCCCGAACCACCGGGCCAGAATAGCAGTCGACTGAAGTGTCAAGGTGCTGCTTTGCCCAGCACCGACGAGTTCTATGCTCGCCGCATGGTTGATGTTCTTCCTCTGGTCGAGGCTCGTTTGCGCAGCGCGTTGGGCGAGCCGGACGCCCGCGCCGCGGTCACCTTCCTCGGTACGGACCGCCTCGAGGTGCTGCGTTTCCACGAGGGCGACGTCGTCCGCTACGCCACGCTCGGCATGTCCGCGCAGCCGATGAGCGACCCGACGGCGATGCTCGCCGACCCGGTCGAGGGGCCGCGTGCCGAGCTGGTGCTGTCCGTACGGCCCGGCGCGTCCGACACCGACAAGGTGCTCCGCCCGCTGGCCGTGCTCGCCGCGTCCCCGCAGGTCGAGGGCGTGGTCGTGGCCCCCGGCAGCTCCCTCGACGTGGGTGAACCCCTGTGGCCCGGCGCCCCGTTCACCTCGGTCCTGGTCGCCGAGCCGGGCGGTCTGGTCGAGGATCTCGACCTTGACGAGCCTCTCGATCCGGTCCGCTTCCTGCCCCTGCTCCCCATGACCCCCAACGAGGCGGCCTGGAAGCGCGTGCACGGCGCCCAGGCGCTCCAGGAGCGCTGGCTGACGAGCGGGACGGACCTCCGGGATCCGTCCCGGAAGTCCGTCCCGCTTGATTGAGGCCCGGGTGACCGATGTCACCAACGCTCGGGCGTCGATCGTCAGTTGACGCCCGAGCGGCTCAGTCGGCGAAGACCGTGACCCCGTCCTCCGTCGCGTGCTGCGGTTCCAGTTCCTCGGCTTCGTGGGTGAGCGCCTTGCGTCGGACGACGACCACGACCGCGCCGAGCAGCGCGGTGACCGCCGCGACGACGAACGGGACATGGATGTCGGTCCACTCCTCGATCTTCGGCGCGAAGTAGGGCGCGGCCGCGGCCGCGAACCACCGCACGAAGTTGTAGCCGGCGCTCGCCACCGGGCGCGGGGCGTCCGAGACGCCGAGCGCCAACTCGGTGTAGACGGTGTTGTTCACGCCGATGAACGCGCCCGACAGGATCGTGCAGACGATCGCCGTGGTGTGGTCGCCGTACCCGAGGACGAACACGTCGACGGCGAGCAGTACCAGCGAGCCGCCGAGCACCTTCAGCGAGCCGAACCGCTCCTGGAGTCGCGGCGCCACGAGGACCGAGAAGACGGCGAGCAGCACGCCCCAGGCGAAGAACACCGCCCCCGACTTGTAGGGGGTCATGTTCAGCACGAACGGGGTGAAGGCCAGCACGGTGAAGAACGTGTAGTTGTAGAAGAACGCCGAGGCGGCGGCGGAGGCGAGACCGCCGTGCCCGAGGGCCTTGATCGGGTCCAGGACGGAGATCTTCCGGGCCGGCTTCGGCTGGTCCTTCAGGAACACCGTGATGCACAGGAAGCCGATCGCCATCAGGAACGCGGTGCCGAAGAAGGGGTAGCGCCAGCTGGCGTCGCCGAGCAGCGCGCCGAGCAGCGGTCCGCAGGCCATGCCGAGGCCGAGGGCGGACTCGTACAGCAGGATGGCGGCCGCGCTGCCGCCGGCCGCCGCGCCGACGATCACCGCGAGGGCGGTCGACACGAACAGCGCGTTGCCGAGCCCCCAGCCGGCCCGGAAGCCGACGAGTTCGCCGACCGAGCCCGAGGTGCCCGCGAGAGCCGCGAAGACGACGACGAGGGCGAGGCCGACCAGCAGCGTCCTGCGGCCGCCGATCCGGCTGGAGACGAAGCCGGTGACCAGCATCGCGAACGCGGTGATCAGGAAGTACGAGGTGAAGAGCAGGGAGACCTGGCCGGCCGTGGCGTCCAGCCCCTGGGCGATGGACGGCAGGATCGGGTCGACGAGGCCGATGCCCATGAAGGCGACGACGGACGCGCCGGCCGTCGCCCACACCGCCTTCGGCTGCCGCAGGATGCTTCCGGCTCCCGCATCGAATGGGTCCATGGTTCCTCTCACCCCTCGGAAGGTAGTTGGTATATACACACAGTAAGTTAGATCGCCTAATTAATGCAAGTTACATGTAAGTCTTCGGGGGCGGTCACGGAGGCGGTCACTTCCGTCCGGACGGGTGATCGTCCTTGACGTGGGCGTGCTCGGGTAGGACCGTGGGGCTCTATGAGGGGCGAACCCAGTTGCCCGAAGTGTGGTGGCCGGGTCAGGGCTCCCGGACTCTTCGCCGATTCCTGGCAGTGCGATGTGCACGGGACGGTGCATCCGCTTCAGCCCGTGATCCCGCCCAGCGTCGAGGCGCTCAGTGTCGTCGTGCACCGTACGCAGGTGCCGGTGTGGATGCCGTGGCCGCTGCCGGTCGGCTGGCTCTTCACGGGCGTGACGTACGCGGGGGACGACCGCAGCGGGGGCCGTGCCACCGCGGTGGCCTGCTCCGGGCCGGGCCCGCTCGGCGGTATGGGTGAGCTGATCCTGGTCGCCGAGGAGCTGGGCGTCGGACTCGGTGCGCGTTACGCCGGTGTCGACGGGCCGGACCCGGGCCCGTACATGAGCGTCGAGAAACCCCCGCAGGCCAAGGTCCTGGCCGCCGGCCGTCCGACCCCGCTCTGGCATGTCTCCGCCACCCCGGACGACCGGGCCGTCTTCGCGGGGGAGGCGTGCGGGCTGTGGCTGTGGGCGGTGGTGTGGCCCGAGCAGTCCGGGCTGCTGATGTACGACGAGCTGGTGCTCACGGATCTGCGGGACGCGGGGGCCGAGCTGGAACTGGTGCCGTGCGGGGCGCTGTCGCCGCGCCTGCTCAAGCCTTAGCGTTCCACGGGGCCGGGCTGGGCCGGGCTGTGGGCTGGGCTGGGGTGGGGTGCGTTGCGCTTCCGGTCCTGGTTGTCTGCCGCGCCGTCGTGGCTGGTCGCGCAGTTCCCCGCGCCCCTGAGCGCCTATGGCGACCGGCGCGTCCCGGTGTTTCCGTGCCCCTGGAGGTTTCGGTGCCGCCTGTGTAGGGGGTGCTCGGTGCTTTTGGGTGTGACAGGGGTGGTCTGATTACCGGCTATGCTGAAGCGTCCCCTTCCGTCCCGTCACCGCCTGGAGCCCGCGTCGTGCGCATCGATCTGCACTGCCACTCCACGGCCTCCGACGGTACGGACACCCCGGCCGAGCTGGTCCGCAACGCGGGTGCCGCCGGTCTGGACGTCGTCGCGCTGACCGATCACGACACCACCCGGGGGTACGCAGAGGCCGTCGCCGCGCTGCCGCGGGGGCTCACGCTGGTGACCGGCGCCGAGCTGTCCTGCCGTATCGACGGCATCAGCATGCACATGCTGGCCTATCTGTTCGACCCCGAGGAGCCCGCCCTGCTCGCCGAGCGTGAGCTGGTGCGCGACGACCGGGTGCCGCGGGCGCGGTCGATGGTCGCCAGGCTCAACGAGCTGGGCGTCCCCGTCACCTGGGAGCAGGTCGCGCGGATCGCGGGAGAGGGGTCGGTCGGGCGGCCGCATGTCGCCACCGCCCTCGTGGAGCTCGGCGTCGTGCCGACCGTGAACGACGCCTTCACCGGGCACTGGCTGGCCGACGGCGGCCGGGCTCACGTCGAGAAGCACGAGACCGATCCCTTCGAGGCGATCCGGCTGGTCAAGGGCGCGGGCGGGGTCACCGTCTTCGCGCACCCGAGTGCCGGCAAGCGCGGTCGTACGGTGCCGGAGTCCGTGATCGCCGAGCTGGCGGCCGCCGGTCTCGACGGCATCGAGGTCGACCACATGGACCACGACGCGGACACGCGTGCGCGGCTGCGCGGGCTCGCCGCCGATCTGGGGCTGCTGGTCACCGGCTCGTCGGACTATCACGGCAGCCGCAAGACCTGCGTGCTCGGCGAATACACGACCGACCCCGAGGTGTACGGGGAGATCACCCGGCGCGCCACCGGGGCGTTCCCGGTGCCGGGCACCGGCGGGGCCTGAGGCTCACCTCCGCGCGCCCCGGTCCACCCCCTTTCCCGCAAGGCTTCTGTTCTGATGTTCGACGTCGCCGTCTTCGGCTCCCTCTTCCTCACCCTTTTTGTCATCATGGATCCCCCCGGGATCACCCCGATCTTCCTCGCGCTGACCGCCGGACGCCCCGGCAAGGTGCAGAAGCGGATGGCCTTCCAGGCGGTCTGTGTGGCCGGTGGTGTGATCACCGTCTTCGGGCTCCTCGGGCACCAGATCCTCGACTATCTGCATGTCTCCGTCCCCGCGCTGATGATCGCGGGCGGGCTGCTGCTCCTGCTGATCGCGCTCGACCTGCTCACCGGTAAGACCGACGAGCCGAAGCAGACCAAGGACGTCAACGTCGCGCTCGTCCCGCTGGGTATGCCGCTGCTGGCCGGTCCCGGTGCGATCGTGTCCGTCATCCTCGCCGTGCAGAAGGCCGACAGCGCCGCGATGCAGGTGTCGGTCTGGGTGGCCATCCTCGCCATCCATGTCGTGCTGTGGCTGGTGATGCGCTACTCGCTGCTGATCATCCGGGTCATCAAGGACGGCGGCGTGGTCCTGGTGACACGGCTCGCGGGCATGATGCTCTCCGCGATCGCCGTGCAGCAGATCATCAACGGGATCACGCAGGTGATCCGGGCCGGCTGACCGGCACTCCGCGGTACGCGCAGAGCCCCCGGTACGCGCAGAGCCCCCTACGGCATCGCCGTAGGGGGCTCTGAAACTGTAGGGGGACCCGCGTTACGAGGCCGAGGTGTCGGCCGGACGGATCCACAGTCGCTGCCCGATGGCGGCGGCCTGCTGAACGATCCGATTGACGGAGGCGGCGTCTACGACGGTGCAGTCCACGGGCGTGCCGTCGACGTCGTCGAGTCGCATGATTTCGAAGCGCATTGGCTTCTCCCTTCGTCTGGTCATCCTCCTGAGGAGAACTACTTGGTTACACAGGGAGTCAACGGGATGCGTGTTACAAACATTCCCTACGCTAAAGAAATTTTTCGAACGACTAATTACTGACGAGTAAGAGGGTTTGCGGAGACTGAACGGGACCGGTTGTGTTCGCAGCGTGACCACCGGAACAATGGAGGCGATGAACGACGACCTCCCGGCCCTCGCCGCCCGTATCGACCGCACGAACGAGCTGCTGACACGCATGCTCGCCGAGGTGGCCAAGACACCCTCGACCCACGCGATCTTCGTCGACGCGGGGTATCTGTACGCGGCCGCGGGGCGCCTGGTGGCCGGGACCGAGGACCGCCGGGCCTTCGACCTCGACGCCGAGGGCCTGATCGAGGCGCTCATCGACCGCGCCCGCTCGATCTTCGCGGACAGCCGGCTGCTGCGCGTCTACTGGTACGACGGCGCCCGGCGTCGCATCCACACCTCCGAGCAGCAGTCCATCGCCGAACTGCCGGACGTGAAGGTGCGGTTGGGCAACCTGAACGCCAACAACCAGCAGAAGGGCGTCGATTCGCTGATCCGGACCGACCTTGAGTCCCTGGCCCGGCACCGGGCCATCAGCGACGCGGCGCTGCTGGGCGGCGACGAGGACCTGGTCTCGGCGGTGGAGGCCGCGCAGGGGTACGGCGCCCGGGTGCACCTCTGGGGCATCGAGGCGCCGGAAGGCCGCAACCAGGCCGAGCCGCTGCTCTGGGAGGTCGACAGTCAGCGCACCCTCGACCTCGACTTCTTCAAGCCGTACGTCTCACGGCGCATCGCCCCGGCCTACGAGGGCCCCGGCGCGAACCGGCCCACCCGTGAGGCCGTCCGCTTCGTCGGCGCGCAGGTGGCGGCGAAGTGGCTGGCGGCGCGGGGCAGGGAGTCGCTGGCCGAGCTGCTGCCGGGCCACCCCTACCTCCCCGGCTCCGTCGACCAGGACCTTCTCGTGGAGGCTGAAGGCATCCTCCAGTACTCCCTGCGCGGCCAGGCCGACCTGAGACGCGCCCTGCGGGACGGCTTCTGGGAGCACGTGCAGACGCAGTACTAGGGCAGCACCGGCCGGACAGGACCTAAAGTGCGGGGTGACGGTCCCAGAAGTCGGCGAGCGCGTGCGCCGTCGGCAGCGGCTGGTCCTGGTTCGGCGAGTGCTCGGCGCCCGGCACGACCGTCCGGTGCGCCCCCAGCTCCCTGGCCATCTCGTCGAGGAGAGGCACCGGCCAGGTGTCGTCCCGCGCACCCGACAGGACATGGAACGGCAGCGGAACGGCGGCGAGTTCACCGACCCGGTTCGGCTCCACGCACAACTGGCGCCCGGTCACCAGGAGTTGAGCGGGCTTGTGGTTCAGCCAGCGCCGCCGCAACAGCTCCCGCTCGCCGTAGCCGCTGGCCGGACCGCCGACCTCCTCCGGTGGACCCATCGCCAGGATCGCCTCCCACACCTCCGGCATCGTCATCACCGCGAGCGCGTCGTGCAGCAGCTTCACGCGCTGCTTCTGGGAGTCCGAGATCTCGGCCGGGCCCGAGGCGACGAGGGTGAACGACGCGAAGGGGGAGTGGTCGAGAAGCACGGCGGCACGGGCGATCTGACCGCCGAGGGAGTGTCCCACCAGGTGCGCAGGGGCGTCGAGGGCCGCCGCCTGCGCCAGCACATCCTGCGCCAACTCCTCGCGCGCGTAAGCGGATTCGTCGACGGCCGGCCCGTCGGACTCGTTCTGCCCCCGCCCGTCCACGGCGATGGTCCGGTAGCCGCGGGCCGCGAGCGGCTCGTGCATCCGGTGGAAGTCCTCCTTGCTCCCGGTGAAGCCGGGCATCAGCAGCGCGACACCCCGCTGCTCGACACCGGCGGGCACGGGCGCGTCGACGACGGCGAACTCACCGCGCTCGGTCCGCAGCGGATACGAAAGCGCGCCGGAGGGCGGCGGGAAGGGGCTGCTGGTGCTGGGCCTGGTCACGCCCCGAGGCTACCGGGAGGGGCCACCGCGCGCCGTCGGTGGTACCTCTCCCGGGAACGCCGACGGCCCGGCCCCTCGCCGAGGAGGGACCGGGCCGTCGGGCCGTCATGCCATGTCGGTCGATCAGCCGTCCGCGGGCTCCGCGGCTGTCGTCGCCTTGCGGGTGCGACGCACCCTCGGCTTCGCCTCCGCCGGGTCGACCGCGGTCTCGGCCTCGGCCTGGGCCGGGGCGGTGGCGGCGGTCTTGCGGGTGCGGCGCGGCTTGGTGGCTTCCGCTTCCTGGGTGGCCTGGGCCGGGATGTCGGCCGTGGTGGCCGTCGTCTCGGGCGCGGTGGCCTTGCGGGTGGTGCGGCGGCGGGGCTTGGCCTCGGTCGCTTCGGCCGTGTCGACGGCGGCTTCGGCCGGGGCCGCGGCTGCCGTCTTGCGGGTGCGACGCGGCTTGACCGCAGCCGCGGCGGCCGCGGCGGCCTCCGCGATCGGCTCCGAAGCCGTGGCCGCGGCGGTCTTGCGGGTGCGGCGCGGCTTGGCCTCCGTGGCCTCGGCCGTGTCGACCGCGACCTCGGCCGGAGCCGCTGCCTTACGGGTGCGACGCGGCTTGGCCTCGGGCTCGACGGCCGCGGGGGCCTCGACGGTCGCCGGGGCCGCGGGGGCCGTGGCAGCCGTCTTGCGCGTGCGGCGCGGCTTGGCCTCGGTGGCCTCGGCCGGGTCCGTGGCGGCTTCGGCCGGGACCGTCGCCTTGCGCGTGGCGCGGCGGCGCGGCTTGGCCTCCGTGCCCTCCGCCGTGTCGACCGCGGTCTCGGCCTCGGCCTGGGCCGGGGCGGTGGCTGTGGCGGCGGTCTTGCGGGTGCGGCGCGGCTTGGTGGCTTCCGCTTCCTGGGTGGCCTGGGCCGGGATGTCGGCCGTGGTGGCCGTCGTCTCGGGCGCGGTGGCCTTGCGGGTGGTGCGGCGGGGCTTGGCCTCGGTCGCTTCGGCCGTGTCGACGGCGGCTTCGGCCGGGGCCGCGGCTGCCGTCTTGCGGGTGCGACGCGGCTTGACCACGGTCTCGGTGACCGCGGCGGCCTCCGGGGCCACGACGGTCTCGACCACGGCTTCGGCCGGAGCCGTCGCCTTGCGGGTGCGGCGGCGCGGCTTGGTCTCCGTCGCCTCCGCCGTGTCGACGGCGGCCTCGGCGGCCGGCGCCTCCGTCACCGTGGCCGGTGCGGTCGCCTCGGTCTGCACGGTCTGCACGGTCTCTGCGGTCTTGCGGGTACGGCGGCGGCGCGGCGCGGCCACGGTCTCCGGAGCGGTCTGCTGGGCGGTGCCCTCCGCGGTCGCCACGGCCGCTTCCGCGGCCTCGGCGACGGGTTCGACAGCTGCCGCGCCGGCCGGCACGGCCGTCACGACGGCGGCCTCCTGCGCGGGCCCGTTGCGGGTGCGGCGCCGACGGCGCGGGGTACGCGGGCCGGCGGTCTCCTCCGTCACGGGCGTCGGCTCGGCCACGGGGGCCTGCTCGGCCGCCGTGGTCCCGGCGGGCGTCGCGTCGAGCGGGGAGCCGTTGCGCGTACGACGACGGCGACGGGGCGTACGGGCCGAACGCTCGCGCTCTTCGACCTGCTCTCCGGTCCGCTCGCCGGAACGGGACTCGCTCCGGCCGCCGCGCTCACCGCGACCGCCTCGGTCACCGCGGTCACCGCGGTCACCGCGGTCACCACGGCCACCGCGGTCACCACGGCCACCGCGGTCGTTGCGACCGCGCGCTCCGCGGCCGCCCGGCTCGCCGAGGTCCTCGAGCTCCTCCGCGTCGAGCCCGGCGCGGGTGCGCTCCGAGCGCGGCAGAACACCCTTGGTGCCCGCGGGGATACCGAGTTCCTCGAAGAAGTGCGGAGAGGTGGAGTACGTCTCCGGCGGGTCGCTGAACTCGAGCTCCAGCGCCTTGTTGATGAGCTGCCAGCGCGGGATGTCGTCCCAGTCGACCAGCGTGACCGCGATGCCCTTGGCGCCCGCGCGGCCGGTACGGCCGATGCGGTGCAGGTACGTCTTCTCGTCTTCGGGGGACTGGTAGTTGATGACGTGCGTGACGCCTTCGACGTCGATGCCGCGGGCGGCCACGTCGGTGCAGACGAGGACGTCGACCTTGCCGTTGCGGAAGGCGCGCAGCGCCTGCTCACGGGCGCCCTGGCCGAGGTCGCCGTGGACCGCGCCGGAAGCGAAACCGCGCTGCTGGAGCTGGTCGGCCAGGTCGGCGGCGGTGCGCTTGGTACGGCAGAACACCATGACCAGGCCGCGGCCCTCGGCCTGGAGGATGCGCGCCACCATCTCGGGCTTGTCCATGTTGTGCGCGCGGTACACGTGCTGCTTGGTGTTCGCCACGGTCCTGCCCGCGTCGTCCGGCGACGTGGCGTTGATGTGCGTGGGCTGCGACATGTAGCGGCGGGCGAGGCCGATGACCGCGCCCGGCATGGTCGCCGAGAACAGCATGGTCTGGCGCTTCGCCGGAAGCATGTTGATGATCTTCTCGACGTCGGGCAGGAAGCCCAGGTCGAGCATCTCGTCGGCCTCGTCGAGGACGAGCGACTTGATGTGCTTGAGGTCGAGCTTCTTCTGGCCCGCGAGGTCCAGCAGTCGGCCCGGGGTGCCGACGACCACGTCGACGCCCTTCTTGAGGGCCTCGACCTGGGGCTCGTAGGCCCGGCCGCCGTAGATGGCGAGGACGCGTACGTTGCGCACCTTGCCCGCGGTCAGCAGGTCGTTGGTGACCTGCGTGCACAGCTCACGCGTGGGGACGACGATGAGCGCCTGCGGGGCGTCGGTGAGGTCCTCGGGCCGGGCGCGGCCGGCCTCGACGTCGGCGGGGACGGTCACGCGCTCGAGGAGCGGGAGTCCGAAGCCGAGCGTCTTGCCGGTGCCGGTCTTGGCCTGGCCGATGACGTCCGTGCCCGTGAGGGCCACCGGGAGCGTCATCTCCTGGATCGGGAAGGGACTGATGATGCCGACGGCCTCAAGGGCCTCAGCGGTCTCGGAAAGAATGCCGAGCTCTCGGAACGTGGTAGTCAGGGTGCTGCCTCTTCTGTGTGCGCGGTGCGAGGCGAGCGCGGGGGTCGTGTCAGGACCGTGCCGGGGGACGTCGACTGCCTCACGGGCCAGCCGTCAGGACACGGGACCTCTGCCGACGCTCTAGCGCTCGTACCGCTGAGGGGGTCCCCTCCGGGTTTCCGTACGCACAGTGCCGTACGGGCGAGGAGGGCTGTCGGGTCGGAGCCGATCGGGCCACCGACCGGGCATCCTCATACGTGCGGCCCGTCGAATATTCGGCAGGCGCATTACCACCATACC
The DNA here is from genome assembly GCF_013085465.1 of Streptomyces asoensis. Taxonomy (NCBI): domain Bacteria; kingdom Bacillati; phylum Actinomycetota; class Actinomycetes; order Kitasatosporales; family Streptomycetaceae; genus Streptomyces; species Streptomyces asoensis. The sequence goes on from NZ_CP049838.1 coordinate 6,552,488, forward strand.
CCGGAATCGCGCACACGCGATGGCCGATTCGGTCACGTTGTGGTTGTCACAGTGCCGGAGGTGGTCCCGTACGTCTTCGTTGTCACACTGATTGACCAGGGACTTCCCCCGTGCGACGAGCGGGCTATTGTGCGCTTCATGACGACCTCTGACAAGCCTGAGAACACCGCCACCGGTATCGCCGCCCAGGACTGGGCGACGGCCTCGGCCGACCCGCAGTACCGGGCCGCGGTCGTGGATCTGCTGGGTGCGCTGGCGTACGGCGAGCTGGCGGCGTTCGAGCGGCTCGCGGAGGACGCCAAGCTGGCGCCCACGCTGGAGGACAAGGCGGAGTTGGCGAAGATGGCGTCGGCCGAGTTCCACCACTTCGAGCGGCTGCGCAACCGGCTCACCGAGATCGGTGAGGAGCCGACGCTGGCGATGGAGCCGTTCGTCGCCGCGCTCGACGGTTTCCACCGCCAGACCGCCCCGTCGGACTGGCTGGAGGGCCTCGTCAAGGCGTACGTCGGCGACTCGATCGCCAGTGACTTCTACCGCGAGGTCGCGGTGCGCCTGGACACCGACAGCCGCGCCCTGGTGCTGGCCGTGCTCGACGACACCGGCCACGCCGGCTTCGCCGTGGACCGGGTGCGTGGCGCGATCGACGCCGACCCGCGCGTGGGCGGACGGCTCGCGCTGTGGGCGCGGCGGCTGATGGGTGAGGCCCTGTCGCAGTCCCAGCGGGTGGTCGCGGACCGCGACGCGCTGTCGACGATGCTCGTGGGCGGTGTCGCGGACGGCTTCGACCTCGCCGAGGTCGGCCGGATGTTCTCCCGGATCACCGAGGCGCACACCAAGCGGATGGCGGCTCTGGGTCTGGCGGCCTAGTCCCGCCGGCCGTTGCCGGTCGGCACCGGGCTCAGGCCGGGGCCGACCGCCGGCGGAGTCGGCCGGCCGGGCGCAGCAGCAGGGAGAGCGAGGCGGCGGAGACGATCGCCGCGCCGAGGAGACTCGCCAGGGCGGTGCCGGGGCCCAGCGCGCTGTGGGTGACGAAGTCACCGAACAGGGCTCCGGCGACGCCGGTCGCGAAGACGAGGGTGCGCAGGGGCAGACGGTGCGAGAAGCGGTGGATCGCCGCCCAGGCGAGCACGAGACCGAGCACTGCCGAGCCGAGCGCTTCCAAGATCATGTGGGTCCCTCCCGGACGGTTGGGGCTGTGCATCAAGGTCGTAGCCCGTCATACCCGTGACCTGCGGAATGCAATCCTCCTCTGTGGTCGGGTTGTGCTCCATCTGTGGAGAAGACGCTGACAGCGAAAACCGGCCGGGAATCCGGCGGTGAGAACGTCCGACGGCGCAACGGAAGTGGGGCCCGGCGACCAGATGGTCGCCGGGCCCCACTTCCGTTGCTTCGCCTACAGAGCGCCGAAGCCCACCTTGCGCGGGGCGGGCTCGCCCAGCTCGACGTAGGCCAGGCGGTCGGCCGGAACCAGGACCTTGCGGCCGTGCTGGTCCACGAGGCTGAGCAGCTGCGACTTTCCGGCCAGGGCCTCGGCCACCACGCGCTCGACTTCCTCGGGAGTCTGACCGCTCTCCAGAACGATCTCGCGGGGTGCGTGCAGCACGCCGATCTTGACCTCCACGGCTATGTCCCTCCGACGGTCATGAGGTGCGCGGGCGTCCGCGCCGTACGCAGCACACATTAGCCCGGTGAGGGGACGTTCACGGCGCGGCCGTCCACGCCAGGAGCGAACAGCGGGCGGGAACAAACGGCCGGGCGTCCCCGCGGTCAGTGCTGATCGGTGCCGTGCAGCGGGAAACCGGCGATGCCCCGCCAGGCCAGCGAGGCCAGCAGCTGCACCGCCTGGTCGCGCGGCACGCTGCGGTCGCTGTGCAGCCAGGACCGCGCCACGACCTGGGCGAGGCCGCCCAGACCCGAGGCGAGCAGCATCGACTCCGCGCGCGAGAGGCCGGTGTCCTCCGCGATGACCTCGCAGATCGCCTCGGCGCACTCGGTGGTCACCTTGTCGACGCGCTCGCGCACCGCGGGCTCGTTCGTCAGGTCCGACTCGAAGACCAGGCGGAAGGCGCCGCCGTCGTCCTCGACGTACGCGAAGTACGCGTCCATCGTGGCCCGGACCCGCTGCTTGTTGTCGGTCGTCGAGGCGAGCGCGCCGCGCACGGCCTGGATGAGCGACTCGCAGTGCTGGTCCAGCAGGGCCAGGTAGAGGTCGAGCTTGCCGGGGAAGTGCTGGTAGAGCACCGGCTTGCTGACGCCCGCCCGCTCGGCGATGTCGTCCATGGCGGCGGAGTGGTAGCCCTGCGCCACGAAGACTTCCTGGGCAGCGCCCAGCAGCTGGTTCCGTCGGGCACGGCGCGGCAGGCGGGTGCCTCGCGGGCGCGCCGCCTCTGTCTGCTCGATGGCTGTCACGCCGCCTCCCAAAGTGGTCCTCATGCGGTGAGCGCCGCGCCGCCATCGTACTTTTCGGTAACCGTGGTGTGCGCGGTGCGCGTGCAGAATTTCACGGACTGGACGGCGACAAAAGCGGTGTAAACAGGTTTGGACCGGGATGTTACGGGCATACTCCGCCCCGCTCCAGCTCGGCGCATGTCAGCGATAGTCGTCCTCGTCGAGGGAGACGACGCGGGCCTGTTCGACGAGGTCGGCTTCGTTGGCCCGGGTGGGATCCACGTCCTCCAGGGAGTCGTCGCGCTCCGGGGTGACGTCCTTGTACTGCTCGGCGGCGTCGTTCTCCGGCGCCTCGACGTCGATCTCCCCGAAGTCGTCGTCCTCTTCGAACGTCTCCGGGTCGGTGGGGTCAACAGCCATGGTGGGCTCCCTTCCTACGAACGTCCCTGCGAGTTGCAGGGGCCACAAGCGGGTGCCCTCGGTACGAGCCTAGGAGACACCCGTTTCGGACGCCATGCGATCGCTGTGCGGAGTGCCCCCGATTCGCGTGGGTATGGCTCCGGCGCGGCGCCGGGGTGGTGGCCCGCACGCGCGCGTGCGACCCGCGCGTGTGACGGCGAACACACAAAAGCGTGCGTGATCGTCTCGTAACATTGCCCGCATGTCTTCGACCGAGCTGCCCTCCGTGCCGCCCACCAGTGTGCTGCCGAAGGCGATCGCGGTCCGGGTGGCCGAGGGTGAGCGGCTCCGGTCGGTCGGGCTGCCGGGCGTCACGCTCACGGTCCGCTCCAGGCCGCCCGCGCGCGAGGGGCTCGAGCCCGCGCTGTACGTGCACGGCCTGGGCGGTTCCTCGCAGAACTGGTCCGCGCTGATGGCGCTGCTCGACGGGGTGGTGGCGAGCGAGGCCGTGGATCTGCCGGGCTTCGGCGACTCCCCGCCGCCGGACGACGGCAACTACTCCATCACGGCACACGCGCGTGCCGTCATCCGCTATCTCGACGCCGTCGACCGCGGACCCGTGCACCTCTTCGGCAACTCGCTCGGCGGCGCGGTGTCCACGCGCGTCGCCGCGGTCCGGCCCGACCTCGTGCGGACGCTGACGCTGGTGTCACCCGCGCTGCCCGAGCTGCGGGTGCAGCGGACGGCGGTGCCCACGGGACTGGTCGGGCTGCCCGGCGTGGCCGCGCTCTTCACCAGATTCACCCGGGAGTGGACCGCCGAGCAGCGCGTCCGCGGCGTCACGGCGCTCTGTTACGGCGATCCCGGGCGGGTCAGCCCGGACGCGTTCCGCCATGCGGTGGAGGAGCTGGAGCGGCGCCTTCAGCTGCCGTACTTCTGGGACGCGCTGACGCGTTCCACGCGCGGCCTGCTCAGCGCGTACACGCTGGGCGGTCAACACGGGCTGTGGCGCCAGGCCGAGCGCGTCCTCGCCCCGACCCTCCTGGTCTACGGTGGTCGCGACCAGCTCGTCGGTTTCCGCATGGCGCAGCGGGCAGCCCGCACCTTCCGCGACTCCCGCCTGCTCACGCTGCCCGACGCCGGTCACGTGGCGATGATGGAGTATCCCGAGACGGTGGCGACGGCGTTCCGGGAGCTGCTCGCCGACACCGCCACCGCGACCGAGACCTCGGGAGGCTGAGACCTACGTGGGACGCCACAGCCGGCGTGGACCCGCGCCCAAGAGTGCCGCCAAAGGCGGCTCCAAGGGCGCGTCGCAGAGGGCTTCCGCGGAGCCGCCTCCCCAGGGGGACCCGCGCGGCGCCCGCGTCCAGGTGCCGCCCCCGGGGTACGACGGAACCCCCTCGCACGGAGTGCCCCGTTTTCCGTTTCCCGACGGAACTCCGGCCCATGGGTTCCCGCAGGTGCGGGGTGGCCACCCCGAGCAGCGTGAGGGCGGGGGCGGCTGGGGTGACTTGAGAGGGCGATCGGCGGGTACCGGACAGCCCGTGATACCGCGTCAGCGACCCATGCCCCAGGACGGCCCGCGCCAGGGCCCCCGTCAAGGTTCCCGTCAAGGCCCGCGTCAGGAGTACCTCGATGCCTTCGGAGAGGACGACGAGGACGTCTTCACGCGCGCGAGAACGCCGTCCGCCGCCATACGCGTGCGGGAGCAGGATCCTTACTCCGCCGCCACCGACCGGGAGACCGCCTTCCGTACGACCACTCCGGCCGTCGTCGACGGTGACGACGACGCGCCGCCCGCCAGCGAGCCCGTGACCGCCCAAGGGGCCAAGGGGCGGGCCTTCACCGGTATCGCGGCCGCCGCGGTCACCACGGTGCTGGCCGTCGTGGTGGCCGGTCAGGTCGCCACCGGCCGGGACGACGACTCCGTCCGGTCGCAGTCCGCCTCCGGGCAGACCCGTGAGGCCGTCGACGACGCCGCGCGCGGGGGCGACCGGCCGAGCCCGTCCGTGTCCGGCGCGCCCGGCGGCGCGGCCACGCTGACGTACGCGCAGCGGATGGACACGAAGTACGCGCTCAGCGCCACGCTGAAGGGGTCGGGGAAGTTCGACGCCGTCGCGGGCGTCGACAAGGCGCCCGGCAAGGGGCAGAAGTACACCTACCGCGTGGACGTGGAACAGGGCCTCGGGCTCGACGGCGAACTCTTCGCGCAGGCCGTGCAGAACACGCTCAACGACGCCCGCAGTTGGGCCCACGACGGCGCCCGCACCTTCGAGCGGATCCAGTCGGGCGAGGCCGACTTCGTCATCACGCTCGCCAGTCCGGGCACCACCGCCGTGTGGTGCGCCAAGTCCGGTCTGGACACCACGGAGGACAACGTCTCCTGCGACTCGGCCTCCACCGAGCGCGTGATGATCAACGCCTACCGGTGGGCCCAGGGGTCGGAGACCTTCGGAGACAAGATGTACGCCTACCGGCAGATGCTGATCAACCACGAGGTCGGCCACCGCCTCGGCTACAGCCATGTCACCTGCGACAAGGACGGCGAGCTGGCGCCGGTCATGCAGCAGCAGACGAAGTTCCTCGACCACGACGGCATCCACTGCCTGCCCAACGCCTGGCCCTATCCCGGCAGTTGAGCCCCAGGAGTGGCCAGGCGTCTCATGGGGCGCGTTGACATGCCCAAAAAGTTCCTCCATATTGCTGCGTATGTGGTCTAGTCATTCCGTCGACAGCAGCGCCGCCATCGAGCTGGCGCTCTTCGGCGTGACCGCGCTCTGCGTGGCCGACATCCACTGTCGCTGACGCCGCCCTCAGGCGCGTGCGTCGCGAATTCCCTTTTTTCCGGCTGTGACGTGGTCACGGCTCTTCGACGACCTGGCGCCGGGGCAGACGTCTGTTCACTTTCGTCTCACCCCTCGTCCATATGTCTCGGATACCGAGATGCCCCGGCAGGGGCGGCGAGACCGCCAACCGAGAGGTCGTCATTCCGATGCGTCAACCGTCCCTCATAGCGCGCCGCGTCGCCGCGGCATCCGTCAGCCTGGTGGTGGCCGCGGGCGCTGCCGCCTGCGGGCCTGAGGACAACGATGCCAAGGCCTCCGGCGGCGACTCCGCCCCGCACCAGGGCGGGACGCTCACCATCCTGAACCGCAACCCCCAGCAGGACTTCGACCCGGCCCGTCTCTACACCTCCGGCGGTGGCAAGGTCCCCACCCTGGTCTTCAGAACCCTCACCACGCGCAACCGCGAGAACGGCGCCCCCGGCACCGACGTGGTCCCCGACCTCGCCACCGACACCGGACGTCCCAACAAGGACGCCACCGAGTGGACGTACACCCTCAAGGAGGGCCTGAAGTACGAGGACGGGACCGCGATCACCTCGGCCGACATCAAGTACGGCATCGAGCGGTCCTTCGCGCCCGAGCTCTCGGGCGGCGCGCCCTACCTGCGGGACTGGCTGGTCGGCGCGGCCGACTACCAGGGGCCGTACAAGGACTCCAAGGGCCTCGCCGCCATCGAGACGCCGGACAGCCGGACGATCGTCTTCCATCTGAACAAGCCCGAGGGCGAGTTCCCGTACCTGGCCACCCAGACGCAGTTCGCGCCCGTCCCCAAGGCCAAGGACACCGGTACGAAGTACGAGGAGCACCCGGTCTCGTCCGGCCCCTACAAGGTCGTCAAGAACGAGAACGACGGCGAGCGGCTCACCCTGGAGCGCAACACCTACTGGTCGGCGAAGACGGACGCCGAGCGCAAGGCGTACCCCGACAAGATCGACGTACGGTCCGGGCTCGACTCCTCGGTGATCAACCAGCGGCTGTCCGCGTCCCAGGGGGCGGACGCCACCGCCATCACCACGGACACCAACCTCGGGCCGGCCGAACTCGCCAAGGTCAGCGGCGACAAGGAACTCGCCGCGCGGGTCGGCACCGGCCACTTCGGCTACACCAACTACATCGCGTTCAACCCGAACGTGAAGCCGTTCGACGACATCAGGGTGCGGCAGGCGATCTCGTACGCCATCGACCGGTCCTCGGTCGTCAACGCGGCGGGTGGCTCCTCGCTCGCCGAGGCCGCCACCACCTACCTGCCGAACCAGAAGTCCTTCGGCTACGAGCCCTACGACCTCTTCCCGGCGGGCAAGACCGGTGACGCGGCGAAGGCCAAGGAGCTGCTGAAGGAGGCCGGCCACCCGAACGGGCTGACCATCACCCTCACCCACTCCAACAGCCAGGACTTCGAGACCAGCCCGGAGATCGCCACCGCGATCCAGGACGCGCTCAAGAAGGCCGGCATCACCGTGAAGCTCCAGGGCCTCGAGGACAACGACTACTCGGACACGATCCACGACGTGAAGACCGAACCCGGCTTCTTCCTGGCCCACTGGGGTGCCGACTGGCCGTCCGGCGGTCCGTTCCTCGCCCCGATCTTCGACGGCCGGCAGATCGTCAAGGACGGCGCCAACTTCAACACGGGCTTCCTGAACGACAAGTCGGTCAACGCCGAGATCGACGCGATCAACAAGTTGACCGACCTTGACGCCGCCGCCAAGAGGTGGGGCGCACTGGACAAGAAGATCGGCGAGCAGGCGCTGACCGTGCCGCTGTTCCACCCCGTCTACAAGCGGCTGTACGGCGAGGACATCCGCAACATCGTCATCAGCGACTGGGACGGCGTCCTGGATCCCTCGCAGGTCGCGGTGAAGTAGCACCGTGAGCGAGGCAGTCACCAAGGCGGCCGCCGAGGCCGTCATCGCCGCCCAGGCCCCCGGTACGGACCCCGCGTCCGTCCCGGGGGCCTCGGGGGCCCGTCAGTTCTGGCGGCGGCTGCGAGCGCAGCGCGCCGCCCTCGTCGCGGCGGTCGTCGTCGCACTGCTCGTCCTGGTCGCGCTCGCCGCGCCGCTGCTCACCGCCATCGAGGGCCAGGACCCGACCAGCTATCACCCCTCCCTCATCGACTCCGCGCGCGGCGGCGTGCCGGTCGGCCAGCTCGGCGGCATCGGCGGCGACCACTGGCTCGGCGTCGAACCGCAGACCGGCCGCGACCTGTTCGCCCGTCTCGTCCACGGCGCCCGGGTGTCCTTGGGCGTCGCGCTGGCCGCGACCGTGATCCAGGTCGCCATCGGCGTCACCCTCGGCATCGCCGCCGCGCTCGGCAACCGATGGGTTGATCAACTGTTGAGCCGGATCACCGACATCTTCGTCGCCCTGCCGCTGATGATCATGTCGCTGGCGCTGCTCGCGATCGTCCCGGCGAGCTTTCCCCGGCCCATCCTGGTCACCCTGGTCATCGGCCTGCTCTCCTGGGGCAACGTCGCCAAGGTGGTGCGCGCCCAGACGCTCACCCTCAAGGGGCTCGACTACGTGTCGGCGGCCCGGCTCAGCGGGTGGGGCACCTGGCGGATCGCCCGCCGGGAACTGTTGCCCGGGCTCGCCGCGCCCGTCATCACGTACGCGGCGCTGCTCGTGCCGCAGAACATCTCCGTCGAGGCCGCGCTGTCCTTCCTCGGCGTCGGCGTGAAGCCGCCGACCCCTTCCTGGGGACAGATGCTCACCGCCGCCGACGTCTGGTACCAGGCGGCCCCTCAGTACCTGCTGCTGCCCGCCGGCGCCCTCTTCGTGACCGTCCTCGCGCTGACCGTCCTCGGTGACGGCGTGCGCACGGCGCTCGACCCGCGCGCGGCGTCCCGGCTGCGGGTGGGGACGGGACGCAGGCGGGAACACCGAGCGGACACCGCTGTCGAGAAGGAGACGTCCTCATGAGCGGCTTCGGCGGCTTCGGCGGCTTTGTGCTGCGCCGGGGCATCGGCACGATCCTCACCCTGTTCGCCATCTCGGTGATCGTCTATGTCGTCTTCTACGTCACCCCCGGCGACGTCGCCCAGATCACCTGCGGGCCGCGCTGCTCGCCGGCACAGGTGCACCAGGTCGCCGAGCAACTGCGCCTCGACGAACCCCTCTACGTGCGCTACTGGCACTTCCTCGAGGGCCTCGTCGTCGGCCAGGACTACTCGACCGGCACCTCCGTGGAGCACTGCTCGGCGCCCTGCCTGGGGCTGTCGTACCAGAGCGATCAGCAGGTCACTCAGCTGATCCTGACCAAACTGCCGGTGAGCCTGTCGCTCGTCTTCGGCGCGATGGTGGTGTGGCTGATCCTCGGCGTCGGCACCGGCGTGCTCTCGGCCTGGCGGCGCGGGCGGCTCACCGAGCGCGTCCTGACCGCCGTCACCCTGGCCGGAACGGCCACGCCCGTGTTCGTGATCGGCCTCATCCTGATGATCGTCGTCTGCGGCGAGCTCCAGCTGCTGCCCTTCCCGCAGTACGTGAACCTCACCGACGACCCCGAGCAGTGGGCGTGGAACCTGCTGCTGCCCTGGCTCTCGCTCGCCCTCATCGAGGCCGCCTCGTTCGCCCGGCTGACCCGGTCGTCGATGCTGGAGACCCTTGCCGAGGACCACATCCGCACCTTCCGCGCGTACGGCGTCGGTGAGCGGTCGATCATCGGGAGGCACGCGCTGCGCGGGGCGTTCGCGCCGGTCATCGCGCTGAACGCCAACAACTTCGGCTCCGCGGTCGGCGGCGCGGTGCTCACCGAGACCCTCTTCGGGCTCCCCGGCATCGGACAGGAACTGGTGCACGCGGTCAACGTCGTGGACCTTCCGGTGGTCGTCGGGATGGTCCTGGTCATCGGTTTCTTCGTGGTCCTCGCCAACGCCGTCGCGGACGTCCTGTACGCGGTGGCCGACCGACGGGTGGTGCTCGCATGAGCCTGGTGGAAGTCACGGACCTGACAGTCGAGTTCGGCGCTCTGCGCGCCGTCGACGGCCTCTCCTTCCGGCTGGCCGAGGGCGCCGCCCTCGGCCTCGTCGGCGAGTCCGGCTCCGGCAAGTCCACGGTCGCCTCGGCCCTCCTGGGGCTGCACCGGGGCACGGGGGCCGCCGTCGGCGGCTCGGTACGGGTCGCCGGGACCGACGTACAGGCCGCGTCCGACGAGGAACTGCGGCGGCTGCGCGGCGGCCGGGCGGCGATGGTCTTCCAGGACCCGCTGTCCTCCCTCGACCCGTACTACGCGATCGGCGACCAGATCGCCGAGGTGTACCGCGTGCACACGCGTGTGTCGCGCCGTACGGCACGCGCGCGTGCGGTGCAGGTCCTGGAGAGGGTGGGAATTTCGGATCCGGTCCGGCGCTCCCGGTCACGGCCCCACGAGTTCAGCGGTGGTATGCGCCAGCGCGCCCTCATCGCCATGGCGCTGGCCTGCGAACCCGACCTGCTGATCGCCGACGAGCCGACGACCGCGCTCGACGTGACCGTCCAGGCCCAGATCCTCGACCTGCTGCACACTCTGCGCGAAGAGACCGGCATGGGGCTGCTGCTGGTCACGCACGACGTGGGCGTCGCGGCGGAGAGCGTCGACGAGGTGCTGGTCATGCGGCACGGCCGGCTCGTCGAGCACGGGCCCGTCGGAGCAGTTCTGGCGGCTCCCGCGCAGCCGTACACGCGCGAGCTGCTCGGAGCCGTGCCCCGGGTGGAGGCACGCCGTGCGGTCGGGGACGGGCCGCGGAAGTCGGACGTGCGTCCTGACGTACAGCGTCCTGACGTACAGCGTCCTGACGTGCAGCGTCCTGACGTGCAGCGTCCTGACGTACGGCAGCCGGACGCGGACGGGCCGCAGGCGGACGGGCGGCGTACGGCCACCGGGCCGCCGGGCGAGGTCGTGCTGGAGGCGCACGGGCTGCGCCGCGAGTTCGGGCGCGGCAAGGGGGCCTTCGCGGCCGTGGACGGCGTGTCGCTGACCGTCCACCGGGGCGAGACCCTCGGCGTCGTCGGGGAGAGCGGCAGCGGCAAGACGACGCTCGGCCGGATGCTGGTCGGGCTGCTGGAGCCGACGGCCGGCGAGGTCCGGTACGAGGGCCGGGTGTCGTCGGGGGTGCACCCGACGGTGCAGATGGTCTTCCAGGACCCCGTCTCCTCCCTCAACCCCCGCCGCAGCGTCGGCGAGTCCATCGCCGATCCGCTCCGCGCACGCGGCGTGCGGGGGAGGGACGAGGCACGCGTCAGGGGGCGCGTGACGGAACTGCTGGAGAGGGTGGGGCTCGAAGCGGCGCACTACGACCGCTACCCGCACGAGTTCAGCGGCGGTCAGCGGCAGCGCGTGGGCATCGCGCGGGCGCTCGCGGCCGATCCGCGCGTCATCGTGTGCGACGAGCCGGTCTCCGCGCTCGACGTGACCACCCAGGCCCAGGTCGTCGCGCTGCTCGGCGAACTCCAGCGCGAACTCGGCCTCGCGCTGGTCTTCGTCGCGCATGACCTGGCCGTGGTGCGCCAGGTGAGCGACCGGGTCGCGGTGATGCGGCACGGCCGTGTCGTCGAGGAGGGGCCCGCCGACGAGGTGTACGAGTCGCCGCGGGACCCGTACACCCGGCAGCTGCTGGCCGCCGTACCGGCGCTCGACCCCGCGGTCGCCGCCCGACGACGCGCCGAACGACGGGAGCCGGCCCTGACATGAGAACCCTGTGGCGCGTGTGACTGACGTTTCGCAGCGTGTGATGTGACGTTTCGCAGTCGGATGATCTCCTAGCGCGATCGAACGCGACCCGCACGGGAAAGTTACGACCGTTCACCCCTTTTGGTGGTGCGACGGACAACCGTCCGCCGCACCACCACCTTGTCCGCATACGTTCGTCCCGCTGCGAGCCGCCGGGTCAACGGCGGCTCCCCAAACGGGAGATCGGGAGTGCGCGTGCGCATCGGACTGCTGACGGAGGGCGGCTATCCGTATCTGAGCGGTGACGCCGGGCTCTGGTGCGACCGGCTCGTGCGCGGGCTCGGACAGCACGAGTTCGACGTCTACGCGCTCAGCCGTGCCCAACACCAGGAGGAAGCGGGCTGGGTCGAGCTTCCGCCGCAGGTCAGCCGGATGCGTACGGCACCGCTGTGGACGGCCGAGGACGACGGGGTCGCCTACGGCAGGCGCGCGCGCCGGCGCTTCACGGAGTCCTACGGCGAGTTGGTGACCGCGCTGTGCGAGGGGGACCCCCCGGACCCGGCAAGTCCCCCGGGGGCCGCTGCGGCCGCTCAGGCGGACCGTTTCGCCAACGCGCTGTACGGCCTCGCCGAACTCGCCCGGGACGAGGGCGGCCTGGTGGGGGCACTCCGCTCGGAGAGTGCCGTGCGCGCCCTGGAACGTGCCTGTCGCGCGCCCGGCGCGCTGCGTACGGCGCGCGAGGCGCGCGTGCCCGAGCTGCTCGCCGTCGCCGCGCACCTCGAACGCGCTCTGCGCCCCCTCTCGCTCGACTGGTACGGGGACGAAGCGGGAGGTGACGGGGGCGAGGGCCTCGGCGCGGTCGACCTGTGCCATGCCACGTCCGGCGGTGCGGCGGCCCTGCCCGGGCTGCTGGCACGGCACTTCTTCGACGTGCCGCTGCTGGTGACCGAGTACGGGGTCCGGCTGCGGACGCACTATCTGAGCTCGGGGACGGGTCCTTCGCCCGCGGGGTCCGCGACCGCGCCGTCCGCGACCGCGCCGTCCGCCGAGGCGGCTCCCGCCGTACGCGCCCTGGTCGCCGCCTTCCACGGCCGGCTCGCCGCCGAGGTGTACCGGCAGGCCGCGTGCGTCACCCCCGGCAACACACACGCCCGCCGCTGGCAGGAGCGATGCGGTGCCGACCGCGCCAAACTGCGCACCGTCTACCCGGGCATGGAGGCGTCCCGCTTCGCCGAGGTGGGCGACTCCCTCGACACCGCCGATCCGCACACCCTGGTCTGGGTCGGCCGGGTGGAACCGGCGAAGGACCTGGTCTCCCTGCTGCACGCCTTCGCGGAACTGCGCCAGGAGGAACCGCGCACCCGCCTGCGGATCATCGGCGCTCCGGCCGGGGCGGAGGGGCAGGCCTACCTCGGCCACTGCAAGGTGCTGGCCGCACAGCTCTTCCCCGACGAGGCGGACGGACCGCACGCCGTCGGCGACAACCCCGTGTCCTTCGAGGAGATCGGCGGTCCGGAGGCGCCCACCCTCGCCGAGGCGTACGCGGCCGGTGCGGTGGTCGTCCTGTCCAGCGTCGTCGAGGGGTTCCCGGTCGGTCTGGTCGAGGCGATGTTCTGCGGCCGCGCGACCGTGTCGACCGATGTCGGCGCGGTGGTCGAGGTCATCGGCGGCACGGGACTGGTCGTTCCGCCGCGCAATCCGCGGGCGCTCGCGGAGGCGTGCGTGGCGCTGCTGCGCGACCCCGAACGCCGTGCGCGCCTGGGTGCGGCCGCCCGCGCCCGAGCCCTCGAACTCTTCACGGTCGAGCAGAACATCACGGCATTTCACGGCATTTACCTGGAGCTCGTCGCCCGGGCCCCGGTGCGGCGATTCCTACTCGACGACGGCGATCCCCGTCCGTTCGCCGTCCCGGCGGAGGCGTGTCTGCCGGGTCACTGGACCGGTCCGGACGCGCGTGCCACCGCCGGGCGCGGTCCGGGCCGGGCGGCGGGACCACCGGCACGGGACACCTCGCCGATCGCTGCGACGGAGGGTGCACGATGAGCGGGCTCGACGAACTGGACCGGCCGGGAACGCCGGGAGCGCCGGGTACGCCGGAAGCGCTGGGTACGCCGGGTACGCCGGGAGTGACGGGGGCGGCGGAGGCGCCGGGGAGTTTCGGGGCGCGCGTCGACACCGGCGCCGAGGGGCGCAAACCGGCCGCTCCCCGCCGTGGTGCCGCGGACCCGGTGAAAGCCCTGATGCACCGTCATCGTGAGCTGTGCGAACGTGCCGTCGACCCGCTGGAGATCGCGGCGGGCCTGGAGGCCCACGGGGTCACCGACCGCACCGCGGCACGCTTCCGGCACCGGGACGTCTTCTCCCTCGCGGAGGAGATGTACGCCCGCGTCCCCCGCGACGGCGACGCGCCCCCGCCCACGACGGTGACGGCGGCCCCGCCGCCCCGCCTGGACCGGGCACTGCTCACCCTGCTGCCGGGCGTCCTGTGCGCCGCCGCCGTGACCGGTGTGCGCCTCACCCACGGGCGCACGTGTCTGCTCGTCGCCGCGGCGGGCGTCCTCGCCGTCGCTCTCGCCCTGCGTGCGGTACTGCGCCGGGGGCCGCTGAGCCCACACCGTGGCGCCCACCCGGGCCCGCACCGGACGGGTGCCTGGACCTGCTGGCTCCTCGGCTACGCGGCCCTCGGCGACAGCCTCCTGCGCGCCGCCGTCGCCGGGGGCCCCGACGGCCTGCCCGACGGGACACCAGGCGGCCCCTGGCCCTTCGCCGCCGCCCCGCTGCTGACCCTCATCCTGGCCTGCGCGCCCGCCGCCTGGAGCGCCCACCTTCTCGCCGTACGCGCCCGGCGCCGACTGGACACCAGCCGTGGCCTGGAGGAGTTCGCCGCCTCCGTGCAGCCGCTGCTGCTCGGCACCTTCGCCCTGTTCCTGTGCGCGCTGGCCGCGCTGACCCCGCTGTGCGCCGCGGTCCTGGGCGAGCCGGCCGACTACGGCCACACCCTCACCCTGGGCGCGCTCCTCTTCCTCGCCCGTCTCCTCACCGTGCACGGCTTCACCCACGCCCCGGCGGTCGTCCTCGGAGCCGTCGGCACGGCGGAGGCACTCGCCCCGGCCACGGTCTTCGCGGGCCGGCTTCCCGGCTGCGGCTTCCTGGGCACCCCCGTGGAGGGCCTGGTGGCCGCCTGGGGCCCGGCCGGTGTCCCGTCCCTCGTCTGCGGAGCCGCCGCGCTGACTCTGCTGTTCCACGCGACCCGCACGCTGACCAGGGCATCGGCCCACGCCCGAACGGACCAGCCGTGCTGAACGGACCAGTGGTGCCGACCCGAGCCCGCCCCCGCACCCGCCCGCCCCTCCGACGCCTGCCGTCGGCGTCTCGGCCCACGCGCGCGGCGCCGTCCCCACCGCGCCCGGACCACGCGACGCACGCGTTCCTCCACCCAGCCGCAGCCCACCGCAACACGCTTGGCAACACGCTTGAAGGAGAGACCAGATGACCACCTCCCGATCCGGAGCGACCGGAGATACCGGGGCCCCCGCGGTCACAGGCGCCCCCGCGGTCGCAGGAGCAGCCGGAGGGCACGCCGCGACCGGAGCCCCCGCGACCCCGGCCACAGCCACGGCGCACACCCCGGGAGCCGCACGATGAGGGTCCTGCTGATCGGAGCCAACGGCTACCTCGGTCGTTTCGTCGCCGACCGTCTGCTCGCCGACCCGGCCGTCCAGCTCACCGCGCTCGGCCGCGGCGACGACGCCGATGTCCGCTTCGACCTCGCGTCCGGCAGCCCCGGCGCGCTCACCCGCTTCCTCGACGCGGTCCACCCCCAGGTCGTCGTCAACTGCGCGGGCACCACCCGGGGCGGCGCCCGCGAACTCACCCGGCACAACACCGTCGCCGTCGCCACCGTCTGTGAGGCACTGCGGCGCAGCGGCTGCGGCGCCCGTCTGGTGCAGATCGGCTGCGGCGCCGAGTACGGTCCGAGCCAGCCCGGCTCCTCGACGGCCGAGGACGCCGTGCCGCGCCCCGGCGGCCCGTACGGCGTCAGCAAGCTCGCCGCCACCGAACTCGTCCTCGGCTCCGGTCTGGACGCCGTCGTGCTCCGGGTCTTCTCGCCCGCCGGTCCGGGCACGCCCGCCGGCTCACCGCTGGGCCGGCTCGCGGAGGCCATGCGCCGCGCCATGCAGTCCGGCGACGGCGAGCTCAAGCTCGGCGGTCTCGGCGTGCAACGCGACTTCATCGACGTCCGGGACGTCGCTCGCGCCGTGCACGCGGCCTCGCTCTCCGCCGCGCAGGGCGTCATCAACATCGGCTCGGGCCGCGCCGTCCGCCTGCGCGACGCCGCCGCGGTCCTCGCGCGCGTGGCCGGGTACGGCGGCGCTCTGCACGAACTCGACGGACCGCCCGGCGGCCACCTCAGGCCCGCCATCGGCCACCCCCGCCCCGAGTCCGACCATGCGGGCCCCGTCGCGTACCCGTATCCGGACGGCTGCGGCAGTTGGCAGCAGGCCGATGTGCGCACCGCCCGCGACCGGCTCGGCTGGCGGCCCCGCATCAACCTCGAGGAGTCCCTCGCCGACATCTGGATGGAGGCGGCATGTCGTATCTGACCGGAACCCCGGCGGGTACCGCGAGCGCCGGCACCACCGACGTCCGCACCGGATTCGGCGTCCCCGGTATCGCGCACCCCCTTCTCGCGCCGACCGAGTGGCGCGAACTCGCCCGTCCCGGAAGACCCCTGCACTGGGTCGTCCTCGACGTCGCCGACGGCCCCGGCGTCCGCCCCGACCCGCGCTGTCTGGAAGCCGCGGGCCGGCTGCGCAACGCCGGCGTCCGGGTCCTCGGGCGCCTCGACACCCGCTACGGCGCCCGTCCCTTCGCCGAGGTGATCTCCGACGCACAGCGCCACCTCGACTGGTACCAGGTCGACGGCTTCCTCCTGGACCGGTGCCCGGCCGGGCGCGCCGACCTCCCCGCGCTGCGCCGCACGGTCGGGACACTCCGCACCCTCGGCGACGCGCCCCACATCGTCCTCGGTCACGGCACCCACCCGTACCCCGGCTACGCCGAGCACGCCGACCAGGTGGTCACCTTCTCGGGCCCCTGGAGCGACTACCGCTGGTCGCAGGTGGCCGAGTGGACCGCAGAGCACCCGCCCGAGCGCTTCTGCCACCTCGTGCACGGCGTGCCGCGCGGTCACCTCGACGAGGCGCTGCGCATCGCCCGCTGGCAGGGCGCCGCGACGATCTGGTTCACCGACGGCACCGACCGCGGCGGCCTCGGCGACCCCTGGGAGACCATGCCCGGCTACTGGGACGAACTCGTCTCGCGGATCGGAACGGGTGTCTCGGAATGAAGAAGGCCATGACAGTGTTACGGGGAGAACAACTGTAGTGATCGACCGACCAACGGAGTCCCCGTGTCGCTGCCACCCCTGGTCGAGCCAGCCTCTGAGCTCACCGTAGACGAGGTTCGCAGGTACTCCCGCCACCTGATCATCCCCGATGTCGGGATGGACGGGCAGAAGCGGCTGAAGAACGCCAAGGTGCTCTGTGTGGGCGCCGGCGGCCTGGGCTCGCCGGCGCTGATGTACCTGGCCGCGGCGGGCGTGGGAACGCTCGGCATCGTGGAGTTCGACGAGGTCGACGAGTCGAACCTCCAGCGGCAGATCATCCACAGCCAGGCCGACATCGGCCGCTCCAAGGCCGAGTCCGCCCGCGACTCCGTCCTCGGCATCAACCCGTACGTGAACGTGGTCCTGCACGAAGAGCGGCTCGAGGCCGACAACGTGATGGACATCTTCAGCCAGTACGACCTGATCGTCGACGGCACGGACAACTTCGCGACCCGCTACCTGGTCAACGACGCGTGCGTGCTGCTGAACAAGCCGTACGTATGGGGCTCGATCTACCGTTTCGACGGCCAGGCGTCCGTCTTCTGGTCCGAGCACGGTCCCTGCTACCGCTGCCTCTACCCGGAGCCCCCGCCGCCGGGCATGGTCCCCTCCTGCGCCGAGGGCGGCGTGCTGGGCGTGCTGTGCGCGTCGATCGGCTCCATCCAGGTCAACGAGGCGATCAAGCTCCTCGCGGGCATCGGCGAGCCGCTGGTCGGCCGTCTGATGATCTACGACGCCCTGGAGATGCAGTACCGCCAGGTCAAGGTCCGCAAGGACCCCGACTGCGCGGTCTGCGGCGAGAACCCGACCGTCACCGAGCTCATCGACTACGAGGCCTTCTGCGGCGTCGTCTCCGAGGAGGCTCAGGCGGCGGCGGCCGGCTCGACGATCACTCCCAAGCAGCTCAAGGAGTGGATCGACGACGGCGAGAACATCGAGATCATCGATGTCCGCGAGCAGAACGAGTACGAGATCGTCTCCATCCCGGGCGCCAAGCTGATCCCGAAGAACGAGTTCCTGCTGGGCACCGCCCTGGAGGGCCTGCCGCAGGACAAGAAGATCGTTCTGCACTGCAAGACGGGTGTCCGCAGTGCGGAAGTCCTCGCGGTGCTGAAGTCCGCGGGCTTCTCGGACGCCGTGCACGTCGGCGGCGGCGTGATCGGCTGGGTCAACCAGATCGAGCCGAGCAAGCCGATCTACTGACCACCCGGCTGCTCCCTTCGCGCACCGGGGTACCCGGTTCGGTCGGCGGGGGCTTCGCGTACCACGAGTGCGCGAAGCCCCCGCCGTCGTCATGAGCAGACCTTGCCGTCCTTCGGCACCGTCCCCTTCAACAGGTACGCGTTCACCGCCGAGTCGACGCAGTCGCTCCCGCTGCCGTACGCACCGTGTCCCTCGCCCTTCCAGGTGAGCAGTACACCGACGCCCTTGCCGAGCTCGTCCGCCATCTTCCGCGCGCCCTCGTACGGTGTCGCCGGGTCCCCGGTGTTGCCGACCAGCAGGATCGGCGCCGCACCCGCCGCGCTCACCTCCGGGGTGTCGTACTGCCCGGCCACCGGCCAGTCGTGGCACCAGCCGGCCGTGTCCCAGCCCAGGAAGTCCCCGAACACGGGGGAGATCTTCTCGAACTCCGGCAGCAGCTTCTTCGTCTCCTCGGCGGTCGGCCGCTGCTTGTCGTCCAGGCACGATATGACCCGTTGCGAGTGGGTCGTCGTGCCGTAGTGCCCCGAGGTGTCCCGCTCGTTGTAGCCGTCGGCGAGCGTCAGCAGTTCGGAACCGTCCCCGGCCTGCGCCGACTCCAGGGCGCTGGTCAGGCTCGGCCAGCCCTGCTTGCTGTACAGCGGCAGGACGATGCCGGTGACCGCGAGCGTCTGCGTCAGCTTCCGTCCGTCCGACGTGGGCAGCGGGTCGGTGTCCATCCGGTCCAGCAGATCCGCGATCTTCTTGCTGCCCTTCGCGGGGTCCTGGCCCGTCGACTCGAGGTAGTCGTCGAGTGCCCGCTGGAAGCCGCGTGCCTGGTTCTGCGCGTGGCCCACCGAGTCGGCGCTCGGGTCGACGACCGCGTCGAGGATCAGCCGCCCCACGTTCTTCGGGAACAGGTGGGCGTACACACCGCCCAGTTCGGTGCCGTAGGAGATGCCGAAGTAGTGCATCTTCGAGTCGCCGAGGACCTGGCGCATCAGGTCCATGTCGCGGGCGGTGTCGGTCGTCGACACATGCGCCAGCAGCTTGCCGGCGGCCTTCTCGCAGCCCTTGCCGAATGCGGTGGCGTCCTCGAAGTACGCCTGTTCCTCGGCCGAGGTGTCCGGGGTGGAGTCGAGGGACTCGGCGGCCTGGATGTCCTTGTCGGCGCGGCAGCGGACGCCTTCGCTGGCGCCGACCCCGCGCGGGTCCCAACTCACCAGGTCGTAGCGCTCGCGGAGCGAGGAGAACGCGGAACCGTAGGAGGGGAGCGTCGACACTCCCGAGCCGCCGGGGCCGCCGAAGTTGAACAGCAGCGAGCCGGTCCGCTTGCTCCCCTCGGCGCGGGACTTGGTGCGCACCAGGGCGAGGCCGATCGTGTTGCCGTCCGGCTTCGACCAGTCCAGTGGCACCTTCAGCGTCGCGCACTGCCAATCGCTGCCCGGCGCGGCGGAGTCCGCGGTGGCCTTGCAGCGTCCCCAGTCGAGCTTCTGCCCGGTCAGCGAGGCGGGCAGCGCGGCCGTCGTGGCGGTCGCGCCGGAGGAGGCGGCCGTGGGTCGCGCGTCGGCCGTACCGCCCTTGTCGTCCCCGTCCCCGTCCGACGCACCGCTGCTACAACCCGCCACCAGCAGCGCGGCGGCGGCCCCCAGCGCCGTCCACCGTACGAATCGCGCCATGTGCACTTCCCCCCTGGCAGGCCGTCCGCGCTCGGCGGCGAACGGCTGTCAGGCCATATTAGGCGGCGCACAGCCCACCCGTCGGGGCCTGTGGATAACCTTTTGACCTGCGAGTTTCTCGGGAATCCGTGGCGGCGTCAGGAACAGACGGTCCCTGCGGCCGGTACCTTGCCGTCCAGCAGGTAGCCGTTCACCGCCGTCTGTACGCACTTGTTCTTGCTGCCGTACGCACCGTGCCCCTGCCCCTTGTACGTCAGCTCGACCCCGACCCCGCGGCCCAGCGCGTCCACCATCTTCCGGGCCCCCTCGTACGGGGTCGCCGGGTCGCCGGTGTTGCCCACGACGAGGATCGGCGCCGATCCGGGCGCGCTCACGTCGGGGTGGTCGTCGGCGCCGGGGACGGGCCAGTCGGTGCAACTGACCATGCCCCAGGCGAGGAAGTCCCCGAACAGGCTGGAGGCCGCCCGGAACGCCGGCAGTCGCCGCTGCACATAGGCGGTGGAGTAGCGGGGCTTGTCGTCGGCGCAGTTGATGGAGATGTTGGCGGCCGTGATGTTGCTGTACTCGCCGTTCTCGTTGCGGCCGTTCATCAGATCGGACAGCAGCATCAGGATCTTGCCGTCCCCGGCGTAGGCCTGCTCCAGGCCCTCGGTGAGGTACTCCCAGAAGTCCTTCGAGTACAGCGCCTGCGCGATGCCGTTGGTCGCGGCGCTCTGGGTCAGTTCGCGCGGGAAGATGCCCGGGATCGGCTTGCCGTCCAGGCTTTCGAGGAGCCCCGCGATCCGGTCCTTCACATCCTGTGCGGTGTCCCCGACCGGGCAGTCCTCCGTCTTGGACGTGCAGTCCTCGGCGAAGTTGTCGAGTGCGAGCTGGAAGCCCTTGGCCTGCCCGAGCGAGCCCTGTTCGGACGTCTGCGTCGGGTCGACGACCGCGTCGAAGACGGCGCGTCCCACGTTCCTGGGGAACAAGTGGGCGTACACGCCGCCCAGTTCGGTGCCGTAGGAGATGCCGAAGTAGTACAGCCTGTCGTCGCCGAGGACCTGGCGCATCAGGTCCATGTCGCGGGCCGCGTCCGTGGTCCGCACGTTCGGCAGCATCTTCTTCGCGTGCTTCTCGCAGGCCGAGTTGAAGTCCTTGGTGCTGTCCAGCAGCGCGGTGCGCTCGACGGCGTCGTCGGGTGTGCCGTCCTGCTGGAAGTACGCGTCCAGCTGCTGGTCGTTCTCGCATCGCACCCCGGCGCTGCGGCCGACCCCGCGCGGGTCGAAGCTGACCAGGTCGTAGCGGGTGCGCAAGGCCGCGTACTCCTCGCCGAAGGCGGGCAGGGTGGAGACGCCCGAGCCGCCGGGGCCGCCGAAGTTGAAGACCAGGGAGCCGATCCTGCGGCTCTCGTCGCCGCTGGCCCGGGCCCGGATCAGCGCGATGTCGATCGTGTCGCCCTTGGGGTCGTCCCAGTCGAGGGGCGCCTTCATGGTGGCGCACTGCCACTGGTCGCCGTCCGGCAGCGGTGACGGGGCGCTGCCGCCGCCCTCAGCTTGGGAGGGGGCCGGGCAGTCCTTCCAGCTCAGCTTCTGCGCCGTCAGGTCCTCGTTCTGCGCGTCGTCGCCGCAGCCCGCCACCATGGAGGACAGCAGCAGGGCGGTGGCGGTCACGGCGGCGGCGCGCAGGCGGGAGGGGGTCGGCATGATCCCATCCTGCGGTCGTGCCCGGGCACGCGCGCGGGGCGCGGGCCGTACGAGGTACGGGCGCCGGCGCCCTCCTAGAGGGCGCCCTTGCGGGTCAGGTGGTTGAAGGCCAGCCAGCCGGGCAGCACCGGCAGCCACAGCGTCAGCAGGCGGAAGAGCAGCACCGCGGGAGCGGCGACCTCCTTGGGCAGGCCCACGGCGATCAGACCGACCGTCAGGGTCGCCTCGACGGCGCCGACTCCGCCCGGTGTCGGGGCGGCGGAGCCGAGCGCGTTGCCGGCGAGGAAGACGACGGCGACGCTGGCGATGCTGAGCGAGGTCGACTCGTCGCCGAACGCGCGGATCGACGCGTCCAGGCACATCACGAAGCAGGCGGTGAGGAGGAGCATGCCGCCGATACCGGTGACCAGCTTCTGCGGCCGCTGAAGCACGTCCAGCATGCGCGGCACGACACCGGCGAACAGGGACCGCACGCGCGTGACGACGAACTTGCGCAGGAACGGTACCGAGGTGACCACCAGCACGAGCACCGCCACCGTGAGCAGACCCGCGATGACGGTGCGGGACGGCGACAGCGACGGCGTCTTCTCGGTGCCGGTCAGATAGCCGAACGACAGCAGCATCAGGATGTGGCAGCCGAGCCCGAACAGCTGCGAGGCGCCGACGCTGGCCACCGCGAGGCCGGGCCGCACCCCCGCGCGCTGGAGGAAGCGGGTGTTGAGGGCGACCCCGCCGACCGCGGCCGGGGCCACGATCTTCACGAACGATCCGGCGACCTGCGCGGCCACGGTCCGTGGGAACGGCACCCGCTCCGGCACGAACCCCAGCAGGCTCATCGCCGCGGCGACGTAGCTCACCGCGGAGAACAGCACGGCCGCGGCCACCCAGCCCCACTCGGCGTTGGCCATGAGCGGACCGAACTCGATGTGGGTGAGCTGCGTCAGCAGGAAGTAGGCGCCGATGGCACCGGCGATGAAACTCATCAGGGTGCGTGGCCGCACCCGCTCCAGCCGGGCCGGCTCGACCGGTGCCTGGGGCCGGATCAGAAGCACCTCGTGCCGGATCTGCGTCAGCAGATCCTCCTCGCGGGCCTCCTCCAGCGCGTCGTCGATGGCCCGCTTCTCGGCCCGGGCCTCCGCGCGGACGGCCTTCTTGTCCGGCTTCTCGAGGACGACGGGCGCGGTGCCGTGCTCTGCCGCCTCCAGGCGGGCCTGTTTGGCCTGCTGCGAGGCCTCCAGGACCGCCTCGCGCTCCCGCTGCGCACGCTCGCGTGCCAGTCGGCGCAGCGTCGCGCGCGTGGAGCGGGTCAGCGCGATGGGCTGGAGCATCGGCAGACAGTCCGCCACCGCGTCGGGTCCGAGTACGCCCACCGCGGAGGCCACCGCCCGTTCGGCGCCCACCAGCAGGCCGAGCGTCGTCACCAGCTGGGCGACGTCCATGCGCAGCAGCAGGTCGCCGGCCGCGATCTCGCCGCCGCGCAGATCGGTGAGGATCACCGTGCCGGAACGATCCACCACAATCGCGTCACCCGCGAGCCGGCGGTGCGCGATGCGCCGCGACTGGAGTGCCTGCACCTGGTGCCAGGTGTTGCGCAGCAGGTCGTCGGTGATCTCGTCGTCGGCCAGCGAGTCGAGGGTGCGGCCGCCGGTGTGCTCGTACACGAGCATGACCGCGTCGGGACCGAGCTCGGAGGTCGCGATCAGCTTCGGCGCGTTGGCGCCGGCCGCGATGGCCGCGTAGGCGAGCAGCGCCTCCTGCTCGAGCGCCTGGCGCAGCGACTGGAGGCTGCTGCGGGTGGCGAAGCCGCGCAGCGTCAGATTGCGCCACGCGCGGTAGAAGAACCCCTGGGCCTGCTGTTCCCGGTCGACGACCGTGACGTCGAGCGGTGGACCGTCCTCCAGGGTGACGAAGTAGCGTCTGCCCCGGTCGCTCTCCGCCGCGTCCGGCCCTTCCTCGCGGGCGGCGCTCACCGGGCGGAAGCCGACGTGCCGCAGGCCCGCCATCAGCGTCCGTCCCGTGGGACGCACGTTCGGGGAGCCGACCGCGTACAGCGTCCCGTACGCCACCGTCCAGCCGATCAGCACCGTGAGGATGATCGAGAACGGTGTCGTGTAGCCGGTGACGAGCATCGAGAAGGCGTCGAGGAGCAGCACGATCCACAGCACCGAGCGCCAGCGCGGCCGACGGGACATGCCGACGGCCGTCATATAGGCGATGACGGGCGCGAGGTAGCCGTGCACGGGGTCGGTGAGGGCGTGGATGTCACCGGGGGAGGGCTGGGTGAGCGCCTCCTGGATCGAGCTCGGGGCGGCCTTGGCGACCCACAGGTCGGTGGCGAGGGTCACACCGTGCGCGAGGACCGCGGCGAGGACGCCGTCGGCGATGCGCAGCCCGTCGCGCTTGATCAGCCGCTCGATCGCGAACGCGACCGGCACCAGCAGGATCGCGATGCTGGACGCCAGCCCCGCGATCTTGATGAGGAGATCGGGGGCCTGGCCGGTGCCCTTGTTGATGTCCTGTTCGAGACCTGAGGTCGTCCCGTGTGCGAAGGCGGCGATGCCGAGGAGCAGGGCCACGGCGAGCACGCCCACCAGCAGCCGCATCAGGTCGGAAGGGCGGTGCACGCGCGCGGGGAGCAGCGGTTCGTCCCCCTCGACCTCGTCGATGTGCACCTCTTCCCGTGCCTCGTCGGTGGTGTCCGGGCGCGGCGCAGCGTCAGAGGTGCTTTCCGCGCCCTCAGGATGCACGCCCTGCTGCTTCATCGTCTCTTCTTGATCTCGTATCACCGGTGTCACCGCCCGCACGATGGTGGCATGCCCCACCGACACACGGGGGCATCAGGGTGCAAACGCGGGGGCGCACAGTCTGCCTGAAGCGCCGCCCGGGGGCGAGGGTCACACAGGGTCGCGGTCCCGTCGCATTGTCGGTGCCGTGGGGCAGGATGGGGCGGATGAGCGAGCAGAGCCTTCCGGACGACCCCCGCCCGGAGTACACGGACGCGCTGCCGGAGTACGCCGAGCGGGTCCTCGAGGTCGCGGAGCTGATCCCGCCCGGGCGGGTCATGACGTACGGGGACGTCGCGGAGTGGCTGGAGGAGGGCGGGCCGAGACAGGTGGGCCGGGTGATGGCCCTCTACGGCGGCGCCGTCCCGTGGTGGCGCGTGGTCCGCGCGGACGGGGCGCTGCTCCCGGGCCACGAGCTGCGGGCGCTGGACCACTACCGCGCCGAGGGCACGCCTCTGAAGCAGGCGAGCAGGGCCGCCCAGGGTCATCTGCCGCGCCTCGACATGAAGCGGGCGCGGTGGGACGGCGGCGAGCGCGCGGAAGGTCACACCTGACAGCTTCCGCCATCGGACGGCGCGGAGGGGACCTTGTGCCCCGTACGGGGGAAACGGCGCAAAGGGGGCACGTCTGCCGCATGGCGTACGTTCGAGGGACGAGGGACGTGCGGGGCAGGCAGGCCGGGAGGGGCGTGAGGGCCGTGAGGGTTGCGAGGGCCTTGAGAGAAGAATCGGAAGCCGTCCTTCCGGACCGCTCGTCGGCGTAGCGTCGGCTGCACGCGTCCCCCTCATCCCGTGATCACCGCTCCCCCCGATCGGTGCTCCGTCAACCAGTACACCCACCAGGACCGGCGAACCACGTGAGCTCCTCTTCCTCCACCAGGCGCCTGTCGCACCCCCAGGGGCGACAGGGGGACCGTGGCGCTTACCGACTGGTGCGTACCCCGCCGGCCCGGGTGGGTCCCCCTCGTCTGGACGCCACACAGCGCTCCGTGGTTGACCACGGCGCCGGTCCACTGCTCGTCCTCGCAGGTCCGGGCACCGGGAAAACCACCACCCTCGTCGAGTCCGTGGCGGCCCGGATCGCCCGCGGGGGCGACCCCGAGCGCATCCTGGTGCTCACGTTCAGCCGCAAGGCGGCCGTGGAGCTGCGGGACCGGATGGCGCATCGCATGGGCGCCGCCCGCGCGCCCCAGGCGACCACCTTCCACTCGTACTGCTACGCCCTGATCCGCGCCCACCAGGACGCCGACCTGTTCGTGGAACCCCTGCGGCTGCTGTCAGGACCCGAGCAGGACGTGGCCGTCCGTGAACTGCTCGCGGGCCAGCTCGACCTCCAGCGGCTCGGTCTCGCGCATGTGCGCTGGCCGGACGAACTGCGCGCCTGCCTCACCACGCGCGGCTTCGCCGACGAGGTCCGCGCGGTGCTCGCCCGCAGCCGCGAACTGGGCCTCGACCCCGCTGCCCTGGACGCCTTCGCACACCGCATCGGCCGCCCCGACTGGCGCGCCGCCGCCGCCTTCCTCGCCGAGTACCTCGACGTGCTCGATCTGCACGGCGTGATCGACTACGCGGAACTCGTCCACCGTGCGGTCCTCCTCGCCCACCGCCCCGAGGTGGCCGAGCGGCTCGCCGCGCGGTACGACGCCGTGTTCGTCGACGAGTACCAGGACACCGACCCGGCCCAGGTGCGGCTGCTGCACGCCCTCGCCGGCGGCGGCCGCAGCCTGGTCGCCTTCGGCGACCCCGACCAGTCGATCTACACCTTCCGGGGTGCCGACGTGAACGGCATCCTGGACTTCCCCGACGACTTCCCCCGCCCCGACGGCCGTCCGGCCCCCGTCGAGGTCCTGCGCACCTCCCGCCGCTCCGGTGCCGCCCTCCTGGCCGCCACCCGGCTGCTCACCCAGCGGATGCCCCTGACCCGCCTCCCGGCCGAGAAGGTCCGCGCCCACCGCGAGCTGACCGCCGCACGCGACGGCGGCCGCGTCGAGGTCTACACGTACCCGACCCCCGGCACCGAACTGGACAACGTCGCCGACATCCTGCGCCGCGCGCACCTGGAGGACGGCGTGCCCTGGAGCGAGATGGCCGTACTGGTACGCGCCGGCTCCCGCACGATCCCGACGGTCCGCCGCGCCCTCACCGCCGCCGGCGTCCCCCTCGACATCGACGGCGACGATCTCCCCCTGCGCCACGAACCCGCCGTGGCACCCCTGCTGACGGCCCTGCGGGCGGTGGCGACGGCGGAGGCCTCCGCAGCACCGGCGGGGGAAGAGGACCCCGAGGCCGGCGCGGACGCCTGCTGGCTCGACACCGAGACCGCCCTCACCCTCCTCGCCTCCCCGCTCGCCGGCATGGACGCCGCCGATCTGCGCCGCCTAGGCCGGGCACTGCGCGAGGAGGAGCGCGCCGCGGGCAACGCGCTGCCGCCACCCTCCGACGAGCTGCTCGCCCGGGCCCTGGCCGAGCCGGAGCGGCTGGTCGCCCATGACCCGACGTACGCGCGCGGTGCCCAGCGCCTCGGCGCGCTGCTGGCGACGGCCAGGGCGGGCCTCGCGCGGGGCGGTACGGCCGAGGAGGCGCTGTGGGGCCTGTGGGACGGCACGCCCTGGCCCACACGTCTGGAGCGGGCCGCCCGGCGCGGCGGCGCGGCCGGCCGTAACGCCGACCGGGACCTGGACGCCGTGTGCGCGCTCTTCGCCACCGCCGCGCGCGCGGAGGAGCGCACCGGCGGCCGGGGCGCCCTGAACTTCCTGGCCGAGATCGAGGCCGAGGACATCGCCGCCGACACCCTCACCCGGCGTGCCGTGCGCCCCGACGCCGTACGTCTGATGACCGCCCACCGCGCCAAGGGCCTGGAATGGCGCCTGGTCGTCGTGGCCGGCGTCCAGGAAGGCCTGTGGCCGGACCTGCGCCGCCGGGGCTCCCTCCTGGAGGCGGACCGCATCGGCCGCGACGGACTCGCCGAGCCGCTCACCCCGGGAGCGCTGCTCGCCGAGGAGCGCCGCCTGTTCTACGTCGCCGCCACGCGCGCGCGGGAGCGGCTCGTCGTCACCGCCGTGAAGGCGCCCGCCGACGACGGCGACCAGCCCTCCCGCTTCCTGACCGAACTCGGCGTCGAGCCCAAGGACGTCACCGGCCGCCCGCGCCGCCCCCTGGCGGTCGCCGCGCTGGTCGCCGAACTGCGCGCCACGACGGTCGACCCGCGCGCCTCCGCCACCCTCCGGGAGGCCGCCGCCCGCCGTCTGGCCCGGCTGGCCGCGCTCGCCGACGAGGACGGCAGGCCCCTGGTGCCGTCCGCCCACCCGTACCGCTGGTGGGGCATGTTCGAGCCGACCGAGAGCAAGGTGCCGTTGCGCGACCGCGACCAGCCCGTCGTGCTCTCCGGCAGCGCCCTCGACCAGCTCGCCAACACCTGTGCCCTCCAGTGGTTCCTGGGCCGCGAGGTGAAGGCCGACGCCCCCGCCACCGTCGCCCAGGGGTTCGGCAACGTGGTGCACGTCCTCGCCGACGAGGTCGCCTCCGGGCACACCCCGGCCGACCTCGACGTCCTCATGGAGCGACTCGACTCCGTGTGGAACGCCCTCGCGTTCGACGCCCCGTGGAAGTCCGCGCAGGAGAAGACACACGCGCGTGTGGCGCTCGAACGCTTCCTGAAGTGGCATGTGATGGACCGCAGGGGCCGCACACCGGTCGCCAGCGAGCACGACTTCGACGTCACCCTCGAAGCGGGCGAGTACGAGGTGCGCATCCGCGGCCAGATGGACCGTGTCGAGGCCGACGCCGAAGGCCGTGCGTACGTCGTCGACTTCAAGACCGGCAAACACGCGCCGACCGCCCGCGAGGTGGAGCGCCACCCCCAGCTCGCCGTGTACCAGCTCGCCGTCCGCGAGGGCGCCGTCGACGAGGCCTTCGACGGCGTACGGCCCACACCGGGCGGCGCCGAACTCGTCCAGCTGCGGCAGAGCGCCGCCAAGCGGGACGGCGGCGAGAGCCTGCCCAAGGTGCAGGCGCAGGAAGCCCTCGAGGGCGCGGCGGGGGAGTGGGTCGGTGACCTGCTCGCCACGGCGGCCGGCAAGGTCCTCGACGAGCGCTTCACGCCGACCGCCGGCCAGCAGTGCACCCACTGCGCGTTCCGCGCCGCGTGCAGCGCCCGGCCCGAGGGACGGCACGTGGTCGAGTGACAGACCCGTGTGACGGACCGCACCACTGGTGCTGACCTGCGCTTCTCTCGTTCTCTGCGGGCGATTTGTCATCGACTGTCAGTGCCCGCCGCTAGCCTCTCCACATGCCCGCCCGTATCAGCGATCCCGAGCAGCTCAAGGAGCTCCTCGGGATCCCCTTCACCCCGGAGCAGACGGCCTGCATCACCGCGCCGCCCGCCCCGCAGGTGATCGTGGCCGGAGCCGGGTCGGGCAAGACGACGGTGATGGCCGCGCGCGTGGTGTGGCTGGTCGGCACCGGCCAGGTCGCCTCCGACCAGGTCCTCGGCCTGACCTTCACCAACAAGGCCGCCGGAGAACTCGCCGAGCGCGTCCGCAAGGCACTGGTAAAGGCGGGCGTCACCGACCCCGACGTCATCGACCCGGACAACCCGCCGGGCGAGCCGGTGATCTCCACCTACCACTCCTTCGCGGGTCGCCTGCTGACCGACCACGGCCTGCGCATCGGCCTGGAGCCGACGTCCCGCCTGCTCGCCGACGCCACCCGCTACCAGCTCGCCGCGCGTGTGCTGCGCGAGGCCCCCGGCCCCTACCCGTCGCTCACCCGCTCCTTCGCCGACCTGATCAGCGACCTCCTCGCGCTCGACGCCGAACTCGCCGAACACCTCGTCCGGTCCGAGGACCTGCGTGCGTGGGACGCCGGACTGCTGAACGGCCTGGAGGGCGCCAGACTCACCAACGCCGACCTGCGCAAGGTGCCCGAGGCGGCCGCCGCCCGGCGCGAACTGGCCGAGCTGGTGCTGCGCTACCGGACCGCCAAGCGTGAGCGCGACCTGCTCGACTTCGGCGACCAGATCGCCCTGGCGGCCCGGCTCGCCCAGGTTCCCGAAGTGGGCCCGATCCTGCGCGAGGAGTTCCGTGTGGTCCTCCTCGACGAGTACCAGGACACGTCGGTGGCCCAGCGCATCCTCCTGGCCGGCCTGTTCGGCGGCGGCACCGGGCACCCCGTGACCGCCGTCGGCGACCCCTGCCAGGCCATCTACGGCTGGCGCGGCGCCTCCGTGGCGAACCTCGACGACTTCCCCGAGCACTTCGCGCACACCGACGGAAGCAGGGCGCGCCGCCAGTCGCTCAGCGAGAACCGCCGCAGCGGCGGCCGCCTCCTGGACCTCGCCAACGGCCTCGCCGAGCCGCTGCGCGCCATGCACGCGGGCGTGGAGGCCCTGCGCCCGGCCCCCGGTGCCGAGCGCGACGGAGCGGTCCGCTGCGCCCTCCTGAACACGCACGCCGAGGAGATGGACTGGATCGCCGACTCCATCGCCCACCTCGTGCGCACCGGCAAGGCACCCGGTGAGATCGCCGTCCTGTGCCGCACGGCCACCGACTTCGCGGAGATCCAGGGCGCGCTGGTCGCCCGGGACATCCCCGTCGAGGTGGTGGGTCTCTCCGGTCTCCTGCACCTGCCCGAGGTCGCCGACCTGGTCGCCGTCTGCGAGGTCCTCCAGGACCCCGGCGCCAACGCCTCCCTGGTCCGCCTGCTCACCGGCCCGCGCTGGCGCATCGGCCCCCGCGACCTCGCGCTCCTGGGCCGAAGGGCACGACTGCTCGTCACCCACGCGCGCGGGGACGGCGACGACGACCCGGACCGCCGCCTCGCCGAGGCCGTCGAGGGGATCGACCCGTCCGAGGTGATATCGCTCGCGGACGCCCTCGACACCTTCCTGGAGACGCCCCTGTACGGCGGCGGTGCCGGGTACGACGACGGGCTGCCCTTCTCGCCGGACGCGCGCGTGCGGTTCGCGCGACTCGCCACCGAACTGCGCGACCTGCGCCGTTCCCTGTCCGACCCCTTGATGGACGTATTGCACCGCGTCCTCGCCGTCACCGGCCTCGAGGTCGAACTGTCGGCGTCCCCGCAGGCCCTGGCCGCCCGGCGCCGCGAGACCCTGTCCAACTTCCTCGACATCGCCGCCTCCTTCGCCGCGAGCGAGAGCCAGGCGAGCCTGCTGGCCTTCCTCGCTTTCCTGCGCACCGCCGCCCAGTACGAGAAGGGCCTCGACAACGCCCTCCCCGGCGGCGAGAACACCGTCAAGGTGCTCACCGCGCACAAGTCCAAGGGCCTGGAGTGGGACGTCGTCGCCGTCCCCGGCCTGGTCACCGGAACCTTCCCCAGCGGCCAGGGCCGCGAGAAGTGGACCGCCCAGGCCAAGGTGCTGCCGCACGCACTGCGCGGCGACGCCGACACCCTCCCCGACCTCGACTCCTGGGACGCGCGGGGCATGAAGGCCTTCCACGAGGCCATGAAGGACCACCAGCACACCGAGGAACTCCGCCTCGGCTACGTCACCTTCACCCGCCCCCGCTCCCTGCTCCTCGGGTCCGGCCACTGGTGGGGGCCCACTCAGAAGAAGCCCCGCGGCCCGTCCGACTTCCTCCAGGAGCTGTACCGGCACTGCGCGGCCGGGCACGGCGAGATCGAGGCCTGGGCGGACGAACCGGAGGAGGGCGCGGAGAACCCCGTCCTGCACCGGGCGACGGCCGACCAGGTCTGGCCGCTTCCCCTGGACGACGACTCCCTCGCCCGCCGCCGCGCCGCCGCCGAGACCGTCCTCGCCCACCTGGAGGACCTCGCCTCGCACCAGGACGGCCACCCCGGCGCCACCCACGACCCGGACACCTACGACGACCCGGACTGGCCCCCGCCACCGGACGAGGACGAGCTCTCCTACGAGCCCGAGTACGACGAGCCGCAGTACGACGACGCCGAATACGGCAATCCCGAGTACGACGAGCCGTCCCATGACGAGCCGTCCTATGGCGAGCCGTCCTACGACGAGTCCGACCCGTTCGGGGACGCGCCCTTCGCGGACACCCCCCTCGCCGTGCCCCACCAGGCGACGGCCCCCGAGCTTCCCGCGACCCGCCCGCGCAGGCACTCCCTCACCCCTGAGGAAGCCCGCGCCGTCGCCTCCTGGGACCGTGACCTCGACGCGCTCGCCGGCGAGCTGCTCCGCGCCCGCCGGAGCGTCACGGACGTGACCCTGCCCACGACCCTGACCGCCTCGCAGGTGCTGCGGCTGGCCGCCGACCCGGACGGTCTCGCGCAGGAACTCGCACGCCCCATGCCACGCCCCCCGCAACCGGCCGCGCGCCGGGGCACCAGGTTCCACGCATGGGTGGAGGCCCGCTTCGAGGAGTTGACGCTCCCCCTGCTGGAACCGCACGAGCTGCCCGGCGACGACGCCGAGATCGCCGACGAACGCGACCTGGAAGCCCTCAAGGAAGCCTTCGAGAGCACCGAGTACGCCCACCGCACGCCGTACCGCGTCGAGGCCCCCTTCCAGCTCGCCCTCGCCGGCCGCGTCGTTCGGGGCCGTATCGACGCGGTCTACAAGGAGGGCGACGGAGACACGGCCACCTACGACATCGTCGACTGGAAGACCCACCGGGCCCGCACCGCCGACCCCCTTCAGCTCGCCCTCTACCGGCTCGCGTGGGCCGAGCAGCAGGGTGTGCCCGTGGAATCCGTCACAGCGGCGTTCCTCTACGTACGCGGCGGCGACGTCGTACGGCCGGAGGGTCTGCCCGATCGTGCGGCCCTGGAGCGCCTGTTGACGGGGGAAGACGGCGCCGAGGACGACGGTGGCGGACCGGCCGCGCAAGTAAACCCTGCGCAAGGGCCCGGCGAGGATGTCGGTGCGGGCCGTTAGGCTCGTGACCATGAGCCATACCGTTGACAGTGCCGTCAGCGCCGTCCGCACGTACATCGAGCAGCACCGCGCCGCCTTCCTCGACGACCTCGCCGAATGGCTGCGCATCCCGTCGGTGTCGGCGCAGCCCGACCACGCCCCCGACGTACGGCGCAGCGCGGACTGGCTCGCGGCCAAGCTCAAGGAGACCGGCTTCCCGACCGTCGAGGTCTGGCAGACGCCGGGCGCGCCGGCCGTCTACGCGGAGTGGCCGTCCGGCGATCCGCAGGCTCCCACCGTCCTGGTCTACGGCCATCACGACGTGCAGCCCGCCGCCCGCGAGGACGGCTGGGACACCGACCCCTTCGAGCCCGTCGTCCGCGGAAACCGCCTGCACGCGCGGGGAGCGGCCGACGACAAGGGCCAGGTCTTCTTCCACACCCTCGGTGTCCGCGCCCATCTCGCCGCCACCGGCCGCCGGGCCCCGGCCGTCGGCCTCAAGCTGCTGATCGAGGGCGAGGAGGAGTCCAGCTCCCCGAACTTCCGCGCCCTGGTCGAGGAGCAGGCGGAACGGCTCGCCGCGGATGCCGTGATCGTCTCCGACACCGGTATGTGGTCCGAGGACACCCCCACGGTGTGCACCGGCATGCGCGGCCTCGCCGAGTGCGAGATCCGGCTGTTCGGCCCCGACCAGGACATCCACTCGGGCTCCTTCGGCGGTGCCGTGCCCAACCCGGCCACCGCGGCCGCCCGCCTTGTCGCGGCCCTGCACGACGAGCACGCACGCGTGGCCGTTCCCGGCTTCTACGACGGCATCGTCGAGCTCACCGACCGCGAGCGCGAGCTCTTCGCGGAGCTGCCGTTCGACGAGGACCGGTGGCTGCGCACAGCCAGGTCGCGCGCCACCCACGGCGAGGCCGGACACACCACCCTGGAGCGCGTCTGGGCCCGCCCCACCGCCGAGGTCAACGGCATCGGCGGCGGCTACCAGGGCCCGGGCAGCAAAACGATCATCCCGTCCTCGGCCTTTGTGAAGCTGTCGTTCCGGCTGGTCGCCGGCCAGGACCCCGAGCACGTGGAGAAGGCCGTTCGCGACTGGGCCGCCGAGCAGCTGCCCGCCGGGATCCGGCACGAGATCACGTTCAGCCCGGCCACGCGCCCTTGTCTGACCCCGCTGGACCATCCGGCCCTCCGGTCCGTGGTCCGCGCCATGGGCCGCGCCTTCGAAGGGCCCGTCCGCTTCACCCGGGAAGGCGGCTCGGGACCGGCCGCCGACCTTCAGGAGGTCCTCGGCGCCCCCGTGCTCTTCCTGGGCATCTCCGTCCCCTCGGACGGCTGGCACGCGCCGAACGAGAAGGTCGAGCTGGATCTCCTCCTCAAGGGCGTCGAGACCACCGCGTACCTCTGGGGCGACCTGGCCGAGAACTGGCGTCATGCGCCCTGACGCCCCCGCACGGTCCGGAGGGGAGACGCGCGCGGGGCACACTGGAAAGACCGCCCCGCACCGCGACACCGCACCGGAACCGGTCGTCCGCTGCCGTACGTCCCGCTGAACCGCCCGCCGAAACAACCGTTCCACCGGGGGAGTTGGAAGTACCCGTGACCACCTGGACCGACCAGAACGCCGATCGACCCATCTCGCTCACCGCGCCGAGCGGTGTCGACCGGGCCGCCCACCACCGGCTCGACGAGGCCTGGCTCGCCGCGGCGTGGAGCCACCCCACGACGCGTTGCTTCGTCGTCTCCGGCGGTCAGGTCCTCATCGACGAGACGTCCGAAGGCCACACCGAGCTCCTCATGACCCCGTCGTTCGAGGCGCCCCTCACCGAGGCGCACCGCTACTTCCTGGGGACCGACGAGGACGGCGTCAGCTACTTCGCCCTCCAGAAGGACGCGCTGCCCGGCCGTATCGACCAGTCCGCGCGCCCGGCCGGTCTGCGGGAGGCCGGCCTGCTGCTGTCGCCGCGCGAGACGGGACTGATGGTCCACGCGGTGGCCCTGGAGAACTGGCAGCGCCTGCACCGCTTCTGCTCCCGCTGCGGCGAGCGCACGGTGATCGCCGCGGCCGGCCATATCCGCCGCTGCCCGGCCTGTGGTGCCGAGCACTACCCGCGCACCGACCCCGCGGTGATCATGGCCGTCACGGACGAGGAGGACCGCATCCTGCTCGGTCGCCAGGTCCACTGGCCCGAGGGCCGCTTCTCGACCCTCGCCGGCTTCGTCGAGCCGGGCGAGTCCATCGAGCAGTCCGTGCGCCGCGAGGTCTTCGAGGAGGCAGGCGTCACCGTCGGCCAGGTCGACTACATCGCCAGCCAGCCCTGGCCCTTCCCGTCCAGCCTCATGCTGGGCTTCATGGCCCGCGCCACGTCCACCGAGATCAACGTCGACGGCGACGAGATCCACGAGGCCCGCTGGTTCTCCCGCGACGAACTCGGCGCCGCCTTCGAGTCCGGCGAGGTGCTGCCCCCCTACGGCATCTCCATCGCGGCCCGTCTGATCGAGCTCTGGTACGGCAAGCCGCTGCCGACCCGCAGCTTCATCTGACCCACGACGCGAGAAGGGCGGCCCCCCGAGGTATCGGGGGGCCGCCCTTCTCGCGTACGGCTACGCGCCGAACGCGGTCACGCGCCGATCTTCTGCTTCACCTGCGCCAGCGACGGGTTCGTCAGCGTGGAGCCGTCGGGGAACAGCACGGTCGGAACCGTCTGGTTTCCGCCATTGGCCTTCTCCACGAACGCCGCGGAATCCGGGTCCTGCTCGATGTTGATCTCGGTGTATCCGATGCCCTCGCGGTCGAGCTGCTTCTTCAGCCGCTGGCAGTAGCCGCACCACGTGGTGCTGTACATCGTCACAGTGCCCAGCATGTCTCTTGTGCTCCTTCGGCGGGTCGGGGCAGGCGGTTGCAGAGGGAGAACGTACTTGAAAGGGCCACCATTCCCGCCGGGTGGCATTCCCTCGAGGCATGGACCTCCGAGGGTGACACTCGCCGCATTCATACGACTGCGAGGGCCCACCTGTGGACAACCGGCTCGCCCGTCTCCGCCGACCTGGCAGCATGGCCATGTGACAGCAGCAACGCACTCCCCCCTCTTCCCGCAGGTACCGGACTCGGCCGACGCGGTGCTCGAAGGGCTCGACCCCGAGCAGCGCGAGGTGGCCACCGCCCTGCACGGTCCGGTGTGCGTGCTGGCAGGAGCGGGCACGGGCAAGACCCGGGCGATCACCCACCGCATCGCCTACGGGGTACGCGCAGGCATCCTGAACCCCTCCAGTGTGCTGGCCGTCACCTTCACCAACCGTGCCGCCGGGGAGATGCGGGGCCGGCTGCGCCTGCTCGGCGCCCAGGGCGTCCAGGCCCGCACCTTCCACTCCGCGGCCCTGCGTCAGCTTCAGTACTTCTGGCCGAAAGCGATCGGTGGCTCCCTGCCCCGGCTCGCCGACCGCAAGATCCAGCTCGTCGCCGACGCGGCGGCCGCCTGCCGCATCCGTCTCGACCGGGGCGAGCTGCGGGACGCCACCGCGGAGATCGAGTGGTCCAAGGTCACCCAGACCGTCCCCGCCGACTACGCCCTGGCCGCCGCCAAGGCGGGCCGCGAGATCCCCCGCGACCCCGCCGAGATCGCCCAGCTCTACGCGGCCTACGAGGACCTCAAGCGGCAGCGCGGTGTCATCGACTTCGAGGACGTCCTGCTGCTGACCGTCGCCGTCCTCCAGGACCGGCACGACATCGCCGAGCAGGTCCGCGCCCAGTACCAGCACTTCGTGGTCGACGAGTACCAGGACGTCAGCCCGCTCCAGCAGCGCCTGCTGGAACTGTGGCTCGGCGAGCGGGACGACCTGTGCGTGGTCGGGGACGCCAGCCAGACGATCTACTCCTTCACCGGAGCCACCCCCGACCACCTCCTCGACTTCCGCACCCGCCACCCCGGCGCCACCGTCGTCAAGCTGGTCCGCGACTACCGCTCCACCCCCCAGGTCGTCCACCTCGCCAACGGTCTGCTCTCCCAGGCCCGGGGCCGCGCCGCGGACCACCGTCTGGAGCTCGTCTCCCAGCGCGGCCCGGGACCCGAGCCCGGCTACGGCGACTACCCCGACGAGCCCGCCGAGGCCGAGGGCGCGGCCCGCCGGATCCGCGAGCTTCTCGACGCCGGCGTCCCGGCCGCGGAGATCGCCGTCCTGTTCCGCACCAACGCACAGTCGGAGACGTACGAGCAGGCACTCGCCGACCGCGGCATCCCGTACCAGCTGCGCGGCGCGGAGCGCTTCTTCGACCGCCCCGAGGTCCGCAAGGCGGGCGTCGCCCTGCGCGGCGCGGCCCGTTTCGGCGGCAACGACACCCTCCTCGAGGACGCCGTCGACCTGCCCTCCCAGGTACGTGCCGTCCTCTCGGGGGAGGGCTGGACACCGCAGCCGCCGGCCGGCTCCGGAGCCGTCAGAGAACGCTGGGAGTCACTGGCGGCGCTGGTCAGCCTCGCGCAGGACTTCGCCGCCGCGCAGTCCGGCGCCACCCTCGCCGACCTGGTCGCCGAGCTCGACGAACGGGCGAACGCCCAGCACGCCCCGACCGTCCAGGGCGTCACCCTGGCCTCCCTGCACTCGGCCAAGGGCCTGGAGTGGGACGTCGTCTTCCTGGTCGGTGTCGCCGAGGGCATGATGCCGATCAGCTACGCCAAGACCGACGAGCAGATCGAGGAGGAGCGCCGTCTCCTCTACGTCGGAGTCACCCGGGCCCGGGAGCGCCTGTATGTCTCCTGGGCGCTCTCCCGCTCACCCGGCGGCCGTCCGAGCCGCCGTCCCAGCCGCTTCCTCGACGGCCTGCGTCCCGGGTCGGGCGCCGCCGCCGGCCGCGGTGGCAACGGTGCCAACGGAGGCACCGGAGGCATCGAGCGCGGCTTCACCGGTGCCGCGGCGGGTGCCCCCGTCGAGCGGCGCCGGACCCAGCGGACCCCGGCCCGCTGCCGGGTCTGCGGGCGCACCCTGACCGACGCCGGCGAGATGAAGCTGATGCGCTGCGAGGAGTGCCCCTCCGACATGGACGAGGGGCTGTACGAACGGCTGCGCGACTGGCGGGCGGTCCAGGCACAGCGGGCGGGACAGCCCGCGTTCTGTGTCTTCACCGACAAGACCCTGATGGCGATCGCCGAGACCGTCCCCGAGCAGGAGGGCGAGCTCGCGCGGATCCCGGGGGTCGGCGTACGCAAGCTCAACCGCTACGGAGCCGATGTCCTGGCCATCTGCGCAGGCCAAGACGTCGAAGGGGGCGACGAGGGGGACTGAGGGCGGACGACTGGGCAACTGATCCGAACTCGTCGAAAAAATAGTTTGCGCATGCCCCGGCAATCCCCATAGGTTCTTAGACACGGGAACGGCGGCCTTCTCGAAGGCCCTGATTCCGTGCTGTACTTGCATACCCGCCGGACCGGATTCACCCCCGGTCCCCCGAGACGCCGAGAGGAGGCGATTCCAGTGATCATCATCAACCGCAGCTCCACCGCGAAACTGACCGATCCCTCGGTCGTCTCCACGTGCATCCTCGACGCCTCGATCCTGGGCACCGGTCTGTCCGGCATTCGTGCCGACCGGTCGGCGTGCTCCTCCGTTGCCTCCGCGGGTCTTCCCAGCCGCGAGCGCAATGAGCGACCGACCGAGGCACTGGAAGCAGTAGGGGCACAGGCGCAGGCCTATGCCTTTACGGCAGCCGGTGCCGGAGCCCGGAAGCAGACGACGCAGCACCACCTGATGTGGGCCTTCCGTGGGCCAGAACCCTGGAGTGATCCAGCCTGATCTTCGATCAGGCCGGCGCCTTCAGGGCCGCGGAACCCACCCGGGATCCGCGGCCCTTCTGTTTGCCCCGAACCACGGGGACGGCGGAGCGAAGGGGCCTCGGGACAAGAAAAGAACCCGGTACCCAGCCGACACCCGGTCCTACAGGACCGGACCGACAGACGAGGAAAGACGAACCGTGCAACTCGAAGCGCACGCCCCGTCAGTACCGCCTTCCGAAACGATCCCCCCGCCCGGCCTCACGGAGGACTCCACCTTGACCCCGCTCACGGCGCTCACCGCGCTCGACGACGCCATCGAGAACCTCGGCGTACCCGTCCCCTGCCGTTCCTACGACCCGGAGGTCTTCTTCGCCGAGTCGCCGGCCGACGTCGAGTACGCCAAGTCCCTCTGCCGCACCTGCCCGCTGATGGAGGCCTGCCTCGCCGGCGCCAAGGAGCGGCGCGAGCCCTGGGGCGTCTGGGGTGGCGAGCTGTTCGTCCAGGGCGTCGTCGTCGCCCGGAAGCGGCCGCGTGGCCGCCCGCGCAAGAACCCGGTCACAGCATGAACACCGCAGGAACGATCGACCGCCCCCTCACGCAAGACCCCAAGAAGCAGGCCCCGATGAAGCCGTTCCCCAGCGAGCCCGCAGGCTCCGCGACCGAAGACATCACCACCACCGGCGCGTACGACTCGCGTCAGAACAGGACACGCGAGATGCAACTCATCCCAGAAGCCCTGGCTCGTGCGCATATGCACGACCGACTGCACGAGGCCGAGCGGGAACGCCGGGCGCTGCGCCTGGCGACCGCTCGCCGGATGCAGCGCCGGGCCGAGCGCGCCTCGCTGCGCGCCCGGCGGGCGCTCGCCATGGCCGTGATGCAGTAACCACACACACCTGAAGCGGTGGCCTCCCGACAGGGGAGACGAAGCTCTCCCCGCGGGGGCCGGTCCGTCCGAACGGACCGGCCCCCGCGGTGCGTTGTGCGGGCGATCCACCGCCGCGGCGTTATCGTCCCGAAGATGACGAGTCCTCCCGGAGACGGTGACCGAGGCGGTTCCCCGACGGAGCCCCGCCCCCTCGTGTGTGCCCGCTGCGGCGCCCGGGCCGAGGAGCCCCCGCCCGTCACCTGGACCTGCTCCGTGGAGAACGGCGTCCGGCGCTACTTCTGCGAGGCCTGTGCCCGCGAGAACCTCAGGGCGATCGAAGGTCGACTGGACTCGGAGTGGTGGTGAATCGCGTCACAGACCGGTGAGGAGGTCCAGGAGCTCACGCCTCCGCGACCGAATCCTCCGCCTCGAAGGCCTCCAGGACGTCCGCCGCGAGGAACCCGGGCAGCCACTCCTCCAACTCCTCGCGCAGCCGCACCGTCGCGCCGAGCTGGCACAGCACGCCGATCGTGCTGAGCGTCACCCGATGTATCAGCAGATAGGCCGGCGGCAGGTTGAGCTGCTTGCCCAGCTGATGCGCGGGGGAGCGGGGGTCGGCGATCCGGGCCGCCTGGCTGCGCATCCAGCCGCGGCTGAACGTGAATTCGTCCACCTGGGCCGGCTCGATGATCGGCAGGAGGTAGTCGAGGACCGCGTCGGGATCCAGCTCGATGGAGTCCTTGACGAAGCCCTCCGTGCGGAGGAGTTCGTAGACCGCCTCCGCCTCACCGTCGAGAGTCATGCGCAGGGACTCGCCGATCGGGTCCGGCAGACCGCCCGGTAGCCGGTCCACCGTGCCGAAGTCCAGGACGCCCAGGCGCCAGTCGTCCTCGCCGTCCGGTCCGCCCGGCAGAAGGCGGAAGTTGCCGGGGTGCGGGTCGGCGTGGAGCAGGCCGGTGCGGGCCGGGCCGGAGAACAGGAACCGGGACAGCAGCTGGCCGGCCCGGTCGCGCTGCTCCTGGGTGCCGTCGGTGATCACCTCGGACAGGGGTACACCGTCGATCCACTCGGTGACCAGCACCTGGTCGCGCTGGTGGACCACCGCCGGGATCACCACGTCGGGATCGCCGGCGAACTCTTCCGCGTGGGCCTGCTGGGCCTGTGCCTCCAGGCTGTAGTCGAGCTCCTCGGAGACCCGGTCCTTGAGCTCGGCGATCAGTGGCTTGACGTCCATGCCCGGGATGAGGGGGCCCAACAGGCGTGCGAAGCGGCTGAGTTGGTTCAGGTCGGACAGCAAGGCCTCACCGGCCCCGGGGTATTGGACCTTGACCGCGACCTCCCGGCCGTCGTGCCACACCGCTCGGTGCACCTGCCCGATCGAGGCCGCCGCGGCCGGCTTGTCGTCGAACTCCAGGAACAGCTCGGGCCAGTCCTCACCGAGCCGTTCCGCGAGCACGGAGTGCATCGTGCGGGTAGGCATCGGCGGCGCCGCGTCCTGGAGCTTGGTGAGGGCGGCGCGGTAGGGACCGGCGACCTCCTCGGGCAGGGCGGACTCGAAGACGGACATGGCCTGCCCGAACTTCATCGCACCGCCCTTCAGCTCGCCCAGCACCTTGAACAGCTGCTCGGCGGTGCGCTGCTGTAGTTCGCGGCCGACGATCTCCGCGGACTCGCCCACGATCCGCTTGCCCAGACCCCAGGTCGCCCGCCCGGCGAAGCCGAGCGGGAGCGCGGCGAGTTTGGCGGTCCGGGTGACCGCCTTCCGGGGAAGATCAGACATGCGCCCTCCAAGTACCGGCCAGCCGCGCGGCGTCCGTCGTACGGCAGAACTCCTGCGAATGCTGCACTGCCATTGTCGCGTGCGTTCCCCGGTCCTCGGAGATGTGTTCCTGCTTACCTTTCTCCGCGGCCCCGCACGGGCAGGCGGAATGGGGCCATACCGGGCGGGCGTGCCACTGGAGGGTGGGAACGGAAACCTCCCAGCGGGCTCCGGCGCTCGACGGGGTCCGGCCGTCGAGGAAGATGAGCGCGTGGGCGGCCGCCAGCCCGGCGACGGTCGTGGCCAGCGTCACATCGCAGGCGCGCGCCGCGCGCCTTCTCCCGGAGTGCCACTGGGCGACCAGCCGCGGCCAGGCCGGGTCCCGGTCGGTGCGCTCCTGATGCAGACAGCCCGCGCAGCCCGTCTCACCCGGCAGGACGAGCGGGCCGACGACGCCCGTCCCCTCAACGACCCCGGCATAGAGGTGCGGTGTGCCCGAGACGATCAGAGGCTCCGCCGCCGAGGGGTCGGGCGCGTGCACGGACACGTCGTCCCGCGGGGCGATGATCACCAGGGAGAAGCCGGGTGTGTCCGCCTCGGCCGGTGGCCCCGGGCCTCTGCGAGGTGCGGGGCCCGGGGCGGCCCGGCGTACGGCGCGGCGGGCCGACTCGTCCCGACGCTCGCCGACCGCCTCGGCGGGCAGGCCGCCCGGTGCGATGTCCCCGGGCTCCACCCGGCCGCCGTCCCGCACGTCCACCTCGCCGACCCCCGCACCCGAGAGCAGCGCCGCCAGCACCGCGCCGACCCGCCCTGCGCCCCGCACCTGGACCCGCAGCCGGCGTCGGACGGTCAGGTGCTCGATCGCGTCGCCCGGCTCCGAGGTGAGGAGGGACAGTGCGGCGAGGTCGGGGCGCAGCCGGTCCAGGACCTCTTTCCGCTCCCGCAGATCGGCGGCCTCCGGCCCGCCGCCGCGCGCGTCGTCGAGCAGCCCCGCCCGCGCCAGCCGCTCCACCAGCCGGTCGACATGGCCGTCGGGCAGGTCCATACGGCGGCCCTCCTCGCGCAGCAGCGCCAGCCCGCGGGTGCCGTCCAGCAGGTCGAGGAAACTGCCCGTCGCCGTGTCCACCGGGCCGAGTGTCAGCGCGTGCGCCGGTGTCATCCCGAACTGCACCGTGTTGAGGTCGCGCCAGCCGCGCCGCAGCGCGGGCTTCACCATCGGATGCATCAAAGGCCCCCGTATGCCTTATGCCTGGAAACTCCCCGTCACATCGGCGGAGCGGGGGCGTGGGGGTGTCCTCGCTCCGCCGACGAGTGCCAGCATGCCCGGAGCCGCTCGAGCGTGCCGAAAGTTGTCCACAGGCAGGGGCATTCATCGTACAAATCCGTCGTACGAGGCAAACACGGCACGCCGGATCGGAACCTGACCGTCCCGGAGTCGGGACTTCCCCCGTGTGCAGCGGGTAACGTCGGGGCGTGTCCGCCGACCCATTGCACCGCGCCGGAACACCACAGCGCAGCACGACGAGCCAGCCGCCGAGCGGCCCACGGGCGAGCGCGATCGAGGTCCGCAGGAGCGCCCGTCGACGTCGGACGGTCTCCGCGTACCGCGAGGGCGATCGCACCATCGTGCTCATCCCTGCCCGGATGTCCGAGGCCGAGGAGCAACGCTGGGTGAGCGTCATGCTCGACAAGCTCGCCGCCCAGGAGAGCCGGCGTGTCCCGGGCGACGCGGAGTTGGCCGAGCGTGCCGAGCGGCTGTCGGCCCAGTGCTTCGGCGGCCGGGCCCGGCCCGCCTCGGTCCGCTGGGTGACCAACCAGAACACCCGCTGGGGCTCGTGCACACCGGCCGAGGGCAGCATCCGCCTGTCGCACCGTCTGAAGGGCATGCCCGAGTACGTCATCGACTACGTCCTCGCCCACGAGCTCGCGCATCTGCTCGTGCCCGGGCACGGCCCCGACTTCTGGCGGTTGCTGGAGGCGTACCCGCGCACCGAGCGCGCCCGTGGCTACCTCGAGGGCGTCGTCGCGGCCGAAAGGCTGCCCCACCTGCCCGCCGCGGGCGAGGAGTGACCTGCGGCGTACGCGGTGAGCCCGTCCCCCGTCGCGTGACGTTGGTTGTGTACCGGGTCTGTACCGACATCGTGCGTTGTCCGACTTTGCCGTTAGCCTGACGCGACGCATTCACAATCGGGATGGGGGACGGTCGTTACGCATGCCCAGGGAATTCCAGCGCGGCCACAAGGCCAGGATCAGTGACCTCACCGCGGGCACCGATCTGTACGTAGGCGTGCAGATCACCGCTCCCGGCCTGACCTTCGACATCAGCTGCTTCGGCCTCGACGCCGACGAGCGGCTCTCGGACGACCGGTACTTCATCTTCTTCAACCAGCCGAAGTCGCCCGAGGAGTCCATCCAGCTCCTGGGCGCCCAGGCGGGCGACACGGAGTCCTTCCGCATCACCCTCGACCGGATTCCGCCGCAGATCCAGAAGCTGTCCTTCACGGCGACCCTCGACGGCGCCGGGCAGATGTCGCAGATCAACCCCGGCTATCTCCGCATCGTCGCGGGCGGCGAGGAAGTGGCCCGCTACGCGTTCAACGGCTCCGAGTTCTCCAGCGAGCGGGCCGTGATGCTGGGTGACTTCTACCTGAAGGACGTGTGGCGGTTCGCGGCCGTCGGACAGGGCTTCGACGGCGGTCTGGACGCGCTGCTGAAGAACTTCGGCGGCGAGGTCGCCGAGGAGGAGGCGCCCGCCGCGCCGCAGCAGCCGCAGGCCGGTGCCGCCACTCCCGGCTTCGCCCCGCCCGCGTTCGGCGCACCGTCCGCGCCCGCACCGGCGCCCGCTCCGGCGCAGCCGCAGCCCGCCGCGCAGGGCTTCGCGCCCCCGCCCGGCGCGACCCCGCCGCCCCCCGCCCCGGCGCCCGCGCCCTCGGTGCACGCCGCACCGACCATCGTCGCGCCCCTGACCCCGCCCGGCGGCGGCCACGTACCGCCTCCCGCCCCGGCCCCGGCGCCCTACGGTCAGCCGCCCCAGCAGCAGCCGTACGGTCAGGGACCCGCGCCGACCGCGCCCATGCCCCCCGGCTACGGCCAGCAGCCTCAGGCACCCCAGAGCCCGCAGGCCCCGCCCGGCTACGGTCAGCCTCCGCAGCCGCCCGGCTACGGCCAGCAGCAGCCC
This sequence comes from Streptomyces asoensis, assembly GCF_013085465.1. NCBI lineage: Bacteria > Bacillati > Actinomycetota > Actinomycetes > Kitasatosporales > Streptomycetaceae > Streptomyces > Streptomyces asoensis. The sequence continues at coordinate 6,595,901 of NZ_CP049838.1, forward strand.
CCGTTCGGCCAGGTCCCGGGCCAGCAGGCCTACGGCGTACCGCAGGGCGCGCCCCAGGGCGGTGCCGGGGTGGCCGCGGCGCTCCAGCAGTTCAAGGAGACGCCCACCGGACAGCGCTGGACGCAGCAGAACAAGAAGCTGATCCGTGTCGACCTCGGCATGGGCGGCCAGCCCGTGCTCGCCCGCCAGGGCAGCATGGTGCTCTACCAGGGCAAGGTCGACTTCAGCTACAAGGGCGCGGGCTTCGCCGGCCGGATCGTGGGCAACGCGACCGGCCAGGAGATGCAGCTGATGCGCTGCACCGGCCAGGGACAGGTGTTCCTCGCCGAGAACTCCACGATGCTGCACCCCATCGAACTCCAGGGTGACGGCATCTGCGTCTCCGCGGAGAACGTCCTCGCCTTCGACGAGAGCCTCCAGTACGAGGTCCGCCGCATCGAAGGGCACGGCATCCCCGGCGGCGCCCTGTTCACCATGCAGTTCACGGGCACCGGCACGATCGTCGTCAAGACGCACGGCACGCCCGTCGTCCTGCCGGTCACCCCCACCACGTTCGCCGACTGCAACGCTGTCGTCGCCTGGTCGTCCGCCGCCCAGGTGGTCGTCTCCAGCCAGGTCCGCATGCGCCGCAACGCCTACCCCGGCGACACCGGGGAGAGCGTCAACCTCCAGTTCCGGGGCGCTCCCGGCAACTTCATCGTCGTCCAGCCGTACGAGGTCTGAGGGAGCCCGTCATGAACCAGCCACTCGCGGGCTATGCCCCCGCACCCGTCACCGCCCGTATGGAGAACCACGGCAACCACATGCTGAAGGTCGCCCTCCAGACGGGGAACGACCTCCTCGCGCGCGTGGGTTCGATGGTCGCCTACGAGGGCTTCGTGCAGTACGAGCCCAACCCGCCGGCCGTGCGCCAGATCGCGCGCGACTGGATGACCGGCGAGGGCGCGCCCCTGATGAAGTGCTCGGGCGACGGTCTGCTCTACCTCGCCGACTACGGCGCCAACGTCGTCGTGATCAACCTCAACGGCGACGGCATCTCCGTCAACGCCACCAATCTGCTCGCCTTCGACGCCCACCTCACCTGGGGTGTCGAGCGCGTCAAGGGGCTCGCGAAGTTCGCCGGTCAGGGCCTGTGGAACACCAAGATCTCCGGGCAGGGCTGGGTCGCGCTGACCTCCCGGGGCAAGCCGATCGTCGTCGACTGCGGCGGCGGCGAGGACGAGACGTACGTCGACCCCGACGCGCTCGTCGCCTGGTCGCCGAACCTCAAGGTGAAGGGCAAGCGCAGCTTCAAGGCGCAGTCGCTCATCGGCCGGGGCAGCGGCGAGGCCTACCAGATGGCCTTCTCCGGCCAGGGCATCGTCGTCGTCCAGCCCAGTGAGGACAGCACCGACCGCCTCCGGGTCCGGGGCTGAGGGGGAGCCAGAAACGCCATGCAGAGCTCACTTTTCGCGCACAACGACTCGCAGACCCAGGAGCGCTGGAGTCTCCAGAACAAGCAGATGCTCCGGGTCAGCCTGGAGGGCCACGACGACATCCTCGCCCGCAAGGGCACGATGGTCGCCTACCAGGGTCTGATGGAGTTCGACGCCGAGTACCAGAACAACCAGCAGGGACGCGCGCGTGCGCACACGGGCGAGGGCCTGGACCTGATGCGCTGCCACGGGCAGGGCACGGTCTATCTCGCCAACCTCGCCCAGCACGTCCACGTCATGGACGTGGAGCAGGACGGCCTGACCGTGGACAGCAGCTATGTCCTGGCCATGGACTCCTCGCTGCACCACGAGGCCATCGCCGTCGACAGCCTCTACGGCATCTCCGGCTCCGGGAAGTACCAGCTCAACATCACCGGCCGCGGCAAGGTCGCCCTGATGACCTCGGGCGCGCCGCTGATGATGCAGGTCACGCCCGACAAGTACGTCAACTGCGACGCCGACGCCATCGTCGCCTGGTCCACCGGGCTGCGGGTGCAGATGCAGGCCCAGACGCACTCCTCCGGGGTGTGGCGCCGACGCGGCAGCACCGGTGAGGGCTGGGAGCTCAGCTTCATGGGCACCGGCTACGCGCTCGTCCAGCCCAGCGAGCTGCTGCCGCCGCAGAACGCCCAGATCGGCTCCGGCCTGGCCGCCCAGTACGGCATGGGACAGCAGGGCGTACGGCAACAGAACCAGGGCAACGTCTGGAGCTGACCGTCCGGAAAGCAGACGTAAGGGGCGGCCGCCAGGAGGTCGCCCCTTACCTGTTCCGGATCACAGCCGCCCGTCCACCCACCTTCCGGCTCACAGCCGCGCGCGAGTCGCCTCCAGTAGCCGTACGACCGACTCGTCGGCCACGCTTCCGACCTCGTCATAGGCGAACCAGCGCAGGTCGAGGGACTCGTCGCTGATGGCCTCCACGGCCCCGGCCGGAGCGAGCGCCGCGTACTGGACGTCGTAGTGCCACGCGCACGGCGTGTGATGCCGGTCCAGGCGCACGGGGCCGCCGGGCAGCAGGGCCAGCCCCTCGATGCCGGACTCCTCGGTCGCCTCGCGCAGGGCGGCGGCCGGCAGGGTCTCGTCGGCCGGCTCGCAGTGGCCTCCCATCTGGAGCCACATCCGCATCTTCTTGTGCAGGGTCAGCAGCACCCGGCCGCGCTCCGGGTCGATCACCAGCGCGCTCGCCGTGATGTGGCCGTCCCCGCAGGCCTTCCACATGCCGTCCGGGTGCGCCCCGAGATGGTCCAGATAGGCCTGGCGCAGCTCTTGCTGGCCCTCGTACCCCTTCAGGACGAGGACCGCGTCGTCGTACAGGCTCACTCGGTGTCGTCGTCCTTGGAGTCGGTGCCGTGGTCGTCCTTCTTCAGGTTCGGCTTGTCGCCGGAGCCGCCGCTCGCCGCCTCGCCGAGCATCTTGTCCAGCTCGGAGAAGTCCAGCTGCTCGCGGTGCACGAAGCCGTCCGGGTCGTCCAGGTCGGACGCCGTGGGCAGCATGTCCGGGTGGGCCCACAGGGCGTCACGGCCGTCGACCCCGCGCGCGTCCGTGAGGGACGCCCACAGGCGGGAGGCGTCACGCAGGCGGCGCGGACGCAGCTCCAGGCCGATCAGCGTCGCGAACGTCTGCTCCGCCGGACCGCCCGAGGCGCGACGGCGGCGCAGCGTCTCGCGCAGGGCGTCCGCGGACGACAGACGCGGTTTCGCGGCCGCGTGCACCACGGCGTCCACCCAGCCCTCCACGAGCGCCAGGGCCGTCTCCAGACGGGCCAGGGCGGCCTTCTGTGCCGGGGTGTCCTCCGGCTGGAACATGCCCTGCTGGAGCGCGTCCTGCAACTGCTCCGGGTTCTGCGGGTCGAACTGACCGACCACGTCCTCCAGCTTGGCCGTGTCGACCTTGATCCCGCGCGCGTAGCCCTCGACGGCGCCGAACAGGTGCGAGCGCAGCCACGGCACATGAGCGAACAGACGCTGGTGAGCGGCCTCGCGCAGCGCGAGGTACAGCCGCACCTCGTCCTTCGTCACGCCCAGGTCCTTGCCGAACGCCTCGATGTTCACCGGCAGCAGCGCGGCACGCCCGGCCGGGCCGAGGGGCAGGCCGATGTCGGTCGAGCCGACGACCTCGCCCGCGAGCACGCCCACGGCCTGGCCGATCTGCGAGCCGAACATCGCGCCGCCCATCGAGCGCATCATGCCGATCAGCGGGCCGGCCATGGCCTGCATCTCCTCCGGCAGGACGTCGCCCATGGCCGCGCCGACGCGCTCGGCGACCGGGTCGACGAGCTCCTTCCACGCGGGCAGGGTCGCCTCGACCCACTCCGCGCGGGACCACGCCACCGCCGTGCCGGCGCCGGACGGCAGGGACGTCGCGTCGTCCAGCCAGAGATCGGCCAGCCGGACGGCCTCCTGGACCGCGGTGCGCTCGGAGGGGCCGACGCTGGCATCCTTCACGCCGTCGGCGGTGCCCTGGGCGACCGTCTGGCGGGCGATCTGCTTGGCCATGTCCCAGTTCACCGGGCCGCCCTCGTAGGAGAGCATCTGGCCCAGCTGCTGGAAGGCGGCTCCCAGGTCGTTGGGGTTCAGTGAACCGAACATCGCGGCGAGCGGGTTGTCCGCACCGGGGGCGCCAAAGCCTCCGGCGCCGGGCAGCCCGCCGAAACCGAACGGGTTGGCCGGTCCCTGACCACCGCCGCTCTGCGAGTCCTTCTTCTTGCCCTCGTCGCCGTCTTCCGGCTCCTCCGGCGGAAGGCCGAATCCGAATGGGGTGTCACTCACGGGGTTCCTCGGCTGGTAAGGCCACCGGCTATCGGCCGGCGGCGACTGCCCTGCAACACCACCCAGCGTAGACACCCCGGCTCGATCGGGCCTCGGTGCTTCGCCGACTCCTGGCCTGCGGCAGGATGGATGCCACTGGTACGTACGCGTCACTCGCGCCCGTATGCCAAGACAACCGCTGGAGACACCTGGTGAGTTCCCCAGATCCGCAGGTTCGCGCAGCGCGAAACCACTCAACCCCGGCCGGCGCGCGCGGGCCCGTAGTCGCCGTGACCGGTGCCGCCACCGGGGTCGGCGCGCTGCTCACCGAGCGGCTCGCCGCGTCCGAGGAGGTCAAGCAGGTCGTCGCCATCGACGAGCGGCGTGGCGAGTGCGACGCGGCGACGTGGCACATCCTCGACGTCCGCGACCCGGCGATCGCCGAGAAGCTGCGCGGCGCGGACGTCGTCGTCCACCTCGCGCTCGACCTCGACCTGGGGAGTGACGCCGCCGCCCGGACGGCCTACAACGTGCGCGGCACGCAGACCGTGCTGACGGCCGCCGCGGCGGCCGGGGTGCACCGCGTGGTGCTGTGCACCTCCGCGATGGTCTACGGCGCGCTCGAGGACAACGAGCTGCCGCTCTCGGAGGACGCGGAGCTGCGGGCCACCGCGGAGGCGACCGGTGTCGGGGACCTCCTGGAAATCGAACGGCTGGCCCGGCGCGCGCCCCGGGCGCATCCGGGGCTCAACGTCACCGTGGTGCGGCCCGCGGTGCTGGTCGGCGGTACGGACACCGCGCTGACGCGGTACTTCGAGTCGCCGCGGCTACTGGTCGTCGCCGGGTCGCGGCCGACCTGGCAGTTCTGCCATGTCGAGGACCTGGTGAGCGCTCTGGAGTACGCCGTCCAGGAGAAGGTCGACGGCGAGCTGGCCGTCGGCTGCGACGGATGGCTGGAGCAGGAGGAGGTCGAGGAGCTCAGCGGGATCCGGCGCATGGAGCTGCCGTCGGCGGTCGCGCTGGGCGCCGCCGCTCGACTGCACCGGATCGGGCTGACGCCGTCGCCGGCCGGGGACCTGGCCTACACGATGTACCCCTGGGTGGTGAGCGGGAGCCGGCTGCACGACGCGGGGTGGCGGCCGCGGTGGACCAATGAGGAGGTCCTCGCGGAACTGCTGGAGGAGGTGGCCGGGCGGCACACGGTCGTCGGGCGGCGACTGGGGCGCAAGGACGCGACCGCGGCGGGCGCGGCCGGAGCGACGGTCGCTCTGTTGGGTGCGGCGGCTGTGGTGCGGCGGGCCCGAAAGGCTCGGCGGCGGTGAGCATGGGGGCGCGGGCGGCGGTGAGCGTGGGCGCGCGGCCTGCGCTTGTCGCCCCCGCCGCCCCTTCCCGTTCCCATCCCTGGCGGCTGCGCCCTCAGACCCCAAGCTCTCCCCGGACCCTCCTGTCGGCCCTGAAAGGGCCTCGTCCTCAAACGCCGGACGGGCTGTTTCTGTAGGTCGCTCCAAAGGTGCACGCGTGTGTGCCGGGTGATTACGCTATTTCGCCTGTTCCCCGGGGTGCGGCACGATGGGGGTATGGCAGCCATCGACGACCATCCCGGCGAGCGGGCAGCGCAGGATCCCATCAAGCTGATCGCCGTTCGTGACACCGCGCTCTCCCTGGACGAGGTCTTCAAGGCCGTCGGGGACGACGCGGCGGGCGGGACCGCGCTGTTCGTGGGCACGGTGCGCAATCACGACGGCGGCGCCGACGTCGACGCCCTCGGGTACTCCTGCCATCCCGGCGCGGAGGCGGAGATGCGGCGGATCGCGGAGAAGGTCGTCGCCGAGTACCCGGTGCGGGCGCTGGCCGCGGTGCACCGGGTCGGCGACCTCGGGGTCGGTGATCTCGCCGTCGTGGTCGCCGTCTCGTGTCCGCACCGCGGCGAGGCCTTCGAGGCCTGCCGGAAGCTGATCGACGATCTCAAGCACGAAGTGCCCATCTGGAAGCACCAGAAGTTCTCGGACGGCACCGACGAATGGGTCGGCGCCTGCTGAATTCCTTCCGGTTGCGTAACCGCACCCCTGCCGTGAGCGTTGTCGGTGCAGATGGTTAATCTGCTGATCAGTCAGTTGCTGTGGCTCATCGGGGTTGGGAGGTCGGCATGGCGGCGCTCGCCTGGTTGCTGATTCCGCTTGTCGCCGCTATCGGCGCCGGTCTGTGGGGTACTTGGGCCAACCGGACCCGGAAGGCCCGCAGCGACGGCCCTGAGCTGGACGGATACGCCCGCTTCCGGGCGGCCATGGAGAAGCCCCACTCGCATACGTGACCCGGGTGGCAGCCCTGACGGTGCGCTGACAGAAGCGTCCCGTACTGTCGAGACATGCCACGCCGCACCGCGACGATGCTCGCCTCCACCCTGATGCTGATCGCTCTCCTGTGTGCGGGCGTACTCATCCCCGTGCCGTACGCGGAGATGTCCCCGGGGCCGACGGTGAACACCCTCGGCGATCACGGCGGCGAGCCGGTGCTTCAGATCTCCGGGCGCAAGACCTACACGACCAGCGGTCACCTGAACATGACCACCGTGCGGGTCACCAGCGCCGACTACCGGATGAACCTGGTCGAGGCCGTCTACGGATGGCTCGCGCACGACAACAAGGTCGTGCCGCACGACACGCTGTATCCGGACGGCAAGACCGAGGAGCAGTCCACCCAGGAGAACGCCGAGGAGTTCAGCCAGTCCCAGGAGAGCGCCAAGGTCGCCGCCCTGAAGGAGCTGGACATCCCGGTGACGTCCTGGGTGATCGTCTCGACGGTGGTGAAGGGCTCCCCGGCGGAGGGCCGGCTGCACGCCGGTGACGTGATCAAGGCCGTGGACGGCACCGCGGTGAAGGAACCGGGCGACGTCGCGAAGCTGGTGACCAAGCACAAGCCGGGGGAGAAGGTCGTGTTCCGCATCGTCCCGGCGAAGGACCAGGCGGCCGCCGAGAAGGCGAACAAGACGGCGACCAAGACCCAGGACGTCACCATCACGACCGCGACCTCCGACGACAGCGGCGAGAAGCGGGCCATCGTCGGGATCTCGGCCGGGACCGACCACACCTTCCCGTTCACCATCGACATCAAGCTCGCCGACGTCGGTGGGCCGAGCGCCGGTCTGATGTTCGCGCTCGGCATCTACGACAAGCTCACCCCGGGCAGCCTGACCGGCGGCGAGTTCGTCGCCGGCACCGGGACCATCGACGACGCCGGCAAGGTCGGGCCGATCGGCGGCATCGAGATGAAGACGGTCGGCGCGCGCAGTCAGGGCGCCCAGTACTTCCTGACCCCCGCGGAGAACTGCGCGGCCGCCGCCAAGGACACCCCCTCGGGGCTCAGGCTCGTCAAGGTGAACACCATCGACGACGCCCTCGACGCCCTCAAGGACATCCGCGGCGGCGACACCGCGGACCTGCCGAAGTGCACGAAGTAGCCGGAAGGGCTACTCCGCGAACGTCGCCGACAACGCCTCGGCGAGGCCCGGCACCAGGCCCGCCCCGGTGAGGACCTCCGTCGGGGCGTCCTTCTCGCGCAGCCGGAGGGCCGAGTCGCGGGTGCCGTCACGCAGGACGGCGACCGTCATCCGTACCTCCTGGCGGTCGGGGTGCTCCGCGACCCACTTCGCGAGCTTCTTGTCGCTCAGGCCCTGCGGGACCTGAGCCTCGGCGGACGGGGGCAGCATCAGACGCTCCACGGTGAGGGCGCAGCCGACCACCGCGTCGGGCCAGGCGATCGTGGCGAGGAACTCGTCGAGCGGCTTGTCCGTTGGCACTTCGTCCTGCTCGATCGGGGTGAGACCGGTGGTCTCGGACTCGTCCTGAAGGCCGAGCTGGGCGGCGAGCGACGGTTCCTGGGTTCGCAGCCGAGCGGTGTCTACGAGGGCGAAAAGGCGGGCGGGCTGGTCCCAGCCGAGGCCGGAGGCGTACTCGTCGATCTCGAGTACGGCCCGGGTGAGCGGGCTCGCCGCCATGGGAGTGTTGGACATGGTCACAATCCTGCCTCGTTCAGGGGTGGAATCGGGAACCGAGTAAACGGTGAGTAAGTTGCATAGGTGTGGGCCCACGATCACGGGGGGCCACGAACGGTCCACGAACACGCGGGCCTGACGGAATCAATCGCGACTTTCGAGGTGCGCACCTTGGCTTTCCAGATGCCGGACCGCGGCGGAGGCCCCACGGGGCCGCGGATCAGAGTGGGCCGCCCGTCCCGGCGCGTCCGGACCCTGCTCATGACACTGGGCGTCCTAGCCGTACTCGGCATGGCGTTCACGATGTTCGCGGGGTTCTGGACGGACTGGCTCTGGTACCGCTCGGTGAACTACTCGTCGGTCTTCACGACCACGCTGTGGACCAAGATCGGGCTGTTCTTCGTCTTCGGCCTGCTGATGGCCCTCGCGGTCGGCTTCAACATCTGGCTGGCGCACCGGCTGCGGCCGCCGCTCAGCGCGATGTCGGTGGAGCAACAGAGCCTCGACCGCTACCGCATGGGCATCGCGCCGTACAAGACATGGCTGCTGCTCGGCATCACCTCCCTGGTCGGCCTGATCGCGGGCGCCTCGGCGGCGGGTCAGTGGCGGACCTGGCTGATGTGGGTCAACGGCGTGCCCTTCCACCAGAAGGACCCGCAGTTCCACCTCGACGTGTCCTTCTTCGCGTTCGACCTGCCCTGGTACCGGTTCCTGCTCGGCTTCGGCTTCGCCGCCACGATCCTCTCGCTGATCGCCGCCGCGCTCACCCACTACCTGTACGGCGGGCTGCGCGTCACCAGCCCCGGCGCCCGCGCCACCGCCGCGGCCACCGGCCATCTGTCGGTGCTGCTGGGCATCTTCGTCACGCTGAAGGCGGTCGCCTACTGGCTGGACCGTTACGGCCTGGCCGTGAAGTCCAGCGACTTCAAGGCGACGGACAACTGGACGGGCCTGCGATACGTCGACGCCAACGCCTATCTGCCGGCCAAGACGATCCTGTTCTGCATTGCCGTCATCTGCGCCCTGCTGTTCTTCGCCACCCTGTGGCGGCGCACCTGGCAGCTGCCGGTGATCGGCTTCGGCCTGATGGTGCTCTCGGCGATCCTCATCGGCGGGCTGTACCCGGCGATCGTCCAGAAGTTCCAGGTCCAGCCGAACGAGCAGGCCAAGGAAGCCCCGTACGTCGAGAAGAACCTCAAGGCGACACGTGAGGCCTACGGCATCGACGGCGCGCAGGTCACCGAGTACTCGGGTACCAGCACCACCAAGGACAAGACGACGCTGCGCGACGACGTCGACGCCACGGCGAGCATCCGCGTCCTGGACCCGAACATCGTCTCCCCGACGTACCAGCAGCTCCAGCAGATGCGGAAGTACTACGCGTTCCCGACCAACCTGGACGTGGACCGCTACAACGTGAACGGGGCCGACCAGGACACCGTCATCGGTCTGCGCGAGCTGAACCTCGCGGGCGTCGACAAGCAGAACTGGATCAACAACCACTTCCGCTACACCCATGGCTACGGCGTGGTCGCGGCCAAGGGCACCACCTCCGACGCGGAGGGCCGCCCGCTCTTCACCGAGTCCAACCTGCCCTCCGAGGGCGACCTGGGCACGTACCAGCAGCGGATCTACTACGGCGAGAAGACGACCGCGTACTCGATCGTCGGCGGTCCCCAGAAGGAGATCGACTACTCCGACGACGCCGGTGAGAAGACCACCAGCTACACCGGCAAGAGCGGGGTCAACCTCTCCAACCCGGTCAACCGGGCCGCGTACGCGGTGGCGTTCGGCGAACCGCAGATCCTGTACTCCGGCGCCATCGGCGAGGGTTCGCGGATCCTGTACAACCGCACGCCCAAGGAACGCGTCGAGGCGGTCGCCCCATGGCTGACCATCGACGGCGACGCCTATCCGGCCGTGGTCAACCACAAGATCCAGTGGATCGTCGACGCGTACACGACGACGAACGGCTACCCGTACGCCTCCCGTACGACCCTCGGCGACACCACGGCCGACTCGCTGACCGCGACCAACGACAACCGCGCGGTGGTGGCCCAGCAGAACCAGGTCAACTACATCCGCAACTCGGTGAAGGCGACCGTCGACGCGTACACCGGCGAGGTCAAGCTCTACCAGTGGGACACCGAGGACCCGGTCCTGAAGACCTGGATGAAGGCGTTCCCCGGCACGGTGAAGTCCAAGTCGTCCATCTCGGCCGACCTGATGGCCCATCTCCGGTACCCGCAGGACCTGTTCAAGGTCCAGCGCGAGCTGCTCACCCGCTACCACGTGAAGGACGCGACGACGTTCCTCAGCGGCAGCGAGGTGTGGCAGGTGCCGGACGACCCGTCCAACAAGTCGGGTGACGCGGTCCCGCCGTACTACCTGAGCATGAGGATGCCCGACCAGAAGGCACAGGCGTTCTCGCTGACGACGACGTTCACGCCCAACGGCCGGGACAACCTCAGCGCGTTCATGGCGGTCGACTCCGAGGCGGGAACTCCCGACTACGGCAAGATCAGAGTGCTGAAACTGCCGACCAGTACGACCGTCGACGGACCCAAACAGGTGCAGAGCCAGTTCAACTCCGAACAGGACATCGCCGAGTCCATCAGGCTTCTGAAGGGCGGCGACTCCGACATCGAGTACGGCAACCTGCTGACGGTGCCACTCGACGGCGGTCTGCTGTACGTGGAGCCCGTCTATGTGCGCGGTGGCGGACTCAAGTACCCGCTCCTGAAGAAGGTGTTGGTGACCTACGGAGGCAACACCGCCTTCGAGGACACCCTGGGCGAGGCACTCAACAAGGTCTTCGGCGCGGAGGGTGCGACCCCGCCACCGGCGGACGAGGGCGGCGGCACTACACCACCACCGACGTCCACCAACCCGACGGTCCGGGAGGCGTTGACCGACGCCCAGGAGGCCTTCGCGGCCGGCCAGGAGGCTCTGAAGAAGCCCGACTGGGACGCGTACGCCAAGGCGCAGAAGGATCTCGAGGCCGCGCTGAAGCGGGCCGAGGACGCGCAGGCCGAGGCCGACAAGGGCGCCAAGGCGAGCAGCAGTCCGAGCCCGACGAGTTCGGCGAGTCCGAGCGGTGGCTCCGGCAGTAGCTCCGGAGGCAGTGCCGGCGGCAGTCCGAGCCCCAGTCCCAGTCCCAGCAGCGGCTGATCTTGCCCGCCCCGCGTCGTGATACGGTTGTGGAACACGACGCGGGGTGGAGCAGCTCGGTAGCTCGCTGGGCTCATAACCCAGAGGTCGCAGGTTCAAATCCTGTCCCCGCTACTGAAGACGAAGGCCCGGATCCTGAAAAGGATCCGGGCCTTCGTGGTGTGCGAACGCATGTGCCGAGGGGGACTGGCGGCCGCGCCGCTGTGGGGAGTTGGGCGATCTGTGTTTGACTTGTCTCTCTGTGGGCATGTCGACAAAACGCTGAAGTGACCTTACGGGCCGCGGTATACCAGGTGTACCCGGGTTGCGGGTGGTGCGACGATGGACGTTATGGGGGACAAGGCAACTCTGTTCGAGACAGGGCGGTTTGTGCAGCCTTCCGGTGAGGAAGCGACCCCGGACGAGAGCCGGGACGAGACGGCGGACGCCGTCGAGACGGGGGAGGCCGTCGAGGAGATGAGCCTGCGGCTCGCGGCGGAAGCCGGCGATGTCGAGGCCGTGAGCGTCCTCGGGGCCATGTTGCTGCGCCGCGGTGACCTCGACGGAGCCGAGCCCCATCTGCGTGCCGCCACCGCGGAGGGCGACCGGGCCGCCGCCAACAACCTGGGCGTCCTCCTCCATCAGCGCGGCTACCCCGACGAGGCCGCCGGATGGTGGCGGGTCGCCGCCGTCGCCGGCTCCGCCGCCGCCGCGCACGCCCTGGGCCGCCACCGCCGCGAGTGCGGCGACGAGCCGGCCGCCGAGTACTGGCTGCGCCAGTCCGCGGAGCAGGGGCACGCGCTGGGCGCGTACGCCCTCGCCGACCTGCTGGAACACCGTGGGGACCCCGGGGCCGAGCAGTGGATGCGGGCTGCCGCCGAGCGGGGGCACCGGGAAGCGGCGTACCGGCTGGCCCGCGCCCTCGACCACCAGGAGTGCAAAGACGCCCGCACGGACGGCGACGCGGACTGGTGCGAGCATGACAACGGTGTCATCGTGCGGGCGGAGGCCGAGCAGTGGTACCGCCAGGCCGCCGCGCGCGGACACCGGCGGGCCGCCCTGCACCTCGGGACGATCCTGGAGCGGCGTGGCGCCCTGAAGGAGGCCGGACGCTGGTACCTGACGTCCGCCAAGGACGGCGAGGCGCGGGCCGCCTGCGCGCTCGGGTTCCTGCTGCGCGACGCCGGCGACACCGAGAACGCGGCCATCTGGTGGCTGCGGGCCGCACAGGAGGGCGACGGCAACGCGGCGAACGCGCTGGGCGCGCTGCACGCCGAGCGGGGACAGACCCAGACCGCCGAGCGCTGGTACCGGGCCGCGATGGACGCCGGCGACGACAACGGCGCCTACAACCTCGCCCTGCTCTGCGCCGAGCAGGGCCGCACCGTGCAGGCCGAGCAGTGGTACCGGCGCGCCGCCTACGCCGGACACCGGGAGGCGGCCAACGCGCTGGCCATCCTGCTGCTCCAGGGCGGCGACACCGCCGGGGCCGAGCCCTGGTTCTCCAAGGCGGCGGAGGCGGGCAGCGTCGACGCCGCGTTCAACCTCGGGATCCTGTTCGCGGGGCGGGGCGAGGAGGCCGTCGCGCTGCGCTGGTACGAGCGGGCGGCGGCCGCCGGGCACACCGAGGCGGCCCTCCAGGTCGGTATCGCGCGCCTGCGGGACGGGGACGAGCGGGAGGCCGAGCGGCATCTGCGGTGCGCGGCCGGCGGCGGGAGCGCGGAGGCTGCGTACCGGCTGGCGGCCGTGCTGGACGCGCGGCGGCCGCCGCAGCCCGCGCACGAGCTCGGGGAGACCGTGCACGAGAAGACCGAGTGCGAGGAGTGGTACGAGCGGGCCGCGACCCAGGGACACCGGCGGGCGCAGGTCCGCGTCGGGATGCTGGCCGCCGCGCGCGGGGACGTGGTGGAGGCGGCGCGGTGGTACCGGACGGCCGCGGAGGCCGGGTCGCGCAACGGTGCCTTCAACCTCGGGCTGCTGCTCGCGCGGGAGGGGAGCGAGCCCGAGGCGGCTGTGTGGTGGACGCGGGCGGCCGACGCCGGGCACGGGCGGGCGGCGTTGCGGCTCGCCCTTGTCTACGCGCGTCGCGGTGAGCTGGCGGAGGGGCAGCGGTGGGCCGACCGGGCGGTGTCGCTGGGGCCGGGGGAGGTGGCTGAGCGGGCGGCTCGGTTGCGGGACGCGTTGCGGGAAGAGCTTTCCGCCTGACGGCGTCCCTGTTCTGGGGCGGGGTCGTGGAGCCGGGCTGGGGCCCGTGCGGCTGGATTTCGCCCCCGCCGCCCCTTCCCGTCCCGTCCCCGGGGCTGCCGCCCCGGACCCCCGCTGTCGGCCCTGAACGGGCCTCGTCCTCAAACGCCGGACGGGCTGGAGGGGGAGGGCTCTGACCTGTGTCAACAGGTGCCGTACAGGTGCCCGTCCATGGATTTGCCTTTGTCCTTCCCTTTCACGTAACGTTGCATTCAACGGCGCGGGGTGGAGCAGCTCGGTAGCTCGCTGGGCTCATAACCCAGAGGTCGCAGGTTCAAATCCTGTCCCCGCTACTAAAGACTGAGGGCCGGAATCCGAAAGGGTTCCGGCCCTCAGTCGTTTGCGGGCATGCCCCGCCGCGATCCGCAACAGGGTTGCGCGTACGGGGAAGGGTGTTACGCGGCCGCGCAGTTCGGGCAGATCCCGCGGTACGTCACCTCGACGTCCGAGACCGTGAAGCCGAAGCGCTCCGAGTCGGGGAGGTCGGCCAGCGGGTTGCCGCTCGGGTGGACGTCCTTGATCGCACCGCACCGGGCGCACACCAGGTGGTGGTGCGGGCGGTGTGCGTTGGGGTCGTACCGCTTGGCGCGCTTGTCGGTGGCGACCTCGAGCACCTCGCCGAGGGAGACCAGCTCACCGAGCGTGTTGTAGACGGTCGCCCGGGAGATCTCCGGCAGCCGGACGACGGCCCTGGAGTGCACCTCGTCGGCGGTCAGGTGGACATGGTCGCCGTCGAGCACCTCGGCCACGACGCGCCGTTGAGCGGTCATCCGCCATCCGCGTCCGCGCAGTCGTTCCAGGAGATCGCTCATGGAATCAGCCTAGCAGCTACAGGGACCAGGTCCCGAACAGGTGTGACTTTAGATCCTGAATTGAATTGGATGAAGTCCACTGTAGGATCACGTCGACAGAATCCACGGCGAGCGGCTGGAGGTCGCGGTCCAGGCCCTGCGCGGCTGACAGCACTGGACCGCTTGTCGTGGGTGAACGGGCCGGGTCTCCCTTCGGGAGGTCGGCCCGTTCGTGCGCTCAGGCCGGTACCTGCTGCCGCGTCGGCGCCCAGCAGCGGATGATGTCGCGGACCGAGACGATGCCGGCCGGTTCGTCGCGGTCGAGGACGATCAGATGCCGGAAGCCGCCGTGGGCCATCGCCCGGGCCGCCTCCTCCAGGGTCCAGCTCGGGGCGGCGAAGACGACGTCGTTGGTGGTGTGGGCGTGGGTGTGTTCCGTGTCCGGATCCTGCCCCAGGCCCACGGAGTTGAGGATGTCCCGCTCGGTGAGGATGCCGATGCCGCCGGCGTCCGGATCGAGGACGATGGCCGCGCCGACGCGGCGGGCGGCCATCAGGGCGGCGGCCTGACGGAGGGTGTGTGCGGGGCCGATGGTGAGGACCACCGTGCTCATGGCGTCGCGGACGAGCATGGCTGGAGCCACCTCCTAAGAACCCACGGTTGTTCATGGATTCACAAGTTCACAAGTGGGGGGTGCTGTCAGCGTGGCAGGTAAAGCGGGGGTCAACAAGAGGGCGCGCGCAGCCAATTGAGGGCGCGCGCGCTCATCTGTGAGTTTCGGGCGGGCCTTTCAGTGGCGCTCGTTGAGGTAACCCAGCAGCTCCTCGTGGAGCAGCCCGTTCGAGGCGGCCGCGTTGCCGCTGTGCGGACCCGGGCGGCCGTCGAGGCCGGTGAAGGTGCCGCCGGCCTCCGTCACGACGATCGCCGTGGCCGCCATGTCCCAGAGGGAGAGCTCGGGTTCGGCGCACAAGTCGACCGAGCCCTCGGCGACCATCATGTACGGCCAGAAGTCGCCGTACGCGCGCGTGCGCCACACCTCGCGGGTCAGGTCGAGGAAGCCGTTCAGGTGCCCGCGCTCCTCCCAGCCGGTCAGCGAGGAGTACGCGAAGGAGGCGTCCGAGAGCTCCGAGACCCGGGAGACGCGCAGGCGTGAGGCGGAGGTCAGGCTGCGGCCGGTGAAGGCGCCGTGCCCCTTCGCGGCCCACCAGCGACGGCCCAGCGCCGGGGCGGAGACGACGCCGACCACGGGCTGGTAGCCCCCCTCGCCCGCCTCCGTCAGCGAGATGAGGGTGGCCCAGACGGGAACGCCCCGTACGTAGTTCTTCGTGCCGTCGATCGGGTCGACCACCCAGCGGCGGGGGCCGGTGCCCTGGACGCCGTACTCCTCGCCGAGGATCGCGTCGCGTGGACGGGCCCGCTGGAGCTGACCGCGGATGAGTTCCTCGGCGGCCTTGTCGGCCTCACTCACCGGGGTCATGTCCGGTTTGGTCTCGACCTTGAGGTCGAGGGCCTTGAAACGGTCCATGGTCACGGCGTCGGCGGCGTCCGCGAGGACGTGCGCGAGTCGGAGGTCGTCGTGGTAGTCCGGCATGGGACGAACCGTATCCGCCGAAGGTGAGAACGGGCCACAGGGGACCGCGGGATGGACGTGGAGGAGCCGTGGACGCGGCCGGTGAACCATTGGTCGCGCCCGCGAACCCTTGACAGTGCTCCCGTCCGCGTCAAACCTGGGCGCAGAGCCGCTCGCCCCAGGGAGGCGATGATGCCTGCAGCGCGGGAATCCCTACTGGACGCCGCCTTCAAGGCGCTCGCACTACGGCCGTGGGCCGCGGTGCGGATGGTGGACGTCGCCGCGGCGGCCGGGGTGTCCCGGCAGACGCTGTACAACGAGTTCGGCAGCAAGGAGGGTCTGGCCCGGGCGCTCGTGAGGCGCGAGGCCGACGGTTACCTCGCCGGGGTCGAGCGGGCGCTGGCCGTGCACGGTGACGCCCGGGAGAGGCTCACCGCCACCGCCGAGTGGACCGCCTCCGCCGCCCGCGACAACGTCCTCGTACGGGCCGTCCTCACCGGCTTCTGGAGCGAGCGGCTGCCCTCGCCGACGCTCTCGGCGGTGCCGTCCTCCTCCGCCGTGCCGGCCCAGCGGCGGGCGGACGGGCCGCTGCCCTCGCCCGGTGACCTGGTGGGCGCCGTCCGTGACCGGGCCGTGGCCGTGCTCTCCGGTCCCGGCGCCGTCCGGGCCGACGCCGCCGACCTGGCCCGCTCCTGCGAACTCGCCGTCCGGCTCGCCCTGTCCTGCGCGGCTGCGCCGCCGACGGGGGAGGGCGGCGTCGCGGAGCTGGTGCGGGGTGCGCTCCAGCGACAGCCGGCCGACCGGTCGGGTCAGTGAGCCGACCCCGACAGCTGGAGCCCGATCACTCCTATGATCACCAGGCTGATCGAGACGAGCTTCAGGACCGACACCAGGTCGCCGAGGAAGACCATGCCGTAGATCGCGGTGCCCGCCGCGCCGATGCCCGTCCACACGGCGTAGGCGGGGCCCACGTCGAGCTTCTTCAGGGAGAGGGTCAGCAGCCCGAAGCTCCCCAGCGCGAAGGCGCAGAAGGCGATGGTGGGCCAGAGCCTCGTGAAGCCGTGGGACAGCTTGAGGCACACGGCGAAACCGGTCTCGAGCAACCCGGCCACGACGACCAGCAGCCACGCCATGTGCTGTCCCTCCGTCCGCCCGGCCCGGTCCGGCTCCGGCTCGGTGCGATTATGCACTTACCGGGGCCGGGGGGACGCAAACAACGCGGTGGTCAGCCGGTGGATCAGCCGGGGTCAGTCGGTGGTCAGCCGGTGGATCAGTCGCCCTCGGTGCGCTCCCGGGTGGCCAGCAGCCGGCGCAGCGAGTACAGCCGCGCCGGATCGGCATGACCCTCGGCCACCCACGCGTCCAGCGCGCAGTCCTTCTCGTCGTGGCTGCACGCGCGCGGGCAGCCCTCCGTGCCCGGCACCAGGTCGGGGAAGGCGAGGATCACCCGGGACGGGTCGACGTGGTGCAGGCCGAAGGACCGTACGCCCGGGGTGTCGATCACCCAGTCGTCCGTGCCCGCCAGGGGCAGGGCCAGCGCCGAGGTCGTGGTGTGGCGGCCGCGGCCGGTCACCGCGTTCACATGGCCGGTCACCCGCCGCCGCTCCTCCGGGACCAGCGCGTTGACCAGGGTCGTCTTCCCGACGCCCGAATGACCGACGAACGCTGTGATCCGCCCGGTCAGATGCTCGCGCACCCGGTCCGCCGCATCGCCGTTCTCCAGCTCGTCGCGGCTGGTGACGACGTACGGGATGTCGAGATGGCCGTACAGCTCCAGCAGCTTGTCCGGCGAGGCCAGGTCCGACTTCGTCATGACGATGAGGGGCGTGAGGCCGGCGTCGAAGGCCGCCACCAGGCAGCGGTCGATCAGACGCGGGCGGGGCTCGGGGTCGGCGAGGGCGGTGACCACGGCGAGCTGGTCGGCGTTGGCCACGACGACGCGCTCGTAGGGGTCGTCGTCGTCCGCGGTGCGGCGCAGTGCCGAGGTGCGCTTCTCGATGCGGACGATCCGGGCGAGGGTGTCCTTCTTGCCGGACAGGTCACCGACGATCGCGACCCGGTCGCCGACGATCGCGGCCTTGCGGCCCAGTTCGCGGGCCTTCATCGCCATCACGATCCGGTCGCCGACCAGACAGGTCAGCCGGCCCCGGTCGACGGTGAGGACCATGCCCTCGACGGAGTCCTCGTGCTTGGGGCGGATGTGCGTACGCGGTCGGTTGCCCTTGCGGTTCGGGCGGCTGCGGATGTCGTCCTGGTCGGTGTGCTTGTCGTAGCGGCGCATGGCGAAAGTCCCTATACCCCGAGCATCCCGGTCCACAGTTCCGGGAAGTCCGGCAGCGTCTTCGCCGTCGTCGCCACGTTCTCGATCTGCACGCCCTCCACCGCCAGGCCGATGATCGCGCCGGCCGTCGCCATGCGGTGGTCGTCGTAGGTGTGGAAGATCCCGCCGTGCAGCCGGCGCGGGCGGATGTGCAGACCGTCGGCGGTCTCCGTCACATCGCCGCCGAGCTCGTTGATCTCCTTCGTCAGCGCGGCCAGCCGGTCCGTCTCGTGCAGACGCAGGTGGGACACGCCCCGCAGGGTGGACGGGGAGTCCGCGAGGGCGGCGACCGCCGCGATGCCCGGGGTCAGCTCGCCGACATCGCCCAGGTCGACGTCGATGCCGTGGATCGAGCCCGAGCCGGTGAAGACCAGGCCGTAGTCGGCCAGTTCGCAGGAGCCGCCCATCTCGGTGAAGATCTCGCGCAGCCGGTCACCCGGCTGGGTGGTGCGGGCCGGCCAGTCCGGGATCAGCACCCGGCCGCCCGTCACCAGCGCCGCCGCCAGGAACGGCTGGGCGTTGGACAGATCCGGCTCGATCGTCAGGTCCCGGCCCAGCAGGGCGCCCGGGGTGACCCGCCAGACGTTCGGCTCGCCGCCCGACTCCGGGGTGTCCACCTGCGCGCCGACCGCGCGCAGCATGTCGACCGTCATCCGGATGTGCGGCATCGAGGGCAGCGTGGAGCCGGTGTGGCGGACTTCCACGCCCTGGTTGAAGCGGGGGGCCGAGAGGAGCAGGGCCGACACGAACTGGGACGAGGACGAGGCGTCGATCTCCACCGTCCCGCCGTCCAGCGCGCCCCCGCCGTGCACGGTCAGCGGCAGCGCGCCGCGGCCGTCGTCGTCGATCCGGGCGCCGAGGACCCGCAGCGCGTCGACGACGCCGTTCAGGGGACGCTCGTACGAACGCGGGTCGCCGTCGAAGCGGACGGGGCCGTCGGCGAGGGCGGCGACCGGCGGCAGGAAGCGCATCACCGTGCCCGCGTTGCCGACGTCGACCGTGGCCGGCCCGCGCAGCCCCGCGGGGAGGATCCGCCAGGCCTCGCCGGTGCCGTCGGGGCTGCCCGCGCCGGAGGAGCTGGACGACACGGTCTCCTCGATGCCGACGCCCATCTCGCGCAGGGCGCCCGCCATCAGCAGGGTGTCGCGGGAGCGGAGGGGGCGGCGCAGCCAGCCGGGCTCGGAGGCGAGGGAGGCGAGGACGAGGGCACGGTTGGTGACGGACTTCGACCCCGGCACGTGGACCGTCGCGGCGACGGCCTCGCTCGCGTGCGGGGCGGGCCAGAGGACGGTGTGTGCGGGGTTCGGAGCCATGGGCCCCACTTTAGTGGTCGGCCGTCCTTCGGGTGCGGCGCCGTCGGGGCCGGCCGCGCCCCGCGGCGGAGCCGCGGATGTCACATCCCGCACCCCTGTGACGCGCCGTTCCGGGGCTGCCTCACAGCCCCAGCAGCCACCTGCCCCCGCCCAGCAGGGCGCACAGGCTCACCGCGTGGAACAGGAACAGCCACAGGCCCGCCGGTACGTGGGTCAGACGGGACAGCTGGTCCGCGTCCGAGTCGCCGGCGCCTCCGCGTGAGCGCTTCGTCTGGAGCTCGAAGGCGGGCCGTACGCCGCCCAGCAGCAGGAACCACACCACCGCGTACGCGAAGGCCGCCTGCACCTGCGGTCCCGCCAGCCAGGACACCAGCAGGAAGGTGCCGCCGGTGAGGACCACCGTGAGCGCGCCGTACGCGTTGCGGATCATCACCAGCATCACGACCAGCAGGGCCGTGGCCACCCACAGCAGCAGGGTGATGCGGCCGGCGCCGAGGAGGGCGGCGCCGCCCAGGCCGAGCAGCGGGGGAGCGGTGTAGCCGGCCGCCGCGGTGAGGATCATGCCGAGGCCGTGCGGCTTGCCCCGGCTGAGGGTCAGGCCACTGGTGTCGGAGTGCAACCGGATCCCGGTCAGTTGGCGGCCGGTCAGCAGCGCGACCAGGCCGTGACCACCCTCGTGGGCGATGGTGATCGCGTTGCGCGATATCCGCCACAGGGTGTGCGGCACGACGACCGCGAGGGCGGCGACGGCGGTGGCCACCACCACCCAGAGGTCGGGGTCGGGCTGGGTGCCGACGAGGCGGTCCCACAGGTCGGGCAGCGCGAGGGCGGCGGTGCTCTCCATGTTGTGTGGTGGCTCCCTTTCGGCTCACGGAGTCTGGCAGTGTGGCACGTATGTGCGGACGGTATGCAGCGAGTCGCAGGCCCGAGGATCTCGCAGGAATCTTTGAAGTCGAGAAGTGGGAGCCCGAGGAGGTCCTGGAGCCCGACTACAACGTGGCGCCGACCAAGGAGGTCTACGCCGTCCTCGACCGTCCGTTGAAAGACGCCGACGACAAGCGCCCGGTTCGGCAGCTGCGGAAGCTGAAGTGGGGACTGGTCCCCTCCTGGGCGAAGACCCCCGAGGGCGGCGCGCGGATGATCAACGCGCGCGCCGAGACCGTCCACGAGAAGCCCTCCTACCGCCGCGCCTTCGCCACCCGGCGCTGCGTCCTGCCCGCCGACGGCTACTACGAGTGGGTCACCGGCGTCCAGGAGCGGGACCTGGAGGTCGAGGGGAAGAAGAAGCGGCCGCGCAAGCAGCCCTACTTCGTGCTCCCGGCAGACGGCACGGTCTTCGCGATGGCCGGGCTGTACGAGTTCTGGCGGGACGGGACCCTGCCCGACGACCATCCGCAGGCCTGGTGGGTGACGTGCTCGGTGATCACGACCGAGGCGGAGACCTCCCCGCTCGCCGTGGCCCCCGCGGACGGCCCGCACGCCCTCGCCGACATCCACCCCCGGATGCCGCTGATGCTCACCCCGGACCGCTGGGACGCCTGGCTCGACCCGGCGCGGACGGACGTCGACGACCTCCGTTCCCTCCTCGAACCCCCGCCGGCCGGACTGATGCGCGCCTACCCGGTGTCCACGGCCGTCAGCAACGTCCGCAACAACGGCCCGGAGCTGCTGAAGGAGCTGGAGGGGCCCGAGGAGGGCACACTCTTCTGACGTGAGCAGCGAAACAGTCGTGAGCACCGAAACGGTGGAGACCGAGGCGGGTACCGCCCGCATCACCTGGCACCACGCCGAGAAGCCGCGGCTCGTCCTCGCCGTCAGCCATGGCGCCGGGGGCGGTGTCGAGGCCCGTGACCTCCAGGCCCTCGCCGCCGTGCTGCCCGGACGCGGGGTGAGCGTCGCGCTGGTCGAGCAGCCCTGGCGGGTGGCCGGCAAGAAGGTCGCGCCCGCGCCGAAGACCCTCGACGTCGGCTGGCGCGGGATCTGGCCGGCCGTCGTCGCGCCCGGGCTGCCGGTGATCTCGGGCGGGCGGTCGGCCGGCGCGCGGGTGGCCTGCCGTACGGCCACCGAGCTCGGGGCGCACGCCGTGCTCGCGCTCAGCTTCCCGCTCCATCCGCCGGGCAGACCGGAGAAGTCGCGCGCCGACGAGCTGCTCGGGGCGGGGGTGCCGACCCTCGTCGTCCAGGGCGGCAACGACCCCTTCGGCAGGCCGGACGAGTTCCCCGCGGGCGGGTACGCCCTCGTGGAGGTGGCGTACGGCGATCACGGGTTCGCCGTGCCCAAGCGGGCCGGGGTCACCCAGGAGGAGACGCTGGAGGTCGTCACCGCCGAAGTCGTCGGGTGGGTCGCGTCACTCGGGTGAGGTGACGGGTGGGGAATGTGGAGGGGCCGTGCGCTGTTGAGGCGGACAGAAGTGCTGAACAACCGGCACCGACGTCAGTGGGAGAGGAAGTCCGCCGCATGGGTTCGACCATCTGCCCGAGCCGCAGCAGCCGCACCGATCTGGACTGGACGGTGCTGCACGCGGCGAGGACCGCTCCTATTGGAGCGGCGGCAGGCGCGGGTAGTCGTCTATCCTCCGATTCGAGTGGGATCGGTTTCGTTCCCACCCGCGATCTTGAGGAGGTGGGTCCGGTCACCGGTACCGACGCAGGGACCGACAACGGCCAGGCGGAGCTGCCCGAGGGCCAGGGCGTGAGCGGGGAGACGGGCACGGAATCCACCGCCGAGCGCAGCGCGCGCTTCGAGCGGGACGCGCTCGAGTTCCTCGACCAGATGTACTCGGCCGCCCTGCGCATGACGCGCAATCCGGCGGACGCCGAGGACCTGGTGCAGGAGACGTACGCCAAGGCGTACGCGTCCTTCCACCAGTTCCGTGAGGGCACCAACCTCAAGGCCTGGCTGTACCGGATCCTCACCAACACCTTCATCAACTCGTACCGCAAGAAGCAGCGCGAACCCCAGCGCAGCGCGGCCGAGGAGATCGAGGACTGGCAGCTGGCGCGCGCCGAGTCGCACATGTCCACCGGTCTGCGCTCCGCCGAGTCGCAGGCGCTGGACCACCTGCCCGACTCGGACGTGAAGTCGGCGCTCCAGGCCATCCCCGAGGAGTTCCGGATCGCCGTGTATCTCGCGGACGTGGAGGGCTTTGCGTACAAGGAGATCGCGGACATCATGGGGACACCCATCGGTACGGTGATGTCCCGGCTGCACCGGGGCCGCCGTCAACTGCGCGGCATGCTCGAGGACTACGCCCGTGAGCGCGGGCTGGTCCCGGCCGGTGCCGGAGAGTCGAACGAAGCGAAAGGTTCGGGCTCATGAGCTGCGGAGATCCGCACGAGACGGACTGCGGTGAGGTCCTCGACCACCTGTACGAGTACCTCGACAGCGAGATGCCTCCGCTGGACCGGGACAAGTTCCAGCACCACTTCGAGGAGTGCTCCCCCTGCCTGGAGAAGTACGGGCTGGAGGAGGCCGTGAAGAAGCTGGTCAAGCGGTGCTGCGGGCGGGACGACGTGCCGACCGACCTGCGCGCCAAGGTCATGGGCCGGATCGACCTGATCCGCTCCGGCCAGGCCGTCCCCGAGCACGACGTGACGGCGACGACGTCCCAGGAGACCTGAGCCGCTTCCAGGAAGCCCGCTTCCAGGAGCCCGTTCCAGGGAAGCCGCTTCCGGAAAGCGCTGCCGTCACTCGAATGTGCTAATCCGCGGGTGATACGCCCGCGGACCCGCCCCCGGCCGTCCTAGGCTCCTGAGCCCGGACAGGTACGGCTGGGGGAGGCGTCATGGAGGGGATTCCGCCGCGGGCGCGCGGATACGCCGCCTGTGTCGCCCTCGGCGCCCTGCTCTGCACGCTCCCCCCGCTGCCCGGCGCGCGTACCCCCTGGTGGGCCGTCGCCCTGCTGGCCGCCCTGTACGCCGGTGGCGAGCGGATCGCCCGGCGCAGGTTCGGCGGCACCCTGCACCCCGTGCTGCTGGCCGGGGCGTTCCTGCTAGCGCCGGCCGCGGCCGCTCTCGTCCCGCTGCCCGGGGCGCTGTTCTCGCACGTCGAGCGGCGCCCCTTTCTGCTGCGCCGGGTCTGGCGGGCCGCGCACGCGTCGCTCGCCGTGTGGGCGGCCGCCCAGGTGCACGCCGTGCTCGGCGGGCGGGAAGCCGTGGCCGGCTCCGACCTGCCGTACGCGCTGGTGCCGGCGGGTGCGGCCGTGCTGGTGTTCTGCGCCGCGCTCGCCCTGCTGGACGGCGGGATGCTGGCGCTCGCCGAGGGGCTGCCGCTGCGGCGGGCCTGCCGGGGGCTGTTCCTGCGCTCCCTGGCGCCGCTGGCGGTGCACGGGCTCGGCGGACTGATGATGGCCGTGCTGTGGCTCAGCCCGTACGGGCCGGTGGCCGCCTTGCTCGTGCTGTTCCCGATGGCCGTGTCGTGGTGGGTGTTCGCGCAGTACCACCGGGAACGCGCCGCCCACCAGGCGACCATCCGCGCCCTGGTGCAGGCCGTCGACATCAAGGACGGCTACACGCGTGGGCACAGCGAGCGCGTCGGCCAGGCCTCGGTGCTGATCGGGCGCGAACTGGGGATGGACGAGGGCCGGATCGACATGCTCCGCTTCGCCGGGATCCTGCACGACGTCGGCAAACTCGGCGTCCCCACCCGGCTGTTGCGCAAGGACGGGCCGCTGACACCGCAGGAGCGGCGCGTGATCGAGCTGCACCCCGAATACGGGCACGAGATCACCCGCGGCATCTCCTTCCTCGGCGAGGCCCGCTCGGCGATCCTCCACCACCACGAACGCATCGACGGCAAGGGCTACCCGTACGGGCTGGTGGGCAGCCAGATCCCGGAGCCGGCCCGGGTGGTCGCCGTCGCGGACGCCTTCGACGCCATGACGTCCACCAGGTCCTACAGCAGGGCCCGGCCGGTGCACGTCGCCCTGGAGGAACTGCGGCGGTGCGCGGGCGCCCAGTTCGACCCCCGGATGGTCGCGGCGCTGACGCACGTCATCGCCCGGGACGGCTGGCATCCGGTCGTGACCGCCGAGGAGGACCGGCCGGCCCTGCCCGCGCAGGCCTCCGACGACCGGTCCGAGGCGCGCCGATGACCGTCCGCCGCTCGCACGTCGCCCTCCACTCCGCCGCCGCGCTCCTCGTCGCCGTCTCCCTCCTCGTCACGTTCATGACGGGCGTCGAGGACCGCCCCGTCGCGCTCGCCTTCGGGATCCTCGTCGCCGTCGGGGAGCTGACCCGGCCCCAGAGCGGACCCCGGCTGCGGGAGGCCGCGCCGCTCGGTGTCGCCGGGTCGCTGTCGTACGCGCTGGTCGGAGGGCACGCCGGGCACCCCACGCACCACGGGGTCACCCAGGTCGTGGCGGTCGTGGTGGCCGCCTCCCTGCTCGGCAGCGTGCCGCAGCTGGCCCGTGGACAGGCCGTCCTCGACCACCTGGTCCGGCGGGTACTGGCCGTCGGGTTCGCCGCCGTCTGCTTCCAGCCCCTCCACAACCGCGGGGTGTTCGACGGCTGGAGCGGGCCCGCCTACGCGCTGCTGCTGCTCGCGCTGCTCGTCCTGACCGTCCTGTGCGACGCCGTGGTCGCCGCCGCGCTCGCCCACTCCCGTACCGGCTGGCCGTTCACCCCACTGCTGCGGGACGAGTTGCGGGCGGTGCCAGGGATCGGCTCGGCGGTCTGCGCGACGGGGGCGGTGATGGCGCTCGCGGTGGCCGTCGTCGGGCTGTGGGCGCTGCCGGTGTTCTCGGTGCCGCTGCTGCTCACCCAGCTGTCCCTGCGCCGGTACGCGGCGGTGCGGGCCACCTACCGGCAGACCATCGCCTCGCTGGCCCGCGCCACCGAGATCGCCGGGTACACCCCGGCCGGGCACGCCCGCCGGGTCGCCGCCCTCAGCCAGGCAGTGGGCCGGGACCTGGGGCTGCCGGAGCCCGAGCTGACCGTCCTGGAGTACGCGGCCCTCATGCACGACATCGGCCAGCTCAGCCTCGTCGACCCGGTCCCGGCCGGTGCGACTGCCGGGCTGCCGGCGGCCCAGCAGCGGCGGATCGCGCTGCTCGGCGGGGCCGTCGTCCGCCAGACCGGGGCGGGCGCCCAGGTCGCGGCGGTCGTCGAGCGGCAGGCCGACCCCTACCTTGAGCAGCCGGTGGCCGCGCGCATAGTCCGGGTGGTGAACGCATACGAGGAGAAGGTGCTGGGCAGCGGTCCCGGTGGGCCCTTCACCGCCCTGGAGGAGCTGCGCCTCGGCACCGGCGGGGAGTACGCGCCCGAGGTGGTGGAGGCCCTGGCCAGGGTGCTTTGGAATATAGGGGTGGCGCGCCGCGCCTCGGGCAGGGTGGTGGCGGGCGACGGGTGGGCTGTCTGACCTCGCCCGTGGGTGGGTAACCCATGGGTAATGAGCGGCCCTCCGGCCACACGTGGTTGGATGCGAGGGAGAGAGTGTCCGGGGGCACTGGCCAGCCCACAGAACGGAACTGGCAGGCGGGAATCGTGAGGATCTTCGGCAAGGGACGGCACCGGCCCTCCGCCTCCTGGCGGCAGGCCACCGACCGCGCGTTCACGCTGATCGGCGACGGGCGGTACGAGGACGCGGGCGCGCTGCTGACACGTGCCGCCGACCTGGAACCCTGGCTGTCCGAGTCCTGGTTCAACCTCGCCCTGCTGCACAAGTTCCGGCACGACTGGGAGCAGGCCCGCACGGCGGGACTCCGGGCCGTCGCCCTTCTCGACCGCGAGGCCGGGGCCCCCGACTGGTGGAACGTGGGCATCGCGGCCACCGCCCTCCAGGACTGGCCGCTGGCCCGCCGCGCCTGGCAGGCGTACGGGCTGCGGGTGCCGGGCAACGCCATAGGCGCGGGCGAGCCGGTCGGCATGGAGCTGGGCAGCGCGGCCGTACGGCTGTCGCCCGAGGGCGAGGCCGAGGTGGTGTGGGGGCGGCGGCTGGACCCGGCCCGGATGGAGGTGCTGTCCATCCCGCTGCCCTCGTCCGGGCGGCGCTGGGGCGAGGTCGTGCTGCACGACGGGGTGCCGCACGGCGAGCGGACCACCGCCACGGGCCACTCCTACCCGGTCTTCGACGAGATCGAGCTGTGGGCGCCGTCGCCCGTGCCGACCTGGGTCGTCCTGCTGGAGGCGGCCTCCGAGTCGGACCGGGACGCGCTGGAGCAGCTGGCGGCCGACGCGGGCTTCGCGGCGGAGGACTGGTCGTCGTCGGTGCGGCTGCTCTGTCGGATGTGCTCGGAGTCGCGGATGCCGTCCGACGAGGGTGACGGCGAGCACCTCGACCCGCACGACCACAGCGAGCCGGGGCATCCGGGTCCGCTCGGGCACCGGACGGACGGGCAGCTGTGGGTGCCGGAGCGGGAGTGTGGCGTGGCCGCCCCGGCTTCCCTGGTCCGGGGGCTGCTGGACGGGTGGGTCGCCGACAGCCCCGACTCCAGGGACTGGCGGGATCTTGAAGAGGTCTGCTGACCGTCTTCGGCCCGCATAGCGATACGGCCCCGCGCCCCTGGAGGGGCGCTGCCCCGTACCCTGTATCGAGCATTTACCCCCTGTCTGTTTGAGGAAGGCATCGTCGGTCATGGCGCAGCAGGACACCGATCAGCAGCACGCGGGCGTGCTCCCCGTGGACGACGAGGGCTTCGTCATCGACACCGAGGAGGCGGAGGCGCGCGAGCTGGCATGGCGTGAGTCCGGCACCTCGCGGCCGATCACCGTGGTCGGGAACCCGGTGCTGCACAAGGAGTGCAAGGACGTCACCGAGTTCGGCGAGGAGCTGCGGCAGCTGGTCGCGGACATGTTCGCCTCGCAGCACACCGCCGAGGGAGTGGGTCTGGCCGCCAACCAGATCGGCGTCGACCTGAAGGTCTTCGTCTACGACTGCCCCGACGACGAGGGCGCCCGGCACACCGGCGTCGTCTGCAACCCCAAGCTCGTCGAACTGCCCGCCGACCGGCGCCGGCTGGACGACAGCAACGAGGGCTGTCTGTCGGTGCCCACCGCCTACGCGCCGTTGGCCCGTCCCGACTACGCCGAGGTGACCGGGCAGGACGAGCAGGGCAACCCGATCAAGGTGCGCGGCACCGGATACTTCGCTCGGTGTTTGCAGCACGAGACCGACCACCTGTACGGCTACCTCTACATCGACCGTCTGTCCAAGCGTGAACGCAAGGACGCCCTGCGGCAGATGGCCGAGAACGAGCCCCGTTACCCCGTGGTCGCCAACGACTGAGCCCACCCGCACGACCACGACGCCCGGCCGGGATCCCTCCGGCCGGGCGTCGTTCGTGTGTCCGACGGACGTTCGATCGCTTACGCACATCTACTGCACATCTGCTGATCCGTAACCAGTCACGTGGGGGCGGATTCTCGGCATGTTGGGGTGGTGAATGAAGCAAATCCGTTCCCAGAACGGTCAGTTGTAGTGCTGAATGGGAAGTGCGGGGATACGCAACGGCGCACGCCCGGCACGGGGGGAGGGGTGTGTGCCCACTGGCGGCTGAGAGGGGTTGTCCGTGCCAGCTTTCCCATACAGCACCACATACAGCACCACAGCGACGGTGACCGCGCCCGCGGTCCCTCCCTCGCTCTCTCTTCCGGTCATCGAGGCGGCGTTTCCCCGGCAACTGCATCCGTATTGGCCTCAGTTGCAGGAGAAGACGCGTGCCTGGCTGCTGGAAATGCGGTTGATGCCGGCGGACAAGGTCGCAGAATATGCCGACGGACTTTGCTACACCGACCTGATGGCGGGCTTCTACCTCGGCGCACCCGACGAGGTCATGCAGGCCATCGCCGACTACAGCGCGTGGTTCTTCGTCTGGGACGACCGGCACGACCGTGACGTCGTGCACGGCCGGACGTCCTCCTGGCGGCGGCTCAGGTTCCGCTTGCACGCGGCCCTGGACTCCCCTGCGGAGCATCTGCGCCACCCGGATCCGCTGGTCGCCGGGCTCGCGGACAGTGTGCGCCGGCTGCACTCCTTCCTTCCCGGTACCTGGAACGCCCGGTTCACCCGACACTTCCACGCCGTGATCGACGCGTACGACCGTGAATTCCACAACCGAATCGAAGGGCGCATTCCCGGAGTCGAGGAATACCTGGCGCTGCGTCGGCTCACCTTTGCGCACTGGATCTGGACCGACCTGCTGGAGCCGAGTGCGGGACGTGAACTCCCGGACCCGGTGAGGAAACATCCCGCATTTCGCCGCGCGGCGCTGCTCAGTCAGGAATTCGCCGCCTGGTACAACGACCTCTGCTCGCTTCCCAAGGAAATCGCGGGCGATGAGGTGCACAATCTCGGAATCAGTCTCATCACCCATGAGGGGCTGACCCTGGAAGAGGCGGTCGAGGAAGTCAGGCGACGCGTCGACGGATGCATTTCGGATTTCCTCGTCATCGAGAAGGACGTCTTACGGCTCGCCGACCGGCTCGCCGACGGGACGGTCCGCGGAAATCAACTCGGCGCCGCCGTGCGGTCCTGCCTCGGCAATATGCGGAACTGGTTCAGTTCCGTCTACTGGTTCCACCACGAGTCCGGCCGATACATGGTCGACAGCTGGGACGACCGGTCCACGCCCCCGTACGTCAACAACGAAGCGGCAGGTGAGAAATGACCGTCGAGTCGGTGAAACCCGCGACCCCCGCGGCGCCCGAACTGCGTGAGCCACCGTTGGCCGGTGGCAGGGTTCCGCTCCTCGGGCACGGCTGGAGGCTGGCCCGTGACCCGCTGGCCTTCCTGGCCCAGCTCCGCGACCACGGCGACGTCGTCCGCCTCAGGCTCGGCCCCAAGACGGTGTACGCCGTCACCGCGCCGGACCTCACCGGCGCCCTGGCGCTCAGCCCGGACTACATCATCTCGGGGCCCCTGTGGGAGTCCCTGGAGAGCCTGCTCGGCAAGGAGGGCGTGGCGACGGCCAACGGTCCGCTGCACCGCCGCCAGCGGCGCACGATCCAGCCCGCGTTCCGGCTCGACGCCATCCCCGCCTACGGGCCGATCATGGAGGAGGAGGCGTACGCGCTCGTCGAGCGCTGGCGGAAGGGCGAGGTCCTCGACGTCACCGCGGAGTCCTTCCGGGTGTCCGTGCGCATCTCCGCCCGCTGTCTGATGCGCGGCAGCTATATGGACGCCCGGTCCGAGCGCATCACCTCCGCGCTCGCCACACTGTTCGCCGGTATGTACCAGCGCATGGTGGTGCCCCTCGGACCGCTTTATCGGGTACCGATTCCGGCCAACCGCGAATTCAACCGGGCGCTGGCCGATCTGCATCGGCTGGTGGACGAGATCATTGCCGACCGCCGTGCATCCGGTCAAAAACCGAACGATTTGCTGACGGCTTTGCTGGAGGCGAAGGACGAGAATGGCGACCCGATCGGGGAACAGGAGATCCACGACCAGGTCATCGCGATACTCACCCCGGGCAGCGAAACAGCCGGCTCGATGGTCATGTCGCTGCTCCACGTCCTCACCGAGCACCCCGACCAGGTGGACAAGATCCGCGAAGAGGTGAAAAGCGTCGTCGGTGACCGGCCGGTCGCATTCGGCGACGTCCGAAAGCTCCAGCACACCGCCAATGTCATCGTCGAGACCATGCGGCTGTATCCCGCCGTATGGATATTGACCCGGCGCGCGGTGACCGAGACCGCGCTCGGCGGCTACCGCATTCCCGCCGGCGCCGACATCGTCTACAGCCCGTACGCCGTACAGCGCGATCCGCGGTCGTACGAGCGGCACACGGAGTTCGATCCCGACCGCTGGCTGCCCGGCCGCTCCTCGAAGGTGCCGAAGTACGCCATGACGCCGTTCGGCGTCGGCAACCGGAAGTGCCCGAGCGACCACTTCTCGATGGCGGAGCTGACACTGATCGCCGCGGTGGTGGCGTCCGCGTTCCGCTTCGAGCCGGTGCCGGGCTCCGACAACCGGACGCACATCGGCATCACGCTCCGGCCGCGCAAGCTGCTGCTGCGGGCGGTGTCCGGGTGAGAGCCGCGGCTCAGGCGACGGCCTGCGGGCCGCGGAACGTGCGCCGATAGGCGTTGGGGGACGTCCCCAGCGCCTGCACGAACTGGTGACGCAGGGCGCCGGCCGTACCGAAGCCGGCGCGCCAGGCGATCGCGTCCACCGTCTCGTCCGTCGCCTCCAGCAGGTGCTGGGCCAGCAGCACCCGCTGGCGCAGCAGCCACCGGTAGGGCGTGGTGCCCGTCTCCTGCTGGAACCGGCGGGCGAAGGTGCGCGGTGACATGTGGGCGCGTTCCGCGAGCTGCTCCACCGTGACCTCCTCGTCGAGGTGCTGCTCCATCCACACGAGCACCTCGCCGACGGTGTCGCACCGCGACCGGGGCAGCGGCCGCTCGATGTACTGGGCCTGGCCGCCGTCCCGGTGCGGCGGCACCACCATCCGCCGGGCGATCCGGTTGGCGACCTCGGGCCCCTGCTCCTTGCGGACCAGGTGCAGACAGGCGTCGATCCCGGCGGCCGTGCCGGCCGAGGTGATCACCGGGTCCTCGTCGACGTACAGCACGTCCGGCTCGACGGAGGTCCGGGGGTAGCGCCGGGCCAGCACGTCCGCGTGCCGCCAGTGCGCGGCGCAGCGCCGGCCGTCGAGCAGCCCCGCGGCGCCCAGCACGAACACCCCGGAGCAGACGCTGAGGACCCGGGCACCCCGGTCCGCGGCCCGGCGCAGCGCGGCGAGCAGCTCGGGCGGATACGCGCGGTCGATGTTCGCGTCGGCGGCCGGTACGGCGATCAGGTCGGCCTCCTCCAGCCGGTCGAGGCCGTACGGCGTGGACACGGTGAGCCCGCCGACATGGGTGCCCAGGACCGGGCCCTCCGCCGACACCACGGCGAAGTCGTACACCGGGAGCCCTTCGTCGCTGCGGTCGAGGCCGAAGACCTCGCAGACGACGCCGAGTTCGAAGGGATGCACGCCGTCGACCAGGACGGCGGCCACGTTTTTCAGCATGCTGCCAGTGTGCACCCGAAGTGGCAGGAATTTGAAGGTGTGCGGCAGTCCTGCCACTCACGGTCAGGAGTGTCCGGCAGCAGACTGATGTCCATGAACACGAACCAGATCGAAGGCCTCATCGGAATGCTCATGGTCCTCGGGATCCTCGTCCTCCTGGTCCTCCCGTCCGTGCTCGGCATCGTGCGCGACCGGCGCGCCGACCGGCAGATCAGGGAGGCCCAGGAGGCCCGGGGGGAGAGGGAGGGTCAGAAGTCCTCGTCCAGGTCGACGGTGCCCTCCACCGCCACCTGGTACGCCGACGGACGGCGCTCGAAGAAGTTGGTCAGCTCCTGAACGCCCTGGAGCTCCATGAAGGAGAAGGGGTTCTCCGAGCCGTACACCGGGGCGAACCCGAGCCGCGACAGACGCTGGTCGGCGACGCACTCGAGGTACTGCCGCATCGAGTCGGTGTTCATGCCCGGCAGCCCCTCACCGCACAGGTCCCGCCCGAACTGGAGCTCGGCCTCGACGGCCTCCCGCAGCATGGCCGTCACCTCCTCCTGGAGCTGGTCGTCGAAGAGATCCGGCTCCTCCTTGCGGACGGTGTCGACCACCTCGAAGGCGAAGCTCATGTGCATGGTCTCGTCACGGAACACCCAGTTGGTGCCCGTGGCGAGGCCGTGCAGCAGACCCCGGCTGCGGAACCAGTAGACGTACGCGAAGGCGCCGTAGAAGAACAGGCCCTCGATGCACGCGGCGAAGCAGATCAGGTTGAGCAGGAAGCGGCGGCGGTCGGCCTTGCTCTCCAGCCGGTCCAGCTTCTCGACCTCGTTGATCCACTTGAAGCAGAACTCGGCCTTCTCGCGGATGGACGGGATGTTCTCCACCGCGTCGAAGGCGGCCGCCCGGTCCTCCGGATCGGGGAGGTAGGTGTCCAGGAGCGTCAGATAGAACTGGACGTGGACGGCCTCCTCGAAGAGCTGTCGGCTCAGATAGAGCCGCGCCTCGGGGGAGTTGATGTGCTTGTACAGGGTCAGCACGAGGTTGTTCGCCACGATCGAGTCGCCCGTCGCGAAGAACGCGACCAGCCGGCCGATCATGTGCTGCTCGCCCGCGGAGAGCTTCGCCAGGTCGGTGACGTCCGAGTGGAGGTCGACCTCCTCGACGGTCCAGGTGTTCTTGATGGCGTCCCGATAGCGCTCGTAGAAGTCCGGGTAGCGCATCGGGCGGAGGGTCAGCTCGAAGCCCGGGTCGAGCAGGTTCTTGGCTTCGCTGGTCATTACTGGCAGGCCTCGCAGGACTCGGGGTTCTCAAGGGAGCAGGCGACGGCCTCTTCCGAGGTCACCTGCTGCACGGGGATGGTGGCGGGGGTCTGCGCCTGGGCCGCGCGGGCGATACGGGTCGCCGGGCGGGAGCGCAGGTAGTACGTCGTCTTCAGGCCCGACTTCCAGGCGTACGCGTACATCGAGGAGAGCTTGCCGATGGTCGGCGTCTCCAGGAACAGGTTCAGGGACTGGGCCTGGTCCAGGTACGGGGTGCGGGCGGCGGCCATGTCGATCAGGCCGCGCTGCGGGATCTCCCACGCCGTGCGGTACAGGGCGCGCACCTCCGCCGGGATCCAGGCGAACTCCTGCACCGAGCCGCTGGAGTCGCGCAGCGCCTCACGGGTGCGGGCGTCCCAGACGCCGAGGTCCTTGAGGTCCTGCACCAGGTAGGAGTTGACCTGGAGGAACTCGCCGGACAGCGTCTCGCGCTTGAACAGGTTGGACACCTGCGGCTCGATGCACTCGTACACGCCCGCGATGGACGCGATGGTGGCGGTGGGGGCGATGGCGAGCAGCAGGGAGTTGCGCATGCCGGTCCGCGCGATCCGTGCGCGCAGGGCCGCCCAGCGCTCGGGCCAGCTGAACTCCACGCCGTAGTGGTCCGGGTGCAGCACGCCCCTGGCCGTACGGGTCTTCTCCCAGGCCGGCAGCGGGCCGTTGCGCTCGGCCAGCTCGGCGGAGGCCTCGTAGGCGGCGAGCATGATGCGCTCGGCGATCCGGGTGGACAGCGCCTTCGCCTCGGGCGAGTCGAAGGGCAGTCGCAGCTTGAAGAAGACGTCCTGGAGGCCCATCGCGCCCAGGCCGACCGGGCGCCAGCGGGCGTTGGAGCGGCCCGCCTGCTCGGTCGGGTAGAAGTTGATGTCGACGACCCGGTCGAGGAAGGTGACGGCCGTGCGGACGGCCTCGTCCAGACGCTCCCAGTCGATCGCCCCGGCCGTCGTGTCGACGAACGCGCCGAGGTTCACCGAACCCAGGTTGCAGACCGCCGTCTCGCCGTCGTCCGTGACCTCCAGGATCTCCGTGCAGAGGTTGGAGGAGTGCACGACGTGGCCCGGCTCGGCCGTCTGGTTGGCGGTGCGGTTGGCCGCGTCCTTGAAGGTCATCCAGCCGTTGCCGGTCTGCGCGAGAGTGCGCATCATGCGGCCGTAGAGGTCACGGGCGGGGATGGTCTTCTTGGCGAGGCCGGCCGCCTCCGCCTTGCGGTAGGCCGCGTCGAACTCGTCGCCCCACAGGTCGACGAGCTCGGGCACGTCGGCGGGGGAGAACAGCGACCACTGCTCGTCGGCGTTGACCCGGCGCATGAACTCGTCCGGGATCCAGTGCGCGAGGTTCAGGTTGTGCGTCCGGCGGGCGTCCTCACCGGTGTTGTCCCGCAGCTCCAGGAACTCCTCGATGTCGGAGTGCCAGGTCTCCAGGTAGACCGCGGCCGCGCCCTTGCGCCGGCCGCCCTGGTTCACCGCGGCGACCGAGGCGTCGAGCGTCTTCAGGAACGGCACGATGCCGTTGGAGTGCCCGTTGGTGCCCCGGATCAGCGAACCGCGGCTGCGGATACGGGAGTACGACAGTCCGATGCCGCCCGCGTGCTTCGACAGCCGGGCCACCTGGTGGTAGCGGTCGTAGATGGAGTCCAGCTCGTCCAGCGGGGAGTCGAGCAGGTAGCAGGACGACATCTGGGGGTGCCGGGTACCGGAGTTGAAGAGCGTGGGGGAGGACGGGAGGTAGTCCAGACGGCTCATCAGCCCGTAGAGCGCGGCGACCTCGTCCACGGAACGGGGCGTGTCGTCCTCGGCGAGGCCGGAGGCGACGCGCAGCAGGAAGTGCTGCGGTGTCTCGACGACCTTGCGGGTGATCGGGTGCCGCAGGAGGTAGCGGCTGTGCAGGGTACGGAGCCCGAAGTAGCCGAAGCGGTCGTCGGCCCGCTCGTCGATCAGGGCGTCGAGGCGGACCGCGTGGAGGCGCACGAACTCGGCGGTGCGGTCGGCGATCAGGCCCTCGCGGTGGCCGACGGCGACCGATCCGGTGAACGACGTGACGCCCTGGGAGGCGGCCTCCGCGGCGATGCTGATCGTCAGCAGCCGGGCGGCCAGTTTCGAGTAGGCGGGGTCCTCGGAGATCAGGCCCGCGGCCCCCTCCGTGGCCAGCTCGCGCAGCTCCGCCTCGTCGGCCCGGGCGGACCGGCCGCGCAGGGCGGCGGCGGCGACCCGGCCGGGGTCGGCGTCGGGCAGATCGGCGGTCAGCTCGGTCAGGGTACGCAGCAACGCGGTACCGGGACCGTCGGTCTCCAGTTCGGTGACTGAAACCGGGTCGGCTGGCGCGATGGTCACGTGGGGCTCTCCCTCGCTCGGCGGTGGGCCTTGCGGAGGGCAGGGGGCAGCACACGAGCGCGCGGGGGCGTCGCGTCCACCGGCCCACTCCACGAGACCCGGACGTCAGGGCACCCGGACCGGACGGCCGGGCACGCTGTCGGCAGGACCTCGGACTGAACAGGCGTGCGCATACGGGTATGGATGCACGCAAGTACACCGTTGCGGGACAGTTCCGGATTCGCACCGGATTCCCCTGCGGCGACAGCGAGCATGAGCATACATCTTGTGCTCGCCTGTCACGCCACCCCCAGATGTTGTGTCGAGGCGGTTTCAGAGCGTCAGCTGATAGGCGATCAGGGTGAGATCGTTCCGGTGTCGCACGGGATGCCGGTCCCGCTCGGGTGTGCGGACGAAACCCGGACGTTCGCAGACCCGGTCGACCGCGAGCACCCGAGTGTGCCGGGCGCCCGGGTTGCGGAGCGTGCCGGGAGTGATTCCATGGAAGTAGGCGTCGGCGCCGTGCGAATCCTCTGTCCCGCGAGTCCTCCGTCCCGGGAACCACCCTCTCGGAACTCGCAAGGAGAACGCCATGACGAGGGTCGTCGGCCATCCGCCCGGCAAGGAGCGACCGCGCGACGCGCCGATGGCCACACTGGTCTTCCGACGGGCGGGACACCGGGTCGGACACGGGTTCGTCGGCCGCTGGCACTCCCTGACGATCCGTCTGGAAGCCCGTCGCGGCGCCACCCGCCCCAAGCAGTGGCGCTGATGGGTCTCCTACGCCAACGTCACCAGGATGATCTGGCTGGTCGCCGTGTTGGCGCTGCTCGCCTGGGTCGGGGAGGGCCTGTTCATCCTCATCACGCACGACACGACCGGCTTCGAGCAGTGGCGGCAGGGCAACGAGGGGTTCGAAACC
The DNA here is from genome assembly GCF_013085465.1 of Streptomyces asoensis. Taxonomy (NCBI): domain Bacteria; kingdom Bacillati; phylum Actinomycetota; class Actinomycetes; order Kitasatosporales; family Streptomycetaceae; genus Streptomyces; species Streptomyces asoensis. The sequence continues at coordinate 6,631,984 of NZ_CP049838.1, forward strand.
CTCTTCAAGTTCGTCGGTCCGGTCCTCGCCGCCTCGATGGCCGCCGCGCTCTTCCTGTTCTGGTGGTACCGCTGGACCAAGCGGCGCTATCTCGTCAAGGCACTGCGGGATCCGCGTCGGCTGGTGCCCACCGCCGGATACGACACCGCCCAGATCGTGGGCTGCGAAGACATCGCCCAGGTCATTGCCGAGCGGCTGCGGGAGCGCGACACCCGGCGGCCGTATCTGCTCGTCGGCGGCGTCGGAACGGGGAAGACCGCCGTCCTCGTACGGCTCACCGAACACCCGGCCGCCGTGCATCTGCACGGACCGGGAGCCGCTGCGGCCCGGACTGCGCATCGGCACGTCCACCCCGCCGGCACCGGGCACGACCTGTCTGCCCGACTGCAAGTTCCAGCTCTGCCCGTACCCTCCCCGGGGCGGTGTGCCCCGGGAGAGATCCGCGAGTCGTTCTGCCGCCAGCAACAGGCTCTGCTGCCCGGCAGCGTCCGGCGCTGGCTGCCCCGGGGGCTGCGCCGGAAGACCCCGCACTGGGTCGGCATGCGAGTCCGCGAACTGGACCGCTTCTGGGACGCGATGGCCGGCCGGACACGGGACTAGGCCTCGGCCGGCCGATCCTGCGCCCCTGGGCCCGTCCGGCCGATCGTGCGCCCCTAGTGACCGGCGCCCGCCGTCGCCGGGGGCAGCTCGACCGCCACGCCCGGGTCGCCCGCGTCCGCCGTGTAGTCCTCCGGCTTCGTCTCGTCGATGCCGTCGGGGGCCTTGGCCGCCTTCAGGACGAAGGTCAGCACCACCGTGACGACGACGTTGATCAGGAACGCCGTGAGACCGATGTAGCCGATCTCGCCGATGCCCGGGATCTCCTTCGACGAGCCGCCGAAGTGCTTCTGGGTCGGGGAGGCGACACCGTAAGCGGCGAAGGTGCCGTAGACCATGCCGACCGCCCAGCCGGCGAGCAGGGCCCAGCGGTGGAACCAGCGGGTGAAGAGGCCGCCGACCAGGGCCGGGAACGTCTGGAGGATCCAGATCCCGCCCAGCAGCTGGAAGTTGATGGCGACCGTCTTGTCCATGGTGAGGACGAAGACCAGGGCGCCCACCTTCACCAGCAGCGAGACCAGCTTGGAGACCTTCGTCTCCTGCGCGGGCGTCGCGTCCGGCTTGATGAAGTCCTTGTAGATGTTGCGGGTGAAGAGGTTCGCGGCCGCGATCGACATGATGGCCGCGGGCACGAGCGCGCCGATGCCGATCGCCGCGAACGCCACCCCCGCGAACCAGGACGGGAACATGTCCTCGAACAGCTGCGGGATCGCCAACTGTCCGTTGGTGACCTTGACCCCGGCCGCGATCGCCATGAAGCCCAGCAGCGCCAGCAGGCCCAGCATCAGGGAGTACAGCGGCAGGATCGTGGTGTTGCGGCGGATCACCTCACGGCTGCGGGACGACAGCGTCGCCGTGATCGAGTGCGGGTACATGAACAGCGCCAGCGCCGAGCCCAACGCCAGCGTGGCGTACGTCCACTGGCCGGGTTCCGCCGGTGCCAGCGCGCCGCGCGGCTTGCCCGTCGCCGGGTTGGTCTGGCTGAACGCCTCGCCCGCCTTGGCGAAGATGTCGTCGAACCCGCCCAGCTTGATCGGGATGTAGATGATCGCCACCGCGATGACGATGTAGATCAGCGTGTCCTTCACGAACGCGATCAGTGCGGGGGCCCGCAGACCCGAGGAGTAGGTGTAGGCCGCCAGCACGCCGAACGCGATCAGCAGCGGCAGGTCCTTCACGAACCAGTTGGTGTCCTCGCCGCCGCCGACGCCCATCACGTCGAGCACGGCCTGGATGCCGACCAGCTGGAGCGCGATGTACGGCATCGTCGCCAGGATGCCGGTGACGGCGACCGCCAGCGACAGGCCCTTCGAGCCGAACCGGCCGCGCACGAAGTCCGAGGTCGTCACATAGCCGTGCTTGTGGGACACCGACCACAGTCGGGGCAGGAAGGTGAAGATCAGCGGGTAGACGAGGATCGTGTACGGCACCGCGAAGAAGCCGGCCGCGCCCGCCGCGTAGATCGCCGCGGGTACGGCGACGAAGGTGTACGCGGTGTACAGGTCGCCGCCGAGCAGGAACCAGGTGACCCAGGTGCCGAACGACCGGCCGCCGAGGCCCCATTCGTCGAGGCTGTCGTTCTCGGCCTTGCGCCAGCGCGCGGCCAGGAAGCCCATGACCGTGACGGCCAGGAAGAAGAAGATGAAGACGGCGAGCGCGACGCCGTTCACGCCGTCCTTCACTCCGACGCACCACCCTTCGCGGAAGAAGAGCCCGCGCGGCCGCGCTGGTCACGCTGCCACAGCTTGTACGCGGTCACGGTGAGCGCGGCGGAGAGGGGCACCCACAGCATCTGGTACCAGTAGAAGAAGGGGATCCCTATGAACGCCGGATCCACCTTCGCGTACGAACCCACCCACAGCATTGCCACGAAGGGTGCGATCAGACAGAGGGCGATGGCGACGCGCGCAGGCGTCACCACCGGTTCCCTCGTTTTCTCGTCGGACATCGGCGGCTCCGTCCCCTCACTCTGATCGCCTTGATCACAGATGTAATGCGCAGGCAATGTAAGTGACGGATAAGCCCAGCGGAAGACCCTCCACAGACCCTCTACGCGGTGGGCTACTCGGTGGGCCGCTTCAGCCGTGCCACGAACTTGTACCGGTCGCCCCGGTACACCGACCGCACCCACTCCACCGGCCGGCCCTCCTGGTCCAGCGAGTGGCGGGAGAGCATCAGCATCGGCAGGCCCACGTCGGTGCCCAGCAGGCCCGCCTCGCGCGGAGTGGCCAGCGAGGTCTCGATGGTCTCCTCGGCCTCGGCGAGACGGACGTCGTAGACCTCGGCGAGGGCGGTGTACAGCGAGGTGTACTTGACCAGTGACCTGCGCAGGGCCGGGAAGCGCTTCGCCGACAGATGGGTCGTCTCGATGGCCATCGGTTCGCCGTTGGCCATGCGCAGACGCTCGATGCGCAGCACCCGTACGCCGGCCGTTATGTCGAGGAGGTCGGCGAGGCGGTCGTCGGCGGTGATGTAGCCGATGTCCAGGAGCTGCGAGGTCGGCTCGAGGCCCTGGGCCCGCATGTCCTCGGTGTACGAGGTGAGTTGGAGCGCCTGGGACACCTTCGGCTTGGCGACGAAGGTGCCCTTGCCCTGGATGCGCTCGAGGCGGCCCTCGACGACGAGTTCCTGGAGGGCCTGGCGGACGGTCGTGCGCGAGGTGTCGAACTCGGCCGCCAGGGTGCGCTCCGGCGGGACCGGGGTGCCCGGAGACTGTGTCTCCGTGATGTCGAGCAGGTGTTTTTTCAGGCGGTAGTACTTGGGCACACGCGCGGTACGGACGGTCGCCCCACCCTCGTTCTCCGCACTGCTGACGTCGGTGCTCATGGCCTGCCTTCCCGGCTGCGGGTGCCGAAATGGCCGACACGCCGTCGGCCGCGGGTCACATCGTGGCACGGACGCGGGGATGCTGCCCCACCGTTCCGTGATCCCTCTGTATACCGTCGCAACCTTTGCTGGTCTAGTCCACCAGGGCAAATGGTCTACCGGAGTGGAACCCTCCGTAGTCGAGGTTTTCGACGGCTTCTTACTTAAAGGTTCCTGCATATGTAGGTCCCATAACGGCTGTTCGGAGGGGGTTCGGCCACCCTTGACAGGCTTATTGGTCTGAGCCAAGCTCTGCGCACTGGTCTACACCATTGGTCCAGAGATCGAGGTCCCGGCCCGTGGGCGGGGGGTGTGGCATCCCTGAGGAGGATGGCGTGAAGCGCAAGCTGATAGCCGCGATCGGTATCGCGGGCATGATGGTCTCCATCGCGGCGTGCGGGGACGACAGTGGCAGCGGGGACTCGAAGGGCACCGACGCCAAGGAGCTGACGGTCTGGCTGACCGTCGACGCGCAGAACAACTGGCCCGAGCTGGTGAAGGCGGCCGACGCGGCGGTGCAGAAGGCGCACCCCGGCGTCAAGATCAACCACGAGTACTACGGCTGGCCGGACAAGAACGCCAAGCTGGACGCGGTTCTCGCCACCGACAAGGCCCCCGACGTCGTCGAGATGGGCAACACCGAGATGCTCGGCTACATGGTCAAGGGCGCCTTCGCCCCCCTCGACGCCGCCAAGTTCGACAACTCCTCCGCCTGGCTCGACGGCCTCAAGGCCTCGGTGACCTACGACGGCAAGACCTACGGCGTCCCGTACTACGCGGGCGGCCGGGTCGCCAACTGGCGCAAGGACCTCTTCGCCTCGGCGGGCGTCAAGACCACGCCGAAGACGTACACCGAGCTGACCGCCGCCCTGGACAAGGTCCAGAAGAAGGAGGGCGACAAGTTCTCCGCCTGGTACCAGCCCACCCGTGACTGGTACGCGGCCATGTCCTTCGTCTACGACGCCGGCGGCTCGATCGCCAAGGAGGAGGGCGGCGAGTGGAAGGCCAACCTCTCCTCGCCCGAGTCCGTCAAGGGCCTCACCGAGTTCAAGAACGTCCTCGACAAGTACATGCACGGCGACAAGACCAAGGACGAGTCCGACCGTTACATCGTCTACGGCCAGGGCAAGTCCGGCATGATCTTCGCCCCCGCCTGGGAGGGCGCGACCGCCGCGGCGAAGGAGAACGACAAGACCGGCAAGCTCGCGAACAACGTCGAGAACTTCGTGATGCCCGGCCCGTCCGGCAAGAACCTCCCCGTCTTCCTGGGCGGCTCCGACCTCGCCGTCCCGGTGAAGTCGGACGCGCAGGCCCTCGCCGCCGAGTGGATCAACGCGTTCACCGGCCCGTCCGGCCAGAAGGGCCTGATCGCCAAGGGCAACCTGCCCAACAACAAGACCGACCTCGCGACCCTCAAGAGCGATCCGGCCACCGCGGTCCCGGCCACCGCCGCCGAGTCCAACTGGTTCGTCCCGATGGCTCCCGGCTGGGGCCAGGTCGAGAAGGCCCAGGTGCTCCAGACCATGCTCCAGAGCATCGGCACCGGCAAGAAGACGGTCGAGGCCGCCGCGAAGGACGCGGACGCCGCGATCGACAAGGTCATCAACACCAAGTGACCTGAGAGCAGGGCCCCGTCGCCCCCGGAGGGCTTCATCGGGGCGGGGCCCTGCCTCCCGTACGACCCGTACGGGGCTTCGCCTTCGTACGACCCGAGGGACCGCTGAGGAGCGCGCGGATGAGTGCCGCAGACACGACCACTGCCAAAGTGCCGCCGACGCGGCAGTCGCCGCCACCACCACCCGTGGTGCCAAGACCACGCGGCCGCCGGAGTTCCGGCGGGGCCGCGACCCCCTGGCTGCTCCTCGCCCCCTGCCTGCTGGTCCTCGCCCTGGTGATGGGCTATCCGCTGGTCCGGCTGGTCACCCTCTCCTTCCAGAAGTTCGGGCAGTCCCAGCTGTGGGGCTTCCAGCCGGCCGAGTCGGTCGGCTTCGACAACTTCACGGGCGTGCTGGGCGACGGCGAGTTCTGGCAGGTCGTCATCCGCACGATCGTCTTCGCGGCCGGCTGCGTGATCTTCACGATGGTCATCGGGATGCTGATCGCGCTGCTCCTCCAGCGGGTCTCCGGCTGGGTGAAGACCCTGGTGAACATCGCGCTCGTGGCCGGCTGGGGCATGCCGGTCATCGTCGCCACCACCGTCTTCAAGTGGCTGTTCGACGCCGACTACGGCATCCTCAACGCGGTCCTGAGCAGGCTGCCGGGCGTCGAGCTGATCGGCCACAACTGGTTCGCCAGCGGCCCGCAGGGGCTGGCGGTCATCATGCTCCTGGTCGTCTGGGGCGCCGTGCCCTTCGTGGTCATCACCCTCAGCGCCGGCCTCACCCAGGTCCCGGCCGAACTGGAGGAGGCCGCCCGCCTCGACGGCGCGGGCGCCTGGGGCGTCTTCCGGTACGTCACCCTGCCCATCCTCAAGCCGATCATCGTGATGCTCACGACCCTGTCGGTCATCTGGGACATGGGCGTCTTCCCCCAGGTCTTCGTCATGCGCAACGGACACCCGGAAGCCGAGTTCCAGATCCTGACGACGTACTCCTACGACCGCGCCTTCGTCGTCAACGACTACGGACAGGGCTCGGCGATCGCCCTGATCACCGTGTTGCTGCTGCTCGGGGTGGTCGCCGTCTACATGCGCCAGATGCTGAAGATCGGAGAGGTCGAATGAGCGCCGTTGCCTCCGAGGCGAGCCGGGCGGGAAGCCGGTCCGGGCGCCGCAGGTCGAAGTCCGGCTGGAACCTCCTGGGCCTGCTCGTCTTCGCCGTCGCGGGCTTCCCCGTCTACTGGATGCTGAACACCGCGTTCAAGCCGGCGAAGGACGCCATCGATCCGGACCCGAGCCTGCTGCCGACGGGAATCACCCTCGACAACTTCAGCCGCGCGCTGCACATCGCCGACTTCTGGGGCCCGGTGGGCCGCAGCCTGCTCGTCTCCCTGGCGGTCGTCGCGATCGGCGTCGTCGTCGGCATGCTGGCCGCCCTGGCCATCTCCCGGTTCGCCTTCCGCGGCCGCAAGATCGTGATCGTGGGCATCCTGGCCGTCCAGATGGTCCCGCTGGTCGCCATGATCATCCCGGTCTTCCTGCTCCTGAACGACCTGGGCCAGTACGACAAGCTCTCCGGCCTGATCCTCACGTACCTGACCTTCATCCTCCCCTTCACGGTGTGGACGCTGCGCGGCTTCATCGTCAACATCCCGAAGGAGCTGGAGGAGGCCGCGATGGTCGACGGCTGCTCCCGCACCGGGGCCTTCGTCCGGGTGGTCTTCCCCCTGCTGGCCCCGGGCATGGTCGCCACCTCGGTCTACGGCTTCATCCAGGCCTGGAACGAGTACCTCTACGCCCTGATGCTGCTCAGCCAGAAGAACCAGACGGCCACCGTCTGGCTCAGCAACTTCTCCACCAAGCACGGCACCGAGTACGCCCCGATGATGGCCGGCGCCACGATGATGGCCCTACCGATCGTCGCCCTGTTCCTCCTCGTCCAGCGCAAGATGGCCGCGGGGCTGACCGCGGGCGCCGTGAAGGGATAACGCCCCCGATGACGACAATCGCCAGCGGCACCGACACTCTCACCCGTGACGCCCTGACGGTCCTCCAACCCGGCTTCCCCGGCACCACCGCCCCCGACTGGCTGCTGCGCCGCCTGGGCGAGGGCCTGGCGTCGGTGGGCCTGTTCGGCCGGAACATCGCCTCGCCGGAACAACTCGCCTCGCTGACAGCGCAGTTGCGCGCGGAGCGGGACGACGTCCTGGTCGCGATCGACGAGGAGGGCGGAGACGTCACGCGCCTGGAGGTGCGCACCGGCTCCAGCTTCCCCGGCAACCACGCGCTGGGCGCGGTGGACGACGTCTCGCTCACGCTGGAGGTGGCCGCGGAGCTGGGCCGCCGCCTCGCGGAGTGCGGCGTCAACCTCAACTGGGCGCCCTCCGCCGACGTGAACTCCAACCCCGCGAACCCGGTCATCGGGGTCCGCTCCTTCGGCGCCGACCCCGGACTGGTCGCCCGGCACACCGCCGCCTACGTCACCGGCCTTCAGTCGGCGGGCGTGGCGGCCTGCACCAAGCACTTCCCGGGGCACGGCGACACGGCCGTCGACTCCCACCACGCGCTCCCGCGCATAGACGCCGACCCCGCGGTCCTGACGGAACGCGAACTGACCCCGTTCCGCGCCGCCATCGCCGCCGGCACCCGCGCCGTGATGAGCGCGCACATCCTGGTCCCCGCCCTGGACCCGGCCCGACCGGCGACACTGTCCCCGCGCATCCTCACCACCCTGCTCCGCGAGGAACTCGGCTACGACGGCCTGATCGTCACCGACGGCATGGAGATGCAGGCCGTCGCCGCGACCTACGGCATCGAGCGCGGCAGCGTCCTGGCCGTCGCGGCCGGCGCCGACGCCATCTGCGTGGGCGGCGGCCTGGCGGACGACGAGACGGTACGCCGCCTGCGCGACGCCCTGGTCACCGCCGTCCGCACGGGCGAACTCCCCGAGCAACGCCTCGCGGACGCGGCGGAACGGGTGCGGACACTGGCCCGCTGGACGGCTCCGGGGCGCGCGGCCGCGGCCGGCACCGGCGAGGGGACGCGCGCGGGCCGGAGCGCCGGGCGAGCCGATGTCGGGCTGATCGCCGCCCGCCGGGCGCTGCGCCTCACTGGCGACGACGTCTTCACCCCGCTCACCGACCCGCCGTTCGTCGCCGCGCTCACCCCGGTCGCGAACATCGCCGTCGGTGACGAGACCCCGTGGGGCGTGGCCGCTGAGCTGGGCCGGCTGCTGCCGGGGACGGAGACCGGCAGCTTCGCGGGCACGGACGCGGGACACGCGGCGCTGGTCGCGGCGGGGGAGCGGCGGATCGTCGCCGTGGTCCGTGACGAGCACCGGCATCCCTGGATGGCGGCGGCCCTCGACACCCTCCTCACGGCGCGCCCGGACACGGTCGTCGTCGAGATGGGCGTCCCCCAGGCCCCGCCCCGCGGCGCCCTGCACATCGCCACCCACGGCGCGGCCCGGGTGTGCGGCCGCGCGGCGGCGGAGGTCATCGCGGCCGGCACGCACGCCTGAGCACCACCACGACGAAGGCGCCGGGCTCCTGGAGAGGAGCCCGGCGCCTTCGTCGTCGTCAGTCGTGGCGACGCCCTCAGATGCCCTGCCACGCGGGCTTGTTGGCGTACGTGTGCCGGAAGTACTCCGCGAGCTTCAGCTTGGACGCGGCGGCCTCGTCGACGACGACCGTCGCGTGCGGGTGCAGCTGGAGCGCGGAGGCCGGGCACACCGCGGCGACCGGCCCCTCGACGGTGGCCGCGACGGCGTCCGCCTTGCCCTCCCCGGTGGCGAGCAGCACCAGGTGCCGCGCCTCCAGGATCGTGCCGATGCCCTGCGTGATGACGTGGTGCGGGACCTGCTCGATGTCGCCGTCGAAGAAGCGCGCGTTGTCGACGCGGGTCTGCTCGGTGAGCGTCTTGATCCGGGTGCGCGAGGCCAGCGAGGAGCACGGCTCGTTGAACCCGATGTGCCCGTCGGTGCCGATCCCGAGCAGCTGGAGGTCCACTCCGCCGGCCGCGGCCAGCGCGCGGTCGTACGCCTCGCACGCGGCCTGCACGTCCGTGGCCGTGCCGTCCGGCCCGAGGAAGGCCTCCATGCCGATGCCCAGCGGCTCCAGCACCTCACGCCGCAGCACCGAACGGTAGGACTCGGGGTGCTCGGCGGGCAGGCCCACGTACTCGTCGAGCTGGGCGATCCGCGCCCGCGCGGTGTCCACCGATCCGGTGCGCGCCTCGGCCGCCAGCGCCTGGTAGATGGGCAGCGGGGTGGAGCCGGTGGCCACGCCGAGCAGGGCGTCCGGCTTGCGCCGCAGGAGCTGCGCCATGGCCTCGGCGATGAGCTCGCCGCCCGACCGGGCGTCCGCAACGATGACAACTTCCACGCTGGCCTGCCGTTCTGAGAGGGGCACGGGGGGCCCGGAAGGGCGATGTGGTTTAGACCAATCTAGGAGGCCAATCTAACAGAGTCGACAGTGTCCGTCTTGGGGCGCTGGAGGGGGGAGGCGGTCGGCTCCGGAGCAGATCGCGGAAAATGCCCCGCGCAACTGGCCCCGCGCGGGAACCCGCACAGGCTAGGCTGCGTTGTGGATGTCAGAGCGTCCGAATACCCACAACAACGAACGACCTTCCACACATGGACACCCCTAGTGGTCTAGTCCACAATGGAGGGGAGCGAGACACAGAACTTCCGTCTTCCCCGCACAGGAGGGCGGACCGAGGACCCGGAGCTCTCTGCCCTGACTGCCCCGGCTCCTCACCGTCGGTCGACGGGACCGCACACCCCGCGGCCGATATTGCTCCGGGCTGCGGTGCCGGGAGGGTTGAGGGTCCCTCTCAGGCGCCGCGGCCCGCGGGTGTTTCCGGGCCCGGGCCTCATACGGCCGACCGCGCGCCGCCGCCAGGTTTAGGCCCCGCACAAACCCACGGGTACGCTCGCAGACGTGCCCTCCATGAACGAACTCGTACGCCAGCACACCGCACTCGACGACTCCGACCTCGAGTGGCTCCACCTGCTGGTCTCGGAGTGGCAGCTGCTCTCCGACCTCTCCTTCGCCGACCTGGTCCTGTGGGTCCCCACCCGGGACGGCACCCGCTATGTCTCCGTCGCCCAGATGCGGCCCAACACCGGCCCGACCTCGTACCAGGACGACATGGTCGGCCACCTCGTCCCGCGCGGCCGCCGCCCGCTTCTCGACGCCGCCCTGGACGAGGGCCGGATCGTGCGCGAGGGCGACCCGGAGTGGCGCGAGGAGGTCCCCGTCCGGGTCGAGTCGATCCCCGTACGGCGTGAGGGCCGGGTCCTCGGGGTCATCGCCCGCAACACCAACCTGCTCACCGTGCGCACCCCCAGCCGCTTGGAGCTCACCTACCTCCAGAGCGCCTCCGACCTCGCACAGATGATCGCGGCCGGGTCCTTCCCGTTCCCCAACCAGCAGATGGACATGGACGCCGCCCCGCGCGTCGGCGACGGCCTGATCCGCGTCGACGGCGACGGAATCGTCCAGTACGCCTCCCCGAACGCGCTGTCGGCCTACCACCGCATGGGCCTCGCCTCCGACCTGGTCGGCCAGCACCTCGGTCTGACCACCGCCGAACTCGCCCCGACCCGGGGTCCGGTCGACGAGGCGCTCGCCAAGGTCGCCAGCGGCTGGGCGCCCCGCGAGTTCGAGATCGAGGCCAAGGACGGGGTCATCCAGTTCCGGGCCATTCCGCTCAAGCCGAAGGGCACCCGCATCGGCGCGCTCGTGCTGCTCCGTGACGTCACCGAACTGCGCCGTCGCGAGCGTGAGTTGATCACCAAGGACGCGACCATCCGGGAGATCCACCACCGGGTGAAGAACAACCTCCAGACGGTGGCGGCCCTGTTGCGCCTCCAGGCCCGGCGTATCGAGTCCGAGCGCGGCCGGGAGGCGCTGGAGGAGGCGGTCCGCCGGGTCGGCTCGATCGCCATCGTGCATGAGACGCTGTCTCAGAACCTGGACGAGCGGGTGGAGTTCGACGAGATCGCCGACCGGGTGCTGGCGATGGTCGCCGAGATCTCGCCGGGCAAGGTCGCCGGCCGGCGTAGCGGACGCTTCGGCATCCTGGACGCCGAGGTCGCCACCCCGCTGTCCATGGTCCTCACCGAGATCCTCCAGAACGCCCTGGAGCACGGCTTCGTCGAGGGCGACACCGGCACGGTCGAGGTCTCCGCGGTCCGCGGCGGCACCACGAAGGAGACCCGCCTCCTGGTCACCGTCCAGGACGACGGCGTGGGGCTGCCCGAGGGCTTCGACCCGCACACCTCCGGCAACCTCGGCCTCCAGATCGTACGGACGCTGGTGGAGGGTGAGTTGGGCGGAACCTTCGACATGGTCCCGGGGCCGGAGCGCGGCACTCAGGTGATCCTGGACATCCCGGTGCGCGCACAGAAGTAGCGGGCACGGGAGTAGCGGGCACGGGAGTGGCGGGCACGGGACGGCGCGGACAGGTGACGGCGCGGGCAGGTGACGGCGTGTGCAGATGGTGTGTGGGTGCACAGCAAGAAGCCCCGGACCGTTCAGGGGTCCGGGGCTCGAATGCTCGTTGCCAGCTTGTGCTGCGCATCGGGGGTACTGCGCGCTGCGGCTCGGGGGCGGGAGATGCGTACTCGCTGTACGCGCCGCCAAGCTCAGGCTTGCGGGGCGGGTGTTGTCAGGCGGAGGCCTGACGGGCCCGGTTGCGGGCGGCGCGGCGCTTCATGGCGCGACGCTCGTCCTCGCTGAGGCCACCCCAGACGCCGGAGTCCTGGCCGGACTCGAGCGCCCACTGCAGACACTGCTCCATAACCGGGCAGCGACGGCAGACGGCCTTGGCTTCCTCGATCTGCAGCAGCGCAGGACCGGTGTTGCCGATGGGGAAGAAGAGCTCGGGGTCTTCCTCGCGGCAAACGGCGTTGTGACGCCAGTCCATGGCTGCTACCTCTCCTTGGTATTACGTGCAGGTTGCTTGTGAATGTGAACGCTTTCACGAATCCCTCAACAAGTGAAGGGCCACCAGCCAGGTTCCCTGGCGCGGTCCTGTTGTTTGAAGAGGGGTTCCGGTGATCAGTGGATGCCGGTGTTGCGGGCTGTCCCGATCGCCACGTAGAGACTCGCAAACCTCAGCGGCGGATACAACCCCTTCCGGAAAGTTTTTTTTGATTCCTCGGTGTCGACTAGGTCACAGCCGTACTTCCATGGGGTGGACCCTGGCCTAAACGTTCGAGTGAAAGGACTTCAGCCCTTTCTGCTCACACAATCACACGCAGTGCACGGCGTACGCCTGTGAACGTCACGCTTGTTCGCAGCCCGAGGTGGTCACCGTCCATCTGAAGGGGCAAAGGGACCTTCGAATGCAAGGTGAACTGGTCCAGGTCGTGCAGTGCGACGGCATGCTTGCCGTGCGGTCCCCGTTCGGGGGACGAAGTGAGCAACTGGGTGCCATATCGGGCAACCGAGGCCGTGGACAGACGGCTGAGACCCAGTACGTCGAGCCCCGTATCGAACGAGGCCTTAGGCGACGCGTACACCGGGCGATTGCCCAGATAGGTCCACGGAGCCGTGTTGCAGACTATGGACAGCACCAAATCGGTCACCGGTTCGACGCCCGGCCGCTCCAGGGTGATCGACCCGTGCCGGCGCTGTGACTCACCCAACAACTGGCGCACGGCCTGACGGATGTAAAGAGCGTGGGTGGATTTTCTGCCGCGCTCGCGCTGCTGCTCCACCCGACCCACCACCCCGGCGTCGAAGCCCAGCCCGGCGTTGAACGTGAACCAGCGCGAGGGCACCGCCTCGTCCTCCGTGCCCGGCGTACCCGCGGCGAGGCCCAGCCCGACCGTACGCTCACTGCTCTCACGCAGGGCGTCCAGCAGCGCGCCGGTGGCTTCCACCGGATCGTTGGGCAGCCCCAGGGCGCGGGCGAAGACGTTGGTGGAGCCGCCGGGGACCACCGCGAGACCGGGCAGGTTCGCCGGATCGGGGCCGGCGTGCAGGAGGCCGTTGACCACCTCGTTGACCGTGCCGTCGCCGCCGAGGGCCACCACCAGATCGACGTTTCCGCTGTCCGCGGCCTGCCGGCCCAGGTCACGCGCGTGCCCGCGGTATTCGGTGGTGACCGCCTCGAGCTTCATCTCGCTCGCGAGCGCGTGGATGAGGACGTCGCGCGTCCGTGCACTCGTAGTGGTTGCCGCCGGATTGACCACGAGAAGAGCACGCATGAGCTGAAGCGTACCTACTGGGTGGTACCGGGCACAGGCCGAGGTGGGGATCGGGTAAGAGATCGCGGGGTGAGCCTCGACACGAGCGCCGCGCGTCCCCGCGCGGGCGGCCCGGGGCCCGGTCAGGGGTGCGGGCTACCCTTCTGGGGTGAGCAGTGACCAGACTCCCGCCGCCCCGGAAACCGCAGAACCCCGCCCGCGCCGGCTGACGTACGCCGCCGCGCTCGTCGCCCTGGAGGGGCTGACGCTGGTCGTCGGCGGGGTGTGGATGCTCGCCCTGGGGATCGGCGGCGATCCGGACGACCGTCAGCAGGCCGTCACCGGCGGAGTCACGCTGCTCGTGCTCGCGCTGCTGCCGCTGCTCGCCGCCCGAGGGCTGCTGGGTCTGCGCGGCTGGAGCCGGGGACCCGCCGTCATCACCCAGATCATGGCGCTGCCGGTGGCCTACAACCTGCTGCGGGCCGACAGCATGGCGATCCCGGCGGGCATCGCGCTCGCGGCCGTCGCCGTCGCGTCGCTCGTCCTGCTCGTCAACGGCGAGACGACCCGGGCCCTCGGGATCCGGGGGCCGGGCCGCGCATCGGAGTAGCTGCCGCTCCGCTGCCGCTCCGCTGCCGCTCCGCTGTACCGCTATTCCTCGACGAGCAGTTTCTCCCGCAGCTGGGCCAGTGTGCGGGCCAGCAGGCGCGAGACGTGCATCTGCGAGATGCCGACCTCCTGCGCGATCTGCGACTGGGTCATGTTGCCGAAGAAGCGCAGCAGCAGGATCCGCTTCTCGCGTGGCGGGAGGTCCTCCAGGAGCGGCTTGAGGGACTCCCGGTACTCGACCCCCTCCAGAGCCTCGTCCTCCGCGCCGAGGGTGTCCGCGACCGCCGGTGACTCGTCGTCGGTGTCGGGCACGTCCAGCGAGAGGGTGGAGTACGCGTTGGCGGACTCCAGGCCCTCCAGGACCTCCTCCTCCGAGATCGCCAGCTTCTCGGCGAGCTCGTGGACCGTGGGGGAGCGGCCGTGCTGCTGCGACAGCTCGGCCGTCGCCGTGGTCAGCGCCAGGCGCAGCTCCTGGAGCCGGCGCGGCACCCGTACCGCCCAGCCCTTGTCACGGAAGTGCCGCTTGATCTCGCCGACGACCGTCGGGGTCGCGTACGTGGAGAACTCCACACCGCGCTCCGGGTCGAAGCGGTCGACCGACTTGATCAGGCCGATGGTGGCGACCTGGGTGAGGTCGTCCAGCGGCTCGCCTCGGTTGCGGAAGCGCCGCGCGAGGTGCTCGACGAGCGGCAGATGCATGCGGACCAGCTGGTTGCGCATCTCCGCGTACTCGGCACTGCTGTTCTCGAGCTTGCGCAGCTCGATGAACATCGCCCGTGCGCCGCTGCGGTCCCCCGGCGCGGGGGGTACCGGCACGGGGGTGGCCGGCACAGGGGCGGCCGGTGGTTCGTGCTGCGTGCCCGGCACGCTCTGTTCGCCGTCTCGCTGGTGCTCGCTCATTGTCCCGCCCGTCGCCCTCTGTCGAGCCCTCGCCTCTGCTCGGCCCGGGGGCGAGCCCCCGATCCGCCTCTCCCGAGGCGAGCCCTGCACGGCACCTTCCGGCAGACCCGCCTGCGCGGAGACCGAGTCGTCCTCCGGATGCGGCCGGGCCTGCTCGGGAATGCCGTCGATGCCGTCCGCCATGCGTCGGGAACCGTCCGGAGAGACTGGAATGTCGGCGTTCTCGGCCGGCAGCTCCCGTGTGCCGCGCTCTTCGTCCCGCACCGGCCCGTCCCCGTTCCTCACGCCGGCCCGGGTCCCGCGCCGCGTTGTTTGTAGAGACTGATCGTCACGGTCTTGTCCTCGTCGACGGCGGAGGACACCTTGCCCGCGAGGGCGGACAGGACGGTCCAGGCGAAGGTGTCCCGTGAGGGGGCGTGCCCGTCCGTGGTCGGCGCGGAGACGGTGACTTCCAGCGAGTCGTCGACGAGTCGGAACACGCAACTGAGTACCGAGCCGGGCACGGCCTGCTGGAGCAGGATCGCGCAAGCCTCGTCCACCGCGATGCGCAGGTCCTCGATCTCGTCCAGGGTGAAGTCCAAACGGGCCGCGAGGCCGGCCGTGGCCGTCCGCAGCACCGACAGGTAGGCACCCGCAGCCGGCAGCCGGACTTCCACGAAGTCCTGGGTCGCGGGCTCGCCTGCGATCTGGGACACCCTCACCTCCAAGGTGGTACAAGCTTTTCGGGGCCGAGGGTCGCCCCCCGGGGTAACGCGTGTGTGGTGCAGCGGTGACGCTATCGCGCTCTCAAGTTTCTGTCCCCGGGACCCCAACCCCCTGGCGTCACTCACAGTAAAGCTGTGAACACGCTCCGTGTCTAGGGGTCGGTCGGCCCAAATGGGAACAGGGCGCGCCGGGTTGACGTACCCAGGCGTCAGATGGTCGAACCGTACCCGCCGGACGGCCGGGGCGTCATGGTCTCCTCATACGGGGCTCCTCATACGAGGACATGGTCGACGAAGCACCAGCGCCAGTTCTCGCCGGGTTCGAAGGTCCGCATCACCGGGTGACCCGAATCCTTGTGGTGCTCCGTCGCGTGGCGGCTCGGCGAGGAGTCGCAGCAGCCGACGTGGCCGCAGGTCAGGCACAGCCGAAGTTGCACCGGGTGGGTGCCGTCCCGCAGGCACTCCGGACACGTCTCGCCGAGTGGGACGGGTTCGGGGTGGGGCAGCGCGTCGGCGTGCGTGCACTGTTTCATGATTGCCAGATTACGACGGGCGTGCGGACGACCGCGCGCAAAATCGAGGGCGGGCTGTACATGGACGTGATGCCACTGCTGTTGCTGGTGGCCGGCAGTGCGGCGTTCGCGGCGGCGGCGCGGCGCACCCCGGTGCCCGCGCCGCTGCTGCTGGTGGCGGTCGGCCTGATCGTGTCCTACGTGCCGGGGGTGCCCGACTACACCCTGGACCCGGACGTCGTGCTGCCGCTTCTGCTGCCTCCGCTGCTGTACACGTCGGCCACCGACAGCTCCTATCTCGACCTGCGCGCCCAGCTGCGGCCGGTGGCCCTGCTGTCGGTCGGGTACGTGCTCTTCGCGACCTTCGCCGTCGGCTGGGCCGCCTATCTGATCGTCCCGGGGCTGCCGCTGACGGCGGCGCTGGTGCTGGGCGCGGTGGTGGCGCCGCCGGACGCGGTCGCGGCCACGGCGGTGGCCCGCCGGGTCGGCCTGCCCTCACGGATCACCACCATCCTCCAGGGCGAGTCGCTGCTGAACGACGCCACCGCGATCACCGCCTACAAGGTGGCCCTCGCGGTCGTGGTCGGCGAGGGCGCGTCCTGGGCCGGCGGTATCGAGGAGTTCCTGGTGGCGGCAGTCGGCGGGACCGCCGTCGGCCTGATCCTGATGGCCCCGCTGCACTGGCTGCGCACCCACCTCAAGGAGCCCCTGCTCCAGAACACGCTCTCCCTGCTGATCCCCTTCGTCGCCTACTCGGCGGCCGAGCAGTTCCACGCCTCCGGCGTCATCGCGGTGGTCGTCGTCGCGCTCTACCTGGGCCACCGCGCGTGGGAGGTCGACTTCGCGACCCGCCTCCAGGAGGATGCCGTGTGGAAGATGGTCGCCTTCGTCCTGGAGTCGGCGGTCTTCGCGCTGATCGGCCTCCAGCTCCCGGTCGTCCTGAAGGGTCTCGGCGCCTACGAGGGTGTGGACGCCGCCTGGTACGCCGTCGCGCTGTTCCTCGTGGTCGTGGCGGCGCGCTTCCTGTGGGTGTACCCGGCGACCTTCCTGCCCCGGCTGCTGTCGGCGCGTATCCGCGCGCGGGAGGAGAATCCGACCTGGCGGGGGCCGATCGTCATTGCCTGGGCCGGCATGCGAGGCGTGGTCTCGCTCGCCATCGCCTTCTCCATCCCGCTCACCGTGGACCACGGCGACGCGCCCTTCCCGCACCGCAATCTGATCCTCTTCCTCACCTTCACGACGGTCATCGGCACCCTGGTGGTGCAGGGGCTGAGCCTGCCGCCGCTGATCCGCCTGCTGAAGTTCCCCGAGCCCGACCCGCAGGCCGCGACGCTCGCCGAGGCCAATGCCCAGGCGCAGGCCTCCCGGGTCGCCGAGGAGCGCCTGGACGCGCTGCTGGCCGACGAGCGCAACGCGCTGCCGCCGCCGCTCGCCGACCGGTTGCGCAGCGTCCTGGAGCGGCGCCGCAACGCCGTCTGGGAGCGTCTCGGGCAGGTCAACCCGGTCACCGGCGAGACCGTCGACGACACCTACCGGCGCCTCTCGCGCGAGATGATCAGCGCCGAGCGCGAGATGTTCGTCCGGCTGCGGGACGGCCGCTACATCGACGACGAGATGCTGCGCACGCTGCTGCGCCGACTGGACCTGGAGGAGGCGGCGGCGTTCCGGGAGGCGGAGTAGGCCTGTCGCACGACCTCCCTCGCCGTCACGGGAACGGGCGGCCCGTGATCACGGCCGTCACGGTCGTCCCGCGCGCGAAGGCGCCCTCCTCGGCCAGGACGACAAGGCCGTAGAGCGACTTGGCGACATAGAGATGTTCCACCGGCACTCCGTGACGTCGCTCGAAGTCCGCCGCGAAGGTCTCCAGCTCGGGGGTGACACGGGCGTAGCCGCCGAAGTGGAAGCGCTCGTCGAGCCGCCACTCGCCCCGCCGACCGCCGAAGGCATCCTCCTGGAGCGCCTGTATCCCGTCGTCCAGGAAGCCGCCTCTGAGGACCGGTATGCCCAGGGCCCGCTGGCCGGGGGCGAGGCCCGCGGCCAGGCCGGCGAGGGTGCCGCCGGTGCCACAGGCGAGGGCGACGACGTCGGTACGGCCGCGCAGCTCCTCGCCGAGCGCCCGGCAGCCGCGGACCGCCGCCGCGTTGCTGCCGCCCTCGGGCACGACGTACGCGTCCGTTGCGCCGACCGTGTCCCGAAGCTTCCCGAGCACGTCCGGCTCGGTCTTGCGACGGTATGTCGAGCGGTCCACGAAGTGCAGACGCATGCCGTCGGCCGCGCACCGGGCCAGGGAGGGGTTCAGCGGCCGGCCGGCCAGTTCGTCGCCGCGCACCACGCCCACCGTGGGCAGCCCGAGAAGCCGGCCGGCGGCGGCCGTGGCCCGCAGGTGGTTGGAGTAGGCGCCCCCGAAGGTGAGGAGTGTCCGTCCCGCCGCCCGCTCCAGGTTGGGCGCGAGCTTGCGCCACTTGTTGCCGATCAGCTCGGGGTGGATCAGGTCGTCCCGCTTCAGCAGCAGCCGGACGCCGTATCGCCCGAACCGGTCGTCGGACACTTCCTGGAGGGGGGACGGCAGGCGGGGGCGGAGGTCGGTCACCCGCTCATTGTCGAACACCGTTCGGTGAAACGTACCTCTTCCCTGCCCACGTTGATCCATTCCCGCTCTTTCGGGTAATAGCACGAGCACACACCGTGATGGAAGGCTTGCCGCGTGAACGAAGTGCACCGGCGCAGTTCGGCGCCCGTGCATGAATCGGGAGGGCATTTCTCATGTCGGTAGGCGAAGAGGTCCGCGCGGATTCGGACAAGCCGCAGCAGAGTCTCGGCACCGCGGCCGCGCGGAACCTGGCCACCACGACCAAGTCCGCACCGCAGATGCAGGAGATCAGCTCCCGCTGGCTGCTGCGAAATCTTCCCTGGGTGGATGTGCAGGGCGGTACGTACCGGGTCAACAGGCGTCTGACGTACGCGGTGGGCGACGGCCGCATCACGTTCGTGAAGACCGGTGACCGTGTGGAGGTCATCCCGGCCGAGCTGGGCGAACTGCCCGCGCTCCGCTCCTACGAGGACGAGGAGGTACTCGGGGAACTCGCCTCCCGATGCCGGCAGCGGGAGTTCGGCCCGGGCGAGGTCATCGCCTCCTTCGGCAGCCCGAGCGACGAGGTCCATCTGCTGGCGCACGGCCGCGTCGAGAAGGTCGGCACCGGCCCCTACGGCGACGACCAGGTGCTCGGCGTCCTCGCGGACGGCGCGTACTTCGGCGACCAGGCGCTGCTCGACGCGGACGCCATCTGGGAGTACACGGCCCGTGCGGACACGGCCTGCACGGTGCTGATCCTGGCCCGGCAGGACGTCGAGCAGGTCGCGGAGCGTGCCGACTCCCTGCGCGAGCACCTCCAGCAGCTGCGCGCGATCCCCGAGCAGCGCACCAACAAGTACGGCGAGAAGGAGGTCGACCTCGCCGCCGGTCACGCCGGTGAGCCGGACATCCCGCACACGTTCGTGGACTACGACGCCCGGCCGCGCGAGTACGAACTGAGCATCGCCCAGACCGTCCTGCGCATCCACTCGCGCGTGGCCGACCTGTACAACCAGCCGATGAACCAGACCGAGCAGCAGTTGCGGCTCACGGTCGAGGCGCTCAAGGAGCGCCAGGAGCACGAACTCGTCAACAACCGCGAGTTCGGGCTGCTGCACAACTGCGAGTACGACCAGCGGCTCCAGCCGCACGACGGCGTGCCCAGCCCGGACGACCTGGACGAACTGCTCAGCAGGCGGCGCGGAACCAAGATGCTGCTCGCCCACCCGCGCGCGATCTCCGCGATCGGCCGTGAGCTCAACAAGCGCGGTCTCGTCCCCGAGACGATCGACGTCGGCGGCAACCGGATCCCGACCTGGCGCGGGGTGCCGATCTACCCGTGCAACAAGATCCCGGTCACCGCGGCCCGCACCAGCTCCATCATCGCGCTGCGTCTGGGCCAGGAGGACCAGGGCGTCATCGGACTGCGCCAGTCCGGCATCCCGGACGAAATCGAGCCGAGCCTGTCCGTGCGGTTCATGGGAATCAACGAACAGGCCATCATCAAGTACCTGGTCACGGCCTACTACTCGGCCGCGGTCCTCGTGCCGGACGCGCTGGGCGTCCTGGAGAACGTCGAGATCGGCCGCTGGCGGTGACTTCCGCCACCAGGCGGTACCGGGGTGAGGCGCGCGAAAGGAGGAGGCCCATCGGCAGCCAGGGCGACAGCGGTCCGGGGCCGGCCGACGGGCACGACGCGGCGGTGATCCTGGAGCGCTCCCGGGCGTCGGTCGACCCCGAACTGCGCGCGGTCATCGACTCGTTGCCCGGCTCCATGCGCCGGGTCGCGCTCTACCACTTCGGCTGGGAGCACGCGGACGGCACCCCGACGGCGGGCAACGCGGGCAAGGCGATCCGCCCGGCCCTCGTGCTCGCCGCGGCCACGGCACTCGGTGGCCCGGCGGCCCGCGCGGCGGCCCTGGGGGCGGCCGCGGCGGTCGAACTGGTCCACAACTTCACGCTGTTGCACGACGATGTGATGGACCGGGACGCCACCCGTCGGCACCGCCCCACCGCCTGGACCGTGTTCGGCGACGCCGACGCGATCCTCGCCGGGGACGCCCTCCAGGCCCTCGCCCTCGGGCTGCTGGCCGCGGATCCGCATCCCGCGTCCTCGGCGGCCGCCCGCCGGGTCGCGGCCTGTGTGGTCGAACTCTGCGCCGGCCAGCAGGCGGACACGGCCATGGAGAAACGCGGCCCCGCCGAGATCACCCTCGACGAGGTGCTCGTCATGGCCGAGGCCAAGACGGGAGCGCTGCTCGGCTGCGCCTGTGCCGTGGGCGCGCTGTACGCGGGGGCGGCCGAGGAGGACGTGGACGCGCTGGACGCGTTCGGCAGGGAGGCCGGGCTCGCCTTCCAGCTCATCGACGACGTCATCGGCATATGGGGAGATCCGCGGCACACCGGCAAGCCGGCCGGCGCGGATCTCGCCGCCCGCAAGAAGTCCCTGCCGGTGGTCGCCGCGCTGACCTCCGGCACCCCGGCGGCGGGCGAACTGGCCGAGCTGTACGCGGCGCCCTACGACCCGGCCGACCTGGACCGCACGACGCTGGCCGTCGAACGGGCCGGCGGCCGCGAGTGGGCGCAGGAGCAGGCGGCCGACCGGATGGCCCGCGCGATGCACGAACTGACCCGGGCGATCCCGGACCCGGAGTCGGCGGGCGGCCTGCTGTCCCTGGCGGAGTTCGTGACCCGGCGCAGCAGCTAGGACCGACCTGACCGGTCCGGGTACGAGGGGTGGCGGAGGACGCCGGACTGTCTTCGGAGAGGTTCCGGCCCGGCGGGTCCCGCACATCCCCACGGTGTGCGGGGCCCGCCGCCGTGGGGCCTACGCGGGTTCCTCGGCGCTGTCCGGGACCACCGTCGCCACGATCCGCTCGACCAGCCCCTCCGGCACCCCCACCCCCGGCAGGACGCCGTCCAGGACGTCCGGCAGGGTCAGGTGCTCCAGGATCAGCCCGAGCATCGCGAGGTACAGGACGACGACGGTCTCGTCGCCGCCGGGCAGGCCGGTCTCGCGGTGGAAGTCCATGCCCTGGTCGAGGTCGCCGCGCACCGACGTGGTGAAGGAGGCGCGGAGCTCGGGGCGCCGGGTGGCCTCGAGGCGCATCTCCAGCAGGGCGAGGTAGCCGCTCCGGTCACGGGTCGCGCGGGCCATCAGGTCGTGCATGAACGCCGTGACCAGGGAGCGGTCACGCGGCCGCGCCAGCAGCGCGCCGAGCACCTCGGGGTCGGGCGCCAGCCGGACGTGCAGCCGGGCGTCGATCTGCCTCAGCAGGTCGTCGCGCCCGGTGAAGTAGTTGGAGGCGGTGCCCACCGGCACCGAGGCCGCCGAGTCCACCGCGCGGAACGTGAGCCCTCGCGCGCCCTCACGCGCGAGCACCTCCACCCCGGCGTCCACCAGGGCCGCCCGGCGCTCCGGATTTCCGGCCATGCGGAACCTTCTCTCTCACTTGGCTCCGTTTCCCGAAACACCGGGAAACCCACTTGCAACCACTACAACTGAAGTACTACAACTGGAGTGGTTCGAGAGTCAGCCTACGGAAAGAGCCCCCACTTGCGAAAGCTCACGTACTTCATCGCCTGTTCCGTCGACGGCTTCATCGGAGACGTGAACGGTGACGCCGCGGCGATGTTCCCCTACGTCGACGAGGAGTTCCTCGACTTCCTCAAGACGGACCACCCGGAGACCATGTCGACCCCCGGCCGTCGCGCGCTCGGCTTCGACGACCTGGAGAACAAGAGGTTCGACACGATCATCCAGGGCCGGGCCAGCTACGACGTGGCGCTGAAGGAGGACATCACCAGCCCGTACGCGCACCTGCGCCAGTACGTCGCCTCTCGCACCCTCGGCGAGTCGCCCTCCCCGGACGTCGAGATCATCGCGGACGGCCTGCTCGACAGGGTCCGCGAGCTGAAGGCGGAGGACGGCGGCCTCGACATCTACCTGTGCGGCGGCTCCCGTCTCGCTGGCGAGCTGTTCGACGAGATCGACGAGCTCGTGATCAAGACGTACCCGGTCGTCTACGGCGCCGGTATGCCGATGTTCGGCGCCGGCTTCGACGTCGCCCGCTTCACCCTCGGCGGGGTGCGCTCCTTCGGCAACGGCGCGGTCGTACGGACGTACGACAGGGAACGCTGACCAACACTGACGTACAGCGGGGAGCGCTCGGGTCCGTGCCGCCCTACTCTGGAGGCATGGACCGGGAACAACGTGTCTGTCCCACCTGTGGGCAGCCAGTGCAGTCCGTCATCCGGCGACACAAGACGCTGGGCGCGTGGGTCCCGCGCTGGGTACCGGGCCCGTGTCACAACGCGCGCTGCGAGGCGTACGTGGAACCGGGCACCCGGCACAAGGTCGCCGAGAGCGAGGCCGCCGAGACCGAAGCGGAACCCGAACCCGAACCCGAAGCCCCCGCAGCCCCGACCTCCTGACCTCACCGAGCGGAGACCGATGACCAGCCGAGTGACCTTGATCTCACCGGCGATCACTTCGGCACTGCGCGAGGCGCGATTCGACGACGGCAGCTGCGAGGTGGACGCCGCCGGGGTGCGCCGGGCCCGGTCGGTCGCGGCGCTGTTGCCCGGCGCGGACCGCTCGGCGGCCTCGCCCTCCACGCGGTGCAGGCAGACCGCCGAGGCGCTGGGCCTGCCCGCGCCCCAGGTACCCGCGCTCGCCGCTCTCGACGTGGGCCGCTGGCGCGGCCGGACCCTCACCGAGGTGTCGGCCGCCGAGCCGGACGCGGTGGCGTCCTGGCTGGCGGATCCGGCCCATGCCCCGCACGGCGGGGAGACGGTGCGGGGGCTGTGCGACCGCGCCGGGGCCTGGCTGGAGGACATCGCCCGCACTCCGGGGCGGGTGACCGCCGTGGTGGAACCCGACGTCGTGCGAGCCCTGCTCGTCCGCGCGTTGGGCCTGCCGGAACCGGCCTTCTGGCGCCTCGACGTGCGTCCGCTGACCGCCGTGGAGCTGAGCGGCCGGGCGGGGCGGTGGAACCTGCGGGTGGGCGCGCCGCTGGGAGAGGGGCCGTAGGCGGCTCACCGGTCGGCGGCGGGCGGTCAGTGGTCGCCGGTCAGTGGTCGGCCGTCGGCCCGGTGGCCCGGGAACCGGCTCGGGGCAACCCGCCCGTCTCCGCGTCGCGCGCGGTCAGGCAGTACAGGCCGCCGGTCGGGTCGCGCATCACCGTCCAGTGGGGATGGCGGGCGACGAGGACCGCGCCGAGCCCCTCGTGCCGGGCGCGTACGGCGCCGATGTCCGGGCCGCAGGCCAGGTCGAGATGGGCGCGGACAGCGCTCTCCGCGTCGAGCCGCTGGAGCAGGATACGGACCGGCAGCCCCGGCGGCGGCTCGACCACGTGGAACTCGGGCCGGGAGCCCGGCCGGGCCGACCAGTCGGGCAACAGGCCGCTCCAGAAGGCGACTTCGCTCTCGTACGCCGACGGCGGGAGGTCCATGCACACCTGGTCCAGGCGGCTGCCGGCCACCACGGGCGGCCGCACCGACTCCCCGTGCCACGGCACCGCGCAGAACAACTGCCCTGCGGGGGAGCGCAGTACGGTCCAGCCGTCGTGCGCGGCGGCCGTCTCGGCGCCCAGTTCCCGCGCCGCCGCGACGAAACCGGGCACATCCCGCACGGCGAGGTCGAGATGCGCGCCGCCGTCGCCGTCCGTGACCGCCTGGACCTTCACACAGGCGTCGGCGTCCTTCGGGAGCAGGGTGACGAACTCCCCGTCCTCACCCCTGGCTTCGGAGAGGGACGTATCCGTGACGGCGGTCCAGAAGTCGCACGCCCGCGCGAAGCTCCGGGTGGGCCGGTCGACGAAGACGTGGGCCCAGCGGACCGGTCGGCTCATCCGGTCCGCTCCATGAACCGCAGCATGTTCCCCGCCGGGTCCCGGAACGCGCAGTCGCGCACCCCGTAGGGCTGGTCCGTCGGCTCCTGGAGCACCTCGACGCCGGCCTCCCGCACCCGCGCGTGCAGCGCGTCGCAGTCGGCGGTGGTGAAGATGACCCCGCGCAGCACGCCCTTGGCGAGCAGCCGGGCCATCGCCTCCCGGTCGGCGGGGGAGAAGTCCGGGTTCGCGCCCGGCGGCTCCAGCACGAGGTTCACGTCCGGCTGGAGCGGCGACCCGACGGTCACCCATCGCATCCCCTCGAAGGAGACGTCGTTGCGGACTTCGAGGCCGAGCACCTCGACGTAGAAGTGCAGGGCCTTGTCGTGGTCGTCGACGGCGACGAAACACTGGTGGAGTTTGAGGTCCATGGTGTCCAGCCTAGGTGCGCCGGCCGCGCAGCGGTCGGGTGTACGTCCGGGCCACACAGGACGGGATCACCGCGCCGGCCTCGTGCGACCGCGCCCGGTACGCGCTCGGGGTCTCGCCGACCAGTTCGGTGAAGCGGGAGCTGAAGGAGCCGAGCGAGGTGCAGCCGACCGCCATGCAGACCTCCGTCACGGTCAGGTCGCCGCGGCGCAGGAGGGTCTTGGCGCGCTCGACCCGCCGGGTCATGAGATAGCCGTAGGGCGTCTCGCCGTAGGCCTCGCGGAAGCTGCGCTGGAAGTGGCCAGGGGACATCAGCGCGGTGCTCGCGAGCGCGGCGACGTCGAGCGGCTCCGCGTACTCACGGTCCATCCGGTCGCGTGCCTGCCGCAGCCGTTTCAGGTCCTCGAGGGTCACGCGGCCAGCATCGCACGAAGGGCGACGTCCGGGAGGGGGAGAAAAGGAGACCGCACCCGGACCGTCGGGGACGCCGTGTTCGGCGGCCCGCGGACCGGGTGCGGACAGGTGGGCGTTGCGACCGGTGCAAGGGCAGGTCGGACGGCCCGGGGTGAAGATCAGGCCTTGATCAGGCCTTCTTGGTCTCCCAGAAGATCTTGTCGATCTCGGCGATGAGCTCCAGGGCCTTCTCGCCGGTCTTCGGGTCCGTCGAGGCCTTGGCGGCCGACAGGGCCTTCAGGGTGTCGTTGACCAGCTGGTGCAGCTGGGGGTACTTCTCGAAGTGCGGGGGCTTGAAGTAGTCGCTCCACAGCACGGAGACGTGGTGCTTCGCGAGCTCGGCACGCTGCTCCTTGATGACGGTGGCGCGCGCCTGGAAGTGCGGGTCGTCGTTGGCGGCCATCTTTTCCTGGACGGCCTTCACCGACTCCGCCTCGATGCGGGCCTGGGCCGGGTCGTACACACCGCAGGGCAGGTCGCAGTGTGCGCTGACCTTGACCTTGGGGGCAAACAGGCGGGAAAGCATGGAGCGTTCCTTCCTCGTGATCGTCTTCTCAGGTGGGACATTACTCCCTGCAAGACGTGTTTTCGCGAGTGCCCCCTTGGGCTTAGGACAAAAGTCCGGGGTCAGACTGAGACTGGTGGAGGAACAGACCGGGGAGGTGCCGGCGATGCCGGAGCTGTCGCAGGAGACCGAGCGCGCGAGGGCGGCCGCGCTCTTCGGACTGGCCGAGGTGACCGGCCCGTCCATGGTGCCCACGCTGTACCAGGGGGACCGGCTGGTGGTGCAGTACGGCGCCCGGGTCCGGGCCGGTGACGTGATCGTGCTGCGGCATCCGTTCCAGCAGGACCTGCTCGTCGTCAAGCGGGCCACGGAGCGCCGCGAGGGCGGCTGGTGGGTCCGCGGGGACAACACCTACGCCGGCGGCGACAGCACCGACTACGGGACCGTGCCCGACGAGCTGATCCTGGGCAAGGTGCGGCTGCGCTACCGCCCGCTGAAGCCCGGTCAGCGCTCGCCGCTTGCGGTGGTGCGCTGGGCGCTGTCGGCGGCCAGGCCGGTGCTGGCCGTCCGGTCCGCCTCCAGGCGCTTGCGGGCGCGGTAGGCGGCCACGTTGGCGCGGGTGGCGCAGCGGTCGGAGCAGTAGCGCCGGGAGCGGTTGGTCGAGGTGTCGAGGTAGGCGTTGCGGCAGGGGACCGCCTCGCACAGGCCCAGGCGGTCGACGCCGTACTCGGTGAGGTGGAACGCCAGACCCATGGCCGCGATGGCCGCGTAGCCCGCCGTCGCGTTCGACGGGTGGTCGGCCAGGTGCATGTGCCACAGCGGGCGGCCGTCGTCGTCGCGGAAGTCGTGGCCGGAGATCTGCGGGCTCACCGGGAACTCCAGGAGGAGCGAGTTCAGCAGGTCCACCGCGAGGGTCTCGTCGCCGCCGTCGGCCGCCTCGAAGACCGCGCGCAGGCGGGCCCGGACCGAGCGGAACCGGGTGACGTCCGCGTCGGTGGCCCGACGGCCCGCCGACTGGTTGCCGCCGAAGAGGGCGCGGACTGCCTCGACCGAGGTCAGCGCGTCCTTGCCCCGGGCCGGTTCCTCGCTGTTGACGAGGCGCACGGCGTAATCCGAGTAATAGGCCAGTTCCACTTGTAGTCCTTACGGTGGCGCTCTATGGTCGGGATGCGGGCGGGGTAACGGCCGTTCGTGCTTCCAGGGTATTACGCGACGAATGCGGCGGAGGGGTTCGATGACGGACGCGCAGACGACCACGAACGGTGTCACGGCCGGTGCCGACTGGGCTGCCTGGCAGCGGAGCTGGGACCGCCAGCAGGAGTGGTACATGCCCGACCGCGAGGAACGTTTCCGGATCATGCTCGACATGGTCGAGGGGCTCGTCGGGCCCGCCCCGCGCGTCCTCGACCTCGCCTGCGGCACCGGCACGATCACCGCCCGACTGCTCGCCCGTCTCCCCGGCGCGACCAGCACCGGCGTCGACCTCGACCCGGCGCTCCTCGCCATCGCCGAGGGCACCTTCGACGGCGACGACCGCGTCACCTTCGTGACGGCGGACCTCAAGGACCCGGACTGGCCGGCCCGGCTGCCGTACGACGCGTACGACGCCGTCCTGACCGCCACGGCCCTGCACTGGCTGCACAGCGAACCCCTCGCTGCCCTCTACGGTCAGGTCGCGGAACTCGTCCGCGACGGTGGTGTCTTCATGAACGCGGACCACATGATCGACGACACGACGCCCCGGATCAACGCGGCGGAGCGCGCACAGCGCCACGCCCGCATGGATCAGGCCAGGGCCGACGGGGTGCTCGACTGGGCCGAGTGGTGGCAGTTCGCCGCCAAGGACCCCGTCCTCGCCGGGCCGACCGCCCGCCGCTTCGAGATCTACGGCGAGCACGCCGACGGCGACATGCCCGCCGCCTCCTGGCATGCTCGCGTGCTGCTCGAACAGGGCTTCAGCGAGGCCCGGCCCGTGTGGGCGTCACCCTCCGACACCCTGTTGCTGGCGTTGAAGTGACCGCGCCTTCGTACCGGCCGAAACCAGGCGGTCGGCGCTGACACGTCCCGAACGGCGGAAAGGGGCGGTACGGGATTCCCGTACCGCCCCTTCTCGTTCACCGTGTCGCTACAGCACCTTGGACAGGAACGCCTGCGTCCGCTCGTGCTGCGGGTTGGTCAGGACGTCGCGCGGGTTGCCCGACTCCACGACCACTCCGCCGTCCATGAAGACCAGGCTGTCGCCGACCTCGCGGGCGAAGCCCATCTCGTGGGTGACGACGACCATCGTCATGCCGGACTCGGCCAGGTCGCGCATGACGTCGAGGACGTCACCGACCAGCTCCGGGTCGAGCGCCGAGGTCGGCTCGTCGAACAGCATCAGCTTCGGGTCCATCGCCAGGGCCCGGGCGATGGCGACGCGCTGCTGCTGGCCGCCGGAGAGCTGCGAGGGGTAGGTCCCGGCCTTGTCGGCGAGGCCGACGCGGTCCAGAAGCTCCTTCGCACGCTCTTTCGCCTTGGCCTTGCTGATGCCCTTGACCTGCACCGGGGCCTCGATGACGTTGTCCGCGGCCGTCATGTGCGGGAACAGGTTGAACCGCTGGAACACCATGCCGATGTCCCGGCGCTTCAGCGCGACCTCGCTGTCCTTGAGCTCGTACAGCTTGTCGCCCTTCTGGCGGTAGCCGACCAGCTCGCCGTCGACGTACAGCCGCCCGGCGTTGATCTTCTCCAGGTGGTTGATGCACCTGAGGAAGGTCGACTTGCCGGAGCCGGAGGGGCCGATGAGGCAGAACACCTCGCCGTTCTTGACCTCCAGGTCGATGCCCTTGAGGACCTCGACCGCGCCGAAGGACTTGTGAACGCCCTCGGCCTTCACCATCGCGGTCATGACGCACTCCTTTCGCGGCCGATCGAGAGCAGGTTCGCCCGGATCTTCTGGAAGACCGTGGGCGGGAGGCTGCGGCTCGAACCGCGGGCGTAGTACCGCTCCAGGTAGTACTGGAAGACGCTGAAGATGCTGGTCATGACCAGGTACCAGATGGAGGCGACGAACAGCAGCTCCATCACGGCGAACGACGAGGAGCCGATCACCGAGGTCGAGCGGAGCAGTTCGTTGTACGTCACCACGTACACCAGCGACGAGGTCTTCAGCATGTTGATGAACTCGTTGCCGGTCGGCGGCACGATCACCCGCATCGCCTGCGGGATGACGATCCGGCGCAGCGTCTTGGCGTGGCTCATGCCGAGCGCGTGCGAGGCCTCGGTCTGTCCCTCGTCCACGGCCAGCAGGCCGGCCCGGCAGATCTCCGCCATGTACGCGGCCTCGTTCAGACCGAGTCCGAGCAGGGCGCACATGAACGGCGTCATGACGTCCGTCATCTCGTCCTTGTAGATCGGACCGAGGTTCAGGACGGGGAAGATCAGCGCGAGGTTGAACCACATCAGCAGCTGTACATACACCGGGGTGCCGCGGAAGAACCAGATGTACAGCCAGGCGACCGTGCTGGTCACCGGGTTCTTCGACAGCCGCATCACGGCCAGCAGAACGCCCAGGACCACGCCCAGCACCATGGACAGGACGCTGATCAGCAGGGTGCGTCCGGCGCCGGCGATGACGGTCGAGTTGAACAGCTGGTCGCCGACGGTGTCCCACTGGATGTCGCCGTTCGCGAAGGCGTTGACCAGCAGCGCCAGGAGCGCGATGACGATCACGGCGCTGACCCAGCGGCCGTAGTGGCGCACCGGGATGGCCTTGATGGCCTCCGGCGGGCCGGAGAACGCCGACTCCTTGGCCACCGGCGGGGTGTCCTCGGGTGGTGCGCCGCCCGCGGAGGACTTGTCGAGCTTGTCAGTCATGGGGACTGCCCTTCGAAGACTTCAAGAGGTGCGGGTGGATCACTTGCCGCCGTTGATCGCGGAGGCCTTGATCGCGCCGCTCTCGGCGCCCCACTTCTCCAGCACCTTCTGGTAGGAGCCGTCCTTGATGATCGCGTCGACGGCCTCCTTCAGGGCGTCACGCAGCTGGGTGTTCTTCTTGTTGACGACGATGCCGAACGGAGCGGCCTCGTACTGCTTGTCGAGGACCTCGAAGGTGTTGCCGTTGCCCGCCTTGCGGGCCATGTCCACGGCCACCGGGTAGTCGTTGACGCCGGCCACGGCGCCGCCGGACTTCACGCGGGTCTGGGCCTCGGTGTCGTTCTCGAAGGACTCGATCTTGAGGGCCTTCTTGCCGCCCTCCGTGCACGTCTTGGACTGCGCCTGGAGGGCCTCTTCGTAGGTGGTGCCCCGCTGCACGGCGACCGTCTGACCACAGAGGTCGTCGATGGTCTTGATGCCCTTGGGGTTGCCCTTCTGGACGTAGATGGCCGTGCCGGCGGTGAAGTAGTCGACGAAGTCGACACCCGTGCCGAGCTTCTTGCCGCTGTCGTCCAGGCCTTCCTGGCGCTGCTTGTTGTCCGTGATCGACGACATGGCGACGTCGTAGCGGCCGGTGTTGACCGCGGTGATCAGGGTGTCGAAGCCGCCCGAGGTGAACTGGAAGTCGACGCCGAGCTGCTTGCCGAGCGCGGCGGCGATGTCGGGGTCGACACCCACGATCTTGCCGCCCTCGACGGACTCCATCGGGGCGTACTCGGCGTTGGTGCCGACCTTGATGACACCGGCCTTCTGGATGTCGGCCGGGAGCTTCGAGAAGAGGGGAGCCTTGTCGGAGCCGCTCGACGACTCGGAGGAGCTGCTGCCGCCCTCGGTCTGGTCGCCGCAGGCGGTGAGCAGCAAGGCGCCCGCGACCGCGAGGGATCCGACCGCTGCCAGGCGGGTGCGCGCGGCGGTCGTGCGTCGGGTGGAGCTTGCGGTCATGGTGGATTCCTCCGGCGGATGGATGGAGATGCCGATGGGTCGACAAATGCCGATGGGTCGACGAGAACACACACCTTCGGGTGTCGCGACCTCGTGTGATTACGGCATCTTGCCATTCGGACTACGCCATTCAGGGGGCCAGCCATGTCAAAATCGGATAACGGGCGACCCCCGAACCGCATCAGTCCGGTACATCACGACCGGGCGGAGCCGGACCATCTGCGGGAATCCCCCGTTCCGGCCGAAAGATCTTCGGTTGATCTCATGGTGTGGTCGCTCGGCGTGCGCCCTGTTCGTCGACTTGAGTCCGTGTCAAGGGTTCTCGGGAGCTTGGCGAGACTTCGCGCATGAGTCATGTCACTCAAGGTGACCTCTGTCCAAGGTCCACAGAGTGAGCCATGTGACCTTGCACGGAATGGACTCGTCGGCTGTGGTCTCCGTCCGGTAAGAAGGATTTTTACACCCCTCATCCGGGGCTCAGGGCGCGTGTGCGGCGCGCCCGACGCGCAGGCGCCCGTACGCATCACCTCTGGGGCCAGCGCGATGCCCGCCCACTTCTCAATCAGGAGTGGCCACCCTCAAACCATGCAGACCTAAGGGGTAAGACACAGTGGCAGCGGAGATCGTCAATCCTCGCAGCGAGAGCGCCGACCGAACGGGCCAGGAGGGCGGTGCGGAGCCCCTCGACTCGTTCGACCCGGTGTTCGCGCTGCACCGCGGCGGAAAGATGGCCGTGCAGGCCACCGTCCCGGTTCGCGACAAGGACGACCTGTCCCTCGCCTACACGCCCGGCGTCGCGCGGGTGTGCACCGCGATCGCGGAGCGTCCGGAGCTGGTGAACGACTACACCTGGAAGTCGTCCGTCGTCGCCGTCGTGACCGACGGCACGGCCGTGCTCGGGCTCGGGGACATCGGCCCGGAGGCCTCCCTTCCGGTCATGGAAGGCAAGGCGATTCTGTTCAAGCAGTTCGGCGGTGTGGACGCGGTTCCGATCGCGCTCGCCTGCACGGACGTGGACGAGATCATCGAGACGGTGGTGCGCCTCGCGCCCTCGTTCGGCGGTGTGAACCTGGAGGACATCTCGGCGCCGCGCTGCTTCGAGATCGAGCGCAGGCTCCAGGACGCGCTCGACATCCCGGTCTTCCACGACGACCAGCACGGCACGGCGATCGTGACGCTGGCGGCGCTGCGTAACGCCGCGCGGCTGAGCGGCCGGGGCATCGGTGAGCTGCGCGCGGTCATCTCGGGCGCCGGCGCGGCCGGTGTCGCCATCGCCAAGATGCTGGTGGAGGCCGGCATCGGGGACGTCGCGGTCGCCGACCGCAAGGGCATCGTCTCGGCGGACCGCGAGGACCTCACCGACGTCAAGCGCGAGCTGGCCGGGTTCACCAACAAGGCCGGGCTGAGCGGGTCGCTGGAGCAGGCGCTGGCCGGCGCCGACGTCTTCATCGGCGTCTCCGGCGGTACGGTCGCGGAGGAGGCGGTGGCCTCGATGGCGAAGGGCGCGTTCGTCTTCGCCATGGCCAACCCGACGCCCGAGGTGCATCCGGACGTCGCCCACAAGTACGCGGCCGTCGTCGCGACCGGGCGGTCGGACTTCCCGAACCAGATCAACAACGTGCTGGCGTTCCCGGGGATCTTCGCGGGGGCGCTCCAGGTGCGGGCGTCGCGGATCACCGAGGGTATGAAGATCGCGGCGGCCGAGGCGTTGGCGGGGGTCGTCGGTGAGGATCTCGCGGCGGACTACGTGATTCCGTCGCCGTTCGACGAGCGGGTTGCTCCTGCGGTGACTGCGGCGGTCGCCGCGGCTGCTCGGGCCGAAGGGGTTGCGCGTCGCTGACATGTGCGTGGGTGGCCCCGTCGGTTTCGGCGGGGCCATCTTTTTTTGCCCACCCACCCGCCCGATCGGGTGATGACGAGGGCGCCGTCCCCGGGGGCTGCCGCCCCGCACCCCCGCTTCGGCCCTGAACGGGCCTCGTCCTCAAACGCCGGACGGGCTGGAAGTACCTGACCGGTGCTTGAGCGGCGCCGTCCGGGCGGGCCGGAAGTCCCTGACCGTGCCCGATCTGGGCCGTGGGGCGGGATGCGCAAGAGGGTATGTCTCACAGTGTCGTCCGGTTTCGCTTGGCGCCGGCGGACCCTATCGTCGGCTGCATGTTCGCCGTCTACGCCGCCCGAATCGACCGCGACCAGCCGCTTTCCGGCCTGGAGTTGGGGGAGCGCCCCGCCCCCGAGGCCCGGCAGGGCTGGAGCACCGTCCATGTCAGGGCCGCCTCCCTCAACCATCACGATCTCTGGTCGCTCCGGGGCGTCGGACTCCCCGAGGGCCGGCTGCCGATGATCCTCGGCTGCGACGCCGCCGGGGTCGACGAGGACGGCAACGAGGTCGTCCTGCACTCCGTCATCGGCCAGACCGGGCACGGCGTCGGGCCCGACGAGCCTCGTTCCATCCTCACCGAGAGGTACCAGGGCACCTTCGCCGAGCAGGTCTCCGTGCCGACCTGGAACATCCTGCCGAAGCCCAAGGAGCTCTCCTTCGAGGAGGCCGCCTGTCTGCCCACGGCCTGGCTGACGGCGTACCGCATGCTCTTCACCAACGCGGGTGTACGGCCCGGTGACTCCGTCCTCGTCCAGGGCGCCGGCGGCGGTGTCGCCACGGCGGCCATCGTGCTGGGCCGGGCGGCCGGACTGCGGGTCTTCGCCACCAGCAGGGACGAGGCCAAGCGGAAGCGGGCCCTGGAGCTCGGTGCCGTCGAGGCGGTGGAGCCCGGTGCGCGGCTGCCGCAGCGGGTGGACGCCGTCATCGAGACCGTCGGCGCGGCCACCTGGTCGCACTCGGTGAAGTCCCTGCGGCCCGGCGGCACGCTCGTCATTTCCGGCGCCACCAGCGGTGACGCGCCCTCGCACGCCGAGCTGACCCGGATCTTCTTCCTGGAGCTGAAGGTCGTCGGCTCCACCATGGGCACCAAGGACGAACTGGAGGACCTGCTCTCCTTCTGTGCCGCCACCGGCGTCCGCCCCGTCATCGACGAGGTGCTGCCGCTCGACCGGGCCCGCGAGGGCTTCGAACGGCTCGCGTCCGGCGACCAGTTCGGCAAGATCGTGCTCACCAACGGCTGAGTCCTCGCCGCGGCCGAGTCTCGCGCTACGGCTGTCGGGCGGGCGCTACCGCTGTCAGGCGGGTCCGGGGTTCCGGGCCCGCCTTCCGCGTGTCGTTCATGTCAACCATGGTTGACATGACTT
The DNA here is from genome assembly GCF_013085465.1 of Streptomyces asoensis. Taxonomy (NCBI): domain Bacteria; kingdom Bacillati; phylum Actinomycetota; class Actinomycetes; order Kitasatosporales; family Streptomycetaceae; genus Streptomyces; species Streptomyces asoensis. The sequence goes on from NZ_CP049838.1 coordinate 6,665,855, forward strand.
ACGTGTCAACGTAAGTTGACGTCATGACCGAAGCAACGGATCTCGCCGAGCGCGCAGGAGACCGCGATCCACGGGTCGGGCTGCGCGCCGTCGCCGCACTGCGCCGGCTGCTGGAGCAGTTGGAGGCGGTGCAGGTGCGCAGTGCGCGCAACCAGGGCTGGTCGTGGCAGGAGATCGCCGCGGAGCTCGGAGTCAGCAGGCAGGCCGTGCACAAGAAGTACGGGAGGCATTGATGTTCGAGCGGTTCACGAAGGACGCCCGTGCCGTGGTCGAGGGCGCGGTGGGACACGCCGAGCGGGAGGGGGCGTCGCGGGTCGAGGAGACACACGTACTGCTGTCCCTGCTCGACCGTGAGGGCAGCCGTGGTTCCTTCGCGCTGGCCTCGCTCGGTCTGCCGCCCGGTGGGCGGGTGGGGCTGGTGCGGGACCTGGACGAGACGCGTCGCCGCGGCGGACTCTCCCGGGCCGACGCGGACGCCCTGTCCGGGCTGGGCATCGACCTGTCGGAGATCGTGTCCCGGGTCGAGGAGACACACGGCGAAGGAGCACTGGCCGCCGCCGGCCGGGGCAGCCTCTTCGGCGGGCGGTCCGGGCGGCGGATGTTCAGCCGCGGCGCCAAGGACCTGCTCACCGGCACCCTGCGCGTCGCCGTCGCCCGGGGCGAACGGCACATCGGCGACGAGCATCTGCTGCTCGCCCTCACCACCCGCCGTGGCGTCCCCTCGGAGATCCTCGCCGACCACGGCGTCACCCACGCGTCCCTCGCCCGGGTGCTGTACGGCGACAGCCGAGGAGGCGAGCCCGGGACCGCGACCGAGGCCAAGGCAGGCTGAGCGGGCCTGCCGGTCGGCCGATCCGCCGGTCCGTCTGCCGGTCCGTCTGACTGACTGTCTGCCAGCTCGGCCGGGGCGTCAGGGTTTCGGCGCTCGCAGGATCACCCCGATGTGTGCCGCCGCCGTGGACAGGTGGCGGCGCGCCTCGCGGAGTTGGTCGCCGGTGACGCCGTGGTCGCGGGCCGCGTCACGGATGTCGTCCCGGAAGCGGTCGAGCAGGCGGTCCAGATCGCGGGCCGGGTCGCCACCGGTGTCCTCGTGGGCCCAGGCCGGTTCGTACTCGGCGGGGAAGTCCTCCGGGGTGCGGGAGTATTCGGCGGTGCGGGATTCCTCCGAGGTGGGGGGCTCCTCCGCGGTGGGGGGCTCCTCGGTGCGGCCTTTCTCCGCGGTGCGCGAGTCCTCCGGACGCGTGGTCGTCGTCGAGCCCGTCGTCGTCGAGCCCGTCGTGCCGGCGCGGCCGAAGCCGAAGTCCCTGCCGTACTCCCTGCCGAAGTCCCCGAACTCCTTGGCGAGTTCCGTCAGGCCCTCGCGGACGCCGGTCGGCCAGTCGCCCCGGGTGAAGTGGTCCTGGACCTGTTCCTGGACCCGGCGGGCGATGCGCTGCACCTCTTCCTGGGCCTGGGTACGGGCCCGCTCCTGCGCCTCCTTGGCCTGGCGGCGGGCCCGCTGGGCCTCCTCGCGGGCGCGGCGGCTCTCGTCCTTGGCCCGGCGCGCCTGCTCCTTCCACTCCTGCTTGACGCGGCGCATCTCCTCCTTGGCGGCGTGCCACGACTCCTTGTCGCCGTACTCCCCGTACCCACCCTGTTCGCCGTGCTCCGTGGAGCCCGCCCCGGCGCCCTGCCGGGCCTCGGTGGCCGCCGCCCGCATCTCGCGCCGCAGATCGCCGGCCGCGCCGCGTACGTCGGCCCGGATCTCGGCGGCCAGCTCGGCGACCGACTCGCGGATCTCCAGCTCCAGGTCGACCAGTTCGCCGCTGCGGTCCGCCAGTTCGGCCCGGCCCGCGTCGGTGATGGCGTAGACCTTGCGGCCGCCCTCGGTGGTGTGGGTGACCAGCCCCTCGGCCTCCAGCTTGGCCAGCCGGGGGTAGACCGTGCCCGCCGACGGCGCGTAGAGCCCCTGGAAGCGTTCTTCGAGGAGGCGGATCACCTCGTAGCCGTGGCGCGGCGCTTCGTCCAGCAGCTTCAGCAGATAGAGACGGAGACGGCCGTGGGCGAAGACGGGAGGCATGTCAGAGCACCTTCTTGTCGGTCGTGCTGTCGGCCGGGTCGCCGGAGGAGCTCTCGCCGCCCGGGCCGGAAACGGCATTGTCCCCCGAGTCGACGGGCCGGCCTGAGCGCGCTTCACCCTCCGGACCGGCCGCCGGTTTCGCCTCTCGCTCGTCGTGCCACGCGTCGTCCGGTATGTCATCCGGCGCGTCTTCCGTCGGGGGCCTCCGCAGCAGGGCGATCGAGCCGGAGATCGTCGTCGCCTTCAAGCTGCCGTTGCCCGCGCCCAGGCGGCCGGTGATGCGCTTGGCGCCCCACTGGCCGCTGACCCGGAGATCCTCGAAGGCGTTGGAGACCGAGCCGCTCGCGGTGTTCGCCTCCACCCGCGCGTCCGCCGGATGGGGCAGCCGGATGGCGATCTCGCCCGAGACGCTGGTCAGGTCGATGGTCGTGGGGCGGCTGGTCGGATCGAGGTCGACGATCATCGACCCGCTCACGGAGTCGGCCTTCACGGAGGAGCCCGCCTCGACCACGGTCAGGTCGCCGGACACGGAGTTGAAGTGCAGGTCGCCGGTGAGGGCCTGGGCCTCCACGCTCCCGGAGACGGTGTCGGTGCGCACCGGGCCCGCGAGCCCCACCAGGGTCGTGTCCCCGTTGACCCCCTTCACCTCGGCTCGGCCTTCGATGCCGGAGACCACTGCCCCGGCGCTGACCACCCCCACCTCCACGCGGGTGCCGGCCGGCACGGCCAGCGAGACCACGGCGCTGCGCCGCCAGCCCTTGCGGTCGAGCCACTTGAGGAAGCCCTTCCAGGGCAGGTCCTCGTACGCCACCGTCAGGTTCCCGTCGCGATGGCTCACCACCAGGGGTGGTCCCTCGATCCGTGAGATCTCCAGGCGGGCGGGACCCTCGTCGGTGCCCACGATGTTCACGGTGCCGTCGACGATGCGCACGCGCAGTTCGCTCACGGGCTCGTCGAAAGAGAGCTTCCTCGGCTCGGCGACGGACCACTCGGACATGGTGCGGACCTCCTCCACGCGGCGACACGACACGCCATATCGCGTCTCACGTAAAACACGATATATCGCGGACGATGAAAGTCAAGACACCCGTTCCGGTGACCACTTCGGCGCACGCAAAAGGGGCGCCCCCAGGGCGCCCCTCCACGTGAACCGCTGCGAACCGCCGCGAACGGCCTACTCGTCGTCCTCGTCGTCCAGCCGTGCCAGCCAGGTCGCCAGCCGCTCCACCGGCACCTCGAAGTCCGGATTCAGGTCGACGAACGTCCGCAGCTGCTCGGCGAGCCACTCGAAGGTGACCTCCTCCTCGCCGCGCCGCTTCTCGAGTTCCTCGATTCCGCGATCGGTGAAGTACATGGATCGTGCTCCGTGGGTCGGTAGCAGGGATAGGGATCCCCCCTCGGGGGAAGGACCCTTGTTCCTGCGAGGGGAGGCAGAGATCCGCTCTCCGGTGGGGAGGGGACAGGAAAAGGATAGGCGCAGGGGGACGGCGTCCCGCGGGCCGCCGGAGCCCGCGCGCGGTCGGAACCCCGCGGCCGGCCTGCGCACCGACGGGCGGGGCCGGGGGGACTGGGGAAAGCGGGGGAGTGCCATGAGTGGTGAGGACGTGACGCGGGTGGCCCGCATCGCGCTGCCGGACGGGACGCCCGTCTGGGCCCGGATCTCGGGGGCGGGGGAGCTGTCCGCGCCGTCCGGGCGGCTGTCGTACAGCGACACCGGGTTCGCCGAGCGGGTGGAGGCGAGCGTGGAGAGTCTGCACGCGCTCGTCACGGGGGTCGCGCGGTCGCTGGCGGAACCGCTGCGCGCGGTGCGGCCCGACGAGGTGAGTGTCGAGTTCGGCATCGAGCTGACCGCCAAGGCCGGGAAGGTCGTGGGCTTGCTCGCCGACGGAGAGGCCAAGGCCGGCATCACGGTCACCCTCACCTGGAACAGCGGGCCACCGGACCTCGACACATCACCTCCCGCGCCCCCCGGCGCGGGCTCCCGCGCGCGTGACGGCTCATCGTCCGACGAGGACGGGGTCCGGCGCGCGGGCGCGTCCCCCGGCGCGCCGATGCACGGGGGCGCCGACGGCACCGTGGGCGGGGGCGCGGAATGACGGGCGGGCACGCCCCGGGCGCATCGAACGCGTTCGATGCGGCCCGTCGTGCACTGCGTGGACTCGTCGTGGCGGCGACCGTGCGCATTCATCGCCCGGTCGTCGGGTATGCCCTGGAGGAGCCCGACACGTTCCTCGGGAGTGGCTTCTTCGTCGCCCCGAACTGGGTTCTGACCTGCGCACATGTGGCTTGCGGCGGGGAGGGGGGCGAGGTCACGGTGGTGTATGAGACGGCACCGGGGCGGGGCACGTCCGCCGCCCCCGGCCGGGTGGTGGCCACCCTTCCCGACCGGGCCGACCGCGCCGGGCGGGCCCTCGCCGGCAACTGGCCCGCCCCGGACCTCGCCCTGGTCCAGCTGACCGAACCCGTCGACGACCACGAGTGCGTGTATGTCTCCGAGCGTCCGGCGGCCTACTACGGCGAGGGCCGGGTGCTGTACGCCGGCTGGACCGAGAACGAGGGCCGCTTACAGGTCCTGGACGGCACGCTCACCGTGCAGGGCACCATCGGCGGCTGGTCCTCGGACGTGCAGATGCGGCTGGGCGACAACGACCTGCCGTACGGCGTCTCGGGCGGCCCGGTGATCGACCCCGAGCGCGGCGAGGTGATCGGCGTGCTGAAGGCGCGCTCGGACCACCGGCCCGGCGGCACGTCCACCGGGATCGAGCAGCTGCGCACCCTGCGGGTCCCCGCGGCGGCGGAGGCCGAGCACAGCGACCTCTACCAGGCGGTCTTCCACGCCCACGACCGCTACCACCGCGACCGCCAGCGCCACCCGGCCTCCCGGCGGCAGACCTGGACCGACGTCCAGGGCAGGCTCGGCGCGCGCCCGGGCCGCACCCTCAGCCCGGACGAGCGGATCCAGCTGCTGGGCCGGCTCGCCGAACTCCCGCCGCCCGAGAGCACCCGAAGCCTGCTGGACATCCTCGACTCCCTCCCCGACTTCCAGGCCCCCACCCCGCTGCCCGCGCCACGCGGCTGGCGCGACGGCCTCGGAGCGCTGTACGAGAGCGCGAGTGACGACGGGGCACTGGAACTCGTCCTCGACTACGCGATGCGCGCGATGTCCGCTCCGCGCCCGTTCGTCGTGCCCAGCACCCCGGACGCCGAGAAGGCCCTGTGGGTCTGGGTGTGGCAGGCCGCGCAGCGGCTGAGCGCCCGTTACCGGTCCGGTCTCGCCGAGCAGCGGATCGAGCGGCTGCGCCGACGCGACGAGGCGGAGCGCGACGCCCCCGACACGGTCTCCGGCGGCCTCCACCCGACGGACGGTCCCGGCAGGCGCAAACCTCACCGGCGGGGTGGGCCCGACGCACGCGCGCGTGCCCGTTCCGTCGGCAGCGTGGCCCGGCCCTCCGCCCTGCTCGAACTGGTGCGGCGGGGCTGGGAGCCGGACCGCTGCGACTGGTCGGTCTCCGTGGCCGCGCCCGGCGGTGAGGTGGTCCGGCTGCACGAGGCCGAGCGCACTCCGCTGGCCGACCTGCCCGCGCAGCTCGCCGGCCCGCTCGGGGAGGCCTTCCGGCACTGCGACGAGCCCGGCAGGCCCGCGCTCCTCCAGGTGGCGCTGCCCCACGCGCTGCTCGGCCTGGAGGTCGACAACTGGCAACTCGCGCCCGGACAGGAGCCGTTGGGGGCGCTGCGGCCGGTCGTCGTGCGCTGCTCCGACCGCGACCGGCTGCCCGACGAGGCGTTCGGCGCGTACGGGGGCGGGGGAGAACCGGACGATACGGCTGAAGCCGACGGTGCCGGCGGCGCTGACGACCTGGACGACGTGGACGACCTGGACGACCTGGACGCGGAGCGCCGGGCCCGCTGGCGCTGGCTGCACGCGCACCGCGCCAAGGCCGAAGTCCTGGACTGCGACGAGGGGTTGCGTAAACCCGTACCGACCGTGGAGCAGCTGCGCGCCCTGTCGCACGGCACCGTCCCGGTGCTCTGCCGTTACGGCGACCTCCGTTACGAGGACGACGCGGAGGCGCTGGCCCGGATCGTGCTCGGCGGCTACGGCGTGGCGCTGTGGCGTCGGCGGCGCGGCCGGGCCGACGCCGTCTGCGGGGAGTTCCACCGCGGCACGATCGACGGGATCGCCGAACCGCCGAGTGCGCAGCATCTGCCCGAGGCCGTGCACGATCTCCGGATGCGGCTGCGCGCGGGCCGCACGGAGTCGTTCTGGGCCGACGGCGTCGCCCTGCTGTACGACGATCCCCACCAGCCGCTGCCCGGAACAGGTGACCTGTTGGAGGCCCCTTGAGCCCCCCTTGAACACACCCGCGCGCGGGCCGGTCGGCCCCTTACCAGGCACCTCCAGGATGGATAACGTGATGCACGTTCGGACGGCCGCGGCGGTGGACGAGTGACGAGGACCGGATCATGACCGAATCCAGTGAGTGGCTCATCTACCGAGGCGCCGGCGAACCGCACGACGGGATCGAGCGGTTGCCCGATCCGCCCCCCTGGCGGGACTTCACCAGCCGTGACGCGGCGGGCTCCGGCGACGGGTCCCAGGACCGCAGGCTCGGCGCGCACCGGCACCTGGCGGAACTGCACCGGCCGGGAGCCGAGGAGCTGGAGATGATCAACGCGGCGCTCTATCTGCGCCGCCCCCTGCTCGTCACGGGCAGTCCCGGCGCGGGCAAGAGCACGCTCGCCCACTCGGTGGCGTACGAACTCGGTCTCGGCAACGTGCTGCGCTGGTCGATCGTCAGCCGTTCCGCACTCCAGGACGGGCTGTACCACTACGACGCGATCGCCCGGCTCCAGGACGTGCAGATCGCCGCGCAGGGCGGGTTCGGGTCGGCGGCGGGCTCGCCCGGCGCGGTCGAGGGCATCGGCAGCTACATCCGGCTGGGACCGCTCGGCACCGCGCTGCTGCCCTCCGACACTCCGCGCGTGCTGCTCATCGACGAGCTGGACAAGAGCGACATCGACCTGCCCAACGACCTGCTGAACGTGCTCGAGGAGGGCGAGTTCGCCATTCCCGAGCTGGAGCGCATCGCCGACCGGCTGCCGGACGGCGAGGCGGAGGTGCTGACCGCCGACGGGGTGAAGGTCCGGGTGCGGGACGGCCGCGTGCGCTGCCGCGCCTTCCCGTTCGTCGTGCTCACCAGCAACGGCGAGCGCGATTTCCCGGCCCCGCTGATGCGCCGGTGCATCCACCTGGAGCTGGGGCGCCCCGACCACAACCGGCTCGCCACCTTCGTACGCGCGCATCTCGGTGACGAGGCGGCGCGCGCGGGGGACGATCTGATCACGCGGTTCCTGGAGCGGTCGCGCAGTGAACTCCTCGCGGCGGACCAGTTGCTGAACGCGATCTACCTCACCGACGCGGCCGCGCCGCCCAGTCGTGACCGCCTGGCCGACCTGCTCATCCAGCGACTCGACCGCCCGAGGTGAGGGCCTGATGCCCGACGCAGCGGCCCGCCACGGCCCCGTCCCGCCCGACGGCCGCCGTCCCGGCACCCCGGGTGCCGTCCCGGCCGGAGGCGGCTCCGTCGAGCCCGCCGGTGCCTCGGCGCCCGTACCGCGCGGCGGTGATCCGCTCGCCGAACTCGTCGTGCGGTTGCGTGACGTCGGACTCGACCCCGATGTGCCGCAGCTGTGCGACGCGCTCTGGCTGGCGCGCTGGACCCGGCCGGCCGAGGCCTCCGACCAGGACGACCCGCCGGCCGGAACCGGCGGCCGGCCCACGCCCCTGCCCGACGGCGGACGGGGACGGGACCGGGACGGACGGCCGCGGGGGGACCGCCCCGAACGGCCGGAGCGGCCACCGCAGGGCGTGGGGGCCGACGGGCGGGTGAGTCTGTACCCGGTCCCGCAGGACGGGGTGGAGCGGACCCGTGGCGCGGGGCGGGCCGCCGCGCTGCCGGTGGGCGTACCCGCTGCCCCCGTGCTGCCCGCCCCGCTCGAACTCCAGCGCGCATTACGGCGGCTTCAGCGCTACCGGAGCCCCGCGCCGCCGCTGCGCATGCGGCTCGACGAGACGGCGACGGCGGAGCGCAGCGCGCAGGCGGGCGGCCTGATCCTGCCCGTGTACCGGGCCGTCACCCGGGGCGACGCCCGGCTCCAGCTGGTCCTGGACGCCTCGTCCTCGATGCGGGTGTGGGACCGGCTGTTCATCGAACTTCAGCAGGTTTTCGGCCAGTTGGGCGCCTTCTCCGACATCCAGGTCAGCCATCTGCACCAGGGGCCGGACGGTGAGCCGGCCGTCAGCCGCAGCCCCGACGCCTACGCGGCGCCGCTGCACTCCGCGGACCGGCTCAGCGACCCCACCGGCCGCCGGATCGTCCTGTTCGTCAGCGACTGCGCGGGCCCCCTGTGGCACAGCGGCCACGCGCACCGGCTGCTGCACCACCTCTCCCGGCAGGGCCCGGTCGCCGTGCTCCAGCCGCTGCCGCAGCGCCTGTGGAACCGCACCCGACTTCCCGTGCTGTTCTGCGAGTTGAGCCGCGGCGAGACGCTGGGCGGAGCGGCCGCACTGCGCGTACGCACCCCCGCGGGGGTCCCGGCGGAGGCGCGCCGGGGAGCGCTGCCGGTGCCGGTGCTGCCGCCCGAGCCGGTGGCCCTGGGCGCCTGGGCCAGGCTGCTGTCCGGGGCCGGCGCCGGGCCCGTCCCGGGGGCCGTGGGCTGGGTGCGCGCGGACCAGCCGGCCGCCCCGGCGGCACGCGCCGACCGACGGCGCACGCCGTTCGAACGGGTCAGCAGGTTCAGCTCCAGCGCCTCCCCGGCCGCCGGACGGCTCGCCGTCTATCTGGCCGCCGCACCCCTGTGCCTGCCCGTGATGCAGCTCGTCCAGCGCACGATGCTGCCCGACTCCGGGCCGGCCGAACTCGCCGAGGTGCTGGTCGGCGGCCTGGTCACGCGCGCGTCGGAGGAGTACGCCGACGGCGGCGCCCAGTGGTACCGCATCGAGCCCGACGTGCGGGACGCCCTGTTGTCCCGGCTGGGCCGCGACGAGGCCATGCTGGTGCTCAAGCACTGCTCGGAGTACATCGAGCAGCGCTTCGGCAAGGGCGGCCCCAACTTCCCGGCCCTCGCCCTGGCCCAGCTCGGCGACGGCGGCGCGGGCCGCCCGTACGCGCCCGCCGCCCAGCGCACGGATCACGGCGACCACGGCGACAACGGGGATCACGGGGACAACGGCGGCAACGGCGAGGAGGCCCCCGTGCCCCAGCCCTTCGCGGAGGTCGCGGCCCGCGTGCTGCGGCGGTTCATGCCGCTGCCCGAGCAGTTCGAGAGCCTCGGAAGCCGGACCGGACCGGGACAGCCCGTGGACCGGCCGACACACCAGGCGGTCCGCAGGGCCCGAGCGCTGATCGAGCGCTTCGACAGCGAGGGCATGATCCAGGACGTCATCGACGCGGTGCAGTTGCTGCGCGGCGCCACCGAGCGCGAGCGGGCGGGCGCGGACCCCGAACTGTGGGCCGAGTACGCGCACTGCACTCTGCGGCTGTGGGAGGTGCAGGGCGGCGACGACCTCCTCCAGGAGGCCGAGGCGGCTGCGGAACGGGCGACCGCGCACCCGGGTCGGCTGCACGAACGGGCCGTGCTGGCCCGGGTGTTGCACGCGGCCGCGACCGACCGCAGGCGACGCGGCGACCGCCCCGGCGCCCTGGACCTGCTGCGCCGCGCCGACCGCGAGTACGCCGTCGCCTGCGCGGCGCCCGGGCTCGACGAGAACCAGGCGCTGAAACTCACCCTGGAACGGGTGCGCGCCCTGGAGGCCCAGTGGCGGCTCGGCGGGGACAGCGCGCTGCTCCAGGGCGCCGTCGGCATGCTGGAGGCCTTCGCCGACGTCTGGCCCGACCGGCGTCAGCGCCCGCCCGAACTCCCCCTGGAGCACGGCCGGATCCTGCTGCGACTCTCCGGCGCCACCGCCGATCCCGTCCAGGCACGGCTCTACGCCGAGCAGGGCGCGCAGTCGCTGCGCAACGCCCTGGACACCGGCGCGGAGCCGTACACCGCCGAGTCGGCACGCGCGCGGGTGCGCATCCTGCTCGACCTGGTCGACGCGCTGCTCCAGGCGGGCGGCCCGCTGGACGACGCCCAGGCCCGGGTCGACGAGGCCCTCGCCCTGGTGCGCGAACAGGGCCGGCGCGCCTCTTTGCTGGCGCGGGCCGGCCGGATCGCCGTGGCCCGCTACGCCGAGTCGGGCGAACCGGCGGAGCTGGAGGCGGCCGCGGACCGCTTCGCGCAGGCCGCCCAGCGGATGTCCCGCGACGCGCCCGCGCACGCCGACGTCCTCGCCGAGTGGGGCGAGGCGCTGCTGCGGCTGGCCGGGCTCCAGTCCGGGGCACGGGCGCAGGACGTGCTGTCCCGGGCGATCCGCGTGCTGCGGGACTGCCGGATGGAGACCCCGGCGGGCAGCCGTCAGGTCGCCCACCGGCTGCTGCTGCTCGGCCGCGCGCTGATGCTGCGCTACCGGGCCCGCGGGGACCGGGTCGACCTGCGCGAGGCCGAGCACCTCTTCGGCCTCGCGGCGGCGGAGGCGGGGGATCCGCTGCTGGCCGCCCGCTGCCGGCTGGACCTCGGCCAGGTCCAGTTCGAGGCCTATCGCAGCCTGCGCCGCCCGGCCCGGCTCGACCTCGCGGTCGACGCCTTCCGCGACGCGGCGGAGGCGGCCCGGGAGGCGGAGGGGATGGCCGAAACCGGTCGTCGGCGCCATGAGGCCGTCGAGTTGTGTGCGCAGGCGCATCACTGGCGGGGTATGTCCTATGAGGCGGCCGCCCGGCCGCGTGCCGCCCGCGAGGCATACCGCCTGGCCCGCGCGGAGTGGTCGAGGCTGCCGGACGACCACCTGGGCACGGGCGAGCCGACGGCGGAGCAGACGGCGCGGCGGCTGGCCGCACTGGAACGTGTGACATGAGCGGAGAGAGTCGGGAGGGGTGGGCATGGACGAACAGGACGGGTTCGCGGGGGTGACGGTGGCGCCGGAGGCCCCCGGCGCGGGGGAGCCGCTGCCGGATCTGCTGTCGCTGGGTCTCACGGAGCTGGGGACGATCGAGCATCCCGTGCTGCTGGAGCTGCTGGAAGAGCTGCGGGACCGCGCGGGACAGACGAGCGAGCCGCTGTGGGGGTTCGCCTCGGCGCTCTGAGGCAACCGCCGTCGGCTCCACCGACCACCCGATTCGAGCCACTCGATCGTTCGGAGTCGATTCCGGTTTCTTCTGTGCGCGACTCGGACAACTTCGGTCGGGTGGGGTTTGTGACCCGTGCCCGCCCGGGAATGCGCCCCCATGCGGCTCAAGGGCCTAGGCATGGGGGTGCTGGAGTGTCTCGACAGGCCTTCCGCCAGTTCATCGTGAAGACGCACGGCCGCTGCAACCTCGCCTGCACCTACTGCTACCTCTACGAGGGCCCCGACTCCACCTGGCGCACCCGCCCCGCGGCCGCCGCCGACGAGGTCCTCGACCGCACCGCGACCCGTATCGCCGAACACGCCGCCACCCACGGCCTCGCGGACATCTCCCTCGTCCTGCACGGCGGCGAGCCCCTGCTGGCCGGCGCCGGGAAGCTGGCCCGCTTCACCGCCCTGGTGCGCGACCGCGTCCCGGCCGGCTGCACGGTCCACGCCACCGTCCAGACCAACGCCACCCTCCTCACCGCGCGGCGCCTCGCCGTCCTGGCCGACGCCGGCATCCGGATCGGCGTCAGCCTCGACGGCGGCCTCGCCGCGCACAACGCCCGCCGCGTCGACCACGCGGGGCGCCCGTCCTGGCCCGCCGCCGCGCGCGGGGCGCTGCTGGTCGCCGAGCAGGCCCCGCAGGCCTACGCCGGCATCCTCACCGTCGTCGACGTCACGCTGGACCCGGTGGAGACGTACGAGTCCCTCCTCACCCTGCGACCGCCCGGCCTGGACTTCCTGCTGCCGCACGGCAACTGGTCCGCCCCACCGCCCCACTGGGCGGACGCCCGCCACGGGGAGTGGCTGTGCGCCGTCTTCGACCGCTGGTGGCGGGCCGGCCGGCGGGAGACCCGGGTCCGCCTCTTCGAGGAGTGCGTCGCGCTCCTGCTGGGGCTGCCCTCGGTCACCGAGGCCCTCGGCCTCGCGCCGTTCGACGCCGTCGTCGTGGAGACCGACGGATCGATCGAACAGGTGGACGCCCTGAAGTCCGCCTACGACGGCGCCGCGCGCACCGGCCTGGACGTCTTCCGGCACGCCTTCGACGAGGCGCTGCTGCACCCCGCGGTGGCGGCCCGGCAGGCGGGCGCCGCGGCCCTCGCGGACCAGTGCCGGGCCTGCCCCCTGCTGACCGTCTGCGGAGGCGGCCACTACGCCCACCGCTACCGGGCGGGGCACGGCTTCCGCAACCCGTCCGTGTACTGCGCGGACCTCCAGCGCTTCATCCGCCACGTCGCCGGCCGGCTCGCCGAGGACACGGCCGCCGCGGCCGCCGCCGTCCCCGCGGCCCGGGAAGGAGGCGCACCGTGACAAGGCCGACGGTCCCCGACCGGGCCCTCGTGGAACTCGGCCGCACCGAGGGGACCCCCGACACCCTGGCCCTCCTCGTGCGGGACCAGGACACCCGACGGCTGCTCCTGCTGCGCGCCGTCCTCGACGCGGCCGAGGCGGCTGACCCCGCGCTCTGCTCCCCCGGCCGAAAGTCCCGGCTGCGCGACGACTGGTCCCTGCTCGCCGAGGCCGACCACCCAAAGCCACCGGGCGCCGCCCATCCCCCGGGCGGCGAGTCCTGGAACCCGCGCGGGATGCCGCCCCCCGGGCCCGGCGTGCCCCACCCGTCGTCAGGCGCCGCCCATCCCCCGGGCGGCGAGTCCTGGAGCCCGCGCGGGATGCCGCCCCCCGGGCCCGGCGTGCCCCACCCGTTGTCAGGCGCTGCCCACCCCCCGGGCGGCGAGTCCTGGAGCCCGCGCGGGATGCCGTACCCGTCGTCGGGCACCGCTCACTCACCGGGCGGCGCCCCACAGGACCCGCGCGGGATGTCGTACTCCTCGCTCGGTGCGCCGCATTCCTTACCGGGTACCGTCCAGCCTCCCCCGCCCCCGCCGGGTGTCGGACTCTCGCCCGCTCGGGACCGGCTCTTCCATCCGTTGACCGGGCCATGGGCCCTGAGCTGTCTGCACGGGCTCGACGGCCGCGCGGGTCCCCCGGACGAGCCCCGGTCCCGTCGGCTCCGGCAGGACCTCGCGCACTTCAGCGCGATCGCCGCCGTGGCGGCCGCACGCGCCGGGATCCCGTTCACCGTCCGGCTGACCGCGTACGCCGGAGTGCTCACCCTGCCGTCCCTCGGCTCGCTGCGCACGGCCACCACAGGTGACGTCCCCGTCGACGTCACCCACCGCGAAGGGTGCCTGACGGTGCGCCAGCCCGACGCGCCGGACGTCCTCGTGTGTCTGGAGAGCGGGATCGGGGCCTGGTCCGGCGCCCTCGCCTGGACTCCCGTGCACGCCCTGCCCGGGCTGGCGTCCACCGGCGGCCCCATGCCCCTGGACGACGTGGATCCCTACCGTGTCGCACCCGGCCCCCGCCACCGCACGCTCGGCGGAGCCGCGACCCTCGACGACGGCGACGGCAAACGCTGGCTCCAGGCCTGGTCGGGCACCGAGGCCGCACTGCGCACCGGCGGCGCGCACCGGGTGACCGAGGCGGTGGCGCTGCTGCGCTGCCTGGTGCCGCTGGAGCGGCCGCCGGGCGCCGAGGGACGGGACAGTTGCAGCGCGACCCGGCACGAGGCGTTCGGCGCCCTGCTCTCCAGCACCCCGCAGGACGCCCTGGCATTGGCCGAGACCCTCGTCCACGAACTGCACCACGCCAAACTGGCCGCCCTGGGCGACCTCGTGACGCTCCATCACGCCGACGCGGAAGCCCGCTACTTCGCCCCCTGGAAGACCGACCCCCGACCGTACGACGGTCTGCTCCAGGGGGTCTACTCGCACCTGGCCCTCGCGGACTACTTCCAGCGCCGCGCGCTGCGCACCACACCGCCCGACAGCGAGTACGCCTGGTCGCGGCACGCCCGCTACCGCGCCCAGGTCGGAGCGGCCCTGCCGGGACTCGTCGGCTCGCCCGACCTCACCCGCCGGGGACGCCGGTTCGTCGACGAGATGACAGCCACGTACGAGCGTATGGCCGACCATCCGGCGCCCCGCAACCACACGGCGCGGGCCCAGGCGTATGTGAAGGCCGCACGCGCTCTGTGGACACAACGTCATGCTCCCGCCGTGCCACGCCCGAAAGAATGAGGATGGCCTGCAAGGGGCCGCCCGGTGCGCGAAGATCGTCGAATCGAGGCACGCGTGGATGAAGTCGGCGGACTTACGCACGACGCGCCGAGGTTCTAGGATTTTGGTACTACGCGCTGGAGGCCGCTGCATGTCTGGAGCTCGTACGCCGGTGGGGGCAACCGGGAGAGGGGCCGCGAGGCAGACGGTCACGATCCATTTCGCGGGTTTCAACCGGGCCTGGGCGGCCTGGGTCGGGGACCGGCTCGAACGTCGTGGCCTGCGGGTGGTGTACCTGCGCTGGGACTCCCCGGCGGACGTCCCCCTGGTGGACCTGTTGCGCGACCTGGAACTCGCCGAGGGCCGCATCCTCATCGTCGTCAGCGAGTGGTACTTCCAGCTCGGTCCCCGGACGCAGGAGGAGTGGAACGCGGCGCTGCGCGAGGTCGTCGCCCCCGACGCGTCCCGGTTCGCCGCCGTCTCCGTCACCTCGGCGTCCGTGCCCTCCGCGACCGCCGTCCTCGCCCCGGTCAACCTGACCAACATGGGCGCCGAAGAGGCCGAGCGCCGGCTGCTCGACCGGCTGGACCTGCCGACCGATCCGCTGCCCGAGCCCGTCGACGCGGCGCGCCGCGGTCCCCGGTTCCCGGCGTCGATGCCCGAGGTCTGGGGCGGGGTGCCCCGCCGCAACACCCGGTTCACCGGCCGCGAGTCGCTGCTCAACGAGGCCTACCACGTGCTGCGGAACGCGGAGCCCGGCGCGGGTGTGGTCACGTTCCACGGCATGTCGGGCGTCGGCAAGACCCAGCTGTCCGCCGAGTACGTCTACCGCTTCGGCTCCGAGTACGACGTCGTCTGGTGGGTCAACGCCGAGAAACGCGTGACCTACCGTCGGCTGCTCGCCGAACTCGCCCCGAAACTCGGCCTCCAGACCGGCCAGGAGTACGGAGAGCGGCTGCGCGCGGTCCGCGACTCGCTGCGCCGCGGCGAACCGTACGGGCGCTGGCTGCTGATCCTCGACGGCGCGGACGAACCCGACCAGATCTGGGACCTGGTGCCGACCGGCCCCGGCCACGTCATCATCACCTCCCGCAACCCGGAATGGACCGAGCACAACAGCAAGCTGCTGGAGGTGCCCGTCTACGCCCGCGACGAGTCGGTGGCGTTCATCCGGCGCCGAGCCCCGCGGCTGACGGAGGTGGAGGCCGACCAGCTCGCGGACGCGCTGGAGGACCTGCCGCTGCTGCTGGACCAGACGGCGGGCTGGCTGAACGACTCCGACCTCTCGGTGCGCCAGTACATCGCCCTGCTCGACGGCGGCATCGACAGCGACGTGGTGAAGGTGTCGGCGGACTTCCCGCTCGCCTTCCAGACCGCGTGGTCGATACTGCTGAACAAACTCCGCGACACCGTCCCCGAGTCGGTCGACCTGCTGCGGCTGTGCACGTTCTTCGCACCGGGCTTCATCCCCGTCCGCCTGCTGCGCGAGATGTCCAGCGAGGCACTGCCCGAACAGCTCGCCGGACTGCTCAACGACCCGCTGCTGTGGAACAAGGCGATCAACCAGCTCCGCCAGTACTCGGTGGTCCGCCTGGAGTCCCACGAAGCGCTCGGCGACGAGGCGGCCGCCTCCGGCGAGTCGCTGTACCTGCACCGCATGGTCCACCAGATCGTGCACAAGGACATGCCGGACACGGACCGCAAGGAGTTCATCGACGTCGTACGCCAGGCCCTCGCAGCGGCCGACCCGCGCCGGCCCACCGACCCCGACCTGTGGCCGGGATACGCCCAGATCGTGCCGCATCTGAAGTACGCGGACGTGCTCCAGACCCAGGACCCGGCCGTCCAGCGACTGGTCTTCAACTGCCTGCGCTACATGTACTTCTCCGGTGAGTACAACGCCGGCATCAAGCTCGGCGAGCGCGCGATGGTGGCCTGGCGCGAGCTGCTCGGCCCGACCCACCCCAGGATCTGGGAGCTGAGCTACCACTACACCAACCTGCTGCGCGCCGTCGGCGACTACGCCGGGACCGAGGCCCTCAGCCGCGCCGCCTCCGAGCACCTGAAGGCGGAGCGCGGACCCCAGGACCTGGAGCATCTGCGGGCCGCCGCCGGTCTCGCCGCCGACCTGCGCGGCCTCGGCCGCTACGACGAGGCACTGGAACTCTCGCAGTGGGTCCTGGTCGGATACCGCGACCTGCTGGGCGAGCAGGACTCGCGAAGCCTCAACTCGCTGAACAACCTCGCCGTCTCCCTGCGGCTGCTCGGGCGCTACCAGGAAGCCCTGGACATCGACCGGCAGACCCTGGAGTCCCGGCGGGTGCTGCTGCGGGCCCGTCATCCGTGGACCCTCGGCTCCGAGATCTACTACGCCATCGACCTGCGGCTCCTCGGCCGCTACGCCGAGGCCGAGTCCATCCAGGCGAAGAACGTGCGCGAGAGCCGTCTGGTGATGGGCCGCGACAACCCGCAGACCCTCAGCGCCGAGCACAACCTGGCGCTGTGTCGCTACCGCCTGGGCGACCGTGACCGCGGCCGGGACCGCGGCATGGACTGGGAGGAGCCCGGGGAGATGCTCTCCAGCGTGCTGGAGCGCGGCGAGCGGGTGCTGGGCGAGACGCACCCGCTGACCCTGATCTTCGCGACGGCCCAGAGCTGCTACGCCCGCGAGCACGGCGACATCGACCGGGCCCACGAGCTCAGCGAGGCCGTCGTCGCACGCTACGAGGTGATGCTCGGCGACGGGCACCCCTTCGTCGCGGGCGCCCGCGCCAACCAGGCGCTGATCCTGCGCAACGTCGGCGAGCGGGAGGCCGGCCATGTCCTCCTGGAGCAGGCGCTGGCGTCGATGACCGAGGCGGTGGGCGAGAACCACGCCTGGACACTGGGCTGCGCCCTGAACGCCTCGGCCCTGCGCAACATCGTGGGCGACACCGAGAGCGCCGCCGACCTCAGCCGGGACACGGTGACCCGGGCCATCGAGTCGCTCGGCCGGACCCACCCGCTGACCCTGTCGGCGCGGATCGCGTACGCGGCGGACCTGCGCGGTCTGCGGGACCGGCGGCAGGCCGAGAAGGTCGAGCAGGAGGCCCTCTCGGACCTCGACGCGACGCTCGGCAGCAAGCACCCGCACACCGTCTCGGCCCGCTCCCGCAACCGCCCCTACTGGGACTTCGAACCCCAGGTCATCTGACGCCCGGCCGGCCCGAGCACGCCGAAGGGCCCGGCCCCCGGAAACCTCCGGGGGCCGGGCCCTTCGCCCGTGACGGGCGTGGTGGGTGAGGACTACGCCTCGAACACCTCACGCACCAGCTGCTCCTGCTCCGCCTGGTGTCGCTTGGCGGAGCCGACCGCCGGGGACGAGCCGTGCGGGCGCGAGATGCGGCGCAGGCGCTCGCCGTGCGGCACGTCCGCGCCGACCGCGAGGTCCAGGTGGTCGATCAGGTTCAGGGCGATGAACGGCCAGGCGCCCTGGTTGGCCGGCTCCTCCTGGGTCCAGAGGTACTTCTCGGCGTTGGGGTACTTGTTGACCTCCGCCTGGACCTCGGCACCCGGGAGCGGGTACAGCCGCTCGAGGCGGATGATCGCCGTGTCCGTGACGCCGCGCTTCTGACGCTCGGCCTCCAGGTCGTAGTAGACCTTGCCGGCGCAGAAGACGACCTTCTTCACGGCCGCCGGGT
The DNA here is from genome assembly GCF_013085465.1 of Streptomyces asoensis. NCBI lineage: Bacteria > Bacillati > Actinomycetota > Actinomycetes > Kitasatosporales > Streptomycetaceae > Streptomyces > Streptomyces asoensis. The sequence continues at coordinate 6,683,864 of NZ_CP049838.1, forward strand.
CGGTGATCGTCGTGTCGCCGATGACCGGGCGGAACTGGCCGCTCGTGAACTCCTCCGCCTTCGACGCGGCGGCCTTGAGGCGCAGCATCGACTTCGGGGTGAAGACGACCAGCGGCTTGTGGTGCGGGTTGTGCACCTGCCACCGCAGGAGGTGGAAGTAGTTCGACGGGAGCGTGGGCATCGCGACCGTCATGTTGTTCTGGGCGCAGAGCTGGAGGAAGCGCTCGACACGGGCCGAGGAGTGGTCCGGGCCCTGGCCCTCGTAGCCGTGGGGGAGGAGGAGCGTGACACCGCTCGTCTGACCCCACTTCTGCTCGGCCGCCGAGATGTACTCGTCGACCACGGTCTGCGCGCCGTTGACGAAGTCGCCGAACTGCGCCTCCCACATCACGAGCGCGTCGGGGCGGGCCAGCGAGTAGCCGTACTCGAAGCCCATCACCGCGTACTCGGAGAGGAGGGAGTTGTAGACGTTGTAGCGCGCCTGCTCGTCGTTGAGGTACTGGAGCGGGGTGTGCTCCTCACCCGTCTCGCGGTCGATGAGCACCGCGTGGCGCTGGCCGAAGGTGCCGCGCTGCGAGTCCTGGCCGGACAGCCGGACCGGGGTGCCCTCCAGGAGGAGGGAGCCGACGGCCAGCGTCTCGCCCATGCCCCAGTCGATCGTGCCGTCCTCGACCATCGACGCTCGGCGCTGGAGCTGCGGCAGCAGACGCGGGTGGACGTGGAAGTAGTCGGGGATGTTGACCTGGGACTCGGCGATGCGCTTGACGACCTCCGCGGAGACGGCCGTGTTCACCGCGACCGGGAAGTTGTCCTGCGGCTCGTGGGCGTCGCCGGCGGCGGGCTGCGCGGTGGCCTCGCGGACCTCCGTGAAGACCTTCTCCAGCTGGCCCTGGTAGTCCTGGAGCGCCTGCTCGGCCTCTTCCAGGGTGATGTCGCCGCGACCGATGAGGGACTCGGTGTACAGCTTGCGCACCGAGCGCTTCTTGTCGATCAGGTCGTACATCAGCGGCTGGGTGAAGGCCGGGTTGTCCGACTCGTTGTGACCGCGGCGGCGGTAGCAGATGAGGTCGATCACCACGTCCTTGTTGAACGCCTGGCGGAACTCGAAGGCCAGCCGCGCGACGCGGACCACGGCCTCCGGGTCGTCGCCGTTCACGTGGAAGATCGGGGCCTCGATCATGCGCGCCACGTCCGTGGCGTACATCGACGAGCGCGAGGACTCCGGGGCGGCGGTGAAGCCGACCTGGTTGTTGATGACGATGTGGACCGTGCCGCCCGTGCGGTAACCGCGCAGCTGCGACATGTTCAGGGTCTCGGCCACCACGCCCTGGCCCGCGAAGGCCGCGTCGCCGTGCAGGGCGACCGGCAGGACGGTGAAGTCCGTGCCGCCCTTGTTGATGATGTCCTGCTTGGCGCGGCTGATGCCCTCGATGATCGGGTCGACCGTCTCCAGGTGGGACGGGTTCGCGGCCAGCGAGACCTTGATCTGCTCGCCGTCCAGGCCCGTGAAGGTCCCCTCGGCGCCCAGGTGGTACTTCACGTCGCCGGAGCCGTGCATCGACTTCGGGTCGAGGTTGCCCTCGAACTCACGGAAGATCTGCGCGTACGACTTGCCGACGATGTTCGCGAGGACGTTCAGGCGGCCGCGGTGGGCCATGCCGATGACGACCTCGTCCAGCCGCGACTCGGCCGCGCTGTCCAGCACCGCGTCGAGCAGCGGGATGACGGACTCGCCGCCCTCCAGGGAGAAGCGCTTCTGGCCGACGTACTTCGTCTGGAGGAAGGTCTCGAAGGCCTCCGCCGCGTTCAGCCGGCGCAGGATGCGCAGTTGCTCCTCGCGCTCCGGCTTGCTGTGCGCGCGCTCGATGCGGTCCTGGATCCAGCGGCGCTGCTTCGGGTCCTGGATGTGCATGAACTCGACGCCGGTGGTGCGGCAGTACGAGTCGCGCAGCACGCCCAGGATGTCGCGCAGCTTCATCAGGGACTTGCCCGCGAAGCCGCCGACCGCGAACTCGCGCTCCAGGTCCCACAGGGTGAGGCCGTGCTCGGTGATGTCCAGGTCGGGGTGCTTGCGCTGGCGGTACTCCAGCGGGTCGGTGTCGGCCATGACATGGCCGCGGACCCGGTAGGAGTGGATCAGCTCGAAGACCCGGGCGGCCTTGGTGACGTCGTCGTCGTGGCTGGCGTCGATGTCCTTGAGCCAGCGGACCGGCTCGTAGGGGATGCGCAGCGCCTCGAAGATCTCGTCGTAGAAGCCGTTCTCCCCGAGGAGGAAGTTGGCGACGACGCGGAGGAACTCGCCGGAGGCGGCGCCCTGGATGACCCGGTGGTCGTAGGTCGACGTGAGCGTCATGACCTTCGAGATGCCGAGCTTGTTCAGGGTGTCCTGGCTGGTGCCCTGGAACTCCGCCGGGTAGTCCATCGAGCCGACGCCCATGATGACCGACTGGCCGGGCATCAGACGCGGCACCGAGTGGACGGTGCCGAGGCCGCCGGGGTTGGTCAGGGAGACCGTCACGCCGGTGAAGTCGTCCATCGTCAGCTTGCCGTCGCGGGCGCGGCGGACGATGTCCTCGTAGGCCTGCCAGAACTCGAAGAAGTTCAGCGTCTCGGCCTTCTTGATGCCGGCGACGACGAGCTGGCGGTCGCCGTTGGGCTTCACCAGGTCGATGGCCAGGCCGAAGTTGACGTGCGGCGGCTTGACGAGGGTGGGCTTCCCGTCCTTCTCCGCGTAGTGCCAGTTCATCGACGGCATGGCCTTGATGGCCTGCACCATCGCGAAGCCGATCAGGTGCGTGAAGGAGATCTTCCCGCCCCGGGCGCGCTTGAGGTGGTTGTTGATGACGATGCGGTTGTCGAACAGCAGCTTCACCGGGACCGCGCGCACGGACGTGGCCGTGGGCAGCTCCAGCGAGGCGTTCATGTTCTTGGCGACCGCGGCGGCGGGGCCGCGCAGCGTCACGAACTCCGGACCCGGCGCGGCCGAGGCGGCGGCGGGCGCGGGCTGCGCGGCGGCCGGCTTGGCGGCCGGGGCCGCCTTCACCGGAGCCGGAGCAGCGGCAGCGGCAGGTGCGGCGGCCGCTGGCTTCGGGGCGGCGGCCGGCGCGGGAGTCGGCGCGGCGGGTGCCGGAGCAGCGGGCGCCGCCTGGGCCGGTGCGGCCGGTGCGGCGGGTGCTGGGGGCGTGGTGGTCGCTGCGGCCCCCGCGGCCGCAGTACCCGCCGGAGCCGAGGGAGTGGCGGCCCCCGGCTTGTAGTCGGCGAAGAAGTCCCACCAGGCACGGTCTACCGAGTTCGGGTCCTGGAGGTACTGCTGATAGATCTCATCGACGAGCCACTCGTTCGGCCCGAACGCGGCAGCGGGATTCTTGCCCGCTTGGTCTGCGTCGGTCGAGATGCTCGATGCGTTACTGGGGGACTGTGGCGACACGGCGGCAACCGCCCTCTTCCGCTTCACAAGGTGATGGACAGCGGGAATAAAGGCTACGCCCCCTGGAGGGGGAAGGTCAGGCCGGGCCGGTGCATCGTCGCGTAAGTCACATCGGAAAGCGCGTTTCGCGGCTGTAAATGGCGGGAAACAAGCGCGGTTGCGCGTCAAAAGGGGTGCGTTGATGCAGGTCGCGCACGCTGAGCGTGCGGACCCGTGCCGACCTGGGACGGTCCGCTGCCTGATCACACGTGTCCGGCTGCGCGAACGTCGGTGGATCTTGTGGCTCCGGTTCGAACTTTACGTCAACTTGGGACGGAAGACTCTCCCGGAAGAGTGACAAGAATCCGGCAGCCCCGCTCGGATTCAGCCACTCCGATCCGGCCGCCGTGAAGATCGACCGCCCAGCGGGCGATCGCCAGCCCCAGCCCCGTACCGCCGTCGCTGCCCGGTCCGTGCGGCCGGCGGACGGCTCCCCGGTTGAACCGCTCGAACACACGGCGCCACTCCGAGCGCGGAATGCCGGGCCCCTCGTCCAGGACCTCGAGCTCCAGCGACTCCGGCAGCGGCCCGCGCCGCGCCTTCACCGTCACCCGTCCGTGCGCGGGGCTGTGCTTGACCGCGTTGTCGATCAGGTTCGCGACGACCTGGTGGATCCGCTCCGGGTCCGCGTGTGCGGTCAGCTCCGGCGGGGACACGTCGAGGTGCAGATGGACGTCGGTGCGCGTGTGGTTGCCGCCCGAGCCCATCGTGGCGCGCGCCGAGGCGACCATGTTGGCCTCCTTCAGCACGCCGGACAGGTACGGCCACACCTCGAAGCGCCGCTTGCGCAGCGGGACGACGCCGTTGTCGAGGCGGGACAGGTCCAGCAGCGTCTCCACCAGCCGCCCGAGCCGCTCCGTCTGCTTCAGGGCGGTGCGCATCGTCTCGGTGTCCGCCTCGGCGATGCCGTCGACGACGTTCTCCAGGACGGCGCGCAGGCCGGCGATGGGCGTGCGCAGCTCGTGCGAGACGTTGGCCACCAGCTCCTTGCGCTGCCGGTCCTGCGCCTCCAGCTCGTCCGCCATGACGTTGATCGTCTGGGCCAGGTCGCCCAGCTCGTCGCGGCGGTTCTCGCTCACCCGGCGGGTGTAGTCGCCGTGCGAGATGGACCGGGCCACCGTGTTCATCTCGTCCAGCGGCGCGGTGAGCGAATGCGCCACGAACTGCGTGATCAGCAGTGTGGCGATCATCGAGAAGACCGTGATGAAGCGCAGCTCCGTCTTGGTGTGCACCGCGATCACCGACAGGCCGGTGGTGATCAGTACCGAGACGACGACCAGCGCACCCAGCTTGGTCTTGATCGAGAACGGCCGTACCCGGCCCCAGGGTTCCCCGGGGCTTCTCGGCCCGTCCGGCCCGGAGCTCATGGCGTCGGGGTCTCCAGCGCGTAGCCCACGCCGTGCACCGTGCGGATCCGCTCGGCGCCGATCTTCCGGCGCAGCGCCTTGATGTGGCTGTCGACGGTGCGGGTGCCGGAGGCGTCCGCCCAGTCCCAGACCTCCGCGAGGAGCTGCTCACGGGAGAGCACCGCGCGCGGGGTGTTCGCCAGGCAGACCAGCAGGTCGAACTCGGTGGGCGTGAGGTGCACGTCCTCCGAGCGCACCCGCACCCGGCGCTGCGCGTGGTCGATCTCCAGCTCGCCGAGCCGCAGGATCCCGCTGCGCGGAGTCGTCGCCGCGATCGCGGCCCGCTCCACCCGGCGCAGCAGCACATGCACGCGTGCCGCCAGCTCCCGCATCGAGAACGGCTTGGTCATGTAGTCGTCGGCGCCCACGCCGAGCCCGACCAGCATGTCGGTCTCGTCGTCGCGCGCGGTGAGCATCATGACCGGCACCGGGCGGGAGGCCTGCACACGACGGCAGACCTCCAGACCGTCGAAGCCGGGCAGCATGATGTCGAGGATCAGCAGGTCGGGCTGCCAGGCCTCGGCGGTGTCGACGGCCGCCGGGCCGTCGCCCGCCGTTTGCACGAGGAATCCCTCGGCGCGCAGGCGGGCCGCGATGGCGTCGACGATCGTCGGGTCGTCCTCGACCACCAGGACGCGCCGCTGCGCGCCCGGCGTCGCCGTCGCCGTGCTGTTGTGTGCGGTGTGTGTCTGCTCCATCGCCCGCCCCTGAGTGTGCTTTCCGGAACCAGTGGGGTGATCCCTTGTCTGCGCATGACTGCGGTTGACGCGTAAATGATCGGCGTCAGGGGTGCAGCGTACGGGGAGTCACCACGGCTTTGCTATCCAGGTCGGACGGCGAGGTGCACGACGTCCGGCACGCCTCGGGCAACCGGGATCTCTTCGGTACGCACCTGTTGGAACCCGGCATTCCTCATGGTTCCCTCGAATTCCGGTGAGGGCTGGGCCGACCATACGGCCAGTACCCCACCGGGTCTCAACACCCGTGCGCAGCTTGCGAGTCCGGCCGTGGAATAGAGGCTGTCGTTGCCCTCGGTGACGGTCCAGTCGGGCCCGTTGTCGATGTCGAGACATACCGCGTCGAACGTGTCGCATGTCTCATTGACGTAGTCGAGCAGGTCCGCTTCGACGATCTTCGACCGGGGGTCGGCGAGCGCGGCCCCGGAGAGCGCGGCCAGCGGGCCGTCGAGATGCCAGTCGATGACGGCGTGCTCGCGCTCCACGACCGTGACGGCGCCCCAGTGGGGATCGGCGGCGGCGTGCGCGAGGGAGAAGCCGACGCCGAGGCCGCCGATCAGCAGGCCGGGCGAGGGACGGCTGTCCAGCGTGGCCAGTGCGGCGTCGACCAGGAGCCGCTCCGAGCGGCCGTCCGAGGTGTCCATCAGGAAGCAGCCGTTGGCGATGATCTGGAGCAACTCCCCGTGTCGGCGCAGGACGACCTCACCGTAGGGGCCCTCGCGACGGTCCAGCACTTCGGGCGCGTCGGGGATGTCGTACGGGATGGGCATCGGCCCATCCTGGCACTTCCCTGACGGTTTGTTGAGGGATTTCCGTGGGCGGCGGATGAGGTTGACGTACATCTGTTCGGAACGGGTTCGGAGCGACTTCGGGGCGCGTGGGAATCAGCAGGGAGAAGTCTCAGAGCTTTCTGTGAATCGGTCCAGGCGTGGCGTCGGTCACAGACAGCGGACCGGCGCGGCGCGAAAGGTGGGGTGAAACGGAAGGAGCGCCTCACGGTGGAACGCACGGCCGCACCCACGAGCCCGCCTCTGCCCGACGTCCGCGGGCTGCTGGACGGCATCCCGGGCCAGCGCACCCCGCCCCGCGCCGAGCCCCCTGCCGAGCCGCCCGCCGAGTCCGCCCCCCGCCGTCGGTACCGGATCCCCGCCCCTTTCACCCTCTCGTACGCCGCCGTCCTCGCCGTCACCTCCTCTGTCACCGCGCACGCCGGCCCCACCCTCGTGCACGCCCTGCACCAGGGCTCCAGCACCGACGTCGCGCATCTGGTGCGGACACCCGTGCTGGTGCTGGTGGCCAGCGCGCTCTGGGTGGCGGGCGGCTTCGCCTCCCCCTTCACGCTCGGCTTCCTGGCCGTCCTGACGACGCTGGAGCGGCGCATAGGCGGCGTCCGTACGGCCGTCGTCTTCCTGCTCGGGCATGTCCTGGCCACCCTGGCGACCGAGGTGCCGGTGGGCCTGGCCGTGCTCGTGGGCCGACTGCCCGACAGTTCGCTGCACCGCCTCGACTACGGCATCAGCTTCGGCGTCGCCGCGAGTGTCGGCGCCCTGGCGGGCCTGCTCGGGCCGTGGCTGCGCTGGCCGCTGCTCGCCGCCTTCGGCGGGATGCTGCTCCAGGACCTGATCGCCTTCACCGACCCGATGACGAACTGGGGGCACCTGATCGCGCTGGCGATAGGCGTCGGCACCTGGCCGTGGCTCCGGCGCCTGCCGCGGACCCGACCGCTTCCCGGCTGCTGAACGTCACCCCGTCCGCCGGTCGGTGCCCGTCCTTCCCGGTCAGTCGTCGTACTGGACCGTGCCGTCCGTGTGCAGGGTCGGGTGGAGCTTCATGGGGCCGTACTCGTCGAGGTCCGACGGGCGGGGCGGCTCGGGGCCGTCGGGGCCCAGGCGGACCATCCGTTCGACGCGGCAGATCCGGAACAGGCGGTCCTCCACGCTCGCCTCGTCGGCCCGGCCGGCCGCCCGGAACGCCTCCGCGGCCCGCGCGTACAGGGCCTTCTTGCGCTCGTCGAAGCGGTAGAGCATCGCCCAGACGCGGGCCATCCCCTCGTAGAGCGAGCGGCGGGCCTCGTGCGGGGTCGCCGCCAGGGACCCGCACGGGGTCCAGCCGGTCCCGTCGCGTTCGGCCACCGAGAAACCGACGGGCAGCCGCACCACGTCCGGGTGCGTCCGGGCCGCCCACTCGGAGTCCGCGCGCACGTCGGCGGGGAAGCGGGAGCCCGTGTACGTGAAGTCGCGCAGGCCCAGCCGGAGGGCGCCCGCCATCGGGCCCTCGTCCCGGTCGGGGTCCAGGACGTACCCCACGTCCGGCGACGGGACGGCGCCCGGGTCCTCCCACGACGGGTTCACGGGCTCGAGGTCGGTGGGCCGGGGCGGCTCCAGACCGTCGTCGCCGGTCCGGGCGAACTCGTCGCCGCGCACCACCCGGTAGCGCACGCCCTGCGCCTCCACCTCGTCGGCCGGGGCCCGCTCCAGCACGGCCACGGCCGCCAGCAGCTCGCGCCGCACGGCCGGGTCGTCGGTGCCGTCCTTCGCCTTGAACCACAGGTGCGAGTTGAGCCCGTCCCGGGCCTGCTGGGGCATGCCGTCCACCACCGGCTTCAGCAGCCGCCAGCCCGGCTCGGCGGTCGCCCGGTCCCGTGCGGCGACACCGAAGACGGGTCCGCGCAGCGCGATGTGCGGATAGCGGCGCGAGGCCTCGACGGCGTCCGCCTCCGTCACCCAGGCGACGGGGTCGTCACGGCGGACCAGGTCGGCGTGGAGGGCGTCGAGACGTCGCTTCCAGTCATCGGTCATACGCGCATTGTGGTCGTGGTGGCGGGCGACTTCGGGGTGAATGCCGGAAGTGGGCGGGGTACGGGGAGGGGGCGCGAGGGGCGTGCCCCGTCGTGCGGCGCCGAAGGGTGCGCCCTCTCGGCCGCCGGACGTCACCCCCGCGCGTCTCCCGTGAACTTCGCGCTGGTCAGCGCTGACTCGACGCGCCAGCCCAGGAACTCGTACAGTGCCCGCCCCTCCGGAGTCGCCCCCAGAACGCCGGTCCGGGCGCCCTGGTCGACCGCCGCGCGGTGCAGGGTCCGCATGACGAGGGCGCCGAGTCCGCGGCGGCGGTGGCCGGGGGAGGTCTCGATCTGGTCGACGACCGCCGTCGCGCCGGTCGGGGCGATCTGTCCGCGCGCGGCCAGGGAGCCGTCCGGGGCGGCGACCATGGTGCGGGTCACGCCGCCGCGCGACCAGGTGCGGGTCCGGTAGCCGTCGGGGGCGGCGCCGGGCGGGACGTCGGGGAGCGGAGCCGTCATCAGGAAACCGGGCTCGGGGTCGATCCACCAGTCGGGCCCCAGCCAGGGCCCGACCACCGCCGGGTCGGCGAACACCTTCAGCCACACGCCGGCCCCGGTCACCGCACCCGCCACCTTCCGGACGGCCGGCTCCGACACCGCGCCGTTCGTCGCGCCGAACACGTGCCGGGTGACGTGATGGGTTCCCGTTCCCACGTCGACGGTCCAGCCCCACGGCTCGGCCACGGGCGGAGCCGCCCCACGCGACACGACCCACCCGTCCACCCATGCCTGGACGAAACGATCCACATCAACCCCCGGTAATGACTGCACGGCTGGTTTGTCTGTTACTTCTGACTGTAGGTCCCGTGTCACCGGTCGTGACAGTCGTGATCGCCCACAGCGAACGGGCCGCCCCGTGGGGAACATTCGCAGACTCACGTGCATTGAGTCGGCATAGCTCAACTTGACTGCCGAAGGGGAGATCATGGCTTCGCCGTCCACACCGCTCACCCTGCCCGTGTTGCCTCTCGATGACGAGGTGGTGCTCCCCGGCATGGTGGTTCCACTGGACCTCAACGACACCGATGTACGAGCGGCCGTGGAGGCCGCTCAGGCCGCCGCCCGCTCGGAGCCCGGAAAGCCCCGTGTGCTGCTGGTCCCGCGCGTCGACGGGACCTACGCGAGCACCGGTGTGCTCGGCACCGTCGAGCAGGTCGGCCGGCTGGCCGACGGCGACCCGGGCGCGCTGATCCGCGGCCGCGGCCGCGTGAAGATCGGCGCCGGCACCACCGGGCCCGGCGCGGCCCTGTGGGTCGAGGGGACGAGGGTCGACCAGGCCGTCCCCGAGCCGCTGCCCGGTCATGTCGCCGAACTCGTCAAGGAGTACAAGGCGCTCGCCACCGCCTGGCTGCGCAAGCGCGGCGCCTGGCAGGTCGTCGACCGCGTCCAGGCCATCGACGACGTCTCCGCGCTCGCCGACAACTCCGGCTACTCGCCGTTCCTGACCACCGAACAGAAGGTGGAGCTCCTGGAGACCGCCGACCCGGTGGTCCGCCTGAAGCTCGCCACCCAGCAACTGCGCGACCACCTCGCCGAGCAGGACGTGGCCGAGACCATCGCCAAGGACGTCCAGGAGGGCGTCGACAAGCAGCAGCGCGAGTTCCTGCTGCGGCGCCAGCTCGAGGCCGTGCGCAAGGAACTGCGCGAACTCAACGGCGAACAGGAGGGCGAGGAGTCCGACGACTACCGCGCCCGTGTCGAGGCCGCCGACCTGCCCGAGAAGGTCCGCGAGGCCGCCCTCAAGGAGGTCGACAAGCTGGAGCGGTCCAGCGACCAGTCGCCCGAGGGATCGTGGATCCGGACGTGGCTGGACACGGTGCTCGAACTGCCGTGGAACGAGCGGACCGAGGACGCGTACGACATCCAGGGCGCGAAGGCGATCCTGGACGCCGAGCACGCGGGCCTGGAGGACGTGAAGGAGCGGATCACCGAGTACCTGGCGGTGCGCAAGCGACGCAACGACAGGGGGCTGGGAGTGGTCGGGGGCCGGCGCGGCGGTGCCGTACTGGCACTGGTCGGCCCGCCCGGCGTCGGCAAGACGTCCCTGGGCGAGTCCGTCGCGCACGCCATGGGCCGCAAGTTCGTCCGCGTCGCCCTCGGCGGTGTGCGGGACGAGGCCGAGATCCGCGGTCACCGGCGTACGTACGTCGGCGCGCTGCCCGGCCGGATCGTGCGGGCGATCAAGGAGGCCGGGTCGCTGAACCCGGTGGTGCTCCTCGACGAGATCGACAAGGTGGGATCCGACTTCCGGGGCGACCCGGCAGCCGCCCTGCTGGAGGTCCTGGACCCGGCGCAGAACCACACGTTCCGCGACCACTACCTGGAGGTCGAGCTCGACCTGTCGGACGTGGTCTTCCTCGCCACCGCCAACGTGCTCGAAGCCATCCCGGAGGCCCTGCTCGACCGTATGGAGCTGGTCCGCCTCGACGGCTACACCGAGGACGAGAAGGTCGTCATCGCCCGTGACCACCTGCTCCCGCGCCAGCTGGAGCGGGCCGGCCTCGACAAGGGCGAGGTGACCCTGGACGAGAGCGCCCTGCGCAAGCTCGCCGGCGAGTACACGCGGGAGGCGGGCGTCCGCACGCTGGAGCGGTCGATCGCCAGGCTCTTGAGGAAGGTCGCCGCCCAGCACGAACTGGGCGAACGGGAGCTGCCGTTCACGATCACGGACGCCGATCTGCGCGCCCTGATCGGCCGGCCGCACCACGTGCCCGAGTCGGCGCAGGACCCGGCTGAGCGCCGTACCGCCGTCCCCGGTGTCGCCACCGGTCTGGCGGTGACGGGAGCGGGCGGTGACGTGCTCTTCGTGGAGGCGTCCCTGGCAGACCCGGAGACGGGTGCGGCGGGCCTGACGCTGACGGGCCAGCTGGGTGACGTGATGAAGGAGAGCGCGCAGATCGCGCTGAGCTTCCTCCGCTCGCACGGTGCCGAACTGGAGCTGCCGGTGGGCGACCTGAAGGACCGGGGCGCGCACATCCACTTCCCGGCGGGCGCGGTGCCGAAGGACGGCCCGAGCGCGGGCGTCACGATGACGACGGCACTGGCGTCGCTGCTGAGCGGGCGGTTGGTGCGGACCGACGTCGCCATGACGGGCGAGGTCTCGCTGACGGGTCGCGTGCTGCCCATCGGCGGGGTGAAGCAGAAGCTGCTGGCCGCGCACCGGGCGGGCGTCACGACCGTCATCATCCCCAAGCGCAACGAGGCCGACCTGGACGACGTCCCCGCCGAGGTGCTGGACAAGCTCGAGGTCCACGCCGTGACGGACGTCCGTCAGGTTCTGGAACTGGCGCTCGCGCCCGCCACGAACGGCGCGACGTCGGAGGTCCCGGTCGCGGCGTGACGGACGCGACCGGAAAGGGGAAGGCCCGGGTCCCGTGAGGGAGGCCCGGGCCTTCCCTGTTCCGCCGCGGACCCGCGTCGGGGTCCTGGGAAGCGCCGCCGGTCCGTGCCTGCGAAATACTTAAGAGCTGCGCCGATGGCGGCGACCGGCGAGATCAGGGGTGCTGACGTGCACGAGGACACAAACGGCGACGGACGCGACAGCGGGTCCGGCACGTCGTCGCGCGGTGTGGAGCAGGGCGACCGGGAGTTCCTGTCCCTGGAGCGGGAACTCACGGTGCTGCTGCGCCGCGCCCGCGCCAACCAGGGGGAGATGGCCCGTGAGGTCCACCCGGACCTGGAGTCCGCCGCCTACGGGCTCCTCGTCCGGCTGGAGGAGTGCGGCCGCCAGCGCGCCACGGAACTCGCCGGCTACATCGGCGTCGGCAAGGCCACCATGTCCCGCCAGCTGCGCGCCCTGGAGCAACTCGGCCTGGTCGCCCGCGAGCCGGACCCGGCGGACGGCCGCGCCTGGCTCGTCGACCTCACCGAGGAGGGCCGCACCCGGGTGAGCCGGGTCCGCGAGGCCCGCCGCGAGCGGTACGTCACCCACTTCTCCGACTGGGACCGCCAGGAGGTCGCGGAGCTGGCCCGGCTGCTGCACCAGCTGAACCGGGGGATGGAGAAGTAACCCGAGGGGCACGCACGACGACGCCGTCACAGCTCCACGCACACCACCGTCGCGTCGTCGTGCGTCTTCGCCCGGCCCAGCAGCGCCCGGCCGGCGTCGTCGTCCGCCCGCTCCAGCGCCCGGACGCGCTCCACCAGCGCCCGCGCACCCTCCTCGCGGACGAGGGTGAACAGGTCCGTCCAGTCGCCCTCCCGGAAGAGCTCCGCCCAGCGGGTGGCGCCGTCCGACAGCGCGGCCAGCGAGCGGACCTCCGCGCGCGGCACGCTCGCGGTGAGCGCGCGAGCGGCCACCGCGGGGTCGGCCGCCGCCGTGAAGAACCCGCCCTCCTTGTTGCGGAGCGTGCCGTCGACGACCTCGGCGCTCCGCAGCAGGGCGGGCGGCAGCCGGGCCAGCCGGTCGTCGCGGACGGGGGTGACCGTGCCGTCCGGGGCGGCCAGCAGCAGCGTCGCGTCGCACAGGACCAGGTACTCGACGGATCGCGGCGACCAACGCGCGAGGACCACGGTGGCCTGCGGAGTTCGCGGGTGAGAAAGGTCACAGGTTTCCGCATGGGCCCCGGCGGTGCGCGCGATGGCAAGGGCGAGCGCCTCGGCCAGGGGAACATCCGGGAGTGAAACGGTCAGTTCGGTCAGGGCGCCGCCGAGTCGCGCGGTGAACCAGGGGACCGAATGAAGACAGCCGGCGCCGCCCGGCGGCGGTGTCACCCCGTCCAGCAGGACGAGCGAACCGCCCTGTCCGGAGGCGGGAAGTCCGACACTCGCGAAGTCCTCGTTGGGGCGGGCCCGATCGCCGGCCTCCGACACAAGTTCCGTACGCATTCGGCCAGTCTGCACGACCCCTTCACAGCCTTCGCGAAAGGCTGGCATCGCTCCCCGAACTTACGTACCTCCGCAGGTCAGACGCCTGGTTTGGGTGGGAATGAAGCACTCCGGGAAGGCGTGGCGGCGAATACTGTCAAAGCCCGCCGCCCACGTCCAACCGGCCTGCCGCACAAGGCCGCTGCGCACGCCAGAGGAACTTGCCCGCCAACTCTCCTCCGATGTTCACTCCTTCGGGTGGCGGGGCAAGCGATGCGAGGCCCCTGCCCACCGGCACTGGGAGGGTCGGAAACCGTACCGGACGTACGCGTCAGTTGACGGAGCGTCACATCCGGCCCATGGCACACGAGTCAGGAATGCGAGCACCGGTGCAGAAGACGCGGCCTCGGCGTACAGGCAGGCAGACGGCCTCCGAGGGGGGCGCGGAGCGCACCCCTGTCGGCAAGGGCCGTCCGACCCATGTACGCAACCGGCTGATCGTCGCGGTGGCCGTCGTGGCCGCCGCCGTCGCCGGTGCGGGCGCCCCCTCGATCCTCGCCGCCTCCGGGCAGCTGAAGGACTCCCAGGACCTGGTCACCCTGGCCGAACAGACCCAGGACGCCCTCGCCCTCGCCCAGTCCCTGGCGGACGAGCGCGACGAGGTCACCACCTACGTGGCGGCCGGCCGGGTGAAGTCCAAGGCGCCCTCCGCCCAGGGCAGCGCCCGGGTGGACCGGCAGGCGCGCGAGCTGACCGCCGGGACGGACGTCTCCGCGGCGCTGCGCGAGGCCCTCGACTCCGTGCCGTCCGTGCGCCAGTCGGCCCTCACCGGCAAGAGCACGGCGCTCCAGGCGCACGAGGCGTACTCCCGGGCCATCGCCGCGCTCCATGTGCTCGTCGACCGGCTGGCGGAGGAGATGCCGCCCCGCGCGGGCTCCGGCGCGTACGCCCTCGCCGAGCTCGACACCGTCGTCCAGCAGTCCTCCGCGACCCGCGGACTGCTGCTCGCGGCGCTGAACGTGCCGACGAGCACCCAGACCGAATACGACCCCATCACCGGCCGGTCGGTCACCGAGAAGGTCTCCTCGGGCGCCGACACCAAGCAGCGCGACGCGCTCACCGCCGCCGCGCAGCAGGCCCGGCTGCGCTCCGACGCGGCCCTCGCGGACTTCCGGGAGGGCGCGCCGCAGGAGGCGGTGGCCTCGTACGACTCCACGGTCACCGGCGGTGACGTCGACACCGCCGAGGCCTATCTCGCCGCACTCACCGACCAGCCGAAGCTGAGCGACGGCGAACTCGACACCAGCGTCAAGAAGCTCGACGCCGCGCTCTCCGCCCGGGTCGACCTGATGCGCGGGGTCGAGTCCTCGCTGTACGGCCACCGCGCCGAGGACCTCGCCCAGTTGCGGGACGACGACGTCACCGACCTGGAACTGCGCGTCACCCTCCTCGGGGCCCTGATGCTGCTGACGGTCGTCGTCGCCACGGGCATGGCACGCAGCCTCACCCGCCCGCTGTCCGTGCTGCGCCGGGGATCGGCGCGACTGGCGGAGGCCGAGCACCCGGCGGCGGAGGAACCGGTCCGGTTCACCGGCCGCAACGACGAGTTCGCCCAGGTCGTCCGCTCCGTCAACGCCCTGCACGAGCACGCCGTGGCTCTCCACGAGCGCGTCGGCACCCTGGAGTCCGATCGCAAGCACCTCGTCGGGCAGCGCCAGCGGATGGCCGACGCCCGCGAGGAACTGCGCACCGAACTCGCCGACTCCGCCGCCCAGTTGGACGGCCTGCGGGACAGCATCGGCGGCACCTTCGTCAACCTCGCCCTGCGCACCCTCGGCCTCGTCGAACGCCAACTGGCCGTCATCGAGGGTCTGGAGGAGCGCGAGCAGGACCCCGACCGGCTGGCCACGCTCTTCAAGCTCGACCACTTCGCCACGGTCATGCGCCGCCACAGCGAGAACCTGCTGGTCCTGGCCGGCACGGAACACGTTCAGCAGCACGCGGGCCCGATCCCGCTGGTGGACGTGGTCCGCGCGGCGGTCAGCGAGATCGAGCGGTACGAGCGGGTACGCATCTCCGCGCTCCCGCCGCACGCGCACGTGGCGGGATTCGCCGCGGACGACCTCTCCCACCTGCTCGCCGAACTCATGGAGAACGCCACCTCGTTCTCCCCGCCGGACCTGCCCGTCGAGGTCTCCGGCTGGCTCCTGGAGAACGGCGAGGTCATGCTCTCCGTCCAGGACGAGGGCATCGGCATGGCCGAGGACCGGATGAGCCGCCTCAACGCCCGCCTCGCCGAGTTCGACCCCGGGACGCCGTACGACCAGGAGGGCGAGGAGGGTCTCGGCCTCGGCCTGTACGTGGTGGCCCGGCTCGCCCACCGCCACGGGGCGCGGGTGCGACTGCGCGAGCAGAAGCAGGGCGGGGTGGCGGCGGTCGTCGTCCTGCCGACCGCGCTGCTCGCCGCGGCCCCGGCCGCCGCGATCCCGATGACGAACCCGGCGGCCACCCCCCAGTCCTTCTCGCTGCCGGGCGCGGACGCGGAAGCCAACTCCAATGTCCTGCCGGGCCGTACGAAGCCCGCGGACCCGATGGTCGCGCTGGCGGAGAGGGCGGTACGACAGGCGGAGCCCCCGGCCGAGACGCCCACGCCGGCTCCGACCCACCTTCCGGCCGAGGCGCCGGCCCCGCCGCACACCGCGGCCGAGGCCCCGACGCCGGTCCCGGCCGAGACACCGGCCGAGACGACGATGGAACTCCTGCTGCCGAGCCCGCAGGGCGAGGACGCGCGGGACGCCGACAAGGCGGGGGAGCAGAGCACCGCCGTCCTCGGCCTCGACCCGGCGGCCACCCACGGCGAGGACATCCCACCGGGCCCACCCGCACCCGACGAAGGACACGCCGCGGGCGAGGCCGAGGCGGAACACACCCGCACACCGGACGCCCCGGAAGAGCTCGTCACGGACAAGGGCCTCCCGAAGCGCACCCCCAAGATCACCGCACCCACCCAAGCCCCGCGCCAGCGGACCGGTTCCGTCGACGCGGACGCCCTCCGCCGCCGTCTGGGCGGTTTCCGCCGGGGGGCGGAGGCCGGCTACCGCGACGTGGAAGCCGAGATCGCCGAACGGACGGGCCAGAACCAGGTCCCGTCCCCCGAAGCAGCTCGAAAAGCAGCTCAAGAAGCACACGCACACGCCGAAGAAGACACGGGGGGCACAGTCGAGGAGGCAAGCAGTTGACCGCGCCCAGTACCTTCGGACTGAGCAGTGAAGCCCGTAACCTGCACTGGCTGTTGACCAACCTCGTGGAGGAAGTCCCCGGCATCCAGTCCGTCGCCGTCGTCTCCTCGGACGGCCTGCTCCTGCTGTCCTCGGACCCGGGCCGCAACCTCGAGGCACGCCAGGCCCGCGAGGCGAAACCCTCCGGTCCACGCGGCTCCTCCGCCGACCTCGCCACCATCGTCTCCGGCATCGGCAGCCTCACCATCGGCGCCGCCAAGCTCATGGCGTTCGGCGGGGTCAGGCACACCATGGTCGCCATGGACGAGGGCAGCCTCTTCGTCATGTCGATCAGCGACGGCTCGCTCCTCGGAGTGCACGGCTCCGCCGACTGCGACATGAGCGTGGTGGCGTACCACATGGCCCTCTTCGTGGGCCGCGCCGGACACGTCCTGACCCCGGAACTCCGCAGCGAGCTACGGCAGTCACTGGAGTCCAAGGAGACGGGGGGCGTCCGATGAGCGCCATCCCGAAGCAGCCCCAGGGCGACCGGCAGCAGCTCCCCGTGCGGGGCGGCGACCGCAAGCCGGCCCGGGTGCGCCCCTACTCGCTCACCGGCGGTCGTACCCGCTTCGGGCACGTCCTGCTGGTGGAGACCTTCGTGGCGGCCCTCGAAGCCCCCGAAGAACGCAAGGAACTGACGAACGGGTCCCTCAAGTCCACGGTCATGCCGGAACTGCGGGCCATCGTCGAACTGTGCCGCCGGATGCGCACGGTGGCCGAGATCGCCGCGCTGCTGAAGATGCCGCTCGGTGTGGTCCGGGTGCTCCTCAGCGATCTCGCGGACCAGGGAAAGATCCGTGTGTACGGCACCGGTACCGCTCACGGTACGGGCCGTCCCGACCGCGCTCTGCTGGAAAGGGTGCTGAGTGGACTCCGTCGTCTCTGACGCCGCTCGTGGCGTCTCCCCCTCCGTCGAGCCCGAGCCCGACGAGCCCCTGCACCCCTGGCAGACGGACCGCACCCGCGCCCCCATCGCCACGAAGATCGTGGTGGCGGGCGGTTTCGGCGTCGGCAAGACCACCCTCGTGGGCACCGTCTCGGAGATCGAGCCCCTCCAGACGGAGGCGCTGATGACCGAGGCCAGCGAGGGGACCGACGACCTCACCGGCACCCCGGAGAAGGTCACCACCACGGTCGCCATGGACTACGGCCGGCTCACCCTCGACGACGACCTGGTGCTCTACCTGTTCGGTACGCCGGGTCAGCAGCGGTTCTGGTTCATGTGGGACGACCTGGTGCGCGGCGCGATCGGCGCGGTCGTGCTGGCCGACACCCGCCGCCTGAAGGACTGCTTCCCCGCGCTGGACTACTTCGAGAGCTGCGGGCTGCCGTACGTCGTCGCCGTCAACCACTTCGACGGCAGCGAGGTGTTCGAGCCGGCGGACGTGCGGGAGGCGCTGACGATCCCCGCGCACATACCTGTCATGATCATGGATGCGCGGCGCCGGATCTCGGTGATCGAGACCCTTCTGGCCCTGGTGGGCCACGCGCTCGACGAAACCCCCGAGTAAGGCCCTTCAAGGAGAGTTCCCCGCATGCGGAAGATACTCGTCGTCGGAGCCGGCCAGTCCGGTCTCCAGCTCGCCCTCGGCCTCCAGTCGCACGGGTACGAGGTCACCCTGATGTCGAACCGGACGGCGGACGAGATCCGCTCCGGCCGGGTCATGTCGACGCAGTGCATGTTCGACACCGCCCTCCAGCACGAGCGCGACCTCCAGCTGAACTTCTGGGAGCAGCAGGCCCCGAAGATCGGCGGGCTCGGCGTCTCGGTGGCGGCCCCCGGTTCGCACGACCCGGGCCCGACACAGCGCGCGATCGACTGGCTGGGCAGGCTCGACGGGTACGCGCAGTCCGTCGACCAGCGGGTGAAGATGGCCGGCTGGATGGAGACGTTCGCCCAGCGCGGCGGCCAGCTGGTGATCCACGGCGCGGCGGTCTCCGACCTGGACTACTTCTCCCGCGCCTACGACCTGGTCATGGTCTCGGCCGGCAAGGGCGAGCTCGTCCAGATGTTCGGCCGCGACCCGGAGCGCTCCCCCTACGGCGAGCCGCAGCGCGCCCTCGCCGTCGCCTACGTGCACGGACTGGGCCCGCGCCCGGAGCACCCGGACCTGGACGCGGTCCGCTGCAACCTCGTCCCCGGCGTCGGCGAACTGTTCGTCATGCCGACGCTCACCACCTCCGGCCGCGCGGACATCCTGTTCTGGGAGGGCATACCCGGCGGCCCGCTGGACGTCTTCAACGGCGTCAAGGACCCGGCGGAGCACCTCTCCCTGACCCTGGAGCTCATGGAGAAGTTCACGCCCTGGGAGTACGCGCGGGCCACCAAGGTCGAACTGACCGACGCCGGCGGCACCCTGGCCGGCCGCTACGCGCCGACCGTCCGCAACCCCGTCGGCCGCCTCCCCGGCGGCGGTCTGGTGCTGGGCGTCGCGGACGTCGTCGTCGCCAACGACCCGATCACCGGGCAGGGCTCCAACTCGGCGTCCAAGTGCGCGGCCGCGTACCTCTCCTCGATCCTCGAGCGCGGGGAGAAGGAGTTCGACGAGGAGTGGATGCGCGCCACCTTCGACCGGTACTGGGACACCGCCCAGCACGTCACCAAGTGGACCAACGCGATGCTGGCCCCGCCGCCGGAGCACATCATCAACCTGCTGGGCGCGGCAGGCCAGCTGCCGCCCGTGGCTGATCGTTTCGCCAACGCGTTCAACGACCCGGCCGACTTCGAGAACTTCTTCTACGAGCCGGAGAAGACGGCGGCCTACCTGGGTTCGGTCGCGGGGGCCTGAGCGGGCGGCGCGTCCGGGCGTACGGCTCCGAGGATCGGTTGGGCCGCGATCTCGGTGATCTTGACCTGCTCGCCGGTTCTCGGCGCCTGGACCACCTTGCCCTTGCCCAGATACATCGCCACATGGGTGGCATCGGGGAAGTAGATCACCAGGTCACCGGGGCGCAGCCGGGTCAGCGGGATTCTCGGCAGGTGTGCCCACTGCTCCTCGCTGGTCCGCGGGATGGGTGTCCCGGCGTGCCCCCAGGCCTCGGACGTCAGGCCCGAGCAGTCGTACGACCTCGGGCCCTCCGCGCCCCACTCGTACGGCTTCCCGACCTGCCGTACGGCGTACCGCACGGCCTTCTCGCCCGCCTTCGACGGCTTGCGGTCCTCGTCGAGCGCACCGGACGCCATGAGCTTCTCCTGCGCCCGCGCGACGCTGCTCCGCTCCAGTTCGGCGAGGGCGGTGAGCTGCTCGGCGGTGAGGGAGGCGAGGAGTTTCTCGACGTCGTCCAGGCGCCGGGTCACGTCGTCACGCTCCTTCTTCCGGCGTTCCGTGAGGGTGAGCTGTTCGTCGAGAGCGGCGCGGGCCTTGCGCGCCAGGTCGTCGGCCCGGCGTTCGCCGCTCGCCAGCCGCCCGACCGTCCCGGCCCGCTCGCGCGCCAACTGGCCGATCAGATGCCCCTGGTCGAGGGCGTGCTGCGGATCGCGGGCGAGCAGCAGCCGTACGTACGGGGAGATGTCGGTGCTGCCCTGGTACTGCTGGCGGGCCAGCCGTCCGGCCGCGCCCCGGCTCCGGTGCAGGGAGAGCCGGGCCTTCACCAGGTCGGCGTCCAGCCGTCCGGTCTCGGCCCGCCGCCGCTTCAGCTGCTCCTCGGTGGCGTTGAAGGCCTCGGTGGCCTTCTCGGCCTCCTGGTACAGCCGCTGAAGCTCCGTCAGCATTTCGGCCACGGTCCGCTCTTCGCCGTCCGGGCCCTCCGCCTCGGCCGCCGGCGGTTCCTCCGGGTCCGGCGTCTCCGGTGCCGTCACCGCCTGTTCGGCCGGCTCCGGGGGCTCCGGTGCCGCCACGGCGAGCCCGGGGCCCAGTACGGCCTGTACGGCGAGCGCCGCCGTGGCGACCGTACAGGCCAGACGCAGCAGTCTTCCTGACACGCCATCACCTCCGCTGCGGGGTGGCCCCTCCATCCCGTAGGGCGAGCATCAGGCGCGCGTGCGCGGCCCGCGCGCTGGAGGCGCGGTTCGGCGCAATCGGGTCACTCGTCGGCGTCATCCCGCCGTCCGCCCGGCGTGGCGTCGGGCGGGGTGCCGGGCGGGGTGTCGTGCTCGGTGTCGGGCGTGGTGTCGGGTTTCGACCACGGCCACTTCAGTCCGCTCAGTCCGCCGCTCCACTTCCCCGCGCCCTTGTCGCCCTCGGCGGCGAACTCGTACTTCCAGCCCTGGGGCAGGCCGAGTTTCCTGCTGTGGCCGCGCGGCACACGCCGGTAGACCAGGACGGTGGGCGGGCCGCCGGCCGAATCGGGGACGGGGATGCGGTACGTCTTCGGCGGGTGTCCGGTCGGGCCCAGCAGCACGGGCAGCACCCGGCCGTCCATGGGGCCGCCCTCGAAGGGGGTGTCTTCGCTCTTCACCGCACCAGTGTCGATCAGGTCTCCGCCGCCAGCGCACCCCGGACCAGCTCGGCGGTCTGCGCGTCCCGCGCCGCGGTCACCGTGAGGACGGCGACGAACTGGTCGACCAGCCAGTCCCGCAGCTCGTCGGCGGGCGGCTGCTCGTCCTCGTCGAGCCAGATGAGGGAGGCCGCCTCGACCGCGGTGATCCACATCCGTACGGTCATCCGGAGCCGCGGCCCGGGATCGGGGACCCCCAGGTGGCTGTAGATGTGCTCGGCTGCGGCCCGCCGTACGCCGTCGACGATGGCGGTCGTCCGGGAGGTCTCGACGACGCTGCCGCCCTGGAGAAGGGCGCTGAAGCCGGCGTCGTGACGGCCGACGAACGTCAGATAGCGGTCGAGGGCGCGGGCGAGGCGGGGGAGCAGCGGGCCGTCGTGGGGCTCGTCGAAGCAGTGGTGCAGCTCCTCGGCGGCGGAGCGCAGGGCAGCCTCGTAGAGCTGCTGCTTGCCGCCGGGGAAGTACCGGTAGACGAGCGGCCGGGACACCCCGGCGGCCTCCGCCACGTCGTCCAGCGAGACGTCCTCGGGGACGCGGTGCGCGAAGAGCGAGAGCGCGGCCTCGAGCAGCTGGCTGCGGCGCTCCTCGACGCTGAGACGACGGTAGGCGGGGGCGGCGGGGGTCATGACGTGCAGCGTAATCGCCCACCCCCGCCCCGTGCCCGCCGCCGGGTCACGCCAGCAGTCCGGACGACCTCCACAGCCGCCGCCCGACGCCCCGCAGCACCCCTATGTCGTCCAGGAAGTCCGTGAGCCGCTTCGATCCCGTCTGCATGACCTCCCGCCGGTGTCCGCTCGCCCGCACCTGCGCCACGGCCTCCCGCTTGTCCAGGCCCACGTTCGTGTAGACGTCCGGGTTCACGAACGCCACGGAGAACACCCGCGCGAACTCGCCCGACGTGACCCTGGTGAACTCCTGGGACCACTTCGGCGCCGTCACCATCTGGCGGCGCAGCTCCTCACGGGCGTAGCGCACATGCCGGGCCTCCTCCACGACGTGGATCCGGGTGACGCCCCGGACCAGCGGCTGGACCCGCTCGTCCGGGAAGGTCAGCCGCTGCATCCAGTCGAGGACCTCCTCGCCGAGCAGGGTCGCGGTGAACGAGCCGGGGGTCGTGGAGATCGTCTTGAACAGCCGGCCCAGGTTCTGGTGGGCGCGGCTCACCGGGTAGTAGGGCGTCCCGCCCTGGGTGATCAGCCGGGCGAACATCTTCGAGTGCCGGCACTCGTCCTCGATCTCGGTCAGCGCGTACCGCACATGCGCGCTCGTCGCCGCCTTGTCGTAGATGTGCCGGACGAGCAGCTGCATGAGGATGAGCTCGAACCAGATCCCGAGCGAGGCGAGCGCGGCGGCCTCGTGCCGCGACAGCAGGATCCGCTGCTCCTCGCTCATCCGCCGCCACATCGGCGTGTCGTACAGCGACACCAGCTCCGGCGGCCAGAACCACTTGCCCTCCTCGAAGGGGGCGTCCCAGTCCAGTTCCTTGTCGGGGTCGAAGGAGTGCTTGGCGGAGGACGCGAGCAGCCGCTCGGCCACCTGCTCCCGGTCCTTGAGCAGGCCCAGCGCGTCCCGCAGCCCTTCCAGCGCGTCGGCATCGGTGAGGGTCGTCATGGCTCTTATGAGACTGCTTGTCAGCAAGGCCGTCAATCCCTCACGCACCATTTGTTGATCCGGTTCTCGATCCCTTTATTGATCCGGGTCCCGAACGGGTGTCTGCGAGAATCGGCCTCCACAAGCCGTAGGGGGAACCGACTTGAGCTCCGCGCACGGAAACGACGCCGACCGCGCCGCCGCCCGCCGCAGCCTGGAGGGCCTGGCCCTCGGGGACGCGTTCGGGGAGCGCTGGTTCCCGCTCTTCCGGGATCCCCGGCAGGCGTACGAGGAGGTCCGCGCCCGCCGGATGCCCGAGGAACGGGACTGGCACTGGACCGACGACACGGCGATGGCCCTCGGCCTCATCCGGGTGCTCGACCAGTACGGGGAGGTGCGGCAGCGGGAGCTCGCCCTCGCCTTCGCGCTCGGCTTCGACGCCGACCCGGCCCGCGGCTACGGCCACGGCATGCACCAGCTGCTGCCCCGACTGCTCCAGGAACCCGACCGATGGCCCGAGTTCAGCCGCGAGCTCTTCGGCGGCGAGGGCAGCCTCGGCAACGGGTCCGCGATGCGGGTGGCGCCGTTGGGCGCCTGGTTCCGCTCCAGCCTTCGCCGGGTCGTCGAACAGGCCACCCGCTCCGCCGAGGTCACCCACGCCCACCCGGAGGGCATCGCCGGCGCGGTCGCCGTGGCGGTGGCGGCGGCGCTCTCCGCGCGTGGGCAGTTGAGCATCGCCGCGGTGGCCGAGCTGACCCCGGACAGCGCCACCCGCGACGGCCTCGCCCGCGCCGCCGAACTCCCCTTCACCACCGAGCCGTGGAAGGCATCCGACGTCCTCGGCAACGGTCAGCGCATCCGCGCCGACGACACCGTGCCCTTCGCCGTCTGGTGCGCCGCCCGCCATCCCGACGATCTCGTCGCCGCGCTGTGGGCCACCGCCGAGGGCTTCGGCGACGTCGACACCACCTGCGCCATCACCGGCGGCATCGTGGCCGCCCGCACCGGCGTCGACGCCGTCCCCGCACCGTGGCTGGAGCGCCGGGAACCCCTGCCCGGGAAGGCGGGGCACCGATGACCGCAGACGTGCAGCCCATTGCCGCCCTCCGGGTGCGCAACTCCGGCAGTGAGCTGCTCGAACTCATCCTCGAGCCGTACGGCAGCGATCACTGGATGCGACCCGGCGAGACCTTCGTGATCTGGACGCTCGGGTGGCCGGGCGACGGGGTGTCCGAGGCGGCCGGGACGTCCGAGGCGTTCGAAGTGGACCACAGGCCGGGGACGGTGACCGTGCACGCCGAGGTGCTGCCCGCCTACGTCGGGGACGTCGACGGCAACGAGATCGACTGCGGCCACCGCAGGCCGCCGCCCGCCGGCCCGTTCCGGCTGAACCTTCCCTAGGGCGTGTCCGCAAAGTCGCTTGCTCGTTGGTCGGTTCATGGTGCGTCGTCATGAGCTGAGCGATGAGTCGTGGGCGGTGATCGAACCGTTGCTGGCCCCTCCCCGGATGGGCCGGCCGGTGCGGGACCGCCGCCAAGTGGTGAACGGGATCTGGTGGAAGCTGTCCACCGGCGCGGCCTGGCGGGATCTGCCCGAGCGCTATGGGCCGTGGAAGACCGTCTACGAACGCTTTCGCCGCTGGTCGGCGGACGGCACCTGGGACCGCCTGCTCGCCCACGTCCAACAGCACTCCGACGCCGTGGGAGCCGTCGACTGGTCGATCGTATGCATCGACTCCACGACCGTGCGGGCCCACCAGCATGCCGCCGGGGCCCGAAAAGGGGGCCCTGGCCGGGCGAGGCGATCGGCCGGTCCCGCGGCGGACTGACCACGAAGATCCACCTCGCCTGCGACGGCCGGGGACGACCCCTGGCCTTCACCCTCACCGCTGGCAACGTCAACGACTGCACCCAGTTCGAGCAGGTCATGGCCCGCATCCGCATCGAGCGGTGCGGGCCGGGCCGTCCTCGCACCCGGCCGGAACTGGTGGCCGCCGACAAGGGCTACTCGTCCACGAAGATCCGCACCTATCTCCGCCGACGAGGCATCAAGGCCGCCATCCCCGAGCGGATCGACCAGATCAACGGCCGTATCCGGCGAGGCGAGAGCCGGTGCCGGCTCAACCGCGCGGCCTACCGCCGGCGCAACGTCGTCGAACGCTGCTTCAACAGGCTCAAGCACAACAAAGCCCTGGCCACCCGCTACGACAAACGCGCCCGCCACTACCAGGCCCTGGTCACCCTCGCCTGCCTACGACTCTGGCTCCCCTGACTTTGCGGACACGACCTAGGTCGTGTCCGCCGCAAGTCCCGCCTGGCTCGCGGCGGAGATACGACCTGGCCCCTCGCGGACGGACGGGACCTACGGGACGCAGAGGCCCGGCCGGACCGGCTAGACCGAGCAGCCCAGGTTCTCCGGTACCGAGAGCGTGATCGGCTCCGCGCCCTGCGCCGGGAAGGACGTGCGCAGGCCGAAGGCGTACGGGGTCGGGCCGTTCGCGCGCAGATGGAGGAGGCGGGACTCGGCCTCCGCGACCGTCGGGTGGTGGCCCGCCGGTACCCACCACAGGGCCGTCATCGCCTCCGCCACCCGCTCGAACCACTCCCGGCGGCGCGAGAGAAGCTCGCGGTGCCGGCCCTGGTACATGAACGCGGTCAGGGCGTCGATGTCCCGCCACACCGTCATGTTGATGATCAGCCAGGAGTCCCCGAAGACCTGGATGTCGGTCGCGTCGCCGCCCTCGGACTGGAGGCGCCACACATAGCCGTCCGCCGCCTCCGCGGTGGCGTTGACCGGGTCGAGAGCGTCGACGAAGTCCTTCAACTCCGGGGAATCCAGCGGGAACTTGAGGCGGGAGATGTTGACCTGGGCGAGTTCGAAAGCGGCGGGCTCGGTGACGTTCTCAGCTCTCGTGTCAGTCATGAGCGAACCGTAGGACGCCCCTGTGCGGTCCGGCACCCCCCGTCTCACGACGTGAGCACCGCCTCCATCACCGCCCGGGCGATCGGAGCCGCCATCCCGCCCCCGGTGATGTCCCCGCGGCGCTCCGACCCGTCCTCGACCACCACCGCGACCGCCACGCTCGGCTCCATGTCCCGCTCGGCCCGCGCCCAGGAGACGAACCAGGCGTACGGGATCCCGGCGTTGCCCAGACCGTGCTGGGCGGTGCCGGTCTTGCCGCCGACGACCGCGCCGGGGATCGCGGCGTTCGTGCCGGTGCCCTCCCGCACCACGTCCACCATCAGCTCCCGCATCAGCCGCGCCGTCGAGGGGAGCATCGCCTGGCGGGACGGGCGGGAACCGGCCGTGGCCACCGTGGCCCCGCCCTGCCGTGTCGTCCGCTCCACCAGGTACGGCGTGCGCACCTGCCCCCCGTCGGCCACGGCCGCCGACACCATCGCCATCTGGAGCGGGGTCGCCCGGGTGTTGAACTGGCCGATGGAGGACAGCGCCAACTGCGCCTGGTCGAGCGAGGTGTCGAAGGTGCTCGGCGCGACGGCGAACGGGATCCGCACGGCCACGTCGTTGAAGCCGAACGCCTGCGCCGTCCGGGTCATCCGGGCCAGGCCGGTGTCCACGCCGAGCTTCGCGAACACCGTGTTGCACGACCACGCGAAGGCGTCCCGCAGCGGAGCGTCCTCGCAACCGGGGCCCTCGTTCGTCAGGCCCGTCGTCGTCCCGGGCAGCTGGTAGGGGGCGGGGGAGTCGGTGGCCGCGTCGAGGTCGGTGATCACCCCCGCGTCCAGGGCCGCCGCCGCGGTGACCACCTTGAACGTCGACCCCGGCGGATACGTCTGGCGCGCCGCCCGGTTCAGCATCGGTTTGTCCGGGTCGCCGTTCAGCCGCACCCAGGCCCGTTCGGCCGCGGCGTCGTTCCCGGACAGCACGGCGGGGTCGTACGAGGGGCTCGACACCAGCGCCAGCACCCGCCCCGTCGACGGCTCCACCGCCGCCACCGCGCCCTTGCGCCCGCCCAGCCCCTCGTACGCGGCCTGCTGGGCCCGGCGGTTCAGGGTCGTCACCACGTTGCCGCCGGCCGGCCGGCCGTGCGTGACGTCGTTCCACAGCGGGAACGGCGAGAGCATCGGATCGGCCCCGGAGAGCACGTCGTCCCCGGTGTGCTCCAGGAACGTCGTCCCGTACACCTGCGAGGCGAAGCCGGTCACCGGCGCGTACAGCGGCCCGTCGCGGTACGTGCGCTCGTAGCGCAGCTGCTCACCGGTGTCCCGGGAGCCGGTCACGGGGGCGCCGTCGACCAGGATGTCGCCGCGCGGCTGGGCGTAACGGGCGATGGAGTCGCGCCGGTTGGCCGGATTGCCGTCGTACGTTCCGGACTGGACGACCTGGATGCGCAGGGCGTTGACCAGGAGCGCCACCAGCAGCAGGGCGCAGAAGGCGGCGGCGTGCCGGATGTGCCGGGTCAACCGGGCCTCCGTGGGTCCTCGTCGTGGAGTGGGAGTGGGAGTGGGTCGTGGGATGTGTGGCGCGGTGTGCTGTTCGGCGTGCCGTTCGGTGTGTCGCGCGGTGCGTCGTGGGGTGTGTCGCGCGGTGCGTCGTGGGGTGTGTGGCGCGGCCGTCTCGCGGAGTCGCTCACCTGGATCAGCAGCGCCACGATCGCCCAGTTGGTGACGACCGAGGAGCCGCCCTGCGCCAGGAACGGCATCGCCATACCGGTCAGCGGGATCAGCCCGGTCACCCCGCCCGCGATCACGAACACCTGGAGCGCCACGATCGAGGCGAGGCCGGTCGCCAGCAGCCGGCCGAAGGGGTCGCGCAGGGACAGGCCCGCCCGGTAGCCGCGTTCCACCAGCAGGCCGTAGAGGAGGAAGAGCGCCGAGAGACCCACCAGGCCCAGTTCCTCGCCCGCCGTCGCCAGGATGAAGTCCGACTTCGCGGCGAAGCCGATGAGGACGGAGTGGCCGAGGCCGAGCCCGGTGCCGGACATCCCGCCGGCCGCGAAGGAGAACAGCGACTGCGCGAGCTGGTTGGCGCCCTCACCGGCCTCGATCGTCGCGAACGGGTGCAGCCAGTCCTCGACCCTGCTGTGCACATGCGGCTCCAGGCGGCCGACGGCGACCGCGCCGAGCGAGGCGAGCAGCAGTCCGACGGCGATCCAGCCGGTGCGGCCGGTGGCGACGTAGAGCATGACCACGAACAGCCCGAAGAAGAGCAGCGACGTGCCGAGGTCCCGCTCCAGCACCAGCACCCCGACGCTGAGCAGCCAGATCGTCACGATCGGACCGAGGACGCGCCCGGTGGGCAGTTGGAGCCGTTCGAAGCGCCAGATCTTCCGGCCCGCGTACGCCAGCGCCGTGCGGTTGGCCGCCAGGTACGCGGCGAAGAACACCGCAAGCAGCACCTTCGCGAACTCGCCCGGCTGGATGGAGAACCCGGCGATCCGGATCCAGATACGGGCGCCGTTCACGGCAGGGAAGAGGATCGGCAGCGCGAGGAGGGCGAGCGCGGCGACCACACAGACGTACGCGTACCGCTGGAGCACCCGGTGGTCGCGCAGCGCGGCCACGACCAGGATGAACAGGGCCACCCCGAGCGTGGACCACACCAGTTGGGTGGGCGCCGCCCGGTCGCCCGGCGTCTCCAGGTCGAGCCGGTAGATCAGCACCAGGCCCATCCCGTTGAGCAGTACCGCGATGGGGAGGAGCAGCGGGTCGGCGCACGGGGCGCGCAGCCGCACCGCGAGGTGCGCCAGCAGTGCGAGCACGCCGAGCCCGGCGCCGTAACCGGCGGCGCCGGGCGGGACGGTGCCGTCCTTCGCGAGGCCGACAGCGCAGTAGCCGTACACGGAGAGCAGCACGGCCAGGACGATGAGGGAGAGTTCGACACCGCGACGCCGGGGGAGGAGCGCCGCGGGGGCGGGCGCGTCGGCCGCCGCCACGGTGGTTCCGGCACCGGTGGCGCCGGTACCGGCTCCTGACCCTGCTTCCGTCCCCGCTCCTGTTCCCGCTCCCGTCCCTGCTCCGACTCCGGCTTTCGTCATGTCCGGAACCTACCCAAATATGGTTCCTTGTGAGCCTTGGATGCTTTTCGTGTCAGGGCCGGATCAGCACCAGCGAGGTGTCGTCCCGATGGTGTCGATGTAGCGCGCCGCGCCCCAGGCCCAGGTGCCGTCCGTGAGGAGGTACCAGAGGGAGTCGCCCTGGACGTTCTGACCCGGGGTCTTGCAGAAGATCGAGACGATCTCGCCGCGATGGGCCACACGGATCACCTGGCTGGCCCGGGTGGGCGCGCTGCGCAGGAGCAGTTCGCTCGCGGTGACGCGGCCACGGTAGAGGCGGGAGTCGTTCTGGTTGCCGTTGCCGGACTGCCAGTCACCCCCGTCGGACTGCCAGCTGTTGTCACCCCCGTCGGACTGCCAGTCACCTCCGCCGGACTGCCAGTCGCCCCCACCGGACTGCCAGCTTCCGTTCTGGTTGCCCTGGCCGTTCTGACCGGCTTGGTCGCCCTGGCCGTTCTGGTTGCCTTGACCGCCACCTTGGTTGTGGTTGCCCTGGCCGTTCTGGTTGCCTTGGCCGCCGCCTTGGTTCTGGTTGCCTTGACCGCCACCTTGGTTCTGGTTGCCTTGGCCCCCGCCTTGGTTCTGGTTGCCCTGGCCCCCGCCTTGGTTCTGGTTGCCTTGACCCCCGCCCTGGTTCTGGTTGCCTTGACCGCCACCTTGGTTCTGGTTGCCCTGGCCCCCACCCTGGTTCTGGTTGCCTTGACCCCCACCCTGGTTCTGGTTGCCTTGACCCCCGCCCTGGTTCTGGTTGCCCTGGCCCCCGCCTTGGTTCTGGTTGCCCTGGCCGTTCTGATTGCCTTGGCCGCCGCCTTGGCTCTGGTTCTGGTTGCCTTGGCCGCCTCCGCCGCCCTGGTTCTGATTCCCCTGGAAGCCGTCGCCGCCCTGGTTCTCCCAGTCGGACGAGCCGTCGTCCTGAGTGGTGAGACCGTTGCCGTCCCAGTCGTCGGCGAGGGCCGGGGCGACGGCCGCGGTGGCGGCGAGGGTGCCGGCCGCGGTGAGTATGGCGAGGCGGGTGAGAGCGGTACGCAGGGGCATGGCGATACCTCCATGAAGAGGGTGAAGCTGACTAATCGCCACATTAGGAGCGGTTCGCGCGTGTCGCCCGTCACGCTGCGCCATCGGGGAGGCCACTCCTGGCCGGAGGCGTCTGAGGGAGCGTCAGCGTCGCCACCGCACCGCCGTCCGGGGCGTTGGTGAACGTCAGCCGAGCGCCCAGCACCTCCGCCTGTCCGACCGCGATCGTCAGCCCGAGCCCGTGCCCCTTCGCCCCGCCCTCGGTGCGGAACCGCTGCGGCCCGTGTGTGACGAGGTACTCCGGATAGCCGTCCCCGTGATCCCGCACGGTGACCACGGGCCCGTCCACCGTCAGCACGACGGGCGACCGCCCGTGCCGGTGCGCGTTGGCGAGCAGGTTCCCCAGTACCCGCTCGAGGCGTCGCCGGTCGGTCTCCACGCGCGCGTCCCGGACGACCGTCACCTCGGTGCCGGTCGCCGAGGCCCCGGAGGTGTCCGAAGCCTCCGCCGTCCGCACCGCCCGGACCGCCAGCGCGCCCAGCTCCTCGGCGTCCAGCTCCAGCCGCTCCCGCCCGGTGTCCAGGCGGGAGATCTCCAGCAGGTCCTCCGTCAGCGTGCGCAGTGCAGCCACCCGGTCGCGGACCAGCTCCGTCGGCCGCCCCGGCGGCAGCAGTTCGGCCGCCGCGTGCAGCCCGGTCAGCGGCGTGCGCAGCTCGTGCGCCACGTCGGCGGTGAACCGCTGCTCGCTCAGCAGCTTGCCCTGGAGCGAGGACGCCATGGAGTCCAGCGCGACGGCGACGGCCCCCACCTCGTCCTGCGGCCGGCCCGGTTCCTTCGTACGGGGGTCGTCCACGCGCGCGTCCAGGTCGCCGGCGGTGATCCGCCTGGCCACCTGCGCGGTGGTGTGCAGCCGCCGGGTCACCCGGGTGACCGCGACGGCGCCGACCAGCAGCGTCGCGCCGATGGCCAGGACCGACGACCACAGGATCGCGGTGTCGAGGGCCTCGATGGTGCGGGCGCTCTGCGAGTAGTCGACCGGGACCGCGAGGGCCCGCGCACCGTCGACGGGGCCGGCCGCCCACATCGTCGGGCGCCCCTGGTGGTCGGCGACGATCGTGCCGCGCTCGCCGGCCACCGCCAGCGCCCGCAGCGACGCGGGCAGCCCCGGCGGATCGAGGCTCGCGCCCCACCCGAGGGTGTCCCCGGCCTCGAACGCCGCCGTCGCGTCCTTCAGTCGGGAGAGTGCGAGGTCACGGGCCTGTCCGACGGTCTGGTTCGTCACCGAGACGTGCACCAGTACGCCGAGCAGGGCGGCCAGCGCACAGCACATCACCGTGATGAAGACGGCGGCCTTCACGGCGAGCGTGCCGGCCCACGAGGGAAACGCGAGCCTCATCGGCCGCTCGCCGACGTGGAGGAGGAGGCGGAGGCGGAAGAGGAAGAGGAAGAGGAGGCAGCAGGGGTCGGGGATGCGGAGGGCCGGGGCGAGTAGGACCTGCCCCCGGTGCGCAGCATCTCGTCGTGGGTGAGCAGCATCGCCCGCTGCTGCTGGTCCCATGTCCACTGGAGGCGGTACTCGTAGCCGGCGACCTCCGACGGGGCCCGGATGATCACGGAACGTCCGGCCAGTTCGACCCCGCTCACGGCGTCCTCGTAGGCCATGACCTGTACGAGTCTGTCCTTGCGCACGGTGTACACGCGGACGGCCGTCAGGTTGCCGGGCAGTTGCCGGAAGCCCAGGGTCAGGTCGTCGTGGCCGTCGCCGGTGAGGTCCCGGTAGTACGCCTTGAGCACGGGGCACCGGCTCCCCGCCGTCCCGCTCCTGCCGCAGTAGGCCATCCGGCCGGCCGTCTCGTCGTAGGCCCCCGCGCCGTAGTCGCCCGGATGCGCGGCGATCTCCTCGCGGACGACCGCCACCGGGTCCACCTTGCGGATGTCACCGCCGGGCACCTTGATGCCCTTCACCACCTCGGTGTCCACCTCGCCGATGTCGAAGGCGGGGCGGGAGGCGGGGGTCAGATCCGGCCAGAGCTTGTCCGGGCTGATCGCGGTCGGTGTCGCCCCGGCGCCCTGAAGCTCACCCGCGTCACCGCAGCCCACGGCGACCGAGGCCAGCAGGGCGACGGTGACGGCGACGAGCCCACGCCGGGCGCGACGAGAGGGGCGGGTGGGACGGGAGGGGCGACGGCGGGGCACGGGACTCCTGTGACTCCTCTGGGGGATACGACGGTGCCAGGCCCGTACACCTTATTCGTAAGGAAGTCCGTTTTGCGTACTGGTGGGCCGGAGATGGGGAAGTGCTGGAGGTGTCAGGGGCCTGACCATGGCGAAACGATTATTCGGCCAGTTCCTCCAAAAGCCTGGCCGTCGGCAGCCCCGCCCGCAGGTACTCCACGAACAACTCGTTGTGCAGGGCCCACGGCGAGCGCCGCGACCGTATCAGCCGGATCGCTTCCTCGGCCGAGTGCCCCCGGCGTACCAGCGTGTGGGCGACGACCAGGCCGGAGCGGTTGTAGCCGCTGTAGCAGCGGACGAGGACCGTCCGGCCGTCGTCCATCGCCTCTCCCGCGGCCCGCGCCAGCCGGATCACCCCGGCGAGCTGGGTCCCGTCCAGCGGACCGTCCGGAATCGGCCACACGTGATGCAGCACTCCGGGATCGGGCCCATGTCCCTGCCGGGCCCGTGTCAACGTCTGGACGAGATCGAACTCGCCCCGCACCACGGCGAGTTCCAGTTCCCCGGAGCGTCCCCGGAACTCGTGCCCGCCCATCCACAGGCCGGGCACGATCTCGCTCCACGGACGGTCCGGAGGCGGTACGTCGAGTTGCTTCCTGCGGGTCCGCAACGGCGCCTCCCCAAACGCGCTGCCCAGTGCCTGCCCAACTCCCCTCGAAGGTAACCGCCTTCTTGCCCCCGGAGCACCCCTCCTGTTCCCATGGTCGTGGGGTGATGGTGCATGAACGGACTGCGCGTCATACCGACCTGGCGGCATGGCCAGGAGCGGCTCTACGTCTGTCTCACGGACGGCAGGAACATCGCCTGGTACGACCGTGAGGCGGCCAGGATCAACCTGATCGGGGAGAACCGCAGAGAGGACGTCCTGGAGGCGCTCGGCCCCTTCATCTCCGGCCCGGTCACGGTCGGCCCGCCCCCGGTCCCCACGCCCGCCGAGATGGCCCGGCTCTCCCTCCACCCGGACGACGACCTGGCCCCCAACCGCCCCGGCGAGGCCCTCCTGATCGACCTGGACCGCGACCCGGGCCCCGCCCACCGCCTCCGAGCCGACCCGCGCCGCCGCGCCCTGGCGGCCGAGCAGACCGTCGGCGTGGCCCTGGACCGCCTCGACGGCGTCGGCTGGCACACCCTGCACTCCCTGCCCCTCCCCGGCGGAGACCGCGTCCACCACCTGGCCATCGGCCCGGCCGGCCTGTTCGCGGTCCACACGCTGTACGCCCACAAGCAGCGGGTCCGGATCTCCGACCCCCTGGTCGGACTGGGCCGCCGGGACCCGCAGCCACTTCTGCGCCGGGTACGCGCCGACGCCGACCGCGCGTCCTACGCCCTGACGGCCGAGGTCCGCCCCGTACTGGCCCTGGTCGGCCCGATGGGCGTCTCGGTCTCCGTCCCCCCGCGCGAGGTCCGCGTCCTGACCGACACCGACCTCACCGACCTGGCCCGTCTGGGGGGCGTACTGAAGCCGGCGGACGTGGAAGCCCTGCACGCGATGGCCCGCGACCGGGGGACGTGGGCGAGGGTGTGATCTTCAGCCCGTCCGGCGTTTGAGGACGAGGGCCCGTTCAGGGCCGAAGCGGGGGTCTGGGGGCGCAGCCCCCAGGGACGGGACGGGTAGGGGCGGCGGGGGCGGGAACGAAGCCCGTGCCGGCCGGGCGGGAACGAAGCCCGTGCCGGCCGGGCGGGAACGAAGCCCGTGCCGGCCGGGCGGGAAGAGAACGGGCCGGTGGGCCCGATCACGGCACCGCCCCCGCCCGCCCGGCATCGAGCAGCGGCGCCAGCAGATCCCCGAAGTCCTGAAGCCGCGGAGCGATGTCGGAGGCCGAGAACGTGAGCGTCCCGACGGACCGGCACTCCTCGACCTCCTCCCAGGTGACCGCCGCCGACACGGTCGGCTCGGCCCGCGCCCGCAAGGTGTACGGCGTCGCGGTCGTCTTCCGCGCCGCGTTCTGACTCCAGTCCACGAACACCTTCCCCGGCCGCAGACTCCGCGTCATGCGGTGCAGAACCAGCCGGGGCATCGCCCGCTCCGCCTCCACGGCCAGCGCTTTCGCGTACTCCGTGACCCGTTCGGAGGAGGCCCCCCGCACCGCCGCCAGCAGATGCAGCCCCTTCGCCCCGGACGTCTTCGGCCACGCCTCGATCCCGTCCGCCGCGAGCCGCTCCCGCAGCCACACCGCGACCTCGCAGCACTCGACGACGGTCGCGGGCGTGCCGGGATCGAGGTCGAGGACGAGCCGGTCGGCGATCTCGGGATCCTGGATCACCCACTGGGGCGTATGGAACTCCGTGACGAGGTTCGCCGCCCAGACCAGGCTCGCCAGATCCTGCACGACCACCATCCGGGCGGGCCCCTCCGACCGGGGCACCTCGGCGGTGGTAACCCATTCGGGCGTCCCCGGCGGCACGTTCTTGGCGAAGAAGATCTGCCCGTCGGGCCCGTCCGGGTAGCGCAGGAAGGACAGCGGCCGGTCGCGCAGATGGGGGAGCAGGGCGTCGGCGACGGTCGCGTAGTAGTGCAGTACCTCGCCCTTGGTGAAGCCGGTCGCCGGATACAGCACCTTCTCCAGATTGCTGAGCGCGAGCCGTCTCCCCTCCACCTCAGTGATCGGCGTCATACGATGAGAATCACATGAAACCGTCACATAAGGCTCATTCAGGAGGGCGCTGCACGTGAGATCCATTTGGAACGGCGCCATCTCCTTCGGCCTCGTCAGCATCCCGATCAAGCTGGTGAACGCCACCGAGAGCCACTCGATCTCCTTCCGCCAGATCCACACGGAGGACGGCGGCCGCATCCGCTATCGCAAGGTCTGCGAGCTGGAGGACCGCGAGGTGAGCTCGGCGGAGATCGGCAAGGGGTACGAGGACGCGGACGGCACGATCATCCCGATCACCGACGAGGACCTGTCCCATCTGCCGCTCCCGACCGCCAAGACCATCGAGATCGTGGCCTTCGTCCCCGCCGACCGGATCGACCCGCTCCAGATGGACGCCGCCTACTACCTCCAGGCGGGCGGTGCACCGGCGGCGAAGCCGTACACGCTGCTCAGGGAGGCACTGAAACGCAGTCACAAGGTGGCGATCGCGAAGTACGCCCTGCGCGGCCGCGAGCGGCTCGGGATGCTCCGCGTGGTCGGCGAGGCGATCGCCATGCACGGTCTGCTCTGGCCGGACGAGGTCCGGGCACCGGAAGGCGTGGCCCCGGACACCTCGGTCACCGTCCGCGACAAGGAACTCGACCTCGCGGACGCCCTGATGGACACCCTCGGCGAGGTCGACCTGGAGGACCTGCACGACGAGTACCGCGAGGCGGTGGAGGAGGTCGTGGCGGCGAAGGCGGCCGGCGAGACACCCCCCGAGGCCCCGACCCCGCCGTCCAGCGGCAAGGTGCTGGACCTGATGGCGGCCCTGGAGAAGAGCGTCCGGGCGGCGAAGGAGTCGCGCGGCGAGGGACCGGAGAAGGCCTCTTCGGAGACGGAGGAGGAGACGGACCAGGAGACGGGGTCGGGGGCCGAGGTCAGACACCTTTCGCAGCGCAGGTCGGCCCGTACGGCACCCAAGGGGACGGGCGGCAAGAAATCGACGTCGACGGCGACGGCGAAGAAGACCGCGGCGGCACCGAGGAAGTCGACGGCGAAGACGGCGAAGTCGACACAGCCGGCGAAGAAGACCACGGCGTCGAAGAGCACGGCGGCAACGAAGAGCACAGCCAAGAAGGCCGCCGCGAAGAAGACGACGGCCAAGGGGGCGACGGCGAAGGGAACTTCGGAGAAGGGGACCACGGCGAAGAAGTCGGCCGCGAAGAAGACGACGGCGGCCCGCAAGCGCACGGCCTGACGCCGCCCCTGACCCACCCCCACCTCTCCCGACATCTCTCCCCCCACACCCGCCTCACCGACCTCACTCCCTCACCTGCGTGCCTCCCCGCCCAGGCGAGGGATCACCCAAGTCAGGCAGCCTCTTCCAGCGCCCCACGACCCCGGCGTGCCCGCCCTGCCCGCCGGGCCCGCCCCGACCCCCGGTCCTCAGTGCCGCCGCCGTTGTCGCCCCCGTCGCTTCCCTCGCTCCTGTCGCCCCGGCGAGGGAAGGCCACGCACAGCGTGCCCACCCCCAGCCCCACGGCCGGCCACACCGGGAACTCACCGCCGTACGCGAACCCGTGCCCCGCGAAATACGTCAGCGCCCAGACGCTCACGCCGAGCCCGGCCCATATCCGCCAGGCCGCCGCCCCCCGGATCCGCGCGCCGGGCCGCACACGTACGTCCACGGAGACCAACGCCCGCTCCAGTGGCCGCAACGCCCACACCACCCCCACCAGGAAACTCCCCAGCACCAGCAGCCACGGCACCCGTAGTGCCCACCAGCCGGCCGAGCCGTAGCGGGGTTCGGGGGCGAGCCCCGTCAGGTAGAAGGCGGCGGCGACGATCAGCACCGGCAGCATGTGCCAGAGGTAGAGCGCCATGCTGCCGGCCCCCAGCACCCGCACCGCCCGCCGCACCCGGGCCCGCTCCAGCACCCGTCGCACGACCGGTGCGACCAGCAGCGCCACCCCGACCTGACCCAGACTCCACGCCAGCATGGCCGCCGACGGGGGATCGGTGTTGCTCAGTTCCTCCCCGCTCACCAGGATCAGACTGACGGGAAACGGCCCGGGCCCGACGAGCAGCGCGAACCCCGACACGCCTCCCACCGCCATGGCCACCGCCCGGCCGTGCGCTCGCGGCGCAGTCCCTCCGTCACCGCCCAGCAGTCCGTCCCGCCAGCAGAATCCGAGCTGGTAGACGACACCCCATACGAGCAGGTAGTTGAGCGCCCCGATCGCCTCGACGGCCGAGCCGCGCGAGGACGCGTCGCCCGCCGCCACGAGCGCGCCGACACCGAGCCCCACCACGCCCATGCCCACAGGGATGCGCACGCCCCACCGTTCATGAAGGGAGTACAGCACCGGCGTCAGGGCGCTGAGCAGCAGATACACCGGCAGGAACCAGAACTGCATGGCCATCGCCCACCCCACCAGCGCGAGGGTGGCGCGGTCCACGCCGAGCGCGGAGCACACTCCGACGGCCAGCAGCACGAGGCCGCTGTACACGGCCGTGGGCAGCAGCAGCCGCACGGCGCGCTGCCCCACCCATCCCGCGGCGCTCCCGCCGGCGGCCCGAGCCCGCGCCCAGGAGCCTCCGGCGGCATGCCCACCGGCGAGGAAGAACAACGGCATGATCTGGAAGCCCAGGGTCAGCCACTGCGTCCAGGGCACGGTCGCCAGCAGTTCCGGGGCGGTGATCTCGCCGTCCGGATGCCGGATCAGCCCGGTGATCAGCCAGTGCCCCAGCACGACGAGCAGAATCGCCCACGCCCGCAGGAAATCGACGTACCGGTCTCGGCTCATACGTCGCATGCTGCCCGTCCCCTCAACTCCCCTGAGGCGACTAGGCCTTGTCGCAACCAAGCCGTACCCGAGACGACACCCGTCGGCGTGGTGCGGTGCGGTGCGGCAGGGTGCGGCACAGTCCGTCCCCGTTCCCGTCCGTACGGCACCGGCATCTTGACGCTCTGGATGTTACCGGTAACATCGTTGTCCGTCGGAGCATCACCCGCACGCCCACGAAGAGGTGGGCGCCGTCCGCCTTCTGGAGTCCGCGTGACCGACCACCCCACGGCGCAGCGCACCCCGGCCGGCGCACCCACGCCGGACACCGACGTCGGCACGACTAACGGCACGACTGTCGGCGCCAGTACCAGCACCAGTACCAGCACCGCCCCCGTCCCCGTCTTCACCACGTCCGCCGTGGTCGCCTCCTGCGTCGGCTTCATGCTCATCGGCGCTCTCCAGGCGTTCTACGGCCCCGCGATCCCGGCCCTGCGCGAGGAGTTCGGGCTCTCGCCCTCCGTCGCGGGGCTGGGGCTCAGCGCGCACTTCGTCGGAGGGGTCGCCGGGGTCCTCCTCTTCGACCGGCTGTACGGCCGTACCGGCAACCGGCGGATCCTGGCCGCCTCGTATCTGCTGATGGCCGTCGGCTCGGCGGGCTTCGCGGTCGCGCCGAACTGGCCTCTCGCCCTCACCGCGGCGCTCCTCGCCGGGTTCGGCTTCGGCGGTATCGACTACGGCCTCAACCAACTCTTCGCGGTCGGCTTCGGCCACCGTTCCACCGCGATGCTCAACATCCTCAACGCCCACTTCGGCATCGGCGCGATCCTCGGCCCGGTCCTGATCGGGGTGGTGGGCGCCGAGCACTACCCCGTCGTCTTCCTGGTCTTCGCGCTCGCCAACCTGCCCCTGCTGTTCTGTCTGCGCGGCGTACGCGACAGCCCTCCGCGGCTGCCGCAGCCCGCACAGCACCCCGCGTCCACCGAGGCGTCCACGCCGGCCGACCGCGCCCTGCGGTCCGTCCTCGCCGTGTTCGTCACCCTCTACGTCCTGCACGTCGGCATCGAGGCGGGTGTCGGCGGCTGGGAACCCACGCACCTGGAGACCGTCGGGCACGGCGCCGGCGTCGCGGCCACCGCGACCTCCGTGTACTGGCTGATGATGACCGTCGGCCGTTTCCTGGTGGCCCCGATCGCGTTGCGTTTCTCCGCCCAGACCATCATCACGGTCTCCTGCGCGGGCATGACCGTCTGTCTCCTGCTGGCGGCCGTACCGGACCTGGCGCCCTTCGCCTACGCGGGCGTGGGCCTCTTCATCGCGCCGATCTTCCCCACCGGGCTGCCCTGGCTGCACCGGGCCGCCCCGCACGCACGCCGGGCCGGCGCGGTCGTCATCGCCGCGTCCATGATGGGCGGCGTCGCGGCGGGCCCGGCACTCGGCAAGGTCATCGAGTGGTCCGGCGTCCGAGCGGTCCCGCTCCTCCTCGCCGCGGTCTCCGCCGTCTGCCTCGCGGCCACCCTCTGGCTGACCCGAGCGACCCACCCGAAGCCCGCGCGGTGACCGCCCCGCCGCCCCCGGCCGCCTCGCAGCACCGGTGGCCCCGGATGGTGCGGCCGAGCCCATCGCCGACCGGCAGGCATCCCGAGGCACAAGCACGCACCCGCACGTCCGCCCCGACGAGAAGGCCCCCCGAAGCACGAGTACGGGCACCAGCACCAGCACCAGCACCAGCACGAAGACGAGCACGAGAACGCACCCGCACGTCCGCCCCGACGAAGGGACCCGCATGCCAGCCCTGACCACGACCTCCGACGGTTTCCTCCTCCACGGCGAGCCGTTCCGCATCCTCTCCGGCGCTCTGCACTACTTCCGCGTCCACCCCGACCAGTGGGCCGACCGGCTGCGCAAGGCTCGCCTCATGGGCCTGAACACCGTCGAGACGTACATCCCGTGGAACCTCCACCAGCCCGAACCGGGCACCCTCGTCCTCGACGGACTCCTCGACCTGCCCCGCTTCCTGCGGCTGGCCGCCGCGGAGGGACTGCACGTCCTCCTCCGTCCCGGCCCCTTCATCTGCGCCGAGTGGGACGGCGGCGGTCTGCCGCACTGGCTCACCACCGACCCCGACATCCGCCTGCGCACCAGCGACCCCCGCTTCACGGACATCGTGGACCGCTACCTGGACCTCCTCCTCCCGCCGCTCCTGCCGCACATGGCGGCGTCGGGCGGCCCGGTCATCGCCGTACAGGTGGAGAACGAGTACGGGGCCTACGGCGACGACATCGCCTACCTCGAGCACCTCGAGCTCTCCCTCCGCTCACGCGGCGTCGAGGAGCTCCTCTTCACCTGCGACCAGACCGACGGCGATCACCTCAAGAACGGCGTTCTGCCCGGTGTCCTCGCCACCGGCACGTTCGGCAGCCGCGTGGACCAGTCCCTCCAGCGGCTCCGTGAGGCACAGCCCGAAGGCCCCCTGATGTGCGGGGAGTTCTGGATCGGCTGGTTCGACCACTGGGGCGGTCCGCACCACGGAAGGGACGCCGAGGACGCCGCCGCCGACCTCGACCGGCTCCTCTCGGCGGGCGCCTCCGTCAACATCTACATGTTCCACGGCGGCACCAACTTCGGTTACACCAACGGCGCCAACCACCACCACGCCTACGTGCCGACCATCACCTCCTACGACTACGACGCCCCGCTCACCGAGAGCGGCGACCCGGGCCCGAAGTACCACGCCTTCCGCGAGGTCATCGCCCGCCACGCCCCGGTCCCGGACGAGCCGGTGCCCGCCCCGTCGCCCAAACTCCCCCCGACCACCGTCCGGTTGACGGACCGCGCCCCGCTCCTCCCCCTCGCCGACCGCCCCGTGCACGCCACGGACCCCCGCTCCGCCGACGAGCTGAACCAACGCTCCGGGTACACCCTGTACCGGACCACCGTCCCCACCCCCGGGGCCGGCCTCCTGCACTTCGCCGGCGGAGTGGGGGACCGCGCCCAGGTCTTCCTGGACGGCGCCCCCGCGGGCGTCCTCGAACGCGAGCGCTACGACGAGACCCTGCCCGTCCACGTCCCCCGCCCCGACGCCGTACTCGAGGTGCTCGTGGAGAACATGGGCCGGGTCAACTACGGCCCCCGCATCGGCGTCCCCAAGGGCCTGCTGGGCCCGGTCACGCTCGACGGCACACCCCTGCACGGCTGGGACTCCCACGCACTGCCCCTGGACGACGTACCGGTCACCGCCGCCTTCGCCCCGGCCGAGACCCCCACCTGCGCCGAACCCGCGCTGCACCGCGGCACGTTCGAGGTGCGGACCCCCGCCGACACCTTCCTCGCCCTCCCCGGCTGGACGAAGGGCCAGGCCTGGGTCAACGGGTTCCACCTGGGCCGCTACTGGAGCCGCGGCCCGCAGCGCACCCTCTACGTCCCGGCCCCCGCCCTGCGCCCGGGCGTCAACGAGCTGGTCGTCCTCGAACTGCACGGCACCACCACCCTCGACGCCCAGCTCACCGACACCCCCGACCTCGGCCCGGAGCAGTCCTGATGCGGCACCGGGTGAGCATTCAGCCTCCCTCCGCACCCTCGCTCCGAGGCCACCTCCCCTTCGCCGACGCCCCCACCGCCCCCGACCCCATCGAGGTGACCAGCCGCTGGCTGACCCGGGGCGGCCGCCCCTGGTTCCCGGTCTCGGGGGAGTTCCACTACTCCCGGTACCCGGCCCGGGAGTGGGAGGAGGAGCTGCTGAAGATGAAGGCGGGCGGGGTCACGGTCGTCGCCTCGTACGTCATCTGGATCCACCACGAGGAGACCGAGGGCCGCGTCCGCTTCGACGGCGACCGCGATCTGCGCCGCTTCGCCCGGCTCTGCGCCCGCCACGGCCTGGACTTCATCCCGCGCATCGGCCCCTGGTCGCACGCGGAGGTCCGGGGCGGCGGCCTCCCCGACTGGGTACTCGCCCGCACCACGGCCCCCCGCACCGACGACCCGGCGTACCTCGCCGCCGTCCGTCCCTGGTGGGAGGCGATCGCGGCGCAACTGGACGGCCTGGACCGCGCGCACGGCGGCCCGATCGTCGCGATCCAGATCGAGAACGAGCTCTACGACCAGCCCGGCCACCTCCGCACCCTGAAGCGCATGGCCCAGGAGGCCGGCCTCAGCGCCCCCCTGTGGACCTCGACGGCATGGGGCGGAGTCCACCTCCCCGACGACGAACTGCTCCCCCTCTACGGCGGCTACCCCGAGGCCTTCTGGACCGAGGCCGACGGCGGCTGGCCCGACACCTGCCGCAAGCACTTCTTCTTCACCCACCAGCGCGACGACGAGGGCATCGGCGCCGACCTGCGCCCGACGACCGTACGCGGCACGGATCCCGACACCTACGCGGACAGGTTCCCCTGGGCCACCTGCGAGTTGGGCGGCGGCATGGCCGTCGCCTACCACCGCCGCCCGCGCGTCGACGCCGCCGACATCGGCGCCCTCGGCCTGACGAAGATCGGCTGCGGCTCGGTCTGGCAGGGCTACTACATGTTCCACGGCGGCACCAACCCGACGGGGGAGCGGACGACCC
This sequence comes from Streptomyces asoensis, assembly GCF_013085465.1. Taxonomy (NCBI): domain Bacteria; kingdom Bacillati; phylum Actinomycetota; class Actinomycetes; order Kitasatosporales; family Streptomycetaceae; genus Streptomyces; species Streptomyces asoensis. The sequence goes on from NZ_CP049838.1 coordinate 6,725,620, forward strand.
TCCAGGAGTCCCACGCCACCGCCTATCCCAACGACCTCCCGGTCCTCACGTACGACTTCCAGGCCCCCCTCGGCGAGTACGGCCAGTACCGCCCCTCCTACGACGAACTCCGGCTCCAGCACCTGCTGTTGGCGGACTTCGGCGAGGTGATCGCCCCCATGCGGTCGGTGCTGCCGGACGGCCGTCCGCGAGGCCAGCACGACCGCGACACCCTGCGCTGGGCGGTCCGCGGCGACGGGCGCGCCGCGGGCTTCCTCTTCGTCACCAACCACCAGCCGCACGAGCCACTCCCGGACCACCCGGACACGAGCTTCACGATCGGCTTCCCCGAGGCCCCGCCCCTCACCCTCCCCAGCGTCCCCGTCACCGTCCCCGCGGGCGCCTACTTCTGCTGGCCGCTGCGGCTGGACGTGGCGGGCCTGCGCCTGGACTGGGCCACTGCCCAGCCGGTCTGCACGATCGTGGACGACGACGGCCGTACGGTCCTGGTCCTCGCGGCGACGGACGGCATCGAGCCCGAACTGGCCCTGGACGCACGGACGGTGGCGTCCCTCGCCACCCCGCCCGGCGTGGACGTCTCGGCCGTGACCGACGACGACCGCATCCTGATCACCGGCCTGCGCCCCGGCACGGACGCCCTGGTCGAGACGGAGACCCCGGCCGGCGACCGGGTCGCCCTCCTCGTCCTGGACGCCACCACCGCCCGCACCGCCTACCGGGGCGAGGCCTGGGGCGCGCGGCGGCTCGTCCTGTGCGCCGAGGGCGTGGTCTTCGACGCGACGACCGGCGAGGTACGCATCCACCCCCGCACCTCGGACGACGAGGACGACGAGGACGACGAGGACGACGAGGTCGACGAGAACGGCGCGGACATCGCGGACATCGCGGACATCGCGGTCGGCGTGGTCGGCGCGCGACCCCGTCCCCCCGTCCCGACGGTCTCCCTCTCCGTCCTCCCGGCCCCGCACCGCCCGCCGACGACACCCGGTGCCACCGTGAAGGAGAGCCAGGACGGCGCCCTGACCCGCTACACACTCGTCCCCGACGAGGACGCGCCCACCGCCCTCGCCCCCACCCTCACCGCGCTCCGCCCGGCGGGCCCGGCACCGACCCCGGAGACGGGCGTACTGGGCCGGGCGAGCGCCCCCGCCGACGAGCACTACGACACGAAGGCGGCGGTCTACCGCGTCGACGTACCGGCGACCCGCGCCGACACCCCCACCCCGCCCGGCTCCGACCTGCTGCGCCTGCACTGGACCGGCGACGTGGCCCGCGCCTACGTGGGGGACACACTCGTCGCCGACCAGTTCTTCACGGGCCGCCCGTGGGACATCGCGCTCGACCGACTCCCGCCCGGTGAGCCGCTCACCCTGAGAATCCTGCCGCTCGCCGCCGACGCGGCGGTCCACCTCCCCGTCACCCCGCCGGCCGGCATCGCCGAGGTACGGCACGCCGAACGGATCACGACCCGCACCTGGACGCTCGGCACGACCTGACCCCCGCTTCCTCGTCCGCCCGGCCTATCCTGTGGGTCCGCCGGGCGGCCCAGCGCGACCGGCCCCGGACCAGTCCCGAGGAAGAAGCCCCCACCATGACCCGAAGCGCCGCCGACGGCCCGGCGGGCCCGGCGTCCAGGGGACGCAGCAGACGCAACTTCGCGGGCTCACGTCCGGTCATGGACGACGTCGCCAAACTGGCCGGAGTCTCCAAGCAGACGGTCTCCCGGGTCCTCAACGACCACCCGGCCGTCCGCGCCGAGACCCGGGAGGCGGTCCGGGCGGCCATGCGCACGCTCGGCTACCGCCCCAGCAGCAGCGCCCGCTCGCTGGCCAGCGGCCGCACCCGGATGCTCGGCGTGATCTCCTTCGACGCGGCCCGCTACGGCCCCGCCTCGACCCTGACCGCGATCAACACGGCGGCGCAGGAGGCCGGTTACCTGGTGAGCTCGATCGCGCTGGACACCGCGGACCGGGACACGGTGGTGCGGGCCGCGGACCGGCTGTCGGCGGAGGGCGCGGACGGAGTGATCGCGATCGCGCCCCAGGTGCGGGTGGCCCGGGCCCTGGCCGAGGCCCACCTGGACACCCCGCTGGTCGTCATGGACAACGAGCTGGGCGACGGCACCCCCATGGTCACCTCGGACGCCACCACCGGCGCCCGCAAGGCCACGCGGCATCTGCTCTCCCTCGGCCACCCCACGGTCCACCACCTCGCGGGCCCGACGGGCTGGACCTCGGCGGACCGCCGGGCCGAGAGCTGGCGCGCCACCCTCGAGGCGGCCGGAGCCGAGGTGCACACCCCCCTCATCGGCGACTGGAGCGCCGACTCCGGCTACGACCTCGGCCGCGAACTGGCGATGGATCCGTCCGTCACCGCGATCTTCGTGTCGAACGACCAGATGGCCCTCGGCGTCCTGCGCGCCCTGTACGAGGCGGGCCGCCGGGTCCCGGAGGACGTCAGCGTCGTCGGCTACGACGACATCCCCGAGGCCGCCCATTTCCTCCCGCCGCTGACCACGATCCGTACGGACTTCACGGACATCGGCACGATCTCCCTGCGCATCCTGCTGAACCGCATCGACAGCCCGTCGACCCCCGGAAGCCCGCTCACGGTCGTCCCCGTCGATCTGTGCGTCCGCCACAGCACCACCGGCCCACGCCGAACGGGCCGACAGGGCTGACCGGGCGGGCCGGGTTCACTCGTGCGGGCCCCGCAAGGCCGCGGCATGGAGATGTTCCAGGGCGTCCAGCACGACGGTGTTCCAGTGCCAGGCCAGCCACCGGCCGACGTCGTTGCCGGTCTGCCGGAGCGCGGCCAGCTCGGCCTGGGTGAAACCGGTCAGCGGCCGCTCGTGATGGGAGGACACCATGCCCAGCGGCACGCCCTGCCGGTTCATCAGCGGAACGCTGTGCGCGGCCCGACTGCCCGTCTGGAGGATGGCGTGGCGGGAGGCCTCGTCGAACACCGGCGCCGACTCCACGTCCTGCACGGTGACCTGCCGACGCTGGCCGGCCGCCTGCGCGCAGGAGGTGGTCGACGAGTCGACGAAGGCGAAGAAGTCGCTGAAGTACCTGTTCAGGCCGGTGTGCCGAGCCAGGCGGAGCCGGCCTCGCTCGCTCAGCTGGACATTGCCCATCGGCGTCTGGGTGATCGACAGCACCCGCTGGAGGGTCGCCGTGATCACAGCGCCCTGGCTGGTGGCGTTGCCGCGCTCCACCGGGAGCCCGGGAAGCGCGGGCGGGCCGCGCCGCGCCCGGCCGGGGAACCACAGCTCGGCGTCGGCATCGGGCGCCGGTGTGCGTACGACGGCGTCGGCGAGTGTGGAGAGCTTGATGTTGAACTGCTGGGAGGCGCCCTTCATCAGCGCGAACGCCTCGTCGGTGGAGCCGAGGCCGTAGCGGTCGAGCAACACCCCTTCCGCACGGGCGACTCCGGCGCGGCCGTACAGACGGTTACGCAGATCAAGATCTTCCTGCCGCCACAGCAGTCCGCTTCCCTCTCCCTGTCCGGACCCGGAGCCGGACACATCGGCCGCCGAGCCTCCTTCGGCAGGGTGCCGGGACAGCTGGCTCATACCAAGGGCTCCAATCCGGGGTGAGTCCGAGCAACGGACGACAGTGAACCCGGCGGGCGCTCCCCGGCCGGCCGGGGGCGTACCTCCTTACCAAGCACTGCCAACAACTAACCGGAAGCCGGACGAGTAAACCCGCCGGCTTCCGCATCACAGAGGGTGCGCGGCGGTGTGCGGGGCGGGGCGCGGGGCGGGGCGCGGGGCGGTGTGTGGGTCAGGAGGCGCCGCGAGCGCAGAGGCGGCGACCAGCCCGGCCACCTCGAGTACGCAGGCCAGGCAGATCGACGTGGATTCCGAGATCCCGTTCCCTGCGGTGATCAGGGCGACTCCGATCAAGAGAGTGCGCGAGCGTGCGGCGCATCCCCCGGGCACCTACGGGACCAGGCACCAACACCCCACAAGGGAGGCTGAGTTCCGGGTGTTCTGGCCATGAAGTCCCAAGGCCGAACCCCAAGGCCGAACCCCAAGGCCGAACCCCAAGGCCGACGGGGACCCGCCCGCCCGACGTGCTACGGACGCCTGAGCCGGTCGCTTGAGCCGGTCGCCTGAGTCGGACGTCAGGTCGCCGCTCGCGTCTCGCGCACGCGGTACTCGCTCGGGCTGATGCCGTGTTCCCGCTTGAACGCGGCGCTGAAGGCGAACGCGTTGGCGAATCCGACGCGGTCCGCCACCACGGCGAGCGTGGCATCGGGCTCGCGCAGCAGGTCGGCGGCCAGGGCGAGGCGTCGTTCCCGTAGGTAGGTCATCGGCGGCTGTCCGACGAGGGCGGAGAAGCGCCGGGCCAGGTTCGCCCGGGACACGCCGGTCTTCGCCGCCAGGGCCGGCAGGGTCCACGGGTGGGCGGGGTCGGCTTGCAGCATGCGCAGGGCGGGGCCGACCACGGGATCACTGTAGGCCCGGTACCAGGCGGGGACCTGGGCGCCGGGGCGGGTGAACCAGGCGCGCAGGGCGGTGATGAGCATCAGGTCCAGAGCCCGGTCGAGCAGGATCTGCTGACCGGGCTCCTCGCGGGTGATCTCCTCGAAGATCGCCGCACTGACCGGACAGACACCCACGTCAGCCTCGATGACAGCCAGGGGTGGCAGCGCGGCGAGCAGTCGGCCCGGGGTGCCGCTGTCCACGGTGTACAGGCCGTTCAGGAGGAGTGTGCCGTCCGGACCTTCCGTGTCCCGGACGCCGGCATCCGGAACTCGGGGGCCGACCAGTTCCTCGCCCTCCGGGGTCGTGCAGCGGCCACCGGGAAGGATCACCACGTCCGGTTCGGTGTCCGGGTCGTCCGCGATCACATACGGTGCGCCGCCGCACAGCACCGCGACGTCCCCGGAGCCGATCCGCACCGGGTCGCCGCCCTGGGGAGTGATCCAGGCGGAACCGCGAACGAGGACCGCGAGGGCCAGCGTCGAGCCGTCCTCGAAGCGTGCTGCCCAGGAGCCGGTCAGGGAGGACTGGTTGAAGACCGCGCCACTGGTCCGTACCCCGTTCAGGAGGTCCGTCAGCGGATCCGTGCTGGTCAGCCCCCTGGGACCCATGCCGGTCAGCGTAGAGGAACGCATGCGTGGACGAACGCATATGGAGGTGAGTCCACACGGCATGGATCGGACCGATGGCGACTGATTCAGTCGAGGCCATGAACGACGATGTCATGAGCGACGAGACGATCCTGGTGACAGGGGCCACGGGCAAGACCGGCCGCCGGGTGGCGCGGCTGCTCCAGGAGCGGGGCGTGACGGTCCGCGCGGTGTCCCGGTCCGGTACGCAGTCCTTCGACTGGGCGGACCGCTCCACCTGGGAGCCCGCGCTGGAGGGCGTGACGGGGGTGTACCTGGTGGTGCCCGACCTCGGCAGCCCGCGGGCCGCCGAGGACATCGCCGCCTTCGCCGGGCAGGCGGCGGCGACCGGCGCCCGTCGAGCGGTGCTGCTGTCCGTGCCCGAGGGCGGGCTGGACGAGGAGCACGTCCTCGCCGCGGAGCGGGCGCTCGAGCACGCGGGCCTGGACTGGACCGTGCTACGGCCGCGGTGGTTCTTCCAGAACTTCAGCGAGGACTTCCTCCACGACCCCGTCCTGAGCGGCGAGGTACGGCTGCCGGCCGGGGACGGCAAGGAGGCGTTCGTCGACGCCGAGGACATCGCCGAAGTGGCGGTCGCCGCCCTCACGGAAGCCGGGCACGCCGGGTGGCACTACGAGCTCAGCGGGCCCCGGCTGATGACCTTCGGGGAGGCGGTCGCGGAGATCGCCCGAGCCACCGGCCGCGAGATCCGTTACGTGTCGCTGACGCCGGAGACCTACGGGGACGAGCAGCGTGCGCAGGGTGTGCCCGAGGAGTGGGTGCAGTTGTCGGTCAACCTGTACGAGTACGTCCGCTCCGGCGGCCTCGCCTCGCTCAGCGACGGCGTCCAGCGGGCGCTGGGCCGTGCTCCCCGGGACTTCTCCGAGTACGCCGACACCGCCACCCGCCAGGGCGCCTGGAACACCTGACCTTCCACCCGATCAGTCCCACGGGCACCCTCCCCGCACGGCGGGGAACGAGGACTTACCGTCAACGGATCAGGCGCGCGTGCGCCTCGCTGCACCCCCACCGGCCTCGGCCACGCTATCCGGAGTGCGTCGGCCAGAGCGACCCGTGACGGCCGGCTCGTGCCGATGCCACAAAGCACCCAGTTGTGGTGATTCGCGTCAGGCCGCAGAGCGGGGGAGGTCAATGGAACGGCTTTCTTCTACGACTTGGTAGCCAGCGCTCGTGTAAAGGTTCATCGCCACCTCATTGCCGCCCCACACGGTGAACATCAGTGCCGAGTCACCGGCGGCGAGCGTTGCCCGTTCGCCGGCCGCCATCGCGGCCCGCCCGTACCCTTTGCCGCGGTGCTGTTCCTGGATGTGCAGTGAGTAGCCGTAGGTGACCCCTGGTAGGTTCCCGTGCTTCAGCCAGCCGGTGCCGATCTGCTCGCCAGCCGTTTCGAGCACCAAGAACGTGTTGTCGGGCGTCGCCAGGCCCTCGGGAATCAGTTTCGCGAAGTCGCGATCGGACTTGCGGACGGCCGCCTCGGGGCTCAGAGCTCCCGCCCGGACGATGTCGCCGACGTAGGCGGCCTTCTCGGAGGCGAGCCACTCGGGATATTCAGTCGGTGTCATCGGCCGTGCGGTGACGCCGCCGAGTGGTTCCGGCGGAGAACTGACGCGCCGCATCCTGAGCTGACCACGGACGCCGTAACCGTTGAACAACTCGCCGGCGGGCTCGGTGAGGAGTATGCCCAGCCGACGTGCGCCGTGCTCCGCACACCATCCCTCAGCCCAGTCTCGGGCGGCTTGCTCGTGCCCCTGGCCAGCGTGGAGCGCGTCTAACCGGAGGTCGCCGATACGGCCCGCGAGCGCGCCGTCGTCGTCAGCCACGACCACGGCGACGTATCCCACTCGGGTCCCGGCGTCCGTGATCTCGGCGATGGTCCAGGTGCCGACATCGGCGCGTACATTTTCGAGCTTGCGTTCCGCCGCGGCGTCGCTGAGTCCGGCCGCTGTATAACGAGCGCGTAGCCGCTGCTCGAAGTCTTTCTGCCATTCCTTGTTGTCACCGAGGATCCTGAATTCTGTCACCTGGTCACACTAGCCACGTTGTCGTGGGCCTGGGTCGGTAATTTGGTGTCGACAGGCCTCCGGGACTCGTGTACTTCCCGAGGATTGGCGTGCGGTCCGTGGAGCCGACCGCCCCAGCCACGACGTACCCCTGCTCTGGCATCAGGCGGCTGACTGCCGTGCCGCGCGCGGGGAGCGGACGAGCCGCCTTGAACCAGTGGAGGAAGTTCGAATCATGGTTTGGCTGTTGGCGTCTCTCGATCGAGACGAGGCTCGGTGCAGCGCAGGGACGGAGCGAAGACAGTTGCGTAATGAACTGGCCTGGTGTTCAAACTTGTTCATCGGTCGCGAGGGTGACAGCCTGAGCCCGGCTTCCCTCAAAAACTGTGTGTCGTGGACGCCGACGCGAAGCCCCTACAGCGTTGCCATCCGCATCCGGCAGCCCGACACACGTGTCAGCGATCTGCTGAACCGAGGAGCCCCAACGATCGGCTTTGGCCTTTTGCGCATTCGGGCGGCCTGACTGGCGGTCTTCTCCGGCACGGCCCGGGGTTCGGCAACACGGTGCTCGGCGACGCACAACACGCGCTTGACGCACCCAACCTCGCCAGCCGCACCGCCTCGGATGCGTTCCCGGCCCGGGTGGAGCATGGCCCAGGACTGCACCGCTTTATCGGCGGCGCGCGATGTCGCACCGCGAGCAACGCGCCGAGGTCCACCTGGCCAACTCCTGGCACGGGTCCACCGCCCCCCAACTTCCCGGTCGGCATCCCCTTCCGTGTTCCGCGCGCCACGGCTTACAACGGCTAACACAATGAGCTGAGTTGTCGGTGGGTGATGAGGCAGCAGGCGAGTTTGAGGAATGCTTCGTGGATGTCGGCTCGCCGTTCCCATCGGATCCGCAGACGTCGGAAGCCGTGCAGCCACGCAAAGCTCCTCTCCACGACCCAGCGGTAGGTGCCCAGTCCTGTGCCGTGCAGGGTGCCGCGGCGGGCGATCGCGGGCACGATGCCGCGGGCGCGGACCTGGTCGCGGTAGATGTCGTGGTCGTAGCCTCGGTCGGCGAACAGCGAGTCCGGCCTGCGGCGGGGACGTCCGACCCGGCCGCGGACCGGCGGGATCGCGTCGAGCAGCGGCAGCAACTGCGTGACGTCGTTGCGGTTGCCCCCGGTCAGCAGGACCGCAAGCGGGGTGCCGTGCCCGTCGGTGATCAGATGGTGTTTCGAGCCGGCCCGGCCCCGGTCGACCGGCGAGGGGCCCGTGTGGATCCCCCTTTTAACGCCCTGACGTGGGAGGAGTCGACCACGCACCTCGACCAGTCCAACCGGGAAGCCGCATTCAGCTCGGCCAGCAGGACCTCGTGCAGCCGCTGCCACACGCCGGCCTCGTTCCAGTCCCGCAGCCGCCGCCAGCACGTCATGCCCGAGCCGAAACCGAGCTCCTGCGGCAAGTACTCCCACTGGATCCCGGTATGCAGCACATACAAGATCCCGCACAGCACGTCCCGGTCCGGCAACGGCTTGCGGCCGGGATACCGAAAGCGCCGCTCACGCTGCGGTAACAGCGGCTCCAGGCGATCCCACAGCTCATCCGACACAATCCACGGCGACGTCCCCACACCAGACCGAACGCTCAACTCCCGCGCCAGTCACGGCAGCCAGGACCGATCCACCTCTTTGTGTTAGCCGTTGTTAGTACGCGGTGTCGGTATCGGATTGCCCACGTCCGGACGCACACGACCGCCGCAGTCACCACGATGAAGGGGGCGGCTCCGCCTCAAATCCCTGGCGGCGGAGTGGGAGTGGCTGAGGACCACTTTTACTTGACGACCACGAAGACCATATGCCCTCCGTAAGGCTCAATTGCGGTACGTAACGAGGACCTGTAACTAAGTCTTCCCCGAGCTCCTCGGCTCGTAGCACGGTAGGTTTGCACGCGGCTGGTATCACGGCGCCTTACAGGCCGACGGAGACCGCAACTTACAGTCGGGCGGTTGAAACTCGAAATATTCCGCTCCTGCTGCCGTCAAGTTGCCCAGTTGTCAGCTTCGTGATCCAATTGAACTTGCGGAATACTTCCAGTGAAGCGTCACGCGAGAAGCTACTCCTTGTTGATGCTCCTGTACCACGGTCCGCGAGTAATTGCGCGATGCTAGTTTTCGAGACCCTCGCGCGGTGGCAGAGATCGAGGAAATATCGATGAAGAAGCGGATATTTGTCACGTGCTCCTTCGCCATTCTTCTTGCTGTCTCGACCACGGAGAGCGGCGCTCGTCCCTTGGGTGCCGATCATGCGGAGTCAATCGTAAAGGTGGATCCCGGCCTACCCAAAGCTCGGCAGGGGGACCTAAAGGGCATCTCGCTCGTGCTATTGAACGTAGACAGGGCTAAATCCAGACGCGGCTGGGACACCCTTACGGTGGAACTGGGGATCCGCAATAATTCGGATTCCGCAAAAGGGTTGGCGCAGATGGCCAACCTCGCGGGAAAGGTGCATGTCGCGGAAGGCTCTCCCACATATGACGTGCGTTTGTCTAACGCGATCTTTCCGAAGCAAACGGGCATACATGACACTCTTCTTCCCCCAGGGATGGCTGTATGCGGATTGCTGAATGGGTCTGCAGAGGTTGTTGTGCCGACAGCCGTCGGAGAGGTTCCAGCAACGTTGCATCCGACACAGCTTGAATTTACAGACCTACCTAAGGTGAATCTACAGAGCAAGCCTGGCCAAGCACATTGCGCACCCGCCCTCCCCTCGAATACGTCAGCTGCACCTGCCGCAATAGAGCTGCGCCGTCCTGATGATTCTCAGGCCGTGAAACTTTCCATGGCCGGCTTCCGCCCTCTCCCAAGTGATTCCATCACGCGCCTAGAGGGCAAGATAGCAAATTCTGACCGTTTCGGTGACCTAGCGGTTGGTCCTGTCGACATGTGGATGATCGACAGGGATGGAGTTGCTCGTTTCTCTACCCCCGAAGAGCCCTACTGGGATTCTGCCGAATGTAATCTCGGGATTGAGAATGAGCAGGTCATTGTGCCTCCTGCGCTTGATTCGAAGGTGTGGGCATGCTATCCCTACCGTCCACCGCCTGATGGACACCCCGCCGTCGCCGTCATCCAATACGCCGACAATAACAATCCTTCAATCATGCGCCTGACGGATCCCCTGTAGCCCCCTGGTGGCTATGCGCACCTGTGTCCCAGGCTCTTGACCCGACTCTTTCCAGATTAGGGCCTCATAGGAGGAGGCATGACAACTTCTGCTAGCTGGTCACACTATTCGCTGAACTGGAAGGCGTCGCGTGATTGGCCGCTGGCTGCGGCCGCGATTTGCGCGTTTCTGAGCTTCATCATGCTTTTCCCTCCTTGGCTCACGAGCGGGAGTGGCAGCGAGAATGCCTTCGGGGATTCCCTGCAGTCTGCCGGTCCGGCTCTGATCGTTGTCACGACTTTCGCCTCCATTGTCCTACTGGGAGTAGCCATGGTGACGACTGATCGGCGCTACGTAAAGGCTGCATTTGTAGCTTCCTTGGCGCTTCTGGTTATTTACGTCATGAAGGTGGCAGACGTATCCGACTTGGCAGACCTATACAGTCGGCTCGCAACATCCTTCACGGGCGGGACCACAGTGAGTACTGGAGCTGGGCTGTGGCTGGGTTTCGCCTTTTCTCTCATGTCGGCAGTATTCGCCCTGTTGGCCTTGGTGCTCCAATGGGGAAAAGGAGAAGCGCTTGTGTATCCTCGCTCAAACGGGCCAGGGGAGTCCCCTGATGGCTCGCCGCTGAACACTCATGGGTCAGATTACGGAACACATCACGACCCCCCGCCCTCTCCGTCTTACGAACCTCCTCATAAGTGAGCATGATATGGGCTGAACTTACCGGAGGAATTGATGAGGAAACTGTGCGAGCTGGGATGTTCATCAACCAGGCCGATCAGTGCCGTAGCAGCGTGGGTAGCGATATCTCTAGCGCTAGCCACCGTCGCTGCGTGCGGAGCTGGGAAAAGCAGTCCGGACCAAGCCACGCGCACGATTACCACGATAGCACCAACTGTTACTGTGACTGAAAGTGAACCCTCGGCGTCAACCGAGTCGGAGTTCACTGACCCGGCCGCACAGGGGCAATACCTCACAGATCTGGATACGTTGACTTCTTCAGGCGGAGTGGATGCCGGCGCAGCAGATATAAACGGAAGAGGGTTCGCCCGAAGTGTTACGCTCAGCGCCAATGCTGCTGGTCCTGTGAGCTTTGCCGAATACAACCTTGGTCGCCAGTGGCGGACTTTCTCGGCCACAGTGGGGCTACGGGACGATTCCCCGACGGGAGGAAGTCTGACTTTCGAGGTAGTGGTGGACGGATCAAAAAAATATGGGAAGGGGATTCCCCTCGGAGAATCGCAGGAGGTCAAAGTTGACGTCACTCACGCATTGCGGATGAAGCTCATCATCACCTACGCAGGTCAGGAAGCCGGAAGTTACTATTATGGCTCGTGGGGGGACGCCAAGCTGAAGTAGCCCGTGCGGTGCCTCTGGGGCTCCGCCGCTGGGCGCACATGCTCGGGTACGGCGGTCACTTCTCCACCAAGCCCCGGCGCTACTCGACCACGCTGACCGCCCTTCGGCAGGCCCGCACCGACCACCGGGCGGAGCAGCAACAGACCTCACTCGGCCTGGCCGGCCATCCGACGGTCACGGTTGGCCGGTGGCGCTACGCGGGGCGTAACTCCCATGGCGCGTGAGACCCGTACGAAGGCGGCCGAGCTGCTCAAGGTGCGGCAGGTCCTCGACGAACTGGGCGGCATCTCCCGGCGCACCTTCTACCGCTGGCGGGAACTGCGTCTCGCGCCGGCCTGCATCCGGTTGCCGAACGGTGAGCTGCGGGTCCGGCGGGACGTGTTCAACGACTGGTTGGAGGAGCGGGCGGAGGGGGCGGCGTCGTGAAGTCGTAAAAGGTCGTCATCTGGAAGCTCAGCATCAATCGCTCCGCGAAGAAGCCGACGTATCTCGTCCGGTGGTCCGTGGATGGTGAGCCGTTCCACGAGTCGCACAAGACGAAGGCGCTGGCGGACCGGTTCCGCGCAAAGCTTCTGCGTGCCGCTGACAAGGGCGAACCGTTCGACACCGTGACCGGTCTGCCGGACTCACTGCGGGGCGGAAGGGCGGCGCTGTCGTTCCTCGACCTGGCGCTCAAGTACGTGGATGCGCGCGGTGGATGGAGGCGTCAGCCAAGCAGCGGGACAGCATGACCGACGCACTGGCGACAGTCGTTCCCGTCCTGGTCAAGCCTGGACGGGGGCGGCCGGCTCCGGAGGTGCTGCAGCGGGCGCTGCGCTCGTACGTTCTGCCGATACCGCGCAGGGAGCGGGAGCGGGAGCGGCCGGAGGAGATCTCTGCGGCGGTGCGGTGGATCGAAAAGGCGTCGCTTCCGGTGGGGAAGCTGCAAGAGATCGTGCGTGTATATGAGCTCATCGATGCGCACGGCCGGAGGTTGGACGGCAAGCCTTCGGCAACGCAGACCTACCGGCGACGTCGAGCAGTGGTCTTCAACGCCCAGGGGAGACCACCACCATCGCGGACGGCTGTTACAGGGGAACCGGCCTGGTCATCCCACACCGCTGTAAGCCCTTCCAGGCCCAACTGCCGGCCTGGAAGGAAGAGCACAACGCCTCCCACCGCAAGGTCCGCGCCCGCGGCGAGCACGTATTCGCCCACATGAAGGGCTGGAAGATCCTGCGCGACTGCCGTCTCAAGGGAGATGGCGTCCACCACGCCGTGCTCGGCATTGCCCGGCTGCATAACCTCACCCTCGCCGGATAGACGACCGATCCTCAAGGAGGCCGACCGCCCCTCCGACAACTCGGAGATCATTTACGGGACAACCCTGTGCATCGAGCCTCAGTGTGTCGCCTGGGGCTCGATGGCCTCGTCCTTTGTGACAGCGGACCTGCACGGAAGGCCACCAAGATCATTACGTGGCCATTGCGTGATCACTGGCAAACGGCTGCTTCCGGCGGCATCTTCCTGCACATACGCCAAGACCCCGTCCTCAGCGAAAGCGCTGGTGGCGGGGTCTTTGGGCACCTAATCCAAGGTGCCCCCGGCAGGATTCGAACCTGCGCACACGGCTCCGGAGGCCCCTTGAGAGTCGGGCAACGCAGCAGGTCATAGCACTGCGCGAGGCAGATCAGACGGGACGAGTCCACGGATGGTCCACGACTGAATGGGCACCTCTCTGGAGTTCGATCAAGGCTAAGTCTCCACCCTGGGAGGCTAGGGGGTTCCGGGGTCCGGCGTGCGCCGTGCAACCGGCTACCGGCTTCTGGGTGCCCGCTGGCAGCCTAGGGGCGCTGTCGGTGGGTTCGTGGATGATCAGCGCATGACATATCACTCCCGGGGCGCCCTGGGCTCTCTCGCCCTTCAGTACCTGCCTCCCGACGTTGCCACGGGCGGCGGATTTAGCATTTATCTCCACTAATGACTTCACGTGGGTGCCCCGTGAGAGGATCGCGGACGTGAAACTGATCGAGAACACTGAGGCACGACGGGTGGAAGCGCTCAGTGTCCTTGACCCCCGGACTCAGGCCGCCCTGGGGCAGTTTTTTACCCCTGCACCAGCCGCCGACCTGATCGCCTCGATGCCTCGCCTAGAGACGCTGAGCCATACTGTGCGCGTTCTGGATCCCGGTGCCGGGGTCGGCTCGCTGACCGCCGCACTGGTGACCCGACTGCACGAAGATCGCCCTGAGCTGGACGTTCACGTCGTTGCTGTGGAGACTGACCCGCAGGTCATGCCGTACCTTCGGGCCACGCTCGAGGAATGCAGGGCAACCTACGGCACCACGTTCGACCTCGTGCAAGGCGACTACCTCACCGACGACGACGCATTCATCGACGGGCCGTTCGACCTCGTCGTCGCTAACCCGCCCTATGGAAAGCTCGCCGCAGGCAGCCTGCACCGTACGGTCATTGCGCAGCACCTGGTCGATGCCAGCAACATCTACACGGCCTTCTGGGCCAGGGCCACAGCCACCCTCGCGCCTGGGGGCCAGATCTCGATCATCGTGCCCCGCTCCTGGGCCAATGGCACCTACCACCGCGCCTTTCGTCAGTGGATGCTCGACCGCACCAGCCTCGACGTCCTCCACGTTTTCGAGAGCCGCAACACGGTCTTCGCCGACACCGGCGTCCTCCAGGAAAACGTCATCGTGGTTGGCACACGGGGCGACCAGCAACCACAGGTCGTCCTGTCGGCGTCGATTGCGCACGACGACGCCCCGCTGCGCCGCACCGTCCCGTTCGATGCCGTGGTCCTGCCCGGGGACCGCGAGCGGTTCGTCCGCTTCGATGACTCCGCGGTCGTGCCGCCGGCCGTCTCATTCACCTTGGCCGACCTGGGCTTGGGCGTCAGCACGGGCAAGGTCGTCGACTTCCGCAATCGCGAATACTTGACCGAAGACCTCAGTGCCGACAGTGTCGTGCCGATGGTCTACCAGGCGAATGTGCGCGGCGGAGAGATCGAGTGGCCACAGCGCCCCGCGAAGAAGCCGCAAGGCTTCTCCCCCACCACCGAGGCCGCCAGCAAACTACTCCTGCCCGAGGGGCACTACGTTGTCATCAAACGCTTCTCCGCGAAGGAGGAGAAGCGGCGCGTGGTCGCGGGCGTCTGGAAGCACGATGGCCCGGTTGCCCTGGATAATAAGACCAACTACCTGCACGAGAAGAAGGGGCCTATCGACCCTCAGCTCGCGCACGGGCTGATGCTCTGGCTGAACTCCTCGATGCTCGACGCGATCTTCCGCACCTTCTCCGGGCACACCCAGGTCAACGCCGGGGACGTCAAGACGCTCCCCTTCCCCTCCCGTGACGACCTGGTGCGCTTGGCGCAGAACGCGCCGGAATGGCTCCCGGAGCAGGCGAAGCTCGACGCTCTCGTAGCTGACTTGTTCCCAGCTGTCGTAGGCTCAGCAGAGTGATCAGCCCTTTACGAGCATCCGTCGACAACGCTAGCGCCCTCCTGCAAGCCTTCGGCTTCGACAAGGTTCGCTCCAATGACAGGTCCGCCCTGACAGTCCTTGTGCTGCTCGGCCTGGAGCCCGGCGAGCCGTGGGACGTGGCAACCAATCCGCGCCTCGGCGTCACGGAAGTCATGGGCATCATTGCGGACAAGTGGGGCAAGGGGTACGCCCCGAACTCGCGCGAGACGTTCCGCAAGCAGACGCTCCACCAGTTCGTCGACGCGGGGTTCGCTGAGCACAACTCCGATGCTCCCGAAGGGCGCGCGGTCAACTCCTCAAAGAACAATTACCGGATCGCTCCGGCTGCTCTGTCCGTAGTGCGTCTCTTCGGCACCCCGGGGTTCCAGGACGCCCTCGACGCCTGGATAGCCGAAGCTCCTACCCAGCAGGCCGCTTACAAGGCCACTCGCGAGATGCAGATGCTCCCGGTCACGCTGCCCGATGGTTCTCCGTTCCGCCTCTCTCCTGGTGGCCAGAACCCCCTGATCCGGGACATGGTCGAGGAGTTTTGCCCTCGCTTCGCTCCCGGCGGGCAGGTGCTTTACCTGGGGGATGCCAAGGATCACCGCTACGACATCCGTAAAGACGACGTTCTCGCACGCCTCGGACTGACCTTCGACGAACACGGCAAGAACCCGGACCTCGTGGTCTACGACGAGCGGCGCGGTTGGCTTTTCCTGATGGAAGCCGTCACTTCTCACGGACCCATCGACTTCGGACGGCGTGAGCACCTGAAGACCCTCTTCGCAACGGACAAGGCAGGGCTGGTGTTCGTGAACTGCTTCCCGGACCGCGCCACGATGCGCAAGTGGCTGGCCGACCTCGCATGGGAGACCGAAGCCTGGGTGGCTGACGCGCCTGACCACCTGATCCACCTGAACGGCTCACGGTTCCTCGGCCCCTATGAGTAGTTACTGATGGGGCAGGGATCTTCATGATCTTCCCCCACTGAAGCCGGCGGCGCGCTGGTGGCCTGCCTTGGCGTACGGCGGGTGGTCGAGGAATCACAGTTTTATGAGACAGGCTCGGTGGTCTCGGGCATGAGCTGCGACTTCGCCGACCGGGGAAGCGGGCGGCTCGTTGACCGCAGGGCACCGGTGTTGACCGTGCTGACCTCTGCATCTGGCACGGTTGTGGCACGAACCTCAGCCGACGACAGTCAGCCACGATGGCGGGTGAGCCGATCGCCTCGGCGCGCGTATGCCTCGCTGCACCCCACCGACCCCAGCCACGCTGCCAAGCTGTCGACCAGAGCGAGCTGTGCTGGCGGAAGCATGGCGGTGGGGACCTTGGGGGAGGACCTCTTCGTCCCGAAGCAACTTGGGCGAGGGCTCTACCTTGGGCCGGTGTGCTGTTCACCTGCGCTGATGGTCCGCAGACGTCCGTACTCGTCCGCGGTTGGTTGTCGGCGTTGTCACGCAGTTAGACACTCATGGCTGCTGTACAGATCGTTTCGCTGCCGCGTTCCGGGCGTGAGCTTCGCGTCGTAGTCGGCGTTCGTAGTCAGCGATTTGACGGGCCACGGGACGGCTGGTGGCAGTTCGGATCAACCGCTCGTTGTCACGATCCACCAGGAAGGGGCCGTTGCCTCCAAGCCGAGGGCGCCGGCCACTCTGGTCATCCCCGGCTGCCCCCCCAGTAGAAGATCCACCCGAATGACATGGCTTCTACGCGCAGGATCTGGAGGGAGTACTCGACGTGGCCTCGTACGTTGTCGATCTCGGCAAGCACCAGTTGGCGCGCGTCCTCCTCAGTCAGCATCGCCCGATGATGACATGGCGCCTCCACATGCCGGGATGCCTTACGCGCTCGCGTACACCCGCTTTAGGAGTTCGGTTCAATCCCGCTTCGGACGTCGTAGTCGACTGGCGCGACGGCCGGACAGGATTGTCGGTGTACGCCCCCGTCCGGCGTCGTTGATGTCAGCGGTGGATGTCAGAACCTTCTGATCCGTAGCTCTAGCGGGATCGGTCAGCAGAGTCATACCGGCCGCTGGGCGGGCCCGGTGGGACGCTACCGTGCGGGGGCGGCTACCAGGGTTGCGGCACCTGGCTGCTGTCCCGCACGATCCAAACGGGGTGACCATGGAACGGCATGTGTTGGAATCGCTGTTGATCGGTGATGATGAGGCGTCCGTGGTAGCTCTGGCCGCCCTCCGCAGCGGCGCCCCCTACTCGGTGGAGGAGCGGGTGCAACCCACTGGTGCGCATGCCGGAGTCTTCGGTCGTCGACTTCAGCGCATGCGGATGCACGGATTCGAACCCCTTGGGCTGGAGCGAGCAGTGCAGCTCATCAGGGAATACGGCCTGCCTGTGCGCTCAGCGCTGATCGATCCTGGCAATCGGACACGGTTCACCCTGCTCTTCCTCACGGAGGACGGCAGCGCACTCGTGGCCTGCGCTAGCTGGCCGCTGCCGCTGGTTGCCAGGAAGCCACCGCTCTAGGAGCGAGGGCGGGAAACCGCTGGTCAGGGATCATTCTCGTCCTGGCCGTGGACTACTCTAACTAGAACTGGTTTCAATGGGTGCCCAAGTCGACTGCTGACGTGGGGCGTTGGGCTGACCTGCGCTGATGTGCGCGCTAGCTGTCGTCGGTTGTCGACGTTGGCCGGTGTCGGACGGCCCAGAGACGGCCCAGCGTTGGTCACTGCCCGGCCGGCCAGCCGACGGCGGAGGCTTCGGTGGCACGAGCTTCAGCCGCCTGCGAACCACGAGTAACTGTCTGGGGTGGCCGCGCACTGTCCGAGCCTCGTTGCGAGGTTGCCCAAGCGGCGAGCTGGCCGCGAGTTGTTGCGCGCCGGCCGTGATGAGTACGACTCCAAATCAATTCCCGCGCTTCATTACGCACTTGTCTTCTGACCCACAGTGGCGCGCTCCGAGGCCCCTCCCTTGCCCCTCCAACTTTGATACATGTTTGACGGCGGCAGCCAGATATGCGCGCTTCACTATCGTCTGGTCCTCGTGAGAGCCTCGGCCGCTGCAGGCGGCTCGGACTGGGTACTTACTGAGATGCGATCAAGGTGCTGTGGCGTGAAGCTGGATAGGTAGAGGACACTTAGTCAAACCCCCAGGGATGTGCCATGGGCTATCGGTTTGAACTGCGCGATGCGAACATCGTGGCGTACCTATCGCGGTGGCTGACAGAGGAGCCTCCCCGTCTAACGGGCGAGGATGTTCAGCGATTCCTCGGCAGCCTTCAGAATGCAGAGAGTAACCTTATATCCGCAGACCCGAGTTGGATTTATCGGGTTTCGCAAACTGCAATGGAGTCTCGCGAAAGGTACGGCTTGGAACTCCAGGCCGGACCTTATCAGCCCCTTGATGGAGCGACTGTCGAGCATGCCCTCTCAGGGTTGCGTGATATCTTCAGTGAATTCGATCTCTGCATACTGCCTGTGGGGTTGGATGAGCGAAATGTGCGAATGTATTCATGGCTCCGAGATGCTGCATACTCTTCCGGGAGTAACGCGATAGTCCTCATGCCGAGCCCGATCGGCGACTCCGAGAGTCTGCAGATATTTGACCCATTGCCGCCTATTAAGGCTATCGCCGACAATCCAGAGATCTGGCCCGGCGTTCTATTTTGGGCGAAAGGAAAGGGAGAGGCATTTGTCCCGGCAGCCCACGCCGAGGAACTTTTCATTCAGCTATCGCGCGAGTTTGATCACGGAGTAGAGGCCTTGTCAGCCGTAATGGATAAGTACAATTCCACCCTGGATGGGGTGCGCTCTAATCAAATCCTCCACCTGAGCGATCTTCACTTTGGCACAGATGAGGCTCAACACCATGAAGCATATTTCGAGACGTGGCTCGGTCATATTCTCCCCGCGATGGATCGCGTAGTGATCACAGGTGACGTATTTGACTCGACCAGAGAGGTTGATTTTTGGGCATTTGATCGCTTCTATAGGGCGCTTAGTAACGCGTGCCCTAAGGATCCAATCCTCGTGCCAGGCAATCACGACCAGCGTGTTTATGGCCTGAAGTTCGGCAAGTTGGGGGAGGACACGCGGTTCCTGTCGAGGATCGCCTTCCATCCAGGCGTGCTGGCAGATGACGATCTGCGCTGTGTGTTCCTGTTGTTTAACTCCTCTGAAGGGCAGGATTTCGCTAGAGGGGAAGTCTCAATTGATCAACGCCGCAGAGTGGCTACGCAGCTTTTGACCGAATATAAGAGAAGTCCGCAAATTGCGGAGTATTCAAGAATAGCGCTTGTCCACCACCATCCAATCCCGTACTCGCCGCAGGAGGCGCGCCCGATACAAAAGGGCTTGAAAGGGTTGTTTATGGGCAATGAGAAGTATATAGAAATGCGCGATTCTGAGGAATTTCTCAAATGGTGCGCGAAGCGAGATGTGCCTCTAATTCTTCATGGTCATAAGCACCTTCCGAGGCATCGACTAGAGGGTATATTCGAGAATGGGAGATTTCTACGAGAAATAACCGCAGTGGGCTGTGGCGCTTCCCTTGGAAAGGGTACTGGCCGCCTGGCTTACAATGTCGTTAAATGGCATCCGGAGGCTGAGCGATGGTCGGCCAAATTCTTCAGTGGGCCGATTGATGGTAGCGAATTCAGCGAGGACTTTGTAACGCTCTACCGGGGTACTCTCGAGAATCGTCCTGGTTGAGGTTTTAGTCGAGTGAAATCTTGAGGTTCAACGATAAGGTCGGCGGAGCGGCTTTGGGCTGGAGCTGCTTTGGGGCGAGTGATCATGGCCCCGTAAGCTCATGGCGAGTCGGGCAGTCAGTGGACCTGCCCGTAAAGCACGACGTTGGGGCCATGATCTTCGAGGCTCGCCCCAAAGTGGCTGCCTAAAGCCGTGGAGCCGACCGCCCCAGCCAGAGAGGGTGTCTCCCACTTCATGCCCGCAGCCGCCGGGCGCGGCCAGCCGGGGCGCAGACAGGAGGCAGGCCGCGCCGCAGAGGCGGCGCGCGCCCGCGCCGTGCGCGGGCCTTGAACCAGTAGAGAAAGTTTGAATCATGGTCTAGCTGCTGGCGTCTTCCTGGGCGATCAAGACAAGCAGCGTTGCAACGCTGGGCCTGGAGGGAAGATGGTCGCGTGCTCCCATCTCGACTGTTGTGGCGTGATCCCAGACCCATCCCCAGCTTCAACCGGCAGGAGCCCGTGACACAGATTGTGTGTGATCCGGACTTCTACGAACCGGTGGATGAGGACGACTGCTCAGTGTTCTCGTACTTCTGCCAACCGCATGACCGCTTCTACCGGTATGACGGCTGTGGCGAAGGGGCGCACCTCATCGCCCTGCACTGCGAACGGCACGGGGCCGAGAACATGTGGCCTCAGCCCCTCATGATGGCGTTCCCCGACTGGTTCTCCCCGCCGCTCAGTGACGTGCAACTGGCCTGGGTGCGATCGGAAGAGGCCGCTTCCTGAGGACTGCGGGACGGATGGACCTCGGCGCATCGGGAGACCGTTGCCCCGTGGTGTAGAACCCTGGGTATGGGGAGTGAACGGCGGGAGCTGATGAAGGCGCTCGGGATGCGTCTTCGAGGGCTTCGTGCAGAGGCTGGTCTGACGGGTGCCGTGTTGGCGCAGCGGGCCGGCGTGGGGCAACCGACCGTGTCCAAGGTGGAGAACGGGCGCATGGTTCCCAGCCTCGACGTACTGGGTCGGTTGTCGCTGGCTCTCGATCTCGACGAGTCGACCTCTCGTGAAGTGCGCGACCTCCTGGGCGCCGTGGAAGCTGCACCGGACACGATCGAGTTGTCCGATGAGGAGGTTCCTGCTGGCGCAGTCCTCGATCAGGCGGTGCGGTTTGCTCGGCTGGTTCGCTCGTTCCAGTGCGTTGTCCTGCCGGCCATGCTTCAGAGTGCTGAGTACGCCCGGCACGTTTTCGCGAGTGCGCCGAACTCGACTCCTGAGGCGGTCGGTCGGGCTGTCGCTGCCCGTGTCGAGCGGCAGAGTCTTCTGTACGAGCCGGGGCGGGAATCGGTGTTCGTGCTGACGGAAGCCGTGTTGCGGACGTGGCCGGGGAATCCTTCGCTGATGCTTGCCCAGTTCGACCGGCTGCTGGCCGTCGAGAGTCTGAGCACTGTGCGCCTCGGAGTGATCCCCTGGCGTCGGGCGGTGCCGGTCATGCCTCGTCACGGGTTCACCTTGTGCGACCAGCGGGCGGTCGTCGTCGAGTCCTTCCGTGGTGAGCGGGTCGCGGACGACCTCGACGAGGTCGCCCTGTACGAGGAGACCTTCCGGCGCTTCGAAGAGGCTGCGATCTTCGGCCGTGAGGTGCGTGAGCTCCTGCTCCGGGTGATGCAGGAGTTCCGGGAGATGGAAGACTTCGCCACCCGCTAGAGGAATAATTCCTCAAGATGCCTGGCTCATGGGTCGCGCATGGGAATACTCTGCTCGCTGTGTCGTCTAGCCCCCTAGACGAGGAGGAGTGTTCCCATGTCCCAAAGTTGGTGCCGCATGTTTCCCGGCTTGGCCTGGCAGGTGGCGCAGGCCCGTCACTTCGTCGCCGCCCTGCTCGAGGATGAGGCTTCAGACCTCGTCGATGACGCCGTCCTGGTCGTCGGGGAGCTGGCGGCCAATGCCGTCCGGCATACGCGGAGCGGCTGGTACCGCGGATGGTTCCTCGTAGTCGTCCACTTCCGCGACGACCTGGTCCGAGTCGAAGTCGTCGACCAGGGTGGCGACGAGGAACCCCAGGTTCGAAGTGTGGCCAGAGGCGTGGAAGAGGATGGCCGCGGGCTGATGATGATTGCGGCCTGCGCCGAAGACTGGGGAGTGAAGGACCGACCCTCCGGCGCGCGCTGCGTCTGGGCCGAGCTGGCGCGGAACGGCTCGTGAAGGGCTCATGCGCGGCGGTGATCGGTAGCCGCCTCGTGGGCAGTGGCGGGTGAGCCCTCGGGGGGGGTGCCTCGGCGGCGGGCCGGCTTCTATGTGATCGGTGTTCATTCGGGCAGGCGACTCCCGCCCATTCCGTCTAGGGCCCTAGACTCCTGGGTACTTCTAGGAGGTGTGGTCATGTCGGACGAGTTGCAGCGGATCATGGCGATCGATGATCCGTACCTGCTCCTGCGTGAGGTCACGACGCGGTTGGCCGACGCGCAGCAGGAGGTGACCGAACTCGCCCGGCTCCGCCGTCGTGTGGTTCAGGACCTCCACTCGCAAGGGCTGTCGTACGCGCAGATCGCCGAAAAGGCCGGCCTGAGCCGCGGGCGGATCCATCAGATCCGGCATACCGGCCCGGCGCCGGAGGGTGCGTTCCTTGGTGCGGGTGCTGTCACGGTCGTGACTCCGCTTCGGTGGGACGACGACAAGAAGCGCACCGTCGTCGCTATGGCTGACGTGAACTCCGGGAAGCGCTTGGAGGAGCTGGCCAAGTCGTACGGGCTCGATGTCAGCTCGGGCAATGTGTTGGTGAGTGGTGAGGTCGACCTCAACCGTGACGGCCTGGTCGTCGTCTGCGGGCCGGGCATGTCCCAGGACATGAGCGACCTCTACGCCCAGGACCCAGTACTCAGCTGGGAACACCCCGATGGTGAGCCGTGGACGCTGGTGGACCGTCGTACCGGCACGGCGCACCGCGCGGGACAGGACACCGACTCGAACCGTCCGTACGACGTCGGATACCTCGGCCGGCTGCCCCGCCCGGACGGCAACGGCTCGGTGCTCGCCATCGCCAGCATCCACAACGAAGGATCCCTCGGCGTCGTCCAGCTGCTCGCCTCCGACCTGAGCACGCTGTGGGGCCAGGTGGGAGAGCATTGCTTCTCCACGCTGGTCGGCGTCCAATACGACCCCGAGACCGGCGAACCGCAGTCCGTCGAACTGCTCACTCCCCTCTACCGGCACGACGAGGAGACGACGGCGTGAAACGTCGTCCTCGCCGCACTGCCTGCTGAACCAGGGCGGGAAAACGAGGACTTCGCCGCCGCGGCTGCCGGGGCGGCTGTTCTCCTGGACGGGGCCGGCGTGGCCGGGGCGGAGACCGGGTGCACGCACGGCATCGCCTGGTTCTCCTCGACACTGGGCGGGCTGCTGCTGAGCACCATCACCGCACAACCTGCCCGGCCGCTTGCCGACTGCCTGGCCGACTCCATCCGGGTCGTTCGGTCCTTGCATGAGGACAGCTGCGATCTGACCTATCGGGCCAGCCCGACCAGTACCGTCGTTGCCGTCCGGGTCGGCGCGGGAGCTCTGGAATACGTCGTGCTCGGTGATTCGACGCTCCTCCTCGCCGACGAGGACGGGAAGACGACTGCCATCACCGACCAGCGCCTGGACGAGGTCGGCAAGCGGCTCCGCGGTCCAGTCGACGAACTGCTCACGGGCTCACCCGAACATGCTGCCGCCCTGGCCCGGTACCGGGATGCCCTTACGGGGCTCCGCAATCGGTCGGGCGGCTTCTGGATCGCCGGGCCCGATGCGCAAGCGGCCGAACACGCCCTGACCGGGGTGGTACCGCTGGAGAACCTGGCGTCCGTAACGCTGCTGAGCGACGGGGCGACGCGCCTTGTCGACTCCTTTGACATCGCTACTTGGGAAGGGACGTTGTCAGTCCTCAGCTCTGCCGGGCCCGGTGAACTGATCCGCCGTGTGAGGGAAGCAGAGACCGGCGACCCTGATGGTCGGCGCTGGCCGAGCGGCAAAGCGCAGGACGATGCCACTGTTCTTCACTGGGTGCTGTCGGAGTAACCGGCGCTGCCCCTGCTCTCGTCCTCGCTCAGATGCGATAGGCCCCTGCTGGTACACCGCGGGTGACGCCGTACGGGGTCAAGGCGATGACGCCGGTTCCCCGTGACGGTGTGTCGGGGCCGATGTGGAGAGGGCTGACGCCGTAGGAGTCGGCGAGGTCGGCGGCGAGGTCGTGCGCGGCCCACTGCCACTCGTCCTCGTCCTCCTGGCTTTCCTGCGCCGGGTCCCAGGCGGGTTGCAGCCCCAGTTCCGTACGACGTGCTCGCTCGTACGGCACGGGTTCGCCGAGGGTGAGCAACTCGTCCTCTCCCACGCCTGTTTCGCAGTACCGCCGGACCACTACGCCGTGTTCGGCGATGAGCCAGGCGGAGCCGTCTCCCTGGCCTCCGTAGTAGTAGGCATGCGCCCGCCCGTAGCGGACGCTGAGTTCGGTGCACAGGCGCAGGACGTCATCGCGACGTTCCTCGCCGCTTGGGTCGCACCAGGCGCCGAGGACGAGAGTCCATCCGTTCAGCTCGGGCGTCACGAAGACCCGTTCGTAGCCGGTGTAGGGGTCTTCGTCGTCGCCGCAGCCGTGGCCGTCGGCGTCGACGATGTCGTTGCCGAGGGCGAAGGTCACAGGTCTTGGGTCGACCACGCCGAGGGCGCGCAAGATGCCGGTCTGGTCGCCGCTCGGGAGGGCGATCCAGTGATTCCAGCACCCCCACATTCCTTCGGGCCGGTCGTCCGGGAGCTTGACGCGTATGAGTCGTTCGATCGCGGCCACGTCGGCGGCGGACAGTGCGGGCTCCCCGCCCAGGGCGGCGAGCACCGTTAGCGCTCGCGCTCGCTGTTCTCCCGGCCCCACCTCCCGAATGCGCTGGAGCAGTGGAATCACGTGCGGTCCCTGGAAGACCAGGGTGTCTTGTGCCTGGCGGGCGACTTCCTGGTCCGGATCTCCGAGCAGCGGCAGCAGGGCGGCCACGGCTGACCGGCCGGCTTCGCCGCAGTACTGGATTCCGCGGACCGCTTCGCGGCGTACCAGCGGCACGGGATGGGAGAGGGCCGCGGTGTAGCGCTCCAGGAAGGCTGGACCGACGTGAGAGAACGCAAGGGCTATGTGCTTGAGGGAGCGCTCATCGGACGCGGAGACGAGAGCCTGGAGCAATCCATCGAAGCCCGAGTCCCCGATCCGCTGGAGGACGTCGGTGATCGGCCGCCAGGGCACGGGGGAATCTGCGGCTGTCAGCGCCCGTATCAGCTGCTCCACTGCGCCGCTCCCGAGCGCGACCAGGGCGTCTGCCGCTGCTTCGCGTCGGTCCGGCACCCCGAGGTCCCGGACCAAGTCGGTGTCCACCACGTTCCTCCAGGAAGTCGACCGGTGCCGGACGCATCATCGTGCAGGGGTCTGACACTGGCCGTGCGACCTTCTCGTATATCCCCCTAGACGGTTGACGGTCCGTCGGTCTAACGTAGTCGTCAATCCCCCTAGACAGTTCGGGCGGGTCGCCCCTCTGCTGTCTAGGGGGGTATCCAACTCAAGCGGTGCGGACTGAACGCATCGCCAACCAAGTGAGGTTCACGAAATGCGTGTCATCCCCGTAGACGTCTCGGCCGCGACGCTCCTCGTCACCAAGCTGCCCGAGGTCAAGGTGAAGGACCGTCAGACCGGTGAGATCGCCGTCGACCCGGTGACCAACGACCGGCTCATGGTGCTGGAGCTGGTGTTCATCGCGGCGGGCGGTTCGGACATGATCAAGGTCACCGTTCCCGAGAAGGGCATCGGTGAAGGCCTGGTGATGGGAGCTCCGGTCATCCTGCCCGGCCTCATCGCCCGGCCGTGGGAGAGCGAGTTCGGCGGACGGATGCGTCACGGTATCGCCTACCGGGCGGACGCTGTCATGGTCAACGCCCCGGCTCCGGTGCAGGGCTGAACGCCATGACTGACACCGTCTGGACGCTGGCACTGTGCCTGCTGGCACTCGCCGCCCTGCTGGTCCTGCGCCGCCGCGCACCGGTCGCGTTCTGGTGGTTGGTCGGCTACCCGTTCGTCGCGCTGCGCGTGTTCACCACCTACCGGGCCACGATGGACGCGTGCGGCCTGACGGTCCCGGCCTCGGCCGTCCGTCGGGCCACGGCCCGGATGATCGGAAGGGAAGCCGCCCCCGTCCCGCCTCGGCGGTCGCTGCCGTGGCCCACCGGGTCCGGGCTCGTGATGCGG
Organism: Streptomyces asoensis; assembly: GCF_013085465.1. Taxonomy (NCBI): domain Bacteria; kingdom Bacillati; phylum Actinomycetota; class Actinomycetes; order Kitasatosporales; family Streptomycetaceae; genus Streptomyces; species Streptomyces asoensis. Next base: position 6,751,634 of record NZ_CP049838.1, read on the forward strand.
CTGCGCATGGCGACCGGGCAGGCTCCCGAGGACTTCATGGCCTCGGCCGACCGGCTGCGCCACGCCTGGGCCGCGCACGCCGTACACATCCGCCCCACCAAGCCGGGCTGGCTCGAACTGCGCCTGATCGGCTGGGACGTTCTCTCCGACGTGCAGCCCGCACGGCGGTGGAAGCAGCGCGGGCCGCTCACCCTCCCGCTGGCGCTGCGGGATGACGGACGGTGGCACGTACGGGACTTCCGCGCCGTGCCGCATGAACTCATCCTCGGAGCGACGCAGTCCGGCAAGTCTGTCTACCTGCGGAACCTGGTGTGCGGCCTGGCCCGGCAACGGGTCGTGCTCGTCGGCGTCGACTGCAAATGGGGCGTCGAACTGGCTCCGTTCGCGCCCCGGTTGTCTGCGCTCGCCGATACCCCGGACCGGGCGAACGAACTCCTTGACGTCCTGCTGGAAGAGATGGAGGCACGGTTCCGCCTGATCGGTCTCTCGTCCGCTGCGGGCCCGGACGCCGTGCTCACCTCGGACGTGTGGGGGCTGCCGGACACGGTACGGCCGGTGCCGGTCGTGGTCGTCGTCGACGAGGTCGCCGAACTCTTCCTCGCCGCGAGCCGCGACGATGAGAAGCGACGCGACGCCATGGTCACCAAGCTGATCCGCATCGCCCAGCTCGGCCGCGCGGCCGGCATCTACCTCGAAGTGTGCGGGCAGCGCTTCGGCTCCGAACTCGGCAAGGGCGCGACCATGCTCCGCGCCCAGCTCACCGGCCGCATCTGCCACCGGGTCAATGACGAGTCCTCGGCGAACATGGCGCTCGCCGACATCTCTCCGGAAGCGGCCCTCGCCGCCACCTCCATCCCGGCCGAACGGCCCGGCGTCGCGATCGTCGGCGACTCCTCCAGCGGCTGGTCCCGCGCGCGCTCACCGCACCTGTCCCTCGACGAGGCAGCGGCCATCTGCCGCAACACCTCCGCCCTGGTGCCGGAACTGCCCCGCCTCGACTCCTTCCGGCCCGGCGTCGCCGTCGAGTCCTTCAAGGCGCTCACCCCGGCCGGCGTGCCTACCGCCCGCCCGGTGACCGAGTAGCCGCACCACCCTCCCCACGGTCGGCGTGACCGCCTCGCGCCGCATCCCTACCCCTCCCATGCCTCGAACAGGAAGGAACCCGAGCCGATGCGCGCCCAGTTGGCCCGTGTGGACGCCGTGATCGTCCAAGCCGTCATCGCGGGTGCCCTGTCCTTCTCGCACCTTCACGACCTCGCCGACGCGGCCGGACAGGGCGGCTGGAAGGCATGGGCCTATCCCGTCTCCGTCGACCTGCTGCTCGTCGCCGCCTGGCGCCGGATGCGCGAACAGCAGCGCGCCGGGCAACCGGCCGGGGGACCGCGGCTGTGGTTCCTGATCGCCCTGGCCGCATCCCTCGGGGCCAACATCGCCACCGCCGGGCTCCTCGACCTGGACGACGTTCCCGCGTCGCTCCGCGTCGTGGTGGCCGGCTGGCCCGCCGTCGCCTTCTTCGGCGGAACCCTGCTCGCCCACACACCACGCACCCCGGACGCGCCGACAGGCACGGTGACACCCGCGGCGGACACCGAACCGGCCCCCGTTCCGGCTGCGGTCGACGCGCCCGAACATGACGCGCTTCCGGCCCTGGTCACGGGCCCGGACTCCGATTCGGAGCCGCCCGCAACCCCCGAACCAGTCGCGGCTGTCCCCGCTCCGACGCCTGCCCCGGCCGTCACCCTCCCGCCCGCTCTCGTCGACCGTGCCCAGGCCCTGGCCGAGGAACACCGCGCCACCACCGGTCTCGCCGCCGACCCCGACGCCGTCCGCGCCCGCCTGGGCCTGCCTCCATCCATGACGCCCGCTGTCGCCGCCCACCTCTGAGAAGGGACGAACACCGTGAACCCGCGCTTCCGCAACGTCCGCCGCATCGGCCCCGTGCAGGTCGCGTCCTACATCGCCCGCGGCCGAAACCGCCACCTCGCCGCCTGCACCGCACCCCGCTGCGACTTCTCCACCGAGTACGACAGCCGCGCCGCCGCCGAACTCGCCGCCCGCACCCACCGCTGCAAGGCCTGAGAGGAGACCGCTGCCATGACTGTCCCGCTCTGGTTCGCCGTGCTCGTCGTCGCCGTCCTCGGCATCCAGCTCGCCCGCCCGCCGTGGTGGCTGGTCGCCCTACTCCTCCTCGGCGGCTACCTCGTGGCCAACAGCGTCCTCGCCCCCGCCGTCGCCACGCTCCTCGACTGACCACAGAAGGGACCGCCCCGTGTTCACACCCAAGTACCCCCGCCTGGACACCGCCCCGATCACCACCATCACGCCCCCGACGACCTACAGCCCGTCGGTCTACAACCCCACCGCCTACGCCCCGGCCCCGGCCCCGATGGCCCCCGCCTCCAACCGGCCGGCGGTCCAACTCACCCCGGGCAGCGTGCTCACCCTCGTCGCCGGTGGGGGAGCCCTGGTCCTGGTCGTCGGCGCGGTCCTGGTCTCCATGCTCCTCGCGGTCGCCGTCACTGCCGCTTCCGTGGCCGTCTGCGCGGTCGTCTGCGCGGTCGTCATCCGCTCGATCCTCAAGAGCGACCGCCGCTGACCTCATCTGCGCAGCATCCCGGCCTGCCCACGGTGTCTAGCCCCCTATGCAGGCCGGGGTGCTGTGCCCGTCTCGAACTTCCGCCCCTCCAAGGAGGCACCCGCACATGCGCCCCCAGGCTCCTGCTGGAGCCATCCGCCAACTGGCCGCCCTCGCCCAGTACGGCGACCTCAGCACCTACGCACACCAGGTTCAGCGGCTCGGCGGCTGCGAGCGGCCCGTACGGATGGAGGGCCACCGCCTCGACGTCCACGCAGCAACCGGCGAAATCGTCCGCGAGATCTTCGACCGCGACCTTCCCGCCGGACAGCTCCTCATCCGCTGCAACAACCGCCGCGCGACCCGCTGCGCCGCCTGCGCCGAGGTCTACCGCAAGGACACCTACCACCTCGTCACGGCCGGCCTGAGCGGCGGCAAGGGGATCGGCCCGGCCGTCGCCCAACACCCCCGCGTCTTCGCCACCTTCACCGCCCCGTCCTTCGGCCCCGTCCACAACCGGCCCGGCGCCGGTCGCTGCCGCTGCGGACGCCTCCACCCGGACGACGACCCCGCCCTCGGCACCCCGCTGAACCCGGACCGATACGACTACCGCGACGCCGTCCTCTGGAACGCGCACGCCGGAGCCCTGTGGGCCCGATTCACCACCTACCTACGCCAACAGATCGCCTCCCGAGCGGACATCACCCGCTCCGAACTGCGCCACTGCCTCAAGCTCTCGTACGCCAAGGTCGCCGAGTACCAGCGGCGCGGAGCCGTGCACTTCCACGCCGTGATCCGCCTCGACGGCCCTGAAGGTGCTGAGGACTCTCCGCCTGCCTGGGCCACGACAGAACTCCTCACCGACGCGATCCGCTCGGCCGTCCGCCTCGCCGAGACCCCCGGCCTGACCCTCGCCGGCCACGCCCACACCTTCCGCTTCGGCGAACAGCTCGACATCCGCCCCATCCGCTCCGCCGACTTCACCGGAACCACCGACCTGACCAGCCGGGCCGTCGCTGCCTACATCGCCAAGTACGCCACCAAGGGAGCGGAGAGCGCGACCGGCACCATCGACCGCCCGATCCGCAACCCCATCACCGATCTCATCGGGGCCGACGTCACCGACCATGCCCGACAAATGATCCTCACCTGCTGGCACCTCGGCGGACTGCCAGAACTCGAAGAACTCCGGCTCCGTAAGTGGGCTCACATGCTCGGTTTCCGCGGCCACTTCTCCACCAAGTCCCGCGCGTACTCCGTCACCCTCGGCGCCCTCCGCCAGGAACGGGCCGACCACAACGAAGCACTCACCCGCGAACGCGCGGCTCTGGCCGGCCACCCCCTCCCGGACCCGGACACCGTGCTTGTCCTCTCTCATTGGCGCTTCGCCGGTACCGGGCTGACCGCCGCTGAATCCTGGCTCGCCACCTCACGGCGACCCGACGCCTCCGAGACGGAAGGAGACTCGTCGTGGACCGCCGACGAGACGAACTGATGACCGTCCCGCAGATCCTCACCGAGCTGGGCGGAGTCTCCCGCCGCACCTTCTATCGCTGGCGCGAGCTGGGACAGGCTCCGGAAGCGATCAAGCTCCCGAACGGTGAACTCCGCTTCTGGCGAAGTGACTTCACCTCGTGGCTTCACGGACTCGGGGAGGCGGCGTGAAGTCCCATGACGTGAAGGTGTGGAGCATCCGCAAGCGGCCGTACAAGACCCCGTCGTACGACGTGCGATGGAAGGTCGGCGACGTCCCGCCATTCTCCGAGACCTTCCGGACCAAGGCTCTCGCCGACAATTTCCGCGCGAAGCTGCTCCGTGCCGCGCAAAAGGGCGACGCATTCGACACTGAGACCGGTCTGCCGGATTCGATGGCCCCGATCAAAGAGTCCCTCACCTGGTACGACTTTGCGCGGGCGTATGTCGCCATGAAATGGCCGCACGCCGCTCCGAACTCCCGCGACAGCCTGAACGAGACGATGACGCTCGTCACGACTCACCTCCTGGCCGACCGCGCCGGTCGTCCTGCGGATGACGTGTTGCGGCGTGCCCTACGGGGCTGGGCCTTCGTTGTCCAGGCCCCGGACGAGGAGGCCCCGCCGGTGGACATCGCCAACGCCCTCCGCTGGGTGGCCAAAGCCTCGCTGCCGCTGACGACGCTCAAGAACCCGGCAGACATCCGCAGCGTCCTCGACTCGCTCAAGCTCACCCTTGCTGGTGCTCCGGCCGCCGCAGAGACGGTGCGACGTAAGCGGGCTGTCCTCTTCAACGCCCTGGCCTACGCAGTAGAGCTGGGGGAGCTCCCGGAGAACCCGGTCACGCTCGTGAAGTGGAAGCTGCCCAAGGTCACGAAGGAAGTTGACCGCCGAGTCGTGGTGAACCCCCGGCAAGCGGCTGAGCTTCTGGGCGCAGTCTCGTACGTCGGTGGGTACCGCCGGGCCCGTGGGCGCCGACTCGTCGCACTCTTCGCCTGCATGTACTTCGGTGGGCTGCGGCCGGCGGAAGCCGTGGCTCTGTGCCGTACGGACTGCACGCTGCCGGACAAAGGATGGGGCTCGTTGATCCTGGAGAAGAGCCGGCCGACCGTCGGGAAGCGCTGGACCGGAACGGGGGAGGTGCACGACAACCGCGGCCTCAAGAATCGACCCGCCAACGAGACCCGCATCGTTCCCGTTCCGCCCCGCCTGGTGCGCATGCTCCGGGCTCACATCGAGGAGTTCGGCACGGCCAAGGACGGTCGGCTGTTCGCCAACGAACGTGGGGGAGTGGTCGCCTCGACGACGTACTGGCGTGTCTGGGACGAGGCGCGGCACCTGGCGCTCACGCCGGAACAGGTGGCCTCGCCGCTGGCGGCTCGACCGTACGACCTGCGGCACGCGGCGCTCTCCTCGTGGCTCAACGCCGGCGTAGACCCGACAGAGGTTGCGGAGCGAGCGGGCAACAGCGTCGAAGTGCTCCTCAGCCGCTACGCGAAGTGCCTCGACGGGCGACAGGACGTCGCCAATCGCCGGATTGCTGAGCTGTTGGACGATGCCCCTCCAGAATGAGGAGACGGCACAGCCCGATCTACATCGAGCGCAGACTACTCACGTGAGTAGTCTGCGCTCCTCTGTATGGATCGGGCCTTCGGCACCCAGACGTTCAGAGGAAACAGAGCTCGACGTCTTTGTCTATGCACAGTCGCAGGACCACTGCCAGCTGCCGAGCGTCCTCGATGTGCTGCTGGAGGAGTGGTTCTGTGGGCTCCAGTAGCCATTGGCCGATGACTGCTTCCAATCGGGGAAGGATGCCGGCGCACTCTGCTGCCGAAAGGGGGTCGCCGCCGTCGTCCGGGTGATCGAGGAGCGGCTCCAGGCAGGTGGAGAGGTCGCTCCAGGGGCGGTCTCCACCGAAGCCCCACATCGCGGAGAGCACGAATCCCTCGGCCCGTGCCAGCCGTTCCCGGAAAGCGTTGAAGCCGGTGTAGGACCAGGCGACGTCTGGGCTCCTGGTGTTCCCATCCCCTGGGAACAAGGTCAAACCCACGCTGTCCTCCTCGCTCGCCGAGTGGACAGGATCGGCCAGAACAAGGGGCGCCAGCAAGCGAAATGATCGCCTGACGGCTGGTGGGATCATGGGGTCGGAGTCGTCCTGGATATCCCCGTTCCCAGGGCCCACCCCACGCCAGTGATCACAGGTATGCCGACCACAAGATCAGTTACGGCGCAGCCTTACAACGGCTAACACAATGAGCTGAGTTGTCGGTGGGTGATGAGGCAGCAGGCGAGTTTGAGGAATGCTTCGTGGATGTCGGCTCGCCGTTCCCATCGGATCCGCAGACGTCGGAAGCCGTGCAGCCACGCAAAGCTCCTCTCCACGACCCAGCGGTAGGTGCCCAGTCCTGTGCCGTGCAGGGTGCCGCGGCGGGCGATCGCGGGCACGATGCCGCGGGCGCGGACCTGGTCGCGGTAGATGTCGTGGTCGTAGCCTCGGTCGGCGAACAGCGAGTCCGGCCTGCGGCGGGGACGTCCGACCCGGCCGCGGACCGGCGGGATCGCGTCGAGCAGCGGCAGCAACTGCGTGACGTCGTTGCGGTTGCCCCCGGTCAGCAGGACCGCAAGCGGGGTGCCGTGCCCGTCGGTGATCAGATGGTGTTTCGAGCCGGCCCGGCCCCGGTCGACCGGCGAGGGGCCCGTGTGGATCCCCCTTTTAACGCCCTGACGTGGGAGGAGTCGACCACGCACCTCGACCAGTCCAACCGGGAAGCCGCATTCAGCTCGGCCAGCAGGACCTCGTGCAGCCGCTGCCACACGCCGGCCTCGTTCCAGTCCCGCAGCCGCCGCCAGCACGTCATGCCCGAGCCGAAACCGAGCTCCTGCGGCAAGTACTCCCACTGGATCCCGGTATGCAGCACATACAAGATCCCGCACAGCACGTCCCGGTCCGGCAACGGCTTGCGGCCGGGATACCGAAAGCGCCGCTCACGCTGCGGTAACAGCGGCTCCAGGCGATCCCACAGCTCATCCGACACAATCCACGGCGACGTCCCCACACCAGACCGAACGCTCAACTCCCGCGCCAGTCACGGCAGCCAGGACCGATCCACCTCTTTGTGTTAGCCGTTGTTAGTCTCGTAGCGGTGGGTCTGCGTCGTGCACTCTCGAGCGTCAGACTCCCGCGTGCGCAACGAGGGCCCGACCTGCGGATTCCTACCCCGCGGCCAGTCCACGCATAGTCCACAGCACCCGACATACGGCCGCCCCGAGCGGCACACGCCTGCACATACGCCAAGACCCCGTCCTCAGCGAAAGCGCTGGTGGCGGGGTCTTTGGGCACCTAATCCAAGGTGCCCCCGGCAGGATTCGAACCTGCGCACACGGCTCCGGAGGCCGTTGCTCTATCCCCTGAGCTACGGGGGCGTGCCGGTCGTGAGGTGTTGCTCGCGGCGACGGGTAGAACACTACCAGCTCGCTCGGGGTGTTCATGAACGGGTTTCTGCGGGTCCGGGGAGGGGTGTCGGTCGCCCGCACGGGGGTGGAAGTGGGGAAAACCCGGACGCGGTGGCCGGTCCCGACCTACTCTCGAGTTGTGCCAGGCGCGTCGGGCCGGGTGCTTGTTGTGGACGACAACAAGGTCATCCGGCAGCTGATCAGGGTCAATCTCGAGCTGGAGGGCATCGAGGTCGTGACCGCGGGCGATGGTGTCGAGTGTCTGGATGTCGTTCATCAGGTGCAGCCCGATCTCGTGACGCTCGATGTCGTCATGCCCCGGTTGGACGGGTTGCGTACCGCCGCTCGGCTGCGTGCCGATCCGCGGACGCGTGATCTTCCCCTTGTCGTGATCAGTGCCTGTACGCAGTACGAGGTCGAGGCCGGTCTCGAGGTCGGCGTCGACGCGTTCCTCGCCAAGCCCTTCGACCCTGCCGAACTTGTCTCCGTCGTAAGGGAGTTGATGGAGCGTGGGGAAGGTGTGGGTCTGGAGAGGGGGCTCGGGACCGTGCTCGGGGCAGGGGAAGGCGTAGGGGCGGGGAAGGGTGTAGGGCCGGGCGGTGCGGGCTCAGGGGCCGAATAACGCCGTTCTGTAAGCCCGACGCAAATCAGTGGATCAGTGGATCAGCGGATCAGGAGATGAGTCCCGGTCCCCGTCCCCGTCCCCGTCCTGGTCTGTACGGCCCAGTGGGTTCTGCTGCCCGAACCATTCGCCCGGCTTGCCCGGCACCACTCCCCATTGCGGTCCGCACAGCCTCAGCACCCAGCACCCCACCCCCGCCCCAGCCGGCGCCCCTCCGAAGCCGTTGCCCCGCCCCCCTCCCCCCGCGTCCACATCCCGGACCACCGGCAAACCGGCTCGCCTACCCACCCCCCTCCTCCCCTACGCTTGTGCCGTGACCCCCGTCGAGCTCTCCCGTACCGTGCTGCGCGCGGTGCGTTGTGCTGTCGATGACGGGGAGCTGGGTGTGGTCGTGCCGGGGCGGGCTTTGGTCACCGCTCCGGGGCCCGGTGGCTGCGGGGACTACGCGACCAATATCGCCCTCCAGCTCGCGCGGCCGGCCGGGCAGTCGCCGCAGCGGGTCGCCGAGGTTCTCCGGCCGTATCTCCTCGGGGCCGTCGGGGTCAGTGACGTCGTCGTCACGGGGCCCGGGTTCCTCAATATCAGCCTGCACGGGGCGGAGGCGTCGGTCGCGCTCGTGCGGGAGATCCTGCGGAGCGGGGTGAGGTACGGGCACGCCGATCGCCCCACCGGGCAGCTCGTGCAGCTGCATGCCCGTCACGAGGTCCGCGCCGTTGTTTTCATGGACGTGGTCGCCCGTGTGCTGCGTTCGCAGGGAGCCCTCGTCCGTACCAGCTGTGTGGCGCGTCCCGAGCGGGAGTGGACGGAGGTGCTCGGTGCCGAGGTCGACGCGTACGGCAGGCCCGACGCGCCGGCTCCGCTCGAGGTCAACGTACGTCCCGTCCCCGCCGCACCGGCCGATCCCGTTTCGCTCGGTCGCGACGCCGGTCGTTGGGCTCTTCTCCACCCCGCCGCTCACGACCGGCCCCGGATCACCGCCGAGTACCTGTCCCAGCGGGAGGGCAACCCGCTCTTCCGGGTCCGTTACGCCCACGCCCGCACCCGGGCGCTCAGCCGTAACGCCGCCGACCTGGGCTTCGACGCCCACCCCGGAGACGTCCAGGACGTACGCGAACTCGAGATCGCTCTCGCCGACCATCCCCGCATCCTGGCCGCGGCGGCGACACAGCACGCTCCCGACCGTCTCGCCCGGCATCTCCTCGCCGTCGCCGACGCCGTCACCCCTCTGTTCCCCACCGTCCTGCCCCGTGGTGAGGAGAAACCCTCGGCCGCCCACCGTGCCCGGCTCGCGCTTGCCGAAGCCGCCGGGACGGTGCTGGCCGGCGGCCTGTCCCTGCTCGGCATCGACGCACCCGACCATCTCTGAAAGAGCACGCCCAAGATGAGCCGTTCCGCCCACCCCGCCGGGCCCCGTCACGCCGATGTCTTTCCGGAGGGGCACTACTCCGCCCCGCCCGCCGATCTCAACGCCCTCCACCCGAAGGTCTGGGCGCATACCGTCACCCGTAACACCGACGGTGTGCTGACCGTGGGCGGTGTCGACGTCGCCGCCCTCGCCGAGGAGCACGGCACCCCTGCCTACATCCTCGACGAGGCCGACTTCCGGGAGCGGGCCCGTGCCTGGCGTACCGCCTTCGGGGCCGACGCCGACGTCTTCTACGCCGGCAAGGCGTTCCTGTCCCGGGCCGTCGTGCGCTGGCTGCACGAGGAGGGGCTCAACCTCGACGTCTGTTCGGGCGGCGAGCTCGCCACCGCCCTCTCCGCCGGCATGCCCGCCGATCGCATCGCCTTCCACGGGAACAACAAGTCCGTCGACGAAATTCACCGCGCCATCGACGCCGGCGTCGGGCGTATCGTTCTCGACTCCTTCCAGGAGATCGTGCGCGTCGCCCATGTCGCGCAGTCCCTCGGTAAGCGGCAGCGGGTGCAGATCCGTATCACCGTCGGCGTCGAGGCCCATACGCACGAGTTCATCGCCACCGCGCACGAGGACCAGAAGTTCGGGATTCCGCTCGCGGGCGGACAGGCGGCGGAAGCCGTCCGGCGGGCTCTCCAGCTCGACGGGCTCGAACTCATCGGGCTGCACTCCCACATCGGGTCGCAGATCTTCGACATGTCCGGCTTCGAGGTCGCCGCCCACCGGGTCGTCGGGCTGCTCAAGGACATCCGTGACGAGCACGGCGTCGAGCTGCCCGAGATCGACCTCGGCGGCGGGCTCGGAATCGCGTACACCAGCGACGACGATCCCCGCGAGCCCCACGAGATCGCCAAGGCGCTCACCGAGATCGTCACCCGTGAGTGTGAGGGCGCCCGCCTCCGCACTCCTCGTATCTCCGTCGAGCCGGGGCGCGCCATCGTCGGCCCGACCGCCTTCACCCTCTACGAGGTCGGCACCATCAAGCCCCTCGACGGGCTGCGTACGTATGTCTCCGTCGACGGAGGCATGTCGGACAACATCCGTACCGCGCTGTACGACGCGGAGTACAGCGTCGCGCTGGTCTCCCGGACCTCCGACGCCGAGCCGATGCTCGCGCGGGTCGTCGGCAAGCACTGCGAGAGCGGCGACATCGTCGTGAAGGACGCGTTCCTGCCCTCCGACCTGGCACCGGGTGACCTGATCGCCGTACCCGCCACGGGCGCGTACTGCCGGTCCATGGCCAGCAACTACAACCATGTGCTGCGACCGCCCGTGGTCGCCGTGCGCGAGGGGGAGTCGCGGGTCATCGTGCGGCGGGAGACCGAGGAGGATCTGCTGCGGCTCGACGTGGGCTGAAATCGGGGACGGGACGGCAGAGAGAACGGCTGAGAGAGCGATAGAGAGAATGGCAGTCGGAACGGTCGGCGGAACCGGCCGCTGAACGACTGCCGGAAACCGCCCACGGACGTCGACAGGCGTCGACGGAAAAGGGCGGAAGATCTCCTGTCTGCCACCCCGGTGAAAATGAAATAGATGTCTCACGATCCGGACCAGGGATAGAAACTCCGGTCCGGTGAGTGAGACTGGGGCAACCGGAAACAACCGTAGACGGTATGAGGAAACGAGGTCGGATGATGCGTACGCGTCCGCTGAAGGTGGCGCTGCTGGGCTGTGGAGTGGTCGGCTCAGAGGTGGCGCGCATCATGACGACGCACGCCGACGACCTCGCCGCGAGGATCGGGGCCCCCGTTGAACTGGCCGGTGTGGCGGTTCGGCGGCCTTCCCGGGTCCGGGAGGGCATCGACCCCGCCCTCGTCACCACCGACGCCACCGCCCTCGTCAAGCGCGGCGACATCGACGTCGTCGTCGAGGTCATCGGAGGCATCGAGCCCGCTCGTACGCTCATCACCACCGCCTTCGAGTACGGCGCCTCCGTCGTCTCCGCGAACAAGGCGCTCCTCGCCCAGGACGGCGCCGCGCTGCACGCCGCCGCCGAGGAGCACGGCGAGGACCTCTATTACGAGGCCTCCGTCGCCGGCGCCATCCCGCTGATCCGGCCGCTTCGCGAGTCCCTCGCCGGGGACAAGGTCAACCGGGTGCTCGGGATCGTCAACGGCACCACCAACTTCATCCTCGACAAGATGGACTCCACCGGCGCCGGGTACCAGGAGGCCCTCGACGAGGCCACCGCCCTGGGATACGCCGAGGCCGACCCCACCGCCGACGTCGAGGCGTTCGACGCCGCCGCCAAGGCGGCCATCCTCGCCGGGATCGCCTTCCACACGCGCGTGCGTCTCGACGACGTGTACCGCGAGGGCATGACCGAGGTGACGGCGGCCGACTTCGCCTCCGCCCGGGAGATGGGCTGCACCATCAAGCTGCTCGCCATCTGCGAGCGGGCCGCGGACGGCGGGTCGGTCACCGCGCGCGTGCACCCCGCGATGATTCCGCTGAGCCACCCGCTGGCCTCCGTGCGCGGCGCCTACAACGCCGTGTTCGTGGAGTCGGACGCGGCCGGGCAGCTCATGTTCTACGGTCCCGGCGCCGGCGGTGCTCCCACCGCCTCCGCCGTGCTCGGCGACCTCGTCGCCGTCTGCCGCAACCGGCTCAGCGGGGCAACGGGGCCCGGCGAGTCGGCGTATGCCGCCCTGTCGGTGTCGCCGATGGGCGACGTCGTCACGCGCTACCACATCAGTCTGGACGTCGCCGACAAACCGGGTGTTCTCGCCCAGGTGGCGACCGTGTTCGCCGAGCACGGGGTGTCCATCGATACGGTGCGCCAGCAAGGGCGACAGGACAGCGACGGCGAGGCCTCTCTCGTCGTCGTCACCCACCGCGCGTCCGACGCCTCCCTCACCGGGACCGTCGAGGCGTTGCGCAAGCTCGACACCGTGCGGGGTGTCGCCAGCATCATGCGGGTTGAAGGAGAGTAACCAGCAATGACCCACCAGTGGCGCGGAATCATCGAGGAGTACCGGGACCGGCTGCCGGTATCCGACAGCACGCCCGTCGTGACGCTCCGTGAGGGTGGCACGCCCCTCGTGCCCGCGCAGGTGCTCTCCGAGCGCACGGGCTGCGAGGTCCACCTCAAGGTGGAGGGCGCCAACCCCACCGGGTCCTTCAAGGACCGCGGCATGACCATGGCCATCACGCGGGCCAAGGAGGAGGGCGCGCAGGCCGTCATCTGCGCCTCCACCGGCAACACCTCCGCGTCCGCCGCCGCGTACGCGGTGCGGGCCGGAATGGTCTGTGCCGTCCTCGTCCCGCAGGGCAAGATCGCGATCGGCAAGATGGGCCAGGCCCTCGTCCACGGCGCGAAGATCCTCCAGGTTGAGGGGAACTTCGACGACTGCCTCACGCTCGCCCGTTCGCTGAGCGACAACTACCCGGTGGCGCTGGTCAATTCGGTGAACCCGGTGCGCATCGAGGGCCAGAAGACGGCCGCCTTCGAGATCGTGGACATGCTCGGCGACGCCCCCGACATCCACGTCCTGCCGGTCGGTAACGCGGGCAACATCACCGCGTACTGGAAGGGGTACCAGGAGTACGCCGCCGACAAGATCGCCGTGCGGACCCCCCGTATGTGGGGGTTCCAGGCTTCGGGCAGTGCCCCGATCGTGCGCGGCGAGGTCGTCAAGGACCCGTCGACCATCGCCACCGCGATCCGCATCGGCAACCCGGCCTCCTGGAAGTTCGCGCTGGCTGCGCAGGAGGAGTCCGGCGGCTTCATCGACGAGGTGACGGACCGTGAGATCCTGCGCGCCTACCGGCTGTTGGCCGCGCAGGAGGGTGTCTTCGTGGAGCCCGCGTCCGCCGCGTCCGTGGCCGGTCTGCTGAAGGCCGCCGAGCAGGGCAAGGTGGATCCGGGGCAGAAGATCGTGTGCACCGTCACCGGCAACGGTCTGAAGGACCCCGACTGGGCCGTCGCCGGCGCCCCGCAACCCGTCACCGTCCCGGTCGACGCGGTGACGGCGGCCGAGCGCCTCGGCCTCGCGTAGGCGGCCCGTGCGTCGCCCGTGAGTCACGTGCGGGCGACGCGCGGAGGGCCGGAAAGCGGCTCGCGGGGGGCTTTCCCGCGCAGGGGTGCACAGGGGGCTTGCGACACGCATCGTGCGCCGCCTGTGCGCCCTATGTCGCCACAGAACCTTCCTTCGATAGGCTGGTACCGAATCCGCCCGCCGCATATGCCGCAGTGCCGCGTTGTCGCCGTGTCGTAGCCGCGTCGTCTCCGCGGACTCCAGGGTTCTCCGTACAGGTCTCCCGTACATATCGAATGTCATTCGACAGTCCCGCAGCTCAAGGAGAGTCATCGCGAGATGGCCGGTCCCGCCTTCCGCGCCGCCCCCGTCCGGGTGCGCGTTCCCGCCACCAGCGCCAACCTCGGCCCGGGCTTCGACGCCTTCGGCCTCGCGCTGGGGCTCTTCGACGACGTCGTCGTCCGGGTGGCCGACTCAGGGCTGCACATCGACATCGCGGGGGAGGGCAGCGAGACGCTGCCGCGTGACGAGAAGCATCTCCTCGTCCGCTCCCTGCGCACCGCCTTCGACGTCCTGGGCGGCCAGCCGCGCGGCCTCGAGATCGTCTGCGCCAACCGCATCCCGCACGGCCGCGGCCTCGGCTCCTCCTCCGCCGCGATCTGCGCCGGAATCGTCGCCGCGCGCGCGGTGACCATAGGCGGCGAGAGCAAGCTCGACGACGCGGCCCTGCTCGAGCTCGCGACCGAGATCGAGGGCCATCCGGACAACGTGGCGGCCTGTCTGCTGGGCGGGTTCACCCTGTCCTGGATGGAGGCGGGCGCCGCGCGGGCGATCAGGATGGAGCCCGCCGATTCCATCGTTCCGGTGGTTTTCGTGCCCGGGAAGCCGGTCCTCACCGAGACCGCGCGCGGTCTGCTCCCGCGCTCCGTCCCGCACGTCGACGCCGCCGCCAACGCGGGCCGGGCCGCACTGCTCGTCGAGGCCCTCACCCGGCGCCCCGAACTGCTGCTGCCCGCCACCGAGGACCGTCTGCACCAGGAGTACCGCGCGCCGGCCATGCCCGAGAGCGCGGCATTGGTGGAAAGGCTGCGCGCCGACGGGATTCCCGCCGTCATCTCCGGTGCCGGACCCACCGTGATGGCGCTGGCCGACGCGGGCACGGCCGACAAGATCGAGGCCTCGGCCGGCGCGGACTGGGCCGCGAACCGCCTGGCCCTGGACCTGAAGGGCGCGTGCGTGTTGCCGCTCGCGCCCGCTGGTGACAGCCACTCCGGCGACATTTAAGCGCACGGTTGCCGGATTTCGAGAGGGGGAATGTTTGTTGGATCCGGTAGTGTTAACCTCAAGTCTGCACCCGACCCCACCATGGCGAGGTGCTTCGTGTCCCCCTTCGGGACAGACATTCTTCCGGGAGCTCCCCAAGCCGCACTGCGTTCCGTACGTCGTACCTGGGCAGTACGCAGTACAGCGACGCTGAGTGGTCCACAGGGCACGCTCCGGAATTGGTGCGACCACGCCGCGTGACACTGAGTGTCATGGCTCGTCGCGGTAGCGCCATCACCAGCAAATTCTCTTCCGCCGCTTTGGCGGACCACCGCCCCGGCTTCGCCACAGCAAGGACCGAAGTCGGACAGCACAACCGGTCGCCGAGCCAGACAGGCCGACGTCCGCTCCAGGGAAGGACCCTTCGTGAGCGACACCACCGATCTGATGGGCGCACGTGTCGAGGAGACAGCTGCCGCGCCCGCCACGGACGCCTCCGCGCCTGCCACCGGTGCCGGCTCCCGGCGGCGCCGCGGTACCGGCCTCGAGGGCATGGTGCTGGCCGAGCTTCAGCAGGTCGCATCCGGCCTCGGTATCAGGGGCACGGCGCGTATGCGCAAGAGCCAGCTGATCGAGGTCATCAAGGAGGCGCAGGCGGGAGGCGGAGCAGCCGCCCCCAAGGCCACGACGAGCCCCGCCGGGGACGCCGCCGAGACCAAGCCCAAGCGCCGCGCCACCTCCAAGGCGCGCACCGGCGACGAGGCCGTCGAGAAGAAGGCGGACACCGCCAAGGCCGAGGCCCCCGCCGAGAAGGCCGTGGCCCAGCAGCAGATCGAGATCCCCGGCCAGCCGGCCAGCAACGACGCGCCCACCGAGCGCCGTCGCCGCCGCGCCACCGCCGACGCGGGCAGCCCGGAGACGGTCGTCGCCGAGGCGAAGGCCGCTCCGAAGGCCGAGGCGTCCGCCCCGGCGCAGACCGAGGCCCAGGCTCAGCCGCAGGGCGACGCCAAGAGCGACGCCGACGGTGGCGAGGGCCGCCGCCGCGACCGCCGTGAGCGCGGCCGCGACCGCGGTGAGCGTGGCGACCGCGGTGACCGTCGCAAGGGCGACGACCAGCAGGGTGGCGGCCAGCAGCAGCGGGGCGGCCAGCAGCAGGGTCAGCAGCAGAGCGGTGGCCGTCAGGACCGCCAGCAGCGCGACAACGGCCCTCAGGACGACGACGAGTTCGGCGATGGCCGGCGTGGCCGTCGCGGCCGTTACCGCGACCGCCGTGGCCGTCGCGGGCGTGACGAGATCGGCGCCGCCGAGCCGCAGGTCGCCGACGATGACGTCCTGATCCCCGTCGCGGGCATCCTGGACATCCTCGACAACTACGCCTTCATCCGTACGTCGGGTTACCTGCCGGGCCCCAACGACGTGTACGTCTCGCTCGCCCAGGTCCGTAAGAACGGCCTGCGCAAGGGCGACCACGTCACCGGCGCGGTCCGTCAGCCCAAGGACGGCGAGCGCCGCGAGAAGTTCAACGCGCTGGTCCGTCTGGACTCCACCAACGGCATGGCGCCCGATTCCGGGCGCGGGCGACCGGAGTTCAACAAGCTGACCCCGCTCTACCCGCAGGACCGCCTCCGTCTGGAGACGGACCCGGGCGTGCTGACCACCCGCATCATCGACCTCGTGTCGCCGATCGGTAAGGGCCAGCGCGGTCTGATCGTGGCCCCGCCGAAGACCGGCAAGACCATGATCATGCAGGCGATCGCCAACGCGATCACGCACAACAACCCCGAGTGCCACCTGATGGTCGTCCTCGTGGACGAGCGTCCGGAAGAAGTCACCGACATGCAGCGGTCGGTCAAGGGCGAGGTCATCTCCTCGACCTTCGACCGCCCGGCCGAGGACCACACCACGGTCGCCGAGCTCGCCATCGAGCGCGCCAAGCGTCTGGTGGAGCTGGGTCACGACGTGGTCGTGCTGCTCGACTCGATCACGCGTCTGGGCCGTGCGTACAACCTCGCCGCCCCGGCCTCCGGCCGCATCCTGTCCGGTGGTGTCGACTCGACCGCCCTGTACCCGCCGAAGCGCTTCTTCGGTGCGGCCCGCAACATCGAGGACGGCGGCTCGCTGACCATCCTCGCCACCGCTCTGGTGGACACCGGGTCCCGCATGGACGAGGTGATCTTCGAGGAGTTCAAGGGCACCGGCAACATGGAGCTCAAGCTCGACCGGAAGCTCGCCGACAAGCGCATCTTCCCGGCGGTGGACGTCGACGCGTCCGGTACCCGTAAGGAAGAGATCCTGCTCGGCAACGAGGAGCTCGCGGTCACCTGGAAGCTGCGCCGGGTGCTGCACGCGCTCGACCAGCAGCAGGCGATCGAGCTGCTCCTCGACAAGATGAAGCAGACGAAGTCGAACGGCGAGTTCCTGATGCAGATCCAGAAGACGACGCCGTCGACGGGCAACAACGACTGACGTCGTTCAGCCGAACACCGAGTGAGGGCCGCCCCTTTGAAGGGGGTGGCCCTCACTCGTGTCGTACCGGCGGGATACGATCTCGCTCTTCACGCTTTCTTCAGATTCGAACTTTGATCCCGAGGGGGGACTCGAGTGGGTATACCCACGTCCGGAGGCGGTCGGCACAGACGCCGGATACGGATCGCTCTGCCCGTGGTCGCGGTCGGCCTCGCCGCCACTGTCGCCGGTGCGCTGCTGAGCTCGTCCGCGCAGGCGGCCGAAGCGCCGCCGGCGCCCAGGGCCACCGCGCCGTCGGCGAAGGAGCTCCAGAAGCGGCTCGACGTCGCCCTGGCCGGTGACGACATCGCGGGGCAGACGTCGAAGGAGTCGCTGACCGCGGGCTCCAAGGCCACCACGGTCGACCCGAAGATCATCGGTGGTACGACCACCACCATCACCAAAGCGCCGTGGATGGCCCAGCTCTGGTACGGCGACGATCGCGGTACGCCGGACAACACCAGCGACGACATCGGCTTCTTCTGCGGCGGCGCGGTCGTGTCGCCGACCAAGATCCTCACCGCCGCGCACTGCGTCAAGGGCTACGACTGGAAGGCGCACGGCGCCATCGTCACCGGCACCACGCAGCTGCCGTCCGAGGGCGATGTGCACGGCGGCACCGTCAGCGGTGTCTGGCTCCAGTGGAATCACTGGTCGTACAACGCCTCGACGATCGACAACGACATCGCCGTGCTGACCCTGCCGAACCCGGTCAAGGCCACGCCGATCCCGCTGATCACGCCCGCGAACACCGGGTCGTACGTGGCGGGCACGAAGGCCACGGTCTACGGCTGGGGCCGCACCACCTCCACCAACGAGGACATCTCCGAGACGCTGAAGACGGCCACGCTGCCGATCCAGTCGGACACCACCTGCGCGAACACCTACGGCGCCGACTTCGTCAAGGGCCACATGGTGTGCGCGGGTACCCCCGCCACCGGAAGCGACGAGGGCACCACCTCGGCCTGCAACGGTGACTCCGGCGGTCCGCTGGTCTACGGCGGCCGGATCGTGGGCGTCGTCTCGTGGGGTGTGAAGGACTGCGTCGAGAGCGGCGCGTACAGCGTCTTCAGCAAGGTCACCTCGTACGTCGGCACGGTCTACCCGCGCATCGACGACACCAACCTGAGCGGCGACCACAACGCCGACCTGTGGGTGCGCAACGCGGCCACCCAGACCGGCTACGAGTTGGACTCCAAGGGCACCACGCTCGCCGCCCGGCAGTCCTGGGGCACCTGGAGCGGCTACAACCTCCTCCTTCAGACCGACCTCGACCGGGACGGCTACCAGGACCTGATCGTGCGCCGTACGTCCGACGGGGACGTCTTCTGGAAGCACTACGTGCCCGCCAGCGAGACCTGGGCCACCCAGCTCGTCGGCGACAACTGGAAGACCCGCCTGTCGATCGTCGCCCCCGGTGACGTCACCGGGGACTACCTGCCCGACCTGCTCTCCGTGGACTCCGCCGGCGTCTTGTGGATCTACCCGGGCAAGGGCAACGGCAGCTTCGGCACCCGCGCGAAGGCCGGCACGGGCTGGAACAGCTTCAACTTCGTGCGCGGCCACGGCGACTTCAACGGCGACGGCCGGGCCGACCTGCTCGCCCGCAACAGGACCAGCGGCGCCGTCTACCTGTACCGGGGCCGGGGCACGACCGGCACGGGCGCCTTCGCGCCCGGCCTCAAGGTCGCGACCTGGAGCAACACCACGTACAACGCGTTCGCCACGGTCGGCGACGTGAACGGCGACGGTATGGCCGACCTGCTGGCCCGTACACCCGCCGGCAAGCTGGTCCTGTACCGGGGCAACGGAGGGGCCACAAATGTGATCTTTTCCGCAGCGCTCTCCCTTGGGACGTCTTTCAAGCAGTATGACCTGTTCGGCTGAGTCCGGCCGAACTTGCAGGTGAGTGGGGGTAGACCTCACTCGCCCCTGTCACGCAGCGTGCCCGGTCCACCGCGGACCGGGCACGACGCGTTGTGCAACCCTGTCCCGAGTTTCCCCGTCTGACCTGGCGGAGTGACGATGGTGAGGTTGCACGAGAACAGAGGAGCACATGTCCGCCGAGAGCACGCCGGAGCCCGGAACCCCGGGTGAGGCCGGCACAACGAGCGGGGCGGCCGGCAGCAATGGCCCGCGCCACCGCAGGCAGCGTGGCCGACGCAAGGGGGTGCTGATCGCCGCATGGAGCGCCGCGGGCGTCCTCGTGCTGGGCGGCACCGGTGTCGGCTACCTCTACTTCAAGCTCAACGGCAACATCAAGAGCGTCGACATCGACCAGGCCCTGGGCACCGACCGGCCCACCAAGGTCGACAACGGCTCCGAGAACATCCTCGTGCTCGGCTCGGACACCCGCTCCGGCACCAACAAGAAGCTCGGCGGCGGCACGGACGACGGCAGCGCCCGCTCCGACACCGCGATGATCATCCACGTGTACGAGGGCCACAAGAAGGCCAGCGTGGTCTCCATACCGCGCGACACGCTCATAGACCGCCCCGCCTGCACCGACACGAGCGGTGCCACGCACGACGCCGCGTCCGACGTGATGTTCAACTCGGCGTACTCGACGGGCGGCGCGGCCTGCGCGGTGAAGACGGTCGAGTCGATCAGCGGCGTCCGTATGGACCACTACCTGGAAGTCGACTTCTCGGGCTTCGAGAAGCTCATCGACGAACTCGGCGGCGTCGAGGTCACCACGACCAAGGCCATCGACGACCCCGACAGCCACCTGAACCTCGAGGCCGGCACGCACACGCTCACCGGCGAGCAGGCGCTCGGCCTGGTCCGCACCCGGCACGGCGTCGGCGACGGCTCCGACCTCGGCCGCATCCAGCTCCAGCAGGCCTTCATCAAGGCCCTGGTCAACCAGGTCAAGCAGGTCGGCCTGTTCACCAGCGGCACCAAGCTGTACGACCTCGCGAACACCGCGACCAAGGCCGTCACGGCCGACTCCAAGCTCGGCTCGCTGAACTCCCTGATGTCCTTCGCGAACGGCCTCAAGGGCATCAGCGCCGCCGACATGAACATGGTCACGATGCCGGTCCGGTACGACCCGTCCAACCTCAACCGGGTCATCGTCGCCAAGGCGAAGGCCGAACAGGTGTGGACGGCCCTGAAGAACGACCGGCCCATCCCGAAGGCCGCCACCGAGGGCACCGCCACGGGCGAGGCGGCGGGGGTCGTGACGTCCTCCTGAGGGCCTTCGCGCACCCCGGGGAATAGATCCCCCCGCCCCCCGGTTTTGGGGGATGCGGCCAGTCCTGGCAGACTGGTACGTCGGCTCCGGTTCACGTTTGTCGTATCCCGCGGCAGCGACCCGGCGCCCTCCCGAAACTAGGAGACACCTTGAAGCGCGACATCCACCCCGAGTACGTCGAGACGCAGGTCAGCTGCACCTGTGGCGCCTCGTTCACCACCCGTAGCACGATCGAGAGCGGTTCCATCCGCGCCGACGTCTGCTCCGAGTGCCACCCGTTCTACACGGGCAAGCAGAAGATCCTCGACACCGGTGGCCGTGTGGCCCGCTTCGAGGCCCGCTTCGGCAAGGCTCCCGCCGGCTCCAAGAAGTAGCGAGCCCCTTTTCGCCGGTCCACGGCAGTGTCCCCGCCCAGGGGCACGCCGGGACCGGCGTTTTTGGTCGCCCGCCCTTCCCCCACGCACGTCATTCAGGAGCGCATCATGTTCGAGGCCGTCGAGGAGCTGCTCGGAGAGCACGCCGACCTGGAGAAGAAGCTCGCCGACCCGTCGGTCCACGCCGACCAGGCCAACGCGCGCAAGCTGAACAAGCGCTACGCCGAGCTGACGCCCATCGTCGGCACGTACCGCTCCTGGAAGCAGACCGGGGACGACGTCGAGACCGCGCGCGAGTTCGCCTCCGCCGACCCGGACTTCGCCGCCGAGGTCAAGGATCTGGAGAAGCAGCGCGAGGAGCTGACGGAGAAGCTGCGGCTGCTGCTCGTGCCCCGGGACCCGTCCGACGACAAGGACGTCATCCTCGAGATCAAGGCGGGCGCGGGCGGCGACGAGTCGGCCCTGTTCGCCGGCGACCTGCTGCGCATGTACCTCCGGTACGCCGAGCGCGTCGGCTGGAAGACCGAGATCATCGACGCGACCGAGTCCGAGCTGGGCGGCTACAAGGACGTCCAGGTCGCGGTGAAGACCAAGGGCGGACAGGGCGCCACCGAGCCCGGGCAGGGCGTCTGGGCGCGGATGAAGTACGAAGGCGGCGTGCACCGGGTGCAGCGGGTCCCCGCGACCGAGTCCCAGGGGCGGATCCACACCTCCGCCGCCGGTGTGCTCGTGACGCCCGAGGCCGAGGAGGTCGACGTCGAGATCAACGCGAACGACCTCCGCATCGACGTCTACCGGTCCTCCGGGCCCGGCGGGCAGTCCGTCAACACCACCGACTCCGCCGTGCGCATCACGCACATTCCCACCGGAGTCGTCGCCTCCTGCCAGAACGAGAAGAGCCAGTTGCAGAACAAGGAGCAGGCGATGCGTATCCTGCGCTCCAGGCTGCTCGCAGCGGCGCAGGAGGAAGCGGAGCGGGAGGCCGCCGACGCCCGCCGCAGCCAGGTCCGCACCGTCGACCGCTCCGAGAAGATCCGCACGTACAACTTCCCGGAGAACCGCATCTCGGACCACCGCGTCGGCTTCAAGTCGTACAACCTGGACCAGGTCCTGGACGGCGACCTCGACGCGGTGATCCAGGCCTGCGTCGACGCGGACTCGGCCGCCAAGCTCGCAGCCGCGTAAGCGTTGTAGGACGTACGCACGACGAGTACGACACGGAGGACTTGCGTGAACCTGCTGCTCGCAGAGGTGGCCCAGGCCACCCAGCGGCTGGCCGACGCCGGCGTGCCCTCGCCGCGCAACGACGCGGAGGAGCTCGCCGCGTTCGTGCACGGCGTGAAGCGCGGTGAGCTCCACTCCGTGAAGAACTCCGACTTCGACGCCCGTTACTGGGAGACCATCGCCCGGCGGGAGCAGCGCGAGCCGCTCCAGCACATCACCGGGCGGGCCTTCTTCCGGTACCTGGAGCTCCAGGTCGGCCCCGGCGTCTTCGTACCGCGCCCCGAGACCGAGTCCGTGGTCGGCTGGGCCATAGACGCGGTACGCGCCATGGACGTCGTCGAGCCCCGCATCGTGGACCTGTGCACCGGCAGCGGCGCCATCGCGCTCGCCCTCGCCCAGGAGGTGCCGCGCTCGCGTGTGCACGCCGTGGAGCTGTCCGAGGACGCCCTGCGCTGGACGCGCAAGAACATGGAGGGGTCCAGGGTCGACCTGCGTCAGGGAGACGCCCTGGACGCCTTCCGCGACCTCGACGGCCAGGTCGACCTGGTCATCTCCAACCCCCCGTACATCCCGCTCACCGAGTGGGAGTACGTGGCGCCCGAGGCGCGCGACTACGACCCCGAACTCGCCCTGTTCTCGGGGGAGGACGGCCTCGACCTGATCCGCGGCATCGAGCGCACCGCGCACCGGCTGCTGCGTCCCGGCGGTGTCGTCGTCATCGAGCACGCCGACACCCAGGGCGGCCAGGTGCCGTGGATCTTCACCGAGGAGCGGGGCTGGGCCGACGCGGCCGATCACCCCGACCTCAACAAGCGCCCGCGCTTCGCGACCGCCCGCCGGGCGACGCCATGAGCGGTCCCCACACTTTCGACCCGCAGCAGTACGTGTACGAGGAGGCCCGCTGATGGCACGGCGATACGACACCAACGACGCGACCGACCGCGTGACCGGTCTGCGCGAGGCCGCGTCCGCCGTCCGCCGTGGCGAGCTCGTGGTCCTCCCGACCGACACGGTGTACGGCATCGGCGCCGACGCGTTCTCCTCGGAGGCCGTCGCCGACCTCCTCCAGGCCAAGGGCCGGGGCCGCAACATGCCCACCCCTGTCCTCATCGGCTCCCCGAACACGCTGCACGGGCTCGTCACGGACTTCTCCGAGATGGCCTGGGAACTGGTCGACGCGTTCTGGCCGGGCGCGCTGACGCTCGTCGCCAAGCACCAGCCGTCCCTCCAGTGGGACCTGGGCGACACCCGCGGCACGGTCGCCGTCCGTATGCCGCTGCACCCGGTCGCCATCGAGCTGCTGACGGAGGTCGGCCCGATGGCGGTGTCGTCGGCGAACCTCACCGGGCACCCGGCGCCGGAGAACTGCGACTACGCCCAGGAGATGCTCGGCGACTCCGTCTCCGTCTACCTCGACGGCGGCCCGACCCCCGGCAACGTCCCCTCCTCGATCGTCGACGTCAGCCGAGAGGTGCCGCTGCTGCTGCGTGAGGGCGCGATCTCCGCGGACGAGCTGCGGAAGGTCGTACCCGACCTCGAGGTGGCGAATTGACAGCCCCTGACGCGGGGCGTGGCATAGGCAACGGGGAACGTGCCGCGGAACAGACGACGACGTTCGGGTTTCCGCGCGACAGCTTCCGCATCCTCCACGTCAGCACCGGCAACGTCTGCCGCTCGCCGATCACCGAGCGGCTGACCCGGCATTTCGTGTCGCAGCGGCTCGGGGTGCTGGGCCGCGGGCTGATCGTGGAGAGCGCGGGCACCTGGGGTCATGAGGGCGCGTCCATGGAGGCCAACGCGGAGACCGTGCTGGCCGACTTCGGCGCGGACGCCACCGGGTTCACCGGCCGCGAGCTCCTCGACGAGCACGTCATCATGGCCGACCTGGTCCTGACGGCGACCCGCGACCACCGCGCCCAGGTCATCTCCATGGGCCACTCGGCGGGCCTGCGCACCTTCACCCTCAAGGAGTTCACCCGCCTGGTGAATGCCATCGACCCGGCCACTCTCCCGCCGCTGGACGAAGGCGTGGTGATGCGCGCCCGGGCCCTGGTGCGCGCGGCGGCTGCGCTACGCGGGTGGCTCCTCGCCCCGACACTCGAGGCGGACGAGGTCTACGACCCGTACGGGGCGCCCCTGCCGTTCTTCCGCTCGATCGGTGACGAGATACACCAGGCCCTGGATCCGGTCGTCACCGCTCTCACCGGGGTTCCCGCGAGGATGTAGCGACCGCGCGCGCCCCCCGGCCCGGGCCTACATTGGACGTACGTCACCGTCGACGCCCGGAGCACATCATGTCGGTCACCCATGTCCCCGAGACCGATGTCCTGCGCCGGCAGGACCCCGAGCTGGCCGAGATCCTGCTCGGGGAACGGGAGCGGCAGGCGTCGACGCTCCAGCTGATCGCCGCCGAGAACTTCACCTCGCCCGCCGTGCTGGCCGCGCTCGGCTCGTCGCTCGCCAACAAGTACGCGGAGGGCTATCCGGGGGCCCGGTACCACGGCGGCTGCGAGATCGTCGACATCGCCGAGCGGATCGCCGTGGACCGCGCCAGGACGCTGTTCGGCGCCGAACACGCCAATGTGCAGGCCCACTCGGGCTCCTCCGCGATGCTGGCCGCCTACGCCGCGCTGCTCCGGCCCGGCGACACCGTCCTGGCGCTGGGGCTGCCCGACGGCGGGCATCTCACGCACGGCTCGCCGGCCAACTTCTCCGGCCGCTGGTTCGACTTCATCCCCTACGGGGTGGACGCGGAGACCGGGCTCATCGATCACGAGCAGGTCCGTACCCTGGCCCGGGGACACCGGCCCAAGGCCATCGTGTGCGGGTCCACCGCCTACCCGCGCCACATCGACTACGCCTTCTTCCGCGAGGTCGCCGACGAGACGGGCGCCTATCTGATCGCCGACGCCGCCCATCCCATCGGGCTCGTCGCCGGGGGAGCGGCGCCCAGTCCGGTGCCGTACGCCGACCTCGTCTGCGCGACCACGCACAAGGTGCTGCGCGGGCCGCGCGGCGGGATGCTCCTGTGCGGCGGCGAGCTCGCCGAGCGGGTGGACCGGGCGGTCTTCCCGTTCACCCAGGGCGGCGCGCAGATGCACACCATCGCCGCGAAGGCGGTCGCGTTCGGCGAGGCGGCCACCCCGGCGTTCTCCGTGTACGCCCATCAGGTGGTCGCCAATGCGAGGGTTCTCGCGGCGGCTCTGGAGGCGGAGGGGCTGACCGTCACGACCGGCGGGACGGACACCCACCTCATCACCGCCGACCCGGCACCGCTCGGCGTCGACGGGCGCACCGCGCGCGGGCTGCTCGCGGCCGCCGGGATGGTGCTGGACTGCTGCGCCCTCCCGCATGTCTCGGGCGCGGATGTCACCGCCGCCCACGTCCGTGGCCTGCGCCTGGGCACCGCGGCGCTGACCACACAGGGCATGGGGGAGGAGGAGATGGCGCGGGTCGCGGCACTGCTGGCGGGGGTGCTGCGGGACGAGGTCGAGAGCAGGAAGGCCCGCGAGGAGGTGCGCGAGCTGGCCCTGGCGTTCCCGCCGTATCCGGGCTGAAACGGGGCAGGCGTGTCGCGTACACACCCTCGTGCGTCCCCGCGCACAGCCTCACGTGAAACCATCGTCACTACCCGGAAGTCCTCACACATATGCGCCGTGCGGTAGTCGATCGCTAGGGTGTGGGACTGAGATGGCCAGCGAGACCTGTGGGGAAGCCCGTGCGTGAATACCTGCTGACGCTCTGCATCACGGCCGCGGTGACGTATCTGCTGACAGGGCCGGTACGGAAGTTCGCGATCGTGGCCGGAGCGATGCCGGAGATCAGGGCCCGTGACGTGCACCGGGAACCCACTCCGCGGCTCGGCGGGATCGCCATGTTCTTCGGCCTGTGCGCCGGTCTGCTGGTCGCCGACCACCTCACCAACCTCAACGAGGTCTTCGAGAAGTCGAACGAGCCGCGCGCCCTGCTCTCGGGGGCCGCGCTGATCTGGCTGATCGGTGTCCTGGACGACAAGTTCGAGATCGACGCCCTGATCAAGCTGGGCGGCCAGATGATCGCCGCCGGCGTCATGGTCATGCAGGGTCTGACCATCCTGTGGCTGCCGGTGCCGCTGGTCGGCACGGTCGCGCTGACCCAGTGGCAGGGCACCCTGCTGACGGTCGCGCTGGTGGTCATCACGATCAACGCGGTCAACTTCGTGGACGGCCTCGACGGCCTGGCGGCGGGCATGGTGTGCATCGCCTCGGCGGCGTTCTTCATGTACGCCTACCGCATCTGGTACTCGTACGGCATCGAGGCCGCCGCGCCGGCGACGCTGTTCGCGGCGATCCTGATGGGCATGTGCCTGGGCTTCCTGCCGCACAACATGCATCCTGCGCGGATCTTCATGGGCGACTCCGGCTCGATGCTGATCGGGCTGGTGCTGGCGGCGGGCGCGATCTCCGTCACGGGGCAGGTCGACCCGGACATCATGCGGCTGTTCTCCGGCTCCGAGCGCAACGCGGTGCACCAGATGGTGCCGGTCTACATCCCGCTGCTGATGCCGTTGACGATCATCGCGATCCCGGCCGCCGACCTGATCCTGGCGATCGTGCGCCGCACCTGGCGCGGTCAGTCGCCGTTCGCCGCGGACCGCGGGCACCTGCACCACCGGCTGCTGGAGATCGGCCACTCGCACAGCCGCGCGGTGCTGATCATGTACTTCTGGTCGGCGCTGATCGCGTTCGGCGCGCTCACCTACTCCGTCAACGCGGCTTCCATGTGGATCGTCCTCGGTGTCGTGATCCTCAGTGCGATCGGTCTGGCGCTGCTTCTGCTGCCGCGCTTCCGGCCGCGCACCCCGCGCTGGGCCGAGGCCTTCGTGCCGCCGCGTTACCGGCGCCGGGGCGGGCTGGCGGCCGAGGCGCAGGAGACCGAGGCCCCGGCCGGGCAGTACGGGTCGACCGGTCCCGAGCAGCCCGCTGCCGTCGACGCGCAGAGCCCTGTCACGGTGGGGGTTTCGGGGGCGAACGGGGCCACCGCGATCGGTGGCCGGGGCAGCTCCAAGGTAAGAATCTGACTAGAGCATTGCCAAGTCGTGGGAGAACCGATGGAGGGCAAAGCCCCCCAATACCAGACAAGCCCTCCCGGTTTCTGCACAGACGCGCACTGTCACTCTCATGTGTGACAGCGAGCACACCTGCCAGGTAAAGACCTCATCAAATAGTTTGTGATACGGTTCACGAGAACCCCCCGGACAGAGCCGAAGGACCGCACTACGACGGTTCATTGGAGTGAGGTGGCGTGAGGTCTCTCGCCCCTCGGGCCGGGACTACGCTCGTCCATGACGACACCCTGCCCCCCTTGAATGCGGAGTTGCCGCCATGCAGTCCAACGACGTACGAACACTCCTGCACTGTGCCCTGCCCACCGCAACCGCGGGTGTGGCGGGAGTCGCGGTGAGTGCCGCCGTTGCCGGCGGCAAGGGAGCGCTCGGCGCCGTGTTCGGTGCGGCTCTCGTCCTGCTGTTCATGGGCGGCGGTCTGGTGGTGCTGCTGCGCACCGCGCGCCAGCTTCCCCATCTGTTCCAATCGATGGGGCTGTTGCTCTACACCACCCAGATCCTGCTGCTGATGATCGTGCTGATCACGTTCAAGGGGACCTCGGCCTTCAACCCGAAATGCTTCGCGTTCACGCTGCTGGCGGCCACCCTGGTGTGGATCGCCGCCCAGGTGGTCTCGCACATGAAGGCCAAGATCCTCTACGTCGAGCCGGATTCCGCTCGGGCGTCGTCGTGACCTGTAGGGCCGGTGTAAAGGGACTTCCGCTCTTTTGCTATGGTCTCGCCACAACTGCGGCAGAGCTGGCGCGGGCGGCAGTCGAGCCTGTGACGTCTCACGGTTCGGAGCCCAGTAGCCGCCCCCACATCCGCAAGTCCAGTCCAGTGCCGTCCCGCGGTCGCAGGCCGCGCCGACACATCGAGGTTGCCGTACCCATGCGCCACGCTGAAGGAGCTCGCGGTGAGTAACGCCAAGACGCTCGCCTTCGAGACCGACTGTCATATTTTCGACGGGTGCGGTTTCCCGACCCCCGGCCTGCACTCGTTCCTCTTCGAACCGCTCTTCACCGTCGGCGGCATCGAATTCAACAAGCCGATGCTGCTCTCGCTGGTGAGCACCGTCATCGTCATCGGATTCTTCTGGGCGGCCTTCAACAAGCCGAAGCTGATTCCCGGCAAGCTCCAGATGGTCGGCGAGGCGGGCTACGACTTCGTCCGTCGCGGGGTCGTGTACGAGACGATCGGCAAGCGCGAGGGCGAGAAGTACGTCCCGCTGATGTTCTCGTTGTTCTTCTTCATCTGGATCATGAACCTGTGGTCGATCGTCCCGATCGCGCAGTTCCCGGC
Source organism: Streptomyces asoensis (assembly GCF_013085465.1). Lineage (NCBI taxonomy): Bacteria > Bacillati > Actinomycetota > Actinomycetes > Kitasatosporales > Streptomycetaceae > Streptomyces > Streptomyces asoensis. The sequence goes on from NZ_CP049838.1 coordinate 6,780,097, forward strand.
CACCGCGGTCATCGCGTTCCCGGTCGGTCTCGCGGCCCTCGTCTACATCGTGTGGATGAGCGTGACGTTCAAGCGCCACGGGTTCATCGGCGGCTGGAAGAACATCACCGGCTACGACCCGTCGCTCGGCCCGGTGTTCCCGATGGTCATGTTCTTCGAGTTCCTGTCGAACGTGTTCATCCGGCCGTTCACCCACGCCGTCCGGCTCTTCGCCAACATGTTCGCCGGGCACGTCCTGATCCTGATCTTCACCATCGGGACCTGGTACCTGCTCAACGGCATCGGCATCGCCTACTCGGCGGTCTCGTTCCTGATGGTCATCGTGATGACGGTCTTCGAGCTGTTCATCCAGGCCCTCCAGGCCTACGTCTTCATCCTCCTGTCCTGTAGCTACATCCAGGGCGCGCTCGCCAAGCACCACTGAGCACCTGCTCAACATCCCCTGAACTTCCGGTGGCCAACCCCCACCGGCCTGTGTAAAGAGAAGGAAGTTACGGCATGTCCGCTCTCGACACCCTCGCCGCGGTCGAAATCAAGGGCAACCTCGCTGCCATCGGCTACGGTCTCGCGGCCATCGGCCCCGGCGTCGGCGTTGGCATCATCTTCGGTAACGGCACCCAGGCGCTGGCTCGCCAGCCCGAGGCCGCCGGCCTGATCCGTCAGAACCAGATCCTCGGCTTCGTCCTCTGTGAGGCGCTCGCCCTGATCGGTCTGGTCATGGGCTTCGTCTACCCGACGTCCTGATCCGGTCATCGCCGACGAGAGAATTCCACGGAAGGAACTGATGTGATCTCGCCCTTGCTGCAAATCGCGGCTGAGGAGGAGGCCCAGAATCCTCTGATCCCGGAGATCCCCGAGCTCGTCATCGGTCTGATCGCGTTCGCGATCGTGTTCTTCGTCCTGGGCAAGAAGCTCCTTCCGAACATCAACAAGGTTCTGGAAGAGCGTCGCGAAGCCATCGAGGGCGGGATCGAACAGGCCGAGATTGCTCGCACTGAGGCCCAGAGCGTCCTGGAGCAGTACAAGGCCCAGCTCGCCGAGGCCCGTCACGAGGCCGCGCGGCTGCGCCAGGAGGCGCAGGAGCAGGGCGCCGCACTCATCACCGAGATGCGTGCGGAAGGCCAGCGCCAGCGCGAGGAGATCGTCGCCGCCGGACACAGCCAGATCGAGGCGGACCGCAAGGCCGCCGCGTCCGCGCTGCGTCAGGACGTCGGCAAGCTCGCCACCGACCTGGCCGGCAAGCTCGTCGGGGAGTCCCTCGACGACCACGCCCGCCAGAGCCGTGTCATCGACCGCTTCCTCGACGACCTCGAGGAGAAGGCCGAGGCATCTCGATGACCGCACACGGAGCGAGCCGCGAGGCATTCGCAGCAGCCCGTGAGCGTCTCGACGCGCTGACGGACTCCACGTCCGTGGACGCGGCGCAGCTCGCCGACGAGCTGGCGGCCGTCACCGCGCTGCTCGACCGCGAGGTCTCGCTGCGTCGGGTCCTCACCGACCCGGCGCAGGCCGGCGAGGCCAAGGCCGAGCTGGCCCAGCGCCTGCTCGGCGCCCAGATCAGCGGCGCCACCGCCGACCTGGTGTCCGGCACGGTGCGTTCCCGCTGGTCGCAGTCCCGCGACCTGGTGGACGTGCTGGAGGAGCTGGCGAACATCGCCGACCTCACCGCCGCGCAGAAGGCCGGCAGGCTCGACAACGTCGAGGACGAGCTGTTCCGCTTCGGACGGATCGTCTCCTCGAACACCGAGCTGCGCGCCGCACTGACCAACCGGAAGGCCACCGCCTCGGCCAAGAGCGAGCTGCTGCGCAGCCTGCTCGGCGGCCGGGCCGACGCGGCCACCGAGCGACTGGTGACGCGCCTCGTGACCGCGCCCCGGGGACGTAGCCTGGAAGCGGGCCTCGAGTCCCTGTCCCGGCTCGCCGCGGAGCGCCGGGACCGCATGGTCGCCGTCGTCACCTCGGCGGTACCGCTGAGCGACCCGCAGAAGCAGCGCCTCGGCGCCGCTCTCGCCAAGCTCTACGGCCGCCCGATGCACCTCAACCTCGACGTGGACCCCGCGGTCCTCGGCGGGATCCGGGTGCAGGTCGGTGACGAGGTGATCAACGGCTCCCTCGCGGACCGCATCGAGGACGCCGCCCGCCGCATGGCGAGCTAGCAGCAACTCAAGACCGCAGTACGAACTGATGGCGGCCCTGGTTGGGCCGTGCAGAGGATTCACCTCTTTCAGGGGGGAGTCCCCATCCCCCCAAAGTGAAACTTCGGGCCCAACAAGGAGAGCAGGGAACCCAGATGGCGGAGCTCACGATCCGGCCGGAGGAGATCCGGGATGCGCTGGAGAACTTTGTCCAGTCGTACAAGCCGGACGCGGCCTCGCGCGAGGAGGTCGGTACGGTCACCCTTGCCGGCGACGGCATCGCGAAGGTCGAGGGCCTTCCCTCGGCCATGGCCAACGAACTGCTGAAGTTCGAGGACGGCACCCTCGGCCTCGCGCTCAACCTCGAAGAGCGCGAGATCGGTACCGTCATCCTCGGCGAGTTCAGCGGCGTCGAGGAGGGCCAGCCGGTCACCCGCACGGGAGAGGTCCTGTCCGTCGCCGTCGGCGAGGGCTACCTCGGCCGTGTCGTCGACCCGCTCGGCAACCCGATCGACGGCCTCGGCGAGATCGAGACGTCCGGCCGCCGTGCCCTGGAGCTCCAGGCTCCGGGTGTCATGGCCCGTAAGTCGGTCCACGAGCCGATGGAGACCGGCTACAAGGCCGTCGACGCGATGACCCCGGTCGGCCGTGGTCAGCGTCAGCTGATCATCGGTGACCGCCAGACCGGCAAGACCGCCCTGGCCGTCGACACGATCATCAACCAGCGCGACAACTGGCGCTCCGGTGACGTGAAGAAGCAGGTCCGCTGCGTCTACGTCGCCATCGGCCAGAAGGGCTCGACCATCGCCTCCGTGCGTGGCGCCCTCGAAGAGGCCGGCGCGCTGGAGTACACGACCATCGTCGCCGCCCCGGCGTCCGACCCGGCCGGCTTCAAGTACCTGGCGCCGTACACCGGTTCGGCCATCGGTCAGCAGTGGATGTACGAGGGCAAGCACGTCCTCATCATCTTCGACGACCTCTCGAAGCAGGCCGACGCCTACCGCGCCGTGTCGCTGCTGCTGCGCCGCCCGCCGGGCCGTGAGGCCTACCCGGGCGACGTCTTCTACCTGCACTCCCGTCTGCTGGAGCGCTGCGCGAAGCTCTCCGACGACCTGGGCGCCGGCTCGATGACGGGTCTGCCGATCGTCGAGACGAAGGCCAACGACGTCTCGGCGTTCATCCCGACCAACGTCATCTCCATCACCGACGGCCAGTGCTTCCTGGAGTCGGACCTGTTCAACGCCGGTCAGCGCCCCGCGCTGAACGTCGGTATCTCCGTCTCCCGAGTCGGTGGTTCCGCGCAGCACAAGGCGATGAAGCAGGTTTCCGGCCGCCTCCGCCTCGACCTCGCCCAGTACCGTGAGCTGGAGGCGTTCGCCGCCTTCGGTTCCGACCTGGACGCCGCGTCGAAGTCCCAGCTGGAGCGCGGTCAGCGCCTGGTCGAGCTGCTCAAGCAGGCTCAGTACCAGCCGATGCCGACCGAGGACCAGGTCGTCTCCGTGTGGGCCGGTACCACCGGCAAGATGGACGACGTTCCGGTCGCCGACGTCCGCCGCTTCGAGAAGGAGCTCCTGGAGTACCTGCACCGCAAGGAGCAGGGCCTCATGACCTCCATCAAGGAGGGCGGCAAGATGTCGGACGACACCCTCATCGCCATTGCCGACGCGATCGCCGAGTTCAAGAAGCAGTTCGAGACCTCGGACGGCAAGCTTCTCGGCGAGGACGCCCCGGCCGCGGCCAAGTGACGTAAGGAAGGGACCTGACTCATGGGAGCCCAGCTCCGGGTCTACAAGCGTCGCATCCGATCCGTCACCGCGACCAAGAAGATCACCAAGGCGATGGAGATGATCGCCGCCTCGCGTGTCGTCAAGGCACAGCGCAAGGTGGCGGCCTCCACGCCGTACGCGACCGAGCTCACCCGCGCGGTCACGGCGGTCGGTACCGGCTCGAACACCAAGCACCCGCTGACCACGGAGGCGGAGACGGCGACCCGTGCCGCGGTGCTGCTCCTCACGAGCGACCGCGGACTGGCCGGCGCCTTCAACTCCAACGCCATCAAGGCCGCCGAGCAGCTGACGGCGCGGCTTGAGGCGGAGGGCAAGGAGGTCGACACGTACATCGTCGGCCGCCGCGGTCTGGCCCACTACAACTTCCGCGAGCGCAAGGTCGCGGAGTCGTGGTCGGGCTTCACCGACGAGCCCACCTATGCGGACGCGAAGAAGGTCGCGGGTCCGCTGATCGAGGCCATCGAGAAGGAGACGGCGGACGGCGGCGTGGACGAACTCCACATCGTCTTCACCGAGTTCGTCTCGATGATGACGCAGACGGCGCTCGGCGACCGTCTGCTGCCGCTCAGCCTCGACGAGGTGGCCAAGGAGTCGGCGCCGAAGGGCGAGATCCTTCCGCTGTACGACTTCGAGCCGTCGGCGGAGGACGTCCTCGACGCCCTGCTGCCTCGGTACGTCGAGAGTCGTATCTACAACGCTCTGCTCCAGTCGGCTGCCTCCAAGCACGCCGCCACGCGCCGTGCGATGAAGTCGGCGACCGACAACGCGGGAGACTTGATCAACACGCTCTCCCGCCTTGCCAACGCGGCCCGCCAGGCCGAAATCACCCAGGAAATCAGCGAGATCGTCGGTGGCTCCGCAGCCCTGGCCGACGCGACCGCGGGGAGTGACAGGTAATGACGACGACAGTTGAGACGGCCGTTGCCACGGGCCGCGTCGCCCGGGTCATCGGCCCGGTCGTCGACGTGGAATTCCCCGTCGACGCCATGCCGGAGATCTACAACGCCCTTCACGTCGAGGTCGCCGACCCGGCGAAGGACGGCGAGAAGAAGACGCTGACCCTGGAGGTCGCCCAGCACCTGGGTGACGGCCTGGTCCGCACGATCTCCATGCAGCCCACCGACGGTCTGGTCCGCCAGGCCCCGGTCACCGACACCGGCAACGGCATCACCGTTCCGGTCGGCGACTTCACCAAGGGCAAGGTGTTCAACACCCTCGGTGAGGTGCTGAACGTCGACGAGCAGTACGAGGGCGAGCGCTGGTCCATCCACCGCAAGGCCCCCAACTTCGACGAGCTCGAGTCGAAGACCGAGATGTTCGAGACCGGCGTCAAGGTCATCGACCTGCTGACCCCGTACGTCAAGGGCGGCAAGATCGGTCTGTTCGGTGGTGCCGGCGTCGGCAAGACGGTGCTCATCCAGGAGATGATCTACCGCGTCGCCAACAACCACGACGGTGTCTCCGTGTTCGCCGGTGTCGGCGAGCGCACCCGTGAGGGCAACGACCTCATCGAGGAGATGGCGGAGTCGGGCGTCATCGACAAGACCGCCCTGGTCTTCGGCCAGATGGACGAGCCCCCGGGCACTCGTCTGCGCGTGGCCCTGGCCGGTCTGACCATGGCGGAGTACTTCCGCGATGTGCAGAAGCAGGACGTGCTGTTCTTCATCGACAACATCTTCCGCTTCACCCAGGCCGGTTCCGAGGTCTCGACCCTGCTCGGCCGCATGCCCTCCGCGGTGGGCTACCAGCCGAACCTGGCCGACGAGATGGGTCTCCTCCAGGAGCGCATCACCTCGACCCGTGGTCACTCGATCACCTCGATGCAGGCGATCTACGTCCCCGCGGACGACCTGACCGACCCGGCCCCGGCCACCACGTTCGCCCACCTCGACGCGACGACGGTTCTCTCCCGTCCGATCTCCGAGAAGGGCATCTACCCGGCCGTGGACCCGCTGGACTCCACGTCCCGCATCCTGGACCCCCGCTACATCGCGGCGGACCACTACAACACCGCGATGCGCGTCAAGACGGTCCTCCAGAAGTACAAGGACCTCCAGGACATCATCGCGATCCTCGGTATCGACGAGCTGGGCGAGGAGGACAAGCTCACCGTCCACCGTGCCCGTCGCGTGGAGCGCTTCCTGTCGCAGAACACCCACGTCGCCAAGCAGTTCACCGGCGTCGACGGGTCGGACGTCCCGCTGGACGAGTCGATCACCGCGTTCAACGCGATCATCGACGGCGAGTACGACCACTTCCCGGAGCAGGCGTTCTTCCTGTGCGGTGGCATTGAGGACCTCAAGGCCAACGCCAAGGAGCTCGGCGTCTCCTGAGCCTCGTGCTCTTGAAGAGGGGCGGGCGCGTCCCGCCCCTCTTCGTACGCCCACTAGACTTGTAACCAACACCCGGCAGATCCGCCGGGTGGTGACCCGAGGAGCCACCTTGGCTGCTGAGCTGCACGTCGCGCTGGTCGCGGCCGACCGAGAGGTCTGGTCCGGCGAGGCCACCCTGGTCGTCGCGCGCACCACGTCGGGCGACATCGGCGTCATGCCCGGTCACCAGCCGCTGCTCGGTGTGCTGGAGTCGGGCCCGGTGACCATCCGTACGAGTGATGGTGGAACGGTCGTCGCCGCGGTGCACGGCGGTTTCATCTCGTTCGCGGACAACAAGCTGTCACTGCTGGCCGAGATCGCCGAGCTTTCGGACGAGATCGACGTCCAGCGCGTGGAGCGGGAACTCGAGCGCGCGAAGGCGGAGGGCGATGCAGCCGCCGAGCGTCGCGCGGACGTACGACTGCGTGCGGCGGCCTCGCGCTGAGCCAGCGTGTAACCGCTTGACGTCACTCAGCCGCGGTCGGCACCGGAGCAATCCGGAGCCGACCGCGGCTGAGGCAGATATGGATGTTTTTTCCGTTCCGTTACCTATTTTCGGTACCTAGGAGACGAGGAGGTCGGTGTCGATGGTCCTCGCTCTGACTGTGTGCGGAATCGTCGTGGCCCTGGTGGCGCTGGGGTTGTTCGTCTTCGGCCTGCGCCGCAGACTCATCCAGCGGTCCGGCGGCACCTTCGACTGTTCCCTGCGCTGGGACGTCTCCGAGAAACCGGACACGAGCGGAAAAGGCTGGAGCTACGGGGTCGCCCGCTACAACGGCGACCGCATCGAGTGGTACCGCGTCTTCTCGTACGCCTACCGCCCGCGCCGGGTCCTGGAGCGCGGCTCGATCGAGGTGGCCGGCCGCCGTCTTCCCGAGGGCGAGGAGGAGCTGGCGCTGCTGTCCGACGCGGTGATCCTCACCTGTGTGCACCGGGGCACGCGCCTCGAACTCGCGATGAGCGAAGACGCGCTGACCGGTTTCCTCGCTTGGCTGGAAGCAGCCCCGCCCGGTCAGCGCGTCAATGTCGCTTGATCACACGAACATTTCTACGACGGTTACGACAGTCCGCTGTTGATGGCGCTCACCAGTTCACCGTTGCTGGTGTCTCCGCTGAACTCCCAGAAGAACGCGCCGCCCAGACCCTGGTTCTTGGCCCAGGTCATCTTCCCGGCGATGGTGGCCGGGGTGTCGTAGGACCACCAGTTGCTGCCGCACTTCGCGTACGCCGTGCCGGCGATGGTGCCGGTGGCCGGGCAGGACGTCTTGAGGACCTTGTAGTCCTCGATGCCCTGCTCGTAGGTGCCGGCCGCCGGGCCCGTGGCCGTGCCGCCCGGGGCGTCCTGGGTGACACCGGTCCAGCCGCGGCCGTAGAAACCGATGCCGATGAGCAGCTTGCTCGCGGGTACGCCCTTCGCCTTGAACTTGGCCATCGCGTCGGCCGTGGTGAATCCGGCCTGCGGGATGCCGCTGTACGAGGTGAGCGGGGAGTGCGGGGCCGTCGGGCCCTGGGCCGCCCAGGCGCCGAAGAAGTCGTACGTCATCACGTTGTACCAGTCGACGTACGCCGCCGCGCCCGCGTAGTCGGCCGCGTCGATCTTGCCGCCGGAGGAGCCGTCGGCGGTGGTGGCGGCGGTGACCAGGTTGCCCGTGCCGAACTTGGCGCGCAGGGCCTGCATCAGGTTCTTGTAGGCCGCCGCCCCGCTGGTGTCACAGGACAGGCCGCAGGCGTTCGGGTACTCCCAGTCGATGTCGATGCCGTCGAAGACGTCGGCCCAGCGCGGGTCCTCGACCAGGTTGTAGCAGGACTGCGCGAACGCGGCCGGGTTGGCGGCGGCCTGGGCGAAGCCACCGGACCAGGTCCAGCCGCCGAAGGACCACAGCACCTTGATGTTCGGGTACTTGGCCTTCAGCTGGCGCAGCTGGTTGAAGTTGCCGCGCAGCGGCTGGTCCCAGGTGTCGGCGACGCCGCTGACCGACTGGTCCGCGGTGAAGGCCTTGTCGTAGTCGGCGTAGGAGTCGCCGATCGCGCACTGGCCGCCTGTGACGTTGCCGAAGGCGTAGTTGATGTGCGTGATCTTCGCGGCCGAACCGGACGTCACCAGGTTCTTGACGTTGTAGTTGCGGCCGTAGATGCCCCACTCGGTGAAGTAGCCGAGCTTGACCTTGGAGCCGGTGGTCGGGGGAGTGGTGGTGCCGCCCGTGGTGTGGACCGCGACCGCGCCGCTGACCGGGCCGGTCTGGTCGGCGGTGTCACGGGCCTGGACGGTGTAGGAGTAGTCGGTCCCGGCGGTCAGACCGGTGTCGGTGTACGAGGTCGTCGTGACCGTGGCGACCTTGGCGCCGTCACGCAGGACGTCGTAGTTCTTGACGCCCTTGTCGTCGGTGGCGGCGGACCAGGTCAGCTTCACCGAGGTGTCGGTGAGGGCGGAGGCGGTCGGGGTGCCCGGGGCGGACGGGGAGGCGTCGCCCGGGACCGTCGTGCCGTCGCAGCTGTCGCCGTTGAGTTTGCAGTTGGACGGGGAGCCGGAGCCCGCGCCGTTGAAGCCGAAGGAGACGGAGGCGCCTGCGGCGAGGGTGCCGTTCCAGGACTTGTTCTTGGCGGTCCAGTGGGTGCCGGAGGACGTGACGTCGGCGTCCCAGGCGGAGGTGACGGAGGTGCCGGAGGGGAAGTCCCACTCGACCGTCCATGAACTGATGGCGGTGGTGCCGGTGTTCTTCACCGTCCACCTGCCCTCGAAGCCGGTGCCCCAGTCCGATGCCTTGGTGTAGGTGGCGGTGGCGGTCGTGGCGGCCTGAGCGGGGCTCGCGAGGCCGACCAGGCCGGCCAGCGGGAGCAACAGCGTCGCGAACCCTGCCGCGGCTCTGTGTCTGAAGCGCATCCTGCGCCTCCTCGGGGGGAGTCGGGGGGCGTGACTGAGCCTTCACGCCCACGGTGCCGCGAGAATAGAAAGGTCTGGACCACAGGTCAATAGGTCTGGACCACTGCGGCCCGCTAAACCTCCGGAGCCCCCTCGGATCCCGCCTGGATCCCCAACTCCTGGGCCAGCACCGCCGCTTGCACCCGGCTGCGCAGCTCCAGCTTCCCCAGCAGACGGCTGACATGCGTCTTCACCGTCGCCTCCGCCATGTCGAGGCGCCCGGCGATGCCCGCGTTGGACATCCCCTCGCCCAGACAGGCCAGCACCTCGCGCTCGCGCCGGGTGAGGGCGTCCAGGACGGCGGGGTCGGCCTTCGGCGCCCGCACCGGCTTCGCGGCGAACTCGGCGATCAGCCGGCGGGTCACCGCGGGAGCGATCAGCCCCTCCCCGGCGGCCACCGTACGCACCGCCGCCAGGAGGTCCCTCGCCTCCGTGTTCTTCAGCAGGAAGCCCGCCGCGCCCGCCCGCAGCGCCCCGAACACATACTCGTCATGGTCGAAGGTGGTCAGCACCAGGACGTCGGCGAGACCCTCCTCGACGACCTTCCGGGTCGCCGACACCCCGTCGAGGCGCGGCATCTGAACGTCCATCAGCACCACGTCGGGCCGCAACTCGCGGGCCAGCGCGACCGCCTGCTCCCCGTCCGCCGCCTCGCCCACCACCTCGATGTCGGACGCGCTGCCCAGGATCAGGACGAGCCCGGCGCGCACGGCGGACTGGTCCTCGGCGACGAGGACCCGGATGGCGGAGCTCATACGGGCTCTCCTTCGACCAGGGGGAATGTGGCACGCACCGTCCAGCAGGAGTCCTCGGGGCCGGCGTCGAACGTGCCGTCCAGCAGCGCCGCACGCTCCCGCATCCCGACGAGCCCGGCGCCGGAGCCGGGGGCGCGGGGCCCGTCCCGATGGCCGTAGGGACTCCGCACCCGCACGTCGAGCACCCCGTCGCGCTGGACGAGGGCGACGGTGACCCGGCCGGGGCAGGCGTGCTTCAGCGCGTTGGTCAGCGACTCCTGGACGATCCGGTAGGCGGCGAGTTCGACGGGGGCGGGTACCTCACCGTGCGCGGAGTCGAGGGTGACGTCGAGACCATTGGCGCGGGCGCCGTCGACGAGAGCCTCCAGGCCGTCCAGGGTGGGGGCCGCGGCGGGCTCGCGGTCCCCGCTGCCGTCGCGCAGGATCCCGATCAGCCGCCGCATCTCCGCCAGCCCCTCGACGCTGTTCTCGCGGATGACGGACAGCGCCTGCCTGGATGTGTCCGGGTCGTCGATCGAGAGCGCCGCCGTCGAGTGGATGGCGATCGCGGACAGGTGGTTGGCGACCATGTCGTGCAACTCCCGCGCCATCCGGGCCCGTTCGGTCGTGACGGCCTGGGCGCGGTCCATCTCGGCGAGCAGCGCGGTCTGTTCGGCCCGCAGCCGGGCCGCCTCGGCCGCGTCGCGGTGGTTGCGCACGATCCAGCCGGTGGCGGCGGGCCCGTAGGCCACGATGCCGACCACCACCCCGATCAGCAGGGCCTCCGGCACCCGCCACACCGCGAACGGCACCAGCGTCCCGGCCACCGTCAGCAGTCCGGTGATCCACTGGATCCGGCGGGCCGACGCGAGCGGGCCGTACAGGACGGCCGCGTACATCACGTCGGTGTACATCAGCACCGTGAACAGGTTGCCCTGGGTCAGGGTGTCCAGGACGATCGCGGCCGTGCCGATCAGCAGGGCCGTGCGCGGCGCGATCCGGCGCAGCACCTCACAGCCGGCCATCACGCAGAGCGGCACCAGGACCGGCCAGGGGCCGTCCAGGAGCGCGATCGGATCGTCGGACGGCCGGGTGCCCAGACCGATGGCGACCAGCAGCAGCCCACCGAGCAGCCCGCCGACCGCGATGTACACGTCGAAGCGGTGCGGGCGACGCAGGCGGTGCAGTTCTCGGACGGCCATGCCCTCCATCCAACACGCCTCGCCTCCCGTCCGCCTGCTCCCCGGGAACGGTCCCGAACTGCATCTTTCGATGTACCGCGAGTTCGTCACCGCCGACGACGAGACGCGATCTCCCGCCCGGGAGCCTGGAAGGGTGAGCGAGAGGAGCGAACCGTGATCGTCGGACTGATCATCGCCTGCGAGGTGGCCTTCTGGGTGCTGCTGGCCGCCGGACTGGCCTTCCGGTACGTGTTCCGGATGCCGCGGCTGGGGCTGGCCCTGCTGCTGTGCGAGCCGCTGCTGGAGGTCGTGCTGTTCGCGGTGACCGCGATCGACCTCAGACACGGCGCCGAGCCGGACTGGCGGCACGGCCTCGCCGCGGTCTACATCGGCTTCACCGTGGGCCTCGGCCACTCCACCGTCAAGTGGGCGGACGCCCGGGTCGCCCACCGCTTCGCCGGCGGCCCGCCGCCCGTGCGGCCGCCGAAGTACGGCAGGGCCCGCGCCGTCCACGAATGGAAGGTCGCGGGCCGCTGGACCCTCGCCGCACTGGTCGCCGTGGCGCTGCTCCAGGCGGCCGTCTGGTACGTCGGCGGGCACGGCGGGACCGGCTCGCTGCGGGCGTGGCAGCTGCGGATGCTGTGGGTGATCGGCATCAACCTCGTCATCGCGGGGAGCTACACCCTGTTCCCGAAGTCCGAACCGAAGTCCGAACCGAAGTCCGAACCGAACGGCGGACCGGACGGCGGACCGGACGGCGGATCGGAGCGGGAACCGGCCAAGATGCGCTAGCGCTCCCCGCCCGGCACCCAGAGCACGTCGCCGACCGCCTTGTTGGCGGTGCGGGCCAGAATGAACAGCAGGTCCGAGAGCCGGTTGAGGTAGGTCGCGGTGAGCGGGTTCATCCACTCACCGTGCACCTCCAGCGCAGCCCAGGTGGAGCGTTCGGCCCGCCGGACGACCGTGCAGGCCTGGTGGAGCAGGGCCGCGCCCGGGGTGCCGCCGGGCAGGATGAACGACCGCAGCTTCTCCAGCCGCTCGTTGAACCGGTCGCAGTCCGCCTCCAGACGGTCGACGTAGAACTGCTCGACCCGCAGGGGCGGGAACTCCGGGTTCTCCACCACCGGCGTCGACAGGTCCGCGCCCACGTCGAACAGGTCGTTCTGGACCCGGGTGAGCACCACGACGAGCTCCTCGTCCAGTCCGCCCAGGGCGAGTGCCGTGCCGAGCGCCGCGTTCGCCTCGTTGACGTCGGCGTACGCGGCGATCCGCAGGTCGGTCTTGGCGACCCGGCTCATGTCGCCGAGAGCGGTGGTGCCCTGGTCGCCGGTCCTCGTGTAGATGCGCGTCAGATTGACCATGCGGCCAATCTAGACCGTCCCGGAGAATCCGTTCGGTTCCCTTCGTCACTGCTGTCGGAGCCTGGTCAGTCCCGGTCCAATCGTCGTGAATCGGACAGTAATTGACGACGTGACCGGCGTCTCACGCCCTGAGACGTGAGCCGCGTTACTAACCGGTCACACAGCGCCTCACGCCCGCTAATCTCCCGCCGAGAGGCATGCGGAGCGGCTGCGCCGGATGGTTGACGCCGGTGACATCGGACGCCTGAGCGGGCAGGGCTTCTACAAGCACCGAAACCGCACAGGCCCCATGGGCCTCACCCCTGCGAGTGAATTCGGTATCGGTTCGCTCACAGACGGCAACCTCCGACCGCCTCCCGCAGTCAGAGGATGCAACACCGGACACCACACCGCGGAGCACGAGACGCACGCTTAGGGGAGCGCTATGCACATCAGGGGCGACCACGTAGAGCTGGTCGTCGGGGGCCGTCTCGACGTCCGCAGTGCGGCGGACGCCCGTACGGCTCTGCACACGGCCGTGGACGACGGAGTCGGCGACCTGGTGCTCGACCTGTCCGAGCTGGACTCCTGGGACGCCACCGGACTCGGCGTCATCATGGGCGTCCACCGACGGGCCGGCCGGTGCGGCCGCCGCCTGGTGCTGCGCGGGGTGCCTCCGCAGATGCAACGCCTGCTGGTGGCCACCCGACTGCACCGGATCCTCGCGATCGAGGGCGGTATCGGAGTGGAGTCCCTGCCCCGGGTCTGACCCCCGAGGGGGCGTGGCCTGCGGCGCGAAACATTCGACGGGCGCAATCCTCACGAGACTGTGACGGTTCGGGCGGCCCGGCACCCCGGGCTGTCGTAGATACTGTGCGAAGGTTTACGGTTCGTCTGCCCGCCGCTCTCAGCCCTCGAGCGGGCACCGGACCAGAAGCGACAGCGCAGTGTGCAGCAAGGCCGGGAGGGGCTACCGCCACACGACGCTTTTGGGGGGCTTGAACCTATGGACCCGAACACCCGGGGACCCGAGGAGTACGGCCAGGACGACGACGGCGGCACGCCGCGCCCGCGCCCGTCCAGGGACCCCCTCACACCCGACTTCGGCCAGCACACGCCGGCCCTGGCCCGCACCGTGCGGCTCGTCGCGGGCGAACACCTGCTCACGGTCAACCCGGTCGACGGCAGCGAGATAGAACTCCGCCCGCCCGGGGGCCCCTCCCGCTCGAGCGCAGCCGAGAGCGGGGGAGAAATACCGGAGCGCCCCGCCAAGCGCACCGCGGAGCAGCGAGCCGAGGCCGAGCGCGCCGCCCGGCCGCCGGCCCCCGCCGGAACCGCCCGGCCCGCCCAGCCGCTCCTGGGCCGCCAGGACGAACGCGAACAACTGGTCCGCCTGTTGGCCCGTGGCCGCTCCGTCCGCCTCACCGGCCCGGCCGGCTCCGGCCGCACCAGCCTTCTCGACCTCGTCGCCGAGGACTGCGAGGACCTCGCCCCCGACGGCGTCGTCCGCCTCACCGGCTTCCGTCGCACCTCGGCCGACCTGCTGCACGACCTCTTCCACGCCGTCTACGACGCCCCCCGGTACCGCCCCGAGGGCGACGACCTGAGCGCCCTGGTCCGCGAGATCGGCGCGGTCGTCGTGGTCGACGACCTCGACCTCGGCGGCACCGCCCTCGACGAACTCCTGGACGCGACGCCCGAGTGCGCCTTCCTGCTCGGCGCGACCCCGGACACCCCGCTGCCCTCCGCGGAGTCCGCCGTCGAGGAGGTCGTCCTCTCCGGACTGGACCGCGCGGGCGGCGTCGAGGTGATCGAGCACGCCGTCGGCCGCGTCCTCACCGAGGAGGAGGCCAACTGGGCCGGCGACCTGTGGTTCGAGTCCGAGGGCCTGCCGCTCCGGTTCGTCCAGGCCGGCGCCCTGCTCTCGCAGCGCGACCAGCTGCGGGCCGGCGCCGACGCGGTCGACGCGTTCGGTGTCTTCGAGGACGCCCGGCCGCTCGCCGGTTCCGTCGACGGCCTTGCCGGAGCCGGCGAGGCCGAGGAGATACCCCTGCCCTCGCTCGGCGAGGCCGCCGCGCCCGCGCCGCTGCTCGCCGCCCGCCTCAGCGCCTCCGCCCGCGCCACCCTGCGCTTCGCCGTCGCCCTGGACGGCGAGGTCCCGCACCAGGCGCACCTGCCCGCCCTGGTCGGCGACACCCACGCCGACGCGGCCCTCGGTGAACTGGCCGCCTGCGGACTCGTCTCCCCGGTCGGCACCCGCTACCGGCTCGCCGCCGGCGTCCAGACCCAGCTCGAGGCCGCCGGATACGCCGACGACGTCGAGACCCGCGCCCACTCCGCCGCCCAGCACTACGCCTGGTGGGCCGGACACCCCTCGGTCACACCCGAGCGGGTCTGCGCGGAGGCCGACGCCGTGCTCGCCGCCCTCACCGTGATCGTCCCCACGACGACCCGGACCGGCGAGGACGAGGAGTCCACCGCCGTCCAGCTTGCTCGCACCGCTGCGCCCGCGTTCGCCGCGGGCCTGCACTGGAGCGCCTGGGAGAGCACCCTGCACGAGGGCGCCGAGGCCGCCCGGCTCGCCGGGGAGTCCGCCGACCGCGCCTACTTCCACCACGAACTGGGCGTCCTCGCCCTCTGCGGCGGAGATCTCGACCGGGCCCGCTCCGAGCTGGAGGCCTCCCTCGCCCTGCGCGGGGCGATCGCCGACAAGCGCGGCACCGTCGCAGGCCGCCGCGCCCTCGCCCTGGTCACCGACCGCTCCGGGGACATACCCGGCCTCGCGGCGGCGACGGCCGGCGAGGAGGTGCCCGACGCCCGCCACGAGGAGTCGGCGTCCCCGCCACGCGGCATCCAGGCGGTGCTCCCGACCTACCCGCCGGAGGCCGAGACCGTCGTCGCCCGCCGTGAGCCCGTCGGTCCGCCGGTCCGCCACAACCGGGGCGGCCTGAAGAGCCTGGCCAAGCGCAACCTGGTCGCGGCCGGCGCGGGCGCGCTGCTCGTCGCCGTCCTCGGCACGGTCGTGACGCTCGGCGCGACTTCCAACAACGACGCCAACGACCCCTCCGACCGGGTCGGCGTCAACCCGTCCGCCAGCACCGGCCTGGACGACGGCGGCCTGGACTCGGACACCCCGGGCGACGACGCCGGTTCCGCCGACACGGGCGAGGCGACCAGCAGGCCGACGGACCCGGGCCCGGACGGCACGATGGGCACCTCGGACGACCCGACCTCCACGGGGGAGGCGGAGCCGTCGTCGGAGGCGAGCAGCTCACACGGGTCGGGGGGCGGTGGGTCGTCCCCGACGCCGACCTCGAAGCCGTCGTCGAGCACGAGTCCGAAGCCCTCGTCATCACCGTCGTCGTCGCCGAGTTCGTCCACCACGCCGAGCACGACGCCTCCGACCGAGACCACCGACCCGCCCAGCGGAACCCCCACCGGCGACCCGTCCACCGGGACCTCGGCCAGCGGTACCACCTCAAGCGCCCCGGTGTCGCCGAGCACGGCGGACACCACGCCCTCCTCCTCGGACTCGGTGATCTGAGCCGTCGGGCACATGAAAGGGCCGGGTTCCTCTCCAGGAACCCGGCCCTCTCGTCGTACGGGTGAGTGGGTCAGAACAGCCGCAGCTTGTCGTCCTCGATGCCCCGCATCGCGTTGTAGTCCAGGACCTGGCAGCCGATGCCGCGGTCCGTGGCGAGCACACGGGCCTGGGGCTTGATCTCCTGGGCCGCGAAGACGCCGCGGACCGGGGCGAGGTGCGGGTCGCGGTTCAACAGCTCCAGATAGCGCGTGAGTTGCTCGACGCCGTCGATCTCGCCGCGCCGCTTGATCTCCACCGCGACGGTCTGCCCCTCCGCGTCCCGGCACAGGATGTCGACCGGGCCGATGGCGGTCATGTACTCGCGGCGGATGAGGGTGTAGCCCTCGCCGAGGGTCTCGATGCGGTCGGCGAGCAGCTCCTGGAGGTGTGCTTCCACGCCGTCCTTGATCAGGCCGGGATCGACGCCGAGTTCGTGCGACGAGTCGTGGAGGATCTCCTCCATCGTGATGATGAGCTTCTCTCCGCCCTTGTTGACGACGGTCCAGACGCCTTCCTCTTCGCCCGTGCCCTCCTTCAGAGTGCAGGGCGGCGACATCCAGTTCAGGGGCTTGTAGGCCCGGTCGTCCGCGTGGATCGAGACGCTGCCGTCCGCCTTCACCAGGATGAGACGAGGGGCGGAGGGCAGGTGGGCGGTGAGCCGGCCGGCGTAGTCCACGGAGCACCGGGCGATGACGAGACGCATGGTGCACAACGCTATCCGACGCCCCACCGGGCACGCGATTCGCCCGCCCGTCTCCCACCCCCACCCTCAACCGAGGCCCCTTCGGGCCCGCCCCTTTCGACCTGGTAACCCATCGTTCGCCAGCTGCTCGACAGTGGCCGATTGTGTGCCTACTTGGAGTTCCCTATGTGCCCATTCTCCTGGTGCGGTCACGGTCCGTTGCCTACCGTAGTGAACGGGAGGTCGCGATGCGTGTACTCAGCGTGTGCGGTGTTTCGGCATGCGAACTCCCTTTCCCTGTCCGGCAACCCCTGTTGTTCCGGGGGTGCGAGAGGAGTACCCATGTCGCTCGACGTCTCACCGGCCCTACTCGAACAGGCCGAGCGAGGCGAGGTCGACGAAGTAGAATTCGTCGACTGCGTCCGGACCTCCCTGCCTTACGCATGGGAGATGGTCAGCTCCCTGGTGGCCCAGCTGAAGGTGGACGGCGGAGACTTCGCCGACAACCAGACGCCCCCGCCGGACGAGCAGGCACGCGGGCAGTTGCTGCGCGCGCTCGCGAGTGACGCCATACGCGGCGCGCTTCAGCGGCACTTCGGTGTGCGGCTGGCCTTCCAGAACTGCCACCGGGTGGCGGTGTTCCCGTTGGAGCCGGCTGTCGACGAGAAGCTCGCCCGTTTCACCTCGGTCCGCAGCCAGGTGCTGAACCAGTCCCCGGAATTCCGGGACTGCTGACACGTGAGCTTGTTGCTTGCCGCTCCTGACGCGGGAGGATCCATCGGTACGGGAGTGGCAAGCCTCGCGGCCGGCTGGGCTGTTCACCGGAGGTGGGGGAGCACCTCCGAGCCCAGCCGCCGTACGTTCTCCTCGGTGGCCGCCAGGTCGCCGGAACCTTCGACCAGCAGGGCGAAACGCGAGATGCCGGTCCGCTCGCTGGTCGCCGCGAGGCGGTCGACGCACAGCCGTGGGGTGCCCACCGGGTGCAGCCCGCAGAGCAGTTCGGTGTACGCCACCGGGTCCCGCATGGAACGGGCCCGGCCGTCCACCGTGACATGCGCGTCGAGTCCCTGCCTCAGCCAGCCCGGCATCGCCTTCACCAGGGTCTCCACCGCGTCCGTGCGCCGGTCCGCGATCTGGCAGACCCCCGCCGAGACATGCGCCGCGCCCCGGATCTCGTCCCCGGACCGCCCGGCCGCGCGCGCGTACTGCCGCCACGCGGCGACCATCTCGGCCTTCTCCTCGTCCCCCACGTGCATGCCGAGGAGCATCGGCAGCCCGCGCTCGGCGGCCAGCCGTACGCTCGCCGGCGAGGTGCACGCGACGACGACCTCCGGGCCCGACGCGTCCGTGAGCGCCTCCGACGGCCTGGGGACGACGGGGACTTCGCGGAAGCGGAACCGCTCGCCGTCGGCCCCCACCGAGGGGTCGCGCAGCCAGCGCACCAGCAGATCGAGTGATTCCGGGAACCCTTGCTCGTACGCCTCCAGGCCCGCGCCGAACACCTCCAGGTCCACCCACGGGCCGCCGCGCCCCACGCCCAGCGAGAAGCGGCCGCCACTCGTCAAGTGCAGCAGCGCGGCCTGCTCGCCCAGGGCGACGGGGTGGACGGTGGGCAGTACGCTGACCGCGGTGCCGACCCGGATGCGGCGGGTGCGGCCCAGCAGCAGAGCGGCGAGCGTGACCGCCGACGGGCACGTGCCGTACGGCACGAAGTGGTGCTCGGCCAGCCAGACCGAGTCGAGGCCCGCCTCCTCGGCCACCTCGGCCGAGCGGACCGCGCGGTGCAGCGCCTCGCCCTGACCCTGGCCGGGGAACTGGGCTCCCAACACGAAACTTCCAACGCGCATGGACTTTCCTGCTTCCTTGGCTCCGACACGGAGCTCCCCCACCCGGCATAACCGTCTGACACGTGCCGAGGACACGGCCTGGCGGAGAGATTTGCGGATTGTCTGGAGAATGGGGCGCCGGGGAGGGCGACTTGTGGGGACCGCTGCCCTACGGGTACCCGCGCGCACGCCGCGTAGGCTGGACACCAATCCTGCTTCCTGTATAGCCCGTGAGGTGTCCCGTGTCCCCGCGTCGCAACCGCCCCAAGGGTGAGGGCTCGTCCGACCAGAGCGCCGAGGACGACCGCGCGAGCCGTTACGGCGGCTGGCAGTCCGCGGAGAGCTGGCAGGGCGAGCAGTGGAGCGTGCGGCACGTGGCCGGCGCGAGCGCGCAGGGCAAGGCGTACCGGTGCCCCGGCTGCGACCAGCTGATCCCCGACGGTGTGCCGCATGTCGTCGTCTGGCCCGAGCACGCGGGCGTCGACGACCGCCGGCACTGGCACAAGGCGTGCTGGAACGCACGGGACCGCCGCACCCCAGGGGTGCGGCGGTCCCGTAACGCGCCGAAGTTTTAGGGCCTGTCCGGCGGATCATGCCGGAGACGCGGGGTCTGGCACGCCGATCTGCGGCGTTGTCGTCGGTTGCCGACGCTCCGCGTCGACGCCCTCCTCCGCCTTGCAGCTCAACGCAGACCCCGCTCACCCGCAGTGATGAGGTGCCGTGGCTTTCCTCCGACCTGATCCGCCGAACAGGCCCTAGCCCTCAGACGTCGCGCTTCTCCAGCAGGGCGAAGGCGCCGCCGAGCACGGCGGCGGTCACGCCGAGCGCGATCCACAGCGGGTCCCAGCCGCTCGGCCCGCTCTCGCTGAGCGAGGTCGAGTAGAAGACGCTCAGCTGGTTCGGGATCGAGTACTCGAACAGGGCCTGGCGCAGGTCCTCCAGCGAGGACGAGAACATGAAGATCGCGATGACCAGCGGGGCCAGCAGGACGCCGATCATGATGGTGATGGCGCCGGCCGAGTGCCGGATGATCGAGCCGACGGCCAGCGAGATCAGCCCGAGCAGCGCGATGTAGAGGGACACACCGAAGGTGGCCTTGAGCCACTCCGAGCCGGTCGGCTGCCGGGCGTCGCCCAGCATGCCCACGTCCACCATGGCGACGAAGCCCGAGGACACGAGCGTGACGACGAACGCGACGGCGAAGAACACGACCGCCTTCGCGGCGAGCACCCGGCCGCGGGACGGGCAGGCCACCATCGTCGTCCGGATCATGCCGGTGCCGTACTCCGAGGCCGTGGTCAGCACGCCGAGCGTGATGACGCACATGCTGCCCAGGAGCAGCCCGAAGAAGCCGAACGACAGGGCGGTGTCGCCCGCGAGGTCGCCCTCGGTCGCGTTCGCGGCGACGACGGCGCCGGCCAGTAGTCCGATGCCGACGACGAGCAGCACGAACACGCCCAGCGTCCACATCGTGGAGCGCACCGAGCGGATCTTCGTCCACTCCGAGGCGATGGCGTGCCCGAGGTGCGTGCGCACGATCGGGATCGGCGAGGTGTAGGCGGGGCCGGTCGCGGCGTACGCGGGGCCGGGCGCCCCCTGCCAGGCGGGCGCGGCCTGCGGCGACGGGTGCTGCGGGGTGCTCATCGGGCGTCCTCGGACTTGGTCGGGGCGGCGTCGGGGGCGGGCGCGGCGGGTGCGGCCGGGGCCGGCTCGGGCGCGGCGGCCACCGGGGCGGGGGCGGCCGCGGGCGGCGCCTTCTCCAGCGATGCCGGGGCCGGCGGCTGGGCCGGGGCCTGTGCGGGCGCCTGCGCGTACGGGTTGGCCCCGTTCGGGTCGGGCGCCGTGGCGGGTGCCCCGGGGGCGCCGTACGCCCCGTAGGAGGCCGCCGGGGGCGTCTGGGCCGGCTGCGGCGGCGCGTATCCGGGGTGCTGCGGGGGCGGCGGGGCGTACCAGCCCGGCTGGCCCTGGCCCGGCACCGGCATGGGCGGCTGTGCGCCGAGCGGCAGCTGCTGCTGGAGGCCGGCCTTCTGGTCGATGGTGGACCGGTAGTCGACGGCGCCCTGCGTCATCCGCATGTACGCCTCCTCCAGCGAGGCCTGGTGCGGCGACAGCTCCCACAGGCGTACGTCGGTGTCATGGGCGATGTCGCTGATGCGAGGCAGCGGCAGCCCGGTCACCCGCAGCGCGCCGTCCTGCTCGGGCATCACATGGCCGCCCGCCTCGGTGAGCGCGGAGGCCAGCTTCTCGCGCAGCTGCGGTTCGGTGTGCGGGGTGCGGACCCGCGCGAAGTCGGCGGAGTTGGCCGAGATGAAGTCCGTCACGCTCATGTCGGAGAGCAGCTGCCCGCGCCCGATCACGATCAGGTGGTCGGCGGTCACCGCCATCTCGCTCATGAGGTGGGAGGAGACGAACACCGTGCGGCCCTCGGCGGCCAGCGACTTCATCAGGTTGCGCACCCAGAGGATGCCCTCGGGGTCGAGGCCGTTGACCGGCTCGTCGAAGAGCAGCACCTGCGGGTCGCCGAGCAGCGCGGCGGCGATGCCGAGCCGCTGGCCCATGCCCAGGGAGAAGCCCTTGGAGCGCTTGCGCGCCACGTCCTGGAGGCCGACCACGCCGAGCACCTCGTCGACCCGCCGGGCCGGGATGCCGGACAGCTGGGCCAGGCTCAGCAGGTGGTTGCGGGCGTGCCGGCCGCCGTGCACCGCCTTGGCATCCAGCAGGGCGCCCACCTGGCGGGCGGCGTTCGGCAGCTTGCGGTACGGGTAGCCGCCGATCGTCACCGTCCCGGAGGTCGGGTTGTCCAGGCCCAGGATCATCCGCATGGTCGTCGACTTGCCCGAGCCGTTCGGCCCGAGGAAGCCGGTGACGGCGCCGGGCCGTACCTGGAAGGAAAGGTTGTACACAGCGGTCTTGTCGCCGTAGCGCTTGGTCAGGCCGACTGCTTCGATCATGCTCCGCACCCATCGAAAGGTTCAGGACAGCAGGGCACACGCCCCCGTAAGGGTTAGGAGACTATCGGGGCGCTGACGGTTCCGCTCAAATGAAAGCAAAGCCCAAAGCGTTACGCGTCGCGTTTCTTCAGCAGGAGGTAGCCGCCCGCGAGCGCGGCGACCGCCCACAGCGCCATGATGGCGAACCCGCCCCAGGGGCCGTACGGGGTGTCGTCGTCGATCGGCGTGACCACCTGCATGATCTTGCTGCCCGCCTGGTCGGGCAGATACCGGCCGATCTTCTTCGTCGCGGAGACGTTGCCGAGGATGTTGGAGATCAGGAAGAAGAACGGCATCAGGATGCCGAGCGACAGCATCGGTGAGCGCAGCATCGTGGCCACACCCATCGAGAACACGGCGATGAGCGTCATGTACAGACCGCCGCCGATGACCGCCCGCAGGACTCCGGTGTCCCCGATCGACGCCCTGTGGGAGCCGAGCATGGCCTGCCCCAGGAAGAACGTGACGAAGCTGGTGGCCAGCCCCACGGCCAGCGCGAGCCCGGTGGCCACCGCGATCTTGCTGAACAGGAAGGTGCCGCGCTGCGGCACGGCGGCCAGCGAGGTGCGGATCATGCCGGTGCTGTACTCGTTCGACACGACCAGCACCCCGAACACGATCATCGCGAGCTGGCCGAGGCTCATCCCGGCGAAGCTGATGAAGGTGGGGTCGAAGGAGAGCCGGTCGTCGCGGCTCATGTTGTCGAACTCGTTCCTCGACAGCGCCGAGATCAGCATGCCGAGGGCGATGGTGACCACCACGGCGAGCGAGAGCGTCCACACGGTGGAGGCCACCGACCGGATCTTGGTCCACTCGGACCGGACGACCTGGGTCGCCGCCATCATCAGCTCCTCGTCCAGTCGTCGCCCCACTGCGGTCCGGGCCGCTCGACCTGCTCGAGCGGGCCGGGGGGCGTGTCCGTGTGCGCGTGGTACTCCACCGACTCCGCGGTCAGCTGCATGAACGCCTCCTCCAGGGAGGCCCGCTGGGGGCTCAGCTCGTGCAGCACGATCTGGTGCTGCGCGGCCAGCTCCCCGATGTGCTCGGACTTGCCGCCGTCGGCCTCCAGCACCCCGCTGCCGGACTCGACGACCAGGATCCCGGCGCCGTGCAGCACGTCCAGCAGCCGCTCCCGCTGCGGGGTACGGATGCGGACGTACGAGCGCGAGTTCTGCGCGATGAAGTCGGCCATCGAGGTGTCGGCGAGCAGCCGGCCCTGCCCGATGACGACGAGGTGATCGGCGGTCAGCGCCATCTCGCTCATGAGGTGGGAGGAGACGAACACGGTCCGCCCCTGCGCGGCGAGGGACTTCATCAGGTTGCGGATCCAGTGGATGCCCTCGGGGTCGAGGCCGTTGACCGGCTCGTCGAACATCAGGATCCGGGGGTCGCCGAGGAGCGCGCCCGCGATGCCCAGCCGCTGCCCCATGCCCAGCGAGAACCCCTTGGCCTTCTTCTTCGCCACGGAGGTGAGACCGACGGTGTCCAGTACCTCGTGCACCCGGCTCTTCGGGATGCCGTTGCTCTGCGCCAGGCACAGCAGATGGTTGAAGGCGCTGCGCCCGCCGTGCATGGCCTTGGCGTCCAGCAGGGCGCCGATGTACTTGAGGGGGTCCTTCAGCCGGTCGTAGTGCTGCCCGTCGATCCGGACGTCCCCGGCGGTCGGCCGGTCGAGGCCCAGCATCATCCGCATGGTGGTGGACTTGCCGGCGCCGTTGGGACCGAGGAAGCCCGTGACGATGCCCGGTCTGACGGTGCAGGTGAGGTTGTTCACCGCGACCTTCTCGCCGTACCGCTTCGTCAGGCCCGACAGCTCGATCATGCGGCCACGCTAAAGCGCGACAAAGCCCTCTGCCACCGGAGTGGCGGAGGGCTTCGCCGATGTTCGGTCGCCGTACCGGTGGACGTTACCGGGACTGCTGCGCCGGGACCCCGCGGGAGATCGGCTCGTCGTCCGTGGACGGCGTGCCGGCCGCGGCCACCGCGGCGCCGGTCAGCGTGGCGAGCATCTCGCGGACGTTCGTCAGCTGGGCGTTGATCGAGTCGCGGCGGTTGGTGAGGGCCGCCAGCTCGCGCTCGGACTCGGAACGGATGCGGTCCGCCTTGGCATTGGCGTCGGCCACGATGTCCTCGGCCTGGCGCTGCGCCGTCTCGACGGTCTGACGGGCCCGGCGCTCGGCGTCGGTGCGCAGCTTCTCGGCCTCGAGGCGCAGCTGCTCCGCGCGGTGCTCGATCTCCGCGAGACGCTTCTCCGCCTTCTGCTGACGGGACGCCAGGTCGCGCTCCGACTGCTCGCGACGCTTGGCGAGGTTGGTCTCGAAGTCGGCGGCGGCCTGCGCGGCCTTGGCACGGGTCTCCTCGAAGAGGGCGTCCGCCTCCTCACGCTTCGACTGCGCGTCCTTCTGCGCCTCGGAACGCAGCTGCGACGCGTCGCTCTTGGCCTTCTCGACGATCCGGACGCCCTCGTCCTCGGACTTGGCCTTGCGCTCCGCAGCGAACGATTCTGCGTCGTTGCGCACCTGCTGGGCCGCCGACTCGGCGAGCTCACGGTGCTGCTCGGCCGCGCGACGGGCCTCCTCGCGCAGATCCTTGGCCTCTTCCTCGGCGAGGCGGAGGATCTTCTCGACACGCGCGCCGAGACCGGCGTACGACGGTTCCGCGTCGCTTACCTGAGCCTGGGCGTTCTGCGTCTCGAGGTGGAGCTCCTCGATGCGCTTTTCCAGAGCAGTGATACGGGCCAGAGCGCTGTCACGGTCGGAGACGAGCTTCGAGATG
Organism: Streptomyces asoensis; assembly: GCF_013085465.1. NCBI lineage: Bacteria > Bacillati > Actinomycetota > Actinomycetes > Kitasatosporales > Streptomycetaceae > Streptomyces > Streptomyces asoensis. The sequence continues at coordinate 6,804,422 of NZ_CP049838.1, forward strand.
CGTTCGTCCACCTGAGCGCGGTCGTACCCACGCCGCACAAGCTCGAAGCCGTAGGGGGAAGTGTCGCTCATGGGGTTCCTGTCGAATGAGACCGGTGAGGTGATAGGTGGAATCCTAGGGGCCTGAGCGGTGTGTCATCGAGCGTATGCGTGTTTGATCTGGAGAATGACACCCCTTTTGGGTGGCTGAGCGGCAGACCGCTTGCCAAAGGTCCGGTCAAAGGCCTCAGACTTTAACGCAATTCACACATTTCACTAGCTGTCCGACGGCTTCCCACTCGATCGGGGCGCCCCGATGGCGGCGCCCGCTTTGACGCCCCCGTCCTTCGCGCCGGTCGGGACCTCGAAGGATTCCAACGCCTCCAGCACGTCCTGGACCCGGGAGATCTCGGCGTTGATGTCCTCACGCCGGCGCACCAGGACCTCCAGCTCGCGCTTGCCCTCCTCGACCGTGCGGCGCGCCTCGCGGATCGCCTCGGCCTTGAGCTCCTCGGCCTCCCGTACGAGCGTCGCCTTCTTCTGCTCGGCCTCCTTGAGCAGCCCCTCGGCCTTCTTCACGGCGGCGATACGCACCTTGCCCGCCTCGGAGTTGGCGTCCGACACCAGCTCCTTCGCCTTGGCCTGCGCCTTGGCGAGCTGCTCCTCGGACGCCTTGATGAGCGCGTCGCAGCGGTCGCCGGTCGTCCTCATCGTCTCGGCGGCCTCACGGCGGGCCCGCTCGTGCAGCCCTTCGATCTCGCTCGTGATGCGGTCGCGCAGCTCCTCCGCCCGCTCCCTTATGGCGGTCGCGTCCCGGCGGGCGCCGACCAGCAGTTCGTCGGCGTCCGTGCGGGCCTTCTCCACCCGGGAGTTGCCGTCGACCGTCGCCTCGGAGACCAGTCGCTCGGCCTCGTTGCGGGCCGCGCCGACCATCGAGTCGGCCTGCGCCTCCGCGTCGGCCGTGACCTGCTGCGCCTGCTGCTGTGCCTCCGTGAGCAGCTTGTCCGCCTCGGCCGCGGTCTCCGTGATGAGCGTGTCGACCTGCTCGGCCGCCTCGGAGCGCCGCTTGTTGGCCTCCTTGCGGGCCTCGTCCAGCGTCGAGTCGGCCTCCTCGCGGGCGACGCTCATCAGACGGTCGGCCTCCGCCGCCGCCGACGTCCTGACGCGCTCGGACTCGGTGCGGATCCGCTCGGCGTGCTGCTGCGCGGAACCCACCGTCTCGGCGGCCTCGGCGCGCAGCCGCTCCGCGTCCCCGGCGGCGTCCGAGATCAGCTTCTCCGCCTTGGCGACCGACTCGGCCCGCAGCCGGTCGGCCTCCGCGATCGTCTCGGACTGGAGGCGCTCGGCCTCCGCGATGGTCTCCGTCTGGAGCCGCTCCGCCTCGTTGCGGGCCTCGGTGATGAGGGTGTCGGCCTGCGTCGCCGCGTCCGAGCGGATGCGGTTGGCGTCGTCCCGGGCGTCCGCGCGGGTCCGCGAGGCGTCCTGGTCGGCCTGGGCGACGGCGTCCGAGACCTCGGTGCGGACCCGCTGGGCGTGCGCGGACGCCTCCGAGCGCATCCGCTCCGCCTCGGCGATCGCCTCGCCGACGGTCTGCTCGGCCAGCGCCTGCGCGGCCTCCGACGCCTCGCTCGCCTCGCGCCGGACCCGGTTCGCGTCCTCGGCCGCCCGCTCCTGCACCGCGTAGGCGTCGGAACGGACCCGGTCCGCCTCCTCCTCGGCCTCGCGCCGGGTGCGCTCCGCCGCGTGCTCGGCGGCGGAACGCAGCCCGTTGATCTCGTCCTGCGCCTGCTCGTGCAGCCCGACGACGGACTCCCGCACCTGCTGCGCGTGCTGCTCGGCCGCCGACACCATCTCGTTGGCCCGCCGGTCGGCCTCCTCGACCAGCCGGACGGCCTCGGTCTGTGCCTCCTCCACGCGCTTGCGCGCCGAGGCCAGCAGATCCTCGCTCTGCCGACGGGCCTGCTCGCGCTCCTGGTCGGCCTCCTGGCGGGCGGAACCGAGGAGCTCCTCGGCCTCGCGGCGGCGCCGGAGCGCCTCCTCCTGGGCGGCGGCCAGCGTCTCGGACGCCTCGGTGGCCAGCCGCTCGGCGGCGGCCTGCGCCTCCGCGCGCACCCGGTCGGCGGTGTCCTGCGCCTCCGACTTCAGCCGCTCCGCCTCGGCGGCGGCCTCGGAGCGCAGCCGTACCGCGACGGCCTCGCCCTCGGCGCGCGAGGCGGAGGCGTCGCCGGCGGCCTCGTCGCGCAGCCGGTCCGCCTCCGCGGCGGCCTGCTGCTGGAGCGTGCGGATCCGCTCCGCGGCCTCCGAGCGCAGCCGGTCAGTCTCCTCGCCGGCCTCGCGGCGGATCCGCGCGGCCTCCTCCCGGGCGTCGGTCAGCGCCTGCTCGGCGGAGGCGAGCCGGGCCTCGGCCTCGGTGTGCAGCCGGGTCAGCTCCTCGGCGGCCTCCGCCTGCCGGGCCTCGACCCCGCGTTCGGTCTCCTCGCGCAGCTCGCGTGCGGCCTGCTCGGCGTTCGAGGTGATGGTCTCGGCGAGCTCCACCGCCTCGTCGCGCTGGCGCTCGGCCTCCGCGCGGGTGCGCTCCAGGGTCTCCTCGGCCTGCCGGCGCAGCGTGGTGGCGCGCTCGATGGCCTCGGTGCGCACCTTCTCGCTGTCCGAGGTGGCCTTCTGGCGCAGCTCGTCCGCGTCGGCCTTCGCCTTGGACAGCAGCTCCTCGGCGGTCCTGGCCGCCTCCTCGATCTGCTGGACGGCCTCCTTGCGGGCCTCCGCGCGGATCTTCTCGCCCTCGGCGACCGCGTCGGCGCGCAGCTGCTCGGCGTCGCCGCGCAGCCGACGGGCCTCCTCCTGGAGCTCGACCGTCTTGGCGCGGTACTCCTTGGTGTCGTCCTTCGCCGAGCCCTTGAGCTGCTCGGCGATGTCGTGCGCCTCGGCACGCAGCCGGTCCGCCTCGGTCTCCGCCTCGCGGCGGATCCGCTCGGCCTCCTCGGCGGCGGCCTTGGTGGTGTTCTGCGCGTCCTCCTGCGCCTTGTTCAGGACGTCCTCGGCGGTCTTCGCCGCCTTCGACAGCTGGGTCGCGCTCTCCTCGGCGGTGAGCGTGCGGGCCTTCTCGGAGGCCTCCGCGACGATCTTCTCGGCCTCGGCACGGGCGTCGGCGACGGCCTGCTCGGCGTCCGCCTTGGTCGCCTCGGCCTCCTTCGTGGCCTCGCTGACCAGCCGGGCGACCTGCTCCTTCGCCGTACGGGTGCGCTGTTCCTTGGCCGCCTCCGCGCCGGCCAGCGCCTTCTCGGCGGTGGCCTTCGCCTCCGCGAGCACCTTGTCGGCCTCGGCCTGCGCCTTGCGCAGCGCCTCCTCGGCCTCGGACATGCGCTGCTCGGCGGCGCGGCTGAGTTCACCGGCCTGCCGGCGGGCCGCGTCGGACTCCGTGACGGTGGAGGTGCGCAGCTGCTCGGCGTGGTCGCTGGCCTCCTGGGCCTGGCTGGAAGCGGCGTTCAGCAGCCGTTCGGCGTCCGTGCGGGCCCGCAGCAGCAGCTGCTCGGCCTCCGCGCGGGTCGCCTCGGCGTCGGCCTGGAGCCGCTGGCGGGCCTCCGCGGCCACCCGTTCGGCCTCGGCGCGGGCGGCCGTCAGGGCCTGCTCGGCCTCGGCCCGCGACTCGTCGAGCAGCCGGCGCGCCTGAGCCTCGGTGCGGGCCCGCAACTGCTCGGCCCACGCCACGTTCTCGTTGACGTGCGACTCGACGTTCTGCCGGCGCTCGGCCAGCTCCTGGTCGAGCTGCTGACGACGGGCCACCGCCTCCTGGTGCAGCTCCGCCTGGAGCCGGGCCGCCTGTTCGGCGTGCTCCTGGAGGATCCGCTGCGTCTGCGCCCGGGCCTGACTCAGCTCCCGTTCGGCGTCCTGCCGCAACTGGTCGGCCTGCATCTGCGCGTTACGCAGCATCTGCTCGGCCTGGTACCCGATGTCGCCGCCGTCGAAGGCGGGCCGGGACATGATGGTGCGCCGCGCCTCGTGCAACTTGGCGCGCAGCACCTCGACCTGGTAGCCGAGGTCCTCGGCATGCTGGATCGCCTTTTCCCGCTCGGTCTTCAGCCGCTTCATCTCGGCTTCGAACCGAGTCAGGTGGTCGACGTCAGCCGCCGGTTCCCGCTCCTGGCTCTCGTAGCCCCGCACTGCGCGGTCCCATCCGTCCCTGGTCGCAAGCTTCCCGAACGAGCTCCGTCCATCCGCCGAACGGGGCTCCCGGGGAATGGTGTCAGATCAACGACGGAGCATGGGCTGCTGCCCCGACGCTCGTCCCCCGAAACCCGGACCCCGGCTGCGTCCCGCCGCCGTACGGCAGGACCGGGTCGCCCCGGTGTGAGCGGCGACCGCCCCCAACCCTACCGGCCCATATGTACGAGGGTCAGTGCTCAGGTGACTCAACAGGCGCCGATGTGACCAGTTCTGTCAGTACTCCGTGGCAATCCTTTGGATGCAGGAAGGTGATTCGTGACCCCATGGAGCCGCGTCGCGGCTCTTCGTACAGAACGCGTACGCCCTTGTCCTTGATGTCCGCGGCGTCCGCGTCGACATCCGCCGTACCGAAAGCGATGTGGTGGACGCCCTCGCCGTTCTTGTCGAGCCACTTGGCGACGGTGGAATCCGGTCGTGTCGGCTCCAGAAGCTGGAGGTAGGAGGCCCCGCCGTCGGACGTATCGTTGATCTTGAGCATGGCCTCGCGCACGCCCTGCTCCTCGTTGACCTCGGAGTGGAACACCTCGAAGCCGTACGTGGAACGGTAGAACTCGACGGTCGCGTCGAGGTCGTGGCAGGCGATCCCGATGTGGTCGATTCGCGTCAGCATGTTGTCAGTGGAGCGCGGCCGTGACGGTTACGCAACGTGCGCGCGATCACACTGACGGCCCGATGACGGCACGGAGTGCCACTCAGTACATTCGAAGTAAACCCTCGTTCACTCCTCGGCCAGTGCAGGCCGGTAAGGGGAATCGCAGCTCATGACTGACTCGACTGGTACCAACGGCACGACCTCGGTGATCGTCGCGGGCGCGCGGACGCCCATGGGACGGCTGCTGGGCTCCCTGAAGTCCTTCTCCGGAGCCGACCTCGGCGGCTTCGCGATCAAGGCCGCCCTCGACCGTGCGGGGATCGGTGGCGACCAGGTGCAGTACGTGATCATGGGGCAGGTGCTCCAGGCCGGGGCGGGGCAGATCCCGGCCCGTCAGGCCGCGGTCAAGGCCGGCATCCCGATGAGCGTCCCGGCGCTCACGATCAACAAGGTGTGTCTGTCGGGCCTCGACGCGATCGCGCTGGCCGACCAGCTGATCCGCGCGGGTGAGTTCGACATCGTGGTGGCCGGCGGCCAGGAGTCCATGACCAACGCCCCCCACCTGCTGCCGAAGTCCCGCGAGGGCTTCAAGTACGGCGCGATCGAGATGCTCGACGCGATGGCGTACGACGGTCTGACCGACGCCTTCGAGAACATCGCCATGGGCGAGTCCACGGAGAAGCACAACACGCGGCTCGGGATCGCGCGTCCCGAGCAGGACGAGATCGCCGCGCTGAGCCATCAGAGGGCCGCCGCCGCGCAGAAGAACGGCATCTTCGCGGCCGAGATCACCCCGGTCGAGATCCCGCAGCGCAAGGGCGAGCCGGTCGTCTTCAGCAAGGACGAGGGCATCCGCGCCGACACCACCGCGGAGTCCCTGGGCAAGCTCCGCCCGGCGTTCACCAAGGACGGCACGATCACCGCGGGCACCTCCTCGCAGATCTCCGACGGCGCGGCGGCCGTGGTCGTGATGAGCAAGGCCAAGGCCGAGCAGCTGGGCCTCTCGTGGATCGCCGAGATCGGCGCCCACGGCAATGTGGCCGGGCCGGACAACTCGCTCCAGTCCCAGCCCTCCAACGCCATCCTGCACGCCCTGAAGAAGGACGGCCTGGAGGTCTCCGACCTCGACCTGGTCGAGATCAACGAGGCCTTCGCCGCCGTGGCGGTGCAGTCAATGAAGGACCTCGGCGTGTCCACGGAAAAGGTGAACGTGAACGGCGGCGCGATCGCCCTCGGCCACCCGATCGGCATGTCCGGCGCCCGTCTCGTCCTGCACCTGGCCCTGGAGCTCAAGCGGCGGGGCGGCGGGGTCGGCGCGGCCGCGCTGTGCGGCGGCGGCGGTCAGGGTGACGCGCTGATCGTGCGGGTACCCAAGGCCTGAGCCCCCTCGCACGCCTCGTGCACGTCTTACCCTGAACGGATCTGAACGGAGCTGTGATGCAGGACGTCTCCTCGCTGGTCGCCCAGGCCAGGGAAGGCCGGCCGCGGGCCGTGGCCCGGCTGATCTCCCTGGTGGAGGGGGCGTCCCCGCAGCTCAGGGAGGTCATGGAGGCGCTGGCCCCGCTCACCGGCAACGCGTATGTGGTGGGCCTGACCGGTTCACCGGGCGTGGGCAAGTCCACGACGACGTCCGCGCTGGTCACCGCCTACCGCAAGCAGGGCAGACGGGTCGGGGTGCTGGCCGTCGACCCGTCCTCGCCGTTCTCCGGCGGCGCCCTGCTCGGCGACCGCGTCCGGATGTCGGAGCACGCCTCCGACCCCGGCGTCTACATCCGCTCGATGGCCACCCGCGGCCACCTGGGCGGCCTCGCCTGGTCGGCCCCGCAGGCGATCCGGGTGCTGGACGCGGCGGGCTGCGACGTGATCCTGGTCGAGACGGTCGGCGTCGGCCAGTCGGAGGTCGAGATCGCGTCGCAGGCGGACACCAGTGTCGTCCTGCTGGCCCCCGGCATGGGTGACGGCATCCAGGCCGCCAAGGCCGGGATCCTGGAGATCGGCGACGTCTACGTCGTCAACAAGGCCGACCGGGACGGCGCCGACGCCACCGCCCGCGAGCTGAACCACATGCTCGGCCTCGGGGAGGCCCGCGGCCCCGGGGACTGGCGCCCGCCGATCGTGAAGACGGTCGCCGCCCGCGCCGAGGGCATCGACGAGGTCGTCGAAGCGCTGGAGAAGCACCGCGCGTGGATGGAGGAGCACGGCGTCCTCACCGAGCGGCGCCGCTCCCGCGCGGCCCGCGAGGTGGAGACGATCGCCGTCACGGCCCTGCGCGAACGCATCGGGGACCTGCACGGCGACCGCCGGCTGAGCACGCTCGCCGAGCGCATCGTCGCCGGCGAACTGGACCCCTACCGGGCGGCGGACGAACTGGTGGCGGGGCTGACGCACGGCTGACGCGGCAAGCGCGGGGCGGCTGAGGCAGGGCCGCGGAGCGGACGTCGGCGGGTGCGCGTCTGCCCGGCGGTCGCCGCCGTGCGTCGCGCGACGCGTCCGGGCCCGGCGGCGCACCGGCCCGCCCCGGACGCGGGGACGAGCCGACGAGCGGTTCGTAAAAGCCGTCGTCGGGCCCCGGGCCGCGCTGATACGGTCGCGTTCATGTTCCTTCTCTTGGCATAGGGCCCGCCTCGGCCCGTGATCGGTGAGCGGCGTTCGGCCGCCCCGCTCGCGGCGATCAGGCGTCCCCTTTCTCCTGCCATGAGTCGAGGAACTCCTCATGTCCGCTTCACCTGCCGTGCGGCCTTCGTATGCCGTCGTCCTGCGCGTTCCGCACGCCCGCCGAACCTTCGCCGCCGCCCTCACCGGACGGCTGTCGTACGGGATCGTCCCGCTGTCCCTGATGCTCGCCGTGACCCGCTCCTCGGGCTCGTACACGGTGGCGGGCACCGTGATGGCCCTGTTCGGGGCCACCACCGTCTTCCTGTCGCCCGCCCGGGCGGCCCTCATCGACCGGCACGGGCCACGCCGGGCGCTCGTCCCGATGACCGCCGCCTACCTCGCGGTGCTCGTCCTGCTCACCCTGGTCCTCGCGCGCCCGGCCGGCGCCCCGGCTCCCGTGCTGGGCGTCCTCGCCGCCACCGCGGGCGCCTGTGTGCCGCCGCTGGGGCCGACCATGCGGGCGGTGTGGGGGAGGCTCACCCCGGACCGCGCCCTCCTTCAGCGCGCGTACAGCCTCGACGGGGTCGCCGAGGAACTCCTCTTCGTCACCGGGCCGTTGCTCGTCGGTGTGCTCGTCGGCTTCGCACCGCCGGCCGCGGGGATCGTCGTCGGGGCGGTCCTGATGGCCGTGGGCACGGCCGGGTTCCTGTCCTCGCCGGCCCTGCGGGCGGTGGGGCCGGGCAAGGCCACCGTGCGGCGGGGCGGCGGCGGTCTGCGCGGGCTCGGGCGGCCGGTGGTCGCCATCGCGGGCGTGGGGCTGGCGCTGGGCGTGGTCGATCTGCTGGTCGTGGCGTTCGCCGAGCGCCACGGGCACGGGACCGGCGGGGCGAGCGCCGCCTGGGTGCTGGCCGCGCTGTCGGCCGGCAGCGCCGTCGGCGGGCTGCTCAACGGGGCCGTCACCTGGCGGGCGTCGGCCGGGGTGCGGCTGCCGCTGCTCACGGCGGGGCTCGGGCTGACGCTGTGCGGTGCGGGACTCGCGCCGGGGCTCGGCACGCTGGCCGTCGCCGTCGCGGCCGCCGGGTTCTTCGTGTCGCCGGCGATCACCACGGCCTATCTCATCGCCGACGAGATCGCCGCGCCGGAGGCCCGGGTGCGGGCCGGGGCGTGGGTCAACACGGCCGTGAACGCGGGCAGTACGGCCGGCACGGCGGTCGCCGGAGCGCTGGCCGGGTCGCTGCCGGTGGCGGTGTGCTTCGCGCTGACCGGAGCGGTGGTGCTGATGACGGCGGCGGCCGTCGCCAGACGCGCCCGGAGGGGCACGAGCGATCTCGTGCCCCTCGCCTGACGGCCCCCTGACGGCCGGACGGACGCCAGGTCAGTCGTCGAGCTCCTGGGTGACCTTGCCCGTGCGTACGTCGACCTGCCACTCGCCGGCCTTGGCGGTGTCCACGCTCCAGACCGTGGCGCGGTCGTCGTCGTCCAGGTCGACGTCGGTCACCGCGCCCTTGGCTGCGACGGCCAGCGCGGCCTCGCGGGCGTCGACGTCCGCGCCCTTCAGCTCGGCGAGGTCCTCACGGCCGTCGTCGTCGCCGTCGTCGTCGGTGTCGCGGTGGACGCCGACGACCTTGCCGGTGTGGGGGGAGACGGCGACGGTCTGCTCGACACCGTCGGCCTCGACGACGTCCACGTGCCAGGTGCCCGCTTCGGCGCCGTCGTCCTCCCGGTCGGCGCCGACGGCGGTGCCCGGCGTGTGCCGCAGCGCGGCCGCGATCGCCTCGGCGGCGGTGGCCTTCGAGGAGCTCACCGTGCTCCCCGTGGCCCGGTCGGCGGCCACCTGCTCGGCGGCCCGCGCCTTGGGAGCGCCGGTCTGCGCGTCGTCGTCCGCGAAGGCGACCGCCGCACCCCCGCCGATCACGACGGACGCGGTGACGGCGGCGATGACGAGCTTGCGCTTCATGAGGTTCCTCCCGGTGGGGTTGCTTTCGACCTGCTTCGGTCTCGACGGGAACCAAGCTGCCTGAACGCACCTGAAGCCACGCTGAAGCAGCCTGAAGATCACTTCAGGTTCGGTTTGGGACCCTGGTGCGATGTGGCTGTTGATCGTGGAGGACGAGAAGCGACTGGCCAGGTCGCTCGCGGGCGGCCTGACCGCCGAGGGCTACTCCGTGGACGTCGTCCACGACGGGCTGGAGGGGCTGCACCGGGCGAGCGAGTCGCCGTACGACCTGATCATCCTCGACATCATGCTGCCCGGCATGAACGGCTACCGGGTCTGCTCCACCCTGCGTGCCGCCGGCAACGACGTCCCGATCCTCATGCTCACCGCCAAGGACGGCGAGTACGACGAGGCGGAGGGCCTGGACACGGGCGCGGACGACTACCTCACCAAGCCGTTCTCGTACGTCGTCCTGGTCGCCCGTGTGAAGGCGCTGCTGCGTCGCGGCGGACAGGGGGCCGGGGCCCCGGCCGTGCACGTCCTGGGCGACCTGAAGGTGGACACCGCCGCCCGGCGGGTGTTCCTGCGGGACGGCGGCACGGAGGTCGAAGCCGCTCTGACCACCAAGGAGTTCGCCGTACTGGAGCAGCTCGTCGTGCGGGCGGGCGAGGTGGTGTCCAAGACCGAGATCCTCGACCACGTCTGGGACTTCGCCTACGACGGCGACCCCAACATCGTCGAGGTGTACGTCAGCGCGCTGCGCCGCAAGCTGGGCGCGGGGCTCATCCGGACCGTGCGCGGCGCCGGTTACCGGCTGGAGCGACCGGAGACGGCGCGATGAGCCGCCGGTTCGGGTCCGTGCGGGCCCGGGCGACGCTCGGCGCCACGTTCGTGGTCGCCGTGGCGCTCCTCGCGGCGGGGGCGGCCGTGCTGCTGTCGCTGCGCTCCAGTCTGACCGGCCAGGCCGGCGGACAGGCGGAGCGCACCGCGCGGACCGTCGCCGCCCAACTGGCTCTCGGCACGCCGTACGACAAGCTCTCCTCGCTGGACGACGACGAGCGGGTGGTCCAGGTCGTCGACGCGAACGGCGAGCAGGCCGCCGCCACCGAGGACCTGGAACGGATCACCGGTGTCGGCACGAGCGTGGCGCGGGCGCGGGAGGACACCGGGGACGACACCGGGGACGACACCTCGGAGGGACCGGGAGAGGAATCCGGGGAGGATCCCGGGGCGGACGGCGGGGGCGCCGACCTCGACGACGACTCCGCCCAGGACTCGCTCGAACCCGGCGAGATCGGCGACGAGACCCACTTCGACGACGGTTCCGCGACCGTCGACGGCGACACGGCCGACTACCGCTTCGCCGCCGTGGATGTCCGGGACCCGAGGAAGGGCCTGCTCACCGTGTACGCGGGTGCGTCCCTGGCGGCTGAGCGGAGCGCCGTACGCACCGCCCTCACCGTCATGCTGATCGGCTTCCCTCTGCTGCTCGCGGTGGTCGCGGGAGTGACCTGGCTGGTCACCCGGCGGGCGCTGCGCCCGGTCGAGGACATCCGGCGCGAGATGGCCGCGATCACCGCCGCCGCCGATCTGACCCGCCGGGTGCCCGAGCCGGACACCCACGACGAGGTCGCCCGGCTCGCCCGCACGACGAACGAGACGCTGGCCGCGCTGGAGACCTCCGTGGAACGTCAGCGCCGGTTCGTCGCCGACGCCTCGCACGAGCTGCGCAGCCCCATCGCCTCGCTGCGTACCCAGCTCGAAGTGGGTGTCGCGCATCCCGGGCTGCTGGACGTGTCGGGCGCCGTCGAGGACACCGTGCGGCTCCAGCGGCTGGCCGCCGACCTGCTGCTGCTCGCCCGGTTGGACGCGGGGGAGGGGCCGGTGGCCGGCGCGCGGGTGGATCTGGCGGCGCTGGCCCGGGAGGAGGCGGCCGGGCGACCGGACGTGGCGGTGGAGCCCCTGGAGCCGGAGTCCGTGGAGCCGGAGTCCGTGGAGGTGGCCGGATCGCGGGGGCAGTTGGGGCGGGTGCTGGCCAACCTGCTCGACAACGCGCACCGGCACGCCCGTTCGGCCGTCACCGTGACCGTGCGGAGGGCGGGCGGGCAGGCCGTCGTCGAGGTCGCCGACGACGGGGACGGGGTGCCCGAGGCGGACCGGGAGCGGATCTTCGAGCGGTTCGTACGGCTCGACGACGCCCGCGGCCGTGACGACGGCGGGGCCGGCCTCGGCCTGGCGATCGCCCGCGACGTGGCCGTCCGGCACGGTGGCACGCTCACGGTCCGTGAGACGCCGGCAGGCGGAGCCCTGTTCGAGCTCCGCCTGCCGATCGCCTAGACCGATCGCCTGAACCGATCGGCTAGCGGGTGTCCCTCACGGGCGTCCCCGCTGCCCGCGCAGGTGTTCCGCGACGGGTTTCAGGGCCTTGGAGAGTTCCGTCGTGGACTCGGGGGAGAGGAGGTCGATGAAGTGCCGCCGCACGGATTCCACATGATGGGGCGCGACCTTCTGCATGGTCTCCATGCCGTGCTCGGTCAGGACCGCGTACAGGCCGCGGCGGTCGGACTCGCAGTTCTCACGGCGCACCAGGTTGGCGCTCTCCATGCGGGTGATCTGGTGCGAGAGACGGCTCTTGGACTGGAGGGTGGCGGACGCGAGGTCACTCATCCGCATCCGGACGCCCTCCGACTCGGAGAGATTCACCAGGATCTCGTAGTCGTTCATGGTCAGGCCGAATGGTTGGAGATCCTTTTCGAGCTGGTACGTCAACAGCCTGTTGACCTCCAGGTGGGTGCGCCAGGCGCACTGCTCCGCATCGGTCAGCCAGCGCGTGGCCGTTTCGGTCTCCATAAATGAAGTCTACCTAAAATGTTGAAAGGCGAACTAGTGAGGGTGGTGTGACGGTGCGCACGCGTTCGATGTCACACTCCGCAGACTACCGCTCACAGCCCGAAGCGACGCTGGAGGTCCCCCAGCTGTCCGGGAAGGCGCGGTGCGCCGGTTTGCGCGCCGTGGCCACCGTGCCCACCGGGTACGCCGCCCCCGCCGGGCACTCCCGGCTCGTGCGGAACCGCCCCCGTCGCCTGCTCGGCCATGAGCAGCTCGGTCGACTGGAGCAGCACCGTCCCGGCCCCCACGAACTCGAACTGGTGCTCCTCCCCGGAAGCCCCTCCGAGGCCTGTCAGTGCACGTAGACCGCCCATCAGGCCGGTCATGTACCCGTGGTCGTAGTGATGGCACGGAGAGGGGCAGTCGGCCCACCCGACGAGTGCCTGCGGGTCGACCCGGATCGGGGGTTCCATGAACACCACCGGACCGTTAGATGCCGCGACGAACTTGCCGGTTCCGATCAGCGTGAGAAATCCCGGCACGATCGACTGCTTGAGCGACAGAGTTGGCTGAAAAGCAAGCAGATTGCCCGAGCGAATGGTCAGGTTGCCGTCGTCGAGGTCGTACGAATTCACGTCGAAGGCCCGGTCGGCGAGGAGCATCTTGCCCGATCCCTCCGCCACGACCCAGTCGCTGGCGTGCAGAGGCGAATGGAACGAAGTGCGGACCAGACGGTCCAGCCGGCCGTGTCCGATGCCGTTGAAGTCGATCGACCCGTAGTAGGCGATCATCTTCCCCTTCTGGAGGAACCACTGGCTCCCCTTGAGCTCCACGCAGAAGGTGTAGCTGTTCACGTTGTCGTCGACCGGCAAGGTCATCGGGTCGTGCACCGTCGGGCCGCCGCCCGGAGCCCCGTACATGCTCACAGCTTCTCCTCCGACGCCTGGACGAACACCGCACCGCTGCCGCTCAGCTCCAGCTGGAACGCCTCGCCGGAGCCCCGGCCCACCATGTCCCGCCAGCCCAGCGCCGTCGACAGCTTGTTGCGGACGTCGCCGTGGTGGGCGACATAGGCCTGGGGGTCGACATGGACCGGGCGCTGCGGGGTGATCGGCACCTCGAAGACTCCGCCGTGGGCCATCACGGCGACGGCCCCTTGCCCCTTCAGGGTGGTGGTGAACAGGCCCTGTCCGCTGACCTGGCCGCGGACCATGCCCATGACCCCGCCCTGGGAGCCCAGGAACATCGTGCCCTGCTGGAGGGTGCCCTCGAAGGCGAGCAGGCGGTCCGCCTCGACGTACAGCGTGTCGCCGGTGAGCCGGATGACCTGGACGTGGTGGCCGCCGTGTCCGAAGAGGACCGTGCCGTTGCCCTCGACGGTCATCAGGGGGGTGTCCTCGTTGGCGAGCCGCCGCCCGATCATGGACCTCACCCCGCCCTGCCCGCCCTGGACGTTGGGGGTGAAGGCCACCTCGCCGCGGTAGGCGAGCATGGCGCCGCGCTGGCTGAAGAGCCGTTGGCCGGGGACGACGGTCGCCTCGACCATCTTGGAGTTGATCTCGCGGAAGGTCATCTCACACATCCCCCGCGATCGTGTTGCGCTCGCTCGGCTGGACGTACACCAGGCCGTCCCCCTCGAACCGGATCTGGAAGGCCTCGCCGCCGCCCTCGCCCATGAACGTGCGGAAGGTCACACCGGACTGGAAGGTCTGCCGGACGTTGCCCTGGTGCGCGACATAGGCGCCGGGATCGACGGTCAGCGGGTACTGCGGACTGACGCGCAGCACCACGGCCGGTCCGTCCGAGGTGATGGCCGCCTGGCCGGTGCCCTCGACGGTCGTCGTGAACAGTCCGTTGCCCTGGGTCGCGCCGCGCAGTCCGGTGAAACTCGTCCCGGTCCTGAGCCCGGCGTCGGTCGCGAGCAGATTGCTCGACTCGACGTACAGCTTGTCCCCTTGGAGCTGGACGAGATTGATCTCGGAGGCGCGATCGGCCAGCCAGCACGTGCCCTGCCCCCTCACCTCCATCATGGTCATCTGCTCACCGGTGAGCCGCCGGGTGACCATCCCCCGGATGCCCTCGCCGCCGCCGCTGAGCTTCTTGAACGCCATCTGCCCGTCGTACGCGACCATCGAGCCGTTCTTCGCCTTCACGGCGTCCCCGGTCATGTCGACGGCGAGCACTTTGCTGCCTTGAAGTCGAAACATCGCCACGCTGCGAAAGGTATCGGCCGGACGGGTGCGTCGAACAGCACCCGGAGGTGGAGAACGACCCTGAACGCACCCTTAGGTGGACCGTTTGCCACAATGGGCGAACGCTTGTGCGTGCATTCACAAACCGACCTGTTCGTCGCCGTACCTCCCCCGAAGGTGACCCGTGGACCTGAAGACAGCCTCCGCCCTCCGCCGCCTGCGCCTGGTCTCCGCCCCCGAGGCCGTTTCCTTCCTTCTGCTGCTGGTCTGCTCGGTGCTGAAGCGGACCACGGACTTCAACGCGGTGCCCGTGATGGGCATGGTCCACGGCGTGCTGTTCGTCCTGTACGTGCTCTTCTGGGCCGACGCCTGGAACCGCACGAAGTGGTCCCTGAAGACCGCGGCCCTCTACTTCGTCCTGTCGGTCCTGCCGACCGGCGGCTTCTTCGCCGAGCGCAAGCTGCGCCGTGAGGCCGAGGACGCGGTCATCGCCTCCCGCGCCCGCCAGGAGACGGCGGCCAAGGCATGATCGTCGCGTTCTCGGTCACGCCGCTGGGTGTCGGCGAGGACGTCGGCGACTACGTGGCCGACGCCGTCCGGGTGGTCCGCGCGTCCGGCCTCCCGAACCGCACCGACGCCATGTTCACCTCCATCGAGGGCGAATGGGACGAGGTCATGGACGTCGTCAAGCGCGCCGTGGCCGCCGTCGAGGAACGGGCCCCCCGGGTCTCCCTGGTCCTGAAGGCGGACATCCGCCCCGGGGTGACGGACGGCCTGACCTCCAAGGTGGAGACGGTGGAACGGCATCTGGGGGAGCGCTCGGAGTAGCGGGAGGGATCGCGACGGAACACCCGTTCCAGTAGTCGCTCGAACGGGTTGTATCGGATGGGGTTTTCGGCCGGTGCCGCCTGGCTAATGTCTCCCGAGGCCGATCAGGTTCCGCGCGGTGGCGTGGCATTGAAGGGGAGTGTGCGGTGGCAGGGCGGCGCGGACCGGGACTGGTCGGCAGGGCGGTCACGGCGCTCCTGGTGGCGGCATCGCTGTCGGTGGTCTGCGTGGGGGAAGTGCCTCGGCCGCCCGCGTGCGCACTCGCCCGCGGCGAGCTGACCGTGGACGACCTGCCCGCCGGCTCGTCCGTGCTCGACTGCCTCGCCGTCGGCCGGGTGGTCACCCACGAGGGCGCCGGAGTGGCGGTGCCCGAACCCGGCACGACGGTCAGCGTCGAAGCGCTCACGGTGGACGGCTCGGCGCACGGATTCACCCTGACGGTCGCAGCCGACGGAGCGGTCTCCTACACCTACGAGGCGGCCCACGCGGAAGCCGTAGCCAGGGCCCGCACCGACGCCCCCGCCCCCTGCACCGACAGCGCCTACTCCACCGCGGGCCGCAAGGAGTACGACACGTACGAGTGGTTCATCGGTGACGGCCCCCTGCCGGGCCGGCTGTCCCTCGCCGAGGGCCGACGGGCCTTCGAGGACGCCATCGCCACCATCACCACCAGCCGTAACGACTGCGGCTACGACGACACGGTCACGGCGAAGGCCAGGTTCCTGTCGACCACCGGCAACGAGGCCGGCATCGACCGTGCGGCCCGCTGCACCCGCCGGGACGGTCTGAGCGTGTGGGACGCGGGGGACATCGGCGGCGAGGCCGTCGCGACGACCTGCTCCTGGAGCCGGCCGGTGCCCGACGGCCCCGAGGAACTGCTCGAGGCCGACGTCCGCTTCAACACCCATGACTTCCCGTTCACGAACCGCCCGTCCGGCGGCTGCACGCACGCGTACGACGTCCGCAGCGTGGCCACGCACGAGGCCGGGCACGTCTTCGGCCTCGGTCACTCCGGCGTCGGACACGAGAACCTCACCATGTACGCGAACTCCTTCGCCTGCTCCACGGACGCCCGCACGCTCGGCAAGGGCGACATCCTCGGCCTGCGCAGCCTCTACTGAGCGCCGCCCGACACCAGCGCCATCCCCAGCGGCGTCCGCTCGTACAGCACCTGGTGGCCGTAGCGCCGGGACACCAGCAGCCCGGCGTCGCGCAGCACCGTCAGGTGCGCGGAGACCGAGGACGGGGCGAGGCCGAGCCGGTGGGCGAGGGCGGAGGTGGTCGCCGGATCGTCGAGCGCGCCGAGCACGCGGGCCCGGCCCCGGCCCAGCAGCCGGACGAGCGCCTCGGGGGAGTGGGCGGTGGTGTCGGTCCACAGCCCGCCGATGCCCCGCGCCGGGTACACCAGCGTCGGCTGCCAGGGAGGGTCGAAGCCGCTCACGACGTCCGGCCACGAGAACACGCTCGGCATCAACACCAGCCCCGCCCCTCCCAGGTGCCGCTCGTGCTCACCGTTCGAGGCGACGGTCAGCGTCCCGGCCCGCCAGCCGCACCGTCGGTTGATCTCCGGCAGCAGCCCGCCCAGGCCCACTTCGGCCAGTCGTCGGGAGTGGAAGACGACATCAGCCTCCAGCAGGGCGCGCAGCCGGGGCCAGTCCGGTGCGAGCAGGGTGTGCCAGATCTCCTCCAGCACGCCGGACAGCTCCCGGATCATCCGCTCCGGATCCGCCAGCCAGGCCCGCCCCCGTGGCGAGTCCAGCGCGCCGGGGGTGTCCGCGAGTGAGCGGGCGGTGTCCGCGAGGGCGGCTTCCGGGTCGGCGGCCCGGACCGCGGCGAGCTCCTCCTCGAACCCTGCCGCGGGCCCGACCGGCGGCGGGCACAGCCAGTCGGGTGAGTGCCCCCGGCGCGGCATCAGCAACCACAGCCCGGTCAGGTCGAGCGCCTCGGCGACCGTACGGATCCGGCGCAGCCAGGGCGCGTGGTAGCCGTGCCGGTCGGGCCGCTTGAGGGTGCGCGCGACCTCCTGCGTCTCCCACAGCGGGGACACGGCGAAGCGGCAGCGCAGGAAGTCGTCCTCCCCGAAATGCAGGTATGACGGCACGACCTCACCTCTCGAACATTCGGCGGTGACCGAAACACTAGGGCCTGCGCACTCCTCCGAGCACGCTGCCGCCATGTCAGAAGTCACGACGCCCTCGACCCCCGCGACACCGGCGAACCAGGCGAACCCGGCGACCGGGACACCACCCGCCGGCTACCTCCGCGTCTTCGCCGTCCGTGAGTTCCGGGCCGTCTTCGCCGCCCACCTGCTGTCCATGCTCGGCGTGATCGTCGCCGAGGTCGCGCTGTCCGTCCTCGTCTACGACCTGACCGGCTCCCCGCTGATGAGCGCCCTGGCCTGGGCCCTCGGCTTCCTGCCCTACGTCGTCGGCGGCACCCTGCTCGCCGGGGTCGCCGACCGCTTCCCGGCCCGGCGCGTGCTCGTGGGCTGCGACCTGGTGTGCGCGGTGTGCGTGGTGCCGATGACGGCGCCGGGCGCGCCCCTCGCCGTGCTGCTCGCCCTGCGCTGCTGTCTCGCCGTCGTCTCGCCGATCTTCGCGGGCACCCGGATGGCCACCCTCGCGGACATCCTCGGCGACGGCGACCTGTTCGTCCTCGGCCGCTCCCTGCTGCGCATCACCGCGCAGAGCGCGCTGCTCGTCGGCTTCGGACTCGGCGGGCTGCTGCTCACCGTCACCTCCCCGCGCCAGGCCCTGCTCGTCACCGTCGGCACCTTCCTCGCCTCCGCCGCGCTGCTGCGGCTCGGCACCCGCCGCCGCCCCGCCCGGGCCAGGACCGGCGGCGCCCTGGTCACGGACTCCCTCAAGGGCGCCCGGCAGATCCTCGCCGACCGGCGGGTACGGGCGCTGCTGCTGCTCTTCTGGGTGCCGCCGACCTTCACGGTCGCCCCGGAGGCGCTGTCCGCGCCCTACGCCGACGGCCTCGGCGTCGGCCCCACCGGCCTGGGCCTGCTGATGTGCGCGCTGCCGGTCGGCGCGATCGCCGGCGAGCTGTACGCGGGCGCCCGGCTGCGCCCGGTCACCCGTGAGCGCGTCGCGCTGCCGCTCGTCTGTGTGACCCTGCTGCCCTACCTCGGCTACGCCCTCCACCCCGGACTCGCCGTCTCGCTGCTCCTGCTGGTGGTCTCGGGCGCGGGGTCGGCGTACACCCTCGGCCTCGACCAGTGGATCGTCCGGGACGTGCCCGAGGAACTGCGCGGACGGGCCATGACGCTGCTCACCGCCGGGCTCATGACGTTCCAGGGCGTCGGCATGGCCCTGGCGGGGGTGGCCGCGGAGCTGGTGGGGGTGGCGGCCGCGGTCGCGGGGGCCGGTGTGCTGGGGACGGTCTGCTGCGTACTGTCCGCCCTGGAGGTCCGGCGGACCGAAGGCCGAGACGGGGCTGACCACGATATGACCGGCCGGTAAGGTCTGGAGGCGTGCCGAAACCGCCCAGTCTCCCCTTCGATCCGATCGCCCGCGCCGACGAGCTCTGGAAGCAGCGCTGGGGGAACACGCCGTCCATGGCCGCGATCACCTCGATCATGCGCGCGCACCAGATCCTGCTCGCCGAGGTGGACGCCGTGGTCAAGCCGTACGGCCTGACGTTCGCACGCTTCGAGGCGCTGGTGCTGCTCACCTTCTCCAAGGAGGGCGAGCTGACCATGTCGAAGATCGGCGAGCGGCTCCAGGTGCACCCCACCTCGGTGACGAACACCGTCGACCGCCTGGTGAGGTCGGGTCTGGTCGCCCGGCGCCCCAACCCCAACGACGGCCGCGGCACCCTCGCCGTCATCACCGACAAGGGCCGGGAGGTCGTCGAGGAGGCCACCCGCGACCTGATGGCGATGGACTTCGGCCTCGGGGTGTACGACGCGGAGGAGTGCGGGGAGATCTTCGCGATGCTCAGGCCGCTGCGGGTCGCCGCGCAGGACTTCGACGAGGAGTGACCCGGATCCGGGAGGAGTGACCCGGGGCAAGATCTCCCGGAACGGGTCGTTACGCTCGTCGGCATGAAGAAGAGCGTGCTGACCCGCTACCGCGTCCTGGCCTATGTCACCGGTGTGCTGCTGGTCCTGCTGTGCCTGGGCATGATCGCCAAGTACGGCCTGGACGTCGACGGGGCCGCGGACTTCACCCGCGTCGTCGCCATCGCGCACGGCTGGCTCTACGTCCTCTACCTGGTCTTCGCCTTCGACCTGGGCTCCAAGGCGAAGTGGCCGGTGGGCAAGCAGCTGTGGGTGCTGCTCGCCGGGACCGTCCCGACGGCCGCCTTCTTCGTGGAGCGCAGGATCAGCCGCGAGCTGGAGGGCCGGATCGCCGACGAGGCTCCCGTGGCCGCCAAGGCCTAGATCCGGCGCCGATCCCACCGTCGTACCCATGCCCCCACACGCGTGCGTACGACGGTCGGACACGCACAGTTACTGGGATGTCCTGCCAGCAGCCATCGACATTTACTTGGACGTCCTAGTAAATTTGAGTCATGGACGCTGACGCCATCGAGGAGGGCCGCCGTCGCTGGCAGGCCCGGTACGACGCTTCGCGCAAGCGTGAGGCCGACTTCACCACGCTCTCCGGGGACCCCGTGGAGCCGGCGTACGGGCCCCGGCCCGGTGACACGTACGACGGCTTCGAGCGGATCGGCTGGCCCGGGGAGTACCCCTTCACGCGCGGCCTGTACCCGACCGGCTACCGGGGGCGCACGTGGACCATCCGGCAGTTCGCCGGGTTCGGCAATGCCGAGCAGACCAACGAGCGCTACAAGATGATCCTGGCCAACGGCGGCGGGGGTCTGTCCGTGGCGTTCGACATGCCCACGTTGATGGGGCGCGACTCCGACGACCGGCACTCGCTGGGCGAGGTCGGGCACTGCGGGGTCGCCATCGACTCGGCCGCCGACATGGAGGTCCTGTTCAAGGACATCCCGCTGGGTGATGTCACGACCTCCATGACGATCAGCGGGCCGGCCGTCCCCGTCTTCTGCATGTACCTCGTCGCCGCCGAACGGCAGGGCGTCGACCCCGGCGTCCTCAACGGCACGCTCCAGACGGACATCTTCAAGGAGTACATCGCCCAGAAGGAGTGGCTCTTCCAGCCCGAGCCGCATCTGCGTCTCATCGGCGACCTGATGGAGTACTGCGCGTCCGGCATCCCCGCCTACAAGCCGCTGTCCGTCTCCGGCTACCACATCCGCGAGGCCGGCGCGACGGCCGCGCAGGAGCTGGCCTACACGCTGGCGGACGGCTTCGGGTACGTGGAGCTGGGGCTCAGCCGCGGTCTCGACGTGGACGTGTTCGCACCCGGGCTGTCCTTCTTCTTCGACGCGCACGTCGACTTCTTCGAGGAGATCGCCAAGTTCCGCGCGGCGCGCAGGATCTGGGCGCGCTGGATGCGGGACGTCTACGGGGCGAAGTCCGAGAAGGCGCTGTGGCTGCGCTTCCACACCCAGACCGCCGGGGTCTCGCTGACCGCCCAGCAGCCGTACAACAACGTGGTGCGTACGGCGGTGGAGGCCCTCGCGGCGGTGCTCGGCGGGACCAACTCGCTGCACACGAACGCCCTGGACGAGACCCTCGCGCTGCCGAGCGAGCAGGCGGCGGAGATCGCGCTGCGCACCCAGCAGGTACTGATGGAGGAGACCGGCGTCGCCAACGTCGCCGATCCGCTGGGCGGTTCCTGGTACGTAGAGCAACTGACGGACCGGATCGAGGCCGACGCGGAGAAGATCTTCGAGCAGATCAGGGAGCGGGGGCTGCGGGCCCACCCCGACGGGCGGCACCCGATCGGGCCGATCACCTCCGGGATCCTGCGCGGGATCGAGGACGGCTGGTTCACCGGGGAGATCGCGGAGTCGGCGTTCCGGTACCAACAGTCCGTGGAGAAGGGCGAGAAGCGGGTCGTCGGCGTCAACGCGCACACCGGGTCGGTGACCGGGGACCTGGAGATCCTGCGGGTCAGCCACGAGGTGGAGCGGGAGCAGGTGCGGGCGTTGGGCGCACGCAAGGCCGCCCGGGACGAGACGGCGGTGCGGGGCGCGCTCGCCGCCATGCTGGGCGCCGCTCGTGACGGCTCCAACATGATCGGGCCGATGCTGGACGCCGTGCGGGCCGAGGCGACGCTGGGCGAGATCTGCGACGTACTGCGGGAGGAGTGGGGGGTGTACACCGAGCCCGCGGGGTTCTAGACGGCGCAGGCAGGGGCGTCGGCGGGGGCGGGGGCGAGCAGCGGCCCCCGCCCTCAGACGTGTTCGCCGGGGAGGTCTTCGAACGGGCCGGTCTCTTCGGACGGGCCGGTGGACGCGGTCAGGCCCAGGAGAAGCACCCGGGTGAAGCTGCGCACCCACTCCTCGTCCGCGGGTTCCGCGCTGACCAGGGTGCGGTGGACCACCGCACCCGCCACGACGTCGAAGATGAGGTCGACCGTGCGGGCGGCCTCGGCCGGGTCGGTCTGCGGCGGGAGTTCACCGCGCGCCTGGGCGCGGGCGCGGCCTTCCAGGACCAGGTCCTTCTGCGGGTCGACGATGGAGGCGCGGATGCGCTCGCGCAGGGCGTCGTCGCGGGTGGACTCGGCTACGGCCGCCATCAGGCCGCTCTTGGCCTCCGGCCGGGCCAGGATCGCCGCGAACTGAAGGACCACACCCTCGATGTCGGCGGCGAGGCTGCCCCGGTCGGGGAGTTCGAGTTCACCGAAGAGCTCCGCGACCGCGTCGACGACCAGTTCGTTCTTGCCGGCCCAGCGGCGGTAGAGAGTCGTCTTGGCGACCCCGGCGCGCGTCGCCACATCCCCCAGCGTCAGCTTGGACCAGCCCAGTTCGACCAGCGCCTCCCGGGTCGCGGCCAGGATCGCGGTGTCCGCCGCGGCGCTGCGCGGACGGCCCGTACGGCAGGCGGGGGTGCGGATCTGCATTCCCAGACCATAACCGGCGGTTTGTCATGGGCTTCCGTGAGGGAGATCACCGAGGGGTGGTGTTGCGTAGGCACTCGGTGCCATTACGCTACGACTCGTAGCGAAAGCTCGCGCGGGACGTGCGCGGGCCGCTCGGTCCGGCAGGGTGCGGGGTGGGGACCCCGGCGCTCATGTTCGGGATGTTCGGGACGTATTCGGAACGCTTTTCACGCAGGCGCGCGGACGGGGGAGGATAGACGCATGCAGCCACGGAACATGTCCATGAGCGGAGTCGTCGACCTCGCCGCGGTGAAGGCGGCCCAGGAGGCCAAGGCGAAGGCGGAGCAGACGCGCGCCGAAACGGCACGGCAGGGCGGCGCGGGGGCCGTCTCCCCGGCCGATCTCGTCATCGACGTCGATGAGGCGGGCTTCGAGCAGGAGGTCCTCCAGCGGTCCGCCGAGGTGCCGGTCGTCATCGACTTCTGGGCCGAGTGGTGCCAGCCCTGCAAGCAGCTGAGCCCCGTCCTCGAGCGGCTCGCCGTCGAGTACAACGGCCGCTTCCTGCTCGCCAAGGTCGACGTCGACGCCAATCAGATGTTGATGCAGCAGTTCGGGGTGCAGGGCATCCCGGCCGTCTTCGCGGTCGTCGCCGGTCAGGCGCTGCCGCTCTTCCAGGGGGCCGCCGGCGAAGCGCAGATCCGGCAGACCCTCGACCAGTTGGTGCAGGTCGCCGAGCAGCGGTTCGGGCTCACCGGCCTGACCGTCGACGCCGACGCCGAGCCGGGCGCCGTGGAGGCGGCCGAGGCCGAGCCCGTCGGGCCGTACGACGCGCTGCTGGAAGCCGCCGTACAGGCGCTGGACGCCGGGGACTTCGGCGGCGCCGTGCAGGCGTACCGCAACGTCCTCGCCGACGACCCGGGCAACAGCGAGGCCAAGCTCGGGCTCGCGCAGGCCGAGTTGCTCCAGCGGGTGGGCGGTATGGACCCGCAGCAGGTGCGCAAGGACGCCGCCGACAAGCCCGAGAACGCGCAGGCGCAGATCGCCGCGGCCGACCTGGATCTGGTGGGCGGTCATGTCGAGGACGCGTTCGGACGGCTCATCGACACCGTGCGGCGCACGGCCGGTGACGACCGGGACGCCGTACGGCTGCGACTGCTCGAACTGTTCGAGGTGGTAGGGCCGGACGACCCCCGGGTCGCGGCGGCCCGGCGGGCGCTGGCGCGCGCCCTGTTCTGATCCGGCGGGAGCCGGGTTCTGACCAGTCACTAAACGTCAGAGCCCGTGGTGCCGGAGTGAAAGTTCTGCCGATGTGGTTCCCCTGCGGCCGCGCTTTACCAAATCTTGGTAATCGCGGCCGCTGTTACTTCCAGTAAGACTTGGGCGTTGTTCTGTCGGATTCTGTCCAGCGATCAACAGCTTTGTCCGGGGCGTCGATGACACCCTGTGTTGCCGGTCGAGACCTATGGGTCGTTGTTCGGTTATCCGGCCGTTACTAGCGAGTAACGAACCCCCTTGTGCGGGCGGCGAGAATGCACCACGATCGGCCACGCTCGGTCCAATCCCGTACCCCGACAGCCGGTTGGGTCAACGGGTTTTCCTGGGTCCCCACCGAGCAGAGCCGACGGCAGTGGAGTCGGCTCTCGGACAGGGGGGTCTTCGCTGCGGTGAAGCCTGTCCAGCAAGGTTGTGCGTGATGCGTGTCAGGCGCGACCAGTGGTTGTCGCTCGGGGGTGATCGCCGGTGATCGGTGCGCGGTTCGCGCCTCCGAGACAGGCGCTCCCCTTCCCGAGGACGTAGCACTTCTCCCATCCCTGCCCGGCTGAGCCGCCGTCCGAGGGGGCTCACGGGATCAGGAGATGTACGTCCGAGAAGGAGGAAATATGGAGTCCCAGGTGCGTGGCGGGACCAGATGGAAGCGCTTCGCTGTGGTCATGGTGCCCAGCGTCGCCGCTACGGCATGTATAGGTGTCGCCCTCGCGCAGGGTGCACTGGCCGCGTCGTTCAGCGTGTCCGGTCAGTCGTTCAAGGTGACGGCCGACAAGCTTGAAGGCACGGGCTTCTCGCAGTACGGCGCGATCGACTCGGGTTACACCCTCGACGGCAAGAAGACGGCTCACGCCGTTGCCGTCTCGGCGTTCAAGAGCGCCTCGATCACGAACATGTGCCAGTCCGTGGTCACCCCGAACATCCCGCTGCTCGGTTCCGTCAGCCTCACGCTGAAGGCGGGCGGCGGCGGTAAGCCGGTCGAGGCAGAGAACCTGTACATCGACGTCGAGGACCTTCAGGCGGATGCCGTCTTCAGGGGCATCGACATCGGTGTGGCCGCGAAGGACGCCAACAAGGGTCCGGGCCTCAAGAGCGGTGACACGGCGAACCCGTACGGGTTCGCCCAGCAGGCGGACTCCGCCACGCTGACCGACGTGAAGCAGACGGCGTGGGCCACCACCGCCGGAACCTTCAAGCTCAGCGGCCTGAAGATGTCGCTGTCGACGGGTGTCAAGGAGTGCTACTAAGCACTCTCTGACGGGCGGGGGGGCCGGTGGCGCCCCCGCCCGTCCAGTCTGAAGCCCGGGGCTTCACCAGCACTTCGACCCACCACCACAGAAACGCCGCACCAGGGAGCTGTTTTCCATGAGCGCCGAGACCCCTGTCGCCCCCGGCCAGTTCACCCGCCGGAGGCAGCAGTTCCGCGCCTGGCGGGGCACCAGGCCGTTCTGGGCGGGCTTGTTCGTCCTCCTCGCCGGCTTCCCCATCGCCTACTTCCCTTACGCGCACCTCCAGGTGGGCCACCTGACGCTGGCGATGGCCACCACCGCGGGCGCGGGGTCGCTGATCATCGGCGTGCTGCTGGGCGTTCTGGGCATCAGTCTGTGGTTCCAGAAGCACGTACAGGTCTTCGCGGGAGT
The DNA here is from genome assembly GCF_013085465.1 of Streptomyces asoensis. Lineage (NCBI taxonomy): Bacteria > Bacillati > Actinomycetota > Actinomycetes > Kitasatosporales > Streptomycetaceae > Streptomyces > Streptomyces asoensis. Next base: position 6,829,422 of record NZ_CP049838.1, read on the forward strand.
CGCGGCGATCCTGCTCGGTCTGGTCTCCATCCCGGTGTCGAACCTGGGCGGCTTCCTCATCGGCTTCCTGTTCGCGCTGATCGGCGGGGCGATGGCCGTGTCCTGGGTGCCGGGCACACCGCCCGCCCAGGCTCCGGGGCCCGAAGCCGGCGCGACCGCCGGAGGCGCCCCCGAGGGCGCGTTCCCCGCACCTCCCGCCGACGCGGGCGACCTCACCGAGAACCCGTACAGCACGGGCCCGGCCCCCATCGAGAAGCCGTCCTTCACGAAGGACGACGACGGGGCGGGCGAGCCGCACGATCTGCACGATCTGTCAGGAACGAGCCCGGCCAACGGGGCGAACGGGAGGCACAGTGCCGGCTGACGAGGTTTCCACCGGGAGCGATGTGGACGCTGCCCGCGTGAGAACCACCGGGCCGCGGCACGCGGCACCCAAGAAGCCGATCTTCACCAGGTTCCACATGCCGGCCGGCAAGGCGATAGCCCTGGCGGCCATGCCGACGGCGGTCCTGATGGGCATGGGGTTCACGCCGACCCTCGCCAACGCCGAGGACCAGCCGGCGTCCAAGAGCCTCACGATCGACGAGTACAAGGACTGTGTGGCGGCCCTGGAGGGCGCGGACGCCTCCGCGTCGGCCTCCCCGTCGCCGTCCGCCTCGGCGAGCGCGAGCGAATCGGCCGACGACTCCAAGGACGACTCCAAGGACGACTCCAAGGACGGCTCCAAGGACGACTCGAAGGACACGTCGAGCGGCTCGGGCGACACGGGTGACTCCGGTTCGTCGGATTCAGGTTCCGACGACACGGCCGAGCCCGCTCCCGCCGCGTCCTCGGCGGCCGCCGCGCCCGACAAGTCGTCGACGTCCGGTGACACCGCGACGGCGAGCCCCTCGGCCTCCGCGACGGACAAGAACGTCCTGGAGACCATCGGCGACGCGATCACGGACCTCTTCGACGGCAACGGCTCCGACGCGGAGGCCGGTTCGAGCCCGTCCCCGTCGGCCTCGGCCTCGGAGTCGGCGTCGGCCGGTGACTCGTCGTCGACCGGTGACTCGTCGTCGGACTCCGGCTCGGGCTCCTCGGACAGCTCAGGCTCCTCCGACTCCGGCTCCTCCGGCAAGGACTCCTCCGGTACCTCCAAGGACACCACCGACACCGTCACCGACACGGTGAAGGACGCCGCCGACGAGGCCGAGGAGACGGCGAAGGACACCGAGGAGGCCGCCGACGACGCCACGGCCTCGCCGAGCCCCTCGGAGAGCGCCACCACGGACGCCGACGACTGCCCCGCCGCCACGGACGACGAGGGCGGCATCGACAACAAGATCAGGCTGCCCGACGACCCCTGGTACCTGAACGCCAGTTCGCTGCTCCTCAAGGGCGCCGACTACCAGGGCATCGTCAAGGTGAAGACCGCCAACGGCACGGTCAAGGAGGTGCTGAAGTACGTCATCTCCGACGGCACCGACATCGGCGACCTGCACCAGACGGTGGACGACAAGCAGTCCGGCAAGACGTACCACGTGCAGGCGGGCAAGGGCACCACGTCCACCATCCGTGACGGCGACACGATCATGTACACGGAGAGCATCTCCGGCAACCTGTTCGGCCTGATACCCATCACGTTCAGCCCGAAGAGCCCGCCGCCGTTGAACATCCCGCTGATCTACTTCACCGACGTGAAGGTCCAGCAGGCGGGCCAGCTCGGCGGCACGCTGACCGTCCCCGGCCTGCACCAGTACACGACCGGCTGAGCAGTACCGGCCGATCGTCCCCAAGCCCGTCCGGGAGCCGCAACAAACGCTGAGGGCGCCCCCTTTTTCACAGGGGGCGCCCTCAGCGCCGTACAAGCCCGCTCGGACGGCCAGGGCCGCCCGCTCGGTCGCCTCAGTCGCGGGAGCCGCCACCGAGGTGGTGGACACGGAGCATGTTGGTGGTGCCGGGCACGCCGGGGGGCGAGCCGGCGGTGATGATGACGATCTCGCCCGGGCTGAAGCGGTTGATCTTGGCGATCTGCTGGTCGACCATGTCGACCATCTCGTCGGTGCTGTTCACGAACGGCACGATGTGCGACTCGACGCCCCAGCTGAGCGTCAGCTGGTTGCGGGTGCCCTCGTCGGTGGTGAAGGCGATGATCGGCTGGGCCGCGCGGTAGCGGGAGAGCCGACGGGCGGTGTCGCCGGACTGGGTGAAGGCCACCAGACCCCGGCCGCCCAGGAAGTCGGAGATCTCGCACGCGGCGCGCGCGATCGAACCGCCCTGCGTGCGCGGCTTCTTGCCCGGCACGAGCGGCTGGAGACCCTTGCTGAGCAGCTCCTGCTCGGCCGCGGTGACGATCTTCGACATCGTCTTCACGGTCTCGATCGGGTACGCGCCCACGCTCGACTCGGCGGACAGCATGACCGCGTCCGCGCCGTCCAGGATCGCGTTGGCCACGTCGGAGGCCTCGGCGCGGGTCGGACGGGAGTTGGTGATCATCGACTCCATCATCTGGGTCGCCACGATCACCGGCTTGGCGTTGCGCCGGCACAGCTCGATGAGGCGCTTCTGCACCATGGGGACCTTCTCGAGCGGGTACTCGACGGCCAGGTCGCCACGGGCCACCATGACGGCGTCGAACGCCATCACGACGTCCTCCATGTTGTCCACCGCCTGCGGCTTCTCCACCTTGGCGATGACGGGGACCCGGCGGCCCTCCTCGTCCATGACCCGGTGGACGTCGGCGACGTCCTTGGCGTCCCGGACGAAGGACAGCGCGACCAGGTCGCAGCCCATGCGCAGCGCGAACCGCAGGTCCTCGATGTCCTTCTCGCTGAGCGCGGGCACGTTGACGGCCGTGCCGGGCAGGTTGATGCCCTTGTGGTCGGAGATGACGCCGCCCTCGATGACGATCGTCTTCACCCGCGGGCCCTCGACGTCCAGGACCTTCAGCTCGACGTTGCCGTCGTTGATGAGGATCTGGTCGCCGCGCGAGACGTCGCCCGGCAGGCCCTTGTACGTCGTGCCGCAGATCGTCTTGTCGCCGGGGACGTCCTCGGTGGTGATGGTGAACTCGTCACCGCGCACCAGCTCGACCGGACCCTCGGCGAAGGTCTCGAGGCGGATCTTCGGGCCCTGGAGGTCGGCGAGGACACCGATGGCCCGGCCGGTCTCCTTGGCGGCGGCCCGGACCCGGTCGTAGCGGCCCTGGTGCTCGGCGTGGGAGCCGTGGCTGAAGTTGAAGCGGGCCACGTTCATGCCGGCCTCGATCAGCGACACGAGCATTTCGTGGGAGTCGACCGCGGGGCCGAGAGTACAGACGATTTTCGAACGGCGCATGGGGCGATCCTATCGGTTTGTTTCGCTACGGAATATTCCGTCTGGTGGAAGATACAAATGAGAGGGGTTGTGCTCAGTTGCTTTCCTGCTCAGTTTGTCTTTTTCACCAGTGCGTAGGTCTGTGTGGCGATCTCCAGTTCCTCGTCCGTCGGCACCACGGCGACCGCCACCCGCGCGCCGGCGGGCGAGATCAGCCGCGGCTCGTCACCGCGTACCGCGTTCAGCTCGTCGTCCACCGCCAGGCCCAGGGAACCCAGGCCCGCCACGGCCGCCTCCCGCACCGGTGCCGCGTTCTCCCCGACCCCGGCGGTGAACGCGACCGCGTCCACGTGCCCGAGTACGGCGTAATAGGCGCCGATGTACTTCTTCAGCCGGTGAATGTAGATGTCGAAGGCGAGCTTCGCCCCCTCGTCACCCTCGTCGATCCGGCGTCGGATCTCCCGCATGTCGTTGTCACCGCACAGCCCGATGAGCCCGCTCTTCTTGTTGAGAAGAGTGTCGATTTCATCGATGGACATTCCACCAACCCGCGCCAAATGGAAGATGACGGCCGGATCGGTGTCCCCGGAGCGCGTACCCATCACGAGCCCCTCCAAGGGCGTCAGCCCCATCGAGGTGTCCACGCACCGGCCCTTCTCGACGGCCGAGGCGGATGCCCCGTTGCCGAGGTGCAGCACGATGACATTCACCTCTTCGGGTGCCTTGCCCAGCAGCTTCGCCGTCGCCCGGGAGACGTACGCGTGCGAGGTCCCGTGAAAGCCGTAGCGCCGCACCCGGTGCGCGTCGGCGGTCTCGACGTCGATCGCGTAGCGGGCCGCCGCCTCCGGCATCGTCGTGTGGAACGCGGTGTCGAAGACGGCGACCTGGGGCAGGTCGGGGCGCAGGGCCGTCGCGGTGCGGATGCCGGTGAGGTTGGCCGGGTTGTGCAGCGGGGCGACCGGGATCAGCCGCTCGATCTCGGCGAGGACGGCGTCGTCGATCACGGTCGGCTCGCTGAAGCGCTTGCCGCCGTGCACGACCCGGTGCCCGATGGCGGCGAGTTCGGGGGAGTCGAGACCGAGCCCGTCCTTCGCGAGCTCCTCCGCCACGGCCTTCAGAGCGGCGTCGTGGTCGGCGATCGGCCCGGTCCACTCACGGCTCTCGCCGCCGGTCGCGAGGGGCGTGTGCTTGAGCCGGGAGGACTGCTCACCGATCCGCTCGACGAGCCCGTTCGCCAGCCGGCTGCTGTCCCGCATGTCGAGCAGCTGGTACTTCACCGACGAGGAGCCGGAGTTGAGGACGAGGACACGCGTTGCTGTCACTGCTGGGAAGCCTTCTCGTTCGGGGTCTGGGCCTGGATCGCCGTGATGGCGACGGTGTTGACGATGTCCTGGACCAGAGCGCCCCGGGACAGGTCGTTGACCGGCTTGCGCAGGCCCTGGAGCACCGGCCCGACCGCGATCGCGCCGGCCGAACGCTGCACGGCCTTGTAGGTGTTGTTGCCGGTGTTGAGGTCCGGGAAGATCAACACGCTTGCCTGCCCGGCGACTTCGGAGCCCGGCAGCTTGGTCGCGGCGACGGTCGGCTCCACGGCGGCGTCGTACTGGATCGGCCCCTCGATCCTCAGGTCGGGGCGCCGCTCGCGGACGAGCTTCGTCGCCTCCCGCACCTTGTCGACGTCGGCGCCCGAGCCGGACGTACCGGTGGAGTACGACAGCATCGCGATCCGCGGCTCCACCCCGAACTGGGCGGCGGTCGCGGCCGCCTGGATGGCGATGTCGGCGAGCTGCTCGGCGTTCGGGTCGGGGTTCACGGCGCAGTCGCCGTAGACGAGGACCTTGTCGGCGAGGCACATGAAGAAGACGGACGAGACGATGTCGGCGTCCGGCTTGGTCTTGATGATCTCGAAGGCGGGCCGGATGGTGGCGGCCGTGGAGTGCACCGACCCGGAGACCATGCCGTCGGCGAGGCCCTCCTGGACCATGAGCGTCCCGAAGTAGTTCACGTCCGAGACGACGTCGTACGCCAGCTCCACCGTGACGCCCTTGTGGGCCCGCAACCGGGCGTACTTCTCGGCGAAGGAGTCGCGCAGCTCGGAGGTGGCCGGGTCGATCAGCGTGCAGTCGCCGAGGTCGATGCCGAGGTCGGCGGCCTTCTTGCGGATCTGGTCGACGGGCCCGAGGAGCGTGAGGTCGCAGACGCCCCGGCGCAGCAGCACCTCGGCCGCGTGCAGCACGCGCTCCTCGGTCCCCTCCGGAAGGACGACCCGGCGCTTGTCGACGCGGGCCTGCTCCAGGAGCTTGTGCTCGAACATCATCGGCGTGAGGCGGTCGGTGCTCGGTGCGGAGACGCGGCTGAGCAGATCGCTCGTGTCCACGTGCCGCTCGAACAGCCCCAGCGCGGTCTCGGCCTTGCGCGGGGTGGCCGCGTTCAGCTTGCCCTCGAGGGAGAACAACTGCTCGGCCGTGGGGAAGCTGTTACCGGGCACGGATACGACGGGCGTGCCGGGGGCCAGGCGGGCGGCGAGGGTGAGGATCTCGTCGCTCGGCACCTCGTCGAGGGTGAGCAGCAGGCCGGCTATCGGCGGGGTGCCGGCGCTGTGCGCGGCCAGCGAGCCGATGACCAGGTCGGCCCGGTCTCCCGGCGTGACGACCAGGCAGCCCGGGGTCAGCGCGTTGAGGAAGTTCGGCAGCATCGCCCCGCCGAAGACGAAGTCGAGCGCGTCACGGGCCAGCCCGGAGTCGTCGCCGAGCAGCACCCTCGCGCCCAGCGCGTGGCTGATCTGCGCGACGGTCGGCGCGGAGAGGGCGGGCTCGTCGGGCAGCACGTAACAGGGCACGGGCAGCCGGGTCGCGAGCCGGGCGGCGATCTCCTCCCGGTCGTCCGGGGCCACCCGGTTGGTCACCATGGCGAGGACGTCGCAGCCGAGAACCTCGTACGCCCGGTAGGCGTTGCGGGTCTCCGCGAACACGGACTCCACCGGCTGCTTGCGGCCGCCGACGACCGGGATCACGGACGCGCCGAACTCGTTCGCGAGGCGCGCGTTGAGGGCGAGTTCGTCCGGGAACTGGGTGTCGGCGTAGTCCGTTCCCAGGACGAGGACGACGTCGTAGGCGCGGGCGACGCGATGGAACCGCTCGACGAGGGTGGAGACCAGCTCGTCCGTCCCCTGCTCCGCCTGGAGGGCGGACGCCTCGTGGTAGTCCATGCCGTAGACGGTGGCCGGATCCTGCGCCAGCCGGTAGCGCGCACGCAGCAGCTCGAAGAGCCGGTCGGGCCCGTCGTGGACGAGGGGACGGAACACGCCCACCCGGTCGACCTGCCGGGTCAGGAGCTCCATGACTCCCAGCTCGACGACCTGACGGCCGTCGCCGCGATCGATTCCGGTCACGTACACGCTGCGGGTCACGCCAGCTCTCCGTCTCTGTACAGGGGCACGAGGGCACGGGGCACAAAAATCGCCCACCTAGGTGAGCAGATCCCTCTTGACAATACCTCTGGCCGTAGTTAAGGCGCCCGTCAAGAGACAGCCCGCTCGGCGGCGTGAAACAATCGAACCTGGCTCACCGGTACCAACAGCGAGCAGGAGACACAGCACGATGCGCATCGGAGTTCTCACCGCAGGTGGCGACTGCCCCGGCCTGAACGCAGTGATCCGGTCGGTCGTGCACCGCGCCGTCGACAACTACGGCGACGAGGTGATCGGCTTCGAGGACGGCTACGCGGGTCTGCTGGACGGCCGTTACCGAAGCCTCGACCTCAACGCGGTGAGCGGCATCCTGGCCCGCGGCGGCACCATTCTCGGCTCGTCCCGCCTGGAGCGCGACCGGCTGCGCGAGGCCTGCGAGAGCGCCTCCGACATGATCCACGACTTCGGCATCGACGCGCTGATCCCGATCGGCGGCGAGGGCACGCTGACGGCGGCGCGGATGCTGTCGGACGCCGGCCTGCCGGTGGTGGGCGTCCCGAAGACGATCGACAACGACATCTCGTCGACGGACCGCACCTTCGGCTTCGACACGGCGGTGGGCGTCGCGACGGAGGCGATGGACCGCCTCAAGACCACGGCGGAGTCCCACCAGCGGGTGATGGTGGTCGAGGTCATGGGCCGCCACGCGGGCTGGATCGCGCTGGAGTCCGGGATGGCCGCCGGCGCGCACGGGATCTGTCTGCCGGAGCGGCCCTTCGACCCCACCGACCTGGTGAAGATGGTCGAGGAGCGGTTCGCGCGCGGCAAGAAGTTCGCGGTGATCTGCGTCGCGGAAGGCGCGCACCCGGCCGACGGCACCATGGACTACAGCAAGGGCGCGATCGACCAGTTCGGTCACGAGCGCTTCCAGGGCATCGGCACGGCGCTGGCCTACGAGCTGGAGAAGCGGCTCGGCAAGGAGGCCCGACCGGTGATTCTCGGCCACGTCCAGCGTGGCGGTGTCCCGACGGCGTACGACCGTGTCCTCGCGACCCGCTTCGGCTGGCACGCGGTGGAGGCGGCGCACCGGGGCCAGTTCGGGCGGATGACCGCGCTGCGCGGGACGGACGTGGTGATGGTGCCGCTGGCGGAGGCGGTGACCGAGCTGAAGACGGTGCCGAAGGACCGGATCGTCGAGGCGGAGTCGGTCTTCTAGGGCGGACCCCGGGGCGCTTGCCTCGCGGACGGCCCTAGGCGGTCCGGTTCTCGAGGCTCGTCCAGAAGGTGTCGACGATCCGGTCGAGGAAGTCCCGGCCGGCGTCGCTCGCCTCCCCGGCCGCGCTGCCGCCGCCCCAGCTCAGTGTGGCGACCATCTGCCCCTGGTAGTCCTGGTGCAGCTCCTGGAGGGCCTCCTCCAGGAGACGCCGGTCCAGGGGCACGATCCTGCCCACGGGCCTGACGTACGCCTGCCAGCGGGTGCGGGCGGCGGTGCGCAGCAGGTCCGCCAGCTTGGCCTCCAGGCCGGTGACGGTGACCAGGTCGGGCAGCGAGAGGTCGAGCAGCTCGGCGAGGGCGGCGGACTGCCGGTCCGTGCCGCGCCACTGCCCGCTCTCCTCCATCCGCGTGTACGCCAGGAACTCGTGCCCCACGGCCCGGGCGACGTCCTCGGGGGCGAAGCCCTGGGCGACGCGGTGTTCGCGCAGGGTGCGCGGCCTGCCGATCAGCTCACCCGGGGAACACCACAACACGCCCGCGAGAGCGGTGAGTTCGGGATGCGTGGGGGTGAGTGCCCCGCGCTCCCAGCTGATGACGAGATCGGGGGTGGCGTGCGGCAGGGCGTAGGAGGCGCGCAGTCCGTGGGCGACGTGGTCCGGGGTCATGCCGAGCGCCGCGCGGAGCCTGCGGGCGGCGGGGGCGTTGAAGGGGGGACCTGGCTGACGGGTGTGGGCTGGAGGTCTGGGCACGGGGGACAAGGTAGGGGGGCGGAAGGCGCGGTGACTACAGGGTGTTTGGACATGGTCACCAGTTGTAGGAACCTACGGTGGTGACCGGTCGGTCAGTTGTGCCGCGTGATCTTTCCGACGACCGGCCCGTAGTAGGTGCCGCCCTGGAAGTTGATGGTGTCGCCGCCTGAGCCTGAGCCTGAGCCTGAGCCTGCTCCTGCTCCTGCTCCTGAGCCGGGTCGGGGCTCCTCCTGGGTGCCGGAGGTGCTCCGTGGGCGGGGGGCGTGCTTGCGCAGGACCGCCACCGCGACCTTGGCCGCCTGCCCCGCCGCCAGCTCCTGCGAACCCTCCGCGTCGGCCGCGCCCTTCCCGGCGTCGGCGAGGTCGCTGATGCCCCGGATGACGAGGGCGTCCAGCCGGCCGCCGAGGTGCGCCGCGTGGGACGCCCCCGAGCCCTCCATCTCGATGGCGTACGCGTCGTTGTACGTCCGTCGGATGTGATCCCGCACCGCGGACCGCTCGTCGGCCAGCACGACGTCCCCGCAGGCGATCGGCTTGCGGTGGGCCCGCACCCCGTCCAGGTCCCGCAGCGCCGAGCGGGCCGCCTGGACCAGGCGGTGCGAGCCGTGCCAGGACTCGGGGCGGGCCAGGAAACCCTCGGGGGTCTGCTTGCCGCCGTGGACGGCGTAGACCTTGGTGCCGACGACTACGTCACCGAGCCGCAGGTCGTCCTTGAGGCCGCCCGCGACCCCCACGAAGAGCAGGCACTCGGGGGTGAGTTCGGAGACGATACGGGTGGTGAGCGCCGCCGTGGTCAGGGCGCCCTCGCCGAGCTCGGCGAGCGCCACCGTCCAGCCCGTGCCGGAGAGCCGGCCCTGTTCGAGACGGGTTCCGTCGTCGAGGACGACTTCGTCGAGGGATTCCAGGAGTGCGCGCACGGCGTCGTACTCGACGGGAAGCGCGGTGAGGACCACGGCGATGGGTTCGGTCTCGGGCACACCCTTAAGGTACTGCCAGGATCATCGGGGGAGGGGGCGGTCACCATGGCCGAACAGGACGTCAGCGCCGGTCAGTTGCTGCTCGCCGAGTACCAGAGTGTCAAGGACGAGCAGAAGGCGCGGATCGGGTTCCGGGACAACCTGCTGTACGTGACCCTGGCGGTGGTGGCGGCGGTGATCGCCGCGGCGGCCCAGGCCGAACAGGCGTCGATGTTGCTGGCGTTGCCGCCGGTGTGCGTGGTGCTGGGGTGGACCTACCTGGTCAACGACGAGAAGATCTCGGCCGTCGGGCGGTATGTACGGCAGGAGTTGGGGCCGAGGCTCGCCGAACTGGCCGGGACCGAGGCGGCCTTCCGGTGGGAGACCTACCACCGGGGCGGCCCCGGGCGGACCTCCCGGAAGGTCGTGCAGTGCGTGGTCGATCTGCTGGCGTTCTGTGTCGTGCCGACGGCCGCGCTGGTCGTGTACTGGGGCGGGGGACAGGTGTCGGCGGGGCTGCTGGTGCTGTCCCTGGCCGAGGCGGGAGCGGTGGCGGGGCTGGGGGTCTTCGTCGTGCGGTACGCGCTGCCGTTCGGGGGCGGTGGTGAGTGAGGGCGGCGGCGGTGAGCGGTGAGCGATGCCGGTGGCGGTGAGCGAGGTGGTGGCGGTGAAGTGAGGGGGGCGGTGGGTGAGTGTGGTGGCAGTGAGTGACGGCGGCCGCGGTGGGTCAGGTGGCGGCGGCGGGTCAGGTGGCGGCGGCGGGTCAGGGGGGCGGCGGTGGGAGATGGCCCTGGCGGTGGGTGAGTGTGGTGGCAGTGAGTGACGGCGGCCGCGGTGGGTCAGGTGGCGGCGGCGGGTCAGGGTGGTGATGGTGGTGGTGGGTGGTCAGGGGGGTGCGGCGGTCACTTGCCGCGGGTCGTGCGCACCCAGCGGTAGACCAGTTCCGGCCTCCCCACCTGCCCGTACAGCGGCTTTCGCTCGGCTCTTCCCGCCTCCACCAGATGCTCCAGATACCGCCGGGCCGTGATGCGTGAGATGCCCACCGACTCGGCGACCCCCGCCGCGGTCAGCCCCTGCTCCGCCTCCCGTACGGTCTCCGTCACCCGCTCCAGCGTGGGCGCGCTCAGCCCCTTGGGCAGCGCGGCCGGCCCCGGCGCGCGCAGGGCCGCCAGCGCCCGGTCCACCTCGTCCTGACCGCTCGCCTCGCCCGCGGCCCCCCGGAACTCGGCGTACCGCACCAGCCGGTCCCGAAGCGTGGCGAAGGTGAAGGGCTTCAGCACGTACTGCACGACGCCGAGCGAGACGCCCTCCCGCACCACCGTCAGGTCCCGCGCCGACGTCACCGCTATCACATCCGCGTGATACCCCGCCGCCCGCAGCGAGCGGGCCAGCTGGAGCCCGTGCGCGTCGGGCAGGTGCAGGTCCAGCAGCAGCAGGTCGACCGGCGTGCGGTCCAGCAGACGCCGGGCCTCCGCGCCGGTGTGCGCCTTGCCCACCGCGACGAATCCCGGCACCCGGCCCACGTACATCACATGGGCGTCCGCGGCGACCGGATCGTCCTCCACGACCAGCACTCTGATCGGCTCTTCGCTCGTCATCCCTTGCCTCCAGACCCCGACACGGAGCCGGTGGTACCGGACGCGGCGGCACCGGAGGCCGTCGTCGTCGGCAACGGCAGGCGCACCAGGAACTCCGCTCCGCCGCCCGCGGCCTCCGCCACCGACAGCGTCCCCTCGTGCCGCTGTACCGCCTGCCGGACCAGCGCCAGCCCGAGGCCCCGCCCGCCCGGCCCGGCCGGCTTCGTCGAGAAGCCGCGTTCGAAGACCAGGGAGGCGTGTGCGGGATCCACTCCCGCTCCCGTGTCCGCCACCCGCAGCAGCAGCTCGGCGCCCTCCGTGGCGGCGGTGACCGTCACCTGCGCCCGGGTGCTCCCCTGGGCCGCGTCCACCGCGTTGTCGATGAGGTTGCCCAGGATCGTCACCAGGTCCCTGGCGGGGAGCGACTCCGGCAGCAGGCCGTCGTCCAGGGTGCTCTCCTGCGACACCACCAGCTCCACGCCCCGCTCGTTCGCCTGGGCCGTCTTGCCCAGCAGCAGGGCCGCCAGGACCGGCTCGCTGACCGCCGCGACCACCTGGTCCGTCAGCGCCTGGGCCAGTTCCAGTTCCGCGGTCGCGAAGTCCACCGCCTCCTCCGCCCGGCCCAGCTCGATCAGCGACACCACGGTGTGCAGCCGGTTCGCCGCCTCGTGGGCCTGTGAGCGCAGCGCCTGCGTGAAGCCGCGCTCGGAGTCCAGCTCGCCCATCACGGACTGGAGCTCGGTCACATCGCGCAGGGTGACCACGGTGCCCCGGCGCTCGCCGCCCGACACCGGGGAGGTGTTCACCACGAGCACCCGGTCCGCCGTCAGATACACCTCGTCCACCCGGGGCTCCGAGGAGAGCAGCGCACCCGTCAGCGGGGCCGGCAGACCCAGTTCCGCCACGGACATGCCCACCACCTCCCCCGAGACGCCCAGCAGCTCCCGGCCCCCGTCGTTGATCAGCGCCACCTTGTACTGTCCGTCCAGCATCAGCAACCCCTCCCGCACCGCGTGCAGCGCGGCCTGGTGGTAGTCGTGCATATGGCTCAGCTCGGCCGCGTTCATGCCATGGGTGTGGCGGCGCAGGGAGGCGTTGATGACGTACGTGCCGATCGCGCCGAGGGCGAGCGCGCCGACGGCCACCGCGAACAGGGCCGTCACCTGGTCCTGCACCCGCTTGCTGATCGACTCGACCTTGATCCCCGCGCTGACCAGGCCGATGATCGTGCCGTCGTCCTCGATCGGGGTGACCGCGCGGACGGACGCGCCGAGGGTGCCGGTGTAGGTCTCGGTGAAGGTGTCGCCCTTCAGGGCCTTCGCCGTGTTGCCGCGGAAGCGCTGGCCGATCTGGGTCTTGTCCGGGTGGGTCCAGCGGATGCCCTCCGGGTTCATGATCGTGACGAAGTCGACCTCCGTGTCCTTCATGACCCGCAGGGCGTACGGCTGGAGCTCGGCGGTGGGCTTCGCGGTCCGGATCGCCGCCCGTACGGAGGGTGAGTCGGCGACCGAGCGGGCCACGGCCGTGGCCTGGCGGCCCGCCGCCTCCTCGGCCTGGTTGCGGTCGCTGACGTACGTGAACAGCGCGTATCCCGCGACGAGCACCGCTATCAGCACCGCCTGCATGGCGAAGAGCTGGCCGGCCAGGCTGCGGGGTCTCGGCAGAGCGGGTATGCGCATGTCGTCAGTGTGCCCCCGGCGTTAAGTGTGAACTAAATGAACGGAAGGGTGACCGCCCTCACAGGGCGGGAGATAGTCACGGCAATCCCCCATAAACCCCGGACGTGAGCCGCACGCCGGTGATGCCGACGAAGACGTCAAGGAGGGCAGCCGTGGCCGCCAGCAGCACCCCCGACAAGGCACCTGCCGCACCCGCGGTCAAGCGGGACCGCACCCACTACCTGTACATCGCGGTGATCGTCGCGGTCGCCATCGGCATCGCCGTGGGGCTCGCCGCCCCCGACTTCGCCGTCGAGCTGAAGCCCATCGGGACCGGCTTCGTCAACCTGATCAAGATGATGATCTCGCCGATCATCTTCTGCACGATCGTGCTGGGCATCGGGTCCGTACGGAAGGCCGCCAAGGTCGGCGCCGTCGGCGGTATCGCCCTCGGCTACTTCATGGTCATGTCGCTGGTCGCCCTGGGTATCGGCCTCGTCGTCGGCAACATCCTGGAGCCGGGCACGGGCCTCGCCATCACGGACGCCGTGAAGGAGACCGGGCAGGCGCAGGTCTCGCCGGAGGCCAAGGACACCACCGAGTTCCTGCTCGGCATCATCCCCACCACGATCGTCTCCGCCTTCACCGAGGGCGAGGTCCTCCAGACCCTCCTCATCGCCCTGCTCTGCGGCTTCGCGCTCCAGGCCATGGGCAAGGCCGGCCAGCCGGTGCTGCGCGGTGTCGAGCACATCCAGCGCCTCGTCTTCCGCGTCCTCGCGATGGTGATGTGGGCCGCCCCGATCGGTGCCTTCGGCGCCATGGCCGCGGTCGTCGGCTCGTCGGGCGTGGACGCGCTCAAGAGCCTCGCCGTGCTGATGCTCGGCTTCTACGCCACCTGTTTCCTCTTCGTCTTCATCGTGCTCGGCGCGCTGCTGAAGATCGTCTCGGGTCTGAACATCCTCTCCCTGTTCAAGTACCTGGCCCGGGAGTTCCTGCTGATCCTGTCCACCTCCTCCTCCGAGTCCGCGCTGCCGCGGCTCATCGCGAAGATGGAGCACCTGGGTGTCAGCAAGCCCGTCGTCGGCATCACCGTCCCGACCGGCTACTCCTTCAACCTCGACGGCACCATGATCTACATGACCATGGCGTCCCTGTTCATCGCCGACGCCATGGGTACGCCGATGTCCCTCGGCGAGCAGATCCCGCTGCTGCTCTTCCTGTTCGTCGCCTCCAAGGGCGCGGCCGGTGTCACCGGCGCCGGCATGGCGACCCTGGCCGGCGGTCTCCAGTCGCACAAGCCCGCCCTGGTGGACGGCATCGGCCTCATCGTCGGCATCGACCGCTTCATGAGCGAGGCCCGCGCCCTCACCAACTTCGCGGGCAACGCCGTCGCGACCGTCCTGATCGGGACCTGGACCAAGGAGATCGACAAGGAGCGCGTCGAGCTGGTGCTCGCAGGCGGCCTGCCCTTCGACGAGAAGACCCTGCTCGACGACGACGACGCCGACGGCGTCGAGACCGCCCCGGCGGACGTGCCCGAGCAGCGCGAGGGCGGCGAGAAGGAACTCGCCAAGGCCTGACCCTCCCGACTCCGGGTGTCCGGCCCCGCCTGAACCGGGGCCGGACACCCGGCCACCACCCCACCGTCTCCGGGCGGCCGAGCACTCCCCCGTAGCTCGGCCGCCCGGTCCTTTGTTTCACCGGGGGCGTCGTACCGCCTCGTCCAGGTGGCTCAGTTCCTTCTCGGTCAGGGACAGGTCGGCTGCTGCCGCCGAGTCGCGTATCGACCGTGGGCGGCTTGCGCCCGGGATCGGGATCACTGTGGGGGAGCGGGTCAGGAGCCAGGCCAGGCAGAGCTGTTGGGGGCTGACGCCCCGCTCGAGAGCGAGCCGGTGGAAGGTGCCGAGGGCGTCGGAAGGCTGCTCGGCGGGCCCGTCGAGGGAGCTGCGGGAGATGCCGCCCAAGGGGCTCCACGGGAGGAACGCCAGTCCCAGTTCGGCAGCCAGCCGCAGTTCGGGCTCGCTGTCGCGCACGGCGGGGGAGTAGCGGTTCTGGACCGACACCAGCCGGTCGCCGAGGATCGCGTGGGCCCGGCGGATCTGGTCCGTGTCCGTGTTGGAGAGGCCGGCCAGCCTGATCTTCCCCTCGTCGAGCAGGTCCCGCAGCGCGCCCACGGACTCCTCGAAGGGGATCGCCGGGTCGGGCTTGTGGAGCTGGTACAGCCCGATCGCCTCGACGCCGAGCCGCCGCAGGGAGGCCTCCGCGGCCCTCTTCAGATGGCGGGGATCGCCGTTCACCGTCCAGTCCGCCGAGCCGCCGCCCGGTCTGCCCCGGCCGCCCTTCGTCGCCACGAGCACATGGGAGGTGTCACCGCCGTAGCCGGCGAGCGCGCGGGCCACGAGCCGCTCGTTGTGGCCGGGCTCCGCGCCCGGCAGGTGGTAGGAGTCGGCCGTGTCCAGCAGGGTCACGCCCGCGTCCAGCGCCGCGTGGACCGTGGCCAGGGCACGGGCCCGGTCGGGGCGGCCCTCGATGGACAGCGGCATCGCGCCGAGCCCGATCGCGCTCACGCGGACGTCGCCGAGGGTGCGGTGACGCACGTCAGTTCCCCTTCCCCAGGGTCTCGTCGGCCGCGCGCCGCAGCCACTGCCGTACGTTGCCGAAGGTGAACCCGAGCCGGACGGCACGGGTGTTGTCCATGCCGTAGAAGCGGCGGAAGGAGAGCGGGGACACCTCACCGACCTCGACCTCCTGGAACACCGCCCGGCCGGTGGGGACATGCGCGGCCACCGCCTCGCACAGCTCGTGCGTGGTCAGCGTCCCGTGCGAGGCCGCGTTGACCGGGCCGGTGAAGTCCTGGCCCACCGTCCAGAACAGGAAGTCGGCGATCTCCTCGACGTGGATGTACGTCGCCGGACGGTTCGCCGTCGGCACGGTGATCGGCTCACCCGCGCGGATCCGGGAGGCGTAGTGCTCCAGCCGTCCCGTGAAGTCGTCGTCCCCGCCCAGCACATGGGCGACGCGGACGGCCACGTGGGGGAACGCCGGCTCCGCCGCGAACACCGCCTCCGCCTGCCGCTTGCCCTCGCCGTAGTGGGAGTCGAGGAACTCCGTTTCGTGCCAGGGGAGTTCGAGATCGACCCGCACGCCCAGCGGATCGACGTCCTGCTCCCGCACGAAGGCGACGGAGTCCTCGTACTCGTACACCTCGACCGTCGACGTCAGCACGTATCGCCGGGTGCGGCCGGCGAACACCCGGCGGGCGATCGCGGCCTGGCGCGGGGTGTAGCAGACCTGGTCGACGACGACGTCGAAGGCGCGTGAACCGAGCGCCGAGTTCAGCGCGTTCTCGTCGTCGCGGTCGGCGATCAGGTGGGTCGCTCCCGGAGGCGGCGCGGACGAACCGCGATTCAGTACCGTCACCCGGTCCCCGGCGGCCAGCAGGCGCGCGATCAGCCGCTTGCCGAAATAGCGGTTTCCGCCGATGACCAATACCTCACGGGCGTTCCCTTGCCGGGCCGCTGCCTCTCCGGCCGCCACCTTCCGGGCCTTTACCTCCTGCGTCATTTCCATGACCATGATTCTCCCGGCGTACACGCGTGTCCTGAAGGGGTAACCATGGGAGTTCCGGCCGTCGCACCGAAAGAACCTCGGCATTCACGGGCCACCGCCGACGAAACATCGGTGGCCTTCGACGCGCTGGACCGGCAGATCCTGGAGCTGCTCCAGACCGACGGCCGGATCAAGCTCAGCGAGCTGGGCCGCCGGGTGCGGCTGAGTCCGGCGGCGGTGACGGAACGGGTGCGGCGACTGGAGGCCGCGGGGGTCATCAGCGGCTACGGCGCGCACGTCAGCCCCGCTCGGCTCGGCTACGGCATCCAGGCGTTCATCCGGGTCGACCCGCACGGCGGCTACAATCTGAAGCACCCGAGGACCCTGGAGCTGATCGAGCGCCCCGAGATCACCGAGGTCCACCACGTGGTGGGCGAGGACTGCTGGATCATCAAGGTCGCCGTCCGGGACACCGTCCACCTGGAGGGCGTCCTCGAGGCGGTCTCCGCCCTCGGGCGCACGACGACGTCGATCGTGCTCACCTCGCCGGTGGAGCGGAAACCGCTCTTGCCTTGACGTGGGCGTCAAGCCTTACGTTCGTAGACATGCGCATCGGCGAGCTGGCCGCACGGGCCGGGACCACCACCCGGACGCTGCGGTACTACGAGTCGCGCGGGCTGCTGCCCGCGCGGCGCGGCGACAACGGGTACCGGACGTACGACGAGAGCGATCTGCGGCTGTTGCGGCAGATCAGGACGCTCCAGGACTTCGGGTTCGACCTGGAGGAGACCCGGCCCTTCGTGGAGTGTCTGCGGGCCGGGCACCCGGAGGGCGACTCGTGCCCTGCGTCGCTCGCGGTCTACCGGCGCAAGCTGGACGAGCTGGACGCGCTCATCGGGGAGCTGCGGGCGGTGCGGGAGACGGTCGCCGAGCAGCTGGTGCGGGCCGAGGTGGCGCGCGACGAGCTGGCTGCCGAGGCGCGGGTTCCGGGGGGTCCGGAGCCCGAGTGCGAACTGGGAGGGCAGGAACGGTGATCAAGGCGGACGGGGTGGCCGAGGTGACGGACGCGGACTTCGGGGCGGAGGTGCTGGGGGCGGATCTGCCGGTGCTGGTGGAGTTCACCGCCGACTGGTGTCCGCCGTGCCGGCAGATGGGGCCGGTGCTCACCGCGCTCGCCGCGGAGGAGGGCGAGCGGCTGAAGGTGGTGCAGCTGGACGTGGACACCAACCCGGAGACCACCAACGCGTACAAGGTGCTGTCGATGCCGACCTTCATGGTGTTCCGGGCCGGTGAGCCCGTGAAGTCGATGGTGGGCGCCCGGCCCAAGCGCCGGCTGCTGGCGGAGCTGGACGAGGTCCTGTGAGCCCGCGATGAGCTGACCGGCGGGACGGCTCCGCCGCACAAAGAAATCCCCCGAGCAATTGCGCTCGGGGGATTTCTCTGCGTATATTCGATGGTTCGCGACTTCATATGAATGAGATCGCAAAGAAGCTCAGTGAGCACAGTATATGCGGGCGGGAGTGGAATTGTCAAACGCCGACTTTCCGGATAGTGAATTGCGCTGCGAGCAGGAATTCATCGACGGCCTGTACGCGCGCGTGGACGCACTGCGCGGCGACACCGAGGGCGCCGTCACCGACGCGCTGGCCCAGGGCAACACGCCCATGCAGGCCCGGCTCGAGCGGGACATCCTGGTCGCCGAGCGCTCCGGGCTGCTCGCCGCGCTGAACGCGGTGGACGGCTCCCTCTGCTTCGGCCGCATCGACCTCACCTCCGGCACCAAGCACCACATCGGACGCATCGGGCTGCGTGCCGAGGACGCCGAGCGCACCCCGGTCCTCATCGACTGGCGCGCCGACGTCGCCCGCCCCTTCTACCTGGCCACCGGCCACACCCCGATGGGGCTGCGCCGGCGTCGGCACCTCACCACCGAGGACCGCCGGGTCACCGCCCTGCACGACGAGATCCTCGACATCGGCGACCAGGAGCGCACCGGCCACGAGGACCCGACCGGCGACGCCGTGCTGCTCGCCGCGATCGACTCCGCGCGCACCGGCCGGATGAGCGACATCGTGCAGACCATCCAGGCCGAGCAGGACGAGATCATCCGGGCGCCGCACCGAGGGGTGCTGGTGGTCGAGGGCGGCCCCGGCACCGGCAAGACGGCCGTCGCCCTGCACCGTGCCGCCTTTCTCCTCTACGAACACCGGGAACTGCTCGCCAAGCGGGCCGTTCTGATCGTCGGCCCCAACCCCGCCTTCCTCGGCTACATCGGCGAGGTGCTGCCCTCGCTGGGCGAGACCGGTGTGCTGCTGGCGACGGTCGGTGAACTCTTCCCCGGCGTGAAGGCGACGGCGACCGACACCCGCGCGGCGGCGGCCGTGAAGGGCCGCGCCGACATGGCGGACGTACTCGCCGACGTCGTACGCGACTGGCAGGCGCTGCCCGATCCGGTGATCGCGATCGGGCACGACCGCGAGATCCTGATGCTGGACGACGGCCTGGTGAACATGGCCCGCGAGCGGACCCGGGCCGCCCGGCTGCCGCACAACGCGGCCCGCGAGATCTTCGAGGGCCACATCCTCAACACGCTCACCGACATGGTCGCCGAACGCATCGGCACGGACCCCTACGACGGCTCGAACCTCCTCGACCCGAGCGACATCACCCAGATCCGCGACGAGCTCGCCGACAACCCCGAGGTCTGGGCCGCCATCGACCAGTTGTGGCCGCGTCTGACCCCGCAGCGCCTGGTCGCCGACTTCCTCGCCGACCCCGTGGGCTACGTCTCCGACGACGACGCGGCCGCCATCCGCCGCCCGGTGACCCGGGCCTGGACCGTGGCGGACGTACCGCTGCTCGACGAGGCGGCCGAGCTGCTCGGCGAGGACGACCGGGTGGCGCGGGCCCGCGCGGACCGCGAGCGGGAGACACAGGTCGCCTACGCGCAGGGCGTCCTGGACGTCTCGTACGCCTCCCGCACCTACGAGTTCGAGGACAAGGAAGAGGACGACTCCGAGGTCCTGTCCGCGCACGACATCATCGACGCCGAACGCTTCGCCGAACGCCACGAGGAGGACGACCACCGCAGCGCCGCCGAACGCGCGGCCGCCGACCGCACCTGGGCGTTCGGGCACATCATCGTCGACGAGGCGCAGGAGCTGTCGCCGATGGCCTGGCGGCTGCTGATGCGGCGCAGCCCGACCCGCTCGATGACCCTGGTCGGCGACCCGGCGCAGACCGCCGAGGCGGCCGGCGTCGGCTCCTGGGCCAAGATCCTCCAGCCGTATGTCGAGGACCGCTGGGAGCACACCCGGCTCGGCGTCAACTACCGCACCCCGGCCGAGATCATGGACGTGGCCGCGGCGGTGGTGCGCGCGGAAGACCCCGGCTTCGAGCCGCCGAGTTCGGTGCGGTCGACCGGCGTACGGCCGTGGGCGCGCGCCACCGACGACCTCCCCGGCGAGGTGGCCAAGGCGGTCGGCGAGCTCACCCCCGCCGAGGGCCGGCTCGCCGTCATCGCCCCGCGCGACCTGCACCGGAAGCTGGCGGCCCGGCTGGAAGGGGTGACGGCGGGCGCCGAGCCGGACCTGACCCGGAGCGTCGTCCTGCTCGACCCGCGCCAGTCCAAGGGCCTGGAGTTCGACTCCGTGCTGGTGGTGGAGCCTTCGCGGTACGGCACCAGCGACCTGTACGTGGCGCTGACCCGGGCGACGCAGCGGCTGGGGGTGCTGCACAGCAGGACCCTCCCGAAGGCGCTGGCAGCGACCCTCGGGGGAGCTCCGGCGTAACGCCGGATCACCGCGGGATCACCGCGGGGGAACGGCCGGTGCGGTGAGCGCGTGAGGCAGGGATGCCTGCCCGTACGCCGACGCACCGGCCGACAGCCCCGCACCGGGGTCGCGCCCCGGGGCGAGGCTCAGGCCTCAGGCAGGCCGCAGCCACACCGTCGCGAGCGGCGGCAGCGTCAGCCGGACGCTCGCCGGCCGGCCGTGATGGCCCTGCGGCTCCGGCTTGACCGGGTCGGCGTGGGCGACACCGCTGCCGCCGTACCCGGCCGCGTCGGTGTTGAGGACCTCGTGCCAGGCCGGGACGTCATCGGGTGCGCCGAGGCGGTAGTCGTGGCGGACGACCGGGGAGAGGTTGGAGACGGACAGCAGCGGGGAGCCCTCGGCGTCGTACCGCAGGAAGGCGAAGACGTTGTCCTCCGCCGCGTCCCCGACCACCCACTGGAAACCGGCGGGGTCGGTGTCCAGCTGCCAGAGGGCCGGCGCCGCGCGGTAGACGGTGTTCAGGTCGCGGACCAGATCCCTGACACCCCGGTGGTCGGCCTCGGCGCCGTACGCCGGATCCAGCAGCCACCAGTCGGGGCCGTGGGCCTCGGACCACTCCGCGCCCTGGGCGAACTCCTGCCCCATGAAGAGGAGTTGCTTGCCCGGGTGGGCCCACATGAACGCCAGGTACGCCCGCAGGGCGGCGCGCTGCTGCCACCAGTCGCCGGGCATCTTCGACACCAGTGAGCGCTTCCCGTGCACCACCTCGTCGTGGGAGATGGGCAGCACGTAGTTCTCGCTCCAGGCGTACACCATCGAGAAGGTCATCTCGTGGTGGTGGTACCTGCGGTGCACCGGCTCGTGGCTCATGTACTCCAGCGAGTCGTGCATCCAGCCCATGTTCCACTTCAGCCCGAATCCGAGCCCGCCGAAGCCGCTCGGGCCCGCGTGGTGCGTGGCCCGCGTGACACCGTCCCAGGCCGTGGACTCCTCCGCGATCGTGACGACCCCGGGGCTGCGGCGGTAGACCGTCGCGTTCATCTCCTGGAGGAACGCCACCGCGTCCAGGTTCTCCCGGCCCCCGTGCTCGTTCGGGGTCCACTGGCCCGGCTCGCGCGAGTAGTCGAGGTACAGCATCGAGGCGACGGCGTCCACGCGCAGCCCGTCGATGTGGAACTCCTCGCACCAGTAGACCGCGTTGGCCACCAGGAAGTTGCGCACCTCGCGCCGCCCGAAGTCGAACTCCAGCGTCCCCCAGTCGGGATGCGCGGCGCGCAGCGGGTCCTCGTGCTCGTACAGCGGACGCCCGTCGAACTCCGCGAGGGCCCACTCGTCGCGCGGGAAGTGCGCCGGCACCCAGTCCATCAGGACGCCGATGCCGGCCCGGTGCAGCGCGTCCACCAGGAACTTGAAGTCGTCGGGTGTGCCGAGCCGGGCGGTGGGCGCGTAGAAACCGGTGACCTGGTAGCCCCACGAGCCGCCGAAGGGATGCTCGGCGACCGGCATCAGCTCGACATGCGTGAAGCCGAGGTCCCGGACGTACGCGGGCAGCTGATCGGCCAGTTGCCGGTACGTGAGCCCCGGGCGCCAGGAGGCCAGATGGACCTCGTAGACGGAGAACGGCGCCTCGTGCACGGGTATCTCGGCCCGCCGGGCCAGCCACTCCTCGTCGCCCCACTCGTAGTGCGAGGCGTGCACGATCGACGAGGTCGCAGGCGGCACCTCGGTGCGCGTGGCCATCGGGTCGGCGCGCAGGGTGTGCGAGCCGTCCGGGCGGGTGATGTCGAACTTGTACAGCTCGCCCTCGCCGATCCCGGGCACGAACAGCTCCCAGACCCCGGACGAGCCCAGCGAGCGCATCGGGTACCCCGTGCCGTCCCAGAAGTTGAAGGTGCCGGCCAGCCGCACCCCGCGCGCGTTCGGCGCCCACACGGAGAAGGCGGTGCCGCTCACACCCTGGTGGGTCGTCGGACGCGCGCCCAGCACCGTCCACAGCTGCTCGTGCCGGCCCTCGCCGATCAGGTGCAGGTCCAGGTCGCCCAGCGTCGGCAGGAAACGGTAGGCGTCCTCGGTCTCCACGGTGGTGTTCTCGTAGGTCACCAGGAGCCGGTGGACCGGGGCCTCCGTCAGGGGCAGCAGTCCGGAGAAGAAGCCGTCGCCGTCGTCGTGGAGTTCGGCGCGCAGGTCGCCCGACAACACGGTGACGGACCGCGCGTACGGGCGCAGCGCCCGGAAGACGATCCCGCCGGGCACCGGATGCGCGCCGAGCACGGAGTGCGGGTCGTGATGGGTGCCGTGCAGCAGGCGTTCACGGTCGGCGGCGCCCAGGGCGGGGTCCACGGGGGGCGTCTCCGGGCTGCTCGGCTTCTTCGGCCTGTGCGACTTCCCCGGCTTCTTCACGGCGACCTCCTCGGCCGCCGCAGCCGCCTCCTCGACGGTCGCCTTCGTGCCGGCCGCTGTCTGGCCGGCCGCTGTCTCGCTCGCCGCTTCGCCGCTCGCCGCCTTCTTGCCCGTCGACTTCTTCTTGCTCGCCGCCTTGTCGGCCGCCGCCTTCTTGGTCACTGCTTTCTTCGCGGTGGCCTTCTTCTTCGGGGGAGTCACGTACGGAGCCTCCTCAAGGCAGGTCGGGTGCGGCGAGGCGGTGTATCGCGGAAAGGGGCACGGGGAGCCAGTCGGGGCGGTGCCGGGCCTCGTAGACCACCTCGTAGACCGCCTTGTCCGTCTCGTGGGCCCGCAGCAGCACGGGGTCGGTGCGCGGATCGACGCCCGACACCTCGGCGTACCCGGAACAGTAGGCCGCCCGGCAGGCGTGTGCCCAGGCCGGAGCCGGCGGATCCGCGGAGTGGGCGGCGTAGTCGAAGGAACGCAGCATGCCCGCCACGTCCCGCACGGTCGGCTGGGGCATCCGCCGCTCGGCCAGTGGCCTGGCGGGCTCCCCCTCGAAGTCGATCAGCGCCCACTCCCCGGAGGCCGAGCGCAGGCACTGCCCGAGGTGCAGATCGCCGTGGACGCGCTGGGCGGTCCAGGTGTGGCCCTCGGCCGCGAGGTCGGCCAGCGCGGTGAAGGCGGTGCGCAGGGCCGGCGCGTACGGGCGCAGCGCGGGCACCGCCTGCGCGGCGGCGTCCAGCCGCTCGGTCATGCCGTCCACCATCGGCCGTATCTGTGCCTGCCCCAGGGTCGCCGTGGGCAGCGCCCGGGCCAGCGCCCCGTGCACCTCGGCGGTGGCCCGCCCCAGCGCTCGCGCCTCGGCGGCGAAGTCCTCGCCCTTGGCCAGTTCCCGCAGCGCCAGCTCCCAGCCGTCCGCCGCGCCCTGCACATACGGCTGGAGCACGGCCAGGACGTACGGCTCGCCCTCGCCCTCACCCGGGTCCCCGTACATCCACGCGGTCGGCGCGGGCACCCGGGGGCAGCCCTCGCGGGCCAGCGCCAGCGGCAGCTCCAGGTCGGGGTTGACGCCCGGTACGACCCGGCGCAACAGCTTCAGAATGAACGTATCTCCATAGATGACGGACGAGTTCGACTGTTCGCCGGTCAGCCGGCGCGGGACCAGACCGGACCGGATCTCCTGCCCGGGGTCCCGCTCGCAGCGCAGCCCGCCGATCCGGGCCCCGGTGCGCAGGGCCTCCAGCAGCACCTCGGCGGGCCGGGTGTCGTACAGGGCGTCGAACACCGTCCGCCCGGCCAGCGGACCCTGTGTCACATGGCCGATCAGCGCGGGCGCCAGCCGGGGCGGCAGGGCCTCGCGGGTGCCGATCAGGAGCTGGTAGCAGTCGCCGGGCGCCGCCTGTTGATGGGCGCGCACCAGCAGGTGGTACAGCCCCAGTCTGGTGTGGGCCGGCAGCAGCTCGGTGGCGGCCACCAGCGAGAACCCGGTGACCGGACGCCCCTTGCCGGCGAACCAGCGCTGCCGGGGCAGCCACTCCCGCAGCAGGGGGTCCAGCGAAGAGAGGAGACCGGGGTCGGTCCGGCCGGAAGGTGTGACAGTCGCCGCCATAGGTGTCACATTCCTTTCCCCGGGTGTCGGGGTCGGGGCGTTACTGATGCGTGCCCCGGGCGGGGCGGGGGAAACCGCCCCGCCCGGTCTTCTAGGCCGCGTCCCTGCGCAGCCTGAACCAGTAGAAGCCGTGGCCCGCCATGGTGAGCAGGTACGGCAGGTCACCGACCGCCGGGAATCGCACCCCGCCGAACAGCTCCACCGGGTACCGCCCCTTGAACCGGCTCAGGTCCAGTTCCGTGGGCTGCGCGAACCGCGAGAAGTTGTGCACGCACAGCACCAGGTCGTCCTCCCCGTCCTTGGTCAGCGGGGCCTCGCGCAGGAAGGCGAGGACCGCCGGGTTGGAGGACTGGAGTTCGGTGTAGGTGCCGAGGCCGAAGGCGGGGTTCTGCTTGCGGATCTCGATCATTCGGCGGGTCCAGTGCAGCAGCGAGGAGGGCGACGACATCGACGCCTCGACGTTGGTGACCTGGTACCCGTAGACGGGATCCATGATGGTCGGCAGAACGAGCCGCCCGGGGTCGCAGGAGGAAAAACCTGCGTTGCGGTCCGGTGTCCACTGCATGGGGGTGCGGACGGCGTCGCGGTCGCCGAGCCAGATGTTGTCGCCCATGCCGATCTCGTCGCCGTAGTAGAGGATCGGCGAGCCGGGGAGGGAGAGCAGCAGGGCGGTGAAGAGCTCGATCTGGTTGCGGTCGTTGTCGAGGAGGGGGGCGAGCCGGCGGCGGATGCCGATGTTGGCGCGCATACGCGGGTCTTTCGCGTATTCCGCGTACATGTAGTCGCGTTCCTCGTCGGTGACCATTTCGAGGGTGAGCTCGTCGTGGTTGCGCAGGAAGATGCCCCACTGGCAGCGGGAGGGGATCGCGGGGGTCTTGGCGAGGATTTCCGATACCGGGTAGCGGGATTCCCGGCGGACCGCCATGAAGATGCGGGGCATGACGGGGAAGTGGAACGCCATGTGGCATTCGTCGCCGCCGGAGGCGTAGTCGCCGAAGTAGTCGACCACGTCCTCGGGCCACTGGTTGGCCTCGGCGAGGATCACCGTGTCCGGGTAGTGGGCGTCGATCTCCTTGCGGACCCGTTTGAGGAACTCGTGCGTGGCCGGCAGGTTCTCGCAGTTGGTGCCCTCCTCGGCGTACAGGTAGGGCACGGCGTCGAGGCGGAAGCCGTCGATGCCCAGGTCCAGCCAGAACCGCAGCGCGGAGATCATCTCCTCCTGCACGGCCGGGTTCTCGTAGTTGAGGTCCGGCTGGTGGGAGAAGAAGCGGTGGAAGAAGTACTGCTTGCGGACGGGGTCGAAGGTCCAGTTGGAGACTTCGGTGTCGACGAAGATGATGCGGGCGTCGCCGTACTGTTTGTCGTCGTCGGCCCACATGTAGTAGTCGCCGTAGGGGCCGTCGGGGTCTTTCCTCGATTCCTGGAACCACGGGTGCTGGTCGCTGGTGTGGTTCATCACGAAGTCGATGATGACGCGCATGCCGCGTTGGTGGGCGGCGTCGACGAATTCGACGAAGTCGGCGAGGTCGCCGAATTCGGGGAGGACGGCGGTGTAGTCGGATACGTCGTATCCGCCGTCCCGTAGGGGTGATTTGAAGAAGGGCGGCAGCCAGAGGCAGTCGACTCCCAGCCATTGGAGGTAGTCGAGTTTGGCGGTGATGCCTTTGAGGTCGCCGACGCCGTCGCCGTTGCTGTCCTGGAAGGAACGGACGAGGACCTCGTAGAACACGGCGCGTTTGAACCACTCGGGGTCGCGGTCCTTGGCGGGCGTGTCCTCGAAGGTGTCCGGAACGGGCTCGTTGACGATCATGGTGTGGGTGACCCTCCGATCTGCGGGTTGGACGGTCGCAGGACGGTGAGTACGTGCGCGGGCCGGGTGCCCGGTTCGAGGCGCACGTAGTTGGCCCTGCCCCAGTGGTAGGTCTCGCCGGTGAGCTCGTCGCGCACCGGCACCGACTCGTGCCAGTCCAGGCCGAGTTGCGGCATGTCCAACGACACCGTCGCCTCCTGGGTGTGGTGGGGGTCGAGGTTGACGACCACCAGAACCGTGTTCGAACCGCTCTTCTTCGAGCTCCTCTTGGAGTAGGCGATCACCGCTTCCTTGTCGGTGGGATGGAAGTGCAGATCGCGCAGTTGGTGCAGGGCCGGGTTCGCCCGCCGGATCTCGTTGAGCCTGGTGAGGAGCGGGGCGAGGCTGTGGCCCGCGCGCTCGGCGGCGGCCCAGTCACGGGGCTTGAGCTGGTACTTCTCCGAGTCGAGGTACTCCTCGCCGCCCTCGCGCAGAGGCGTGTTCTCGCAGAGTTCGTAGCCGCTGTAGACGCCCCAGGTCGGCGAGAGGGTGGCGGCGAGGACGGCGCGGATCTCGAAGGCGGGACGGCCGCCGTGCTGGAGATAGGCGTGCAGGATGTCGGGGGTGTTGGCGAAGAGATTGGGCCGCATGTAGGAGGCGGCGTCCCCCGAGAGTTCGGTGAGGTACTCCGTCAGTTCCTGCTTGGTGTTGCGCCAGGTGAAGTAGGTGTACGACTGCTGGAAGCCGATCTGGCCGAGCGTGTGCATCATCGCGGGGCGGGTGAAGGCCTCGGCGAGGAAGATCACGTCGGGGTCGGTGCGGTTGATGTCCGCGATGACCCGCTCCCAGAACACGACCGGCTTGGTGTGCGGGTTGTCGACCCGGAAGATCCGCACCCCGTACGACATCCAGTGCCGCAGGACCCGCACGGTCTCGGCGACGAGACCGTCCAGATCGGCGTCGAAGGCGATCGGATAGATGTCCTGGTACTTCTTCGGCGGGTTCTCGGCGTAGGCGATGGTGCCGTCGGGGCGGTGGTGGAACCACTCGGGGTGTTTCTGCACCCAGGGGTGGTCGGGGGAGCACTGGAGGGCGAAGTCGAGGGCGATCTCCAGGCCGAGTTCACCCGCCCGCTCCACGAACCAGGCGAAGTCCTCGATGGTCCCCAGGTCCGGGTGGACGGCGTCGTGGCCGCCCTCCGGCGAGCCGATCGCCCAGGGCACGCCGACGTCGTCGGGGCCGGGGTCGAGGGTGTTGTTGCGGCCCTTGCGGAAGGTCGTGCCGATGGGGTGGACGGGCGGGAGGTAGACGACGTCGAAGCCCATCGCGGCGATGGCGGGGAGCCTGCGCGCGGCGGTGCGGAAGGTGCCGTGCGGGCGCTCGGCGGTGCCCTCGGAGCGCGGGAAGAACTCGTACCAGGCGCCGTACAGGGCGCGTTCCCGCTCGACCAGCAGCGGCAGCGGCTCGGACGCGGTGACCAGCTCCCGCAGCGGATACCGGCCGAGCACGGCGTCGACCTGCGGCGTCAGCGCCGCCGCCA
The DNA here is from genome assembly GCF_013085465.1 of Streptomyces asoensis. Taxonomy (NCBI): domain Bacteria; kingdom Bacillati; phylum Actinomycetota; class Actinomycetes; order Kitasatosporales; family Streptomycetaceae; genus Streptomyces; species Streptomyces asoensis. Next base: position 6,856,928 of record NZ_CP049838.1, read on the forward strand.
GCCGGGAGACGGCCGGGCGGGTCTCGTCGCGCAGCGCCTCGGCCGCCGTCAGCACCACGGTGCGGTCGGGTCCCTCCGGCACCTCGCCGGCCGCCCGTTCGTACAGCCGCGCGCCCTCTTCGAGGACCAGCTCGGTGTCCATCCCCGCGGGGATCTTGATGCGGGCGTGGTGGCGCCAGGTGGCGACCGGGTCGCTCCAGGCCTCCACGGTGTACGTCCAGCGGCCCGTCGCGTCCGGCGTGACGTCCGCGCCCCAGCGGTCGGTGCCCGGGGCGAGTTCACGCATCGGCGTCCAGGGGCCCGGTTCGCCGTCCGGATTTCGCAGGACGACGTTGGCGGCGACGGCGTCGTGCCCCTCCCGGAACACGGTCGCCGAGACTTCGAAGGTCTCACCCGTGACCGCCTTGGCGGGCCGGCGACCCTGCTGGACGAACGGGCGGACGTCCAGGACGGGTATGCGCCCGACGGCGGTGGCGTCGCCGCCCGAGGAGGATCGCTCCCGGGCCGGCGGATCGGGTGCGGGCGTGAGCACCGGGACGGACGTGTCCTTCTCCGCGTTGCCGGCGCTGTCGGTGCTCTTGCCGTTCTTGCTGCTCTTGTTGTTCTTGGTGCGAGGCGTCGGGGGTGATGACGGGTGGTGCCTTGCTGGCATGACCGCTCCTGTCCGCATCAACGGGGGGTAGGCGGATGGATGTGGTGGGGAGGGGGTCCTGCGGGGAGTACCGGAGGAGCCTTCCACCCTATTCGGGTGAGCAATCCGGCACGTTGCTAACTGCTTACGTATATGTCTACGTACAAGACCGGCCCCGTTCGAGGGGAACGGAGCCGGCCTCGGAGCTCCGTCAGGTGAACGGTGGGACCTGGAGGAGTTTGTTCGGCGAACCGGTCCCGCGGCCGGAGACCTTGCCGTTCACCGCCCCCGCGACCAGCGCCCGCGCTACCTGAGCGGGCGTGGCTTTCGGGTGGTCGGCGAGATGGAGCGCGGCCGCGCCCGCCGCGTGCGGCGCCGCCATCGACGTACCGGAGTAGGCCACCCGGCCGGTGTCGCTCGTGTACGAGGCGGAGGTGATCGACACTCCCGGCGCGAACAGGTCCAGGGCCGAACCGTAGTTGGAGAAGCCCGCCCTGGCGTCCCCCCGGTCGGTGGCGCCGACCGTGATGGCCTCCCGCACGTCGGCGGGGGAGTGCAGGGCGGCCGGCTGTCCCACGTTGCCCGCGGCGACGGTGTAGGTGACGCCGGACCGGATGGAGCTGCGGACGGCCGCGTCCAGCGCCGCGTTGTAGCCGCCGCCCAGGCTGAGATTGGCGACCGCGGGCTTGTGCGCGTGCCGGGTGACCCAGTCGATGCCCGCGATGGCCTGCGCGGTGGTGCCCGCACCGGCGTTGTCGAGCACCCGTACCGCGACCACCCTGGCCTTCTTGGCGACGCCGAGACGCGTGCCCGCGACGGTGCCCGCGACATGCGTGCCGTGGCCGTTGCCGTCGGCGGCGACACGGTCACCTCCGACGAAGTCCCAGCCGTAGCTCGCCCGGCCGCCGAAGTCGGCGTGCGTGATCCGGACTCCGGTGTCGATCACGTACACCGTGACCCCGGAGCCCGCCGACTTCGGCCAGTTGTAGCTGTTGTCCAGCGGCCGGCCCGGCTGGTCGACGCGGTCGAGCCCCCAGGACGGCGGATTCTTCGCGACCCCGGCCGCATCCAGCGTCACCCGGGTGTCCTGGACCACCGAGGCCACCCGCGGGTCGGCCGCGAGGCGCCGGGCCTGTCTCTCGTCGGCCTCGACGGCGAACCCGTTGAGGACCGTGTCGTAGGTCCGGCTGACGGTCGCCCCGTACGAACCGACGAGGCCGCGCCCGGCCTTCGACGACGCGTCGGTGTCCCCCCTCAGCGTCACCAGATAGCTTCCGCCGACGGAACCGGGCAGACCGGCGCCGAGTATCTTCCCCTCCGGTGCGGCGTGCGCGGGCAGGGTGACGGCCGAAAGGACCACGGTCGTGACGACCGCGGTCAGGCCCCCCACCCGGCGCAGACGCCGCTTTCGCGTCCGTGCCATGGTTCGAGTTCCCCTCCTCGACTCGGCGCACGGCGGCTCCGCCGACTTATCCGACTTCGCCGGGTACGCCACTGGGCAGCCTCTCGTGCGGGGCGAAAGGCCACAAGGTGGCCTACCGGGACGAAACAGGGTTTCGGCCCGTTGTCGCGGGTCGGGCCGAAAAGCGAGGGTCCGCGGGCGGCCAGCCCTCAGCGGGGCCCGCGTCGGCGCCGGTACCTTCGTAGACGACGTGGACGCACACCGCCGTGCGTCTCTTCCTCACGCACGCCGAGGTGGAATGTGAAGGCGATCCGTCGATTCACCGTCCGACCCCTCCTCCCCGAACCCCTCCGGCCACTCAGCGATCTGGCCCGCAACCTGCGCTGGTCCTGGCACGCGGAGACCCGCGACCTCTTCCAGTCCGTCGACCCCGAGCGGTGGGCCGTCTCGGACGGCGATCCGGTGAGACTCCTCGGCGGCGTGCGCCCGGCACGCCTCACCGAGCTCGCCGGCGACCGCCGTTTCCTGCGCAGGCTGAGTGCCGCCGCCGACGACCTGCACGACTACGTGACCGGCGACCGCTGGTACCAGGCGCAGCCCCGTACCGCAGGGCTGCCCGCCGCCGTCGCCTACTTCTCACCCGAGTTCGGCGTCACGGCCGCGCTGCCCCAGTACTCCGGCGGTCTCGGCATCCTGGCCGGCGACCATCTGAAGGCGGCCAGCGACCTGGGCGTCCCGCTGATCGGCGTGGGGCTGCTCTACCGGCACGGCTACTTCCGTCAGTCGCTCTCCCGGGACGGCTGGCAGCAGGAGCACTATCCGGTCCTCGACCCCAACGAACTGCCGGTGACCCTCCTGAAGGAGGACGACGGCACCCCCGCGCAGATCTCGCTCGCCCTCCCCGCCGGCAAACAGCTGCACGCCCGGGTCTGGCTGGCCCAGGTCGGCCGGGTCCCGCTCCTCATGCTCGACTCGGACGTCGAGGAGAACGACCTCGGCGAACGCGGGGTGACCGACCGGCTCTACGGCGGTGGCAGCGAGCACCGGCTGCTCCAGGAGATGCTGCTGGGCATAGGAGGTGTCCGGGCGGTACGCACGTACTGCCGGCTGACCGGCCACGCCCCGCCCGAGGTCTTCCACACCAACGAGGGCCACGCGGGCTTCCTCGGCCTGGAACGGATCGCCGAACTCGCCGACACCGGGCTGGATTTCGACTCCGCCCTCGAAGCCGTCAGGGCCGGCACGGTCTTCACCACCCACACCCCCGTCCCGGCCGGCATCGACCGCTTCGACCGTGAGCTGGTCGCCCGCCACTTCGGCCCCCAGGCCGAGCTCCCGCGCATGCCCGTCGACCGGATCCTGCGGCTGGGCATGGAGACCTACCCGGGCGGCGAGCCGAACCTCTTCAACATGGCCGTGATGGGCCTGCGGCTGGCGCAGCGCGCGAACGGCGTGTCACTGCTGCACGGCCAGGTGAGCAGGGAGATGTTCTCCGGCCTGTGGCCCGGCTTCGACCCGGACGAGGTGCCGATCACCTCCGTCACCAACGGTGTGCACGCCCCGACCTGGGTGGCCCCGGAGGTCCTGCGTCTCGGCGCCCGCCAGTTCGGCTCCGGGCGGGCCGAGGACGCTCTGAGCGTCGGCGGCTCCGACCGCTGGGACGCCGTCGCCGACATCCCCGACCAGGACATCTGGGAGCTGCGCCGCGATCTGCGCGAGCAACTGGTGGTGGAGGTGCGGCAGCGACTGCGCGCCTCCTGGCGCCAACGGGGCGCCGGGACGGCCGAGTTGGGCTGGATCGACGGTGTCCTGGACCCGGACGTCCTCACCATCGGCTTCGCGCGCCGGGTCCCCTCGTACAAGCGCCTGACGCTGATGCTGAGGGACCGCGACCGTCTGATGGACCTGCTGCTGCACGCGGAGCGGCCGATCCAGATCGTCGTCGCGGGCAAGGCGCACCCGGCGGACGACGGCGGCAAACGGCTGGTCCAGGAACTGGTCCGGTTCGCCGACGACCCGCGCGTTCGGCACCGCCTCGTCTTCCTGCCCGACTACGGCATGGCGATGGCGCAGAAGCTGTACCCGGGATGCGACATCTGGCTCAACAACCCGCTGCGGCCCCTGGAAGCATGCGGCACGTCCGGCATGAAGGCGGCGCTCAACGGCTGTCTCAACCTCTCCGTCCTGGACGGCTGGTGGGACGAGTGGTTCCAGCCCGACTTCGGCTGGGCCATCCCCACCGCCGACGGCGTCGGCACCGACCCCGACCACCGCGACGACATCGAGGCGGCGGCCCTCTACGACCTCCTCGAACAGCGCATCACCCCCCGCTTCTACGAACGCGGCCAGGCGGGCCTGCCCGACCGCTGGATCGAGATGGTCCGCCAGACCCTCACCCTGCTCGGCCCGAAGGTGCTGGCGGGACGCATGGTCCGCGAGTACGTCGAACGGCTCTACACGCCGGCCGCCCACGCGCACCGGACGATGAGCCCCGACACCGCGCGCGAACTCGCCCTCTGGAAACAGCGGATGCGCTCGGCCTGGCATGCGGTGCAGGTGGACCATGTCGAGACGTCGGTGGCCACCACCACCGCCGAACTCGGCACGACCCTCGCGCTGCGGGTCCGCGTCGGCCTCGGCGACCTCACCCCCGACGACGTCGAGGTACAGGCCGTCTCGGGCCGGGTCGACGAGGAGGACCGCATCACGGACGCGGCGACGGTCCCGCTGAAACCGTCCGGCGGCCCGGACCTGGAGGGCCGCTGGCTCTACGAGGGTCCCCTGTCCCTGGACCGCACCGGCCCCTACGGCTACACGGTCCGCATCCTCCCGGCCCACCGACTCCTCGCCTCCGGCGCGGAGTTGGGCCTGCTGGAGGTGCCGTCGGAGGAGGCGGTCGAGGGGACGGGAGTGGTGTTGCGGTAGGCGTGCGGTAGAGGTACGACGCGCTCCGGGCGCCGACGCGATGGCGTCGGCGCCTGCGCTCTTTTGGGCACGCCTGATCGGTTGAGACTGCATCGTCACCACGTCTGAGAAGCGCTGGCATAGGCTTTGCCGCTCGGTGATCGACGCAGAGAAAGGCCGACGAGCGCGTGGCCGAGAGACCGTCCGAAGAGCACAGATCCGGTTCGGAAGAGGGGGATGGGGACAAGGGCGGGGTGCCTCCCGAGTCCGGTAGCTCCATATCCGACGCCGAATGGGCCAAGTTCGTCCAGGAGAGCGAGCGCGGAATACCCGCCTCCGCCCCGAAGGAGCCGTCCGCGCGGGCTCGGATGGTCACCGGGCGACTGCGGGAGCAGGAGGCGCGCGGGGCGAAGCCCGGGGGGTGGCGTACCACTGCCTCCCTGCACGAGATGGAAGAGCGGGCGTCCCGGAGGAAGCGGCGGCGGTGGGTCTTCCTCGGTCTGCCCGTCGTGGTCGCTCTGGCCGCCGTGGCCATGCGGCCGTCGCTGCTGCCCGGGGATCCCTTCGGCACCGGTGAGCCGAAGGCCGCCGTCTCCGCGTCTCCGCTGCCGGCCGAGACCGCGGCCCCGAGCGCCGCGCCGGACTCGGTGGATCCCGAAAGGCCCACCCTCGCCCGGCCGTTCGCGGGCTCGCCCGCCGCGCAGTGGGCCGACGGCGAGGCCGGCATCGTCCTGCCGAAGGCGACCCCGGTCGGATCGCTGTCCAAGGCGCAGGTGGAGCAGGCGCTCAAGCAGACCGGGAAGCTCCTGATCGACGCCAACCTCGACCCGGCCACCCTGCGCGGCGGACGCCCCGAGACCGCGCTCGCGGTGATCGACCCACAGCAGAAGGACCTGCTCAAGCTGTTGAACACCGCGCTGAGCAAGCCGGACGAGGACCACGACCCGCTGTGGATGTTCAGCCGCTTCGACCCCGCCGAACTGCGCCTGGCCGGTGACGTGGTCAAGACCCGGGGACGGATGACGTTCAAAGCGGGTGAGCGCGCCTCCGTCGTCGTGCACGCCGACTACACCTTCGTCTACCCGGTGGTGCGCATCGGCAAGGACGCCACGACCGAGGTGGAACGCACCATCATCCGCCGCGTACTCGACGTCGAGCTCTACGACCCCGCCGAGTACGTCGTCACCCCGGGGAAGATCACCGTCACGAAATACGACGAGAACATCGGCAACTCCGCCTGCGACGTCTACGACGGCTATCTGCACCCCGAGTTCTCGACGACCGAGCCGACGGGCGCGCCTGCCACCGGGCCGACCACGGACCCGTACGACCGCAGCCAGAGTCTCGACGAGGACCGCGAAGCGGGCTGCGGAGTGGTGTCCCGCACCTGATCCATGGGGACGGCGCCGGACGGGGCGGCGGGGTCGGGAAGTTGCTGTGGTTCGAGGTCGGTGGGCGAGGCCGGCGGGGCCGGGGGGATATTCGGTGGGCAGATCGGGGGGTGGGGGTTATGCTCCCCGCGATGACTACTCCTTCTGGTGTCAGATCGGGGGACCCGTCCGCGCAAGGTGAGTGCTGATGCTCACTCAGATCGCGAACGAGGATTCCCGGCTTTCCTTCTGGCTGCGCGTGCGCGAGTTCGCCGTGCCGGCCTCCATGATCGAGACTGCGACCGCCCGCCGCCGTGTTGGGGACTGGGCCGGGGCTTGTGCCGCCGCAGGTATCGACGTCGATCTCGACCTTCGTGCCGTAGCGCGCGTCCACGGTCGTGCATTCGTTTCCCGGCTTCGGGCCGATCTCCGTCACCTGGCCCCTGACCTGCTGCGTTGGCACCTGCCGAGGGTTGCCCCCGACGGGTTGCTGCGGCCGGGGCTGACCGTCTCCCTCGCCCGGTACGACGTCGACATCGGCGTCTGCGGGCGGGACGACACCCGGTGGCCCGTGCACCTTGTGGTGCGGACGCCGCCCGCCTGGGCGGATGCCGGGCAGCGGTTCAGCCTCGCGCTGTGGGACGCGTCCGGCTCGGTGGCGGGTGACCGCCGGCATCCGCATCCGCGTCCCGACCGGCGGTTCCGTCTCGACCTGCACCGTCATCTGTGGGACGCGCGCAGAGCGGGTGAGCTGCGGGTCCGGTGCGGAGCCGATCGACCGCCGGGAGACGACCCGCCCGCCCTGGACTCCTCTGCCCCGGACCCGCCCGCGCGGGACACGGAACTGCCGGGGCACGGCTGTGCCGTGGACCGGTGGGTGGCCGAAGCGGGAATCGTGCTGCGGGCGGAGGGGCGGACCACCGGTCCCGTCCTGGTGCGCCTCGGGTCCGGGCGGCGGCTGGTCCTGGATCCGGCCGGGGGCCGCGAACTTCACGACGGGCGGCCCGTCCTGCGCAGGGCGACGGGCTGTGTCTCCGCGCTGCCGGTGCTGCCCGACGCGGCGACCTGGGTGCTGCCCGACCTGGAGCTGCTCCGTACGGGGGCGATCGAGGCCGAGCGGCTGCATCCGCTGGTCGCCTCGGCGCTCGTACCGGAGTACGCCGTACCGGAGTTCCGCGTACCGGACCAGCCCGTACCCGAGCACGCGGCGCCCGGTCCGGGCCTGGTGCCCGACCGGGCGGGACGGGCCCGGCTCGTGGAGTGCCGGGGAGCGACGCACCGGATCGGCCTGGTCGACGGGGTGCTGGCTCCGCTGGACCACGACCCGGCCGAGATCCGGCGCGAGGAGCTGCTGGCCGCGCTGACCGGCACTCCGCTGCCCTGCCTCCAGGCGATCGACCGGGCACACCGGCGCCCGGACTGTCTCGTCGGCGTGCGCGAACGCCTGGTCCACGGTGATGTCGCCGGTGCGCTGGCCGTCGTGGAGGGGCTGCTGGGCCCCGAGGCGGTCCTGCGCGACGGCGCTCTGCGGGACGAACTGGAGGCGGCCGCGCAACGGCGGATCACCTACGGGCTGTTCAGGGCAGGCCTGATCAGCCCCGGGCCCGGCCAGGATCGCCGCCGTCCCGGCCATATGCGCGCCCACCCACGCCACGGCATTCCTCGCTGATCCGGGACCTCCGTCCCCGCACCCCCTCCGCTCGCGTTCCTCTGTTCCTTCTCACCGTCGTCTCGCTCTTCTCTTCCTACGAACCCCAAAGGTGATCACTCATGCCCACACCCGTGCCCACGCATACCCTTTTCGCCCCTCCGGCACCTTCTGTTCCGACCCATTCCGTCCCGGCTTCCGCCTCCCAACTCGACGTGGCGGGCGAGCTGTTGGCCCTGTTGCGCGACTCCACCACCGAACCGCGCCCCGACAGCCAGCTGGAGGCCCTGACGCTGGCCGTGGCCGCCGACCTCCCCGTGCTGCTGTGGGGTGAGCCGGGGATCGGCAAGACAGCCGCGCTGACCCAGCTCGCGGAGGCGCTGGACCTGCCACTGACCACGGTGATCGCCAGCGTGCACGAGCCGTCCGACTTCTCCGGGCTGCCCATCGTCGGGGACGATCCGGCGGAACAGGGCGTCCCGATGGCTCCGCCGGACTGGGCGGTGCGCCTGGTCCGGGCCGGCCGGGGGCTGCTGTTCCTCGACGAGCTGTCCACCGCGCCGCCGGCCGTGCAGGCCGCCCTGCTCCGGCTCGTGCTGGAGCGCCGGATCGGCGCACTGACGCTGCCGCCCGGGGTGCGGATCGTGGCCGCCGCCAACCCGCGCGGCTCGGCCGCCGACGGCTGGGAACTGAGCCCGCCGCTGGCCAACCGGTTCGTCCACCTCCAGTGGACCCACGACCACGAGGTCGTCGTCCGCGGACTCGGCGGGACCTGGCCCCGGGCCACCCTGCCCCGGCTCGACCCGGCGAAGCTGCCGGAGGCCGTGGACTTCGCGCGTCGCGCGGTGTGCGGACTGCTCACCGCCCGCCCCAAGCTCGTGCACCGGCTGCCCAGCAGCGAAGCGCGCCGGGGCGGCGCCTGGCCGTCGCCGCGCAGCTGGGACATGACCCTGAGCCTGATCGCCTTCGCGACCGCGGCCGGCTCCTCCCGCGACGTACTCTCCCTGCTGGTCAGGGGCACGGTCGGCGACGGCCCGGGACTGGAGCTGCTGGCGAGCCTGGACCGGATGGACCTCCCCGACCCCGAGACACTGCTCGCCGACCCGGCGGGCGCCGACCTGCCCGAGCGGGGCGATCTGCGCCAGGCCGTGCTGGACGGTGTCGTGGCGGCGGTCCGTGCCCGTGCCGACAGGGCCCGCTGGGACGCGGCGTGGGCGCTCCTCGTACGGGCGTTGGAGACCGGCGCCCCGGATCTGGTGGTCGTCCCCGCGACGACGCTCGCCTCGCTGCGCCAGGAGGACTGGGACGTACCGGCGTCGATCGAGAAGCTGGCCGGAGTGGTCACCCTGTCCCGGCGGTCGGACCAGGCGGCGGCGCGCGCGGCGGCGCGGACCGCGGCCGTCGCGAAGGCGGGCCGATGAGCTCCGACGAGCCGCTGAGCCCCGACGAGCCGCAGAGTGTCACCGGCAGGCCCCGGGGCGCGGTGGAGCCGAGGGCCCTGGACCTCGACAAGCTCTTCGCCGCCCGGCTTCAGGCCGCCCGGGCCCGGCCCTACCTGGCGACTGCCCTGTTCGCCCTGCACCCCGTGGAGTCGCGGTGGGTGCCGACGATGGCCGTGGACCGGCACTGGCGGTGCTACGTCTCACCGGCGTTCGTGGACCGTATGCCGGTGGAGGAGCTGGCCGGGGTGTGGGTGCACGAGGTGTCGCACCTGCTGCGCGATCACCACGGGCGCAGTGAACGGGTCGCCCGGGAGCGGGGGCTGACCGGTGCCGGGGAGCGGCTGCGGATGAACATCGCCGCCGACTGCGAGATCAACGACGACGCGTTCGGGGACGGGCTGGTCACGCCCGAGGGCGCCGTCACGCCGGGCTCCCTCGGACTGCGGCCGGGCGAACTCATGGAGGACTACCTGCGCCAGTTCCGGCTGGGGCCGCACACCCAGAGCCTGGTCTGGCTGGACTGCGGCAGCGGCGCCGACGGACGGGAACGGGAGTGGGACCTCGGCCCGGACGGCGCGCACGGCCTGAGCGAACAGGAACGGGACGCCGTCCGCTTCCGCGTGGCACAGGGCATCGCCGGCCGCCGGGGGACCGCCCCGGCGGGGTGGCGGCGGTGGGCGGAGGAGGCCTTCCATCCGCCGCAGCCGTGGCGGGAGTTGCTGGGCGCGGCGGTCCGCTCGGCGGCTTCCGCCCCGGGTGCGGGGGAGGACTACTCCTACGGCCGTCCGTCCCGCCGCTCGGCGGGCGTCCCGGGCGCGGTCCTGCCGAGCCTGCGACGCAGACCGCCCCGGGTGAGCGTGGTCATCGACACCTCCGGATCGGTCAGCGACGCCGAACTGGGCAGCGCGATCCTGGAGGTCGCCGCGATCTCCCGGGCCGTGGGCGGCCGACGCGACCTGGTCACCGTGGTGCCGTGCGACGCGGCGGCCCGCATCGTGCACCCGCTGTGCCGGGGCGAGGGCATCCCCCTGATGGGCGGGGGCGGTACGGATCTGCGCGCGGGCTTCACCAAGGCGCTCCGCGCACGGCCCGGTCCCGATGTCATCGTCGCCCTGACCGACGGCCAGACCCCCTGGCCGAGCACCCGCCCGCCGTGCCGCACGGTGGTGGGCCTGTTCCCCCGCGGCTCGGCGTCGTACGACGAGGAAGACCCCGACCACGTACCGGACGAGCCGCCGGCCTGGGCCCGGGTGGTGGAGATCGGGTGACCGGGTGAGGGCGGTCTGTGGTGAATGTCGTGTGATCACGTTCACTTCGACCGGGGGAACGGTGTGAATATCTTGTGCTTCTGCTTGGAGATCCTTTAGAACTGGCCCACTCGTGATCGTTTGGGTGGGGGGAATCCGCGCGTTCGGCACGTCGGAGCAGCGGATGAGTGGAATGAAGCAAGTGAGCGAAGAGAGACCCGAGATGCCCGGAGTCCGTCCTCGTGGGGCGGCTGTCCTGCGGGCTGTCGTGGTAGTGGCCGGTCTGTGTGTGGTGGGATGTTCGGCCGCCGGGGGGACCGGTGCCGACGAGCCGGCGGACGGGGAGCGGTCGCCGGTGAGCTCGGTGTCCGCGCCGGTCGGTTCGTCGAGTGGTGTCGCGTCACCGAGCCCTGCTGCGAGTCGCTCGGTGACCGCGTCGTCGACGCCGTCGAAGACCTCGGCTCCGCGGGCGACGAAGGACTCGTCGGCGCAGGTGGGCGGCGGCTCCGGTAGGTCGGGTGGTTCCGGTACGACCGGGGGTGGGTCGGGCGGGTCGGGTTCTGCCGCGCAGAATCCCAACCGGGGCTCGAATCCTGCGCCCGCGCCGCCTCGTCCGTCGCCCACGCCGGAGTGGAGTTCCGAGGAATGGCAGCCCGGGGATCCGGTCGAGACCAGGCCTCTCGCCACGCCCGAGCAGGGCTGACACAGGTGTGCCGCCCGGCTAGGACTCCTCGCCCCCGGACAACCCCCGCAACACCACCCCGCACCGCCGCGCGTACGCCTGCTGCAAGCCTCGGGTCGCCGGACCGCCGGCCCTTGCGTACCACTTCGCGCCGCGGCTGAAGGCGGACACCGTCAGCCATACCGTGCCGTCTCCCGTGCGGTCGACGACGAAGGACTCCTCGCCGCATTCGGGGTGGCCGGGGAGGGTGCCGTACGCCCAGCCGGCCCGCCGGTGTTCGTCCACCGTCCAGACCACTCGGCAGGGGGCTTTTATGAGGCCGGCCAGGGTGACCGTGACGTCCACGTCGGGGGCCGCCCGTTCCGCGGTCGTGTCCATGCCCACGCCGAGGGTGCGGTGCATTTCCCAGGTCAGGACCGCTTCGGCGGCTCGGCGGAAGACCTCGTGGCCCTCGCCGAGGCGGGTGCGGACGTGGAGGGAGTGGAAGCCCGGAGGGCAGTGGCCGGGCCGGTCGCGCGTCGCGCCGACGTCGTCGTACGTGAAGTCCTTCGAAGACATGGGAGCCAAGAGTAAGGCGGTACCCGGGGATGCCTTCGTCCCGGGTACCGCCTCACGTCAACCACACACAGGTCAGGCGACGTTGACGGCCGTCCAGGCCGCCGCCACCGCCTTGTACTCGGTGCTGGTCGAGCCGTACAGCGCCGACGCCGCGCTCAGGGTCGCCGTGCGGGCGCCCGAGTAGGTGGTCGTCGAGGTCATGTAGGTCGTCAGCGCCTTGTACCAGATCTGGACGGCCTTGGCGCGTCCGATACCGGTGAGGGTGGAGCTGTTGTACGTCGGGGAGTTGTAGGCGACCCCGTTGATGGTCCGGCTGCCGCTGCCCTCGCTCAGCAGGAAGAAGAAGTGGTTCGCCGGGCCGGACGAGTAGTGCACGTCCAGGTTCTTCAGCGAGGACGACCAGTAGTTGGCCGAGCCGCCGTCCTTGCTCGGCTGGTCCATGTAGCGCAGCGGGGTGCCGTCGCCGTTGATGTTGATCTTCTCGCCGATGAGGTAGTCACCGACGTCGGAGGTGTTCGCCGCGTAGAACTCGACGGCGGTGCCGAAGATGTCGGAGGTCGCCTCGTTGAGGCCGCCGGACTCGCCCGAGTAGTTCAGGCCCGCCGTGTTCGAGGTGACGCCGTGGGTCATCTCGTGGCCGGCCACGTCCAGCGAGGTCAGCGGGTGGGTGTTGCTCGACCCGTCGCCGTAGGTCATGCAGAAGCAGCTGTCGTCCCAGAAGGCGTTGACGTACGCGTTGCCGTAGTGGACGCGGGAGTACGCGGCGACGCCGTTGTTCTTGATGCCGCTGCGGCCGAACGTCGACTTGTAGAAGTCCCACGTCGCCTGCGCGCCGTACGCGGCGTCGACGGCGGCCGTCTGGTCCGTGGTCGAGCTGGAGGCGGCGCCGGTGCCCCAGGTGTCGTCCGCGTCGGTGAACAGCGTGCCCGCCGAAGAGGTCGTGGCGTGCGCCTTGTTGTACGTCTTGTGGCCGCCGCGCGTGCTGTCCGTCAGGTTGTACGTCGAGCCCGAGAGGGTCGTGCCGAGGGTCACCGTGCCCGAGTAGAGGCTCTTGCCGGTGCCGGTCTCGATGCCCTGGTACTCGTACAGCTTCTTGCCGGTGGCCGCGTCGGTGATGACGTGCAGCTCGTTCGGGGTGCCGTCGTCCTGGAGACCGCCGACGACCGTCTCGTAGGCGAGGACCGGCTTGCTGCCGTTGCCGGCCCAGATCACCTTGCGGGGCGCGTCGCTGGCCTCGGTGCTGGCGGAGCCGGCGTCCTTGGCGAGGGTCAGGGCCTGCTTCTCGGCCTTGGCGGCGGTGACGACGGGGGTGAGCGAGGCGACCTTGATGGTGGTGTTCGTCGCCTTGGTGACGCCCTTGTTCGCGCCCGCGGCCGACTCGTGGACGACCAGGTCGCCGCCGAGGACCGGCAGACCCGCGTAGGTCCGCTCGTAGCGCGTGTGGACCGTGCCGTCCGCGTCCTTCACGACGTCGCGCACGACCAGCTTCTCCTGAACGCCCAGGCCTATCTCCTGCGCGGTCTCGGGCGCGTCGGCCTGCTTGTCCTGGATCAGGGCGGTGCGGGCGGCCGGGGCCAGCGCGGTGGGCACGGCGAGGGGCGTCGCACCGGTGGCGTCCGCCGGGGTCTGGGCGGCGGCGGTACCGGCGGTCAGGCCGGTGGTGACCAGGGCTCCGGCCGCCACGGCGGTGGCGATGGCCAGAGTGGTGCGCTTGTGACGCGCGTAGAGGGAGGTCACACAAGCTCCTTGGATGTGGGGGTGCCCGGGCAGCGTGGGGTGGCTGTCCGTGACTGCTGTGAAGTTGTGCGGCGGGTGACAGGAAGACTGGCATCAAGGCGCGTACATGTCAGGACCCCGAAGTGATGTTGGCTGAAAATCAACTGTCTGGTGAACATTGCCGGAATGTAAACGGACTTGACCTGGGTCAAAGGCCAACAGGGCGTAGGTAAGGCGCTGGCAAAAAGGGGGCGCCGCCCCAGGGGAGTCGAAACTCCCGGGGCGGCGTCCTGTGCGCTGTCTCTCGGTCGGCTGTGTACGACCCCTGCGGGGCCTGTGGCCTACAGGAAGGTCAGTTTCCAGCTGTTGATGTAGCCGGTGTCCTGGGCCGCGTTGTCCTGGACCCGCAACTTCCAGACCCCGTTGGCGACCTCGGAGGAGGCGTTCACGGTGTACGTGGTGTTGATGTTGTCCGTGCTGCCGCCGGTGCCGTACGCCTTCAGTGTGTAGGCCGTGCCGTCGGGGGCGAGCAACTGCACCTGGAGGTCACCGATGTAGGTGTGGACGATGTTGACCGCCACCGCGAGGTTCGAGGGCGCGTTGCCGGTCCGGCCGGAGACGGTGACCGAGGACGTGACCGCCGCCCCGTTGTCCGGAATCGATACGTCGGCGGTGTTCTCGAAGGAGGTGCCGCCACCGCCGCCCCCGCCGTCGGAACGGGCGCCGACCGCGACGCCGGCCCACGCGTCCTGCACCGCCTTGTACTCGGTCGAGGTCGTGCCGTACAGCTCACCGGCCGCCGCCAGCGTGCCGGTGCGGGCCGCCGCGTAGTTGGTGGTCGTGGTGAACTTCGTGGTCAGCGCGCGGAACCAGATCTTCTCCGCCTTGTCGCGGCCGATGCCGGTGACCGGAAGGCCGTCCGCGGTCGCGGAGTTGTAGCTGACGCCGTTGATGACCTTGGCGCCGCTGCCCTCCGACAGGAGGTAGAAGAAGTGGTTCGCCGGGCCGGACGAGTAGTGGACGTCGACCGATCCGATCCCCGAGTACCAACTGTCCTTCGACGCACCGTCCTTGCTCGGCTTGTCCATGTAACGCAGCGGCGAGCCGTCGCCGTTGATGTCGATCTCCTCGCCGATGAGGTAGTCACCGACGTCGGAGGCGTTCTGCGCGTAGAACTCGACCGAGGTGCCGAAGATGTCCGAGGTCGCCTCGTTGAGGCCGCCGGACTCACCGCTGTAGTTGAGGCCCGCGGTGTTGGCGGTGACGCCGTGCGTCATCTCGTGGCCGGCCACGTCGATCGCGGTGAGCGGGTGGGTGTTGCCCGAGCCGTCGCCGTACGTCATGCAGAAGCAGCTGTCCTGCCAGAACGCGTTGACGTAGTTGTTGCCGTAGTGGACCCGGGAGTACGCGCCGACGCCGTCGCCCCTGATGCCGGAGCGGCCGTGCACGTTCTTGTAGTAGTCCCAGGTCAGGGCAGCGCCGTAGTGCGCGTCGGCGGCCGCGGTCTCCAGGTTCGACGCGGCGCCGGTGCCCCAGACGTCGTCGGAGCCCGAGAAGAGCGTGCCGGTGCCGGAGGTGCCCCGGTTGAGGTTGTACGTCTTGTGGCCGCCGCGCGCCCCGTCGGTCAGGTTGTACGTCGACCCCGACTGCGTGGTGCCGAGGGTCACCTGGCCGCTGTACATGGTGTTGCCGGTGCCGGTCTCGACGCCCTGGTACTCGTACAGCTTCGCGCCGGTGGTGGCGTCGGTGATGACGTGCAGCTCGTTCGGGGTGCCGTCCTCCTGGAGGCCGCCGACGACCGTCTCGTACGCCAGGACCGGGGTGCCGTTCGCCGCCCAGATCACCTTGCGCGGCGCGCGGTTCGTGTCCGCCTGCTCGGCGCCGGCGGCCGTGGCGAGGCTCAGCGCCTGCTTCTCCGCCTTGGCCGCGCTGAGGGTGGGCGAGAGCGAGGCGACCTTGATGGCCGTCCGGGTGGCCTTGGTGACGCCCTCGGTGGCGCCGGACTTCGCGGTCTCGACGACCAGGTCGCCGCCGAGCACCGGCAGACCGCCGTAGGTGCGCTCGTAGCGGGTGTGCAGGGTGCCGTCGGCGTCCTTGACGACGTCACGGACGACGAGCGCCTCCTTGGCGCCGAGTCCCAACTCCTTGGCGGTGGCCGCCTTGTCGGCGTCCGCGTCGCGTATCAGCGTGGCGCGCTGGGCGGGGGTGAGGCGCACCGACTCGGCGCCCGGGTTGGCCTGGCCGGCCGCCTGCGGTGCCTTCACCGGGGCGGCGGTCGCGGCGCCGGACTGCACGGCGGCGGCGATGAGCGCGGAGACGCCGACGAGGGCGACGGCCGCGGCACGACGGGAGGTGCTGTGGGGGGTGCGTCTGCGAGAGGGACTGCTGCTCAACACTGACTCCTTCTGCGCGGCCACGGGTCACGCGGCCAGGGGAGACCCGACGGCGGGTGAGCCGTGCGGGCACGACAAAGGCGGTACGCAGAACAAAGGCGGTACGTGGAGCGGGCTTAGCTGTGGGGTTGCTGTGAACCAGCAGTGGGAAGAGTGGCAGGGGATTGCGCTATCTGTCAGGAGCGCGTCAGGAAGTTGGCCGGAAACGGTTCGTTGTCCGGTAATTCATGTTCGATATGCGGTCGATTGGTCGGCAGGACATGTCGAGTCGTCCGCAGGACCTGTGGTCAGGCGAACCCGAGCACGAGCCCGGCCCCGAGCTCGTGCCGCCGCCGGATGACCCCGCGCGGACGAAGGGGCCAGGTTCTGCTCCTGGCGCGCCGCGCGCGCTGCGGGACACCGCGAGCAGCGCGGCGGCGATCGCCACCAGTGCTCCCGCTGGGCCCGTTTCCGGAGCGGGGCGAACAGCGGATCAGGATTCGGTCCGCTCACCGTGCCAGGTCCGCCAGAGTGCCGCGTACGCGCCGTCCGCCGTCACCAGCGCCTCGTGTGTGCCGAGTTCGGTGAGACGGCCGTCCTGCATCACGGCGACCCGGTCCGCGTCGTGCGCGGTGTGCAGGCGGTGGGCGATGGCGATGACGGTCCGGCCCCGGAGCACGGCGGCCAGGGCCCGCTCGGTGTGCCGGGCGGTCGCCGGATCCAGCAGCGCCGTCGCCTCGTCCAGGATCAGCGTGTGCGGATCGGCCAGCACCACCCGGGCCAGGGCGAGTTGCTGGGCCTGCGAGCCGTCCGTACGGGTACCGCCCCCGCCGAGCCCGGCGTCGAGGCCGCCGGGCAGCTCCCGGACCCAGTCGGCGGCGCCGACCGTGGCCAGCGCCGCCCACAACTGTGCGTCGCTCGCGGCCGGTTCGGCGATCAGCAGGTTGTCGCGGACCGTACCGAGGAAGACATGGTGCTCCTGGGTGACCAGCACCACCTGTCGGCGCAGCGTCTCCGGCGCCAGCTCCGCGACCGGCACCCCGCCCACCGTCACCGTGCCCGTGCTCGGCGCGTCCACGCCCGCGAGCAGCCTGCTCAGCGTGGTCTTGCCCGCGCCCGACGGGCCGACGACCGCGAGCCGCTCCCCGGGCCGCACCGTCAGGTCGACCCCGCGCAGCACCTCGCCGCCGCGCTCGTAGGCGTACCGCACGCCCGTCACGTCGATCCGGTCGTCCGCCGGAGTGCGCGCCCCGCCGTCCGGCTCGGCGCGCGGCGCCCGGGCCAGGCCTTCCACCCGGGCGAACGAGGCGCCGCTGCTCTGGAGTTGTTCGACGCGCACCAGGATCTGGTCCAGCGGTTCGGTGAACTGCCGCAGATACAGCGCGGCCGCCACCACCGCGCCCAGGCTCATCGCGCCCCGCGCGTGCAGCGCGCCACCCAGCAGCAGCACGCCCGCCACCGGCAGCGAGTACGACACCTCGATCACCGGGAAGAACACCGTGCGCAGGTAGAGGGTCCGGAAGCGGGTGCGGCGCGAGATCTCCAGCGCGTCCTGGGCGGCCGCGGTCCGCCGCTCCTGGAGCTGGAACGCCTCGACCGTGCGCGCCCCGGACGCGGTGGCGGCGACGATCTCGGCGACCTCGGAGGTGGCCGCGCCCTCGGCGAGGTAGGCCGCGCGCGCCCGCCGCAGATACCAGCGCAGCGCGAACCAGATCGGGGTCAGTCCCAGCACTCCGATCGCCCCGAGCAGCGGGTCGATCACGAACACCGCGCCGAGCGTGAACAGCGCCTGGACCGTGCAGACCAGCAGCTCGGGCCCGGCGTCCCGCAGGGTCGTGCCCACGGCCGCCACGTCGGCGGTGCCGCGCGTGGTCAGATCGCCGGTGCCGGCCCGCTCCACCACCGACGCGGGCAGTGCGAGCGCCCGCCCGACGAACTCCTCCCGCACCCGTGCCAGCGTCCGCTCGCCGAAGCGGTGTCCCGCGTACCGGGCCCAGCGGGCCAGCAGCAGCTGCGCGAGCGCGCAGGCCAGGATCGCCGCCGCCAGCCGGTCCACGGCCCCGGCGCCGTGCCCGGCCCGCACCTCGTCGATGATCCGCCCCAGCAGCCACGGCCCGGCCAGCCCGGCCCCGGCGGCCAGCACGTTCAGGGCGAGGGCGCCGGTGAAGGCCCGCCGGTCGGCCCGCAACAGCCGGGCCGCCGCCCGGCGCACGTCACCGGGCTCGGCGACCGGCAGCCGTCCCGAGCCCCCGTCGATCACCGTCACCGCGCAACCTCCTCGGCACCGGCACCGGCACCGGCACCCGTGTCCGAATCCGTGCCCGTGTCCCCACTCATATCGTCACCCGTGTTCCTGTCCGGGTCCGGGTCCGGAACGGTGTCGTCGGTGTCTCGTGCCACCAAGGCCCGGTATCCCGGCTCCCGCTCCAGCAGGTCGTGGTGGTGGCCGGTTGCCGTCACCTTTCCGTCGACCAGGTAGTGGACGGTGTCCGCCTGGGCGAGGAGCAGCGGGGAGGTGGTGGTCACCACCGTGGTCCGGCCCGTCCGTGCCGCGCGCAGCCGCTGGGCGACCGCCGCCTCCGTGTGCGCGTCGAGCGCCGAGGTCGGCTCGACGGCCAGCAGTGTCCCGGGGTCGGCGAGCAACGCCCGCACCAGCCGGACCCGTTGCCGCTGGCCCCCGGAAAGGCTGCGGCCCTGTGCGGTCACGGCTGACTCGAGTCCTTCCGGCAGGCCCTGCACGATGTCGTCCGCGGCCGCCGCCCACACCGCCCGCCCGACGTCCGCCGACGAGGCCGTACGCCGTCCGCCCACCACCTCGCGCAGACTCCCGGCGAACAGGTCGGCCTCGTTGTCGGCGACCAGGATCCGGTCCCTGACCTGGTCCAGGGGGACGGCGTCCAGCCGTACCCCGCCCCAGTTGGCTTCCGTGGGGCCGTACCGGCCGAGCCGGTCCACGACGGCGGTCACTTCCGCGTGCCGCGCGCCGACCAGCGCGGTCAGCCGGCCCGGTGCCACCCGTACACCCGAGACGGGGTCGTGCAGCACCGACGGCTCGATCGGCGCGTCGGCGACACCGGTGGCGGTGCCGGTGCCGGTGTCGGGGGCCGGTTCCAGCCGCAGCAGCCGTACGACGCGCCGGGCGGCCACCACGGCCCGGCTGAGCTGGTAGCCCATGTCGACGAGGAACGCCACCGGGCCGATCAGGACCGCGACATAGCCGTACACAGACACCAACTCGCCGACCGTCATGTCCCCCTGGGCGGCGAGCCGGGCCGCCAGCCAGGTCACCACGGCCAGGAACAGCGTCGGCAGGCCCATCCCGAGCGCCTGCATCCAGCTGGTGACCGCGCCGACCCGGTAGCCCTGCGCCCGCAGCCGCTGCGAGTCGCGGTCGAAGGAGGCCGCGAACAGCTCCTTGCCGCCGAGCCCGTTGAGCACCCGCAGCCCGCCCGCGAGATCGCCGATCCGCGCGGTGAGCACTCCCTGCCGCTCCCGGTACTCGGCCTCCGTGCCCTGCAACCGTGACATCAGCGGTCCGACCAGCACCGCGACCACCGGCATCCCCAGCAGCACGACCGCCGCCAGCAGCGGCGACACCGACAGCAGCAGCCCGGCGACGAAGACATAGACGACGACCGAGCCGACACCCGGCCCGATCACCGTCAGCGCGCCCGCGATCGTGTGCACGTCGCTCACCCCGATGGTGACGACCTCCGCGGCCCCCACCTGGCGCGGCAGCTCGGCGCCGAGCCGTGTCGTGTGCCTCACGACGACCTTGGTGGTGCGGAAGTACGCGTCCATGCGCACCCGGGTCATCGTGCGGTGCCGCATGATGCTCACCCAGGCGTTGAGCGCGCCCACCGCGAACAGGGCCGCCGTCCAGCCGGCCAGCGCCGCCGTGTCACCGGGTTCGAGACCGTCGTCCACCGCCTTCGACAGCAGGTACGGCGCCACCGCCAGCAGCACCATCCAGACGCTGGCCAGCACCGCCCCGGCCAGCGCCCGCCAGGGCTGGCAGCGCACCAGCCACGCCAGGTACGCCCAGCCGCCGCGGCGGTCGGGCGTGCCGGGATCCTCGTACGCGTCGATCATCCACTCGTCCTTCCGGCCCCCGTCGTCCCCCTGGATGCTTACGCCAAGCTGTCCCGCCAGGCCCGGTGCAGGTCCGCGAACCGGCCGGTGCCCGCGATCAGTCCGGCCGGGGTGCCGTCCTCGATGATCCGCCCGTGCTCCATGACCAGGACCCGGTCGGCGATCTCCACGGTCGACAGCCGGTGTGCGATCACCACCGCCGTACGGCCCTTCAGCACCGTCGCCATCGCCGCCTGCACGGCCCGCTCGCCCGGGATGTCGAGCGAACTGGTCGCCTCGTCGAGGATCAGTACCGCCGGGTCGGCGAGCAACGCCCGCGCGAACGCGACGAGTTGCCGCTGCCCGGCGGAGATACGGCCACCGCGCTTGCGTACGTCGGTGTCGTAGCCGTCGGGCAGGGCGCTGATGAACTCGTGCGCGCCGATCGCCTTCGCCGCCCGCTCGATCTCCTCCCGGCTCGCGTCCGGCCGTCCGATGGCGATGTTCTCGGCGACCGTGCCGGAGAACAGGAACGCCTCCTGCGTCACCATGACCACCCCGCGCCGCAGTTCGGGCACGGCCAGCTCGCGCAGCTCGACCCCGTCCAGCAGCACCCGCCCCTCGGACGGGTCGTAGAAGCGGGCGAGCAGCTTGGCCAGCGTGGACTTGCCCGCGCCGGTCGAGCCGACCACGGCGACGGTCTGCCCGGCGGGCAGGGTCAGGTCGAAGCGGGGGAGGATCTCGCCCCCCGTGCGGTAGCCGAAGGAGACCCCGTCGAAGACGACCTCCCGGCCGGGCAGTTCACTCGCCGGCGGCGGGAGTTCCCGCGGCGCCTGCGGCTCGGGCACGGACGGCGTCTGCGCGAGCAGCCCCGCGATCTTCTCCAGCGAGGCGGCCGCCGACTGGTAGGAGTTGAGGAACATGGCGAGCCGGTCTATCGGGTCGTACAGCCGCCGCAGATACAGCACGGCCGCCGCCAGCACCCCCAGCTCCAGCGAGCCGTCGGTCACCCGGGTGGCGCCCCACAGCACGATCACCGCGACCGCCGCGTTGGCGACCAGCCGCGATCCGGTGACGTACCGGGCCATCTCCAGGAGCGCGTTGCCGTTGATCCGTTCGTGCCGCCGGTTCAGGACGCGGAAGTCGGCGTCGTTGACGGGCTCGCGGCGGAACGCGCGCACCGGCCGGATGCCGTTCATCGTCTCCACGAACTTCACGATCACGGCCGCGATCGCCGTGGAGCGGGCCCGGAACACCTCCCCGGCGCGCCGCTGGTAGATCCGGACGAGGAGGTACAGCGGTACGAAGGAGGCCACCGCCACGGCCCCGAGGCCGAGGTCCAGCCAGAGCAGCATCGCCGAGATGTAGAGGAAGGAGAGGATCACCGTCACGAGTTCCTGGAGGCCCTCGCTGAGGAGCTCGCGCAGCGACTCCACGTCCGTGGTGGAGCGGGAGATCAGCCGGCCCGAGGTGTAGCGCTCGTGGAAGTCGAGGCTCAGCGCCTGCGCGTGCCGGAAGATCCGGCCGCGCAGATCGAGCAGCGCGTCCTGGTTGACGCGGGCGGAGGCGATCAGGAACGCGTACTGGAGTCCGCCGGAGACCAGCGCGCACAGCAGATAGCCGACGCCCACCGCGACCAGCGGCCCGTGGTCGTCGGCCCGGAACGCCGGTACGGCGCGGTCGATGGCGTACGCCACCAGCAGCGGGCCGGCCTGCACGGCCGCCTGCTGGAGCAGCAGCAGGAGCGAGGTGAAGGCGACCCGCGCCCTCATGGGCTCGAGCAGGGAACGCAGCAGCGCGCCCGTGGCGCCGGGCGGGGTGGGCAGGACGTCCTTGTCGAAGGGGTCGTCGGCGGCGGTCCGCGGAGGGACCTCGGGGTCGTCGTCGGTGACGGGGGAAGCGGTGGTGGGGGCGGTCATCGGCGGTCGGCCTCCTGTTCACCGAACTGGGTTCCGAACTGAGTTCCGGACGGCTCTCCGGACATGAGGTGGGCGTACTCGGTGTTGCTGCGCAGCAGTTCCTGATGGGTGCCCACGGCGGTGACGCGCCCGTCGGACAGCAGGGCGACACGGTCGGCGAGGAGCACGGTGGACGGGCGGTGCGCCACGATCAGCGCGGTGGTGTCGGCGAGGACCTGCCGCAGCGCGGCCTCCACGGCGGCCTCGGTGTGCACGTCCAGCGCGGACAGCGGGTCGTCCAGGACGAGGAACCGGGGCTGCCCGACGACGGCTCTGGCCAGCGCGAGGCGCTGCCGCTGCCCACCGGAGAGACTGAGCCCCTGCTCGCCGACCTGGGTCTCGACGCCCTGCGGCAACGCGTGCGCGAAGTCGGCCTGCGCCACGCCCAGCGCCCGCTCCAGCTCGACGGCGCCCGCACCGTCCGCCGCCCCCATGAGGACGTTCTCCCCGACGCTCGCGGAGAACAGGGTCGGCTCCTCGAAGGCGACGGCGACCCGCGAGCGCAACTCCTCGCGGGACATCGCGGTGATGTCCTCGCCGTCGAGCGTGATGCGGCCGGCGGTCACCTCGTGCAGCCGGGGGACGAGGGCCGTGAGCGTGGTCTTCCCGCTGCCGGTCGCCCCGACCAGCGCCATGGACTCGCCGGGCCGGATGTGCAGGTCGACGCCGTCGAGGGTGGGCGGGGAGTCGGGGGAGGCGTCGGGATAGCGGAAGGTGACGCCGTCGAACCGCAGACCGCCGTCGGACGCGGCGGCCCGCCCGCCGTGGCCGTCGGGCTCCTCGGGCGCCTCGTCCATCACCTCGAAGTAGCGCTCCGTCGCCGTCGCCGCCTCCTGGCTCATCGCCAGCAGGAAACCGATCGAGTCCACCGGCCAGCGCAGCGCGAGCGCCGTGGACAGGAAGGCGACCAGGGTGCCCGCGGACAGCTCGCCGTCCGCCACCTGCACCACGCCGAGCACCAGCGCCGCCCCGATCGCCACCTCCGGGAGCGTCACGATGACGGCCCAGATCGTGGCCAGCAGCCGCGCCTTGTGCAACTCCGTGCCGCGCAGCGTCGACGACAGCTCCCGGAAGGCCAGCGCCTGGCTCCGGTGCCGCCCGAAGCCCTTGATGATCCTGATCCCGAGGACGCTCTCCTCGACCACCGTCGTCAGGTCCCCGGCCTGGTCCTGGGAGCGCCGCGCCACGACCGCGTACCGGTTCTCGAAGTACACGCACACCACGACGACGGGGATGGCCGGCCCGAGGATGACCAGCCCGAGCGTCCAGTCCTGGAGCAGCATGATGACCACTCCGAAGAGGATCGTCACCGAGTTGACAAGCAGGAACGTCAGCGGGAAGGCGAGGAACATGCGCAGCAGCCCCAGATCGGACGTCGCCCGGGACAGCAACTGCCCCGAGGCCCACCGGTCGTGGAACGCCACCGGCAGCCGCTGGAGCCGCCCGTAGAGATCCGCCCGCATCTCCGCCTCGACATGTGACAGCGGACGCGCCACCAGCCAGCGCCGCAGCCCGAACAGCAGCGCCTCCGCGACCCCGAGCAGCAGCAGGCAGAGCGCGCCCAGCCAGACCCCGGCCGTGTCCCGGTCGGCCACGGGGCCGTCCACCATCCATTTCAGGACGAGCGGAATGACCAGACCCGTACAGGAGGCGAGCACGGCGACGAAGGCGGCCGCGAACAGCCGTATCCGCACGGGACGGACGTACGGCCACAGGCGCAGCAGGGAGCGTACGGCGGAGCGGTCCTGGGAAGCGGTTGCTGGTGTCCTGGGCATCACCGCGAGCCTACGGACCGGCACTGACAACGCCCACCGAGTTTTGGCCCGACCGGGCTCGGCCGCTGGTCCTACGACCTGCGTGTTCGAGGGGTCGTACCGGCGCATCCACCGATCGGCTGATGCCCGTTCGAGCGAGCCGGCCGATGTGCGGACCCGGGGCCGCCCGCGACGCTGGTGCCATGCCCGTCATCGAAGTCACCGACCTGCGCAAGTCCTACGACGGCCGTACGGTCGTCGACGGCGTCTCCTTCACCGTGGAGGAGACCGTGGAGGAGGGCGACATGCGGGTACGGCCGCCGCGGCGTACGGCGTCCGGGTCGAAGCCCCGGCCGTCGTCGCGGATGTCGAGGATGACCCATCTCACCCATCTGTACGCCAAGTTGGCCGTCAACGACCGCGCGGCGGCGGTGGCCGTGGCGTACGAACGGGGGATCCTGGGCGGGGCGGGTACCTGAGCGGGGCGGGTACCTGAGCGGGCAGGGACATGCCGATCCGTCGAGTCCCCGGCCGCCCAGGGGCCGCCCTCTCCGGGTCGCCGCTCAGTCGGTGTACGGCAGCAGCCCAGCCGCGGTCCGCTCCCAGGCCGCCTTCAGCTCGGCGAGCAACTCGGGCCTGTCCGGGGCGAGATCGGCCTGTTCACGGGAGTCGGCGGCCAGGTTGTAGAGATGGTCGGTCTTCGTGGCGTCCTGGTAGTACTTCCAGTCCCCG
This sequence comes from Streptomyces asoensis, assembly GCF_013085465.1. NCBI lineage: Bacteria > Bacillati > Actinomycetota > Actinomycetes > Kitasatosporales > Streptomycetaceae > Streptomyces > Streptomyces asoensis. The sequence continues at coordinate 6,881,415 of NZ_CP049838.1, forward strand.
CGCCGCAGCGCCCGGTTGGCCCGGACCCGCCAGAACAGGTCGTGCTCCGGGAGCCGTTCGCCGCGCAGCAGATATCCTGCGAGGCTCGTGCCGTCCAGCGGGTACGCCGGATCGGGGCGGGCACCCGCCACCTCCAGCAGGGTCGCCGTCCAGTCGGGGGAGACGTTCGGTTCGTGGCTGACCTGGTGGCCGTCGATGCGGGCGGGCCAGCGGACGATCGTCGGGACCCGGATCCCGCCCTCCAGCAGGACGAACTTCTGGCCGCTGAGGGGCCAGTTGTAGGAGTAGCGCTCACCGCCGTTGTCGCTGGCGAACAGCACCAGCGTGTTCTCCTCCTGGCCGGAGCGGCGCAGCGCGGTGAGGACCTCGCCGACCGCCGCGTCCAGGCTCTCCACCATCTGCGCGTACTTCTCGACCGAGCCGCCGTCGTAGTGGTTGAGGGCCCTGCTGACCTCGGCCTGGGTCTTCGCGGCCCGGATCTTCGCCGCGATCTCGGCGCCCGTCTCGGCGTCGTCCTCCGCGAGCCAGGGCCAGTGCGGGGTGGTGAAGTTGAGGTTCAGCAGCCACGGCCTGTCGTGGTCCCGGCCGACGTACTCGACCGCCCGCTCGGTGAGGACCTCGGTGTAGTAGCGCAGGTCCTTGTACTCGGCGTCGCCTTCGTAGAGGTCGTAGTCGCCGAGCTGGCCGAGCTTGGAGAAGTACTCCAGTACGCCCCCGTGGTTGCCGAAGAACTCGTCCCAGCCCGACTTGGTGGGGCTGTAGTCCGGCAGCCAGCCGCAGTGCCACTTGCCGATCAGCGCGGTCGAGTAGCCCGCCTTCTTCAGCAGGGAGGCCAGGGTGGGGTGGTTCGGGTCCAGGCCCTGCGTCCTGTTGGCGATCGGCTCGGCCAGCCCGCCCTTCGTACGGCCCGGGTACCGCCCGGTGTACAGGCTGAACCGGGTGGGGGAGCAGGTCGCCGACCCCGAGTACGCGTCGGTGAAGCGCACCCCCTGCCGGGCCAGCCGGTCCAGGTTCGGCGTCCTGATGTGCGGGGCGCCGTAGGAGGACAGGTCGGCCCAGCCGAGGTCGTCACCGAGGATGACCAGGATGTTGGGGCGCCTGCCGGAGGCGGCGGGGCGGGCCTTGAACGGGCGTTCGGCGGGCACGGCCTCGGCTGCGGTGGCCGTACCGGCGACGGCGGTCACGGCACCGCCACCGACTAGACCACCGAAGGTACGACGGGATATCTCAGGCATGCCCTTCAGTTGATCAGCGGGCTCCGCGTCCTGGCCAGGAATCCGGCGTGGAGTTCACGGTCCTGAAACGTTGTCTCAGCCGACCACCTTCAGCCCACCACCCTCAGCAACAGCACGGCCCGCGCCGGCACCGTGATCGCGGCCCCCGCCGGGTGTGTCACCCCCGGCGCCTCCCCCTGCTCCTCGCTCGACGTGTCGACGACCACCTCGTACCGCTCCGCCCACGGCGGCCCCGGCAGCACGAAGCTCACCGGCCGGTCCCCGGCGTGCAGGACGGCGAGGAAGCTGTCGTCGGTGATCGGGGTGCCCCGCTCGTCCCGGCCGGGAATGTCCCGTCCGGACAGATACATCCCGAGGGTCGCCGCGGGCGCGTACCAGTCCCCCTCGGTCATCTCCGTGCCCCGCTCGGTGAACCAGGCGAGGTCCCGCAGCCCGTCCGCCGAGTGCGCCCGCCCGGAGAAGAAGGCGCGGCGGCGGAGCACCGGGTGACGGTGGCGCAGCGCGATCAGCCGCGAGGTGAGGTCGAACAGGGCCCGCCACCCCGGCTCGTCGAGCAGCCCCCAGTCCACCCAGCTGATCTCGTTGTCCTGGCAGTAGGCGTTGTTGTTGCCCCGCTGGGTGCGCCCCAGCTCGTCGCCCGCGACCAGCATCGGCACGCCCGTCGACAGCAGCAGCGTCGTGAGCAGGTTCCGCAGCTGCCTCCGCCGCAGCGCCAGTACCCGCTCGTCGGCCGTCTCGCCCTCGGTGCCGCCGTTCCAGGAGCGGTTGTCGTTCGTGCCGTCCCGGTTGCCCTCGCCGTTGGCCTCGTTGTGCTTGCGGTCGTACGACACCAGGTCGCGCAGGGTGAAACCGTCGTGCGCGGTCACGAAGTTGACCGACGCGTAGGGCCGGCGTCCGCCCCACGCGTACAGGTCGCTCGACCCCGACAGCCGGTAGCCCATCTCCCGCACGTCCGGCAGCGCGTGCCGCCAGAAGTCCCGCACGGTGTCGCGGTAGCGGTCGTTCCACTCCGTCCACAGGGGCGGGAAGGCGCCCACCTGGTAGCCGCCCGATCCCACGTCCCAGGGCTCGGCGATCAGCTTCACCCGGCGCAGCACCGGGTCCTGCGCGATCACCGCGAGGAACGGCGACAGCATGTCGACGTCGTGCATGGAGCGGGCCAGCGCCGCCGCCAGGTCGAAGCGGAAGCCGTCGACGCCCATCTCCGTCACCCAGTAGCGCAGCGAGTCGGTGATCAGCCTCAGCACATGCGGCTGGACCACGTGCAGGGTGTTCCCGCAGCCCGTGTAGTCGGCGTACCTGCGCGCGTCCGACTGCACCCGGTAGTAGCCCCGGTTGTCGATGCCCTTCAGCGACAGCGTCGGCCCCAGCTCGCCGGCCTCCGCCGTGTGGTTGTAGACGACGTCGAGGATCACCTCGATGCCGGCCGCGTGCAGGGCGCGCACCATCCGCTTGAACTCGCCGACCTGCCCGCCCGTCGTCCCGGCGGAGGCGTACGCGGCATGCGGGGCGAAGTAGCCGATGGAGTTGTAGCCCCAGTAGTTCTTCAGCCCCCTGCGCAGCAGATGGTCCTCGTGCGCGAACTGGTGGACCGGCAGCAGCTCCACCGCCGTGACGCCCAGCTTCACCAGGTGCTCCACGGCCGCCGGGTGCGCCAGACCTGCGTACGTGCCGCGCAGCTCCTCCGGTATCCCCGGGTGCAGCCGCGTGAAGCCGCGCACATGCAGCTCGTAGATCACCGAGTCCGCCCAGGGCGTCTTCGGACGGCGGTCGTCGGCCCAGTCGTCGTCATCGTGCACGACGACGCCCTTGGGGACGTGCGGCGCCGAGTCCCGTTCGTCGCGCACGGTGTCGGCGACCTGCTGCTGGGGCCAGTCACGGACATGCCCGTAGACCTCGGGCGGCAGGCTGAACTCGCCGTCCACCGCCCGGGCGTACGGGTCCAGGAGCAGCTTCGCCGGGTTCCAGCGGCCGCCGGTCCAGGGGTCCCAGCGGCCGTGCACCCGGTAGCCGTAGCGCTGGCCCGGCATGATCCCCGGCACGAAGCCGTGCCAGATCTCGTGCGTGAGCTCGGTGAGCCGGGCGCGGGTCTCCCGGCCGGCCTCGTCGAACAGACACAGTTCGACCGACTCCGCCCCACCCGCCCACAGCGCGAAGTTGGTGCCCGCGACTCCGTCCGGGCCGACCCGGAACCGGGCGCCCAGTGGTGTGGACGCGCCCGGCCACACGGGTGGACCCGGCACCTTGCGCGACGCACCGTTCATGACGGTGTCCGGCGTGGCGCGCTCCGCCACCGCCTCCTGCTCGGCTGCGCTGGACACCGTTCAGCCTCCCGCGGCTCATGGAACGACGTGGGAAAAGAGCGCGCGGTGTCCCGGCCGCGGCTCCCCGTCGCGTCGTCCTCCCCCCATTTCTGCCCAGAGCGGCCCTCGCACTCACGTTTCCCCGGGGCGTGCCCGGTCGTTGGGCACCATGTGAGGCACGTACAAGGGCGCGCACGGCGCGCGGGGGTCGCACTGGCCGCCGTACTGACATGGGCAGGACTACTGGCCGGGGCCGCCGGTTGCACCGGCGAGGACAGCCGGAGCGGACTCGAACGGGTGCTCGGCAAACCCCCGGCCCCCGAGGACGTCATCCGCGTCACCCCGGAGGACGGAACGAAGGGAGTACGGCCCGAGGAGCGGCTGTTGGTGCGGGTGCCGGGCGGGCGGCTGGAGTCCGTGAAGGTCGTCAGATCGCAGGACGCCCAGGAGACCCCGGTCCCGGGCAGGATCGCCGCGGACGGATCGAGCTGGCGGCCGGACGACGACCGGCTCGGGCTCGCCGCCCGCTACACCGTCGACGCCGTCGCCCTGGACGGCGACGGGAACCGCTCGGCCCGGCACACCACTTTCACCACCTACGTCCCCGAAGAGCGCTTCATCGGCTATGTCACCCCGGAGAACCGCTCCACCGTGGGCACCGGGATGATCGTCTCGCTGGAGTTCAACCGGGAGATCGACAACCGCGCCGCGGTCCAGCGCGCCGTCCGGGTCACGGCCGAACCGGCGGTGGACATCCGGCCGCACTGGTTCGGTGACACCCGGCTCGACTTCCGGCCCGAGGAGTACTGGGCGCCCGGCACCCGGGTCACCGTCACGCTCGGGCTGCGGGACGTCGAGGGGGCGCCCGGTGTCTACGGGCTCCAGGACAAGTCGTTCTCCTTCACCGTCGGCCGCAGCCAGGTGTCCCTGGTGGACGCGGCGAAACACACGATGCAGGTGCGACGCGACGACGAACTGCTGGCCACCGTGCCGATCACGGCCGGGGCGCCGAAGAACACCACCTACAACGGGAAGATGGTGGTGACCGAGATGCTCGAGCTGACCCGGATGAACGGCGCCACGGTCGGCTTCAAGAAGGCGAACGGCAAGGGCGAGTACGACATTCCGGACGTCCCGCACGCCATGCGGCTGACGAGTTCCGGCACCTTCCTGCACGGCAACTACTGGGCGGAGGACGTCTTCGGCCGGGTCAACGTGAGCCATGGCTGCGTGGGCCTCAGGGATGTCAAGGGCGGCGCCTCGGACACGCCCGCGGGCTGGTTCTTCGACCGCTCGCTCGTCGGTGACGTCATCGAGGTCGTGCACAGCAAGGACAAGCAGGTCGCCCCGGACAACGGGCTCGGCGGCTGGAACATGACCTGGAAGGAGTGGATCGCCGGCGGCGCCCTGAAATGACCTGGCCCCCCGGTGCAACCTTCCCCGCGTTCCCACAGTCCTAGTTGGGACTGAACGGTGACAATCTTGGCCCGTCCAGGCCGTTGACCTTGTGGTTAATATGCGGCGAACGCGGGGGACGCGTCGCGGTGCGGGCCCGGGGAGGGCCCGGGGGAGTGGGGAGAACGACTTTGAACGTGCGACCGATATCGGGGGCGTCGGTTGGAGGGCGCTCACGCGGCCGCGACAAGCGGTTGGCGCTGATCGTCGGCGGGCTGCTGCTGGCCGTCACGGCCTGCGGCGGGGGCGGGGACTCGGACTCCGGGTCCGCGAAGGACGCGGGCTCCGAAGGCAAGGGCGCTTCGGCCACCGCCGAGAGCAAGCAGTCCGAGGCGGTCGTGACCATCGCCCCGAAGACCGGCGCCAAGGATGTCGACACCAGCGGCGCCCTGAAGGTGACGGCGGCCAAGGGCAAGCTGACCGAGGTCGTCGTCAAGGACGACAAGGGCACGGCGGTCACCGGCGCGATCTCCGCGGACGGCGTCGGCTGGACGCCGGCCACGCACCTCGCCGGGGCCACCAAGTACCAGGTGCACGCCGTCGCGAAGGACTCCGAGGGCCGTACGGCCGCCGAGGACTCGTCCTTCACCACGCTGAGCCCGCAGAACACCTTCACCGGCAACTTCACGCCCGAGGACGGTTCCACGGTCGGCGTCGGCATGCCGTTCTCGGTGCGCTTCACCCGGGGCATCACCCACCCGGACGACGTGGAGAAGGCCATCTCCATCACGACCGTGCCGGCCGTCGACGTGCAGGGCCACTGGTTCGGCAACGACCGTCTCGACTTCCGTCCCGAGAAGTACTGGAAGGCCGGCACCAAGGTCACCGTGAAGCTGAACCTCGACGGCGTCGAGGGCCGCAAGGGCGTCTACGGCAAGCAGGCCAAGACCGTCTCCTTCACCATCGGCCGCGATCAGGTGTCCGTCGTGGACGCCAAGAAGCACACGATGAAGGTCACGCAGGAGGGCAAGGTCGTCAAGACCATTCCGGTCACCACCGGCAAGCCCGGCTACGCCACCTGGAACGGCCAGATGGTCATGAGCGAGAAGTTCACCGTGACCCGGATGAACGGCGACACGGTCGGCTATGACGGCGAGTACGACATCAAGGATGTCCCGCACGCCATCCGCCTGACCGACTCCGGCACCTTCGTGCACGGCAACTACTGGGGCGGCGACGCCTTCGGCAACTACAACGCCAGCCACGGCTGCATCGGCCTGCGGGACGTGCGCGGCGGCTACGACAGCGGCGTGCCGGCCGCGTGGTTCTTCAACCACTCGATGGTCGGCGACGTGGTGGTCGTGAAGAACTCCACCGACCCGACGGTCAACCCGGCCAACGGCCTCAACGGCTGGAACATCCCGTGGGCGGAGTGGACGAAGTAGCACCCGCTCGATGACTCCACGAAGGGCCCGGCGCCACGACACACGGCACCGGGCCCTTCGTCGTCTCCGCCCCCCGATGTGACCGACCGCACCGGCCCGCTCGCCGTTGGTCCCCGTGCTGTGTCTGCCTGGGGGACAACCCCCGGACCCCCGGCCCGATGTGACCGACCGCACCGGCCCGCTCGCCGTTAGTCCCCGTGCTGTGTCTGCCTGGGGGACAACCCCCGGACCCCCGGCCCGATGTGACCGACCGCACCGGCCCGCTCGCCGTTAGTCCCCGTTAACCTGCTGGCATGACCGTGAATCTCGAAGTCGCCGACGGCGTCGGCACGCTGCGTCTCGACCGTCCGCCCATGAACGCGCTGGACGTGGCCACCCAGGACCGGCTCAAGGAGCTCGCCGAGGAGGCGACCCGGCGTGACGACGTACGCGCGGTCGTCGTGTACGGCGGGGAGAAGGTGTTCGCGGCGGGCGCGGACATCAAGGAGATGCAGGAGATGGACCACACCGCGATGATCCTGCGGGCCCGCGCCCTCCAGGACTGCTTCACGGCCGTGGCCCGCATCCCCAAGCCGGTCGTCGCGGCGGTGACCGGCTACGCGCTGGGCGGCGGCTGCGAGCTCGCGCTGTGCGCGGACTTCAGGATCGCCGGGGACAACGCCAAGCTGGGCCAGCCGGAGATCCTGCTCGGGCTGATCCCCGGCGCCGGCGGCACCCAGCGCCTCTCCCGGCTGGTCGGCCCCTCCAAGGCGAAGGACCTGATCTTCACGGGCCGGATGGTGAAGGCGGACGAGGCGCTGACCCTGGGCCTGGTGGACCGGGTCGTCCCGGCCGCCGACGTGTACACGGAGGCGCACCGCTGGGCCGCGAAGCTGGCGCAGGGTCCGGCGATCGCGCTGCGCGCCGCGAAGGAGTCGATCGACACCGGTCTGGAGACCGACATCGAGACGGGTCTGGCGGTCGAACGGAACTGGTTCGCGGGTCTGTTCGCGACCGCCGACCGCGAGATCGGCATGCGCAGCTTCGTCGAGGAAGGCCCGGGCAAGGCCAAGTTCCTGTGAGAGAGGTCTCCTTCAAACTCCCCGGAATCACTTGCAATTGACGGGGCGTCTCATCCGGGTCCCTCGATGGGGCGGTTTATGGGAACCTTAAGGCGACCTTAAGCCTGCCTTGTCGAGCGACCCCGCCGAGCGCCTCCCGGCGCGTTGTCGCCGCAGGTCAGTCCCGGTTTGTGGGGCTTTGAACTGTCCCTGGCATATGCCGATCGACCTATCCGGAACGGCAGATTCCGGGGGGCGTATTCCGCCGGAACGGCCCCGGAGGGGGCTCCGGGCGGCCATGATGGGGGCATGGCGGGGCTGGAGGGCATCGAACAGCCGCGGGGACCGGGCCGTGCGACCGCGGCGCGCTGGTCGCCTGCGGTCGAGGACGAACGGGCGTTGAAGGCGCTGGAGTTGTTCGGCAACCCGACGGAGGGCGAGGTTCCGCTGCCGTCCCGCCCCGAGTCCGCCGCCACGGCCCGACGGCTGGCCCAGATCGTCGTACTGCGTCAGTGGGGACTGACCCCCAAGATGACCGAGGACGCGGTCCTCCTCGTCTCCGAACTCGTCGGCAACGCCGTACGGCACACCGGTGCCCGGGTCTTCGGCCTCCGGATGCGGCGTCGGCGCGGCTGGATCCGGGTCGAGGTCCGCGATCCCTCCCGGGGGCTGCCCTGTCTGATGCCGGTCCAGGAACTGGACATCAGCGGACGGGGGCTGTTCCTCGTCGACAAACTCTCCGACCGCTGGGGCGTGGATCTGCTGCCCCGGGGCAAGACGACGTGGTTCGAGATGCGGGTCGCCGACCGCTAGGGCCTCCGGCGGTCGGCCGGGTATGTGCGGGTGCGTCTCGTGGCCGTCTTCCGGGGGCTGTCGCCCCCGGGCCCCCGCTTCGGCCCTGAACGGGCCTCGTCCTCACACGCCGGACGGGCTGAGTGTGTCGCCCCTGCTCGGCGAGCCGGGTTGCGTCAATGGCCGGAAATACCCCATATCCGCCCTTAAATGGTGCGGGTGACCACATCCGACCGTCGTTTCGCGCTGCGGGCCGGCGCCGGGCTTGTCGCCGGGGGTGCGTTCGCGGCCGCGTGCTCGCCCTTCAAGTCCCCTTCCGGCGCCGTCGCCCCGCACGCCCCCGCCTCCGCCTCCCCGGGCCCCGCGTCCCCCACCCGTGCCTCCGAGGCGACCGCCCGTCCCCTCGCCGCCCCCGCGCCCCGTGCCTTCCCCCGGCAGCCCGCTCAGATCAGTCACGGTCCGCGCGGCCGTTCCCGGGTCGCTCTCACCTTCCACGGTCAGGGGGAGCCCTCCGTCGCCCGGGCCCTGCTCGGTGAAGCCGAGCGGCACGGCGCGCGGGTCACCGTGCTGGCCGTCGGGTCCTGGCTCGACGAACACCCCGACCTCGCCCGCCGGATTCTCGACGGCGGCCACGACCTCGGCAACCACACCCAGCGCCACCTGGACATCAACGCCATGCCGGCGGCCGAGGCGGCCGCCGAGATCACCGGGTGCGCCGAGCGGCTGCGCAGGCTCACCGGGTCCATCGGCACCTGGTTCCGGCCCTCCCGCGCCACCCGCGCCTCCCCGGTCGTGGAGACGCTGGCCCGCCGCGCCGGCTACCCGCACGTCCTCTCCTACGACGTCGACTCCCTCGACTTCACCTCGCCCGGCGCCGCCGCCGTCGCCCGCAACATCCTCGGCGAGATCCGGGACGGGTCCGTCGTGAGCCTGCACTTCGGGTACGCGGACACGGTCGCCGCACTCCCCGCCGTACTCGACGAACTCGACCGACGCGGACTGCGCGCGGTCACCACCACGGAGCTGATCGGCTGATGCACCGCAACCTCGTGAAAAGCGCCCTGCTCGCCGGCGCCGCGCTCACCGTCCTCGCCGCCTGCGGCACCGACAACGGGGGCGGGGCGGCCAGGGAAGGAGGGAGCGGCGCCACCAAGGCGGCCGTTCCCGCACCGGCGAAGAAGGTCCACAAGTCCGTCGTCGACGGCCTGCCCGGCATGCCGCCGGTGCTCGACCCGAAGGACGTCTACGCCGCCGACCGCCCCGGCAGACTCTCCCCGGTGGTCAAGGACTTCCCGTCCCGGGTCTACGTCCCCAACACCGAGTCCGACACCGTCTCCGTCATCGACCCGAAGACGTACGAGGTGATCGAGACCCTCAGGGTGGGGCGGCAGCCGCAGCACGTCGTCCCTTCCTGGGACATGAAGACGCTGTGGGTCAACAACAACCGGGGGCACACCCTCACCCCCATCGACCCGAAGACCGGCAAGGCGGGCAAGTCGGTCGAGGTGCACGACCCGTACAACCTCTACTTCACGCCCAACGGCAAGTACGCCGTCGTCATGGCCTCCCTCGACCGCGAACTCGTCTTCCGCGACCCGCACACCATGAAGCGGATCAAGACGGAACCGGTCACCTGCTACGGCGTCAACCATGCCGACTTCTCCCTCGACGGGAGGTACTTCATCGTGTCCTGCGAGTTCAGCGGCGAGCTGCTGAAGGTCGACACCGAGAAGATGAAGGTCGTCGGACAGCAGAAACTGCCCTACAAGGGTGCCATGCCGCAGGACGTGAAGGTCTCGCCCGACGGGAAGCGGTTCTACATCGCGGACATGATGGCCGACGGGATGTGGATCGTCGACGGCGACACCTTCGGCAAGCCGGAGTTCCTGCACACCGGCAAGGGCTGCCACGGGCTGTACATCGGCCGCGACTCCCGCGAGATGTACGTCTCCAACCGCGGCGAGGGCACGGTCTCCGTCTTCGACTTCCACGAGAACGCGCTCACCAAGAAGTGGCGCCTCCCGAACGGCGGCAGCCCCGACATGGGCGGCGTCTCGGCGGACGGCAAGGTGCTGTGGCTGTCCGGGCGGTACAACTCCGAGGTGTACGCCATCGACACCCGCACCGGAGAGCAGCTCGCCCGCATCAAGGTCGGCAGGGGCCCGCACGGCCTGGCCGTCTACCCGCAGCCGGGCCGCTACTCGCTCGGCCACACCGGCATCTTCCGCTAGGGCAACCCCGGTCGGGGACACGCCGCCGATCGGGTGATGATCCACGACTCGCCGTCGGGGAACCGACATCGTGCAGCGCATGATCATCACTCGCGTCCGGCGGCGGGTCGCCGCCGCCGTCCTCTCCCTGGGTGCCGTCCTCGCGACCACGGCGGCCGTGCCCGCCGCCGCACCGGCCGAGGCTCCCGCCAAGGCGAGGACGAAGGCCGCCGCACCCGCCTGTCCCCTGTTCGACGACCCCGTCAAGGCCGCCGCCGACCGGCAGGTGGACGTCCCGCGCATCACTCCGGCACCGGTCTGGCGCAAGACCTGCGGCACGCTGTGGCGCAGCGACAACCGCACCCCCGAGGTCATCTTCGACGAGGGCTTCTACCCCAGGGACGTCGTCAACGGCCAGTACGACATCGAGAAGTACGTCCTCGACAACCAGCCCTCCCCGTACGTCTCCACGACCTACGACCACGACCTCTACAAGCGCTGGAAGTCGAACTACAACTACTACATCGACGCCCCGGGCGGCATCGACGTCAACCGCACCATCGGCGACGGCCACAAGTACGCCGACCAGGTCGAGGTGGCCTTCCCGGGCGGCGTCGCACGGCAGTACATCCTCGGCGCGTGTCCCGTCGACAAGGCCACGAAGACCGAGGTGCTCAGCGGCTGTGTGAGCAATCTGAACTACGTACCGTGGCACTGACCGCCCCGACGCCCGGCTCCCGCCGGACGGTGAGCAGCGCCTCCGCCCCGACCGGCAGATAGCCCGCCGCCTGGAACGCCCGTGTGCTGCGGGCGTTCCCCGGCGAGATCTGCGCCCACACCGGCTCGCCCCCGCCCAGGTGCCGCGCCGCGCCCACCAGGGCCCGGCCCAGCCCCCGGTGCCGTACGCCCTCCTCGACCTCCACGGCGACCTCCAGCCGCCCCGCGACCCCGCGCCCGAGGACGACCACGCCCCCCTCCGCGGCCCACACCCGCACCTCGTCGCGCCGCCTGCGCGAGCTGACCACCCGGGGATGGTCCGGGTCCTCGATCTCGGTGAGCGCGAGGGGCGGCGGGCCCGGCAGCGGGGAGCCGACCACCAGCTGGTCGACCGTCTCCGCGACCCGGCCCGTACGGTCCAGCAGCGCCGTCAGGAACCGGGGGCTCATCGACGCGGCGAGGGCGTCGCAGTCGGCGGCGCGCAGCGTCTCGTACACCCACTCCGGGTCCTCGTCGGTGAAGACCACCGAGTGCGCGGTGAAGGAGAGGACGCCCGCGTCACGCGGGGAGGCCTGGGGGAGGACGGTCGTGCGGCCGTCGGGGGGAGGGAAGACACCGCGCGCGGCCGCGTCGAGAATGTCCCGCAGGTTCCCCACCGCACCGGTTCCCTTCGCGCGCCTTGAGTCTCCACCCACTGGAAGGCCCACACTCACACACATGATCGACGACGGCACCGGACTTTTCACCATCGGAGAGCTGGCCCGCTCCACCGGACTGACCGTGCGCACCATCCGCTACTGGTCCGACGAGGGCGTCCTGACCCCGGTGACCCGCTCGGCCGGCGGCTACCGCCTCTACGACGCCGAGTCCGCCGCCCGGCTGGAACTGATCCGCACCCTGCGCGAGCTGGGCCTCGGCCTGGCCGATGTGCGCCGGGTGCTGATCGGGGAGCGGACGGTCGCGGAGGTCGCGGCGGCGCATGTGGCGGCGCTGGACGCGCAGATCCGCTCGCTGCGGGTGACTCGCGCGGTGCTGTCGTCCGTGGCGCGACGCGGTTCGACCGCAGAGGAGATGACCCTGATGAACAATCTGGCCCGGCTTTCGGCAGCGGAGCGCAGGCGGATTCTTCAGGAGTTCGTGGACGAGATGTTCCACGGGCTCGACCTGGCCGACCCGGACATCCGGGAGCGGATGCGCACGAGCGCGATGGATCTGCCGGAGGACCCGACACCCGAGCAGGTGGACGCCTGGGTCGAACTGGCCGAGATGGTGCGGGACCCGGAGTTCCGGGCCCAGATGCGGCAGGCGGCCGAGTTCAACGCCGCCGACCGGGCGCACGAAGTCCCTCGCGGGGCGTCCATGTGGTTCTTCAAGCGGCTGATCGAGCTGGTGGGCAGCGCCCGTGAGCAGGGGATCGCCCCGGAGTCCCCGGAGGCCGACGAGGTGTTGGGGGACCTCCTCGGCGACACCGACCGGGCGGCCGTGCTGGAGCGCATGAAGGCGACCCACAACGTGCGCCTGGCCCGGTATCGGGAGCTGATGGCGGTCCTGAAGGGGGCCACGCTCTCGGCCCACGAGGAGGAGTTCGCCTGGGTGGTCGCCGCACTGGAGGTTCGCACGGCCAGCTAATCTGACCTGCGTCAGCACGACAGCGAGACCAGCAAGACACGCAGGTATGGAGAAGAGGGGCGGATCGGTGGCCGACATCGAAGAAGCGCGCAAGGAGTTCCAGCGGATCGACACGGACGGTGACGGCTTCATCACCGCGGCCGAGTTCAAGACCGCTCTGGCCCAGGGGGGTGACTGGAACGTCACCGAGTCGGTCGCCGAGGTCATCATCAAGAGCCGCGACCTCGACGGTGACAAGCTCCTCTCGTTCGACGAGTTCTGGGCGCACCTGAACAAGTGAGTCGAGCGGAAAGGGGGCGCCTCGCGATGCGGGGCGCCCCCTCCTCATGACCGGCGCTCGATGCGCACGGTCCGACGGCCGCCGTGCCGTTCAGAGCCAGCGGCAGGTCGAAGCACTTGCCGACCCGGTAGCCGGTGAGGACGTACGCGGCGGAACCCTGGGCGAGGGCGCGGCCGTCGCGCAGCAGCAGGGCGTGGGTGGTGCCCGCGGGGAGCGCGTCGATCAGCTGCTCGCGGCCCGGCAGGACCAGGCCGCTCGCCGGTTCGTCCAGAAGCAGCAGTCTCGGCTCCGGCATGAGCGCTCGGGCGATCACCCCGTGCTCACCGACCTCTTCGCGGAGTTCGTCCCGGCCCTGCGCAAGGGCCAGGTCGGCCTCCTGGCCCTGACCGGACTGCGCGTCCAGGAGCCCAACACCGCCGACGAGGCCCACGAGGCGCTGGTCCGGGCCGTCGCGGACGGGGACCCGGAGGCCGCGGCGGCCGTCCTCGCGGCGGAACCGGAGGATCCGTTCGGCGGCTGACGCCAGGGCCGCGGAGAATCTCGTAGAGATTGGCATGGAGCCGGAATAGCCCGCCGCCGACCGGGGTTGGCCCCATCAGATGCATGCATGTGCATCGAATCTGAATCGACTCGGTCCCGGAAGGCAAGGCCTCTCATGAAGATCGGCATCATCGGCGCGGGCAACATCGGCGGCAACCTCACCCGGCGCCTCAGCGCGCTCGGCCACGACGTCTCCGTCGCGAACTCCCGCGGCCCGCAGACGCTCAAGGAGCTCGCCGAGGAGACGGGAGCGACCCCCGTCACCGTCGAGGAGGCGGCGCGCGGTGCCGAGGTCGTGGTGATCACGATTCCGGTCAAGGCGGTCCCGAGCCTGCCGTCCGGCATCCTGGAGGGCGCGGCCGACGACGTGGCCGTCATCGACACCAACAACTACTACCCGCAGCAGCGCGACGGCCGGATCGCGGAGATCGAGGACGAGGGTCTCGCCGAGAGCCGCTGGACGGAACGCCGCATCGGCCACCCGGTGATCAAGGCCTTCAACGGCACCTACGCCCAGGACATCCTGGACCGCCCGCTCGCCGCGGGTGACCCCGACCGCATCGCGCTCCCGGTGGCCGGCGACGACGAGGCGGCGAAGGCGAAGGTACGCGCCCTGATCGACGAGCTCGGCTTCGACACCGTCGACACGGGCGGCATCGACGACTCCTGGCGCCAGCAGCCCGACACCCCCGTCTACGGGCTGCGGGCCGGCACCGAGGCGGTCACCAAGGCCCTGGCCGAGGCGAGCCCGGAACGCCCGGCGACCTTCCGCGGCTAGGACGGGCCTCGGACGATCCGCAGCGGGTGGCGCGGTCCGTCCGGCAGCTCGACCGTCCGTCCGGCCGTCCGGACCGTGGTCGAGGTGACCGGGCTGCGGAATCCGTGCGGGCGGATCGACGACTTCCAACCAGCGCCCTTCGTCCCGGATGCAGGTGCTACCTGGCGAGAGGCCCCCGGATCCATCCGGGGGCCTCTCGTGTCGGGCTCGTACGGCAGCGCGGTTCCGCCACCGCGTCAGCCGTCTCCTCCCATCGCCGGGTCCTCCAGGGCCGACGCCCCGAAATCAGCCGGCAGCCCGACTCCGGTGACGGATCACGCCCGTGCGGGAGCGGCGAAATAGCTGGGCGCGTTGTATCCCGAGTGAGGGTAGGAGGCCGCCCAGCTCACGGCCTCGGGCTGGGTGCGAGGGAAGTCCGCGGCCACCAGCGTCGCCAGCTCGAGGTAGGCCTCGCGGGTCCGTGCCTTCATCTGCTCCAGATCGACCTCCGCGCCCGTCGCGAGGTGCTCGTCGAACGGGACCACCACCACACCCCGGCAACGGGCACGGAAATGGTCCAGGACCTCGTTCACCTTCACCATCTTGCTCTTCCGGCGCGCCTCGGACACCACGGTGATGCTCCGGCTGACGAGGTCCTCGTACTGGTGCGCGATGAGCCAGTCCAGGGTGGTACTGGCGCTGGTCGCGCCGTCCACGCTGGGCGTGGCGACCACGATCAGTTGATCGGCGAAGTCCAGGACGCCCCGCATCGCGCTGTGCAGCAGGCCGGTGCCGGAGTCGGTGAGGATGATCGGGTAGTGCTGTCCGAGGCAGCTGACGACCTGTCGGTAGTCCTCGTCGTTGAACGCCGTCGAGAGAGCGGGGTCCACCTCATTGGCCAGGACCTCGAGGCCGCTCGGGGACTGGGAGGTGAAGCGCCGTACGGACATGTAGTTGGTGAGGTTGGGGATTTCGGCTACGAGGTCGCGGATGGTCGCGCCGGTTTCGCTACGGACACGGCGGCTGAGGGTACCTGCGTCCGGATTGGCGTCGATCGCGACGACCCGGTCCTGACGCTCGGTGGCGAGAGTCGCGCCCAGGGCGGTCGTGGTGGTCGTCTTGCCGACTCCGCCCTTGAGGCTGATGACGGCGATCTTGTGGCACTGCATCACCGGCGTGCGGAGGATGGCCATTTTCTGCTGGCGCTCTCGTTCGGCGGTC
Organism: Streptomyces asoensis; assembly: GCF_013085465.1. NCBI lineage: Bacteria > Bacillati > Actinomycetota > Actinomycetes > Kitasatosporales > Streptomycetaceae > Streptomyces > Streptomyces asoensis. The sequence goes on from NZ_CP049838.1 coordinate 6,896,979, forward strand.
CTGCCACCGATGCGCAACCGGCTGAGGATTCGTCGGCCGTTGGGCTGACCGCGCAGCAGACGGTCGGAGGAGAGCTCGACGGTCGCACTGTGCCCCAGTGCCCCGCGGCCGCTCCGGTCCGGCTCCAGCCATGGTGCCGCAGCGTGGTGCGCCGGCGGGCGGGCGAAGGGCGGTGTTCCGCCGGCGACCCGGGTCGGCTGCGCGACCCTGTCATAGGGAGCCGTAAAGGGCACTGCGCCGTAGCGGTTCCCCGCGGGTGCCGGGGAGTGATTCTCCGCCGGCCCGCCCTGCGACACGGTCTCGTTGGCCGCCCGCGGGCCGGCCAACGGCTCCGCCGGCACGAAGGCCTGGGGCCCGCCGACGACGTGCGGGTCCGGCGGCGTGGGAACGAGTCCGTCGGAGAGCTCCCTGCCCCTGCCGGGTGCAGGATCGTCGGCGTAGATGTTGCGATCGTTCGTCATGTTCTGTCCTTTCGACGAGATGGTGGGCCCCTCGGGCACGGAGTCGACGGCGTGGCGGCGGGCAGGCGTTATGCCCGACACCACTCCTGCGGGGTCAAGCGCCGGACGCCCGCCCTGCCCGGCAGTGGGGGCATGCACCGCGTGACCGGACCGAGACAGGACAGCGACGCCCGGGCGGTCCGTCACCGGCTCGATGGGGCGGAGCGGCCGCGGCGGCGCGGCGAGAGCGCTCGGCGGGGCGGCGCGGACCAAGCTGCCGTTTTCGCTGAAAGAAAGCCCCATCGATATCAACTGATCAGGGGTCAGTGCCCGCTTTTCACCCCGCAGGACGTGCGCCGGCGGTGGCCAGGGCCGGGCGCCACTGCCGCCCGGCCCGAGCGCCGTCGCGTGCGTGGCGCGGTACCACTGGTCGACTTCCAGGGCGTGCTTGACCTCGGGCGGCACCTCGAGGCGGCTGCGCACGCGATACTGCCCGACCTTCAAGTTCTCCGCCCGCTGTAGCTGAACCTTCAACGGACCTACGAACGAGTACTGCTGTTCCTCGGCGTGCGCGCGCACCTTCTCCACCAGCTCTTCGCCGAGCATGACCAGGCATGCGCCGTAGGTCTCGTGGTCGCCCGGACTGAGTTCGACGACGAAACCGTTGGGTGCGATGGTGCAGCCCTCGGTCCAGATCCTGGCGTTGACGTCGCACTCGCGCCGGAGCGCGCCGGCAAACTCCAGGGGTTGCACGGCGGATCTGAAGATCTTGGCGAAGGCATCGTTGACTAGAGCCTCGAAGCGCTGTTCCAGCTTGTTCAGCGTTCCCACTTCAGCCTCCGGGTGCCGATCCGCTGTAAGGCAGTCAGATCGGCCGATGATGTCACTGATAGTGCTTATGTAGACACAGAGAGTGCTGATCTTGCGGCATGTCGTCGCATTTCACCGGATCGGTCGTAAAGCCCCGCCCATCGGGCCGCGTGGACCGCCGATTCGACGCCGCCCCCGGAACGCGGGGGTTCCTGGTGCTGTGGCGTCCGGGCGGCGCGGTGTCGTCAGGCCGGGGTGGCGGAACGAGTACGCGTCCGCGAGATCGATGACGACGAGAGACAGTGCCTGTCGCGGATCGTCCGCAGAGGCACCGGGTCAGTGGTGACCTGGCGGCGGGCCCGGAGGGCGCTGTTGTCCGCGCGGGGCAAGCCGGTGGCGAAGATCGCCGGGGTCAAGAAGATCGCCAGGTCACCTGTTCGCTGCCTGGGACCTGAGCAAGGGCAGGCTCTACGGCCGCACCCTGGCAACCGCAGCTCGCGTCCTGGACGGCGGGATCGTCACCGCCGGGAACGCCTACCACTTCATGGGAGGCCCCTGACCGAGCCGGTCCCGGGGACACTCCGCCCAGTGATCAGGGAAGGTCTATTTCCCTAGCACTCGATGATGTTCACCGCCAGCCCGCCGCGGGCTGTCTCCTTGTACTTGACGCTCATGTCCGCGCCCGTGTCCTTCATCGTCTTGATGACCTTGTCCAGGGACACCTTGTGCGACCCGTCGCCGCGCATCGCCATACGGGCCGCCGTGACCGCCTTCACCGAGGCCATGCCGTTGCGCTCGATGCACGGGATCTGGACCAGGCCGCCCACGGGGTCGCAGGTCAGGCCGAGGTTGTGTTCCATGCCGATCTCGGCCGCGTTCTCGACCTGCTCGGGGGAGCCGCCGAGGACCTCGGCCAGCGCGCCCGCCGCCATCGAGCAGGCCGAGCCGACCTCGCCCTGGCAGCCGACCTCGGCGCCGGAGATGGAGGCGTTCTCCTTGAAGAGCATGCCGATCGCGCCGGCCGCGAGCAGGAAGCGGACCACTCCGTCCTCATCGGCGCCGGGCACGAAGTTCACGTAGTAGTGCAGGACTGCCGGGATGATGCCGGCCGCGCCGTTCGTGGGGGCTGTCACCACCCGGCCGCCGGCCGCGTTCTCCTCGTTCACCGCCATCGCGTACAGCGTGATCCACTCCATGGAGAGCGCCAACGGGTCGCCCTCCGCCCGGAGCTGCCGCGCCGTCATGGCGGCCCGGCGGCGGACCCGCAGGCCACCCGGCAGGATGCCCTCGCGTGACATGCCCCGCGACACGCACGCCTGCATCACCCGCCAGATCTCCAGCAGCCCGTCCCGGATCTCGTCCTCGGTGCGCCAGGCGCGCTCGTTCTCCAGCATCAGCGAGGAGATCGACAGGCCGGTCTCCTTCGCCAGGCGCAGCAGCTCGTCGCCCGTGCGGAAGGGGTACTTCAGGACCGTGTCGTCGAGTTTGATGCGGTCCGCGCCGACCGCGTCCTCGTCCACGACGAAGCCGCCGCCGACCGAGTAGTACGTCTTCGACAGCAGCTCGGCGCCCTGGGCGTCGTGGGCCCATATCGTCATGCCGTTGGCGTGGTACGGGAGGGCCTTGCGGCGGTGCAGGACCAGGTCCTCGTCGAAGGAGAACGGGATCTCGTGCGAGCCCAGCAGCCGCAGCCGGCCGGAGTCCTTGATCTGCTCCACCCGGTCGTCCGCGCCCTCCACGTCCACCGTGCGCGGCGAGGAGCCCTCCAGGCCGAGCAGCACCGCCTTCGGCGTGCCGTGGCCGTGGCCGGTCGCGCCGAGCGAGCCGTACAGCTCGCAGCGCACCGACGTGACGGAGTCCAGCAGGCCCTCGCCCCGCACCCGCCGTGCGAACATGCGGGCCGCGCGCATCGGGCCGACCGTGTGGGAGCTGGACGGGCCGATGCCGATCGAGAACAGGTCGAAGACCGAGATGGCCACGGGGAACTCCTCAATACGGGGGTGGTGCGGGGTGCCGCCCACACCTCACAGTGTGCGCGGCACCCGGGAAAAGGAACTATTCGCTCAGACCGGGGTACAGCGGGTGCTTGTCGGCCAGGGCCGTGACCCGGGCCTTCAGCGCCGCCGCGTCGGCCTCCGCGAACGGGGACGGCGCCTTCAGCGTCTCGGCGATCACGTCCGCGACCTCGGCGAAGTCCTCGGCGGTGAAGCCGCGGGTCGCGAGGGCGGGCGTGCCGATCCGCAGTCCGGAGGTGACCATCGGGGGCCGCGGGTCGTTCGGGACCGCGTTGCGGTTGACCGTGATCCCGACCTCGTGCAGCCGGTCCTCGGCCTGCTGACCGTCCAGCTCGGACTCGCGCAGGTCGACCAGGATCAGGTGCACGTCGGTGCCGCCGGACAGGACGTTCACCCCGGCCGCGCGGGCGTCCGGCACGGTCAGTCGCTCGGCGAGGATCCTCGCGCCCTCGACCGTGCGGACCTGACGCTCCTTGAATTCCTCGCTCGCGGCGACCTTGAAGGAGACCGCCTTGGCCGCGATCACGTGCTCCAGGGGGCCGCCCTGGAAGCCCGGGAAGACGGACGAGTTCAGCTTCTTCGCGAACTCCTTCTTCGCGAGGATGATGCCGCCGCGGGGGCCGCCCAGCGTCTTGTGGGTGGTGGACGTGACGACGTCGGCGTACTCCACCGGGTTCGGGTGGAGACCGGCCGCGACCAGACCCGCGAAGTGCGCCATGTCGACCCACAGGAAGGCCTCGACCTCGTCCGCGATCCGGCGGAACTCGGCGAAGTCCAGCTGCCGCGGGTACGCCGACCAGCCCGCGATGATCACCTTCGGACGGTGCTCCTTGGCGAGCCGCTCGACCTCGGCCATGTCGACCAGGCCGGCGTCGTCCACGTGGTACGCGACCACGTCGAACTGCTTGCCGGAGAAGTTCAGCCGCATGCCGTGGGTCAGGTGACCGCCGTGCGCCAGGTCCAGGCCGAGGATCGTGTCGCCGGGCTGGGCCATCGCGAACAGGGCGGCCTGGTTGGCGGAGGCGCCCGAGTGGGGCTGGACGTTGGCGTACTCGGCGCCGAACAGCTCCTTGATCCGGTCGATCGCGATCTGCTCGGCCACGTCGACGTGCTCGCAGCCGCCGTAGTAGCGGCGGCCCGGGTAGCCCTCGGCGTACTTGTTGGTCAGGACCGAGCCCTGCGCCTCCATCACCGCGAGCGGAGCGAAGTTCTCCGAGGCGATCATCTCGAGCGTGGACTGCTGGCGGTTCAGCTCGGCGTCGACCGCGGCGGCGATCTCCGGGTCGAGCTCGTGCAGGGGCGTGTTCAGGACGGACATGCGTCTACGACTCCTCAGCCGGCGGTGTAGGCGGTGTACTCGTCGGCGGTGAGCAGGTCGTCCTGCTCGCCCGCCGTGCGTACCTTGAACAGCCATCCGCCCTCGAAGGGGGCGGAGTTCACCAGCGCCGGGTCGTCGACGACGTCCTGGTTGACCTCGACGATCTCGCCGGAGACCGGTGCGTACAGCTCGCTGACCGACTTGGTCGACTCCAGCTCGCCGCAGGTCTCGCCCGCGGTCACCGTGTCACCGACCTCGGGGAGCTGGACGAAGACCACGTCGCCGAGCGCGTTGGCCGCGTGCTCCGTGATGCCGACCGTCGAGACGCCGTCCTCGGCGACCGACAGCCACTCGTGCTCCTTGCTGTAGCGCAGCTGCTGGGGGTTGCTCATGGCCTGAATTCTCCTGTACGCGGGAGGGTGCTGGTGAATGGGGGACTGCTGGAAACGCACGTGAGCAGCGGAAATGTGCGCAGGGTCACGCGCGGGCGGGCGTCAACGCGCCCAGTGTCTACTTCTGGCGCTTGTAGAACGGCAGCGCCACGACCTCGTACGGCTCGTGGCTGCCTCGGATGTCCACGCCGACGCCCGTGGTTCCCGGCGCCGCGTGGGCGGCGTCGACGTACGCCATCGCGATCGGCTTGCCGAGGGTGGGGGAGGGGGCGCCGGAGGTGACCTCGCCGATCACCTCGCCGCCGGCGACGACGGCGAACCCGGCGCGCGGGACCCGGCGGCCCTCGGCGACCAGGCCGACGAGGACGCGCGGGGGCTGCGAGGCGGCGCGCCCGGCGGCCGCCTCCAGCGCCGTACGCCCGACGAAGTCGCCGTCCTTGTCGAACTTCACCACCCGGCCGAGGCCGGCGTCGAACGGGGTGAGGGAGGTGCTCAGCTCGTGCCCGTACAGCGGCATGCCCGCCTCCAGGCGCAGCGTGTCCCGGCAGGACAGACCGCAGGGCACCAGTCCGACACCCTCGCCGGCCTTGGTCAGCGCCTGCCACAGCTCGACGGCGTGCTCCGGCCGTACGAAGAGTTCGAAGCCGTCCTCGCCGGTGTAGCCGGTGCGCGCGATGAGGGCCGGGACGCCGGCGACGGTGCCGGGCAGGCCGGCGTAGTACTTCAGGCCGTCCAGGTCGGCGTCGGTGACGGCCGCGAGGATGCCGGGGGACTCGGGGCCCTGTACGGCGATCAGCGCGTAGGTGTCGCGGTCGTCGCGGACCTCCGCGTCGAAGCCCTCGGCGCGCTCGGTCAGAGCGTCCAGCACGACCTGCGCGTTGGAGGCGTTGGCCACCACCATGAACTCGGTCTCGGCGAGCCGGTAGACGATCAGGTCGTCCAGGATGCCGCCGTCCGCCCGGCAGATCATCGTGTAGCGGGCGCGGGCGTTCTTGACCGCCCCGATGTTGCCCACCAGGGCGAAGTCGAGGAGGGCGGCGGCCTGCGGGCCGGTGACGGTGATCTCGCCCATGTGCGAGAGGTCGAAGAGCCCGGCCCTGGTGCGGACGGCGTGGTGCTCGTCGCGCTCGGAGCCGTAACGCAGGGGCATGTCCCAGCCGGCGAAGTCGGTCATCGTCGCGCCGAGCGCACGATGCACCGCGTCGAGGGCGGTGTGGCGCTGCTCGGCGCTCTGGTCGGATGCGGGGTCGGTACTGCTCATCGGGCGTTCGTCTCCCAAGGCATGACGGCACGGCGAGGTCGTTCCTCCCCATCTGTCATCGGAACCTGAGAGGTTCGCCATGACGGCCCGCGACGGGATCGATCATGACTTGCACCTTGGGTGGAGCCACTGGAGACAGCGGCCCGCTTTTCAGATGTGCCTCGCCCGCGCGGTAACGGGGCCTGAGAGATTCAAGGGAGGGACTTGCTCCTTCGGCGCCCCAGCGAAGCTGCTGCTGAGGACTCTCCCGCGCGGATTCAAACGGCCGGTATGCAGTTGGCGCGGCCATCATTGCACGGCTCGCCCCGATCACGGCAGGCCGCATCTGTAACCGGCTTGTGTCGGTACGCGCACGAAAACGCTAGGCGCAGCGCATTACCTTCTCTTTACGCTCAGTGGGGATGAGGACACCATCTGACCCCAGGGGAGGACGATCACGGTGAACAGGACGACCACGGCAAGGTCCACGGCATTCGCGACCGGCTCGGGGGTCGCGCTGCCCGCGCAGCCCGTCGCCCCGGCCCGGGAGGCGTGCGGTCCGCAGCCGGCGCCCGTCGTCCGCGACCTGCGCGAGCGGGCCGGCCGCAGCCCGCACGGCCTGCTCTTCGGCCCCCGTGACCTGGTCGTGGTCACCGGTCTGCCCGGCAGCGGCAAGTCCACGCTCATGCGGCGGACCGTGCAGGGCATCCGCGTCGACTCCCAGGACACCCGGGACCGCTGGGACGCCCGCGCCCCCCGCTTCCTGCCCTACGGCCTCTACCGCCCCCTCGTCCGGCTCGCCCACTACGCCGGACTGCGCCGGGCGCTGCGCAGTGGCGCGGGCGTCGTCGTGCACGACTGCGGCACGCAGGCCTGGGTCCGTGACTGGCTGGCCCGAGAGGCCCGCCGCCGCGGCGGCACCCTCCACCTGCTGCTGCTGGACGTCGGCGCGGACACGGCGCTGGAGGGGCAGCGCGAGCGAGGCCGGGGCGTCTCCCGGTACGCGTTCCTGCGCCACCGCCACGCCGCCGCCCGGCTGGCGCGCTCGGTGGAGAAGGGCCGACTGCCCGAGGGCTGCGGCTCGGCGGTGCTGCTCGACCGCGCGGCGGCCGACACACTGCGCCGCATCGGTTTCACGGGCTGAGGGCTCGGGTGCGACCCCCGGTACCCGCTAGCCTTTCAGCCACAGCGAAGTGAGCGGTTCTCAGCAGGCGGTAGGCAGATGGATTTCCCCCCGGCGAACTTTCCGACGGACTTCTCCGCGGACTTTCCGGCGCAGGCACACCCCCATCCGCACGGCGGATGGCCCGGCAACGAGCTGGAGGAGGTGCTCTCCGTCTCCCTCGGCGTGCCGGGAGCCGGCGGCCGGATCGTCGAGGTGCTCGGACGCAGCTTCGTCTGGGTGCCGCTGCCCGGCGGCGGCGGCCCGCACAGCGGCCCCCTCGACCTGCCCACGATGGAGCTCGAGGGCCAGGTGTACGTGCCGGTCTTCAGCTCCGAGGAGCAGTTCCGGCAGGTCGTCGGCTCGCACATGTCGTTCACGATCGCGCCGGCCGTGGAGTTCGCCCGGGGGCTGCCCCCGCAGGTGGGCATCCTGGTGAACCCGGACGGCGTGGTCGGCGTCCCGCTGCCCCCGGCAGCCGTGGCGGAGCTCTGCCGGGCGGGCCGCACCCCGCTGGACGGCACCGCGGCCGGCGGCCGGGTCCGCCTCTACGAGCCCGACTGGCAGGACGACCCGATGGACTTCCTGGCCGCGGCCTCGGCGGAGTTCGAGGCCACGGGCGTGGTCCGCACGGCCCGCCGTTGCCTGGCCGCCATCGAGACGGCGGACCCGGTGATGTTCGTGGGCGTGGAACTCTCCCAGTGGGAGGGCGACCTGCGGGCCCTTCCCCTGGAGGCCCTGGGCCGGGCCCTGACGACGGCGCCCGCCCCCTGGCCGGTCAACCTGGTCCTCCTGGACGTCGCCCAGGACCCGGTGGGCGACTGGATGCGGGAGCGGGTCCGCGCCTTCTACTCACGCTAGGGCGGCCCACCCCGGGGCGCGGGCTGCATCCGTATGCGGCTCCGCCGCGGGGCGCGCACGGCCACGCACGATCGGCAGCCCGAAGAACACAGCAAGCCTCGAGCTCTCAACGGCTCGACCAGCGGAGCGCCTAAGCTGGACTCCAACGCGGGGCAACTTCTCGAAGGGGCGATAAAAAGTGAGCGCTGGCACTGCCGCGACCGGCTCGGTCGAGCACATGCTGCGCCAGGTCACGCCCGGGCGCTACGACGCCTACGAGGCGCTCCTGCGCGCGCTCGCGACGCCCTCCTCCGGTCAGCTCTGGATGCTGCTGTGGCACGGCCAGGCCGGCTCCCCGGACGCCCAGTACGGAAACATGGAGGTCGACGGGCACGGCTACGCCCCCTGCGTCACCTCCGCCCAGGAGCTCAGCGCGAGTGGCTGGAACAGGTCCTACGAGGTGGTGGACGGGCTGGACGTGGCCCGCACCCTCTACCCCGACCACTACGGCCTCTGGTTGAACCCGCACGCCCCCGGCGGCGGTGTCGGCATTCCGTGGCTGGATCTGCGCCGTATCGCCACCGGCCTGGAGCGCCAGCCGGCCGGGCCGTTGCGGCTGTCCGAACCGGGCATCGAGATCCCGCAGTTCTACGCCCTGCTCGCGCAGAACGCCCACCGTACCCCGGCGGTCCGCGCGTTGCGCCGCGCCTGGGTGCAGCCGGCGCTGGGTGCGCCCTACCTGGCGATCGGGCTCGACGTGTACGACTCCTCCCCGCCGGCCGTGGACGCCGTACGGGCGATGATGCAGCAGTCCATCGGGGCCGTGCCGGACGGGCTGCCGGTGTCGACGGTCGCCATGACGGACGAGTACGACCCCGTCGTGATGTGGATGCGTGCCACCGCCCGGCCCTTCTACGACCGCGAGGCCCACGCGCCAGCACCGGCCCAGGCTCCCGCCGGCGGCTACGGCTATCCGCCCACCGGACGCTACTGACATCCGAAGCGGGTCCTGCCGCGAGGTGGGGGCCGGATGTCTTCGCGCGTAGATAGCGGCGATTGGTACCGGTTTTGTCCGTTCTGACCCAATAAGTCACCGTCCGGGGGCCGTTACCCGCCGTCCGGATAACGGAACCCCTCTACCCGGATCACGTTTACGCATCCATTCACTGCCAAGTCTGGCTACAGATCGCCAAACCGTTGAAGACTCCGGCGTCAGGGGACTTATCCCCTGCGTATTACGGACTGATCACGCCGCTACAGCGGCAAGTGCGGGCCGGCTACCGCCGGTTGAGAGGGGTCCCTGCCAGATGACGGCACCATTGCACGAGCCGACCGCGGAAGCGGCCCCGAGCGCGGCCGAGGAAGCGTCGGTCGCCACCAGCGGCGCCAAGGCCGTTCAGGGCCGTTCCCTGGGCCGGATCGCCTGGGAGCGCCTCAAGCGGGACAAGCTCGCCCTCACGGGCGGCGTCGTGGTGCTCGTCCTCGTCGTGATCGCGCTGCTCGCGCCGGTCATCACCGGGCTCCTCGGGCAGGACCCGAACGAGTATCACGAGAGCCTCATCGACCCGCTCTTCGGTACGCCCACGGGCTCCCTGGGCGGCGTCAGCGGCGACCACCTGTTCGGTGTCGAGCCGGTGAACGGCCGTGACATCTTCGCCCGCATCCTCTACGGCGCCCGGATCTCCCTGCTGGTCGGCTTCCTGTCGGCCGTGGTCGCCGTGATCCTCGGAACGGTGCTGGGCATCCTCGCCGGCTTCTTCGGCGGCTGGGTCGACTCCGTCATCAGCCGGGTGATGGACGGTCTGCTCGCCTTCCCGCAGTTGCTGTTCATCATCGCGCTGGTCTCCGTCATGCCGAGCAACATGCTGGGACTCTCCGGTTCGAGCGTGCGTGTCTTCGTGATGATCCTGGTCATCGGCTTCTTCGGCTGGCCCTACATCGGACGCGTGGTGCGCGGCCAGACGCTCTCGCTGCGTGAGCGCGAGTACGTCGAGGCCGCCCGATCGCTGGGCGCGGGGCGGCTGTACATCCTGTTCAAGGAACTGCTGCCCAACCTGGTCGCCCCGATCGTCGTGTACACGACGATGATGATCCCCACCAACATCCTCACCGAGGCGGCGCTCAGCTTCCTGGGCGTCGGGGTCAAGCCGCCCACCGCCTCGTGGGGGCAGATGCTCTCGAGCGCGATCGACTACTACGAGTCGGACCCGATGTACATGGTGGTCCCGGGTGTGGCGATCTTCATCACCGTGCTGGCCTTCAACCTCTTCGGTGACGGCATCCGGGACGCGCTGGACCCGAAGGCCTCCCGCTGATCCGCCCCTTCGGGGATCCGCGACAAACAGCGAGCCGCAGAACCGCCGAACACACGGCGCCTCAACCGTCCCGTGGTCTTCACACGGGGTATCTCTCATCTATCCGGAGGATCCGAGATCGTGACTACCCAACGCACCTCAGGGCGGCGGAAGCAGGCGTTTGCCGCTGCTGCCGCGGTCGCCGCGCTGCTGACCACGGCGGCGTGCGGCGGCGGTGGAGATGACGGCGACAAGGGCTCGAGCTCCGGTGCCGCCGGCTTCGACGCCGCGAACAACAAGGTCGCCCAGGCCTCCGCCGCCAAGAAGGGCGGCACACTGAAGTTCGGTGCCGCACAGGACGCCGACTCGTGGGACACCACGCGTGGCTACTACGGCATGATGTGGAACTTCGCCCGCTACTACAGCCGTCAGCTCGTCACGAACAAGGCCGAGCCGGGCGCCGCGGGCGCCGAGGTCACTCCGGACCTCGCCACCGAGACCGCGAAGGTCACGGACGACGGCAAGACCTACACGTACACCCTGCGTGACGGCATCACGTGGGAGGACGGCAAGGCGATCACGTCCAAGGACGTGAAGTACGGCATCGAGCGCGTGTGGGCGCAGGACGTGCTGTCCGGCGGTCCGACGTACCTGAAGGACGTGCTGGACCCCAAGGGCGAGTACAAGGGCCCCTACAAGGACACGTCCGCGGACAAGCTGGGTCTGAAGGCGATCGACACGCCCGACGACAAGACCATCGTCTTCCACCTCCCGCAGGCCAACTCGGACTTCGAGGAGATGCTGGCCCTGGTCTCGGCCTCGCCGGTCCGCCAGGACCAGGACACGAAGTCCAAGTACGGCCTGAAGCCGTTCTCCTCGGGCCCGTACAAGTTCGCGTCCTACAGCCCGGGCAAGGACCTCAAGCTGGTCCGCAACACCAACTGGAAGCAGGCCTCGGACCCGATCCGCAAGGCCTACCCGGACCAGATCACCATCCAGTTCTTCTCGGACGCCAACCAGCTCGACCAGCGTCTGATCAGCGGTGACCTGGACCTCGACCTGAACCAGACCGGCATGTCGCCGCAGGGCCGCACCACCGCCCTGAAGGAGCACAAGGGCAACCTGGACAACCCGGTCACCGGTTACGTCCGCTACGCGGTCTTCCCGCAGAGCGTCGCGCCGTTCAACAACATCGAGTGCCGCAAGGCCGTCATCCTCGGCGCCGACCACGTGTCGCTCCAGACCGCCCGCGGTGGTCCGGTCGCCGGTGGTGACATCGGCACCAACATGCTGCCGCCGTCCGTCCCGGGTGCCGAGGGTCAGAAGTACGACCCGTACGAGATCTCCGGCGCCAACAAGAGCGGCAACGAGGCCAAGGCCAAGGAGGCCCTGAAGGCCTGCGGTCAGCCGAACGGCTTCAAGACCACCATCGCGGTGCGTAACAACAAGCCGGTCGAGGTGGCCACCGCCCAGTCCCTCCAGGCGTCGCTGAAGAAGATCGGCATCACCGCCGAGATCGACCAGTACGACGGCTCGCAGACCGCCGGCATCATCGGTAGCCCCTCGAACGTGAAGAAGAAGGGCTACGGCATCATCATCATGGGCTGGGGTCCGGACTTCCCGTCCGTCCAGGGCTTCGGTCTGCCGCTGTGGAACAGCAAGTACATCTCGGAGAGCGGTAACAACAACTACGCGCTCATCAACGACAAGACGATCGACGGTCTGTTCTCGTCGTACGTCACCACGCTGGACGACGCCGGCAAGACCAAGATCGCCACGGAGATCAACCACAAGGTGATGGAGGGCGCGTACTACCTGCCCTTCGTCTTCGAGCGGTTCCTCAACTGGCGCTCGGACAACCTGGCGAACGTCTACACCACCGACGGTTACAGCGGTCAGTACGACTTCGTCAACCTCGGTCTGAAGAACCCGAAGAAGTAGTCCCGGCACACCCGCCGAACGGCACGAAAGGCAGGTGAAGGCCGGCGCGGCGGATCCGCGGGTCATCGGACGATCTCCGGTGGCCCGCGGTCCGCGGCGGGCCGAGAGCTGTGCTCGCTTACCTCATCAGGCGGTTGTTCGCCGCCGTAGTGATGCTCGTGGTCATCGTCATGGTGGTCTTCGGCATCTTCTTCCTCATCCCCAAGTGGGCTGGCGTAGACATCGCCTTGAGCTTCGTGGGCAAGCAGGCCGACCCTGCCGCCGTCGAGGGTGTGCGCGAGAAGCTGGGCCTGGGCGACCCGATCTACGCCCAGGTCTGGGAATTCTTCAAGGGCATCTTCGCCGGCCGGACCTACACGGGCGGTGGCGACTCCATCCACTGCGCCGCCCCGTGCTTCGGCTACTCCTTCCGCAGTGAGCAGGCCGTCTGGCCGGTGCTGACCGACCGCTTCCCGGTGACCCTGGCGCTCGCGCTCGGTGCCGCCGTGCTGTGGCTGATCTTCGGTGTCTCGGCGGGTGTGCTCTCCGCGCTCAAGCGGGGCAGCCTGTGGGACCGCGGCGCGATGGTGGTCGCGCTCTCGGGCGTCTCCCTCCCGATCTACTTCACCGGCATGCTCGCCCTGTCGATCTTCGTGTACGGACTGGACCTGTTCGACGGGCAGTTCGTACCCCTGGAGGACAGTTTCAGCGGCTGGTTCGGCGGCATGATCCTGCCGTGGGTCACCCTCGCGTTCCTGTACGCGGCCATGTACGCCCGCATCACCCGGGCCACCATGCTGGAGATCCTGGGCGAGGACTACATCCGTACCGCCCGCGCCAAGGGCCTCAAGGAACACACCGTCATCGGCAAGCACGCCATGCGCTCCACGATGACCCCGCTGCTGACCATGCTCGGCATGGACCTCGGCGCCCTCATCGGCGGTGCGATCCTGACCGAGACGGCGTTCAACCTGCCCGGCCTCGGCCAGGCGGTGCTCAACGCCATCAAGAACCAGGACCTGCCCATCATCCTGGGCGTCACCCTGATCACTTCTCTGGCGGTGCTCGTCGCCAACCTCGTGGTGGACATCCTGTACGCCGTGATCGACCCCCGAGTGAGGCTCTCATGACCGAACTCAGCAAGAGCGGAGCGGCCGTGGGCGAGCCCACCCCCGCCTCGCCCGCGCCGACCGCCTTCCTCGAAGTGCGCGACCTCAAGGTGCACTTCCCGACCGACGACGGCCTGGTCAAGTCCGTCGACGGGCTCAGCTTCCAGCTGGAGAAGGGCAAGACCCTCGGCATCGTGGGCGAGTCCGGCTCCGGCAAGTCGGTGACCTCGCTCGGCATCATGGGCCTGCACACCGCTGGCCAGTACGGCAAGCGCAAGGCGCAGATCTCCGGCGAGATCTGGCTGGACGGCACCGAGCTGCTGTCCGCCGACCCGGAGCACGTGCGCAAGCTGCGCGGCCGCGAGATGGCGATGATCTTCCAGGATCCGCTGTCGGCGCTGCACCCGTACTACACGATCGGTCAGCAGATCGTGGAGGCGTACCGGATCCACCACGACGTCGACAAGAAGACCGCCAAGCGTCGCGCGGTCGAGATGCTCGACCGGGTGGGCATCCCGCAGCCGGACAAGCGGGTCGACAGCTACCCGCACGAGTTCTCCGGTGGTATGCGCCAGCGCGCGATGATCGCGATGTCGCTGGTCAACAACCCCGAGCTGCTGATCGCGGACGAGCCGACGACCGCCCTGGACGTGACCGTCCAGGCGCAGATCCTCGACCTCATCCGCGACCTCCAGAAGGAGTTCGGCTCGGCGGTCATCGTGATCACCCACGACCTGGGCGTCGTCGCCGAGCTCGCCGACGACATCCTGGTGATGTACGGCGGCCGCTGCGTCGAGCGGGGCCCGGCCGACAAGGTGTTCTACGAGCCCCGGCACCCCTACACCTGGGGTCTGCTCGGCTCGATGCCGCGGCTGGACCGTGAGCAGCAGGAGCGCCTGATCCCGGTCAAGGGCTCCCCGCCCTCGCTGATCAACATCCCGTCCGGCTGCGCCTTCAACCCGCGCTGCCCGTACGCGGACCTCCCGAAGGACAACGTCACCCGCACCGTCCGGCCCGAGTTGGCCGAGGTCGGCAGCCGGCACTGGGCCGCCTGCCACCTGGGCACGGAGCAGCGGGAGCGTATCTGGACCGAAGAGATTGCGCCGAAGCTGTGAGTGACGACGAGAAAGCGGTGAAGATCCCCGCGCAGGCCGACGGGCCGACGGAGCAGGGCGCCACCCTCACCAAGGACGCCGCCCCCGGCGAGGTCCTGCTGAAGGTGACCGGGCTCCAGAAGCACTTCCCGATCAAGAAGGGCCTGCTCCAGCGGCAGGTCGGGGCGGTGCACGCGGTCGACGGCATCGACTTCGAGGTCCGCTCCGGCGAGACGCTCGGCGTCGTGGGCGAGTCCGGCTGTGGCAAGTCCACGATGGGCCGGCTGATCACCCGGCTGCTCGAGCCGACCGCGGGCAAGGTCGAGTTCCAGGGCAAGGACATCACCCACCTCGGGGTGAGCGGCATGCGCCCGCTGCGCCGCGATGTGCAGATGATCTTCCAGGACCCGTACTCGTCGCTGAACCCGCGCCACACCATCGGCACGATCGTCGGCGCTCCCTTCAAGCTCCAGGGCGTCGAGCCCGAGGGCGGCGTCAAGAAGGAAGTGCAGCGGCTGCTGTCGGTCGTGGGTCTCAACCCCGAGCACTACAACCGCTACCCGCACGAGTTCTCCGGCGGTCAGCGTCAGCGCATCGGCATCGCCCGCGCGCTCGCGCTGAACCCGAAGCTGGTCGTGGCCGACGAGCCGGTCTCGGCGCTCGACGTGTCGATCCAGGCCCAGGTCGTCAACCTGCTCGACGACCTCCAGCAGGAGCTCGGCCTCACCTACGTGATCATCGCGCACGACCTCTCGGTCGTCCGGCACGTCTCGGACCGCATCGCGGTGATGTACCTCGGCAAGATCGTGGAGCTGGCCGACCGGGACCTGCTCTACAAGTCGCCGATGCACCCGTACACCAAGGCGCTGATGTCGGCGGTGCCGATCCCGGACCCGCGGCGCAAGCACGCCAAGAGCGAGCGGATCCTGCTCAAGGGTGACGTGCCCTCGCCGATCTCGCCGCCGAGCGGCTGCCGCTTCCACACCCGGTGCTGGAAGGCGACCCAGGTCTGCAAGACCACCGAGCCGGTCCTCGTCGAGCTGCGGACCGGCCAGCAGGTCGCCTGCCACCACCCGGAGAACTTCGAGGACCAGGCCCCGCAGGACACCGTCCTGCTGACCGTCGCGAAGGAGGCGGCGGAGCTGGTGGCCGACGAGGTGCTCGCGGAGTCGGCGGAGACGTCGGCCGCGGTGGCGGCGGAAGTGGCGGCCGAAGCGGCTGCCGAGACCGCTGAGCCGACCGAGGCCACCGGGGACACCGAGGCGGTCGACGAGACCGCTTCGGAGGCTTCCGGTGACGACACTCCGGCCAAAGAGAAGTAAGTAACACCGAGCCCCCGCCTTGCAATGTAAGGCGGGGGCTTCGTGCTGGGTGAGAATGTAGGGGTGCTCCAGCAAATCTTCAGCCCCTCCGTCCAGCACACGCTCGACCTGATCGGCATCTTCGTCTTCGCCATCTCGGGCGCGCTGCTGGCCGTCCGCAAGAACTTCGACGTGTTCGGCATCGCCATGCTCGCCGAGGTCACCGCGCTGGGCGGCGGAGTCTTCCGGGACCTGGTCATCGGGGCCGTGCCCCCGGCCGCCTTCACGGACCTGGGGTACTTCCTCACCCCGCTGCTGGCCGCCCTTCTGGTCGTCTTCCTGCACCCGCAGGTGGAGCGCATCCAGGCGGGCGTCAACGCCTTCGACGCGGCCGGCCTCGGCCTGTTCTGCGTCACGGGGACGACGAAGGCCTACGACTACGGCCTCGGCCTCACCGCGTCGGCCGCGCTGGGCGTCGCCACCGCCGTCGGCGGCGGTGTGCTGCGCGATGTGCTGGCCAACGAGGTGCCCTCGCTGCTGCGCTGGGACCGCGACCTCTACGCGGTCCCGGCGATCGTCGGCGCCACCCTGGTGGTGCTCTGCATCCGCTACGACGCGCTCACCCCGCTGGCCAGCGGAGTGGCCGCGGTCACCGCCTTCGTGCTGCGGCTGCTCGCGATGCGGTTCCACTGGCGAGCGCCGCGTGCTTGGAATCGACGCTCGACGGTGCGCGAGGAGTAGTCCCCTTCGCCTTCCCCGTCCCGTCGCCGGTGACCGGGCGCTGGCCCAGCTGGGTGGTCAGCCAGCGGAACGCCGGCACGACCTGCGGCCGCCACAGCGTCATGGTGTGGCCGCCCGCGCTGGTCGGGATGTAGACGACGTGCACGGCTGTCGGCGCCTTCGCCTCCTTCCGCAGGGCCAGGGCCGCCTCGTAGCCGTCCTTCGGCTGGCCGGAGAGGTAGAGGGCCACGGGCGGCGGCACGGTGGCCTTGCGCAGCAGCAGGCAGGGGTTGTTGGCGCGGCGCAGACCGGGGCTCTGCGCGGCGAGGGAGTTGGGCTCGACGATCGGGTCGCTGTAGCCGGACAGGCTCACGGCCGCCCGGTAGCGGTCCGGGTGGGCGACGGCGAGCTTGGCTGCGCAGTGGCCCCCGGCGGAGTACCCGGCGACCGCCCAGCCCTTGGGTGCGGGCTGGGCCCGGAAGTTGTCCCTGACCATCTTCGGTACGTCGATGCTGAGCCAGCTGTCGGCGTTGACGGTGCCCGGGACGTTGGCGCAGCCGGTGTCCACGCCCGGCAGCAGTGTGGTGCGCGGCGCGACCAGGATGAACGGGGCGATCTTGCCCGCGCGCATCAGCGGTGCCAGTTGTTCGTGCACGTGCAGCGTCCCGTACCAGGACTTCGCGGACCCGGGGTAGCCCGGCAGCAGCTCCACCACGGGGAAGGCGCGGTGCGCGTAGGCGGGCTCGTCGTACTGCGGGGGCAGCCAGACGTAGACCTCGGCGTTGACGCCGGAGACCCGGCCCTCGAGCTGGGTGACGCGTACCCCGCCCGCCGCGTGCATGCCCGGCCCCTCGGCCTGTGTGAACGTCTGCCGGACCTTGGGCAGCCGGTCCAGCGCGATCCCGCCGGTGCCGTCGGCGCCCAGGTCGGCGGCCTGCTGCACATGGGTGCCGGTGCCCAGCAGGTCGTCCCACGTGTCGTACAGGCCGTTGGCGTTGTTGACCAGGACGAAGACCAGGGCCACGGCCGTGCCCTGGGCGGACAGCAGCATCATCATCCGGGCCGCGGCGCGCAGGACCCGCGGCCCGCGCAGCCGCGACCACATCAGCAGCGGCAGCGCGACGGCGACCACGGACAGCGCGATCAGGGTGTAGAGGAACGGAGTCCCGGTGAGGCTCATGTCCTTGCAGAGGGGAAACCGGGCGTCGAGGTTACGGACGAGTTCGGACACTTACCAAGAAATTGCCGACCGCTCACCCGAACCGGTCACCGGTGAGCCCCGAATCGGTCATGGGTGGGCTCGGTGTGTTCATCCGGCCGTGGCGCGGCCGCCACCCGGCCGTGGCAACCAAAGCTACCGCTTAGTAATGCACTGTTGTACGGTTCAGGCATGCCAGAAGCAGCTACCGCGGCGGCCGAGCCGGCCTCCATCGCCCTCGTCACGGCCCCCACCGGAGACGGTGAGTTCGAGTTCGACCGCGACACCGCGCTCACCCGACGCGCGCCCGGGGTCTACGACATCGACCTCTCGGCCGGCTGGACGATCATCAGCGCCGTCAACGGCGGCTACCTTCTCGCCGTCCTCGGCCGCGCGCTCGCGGACGCCCTGCCGCACCGTGACCCGTTCACGATCTCGGCGCACTACCTCACGGCGTCCCAGCCCGGCCCCGCGGTCGTCCGCACGGACGTCGTACGCACCGGCCGCACCCTCTCCACCGGCCAGGCCTCGCTCTTCCAGTACGACGAGAACGGCGCCGAGGTCGAGCGGATCCGCGTCCTCGCCTCCTACGGCGATCTGGACACCCTGCCGGACGACGTCCGTACGACGGCGAAGCCGCCCGCGATCCCGCCGATGGACCAGTGCTTCGGCCCCGAGGACGGACCGGCGCCCGTCGACGGCAGCTCCGCGATCGCCGACCGTCTGATGCTCAAGCTCGACCCGTCGACCCTCGGCTGGGCGCTCGGACAGCCCTCCGGCAAGGGCGAGATGCGGGCCTGGTTCGGCCTGAAGGACGGCCGCGACCCCGACCCGCTCTCCCTCCTCCTCGCGGTGGACGCCCTGCCGCCCACCGCCTTCGAGATCGGCCTGCGCGGCTGGGTCCCCACGGTCGAGCTGACGGTCCACGTCCGCTGCCGTCCGGCTCCGGGCCCGCTGCGCGTCTCCATCACCACCCGCAACCTCGCCGGCGGTTTCCTTGAGGAGGACGCCGAGGTCTGGGACAGCGCGGACCGACTGGTCGCGCAGTCACGGCAGTTGGCGCGGGTCAGGCTCGGCTGAGCCCCGGCGCACGGGGGCTTCTGTCACGGAGCTGTACCAGCGCCCCGACCGGTCCACCGAGGCGAACTGCCAGGTCAGCAAGGTTTCTTGAGTTGCGCTTTACCTGATTGACAGGCGAGGGACAGAGGGGCCCCAAGGAAGGCCTAAGCACCGTTGGTTGAGTGCCGGTCTCAGGTCGTCCTCATCTTCCCTGGAGCTGTTTCTCATGAAGCGTGCGCTGATGCCCGTCCGTCTCGCCCCCGCGGTGGCGTTGCTGGCGCTCTCGCCCCTCGCCCTGGTGGCCTGCGGCTCGAGCGACTCCTCCTCGAGCAGCGGGACCTCCGCCCAGCAGTCCTGTCAGCCGCCGTCCGGCAACCCCTCGGGCATGCCGAGCGGCGCCCCCTCGGGAGCGCCCTCGGGAGCCCCGTCGGGCGCGCCGACCGGTGCCGCCTCGGGGCAGCCCACGGGCACTCCGACCGGCACGCCGACCGGTGTCCCGTCGGGCATGCCGAGCGGCGGTCCCGGCGGTGGCGGTCAGGGTGGCCCCGGCGGCGGCCAGGGAGGCGGCTGTGGCGGTCCGGGCGGAGGCCAGGGACAGCAGGCCCAGCAGCAGGGCTGACGGCGGTTCACCCACAGGGGCGGCGCACTCGGGAACGGGTGCGCCGCCCCTGTGTCGTACGGGTGCGTCGTGGGGCCGTCAGTCCAGCCAGTGCCTGCGGCCGATGCTGATGAGCCGCATCTGGCGGGCGGCGAGCCGGCTGACCCGCTCCCGGTCCTCCGGCGAGGACTCCAGTGCCTCCAGGAACAGCGAGGCCGTGACGAGCATCTGGTCGACGTAGAGATGCGAGAGCATCAGCAGGTCGTCGTCGCTCCAGCCTTCGGACTCGGCGTCCTTGGCCAGTTCGGTCTTCACCTCCTCGGCGAACCGGGCCAGTTGGTCCCGGATCGCCTCCCGCACCGGCTGTACCCCGCCATGTCGTTCACGGGCGATGAAACGGACGGGTGCGGGGTACGCGGTCACATGACCGGCGATCAACTCGACAGCGCGCGTGATGCGTTCCTCGCTCGTGTCGGCCGCGGTCACCGTGGTCCGGATCATCGGGTGCAGGCTGCCCAGCGCCTCCTCGACCAGGGCCACGCCCAGATCCGCGGTGGAGCGGAAGTGGCGGTAGAAGGCGGTCGGGGCGACCCCGACGGCGCGGGTGACCTCGCGCAGCCCCAGGCTGCTCAGGCTCTGCTCCTCCAGCAGCACCAACGCCGCGTCCATGAGCGCCTGCCGGGTCTTCTGCTTCTGGGCCTGCCGGATGCCGAGGGTGTGACTCATATCATCCAGTTAACAACTGTTCTCTGGAATTGGAAAGCCGGGGTACACGCTAGACTCGAGAGTCAGTGAACAAGTGTAACCACAACTGTTCACCCAAACTTTACGGAGGGGGATCCGATCCCATGCTGTTCCTCGTTGCGGCCCTGCTGCTGTTCGGCGTCGTCATGGGCACCGTGGCCCACGCGCCGTTCGCCTTCACTCTCGTCGCCGCCGCCGTGATCGCCGCCTGGCTCGGCGTCTTCGCGCTCCGTGAGCGCCACGACCGCCGCCGGCACACCTCGACCCACTGACCCGTCGCACTTTCCTCCACAGGAGCTGACCAGCCATGCAACTCACCGCACCGGCCACCCGCCGCACCGGCGTCCGGGACACCGACGGCATGGCCGTCGCGTCCTTCATCCTCGGCCTTCTCGGCCTGCTCGTCCTCAACGTGTTCCTCGGCCCGATCGCCATCGTCCTGGCGTCGGTCGCCCTCTGGCGCGGCACGGCCCGCCGCGGGCGAGCCTTCCTCGGACTGGGTCTGGGCGTCGCCGACCTCCTGGTCCTGGTGGCGTTCATGCAGGCCGACGCGACGGTTTCCTGGAGCTTCTGACCGCAAGGGCTCACCTGGCAGCGAGGCGTGCCACCCGGCCCCCGTAGAATCGGGGCCACCATGGCATACCTCGACCACGCCGCGACCACGCCGATGCTCCCCGAGGCGGTCGAGGCACTCACCGCGCACCTGGGCGTCACCGGCAACGCCTCCTCCCTCCACGCGGCCGGCCGGCAGGCCCGCCGCACGGTCGAAGAAGCCCGGGAGACCCTCGCGGAGGCGCTCGGCGCCCGTCCCAGCGAGGTCGTCCTCACCTCCGGCGGCACCGAGGCCGACAACCTCGCGGTCAAGGGCCTGTACTGGTCCCGCCGTGACACGGACCCGGCCCGCACCCGGGTCCTGGCCAGCCCGGTCGAACACCACGCGGTCCTCGACGCCGTGCACTGGCTCGGCGAGCACGAGGGCGCCACGGTCGAGTACCTGCCGGTCGACTCCTACGGGCGGGTCCATCCCGAGGCGCTCCGCGAAGCCATCGCCCGCGACCCCCACGACGTGGCCCTGGCCACCGTCATGTGGGCGAACAACGAGATCGGCACGATCCTGCCGGTCCGTGAACTGGCGGACGTGGCGGCCGAGTTCGGCGTCCCGCTGCACGCCGACGCCGTCCAGGCCTTCGGCCAGGTCCCCGTCGACTTCTCCGCCTCCGGCCTCGCCGCGATGACGGTCTCCGGCCACAAGATCGGCGGCCCGTACGGCATCGGCGCCCTGCTCCTCGGCCGCGAGCACACCCCCGTACCCGTCCTGCACGGCGGCGGCCAGGAGCGCCATGTCCGCTCCGGCACCCTCGACGTCCCCGCCATCGCCTCCTTCGCGGTCGCCGGACGCCTCGCCGCCGAGCAGCGCGAGTGGTTCGCCCGCGAGATCGGCGCGCTGCGCGACTCGCTGATCGACGCCGTCCGTACGGCCGTCCCGGACGCGATCCTCGGCGGGGACCCGGTGGACCGGCTCCCGGCCAACGCCCACTTCACCTTCCCGGGCTGCGAGGGCGACTCCCTGCTGCTGCTGCTCGACGCCCAGGGCATCGAGTGCTCCACCGGCTCCGCCTGCACCGCCGGCGTCGCCCAGCCCAGCCACGTCCTGCTCGCCACCGGCACCGATCCCGACCTGGCCCGCGGCACCCTGCGCTTCTCCCTCGGCCACACCTCCACCGAGGCCGACGTCGAGGCGGTCGCCAAGGCCATCGGCCCGGCGGTGGAGCGGGCGCGCGCCGCCGGACTGACGTAACGCCGACGATCTGCGGCGACGGCTGTTGGCTGTGGCGGCGACGGTGGCTGTTGGCTGTGGCGGCTCCCGTCTAGTGTCGACACTCGGCTCGAATCTAAGGGTCACCTGTCAATGCTGCGGCTAGGTGTCGACAGTTGAGTCCTTCTGGTCTACCTTCCGGTGCAGGTTCCCGCCCAGTCCTGTCGACAGAAGGCCACCCCATGACCGCCGAGTCATCGCGCGAACGCCACGTCACCCGACGGAAGTTGTTCCTGCTCGGCGGCGCCGGAGCCGCCGGGCTCGCGCTGCCCGGCCGGGCCCCGGCGGCAGCGGCGCCGGGCGCCGCGCAGGAGACCGCCGCCGGCGAGGAGCTCGTGGAGATCCCGGCCGATCCGGACTTCGTGTTCGCCGCCGACCTGTCGAACAACAAGGGCGCGGGGGAGGCCGCCGCGGTCACCGCCGGCTACTGGCTCGGCGCCTACCAGGTCACCAACGCCCGGTACGGATCGTTCCTCGAGGACTCCGACCGCGCCGCCCCCTCCTACTGGGCCGACGGCGCCGTCCCGTCCGGCAAGGAGGATCATCCGGTCCTCGGGGTCTCGGCGGAGGACGCCGACGCCTACTGCGCCTGGCTCACGGCTCGGGCCGACGGCTGGACCTTCCGGCTGCCGACCGAGGCGGAGTGGGAGAACGCTGCGCGCGGCCCCGGGGCGTACGCCTACCCGTGGGGCCAGGAGGCCGGCACCACCTACAACGGCTCCACCCTGACCAGCAGATACAACTACAACGCGGTGTGCGCCGCGTACTACCTCACCCACTACGGGTCCACCGAGGCGACCTACGACAACCCCGAATCCAGCCGCTACGGCGAGAGCGAACCGATCTCCGACATCCTCGCCGTCACCGCCACCGGCGGGGTGAGCGGCTGGATCGACCACTCGACCTGGACCGGCTTCGTCTACACCGACGTCTTCGACGCGCTGACCGCGACCGGGGGCAACACCTCGGCCGTCGGCGCGTATCCGGACGGCGTCAGTGCGCACGGCGCGTACGACATGGCGGGCAACTGCTTCGAGTGGACCTCCAGCGTGGTCACGGCCACCAACGGCGCCGAGGCCGGGCAACAGGTCAACGCCGTGCGGGGCGGCTCCTGGTACGCGACCGGCCGCAGCTGCGCCACCTGGTACCGGGGCGAGGGCCGCGAAGGCAGCGGCGGCTACGCCACCGTGGGCTTCCGCGTCGCGGCCGACCGGAGCTGAGCGCCGACCGGAACCGACCGCCGATCGGAGCCGACCGCAGTCCTCCTCGTACGCCTCGACCAGTTCCTCGACCAGCGCCTCGACCAGCGCCTCGACCAGCGAAGGAACCGCATGAGCCCGATCCCGTCGAAGTGCCGCCCCGCCGTGGTCGCCCTGCTCCTCGTCGGTGCCCTGGCCACGACCCCGACGGCCACCGCCGGCGAGCGGGCCGCGAGCAACTCCTGCGCGGGCACGCTCTCGTACACCCGGCTGGACACCTCCTCGGCGGCCGCCGCGCAGACCCGGCACCTCGTCACCGGGGACCTGAACGGCGACGGTACGCAGGACGTGGTCGCCGCCAACCTCGACGCCGACTCGGTGACCGTGCTGCTCGGCGCGGGCGACGGGACGTTCGCCGCGGGCACCGCCCACCCGGTCGGTACGCGCCCGTACCAGAGCGTGCTCGCCGACTTCGACGGCGACGGCAGCCTCGACCTCGCGACCGCCGACTTCGGCGGCGCCCAGGTCAGCGTGTTGCTGAACACCGGTGACGGCGGCTTCGGCACGGCCTCGGCGCTCGACGTCGGCACATCGCCGCGCGCGCTGGCCACCGGCGACCTCGACGGCGACGGCACGCCCGACCTCGTCGTCGCCGAGCAGGGCCCGAGCACGGTGCGCGTGCTGCTCGGACGCGGCGACGGCACCTTCGACGACCGGGGCCAGACCGCCACGGGGAGCCAGCCGCACGGCATCGTCGTCGGCGACTTCGACGGCGACGGCGCTGCGGACGTGGCCACGGCCAGTGTCGGAAGCGCCGGGGTCGGTGTGCTGCTCGGTGACGGTGCCGGCGGCCTCGGCGCCGTGGCCGGGTACGCGGCCACCGCCCGTCTCTACTCCCTCGCCGAGGGCGACTTCGACGGGAACGGCACCCTCGACCTGGCCACGGTGAGCAACGGCGCCGATGTGCTGGACGTGCTGCCGGGCAACGGCGACGGGACCTTCGGCGCGGCCACCGGCTACGCCACCTCCGCGCTGCCGGTCGCGGTGGGCGCCGCCGACCTGGACGGCGACGGACTCACCGACCTGATGGTCTCCTCCCTGAAGGGCAACTCGGTGACGCTCTTCCAGGGCGTGCGCGGCGGCCCGCTCACCCCGCTCGCCGAGCTCCCCGCCCCTGGCGCCTATGACGCGGCGGCCGCCGATCTCGACGGTGACGGCGTACGCGACCTCGCGGTGGCCAACAGCACCGGAGGCGAGGTGGACGTGTTCAAAGGTGCCTGCCAGCCACCGCCACCACCATGGACCTGGCCCGGGTGCGCTGGGCCAGGGGCTGCCGCCGGCACTTCCACTGCCGGCGGCAGCCTGCTCAAGAGGCTGGAGTGACTGGCCCGCTGGAGCCGGGCTAGCTGTCCGTGACCATGAGGGACGCCATCATGCCCTCGTCCTCGTGCTGGAGAAGATGGCAATGGAGCATGTACATGTACGTGTCGTCGGTGAAGTCGGTGAACTTCATCGCGATCTTGATGGAGCCGCCGCCGACGACCTCGAAGGTGTCGAACCAGCCGAGGTCGACGCCGGTCGGCGCCTCGCCGTTGATCTCGATCACCTGGTAGGGCACGTCATGCAGATGGAACGAGTGCTCGAGCTGCGTGCTGTTCGTGATCGTCCAGACCTCCTCGGCGTTCAGCGTCGTGCTGATCATCGCCATCCCGGCCATGGTGGTGCCCACCGAGCCGTTGATCGACATGGTCCCGCCGGTGCCCTGACCGAGGGTGATGGTCCGCGCGGTGAAGTCGCTCGTGTCGTACCGGGTGATGGTGTTGAGCGTGCTCGGCAGGGCGGCCGGGGTGTCGGTGGCGTCGGGGGTCACGGTCAGGAAGTCGTAGGTGCCGCTGCCGCCGCGGATCCAGCCGGTGGTGACGACGGCCTGGAGCGTGACCGCGTCCTCGAGGTCGAGGACGAACTCGGCGCGGGCGCCGGCCACCAGCCGGATCGTGGTCACCTCGGTGGGCTCGGTGAGATAGCCCTGGTCGGTGGCGATCTGGGTGAGCGTCCCGCCGTCGCCGCGCTGGACGGTCATGATGTCGGCGGGGGAGGCGTTCAGGACCCGGAAGCGGGTGCGCTTCTTGGTCGCGGTGAAGCCGAGGGTGGTCGAGTCGACGTTGGTGCCGTTGACCAGTACCGGGAAGCTGACGCCGGAGCTGCGATAGCCGGCCGCCTCGTACTTGATGTCGCCGGCGCTGTCGACCGCCAGACACTGGAGGATGATCGGGATGTCGTCGACGCCGTACTCGCTCGGCAGCGCGGCCGAGACGTCCGAGTCGTCCTCCACGATGATCATGCCGGCCAGACCGTGGACGACCTGCTCGGCCGTGGTGCCCAGGGCGTGCGGGTGGTACCAGAGCGTCTTGGCCTCGTCGAGCACCTCGAAGGTGGGCGACCAGGTCACGCCGTCCGCGAAGGCGTTCTGCGGGCCGCCGTCCATCTTGGGCGGGATGTGGGCGCCGTGGAAGTGGACCGAGGTGTCCGCGCCCAGGGTGTTGGTGAAGTTCATCAGGACCGTGTCGCCCTTGGTCCACTTCATGGTCGGGCCGAGGTACGAACCGTTGTAGCCGGCCGTGGTGCTGGTGACGCCGCTGAGCACCTCGCCGGTGCCGGTCTTCGCGGTCAGGGTGTAGGTGGTGGTGCCGTCGGAGGTGGTGGCCTCCAGCAGGTCGGGGATCGTGAGGGTGCCGGTGGCGTCGGCGGCGGACGCCTTGTTGCTGTTGCCGCCCGTCAGCAGGGAGAAGGTGACCCCGGCGGTCCCGACGGCGGCCAGCCCGGCCGCCCCCGCCATGCCGCCGAGGAACTTCCGCCGGTGCAGGCCCTTGCCGTGCCCGCCCTTGGTCTCGCTGCTCTTCGTGTGGCGCTCGTCCTTGGCGCCCCGGTCGCTCCGGGCGTGGGCGCCCTTGCTCTGCCGTCCCGCGCCGGAGGCGGGATCTGTGGTGTGGGTCATGGCCGTGGAGCTTTGGGCTAAGGCCTATGTGAAGACTGGGTCGAAGTTAGGAGTGAGCCGAGGAGGCTGTGTGGCCACCGTGTTCCCCAACTCCATTGAAGAAAAGCCAAGTTGGTGGAACGCAGGTCATGTTCGGGGCGTGGGACACATCGGACGGCCGGCTCTCATCAATTGTTCACGATTTTGAGTACATGTGACCTGCATCACATTGCCTGTGCTCAGGCGGCCGTGGCCTGCGCCTCCCGCACGAGCCGCAGATACCGATCCCAGTCCCAGTGCTCGCCCGGGTCGGTGTGATCCGTGCCCGGCACCTCCACATGCCCGATGATGTGCTCGCGGTCGACGGCTATGTCGTACCGCCGGCAGATCGCGGCGGTCAGCCGGGCGGAGGCGGCGTACATCGCGTCGGTGAAGTCCTTCGGCCGGTCCACGAAGCCCTCGTGCTCGATGCCGACACTGCGCTCGTTGTACGCGCGGTTGCCCGCGTGGTACGCCACGTCCAGCTCTCGGATCATCTGCGTGACGTGCCCGTCCTTGCCGACGATGTAGTGCGCGGCCGCCTTGTGCCCCGGGTCCTCGAACGCCTTCACCGCGCTGTCGAGGTCGCCCTGCGTGACATGGACGACGACCATGTCGATCCCGTAGTCGTCCGGCCGGTCCGCCCAGCGGAAGTTCGCCTCCGACGCCGCCACCCACCGGGCGCCCCGGAAGTCCACGGCGCCTTCCACCCGCTGCCTGCGCACGCCCGGCAGCCGCCAGTACAGCCGCGCCAGCTCCTCGCGCGCCAGCACGCCCGTGCCGACGGCGGCCGCCGCCCCGCCGATCAGCAGGGCGCGCCGCCCGATCCGCCGGTCGGAGTCGCTCTTCCCGTCCCCCATGTCCGTGCCCTTCCTCGCCCCTTGTGATCGTCAACGGATACTCGCGGGCTCCGGTTCCCGAGGACCCGTACCCTGGAAGGGTTATGACTGAGACCTCGCAGCGCTCCCGCCCCCTTCGCGTACTCGCCGCCATGTCCGGCGGGGTCGACTCCGCCGTCGCCGCCGCCCGCGCGGCCGAAGCCGGCCACGACGTGACCGGCGTCCACCTCGCCCTCTCCGCGAACCCGCAGTCGTTCCGCACCGGCGCGCGAGGCTGTTGCACCATCGAGGACTCCCGCGACGCCCGCCGCGCGGCCGACGTCATCGGCATCCCGTTCTACGTCTGGGACCTCGCCGACCGCTTCCGCGAGGACGTCGTCGACGACTTCGTCGCCGAGTACGAGGCCGGCCGCACGCCCAACCCGTGTCTGCGCTG
The DNA here is from genome assembly GCF_013085465.1 of Streptomyces asoensis. Classification (NCBI taxonomy): domain Bacteria; kingdom Bacillati; phylum Actinomycetota; class Actinomycetes; order Kitasatosporales; family Streptomycetaceae; genus Streptomyces; species Streptomyces asoensis. The sequence goes on from NZ_CP049838.1 coordinate 6,924,536, forward strand.
CAACGAGAAGATCAAGTTCGCCGCGCTGCTGGACAAGGCGCTGGCGCTGGGCTTCGACGCGGTGTGCACCGGCCACTACGCGAAGGTCCTCGTCAACGAGGACGGCACGCGCGAGCTGCACCGCGCCTCCGACATGGCCAAGGACCAGTCCTACGTCCTCGGCGTCCTCGACGACCGGCAGCTCGCCCACGCGCTCTTCCCCCTCGGCGACACGGTGACCACGAAGGACGAGATCCGCGCGGAGGCCGAGCGCCGGGGCCTGGCGGTCGCCAAGAAGCCCGACTCCCACGACATCTGCTTCATCGCCGACGGCGACACCCAGGGCTTCCTCGCGAACCGGCTGGGCAGGGCCGAGGGAGACATCGTCGACGAGTCCGGCGCCAAGGTCGGCACCCACGAGGGCGCGTACGGCTTCACCATCGGCCAGCGCAAGGGCCTGCGCATCGGCACCCCGGCCGCCGACGGCAAGCCGCGCTACGTCCTCGACATCTCCCCGGTGAACAACACGGTGACGGTCGGCCCGGCCGCCTCCCTGGACGTCGCCGCCCTGACCGCGATCAGGCCTCGCTGGTGCGGCGCCGCCCCGACCGGCCCCGGCACCTACACCGCCCAGCTGCGCGCCCACGGCGGCGAGACCGAGGTGCGGGCCGAACTCGTCGACGGCTCCCTCGAGGTCACCTTCACGGAGCCCGTCCGGGGCGTGGCCCCCGGCCAGGCGATCGTGCTGTACGACGACACGCGCGTGGTGGGCTCGGCGACGATCGCTTCCACGGTGAGGGCGACGGCCGGGGTGGCCTGACCGTCAGCCGCGCGACCCGAGGAACTCCGCCAGCACCGGCGCGAGGACGTTCGGGTCCACCATGTGGGTCTGGCCCTCGAGCTCGCGGTACGTGCCGTCCGCGACCGCGTCCGCGACGGCGCGCGTGGCCTCGCGCAGCCACGGCGGACTGGCCTCGCCCGCCACGGCGAGGACCGGGACGCCGACCGCGGCCAGCCGCTCCCGGGGCGGCGCACCGCCGCCCAGGACGGCGTCGTCGTAGGCGAGGGTCGGCGCGATGGCCTCCATCCCCTCCCACATCGGTGCCTGACGGGCGCCCCGGATCATCTCCTCGGCCAGCCCGGTCAGCCGCAGGAACAGCTCGACGGCGTCCCCGCGCCGCCCCTGCGCGAGCGCCTCGGTGAGGTCCGCCGTGTAGGCGGCGCGTCGCTGTGCGCCCTCCTCGTCCACGGCGTACGGCGTCTCGTACACGGCCACCCGCCGCACCGGCAGCCCGGCGGCGGCCGCCTCCAGCACCAGCGCGCCGCCCGAGGAGATGCCGTACAGCGCCGCCTCGCCGCCCGCCGCATCGATGAGGGCCGCCAGGTCCTCGACCTCGCGTTCCACCGCGTACGGCGCCGTGTCGCCGCTCTCGCCACGGCCCCGGCGGTCGTACCGGAGGACCGTGCAGCGGTCCGCGAGCAGGCCGGCCAGGGGCGCCATGGTGCCGCCCGTGGACATCGCCCCGCTCACCAGGATGACCGCGGGCCCCTCGCCGGCGCGTGTGTACGCGAGTTCGGTGCCGTCGCGCGAAATGGTCTTCTTGTCCATGCTCATGCAGACTGCCGCACGGCACGGCGGTCATCGGCCTACGACACCTCCGCTTGCGGCACTTCCGCCTCCGAGACCTCCACTTCGTAGAAGCACAGGTGGTTCTTGATCTCGGCGACATCGGGCTTGGGATCCGGGTACGCCCAGACGAGGTCCGCCGCGTCCGGCAGCGACCAGTAGGACGCCGTTCCCTTGAACGGGCAGTATGTGTGGGTGTCGGAGGGGGTCAGCAGGTCGAGCCGGACGTCCTCGGCGGGGATGTAGTACCGCACCGGACAGCCGGTCTCGCGCAGGGCGAGCGCCCGGTCGGTCTCGGCCAGCACGTGGCCCTCGTGGACGACCCTGATGTGCCGGTCGCCCCGCTCGATCGTGATCGTGTGTCCTCGGGTCATGCCGGAACAGCGCCCGCGGGCCTCCGGTTCTTCCCGCGTACGGTGACCACATGCGTATCTGTGTCTTCCTCTCAGCCGCCGACCTCGACGACCGTTACACCCGCCCCGCGCGCGAGTTCGCCGAACTCCTCGGCAAGGGCGGCCACACCCTCGTGTGGGGCGGCTCCGACACCGGCCTGATGAAGGTGGTCGCGGACGGTGTGCAGGAGGCGGGCGGCCGGCTGTGCGGGGTCTCGGTGGGCTTCCTCGCGGCCAAGGCGCGGGCCGGGGCCGACGAGATGGTCGTCGCGCGGGATCTCGCCGAGCGCAAGCGGCTCCTCCTGGAGAAGTCCGAGGCCGTCGTGATCATGGTCGGCGGGACCGGCACGCTGGACGAGGCGACCGAGATCCTCGAACTGAAGAAGCACGGGCACACCGACAAGCCGGTGGTGCTGCTCAACACCGCGGGTTTCTACGACGGCCTCAAGGAGCAGTTCCGGCGCATGGAGGACGAGGGTCTCCTGCCCCGCCCCCTCACCGACCTGGTGTTCTTCGCGGAGGATCCGGTCGGGGCGCTGGCCTACCTCGAAGAGAGCCAGGGCATCGCGTGACTCCTCGGTGATGCGAGCATGGCGGGCATGGCTACTCATGTGATCACCGGAGCCGGTTCCGGCATCGGCGCGGCCGTCGCCCGCCGCCTGCACGCGCGCGGGGACGAACTCGTGCTGCACGCGCGCGACGCGGGCCGCGCGAAGGAGCTGGCGGCGGAGTTTCCCGGGGCCCGGACCCTGGTCGGCGACCTGGCCGAGCCCGCCAAGCTGAGCTGGGCCTTCTCCCACCAGACGCTTCCCGACCGGGTGGACTCCCTGCTCCACATCGCCGGCGTGGTCGACCTGGGGCCGGTCGGCGACCTGACCCCGAAGTCCTGGCGCCACCAGCTCGACGTCAACCTGATCGCCCCGGCCGAGCTGACCCGCCACCTCCTGCCCCAACTCCGGGCCACCCGGGGACACGTGGTGTTCGTGAACTCCGGAGCGGGTCTGCGGGCGAGTGCCGACTGGTCCGCGTACGCCGCCTCCAAGCACGGCCTGAAGGCGCTGGCGGACGCCCTGCGCGCCGAGGAGCACGACAACGGCGTCCGCGTCACCTCCGTCTACCCCGGCCGCACCGCCAGCCCCATGCAGGCCAAGGTCCACCAGCAGGAGGGCAAGGAGTACGACCCGGGGGAGTGGATCGACCCCGAGTCGGTCGCGACGACGATCCTGATGGCCGTCGACCTGCCCCGGGACGCGGAGGTCAACGACCTGACGGTGCGGCCGGGGCGGTGAGGCCGCCCGCGGGGGCGAGGCGCGCTCCCGCGCCTACGTAGGCTTCACCCCGTGAACGCACACTTCAGTTTCGGCCCCGCCACCGGCGTCGGTTCCCTGCCCGGCGGTGACGCCCGCGAGGCCGCCAAGGCCGCCACCGGGTCCTTCGAGGACTTCCCGTTTCTCGCCGAGCTGCCGGCCCGCGGCCCGGGCGCCGACATGATCGGCCGCACCGCGGGGATGCTCGTCGAGCTGTTCGCGCGCGTGGAGCCCAGCGGCTGGCGGATCGGCGACCGGCCGGGCCGCGACACCAAGCGGGCCCGGTCCTGGCTGGGGGAGGACCTCGACGCGCTGGAGGAGTTCACGCAGGGCTACGAGGGCCAGGTGAAGGTGCAGGCCGTCGGGCCCTGGACCCTCGCCGCCGCGCTGGAGCTGAAGAACGGCCAGTCGGTGCTCTCCGACCACGGTGCCCGCCGCGACCTCGCCGGCTCCCTCGCCGAGGGGCTGCGCCTCCATCTCGACGAGGTGCGCCGCCGCCTGCCCGGTGCGCGGCTCGTGCTCCAGCTCGACGAACCCTCCCTCACCGCCGTCCTGCGCGGCGAGGTGAAGACCGCCAGCGGCTACCACACCCACCGCGCCGTCGACCGGCAGGTCGTGGAGGCCACGCTTCGGGAGGTCGTCGGGGTGCACGGCGACGGCCCCGTCGTGGTCCACTCCTGCGCCCCCGACGTCCCGTTCGCCCTGCTGCGCCGGGCCGGCGCGGCGGCGGTCTCGTTCGACTTCTCGCTGCTCACCGAGCGTGACGACGACACGATCGGCGAGGCGGTGGAAGGCGGTACCCGGCTGTTCGCCGGTGTCGTGCCGGGCGTGGACGCCCCATTGTCGGACCCTGCCGGTAGCGTCATGGGTGTCAGGACGCTGTGGCGCAGGCTGGGACTGCAACCGGGGCTGCTCACCGAGGCGGTCACGCTCACGCCGTCGTGCGGCCTCGCGGGAGCTTCTCCCGCGTACGCGCGCCAGGCCCTCGCCCACTGCGCCCGGGCGGCGAGATCTCTCGCGGACAACCCAGAGTAACGGGAGGACGACACGGTGGCCGGCGACAGGCAAGCGGAGACGACGGTGCCCAGCGAGGCACGGGAGAAGCACGCGCAGCTGGCTGAGCAGATCGAGGAGCACCGCTTCCGGTACTACGTGAAGGACGCTCCCGTCATCAGCGACGCGGAGTTCGACCGGCTCCTGCGCGCCCTGGAGGCACTGGAGGAGGAGTACGCCGAGCTGCGGACGCCCGACTCGCCGACCCAGAAGGTCGCGGGCGCGTACGCGACGGAGTTCACGGCGCTCCAGCACCGCGAGCGGATGCTCTCGCTCGACAACGCCTTCGACGACCTGGAGCTCGCCGCGTGGGCCGAGCGCGTCCACAAGGACGTGGGCAGCTCCGCGTACCACTTCCTGTGCGAGCTCAAGGTCGACGGCCTCGCCGTCAACCTCACCTACGAGAACGGCCGTCTCACGCGCGCGGCGACCCGTGGCGACGGCCGCACGGGCGAGGACATCACGCCCAACGTGCGCACCATCGCGGAGATCCCCGACCGCCTCACCGGTGACGGGGTCCCGTCCCTGGTGGAGATCCGGGGCGAGGTCTACTTCCCGATGGAGAAGTTCGAGGAGCTGAACGCCCGTCTGGTCGAGGCGGGCGACAAGCCCTTCGCCAACCCGCGCAACGCGGCTGCCGGTTCACTGCGTCAGAAGGACCCGCGGGTCACCGCCTCCCGCCCGCTGTACATGGTCGTGCACGGCATCGGCGCCCTGGAGGGCTACGAGGGTCTCACCCGCCTCTCCGAGGCCTACGACCTCCTCAGGACCTGGGGCCTGCCCACCTCCCCGCACAACAAGGTGGTCGGCGACCTCGACGGCGTGCGGGCGTTCATCGCGTACTACGGCGAGAACCGGCACTCGGTGGAGCACGAGATCGACGGCGTGGTCGTCAAGCTCGACGAGATCCGCCTCCAGGGGCGGCTCGGTTCCACGGCCCGTGCCCCCCGGTGGGCGATCGCCTACAAGTACGCGCCGGAGGAGGTCAACACCAAGCTCGTCAACATCCGCGTGGGTGTCGGCCGTACCGGCCGCGTGACGCCGTACGCCCAGGTCGAGCCGGTCACGGTGGCGGGCTCCGAGGTCGAGTTCGCCACCCTGCACAACCAGGAGGTCGTCAAGGCCAAGGGCGTGTTGATCGGCGACACCGTGGTGCTGCGCAAGGCCGGTGACGTGATCCCGGAGATCCTCGGCCCGGTCGCCGACCTGCGCGACGGCAGCGAGCGCGAGTTCGTGATGCCGGCCGAGTGCCCGGAGTGCGGGTCGGCGCTGCGGCCGATGAAGGAGGGCGACATCGACCTGCGGTGTCCCAACGCCCGCTCCTGCCCCGCCCAGTTGCGTGAGCGGGTGTTCTACCTGGCCGGCCGCAGGGCGCTGGACATCGAGCAGTTCGGTTACGTCGCCGCGGCCGCCCTCACCGACCCGCTGGAGCCGGCCGACCCGCCGCTGCGGGACGAGGGCGACCTCTTCGACCTCACCATCGACCGGCTGCTGCCCACCAAGGCGTACGTCCTCGACCAGGACAGCGGGCTGCCCAAGCGGGACCCGAAGACGGGCGAGGAGAAGATCGCCACGGTCTTCGCCAACCAGCAGGGCGAGCCGAAGAAGAACGCGCTCGCCATGCTGGAGAACATCGCCGCCGCCAAGGAACGCCCGCTGGCGCGCATCCTCACCGGTCTGTCGATCCGTCACGTCGGACCGGTCGCGGCCGAGGCGCTGGCCCGCGAGTTCCGCTCGATCGAGCGGATCGAGCAGGCGTCGGAGGAGGAGCTGGCGGCCACCGACGGGGTGGGCGCCATCATCGCGGCCTCCCTCAAGGAGTGGTTCGCCGAGGAATGGCACCAGGAGATCCTCCGCAAGTGGCGGGCCGCCGGCGTCCGGATGGAGGAGGAGGGCTCCGGAGAGGACGAAGGACCGCGTCCCCTCGAAGGGCTGACGCTCGTCGTCACCGGCACCCTCGAGCACTTCACCCGGGACGGCGCCAAGGACGCCCTCCAGAGCCAAGGGGCGAAAGTGACCGGTTCGGTTTCGAAGAAGACATCTTTCGTCGTTGTGGGTGACAATCCGGGATCGAAGTACGACAAGGCGATGCAGCTGAAGGTGCCGGTTCTGAACGAGGACGGCTTCACCGTCCTGCTGGAACAGGGACCCGAGGCCGCGGCCGAAGTGGCCCTTCCGACCGAGGAGTAGCGACGAGTGGCGGTTGAAGGTCACCCGATCGGCGCATACCAGATGCATACGGGTGGCCGGGGCGCATTCGGGCAACCGTCGACGACCGCTGCCCGTGGAAGCCTTCTGCGGCCTACTGTTGAGACGTGCGCCTGCCGTGCCCAGCTGCGGTCGGGGCATCCCCGTGCTCCTGGTGAGCAGGGGGAAGGGTTCTCCAACGTGGTGCCGCCCGGGGTCGTCGGGCAACGGGCCGCGTGGCGTGGGCACCGCCGGCTGTGAGAGGGACGGGAATGGAACCGACCGAGAGCGCCGCCCCGGACGAACGGCTGCGCCGACGCCGGGTCGCCGGCGTCTGGTGGGGGAGCTGGTGGACGGCGCGCTCCGGGCGACCTCCGGGCGCGGAGGCCTATGTGCCGCACACCGCGCCGTACCTGACGCCGCATGCCGCTCCGGACCTCCGCGTCGCCTCCGCCCCGCATCCCGGGATGCCCGACACCGAGGCCGACCGGCACCTGTCCTGGCCCGCGCTGCCCGCCTCGGTCATCTCCGCGGCCGCCTTCGCCCTCGGCGCCGGCTTCTACCGCGCCTTCACCGGCCACCACGCGCTCTTCCCGTCCGGCACGGCCGGCTGGGCCCTGGCCGTGCTGGCCGGCGTCATCGTCGGCCATCTGGTCCTGCTCGGCCGCGCCCGCTGGTGGGGCGGCACCGGCTCCGGCGCCGCGCTCACCCTCGCCGTCCTGCTGCTGTACGGCTGGGTGCCGGCCGGTCTGGTCAGCCTCACCGTCGTCGTCCTGGTCGGCATAGCCCGGCGCCACCGCTGGCGGCAGGGCGTCCTGCACGGCGCGGTGGACATCCTCGGCATCGGCGCGGGCGCGCTGCTGCTGGCCGCCTGCGGACGGATACCGTCCGTGGAGCGGCCCTGGACCCCCGACAGCTGGACGGTCTACACCGGCCCCCAGGTGGTCCTGGTGGCCGCCGCCTACCTCGCGGTCACCCGTGTCCTGCTCTGGTATCTGCACGCCCCGCGCTCCGGCGGACTGCCCACCGTCGCCCGCACGGCCCTGGTCAGACAGGGCCTGGTCGCGGTCGCCCTGCTGGGCATCGCGCCGCTGATCTGCGTGGTGGCCGTGGCCAAGCCGATCCTGCTGCCGCTGTTCGCCATCCCGCTCATCGCCCTCGACTCCACCCTGTGGATGGCCCGCGCCCGCGCCGAGGAGCAGCTGCGCGACCCGCTGACCGGGCTGCCCAACCGCCAGTGGCTGCTGGAGCGCATCTGGACCGCCCTGGACGACGCGGAGCGCATCGGCGCCCGGGCCGCCCTGATGCTGATCGACCTCGACCGCTTCCGCTCGGTCAACGACACCCTCGGTCACCTCGCCGGTGACCGGCTGCTGCTCCAGATAGCCGAGCGGCTGAAGCTCGCCCTGCCGCGCGGGGCGGAGGTCGCGCGGCTCGGCGGGGACGAGTTCGCCGTCTTACTGCCCGTCGCCGACTCCACGACGTCGGCGTCGCGGATCGCCCGCGGGCTGGTCTCCGACCTCAGCTCGCCGCTCGACCTCGACGGGCTCACCCTCGTCCTGGAGGCCAGCGCCGGCGTCGCCGTCTTCCCCGACCACGCCCTCGACGCGGAGGGCATGCTGCGCCGGGCCGACGTGGCGATGTACCAGGCCAAGCGGGACCGTACGGGCGTGGAGGTGTACGAGTCCAAGCGCGACTCCAACACTCCCGACCGGCTCGGACTGCTGGGCGACCTGCGGCGCGCGCTCGACGCGCACGAGGTCGAGCTGCACTACCAGCCGAAGGTCCGCTTCGACGGGCAGGTGGCGGGGCTGGAGGCGCTGGTCCGCTGGGTGCACCCGGAGCGCGGGAAGGTACCGCCGGACGAATTCATAGCGATCGCCGAGTCGTCCGGGCTGATGCCCCATCTGACGGAGTACGTGCTGGAGAGGGCGCTCGGCCAGGTCGCGCGGTGGCGGGCCCAGGGGCTGTACGTGCCGGTCGCGGTCAACGTCTCCCCCCGCGACGTGCACACGCCGGGCTTCGCCGGCTCCGTCGCGGCCCGGCTGGCCCGGCACGGAGTGCCCGCGGGAGCGCTCCAACTGGAGATAACGGAACACGTCCTGCTGGAGGACCCGCAGCGCGCCGCAGACACCCTCAACGGGCTGACCGGGCACGGCGTGAAGATGTCGCTGGACGACTTCGGAACGGGTTACTCCTCCCTGGTGCACCTGCGCCGGCTCCCCGTGAGCGAGCTGAAGATCGACCGCTCCTTCGTGGCCCGGCTGGCCGTCGACAACGAGGACGCCGAGATCGTGCGCTGCACGGTCGACCTCGCACATTCGCTGGGGCTGCTGGTGGTGGCCGAGGGCGTCGAGGACGACGAGACCTGGGAGCGTCTGCGCGACCTGGGCTGCGACGCGGTCCAGGGCTGGCTGGTGGCCGCGGCGATGCCCCCGGAGGAGACGACGGCATGGCTGCGGGCCCGCGGCTCACGGGGCTGGCAGCGCCCCGCGGCGGCCCTCCCGGCGGCGGCGTCCGACGAGTAGCCCGCCCGCCGATGCAGCGCGTTTCACGGGTAGGCCGCCCCGCACCCTAGGATTGGGCCCAAACCACACACTCACTCCACCCCAGAGGAACGCTGCATGCCTGGCATCACGCGCGAGGAGGTCGCCCACCTCGCCCGGCTGGCGCGTCTGGAGCTGAAGCCCGAAGAGCTCGAACACTTCGCGGGACAGCTGGACGACATCATCGGCGCGGTCGCCCGCGTCAGCGAGGTCGCCGACCAAGACGTACCGCCGACCTCGCACCCGCTCCCGCTGACGAACGTCATGCGGGCGGACGAGGTCCGTCCGTCGCTCACCCCCGAGCAGGCGCTCTCCGGCGCCCCGGCCCAGGAGCAGCAGCGTTTCAAGGTGCCGCAGATCCTGGGGGAGGACTAAACCGCCATGACGGACAACGTCAACATCATCAAGCTCACGGCCGCCGAGACCGCCGCGAAGATCGCCTCCGGCGAGCTCACGGCCGTCCAGGTCGCCGAGGCACACCTGGCGCGCATCGAGGCCGTCGACGAGAAGGTCCACGCCTTCCTGCACGTCGCCCGTGCGGGCGCGCTGGCCCAGGCCCGCGCCGTCGACGAGAAGCGGGAGCGGGGCGAGAAGCTCGGCCCGCTGGCCGGCGTCCCGCTCGCGCTCAAGGACATCTTCACCACCGAGGGCATCCCGACGACCGTCGGTTCGAAGATCCTCGAGGGCTGGATCCCGCCGTACGACGCGACGCTCACCAAGCGGCTGAAGGCCGCCGACGTCGTCATCCTCGGCAAGACCAACATGGACGAGTTCGCCATGGGGTCGAGCACCGAGAACAGCGCCTACGGGCCGACCGGCAACCCCTGGGACCTCACCAAGATCCCCGGCGGCTCCGGCGGCGGTTCCTCCGCCGCGCTCGCGTCCTTCCAGGCGCCCCTGGCCATCGGCACCGACACCGGTGGTTCCATCCGCCAGCCGGCCGCCGTCACCGGCACGGTCGGCGTGAAGCCCACGTACGGCGCGGTCTCGCGGTACGGCATGGTCGCCTTCTCGTCCTCCCTCGACCAGGGCGGCCCCTGCGCCCGTACGGTCCTGGACGCGGCGCTGCTGCACGAGGTCATCGCCGGGCACGACCCGCTGGACTCCACGTCCATCGACGCGCCCGTCCCGCCGGTCGTCGAGGCCGCCCGCAACGGCAGCGTCGAAGGCATGCGCGTCGGTGTCGTGAAGCAGTTCCGCGGCGAGGGCTACCAGGCCGGCGTCATCCAGCGGTTCGACGAGTCCGTCGCGCTGCTGAAGGAGCTGGGCGCAGAGATCGTCGAGCTGGACTGCCCGTCCTTCGACCTCGCCCTGTCGGCGTACTACCTGATCGCGCCGTCCGAGTGCTCGTCCAACCTCGCCCGCTTCGACGGCCTGCGCTACGGCCTGCGGACCGGCGACGACGGCAGCCACTCGGCGGAGGAGGTCACCTCCCTCACCCGTGAGGCGGGCTTCGGCCCCGAGGTCAAGCGCCGCATCATGCTCGGCACGTACGCCCTGAGCTCCGGCTACTACGACGCGTACTACGGCTCGGCCCAGAAGGTCCGCACGCTCATCACGCGGGACTTCGAGAAGGCCTTCGAGCAGGTCGACGTGATCGTGTCGCCCACGACGCCGACCACCGCCTTCGCGATCGGCGAGCGCGCCGACGACCCGATGGCGATGTACCTGGCCGACCTGTGCACCATCCCGACGAACCTCGCGGGCAACTCGGCCATGTCGCTGCCCTGCGGTCTCGCCCCGGAGGACAACCTCCCGGTCGGTCTCCAGATCATCGCCCCGGCGCTGAAGGACGACCGGCTGTACAAGGTCGGCGCCGCCGTCGAGGCCGCCTTCGTGGAAAGGTGGGGTCACCCGCTTCTCGAGGAGGCTCCGTCGCTGTGAGCGCACTGAACAAGGCCAAGGGCTTCAAGAAGTCCAAGTCCGGTACGTACCTGTCCATCGCCGGGACCGCGTTCGGCGCGTTCGGCGTCGCCAAGCGGCTGAAGAAGGCCCGCGCCGAGAAGGACACCCTGGTCCTGATCGACGCCACCGTGTCCGCCGTCGCCATCGTCACCGGCCTCGCCATCCTCTACCGCGAGCTGAAGCGGCTGGGCGACGACGACGTCCTGCTGGGCTGAGAGGGAAGTTTCACCGTGACCACCACGACCGACCTGGTGTCGTACGAGGACGCGCTGGCGTCGTACGACCCCGTCATGGGCCTCGAGGTCCATGTCGAACTCGGCACCAAGACGAAGATGTTCTGCGGGTGCTCGACCGAGCTGGGCGCCGAGCCCAACTCGCAGACGTGCCCCACCTGCCTCGGCATGCCCGGCGCGCTTCCGGTCGTCAACGCGATCGGCATCGAGTCCGCGATCAAGATCGGTCTCGCGCTGAACTGCGAGATCGCCGAGTGGTGCCGCTTCGCGCGGAAGAACTACTTCTATCCGGACATGCCGAAGAACTTCCAGACCTCCCAGTACGACGAGCCGATCGCCTTCGACGGCTACCTCGACGTACAGCTGGAGGACGGCGAGACCTTCCGGGTGCAGATCGAGCGCGCCCACATGGAGGAGGACACCGGCAAGTCGCTGCACGTCGGCGGTGCCACCGGCCGGATCCACGGCGCGTCCCACTCCCTGCTGGACTACAACCGCGCCGGCATCCCGCTCATCGAGATCGTCACCAAGCCGATCGAGGGAGCGGGCGAGCGCGCTCCCGAGGTCGCCAAGGCGTACGTCGCCGAGCTGCGCGAGCTCATCAAGGCGCTCGGCGTCTCGGAAGCCCGCATGGAGCAGGGGCAGATGCGCTGCGACGTGAACCTGTCGCTGCGCCCGCACGGCCGCGAGAAGTTCGGCACGCGGAGCGAGACCAAGAACGTCAACTCGCTGCGCTCCGTGGAGCGTGCCGCCCGCTTCGAGATCCAGCGCCACGCCGCGGTGCTGAACTCCGGCGGCACGATCATCCAGGAGACCCGCCACTTCCACGAGGACACCGGGTCCACGACCTCGGGCCGAGTGAAGGAAGAGGCCGAGGACTACCGGTACTTCCCCGAGCCGGACCTCGTGCCGGTGGCCCCCTCGCGTGAGTGGGTCGAGGAGATCCGGGCCGGTCTGCCGGAGCTGCCGCTGGCCCGCCGCAACCGCCTCGTGGCGGAGTGGGGCATCTCGGCCTTTGACATGCAGTCGATCCTCAACGCCGGCGCGCTGGACCTGATCGTCGCCTCCATCGACGCCGGCGCCGACGCAGCCTCCGCCCGCAAGTGGTGGATGGGCGAACTGGCGCGCAGCGCCAACGAGTCGGGCGTCTCGCTCGACGAGCTGGCGATCACGCCGGAGCAGGTCGCCCGGGTCACCGAGCTGGTGAGCAAGGGCGATCTGAACGACAAGCTGGCCCGTCAGGTCATCGAAGGCGTTCTCGCGGGCGAAGGCACCCCGGACGAGGTCGTCGACAAGCGTGGTCTGAAGGTCGTCTCCGACGAGGGCGCGCTCACCACCGCCGTCGAGGAGGCCATCGCCGGCAACCCGGGTGTCGCCGACAAGATCCGCGGCGGCAAGGTGGCCGCGGCCGGCGCCCTGGTCGGCGCGGTGATGAAGGCCACGCGCGGGCAGGCCGACGCGGCCCGCGTCAAGGAGCTGATCCTGGAGAAGCTGGGCGTCAGCGAGGGCTGATCCCGCCGCTCTCCTCGCGCCCGGGGGGAGTGCGCCGCACCGGCGCATTCCCCCCGGGCGCCTCTCTTCTCAGCCCGACGCGCTACGCTCGCCCGCCATGAGGGCACGAACCGACTCCGACACGCAGGACGACATACACGACGGCCCGCAGGCCGAAACGACCGGAACGACCGGCAGGACCGAAGCCGCCGACGCGGCCGAACCGGCCGACACGGACGACGACGCGGACGACGACACGGACGAGGAACACGGCACCGAGGACGCCCGGCGGGCTCGCTGGACGGCGATCGGCACCGGGGCGCTGCTCACCCTCGCCGGACTCGCCGCGTCCCTCCTGCGCCTCACCGGCTCCGCCCCTGCCTTCGTCCCGGCGGCCTACGCCCTGGGCGCCGCCGTCTGTGCCCTCGCCGCCCTCCTGGGCTCCCGCGGCCGTACTCGGCGCGCACTGTGGCTGCTGATCGCCGGGGTGATGGTGATGGCGATCGGCGACCAGGCCGACTGACACGTGCCCGGCTGACACGTACCTGACTGACACGTGCCCGACGAGGCCTGACACAGTGGCCGTTATTGTCCTGTGATCTGCCTCCCACTCCTGTGAAAAGCCCCACGAACGCGATAAACGATCACCTTCGCCTGCAAGAGTGACCCCACATCGCTCATACGTTCTTTGCGGGCTGTTCAGGTCAGGCACGACGGTTCCCGGTCAAAGATCCACAATTCACCCTCCGGGAGCACGTCAAGTGGCAGCCCTCGCACGCTGGTGTGTTCGCAACCGCCTCATGGCGGTGCTGATCTGGCTCCTCGCTCTCGGCGGCACCGCGACCGCCGCGCTCGCCGTCGGCTCCGCGTACTCCAACGACTACGAGGTCCCCGGCACCGAGTCCGACCGCGCCACCCGGCTGCTCACGGAGGGCTTCCCGGACCTCGGCGGCGACAGCGACACCGTCGTCTGGCACACCGCCTCGGGCTCCGTCCGCGCCGCCGACGTCGAACAGACCATGAACCGCGCGCTGGAGAAGATCGCCGACCTGCCCGGCGTGGCCTCCGTCGCCGGCCCCTACGACGACCAGGGCAAGGCGCGGATCAGCAAGGACGGGCACACGGCGTACGCCACCGTCACCTTCGAGGACCGCGCCGAGGACATCGACGAGGCCGAGGCGCGGGCCGTCGTCGAAGCCGCCGTAGCCGCCGAGACCGACGGACTCCAGGTGGAGCTGGGCGGCAGCGCGATCGGCCTCACCGAGTCCTCCGGCGGGCATCTCGCCGAGGTCGCCGGCGTGGTCGTCGCCGCGGTCGTGCTGTTCCTCGCCTTCGGCTCGCTCGCCGCCTCCGCCCTGCCCATCGCCACCGCCCTGGTCGGCGTCGGCACCGCGTACGCGGGCATCGTGCTGCTCGGACACGCCATGACCGTCGCCGACTTCGCGCCCATGCTCGGCCTGCTCATCGGGCTCGGCGTCGGCATCGACTACGCGCTGTTCATCGTGACCAGACACCGGCGCGGCCTGAAGCGGGGGCTCACGGTCCCCGAGGCCGCCGCGAGCGCCGTCGCCACCACCGGACGCGCGGTCGTCTTCGCGGGCGCCACGGTGTGCATAGCCCTGCTCGGCATGCTGATCCTGCGGCTGAGCTTCCTCAACGGCGTGGCGATCGCCGCCTCCCTGACCGTGGTCCTGACGGTCGCCGCCTCCGTGACGCTGCTGCCCGCCCTGCTGTCCTTCATCGGCATGCGCGCCCTCAGCCGCCGCGAACGCCGCCGGCTCGCCGAACACGGACCCCAGCCGGAGCTGCCGACCGGGCTCGCCGCCCGCTGGTCGGCGTTCGTGGAGCGCCGTCCCAAGCTGCTCGGCGCGTTCGCCCTCGTCGTCATCGCCGTCCTCGCCCTGCCCACCTTCTCCCTCCGCCTGGGCACCTCCGACCAGGGCAACGCCCCCGAATCGGCCACCACCCGGCAGGCCTACGACCTCCTCGCCGAGGGTTTCGGCGCCGGTGTGAACGGTCCGCTGACCCTGGTGACCCGCGTCGAGGGCGCCGAGGACCGGCTCGCTCTCGACAACCTCGACACCGCCCTGCGCGGCACCGAGGGCGTGGCCTCGGTGACACCGGTGACCTTCGACTCCGGCGGCCGCACCGCGTACCTCACCGTCGTCCCCGAGTCCGCCCCGCAGTCGCAGCGCACCAGCGAGCTCGTCGCCCGGCTGCGCACCGAGGTGCTGCCCCGCGCCGAGGCCGGCACCTCCCTCGACGTGCACGTCGGCGGGGTGACGGCCGGCTACGACGACTTCGCGGACGTCATCGTCGGCAAGCTCCCGCTGTTCGTCGGCGTCGTCATCGGCCTGGGCTGTCTGCTGCTCCTGCTCGCGTTCAGGTCCGTCGGGATACCGCTCAAGGCCGCCGTGATGAACGTGGCCGCCGTCGCCGCCGCCTTCGGGATCGTCGTGGCCGTGTTCCAGTGGGGCTGGGGCAGCGAGCTGCTGGGGCTCGGCCGCGCGGGGCCCATCGAGCCCTTCCTCCCCGTGATCATGGTGTCCGTGCTGTTCGGCCTCTCCATGGACTACCAGGTCTTCCTGGTCAGCCGGATGTACGAGGAGTGGCTGGAGACCGGCGACAACCGACGCGCCGTCCGGGTCGGCCTCGCGGAGACCAGCCGGGTGATCAACTCCGCCGCGGTCATCATGATCTCGGTCTTCCTCGCCTTCGTGCTCAGCGGCGACCGGGTGATCGCCATGTTCGGCATCGCCCTCGCCGCCGCCGTCGCCCTGGACGCCTTCGTTCTGCGGACGCTGCTGGTGCCCGCCCTCATGCACCTGCTCGGCAGCGCCAACTGGTGGCTGCCCCGCCGGCTCGACCGGCACCTGCCGCGGATCAGCATCGAGCCGCCCGAGTGCCGTGCCGCCCATGAGAGGCTCACCGAGGTAGTGGAGGCACTGGAGAAGGAGCGGCGGCCGGATGTACGCGATATCGCTGGGTGACGACGGGGCCGAACTGCGCCCGCTGGAGCCCTGGCATGCCGAGGAGTTCCTGGCGCATCTGGAGCGCGGCCGGGAGTTCATCAACCAGTACGTCCCGTTCGGCTCGAAGGCCACCGACGTGGCCACCGCGCGGGAGGCGCTCCAGAGGTACGCCGACATGCGTGCCGCCGACACCGGCTCGCTGCACGGCCTGTGGCTGGACGGCACGCTCGTGGGCGGTGTGCTCTTCCTGAACTTCGACGCCGAGGACGCGAACTGCGAGGTCGGCTGCTGGCTGGAACCCGCCGGTACCGGGCGCGGTCTGGTCACCCGGGCCATGCGGGTGCTGATCGACTTCGCGGTGGAGCAGCGCGGGATCCAGCGGGTCGAATGGGTCGCCTCCGCGGGCAACACCCCCAGCCTGGACGTCGCCCGCCGGCTGGGAATGACCCGCGACGGCGTCCGCCGGCAGTCGTACCCCTATCGTGGGGTGCGGCACGACCTCGAGGTGTGGTCCGTGCTAGCCCAGGAGTGGCGCGACGCACGCGCGCGTGCCGCTCACAACGATCATTAAGGGACCTCTCAGAGAGCGTCCGTACGGTGCGAGGTATGGGAACGAAGACTGTGGACGAGGCCGGCACGGAATCCGGCACCGAGGCGAAGCGCGACGAGGAGAAGGTGGACGTCACGAAGACCGAGGCGCCGGACGAAGCGACCGAGGCGGAGGCCGTCGAGGACGCCACCGCCGACGACACCGAGGACGGTGACGAGGTCCTCGCCGAGGAGGGCGCCGACAAGGCGGAGGGTTCCACCGGCGTCGGCCAGGGCGCCGGCGCCGTGGTCTCCGCCGCGCTCGGCGTCGTGTCGCTCACCGGCGGCTGGATCGGCACCGTCGCCGCCGCCCGCGAGACGCTGGTCGGCCAGCTCCAGACCTCGTCGAGCGCCAGTGTGGCCACCCAGATCAAGGAGGTCTACGGCGACGCCTGGCAGACCACCGCGCTGTGGGCCGGCGTGTTCGCGCTGGCCGCGCTGATCATCGGTGTGGTCGTCCTGGCCCGGCCCGCGTTCGGCGCCCCCGGCAGGCCGCAGGCCCCCTGGATCAAGTCCGTCTCCTGGGCCGGCGTCGCCCTCGGCGTCATCGGCCTGCTGCTGGCCGTGCTCAAGTACACCGACGCCCTGCTCGGACTGCCGTCCGCGAGCTGAGTACCCCGCAGGTCACGAGGGGTCTTAGACGACCGTGAGCCACTCACGGTTGTCCTAAGGCCCCTCAGTCGCGTCTAAGGCGCCGTCCGCCGCCGAAGATGCGGAACTCTCCCGATGTGGCGGACCCCCCTGGGAGACGAAGGTTGAGGCATCGCAACAAGCGAAGCCGGAACAACCGACCTCTCAGAGGACACACCATGTACGAGTACGAGCTTCAGCAGGCCCGTTCCGCCGAACTGCGCCGCCGGGCCGAGCACGAGCGACTGGCCCGCGAGGTGGTCCGCGGCCGCCGCTCCGCCCGCCGCGAGGCCGCCGAACGCGCCGCCGAGCGGGCGGAGGGCGGAGCCGGGAGCGAGTCGCATACCCATCTCCTCCATCGGCTCCGGTTCGCCCGGCCGGCGTGAACGCGGGGGCGGGGGAGGGCGGCCGCACGGGGGTCGGCCGCCCTCCCGCCGGGGCCCCGGCGATATCCGCTGGGCTGTCGTCGCACCCGCGTGCGATGCTCGCCCCCGTGGAGACCAGGTCCGTCAGCCCCGTCTTCGTCGGTCGCGCCGACGAGTTGCACACCCTGAACGACGCGCTCTCCCGCGCCGCCGCGGGAGAGCCACAGGCGCTGCTCATCGGCGGCGAGGCCGGGGTCGGCAAGACCAGACTCGTCGAGGAGTTCACCGCTGCCGCCCACCGCGGGGGCGCCGTCGTCGCGCTCGGCGGCTGTGTCGAGATCGGCGCCGACGGACTGCCGTTCGCCCCGTTCTCCACCGCACTGCGCGCACTGCGCCGGGCCCTGCCGGACGAACTGGCCACCGCCGCGGCCGGCCAGGAGGAGGAACTCGCCCGGCTGCTGCCCGAACTGCGCGAGACGGCGCCCGGACGACGCCACGACGAGGAGGGCATGGCCCGCCTCTTCGAACTCACCGCCCGACTCCTGGAACGCGTCGCCGCCGAGCGCACGGTCGTGGTCGCCCTGGAGGACCTGCACTGGGCCGACGCCTCCACCCGCCATCTGCTGTCCTATCTGCTGCGCACCCTGCGCACCGGCCGCCTCGTCGTCCTCGCCACCTACCGCGCCGACGACATCCACCGCCGCCATCCGCTGCGCCCCCTGCTCGCCGAACTCGACCGGCTGCGTACCGTCCAGCGCCTCGAACTCGCCCGCTTCACCCGTGACGAGGTCTGCCGTCAGGTCGCCGGCATCCTCGCCGCCGAACCCGACTCCGTCCAGGTCGACGACATCTTCGAACGCTCCGACGGCAACGCCTTCTTCGTCGAGGAACTCGCCGTGGCGGCACACGAAGGCTGCTGCACCGGCCTCACCGACACCCTGCGCGACCTGCTGCTCGTCCGCGTAGAGGCGCTGCCCGAGAGCGCCCAGAAAGTCGCCCGGATCATCGCCGAGGGCGGCTCCACCGTCGAGTACCGGCTGCTCGACGCCGTCGCCCGGCTCGCCGAGGACGACCTCATCGAGGCACTGCGCGCCGCCGTCGGCGCCAACATCCTGCTCACCACCTCAGACGGGGACGGCTACCGGTTCCGTCACTCCCTGGTCCGCGAGGCCGTGAGCGACGATCTGCTCCCCGGCGAACGCGCCCGCCTCAACCGCCGCTACGCCGAGGCCCTCCAGGCCGACCCGACCCTCGTCCCCGCCGACGAACGCGTCATGCGGCTGGCCAGCTACTGGTACCACGCCCACGACCCGGCGAAGGCGCTCCCCGCCGTCCTGGACGCCTCCGTCGAGGCCCGCTCCCGACGCGCCTACAGCGAGCAACTGCGGCTTCTGGAACGGGCGATGGAGCTGTGGGAGACGGTCCCCGAGGACATCCGGGCCGCCCTGCGCCCCGTCGACTACACGGAGGCCTATCCTCCCTGCGGCTGCGATCCGGCCACCACACCGCTGCGCTACCTCGACCTGATGGCCGAGGCCGCCGTCGCCGGCCGCTACTGCGGGGAACGCGAACGCGCCCTGAAGATCACCAAGCGGGCGCTGCGCCTGCTGGAGGACGAGGACGACCCCCTGCGCTCCGCCTGGTTCTGGGTGCAGCGCTCCCGGCTGACGCACTCCCTGGGCCGCGGTGGCGGTCGCGAGGAACTGGCCAGGGCCGAGGACCTGTTGCGCGGTCTGCCGCCCAACGAGGTGCACGCCGAACTGCTCACCCACATCGCCTGCTGGTCCTTGGTGCACGTCCCGGGACCCGAGGCCTATGGAGCCGCCGAGCGGGCCGTGGAGTACGCCCGCCTGGTCGGCGCCCGCGAGACCGAGCTCGACGCCCGCCAGGTCCTCGGCGTCCTCATGGTCGACGCCGGCCACATCGAGGCCGGCCTCGCGGAGCTGCACGAGGTCAGGGAACAGGCGCTCGCCGAGGACACTCCCTCCGTCGCGCTGAACGCGTACGTCAACCTCCCCTCCGAACTGGAGGGGATCGGCCGCTCCCGGGAGGCCGTGCCGATCCTTGAGGAGGGCCTCGCCTTCGCCAAGCGGCACGGACCGCCCGACGCCGAGGCATGGGTGTGGGGCAACCTCGCCGAATCCCTCCTCTCCCTGGGCCGCTGGGACGAGGCCGACCGGGCCTGCGCCGCCGCCGGAAGGGTGGGCCAGGGCGTGGCGGTCCGAGGCTTCCACGCCACCCTCCTCGCCGAACTCGCCCTCGCCCGCGGCGACCTCGCCGAGGCCGACCGTCAACTGGTCGCGGCACAGGGCTTTTTCGGCTCCCACGAACACGCCCCGCAGAACCACCTCCCCCTCGCCCGCCTAGCCATCGGACTCGCCGCGGCCCAGGGCCGCCCCCTGGACGCCCGCGCCCACCTCGCCCGCGCCCACGACCGCGACTTCCGGCCCGGCACCCAGCGCTACGCCTGGCCCCTGCTGCTCGCCGCGGCCTCCGCCGAGGGCGACGCCCGCGCGACCCCCGCCGCCGACCCCGGCCGCGCCGACCTCCTCGACCGCATCCGGGCGGCCGCCAGGAGGCTCGCCACGATCGCGCCCGTCTGGCAGGCCCACGAACGCTGGGTCCGCGCAGAGCTCCTGCGCGCCGAGGGCCGGACCGACCCGGAGGACTGGGCCGAGGTGGTCGCCGCCTTCGAGTGTCTGGAACGGCCCTACGACCTCGCCCGCACCCGGCACCGCCTGGCCGAGGCCCTTCTCTCCGTCGGCGGTGACGACGAACGCGACCGGGCCGCCGAGCTGCTGCGCCTCGTCCACGCGGTCGCCGCGCACCTCGGCGCACGTCCCCTCACCGAGGCCGTCACCCTGCTCGGCCGGCGCGCCCGACTGTCCCTGACCCCCGCCGCGGGCCCGCCGGACACCCCGGCCGACCCCACCGACCCGCTGGCGACGCTGGGCCTGACCAGCCGGGAACGCGACGTCCTGCGTCTGGTCTCGGCCGGCCGCACCAACCGCCAGATCGCGGAGGTGCTCTTCATCTCCCCGAAGACGGCGAGCGTCCATGTCTCGAACATCCTGTCCAAGCTCGACGTCTCGGGCCGCGGCGAGGCGGCGGCGGTGGCCCACCGGCTGGGGTTGTTCCCGCCAGGGGTCGAAGAACGGCTGATCGCGCGATAATGGGGCAGGCCGGCAGGGAGGAAGCCGCACAGGCCACCGACCGTGATCCGGCCCGGCAGGGGAGAACGATGTTCAACGCATTCGAGGACCTCTTCGCCCCGGGCCGCAAGCACACCCGGGACGAGCAGAACCGGCTGGAACTGACCAGGGAGGACGTCGGCGACGGCGACCCCGGGCGCGGGCCGATAGACCTCGCGTCCGGAAAGGTCGTGGTGCGGCCCTCCGAGCCGGCGGCGGAGGACGAGTGACGCCGCTCAGCTCACCTCCAGCTCGAGGATCCGGTCGTCCCCCTTCTTCGGGTCGCCCCGGCCGTCCGTGTTGCTGGTCGTGACCCACAGCTTGTCGCCGCCCGCCGACACCACCGTGCGCAGCCGGCCGTACTCGCCCTGGAGGAAGGGCTGCGGGTCCGCCGAGGCCGCCGTGCCCTTCAGCGGGACGCGCCACAGGCGCTGCCCCTTCAGCCCCGCCATCCAGATCGAGCCCGCGGCGTAGGCGATGCCGCTGGGCGAGGCGTCGTCGGTGTGCCACTGGGCTATCGGGTTCCGGAACTTCGTGTCCTCGGACCTGCCCTCGGCCGTCGGCCAGCCGTAGTCGGCGCCCGGCACGATCGCGTTCAGTTCGTCCCAGGTGTCCTGGCCGAACTCCGCGGCGAACAGGCGCTGCTTGGAATCCCAGGCCAGCCCCTGCACATTGCGGTGTCCGTACGAGTACACCGGGGAGTCCGGGAACGGGTTGCCGGCGGCCGGTTCGCCCTCCGGGGTCAGCCGGAGGATCTTGCCGCCGAGGGACTTCTTGTCCTGGGCCAGGCCCCGGTCGCCGCTCTCGCCGGTGCCGACGTAGAGCAGCCGGTCGGGACCGAAGGCGATCCGGCCACCGTTGTGGATCATGCCCTTGGGGATGCCCTTGAAGACCGTGTCGGGCGCCCCCAGCTGGTCGCCGGACGGCCGCGCGGGGTCGTAGATCATCCGGACGATACGGTTGTCCGAGGCCGAGGTGAAGTACGCGTAGACCATGTGGTCCGACGCGTAGTCGGGGGAGAGGGCGAGGCCCAACAGGCCGCCCTCGCCGGCCGCCGAGACCCCCGGCACCTCGCCCAGCTCGGTCTTCTTGCCCGTCTCCGCGTCCACCCGGGTGATCGTGCCCTCGTCGCGGGAGGCGACCAGGAGGCCGCCCTCGGGGAGGGGAGCGAGGCCCCAGGGCGTGTTCAGGCCCTCTGCGACCGTGCGCACCACCTTGACCGTGCCCTTCGCGGGCGGGGTCTCCTCGGCGGACGGGGCGGCCTGGGCCGCCGTACGACTCGGGGACGCGCTGGCCGAGGCGCCCGAGGACCCCCCGGCGTCGGACGAGCAGCCTGCCGTCACCAGCAGAGCACTCGCGGCCAACACGGCTGAAACAGCTCGACGTTGCACGATCATGGTCCCTTCGACACGGCGGTTCCTGCGGCGGGCTTCACCTGTCCTACGCCGTTCACGCCTCACGGGTTCCCGATCCGGGCCATCGCGACCCGAAAGCGGGACTACTCCCACGATCCTTGCGCCCCGGGCAGCTCCGCCACCTCCGTCAGGTCCTGCGGTGTCAGACGCAGGCCGGCCGCCGCCGCGTTCTCCGTCACCCAGCGTTCCCGCTTGGCGCCCGGGACGGGGATCACGTGCCGGCCCTGCGCCAGCACCCAGGCCAGCGCCACCTGCGCGGCCGTCACGGTCCCGCCGTGCCGGGCGGCGACCCGGCGCAGACCGACGACGATCGGCTGGTTCGCGGCCATCATCTCGGCGGTGAAACGGGGGTGCCGGGCGCGCATGTCGTCCGGTTCGAAGCCCTGGCCGGGAGTGAGTGTGCCGGTGAGGAACCCGTTGCCGAGCGGCATCGCCGCCAGGAAGCCCACGCCACGCGCCTCGCACCAGGGCAGCAGGGTGTCCAGCGCCTCGGGCGACCACACCGACAGCTCCGCCTCCACGGCGCTCACCGGGAAGACCTGCTGGACGCGCCGCAACTGCCGAATCGTTCCGTCGTACAGCCCACCGGATCGGCGACCACCCCGGGCCCCCACCGCGCACAGCCCCAGCGCCCGCACCTTGCCCGCCCGGACGAGCTCGGCCATCGCGCCCCAGGTCTCCTCGACCGGGACCTCGGGATCGGCCCGGTGCAGCTGGTAGAGGTCGATGACGTCCGTCTGGAGGCGCCGGAGCGAGGCGTCGCAGGCCCGCTTCACATACCCCGGCCGCCCGTTGGCCACGATGTGCTGCTCACCGACGAGCAGACCGACCTTCGTCGACACGAACGCGTCCTCGCGCCGCTCCTTCAACGCCCGCCCCATCAGCAGCTCGTTGGTGAACGGGCCGTACATGTCGGCGGTGTCCAGCAGGGACGAACCCGCGTCCAGCGCCCGGTGCACCGCCCGGAGCGACTCGTCGCCCCGCTGCCGCGACCCGCTGTACGCCCAGCTCATCGGCATGCACCCGAGACCGACGGCACCCACCTCGAGCGCCCCCGCGCCGATCGTCCTGCGCTCCACCTGCCCGTGACCCTCCCTCTCCCGAGCCCCCAACCTAACCTCTGCACGCGCGCGTACCTGACATAGCCTCCTGACCATGAGCGCTGACGTCTGGCTTCCCATCCCCCCGGAAGAGATCGAGGGCCTTCCGGAGGGGCCGAACTACCGCTTCTGGAACGGTGAGGAGGACTTTCCGGCCGACCCGGCCGACTGCGTCTTCTACGTCGTCCCCTACATGAAGCCCGCCGGCCTCGGGCAGCGGCCGCTGCCCGCGATGACCTCACTGGAGGTCGTCCAGACCCTGTCCGCCGGCATCGACCACGTGGTGCCGGCCCTCGAGTCACTGCGTCCCGGCGTGCGGCTGTGCAACGCGCGGGGGGTGCACGAGGCGAGCACGGCAGAGCTCACGCTCACCCTGATCCTCGCGTCGCTGCGCGGGATCCCCGACTTCGTCCGGGCCCAGGACCGGGGGGAGTGGCTCAGCGGGTTCCGGCCGGCGCTCGCCGACAAGAACGTGCTCATCGTCGGGTACGGCTCCATCGGCTCCGCCATCGAGGACCGGCTCGTGCCCTTCGAGGTGGCGCGGGTGGCGCGCGTCGCGCGCTCCTGGCGCACGACGGCGCGCGGCCCCGTGCATCCGATCGCCGAACTCCCCGCCCTGCTCCCTGACGCGGACGTGGTGATCCTGTGCACGCCCCTGAACGAGAGCACCCTCGGCCTGGTCGACGCCGATTTCCTGGCCCGGATGAAGGACGGCGCGCTGCTCGTGAACGTGGCCCGCGGCGGGGTCGTCGACACCAAGGCCCTGCTCACCGAAGTGGAGAGCGGCCGCCTCACCGCGGCGCTGGACGTCACCGACCCCGAGCCCCTGCCCCCGGGCCACCCGTTGTGGAGCGCGCCGGGCGTCCTCGTCAGCCCGCACGTCGGCGGGCCCACCTCCGCCTTCCTGCCCCGCGCCGTACGCCTGCTGGTGGACCAGTTGGGCCGCTTCGTGAACCGGGAGCCACTGCGCAACGTGATCCTCACTACGGGCACGGCGAACGGATCGTGACGGCCAGGGCGCTCCTGTAGTCCGATTCAGGCACCCTCCGCAGTCCTCCGGACGCGTTCCGTACCTCTTCCGGGCGCATATGCCGATGATCGTCACGCAGCGTAGAGGAACTATGTCCCTGAGTGACGAGACTGGTGTATCGTCCCGACAGGGGCTACGCCGCGCACGTTCGGCGTCAGGGATGGACATTTCAGACTTGTGAGGGGGGCGACGGGCGATGCACGGCCTATGGACGAACGATCCGACGCGGCGGAGCCGCCGCCGGCGACCCTGGCGTTCCACCGAGCGCCGACACGGTCACGGCGCTCACCCCGGCCTTCACCGCCACCGGTGCGGCGGCCACGGGACGCACGCGCCACCGGCGGTCCAGGACCCGAGGGATCCGGGAGTGACGCGGACCGGGAGGACGCGGTGAGTCCGCCGCCGACCTCCACGCCCCTCCTCGACGGAGTGCTGCGGACGCGGCCTTCGACGGGGACACCGCACACCGCGCCGCCGACCGGCGGCCCCGGAACGAACCTGGTCCAGCAACTGCTGCTCGCCCTGCTGTGCGCGGGATACGCCGTCGGTTCCGCGCTCGGCTGGGGCTCCGACCGACTCGCGCTGATCATGGGTGACTTCGGGCTGACCGCGGCGGCGGGCACCGCCGCCGTGTCCTGCTTCCTCTACGCGCGCAGCCGCCGCGTCCGGTTTCGACCCGCCTGGCTGCTGTTCTCGATCTCCTCGGCGATGGCGGCCCTCGGCAACCTGGTCTGGGGCTGGTACGAGGTGGTCCTGGGGCGGCCCGTGCCCAGCCCCAGCTTCGCCGACCTGTTCTTCCTGTGCTTCGCGCCCCCCGCCATCGTGGGGCTGCTCGTGCTCGCCGCCCGACCCATGACGAAGGCGGGCTGGGTCTGCCTGGCCCTGGACGCCTGGCTGATCGCCGGCTCACTGCTCACCCTCTCCTGGAGCCTCGCGCTCGCCCAGGCGGCGAAGTTCGACGGACCGAGCGTGGCGCACGCCGCGCTGTCGCTCGCGTACCCGCTGCTCGACATCGCCCTGGTGAGCATGGTGCTGGTGCTGCACTTCCGGCGCACGGCGGTGAACCGCACGGCGGTCAACACGGCCGTCGCCGCGCTCGCGCTGACCGTCATGTGCGACGCCCTGTTCACCTCGCCGCTGATGCACAACAACTACCGCTCGGGCCAGCTCCTCGACGCGGGCTGGTTCGCGGGCTCGCTGCTCCTGGCGTACGCGCCCTGGGCCGCCTCCCGCCGGCAGCGGTCGGCCGCGGATGAGGGGCACACGCGTGTGGTGCACGAACACGTACCGGGTCCGCGCCCCACGGGGCGCCCCCACGGGCCGTCGCGCACGGCGGCCGCCGCGGCCGCCGCGGCCGCCGCGTCCGCGCAGACGTCCGCCCAGCGGCCCGACCAGACGCCTCCCCAGGGAGGTGATCACAGCCGGTATCCGGTCACCCGGCCCATCACCGGCTCCCTGGCCGCCCTCACGCCCTATCTCGCCGCCGCCGTCTGCACCCTGGGCATCCTCTACAACGTCCTCAACGGCCGCAGCGTCGACCGCGTGGTGCTGCTGACCGGTGGCGCGGTCGTGCTCGCCCTCGTGGTGCGCCAGGGGATCATGCTGCTCGACAACATCACCCTCACCCAGGAACTGGCGCAGAAGGAGAACCACTTCCGCTCCCTGGTGCAGGGCTCCAGCGACGTCATCATGATCGCCGCGCCCAGCGGCGTCCTGCGCTACGTCTCCCCGGCCGCCGCCGGGGTCTACGGACGGCCTGCCGAGGACCTGGTGGGTTCCGAACTGGCCGACCTCATCCACCCCGAGGACCTGGGCTGCGTGGTGCACGAGGTGCGCCGGTTCCTCGCCGCCGTCCCCTCGGAGGAACCCACCACGCGCATCGAGTGCCGCTTCCACTCCGGCGACGGAGGCTGGCTGAATGTCGAGTCGACCGTCAACCGCCATCACGGCGGCCTGATCTTCAACAGCCGGGACGTGACCGAGCGGGTGCGGCTCCAGGCGCAGCTCCAGCACAACGCCGAACACGACCCGCTCACCGACCTGCCCAACCGCGCCCTGTTCACCCGGCGCGTCCAGCAGGCCCTGTCCGGCCGCCGCAGCTCCGACCGGGGGCCCGCCCTGCGCAACACGGCGGTCCTCTTCATCGACCTCGACGGTTTCAAGGCCGTCAACGACACGATCGGCCACGCGGCAGGCGACGAACTGCTGGTCCAGGCCGCCCGCAGGCTCCAGGACGCGGTCCGCAAGGGAGACACCGCCTCCCGACTGGGCGGCGACGAGTTCGCGGCACTGATCGTCGGCGACGGCACCCGCGACCGCGCCGCCCGGGAACGGCACATAGTGGAACTCGCCGACCGCCTCAGGCTCACCCTGTCGCAGCCCTACCTCATCGACGGCAACGAGGTCCGTGTCGCCGCCTCCATCGGCGTCGCCTTCGCCGAAGCCGGTCTGGGCGCCGGTGAGCTGCTGCGCAACGCCGACCTCGCCATGTACCGCGCCAAGGCGGGCGGCAAGGGCCGGGTCGAGCTGTACAAGCCGCAGATGCAGCAGGACGTCGTACGCAAGGCGGAGCTGGCCACGCGGCTGCGTGCCGCGCTGCACGACGGCGAGTTCGCGCTGCTGCACCAGCCCGTGGTGCGCCTGGAGGACGGCCGGATCTCGTCGGTCGCCGCACAGGCCCGCTGGCGCTCCTCCCAGGGGGTGCTCTTCACGCCCGCCGAGTTCCTGCGGGTCGCGGAGGACAGCGACAAGACGACCGAGCTGGGGCGCTGGATGCTGGAGGAGGCCGTCGAGCAGGCCGCCGACCGGGCCGCGAGCGGGCTCACCCTGCCGGTGGTCGTGCGGGTGGGCGCCCGGCGGCTGCTGGACCGGTCGTTGCCGCTGGGCTCCGTGGAGGCACTGCTGACCCGGCACGGGCTGCCGTCGGGATCCCTGGTGGTCGAGCTCTCCGACACCGACCCGAGGGTGCCGCTGGACGAGCTGGAGCGCCGTCTGGGGGCGCTGCGCCGCCTCGGGGTGCGGATCGCCCTCGACGGCTTCGGCAGCGGCTACGCGGCCCTCACGGCGCTGCGGCGGCTCCCCGTCGACGTGCTCAGGCTCGACCGCTCGCTGGTCGAGGGGGTCGTCGAGTCCGCGCGGCTGCACAAGATCACCAGCGGCCTGCTGCGGATCGCCACCGACCTCGGGCTCCAGTCCGTCGCCGAGGGCGTGGATCTGCCCGAGCAGGTGGTCGCCCTGCGCGCGATGGGCTGTACGCACGGCCAGGGCATGGCGTTCTCCGGGCCGCTCGACGAGTACCGGCTGCGCCGGGCCCTCGCGACCGGCCGCTATCCGGTGCCGCACGGGCCGGCCGAGCCCGCGTTCGCGGGCGGTGGCTCGGGGGTGTACACCAGTGGTGTCCATGCCGGTGGCGTCGCCGGCGGTGTCACGGCCGTCCTGGGGAGCGGTAGTGCCCTTCGCTCACATAATGAGACTCCCGTCCCACCCACTTGACAGTCGGTGCGTGCCGGGGGGAGGGTCAATGCCATGCGCACCCGAATTCTCGTACTTGGAAAGCGCGTCGGCTGAAGTTGGTGACGCTCCGGACGGACCCGGAACTCCCAGCGACCCACACCCGGCGCGCTCCCCTCGCTTGCCTTTTGGCACGAGGGGTTTTTTGTTGCACAAAACCCGCCTCGGCACTCGTGCCGCAGCCCTGAAAAACCCTCAGTAAAACCCTCAGCATCGAGAAGAGAATGCCGATGACCGAGCAGGCCACCGGGGCCCATCCGCAGCCGCGGCCCCGATCCGGAGGACAGCACTCCGCGACCGTCGAGCACGTGACGGGTGCGCAGTCCCTCATCCGTTCTCTCGAGGAGGTCGGCGCCGACACGGTATTCGGCATTCCCGGCGGTGCGATCCTTCCCGCCTACGACCCGCTGATGGACTCGACGAGGGTCCGCCACGTCCTGGTCCGGCACGAGCAGGGCGCGGGCCACGCGGCCACCGGATACGCGCAGGCCACCGGCCGGGTCGGCGTCTGCATGGCCACCTCGGGTCCCGGCGCCACCAACCTGGTGACCCCGATCGCCGACGCCCACATGGACTCGGTGCCGCTCGTGGCGATCACCGGGCAGGTGGCGTCGAAGGCGATCGGCACGGACGCCTTCCAGGAGGCGGACATCGTCGGCATCACCATGCCGATCACCAAGCACAACTTCCTGGTCACCAAGGCCGAGGACATCCCGCGGGTCATCGCGCAGGCGTTCCACATCGCCTCCACCGGCCGGCCCGGCCCGGTCCTGGTCGACATCGCCAAGGACGCCCTCCAGGCGAAGACCACGTTCTCCTGGCCGCCCACCATGGACCTGCCCGGCTACCGCCCGGTGACCAAGCCGCACGCCAAGCAGATCCGCGAGGCGGCCAAGCTGATCACCGCCGCCAAGCGGCCGATCCTGTACGTCGGCGGCGGTGTCCTGAAGGCCGGCGCCACCGCCGAGCTGAAGGTCCTCGCGGAGCTGACGGGCGCGCCCGTCACCACCACGCTGATGGCGCTGGGCGCGTTCCCCGACAGCCACCCGCAGCACCTGGGCATGCCGGGCATGCACGGCTCGGTGGCCGCTGTCACCGGTCTCCAGAAGGCCGACCTGATCGTCGCGCTCGGCGCCCGCTTCGACGACCGCGTCACCGGCAAGCTCGACAGCTTCGCCCCCTACGCCAAGATCGTGCACGCGGACATCGACCCGGCGGAGATCGGCAAGAACCGCGCCGCCGACGTGCCGATCGTCGGTGACGCGCGTGAGGTCATCGCCGATCTGGTCCAGGCGGTCCAGAAGGAGCACAGCGAGGGCCAGCAGGGCGACTACACCGCCTGGTGGAAGGACCTGAGCCGCTGGCGCGACACCTACCCGCTCGGCTACGACCAGCCCGCCGACGGTTCGCTCTCCCCGCAGCAGGTCATCGAGCGCATCGGACAGCTCGCCCCCGAGGGCACGATCTTCGCGGCGGGCGTCGGCCAGCACCAGATGTGGGCCGCGCACTTCGTCCAGTACGAGAAGCCCGCCACCTGGCTGAACTCGGGCGGCGCGGGCACGATGGGGTACGCGGTCCCGGCCGCGATGGGCGCCAAGGCGGGTGTCCCGGGCCAGACCGTCTGGGCCATCGACGGCGACGGCTGCTTCCAGATGACCAATCAGGAGCTCACGACCTGCGCCCTGAACAACATCCCGATCAAGGTCGCCATCATCAACAACGGCGTCCTCGGGATGGTCCGCCAGTGGCAGACCCTGTTCTACAACCAGCGCTACTCCAACACCGTGCTGCACAGCGGCCCGCAGGCCGCCGCGCCCGACAGCGGCTCCGCCGCCAAGCAGCCCAGCGCCGGCACCCGCGTCCCCGACTTCGTGAAGCTGTCGGAGGCCATGGGCTGCTACGCGATCCGCTGCGAGTCCCCGGACGACCTCGACAAGGTCATCGAGGAGGCGAACTCCATCAACGACCGTCCCGTCGTCGTCGACTTCATCGTCCACGAGGACGCGATGGTGTGGCCGATGGTCGCCGCCGGCACCTCCAACGACGAGATCCTGGCCGCCCGGGACGTCCGCCCCGACTTCGGCGACAACGAAGACGACTGAGCGAGAGAGACGTAAGAAGACATGTCCAAGCACACGCTCTCCGTCCTGGTGGAGAACAAGCCGGGCATCCTGGCCCGGATCGCCGCCCTGTTCTCCCGCCGGGGCTTCAACATCGACTCGCTCGCCGTCGGCGTCACCGAGCACGCCGACATCTCCCGGATCACGATCGTGGTGAGCGTCGACGCCCTGCCGCTGGAGCAGGTCACCAAGCAGCTCAACAAGCTCGTCGAGGTGCTGAAGATCGTCGAGCTGGAGCCGGGACAGGCCGTTCACCGCGAACTCGTTCTGGTGAAGGTGCGCGCCGACAACGAGACGCGCTCGCAGATCGTCGAGATCGTCCAGCTGTTCCGCGCCAAGACCGTCGACGTCTCCCCGGAGGCCGTGACCATCGAGGCCACCGGCAGCAACGACAAGCTGTCCGCCATGCTCAAGATGCTGGAACCGTACGGCATCAAGGAGCTGGTCCAGTCCGGCACGATCGCCATCGGCCGCGGCGCCCGTTCGATCACGGACCGGTCGCTGCGCGCTCTCGACCGGTCGGCGTAAGTACGTAACCGGTCTTCGTACGAACGGATCCGGGCGGCCAGTGATCACCGACCGCCCGTATACCGAGACCCCGAGACTTCCCTTCCGCTCGCCGTCATACGGTGGGACGCAACACCTGCACTCAAGGAGAGAACCCAAAGTGGCCGAGCTGTTCTACGACGCCGACGCCGACCTGTCCATCATCCAGGGCCGCAAGGTCGCGGTCATCGGATACGGCAGCCAGGGCCACGCCCACGCCCTGTCGCTCCGTGACTCCGGTGTCGACGTCCGGGTCGGTCTGCACGAGGGCTCCAAGTCCAAGGCCAAGGCCGAGGAGCAGGGTCTGCGCGTGGTGACCCCGGCCGAGGCCGCCGCCGAGGCCGACGTCATCATGATCCTCATCCCGGACCCGATCCAGGCCCAGGTCTACGAGGAGTCCATCGCCCCGAACCTGAAGGACGGCGACGCGCTGTTCTTCGCCCACGGCTTCAACGTGCGCTTCGGCTTCATCAAGGCCCCGGCCGGCGTCGACGTCGCCCTGGTCGCCCCGAAGGGCCCGGGGCACCTGGTGCGCCGCCAGTACGAGGAAGGCCGCGGTGTCCCCGCGATCGCCGCCGTCGAGCAGGACGCGACCGGCAACGCCTTCGCGCTGGCCCTGTCGTACGCCAAGGGCATCGGCGGCACCCGCGCCGGCGTCATCAAGACGACCTTCACCGAGGAGACCGAGACCGACCTGTTCGGTGAGCAGGCCGTCCTCTGCGGTGGCACCTCCGCGCTGGTCAAGGCGGGCTTCGAGACCCTGGTCGAGGCCGGCTACCAGCCGGAGATCGCCTACTTCGAGTGCCTGCACGAGCTGAAGCTGATCGTGGACCTCATGTACGAGGGCGGCCTGGAGAAGATGCGCTGGAGCGTCTCCGAGACCGCCGAGTGGGGCGACTACATCACCGGCCCGCGCATCATCACCGACGCCACCAAGGCCGAGATGAAGCAGGTCCTCGCCGAGATCCAGGACGGCACCTTCGCCCAGAACTGGATGGACGAGTACCACGGCGGTCTGAAGAAGTACAACGAGTACAAGGACGCGGACTCCGAGCACCTGCTGGAGACGACCGGCAAGCAGCTGCGCAAGCTGATGAGCTGGGTGAACGAAGAGGCGTAAGGCCTCGGGACGGGGGGCCGGAGCAGATCGCTCCGGCCCCGTTGTCCATCCCGTCCAACCACGGACGGGTGATCCTTCCGCGGAGGCGTGAGGCGGCCTCCGTCGCAGCACTACACTGCTGCACTACATACGCGTCAGGCCCACAGCGTCGTGCGTCTTCCACGCGGCTAGCCCCTCCTCCGCCTGCGGCCGTCGGGACGGCCGTCCGCACGCTTTGGACTTGTGAGGACTCACGTGAGCTCGAAACCTGTCGTACTCATCGCTGAAGAGCTGTCGCCCGCGACCGTGGACGCGCTTGGCCCGGACTTCGAGATCCGGCACGTCAACGGAGCGGACCGAGCCGAACTGCTCCCGGCCATCGCCGACGTCGACGCGATCCTGATCCGCTCGGCCACCAAGGTGGACGCCGAGGCGATCGCCGCCGCGAAGAAACTGAAGGTCGTCGCACGAGCCGGCGTCGGCCTGGACAACGTGGACGTCTCCGCCGCCACCAAGGCCGGCGTGATGGTCGTCAACGCCCCCACCTCCAACATCGTGACCGCGGCCGAGCTGGCCTGCGGTCTGCTGCTCGCCACCGCGCGCTACATTCCGCAGGCCAACACGGCGCTGAAGAACGGCGAGTGGAAGCGCAGCAAGTACACGGGTGTGGAGCTGGCCGAGAAGACCCTCGGTGTCGTCGGTCTCGGCCGCATCGGCGCGCTCGTCGCCCAGCGCATGTCCGCCTTCGGCATGAAGGTCGTCGCCTACGACCCCTACGTGCAGCCCGCGCGCGCCGCGCAGATGGGCGTGAAGGTGCTGTCGCTGGACGAGCTGCTCGAGGTCTCCGACTTCATCACCGTCCACCTGCCCAAGACCCCGGAGACGGTCGGTCTGATCGGCGACGAGGCGCTGCGCAAGGTCAAGCCGAGCGTGCGCATCGTCAACGCCGCGCGCGGCGGGATCGTCGACGAGGAGGCGCTGTACTCGGCGCTGAAGGAGGGCCGTGTCGCCGGCGCCGGCCTCGACGTGTACGCGAAGGAGCCCTGCACGGACTCCCCGCTGTTCGAGTTCGACCAGGTCGTGGCCACCCCGCACCTCGGCGCCTCGACCGACGAGGCCCAGGAGAAGGCCGGTATCGCGGTCGCGCGTTCGGTGCGGCTGGCCCTCGCGGGTGAGCTGGTGCCGGACGCGGTGAACGTCCAGGGCGGTGTCATCGCCGAGGACGTCAAGCCCGGCCTGCCCCTCGCCGAGCGCCTCGGCCGGATCTTCACCGCGCTCGCCGGTGAGGTCGCGGTCCGCCTCGACGTCGAGGTGTACGGCGAGATCACCCAGCACGACGTGAAGGTGCTGGAGCTGTCGGCTCTCAAGGGTGTCTTCGAGGACGTCGTCGACGAGACCGTCTCGTACGTCAACGCCCCGCTGTTCGCGCAGGAGCGCGGCGTCGAGGTGCGGCTGACGACCAGCTCGGAGTCGGCCGACCACCGTAACGTCGTCACCGTGCGCGGCACGCTCTCGGACGGCGAGGAGGTGTCGGTCTCCGGCACGCTGGCCGGTCCGAAGCACCTCCAGAAGATCGTCGCGGTCGGCGAGTACGACGTCGACCTCGCGCTCGCCGATCACATGGTCGTCCTCAAGTACGAGGACCGTCCGGGTGTCGTCGGCACCGTGGGCCGGGTCTTCGGCGAGGCGGGGATCAACATCGCCGGTATGCAGGTCGCTCGCGCCGCTGTGGGTGGCGAGGCGCTGGCCGTTCTGACGGTTGACGACACGGTGCCCGCCGCGGTGCTGGCGGAGGTTGCCGAGGAGATCGGTGCGACGTCCGCGCGTGCGGTGAACCTCGTCTGAGGTTGCCGCACCTTCTGGGGGCTGCCGCCCCCAGGCCCCCGCTTCGGCCCTGAAGGGACCTCGTCCTCAAACGCCGGGCGGGCTGGATTTACTGAACGTGGCTCGAGAGCAGGAGCCGGGCGGGCTGGTGTGATCCAGCCCGCCCGGCTCCTTTTGCTCGGGTCACTTCACCCGGATCCTTCGCAGCGTGATCGAAGCCGCTGCCGCCGCTGCGGTGAGGAGTAGTGCTCCGGCGATCGCCGCGCCCTGCATGCCGCTGGTGAACGCCTCGCGTGCCGTCGTCGCCAGGGCGTCTCCCGTGCGCCCCGGGAGACGACCCGCCACCGCCAGGGCGCCGCCGAGGGTCTCGCGGGCCTCGGCCGGGGCCGTGGCCGGGATGTCGTGGCGGTAGATCGCCGTGCCGATGGAGCCGAGGACGGCCATACCGAGGGCGCCGCCGAACTCGGTGCCGGTCTCCAGCAGGGCGGACGCGGAGCCCGCGCGTTCGACCGGGGCCGCGCCCATCGCCAGGTCCGTCATCTGGGACAGGACCATGACGATCCCGCAGGCCAGGACCGCGCAGGCGGTCAGCACGAGCCACATCGAGTCCGGGCCGGCGAGGGCCAGCAGCGCATAGCCGCTCGCGCCGATCGCGAAGCCGGCCGTCACCACGTAGGCGCGGTTGACGCCCTTCTGGACCAGGGAGGTCGCGACCGGGGCCGCCAGGCCGATCGGCACCGAGGGGAGCAGGGCCCACAGGGCCGCTTCCAGCGCGCTCTTGCCGAGGACCGACTGGAGGTACTGGGTGGTGAAGAACGCCGAGCCCATCATGCCGAAGGCGGAGACCAGGTTGAGGGCGAGGGCGGGGGCGAAACCGTGGCCGCGGAACAGGGCCGGGGAGATCATCGGTGAGGCCGTGGTGCGCTGGCGGTGGACGAAGAGGGCCGCGAAGAGCAGACCGACGGTGACCGGGACGACGTACTCCGCGTGCCAGCCCTCGGACGGGATCTCCTTCAGGCCGTAGATCACGGGCAGTACGGCGGCCATCGACAGCGGGACGCTCGGCCAGTCGAAGCGGCCGGGGGCGGGGTCGCGGGACTCCGGCAGCAGGACCGGGCCGAGGACGAGCAGCAGGACCATCGCGGGCAGGTTGACCAGGAAGACCGAGCCCCACCAGAAGTACTGGACCAGCAGGCCGCTCATCACCGAGCCGAGCGCGATGCCGCCCGTCATCACCGCGGACCAGATGCCGATCGCCTTCGCGCGCTGGGCCGAGTCGGTGAACATCGTGCGGATCAGGGCCATCGTCGAGGGCATCAGGGTCGCGCCGCCGATGCCGAGGACCGCCCGGGCCGCGATGAGGGTCTCGGCGCTGTTCGCGTACGCCGCGATCAGTGAGGCGGCGCCGAAGGCGGCGGCGCCGATCAGCAGCAGCCTGCGGCGGCCGATGCGGTCGCCGAGCGAGCCCATCGTCATCAGCAGGCCCGCCAGCACGAAGGCGTAGATGTCGAAGATCCACAGCTGCTGGGTGCCGGTCGGCGCCAGGTCCGCGCTGATCGCCGGGATCGCGAAGTAGAGGACGGAGACGTCCATGGAGACCAGCAGCAGCGGAAGCATCAGTACGCCCAGCGCGGTCCATTCACGGCGGCCGGCGATGCCTGCCGGGGGTGCGGGGGTGCCCACCGAGTCTGTCGTGTTCGTCGAGTTGGTCATGGCGGTGACTGTACGAGCGTCTTAAACGATTGTCTAGAACGAATGTATAAGTCATGCGTCTAGGACGGTTGTATGGATCGGGGGTAGGGTGGCGCGCATGGGACACCGTGAGGATCTGCTCGAAGGCGCCAAGCGCTGCCTGCTGGAGAAGGGGTTCCTGCGTACGACCGCGCGGGACATCGTCAAGGAGTCGGGGACCAACCTGGCGTCCATCGGCTACCACTACGGGTCGAAGGACGCGCTGCTGGTGCAGGCGTACGTCTCGCTGATCGAGGGTGCCGGCGACGAGTTCGACCCCGGGTGGGGCGCGGGGGGCGAGATGACGGCGGCCGCCGGGTCGCTGGAGCGCTTCCAGGAGGTGTGGGCGAGCATCATCGGCTCGGTGCCGCGGACGCGGGCCATCTGGCTGCTGAGCTTCGAGCTCATCGTCCAGGGGGACCGGCTCCCCGAGGTGCGCAAGCTGCTGGCCGAGGCGCAGGAGGAGGGCCGGTCGGGGATCGTGCCCATGTTCAACGGCATTCCGGAGGACGAGCTCGACAAGGAGACCGTCGACACCGAGGGCCGCTTCTACCAGACCCTCCTCAACGGGCTCATGGTCCAGTGGCTCTTCGACCCGGACTCGGCGACCGACGCGGCACAGCTCACCGAGGGACTGCGCCGGGTGATCGCGGGCGCCGCGCAGAGCTGACCCGCTCGGGCCGCCCGGGGTGCCGGAGAGGTGCCTAGGGCAGCCGGGCCGCCTTGAGGGTCATGTGCAGGAGCAGCCGGTCCTCGCCGTCGTCGAGGTCCAGGCCGGTCAGCTGTTCCACCCGGGACAGCCGGTAGTAGAGGGTCTGCCGGTGGATTCCCAACTCGGCTGCCGTGCGGCCCGCTTGGCCCGCGCAGTCGAGGTACACCTCGGCCGTGCGGGCGAGTTCGTGGTGGGCGGGGGTCAACAGGGTCCGCACGGCGGGGTCCTGGGCGGTCTCCTGGGGCAGGGCGGTCAGCAGGCGGTAGGGGCCGATGGACGCCCACCGGGCGACCGGGCCGAGGCCGGGCTCCGCGAGCGCCGCCCGCGCCGACGCCGACGCCTCCTGCCAGGCGGCGCCGAGTTCCGCGAGGCCGATCCGCCCCGCGGCCACTCCCGCGGCGGACTCGCCCGCCCGCTCCAGCAGCCGGGTCGCAGCCGACGTCGCCGGGGTGAGGGTGTCCGTCGAACGCAGGCGGACCAGCAGGGCCAGCGACTGGGATGCGGTGCCCCACGGGACCGTGCACAGTGCCGTCGCCCCCGGCAGCGTACGCAGCGAGGGTGCGTCGTCCGGGTCGGCGGAAGGCCAGGGCGTCACGCACACCACCGTGTGCGGGCCGTCCGCGCGGGCGCCGAGCGCGGTGCGCAACTCCGCCACCGCCATGTCCCGCTGCCAGTCGGGCTGTGCGGTCAGCACCGCCCGCAGCTCCCGGGTGAGGTCCGCGCCGTGCTGGGCCTCGTCGGCGAGCAGGGCGCCGATCCGGCCGGTCACCTCCATCGCGGCCGCCAGCTGGGCGTCCGAGGGTCCGGGGTCGTCGTCGAGCAGCCAGACATAGCCGAGGACGACCCCCCGGTGCCGTACGGGGAGGCAGACCCGCCCCCGGTACACCCCGGCTTCCGGGGTCGGCGGGATCCGCACCGGGCCGGTCGCGCGGGTGATGCCGAAGCCCTCGAACCAGGTACGGACGGCGGCCGTGGAGCGCCGGGTCAGGATCGAGCGGGTGCGCACCGGATCCAGCGCCGACGCGTCGAGCTCGCCCTCGCTGTCGTAGGCGCCGAAGGCGATCAGCTCGAAATCCCGGTTCTCCAGGGTCGCGGGGGCGCCGAGCAGCTCGGAGATCTCGTCGACGAGCTCCTGGTGGTCACCTTGGTA
Source organism: Streptomyces asoensis (assembly GCF_013085465.1). NCBI lineage: Bacteria > Bacillati > Actinomycetota > Actinomycetes > Kitasatosporales > Streptomycetaceae > Streptomyces > Streptomyces asoensis. The sequence continues at coordinate 6,961,239 of NZ_CP049838.1, forward strand.
ATCGGCTGTCACCCGGGCATTCTCCCGCATGTCCGCATCCTCTTCATACATCTGTCTGAGATCCGCGGCACGGATGCGTGACAGCTGTCGATGGCCCACGATCGGAGGGATCCTTAGGTTTCACGGTGGTTCTCCGTGCCGTTCCCCGATCGTCGGGAAACGGCCTCGTATGGGTTGGTATGTGGAGGTGCCCCGTGCTGGGTCCCGTGATTCTCGCCGCTTCGCGCAGCGACCGGATGCGACGCCTGATCTCGGCGGCCCCGGTGACGAAGCAGGTCGTGGACCGCTTCATCCCCGGTGAGACGGTCGACGACATCGTCCCGATCGTCGAGGAGCTCACCGCCGGGGGGCTGGAGCTGACGATGGACGTCGTCGGCGAGGACATCACCACCCCCGAGCAGGCCGCCGCCGCCCGGGACGCCTACCTGGCGCTGATCGACCGGCTCGCGGAGCTGGAGCTCGGCGAGCGGGTCGAGATGTCCGTCAAGCTGTCGATGTTCGGACAGGCCCTCCCGTCGCCCACCACCGCCCTGATCGAAGGGCCCTCCGGGCCCGCCCCCACCTTCCAGGGCGGCCACGAGCTGGCCCTCGCCAACGTGCGCCCGGTCGTCGAGGCCGCCGCGGCCATCGGCACCACCGTCACTCTCGACGCCGAGGACCACACCACCCTCGACTCGATGTTCGCCATCCACGAGGAGCTGCGGAAGGACTTCCCGCAGACCGGCTGTGTCATCCAGGCCTACCTCTTCCGCACCGAGGCCGACGCCCGCCGGCTCGCGGAGAGCGGCAGCCGGGTACGGCTCGTGAAGGGCGCGTACAAGGAGCCCGCCGAGGTCGCCTACCAGCAGAAGCACGAGATCGACAAGGCGTACGTCCGGATCCTGCGCACGCTGATGGAGGGCGAGGGGTACCCCATGATCGGGTCCCACGACCCGCGCCTCATCTCCATCGCGCAGGAGCTCGCCCGCAAGGCCGGGCGCAAGCTGGACGAGTACGAGTTCCAGATGCTGTACGGCATCCGCAGCGACGAGCACCTGCGGCTGGCCGCCGAGGGCCACCGCATGCGCGTCTACACCGCCTACGGCACCGACTGGTACGGCTACTTCATGCGTCGCTTGGCGGAGAAGCCCGCCAACCTGCGTTTTTTCGCCCGCAGCATGCTCACCCGGGGCTGAGAGACGATGCCGGCGCAGTGGCTGTTCCGCCGGGGGTCCGGGGGTCGTCTCCCGGGAAGGCACAGCATGCGCCGCTTGGCGGAGAAGCCCGCCAACCTGCGGTTCTTCGTCCGTTCGATGATCAGCAAGGGCTGAGCCCGCACCCCCCGCTCGAAACACCCGCTCAGAAGGAGTAACGGAAGACATGGACGCGGTAACCCAGGTCCCCACCCCCGTCAACGAGCCGGTGCACGGCTACGCCCCCGGCTCGCCGGAGCGTGCCCGGCTGGAGGCCAAGCTCAAGGAACTGGCCGACAACCCGATCGACCTGCCCTGCACCATCGGCGGCGAGCAGCGGATGGGCGGCGGTGAGCGGTTCGACGTCGTGCAGCCGCACAACCACAAGGCCCGCCTCGGCACCTACGCCGACGCCACGCAGCAGGACGCCCAGGACGCCATCGACGCGGCGCTCGCCGCCGCGCCCGCCTGGCGCGCGATGTCCTTCGACGACCGCGCCGCCATCATCCTGCGCGCCGCCGAACTGCTCGCCGGCCCCTGGCGCGAGACGCTCGCCGCCTCCACCATGCTCGGCCAGTCGAAGACCGCCCAGCAGGCGGAGATCGACTGTCCCTGTGAACTGGTCGACTTCTGGCGCTTCAACGTCGCCTACGCCCGCCAGATCCTGGCCGAGCAGCCCCCGGCGAACTCCCCGGGCGTCTGGAACCGCCTCGACCACCGCCCGCTCGAGGGCTTCGTCTACGCGATCACGCCGTTCAACTTCAGCGCCATCGCGGGCAACCTGCCGACCGCGCCCGCGCTGATGGGCAACGTGGTCGTGTGGAAGCCGTCCCCGACGCAGACCCACGCCGCCGTGCTGCTCATGCGGCTGCTGGAGGAGGCCGGTCTGCCCAAGGGCGTCATCAACCTGGTCACCGGCGACGGCATCGAGGTCTCCAAGGTGGCCCTGGAGCACCGCGACCTCGCCGGCATCCACTTCACCGGCTCGACGAAGACCTTCCAGTACCTGTGGAAGACGGTCGGCGCCAACATCGAGAAGTACCGCTCCTACCCGCGTCTGGTCGGCGAGACCGGCGGCAAGGACTTCGTCGTCGCCCACCCGAGCGCGGACCGCGCGGTACTGAAGACGGCGCTCACCCGTGGCGCCTTCGAGTACCAGGGCCAGAAGTGCAGCGCGACCTCCCGGGCCTACATCCCGGCGTCGATCTGGAACTCCGGCTTCAAGGAGGAGTTCGCGGCCGAGGTCGACTACCTCACGATGGGTGACGTCACCGACCTCTCCAACTTCGTCGGCGCCGTCATCGACGAGCGTTCCTTCGCCAAGAACAAGGCGGCGATCGACCGCGCGAAGGCGGACCCGACCTGCACGATCGTCGCGGGCGGCTCCTACGACGACTCGGTCGGCTACTTCGTCCGCCCGACCGTCGTCGAGTGCACCGACCCGGAGAACGAGGTCTTCACGACCGAGTACTTCGGCCCGTTCCTCGCCGTGCACGTGTACGACGACAGCTCCGACGAGGCGTACGACGAGATGCTGACGCAGATGGAGTCGGTGTCGGACTACGCGCTGACGGGCTCGGTCATCTCGGGCGACCGCGCGGCCGCCGCGTACACGATGGAGAAGCTGCGCTACGCGGCCGGCAACTTCTACATCAACGACAAGTCGACCGGCGCCGTCGTCGGCCAGCAGCCCTTCGGCGGCGGCCGCGCCTCCGGCACCAACGACAAGGCCGGCGCGCCCCAGAACCTGATGCGCTGGACCCTGACCCGCGCCATCAAGGAGACGCTGGTCGCGCCGACCGACTACGCGTACCCGCACATGGGCTGACGCGTCGTCGTACGACGCGGGAAGGGGCCGGGCTACTGCCCGGCCCCTTCCCGTTCTCCGTCGGCGGGTGCGTCAGCGCGTGCCGCTGCGTCCGAGGAAGTCGCTGATCAGCGCCGCGATCTGGACCGCGTGTGTCTCCAGGGCGAAGTGCCCTGTGGGCAGCAGGTGCACCTCCGCCCCGGGCAGGTCGCGGCGGAACGCGAGCGCGCCGGCCGGGACGAAGATCTCGTCACCGGCGCCCCAGACCGCCAGCAGCGGGACCTGGCTGGTGCGGAAGTACTCCTGGAAGGCCGGGTAGAGGGCGAAGTTGGAGCCGTAGTCGGAGATCAGGTCGAGCTGGATCCCCGACTGGCCGGGCCGGGCCATGAGGGCCGTGTCGTGCTCGTAGGCGTCGGGGCTGACGAGCTCCTGCTGCTCCGCCGGAACCCCGTGCAGGTACTGCCACCTGATCCCCTCCGGGCTGCTGATCTCCCGCACCGGCGCCTCGGTCTGCGGGGTCCGCTCCGCGATCAGCGCCAGCACCGGCGCCCAGGCCTGCGCCCCGAGCCCCTCCTCGTAGGCGTTGCCGTTCTGCGTGATGATCGCGGTCACCCGGTCGGGATGGGCGAGGGCGAGGCGCAGGCCGATGGGGGAGCCGTAGTCCTGGATGTAGAGCGCGAACTTCTTCAGGCCGAGCTGCTCGGTGAACTCCCCGGTGACGGCAGCCAGTTCGTCGAAGGTGTACCGGAAGTCCGCGGGCGCCGCCGACCGGCCGAAGCCGAGGTGGTCGGGGGCGATGACGCGATGGCTGTCGGCGAGCAGCGGGATCAGGTCGCGGAACATGTGGGAGCTGCTCGGGAAGCCGTGCAGGAGCAGCAGGACCGGTGCGTCGGCCGGGCCCGCTTCCCGGTAGTACACCTCGTGGCCGCGGACGGTGGTGGTGCGGTGACGGACCTGGCGGTGGGCGTGGAGGGTCATGGCACGAGTGCATCATGTGATCATCTAACCGGTCAAGAGACTTTTAGAGGTTAGGTGACCGGCGCACCAGGATCTTCCCCGTGTTCCCGCCGCGCAGCATCAGCAGGAACGCCTCCACGATCCGCTCGAACCCGTCCACCACCGTCTCGTCCAGCGCCAGCGCCCCGCTCAGCAGATGCGGTACGGCGAACTCGTACAACTCCTCCTGGACGTCCAGGTGGTCGCGCACCAGGAAGCCCTCCATGCGCAGGCTCTTCTCCACCATGTCGGCGTGGTTGAAGGCCACCGGCGGCGCGTCGGGCGTGTTGTACTGCCCGACCGTGCCGATGCGCACCACCCGCCCCCGCTCCCGCAACGCGCCGATCGCCGCCCCGAGGTGTTCGCCGCCCACGTTGTCGACGAAGACGTCGATGCCGGTGGGGGCGGCCTTCGCCAGGAGGTCGGCGACCGGGCCGTCGTGGTAGTCGAAGGCCGCGTCGTAGCCGACCTGCCGGGTCAGGTACCGCACCTTCTCCGCCGTGCCCGCGCTGCCGATCAGCCGGCCCGCGCCGAGCAGTCGCGCGAAGCGTCCCGTCGCCGTGCCGACCCCGCCCGCCGCCGCGGAGACGAACAGGTCCTCGCCCTCGCGCAGCCGGGCGATGCGGGTCAGGCCGACGTACGCGGTCAGGCCCGTGCCGCCGAGGAGGCTCAAGTGCGCGGAGAGCGGCACCCCTTCGTACCGGGGGAGCCGTCTGACCTCCGCCGGGCGGACCACCGCGTGGGTGCGCCAGCCCTGGCGGTGGAAGACGATCTCACCCTCGGGGAGGGCCACCGGATCGCGGGTGGCGATGATCCGGCCGAGTGAGCGTCCCTCCAGCGGGGAGTTCAACTCGAAGTCGCCGTCCATCATTTCGCGGTGGTAGGGGTCGACCGACCAGTAGAGGTTCTCCACCAGGGCCGTCCCCGGAGCCGGTGTTGGGACCGGGGACTCGGCGAAGCGGAAGTCGTCGGGGGTGGGGAAGCCGGTCGGGCGGGCGGTCTGCTGCACGGTGAGCGCGGTGCTGGTCATGGAAGGCGACCGTAGGCAGGAATGCGGGCTGCGGGCAGAGGGTTGCGCTCATGGAACGGGACGATCCATGAGTCGCCCTCATACCAGCAGGTGGGAGCCCCGGGTGAGCGCAGTCGAGCTTGCGCCGCAGGAGCTGCGGACTCTGGTGGCGATCGCCGACGAGGGAGGTTTCTCGGCCGCCGCCGCCCGGCTCGGGACCACCCAGTCGGCCGTCTCGCACGCGGTGCGGGGCATCGAGGGCAAGGTGGGGGTCGTCCTGTTCGAGCGCGGGCGGTACGGTGCCCGGCCCACCGCGGCCGGCGCCCGCGCGGTCGCCCACGCCCGACGCGTCCTGCGGATGCTCCAGACCCTGGTCATCGAGACGCGGGGCGTCGCGACGGGCCAGGTCGACGGACCGTTGCGGATCGCGGCCTTCCGCAGCGCGGCCCTGTATCTGCTGCCGCCCGTCCTGGAGCGGCTGGCCGCACGGCACCCGGGGATCGAGGCGACCGTGACCGTCGTACGGGAAGTGGGTCCGGGGACGGCCGGCGCGGTGGCCGAGGGGCGGGCCGACCTCGGGATCGCCACCTTCGGCACCAGTTCGCCGATCCCGCCGGAGCTGGTGGGGGACGTGCTGCTGGAGGAGCCGTACGCGCTGGTGCACCCGGCGGGTCACCCCGACCCGCGCTCCCTCCCGCTCGTCGACTGGACGGAGAACTGCTCGTCCTACACGCGCGCGTGGTGGGCCGCGCAGGACTGGATCCCCGCCGCGACCGTCCGCGCCGAGGACGACGGGGCGGTGCTGTCGATGGTGAGCAGCGGCCTGGGGATGGCGATCATGCCCGCGCTCTCCCTCACCCGGACACCCCTCGGGACGGAGATCACCGACCTCGGCCCGGAGCGGCCCACCCGTCAGGTCGGCTATGTCACGACCCCGGAGCTGGCCGCGACCGCGGCCGTCCGGGCGCTCGTCCGGGAGTTGAGGTCGTCCGCGAAACCGCAGGTCGGCACCGGGTGATCCGGGGCGCCGTCTCAGATAGTAGGAAGTCCGAGTAATTGTAGAGACAGGCGCGTGCTCCTCCCTTAGCTTTGTAGGAGCCGAACGTCTCGCTCGACCAAGCGAATGGCGGTCGTGAGCCGGGCCCCGTGCAGGCAACCCCTGTGGCCACGCTCCCCGCCCCTCCGGCGTCTCGTAACCCCCTTCCGCACTCCCTGGAATTCGAAGGAGTCGATTTCCCATGGCCGAGACGACCGTCCGCCGCCGAGTCCGTCACATCTCCCGTACGAGCGAGTCCGACCGGAAGAACGCCGCCGCGGCGCTCCAGCGTGCCCTCGACCGCCGTGACAACGGCGGCGAGACCGGCCACTGAGCCGAGCCGCCCCGCAGTCCGGGAGCCGCACCCGCACGGGGTGCGGCGCGGGCCCCGAACGGGACTTCGGGACCCGCGTCGCACCTCGACCCTTCATGACTCCTCGGGTCCGCGCAGCCACGTCCGCACCGCGACTTCTCTGTCCGTATGGCGGACGGTCCATGTCATCCCATGGGACGAGGAGTACGGTTCCCGTATGTCTCGCAGCCTCAATCTCGCAGTGATTCCCGGTGACGGCATCGGCCAGGAGGTCGTGGCCGAAGGTCTCAAGGTCCTCTCCGCCGTCCTCCCGCAGGATGTGAAGCTGGAGACCGAGGAGTACGACTTCGGCGCCCGGCGCTACCACGCCACCGGTGAGACCCTCACCGACGCGGACGTCGAGGCGCTCAAGCGGCACGACGCCATCCTGCTCGGCGCGATCGGCGACCCGAGCGTCCCCTCCGGCGTCCTGGAGCGGGGTTTCCTGCTCAAGCTGCGCTTCCTCTTCGACCACCACGTCAACCTGCGTCCGTCGAAGCTCCTCCCGGGTGTCGCCACCCCGCTGGCCGGCCAGCCCGAGATCGACTTCATCGTGGTCCGCGAGGGCACCGAGGGTCCGTACACCGGCAACGGCGGCACGATCCGCAAGGGCACCCCGCACGAGGTCGCCACCGAGGTCTCCGTGAACACGGCCTTCGGTGTCGAGCGCGTGGTCCGGGACGCCTTCGCCCGCGCCCAGGCCCGCCCCCGCAAGAAGCTCACGCTGGTCCACAAGAACAACGTGCTGGCCTTCGCCGGTCACCTCTGGACGAACGTCTTCAACCAGGTGGCCCAGGAGTTCCCCGACGTCACCACGGACTACATCCACGTGGACGCCGCGACGATCTACCTCGTCACGGACCCCGCGCGCTTCGACGTCATCGTCACCGACAACCTCTTCGGCGACATCATCACCGACCTCGCCGCGGCCGTCTCCGGCGGTATCGGCGTCGCCGCGAGCGGGAACATCAACCCGTCCGGCGAGTTCCCGTCCATGTTCGAGCCGGTGCACGGCTCGGCCCCGGACATCGCCGGCCAGGGCAAGGCCGACCCCACCGCCACGGTCCTGTCCGTCGCCCTGCTCCTGCGCCACCTCGGCTACGAGGCCGAGGCGGTCCGCATCGAGGACGCCGTCTCCGCCGACCTGGAGGAGCGCGGCTCGCTGCCCGCGCGCAGCACCTCCGAGATCGGTGACGCGCTCTCCGTACGAGTAGCCGGCTGACCCCGCGCTGCGCGAAACCTCTTCGAAGCCGCCGGGTCGCATCCGCACCCGGCGGCTTCCGCATGTCCCCCGCCGGGTGCCACCATCAACCCTGGGTCGCATTCACGCCGTTTTGGACCTCGCCCGCCGCTTGCGATAATCGAACGTGGAGCCGCGGTATGAGGGAATGCTCGGACGTCCTAGCACCGGCCACTGGCCGTACGGGCGTGAGCGCGGCCCCGTCACTACAACCGGTGAAGGACAACCACTCATGACGACGCCCACGATCGAGCTCAAGCCCTCCGCCAGTCCCACCTCCGCCGCCGAGCGGCAGGCGATCCTGGCGAACCCCGGGTTCGGCCGCCACTTCACCGACCACATGGTGACGATCAAGTGGACCGAGGGCCGCGGCTGGCACGACGGTCAGCTCGTTCCGTACGCGCCGATCCCCCTCGACCCGGCCACCAACGTCCTGCACTACGCGCAGGAGATCTTCGAGGGCCTGAAGGCGTACCGCCGTCCCGACGGATCGGTCGCCACCTTCCGCCCGGACCAGAACGCCAAGCGCTTCCAGCGCTCGGCCCGCCGTCTGGCCATGCCCGAGCTGCCGGTCGAGACGTTCATCGAGGCGTGCGACGCGCTGGTCGGTCAGGACAAGGACTGGGTGCCCGCGCACGGCGGGGAGGAGTCCCTCTACCTGCGGCCCTTCATGATCGCGACCGAGGTCGGCCTGGGCGTGAAGCCGGCCAACGAGTACCTGTTCCTCGTCATCGCCTCGCCGGCCGGCGCCTACTTCCCGGGCGGCGTCAAGCCCGTCTCCATCTGGGTCTCCGAGGAGCATGTGCGGGCCGTCCCCGGTGGCATGGGCGACGCCAAGACGGGCGGCAACTACGCCGCGTCCCTGCTCGCCCAGGCCGAGGCCGCCGCCCAGGGCTGCGCCCAGGTCTGCTACCTCGACGCCGTCGAGCGCAAGTGGGTCGAGGAACTCGGCGGTATGAACCTGTACTTCGTGTACGGCGACAAGATCATCACGCCGTCGCTGACGGGCTCCATCCTGGAGGGCGTCACCCGTGACAGCCTTCTCACCGTCGCCCGCGACCTCGGCTACGAGGCCGAGGAGGGCCGGGTCTCGGTCGAGCAGTGGCAGCGCGACTCCGAGAGCGGCGCCCTCAAGGAGGTCTTCGCCTGCGGCACCGCCGCCGTGATCACCCCGGTCGGAACGGTCAAGCGGACCGCCGGCGAGTGGCAGCAGTCGGGCGGCGAGCCCGGCGAGGTCACCCTCAGGCTCCGCCAGGCCCTGCTGGACATCCAGCGCGGCACGGCCGAGGACAAGCACGGCTGGATGCACGAGCTGGGCTAGTCGCCCCTTTCCCGTCAGGGCCACCCCGTCCGGGGTGGCCCTGCGGCGTTCTCGGAGCTCGCCCCTTTTCGAGCGGTGTTCAAAAGTTCCTCGCCATGTCTTCTGATCATCGAGCAGAGCGTTTAGAGTGCTGCTCAAAGAAAGGGAGAGCATCGTGCGACTCACCCCCACCGAGCGGGACCGTCTGCTGCTCTTCGGCGCGGCGGAGCTGGCCCGGGCGAGAAGGGCCCGCGGGCTGCGGCTCAACGTGCCCGAGGCGACCGCGCTCATCGCGGACACGGTGTGCGAGGCCGCCCGTGACGGCGCCCGGCTCGCCGAGGCGATCGAACGCGCCCGGTCGGTCCTCGGCCCGGACGACGTGCTGCCGGGCGTCGCGGACGTCGTCACCGAGGTGCATGTCGAGGCCGTGTTCGACGACGGCTCGCGTCTCGCGGTCGTCGGCGGTCCGATCGCCGGCGGCACGCTCGGGGACCGGGCGCCGGGGGCCCTGCTGCCGGGGCCCGAGCACGCCGAGCCCGAGGCGGCCGTACGGCTGGCGGTCACGAACACGGCGACCGTGCCCGTCTCCGTCACCTCCCACTTCCACTTCTTCGAGGCCAACCCGCGGCTCGACTTCGTCCGGGAGAAGGCCTACGGGATGCGGCTCGCCGTCCCCGCCGGGTCCTCCGTGCGCTTCGGGCCGGGGGAGAGCGGCGAGGTCGGGCTCGTGCCGATCGGCGGCGACCGGGTCGCGATCGGCTTCGCCGGTCTGGTCGACGGCGCGCTCGACGCGCCGGGGGCGAAGGACGAGGCCCTGCGCCGGGCCGCCGCCTGCGGATATCTGGGAGCGGAAGCGGGAGGGACCCGATGAACCCGTACGAGTACGCCGCCACGCACGGCCCCCGGGCCGGCGACCGCGTCCGGCTCGGTGACTCGGGGCTCGTCATCCGCGTCGAGTCGGACTCCCAGCTGCTCGGCGACGAGTTCCTGGCCGGCTTCGGCAAGACCGCCCGGGACGGGCTGCACCTGAAGGCCGCCGCCGTCCGCGAGACCTGTGACGTCGTGATCAGCAACGTCGTCGTGATCGACGCCGTGCAGGGGATCCGGAAGGTGTCGATCGGTATCCGGGAGGGCCGGATCCACGCGATCGGGCGGGCCGGGAACCCCGACACCCTCGACGGGGTCGACGTCGTCGTCGGCACGGGTACGTCCATCGTGTCCGGCGAGGGGCTGATCGCCACCGCGGGCGCCGTCGACACCCACGTCCATCTGCTGTCGCCGCGGATCATGGAGGCCTCGCTGGCCTCGGGGGTGACCACGGTCATCGGGCAGGAGTTCGGGCCCGTGTGGGGCGTCGGCGTCAACTCGCCCTGGGCGCTGCGGCACGCGTTCAACGCGTTCGACGCCTGGCCGGTCAACATCGGCTTCCTCGGCCGGGGTTCGTCGTCGTCCGCCGCGCCCCTGGTGGAGGCCCTCGCCGAAGGCGGTGCCTCGGGCTTCAAGGTGCACGAGGACATGGGCGCCCATACCCGGGCGCTGGACACGGCGTTGCGGGTCGCCGAGGAACACGACGTCCAAGTGGCCCTGCACAGCGATGGGTTGAACGAATGCCTGTCGGTCGAGGACACCCTGAGGGTGCTGGAGGGCCGGACCATCCACGCCTTCCACATCGAGGGCTGCGGCGGCGGGCACGTCCCGAACGTGCTGAAGATGGCGGGCGTCGCGAACGTCATCGGCTCCTCCACCAACCCCACCCTCCCCTTCGGCCGGGACGCCGTCGCCGAGCACTACGGCATGATCGTCTCCGTCCATGACCTCAAGACCGACCTGCCCGGCGACGCCGCCATGGCCCGCGACCGGATCCGGGCCGGCACCATGGGCGCCGAGGACGTCCTGCACGACCTGGGCGCGATCGGCATCACCTCGTCCGACGCCCAGGGCATGGGCCGGGCGGGCGAGACGGTCCGCCGTACGTTCGCCATGGCCGGGAAGATGAAGGCCGAGTTCGGCGCCCCGGACGGCGACCACGACAACGAGCGCGTCCTGCGCTACATCGCCAAGCTGACCGTCAACCCGGCCATCGCCCACGGCCTCGCGCACGAGGTCGGCTCCCTCGAGGTCGGCAAGCTCGCCGACATCGTGCTCTGGCGCCCCGAGTACTTCGGCGCCAAGCCACAGCTCGTGCTCAAGTCGGGCTTCCCGGCGTACGGCGTGGTCGGCGACCCGGGCGCGGCCACCGACACCTGCGAACCCCTGGTCCTCGGCCCGCAGTTCGGGGCGTACGGGGCCACGCCCGCCGACATCTCGGTCGCCTTCGTCGCGCAGGCCGCCCTCGACCAGGGCGCCGACTCGATGCCGACCCGCCGCCGCAGGGTCGCCGTCCGCGGTACCCGCGGCATCGGCCCCGCCGACCTGCGCCGCAACTCCCGTACCGGAGTGGTCGACGTCGACCGGCGCACCGGCCTGGTCACCCTCGACGGCGAGCCGCTGCGCTCAGAGCCGGCCGAGTCCGTCTCCCTCAACCGCCTGTACTTCCTCTGAGGACCGCTGATGTCTGCTGCCGCCGACGGCTTCCGCATGCCCGCCGAGTGGGCCCCGCACGAGCGCACCTGGATGGCGTGGCCGGGCCCCAACCCCACCTTCGACGACCCCGACGACCTCACCGCCGCCCGGGCCGCCTGGGCCTCGGTCGCCCGCGCGGTCCACCGCTTCGAGCCGGTGACGGTGGTGTGCGGCCCCGGGCGGTCGGCGGACGCCCGCGCCCTCCTCGGCCCGGGCGTCGACACGGTCGAGCGCGAGCTCGACGACGCCTGGATGCGGGACATCGGCCCCACCTTCCTGACCGGTGCGGACGGGCGGCTCGCCGCCGTCGACTGGACGTTCAACGGCTGGGGTGCCCAGGGCTGGGCCCGCTGGGAGCACGACGCGAAGATCGCCGCGTATGTCGCGGACCTCGCGGGGGCGCGGACGTACGCCTCGAAGCTGGTCAACGAGGGCGGCGCCGTCCATGTCGACGGCGAGGGCACGGTCCTGCTGACGGAGACGGTCCAACTCGGCCCGGAGCGCAATCCGGGGTGGACGCGGGAGGAGGTCGAGGCGGAGGTCCACGCCATGCTCGGCACCCGCAAGGCGATCTGGCTGCCTCGCGGACTCACCGGCGACTACCCTCCCCACGGCTTCGGCACCCTCGGCCACGTCGACATCGTCGCCGCCTTCGCCCGCCCCGGAGTCGTCGTCGCCCACCACCAACCCGACCCGGCCCACCCCGACCACGAGGTGACGAAGGAGGTCATCGGGCTGCTGAAGGGGCAGACCGACGCGCGGGGCCGCCGTCTGGAGGTCGTCGAGGTCGCCGCCCCGACCGTCCTGGAGGCCGACGGCCACTGGGCCGACTACTCGTACATCAACCACTACCTCTGCAACGGCGGCGTCGTGCTCTGCGGCTTCGACGACCCGCGCGACGAGCTCGCGGCGGGCGTCTTCCGCCGCCTGTTCCCGGAGCGCACGGTCACGCTGGTGGACGCCCGTACGATCTTCTCCGGCGGCGGTGGCATCCACTGCATCACCCAGCAGCAGCCGAGGGTCTGAGATCCGGGGAACGAGACAAAGGGGAGCCGGGAATGGCCGGACCGGCACGGGCACGCAGGAACGCGCCGCCCCGCGAGGACGTCCTCGCCGCCGCCATGGAGATGATCGCCGAGCGCGGGCTGGAGAAGCTCACCATGGCGGGGCTCGGCCGCGAGGTCGGGATGAGCAGCGGCCATCTCCTGTACTACTTCCACTCCAAGGACGAACTGCTGCTGCGCACCCTGGAGTGGAGCGAGGGCCGGCTCGGCGCCGAGCGCGCCCGGCTGCTGGCCCGCGCCGCCCCCGCCCGCGAGCGCCTCGACGCCTATGTCGACCTGTACGTCCCCGACGGCCACCGCGACCCGCACTGGACGCTCTGGCTGGAGGTCTGGAACCGCTCGCAGAACGCCGCCGTCGACGCGGTCGCCCGGGACCGCCAGGCGGCCATCGAGGGCGCCTGGCACCGCGACCTGGTCGCCCTGCTGGCAGAAGGGGTGTCGCGGGGCGAGTTCCGGCGCGTGGACCCCGACCGGTTCGCGGCCCGGCTGCGCGCCCTCCTCGACGGCTTCTCCATCCATGTCGCCATCGGACTGCGGGGCACGGGCCGGGAACAGGTCCTCGGGCACGTCCGCGAATTCCTGGCCGAGAGCCTTCTCGCGGATATGTGAGAACACGCTGCTCGCATCCTGAGACACCCGGTGAGCAAACGGACGGACTGTGCCAGACTGCCGCCGTGCTCTCGTTCGCCACGATTATTGGCAGCAGGCGCGCCGGTCCGCAGTGACCGCTCCGTACGACCAGGTACGAGCGGACATCGTCGTCCTCGACCCGCGCGCAGACCTCTCGCACCCGCGAGGGGTTTTTCGCTTTTCTGGCCCACCCACAGCCGGGAGCGAGAGCGCGAGGGAACATGGGGGGATGGTGGAGCCGGTCATTCCGGTAACGACCGAGATCCAACACAGGAGCCTTCAGACCATGACCGCAACCAGCGAACTCGACGATTCGTTCCACGTCTTCGACACCACCCTGCGCGACGGCGCGCAGCGTGAGGGCATCAACCTCACCGTCGCCGACAAGCTGGCCATCGCCCGGCACCTGGACGACTTCGGAGTGGGCTTCATCGAGGGCGGCTGGCCGGGCGCCAACCCGCGGGACACCGAGTTCTTCGCCCGCGCCCAGGAAGAGATCGACTTCAAGCACGCCCAGCTGGTCGCCTTCGGCGCCACTCGCCGGGCGGGCGCGAAGGCCGCCGAGGACCCGCAGGTCAGGGCGCTGCTGGAGTCGGGTGCGGGGGTGATCACGCTGGTCGCGAAGTCCCACGACCGGCACGTCGAGCTGGCCCTGCGCACGACGCTGGACGAGAACCTGGCGATGGTGAGCGACACGGTGTCGTTCCTGAAGGACCAGGGCCGCCGGGTCTTCGTCGACTGCGAGCACTTCTTCGACGGCTACCGCGCCAACCCGGAGTACGCGAAGGCGGTCGTCCGGGCCGCCGCCGAGGCCGGCGCGGACGTGGTCATCCTCTGCGACACCAACGGCGGCATGCTCCCGGCGCAGATCCAGGCGGTCGTCTCCACGGTCCTCGCCGACACCGGCGCCCGGCTCGGCATCCACACCCAGGACGACACCGGCTGCGCGGTGGCGAACACCCTGGCCGCGGTGGACGCGGGCGCGACGCACGTCCAGTGCACGGCGAACGGCTACGGCGAGCGGGTCGGCAACGCGAACCTGTTCCCGGTGGTCGCGGCCCTGGAACTGAAGTACGGCAAGAAGGTCCTGCCCGAGGGCCGGCTGCGCGAGATGACCCGCATCTCGCACGCGATCGCCGAGGTCGTCAACCTGACGCCGTCCACGCATCAGCCGTACGTGGGAGTCTCGGCCTTCGCCCACAAGGCCGGCCTGCACGCCTCGGCCATCAAGGTCGACCCGGACCTCTACCAGCACATCGACCCCGAGCAGGTCGGCAACACCATGCGGATGCTGGTGTCGGACATGGCCGGACGGGCGTCGGTCGAGCTCAAGGGCAAGGAGCTCGGTGTCGACCTGGGCGGCGACCGTGAAGTGGTCGGCCGGGTCGTGGAGCGGGTCAAGGAACGCGAGCTCAAGGGCTACACCTACGAGGCGGCGGATGCCTCCTTCGAGCTGCTCCTGCGGGCCGAGGTCGAAGGCAGGCCGCTGAAGTACTTCGAGGTCGAGTCCTGGCGGGCCATCGTCGAGGACCGCCCCGACGGCACCCACGCCAACGAGGCCACGGTCAAGCTGTGGGCCAAGGGCGAGCGCATCGTCGCGACCGCGGAGGGCAACGGCCCGGTCAACGCCCTGGACCGCTCCCTGCGCGTGGCCCTGGAGAAGATCTACCCCCAGCTGGCCAAGCTCGACCTGGTCGACTACAAGGTCCGCATCCTGGAGGGCGTCCACGGCACCCAGTCCACCACCCGCGTCCTGATCTCCACGACGGACGGCACGGGCGAGTGGTCCACGGTGGGTGTCGCGGAGAACGTGATCGCCGCCTCCTGGCAGGCCCTGGAGGACGCCTACACGTACGGCCTGCTGCGGGCCAAGGTGGAGCCCGCCGAGTAGGCGCCGCTCAGCGGGAGTCCTCGGCGAGTTTCTCGAACTCGCCGAGGCTCCCCGCACGGCTCAGCGGAAGAGCCTCACCGTCCTACCGCAGCTGCCACTTCTGGTTGGCCGCCCCCGTGCACGACCAGATCTGGCCCCGTGCCCCGTTCGCCGACGAGTTGTCCGTGACGTCGAGGCACTTGTTCGCCGCCGTGTTCACGACATCACCGGTGGTGGCGTTGTACGACCACCGTTGGGCGCCGGTTCCGTTGCAGTCGTACAGCTGTGCCTTGGCCCCGTCGGCCGTCGAACCCCCGACGACGTCGAGGCATTTGCCGAGCGCCTGGAGCGAGCCGTCCGCCTGGACCGTCCAGCGCTGTGCGGCCGACCCGTTGCAGTCGTAGAGCTGCACGGCCGTGCCGTTGGCCGTCGCACCACCCGCCACGTCCAGGCACTTGCCCGCGAGCCCGACGAAGGACCCCGACCGGCTCGCGTCACCCGACTGCGTCCCCGACCAGGTGAAGGTCGCCGACGTCTTCCCCGGCAGTGAGTACGTCGCGTGTTGCGCACCCCAGTTGATCGTCACCGTCCTCGCCGTCGACGCGTCGTTGTAGGCGATCAGCGCCTTGGAGCCGTCGGGGTTGCGCCAGGCCACGTTCGGCACGGACGACGACGCCGTCGACGCGATCCGCTGCGCCCCCGGCCGGACGAACTTCGTCAGGTGCCCCATCGTGTAGTACTCGATCGTGTAGTCGACGGTCCCGCTCGCCCCGTCCCCGTTGTGCACGGTGACCAGCCCGTCGCACGTCCCGCAGCCGCCGTTGTGCGGCCCCCGGTTCTGGTCCACGGCCAGCGACCACTTCGTCACCGACTTCGCCCAGTTGCGGGTGTAGTCCACGATGTCGAGCATGTCCTCGCGCTGCTGGTCGGCGATCCAGGTCCCGCCGGAGTGCTCGGTGCCGAAGGCGTCCAGCTGCGGGTACTGGTTGTGCACCGACGTCTGCTTCGCCACGTCTCCGCCGTAGCCGTGCCAGGCGATCCCGCCGAAGTTCGGGTGCGAGCGGACCGCCGCGTCGTCCACCGTCTGTGCCGCGTACGCGTCGTACGTGTCCCAGTTCCAGTCGTGCGCCAGCACCTTCGTCGACAGTCCCGCCGCCGCCAGTTTCGGCAGCAGTTCGTTCTTCGTGAAGTACGCCAGCCCCGACGCGTTCCAGCTCATCGACGGGTAGCCCGAGCAGCACGTCGGTTCGTTCTGCGCCGTCACGTACGCCACCGGTATGCCCTGGTCCCGGTACGCCTGGAGGTACTTCACGAAGTACGACGCGTACGCCCCGTAGTTCTCCGCCTTCAGCCAGCCGCCGTTGAGCTGCCCGCTGTCCTTCATCCAGGCGGGCGCCGTCCACGGCGACGCCATCACCGTCAGCGCCGGGTTCAGCTCCCGGGCCCGCCGGGTCAGCGGCACCACGTCCGCCAGATCGTGGGCGATCGAGAACTCCGACAGATCGGCGTCCGTCTGGCCGGCCGGCACGTCGTCGTAGGTGTAGCCGAAGCGCGCGAGATCCGAGCCGCCCATCGGATTGCGCAGGAACGACAGGCCGATGCCCTCGGTCGGCGAGAACAGCTTGCGCATGGTCGTGTCCCGGGTCGCCGCGGACAGCGCCCCGCTGCCGTTCATCAGCCAGGCCGCGGTGTCGGTGAAGGACGCGCCGCCACCGGTGAACGTCTGGTACCCGGTGTTCTCGTCGACGGTGATGTTCTCGCCGCTGCCGCCGCTGCCCGGCTGGAACGCGAAGGCGGGCTGGGCCTGAAGACCGCGGACCACGTGCCGCCCGCCGGCGTCGTCGGTGGTGGTGAGCCAGGCCGTGATCTGCTCGCCGGCCGCGTGCGCGGGCGCGGCCGCCGCGCCGATCCCGGCGGAGGTGAGCAGACCGGCGAGGAGCAGCCGGAGGACGCGAGTGGATCTCCTCATGGAGCGCCGCCCTTTCGGAGGTGGGGGATGGGGGCGTGCGAGGCGTGAGTAAATGACGGCTTCAGGGGCGCGTCAAGGGGTCGCGCGTTCATCTGTCGAACGAACAACGTCCCTGATCCGGACGGGTGTTGCGGCCGTACCAGTTCTGGTGTGAAGTCTTGACGGCGCAACGGGTCACGAGTTAACTCACGGCGTGATCTAAGTCATGAGTGGACCACGAGAGTAGAGGGACGTTCCATGCGAAGAACCGCCCTGCTAGCCTCCGCCACCCTGCTGGCCGCACTGCTCCCGATGACCACCGCCGTCGGCGCGTCCGGCGCCGACGACCCCGCCCCCGTCCCGGTCGACCGCTTCGAGGGCGAGGTCCCCTTCGCGAGCCCGCCCGCCGAGGGCATCTTCACCTGGGGCAGCGACACCGACGACCCGCCCGCCCTCCGGCTGACCGCGCGCGACGACGCCCCCGAGGGCGACAAGGTCCTCACCGGCAGCTACGACATCAGCGGTTACGGCGGCTTCACCCACGACTTCGCCTTCGCGGAGCCCGCCCACGACTGGTCCGCCCACCGGGGCATCCGGTTCTGGTGGGAGGGTCGCGGCAACGGCAGGAAGATCGCCTTCGAGCTCAAGGACGGCGGGGCGAACGGAGAGGCGTCCGAGCTCTGGACGACCTCCTTCACCGACGACTGGACCGGCTGGAAACAGGTCGAGATCCCCTTCACCGACTTCACCTACCGCACGGACTACCAGCCCGTCGGCGGCATCGACCAGGTCCTCGGTCTCACCGAGACCTGGGGATACGCCCTCACCCTCCCCGTCGGCGTCAAGGGCGACTTCGCCATGGACGGCGTGGAGCTGTACGGCCGGGCGGACCAGTCGTTGCGCGCCGCCGTCACCACCGACGCGGCCGTGTACCCGGTCCAGGAGGGCAGAGCGGCCGCCGTCACGCTCACCGTCGCCACCACCGGCGCCGCCCCCCTCGACGATCCCGTCACCGTCGCCTACGAGACCGCCGCGACCGGCACCGCCGAGCCCGGCAAGGACTACACCCCGGTCACCGGCACCGTCACCTTCCCGGCGGGCACCCCCTCCGGCACCACCCGCACGGTCGCCGTCCGCACGATCGAGGACAAGCGGGCCGAGTCCGCCGAGACCGTCCCGCTCCGGCTGACCGTCACCGGCGCCAAGCCTCCGTCCGAGACCCCGCAGGTCGTGGTCGACGCGCACGGACTGCCGTATCTGAACGCCGAGTTGCCGGTGAAGAAGCGCGTCGCCGATCTCCTGTCGCGGATGAGTCTCGCGGAGAAGGCCGGCCAGATGACCCAGGCGGAGCGCGGCGCGATCACCGCTCCCGGTGACATCGCCGCGTACGACCTCGGCTCGCTGCTCTCCGGCGGCGGCTCGACCCCGACGCCCAACACCCCCGAGGCGTGGGCGAAGATGATCGACGCGTTCCAGCTCCGGACGCAGGCCACCCGCTACCAGATCCCGCTGATCTACGGCGTCGACGCCGTGCACGGCCACAACAACCTGGTCGGCGCGACCGTCATGCCGCACAACATCGGCATCGGGGCGACCCGGGACCCCGGGCTCGCCGAGCGGACCGGCGCGGTGACCGCCGCCGAGGTCCGGGCCACCGGGATCCCCTGGGACTTCGCCCCCTGCCTGTGCGTCACCCGCGACGAACGCTGGGGCCGCTCCTACGAGGCGTACGGCGAGGACCCGGCACTGGTCGAGGCCATGGAGACGGTGATCCAGGGTCTCCAGGGCCGGGCGAGCGGCGCGGACCTGAAGGACGACGACAAGGTCCTCGCCACCGCCAAGCACTTCGTCGGGGACGGCGGCACCGGGTACGGCTCCTCCACGACCGGCTCGTACACCATCGACCAGGGCATCACCAAGGTCACCCGGCAGGAACTGGAGGCCGTCCACCTGGCGCCCTTCCGGACGGCCGTCGACCGCGGGGTCGGCACCGTCATGCCGTCCTACTCCTCGCTCGACATCGTGGGCGACGGCCACGGGCCGGTGAAGATGCACGCCCGCGCCGACCTGGTCAACGGCGTGCTGAAGGACCGTATGGGCTTCGACGGGTTCGTCATCAGCGACTGGGCGGCCATCGACCAACTCCCGGGCGACTACGCCTCCGACGTCCGTACGTCGGTCAACGCGGGCCTCGACATGATCATGGTTCCGTACGCGTACAAGGACTTCCACGCCACGCTGCTCGACGGGGTCGAGGCCGGCCGGGTCGGCGAGCGGCGGATCGACGACGCCGTGTCGCGCATCCTCACGCAGAAGTTCAAGCTGGGCCTCTTCGAGAAGCCGTACGCCGACACCGACGGCGCGTCCGACATCGGCTCCGCCGGGCACCGGGCCGTCGCGCGCAAGGCGGCCGCCGAGTCACAGGTGCTGCTGAAGAACTCCGGTGGGGTCCTGCCGCTGAAGAAGAACCAGAAGGTGTACGTCGCCGGCTCCAACGCCGACGACATCGGCAACCAGACCGGCGGCTGGACCATCACCTGGCAGGGCGCCTCCGGCGACATCACGCAGGGCACGACGATCCTGGAGGGGATGAAGAAGGCCGGCGGCGACGTCACCTACTCCAAGGACGCCTCGGCGTCGACGGACGGGTACGACGTGGGTGTCGTGGTCGTCGGCGAGACCCCGTACGCCGAGGGCGTCGGCGACGTCGGCAACGGCAACGACCTGGAGCTGACGGCCGCCGACCGGGCGGCCGTGGACAAGGTGTGCGCCGCGATGAGGTGCGCGGTGCTGATCGTCTCCGGACGGCCCCAGCTGATCGGCGACCGGCTCGGCGACATCGACGCGCTGGTGGCCTCCTGGCTGCCGGGCACGGAGGGCGACGGCGTGGCCGACGTCCTGTACGGCAGGCGGCCCTTCACCGGTCAGCTTCCGGTGACCTGGCCGAAGTCCCAGGCCCAGCTGCCGATCAACGTCGGCGACGCGGCGTACGACCCGCAGTTCCCCTACGGCTGGGGTCTGACGACGCTGAGCAGGGTGCCGGAGGGCGGCGTGGCGACCCTGAAGGGGCTGGCGGCCGCGGCCGCGGTGGCCGAGCGGGCCGGCGCCGACGAGGTGGGACGCACGCTGGTCGGGAAGGCCCGGCTCATCGTCCAGCAGAAGGTGGGCCAGGCCCTGACGGCGGCGGTCGCGAAGCCCTTCGCCGACGCGGACCACCTGCTGCTGACCGGCCGGTACGGAAAGGCGGTGGAGCAGCTGACGGCGGCGTACCGGGCGGCGTCCTGACCACCACGTTCCCGGCCATCCGAACAGACCGTTTTTGCTGGCTTTCGGGTAGTTTCGAAGTATGAAGGTCGCTCTATCGGCCCGAAGCTCTGCCGGATCGCTGATCGCACTGGCGCTCGCCGTCCTGACCGCTCTGGCGGTCCTGACGGCGGGCGCCCCGCGCGCCTCCGCGGCCACGAGCGTCTCGACGATCGCCGCGTCCCTCCGCGAGAGCCCCCTCTACGTCGATCCGGAGGCGAGCGCCCAGCTGTCCCAGGCGGAGGCGCACGCTCTCCAGAAGCAGATCGAGGGCGCCGACAAGCCCCTGTTCATCGCCGTCCTGCCCGCCGGCTACCCCACGGCGGACCTCTTCACGGACCTGCGCACCGCCACCGGCGTGACCGGCCTGTACGCGATCCGCCTCGGTGACCGCTTCGACGCCCGCGCCGACTCCTCGGTCCTGTCCCGCACGGCCGTCCGCAACCTGGTCGCCAGTGTCCAGGGTGAGGACGACGCCAAGACCCAGCTGACCGACTTCACCGACCGTGCCCTGGCCAACATGGGCGGCTCGGCTCCGAAGAGCTGGAGCTCCTCGGGCGGCGGCGACGGGATCTCCTCCACCGCGCTGATCACGGCGGGCGTGGTGCTGGTGGCGGGCGGGGCGGGCGCCTACACCCTCGTACGGCGCAACCGCCGGCGGCACGCGGCGGAGCAGCGGGCCGCCCTCGACCGGCTGCGGGTCGTCGTGGACGAGGACATCACGGCCTTCGGCGAGGAGCTCGACCGCCTGGACTTCCACCCGTCGGAGCCGGGCGCCGACGACCCCATGCGCGCCGACTACGAACGCGCCCTGGACGCCTACGAGCAGGCGAAGTCGCTCATGGCGGCGGCGGCGAGACCCGAGGACGTCCGGGCCGTCACCCAGGCGCTGGAGGACGGCCGCTTCTCCCTCGCTCAGCTGACCGCCCGCCGCGCGGGACGGCCGCTGCCCGAACGCCGGCCGCCGTGCTTCTTCGACCCCCGCCACGGCCCTTCGGTCACCGACGCCACCTGGACGCCGCCCGGCGGGGCCACCCGCGAGGTCCCGGTCTGCGCGGCGGACGCGACCCGCCTGGCCGACGGCCGCGACCCGGTGATCCGCGAGGTCGACAGCGACTACGGCCGCCGCCCGTACTGGGAGGCCGGCCCCGCCTACGGCCCCTGGGCGGGCGGCTACTTCGGCGGCGGCATCCTGCCCGGTCTCCTCGTCGGCACGATGCTCGGCGGCATCATGGCCGCCCCGTCCTACGCCTCCGACTACGGCAGCGGCTACGGCGACTTCGGCGGGGGCTACGAGGGCGGCGACGTCTCCGGCGCCGACTTCGACACCGGCGACTTCGGCGGCTTCGGCGGCGGGGGAGGGGACTTCGGCGGAGGCGGCGGGGGCGACTTCGGCGGCGGGTTCTGAAGCCCGGCCCGTTCCGGCCGGGCCCGCAAAGGCCACGGGCCCGCACGCGCCACGGGCCCGCACGCGCCACGGGCCCGCACGCGCCACGGGCCCGCACGCGCCACGGGCCCGCACGCGCCACGGGCCCGCACGCGCCACGGGCCCGGCGCGCAACGGCGCCGGGCCCGTGGACGTCGTACGACTCGCTCACGCCCGGTCCACAGGACCGGTGTGCGTCAGAGCGTGGCCGCCGCCGAGGCGATGGCCGAGGCGAAGGTGGAGACCTCGGAGTAGACGCCGGGGGCGTTGGCCCGGGCGCAGCCGATGCCCCAGCTCACGATGCCGACCTGGATCCAGGCGTTACTGGCGTCCCGGCGGAACATCGGGCCGCCCGAGTCGCCCTGGCAGGTGTCGGTGCCGCCGGCCGCGTATCCGGCGCAGATCTCGTCACTGGCGACGAGCCCGCTGTAGCCGCTGTACGTGCGACAGGTCGCGTCACTCACGAACGGCACGGTGGCCTTGAGCAGGTAGCGCTGCTGGGCGCCGCCCTCGGAGGCCGAGCCCCAGCCCGCGATGGTGAAGGTGCCGGTGTTGTACTGCGTGGTGGTGGCGATCTTCAGGGTGGACTGGGTGGTGATGGGCGAGGCGAGCTTGATGAGCGCCCAGTCCTTGCCGTTGCCGTTGTAGCCGGGGGCCCGGTACACGTAGGTCGACTTGACCTGGACCCGGCCGGTGGTGGACTGGAGGTCCACGACGCCGGCGGTGGCGGTGATGCTGGTGTTGGCGCCGGTCCCGCTGACGCAGTGCGCGGCGGTGAGCACGATCTGCTGGGTGTAGAGCGCTCCGCCGCAGCCCATCGAGAGCCGGACCATGAACGGGAACTCGCCCTGCGTGGCACGGGTTCCGCCGACGACGGGGGAGGGGGCGGCCTGTGCGGAGGAGAGGGGCTGAAGGCTGGCGATCGCGAGGGCGGCCGCGCCGACGGCGGCGAATCTCTTGAGCGCTGTGAGGAGCTTCTTCAAGGTGCTGCCTTCCGTGGGGGGTTGGCTTGACGTGGGCATGTCAACGCAAGTTGCGCACCGCAAAGAAATGTCCATGCGCTGGCATGGTCAGGTCAAATCTGTTGCTGGATTATGAGAACTCCGCAAGCCCTCACACAAGGGGGCTGATTCAGCCACATCCGTCCACCGGCGGCCGCGCCGCTCCACTGGGGCCGCACCCGTCCGCCGGGGGCCACGCCCGCCCACCGGCGGCTCCGCCCGTCCGACCGGCGGCCGCGCTCGCCGGGGCGCAGCCGGCCGCCAGTACGTCGTCAGCCGATGTCAGTCCTGGACCGCCGCCTTCGCGAAGCCGAGCAGCCCCTCGAAGTCGAGCGCCCCGGGATCCCCGTGCGCGTTCTCCGGCACGTGCATGTGCCCGCACACTCCCTTGAACGCGTTCCACCGCTCCCCGCTCATCCGCTGACCGCCCCCGTTCCCGGCGGACTTCGGGTACGCGGGCCAGAGTGCCGGTCCGCGCAGTGGGACACGGTGGTGGATGTGCATCCACGCCAGGTACTCGGCGACGGCGCGCAGCGCCCACTCCGGCGCTTTCGGCCAGTAGACGTGGGCCTGGTCGCGGGCCTTCCACTTGGCGTGCAGGTCGGGGTCGCAGGTGCCGACGAGTTCCGCCTGGCAGACGTTCAGCGTGTTCGTCTCGACGCCGCCGCGCTTGTTGACCAGCGCGCGCGAGGAGACGTCGATCTCGAAGTGCTGGTACCACTTCAGCTTCCTGGCGGCGAAGTCCGGCACGGCCGTCAGGTTGGGCGCGGCGGAGCCGCCCTGGTAGTCGGGCAGCGAACGTCCTTCAGTGGTGTGCAGGACGACGACGTTGACCTCCATGCGGTCACCGCCGAAGTCGTCCTGGTACCAGTGGTCGCGGTTCGCGCCGGGGTAGTGCTGGGGTCCGGTCCTGGTGCTCATGCCTCGCGACTGTGACACGGAACGCGGAAAGGGGCCGGGAGCTCTTCGCTTCCGACCCCTATTCGCCGTTTTCCACCGTATTCAGCCGACCGCTTACGCGTTCTTGATCGCCGAGATGTCGAAGTTCAGCTTGATCTTGTCCGAGACCAGAACGCCACCCGTCTCCAGTGCCGCGTTCCAGGTCAGGCCCCACGCCGAGCGCAGGATCTCGGCCTTGCCCTCGAAGCCGACACGCTCGTTGCCGAACGGGTCCTTGGCGGCGCCGTTGAACTCCAGGTCGATGCTGAGCGGCTTGGTGACGCCGAGGATGGTCAGGTCGCCGGTGATCCGGTAGTCGTCGCCGCCCAGCGCTTCCGCCGAGGTGGAGCGGAAGGTCATCGTCGGGAACTCGTCGGTCTTGAAGAAGTCGGCGGTCTTCAGGTGGCCGTCACGGTCGGCGGACCCGGTGTCGATGCTTTCCATCGTGATGTCGAGGGTGGCGCTGGACTTCGACGGGTCGGTGCCGTCCAGGTGCAGCGAGCCGGTGAAGTCGTTGAACTTGCCCTTGACGTTCGTGACCATCGCGTGGCGCGCGACGAAGCCCAGCGTCGAGTGAGCGGGGTCGATCGAGTAGTCGCCGGTCAGGGCGGCGAGCTCGGGGCTCACCGTGGCGTCGGCGCCGGCGGTGACGGTCTCGTCGGTGGTCTTGCGGCCGAAGATACCCATGACGTGCTCCTTGGGGACGGGAAGATCGATGATGTTTAATCTTCAACGAGGTCAACAAGGACGACCGTAGACCTATTCCGTTCAATGTTCAACATTAACCGGAACGTGTTCACTCGATTGCTCGACGTGATCGGCTTCCCTCATGCTGTTGACCCGTGGGGACTGCGACAGCGCGACCGCCGACCGTGTTCCATCTCTTCACCGTGCCGGTCCGGAAGGAGACCGAGGCAGCGCGGGAAGTCCTGCGCGCCGCGGGCGTGGACCACACCGCCCTGCACCCGTCGGGCGGCGCGTCCCGGACCGAGGTCGTACTGACCGGGACCGCCGGGACCGACATCCTCGCCGAGGTCGTCGCGGCGCTGCGGCACCGGCTGCGCCATGGTGTGGTGGTGCACAGGGCGGGACCCGCGGACATCGTCGTCCGGTCCGATCCCGGTGTCGCGCACGGGGTGATCGTGATCCGCGGACCGCACCGGGACGTGGAGGCACGGGACGCCGCCGGACTGCGTCGCGCGCTGAACATCGTTCTCGCGGAAGAGCCGGGACGACCGCCGGGCGGGTCGTCGGACGGGTCGTGGGATCGGTCGCCGGGCGGGGCGGATGGGCCGGATGGGCCGGGAGGGCCGGGCAGGTCGGGCGGGCCGGGCGGGGCGGATGGGCCGGACGGGCCGGGAGGGCCGGGCAGGTCGGATGGGCCGGGCAGGTCGGATGGGCCGGATGGGCCGGATGGGCCGGGAGGGCCGGGCAGGTCGGGCAGGTCGGGCGGGCCGGGCAGGTCGGGCAGGTCGGGCAGGTCGGGCGGGGCGGGCGGGGCGGGTGAGCTGGGGTCCGGCCCGTACGCGCCGAGCGTGCTGTTCCGGGAGAGCCAGGACCCGGCGCTGGCCGCCGAGGCGATCCGGCTGTCGCGTGTCTTCGCCGATCCGGACTTCGTCCGGGGCGCGCAGCCCGGCCGCGACCTGCTCGAGGACCTGTCCGCGCTGGCCGAGATCGCCGCGAAGCCGCGCGTCCTGCTCGACCTCCTCCTGCTCGCCCACGCCTTCTCCCGGACCGACGGCGGCGACCACCGCGTGAGCGAACTCCGGCTGCCGGGCATGGACGACGCCCGCCGGCTCGCCTCGACCGTGGAGGTCTTCGTCCAGCCGTCCACCGACCCGGAGGCCAGGACACTGACCCGGCCGCTGCCGGACGGCCGCCGGGGATTCCTCATCGGAGTGCCTCCGCAGACCGGTGAGTTGATGGCCAACCTCTCCTGGGTCCTGCCCACCCTCTTCCAGGTCGCGGAGGACGGCGGTGGCGGATCCGCCGCGCCGGACCGGGAGCGGGTCTGGGCCGATGTGGACGGCTCGGTCGCCTCCTACCTCCGGTCCTGGCGCCCGGGAAGAGGAGCCACCCTGCTGCCGCCCCAGCCCCTCATCCCGATGACCATGCCCGACGGAGAGGTCCGCCACGGTCCCGGGGACCCCTTCATGGTCTTCGACGCGTGCACCCTCTTCCTGATGGCCCGCGAGCTCGTCCCGATCCTGAACGGCAACCTCGGCGGCGAAGCCGCAGCCGGATTCCCGCTGCCGCCGTTCACCGCAGGCCTCCCGCGTGAGGTACGCCGTGAACTGGCCGCCGACTGCGGGGCGTACACGCTCACCATGAACGCCCTCCTGCTCGGCACCGGCGAGGACGGGCCCTTCCCGCCGGACATCGGCAATGTCAAACGCCACTTCCACGCCGGCCGGCTCAGCCGCTTCGGGCGGACCAGACGGCTGGAGGAGCAGGCGCGACACGACGCGGGGCTGCTGCTGCGGAGCGTGCACCGGACGACGGAGGCGGTCCTGTCCTACTACGCCGTCGTCGACATGTTCGCCGCGCTCGCCCGGGCGCGGGGCGACGGCCTCCTCGCCCGGCACCTGGAGGCGATCGCCGACCGTCGTGAGGCGGTCTGCGCGTACATGCTCTTCGTCAAGCGGACGGAGCTGCTCGCGGACTGGGGCGTGCGCACCTGGCGCGACGGGGAGGAGGAGGGGTGGGAGCGCCTGTGGGAGTACGTGCGTCACGCGCAGCGGCACCTGGTGCCCCTGCTCGTCGAAGAGTGAGCCGCCGATCCCTGTGCCGCAAGGGAGTCACGCCGTTACGGTGGGTGCATGAACGACATCACGGTCGGGGACGCCATCGACCACCTGCGCGCCGAGCTGACCGCGGCACGGGACCGTGCCGCGGAGGGCGGGATGCGTTTCGAACTCGGCGACATATCACTGGAGTTGACCGTCGAGCTGCGCCGGGAGAGCACGGGCAAGGGGTCCATCAAGGCCTGGGTGGTGTCGGGAGAGGCGGGCGCCACCCGCTCCGAGACGGCGACCCACCGGCTCGCGTTCACCCTGCGCGCGGTGGACCCGGACGGCCAGGGGGTCAGGATCGCCAACTCGGCCGCCCCGACAGGCGGTCTGGCGGGCGGCGGAACGCTGACGCGATAGCCGCGCCGCCCTTCGGCGCGATGCCGGCGGGGGATGACGGGGTGACCGGGGGACGGGGGTCCTTGGATGGAACTGGGCCGGATCGTGGCGGTCCTGCTGCCCGGCGTTTCGGGGTACGCGGGCAATGGAAGCGGCTATCTCCTCGGCCGCAGACTGGTGTTGACGGCCCGTCATGTCCTGGCCGGGCGCGACTCCTGCGAGGTTCAGGTGCCGGGCGGCGTCCCGGTCCGCTGCACGATCGTCTGGCGGGGCGGGACGCTCGACGGTGCCGATGTGGACGCGGCGTTGCTGCTCGCCGAGGCGGACGTGCGCGAGTCGGTGGCCCCGGTCCGCTGGGGTCGGCTCGTCACCGCCCGGCACCAGCCCTGCGACGTGGCCGGTTACCCCGAGGTGGGTCGGCGGGCCGACGGCAGCCTGGATCTCCAGCAGCCGCGTGCCACCCTCGCCCCCGGCACCGGCGCGCTCTCGCACCGCTACACGGCGGAGCTGGCCGGCGCGCCACCCCGTGACCCGGGCGGACGGACCCCGTCGCCCTGGAGCGGTCAGTCGGGCGCCGCGCTGTTCTGCGGCGCCCCGACCCGCGGGCTGTCGCTGCTGACCGGCGTGGTCGTGACCGACGTGACAGGCTGGGGGCTGCCGCGCTGGGAGGCCGTACCGGTGTACGCGCTGCTGGCCGACCGGGCGTTCACGGACCTCGTGACCCGGCACACGGGAGCCGCGCCCGTGTGGGAGCCGGTCGACCTCCAGGGCCTTGTCACCCCCGCCACCGGATGGCAGGTCCGCTCACCGGCCACGCTGCTGGACCAGCGCGCGGAAGTGGTCCGCTTCCACGGCCGTGCGGACCTGCTGCGGGAACTCGTCGAGGACTGGTGCGAGGGCGAGGGCGACGGCGGTGCGGGCGGTGGAGTCCGGCTGGCCGTGGTCACCGGCCCGGGCGGCGCGGGCAAGTCCCGGCTCGCCCGGGAACTGTCCGCCCGGATGCGGGACCGGCACGGCTGGGTCTGCGGCTGGCTGGACGACCGCGGTCCGGACGCGGACCACGCGGTGCTGGCCGAGGTCGACCGACCCCTGATCCTGGTGGCGGACTACGCCGAGCTCCGCATTCCGCAACTGACCGCCGTGCTCGGGGTCCTGGACCGGCGTCCCGAAGGCCGCCCCGCCGTACGACTGCTGCTGACCGCCCGTGGCCTGGGCGACGAGACGGGCGGCTGGTGGGACCAGCTCAGGACCCGCACCCGTGAGACCCGGGCCCTGACCTACGACGCCGTTCGCCATGAACTGCCGCCGCTGACGGACTTACCGGACCGCGCCGCCCACTACCGGGCCGCGCTGAGCGACCTGGCCCGACGGCTCCCGGAGGCCCTGCCCAGGGCGCTGCGCGAAGCGACCGGGGACTGGTCGGGGCGGGTCGGGCTCGTCGCCCCGCGGGATGTCGACGCACCCGGGTACGGCTCCGCCCTCACCCTGCACATGACGGCCCTCACCGACCTCCTGGCGACGCACCCCGCGACCCGCCCCCCGCACGACGCGAACCTCCTCGTGGAGGAGCAACTCCTGCTGCACGAGCGCGCCTACTGGGAGGACAGCGCGGCGGGCCGCCCGGCGCTCGCGTCCGCGGGACCCGTGGCGCTGGCCGACGCGGTCGGCACGGCCGTCCTCACCGCCGGGGCCGAACCCGCCCTGGCACGCCCGCTGTTGCGCTCCTCGCCGGGGTTCGCCACCGCGGACGAGGCCATGGTGGGGGAGGGCACCACCTGGCTGGCCGGCATGTACCCGGGGCCCGCCGGCAGTTGCTGGGGCGCGCTCCAGCCGGACCGGCTCGGCGAGTACCACGTCGGGGAACGGACCGGGATCGACGCGGAACTCGTCTCGTCGCCCCTGGTCACCCTCGCCGCCGGTGCCGGGCAGGACGTGCGGGGCGGAACGGACACGCTGCTCCTCGCCGCCCTGGTCACCGTCTCACGCGCGGGCGACCTGCCCCGCCACTGGGAGCCGGTGGCCCGCGCACTCGACAGGGCGTTCGCCCGTGCACCGTCCCTCGCCGCACGGGTCATGCAGGCCGCCACCCTGACGGACTGCCCGGAGCCCCTGGTGGAAGCCCTCCACCGGCTCACGGACGCCCCCGCCACCGACCCCGGGCTGCTGCTGGAACTGCTCGACCGGCTGGGCGCGGGCCGGAGCCGGGTGCTGGCCGGCTGGGCCACCCGTACCGCCGCCATCGCGGCGCGGGCCCTCCCGCCCTCGCAGCGGGCGGCCGCGCTCGTGCATGAGGCGGTCTGGCGTCAGACGGCCGGAGACCACCTGGCGGCCGTCCGCCGCTGTGAGGAGGCGCTCCGACTGCTGGAGTCCGGGCAGAGCGCCGCCCCGCCCACGACCCTCGTCGAGATCCTGACCCTGAAGGCCCGTTCGCAGCACTGGACGGCCGACTTCGACCCGGCCCTCGAAACCCTGCGTGCGGCCGAGGACCTGGTGGAGCGGCTTCCGGCCGCACCCGACCGGGACCGGGCGAGCGCGGAGATCCTCGGCGAGCGCGCCCGGATCCTCTTCAGGCGCGACGATCACGACGCCGCGCGCCCGCTCCAGGAGCGCAGGGTCACCCTGCTCCGGTCCCTCGCCGACACGGGCGACGCGGCCCTGCTCGAACGGCTCGCGGACGCCGAGGCGGAGCTCGCCCTCACCCTCGACCACCAGGGCAGGTTCCGGGAGGCCGTCGACGTCCTCTCGGAGACGACGGCCCGGTCGCTGAGCCGACTGGCCGAGGAGAGTCCCGACGCGGTGGACCTCGATGTTCTCGGCAGCATCGTCGGCCGCGCCAACCGGCTCAGGGCGATGGACCGGCTGGAGGAGTCCCTGGAGGTCCAGCGCGTCGCCCTCGCCGTGGCCGACCGCCCGGAGAGCCTGGGCACCCCCGTCGCCGCGGCCGCTCTGGCGCTCGTACTGAACAACCTCGGCGCGACGCTTGTGGCCCTGGACCGGCCGCAGGAGGCGCTGGAACCGCTCCGGCGAGGACTCGACATCCGCCGTGAACAGGCCGCCGACGCCGGAGAGCCCACCGAGTCGTTGTGGAGATCGCTGCTCCAGTACTCGGGTGTGCTCCGGGAGCTCGGGCGCCACGACGAGGCGCGGGAGGTCGCCGAGGAGTGTCTCGCCGTCGGCACGGAGCTGGCCCGTGTCGATCCGGCGCAGTGGCGGCTGGAGGCGGGGGCGCAGGTCGTCCTCGGCGAGATGCTGTACGTCACCGCCGCCGCGGAGCCCGAGCAGGACCATCGCGAGGACCTGCGCCGTGCGCTGAAGATGATCAACCAGGCGATCACCCGGTACCGCCGCCCCCTCAAGGACCAGCCCGGTGACCGACTGGTCGAGTTCACCCTCGCGCTGAGCGCGGGTGTGGAGATCCACCACATGCTCGGGCGAGACCGGTCGGCGCGCCACCTGTGCCGCATGTTGCTGGCCGCACGGCGGCTGCTCACCGAGCACGACCCCGAGCAGCACGGCGACGAGCTGGCTGCCGACCTGGCGGCCGCCGCCAGGCAGGAGCAGCGGAGCGGGCGCACAAGCCGCGCGGAGCGCCACCACGCGGAGGCCGTCGCGGTCCGGCGGATGCTGCTCTCCCTGCGCGGCGGGGGCGCTGACCGCATCCACCTGGCCGGAGCCCTCGCCGAGTACGCCGTATTGCTCTCCGCCGACGGGCGGCAGCGCGAGGCCCTGCCCCACCTGCGGGAGGCGCTGGAGCTGACCCATGAGGCGGAGCCGGACACCGAGCCGGGGCAGTACGCGCTCACCCTCGCCACCTGCCACTACAATCTCGCGGACACTCTTCCGTGGACCGGTGCCTTCGAGGAGGCGCTGCGGGAGGTCGACGTGTCCCGGAGCTGTCTGGCTCCGCTCGCCGACCTGGACCCGGAGCTGTACGCGCGGGAGACCGCCGACTGCGAGAGCCTGCGGGCGGAGATCGTCAAGGCGGCGGAGCACGGTCTGCCGGACCGGCCCGGACGGCGGCGGTGGCGCCGGTGAACCGCCGTCCGGACGCTCCGTTTCACTCCGGCGAGGGCATGTGCGCGCCCGGAATGTGAGGCGGGTCTCAGTCCCGGGGTTTGTGTGACCCCTACAAGCCCCGGCCCCTCTGAGCAGTCGGAACGGCTGCATGCCTGCCCGGTTCTGTTCAGGGCTACCAGGAAAACGCTCCGGAGACTGTACGGAGTCGACGTCCCTCTTTCCTTGGTGGGCTTCGTAAGGTCACTACATGACCGTTTTGGAAGAGACGACGGGCGAGCCGATCGCAGAGCCTTCGGAACCCACGGATGCGCGCGGCCGCGTGGCCGAGCTGCACGAGATCCGTGCCCAGGCGCTGGCCGGCCCGAGCGAGAAGGCGACCCAGGCGCAGCACGCCAAGGGCAAGCTGACCGCCCGGGAGCGGATCGAGCTGCTCCTCGACCCGGGGTCCTTCCAGGAGGTCGAGCAGCTGCGCCGGCACCGGGCGACCGGGTTCGGCCTGGAGGCCAAGAAGCCGTTCACCGACGGTGTGATCACCGGTTGGGGCACGGTGGAGGGCCGTACGGTCTTCGTCTACGCCCATGACTTCCGTATCTTCGGCGGCGCGCTGGGCGAGGCCCACGCCACGAAGATCCACAAGATCATGGACATGGCCATCGCGGCCGGTGCCCCGCTGGTCTCGCTCAACGACGGCGCCGGCGCCCGTATCCAGGAGGGCGTCTCCGCCCTCGCCGGCTACGGCGGCATCTTCCAGCGCAACACCAGGGCGAGCGGGGTGATCCCGCAGATCTCGGTCATGCTGGGCCCGTGCGCGGGCGGCGCGGCC
The DNA here is from genome assembly GCF_013085465.1 of Streptomyces asoensis. Classification (NCBI taxonomy): domain Bacteria; kingdom Bacillati; phylum Actinomycetota; class Actinomycetes; order Kitasatosporales; family Streptomycetaceae; genus Streptomyces; species Streptomyces asoensis. Next base: position 6,992,862 of record NZ_CP049838.1, read on the forward strand.
TACAGCCCCGCCCTCACCGACTTCGTCTTCATGGTCCGCGAGACCTCGCAGATGTTCATCACCGGGCCGGACGTGGTCAAGGCCGTCACCGGCGAGGAGATCAGCCAGAACGGCCTCGGCGGCGCCGACGTGCACGCCGAGACCTCCGGCGTCTGCCACTTCGCGTACGACGACGAGGAGACCTGCATCGCGGAGGTCCGCTACCTCCTCTCGCTGCTCCCGCAGAACAACCGCGAGAACCCGCCGCGCGCCGAGTCCAGCGACCCGGCCGACCGTCGCGGCGACGTCCTGCTCGACCTGGTCCCGGCGGACGGCAACCGTCCGTACGACATGACCAAGGTCATCGAGGAGATCGTCGACGACGGCGAGTACGTGGAGATCCACGAGCGCTGGGCCCGCAACATCATCTGCGCGATGGCCCGGCTCGACGGCCAGGTCGTCGGCATCGTGGCCAACCAGCCGCAGGCCCTCGCCGGTGTCCTGGACATCGAGGCGTCGGAAAAAGCTGCGCGCTTTGTCCAGATGTGTGACGCTTTCAATATCCCGATCGTCACCTTCCTGGACGTCCCCGGATTCCTCCCGGGCGTCGACCAGGAGCACGGCGGAATCATCCGGCACGGAGCGAAGCTGCTCTACGCCTACTGCAACGCGACCGTGCCGCGGATCTCCCTGATCCTGCGCAAGGCCTACGGAGGTGCCTACATCGTCATGGACAGCCAGTCCATCGGCGCCGACCTCACCTACGCCTGGCCGACGAACGAGATCGCCGTGATGGGCGCCGAAGGTGCCGCCAACGTCATCTTCCGGCGTCAGATCGCCGAGGCCGAGGACCCCGAGGCCATGCGGGCCCGCATGGTCAAGGAGTACAAGTCCGAGCTGATGCACCCGTACTACGCGGCGGAACGCGGCCTGGTCGACGACGTCATCGACCCCGCCGAGACCCGCGAGGTACTCATCAAGTCGCTGGCCATGCTCCAGTCGAAGCACGCGGACCTGCCCTCGCGCAAGCACGGCAACCCCCCGCAGTAACCCGGCAGATCCAACGGGTAACCCACTGGATCCCCTGCGGAAACCTCATCCACGGAGACTTGCACCCATGAACGCTCCCGACATCCGCGTCGAGAAGGGCCACGCCGAGCCCGAGGAAGTCGCCGCCATCACGGCGATCCTCCTGGCCCGCGCGGCTGCCCAGTCGTCCCCCGTCGAGACCCACCGAGGCCGCCCCAAGGCCGGCTGGCGCCGCCTGGAGCGCGAGGGCGGCTTCCGCGCCCCGCACAGCTGGCACTGAACCCGTACGACGCGGAGAAGGGCCCCTCCACCCGGAGGGGCCCTTCTCTGTCGGTCGGCATTCCGGTCGGTCGGCACCCCGCCCGCCGCCCGGCAGCACCGCGCAACGGCGAAGGCCCCCTCCGGGTGGAGGGGGCCTTTCGGCTGTCTGCGGCCGGTGCTACCGGAGCCGGGCCATCAGCGCGTGCTCCACGAGCGTGATCAGCGCCGACTTGGCGTCCGCGCGGTGGCGGGCGTCGGTCGTGATGATCGGAGTGTCGGGGCCGATCTGAAGGGCCTCGCGGACCTCGTCCGGCTGGTACGGCTGCGAGCCGTCGAAGCCGTTGAGGGCGACGACGAACGGCAGGCCGCTGTTCTCGAAGTAGTCGACCGCAGGGAAGCAGTCGGCGAGACGGCGGGTGTCCACGAGCACGATCGCGCCGATCGCGCCGCGCACCAGGTCGTCCCACATGAACCAGAACCGGTCCTGACCCGGCGTACCGAAGAGGTACAGGATCAGGTCCTGGTCCAGGGTGATACGGCCGAAGTCCATGGCGACCGTGGTGGTCGTCTTGTCCCCCGTGTGGGTGAGGTCGTCGATCCCCGCCGACGCGGACGTCATGACGGCCTCGGTGCGCAGCGGATTGATCTCCGAAACAGCCCCGACGAACGTGGTCTTGCCCACGCCGAAGCCGCCCGCCACCACGATCTTCGCGGAAGTGGTGGAGCGGGACGGACCCCCGCTAGAGCTTGCGAAGTCCACTGAGCACCCTTTCGAGCAGTGTCACGTCTGGCTGGCCGCCGGCGCTCTCGTCGCCGCCGGGCTGATGGATGGCGACCAGTCCCGCCTCCGCCAAGTCGGCGACGAGGATCCTGGCCACGCCGAGAGGGATGGTCAGCAGTGCCGAGATCTCGGCGACCGACTTGATCTCTCGGCAGAGGTTGCAGATCCGCTGATGCTCGGGCAGTTGGCCCTGCATCTGGTGCGGCTGCGCAGTGGTGTGCACCAGCGCCTCGATGGCGAGCTGGTAACGCGGGCGGGTCCGGCCACCGGTCATGGCGTACGGACGCACCAGCGGGTTGTTCGACGCCCCCGCGGGCGCCGGCTCCGGGGTGCGGCGGTGCGGCTGTACGGGCTGGATGCGCGGGGCCGACGGCTGGTCGTACGGTGACGGCCCGGGACCCTGCGGACCCTGGGGCGTGTACGGCCGCTGCTGGCTGGGCGCGGAGGGGAAGTTGTAACGGTTCGGGTTCTGGGAACCGTCGCCCTGGCCCTGGGCAGGGCCGTACGACCAGTTGCCCGAATTCGATCCGCCTGGGGGTGTTGCCACTCTCTCTCCTCCTCCGATGTGCCTGGCACCCATCACGTGGAAGCCGCGTCCCGAAACCCTACGGCCTCGGGACGCCAATACGCACCGTTCGTTTGTTAGTTGAGAAGGCTCCCTTGGAGCTCCGCACGAAGGTCAGGGGTCAGGACCGAACCCGCTCGGTCCACCAGAAGGGCCATCTCGTACCCAATGAGGCCGATGTCCGCCTCGGGATGCGCAAGAACCGCGAGCGAGGAACCGTCGGAGATGGACATGAGGAAGAGGAATCCCCGCTCCATCTCCACAACCGTCTGGTTCACGCTGCCTCCCTCGAAGATCCGGGAGGCGCCTGCCGTCAGGGACGTCAGACCGGAGGCCACGGCCGCGAGCTGGTCGGCCCGGTCGCGGGGGAAGCCTTCGGACATCGCCAGAAGGAGTCCGTCGGCGGAGACCACCACCGTGTGGGACACCCCCGGGGTGTTGTCCACGAAGTTGGTGATCACCCAGTTCAGGTTCTGTGCCGCCTGGCTCATCGGGCTCACACTAACGCTCCTGGTTGTAGGTGCTGTCAGGACCGAGGCCCTGGCCGTTCGTTTCACTGCTGCCTGCGTTGCGTCCGCGCTGGACGCCCCGACGCAGGTTGCTCAACCTGCCTCGGACGTCCTCCGGGGCGCGGGAGACCTGAGGGCCTCCCTGGGGGGTGGTCTCGGCGGCGCCCTCGATCAGATTGGCCTTGGGCACCCGCCGCGGCAGGCCGGAGGAGGTGACCCCACCCGCCTTGGGCTTCTTCAGAGCGGAGGCCTGCTGCCAGCGCTCGTCGTTGGCCGAGCGCCAGGAGTCGCCGCCGCCGTTGCTCTCCGCGGGGGAGGCCGCCGGCTCCTGCTTCGCGGGCCGGGCGCCGTTCGCACCGCTTGCGGCGGAGCCGCGGCGGGGGAGACCGGCGTCGGTCAGCGCGTGGGAGGCGGAGGAGGTCGGTCCCGGACGGTCGAAGCCTACGCGGTTCTGCTCACCCGCGTCAGCGGCCTGCGCGGATTCCGCTTCCGGAGCGTACTGGTCCTGGTAGCCGTTCTGGTAACCGTTGGTGTGGCCGTTCTGCTGGGGCCAGTCGTCCTGGTAGGACTGCTGCTCCTGGTACGGCTGGAAGCCCTCGGACGCGGCGGCGGGGGCCGCCGTCCGCTCCTCCCGGCCGGGCTCCGCATACGCGGGGTCCGGGTAACCGCCGTTCGACGCGAATCCGTCGTTCTGCGGAAGGCCGCCGTTGCCGGAGAACGACTCGCCCTGCGGCATGCCACCGTTCGGCGCGAAGTACTGGTCGTCGTACGCCGGGCGCTGCTGCTCCTCGTACGACGTCTGCTGGTCGAACGCGGCGGGCTGCTCGGCGTACCCGGTCGCACTGTTGTCGTAGCCGGCCCCGGCACCCTGCTGGGCGGGGTCGTAGCCGTTCTGCCCGGCGTCGTACGACTGCTGCTGACGGGGTGCGTCGAAGCCCTCGGCGGACTGCTGCCCGGTCGGCTGACCCGGCTGGCCCGACTGGGTCTCCAGGGCCGCACGGCGTTCCTCGCGCATCAGCGAGCGGCCCACCGGGTCCAGGTCACGGATGTCGTCGGGGACCTCGTACTGGCTGTCGTCGAAGCCGAGCTCCGCGGCGGTGCGCATCGGCAGACCGTTGTTGAAGTCCTCGCCGCCACCGCCGTAGTTCTGCTCCGGGATGATCTGCGAGACGGTGAACTCGTCGCGCGGCTGCTGCTGTTCGCCGCCACCACCGTGGGTGATGGCGTCCGGCAGCATGACCAGCGAGGTGGTGCCGGCCTGCTCGCCCGAGGGGCGCAGCTGGACGCGGATACCGTGCCGGTCGGACAGCCGGCCGACCACGAACAGGCCCATGCGCTGCGAGATCGCGGCGTCCACCGTCGGCGGGTTGGCCAGCTTGTGGTTGATGTCCGCGAAGTCCTCGGCGGTGAGGCCGATGCCCTTGTCGTGGATCTCGATCATCACGCGGCCGTCGGGAAGACGGGTCGCGGTGACCCGGACCTTGGTCTGCGGGGAGGAGAACGTCGTCGCGTTCTCCAGAAGCTCGGCGAGCAGGTGCACGAGGTCGGTCACGGCGCGGCCGTGGATCTCGGCCTCCGGGACGCCCGACAGCTCGATGCGCTCGTACTGCTCCACCTCGGAGGAGGCGGCGCGCAGCACGTCGACCAGCGGGACCGGCTGGTCCCAGCGGCGGCCGGGCTCCTCGCCGGCGAGGACCAGGAGGTTCTCGCCGTTGCGGCGCATACGGGTGGCGAGGTGGTCCAGGCGGAAGAGGTTCTCCAGCTGGTCCGGGTCGGCCTCGTTGTTCTCCAGCTCGGTGATCAGGGTCAGCTGGCCCTCGATCAGGGACTGGTTGCGGCGCGAGAGGTTGGTGAAGATCGCGTTGATGTTGCCCCGGAGCAGAGCCTGCTCGGCGGCCAGTCGGACGGCCTCGCGGTGGACCTGGTCGAAGGCGCGGGCGACTTCGCCGATCTCGTCCCTGGTGTTGATGGGGATCGGCTGGACGCGGGTGTCCACCCGGCCCGGGTCGGTGCGTGAGAGCTGGTCGACCAGCATCGGCAGCCGCTGCTCGGCGATGCCGAAGGCGGCGTTGCGCAGCTGGCGCATGGCCTGGCTCATCTGGCGGGCCATGAGACTGGCGACGATGAACGCGGCGAGCAGGGCGATGATGACGATGGCGCCGTTGATGATGGCGTCGCGCTGCGCGTCGGAGGCGATCTCACCGGCGTCGGTGACCGCCCGGTCGATGAGTTCGCTCTCGACCTGGCTGTAGCCCTCGAACTTCAGCGTCGCGGCCGTCATCCAGGCCTTGGCGGTGACGCCCTGCTCGGCGAGCTTCGACGGAGACTGACCGCTGGCGATCGCCTGGATCATCTTGTCCATGGTCGGCGGCGCGGTGAAGTCCTCACCCGCGGCGTCGGCCTTGGCCTTCGCGTCGGCGGCCTGCTGCGCGCCCTCCTCGGTCTTCTCCTTCATGACCTCGGTGAGCCGCGCGGCGTCCTCGGTGGTGCCACCGGAGACGTACTCCTGCTGGGCGATGCCCTCGAGATAGGCGTACGAGGTGAAGGCGGTGAGCTGCTGGCGGAAGACCGTCTCGTCGGGGCTGGGCCGGACCAGCAGGTGCATGCCGATCGAGCGCTGGAGCGACTCGGCGCCCTTGGCCAGGGCGACCGCGTAGACGGTGCGGCCGTAGGCGGTGATGTTGCCGGTGCCGAGGCCGAGTTCGTTGGAGAACTCCATCAGCAGGTGCTCGACCGCGACGTAGCCCTCTTCGGTCTTCACCGGGTCCAGGGCCTTGGTGTAGGCGGCGGCGCGAATCTTCGTCAGAGTCGGCTCGGCCTCCTCCACCAGCTTCAGACGGCGCTTGAGGCCTTCCTTGTCCGGCATCCCGACGACCTCGTCGTGGAAGGCGGTGGCCTTCGCGTCGGTGGTGGCGCGGGCCGCCTTGACGTCGGAGTCGTCCTTCTTGGACTGGAGCAGCGGCTGGGCGCTGATGTCCCGCTCGTTGAGCAGGGCCTCGGCGTACTCGCCGGCGGCGGCCACGATCTTCGCCGTCTTCTCGGCGTCGCGGGCCTCCTGCCAGGTGTCGATCGAGTTCTTCACCTGGAAGCCGCCCATGACCAGGCCGACCACCACGGGTATGAGCAGGATCGCGTTCAGCCGGGTGGGCACCCGCCAGTTCCGCGGGGAGAGGCGGCCGCCGCTCTTCGCGGGTGCGGACGCCGGCTCCGAACCGGGCACAGGGGCGGGCGCCGCTCCGCGCGGCGGCGGGGTGAAGTTGCCCCGGGCCGCCGGCTCGGGACTTTGCTTGCTTCGCCTCACTCGACCAACAACCTCTCGGCGGTCGGCACCTTCGTCGTGCCGCAGTGTCTCAGAGCCCGGTCAGCCATCGACCATGAGTACGTCATTGACTATTGGGCAGTTCAGGCATTCCAGCACGACGACCAGCGCTCTTCCAAACATGGGAAAGCGCTGGTTCGATGTGATGTAAGCCCCAGATAAAACGGTCAAAAAGAACGAGCCCCGCCAAAAGGCGGGGCTTTCGTACGCGCAGTGAGACCAAGCGACCGCGACGCGTGTCGGTTCCTGTGGATTCCACTGCCGAAACGTTATGAACACCGGAGCCGACCGTGTCAAAGGCCACAGTCGGCTCCAGAGCGTCTACGACAACCGCCGTACGGCACCGGGTGCTTGAAAGTTACCGCAGTCGCGCCATCAGCGCGTGCTCGACCAGCGTGATCAGGGCGCTCTTGGCGTCCGAGCGGTGCCGGGCGTCCGTCGTGATGATCGGGGTGTCCGGTCCGATCTGGAGCGCCTCGCGCACCTCTTCCGGCTGGTACGGCTGCGAGCCGTCGAAGCCGTTGAGGGCGACGACGAACGGCAGGCCGCTGTTCTCGAAGTAGTCGACCGCAGGGAAGCAGTCGGCGAGACGGCGGGTGTCCACCAGGACGATCGCGCCGATCGCGCCGCGCACCAGGTCGTCCCACATGAACCAGAACCGGTCCTGACCCGGCGTACCGAACAGGTAGAGGATCAGGTCCTGGTCGAGCGTGATACGGCCGAAGTCCATGGCCACCGTGGTGGTGGTCTTGTCCCCGGTGTGGGTGAGGTCGTCGATGCCCGCGCTCGCGGACGTCATCACGGCCTCCGTGCGCAGCGGGTTGATCTCGGAGACGGCGCCCACGAACGTGGTCTTGCCCACGCCGAAGCCGCCCGCCACCACGATCTTCGCGGAGGTGGTGGCCCGCCCCCCGTCAGAGCTTGCGAAGTCCACTGAGCACCCTTTCGAGCAGCGTCACGTCCGGAGCGCCGCCGTTGTTCTCGTCGCCGCCCGGCTGGTGGATGGCCACCAGTCCGGCCTCGGCGAGGTCCGCGACCAGGATCCGCGCCACCCCCAGCGGCATGGCCAGGAGAGCCGAGACCTCCGCGACCGACTTCACCTCGCGGCACAGATGGCAGATGCGCTGGTGCTCCGGGAGCAGCCCCATGAGCGCTGCCGGGTCGGCCGTGGTGCTGATCAGTGCCTCGATGGCGAGCTGATAGCGCGGCCGCGTCCGACCGCCGGTCATCGCGTACGGACGCACCAGCGGCTGGTCGCCCTCATCCCCGTACGGCTCCGCGTACGGATCATGATGGGCGGTGGGCGGGGTCATGGATCCTCCGGGCGGGACAGCATTCGCGGTCAGTCGTGCCGTCCGTCGAGGCCGGTGGGGGGATTGTGTCGGCCGGACGGTGATTTCGTGAGGCGGGTAGTGCTGGGGCGGGTCAGTGGAGCAGACTGCCCTGGAGTTCGGCGCGCAGGTCGGGCGTGAGGACCGCGCCCGCGCGGTCGACGAGGAGAGTCATCTCGTAGCCGACGAGGCCGATGTCGCACTCGGGGTGTGCGAGAACGGCGAGCGACGAGCCGTCCGAGACGGACATGAGGAAGAGGAACCCTCGTTCCATCTCGACGACGGTCTGCGCGACGCTGCCGCCTTCGAAGATCCGGGAGGCGCCGGCCGTCAGCGAGGTCAGCCCCGACGCGACGGCCGCCAACTGGTCGGCACGGTCGCGTGGGAAGCCCTCGGACATCGCGAGCAGGAGCCCGTCGGCGGACACGACAACGGTGTGGGACACCCCAGGGGTGTTGTCCACGAAGTTGGTGATCAACCAGTTCAGGTTCTGTGCCGCCTGGCTCATCTGACTCAACTAACGCTCCTGCTGGTGAGTGGGGCTCGGGAAACTGCCGGTCTGACCGTTGCCGGCCTGACGACCCTGCGCGATGCCCCGACGGAGATTGGTCAGTCGGCCGCGTACGTCGTCAGGCGCACGCGAGACCTGCGGACCGGGTTGGTGCTGTTGCTGCTGAGCCGTGCCCGGGACGAGGTTCGCCCTGGGCACCCGGCGCGGCAGGCCGGATGTGGTGACGCCGCCCGCGGCCGGCTGCCTGACCCGCTCGGCCTGCCGGACGAGTTCGTCGTTCGGCGAGGTGCGCCAGGAGGCATTGGCGGCGGCGGGACGCTGGGGGGCAGCCGGAGCCTGCGGCTCCTGGTGCTGCTGTTGCTGCGGAGCCTGGGCCGCACCGCCCGCCTGCTGACCGTGGAACCAGTTGGTCTCCAGCGTGTCGTAGAGCGGGGTACGGCCGTCACCGGGACCCGCCGGCGGCAGTGCCTCCGGCTCGGGACGCCCGACCGGACGCTGGGGGCCGGTCGGCTGCGCCGGGGTGCCGTAGCCACCCGACTGCGGAGCGGCGAACTGGCCGGTGGACGAGGGGTCCTGGCGGCCGGGCAGTGAGTGCTGACCGGTCGAGGAGCCGTCGTAGCCGGGTGCGGCGAACTGGCCGGTGGAGCCGTTGTCGTACGCCTGCGGAGCGAACTGGTTCGGAGCCGCCGGGGTGTTCTGGCCGCCCGGGGCACCGAAGACGTCGGACCGGGTGAAGCCGTTCTCGTCCTGCTGGCCGCTGGTACCGGGGCGCTGGAACTGACCCGTGTCCTGTCGGCCGTTCGTGCCCGGACGCTGGAACTGGCCGGCATCCTGCCGTCCGCCCGGACCCGTCTGGGGGTTGCCCACGGCCGGGAACTGGCTCGTGCTCTGGAGACCGTTCGCGACGGGACGGCCGAAGTCGGCGGGGCCCGCCGGGCTCTGGCGGTCGTCGCTGCGCGGGATCGCCGGTATCTCGGCGGTGGCGCCGGGACCCTGCCGGTCGTCGAAGCGCGGGATGCGCGACGTCTGAGCGACGTCCGGCTCCTCGTGACCGCGCGGGGCGTCCAGCGGGCTGCGCGGGACCGGAGGCTGGGCGTTCTCGTCGCCCCAGCTGGTCACCCGCGGCTGCGGGTTGCCGCCCGGCAGCTCGGCGCGCGGACCACCGCGCGGCGGCAGCTGCGGCTGACGGCCGCGGCCGCCCTGATCGGCCTTGTTGCCCCGCTGCGGCGTCTGACGTCCGCCGAACATGTCCACACCCTGGGAGGCCGTACCGGCCGCCTGGAGACCCTGCGGCGCGCCCGGCGCCTGGCCGCCGAAGCCGGAACCCGCACCGGCCGGAGCCGGTCGGCCCTGCTGGGGGGAGGCCGGAGGCTGCTGCGGTCCGCGCGGCGGCTGACCACCGGGACGGCCACCGCCGTCACGGCCGGGCAGCGCGGCCCGGGGGCCCTGACCGGCGGCGAGCCGGCCACCGGCGCCGGGACCGGAGCCGAGGGCACCGCCCTGCGAACCGTTCTGCGAGCCGTTCTGGCGACGCGCGGCGGCGACGCCCGCGGCGGCCTGCGCGGCGGCGGGACCGCCCGCGACGCTGCTCTGGCCGGGCTTGGGCTGAGGCTTCTTGCCGCCCTGGGCGACGTCCACCGGCAGCATGACCAGCGCGGTCGTGCCACCGGAGTCGGAGGGACGCAGCTGGATGCGGATGCCGTGCCGCTGCGACAGACGACCGACCACGAACAGACCCATGCGTCGGGAGACCGACACGTCCACGGTGGGCGGCGAGGCGAGCCGCTCGTTGATCGCGGCGAGGTCCTCGGGGGAGAGGCCGATACCGGTGTCGTGGATCTCGATCAGGACGCGGCCGTCGGGCAGCGCGTGACCGGTGACCTTGACCTTGGTCTGCGGGGAGGAGAACGAGGTGGCGTTCTCGAGCAGCTCGGCGAGGAGGTGCACGAGGTCGTTGACGACCCGGCCGGCCACTTCGGTGGTCGGCACGGAGGCCAGTTCGATGCGCTCGTACTGCTCCACCTCGGACGCGGCGGCACGCAGCACGTCGACCAGCGGGACCGGACGGGTCCAGCGACGGCCGGGCTCCTCACCCGCGAGGACGAGGAGGTTCTCACCGTTACGGCGCATGCGGGTCGCGAGGTGGTCGAGCTTGAAGAGCGAGGACAGCTGGTCCGGGTCGGCCTCGCGGGACTCCAGTTCGGAGATCAGCGACAGCTGGCGCTGGATCAGACCCTGGGAGCGGCGCGAGAGGTTGGTGAACATCGCGTTGACGTTGCCCCGCAGCAGGGCCTGCTCGGCGGCGAGGCGGACCGCCTCGCGGTGCACGTCGTCGAAGGCCGCGGCCACCTGGCCGATCTCGTCCCGGGAGTGCACACCGACCGACTCCACGGACGTGTCGACGTCCTGCGGGTCGGACTCGGACAGCTGCTTGACCAGCTCGGGCAGCCGGTCCTGGGCGACCTTGGTGGCGGTCTCCTGGAGGCGGCGCAGCGAACGGATCATGGACCGGGCGACGACGAACGCGCCGACCAGCGAGACACCGAGCACGAGCAGGATGAGCGCACCGGAGATGATCGCCTCGCGCTCCGACTCGGCGCGCAGCTCACGCGCCTTCTGCTCCATGTCCTCGAGCAGCGTGAGCTCGATGTTGTTCATCTGCTTGATCTTGGTGGAGCTGGCGTCGATCCAGTCCTGGTACGACTGCTTGTCCAGCGACTCCAGGCCGTTGGGCGAGCTGAGCGCCCGGTTGGCGTAGGTGTCGGCGTCCTCGATGACCGGGTTGCCCAGCTCGACCGGCTTCAGCAGCTCCTCCGCGTCGCCGTTGCCGTAGATGCTGCGGAAACTCGCGAGCTCGGACTCCTGGTTCTCGAGCGCGGCCTCGGCGTACTGCCGGTCGTTCTCGGAGAGGTCGCCGTAGACGGTGTTGCTCACCGGCAGCGCCGCCGCGAGCACGGCGCGCTGGACTGAGGCGTACTCCTTGGCGGAGGAGAAGGCGGCCAGCGCACGCGTGCGCTGGATCATCTCCGGGTTGCTCGTGGCCTGCGCCATGTCCTGCGAGAGGTCGAGCAGGCTGGTGATGAGGCGGTGGTAGGCCTCCACCGTCTGGGTGGAGTTGTCCTTCTCCGCGTAGGCCGTCGTACGGACCTTGGCGAGGTTGCCCAGGTCGCTCAGCAGGCCGACGAGGCTGTCCCGGACGCCCTGGAGGTTGCCGTCCGCGGTGGCGCCGTCGATCTCCTCCGACGAGTCCTGGAAGGCGCTCAGCGCGCGGTCCGTCTTCTCGCGGAAACCCTTGATACCGGGGTCGGTCGCCTTGCCGTTGTGTGCCAGCGGGCCGGCCGAGCGGTCGCGCTCGTCCTGGAGCGCGACGGCCAGGTCGGTGGCCTGCTTCGTCATGTCCGTCAGCAGCTTCATGTTGTCGAGCTGCTGGATGTCGTCCATCGACTGGTTGATGCGCAGCGCGCCCAGCGAGGTGGCCGCGACCACGGGCAGGGTCAGCAGCGCCACCAGACGCGTGGAGATGCGCCAGTTGCGCAGCGCCACCCGGGGGCCGGGGCCGCTGGGGCCGGTCGGTGGCTTCGTCGGAGCCGGGGGAGGAGAACTCGGTGACGCGGACGCACCGGGACGCCCGGAGCGCTCACCGCCGTCGCCGGACGGATTGGGGCCCGGGTTCTGGGCGTGCTGGGGCGAGGAGCCGACTGCCATCGGGCCAGTCCCGCCGTGCGGCTCCGGCTCGGCCGAAGCGCTGCCATCCCTCTTGAAACGTCCCTGCACTAGCGTCGCAACCTCTGGACCAGGCGCCCCTCCGCGTGAACGGAAGGACGGTGTCGGCGTGTTGAGGGGCGTCCTGAATACGCCCCCCAATTGGTCGTGAGTAACCGGCGCTGGCTCCCCCTGTCTCGCCGCCACCGGGCGCGCTGAGCGCCCTCTGTGCGCCGGCTCGATCCCGCGGCGGTCCGAGGAATTCCAGCACAGTGCAGGATCTCCAACAAGGCCCGTTGGCCAGGCTGTGACATCCGTGACACGACGTGAGGGTCAAGTTACGGGATGTAGAAACCGATCCCATATAAGGCGGACATAAGGGGGTGAAGGGGTGGCGGTCGACCCGTGTCCCAGTCGCCATGATCAGGAGCGGAATGAGCGCTTCAGGTGGCCTATGTCCGTTTCGTAATGGTCATCCGACAGTCGGAAATGACCGCTTTGCCCAGTGATTCGTGAGCAAACTCACACGCTGATCATGCGACCTTCACGTCTTCACCGGGAATCGCGTGTTTAGCCTGACGCTTTACAGGGATGGCACATCCGACAAACCGCGTCTGTGCGGAGGCCCTTGAGGGTTTCCCGGACGCCCGAAACGACAGGGTCACGTACAACAGTGAAGACGACGACGATGTTCCACAAGATCGCCAACCCTCGGCGTACGACCCTGGCGCACCTCACGGACGCCGACGAACTCCAGCTCCCGGAGCAGCAGGAGCACTCCGTCGAACTTCCCGCCCAGACTGCGAACCCCAAGCGCACCATCCTCATGGAGGTGCCGGTGGCAGCCTCCGTCGCGGAGTAGATCTTCACGCGGAGATACGGGCACCGGCCGCCGAATGCTCAAGGCGGCCACCCACGGATGTCAAGGGCGTCCCCGGCCGGGGGCGCCCTTCCGCGTTAGCCTGGGGCGTCACACTCCAGCCAGCTCAGTCAAGGGGCCAACCAACCCGTGCGCATCGCCAGGTTCTCCATCGACGGGAACGTCGCCTTCGGCGCGGTCGAGGGCGACAAGCCGGACGAGCTCGTCCTCGACATCATCAAGGGCATCCCGTTCACGGACTTCGAGCTCTCCGGCACCAAGGTGCCGCTGAGCAAGGTCCGGCTGCTCCCGCCCGTCCTGCCCAACAAGGTCGTGGCCTTCGGCCGCAACTACGCCGAACACGCGCGCGAGCTGGGCAACGAGGTGCCGGACGCCCCGTTCGCCTTCTTCAAGCCGTCCACCTCGGTGATCGGCCCCGGCGACGCCATCCAGTACCCGGCCTTCTCCGAGGAGGTCCATCACGAGGCCGAGCTCGCCGTGGTCATCGGCCGGCTCTGCCGCGAGGTCCCCCGCGAGCGCGTCAAGGACGTGATCTTCGGCTACACCTGCGCGAACGACGTCACCGCCCGCGACGTCCAGAAGCGCGAGAAACAGTGGGCCCGGGCCAAGGGCTTCGACACCTCGTGCCCGCTGGGCCCCTGGGTGGAGACCGGCCTGGACCTCGAGACCGCGGGCGACCTCACCGTCCAGTTGACGGTCAACGGGCAGCAACGGCAGCTCGGCCGCACCAGCGAGATGATCCACTCGATCGAGGATCTGATCGTCAACATCACCGAGGCCATGACGCTGCTCCCCGGCGACGTGATCCTCACGGGCACCCCGGCAGGGGTAGGCCCCCTGGTCGTCGGCGACGAGGTCGCCGTCACCATCGAAGGCATCGGCACTCTCACCAACAAGGTTGTCAAGCGTGGCTAGCGCACCCGGCTCCCCCGTACGCGTCCGTTTCTGTCCCTCGCCCACCGGTAACCCCCACGTGGGCCTGGTCCGCACCGCCCTGTTCAACTGGGCGTTCGCCAAGCACCACCAGGGCACGCTGGTCTTCCGCATCGAGGACACCGACGCGGCCCGTGACTCCGAGGAGTCCTACAACCAGCTCCTGGACTCGCTGCGCTGGCTGGGCTTCGACTGGGACGAGGGCCCCGAGGTCGGCGGCCCGCACGCGCCGTACCGCCAGTCGCAGCGCATGGACCTCTACGCCGACGTCGCCCGCAAGCTCCTCGACGCCGGCCACGCCTACCACTGCTACTGCTCCCAGGAGGAGCTGGACACCCGCCGCGACGCCGCCCGCGCCGCCGGCCGGCCCTCCGGCTACGACGGCCACTGCCGCGACCTCACCGAGGCGCAGGTGGCGGAGTACCGGGCCCAGGGCCGCACCCCGATCGTCCGCTTCCGCATGCCCGACGAGACGATCACCTTCACGGACCTGGTCCGCGGCGAGCTGACGTTCACCCCGGAGAACGTGCCCGACTTCGGCATCGTCCGCGCGAACGGCGCCCCGCTGTACACGCTGGTCAACCCGGTGGACGACGCACTGATGGAGATCACGCACGTCCTGCGCGGTGAGGACCTGCTCTCCTCGACCCCCCGCCAGATCGCCCTCTACAAGGCGCTGACCGAACTGGGCATCGCCCAGGGGACCCCGCACTTCGGTCACCTGCCGTACGTGATGGGCGAGGGCAACAAGAAGCTGTCGAAGCGGGACCCGGAGTCCTCGCTCAACCTCTACCGCGAGCGCGGCTTCCTCCCCGAGGGCCTGCTCAACTACCTCTCGCTGCTCGGCTGGTCGCTCTCGGCCGACCAGGACATCTTCACGATGGCCGAGATGACCGCGGCCTTCGACATCGCGGACGTCAACCCCAACCCGGCGCGCTTCGACCTGAAGAAGTGCGAGGCGATCAACGCCGACCACATCCGGCTGCTGGACGTGAAGGACTTCACGGAGCGCTGCCGCCCGTGGCTGAAGGCCCCCTTCGCCGCCTGGGCCCCGGAGGACTTCGACGAGACCAAGTGGCAGGCGATCGCCCCGCACGCCCAGACCCGTCTGAAGGTGCTGTCGGAGATCACCGACAACGTCGACTTCCTCTTCCTCCCGGAGCCGGTCTTCGACGAGGCCAGCTGGACGAAGGCGATGAAGGAGGGCAGCGACGCACTGCTCACGACGGCCCGCGAGAAGCTGGCGGCGGCCGACTGGACCTCGGCCGAGTCCCTGAAGGAGGCCGTTCTGGCCGCCGGCGAGGCGCACGGCCTCAAGCTCGGCAAGGCCCAGGCGCCGGTCCGCGTCGCCGTCACCGGCCGCACGGTCGGCCTGCCGCTCTTCGAGTCCCTGGAGATCCTGGGCAAGGAGAAGACGCTGGCCCGCGTCGACGCGGCCCTGGCGAAGCTCGCCGCGTAGCCTCAGCCGCGCCCGAGGGGCGGCGCCCGGTGTCCCGGGTGCCGCCCCTTCGGCATCTCCCGGACAGGGCGACCGCCTCCGCGTTACCGTTGGATCATGAGCATCCTCGCCGTGGTCTGGGACGTGGACGACACCCTCTTCGACTACACGACCGCCGACCGTGAGGGCATGCGGTCCTATCTGACGGCCGAGGGGCTGCTCGACCGGTTCGGTACCGCGGAGGAGGGGCTCGCGCGGTGGCGGGAGGTCACCGAAGAGCACTGGGCCCGGTTCTCGGCGGGCGGGATCACCTTCGAGGACCAGCGCCGGGACCGGGTACGGGCGTTCCTGGACCGAGAGATGGCCGACGCGGAGGCCGACGACTGGCTCCTGCGGTACCACGCGCACTACGAGGCGGCCTGGTCGCTCTTCCCGGACGTCCTGCCCGTGCTCGACGGCCTCGCCGCCAGCCACCGCCACGCCGTGCTCTCCAACTCCAGCATCCACGTCCAGGACCACAAGCTGCGCGCCCTCGGCGTCCACGACCGCTTCGAGGTCATCCTGTGCGCGGCGGAACTGGGCGTCTCCAAGCCGGAGGCCGGCGCCTTCCTCGCGGCCTGCGAGGCCCTGTCGCTGGCCCCGCACCAGGTGGCCTACGTCGGTGACCATCCGGAGATCGACGGACGGGGCGCCGCCGACGCCGGGCTGCTCTCCGTGTGGATCGATCGCTACGGCACGGCCACTGTCGAGCTCCCGTCCGGACGCCACCGGATCGTCTCGCTCGCCGAACTGCCCGCGATCCTCGGCCCCGATACCCGTTTTGGAGCCCGGTCCACCTTCGGGTAATGTTCTTCCTGCGCCGCCGGGGAGCGGGCCGAAAGGCCGGAAAACCGGAGGAGCAACGCTAGAACAAGAACCCCTACGGGGCTTGCGTTCCAGTGGCCTATGGTGTAATTGGCAGCACGACTGATTCTGGTTCAGTTAGTCTTGGTTCGAGTCCAGGTAGGCCAGCTCGCAGAGCTTATCTGCGCCTGTGGAGATCTACTCCACGAAGCCCCCGTTGTGTAGCGGCCTAGCACGCTGCCCTCTCAAGGCAGTAGCGCCGGTTCGAATCCGGTCGGGGGTACAGATCCTTCCCGCGAGGAGAGCTCGGGTAGCTCCCTCTCACCTCGATGCAGGATCGCTAGGGCCCCCGTTGTGTAGCGGCCTAGCACGCCGCCCTCTCAAGGCGGTAGCGCCGGTTCGAATCCGGTCGGGGGTACGCTTTTCATTGAATCACCTTGGTCTATGGTGTAATTGGCAACACTACGGTTTCTGGTACCGTCATTCTAGGTTCGAGTCCTGGTAGACCAGCTCTGATCTGCGGAAACGCATGATTTAGGCCCCCGTTGTGTAGCGGCCTAGCACGCCGCCCTCTCAAGGCGGTAGCGCCGGTTCGAATCCGGTCGGGGGTACGTGATCGGAAAGCCCCTCGCTTCGGCGGGGGGCTTTCCGCGTATCCGGACTCTTCTGGTGTGTCCGGCCTCATTCGAAGCCGTACCGCCGCGCCGACTCCTCCTCCTGCGCCAGCCGGTGCAGCGCCTGCATCATCGGCTCGACGAGGATCGCGCCCAGCACCGCCGCCTCGATCCGCTCCGGTTCCGACTCCCGGGTCTCCACGAAGTCCAGGTCCAGCACGGCGGCCCGGTGCATCAACCGGGCGTAGGACACGAGAAGTTCGGCGTTCCAGTCGTAGCCGAGCCGGCGCAGCGCGGCCACCGCCACCACCAGCGAGCGGTAGGCGGGGGAGATGGTCGTCAGCAGCCGGGCGTTCGACCAGCCCAGGGTGCCCAGCAGTTCGTCCGCCTCCAGGTGGGCGGCGCGCACGTACTCGTCCTCCGCGTCCGGCTCGGGGACCTGCGGCAGCGCCCACAGGGCCGCGCCGAGCCGGATCGTGCGGCCCAGGGACTCGTCGTCGACGTGGCCGAGCACATCGCGGACCGTGGCCACCGGCAGCCCGCCCACCTGGATCATCGCCCGCACCAGACGCAGCCGGCGCAGATGCTCGTCGTCGTACTCGGCGGTCCTGGCGTTCACCTGGCGGCCGGGCGGCACGAGCCCCTCGCGCAGGTAGTACTTGATCGTCGCGGTGGACACACCGCTGCGTTCGCTCAGTTCGGCCAGCCGCATGCCTTGTGCCCTTCATTGGTTAGCGGCACTATCCAAGCATGCCCTTCACAGCCAACCGCACCACCGCGGACGCCCGGGGAGACGTGGTCGTCCTGCTGATCGGGATGCGCGTCAACCACTTCTGGGCCGTGCACCAGTGGGTGCCGGTCATGCTGGCGATGTTCCGCATGCTGGCGGAGCTGAAGAAGGATCCGGGCCGCGGTCTGCTCTCCCGGGTGCTCCTGACGGCCTCGCCGCGGACGTACTACGTCGTCCAGTACTGGGAGTCGAAGGAGAAGCTGTACGCCTACGCGAGCGCGCCCGACGCGTTCCACCACGAGGCGTGGGCGAAAATCAACCGCATGGAGCGGGGCGGGAAGATGCGGGGGCACGTGGGGATCTGGCACGAGACGTATGTCGTGCCGGAGGGGTCGTACGAGGCGATCTACGGGGATATGCCGGCGTTCGGCCTCGCGGCCGCTCATGGGCAGGTGCCGTTGGAGCGGCGGGGGCGGTATGCGAAGGACCGATTCTCGTATCGGTCCGCGCCGTGAGGGCTTCTGCCGTGTGTCGGGTGCGGTCCGTCGTGGCTTGTCGCGCCCGCGCGGCGGAGCCGCACATCGGCACAGCCCCGCGCCCCTGGGGTGAGTGACCTTGCCGTACGGGAAAGGGCCGCCGCGGCGTTGAGGCTGCCCTTTCCTCCTGGCGTCAGCCGGTGCGGCGCAGGGCCTCGGAGAGGCGGCCCGCCGCGTCGATGACCGCCTGGGCGTGCATGCGGCCGGGGTGGCGGGTCAGGCGCTCGATGGGGCCCGAGACGGAGACGGCGGCCACCACGCGGTTGGAGGGGCCGCGGACGGGAGCCGACACGGACGCGACGCCCGGCTCGCGCTCACCGATGGACTGGGCCCAGCCGCGGCGCCGTACGCCCGACAGGGCCGTCGCCGTGAAGCGGGCGCCCTGGAGGCCGCGGTGCAGACGCTCGGGTTCCTCCCAGGCCATGAGGATCTGGGCCGAGGAACCGGCCTTCATCGTCAGCGTGGAACCGACCGGGACCGTGTCCCGAAGGCCGGACAGGCGTTCCGCCGCGGCCACGCAGATGCGCATGTCGCCCTGGCGGCGGTAGAGCTGCGCGCTCTCGCCCGTGATGTCACGCAGATGCGTCAGCACCGGGCCGGCGGTGGCGAGGAGGCGGTCCTCGCCGGCGGCCGCGGCCAGCTCGGCCAGGCGCGGGCCGAGGATGAAACGGCCCTGCATGTCGCGCGCCACCATACGGTGGTGTTCCAAAGCCACGGCCAGTCGGTGAGCCGTGGGTCGAGCGAGTCCGGTGGCAGCGACCAAGCCTGCGAGGGTGGCCGGACCGGACTCCAGGGCGCTCAGGACAAGGGCTGCCTTGTCCAGAACGCCGACGCCGCTACTGTTGTCCATGCAACGATACTCCCGTCTCACTCTGTGAAACGCAAGTTCATTTTTCCGTGAGACGCGCAACCCTTGGACGCATGGTGGCCCGCGGACCAACGGGCCTGGCGGCGGGTGCCCGGGAACAGGGGCAACGGGCGTCGCCTCCACAAGATCTCTAGTTGGGCCGGTGCGTCATTGCCGGCCGGAGGGAAAGCGATGGGTAGGACACTCGCGGAGAAGGTCTGGGACGACCACGTCGTCCGGCGCGCCGAGGGCGAGCCCGACCTCCTCTTCATCGATCTGCACCTCCTGCACGAGGTGACCAGCCCGCAGGCCTTCGACGGGCTGCGGCAGAACGGCCGCCCGGTGCGCCGTCTCGACCTCACCATCGCGACCGAGGACCACAACACCCCGACCCTCGACATCGACAAGCCGATCGCCGACCCGGTCTCGCGCGCCCAGCTGGAGACGCTGCGCAAGAACTGCGCCGATTTCGGCGTGCGGCTGCATCCGCTCGGCGATGTCGAGCAGGGCGTCGTGCACGTCGTCGGCCCGCAGCTGGGTCTGACCCAGCCCGGCACCACCGTCGTCTGCGGCGACTCCCACACCTCCACGCACGGCGCGTTCGGCGCGCTGGCGTTCGGCATCGGCACCTCGCAGGTCGAGCACGTGCTGGCCACCCAGACGCTGCCGCTGGCCCGCCCCAAGACCATGGCGATCACGGTCGAGGGTGAGCTGGCCGACGGCGTGACCGCCAAGGACCTGATCCTGGCGATCATCGCCAAGATCGGTACCGGCGGCGGCCAGGGCTACATTCTGGAGTACCGGGGCTCCGCCATCGAGAAGCTCTCGATGGAGGCCCGGATGACCATCTGCAACATGTCGATCGAGGCCGGCGCCCGCGCGGGCATGATCGCCCCCGACGAGACCACCTTCGCGTACATCGAGGGCCGCGACCACGCCCCCGAAGGCGCGGACTGGGACGCGGCGGTCGAGTACTGGAAGACGCTGAAGACGGACGAGGACGCCGAGTTCGACGCCGAGGTCGTCATCGACGGTGCCGCGCTGTCGCCGTTCGTCACCTGGGGCACCAACCCCGGTCAGGGCGCGCCGCTTTCGGCCGCCGTCCCCGACCCTGCTTCGTACGAAGACGCTTCGGAGCGCCACGCCGCCGAAAAGGCCCTGGAATACATGGGGTTGGAGGCCGGGCAGCCGCTGCGCTCCATCAACGTGGACACCGTCTTCGTAGGTTCGTGCACCAACGGTCGGATCGAGGACCTGCGGGCCGCCGCCGCCATCGTCGAGGGCCGCAAAGTCGCCGACGGCGTACGGATGCTGGTCGTCCCCGGCTCGGTGCGGGTCGGTCTCCAGGCCGTCTCCGAGGGTCTGGACGTCGTCTTCAAGGAGGCCGGCGCCGAATGGCGGCACGCGGGCTGCTCGATGTGCCTCGGCATGAACCCCGACCAGCTGGCGCCGGGTGAGCGCTCCGCGTCCACCTCCAACCGCAACTTCGAGGGCCGGCAGGGCAAGGGCGGTCGTACGCACCTGGTGTCGCCGCAGGTCGCGGCCGCCACGGCCGTCCTGGGCCACCTGGCCTCCCCGGCCGACCTGTCCGACGCCGAGACCCGTACGCCCGCTGGAGTCTGATCAGTCATGGAAGCATTCATCTCGCACACCGGCCGGGCCGTCCCGCTGCGTCGCTCCAACGTCGATACCGACCAGATCATCCCTGCTCACTGGCTCAAGAAGGTCACGCGGGACGGGTTCGAGGACGGGCTGTTCGAGGCCTGGCGCAAGGACGAGACCTTCGTCCTCAACCGCCCCGAGCGGCAGGGCGCGAGCGTTCTGGTCGCCGGCCCCGACTTCGGCACCGGTTCCTCCCGTGAGCACGCCGTCTGGGCACTCCAGAACTACGGCTTCAAGACCGTGATCTCGTCCCGCTTCGCCGACATCTTCCGGGGTAACTCGCTGAAGAACGGCCTGCTCACGGTGGTTCTGGAGCAGAAGATCGTGGACGCGCTGTGGGAACTCACCGAGAAGGACCCGCAGGCCGAGATCACGGTGGACCTCGAGGCGCGTGAGGTGCGGGCCGAGGGCGTCACCGCCTCCTTCGAGCTGGACGAGAACTCCCGCTGGCGGCTGCTGAACGGGCTGGACGACATCTCCATCACCCTCCAGAACGAGGGCGACATCGCCACCTACGAGGCCAAGCGCCCGACGTACAAGCCGAGGACGCTCCAGCTCTGACCCCGGGGCCCGAGAAGGCCCTGAGCAGGTCGAGTTTCGGCCACCGCGACACCCCCGCCGTACCCCCGATCGGTCCGATCGGGGGTACGGCTGTGTCTGCACCCGTTCGGCCCCGTGAATCTTCGCCCTTCCTCCCAACTTCCCACGTTAGAGGGGTTGTTGCCGGGGTACGCGCCTTGTGCGGAAGCGACCGCCGGAAGTGCCGGGGCGGCCGTTTGAGGCGGCAGTTGCCCCCTGGGCGGGCGACAACTCGCCCCAGATGGCACAATCTGTGCATGGAACACGACGGCCAACTCGAGCTCTATACGGCGGTCGCGAACCAGCTCAAGGAAGCGCACACAAGAGTGCGTGCACTGCAAGTCCCGGAGGGCGTACGGATGGCGCTGACCCGGAAGCTGCTGGTCATTACGGCCGCGGCCAAGCACGATCTCGCCGATGCGACAAGGCGTCTGGAGCGGTTCATGGCGGACCTCGACGAGGGGCGAATGCCCGAAGGGGAGCGTTGATCGTCTCCGGAGCAGCCGATTTCGTTGCGGCACAAGGGTGATTAGCCCGTTTCGTGTTTGATTTGCGGTATATATCTGCCTAACGTGCGAAAAAGCTTGAACAGTTTCGTTCCGGCTAATGTCTCCGAAGGGGAAGACGTGAACAAGGCGCAGCTCGTAGAAGCGATTGCCGACAAGGTGGGCGGCCGCCAGCAGGCCGCCGAGGCGGTCGACGCGGTCCTGGACGCCATCGTCCGCGCGACGGTCGCGGGGGACCGGGTCTCGGTCACCGGCTTCGGTTCGTTCGAGAAGGTCGACCGGCCGGCCCGCTACGCTCGCAACCCCCAGACGGGCGAGCGGGTTCGGGTCAAGAAGACGTCCGTGCCGCGATTCCGCGCGGGACAGGGCTTCAAGGACCTGGTCAGCGGCTCGAAGAAGCTCCCGCGCGGTGGCGAGGTCGCCGTGAAGAAGGCCCCCAAGGGCAGCCTGACCGGCGGCGCTTCCGCCACGGTCAAGAAGGCCGCCGCGAAGAAGGCCGCCCCGGCGAAGCGGGCGTCGGCCGCCGCGAAGAAGACCACGGCCACCGCCAAGAAGACGACGGCCGCCGCGAAGAAGACCACGGCCACCGCCAAGAAGACCACCGCGAAGAAGGCCACCAGCAAGACGACCGCGGCCGCGAAGAAGACCACCACCGCGAAGTCCGCCGCCGCCAAGAAGACGACGGCCAAGAAGGCCCCGGCCGCGAAGAAGGCGACGGCGACGACCAAGGCCCCCGCCAAGAAGTCGACCGCGCGCAAGACCACCGCCAAGAAGACCACCGCCCGCAAGGCGTAGGACAGCAGGGGCACTCACGCGCCGGGCCGGACTCCCTCTCGGAAGTCCGGCCCGCGGCGTTACGGGCGAATGCCGGGCGAATGCCGGGCGAATGCCGGGAGGGCGCTCTGCGAGGAGCCCGAGCCCTCAGAAGGTGTACAGCGTCACCAGGGTGATCCGGGGACTGTCCTTCGGCCCCTCCACCTCGATCCGCACCCGCTGTCCGGGCCGCAGCAGCCGCAGCCCGCCCGCGTCGAACGCCGGCGCGTCGAAGGGCACCGGGGTGCCGTCGTCCAGCAGCACCTGTCCGCTGCGGGTGTCGGGGTCGTACGTGTATGCGGTCGCCTGCATGGCGGCAGCCTACTGCCCCGGAATCAACAGATGCGCCGCCGCGGCCGCCGTCCGGGGACCCACCCCCAGGGACAGTGCCGCGCGCAGATCCTCGCCGGTGTCCACGTCCTGGCGAACGGAATCCACCCCCTCCGGGCGGAGTTCCACGGCCCCGGAGGAGCGGTGCCGGGCGCGGGAATCCGTGCCGAATGCGGGAAGCAATTCACGGCCGGCGGCGACGGCGAGAAGCGTGGTGCCGATCGCGGCCGCGTCCGGGAGAAAAGAGCGCGGGAATTCCCCGGCCGCGTCCAGTACCCGGGCCAATTCCGACGGGCGCAGGGCCGGCAGATCGGCGTTGAGGGCCGCGAGCGGGGAATCGGGACGGAAGGCGCGTACGGCGGCGGCCCCGTGGGTCAGGGCGGCGTTGAGGCCCCCGCGCGGCTCGTCGGTGACGATCCGGGCGCCCAGGGCCGCCAGGACCCGCCCGGCCAGGGCGTCGTCCGTGACTACTGCCACATCCCGCACCGCAGGGGAGGCCAGCGCGGCCGCCACGGTGTCCTCGGCGAAGGCGAGGGCGAGGCCCGGGCGCAGCCCGTCGGTGGCGGTGTCCGCGAGCCTGCTCTTGGCCAGCGCCAAGGGCTTCAGGGGTATGACCAAGGTCCACTGCACCGGCGTACCGTCCCTCTCGTGTCGCGGCCATTGTCACCCGGCCCATCCGTCGGCCGGACGCGCGGGCGTACCGTGTTCTCGACAGACCGGCGGCCCGGGGCGACACTTGTCCGGCCCCCAGGCCCCGGAGCAGGCCATGGGAAGTCCTAGAGGAAGGTGTCCGCGTGCCCCGCCGCAGAATCGGCTTCTGGTACCGCTTCGCTGCGGTCCTCTGCAAACCCTGGCTGGTGGTTCTGATCAAGCGGGACTGGCGCGGAATGGAGCATATTCCGGCCGACGGCGGTTTTATCACCGCGGTGAACCACAATTCGCATGTCGATCCCTTCGCCTACGCGCACTTCCAGTACAACAGCGGACGCGTGCCGCGATTCCTGGCGAAGAGCGGTCTTTTCAAGGAGGGATTCGTCGGCGCCGCGATGCGCGGCACCGGGCAGATCCCCGTCTACCGCGAGAGCACGGACGCGCTGAGCGCCTTCCGGGCCGCGATCGACGCCGTGGAGCGCGGCGAGTGCGTCGCGTTCTATCCCGAGGGCACCCTGACCCGCGACCCCGACGGCTGGCCGATGACCGCCAAGACCGGTGCCGCGCGCGTCGCCCTCCAGACCAAGTGCCCGGTGATCCCCGTCGCCCAGTGGGGCGCCAACGAACTGCTGCCGCCGTACGCCAGGAAGCCCAACCTCCTTCCGCGCAAGACCCACCACGTGCTCGCGGGCCCGCCCGTGGACCTCACGCGGTTCTACGGCCGGGAGATGACCCCGGAGCTCCTCAAGGAGGCGACGGAGGTCATCATGGCGGCCGTCACCGCCCAGCTGGAGGAGATCCGCGGCGAGAAGGCGCCCGAGATGCCCTACGACCCGCGCCGCGAGCGGATCGAGCAGCGCCGCCGCACCCGGGCGCAGACCGGTGCGGTATCCGGCGCGGAGGCCCGTGTGGAATCCGGTGCCGAGACCGCTGCGGAGATCGACGGCGCGGCGTCCGGACGCGCGCAGACCAGCCACGCGCAGACCAGCCACGCGCAGACCAGCCACGCGCAGACCAGTCACGAGGGGGAGAACAGCAAGTGAGCAAGTCCGTGAAGGCGGCCGTCTTCGGTACCGGATCATGGGGGACCGCCTTCGGCACGGTCCTCGCCGACGCGGGCTGCGAGGTGACGCTGTGGGCACGCCGCCCCGAGCTCGTCGACGCGGTCAACTCCACGCGCACCAACCCCGACTACCTCCCGGGCGTCGAACTCCCGCGCAACCTGCGCGCCACCGCCGACGCGGCCGAGGCCGCCCGGGACGCCGACTTCACCGTCCTCGCGGTCCCCTCGCAGACCCTGCGCGCCAACCTCGCCGACTGGACGCCGCTGCTCGCCCCGAACACCGTCCTGGTGTCGCTGATGAAGGGTGTCGAACTCGGTACGACCATGCGGATGAGCGAGGTCATCGACGACGTCGCCAAGGTGGGCCCGGGCCGGATCGCCGTCGTCACCGGGCCCAACCTCGCGAAGGAGATCGCCTCCCGGATGCCCGCCGCGGCCGTGGTCGCCTGCACCGACGAGGCCGTCGCCCAGAGGCTCCAGGCCGCTTCCCACACGCCGTACTTCCGCCCGTACACCAACACCGACGTGGTGGGCTGCGAGCTGGGCGGCGCGGTCAAGAACGTGATCGGCCTCGCGGTCGGCATCGCGGACGGCATGGGCCTCGGCGACAACGCCAAGGGTTCGCTGATCACGCGCGGCCTCGCGGAGACCACCCGGCTGGGCCTGGCGATGGGCGCGGACCCGCTGACCTTCGCCGGACTCGCCGGGCTCGGCGACCTGGTGGCGACCTGCTCCTCGCCGCTCTCCCGCAACCACACCTTCGGCACCAACCTCGGCAAGGGCATGACCCTCCAGGAGACCATCGCGGTCACCCGGCAGACCGCCGAGGGCGTCAAGTCCTGTGAGTCGGTGCTGGATCTGGCCCGCCGGCACGGAGTCGACATGCCCATCACCGAGACGGTCGTCGGCATCGTCCACGAGGGCAAGCCTCCGGTGGTCGCCCTCAAGGAGCTGATGTCGCGCAGCGCGAAGCCCGAGCGACGCTGAGCGAACCCGGTGGGCGGACGCTGACTCCCGGCCCTACCACCGGGTACTCTCAAGCCGATATGAGCACCGAGAACCTCCCCCAGAGCCCTCAGCAGCCCGTCCGCAAGCCGCGGGTGGCCGTTGTCTTCGGCGGTCGCAGCTCCGAGCACGGGATCTCCGTGGTCACGGCCGGCGCGGTCCTGCGGGCCATCGACCGGACCAAGTACGAGGTCCTGCCGATCGGCATCACGCGCGAGGGCCGCTGGTTCCTCACCGCCGACGCACCCGAGCGCATGGCGATCACCGACCGCCGTACGCCCGACGTGGACGAACTCGCCGAGTCGCGGGACGGCGGCGTGGTGCTCCCCGTCGACCCCGCCAACCGCGAAGTCGTCTACTACGAGCCGGGATCGGTACCGAAGGCACTCGGCGAGGTCGACGTCGTCTTCCCGGTCCTGCACGGCCCGTACGGCGAGGACGGCACCCTTCAGGGTCTGCTGGAGCTCTCCGGCGTCCCGTACGTGGGCGCGGGTGTGCTCGCCTCGGCCGTGGGCCAGGACAAGGAGTACATGAAGCGGGTGTTCACCTCCTTCGGGCTCAAGGTCGGCCCGTACGTGGTGATCCGGCCGCGCGAGTGGGCGCAGGAGGAGGCGGCCGCCCGCAAGAAGATCATCGACTTCGCCGGCGAGCACGGCTGGCCGCTCTTCGTGAAGCCCGCGCGCGCGGGCTCGTCCATCGGCATCACCAAGGTCGACGACCTGTCCGGGCTCGACGAGGCGATCGCCGAGGCCCAGCGTCACGACCCGAAGATCCTGGTCGAGGCGGCGCTGCGGGGCCGCGAGATCGAGTGCGGTGTCCTGGAGTTCGAGGACGGCCCCCGCGCCTCCGTCCCGGCCGAGATCCCGCCGCCGGACGCGCACGCGTACTACGACTTCGACGCCAAGTACATCGACTCGACCCCGGGGATCGTCCCGGCGCCGCTGACGGACGAGGAGACGGCGGAGGTCCGCAGGCTCGCGGTCGAGGCCTTCGAGGCGGCGTCCTGCGAGGGCCTGGTCCGGGCGGACTTCTTCCTCACGGACGAGGGCGAGTTCGTCATCAACGAGATCAACACGATGCCCGGATTCACCCCGATCTCGATGTACCCCCAGATGTGGCAGGCGACCGGAATCGGCTACCCCGAGCTGGTGGACCGCCTCGTCCAGGCGGCCCTGCGCAGGTCCACGGGACTGCGCTGACCCGGGCTCGATCCAGGACCCGTCCTAGTCGGCGATCCCTTCGGGGATCGCCTTCTTGACGGAGGGCGCCAGGTCGACGAGCGGCGCCATGCCGTCTCCCGTGCGGTCCTTCGGGATCGTCACTTCGACGTACGCCCTGCGCAGGGTGGTGGTGAACCGGAACGCCCCGCCGTCCTGCTCTTCCAGCAGCCACCCCACGCCGTCCACCTCGACCCCGTCCGCGTTCTCGTCGCTCATCTTGTCGGGTCGTTCGACACCGCAGCGCAGTATGATCGCCGGGTTCCCCCAGCCCGCGGTCAGCGCGGACGCGGGTGAGGGATCCCCGCGGCCGAGGTCGTCCACGGTGGACGGCAGCGCCTCGTCCAGGTTTCGGCACAGCTTGGTGACCGATGCCGAGGGGCTGGGAACCGCCGCCGACGTGTCACCGTCTGCTGAGGAGCAGCCCACCGCAGCGAGCAGGAGGGCGAGCGAGGGCAGGCCGACGGGCCGGTGACGGAAAAGGTTCACCGGCCAAGGTTAGACGGGGGCTACAGATGCACGACCGGGCAGGTCAGGGTGCGGGTGATCCCGTCCACCTGCTGGACCTTGGCGACCACCATGCGGCCGAGGTCGTCCACCGTGTCGGCCTGGGCCCGCACGATCACGTCATAGGGTCCCGTCACGTCCTCGGCCTGGACGACGCCAGGGATTTTGCCGATCTCCTCGGCGACGGTCGACGCTTTGCCGACCTCCGTCTGGATCAGGATGTACGCCTGTACCACGGAACCTCCAGGGCGGCCACGAGGATCATGTGGGGAAAAGGAACGCCACGGTATCGCGTCGCCGCTTCCCGCGGGGAGACCTGCGGGAACCACGGCTTGCGCGCCGGGGTGCAGGCACGACAGAAGTTGACGGCTGACTCGACCGTATCGAGGACACTGGTTACGCGCGACCGGGCACAGACAGGCACAGAAGGGGCGAAAGGGCAATGAAGGGCACTGTTGGTGAGCTCGGGGAGTTCGGGCTCATCAGGGAGCTCACCTCCCGTCTCACCACCACCCCCGCGGTCCGGGTCGGGCCCGGCGACGACGCCGCGGTGGTCGCCGCGCCCGACCGCCGGGTCGTGGCCAGCACCGACATCCTGCTGGAGGGCCGGCACTTCCGCCGCGACTGGTCCACGGCCTACGACGTCGGCCGCAAGGCCGCCGCGCAGAACCTCGCCGACATCGCCGCCATGGGCGCGGTGCCGACGGCCCTGCTGCTCGGCCTCGTCGTGCCCGCCGAACTGCCGGTCACCTGGCCGTCCGAGATGATGGACGGACTGCGCGACGAGTGCCAGGTCGCCGGTGCCTCCGTGGTCGGCGGCGACGTCGTACGGGGCGACACGATCATGGTGTCGATCACCGCGCTCGGCGACCTGCGCAACCAGGAACCGGTCACCCGGGGCGGCGCCCAGCCCGGCGACCTCGTCGCGGTGACCGGCTGGCTGGGCTGGTCCGCCGCCGGGTACGCGGTCCTCTCCCGCGGCTTCCGCTCGCCGCGCGCCTTCGTCGAGGCCCACCGCCGCCCCGAGCCGCCGTACCACGCGGGTCCGGCGGCCGCCGCGCTCGGCGCGACGGCGATGTGCGACGTCAGCGACGGGCTCATCGCCGACCTCGGGCACATCGCCGAGGCCAGCAAGGTCCGGATCGACATCCGCTCCGGCGCCATCGACATCCCGACCCAGATGAACGACATCGGGCAGGCCGTCGGCGTCGACCCGATCCAGTGGGTGCTGACCGGGGGAGAGGATCACGCGATCGTGGCGACCTTCCCGTCGGACGTGAAGCTGCCCGCCCGCTGGAAGGTGATCGGCGAGGTGCTCAACCCGTCCGCCCTGCCCCAGGTGACGGTCGACGGGGCGCCCTGGACCAGCAAGGGCGGCTGGGACCACTTCGGGGACATGGAGTCGTGAGCGCGCTCGGGACTCCGCCCCGGGTGCTGACCGTCGCCGGCTCCGACTCCGGCGGCGGGGCCGGGATCCAGGCCGACCTGAAGACGATGCTCGCGCTCGGCGTGCACGGCATGAGCGTGGTCACGGCGGTCACCGCGCAGAACTCCCAAGGTGTGCAGGGGGCTTGGGAGCTGCCGGTGGAGGCGGTACGCGCCCAGTACCGCAGCGTCGTCGACGACATCGGCGTCCAGGCGGTGAAGACGGGCATGCTCGCATCCGCCGAACTGGTCGAGACGGTCGCCGAGTTGCTCGCGGGCACCGGCGCTCCCGTCGTCGTCGACCCGGTCGGGGTCTCCAAGCACGGGGACCCGCTGCTGGCCGCCTCCGCGCTGGACTCCGTACGGACGAAGCTGTTGCCGGTCGCCACCGTCGCCACCCCGAACCTCGACGAGGTGGCCCAACTGACGGGTGTGCGGGTCGAGTCGGAGGAGCAGTTGCGGGACGCGGCGGCCGCCGTGCTGGCGTACGGGCCGCGCTGGGCGCTGATCAAGGGCGGTCATCTCCCCGGTGCCGCCGTCGACCTGCTGACGGACGGCCGTGAGGAGCACTGGCTGCGGGCGCCGAGGTACGACAACCGGCACACGCACGGCACGGGCTGCACGCTCGCGTCCGCGATCGCGGCACAGCTGGCGAAGGGGAGCCCCGTACCGGAGGCGGTGGCGGCGGCCAAGCGTTACGTCACCGGGGCGATCGCCGCCGGGTTCGCACTCGGCGCCGGCATCGGTCCCGTGGACCACGGGTGGGATCTCAGCCGGGGTACGGCCGGAGCCTGATGTCGGTCGCCGCCTTCTCGGTGAGCCGCTTGAAGACGCCGGCCAGCAGACGCGAGCCGAGCAGCCGGTACATCCGGTCCCGGCTGCGGATGCGCCGCTCGGTCGGCGGGGCGAAGAACGGGCCGGCGTTGCCGGAGATCTTCTGGCAGCCCTTGGCGAAGGACCGGATCCTGCTCTCGTACTCGGCGAACGCCCTTCGGTGGTCGCCGCCCGCGAGGGCCAGCTCACCGGCCAGGACATAGGCGCCGACGATGGCCGCGCCCGTCCCCATGCCGCCCATGGTCGCGCCGTACCCGGCGTCCCCCAGCAGGGCCACCCGGCCCTCGGCGAGGCGGTCGACGTGGATCTGCGCGATCGCGTCGAAGTACAGCCGGTCGGCGTCCGTGAGCGCCTCGAGCACCCTCGGCGCCTCCCAGCCCATCCCCGCGAACCGCTCGGCGAGGATCCGCTTCTGTGCGGCGATGTCCTGTCGGTCGTAGGCGAGTTGCTCCGACCGGAAGACCAGCAGCGCGCCGGCGCGGTCGGGGTCGCCGTCGTAGTTGCCCAGGGCGATCGCGCGACCGGGCTCGCTGTACAGCCGGCCGGTACGGTCCAGGCCCAGGTCGTTGGGGACCTCGAAGGCGGCCACGTAGTGATCGAAGAAGCGCAGGTAGCGGGACTCGTCGCCGAAGACCAGCCGGCGGGTGTTCGAGTGCAGGCCGTCGGCGCCGATCACGAGGTCGAAGCGGCGCGGGGCGTTCTCCTCGAAGGTCACGTCGACACCCGCGGCGGTGTCCGTGAGGGTGGCGATCGAGTCGCCGAAGACGTAGTCGACGTGGTCCCGGGTGCGCTCGTACATGATCTGCGCGAGGTCGCCGCGGAGGATCTCGACGTCACCGCTCATCATCTCGGCCGGCAGGTCCACGCGCGGCGAGCCGTCCTCGGCGACGACGATCTGGCGGCCCATGTGGGTCTGGCGGGCGTGGATCTCGTCCCAGATGCCCATGGAGGTGAGGATCTCGCGGTGGACGTGTCCCCGGAAGTCCACGGCGAAGCCGCCCGCGCGCAGATCCGGGGACCGCTCGACGACGGTGACGCGGGCGCCGTACCGGACGAGGTGGAGCGCGAGCGCCGGACCGGCGACGCTCGCGCCGGAGATCAGGACGGACAGGTGGCTGAGGCTGCTGCGGGTCTTCGTCATGCGCAGGAGCCTCGCGGCGACCGCTGACCGTCCCCTGACCGCCCGCCTACCGCCCGCCTACCGCCCGTCTGCCGCCCGTCTGCCGTCCCGCTACGGTTCGCCGACCGCCGCCGATCGCCGGCTGCGGCCCAGCGCGAAGGCCGTCTCGTACGCCTGCGGGGACAGCCTTCCGCGGACGTCGTTCACCGTGCGGACGACATCGGGGTCGCCGAGGAGGACCGTGCCCCGCAGACCGGCGGCGGCGCCCAGGAGCTCGGCCGCGCGCTCGGGTCGCGCGGCGACGGAGGCCAGGGCGTCGGCCAGATCGGCCAGCGCCAGGACGTCGAACGACTCCAGCGCCGGTGCACGGGCCTGCTCGAACCACTCACGGGCCGTCTCGACCTGCCCCTCCGCCGCGGCCGTGCGCCCCAGCCCGACGAGGAGCCGTACCGTCTCGCTCGTGCTGAACCAGGTGGCGGTGCACAGCTCCAGACCGCTCTCGTAGTGCACGCGCGCGTGGGCGGTGTCGCCGGACAGCCGGGCCACGTCGCCGAGGCCCCGCCGTGCGCCGGCCACCTTGTCGGGCACACCCGCCGTGCGGGCCAGGGCCGCGGAGCGGGTGAAGAGCGCGGCCGCCTCCTCGGCGGCACCCCGGTGCAGCAGCACGGCCGCGCGGGAGCGCAGCAGGTCCGCGATCTCCTCCGGCGCCTCCAGCTCCCGCACGTACGCCAGTCCCTCGTCCAGCAGCTCCAGCGCGCGCGTGTGGTCGCCGCGCCCGTCGGCGAACAGGGCCAGCGGATCGAGGCAGTTCGCCATGCCCCAGCGGTCGCCGGTGGCCCGGAAGCCCTCCAGCGAACGGGCGAAGGAGGCCTCCGCGGCGGTCGCGCGGCCGGAGTAGAGCTCCTGGTAGGCCAGGCCGAGGTCGAGCAGGGCGTGACCCCACGGCTCCTCACCGACCTGGACGCGGACATGCTCGTCCGCGGCGAGCAGGGGGCCGCCGGTGAGCGACCACACGATCACGGTGAACGGCAGCCGCAGCGGCCGGTCCAGGGACCGCATCACGGCCACCGCGCTCGCGATGCGCGCCGCCTCGCCGGGGTCGTCGCCACGCCCCGCGACGGTGTTCATCAGGCAGAGCGCGTACTCCTCGGTCGGCTCGCCGGGCGGCTCGTCGCCCACGGCCGCCAGCAGCGCGCGGGCCTGCGGCAGCTGCTCGCCGTGCAGCCCGCGCAGCCGCCGGAACCAGGTGAGTGTCGCCATGAGCCGCAGCGCGGCGGCGGGATCGGTGGCGGTCAGGAGGCCCATGGCCGCGTCCAGGTTGTCGTGCTCGGCGTCCAGCCGGGCCAGCCAGGGAAGCTGGTCCCGGCCGCGCAGATACGGTTCCGCCCGCTCGGCCAGCCGCAGGAAGTACCGGGCGTGTGCGTCCCGCAGGGCCGGCTCAGCGGCGCATCCCTCCGCGGCGAACACCCGGATCGTCTCCAGCATGCGGTACCGGCTCTCGGCCGTCGCCGGGCTCTCGGTCACCTCCAGGAAGGACTTCTCCACCAGCGAGGCCAGCAGGTCCTCCGGGTAGGGCAGCCCGCACACCGTCTCCACCGCGTCCAGCGTGGCACCCCCGGAGAACACCGTGAACCGGCGGGCCAGCTCCCGCTCCTCCTCGTCCAGCAGGTCCCAGCTCCACTCCACGACGGCGCGCAGGGTGCGGTGCCGGGGCGCCTTGGACCGGTCGCCGCGGGACAGCAGCCGGAACCGGTCGTCGAGCCGGTCGGCCAGCTCGTCCGGGGTCAGCGTGCGCAGCCGGGCCGCCGCCAGCTCGATCGCCAGCGGCAGCCCGTCGAGGGCCGCGCAGACGGCGGGCACGCGCGCGTGGCCCTCGAAACCGGGCCGCACGGCACGCGCGCGGTCCAGGAACAACCGCAGCGCGGGATCCGGCGGGAGCGGCGGCACCGGGACGAGCACCTCGCCGGTGATCCCGAGCGACTCCCGGCTGGTCGCCAGCACACGCACCCCGGGGCAGGACGCGAGCAGCAGGGCCGACAGCCGGGCCGCGTCCTCGACCAGGTGCTCGCAGTTGTCGAGCACCAGCAGCAGCTCCCGGTCCTCCAGTACCGCCGACAGCCGGCCCGCACCGTCCCCGGCGGGCGTACGGAACCCTTCACGCACCCCGAGCGCCGCGAGCACGGCGTACGGGATCCGTGTGCCGTCGGCGAGCGGCGCCAGCTCGACGAAACACACGTCCTCAGGAGTCGCCGAGGAGGAGGGGAGGTGCGGCGCCTCGGTACGCGCGCGTGCCGCCTCGATCGCCAGCCGGGTCTTTCCGGCGCCGCCCGGCCCGGTGAGGGTGACGAGCCGCGCCTCGGACAGCGCCTCGGCGATGCAGGCCAGTTCGCTCTCGCGGCCGATGAAGCGGGTGAGCTGCACGGGTACGGAGGACCGCCCGGGTCCGCCGCCCCGGAGGAGTTCCAGGTGGAGCGCGGCCAGCTCGGGCGACGGGTCGGCGCCCAGCTGGTCGGCGAGGGCATGCCGGGCCTCCTCGAACACCGTGAGCGCCTCGGCCGGCCGCCCGTCCGCGTGCAGGGCCCTCATCAGCTGCCCGTACAGCCGCTCGCTCAGCGGGTGCGCGGTCAGCAGGCCCCGCAGCTCGGGCACCAGGTCGGGCCCACCGCCGAGCAGGAGATCCGCATCGACCCGGTCCTGTACGGCGCTCAGCCGCAGTGCGTCGAGCCGGGCCCGCTCGGCGTGCGCGTCGGGGAGGTCGGGCAGCGCCGGGCCGCGCCAGAGGGCGAGGGCCTCGCGCAGCAGGGTGGCCGCCGTGGCATGGTCCCCGGCGGCGAGAGCGGCCCGCCCCTGCCCGGTCAGCCGCTCGAAGCGGTGGAGGTCGACGGCGTCGGGCGGGACGGCCAGCCGGTAGCCGGCGGGAGTGGCCTCGATCTCCGCGTGCGGGGCCAGGCGGCGGCGCAGCCGGGAGACCTGGGACTGGAGCGCGTTGCCCGCTCCGGAGGGCGGCTCGGTGCCGTACAGACCGTCGGTCAGGCGCGCCAAGGAGACGCCACGGCCGGCCTCGAGCAGCAGGAGGCTGAGCAGGGCGCGGGGACGGGGGCCGCCGGGGTCGACGGGGGTGCCGTCGTCGGCGCGGAGGTCGAGGGTGCCCAGGATGCCGAAGCGCATTCCCCGGAGTCTGGCAGGCGGCGGGAGCCCGGGCGCCCGGAACTTGGGCACGGGGATCTTGGGCACCGGGATCTTGGGTGCAGCAGAAAGCCGGCCCACCTGGGTGGACCGGCTCTATGCAGCGAACCAGCAGTGGCCGCGCGCGTTGGGGGTCCCCCCGGCTCGAACGGAGTCGAGAGTGGGGGGATATGCGTCAGCGCGAGACCTTGCCGGCCTTGATGCACGAGGTGCAAGCGTTCACGCGCTTCGGCGTCCCGCCGACCACGGTACGGACGCGCTGGATGTTGGGGTTCCAGCGACGGGACGTACGGCGGTGCGAGTGCGAGATGTTGTTGCCGAAGCTCGGCCCCTTGCCACAGACGTCGCAGTTGGCAGCCACGGGTCACTCCAAAGACTTCAGATGCACTTACGGATGATCCCGGCATGCCGGGATCAGGATCTAGGATCTGAGTGGCGCTGCCAGGGGGATGGCCCGATGCGGATCGGGCAACCGGAGCAGCATACAACGACTGCGCCAGTGCAACGAAACTACCATGGCTGCTCAGGGCCCTGCCCCCCGCCCTGGTCGGCCTCCGCCCGCTCTGTCCGGCCCGCTTTCCGGCGGACACCGGCCCGGGGTCTACGCTGCGTCCAGTCCAGCAGCCCGAGGAGGCGCAGGTGGCGCAGGTGCCGCAGACATTCTTCGATGCTCTCGCGGTGCGCACCTGGTGCGGCCTGGCGCTCACGGCGCTGGGCCGGGCGCGCGAGGAGATCGACGCGATCAACGTCTATCCCGTCGCGGACGGGGACACCGGCACCAACCTGTATCTGACCGTCGAGTCCGCGACGACCGCCGTCGAGGCGGTGTTCGCCGGGTACGCGGCCGGTTCCGGTGCCGGCTCCGCGCCCGCCGGGAAGCCCTCTCTCGCCGACGCCGCGCGCGCGATGGCGCACGGCGCGCTCATCGGGGCGCGCGGGAACTCGGGGACGATCCTCGCGCAGCTGCTGCGCGGCATGGCCCAGGTGCTCACCGCCGAGGGTGAGACCCCTCACACCGACGGGGACGGGCTGCGCCTGGCCCTCCGGCACGCGGCCGACTCCGCCCGCCAGGCCGTCGCCCACCCCGTCGAGGGCACCGTGCTGTCGGTCGCCTCGGCCGCCGCCGAAGCGGCGGAGGGAGCCGAGGGGGACTGCGGGACGGTCGCCCGGGCGGCCTACCGGGGGGCGTGCGCGGCGCTCGCCGCGACCCCGGGCCAGCTGGCCGTCCTGGAGCACGCCGGAGTGGTGGACGCGGGCGGCAGGGGGCTGGTCGCGGTCCTCGCGGCGCTGGTGGAGACGTTCACGGGGGAGGTGCCGGAGCTCTCCGGCGCCGTGTCGGCAGCCGCTGCCGCTGCCGCAGCCCACGGGCGCGTGGAAGCCGTGCACATGGCGGACTGCGCCGACGACGGGCCGGACGGTGCGGGCGGCGAGGACGGCGAAGGCGGTCCCGCGTTCGAGGTGATCTATCTGCTGGAGGCCGAGGACACGGCCGTGGCGCGGCTGCGGCAGCGGCTGGACGCCCTGGGCGACTCGCTGGTCGTGGTCGGCGGCGACGGCCTGTGGAACGTGCACGTGCACGTGGACGACGCGGGCGCCGCCGTGGAGGCGGGCGTCGAGGCGGGCCGGCCGTACCGGATCCGCATCACCCACTTCGGCGCCGACGACGCGCACACGCGCGGTGGTGAGCGTCCGCCGCGCGAGCGCGTCCAGCGGGCGGTCGTCGCCGTCGTGCCCGGCGAGGGCCTGGCCGGGCTGTACACCGAGGCGGGCGCGACCACCGTGCTCGCGCGCCCCGGGGAGCCGCCCGCCAGTGGAGAGCTCGTCGAGGCCGTACGACGGGCACACGCGCGTGAGGTCGTGCTGCTGCCCAACGACGCCGATCTGCGGCACACCGCCGCCGCGGCCGCCGAGCAGGCCCGCACGGAGGGCATCCGGGTGGCGCTGATCCCCACCCGGTCCGCGGTCCAGGGGATCGCGGCGCTGGCCGTGCACGAGCCGGACCGCCGCTTCGACGAGGACGTCGTCTCCATGACCTCGGCGGCGGGCGCCACGCGTTACGCCGAGGTCACCGTCGCCGAGCGCCAGTCGTGGACCATGGCCGGCATCTGCCAGGCCGGTGACGTCCTCGGGCTGATCGACGGCGACGTGGCCGTCATCGGCTCCGATGTCACCGCCGCCGCCGAGACCGTCCTGAACCGCATGCTGGCGGCGGGCGGCGAACTCGTCACCCTCGTGCTCGGTGACGAGGCGCCCGAAGGTGTCGCCGAGCACCTGGAGGCACGGGTGCGGGAGGCCTACCTCGCCGTGGACACGGTGGTGTACCGGGGAGGACGGCAGGGTGCGCTGGTGTTGATCGGGGTGGAGTAGTCGGGGTGGAGTCAGGGGGTGAAGGGGGCGATGGGAGTGAAGGGGGCGTTGGGATCGTTCAACGATCCTTCTGTTCCTCCGTCGCGTGCAGCAACTGCTCCGCCTCGGCCCGCCGCGCCCGCGCCGTCTCGTCCTCCGCCTCCTCGCCGCCGAGATCGGCAGCGGTGTCGGCATCGTCCTCGGCGTCGGCGTAAGCCCGCAGCACCGCACGCGCGCGTGCCGCCGCCGCCACGGGGCGTCCCAGGTCGGTCTCCAGCCAGCCCGCGGCCAGCTCCGCGCCGGTCCGGGCGTGCACGGCGTCCTCGCCCAGGGCGACGAACACCGCGACGGCCTCGGACATCTGGGAGAGCGCCTCGTCCAGGGTGGCCCGGATCGAGTCGTCGTCGGCGTCCTCGGCGGCGGAACGGGCGAGCAGGTCCCCGAACTGACGGTGGGTGTGGCCGAGTTCGGCAACGAGCCGCAGGCGCGCCTCGTCGTCGTCCGCCGCGTCGAACGCGTCCGCGCACTCCTCCACGGCACTCGTCATCAGGTCGCGTGCCGCGTCCGTCCCGTCCTCGGTGCGCAGGGCAAGCCACGCGCGGGCGCGCAGCGAGCGGACGAGCCCGTGGACGTTGCCGAGGCCGCGCCACAGCTCGCCCGCGCGCGCGTAGGCCTGGTCCGCCTCGGTGCGCAGACCGGCCTGGCCGAGCGACTCGGCGGCCAGGTGGGCGAGGGTCGCGTGGTCGTGCTGCTCGGGCCAGTGCCGGGCGATCTCGGCGGCCTGGAGCCTGCGTTCGGCGGCGTCCCGGTGTTCCCCGAGCTCGCTCAGACAGTCACCCAGCCACCACTGCGTCTGGACGACCGCGCCGTCGCCGTGCGTCTCGGCGGTCAGCTCCGCCAGCGCGGACTCCAGCACCTCCGCGGCCTCGGCCCAGCGGCCCTGCCGCACCAGGAACCCGCCGAGCTGGTGCCGCGCCCACGCGCCGAGCGTGGGGCCCGCACCCGCCTCGTCCGCCCAGTGCGCCGCCTCCAGGGCGTGCTCCGCGGCCTCTTCGGCCTCTCCCCGGCCTCCGACGACCTCGGCGAGCTGGAGGTGCAGCTGGGCCCGCCCGACCGCCTCCAGATACGGTCCGCCGTGCTCCAGGGCCGCTCGCAGGGCCCGCTCCGCCTCCCTCATGTCGCCCAGCTGATGGGCGAGACCGGCCAGCCGGGCCTCGTACTCCACGGCGAACCACGGCAGGCCCGTCTCGATGAACTCCGCCGCGGCCCGCGCGAACAGCTCCGCGCCCGCCTCCGGGTTCCCGGAGTGCGTCGCCAGCTCCGCGAGCATCGCGTGCCCCTCGGCGACCCGGGCGGCGAGCCGTACGTCGTTCCCCGCGCGCCCGTCGACGAGCGCCAGAAGCTCCCGTACCGCCGCCTCCGCCTCCGCCAGAACCGCCTCGTCGACCACCTCCCCCTCGGCCTCGTGGACGCGCCGCATCAGGATCCGCGCCCGGCCCATCAGCACACCCGCCGCCTGCGGCACCTCCGTGTCGCCCTCGGCGTACAGCGCGAGCACCCGGTCGTACGGCTCGGCGACCGCCGCGAGCGCCTCGTCGATCTCGCCGGCCAGCGCACGGACGTACGCCGCACGTGCGCGTGCCGCCAGGGCCTCGCCGGGGTCGCCCGCCTGCGCGTACAGCTCGGCGGCGTGCTCGAACGCTTCGGCGCCCTCCGGGCCGAGACCTATCGCCTCGTGGTCGGCGATCTCCGCGCGGTCACGCGCCTCCAGCTCGACGCCCTCCACCTCCTCGGCCAGCCGCGCCACCCGCGCCCACGCCTCGACGGCATGCGGCTGGAGCGTGTCGGACAGCCGCTGGGCCTCGGCGAGCAGGACCGCCAGGTCCGGTTCGACGGCCTCCTGGACCGCGGCCGGAGCCGGAGCTGTGGCCCCGGGCGCCGCCGCCGCGGCGGCGGGGCGAGCCGCCCGTACCCCCAGCGGCAGCCGCTCCACCAGGGGCCGCTGTGCCATACGCGCGCGTGCCCGCCCGCTGACGTACGACGTGCCGTTGCGCTCGTCGAAGCGCGCGGCCAGCGCGAGGGCCTCCGCGCGCGCGTGCCCCGCGAGTTCCACCGCCGTCCACTCCCGCCCGGCCGGCCCCGGCACCCGCTGACCGGCGAGACCCAGCTCGGACAGACGCTCCATGAGCAACACCACCACGCTCAGGAACTCCAGCTTGCTGTGCGGATGCCCCTCGTCCGTGAAGTACGCCGGCCGCTCCGCGAGCAGCTCCAGGCCCCGCGCCTCGTTGCCGGTCAGTGCGCAGAACTCGACGTGGTCGGCGTAGGCGCCCCGCATGCTCTCCATGGACCGCACCAGCCGGAAGCCCCGCAGATGGTGGGCGCGGGCCTCCTCCACGCGGCTCAGCCGCAGCAACGGAAGCAGGGACGACGCGAGCACCGTGTGCGGCTCGTGCGCGCACGTGTACTCGCCCTCCAGGACCGGCGCCCACACCGCGAGCGCCTCCGCGTCCCGGCCCCGCTCCGCCTGCCACCAGCCCTGCCCGTGCAGCTCGCACGCGTGACAGTCGGCCATGGTGTCCCGGTCCGCGGCCAGCCACGCGGTGAACGCCCGCTCCGCCCGCTCCACGTCGCCCACGTGCGCGGCCACGCTGAACTCGGCGCTGCGCACCGCCCGCGCGGAGTGCCCGGCGAGCCGGTAGCGGTGCTCCATCTCGCCGAGCCACTTCTCCACCGACGC
The DNA here is from genome assembly GCF_013085465.1 of Streptomyces asoensis. Lineage (NCBI taxonomy): Bacteria > Bacillati > Actinomycetota > Actinomycetes > Kitasatosporales > Streptomycetaceae > Streptomyces > Streptomyces asoensis. Next base: position 7,031,654 of record NZ_CP049838.1, read on the forward strand.
CAGCGGCACGTGCGGCTGGTCGAGCATGCCGGCCGACATCCACTTGAAGACCCAGTGCAGCGAGTGCGTCTCGTACTCGTCGAAGTCCTCGGGCCGCTCGTCCCACATGCGCAGCAGCCGCGCGAACGGGACGAACATCTTCGCCTTCTCGGAGCTGTAGTTGTAGACCTTCAGCTGGTGCCCGAGCGCCTCGATCACGGCGAGCGGGATGTCGAGCCTCTCGGCCTCCAGCAGCAGCTGTTCCGCGCGCGCGTTGCGGGCCGGGCCCTCCGGCTGCTCGCCGTTCTCCGCCATCGCCCGGCGAAGGGAGTCGAAGTCCGTGATCTCGCTCATCAGTGACCGCCCTGTTCCTCTGTCGGCTCCCCGTGTGCCGACTCCCCGTGCGTGGCCCATTCCAGGAGGCCTATGAACGCCCGGTTCAGCAGCGCCGAGTCCGCGGGCCGCAGCGGGCGCTGCGCCATCAGCAGCGCCTGCCCGTACAGCGACTCCGTGGCGGTGCCGATCAGCTCGGGATCGTTCAACGAACTGATCCGCCGTATCAGCGGGTTGAGATGGTTGAGCACCAGACGCGCGCGCGGCGCGCTCCCGCGCAGCGAGCCCAGAATGCCCGCCCACAGGTCGTCGGCCTGCGCCTCGGCCTGCGCGCGTGCCTGCTCGTGCCGGGCCCCCCGGTCGTCGAGATGCAGCGCGGGCACCGACAACGGGAGAAAGGCCCGCAGGACGACATCGCAGCCCAGCGGGTCGAGCTTCGCCCGCGCGGCCGCCAGGAAGCCCGCCAGCGCCAGCTCGTCGGCCGCGGCGACGGTGTCCAGGTGGGCGGTCACGGTGTCCGCGTCCAGCTCGGCGACCACCGTCCCCGGCCGCACCGACGGCAGCGCCTCGACCAGCTCGCTGTCGTACGTGTAACCGCCGTTGACCACCCCGATGCCCTGCGCGGACGCGATGGGCGCGACCTGCCGGTACTCCTCCACGGTCCGCGTGAAGTGCACCACCGGGTGCCGCTGCGCGAACTCCTCCAGCGACAGCCGGCCGTCGGTCGTCTCGAAGGGCAGCCACGGCAGCATCGTGCGCAGCATCTCCTCGTCGTGCCGCGCCAGGGACTTCACGCCCAGGTGGTGCACCTCCAGGAAGGCCGCCAGCCGTTGCGGATCACCGGCGGCCAGGCCCGTCAGCCACGACCGGATCCTTTCGCCCAGCGCCTCCCGTACCGCCGCCAGCGTCTCGTCCTCGTACAGCGACTCCCGTGAGGCCGTCGGCCGCAGACTGTCGGTGTCCAGGACACAGCGCACGAAGAACGCCCAGTCGGGCAGCAGCTGTTCGCCCCGCTCGGTCAGCAGCATCCCCTTGAGGTGCACCCGGTGACCGGCACGCTGCGCCGGGCTGACCGCCGACGGCAGCACGTACGCCACCCCGCGGACCCCCGCCACCGGCAGGTCCAGCTCGACCGAGTCCAACGGCGTGAACCCGAACAGCTCGTGACAGTGCCGGGCCAGCGCCACCCGCCGGTTGGCGGGGGAGGCGTAGGACCGGTTCCAGGGCGCCGGCAGATCGGTGACCGCCTCGTCGCCGACCCGGACGTCGTACGGCAGCAGCGACCCGAAGTCCCGGGCCAGCGCCAGCACCCGCGGCTCCGTGAGCCACTCGCCGGCACCGGCCCGCGCCACCAGATGCACGGTGGTGCCCGGCTCGGGGCGCTCCTCGTGGGGCAGCGTCCGCACCGTGTAGGAGCCGTCGTCGCGCGCCGTCCACTCCACGGGCGGCGCGTCCGGCGTGCGGGCGCTGCGGCTGACCACGCGGATCCGTTCGGCCACCACGAAACAGGCCAGCAGCCCGATGCCGAACTGCCCGAGGAAGTCCGAACGGACCTCCTGGAGCCCCTCGGCGCGCTTGGAGCTGCGCCCGATCGTCGCCAGCAGGTCGTGCACGTCGGCCTCGGTGAGCCCGACGCCGGAGTCCTCCACCCGCAGGCCGCCGTCCGCCGCGAACAGCCGCACGCGCGCCGGGGCGTCGGGCTCCTCGGCCCGCCGGGCGGTGATCGCGTCCACGGCGTTCTGAAGCAGTTCGCGCAGGTAGACCTTGGGACTGGAATAGAGGTGATGGGACAGCAGGTCCACCAGACCACGCAGGTCGACCTGGAACGTGTGAGGCTGCTGGGATGCCTGGGATGACTGTGAGGTCTGGGAGTCCATCGCTGCTGCGCCGCGGGCTGGGGGAGGAGCACGGCGCGGGGTCGGGCGGTCCCGGTGGGGCGGTGACCGCGGATGATGGCCGGAGCGCGTCATCCTAGAGCCCGAACGAGCCGCCTGACCAGGGGTTTCGGGACACATATACGGCAATGTCAGTGGTGTGGTGTGCAATGGATCTCGTGCCCGCACTGAAAGAACCACTGGAACAGCCACTGAAGTCAGTGCTCGGCCCCGCCACCGCGAAGGTGATGGCCGAGCACCTCGGCCTGCACACCGTCGGCGACCTCCTGCACCACTACCCCCGCAGATACGAGGAGCGCGGCCAGCTCACCCACCTCGCCGACCTCCCCATGGACGAGCACGTCACCGTGGTCGCCCAGGTCGCCGACGCCCGTCTGCACAGCTTCGCCTCGGCCAAGGCCCCCCGGGGCAAGGGGCAGCGCCTGGAGGTGACCATCACCGACGGCAGCGGCCGGCTCCAGCTGGTCTTCTTCGGCAGCGGCGTCCACAAACCCCACAAGGAGCTCCTGCCGGGCACGCGCGCGATGTTCTCGGGCAAGGTCTCGGTCTTCAACCGCCGCCTCCAGCTGGCCCATCCGGCCTACGAACTGCTGCGGGCCGACACCGACGAGTCGGTGGAGACCTGGGCCGGCGCCCTCATCCCGCTCTACCCCGCCACCGCGAAACTGGAGTCCTGGAAGATCGGCAAGGCGATCCAGACCGTCCTGCCCACCGCGCAGGAGGCACTCGACCCCCTCCCGGACTCGCTGCGTGACGGCCGCGGCCTGGTCTCCCTCCCCGAGGCCCTCCTGAAGATCCACCGCCCCCACACCAAGGCGGACATCGCCGACGCCCGCGCCCGGCTGAAGTGGGACGAGGCGTTCGTCCTCCAGGTCGCCCTCGCCCGCCGCCGCCACGCCGACGCCCAACTCCCGGCCGTCCCCCGCGTACCGGCCGCCGACGGCCTGCTGACCTCCTTCGACGCCCGTCTCCCCTTCACCCTCACCGAAGGCCAGCAGAAGGTCTCGAAGGAGATCTTCGACGACCTGGCGACGGACCATCCGATGCACCGGCTGCTCCAGGGAGAGGTGGGTTCGGGCAAGACCTTGGTCGCCCTCCGCGCCATGCTCGCCGTGGTCGACGCCGGCGGGCAGGCCGCCATGCTCGCCCCCACCGAGGTCCTCGCCCAGCAGCACCACCGCTCCGTCGTCGAGATGATGGGCGAGCTGGCCGAGGGCGGGATGCTGGGCGGGTCCGAGCGGGCCACCAAGGTCGTGGTGCTGACCGGGTCCATGGGCACGGCCGCCCGCAGGCAGGCACTGCTCGACCTCGTCACCGGAGAGGCCGGCATCGTGATCGGCACGCACGCGCTGATCGAGGACAAGGTCCGCTTCCACGACCTCGGGCTGGTAGTCGTCGACGAACAGCACCGCTTCGGAGTCGAACAACGCGACGCTCTGCGCAGCAAGGGCAAGCAGCCCCCGCACCTGCTCGTCATGACGGCCACGCCGATCCCGCGCACCGTCGCCATGACCGTCTTCGGCGATCTGGAGACGTCCGTCCTCGACCAGCTCCCGGCCGGCCGCTCGCCCATCGCCAGCCATGTCGTCCCGGCCGCCGACAAGCCGCACTTCCTGGCCCGCGCCTGGGAACGGGTCCGCGAGGAGGTCGGCAACGGCCATCAGGCGTACGTCGTCTGCCCGCGCATCGGCGACGACGCCGACGAGGCGGCCGACGCGAAGAAGGCCGGCAGGACCAAGAAGAAGTCCCCCGAGGACGAGGCGGAGAAGCGGCCGCCGCTCGCCGTCCTGGACATCGCAGAGCAGCTCGCCAAGGGCCCCCTGCACGGCCTCGGGGTCGAGGTCCTGCACGGCCGCATGCCCCCCGACGACAAGGACGCGGTCATGCGCCGCTTCGCCGCGGGCGACACCGACGTCCTGGTCGCCACGACCGTCATCGAGGTCGGCGTCAACGTCCCGAACGCCACCGCGATGGTGATCATGGACGCCGATCGCTTCGGCGTCTCCCAGCTGCACCAGCTGCGCGGTCGCGTCGGCCGGGGCTCGGCGCCCGGTCTGTGCCTCCTGGTCTCCGAGATGCCGGAGGCGAGCGCGGCCCGCCGGCGCCTCGACGCCGTCGCCGCCACCCTCGACGGCTTCGAACTCTCCCGGATCGACCTCGAACAGCGCCGCGAGGGCGACGTCCTGGGCCAGGCCCAGTCCGGCGCCCGCTCCAGCCTGCGCGTACTCGCGGTCATCGAGGACGAGGAGGTCATCGCGGAGGCGCGCGAGGAGGCGGCCCGGCTGGTCGCCGCCGACCCCGAGCTGGAGACCCTGCCCGGCCTGCGCACGGCCCTGGACGCCCTCCTCGACGAAGAGCGGGAGCAGTACCTGGACAAGGGCTGAGGGAGGCCGCCCCGGACGCGGGGCGGCCCCGGTGCGCGGCTCCGCCGCCGGGGTGCGGCGACCCACGGCCCGCGGCCGCTCCCGCCGGAGCGCACCCGCGCACCTCCGCCTGCCAGACTGGACGGGTACCCGCCCCCGAACAAGGACCCCGAGATGACCCGCGTGATCGCCGGCGCAGCCGGTGGACGTCGCCTGGCGGTCCCGCCAGGCACCGGCACCCGCCCCACCTCCGACCGCGCACGCGAGGGTCTCTTCTCCACCTGGCAGTCCCTGCTGGGCGGCCCCCTCGGCGGCGAACGCGTCCTCGACCTGTACGCGGGCTCCGGCGCCGTGGGCCTGGAGGCCCTCTCCCGGGGCGCGGGCCACACCCTCCTCGTCGAGGCCGACGCCCGGGCGGCCCGCACCGTCCGGGAGAACGTGAAGGCTCTCGGCCTGCCCGGCGCCGAGGTCAGGGCCGGCAAGGCCCAGCAGATCATCCAGACACCGCCGGCGGACCCGTACGACCTCGTCTTCCTCGATCCCCCGTACGCCGTCTCGAACGACGATCTTCGGGAGATTCTGCTCACACTCCGCTCGGGGGGCTGGCTCGCGGCCGATGCTCTCGTCACCGTGGAGCGCAGCACCAGAGGCGGGGAGTTCCCCTGGCCGGACGGCTTCGAGGCACTTCGGGCCCGTCGCTACGGCGAGGGAACGTTTTGGTACGGTCGCGCCGCCTCTACGTGCGAAGACGCACGATGACCGGACTGGAGAGCGAGGGACCACAAGTGCGCCGTGCCGTCTGTCCCGGGTCGTTCGACCCGATCACCAACGGACACCTCGACATCATTTCCCGCGCTTCTCGTCTGTACGACGAGGTCTATGTCGCGGTCATGATCAACAAGGCCAAGAAGGGCCTGTTCGAGATCGACGAGCGGATCGACCTGATCCGCCAGGTCACCGCCGAGTACGGCAACGTCCGGGTCGAGGCCTTCCACGGCCTCCTCGTCGACTTCTGCAAGCAGCGCGACATCCCGGCCATCGTCAAGGGCCTGCGGGCGGTCAGCGACTTCGACTACGAGCTCCAGATGGCCCAGATGAACAACGGCCTGTCGGGCGTCGAGACGCTGTTCGTGCCCACCAACCCCACGTACAGCTTCCTCTCCTCCTCCCTGGTCAAGGAGGTCGCCACCTGGGGTGGCGACGTCTCCCACCTGGTGCCGCCGCTGGTCCTGGAAGCACTGGGCGAACGGCTCAGGAAGGACTGACCCCGGGACCGGTCCGCTGACGGCTCGTCACCCGGTGTCCGGCGGACACCTCATGGCCGTACAGTCGTCCCGTCCGTCTCCAACACAGCGCAGAGAGTGGCGAGCAACCGGTGGACGTGCAGAAGAAGCTCGACGAGATCGTCACGGCGGTCTCCAGTGCCCGGTCGATGCCGATGTCGGCCTCGTGCGTGGTCAACCGCGCGGACCTGCTCGCCCTGCTGGAAGAGGTGCGCGCGGCCCTTCCCGACTCCCTCGCCCAGGCCGAGGAGCTGATCGGCGGCCGTGAGCAGATGGTGGAGCAGGCCCGCCAGGAGGCCGAGCGGATCATCTCCACCGCGCACGCCGAGCGCGGCTCCCTGATCTCCGACACCGAGATCGCCCGCCGCTCCCGGTCCGAGGCGGACCGCATCCTCGACGAGGCCCGCAAGGAGGCCGAGGAGGTCCGCGCCGAGGCCGACGACTACGTCGACTCCAAGCTCGCGAACTTCGAGGTCGTCCTCACCAAGACGCTCGGTTCCGTCGGCCGCGGCCGCGAGAAGCTCCTCGGCACCGGACCCGGCACCGACGAGAACGGCTACGAGGACGAGGACGCCCCCGAGCGCAGCCACGACCCCGAGACCCTGCGCCGCGACGCCGACGCCTACGTCGACACCAAGCTGGGCGCCTTCGAGGCGGTCCTCGCCAAGACCCTGGACGCGGTCGGCCGCGGCCGCCAGAAGCTGCACGGCCGTATCGCCTCGGACGACCTCGGCGCCCTCTCCGACGACGCCACGACGTTCCAGCACTCCTCCGACGCCGACTACCTCGCCGACCTGACCGCCCTCGCGGAGCAGGACGCCGCGGCGGCGCAGCCCGTCCAGCAGTCGTACGACCAGCAGGAACCGCAGCCGGCGTACGGCTACCAGCAGCAGGCGGACCCCTACGGCGGCTACCAGCAGCAACCGCAGCAGGGCTACGGCCAGCAGGACGCGTACGGCTACCAGCAGCAGGCCGACCCGTACGCGTACCAGGGCTACGACACCCAGCAGGCCCCCTACGACCCGAACCAGGCCGTGCAGCAGCCCCAGCAGCAGGTCCAGCAGGGATACGCCCTCGACGAGACCAGCCTCTTCGACACCGGCATGATCAGTGCCGAGCAGCTGCGCGCCTACGAGCAGGAACGCGGCCTGTAGCACCGGGTGCAGCACCGGGTCGGTCCGGGAAAAGGCCCCGGATTGGGCTGTGGGCGAATGCTCCAGTATCCTGGCTCTTCGGTCGCGTGTACGTCCGCGATCACAGCTGCCCGCAACACCGTAGTAGGGCAGCGTCCCCCGAGCTCAGAAGATCGAAAGCAGGAATGGCCCTGAACGCCCGCCTCGACCACCGCAAGCCTCTCGTGTTCGACACGCACGAGCTGGGGCGGCGTCCTGGTGCGCTACAGCGCCTGACCCGCGAGTTCGACGCTCCCCAGGATCTCGGGATCCAGGGAGTGATCGGAGTGCCGGAAGGCGCCCCGGTGGAGCTCGAGCTCCGACTCGAGTCGGTCATGGAAGGTGTGCTCGTCACAGGCACCGCCCGTGCACAGGCCGAGGGGGAGTGCGTAAGGTGTCTGGAGCCGCTGGAGCTGGAGCTCGAAGCGGACTTCCAGGAGATGTTCTCGTACCCTGACGCCGACGACCGGGGCCGCCCCAAAGCGGAGCCGGTCGACGACGCCGAGGAAGACGAGGACAGGCTCTTCATCGAGGACGGCTTGTTCGACCTCGAACCCGTGCTGCGTGATGCGGTGGTGCTCGCACTGCCGATGCAGCCGGTGTGCCAGGACGACTGTCTGGGCCTGTGCTCCGAGTGCGGAGCGCGGCTCACGGACGACCCGGACCACCACCACGACGCCACCGACATCCGTTGGGCGGCATTGCAGGGACTCGCCGGTTCACTCGAAGACGGCGAGAAGGACGAGATGAGTGGCGAAGCGCCTCGATCGGCGCGCGCCAACGAGAAGCAGGAGAAGTAGCCGTGGCTGTTCCGAAGCGGAAGATGTCGCGCAGCAACACGCGCCACCGCCGGTCGCAGTGGAAGGCTGCGGTCCCCACCCTGGTTGCGTGCGAGCGCTGCCACGAGCCCAAGCTGCAGCACATCGCGTGCCCGTCTTGCGGCACCTACAACAAGCGCCAGGTCCTCGAGGTCTGAGCGGCTGGTGAGAGGCTCCATGTCTGACGCCAAGGCGGACACGACCGCCAAGAAAAAGGCGGAGAACACGGCCTCGTCCCACACGCTTCTGGAAGGGCGGCTCGGCTATCAGCTCGAGTCCGCCCTTCTGGTGCGTGCGCTGACCCACCGTTCCTTCGCATACGAGAACGGCGGTCTGCCGACGAACGAGCGGCTGGAGTTCCTCGGGGACTCCGTGCTCGGCCTCGTCGTCACGGACACGCTGTACCGCACCCACCCCGACCTGCCCGAAGGCCAGCTGGCCAAGTTGCGGGCCGCGGTGGTCAACTCGCGTGCGCTGGCGGAGGTCGGTCGTGGCCTCGACCTGGGTTCCTTCATCCGGCTCGGCCGGGGTGAAGAGGGCACGGGCGGCCGGGACAAGGCGTCCATCCTCGCCGACACCCTCGAAGCGGTGATCGGTGCGGTCTATCTCGATCAGGGCCTCGACGCGGCCTCCGAACTGGTGCACCGCCTGTTCGACCCGCTGATCGAGAAGTCCTCGAACCTCGGTGCCGGCCTGGACTGGAAGACCAGTCTCCAGGAGCTCACCGCGACCGAAGGCCTCGGTGTCCCCGAGTACCTGGTCACGGAGACCGGCCCCGACCACGAGAAGACCTTCACTGCTGCTGCCCGCGTCGGAGGCGTCTCGTACGGCACCGGCACCGGCCGCAGCAAGAAGGAGGCGGAGCAGCAGGCCGCCGAGTCCGCATGGCGGTCCATCCGGGCCGCGGCGGACGAGCGTGCCAAGGCGGCGAAAGCCGTCGAGGTCGTCGAGGCCGTCCAGGCCGCCGACGGCAGCCCGGACCCTGAGTCCGCCTCCGCCTGACAAACAGCAGAAAAGTAGAACAGCAGTACGAGACGAGCGCCCGCCCCCCGTTGGGAGGCGGGCGCTCCGTACGGGGGATCCCATGCCCGAGTTGCCCGAGGTCGAGGTCGTCCGGCGCGGTCTGGAGCGGTGGGTCGCCCATCGCACGGTCGCCGAGGCCGAGGTGCTGCATCCGCGTGCCGTACGCCGTCATATCGCCGGCTCCGACGACTTCGCGCACCGGCTCAAGGGCCACCGCATCGGCACCCCCGGTCGCCGGGGCAAGTATCTGTGGCTGCCGCTGACGGACACGCACCAGGCGGTCCTCGCCCACCTCGGTATGAGCGGACAGCTCCTGGTCCAGCCGCACGAGGCCCCCGACGAGAAGCATCTGCGCGTCCGGGTGCGCTTCGCGGACGCGGTGAACACCGAACTGCGCTTCGTCGACCAGCGCACTTTCGGCGGGCTGTCGCTGCACGACACCACCTCCGACGGCCTTCCGGACGTCATCGCGCACATCGCCCGTGACCCCCTCGACCCGCTGTTCGACGACGAGGCGTTCCATCAGGCCCTGCGGCGCAAGCGCACCACCATCAAGCGCGCCCTGCTCGACCAGTCGCTGATCAGCGGGGTCGGCAACATCTACGCGGACGAGGCGCTGTGGCGCGCCCGTCTGCACTACGACCGTCCGACCGCGAACTTCACGCGCCCCCGCACGCTCGAACTCCTGGGCCATGTCCGCGACGTGATGAACGCGGCCCTGGCCGTGGGCGGCACCAGTTTCGACAGCCTGTACGTCAACGTCAACGGCGAGTCGGGCTACTTCGACCGGTCCCTGGACGCGTACGGCCGCGAGGGCCTGCCGTGCAGGCGGTGTGCCACGCCGATGGTCCGGCGCCCGTGGATGAACCGGTCCAGCTACTTCTGCCCGAAGTGTCAGAAGGTGCCGCGCGTCCCGTCGTAGCGTTCGCGGGCGGCCAGTACGTCGCCCATGCGCCCCTCCACGCAGTGGATGAGGGACAGCAGCCGCTCGGCCACCTCGCGGCCCAGCGGCGTCAGTTCGTAGTCCACCCGGGGTGGGTTGGTCGGCTGGGCCTCACGGTGCACCAGGCCGTCGCGCTCCAGCGCGTGCAGCGTCTGGGACAGCATCTTCTCGCTGACGCCGTCGACCCGGCGGCGCAACTCGTTGAAGCGCAGCGAACCCTCGTACAACGCCCCGAGCGTGAGTCCGCCCCAGCGGCCCGTGACGTGCTCCAGCGTGCCGCGCGAGGGGCAGGCCTTGGCGAACACGTTGAACGGGAGGTCCTGGTCCTCCGCGCGCTCCTGGGTGATGTCCATGCGAAAAGCGTACTCGAAGGCAGCGCTAGCTGACAGATTGCACTAGCCAAAAGTTAGTGCTTTCCTGTGGTTACCGCTTTCGACCTGCCTGTTCGAGGAGTGCCATATGTCCACGCCCGTTATCGCTGTCGCCTACCACTCCGGCTACGGCCACACCGCCGTCCTCGCCGAGGCTGTCCGTGCCGGGGCCGCCGACGCCGGTGCGGAGGTGCGTCTGATCAAGGTCGACGAGATCACCGAGGAGCAGTGGACGCTGCTCGACGGCTCGGACGCGATCGTGTTCGGCTCGCCGACCTACATGGGGACCGCGTCCGGCGCCTTCCACGCCTTCGCCGAGGCGACCTCGGCGCGCTGGGCCACCCAGGCGTGGAAGGACAAGCTCGCCGCCGGGTTCACCAACTCCGGCTCCAAGAGCGGCGACAAGCTGCACACGCTCCAGTTCTTCCAGATCCTCGCCGCGCAGCTCGGCATGCACTGGGTCAACCTCGGCCTGCTGCCCGGCTGGAACAGCAGCACCGCCTCCGAGCACGACCTCAACCGCCTGGGCGTCTTCCTGGGCGCGGCCGCTCAGACCAACGTCGACGAGGGCCCGGACGCCGTCCACAAGGCAGACGTGGCGACGGCGGAGCACCTGGGGCGGCGCGTCGCCGAGACCGCGAAGGTCTTCCTGGCCGGCCGCGCCCAGGCTGCTTGATCGTTTCTGCGGGGTCCGTCACCCGCTGCTCGATCCCTTTTCGGCCCTAGTAGCCGAAGTCCTGCGTCCACCAGGGGCCGCCGGAGCCCAGGTGGACACCGACGCCCAGCGTCTTGAAGTCGCAGTTCAGGATGTTCGCCTTGTGGCCGGGGCTGTTCATCCAGGCCTCCATGACCGCGGCCGCGTCGGCCTGGCCACGGGCTATGTTCTCGCCGCCGAGGTCGGCTATCCCGGCCTTCGCCGCCCGGTCCCACGGGGTCGCCCCGTCCGGATCGGTGTGGTCGAAGAAGCCGCGCGCGGCCATGTCGTCGCTGAACTTCTCGGCGAGCTTCGACAGCGCGCTGTTGGCGGAGACGGCGCTGCACCCGACCTTGGCCCGCTCCTCGTTGACCAGCTTCAGCACCTCGGCCGCGGCCTGCGCCTCGGCCGAGACCGTCACCGGGGACTCGGACTTCTCCGGCGCCTTGGTGGCCGTCTTCGACTTGGACGGAGTGGTCTTCGGTTCCTTCGAGGGTGTGGCCTGCGGCTTCTTGGTGGCCGTCTCGGTCGGCGACGCCGACGCGGTGGAGGTGGAGGGGGAAGGCGTCGGCGAGGCGGAGGGCGAGGTCGACCGGCCGGCGTCACGGCTGGTCGACGTACCACCGCGTTCGGTGTCGGCGGAGCCGGACGTGCCGCCCTGCTCGGAGGCCGAGTTGGTCGGGGAGTCGGCGGCCTGCACCTTGTCGCCCGAGCCGCTGCCGCCGCCGAGCTGGTAGTTGTCGAGGCCGGGCACCACGCCCGTGGCCACCGCGACGGTGCCGATGGCGACGGCCGCGGAGACGCCCAGCAGGCCCGTCTTGACCGGCGTGGCGACCTTCCGCTTGCGGCGGCGGCCGGCCGTGGCCCGGTTCGAGCCCGGCCGCAGGTCACCGTCGTCGGGCCGGAAGCCGTCCATCGCGAAGACCGCGGTGTCGGCGTGGGCGTACTCGTCGCCGGTGGCGTACAGGTACTCCCGGCTTCTGGCGACGGAGTCGGCGTACGCCTCCGGGTTCAGATACGGCGCGATGCCCATCGTGGGGCGCTCGTCGGCGTACGGGTCCTGCGGGGTGTGACTGTCCGCGTGCGAGCCGTGCGTCTGTGTGACCCCCGTGGCGCGGCTCGTGGCGGCGCTGCCGGCGGCGGAGCGTCGGTGGCGTCCCATGTCCTTGCCTTCCTCGTCCAAGCGGTGTTCCCGGCGGTCGCCCGAAGCGCTGGGGCGACGCGCGCCTCCTGCGCCCTCTGGTCGACCTGACTCACCCGATCGAGTGAGTTTCATATGAGAATCATTGGGTGGGGACGGTACCGCATGGCCCTGAGGGGGGAAGTGCTCCGAGCGACTTTGCCCGGTTAGGTTGCACCCATGAACGAGGACGTACGGCTGGTCGCCTGGGTGCGCGGACGTGTCCAGGGCGTGGGTTTCCGCTGGTTCACGCGGGCCAAGGCGCTGGAGATCGGCGGCCTGAGTGGCTTTGCTCTCAATTTGGCCGACGGACGGGTCCAGATCGTCGCGGAGGGGGCCCGAGAGGGCTGCGAGGGACTGCTCGGGTGGCTCCTGGGTGACGACACGCCCGGGCGGGTGGACGGCGTCACCGAGATATGGGACACACCGCGCGGCGGCTACGACGGCTTCGCGATCCGCTGAGGAATCCGCGCCGAACGGCCCGGGAGGGACGCCGGTACATGCCAACGGCACCTGCCCCAGCGAAAAGGGGCAGGTGGTTGCCAAGAATCGCTTGCAGTGGGAGGCTCCGCACGTCAGGATGATCGCCACGCCCCGAGGGCCCCGCAGGAGTCGCAGCGCCGCCGTTCAGGCCGCGCGCCACCGGGATGCCCGCCAATACGGGGCGTGATCGTGTTGACCGTCAAACTTTTTGGTGAGACGCTGAAAGCACCCCGCGCACCTCAGCTGTTTGGCATGGATGAACGGCAGCACCACCAAGATCCTGGCAAGCACCGCGGGTGCGAATCCCTCACGACCCACACCGCTTCGGTCGGTCACTCATTGTGGAGGACCATCCATCATGGCAAAGGCGCTTCTCGGTTACGTCGGCGGCTCCGACCCGCGACTCCTCGCCGAGATGCGACGGCTCCAGCAGCGTGTACAAGACCTGGAATCCGAACTCGGACGCATCCAGGCCGAAAACGACGCGCTGACGGCTGCCGCTTCTCACGAATCGCTTCTGGAGAGCATCGACGCACGCCAGGCGGAGCCTGCGCTCACCTGATCGCTGCACCGCTGCACAACGGCACACGCAGTGGTCGGGCGGCTCATCTCACCGCGTCGGACCGCTAAGTTGTCAGAGTTTGCAAGGGACGCTTCGGCGTCCCTTCTTTCTTTCCCCCGCCCCGTCTTCCCGTCTTTCCCGCCGTCGTCCTGCCCGCTCTTTTGCTTCCCCCGCGCACCCTTTCAGTCTCTTAACGTTTGGTGTGCCCTGCGCGTTCACGGGTGAAACCGCGGGTTCATGGAGTGAGACACCCCCGGAAGGTAGAGTCCAGCGCCGTGCACCTCAAGGCCCTGACCCTCCGGGGATTCAAGTCGTTCGCCTCGGCGACCACCCTCAGGTTCGAACCGGGGATCACGTGCGTCGTCGGACCGAACGGCTCGGGCAAGTCCAACGTCGTCGACGCGCTCAGCTGGGTCATGGGCGAGCAGGGCGCGAAGTCGCTGCGCGGCGGCAAGATGGAGGACGTCATCTTCGCCGGCACCACCGGCCGCCCCCCGCTGGGCCGCGCCGAGGTGTCCCTGACCATCGACAACTCCGACGGGGCGCTGCCCATCGAGTACGCCGAGGTCACCATCACGCGGATCATGTTCCGCAACGGCGGCAGCGAGTACCAGATCAACGGTGACACCTGCCGGCTCCTCGACATCCAGGACCTGTTGTCCGACTCCGGCATCGGCCGCGAGATGCACGTCATCGTCGGCCAGGGCCAGCTCGACTCCGTCCTGCACGCCGATCCCATGGGCCGCCGCGCCTTCATCGAGGAGGCCGCGGGCGTCCTCAAGCACCGCAAGCGCAAGGAGAAGGCGCTCAGGAAACTGGACGCGATGCAGGCCAACCTCGCGCGCGTGCAGGACCTGACCGACGAACTACGGCGTCAGCTCAAGCCCCTCGGCCGCCAGGCCGCCGTCGCCCGCCGCGCCGCCGTCATCCAGGCCGACCTGCGCGACGCCCGTCTGCGCCTCCTCGCCGACGATCTCGTACGGCTGCGCGAGGCCCTTCAGACCGAGGTCGCCGACGAGGCCGCCCTCAAGGAGCGCAAGGAAGCCGCCGAGCAGGAACTGCGCAAGGCCCTCCAGCGGGAGGCCCTCCTGGAGGACGAGGTCCGCCGGCTCGCACCGCGCCTCCAGCGCGCCCAGCAGACCTGGTACGAGCTGTCCCAGCTCGCCGAACGCGTCCGCGGCACGATCTCGCTCGCCGACGCGCGCGTGAAGAGCGCCACCTCCGCGCCGCCCGAGGAGCGCCGCGGCCGCGATCCCGAGGACATGGAGCGCGAGGCCGCCCGCGTCCGCGAGCAGGAGGCCGAGCTGGAGGCCGCCCTCGAAGCGGCCCAGCACGCGCTCGACGACACCGTCGCCCACCGCGCCGACCTGGAGCGGGAACTCGCCGTCGAGGAACGGCGGCTGAAGGACGTCGCCCGGGCCATCGCCGACCGCCGTGAGGGCCTGGTCCGGCTGAACGGCCAGGTCAACGCGGCCCGTTCGCGTGCCGCCTCCGCCCAGGCCGAGATCGACCGGCTCGCTGCCGCCCGCGACGAGGCCCAGGAGCGGGCCGTCACCGCGCAGGAGGAGTACGAGGAGCTCAAGGCGGAGGTCGACGGCCTCGACGCGGGTGACCAGGAGCTCGGGGAACAGCACGAGACGGCCAAACGGCGGCTCGTCGAGGCGGAGGCCGCTCTCACCGCCGCCCGCGAGGCGGTCACGGGGGCCGAACGCAGACGCGCCGCGACCCAGGCCCGCCACGAGACCCTGGCCATGGGCCTGCGCCGCAAGGACGGCACGGGCGCGCTGCTCGGCGCGCGGGACCGGCTGAGCGGACTGCTGGGTCCGGCGGCCGAACTGCTGACGGTGAGGCAGGGGTACGAGGTCCCGCTCGCGGCGGCCTTCGGGGCGGCGGCGGACGCCCTCGCCGTGACCACCCCGGCCGCGGCCGCCGAGGCGATCCGCTTCCTGCGCAAGCAGGACGGGGGCCGGGCCGCGCTGTTGCTGAGCGGCGCTCCGGACGACGTACCCCAGGAGCCGGGGGAGACCGAAGGACCGCGGTACGCCGCCGACCTCGTGCAAGGCCCCGACGATCTGCTGCCCGCCGTACGGCGTCTCCTGCGGGGGATCGTGGTCGTCAGCACGCTGGAGGACGCCGAGGAGGTCGTCTACGCCAGGCCCGATCTCACCGCCGTCACCGCCGAGGGCGACCTGCTGGGGGCGCACTTCGCGCACGGTGGGTCCGCCGGCGCGCCCAGTCTGCTGGAGGTGCAGGCCTCCGTCGACGAGGCCGCGGCCGAGCTCGAGGAGCTGGCCGTGCGCTGCGAGGAGTTGACCGGGGCGCAGCACGCGGCGGGGGAGCGGCGCAAGGAGTGTGCCGCGCTCGTCGAGGAGGCGGGGGAGCGGCGGCGGGCCGCCGACCGGGAGAAGTCGGCCGTGGCCCAGCAACTCGGGCGGCTCGCGGGACAGGCGCGGGGCGCCGCCGGTGAGGCCGAGCGGTCCACGGCGGCCGCGGCGCGGGCGCAGGAGGCGCTGGACCGGGCCGTGGAAGAGGCCGAGGAACTGGCCGAACGGCTGGCCGTCGCCGAGGAGATGCCGGTCGAGGAGGAGCCCGACACCTCCGCGCGCGACCGGCTCGCCGCGGACGGGGCCAACGCCCGGCAGACCGAGATGGAGGCGCGGCTCCAGGTCCGTACGCACGAGGAGCGGGTGAAGGGGCTGGCCGGGCGGGCCGACTCGCTGGACCGGGCCGCGCGGGCGGAACGCGAGGCACGCGCGCGTGCCGAGCAGCGGCGGGCGCGGCTGCGGCACGAGGCCGCCGTGGCGGAGGCCGTCGCCTCCGGTGCGCGCGGGCTGCTCACGCACGTCGAGGTGTCCCTCGGGCGGGCCGAGGCGGAGCGGGTCGCCGCCGACGCCGCAAAGGCGCGGCGCGAGCAGGAACTGGCCGCCGCCCGCACCGCCGGGCGCGATCTCAAGGCCGAGCTGGACAAGCTGACGGACTCGGTCCACCGGGGCGAGGTGCTCGGCGCCGAGAAGCGGATGCGGATCGAGCAGCTGGAGACCAAGGCGCTGGAGGAGCTGGGGGTGGAGCCGGCCGGGCTCGTCTCCGAGTACGGGCCCCACCAGCCGGTGCCGCCCTCGCCGCCCGCGGAGGGCGAGGTGCTGCCGGAGGACCCCGAGGACCCGCGCAACCAGCCGAGGCGTTTCCTGCGGGCCGAGCAGGAGAAGCGGCTGAGGGCGGCCGAACGCGCCTATCAGCAGCTCGGCAAGGTGAACCCGCTGGCCCTGGAGGAGTTCTCCGCGTTGGAGGAGCGGCACAAGTTCCTCAGCGAGCAGCTGGAGGACCTCAAGAAGACCCGTGCGGACCTCCTTCAAGTGGTGAAGGAGGTCGACGAGCGGGTCGAGCAGGTCTTCACCGAGGCGTTCCGGGACACCGCACGGCAGTTCGAGGGTGTGTTCAGCCGGCTCTTCCCGGGCGGCGAGGGACGGCTGATCCTGACCGACCCCGACAACATGCTCACCACGGGCGTCGACGTCGAGGCCCGGCCGCCCGGCAAGAAGGTCAAGCGGCTCAGCCTGCTCTCCGGTGGCGAGCGGTCGCTGACCGCCGTCGCCATGCTGGTGTCGATCTTCAAGGCCCGGCCCAGCCCGTTCTACGTCATGGACGAGGTCGAGGCCGCCCTCGACGACACCAACCTCCAGCGGCTGATCCGCATCATGCAGGAGCTCCAGGAGTCCTCGCAGCTGATCGTGATCACGCACCAGAAGCGCACGATGGAGGTCGCCGACGCGCTGTACGGCGTGTCCATGCAGGGCGACGGTGTGTCGAAGGTCATCAGCCAGCGCCTGCGCTGAGCGGCCCGGAGCGGGGTACCTGAAACCAAGCTCCGAGCGTTTCTTCAAGAGTTGAACACATGCTTCTCACGTGTGCGCTGAAAAGTCACAGTCGCACCCTCTTGACTTCGAAACTTGAAGGCATAGTCTCGGCACCGTTGCTTTTACCTTCAGGTACCACCTATCTGGAGGTGTTGATCCCGTCGGCGGCGTTGCCGACGGCCCGAGGAGTTGAACGTGACCAGCACAGAGCAGGCACAAAAGTCAGGAGCCGGGACGGCTCACCCCGATCATCTCGGGCACGTCATCTTCATCGCGGCGGCGGCCGCGATGGGCGGCTTCCTCTTCGGCTACGACAGCTCCGTCATCAACGGCGCGGTCGAGGCCATCCGGGACCGTTACGACGTCGGCTCCGCGGCCCTGGCGCAGGTCATCGCCATCGCCCTGATCGGCTGCGCCATCGGCGCCGCGACCGCCGGCCGCATCGCCGACCGCATCGGCCGCATCCGGGTCATGCAGATCGCCGCCGTGCTGTTCATCGTCAGCGCCGTCGGCTCGGCCCTGCCCTTCGCGCTGTGGGACTTCGCCCTGTGGCGGGTCGTCGGCGGCTTCGCCATCGGCATGGCCTCCGTCATCGGCCCCGCCTACATCGCGGAGGTCGCCCCGCCCGCCTACCGCGGCCGCCTCGGGTCCTTCCAGCAGGCCGCGATCGTCATCGGCATCGCGATCTCGCAGCTGGTCAACTGGGGTCTGCTGAACGCCGCCGGCGGCGACCAGCGCGGCAAGCTCATGGGCCTGGAGGCCTGGCAGGTCATGCTGGGCGTCATGGTGGTCCCGGCCGTCCTCTACGGTCTGCTCTCCTTCGCCATCCCCGAGTCCCCGCGCTTCCTGATCTCCGTCGGCAAGCGCGAGCGGGCCCGTGACATCCTCGAAGAGGTCGAGGGCAAGAGCGTCGACCTGGACGCCCGCGTCGCCGAGATCGAGCACGCGATGAACAGTGAGCACAAGTCCACGTTCAAGGACCTGCTCGGCGGCTCCTTCTTCTTCAAGCCGATCGTCTGGGTCGGTATCGGCCTGTCGGTCTTCCAGCAGTTCGTCGGCATCAACGTCGCGTTCTACTACTCCTCGACGCTGTGGCAGTCGGTCGGCGTCGACCCGACGGACTCGTTCCTCTACTCCTTCACGACGTCGATCATCAACATCGTCGGCACCGTGATCGCGATGATCTTCGTGGACCGCGTCGGCCGCAGGCCGCTCGCCCTCATCGGCTCCGTCGGCATGGTCGTCGGCCTCGCGCTGGAGGCCTGGGCGTTCTCCTACGATCTGGTCGACGGCAAGCTGCCCGCCACCCAGGGCTGGATCGCCCTGATCGCCGCCCACGTGTTCGTCCTCTTCTTCGCCCTGTCCTGGGGTGTGGTCGTCTGGGTCTTCCTCGGCGAGATGTTCCCCAACCGGATCCGGGCCGCCGCCCTCGGCGTGGCCGCGTCCGCGCAGTGGATCGCCAACTGGGCCATCACCGCGAGCTTCCCGTCGCTGGCCGACTGGAACCTCTCCGCGACCTATGTGATCTACACGGTCTTCGCCGCGCTCTCCATCCCGTTCGTCCTGAAGTACGTCAAGGAGACGAAGGGCAAGGCGCTGGAGGAGATGGGCTGAGCCTCGCGAAGAGGCCCCTGATCTCGAGGAGCCGGGCCACATCCCCGCTGCCCGCTCCTCGATACCCGTAGGACGTGCTGCCCCGGCTCACCCGTTGAGCCGGGGCAGCACGTTCTCGCAGAACAGCCGCAGTCCGCGCCACCCCTCCGCCGTCGGCATCCCGCCGGCCAGCGGATGCAGGACGAGGTTGTCGAGCCCCTGCGCCACGCACTCGTCCGGCGTGAGGATCCGGTAGACCCCCTCGTCACGGAGCTCCCGGACGCTGCCCGCCGCCGACCGCACCGCCGAGCGGATCTCGCCGGACTGCCAGGAGGCGTACGTCCGGGCCTCGTGCAGGAAGTGTTCGCCGTACTCGGCCCACGCCCGGTCCGGATCCTCGGCGATGTGCAGCAGCGGGGTCTCGGCGGCCGGCATCATCGTCCAGCCCTCGGTCCCGTACTCCACCAGCCGCTCCTTGTAGTACGCCTCCAGCTCCGGAAGGTGCGCGCTGGGGAAGAAGGGCAGGCCGAGCCGGGCGGCCCGGCGGGCGGCGGCCTTCGAGGAGCCGCCGACCAGCAACAGGGGGTGCGGTTCGGAGGACGGACGCGGGGTGACCCGCACGGTACGGCCCCGGTACTCGAACTCCTCGCCGGTCCAGGCCTTGAGCAGGGTGTCGAGAAGCTCGTCCTGGAGCCGTCCGCGCCGCTTCCAGTCCACCCCCGCCCGGGCGTACTCCTCGGGCCGGTACCCGATCCCGGCGACCGTGACCAGCCGGCCGCCGCTCAGCAGGTCGAGCACCGCGATGTCCTCGGCCAGCCGCAGCGGGTCGTGCAGCGGGCCGATCACCGCCGAGACCGTGACCGCGAGCCGCCGGGTCGCGCCGAGCACGGCGCCCGCGAAGGCGAACGGCGACGGCAGCCAGTTGTTCTCGGCTCCGTGATGCTCCTCGGTCTGCACGGTCGTGACCCCGCACTCGTCGGCGTACGCGGCCATCTCCAGAGCGGCCCGGTACCGCACACCGAGCTCGGCCGGGGTCGCGTCGGGAGCGACGAGGTTGAAACGGACGACGGTGACGGGCATGGGAGGCCCCCTTCGGCGGATGCGGAGGACCGTAGCTGACGAGGCGTCAGATGGCCATGGGTCCGGACGGCCCGGCTCTACGCTCCGGCCATGACCCGAGCCGTGGTGCCGACCGACCCTCAGGGCGAGGCCGAGCGGGGGGCGCGTCGCCCTCTGGCTCGACCCCGACGACCTGCGGTGGCTCGCCGAGCACTGCTGCTGTCCCGCGGACGCGCCCGCGGAGGTCGAGGACCGCTGTCTGCGTCTGCGCTTCCGGGCGAGGGTCGCGCTGCACAAGAGCGGGCCGACCGGCTGACGCGCGGCCGGGTCGCCGCCCGCCCCGGCGGGGAGGGGTCACGCATACTGGACGCGTTATGGAAATCGTCATCCTTGCTGTAGTCATCGCCGTGGTCGTGCTCGGTGTGCTCGGCGGGCTCGTGGTCGGCAGCCGACGGAAGAAGTCGCTGCCCCCGCCGCCCCCCACCGTGCCCGACATCACCGCCCCTCCGGCCGAGCCGCATGTCGGCGACGAGGCCGAGACGCCGCGCGACGAACCGCGCCGCACGATAGAGGAGGTGGATCTTCCCGACGGCGGCTCGACCGGCACCGCCGTCGAGGAACCGCCCGTTGTCGAGGTTCCCGAGCTCGAGATCCCGGAACCCACCGAGGGGCGGCTGATCCGCCTCCGCGCCCGTCTCTCCCGCTCGCAGAACGCCCTGGGCAAGGGCCTGCTCACGCTGCTCTCCCGCGAGCACCTCGACGAGGACACCTGGGAGGAGATCGAGGACACGCTGCTCACCGCCGACGTCGGCGTGCAGCCCACCCAGGAGCTGGTCGAACGGCTGCGCGAGCGCGTCAAGGTGCTCGGCACCCGCACCCCCGAGGAGCTGCGCAGCCTGCTGCGCGAGGAGCTGCTCAAGCTGGTCGGCACCGATGTCGACCGCACCGTGAAGACCGAGCCCGAGGAGCGCAAGCCGGGCATCGTGATGGTCGTCGGGGTCAACGGCACCGGCAAGACCACCACCACCGGCAAGCTCGCGCGCGTGCTCGTGGCCGACGGGCGGACCGTCGTCCTGGGCGCCGCCGACACCTTCCGCGCCGCCGCCGCCGACCAGCTCCAGACCTGGGGCGAGCGCGTCGGCGCGCACACCGTGCGGGGCCCCGAGGCGGGCGACCCCGCCTCCGTCGCGTTCGACGCGGTGAAGGAGGGCAAGGAGATGGGGGTGGACGTCGTCCTCATCGACACCGCGGGCCGGCTGCACACCAAGACCGGGCTCATGGACGAGCTCGGCAAGGTCAAGCGGGTCGTCGAGAAGCACGCGCCGCTCGACGAGGTGCTGCTCGTCCTCGACGCCACCACCGGGCAGAACGGTCTCGTCCAGGCCCGTGTCTTCGCCGAGGTCGTGAACATCACCGGCATCGTCCTGACCAAGCTGGACGGCACGGCGAAGGGCGGCATCGTGGTCGCGGTCCAGCGCGAGCTGGGCGTCCCGGTCAAGCTGATCGGACTCGGCGAGGGCGCGGACGACCTGGCGCCGTTCGAGCCGGAGGCCTTCGTGGATGCCCTTATCGGCGACTGAGGGCCGTCGCCCGCGAGATCGGCGCCCGGTTCAGGCGCAGAAGAGAACGAAGCGCCCGCCCCCAGGTGCAGTGGGAGCGGGCGCTCGGCTGTGTGCACGCCGTACGGCTCAGGCGCGCGACCGGTGGGCCAGGTAGGCCAGGGTGCCCAGCAGCAGGCGGGCCTCCGGTGGGCGGGTCGCCGAGTCCAGCGCGGGTGGGCGCAGCCAGCGCACCGGGCCGAGCCCGCCGCGATCGGAGGGTGGGGCCGTGATGTACGTGCCGGGGCCGAGACCGCGCAGGTCCAGGGCGGTCGGGTCGTCCCAGCCCATGCGATAGAGCAGGCCGGTCAGTTCGCCGGCGGCGCCGGGGGCGACGAAGAACTGGGTGCGGCCCTCCGGGGTGGCGGTGACCGGACCGAGGGGAAGACCCATGCGCTCCAGTCGGACCAAGGCGCGGCGGCCGGCGGGCTCGGCGACGTCGATCACGTCGAACGCGCGCCCGACGGGCAGCATGACCGCGGCGCCCGGGAACTCCGACCAGGCCCTGCTCACGGCGTCGAGCGTGGCACCGGCGGGGACGCGGGGGGCGAACGCCAGGGGATGCGCGCCGGGTTCGCGGCAGTCGGAGCGCCCGCACGAGCAGACGCCCGCGGCGGCCCGCGCGCCGGGCACCGCGTCCCAGCCCCACAGTCCCGTGAACTCGGCGACGGCGGTGCACTCGGACGAGCGACCGCGCCTGCGCGCGCCGGAGCGGATCTCGCGAATGCCGCCGATCGTGAAGCCCATGCCCCCTCCAACGGGTTCGACGCGCCGATGGTTACGCAGCGATCGTTCGTGGTGACTCTCTGTGCTTCTGCTTCCCGGCGACCGCTCGATCCAGGCAGCGCCTGGAAGCGCTCCGGGTGGTGTGCTGGGTCGTGCGCGCCCCTGAGTGCTTCGCTCCGCTCACTCCCGGCCGTCCTGTGTCAAGTGAATCGCGTACGAGCCACCGGGAGTTCATTCGAAGGGGTGGCGAATGGTGGCGTTTCCGGGATCCTCGTGGCCGGAGCCGTGATCGTAGGATTACTTTGAGTGTGCGGGTCCTGGAGGCACATGCGCTTGTGGGTATGCCGGAGGCAAGTCGGCTTTCCGTTCGAAGGGTGACAAGTCCCGTACGGCGGGCCGTATTTACCGGCATTCTGATAAGGCTTGGCGCACTCAGTGACAAGTGGTCTCAGGGATGGGGGCGTTCCAGTGAGCGGCAACGGCGGAAGCGGAAGTATCGCTGCGGGTGGGGACAAGCGCCCGAACGAGCTGCTCTCTTCGTGGTTCGTGCGCAGCGGCTGGTCGAAGGGTGAACTCGCCCGTCAAGTCAACCGCCGGGCCCGTCAGTTGGGTGCCAACCACATCTCCACGGACACCTCGCGCGTGCGCCGCTGGCTGGACGGCGAGAACCCCCGCGAGCCCATCCCCAGGATCCTGTCCGAGCTGTTCTCCGAGCGGTTCGGCTGTGTCGTCTCCGTCGAGGACCTCGGGCTGCGCGCCGCGCGCCAGGCGCCCTCCGCGACCGGCGTCGACCTGCCGTGGACGGCCCCGCAGACGGTGGCCCAGCTCAGCGAGTTCTCGCGCAGCGACCTGATGCTGGCGCGGCGCGGCTTCCTCGGGACCTCGCTGGCCCTGTGCGCGGGCCCGTCCCTCATCGAGCCCATGCAGCGCTGGCTGGTCCCCTCGCCGCCCGCCCCGCTCGAGGAGCCGGACTCGATCCCGACCAGCCGGGCCCGCGGCCGGCTCTCCCGGCCCGAGCTGGACCTGCTGGAGTCCACCACCGTGATGTTCCGGCAGTGGGACGCCCAGTGCGGCGGCGGACTGCGCCGCAAGGCGGTCGTCGGGCAGCTGCACGAGGTGACGGATCTCCTCCAGGAGCCCCAGCCCGAGTCCACCGCGAGGAGGCTCTTCAAGGTCGCCGCCGAACTGGCGGAGCTCGCGGGCTGGATGAGCTACGACGTCGGGCTCCAGCCCACCGCGCAGAAGTACTTCGTCCTCGCCCTGCACGCGGCGAAGGAGGCCGGCGACCGGCCGCTCGGCTCGTACGTGCTGTCCAGCATGAGCCGCCAGATGATCCACCTCGGCCGGCCCGAGGACGCCCTGGAACTGATCCACCTCGCGCAGTACGGCAGCCGGGACTGCGCGAGCCCGCGCACCCAGTCCATGCTGTATGCGATGGAGGCCCGCGCCTACGCCAACATGGGGCAGCCCGGCCGGTGCAAGCGGGCGGTGCGGATGGCCGAGGACACCTTCGCCGAGTCGGACGAGTGGGACGAGCCGGACCCCGACTGGATCCGCTTCTTCTCCGAGGCCGAGCTCTACGGCGAGAACAGCCACTCGTTCCGCGACCTCGCCTATGTCGCCGGCCGCAGTCCCACCTACGCCTCGCTGGCCGAACCCCTGATGCGCAAGGCCGTGGAGCGGTTCGCGGGCGACCACGACCACCAGCGGTCGTATGTGCTGAACCTGATCGGCATGGCCACGGTGCACCTCCTCCAGCGCGAGCCCGAGCAGAGCGCCACCCTCGCCACCCAGGCCATGAAGGAGGCCAAGAAGGTGCGCTCCGAGCGCGTCAACACTCGTATCCGAAAGACCGTCGACAGCGCCGTACGCGATTTCGGGGATCTTTCCGAGGTCGTGGACCTGACCGAGCGGCTCACCATCGAGCTTCCGGAGACGGCCGAAGCGGTCTGATCCGGCTGATCCACAGAGTAAAACCCCGGAACTCCGGCCGCGGCCGGCCCTCCCGAACTGCCCGACTCGGCTCCCCCATGCCAGGTCATTCGGAAGGCCGCCCGCGGCCGGTTTATTGCGTTCTTCGAAGGTTGCGCCACGATAACGATCCACTCGACGAACATCAGCCAGTTCATCGAGGCGTAACGCACGAGGCGCCTTCGTCACAGCGGCGAAACAACGAGGGGCTTCCACCGAAACCGCGCTGCGCGAATCTCATGGCGCATAACCGGCCCACCCCTCACGACCCGCTCTGGCTTCGCCCGCACGGGGCCGTACCTACGACGAGGAGACGCCGATGGCACAGGCCGCCATCACGCTTGCGGCGGACGCACCCACGCTGTCGTCCGCGAACACAGGCTTCATGCTCATCTGTTCCGCACTGGTACTGATCATGACCCCGGGCCTCGCCTTCTTCTACGGAGGCATGGTCCGCGTCAAGAGCACGCTCAACATGCTGATGATGAGCTTCATCAGCATCGGGATCGTCACCATCCTGTGGGTGTTGTACGGCTTCTCCCTCGCTTTCGGTACCGACTCGGGCAGCCTCATCGGCTGGAACTCCGACTGGGTCGGTCTCAGCAATATCGGCCTGACGGAGCTGTGGGACGGCTACACCATCCCGATCTTCGTGTTCATGGTCTTCCAGATGATGTTCGCGATCATCACGCCCGCCCTGATAAGCGGTGCGCTCGCCGACCGCGTCAAGTTCTCCGCGTGGGCGCTGTTCGTCGCCCTGTGGGCCACGGTCGTGTACTTCCCGGTCGCGCACTGGGTCTGGGGCGCCGGTGGCTGGGCCTTCGAGCTGGGTGTCATCGACTTCGCCGGTGGTACGGCGGTGCACATCAACGCCGGTGCCGCGGCCCTCGGCGTGATCCTCGTCATCGGCAAGCGGGTCGGGTTCAAGAAGGACCCGATGCGCCCGCACAGCCTGCCGCTGGTCATGCTCGGCGCCGGTCTGCTGTGGTTCGGCTGGTTCGGCTTCAACGCCGGCTCGTGGCTCGGCAACGACGACGGCGTCGGCGCGCTGATGTTCGTCAACACGCAGGTCGCCACCGCCGCCGCCATGCTGGCCTGGCTCGTCTACGAGAAGATCCGCCACGGCGCGTTCACCACGCTGGGCGCCGCCTCCGGTGCGGTCGCCGGTCTGGTCGCCATCACCCCCTCGGGTGGTGCGGTCACCCCGCTCGGCGCGATCGCGGTCGGCGCCATCGCCGGTCTGCTGTGCGCCATGGCCGTCGGCCTGAAGTACAAGTTCGGCTACGACGACTCGCTCGACGTCGTCGGCGTCCACCTGGTCGGCGGTGTCGTCGGCTCCCTGCTGATCGGCTTCTTCGCCAGCGGCAAGGGCCAGTCCACGGCGACCGGTGTCTTCTACGGCAACCACTCCTTCGACCAGCTGTGGAAGCAGTGCGCCGGTGTCTTCGCGGTCCTCGCCTACTCGCTGGTGGTCTCCGCGATCCTCGCCTTCCTCCTCGACAAGACCATCGGCATGCGGGTCTCCGAGGATGACGAGGTGGCCGGCATCGACCAGGCCGAGCACGCCGAGACCGCATACGACTTCAGCGGTGCCGGCGGCGGCGCCGCCCGCACGACCGCCCTTCCGACCGCGGTCACCGACGCGAGCAAGAAGGTGGACGCATGAAGCTCATCACCGCCGTCGTGAAGCCCCACCGGCTGGACGAGATCAAGGAAGCCCTTCAGGCCTTCGGCGTCCACGGTCTGACGGTCACCGAGGCCAGCGGTTACGGTCGTCAGCGGGGACACACCGAGGTCTACCGCGGCGCCGAGTACACGGTCGACCTGGTTCCCAAGATCCGCATCGAGGTGCTGGCCGAGGACGACGACGCCGAGCAGCTGATCGACGTCATCGTCAAGGCGGCCCGTACCGGCAAGATCGGTGACGGCAAGGTCTGGTCCCTCCCGGTCGAGACGGCCGTTCGGGTCCGCACCGGCGAGCGCGGCCCGGACGCGCTCTGACGGCAGAACAGAACAGGAGTCGCTGGGTGACGAGTACGGACGTGCGCAAGGATGCAGAGGACTCGGGACCCAGCGGCTACGCGGCGGCCCGGCTGCGCCTCCTCACCGAGGGGGCGCGGTCCGGGCCGCCGCGCCGTTCCGCCCTCGCGGAACTGACCGACGACTGGCTGTCGGGGCTCTTCACGGCCGGCACCGAGGACCTGAAGGGCGTGTCCCTGGTCGCCGTCGGCGGCTACGGCCGGGGCGAGCTGTCCCCGCGCAGCGACCTCGACCTCCTCCTGCTGCACGACGGCGCCGACCCCAAGGCGGTCGCCGCCCTCGCCGACCGGCTCTGGTACCCCGTGTGGGACCTGGGCCTCGCTCTGGACCACTCCGTCCGCACGCCGGCGGAGGCCCGCAAGACCGCCGGGGAGGACCTCAAGGTCCAGCTCGGCCTCCTCGACGGCCGCCACCTCGCAGGCGACCCCGGGCTGACGGCGGGACTGCGTACGGCCGTCCTCGCCGACTGGCGCAACCAGGCGCCCAAGCGCCTCCCCGAGCTCCAGGAACTCTGCGTCGAGCGCGCCGAACGCCAGGGCGAGCTCCAGTACCTGCTGGAGCCGGACCTGAAGGAGGCACGGGGCGGTCTGAGGGACGCCACCGCGCTGCGGGCCGTCGCCGCCTCCTGGCTGGCCGACGCGCCCCGCGAGGGCCTCGACGACGCCCGGCGCCGGCTCCTCGACGTGCGGGACGCCCTGCACCTGGCCACCGGCCGCGCCACCGACCGCCTGGCCCTCCAGGAACAGGACCAGGTGGCCGCCGAACTGGGCCTGCTGGACGCCGACACGCTGCTGCGGCAGGTGTACGAGGCGGCCCGCGTCATTTCGTATGCGAGTGATGTCACCTGGCGCGAAGTGGGGCGCGTGCTGCGGTCACGCGCCGTGCGGCCGCGACTGCGCGCCATGCTCGGGGGCGGCAAGCCCGTCGCCGAGCGCTCTCCGCTGGCCGAAGGGGTGGTGGAGCAGGACGGCGAGGTGGTGCTCGCCCGTGCCGCACGCCCCGAACGCGACCCCGTGCTCCCCTTGCGCGCCGCGGCCGCCGCCGCGCAGGCCGGCCTCCCGCTCTCCCTGCACGCCGTACGGCGCCTCGCCGCCACCGTGCGCCCGCTGCCCACGCCCTGGCCCGCCGAGGCCCGTGAGCAGCTCGTGACCCTGCTCGGCTCGGGCCAGCCCACCATCGAGGTCTGGGAGGCGCTGGAGGCCGAGGGCCTGATCACGCGGCTGCTGCCGGACTGGGAGCGGGTGCGCTGCCGCCCGCAGCGCAACGCCGTGCACATCTGGACCGTCGACCGGCACCTCATCGAGACCGCCGTGCGCGCCTCCGAGTTCACCCGCCGGGTCAGCCGCCCCGACCTCCTCCTGGTCTCCGCCCTGCTGCACGACATCGGCAAGGGCTGGCCCGGCGACCACTCGGTCGCGGGCGAGATCATCGCCAAGGACGTCGCCGCCCGGATCGGCTTCGACCGCGCCGAGGTCGCCGTCCTCTCCACGCTCGTACGGCATCACCTGCTGCTGATCGAGACGGCCACCCGGCGCGATCTGGAGGACCCGGCCACGGTCCGCTCGGTCGCCGAGGCGGTCGGCTCGCAGAGCACCCTGGAGCTGCTGCACGCGCTCACCGAGGCGGACGCGCTGGCCACCGGCCCCGCCGCCTGGTCGTCCTGGCGAGGTTCGCTCGTGGCGGACCTGGTCAAGCGGGTGGCGGCGGTGCTCGCCGGGGACGAGCCGGACGAGCCCGACGCCGCCGCGCCCACCGCGGAGCAGGAACGGCTCGCCATCGAGGCGGTCGCCACCCACAGCCCGGTGCTGGCCCTGCGCGCCCAGACCGAGCCCCCCACGGAGGACCGGCCGGCGGACGACCCCGAGCCGCTCGGCGTGGAACTGCTCATCGCCGTTCCCGACCAGGAGGGCGTACTGCCCGCGGTGGCCGGCGTCCTCGCCATGCACCGGCTGACGGTCCGCACCGCCGAGCTGCGCGCCCTGGACCTGCCGACCGGCGTCGAGGGCTCCGTCCTACTGCTGAACTGGCGGGTCGCCGCCGAGTACGGCTCCCTGCCCCAGGCGGCCCGGCTGCGCGCCGACCTCGTACGCGCCCTGGACGGCTCGCTGGACATCGCCGGACGGCTCGCGGAACGGGACGCCGCCTATCCCCGCCGACGGGGCGTGGTCGCGCCGCCGCCGCGTGTGACGGTTGCCTCGGCGGCCTCCCGGCACGCCACGGTCATCGAGGTACGCGCGCAGGACGCGCCGGGGCTGCTGCTCCGGATCGGCCGGGCCCTGGAGGACGAGGGACTGCGGGTCCGCAGCATGCACGTCTCGACCCTCGGCGCGAACGCCGTGGACGCCTTCTACGTCACCGGAGCGGACGGCGCGCCCCTGCCCGGTGACGAGGCCGCCTCCGTCACCCGCAAGCTGGAGGAGACGCTGCGGGCGTGACCGTGTGCCGCGTGGCACGCGTCCCCGCCCGCTGAATACAGCAGGCGGGGACGAATGTCTTGCGCGGCCGGATACTCTGGAAGACGCTCAGACTGCCCCCGACTCCGAGGACCGACGCCGCCGTGTTCGATACTCTCTCCGATCGCCTTTCAGCGACCTTCAAGAACTTGCGCGGCAAGGGGCGCTTGAGCGAAGCGGACATCGACGCCACGGCGCGCGAGATCCGCATCGCACTCCTCGAAGCGGACGTGGCCCTGCCGGTCGTCCGCACGTTCATCAAGAACGTCAAGGAACGCGCCCTCGGCTCCGATGTCTCCAAGGCGCTGAACCCCGCCCAGCAGGTCCTGAAGATCGTCAACGAGGAACTCGTCACGATCCTCGGCGGCGAGACCCGGCGGCTGCGGTTCGCCAAGCAGCCGCCGACCGTGATCATGCTCGCCGGTCTCCAGGGTGCCGGTAAGACCACCCTCGCCGGCAAGCTCGGCCGCTGGCTGAAGGAGCAGGGCCACTCGCCGCTGCTCGTCGCCTGTGACCTCCAGCGCCCCAACGCCGTCAACCAGCTCAGCGTCGTCGCCGAGCGCGCCGGCGTGGCCGTGTACGCCCCGCAGCCCGGTAACGGGGTGGGCGACCCGGTCCAGGTCGCCAAGGACTCCATCGAGTTCGCCAAGACCAAGGTCCACGACATCGTGATCGTGGACACCGCCGGCCGCCTCGGTATCGACGCCGAGCTGATGCGGCAGGCCGCGGACATCCGCGACGCCGTCTCGCCCGACGAGATCCTCTTCGTCGTCGACGCGATGATCGGTCAGGACGCCGTCAACACGGCCGAGGCCTTCCGCGACGGTGTCGGCTTCGACGGTGTCGTGCTGTCGAAGCTCGACGGTGACGCCCGCGGTGGTGCGGCCCTGTCGATCGCGTCGGTGACCGGCAAGCCGATCATGTTCGCGTCGAACGGCGAGAAGCTCGACGAGTTCGACGCCTTCCACCCTGACCGGATGGCCTCCCGCATCCTCGACATGGGTGACCTGCTCACCCTGATCGAGCAGGCGGAGAAGACGTTCAGCCAGGAAGAGGCCGAGAAAATGGCCTCCAAGCTGGCGTCCAAGAAGGGCCAGGACTTCACCCTGGACGACTTCCTGGCCCAGATGGAGCAGGTCAGGAAGATGGGCAGCATCAGCAAGCTGCTCGGCATGCTGCCCGGCATGGGCCAGATCAAGGACCAGATCGCCAACCTCGACGAGCGTGACGTCGACCGCACGGCCGCGATCATCAAGTCGATGACCCCGGCCGAGCGCCACGAGCCGACGATCATCAACGGCTCACGCCGCGCCCGTATCGCCAAGGGTTCCGGCGTCGAGGTCAGCGCGGTGAAGGGCCTGGTCGAGCGGTTCTTCGAGGCCCGCAAGATGATGTCCCGGATGGCCCAGGGCGGCGGCATGCCCGGGATGCCGGGAATGCCGGGCATGGGCGGCGGCGCCGGCCGGCAGAAGAAGCAGCCGAAGCAGGCCAAGGGCAAGCAGCGCTCCGGCAACCCGATGAAGCGCAAGCAGCAGGAGCTGGAGGAGGCCCAGCGCCGCGAGGCCCAGGCCCAGGGCGGCAACGCGCTCGGGCTGCCGCAGCAGGGCGCCCAGGACTTCGAGCTGCCGGACGAGTTCAAGAAGTTCATGGGCTGACGCCTGTAGCACGTGGCTCGGCGCCGAGCCGAGCCCGTCCGTACACCATGTGGGGCGCTCTTCCGTTCACGGAGGGGCGCCCCACACGGCGTACGGACGGGAAGCGGCTGCGCGCGGGCAGTCGGACGCGCACCGGCGCACGGGCGTCCCGCGGCCGGCGAAGGCCTACGGGGGAGGCGTGGTCCTCGGGGGACGCGGGAGCTTCAGGGAGTCCGCGCGATCAGGTACCGGAACACGTTCGGCATCCACACCGTCCCGTCCGGGCGCCGGTACGGGTGCAGCGCCTCGGTCAGTTCCTTGTCGACCTGCGCCTGGTCCGTCGCCGCGACCGCCGCGTCGAACAGCCCGGTGGACAGCAGGCCCTTGAGGGCGCTCTCCACGTCGGCGTACCCGAAGGGGCAGGCCACCCGCCCCGATCCGTCCGGCCTCAGACCGGCCCGCCCGGCGACCTCCTCCAGGTCGTCGCGCAGCGCCGGGCGCAGTCGGACCGCGCTGCCGCGCAGCGGCTCGGCCAGCTTGGTCGCGATCCGCAACACCGCGGATGTGGCGCAGCGTTCCGGCGGGCCCCAGCCGACGAGCACCACCGGCGCCCTGCGCGCGACGAGCGGGGTCGTGGCCGCGAGCAGACCACCGAGCCCGTCCGCGTCGCCCGCGCGACATCCGATCGGCTCGAACGCGGTCACCAGGTCGTACGCGCGCGTGCCCGGGCCGGCCGTGTCCTTCGGCAACCGGTCGGTGAGGCGGGTGCCGCCACCGTCCCCGCGCGCGCCCGCAGCCCGTTCCCCGGGCTCTCTCGGCAGCAGGCGTTCGCGCGCGAGGGCCAGCCGTTCGGGGGAGGAGGGTTCGACACCGGTGAGGCCCGCCGCGCCTCTGGAGGCCGCCATCAGCAGGGCGAGCCCCGAGCCGCAGCCGAGGGCGAGGAGCCTGGTGCCGGGCCCCACGTCCAGTCGCTCGTAGACGGCCTCGTAGAGCGGGACCAGCATCCGCTCCTGGATCTCCGACCAGTCACGCGCGCGTGCACCCGGGTCCGCGCGGGGCGTCGACCCCGCGAGTGGCAGGTGCTGCCGCACGAGCGTAGGTGTCATGGATAA
This sequence comes from Streptomyces asoensis, assembly GCF_013085465.1. Classification (NCBI taxonomy): domain Bacteria; kingdom Bacillati; phylum Actinomycetota; class Actinomycetes; order Kitasatosporales; family Streptomycetaceae; genus Streptomyces; species Streptomyces asoensis. The sequence goes on from NZ_CP049838.1 coordinate 7,062,793, forward strand.
GCGCCCCAATCCGCCGAGAGTTGCCGCAGTAACCGATCAGGTGGCCCCCGTGCAGTGCGCGCGCACTTCCCCCGTATGCCAGGTAACTCCCCGTACGCGACGGCGTCCAGGGGTCTCGGGCCCCCGCTTGTGCGCCGGCTGTGCCTGTGGCGAGAATTCACATTCCGGCAACTTGGGGCCGTACCATCGCGCCATGGCAAAGGCTCCCGTTCTCACCCCGCGGGCGGACGACTTCCCCCGCTGGTACCAGGATCTGATCAACAAGGCGGAACTGGCCGACAACGGACCGGTGCGCGGCACCATGGTGATCCGACCGTACGGTTACGGACTGTGGGAGCGGATGCAGGCGGAGATGGACGCCCGCATCAAGGAGACGGGCACCGAGAACGCGTACTTCCCGCTGCTGATCCCGCAGTCGTACCTCACGCGCGAGGCGGACCATGTCGAGGGATTCGCACCCGAGTTGGCCGTGGTGACGCACGGCGGCGGCAAGGAACTGGAGGAGCCGGCGGTCGTCCGGCCCACCTCCGAGACCATCGTCAACGAGTACTTCTCCAAGTGGGTGCAGAGCTACCGCGACCTGCCCCTGCTGATCAACCAGTGGGCCAACGTGGTCCGTTGGGAGCTGCGGCCCCGCCTCTTCCTGCGGACGTCCGAGTTCCTCTGGCAGGAGGGGCACACCGCGCACGCCACGTACGAGGAGGCCCGCGACTTCGCCGCGCGCATCCAGCGCGAGGTCTACGGCGACTTCCTGGAGAACGTCCTCGCGATCGACTTCGTCTCCGGCCGCAAGACGGTCAAGGAGCGCTTCGCGGGCGCCGTCAACACCCTCACCCTCGAGAGCATGATGGGCGACGGCAAGGCCCTCCAGATGGTCACCAGCCATGAGCTGGGCCAGAACTTCGCCAAGGCCTTCAACACCCGGTACCTGTCGAAGGAGGGCACCCAGGAGCTGGTCTGGCAGACCTCCTGGGGTTCGACGACCCGCATGATCGGCGCCCTGGTGATGACCCACGGCGACGACGACGGACTGCGGGTGCCGCCGCGGCTGGCGCAGATCCAGGTCGTCGTTCTCGCGATCAAGGGCGACGAGGCGGTTCTGGCCAAGGTCCGCGAGGTGGGCGACCGGCTGAAGGCGGCGGGGCTCCGCGTCCGGGTCGACGACCGCACCGAGGTCCCCTTCGGGCGGCGCGCGGTCGACTGGGAGCTCAAGGGCGTGCCCGTCCGCGTCGAGATCGGACCCCGTGACCTGGAGAACGGCACCGCGATGCTGGCCCGGCGCATCCCGGGAGGCAAGGAGCCGGTGGCGATCGACGCGCTCGAGGGCCTGTTGCCCGCCATCCTCGAAGAGGACCAGACGCTGCTGCTGAAGCAGTCCCGTGAGCGCCGCGAATCCCGCACGACGGACGTCTCGACGATCGAGGAGGCGGCCGAGGCGGCCGTCGCCGGCGGCTGGGCGCGCATCCCGTGGGCGACCCTCGGCGAAGAGGGCGAGGCCAGGCTGGCCGAGCAGTCGCTGACCGTACGGTGTCTGATCGCGGAGGACGGGTCGGTGCCGGACGACGGGGACGCCCCCGGTAACCTCGCGATCGTCGCGCGCGCCTACTGAGACGGCGCCCTCCGCTCGTGAGAGCGACCGAAACGCCTCTTGCGCCCCTGCGGAACATCCCTACCCCGGCGCGCGGACCTCGTCTACGCGCCGGGTCGTACGTGGGCCTACGCACCACCTTGGGGGGAGCTGTGAGGCTTCTCCGCAGATCAGCGCACCCGCCCTCGTCAGGACGCATCAGCGGCAACTGACGGGTACGTGCAAATTATTTGGGATGGCCCGGAATAGGAACACTGGGGCACCCCCGCTCGTTGTCATTACGTGAGCACGACACAGACACCACCTGTTCTCGCCGCAGAGCTGGCAGAGGCGTGGGCCGACATTCAGCGGTACCACCCCGAGCTGCCGGATCTTGCCGCGCCAGAGTCCCTGATCGGGGAGTCGTCGTCCGCCTGCGGTCACGAGCTCTCCTTCGAGCGACTGCTTCACGAGGCAGTCCATGGCATCGCCGCAGCCCGCGGCGTGCGCGACACCTCCCGTGCCGGCCGCTACCACAACCGCAGATTCCTCGCGATCGCCGAGGAACTGGGCCTGGACCACCCCGAGGAGCCCCACCCCAGCAGCGGTTTCTCCCTGGTCACGCTCAACCCCGAGGCCAAGCGGCGCTACCGCCCGACGATCGAGCGCCTCCAGCGGGCCCTCAAGGCCCATCTGGCGGCCACCTCCTCCGACACCACCCGTTCCTTCCGCGGTCCGGCGGCCCGGCACGGCTCCTCCGGCGGCGGCGTCCGGGTCAAGGCCGTGTGCGACTGCGGCCGCAATGTGCGGGTCGTACCTTCGGTCCTGGCCCAGGCGCCGATCGTGTGCGGGGGCTGCGGCAAGCCGTTCCGGATCCCGGAGATCGCGGGCGCGGCCTAGGCACGTGCCGTCATGCACCGGCATCTCGTGGCTGCCGGTTCAGCGTGGTGCGGGGGGCCGTCGAAGGCGGCGCCCCGCAAGCGCCGGGCGTTTCTGCCGCATGCCCGGAAACCACCCGCGGCCGGAAGGGGCCCGCGCGGTGTGGCACAATGGCTAGCTGTACTCGACAGTCGCACAGGACCCCTCTCTCCTCCGGCTGACGCGTCCATCGGGCACTCGGGTACCGCAACCCCACGCGGCCATCTCGCCGTGCCCAACCACGTCAAGACCAGGAGACACCACTTCCGTGGCAGTCAAGATCAAGCTGAAGCGTCTGGGCAAGATCCGCGCGCCTCACTACCGCATCGTCGTCGCCGACTCCCGCACCCGTCGTGACGGTCGTGCGATCGAGGAGATCGGCAAGTACCAGCCGACGTACCACCCGTCGATCATCGAGGTCGACGCCGACCGCGTGGCGTACTGGCTGGGTGTCGGCGCGCAGCCGACCGAGCCCGTGCTCGCCATTCTGAAGAAGACCGGCGACTGGCAGAAGTTCAAGGGCGAGCCCGCCCCGGCGCCGCTGCTCGTCGCCGAGCCGAAGAAGGCTCGCCCGGTGTTCGAGGCCCTCGGTGGCGACGACTCGGGCAAGGGTGAGGCCATCACCCAGAAGAAGAAGGCTGAGAAGAAGGACGAGGCTGCCGCCGAGTCCGAGTCGACCGAGGCCTGAGCAGCATGCTCGAAGAGGCGCTTGAGCACCTCGTGAAGGGCATCGTCGACAACCCCGACGATGTGCAGGTCGCCTCGCGCAACCTGCGCCGCGGGCGCGTGCTCGAGGTCCGGGTCCACCCGGACGACCTCGGCAAGGTGATCGGCCGCAACGGCCGCACCGCACGCGCTCTGCGCACCGTCGTGGGCGCCATCGGCGGCCGTGGCGTCCGCGTCGACCTCGTCGACGTGGATCACGTCCGCTGACGCGTTTCGCAGCACCGGCTCGGGCCGGGGAGGGCCACTGGGCCGTCCCCGGCCCGTAGTCGTTACGGCAGTCGTGACGACAGGTACGACAGGAGATCTTCAGAAGTGCAGCTCGTAGTCGCGCGGATCGGCCGCGCCCACGGCATCAAGGGCGAGGTCACCGTCGAGGTACGCACCGACGAGCCGGAAGCGCGGCTCGCGCCCGGCGCCGTCCTGGCCACGGACCCGGCCTCGACCGGCCCGCTGACCATCGAGACCGGCCGCGTCCACAGCGGTCGTCTCCTCCTGCGCTTCGAGGGGGTGCGGGACCGCACCGCCGCCGAAGCCCTGCGCAACACCCTCCTGATCGCCGAGGTCGACCCCGCGGAGCTGCCCGAGGAGGAGGACGAGTACTACGACCACCAGCTGATGGACCTGGACGTGGTCACCAAGGACGGCGCCGAGGTCGGCCGGATCACCGAGATCTCGCATCTGCCCTCCCAGGACCTCTTCATCGTCGAGCGGCCCGACGGCAGCGAGGTGATGATCCCCTTCGTCGAGTCGATCGTCACCGAGATCGACCTCGAGGAGCAGCGGGCCGTCATCGACCCGCCGCCCGGTCTGATCGACGACCAGGCCGAGATCGCGTCCTCGCGGGACGCGGCAGAGGACGAAGACGAGGGTGCGGGCGCGGGCGCGGACGGGGACCGGCCGTAATGCGCCTCGACGTTCTCACGATCTTCCCCGAGTACCTCGACCCGCTGAACGTCTCCCTCGTCGGCAAGGCACGCGCGCGTGGCCGGCTGGACGTCCAGGTGCACGACCTGCGGGAGTGGACGTACGACCGGCACAACACGGTCGACGACACCCCCTACGGCGGCGGACCCGGCATGGTCATGAAGACCGACCCCTGGGGCGACGCCCTCGACACCGTCCTGGCCGACGGCTACGAGCGGGGCTCGCACGCGCCCGCGATCGTCGTCCCGACGCCCAGCGGCCGGCCCTTCACCCAGGAACTCGCGGTCGAGCTCTCCGAGCGCCCCTGGCTGATCTTCACCCCGGCCCGCTACGAGGGCATCGACCGGCGGGTCATCGACGAGTACGCCACCCGGATCCCCGTCTACGAGGTCTCCATCGGCGACTACGTCCTGGCCGGCGGGGAAGCCGCCGTCCTGGTCGTCACCGAGGCCGTGGCACGGCTCCTGCCCGGCGTGCTCGGCAACGCCGAGTCCCACCGCGACGACTCCTTCGCGCCCGGCGCCATGGCCAACCTCCTGGAGGGCCCCGTCTTCACCAAGCCGCCCGCCTGGCGCGGCCGGGAGATCCCCGAGGTGCTGCTCAGCGGCCACCACGGCAGGATCGCCCGCTGGCGCCGCGACGAGGCCCTGCGGCGCACGACGGCCAACCGGCCCGACCTGATCGAGCGCTGCGAGCCGAAGACCTTCGACAAGAAGGACCGCGAGATGCTCTCCATCCTGGGCTGGATGCCCGACCCGGAGGGTGCGCCGTACGGTCGATTTTGGCGCAGGACCGACGGCGTGGAAGAATAGGTCGCTGTTGTGCGCCGTCCGGTGTGCGCCCCTGCCGCAGGGGGACACGACGCCCGCCTCGACGGGCACACGGCACTCAATCCTCGAACATCTAGTTCCGTTGATGACCTGTGGCATCAGCGAAGAAAGCAGACGAAATGTCTCACCTGCTCGACTCAGTCGACGCCGCGTCGCTGCGCAGCGACGTCCCGGCCTTCCGCCCGGGTGACACCGTCAACGTCCACGTCCGCGTCATCGAGGGCAACCGCTCCCGTGTGCAGCAGTTCAAGGGCGTAGTCATCCGCCGCCAGGGTGCCGGTGTCCGCGAGACCTTCACGGTCCGCAAGGTCTCCTTCTCCGTCGGCGTCGAGCGCACCTTCCCCGTGCACACCCCGATCGTCGAGAAGATCGAGCTCGTCACCCGCGGTGACGTGCGTCGCGCCAAGCTCTACTACCTGCGCGAGCTGCGCGGCAAGGCCGCGAAGATCAAGGAGAAGCGCGACAACTGAGTGCCCTGAGGGGTTCATAGAGCGGCCGGATAGCATCTGGCCCCGATGGACACCGAAGCTCAGCCGACGACGGAGCGCGACCGCTCCTCCCACCCTTCCGTTCCCGCGGACGTCTCCCAGGAGACCCCGGAGGCGGAAGGAGCGGAGGGACGGTCGCGTTTCGCGTTGGTGGGGCGGATCACGGAGTGGCTCCCGGGTGGCCGGATCAGTCTGACCCTGCTGATCTGCCTGCTGTTTTTGCTGGTCCTCAACGCTTTCGTGGCGCAACCATTCCAGATTCCCAGCGGATCCATGGAAAACGGATTGAGGATCGGTGACCGCGTTCTCGTAAATAAGTTGGCGTACCGTTTCGATGCCGAGCCGCGGCGCGGCGATGTCGTGGTGTTCGACGGCACCGGGTACTTCGGGAACTTCGACTACATCAAGCGCGTCGTGGGTGTAGGGGGAGACCACGTGGTCTGCTGCGACAAGGAGGGGAGGATCAAGGTGAACGGCCGGTCGGTCGACGAGTCGACGTTCCTGTATCCCGGCGATCGTGCGTCCACGGTGGACTTCGACGTGGTCGTGCCCGAGGGCACCCTGTTCGTCCTCGGTGACCACCGCAGCCACTCCAGTGACTCCCGGGACCACCTCGGTTCACCGGGCGGCGGCATGATCCCCGTCGACCGTGTGATCGGCCGCGCCGACTGGATCCTCTGGCCCTACGCGCACCTCACCCGCCTGTCCCGCCCGAGCGCCTACGCGCGAGTGCCCGGCGCGGAGGGTGCCCATGGGTAACCGCGGCAAGCCGCGCTCCATCCCCACCAGCGCCGCGGACAACCTGCTGCCCACCGGCGCCCGGCGCACCTCCAGCTCGGCCGGCGGTCGCACCCGCGCGGAGCGGCGCAAGCTCCAGCGCAAGGTCAAGCGCAAGCGCAGGCGCTCGGCCGTCCGGGAGATACCGCTGCTGGTCGGTGTCGCCGTCCTGATAGCCCTGGTTCTGAAGACCTTCCTCGTGCAGGCCTTCGTGATCCCGTCCGGCTCCATGGAGCAGACGATCCGGATCGGCGACCGGGTCCTGGTCGACAAGTTCACCCCGTGGTTCGGCTCCAAGCCCGAGCGCGGGGACGTCGTCGTCTTCAAGGACCCCGGCGGCTGGCTCAACGACGAGCAGACCACCACCAAGAAGGAGGACCCGGTCGTCGTCAAGCAGATCAAGGAAGGGCTCACCTTCATCGGTCTGCTGCCGTCCGACGACGAGAAGGACCTCATCAAGCGGGTCGTCGGGGTGGGTGGCGACCGCGTCGTGTGCTGTGACACGCAAGGACGGGTCACCGTCAACGGCGTTCCCCTGGAGGAGGGGGCGTATCTGTATCCCGGCAACGACCCCTCCAGCACGGCGTTCGACATCACCGTCCCCCAGGGGCGGCTGTGGGTGATGGGCGACCACCGGGCCAACTCCGCCGACTCCCGGGCCCACCAGAACACCGACTACGGCGGCACCGTCTCGGAGGACGAGGTGGTGGGACGTGCCATGGTCATCGCCTGGCCGCTGGGGCACTGGGTCCGTCTCAAGGAACCGCAAACTTTCGCATCCGTGACCGGCTCGGCCGCCACGGCGACTGCATCCGCCCAGCTGTCGCATAGGGTTGCCCCCGGCGATCCGAACGGATCGGTTCGACAACTCCCGAGCCCTGCGGAACTCCCGCTCGTTATGGGAGTGGTGGGCCTGCGTCGTACGTGGGGCAGGCAGCGGCACAGAGTGAGGAGTTGGCGTGGGGGATGTGGCGGTTGGCGCACGGTCCGGGCACGACGGCGAGGAGCACCGCGGTCATCCGGTGGAAGCCGCCGACCCGGCTTCCGACAGCGCCGTGACCTCCGGGAGTGACCCGGCGGCGGGCGGCGACGGCCCGCCGGCGGACGAGCCGCCCCGGACCGGTGGCGAAGGGTCCGGTGGCCCGGCCCCGAAGCCGAAGAAGCCCCGTTCCTTCTGGAAGGAGCTGCCGATCCTGATCGGTATCGCGCTCGTTCTGGCGCTGCTGATCAAGACGTTCCTGGTGCAGGCGTTCTCCATCCCGTCCGCCTCGATGGAGAACACCCTCAAGGAGGGCGACCGGGTCCTCGTCGACAAGCTGACCCCGTGGTTCGGTTCCGAGCCGGAGCGCGGCGAGGTGGTCGTCTTCCACGACCCCGACAACTGGCTGGCGGGCGAGGCCACCGTCGATCCGAACGCCTTCCAGACCGTCCTCAGCTGGATCGGCCTGATGCCGTCCGCCGAGGAGAAGGACCTGATCAAGCGGGTCATCGGCGTCGGCGGCGACACCGTCGCGTGCAAGGGCACGGGCCCGCTCACGGTCAACGGCAAGGCGCTGAACGAGGCGTCGTACGTGTACCCCGGCAACACCCCGTGCAGCCAGGACGACCAGGGCGGCCAGTTCACCGTGAAGGTCCCCAAGGGCTTCATCTGGGTCATGGGCGACCACCGTCAGAACTCGCGCGACTCGCGCTACAACCAGTCGGACAAGAACCACGGCATGGTGCCCGTCGACCAGGTCGTCGGCCGTGCCGTCGTCAAGGCCTGGCCGATCACCCGCTGGGGCACGCTGCCGGTGCCGGACACCTTCGACCAGGACGGCCTGAACACCCAGTCCGCGGGATCCGCGGCCCTGACGGTCGCCCCGCAGGGCCTCGCCCTCGTCGGTGTCGTCCCGGTGGTTCTGTGGCGTCGTCGGCGCACGGAGGACTCCGCGGTCCGCTGACCTTCCGGCTTCCGCGTCGGCCGTCACTCGGCAAACCCTTTCCCAAGCTTGTGACCAAGGCTCGGGAAGACCGGGGAAGAAGGGCTGACCCGGTTCGGTACCGCCGGGTAGGGTGCGGATCCATGGGTGGCGAGAGCACAACGCGTACGGCCCCGCACAGTGGCGGTGGCACCAGCAGTGGCCCGGTGGGCAGCCGGACCGGACAGCGTCTGTCCGGACTGGCCGTCGCACTGGGCCTTGTGCTGTTCCTCGGCGGATTCGGGTGGGGAGCCCTGCTCTACCGGCCGTACACCGTGCCCACCAGTTCCATGAGCCCGACGATCGCCGCCGGCGACCGAGTGCTGGCCGAGCGCATCGACGGCGACGAGGTGCGCCGCGGGGACGTCGTCGTCTTCACCGACAAGACCTGGGCGAGCAACGCGCCCGTGGTCAAGCGGGTCGTCGCGGTCGGCGGCGACACGGTCTCCTGCTGCACCGACGGCAAGCTGAACGTCAACGGCAAGGAGATCGAGGAACCGTATCTGCCCGCGGGCAGCCTGGCCGAGATCAAGAACTTCCCGACCGTGAAGGTCCCGGACGGCCGGCTCTTCCTGCTCGGCGACGAGCGGGAGGGTTCCCTGGATTCCACCGCCCACCTCACGGACGCGGCCCAGGGCACGGTCGCGCGCAGCGCCGTCGCGGCCCGTGTCGACGCCGTCGTCTGGCCCATGAACGGCATGCTGGAGCGCCCCACGGGCTTCAAGACGCTCGGCGCCCTCTCCCAGCCGGGCCCGCTGGGCACGATCGGCTGGCTGATCGTCGCCGGTGGTGTGCTGGTCCTCGGTGGCGGGGCGTACGGCCCGATCGCCAAGCGGACGTCCGGCCGCCGTGCCCGGCCGGAGGCGGCCGGTGCCCGCTGAGACCACGGACGAGCCGACGGGCGCGGGCGTCGACTCCTACGAGGGCGGGCTGCGCAAGGTCGCCCGGGTCGTCCTCCTCGACCCGCAGGACCGCATCCTGCTGTTGCACGGCCATGAACCGGACGACCCGTCCGACAACTGGTGGTTCACCCCCGGCGGCGGCGTGGAGGGCGACGAGACCCGTGAGGAGGCGGCTCTGCGGGAACTCGTCGAGGAGACCGGCATCACCGAGGTCGAGCTCGGCCCGGTGCTGTGGCGGCGGATGTGTTCCTTCCCGTTCGCCGGCCGCCGCTGGGACCAGGACGAGTGGTACTACCTGGCCCGTACGACAGTGACGGCGACCCGTGCCACGGCCCTGACCGAGCTGGAGCGTCGCAGTGTCGCCGGAGCGCGTTGGTGGACCTGTCAGGAACTGACCCGGGCACATGAGACGGTGTATCCGACCAGACTCGCCGAGCTGCTGCGCAGGCTGCTCGACGAAGGTCCTCCGGCCGGACCCGTAACCCTGGACACGGAAATCGTCTAGCGGCTCACGGGACTGGCGCACAATGGGGAGATCGCACGGCTGAAGGGGAACATGCCATGAGCGCCGAGGACCTCGAGAAGTACGAGACCGAGATGGAGCTGAAGCTCTACCGGGAGTACCGCGATGTCGTCGGTCTGTTCAAATACGTGATCGAGACCGAGCGGCGGTTCTACCTCACCAACGACTACGAGATGCAGGTGCACTCGGTCCAGGGCGAGGTGTTCTTCGAGGTGTCGATGGCGGACGCCTGGGTGTGGGACATGTACCGGCCGGCCCGGTTCGTGAAGCAGGTGCGGGTGCTCACGTTCAAGGACGTGAACATCGAAGAGCTCAACAAGAGCGACCTGGAGCTTCCGGGGAGCTGAGTCCCGCAGGGGAGCGCTCGTGCGGGTGACGGGGTTTTCCACAGCCCCCGGGTTGTCCACCAAGATCCTTTTCGTGGCGGCGGATGCGTGAGCGTGGGTGCCGGAGGTGGTGCCCACATGAACACGAACACCGATCTGGCCCGAGGCGCACTCGGCAGGTACGGCGAGGAACTGGCCGCACGGCGGCTGGTCGAGGCCGGGATGACGGTCCTGGAGCGCAACTGGCGCTGCGGCAGGACCGGTGAGATCGACATCGTCGCGAGGGACGGCGACGTCCTGGTCGCCTGCGAGGTGAAGACCCGCAGCGGCGGCGGATTCCAGCACCCGATGGCATCGGTGACACCGGAGAAGGCCGAACGCCTGCGTGGCCTGGCCGAGCGGTGGATCCAGGCGCACGGAGGGGCCCCGCCGGGCGGCGTCCGCATCGATCTGGTCGGCGTCGTCCTGCCCCGCCGCGGGGCGGCCGTCGTCGAGCACGCGCGGGGGGTGGCCTGAGATGGGGTTCGCGCGTACGTGCTCGGTGGCGCTGGTGGGCGTCGAAGGGGTCGTCGTCGAGGTGCAGGCCGACCTCGAACCGGGAGTGGCCGCGTTCACGCTGGTGGGGCTGCCGGACAAGAGTCTGACCGAAAGCCGGGACCGGGTACGGGCGGCGGTGGTGAACTCGGGCGGCGACTGGCCGCAGAAGAAGCTCACCGTCGGACTCAGCCCGGCATCGGTGCCCAAGGGCGGCAGCGGCTTCGATCTGGCGAACACCTGCGAAACACCGTTCTACCGTGTCATGCTGGACCATGGCCCACGACGCACCCGGCATCCCCACCCGCGCGATCATCTACTGCCGCATCAGCCGCGACCGAGAAGGCGCCGGCCTCGGCGTCGAACGGCAGCGCGAGGACTGCGCAGCCCTCGCCGCGCAGCTCGGCATCGAGATCCACGCGACGTACTCCGACAACGACCTGAGCGCCTACAGCGGCAAACCGCGGCCCGGATACCAGCGGCTCCTCGACGACCTGCGAGCGGGCCGCGCAGACACCGTCCTGGCCTGGCACACGGACCGCCTCCACCGCTCCCCGGCCGAGCTTGAGGAGTACATCGACGTCTGCGAGCCTCGCGCCGTCCAGACCCGCACCGTGAAGGCCGGCAACCTCGACCTCACCACCGCCAGCGGCCGGATGATCGCACGACAGCTCGGCGTGCAGGCCCGCTACGAGGTCGAGCGGATGGCCGAGCGGCAGAAGCGCAAGCGCGACGAGATGGCCCAGCGCGGGCAGTTCTTCGGCGGCCGCCGTCCCTTCGGCTACGAGGCCGACGGGGTGACCCCGCGGGCCCTGTTCTGCCTCGCCTGCGGCCGGGACGAGCCCGCGGACTTCGAAGTCGTCATCAAGTGCCAGCACTGCGACGCGGCCGAGCGGGACCTGACCGGCTGGGCGTGCGAGCGATGCGGGGCGCCGGACGGACGGCACGTCCTGAGCGAATGCCGCACCTGCCGCACGGCCGCCACCGTCGCCCCGGGCAGCGAGTTCGAGCGGATCCGGGAGGCCGCCGACATCCTCCTGGCCGGCGGGTCCCTCGGCGCGATCGTCGCCGAGTGGAACGACGTCCCCGTCCCCACCAGCACGGGCCATGAGTGGCAGCGCACCGAGCTCCGCACCATGCTGCTCCGGCCCCGGAACGCGGGCATCGTCAAACATCGCGGCCAGGAAGGGGGCCCCGCCGGGTGGCCGGCCGCGCTGGACGAGCCGACCTGGCGCAGCCTCGCCGCCCTCCTCGGCGACCCGGACCGGTGCAACACCCCCGGCAACGAGCGCAAGCACCTCGGGTCCGGGCTCTACGAGTGCGGGCTGTGCGCCGACGGGACCACGGTGCGGGTCACCTCGAGCAACAAGACCCGCGGCGGTGGCGAGCGGGTGTGGGAGCAGGCGTACTCGTGCAAGGCGAGCAAGCACGTTGTGAAGAAGGCCGAGCCGCTGGACGCGTTCGTGCAGTGGCAGCTGTTGCAGAGGCTGGCCCGGCCGGATATGGCGGATCTCCTCGCGGCGCGGGAGGAGCCGGTGGATGTGCGGGGGGCGCAGGCGGAGATGCGGGCGGCGCGGCAGACGCTGGACGCGCTGGCGGCTGATCTGGGTGCGGGGGAGATGACGTTGCAGGAGTGGCGCATCGCGTCGAAGGGGGTGCGGGCGCGGCTGGAGGCGGCGGAGGGCACGTTGTCGCGGGCGGTGGAGGTGAACCCGGTGGCGGGGCTGCTGGCGGCGGACGATGTGGAGGCGGAGTGGAACCGGCTCGATCTGTCGCGGCGGCGTTCGGTGGTCGCGTTCATGATGACCGTCAGGCTGCGGCCGGCGCGGCGGGGGCGTCTGCCGGGTGGGACGTACTTCGATGCGGAGTCGGTGGACATCATGTGGAAGTAGAACGCCCCCGGCCGGGATAGTCCGTGCCGGGGGCGCCTTGGCCGTGCCGCCGTGCCTGGGGGGCGTACGGCGGTCGGCCGGTTCCGTGGGGGGTGCAGCAATACTTGGCTGAAGTGTTGCCGTTTGACAATGAGTCAATAGCCACATCACCCGAACGGGTGTTTTATTTTGTCAGGCATTGCGCAGCACGGAGAGTCTTGATCTAAAAATGCCCGGTATACCGTGCTGACTTAAGATCATGCACGCCAGAGCGTTTGTCGAGTGCTCGACCCCTCCGCCGACGACTGGCTCCAAGAGCGCCGCCATGCCATCGGCGACCGCATCCGCACCGAACGCATACACCGGAACCTGACACAGGAACGCCTCCACCTCGCGGCAGGAATCAGCCGCTGGAGCCTCCAGGAACTCGAAGCCGGCCGGAGCAACCCCACCTTGGACACGCTGCTCCGCATCGCCCGGGCCCTCGACACCCCGCTCGCCGACCTCGTCCGGTGACGTCACCCGCACTCCAGCGCCAGCGCGCGCAGTGCACGGCTGTCCGGGCAGTAGTCGCGGTGCGAGCAGCGCGCACACGAGCCGATGTGAATGCGGTACACCCGCGCGGCCTGTACGCCGACGCACTTCCGGCAGGCGCGCGGCAGCCAGCGGCGGACGGCCCCGTCCGCGACGCGGATCCGGGGGCCGAGCTTCATCCCCGTATCCCCCAGCGGCTTGCTGCACCACGGGCACGCCGTCCCGTCGATCTGCTCGGGGGTGAGAGTGTGCACCTTCGGCATGGGCAGCATCTCGGCCGCGGGCGGGTCGTCCCACGAAGGCGCGTCGATCATCGCCCGTTCTCCATCTGCGCCCACAGACCGCACTCGTCCGTGGTGAGCCCGGTCTGCTGCGACAGTCCGGCGATGATGCGCCAGCCGGGGCCGTGGCTGTGGCGGGCCGGTAACGGGGCCGGGCCGCTTGCGGTGATGCGGAGCCGGGGTCCGGCCGTGGACAGCTCGAGGGTGATGATGTCGGCGCCGCTGCCGAGGAGGGCGACGAACAGTTCGTGGGCGACCGGCGGGGCGTCGGGGTGGTGGACTCGCTCCCGGACCCATGCGCGGACGGCGGAGGCGTCGGCGGCGTGGCCTTTGAAGTTCAGCCGCCAGGTGTGTCCCGATTCAGGCATGAGTGTCCCCTGTGGCCGGTGGCTATCTGAATACACGAAAACGCTTTGTGTATTCACAATGTCGTGGCGATTGGCACTGGTCAAGCCAGGCGGGACAGTATGTGTATTCAGATTGACGCGATCACCGGATGGGGAGTACAGCCGTGGCACAGCCCGAGTACCTGCGCATCGCCGCCGACCTGCGGCGCCGCATCTCCTCCGGTGAATGGGCTCCCGGCGAGGCGATCCCGACGCTGCGGGTCCTGACCGAGGCGTACGGCGTCTCTGAGATCACCATCCGCAACGCGCTCAAGTTGCTCGTCGGGGAGGGCCTCGTCGAGACCCGGGCCCGCGCCGGGACCATCGTCCGTGAGCGGCCGCCCGTGCACCGCATGCCCGCCGACCGCTACCGCGCCACCCCGGGCGCCAGGTCCACGCCGTACACGCGGGACCAGGGCATCGGCTGGCAGGAGTACCGGCTCGACAAGAGGTTCGAGCGGGTCGAAGCGACCCCGGAGCTGGCGGCGCTGTTCGAGGGCGAGGCGGGCGAGCAGCTCCTCGCGCGGCATTTCGTGTTCTACGACAACGACCAGCCCACCCAGATGTCCACGTCGTATGTGCGGTGGACGGACGTGGCGGACACTCCGGTCGCCGACCCGATCCATGAGCCCTGGCCCGGCGGCACCCGCGCCCAGATGGCGTCCCTCGGTTTCCAGGTCACCCGCGTGACCGAGTCCTTCACCGCGGCCATGCCCACCGAGCTCGAGGCCGCGACGCTCCGGATCGGCGCCGGGATCCCCGTGCTGCGCTACACGCGCCGGCACATCGCCGACACCGGGCGGGTCGTCGAGGTCGCGCACCCGATCGTCCGGCGCGGGGATACGACGGTCGTCGATTTCGTGATCGACCTGAAGGACTGAGGGCCCGCATCTGGCGGGATCGCGATGAGTGGGCGGGGCCTGCGATCACTAGAATGAAGGCATGCCCCCCACCCCTTCCGAGCGTGGCTCTGTGCGGTCTGCCGCGGCCGTGAACGAGGCGATTCGGGCGATTGCGTGGCGGGCCAGGGGCAGGGAGTGGAAGCAGGCAGAGAAGGCCCTGTACCGGCTGCTGGTGGAGGAGTGGGTGGCGGCGGAGCAGCGGGCGAAGATGGTCACTGCGGCGTAGGATCCCCGCGTGGCACAGACCTTCGATTTCCCCGACACCCTGCTGGCCCTGGAGTCTCGCGCCTGGGAGGAGATTCAGGCCGGGCGGCTGACTGTCGGTACGGCGGCTGCCGTGCAGGTGGCGGTGCGCGAGTTCGCGGCCGAGGGTGGGCACGATCGGTACGCCGTCGAGATGGGGCTAAAGAAGACCGTTCGGCACCCCGATGTGACCTGAGCTACTCCCCATGAGGCGGCGGGGGCTAAGCCGTTTCCCACCACTCGTCTGCACCCTCATAGTCCGGCTCGGGCGCGTTGACCGTGACCGTGAGGAAGCCGTGGGCGGTGCCGTACCGGATGAATTCCAGGAGAGCAGCGGCCTGCGGGGCGGTGGTGTCGCGGTCGATGACGAAGGTGCGGTTGCTTCCGGTACCGCGCCGGGAGCTCCTGCCCTGGGCCCAACGGCGAGCTCCGGTGGCTCGGAGCATGGCCATGGCGGTCTCAAAGTCCTCGATGCCGCCGAGCTCCAGGACGATCGGCGGCGGCGTGGTGGGCTCACTCATGCGCGCCAGCATGGCAGAGGATCATCCGCCGTCCGGCCAGCTCGTCAACGTCTTGCCGGACTCCTCGTCGGTGAGCTCGATCCGTGCGCCCGGCAGCTCGCCCCACGACCGCTTCCAGGTGTTGTACTGCGAGCGCGCCACGGCCTCGCTTCCCCACCAGCCGTGCATGACGGGCCGGCCGGTGGAGGTGAGGGTGAGGTGGTAGCGGTCGGCGGTCATGCGAGCCGGATTCCGCGCGCCCGGTGCGGCTCCCGCGTGATCGCACCCTTCCGTTCCATCTCCCCCAGTTGGTAGGCGACGGCGCTTCGCGACCCGAGGCCGACCTGTGCGCCGATCTCCTCGAAGGTGGGCGACGCACCCTTGTCCGCGATGGTCTGTCGGATGCAGCGGAGGATGCGTTCCTGGGTGTCGGTGAGGTGATCTACGCGGTGCCTGGCCATGACTCGACTAGAGCACGTGTTCGAATAATGCGGCAAGTCGAGGACGCCGCGAAGCCTCCCGTGGGGAGCCGGGAGGCGCGGCGGGCCCTGCCGAAACAGCAACGCACGGCAGGGCCCGAGAGGGGGATTCCACCCGGGGGTGGAGCGGGATCCCACCCCCACACCATGCACCACAATCCGGCCAGTGGGATAGATCACGGCCGGAAGTAGTACTCCGGGCATGACGAAACGGCCCCCACCGCCCGAAGGCAGTGGGGGCCATCTCAGACTCCAGTTCGGTTGTACTCATCCACCCTGTCCGGCGGCGCCGGCGGCTCGATCCTGTGCTCCCGCATCTGCGACGTCAGCTCATTGACATACCCGGCAAACGCCCGCACCAGCGACCGCAGCGACCGCACCTCATCCCGCGTCGAGATCAGCTCCTCCCGCAGCTCCGTCTTGATCGTGTCGAACGCCGCCCGGTCCTCAGCCCGCTGGTTCGGCTCCGCCTGCGCCTGCGCAGCCGCCCGAGTAGCCTCAGCCGTCGCCGCGGCCGCCTGCTTCGTAGCCCTGGCCGCGAACAGCCCAGCCAGCACCATGCCGACCGTGCCGAACGCAGCCACCAGCCCCGCCCAGATACTCACCCAGGCCCGCCTTCCCGGGCGGACTGCGGCGCTGGGGGGACCGAGTATTCGGGCACCGTCGCCGCCCACAAGATGACCCCGACGTGCGAGGTGAGATACCAGAGTGCGACGTAGGCGCCGCGGGAGAACTGGCCGCTCACGACGGCGGCCATGTAGGCGATCGCCCACACAATGGGGGGAATCAGGGCGACGACGAAGCCGACGCGGTCGCGGCCGATGCGGAGGAACGCGGACACGGTCGTGATGATCCCGGCGCTGATCCACAGCCAGGCCCAGTGTCGGATGTCGCACCACTGCGTCAGCAGGTACAGGCCTGCTGTGGAGGGCGGGTCGACGAGCATGCCGATGCCCCAGCAGGTCTTACCGATGCCGAGGATCAACAAGAAGGCGCCGCGGCGGCCCAGCATTTCGCGGAGGAGGGACGCCCGGCACCCCACTCATGCCGCCTTGATGGGGCTGGTCTGCTCCGTCCGCAGGGCCGAAGGCGGGACCGGGGCTGTGACCTCGCGGTGGATGACCAGGGCCACCAGCGCCTCGACTGCGAACATCCACAGTGCCTGCTGCTCCGCCGAGATCTCCAGGCCGAACGCGAGGAACAGTGCCAGTCCGCCCTGCGCGAGGTTCACGATGGCCGCGCCGACCGCGCCCGTCTTCAGGACGACCGCGTTGACGATCGCGACGATCAGCGACAGGACGGCCATGATGGCGCCCTGCTGCTCGTCGGACACGTTGAAGCCGTAGGCGGCCGACAGCTTCAGGACGACCGCGATGGCGGCCAGGATGTAGACCGGCTCTCTGCCGAAGATACGCATGAGGGATTCCTTCCGAAGGGTCAGACGTTGGGGACCTTGAGCGCTGCCCACGAGGTGGCGCCCGGCCACCCGTCGGCGGCCGCGCCGGTGTAGCCGAGCTTTCGCTGCCACCGGGCGTACGACTTCCGGTCGGCCTCAGTCCACTGCGGGCCCGGACCGTCCTCATAGGCGGAGCAGCCGACGGCGACCAGGCGCTTGCCCAGCGCGGTGACGATCGCCGACCTGGGGTTCTTCCGGAACCAGGCGGCGCCCGGGAACGGCTCATACTTCGCCTCGACCACGGGCGTCGACGGCGCGCCCGCGGCCTCCTTGGCGAACGCGAGCAGCTTGGCGAAGTCGAGAGCGCCCGGGTCGCCGTGCGAGTTCTCGTCCACGTGCATGTGCCCGCACACGCCCCTGAAGGCGTTCCAGGCGGCGTCGTTCATCCGCTGCCCGCCGCCGTTGGCGTAGGACGTCGGGTAGGCCGGCCACTTCGACGGGCCCGACAGCGGCACGCTGTGCTTCGTGTGCATCCATGCGAGGAACTCGGCCACGTCGCGCAGCGCCCAGTCGGGAGCCTGCGGCCAGTAGATGAAGTCCTTGTCCTGGACGAGTCCGGCCTTCAGCCACTTGGCGCGGGTGGCCGGGTCGCAGGTTCCGACCATCTCCAGCTGACAGACGTTGTTCGTGTTCGTCTCGACGCCGCCCGCCAGGTTGAGGAGGGCGCGGGCAGAGGTGTCGATGTCGAAGTGCTGCCACCACTTCAGCCGCCTCGCCGCGAAGTCCGGCACGCAGGTGAGGGTCGGTGCTGATGCGCCGCCGCCGTAGTCGGGGAGGGTGCGGCCCTCGGTGGTGTGGAGGACGACGACGTTGACCTCCATGTCGTCGCCGCCGAACTTGCCCTGGTAGCGGTGCGCCTGGCTGGCCCCGGGGTAGGTCTGGGGGCCGGTTCTCGTCGTCATCGCGCGCCACCGTCCTGCGCCGAGTCCCAGATGGCCCGGGCCGCCACAGTCCAGGCCATCTGGACCTGCTCGCCGAGGTTCTCCCACGCCGGCATGCGGCGCCCGTCGTGCGTGAGGCCGCCGGTCGCCTCGCCGTACGCGGCATACGCCCGTGGGCCGAGGTCGGCGGGAATCGGTTGCTGTGCCATGGGCCCTCCAGGGCATGAGAAAAGCCCCGGCCAGCAGGCACGGGGCATCAGGGGCGAGCGGGGTCAGGCAGCGGGTAGCAGCAGGTAGCCAGTCACCCAGAGGTTGCCGTTCGTGGCGGCGACCGTGGCCGGATTGAGGGGTGTCGCACTCGCCCCGCTGTAGAGGTACAGGTTGGACAGGGCCAGCCCAGCCGACGCGCCCACGCGCAGGCCCGACGCGGCATACGTCTCGTCCACGGTGACGAGCATCGACACGACGTGCGTCGCGCTCACCGCGTGCTGGAGCTCGAGGCGGTCAGCGTGCTGGACGACTCCCGTCACCCCGGACGGCTGGTGCGCCGAGTTGGTGATCAGCCCCCAGTCGGTACCGGTGTTCCGCAGCGCGCACGCCACCAGCTGGAGCCGGGCCCCGGCCTCCGTCGTCAGAACATGCGCGGTCACTCACGCCACCTCATAGATCGTCACCGTGATCGAGCTGTAAATGTTGATCTGCTGTCCGGCAACCGGCGAGGCGACCAATTTGATGGTGTGCGAGCCCGCCGCCCCCAGAGTCCCCCGGTAGACCTGCGTCACCGTTGCCGAGGTGCCGGCGCTGCCGCCGCCGTCTCGGAAGACGGCGAACTCGGCCTGGACGACGCCGTCGACGTGGATGTTGCCGGAGCCGAGGGTCGTCGGTGTGCCCGTGAGGCGGTAGTCGAAGACGGCGTTCACCACGTAGACCGCGTTCGCGGTCTCCGACGTGAACGTGACCGTGGCGCCCGGTACATCGGCCAGCGTCGCTGCACCAGCGAGCGCCGACGTGGCCGCGGCCCGGTACGTGGCTGGCTGGAGCCTGTTGAGGCGCCCTGCGGTGATCGTCTCTCCGGCGAGGAAAGCCATACGTACTCCTACAGGGCCGAGGTGGCGGGCTGGGCGAGCCGCAGAGCCTCGCCTGCGGCCTGGGCTTTGACGATCCCGTTGACGGACCGGGTGACGGTGAACCGCTGAACGTTGAGAACCAGCAGGTCGTCATAGCGGACCTGTGGGCTGCTGTTGCTGTTCGCGGCCGCGCTGATCGACCGGGTGCCGACAAAGTTCGAGGTGGTCACCGAGGTGTCCACCACGTCGACGTGCCACTCCGGAGGCTCCGGCGCCGACGCCAGCCACACCTTCGTGCGGACCGCGCTGCCCGCGATCTGGAGACGGCAGCGGACGTAAGTGCCTGCCGCGTGGGTGAGGCTGGTGGTGTAAGTGCCGATCGACGACTCGACCGTTGCGACCCTTTTCCGCAGGTCGATGAGGATCGCGTTGCCGGTGGTGAACTCGATCCGGGTCATGTACAGGTTGTCGGCGTCGACGTAGCGGCCGACCGGCCCCCCGTACAGCGAGCCGCCCGTCGCGGTCGCCGATGTCGTCAGCGATACGTACACGTCCACGTCCGGGAACGCGTACGGCAGGCTGGACCGGCGCGATGCGTTCGTCGTCGTCAGGACATGAGCCGCGACGCCGGAGCCGACCGTGTAGTCGGTGCCGACTGTGCCGCCGGCCGACCCCCACGCCTGGCCCGAATCGGCCGTGCCCCAGCCGCCGGACACCGACCGGCCGAACGCGTCTCGGTATTCGTTCGCGATGGCCGTGGCCGTCATCCGCTCGCCGCCTACCAGCACGTCGAACGGGAACTGCGTCGGGTCCTGCGTCCACTGTGGGCCCGTCGTCGTCCGGACCAGGAGTGAGGTGTCCGTCGCGGTCGCCGATGTCGTCAGGACCGAGCCCTCCGTGTCCGCCTTGCCGAGGACCGTATCGCCCACGACCGCGACTCTCCACGGCCCCGCTGGCACGCACACGAGGTCGATCTCCCACGTGCGGACGCCGATACGTTCCGTGTAGCCCTGCACCATCAGGTCCACCGGGCCCGGCGGCAGCCAGTCCGGGAGGTCCGTCAGACGGAGCGTGTCGCCTTCGATCAGGTCGAGGATCACGGGGATCAGCGCCGGGTTGCGGTGCAGGCGGATCCTGATGGTCGGGTAGCGGGCCTCGTCCCACGTGCCCAGGTGCATCAGCCAGGCCGCCATGGGCTCGGTCTGGTCGTCCGAGTAGAGGTTGAGCTCGACGCTGGTGTCGTAGCGGCCCACCCCGTTGGGCGGGTCCTGCGTCGACAGGGCACCCGTGGTCAGCTCCGCGCGGGCCGACGAGCCGCCGGTCCGCGCCGCGGTGACGTCGTTGCGGACGATGGCGTCATCGTCGACGGGCTCCAGCGCGCCCAGTCCTGGCGCGTTGTAGGACAGCGTCAGCACCGGGACCTGGTTGTACAGCGTGGTCCGGGCCCGGTACAGCAGCCCGAGCCGCTCCCGGTCCTCGACGAGGATCCCGCTGTCTGCGTCGGCGCACTGCTCCAGCTGCTCAAGCAGGATGGCCGGCCGCTGCGGGCCCATGCGGGCGGTCGTGCCCTGAACACCGGCGACCCGGACCGGCACGCCCTCCTCGACGGCGAGGCGACGCAGGCGTGCGGCGGCGGTTTCGCCGAGGTAGCCGTCATCCGCGCCGTCCATGACCTTGGTGTTGTCGGCCTGGAAAACACTGAGGTGGCCGATGGTGGTGCCCTCCATGCCCGCCCCGAAGGAGCTGGACACCCTGCGGACGCGGCCCACGGTGCCGGTGAAGCTGGTGGACTGGAAGACGCCGCTGGCGGAGACACTCAGCCAGGCGATGTCGACAAGGACGCTGCCGCCGGACTGGCGGGCGAACAGGCGGACGCGGTTTTCGCTGCCGAAGAAGGAGGGCGATGATCCTGACCCGCTGTTGATGAAGAACAGCTGTGTGCCGTCGTTGTCGTAGGCCTTGATCTGGACGTTGTCCGTTTGGACCTGGACCGTGTAGCGGACGGCCGTGCCTGTGGTCTGCACCTCGAAGAACGTGGCGAGCGCGCCCGGCGCAGTAGGGATGCGGTACACCATCTCGACCTGCCACGGCCCCGTGCCGGAAGCGGGCGCGGGCACCTCCGCGGACAGCGTTGCGCCGACCGCCACCACGGGCAGCGGCGCAGATCCGGAGAAGGTGTCGTCGCTGGCCATCGCGAAGTTCGTCAACTTCATCGGCTTGACGCCCGTCATCGGGCTGTACGCCTGCGTGGCCTCGCTGTCGTCCTCCATCGGCCAGTACGCGAGCAGCGTCGAATCCGACGGGATCCGGCGCCGCAGAGTCGACTGGAGTGCCTTCTTGCCCTGGTTGAGGCGGCGCAGGATGCCCGCGCCCTCGCCCTCGACCCGGATCAGGTGCCCGGTCCGGCCCCAGCGCGGCGGCCAGTCCGAGTACTCGCCGGAAAACCGGGTCCGCTTGGTGGAGATCGCGGCCCCTCCGGCGAGCGTCCACGTCAGCCCCACAGTGTCGACAAAGCTCGTCGCGCCCACCGCCTGCGCGGTGAAGTCGGCCTTCGCGACGATCGTGCCACCGATACCGCTGCGCATCTCGAAGCCGTAGTAGCTCCCGGCCGGCGGCTGGAACGCCGTCACCGTCTCGATGTCTCCGACGGTGACCGGCGCGGTGGACGCGAAGATGGTGGCAGCAGAGCCGGTGCTGGTGATGCCGAGTTGCGTCCACGGTCCGGCGATCGTGGGCGCGGTGTAGTGGCTGAACTGCCCGGTCGTCGAGTCGTAGGTGCTCCTGAGGGCGATGCGGCCTGACGGGGTGACGGGGATCGGGAGGGTAGAGCCGAACTGGACGAAGTTCGAGCCGTTCGTGGAGATGCGCAAGGTCAGAAACCCGTTCTCGACGAACATCAGCCAGGAGCGCTGGTTGCCGGTGACCAGGTGCTTGGCGCACAGCTCGAAGGCTTCGCCGGTGCCCCAGTTGGTGAGCTGGACATCCACACGGACGTCGAGACTTCCCGCGACGTTCAGGGCGGTCGCGGAGGGGGTGGTGGCCCGGGACAGTTGGTCCCCGGGCACCACCAGCCGCTGAGTGCCGGCGAGTACGGACACCCGCATCGGCGTATTCCGACCGATCAACCCGTAGAGCGGCGAGCGCGGGTTGCGCGGCGAGAAGAGGCCGTCCGGGCTCTTCAACGTGAGGGTGCAGGAGGCCGGATCGACCGCCGACCCCTCAGCCGTCTGCCCGCGCTGATGCGTGATGATGTCGCCCAGCTGGGCGTACTGCGTGATGTCGGTCCACACCCCGCCTACCTGCATCTCGACGATCGTGCCGAGCGGGTCCTCGGGGAATGCCATCAGCGGCTCCTCTTTCCTGAGAGTGCGAACTCGACATCGCCGCCCGTGGTGCGCTGGATGCCGCGCCGCATACGGCCCATCAGGTAGTCGTCCTCGCCTCGGGCCGGTGAGCGGAACTCCACGACGACGCGCTGCTGCCCGCCCGCGCGCCCGCCCGCGCCGCCTGCCCAGCTGTATGCGCCCGGCGCCGGAGTGTCGACCAGGCCGGCCATCGAGCTGTTCACGGCGGACCGCTGCGACTCGATGCCCTCGATCAGGCCCTGGCCGGTATACACGCCGACCTGCGCCATCACTCGCGACGGCGACTTGATGCCGAGGGCCTTCTTGATGCTCTTCGACATGGCCTTCGCGATCGTCAGCATCTGCTGCTCGATGCGCTTCTGCTGCGACTGGAGTCCACGCACCAGGCCTGCCGCGGCCTGAATTCCCGCCCCGTACATCGCGTCACCGGCCGTCGTGCCGGCCTTACCGGCCGCCGTGACGAGCGCGGCCTGCTCCGAGTTGATGGCTTTGATCTGGCCGGAGGTGGCCGATGCCAGCGCGGCGGCCGCCGATGAGCCCTGCTCCACCCCGGCCTGCGCGATCTGCGCCACCAGGTCCGAGCGGACGCCCTTGCTGCGGAGCGCCGCCAGGTTCTTCGCGAACTTTTCGGCGGCCGCCCGGTCCGCTTTCAGGCCGGACAGGATCGTCTCCGCCGTCTGCGGCCAGCCGCCCGTGTTCTCCTGGCTGGTGATGTTCGCGCCCGTGAGCACACCGGCCTTGACGTCGGCCGCCAACTTGTTGCGGGCCGTGACCAGGGCGGCGTAATTTTTCTGCGCCGTCTTCAGCCGGGCGGCGACCTTCTCCTCGGCACTGGCCAGCTTCACCAGCTTCTTGGTGCCCGTGCCCAGGGTGGAGAGAGCCTTCGACCGCTTCTTCCCGGAGAGGCTGTCGGCGATGATGTCGCTGAGCTTTTCACTGGCGGCCTTAACCTGCTTCGTCGAACCGGTGAGGCCGACGATGAGGCCCTTCGCGATCCATCGGCCTTGGGCCTTGGTCACCTTCGACGGCGACGCGATACCCAGCGCCTTCGCGATCGGGTCGGGGATAGCGCTCTTTGCCCAGCCGACGAGCTTGGACGTGAGCCAGCCGGTCATGCTGGAGACGCCGGACCAGAAGCCCTGGACGAGGTTTTGGCCCTTGCCGTACAGCAGGTTGTTCAGCGAGAGGTAGCTGACGATGCGGCCCGGCAGTCCCCGCACCCAGGCGAGGAACTCGCCGCCCTTCCTCGCCGCAGCGTTCTTGAAATTCTGCCAGGCCGCGGACGCCTGAGCGCCGACCATGCCGTTCATCGGGTTGAGCGCGGCCACCGTCCGGGCCGGCAGGGTGCTCACGTAAGCGATGAACTTGGCCCACTCGCGGGACACCGGACCAGCCACGTAGCGGGACCACATGGTGGAGAACCACGCGCCGATCGCGAGCCCCAACCGGTTCATGACCGGTCCGGCTTCGTTGGCCTTCGCCGACACCCACGCGGTGAAGGAGGCCCACCACTCCGGCAGCTTTTCCTGCGTCTTGACGATGAGCTGCCCGACGAACCCGGAGATCATCGTGATCGCCGCGGCGCCGAGTGCAGCAGCCACCAGCAGCGGCAGCTTGGCCAGCGCGCCGATGATTGCCGTAGCGATCACGCCGACCTTCAGGACCGTTTCGGGGTTCGCAGCCACATAGTCCGCGGCCTTCTGCCCCATCGTGGAGAGCGCTGTCACGAGCTTCGGCGCCATCTCCACGGCCTTGTCCACCAGCTTCTGGCCGACGAGCTCGAAGAACTTGACGACCCGGTCGGCGCCCTCCTCGCCGCCCTTGCCCGCGTCGTCCCACAGGCCGCCCACGGCCTTCTTCGCCTTGCCCAGCGCGTTGTAGACAGGCCCATTGAGGAAGTCGACGAGGTTCTGGGTGGCGGTGTTCTTGAACTTCTCGATCTTCGAACTGAGGTTGTCGCGCAGCGCGTTGCCGAGCCGGTCGGTGGCGCCGGCTGCCTTGTCCATCCCGGCCTGCGCTGCCGCACCCGCCGGGTCCAGCGCGAGAAGCGCGTCGCCCATCACGGTGCCCGGGTCACCGAACAGCGCGGTGGCAGCGTTCAGGCGGGTCGTCTTGTCCGTTGTCTTACGCAGCGCGTCCGTGGTCATCTGGAGCGCTTCCTGACCGTCCTTGCCGCCCTTCTTCAGCTTCGCCGCGACCTCGGCCGAGTCGAGGCCGATCGACTTGAACGCGGCCTGGACGCCCTTGCTCTGACCGATGGCGAGCTCACCGAACTGCCCGATCGCATCCGCTACCTGGTCCGAGTCGCGGGCGCCGGCCCGGATCGCCTGGTTGATCAGGCCGATCGACATCTTCCCGTCCAAGCCCACCCGCTTGAACTGCACCGAGTATTCGTTCAGCGTGTCCAAAAAATCATCCGCTTTGTTGGCGGATGTCCCAAATCCCGCAGCGATCAGGTCGAGAGCCTCGGTGGCGTTCTTCGCCAGGCCGGTACGGATCAGCTGGGTGGCTGCGTTGGTGACGCCCACCAGGTCCTGGTCGAAGGTGTTCGCGAGGTCGGCGACCTTCGTGGAGATCTTCTCGATCTCCTTGTTCGTCGCGCCCGACGAGATCAGCCCCGACCCCATCACGTTCGCGATGGTGTCCGCCGCCGTCTGGAAGTCCTCGACAACCGCGTTCGCGTACAACTGGCCCGCGATGTGCCCGTACTTCTTCGCATCCGCGCCCGACGCGCCGAGCTGCGCCCCGAGCCGGGCCGTGATCTTGCCCTGGTCCATCGCCTCCTGAATGCCCGCGATCAGAGCCGCGCCGGCAGCCGCGCCAGCCGCAGCCGCCGCGCCCGCAGCCACAGTCTTGAGCTTCTCCAGCCGCGAGCCGGTCTCCTGCACCGCGTTGTCGGCGCCGTCCCCGGCACCGTCGGCCAGGCCGTCCCCGACCGCGTCCCCAGCATCCTGACCGGCCCGGCGGGCTTCGCCCTCCAGGTCGTCGAGTCCATCGGCCACGCGGTTGGCGATGCGCTGTCCCGCCCGGCGGGCCTCCGCCTCCGCCTCGGCGGCCGCCGCGGTGACCGCGTCGACCAGCTGGCCGCGCATGTCCCGCCACTGGCCGTCCGCGCCCCGCACCAGGCCCTGCCCGAGCGCCTGCCCGGCCTGCTGCCCCGCGTCGTCGGCGTCGTCGCTCATGCGCTGCCCGGCCTGCCGCAGCGCCTGCTCGGCACGGCGCAGGCCCGGGTCCACGCCGCGATCGTCGATCGTGATGACGCCGTTGAGTTCGCCGACGGTGAGCGCCACGTCTACCTCCTTCGGGCAGTGCGGGGGTTGTCCTCAGGAGGTGGTGCGAAGTGGCGCTGTAGCCGGGACTCGGTGGAGAGCAGGGCGAGGATGCGGAGCTGGAGCCACCGCCAGGTGCGCTGGGCGAGGACGCCGGACTCGACGTCGATGCCGTACACCTGGTGCAGGTCCGCCTCGATCAGCGGCCACTGGGCGAGGAGGCCGGGCCAGCTCAGATCGGCCGGGGGCCCCTTGCGCGTCCGCTCCTTCGAGGCTGTGACGCCGCCCTCGTACCATTCGTAGAGGCCTGTTGCTTCGTCCCGTTTGCCGCAGCCTTTGCCGAGGAGGCGCGCGACATCTGCCGACGCTCCGCCCGGTTCCTCCCCGCTTTTCCCGGGGCCTCGCCGGTGGCCCAGTACTCCAGGGCGGTCTCCTCGTCGGCGGTGATCCAGAACATCGCGGTTAGCGCGACGTGCTTGAACATGCTCCAGTTGAGGTCGGCGAGGAGCTTTTCGTACGCCGCCCCGAGGCACAGCCGGTACAGGTCCAGCTCTTCCTTGTCGTCCAGGACAGGCTTGTCCGGCGCGCTGCCACCGGATGCCAGGCGCGCGGCGAGTGTCGTGATCCGCTCGACCTTGATGCCGGCCTCGGCCGAAGGGTCGGGGATGTGGTACTCGGTGATCCGCCCGTCCTTGTCCCGCACGGGCAGGGTGAGGCCCTCGGAGAGGAAGTCGTCGAGAGCTTGGAACTGCGCCGCCATCAGGCGACCGGGTTCGTGATCAGGGAGAGCTGTCCGTTGCCGGTGAGGGTGACCTCGACCTGGTCCAGGGCGGTGGTCTCGCCGCCGGACGGCGCCCAGGTGACGATCGCGATGCCCTCGTACGCCTCCGGGAGGCCGTCGCGGTCGTAGTACCGCACGCGGACCTCGGACGCCGACCCGTAGCCGAACGCGGCAGCGCGGAGCGCCTCGTGGGTGGGGTGGTACACCTTGACCTGGTCGTTGATGCGCCGGTTGATGGTGAGGGACACCTCCCAGGACTGTCCCGTCTTGGTGTTGCCCGCCCAGCCGCCGCTGTCGTAGTCGGAGGAGTCCTCGATGTTCGGCTCGGCATTCGGCTGGAAGTCCGTGACGCCGATGATGTTCTGGTAGTCCGAGCCGTCCTTCGCGGCCGCCATGTCGAGGTCGATCTTCCAGCGGCGGGCCAGAGCGTTCGTGGGCGTGGGAGTGCTCATCTGGCGGTTCCTCTCAATCGATCAGGTAGGTCCCGGGCCTGTCGGTCCGGAAGTAGAAGTTGCTGGTCAGCTCCATACGCCCGCGGGCGTCCTGACCGATCCACGCCTGCGACTGCCGCCACGACAGAACGACCGTCACAGAGCCGCAGGAGTAGTGCCGCCGGTTGTGCAGCGCATCGAAGACCGCGTCGGCGAGGTCGTCGATCGCGTCCGGGTCCCGGCCCGCGCGAATCCGGAACTGCACCCCGGTGATCGCGTCGGTGAGGTCGGTGTCCTCGACCGGGTAAGCGGTCAGCGCGATCGCCCGCTCCGGACCGTCCGGCATGACGCCCCGGAAGATCCCGGTGTCCGGGTCCTGGATCACGCCATCCGGGTCGAAGATGCCGACGCCGGCCCCTACAAGGAGACCGGCGATTCCGTCGAGGAGGCTGCTGGTGTATCCGCTCACCGTGTCGCCCGCCTCAGCTGCGCCGCGATGATCGCGAGGACCTCGGCGCGCGCCCCGTTGAGGCTGTTCTCCAGGTATTTCGCGGTCCGGCCTGGGGCATGCCGGTATGCCAGGTTCTCGTGCTGGATCACCGCGTAGGGGGTGTCGTAGGACACCATCCCGGTCAGCGTGGACTCCTCCACGCTGGCCACCCCGGAGTGCATCAGCGGCGACTCGTCGAGCGGGACGACCTCCTGGGACTTGCCCAGCACGTGCTCGGCGGAGAGGAGCAGGCCGCGTGCGGCGCCCTGCCGCAACTGCCGCTCGACCGCGGGGCCGTGCCAGGTGAGTCGGAAGCTGCGCGCCACGGCTGACCTCCTACTGGAGAAAGACCTGCGTGTTGGAGGGGACCGGCAGGGTGCCGCCGTCCGCGCGGGCGATGGTGATGACCGTCGTGCGGCGTCCGTCCGGCAGCGTCACCCGCGAGTTCGGGGCCGGCCGGTGAGAGGGGACGGTGATGTACGACGAGCCCGAGGTGACGGTCTGCCCGCCCGGGTTGGTGACCTGCTGGGTTTTCTCGTCGATCAGGCAGCGCACCGGCTCCGGGGCCGCGTACAGGTCGCCCTTGCTGCCCGAGCCGAGGTACGCCTCTACGGTCACCGTGTGCTGGAGGAGGAAGCCGGGGATCTGCCTCACCACGAGGACCACGCCCCGACCCAGAAGTCACAGCCTGGGATCCGTTGCAGCGCGGCGAGCGCCCGAGGCGGCAGCACACCAGCAGCCACCGGAGTAGCGGCCGCGCTCCCGGACCGGCCGGACAGGCTCACCGGACCGGCCGACACGGAGTCCCAGCCGCCGTCTGCGCCGACCGGGTCGCCGGTCTCGCCCCACCACTCGACGATCGCGCACACCGCTTCAGCGAACGCTGCTGCGACCTCTGCGTTGGTCGGGAGTTGGGTGAGGGTGTCGGTGTCGTAGACCGCGGCGCCGAGCGCGTCGTCGAGGGCCCGTGAGGCGTCGGTGAGGAGCTTCGGCGCGTTCAGCGGCGGTGCGGCGTGCAGGTATTCGGCGAGCTGCGTCGTCGTCGCATACACGCGGCCAGTCCCGACGATGGCCGGGGCCGGCGCGACGGACACGATCTCGTGCTGCACCCCGGCGCCGGTCCCGGTGACCGTCCACGACAGCCGCCACAGCCCAGCAAGCGTGTACGTCACCGGCGCCGTCCACGTCGCCCCGCCGTCGGCGCCGGTGACGACCGGCGTCACGGTGGTGCCGTCCGGCCGGGTCACCACCAGCGTCGCGGCCGTGGTCACGTCGGCCGGGTCGACCGCCAGCCGCGCGGTCGCGAAGTCGCCTACGTCGGGCATGGGCGCCTCCTCTCAGGTCGTCGAGGTCACGAGATGCGGCCCGCTGCTGGTCGCCGCTGCCGTGGGGCCGGTCGTGGCTGCCGTCAGTGCGGGACCGAGGGTGGACGGGTCCAGGCCGGGACCGGTGGTGGTCGCGTCGAGGTGGTCGGCTGGCTGTTGCCGACGGCCCGCCAGCGGCCGGGCCTCGCTGAGGTCGACGGCCTGGGTGAGCCGGATCTTCGGGCCGATCAGGGCCCGGCTGGTCTCCCCGGCGACGCCGAGGGTGCGCGCCTTCGTGCCGGTGAGGGGGCGTGCCGCCTCGATGCCGAGGGCAAGCGGTAGCGTCCGGGCCTTGCGCTGGCCGAGCGGCTGGGCTACGGCCGTCTCGGTGGCGCGGCTGAGGGCGAGCAGGGCGTGCGTGCCGAGCTGCTGCGCCTCCGCGGTCTCGGCCGCGAGGGTGAGGGCCAGGCGCTTCGCTCCGGCGAGGGTGCGGGCGGTGCTGGTCTCCACGGCCGGTACGGCGGTCCCGGGGACGAGGAGGCGCTGCGCCTCGCTCGTCTCGAGCGCCGTGCCGAGTGCCGTCTGCTTCGCGCGGCCGGGCGGCCGGGCGGTGTCTGTCTCGCTCGCGGTGCTGAGTGGGAGGGTCTTACGGCCCGTGACCGGCTGCGCGGACTCGACCACCAGCGGGGTGGTCAGGGCCTGCGTCTTGCGGCCGGTGACGGGCCGAGCCGTGTCGACCTCGGCACCCCGGGACAGTGCGGTGACCGCGCCGCCGGTGAGGCCGAGAGCCTCGCTCGTCTCGACTGCGGTAGCCAGCAGCCGGGCCCTCGATGCGGTGAGGGGGCGCGCCGTCCACGTCTCCTCAGCCGGTGTGAGGGCCCGGCTGCGGCTGCCCGTGAAGGGTTGGGCGGTCGCGGTCTCAGCCGCCACGGTGAGACCGCGTGCCCTGGCCCGGCCGAGCGGCCGAGCCTCCCCTACCTCACCCGCCACGCCCAGCGTGCGGGTCTTCGCACGGCCCAACGGACGGGCCGCGTCAGTCTCTTCGGTGGCGGCCAGCCCGGACGCCGAGACGATCGGCACCGCCGCATCGGTCTCCGCCGCGACCGGCAGTACGGCCGCTTTCGCGCCTGCGGCCGGTCGGGCCGTGGCCGTCTCCACCGCGGTGCCGAGGGGCAGGCTCCGCCGCCCCGTCAGGGGCTGCGCCTGCTCCACCTCGCTGGCCGCAGTGAGCGGGGACCGCTTCACCCGGCCGAGCGGCAGGCCGGTGTCGGTCTCTTCGGTCAGGCCGAGTGTCCGCTGCCCGGTACCCGTCAGGGGCTGTGCTGTCTCGACGGCCGCGGCGGCGGTCAGGGCGCGTGTCTTGCGTCGCCCGGCGGCCAGTGCGGTGTCCGTCTCTGCGGCCGGGGTGAGGCCCGCGCGGTGGGTGCCGGTCAGCGGCTGCGCTGCCTCGGTCCCCGAAGCGAGGCCCAGTGCCTTCCGCTTGGCCCCGGCCAGGACTTGGCTGGTGTCGACAGCCGTCGCCTGCGGGAGCGCGCGGGCTCGCGTTTGACCGGGCGCCTGCGCGCTGTCCGTCTCCGTCGCGGTCCCGAGCTGTCGGGACCGGCGGCCGGTGAGCGGCTGAGCTGTCTCTGTCTCGGCTGCAAGCGTTGCGGCCCTGGTCTTGCGCCGGGCGAGTGCCTGGCCGCTGCTCGTCTCCACGGCGGTGCCGAGTGCGACCGTCTTGCGGCGGCCGAGGGCCTGCGCTGTACCGGTCTCCGAGGCGACGCCGGCCGCCTGTGTCTTCGTCCGGCCGAGGGCCTGCCCGGTGTCGGTCTCGGAGGCGAGCGTCAGGGCTGCGCTGCTCGCGGGTACGAACTCGACCAGCGCCCACAGCGTGGAGACGCGGCGGGCCGTGGTCTGGGAGACGTTGCCGCGGTAGCCGATCTGTGCCGTGTCGAGGGTGGCCGCAGTCCATGCGGTGGAGGTCTGGGGGTTGGTGTACGCGGTCAGCTGGTACGGGAACGGGCTGCCCACCTTGTGGGTGGACCAGCCGTTCACTGCGACCGACACCGACGCGGACTCGCTGGTCGTGCCGGATGCCTGGCCCTTGATCCGGTACACGATGGAGGCCGCGGTCGCCGCGTTGGAGCCGACCCGGCCGCCGACCTGGACGAGGGTGATGCCGTCGCCCGAGCTGATCCCGGCGGAGGCCGCCGAGTCGATGTTGACGTCGTCGATGGTCGTGGTGCCGGTTGCCGTGGTCGCGTTGTACGACGTCGCGTCGTTCGGGGTGATCTCGTTGATGCGCGTGTAGTTGTTGCTCGCGCCCGCGGTGCCGCCGACGACCGTCGCGAAGCCGTTGTTGTCGCCTGCCGCGTTGGGCCGCAGGTGCACGACCGAGCCCGCGCCCGGGAGACCGGTCTGGACGCTGCCCGTGGTGTCGTTGACGGCTACGTCGTCGATGTAGATGTCCGTCGTCGCCGCGAACTGCACGCCCATGCGGATGCGGCTGAACCCGGTGATGTTCGAGCACAGCGTGTCCGCGAACAGCGTGCCGTTCAGGTAGCCCTTGAACGCGGCGATCCCGGAGGCGATGACGCCGCCGTTATCGACGTCGTTGTAGTCCAGCTCGATGCGGTGCCACACGCCGGTGGTGAGCGCCGACGAGGTCCCGGTGAGAGTGGTCTCCGTGAAACCGTCCCGCAGCACCAGCGTGCCATCGGTCTGGAGCCGCAGCAGGGCCGGGAAGTACCCGCTCTGTCCGATCCCATAGATGTTCGTTGCCGTGTTGGGGAGGGTGTCGACGCGGAGGTACAGCCGGTGGAAGGTCCGCATGACCACGCCGGACGTGAGCTGGTGCTCGACGAAAGCCGTCGCGCTGGTCGGGTTGGACCGGAGGGAGGCCGCGCCGGCGCGGTGCACGGTGGTGGAGATTGACGGCGAGCCAGTGACGACGGCGCCTGAGTTGACGCCGAACTCCAGCGACGTCGACTGGAGCTCGAAGCCGCACGTCCACATCCGCGCCATGCCGGCCTCCCCAGGGGTCAGGCTGCCGAGCTGGCGCGCGCGAAGTCGCTGATGGTCAGCGTGAAGTCGCTGCCGTCCGGCGTCATCGTCACGTCGTGCTTGGTCAGCGGGACCAGGTCTGCGTCGGTGCCGCCGGTGGTGTCCGGGTCGTAGCAGATGACCACCGCCGAGATCGCGTTCCCGGAGGCTGCGGTCCAGGTGACGTCGGCGGCGTCCATGTTCCAGCGGTCGTTGGTGTCGTCGACCGCGGAGGTGACGGACGCGAGCGTCTTGCGGCCCATGGTGGTCTGTTCGTTGGACGCGCCCGCGAGGAGCGTGGCGAGGTCGTCGTAGTCGCGCATGACCGAGTCGGCGACGATGCCGGACGTCTCGATGGGCACCATGATCAGCGCGTCGTTGGTGGCGGGCAGGGACGTGTAGTACGCCAACCGGCCCAAGGCGATGTTGAAGACGATGTTGGCCACCGTCGGTCCCTTCAGGCATGCGGAAGGGGGCCCCGAGAGGCCCCCTCACCGCGGATGGTCGGCTACGCAGACGCGCCGATGATCAGGATGTCGTACGTCACCGACGTGCCCGCACCGGAGTTCGCGACCTTCAACAGGTCGCCCGTGGAGGCCGTCACCGCGTACGTCGTAGCGTCCGCCGCTCCCGCGATGGCGCAGAACGATGCGCCCGGCCGGAGCGTGATGGTGCCGGTGCTGTTCAGGAGCGTCGCCCAGGGGTTCGAGGAAGCCGCGCCCACGACCACGCTGTTGGTGTTCGCGGCCGCCGCCTTGATGATCAGCCCCTTGACCCGGGCGAAAGTGATCGCCGACCCGAAAGCGTCCAGCAGGACACCCGCCAGGTCGAGATCCTCGGTCCCCGACGCGGCCAGCGTCCGCCTGTCCGACCACGCCTTGTCCGCCTTGCCCGCCGCGGTGCCCGTGCCGAGCTGCACCGAGCTGGACAGGCTCATCGGGAAGCTCACCGTGCCCAGGTCGAGGGCGGTGGAGAGGTTGCCGCTCGCCGACATGGCGAGCGCGCTGTTGAGTGGCATCCGATGTCACCCTTTCTGGTCAGGTCGCGATGACGAGCGGGACCTGGCGCTTGAACGCCGGGGTCGCGATCGTCGCCGGGGCCGTTCCGGTCAGCGAGCTGCCGGACGTCTGCGCGAGGTTGCCCTCGCCGGTCAGGACCGGCTTCGCGCCGATCGTGCCGACGAGAGTCGGGACGGTCGTCGCGGTGACGGAGATCGCCGCGTAGTAGATCCCCGACTTGGTGATCTTCTGCGCGGTCGACAGGGCAAGCGTCTTTGCCGTGTCCGCCGCCCACGCCGCGGTCAGCTGGTCCGCCGACTGCGCGAGCAGTGCCCCCGCGCCCGAGTACAGGGCGAAGAAGTAGTTCGTCGGGGTGCCGGCCGCGGTGCCGCCGCTGATGAACGTGAGGTTCGTGATGGTGTCGCCGTCCGCCAGGTACAGCGGGACCGAGCACATCACGCCGGTTGCTGCGGTGGCCACGTCGTCCAGGCCCACGCGGGGGAGGTTGGCCCTGTGGAAGGTGACGTCCGGGTCGGGGCGGCCGGCGGAGTTGAGCCAGCCGAGGTCGTTGCGGGGGTTCCCGCGGAAGGTGCCGAGGAGTGTCACTTCTGGTCCTCCTGGTTCTGCTCGCCGCGGGCGAGGATGGCCTTGCGCTTCTTGCCGTCGGCCTCGGCGTCGATGACGCGCTGGCGTTCGGCGGCGTCGTCGGTGCGGTCGAGGTAGGCGAGGACGTCGTCCTGGTTGTACTTGGACGGGTCGTACTCGGGGGCCGCGGTCGCGGTGACGGGCGGCTGCTCGTCCGGGATGCCGATGCCGAGTCCGACCGACGGCGCGGAGCCGTGGCCGAGGTTGGTCATCGCGTCCTCCGGGGAGGCCGGGCCGGTCGAGGCAGGCACTTCCTCGCCGTCCTCGATGGGCAGGAGCGCGTAGCCCTGGCGGCGGAAGTACTCGATGGCCGCCCTGCCCTCCTTCGAGGCGTCGTTGACGTAGCCGGTGCCCTTGGTGAACTGGACGCCGACGGAGTCGCCGCTGTAGGAGCGGACGGGGGCTTCGACCCTGTAGCTGTTCGTCATGGTGGTCACCGGACCTTCACGTTGCGGAGCACGCCGCAGCTCTTGGTGTTGCGGAGGACGGCCGCGACCGGGCCCATCTCGACCTCGCCGGACTTGACGGCGCCGGGCTGGGAGAAGTCGGGCAGGTAGGTCTCGACGAGCGGGGTGCCCGCCATCGACGCCCCGTGGAACGCGTCCAGACCCAACGACACCGCGTAGATGTCGGTCAGGCCGGTGATGGTGCCGCCCGCGCCGCCGCCGTCGGTGTCCGCAGAGCGGATCGGGACGATCGGGGCGGAGCCGTCGGCGCGGTCGCCGAGGTCGACGAGGACCCAGTCGCCGTACCGGTCGATCTGCATGCCGAGGTCGTTGCGCTCGCTGGTGAACTGCGAGGCGCGCCGGGCCAGGGACTTGATGCGGGCGATGCTCGTGGTGTTGCCCAGGATCGCCTTCACGCCGGACGGGACGGACCCGTCGGCGCCGGTGTCACCGGAGCCGGTCTGCGAGCCCATGATCCGGGAGAGGAAGTCATCGAACGCGTCGAAGGCGCTCATGGCGAGGTCCTCGGACGTGACCGCAGCCGGGCTCCAGTTGAGGTAGCCGGTCGTGACGCCCTCGTTGAGCGGCAGGTACTCCGTCGACTGCCCGGTGAGCGCTTTGTCGAGACCGTCGAAGCCGGCATCGTCGACCGCGGTGTCGCCGAGGATCAGCTCCTGCTGGAAGCGGGTGCGGACCGAGGTGAGCTTCTGCGCGAGCTGGAAGCTGATCTCGTTCGACGCGGCCGGGCCGAGACGGGCCAGCTTGCGGTCGACGGTGAACGCACCGCCGAGCGGGTGGAGCTCCACGCTCTTGCGCTCACGGGTGGCGGTGTTCGGGATGTATTCCTCGTTGAACCGGCGGAACGCCGCCAGGCTCGGGGCGAGGAGCCGGGTGTAACCGTAGGTGAGGGAGCCGCCGCCCGTACCCGGGGTGACGGTGTCGTCCCAGACGAAGTTGTTCAGCAGCCACGAGTTGCGGCGGAGGTTGTCGATGACGGCGAAGTCGATGTCCGCCTGGGTGTTGAGCTGCGCCTGAGCGAGCGTCACGGGCATGGGGTTCTCCCTGATGGTCAGGTCTGGTAAGCGTTCGCGATCGCCCCTGCGAGCGATCCGGTGCGCTTCTTGGCGGCGCCTTCGCCGGTGCCGCCGGACAGGTCCCCGCCGGACTTGCCAGCGGTCTGGGTGGCGATGCCGGGGTTGGCCTTCAGCTCGGCCTTGATCAGGTCGTCGACCTTGCCGCCGAATCCGCTGGACGACGGGTCGAGCTTGCCGAGCGCCTCGTAGAAGGAGCGGCTGTTGAGGAGCGGGGCAACCTTGACGCCCTGCTTCTCGGCCCGGCCGTACACGGCGAGCTGCGCCGTGAGGTCGCGGATCGTCGCGTCCTTGGTCTCGATGACCTTCGCGGATTCCTGCTCGGCGGCCGTGCGGCCTGCCTTCTCGGCTTCCTCGACGGCCTTTTCCTGATCGGTGAGCCTCTCCTTGCGGAGCTTCTCCAGCTCGGCGGCCGCTGCCTTGCCCTTCTCGGCTTCGGCCTTGTTCTCCTTGGCGCGCTCTTCCCACTTGCGGGCGTGCGCCTTCCAGTCCTCTTCCTTGCCGGATCCGGACTCGCCGGATTCCTGTCCGGACTGCTGTCCGCCCTGGCCAGCGGCTGTGCCGCCGCCTTCGGATCCGCCCTGTCCGGACTGGCCGGACTCACCGGATCCGGACTGTCCGCCGGACTCGGAGCCGCCTTCGCCCTCGCCGTTGCCACCCGCGATGGCGTAGATCGGCGCGCCGTTGCGGCGGTAGCCCAGTACGTCCAGAGCGGAGTGCGTCGCCAGAGGGTGCTGGAAGTGCGAGCGCGTGAAAGGGACCTGCATGGTGATCTACTCCCGTTTCGGGTTGCCCGACGCGCCGTGCGGCCGTCGGAAGTCGTTGGGCCGGAGTTGTCAGCGGCCGGGATTACCGTCGAGGCATGACGCACCGAGAGAACGCCCCAGGCGCCTGCCGCCGCTGTCAGGGACCGCTGGTTCGCACCGTCACCGAGATACCGGCCTGGGGGCGTTCACTGCCTCCCCGCAGAGGCAAGCCCTTCTGCCCCTCATGCACCGCAACCGAGCTGCAAGAGTGGGACCGCGACAACACGCCACAGTCCGACCAGTAGTCAGCGCGCCGCGCCAGAGCCGATCTGTTCGCGGTGGCTCT
This sequence comes from Streptomyces asoensis, assembly GCF_013085465.1. Classification (NCBI taxonomy): domain Bacteria; kingdom Bacillati; phylum Actinomycetota; class Actinomycetes; order Kitasatosporales; family Streptomycetaceae; genus Streptomyces; species Streptomyces asoensis. The sequence continues at coordinate 7,098,805 of NZ_CP049838.1, forward strand.
TGCGCGGCAGGCCGGTCTCCGCGGTCAGCGTGCGGATACGGCCCTGGTAGGCGCGCACCTTGGCGTTCGCCTTCGCCTTCTTGTCGTCGTCGATCGCCCCGGCCGCCTTGCGTTTCCACGCGCGGACCTGCCGCTCGAGATAGCGCTGCTGCTGCGACTGCTCGTACGTCGCCCGCGTCCGGTCGGCCTTCGGCGGTGCAGGCTGCGTCACGCCCGGCAGGTAGATCGAGATCGAGTGTCGGCAGTTCGGATGCATCAGCCCTGCCGCCCGCGCCTCCGGAAGCGACCCAGCCACCCGGACGGTGACCATCTCGCCGTCCTCCGTCGCGTGCTCCACCTCGACCGTGCCCGCGCCCTCCGCGCCTTCACGCCGTAGGACCTTGCCCTCCCACGGGCGGCAGCGCTCGCACTCCTCCGGCGCGTCCGATACCCGCACCAGGTCCACGCCGACGGAGGCGAGCTGGTCGGTGTGCGCCTGCACTGCGGCCCGGCCGAGTGCGGAGCGGGTGGCCATCTCCGTGTAAGAGGTGAGGTTCCAGGCGCGGCCGGCCCGGTCCACGAAGCCCGTCACCCCGCGGTCCGCGAACCGAGCCAGGGACCGCTCCGCCGCCTCACGCCGTGTCGATGTGCCCAGCAGTGGGGCGGATGTGGCCTCGGCGACGGTATGCCGGTACACGTCCATCCCCGTGCGGAGGATCCGCGTGTGCGTGGCGCTCGTCTCCTGCACCAGCGCGGCAGCGAGCCGGTCCACAGCTCGTGTGCCCGCGGGGATCGCTGCCACGGTCGGGGCGACGGCGCCGAGTTCGACGACGGCCGCCTGTGTACCGCGGTTGTATGCCTCGGCGACCGCGCTGTGGATGGCGCCGGTCGCGTTGGACTGGAGGGCGGCGATGATGTCCTCGATCGCCGTGCGGACCTGGCCGATGGACTGCAACTTGAGCGCCGTCCACAGCGGGGAGTCGAGGCCCTCAGCGAGCGCTTTCGTCACCCGCTCGATCAGGGCGAGTTCGGCCGCCTCGTACAACGTGGACACGGCGGACGCGAGGTCCTCGGCCATGTCGGGGCTGACCGGCATGACGCCTCCCCGCTACTCCTCGGTGCTGGCGTCCTCCGACTCGGCGTCGTCGGCCGGCTGCTCCTCGTCGTCCTGCTCGTCGAAGACAGGCCGGTCCGCGCCGAGTGTCAGCGGGTCCTCAACGAGACGGCCGGTCTCCTTCAGGATCCGGTCCACCTCCGCCTTCTGGTCCTTCTCGTCCCAGTCCGGGTGCACCAGCTCGACCAGCGCCTCAGTGGACGCGGCCTCGGCCTGCCGCAGCGCGTTCGCGGTCTCGGCGAGCGTCTTGATGTCGTCCTGCACGCTGTCCTGGAACACCACGTCGGGCCGCTCGACGTCGACGGCCGTGACGCCCGGGAACATGGCCGACGCCTCCAGCATGAGGAGGACCTCCACGATGTCCGCGATCGCCGTCGCGGCCAGCTCGGACTTTCGCGCCCGCGTCGACATCGACCTCGCGGTGCGGGCCTTGATCTCCGTCGCCGTGACCGCACTCCCTGAGGAGTCGTCCCCGAAGGTGTTCCCGCTGTAGCCCGCGTTGCGGATTACCTTGCCCACGAGGTCCTCGACCGTGGCCCGGTGCTCCTCGTGGCGGATCGCGAACTGGTTCAGCGTGATGCCCTGTTCGGAGTTCGGCGGCACGTTCAGCAGCGAGAACGCTTCACGGTCATCCCACACGCCGCCCATGCCGGGCCCCGTGACCGACAGGAACTGCGCCGGAACGATGATCCGCGACTTGGCGAGGCGGATGTCCCGCATCCACGACGTGTACGTCTCGTCGATCGCCGACAGGAATGTCTCCGCGCCCTGGTAGTCCGAGGTGCCGAGGCCGGCGCCGCCGGGGATGTCCCGCCAGTCCGGGGCGAACATCGTGTTCGGCAGGTAAGACACGGCGAGCCGCTTGCCGATGGGCAGTTCGCGGTAGGGCAGGAAGTGCTTCGTGGCTGCGAACTCGGTGAGGTCGCGCGGCTTGCCGAGGTTGTCCTCGGTGCCGTCGTACACGCCGTGCAGGATGATGCCGGGCTCGTGCCGCTCGAGGTGGCGGACGACGCGCTGCCCTTCGCAGGCGATGACGGTCCAGAACGTGACGGCGCGCAGCTTGTCGCCGTGGGCGAACTCGGGTGCGGCGCCGTCGGCGTGGACCAGGCTGATCCACGGGCCGGGCTGGACATCTTCGTCCCACACGATCCGCAGGTACGAGCCGCCGAGGGCCGCCGTGGTCTCCCCGGACGCGATGAGGGTGCGCTTCATCCCGAGGTCCATGAGGTCCTCAAGACGCTTCTGCGTGGCCTTCGCCTTGGCCTTCAGGGCCGGGGGCTCGGAGTACAGCAGGTCCGAGGATGTGCGGGCGATGTCGCGGGCGAGCGGCATGTGGAGGTTGGCGCGCTGCTCGCCGAGGGGGGTGGGCTGGCCCCAGAACCAGCGGGCCACGGTGCCGACGAGGCCGCCGCGGTACTGGCTCGGCCGGTTCTGGAGTTGTCCGGCCTGGCCGGTGGCGTAGGAGCGGGTGCCGCGGTTGCGGTAGCGGTAGGCGAGCCGGTCGGGGTTGGCGGAGAACCAGGCGGACCAGTCGTCCATGTCGGAGCGGATCGCGGGGTGGATCGGCGGCCAGGCGGTGTTCTTCTCAGGGAGTGCCACCGTCCGCCTCCTTCGCTGCTGCTGCTTCCATGGCGTCCGCCGTTTCCCGCAGGGCTGCGGCAACGTCCAGCGTGGTGAGCGTGATCGTGCCTGCCGCGTCCGCCGTCAGCTCGATCGCCCCGATCTCCATGGCGGAGCCAGCGCCGATGCTCAGGTACACGGGAATCGATGCCGTCGCAGCCATCAGGCAGCCACCTCCAGGGATGTTGCGGGCAGCAGGTGCCGCCACTCGTTCACCGAGCTGTGCAGCCCGTACCGCAGACCGTCCACGCTGTGGTCGTTGACCTTCAGCGGCTGGTCGATGCCCTTCAACGAGGCCTTCTCGTCCCACACATACGCCGGAAGCTCCTCCAGCAGGCCGGAGCAGGAGCGGTGGATCGACAGCAAGTTCGCGCCGAACGCCGTCGACACCGACCGGATGCCGTCCTTCACCTCGTTGTCCGCCTGCGTCACGCCGAGCACCCCGTCCGACCACAACTGCGTCATGAAGCTCGCAGCGCTCGGGTCGACGTACAGCCACGACGGGGACACGCCCTTCGACCCGCGATGCTCGTAGGACGCCAGCCACTGGCGCACGCCCACGGAGTACTGCGCGTCCGTCAGCTGCCGGCGCGCGACCCGCGAGTCGTGCCGGTACTCCGACGCGACGTACAGCCGCGAGTCGGCGCCCACCCCGATCAGCAGCGCCGCGAACGGGTTGACCGTGCCGTAGTCGATGCCGACCGCCATCCAGCGGGAGATCTCCGGGACGATGTCGATGATGTGGCGGGCCTCGTCGAACGCGTCGTAGATGACGCCTTCCGCGAGGCACCACTCGCCGAGGATGTACCGGCGGAAGAACAAGCCCTGGTGCGACCGCTTCAGCGCGTCAACGTAGGCGGTGGGCAGGGACGGGTTGTCGTCGAGGATGAAACTGAAGCGGGCGACGTCCAGCGCGCTGGGGTCCTGGGACTCGACGAGCGTGCCGTCGCGCCGCACGTGGAGCCGCGCCCGGTCGAGGATCTGCTTCTTCAGCCAGTGGTTGGGGCCCTCGGGGTTCGTCGTGCCGAACCACTGTGCGCCCTCCACCGACAGGCGGGTCTCCAGCATCTGGAAGAACGACTGCGGGTACGTCGTCACCTCGTCGCAGTACGCGCCCGCCAGAGTGAGGCCCTTGATCTTGTCGACGGCCTTCTCATCGTTCGCGCCGGCCACGTAGATCGTGCGGCCGAAGATGACGACCTCACCCGCGCCCGCCCGGTACACGCACCGGCGTTTGCCCACCATCTGCTCGATGACGTCGATGATGTTCCGCTTCAGAGTGCGCTCCGTTTTTCCGACCATGAGGAGCGCGCCGGGCGGGCCCGTGCGGATGTACTTCAGCCACACGAAGATGCTCCCGATCGTCTTGCCCGACCGGACCGCGCCCTCCCACAGGTTCCCGCGCGCGGCCGCTAGCTGGGTTGCCCGCAGCGCCTTGCCAGAGAGAGCAGTGAACATCGTCCACCCCTCTCACTCGCCGGGCATCATCCCCCTCAGCCACTGGTCCACGGCCGCCAGGCCCTCCAGGTCCTCGCGCTCCGGCGGGACGAGCTTCAGCGACTTCTCGATCGCGATGCTGGCCGCGGCCAGGAGGTCTCGCTTCGCGTCGGCCGGGGGCTCGTCGAGTTCGCGCTCGACGTACTTGTTCGCGGCGCCGCCGATCCGGAACACCTTCGCGGGCTGCCACAGCTGCTCGGTGAGTCGCTCCGCGTCGTCCTGGAGGGCCTCGGCGAGGATGGCGCGGCGTTCGGCGAGTTGAGCGACGCGGTGCCGGGTGGCTTCCTCGGTCACCGTGATCTCGAAGACGAGGTTCATCTCTGCGGCGAGGACGGACACGGTGCGGGTGCCGCGGTTGATGGTCCGAGCGATCTCGTTGCGGCCCATGCCTTGCGCGTGGAGGCGGCGGACTGCGTCGTAGTCCTCTTGGGTGACGGCGCGCTGGCTGTGGCGCAGCCCGTTCTTCCTGGGCGGAGTGGGCATGGCCGCCTCCTTCTGGGCGTGCGAAGGCCCGGCCGCCATGGGTTACGGCCGGGCCAGTCTGTGTGGGCGCTGGGGGTCAGCCCTTGTCGGGGCAGGTGCGGCCCGCGTTGGTGGAGAACTCGCTGCCGTCCTCGTCGAGGCCGGTCGCGGCCGCGCCCATGTTGCCGCGGGCGAGCTTGCCGTTGGCGAGCCGGTTGTCGACGCTGGCGGTGCCGCCGCTGGAGCAGTTGATGTCGATGAAGTAGCCGGCCTCGGCGGTGAGCTTCTTCGTGACGGCGGTGAACACGTCTTTCAGGCCGGTGAGGCTGTCGACTTCGACGACGACCTGGCGGGTGTTGCCGCTGGTCTCCTGCTCGACGATTTTGTACGCGGGCGTCTTGGCCGCGGGGGCCTTCTTGGTCGGCTTCGCGTCGTCGCTGGTGTCGGTGCTGGTGCAGCCGGTGAGCGCGAGGGCGGTGATGGTGATGGCGGCGGCGATGTGGCGGTTTCGCATGTTCCCCCCTGGAACGTGGTGCTGTGAGGGGGCATCATGCCGTATCCGCGTTGATCGTTTCCGGGCACGCCAGATCTGCGGGTCAGTGTGGGGCATGATCGGCTGAAACGTCAAGCAAGGTTGAGGTTCACGCCCGGGCGGCGATCCACTCGCCATCCTCGTCCAGCACCATGCGCACGCCGCAGCGGACACACACGCCACTGGACCGGGCGTCCCCGAACCCGGTCACGTCGGCCGGGTCATGCTCGAGGCAGGTACCGGTCATCCGCATGGCGACGACCAAGGCGGCTGCGGTTCCGGGCTCGGGCGGGATGCCGAGGAGGTCGTGTTCGAGGACGGCGATCCGGGTGGGGTTCGCGCGCGGCTGTGCGGGCGCTGGGGCTGGACGGCGGCGCCAGAACTTCATGGGGTGATCCTCTCGCGCGAAGGCCCGGCCGTCACAGGGGTGAACGGCCGGGCCTTCGTGTTGCCGAGCGGTCCCGGCGCGTAGCCCACAGTGTGTCAGGCCGAGTCAGTCGTCGTCCTCACCTACGGCAACCTCAACCTGCTTGATCTTCCCGCTCGTCGACAGCTCAGCACGCACGGGATTCGAGCCGGGCGCGCCGACCTTCCGTGCGTTCTCGACGAACTCGGCGAGCTCGTCCAACGTGAGGTCTTTGTCTTCCCCGGTGAAGCGCAGCGCAGCAGGCATGCCCTCATGGTGGCGCACGAAGGCCCCGCCGGGGGAGTGGTGCGGCGGGGCCGGGCTGGTACGGAGGTCTACTTCACGGGCTGGTGGCGGTGCTCGTCGGACAGATCGTAGATGATCAGGCCCCCGTTGGTGCGCTGGACCCGCACCCCCTTCCCACCCTCCTCCCCTCCACCGTTGTTGCCGTTGTCGTTGTCGCCTGACCTGCAACAACAACCGACTCCATGCGGGTCGGCGGGAGAGGGAGAGGGGGCGGCCGGGATGGCCTCCTTACGTACGGCCGGCCCGTTCCCCTCTCGCGTGCGGCTGGCCTTCCAGGGGATGCCCGCCTCCTCGAGGAGCGCCTTCACGACCTTGGTGTCGGAGAGCTTCAGGTCGTCGCGGAGGCGGGTGAGGAGGACTCCCTTGTCGTCACCGATGAGACGGCGGAGGGCGGCGCCAACGTCCGGCTGCTCCCTCTCGACAGCTGCGCCCTCGTCGGGGTCGCGGCGGTCCCGGATCCACCCGCGGGTCTTCTGCCAGACGCAGGTCCCGATGATCCCGACGATCACGTAGGCGATCTCGGGCCACACGGCGACGATCCCCCACACGGCGCCGAGCAGGACGAGGACGGCCTTCGCTGTCCGCTCGCTCATCCCGCCCGGCTCCCCCGCCTCCTCCGGATCGGTCCCGCCGGCCTCCTCGGTGCTCACCCGAACACCCCCGTGAAGCCGGTCCCGGCCAGGTTCACGCCCGAGCCGAGCGGGATCGCAGCCACGCCGGCCACGTTCCCGGACAGAGCCACGAGGATCCCGGCCAGCGCGCCGAGCAGGATCTTCGACTTGGACTGCTGCGGCCCCCACTTCAGCAGAGCGATCAGCACGACCGTCAGCAGGAACACGATGACGTAGCCGCCGTCGGTGAGGACCAGCTGGTGCGCGCGGGTGACGTCGGGGGCGTTGCCGCCGATGCCGTAGACGAGCGCGCCGTAGCCGATGACGTTGCCTGCCCACAGGGCGAGCCAGGTGACGCCGCCGAGGAGGGAGAACGCGCCGAGGGCGGCGAGGGCGGCGAGCATCCCGTACAGCTTGGCGAGGACGTACGGCACGATGGCGCCCCACCGGCGTTTCTCCTTCATCCACCAGCGCATCAGGAACAGCAGGTCGATGCCGACGCCGAGGGCGACTCCCCCGAGGTTGATGGCCATGTACGGCATTTCAGTGGCTCCAGATCGTGGCGATGTAGGCGATGGGGAGTGTGAGGAGGATGACGGTGCAGGCGGCGGGGCCGAGGTAGGCGAGTGGGGCGCGGCGGGGGGCTATCGCGTGGAGGCCGACGGCGGCGAGGACCGCAGCCGTCGGCCAGAGGAGGCCCATCACGCGCTCCGGAGGTAGCGGCCGACGGTGTCCGGGCGGGCGTTGGCGTCGGCGACCTTGTGGACGTACCGCAGGACCGCGTCCGGATCGGTGATCCCGGAATCCCGGGCAGTCCGGACCGCGTCCTTCACGGTCATCGGCCCGGCGAGGGTCGGGAGCGGGCTGGCGGATCCGGACTGCGGATCGGATCCGCAGTCCGGATCCGCGGATCCGCGGTCCGGATCGCTGGTCAGGGAGCGCCGCTCGGCGTCGAGGACGGCCTCGCCGCGCTGCAACTCCCGCTGGATCGGGATCATCGCGAGCTTCCCGTCGAGGGCTGCGCGCCGCTTCGCCACCCACTGCTGCGTCCGCGAGTCGAGGGGTCGGGCGTGCACACGCATGGCGATGGTCCAGCCGCCCTTGGCGAGCGCGGACACGGCCGCGCCGACCGCGCCGACGACCATCTGGTCGAAGACGTAGCCGTGCGCAAAGACTGCGGCCATGGACACGGCGAGGGCCCAGCGCCCGGCTCTGCGGGGGGCCTTGGCGCGCTCAGGGTCGGAGCGCAGCAGCCACTCGACGGCCATGCACATGATCCATGTGAGGTCGAAGGCGACGCCGGCCGCGTAGGCGATGACCGCGACGACGGACATGGCGAGGAGTCCGCCGATCGCGCTGGTGCTCCAGACGAGGGCGACGGTGACGAGGAGGGTGGCGCCGATGGTGACGGCGGTGCGGACGATCTGGTCCCAGTCGCGGGGCGGGGCAGGGACCTCGATGGTCTCGGTGTCGAGGACCATCTCGGTGACGCCGTCGACGGTGTGGGGTACGAGGCGGGTCCGCTCGATGCTGCGGGTCTTCACGGTGCTCCTCCGGGAGCGGCATGGGACCGGCCTCCCGCGGCCGTGGGGGAACGGAATCGCGGGAGGCCGGCCGATCTGGGGGTGGGTCAGGGGGCGTAGAGGCCGCGGCGGCGGCGCTCGTTCTCGCGGTCGCGCTGCTCCCAGGCGTCGGCTGCGGCTCCGGCGCGGCGGGCTCCGCTGGTCTTGGAGCGGAAGAACCGCCCGACCGACCCGGTGACGCTGGTTCCTGCGGCCGGGTAGGCGCGGGTGGACTGCTCGCGGGTGCGGCGCCAGGCCATCAGATGCACCGTCCTGGGAGGACGCCTTGCCGCTCGCCGGGCCCGCCTTGCGCCTGCTGCTCGCGGGTGACGCCTTGCTGCGTGGCGTAGTCGTCGGCGGCGCGGGCGAGGAGCTGTTCCGGGGTGGCGTTCGCGTCGTCGTGGTGGGGGCTCGGGGTCTGCTCGCTCATGCGGTCACCGCCGGACGGCTCGCGCTGGCGAAGACGCAGATGGTGTCGAGGAACGTGGGGTCGGCGAGGCGGACCACGCGGAGCGGCTGGCCGTCGCGGTCGGTGGTCTCCCACTCCTCGACGCCGCCGCCGGTGGCGCGTTCCACGGCGATCAACGCCTCGGTGGCCGGGACGGTGTCGGTTCCCCAGACGGTGCCGTAGTTGTCGAAGTTGACGACGGTGCCGGGCGGGAGGCCGGCGAAGGGGCTGGGCTGCTTGGGGGGCTGGTCGGTACGGTTGGCCATGAGGGCCTGCCTTTTCGTGATGGTTGAGGTGGGCCTGGCCCCGTCCCGGAGCGCCAACTCAGCGGGACGGGGCCGTTTTGCATCAGTAGCGCGGTGCCACTTCCAGCACTGTAGGGGAACCCCCTACACTTTGGCCAGTGGCCCGCCCAAGGAGAAGGGGCCGGGTGTGACCGAGGAGGCGCAGCGGGTGTTCGATGCCATCGACGCTGTCAAGGCGATCGCCGACCCGACCGAGAGAGCGCGAGCCCTCGGCGAGGTGCTGAAGGCTCTGCCGGGGCAGAACAAGGCGCTGAAGGAGGCGCGGCAGGCGGCCGTGAGTGAGCTGCTCGCGCGGCCGGGTGCGTCGCTGCGCACGGTCGGTGCAGAGTTGAACATCAGCTTCAGCACGGTGCAGGACATCGTGAAGGGCTACTCGGGCTCGGGGAAGAACCGGCCGAAGACGGAGGCGTCGGATGGATGAGCTGGTGCGGTCGCTGCATGCCACGCGTCCGACCGAGGGGTAGCTCGCGGGCAGGGCCTGGGCGTACGGTCGGTCTGCACCATGATGGGGGGCGCCCATCGACGGCCCGCCGATCCTCACGGGGACGGCGGGCCGCGTGCTGCTCACGGCCGCACGGTCTCCTCGTAGGCGTAGTCCATCCTGAGGCAGTCGCCTTGCAGGCTCATGCCGCGCAGGAGGTAGTGGGCAACAGCGCCCGGATCGTGGTCCAGCGGCCGACTGACGCGTCCTCCCGCTGAGGCCGGGGCAGCTTGGTCCCAGCTGAGTCCGTCGAGCGGACCACCGTAGAGAGTGATGCGAAGGGCGCGCATAGGGCCGTGCCTCCCACTGAGGAGTTCTGGGCCCCGCGCCTGCAAGAAGTCTAGGGCGCGGCACTGACACCGCGCCCCAGCCCTACGCTGCGATCACTCCCTCAGCCCAGACCACCCCGCACCCCGTGCAGTGCGCGAGCGGCGGCCGGCCCTCCCCGCCGTGGACGTCGATCGCCCCACCACAGCCGTGCCGCTGCTCCAGCGTCCGCCGCTGCGCCGCAATGTCCAGCGCCCGCTCGACTCGCTCGGCGGCGCCGGCCGCGACCACACCGATCTGCTCCAGCTGCACCACCGTCAACGCGCGGAACGGGCCGCCCTTCCCCTCGATCCGGGCCAGCAGCCACAGCGCGGTGTACGAGGCGGAGCGGCGGCGGCCGGTCCACCTCCAGCGGCGCGGGTCCGCCGCGTCGGCGCGTGCGAGTTGGTTGCGGCGTTCCCGGTCGGCGGCCGGCCAGTTGCTGGGGGCGAACGGCATGGGCGCGCGCTGTACGTCGGCGGCGATCTGGTCGGCGGTTCCGTGGAGGGAGGCCTCGACGGCACGCATGGTGTCGAGGATGTGGAGTCGGACGGGGACGGGGCGGACGCCGATCTGGATCGGGTCGCGTTCCTGGCTGCGGAGGTGGGCGGCGTGGGCGCGGTCGTAGTTGAACTCGGCGCGGTCGGCATCTTCGAGGCGGGCGAGGTAGCCGCGGAGGCCGAGGCCGAACGCGCCGAGTTGGGTGGGCTGGCCTACGGCTTCGTGGAGGTCCGCCCAATGCAGGGCGACGGTGCGAAGGTTCGTGGCGGCGGTGGTCATCGTGACTCCCGTGGTGCGGTGGGGCGGTACGGTGATCGCACCGGATGGGGCGTGCCTGGCCTGGGGAGGTCGAGTGGGCGCGCCCCTTCGTCGTTGCTCAGTCGTCGGCGGAGATCAGGCTGGCGATGCCGAGCCACGTGAGGACGGTGGCGATAACGCCGACGATCCCGGCGAGCTGGCCGTCCGCAGTGAGGCCGTAGGTGACGCCTCCGGAGACGGCGCCGAGGATGACGCCGAGGATGAAGGTGGGCACGGTCACTGCTCCTTGGTCTGGTCGGTGCCGGGCTGCTGCTCCGGCGGGTGGATCGCGTGGTGCAGCTCGACGAGCCGCCGGTCCCACCAGCGGGACAGGCTCGTGCCGAGCGGCGGCGGCCCGGCCTTCACCCACCGCTCGTAGAGGGCGATGACGCGGGTGACGTCCTGCTCGGCGGATCGGTGGAGCGCGGCGAACACGCGGGTGGTCTTCTCGGCCCGGTCGCTTCGGTCGCTGCCGGGCCGGGCAGGCCGAGGGCGTCGCACATCGAGCACAGCGCGAAGGACGTGCCCTCGCCTCGGGCGATGCGGCGTGCCTCGCTGTGGACTTGGCGGGCCCGCTCGACGACGGCGTACAGCTGGTCGAGGGCGTCGCTGGTGATGCTGTCGACGGTGTGGCGGTCGGTCACTGGCCGTTCCTGTCGTGGAGGCCGAGGGCGTGGCGCACCCCGGGGAAGCGGTCGTTGGCGTAGCTCATGCGCTGGATCTGGAAGTCGACCGGCAGACCTGTGCGGAACCGGGCGAGTTCGCTAATCGCGGCGCAGATCAGGCCCCACCTGCCGTCCTCGTGGGCCGGTCGGTCCTGGGGAAACAGGGCATCGAACTCGTCGTCAGGCAGGATCAGCCGGACGTCGACGTCCCGCCACGTCTTGCCGATGGCAGCCGTGCCGACGAGGTAGGGGACGTGGCCGAACGCGGCGTCGATCTCGCGTCCGAACGCGTCGAGGTGGAGGGCGGCGGGCATGCCGACGCCGACCATGGGGCGGGGTGCGGGTTGGTTGGTCATGCTGCGGTCCCGTGGTCGAAGCCTGCGGTGATCGCCTCGAACTGGGCGCGGGCTGCCGGGTCGAGGCGGTAGGTGTCGCGGCGCGGCAAGACCGGGCGGGTGCAGCCGGGGCCGTGGACCTGGCCGTCGGAGTGGAGCCAGAACGAGCAGCACGGCACGAGCGGCTCGACCTGCTCGCCACGCTTCAGCCTCGCCGCGCGCTGCGCCTCGGCCCGCTTCCGGTGGTGCGCCCGTCGGGCGAGCGCGTCGACGCACAGCAGACCGGGCGCGATGCAGGCAACAAGGGCAGCGATCCACCATGCGGAGGTGACGGCGAGCCAGGCGGCGCCGGCCAGCTCGAGGACGGCGATGGCGCGGCAGGTGCGGGCGATGGCGAGGTTGGTCACTGCTGCTCGCCTCCTTCCAGCCGGAGGGGCGGGACGTCGAGCGCGGCCCGGACCATGCAGTCCTTCGCCTCCAGGAGCTTCCGGAGTCCGGCGGTGAGCTCGGGTCCGTCGGGGAGGTGGTCGACCATCTCGTGTGCGAGGGCGTGGAATGGGGCGCTGAACCAGGCGAGGTTGGCGGGCAGGTGGTCGTACTCGAAGTACCGGAGGATGTGGGTGGTGCTGGGGTGGCGGTTGCTCTTCTCGGTCATGCGGCTTCCTTGTAGGTCGAGGGCCCTGTGTGGCCCGTGTGGGCGCGAACTCTGCGTGCGGCGTAGATCCGGGCTCGCGTCCGCCCGTAGCCCCAGGAGGGGTGGACGACGCCGCGCCACAGGCCGGTTGCGGCCCACCCGCCGAGGAGGGCGAGGGTGAGCAGCGCGATGGTGCCGACGACGCCGAAGACCACGGTCCAGCCGAGGAGCCACCAGCCGAGGGTGAGCGCGGTGTCGATGGCCTCCCCGATCACGGCCGCTCCCCGGGGGTGTGCTCGGCCTCGGCGACGTATGACGTGACCTTGCGGACGAGGCGCAGCGGCCCGCTGTTTCCGTCGGCGAGGCTCTCGTACAGGCGGCGGGCGTCGTCTCGGTTCGGGTAGGCCGGGCCCCAGTCCTCCCACTTGCCGGACCTTCGCTGCGCCTGGACGATCCAGCCGGTGTCGGTGGGGATCGGTGGGTGGCGGAGCTGGAGGAGTTCGGCGGGCAGGACGTGGCGGCCGACGTACACGGCGACCGCGAGGGTGAGTTCGGCGACGAGGTCGTCGGTGCCGCCGAGGCAGTGGCGGACGGGGACGGTGGACACCTTGTCGGCGATGACGGCGGCGAGGGGCGCGAGTTCGTTGAGCTGCTCGGTGGTGAGGGTGCTGGTCGGGTCAGCCACGGCTGGTCTCCTCGTCGCTCAGGACGTCCCGGCTGCACGCGGTGCAGATCCCGCCGTCCTCCAGCTCCTCGGCCGTGACTGGGGTCCAGATGTCTCCGGCCGGGTTCGGGGCGCAGCGCAGGCAGTGCAGCTCTGTGCGGGTGGTGGGGACGTAGGCGACGACACGGTCGGCCTCTCGTGTCTGGGTGTCGGGCTGCTCCCCGACGGCGGGCCGCTCGTCCGTCGGCTCGTCAGGGAAGAGGGCGTTCAACTCGTCCACGTCTGCCTGAGCCGCCGCCAGTTCCTCGGCGGTGAACCGGCCCTCGCAGCAGTGGTCGCCTGCCGAGCAGGGGCTCGGGATGGAGGCGAGCCGGCCGCACGGGGCCTGCGCCTCGGTGGGCTTGAAGCCGCCTCGCTCGACCGCTCGCCGGACGGCCCGCGCCTGGTGCTCCCAGTACGACTGGTCGTCTGTGTCGAGGTTCTCCCAGCCCACGCCGTCTGGCATGAACCGCTGGTACAGCCAGGCGGGCAGCGAGTCGAGCGTCTCGGCGGGCTGTTCCTCGGCGGCCACACGGCTCGGACCGTCGGCGGGCGCGGACAGCGCGGCGTCAACGGCCTGCACCGTCGGGCACGGCCAGGGCATCCACCAGCCGACCGGCTGCGGCTGCCGCTCCTCCTGGGTGCAGGTCTCGCAGTACTGGCCACCCTCGCCCTCGATGGGCTGGTGCAGTGCGGCGATCGCTTCCCGGAGCAGCGTGGCCCGGTCGGCGGACACGACAGCAGACGGCGAGACGGCCAGCACCGCGTCTCGGGCCGCGTCCATCGCAGCCTCCAAGCCGTCGTCCCAGCCGGACTGGTAGTGCTGCGATCCGTCGGGCGACGGGGTCTTGAGGGCGAAGATCGCTCGGGTGACGTGCTTCGCCAGCTCCTCGGCGGCCTGCGGGTTGGTGGTGTGGTTCATCGGTCCTCCGTAGGGTGGGCTGGCCGGCCGCCGGTACTTCCGATACCGGCGGCCGGTCCTGCGTGGGTGGTCAGGCCGCCTGGTCGGCGTGCAGCGCCAGGAACTGCCGGCCGATCCACTCGGAGTAGGCGGGCGGGACGGCTTGGCGGGCCTCGGTCTTGTTCATCCACGTGCAGCCCATCGCGTCCGCATAGGCGCGCTCGCCCTTGTGCATGAACGGCAGCAGCCCCTTGTGGTGCCAGCACGGCGGGAGCAGCTCACCGCCACCGCCCCACGAGGTTTCGAAGCTGCGGTGCCGGCGGACGTTCAGGCCGAACTGCGAGCCGCACAGCAGGTAGTCCGGGCGCAGCGGCGCTTCGGGCACGTTCTCGATGACCCGCGGGCGGCCGGACTTGTCCATCAGCTTCCGGCCCGGGGTGAGGAGGTCCTCGTGGTCGGCCTGGTCGCCGCGCCACTGGGTGACGTTGGCGAACGCCTGGCAGGGCCAAGAGGCGTGCACGAGGGCGTACCGCTCGACTTCGCCGGTGGTGATGATCCGGTCGAGGTACTCCAGCGCGTCGGCCTGGTGGAACTCGAACGGGTAATTCGGCATCGGGTTGACGTCCACGCCGACGACGTCGTATCCGGCGAGCCAGTAGCCCCACGACAATCCGCCGGCGCCGCAGCACAGGTCGAGGACGGTCAGCCCGTTCGGGGTACGCCCGGTCATGCGGGCCTGCTGTCGGCCGCACCAGACACGGCAGACGCGGCGGGGCGGCGGTCGGCGAGCATCCGCAGCCAGGACGCGACCGCCGTGCCGTGGTTGCCGCCGAAGAACGACACCTCGGGCGGCTCCGGGTCGGCCATGTCGGCGACCTCGTGCAGGACTTCGGATGCGTGCTGCGCCAGGGCGAGGGCCGCGTCGTCTCGCGGCGCTTCCACACCGGCGGTGGCCTGCTGGAGGAGGTAGAGCGCGCCGAGGGCTGCCGTGCCGGGGTCGTCGAGGTCGTAGCAGAGCGCGGCCAGGGCGGCGCGGGCTTCGACGGCCGGGCCCTCCAGCTCGGTGATGCGGGCGCGGAGCCTGCGGACCTCGGTGAGCAGCGCGGGCACGTCGGTGTCGGTGAGCTGACCGAAGTCGGGATGCGCGTTGGGGTCGATGGTGGCGGTGCGCTCGTACAGGTGGGCGGCACGGGTCTCGATTTCGTCGAGCTGCTGCTCGGTGAGCGGGATGGTCTGGTCGGTCATGTGGATTTCCTTTCGCGCGGGCCCTGGTAGAACCGGGTCCTCGGGTTGGTGTGGGGCGGTATGGGCTGGCCGGTCAGGCGTGGCCGAACTCGATGTCGGCCAGTTCGGCGCGTGCTTCGGCGACGGTGGTGCGGCTCATGGCCAGGTCGTAGATGAGGCCGACGGCGTGGTATTCGCCGCTGTCGGTGGCGTCGCGGAGGCGGGAGGCGATGTCGGAGATGAGGTCGAAGACGTCGCTGTCGGAGTCGACGGGTTCGTCTTCTTCCTCGTCGTCGGCTTCGTCCGGTGCGGTGTCCTCGTGCACGGCGGCGATCACGGAGGCTCGCAGTTCCTCGGGCATGCCGGGGTGGAACGCGAAGTGGATCCGCACTCCGGTCACATCGGCGTGGGTGATGTCGACGTGCTCGGCGTCGGGGATCAGGCCGTCGGCGCCGAGGTTGATGGCCCACTCGGAGATGTCGGCCGCGCCTTCGATCAGCGTGTGGATCGCCGTGGCCGGCGTGTTGAGGTCGCGGCATTCGAGTGCCTCGTCCCACGTGAGTCCGTCGTCTCCCGTGTCGGTGCGTGTGCTTTCGATGTGGGCGTCGAGCATTGCGGCGAGGGTGGCGTTGGGGTGTTGGTGGCCGCGGTGTGCGGAGAGCTGTCGGGCTGCTTCGGTGCGGAGGTCGTCGTCGGTGTAGGGGCGGTTGGTGGTCATGCGGTGTGCCTCGTTTCGGTGTCGGTGTCGGGGTGTGTGGGTCGGTCGGGGTGGCTGCCGGTGGCGGGGTCGCAGCCGAGGTGGGTGTCGTATCCGCGGTTGGCCCAGTCGGTGGTCATGGGTCGGGTGCAGATGGTGCAGAGGGGTTCTTCTGAGGCTGGCCGTTCCGGGGTTCCCTCCCCGTTCCCCCTCTTCGAGGGGGGAACGTGGGGAACGGGGGGCGTTCCGGGTGTTTCCGGGGGCGTTCCGGGAAACGTCTGACCTGGGGTTTTGTGTGTTCCGGGGTGCGTTCCGGGAAACGTTTCCGGGAACGCTGTTTGGGAGGGGGTCGGGGAACGCTCCGGGGAAACGTCGATACCTGGCATTTCGGACCGTGCTTTGCGGCGTCGGATGGCGTCAGCGATCTTGTTATTACCGCCCGGTACGCGGAGCTCGGCGAGCTTGTCCCGCGCAGCCCGGTTGCCCGCGTCGTTGGGCAGGCCGGCGCGGTCGAGGGCGGCGATGATGTGCTCGACGGTGCCGGGGATGGCGGCCATGCCGTGCGGCTCGCCGGGCTCGGTCTCCCACGTCATGACGACGTGGCGGGTGCCGCCGACGGCCCAGTTGTCGCCGTCGCGCTGCGCCTGGCGGAGCAGGGTGAACTGTTCGGGGCCGATGCCGGTGCGGGTGTGGGTCCGCTTGAGGGCGAGGGTGCCGCCGCCCTGCGCGGTGAGTTCCCACACGTGGTCGACGTCCTGCGTTTTGGCGGAGGAGCCTCGGCCGCCGCGGTCCTTGTCCTTGCCGAAGTGGTCGAGGCGCACACTCGCGATGCGGTCGCGCTTGAGGGGCAGCAGCGTGTGCCGGTAGAGGGACAGCCAGGTGTCGGCGTCGTTCTCGGGGCCGCCGATGAACCGGCTGACGGTGTCGATGACGACGAGTTCGGCGCCGGTGGCTTTCACCAGGGCGAGGAGGTCGGCGCCGCCGCCCGCGGTGTCGAGGGGGCGGATCGGCGGGAACGACGCGTACCGGAGTTCGCCCATGTTCCGCGGCCCGGCGCCGAACGACAGGAACCGTTCCTGGACCTGCTCCTGACCGTTCTCCGCGTCGAGGTAGAGGATGCGCACCGGGTCCTGCGGGGCGTCGCCGAGGAAGGGCTGGCCGGTGGCCATGCGCCACATCCACTCCTGGCAGAACAGGGACTTGCCGGCCTTGCCGTCGCCGACGAGGGTGATCTGCTGGCCCGGTCCCATGAGCTTGCCGGGCAGGAGCTGGATCGCGCCGAAGTCGGTGGCGAAGAACGTGCCCCAGTTGAGGAGGCTGGCGACGAGGTGGGAGGGGCCGCGGCCGGTGTTCTCGCGGAGGGTCTCGGCCTGCTGGAAGTCGGCGACGAGGGCGGCGAGTTCGTCGCCGTCTGCCTTCCGGTCGATCGCCGTCTTGAGGAGGGTGGAGTGGGCGTCGTAGCGGCGCTGCCGTGCGGTCTCGGCGATGCGCTCGGCGAACGCGGCGGCCATGCCGGGGGTGATGGTGTCGGTGCCGAGCCGGTAGACGAGGGCGCCGCCTTCGACGCGGTGGAGCTGGCCCTGCTTCTCGAGTTCGGCGCGGACGAGGGCGGGGTGGCAGTGCTGGCCGGTGGCGTGCAGGCCCGCAGCGGTGTCCCAGATGAGCTGGTGGGCGGGCTTGTAAAGGTCGTCGCGGGTGATGAGGAGCGCGCACTCGTCGTAGGCCTGCTTCGAGTGCATGACGATGCCGACGACGTACTCTTCGGCCTCCGCGTCGTGGGGGCTGGTGCGATTGAGGCCGTCGTGGTCCGCCTGGTCTGGCGCAAGGTGGCGGACGTTGCTCACGGGCGGTCTCCTCAAAACAGGGGCTGGGTCGGGCACTTGTGGGCGGTGAGGTGCTGGTGCGGGCAGTCCGGCGGGTGCCGGCCGGTCGTCCAGCGCAGTCGCAGGGCCCGGTGTGGGAGGCGAGGCAGGCACCAGACGAGGTCGTTGGGGCTGCTGTCCGCGAGGGCGGCGCGGTAGGGGCGTGGCTCGTCGGGGGGTGGGAGCGGCACGCTGGCTTTGAGGGCTGCGGTGTGGCCGACCCACTGGACGAGGAGGGGTGCCCGGCACGCGGGGCAGCGCGAGGTGATGCTGTTGCTGCCCCGCGGCCGGGCCCCGGTCACGCCGGTGCGCCGTTCATGACCGGGCTGTCGATCTGCTCGCCGATCGCCTTGACGACGTCGGCGAACGCCTGGTCGCGGATCTCGCCGGGGCGCTCCAGCTTGTAGCCGAGGGTGAGTCCGTTCTGGCCGATGCGGTGGCGGAGGCGGGCGGTGAGCCGGTAGCCCTCGCTGCCTTCGAAGGGGACGAGGCCGATGACGAACGTCTCGGGGACGACCAGCTGTCCCTTCTGGCCGGCCTTCGTGGTCTGGGTCTCGACGAACTGGAACTGCCGCTGCCCGCTGCTCAGTCGGGTCGCGGACTGGAAGTCGACCTTCACCGCGGCCTGGAAGGACTGGGCGATCTCCAGCATCTCGGCGGACGACGGCTCCAGCAGCTCGGGGAGGTGGTCCTCAAGGAACTCGGCGAACTCCTCCTGCTTCATCAGCTGGCCGTCGCAGCGCCGCCACTGCTGCCACGCGGTGGTCTCGCGCAGGGCGAGGTGGAGGCGGTGGCCGGACCAGCGGGCGCCGTTGGGGGTGTGGGCGTCGAGGACGGCGGTGACGGTGAGGCGCTCGCTGTCGGCGTACACCTCCGAGTTGTCGTCGTGGTGCTTGGTCCAGTAGGCGAGGAAGGACTCGGCGTCGCGGACGGTGGTGGTGCCTTGCTTGCGGGGCGGGGTGCCGGTGTGCTCGGGTCCGGTGAGGTCGATCGTCTTCACGCCGGTGGGGGTGTTGAAGGCGTGGACTTTGCCGGGGTCGAGTACGACGGGCTGCGCGGAGCGGAGCGCGGTGTCGACGATGACCTGTGCGTTGTCGGTGTTGGTCATGATCAGGCGTCCTTGAAGGTCTGGTTCGCGGGGGCGGTGCGGAACTCGATGGCCATCTGGCGGGGGTCCTCACGGACGGGCTGGCCGTCGTCGTCGAGGAAGTACAAGTTCTTGACCGGCGTGGGCTTCGGGGCCTTCACCGCGGACTCGACGCCGATCGGCATCGGGGCGGACTCGACGCCGTTGGCGGGCGGGTCGACGACGATGGTGATCGTCAGGGAGCCCTTCTTGCCGTGGGTGCGGACGGCGTCGAGCAGCTGGTGGAACTCGGCGGACAGCTCTTCGTCGGTGCGGCCGTTGAGGTGGCTGGCGAGGAACGCGGCGACGGGTGCCTGCGGCTGCTCGGCGATCTCGCCGGTGGTCTTGTCGACGTTGCTGCTCATGTGCTGGTGGTGCCTTTCTGGTTGGTGGTGCTGGTGTGGTGTGTGGGGGTGGGCCCGCCCGCTGGTTCAGGGGGAGCAGGCGGGCCCGGGTGGCGGCCGCGGCGCTGGGGGGTGCGCCGAGGGGGAGGCCGCCGGTCAGGTGGTCTTGGCGGCGGGCTGCGGTTCGCGGGCCCGCGGCCTGGGCGCGTGCGCGGTGCACTTCCAGCCGGTGAGGTAGAAGCGGACGGGCCCGTCGTGTTCGCCGGTGAGGCCGTCGCACGGCTCCGGCTCCCGGGCGCTCACGTCGTCGCCTCGGTTCGCTGCTCTTCCTGCTGCCGCATCCGGCGCAGGTGCTCGTACCGGTTGCGGCGGGCGCGCGGGGCCATCCCGCCTCGGATGCCGTGCCGGTTCTCGTGTCCGCGTCCGCCTTCCTCGGCGAGCGCGTCTTCGAGGCAGGCGATCCGGACGGGGCATGAGGCGCAGATCTGCTTGGCGGCCTCGGCCTTGGCCTTCTCTCCGGGGTGGGGGAAGAACAGGTGGCGGTACTTCGCCATGTCGGGCCGGACGCAGAGTGCTTGGGTGAGCCAGGCGCGGCCGGGTTCGGTGTCGTGGGTGTTGTAGTTGAGGCGTGTCATGCCGCGCTCCCGAAGATCCCGGCGTACAGGCGATCAAGTTGCGTCTCCTGCCGCTCCTCCTGCTGTCGGCGCTCCCGCATCGGCCGGTCCTCGACGTGCGCGCCGGCCACGCAGTGCGGGACGTCGCAGCCGGACGTCACAGTGCCCTCCGGATTCCGGCCGTGGTGCAGACGGAAAGCGACCTTGTACGCGGAGTACGTCGTGCCGCCGAACCACACCGACGGCGTGGTGTGCGACGTCGACCCGATCCAACGGACGTGGCCACCGTCGATCGGTTCGGCGTGCTGGTTGAACGCCTCCTCCAGCGAGGTCAGCCGCCGCCGGGCGGGGCGGGGGATGGACGGGTCGCGCTGGGCCCGCTTGTCGAGGGCCTTGCACAGGCCGCAGTACGCCGTGCCGTCACTCTCGAACTTCGCGTGCACGGCGAGGTCGTGGCCGCTGACGCACCTGGCCGGGACGTCGCCCAGGCCGCGCTCGGCGCGCACTCTCTGGCGGGCCTGCTGGCGTCCGGCCTCATCGTTGACGTGGTCGGGTGCGACGCAGTGCGGGTAGTCGCACTCGGCCTTGACGTAGCCCTGGGGCGGGCGGCCGTGCTTCTGCTCGAAGGCGATGCCGGCCGGGCTGTATCCGGCCTCCTTGTACCGCATGAGCGGGGTGCCGGTGGCCTTGGCGCGTTCGCCGGTCCATTCGAGGTGGCCGCCGTCGACGGGCCGGGTCTTGCTGGCCCACTTCTGTTCGAGGGTGAGGGGCTGGATGGCCACCTGGGGGAGGCCGAGGTGGGTGCGGAGGCGGGCGACGCGGACTTTGTCGCAGCGCAGTTCGCGGGAGATCCGCAGGTTGCTGTAGCCGTCGCGGAGCATGGCGATGATGTCCGTGTCTGTGGCGTTGCGTGGCGTGGGCATCAGCGGGTCACCGCCGAGAGGTTGTGCCACTCCACGCCGCGCAGCGCCTGCTCCGCCCACTCCTGCGGCACCTCTGCCAGGACATGACCCAAGGAGTGAAGGCCGAGAGCGAGAAGCATGTACGCGTCGCTCTCGTCGTAGCGGTGCTTGCCCTCTGTCAGCAGCCCGTACCGCTCGTGCACGACGTCGCGGATCATGCCCTTGCCGACCTTGTACCGGTCCTTCTGCGGCACGGTGGTCGGGACGGGGCGGGTCTTGCCGGTGGCGTACACGTTGCGGGACTGGGGGTTGATGACGGCGTACGGAATGCCGCGCTTCCACAGGTCTTGGCGGATCATCCAGCGCATGGCGGCGAGGGCGTCGGCGCCGGTGTTGTTCTTGCTGAAGGCGGCGCCTTCGATGACGACGTAGTCGGCGTGGCGGTAGAAGGTGGCGCAGCCTTCGAGCTGCTGGGCGAACCGCTCGTGGAGGTTCTTGGCGGGGGCGTGGACGTGGTCGGTCCAGCCGACGCCGGCGGTGCCTGTGACGATGGTCGCGGCGTCGAGGGCGATGAGGAGGGGGCGGGGCCCGGCCGCCGCGGGTGCGGCCGGGATCTCGGTGGTGTCGAAGAGTGTGGTCACGGGGTGCCTCCCTGCGGGGTGTTGGCGCGGTGCCGGCCGGACGGGACCGGGGTGACCCACCAGCGGGCGAGGCCGGTGGCTCCGACGAGCGCGGCCATGACGGCGGCGGCGCCGAGGGTGATCTCGTGGATCACAACTCCTCACCCGCCTCGCGCTGGGCGGGCACCGGGCGCAGCGGCCACTCGCCGGGGATCACGGCCTCCGGGTCGTACTTCTCCTTGGCCTTCGCCTCGTTGCGCAGCCAGGCCTGGTACCGGACGGCGTCCTCCCAGTACCACTGGACCTGCCGCGCGTGGAGCTCCTCGACCGTGAGGTCCCGCAGCGAGTTGAAGCGGTTCGTGCGCAGCGCCTGCACCCACGCGGGGCGCTCCCGGTACGGGGTGTGCGCGATGACGCCCATCTGGTACGCGGCCCGCGCTGACATGAACGCGTCGTACTCGGCGCCGTGCGCCTGCTCCTCGTCCCAGGGCAGTCCGTACGTCTCCGCGGTGGTCCGCATCTGGTACGGGCCCTGCGTCTCCGAGACGCGCTTGCGGAACGGGGCGACCTGCCGGTCGAGGACCATCGTGTCGATCACCCGCAGCGGCTCGCGGACGATGCCTTCGAGGCTGTCACCGAGGTGGCGGCGGCACTCGCGGTCGAGGAGGTTGAGGTCGTAGCCGCCCAGGTTGTGGCCAACCAGCGGGATGCCGGCGGCGACGACTTCGGCGATGGCCTTCGCGATCTCGCCGACGCCCTGCTCTGCGGGCTGGCCGTGTTCGGCGGCGTACTCGTCGGTGATCTTGTGGACTGCGATGGCGCCGGGCTCCATCGGGATACCGGGGTTGAGGAGCCAGGTGCGGATGTCGGGGGTGCGGCCGAGGCCGCCGAGGATGAGGGCGCAGGTGACGATGCGGGCGGTGTCGGCGTCTTTGTCGCTGGCCTCGAAGTCGAGGGCGGCCATGTGCTCGAGGTGCCAGCTCACGCGCCACCCCCGACGCGCTCCTTGTAGATGCGCGGGCCGAGACTGTCGAGCGTCTCCATGTCGCCGTTCTCGTTGGCGACCTGCGCGTTCAGCATCCGCAGGTTCGAGACCTCGTAGCCGATCTGCTGGATCCGCGCAGCCGACGTCTTCGGGTCGAGGATCTCGTCGCGGTACGACTCCGCCGACCGGGCCGGCGCCTCGATCCCGCGCTCGATCCGGTCCAGGTCCGGTTCCGTGTCGTGCGTCGGCGTCAGGCCGAAGCCCAGCAGCAGCGTTCGCAGCGCGACGGACTGCGCTTTCGTCGTGGCTTTGTCCGCGGTGTCCAGGGCCTCGCCCATGGTCTGGAGGGTGAAGCTGTCCCCCATCGGGCCCATGACGGTCCAGGTCACGACGACGGAGCACTCACGCATCGTGCCGCCGGACTTGGTGTTCTTGGTGCTGTATGTGGCTTCGACCTTGGAGGACATGACGTGCACGCCGTGCTTCAGCGTGACCGGGCCAAAAACGTTGACGACGGTGTCGACGCCACGGAAGTTGAAGCGGGTGCCGGACTGGTTGTACAACTCGCCCTTGCCGATGGCGCGGATGTCGCGGCGGACGCGGAGCCAGGCGACGCCGACGGGCACCATGTCCGGGTCTTCGGTGCCGGGCTCGTAGTCGGCCATCGGGTCCGGCGCCGGGAACTGGTCCACGTACCCGTCCGGGAGCTGCAAGTCGTCCTGCTGCTCAGCGGGCTGGGTGCGGCCTGCGGCCGAGGCTGCGTTCTCTCGCAGTCCCATGTCAGATCTCCCCCTTGTACTGCTTGGCGATGTCGATGCGTTCGGTCGGGTTCGGGGCCACGCACGCGGCGTAGGCGTCCGGGAACCGCTCGGCCATCAGCTCGAGGTCGACCTTCGGTGCGGCCTGGCTGGGCTCCAGGGAGTAGGCGCGCTCGCCGCCGATCAGCGCGGACTGCGCGTCGCCGAGGGCGGCGATCATGCGGGCCTTTGCTGCGGCCTTCGCCTTCTTCGCCTTGGCTTCGGCGCGCTGGTGGGTGCCGTAGTCGAGGAGCGCGTCGAGGGCGTCGTCGTGGCGGTCGATGTCGACTGCGCCGGAGCGGGTGGGGTGAAGGCGGCGGAACATCTTGGCGACCGCTTCGCCGTCCCCCGACGGGGCGGGCGGGACCTCGGCTTGCACGTGCTCGGTCCAGAACTTGTCGACCGCGGTGGTGATGTCGGCCATCACGTCGGTGTACTGGTCGGCGCGGATGACGCCCTGGTGGTACTCGTTGCCGCCGATGAGGACGGCGTAGTGCATGTGCTCGTAGCCGTTGACGATGATCTGCCACAGCACCTGGGCGGTGACGTCGTCGGGTGCTCCGGCGTGCCACTGCGCGGCCTTGAACGCGGACCGGGTCTTCACTTCGAGGGCACAGGGTGCCTGCTCGTCCTCGGACAGGGGGCACTCGGTGACGCGCCGGTCGAGGGTGGTCATCCAGTGCGGGTGGGTGTCGTGGGCGACGAGGCCGACGCGGCGGATGACGGAGCGGGACTGCATGGCCCAGCGGCGGGCGACGTTCTCTTCGTTGGCGGTGCCCCAGTAGGCGGCTTCGCCTGCGTCGTCGACGTCGAAGCCGAGCTTGTCGTAGTAGACCTTGATTGGGGGCTTCTGCTCGATGAGGCCGAGGATGCCGGGGACGTCGCTGGAGCCGATGCCGGAGCGGCGGGCGGTGAGCCAGTCGGCGCGGTCGGCGGTGGCGGGGAGGATGAGGCGGCCGGTCGGTGTTACCCGGCGGCCGGCGGCCGGGGCCGAGGCCCCGACCGGCGCGGACGTTGTCATCGGGCGTCGCCTCCGCTCGGCGCTGAGAGTGCGGCCACGGCGGCAGCCCAGGTCGAGTCACCGTCGTCGCCGGTGGCGGCACCCCACACGGCGTCTCCGTATGCGGCCTGGTGGCGGGCGGCGATCTCGCGGGCCGCGTCGGCGCCGCAGCGGATTTCACCGCGGTCGATCTGGCCGAGGACGCGGTCTGTGTCGGCGCTCGGGGTGATGGTCGGGAAGCTCACGGGCGGGCCTCTCTGGTCGTGGTAGGGAAGTAGGTGCGGCGACCGGAGGCGTCCTGCGGGGCGAGGAACCCGCGGGCGGCCAGCGCCCGCAGGTCCTTGCGCGCGGTGTTCCGCCCGGCCGTCGGCCACGGGGAGGCAGCGAGAAGCCACTCGGCCCGGGCGGTGGTGACCGGCTGCCCGTCGGCCTGTATGGCGGCGAGGAGGTAGGTGCGGCGGGAGACGTCAGCCACGGGCCACCTCGCTGGTGACGTCGACCCACGCGCTGTACTCCCAGTCGAAGACCGTGAGCGACTCGGCTTTCCACCGGTCGGTTCGGCCGTCGCATGCCCAGCCGACGGCGTGGATTGATCCGCTGACGGGGTGGGTGTCGAAGCCGACGACGCGGAACAGCCAGCCGTTGGAGCTGTAGGTGCGGCCGGGCTGGAAGAAGTCGGGGCCGCCGTGCTGCGCGGGCCGGTCGGCGGCGCGGTCGAGGAGGACGGCGCCCGCGATCAGGCCGCTGTTGTGGGCGGTGCGTCCGGTTCTCGCGTCGGACTGGCGGCGGAGGAGCGCGGCACCCTCAGCGAGGACCTCGGCGCGGTGAGCGGTGACGAGGGTCTCGGCGCGGTCGACGTCGTGCAGGGTGGCGATCCCGCCGTGGCTGTCCTCGGACAGGGCGGCGATGATCTGACGGCGGGCGCTCACGCGGACCGCCGATCCTGCTGAGTCGGCAGCGGGTTGGCCTTCAGGTGGCGGCGGGTCGCGGCGTGCGTCGGGTGCTTGATCAGCGACGCACCCCGCATCACCACCGCCGCCGTCTTCGCCGACAGATCCGCCAACGGCTTCGCCAACTTCGCCATCCGGGCCGCCACCCGCATCGCCTGCGGCCCCGTCAGCGCGACCTTCGTCGACATCCGCTCGACGAGCCGGGCCTGAAGCGTCTCGAACGCCAGCTTCTGGGCGTTCCGCTCGTCGGCGTCGCGAGGGGTCTCCTCGCAGACCATCGCGGTGAACTCCTCGAAGAACTCGCCGGACAGGAGGTCGAGGAGTTCGCCGACGTTGGCGTGGACGAGGGGCTCGACGTCGGCGGTGACCATGAGGGGGGTGGCCTCGATGTACATGGGGCCACGCACGGAGTTGTCGGTCATCGGAGTGCGCCCTTCGGGGAGGTGAGCAGGAGGATGGCGAGGGCGGCCGCGTCCCGGAGAGCCTCACGAGACGGGCGGCAGGCCTGGCGGGCGGAGTGCTTGGCGTTGTCCCACTCGCGCAGCAGCGGGTACACGGCGTCCGACCGGACGACGTCCCACACCACGGGCTTCACCGCTTCGAGCGGGCGGGGCCACGCCCACACCTCCGCCCCGACGAGCAGGAAGTACGGGACGCTGCACGCCGCGAACAGGCCGCAGGTTCCGCTCACGGCGCTGGCCGGGGTCAGATCGGCGAACAGGAAGACCAGGACGTTCACCGCGGGCCACCCGTCTCGGGCAGGTCGTGACCCACCAGGTACGAGTGGTGCACAAACACCTCGTGCTCACCCGCAGGCGACGGCGCGAGGATCCGCGACAACTTCTCCGCCGACCGGTCGGGGTCCGGCGTCTTCCGGGCCCGGAGTTCCCGAACCACGTCGTCGAGCGCCTCGTTCGTGGTGTGCCGCTCCGCCCGCAGCGCGGCCACCTCTGCCCGCAGCTTCTCCAGCTCGGCCGCCGTCTCCGGCGACATCAGCATCTGAGCCGACTCCAGCGCCAACGCGATACCCGCCGCCGTCCGGTTCTGCGTCAGCGCCGCCAGGATCACACCCGCCGCCGAGTTCACTCGCTTCGTGTTCACGCGGCACCGCCCTCGGCCAGCGCCGGGATCCCACGCTCCGCACGGAACTCAGCGATCGCCGCCTCGCAGCAGACCGGCTCGCCCTCGACGGAGTGCTCGTCCTGGACCATGCGCTCGTCGAACGCGTCGTCAGCGGTCAGTACCTCCCAGCCGAGGTCACAGTGCGAGCAGACATGCGTCTCCTTGCAGGTGACCCGGCCGGCCTTCACATGCGGCCGCTTCAGCAGCTCCGCGAGCAGCTCCTCGCAGCGCCTGCGGTAGTCACCGTCGATGTCCCGGCTGGCCAGGCGGTCGCTCACGTACACCCCGCCCAGGTCACCGAGCGGACGCGGTGCGATCTCGATGTCGAAGGGGAGCCCGGCGAGTTCGCCGTCCAGTCCCTCGAAGCCGAGGGCGCTGATCGGGATGTGGGTGGCCTGGGGCGCGATGGTCACGATCACGCGCCAGTCGTCGCGGTAGGTCTTCTTCACGCCGCACCGCCCAGCAGCGGCAGCTCCGTACCGAAGATGGCCTCAAGTTCCATCCGCGTCGACATCACCAGACGCGGGCACTTCTCCGGGTCGACGCCGTCGATCACGTACAGCGCCGCACCGTTCCGCGTGTGCTCGGTGGCGCGCCAGATCTTGCCGTTCGGGGCGACCAGGTCGCCGGTCGTGTTCTCGGGGCCGCTAATCTGAGTGGTCACGGTGACCTCTTTCTGTGATGAGGGGTTGCCGAAGTCGGGGGCTGCTCAGGCCGGCAAGCTGCGAGCGGCCCTTCGGCGTGTGTGGGATCAGGCGGCGTCGGCCGTAAGCGCCGCGACCGGGCGTGACTTGGGGGCCGAGGCGAACACCGCGCGGACCTGCTCGCGGAGTTCGGGCCGCATTGGCGGCGCCGCGTCGACACTGCGGCGGGCCGCTTCGATGACGGCCGGGCCGAGAAGGCGCTCAGCCTCCGCGAGGGAGAACCGGGGCGCGATCATGCTGGTACCGCGGCCAAGCACGGGGGCTCGGTGGGGGCTTCGACGGTGCGGCCGGTGTGCTCCCACAGGACGAGGAGGTCTACTCCAAGCCGTTTGGCAATTGCCAGGGCTTCGTCGTGGGTGGCGGTGCTGCGTTCACCGGAGCGCAGGTGGCCGATCTTGCTGGGGTGGCATCCGGCCGCGTCGGCGAGTTCGCGGACGCTGACTTCGCGGCCGTTGCCCGTGCGCTTCATGAGCCGGACCAGGAGGTCAGGGTCGACGAGCACCATGGGGTTGTGCTGGGGTCGCATGTTCACCTCCGTAGACAGAGTGTGCGTTTGCGTGAACAAGGACGACAGTACACGTCCGTAGACAAGCTGTCTACGCAAACGCACAGCGCGTCAAAATCCGGTCATCAGCCCTGGAGGGGATGGCGCTCACAGTGTCTTTGCGTAGACACTTTGTGCCGGGGGGTGAATGGTTGTGCCCACTGACCTGGTATTTACTCAGTGATCAACACGATTACCGTAGACATCAAACGTCACGTAGGGGATCGAGAGGGCACAATGCATGCCATGACCGAGCAGCGGTTCGACTTCAGGGATCTCCTCCGGCGGCGCCGGGCGGAACTCGGCCTCAGCCTGCGTGACATGGAGGACCGCTCCATCGACCCGGCGAGCGGCGCCCAGGCCAAGTTCGGATGGCTCTCCAAAGTCGAGAACGGCAAGCCGACCGACCCCCCGAAGGAAGACGTACTCCTCGCGATCTCCATCGGGTACGGGCTCCCCGAGACAGTGGTCAAGGCTGCGGCGGCGAAGCAGTTCATGGGATTCGATCCGGCCTCCGATCCCACCGTGATGTGGAGCGGCGACCTCACGACGCGAGTCATCGTGGCGCACGCGGAGGGGCTGTCCGAGGAGGAGCGCCGGCAGTTGGCCGATATCGCGGAGACCTTTGCCCGGAGGAAGACGCAGCGTAGCGGCTCCGCAGAGGGCAAGTCGGACGAATAGTACGACTTTCCATTACTCAGTGATTCGCACTGGTCACACCCTGATCGGTATGGCAGTGTCTGTGATCCGCCTGGGGGGCGCAAACAGATCACTCCACATGTGCGCTCGAACGTCAGAGCGAGAGCGCGCGTGAGGCTGTACCTGGGGAGGCAGTGCGATGGCGGACGAGGAGTACGAGGGGAACGAAGAGCCGCGCGAAGACCCGTCCGGCGAGGACGCGCCCCAGCCGGAACCTGACGCGCCTCGGGCGGTCTTCCGGATGGAGCTGGTCGACAGCCTCCCCGGAGACCGCGCCGTAGTAGGGGTAGAGCAGGAGGGCGAGTTCATGTGGCTCGCCTCCAAGAAGCATGTGACCCAGCAGGCGGTCGAGGAGTTCACCGATCAGCTGACGCGGATCGTGAGCGAGGGCTGGTGGGTGCAGAACTGGCCCGGAGCCCGCGGCTGACGCAGTAGTAATGGAACCCGCAGGTGCGGCACCTGCGGGTTTATTACGGTCATAGCAGGGGCTTCGATCTGGCCATCGCCAGCGCCGTGCTCGGCGCGGCCGAACGGATCGACCCACGGGTGCTCGCCGACATCGTCATGATCGGAGAGCTCGGCCTGGACGGACGGGTGCGCCCGGTCCGGGGCATCCTGCCCGCCGTACTGGCCGCGGTAGACGCCGGATACGAGCAGGTGGTCGTGCCGGAGTGCGCCGCCGCCGAGGCGGCACTGGTCCCCGGCGTGTCCGTGCTCGGGGTGCGCAGCCTGCGGCAGCTGATCGCCGTCCTCGCCGACGAGCCGGTCCCCGACGAGGAACCGGACGAGGCGGGCCGCCCGGATCCGCTCCTGGCCGGCCTGCGGATGCCCGGCACGGGAGCGGCCACCGGGATGCACAGCATGGGCGCCGCCCATCAGGACCAGGAGCACGACCTCGCGGACGTGGTCGGACAGAGTTCGGCTCGGACCGCGGTGGAGGTGGCCGCGGCCGGCGGACACCACCTCTTCCTGGAGGGACCGCCCGGGACCGGCAAGACCATGCTCGCTGAGCGCCTGCCGGCCGTCCTGCCCCGGCTGAGCCGGCAGGAGTCGCTGGAGGTCACCGCGGTCCACTCGGTGGCCGGGCTGCTGCCGCCGGGCAAGCCCCTCATCGACGTGGCCCCGTACTGCGCCCCGCACCACTCGGCCACGATGCAGTCGCTGGTCGGGGGCGGGGCCGGGTTCGCCCGACCGGGCGCCGTCTCGCTGGCCCATCGGGGGGTGCTCTTCCTCGACGAGACCCCCGAGTTCGGCAGCCACGCCCTCGACGCCCTGCGGCAGCCCCTGGAGGCCGGGCACGTGGTGATCGCGCGCAGCGCCGGAGTGGTGCGGTTCCCGGCACGGTTCCTGATGGTGCTCGCCGCGAATCCCTGCCCGTGCGGCCGGTTCTCGCAGCGGGACACCCAGTGCGAATGCCCGCCCTCGGCGATCCGCCGCTACCAGGCACGGCTCTCCGGCCCGCTGCTCGACCGGGTCGACCTGCGCGTCGAGGTCGACCCGGTCAGCCGGGCCGAGCTCGCGCACCGTGGTCCCGGAGGCGAGTCCACGGCGATCGTCGCCGACCGGGTCAGGGCCGCCCGGGAACGTGCGGCGGCCCGGCTGGCGGGCACTCCGTGGCGGACCAACAGCGAGGTGCCGGGGCGGGAGCTGCGCAACCGGTGGCATGCCGCGATCGGTGCCATGGACGAGGCGGAGCGCAGCCTGGAGCGAGGGGTGCTGACCGCCCGGGGGCTCGACCGGGTCCTGCGCGTCGCCTGGACCGTCGCCGACCTGGTCGGCCACGACCGGCCCGGCACGATGGACGTGAACCTGGCCCTCCAACTGCGCACGGGGGTGCCGCGCGGGGTGCCGATGGCCCTCGGGGCGCTGACGTGAACGGCGGCGGCGAACCGGCCGGCGAGCGGCTCGCCCGGGTCTTCCTCGGGCGGGTCCTCGAGCCCGGCGACGAGGTGGGCGGGCAGTGGGTGCGGGAGCGGGGCGTGCCGGAGGTGGTGCGTCGGCTGCGGGACGACGGGGAGCCGTTGCCCGGGGTGACCGCGCGGCGCTGGGCCGGCCTGCGGGCGCGGGCCGGGCAGGCCGAGCCGGAGCGGGATCTGGCCCTCGCGCGGGAGGCCGGGGTGCGGTTCGTGTGCCCGGGAGACGCCGAGTGGCCGGGGACGCTGGACGAACTCGGGGACGCCCGGCCGCTCGGGCTCTGGGTGCGCGGGCGGCCCAGTCTGCGGATGTGGGCGCTGCGGTCGGTCGCCGTCGTCGGTGCCCGTGCCTGCACCGAGTACGGCGCCCATATGGCGGCCACCCTCTCCGCCGGCCTCGCCGAACAGGGCTGGGTCGTGGTGTCGGGCGGCGCCTACGGGGTGGACGGCGCGGCCCACCGGGGCGCCCTCGGCGCGGGCGGCGCCACCGTCGCCGTCCTCGCCTGCGGAGTCGACCAGCCCTACCCGCGCGGCCACACGGCGTTGATCAACAGGATCGCCGAACAGGGGCTGGTGATCGGCGAGTTGCCGCCCGGCGATCATCCGACCCCGAGCAGGTTCATCCTGCGCAACCGGGTGATCGCCGCGCTCACCCGGGGCACGGTCGTCGTCGAGGCCGCCTACCGCAGCGGCTCGCTGGTCACGGCTCGGGCAGCCCAGCGATTGGGCCGGCACACGATAGGGGTGCCGGGGCCGGCCACGAGTGGTCTCTCCGCCGGTGTGCACGAACTGCTACGGGGAGAGGCCGTACTGGTCACCGATGCCGCGGAGGTCGTCGAACTGGTCGGCGACATGGGTGAGCTGGCCCCCGACCGGCGTGGCCCCGCGCTGCCGCGCGATCTGCTGGAGCCGGCTGCCCGAAGGGTCCTGGCCGCGCTGCCCGCCCGCAGACCCGCGGCGGTCGACGAGGTCGCCCGCGAGGCCCGGACCACACCGGACGACGCGATCGCGAGACTGTACGAACTCAGAGCGCTCGGCTACGTCGAACGACACGGCGACGGCTGGAAGTTGACACGCCAGGCGGTGGTCTCCGTTCGAGGAGGTCGACGTCCATGTTGACCCGGGGGGTTCGGCCGTCCGGGGGAACGCCGAAAGCCTTGGGGATTCAGGCAGTTGACCCGCCCCGGGGTCGACCGCCGTGACCGCCGTGACCCTGGAGTGCGCCCAGCGGAACGTATCTGCGTACCGGTCCGGGCTCGCCCTTCGCGCACCGCGACACTTCAGTCACGCTACGCTCACGAGGATTCCGGCACAGAACGGCACCTCTGCACCACGCGGTACCCACCTCACGCACTTCACGGCAGAACGGCACAAGGCGACGAATGCCCCAGCACACCTCCGGGTCCGACCGGGCGGCGATCACCCCAGCCGCCCGTGACGGTGGCAGCGTGCGGCCGCCCGCTCCCTCGACACTCGACGAGCTGTGGCGGTCGTACAAGGCGACGGGGGACGAACGGCTGCGGGAGCAGCTGATCCTGCACTACTCACCGCTGGTGAAGTACGTGGCGGGCCGGGTGAGCGTCGGCCTGCCGCCCAACGTGGAGCAGGCCGACTTCGTGTCCTCCGGGGTCTTCGGGCTGATCGACGCGATCGAGAAGTTCGACATCGAACGGGAGATCAAGTTCGAGACCTACGCGATCACCCGGATCCGGGGCGCGATGATCGACGAGCTCCGGGCGCTGGACTGGATCCCGCGGTCGGTGCGGCAGAAGGCGCGCAACGTCGAGCGGGCCTACGCGACGCTGGAGGCCCGGCTGCGGCGGACCCCCTCGGAGTGCGAGGTGGCCGCCGAGCTGGGCATCGCGGTGGACGAACTGCACGCCGTGTTCAGTCAGCTGTCGCTGGCCAACGTGGTGGCGCTGGAGGAGCTGCTGCATGTCGGGGGTGAGGACGGGGACGGCCTCAGCTTCATGGACACGCTGGAGGACACCGCCGCGGACAACCCCGTGGAGGTGGCCGAGGACCGGGAGCTCAGACGGTTCCTCGCGCGGGCGATCAACACGCTGCCCGACCGGGAGAAGACGGTCGTCACCCTCTACTACTACGAGGGCCTGACGCTGGCCGAGATCGGGAACGTGCTGGGCGTGACCGAGAGCAGGGTCAGTCAGATCCACACCAAGTCCGTCCTCCAGCTGCGCGCGAAACTGGCGAGCTTCGGCCGCTGAACCGGGCGGACCGGCCCGGCCGGACGACGGAAGTGCGGGCGGAGTCACTCCCGCCGGGGGTGGTGCGTCCGTAGAGTGGTCGACGTGCCAAGGATTCGAGCGGCCTCCGTGGCCGAGCACCGGTCGATGCAGCGTGCCGCCCTGCTGGACGCGGCACGCTCCCTGTTGTCCGAGGGCGGTACGGAGGCGCTGACCTTCCCGGCCCTCGCCGAGCGCACGGGACTCGCGCGCTCGTCCGTGTACGAGTACTTCCGGTCGCGGGCCGCCGTGGTCGAGGAGCTGTGCGAGGTCGACTTCCCCGTATGGGCGGCGGAGGTCGAGGCGGCGATGGCCGCGGCCGACGGGGCCGAGGCCAAGGTCGAGGCGTATGTGCGCCGGCAGCTCGCCCTGGTGGGTGACCGGCGGCACCGGGCCGTCGTGGCGATCTCGGCGAGCGAACTGGACGCGGGGGCCCGGGAGAAGATCCGGGCGGCGCACGGCGGGCTCGTGGCGATGATCGGGGCGGCGCTGGCGGAGCTGGGGCACGCGGAGCCCCGGCTGGCGGCGATGCTGTTGCAGGGCGTGGTGGACGCGGCGGTGCGGCGGATCGAGCTCGGGGCCGCGGAGGATCCGTCGGCGATCACGGACGCCGCGGTGGGAATGGTGCTGCGGGGCGTCCGGGGCTGAGTCACGGCAGGGGTACGCCGAGCACCGGCAGCAGCCGTGACGGGCCGCTCCGCCGTAGCCACGGAGGCAGCAGCGACAGCGGGTCCAGATAGGTCCTGCCGCTCAGCAGCCCCCAGTGCACACATGTTCTTGCGCAGTGCGAGCCCGTCGGCTCCACCGTGCCGACGACCTGGCCCGGCGCCACCTCGTCGCCCTTGCGCACCGACGTTCGTACCGGCTCGTAGGTGGTCCGCAGGGGCGGCAGGCCCGTCCCCGACAGTTCCACCGAGACGACGCCCCGGCCGGCCACCCGGCCCGCGAAGGACACCCGGCCGGCAGCCACCGCCCGTACCGGAGCGTCCGGCGGAGCCGCGAGGTCGACGCCCCGGTGGCCGCGGGCGTACGGGCCGGCCGGTGGCTCCCAGCCCCGCAGCACCGCCGGACGGGTGCCCACCGGCCAGGCCCGGCCGATCGCCGGGACGGGCGGCGCGGTGAGTGCCCGGGTTCCCGGTGCGACCTGCGGGGCCGCCCACGCCACCGTGGCCAGCGTCGTCATCGACAGGACCGGCAGCAGGGCCGTGAATCGCTGTGCGTACATGACGCCACCGTCCCGCGTTCCCGCGACGGCGGCCGGGACCTGTGGACCACCCGATGGTTGTGGACAGCGGCGTCACCCGGTGCCCCGCGGGTCCCGTACACTTCTTCTGGCGATCCGGGTCACCGGGTCGACTTCGCACGCCCCGGTATCGGGGGCCGGCCACGGTCGGTTCTCCGGTATCTGCGCCCCTCGGTCCTCAGTGGCTCGGCGCACGCGGGCGTCAGGCGCGGGAGCCGTCCGGTCCCCGCGGCACAACCGAGAAACCCAAGGAGAACGGCCATGGCCGTCGTCACGATGCGGGAGCTGCTGGAAAGCGGCGTCCACTTCGGTCACCAGACCCGTCGCTGGAACCCGAAGATGAAGCGCTTCATCTTCACCGAGCGCAACGGCATCTACATCATCGACCTGCTCCAGTCGCTGTCGTACATCGACCGCGCCTACGAGTTCGTCAAGGAGACCGTCGCCCACGGCGGCACGGTCATGTTCGTCGGCACGAAGAAGCAGGCGCAGGAGGCCATCGCGGAGCAGGCCACCCGCGTCGGCATGCCTTACGTCAACCAGCGCTGGCTGGGCGGCATGCTCACCAACTTCTCGACCGTCTACAAGCGCCTCCAGCGCCTCAAGGAGCTCGAGCTCATCGACTTCGAGGACGTCGCCGCCTCGGGTCTGACGAAGAAGGAGCTCCTGGTCCTCTCGCGTGAGAAGGCCAAGCTCGAGAAGACCCTCGGTGGTATCCGCGAGATGTCCAAGGTGCCCAGCGCCGTCTGGATCGTGGACACCAAGAAGGAGCACATCGCGGTCGGCGAGGCCCGGAAGCTCAACATCCCGGTCGTCGCCATCCTCGACACCAACTGTGACCCCGACGAGGTCGACTACAAGATCCCGGGCAACGACGACGCGATCCGCTCCGTCACCCTGCTCACCCGCGTGATCGCCGACGCCGTCGCCGAGGGCCTCATCTCCCGTTCCGGCGTCGCCACCGGCGACAAGGGCGAGAAGGCCGCCGGCGAGCCGCTGGCCGCGTGGGAGCGCGACCTGCTCGAGGGCGAGAAGAAGGCCGACGCCGAGACCACGGACGAGGCCGCCGAGAAGCCGGCCGAGGCCGCTGCCGAGGCTGAGGCCCCGGCCGCCGAGGCTCCCGCTGTCGAGGCCGAGGCCCCCGCCGCCGAGGCCCCCGCCGCCGAGGCTGAGGCCCCCGCCGCCGAGGCCGCTCCGGCCGCCGAGGGCGAGCAGGCCTGAGTCAGGCCGTAGGCCGTACGGTCGCCAGGTCGTCCGTACGGCCCTAGGGACGAAGTGACGGCGGGGGGTGCCGAGCGCACCGCCCGCCGTTCACCCACAGCCCCCAGATCTTCGAGACTTCGAACTCCGAGAGAGATTCACAGATCATGGCGAACTACACCGCCGCTGACGTCAAGAAGCTCCGTGAGCTCACCGGCGCCGGCATGATGGACTGCAAGAAGGCGCTGGACGAGGCCGAGGGCAGCGTCGACAAGGCCGTCGAGGCGCTCCGGATCAAGGGCCAGAAGGGCGTCGCCAAGCGTGAGGGCCGCTCCGCCGAGAACGGCGCCGTGGTCTCGATCATCGCCGACGACAACTCCTCCGGCGTCCTCGTCGAGCTGAAGTGCGAGACGGACTTCGTCGCCAAGGGTGACAAGTTCCAGGCCGTCGCCAACGCGATCGCCGAGCACGTCGCCAAGACCTCCCCGGCCGACCTCGAGGCGCTGCTCGCGTCCGAGATCGAGGCCGGCAAGACCGTCCAGGCGTTCGTGGACGAGGCCAACGCCAACCTCGGCGAGAAGATCGTGCTGGACCGCTTCGCGCAGTTCGCCGACGGCTTCGTGAGCGCGTACATGCACCGCACGATGCCCGACCTGCCCCCGCAGATCGGTGTCCTCGTCGAGCTGGACAAGCCGAACGCCGACGTCGCCAAGGGCATCGCCCAGCACATCGCCGCCTTCGCGCCGAAGTACCTCTCCAAGGAGGACGTGCCGGCCGAGGTCGTCGAGTCCGAGCGCCGCGTCGCCGAGGAGACCACCCGCGCCGAGGGCAAGCCCGAGGCCGCCCTGCCGAAGATCGTCGAGGGTCGCCTCAACGGCTTCTTCAAGGACGCCACGCTGCTCGGCCAGCCGTACGCGCTGGACAACAAGAAGTCCGTCCAGAAGGTCCTGGACGAGGCCGGTGTCACCCTGAAGCGCTTCTCGCGCATCAAGGTCGGCATCTGAGTCCGTGCCGCGATCGACGCGTCGGCCCGATAGGGTCGGACGCAGTCGTCCGGTACGCCGTCACGCGCGTGCGTGACGGACGACAGCAGATCTGACGAGGAGGCCATTGCCGCGCACGGGTTGGAACACCCCACCGGCAATGGCCTTCTTCGCATGTGCACCACGTGAAAGAGGCGGGATCTCCCATGACCACCAAGGCCCAGAAGAGCGACGACGGCAAACTACGCGGCCGGTTCATGCTGAAGCTGTCCGGGGAGGCATTCTCCGGTGGCGGGGGCCTGGGCGTGGACCCCGACGTGGTGCACAAGATCGCCCGCGAGATCGCCGCCGTCGTCCGTGACGGTGCCGAGATCGCGGTCGTGATCGGCGGCGGCAACTTCTTCCGCGGCGCCGAACTCCAGCAGCGCGGCATGGACCGTGCCCGCTCGGACTACATGGGCATGCTCGGCACGGTCATGAACTGCCTCGCCCTCCAGGACTTCCTGGAGAAGGAGGGGATCGACAGCCGCGTGCAGACCGCCATCACGATGGGCCAGGTCGCCGAGCCGTACATCCCGCTGCGCGCAGTGCGGCACCTGGAGAAGGGCCGCGTGGTCATCTTCGGTGCCGGTATGGGCATGCCGTACTTCTCCACCGACACCACCGCCGCCCAGCGCGCCCTGGAGATCGACGCCGAGGCGCTGCTGATGGGCAAGAACGGCGTGGACGGCGTCTACGACTCCGACCCGAAGACCAACCCGGCGGCCGTCAAGTTCGACGCCCTCGGCTACGGCGAGGTCATCACCCGCGACCTGAAGGTCGCCGACATGACCGCGATCACGCTGTGCCGCGACAACAAGCTTCCGATCCTCGTCTTCGAGCTTCTGACCGAGGGCAATATCGCTCGTGCCGTCAAGGGTGAGAAGATCGGCACGCTTGTGGGTGAGCAAGGCAGCCGGGCCTGACCGGTAGAACCCCGTAGAACCCCGGTTTCGTACGACAACACCTGACCGGGGGACGGACCCTGGTCGGGGGATGGACAATGTCCTGCCGGTCGGGAACCGTGCAGGAAGAAGACGCGACGCAGCCGGCCGCCGCCTCCGCAAGGAACCGCAGCCGGGCCTACTCAAGACACGCAGGAGCAAGTGGTGATCGAAGAGACCCTCCTCGAGGCCGAGGAGAAGATGGAGAAGGCCGTCGTGGTCGCCAAGGAGGACTTCGCCGCGATCCGCACCGGCCGTGCGCACCCGGCGATGTTCAACAAGATCGTTGCCGACTACTACGGCGCACCGACGCCGATCAACCAGCTGGCTTCGTTCTCCGTGCCGGAGCCGCGCATGGCGGTCGTGACCCCGTTCGACAAGAGCGCACTGCGCAACATCGAGCAGGCGATCCGCGACTCCGACCTGGGCGTCAACCCGAGCAACGACGGCAACATCATCCGAGTGGTGTTCCCCGAGCTGACCGAGGAGCGCCGCCGCGACTACATCAAGGTCGCCAAGGGCAAGGGCGAGGACGCCAAGGTGTCCATCCGCGCGGTCCGCCGCAAGGCCAAGGACGCGATCGACAAG
Organism: Streptomyces asoensis; assembly: GCF_013085465.1. Taxonomy (NCBI): domain Bacteria; kingdom Bacillati; phylum Actinomycetota; class Actinomycetes; order Kitasatosporales; family Streptomycetaceae; genus Streptomyces; species Streptomyces asoensis. The sequence goes on from NZ_CP049838.1 coordinate 7,135,813, forward strand.
CTGATCAAGGACGGCGAGGTCGGCGAGGACGAGGGCCGCCGTGCGGAGAAGGAGCTCGACGACACCACCGCGAAGTACGTCGCCCAGGTGGACGAGCTCCTGAAGCACAAGGAAGCGGAGCTGCTCGAGGTCTGATGAACGACTCTTCCTGGGGCTCACCGCCACACGCCGGGTCGCGGGCCGGGTACTGGGGGCCCGTCGACCAGGGGCCTGTCCAGGGGGCCGCCCCGGCGGGTCCCGCGTACGATGCGCCTGAGGCGCAGCAGACTCGCCCCATGCCCATCGTCCCCGACGTACCCGCGCACGGCGGAAACCAGGATGACGACCGGGGGGCCGCTCGGCCGGGCGGCCCCTTGTTCCCGGACCGGCCCTACGGCAACCAGCCGTACGGCGACGCCGTCCACGGCCACGACACACCGTCGGCACAGCCCCACGCGGCGGTGCCGCAGAATCCGGAGCCCATGCCCGACGCCTCTCACCCGGCGCCCGCACCCCAGAAGAAGAGTGCGGGCCGAGACCTGGGCGCGGCCATAGGGGTCGGGGTCGGGCTCGGTGTGGTGATCATCGCGTCGCTGTTCGTCGTCAAGGCCGTGTTCATCGGCGTGATAGCGGTCGCCGTCGTCGTCGGCCTGTGGGAGCTGACCAGCAGGCTTCAGGAGCGCAAGGGAATCAAGGCGCCGCTCGTGCCGCTCGCGGTCGGCGGTGCGGCGATGGTCGTCGCCGGATACGTCCGGGGTCCCGAGGGTGCCTGGGTCGCCATGGCCCTCACCGCGCTCGCGGTGCTGGTCTGGCGGATGACCGAACCTCCCGAGGGCTACCTGAAGGACGTCACCGCCGGCGTCTTCGCGGCGTTCTACGTCCCGTTCCTGGCCACGTTCGTCGCCCTGATGCTCACCGCCGACGACGGAGCGTTCCGCGTCATGACGTTCCTGGTCCTGACGGTCGTCAGCGACACGGGCGCGTATGCCGTCGGCTGGCGCTTCGGCAAGACCAAGCTCGCCCCGCGCATCAGCCCGGGCAAGACCCGCGAGGGCCTGCTCGGCGCGGTGTCGTTCGCGATGGTCGCCGGCGCGCTGCTGATGCAGTTCGTGATCGACGACGGCACCTGGTGGCAGGGCCTGCTGCTCGGCCTCGCCGTCGCGGCCAGCGCCACGCTCGGCGACCTCGGCGAGTCCATGATCAAGCGGGACCTGGGCATCAAGGACATGGGCACGCTGCTCCCGGGCCACGGGGGCATCATGGACCGGCTGGACTCGCTGCTGCCCACGGCTCCCGTGGTGTGGCTGCTGCTCGTACTGTTCGTGGGCTCCGGCTGACCCACACCGCACAACCGGCTCCTGCGGGCCCCCTCCCTGTGCTTCAGGGAGGGGGCCCGTTGCCATGGAGCCGGTGATCCGATGCCGGAACGGTCCACCGCTGTCGCCCTACGGGGAGCGGAGCCGTGCGGGTGGGCCTCGGGTGGTGCGGTGCCTCGGGGGGGCGCAGTGCACTCGACAAATAGTCTTCGCGTAGATAATCTATGGACACATTATTTGGTCGAGGAGGCCCGCATGTGGGAGTACGAGCACGGCATCGAGACCAGCGCCACCCCCGAGGCGATCTGGCGGCTCTGGGCCGACGTCGAGAACTGGGGCGCCTGGAACGCCGAGATCGAGAAGATCGAGATCAGCGGTCCGTTCGCGGCGGGCAGTCGGATCACGATGACGCCGCCCGGGGACGACCCGACAGTGCTGAGCGTCGCCGAGGCCGTCGAAGGCGAACGATTCGTCGACGAGGCCCGTTTCGGTGACCTGCTGCTGCGCACCATCCACCGGATCGACCAGGTCGCGGGGGACCGGATCCGGGTGGTGTACCGCATGGAGATCACCGGCGCCGGCGCGGACGAGGCCGGCCCGCAGATCGGCCCGGGCATCACCGCCGACTGGCCCGACACCATGGCCTCGCTGGTCGGACTGGCTACCCGCTGATGCCCCTCAGCCCCGGCGAAAGCCCCGGATTCCTGCTGTGGCACGCCACACTGCGCTGGCAGCGCGACATCGCCACCGCCCTGGCCCCCCTCGATCTCACCCACGTGCAGTTCGTGCTGCTCGCCTGCACCTGGTGGCTCAACACGCAGGGCGAGCACCCCAACCAGCTGACTCTCGCCCGCCAGGCCGGCACCGACGTGAAGATGACCTCCCAGGTCCTCCGCACCCTGGAGCACAAAGGGCTCGTCGAGCGTGAGGTCGACCCGGCCGACACCCGCGCCAAACGACTGCGCGTCACCGATACCGGCGCCGACCTGGCCCCACGCGCGATCGCCGCCGTCGAGCGCACCGACGCGCTGTTCTTCCGGTCGGTGCCCCTGGACGACGCGATAGCGCTGCTCGGCCGGCTGGCTCACCCCGAACCCTAGGCGGCCCGGCCGGGCCTGCTGCGGGCCGTCTGTGGGCCGTCCGCGAGTGGCCGACGGGAGTCGACGAGCGCCCGGCGAAGCATCGGGCGCGGGGCACGGAAATTGATCTGCGACACTGGTAAGGCTATGCCTAAGCCCGGAGAACTCACTTTCGTCGCCCCCCGCGGAGCCCAGAAGCCGCCGCGGCATCTCGCCGACCTCTCGCCCGCCGAGCGGAAGGAGGTCGTGGCGGAGATCGGGGAGAAGCCGTTCCGCGCCAAGCAGCTGTCGCAGCACTACTTCGCGCGCTACGCGCACGACCCGGCGGAGTGGACCGACATCCCCGCCGGTGCTCGCGAGAAGCTGCGTGAGGCGCTGCTGCCGGACCTGATGTCGGTCGTGCGGCATCTGTCGACGGACCAGGGGACCACCCGCAAGACCCTGTGGCGGCTGTTCGACGGCACGCTCGTGGAGTCGGTGCTGATGCGCTACCCGGACCGGGTGACGATGTGCATCAGCTCGCAGGCGGGGTGCGGGATGAACTGCCCGTTCTGTGCGACCGGGCAGGCGGGTCTCGACCGCAATCTGTCCACCGCCGAGATCGTGCATCAGATCGTCGACGGGATGCGTGCGCTGCGGGACGGGGACGTGCCCGGGGGACCTGCCAGGCTCTCCAACATCGTCTTCATGGGGATGGGCGAGCCTCTCGCCAACTACAAGCGGGTCGTCGGCGCCATCCGCGCGCTCACCGACCCGGCTCCGGACGGGCTCGGGCTCTCGCAGCGGGGCATCACCGTGTCGACGGTCGGGCTGGTGCCGGCCATCCACCGGTTCTCCGACGAGGGCTTCAAGTGCCGGCTCGCGATCTCCCTGCACGCGCCGGACGACGAGCTGCGTGACACCCTCGTCCCCGTGAACACGCGGTGGAAGGTGCGCGAAGTGCTGGACGCCGGGTTCGAGTACACCGAGCGGTCCGGGCGCCGGCTGTCAATCGAGTACGCGCTCATCCGCGACATCAACGACCAGGCCTGGCGTGGTGACCGGCTCGGGCGGCTGCTGCGCGGCAAGCCCGTGCACGTCAACCTCATCCCGCTCAACCCGACCCCGGGTTCGAAGTGGACGGCCTCCCGGCCCGAGGACGAGAAGGCGTTCGTCGAGGCGATCGCCGCGCACGGGGTGCCCGTCACGGTCCGGGACACCCGTGGTCAGGAGATCGACGGGGCGTGCGGTCAGCTCGCGGCCACCGAGCGGTAGTCTGACCCCGATATCAGCAATCAGGTATCAGTACATCCGTATCGGTACATCTTCATATTCCGACAGGGGAGCGCCACAGCGCTGAGAGTGCGGGAGAGTCCGCAGACCCTCTGAACCTTGCCCAGGTCATTCTGGGTAGGAAGTTCGGACATCACTCAAGCTGTTGCGCCCTGCCCGGACACCGGCGGAACCTTCCGCGGGTGCCCGGGCAGGGCCGCGTCTCTTCCTGGTCAACCCCAGGAGGAATCCAGTGCACACCAGGACGTTCGTGGCCGCGGCCGTCGGCCTCGGCCTCGTCACGCTGTCCGCCTGCGGATCGTCGGACGACGGCGGTTCGGCGGCCGACTCCAAGACCGTCACCCTCGTCAGCCACGACTCGTGGGCCGTCTCCAAGAGCGTGCTCGCGGAGTTCGAGAAGCAGTCCGGCTACCAGGTGAAGGTCCTCAAGGACGGCGACGCCGGTCAGGCCGTCAACAAGGCCATCCTCACCAAGGACAACCCGCAGGGCGACGTCTTCTTCGGCGTCGACAACACGCTCCTGTCGCGCGCCCTCGACAACGGGCTGTTCCAGTCGTACGAGGCGAAGGGCGCGGACCAGGTCCTGCCCGAGTACCGGGCCGACCAGGACAAACACCGGGTCACGCCCGTCGACACCGGTGACATCTGCGTCAACTACGACAAGGCGTACTTCAGCGCGCACAAGCTGACCCCGCCCGCCTCCTTCGACGACCTGTTGAAGCCCGCGTACAAGAACCTGCTGGTCACGGAGAACGCCGCCACCTCCTCGCCCGGCCTCGGCTTCCTGCTGGGCACGGCCGCCAAGTACGGCGACGGGGGCTGGGCGGACTACTGGAAGAAGTTGAAGGCCAACGGCGTGAAGGTCGTCGACGGCTGGGAGCAGGCCTACAACGAGGAGTTCTCCGGGTCCGCCGGCGGAAAGAAGGCGGGGGCCGACCGGCCGCTCGTCGTCTCGTACGCCTCCTCGCCGCCCGCCGAGGTGATCTACGGCGACCCGAAGCCGACCACCGCCCCGACCGGCGTCTCCACCGGCACCTGCTTCCGCCAGGTCGAGTACGCGGGCCTGCTGAGCAACGCGGCCAACCCCGAGGGCGGCAAGGCGCTCCTCGACTTCCTGCTCACCGAGGAATTCCAGCAGGACATGCCGCTCAACATGTTCGTCTACCCGGTGCGGAAGGGGGCCCAGGTCCCGGCGGAGTTCACGAAGTACGGGCCGCAGGCGAAGGACCCCGAGACCCTGGACCCGGCGAAGATCGCCGACAACCGTGACGACTGGGTCAAGTCATGGACCTCGCTCGTACTGAAGTGACCGGGCGCGCGGCCCGCGCGGGGAACGCGGCCCGGCTCGGCCTCATGGCCGTGCCCGTCGCGTTCTTCGCGTGCTTCTTCGCCTACCCGGTCGCCGCGATCGTCGCCCGGGGGCTCGAAGCCGACGGGGGTTGGCGCTTCGGGCGGCTGTGGGACGTGCTCGCGCAGCCCGACATCCGGCACGTCCTGTGGTTCACCACCTGGCAGGCGCTGGCCTCCACCGCGCTCACGCTCCTGGTCGCGCTGCCCGCCGCGTATGTCTTCGCCCGCCTGGAGTTCCCGGGCAAGCAGGTGCTGCGCGCCGTCGTCACCGTCCCGTTCGTGCTGCCGACGGTCGTCGTCGGCACGGCGTTCCTGGCACTCGTCGGGCGCGGTGGACTGCTCGACGACCTGTGGGGCGCACGGCTGGACACCACGGTGTGGGCGATCCTGCTGGCGCACGTCTTCTTCAACTACGCGGTCGTCGTACGCACGGTGGGCGGGCTGTGGTCGCAGCTCGACCCGCGGCAGGAGGAGGCGGCGCGGATGCTCGGCGCCTCCCGCCTGACGGCGTGGCGCACGGTCACCCTGCCCGCCCTGGGGCCCGCCGTCGCGGCCGCCGCGCTGATGGTCTTCCTCTTCACCTTCACCTCCTTCGGCGTGGTGCAGATCCTCGGCGGCCCCACCTTCTCCACCCTCGAGGTGGAGATCTACCGGCAGACCTCCGAGATCTTCGACCTGTCCACGGCGGCAGTCCTCACGATCGTCCAGTTCATGGCCGTCGGCGCGATCCTCGCCGTGCACGCCCGGACCGTACGGCGGCGGGAGACCGCGCTGCGGCTGGTGGACGCGTCGGTGACGGCGCGGCGGCCGCGCGGCGCCGGGCAGTGGGCGCTCCTCGCCGGGGTCCTCGGCACGATCGCCCTGCTGCTGGTGCTGCCGCTGGCGGTGCTGGCGCAGCGCTCGCTCGACGCGCCCGACTTCGCCTACTACCGGGCATTGACCAGCGACGACGGCAACATCTTCCTGGTCCCGCCGATCGACGCGATCGGCAACTCGCTTCAGTACGCCGTCACCGCGACCGCGATCGCCGTGGCCGTCGGCGGGCTCGCCGCGGCCGCGCTCACCCGACGGGACGCCGGACGGCTGGTCCGCGGCTTCGACGCGCTGCTGATGCTGCCGCTGGGCGTCTCCGCGGTGACCGTCGGCTTCGGGTTCCTGATCGCGCTCGACGAGCCTCCGCTCGACCTGCGCGGGACGTGGATCCTGGTGCCGCTCGCGCAGGCGTTGGTCGGCGTCCCCTTCGTCGTACGGATCATGCTGCCGGTGCTGCGGGCGGTGGACCAGCGGCTGCGTGAGGCGGCGGCCGTGCTCGGGGCGTCGCCCTGGCGGGTGTGGCGGGAGGTCGACCTGCCGATGGTGTGGCGGGCGCTGCTCGTCGCGGCCGGGTTCGCCTTCGCGGTGTCGCTGGGCGAGTTCGGGGCGACGGTGTTCATCGCACGGCCCGACAACCCGACGCTGCCGGTCGCCGTCGCGCGGTTGCTGGGGCGGGCCGGCGAGCTCAACTACGGCCAGGCGATGGCCCTTTCGACGATTCTGATGGTGGTGTGCGTGGTGGCGCTGCTGGTGCTGGAGCGACTGCGGACCGATCGGACGGGGGAGTTGTAGATGCTGCTGGAAGTGGAGCGCGCGACCGTGCGGTTCGGCGGACGGCCGGTGCTCGACGCCGTCGATCTCGCCGTCGCCGAGCACGAGGTGGTGTGTGTGCTGGGGCCGAGCGGCAGCGGCAAGTCGACGCTGCTGCGGGCGGTGGCCGGGCTCCAGCCGCCGGACGCCGGGCGGGTGCTGCTCGACGGACGCGACCAGGCGGGGGTGCCCGCGCACAAGCGGGAGCTCGGCCTGATGTTCCAGGACCATCAGCTGTTCCCGCAGCGGGACGTGGGCGGCAACGTGGCCTTCGGGCTGCGGATGCACGGCATGCCCAGGACCCGGCAGGGCGAGCGGGTGGCGGAGCTGCTCGAACTGGTCGGGCTTCCCGGTGCGGCGGGCCGTGCGGTGGCTTCGCTCTCCGGTGGGGAACAGCAGCGGGTGGCGCTGGCCCGGGCCCTCGCGCCGCGCCCCCGGCTGCTGATGCTCGACGAGCCGCTCGGCCAGCTCGACCGGTCGCTGCGGGAGCGCCTGGTCGTCGAACTCCGGGAGCTGTTCGGCCGGTTGGGGACGACCGTGCTGGCGGTCACCCACGACCAGGGCGAGGCGTTCGCGCTCGCCGACCGGGTCGTGGTGATGCGGGACGGGCGGATCGCCCAGTCCGGTACGCCTCTTGAGGTGTGGCAGCGGCCTGCGGACGCGTTCGTGGCGCGTTTCCTCGGCTTCGACAACGTGGTGGAGGCGACCGTCACGGAGGAGGCCGCGGTCACGCCGTGGGGCAAGGTGCCGGTGCCGGCCGGGTCGGCGCAGGGAGCGCGCACGCTGCTCGTCCGGCCCGCCGGGGTGCGCCTGGTGGGCGCGGACGAGGGACTGCGCTGCACGGTCACCGCCCGCACCTTCCGCGGCACCCATGTCGCCGTGCACCTCCAGCCGGAGGGCGCGCCGAGGCTCGAGGCGGCGTGCACGCTGCGGGACGCGCCGGAGGTCGGGGGCGTGGTGGGAGTGTCCTTCGACGCGACCGAGACCGTCGTACTGGACTGACCGGGCCCACCCCTGCGGGAGCCTGACATGCGGGTGGCCCGCCCCTGGATAAGGGGCGGGCCACACACGTACGTCCGTCGTGCCGGTCGTGCGGCTCAGGTCAGCGCTGGCTGGACCCGCGGCGCCGCATTCCGAAGAACACCGCGCCACCGCCGACGGCGACCAGGACGGCCGCGATGCCGACGATCAGACCGGTGTTGGAGCCGGCGCCGGTCTCGGCCAGGTTGGACTCCTGGGCCGCGGCCGACGGGGCGTTGCTCGCGGAGGGCGCGGGCGCGGCGCTGTCGCTCGCCGAGTCGGACGGGGACGGGGTGATCGTCTCGGTCGGCGGCGCAGTGGTCGTGCTGTCCGACGGTGTCGAGGACGGGGAGGTGGAGGGGGTGGTGGACGGGGTGGACGTGTCCTCGGCCTCGCAGGCCTTGGACGGGGTGGTCAGGTTGCCGGGGATGTCCTTGTCGACCAGGATCTTCTTGCCCTTGACGGCCTTGACGTGGATCCGGTACTCGGCGTTCGGCTCCCAGGCCTCGGCGAAGGAGACGGTCACGCCCTTCTGCGAGCCCTCGACCGTCTGTGCCGCGCCGACCTGCCGCAGGTCGGCGCCGTTGTTCTCGAGGAAGACGGTGATGACGGCCGGGACGCCCGTGGGGTCCTTGTCGGTGACGGTGATGACACCCTTGGCGCCGTCACAGGCGGCAGTGGCGGAGAACTCGCTGATGTCGCAGGCCAGCGCGGTGCCGGCGGCGCTGAGCGCGAGGGCGGCGGAGGCGGCGGTGACACCGAGCATGCGCACCGAACGGGCGGCGGTACGGCGGGAAAGGGACACGTTTGTCCTTTACGGGAAGCGCAACTGCGGGGGGTGGAGGGGGAGATGGCGCCCCCGGTGAGCCGAGTGCGTCACCATCCCCAGCAGACTCACAGGTCTATAAGCGTTCCATAAGAAGTGTCAATGCGGGGACGCCTCCGAGCGGCTGGCTTTGCCCGCTTATTAACCACCGAGACGTTTCAACGCCTCCGGAGCCTCCTCGATCCGGTCAACGAGGGCGATACGGGACTCCATCGACCGCTCCCGGGCGAGTGACCGCAAGAGCGGCCAGGCGGGCAGCCGCCGCGTCCAGTGCTCCCGGTCGACGAGCACCATCGGCGTCGGCTCGCCCCGCGACCCGTAGTAGTTGGGCGTCGCGTTGTCGAAGATCTCCTGTACGGTGCCGGCGGCGCCCGGCAGGAACACCACACCCGCGGTGCAGCGGGCCAACAGGCCGTCCTCGCGGGTGGCGTTGGAGAAGTACTTGGCGAGGTGCGCGGCGAACGGGTTCGGCGGCTCATGGCCGTAGAACCACGTGGGGATGCCGACCGAGGGGCCGCCGCCCGGCCACTTGGCCCGCACCTCGAAGGCCGCCGTCGCCCAGTCGGTGATCGAGGGGGTGAACTTCGGTGCCTTGGCGAGGAGCCGGAGGGCGTCCGTGAGCATCTCGTCGTCGAAGGGGGCCGCGTACGCGCCGAGGTTCGCCGCCTCCATCGCGCCGGGTCCGCCACCGGTCGCCACCATGAGCCCGGTCCGGGCGAGTTCACGGCCGAGCCGGGCCGCGCCGGCGTACGCCTGGGTACCGCGCGCCATGGCGTGGCCGCCCATCACACCCACCACGCGCTCCTCGACGAGGAGTTCGTCGAGCGCGTCGGAGACGGCGTCGTCGTGGATCGAGCGGAGCATCGAGCCGAATATGTCGCCGTCCGCCTTCGTGCGCTGGAACCACGCGTACGTGAGGGCGTCCGGGGTTGCCTCGTAGCCCTCGTCCAGGGACGCGAACAACTCGTCGGGGGAGTAGACGAAACCGCGGTACGGGTCGAAGGACAGACCCGGTACGGGCGGGAAGACCAGGGCGCCGGAGGCGCGGGACTTCGTGGCCGCCGCCGGGTCCATCGGGCAGCCGAGGAAGACGGCGCCCGAGGTGTCCAGGGCGAGGAGGGCGTCCGTACGGGCCGTCAGGTCGACGGACTGGACGCGATGGGGGTCCCCCCGCTCGAGCGAAGCCGAGAGTGGGGGAGGGAGAGCGTGCCGTGGGTGCGGACCACCTCGTCGAACTCGGCGAGGGACTCGATCTCACGGTCGTGGGAGCCGTCGAACGGCTGGGCGGGTGTCGTCGGATGCACCCGCCCATGCTAGGCAGCGCCGGACGGGCGGTGGGTCAGCTCTCGATGGCCGACGGGTCCATCCAGACGACCTCCCAGGTGTGGCCGTCGAGGTCGTCGAACGAACGGCCGTACATGAAGCCCATGTCCTGCGTCTCGCCGCTCGGCGAACCGCCCAGCGCGAGCGCCCTGTCGACGAGTTCGTCGACCTTCTCGCGGCTCTGGGCGCTCAGGGCGATCAGGACCTCGCTGGTCTTCGAGGCGTCCGCGATCTCCTTCTTGGTGAAGGTCGAGTAGAACGGCTTGGTGAGCAGCATCGCGACGATCGTGTCGCTGATCACCACGGAGGCCGCGTTGTCGTCGCTGAACTGCGGGTTGATCGTGTAGCCGAGCTCCGTGAAGAACTTCTTCGAGGCGCCGAGGTCGTTCACGGGCAGGTTCACGAAGATCATCTGCTGGTAGGCCGGGGTGGTCATCGGGTCTCTCCCAGGGGATTCGCGTTGCTGGTGTGTGGTGTTCGATGGGGTAGACCGGGCGGCCGCGCGGAACTCATCGCGGTGCGGGGATCTTTTTCGAGCACAGGGGCGCGGGCCGCCGGCGCGGGCGGGCTTCAGCGCGTCAGCGGGAGGGCCGCCAGTTCGGCCACGATCAGGGTGAGCGGGACGAAGAGGGCGAGCAGGGCACCGGTGCGCAGGGCGGCGGCGCTGCGCAGCGTCTTGGCCGGGGCGCCGAGGCGGAGCAGGGCGGCGGTGGTGTCGGCGCGGACCTGCCGCGCCTCCACGGCCGCGGTCAGGAGCGTGGCGACCGTGCAGCCCGCCACGACCAGGGAGCCGAGGGTGGTGAGCGGGCCGAAGGCCGGGTCGGCCGGGTCGTACAGCGCGGCCATCGTGTACGCGCCGGACGCCACCGCGCAGACCACGCCCAGCGGCTGTCCGATCCGGGCCGCCTCCTGCATCAGGCCGCGGCCCGCGAGGAGGCGGAGGGCGCCGGGGCGGGCCGACTGGAGCAGTCGGCCGCAGAGGTGGGTGAGGCCGGGGCCGGCGAGGGCGAGGCCCACGGCGGTCAGGGTCCAGCCGAGGAGGACCGCGGCGGGGCCGGTGGGAAGGCCGCCGGGGAGGGGGAGGGTGCTGGGGTTCGTGGTGCCGTTCGCGTACGCCTCCACGGCCAGGCCGGCGGCGAGGAGGGCCATGCCCCAGGGGAGGGCGGTGGGGTGGGGCGGGTGCGTCTGGGGCGGTGTCTGTGTCTGTACCTGTGTCTGTGCCTGTGTCTCAGGGGTGCCGTCGGCGGAAGTCTCCGCTGTGCCGTCGACGAGGGTGGGCGCTGAGGCCGAGGGCAGGGGCGTGGTGCCCGGTGCTGGCGGGATGCCGTCCGCCGCCGGGTCGGGAGCCGTCTCGGCGAGGCGGGCGTCCGTGGACGGGCGTGTCGGCCGGTCGCTTCTCGACCTCGCTCCGAAGCGGCCGTACTCGCCGAACCTGGCGCCCGGGCCCGTCCTGCCGAAGGCGCCGAACCGGCCGGACATCCCCGGGGCGGCCTGGGCCGCCACGCGCGTGTCCCTCGGGCGGAGCATCAGGGCCACCGCGAGGGACGAGGTCACCGGGACCAGGGACAGCAGGGTCAGGGCCGCCGGCAGCGGGAGAGGCTGGTTCGCGGCCAGGAAGTCGTCGGCCGCTCCGTCGAACGGCATGCCCCTGAGGTCGCCGCGCAGGTGCAGGAAGAGGAGCAGGGCCAGCATGGAGCCGAGCAGCGTCGACAGGGCCGTCGTCATCGCCGAGACGGCCATCAGCCGGGTCGGGCCCAGGCCGATCGCCGCCAGGCCGGGGCGCGGGCGGGTGCCGGGGTCCGTGCGGGCCACCGCCAGGGCGAAGTAGACCGTCGCCGCCAGCGGGACCGCGCACCAGGCGAGGCGGAGCACGGACGCTGCCGGGGCCTCGGGGTGGGTGAGAGCGCGGCCCAGGGTGCACAGGAGGAGGAAGCCGGTGCCCCCCGAGGCCGTCGCCACCAGGAGGCGGCGGAACTGGACGGCGGGGTGGGCGCTGCGCGTCAGACGGAGAGCGAGCACGCGGCCCCCCGGCCTTCCGGCTCCGTGACCGGCGGCAGATGGACCGTCTTCACCCGGCGTCCGTCCATCAGCGGCACCGTGCGGTCGGCGAGGGCGGCGGTCTCCGGGTCGTGGGTGGCCAGCACCACGGTGATGCCGTGGGAGCGGGCCGCCGTCGTCAGGGTGCGCAGGACATGGGCCCGGTCCGCGCGGTGGAGGGGTGCCGTCGGCTCGTCCGCGAAGAGCACCGAGGGGGCCGGGGCCAGGGCGCGCGTGATGCAGACCCGCTGGCGCTCGGCCTGGGTGAGCTCGTACGGGCGGCTCCGGGCCTTGTCGCCGATGTCCAGGCGGTCCAGCCACTCCAGCGCGGCGGCCTTGGCCCGGCGGCGGCTGGTGCCGCGCAGCATCAGAGGGAGTGCCGCGTTCTCCCAGACGTTGAGTTCGGGGACGAGGACCGGTGCCGGGTCGACCCAGCCGAAGCGGTCGCGGCGCAGCCGTTCACGGGCCATCGGGCCCATCGTGTGGACGGGGACGCTGTTGAACCAGACCTCGCCGCGTTGGGCGGGCACCAGGCCGGAAAGACAGTGCAGCAGGGTCGTCTTGCCGCTGCCGCGCGGTCCGCTGACGGCGAGGATCTCGCCCTCCCGCACGCCCAGCGAGACACCGCCGAGCGCCGGTGAGCCGTCGCGGTGCGTGAAGTACAGGGAGCGTGCCCACAGCACGTCGTTGTCCGGCGGGGCCTCCATGGGCGTACACCTCGGTTCAGATCTGTGGTTCCCGTGCGAATCCCCCGTGCGGGGGAACGAAGGCAGGGCCGATCGGTCACTCGCACGCTAGGCAGCCAGGAGGGGAAGGCCGGACAGCACACGGCCCCGGGTCGCCGTTTCTCACTCGAACGGTCGACACCGGGGCCGGTGTTGATCAGCTGATCAGGCTGACGATCACAGCTTCGTCCACGCCTCCGTCAGCGTCGCGCGCAGGATCTGCTCGATCTCGTCGAAGGTCTCCTGGTTGGAGATCAGCGGCGGGGCGAGCTGGACGACCGGGTCGCCGCGGTCGTCGGCACGGCAGTACAGGCCGTTGTCGTACAGCGCCTTGGAGAGGAAGCCGTACAGGACGCGCTCGGTCTCCTCGTCGTTGAAGGACTCCTTGGTGTGCTTGTCCTTCACGAGCTCGATGCCGTAGAAGAAGCCGTTGCCGCGGACGTCGCCGACGATCGGCAGGTCGTGCAGCTTCTCCAGGGTCGAGCGGAAGGCGCCCTCGTTGTCGAGGACGTGCTGGTTGAGGCCCTCGCGCTCGAACAGGTCGAGGTTGGCGAGGCCGACCGCCGCGGAGACCGGGTGACCGCCGAAGGTGTAGCCGTGCAGGAAGGTGTTGTCGCCCTTGTAGAACGGCTCGGCCAGCTTGTCGCTGATGATGCAGGCGCCGATCGGGGAGTAGCCCGAGGTCATGCCCTTGGCGCAGGTGATCATGTCCGGGACGTAGTCGAACTTGTCGCAGGCGAACATCGTGCCGAGGCGGCCGAAGGCGCAGATGACCTCGTCCGAGACCAGCAGGACGTCGTACTGGTCGCAGATCTCGCGCACGCGCTGGAAGTAGCCGGGCGGCGGCGGGAAGCAGCCGCCGGCGTTCTGCACCGGCTCCAGGAAGACCGCGGCGACCGTGTCCGGGCCCTCGAAGAGGATCTGCTGCTCGATCTGGTCGGCGGCCCAGCGGCCGAAGGCCTCGGGGTCGTCGCCGAACAGCGGGGCGCGGTAGATGTTGGTGTTCGGGACCTTGTGCGCGCCCGGGACGAGCGGCTCGAAGGGGGCCTTCAGGGCCGGCAGGCCGGTGATGGACAGGGCGCCCTGCGGGGTGCCGTGGTAGGCGACCGCGCGGGAGATGACCTTGTACTTGGTCGGCTTGCCGGTGAGCTTGAAGTACTGCTTGGCGAGCTTCCAGGCCGTCTCGACGGCCTCGCCGCCGCCGGTGGTGAAGAAGACCTTGTTCAGGTCGCCGGGGGCGTGGTCCGCGAGGCGCTCGGCGAGCTCCACGGCCTTCGGGTGGGCGTAGGACCACACCGGGAAGAACGCCAGCTCCTGCGCCTGCTTGAACGCCGCCTCGGCGAGCTCCACGCGGCCGTGGCCGGCCTGGACCACGAACAGGCCCGCGAGACCGTCGAGGTAGCGCTTGCCCTTGTCGTCGTAGATGTAGGTGCCCTCGCCCCGGACGATGGTCGGGACGGGGGAGTTCTCGTACGAGGACATGCGGGTGAAGTGCATCCACAGGTGGTCGTACGCGGTGCGGCTGAGGTCCTTGGTGCTCACGGTTATCGGGTCCTCACGATTATCGGGTTCCCCACATGTAGGTCTGCTTCTTCAGCTTCAGGTAGACGAAGCTCTCGGTCGAGCGCACGCCCGGCAGGGCACGGATGCGTTTGTTGATGACGTCCAGCAGGTGGTCGTCGTCCTCGCAGACGATCTCGGCGAGGATGTCGTACGAGCCCGCGGTCATCACCACGTACTCGACTTCCGCCATGTCCGTCAGCGCTTCCGCTATGGACTCGACATCGCCCTCGACGTTGATCCCGACCATCGCCTGTCGGCGGAAGCCCACGGTCAGCGGGTCCGTGACGGCGACGATCTGCATCACGCCCTGGTCGAGCAGCTTCTGGACGCGCTGGCGCACGGCCGCCTCGGAGAGGCCGACGGCCTTGCCGATCGCGGCGTACGGCCGACGGCCGTCCTCCTGGAGCTGCTGGATGATGGCGAGGCTGACGGCATCCAGGTGAGGGGTGCTGCCGTTCCTGGACTCGCGGGAGTCCCTGTGCTCTGCGCTTCGACTGGCCACGGGCTCACTGTGCACGACGTCTCGACAGTTCCGCAAGGCCGGGGCGATGAAATTCGTTGTTTACGTAAGGGAGATCTGCGGATTCCGCAGCCTCGACGGGATCAGGGGTGTTGAAAACGTCGGGGCAAGGATTAGTGTGGGTGTCTCAGTCAATGGACACCGAACCTGGAGGGCCGGCAGTGAGCACCGAGCTGGGACGGCTGCGCAAGCTACGCAACTACATCGCCGGCGAGTTCCGGGACGCCGCCGACGGACGGACCACCGAAGTGGTCAACCCCGCGACGGGCGAGGCCTACGCGACCGCGCCGCTGTCCGGCCCCGCGGACGTCGACGCCGCGATGGCGGCCGCCGCCGAGGCGTTCCCGGGCTGGCGCGACACGACGCCCGCCGAGCGCCAGAAGGCCCTGCTGAAGATCGCGGACGCGTTCGAGGAGCGGGCCGAGGAGCTCATCGCGGCCGAGGTGGAGAACACGGGCAAGCCGATCGGGCTGACCCGCTCCGAGGAGATCCCTCCCATGGTCGACCAGATCCGCTTCTTCGCGGGCGCGGCCCGGATGCTGGAGGGGCGCAGCGCCGGCGAGTACATGGACGGGATGACCTCGATCATCCGCCGTGAGCCGGTCGGCGTCTGCGCGCAGGTCGCGCCGTGGAACTACCCGATGATGATGGCCGTGTGGAAGTTCGCCCCGGCGATCGCGGCCGGCAACACGGTGGTGCTCAAGCCGTCCGACACCACGCCGGCCTCCACCGTCCTGATCGCCGAGATCATCGGTTCGATCCTGCCCAAGGGCGTCTTCAACGTCGTCACCGGCGACCGTGACACCGGCCGGCTGATGGTCGAGCACCCGACCCCGGCGATGGCCTCCATCACCGGTTCGGTGCGCGCGGGCATGTCGGTCGCCGAGTCGGCGTCGAAGGACCTCAAGCGCGTCCACCTGGAGCTGGGCGGCAAGGCGCCGGTCGTGGTCTTCGAGGACACCGACATCGCCAAGGCCGTCGAGGACATCTCCGTGGCGGGCTTCTTCAACGCCGGCCAGGACTGTACGGCGGCCACCCGCGTCCTCGTCCAGGAGGGCATCCACGACGAGTTCGTGGCGGCGCTCGCGAAGGCCGCGGCGGAGACCAAGACCGGCCAGCCGGACGACGAGGACGTGCTCTTCGGCCCGCTGAACAACCCCAACCAGCTCCAGCAGGTCACCGGCTTCATCGAGCGGCTGCCCGCCCACGCCAAGGTCGAGGCGGGCGGACAGCGGGTCGGTGACAAGGGCTACTTCTACGCCGCGACCGTCGTCTCCGGGCTGAAGCAGGACGACGAGATCATCCAGAACGAGGTCTTCGGGCCGGTCATCACCGTCCAGTCCTTCACGGACGAGGAGCAGGCGGTCGAGTGGGCCAACGGCGTCGAGTACGCCCTCGCCTCCTCGGTGTGGACCAAGGACCACGGCCGCGCGATGCGGATGTCCAAGAAGCTCGACTTCGGCTGCGTGTGGATCAACACCCACATTCCGCTGGTCGCCGAGATGCCCCACGGCGGGTTCAAGAAGTCCGGCTACGGCAAGGACCTGTCGGGCTACGGCTTCGACGACTACACGCGCATCAAGCACGTCATGACGTCCCTCGACGCGTAGCGCTCCGCTGGGTTGGGCGATCTGTGCGGGTCCGGGGCCGGTTCGCTGTGCCGGTGCCGGTGCCGGTGTCGGTGTCGGTGCCGGTGCCGGTTGCCGGGTGCGGGTTCGCTGTGGCTGGTCGCGCAGTTCCCCGCGCCCCTTGGGGAGTTGGGCTGGTCGTGTGGTTTCCCGCGCCGCCCCTTGGGGGGTTGGGGTGGGCGCGCAGTTCCCCGCGCCCCTTGGGGGGTTGGGCTGGTCGTGTGGTTTCCTGCGCCGCTCCTTGGGGAGTTCGGCCCTCGGTTCTTGGACCGGGGGCCGTTCCGTTCGCCGCTCGCCGGACCGGTGGTCGACAAGGTGTCGGTTCGCGCGTGGTGTGTTCGACGCTGCGTCGATTGTCCGGGGGGCGTCCCCACGGCATGCTGACGGCGTGCTCCAGACTCCCTCGCTCTCCCGCGCCGTGTCCCGCCGTTCCCTGCTGCGCGCGCTCGGGGGCACCGCCGCTCTCGGCGGGCTCGCCGGCTGCGGGGTGCCCGCCGCGTATGTGCGGCCCGGTGACCGCGCCGGGGCCGACCTCTCCGCCGACGACAAGCGGCTGACCTGGTCGAACTGGCCGCTCTACATCGACACGGACGACGACGACCCCGACCGGCGGCCCACGCTCGACGCCTTCCGCAAGAGCACGGGCATCTCCGTCGACTACGTCGAGGAGATCAACGACAACGACGAGTTCTTCGGCAAGATCAGCCCCGCGCTGATGAACCATCAGCAGACCGGCCGCGACCTGATCGTCATCAGCGACTGGATGTGCGCCCGGTTCGTACGGCTCGGCTGGGTGCAGGAGATGGACCGGGCCGCGCAGCCCCACGTCACCGAGAACCTCGACCCGCTGCTGCGTTCACCCGCCTTCGACCCCGGACGCGCGTGCACCGTGCCGTGGCAGTCCGGCATCACCGGCATCGCCTACAACCGGCGGAAACTGGGCCGGGAGATACGCAGCGTCTCGGAGCTGTGGGCCGACGACCTCAAGGGGCGGGTGACGCTGCTGTCCGGCCTGGACGAGGCGTTCGCGCTGCTGATGCAGGGCAACGGTGTGGACGTCACGAAGTGGACGGCCGACGACTTCCACCAGGTCTGCGACGAGGTGGAGAAGCAGGTCGACCGCGGCCAGATACGCCGTTTCACCGGCAACGACTACACCAAGGACCTGGTCAGCGGCGATGTCCTGGCCTGTCAGGCGTACTCGGGCGATGTCATCCAGCTCCAGGCCGACAACCCCGACATCCGCTTCGTCGTGCCCGAGGAGGGCGCCGAGCTGTGGGCGGAGTCCCTGATGATTCCCAACCTCGCCCGGCACAAGGCGAACGCCGAGAAGCTGATCGACCACTACTACCGGCCCGAGGTCGCCGCCGAGCTCGCGGCCTGGGTGAACTACGTCTGCCCGGTCCCCGCCGCACAGGCGGTCCTCGCCGACTCCGACGACGAGGAGACGGCGGCCCTCGCGGAGAACCCGCTGATCTTCCCGGACGCCGAAATGCGGAAACACCTCGCGATCGCGCGCGACATCACCTCCACGGAGCGACTGGAGTTCGCCAGGCGGTGGAACGCGATCGCGGGGCTCTGACGGGGGCCGCTCCGGGTCGTGACGAGGCGGGGCGGGGTGTGTCAGCTACGGACGAGGAGACCCGTGAGCAGTGTGTGCAACGTCTGGTGCAGGGCGTCCGGGAAGTTCGAGTCCATGAACGCGAAGCGCGGGTCGGCGTCATAGACGGCGCGCACCGCGGGCGCGGGGTGTGTGTGGGTCCACAGGCCGCAGATCAAGACGATGATCAGGTTGGCGCCCTGTTCGGAACGCGGTCGGTCGAGCTCGGGAAAGAGACTCCGCAGCAGCTCGGCCAGTCCGAGCAGGCTGTCGCGGGCGCCTTCCTTGTATCGGGTCGCGACCTCGATGGAGATGTTGTGCTCCAGTACGCCGGCCTGCGCGCTGAGCAGTTCGCACAGCATCGGCCGGGCAGCGAAGGACGTGGCCAGCCCGGATGCCACGGCTTCGGTCCTGACGTCCAGAGGGTCGCGCGCGTCCACCAGTGAGCGAAGTTGTTCGCCCGCTTCTGTCAGGAAGTCACGGGCGCTCTGGTCGAGCAGGTCGAGCAGCACGGCCTCACGCGTCTCGAAGTAGCGCAGCACGTTGGACTTGGCGAGCCCGACACGGCGGCTCAGCTCATTGAGGCTCAGTGCGGAGACCGGCATCTCGGCGAGCATCGCCGCGGCTGTCCGCAGGATGGTCTGCCGTCGCGCCAGGCGCTGTTCCTCACTCCTCGCCCGCTGGAACGTGGTCATGCCCGGAGTCTACAGACTGGCAGTCTCTTGATTAGAGACCGCCGTCCTCTTGTGTTCAGACCGTCGGTCTCTTATGTTTGTGGCAATGCGAAGCCCACCCGGCCGGCGGCCCGCACGGCGGGCCTGCCACGAACAAGGGAACTCTCATGCCGAACAAGGCGAACAAGGTTGCGCTGGTCACAGGCGCCTCCTCCGGGATCGGTGAGTCCACCGCACTCCGGTTACTGAAGGCGGGATTCATCGTCTACGGCGCCGCGCGGCGCGTCGACCGCATGGGCGCGCTCGCCGCCGCGGGCGTACGCACACTGCCCCTGGACGTCACCGACGGCATGTCGGCGAAGTCCGCGATCGACAGGATCATCGAGGACGAGGGGCGTATCGACGTCCTGGTCAACAACGCCGGATACGGCTCCTACGGAGCTCTGGAGGACGTACCCCTGGACGAGGCCCGGGCCCAGATCGACGTCAACCTCTTCGGCCTGGCCCACCTCACCCAGCTCGTACTGCCCCACATGCGTGCCCAGCGCAGCGGCACGATCGTCAACATCAGCTCCATGGGCGGGCGCTTCGCCACCCCGATGGGTGTCTGGTACCACGCAAGCAAGTTCGCCGTGGAAGGGCTCAGCGACGCACTCCGGCTCGAACTGAAGCGGTTCGGCGTCGACGTCGTCCTCATCGAGCCCGGCTCGATCCACACCGAGTGGGGCGCCATCGCGGCCGACAAGCTGCGCGCCGTCTCCGGCCACGGCCCCTACGCCGAGCAGGCCGAGGCCATGGCCAAATCCCTGGAGAGCAGCTCCAGGGAGGGGGCTCGGATGACCTCTCCCCCTTCCGTGATCGCGGACGCGGTGGCCAAGGCCGCCACGGCCCGCCGCCCGCGCATCCGCTACCGCGTCGGCTTCGGCGCCGGCCCGCTGATTCTGCTCAGCCGGCTCCTGCCCGCCCGCGCCTTCGACGCACTCATCAAGCGCGGCTCCGGGGTACCGGCCTGACCCTCGGCTCCATCAACAGAAGGAAAGGCCCTCTGGTGTCCAGTCCCGCCGAGCCCCGCCCTCGAGCCCTGTTCGTCCTGTCCTCCGCCCGGACTCTGCCGCTGAGCAGACCGGCCGGCCACCCGGGGATCCCCACCGGCTTCTTCCTGGTCGAACTCGCCGCGGTCATGGCCGCGTTCGAGTACGACTACGACTTCATACTCGCCACTCCCGACGGCAACCCGCCCCAGCTCGACATCAACGGACTCGCCCTCAACTTCCACGCCGCAGGCAACCTGGGCAGCGCCACCGCCCGCACCACCATCCAGAGCGCGGCAAAGCACTCCAGCCCCCAGACGATGCGCGCCAAGAACCCCGCCCTGCTGGAACGCCGTAACGCCGAACTGGCCCTTGCGCGACGGCACCTCGGACGCATCCCGGTCTCCCAGCCCCTGCCCAGAACCGACCGTGAGGCCGCCTCCATCAGGGACGACGTCGTCGCGAGCTTCGAATCCCTGCCACAGCACCACTATCACTCGATCGCCGACCTGATCCGCCGGCACCGCGACCCGGGCGACGACTTCTCCCTCGACGGCCTCGCGTTCGTCCACATGCCCGGCGGACACGCGCCCATGGTCGACTTCCACGACAACCCGTGGATGGGCGAGCTGCTGCACACCCTCCGGGAGAGTGCCGTGCCCATCTCCCTCATCTGCCACGCGCCCGTCGCGTTGACCTCCGCCCGCTACCGCGTCGATGACGAAGGCACCGTCACCACCGATGAGCAGCACCGGTTCAAAGGCGCACGCGTCACCACCGTCCCCCGCCACGGCGAGCGCATGATGCTGGAAATGCAGTACCCCAAGGTGCCCGGCGAAGCCACCCGCCTGCCCTACTACGTCGACGTCGCCCTGGACGCGGCCGGGTACGACGTCGGTCTCACCCTGAACCCCGCCGCCGCCAAAGTCGTCTGGGACGACGAGCACACTCTGCTGACCGGCAACGGCCCCCAGTCCGTCGACGCCCAGACGGAACACCTCGTCCGGATCACACGGCGCACCCGCACACCATGACCCCGCCGGGCCGGCCGGACGCAGTCCGGCGCGTGGAAGACCCGTGCTGACCTTGGTGTCCGGTGCCCAAGCGTGACTTTGCCAGTTCTTTACAACCCGTTGCCCGGCTGTCTCGTCTCTTCGCTCGATCCGTCAACGGACCGATGAAAGAGAGCGATTCATGCGACTCATGCCGCGAACGGGCCTCGCCGCCCTGGTAGTTGCGGGCACCGCCCTGTTGGTGGGCGCGGCGCCCGCGCTGGCCGACGGCGGGACGCCGACGCCCGTCCCCTCCACCGCGGACCGGACCGCGTCCCCCACCGAGGCCGGCAGCGACGCGACCCCGGTCCCGGCACCGACCGAGGCCGGTACCGCTCCGTCCGCCGTTCCGAGCCAGGTCAGCGTCGTGCCGCGGGGTGGGGCCGACACCGGGGTCGGCGAGCCCTCCGAGGGGCATGGCGGGCTGATCGGCGGCAGCGCGGCCGCGGTGTTCGCGGCGGCCGGCACGGGCTTCTACGTCGTACGGCGCCGGAGGGCGACCGGCGCATGAGCCCGCTCTCCAGGCGCGCCCTGATCCTCTCGGCCCTGGCGGCGCCGCTGGTCGCGGGCTGTGCCGGCGACCCGGCCGACCCGGCTGCCCCGGGCGCCGCCGCACGTACGCCGGGCACCTCCTCGGCCCCCTCCGTCCGGGTGGCGCATCCCCTCGCGCGCTCGGTGCCGGTCGGGCTGCGGATTCCGGCCATCGGGGTCGACACCCCGGTCATGCGGCTGGGGCTGGCCGCCGACGGCAGCGTGCGGGTGCCTCCCGTCGAGGAGCACGACCGGGCGGGATGGTACGAGAACTCGCCGACACCGGGACAGACCGGACCGTCGGTGATCCTCGCCCATGTCACGGTCGGCACGTACGGGGACGGCGTCTTCCGGCACCTCGACCGGCTGCGCCGGGGCGACCGGATCGGGGCGCGTCTGGAGAACGGCACGACGGCCGAGTTCGCCGTCACCGAGGTGACGACCGTCGACAAGGCGGAGTTCCCGACCGAGGAGGTCTACGGGAACGTGGACCGCCCCGAACTGCGTCTCATCACGTGCGGCGGCCCGCGTACCGGCGACGGATACCGCGACAACGTGATCGTCTTCGCCGCCCTGACTCCCGCGGGAGAACGTTGAAACGGCCTGCTCGGTCCCGTGAGAGGGCGGCGTCCGCGTTGTTCGCCGCCCTCTACCCGCGCCTCGCCGGCTGGTGCCGCCGTCTCGTCGACGACGACGAGACGGCGCACGAGATCGCCTCGGAGGCGTTCACCCGGCTCTGGGCCCGCTGGACGGCCGTGGCGGAGCCCCAGGGCTTTCTCTTCGTCACCGCCGCCAACCTGGTCCGCGACCACTGGCGCAAGCTCGAACGCGAGCGCCGGGCCCTGCGCCGGGCCACCGTCGAGGCCGCCGTCGCCCCGCCCGCCGAGCAGGCCGACCCCTCGGTGCGGCTGCTCGTGCAGTCCCTGCCCGACCGGCTGCGCGTCCCGATCCTGCTGCACTACTACGCTGACATGCCGATCCGGGAGGTGGCCGTGCTGACCGGGCGCAAGGAAGGAACCGTCAAGGCCGACCTGCACGCGGCCCGCGAACTGCTCCGCGCCCACCTGAGGAGAAGCCTTGATCACACCCGCTGACGACTTCGACGACGGCCCGGACCTCGACCCCGACGACCCCCTCACCGTCATCCTGGGGCCCGTCCCGGGCCACCTCGGCCCACCGCCCGGACGCTACGAGGAGATCCGCCGCGGCGCGATCCGCCGCCGGCTGCTGCGTACCGCGGCCGGGGTCGGCGCGACCTGCGGGATCGCCGCGCTCGCCGTCCTGCTGCCGCTGCACCTGACGGCGTCCGACGCACCCGCGCGCCCGGCGGTCCCGCTCGCCCCGCCGCCGGTGAGCGGCCCGTCGACCGTGCCCCCGCCGTCGACCTCGCCCGTACCGGCCACCGAGCTCCCTACCGAGGGGGCCGCGACCCCGGCCCCGGATCCACGGACGCCGACTGCCCGCGCCGCCACCGCTGTCCCGACCATCGGCCGCGACGACCGTAACGAGTCGCCGGAACCGACCACGGCGAGCGAACCGAGCAGGTCCTCGGTGGAGCAGTCCACCCCGTCCGTCGCGCCGTCGGCGTCGAGTGCGGGCCGTTGAGATCGCCATACGCACCGCAGCCCTCGACGTGCGGTTGCCCTTGATCCGGTGATTGCTCCGTCAGACGATCCAGGGCGAGGATCGCGCTTTTTACGCCCGGTTCCGCCGTTTGGTCTCTACTTGCGCGGGTAATGATGCGCCGTGGCGCACGGTGCAGGTATCGCGACACAGGGTCGGCAGGGCGGAGGGGGAGGGTGACTTCTGTGCGGACGCGGGCGGTTTTCCGTTGGCTGGGCGCGAACGCCGAGGCGCTCATCGCACTCGTCATGGCGGTGATCGTCGGTATTCTGGGGATTACCGGTTCCGTCTCGGCTGCCGTGGTCAACAGCGCGATCCTGGCAACTCTCGCCGCTCTGGCACTTTCGGTATTGCGCAACAGGTGGGACTTCGGCGCAGAGCCCGATGCCCGCGCAAGATTACGTTCGGCCCAGCAGTCGTTGGACGAACTGCCGCGACACATCGGGCGGCTCAGCCAGATCGACGAGATGGTCACGGACTTCAGGGCGACCCTGGACGAGGAGTCCGCCATCAGAATCCTCCGGGGGAATGAGATCACGCAGTCTCTGACGGAGGCGCGGGTCGACGCCAGGGAATGGATATTCCGCGGCGGTACCGCGACGTTCGTCAGGGCCGTGGTGCTCCCGGAGTGCATCCAGCGGGCTCGGCGGGCTCGTCGTTCCCTGAACGTCCGCCTGGAAATTCTCGATCCGCGCAGCCTGACGCTCTGCGACCGCTACGCGAACTTCTTTCGCCACGGCATGTCGGATCCCAACGAGGACGAGCAGACATGGACCGGCGAAGGGACTCAGTTGGAGCTGTACGCGACGATTTTCTCGGCTTGTTGGTGGAAACAGAACTACCCACCGCTCAGGATCGAGGTTGCCCTTTCGTCGACCGTGACCCTTTTCCGCTGGGACATGACGCAGAATTGTCTGTTCATAACGGAGCGCGGGCCCCGGTTCCCCGCGATGATGATCAGAGAAGGGCGCTTCTATTACGACTATTGGCGCAATGAGCTGGATGAACACTTCGATCAGTCGCACAAGGTCCCTCTGGGGGACGCGCCAAGGTTGAGCGAGGACCCCACGCCGGCCGAGACGCGAGAGCTCTTTACCAGGCTGGATTTGGATCTCCCCGATCACGTCACCGACGACGATGTCAAACTCATCATCAGGCAAGCGATCAATGCCCAGAATCCATATGCGTGAACGTGAAGTCGTTAAAGCCCTGAGTGACGGCTGTGTCCGGACCATCCAAGGATGGGTGCGGACGATACTGCCGAGAATCGATTCCGAACAACTTCCCGGAGCGGTTGTCCTGCATCCACTCGACTTCGTCTGCATGCCGCTGTGGCGAAAAGGTGGACTAGGTCTTTGCTTGCATGTCTGGCCATGGAGCGAAGAAAAATCGTCTCCCATCATCCATGCGCACAGCTGGGATCTGTGGAGTTATGTGATCTGCGGCACGATACTCAATGATGTCATGAGCGTCCGAGACGAGGGCGAGCGCCCGGAATTCGCCCTCTACGTCGTGACCAGCAGGGGCCGGGTCGACGAATTCCAGGAAACGGGGCGGCTGGTCACCTGTGCGCGCAGAGAACGGCAGGAGATCCAGGCCGGACAGATCTATCGGCTTTCGTCGGGTCGGTTTCACCGCAGCGGTCACCGGGGTTTCACGGCGACTCTCGTCCTGGGCGAACAGCGTGAGGGCCTCGACAACCTCGTCCTCGGCTCGGTGGGCGGCTATCAGGGCAGTGACCTACCGCGTGAGACGTGTTCGGCCGACGATGCGCGGGCTCTGATCGAACGCATCGCCACACAGGTCCGATGAACTTCTTCGTCAGCTACTCGCCCGCCGACGAACGCTGGGCGTCCTGGATCGCCTGGACGCTGGAGGAAGTCGGCTACCGGACCGTCCTCCAGGCGTGGGACTTCGTTCCGGGCACCAGCTTCGTGGACTTCATGGACCGCGGGGTCAGCGAGTCGGTGGCCGTCATCGCCGTCCTCTCACGTAACTACGAGCGGTCCTCCTACTGCCGTATGGAGTGGCAGGCCGCGCTGCGGGCCGACCCGGACGCTCCGGAGCGGCGACTGCTCACGGTCCGCGTCGAGGACATCTCGGTGGAGGGGCTGCTCGCCACCATCACCTACGTCGACCTGGTGCCGGTGGCCGACGCGTCCGCCGCTCGTGACCTGCTCCTCACCCGGGTCCGGCAGGCCCTCGACGGGCGGGCCCGGCCCAGCCTGCGTCCCGGCTACCCCGGCAGCGGCCCGTTCTCGCCCACCCCCGCCGTGCCGGTCGCGCCCGCCGTTCCGCCCGCCCCCGCCTCCGGCCGACCGCTCGGGAGGCCCGGCTGGGCCGGACGGCGCAGGCCCGCCGCGCCGCCGGCGTACCCGAGGGTCTGGGGGGACCCGGCGACCCGCGAGGCGGTCACCGTGCTGCACCTGGCCGGGCCCTCCTTCGGCCGCGGTCAGGATCCTGCCGAATTACAGGCCGCGATCTGGGGCGATCTCGTCGAGCTCACCGACGCCGGGGCACCCTCGCCCGATCTGTTGGTCGTCACCGGCGACCTCACTGCCTCCGGCAGCCCCCGCGAGTTCGACCGGGCGCTGGCCTTCCTCACCGGACTGCGGGCGCTGCTCGGCCTCGAACCGCACCGGGTCGCCCTGGTCCCCGGCGGCCACGACGTCAACCAGGCTGCCTGCCGGGCCTACTTCAATACCTGCGAGGCCGACGAGATGCCGCCCCGGCCGCCCTACTGGCCCAAGTGGCGGCACTCCGCACGGCTGTTCCAAGAGCTCTACCAGGGCCTCGACACCGTCTTCGACAGTGATCAGCCATGGACGCTCTTCCCGGTGCCCGAACTGCACACGGTCGTCGCCGGGCTCAACTCCTCCATGGCGTACAGCCATCGGCCCGACGACCAGTACGGCTGGGTCGGGCCGGATCAGGCTGCCTGGTTCGCGCAGGCACTGCGGCCGTACGAGGAGGAGGGGTGGCTGCGCATCGGTGCGCTCCGGCACGCTCCCGCAGCCGCCCGGGCCGCTGTGCCGCGCGGTGCCACCCAGGACGGCCCGGGGCCGCTGGGCGACACCGACGTGCTGGCCCGGCTGACCGCGCCCCGGTTGCATCTGCTGCTGCACGGCCCGACCGGCCCCGGCGCGCAGGCCGCCCTGTCCACCCCCTCCGGCGAACTGCCGTTGCTCTGCGCCGACGGACCCGCCCGGCACATCCTGCTGCGCATGGGCCGCGACGGGCTCGCGGCCTGGCCGGGTCCTGGCGAGCCGCGCCGCAGTCGCGTCGAGTGGCGGCGGGCCCACCGGGCCTTCGCCCCCGGTACCCCCGGCGGCACCGGGACCGCCGGCGGCACCGGTACCCCCGGCGGCACCGGGACCGCCGGCGGCACCGGGACCGCCGACGGCGCTCCGGGCATCGGCACGGCCCCCGAACCCGAGCCGCGCGCCGCACAGCCGTAGCCGACTGGGCCTGCTCGCCGTCGAGTTCCTGTGCGATCTGGCCGACCCTCGGGCCTGCCAGGAGTGGGCCGAGCAGGCGCTGGGTGCCGGGGACCTCGAGGGCGCGGACGTGTCCCGCGCCAACGCCGTGAAGATCCTCGCCCGGCTGCGGGTGCCCGCCCACACCGACCTGCGGGGCGTTGTTCTCGCCGGGGAGGATCTGTCCTACCGTGACTTCTCCGGCGTCGACCTCACTCGCGCCGACCTCACCGACGCGCTTCTCATCGGCGCCGACCTCTCGGGTGCCGTTCTGCGCGATGCCCGGCTGGCCGGCGCCCGGCTCGACGGTGCCGACCTGACCGGCGCCGACCTGCGCGGGGCCGACATGCGGCGGGCCCGGCTGATCCGCACCGACCTGACCGGCGCCAGGGTCGGGGGCGGCCACTGGCGGCGGGCAGCGCTCATCGGCGCGACCACCGGACCAGGGCTGCCGGGCACCCCGGAACTGGCCACTGCCGCGTTCGCGCCCGGCATGGCCGTCGACTTCGGCTTCCGGCCCTCCGCGGTCGGTGTGCCGTACGGCTTCGACATGCGCACCAGCCGGCTGCCCGAACCCCTCTCCTGGAGCCCGGACGGCGAACTCCTCGCCGTCGGCGGCGAGGACGGCGGGGTGCTGGTCTGCGACGCCGCCACCGGCACCGTCCTGCGTACCCTCCAGGGCCACACCGCCCGCGTGTACGCCGTCAAGTTCCGCGAGCGGGTGCTGGCCACCGGCAGCGCCGATGGCACGGTACGGCTGTGGGACCCGGTGTCCGGCGCGTGCCGTCAGGTGCTCCGCGTTCACGAGAGCGGTGTCTGGCCGGTCGCCCTCGACGCGGTCCTGGCGACCGGCTGCGACGACCGCAAGGTACGCGTCTGGGACCTGGCCCGACGCCGGGTCACCGCCGTCCTCGAGGGGCACGCCGACCGGGTGTACGCCGTGGCGTTCGCGGCCGACGGCTCCTGGCTGGCCAGCGCCTCGTGGGACGGCCGAGTGGTGATCTGGCGGGACGGCACGGCCGCGCACCGGCTCACCGGCCACACCGGCAAGGTGTGGACGGCCGCCGCCCATCCGCGCCGCCCGCTGCTGGCGACCGCCGGCGACGACCGGACCGTCCGCCTCTGGGACGCCCGCACGGGCCGTGAGCTCGCCGCGCTGACCGGCCACACCGGCCGTGTGCTGGCGGTCGCCTTCAGCCCGGACGGCGCCCGGCTGGCGAGCGGCGGCGAGGACGGCACAGTTCGGCTCTGGGAAGTCCCTGCCGACGGTCCGGCCGCGCTGCGCGCCACCCTGGTCGGACTGCCGGGGGGCTGGGCGGCGCTCGCGCCGTCCGGCGGCTACAAGTACGAGGGGGACGTCACCGGCGAGTTCTGGCACGTGGTGGGCATGTGCCGGTTCGAGCCGGGAGAACTGGACGGTCATCTGAAGGGAGTGCGCAACGTGCCGTCGGCGGACCCGCTGGAGTAGGGCCCGCGCGCCGTCACTTGAGTGCGGCCATGGCGATGCGCTGGGCCACCGGGTTCATGTCCTCGCCCTTCGCGTCCGTGGAGTTGACCGAGTAGACGAGGGTGCGGCTGAGGTCGCGGGTGCCGGCGATCAGCGCGCTGTAGCCGTACCGGGCGCCCGACTTGAGCCAGTAGACCTTCCCCTCGTACACGAAGCGCTGGAGGCCCGCGCTGTAGGTGGCGCCGTCGATGTGCGCCGGGAGCGTGAACATCTCCCGCAGTTGGGGCCCCGGCACGAGGCGGCCCCGGAAGAGGGAGGTGAGGAGGCGCTCCAGGTCGGCGGTGGTGGAGATCATGTCGCCTGCCGCGAACCGGTCCGCCTGGTTCCACTCGGTGACGTCCACGAGCTCCGTCGTCCCGTCCGCCTTCTTCGCCGCCTGGTAGCCGCGGTTGTGCGGGCCGGCGATGCGCGGGTCGGTACCGGGGAAGTACGTGTCCCGCATGCCGGCGGGCCTCAGGACGAGCCGGTTGGTTTCCGAGGCGTACGAGCGGCCGGTCACCTTCTCGATCAGCAGGCCCAGGATCGTGTAGTTGATGTTCAGGTAGTGCTGTTGCGTGCCCGGGCGGAACTCCGGCTTCTTCGCCGCCGCCGAGGCCACGACCTGCTGCGGTGTGAGCGTGTCGAAGCGGTGCGCGTACACCTCCTCGAAGGTGTCCCCGAGGCCGTCGCCCGCCGGGATGCCGCTGGTGTGGTTGAGCAGCTGCCGTACGGTGATCGGCCGGAACTGCCCGCCGAGCAGGCCGGGCAGGTAGTGCTGGATCGGCGTGTTCAGGTCGATACTCCGCTCGGCCGCCAGGCGCAGGACGGCCGCCGCCGTCACCACCTTCGTCGTCGAACCGGCCCGGAAGCGGGCGTCGGGGTCGGCCGGCGCGGCGCTCGGCAGGTCGTGCACGCCCGCGCTGCCGCGCCAGGTGCCGTCGGTGCCGCCGACCCGGACGAGGGCGGCGGTCGCGTCCTGGTCCGGGAGTCCGGTGAGCGCGGCGGTCAGGGCTTCGACGGCGAGGGCGTGCGCGGGGTGGGCCGAGGTCGAGGCCGGAGTCGAGGCCGAGGTCGGCGCGGGCGCCGCGAAGGCGGGCGCGGCCAGCGGGCCCGCGGCGAGGACGGCCACCAGGGAGGTGGCGAGGACGGCGGTGCGACGGCGAGCGTGCATACGGGGGCTCCAGAGGGAGGGGGCGGAGGAAGGGGGCCGGAGGAGAAGGGGGCCGGAGGATTCGACACGATCTTCCGCCGGGGTGCGGCCGCCGCGGATCGTCGCCGAGGAGGGTGCCCGACCCTGGTGAAACCCTGAGCAACTACCGTGCGCGCTAGGGGAGTTGCCCGGGAATCCCCCTACGGGTGCTGGACCGGGTGTGGACCGGGTGCTGGTCCGGGTGGCGAAAAGTGTTATCCGTGGGCCGTCCCGGCCGTCTCCCTGGATGTGATCTCCGACATTGCCAACAGCGGGGTCCCGGCTGAGAGGGTGCGGGCATGAGGACGTACGCCGAGGCCGGCCGGCACTGGCGGGCCACCATCGCCGACGCACAGGCCGGCGACCGGCGCGCGCTGGACGAGTTGGTGGCGGGCTGGCTGCCGCTGGTCTACAACATCGTCGGCCGCGCCCTGAACGGCCACGCCGACGTCGACGACGTCGTGCAGGAGACCATGCTGCGCGCCGTCGACAACCTCGGCTCGCTGCGCGACCCCGACAGCTTCCGCTCCTGGCTGGTCGCGATCGCCATGCGGCAGATCCGGGACCGCGCGCGCCGCAGGACACCGCAGCGCCTCGACGAGAGCGTGCCGCCCGGCGAAGCCGCCGACTTCGCCGAACTCACCGTGCTCCGGCTCCAGTTGGAGGGGCAGCGGCGCGAGGTCGCGGAGGCGGCACGCTGGCTCGACGACGAGGACCGGCAACTGCTGTCCCTGTGGTGGCTGGAGGTCGCGGGCGAGCTCACCCGACGCGAGCTGGCCGCGGCCGTCGGCATCAGCCGGCAGCACGCCGCCGTGCGCGTCCAGCGGGTGAAGGAGCGACTGGAGGTCTCCCGGGGCATCGTGCGCGCCCTCGACGGCGCCTGCCCCGACCTGCGCGAACTGAGCACCCGCTGGAACGGCCGGCCGGACTCCGTGTGGCGCAAGCGGCTGGCCCGGCACATCCGCGGCTGCGGCTACTGCGGCGACACCCGTGAGTCCGTCGTACCGGCGGAACGGCTGCTCGTCGGGATCGCGCTGGTCCCGGTGCCGGCCGGCTTCACGATCTCGCTGGCCCTCGGCGGCAAGACGGCCGCCGCGGCCACCGGCACGGCCTCCGCCGGCTGGTCCGCGAAGGTGCTGACCGCGCTCAGCAAGCCGGCCGTCGCGGTCACGGCCGGCGCGACACTCGCCGCGGGCGGCGCCTATGTCGTCGTGCAGACCCCCGACGACCCGCCCGCACGCGCCGCCGTGGTCCCCACGGCGGCGAGCACACCCGCCACCGCACCGTCCGCGCCCGGCCCCGCCGCTTCCCGCTCGGTTTCCCCGTCGCTGTCCCCCTCACCGTCGGCGAGCGAGCGGCGGACGGCCCGGTACGGGAGTGTCGTCGACGCCGTCGACAGTGCGCCCGGCCCGCACACGCCACCCGCCGCCCTGCCGGAGCGGCCCGCGTCCGGCGTCACCAGCAGCGGCGGCGCGCACGCCACCATGAACCACCGCGGGGACGGTGTGACGCTCAGCGGCCAGGGCTATGTCCTCGTGCGCTGGCAGATATCGCCGCAGTACCGGTCCGGCGCCCTGGTGATGCCGAGCTGGACGGGGCTGAAGGGCAAGCTCTTCCATGTGGCCTCCGGCGGCGGCCGCCGCATGGACGACCCCGTCAGCGCCACGGACGCCACCGCCACCGGCATGGGCAGCACGGCCACCGGCTACATCGTCCTGCCGTCCGGCACCCAGCAGATGTGGCAGAACGAGTACTTCTACCTCGCCGGCAGCGTCACCCTCACCGTGAACGAGAGGGGCGCCGACTACGGCCTCAACGTGTTCCCGACGACCTGGGACGCCGTGGAGAAGGACGTCACGAGCGGCCCCGGCCAGGGCGCAAAGCGCTACGGCCTGGTCCGTGACACCGGCGAGGACGACACACCGGTCCCGCAGTACGTCACCCGCGAGACGCCGGCCGACCCGGCGACGGTCCCTCAGGCCTCGCGCGTGTAGCGGTCCTGGGCCTCGGTCACCTCGTCCCCGTGGTCATGCGCCCAGACGCC
Organism: Streptomyces asoensis; assembly: GCF_013085465.1. Taxonomy (NCBI): domain Bacteria; kingdom Bacillati; phylum Actinomycetota; class Actinomycetes; order Kitasatosporales; family Streptomycetaceae; genus Streptomyces; species Streptomyces asoensis. The sequence continues at coordinate 7,166,780 of NZ_CP049838.1, forward strand.
GAAGGCCTGGATCGGCGGGAGCAACGTCCGTCCCAGGGCGGTGAGTTCGTACTCCACCCGCGGCGGCGACCCGCCGTACGCCTGTCGCGTGACGAGCCCGTTGGACTCCAGTCTGCGCAGCGTCTCCGTCAGTACCTTCTGGCTGATTCCGCCGATGCGTGCCCGCAGCTCACCGGGGCGTCCGGGCCCGTCCTTGAGGGCCCAGATCACCACCGGGTTCCAGGTGTGGGAGACGAGGTCGAACGCGAGCCGGGTCCGGCAGTCGGCGAGGAACGCGAGGTCGGTGTCCACGTACCGAATGGTGCCTGAACGGCTTCCTACTGTCGTGGGAGATCCGTGGAGCGGAGATCCGTGGCACAGCAGGAGGAGGAATCATGCGCGTGGGAATTCTCGGTACGGGCGCAATGGCGGATGCGCTGGGCACCCAGTGGCGGCGGGCCGGACACGAGGTGGTCGTCGGCGGCCGCTCGGGAGGGCTGCGGGAGGCGGCGGAGGCCGGGACGGACGCGGTGCTGCTCGCGGTGCCGTACGAGGCAGTGGTCGAGATGGTCGGCGGGCTGGAGAAAGCCTTGCGCGGACGGGTGTTGATCGACTGCACCAATCCGGTGGGCCCGGATTTCGGCCTGCTCACGGCGGCCGGCCCGTCGGCGGCCGAACGCATCGCGGCCGCCGCGCCCACCACGCACGTCGTGAAGACCTTCAACCTGTGCCACGTCGACGTCTGGCGCCTGAACCCGCCCGTCTTCGACGGCCGCCCCCTGGCGGTCCCGCTGTGCGGGGACGACGAAGCGGCCCTGTCCGTCGTACGCCGGCTCGTCCGCGACCTGGGCTGCGCGCCGCTGAACGCGGGGGGACTCGACAGGGCCGGTCTGCTGGAGGCGACGGCGGCGCTGCTGATCCGGCTGTGGCTGGGGGAGGGCGCGGACGCCCAGGCGATCGCCCCGCCGCTGGCGTACGCGGCGGGTTAGGCCTGCCACCGGTCCGCGCGGTCAGCCCTGCTTGCGCAGGGCCGTCAGCACCTCGATCCGGTTGGTGGTGATGGAGTCGACGCCCAGGTCGATGAGCCGGCGCATGGAACGGCGGGTGTCGGGGGTCCAGACGGAGAGCAGGTGACCGTCGTGGTGGACGCGGGCGGCCAGGTCCCGGTCCACCAGGGAGAAGCGGTAGTTGAGCCAGCGCGGCTTCACCGCGTCGAGCAACGCGGGCCGCGGCGGCGCCAGGCTGGTGCAGGTCAGGGCGATCTCGGCGGACGGATCGGCGGCACGCACGGCCAGCATCGCGGTGGCGTCGGCGCAGTAGTAGACCCGGTCCGCCGCCCCGGCCTCGCGGACGGCGTCCACGATCCGCCGTGCCGTGCGCACCTCCCGCGTCCCCGGCAGATCGAGCATCAGCCGGCTGCCCTCGGTCGCCGCGAGCGCCTCCGCGAGGGTCGGCACCGCGCCGGCCGTCAGCCCGCGCACCTCGGCGGCGGACAGCGACAGCAGCGGCCGGTCCTGCTCCCACAGCCGCTTCAACGTCGCGTCGTGCAGCAGGACGGGCACGCCGTCCCGGGTGAGCCGTACGTCGAACTCGACGGCGTCCGCGCCCTGGTCGAGCGCGGAACGCAGCGAGTCGACGGTGTTCTCACGGAAGCGGTAGGGGTCGCCGCGATGGGCCACGGCAGTCACGTTGCGCATGGGCCCATTGTGGCGGCCGCCGGTCCTCAGGGGGCGAGCCAGCCCGCCGTGTAGGTCTCGATCTCGTCCTTGATACGGGCCTTGCCGGCTTCGTCCAGGAAGGACGCGTCGACCGCGTTACCGGCCAGGGCGGCGAGGCCCCGCTCGTCGAGGTCGAGGAGGCGGGCGGCGACCGCGTACTCGTTGTCGAGGTCGGTGCCGAACATGGGCGGGTCGTCGGAGTTGATCGTGACCAGGACGCCGGCCTTCACGAACTCCTTGATCGGGTGCTCGTCGAGGGTGCGGACCGCGCGCGTGGCGATGTTCGAGGTCGGGCACACCTCCAGGGCGATGCGGTGCTCGGCGAGGTGCGCGAGCAGCTTCTCGTCCTGCGCGGAGCTGGTGCCGTGGCCGATGCGCTCGGCGCGCAGGTGGGTCAGCGCGTCCCACACCGTCTGCGGTCCTGTGGTCTCGCCGGCGTGCGGCACCGACCGCAGCCCGGCGGCGATCGCCCGGTCGAAGTAGGGCTTGAACTGCGGGCGCGGTACGCCGATCTCGGGCCCGCCGAGCCCGAAGGACACCAGCCCCTCGGGGCGGATCCGGTCGTCGGTGGCGAGCCGCGTCGTCTCCTCGGCGGCCTCGAGGCCGGCCTCACCGGGGATGTCGAAGCACCAGCGCAGCACGGTCCCGAACTCCGCCTCGGCCGCCTTGCGGGCGTCCTCGATGGCGTCCATGAAGGCGAGCTCGTCGATGCCGCGCCGGGTCGAGGAGAACGGGGTGATGGTCAGCTCGGCGTACCGCACCTGCTGGCGGGCCAGGTCCCGGGCGACCTCGTACGTCAGCAGCCGGACGTCCTCCGGGGTGCGGATGAGGTCCACGACGGACAGGTACACGTCGATGAAGTGGGCGAAGTCGGTGAACGTGAAGTAGTCGACCAGCGCCTCGGGGTCGGTGGGCACCTTGGAGTCGGGGTGCCGGGCGGCCAGCTCGGCGACGATACGCGGGGAGGCGGAGCCGACGTGGTGGACGTGCAGTTCGGCCTTGGGCAGCCCGGCGATGAAGGCGTGCACGTCACGGGCGCCTGCCGCGGCGGCCGCGGTGGGACCGGCGGGTGCGCCGGAGACGGGGGAGCCTTGGACGGGGGAGCCGGGGACTGCGGCGGATGCGTCGAAGCGGTCGGTCATGGGGTCCTCCCCGGGACGGCGCCCCGGGCCGAGCGGGCCGGACGGGACGTGGGTGATCGGCTGATCGATGAGTCGGGATCATCGTAGGCGGAGCGGGCGGGAGACGGCCGTCGGCCTCGCTCCCGGCACAGGCCGCCCCCATCGCACCGATCACCGCCCATCGCACCGACCGCCGCCCAACGCACCGGCCGCGGGCCGTAGCATGACGGAACGTACGCAGGGTGGAACGGCGTACGGATGACGGAACGCAAGCGGGAACGCGCGGGACGGTACGCGCGAGACCGAACGCCTGGCGGAACGCGGGGCAGAGGGCGACAGAGGGGATCCACGCATGTCCGACGACGCGCCGACTCCGGCCGGTGACGCCGCCCGAGACCCGTGGCCCGCGCCCGCTTCCGACGGGCCGGACGGTCCGCAGGACGCGGCTCCCAAGGTGCCGTTGGACAAGGGCACGACGGACACGGGCACGGGTACGACGGGCACGGGTACGGGTACGACGGGCACGGGTACGACGGGTACGGGTACGACGGGTACGACGGGCACGGGTACGACGGAAAGCGGTACCGGCTCCGCCGGTTTCCCGGCCGCGCCGAACCCCTGGGCCGCCCCGGGCGACAGCGCGCAGAGCGGGGCCGGCTACACCGTCGCCGCGAACGAACCGCTGACCCCCGCCCCAGCCCCTGCCCCCGTCCCCCAGGACCAGGTGCCGCCGGGCGTTCACGACCAGCGGACGGTCTCCGCGCTGCCCGCCGTGCCCCCGCCGCCTGCGGACGGCACCCCGCAGCCCTGGGCCACCCCCTTCGGGAACCCGCCCGTGAACGGCGGCCCGCTCGGTTCCTTCCCGCCGCCGCACCCCGGCACGGCGGCGGCCGGTGGCCCGCCCGTCCACCCCGTCAACCCCTTCGCCCCTCCCGGCCCGGGCGGGACGGTCCCCCCGCCGCCCCTCGCGCCCCACGGGCCCGGCCAGATCCCGTACGGGTATCCGGGCGGCTACGGCTACCCCTCCCAGCCCCACTACGGGGGCGGCGCTCCGGGCCCCTACGGCTGGCCCGGCGGGGCGGGGGACAGCAACGGCATGGGCATCGCCGGGATGGTCCTCGGGATCGTCTCGGCCGTCGGCTTCTGCATGTGGCCGCTGGCCGTCGTGCTCGGCATCCTCGGCATCACCTTCGGCGCGGTCGGGCGCGGGAAGGCCCGGCGGGGCGAGGCCTCGAACCCCGGTCAGGCGCTGGCCGGGATCATCTGCGGAAGCGTGGGCATCGTGCTCGCGATCGGACTGGGCGTGCTGCTGATCGTGCAGCCCTGAGGCCCCGGCAGGCGCGGGCGGCGGCCACGACCGCGACTCAGGCCGCCGCGCGCACTCTCTCCCGGGCCTCCATCAGCGCGAACCCCAGCAGGTTCGGCCCCCGCCAGCGCTGCGGATCCATCGCCGCCTCGTCGTCCGCCGCCAGGCCGATGCCCCACACGCGGTCCACGGGGCTCGCCTCCACCAGCACCCTCTCGCCCGTGTTCAGCAGGAACGCCCGCAGCCCGGGCGTCGAGGCGAACTTGTGGACGCTGCCCTCGACCACGATCCGGAACCGCTCCCGCCGCCAGGTCTCCTCGTCGAAGCCGCGCACCAGCCGCCCCTCCTTCTTCGCCTGGGCGGGGGACGCCGCGGCCAGCGCCCGCTTCTCCGCTTCCGCGTCCTCGAAGAGGCGGGCCTTCCCGGCCATCATCCAGTGCTCGGCCGTCGCATAGGTGACCCCGTCGACCACGAAGGGTGACGGCCACCACTGGCTCAGACAGCTCGAGCCCAGTCGGCCGTCGGGCCGCGGCCGGTGCCCCCAGAAATGCAGATACTTGATCCTCGCCCCGGCCTGGACCTGCCTGACCAGGGCCTCCCGGCAGTCGATCTTCTCCATGCACGCGAGTGTGGCACGCGCCACTGACAGTGCGTCCCGCCTTTTCCGCTCCGACTCGACACCTGGTCGACCCGCCGTCGACAGATTCCGTCGCGTAACCAAAAGGCAACAACGGAATCCCTTGTTGGAGTGCCCTTGCTCTGTCAGGATCGGCAATCAAATCAAGCTGGAGCTACGCCAGCCGCCGCCGCGCACAGCGGGGCGAAGGCGGAGGAGAGCGACATGCAGGACCGGTTCCCCGCACAGGAACGTTTCGCGGACGGCGCTCAGTACATCGGGGGCCGTCTCAGACACGGCACATCCGGCCGGACCCATTCCGTGGTCGACCCCGCCACCGGCGAGGAGGTCTTCACCTACGAGCTGGCCGGCGCCGACGACGTCGACGCGGCGGTCGCCGCCGCCCGCGCCGCCTTCCCGGGCTGGGCCGGCAGCACGCCGGGCGAGCGCTCCGACGCGCTGCACCGGTTCGCCGCCGTCCTCGCCGAGCGTGCCGAGGAGTTCGCCCGCGCCGAGTCCCTCCAGTGCGGCAAGCCGCTGAAGCTGACCCGCGAGTTCGACGTGCCGGGCACCATCGACAACACCGCGTTCTTCGCCGGCGCGGCCCGCCACCTCGCGGGCCAGTCCGCCGGTGAGTACTCCGGCGACCACACCTCCTACGTCCGCCGTGAACCCATCGGCGTCGTAGGCTCCATCGCGCCCTGGAACTACCCCCTCCAGATGGCCGCCTGGAAGATCCTCCCGGCGATCGCGGCGGGCAACACCGTCGTGCTCAAGCCCGCCGAGCTCACCCCGCTCACCTCGCTGCTCTTCGCCCAGGCGGCGACGGAGGCCGGGCTCCCCGACGGCGTGATCAACATCGTCACCGGGACCGGACAGGAGGCCGGTGAGCGGCTCGTCGGGCATCCCGACGTCGCCATGACCTCCTTCACCGGCTCCACCGCCGTCGGCAAGCGCGTCGCCGAGGTCGCCACCGCGACCGTCAAGCGGCTCCACCTGGAGCTGGGCGGCAAGGCGCCCTTCGTCGTCTTCGACGACGCCGACCTGGAGGCCGCGGCCAACGGAGCGGTCGCGGGGTCGCTCATCAACACCGGGCAGGACTGCACGGCCGCCACGCGTGCGTACGTGCAGCGACCCCTCTACGAGGCGTTCGTCGAGCGGACGGCCGCCCTGATGGAGACCGTCCGGCTCGGCGATCCCTTCGCCCCCGGCACCGACCTCGGCCCGCTGGTCTCGCACGTCCAGCGCGACCGGGTCGCCGCCTTCGTCGACCGGGCGCGTGCCTACGCGCGCGTGGTGACCGGCGGCGAGGTTCCACAGGGGGATCTCAAGAACGGCGCGTACTATCGCCCCACCCTGATCGCGGACGCCGCGCAGGACAGCGAGGTCGTCCAGTCCGAGATCTTCGGCCCGGTCCTGGTGGTGCTGCCCTTCGACAGCGACGACGAGGGCATCGCGCTCGCCAACGACACCCCGTACGGACTGGCCGCCTCCGCGTGGAGCCGGGACGTCTTCCGGGCGAACCGGGCGACGCGCGAGATCAAGGCCGGGTGCGTGTGGGTCAACGACCACATCCCGATCATCAGCGAGATGCCCCACGGCGGCTACAAGGCCTCCGGCTTCGGCAAGGACATGTCCGTGTACTCGTTCGAGGAGTACACACAGGTAAAGCACGTTATGTTCGATAACACGGCGGTGGCCCGCAAGCCCTGGCACCGCACTGTCTTCGGGGACTGTTAGAGCGACGACGACCGGCCGCCGACCACGGCCGACTCTCCCGAAAGGGCACCACGCGCATGGAGCAGTACGAGCCCGACCGCCTGAGCCCGGCCCAAGTGGCCGCCATGCGGCGCAGCCTCCGCAACGGCAGGGCGGCCATGACCCGCCGGTCGCTGCTGCGCGCCTCCACGGGAGGCGCCCTGGCGCTGGGCGGCCTCGGCGCGCTCAGCGCCTGCGGGATCCCCGCGGCCGGCAAGACCGAGGGCGGCACGTCCGCCGACGACCACTCGGCGAAGGAGAAGACCGTCAGCTTCTCCAACTGGACCGAGTACATGGACGTCGACGAGAGCGGCAAGCACCACCCGACGCTCGACGCCTTCACGAAACGCACCGGCATCAAGGTCAAGTACACCGAGGACATCAACGACAACAACGAGTTCTTCGGCAAGATCAAGCCGCAGCTCGCCGCGGGCCAGGACACCGGCCGCGACATCATCGTCCTCACCGACTGGCTGGCCGCCCGCCTCATCCGCCTCGGGTGGGTCCAGAAACTGGACCCGTCCAACCTGCCGCACGCCTACGCCAACCTGTCGGCCCAGTTCCGCACGCCCGACTGGGACCCGGGTCGGGCGTACTCGTACCCCTGGCAGGGCATCTCCACGGTGATCGCCTACAACAAGAAGGCGCTCGACGGCGTCGAGGTGAAGTCGGTCTCCGACCTGCTCGACAACCCCAAGCTCAAGGGCCGCGTCGGCTTCCTCACCGAGATGCGCGACAGCATGGGCATGACGCTGCTGGACATGGGCAAGGACCCGGCGAAGTTCACCGACGACGACTACGACGCCGCCATCGCCCGCCTCCAGAAGGGCGTCGACAGCGGCCAGATCCGCCGCTTCACCGGCAACGACTACACCTCCGACATCACCAGCGGTGACTTCGCGGCCTGCATCGCCTGGGCCGGTGACGTCGTGCAGCTGAAGGCGGACAGTCCCGACGTCGACTTCGTCATCCCGGACAGCGGCTATCTGACGTCCAGCGACAACATGCTGATCCCCAACAAGGCGCGTCACAAGACGAACGCCGAACGGCTCATGGACTACTACTACGAGCCGGAGCCGGCCGCCGAACTCGCCGCGTACATCAACTACGTCTGTCCCGTGGACGGCGTGAAGGACGCGCTGGCGAAGATCGACGAGGATGCGGCGAACAACCCGCTGATCATCCCTGACAAGGCCATGCAGGCGAAGTCCCACTCCTTCCGCTCACTGAGCTCGAAGGAAGAGACCGCCTACGAGGCGAAGTTCGCGAAGCTCACAGGGGCATGACGACGATGAAGACGACCAACAGCGGCAGCGGCGACGTCCGCCTGACCGGCATCAGCAAGACCTACGGCTCCTTCACCGCCGTCCACCCGCTCGACCTGACCGTCCCGCAGGGCTCCTTCTTCGCCCTGCTCGGTGCCTCCGGCTGCGGCAAGACCACCACTCTGCGCATGATCGCCGGCCTGGAGGAACCCTCCTCCGGGACCGTCCACCTCGGCGACCAGGACGTGACGGCACTCCCGCCGTACAAGCGGCCGGTGAACACCGTCTTCCAGTCCTACGCCCTCTTCCCGCACCTCGACATCTTCGAGAACGTCGCCTTCGGTCTGCGCCGGCGCGGCATCAAGAGCGTCAAGAAGCAGGTCGAGGACATGCTGGAGCTCGTACAACTCGGCGAGCAGGCCCGTAAGAAGCCGCACCAGCTCTCCGGCGGCCAGCAGCAGCGGGTCGCGGTGGCCCGCGCCCTGATCAACACCCCCAAGGTGCTGCTGCTCGACGAGCCCCTCGGCGCCCTCGACCTCAAGCTGCGCCGCCAGATGCAGCTGGAGCTCAAGCGCATCCAGACCGAGGTCGGCATCACCTTCGTGCACGTCACGCACGACCAGGAGGAGGCCATGACGATGGCCGACACGGTCGCCGTGATGAACGCGGGCCGGGTCGAGCAGCTGGGCTCGCCGACCGACCTCTACGAGAACCCGAACACCACCTTCGTCGCCAACTTCCTCGGCACCTCGAACCTCATCGAGGCCGAGGTCGACAGCAAGAGCGGCGACGACATCGTGCTGAAGGCGGGCGGCGGCAAACTCGTCCTGCCCGAGTCGCGCTGCTCCGCGCCCACGACGACCGGCGGCAAGGTGCTGGTCGGCGTCCGCCCGGAGAAGATATCCCTCACCCACGCCGACGACGCCGGTGAGATTCCCGAGGGCCGCAACCGCATCACCGGGAGGATCGCCAACTCGTCGTTCATCGGCGTCTCCACCCAGTACGTCATCGACAGCACGGTCTGCCCCGAGTTCGAGGTCTACGCCCAGAACATCGACCGTGACGCCCGGCTCGCCCCCGGCGCCGAGGTCGTCCTGCACTGGAGCCCCGCCCACACCTTCGGCCTGGACGCGGCCCAGGACATCGACGCGGGCATCCAGGAAGAGGCAGCGGTCTGATGGCGACGCTCACCGAGGCGCCCCCGCCTCTCTCCCCGACGGCACCGACGACGAAGCCACCCCGCAAGCGCGGGCGCTGGACGCCGTACTGGCTGCTGCTGCCCGGTCTGCTCTGGCTGTTCGTGTTCTTCGCGCTGCCGATGATCTACCAGGCCTCCACGTCCGTGCAGACGGGCTCCCTGGAGGAGGGCTACAAGGTCACCTGGCACCTCGCGACCTACTGGGACGCGCTGAGCGAGTACTGGCCGCAGTTCCTGCGCTCGGTCCTCTACGCGGCCGCCGCGACGATCCTGTGCCTGGTGCTCGGCTATCCGCTGGCCTATCTGATCGCCTTCCGGGCCGGCCGCTGGCGGAACCTGATCATGATCCTGGTGATCGCGCCGTTCTTCACCAGCTTCCTGATCCGCACCCTCGCCTGGAAGACGATCCTCGCGGACGGCGGCCCGGTCGTCGGCGCCCTCAACACCCTGCACGTCCTCGACGTCACCAGCTGGCTCGGCTGGACCGCGGGGGACCGGGTCCTGGCCACCCCGCTCGCGGTGGTCTGCGGTCTGACGTACAACTTCCTGCCCTTCATGGTCCTGCCGCTCTACACCTCGCTCGAGCGCATCGACGGGCGGCTGCACGAGGCGGCCGGGGACCTGTACGCCAGGCCGGCCACCACCTTCCGCAAGGTCACCTTCCCGCTCTCGATGCCGGGCGTGGTCTCCGGGACGCTGCTGACCTTCATCCCGGCGGCCGGCGACTACGTCAACGCGGAACTCCTCGGCTCGACGGACACCCGCATGATCGGAAACGTGATCCAGACGCAGTTCCTGCGAGTGCTGGACTATCCGACGGCGGCGGCTCTCTCCTTCATCCTGATGGCCGCGATCTTGTTCATGGTCACTCTCTACATCCGCAGGTCCGGGACGGAGGATCTGGTCTAAATGCCTCTCGTCAACTGGCTCAAGCGCCATTTCGTGGTCATCGCGGGACTTCTCACGCTCGCGTATCTCCTGCTGCCGAACGTCGTCGTCACGGTGTTCTCCTTCAATAAACCGAAGGGGCGCTTCAACTACCAGTGGCAGCAGTTCTCCACCGACGCCTGGAAGGACCCGTGCGGGGTCGCCGGGCTGTGCGGGTCGCTGTCGCTCAGCCTCCAGATCGCCGTCTGGGCGACCATCGGCGCGACCGCCCTCGGCACGATGATCGCCTTCGCGCTCGTCCGCTACCGCTTCCGCGCGCGGGGCGCCGTCAACTCGCTGATCTTCCTGCCGATGGCGATGCCCGAGGTCGTGATGGCCGCCTCGCTGCTCACCCTGTTCCTCAACCTGGGTGCCCAGCTGGGGTTCTGGACGATCCTCATCGCGCACATCATGTTCTGCCTCAGCTTTGTCGTGACGGCGGTGAAGGCACGCGTCATGTCGATGGACCCGCGCCTGGAGCAGGCCGCCCAGGACCTCTACGCCGGGCCGGCGCAGACGTTCCTGCGCGTCACGCTGCCCATCGCCGCCCCCGGAATCGCCGCGGGCGCGCTGCTCGCCTTCGCGCTCTCCTTCGACGATTTCATCATCACCAATTTCAACGCGGGCTCCACCGTCACCTTCCCCATGTTCGTCTGGGGTTCGGCGCAGCGCGGAACGCCCGTTCAGATCAATGTCATCGGTACGGCCATGTTCCTGATCGCCGTACTGTTCGTACTGACCTCGATGGTCATCGGGAATCGCCGCAACAAGCAAAAGGCGTAACCGGAAAAAGTTGTAGGGAGTTGAAATCATGGCCCCGAGCGCCATGAACCGGTGGATCACTTCTCTTTCCGACGCACAGCCGGTGCCGTACTGGCTGGAAGATCCCGGCAAGCCGCACCCCGAACCCGCGCTCACCGGCCCCGAGACCTGCGATCTGCTGGTCGTCGGCGGCGGCTACAGCGGACTGTGGACCGCGCTCGTCGCCAAGGAGCGCGAGCCGCAGCGGGACGTGGTGCTGCTGGAGGGCCGTGAGGTGGGCTGGGCCGCCTCGGGCCGCAACGGAGGCTTCTGCGCGGCCTCCCTCACCCACGGGCTGCCCAACGGGCTCGCCCGCTGGCCGGACGAGATCCACCGGCTGGAGGAGCTGGGGAAGCGCAACCTCGACGAGATCGAGGCGGCGATCGCCCGGCACGGCATCGACTGCGACTTCGAGCGCACCGGCGAGATCGACGTCGCCACCGAGACGTACCAGGCACGGGAACTGCGCGACTGGTACGAGGAGCTCGAAGGCAAGGGTCTCGCCGACGGGCTCGAGTTCCTCGACGCGGACGCGGTGCGCGAGCAGGTCGCCTCGCCCACCTTCCAGGCGGGTCTGTACGACCGCCGGGGCGTGGCCATGCTCCATCCCGCCAAGCTCGCCTGGGGTCTGAAGCAGGCGTGCCTGCGGCTGGGCGTCCGGGTCTACGAGCACACCCCCGCCCTGACGCTGAAGCCCTACGGCGCCGGAATGGCCGTGGGAACCCCCTACGGGCAGGTGCGGGCCCGGCAGGTCGCGCTCGGCACCAACATCTTCCCCAACCTGGTCAAGCGGGTGCGGGCGTACACCGTCCCGGTCTACGACTACGCGCTGATGACCGAACCGCTGAGCGCCGACCGGCTCGACTCGATCGGCTGGAAGAACCGGCAGGGCCTCGGGGACTCGGCCAACCAGTTCCACTACTTCCGGTTGTCGGCCGACAACCGGATCCTGTGGGGCGGATACGACGCGGTCTACCCCTACGGGGGCCGGGTGCGCGCCGAATACGACGACCGGCCGGAGACGTACGCCAGGCTCGCCGAGCACTTCTTCGGCTGCTTCCCGCAGCTGGAGGGGGTGCGCTTCACCCACGCGTGGGGCGGGGCGATCGACACGTGCTCGCGCTTCTCGGCGTTCTTCGGCACGGCGCACCAGGGGAAGGTGGCCTACGCGGCCGGGTACACGGGCCTGGGTGTCGGGGCCACCCGCTTCGGGGCCGAGGTGATGCTGGACCTGCTGGCGGGGGAGAGCACCGAGCGGACGTCGCTGGAGATGGTCCGCAAGAAGCCGCTGCCCTTCCCGCCCGAGCCCTTCGCCTGGACCGGCATCGCCCTCACCAAGTGGTCGCTGGCCCGCGCCGACGCGCACGGCGGGCGGCGCAACCTGTGGCTGAGGACGATGGACAAGCTGGGGCTGGGCTTCGACAGCTGACCGATCCGGTGAGGTGTGACCCGGTTCACTCCAACGGGTGGCGCCGACCCGCGTAATGCCCGCCGGGGACCTCCCTCTCCCTCGTGACGCGACCGCGTCCACGAGGGAAAGGGAGGTCTTCTCATGGCTGGGGCGAAGACGGCTGTCGAATGGCTGACATCCGTCGCACCGGATCCCGAGGCATGCCGCTGGGAGTGGGAGCGCAACCCCCTGGGGGTGGCGCTGCTGCCCGCGGGCAAGGCCTGGGACGTACTCATCCTGCCGGGCGCGCTCGGCTATCCCACCCTCGACGTGCTCACCCGGATCCTTCACCGGCCGGGCCCCGTGCTCGTCGACTTCGGCGACGACCGCATGGGCTTCTTCGTGGCGCCCGGCACGGCCGCCCGCTGGCTCGGCACCGGTATCCGTACGGCGGGGGCGGGCACCTGGATCGTCGTGCCGTATCCGGGCCGCTCGACCCGGGGCGTCCGCTGGCTGGTCCCGCCGGACGGCTCCGGCACCCTGACCGATGCGGCGCTGCTCGAACTGGCGATGCACGAGGCGGCGGCGGGCCTGGCCGGCGGAGAGGGCGGCTGACCGACCGGACACCTCCGCCGCGGTACCCGGCCACCGACCCGGTCGGGGCCGGCGCGCCTCCACGTCCCCCGTACCGGGAGTCACGGTGGATCCCTTTCACGTCGGCCGCCCGCGCGGCCGACGCGGACACCTTCGCCTCCGGCGCAGGGACGGCTACTTGGTACTGCTCCGCTTGCCGGTGCCCGGTGCCCGGTGCCCGGTGCCCGGTGCCTGTGCCTGTGCCTGTGCATGCTGCCGGGGACGGCGCCTTGCTCTGTCGCCCCGACCTGTCCGGCCCCGCCTTGCCCTGCCCGGCCGTCGTGCTACTTCGTCGACGGCGCCTCGCGCCTTGCTCTGTCGCCCCGACCTGTCCGGCCCCGCCTCGCTCTGCCCGGCCGGCGTGCTACTCCGTCGACGTCGCCTTCAGTGCCAGCCACAGCTCCATCCGGACGTCCGGGTCGTCCAGGGAACGCCCGAGGATCTCCTCCACCCGCCGCATCCGGTAGCGCAGGGTGTGCCGGTGGACACCCAGGTCGGCCGCCGCCGCGTCCCACTGGCCGTGACGGGAGAGCCAGGCCCGCAGCGAGGCCACCAGGTCCCCGCGGCCGGTCGCGTCGTGTTCGTGCAGGGCGCGCAGCAGGCCGTCCGCGAACGCCTTCACCGCGTCGTCCGCGAGAAGGGGCAGCACGGAGCCCGCGGCGAGCTGCTCGTGCTCCACGAAGACCCGCCCCCGGCGCCGCGCCACCGACAGTGCCTGCTCGGACTGCTTGTACGCGGCCGCCGCCGTGATCGGCCCGGCCGGCGCGGACAGGCCCACGACGAGTCCGTCCTCGTCGCCGGACTCGGGCCCGACGCCCCCGGCCGCCCGCGCACTCTCCAGCGCCGCCGTGTACTGCGCGCACGCCGCCACGGCCGCGCCCCCGTCCGAGACCAGGGCCACCAGCCGGTCGCCCTCGGGCACCACCAGCACGGCCTCCCCGGCCCGGGCGGCCGCCGACTCGACGGCCTCGGTGAGACCGTCGAAGGGGTCACCGCCCCCGTCGGCCGCGGCCGACGCCGGCGTCGCGTCGGCGACGATCACCCGGAACGGGGCGTCGAGCAGACCGCCGTACAGGTCCCCGGCGACGGCCCGCGCGTGGTCCGGTTCGCCCGCCAGCAGCATGCACAGCACCGCCGCGCCGATCCGCTGCTGCGCCGCGTGCAGCGAGCGGGAGCGTTCGGTGGTCAGGGTGAGCAGCGCGATGGCCGAGTGGACGGCGTACCGCTCGGCGGTGCCGAGAGCCGAGGCGGTGCCGACCGCGAGCGTGGCGCGCGGGCGCCGGCCGGTACCCAAAGAGTGCAGCTCGACCCGGTCGTCGTGCCGGTCGTCGGGTCCGGAGCGCTCCGGACCCCCGCCGCCGCCCACCACCGCCGAGGCCGGGGCCGGCCGTTCCCGCAGCCGCTCCACCTCCGCCGTGAGCCGTGCCGCCCGTCGGCCCGCCCACTCCGGCGCGGCCGCCACGACGGCACCCGAGGCGTCGTACAGGGCCGCCCACCCGTCGACCTGCGCGGCGAGCGCGCGGAGCAGCCCCTGCGGGCCGTCCGTCAGCGCCTGCTTCGTCAGCTCGCGCTGGGCCGCGAACCCGGCCGTGACCGCCCGGTACTGGTCGGCCGCGATCGCCGCCGACACCGCCTTGCTGATGGCGAGGAAGGGCGTGCGGCGCGGCACCTCCAGCAGGGGCAGGCCCTCCTCCTCGGCCGCGTCCAGGAGGGCCTTCGGGATGTCCTCGTAGTTGACGCCGACGGCGAAGCCCAGCCCGACCACCCCGGCCTTGGCCAGCCGCCGCACATAGCGCCGCATGGCCTCCGGGTCCTCCGCGTCCAGCTTGAGCGCGGTGATCAGCAGCAGCTCCCCGCCCTCCATGTACGGCACGGGGTCCGCGAGCTCGCTGACGTGCGCCCAGCGCACCGGCACGTCCAGCCGGTCCTCGCCGGCCCGCACGGTCAGTTTCAGCGCGGAGTGGTGGACGAGCGAGGCGAGCGTGGGAGGCATGGGGCCTTCAGGTCGGGGGAGTGATCGGCGGCGTGATCTTTTGGCCGCCGCGTATGAACGGTCTCTCCCGATTCTGCCTCACTGTACGGACCGCGGACGCGTCTTCAGCCCCGCAGGTCCACCAGCAGCGGTGGCGCGTGCTCGCCCCGCACGTCCGTCAGGGACAGCACCGCGTGGCCGGGCGGCACCTCGTGCGCCAGCCGGGACGCCGACCACCGCTCCCGCTCGACCTGGCGCACGGTCACCGCGTCCGTGGTCACCGCGTTGCCGGTCACCAGCTTGCGCAGGGCGTGGATGGCGCGGGTCATCGGCTGGTCGGCGAAGACGGTGTGCTTGGCGACCTCGGTGGTCTCCACCCACTCGGTGCCCCAGGTCTGCGCGAACCTGCTGCCGTCCCAGGTGGTGATGCCGGAGAACGCCATCCGGCAGCCGACGGCCCCGTACAGCGGTCCGTGCAGCGCCTCCGGGACGTCGCCGACCGAGCGCAGGGCGAGCACCACGCCCGCGTTCTGCGAGCGCAGCCGCTGGAGCCGGCGCACCGAACCCTCGGTGACCGTGCCCGTCGCATCGTCCAGGACCAGACACGCGAAGTGGTCGCGCCGCTCCCGTACGACGGTGTGGAACTGGGCGAGGACCAGCCGGGTGATCAGCCGGGCGGCCTCCTCGTGGCCCCGCTCGGGCAGGTCGATGCGGACCCGCAGCGGGTGGTGGGCGACGGCGCGCAGCGAGAACGCCCGGTGCGCGTTGCTGCCGCCGCCGAAGAACTCCGCGAACACCGGGCGGTTGAGCAGCGCCAGCCGGTCGGCGAGGGCCCGGCCCGCGTCGCCCGGGGTCCCGGTCTGCCGGACCCGCGCCTCCAGCTCACGGCGCATCACCTCGTCACCGGCCACGGCCTCCCGCAGCGCGGACAGCGCGGCCGGTTCGCCCTCGAGGAGCTCGCGCAGCTCGGGCAGGGTGGGGAAGCACCCGTGCGCGCTGCGGTAGGGGCCCAGCACCTGGGCGAGCGCCGTCGTCGCGCTCTGGCCGCTCACCGTGTCGAGGTCGCCGACCAGTGCCTCGGCGAGGATCGAGGCCGCCTCGTCCGGGTCCTCGGACTCCGCGTACGGGTCCAGGTCGTGCACGGAGGAAGGGTCCCCGATCCCGACGATCACGTCGAACGCGGAGTCGGAGCCGAGCGGGTCGCCTCCGGGCGACGACACCGCGACTACGGCGCACGCCCCGGTGAGGGCCTGGAGGGCCAGCGCCTCGGTGAGCGGCTCGACCAGGGTCCGGGTCTTGCCCGACCCGGACGGCCCGACCGCGAGCAGCGAGGTGCCCAGCACGTCCGGGCCGAGCGCGGCGCCCGCGTCGTGATGACCGACCGGGGTGCGTTCGGCGGCGACCCAGCGGCCGACGCGCACCTGCCCGGTGAGCAGATCGTGGCGCGCGGTGCGCCGGGGCAGGTCGCGGGCGCCGGAGGGGTGGGTCCAGGCCGCCCCGCCCTGCCGCAGCACGGTCTCCCGGAAGTCCGCGAGCCCCGCTGTCCAGGCCCGCCGTACACGCACACAGTCCACGTCGTTCATCCGGCCGGCGGCGACCTCGGCGGTCAGCAGCTCGGCCGCCTCGTACTGCCCCGCGTTCCGCAGGTCGGGCCACTGGGCGCGCGGCAGCTCGACCGCGGGCGCGGCCTGGCCGGGCCCGGCGCGCCGGGCGGCGAGTCGTTCCTGCACGTACGGCCACCAGCCGCCGACCTTCGCGAACGGCCACACCACCAGCAGCGTGATGACCGTGTACAGCGCGTTCGTGAACAGGGGAGAGGCGAACAGCTCGTAGCTGCCGGAGATCAGCACGATCAGCGAGAACAGCGGGTCGATGACGGGCAGGGCGTCCCAGCCGACCCCGAAGGCGCCGGGGAAGACGAAGCTGAGGGTGGCGAGCGCGCCCAGCAGGGCGACGAGAGCCCGCGCGGGCTGCGGCCGGCGGCCCACGAAGTGCCGCACGGCGTGCGCCCAGCTGCCCAGCCGGCCCATGGCGTAGACGAGGACCGCGAAGAACACGCCGTCGTAGACCACACGCGCCTCGGCGCCCTCCATGGACTTCGGGGACGCGATCGTGCCGCCCCACCACCAGTCGTCCGGGGTGAACAGCCGCAGCAGGGTGAACTGGTACGGCAGGCCGCCCCGGCGCCACAGCGACCACAGGACCAGCGCGACCACCAGCGGGACCAGCATGCCGACGACCGTCACCGGCGCGAGCCGCTCCGTCGCCCGGGCCGCTTTCGGCGGCCGGTACCCCAAGCGCCAGATCCCCGTCCCGGCCGCGGGGCGCGCCTCGTCGAGCCAGTCGGCGACGGCTGACGCGGCCCGTGGGGCGTGCCCGGGGGCAGGCGGTACGCCCGGCGCCCGGTCCGGCCGCGGCGGCGTCGAGGGCGGCCGCGCCGGCCCCGCCGGGCGCGGCACAGGATTCGCCTGCGTGCGCCGCGCGTCCTGCGTCCCGTCGCTGTCCATCGCCCCTGCCCCCTGACCAGCCGTTCCGTCCACCATCAGCGAGTCAATCTAACGCGCCCGCAAGGGGAGTTCACCGCTTACGCGGCCGGGCCTGTGACGATCACCGTCCGGCGGCACTGTCCATGACGGACAAGCCGCCCCGCCGACACCGCCCACATGGAGCATGCCCACCCTCCACTCCCCGTCCTAGCCTGCGAGAAAAGAACGAAAGTGTCCGCAAAACCCCAGGAGCCCCTCATGACCGCCCTTCCGCAGGAGCGCCGCATCGTCACCGCCATCCCCGGCCCGAAGTCGCAGGAACTTCAGGCCCGCCGTACCGCCGCGGTCGCGGCCGGTGTCGGTTCGGTGCTCCCCGTCTTCACCACGCGCGCGGGCGGCGGCATCATCGAGGACGTCGACGGCAACCGCCTGATCGACTTCGGCTCCGGCATCGCCGTGACGTCCGTCGGCGCCTCCGCCGAGGCCGTCGTGCGCCGGGCCACCGCCCAGCTCGCCGACTTCACCCACACCTGTTTCATGGTCACCCCGTACGAGGGCTATGTGGCGGTGGCCGAGGCCCTCGCCGAGCTCACCCCGGGTGACCACGCCAAGAAGTCCGCGCTGTTCAACAGCGGCGCCGAGGCCGTCGAGAACGCCGTCAAGATCGCCCGCTCCTACACCAAGCGGCAGGCGGTCGTCGTCTTCGACCACGGCTACCACGGCCGCACCAACCTCACCATGGCGCTGACGGCGAAGAACATGCCGTACAAGCACGGCTTCGGCCCGTTCGCGCCCGAGGTCTACCGCGTCCCGGTCGCCTACGGCTACCGCTGGCCCACCGGCGCCGAGAACGCGGGCCCCGAGGCCGCCGCGCAGGCCATCGACGAGATCACCAAGCAGGTCGGCGCGGACAACGTGGCCGCGATCATCATCGAGCCGGTGCTCGGCGAGGGCGGCTTCATCGAGCCCGCCAAGGGCTTCCTTCCGGCCATCAGCAAGTTCGCGTCCGACAACGGCATCGTCTTCGTCGCCGACGAGATCCAGTCCGGCTTCTGCCGCACCGGCCAGTGGTTCGCCTGCGAGGACGAGGGCATCGTCCCGGACCTGATCACCACGGCCAAGGGCATCGCGGGCGGTCTGCCGCTCGCCGCGGTGACCGGCCGCGCCGAGATCATGGACGCCGCGCACGCGGGTGGCCTGGGCGGCACCTACGGCGGCAACCCGGTCGCCTGCGCGGGCGCGCTCGGCGCGATCGAGACGATGAAGGAGCTCGACCTCAACGCCAGGGCGAAGCACATCGAGTCCGTCATGAAGGGCCGCCTCGCCGCCATGGCGGAGAAGTTCGAGATCATCGGCGACATCCGCGGGCGTGGCGCGATGATCGCGATCGAGCTGGTCAAGGACCGTACGACGAAGGAGCCGAACCCCGAGGCGACCGGCGCGCTCGCCAAGGCCTGCCACCAGGAGGGCCTGCTGGTCCTGACCTGTGGCACCTACGGCAACGTGCTGCGCTTCCTGCCGCCGCTGGTCATCGGCGAGGACCTGCTGAACGAGGGCCTCGACATCATCGAGCAGGCTTTCGCGCGCATCTGAGCCAGGGCGCCGCACAGCTGATTCCCAGCGCCCGCAGAGCGTGTGAAGAAGGTGTGCGAGGAGGATGGCGGGACGGGATACGGCCTGTCGTACCGCCTGTCACTGCCGTAGGTTCTCACCAGATGAGAGATACACCCCGTCCACAGGGGACTGTGGACGGACCCAGGCCGGGGCCTCCCCAGCTTCGACCTGGTCGTGCCCTCGCGCACACAACCGGAGCTTCCGGCTTCGGATCTCCACACCGATCGGACGGCCGCCCGCCCCAAACCCCCCGGGGCGGCCGGCACTCCGGTCCGGACGGCCACCCCGGAACTACCCCCCCTGTTCCGGGGTGGCCGACCTCCTTCTCTGGTGCAGACCACGGAAAGCAGACCCCGGATCCGATCCGGGGTCTTTTTTCGGGGTCCTTTTTCGATCCGGGTTCCTTTTCCGCCGTCCGGCCGCTCCTGACAAGCTGGGGCCCATGCCGTCCCGCCCGTCCCGCGCCGTCCTCGGCCTCCTGCCGCCCGCCCTGCTCTTCGCGCTGATCACCTGGCAGGTCGCCGCCGACGGCCCGCTGCTGCGCCCGGACGAGCGCCTCAGCCGTGCCCTCGTCCACCCCGACCGGGCCTCCGAGCTGCTGGCCGACCTGGGCGAGGTGCAGATCGCGCTGCCCGTCCTGGTGCTGGTCGCCGGGTTTGTGGCGTGGCGGGGAAGAGCGGCGGGTGCGAAGCGGTGGTGGGTGCCGTCCCTCGCCGCGCTGGCCGTGATGGTGCTGGTGCCGCTGATCGTCGTCCCCCTGAAGGTGTGGACCGACCGGCCCGGTACGCCCGCCGTGCCCCCGGCCACCGGCTACTACCCGTCCGGGCACACGGCGACGGCGGCCGTCGCCTACGGCGCGGCGGCGCTGGTCCTGCTGCCGTGGCTGCGCACCGTGTTCGCCCGGTGGCTGGCCCTCGCGACGAGCGCCCTCCTCGTCCTGGCCGTGTCGTTCGGGCTGGTGCGGCGCGGCTACCACTGGCCGCTGGACGTCGTGGCGAGCTGGTGTCTGTGCACGGTGCTGCTCGGTGCGCTGTGGCTCCTCCTGGAACGCGAGCGGCTGGAACGCGAGCGGTCGGCGCGGGAGCGGCTCCGGACGGCAGCGGCACGACCGTGCCAAACCGGCGCACCCCGGCCGTCCACCCGTACGACTCGGACAAGCGACCCTTCGGCCTCCCGCCCCTACCGTGGAGCACGAAAAGCACAGGACATCCCCTAAGCGGAAGGGCCGGGACTCGCTATGCCCCAGGAAAAGAATGTGGGGGCCACCCACGCCTTCTGGCTGGCCGGCCGCCAGGTCACCGGTGAGGACAGCTTCGACGTCACCTCCCCGTGGGACGGCCGGCTCGTCGGCAAGGTCAGCGTGCCGACCGACGCGCAGGTCGAGGAGGCCGTGGCCGCCGCGTACGCCGTGCGGGACGAGTTCGCCGCCACCCCGGCCCATGTGCGCGCGGCCGCCCTCGACCACGTCAGCAAGCGGCTCGTCGAGCGCACCGAGGAGATCGCCCGGCTGATCTCCGCCGAGAACGGCAAGCCGATCAAGTGGGCGCGCGGCGAGGTCGGCCGAGCCGTCTCCGTGTTCCGGTTCTCCGCCGAGGAGGCCCGGCGGTTCAACGGCGGCGAGGCCCAGCGGCTCGACACCGACGCCGGCGGCCAGGGACGTCTCGCCCTCACCCGGCGCTTCCCGAAGGGTGTCGTGCTCGGCATCGCGCCGTTCAACTTCCCGCTGAACCTGTGCGCCCACAAGATCGCCCCGGCGATCGCGGCCGGCGCGCCGATCATCCTCAAGCCGGCCCCGGCGACCCCGCTGTCCGGCCTGATCATCGGTGACCTGCTCGCCGAGACCGAGCTGCCGGCCGGCTCCTGGAGCATCCTGCCGGTCGCCAACGACCGCATGCCCGCCCTCGTCCAGGACGAGCGCCTGCCGGTCATCTCCTTCACCGGCTCCGAGAAGGTCGGCTACGCGATCATGGACTCGGTGCCGCGCAAGCACTGCACCCTGGAGCTGGGCGGCAACGGCGCGGCCGTCGTCCTCGGCGACTTCGCGAGCGACGCCGACCTCGACTGGGCCGCCGGCCGCATCGCGACCTTCTCCAACTACCAGGGCGGCCAGTCCTGCATCTCCGTGCAGCGGGTCATCGCGGACGCCTCTGTGTACGACCGGCTGCTGCCGCGGATCGTCGCCGCCGTCGAGGCGCAGGTCACCGGTGACCCCTCCGACGACAAGACCGACGTGGGCCCGCTGGTCAGCGAGGACGCGGCCAAGCGCGTCGAGACCTGGGTGGACGAGGCCGTCGCGGCGGGCGCCGCCCTCCTCGCGGGCGGCAAGCGCGACGGCGCCTCCTACGCGCCGACCGTCCTCACCGACGTACCGGCGGACACCACCCTCGCCTGCGAGGAGGTCTTCGGACCGGTCCTCACCGTGACGAAGGTGGACGGCGAGGCCGAGGCCTTCGCCGCCGTCAACTCGTCCAAGTACGGCCTCCAGGCGGGCGTGTTCACGCACGACGTCCAGGTCGCCTTCCGCGCCCACCGCGCGCTGGAGGTCGGCGGTGTCATCGTCGGCGACGTGCCCTCCTACCGTGCCGACCAGATGCCGTACGGCGGCGCCAAGCAGTCCGGCGTCGGGCGCGAGGGCGTGCGGTTCGCGATGGACGACTACACGTACGAGCGGGTGCTGGTGCTCACCGGGCTCGCGCTCTGAGGTGACCCTCTAGCTCATGGGAACCATTTTCATATAGGCTCCCCGAAGGGGTCCGGCACCGATGCCTTCCGGTGCCGGACCCCTTCTTCGTGCCGGCTTCCTCCGGACCCTCAACCGGAGAAGCCGACGTGCGCCAGCCGCAGTGGGCCGCGCAGTCCGAGGCGCAGATCGTGGACGCCGCCGGCGGTGAGGGCCGCGTCGACGGTGACGTAGTCGTACGGTCCCGGCGTGGACGCGGCGACCGTCAGCGTGGCCAGGGTCGGGCCGCCGTCGAGCGACAGTTCCACCGTGCCCGAGCCGGCCACCGTCACCGTCACGCCCGTCGTGCCGGCGCCCGTGCCGAAGTCGCAGGCCCGGTAGAGCAGTTCGCCCGTCCCGCCCGCCACCGGCGTCACCGCGTCGCCCGACACCTTCGTACGGTCGGCGATCTCGACGCCGCTCTGCTCGTCGAAGTCGGCGGCCTCCAGACCGCGGCGGCGGACCGGGCGCGGGGCGGACGGTTCGCCCTCGAGCGTGACGGTCGTCCGCAGCCGGACGTCCGTGCTGGACGCGCCGACCAGGAGGTCGTAAGGGCCGGACTCCAGACGCCATCGGCCCTGCGCCACGTCCCAGAAGGCGAAGGCGGACAGCGGGACGTCGAAGGAGAGCTCCGCGCTCGCGCCCGGGGCGAGCGTGACGCGGCGGTGGTCGAGCAGCTCGCGGCGCGGCCGGGTGACCGAGGGGTCCACGGCGCGGGTGTAGAGCTGGGCGACCTCGTCGGCCGTCAGGTCCCCCGTGTTGGTGACCGTGCAGGAGACGCGCGCCGTGCCGTCCTCGACGCGCACCGCCAGGTCCGCGTAGGAGAACGACGCGTAGGACAGGCCGTGCCCGAACGGGAACAGCGGGGTGCCCTCGAAGTAGAGGTACGTCTGCCGGGCGCCGATCACGTCGTAGTCGAGGAGGTCGGGCAGATCGGCGTCGTCGGCGTACCAGGTCTGCGGGAGGCGTCCGGCCGGGGAGACGTCACCGGCCAGGACCCGCGCGAGAGCGGTGCCCGCGGCCTGGCCGCCGTGCGCCGTCCACAGCACCGCGGACAGCGGCCCCGGCTCGATCGCGTACGGGTACGCCGACACCAGGGCCAGCACCGTGCGCGCGTTCGCCGCCCGGGCGGCCGCCAGCAGCCGCTCCTGGTGGGCCGGCAGCCGCAGCGTGGTGCGGTCCTCGGTCTCCCGGCCGTTGATGTGCGGGTCGTTGCCCGCCACGACCACGACCACGTCGGCCCCGGCCGTGACGCGGGTCACTGCGTCTTCGCCGGATTCGACGACGATGACCTCGACGACCTCGGGATTCTTCTCGTCCGGCCCGGCAACCCTGACGCCGTCGGCGGCGACACAGACAGGGCGACCCGTGCCCAGATGCAGCAGGAGGTGACCGTTCCCGTGGCTGTTCCCGTGCGTGTCCCCGTCGGCGTTCGCCTGCGGTTCCAGGCGGAACGTCTCCTGGACGACCCAGCCGCCGGGCTGGTCGGCGGAGGCGCGCAGGTAGCCGTCCTCGGCGACGGAGAGGTAGCGCCCGTCGGGCGCGCGCAGCGTCAGCACGCCCTCGCCCCAGTCGACGAGCGCGAGCTCCGTACCGGTCGCGTCCGTGGTCAGCGGCGGGAGGTCGGTGCGGCCCGCGAGCAGCGCCGGGTCGAGGGCGCCCTCGGCGCCGCGCACCTCGTCGGTGGCCTCGGGGGCGGTGGGGACCTTCAGGAACGTCCCCGCGGAGGTCTTGAGCAGGACCCGGTCCACGCCCTCCGCGAACTCCACGCGCTCGGCGCCGAACCGCTCGTACAGGCCCTCCAGAGGGGTGGAGCGGTGCAGCAGCGTGCCGCTGTACCAGTCGAGCTTGCACTCGTCGGCCAGCAGGCCGACCACCGCGATCCGGGTGTCGGCGGCCAGCGGCAGCACACCGTCGTTGCGCAGCAGGACGATCGCCTGCTCGGCGGCCTCCCCGGCGAGGGTGCGATGGGCCGGGGAGTCGAACTCGCCGGTGCCGGCGTGCGGGTCGTAGTGCGGGTCGAACTCGCCCAGCCGGAACCGGACCGAGAGCTGGCGGCGGACCGCCGCGTCGACGTCGGCCCGGGTCAGCAGGCCCTGCTCCAGGGCGCCCTCGACCCGGGCGACGATCTGCGAGCTGTCCGTGCCGTGGTCGGTGAAGCTGTCCACGCCGGCCACGAGCGCGGCCGCCGTCGCCTCCTCGTGGGTGTCGAAGTAGTGCTCGGAGTCCACCAGGTTGGAGGGCGCGCCCGCGTCCGAGCAGACCAGCAGCTCCTCGTCGGTCCAGGCGCGCAGCTGCTCGCGCAGATACGGCGAGACATGGTTGGGGCGGCCGTTGACCAGGTTGTACGCCGGCATCACCCCGGCCACCGCGCCCGCCTCGACGCAGCCGCGGAAGGCGCGCAGATCGTACTCGTGCAGCACGCGCGGGCGGACCGAGGACGAGGTGACGTCCCGGCCGGTCTCGTTGTTGTGGGCCAGCCAGTGCTTGAGGACCGGGGCTGTGCGCCAGTACGTCGGATGATCGCCACGCAGACCGTGCGTGTAGGCGGTGGCGATGGCGGAGGTCAGCCGGGGGTCCTCGGAGTAACCCTCCTCGTTCCGGCCCCACAGGGGGTGGCGCAGCAGGTTGACGGTGGGCGACCAGACGTTCAGGCCCACCCGCTCGTCGCGGGCGCGCATCGCCCGGACCTCCTTGGACACCGCCTCGCCGACCCGGCGTACCAGGTCGGTGTTCCAGGTCGCGCCCAGGCCCACGGCCTGCGGGAACACCGTCGCCGGGCCCATCCAGGCGACGCCGTGCAGCGCCTCCTGGCCGGTACGGAAGGCGGCGATGCCGAGCCGCTCGACGGCGGGTGCGAACTGGTGCAGGAAGGAGACCTTCTCCTCGGGGGTCAGCCGGGACAGCAGATCGTCGATGCGCTTCGCGAACGGCAGCTGCGGATCGCGGAAAGGCGGCGTGGGCGGCGTGTGTGCGGTCACGTGGGGATCCCTTTGCGGTGGAGCGGGGAGGCTCTTTCGAAGCGCTTCGATGCTCATTCGACGGTGGGGCGGGTGTCAAGGGGACTTCACTGCTATTTCAAGCAGCACATACGGAGAGGTCGCCCCTGATACCTCGGAGGAATGTTGGGAGCGACCCTTGTGCACCCCAGGGTGTTCACTTAACCTCGCAGCAACATCGAAGCGCTTCGACTGGAAATCCTCGAGACATTCGTCGGAGGACCGCTTCAGCTCAGCCAGTTCCACTCGAGACACCGCAGCCGACGGCCACCGCCGGGTGTCCTGGTGCGCCATGAAGGGTTGACGCAATGACGCCGAACGCCGCTTCCCTCTCTTCTGGTCCTTCCGGGCCCAGCCGGAGAAGCTTCCTCGCCTCCACCGCGGTCGCCACCGCAGCGGTGGCGGGAGGGATGCCGCTGCTAGCCGCCTGCGGCGGCACGGACAGCGGCTCGCGCGACGGCACCACCTCGGGCAAGGACGCGAACAAGCTGCTGCCGACGTACGTCGCCAGCACGGTCGCCCAGCCGGACATTCCGTCGAAGAACGGTTCGTCCGCCGGCTACACCGGCAAGGTCGACCTCGCGACCCTGACCGCCTCGGTCCCGAAGAAGCTCGGCACCGGCGCCTCCTTCAAGATCATGTCCCCGTTCTGGGGCTCCCCGCCGAAGGCCGGCTGCGCCTACTACACGGCGCTCGACGCCGCAGCGGGCACCAAGATCACCTGGCAGAACCAGGACGGCAACACCTACGGCCAGAAGCTGGGCGCCGTCCTCGCCTCCAGCTCCATACCCGACATGGTGGTCGTGCCCGGCTGGGAACTGGTCGGCAAGATCGCGAACGCGGTCACCGCGAAGTTCATGGACCTGGGCCCCTACCTGGCGGGCGACAAGGTCAAGAAGTACCCGAACCTGGCCGCGATCCCCTCCGACGCCTGGCGCATGGGCATCTTCGGCGGCGCGCTGCGCGGCATCCCGATGCCGGCCGCCACCGCGTCCTTCATCGTGCCCTACTACCGCAAGGACATCTTCGACAAGAAGGGCTACTCCGTACCCAAGTCGCCCGACGAGTTCCTCAGCTGGGCCAAGGAGGCCACCAGCGCCAAGGCCAAGGTGTGGGCCTGCGGGGACATGAACTGGACCGCGTGGAACATCTTCGGTGTCCGCCCCTCCGGGACGCTCGGCTGGAACATCGGCTCCGACGGCAAGCTGACGTACCGCGTCGAGCAGCCCGAGTACCTCGAGGCTCTGGAGTGGACGCGCAAGCTGTTCGACGCGGGCGTGGTCCACCCCGACGACAAGGCGCGCTCGGGCGACGCGGGCCAGCGGTTCACCGCCGGGCAGATCCTGGTCTTCAACAACGACATGTCCACCTGGTACGGCAAGACCGCCGAACAGGCCGCGGCCAACCCGGACTTCGTGATCGAGGGCATGGACATCTTCGGCGCGGACGGTGGCGACCCGTCGCTGACGGCGGCCCAGCCCGCCGGCATCTGGTCGATGATCCGCAAGGGCGCCTCGAAGACGACGATCGAGAACGCGCTGGCCGCCGCCGACTTCGCGGCCGCGCCCTACGGCACCAAGGAGCGGATGCTCGTCGACTACGGCGTCGAGGGCACCCACTACACGGTCAAGGACGGCGTCCCGGTCAAGACCGACCTGGGCAACTCCGAGGTCATCAACGCCTGGGTGATGCTGTCCGCGCCGGCCGCCTACTACGCCCACCCCGACTACCCCGAGATCGCCCGCAAGCAGGTCGAGTGGCAGCAGCGGATGGGCGCCTTCATGAAGAAGACGTCCACGTACGGCATGAACATCGTCGAGCCGACCCGGTACGCGAACCTCTCCAGCCAGTTCGAGCAGCTGGAGATCGACTACGTACGCGGCAACAGGAAGCTGTCCGACGTGCAGGCCGCCATCTCCACCTGGAAGTCCTCCGGCGGCGAGAAGCTGCGCGACTGGTACAAGCAGCTTCTCGACAAGAACGGCAGTGGCAACTGATGTCTCTCACGGCCGGGAGCAGACCCGAAGGGACCCGTCCCCCCGCGGCCGTCGAGGAACCGACGGCCGCGGTCGCCACAGCTGTGGTGAAGGAGCGGGTGCCGCGCAAGGCGGGCAAGGCCGGCAAGGTCCCCTGGCGGATCCGGCTGCGCCGCGACCGCGCGCTCATCCTGATGACGCTGCCCGTCATCGTGCTGCTCCTGCTCTTCAACTACATCCCGTTGCTCGGCAATGTCGTCGCCTTCCAGGACTACGACCCGTACGTGTCCAGCAACGGCGTCACGGCGATCTTCCACAGCCCCTGGGTCGGTGTGGAGCAGTTCTCGCGGATGGTCGACGACCCGCTGTTCTGGAGCGCCGCGAAGAACACCCTCCTTCTGTTCTCCCTCCAACTGGTGCTGTTCTTCCCGATCCCCATCGCCCTCGCGCTGCTCATCAACAGCGTGATCCGGCCCCGGGTCCGGGCCGTGGCGCAGGCGATCATGTATCTGCCGCACTTCTTCTCGTGGGTCCTCGTGGTCACCGTGTTCCAGCAGGTCTTCGGCGGCGCGGGCATCATCGCGCAGACCCTCGAGGACCACGGCTGGAGCGGCTTCGACCTGATGACCGACGCCGACCTCTTCAAGTATCTGGTCACCGCGCAGGCCGTGTGGAAGGACGCCGGCTGGGGGATCATCGTCTTCCTCGCCGCGCTGGCCGCCGTCAGCACCGATCTGTACGAGGCCGCCGCCATGGACGGCGCGGGGCGCTGGCGGCGCATGTGGCATGTGACGCTGCCCGCGCTGCGCCCGGTGATCGCGCTGCTGCTGGTCCTACGGGTGGGCGACGCGCTGAGCGTCGGATTCGAGCAGTTCCTGCTCCAGCGGGACGCGGTCGGCGTGGGGGCCAGCGAGGTCCTCGACACATACGTGTGGAACATGGGTATCCAGAACGGCGACTTCAGCTACGCGGCTGCGGTCGGCCTCGTCAAAGGCGTCATCGGAGTCTGTCTCGTCCTGGGCGCGAACAAGTTCGCGCACCTGCTCGGCGAGCAGGGGGTGTACCAGAAGTGAGCCTCAACACGCAGCTCGTCCGCAGCCTCAAGGCGCCCGCCCGCCCCGCGTGGGAGGAGCCGCCGGGCAGGACCGGACTCACCGCGAAGGGCGGCCTCCTCGTACTCTGCTGCCTGGGGGTGCTCGGTCCGCTGTGGATCGTGATCGTCACCAGTCTCTCGCCCAAACCGGTGATCGACCGGGTCGGCGGCCTCGTCGTGATCCCTCAGGGCATCACCTTCGTCAACTACACCGAACTGCTCAGCGGCGGCCAGGTCAGCCGGGCGATCATGGTCTCGCTCGGCGTCACGCTCTTCGGCACGCTGTTCTCGATGACGGTGTCGGTGCTCGCGGCCTACGGCCTGTCCCGGCCGGGCAGTCTGGGCCACCGGTTCCTGCTGATGACCATGATGGCGACCATGTTCTTCGGGGCCGGCCTCATTCCGACGTACCTTCTGGTGCAGTCGCTGGGCCTCACCGACACCTATCTGTCCCTGATCCTGCCGAGCGCGGTCAGCGTCTTCAACATCCTCGTCCTGCGGGCCTTCTTCATGGGGATCTCCCCCGAACTCACCGAGTCCGCGCGCATCGACGGGGCCAGTGACCTGCGCATCCTGCTGACCATCATCATGCCGCTGTCGCGGGCGGTGCTGGCCGTCATCTCCCTGTTCTACGCGGTGGGGTACTGGAGCGCCTGGTTCAACGCCTCCATCTACCTCACCGACCAGCAGATGATGCCGCTTCAGAACGTGCTCATCCAGCTGGTCCAGAAGAACACCGAGGCGCCGACCGGCCTCCAGCAGGCGGTTCGCACCGGTCAACTCTCCGCCCTGGGACTACAGATGGCTGTCATGGTGCTTGCCCTGATCCCCGTCGCGATCGCATCCCCCCTCGTCCAGCGGCACTTCAAGAAGGGCATGCTCACGGGGGCGGTCAAGGGCTGACGCCCGGCGCCGGGGGGCGGGGACCGGCACAGTACGTCGGCGTACTTCGGCTGCGGGTCCGTCGTGGCCGATCGCGCAGTTCCCCGCGCCCCTGGGGGCAGTCATCCGGCGCCCCACCCTCCCCCAGCTGTCGGCAGTCGTACCGGTGGGGCGGCACGGGTGGGCGCGGCGGCACCCCGCGAGCGCGGGCGAGTGACCCCATCCCCGGCCGACACCAGCACACGGCACCGAACGAACCCAGGTCCACCACCCCCTGCGAGGTACCTCATGCACACGCCCTCCCCAAGCCGCCGCACGCTCCTCGCCGGCACCGCAGCCGCCGTGGGCGTGGTCGCGCTGCCCGCCGGGCAAGGCCTCGCCCGGGCCGCCGGGACCGCCGCCCCCGCCTACCGCTGGCGCAACGCCGTGATCGGCGGCACCGGATTCGTCACCGGCGTTCTCTTCCACCCCGCCGTCCGGGGCCTCGCCTACGCCCGTACCGACATCGGCGGTGCCTACCGCTGGGACGACCGCGCGGCCCGCTGGACCCCGCTCACCGACCACCTCGGCTGGGACGACTGGAACCTCCTCGGCGTGGAGGCCCTCGCCGTCGACCCCGCGCACCCGGACCGGCTCTACCTCGCCCTCGGCACCTACGCCCAGTCCTGGGCCGGCAACGGCGCGGTCCTGCGCTCCGAGGACCGCGGCGCCACCTGGACCCGTACCGACCTCTCCGTGAAGCTCGGCGGCAACGAGGACGGCCGGGGCACGGGGGAGCGGCTGCTGGTCGATCCGCGGGACAGCGACACCCTGTGGCTGGGGACCCGGCACGACGGGCTCCTCAGGTCCACCGACCGGGGCGCCACCTGGGCGGCGGTCACCGGCTTCCCCGGCACCCCGAGCGCGAGCGGCCAGGGCGTCACCCTCCTCGTCGCCGCCGGCCGCACCCTCTACGCGGGCTGGGGCGACTCCGACGGGACGAGCGCCAACCTGTACCGGACCGCCGACGGCACCACCTGGGAGGCCGTCCCCAGCCGGCCCACCGGCACCTCCGCCAAGGTGCCCGTCCGCGCCGCCCACGACCGTCACACCCGTGAGCTGTACGTGACGTACGCCGACGCGCCCGGCCCCAACGGCCAGGCCACCGGCAGTGTGCACAAGCTGGCCACGGTGAGCGGCAAGTGGACCGACGTCACGCCGGTGAAGCCGGGCGGCACCACCGGCGACGGTTCCTCCGACACCTTCGGCTACGGCGGCGTCGCCGTGGACGCCCGGCGCCCCGGCACCGTCGTCGTCTCCACCAACAACCGCTGGGCGGCGGTCGACACCCTGTACCGGACCACGGACGGCGGCCGCACCTGGACGTCCCTCAAGGACACCGCCGTCCTCGACGTGTCCGAGACGCCCTACCTGAAGTGGGGTGAGCAGCAGCCCAAGTTCGGCTGGTGGATCCAGGCCGTCGCCGTCGACCCGTACGACGCGAAGCACGTCGTCTTCGGCACCGGCGCCACGCTCTACGGCACCCGGGACCTGAAGCACTGGGCCCCGCAGATCCGCGGCCTGGAGGAGACCTCCGTACGGCAGCTGATCTCGCCCCCGACCGGGGAGGCGCACCTGATCAGCGGCCTCGGGGACGTCGGGGTGATGTACCACGAGCGGCTCACGGCCTCGCCGTCCCGGGGCATGGCGACGAACCCCGTGTTCGGGACGGTGACGGGACTCGCGCAGGCCGCGGACAGGCCGTCGTACGTCGTCCGCACCGGCTGGGGCGACCACGGCAACGGCGCCTGGTCGACCGACGGCGGCAGGTCGTGGGCGCCCTTCGCCGCCCAGCCCGCCCTCGCCAAGGACGCACCGGGGCCCATCGCCACCAACACCGACGGCAGCGTCCTGCTGTGGACCCTCGTGCACTGGGACGGCACCAAGTACCCCGCCCAGCGCTCCACTGACAACGGGGCGACCTGGTCCGAGGTCTCCTCCTTCCCCAAGGGCGCCACCCCGCTCGCCGACCCGGCCGACCCGACACGCTTCTACGCGTACGACAGCGACACGGGAACCCTGTTCGCCAGTACCGACGCCGGCCGCACCTTCACCGCGCGGGCGAGCGGACTGCCCTCCGGCGACAGCCAGTTCCAGCTGGCCGCGGCCCCGGGGCGGTCCGGCGACCTGTGGCTGAGCACCAAGTGGAACGGCCTGTACCGATCCACCGACGGCGGCGCGGGCTTCACCAAGCTGACCACCTGCTGGGCCTCGTACACCGTGGCCTTCGGCAGGGCCGCCGACGGCGCCGGGTACCCGGCGGTCTACCAGGTCGGCTCCACGGAGGCGATCACCGCCGTGTACCGCTCCGACGACGGCGGTGAGACCTGGGTGCGGATCAACGACGACCGGCACCAGTGGGGCTGGATCGGCGCGACCATCGCCGCCGACCCGCGGATCCACGGCCGGGTGTACATCGCCACCAACGGCCGGGGCATCCAGTACGGGGAGCCCGTCTGATGGCCGCCGTCGACCGGCCCGGTCTCGCCGACGCCACCCGCGGCCGCATCCTCTTCGGCGGCGACTACAACCCCGAGCAGTGGCCCGAGGAGACCTGGCACGAGGACGTCCGGCTGATGCGGGACGCCGGCGTCAACTCGGTCACCCTCGGTGTCTTCTCCTGGTCCCGGCTCGAACCCGAGCCGGGAGCACGGGAGTTCGGCTGGCTCGACACGCTGATGGACCTGATGCACGCGAACGGCATCGGCGTCGTCCTCGCCACCCCCACCTCCGCCCCGCCCCCGTGGCTGGGCCGGCTGTACCCGGACACCCTGCCCCGCGACGAGAACGGCGACGTCGAGTGGTGGGGCGGACGTCAGCACTTCTCGCACTCCAGCGCCACCTACCGCCGGCACGCCGCCGCCATCACCGAGGACCTGGCCGCCCGCTACGCCGGCCATCCCGCCCTCACGATGTGGCACATCAACAACGAGTACTGCACGGCCGATCACGGCGACGAGGCGGCCGTCGCCTTCCGCCGCTGGCTGCGCGCGAGGTACGGCACCCTGGACGCCCTCAACATCGCCTGGGGCACGGACTTCTGGAGCCAGGGCTACGACAGCTGGGACTCCGTCCTGCCCGCCCGCCGCCCCCACTACATGAAGAACCCCGGTCAGGTGCTGGACTTCAGGCGCTTCACCTCCGACATGCTCCTGGAGTGCTACCTCGCCGAGCGTGACATCGTCGCCCGGCACACCCCGCACATCCCGGTCACCACCAATTTCATGCCGCTCTTCTTCGGCCAGGACGCCTGGCGCTGGGCCGAGGAGGAGGACGTCGTCTCCGTCGACCTCTACCCCGATCCGCGCGACCCGCTGGGTTCCCAGCACGGGGCACTGGTGCAGGATCTGACCCGGTCCCTGGCGCGCGGCCCCTGGATGCTGATGGAACAGGCGGCAGGACCGGTCAACTGGCGCGGGGTGAACCACCCCAAGCCGCGTGGTCTCAACCGGCTCTGGTCCCTCCAGGCCGTGGCCCGCGGCGCGGACGCCGTCTGCTACTTCCAGTGGCGCCAGTCCCGGCAGGGCGCCGAGAAGTTCCACTCCGGCATGGTCAGCCACGCGGGGGAGCGGGGCCGCACCTTCCAGGAGGTCAAGCAGTTGGGCGCCGAACTCGCCCGGATCGGACCCGAGGTGACGAACAGTCACATCGAGGCGGAGGTCGCGATCCTGCACGACTGGCACGCGTGGTGGGCCGGCGCCCAGGACGGCCGCCCCTCCACCCACGTCGACCATTCGGCCGTCCTCCACGCCTGGCACCGCGCCCTGTGGGAGAGCCGGCTCACCACCGACTTCGCCCACCCCGAACACGACCTCAGCGGCTACCGGCTGGTCGTCGTCCCCCAGCTGTACGCGATGACGGACGCGGCGATCGACAATCTCCTCGCCTACGTCCGCGGCGGCGGCACCCTCGTGGCCGGCTTCCTGACCGGGGTGGCCGACGAGGACGACCGGGTCCGTCCCGGCGGCATGGACGCCCGGCTGTGCGAGCTGTTCGGTATCCGTACCCTGCACGAGTGGTGGCCGCTGGAGGCGGGGGAGCACGTCGAGACCGACGGCTTCCGCGGGACCCTGTGGTCGGAGGAGCTGGAAACCGAACCGGACGTGGTGGAAACCGTCTACAAGGGCGGCGAACTCGACGGACTGCCCGCCGTCCTGCGCAACGACCGCGCCTGGTACGTCTCCACCCTTCCCGAGCCCGAGGCCTTCCGCGCGCTGCTCGCCCGCATCGCCGCCGACGCGGGCGCCCGGCCCGTCCTCGAAGGCCTCCCGCCGGAAGTCGAGGCCGTGCGCCGGGGTGAGCTGCTGTTCCTGCTCCATCACGGCCGCGAGCCGGTGACCGTCGAACTCCCGGGCACCCACCACGACCTGCTGACCGGGACGGCCCGCACGGACGAGATCACGCTGGGCCGCTACGGAGTGGCGGTGCTGCGCTCATGACCAAAGCCTCCTCCCGTGCGCACCCCGACCTCCCGAGCACCGACCGTCCCGTGCACGGAACCCATGAGTACCGGCCCGCCGCCCGCTGGGAGGACGCCTTCCTCAGCGGCAACGGCCGGCACGGCACCCTCACGTTCGGCGATCCGTACGACGACCGGGTCATCGTCACCCACCACACCCTGGTCCGGCCCAACGGCGCCGAACACGCCCGCCCGCCGGAGCTCGCCGCCGAACTCCCCGCCCTCCAGGACAAGTTGCTGGCCGGGGAGTGGGAGGCCGCCGAGAGCTTCACCGACCACCGGCCCCTGCAATGGGTCCAGCCCTTCCACCCGGCGTTCCAGATACGGCTGAGAGCGCCCTCGGACGAGCCGCGCCGCCACCGTCTGCGGACCGTCGACTTCACCACCGGCGAGGCCACCGCGACCTGCGCGGACGGCACCAGCCGGGTCTTCGTCTCCCGCGCCGACGACGTGATCGTCCAGCAGGTCACCGGCCTCGACCTGGACATCTCCCTGGACCACCGGCTGCCGGGCGCACCCGCCGACCTCGCCGTCGGCCAGGGGTCCGTCCTCACCCCGGACGGTGCCCTGCTCACCCTGCGCGCCCGCTACCCCGACAGCGACCGCGCCTACACGGGCGTGACCCTCGTCGTCGTCACCGGCGGCCGCACCGAGCTCACCCACCCCGGCGTACGGGTCACCGGCGCGGAGTGCGTGCTGCTGCTCACCCGCGTCCGCAGGCACACCGGCGAACTGGACGTCACCGGGGAACAGCGCGCCCTGAGCGAGCTGCCGCACCTCTACGACGAGCTGCTCGGCCGCCACCTCCCCCTCCACCGCACCGCCTACGAGCGCGTCACCCTCGACCTCCACGCGGAGCCGGACGAGCGCGGTCTCCCCGGCTCCGAGCTGCTGGAACGCCCCCGCAGCCCGGCGCTGCTCGAACGCCTCTTCGCGGCGGGGCGCTACCACCTCCTCTCCTCCTCCGGCCTCAACCCGCCCCGCCTGCCCGGACTGTGGACCGGCGACTGGGACACCGCCTGGTCCGGGGCGTTCACCAATGACGCCAACCTCAACCTCCAGACGGCCTCCGCCGCGGCCGCCGCCCTCCCCGAAGTCACCGAAGCGCTGGCCTCCCTGATGCACCGGCAGCTCGACGACTGGCGGGAGAACGCCCGCGCGGTCTTCGGCGCCCGGGGCGCGGTCGCGCCGGCGCACACCGACGGCGAGTCCGGGCTGACGTACCACTTCAGCCGCGAATACCCGCTCCACCTGTGGACCGCCGGCGCCGACTGGCTGCTCAAACCCCTCGTCGACCACGACGAGACACGCGGCGAACGCGACCCGCGCACCGCCGCCGCCCTCGCCGAAGTCGCCCGGTTCTACGAGGACTTCCTCACCCGCACCGACCCCGACGACCCCGAGGGGCCGCTCGTCGTCGTCCCCTCCTACTCGCCGGAGAACCGGCCCACGGGCGGCAGCTGGGGCGCCGTGAACGCGGCCATGGACCTCTCGGCGGCCCGGCACGCGCTGCTGACGGCCGCCGACCACCACCCGGGCTCCGCCGAGGCCGCACGCTGGCGTGCCCTCGCCGACCGCCTCCCGCCGCACCGGATCAACTCCGACGGCGCCCTCGCCGAATGGGCCAGGACCGGCCTCGACGACACCTACGACCACCGCCATCTGAGCCACCTCTACGGCGTCTGGCCCCTCGACGAGATCAACCCCTACGACACCCCGGGGCCGGCCGCCGCCGCCCGTCGCGCACTCGAACTGCGCGGCGCCGAGAACGACTCCGCGCACGGCCACCTGCACCACGCGCTGATCGCGGCCCGGCTCCGGGACGGCCGGCGGGTCGCCCACGCCCTCGGCGAGGTCCTGGACGGCGACTTCTTCCACGCCTCCCTGATGAGCGCCCACTACCCCCGCCGCGACGTGTACAACGCCGACGCCGCGCACACCCTCCCCGCCGTGCTGATCGAGATGCTCGTCCAGTCGACCCCCGACCGGCTGGTCCTGCTGCCCGCGCTCCCCCCGGCGCTCACGTCGGGCGAACTACGGGGCGTGCGGACCCGGTTCGGCGCCGAACTCGACCTCTCCTGGGGCCCCGACGGCACCAGGGCCGTCCTGCGGCCGCGGCGCGGTCACCGCATCGAAGTACGGACTTCCTCCGGCGGCGCATCGCCGCTCGACCTGGTCGCCGGAGAAGACCACGTCCTCACCTCGGGGACGTGGTGACTCCCCCCACCCATGGAAGGGACACCATGGCAACACGTACGTTGAGCAGGGTAGGCAAGGCCCTGCTGGCCCCGGCGCTCGCACTCGGCGCGACCGTCGGACTCGCCGCCGCCCCCGCCCAGGCCGCCGTCTGGAACTCCTGCGACCAGTGGGGCAACACCAGCCTGAACGGCTACACGCTCTACAACAACATCTGGGGCTCCGGCGCCGGCAGCCAGTGCGTCTGGGCCAACTCCGGTACCAACTGGGGTGTCTGGGCCAACCACCCGAACACCGGCGGCATCAAGTCGTACCCCAACTCCAAGAAGGTGATCAACAAGACGATCACCTCGCTCGGTTCGCTGTCCAGCAGCTACAACGTCACGGTCCCGTCGTCCGGCGCCTACAACACGTCGTACGACATCTGGGACACCGACTACGACTACGAGATCATGCTCTGGGTGAACTACAACGGCGCCGTCGGCCCGCTCGGCACCTCCCAGGGCAACGTCACCCTCGGCGGCCACACCTGGACCGTCTACAAGGGCACCAACGGCGCGAACGAGGTGTTCTCGTTCCTGCGCACGTCCGACTCGTCGTCCGGCACCGTCAGCATCCTGCCGATCCTCAAGTGGATCAAGGACACGAAGGGCTGGTTCGGCAACGAGACCATCGGTGACGTGCAGTTCGGATACGAGATCACCTCGTCCTCCGGCGGGCTGGACTTCGTGACCAACAACCTCACCGTCAGCAGCAGCTGACCTCGGGGCCGGGGCCGGCCGGCGTTCCTACGCCCGGTCGACCTCGGCCCGCAGCACGTTGTAGTCGGCGAAGGCCGAGTCGACGTCGGCGCGGGTCAGGCCGTACCGGGACAGGTCGTAGCTGTGCGGCCGGGCGCCCCTGGGACGGGAGGCGATCGCGGGGAGCCGGGCCGCGTCGGCGTCGGTCCAGCGGGCGCCGACGGCCGCGTAGAGCTTCGGGGCGCCGGCGGCCGGAACGGAGCCCAGCCAGGAGTAAGGGACGTCCACGAGCGCCTCGCGGGCGACGGCGGCCCGGGCCGCGAGGCCGCGCCGCACCGAGCGGCTCAGCAGCTCCAGCCAGGTGGCCCCGAGCCCGTGCAGGTCGAGGGGGCGCAGGGTGATGGCCATCCCGTGCTCGATCAGGCTACAGAAGGACGCCACGACGGCGGCCGGGTCGCGGTGGGTCCACACCAGGGTGGCGTCCGGGAAGACCGTGAGCAGCGCGTCGAGGTTCCCGGTGTGCAGGGGCGACTTCAGCACCCAGCGGCGGCGGGGCCGGCCGTACTGGAGCACCTGGTAGATCTGCTTGAGGTACGCGTAGTCGGGGACGTAGTCCCGCTCGTCGAGCGCGGCCCGGTAGGCCGGGATGCGGGCCTGGGACAGGGGCATGACGGTGTGCGGGAGGGCGAAGGTGCACTCCTCGGGGCCCTCGGCGACCAGGGGGTGGATGTCGCGGTAGCGCGGGGCGAACAGGTCGATGCCGCCGACCATCAGACGCGCGGCGGTGACCGCCTTCCCGCGCAGCCGGGCCGGTCCCTCCAGGTCCGGTGTCAGTAACTCCCACAACAGGGGACATCGGTGCTGCTCCGAGAGGGACAGCACGCCGTGCGTGAGGGTGGTGGCGGTGCGTGGCAGGCCCACCACGAACACCGGCCTCTCGATGGGCTCCCGTGCGATCCCGGGGTGCTCGGCGATGAGCCGCCGGACCCGGGCGCGGTTGGCGAGATGCCTGCGGACATGGCCCTGCGCGGACCACCAGCCGACCGGCGTGAGGTTCTCGTCCCGGGACCAGTGGCGCAGCAGCAGCCGGAGGTCGTCGACGAACCGCTGATCGCCGTCGGCCTGTCCGGTCCCGGCGAGGAGTCGGCCGAAGGCGCGGTCGGGGGTGCGACGGGAGC
This sequence comes from Streptomyces asoensis, assembly GCF_013085465.1. NCBI lineage: Bacteria > Bacillati > Actinomycetota > Actinomycetes > Kitasatosporales > Streptomycetaceae > Streptomyces > Streptomyces asoensis. The sequence goes on from NZ_CP049838.1 coordinate 7,203,845, forward strand.
CGTGGCCCGGCCGGAGCAGCAGATTGGCCAGGGTGAGGGCGAGCGGGGGTGAGGACATGGGCGGGACACCCTTCGAAGCGGGGACGGGCAGTGGACGGGGGTCCCTTACCCAGCCAACTCACCTTTGCTTCAACGGGAGTTCACCGATGACTCAGGTTTTACGGACGGCCGGTCCCTCCCCTGGACCGGACCGGCCGCCCGTGTTCCCTTCCCCCTGCGGCTACTCCGCCACCGGCAGCCGCGCCCCGTCCCGCAGGAACAGCGGGAGGCGGTCCAGCGGGGCGTCGACCGTCACGGCCGCGCCGCCCTCGTACGTCTCGCCCGTCCACGCGTCCGTCCAGGTGGCGCCCGCCGGGAGGTAGGCCGTGCGGGCCGTGGCGCCCGCCGTCAGTACCGGGGCGACGAGCAGGTCCCGGCCGAAGAGGTAGGAGTCGTCCACCGACCAGGTCGCCTGGTCCTCCGGGAACTCCAGGAACAGCGGCCGCATCGGCGGCAGCCCCTCCTCATGGGCCTCCCGCATGACCGTCAGGACGTACGGCTTGAGCCGCTCGCGCAGCCGCAGGTACTTCTCCAGGACCGCGCCGGCCTCCTCGCCGTACGACCACACCTCGTTCGGGCCGCCGGTCATGTCCGGGCCCAGCGGCATGCCCGGGTCGCGGAAGCCGTGCAGCCGCATCAGCGGGGACAGCGCGCCGAACTGGAACCAGCGGACCATCACCTCCTGGTACGCCGGGTCGCTCGGGTCGCCGCCGTGGAAGCCGCCGATGTCGGTGTTCCACCACGGGATGCCCGACAGCGCGGTGTTCAGTCCGGCCGCGATCTGCCGGCGCAGGGTCGCGAAGTCGGTGCCGATGTCACCGGACCACAGGGCCGCGCCGTAGCGCTGGCTGCCTGCCCACGCCGAGCGGTTGAGGCTGATGATCTCCTCCTCGCCGGAGGCCCGCAGACCCTCGTAGAAGGTGCGGGCGTTCTCGGCCGGGTAGATGTTGCCGACCTCCAGGCCCGGACCCGCCCAGTAGCGCAGGTTCTCCTGGAAGCCGGGCTTCAGCTCCGGCTCGCAGGCGTCCAGCCAGAAGGCCGTGATCCCGTACGGGGCCAGGTAGTTGTCGCGGATCTTCGACCACACGAACTCCCGGGCGTCGGGGTTCGTCGCGTCGTAGAACGCCACCTGGACCGTCGACGCGACGCCCTTGTCCGGCCAGTCGGCGTGGGCCATCGGGCCGTACTGGGTGCCGATGAACCAGCCGCGCTGCTCCATCACCGGATGGTTCTCGCTCAGCGGCGACACCGACGGCCAGACGCTCACCACCAACTTGACGCCCAGCTCCTCGAGTTCACGGACCATCGCCGCCGGGTCGGGCCACTCGGCCAGGTCGAACTTCCACTCGCCCAGGTGGGTCCAGTGGAAGAAGTCGCAGACGATGACGTCGAGCGGCAGGCCCCGGCGCTTGTACTCCCGTGCCACGCCGAGGAGTTCGTCCTGGGTGCGATAGCGCAGCTTGCACTGCCAGAAGCCCGCCGCCCACTCCGGCAGCATCGGGGTACGGCCGGTGGCCGCGCTGTAGCGGCGCTGGGCGTCGGCCGGGGCCCCGGCGGTGATCCAGTAGTCGATCTGCCGGGCCGAGTCCGCGACCCAGCGGGTGCCGTTGCCGGCCAGCTCGACCCGGCCGATCGCCGGGTTGTTCCACAGCAGGGTGTAGCCACGGCTGGAGGTGAGCACCGGGATGCCCACTTCGGCGTTGCGCTGGACCAGGTCCAGGACCAGGCCCTTCTGGTCCAGGCGGCCGTGCTGGTGCTGGCCGAGGCCGTACAGCTTCTCGTCGTCGTAGGCGGCGAAGCGCTGCTCCAGGCGGTGGTGGCCGTTGCCGACGGCCGTGTAGAGGCGGGTGCCCGGCCACCAGAAGTGGGCGCGCTCCTCGGCCAGGATCTCGGTGCGGTCGTCCGTCCGCAGGAACCGGATCACGCCCTCGGCGTTCACCTCGACGGTGAGGGCGCCGACGGTCAACTGGCCCTCGGCGTCGGTGATCTTGACGCTGCTCTCGGTGGCCGGCGGCTCGTCGAGGAGCGCGCCCGGCAGCCCTTCGAGGATCGGCCCGCCGAGCCGGGCGCGCACCCGGACGGCGTCCGGACCCCACGGCTCGACCCGCAGGGTCTCCTGGCGGCCGCTCCACTCCAGCGCGCCGCCGTGCTCACGGAAGGTGCCGACCGTGGGCGACGACTGCGCGAGGCTGACCTGAGGCTGGTTTTCGGCAGGCTGGTTCATGTGAGGTGCTCCTTGAAGGAGTGCAGACATGGCGGTGCCCTGGCAACGGGCGCGACGGCGGAAGAGCGGGGTGGGTCAGGAGACGGTGGGCGCCGGTCCGGTGCTCGCCCGGACCGTCAGCTCGGGCGCGATCATCACGACCTCGTCGCTGCCGTGCCCCTCCAGCTTGGCGACGAGGCGTTCCACGGCGTGCCGGCCCATCTCCTGCGCGGGGATGGCGACCGACGTCAGCCGCACCGAGGCCTGGACGGCGACCTGGTCGGGGCAGATGGCCACCACCGACACGTCCTCCGGTACGGCCCGGCCCTGCTGGCGCAGCAGGGCGAGCAGCGGCTCGACCGCCGACTCGTTCTGTACGACGAACCCGGTGGTGCCCGGACGCTCGTCGAGGACCCGGGCCAGGGTCACGGCCATCGCGTCGTACCCGCCCTCGCACGGGCGGTGCAGCAGCCGCAGGCCCAACTCCTTCGCCCGGTGACGGAGTCCGTCGAGCGTGCGCTCGGCGAAGCCGGTGTGCCGTTCGTAGACGGCCGGCGCCTCGCCGATGACAGCGATGTCACGGTGCCCCAGCATCGCCAGGTGCTCCACGCAGAGCGCGCCGGTCGCCGCGAAGTCCAGATCGACGCAGGTCAGACCGGAGGTGTCGGCGGGCAGCCCGATCAGCACGGACGGCTGGTCGGTGGAGCGCAGCAGCGGCAGCCGCTCGTCGTCGAGCTCGACGTCCATCACGATCATCGCGTCGGCGAGCCCGCTGCCGGTGACGCGGCGGACGGCGTCGGGACCCTCCTCGCCGGTGAGCAGCAGGACGTCGTACCCGTGTGTGCGCGCGGTGGTGGCCACCGCGATGGCGATCTCCATCATCACCGGCACATACATGTCGGTGCGCAGCGGGATCATCAGCGCGACGATGTTCGACTTGCTGCTGGCCAGTGCGCGGGCGCCCGCGTTCGGGTGGTAGCCGAGCTCCCGGATGCTCTGCTCGACCCGCTGCCGGGTGGTCGTGGAGATGGACCGCTTGCCACTGAGGACATAGCTCACCGTGCTCGCCGAGACTCCGGCGTGCTGGGCGACCTCGGCGAGGGTGACCATCCAGCTCTCCAAGTTTTGTGAAGCGCTTCGACAGTGCGCAGGGCGAACACGGGCGGGTGAGGGTGGTTCGACAGTAGCTCTAGCGGGGGTGGGTGTCCATAGGTTGTCGAAGCGCTTCGACAGCGAGTTGTGGGGGATTGGTGGAGAAGAGTACGGCAAGCTTTTCCGGCCCCGCGGCCACCACTCGTTCGGCGCAGGCTCCGCACCGGCGACGGGCGCGTCCCCGGCGCCGGAGCCGGTGCCGGGACCTCGAAGGGAACAGGCCACCCGGACCGCGGCCGTGAGCGGCCGGCACCGGCCGGACGCACGCGCGTGGGGTGGCCACCTCGCCCCGGATCGGGTACCAACGATCGAGTAGCACCCATCGGTGACCAATGTGGCCCGAGATCCCGATTCGCGGCGAGGTGAGCCTCATGTCCGCACCACCCCTCAAGAAACCCACTGTCACCGAGCGTGAGGCGCGCCAGGTCGCCGAGGCCGCTCGGGAGCAGGACTGGCGCAAACCCAGCTTCGGCAAGGAACTGTTCCTCGGCCGCTTCCGGCTGGACCTCATCCACCCCCATCCGCTGCCCACCGACGAGGCCGTCCGGCGCGGTGAGCAGTTCCTGACGAAACTCCGCGCCTTCTGCGAGACGAAGGTGGACGCGGCCCTCATCGAGCGTGAGGCCCGCATCCCCGACGAGGTGATCAACGGGCTCAAGGAGCTCGGCGCCCTCGGCATGAAGATCGACCCCAAGTACGGCGGCCTCGGCCTCACCCAGGTGTACTACAACAAGGCGCTGGCCCTGGTGGGCTCGGCCAGCCCCGCGGTCGGCGTGCTGCTCTCGGCGCACCAGTCGATCGGCGTACCGCAGCCGCTGAAGCTGTTCGGCACCCCGGAACAGAAGCAGCGGTTCCTGCCGCGCTGCGCCCGCACCGACATCAGCGCCTTCCTCCTCACCGAGCCGGACGTCGGCTCCGACCCGGCGCGCCTCGCGACGAGCGCGGTGCCGGACGGGGACGACTACGTGCTCGACGGGGTGAAGCTGTGGACCACCAACGGGGTGGTCGCCGACCTGCTGGTCGTGATGGCCCGGGTGCCGAAGAGCGAGGGCCACAAGGGCGGTATCACCGCCTTCGTCGTGGAGGCGGACTCGCCCGGCATCACCGTCGAGAACCGCAACGCCTTCATGGGCCTGCGCGGCATCGAGAACGGCGTGACCCGCTTCCACCAGGTGCGGGTCCCGGCCGCGAACCGCATCGGCCCCGAGGGCGTGGGTCTGAAGATCGCCCTGACCACGCTCAACACGGGCCGTCTCTCGCTGCCCGCGTCCTGCGTGGCGGCCGGCAAGTGGTCGTTGAAGATCGCCCGTGAGTGGTCCGCGGCCCGAGAGCAGTGGGGCAGGCCGATCGCCCACCACGAGGCCGTCGGCGCGAAGATCAGCTTCATCGCGGCGACCACCTTCGCCCTGGAGGCGGTGCTCGACCTCTCCTCCCAGATGGCGGACGAGGACCGCAACGACATCCGGATCGAGGGCGCGCTGGCCAAGCTCATCGCCTCCGAGCTGGGCTGGCGCATGGCCGACGAGCTGGTCCAGATCCGCGGCGGCCGCGGCTTCGAGACGGCGGCCTCGCTGGCCGCCCGGGGCGAGAAGGCCGTCCCCGCCGAGCAGGTCCTGCGCGACCTGCGGATCAACCGCATCTTCGAGGGCTCGACGGAGATCATGCACCTGCTCATCGCCCGCGAGGCCGTCGACGCCCACCTCTCGGTCGCCGGTGACCTGATCGACCCCGACAAGTCCCTCCAGGACAAGGCGAGGGCGGGCGCGAACGCGGGTGTCTTCTACGCCAAGTGGCTGCCGAAACTGGTCGCGGGGCCGGGCCAACTGCCGTCCTCCTATGCGGAGTTCAAGCATGGCGTCGACCTCTCCCCGCATCTGCGGCACGTCGAGCGGCACTCCCGCAAGCTCGCCCGCTCCACCTTCTACGCCATGTCCCGCTGGCAGGGCCGGATGGAGACCAAGCAGGCCTTCCTCGGCCGGATCGTCGACATCGGCGCGGAGCTGTTCGCGATGAGCGCGGCCTGCGTGCGCGCCGAACTGCTGCGCTCGCGCGGCGAGAACGGCCGGGAGGCCTACCAGCTCGCCGACGCCTTCTGCCGCCAGTCGCGGATCCGCGTCGACGAGCTCTTCGGCCGGCTGTGGAGCAACACCGACGACGTGGACGGCAAGGTCGTCAAGGGTGTCATGGCCGGCACCTACGAGTGGCTGGAGCAGGGCATCGTCGACCCGTCCGGGGAAGGCCCCTGGATCGCCGACACCACACCGGGTCCCAGCGAGCGGACGAACGTCCACCGGCCCATCCGCTGAGCGGGCGCCGGGACGTGTGTCCGCCACGGTGCGCGGGCTCACGTCCCGGCGGCTGCGCCCCCGCCTCCCGGTGCTCTCCTGGTCAGCACCCGGACCACGTTCGTGGGCACGGTGATCACCCGGCTCCTGGCCCGGGCGGTCACCGCCAGTTCGACCCAGCGCGGCATCGGATCCGGCGGCAGGGCGGCACCGGCCCGCAGCTCGAGACGCCTGATGAGCTGCGACTCCAGCTGCCACAGCGCGATGTCCAGGCCGCCCTCGGGGACGTCGTACGACAACGTGCGCGTGAACTCGGACTCCGTGTTCACCGAGATGGTCGACCTGGTGAGCCGGGACCACTGCGCGCTGGCCTGCGCGGCGAGGAACGGGATGTCCAACTTCGCCTCGAGACCGATGGTGGTCGCCAGCTCCCGGGTGGTCTCCTCGCTGACGCCCACGCGCACCGTCCGCTCATCGGTGAACTGGCTGGGCCCGTCGGTGGACACCACCCACAGCAGCCGCCAGCGCTGCACATGGCCCAGCCGGAACGTCAGTACCTCCGAGGCCGCGCCCAGCTGCGACGACGCCAGACTGCCGAAGCCCGGCTCCCGCTCGAGCAGCCGACGGGTGAACGCCGGGGCGGAGATGCTGCGCGAGACCAGCCAGGCGGACTGGCGGTGCTGGAGCGCACCGAGCGCCGAGCCCACCGACTCGCCCAGGAAGGCGGGCGGTTCGCGATGGGTCAGGGCGATCGTGCGCCGGTTCGTGGTCGTGCTCATGGCCGGGGTCCGCTCTGCCCGCCCCGGCCGGGCGGCCCGGGGGACCGGTGCAGTGTCTGGTGGTCGATGTCGGCCGCGCACTGCGCGATGGATTCCACCGCCTTGAGCGCGAAGGCGAGATCGCCGGACCGGTCGCCGGTCAGACTGACCTCGAGGGTCTGGCTTCCCGCGACGGTCACCTTCAGCAGCCCGTCGGTGGTGTGCGCCGAGGACGGGTACAGCACATGCAGGGTCACCGGGACCCGGCCGGCCCAGACCACCTGGCCGGTCACCGCGATCCGGTCCGAGCGCACGACATGGCGCAGCCCGCTGTACTTCGCTATCAGGTCCCGGTCACGGGCCAGCCGTTCCTGGCCCTGGGGCGAGTCGGTCCAGCCCGGCACCGACAACTGCACGGGCCCCTGCGTCGCCGGATCGGGGACCGCGACGGCCCCGCCCGCCGGGCCCGTCGGTCCCGGCGGCCCCTCGGCCACGATCAGGTTCTCTCCCGCCAGTTCGTAGTAGTGCCGGTCGCCCCGGACGAAGAGGAAGTGCCGGGCCGACGCGAATCCACGGCTGTCCGTGCCCAGGCTGGCGAAGAAGAAGTCGTGGTTGTGACCCTGGGCGTTCACCGTGTCCCGGTATCCCTCGATGTCCCCGGAACTCAGGTTGCGCAGCTGGTTGGGATGGTGACTGTGCCAGCTGCCCAGATGCTCGATCTCGGGGTACCGCTTCTCCAGCCGCCGGAACTCCTGGATCTGGAACTCGGTGTCGCCGCGGTGGAACGTGGGGGTGCGGTCCGCCCGCGGCCCGTCGTCGATGTAGTCCACGACGTGCAGCTCCAGCCGTTCCATCGCCTCATGGCGCTCGTCCAGGCGTTCGGACCGCTTCGTGCCCCGGATGAACCCGACGTACTTGCCGCCCACCTCCACCGTCGGATGGCTGAGGATCTCCTGCGTGAAGCGATGCGTCACCCGGGGCCGTACGAAGACCCGCAGCGTGGCTGGGCATTTCTTCCGGGCTGTTCCGAACATCTCCACCGTCCTCACTCGCTGCCCGTGTCGGGCTCGGTGGCCGGCCCACAGGCGAGATGGCACCCGGTGAGCGGCCGGAGCAGGATGCGCGTGTTGTCGTACGAATTGCCGAAGAGGCCTTCGGCCCGGCGGATGCCGACGGTCAGCCAGTTGAAACTCGGCTGGAGCAGATACCGCGAACGGCGGCCGCCGAGCAGCGAGAGCACGTAGTGGGCGTGGTACGAGGCCACGATGGAGATGTCGGCGGCCAGCCCGGAAGCCGCGAAGTCGGTCTCGCCCAGGCCGTAGATCCGCTGCTGTTCCTCGTCGGTGAGTTCCAGCCAGTCGTCGAGGTCCAGGCCCCGGTCCATGCAGAACTTCAGCTTGCAGTCGTGGCAACCGGTCTCGCCCGGAAGATAGGCGTAGACCTCGCCGCCCAGTCCGGTGCGGAACACCATGCCGAAGACACACGGGACGCGGCTGCGCACACACAGCTCGTTGACGTAGTTGCGGGCCACGGCGTCGTCGACCGCGCACACCACCAGGGTCGCCCCGGCGATCGCCCGCTCGATCTCGGGGGACCTGGTCACGTCGTGCGCGAAGGGATCGACCCGGCTCGCCGGGTTGCGGTCCACGAGCCATTCCGTGGCGATGTCGGTCTTGAGCCGCCCGAGGTCGCTGCGCCGCGCCGGATGTTTGACCAGGTTCTCCGGCTGGAGCACATCGGGGTCGAACAGCGCCCAGTCGCGGATGCCGCACATGGCCAGGCGCTCCATGACCACGGTGCCTCCGCTCCCCAGGCCGACCAGGACGATCCTGGCCCGGCCCAGTTCGGAGGTGTCGAGGAGATAGTCGATGCGGGATGTGTCGAGCACCGCGTCAGCGGTCATACCAGGACCTCCTCAGATGCCCGGTGGCCCCTGTCAGTGGGGCTGCTGCGGGCCCGGCCATACCTGCCGCTCGACCCAGATCTCGTACTTGTTGAGCCAGATCGCCGCCTTCGCGACCACGGCGGCCGCCGAGAAGAAGGAGGACCACTGTCTGCGACGCATCACACAGATCGTGCCGTCCGCGTACATGTGCGGGTTCTTCACCGGCGTCCAGCCGTGCGGCCAGACCTGCGGAAGGCTGTGCGGATAGCCGTCGGGCAGATCGATCCAGATGTCGTACCTGGTGCCGGCGAACGTCCGCAGCGGGCCCCTGGCGACCGCCCACGTACCCGCGCGCGGAGTCGTGGAGTCCAGGACGAACCTGGGGAAGTGCAGCGCCAGGATGCGTCTCTCCTCGGCCAGCCGGCCGCCCACCGGATCGGCGCCGATCACCAGGCTGCGGGTGACCTTGATGTCCCTCGCCTCGCCCGGCATGTCAGGACCGGCCCGTCCGGGAGTACTCCCCCTTCTGGTCGGCGATGCCGACGATCGGCTTGTTGATGAACCCGGCGGGTGACTTTCCGGCGGCGTAGATGTTGCCGTCCTCACCGACCTCCACGAGGTCGTTGTCACCCAGCGAGGACAGCAGTTGCTCCGCCTCTGCGCGGCTCGTCATCAGAACCCCCCGATCGATCCGCAGATCCTGCGCCGAAAGCTAGCGGCACAGATAGGTGAAGTACCAACGAAAAAGACGAAGTGCTCTGTACGGGAAACAATGCGAAAAACTCCGCGCATTGGACGCTACGAGACGCACATGGCCGACCATGTTCGGCCACGCACGGTGGGGTCTACGCGACCGATGCACGTTCCCGGGGGACACCCCGGTCCTGCCGCGCACCCGTTGCGGCAACAATGGGGGGATGAGTGACAGTCCAGCCCCCCTCGCCGACCCGCACCTCGTCTACGACCCGGTCGCGGGCGACGGTCCGAAGGACGTGGTGATCCTCGGCTCCACCGGTTCGATCGGCACCCAGGCCGTCGACCTCGTGCTGCGCAACCCGGACCGCTTCCGGGTGACCGGCCTGTCCGCCAACGGCGGCCGGGTCGCCCTCCTCGCCGAGCAGGCCCGCAGGCTGCGGGTACGGACCGTCGCGGTCGCCCGCGAGGACGTCGTGGCGGCCCTGCGCGAGGCACTCGCCGCCGAGTACGGGACGGGGGAGCCGCTCCCCGAGATCCTGGCCGGCCCGGAGGCCGCCACTCAGCTCGCCGCCTCCGACTGCCACACCGTTCTCAACGGCATCACGGGCTCCATCGGCCTCGCGCCCACCCTCGCCGCCCTGGAGGCGGGCCGCACCCTCGCGCTCGCCAACAAGGAGTCGCTCATCGTCGGCGGCCCGCTGGTCAAGGCGCTCGCGAAGCCCGGCCAGATCATCCCGGTGGACTCGGAGCACGCGGCCCTCTTCCAGGCTCTCGCCGCCGGCACCCGTGCGGATGTCCGCAAGCTGGTCGTCACCGCCTCCGGCGGCCCCTTCCGAGGCCGCACGAAGCAGCAGCTGGCGAACGTGACGGTCGAGGAAGCCCTCGCCCACCCCACCTGGTCCATGGGCCCGGTGATCACGATCAACTCCGCGACCCTGGTCAACAAGGGCCTGGAAGTCATCGAGGCGCACCTTCTCTACGACATTCCCTTCGACCGCATTGAGGTCGTCGTGCATCCCCAGTCGTATGTCCACTCGATGGTGGAGTTCACGGACGGATCGACGCTGGCCCAGGCGACGCCCCCCGACATGGGAGGGCCGATCGCCGTCGGTCTGGGCTGGCCCCGGCGTGTCCCCGACGCGGCGCCCGCCTTCGACTGGAGCACGGCGTCGACGTGGGAGTTCTTCCCGCTCGACAACGAGGCCTTCCCCTCGGTGAACCTCGCCCGGCACGTGGGCGAGCTCGCGGGCACGGCCCCGGCGGTGTTCAATGCCGCCAACGAGGAGTGTGTGGAGGCGTTCCGCAAGGGCGCCCTCCCGTTCAACGGGATCATGGAGACCGTCACCCGGGTCGTGCAGGAGCACGGCACGCCGGCGACGGGAACTTCACTCACCGTGTCGGACGTCCTCGAAGCGGAGACCTGGGCACGGGCCCGGTCCCAGGAACTGACGGCTACCGCGGAGGCGCGTGCATGACAGCCCTGATGATGATCCTCGGCATAGTCGTCTTCGCGGTCGGCCTGCTGATCTCGATCGCCTGGCACGAGCTGGGGCACCTGTCCACGGCCAAGCTCTTCGGCATCCGGGTACCGCAGTACATGGTCGGCTTCGGCCCGACGATCTTCTCCCGGAAGAAGGGCGAGACCGAGTACGGCGTCAAGGCGATCCCCTTCGGCGGCTACATCCGCATGATCGGCATGTTCCCGCCGGGCGACGACGGCCGGATCACGGCCCGCTCCACCTCACCCTGGCGCGGCATGATCGAGGACGCCCGCTCGGCCGCGTACGAGGAGCTCCAGCCGGGCGACGAGACGCGCATGTTCTACACGCGCAAGCCGTGGAAACGGGTCATCGTGATGTTCGCGGGCCCCTTCATGAACCTGGTGCTCGCGGTGGGCCTGTTCCTCACCGTCCTGATGGGCTTCGGCATCCAGCAGCAGACCACCACCGTCAGCTCGATCTCCCCCTGCGTCATCTCGCAGAGCCAGAACCGCGACGAGTGCAAGTCGTCCGACCCGGCCTCCCCGGCCGCGGCCGCCGGCATGAAGCCGGGCGACAAGATCGTCTCCTTCGCCGGGGAGAGGACGGACGACTGGAACACGCTCTCCGACCTGATCCGGGTCAGCGCCGGCAAGGACGTGGCCATCGTCGTCGACCGGGGCGGCAAGGAACTGACCCTGCACACGACGATCGCCACCAACCAGGTCGCCAAGAAGGACTCCGACGGGACCTACGTCCAGGGCGAGTACATCAAGGCCGGCTTCCTCGGCTTCAGCGCGGCCACCGGCGTCGTCAAGCAGGACTTCGGCGACTCCGTGTCCTGGATGACCGACCGGGTGGGCGAGGCCGTCGACTCCATCGCCGCCCTCCCCGGCAAGATCCCGGCCCTGTGGAACGCCGCCTTCGACGGCGCTCCCCGCGAGCCCGACTCACCCATGGGCGTGGTCGGCGCGGCCCGCGTCGGCGGCGAGATCTTCACCCTGGACATCCCGGCCTCGCAGCAGCTGGCCATGGCCGTGATGCTGGTCGCGGGCTTCAACCTCTCCCTGTTCCTCTTCAACATGCTCCCGCTGCTGCCGCTGGACGGCGGGCACATCGCGGGCGCCATGTGGGAGTCCCTGCGCCGCAATCTGGCCAAGGTCCTGCGCAGGCCGGACCCGGGCCCGTTCGACGTGGCGAAGCTGATGCCGGTGGCGTACGTGGTGGCAGGCATCTTCATCTGCTTCACGGTGCTGGTCCTCATCGCGGACGTGGTGAACCCGGTGCGCATCTCGTAGCCACCTGCTCGTCACACGTGGTTCGCGGCGGCCCGGGACGATATGTTCCGGGCCGCCTTCCGTCGAGTGGGTTCGACGGCGGTGGAGGTCCCCCCGCCGAGTGGTTTCGAGGTGGGGGAGTGCTCGCGCCTGGGCCGGTGCCGTAATCTCGAAGCCTGGAACCCGCCTACGACGGGACCTGGGCCTTGATCCACGACTTGGGGTTGCACAGCAGATGACTGCGATTTCTCTCGGCATGCCGTCCGTTCCGACCAGGGTTGCCGAGCGCCGGAAGAGCCGGCAGATCCAGGTCGGATCCGTGGCGGTCGGCGGAGACGCCCCGGTGTCCGTGCAGTCGATGACCACGACCCGTACCTCCGACATCGGCGCCACCCTCCAGCAGATCGCCGAGCTCACCGCGTCCGGCTGCCAGATCGTCCGCGTCGCCTGCCCCACGCAGGACGACGCGGACGCCCTCGCGACGATCGCGCGCAAGTCGCAGATCCCGGTGATCGCGGACATCCACTTCCAGCCGAAGTACGTGTTCGCCGCGATCGAGGCGGGCTGCGCGGCGGTCCGGGTGAACCCCGGCAACATCAAGCAGTTCGACGACAAGGTCAAGGAGATCGCCAAGGCGGCGAAGGAGCACGGCACCCCGATCCGCATCGGCGTCAACGCCGGCTCGCTGGACCGGCGCCTGCTCCAGAAGTACGGCAAGGCGACCCCCGAGGCCCTCGTCGAGTCCGCCCTCTGGGAAGCCTCCCTCTTCGAGGAGCACGACTTCCACGACATCAAGATCTCGGTCAAGCACAACGACCCGGTGATCATGATCGAGGCGTACCGGCAGCTCGCCGCCCAGAGCGACTACCCGCTCCACCTCGGCGTCACCGAGGCCGGCCCCGCCTTCCAGGGCACGATCAAGTCGGCGGTCGCCTTCGGCGCCCTCCTCTCCCAGGGCATCGGCGACACGATCCGCGTCTCGCTGTCGGCCCCGCCGGTCGAGGAGGTCAAGGTCGGCAACCAGATCCTGGAGTCCCTCAACCTCAAGCAGCGCGGCCTGGAGATCGTCTCCTGCCCGTCCTGCGGCCGCGCCCAGGTCGACGTGTACAAGCTGGCCGAAGAGGTCACCGCGGGTCTCACGGGCATGGACGTCCCCCTCCGCGTCGCCGTCATGGGCTGCGTCGTCAACGGCCCCGGCGAGGCCCGCGAGGCCGACCTCGGCGTCGCCTCCGGCAACGGCAAGGGCCAGATCTTCGTGAAGGGCGAGGTCATCAAGACCGTCCCCGAGTCGAAGATCGTGGAGACCCTCATCGAAGAGGCCATGAAGCTGGCCGAACAGATGGAGGCATCCGGCACCCCGTCCGGCGAGCCGTCGGTCTCGGTCGCGGGCTGACTGTCCGGAACTTCAGGTCAAGGCCGGGCAAACCAGCCCGGCCGTGCCGATCGCCTGCGCCGGGCCAGGCGAACTCAGCCCGTCCGGCGTTCGGGGACGGGCCGGTCCCGAGCTTCTGCGCTGGGCCAGGTGTATTCAGCCCGTCCGGCGTTCGGGGTCGGGCCGGTCCCGAGCTTCTGCGCTGGGCCAGGTGTATTCAGCCCGTCCGGCGTTCGGGGACGGGGCCTGGCCGTGCCGATCGTCTGCGCCGGGCCAGGTGAACTCAGCCCGTCCGGCGTTTGAGGACGAGGCCGTTCAGGCCGACAGCGGGGGTCTGGGGGCGGCAGCCCCCAGGGGACGGCACGACACCCGACGGTCACAGCAGACGAACGCCAGCTGAACACAGGTCGGCACCGCCCAGCTTCCGCAGGTACAGTGCGGGGATCAGCAGACCTGAGTGTGAGGCCCCGCGCGTGTTGACCCAGACCACATCCCGGGTCCTCGAACCGAGCGACCTGGACGCCGCGCTCGCCGTCCTGGACCGCGAGCCGGTCGCCAACGCCTTCGTCACGTCCCGCGTACAGGTCGCGGGCCTCGACCCGTGGCGGCTCGGCGGCGAGATGTGGGGCTGGTACGAGGACGGCATGCTGACGTCCCTCTGCTACGCGGGCGCCAACCTCGTCCCGATCTGCGCGACACCGAGAGCGGTGCGGGCCTTCGCCGACCGCGCCCGCCGGGCGGGCCGCCGCTGCTCCTCGATCGTCGGCCCCGCCGAGCCCACGACCCAGCTGTGGCGCCTCCTCGAACCCCACTGGGGCCCGGCCCGCGAGGTCCGCGCCCAACAGCCCCTCATGGTCACCGACCGCATGCCCACCGACATCGCCCCGGACCCCTACGTCCGCCGGGTCCGCAAGGACGAGATGGACACGATCATGCCGGCGTGCGTGGCGATGTTCACCGAGGAGGTCGGCGTCTCCCCGATGGCCGGCGACGGAGGCCTGCTCTACCAGGCCCGGGTGGCCGAACTCGTCGGCTCCGGGCGCTCGTTCGCCCGCCTCGACGACCGGGGCAGGGTCGCCTTCAAGGCGGAGATCGGCGCGGCGACCTCCCACGCCTGCCAGATCCAGGGTGTGTGGGTGGCCCCGGAGTACCGGGGCCAGGGCCTGGCCGCCCCCGGCATGGCAGCGGTCCTGCGCTACGCCCTGGCCGACGTGGCCCCGGTGGTCAGCCTCTACGTCAACGACTTCAACACCACGGCGAGGCGCACCTACAGGAGGGTGGGCTTCCAGGAGGTCGGCGCTTTCATGAGCGTCCTCTTTTAGTGCCCCTGTAGGCTCCCCGCCATGGACCTCGTGATCGGCCCCTTGGACCTCCCCGCCCATGTGGACGAGGCCCTGGCCGTCCAAGCGATCGCCTTCGGACTGGGCCCCGACGAGGTGGCCGTCCGCCGGCAGATCGTCCTGCGCCACATGGCGCACCCGGGTGCGAGAGCCTTCGGCGCGACCGTCGCAGAGCGACTCGTCGGCTTCGTCTACGGCATGCCCAACGACCGCACCCACTGGTGGTCCACGGTCGTCCAGCCCTACCTCCGGGCCCAGGGCAACGAGCACTGGCTGGACGACTCCTTCGTGATCACGGAACTGCACGTCCACCCCGCCCACCAGAACCGCGGCGCGGGCCGGGCCCTGATCACCACGATCACCGACACCGCGACCCAACCCCGCTCGATCCTCTCCGCGATCGACACCGAAAGCCCCGCCCGGGCGCTCTACCACTCCCTGGGCTACCAGGACCTGGCCCGCCGGGTGCTGTTCCCCAGCGCCCCCCGCCCGTACGCGGTGATGGGCGCCCCGCTGCCCCTCCTGCGCGGGTAACGGATTTCCGGCCCGCCACGCTCCCGGCTAACCTCCTAGCCACCACCCTTTTCCGGCAGGAGTACGAGAACCATGGCGAACGCACCGGTCCAGCGCATGTCCCAGTTGATGGCGAAGACGCTGCGCGACGACCCTGCGGATGCCGAGGTCCTGAGCCACAAGCTCCTCGTCCGCGCCGGCTACGTCCGCCGCACCGCCGCCGGCATCTGGTCCTGGCTGCCGCTCGGCAAGAAGGTCCTCTCCAACGTGGAGCGCATCGTCCGCGAGGAGATGGACGCGATCGGCGCCCAGGAGGTGCTGCTCCCCGCCATCCTGCCCCGGGAGCCGTACGAGGCGACCGGCCGCTGGGACGAGTACGGCCCGGAGCTGTTCCGCCTCAAGGACCGCAAGGGCGGCGACTACCTCCTCGGCCCCACCCACGAGGAGATCTTCACGCTGATCGTGAAGGACCAGGCGTCCTCCTACAAGGACCTGCCGGTCATCCTCTACCAGATCCAGAACAAGTACCGGGACGAGGCCCGCCCCCGGGCCGGCGTCCTGCGCGGCCGCGAGTTCCTCATGAAGGACTCCTACTCCTTCGACACCGAGGACGAGGGTCTCGCGCAGTCCTACGCCCTGCACCGCCAGGCGTACCAGAAGGTGTTCGAGCGCCTCGGCCTGGACTACCGCATCTGCGCGGCGACCGCGGGCGCGATGGGCGGCTCCAAGTCGGAGGAGTTCCTCGCCCCGGCCGGCGCCGGCGAGGACACCTTCGCCGACTGCCCGAACTGCGACTTCGCGGCCAACACCGAGGCGATCACGTACGAGTTGAAGCCCGTGGGCGCCGACGGCGTGGCCGCTCTCGAAGAGATCCCGACCCCGGACACCCCCACCATCGAGACCCTCGCCGCCCACCTGGGCGTCCCGGCCTCGGCCACCCTGAAGAACCTCCTGGTGAAGGTCGACGGCGAGATCGTCGCCGTCGGCGTCCCCGGTGACCGCGAGGTCGACCTGGGCAAGGTCGAGGCGCACTTCGCCCCGGCGGCCGTCGAACTGGTCACCGCCGAGGACTTCGTGGGCCGCCCGGACCTGGTCCGTGGCTACGTCGGCCCGCAGGGTCTGGACAAGGTGAAGTACATCGCCGACCCGCGCGTGGCCCCGGGCACCGCCTGGATCACCGGCGCCAACAAGGAGGGCCTGCACGCGAAGAACGTCGTCGCGGGCCGGGACTTCGAGGTCGGCGAGTACGTCGACGTCGTGGTCGTCCAGGAAGGCGACCCCTGCCCGAAGTGCGGCACCGGCCTCAAGCTGGACCGCGCCATCGAGATCGGCCACATCTTCCAGCTGGGCCGCAAGTACGCCGACGCCCTCAAGCTCGACGTGCTCGGCCAGAACGGCAAGCCGGTTCGCGTGACCATGGGCTCGTACGGCATCGGTGTCTCCCGCGCGGTCGCCGCCCTCGCCGAGCAGAGCGCCGACGAGAAGGGCCTGTGCTGGCCCGCCGAGGTCGCCCCGGCCGACGTACACGTCGTCGCGGCGGGCAAGGCCCTCCAGACCGAGCTGGCGCTCGACGTCTCCGAGAAGCTGCGCGCGGCCGGTCTGCGCGTCCTGGTCGACGACCGGGCCGGCGTCTCCCCGGGCGTGAAGTTCACCGACTCCGAGCTGATGGGCGTGCCGAAGATCCTGGTGGCGGGCCGTCGCTCGGCCGAGGGCGTCCTGGAGCTGAAGGACCGCAGGACCGGCGAGCGCGAGGAGCTCACGGTCGACGAGGCGATCGCCCGGCTGACGGCGTGATTTAAAGCAACGTCTCAGAGAGTTCTGTCGGGGCGTATGGCTGCCTCACAGACTTCTCTCAGGCCGTTCCCCGACCGTAGGACGTGACAGAACGTCACTGCGGAGGGGAACGGTCATGGCGACCAGGGAAGAGGAACGGGGGGCCGCGGCAGCGGTCCGCAGAGGTGCGCGGCGTACGGCCGCCCTGGCCGCGGCGGTCACGCTCGCGGCGGCGGCCGGGGTGTTCGCCCTGGTCGGCACCATGCAGGCCGACGCCGAGACGACGGCGAGCAGCACGACCAGCAACTCCAGCTCCAGCTCCGGTTCCAGCTCGAGCTCCTCGGACACCAGCTCCACAGACACGAGCTCCACAGACACGAGCTCCACAGACACGAGCTCCACAGACACGAGCTCCACAGACACGAGCTCCACAGACACGAGCTCCACGGACACCGGCACTACCGGCAGCAGCAGCACCGACAGTGGTACGGACTCCTCGTCGAGCAGCTCGTCGAGCGGCTCGTCGTCCTCCGACAGCAGCAGCTCCTCCTCGGACAGCGGTCTCACCTCCTCCTCCGGTGGCTCCACCGACTCCACCTCGGGAGCGTCGTGATGAGCGCCTCCCTCGAGACCCGCACCACGGCCGCCGCGGAGTGGCGGGCCCTCGGCACCACGGTCCGCCTGGTCGTCACCGACCCGGCCCTGCTGGAGTCGTGCAACCTGCTCCTCGCCCGGCACCTCGCCGAGGTCGACGCGGCGTGCAGCCGCTTCCGCGCGGATTCCGAACTGGCCGCCCTCGACGGCACCGCCGGCCGCCCGGTCCGGGTCAGTCCGCTGCTCGCCGAGGCCCTCGACGTGGCCCTGCGCGCGGCCGAGGCGACCGACGGGACGGTCGACCCCACCGTCGGCTCCGCGATGGACGCCCTCGGCTACGACCGCGACTTCACCCTCGTCCGCGAGGACGACCGCCCGGTCCGGCTCACGGTCCGGCGCACCCCCGGCTGGCGCACCGTGCGCCTGGACCGGGCGACCGGCACGGTGGCCGTCCCCGAGGGCATCCGCCTCGACCTGGGCGCCACCGCCAAGGCGTGGGCCGCCGACCGGGCCGCGGGGACGCTGGCCGCGGCGGCCGGCTGCGGAGTCCTGGTGAGTCTGGGCGGCGACACGGCCGTCGCGGGGGAGCCGCCGGCTGGCGGCTGGCAGATCCGGGTCCAGGACGTCACGGGATCCGTCGACGAAACCCCCGCCGAGGGCCCCTACGACTCCGTGGGCCTGCGCGGTGGAGGCCTGGCCACCTCGGGCACGACCGCCCGGCGCTGGCGGCGCGGCGGTCACGATCTGCACCACATCGTCGACCCGCGTACCGGCCTGCCGGTCCGTTCGCCCTGGCGCACGGTCTCCGTCGCCGCCGCGACCTGCGCCGACGCCAACGCGGCGAGCACGGCGGCCCTGGTGAAGGGCGCGGGCGCGGAGCGGTGGCTGCAACGGCGGCGGCTGCCGGCGCGTCTGGTGGCCCAGAACGGCACCGTCGTCACCACGCCGGGCTGGCCCACCCAGGTCGCTCTGGAGCGGGAGCCGGCCGCGTGACCTCCGAGACCCTCTGGTACGCCAACCGTGCCACCGGCGCCGTCTGCCTCGTCCTCTTCACGGTCGTCGTCCTGCTCGGCGTCGCGGTCCGCTCGAGAACCCGGCTTCCGGGGCTCCCCCGTTTCGGCACGATGAGCCTGCACCGCACGCTCGCCCTCTCCGCGACCGCTTTCCTGGCCCTGCACATCACCGCCGCGGTCGTGGACGGCTACGTCGACATCACCGTCGTGGACGTCCTCGTCCCCTTCGTCGGCGACTACCAGCCCCTCTGGCTCGGCCTCGGCACGGTCGCCCTGGACCTGATGCTCGCCGTCCTGGTCACCAGCCTGCTGCGGGAACGCCTCGGCCACCGCGCCTGGCGGACCGTCCACCGGCTGGCGTACGCCTCCTGGCCGGTCGCGCTCGTCCACGGCATCGGCATCGGCACGGACACCGGCGCCGACTGGATGACCTGGCTGACCGTCGCCTGCGTGGCCACGGCGGTCGCCGCCTTCGCCGCCCGCCTCGCACACGCCGTCCGCGCCGGCCGCCGCACCCCCGCGGCCCTCCTGCGCACCGCCGAAGGAGCCCGACCGTGACCGCCACCTTCCCGGACCTCCACATGCCCCCACGTCTCCTCGCCCCCGGCGCCACCCCGGCCGACCTCGCCACCCACCACCAGCGCTACGGCCCGCTGTCCCACGACGACCCCGAGAGCCTGCTCCGCACGGTCGCCGAGTCCGGCCTCACCGGGCGCGGCGGGGCCGGCTTCCCGACGTACCGCAAGCTCGTCTCCGTCGCGGAGGCCGGCCGGCGAACCGGCCGCGCTCCCGTCGTCGTGGCCAACGGCGCCGAGGGCGAACCGGCCAGCCGCAAGGACAAGGCCCTGCTGCGCCTGTCACCCCATCTCGTCCTGGACGGGCTCCAGTTGGCGGCCCGCACGGTCGGCGCGGGGGAGGCGTACCTCGCCGTGGAGGACGGCGCGACCTGGCTGGAATCCGCCCTTGCCCAGCGCACCGCGGACCCGCTGCCGGTGAAGGTCGTCCGCCTGCCCAAGTCGTTCCTCTCCGGCCAGGCCGCGGCCCTCGCCCGGTACGTCTCCGGCGGCGTGGCCCTGCCCACCCATCAGCGCCCGCCGGTCCGCGAGCGCGGAGTGCACCGGGCCCCGACCCTCGTCCAGAACGTCGAGACCCTGGCCCACCTCGCCCTGGTCGCCCGCTACGGCGCCGACTGGTACCGCACGGCCGGTACCCCGACCCAGCCCGGCAGCGTGCTGTGCACGGTCCATGTGCCGGGCCGCGAGCCCCGGGTGGTGGAGGCGCCCTACGGCCTGCCCCTGGGTCGGCTGTTGCCGCTGGAAGGCGCCCAGGCGGTGCTGGTCGGCGGCTACCACGGCACCTGGATCCCCGCCCCGGAGGCGGGTCAACTGACCCTGGACAGCGGTTACCTGGGCGCGGGCGTGCTCGCCGCGCTGCCCGGCGACCGCTGCGGCCTCGCCGAGACCGCGCGCGTCCTGCGCTATCTCGCCCTCCAGTCGGCCGGCCAGTGCGGTCCCTGCCTCAACGGCCTGCCCCGCATCGCCACCGCCTTCCGCACCCTCGCCGCTCCCGGCCCCCAGGGCACCGTCCGCGCCGATCTGGCCCGCTGGTCGGGCCTCGTAGAGGGCCGGGGCGCCTGCCACCACCCCGACGGCACCGTCCGCCTGGTCCGCAGCGCCCTGACCACCTTCGCCGCCGAGGTCGACGCACACGCCCGGGGCCACTGCACCGCGACCGACCACTCGCCCCTGCTGCCCGTCCCCGAGGAGGGCTGACCCATGAGCACGGACCAGCACATCGACATCGACTGGACCGCCTGCCAGGGCCACGGCCTCTGCGCGGAACTCCTACCGGAACACATCACGCTGGACGAGTGGGGCTACCCGTTGGTGGACCGCACTCCCGTCCCGGCGCGCACGGTGAAACGAGCCCGCAGAGCGGCGGCCGACTGCCCCGTGCTGGCCCTGAGAATGACGGCCGGCGCAACCCCCTGAAGTGCGGATCCCCATCGGGAAATGAACGACGGCGTGCCCCTGCTAGGGTGCGCCGATGTCCTCGATCAAGCAGTTCCAAGTCACCTTCGACTGCGCAGAACCCGAGCGCGTCGCTCGCTTCTGGTGCGAGGTGTTGGGGTACGTCGTACCGGCGCCGCCGGAGGGGTTTGCCACGTGGGACGATTTCGATCGCTCGCTGCCGCCTGAGCGGCAGGGCGCGTCGTTCGCCTGCGGTGATCCGTCAGGCGTGGGCCCGCGGCTGTACTTCCAGCGCGTCCCCGAAGGCAAGGTCGTCAAGAATCGGGTGCATCTCGACGTGCGAGTCGGTACCGGGCTCGTGGGTGAACAGCGCCTGGCCACGCTCGAGGCCGAGTGCACACGACTGGTCGCGCTCGGCGCGACACGCGTGCACGTGCTGCTTGCCGACGACCACAACGAGTCGTGCATCCTGATGCGGGACATCGAGGGCAACGAGTTCTGTCTCGACTGAGCGTCGCGTCCTCCGAGACGGCGAGGCTGCGAAGTCGGGCGATGCGGAGCATCGCGGTGTGACCCCTCAGAGCCACCCGGCGAACTCCAGCAACAACTCGGCATCCCGGGGTCGTCCCACCCGAAGCGCCCGCAGACCCGACTCCACCGCCCGGAACAGCGTCCAGCCGCGCAGCCGCTCCTGGTCCAGCTCCAGCGACTCCGCGAGCCGCTTCACCCGGCGCCGGGTCGTCGCCGCCCCGGACGGCGAGGCGATCAGGTCCTCCACCCGGTCGCGGACCAGCCGGGCCAGGTCGAAGGCGCACTCGCCGACCACCGGATCCGGCCCCACCGCCAGCCACGGCACCCGCTCGCCCGCCAGCACCTTGCTCTGCCGGAACGTGCCGTGCAGCAGCCGGTGTTCGGGCGGTTCCGCCAGCAGCTCCGTACGGGCGGCGAGCGCCGCGTCCACCAAGGCGGCCACCTCGGGCTCGGCCTCGGCGCTCGCCCGCATCGCCTGCGCCTGCCGCCCGGTCCGGTCGGCCACGGACTCGAAGGAGTGGCCGGCCGGTGGCTCCACCCACAGCCGCCGCAACGTCCCCGCCGCCTCCAGCAGGGCCTTCGCCTCCGCCAGCGACCGCACCGACACATCGGGATGCAGCCGCTCGAGCAGCAGTGCCCCCGCAGTCTGCGGCCCTTCCAGCAGCTGGACGGCGCCCAGGCCGTCCCAGTGCGCCAGCGCGGCCCGCTCCGCCTCCGGCCGGAACCGGGGTGGGGCCAGCTTCAGCACGGCCGGTGTCCCGTCCGCGCGCCGCACGAGCACGACCAGGCTGGTCCGGCCGCCCGGTACCTGCACCCGATCGACCGTCAACTCGCGTAGAGCGACGGCCTGTCGGGCCGCCTCCGGCAGCTTCTCCAACCAGCCGTCACCGTCCGGTGCCGTCTCACCGAGCGCCCTGACCAGACGCTGCGGCGGTTCGAAAGCCATGCGCGAGTCGTTCCCTTCCTGCTTCGGGTCAAGCCGCTGGTGTGCCCGAGGGCGCTGCCGCCGCCGGAGGCGTGGCCCCTGCCGGTGCGGACGCCGAGCCCGTGGCCGGATCCGTACCGGTCCGCTCGGCGAGACCTGGGAAGGCTACGCTCCCGCCGCGCCAGCGCACCGCACGGACCGCCGCTTCGCGCAGCGCGCCCGCGGCCTCCCGGCGTCGTGCGTCCCCGGCTGCCCGCACCAGGTCGGAGTACACCCCGGCCACGCGCTCCTCCAGCTCGGTCGCGAGCCGGACCGCCGCCGCGGAGTCCGGCACCGGGAACGGCAGCGCGTACCCGGCACTCGCGGCGACCGGCTCGGCCCCCAGGTCGCGCACCTCGCGCACCAGCGCGTCCCGGCGCGCCCGGTGCGCGTCGTAGGCCGCCCGTGCCTCGGCGTTCCGGCCCTCTTGGATCCGTCCACCGACGACCCCGTACCCGTACACGGCGGCATGTTCGGCGGCCAGCGCCGCCTGGAGTGCCGTCAACTCCGCGCTCGTGGCCTCACTCATCGCGTCCCCTCCGTCAGCAGATAGGCGTGCGCCGCACCGGCCGCCGCCACCGAGGCCAGCAACCGGGCCAGTTCGCCCGGGACGTCCAGCAGTTCCGTGGCCCTGCGGTCGGCGAGCGCGCGCTCGGCGGCGGCCAGCGCGGCGAGCGCGTCCGTGTCGGTGATCGGCACGGCGGACGGCACGGCCGAGGGATCGGCCGGCGGAACCGAGGCGGAGTGCGTCGAGGAAGCCGTGGGGGAGACGGGGGAGCCGGTGGCGGACTTCGTGGCGGAGGGGGACTCCGTTGCGGCGCCTCCGAAGGCCTCCACGTGCCGTACGACCTCCGCCCGCAGCGGCCCCAGCCGCCCCGCCAGCGCCGGAAGGACGGCGAGCACGGCGTCGTACCGTGCCACCAGCCCGCCGCTCTCCTGGGCCGCACGCGCGCGTGCCCGCTCGGTGGCCGACGGGCTGCCGCTCGCGCTCTCCTCGGACTCCTCCGTACCGGACGAGCAGCCCACGAGCAGCGCGGCTCCCGCGGCCGACGCGAGCAGGGATCTTCTGCGCGGCCCCGAGGGGGTGCGCGAGGGGAGGGGCAAGGGCACGGCAGGCGTCCTCGGGGAACTCGTACGGAACTGGCGTCCTGGTGGGCGGCGGGCCCGTGATCACCGTACCCGCGCGGCCGCCCCGTACCACTCAGCGGCACCGCCCCGCGAGGGGCCGCCACCCTCCGTGCACAGGTGGACGGCAACACACCTTGCGACCGGATACCCTTTGACCAGACACGCGCCCCATCCCACAACAGCACACGCGGCCGAGGAGTCACCCGGATGAGCACCACCCAGAGCGAGAGGCTGCGAGAGCTCCTGGAACCGCTCGTCGCCTCCCAGGGACTGGATCTCGAAGAGATCACCGTGGACTCCGTCGGACGCAAGCGGGTGCTGAGCGTCGTCGTCGACTCCGACTCCGGAGCGAACCTGGACCAGATCGCCGATGTGAGCCGCGCGCTCTCGGCGAAGCTCGACGAGACGGACGCGATGGGCGAGGGCGAGTACACCCTCGAGGTCGGCACCCCCGGCGCGGAGCGCGCGCTCACCGAGCATCGCCACTACGTACGCGCCGTCGACCGGCTGGTGCGGTTCCAGCTGACCGAGGGCGGCGAGCTGGTCGCCCGGATCCTGACGGTCGACGACGAGGGACTCGATCTCGAGGTCCCCGGCGTGAAGGGCCGCAAGGCCACCGCCCGCAGACTCTCCTACGGCGACATCGACAAGGCCCGCGTGCAGGTCGAGTTCAACCGCAAGGACAAGAGCGACCGGCACGCCGAGAACGAGAACGACCAGAACGAGAACGACGAGAACGAGAACGAGATGGAAGAGGAGGCGTAGCCGTGGACATCGACATGAGTGCCCTGCGGGGCTTGGTGCGGGAGAAGGAGATCTCCTTCGACCTGCTGGTCGAGGCGATCGAGTCGGCCCTCCTCATCGCCTACCACCGCACCGAGGGAAGCCGCCGTCACGCGCGCGTGGAGCTCAACCGGGAGACCGGACATGTGACCGTGTGGGCGAAGGAGGACCCCGAGGACCTCGAGGAGGGGCAGGAGCCCCGCCCGTTCGACGACACCCCGTCCGACTTCGGCCGCATCGCCGCCACCACGGCCAAGCAGGTGATCCTCCAGCGTCTGCGCGACGCCGAGGACGACGCGACGCTCGGTGAGTACGCGGGCCGTGAGGGCGACATCGTCACCGGTGTGGTCCAGCAGGGCCGCGACCCGAAGAACGTGCTCGTGGACATCGGCAAGCTGGAGGCCATCCTGCCGGTGCAGGAGCAGGTCCCCGGCGAGACGTACCCGCACGGCATGCGCCTGCGGTCGTACGTCGTCCGGGTGGCGAAGGGTATGCGCGGCCCGTCCGTGACGCTCTCCCGCACCCACCCCAATCTGGTGAAGAAGCTCTTCGCCCTGGAGGTGCCGGAGATCGCCGACGGTTCGGTCGAGATCGCCGCCATCGCACGTGAGGCCGGTCATCGTACGAAGATCGCCGTCAGGTCCACCCGTTCGGGTCTGAATGCCAAGGGTGCCTGTATCGGCCCCATGGGCGGCCGGGTGCGCAACGTGATGGGCGAGCTGAACGGCGAGAAGATCGACATCGTCGACTGGTCGGACGACCCGGCCGAGATGGTGGCGAACGCGCTGTCCCCGGCCCGGGTCTCCAAGGTCGAGGTCGTCGACCTCGCGGCCCGCTCCGCGCGCGTGACGGTGCCGGACTACCAGCTGTCGCTGGCGATCGGCAAGGAAGGGCAGAACGCCCGGCTCGCCGCCCGGCTGACCGGCTGGCGCATCGACATCCGTCCGGACATCGAACAGCCCACCGAGTAGCCCGGCGAGCAGCGAAGGAATAGATCTCGGCCTGCCGGGGCTCAGATCACGACAGATGTAACGCGGCAACTGTTCGAATCCTGACCCAAAGGGGTGAGGTCGCCGCGGGGAGGTAGACTTAACAGTGTCTGGCCGGACGCACGCCGGAGTATGCCCTGAACGCACCTGTGTGGGGTGCCGGGAGCGGGCGGCCAAGACGGAGCTGCTGCGCATCGTGGCGATCAAGGACGCATGCGTCCCCGATCCACGCGGTACGCTGCCCGGCCGGGGTGCGTATCTGCATCCCGCCCCGGTCTGTCTCGACCAGGCGGTACGCCGCCGGGCGTTCACGAGGGCGTTGCGAGCCCCGGGAGCGCTCGACACAAAGGCGTTGCGCCAGTACGTCGAGCAGACGACCGTTGCCGAACAGGCAACACCGTAAGAAGGCGTCGCACGGAACCTCCGTGCGGCTCTGGTACCCCGCGAGTTGGAAGTAGGTCGAGATTGCGATGAGCACTCGATGAGCACGCGATGAGTACGCCCATGAAGTAGCGACGGTCCGGACACACCCGGACCTAAAAGGAGCGAAGTGGCTAAGGTCCGGGTATACGAACTCGCCAAGGAGTTCGGGGTGGAGAGCAAGGCCGTCATGGCCAAGCTCCAGGAACTCGGTGAATTCGTCCGTTCGGCGTCTTCGACCATCGAAGCGCCCGTTGTCCGCAAACTGACAGACGCCTTCCAGGGCGGCGGCAAGCCCGCCCCGCGCAAGGCAGCCCCCAGGCCCGGCGCGCCTTCCCCGGCGCAGTCGGCCCGTCCGGGCCCGGCCGCACCGCGGCCGGCCGCCCCCAAGCCTCCCGCGGCGCAGACGCCCGCGGCTCCGGCGGCCCCCGCCGCCCCGTCGGCTCCGGCCGCCCCGTCGGCCCCCGCGCCGGCGGCTTCCGGCCCGCGTCCGGGTCCCAAGCCCGCGCCGCGTCCCGCGCCGGCCGCCCCGGAGTTCACCGCTCCGCCGGCCGCTCCGGCTGCTCCGGCCGCCTCGGCCGCTCCGGCCCAGTCGTCCGGCCCGAGGCCGGCCTCCCAGGGTCCGCGCCCCGGCGCGCCCCGTCCCGGTGGCCGTCCCGCGCCCGGTCAGGGCCAGGAGCGCGGTGACCGTGGTGACCGCGGTGACCGCGGTCAGGGTCGTCCGGCCGCCGCGCAGGGCCAGCGCCCCGGTGGCGCCGGTGCCCCGCGTCCGGGCGGTGCCCGTCCGTCGGGTCCGCGTCCGGGCAACAACCCCTTCACGTCCGGCGGCAACGCCGGTATGGCGCGCCCGCAGGCGCCCCGTCCGCAGGGCGCCCCGCGCCCCGGCGGCCCCGGTGGCGCTCCCGGTGCAGGTCCCCGTCCGCAGGGCCCCGGTGGCCAGGGCGGCGGTCCTCGTCCGCAGTCTCCGGGCGGTGCCCGTCCGTCTCCGGGCGGCATGCCCCGCCCGCAGGGCGCAGGCCCCGGCGGTCCGCGTCCCGGCGGCGGTCCGCGTCCCAACCCCGGCATGATGCCGCAGCGTCCCGCTGCCGGCCCGCGTCCCGGCGGCGGCCCCGGCGGCCGCGGTCCGGGCGGTGGCGGCGGTGCGGGTCGTCCCGGCGGCGGCGGTCGTCCCGGTGGCGGCGGCTTCGCAGGTCGTCCGGCCGGTCCCGGTGGCGGCGCCCGTCCCGGTGGCGGCGGCGGTTTCGCCGGTCGTCCCGGTGGCGGTGGCCCCGGCGGCGGTGGCGGCGGCTTCGGTGGCGGCGGTGGCCGTCCCGGATTCGGCGGTCGTCCCGGCGGTCCCGGTGGCCGTGGTGGCACGCAGGGCGCCTTCGGTCGTCCCGGCGGTCCCGCGCGTCGCGGGCGCAAGTCGAAGCGTCAGAGGCGCCAGGAGTACGAGGCCATGCAGGCCCCGTCGGTCGGCGGCGTCATGCTGCCTCGCGGCAACGGACAGTCCGTCCGTCTGTCGCGCGGTGCCTCGCTCACCGACTTCGCGGAGAAGATCGGCGCCAACCCCGCGTCGCTCGTCGGCGTGATGATGAACCTCGGCGAGATGGTCACTGCCACGCAGTCCGTCTCCGACGAGACGCTGAAGCTCCTCGCGGACGAGATGAACTTCGTCCTCGAGATCGTCAGCCCCGAGGAGGAGGACCGCGAGCTGCTCGAGTCCTTCGACATCGAGTTCGGCGAGGACGAGGGTGGCGAGGAGTTCCTCGTCGCGCGTCCGCCGGTCGTGACCGTCATGGGTCACGTCGACCACGGTAAGACCCGACTGCTCGACACCATCCGCAAGACGAACGTCATCGCGGGCGAGGCCGGCGGTATCACGCAGCACATCGGTGCGTACCAGGTCGCCACCGAGGTCAACGGTGAAGAGCGCAGGATCACCTTCATCGACACCCCGGGTCACGAGGCGTTCACCGCCATGCGTGCCCGTGGTGCCAAGTCGACCGACATCGCGATCCTCGTGGTGGCGGCCAACGACGGTGTGATGCCCCAGACGATCGAGGCGCTGAACCACGCCAAGGCGGCCGACGTGCCGATCGTGGTCGCGGTCAACAAGATCGACGTCGAGGGCGCGGACCCGACCAAGGTGCGCGGTCAGCTCACCGAGTTCGGTCTGGTGGCCGAGGAGTACGGCGGCGACACGATGTTCGTCGACATCTCCGCCAAGCAGGGCCTCAACATCGAGAGCCTGCTGGAGGCCGTGGTCCTGACCGCGGACGCCTCGCTCGACCTGCGGGCCAACCCGGAGCAGGACGCGCAGGGCATCGCGATCGAGTCCCACCTCGACCGTGGCCGCGGCGCCGTCGCGACCGTCCTGGTTCAGCGAGGCACCCTGCGGGTCGGCGACACCATGGTGGTCGGCGACGCGTACGGCCGTGTCCGCGCGATGCTCGACGACAAGGGCGAGAACGTGGAAGAGGCGGGTCCCTCGACTCCGGTCCTCGTCCTCGGTCTCACCAACGTCCCGGGCGCCGGCGACAACTTCCTCGTCGTCGACGAGGACCGTACGGCCCGCCAGATCGCCGAGAAGCGTGCCGCTCGTGAGCGGAACGCCAACTTCGCCCGCCGGGGTGTCCGGTTCTCCCTGGAGAACCTGGACGAGGCCCTCAAGGCCGGTCTGGTGCAGGAACTCAACCTCATCATCAAGGGCGACGCGTCCGGTTCGGTGGAGGCTCTCGAGTCCTCGCTGCTCCAGCTCGACGTCGGCGAAGAGGTCGACATCCGCGTCCTGCACCGCGGCGTGGGTGCGGTCACCGAGTCGGACATCGACCTGGCGACCGGCTCCGACGCGATCGTCATCGGCTTCAACGTCCGCGCTGCGGGCCGCGCGGCGCAGATGGCGGAGCGCGAGGGCGTCGACGTCCGGTACTACTCGGTGATCTACCAGGCCATCGAGGAGATCGAGGCGGCCCTGAAGGGCATGCTGAAGCCGGAGTACGAGGAGGTCGAGCTCGGCACGGCGGAGATCCGCGAGGTCTTCAAGTCGTCCAAGCTGGGCAACATCGCCGGTGTCCTGGTCCGCTCGGGCGAGGTCAAGCGCAACACCAAGGCGCGCCTCATCCGCGACGGCAAGGTCATCGCGGAGAGCCTCACCATCTCCGGGCTGCGTCGCTTCAAGGACGACGTCACCGAGATCCGCGAAGGCTTCGAGGGCGGTATCAACCTCGGAAACTTCAACGACATCAAGATCGACGACGTCATCGCGACGTACGAGATGCGGGAGAAGCCGCGGGTGTAAGCACCCATGGTTCGTACCGGCCGGCGGGGGATCGTTCCCCGCCGGCCGGTACGGCGTCCGGCGGACGCATGAGCGAGGTAAAACCCCGTCGAGCCAACGCCAGGATCGTTGTACCGTTCTTGATGTCCCTGTCCCATGGACGGGCAGGGCCATCGATCCCGTACCGGCGGGTGAACCGGTTACACACATGTACGTGGGGACTCTGTCCTTCGACCTGCTCCTCGGCGACGTACGGTCGCTGAAGGAGAAGCGCTCCGTCGTCCGTCCGATCGTCGCCGAGCTCCAGCGCAAGTTCGCGGTGAGCGCGGCCGAGGTGGACGACCAGGACCTCCACCGCAGGACCAAGATCGGTCTCGCCGTGGTCTCCGGTGACGCGGAGCATCTGACCGATGTACTGGACCGGTGCGAACGGCTGGTCGCCGGCCGCCCCGAAGTGGAGCTGCTGTCGGTCAGACGCCGCTTCCACGGCGAAGACGACTGACCGACCACAGAACGCAAGACGAAGACAGAACGGGAGACGGACCAGTGGCCGACAACGCGCGCGCCAAGAGGCTGGCGGACCTCATCCAGCAGGTGGTGGCGCAGAAGCTTCAGCGCGGGATCAAGGACCCGCGTCTCGGCTCCCACGTCACCATCACGGACACCCGGGTGACGGGTGACCTCAGGGAGGCGACGGTCTTCTACACGGTGTACGGGGACGACGAGGAGCGGGCGGCCGCGGCCGCCGGGCTGGAGAGCGCCAAGGGCGTCCTGCGCTCCGAGGTGGGCCGCGCGGCGGGCGTGAAGTTCACGCCGACGCTGGCCTTCGTCGCCGACGCCCTGCCGGACAACGCCCGCACCATCGACGACCTCCTCGACAAGGCGCGTGCCGCCGACGAGAAGGTCCGAGAGGTGTCCGCGGGCGCCGGGTACGCCGGCGATGCCGACCCGTACAAGAAGCCCGGTGACGAGGACGAGACGGACGACTCCGCCTGATGAACGTCAAGCAGACCCCGCCCGACGGCCTTGTCATCGTCGACAAGCCGTCGGGCTTCACTTCGCACGACGTCGTGGCCAAGATGCGGGGGATCGCCAAGACCCGCCGCGTCGGCCACGCCGGCACGCTCGACCCGATGGCGACGGGCGTCCTCGTCCTCGGCATCGAGAGGGCGACAAAACTCCTCGGGCACCTGGCGCTCACCGAGAAGGAGTACCTGGGCACGATCCGGCTGGGCCAGACGACCCTGACGGACGACGCGGAGGGCGAGATCACGGGGTCCACGGACGCCTCGAAGGTCACCCGGGACGCGATCGACGCGGGCATCGCCAAGCTGAGCGGCGCCATCATGCAGGTGCCGTCCAAGGTCAGCGCCATCAAGATCAACGGAGTCCGCTCCTACAAGCGGGCCCGCGACGGCGAGGAGTTCGAGATCCCGGCCCGCCCGGTCACCGTCTCCTCCTTCTCCGTGTACGACGTGCGTGACGCGGTCGCCGAGGACGGCACCCCGGTCCTGGACCTGGTCGTGTCCGTCGTCTGCTCCTCCGGCACCTACATCCGGGCCCTCGCCCGCGACCTGGGCGCCGACGTCGGCGTCGGCGGCCACCTCACCGCCCTGCGCCGCACCCGCGT
This sequence comes from Streptomyces asoensis, assembly GCF_013085465.1. Classification (NCBI taxonomy): domain Bacteria; kingdom Bacillati; phylum Actinomycetota; class Actinomycetes; order Kitasatosporales; family Streptomycetaceae; genus Streptomyces; species Streptomyces asoensis. Next base: position 7,233,897 of record NZ_CP049838.1, read on the forward strand.
CGGCCCCTACAAGCTGGACTCGGCGAAGACGCTCGACCAGCTCCAGCAGGAGCTGAGCGTGATGCCGATCGCCGAGGCGGCCACCGCCGCGTTCCCCCGCTGGAACGTGGACGCCAAGCGGGCCCAGCTGCTCACCAACGGCGTACGCCTGGAGATGCCCGACGCGTACGTCGGCGCGGGCGCCGTGGCCGTCTTCGACCCCGAGGGCCGGTTCCTGGCCCTGGTCGAGGAGCAGAAGGGCAAGGCGAAGAGCCTGGCCGTGTTCGGCTGAGGCTCGAGACGCGTCGCGTCGTGCCCGTGGAGCGGCGAACACGGGGTTGTGCTGCGCCGCCGCTCCACGGTCCCCCCCTCGGTTCCCCCACCCCTAGGGTGTATCCAGAGGCTCCCGTTCATTCACCCGTCCGGGCAGGCGCTCGGAGTGAACCGAGGGAGTGCAGGGGGGCGCGTTCGCTCCGTGAGCTGTCCCGCTGATCATCCCGCCCCTACCGTCGGACACAGGGCACGCGGGCGCGGCGGGAGGTACGACGATGGCGGGACGAGGCCCGCGGACACCGCGGCACGACTCTCTGCGACGCACGACCGGGAACCGCCCGGCGGATCCCCCGGGCCCCTTGGATCCCATGGCTCCCATGGCTCCCCCGGATACCTCGGATGTCCCGGCTCCCCGGGACGCGGCCTTCGCCTCGGACTTCGCCGCTGACGCCGATGCCTCGCTCGTCCGGATCCGCGACCTCGCCGGCCGGCCGCGCGGCACCGGGTTCGTCGCCGACCACCACGGCACGGTCGTCACCAGCCATGAGGCGGTCGACGGCCTGCCCCGGCTCGTCCTGTACGGCGTCGGCGACCGCAGCTGCGTGGTGACCGACGACGCGGTCACCCCCCTCCCGGAACTCGACCTGGCCCTTGTCCGCACCGAGGGCCTCGGCGGGGTCCCGCTCCCGATGACCGTGCGGGACGGCGTCGAGACCGGCCGGTACGTCCGGCTGGCCGCCGGCTGCTGGCGCGAGGCGCGGGTGCTGGCCGAGACGTCCGTGACGTACACGGCGACGGACCGCTTCCACCTCCTCGACGACGCTCTGGAGCTGGCGATCGGCACGGCGGGCCGGGACGCGCTGCGGCTCGGCGGTGGCGCGGCCGGGGGACCGGTCCTCGACGCCGAGACCGGCGCGGTCGTCGCCGTCCTCGGCACCGCCCTCCAGTCCGGCCACCGCGACGTCGGCTTCGCGGTGCCGCTGCGCCCCCGGATCCCGACGACCGACGGCATTCCGACGATCGACGGCAGCCTGCTGACCGACGACGTGCCGACGGCCGACGACAACCCTGTGGGCCTGCCGCCGAGCGACCACGTGAGCGACGGCGAGGCGATGACGGCGCCGCCCGCGGGAGTGGGTGAGGCGATTGCGGGTGCCGACGCCACTCGCGGTGGCGGTGGCGGTTCTGCGGGGACGGGGGCCGGGTCGTGGGTGGCCGCGGCCGGGGCCGGGGCGGGGAGTGCGTCCGATGGCCCGCTGGCCGAACTGCTCGCCCGTAACGCGGCCACCGTGCCCGCCTACGGCGCCGACCTCAACCTGGCCGGTCTCCTCGAACTCACCGCCACGTCGGTCGGTTCGGACGGCCCGCCCGGAGCGCTGTCCGGCCCCCTCGGCCGTACCGCGACCGACTCCTTCGCAGCCTCGGCCGATCCGATCGAACGCGCCGTCCCGGCAAGGGAGTTCGCCGCCTTCGTGACGAGCCCGGCGGCCGTCCTCGGCCTCGTCGGCGCACCGGGCAGCGGTCGTACGACGGAACTCGCCGCCCTCGCCGCGCGCCGCGACCGGGGCGCACGGCCGGCCCCCACCCTGTGGCTGCGCGGCGCCGATCTGAAGGCCGGGGACGACTCCCTCGCCGACGCGGCCCGCCGCGCGCTGAGCGGCGCGGCACGCATCGTGGCGGCCTCGGGTTCGGCCTCGGCAGCGGGTTCGGCAGCGGTTCCGGGGCGGGGGCCGGGGGCCGATTTGTTCGGGTCGTCCAGCCCCGGCGGCCTCGGTGATGTCACCCCCGAGCGGCTCGCCCACCTCGCCCGGGCCGTCGGACGCCCCCTGCTGCTGCTTCTCGACGGGCCCGAGGAGATGCCCCCGGTCCTCGCGCACCGGCTCGCCGAGTGGACCGAGGGCACGGCCGAATGGTTGCGGGAGACGGGCACGCGGCTGGTGGTGGCGTGTCGGGGGGAGTACTGGGAACGCGCCGGCGCGGAGTTCCCGCCGGAGCTGCTGTACGGGGCCACGGTGGCCGGGGACCCGCTCCCGCCGTGCGTCCGCCTCGGTGATCTCACCGCCGACGAGGCGCGCGAGGCCCGCGTCCGCTACTCCGTACCCGAGGGCGCGCTCGCCGCCCCCGACGACCGGCACCCGCTCACCCTCCGTCTCCTCTCCGAGGTGCGTGCGGCCCTCCCCGGCCCGCAGGGCCCGGCGCCCGTCGACCGCGACGACGTCCTGTCCGCGTACCTCGACCTGATGTGCCTGCGCGTCGCGGTGCGCCTCGCCGCCGAGAACGGGCTGCGCGGCACCGCCGTACGCCGTCTCGCGGCGAAGGTCTCCGGCCAGCTGCATGAAGCCGCCCGCCGCAGTCTCGGGCCCGGCCAGGGCGAACTGGACCGGGCGTCGTTCGAGGCGGTGTTCCCCTGGGGCCAGGCGCCGGCCCGCCTCGGCGGCGGTGCCGGCTGGGCGTCCGCCGTCCTCACCGAGGGCCTCCTGGTGCCCGCGGGCCGCGGCTACCGCTTCGCCCACGAGGAACTCGCCGACTGGATCCAGGGCATCCACCTCGACCTGGACGAGGCCCTGCGCGCCCTGTTCCACCGCCGTCGCGCGCCCGACGGGGGACATCCGCTGCCCGTCCCGCACCACCGGGTCGGTCCCGTCGTCCAGGCTCTGCTGCTCCTCGCCCGCCAGCAGGGCCCGCACCGACTCGCGCTACGGCTGCGGGAGTTGGTCCACGCCCTGGATGCCGACCCGGACTCGTGGTGGGCCGCCCGGCTGCTCACCGAGACCCTGCTGCGCGTCCCGGACGCGACGCCGTACACGGGCGTCCTGCGCCTGCTGGCGGACCTGATCGGCGCGGGGGCCCAGACGCACGGCCGGTTCGTGGACTTCGGCCCCGCGTTCTGGACCGGGCTCGCCCTCCCCGCCGACGCCCGACTCGACCTGCTGCGCCGTCTGGTCCTCGCCGACTGCGCCCCGCACGACGCGGACGCGCCCCGCTACCTCGACGCCGTCGCCCGGCTCCTCGCCGCCGACCCCGCCGCCGTACAGCCGTGCCTCACCCACTGGTTCGACGACGAGCGGCCGCTGCCCGCGACCCCGCACGCCACCGTGGCGACGGCGGCGCAGGCGCTGCTGCACACCCATCGGCACCGGGCGCTGGACGACCTCACGGAGGCTCTCGTCGACTGCGCGCACCCCCGCGCCGACGAGCTGCTCGCCGTACTGGCGGAGGAGGAGCCGTCCGCGCTGTGCCGGGCCGTCGACCGCTGGGCGCACGACGAGCGGCAGGCCCGGTGGGTCGCGGCGATGACGTACGGACTGCGCGTCGCCCCGCACATCCGGACGGAGGCCGACCACCGGCTGCTGCGCTACGCGGCCCTCGTCCTGCTGGCCCGCCCCGCCGACCGCGCCCCGCACGGTGGCGCGCTCGCCCTCCTCGTCCGGGACCCTGAGACCCGCTCCCGGTACCTCCCGCAGGCGCTGGAGCGGTTCACGGCGGGGGACCCGCAGCTGCCGCCGAGCGCACTGCTCGCCGCCCTGGGGACCCACCCCGAGCCGGTCCTGGACGCCTTCCGGTCCCGTCTGTGCGGCCCCGACCGCGCGGACACCGGCAGCGTCCTGCGCGCCCTCGCCGACGTCACCACGCCCGCCCTGGCCCAGCGGGCCGCCGCTCTCGTCCGGGAGGTGGTCGAGCGGCGACCGGAGGCCGCCGGGCATGTGGCCGCGTACGTCGACCGGCGCCTCGACCACGACCCTGCCGCCCGGGCCGTCCTCCTGCCGCTGGTCACGGGACTGCTGGAGGACGGCGGGCCCGAGCAGGTGCGGGCCGCGCTGGCGGGCGTACTGGCCGCCCCCGGTGCCCCGGAGTCCCGTCCCCTGCGTGACGAACTGCTGGAGCACCTCCTCACCCGCGAACGCGCTCCGGAGGTCCTGGACGCCGTACTGCACGGTGCCGCCGGGCGTGGCGGCGAGGACCTGCGGGCTCTCGTCCACCGCACCGGCCTCCTCCTGGTCCGCACCCCCGACGGCGCGACCCGCTTCGACCGCGGTCTGGTCGAGTTGGCCCGGCACGTCCCGGGCTTCGCCGCGCGGGTGGTGGACTGGCTCACGGACGCGCCGGGGGAGTGGGCTGCTGTGGTCGGCCCCAGCGCCCGCCGGACGATCGAGAACCTGGCGGGGGTGCGGGTGCCCGCGTGACGCGTCGGCCGTGTGACGCGTCGCCCACGTGGCCCGACTCACGTGGGTCGGGTCACAGCCCCCATGCCGATGCGGGCCGGAAGCACCCGGCATGGCACCCTTAGTCCTGCGTAAGAGGCAATGGTAGATACGGACACGGGTTCGAGGAGCGGTCACAGTGCAACGCTGGCGTGGCTTGGAGGACATCCCCGAGGACTGGGGACGCAGCGTCGTCACCATCGGCTCCTACGACGGGGTCCACCGCGGGCACCAGCTGATCATCCGGCACGCCGTGGACCGCGCCCGTGAACTGGGCGTTCCCGCCGTCGTCGTCACCTTCGACCCGCACCCCAGCGAGGTCGTCCGCCCCGGCAGCCACCCGCCGCTGCTCGCCCCGCACCACCGCCGCGCCGAGCTGATGGCCGAACTGGGTGTGGACGCGTTGCTGATCCTCCCCTTCACCACGGAGTTCTCGAAGCTGTCCCCGGCGGACTTCGTGGTCAAGGTCCTGGTCGACAAGCTGCACGCCAAGGCGGTCGTCGAGGGTCCCAACTTCCGCTTCGGTCACAAGGCGGCGGGCAACGTCGAGTTCCTCACCGAGCAGGGCAAGGTCTACGACTTCGACGTCGAGGTCGTCGACCTGGTGCTGTGCGGTGAGGCGGGCGGCGGGCAGCCGTTCTCCTCGACGCTTACCCGGCGGCTGGTCGCCGAGGGCGATGTCGCGGGCGCCGGGGAGATCCTCGGCCGCCCGCACCGGGTGGAGGGGATCGTGGTGCGCGGGGCGCAGCGGGGCCGGGAACTCGGCTTCCCGACCGCCAACGTCGAGACCCTGCCCCACACCGCGATCCCGGCGGACGGCGTCTACGCGGGCTGGCTGCACGCGAACGGCGAGGCGATGCCGGCCGCGATCTCCGTCGGCACCAACCCGCAGTTCGACGGCACCGAGCGCACGGTGGAGGCGTACGCCATCGACCGCGTCGGCCTCGACCTCTACGGCCTGCACGTCGCCGTCGACTTCCTCGCCTTCGTGCGCGGCCAGGCGAAGTTCGAGTCGCTGGAAGGGCTGTTGGAGCAGATGGCCGAGGACGTGAAGCGCTGCAAGGAGCTGGTGGCGGCGCGGTAGCCGCCCCGCCCCGGCTCGACCGACGAACGCCCGAAGGGCGGCCGGTGTCCCAGGACACCGGCCGCCCTTCGCGTTTTCACTGCTGCGGAGGCTGCCCGGGCTGAGGGGCCTGGGGGGCCTGGTGGGCCTGAGGGTGCTGCGGGTAGCCGTAGCCGTCCGGGGGATACCCCGGGTTCTGCTGCTGCGGCGGCTGCGGCTGGGCGTACGGATCCTGCCCCGGCTGGGGTTGCGGCTGCGGATACGGCTGCCCCGGCTGCTGCTGCGGATACGGCTGTCCCTGGGGCTGACCCTGCTGCGGGGGGTACGGCTGCCCGGGGCCGGGCTGGGGCGCCTGCGGGTACGGCTGGCCCGCCTGCGGCGGATACGGCTGCCCGGGCACCGGCTGGCCCGGCATCTGCTGGCCCGGCATCGGCGGGGCGGCCACCGGCGGCGGGTTGCCGTCGCTGGTCCACAGGCCCTGGCGCTGCTGGTGGCGGATGAAGTCCTCCGCGACCATCGCCGTGAGATTGAAGTACGCCTCCCGGACCTTCGGCCGCATCATGTCGAGGTCGACCTCGGCGCCCGCGGCCAGGTGCTCGTCGAACGGCACGACGACGACACCGCGGCAGCGGGTCTCGAAGTGCGACACGATGTCGTCGACCTTGATCATTTTGCCGGTCTCGCGCACCCCGGAGATGACGGTGATGGACCGGGAGACGAGCTCGGCGTACCCGTGCGCGGACAGCCAGTCCAGCGTCGTGCTGGCGCTGCTCGCCCCGTCCACGGACGGCGTGGAGATGATGATGAGCTGGTCGGCGAGGTCGAGCACCCCGCGCATGGCGCTGTAGAGCAGACCGGTACCGGAGTCGGTGAGGATGATCGGGTACTGGTTGCCGAGCACGTCGATCGCGCGCCGGTAGTCCTCGTCGTTGAAGGTCGTGGACACGGCCGGGTCGACGTCGTTGGCGATGATCTCCAGGCCGGACGGCGCCTGGGAGGTGAACCGCCGGATGTCCATGTACGAGTTGAGGTACGGGATCGCCTGGACGAGGTCACGGATCGTCGCCCCGGTCTCGCGCCGCACCCGGCGGCCGAGCGTGCCGGCGTCCGGGTTGGCGTCGATCGCGAGGATCTTGTCCTGGCGCTCGGTGGCGAGGGTGGAGCCGAGCGCGGTGGTGGTCGTGGTCTTGCCCACGCCACCCTTGAGGCTGATGACGGCGATCCGGTAGCAGGACAGCACCGGCGTGCGGATCAGCTCCAGCTTGCGCTGCCGCTCGGCCTCCTCCTTCTTGCCACCGAGCTTGAAGCGGGAGGAAGCGGCGGCGGGCCGCCCGCTCTTCGCCTTCTGCCGCTTGTTGTTGAGCAGCCGGTCGGAGGACAGCTCCACGGCGGCCGTGTAACCCAGCGGCGCCGCACCGGGGTTGACCGGCTGCCGCTGGTCGTGCTGGATCGGCTGCGGCCAGGCGGCCCCGGCCCGGGGGTCGACGGGCGGCTGGGGCTGCTGGGGCGGCTGCGGGCCCTGCGACGCGTCGGGGACGGCCGCGTGCGGTGCCTGGGGCTGGGGCTGGGGCTGGGGAGGCTGCCCGGGGAAGCCCTGAGGCGCACCCTGTGGGGCTCCTTGCGGGAACCCTTGGTAGGCGGCCGCCGGGGGCTGCCCGTCCGCCTGCTGCGGGATGCCCGGCTGCGGGAAGCCGGGGTGCGCTTGCGGGGCCTGCGGCTGCTGGGGCTGCGGTGCCGGTGGCTGCGGGAAGCCGTAGCCGCCGGGGGCGGGCGGTGCGTCGGCGGGGTGAGGGAAGCCGTAGCCGGCGGGGGCATGGGCGTCGGTGGGCGGTTGGGGTGCCGGGGCGGCTGGTTGCGGCGCGGGGGCTGCGGGTCCGGTGTTCTGCTGCGGGAAGCCGTAGGCGCCGGGGGCGGGCGGCGCGTCGGTGGGCGGGGGGAAGCCGTAGCCGGCGGGGGCGTGGGCGTCGGTGGGCGGTTGGGGTGCCGGAGGGGCCGGTTGCGGCGCGGGGGCGGGTGCTGTGGGTCCGGTGTTCTGCTGCGGGAAGCCGTAGGCGCCGGGGGCGGGCGGCGCGTCGGTGGGCGGGGGGAAGCCGTAGCCGGCGGGCGGCTGGGGTGCCGGGGCGGCCGGTTGCGGCTGAGGGGCGGGGGCCGGAGCGCCACCGGGGTGCGGGAAACCGTAGCCCGGCTGCGGGGCAGGAGGCTGCTGGGCCGCCGGGGCGGGAGCGGGGGGCTGCGGGAAACCGTAGCCCGGCTGCGGTGCGGCCGGGGCCGGCTCCGGGGTCGGCGGGTTCCAGCCGACCGGCGCGGGCGGGACTGCCTGCGGCTGGACGGGCGGGTGAACGGGCGGCTGTTGGACAGGCGCCGCAGGCGCGGGAGCGGGCGTAACGGCATCGGCGGGCTGTGGCTGTGCCGGCCACTGGGCCGCTGGTGCGGGTGCCGCGGGCTGGTACGACGGCGGCAGCGGAGGCAGCTCGCTCTGCGGGGCCGGCGGAGGAGTCCAGGCGGGCTGCGCGGGGGGAACGGCGTCCGGGGGCACGCTGCCCTGCGGCTCGGCGGGGCCCGTGGGGACGGCGTCCGAGGGCTCCTCGACGGCGGAGCCGTTCTGCGGGGCCGCGTCCTCGATGACGGCGGCGCTGTCGGGTGCGGGGCCCGTCACGGCCTCGGCGTCCTGGATCGCCGCCTCGTCGCCCGCGGGAGCCTCGGAGACGCCTTCCCCGTCCGGTGCGGTGCCGCTTTCGTCGGCCGTCCCGTCGGATGGGACTTCTGCCTCGGCCTCGGCGGCAGCCTCAGTCTCGGCACCGGTCTCGGCGGCAACGGCCGTAGCTTCGTCGCCGTCCGATACGCCCGCATCGGCGGATGCATCCGACGCATCCGCGTCCTCGGACGGCACAGAGCCGGTGGTCGAGGAGGGATCGGCGGCCTCGGCCTCCGGCTCCACGGGCGTCTCGGGCTCGCCCTGTACGACGGCGGCGTTCTCCGCGATCTCCCGCTTGAGGGCGGCCGCGGAGAAGCGCATGGTCGCACCGCTCTCCAGGTCCCCGTTTCCGGAACCGCTCTCCTCGTCACCCGCCGAAGCCCCCGTGGCTCCCCACTGGGCCTCGGCCTGCTGCTGGTGAGGCTGCGGCTCGAACCCGCTGCCCGCCGGAAGGCCCGGCACGGCGACCGACCCCGCGCCGGGAGGCACGGCGGGAGCCGCTGGAACGGGCGGAGCAGGGTGAACGGGCGGCGCAGGCGGAGCCACCGGAGTGACCGGCACGCCCGGCGCAGCCAGGGGGAAACCCCCGTCCGGCGCGGGCGGTGCAGCAGGGCTGAACGGAGTTTCAGGCGCGGGCGCTGCCTGCGGTGCAGCCGGGGCGAACGGAGCTTCCGGCGCGGGCGGCGTGACCGGGGTGAACGGAGCTTCGGGCGCGGGCGGTGCTGGGGGCGCGACCGGTGTGAACGGAGTTTCAGGCGCGGGCGCTGTCGGCGGTGCAGCCGGTGTGAATGGAGCTTCGGGCGCTGGCGGTGCTGGGGGCGCGACCGGGGTGAACGGAGTTTCAGGCGCGGGCGCTGCCGGCGGTGCAGCCGGCGTGAACGGAGCTTCGGGCGCGGGCGGTGCCGGGGGCGCAGCCGGTGTGAATGGAGCTTCCGGCGCGGGCGCTGCCTGCGGTGCAACCGGCGCGAACGGAGCCTCCGGCGCGGGCGGCGCGGGCGGCGTGACCGGCGCTCCGGGTGTACCCGCCGCCCCCGGGCCGGCTTCCGTGCCGGGTGCCGGACCCGAACCGCCGCCCGTGTTCTGCGTGTACCAAGCCGGCGGCGCGTAGTCGATGGTGAACTCGCCCGTCGCCTCGACAGAGGACTCCGCGTCGGGCTGGTCATCGCCGGGTGTGGCCCAGCCCCCGCGGTTCCCGTCCCGATCGCTGCTCACAATTCCTCCTGATGTGGTCGAGCACCCTCATGCCGTGCCGGGGCGACCGTTCGCTTGTCGTCCTTGAATGGTTCGAGGCCGTCTGACGTCGTCCGATGCGGCTTTCCCCCGGGAGACGCCGACGTCCACCCCATGGTTTCCGGCATCGCGCCCCGTACCAGCCTAATCATCAGACGGCCCACCTCGGCAGGCCCGCCCACCCCTCAGCATCAGTCCACCACGTCACGCACCCCCGAAAGGGCCGCACACGCGCTTCAGGACACTCGGCAAAACGGCCATAACAGCCGAAGTGCCGCACAGATGAAGGGAGAAGCCGCCGCGTCAGTCCATCCGTCTCGGGGTGCCCAGCAACCCGATCTCCGCATCCGTGGGTTGCGTCATCACGTACTGCCGGTCGCGGTCGGCACACCACAAGGTGAACCCGTCGGTGAGCGTGGGCAGCGCCTCCACGTCCCCGCGGGGCAGTGACAGCGCGCGGCCCAGTTCCGCGGCCTCGTCCGGCGAGATCCGCTGTACGCCGACGAGCCGGGCCTGCCGGACCAGCCGCGGGGCGACCGGACTGAGATACGGCAGCAGCGTCAGCACGGACTGCCAGGGCCCGGAGGTGACCCGGCCGCGCGGCGGGCGCATCCCGCAGTCCCGCACCACCAGCACGGGCGTACCCGCCGAAGCGCCCTGCGGAGGCACCCGGCCGACCTCGTACACGGCAAGTCCGTTCTGCCCGCCGCCCATCGCGTGCACCATCTGCACCCAGGCCTGCGGCCGCCCCGTCTCCACGGCCACCCGGGCCCCGGTCGCCGCCGTCCTCAGTGCGAGGACCTGCGCGGTCCACAGCCCGCCGATCAGGACGACGTCGTACGGCGTGGGCCGGTTGATCCCCAGCACGGCCGGCCGCCCCTCGGCGCCGACGCCGATGACGACACCGTCGTCCCCGATGGGCAGGGCGAGCGCGGCCAGTTGGTCCGCGGACACCGAGTGCCGGCCGTGCCGCGGCCCCCTCAGGCCGAAGCCGCTGCGCGGCGAGCGGCGTCCGGGCCGGCCGGCGGACGGCTCCGGTTCGCCGGAAGCCGAGGCTCCGCGTGTCGTCGTCGCCGTCACCGAGCACCTCCGAGCGGCAGCGTCGCGAGCATGCCGGGCACCTGCTCCCGGTCGAGACGGGCGAGCCCGGCGCCGGTGTGCCGGGCCGCGCCCTGCACCGCCCGCCGGGCCGCCACGAGTTCGTCGTCGCTGCGCCCCGTCACCCGGATGTGCCCGGACAGCGACACCTCCTGCCGGTCACCTCGCGCGAGGGTGACGCTGAACGTGGTGGCGAGCGCGGGAACGGCCGTGACCAGGGCGACGAACTGGGGGAGCGACGGGCCGTCGCCGCCCACCGCGGGCCACCGGCGCAACCAGTACGTGGTGTGACGGCGGTTGTCGCAGCGCCAGCTCCGGCTGGTCTCCTCGGTCCGCCGCTCCACCGTCCCGGTCCGCCCGGCCTCCGCCGTCACCAGCGGGTTGGCGCAGGCGGACGTGGCGAAGGCGGTCGTGAGCTCCTCCTCGTCGAGGACGGTCGCCCGGAATCCGGCGCCGGTCAGCCGGCTCGCGAGGTGATCCACCGCCCGTACGACGCACTTCTGCGCCCCGATCGCACCGCCGCCGCGGACGGCCACGGCCTCCGGACACAGTTCCGGATCCAGCTTCAGGGCGATCCAGGTGATGCGTACCGCCGGTGCTCCGGTCTGTTCCTGCAAGGGCGTGTAGTTGGCCACGGCCACGGACTGCGGGGGCAGGTGCAGAGCGGGCGCGGGCTGGGTGTGCAGCACGATCTGCGCGGACTCCAGCCGGATCCCGTCCACCTCGAGGGCGTCCCGTACCAGGGCGAGCGGCAGTGGTTGCCGGCCGCGCTCGGCCCGCATCGCGGTCGTGTCCGCCTCCACCTGGAGAACGGCGGTGACGAACGTGCCGTCCCCGACGATCCCCACGGGCCGCCGGTCCCGGCCGCCGTACGCGTACGTCCGCAGCCCGGGATCGCATTCCACGGCAGGCCCGAACCCCGGTTCCGTCCCCGGCGGTATCTCCAGCCGCGCGGCCAGCCGTCGACGGGACTTCAGCTCCCGTGCCGTGGCCAGCCACTGCGGAAGCGAGCGGCCGCGACGGCGTACGAAGGCGAGGGCCACCAGCAGAGCGGCGACCACCACCGCCGCCACGAGCACCACAGGACCGCTCACCCAGCCGACGATCAGGACGGCGGCCGCGATCTCCAGCAGGACCAGGCGTTGCAACCGGAATGCCCCGCCCTGCCCTGCGCGCGTCCTGAGGTGCGGAGTGCCCGGCGCCGACGGCCGTTCGGACCGCTCGGGAGGCCGCTGACCGGTCGACGAGGAACCGCGCGTCCGCGATCGGCCGACGGAGCGCACGCCCGTACCCGAAACCCTCACTCCGTCCCCCCGTTCCGCTCACAACCTGGCCGTGTTCCAGCGCCGCACAGGGCACTCGACGGCCCGGGAACCCTACCCGCTCCTCAAGTCCCCATGGTTACCGGGCATAGTAGGTGGCCGCTCTGACATCGGAGACGGGGAACCGGTCAACCGCGCTGCGGACCACGCGGATCGGCCGGAAATCGGGGAGAGACGGGCACAGATGGCATCTCGGCGGGACCAGCTCAACGCCTACACCTTCGCGAAGCGCCGGATGCTCGCGGCCTTCCTCCAGTCGTCGCCCGACGGCTCGGAGGAGGGAGCGCCGCGGCCGTTGCGCTCGATCCTGCCCGGAATCGTCGTCGGGGTGCTCGTCATGGCCGTCTTCGGGGCGTGGGGCATGTTCCGACCGACCGCGCCGAAGGGCTGGGACGCGCCCAACGCCAAGGTGATCGTCGCGAGCAAGTCGACCACCCGCTATGTGGTGCTGCGGACCGGCGACGAGGTCCAGCTGCACCCGGTCCTCAACATGGCCTCCGCCAAACTGCTCCTCGAAGAGGGGCAGGGCGAGGTGGTGACCGTCTCGGAGTCCGTCCTCGACAGCGGCAAGATCCCGCACGGCGTCACCGTCGGCATCCCGTACGCCCCCGACCGGCTGCCCTCGGCGTCCGAGGCGGGCAAGGCGAAGCGATGGGTGGTCTGCGAGCGGCCGAGCGCGGGGGGCGGGGACTCCGTCCAGAAGGCGGCGCTGGTCCTCGCCGCCCGCGAGAAGGACGCGACCGAGGGTGCGGGGCGTCTGCACGACGGCCAACTGCTCTATGTGGCGGACCCGGACGGCAGACGCTACGTCGTGGACGCGGGCGGCACGGCCTACCCGATGGGCAAGAGCGACGAGTTGCTGCTGCGCGCGGTGGTCGGTTCCGGCCGGGAGCCCCAACGGGTGTCGGCGGAGTGGCTGGCGACCCTGCACCAGGGCGACCCGATCGCCTTCCCGGACGTCCCCGGACAGCCGGGCGAGGCAGCCGGCGCACCGGGTCAGCTGGACACGTCGGCCGACCGGGTCGGCATGGTGCTCAAGGCGTTCGACAACAACACCGAGCAGTACTACGTGGTGTTGAGCGGCCGCGTCGCTCCCGTGTCCGCCTTCGCCGCCCAACTGCTGCTGTTCAGCAAGGAGTTGGCGCCCCTCGGTCAGGCCGGGCACGCCCGCGAGCTGAGCCCCGGCGCGATCGTGCCGGGCGAGGCCTTCGGCACCGAGCACCGCTGGCCCACCGGTGACCCCGAGCCGGTCAACGAGGCGTCGGGGGCCGCCGGGAGCCGCAGCACGATCTGCAACGTCCTGCGCGGCGTGAACTCCGGCTCGGGCGCCACGACCCTGAGCACCTGGGCGGGTACGGACTTCCCGGCCAAGCTGCCCACCGGCTCCTCCAGCGCCTATGTGACGCCGGGCTCCGGCCAGCTCTACCGCCAGTTCCAGGGTGAGGCGACCACGACCGGCCCGGTCTTCCTCGTCACCGACACGGGCCTGCGCTACGTCCTCCAGTCCAACGGCGACAGCGCGACGGACGACGCGGGCATCGGCACCACCGCCCAGCAGCGCGAACAGCAGCAACAGGAGGCCCAGCAGGCCCAGACCCTGTTGGGCTACAAGGACATCGACCCGGCGCCGATCCCGGCCGCCTGGTCGGAGTTCCTGCCCACCGGCCCCCGCCTGTCGACGGCGGCGGCCCGCCAGCCGCAGGGCTCGTGAGGAGGAGGACGACAGTGCAGCGGACGGCGACGACGCCTCGGACGGCTCTGGTGCCGCGGACGGCCTCGGTGCCGCGGACGACCCCGGTGCTGCGTACCGCTCCGGTCCTGCGTACCGCTCTGGCCCTGCGTACCGCTCTGGTGGCGACCGCGACCCTCCTCACCACGGCGACGGTCCTCACGCCCCCCGCGTCGGCGGCGGACAAGCTGCCCTACTCGGACCAGTGCACGTTCCCCAACGGCGAGTACCCGGGCCGCCCCTGGGCCCTCCAGCGGGTCCTCCTGGACGAACTGTGGAGCCGCTCCAAGGGCAAGGGCGTCCGCGTGGCCGTCATCGACACAGGCGTGGACGTGAAGAACCCGCAGCTCACCGCAGCGGTGGACACGAAGGCCGGCCGCAACCTCCTCCCGAAGAACCTCAAGGACGACGACGGCGACCCGATCGAGCGCGGCGCCGAGAACGGCACCACGGACACCGTCGGGCACGGCACCAAGGTCGCCGGCATCATCGCGGCCCGCCCCCTCGACGGCACCGGCTTCGTGGGGCTGGCCCCCGAGGCGACCGTCATCCCGATCCAGCAGAACGACGCCGAGGGCCACGGCGACACCAAGTCCCTGGCCGCGGCGATCCGCTACGCCGTGCAGGCCGGGGCCGGGGTCATCAACATCTCCCAGGACACGTCCAACGCGGTCCGACCCACCTCCGACCTGGAGCTGGCCGTCGACGAGGCCCTGGACCGGAACGTCGTGGTCGTGGCGTCGGCGGGCAACGACGGCCTGGGCGGCAACGTCAAGGAGACCTACCCGGCGTCCTACGAGGGCGTCCTCGCGGTCGCCGCCTCGGACCGCAACAACGAACGCGCCTCCTTCTCCCAGTCCGGCGATTTCGTGGGCGTGGCCGCCCCCGGCGTCGACATCGTCTCCACGGTCCCCCAGGGCGGTCACTGCTCCGACAACGGTACGAGCTTCTCGGCGCCGTACGTGGCGGGCGTGGCGGCGCTGCTCAAGGCGAGGCACCCGGACTGGACCGCGCGCGAGATCGTCGCCCAGATCGAGCAGACCGCGGAACGCACCATCGCGGGCCACGATCGACTCGTCGGCTGGGGTGTCGTCGACCCGGTCCGCGCCCTGACGGAGGACGACCGCCCCATCGAGTCCCCGAGCCCCCGGAACGGCCTGGGCGGCGCCGAGGCCCCGAGCCCCGCGAAGTTCCACACCGGCGAGACCCCCGACGAGCGCAACACCCGCCTCGCCACCTATGTCGTCGTCGCGGCGGCGGTCCTGGCGGCGGGTCTCGGCGGCACGGCGGTGGCGATCCGAGACGCACGGAGACGGGCGCGGAGGGTCGCGGGGGCATGAACCGAACCTGGACCCACCGGTCGTGGTCCCGACGTCCACGCCCCGATGATGAGTGAGGAGACAGCGGTGGCCGAAATCGACGAGCGTTCGTGGTCCGATGCGATCGACATGTACGAGCGCCGGGCGACCATCGCCAAGGTGACGAGCAGGGAGCACGAGAACTGGGTGCTCGACCTGTCCACCCTCATGCGCGGTGACACCCGCGACGCCCGCGGCTGGCGCACGGTGGACATGTGGGAGGGCGAACTCGAAAGGCTCGACGAACCGTCCTACCCCTTCGTCATGCCTCCGGAGGTCGTCGCGACGGCGGACGCCTGGAAGCCCTACCTGCATGAGATCTCGCGTTCTCAGGCTCTACGCTTCCTCGTGGCCCTTTCCACGCCATGGATCGATGTCACAAAGGAACCGGATTTCGAGGAGCGCAGGGAGTCCCTCGAAGCGAAGGCCCGTGTCGTCCTGTCGCGCTTCCCCGAAAGCTCGCACTTCTATGCGAACACCGGGCGTCGCGGCAGTGATACCCGCGACTACTACCAGCGGGTTTCCGGGTGGAACTCCTTTTCCGTGCGCACCTTCGACTTCGGCTTGGTACTCGTGTCGGAGACGGAAGTCGGGATGGTCTGGTCATTCCGCTGATGTGACGCGATCCACCGTGCTGCCCCCGACCCGCCGTTCCACCTACGACAGTCCACCCGGCAGCGGCTGGTGATCGAGGCGTCGTGGGCCGAACCAGGGCCCGGAACGCCACCCCCTGGTCATCCCCCGGTCAAGCACTGACCGCACCCCGGCCAAACACCCGTATGAGTTCCGCATGCCCCTGCTCCGGCAACCTGAAATAGCCGGACTTGCCCGAAAGTTCCCTGGCTACGGTGGTGCCGCCACATCATCCGCGGGTCCACGGGGAACAGGAGACGGCGGTGGGCATACCGATCCGTTCGCGCCTTCTCGACTATGCCGACTGCGCCGACCACGCCGACCGTGTCGAGGCGGAGCCGCCCGGAGACCCTGCCTCGGCTCCGGCGCCTCCGTCGGCACAGGAGCCCCGCAGGTCACGCATCCTGGAGTACGTCGAAGCCGACGCGGCCGTCGAGCCGGAACCGCCCGTGCGACCCGGCCCCAGACCCGGCGTACCCGCGTACCACGCCACGGTGTTCGTCCCGGCCCACCCCCGCCACACGCCGACCACGGACCCGACCGGCGCACCCGCCCTGATCCCCCTCATCACCTACGAACTCTTCGAGCACCCCACCGACGGAACCGTGGCCCTCGCCTTCACCGCCCTGGACGGACTCGTGGCCGCTCTGGGTGAGGCGCAGCCGTGGGCCGCGACCTCGCTCGGGCCGCTGGCCGAGGTCGTGGGGGAGCTGGGCGTCACGGTCCACGTCGACCCGTGGATCGCGCCCGGGCGGCACAACTGGCAGCCGGCCGACCTGGCCGCCTTCGCGCGGGAGGCGCGCCGATGACGGTGGACTTCAAGGCGGTGCTGAGCGACCTCACTTCCATGTCCAGGACCTTCCACGACGAGGCCGTCAACTACCGCAAGCTGCACGCAGACGTGGCCCCGCCCGTCGTCGAGGGCGGTGACGCGGGGCTCGACCACGCCGTCAAGGAGGTCGCCGACCTCATCGTCGCCCTGCACATCGGCTTCGCCGACCGGCTCGACGACCACGGCGACAAGGTGACGTACGCCCGCGACTCCTTCCGACGGCACGACATCGACGTACACGGACTGTTCGAGGACCTGATGGCGGGTGACGGCTGATGGCCGACAGCTGGGTCGGCGGCGACATCGGCGGACTGCGCACGATGGCCGACACGTACAAGAACGCCAAGTGCAAGCTGGAGGACGTCGTCCACCCGCTCGGCCAGGCCGTCGAACGGCTGGTCGGCGACACGAGTTGGAAGGGCGAGGCGGCCGAGACCTTCCGCGCCACCTGGAGCGAGGACGCGCTCGCCGCAGGCGCCTTCGCGAGCCTCGTGCACAGCGCGGGCGACATCCTCGACACGCTCGTCGGCGCGCTCTCCGCCTGCGAGACGGCGCTCCAGAACGCCGAGCACGTCGCCGCGGGCAAAGGCGTGCCGATGGGGGACAAGGGCGTCCCGCTGGACGTCCTCACCGCCGACCCGCCCAGCGCCGACGACCGGAAGACGATCGCCGCGCTCGGCGAGTACGGCACGGTGCGCGACGAGATCCTGCACACCGCCCAGCACGCACGGCTGGTCGCCGCGGACGGACTGCGGGGCCTGTACGCGCAGGTGACGGCGCCGGTCTCGACCGGCGACAAGATCACCCTCGCCGACGCCCTGCGGGGCCTCTACGCCTACGACGCCGAGGACGCCCGGGCCGGCGGCAAGGAGGCCCGCAAGCTGATCGACGGCGCGAAGGCCGAGGAGCGCGCCGCCAAGAAGGAACTGCGCGCCGAGCGCAAGGCGTTCCAGAAGGCGGGCCGCGCACTGCCCGACGACCTCCCCGCCAAGGGCGCCTACCGCGACGCGGCGGTGCAGGTGGACTCCCTCGAGGACGCCATCGCCCGAGCCGACCACGGCAGTACCGCCCTTCCCTACGACCGGGCCCTCAACGTCAAACTGGCCGACGCGGCGGACGCGCTGCGCCTGGGCGAAGGCGTGGGCAAGCTCCCGGAGTTCCTCAGGGAGATCCCGGTGCTGGACGTCGCCGCGGCCGCCGCCTGCGGGCTGGTGGAGGCGAAGGACGACCACGACAAGGGCTGGTCCTGGCAGCACTCGGTGGTCGTCGACGGCGGTGTCGCGCTCGGCGGCGTGGCCGTCGGCGCGGGGGTGGTGGCCGCCCTGCCCGTCGAAGGCGCGGCCGCGGTGGCCGTGGTCGGCGTCGGGTCGGCGATCCTCGCGACAGACGTCCTCGACCACTCCTTCCACGAGCACTGGAGCGAGGACATCCACGACCACGGAGTGGTGGGCGGCGTACTGCACGGCACCGGCAACGTCCTGTCGGAGACCGGGGACGACTTCGTACGACTGAAGGATGACGTGTGGCATGGCATCAAGAGCATCTTCTGACGTTCCCGTCTCCGAGGCCTCCGCGCGGATCCCGAAACTGCCGGGCCTCGGCACCGGTTGGTACGAGCGAGGCGCGCGCTACTGGGCGTACCGCGTCCGTACGGCTGTCCTCGTCCTCCTCGTCCTGGCCTTCTACTGCTACATCGCGCTGAGGCTCTACCTCGGAGTTCCGCGCAGCGATCTGCCGCCGACGGTGCGTACCGCGTGGGACTGGACCCAGGTGGCCGCGTCCGGTGTCGCGGTCGTCGGGGGGTGGGTGAAGCAGCGCCGGGACCACCGCGGGAAACTCCTCGACCCTCCCACTCCCCAGCAGATGTGGCAGGCCAAGCGCGGTGCGAGCGGACGCGCACCGGGGCTGGCCCGGGCCGGAATCCTCCCCTTGCTGATCGCGGCGCCGGTCCTGCCGGCGATCGCCGCGTGGGGCGTCGGCTGGTTCGTGGCCATGCTCACGGTCCGCGAATACCCGAGTGAGGTCGGGGCGCGGCGCTGGGTGCAGGAGAAATCACCCCGAACGTGAGGAATGGGCCGCTCGCGCTCCAGTGGTGGCAGGGTTGTTGCATAAGGCAGTTGGGGCTGTCAGAGGGAGTCATTACAGTGGTTGCGTTGCGGTCATGAACACTTGAAAGGCGTGTGCGGTTCCGCCCGGGACGGGCGGCGGGAAACGGGGAGAGTGGTTGTCGTGATTCCTGCGGACATGGGCGGGGGCTCCACCGACGTACGGCGCGGATATATGGCGCTCTCGACGTTCAAAAAGCGGGTGGACGACCTGCTCACGGCCTTCGAGAAATCCGCCGGCGGCTCGGCGAAGGTGGCGGACCACAGCCTTGCGGAGCACACCTTCGGCGCGGGGAACTTCCCGGAGGCAAAGACGCTCCACCTCCAGTACGAGCGCGTCCACGAACGCATCACGAGCCTCTCCAAGTCGCTGGGCCTCCAGTTGGAGGCCATGCAGATCGCCGTGCACGGCGTGGACGTCACCTTCGACAACCTCGAAGAGGACCTGCGGTACCGGTTCCACGAGATCCGGACCGAGGTCAACCGCGACCGGGAAGAGGCGCTGAACAAGCCGACCGAGCGGACCAACGACGCCGACCACACCGACGCGGGGTACTGATGGCCGACCACAAGAAGAAGTCGGACCACTACCAGACGGAACGCCAGGACGCCGCCCAGCAGAACAGCGGCGTGGACGACGCGGTGAACAAAGCCGTGGTGATCAGCCCCGGGTCCCTCAGCAGTCCTGGCGGCTTCGGCAACACCAGCTTCGAGGGCTACGACCTCAACGCCATGATCGACATCGTCGAGTCGGCGAACCCGGAGACCATGGAGAGCGCGGCCACGGCCCTGGTCGACGCCCGGGACGCCATCAACGACGCCGCGAACGAACTCAGCCGCAACCTGGGCGACGTCGACTGGGAGGGCGAGGCCCACACCGCCTTCTACACCTGGGGCATGAACCTCACCACCACCGCCCTCGCCCTGGCCGGCTACGCCGACGAGGTGGGCACCCAGGTCCTGGCAGCAAGCTCCGGCCTCGCCTCCGTACGCAAGTCGATGCCGCCGCGCGACAGCCGCATCGTCCCCAAGAAGGTCGACGACATCCCGACGCCTCAACGAGTCGACGGCAACGAGGAGTACACGGCGGCGGTCAAGGCCGAGAAGGACCGCCAAGAGGCGATCAACCAGATGTACCGGCTGGCGTCGTTCTACACGGTGTCGAGCGGGATGATGGAACTGGCGGAGGAGCCGGTGTTTCCGGAGATGCCTGCGGTGGGGGTGCCCCCGCCATTGCCGATTGACCACCTCGACGAGGGCAAGCCCCTCCCGGGTTCTCTGGCGGATGCGAGTAACTCCGGAGCCACAGGCCACCACTTGGCGGAATCGGCGGCGACGCGACCGCGAGCGGAGGACTTGCCGCAATCCCCCAAGAGCGGGGCGGAGACCGCCAGGCTCCCCGAACGGCATGTGGGAACGGAGATCGACGGCGTCGGTACTTTGCCGCCTCAGGACACTGTGAAGCCAACGACTGGCACACCACCCTCGACGGCAGGTCCGAACGCAACTCCTGCGGGAACGCTTCCTCCCTACGCCCCCGCCGGCGTGCCCCCTACATTCCGAGGGCCGGCCGGGCGTACCTCAGGGTTCGGCGGCGTGCCGGGAACCAGGGTTCCCAACTCTGCGCAGGGGCGCGTCGGCGGTATGCCGGGCGGTACCTCAGCAGGGCGTGCGGGGGCCGGCCCCGTGGGGCAGACGGGACGTACCGCCGCAACAGGGAAGACAGGCGGCCGCACCACTGGCCCCATGGGACGAGGTGTGGTCGGCGGGATACCGAAGACTGGCGGGCCGGCGGCCGGACGTACCGGCAGTGTCCCACGCAGTCCCGTCACCGGCATGGGTGCCACGAACCCCGGACGTCCGGGCGCTGCACGTACCGGCGCCGGACGTACGGGCGATGGCATTGTCGGCGGGAGGCCTGTCACCGGGGGCGCCCCCGGTGTCAACGGTTCGAGGTTGCCGCGCGGTACGGTCGTCGGCGGCGAGGGCGCATCCACCTCGCGTGCCGCTGGTGAGAAGCCCGGCCAGCGTGGGGTGATCGGAACACCCGGCTCCACGACGGGAAAGGGCGCGGGGCAGTCGGCTCGCCGTCCCGTCGGCAGTCCTGACGGTGCGGTTGGAACGCCGAAGGGACGACCTTCCGGAAGCAAGACCAAGGGAAACACACCCGGTGGCCCGGGCGCGGCGCGTGGTTCTGCGCGCAACCCGGGTCCCGGTGAAACACGTTCGCGCCGTGACGAGCGGCGCGACGACGCGTCGGCGACCGACTGACCGGACAACAGCGAGGACAGACAGAGGCATGGTGGCAGGCAGCAGCCGACGCGGCGGGCGGAGCGCGTCTTTCGCGGAACGAAACAGGAGACGGGTTTCCGCCGTCTGTTCAGCGCTCGGCGCCTTGGCCGTCCTCTTGGTAGGGGCTCCGAGCGCGTCGGCCGCCGACGTCCAGTCTCAGCAGTGGTACCTGACGGCGATGAAAGCCGACGAGATGTGGAAGTCGAGCACCGGTAAGGGCATCAAGGTGGCCGTCGTCGATTCGGGGGTCAACCCCGACACGGCTTCACTGAAAGGGCAAGTGCTCGCCGATGAGGTGCCGAAAGCTGTCGCTTACAAGGCGACTGAGGACTACGACGGTCACGGCACAAGCATGGCGGAGCTCATCGTCGGCACTGGCGCTGACGGCGGCCTGAAGGGACTCGCGCCGGGGGCGAAGATCGTTCCTTATCGGATAGCCACAACCGAACTGACGGACAAGAGCGAATCGAGCAAGGCCCCTCAGGTGGCGGCAGTGATCCGGGCTGCTGCTGACAGCGACGCCAAGATCATCAGCATGTCCTTCGGTGAAGACGTCGAAAGGCCGGATGTTCTTGCAGCCGTCAAGTACGCACAGTCCAAGGGTAAGTTGATGGTTGCGGCCACTGGCAATGACGCCCAGGAGAAGAACTTCATCGGGTACCCGGCGGCCTACCCCTACGTAGTCGGTGTTGCTGCCTCGGACCAGTCCGGAACCGTCGGAAAATTCTCGGAACACGGCAACTACGTCGACCTGGCTGCACCCGGTCTAGACGTCCCCACCTGGTGCGACAACACGTTCCGCTCCTACTGCACCAGCCAGGGCACCAGCCAGGCCACTGCCATCGCGTCTGCCTCCGCAGCCCTAATCTGGTCCGCCCACCCCAACTGGACCGCCAACCAGGTCCTAGCCAGCCTGATCGACACCGCCGGTCGCGACTGGGCCAAGGACGACCCGAGCACGTACCTCGGCTACGGACTGATCCGCCCCCGCATGGTCCTGGAGCAAAGCAACTTCAACCCGGGCCCGGCCAACACCGACCCCCTCGCCAGGGAGAACGCGACGGGCGTCACTGACGCGGCGGGCAACTCGCCCTCCGCGTCGACACCGCCCTCTCCCCAGCCCACGAAGGCCACCGCAGGAGGTAAGACCTCGGCGGCAGCATCAACCTCGGACACCTCCGACAACACCACGATGTGGGTTGCGCTCGGAGCGGCGGCGGCAGTCCTGGTGATCGGAGGCGGCGCTTTCGCTGTTCTCCGCTCACGGCGTGCCACATGACCCACACATGACGAACCACAGCTCACGAAAGGGAGTGCCGAAATGGTCGACCGCAAGCTAAACGACGGCGACGTACAGAAGCTCCAGAAGGAAGTCATCGACCGCTACGACAACATCCGGGGCTCCCTCGCGAAGTTGCAAGGCACGATCGACATGATCGAGAGGGCGTGGACGGGCCAGGGTGCCAACGCCTTCAACGTCAAGCAGACGGAGATCAACGGCCACATGGTCGCGATCGGCAAGATGCTCGACGACTTCCTCGAGGGCATCCACATGACCAAGACCGACAAGCAGAACCTCGAAGACCAGATCACCGCCGACATGAACAAGATCTCGGTCGAGGATCTGGGCGGAAAGACTTCGGCGCTCAACAGCTACTGACCATCATTCCGGCGAAGTCCGGCTGAAGTCTTCACAGAAACGAGGGGAATCATGTCCGGAGCCCATTACGAGGAACTCGCCGTCACCTACGGCACCATGGACGCGCTCGCCACCGAGCTGGGCGACCAGGCCAGGAAGCTCGAGGAGGACCTCGAAGCGCTGAGGCAGGCGGTGCTCAACGTGTCCTCGGGCTGGGGCGGCGAGGCGTTCCAGCAGTTCCAGAGCAAGAGCGAGGAGTGGAACAAGCACGCGCGTGGCATCCACGCGGCGCTGCTCCAGATCTCGCACCAGGTCCACGGCGCCGGCGGTGACTACCGCGGCGGCGACCTGAAGGGCGCCAGCTACTTCATGTAGCAGCACGTACTCCGCAACACCAGGGTGGGCACGCACGGGAGGTGCCCACCCTGTTTACTCGGCTCCTGCCTTGCACTCCGCCGATTTCTCTACCGAGCCGGTGAAAGACAGGATGAGGCGCTTCATGGCCTCGGCATCCCCGTGTTTGGAGCCCTCTGCGCGGATCACCGTGAACAGCTCCTGCTTGTATTTGGTGTCGACGCAGGTGCGTGTCTTGCCGAATGCCTCGTAACTCGAGTACACGAACCGCCCGTTCTCCGCCGTGTGGTCCGGGTCGTCAAGGGACTGTCGGGCTGCGACAAAGGCTGTCGTTGTGCCCTCTTGCATCCATATTTGAGTAGTGGTCACTATCAGTTTATTGTCGACGATGACCTCGCACCCCTTGCTGCCCGAGTAGGACCTGTCCTTGACGGTGATTTCTCTTCCTGCCGGAAGGAAGGGAGAGAGAGCGTCGGTTTCGACAGCCGTTCCACACAATGTGCCAGGAACCGCGTACTCGCGTTCCCGACCGTCACTGCTGCACCCTGCCAGGAGAATGACAAGTGATGTGAGCACCGTGACGGAGACCCTGTGGACCCTGTGGACCTTCCGTGCAGTAGCTCGGTGGGACTCGTCTCCTGATCTATCGATGATCTGCTGCTCCCGCTGCATCACGCAGACTTGAACGCCATGTCGCACAGCGCTTTGTCATGAGCGAATGACCCGGCGCTCCTGACCAAGTCGATCAGCGCGTTGCGAGTCGCGGAAGCGCTCGAGTCCCCTGTCTGCTTCAGCTCCACAGAGACGCTGAGGTTGTACTGACCGCCTGGAATCTTCCCCTCGGAGGTGCAGGGCACGAAGACGGCCGCGAACCTGTCGGACGCGACCGCCGTCTTGCCCGTGGCGAAAGGCTTGAGCGACGCGACGGATGCGTCATTCGCGGCTGTCCCCTTGACCCACTGTGTCCAGCTCGTCTCCGACTCGTCCTCCATCAGGCTCGTCTTGGCCACCAGCAGTTGCTCGCCACCCCCGGAGACGAAGCAGGAGGACTCGTAATCCGTGTCCGTGACATCGACGCGGAGTTTCACGTCGTTGTCGAACGAGTAGGAGGATTCCTCGGGCAGCACGTTGCGCAAGGAATCGGCAACGCTGGACGAGGATCCCAGGGAGGCGCAGATGTCGTCTGCCTTGATCTCACCCTTCTCCTCGAAAGGCGAGAGCTTGAAAATATATACGGCGCTCACCAGGAGGGTCAGCGAACAGACAACTCCGGCAGTGAGGAGAACCTTGGAGCGAGCGAGTTTCAACTGTCAGCCTTCCGAGTCAAGTTGCCTGGGAATTCCCTCGCCGTCGAGGTAGTCGTGGATTTTCGTGCCGGCGCTGTCGAATCCACTCTCCGCTGATGTGCCCACGGAAGCCTCGATGAGCGGATAGCTGTGGCCGGAGTTCTTCCCGGCCTTCTGCGCCGCCGCTTCAACCGCCGCGTAGGTCGAGGACCTGGTGCCCTCGATCTCCTCACCGTTACGGAAGACGACTTCTTCCGAACTGTCCTTGAGAGACCCCTCTGTAATGCCACTGATGATCTCGTCGGCGGCAGTGCCGGCCAGGTCTCCGATGATGGCGCCACCCGGCCCGGTGAGTGGTGCCGTGGCCATACCGACCCCGATGCCGATGGCTGTGCCGCCCCACGTGCCGATACTTTCGATCTTGGCGTTGTAGTCGGCGTCCTTCTGACCGCCCTCGATCTCGCCCTCGTAGGCGCGCCCGGCCCCGATCATGCCCTCGACCTGGCCCGCGGTACGGGCGATGTCGTCGATGCCCTGCTTGAGACGGTCCTCCTGGCCGAATGCGGGGTCATTGGCGTACACGTCTGGATGCTCGAAGTGATACTGCATCAGTTGCGTGGTGTAGCTGGTCTGCCCGAGATTCACCGCTGCATAGCTCTCGGGGTTGCGGCCGAGCGTGTAGAGAAGGCGCGTGGTGTCCCGTTCGCTGAATTCCGCTGCTGAGCCCGCGATGGGGAACAGCTTTGCCTCGCCCGCGGTCCCGGGGTGCAGTCCACGATGAATGTCCGGCATGTATTCGGCGGCGATCTGGCCCATGCTGTCGGACATGTAGCTGTTCTCGGTGAGGCGTGACGGCTTTTCCGAGATGGACGCCACCAGGCTCTGTGTGAGCTTTGCCTGTTCGGCATTGTGCGGCGGTGTGTCCGCTGTGGGCAGCTCTCCGGCGGGATGCCCCGTGGTAGCCGCCTCCAGCGCAAGAGCCAGGTTGTTCCGACCGGCGATGCTGTCCTCGCCCTTGGCGTCCTGGTCCTGCGGCCAGTCGCGTTCTTCGAAGAGGTAGTCGAAGTTGGTCAGCGACTCCGGCTTGCCCTTGTCGTCCTTGAAGTCGTGGTCCTCGTCCTTGGTGACGAAGGTGTCGTTGAAGAACTCCGTGGCCGCGTCCGGACTGTTCGAGAGGGCTTTGAGGTAGCCGGTCATCGGGTCCCAGCCCGAGTCGGTCCCCGTGCGGTTGAGGAGAGGGTCCATGCCGGTGCGCGTCCAGGCACCATGCCGGCCGTTACCCGTGAACTTCTTCTCCGTCTCCATCAGCTTGTCGCCGTAGTCGACGAGGAACCGGTCGTCGAAGTCACCCCACCGCATGAGGTTGGTCATGACCTGTCCGCCGAGGGGGAAACCACCGTTGCGGCCGACCGGCTTGTCGACCAGGTCGATCATCGTGGACTTCCACTGGGTCATGTCGGCGTTGTCGCTCTGCGACGCAGTGGCGAGCGTGAGACTGAGGTTCTTCTGGAGGTCGTCGTACTGGTCGACCCGCTGTTGTCCGATCTTCCAGGCGCTGTGCGGGTCGTTGATGCCTGTCCAGAAGTCGAGGGTTCCCTGCGGTCCCAGGCGCGTGGCGAAGCGCTCCGCGAACAGTGGGTCGTCGGCGTACTCCTTCAGCCCCTTGTCGAGCCGGTCGAACTCCGCGACCGACAGGTCCTCGGGCTTCTGCTTCGCCAGGTCTGCCAGCTCCTCGGCGTCCTTCAGCGCCTTGGCCGCGGAGTCCCGGTCGGCGTAGTCGACGTCCGAGAAGCCCAGTCTGCTCTGGTCGGCGATCGCCATGAGGACGGCGTTGGCCGAGGTGTCGCTCGTGGTGGCCTGTTCCAAGATCTTCTGGATCTCGTCCCGCAGGGCGGTGATCTCGCCCTTGTTGTCCTGGTCCTGTTGAGCACGGCCCTCCGGCGGGACGTTCGTCGTGACCGTGAACCCGCCCTCGTAGCCGATGACCGTGAGGTTCTTCTGACGGCCTCGCTCGATGGCGTCGCCGAGTTGCCCCTTGTACGTCTTCAGCTCGTCCCGGGTGTCCTGGAGGATCTTGTGGATCGACGAAGCCTGGCTGTGCGCGTCCGTGAACTCCCCGGCCGTCTTGCCGATGAACTCCTTGGAGACGGTGGCGTTGTACCCCGCCCAGCTCGCCTTGTTCGCGGCGCCGTGCAGGCCCTTCTCGGCCGCGTCCATCAAGGTCTCCAGATCGCCGACCATCGTCGACCAGTCTTCGACCGCGTCGTCCAACAGGCTGAGGTCGGCGTTGCGAAGGGCGTCGAGATCCATCAGCTCTTGCCCTTCTTGTCGTCCTTCTCGCCGTACACCGGATTGTGCTTGCCGGGTTCACCGACGCGTTCGTCGAAGCCCGCGTCCAGCACGTCGATGCTGCTCATCTGACGGCGGATGTAGTGGTCGTCGCCGGCATGCAGCTTCTTCGTGACGGTCATGTGGTTCGAGATGTGCGCGCACGCGTCCCTGAGGGAACCCAGCTGCTCGTCCCAGCGCAGCGCCACATGCTGGAGGGCGCTGCCCAGGGCGAACCCGCCCT
The DNA here is from genome assembly GCF_013085465.1 of Streptomyces asoensis. Taxonomy (NCBI): domain Bacteria; kingdom Bacillati; phylum Actinomycetota; class Actinomycetes; order Kitasatosporales; family Streptomycetaceae; genus Streptomyces; species Streptomyces asoensis. Next base: position 7,260,559 of record NZ_CP049838.1, read on the forward strand.
TGCTGAGGGCCCCGGCGGCGCTTTCGCTGGTGGGCACCGCCCTGCGACCTTTGTCCCAGAGGTCGTTGTACAGCTTGAACGCGGTGGTGCCGATCTTCGCAAGATCACCCTGGTTGGCCCTCAGCTCGCCGTACTGACCGGGATCCGGCGCGGGGCGTACCGGACCGCTCCCGGGATCCAGCTGGTTCAGCCGCATGTGGGGCGCGGCGCCCGAGGCCGCATCCGCCTTCAATTGCTCCCACTCGTCCCACGCCACGCGCGAACCCCTTCCCCGTGTCCCCGTGAAGCCCGTCCGACGGACGTGAAGCCCGGCCGTCCGACGGGACAGTTCCGTCGATCCACCAACAGCCCAGATCCATGAACCCCGTTCAAGGGAGTTCACGGATCTCACCCTACTTTCCTCAATTCACCGCCGTCCGGCTTGACGGCGGCGCAGCGGAGACCGCCAACTCCGGTGCCCGCCAAGTCCCTTCGGGACGGCGGGTACGCCCCCTCATCCCGCCCGCTCATCACGCCCCCTCCGGCGCCAATCCCACCTGCACCAACGGCTTCCCCCGGCGCCGTGAGACGAAGATCCCCCGTCCCGCGGGCATCGGCCGAGGCCGTACCCCGCCGAGGAGGTCCCCCTCTCCGGGGTCGCCCGCCAGTACGACGCCCTGGGCGCCCAGCTCCTTGATCCGCTGCATGAACGCCTCGTACGACGCCCGCCCCGCACCCGCCGTCGAGCGCGCGATGATGAACCGCACGCCGACGTCCCGCGCGAACGGCAGAAGTTCCGTCAGGCCCGCCAGTGGATTGCCGCTCGACGTCGCCACGAGGTCGTAGTCGTCGATGACGACGAACACCGTCGGTCCACGCCACCAGCTGCGGTCCCGGAGTTGCCGTGCCGTCACCTCGGCCGTCGGGGTCCGGCGCTTCATCAGGTCGGCCAGCGCGGCCATGTGGTGGTCCATGGCGTTGGACATCGGGATGTACTCGGCCAGGTGGGACTCCGGCGTCACGTCCAGCAGGGAACGCCGGTTGTCGACCACGAACAGCTTGCACTCGTCGCCCGAGTAGCGCTGGGTCAGTTGCCTGATCAGCAGCCGCAGCAGGTTCGACTTGCCGGACTCGCTCTCGCCGAAGACGAGGAGGAACGGATCCTGCTCGAAGTCGACGTAGACCGGCTCGAGCCGGTCCTCGTCGAGGGCGAAGGCGACCCCGCGGCGCGGGAAGCGGTCGCCCGGCGGCAGCGAGCCGGCCGGGAACTCCCGCGGCAGCAGCCGTACTTCCGGCGCGGGCGCCGCCTGCCACTGCCGGGAGACCTCCGCGGTCAGGGCCTGTGTGGCGTCCGCGAGGTCCGTGTCGGAGGCGAGGCCGTCGATGCGCGGCACCGCCGCCATGAAGTGCTGCTTCTGCGGCGACTGACCACGGCCCGGGACGCCCGCCGGGACGTTCGCGGCGACCTTGCGGTCGATCTCGGAGTCCATCGTGTCGCCGAGCCGAAGCTCCAGCCGGTTCATCAGCTGGTCCTTGAGAGCGGCCCTGACCTCCATCGAACGCGAGGCCGTCAGCACCAGGTGGACGCCGTAGCCGAGCCCGCGCGCCGCGATGTCGAGGATCACCTGGTCCATCGCCTCGTACTCGGACCGGAAGTTGCCCCACCCGTCGACGACCAGGAACACATCACCCCAGGGCTGGTCCGTCACCGAGATGTCCCCGCGGGCCCGCCTGGCCCGGAACTCCGCGATCGACGGGATGCCGGCCGAGCGGAAGTACTCCTCACGGCGGGTCAGCACGCCGTACACCTCGGCCACCGTGCGCCGTACCCGCTCCGGGTCGAGCCGGGAGGCGACCCCGCCCACGTGCGGCAGGCCGGCCACCGACGCCATCGCGCCGCCGCCGAAGTCGAGGCCGTAGAACTGGACCTCGTGCGGCGTGTGGGTGAGGGCGAAGGCACAGATCAGCGAGCGCAGCAGGGTCGACTTGCCGGACTGCGGGCCACCGACGATCTGCATATGGCCCGCGGCGCCGGAGAAGTCCACCCAGAGGGAGTCACGGCGCTGCTCGAACGGCTTGTCCACCAGACCCACCGGCACGACCAGCCGCCCCGCGCCCTCGTAGCCCGGCTGGGTGAGGCCGCGGCCCGGCACCGCCGTGAGCCCCGGCAGCAGCGCGTCCAGCGACGGCGGGCTGTCCAGCGGCGGCAGCCACACCTGGTGCGCCGCCGGGCCCTGCGCCTCCAGCCGGCGCACGATCACGTCGAGCACGGTGTCCGCCAGCGCGTCGTCGACCTCCGCATCGCCGGACGGGCGGGCCTGCGGCACGGCCGCGTACCGCACCGGCACCTCCGCCGAGGTGAACAGCACCGGCCGCCGGTCCACCGGCAGCGGGCCGCCCCCCGGCGCCGTCCGCTGAGCGCCCGAGCGGTAGACCCCGGACACGTACGCCGCCTTGAACCGCACCATCTCGTCCGTGCCGAACTTCAGGAAGCCGGAACCCGGCACGTTCGGCAGCGAGTACGCGTCGGGCACGCCGAGCGCCGCCCGCGACTCCGCCGCCGAGAAGGTGCGCAGACCGACGCGGTACGACAGATAGGTCTCCAGGCCGCGCAGCCGGCCCTCCTCCAGGCGCTGCGAGGCCAGCAGCAGGTGCACACCGAGCGAGCGGCCGATCCGGCCGATCTGCACGAACATCTCGATGAAGTCCGGCTTCGCCGTCAGCAGCTCGCTGAACTCGTCGATCACCAGCACCAGGGAGGGGATCGGCTGGAGGGCGGCTCCCGCGGCCCGCGCCTTCTCGTAGTCGTGGATGTTGGCGTAGTTGCCCGCGTCCCGCAGCAGCTCCTGACGGCGGTTGAGCTCACCCCGGATGGAGTCGCCCATCCGGTCCACCAGCGTCAGGTCGTCCGCCAGGTTGGTGATCACGGCCGCCACGTGCGGCATCTGCGCCATGCCGGCGAAGGTCGCGCCGCCCTTGAAGTCGGCGAGGACGAAGTTCAGGGTCTCGGAGGAGTGGGTGACCGCCAGGCCCAGCACCAGGGTGCGCAGCAGCTCGGACTTGCCGGAACCCGTCGCGCCCACGCACAGACCGTGCGGGCCCATGCCCTCCTGCGCCGCCTCCTTGAGGTCCAGCATCACCGGACGGCCGTCCTCGCCCACCCCGATCGGCACCCGCAGCCGCTCCGCCAGCGAACGCGGCCGCCAGGTGCGCCGGGTGTCCACGGACGCCGCGTCCCCGAGGTTCAGCAGGTCGGTGAACTCCAGGTTGGCCAGCAGCGGCTCGTCGTCGTCCCCGCCGGACGCCATCCGCAGCGGGGCGAGCTGCCGGGCGAGCGCCTCGGCGGACTCCGGGGAGAGCGCGTCGGGCGTCCCCTCGTAGACGGCGCCGTGTCCCGACTCCAGCCGCAGCGCGCCGGGCTGTACGACGATGTCGAGCTCGCCGCCGGCCCCCGTCGGCTCACCGGGGACGATCTCGAGGACCGTCACACCCTGGAGCCCCTCGGGATTGGCCAGGACCGAGTCCGGGGGGAGGGAGACGCCGTCGAGGACGACGACGATGTGCGGCTCGTCGGGCAGCGGCGTCGCGTGCGGATGGAACCGCGGGCGGCCCGTCAGCCGAGCCCCGAGCAGGTTCTCCAGCTCACGGGGGTCGGCACCGATCAGCCTGCGGCTGCCCGCCCCGTCCACGGCCCCGGACGCCTGGACGTGCGGCAGCCACTTCGCCCACTCCCAGTGCGGCAGCTCCTCCCGGCCCGCCGCGACGACGAGAACCAGGTCCTCGGACGAGTGCAGCGCGGCCAGCGAACCGGCCAGGGCACGGACGCAGGAGCGCACCGACCGCGGCTCACCGCTGACCGTGACGTGGTAGAAGGCGCGCAGCGAGACGGCCATCGGCAGGTCGTCGAGGCTGTCGTGGACGGCGAGGAAGCGCTGGAGCGCGCCCGCGGTCAGCGGCTCCAGCTGCTCCACCGGGCCGGTCTCGGGAGCGATCAGCGGGGTGGCGAGGGCCTGGGCACCGAGGCCGACGCGCACCTGGGCGAAGTCCTCGTCCCCGGGCCGCCGTTCCCACACCCGGCTGCCCTCGGCGACCAGCGCCCACAGCTGCTCGGGGGAGGGGTGCAGGTAGTACTGCGCGTCACGCTGCGCCCGCGCGGTGTCGAGCGCGGTACGCCGGGTCTGCGCCAGATAGCTCAGGTAGTCACGGCGCAGATCCGCCAACTGCCCTTGCGACCCGCGCCGGAAACGCACCACCATCGCGATCGACATGGCCACGGTCGAGGCGATCATGACCATGCCCATGATGCGCATGAACGGCTGCCCGCTCGTGAAGAAGAAGACCACCGAGCCGCCCATGCCGAGCGTCGGCAGCAGTTGCATCAGCACGCTCTCCTGATGGCCCCGCGGCAGCTCCGGCGGAGGCTGGAGAACGACCTCGCCGGTGGGCACTTCGGACGGCAGCGCCCGTGGCTGGCGCTTCACGACGATGTGGCTCACTGCTCACCAATCCCCTTGCGAGGCCCCGAATCCCCTTGCGCGACCCCGGAGGACTTCGTCCGCCGCCCCGTGCCGGACGGACGCGGGCCGCCGCGTGATCCTACTGACTGCCGGTACGACCAAGGGGCGGTAGGGTGCCGGATGTTCGCGTGAGCACACCCGCGGGCCGCGCCGCGCACCATCCGGCACGGAACCTTCACACCGCCGACCGACGCCGAACACGCCGACGCCGAACACGCCGACACCGAACACGCCGACGCGGAACCATCACTGAGGGGGAGCAGCAGGTGAGTATCGCGGCCTCCGCGGCAGCCACCGGAGAAGGGCGCGGCCCCGGAGCCGCTCCCGCGGCCGGGACGGGGCTCGGCTTCTGCCGGGTCACCATCGTCGCCCCCGACAGCCGGATCGACGTGGCGCTGCCCGACGACGTCCCCGTCGCCGACATCCACCCGGAGATCCTCAGGCTCTCCCGGCAGAGCCCCGCCGAGGGCGCTCCGGTCGGCTACCACCTCGTCCGCCGGGACGGCACCGTCCTCGACAGTTCCCGTTCGTTCGCCGCCCAGCACATCCTCGACGGCGAGCTCCTCACGCTGCGCCCCTTCTCCGAGTCGCTGCCGCCCGCCGTCTTCGACGACGTGTCGGAGGCGGTCGCCTCGGCCGTGACCCGCGAGCACACCCTGTGGAGCGGCGAGCTGACCCGCGCCGCGGGCCTCGTCGGCGGAGGCGTCCTGCCGGCCCTGCTCGCCTTCGTGGCCTGGAGCGGCGACCCGCGTCACGACATGCACGGCCTGCCCGGCATCCTCGCCGCGGTCGTCGGCGTCCTGCTGGTCGCCCTCGCCTGTGTCCGGGCCCGCGTCTACGACGACCGGGGCTCCGCCGTCGCCCTCGGGCTCGGCGCGCTGCCCAACGTGGGCGTGGCGGGCTCCGGACTCCTCCCGCTCGCCGACGGCCAGGGCATCGGCAGGCTCCAGTTCCTGCTGGCCTGCGCCGCGGTACTGCTCGCCGCGGTGCTGCTCACCCTGTGCTCCCCCCGCGGGGACGGCCCGTTCGTCGCCTTCGTGGTCGCCTCCGGCGCCGGCCTGGCGGCGGTGTTCGCGGCGATCCTCGCGCACTGGACACCGGCCGAGACCGCCGCCCTGTGCGCCCCCGTCGGTGTGGGCGCGCTGGCCTTCCTGCCCGGCCTGTCCATGCGCTTCGCCCGGCTGCCGATCGGTTTCGACGCCCCGGCCACCGCTCCGCGCAGCGCGTACGGCGCCGATCCCACCCCGCGGGAGCCGGTGGACGCCGAGCGGATCGCCGCCCAGGCGCGCCGCGGACACGAACTCCTGGTCGGCCTGGTGGGCGGCTGCGCGGTGATCACGGTCGGCGCCTGCGCGGTTCTCGGGTTCTCCGACGACGTCTGGGCCCGGCTCCTCGCCCTGGCCGCGGGCATCGCTCTGCTGATGCGCGCCCACCTGTTCCGCTACACCGCCCAGGTCGCCCCGGTACTGGCCGCGGGCCTCGGTTCCCTCGTCCTGCTCGGACTCGGTCTGGCGCTGAACCCGCCGCACTCGGTGATCCGCGACGCGCTGACGGGCGACCGCACCGACCTGGACATCCGCACCGTCTGGCTCGTCGCGGCGATCGCGGCGGCGTCCGCGATCGTCACCGCGATCGGCCTGATCAGCTCGCGGGGCGGCCTCACGCCGTTCTGGGGCCGCTTCATGGAGCTCGCCGAGGGCTTCGTCCTGCTGACGCTCGTCCCGCTGGCCCTGGCCGTCTTCGACGTGTACGCGGCGGCCCGGTCGATGACGGGCTGACCCGCGGACGGCCGCGAGGCGACGTCGAGCGCGAGCTTCGGCCCGCCCCGCTCGTCCCTACCGGCCTTGGCTCCGGCCTCGGCTCCGGTCCGGGCGCACCGCCGCACCCGGTGCGGCGGCCGACCCGTACCGGCCGGCCGCCGGCCCGGCTACCGCGCGGCGGACCCTCCGTTGTGCGGCGCCGGCTCCAGATCGAACTCGCCGTCGCGGGCGCCCAGCACGAAGGCCCGCCACTCCGCCTCCGTGTAGCGCAGCACCGTCTCCGGGTCGAGCGACGACCGCATCGCGACGGCCCCCGCGGGCAGGTGGGCGATCTCGACGCGCTCCTCGTGCTCCTCCGTGCCCGGGGCGCACTGCCACTCGACGCCGGAGATGTCGAGCGCGTACAGCTCGTCCCGCTCCCGCTCCTTGCGTGCTTTGACGTCTTTGTCCTCGGCATCGGCCATGTCGGCTCCGACCCTTTCCCCTGAGTTCCCGCTGTTCCAACGAGCTGTGGCGCCACCCTACTTGCCGACGTTCCCCCAGCTCAGAGGTTCTTCTTTTACGTTCCGGCCCGGCGCCGTCGCCCGTACACTGCCCCCGCGCGGGGCGGTACGGCCCGACCGTCCGCTGCGATATCCCGAACAGGCCCGACGCCCCGGCCTGCTACCCTGGCTTTCGGCCGTTTGTGTACGCACCCCCGGAAACACCCTCAGGGAGTCCCTGAAGGTTCCGGAGGCCGCGCTCAGCGGATCCCCGCCACCCGAGTAACGGAAGCTCCCCCGAGACCAAGACCGGGGGCACTCGGTGGCCACTCAAAGACTACGAGGAGTACGCGTGCCGCTCGACGCCGCTACGAAGAAGCAGCTCATCACGGAGTTCGGCCAGAAGGAGGGCGACACCGGCTCCCCCGAGGTCCAGGTCGCCATGCTGTCGCGCCGGATCTCGGACCTGACCGAGCACCTCAAGACGCACAAGCACGACCACCACTCCCGTCGTGGTCTGCTGATCCTGGTCGGTCAGCGTCGCCGCCTTCTCCAGTACCTGGCCAAGAAGGACATCCAGCGCTTCCGTGCGCTGGTCGACCGCCTCGGCATCCGCCGCGGTGCGGCGGGCGCCAAGTAGAACGCCGTGAGGGGAGCGGTTCCCGGACCATCGGGACCGCTCCCTTTTGCCGTATACACCGGTACACACCGGTACGTACCGGCGCATACGGATACGCGCCGGTGACGGGGTCGTCGTACACCCTGACGCCGTGCGGAAACGTGCGGAGTGTCACCAACGCTTTGTAGTGTGGTAGCACAACGCCATACGTACGACACAGCGTGATGACGTGTACTCGCTGCGGGTAAACGTCACCACGCCCACCGAACGAGGAGAAGCGCGCCTAGCCGCCGCCGGTCCTCGGTAGTGGCCCCCGGGAAAGAGATCCCCGGGTGCTTCGATCGAAGACCGGCCCGCACCGAGCGTTTCTCCGCCACCGTCCCCCTGCCACACGGGCAGCGAGGGACGAAAGACGACAAGTAACGGAGAAAATGCTAGTGGAGAACGAGACCCACTACGCCGAGGCCGTCATCGACAACGGCACCTTCGGCACCCGCACCATCCGCTTCGAGACGGGCCGCCTGGCCAAGCAGGCCGCCGGCTCCGCCGTGGCGTACCTGGACGACGACACCATGGTGCTGTCGGCCACCACCGCCTCCAAGAACCCCAAGGACCAGCTCGACTTCTTCCCCCTCACGGTGGACGTCGAGGAGCGGATGTACGCCGCCGGCAAGATCCCCGGCAGCTTCTTCCGCCGTGAGGGCCGTCCCTCCGAGGACGCCATCCTCACCTGCCGCCTGATCGACCGCCCGCTGCGCCCGTCCTTCAGGAAGGGCCTGCGCAACGAGATCCAGGTCGTCGCCACGATCATGGCGCTCAACCCCGACCACCTGTACGACGTCGTGGCGATCAACGCCGCCTCCGCGTCCACGCAGCTGGCCGGTCTGCCCTTCTCCGGCCCGATCGGCGGCGTCCGCGTCGCGCTGATCAACGGCCAGTGGGTCGCGTTCCCGACGCACACCGAGCTCGAGGACGCAGTCTTCGACATGGTCGTCGCCGGTCGCGTCCTGGAGGACGGCGACGTCGCGATCATGATGGTCGAGGCCGAGGCCACCGAGAAGACCATCCAGCTGGTCGCGGGCGGCGCCGAGGCGCCGACCGAGGAGGTCGTCGCCTCCGGTCTGGACGCCGCGAAGCCCTTCATCAAGGTGCTCTGCAAGGCCCAGGCCGACCTCGCCGCCAAGGCCGCGAAGCCGACCGGCGAGTTCCCGGTCTTCCTCGACTACCAGGACGACATCCTGGAGGCGCTGTCCGCCGCCGTCCGCCCGGAGCTCGCCTCCGCGCTGACCATCGCGGGCAAGCAGGACCGCGAGGCCGAGCTGGACCGCGTCAAGGTGCTCGCCGCCGAGAAGCTCCTGCCGGAGTTCGAGGGTCGCGAGAAGGAGATCTCCGCCGCGTACCGCTCGCTCACCAAGCAGCTGGTCCGCGAGCGCGTGATCAAGGAGAAGAAGCGCATCGACGGCCGCGGCGTCACGGACATCCGTACGCTCGCCGCCGAGGTCGAGGCCATCCCGCGCGTGCACGGCTCGGCGCTGTTCGAGCGTGGCGAGACCCAGATCCTGGGCGTCACCACCCTGAACATGCTCCGGATGGAGCAGCAGCTGGACACCCTCTCCCCGGTGACCCGCAAGCGCTACATGCACAACTACAACTTCCCGCCGTACTCCGTCGGCGAGACCGGCCGCGTGGGCTCCCCCAAGCGCCGCGAGATCGGCCACGGCGCCCTCGCCGAGCGCGCCATCGTGCCGGTCCTGCCGACGCGCGAGGAGTTCCCCTACGCGATCCGTCAGGTGTCCGAGGCCCTCGGCTCCAACGGCTCGACGTCCATGGGCTCGGTCTGCGCCTCCACCATGTCGCTGCTGAACGCCGGTGTGCCCCTCAAGGCCCCCGTCGCCGGTATCGCCATGGGCCTGATCTCCCAGGAGATCAACGGCGAGACGCACTACGTCGCCCTCACCGACATCCTCGGTGCGGAGGACGCCTTCGGCGACATGGACTTCAAGGTCGCCGGCACCAAGGAGTTCGTCACCGCCCTCCAGCTCGACACCAAGCTGGACGGCATCCCGGCCTCCGTCCTGGCCGCGGCCCTCAAGCAGGCCCGCGACGCCCGCCTCCACATCCTCGACGTGATGATGGAAGCGATCGACACGCCGGACGAGATGTCCCCGAACGCCCCGCGGATCATCACCGTCAAGATCCCCGTGGACAAGATCGGTGAGGTCATCGGCCCGAAGGGCAAGATGATCAACCAGATCCAGGAGGACACCGGCGCCGAGATCACGATCGAGGACGACGGCACCATCTACATCGGTGCCCAGGTCGGCTCGCAGGCCGAGGCCGCCCGCGCCACGATCAACGGCATCGCCAACCCGACCATGCCGGAGGTCGGCGAGCGCTACCTGGGTACGGTCGTCAAGACCACCACCTTCGGTGCGTTCGTGTCGCTGCTCCCGGGCAAGGACGGTCTGCTGCACATCTCGCAGATCCGCAAGCTCGCCGGCGGCAAGCGCGTGGAGAACGTCGAGGACGTGCTCGGTGTGGGCTCCAAGGTCCAGGTCGAGATCGCCGAGATCGACTCCCGCGGCAAGCTCTCCCTGATCCCCGTGATCGAGGGCGAGGAAGCTGATGAGGACACGAAGGACGACACCGACAAGTGACGTCGAGTAGCTCCCAGGCGACGGCCCGCACCTCTTCGGAGGCGCGGGCCGTCGCCCGTACCCAAACTCTGATCAAGGGCACGGCCGGCATCGGTGTCGTCCGCAAGACCACCCTCCCGGGTGGTCTGCGCATCGTCACCGAGACCCTCCCCTCGGTCCGCTCCGCCACCTTCGGCATCTGGGCGCACGTCGGTTCCCGCGACGAGACGCCGTCCCTGAACGGCGCCACGCACTACCTGGAGCACCTCCTCTTCAAGGGGACGAACCGCAGGTCGGCGCTGGACATCTCGTCCGCGATAGACGCGGTCGGCGGCGAGATGAACGCGTTCACGGCGAAGGAGTACACGTGCTACTACGCACGCGTGCTCGACGCCGACCTGCCGCTCGCCATCGACGTCGTCTGCGACATGCTCACGGGCTCCCTCATCCGCGAGGAGGACGTCAACGTCGAGCGCGGCGCGATCCTCGAGGAGATCGCGATGACCGAGGACGATCCCGGCGACTGTGTGCACGACCTGTTCGCGCACACGATGTTCGGCGACAACGCCCTCGGCCGCCCGGTTCTCGGCACCGTCGACACGGTCAACGCCCTCACCGCCGACCGCATCCGCCGCTTCTACAAGAAGCACTACGACCCGACCCACCTCGTGGTCGCGGCCGCCGGCAACATCGACCACAACAAGGTCGTACGCCAGGTCCGCGCGGCCTTCGAGAAGGCGGGTGCCTTCAAGAACCCCGACGCCACGCCCATCGCCCCGCGCGACGGCCTGCGCGCGATCCGCTCCGCCGGCCGCGTCGAGCTGATCGGTCGCAAGACGGAACAGGCGCATGTCGTCCTCGGCATGCCGGGTCTGGCCCGCACGGACGACCGGCGCTGGGCGCTCGGCGTGCTGAACACGGCCCTCGGCGGCGGCATGTCCTCCCGCCTCTTCCAGGAGGTCCGCGAGAAGCGCGGCCTGGCCTACAGCGTGTACTCGTACACCTCAGGCTTCGCCGACTGCGGCCTCTTCGGCGTGTACGCGGGCTGCCGCCCGAGCCAGGTGCACGACGTGCTGAAGATCTGCCGGGACGAACTCGACCAGGTCGCCGAGCACGGCCTGTCCGACGAGGAGATCGTCCGCGCCATCGGCCAGCTGAGGGGCTCCACGGTCCTCGGTCTGGAGGACACCGGCGCGCTCATGAACCGCATCGGCAAGAGCGAGCTGTGCTGGGGCGAGCAGATGTCGGTCGACGACATGCTGACCCGGATAGCGGCGGTGACCCCGGACGAGGTCCGCTCGGTGGCCCGCGACATCCTGGGACGGCGCCCGTCGCTGTCGGTCATCGGCCCGCTCAAGGACAAACAGGCCTCCCGGCTGCACGACGCGGTCGCCTGACCCTCTTCGGCAGGCCTTCGGCAACTTCGGTAAGGAAGCACAAGAGATGAGCAAGCTGCGCGTGGCGGTCCTCGGCGCCAAGGGCCGGATCGGTTCCGAGGCGGTACGGGCGGTCGAGGCCGCCGAGGACATGGAGCTGGTGGCCGCCCTCGGCCGGGGCGACAAGCTCGAGACGCTGGCCGAGAGCGGCGCCCAGGTCGTGGTCGAACTGACCACGCCCGCCTCGGTCATGGACAACCTCGACTACTGCGTACGGCACGGCATCCACGCCGTGGTGGGCACGACCGGCTGGACCGAGGAGCGCCTCGCGCACCTGACGGGCCGGCTGGCCGAGTCCCCGGGGACGGGCGTGCTCATCGCGCCCAACTTCTCCATCGGAGCAGTCCTGACCATGAAGTTCGCGCAGATCGCCGCGCCGTACTTCGAGTCCGTCGAGGTCGTGGAACTGCACCACCCCAACAAGGTGGACGCGCCCTCCGGCACCGCCACGCGCACCGCCCAGCTCATCGCCGAGGCCCGTCGCGAGGCGGGCACGGCCCCGGCGCCGGACGCCACGGAGACGGGCCTGGACGGCGCGCGGGGCGCGAACGTCGACGGCATCCCGGTGCACGCCGTCCGGCTGCGCGGGCTGCTGGCCCACCAGGAGGTGCTGCTGGGCGGCGAGGGCGAGACCCTCACGGTCCGCCACGACTCGCTGCACCACAGCAGCTTCATGCCGGGCATCCTGCTGGGCGCCCGCCGGGTGGTGTCGACTCCGGGCCTCACCTTCGGCCTGGAAAACTTCCTCGACCTCGGCTGAGGCTGACATGCGCGCCAAGCTCTCGTACGCCGTCACGGCCGCCGTCCTGGTCTTCTACTTCGCCCTGGTAGGCAGCCGCGGCGTCATGCTCATCCAGGCCGGCACACTCCTGACCGTCACCTTCGGCGTGGCGGTGCTGATCCTGCCGGTCATCGGCGTCTGGTTCCTGTGGAAGAACACCCAGTTCGTCCGCCGGGCCAACGCCCTCGCCGCCGAACTCGACGCCGAGGGCGGACTGCCCGTCGACGAACTGAAGCGCACCGCGAGCGGCCGCGTCGACCGCGACTCCGCCGACGAGGTCTTCGACCGGCGCAAGGCCGAGACCGAGGCGGCTCCCGACGACTGGCGCACCTGGTTCCGCCTCGCCGTCGCCTACCACGACGCCCGGGACACCCCGCGGGCCCGCAAGGCGATGCAACGCGCGATCAGCCTGCACGACGGCAAGCCGGTGCAGACCGTCTGAGCCGTACGCCGAAGGGGCCGGCCCGCACCTGTGGCGGACCGGCCCCTTCGCGTGTCTGACCGGATGCCGGATCCGGTGTCCGGGGGATCAGCCGCGCCGGTTCTCCGCGGCCCACGCCTCGACCGCGTCCGCCGCCCGGTCGAACGCCTCGGCACGGGCCAGGAAGTCCGCGCCGTGCGTGGTCAGCAGCTGCGTGGCCTCCTCGGGGCGGTCCCGCCGTCCGACGGTCAGGGCCTGCCCCTGGACGGTCCGCGGCAGCCCCAGCCAGCGCACCGGCTGCTGCACGGTCCGCACCGCCACGACCCGCTCCCAGGGCAGCGTGCGGGTGAGGAGGAACCGCACGTGCCGCAGCCCGCGGTCGCTCACCCACACACCCATACGCAGCAACCGCAGGGCGGCGGCGATCACGAGCAGGGAACAGCCGAAGACGGCACCGGCCTCGGACGCCGACCCGGTCAACGCGATGATGACGGCCGCGAACAGCACGTACGAGGCGAGCAGCAGCGCCAACGCGGCCACCCCGACCCGCCAGGGTCCGGGCCGGTAGGGGCGCCGCCAGCGCTCCCGGTCCTCGAAGGGCAACGCGACGTCGTCCGCCGCCTCGAATGCGCGGTCGGCCGTCAGGAAGGGCAGGGGCACGGCTGGTCCTCACTCGTCCATGCGTGGGCTGTGCCCGGTGAGGTTATCCGCCTGTGTCCCGGCTCACCACCATCGGGGGGCCGGATGTCGTCAGTGCCCCTGGGACGCCTGCGACTGCCCAGTCTCCGCCGAGTGGTCCAGGCTCAGCGCCGGCATCCCGATGACCAGGGAGCCCACCAGCGCGGCCACGACGGTGAGTCCCAACAGCCAACGCCCGGCTATCTGACCGGCGGACGAGTGCTCGGAGGGCGGGGGAGTGACATTGCTACGGAACCTGTCGGCCTCGGCGAGAAAGGCGAAGGGTACGGGCTCGCGCCGGCGGAACATGATGGGTACGTCCTCCTGGGGCTTTCGATCGGGCGCTTTCACTGATACAGACGAGCGAGTGCCCGAAAACGTGCCCCATATCAGCAGACGTCCCGCACGAATCCCGCGGCACGCCCGTGGACGTCCGGCTCGGCGGCCCCCGTAGAGTTGGCGCCGCTCCGAAGACGCGATGGAAGGACCCCCGCACAGTGACCGACAGCCCCGCCGACGACCTCAAGCCCGGCTTCCGCAGCGACGTCACCGTCGAACTGGTCAAGCACACCGCGTCCGACGCCGACGTGCTCTTCGCCGCCCGCGTCTCGACCGCCGGCGAGCAGTCCCTGGACGAGCTGGGCAAGGACCCGGAGCGCTCCAAGGGCCTGATCAACTACCTCATGCGGGACCGGCACGGCAGCCCCTTCGAGCACAACTCGATGACGTTCTTCATCAGTGCCCCGATCTTCGTCTTCCGCGAGTTCATGCGCCACCGCGTGGGCTGGTCGTACAACGAGGAGTCCGGCCGCTACCGCGAGCTCCAGCCCGTCTTCTACGTCCCCGGAGAGTCCCGCAAACTCGTTCAGCAGGGCCGTCCCGGCAAGTACGTCTTCGCCGAGGGCACGCAGGCCCAGCAGGAGCTCGTCGGCCGCACCATGGAGGAGTCCTACCTCCGGGCCTACGAGGCCTACCAGGAGATGCTCTCCGCCGGCGTAGCCCGCGAGGTCGCCCGCGCGGTCCTCCCGGTCGGCCTGTTCTCGTCGATGTACGCCACCTGCAACGCCCGCTCGCTGATGCACTTCCTCGGCCTGCGCACCCAGCACGAGCTGGCGAAGGTCCCGTCCTTCCCGCAGCGGGAGATCGAGATGGTGGGCGAGAAGATGGAGGCCGAGTGGGCCGGTCTCATGCCTCTCACGTACGCGGCCTTCAACGCCAACGGCCGAGTGGCGCCCTGACTGACAGCGCGACGGGGACGAGCGACGGAGACGTATGTACGGATCATCCGCGCGAAGTGTCCGTATTGCGGCATTTGGAGAAGTTCATCTAGCCTGATCAAACGGACCCGGCACTGCTTGAACCCCCGAGCAGGCAGTGCCGGGTTCCATCTTTGTCATGACTTTCCGCACCCCCCGTGGGCAGACCACACGGTGAGCAACGAGTAGCGTGTTACCCATGGCTCCGACCTCCACTCCGCAGACCCCCTTCGGGCGGGTCCTCACCGCCATGGTCACGCCCTTCACGGCGGACGGCGCACTCGACCTCGACGGCGCACAGCGGCTCGCCACCCACCTGGTGGACGCAGGCAACGACGGCCTGATCGTCAACGGCACCACCGGCGAGTCCCCCACCACCAGTGACGCGGAGAAATCGGACCTGGTACGAGCCGTCCTGGAGGCCGTCGGAGACCGTGCCCACGTCGTCGCCGGCGTCGGCACCAACGACACCCACCACAGTGTCGAACTCGCCCGCGCGGCCGAGAAGGCGGGTGCGCACGGCCTCCTGGTCGTCACCCCGTACTACAACAAGCCCCCTCAGGAGGGCCTGTACCGGCACTTCACCACCGTCGCCGACGCGGCCGAGCTGCCGGTCATGCTCTACGACATCCCCGGCCGCAGCGGCGTCCCGATCAGCACCGAGACCCTGGTCCGCCTGGCGGCGCACCCGCGGATCGTCGCCAACAAGGACGCCAAGGGCGACCTGGGCCGCGCGAGCTGGGCCATCGCACGCTCCGGTCTGGCCTGGTACTCCGGTGACGACATGCTGAACCTGCCGCTGCTCTCCGTGGGCGCGGTCGGTTTCGTCTCCGTCGTCGGCCACGTGGTCACCCCGGACCTGCGCGCCCTCGTCGAGGCGTTCACCGCCGGGGACGTCCAGAAGGCGACCGAGATCCACCAGAAGCTGCTCCCGGTCTACACGGGCATGTTCCGTACCCAGGGCGTGATGACCACCAAGGCGGCGCTCACCCTGCTGGGCCTGCCCGCCGGCCCGCTGCGCCCGCCCATGGTCGAGTGCTCGTCGGAAGAGATCGAACAGCTCAAGATCGATCTTGCGGCGGGCGGGGTACAGCTCTGACAACAGACTTCACAACTGAATAGCAGGCCACCGGTGCCTGCAATCCACAACGACAACTGCTACTGCACGAACGTCATGCGCGCCACGTGCCCACCGGTACGTGGCGTGTGTGGTTGAGGAGAGTCTTTTGAGTCATCCGCATCCCGAACTTGCCCCGCCCCCGCCGCTCCCGGCGGGCGGCCTCAGGGTCACCCCGCTCGGCGGTCTCGGCGAAATCGGCCGGAACATGACGGTCTTCGAGTACGGCGGCCGCCTGCTGATCGTCGACTGCGGCGTGCTTTTCCCCGAGGAGGAGCAGCCCGGAATCGACCTGATCCTGCCGGACTTCACGTCCATCCGGGACCGCCTCGACGACATCGAGGGCATCGTCCTCACCCACGGTCACGAGGACCACATCGGTGCCGTCCCCTATCTCCTCCGGGAGAAGCCGGACATCCCGCTGATCGGCTCCAAGCTGACCCTCGCATTCATCGAGGCCAAGCTCCAGGAGCACCGGATCCGCCCGTACACCCTCGAGGTGACGGAGGGACACCGTGAGCGCATCGGCCCCTTCGACTGCGAGTTCATCGCCGTCAACCACTCGATCCCGGACGCCCTCGCCGTCGCCATCCGCACGCCGGCGGGCATGGTGGTCCACACGGGCGACTTCAAGATGGACCAGCTCCCGCTGGACGGCCGTCTCACGGATCTACACGCGTTCGCACGTCTGAGCGAGGAGGGCATCGACCTCCTTCTCTCCGACTCCACGAACGCCGAGGTCCCCGGTTTCGTGGCGCCCGAGCGGGACATCTCCAACGTCCTGCGCACGGTCTTCGCGAACGCCCGCAAGCGGATCATCGTGGCCAGCTTCGCCAGCCACATCCACCGCATCCAGCAGATCCTGGACACGGCGCACGAGTACGGTCGCCGCGTCGCCTTCGTGGGCCGCTCGATGGTCCGCAACATGGGTATCGCCCGCGACCTGGGTTATCTGAAGGTCCCGCCGGGCCTGGTGGTGGACGTCAAGACACTCGACGACCTGCCCGACCACGAGGTGGTCCTGGTCTGCACGGGCTCCCAGGGCGAACCGATGGCGGCCCTGTCGCGCATGGCCAACCGCGACCACCAGATCCGCATCGTCCCCGGCGACACGGTGATCCTGGCGTCGTCGCTCATCCCCGGCAACGAGAACGCGGTCTACCGCGTGATCAACGGCCTGACCCGCTGGGGCGCGCACGTCGTCCACAAGGGCAACGCCAAGGTGCACGTCTCGGGCCACGCGTCCGCGGGCGAGCTCCTGTACTTCTACAACATCTGCCGCCCGAAGAACCTGATGCCGGTCCACGGCGAATGGCGCCATCTGCGCGCCAACGCCGAGCTGGGCGCCATGACCGGCGTCCCGCACGACCGCATCGTGATCGCCGAGGACGGCGTGGTCGTCGACCTCGTCGAGGGCAAGGCGAAGATCTCCGGCAAGGTCCAGGCGGGTTACGTCTATGTCGACGGCCTCTCGGTCGGCGACGTGGGCGAGCCGGCCCTCAAGGACCGGAAGATCCTGGGCGACGAGGGCATCATCTCGGTGTTCGTCGTCGTGGACTCCTCCACCGGCAAGATCACCGGCGGCCCGCACATCCAGGCCCGCGGTTCGGGCATCGACGACTCGGCCTTCTCGGCCGTCGCCCCGAAGATCGCCGAGGTCCTGGAACGCTCCGCCCAGGACGGCGTGGTCGAGCCCCACCAGCTCCAGCAGCTCATCCGCCGCACGCTGGGCAAGTGGGTCTCCGACACCTACCGCCGCAGGCCGATGATCCTCCCGGTCGTGGTCGAGGTCTGAGCGACGTACGGCTCCTCGTACGCGTGAACCTGGAGCGGGGCTCCTCGATTTGCATCGAGGAGCCCCGCTCCAGTACGTTTACGTCTCCGCCTGAACGGGAACCCGGTACACCTCGTGCCCCGGGAGCAGTATCCGGAGGGGGCGGGAAAACCGACTCAGAACTTCTGATAAAGTCGGAACCGCCGGAAAGGAAACCGCGAAACAAAAGCGGGAACCTGGAAAGCACCGAGGAAATCGGGTCGAGAAAAGATCTGATAGAGTCGGAAACGCAAGACCGAAGGGAAGCGCCCGGAGGAAAGCCTGAGAGAGTCTCTCGGGTGAGTACAAAGGAAGCGTCCGTTCCTTGAGAACTCAACAGCGTGCCAAAAATCAACGCCAGATATGTTGATACCCTGTCCCCGGCAGTGATAGCCGAGGATGAGGTTCCTTTGAAACAAAACACAGCGAGGACGCTGTGAACGGCCGGGCTTATTCCGCCTGGCTGTTCCGCTCTCGTGGTGTCGACCGGATTACCGGTAAACATTCACGGAGAGTTTGATCCTGGCTCAGGACGAACGCTGGCGGCGTGCTTAACACATGCAAGTCGAACGATGAACCACTTCGGTGGGGATTAGTGGCGAACGGGTGAGTAACACGTGGGCAATCTGCCCTTCACTCTGGGACAAGCCCTGGAAACGGGGTCTAATACCGGATAGCACTTCCACTCGCATGGGTGGAGGTTGAAAGCTCCGGCGGTGAAGGATGAGCCCGCGGCCTATCAGCTTGTTGGTGAGGTAATGGCTCACCAAGGCGACGACGGGTAGCCGGCCTGAGAGGGCGACCGGCCACACTGGGACTGAGACACGGCCCAGACTCCTACGGGAGGCAGCAGTGGGGAATATTGCACAATGGGCGAAAGCCTGATGCAGCGACGCCGCGTGAGGGATGACGGCCTTCGGGTTGTAAACCTCTTTCAGCAGGGAAGAAGCGAAAGTGACGGTACCTGCAGAAGAAGCGCCGGCTAACTACGTGCCAGCAGCCGCGGTAATACGTAGGGCGCAAGCGTTGTCCGGAATTATTGGGCGTAAAGAGCTCGTAGGCGGTCTGTCACGTCGGATGTGAAAGCCCGGGGCTTAACCCCGGGTCTGCATTCGATACGGGCAGACTAGAGTGTGGTAGGGGAGATCGGAATTCCTGGTGTAGCGGTGAAATGCGCAGATATCAGGAGGAACACCGGTGGCGAAGGCGGATCTCTGGGCCATTACTGACGCTGAGGAGCGAAAGCGTGGGGAGCGAACAGGATTAGATACCCTGGTAGTCCACGCCGTAAACGGTGGGAACTAGGTGTTGGCGACATTCCACGTCGTCGGTGCCGCAGCTAACGCATTAAGTTCCCCGCCTGGGGAGTACGGCCGCAAGGCTAAAACTCAAAGGAATTGACGGGGGCCCGCACAAGCAGCGGAGCATGTGGCTTAATTCGACGCAACGCGAAGAACCTTACCAAGGCTTGACATACACCGGAAAGCATTAGAGATAGTGCCCCCCTTGTGGTCGGTGTACAGGTGGTGCATGGCTGTCGTCAGCTCGTGTCGTGAGATGTTGGGTTAAGTCCCGCAACGAGCGCAACCCTTGTTCTGTGTTGCCAGCATGCCCTTCGGGGTGATGGGGACTCACAGGAGACTGCCGGGGTCAACTCGGAGGAAGGTGGGGACGACGTCAAGTCATCATGCCCCTTATGTCTTGGGCTGCACACGTGCTACAATGGCCGGTACAAAGAGCTGCGAAACCGTGAGGTGGAGCGAATCTCAAAAAGCCGGTCTCAGTTCGGATTGGGGTCTGCAACTCGACCCCATGAAGTCGGAGTTGCTAGTAATCGCAGATCAGCATTGCTGCGGTGAATACGTTCCCGGGCCTTGTACACACCGCCCGTCACGTCACGAAAGTCGGTAACACCCGAAGCCGGTGGCCCAACCCCTTGTGGGAGGGAGCTGTCGAAGGTGGGACTGGCGATTGGGACGAAGTCGTAACAAGGTAGCCGTACCGGAAGGTGCGGCTGGATCACCTCCTTTCTAAGGAGCACTTCTTACCGAGTTCGCTCGGTCAGAGGCCAGTACATCGGCGTACGTCCGATGCTGGTTGCTCATGGGTGGAACGTTGATTATTCGGCCGGGTTTCCGGGTCGGAGGCTGCAAGTACTGCTCGTAAGGGCGTGGAAAGCATGATCTTCGGACGGGAGCTGGCCGGGCACGCTGTTGGGTGTCTGAGGGTATGGCCGTATGGCTGCCTTCAGTGCCGGCCCCAGTGCACTCGAAACCGTAGGGTTTCGGGGTGATGGGTGGCTGGTCGTTGTTTGAGAACTGCACAGTGGACGCGAGCATCTGTGGCCAAGTTTTTAAGGGCGCACGGTGGATGCCTTGGCACCAGGAACCGATGAAGGACGTGGGAGGCCACGATAGTCCCCGGGGAGTCGTCAACCAGGCTTTGATCCGGGGGTTTCCGAATGGGGAAACCCGGCAGTCGTCATGGGCTGTCACCCGCTGCTGAACACATAGGCAGTGTGGAGGGAACGCGGGGAAGTGAAACATCTCAGTACCCGCAGGAAGAGAAAACAACCGTGATTCCGGGAGTAGTGGCGAGCGAAACCGGATGAGGCCAAACCGTATACGTGTGAGACCCGGCAGGGGTTGCGTGTACGGGGTTGTGGGATCTCTCTTTCACAGTCTGCCGGCTGTGAGACGAGTCAGAAACCGTTGATGTAGGCGAAGGACATGCGAAAGGTCCGGCGTAGAGGGTAAGACCCCCGTAGTCGAAACATCAGCGGCTCGTTTGAGAGACACCCAAGTAGCACGGGGCCCGAGAAATCCCGTGTGAATCTGGCGGGACCACCCGCTAAGCCTAAATATTCCCTGGTGACCGATAGCGGATAGTACCGTGAGGGAATGGTGAAAAGTACCGCGGGAGCGGAGTGAAATAGTACCTGAAACCGTGTGCCTACAAGCCGTGGGAGCGTCGGACGGAGAGCTTGCTCTTCGTCTCGTGACTGCGTGCCTTTTGAAGAATGAGCCTGCGAGTTTGCGGTGTGTTGCGAGGTTAACCCGAGTGGGGTAGCCGTAGCGAAAGCGAGTCCGAATAGGGCGTTTCAGTAGCACGCTCAAGACCCGAAGCGGAGTGATCTAGCCATGGGCAGGTTGAAGCGGAGGTAAGACTTCGTGGAGGACCGAACCCACCAGGGTTGAAAACCTGGGGGATGACCTGTGGTTAGGGGTGAAAGGCCAATCAAACTCCGTGATAGCTGGTTCTCCCCGAAATGCATTTAGGTGCAGCGTCGTGTGTTTCTTGCCGGAGGTAGAGCACTGGATAGGCGATGGGCCCTACCGGGTTACTGACCTTAGCCAAACTCCGAATGCCGGTAAGTGAGAGCGCGGCAGTGAGACTGTGGGGGATAAGCTCCATGGTCGAGAGGGAAACAGCCCAGAGCATCGACTAAGGCCCCTAAGCGTACGCTAAGTGGGAAAGGATGTGGAGTCGCACAGACAACCAGGAGGTTGGCTTAGAAGCAGCCACCCTTGAAAGAGTGCGTAATAGCTCACTGGTCTAGTGATTCCGCGCCGACAATGTAGCGGGGCTCAAGCGTACCGCCGAAGTCGTGTCATTGCAGCAATAGGGCCAACGCCCGCTGTGATGGGTAGGGGAGCGTCGTGTGCCGGGTGAAGCAGCACCGGAAGGTAGTTGTGGACGGTTCACGAGTGAGAATGCAGGCATGAGTAGCGATACACACGTGAGAAACGTGTGCGCCGATTGACTAAGGGTTCCTGGGTCAAGCTGATCTGCCCAGGGTAAGTCGGGACCTAAGGCGAGGCCGACAG
Organism: Streptomyces asoensis; assembly: GCF_013085465.1. Taxonomy (NCBI): domain Bacteria; kingdom Bacillati; phylum Actinomycetota; class Actinomycetes; order Kitasatosporales; family Streptomycetaceae; genus Streptomyces; species Streptomyces asoensis. The sequence continues at coordinate 7,281,881 of NZ_CP049838.1, forward strand.
GCGTAGTCGATGGATAACCGGTTGATATTCCGGTACCCGCTGTGAAGCGTCAAACATCGAACCAGGCGATGCTAAGTCCGTGAAGCCGTTCCGGACCCTTCGGGGAAAGGAAAGTGGTGGAGCCGGCGAACCAGACTTGCAGTAGGTGAGTGATGGGGTGACGCAGGAAGGTAGTCCATCCCGGGCGGTGGTTGTCCCGGGGTAAGGGTGTAGGACGAACGGTAGGCAAATCCGCCGTTCATATAGTCTGAGACCTGATGCCGAGCCGATTGTGGCGAAGTGGATGATCCTATGCTGTCGAGAAAAGCCTCTAGCGAGTTTCATGGCGGCCCGTACCCTAAACCGACTCAGGTGGTCAGGTAGAGAATACCGAGGCGTTCGGGTGAACTATGGTTAAGGAACTCGGCAAAATGCCCCCGTAACTTCGGGAGAAGGGGGGCCACGTCTGGTGAGAGCACTTGCTGCTCGAGCTGGGGGTGGCCGCAGAGACCAGCGAGAAGCGACTGTTTACTAAAAACACAGGTCCGTGCGAAGCCGTAAGGCGATGTATACGGACTGACGCCTGCCCGGTGCTGGAACGTTAAGGGGACCGGTTAGTCAAGATTCGTCTTGGCGAAGCTGAGAACTTAAGCGCCAGTAAACGGCGGTGGTAACTATAACCATCCTAAGGTAGCGAAATTCCTTGTCGGGTAAGTTCCGACCTGCACGAATGGCGTAACGACTTCTCGACTGTCTCAACCATAGGCCCGGTGAAATTGCACTACGAGTAAAGATGCTCGTTTCGCGCAGCAGGACGGAAAGACCCCGGGACCTTTACTACAGTTTGATATTGGTGTTCGGTTCGGCTTGTGTAGGATAGGTGGGAGACTTTGAAGCGGCCACGCCAGTGGTTGTGGAGTCGTCGTTGAAATACCACTCTGGTCGTGCTGGATGTCTAACCTGGGTCCGTGATCCGGATCAGGGACAGTGTCTGATGGGTAGTTTAACTGGGGCGGTTGCCTCCTAAAGAGTAACGGAGGCGCCCAAAGGTTCCCTCAGCCTGGTTGGCAATCAGGTGTTGAGTGTAAGTGCACAAGGGAGCTTGACTGTGAGACCGACGGGTCGAGCAGGGACGAAAGTCGGGACTAGTGATCCGGCGGTGGCTTGTGGAAGCGCCGTCGCTCAACGGATAAAAGGTACCCCGGGGATAACAGGCTGATCTTCCCCAAGAGTCCATATCGACGGGATGGTTTGGCACCTCGATGTCGGCTCGTCGCATCCTGGGGCTGGAGTCGGTCCCAAGGGTTGGGCTGTTCGCCCATTAAAGCGGTACGCGAGCTGGGTTTAGAACGTCGTGAGACAGTTCGGTCCCTATCCGCTGCGCGCGCAGGAATATTGAGAAGGGCTGTCCCTAGTACGAGAGGACCGGGACGGACGAACCTCTGGTGTGCCAGTTGTTCTGCCAAGGGCATGGCTGGTTGGCTACGTTCGGGAGGGATAACCGCTGAAAGCATCTAAGCGGGAAGCCTGCTTCGAGATGAGTATTCCCACCCCCTTGAGGGGTTAAGGCTCCCAGTAGACGACTGGGTTGATAGGCCGGATGTGGAAGCCCAGTAATGGGTGAAGCTGACTGGTACTAATAGGCCGAGGGCTTGTCCTCAGTTGCTCGCGTCCACTGTGTTGGTTCTGAAACCACGAACGGCCCCATGCCATGGTCACGGCATGGTGCGGCTGGACAGTTTCATAGTGTTTCGGTGGTCATAGCGTGAGGGAAACGCCCGGTTACATTCCGAACCCGGAAGCTAAGCCTTACAGCGCCGATGGTACTGCAGGGGGGACCCTGTGGGAGAGTAGGACACCGCCGAACAATCATTCAAAGGGTTGGTCTCTGAACTTCGGTTCAGGGACCAACCCTTTTTTGTTTTCGGCCACTTGAAGTTCATGTTCCGCCTCCAGCATCCACGGCATGGGTACTGCTGCAATGCTCAGGGCCGCAGGCGTCGGACTCGGTGACGAGGTCATCGTGTCGGCCTTCGGAAACGTGGAAGTCGCCGGAGCAGTCGCCCTGGCGGGGGCGCTTCCGGTGTTCGCCGATGTCGATCCGGTGACGTACTGCCTGGACCCGGCCGCCGTCGAAGCGGTCGTAACTCCGCGCACCGCGGCGGTTGTTGTCGTGCATCGCTTCGGTCGGCCGGCGGATGTCGGGCGGTTGCACGGAGTGGGGCAGCGGCACGGGCTGCTGGTGTTGGAACAGGGGGAGTCCGAGGCGCCGTACGACGAGATCGCGCAGCGTCGGGAGCGGGCGGCTTACCTGGACGGGCGGTTGCGCGGGGTGCGGATGCCGGACGGCGGGGACGGACACACGTATCAGCAGTACGTCGTACGGGTGCCGGGGAACGGTCGGCCCGACCGGGACGCCTTCGCGCGGGCCTTGCGGGGGAAGGGAGTCGAGTGCCGAGTGCCGGTGAAGACTCCGTTGCACCGGCTGCCCGAGTTCCGCCGGTGTGTGTCGCTGCCCGAGACCGAGCTCGCGGCGGACGAGACCCTCGCGCTGCCGGTGGACGCCTCGTTGACGAAGCGGGACATGCAGCGGATCGTGTCCGCCTGCAACGCACTCGGCGGACTGCTTCAACCCGCCTTCTGAACGAGTTTGGGAACACCGGCCAGTTCGGGGTACGATCTGTTCTGTCGCCGCGAGGGAAACCTCGAAAAGCGACCGGCCCTCTTAGCTCAGTCGGTAGAGCGTCTCCATGGTAAGGAGAAGGTCAACGGTTCGATTCCGTTAGAGGGCTCCACAAAGAAGCCCCCGCCCTTTCGGGCGGGGGCTTTCTTCATGTCCTGTCCTGCCTTTTCCTCACGCCACTCGCATCGCCAGGATCGCCATGTCGTCGGAAGGGGCGTCGGACGCGAAGCGTTCCACCGCGCGCATGATGCGGGCCGCGACCGCGCCTGCGGTGAGACCCGTGCAGGTGGTGAGGACGTCGGCGAGACCGTCGTCGCCCAGCATGCGGGTGCCCTCACGGCGCTCGGTGACGCCGTCCGTGACGCAGAGCAGGACGTCGCCCGGATCGAGGGTGACCGTCTGCTCGTAGAGCTCCAGGTCCTCCATGACGCCCAGCAGCGGCTGCGGCTCGGCGGCCGCCTCGACGGTGCCGTCCTGGCGTAGGCGCAGGGGGAGCGGGTGGCCGGCGCAGACCACCTTCAGCTCGGCGCTGCCGTCCTCCTGCGGACGCATCTCTCCGTAGAGGAGGGTCAGGAAGCGGCTGCGGGCGCCCTCGTCGAGGATGGCCGAGTTGAGGCGCTCCAGGACGGCCGGGCCGCTGAGGCCCTCGCGGGCCAGGAGGCGCAGGGCGTGGCGGGCCAGGCCGGTCACCGCCGCCGCGTTCGGGCCCGTGCCGCAGACGTCGCCGATGGCGAAGCCGTACGCGCCGTCGCTGATGGGGAAGACGTCGTAGAAGTCACCGCCGACCTCGTTGCCCTCGCCGGCCGCGCGGTAGATGACCTCGACCTCGACGCCGTCGATCTCGGGGAGCTCCGGCGGCAGCAGGCTGCGCTGGAGGGCCTGGCTGATGGCTGTGCGCTCCGAGTAGAGGCGGGCGTTGTCGAGGGCGAGGGCCGCTCGGCGGCTCAAGTCCTCGGCCAGTTCCAGGATCTCCTGGCGGAAGTGTTCGTCGGTGGGCTTGCCGAGGGTCAGCATGCCGATGACGCGGTTGCGGGCGACCAGGGGGAGGACGACCGTCTCGCCGCCCACCGCCGAGGCGGTGGCGAGCGTGGGGCCGATGCCGGACGCCACCTGGTGCGTCGGGCCGCCGGTCAGGCCGAGGCTGCGCATGGAGCTGCGCAGGGCCGCGTCGTGCGCGGCGGCGGCCGGGGCCGCCCAGACCCGGGCGCCAGGGGTGGGGACCGGGTCGGGCGGTGCGATCTTCGAGAGCAACGACTTGATGCCGTCGATGAATTCCTCGTCCTCGTGCAGGACGTACGACAGGTAGGGGTCGGAGGCCTGGTCGGCGATCGTGTAGACCGCGCACCAGGTGGCCAGGGTCGGAACCGTCATCTGGGCCATCAGGGCCAGGGTCTGGTCGCGGTCCAGGGTGCCCGCGAGGAGGTCGGAGGCCTCGACGAGGAAGCTGAGAGAGCCTCGGCGCAGGCGTTCCAACTCGCCGAGGCGGGCCGACTCCACGGCCAGGGCGATGCGGTCGGCCGCGAACTGGAGGCGCAGCGCCTCCTCGTTGGAGTAGCGGCCGGAAGCCTCCGCCGCCACGCCCAGGGAGCCCGTCAGGCGGCCCTCGACCTTCAGCGGGACCGTGACGACCGAGCGCATGCCCGTGCCGTTCAGCAGGGGTACGGCGCCGGGGACGGCCAGAAGGTCCTCGTGGACGGCCGGCATGCGGGCCGAGCCGTAGCGGCCGGGGCCCGCCTCGACGGGCACGCGCGCGAAGCGCTGGCGGGCGGAAGGCAGGCCCGTGGAGGCGCGGACCTCCAGCTCCGTCTCGTCGTCGGTCGCCAGGAGGAGGAAGGCGGAGTCGCCGTCGAGCATGTCGCGGGCGCGCTCGACGGTGCGCTGGAGGAGACCGTCGAGGTCGTCCGGGGCGGGGGAGCCGATGAACACCTCGAAGGGATCGGTGTTCTGGCCGTCCGATGTGGTGGCCGGGTCGGTGGCCGGGCCGCGCGACGGGGTCTGGAGGACCGCGCGTTCGTGGTCGCGGACGAGAAGGCAGACCGTGGAGGGCTCGCCGTCGGTGTCGCGGACGCGGAGGTGGGAGGCGTACACGGGTGTGACACGGCCGCTGGCGCCGCGGATGCCGTAGCTGCCCTCCCAGCGGGAGAGCTGGAGGGCTTCGACGATGCCGGTGCTGGTGCCGGGTGTGTGCGGCCAGGCGGCGAGGTCGGTGAGGGGTTTGCCGGTGACCTGGTCGGCCGAGTAACCGAAGAGCTCCTCGGCGTCCTCGTTCCAGGCCGAGATGGCGCCCGTGCGGTCGATCTGGACGACCGCCACGCGCACCCGGCTGTCGGCGAGCGGGAGGAGGTCGGCCGGGAGGGAGGGGCCGGCCGTGCGGGTGCCGACCGGGCGGTCGGGGAGGTCGAGCTGGAACCAGACCTGCTTGTGGGTGGGGGTGTACTCGACGCCCCAGCGGCCGGCGATGGCCGCGCACAGCTGGAGGCCGCGGCCGCCTTCGCGGTCCGGGCTGCCCATGGTGGCGAGAGAGCCCTGGAGGGGAATCTCACGTTCGGGATACCGGTCGGACACCTCGATGCGTACGCCGTCGGCGCTGCGCAGACACAGGACGTCGGCGTGAGTCCCCGCATGGACGACCGCGTTGGTCACCAGTTCGCTGGTGAGGACCACGGCGTCGTCGATGATGTCGGCGAAGCCCCAGCCCTGGAGGGTGTCGCGGACGAAGGAGCGGGCGGTCGCCACCGATCTCCCGACGGGCTCGAAGCTGGCAGCCGCGCGCGCGGTGATCACTGGACTCCTCGGCCGGTCGTCGACGTGCAGGGCTCCCTGGCCGGTCAGGTCGCCTCGCTGGTGGGGCGGGCGCGTGCTGGAAGCCCGGGGGTCCGGGGTCTGTCCCCCCGGGATCAGTCCGGTGGTCATGTGTGCGGCCGCCCCTCCGATGCCCGCTCGTGCTCGTGCCACCGCCCAGGCCGGTCGGACCGGCGTGGCTGGACAGCCTCGTGCAAGGTTACTTACCTTCCCGGTCCGTACGGATGCCGGTCGCCAGTGTTTCCGCCCGAGGGTGTGCGGACGATGTGCGAAGCTGCCGAACTGTTATGGCCTGGTTCGGCAAGGGTGAAACACTGGGCAGGCTTCTTGTGAAGGTCCGGGCAGACTGGGTGTCTTCTGAGTACAGGGGGCAGCAGCCCCCCGGGTCCGCCTGATTACATCGGGCGGAATCCGAGTGGCAACAGGTATGGCGAGCAGTAGCACCCAGGCACAGCGGTAACGGTCGACCCCTGCGGGAGGGACAAGTGGAGTCTGGCGCAGCGACGCGGGGCACTAAGGCGCGCGCGAAAGGCGGACAGTCTCTGAGCAGGCCGCGTACACCAGGTGGTGGGACGACCGTCGTGGACACGGCGGCCCTGAACCGGCTGCTGGGGGCCCTCGGCTCCATGCGGGACGGTAATTTCCGCAAGCGGCTCACGGTGTCCGGCGACGGCGTGATGTCGGAGATCGCGGCCGTGTTCAACGAGGTCGCGGACCGGAATCTGCATCTCACGGGCGAGCTGTCGCGGGTCCGGCGCATGGTGGGACGTGAGGGAAAGCTCACCGAGCGCCTGGAGACGGGCGCCTGCGAGGGATCCTGGGCGACGGCCGTCGACAACTCGAACGCGCTGGTCGACGACCTCGTACGGCCTGTTTCCGAGGTCGGGCGGGTGCTGTCGGCGGTCGCCGAGGGTGATCTGTCGCCGCGGATGGAGCTCAGGACGCACACGCCGGAGGGGGCCGGGCATCCGCTGCGCGGTGAGTTCCTGAAGGTGGGGCGGACGGTCAACAACCTCGTGGACCAGCTCTCCACGTTCACCGACGAGGTCACGCGGGTGGCCAGTGAGGTGGGGACCGAGGGCAAGCTGGGCGGTCAGGCCCAGGTGCGCGGTATGTCTGGTTCGTGGAAGGACCTGACGGAGTCCGTCAACACGATGGCGTACCGGCTGACGGCGCAGGTGCGGGACATCGCGCTGGTGACGACGGCCGTGGCCAAGGGTGATCTGTCCCGGAAGGTGACGGTTCACGTCGAGGGCGAGATGCTCGAGCTGAAGAACACCGTCAACACGATGGTGGATCAGCTCTCCGCGTTCTCGTCCGAGGTGACGCGGGTGGCCCGTGAGGTGGGTACCGAGGGCATCCTGGGCGGTCAGGCGCAGGTGTCCGGCGTGGACGGGGTGTGGAAGGAGCTCACCGATTCGGTGAACACCATGGCCGGGAACCTGACGGCCCAGGTGCGCGGGATCGCGGAGGTGACGACGGCGGTCGCCAACGGTGACCTGTCGCAGAAGGTGACGGTGTCGGCGCGCGGTGAGGTCGCGCAGCTCGCGGACACGATCAACCAGATGACCGAGACGCTGCGGACCTTCGCCGACGAGGTCACGCGCGTGGCCAACGAGGTGGGGGCCGCGGGGCAGCTGGGCGGTCAGGCGAACGTGCCGGGCGCGGCGGGCACCTGGAAGGACCTGACGGACTCCGTCAACACCGTCTTCAGGAATCTCACCACGCAGGTGAGGGACATCGCCGCCGTGACCACGGCTGTGGCCAGCGGAGATCTGTCGCAGAAGGTCACGGTGGACGTGGCCGGCGAGATGCTGGAGCTGAAGAACACCGTCAACGGGATGGTCGACCAGCTGTCGGCCTTCGGCGCCGAGGTGACCCGCGTGGCGCGGGAGATCGGGGTCGAGGGTGAACTGGGCGGTCAGGCGCAGGTGTCGGGCGCGGCCGGTACATGGAAGGACCTGACGGACTCCGTCAACACGGCGTTCCGGAATCTCACCGGACAGGTGAGGAACATCGCGCAGGTCACCACGGCCGTGGCCAACGGCGATCTGTCGCAGAAGGTCACGGTGGACGTCTCCGGCGAGATGGCCCAGCTGAAGAACACCGTGAACACGATGGTGGACCAGCTGTCGTCGTTCGCCGACCAGGTGACCCGGATGGCCCGGGACGTGGGCACCGAGGGCCGGCTGGGCGGGCAGGCCCGGGTGGACGGTGTGTCCGGCACCTGGAAGGAGTTGACGGACTCCGTCAACTCGATGGCCGGGAACCTGACCTCCCAGGTGCGCAACATCGCGCAGGTGACGACGGCCGTGGCCCGTGGTGACCTGTCGCAGAAGATCGACGTCGACGCGCGCGGGGAGATCCTCGAGCTGAAGAACACCATCAACACGATGGTCGACCAGCTCTCCGCCTTCGCCGACCAGGTGACCCGGGTGGCGCGGGACGTGGGTACCGAGGGCCGGCTGGGCGGGCAGGCGCAGGTGCCCGGCGTGGCCGGTGTGTGGCGGGACCTGACGGACTCGGTGAACGGCATGGCCGGCAACCTCACCGCTCAGGTGCGCAACATCGCCCAGGTCGCCACCGCGGTGGCCCGTGGTGACCTCTCGCAGAAGATCACCGTGGACGCGCGCGGGGAGATCCTCGAGCTGAAGAACACCCTGAACACGATGGTCGACCAGCTGTCGTCGTTCGCCCAGGAGGTCACGCGTGTGGCCCGTGAGGTGGGTACGGAGGGGCAGCTCGGCGGACAGGCCGAGGTGCAGGGTGTCTCCGGCACCTGGAAGGACCTCACCCAGTCGGTGAACTTCATGGCGAACAACCTGACGATCCAGGTGCGTCAGATCGCCGAGGTCACGACCGCGGTCGCCAAGGGCGACCTGTCGAAGAAGATCACGGTCGACGCCAAGGGCGAGATCCTGGAGCTCGTCACCACCGTCAACACGATGGTGGACCAGCTGTCGTCGTTCGCCGAGCAGGTGACCCGGGTGGCCCGCGAGGTGGGCACCGAGGGCATCCTGGGCGGCCAGGCGCACGTGCCGGGCGTCACGGGCATCTGGAAGGACCTCAGCGGCAACGTCAACCTGATGGCCAAGAACCTGACCATGCAGGTGCGCAACATCTCCCAGGTCGCGGCGGCCGTCGCCAACGGCGACCTGACGCGGCAGGTGACGATCGAGGCGCGCGGTGAGGTCCAGCAGCTCGCCGACACCTTCAACACCATGGTGAAGACGCTGAGCTCGTTCGCCGAGCAGGTCACCAAGGTGGCCCGCGAGGTGGGCACGGACGGCATCCTGGGCGGTCAGGCGCACGTGCCGGGTGTGGCGGGCACGTGGAAGGACCTCACCGACTCGGTGAACGGCATGGCGTCCAACCTGACCGGTCAGGTGCGCAACATCGCCATGGTCACGACGGCCATCGCCAAGGGTGACCTGACGAAGAAGATCGACATCGACGCGCGCGGGGAGATCCTCGAGCTGAAGACGACCATCAACACGATGGTCGACCAGCTGTCGTCGTTCGCCGAGGAGGTCACCCGGGTCGCCCGCGAGGTGGGTACCGAGGGGCAGCTGGGCGGTCAGGCACGCGTGCGTGACGTCGACGGCACCTGGCGCGACCTGACCGAGTCCGTGAACGAGATGGCCGGGAACCTGACCCGGCAGGTGCGTGCCATCGCGCGCGTGGCGACCGCGGTGACCCGCGGTGACCTGAACCTGAAGATCGACGTGGACGCGTCCGGGGAGATCCAGGAACTTCAGGACTACATCAACAAGATGATCGCCAACCTGCGCGACACCACGATCGCCAACAAGGAGCAGGACTGGCTCAAGGGCAACCTCGCGCGCGTCTCCGCCCTGATGCAGGGCCGGCGCGACCTCCAGGACGTGGCCTCGCTGATCATGAGCGAGCTGCCGCCTCTGGTGGCCGCGCAGCACGGCGCGTTCTTCCTGGCGATGCCGCCGGCCGAAGGCGACGCGGACCTGTACGAGTTGCGGATGCTGGGTTCGTACGGCTACTCGATGGGCTCCATGCCGACGTCGTTCCGGCCCGGTGAGGCGCTGGTCGGGACGGCGGCCGAGGAGAAGCGGACGATTCTCGTCGCGAACGCCCCGACCGGCTATCTGAAGATCTCCTCGGGGCTCGGCGAGGCGCCGCCCGCGCAGGTGATCGTGTTGCCGGTGCTGTTCGAGGGCCAGGTGCTCGGGGTGATCGAGCTGGCGTCGTTCACGCCGTTCACGCAGATCCAGAAGGACTTCCTGAACCAGCTCGCCGAGATGATCGCGACCAGCGTCAACACGATCTCCGTCAACACCAAGACGGAGCAGCTGCTGAAGCAGTCGCAGGAGCTGACCGAGCAACTGCGGGAGCGGTCGGCCGAGTTGGAGCAGCGGCAGAAGGCCCTTCAGGCGTCCAACGCCGAACTGGAGGAGAAGGCCGAGCTGCTGGCCCAGCAGAACCGCGACATCGAGGTGAAGAACACCGAGATCGAGGAGGCGCGGCAGGTCCTTGAGGAGCGCGCCGAGCAACTCGCGGTGTCGATGCGGTACAAGAGCGAGTTCCTCGCCAACATGTCGCACGAGCTGCGCACACCGCTCAACTCGCTGCTGATCCTGGCCAAGCTGCTCGCCGACAACGCGGACACCAACCTGACGCCGAAGCAGGTCGAGTTCGCCGAGACGATCCACGGCGCCGGGTCCGACCTGCTCCAGCTGATCAACGACATCCTCGACCTGTCGAAGGTCGAGGCGGGCAAGATGGACGTCTCGCCGACGCGTATCGCGCTCGTCCAGCTGGTCGACTACGTGGAGGCCACCTTCCGTCCGCTGACCGCGGAGAAGGGCCTCGACCTGTCCGTGCGGGTGTCGCCGGAGTTGCCGGCCACGCTGCACACCGACGAGCAGCGGCTGCTCCAGGTGCTGCGCAACCTGCTGTCCAACGCGGTGAAGTTCACCGACTCCGGGTCGGTCGAGCTGGTCATCCGGCCGGCCGGGGCGGAGGTGCCGGTGGCGATCCGGGAGCAGTTGCTGGAAGCCGGTTCGCTGACCGACGCGGACGCGCCGCTGATCGCGTTCTCGGTGACCGACACCGGCATCGGGATCGCGGCGAGCAAGATGCGGGTGATCTTCGAGGCGTTCAAGCAGGCGGACGGCACCACCAGCCGTAAGTACGGCGGTACCGGCCTCGGGCTGTCGATCTCGCGGGAGATCGCGCAGTTGCTCGGCGGTGAGATCCACGCGCAGAGCGAGACGGGCCGTGGCTCGACGTTCACGCTCTACCTGCCGCTGCACCCGAGCGAACTGCCGCCGCAGGGCTACCAGCAGGTCGTGCCCGCCCTGGAGGCCGGTGACCTGGTGGCTTCGGAGAACGGGGCGCGCGAGCTGTCGGAGCTGTCCGACGCGGAGATCGAGATGCCGGCCGAGGTGCGGTCGTACCAGGACGCGCAGAACGGGCCGGCGGCTCTCTTCCGGCGCCGGCGCCGCCTGGTGAGCGGCGGCGAGCAGGTGGGGCGGCCTGAGCAGTGGCCGGCCCGCGTGCAGGAGGCTGGGGCGCCCGCGCGCGAGGGCATCCGGTTCGGTGGTGAGAAGGTGCTGATCGTCGACGACGACATCCGCAATGTGTTCGCGCTGACCAGCGTCCTGGAACAGCACGGCCTGTCGGTGCTGTACGCGGAGAACGGCCGTGAGGGCATCGAGGTCCTGGAGCAGCACGACGACGTGGCGGTCGTCCTGATGGACATCATGATGCCCGAGATGGACGGCTACGCGACGACCACGGCCATCCGCAGGATGCCGCAGTTCTCCGGGCTGCCGATCATCGCGCTGACCGCGAAGGCGATGAAGGGCGACCGGGAGAAGGCGATCGAGTCGGGTGCCTCCGACTACGTGACGAAGCCGGTCGACCCCGATCACCTGCTGTCGGTGATGCGGCAGTGGATGCGGGACGAGTGAGGGGACCTGCGGCGTGTCAGGAACCTTCGGCGTGACGGGAACCTTCGGGTGGCGCCCGGAGTTGCTGACTCAGGGTGTCCGTTGTCGTGTAGCGGGGCGGAATTCGGGGAACCTTCTGGTCTCCTGCTGCGTTCCTGCTACGTGCACAGTGACATCACGGTGACAGGGTGTGGCGAAGGTCGGGGTGCGGCTACCATGACCGGCACAAGGAAGGGCGGCGCAAAGGAGTCGTCCCCAGGGGCGGCGCCCGGTGCACTGCCGGGGCGAGGAGGGCGGGCCATGGTGCAGAAGGCCAAGATCCTCCTGGTCGATGACCGGCCGGAGAATCTGCTGGCGCTGGAGGCGATCCTCTCTGCGCTCGATCAGACGCTGGTGCGGGCATCGTCCGGGGAAGAGGCGCTGAAAGCACTGCTGACGGACGACTTCGCGGTCATTCTGCTGGACGTTCAGATGCCGGGAATGGACGGCTTCGAGACGGCCGCGCACATCAAGCGGCGGGAGCGGACCAGGGACATCCCGATCATCTTCCTCACCGCGATCAATCACGGGCCGCACCACACCTTCCGCGGGTACGCGGCGGGCGCGGTGGACTACATCTCCAAGCCGTTCGATCCGTGGGTGCTGCGCGCGAAGGTCTCGGTGTTCGTCGAGCTCTACATGAAGAACTGCCAGCTGCGCGAGCAGGCGGCGCTGTTGCGGTTGCAGTTGGAGGGTGGCGGCGGCAAGGCTTCCACGGGCGGTGGCGTCAAGGAGTCGGCGGGGCTGCTCGCCGAGCTCTCCGCGCGGCTCGCTGCCGTCGAGGAGCAGGCTGAGGCGCTGTCCAAGCAGTTGGACGACGAGTCCGCGGACGCGGCGGCGGTGGCCACGGCGGCGCACCTGGAGCGCAAACTCACCGGTCTGCGCCGGGCGCTGGACGCCCTGGAGCCGGGAACCGGCAGCGGCCCGGCCGCGGTGCCGTCGCCGAACTGAACGGAACTGACGCGTGCGACGCATCGAGTTGTGCATGAGGGCGCGTCAGTTCCACTTCCACCGAAGGCGGACGTGTCAGTTCCGCGCCTTCGGGAGAGCGACACGAACGGGTGAAGCAGTGGGCACACGTGTCCGCTGTGGTCTCCACCGGTAACCTCACACCCATGGCCTCACGTCCGTCCGCAGCCAAGAAGCAGCCCGCCAAGAAGGCGGCTGCTCCCGCGAAGGCTCCGGCGAAGAGGGCCGCCGCCAAAAAGGCCCCCGCGAAGAAGGCGCCCGCCAGGAAAGCCGCCGCCAAGAAACCCGTGCCCGCGCCGGCCCCGAGTCCCACGGGTGGCGTCTACCGGCTGGTGCGCGCCATCTGGCTCGGACTGGCGCACGCCGTCGGCGCCGTGTTCCGCGGCATAGGGAACGGCGCGAAGAACCTCGACCCGGCACACCGCAAGGACGGCGTCGCGCTGCTGCTGTTCGGCCTCGCGCTGATCGTCGCCGCCGGGACCTGGGCCGATCTGCGCGGCCCTGTCGGCGACCTCGTCGAGATCCTGGTGACCGGCTCCTTCGGGCGGCTCGACCTGCTGGTGCCGATCCTGCTGGCGGTCATCGCCGTGCGCTTCGTCCGGCACCCCGAGAAGCCCGAGGCCAACGGCCGTATCGTGATCGGCCTGTCGGCGCTCGTCATCGGTGTGCTCGGCCAGGTCCACATCGCCTGCGGCGCGCCCGCCCGCAGCGACGGCATGCAGGCGATAAGGGACGCGGGCGGACTCATCGGCTGGGGTGCGGCGACCCCGCTGACGTACACCATGGGCGAGGTTCTCGCCGTACCGCTGCTGGTGCTGCTCACGGTCTTCGGGCTGCTGGTCGTCACGGCGACCCCGGTCAACGCCATCCCGCAGCGGCTGCGGCAGCTCGGGGTACGGCTGGGTGTGCTGCACGACCCGGCGGCGGACGAGTACGACGACCTCGACGACGACGCGCGCTACGACGAGCAGTGGCGCGAGGCGCTGCCCGGGCGCCCCCGACGGCGCTCGGGGGCCGTCCAGGCGTACGACCCCGGGGACGCCGAGCAGGAGGCGCTCTCCCGGCGGCGCGGCCGCCCCAGGCGCTCCGCGGTACCGCAGCCGTCCATGGACCGGCGGATGGACGCCGTGGACATCGCCGCGGCTGCCGCGGCCGACCTCGACGGCGCCGTCCTGCACGGCATGCCGCCTTCGCGGATCGTCGCCGACCTCACCCAGGGGGTGAGCGGCGGCGACGGGGAGCCGACCACGCCGACGCCCGTTCCGGCACCGGCCGCCCGGCCCAAGCAGGAGAAGCTCAAGACGGGTGGGGGAGCGGTCCCCGACCTGACCAAGTCGGCCCCGCAGGAGACGCGCGAGCTGCCGCCGCGCGCGGAGCAGCTCCAGCTGTCCGGCGACATCACCTACTCGCTGCCCTCGCTCGACCTCCTGGAGCGCGGCGGCCCCGGCAAGGTGCGCAGTGCTGCCAACGACGCGGTCGTCGCCTCGCTGACGAACGTCTTCACCGAGTTCAAGGTCGACGCCGCCGTCACCGGCTTCACACGCGGGCCGACGGTCACCCGCTACGAGGTCGAGCTCGGCCCCGCCGTGAAGGTCGAGCGGATCACCGCGCTCGCGAAGAACATCGCGTACGCCGTCGCCAGCCCCGACGTGCGGATCATCAGCCCGATCCCCGGCAAGTCCGCGGTCGGCATCGAGATCCCGAACACCGACCGGGAGATGGTCAACCTCGGCGACGTGCTGCGGCTCGCCGAGTCCGCCGAGGACGACGACCCGATGCTGGTCGCCTTCGGCAAGGACGTCGAGGGCGGCTATGTCATGCACTCGCTGGCCAAGATGCCGCACATGCTGGTCGCCGGCGCCACCGGCTCCGGCAAGTCGTCCTGCATCAACTGCCTGATCACCTCGGTCATGATCCGGGCGACCCCCGAGGACGTCCGGATGATCCTGGTCGACCCCAAGCGCGTCGAGCTCACCGCCTACGAGGGCATCCCGCACCTCATCACGCCGATCATCACCAACCCCAAGCGGGCCGCCGAGGCGCTCCAGTGGGTCGTACGCGAGATGGACCTGCGTTACGACGACCTCGCCGCGTACGGCTACCGGCACATCGACGACTTCAACCGCGCGGTGCGCGAGGGCACCGTCAAGCCGCCCGAGGGCAGTGAGCGTGAGCTCCAGGCGTATCCGTACCTGCTGGTGATCGTCGACGAGCTCGCCGACCTGATGATGGTCGCGCCGCGTGACGTCGAGGACTCCATCGTGCGCATCACGCAGCTCGCGCGCGCGGCCGGCATCCACCTGGTGCTCGCCACCCAGCGCCCGTCGGTCGACGTCGTCACCGGCCTGATCAAGGCGAACGTGCCCTCGCGGCTCGCCTTCGCCACCTCCTCGCTCGCCGACTCGCGCGTCATCCTCGACCAGCCGGGCGCCGAGAAACTGATCGGCAAGGGCGACGGGCTGTTCCTGCCGATGGGCGCGAACAAGCCGACCCGTATGCAGGGCGCCTTCGTGACCGAGGCCGAGGTCGCGGCCGTCGTGCAGCACTGCAAGGACCAGATGGCGCCGGTCTTCCGGGACGACGTCACGGTGGGCACCAAGCAGAAGAAGGAGATCGACGAGGACATCGGCGACGACCTCGACCTGCTGTGCCAGGCGGCCGAGCTGGTCGTCTCGACCCAGTTCGGATCGACGTCCATGCTCCAGCGCAAGCTGCGCGTCGGCTTCGCCAAGGCCGGACGGCTGATGGACCTCATGGAGTCGCGGAACATCGTCGGGCCAAGCGAGGGTTCCAAGGCGCGTGACGTTCTCGTGAAGCCGGACGAGTTGGACGGCGTGCTCGCCGTGATCCGGGGGGACTCTGGGGGGTAGACGTCAGTCAGGGAAGTGGAGGCCGGCCGTGACTCACCCGTTAGAGAGCAGTGGGCAACCGTTTCCCTTTGGCATACGTCCAGTTGAGCGAGAGGACAGGTGCGGCTCCCCGCCGGGGTCGTAACCGGCCCGTCATCGGTGTGACCGGCCATACCGATGGCGTACAAAGTCGTACCGCCCGGTTGCCCCTCCCTTTGGCACCCCCCCTAGACTGAACCTCCAGCACAGGTGGCTACACGCTCGAAAGGCGCCCCCGTGTCCATCGGCAACTCCCCTGAAGACGAGCGTCCGTTCGAAGACCCGTCCGAGGAAGCCCCCTTCTCCATCGGCCGCGCCCTGATGCAGGCCCGTATCGCGGCCGGGCTGACCGTCGATGACGTCAGTTCCGCCACCCGGGTCCGCATCGTCATCATCCACGCCATCGAGTCGGACGACTTCGCCCCCTGCGGCGGGGACGTCTACGCCCGCGGGCACATCCGGACCCTGGCCAGGGCCGTCCACCTCGACCCCGCCCCGCTGATCGAGCGGTACGACGACACCCACGGCGGCCGGCCGGCACCGACCCCGGCCGCGCCCCTGTTCGAGGCGGAACGAATCCGCCCCGAGCGGCGCGGGCCGAACTGGACCGCGGCCATGGTCGCCGCGATCGTCGCGGTGGTCGGCTTCGTCGGCTTCACCGCGTTCACGGGCGGCGACGACGACGGGTCCAAGGAGCAGGTCGCCGACGGCGCCACCCCCGCGACCGGCAAGACCGCCTCACCCACGACGAAGACCGACAAGCCCGTCGACGAGAAGCCGGAACCCTCGGACAGCGCCATCGCCGCGGCCCCCCAGGACAAGGTGACCGTCCAGGTCAGCGCCACCGACGGCCGCAGCTGGGTCGCCGCCAAGGACCACAACGGCCGGCTGCTCTTCGACGGTCTGCTCAAGAAGGGCGACTCCAAGACCTTCCAGGACAGCGAGAAGATCAACCTCGTCCTCGGCGACGCCGGCGCGATCGATCTCTACGTCAACGGCAAGAAGCTCGACGACGACTTCCGGCCCGGCGCCGTGGAGCGACTGACCTACACGAAGGGCGACCCCCAGGTCGGATAGGCGGGGCGTGCCTTCGGGTATACGGGGTTGGCGAAGATCGCCAACCCCGTCGACGTTCGGTGTCGGTGGGACAAAGTAGTCTTGAGCCCATGCCTGAACGCCGTACCGTCGCACTCGTCACCCTTGGCTGCGCCCGTAACGAGGTGGACTCGGAGGAGCTCGCAGGCCGTTTGGAGGCGGACGGCTGGCAGCTCGTGGAGGACGCCGAGGACGCGGACGTAGCCGTCGTCAACACCTGCGGCTTCGTCGACGCCGCCAAGAAGGACTCCGTCGACGCCCTGCTGGAGGCCAACGACCTCAAGGGGCATGGCAGAACCCAGGCCGTCGTGGCGGTGGGCTGCATGGCCGAGCGGTACGGCAAGGAACTCGCCGACGCCCTGCCCGAGGCCGACGGTGTGCTCGGCTTCGACGACTACTCCGACATCTCCGACCGCCTCCAGACCATCCTGAACGGCGGCATCCACGCCTCCCACACTCCGCGCGACCGGCGCAAGCTGCTGCCGATCAGCCCGGCGGAGCGGCAGGAGTCTGCCGCCTCGGTGGCCCTGCCCGGCCATGGACCGAACGACCTTCCCGAGGGTGTCGCCCCGGCCTCCGGCCCGCGCGCGCCCCTGCGGCGTCGGCTCGACGGCGCCCCGGTCGCCTCGGTCAAGCTCGCCTCCGGCTGCGACCGGCGCTGCACCTTCTGCGCCATCCCGTCCTTCCGCGGCTCCTTCATCTCGCGGCGGCCGAGCGACGTGCTGAACGAGACACGGTGGCTGGCCGAGCAGGGCGTCAAGGAGATCATGCTGGTCTCCGAGAACAACACCTCCTACGGCAAGGACCTCGGCGACATCCGGCTGCTGGAGTCGCTGCTGCCCGAGCTGGCGGACGTCGACGGCCTCGAGCGGGTGCGGGTCAGCTACCTCCAGCCGGCCGAGATGCGGCCCGGCCTGATCGACGTGCTGACCTCGACGCCGAAGATCGCGCCCTACTTCGACCTGTCCTTCCAGCACTCCGCGCCCGGTGTGCTGCGCGCGATGCGCCGCTTCGGCGACACCGACCGCTTCCTGGAACTGCTCGACACCATCCGCAGCAAGGCGCCCCAGGCGGGTGTGCGCTCCAACTTCATCGTGGGCTTCCCCGGTGAGTCCGAGGCCGACCTGGCCGAGCTGGAGCGCTTCCTGAACGGCGCGCGCCTCGACGCGATCGGCGTCTTCGGCTACTCCGACGAGGACGGCACCGAGGCCGCGACGTACGACGACAAGCTCGACGTCGACGTCGTCGCGGAGCGGCTCGCCCGGGTCTCCCGGCTCGCCGAGGAGCTCGTCTCGCAGCGGGCCGAGGAGCGGGTCGGCGAGACCGTGCACGTACTGGTCGAGTCGGTGGACGAGGAGGGCGTGTACGGCCGTGGGGAGCACCAGGCTCCGGAGACGGACGGCCAGGTGCTGCTCACATCGGGCGGAAACCTGAGCGTCGGTCGTATGGTCGAGGCGAAGGTGGTCGGTACCGAAGGTGTCGACCTGGTGGCCGAGCCCCTGCCGGGCTCGTTCGGGTGTAGCGAGGAGGCGGGCAGATGACGGGTGTTCCGGCATCGGCTGCGGGCGGCTCCTCACAGGCCTCACCGGCGTCGCAGGCCACACCGGCTTCGCAGACCTCACCGGGTTCCCAGGCTTCGCAGGCCGCACCGGCGGCGGGCGCCGTGGTGGCTCCTTCGGGAGTGACTGCCGACGCCGCCGCGATCGCCGACCCGGAGGGTGCCGGCAAGCCGCCGCGGGGCGCGAAGCTGGCGGCCGCCGCCGTCAACCAGGCCAGCGTCTGGAACATCGCCAATCTGCTGACGATGCTTCGGCTGGTCCTGGTGCCCGGCTTCGTCGCGCTGATGCTGGCCGACGGCGGCTACGACCCGGCATGGCGTGCGTTCGCCTGGGCGGCCTTCGCGATCGCCATGATCACCGACCTGTTCGACGGGCACCTGGCGCGGACGTACAACCTCGTCACCGACTTCGGGAAGATCGCCGACCCCATCGCCGACAAGGCGATCATGGGAGCGGCGCTGATCTGCCTCTCCTCGCTCGGCGACCTGCCGTGGTGGGTGACGATCGTGATCCTCGCCCGGGAACTCGGGATCACGCTGATGCGTTTCGTAGTCATCCGGTACGGGGTCATCCCGGCGAGCCGGGGCGGCAAGCTGAAGACGCTCACGCAGGGCGTGGCGGTCGGGATGTACGTCCTGGCGCTGACGGGCTGGCTGGCCACTCTGAGGTGGTGGGTGATGGCCGCGGCGGTCGTCCTGACCGTGGTGACCGGGCTCGACTACGTAAGACAGGCCGTTGTGCTGCGCAGGCAGGGAATCGCCGAGCGCAAGGCCGCGTTGGAGGAGACGCAAGCGTGAATTCCCCGGCCACCGACGTGGTGCGACTACTCACGGTGAAGGAAGAGACTCTCGCCGTGGCCGAGTCGCTGACCGGTGGCCTGGTTGCGGCGGAGATCACAACGATCCCCGGCGCGTCCAAGGTCTTCCGTGGTTCCGTCACCGCCTACGCCAGCGACCTCAAGCACGCACTGCTCGCGGTGGACGCGGACCTGCTGGCCGCGCGCGGGGCCGTGGACGCGCAGGTCGCGGCCCAGATGGCCGCCGGAGTGCGGAAGGCGCTGGGGGCCGACTGGGGCATCGCGACCACGGGCGTCGCCGGCCCCGACCCCCAGGACGGACAGCCGGTGGGGACGGTTTTCGTGGCGGTGGACGGCCCGATCGGGGCGGGTTCCGGTTCTGCCGGCGGCGGAAAAGTGGAGGCCCTGCGGTTGAACGGCGACCGGGCGGAAATTCGTAGAGAGAGTGTACGGAGCGTACTCGCACTGCTCCTGACAGAGCTTGCGGGCGAACACACCGGGAATGAGCGGGCACAGGATACGGAACAGAACGGGGGGTTTTGATGTTTGCAGCCCTGAGTGAACACGACATCGCTCCCCGCACGGCCGCAGCGCAAGGCGGTACGGTGGGGCGTGAAGGATGCGGCTACGCGGTCCGAGGAGGGAGCCACCGATGATTCTGCTCCGTCGCCTGCTGGGTGACGTGCTGCGTCGGCAGCGCCAGCGCCAGGGCCGTACTCTGCGCGAAGTCTCCTCGTCCGCCCGAGTCTCACTCGGCTATCTCTCCGAGGTGGAGCGGGGGCAGAAGGAGGCTTCCTCCGAGCTGCTCTCCGCCATCTGCGACGCGCTGGACGTACGGATGTCCGAGCTCATGCGGGAAGTGAGCGACGAGCTCGCTCTCGCCGAGCTGGCTCAGTCTGCTGCCGCCACCCCCAGCGCGCCTGTACCGGCGTCGGTTCGTCCGATGCTGGGTTCCGTGTCGGTGACCGGTGTGCCACCGGAGCGGGTGACCATCAAGGCACCCGCCGAGGCGGTGGATGTGGTCGCCGCGTGACATTCACGCGCGCGGGCGTGTGACGCGTGCGCGTGTGACGCGACGCAGGCACGTAGGAAGGCATGTGTGAGGCCCCGGCCGGGGCTTCTCCGGGAAGACCCGGAGAAGGTGCGGTCGGGGTTTTTCGCGTCTGTCGTCCGTTTGCCGGTGCGGGGTGCCGAGGTCATCGTGGAGGGGCACGTCGGGGGTCAACCACCGGAGGTACCGATGTACGTCGTGAAGAGTCCCCTGTCCGACGCCGACCTGAAGACCGTCTCGGAGGCGTTGCAGGGCGCGCTCGTCGACCTGGTCGACCTGTCGCTCGTCGCCAAACAGGTCCACTGGAACGTCGTCGGGCCCCGTTTCCGGTCCGTCCACCTCCAGCTCGACGAGGTCGTGGACGTCGCCCGCGCCCACTCCGACACCGTGGCGGAGCGAGCCTCGGCGCTGGGCGTCTCACCGGACGGACGTGCGGCGACGGTGGCGGCCGGCAGTGGGATCAGTGCGGTGGCGGGGGGCTGGGTCAAGGATGCCGACGCGGTGGGCACGCTCGTCGCCGCTCTGGGCGCGGTGATCACCCGGATGCGGGAGCGGGTGATGGCCACGGGTGACGCGGATCCTGTGAGCCAGGACATCTTCATCGGGATCACCGCCGATCTCGAGAAGCATCACTGGATGTTCCAGGCGGAGAGCGTGTGAGGCGGCGGGGGCGCGGGTGGCGGATCGGCTCGACTGATGCGCCGATGTGCCGCCCGTGCGCCCTGCCGGGGGTGAGGGCGGGCGTCTAGCGTCGGCTTCTGCGGAGGCGCGGGGGGTTACTGGGTGCCGTGGT
Source organism: Streptomyces asoensis (assembly GCF_013085465.1). Lineage (NCBI taxonomy): Bacteria > Bacillati > Actinomycetota > Actinomycetes > Kitasatosporales > Streptomycetaceae > Streptomyces > Streptomyces asoensis. The sequence continues at coordinate 7,302,462 of NZ_CP049838.1, forward strand.
GAGGCTCGGGCTGGAGGTGACGGCCATGGTGGGGCGAATAGCGGGGCGTGGGGCCGTGCTGGGGCTCGGCCTGGGGTTGGGCACGGTGTGGTGGTGGGCCGTGCTGAGGCTCGCCGTGGCGTCCGACGCCGGGGTGCTGGAGGGAGCGGTCGCCGCGGGAGGGTGGGGGCTGAGCCTGCTACCGGTGCACTGTGTGGCCAAGGCGCGTGCGGTGGGGGCGGTCGGGGAGGGGCGATGGAGGGCTGCTTGGCGGGGGGTCGCGGAGGGCGGAAGAGCCGGTGGTGGGGGCGCGGGGGGTGGGGGCGGCGCTGCGGGGGAGGCACGGGGGTAGGGGTCCGTGGGCGGGGGCTGGGGGCCTTCGGCGGGGTGAGGAGGGGGCTGGGCTGTGCCGTCCTCGCGCTCGGCGTGGCGCTGGGTCCGATGCTTGGCCCGATCCTTGGGGCGATGATCTTCGCCCACGGCTGGAACAAGGTGGCGGGGCCGGGCGGGCTGGAAGGGGGTACCGGCGGCTGGGAATGCTGGCTGGGGCCTGGGGGCCTGGGGGCCTGGGTGCTGGGTGCTGGGTGCTGGGTCCCGGGTGACCGCCGTGGGCGTGGCGAGAGGGCTGGGTGCCCGGGCGACCGCTGTGGAAGTGGGGCCTGGAGGAGGCCGAGGCTGTCTCGGGTGGGGGCTGTGCTGTGCGGACGGCGTTGGTTTGGGTGGGGCCTCTGGCGGTGCGGTGGGGCCGAGGTGCGGTTGTGAGGCCGGGGAGGGGCGAGGCGGGGCGGGGTGCGGGTGCGGCGGGCTTGAGAGACGGGGTCGGGGTGGGGTGGGGTGCAGGCGTGGTGGGGCCTGGGAGGGGCGAGCCGAGGTGCGGGGGTGCGGGTGCGGCCGGCTTGAGAGACCGGGGTCGGGTGTGGGGTGGGGTGCAGGCGGGGGGCGAGGCGGGGCGCGGGGTGAGGCGGGCCTGGGATGCCGGGTTCGGGGCGGGGTGTGTGCAGGCGTGGTGAGGGCTGCGAGGGGGCGAGGTGGGGGCTGGGAGGCGGGCGTGGTGGGGCTGGGAGGGGATGGGAGCGGAGGGCGCCGAGGGGGTCCGTCAAGGTGTCCGTGGGGTGGCGGTTACCAGGGCATTGCCACGCCGCCGTTCGGGCGGAGGATTTGGCCCGTTGTGAACGCCGACGCGTCCGAGGCCAGGTGGAGTACGGCGTGGGCGATGTCCTCGGGTTCGCCGACCCGGCCCAGGGGCGACATACGGGCCATGAGCGCCTCGGTGTGCGCCTGTGCGCCGGCGTCATGGCGGTCGGTCATGGGCGTGCGGATCCAGCCCGGGGCGACGGCGTTGACACGGATGCCGTGCCGGCCGACCTCCGTCGCCAGCGTCTTCGTCAACTGGACTACGGCCGCCTTGGCGACGCCGTAGCAGAGCAGACCGGGGCCGCCGGTGTCCACGGCGCCCGACGCCATGGTGACGATGCTGCCGCCGGTGTCGCGCGCCAGCATCAGGCGGGCCGCCTCCTGGCAGGCGTACAGCACTCCCTTGAAGTTCACGGCCAGGACCCGGTCGAGGTCCTCGTCCCGGGTCTCCAGGACCGGACTGCTGTGCATGATGCCGGCGACGGCGGCCATGACGTCGAGTCGCTCGCAGGACTCGACGGCCTGCCGGACCTGGACGCGGTCGGTGACGTCGAGATGGTGGGTGCGGGCCGTGCCGCCCCGGTCCTTGATCAGCGTCGCCGTTTCGTGCAGGCCCTGCTCGTCGCGGTCCGCGCCGTGCACGGTGGCGCCCGCCTGGGCGAGCAGCACGGCGCAGGCGCGGCCGATTCCGCTCGCGGCGCCGGTGACGAATGCGGTGCGTCCGGTGAGGTCGTACGCCTTCACGGCCATGAAGGGACGGTACGAGGGTTTCTGACGGTCCGTCAATTGTGATGGGCTTGTTCGGGTGTTGCGGGCGGCTCGTCAACGAGGTTCCGGGGAGCGGTCGTTGAGGGGCGTCACCGGATGGTGCGGGGGCGGATACGGCGCGTAGGCGGGGAGCCCGGTGCCGGGGCGGGGCCGGTCTGGCAGACGGGGCACCAGTAGGTCGGACGCTCGCGGGAGCCGTCGCCCTGGTCGGCGACCCGGACCTGTGTTCCGCAGCGCAGGCAGGGGCGGGGTGCGCGGCCGTAGACGAACAGGTTCTGGCCGCGGCGGCCCGTCGTGTTGCGGACCGGGTGGTCGCGGTTGGCCTCCAGGAGCTTCTGCGCGAGGGCGGGCAGCTTCGCGGCGCGGTCGGCGGGGAGCGCGCCGACGGGGAGCCATGGGGTGACGCCGAGGAGGAAGCAGAGCTCGCTCTTGTACACGTTGCCGATGCCGGCGAGATTGCGCTGGTCGAGGAGGGCCTCGCCGAGGGAACGGGCGGGGTCCGTGAGGAGGTTGGCGAGGGCTCGATCGGGGTTCCAGTCGGGGCCCAGCAGGTCGGGGCCGAGGTGGCCGACGGCTCGTGGCTCGTCGGCGGTGCGCAACAGGTCGAGGACGGGGAGGCGGTAACCGACGGCGGTGCGGTCGTGGGTACCGAGGATCGCCCGGATCTGGTGCGCCGGGCCGCCGGTCCAGCGCTGGTCGTTCGTGAACACCTTCCACGAGCCGTCCATCCGCAGGTGCGAGTGGAGCGTCAGGTCGCCTTCGATGCGGGTGAGGAGATGCTTGCCGCGCGGAGTGACGTCCAGGACGGTGCGGCCGGTGAGGTCGGCGGTGGCGTACTTGGGCACCCGGAGATCCGAACGGGTCAGCACCTTGCCCGCGAGGGCGTCGTTCAGGCGCCTCGCGGCCTGCCAGACCGTGTCACCTTCGGGCATGGGTCAAGGGTGACATGCGAGTCGCTCCGGGCGCGGTGTGGCGCTCATGCACGCAGCCGCAGGCCGCGAGGGGTCGCGATGAAGCCCGCTCCTTCCAGGAGGGCGCCGATGGGGGAGGTGAGAGCCGAGGTGCCGTTGACGCGCTCCACCGTGACCGTGCCGAGAGAGCCCGCGCGCGCGGCCTCCGCGAGGGCCTGCGCGGCGGTGTGCAGGCGCGGGTCGTCGGTGGGGGTGTCCTCGCCGTCCGGGGTGGACGGCCAGGCCAGCAGGGTCTTGCCGCCGCGTTCCATGTAGAGCGTCAGTTCGCCGTCCACGAGCACCACCAGGGAGCCGGCCTTGCGGCCCGGCTTGTGCCCGGCGCCGCTCGGTGGCTCGGGCCAGCCCAGGGCGGCGCCGTATGCGTTCGCAGGGTCGGCGGCGGCGAGGACGACGGCGCGGGAGACGCCGGATGCGGTGCCGTAGCGGTTGCGGTGCTGGGCGCGCAGGGGGTTGTGGTGGTCGGGGAAACCTGAGCCGGCCGGGAAGCCCGAGCTGTTCGGCCTGCCTGTGCCGTCCGGACCGTCTGAGCCGTTCGGGAAGCCGCTGCCCCCGCGTGGGCCACCGGCGCCCGGGGAGGCGAAGTCGCGGGGGGAGGCGTACTCGTCCGGCGAGGCGGGGGCCGCCGGGGCGTCGAAGGGGGAGGGCGGGCGGGCGTCGAGGCCGGGGACGTCCCAGGTGTCGTCTGCCGGGAAGCCGTCGGGGAAGGCGAAGCCGTCCGAGGGGCTCGCCGCCGGGTTCGGGCCGGGCGGCGGCTCGCCGCGGTCGCGGGCGTTGGCCACGGCGCGCAGTCGGTCCACGGCGCCGTCCATGGCGAACTGCGCCGCGCCGAGGCCTTCGACGACATACCCGCGACGGGCCTGACCGCTCTCCTCGAAGACGGACAGGATGCGGTACGTCGCCGAGAAGCCGCCTTCGACGCCCTCGGCCGCGACCGCGCCCCGCGTCACCACGCCGTGCCGGTCGAGGAGCGTACGGGCGAGGGCGTGGGCGCGGACCGTGGGGTCGGACTCGTGGGCCGGCAGCAGGGACCAGCGTCCGGCGACGGTCGGAGGGCCGCTGCGGGAAGCGGGGCGGGCCGCTGCCGTCAACGAGCCGTAGCGGCCGCGCGGGACGCTGCGCTTGGCGCGGTGGGCCGTGGAGCCGGCCGTGCGCCCCGAGCCCAGCAGGGCGCGCAGGGGGGTGAGCGTGTCGTTGGTGAGCCGACCGGACCAGGCCAGGTCCCAGACGGTGTCGGCGAGCTGCGGGTCGGTGGCGTCGGGGTGCGTGGTGGCGCGGACCTGGTCGGCGATCTGGCGGAAGAACAGGCCGTAGCCCCCGGAGAGGGCGTCCAGGACCGACTGGTGCAGTGCCGTCAGTTCCAGAGGGTGGGGCGGCGGCAGGAGCAGGGGCGCCGCGTCCGCCACGTACAGGGAGATCCAGCCGTCCTTGCCGGGGAGGGCGCCCGCTCCGGCCCAGACAACCTCTCCGGAGGCGGTGAGTTCGTCCAGCATCGCCGGGGCGTAGTCCCGCACGCGGGACGGCAGGACGAGCTTCTCCAGGGCCGAGGCGGGCACCGAAGCGCCCTGGAGCTGTTCGACGGCGCGCACCAGTCCGTCGGTCCCGCGCAGGGAGTGGCCCTTGCCGATGTGCTGCCACTGGGGCAGGAACTGGGCCAGCGCGGGCGGCGGTACCGGCTCCAGTTCGTGCCGCAGGGCGGCCAGGGAGCGGCGGCGCAGCCTGCGCAGGACCGTTGCGTCGCACCACTCCTGGCCGATGCCGGCCGGGTGGAACTCGCCCTGGACGACGCGCCCGCCGGCCGAGAGCCGCTGGAGGGCGCCCTCGGTCACCGCCACGCCGAGGCCGAAGCGGGCGGCGGCGTCTGCCGAGGTGAACGGGCCGTGGGTGCGTGCGTAACGCGCGAGGAGGTCGCCGAGCGGGTCCTTGACCGGCTCCGTGAAGGCTTCCGGCACACCTACCGGGAGCGCCGTGCCGAGCGCGTCGCGCAGCCGGCCCGCGTCCTCGATCGCGGCCCAGTGGTCGGCGCCCGCGATACGGACCCGGATGGCACGGCGGGCGGCGGCCAGCTCCTGCGCCCAGTGCGGTTCGGCGCCGCGCTCGGTCAGCTCGGCGTCGGTGAGCGGACCGAGCAGGCGCAGGATGTCCGCGATGCCTTCGGTGTCCTTCACCCGGCGGTCCTCGGTGAGCCACTGGAGTTCCCGCTCCAGTTCCGTGAGGACCTCGGCGTCGAGCAGTTCGCGCAGCTCCGCCTGGCCGAGCAGCTCGGCCAGCAGGCGCGAGTCCAGGGAGAGGGCGGCCGCGCGGCGCTCGGCGAGCGGGGAGTCTCCTTCGTAGAGGAACTGGGCGACGTAGCCGAAGAGGAGGGAGCGGGCGAAGGGGGACGGCTCCGGGGTGGTGACCTCGACCAGGCGGACCTTGCGGGCCTCCAGGTCACCCATCAGTTCCACGAGTCCGGGAACGTCGAAGACGTCCTGGAGGCACTCGCGCACCGCTTCCAGGACGATCGGGAACGAGCCGAACTCGCTCGCCACCTGGAGCAGTTGGGCGGCGCGCTGGCGCTGCTGCCACAGCGGGGTGCGCTTGCCGGGGTTGCGGCGCGGCAACAGCAGCGCGCGGGCGGCGCACTCGCGGAAGCGGGCCGCGAACAGGGCCGAGCCGCCGACCTGATCGGTGACGATCTGATCGACCTCGCCCTTGTCGAAGACGACGTCGGCCGCGCCGACCGGTGCCTGCTCGGCGTCGTATTCCGTGCCGGCCTTCGAAGGCTCCTGGTCGAGCAGGTCCAGGCTCATGAGGTCGGCGTCCGGCAGCCGCAGGACGATGCCGTCGTCGGCGTGCATGACCTGGGCGTCCATGCCGTAGCGCTCGGAGAGTTTGGCGCCCAGCGCGAGGGCCCAGGGGGCGTGGACCTGGGCGCCGAAGGGGGAGTGGACGACGACCCGCCAGTCGCCCAGTTCGTCCCGGAAGCGCTCCACGACGATCGTGCGGTCGTCCGGGACGTGTCCGCAGGCCTGGCGCTGCTCGTCCAGGTAGGAGAGCACGTTGTCGGCCGCCCAGGCGTCCAGGCCCGCGGTGAGCAGCCGGAGCCGGGCGTCGTCCTTGGGCAGGGAGCCGACCTCGCGCAGGAACGCGCCCACCGCGCGGCCGAGCTCCAGCGGGCGGCCCAGCTGGTCGCCTTTCCAGAACGGCAGACGGCCCGGGACGCCGGGGGCGGGGGAGACCAGGACGCGGTCGCGTGTGATGTCCTCGATGCGCCAGGAGCTGGTGCCGAGCGTGAAGACGTCGCCCACGCGCGACTCGTACACCATCTCCTCGTCGAGCTCGCCGACCCGCCCGCCGCCCTTCTTGGGGTCGGCGCCCGCCAGGAAGACGCCGAACAGGCCCCGGTCGGGGATCGTGCCTCCGGAGGTGACGGCGAGACGCTGGGCGCCGGGACGGCCGGTGATCGTGCCGGCGACGCGGTCCCACACCACACGCGGGCGCAGCTCGGCGAACGCGTCGGACGGGTAGCGGCCGGCCAGCATGTCCAGGACCGCCGTGAACGCGGACTCCGGGAGTGACGCGAACGGGGCGGCGCGGCGGACCGTGGTGAGCAGGTCGTCGACCTGCCAGGTGTCGAGCGCGGTCATGGCGACGAGCTGCTGCGCCAGGACGTCCAAGGGGTTGGCGGGGACCTTCAGGGACTCGATCGAGCCCGTGCGCATCCGCTCGGTGACCACTGCCGCCTGGACGAGGTCACCGCGGTACTTCGGGAAGACCACACCGGTGGACACGGCGCCCACCTGGTGTCCCGCGCGGCCGACGCGCTGGAGGCCCGAGGCCACGGAAGGCGGTGATTCCACCTGGACGACGAGATCCACCGCGCCCATGTCGATGCCGAGCTCGAGGCTGGAGGTCGCCACGACGGCGGGCAGCCGGCCCGCCTTGAGGTCCTCCTCCACGAGTGCGCGTTGTTCCTTAGAGACCGAGCCGTGGTGGGCGCGCGCGATGACGGGCGGAGCGCCCTGGGTCGCACCCGAGCCACCCATGAGCTCTGCGGGCGAGTGGTGCTCGTCCAGCGGCTCGCCGGTGGCCCGCTCGTAGGCGATCTCGTTGAGCCGGTTGCACAGGCGTTCGGCGAGACGGCGGGAATTGGCGAACACGATGGTGGAGCGGTGGGCCTGGACGAGGTCGGCGATCCGCTCCTCGACGTGCGGCCAGATCGACGGGCGCTCCGCCCCTTCCGAGCCTTCGGCGACCGGGGAGCCGCCCAGCTCGCCCAGGTCCTCCACGGGGACGACGACCGAGAGGTCGAACTCCTTGCCGGACTTCGGCTGGACGATCTCCACCTTGCGGTGCGGGGACAGATACCGAGCCACCTCGTCGACCGGCCGGACCGTGGCCGAGAGGCCGATGCGGCGGGCGGGCTTCGGCAGCAGTTCGTCCAGCCGCTCCAGGGAGAGCGCCAGGTGCGCGCCGCGCTTGGTGCCCGCCACCGCGTGCACCTCGTCCAGGATCACCGTCTCGATGCCCGTCAGCGCGTCGCGCGTGGCCGACGTGAGCATCAGGAACAGCGATTCGGGGGTCGTGATCAGGATGTCCGGGGGGCGGGTGGACAGCGCGCGGCGCTCGGCGGGCGGGGTGTCGCCGGAGCGGATGCCGACCTTGATCTCCGGCTCGGGCAGGCCGAGACGCACGGACTCCTGGCGGATGCCGGTCAGGGGGCTGCGCAGATTGCGCTCCACGTCGACCGCGAGGGCCTTGAGGGGGGAGACGTAGAGGACCCGGCAGCGCTTCTTCGGGTCGGCGGGAGGGGGTGTCGAGGCGAGCTGATCCAGGGCGGCGAGGAAGGCGGCCAGGGTTTTCCCGGAGCCGGTCGGGGCCACCACCAGCACGTCCGCGCCCTCGCCGATGGCCTGCCACGCGCCCGCCTGGGCCGCGGTGGGCGCGGAGAACGCCCCCGTGAACCAGCCGCGGGTCGCGGGGGAGAAGCCGTCGAGGGCTCGGTGTGCGGAGCTGACCATGCGTCCATCCTGCACCCGGCCACTGACAATTGCTCTGACCTGCGCAGATGCGGTGTCACCCGTGCCTGGGCTGTCGGCGTTCGCCTTGCGGCGGGGCGGCGGGGCGGCGGGGCGGCGGGGCGGCGGGGCGGCGGTGGCGCGGTGGTCCGGTGGTGTGTCGCGGAGAATGGGTATGTGGCGCATTCGGGTTCTGGTTCGGGTGAGCTGGCGCGGCACTGGCGGTATGCGGAGCTGCCCGGTGTCGATCTGCTGCGGGCCCGGTATGTCCGCAAGACCTTCGTGCGGCACACCCACGAGCACTTCGTGATCGCTGCCATCGCCGAGGGGGTGGAGGTCTTTCACCACCGAGGGGCCGATCAGTACGCGGGGGCGGGGGCGCTCGCACTGGTCAACCCGGACACGCCGCACACCGGGCGGGCCGGGGTGCCGGAGGGCTGGCGGTACGGGGCCGTGTATCCGTCGCCCGACGTGGTGGCCGAGATCGCGGCCGAGACCACGACCCTTCGTGGCACCCCGGGTTTCGTCAGTCCCGTGCTGGACGATGCCTATGCCGTCGGGCTGGTGCATCAGGTGCTCCGAGCCGCTGAGGAGGGCAATGCGCTGGCCGCCGACACGCTGCTGCGGGTGGCGGTGACGCGGCTGCTGCGGCTCAACGGCGGACCGCTGCCGCAGCGGGAGGTGCGGTCGGCCGGGGCACGGATCGCCGCACGCGCGCGTGGCGTGCTGGAGGAGCGGTTGGCCGATCCGCCGACGCTGGAGGAGCTGGCCGCGGACCTGGGGACCAGCTCGTTCGCGCTGCTGCGGGCCTTCCGGGACGCGTACGGGCTGCCGCCCCATGCCTGGCTGACCGATGCCCGGGTGCGGCGGGCGCGCCGGCTGCTGGACGCGGGGATCGCACCTGCGGAGGCGGCCGTCACGGTGGGGTTCACCGACCAGCCGCACCTCAACCGCCACTTCGCCCGGATCGTCGGAGTCCCTCCAGGGGCGTACCAGCGTGAGCGCAAGAACGTACAAGACCCGCCCGGAGGGCTGCTCCTACCGTCGTGGTCGTGGCAGAACAGACAGCTCTCACGGACAGACGCGCCGACGGCGGGGGACGGCCGGACGCCGCCGTCGTACGGGACGCTCTCGGGGTCGGGATCGCCGTAGGACTCTCCGGGTTCGCCTTCGGGGTGACCTCGGCGGGCAGCGGACTCTCGGTGTGGCAGACCTGCGCGCTCAGTCTTCTCGTCTTCACGGGGGCGTCCCAGTTCGCGCTCGTCGGGGCGCTGGCGACGGGCGGCAATCCCCTGACGGCGGCCGCCGGCGCCTTTTTCCTGGGCGTGCGCAACGCCTTCTACGGACTGCGTCTGTCGCAGTCACTGGCGCTCCCGCGCGCGGTGCGCCCGTTCGCCGCCCAATGGGTGATCGACGAGACGGCGGCGGTCTCGCTCGCCCAGCCCGGAAGGCGTGCCGCGCGCATCGGCTTCGGCGTCACCGGGCTGACTCTGTACGTGCTGTGGAACCTCACCACGTTGCTGGGTGCCCTGGGCGCCGAGGCCATCGGGGACACGGACGCCTGGGGGCTCGACGCGGCCGGGCCCGCCGTCTTCCTCGCGCTGCTCGCGCCCATGCTCAAGACCACCGCCGAGCGGGCCGTCGCCGGGCTCGCGGTGCTCCTGGGGCTGGGCCTGCTGCCCGTGCTGCCCGCCGGAGTGCCCGTGCTGATGGCCGCGCTCGCCGCACCGGTCGTCCTGTACCTCGAGGGGCGGCGCCGGGCCGGTCGGGCGGCCGGTCGGGTCCACACGGGGGAGGAGGAGCGTTGAACACCTGGATCGCGATCGCCGCGACCGCTCTCGGCTGCTATGCCGTCAAGCTCGCCGGACTGCTCGTCCCCGCGGGCCTTCTCGAACGGCCGCTCGTCAGGCGGTTCGCCGCCCTGCTCCCCGTCGCCCTGCTCGCCGCCCTCACCGCCCAGCAGACCTTCGCGGACGGGCACGCGCTCGTGCTGGACGCGAGGGCCGCGGGGCTCGCCGCGGCCGTCGTCGCCCTCCTGCTGCGGGCTCCCTTCCTGCTGGTCGTCGCGGCCGCCGTGGTGGTGACGGCGGGGGTGCGGGCCCTGGGTGGGTGAGGGACGAGGAGGGCCGGTCCAGGTGATGGGCGGGCGCCGGCGGCAGGGGCGGGATCAGCCGATGGCGCGGCCGTAGGCCCTGAGGGTGCGCAGGGCCTCGATCGTCACCATGGGACGGGCCTCCAGGGCGGTGCCGGGTGCCCAGCGGCGCCACCGGATGGGCCAGCCGCCGTCCTGCTGTTGATCGTCGACGAGGTGGTCCAGGGAGCGTGCCATCTCGTCGTCGGTGAACCACGCCCGCGCGAGGGAGTGCGGTGTCCTCGCGAAGTCGTACGGGAAGTGGTGCTCGCCGGGGGCGTAGCCGGGTGCGACCGGATACGCGTCCAGGTGGTCCGGGTCCAGCGCGGCGAGCCGGTGCGCGCGCACCAGGCGGCCCAGCCGGTCGGCGGCCGCCTCCGCGCGCGGGCGGTCGGTGGCGGAGTCCAGGAAGGCCACGGCGGCCTGGACCTCGTACGGATGGGACCGCTCCAGGGAGTCGATCGCCTGCCAGCAGAAGTCGGTGGCCCTGAACAGCCAGGCGTGCCATACGTCGTTGCGGTGCAGCAGGCCCACCACCGGCCCGGTGGACAGGAGTTCGCTGGGCGGGTCGTCCACGATCGGGATGAAGGGGGCCGCAGGGTACCCGCGCTGGCTGGGATGGATCGCCGGCAGTGCGCCGTCGCCGGTGGAGACCGAGGTCAGGTAGCGGCACACCCGCTCCACGCGCCGGCCGCCGAGGCGACCGACGGAGTCCAGGACGCGCAGTGCCCGCACGGTGTGCAGGGGCTGGCTCACGGGGCCGCGCAGATCGGGCTCCAGCGCGTGGCCGTATCCGCCGTCCTCGTTGCGGTAGGCGTCGAGGGCGGTCTCGACGGGGTCGGCGGCGCCGTGCAGGAAGTCGTGCGCGAAGAGGCGCTGCTCCAGCACGCGCGCGGTGAGCCAGACGAAGTGCTCGGCGCGGAAGAGCGGGGAGCGCGCCGAGGGTGTCGGGGGGAGTGGGGATGCTCCGGATTCGGCCATGCGTCAGACCGTAGGGCGGAAAGCGGTCTCGGCAGGCGGTCCCGGCGAGGGGCACCCCCGCGCGCGGGATACTGGTGTCATGCGGTTGACGGTCTTCTGGCAGCGAATGGACGAGCACTTCGGCGCGGGGTACGCCGAGACGTTCGCGCGCGATCACGTGATGGCGGAACTCGGCGGACGCACGGTGCACGAGGCGCTGGCGCACGGCTGGGAGGCCAAGGACGTGTGGCGCGTGGTGTGCACGGTGATGAACGTTCCACAGGAGATGCGCTGATCCCACAAGAAGACCGCAGGCGGTTCTCCGATTGTCGGTGCCGTAGGTGAGACTTGGTCCGTGGCACCCACTGACGAGACCGGGCAGGTCGCCCGGCACACACCCCCGCTCGGCGCGACGCCGCCCACCGGGCCGCCCCCGGCCGACGACGGCGCCGGGCAGGGCGCGCGCATGCCGCGCTGGCTTCCGCGCGCCATGGTGCTCGCGCTCGCTCTCATCGGTGTGTTCCAACTGGGTCTGTGGGCCTTCCACCAGCTCATCGGTCTGCTGCTCAACATCCTGATCGCGTTCTTCCTGGCCCTCGCCATCGAGCCGGCGGTCAGTCGGATGTCGGCCCGCGGGATGCGCAGGGGGTTGGCCACCTTCCTGGTCTCCTTCGGCCTGCTGATCGTCGTCGCCGGCTTCTTCACGCTGCTCGGCTCGATGCTCGCGGGCCAGATCATCAAGATGATCGAGGGCTTCCCGGAGTACCTCGACTCGGTGATCAACTGGGTCAACACCACGTTCCACACCGACCTCAGGCGCGTGGACATCCAGGAGGGCCTGCTCCACTCCGAGTGGCTGAGGAAATACGCCCAGAACAGCGCCGCCGGGGTGCTGGACGTCTCCACACAGGTCCTCGGCGGCCTCTTCCGGCTGCTGACCATCGCCCTGTTCTCGTTCTACTTCGCCGCCGACGGACCGCGCCTGCGCCGCGCGCTGTGCTCCGTCCTGCCGCCCGCCCGGCAGGCCGAGGTGCTGCGGGCGTGGGAGATCGCCGTCGACAAGACCGGCGGCTATCTGTACTCGCGCGGGCTGATGGCGTTGATCTCAGGCGTCGCGCACTACGTGTTGCTCGAGGCGCTCGGCATCCCCTACGCGCCCGTGCTCGCCGTCTGGGTCGGCGTGGTCTCGCAGTTCCTCCCCACCATCGGCACCTATCTCGCGGGCGCCCTGCCCATGCTGATCGCCTTCACGGTCTCGCCCCTGTACGCGCTGTGGGTGCTCATCTTCGTCGTGGTCTACCAGCAGTTCGAGAACTACATGCTTCAGCCCAAGCTGACCTCGAAGACCGTCGACATCCACCCCGCCGTCGCCTTCGGCTCCGTCATCGCGGGCACCGCCCTCCTCGGCGCCGTCGGCGCACTGATCGCCATCCCGGCGGTCGCGACGCTCCAGGCGTTCCTGGGCGCCTACGTGAAGCGTTACGACGTCACGGACGACCCCCGCGTCCACGGACACCGGGAACGCGGGGAGGGACCGCTCACGCGCGCGCGGCGGTTGTGGGGGCGAGTGCGGCATCGGCGGGACGGGTCGCGGGCCGAGTCCGGCTGAGGGGGAGCGGCAGTCAGTACCTGAGCACCGCCCATACTCCGGCCGCGGCGACCGCGGCCGCGTAGCAACCCACCGCCGCGGCCACGATCCGCCGACGTACGGCCTCGCTCCAGGGCGTGCGGGACAGCAGCCAGGCCAGGGCGGGCAGCACCAGGACGGCGTGCAGGCTCACCCCGTGCAGGGGCTTGAGCGAGGCCGTCGAGTGGTACGCCGCCTCCTGGTGTCCGGTGCGGGTGAGCACGACACCGCGCGCGATCATCGCCGCCCCCGAGGCGAGCGCGACGAGCAGGATCGCGAAACCGGAGCGCACCGCCGGCGCCATCCCTGCCGGGCCCGTCGGCCGGTGCCGGAAGGATGCCACGGCGAACCCGGCGAGCAGCACCACGAGGACTCCGCCGCCGACCGCCAGCGTCATGGACACCGCCGTGTCGAAGGGCGTCTCCATGTCCAGGTGGGAGGGCACTCCGCGCCACGCCTGGAGGGTGATGCCCGCGACCTCCACGACGCAGTCGGCGGCGAACACCCCGAGCAGCGCGGCGCGCAGCCGTGGTCCGACACGCACATACGAAGTGACCCGGACGACCGCGAGGAGCGTCACCCCGAAGGAGAGCCCGAAGGTCACCGGCTTGCGCCAGGAGACGGGTCCGTTCCAGGGGCCGCCGTCGACGGCGAACACCGCGAGGTGGACGAGCCCGGAGAGGATCAGCAGGAGCGCCGTCACCTCGTAGAGGTGGTATCGGCGGTGTCGGGGGTACCGGACGTACGGGTCGTCCTGACCGTCCTGGCCGTCCTGGCCGTCCAGGGGGTGCGGGATCGGGTGCCCGGATTCCGCTGCGCCGCGGGCGTGCCCGGTCTTCTGCTGGTCCATGCACCGAGCGTCCCGGTCGTGTCGTACGCCGTCGTCGTCCCGCCGAATACACCCGCCGTACGCCCGGGGAAGTAGCCGGGAGCGTGTGGGACGGAGGCCCGCGTGAGAAGGACCGGGGGGTGTTGTCGGCGCGTGAACGTAGCCTCGGAAGTGTCGCGTGGTGCGCTTGACACGGAAATCGAACATCCGTTCTTATTAAGGCTCCGGTGAGACTCTGGTCGGGTGTTATGTCCAGGTTTGGACGGATGGACACCCGAGTTATCCACAGGCCGGACCGGCGTCGGGGCGCATTGTCAGTGGCAGGCGTTAGCGTCTTTGACGTGAAGCGATCGACTCAAGCAAACCGGGTGGAACCCATGGCAGGAACCGACCGCGAGAAGGCACTGGATGCCGCACTCGCACAGATTGAACGGCAGTTCGGCAAGGGCGCCGTGATGCGTCTCGGCGAGCGACCGAACGAGCCCATCGAGGTCATCCCCACCGGGTCGACCGCACTCGACGTCGCCCTCGGGGTCGGCGGGCTGCCGCGTGGCCGCGTCGTGGAGGTGTACGGCCCGGAGTCCTCCGGTAAGACGACACTGACGCTGCACGCCGTGGCGAACGCGCAGAAGGCCGGCGGACAGGTCGCCTTCGTGGACGCGGAGCACGCTCTCGACCCCGAGTACGCGAAGAAGCTCGGCGTCGACATCGACAACCTGATCCTCTCGCAGCCGGACAACGGCGAGCAGGCCCTCGAGATCGTGGACATGCTGGTCCGCTCCGGCGCCCTCGACCTCATCGTCATCGACTCCGTCGCCGCGCTCGTCCCGCGCGCCGAGATCGAGGGCGAGATGGGCGACAGTCACGTCGGTCTCCAGGCCCGTCTGATGAGCCAGGCACTGCGGAAGATCACCAGCGCGCTCAACCAGTCCAAGACCACCGCGATCTTCATCAACCAGCTCCGCGAGAAGATCGGCGTGATGTTCGGCTCCCCGGAGACCACGACCGGTGGCCGGGCGCTGAAGTTCTACGCCTCGGTGCGCCTCGACATCCGACGCATCGAGACCCTGAAGGACGGTACAGACGCGGTCGGCAACCGCACCCGCGTCAAGGTCGTCAAGAACAAGGTCGCGCCCCCCTTCAAGCAGGCCGAGTTCGACATCCTCTACGGGCAGGGCATCAGCCGCGAGGGCGGTCTGATCGACATGGGCGTGGAGAACGGCTTCGTCCGCAAGGCCGGCGCCTGGTACACGTACGAGGGCGACCAACTGGGGCAGGGCAAGGAGAACGCCCGTAACTTCCTGAAGGACAACCCCGACCTCGCCAACGAGATCGAGAGGAAGATCAAGGAGAAGCTGGGCGTCGGCGTGCGTCCGGAGGAGCCCGCCGCCGAGCCGGCCGCGGTCGCCGCGGCTACCGCGGGCACGCCCGCGGACGACGCCGCCAAGGCGGTTCCGGCTGCCGCGGCCAAGACGGCCAAGACCAAGGCCGCGGCTGCCAAGAGCTGATCCGTGACGCGACGAACGGACTGGGCCGACTACGTCTACCCCGACACCCCCCGGGGGGCGGGGGGCGGGGCCGACGACGGCCCCGCCCAGGCCGGCGACGACCGGCCGGAGGGCGGCTCGCACCGCGGTGAGGGGACGGACGGCGACGACCGGCCCCGTGGTGGCCGGGCGCGGCGCGGCGGCGATGGAGGTCCACGTGGTGGGCGTGGGCGCCGTCGGCGCGGCTTCGGAGAACCGTCCGCCGAGGACGAAGGCCCCTCCTCCTCGTCGAGGGCCGAGCGGGGGGAGTCTTCAGGGGACCCGGCTGAGCGGGCACGGGCGATCTGCCTGCGCCTGCTCACCGGGACCCCGCGCACCCGGAAGCAACTCGCCGACGCCCTGCGCAAACGGGAGATCCCGGACGACGTGGCGGAGGAGGTGCTCTCGCGGTTCGAGGAGGTCGGGCTGATCAACGACGGCGCCTTCGCGGACGCCTGGGTGGAGTCCCGGCACCACGGCCGGGGGCTGGCCCGGCGAGCGCTCGCCCAGGAGCTGCGGACCAAGGGGGTCGATTCGGAGCTGATCGAGGAGGCCGTCGGCCGGCTCGACTCCGAGCAGGAGGAGGAGACGGCGCGCGAGCTCGTCGCCCGCAAGCTGCGCTCGACCCGTGGCCTCGACCGCGACAAACGGCTGCGGCGCCTCGCCGGCATGCTCGCACGCAAGGGCTATCCCGAGGGTATGGCCCTGCGGGTGGTCCGACAGGCGCTGGAGGAGGAGGGTCAGGACACGGAGTTCCTGGACGGCGAGAGGTTCTGAACGAGGTGCTCTGAACGAGGGGTTCTGAGCGCAGGATCTCCCGTAGCGGGGTGGGGACAACCCCCCCGCTGAAGACGCCGGACCACCGCAGTGCACAAGCACCTGTGCACAGGCGAGTGTGTACGCATGTCCCAGGAACCCGGTGCCAACGAGCCCCCGGAAGCGGAACACGCCTCCGCGGCCCCCGTCGAACTCGGCGACCTCGCCGCGCTCAGGGCGCTCGCCCAGCCACGCCGTCAGCGCATGCTCGAACACCTCACCCTGCACGGCCCGGCCACCTCGGCGACCCTCGCCCGCGCCCTCGGCCTGAACACCGGATCCACCAGCTACCACCTGCGTGAGCTGGCCAGGTACGGCTTCGTCGAGGAGACCGACGCAGAGAAGCCCGCGCACCGGGGCGAGCACCCGGCCGAAGCGCGGCGCGCGGAGCCGTCCACGCATCGGGAGCGCTGGTGGCGGGCGGTCCCCGGGGACCGCCGATTTCCCCCGCGCAGCCGTCAGAGTCCCGAGATGCGGCTCGTCATGGACGAGCTGAACCACCATGCCTACGCAGCCGATCCGGACCTCTTCGAGCGGCTCCAGAGGGACGCGGAGGACGACGACCCGTGGGCGGACGCGTTCCCCACGTTCAGCATCGGTATGACCGGGCGGGCTGCGCCGGCGGTCGTACCGCTCGTGTACGCCACGGTGGTTGCCGGGGCCGGGCTGCTCGCACTGGTCGCCACCGCTGTGCCGGGACGCGTGGCGCTGAGGGTGCGCGCGGTGACGGTGGCGACGGCGCAGGAGTGAGCGATCCCCCGGCCCCCTGCCGGGAGGCGTGATCTCCGAGCCCCCGGGGAGCGCAGGATTACCTTGCGCTCCCGGAGGGGTGAGCTCGCCCGGCCTGCCGGTACCGTCTGCTGCCGCCCATGAACCCCCGCCTGACGTGCGGGGGTTGCCTCCCGCACCTCCTGAAAGGCGGCCCCGCCATGCCCGTGCCCACCCGCTCCCGAAGACCGCTCGTCGTGTCGGTCCTCGGCGCCGGTCTGCTGCTCACCGGCTGTGGAGTGTGGCCTTCGCAGGCCACGGCACCGGCGGGGGCGGTCAAGGGCAGGATCACGCTGGGCTTCGTCAACGGCGGTACCACCGAGTTCCATACGTGCCTTCAGGAGTCCGTCGAGCGGACGGCCCGCAACAACGGCGTCCATCTCTTCACGGCCAACTCGCGCCAGGACGGCGACACGGAGGTCTCCAACATCGAGGCCATGATCGCCCGCAAGGTGGACGCGCTGATAGTGCAGACCGTCGACGTCGAGGCCCTCAAGGGGGACATCGCGGAGGCGAAGGCGGCCGGGGTGCCGATCTTCCTCACCTCGGTCACCCCCGACGACACGTCCGACCTGCTGGGGGCTGTCGTGGTCGATCTGAAGGAGGTGGGGGAACTGGACGCCGAGTGGATCGAGCGGGACGCCGCCGGCCGCGCGGTGAGCGTCGCGGTGATCGCGGGAGCCCCCGGTGCCGCCTCCGACCTGCTCACGGAGGCCTTCGCCCAGAGGCTGCCGGACAATGCCGAGGTGGTGGCGAGCCGGCCCGGCATGTACGACCCCGTCAAGGCGCGGACGGTCGCCGCGGCCATGATCAAGGACAGTCCCGGCCTCGACTACGCCTTCGTCGCCAATGAGGAGATGGCGTTCGCCGCCCGCAAGGCCTTCGACGCGGCCGGGGCCGAGGACGTCAGGATCGTGACGGTGAACGGCACCGACGAGGCACTGGCCGCGCTCAAGGCCGGCAGCCTCGCCGCCACGGTCTCCAACTCGGCCGCGGACACCGGTGAACTGGCGGTGCAGAACGTCGTCTCCCTGCTCCGCAAGGACCAGCGGGCCGACAGGATCGACAAGACGCCCGTCCGCCTGGTCACCCGGGACAACGCCGACACGGCCCCGCTGTACTGCCCGCCGGACTGAGCCCGGCGCGCCGCAGCCCCGCTAGGACGTCACGGGGAGCCCCGCCGCCCGCCACGCCTGGAAACCGCCGACGAGGTCGGTGGCCCGGTGCAGCCCCAGTTGGTGCAGGGAAGCGGCGGCCAGGCTCGACGCGTAGCCCTCGTTGCAGATCACGACCGCCCGCACGCCATGACTCGTGGCCTCGGGGAGGCGATGACTGCCCTGGGGGTCGAGACGCCACTCCAGTTCGTTGCGCTCGACGACCAGGGCACCGGGGATCAGACCGTCCCGCTCGCGCAGGGCCGCGTACCGGATGTCGATGAGCAGCGCCTCACCCGCGCGGGCGGCCTCGTACGCCTCTCGCGCCTCCACGCGCGCGTACCCCGCACGCACCCGCTCGAGCAGCTCGTCCACGCCCGTCGGCCGTTCGCCGTCCGGTCGGCGCTCCTGAGGTATGACCGGGCCGCTCACTGCCAGTCCTCCGGGCGCTCGACCTGCTCCAGCCGCAGGACGTGTCCCGTACGGCTGTAGCGGCGGATGCGCGGCAGCGGGGGGTAGTAGGCGTGGACGGAGACGGCGTGTTCCTCGGTGGACCGGTTGAGGACCTCGTGGACGTGGTGCCGTCCGAAGGAGCGGCCCCGGCCGGCCGGCAGTGTGCGCTCCCGGTCCACGTCGTCCGTCAGCTCGAGGGTCTTCCAGCCGTCGGTGGGCAGCCGCGCGGCGAGCGAGTACTCCTTCAGCTCGCCCTGCGCGATCAGGAAGGCGCCGACCGAGTCGGCGTGGTCGTGCCAGCCGGTGCCGGTGCCGGGCGGCCAGCCGATCAGCCAGGCCTCGCTGCCGCCGGGACCCTCCAGGCGCACCCAGGTGCGGCCCTCGGGGTCGAGGGGAAGCGAGGCGATCAGCTCGGCGTCGGCGGCCGTGCGCCGGACGAAGTCGAGGAGGTCCGCCTGTGTGGGCGCGGCGGCGACGGCGGCGATGGGCACGGAGGGAGAGACAGACACGGATACCGTCCTGGGAGCGTTCGCGGGGAGCGCGCGGCCGCGCACGAGGTGAGGTGCGCATCGGCGGCGCGCGCCGGTGGGAATGGGGGATGCGAATTCAGCAGGACGGGCGACACACGCAGCCCGCATAGCGGACGAGGTCCATATGGACCCTCCGCCACAGGCGCACATCGGTGTCGGTCACGATCCGGAGTACACCACGCCGGTGTACCCCGGTCAACTCACTGTCACCATGTGGACCGCACAGTCACAGCCGGTGCGATCGTGCGATTTTCGTTCGGCTCTCTTCCGGCTTTCGGCTCCGGTTCTCGCCCGGTCGTCGTCCGGTCGTAGTCCGGCTTCTCGTGCCGGCGTGCGCCGGGCGGGGCCGTACCGTCACTTGGCCGCGGAGCCCGCCGTGGCCCCCGCTTCGGACGGCTCCCGTGTCCCCGCAGGCCCGCCCACCGTCGCCTCCGCCGCCGCGTACAGATCGGCCGCGCGTACTCCGTCGAGCGCGGTGACCAGATGGCCGTCGGGCCGGATCAGCAGAACGGTGTGCGCGGCCGCGCCCGGATAACTCTCGGCCACCAGCAGCTCGGCCGGGCTCGGCAGGGCCGTCACCGCGGCGGCGAGCCGGGGCATGATCCCGGCGCCCACCCAGTGCCTGCGCTCCCACACGCCGGTGCCCGGCGCGATCAGCAGGACGAGCAGGGCACCGCGCCCCAGCCGGTCCCGCAGCCGTACGAACGAGCCGTCCTCCGCGGTCACGCGCACGTCCTCGACCGGCGCACCGGGAGGCGTGTCCACCGGCACCTCCGCCTCCAGATGCCGGGGCGCGAGCGGCGAACCGTCGTAGGTGCCCGGCGCGCCCAGCGGACCGCGGCCCAGGTGGCCGTCGGTGAGCAGCACGTCGTGACCGCGGGTCGTGCCGGGGACGTAGGCCCTTATGCCCGCGCCGCCGCGCAGCACCGGCAGTGCCTGGTCGGCGGCGCGCAGCCGGGCGGCGACGGCCGCGCGCCGCTCCGCCTGGTAGCTGTCGAGCAGCGCCTCGTGCGACCCGTGATGCCAGGCCAGGGCCAGCTTCCAGGCCAGGTTGTCGGCGTCCCGCAGGCCCTCGTCGAGGCCTTGGGTGCCGAACGCGCCGAGCAGATGCGCGGCGTCCCCGGCGACGAAGACCCGCCCCACGCGCCAGCGGCGGGCCAGCCGGTGGTGCACGGTGTGGACGCCGGTGTCGAGCAGCTCGTAGGCGGGCGTGGAACCGCTGCTCCAGCCCGCCAGGGTCTCCCGGACACGGGCCACGAGCAGCTCGGGCGTGACGAGGTCCTTGCCGGGCGGCAGCAGCCAGTCCAGGCGCCAGACGCCGTCCGGCAGCGGGCGTCCGGTGACTTCCCCGGCGGAGGGACCGGACACCCGCCACGGCGGGGTCCGATGGAGCAACGCCTGATCGGGCCACGGAAGTTCCGTGCGCAGCGCGGCCACGGCGTGTCGTTCCACCGCGGTACGGCCGGGAAAGCGGATGTCGAGGAGTTTGCGGACCGTGGAGCGCGGGCCGTCGCAGCCGATCAGATGGCTGCCACGCCACCACGTGCCCTGGGGGCCGCGCGTGTGGGCCGTGACGCCGGAAGGTTCCTGCTCGATGCCGTCCAGGCGGCTGTCCACGGCGATCTTCACCAGCCGCTGGCCCGCGAGTGCGGCGCGCAGGATGCCCGTCAGCACATGCTGGGCGATGTGCAGGGGAGCGGGATCCGTCGCGTCGTCGAACCTGACCTCGCGCGTCACCTGCTTGCGCCGCATCGACCGCCATCCGGCCCAGTGGACCCCGGCCTCGTCGAGGGGCACTCCGGTGAGCCGCTCGATGAGGGCGGCGGTGTCCTCGCGCAGGACGACGGTGCGCGCGAGCCGTGGTTCGTCCTTGCCGGGGCCCTCGTCGAGGATCACGGACGGCACCTGCTGGCGCGCCAGCGCAAGGGCGAGCGTGAGCCCCACCGGCCCCGCTCCGACGATGATCACCGGGTCCACGGCGTGCCGCCCCCTGCCCGCGACGGTGTCCTCAGGGACGTAAGGGAACAAGAGGTAGGAGCAGGGTGCACGATCACAGAACGTATGCAACTCATTGTCGCTGTTTGCGTCAAGTGACGGACGGACGTGGCGCCTGGAAGGATCTCCGCGTTGTTCACCTTTGCGCCAGTCGAGGGCTTTCAGTCGTGGCCTGCCCTCTTGGTCCTGCTCCCCTGGAGTGTTGCCCGGAGCGCCGATTCGAAGACCTGGAACGTTCGAGCACGGCAGGGCTTGGACCATGTCGCTCAAGTGCTCGTGGCGACCGTGCCGAAGGGCGAGAGCCCGCCAGTTCCTCAGGTGAGCGATGCCGTGCTCGACGCGGATATGCCCTGAGGAGTGGGCCTTGCGCTGTGATGCGTGCGTTTCCTTCCACCAGGCGGGGGCGCTCTTCCTGGACTTGCGGTGCGGAGGTGTCACCACGTGTCCGCCGGTCGATGCGCCCAGGCCTTGGCAGCCGGCGTTTGCGAGGACTTCTCTGAACGGGGCGTCGACAAGAAGCCTGGTCGGCCGAGCTGGCAGGGCTGGGTGATGTCCGCGCAACTGCCTGGCAGCACCGCGCCGGCGAAGAGAATCCGCCCCCCGGCGTCCGTCAGGATCATGGACCTCACGGCGTTCCGCCTGGTCTTGCCGGAGATGAACTCGTCCCGGTCCTTGCGGCCGACGGCTGGGCGGCGCACGCGGATCTCGGTGCCGTCGATGATTGCGGTCTGTCCGTCGGCGCCCAGGTGATCACGTCGGCCGGGGTATGCAGCCGAATGCCGGCGGCGATGGTGCAGCCACGATGCGCCGGCAGCGGCCGCACGGACCGATCTTCAGCCATCACGTCTGGCCGTGACCCCGGGACGCGATACTCACAAACGATCAACTCGCGCGTCTCAACCCCCATCATGCGCAGCTCAACGAGCCGCCCTTCCGCCGGGCCGCGGCCCACTGTGCACGAGCTCGTTGGCTGAACCGACGAGACCCCCGAAGGATTGAGGTCAGGCAGCGCTCTCGGTGGCCGCGATGCGAGCAAGCCATGCCACATGAGCGGCCTGGACACGCGTAGGGGCACCCAATTTCGAGCGTATGGCCCGGACGTGATCCTTTACTGTTTCCGGGCTGATGAAGAGGGTGCCGGCGATTTCCCGGTTCGACATACCTCGGCTGAGGAGGTGCAGAACCTCGTGTTCCCTGCGGCTCAAGCGGCATATTCTTTCGCGTGCAGATTCTTCCTGAGGCGTCATTACGCCATTTCTGAGGTACTCGCTGATCATCGATTCGGAGATCTCTGGCGAGACGACACGGCAGCCGTTCGATATTGCTGGAATCGCCCAGGGAATGTGCCGTGCGGCGGTATCCCGGAGTAAGATCCCGGCTGCACCCATGGCTAGGATCTGGCGAACATCGCTGTCGGGAACTCGCTCTGCTAGTACAAGGATGGGAACCCTGATGCCGGAATTCGCGGCATTGTGCAGGAATTCAACCGACTCGCTGCCTTGGGTGTGAATCCTGATAATGATGTCTGGTTTCGCTTCTGCGGCGGTGACCGTAAGAAACCTCTGAGAGGTCAGTACGGCGTGGAGAGTGTCGTTCAGTAAGTTCTCTTCACCGCTGATCACAATTCTCATTTCGAACCCCCGGAAATGCTCCACTGGGCGCGGAGTCATGCCACTAGGTCACCTGGTCAGGGTTGCCTATTTCCGATTATCCTTTCCTTGGCTTTGGTGTGACGTCAAGCGATTTCATTCTTCCCGTCGGAAGATTTGAGGTTTCCCTGAGGCCTGGTGATGTGCTCGGAGTCTTGGGGGTGCCGCTTTTGCGGTGAATAGCCGATTTGGGGGCAATGTGAGGAGAACCCCCCCGGAAAGGGGATGTTGGGGGACGCGTGAGTCGCATTGAATGGTGACCGGTTCGGCAAGGGGTCGAATCGAATGTACCGCGTTGCAGGACGTGGCGTTGTTGATCGCGATGAATGTCGGTCACCGCCGCAGGCGGCACGGCACTGCAATTGAACAAACCGTGACTCATGGAATCGGGTGAAGAAAGTTGCTAGTTGGTATCCGAGCTCGACGGGCTGTGACGACTGCGGCACTTGGAGTCCTCTTTGCCGGCGCGTTCGCGCTCCAGGCCGGGACATCCGCGTCAGCTTCAGAATCCGCGGCCGCAGGACGTCCCAGTGGTTGCCACTACGAGGTTGGCGGCTACTGGGGCTCGATCGCTCAATGCTCCGATGACAATGGCGGCTCGTACGCGGCCACTGTTGGGTGCAAGTTTCCGAACGGAAAGATCGTCGACTACGACGGCCCTTGGAGGAAGGCAGGGAAGTCCATAGCGTACTGCCAGGGAGACTCCAAGGCCGTGTACGCGGGAATCTGGACCAAGGTCTCCTGAAGTAGGCCGGACCGATCGAGAAAGGGTCAGTGAAAATGAACAAGCTGTGGAAGGCGCAAGCCGCCGCCATGGGAGTGGTGGCGTGCTTCTCTCTCGGGCTCCAAGGTACTGCCAATGCGGCGCCGGTAAGTGACGCATCCGTCATGGCTGCCCCGAGTGGATGTTACGACGGTAAGTACGACAACGGGTGGTATGTCGTTTGCACTAAAAGTAATGGCGGAAAGTATAGGGCGTGGGTGCGCTGCCTTGCTTTTGGCGGTGGCCCAGACGTTGAGCGTGATGCAGTGGTCTGGAAGTCCAGCGGGCAGTCCATCGTCTCCTGCCCACCGTTCACCCAGGTCAAGACCGGTGGTAAGTGGACAACGGGTTAACCTACTTCCGGGGACGGCCCGCCGATTTCTTCGGCGGGCCGTTTCGGCTGTCTGCCCTGATCGCAGGCAGGCTGAGGTCTGGCTGTGATGCCGAGCGGGCGCCGATGAGTTGGTCGAAGACGCCGCCGTTCACCACGCTGCGAAATACCTGTGACAGTTTCCCGGCACGCGATGCTTTCGGACCGGATAGCGCCACGGGATCCCGGCACGGGCGCCATGCAGGATGGCGTCCATGATCCGGCGCAGAATCTGCTGGGGCTGGGGCTGGGGCTGGGGAGGGTCCGGCGTCCAGACCCTCGTCTCCGCGCTTGGTGCGACGGCCGGCGATCCGTCCGATGCCTACTGAGCCTGAACGGCCACACGGAAAGATCAGGGCTCTGGCAGGGCGGAGATGAAAAATGATGGGGTGACGCCATTGTTCGCGTCACCCCTCGTGCCGAACCCGAAGATCGGTCGAACCTATTCCTTGATGCCGCCGCCCGGCTCGGGTGGGGCGTGGCCCACGGTCTCAAGGTCCTCGATCGCCTCCACTCCGACCACCGCGCCCGTGCTCTTCTTGCTGCGGCGCAGCCTGCGTTCCAGCCAACTCGCGAAGCTCGTGAGGGTGAAGTTGATCGCAACGAAGATGACGGCCACAACGGTAAAGCTGGCGATGGTGTTGGCGCCGTAGTACGAGCTCATTGGGCTCACTGCGGCGATCAGGTCGGGGAACGTGAGTACCGCGCCGCCGAGGGCGGTGTCCTTCACGATCACGACGAGCTGACTGACGATAGCCGGCAGCATTGCCGTGACTGCTTGAGGGAGCAGGATCGACGTCATGGTCTGGGTCTTGCGAAGGCCGATCGCCTGCGCCGCCTCGGTCTGGCCCTTGGGGAGGGAGAGGATGCCCGCGCGGACGATCTCCGCCAGTACTGAGGCGTTGTAGAGCACCAGGCCGGTGACAACCGCATACAGTGGGCGGTCGTCGGAACTGACGTCCGTGTACTCGGAGTACAGGGCCACACCGAAGATCATCAGGATCAATACTGGGATGGCGCGGAAGAACTCGACGATCGCGCCGGCCGGAATTCGGATCCATGTATGGTCCGAGAGGCGTGCGATCCCGAACACGGCGCCCAAAGGTAGCGCGAGGAGCATGGACAGGGCTGCCGCGATCAGGGTGTTCTTCAGGCCGGGCAGAATATATGTGGTCCACGCCTCGGAGCCGGAGAAAAATGGCTCCCACTTCACCCACTCGAGCTGGCCCTTTTCGTCCAGGCTCTTGTACACCCACCACAGCACTGCGACGAGTACGGCCAGGAACAGGACCGTGAAGAGTGCATTGCGCCGCTTGGCCCGGGGTCCCGGGGCGTCATACAGGAGGGAGCTCATCGCTTCACCGCTACCTTCTTGCCCACCCAGCCGAGAATCAAGCCGGTCGGCAGCGTCAGACACAAGAAGCCGAACGCGAATACCGCGGAGATCAGCAGGAGTTGTGCCTCGTTCTCAATCATTTCCTTCATGAGCAGGGCGGCTTCGGCGACACCGATTGCAGCGGCTACTGTGGTGTTCTTGGTCAAGGCGATCAGTACGTTGGTCAGCGGGCCGACCACCGAGCGGAAGGCCTGGGGCAGCACGATCAGTGTCAGGATCTGGGTGAAATTCAGCCCCACCGCGCGGGCCGCCTCCGCTTGGCCGACCGGCACGGTGTTGATGCCCGAGCGGATTGCCTCGCAGACGAACGCCGAGGTGTAGGCGATCAGGCCGAGCACGGCGAGCCGGAAGTTGATGCTGTCGAAGTCGTGGGCGCCGAGGCTGATGCCCAGGGTCTGGTTGAGCCCCAGCGAGGTGAACAGAATGATCACCGTCAGTGGGATGTTCCGCACGATGTTCACGTAGGCGGCGCCGAAGCCGCGCATCAGGGGCACTGGGCCGACGCGCATGGCTGCCAGCAGGGTCCCCCAGAACAGGGAGCCGACGGCCGAGAGCAGCGTGAGCTGCACAGTCACCCAGAAGGCGCCCAACAGGTCGTAACCTTCAAGAAAGTCGAACACGATCTCCCGCGCTTCCGCGTGTGGGTTGGCCCGAGTGCGCCGCCCTCAGCGGGCGACGCACTGGCTGGGCGCTTCATCAGCTCTTGACGTCGCCGATCTTCGGCGCTGCCTCCGCCTTGTAGTTGGCCGGGCCGAAGTTCTTCTCCACGGCCTTCTGCCAGGAACCGTCAGCGACCATCTCCTCAAGAGCCTTGTTGATCTTTGCCTTGAGGTCGCTGCCCTCCTTGACTCCGATGCCGTAGTTCTCGTTGGTCATCTTCAAGCCGCCGAGCTTGAACTTGCCCTTGAACTGGTCCTGAGCGGCGTAGCCGGCGAGGATCGAGTCGTCCGTGGTCAACGCGTCGATGGCCTTGTTCTGAAGACCGCTCAGGCAGGCCGAGTACGTCGGGTACTTCTGGAGGTCCGCGTCGGGAGCCAGCTTGTCCTTGATGTTCTGCGCCGAGGTAGAGCCGGTCACGGAACACAGCTTCTTCTTGTTGAGGTCCGCCGGGGACTTGATGGTGTCGTCGTCTGCGCGGACGAGGACGTCCTGGTGGGCGAGGAGGTAGGGGCCGGCGAAGTCGACCTTCTTCTCGCGCTCCGGGTTGATCGAGTACGACGCAGCGATGAAGTCGACGTCACCACGCTGAAGCATGGTCTCTCGGTCGGCGCTCTTCGACTCCTTCCACTCGATCTGGTCGGCGTTGTAACCGAGCTTCTTCGCGACGTAGGTGGCGACATCGACGTCGAAGCCGGAGTAGCCCTGCGGAGTCTTCTGGCCGATGCCGGGCTGGTCGAACTTGATGCCCACAGCGATCTTCTTGTCCCCGCCGGAGGAACCGCTGTCGTCCTTGTTGTCGTCGCCGCCGCAGGCGGTGGCGGTCAGGGCGAGGACGAGGGCTGCGGCGGAGGCGGCGGTGACCTTGCGAAGCTTCATGAGGAACTTCCTTAGAAGAGTGGTGAAGTACTGCGTGCGGTGCGGGTTCCGTCAGATGCAGGTCAGTGGTGCAGGATCTTCGACAGGAAGTCCTTGGCACGGTCGCTGCGCGGATTGCTGAAGAACTGGTCGGGCGCAGCCTCTTCGACGATGCGTCCGTCCGCCATGAACACCACGCGGTTTGCAGCCGATCGTGCGAAACCCATCTCATGGGTGACGACGATCATCGTCATGCCGTCCCGGGCCAGCTGCTGCATGACTTCGAGGACCTCGTTGATCATCTCGGGGTCCAGAGCCGACGTCGGCTCGTCGAAGAGCATGACCTTCGGGTCCATCGCCAGCGCCCGCGCGATGGCGACGCGCTGCTGCTGACCGCCGGAGAGCTGCGCGGGGTACTTGTCGGCCTGGGTGGCCACACCGACCCGGTCGAGGAGGGCGCGCGCCTTCTCCTCGGCCTTCTTCTTGTCGGCCTTGCGGACCTTGATCTGGCCGAGCATCACGTTCTCGAGCACGGTCTTGTGCGCGAACAGGTTGAACGACTGGAACACCATGCCGACGTCGGCACGCAGCCGGGCCAGCGCCTTGCCCTCCTGGGGCAGCGGCTTCCCGTCGATGGTGATCGCGCCCTCGTCGATCGTCTCCAGGCGGTTGATGGTGCGGCACAGGGTCGACTTGCCGGACCCGGAGGGTCCGATGACCACGACGACCTCGCCGCGGTCGATCGTGAGGTCGATGTCCTGGAGAACGTGCAACGCGCCGAAGTGCTTGTTGACGCTCTTCAGGACGACCAGTTCACCGCTCGCGACCGCGTCTTCCTTGGTCACCGATACTTCGGTCATCGCTCTGGTGCTCCGTCCTCCTCGGTTTCGGAGGACAGTAGTGACCTGCTGCGACCAGCGTCATTACATCTGAGGGGAATCTGAGCATCACGATCCGATAGCAATCGGACACGTGTCGTAGCACTTGTGACCTGCGGGCGTATCGGGCGGATAACGGAAGCCGGGTGCAACCGGAACCCTCTTGACGGCGTCCTCGTCCATCAGCGTGACTGCCATGATGCACACACGCGTGTGCCCGCGTTTTTCCCGACGGAGAACCGAACGCCCGTTGTAGTGAGTCAGACCGTATGCCCGATGAACCGGAGGAGGCCGGCATGAGACTGCTGCTCGTCGAGGACGACAACCACGTCGCCGCCGCCCTGTCCGCGGTCCTGAAGCGGCACGGTTTCGACGTCACCCACGCGCGCAGTGGCGAGGAAGCGCTCCAGGCGCTCGTCCCGGAGGGCCCCGGCTTCGGGGTCGTGCTGCTCGACCTGGGCCTTCCCGACCAGGACGGGTACGAGGTCTGCGGCAAGATCCGCAAGCGCACCGCCACGCCGGTGATCATGGTGACCGCCCGCTCCGACGTGCGCTCCCGCATCCACGGCCTCAACCTGGGGGCCGACGACTACGTGGTGAAGCCGTACGACACCGGGGAACTGCTCGCCCGTATCCACGCCGTCAGCCGCCGCACCGTCCACGAGGACCAGGAGGCCGGCGGGGAGGACGCGCTGCGCCTGGGCCCCGTGCACATCGAACTGCCCACCCGGCGCGTCACGGTGGACGGTTCGGTCGTCCAACTGACCCGCAAGGAGTTCGACCTGCTGGCGCTGCTCGCCCAGCGTCCCGGTGTGGTCTTCCGCCGGGAACAGATCATCAGTGAGGTGTGGCGCACCAGCTGGGAGGGGACCGGGCGCACCCTGGAGGTGCACGTGGCCTCGCTGCGCGCCAAGCTGCGCATGCCCGCGCTGATCGAGACCGTACGCGGCGTCGGCTACCGGCTCGTCGCCCCGGGCGCATAGCGGGGCCCGCGGTTGCGTACACGTCTCCTGCCGCTGCTCATCGTGCTGATGGCGGCCGTACTGCTGGCCCTCGGGGTGCCGCTGGCCGTCAGTGTGGCGGGCGCCCAGCAGCAGAACGTGGTCGTCGACCGCATCGACGACACCGCGCGGTTCGCGGCGCTCGCCCAGTTCGTCACCGCCTCGTCGGGCGTCAACGACTCCGCGTCGGCGACGAACGAGCGACGCGCGACGCTCAGCCGGGAGCTCGACAGCTACTACGACGTCTACGGCATTCGTGCCGGTGTCTTCTACGGCACCGACACCCCCATGGCTCATGCCCCCAGGGACTGGTACCTCCCCGAAACGGGGGAGGTGCGGGAAGCATTCGAGGAGGCGCTGCTCAGCCGTCGCAGCCACGACCCCCGGCAGGTGTGGCCATGGCAGCGCAACCGGCTCGTCGTGGCGTCGCCGGTCATCCGGGACGGTGACGTGGTCGCCGTCGTGGTCACCGACTCGCCCACCGGGCCGATGCGGTCGCGGATCCTGCACGGCTGGCTGGTCGTCGGCGCCGGCGAGATCGCCGCGATGCTGCTGGCCATCGGCGCCGCCCTGCGGCTGACCGGCTGGGTGCTGCGGCCTGTGCGGGTCCTGGACGCCACCACCCACGAGATCGCGAGCGGCCGCCTGAAGTCCCGGGTCGCGGTGGCCGGCGGGCCCCCGGAACTCCGGCGGCTGGCCGGGGCGTTCAACGAGATGGCGGACAACGTCGAGGACGTGCTGGAGCAGCAGCGCGCCTTCGTCGCCGACGCCTCGCACCAACTGCGCAACCCGCTCGCCGCACTGCTGCTGCGCATCGAACTGCTCGGGTACGAGCTCCCGGAGGGCAACGAGGAGATCGCCTCCGTCCAGAACGAGGGCAAGCGCCTGGCCCAGGTCCTGGACGACCTGCTCGACCTGGCCCTGGCCGAGCACGCGGAGGCCGACCTGCGGGTCACCGACATCGGCGCGCTGGCCGCCGAGCGCGTGGCCGCCTGGGCGCCCACCGCCGCGGCCAAGGGCGTCCGGCTGGTCGGCGACTGCCCGCCCACCACGGCATGGGCCGACCCGGTGACGCTGTCCAGCGCGCTGGACGCCGTGATCGACAACGCGGTGAAGTTCACCCCGGAGGGGGAGAGCGTCACGGTCACGGTCACGGCCGACGGCGAGACCTCGACCGTCGTCGTCACCGACAACGGTCCCGGGCTGACCGACGAGGAACTCACCCGCGTGGGCGACCGTTTCTGGCGCAGCGGCCGCCACCAGAACATCAAGGGCTCCGGTCTCGGCCTGTCCATCTCCCGGGCCCTGCTCGCGGCGGGCGGCGGCTCCCTCTCGTACGACCATCACGAGCCCGGTGGACTGACGGCGACCGTGTCGGTGCCGAGGTCTCCGACGTCGTAGCCGGGGGTCCTACGGCTTGACGGAGCGGTAGTAGCGCCGGGCGCCCTCGTGCAGCTTCAGCGGGTCGGTGTAGATGGCCGTGCGCAGGTCGACCAGCTGCGCGGAGTGCACATGCGCACCGATCCCGTCCCGGCTCTTGATCACCGTCCGGGTCAGCCACTCGGTGAGCCGGGGCGCCATGTCCGTACGGGTCATCAGCAGGTTGGACACCGCGATCGTCGCCACCGTCGAGCCGTTCTGGATGGTGGGGTACGCCGACTCCGGCATGTTGGTGGCCCGGTAGAACCCGGTGGAGTCGTCCTGGTCGTGCATCTTGGCGACGAGGTCGGGGCCGATCGGTACGAACCGGAAGGTGAAGGTGTCGGCCAGCTTCTCCAGCCCGGCCGTGGGCACCCCGCCGGACCAGAAGAAGGCGTCGATCTTGCCCTTCTTCAGCTGCTCGGGACCGGTGTCGATGCCCTGCGACACGGCCGTGATGTCCTTCGCCGGGTCCAGGCCCGCCGCCTTGAGCACCCGCTCGGCGATCAGCCGCACACCCGAGCGCGGCAGCCCGGTCGCCACGGTTCTGCCCCGCAGGTCGGCGACGGAACGGACGTCGGAGTCGCGCGGCACCACGAGCTGGACGTAGTCGTCGTACAGGCGGGCCACCCCGCGCAGCCGGGCGGCCGAGCCGGGGTGCTGCCGTTCGTACGTTTCCACCGCGTCGGCCGCGGCGATGGTGAAGTCGGCCTCGCCGGTCGCCACGCGCGCGACGTTCTCCTGCGATCCGTTGCTGGTCGACAGCTTCACGTCCAGATCGGGCATGTCGCGGGCGAGCTCCGCGCGCAGGCGGCTGCCGTACTCGTAGTAGACGCCGCTCGTCGTGCCCGTGCTGAAGGTGATCGACCCGCTCGGCGGGTCCTCGCCCAGCGGCAGCAGCCACCACAGCAGCAGCCCGAGGACGACGACACCGGCGGCTGTGCCCTGGAGGGCACGACGCCTGCCGATACGGGAGAACAACGGGGACATGGGCGCGATCCTGCCAGCCGGAACGCGGTGCTGACCAGGGCGGGGCTCACAGGGCCGGTTCCGGACCGGAGTGTCAGTGGCCGTCGTTACAGTCGGTGCATGAGTTCCTCGCCCGCCGAACTGGTCCGTGAGTTCCACCGTGCCTTCGGGCTCGACGCCCGCAGCACGCCGACGGAGGTGTCGCCCCGCCTCGCCGCGCACCGCGGAGAGCTCCTCGCAGAGGAGGCGGCGGAGGTCGCCGAGGTGGCGGTGAGCGGCCCGCTGGACCGGCTCGCGCACGAGCTGGCCGATGTCGTCTACGTCGCCTACGGCACGGCCCTGGTGCACGGGATCGACCTCGACGCGGTGCTCGCCGAGATCCACCGGTCCAACATGACCAAGCTGGGCCCCGACGGCCAGGTCGCCCGGCGTGCCGACGGCAAGGTCCTCAAGGGGGAGCACTACGAGATACCGGACGTGTCCGCGGTGCTGCGCCGCCAGGGCTGGACCCCTGGCGGCGCGGCCTGAAGCCGGCGGACCGGTCAGGAGGGTGACCCGCCGCCCGCCAGCTTCCACTCCCGGTGCAGCGCGCCCAGCGGGATGTCCCGCTGGAACACGGGCGTGCCGAAGATCGTCAGCTGGAGCCGCAGGGTGCCGCTCAGGTCGACCCCGCCGTACACGGACCAGGAACCGTCGGCTTCGAACACCGAATCGGTGCCGGTGACCGTGCCGGTGCCCTCGCCGCGGACGTAGGGCGCCAGATCGGCGACGACGCCGACGCTGCCGTACAGGCCGACCGTGGCCTGGGCGCCGAGCGCCGCCTGCACGCTGCCGGCGGTGGTGACGGAGGTGCGCACCGGGGTGCTCTTCATGTCCGAGGAGCTGACGGGGGTCCAGCCCTGGCCGAGGCCGAAGGTGCCGCCCGCCTTGAAGTCGCCCTGGAGGCTCTGCTCCACGTCGACGGTGATCCTGCCGTCGCCGCTCACCTGGATGTAGCAGGTCAGGTCCAGGTTGACCACGACAGGCACGGGGCCGACCTGGAGGACCGGATCGGCGTGCAGGGTGGCGAAGGGGATCCGCACCGGCGTGGCGGAGGCGCCCGCGCGGCCCTTGAGCGACCAGCCCGAGGTCCAGTCGCCGGACACGCCCAGGTACGCCGCGGCGGGCGCGGCGGCGGTGCCCTCGCCGCCGTAGCGGAAGTCGACCTGCGGGGCGACCTGCACGAAGCCGGAGACGGAGGCGGCCGCCGACGCGGACGTGTTCCCGACGGTCGGAAGGTCGGCCCGCACGTCGAGCCGCAGGCTGCCGAGCGGAACCGTCGCTCCCTCCGGGCCCACGTGCACGTCGGCCGTCTTCGACCAGGAGACGTCGACGTCGGGCAGCAGCTCGTCGATGTCGAACGCGGCCGGGTCGACCGGCACGCTGCCCTTGGCGGTGTCGTCCCCGAGCAGGGCGTTGAGCCGGGCCGGTGCGGTCTGTACCTCGGTGCCCTCGTCGGTCTCGCCGATCACCTTCGTGACCTCGGCGAGGAGCCCGTCCGGCGCACCGGGCGCGGGGGCGCTGGCGATGACGTCGCCGACGGCGGTGCGGTGCGGTGCGGCCGACGCGCTCGGCGAGGACGAGGGGGAAGAGGAGCCCGATGGGGAGCTCGTGGCGGAGGGCGTTGACGAGGGCGCGGTGTCGGAGGAGATGACGGCCCGTCGGGTCTTGCCGTCGTACGAGCTGACGCTGAGCTTCGTCCGGTGGGCCCGCCCGTCGGAGTCACCCGGGCGGGCCGTGGCGGTCGCGGTGCTGCCGGTCGGTGCGGCGGCCACCGCCAGCGAGCGGTCGGCGGCGGAGGCGGCGGTCTCCTCGTCGGCCTGACGGGCGGCCGCCGAGGAGGAGGGTTCGGCCTGTGAGGAGGGGGAGGAGCAGCCCGCGGCGAGGAGGAGAGCGGATGCGGCTAAGGCGGGCATGAGGGCACGGGAGTGCCTCGTGCGTCTGCGCAAGGTCAGTCCTGGAGATGGGGGGTGAGGGAAAGGGGGACCGGCCTGGCACTGTTCCTACTGGCCGGTAACGAGCCATGAGCATGCCATGGCGCTCTCCTCGCCACTCCGTGATCCGGACACGCTGTGCTGTGACGTATGCCACGGGGTGCGGTGAGGGCCCGGAGTGCGGTCCGGGCGCCCACCGCACCTCAGTCGCCCACTGCGCCTCAGTCGCGTACCGCCGTCTGCGTCCTCGCCTCGGGAAGCTGCTCGGTCGTGCCGTGGTCGTGGGGCGTCCGGCGCCGCGCCCACCAAGCCGCCAACGGCTCCGTGTAACGGGCGGTGAGCGGGCCCAGGACGACCAGGATCAGGACGTACGCCGTGGCCAGCGGCCCGAGAGAAGGCTCGATCCCGGCGGTGACCGCCAGCCCCGCGATGACGATCGAGAACTCGCCGCGCGCCACCAGCGCGCCGCCCGCACGCCAGCGCCCCTTGACCGAGATCCCGGACCGCCGGGCCGCCCAGTAGCCGGTGGCGATCTTCGTCGCGGCGGTGACGACCGCCAGCGCGAGGGCGGGCAGCAGGACGGGAGGGATGCTCGCCGGGTCGGTGTGCAGCCCGAAGAAGACGAAGAAGACGGCGGCGAACAGGTCGCGCAGCGGGCTCAGCAGGGTGTGCGCGCCCTCGGCGACCTCCCCGGACAGCGCGATGCCCACCAGGAACGCCCCCACGGCCGCCGACACCTGGAGCTGCTGCGCCACGCCGGCGACCAGGATGGTGAGCCCCAGCACGACGAGGAGCAGCTTCTCCGGGTCGTCGCTCGACACGAACCGGGAGATGACCCGCCCGTAGCGCACCGCCGCGAACAGCACGAGCCCCGCGACGCCCAGCGCGATCGCCAGGGTGACGCTGCCGGCCGCCAGCCCGACCCCGGCCACCAGGGCGGTGACGATGGGCAGGTAGACCGCCATGGCCAGGTCCTCGAGGACCAGCACGCTGAGGATCACCGGGGTCTCCCGGTTGCCGACCCGGCCCAGGTCGCCCAGCACCTTGGCAATCACCCCGGACGAGGAGATCCAGGTGACGCCCGCCAGCACCACGGCCGCCACCGGTCCCCAGCCCAGTAGCAGCGCGGCGGCCGCGCCCGGCAGGGCGTTGAGGGCGCAGTCGACGAGACCGGCCGGATAGTGGGCCTTGAGGTTGGAGACCAGATCGCTGGCCGTGTACTCCAGGCCGAGCATCAGCAGCAACAGGATGACGCCGATCTCGGCACCGGTGGCGACGAACTCCTCGCTCGCGCCGAGCGGCAGCAGCCCGCCCTCACCGAAGGCCAGACCGGACAGCAGGTACAGCGGGATCGGCGAGAACCGGAAACGGGCGGCGAACCGGCCGAGCAGGCCGAGGCCGAGGATGATGGAACCGAACTCGATCAGCAGGACTGCGGAGTGCACTCGATCACTCCCGCCCGAGTATGGCCGCGGCCGCGTCCACACCTTCGCGGGTGCCGATGACGATGAGGGTGTCGCCGCCCGCGAGACGGAAGTCCGGCGCCGGGGACGGGATCGCCTCGGCCCGCCGCAGCACCGCGACGATGGAGGTGCCGGTCTCCGTGCGCATCCGGGTGTCGCCCAGCAGCCGCCCGTTCCAGCGCGAGGTGGCCGCCACCTCGATGCGCTCGGCGACCAGCCCCAGGTCCGTGGTGTAGAGCAGGCTCGCGCTGTGGTGGGACGGCATCAGCGCGTCGATCAGCGAGCCCGCCTCGGCACCGGTCAGCCGCAGGGACTGGGCGCAGGAGTCGGGGTCGTCCGCGTGGTACAGGCCGACCGTCCGCGTGCCGTCGCGGTGGGCCACCACGGACAGGTGGCGCTGCTCCCGCGTCACGAGGTCGTACTGGACTCCGATGCCTGGCAGCGGTGTGGTCCGGAGGCGTGGAGCAGACACGTTTCTTCCCCTTGCTGGTCGTTGCTGGGCGTTTCCTGTGACGTCTGGGACGAGTGCCCAAAGCCGCCATGCTGCCATCCCCCCGTACGGTGACGACATGGGTGTCGTGACGGATGGACAGTGCCGACGGTGGGCGGAGAGGCTGGTCACGGCAGTGCCATGGAGAAGCGGCCGGGACCGGCCCGGGGGCCGACAGGAGCCGCGAACCGGAAGGCCCGGAAGGGCCGTAGGGGCGGGAAGGACGGCAAGAGCAGCACGAGCTGCACGAGACGAGCGAGCCGAACGAGACGGACGAGACGAGCGAGCCGGACACGACAAGCGAGCCGAACGAGATGGGCGAGTCGGACGACTCACGCGAGTCAGGCGAGTCAGGCGAGGAGGAGCCGCGCACATGTCACTGTTCTGGCGGATCTTCGTGCTCGACGCAGTCGGTCTGATCGTCGCGGCCGCACTGCTGCTGGGCCCGGTCACCGTCTCCACGCCCATACTGCCGGGTGAGGTGCTCGTCGTGGTCGCGGGTCTGGCCGCGCTGCTGACCGTCAACGCGGTCGTGCTGCGCGTCGGGCTGGCCCCGCTGGGGCGGCTGGGACGGGCCATGGCCGACGCCGACCTGCTGCACCCCGGGGCCCGTGCCGTGGTCTCGGGACCGGTCGAGACGGCCGAGCTGATCACGACGTACAACGCGATGCTGGACCGGCTGGAGGCCGAGCGCGCCGCCAGCGCGGCCGGGGCGCTGTCCGCCCAGGAACGCGAGCGCCACCGCATCGCCCGCGAACTCCACGACGAGGTCGGCCAGACCCTCACCGCCGTGCTGCTCCAGCTCAAGCGCGTCGCCGACCGGGCCCCGCGGGACCTGCGCGAGGAACTCGGCCAGGCGCAGGAGGCCACCCGGGCCGGCCTCGACGAGATCCGCCGCATCGCCCGTCGGCTGCGCCCCGGCGTCCTCGACGAACTCGGACTGCTCAGCGCCCTGCGCTCGCTCGCGGGCGAGTTCACCACCCATGGACTGACGGTGCGCCACGACCTTCGCACCGGCCTGCCCCCGCTGACCGAGGAGACGGAACTCGTGCTCTACCGCGTGGCCCAGGAGGCCCTCACCAACACCGCCCGGCACGCCGGCGCCGACCGTGCCGAGCTCCGCCTCCGCCCGGTCACCGACGGCGTCGAGCTCCTCGTACAGGACAACGGCAGGGGTCTGGGCGCGGCGGCCGGGGAGGGCGCCGGGATCCGGGGGATGCGGGAGCGGGCCCTGTTGATCGGCGCGACCCTCACGGTGTCGTCGGGGACGGACGGCGGCGGGACGGACATACGGCTGCGGGCGGCCGCGAGGGCCGGCCGGGTGGACGCGGCGGCCCCGGTCGGAGGCCGCTGATGGCGGACGGCACAGCATCGGCCGCACCTGGATCGGCGCCCTCTCCGACCCGCGTCCTGCTCGCCGACGACCACACCCTCGTACGCCGGGGTGTACGGCTCATCCTGGACGGCGAGCCCGACCTGACGGTGGTCGCCGAGGCCGGGGACGGCGCCGAGGCGGTCGAGCGCGCCCGGGCCGGGGACATCGACCTGGCCGTCCTCGACGTGGCCATGCCCCGGATGACCGGGCTCCAGGCGGCCCGTGAACTGTCCCGCCGCCTCCCGGCCCTGCGCATCCTCATCCTGACCATGTACGACAACGAGCAGTACTTCTTCGAGGCGCTCAAGGCCGGAGCGGGCGGCTACGTCCTGAAGTCGGTCGCCGACCGGGACCTGGTCGAGGCGTGCCGGGCGGTGGTGCGGGACGAGCCGTTCATCTGTCCGGGCGCGGAGCGGGCCCTGGTCCGCTCGTACCTGGACCGGCTGCATCGCGGCGACGGTGTCGACGGGTTGTCCGAGCGGCCCATCACCGAGCGCGAGGAGGAGATCCTCAAGCTCGTCGCCGAGGGGCATACCTTCAGGGAGATCGGCGCGCTGCTGTTCATCAGCGCCAAGACGGTGGAACGGCATCGCGCCAACCTCCTGCACAAACTCGGCATGCGCGACCGCCTGGAGCTCACCCGCTATGTGATCCGCGCGGGCCTCATCGACCCGTGACACCCTGGGCGGCCGCGCGCGTCACTCGTCGATCGCGGTGCCGAAGAGCGCGTCCGTGCCCGAGGTGCCGAAGGAGCCGCCGCCGTACAGCCAGCAGCCGTCGGCGGTGACGCCGGTGGTCGCGGTCGGTCCCGCGAACGGAGGCAGACGGGCGTTCTTCGGGGAGCGCCTACCCTTGAGCCATGACCAGCAGCAGCGACCGGAGCCTCGCAGTGGACGTTCACACACCCAAGAGCTACGAGATCCGCACCTATGGGTGCCAGATGAACGTCCATGACTCCGAGCGATTGTCCGGGCTGCTCGAAGAAGCCGGGTATGTGCGCGCCCCTGAGGGGTCCGACGGTGACGCGGACGTCGTCGTCTTCAACACCTGCGCGGTGCGCGAGAACGCCGACAACCGCCTCTACGGCAACCTCGGCCGACTCGCGCCGAGGAAGGCGAGCCGGCCCGGGATGCAGATCGCGGTCGGCGGGTGTCTCGCCCAGAAGGACCGCGACACCATCGTGAAGAAGGCGCCCTGGGTCGACGTCGTCTTCGGCACGCACAACATCGGCAAGCTCCCGGTCCTGCTGGAACGCGCGCGCGTGCAGGAAGAGGCCCAGGTCGAGATCGCCGAGTCGCTCGAGGCCTTCCCCTCCACCCTGCCGACGCGGCGTGAGAGCGCCTACGCGGCCTGGGTGTCGATCTCCGTCGGCTGCAACAACACCTGCACCTTCTGCATCGTCCCGGCCCTGCGGGGCAAGGAGAAGGACCGCCGCACCGGCGACATCCTCGCCGAGATCGAGGCGCTGGTCGGTGAGGGCGTCTCCGAGATCACCCTGCTCGGCCAGAACGTCAACGCCTACGGCTCCGACATCGGCGACCGCGAGGCCTTCAGCAAGCTGCTCCGCGCGTGCGGCGCGATCGAGGGCCTGGAGCGCGTCCGCTTCACCTCCCCGCACCCGCGCGACTTCACCGACGACGTCATCGCGGCCATGGCCGAGACGCCCAACGTGATGCCGCAGCTGCACATGCCCCTCCAGTCCGGCTCGGACACGGTCCTGAAGGCGATGCGCCGGTCCTACCGGCAGGAGCGCTACCTGGGGATCATCGAGAAGGTGCGGGCCGCCATCCCGCACGCGGCGATCACCACCGACATCATCGTGGGCTTCCCCGGCGAGACCGAGGAGGACTTCGAGCAGACCCTGCACGCGGTCCGCGAGGCCCGTTTCGCGCAGGCGTTCACCTTCCAGTACTCCAAGCGCCCCGGCACCCCCGCCGCGACCATGGAGGACCAGATCCCCAAGGCGGTCGTGCAGGCGCGCTACGAGCGTCTGGTCGCCCTCCAGGAGGAGATCTCCTGGGAGGAGAACAAGAAGCAGGTCGGTCGCACCCTGGAGCTGATGGTGGCCGAGGGCGAGGGCCGCAAGGACGGCGCCACCCATCGTCTCTCCGGCCGCGCCCCCGACAACCGCCTGGTCCACTTCAGCAAGCCGGAGCAGGAGGTGCGCCCCGGCGACGTCGTGACCGTCGAGGTGACGTACGCCGCCCCGCATCACCTCCTGGCGGAAGGCCCGGTCCTGGAAGTACGCCGCACGCGCGCGGGGGAAGCCTGGGAGAAGCGCACCGCCGAGAAGGCGGAGAAGCCGGCCGGCGTCCTGCTCGGCCTGCCCAAGATCGGCGTGCCCGCGCCACTGCCGGTGGCCACGGGCAGCGGCTGCGGCTGCGACTGACAGCCGGCGCGGCACCTGGCCGGTAGCCCTGTGGCTCTCGTACGGGGCTACCCTGCCGATCATGCTTGTCGCCGCCGCAGTCTGTCCCTGTCCGCCCCTGCTGGTACCCGAGGTCGCCGCGGGCGCCGCTGCCGAGCTGGATGCCGCGCGAGCCGCCTGCTCCGACGCGCTGTCCGTGCTGGCCGCCGCCCGGCCGGACCGGCTCGTGGTCGTCGGGCCGGCCGAGCAGTCCGGGCGTGGCCCGCACCCGGAGGGCGGACGGGGTTCGTTCGCCGGCTTCGGGGTGGATCTCGCCGTACGGCTGGGCCGGGGCGGCGGGGACACGCCGTCCGCACGTGAACTGCCGCCGTCCCTCGCCGTCGCCGCCTGGCTGCTCGAGCGGACGGGGTGGTCGGCCGCCCCCGTCGAGGGACTCGGCGTCGGGGAACCGATCGCGGCCGAGCGGTGCGTCGACGTCGGCCGGGGCATCGGCGCGGCGGCGGAGCGGGTCGCGCTGCTGGTGATGGGCGACGCCAGCGCGTGCCGGACGCTGAAGGCGCCGGGCTATCTCGACGAGCGCGCGGCTCCGTTCGACGCCGAGGTCGCGCGGGCGCTCGGCACGGCGGACCTCGCGGCCCTCAAGGCGCTGGACGCCGAGTTGGCGTACGAGCTCAAGGCCTCGGGCCGGGCGCCCTGGCAGGTGCTGGCGGGCGCGGCCGAGGACGCCGGGCTGACGGGCGCGCTGCTCTACGAGGACGCGCCCTACGGCGTGGGATACGTGGTCGCGACCTGGTCGTAGGCGGCCGTACGGCGGCGTCGTACGGCTCCGTCGTACGGCTTCCGGTTGAGCGGTACCGGCCGGTGAAACGGCGGACGGCCGCGAGCGTTTCCGCTGCGCGGCCGTCCGCCGATCGATGGGCCGGCGTGAGGTGCCTGCTGCTCAGGAGGCCGGCGGGGGAGTGTTCGGCGGGGTGAAGGTGTCGCCGCCCCCGGCGGGTTCGTCCTTGTGCGCGAGCCGGTCCACGGCGCCCTTGGCCTTACCGGTGCCCGAGTGGATGGTGTCGCTGTACTTGCCCTTGGTCTTCTCGTCGACGACCTTCGCGGCCTTGTCGAGACCGTGCTGGACCTTGTCCCCGTGCTGTTGCGCGAGGCCCGAGACCTTGCCCTTGGCCGGGGAGAGTTTGGCCTTCAAATTGTCGAAAAGACCCATGGGGCACCTTCCTCGCGGGTTCCGTTAGGCGCGGGCGCCTTCGCCCGCTTCGCTGTCGGCCGCCTCTTCGGCGGACTGCTGCCGGGGAATCTCGACCCCGTCGGTGGCGGCGACGGCAACCGGTTCCGTCGTCTTGTCCGGCTCCGGCTCGGCGCCGCTTCCAGCCTCTTCGGCCTCGGCCGACTCCTGCGCCGACGTCGGCGCGCCCGTCGGCTCCGCCTCGATGCCGTCCATCGGCGTACCGGTCGGTGTGTCGGCGGCGCTCGCCGTCTCCGCCGTCGCTTCCTCCGTCGCCCTCGACCTCCGAAAAATTCGCGCCAATACGCCCATATCCACTCCATACGG
This sequence comes from Streptomyces asoensis, assembly GCF_013085465.1. NCBI lineage: Bacteria > Bacillati > Actinomycetota > Actinomycetes > Kitasatosporales > Streptomycetaceae > Streptomyces > Streptomyces asoensis. The sequence continues at coordinate 7,342,284 of NZ_CP049838.1, forward strand.
TACTCGTGCGGGCGAAATCCCGCGTTGGCCGGTGCGTCCGTTTGCGTCACCGGGGTCACCGCCCCCGCGAAGGGAGACGGGAATCTCGCAACGGGCAACGACCTCGCGCCGGCGTCGTCACGTAACTCGTTCGAGAGCGGTGGTCGGGGTTTGCGAGACTGGTGCCGTGAGCAGCGCACCCCCCGCCCCCCACGTCATCGCCGTCGTCGGACCGACCGCGGCCGGAAAGTCCGATCTGGGCGTATTCCTGGCCCAGCGGCTCGGCGGCGAAGTCGTCAACGCCGACTCCATGCAGCTCTACCGAGGGATGGACATCGGCACCGCCAAGCTGACGCTCGAGGAGCGCGGTGGCGTCCCGCACCACCTCCTGGACGTCTGGGACGTGACGGAAACCGCGTCCGTCGCCGAGTACCAGCGGCTGGCCCGCCAAAAGATCGACACCCTGCTCGCCGAGGGCCGTTGGCCGATCCTCGTCGGAGGCTCGGGGCTGTACGTCCGAGGAGCCGTCGACAACCTGGAGTTCCCCGGCACCGACCCCGAGGTCCGGGCCCGGCTGGAGGAGGAGCTCACGCTCCGCGGCTCGGGCGCGCTGCACGCCCGGCTGGCCGCCGCCGACCCCGAGGCCGCGCAGGCCATCCTGCCCGGCAACGGCCGCCGTATCGTCCGGGCCCTCGAGGTGATCGAGATCACCGGCAAGCCCTTCACGGCCAACCTGCCCGGTCACGACTCGGTCTACGACACCGTCCAGATCGGGGTCGACGTGGCGCGCCCCGAACTGGACGAGCGCATCGCCCGCCGCGTCGACCGGATGTGGGACGCGGGGCTGGTGGACGAGGTCCGCGCGCTGGAGGCGCAGGGCCTGCGTGCGGGGCGCACGGCCTCGCGCGCGCTCGGCTACCAGCAGGTCCTCACCGCCCTGACCGGCGAGTGCACCCAGGACGAGGCGCGCGCCGAGACGGTCCGTGCCACCAAGCGCTTCGCGCGCCGTCAGGATTCGTGGTTCAGGCGCGATCCGCGGGTGCACTGGTTGAGTGGGGCTGCGGCTGACCTCACAGAACTTCCGGAGCTCGCGCTGGCGTTGGTGGAACGACCGGTCACAGCCTGATCACGTCATGGCATCGGGACGCCCAGGCCGTCATCCGGGCATCCGACGCCGTGCCATCATCGAGCTTCGATCGACCAAGTGGAGTCCGAGTTGGGAGGGCGCGTGGCGATGGAGGCCGGCCCTCGCGACACCGCAAAAGGCACCGAGCACCTCACCACCGAGCGTGGTGAACCGGAGCCCGAGGAAGGCCGTCTGAGCCCCGACGGGCCGGACGAGGACGACACCCGGGACGGCGTGAGCGACGACGGTCCCGAGCCCGAGGAGATGTTCGCGGGCGGACCCGAGGTCGAGGTCGAGCTGCGCCCGCAGCGTCGGCTTCGGATCTGGCAGCTCGCGCCCATCGTGACGCTGGCCGCGGTCGGCTCCCTGATGTTCGCCTTCCCGCTCGCCTTCGACTTCGGTGACAGCGGCGCCATGATCGCCATGCTCGGGCTGCTCATCTGCTCCTGTGCGGCCGGCTGGGGAATGATGGCCGCGCGACGCGTGGGTTACACGTGGCCCGGCCTGCCCCAGCGCGGCTCCGGGCGCCGTCCCGACTGGCGGGTCGTCCTCGCCTACGTCGTGATGGTCGCCGCGGTGGTGGCCCTGGCCGTCGGACGGGTCGCCAGGCTGCGCTGAGCTCCACGCGCGCGTGCTCACCGGCGCGGCCGCCCCGGGACGGGGTGTCCTGGCCACCCCGTACGATCGAGGAATGAGCACGCGGATCGCCTTCCTCAAGGGTCACGGCACCGAGAACGACTTCGTGATCGTCCCGGACCCCGAGAACGCCATCGACCTCCCCCCGGCCGCCGTCGCCGCCCTGTGCGACCGCCGCGCGGGCATCGGAGGTGACGGGCTGCTGCACGTCGTGCGGTCCGCCGCGCACCCCGAGGCGAAGGACATGGCGGCCGAGGCGGAGTGGTTCATGGACTACCGCAACGGCGACGGCTCCGTCGCGGAGATGTGCGGCAACGGCGTCCGGGTGTTCGCGCGCTACCTCCAGCACGCCGGACTCGTCACCGAGGGCGACCTCGCGGTCGCCACGCGCGGGGGCGTGAAGCGCGCGCACCTCGACAAGGAGGGTGACGTCACCGTCGGCATGGGCAGGGCCCGTCTCCCCGAAGGGGACGTCACGGTGAGCGTCGGCGAGCGCAGCTGGCCCGCGCGGAACGTGAACATGGGCAACCCGCACGCCGTCGCCTTCGTGGCGGACCTCGCGCACGCGGGCGACCTGCTGGCCCCACCGCCGTTCAGCCCCGCCTCGGCGTACCCGGACGGGGTCAACGTCGAGTTCGTCGTGGACCGCGGTCCACAGCACGTCGCCCTGCGCGTGCACGAGCGCGGGGCCGGCGAGACCCGCTCGTGCGGCACGGGCGCGTGCGCCGTCGCCGTGGCGGCCGCGCGCCGGGACGGCGCCGACCCGGCGGCCACCGGCGTACCGGCGACGTACGTCGTGGACGTTCCCGGCGGACGTCTGCTGATCACCGAGCGGCCCGACGGTGAGATCGAGATGACAGGGCCCGCAGTGATCGTCGCCACAGGCGAGATCGATCCGGAGTGGCTGGAAACAGTCGCCCGCTGATTTCACGGAGGCTTGGCATCGGAGGCGGGAGCGACCTGCCGGCCCGGAGGGTCGCGCTCCGGGGGCCGGTCGTGGGCTCGAATTCACGATCGAGATCAGGCCGGGCGGCTCAAAATCGTAAACCCCCGGCCCGTCGCTCGAATGGGTGATCCGTTTCACGCTCGGCGAGAGGCGGTCAGTCGCGCGTGATGGGCTCGGTAGCATCAAGCACCGGCCCGGACGGGGGACCGTTCACCAGTCCCCTGAGCCGTGTCCGCCCTGGGACACCCCGTCCGCCGGTCCACGCAGCCGGAGGTGCCCATGAGTGCGGAGGCCACGAATCCCGCGACCCCAGGCCCGGTAGTGCCTTCAGCGCCCCGCAGGCGCAGTCGCCCCCGGATCGACCTGCGTCGCCTCGGCCGGGCTGCGCTGCTCGGCCCGGCCTCCCGCGGCCGGCTGCCCGACGCGATCGGCCACGTGGTCGAGGCCCATCGCGCCCACCACCCCGACGCCGACCTGGAACCGCTGCACCGCGCCTATGTGCTCGCCGAGTCCTCGCACCGCGGCCAGATGCGCAAGAGCGGCGAGCCCTACATCACCCACCCGCTCGCCGTGACCCTGATCCTCGCCGAACTCGGCGCGGAGACCACGGCCCTGACGGCCTCACTGCTCCACGACACCGTCGAGGACACCGATGTGACGCTCGATCAGGTCGGCGAGGAGTTCGGCGCCGAAGTGCGCTATCTCGTCGACGGTGTCACGAAGTTGGAGAAGGTCGACTACGGCGCGGCCGCCGAGCCCGAGACCTTCCGCAAGATGCTCGTCGCCACCGGCAACGACGTCCGCGTGATGTCGATCAAACTCGCCGACCGGCTGCACAACATGCGCACCCTCGGCGTGATGCGCCCCGAGAAACAGGAACGCATCGCCAAGGTCACCCGCGACGTCCTCATCCCGCTCGCCGAACGCCTCGGTGTCCAGGCCCTCAAGACCGAGCTGGAAGACCTCGTCTTCGCGATCCTGCATCCCGAGGAGTACGAGCACACCCGCGAACTGATCGTCGACAACGCCTCCCGCGCGGACGACCCCCTCGCGGAGTTCGCCGAGGCGATGCGCACGGTCCTGCGCGACGCCGACATCCAGGCCGAAGTCCTCATCCGCCCACGGCACTTCGTCTCCGTGCACCGCGCGTCCCGCAAGCGCGGCCGCATGCGGGGCGCCGACTTCGGCCGGCTGCTGGTCCTGGTGAACGAGGACGCCGACTGTTACGCCGTCCTGGGCGAACTGCACACCTGTATGACGCCGGTCGTCTCGGAGTTCAAGGACTTCATCGCCGTTCCCAAGTTCAACCTGTACCAGTCGCTGCACACCGCCGTCGCCCGCGAGGACGGCCAGGTTGCCGAAGTCCTCATCCGCACCCACCAGATGCACAAGGTCGCCGAGGCCGGCGTCATCGCCCTCGGCAATCCCTATACAGCTCCCGCGGAGGAGCAGACCCGGGGGAGGGTCCCGGCCGACGAGGAACGCGTCGACCCGACCCGGCCCGGTTGGCTCTCCCGCCTCCTGGACTGGCAGGAGGCCGCGCCCGATCCCGACACCTTCTGGTCCACCCTGCGCGAGGACCTCGCCCAGGACCGCGAGATCACCGTCTTCCGCCCCGACGGCGGCACGCTCGGCCTGCCCGACGGAGCCACCTGCGTCGACGCCGCGTACGCGCAGTACGGCGAGGACGCCCACGCCTGCATCGGCGCCCGGGTGAACGGCCGTCTGGCGACCCTCAGCACCGTTCTGCGGGACGGCGACACCGTCCAGCTCCTCATGGGCCAGGACCCCGCCTCGGAGCCCTCCAGGGAGTGGCTGGAGCACGCCCACACTCCCGCCGCCCGCATCGCCATCCAGCGGTGGCTGGCGACGCACCCGGCCCCGGCCGAGCACGAGGGAGCGGAGAGGGCGCAGGACTCCGGTGCCGCCAAGGCCGCCGAGGCCATCGCCCGGCCCGCGGCCGACACGGTCACGCCCGACGCCCCCGCCTCGCGGCCCGGCGCCGCGATCACCGTCGTCGACCGGCCCGACGCCAGCGTCCGGCTCGCCGGGTGCTGCACGCCCGTGCCCCTCGACGAGGTCACCGGCTTCGCGGTGCGCGGGGGAGTGGTGACCGTGCACCGCGCAGAGTGTTCCGCCGTGGCGCGCATGGCGAACGCCGGGCGCGAGGAGGTCGACGTGCGCTGGGGCGACACCAGCGGATGCCGGGTCACCCTGGTCGCCGAATCGTTCGGCCGCCCCCATCTGCTCGCCGACCTCACCGAGGCCATGGCGCTGGAGGGCGCCGAGATCGTCTCCGCGACCGTCGAGCCCCCGAACCAGCAGCAGGTGCGCCACACGTACACCGTGCAACTCCCCGACGCCGGCCACCTGCCCACCCTCATGCGCGCCATGCGGAACGTACCCGGCGTCTACGACGTGGGCCGCGCGCAGCATCACGCTCCCGCCTCCCCGGAACCGGCGTAGACCGTGCCCCCGCGCGCGTGAAGTGGACGGCCGTGCCGGTGTCCACGCGCGCGTGGAGCGAAGGCGCGTCGCGCAGTTGTCCTCCCGGGCGACAGGCCACGCGCGCGTGCGCAACCCGTTCGAGTGGGCCGGGCGCGCGTCGCCGACGTGACGGACGTGCGCGCTGGTAGCGGTGGTGCATGCTGCTCACCCCTCGCGCCCGGCTGAAATCCGCGCTCCTCGCCTCGGCCGTCTCCGTCTGCCTCGTCGCCGCGAGCGCCCCGGAGGTCCCGCTCGGCGTCGGCGACCGCCTCTTCCCGTACCTGGGCAACCCCGGGTACGACGTCGCCTCGTACGACCTGGCCTTCACCTATCCCGGCACCAACACCAAGCCCCTCCAGGCGGTCACCACCATCGACGCCTGGACCACCACCGCCCTGGACCGGATCAACCTCGACTTCGCGCAGGGCAAGGTGGAATCGGTCGAGGTCGACGGCGCACCCGCCACCTTCAGCAGCGCCGGCGACGACCTGGTGGTCACCCCGGAGGACTCGCTGGCCGCCGGCAGTTGGACGCGGATCACCGTGCGGCACACCAGCGATCCCGTGAGCACCGGCGGCCGGGACGGCGGCTGGGTGCGGACCGCGGACGGCCTCGCCATGGCCAACCAGGCGGACGCCGCGCACCTGGTCTTCCCGTGCAACGACCATCCGTCCGACAAGGCGATGTTCACCGTCCGGATCACCGCTCCCAACGGCTACACGGCCGTCGCGGGCGGGCTGCCGACCGGGGTCGAGCGGGCCGGCGAGGCCACCACCTGGACCTATCGCACCCAGCACCCCATGGCCACCGAGCTCGCCCAGGTGTCCATCGGCCGCTCCACGGTCGTGCACCGCGAGGGGCCGCACGCACTGCCCGTACGGGACGTCGTGCCCACCAAGGACCGCGAACTCCTCGAACCGTGGCTGAAGAAGACGCCCGACCAGATCGCCTGGATGGAGGGCAAGGTCGGCCCCTACCCCTTCGAGACCTACGGGCTGCTCATGGCGGAGGCCTCCACCGGGTTCGAACTCGAGACGCAGACCCTCTCCCTCTTCGAGAGGGACCTCTTCACCGAGCCCGGCTACCCCAAGTGGTACATCGAGTCGATCATGGTGCACGAGCTGTCCCACCAGTGGTTCGGCGACAGCGTCAGCCCGCGCACCTGGTCCGACCTGTGGCTGAACGAGGGACACGCCACCTGGTACGAGGCGCTGTACGCGGAGGAGAAGGCGGGGCGCACGCTGGAGGCGCGGATGAAGGCGGCTTACGGCGCCTCCGACCGCTGGCGCTCCACGGGAGGCCCGCCGGCGCAGCCCAAGGCCCCCAACCCCGGCCAGAAGATCAGCATCTTCCGGCCCAACGTCTACGACGGCGCCGCCCTCGTCCTGTTCGCCCTGCGCCAGGAGATCGGCCGGACCGCGTTCGAGCACCTCGAGCGGGCGTGGGTCCACAACCACCGGGACTCCACGGCGACCACGGCCGACTTCGAGCACCTCGCCCAGGAGATCTCCGGTCGCGATCTGGCCCGGTTCTTCAAGGACTGGCTGTACGGCGAGAAGACCCCGCCGATGCCCGGCCACCCGGACTGGAAGCCGGCGGCGCCGGTCGCCAAGGGCGAACCGAAGGCCGCACCGAAGGTCGCCCCGCCGGCAGCGCGGGCCGCGAAATAAGGCCGTGACGAGACGGGCCGTACCGTGCGACCATCGTGAGGTCGGTGCAGCGCGGGACACGGGAATCTCCCGGGGTGCTCGCGCGTTGTCCCTCATGAAGGCCGCCGTACCGGCATCCAACGACGTAAGGACCCAATGACCTCCTCTTCTTCCCCTTCCCAGGACACCCAGCGCGTTACGCACGCCTACCCCGAAGGTCTCCGGGCCGATGCCCTGATGGAAGAGGACGTCGCCTGGAGCCACGAGATCGACGGAGACCGGGACGGCGACCAGTTCGACCGCTCCGAGCGCGCGGCCCTGCGCCGCGTGGCGGGTCTCTCCACCGAACTCGAGGACGTCACCGAGGTCGAGTACCGGCAGCTCCGCCTGGAGCGGGTCGTGCTCGTCGGCGTCTGGACCACGGGAACCGCACAGGACGCGGACAACTCCCTCGCGGAGCTGGCCGCCCTCGCGGAGACGGCGGGCGCTCTGGTGCTCGACGGCGTCATCCAGCGCCGTGACAAGCCCGACGCGGCCACCTACATCGGCTCCGGCAAGGCCCAGGAGCTGCGCGACATCGTGCTCGAGACGGGCGCGGACACCGTCATCTGCGACGGTGAGCTCAGCCCGGGCCAGCTGATCCACCTCGAGGACGTCGTCAAGGTCAAGGTCATCGACCGTACGGCCCTGATCCTGGACATCTTCGCCCAGCACGCCAAGTCCCGAGAGGGCAAGGCGCAGGTCGCGCTCGCGCAGATGCAGTACATGCTGCCGAGGCTGCGCGGCTGGGGTCAGTCGCTGTCCCGGCAGATGGGCGGCGGCAAGGGCGGCGGCCTCGCCACCCGTGGCCCCGGTGAGACCAAGATCGAGACGGACCGGCGCCGGATCCGCGAGAAGATGGCGAAGATGCGCCGGGAGATCGCGGAGATGAAGACCGGCCGCGAGATCAAGCGCCAGGAGCGCAAGCGCCACAAGGTGCCGTCCGTCGCCATCGCGGGCTACACCAACGCCGGTAAGTCGTCGCTGCTCAACCGCCTCACGGGCGCGGGCGTCCTGGTCGAGAACGCCCTGTTCGCGACCCTGGACCCGACCGTGCGCCGGGCGGAGACCCCGAGCGGCCGCCTGTACACGCTGGCGGACACGGTCGGCTTCGTCAGGCACCTGCCGCACCACCTGGTCGAGGCGTTCCGCTCCACCATGGAAGAGGTCGGCGAGTCCGACCTGATCCTGCACGTGGTGGACGGCTCGCACCCGAACCCGGAGGAGCAGCTGGCCGCCGTACGCGAGGTGGTCCGGGACGTCGGCGCCACCGGCGTGCCCGAGATCGTCGTGATCAACAAGGCGGACGCGGCCGACCCGCTGACGCTCCAGCGGCTCATGCGGATCGAGAAGCGCTCCATCGCGGTCTCGGCCCGCACCGGCCAGGGCATCGACGAGCTGCTCGCGCTGATCGACAACGAGCTGCCGCGGCCGTCGGTCGAGGTGGAGGCGCTCGTGCCGTACACCCACGGTGGACTGGTCGCCCGCGCCCACACCGAGGGCGAGGTGATCTCCGCGGAGCACACGGCGGAGGGCACCCTGCTGAAGGTGCGGGTGCACGAGGAGCTGGCGGCGGACCTCGCGCCGTACGTACCGGCTCCGCTCGCCTGAGCCGTCGCGGCCCGCTCTACGCCCGAAGGCCCGCCCCCTGCTCGACGCAGGGGGCGGGCCTTCGGCGTGCTCGGCTCACTGACCGCCGTATGTCTTGCTCATGTTCTCGTAGAGCGCCTCGGCCTCCTGGCCGAGCCGGGGCCCCGCCAGCCAGCTGTTGTCGGCCGGGCCGATCGAGGTGTTGGAGACCAGCTCGGTCCTGCCGTCCACCACCCGGAACCAGCCGCCGCCGGACGAACCGCCGGTCATCGTGCAGCCGATGCGGTACATCGTCGGCAGCGACGCGTCGAGTGAGAACCGCCCGGGCCGGTCGAGGCACTTGAACATCTTCAGCCCGTTGTAGGGCGGTGCCGCCGGGTAGCCCCAGGCGCCCATCGAGGCGACCTCGGTCGCGGACGGCCCGGAGAAGTCCACGTCCAGCGCCGCGCCGACCGTCTCCTCCAGCGACTTGGAGCCCTGCTCCGGTGTCACGTGCAGCACGGCGTAGTCGTACGCGGCTCCCGCGCCGCCCGTGTCCGAGCCGCCGGCGATCCACTCGTTCGACGTCGACGCCCAGTCGGCCCACCAGTTGCCGTAGGGGGCGATCTCCGACGACGTGGCGTCACCGAGCTGGGCCTCCGTCTTGCCGAGGTCGTTGTAGGCCGGGACGAAGACGAGGTTGCGGTACCAGCCACCGTCGCCCCCGGCGTGCACACAGTGCCCGGCCGTCCACACGAGGTTGGACTTGCCCGGGTGGTTCACGTCCTTGACGACCGTGCCGGAGCAGACCATCGTGCCCTCGGGCGAGTCGAAGAAGACCTTGCCGACCGGGGCCGCGTTCTCGTGGTACGGCGTCTTCTCGGCCTCCGCCTTCACGGCCGTCGGATCCGGGTCGCTGACGCCCTGGTCGGCGGCGGCGTCCTTCGTGGTGACGGTCTTGTTCGCCTCCTTCGCGGACTGCATCCGCTCGGGCTTCCACAGCCCCTCGATCACCGGATTGACGAAGTCCTTGGCCGCGCTCAGCCACTTGTCCTTGTCCCAGTCCTGCCAGCCGCCGTCGGCCCACTTGTCGACGTCGACGCCGTGCTTCTCGAGCTTGTCGGCGATGTCGGCCGGGACCTGGACCTTGCCGTCACCGGCGGCCGTCCCGGAGGCGGTGGCGTCGGCCTTGGTGTCGTCGGAGCCGCTGCACGCGGTCACCGTCAGAGCCAGGGCGGTGACGAGCCCGGCCGCGAGCAGGGTGCGCCGTCGGCCGTGTGGGCGCGCGACGGGCGTACGTGTGGAACGCATGGTGCGATATCCCCCGTTGAAACCTGTGAAGGTGAAGCGTGTGGATCGTTGAACGTCCGAGCCGACCTGAAGTGTCATGGGCCTGACAGACATAGCGCCGAGTCGACCCGACGCTCGCCCACAGGCAACACCCCATCATGCCCGTGGAATTCGGGACGAACGGCGGTGGGACGGTGAAGGTTCCCGTCAGGCGTCCCACCGCCGATCAAGCTACTGACCGGCGAACTTGTCGCTCACCGAGTCGTACACACCCTTGGCCACGTCACCCAGCCGCGGCCCCGCGAGCCAACCCGCGTTCACCGGGCCGATCGAGGTGTTGGACACCAGCGCGGGTTTCCCGTCCGACCCCGCCGCGACCCAACCGCCGCCCGACGAACCGCCGGTCATCGTGCAGCCGATGCGGTACATCGTCGGGTCCGAGGAACTCAGCGAGAACCGCCCCGGCTTGTCCTGGCACTGGTAGAGCTTCTGCCCGTCGTACGGCGCCGCCGCCGGATAGCCGGTCGCGGTGATGCTGCTCACCTTCGGCACCGCCGGGGCGTTGAAGTTCACCGGGAGCGCCGAACCGACCGTCTCCTCCAGGGACTTGCCCGTGCCGCCCTCCTCCGGCGTCACATGGATGACGGCGTAGTCGTACGAGGCGCCGTCACCGCCGGTCTGCCCGCCCTGGGCGATCCACTGGTCGGACGTCTTCGTCCAGTCGCCCCACCAGACCCCGTAGGGAGCAACCTGCTCCTTGGTGGCCGTCTCCAACTCCTTGGCCGACATGCCCGAGTCGTTGTACGACGGCACGAACGCGATGTTGCGGTACCAGCCGCCGCCCTTGCCGGCGTGCACACAGTGGCCGGCCGTCCACACCAGGTTGGACTTTCCGGGGTGAGCGGGGTCCTTGACGACCGTCGCCGAGCAGACCATCGTGCCCTCGGGGGAGTCGAAGAGCACCTTGCCCGCCTCGGCGGCGTTCTCGTGGTACGAGGGCGAAACGGCCTTCGCGTCCACCGCCTGCGGCGTCGGGTCGGTCACCCCCTGGTCACCGGAGAGGTCGTTCTCGTCGACGCTCCGGTCCGGGTCCTCGGCCTCCCGCATCCGGTCCGGGTCCCACAGCCCCGCGATGATCGGGTTGACGTAGTCCTGCGCCTCACGCAGCCAGTCGTCCTTGTCCCAGTTCTTCCAGGCGCCGTTCTTCCACTTGTCGAGGTCGATCCCGTGCTCTTTGAGCCTGTCCTTGATGTCGTCCGGGATCGTGATCTTGCCGTCGCTGCCGGTCGACGCCGTCGCGCCGGCCTGGTTGTCCGCGTCGGTGTCGCCCGAATCGCAGGCGGTCGCGGTGAGCGCGAGCACCGAGGCGAGGGCCACGGCGCCCAGTACGGGGGAGGTTCTGCGGCGCGCGTTCCTCCCCCGCCGAGCGGTGAACGACGGCCGTATGGATCGCATGATCTGACTCCCCCTGCTGTCAACGAACTTGAAGTACCGGCCGCCCCCGCCGAGTGAAACTCATGGTGATCTCACACCGAGTTCAAGCGGGTCTCACGGCCATGAGTGATGCCACCACACGATATGCGGTCGCCGCGGGGGACTCCCGACCGAATGGCAACTGTTCCGCCACAGACCACCGACGGGACCGGCCAGGCGCGGGACCGCAGCGGGCGACGTGCGGCGTTCCGGCGTAGGCGGGGGCACGGTCATTCTCGTAACGACCCGTAACCAGCACGGCCGTCCGGTGTTGATAGCGATGAGGGCTGCTGTGTGTGCACGCTCTTCGACCGGCGGGAGGACAGGGGGAGGCGTGGCCGTGACCGAGCCAGTACCCGAGGAGGCCCCCTCGGGGCGTACCACCGGAACTCGCCCCGACGGAGCCTCTGACGCCGGATCTCCCGTCGCGGGAGCATTCGCCGCCGGAACGGCCGCCGCGGGGAACCGGACGGGTGGCCGGCCCGCGCACGAGGGGATCCTGCGGCGTCAGTCGGCTCGCGAGTCCGCGGCGCGCACCTACGCGCGTGCCCTGCCGATCGTGCCGGTCCGGGCGCGCGGGCTGACCATCGAGGGCGCGGACGGCCGCCGCTACCTCGACTGTCTCTCGGGCGCCGGAACCCTCGCGCTCGGCCACAACCATCCCGTCGTGCTGGAGGCCATCCGCAAGGTCCTCGACTCGGGGGCGCCCCTGCACGTCCTCGACCTCGCCACCCCGGTCAAGGACGCCTTCATCACCGAACTGTTCCGGACACTGCCGCCCGGTCTCGCCGACCACGCGCGCGTGCAGTTCTGCGGACCGGCCGGCACGGACGCCGTGGAGGCCGCCCTCAAGCTGGTCCGGGCCGCCACCGGCCGCACCGGTGTCCTGGCCTTCACCGGGGCGTACCACGGGATGACCGCCGGATCCCTCGAAGCCTCCGGGGGCGCCTTCGACGTGCGGGTGGCGCGGCTGCCCTATCCCCAGGACTACCGCTGTCCCTTCGGTGTCGGCGGCGAGCGCGGCGCCGAACTCGCCGCCCGCTGGACCGAGTCCGTCCTCGACGATCCCAAGTCGGGGGTGCGGCACCCCGCCGGGATGATCCTCGAACCGGTCCAGGGCGAGGGCGGTGTGATTCCCGCGCCGGACGGGTGGATGCGGCGTATGCGGCAGATCACGGCCGAGCGCTCGATCCCGCTGATCGCCGACGAGGTCCAGACGGGCGTGGGCCGGACCGGTGCCTTCTGGGCGGTGGAGCACAGCGGGGTCGTCCCCGACGTGATGGTCCTGTCCAAGGCCATCGGAGGCAGTCTGCCGCTCGCCGTCGTCGTCTACCGTGACGCCCTCGACGTCTGGCAACCCGGCGCCCACGCGGGCACGTTTCGCGGCAACCAGCTCGCCATGGCCGCCGGTACGGCCACCCTCGCCTACGTCCGCGAGAATCGCCTCGCCGAACGCGCGGCCACCCTGGGAGGCCGCATGCTGGGCCAACTCCGCCGTCTCGCCCAGGACTTCCCGTGCATGGGAGACGTGCGGGGACGCGGGCTGATGATCGGGGTCGAGATGGTGGACCCCGAGGGGGAAAGCGGGTCCGGCGCGATCGGCGCCCCGCAGGTCGTCGCGCAGGCCGGTGGCGAGCCCGGCCCGTCGGCCTACGGCGTCCACGCCCGTGACTCCACACCCCGCCCGACGACGCCATCGGCTCCCCGGCACACCCCCTACCCCGCCGCCCCCGCGCTGGCCGCCGCCGTCCGACGGGAGTGCCTGCGGCGGGGCCTCATCGTCGAACTCGGCGGACGTCACGCCAGCGTCGTACGGCTGCTTCCGCCTTTGACGATCACCGACGAGCAGGTCGCCGCGGTGCTCGACCGACTGGCGGACGCGATGGCGGCGGTGTCCAGCAGCCACATGCGCGGTGCGGTGCGGAGGGTGCCCGATCAGCCGAACCATCAGCCCCGGCTTGAACACCAGCCCGAGCCCCAGTCCGAGCACCAGACCCAGTCCGAGCACCAGAGCCAGCACCAGAGCCAGAAGCGGCCGAACCTGCCGTCCGGGCCGGACCGGCGCCAGGGCGGCCATGCCGAGTGGGCGGGGTAGCCCCGGGCAATCGCCGCCGCACGCCCGTGATCGCGGACGCCGGCGGTACCGGTGTCGACCTCTCCATCGGTGTGCGACGCCCACGCGACCCGCGGGCGCGCGAGCTCCGCGCCACCGCCTGCTCGCGGCCGACCCCATCACTTCACGAGGAACGATCTTGACCACCTCCTCCCACGAGTCCACCTCCCTCACCTCCCCCGTCCCCCACCAACAGGGGGACGCCGTCCACGTGGCACCGCCGAGCCGCGCCGCCGATCTCCTGGACCACCCGGATCCGCATACGGCGGCCAACGCGGCTGCCGTGGAGAACCTGCTGCGCTGCTGGGTGCGCGAGACGGGCTTGCCCGCGCCCCATGACGGCGTCCTGCGCGTGCCGCTACCCGCCGGCGGCATCACCTTGCTCGCCCCCGTCCACTACTGGTCCCCGACCGGCTGGCACCGCTTCGGCCTCCCGCGCCTGGCCGGCGCACCCGAGCAGTCCCCGCCCGCGGACGCCGTGATGATCGCGGCCCTGCTGGCCCGCGAGACGCTCCGGGACGGTGGACCGTCCGACGGAACCGCCGAAGCCGTGACAGCGGCCCACGCGGGTGCACTCGCGATGGAGCGCGCCACCCCTGCCGAGCCGACGCCCCGTCCCGCGCACACGACCATGAGCAGCGCCGAAGGCATCGACCTCGTCGCACGCGTCGCCGACTCCGTCCGCCGTACCGCGGTGTTCATCGGCGAGCGCCGGGAACGCCCCGTCGACCGACCCGACCTGTTCCTGACCGCCGAACAGGCACTGCTGCTCGGGCATCCGCTGCACCCGACGCCGAAGAGCCGGGAAGGCCTCTCGGACGGCGAAGCACGCCTCTACTCCCCGGAGTCGCGTGGCTCCTTCCCCCTTCGCTGGCTCGCTGTCGATCCCTCCGTGGTCGCCACAGACTCCGCCTGGACCGAAGGCGGCCGTCCCGTCCCAGCCGCCCGGTTGACGGCCCGGCTCGGCGGCGCCGGGCTGCCGTTGCCGACCGGGTTCGCCGCCCTGCCGGTGCACCCCTGGCAACTGCGCGAGGCGCGGCACCGTCCCGAGGTCGAGGCACTGTTCGACGCCGGAATCCTCCAGGACCTGGGCACCCATGGCCCCTTGTGGCATCCGACCTCCTCCGTACGCACCGTCCATCGGTCCGGAGCCCCCGCGATGCTCAAACTGTCGCTGGGTCTGCGCATCACCAACTCCCGTCGTGAGAACCTCCGCAAAGAACTCCACCGTGGTGTCGAAGTGCACCGCCTTCTCCGCGCGGGCCTGGCCAAGCAGTGGCAGGCGGCTCACCCGGACTTCGACATCGTCCGGGATCCGGCCTGGCTCGCGGTCGACGGTGCTGACGGCCTCCCGCTGACGGGCCTCGACGTGATGATCCGCCACAACCCGTTCGCTCCGGCGGACGACGTCTCCTGCATCGCCGGTCTCGTCGCACCCCGACCGGACTCGGCTTCCGCCCACCGCTCCCGGCTGACCGCGATCGTCAGACACCTCGCCGTACGGACTGGCCGGCCGCTGTCGGCTGTCTCCGCCGAGTGGTTCCTGCGCTACCTGGAGCAGGTCGTCCGCCCCGTCCTGTGGCTCGACGGCGAGGCAGGGATCGCCCTGGAGGCGCATCAGCAGAACACGCTCCTCCTCCTGGATCCCGACGGCTGGCCCACCGGCGGCCGCTACCGCGACAACCAGGGCTACTACTTCCGCGAGTCCAGCCGTGCGGAACTCGAGGCCCGGCTGCCCGGCATCGGCGAACGCAGCGACACCTTCGTGTCGGACGACGTCACCGACGAGCGCTTCGCCTACTACCTGGGCATCAACAACGTGCTCGGACTCATCGGCGCGTTCGGATCCCAGCGGCTCGCCGACGAGCAACTGCTGCTCGCCGCCTTCCGGCGCTTTCTCGGCGACGCCGCCTCCGGCCCCCGCCGGCTGCGCGGTTCCTTGCCGGCCCGACTGCTCGACTCGCCCCGCCTGCGCTGCAAGGCCAATCTGCTGACCCGGTTGCACGGCCTCGACGAACTCGTCGGTCCCGTGGACACCCAGTCCGTCTACGTCACCATCGCCAACCCCCTGTACTCCTGAGCCGTCGCCTCACCGGCCACCGACCCCTGCCCTTCTCCGAGGAACACGTCCCACCCGACCTGCTGAGAGGAGCTGCCGTGGCTCCCGCAGAGACAGCCGCCGACAGCCGTACCCTTACCGCCGCCTCCGACCTGCTCGACGGCGTCGGCGGATGGGGGCCTACCGCCACCCCGGCAGGTGCGTTCCGCCTGGTCCCGGTACAGGTCGAGAGAGACCTCTCCCTCGTCTGCCGGTGGATGAACGACCCCGTTGTCGCGGCGTTCTGGGAACTGGCGGGACCCGAATCCACGACGGCGCGACACCTGCGCCGCCAACTCGCCGACGACGGGCGCAGCGTCCCCTGCCTCGGGGTGCTGGAGGGCCGGCCCATGAGCTACTGGGAGATCTACCGGGCGGACCTCGACCCGCTGGCGTGCCACTATCCCGCCCGACCGCAGGACACCGGCATCCACCTCCTCATCGGTGGTGGCGCCGACCGCGGGCGAGGCCTTGGCAGCCGTCTGCTCCGAGCCGTCGCCGACCTGGTCCTCGACAGGAGGCCCGCTTGTGCCCGCGTCGTCGCCGAACCCGACCTTCGCAACATTCCGTCCATGGCCGCCTTCCTGGGCGCGGGATTCCAATTCCTCGCAGAGGTCGACCTGCCCACCAAGCGGGCCGCCCTCATGGTCCGGGACCGGGTCCCGTGTGATCCGTCATGACGCTGAGTGATCGAGCCGTCACATCTGGAACGCCCCTCGCGGCGAATCGGTTCCCGTCCCCGCCGAAGCCCGGCTTCCCCACCCCCACCGAGAAACCCACAGTCTTGATCCGTTCCCTTCCGCCCGCCTTGACCACACGTTTGTCAGTGCCTCGCCGTAGGGTGGTCGCGCTATGACGAAGCCCTCACTCCCCGAACTCCTGCACGCTGCCGTCACCGCTGTCGGCGGCACGGAGCGCCCCGGCCAGGTGACCATGGCCGAAGCCGTCGCCGAGGCGATCGACGACGGCTCCCATCTGCTGGTCCAGGCCGGCACCGGCACCGGTAAGTCGCTCGGCTACCTCGTGCCCGCACTCGCGCACGGGGAACGCGTCGTGGTCGCGACCGCCACGCTGGCCCTCCAGCGCCAGCTCGTGGAGCGGGACCTGCCGCGTACGGTCGACGCGCTGCACCCGCTGCTGCGCCGCCGCCCGGAGTTCGCGATGCTCAAGGGCAGGTCGAACTACCTCTGCCTGCACCGACTCCATGAAGGCGTCCCGCAGGACGAGGAGGAGGGCCTCTTCGACCAGTTCGAGGCGGCCGCACCCACCAGCAAGCTGGGCCAGGACCTGCTCCGGCTGCGGGACTGGTCGGACGAGACCGAGTCCGGTGACCGGGACGACCTCGCGCCCGGTGTCTCCGACCGGGCCTGGGCACAGGTGTCGGTGTCCTCCCGGGAGTGTCTGGGCGCCACGAAATGCGCCTACGGTGCCGAGTGCTTCGCGGAGATGGCCCGCGAGCGCGCCAAGCTCGCCGAGGTCGTCGTCACCAACCACGCGCTGCTCGCCATCGACGCCATCGAGGGTGCGCCGGTCCTTCCGCAGCACGAGGTGCTGATCGTCGACGAGGCGCATGAGCTGGTCTCGCGGGTCACCGGTGTGGCCACCGGCGAGCTCACTCCCGGCCAGGTCAACCGGGCCGTGCGCCGGGCTGTGAAGCTGGCCAACGAAAAGGCCGCCGACCAGCTTCAGACCGCCGCCGAGGGCTTCGAGCGGCTCATGGAACTGGCGCTGCCCGGCCGTCTGGAGGAGATCCCGGAGGATCTCGGGTACGCCCTCATGGCACTGCGTGACGCCGCGCGGACCGTCATCTCGGCCATCGGCGCGACCCGCGACAAGTCAGTCCAGGACGAGGACGCGGTCCGCAAGCAGGCCCTGGCATCCGTGGAGTCCGTGCACGATGTGGCGGAGCGGATCGTCAACGGCTCCGAGTACGACGTCGTCTGGTACGAGCGGCACGACCGTTTCGGCGCCTCCGTACGTGTCGCGCCCATGTCCGTGTCGGGCCTGCTGCGGGAGAAGCTCTTCGCCGACCGCTCCGTGACCCTGGCCTCGGCGACCTTGAAACTGGGCGGGGACTTCAACGGTGTGGGTGCCTCGATGGGGCTGGCCCCGGAGGGCACCGAGGGCGAGGACGTCCCGCAGTGGAAGGGCCTCGACGTGGGGTCGCCCTTCGACTACCCGAAGCAGGGCATCCTCTATGTGGCCAAACACCTGTCGCGTCCCGCGCGGGACGGCGACCGCGGCGACATGCTGGACGAACTGACCGAGCTGATCCAGGCGGCCGGCGGACGCACGCTCGGCCTGTTCTCCTCCATGCGGGCCGCGCAGCTCGCCGCCGAGGAACTGCGCACGCGTGTCCCCGAGTTCCCGATCCTCCTCCAGGGCGAGGAGACACTCGGCGAGCTGATCAAGAATTTCGCGGCGGATCCGAAGACCTGCCTCTTCGGCACGCTGTCGCTCTGGCAGGGCGTCGACGTCCCCGGTCCCAGCTGCCAGCTGGTCGTCATGGACAAGATCCCGTTCCCGCGCCCGGACGACCCCCTGATGAGCGCCCGCCAGAAAGCGGTGGAGGACGCGGGCGGCAACGGCTTCATGGCCGTCGCAGCCACCCATGCGGCGCTGCTGATGGCCCAGGGTGCGGGCCGGCTCGTACGGGCGTCGGGGGACCGTGGTGTGGTCGCCGTACTGGACCAGCGGCTGGCGACGGCCCGCTACGGGAGCTATCTGAAGGCGTCGCTGCCGGACTTCTGGTACACCACGGACCGCAATCAGGTCCGTAAGTCGCTCGCGGCGATCGACGCGGTGGCCAAGCAGGCGGAGGCACAGTGAAGGAGGGGCCGTCCCGCTTCCGGGACGGCCCCTCCTTCATCGTTGATCGGGCACAGCACAGGGCCCCGGAACCGGCGCAGGGATCCCGGGGCCCAGTTTCAGGGGGTGGACGGAGGCGCCCCGTCCACCGCCGTACTCAGACGCGGCGGAGTACGGCCACCACCTTGCCGAGGATGGTCGCGTCGTCGCCCTGGATCGGCTCGTAGGCCGCGTTGTGCGGGAGGAGCCACACATGGCCGTCCTCGCGCTTGAAACGCTTGACGGTGGCCTCGCCGTCCAGCATCGCCGCCACGATGTCGCCGTTCTCGGCGACGGGCTGGCGGCGGACGGTGACCCAGTCGCCGTCGCAGATCGCGGCCTCGATCATCGAGTCACCGACGACCTTCAGGACGAACAGCTCACCGTCACCGACCAGCTGCCTCGGGAGAGGGAAGACGTCCTCGACCGACTCCTCGGCGAGGATCGGGCCACCGGCGGCGATGCGGCCGACCAGCGGGACGTACGACGCGGCGGGCTTGCCGGCGGTGTCCGTGGGCTGCACGGAGCTGGCCTGGTCGGAGCCCCGCACCTCGTAGGCGCGCGGCCGGTGCGGGTCGCGGCGCAGGAAGCCCTTCCGCTCCAGTGCCATCAGCTGGTGGGCCACCGAGGACGTGCTGGACAGGCCGACCGCCTGACCGATCTCCCGCATGGACGGCGGGTAGCCGCGCCGCTGTACGGAGTCCCTGATGACCTCGATCACTCGGCGCTGCCGGTCGGTGAGTCCCGAGCTGTCGGCGCGGATGCCTGGAGGTCGCCCAGGCAGAGAGCGCTTGTGTCCCTCGGGATTCGTGGCTTCGTTCATCGCATGCACCGGCTCGAGTCGGCCCTGGGAGCGGTCCTGGGCAGTGATGGTGGCACTGTCTGCGGTGGTGGTCACGTCGGCCCCTCTCGATTGTCTCCCTGCTGGACAACGGTAGTTGCTTTCGAAAGGTTGCGCCAAACACACGTTCGAGTGAAAAAGCGTGGATAGCCTGACTTGATCACGTGTCTGGGTGTATGGCTAACGTGCCGCCCGGCGGACAAAAGGGCTCATTGTTGTACTCTTCACCGCCGAGACGGATGACCTTGTGAGGTGTGGCCTCAGTCTGCCATCCAACGCCCCGCGGGCCGGGAATTGGCCCCGCTCTGCGCGAGAGTCCCACCTCTCCTCCCTGCGACGCCCACGGTATCGCCGTATCCGGCGCGCCGATACGGGTGCACGCGCGCGTGCACGGGTGGTTTTCGGGTGCTGCGTGTGACGGCGGAATCGCGAGCGGTGAGGTCGCCGGACGCGACACGCGATACGGCCTGGGTGTATGGGCCAAGCCCCCATATGTAGTGGTTGGATTGCACCAGCGGCCCAGAAGTTGTGGTCCCCGGTGTCTTCGGATGCTCATGGATCCCCTATGCTTGGGGCTGCTTCGAGGGGCCCGAGAGGTCCGGCGAGGCCATTGAGTCTGCTGTGAGGAGGGTTGGAGTTCATGCACTGCCCCTTCTGTAGGCACCCCGACAGCCGTGTCGTCGACAGCCGTACGACGGATGACGGCACGTCGATCCGCAGGCGCCGCCAGTGCCCTGACTGCTCCCGTCGTTTCACGACCGTGGAGACGTGCTCGCTCATGGTGGTGAAGCGGTCCGGAGTCACCGAGCCCTTCAGCCGTATCAAGGTCATCAACGGCGTGCGCAAGGCATGTCAGGGGCGGCCTGTCACCGAGGATGCCCTGGCTCAGCTCGGCCAGCGGGTCGAGGAGGCGGTACGGGCCACCGGAAGTGCCGAGTTGACCACCCATGACGTGGGGCTGGCCATACTCGGCCCGTTGCAGGAGCTCGACCTCGTCGCCTATCTGCGATTCGCCTCCGTCTACCGGGCGTTCGACTCGCTCGAGGACTTCGAGGCCGCCATCGCGGAACTCAGGAACCAGACGGCACGCCCCGCCGCGGACGACGACGACCGCGAGGGCGATGCAGGGGCTGTCGTGGGGAGCCGGGAAGACGAAGGCGGGTCCGGAGGGACCGTGCAGGTCCCCGAGCCCGCCCACGCCGCCGACTGACCGGAGGACCGGAACCGGGGTTTCGAGTCCGGGGACGGCCGGGCGGCGGCGGACCAAGACCTGCTGTGGGCGATAGCGCGTGGGGCCCACAGCACAAGACAGAACACCGTGTCACGGGAACAAACGTGGCATTTTAGGGCGTTTTCGCCCGTAGAGGGAGGCGGCATGACAGAGACGGCGAGCGGTCCGGCACGAGGTTCCCGAGCCAAGGGCACCAAGACCACCAAGGGCCTGCGCATCGAGCGCATCCACACGACCCCCGGCGTGCACCCTTACGACGAGGTGGCCTGGGAGCGTCGTGACGTCGTCATGACCAACTGGCGCGACGGCTCGGTCAATTTCGAGCAGCGTGGCGTCGAGTTCCCCGACTTCTGGTCGGTGAACGCGGTCAACATCGTCACCAGCAAGTACTTCCGGGGTGCCGTCGGCACCCCGCAGCGCGAGACCGGCCTCAGGCAGCTGATCGACCGCATCGTGAAGACGTACCGGAAGGCCGGTGAGGACCACAAGTACTTCACCTCGCCCGCCGACGCCGAGATCTTCGAGCACGAGCTGGCGTACGCCCTCCTGCACCAGATCTTCAGCTTCAACAGCCCCGTCTGGTTCAACGTCGGTACCCCGCAGCCCCAGCAGGTCTCCGCCTGCTTCATCCTGGCCGTCGACGACTCCATGGAGTCGATCCTCGACTGGTACAAGGAAGAGGGCATGATCTTCAAGGGCGGCTCCGGCGCCGGCCTGAACCTCTCCCGCATCCGCTCCTCCAAGGAGCTCCTCTCCTCCGGCGGCAACGCCTCCGGCCCGGTCTCCTTCATGCGTGGTGCCGACGCCTCCGCCGGCACCATCAAGTCCGGTGGCGCCACCCGTCGCGCGGCCAAGATGGTCGTTCTCGACGTGGACCACCCGGACGTCGAGGACTTCATCGCCACCAAGGTGAAGGAAGAGGAGAAGATCCGCGCCCTGCGCGACGCGGGCTTCGACATGGACCTGGGCGGCGACGACATCACGTCCGTCCAGTACCAGAACGCCAACAACAGCGTCCGCGTGAACGACGAGTTCATGACGGCCGTCGAGAACGGCACCGAGTTCGGCCTCCGCGCCCGCATGACCGGCGAGATCATCGAGAAGGTCGACGCCAAGGCGCTGTTCCGCAAGCTCGCCGAGGCCGCGTGGGCCTGTGCCGACCCGGGCATCCAGTACGACGGTGTGATCAACAACTGGCACACCTGCCCCGAGTCCGGCCGGATCACCGCGTCGAACCCGTGCAGCGAGTACATGCACCTGGACAACACGTCCTGCAACCTCGCCTCGCTGAACCTGATGAAGTTCCTCAAGGACGACAGCAAGGGCAACCAGTCCTTCGAGGCCGACCGCTTCCAGAAGGTCGTCGAGCTCGTCATCACCGCGATGGACATCTCCATCTGCTTCGCGGACTTCCCGACCCAGAAGATCGGCGAGAACACGCGCGCGTTCCGCCAGCTCGGCATCGGCTACGCCAACCTCGGCGCCCTGCTGATGGCCACCGGCCACGCCTACGACTCCGACGGCGGCCGCTCGCTGGCCGGCGCCATCACCTCCCTGATGACGGGCACGGCCTACCGCCGCTCCGCCGAACTGGCCTCGGTCGTCGGCACGTACGACGGCTACGCCCGTAACGCCGACGCCCACAACCGCGTCATGAAGCAGCACTCCGACGCCAACGGGACGGCCGTCCGCATGGACGACCTGGACTCCCCGGTCTGGGCCGCCGCCACGGAGGCCTGGCAGGACGTGCTGCGGCTCGGTGAGAAGAACGGTTTCCGTAACTCCCAGGCGTCCGTGCTCGCCCCGACCGGCACCATCGGTCTGGCGATGTCCTGCGACACCACCGGCGTCGAGCCCGACCTCGCCCTGGTCAAGTTCAAGAAGCTGGTCGGCGGCGGCTCGATGCAGATCGTCAACGGCACCGTTCCGCAGGCCCTGCGCCGCCTGGGTTACCAGGAGGAGCAGATCGAGGCGATCGTCGCCCACATCGCCGACAACGGCAACGTGATCGACGCCCCCAGCCTCAAGCCGGAGCACTACGAGGTGTTCGACTGCGCCATGGGCGAGCGCGCCATCTCCCCGATGGGCCACGTCCGCATGATGGCCGCGATCCAGCCCTGGATCTCCGGTGCCATCTCCAAGACGGTCAACATGCCGGAGACGGCGACCGTCGAGGAGGTCGAGGAGATCTACTTCGAGGCCTGGAAGCTCGGCGTCAAGGCGCTCGCGATCTACCGCGACAACTGCAAGGTCGGCCAGCCCCTCTCCGCGAAGACCAAGGAGAAGGAGAAGACCGAGGTCACCGAGAAGGCCGAGGAGACGATCCGCACCGCGGTCGAGAAGGTCATCGAGTACCGCCCGGTCCGCAAGCGTCTTCCCAAGGGCCGGCCCGGCATCACGACCTCCTTCACGGTCGGTGGCGCCGAGGGTTACATGACCGCCAACTCCTACCCGGACGACGGTCTCGGCGAGGTCTTCCTGAAGATGTCCAAGCAGGGTTCGACCCTCGCCGGGATGATGGACGCCTTCTCCATCGCGGTCTCCGTCGGCCTCCAGTACGGCGTGCCGCTGGAGACGTACGTCTCGAAGTTCACCAACATGCGCTTCGAGCCGGCCGGCATGACCGACGACCCGGACGTGCGGATGGCGCAGTCGATCGTCGACTACATCTTCCGCCGCCTGGCGCTCGACTTCCTGCCCTTCGAGACGCGTTCCGCGCTCGGCATCCACTCCGCCGAGGAGCGTCAGCGCCACCTGGAGACCGGTTCGTACGAGCCGACCTTCGAGGAGGAGAACGTGGACGTCGAGGGGCTCGCGCAGTCCGCTCCGCGTCAGACGGACCTGAAGGCCGTCGCCACTCCCAAGGCCGAGGTCGAGGTGGCCGAGCCCGCCCCGAAGCAGGCCCACACCAGTGCCGAGCTGGTGGAGATGCAGCTGGGCATCCAGGCCGACGCCCCGCTGTGCTTCTCCTGCGGTACGAAGATGCAGCGGGCCGGCTCCTGCTACATCTGCGAGGGCTGCGGTTCGACCAGCGGTTGCAGCTGATCCCCGCTGTGCCGGTCAGGTCGCGATGATCTGACAAAGGGCGGTGGAGCCGGTTCTCGGCTCCACCGCCCTCGGTGTTTTCCGGAGGTTCCACCGTCCGCGAGGCGTCGGTGGTGCCTCCGTGCCTTCAGGAGTGGCGCACCTGGCCCATGGTCCTGGTGAACGTCGCCGGGTCGTCCTCGAAGCCCTGGACGCCGGAGTGGAACGACCATCCGTCGGACGACTCGCGCAGGAACTCCCCGACCGTCGCCGCGGTCGCACCGAGGACGCCGGCGAAGTCGTCCTCGTCCAGGACGGTGTAGCCCTCCCTTATCCGGAAGGCGGGGTTGAGCACACCGACGAACGTCCTGTGCTCCGGGTTCTGCTGGATGACGACACCGACGACCACGCGCGCGTACCGCGCGTCCAGGCGGTCGAGCTCCAGCGTCATCACCTCGTCCCAGCCGAAGCCCTTGCCGTCCTTGCTGTCCCGGTTGAGGTAGATCGTTCCGTCGGGGGAGCGACTGTCGAAGTGCACCACATAGGCAGGGGCACCATGCGGATCGCTCTCCAGGTAGGTCGCGGCCACGATGTCCAGGTCGGTGGGTGGCTGACCCGTCGGACTCGGGTCCCACTTCAGCGCCATCTCGACTTTGCGGATTCCCTTGTTGAGGCCGCTCACCGGAATTCCCCTCCCCGTTTCCCCGTCTGACATCGCCCCGAACCCGCCGACTCTCAGGGCCGGTTGTCCATCCTGCCACGCGCGCGTGGGCCATCGCAGCGTCGCTCTGTGAACGAGCGTGACCAACGCCACGCCCACTGGCCTTACGATGGCGCGGTGCTGGTCAAGTGGATTCGCTGCACCGTGGTGGACCGCCGCGGTTTCGAACGGGGACAGCGAAAGTGGGCGGGGCTTCTGGGGGAGCCGGGGTTCCGGGGGCAGGGCGGGGGCTGGAGCAGGGGGCGGCCCTCCGTTGCGCATGTCTTCGCGTTCTGGGAGAGCCGTGCCTTCTACGACTCCTTCATGGCGCGTTCCCATGACCGGCTGGCGGCGGCTCAGTCGGGCACTTTCAAGGACGCCCAGGTGCGGCTGTTCGACTACCGCTTCGACGTGAAGACGGGCTTCGAGCCCCGCTTCACCGACTCCGACCTGCTGCGGGTGGCCCTGTGCCGGGTCCACGAGGAACGCGCCGAGCACTTCACCCTCATGCAGGAGAAGGTGTGGAACCCCGCCATGGCCGGCTCGCCCGGCATGATCCGGGGGCTGTTCGCCGAGGCGCCCGGGCACGAGTTCATGGTGCTCTCGATGTGGCGCTCGGAGGCCGAACACGGAAAGTACCGGACCGAACGCGTGGAGCGGCTCGCGCTGCGCGCCCAGACGGAAGCGGACATATCCGCCCTCACCGGTGACATCGTCGAACTCGAGTCGACCTGGACGGTTTGAAAAACGGACTCACTGCCGGATGCGTCGATCGCGTGTTGTATGCGCTTTCTGTTGCGGGATTTGTGTGACCTACGCTGTATGAAGGCCGTACGAGTGCTCAGTCGGCCGTCACCCGATCTAGGGTTTTGGCATGGCACGACCACGGCGCATCGTCCTTGTCCGGCACGGGGAGTCAACGGGCAATGTTGATGACACCGTCTACGAGCGTGAACCCGACCATGCACTGGCCCTGACCGACCGGGGATGGCAGCAGGCCGAGGAGACGGGAAAGACCCTGCGGGAGGTGTTCGGCCGCGAGCGGGTCAGCGTGTACGTCTCCCCCTACCGGCGTACGCATGAGACGCTCCGGGCCTTCCACCTGGACCCCGAGCTCATACGGGTACGTGAAGAGCCCCGGCTGCGCGAGCAGGACTGGGGAAACTGGCAGGACCGCGACGACGTTCGGTTGCAGAAGACCTACCGGGACGCCTACGGGCACTTCTTCTACCGTTTCGCCCAGGGCGAGAGCGGCGCCGACGTCTACGACCGGGTCGGCGGGTTCCTGGAGAGCCTCTTCCGCAGCTTCGAGGCTCCCGACCACCCGCCGAACGTGCTCATCGTGACCCATGGCCTCGCGATGCGGCTGTTCTGCATGCGCTGGTTCCACTGGACGGTCGCGGAATTCGAGTCCCTCGCGAATCCGGGGAACGCCGAGATGCGGATGCTCGTTCTCGGGGACGACGACAAATACGCGCTCGACCGGCCCTTCAACCGCTGGCGAGATCCGGAACCGTACGGGATCACCGGGATAGAGTGGCAGAGCGATGACCGCTGACTCCTCTCCCGACCGGCGCCTGGGGCGCGCGCTGGCCAGCCTGCGCGGCCTCGCCGTGGGTGACGCGCTGGGCTCACAGTTCTTCGTGCCGGTGAACTATCCGTTGCTCCAGCGCCGCGAGCTGCCGCCCGGCCCCTGGCAGTGGACCGACGACACGGAGATGGCCTGCTCCGTCGTGGCCGTCCTGGCCGCCCACCACCGCATCGACCAGGACGCACTGGCCCAGTTCTTCGCGCGGCACCACGACTTCGACCGCGGGTACGGTCCCGCCGTCAACCGGCTGCTGAGGCTGGTCAGGGAGGGTGCCGACTGGCGTGAGCTGTCGGCCGCCCTGTTCAACGGGCAGGGGTCCTGGGGCAACGGCGCCGCGATGCGCGTCGCCCCGCTGGGGGCCTGGTACGCGGACGATCCCGAGCAGGCGACCCATCAGGCCGAGATCTCCGCCTACCCCACGCATCAGCACCGGGAGGCCGTGGTCGGGGCCATGGCCGTCGCCGCGGCCGCCGCGCTGGTCGGCGCCCCCGGAGGGCCGCCCAGCGCCGAGGCGCTCCTGGACGGCGTCGTCGCACTCGTCCCGAAGAGCGCCGTCGGCGCCGGTCTGCGGCGCGCCAGGGACATGCTCGACTACGCCGACGCGGCCACCGTCGCGGCAGTGCTGGGCTGCGGGAGGCGGACGTCTGCCCACGACACCGTCCCCTTCGCGGTCTGGTCGGCGGCACGCGCCCTCGGTGACTACGAGGCGGCGTTCTGGACGACCGCGCAGGTCGGCGGCGATGTGGACACGACGTGCGCCATCGTCGGCGGAATTCTCGCGTCCGGGAAGGCGGGGGCTCCTCCGGAGGAGTGGGCGCGGCAGGTGGAGGCGCTGCCGGGGTGGATGCCCGCGCGCCACGTGATGCCCGAAGCCTGAAAGCGACGCCTGACGTTTTTGACGGCTGAACGCCTCACCGTAGGTCTGGCGTGGTCACGCCGAACGGGGCGGAGCGGCAGCCGTTGCGAACTCTCGGTGTCCGGCGGGAACTCTGTGTGACGGCCCGCGCGTTCCTCGGACATCCGCTGCGCGACCTGTGCGTGCAGGTGGGCGGGTGACCGTGGGACGACATAGGGGGTGCGCGTGCGGTTCGACCTGTTGGCGATCATGTTGGTGTCGGTACCGAGAGGCCGCGCGGGCCGACCCGGAAGCGGTGGACGCGCCTTCGGCATGACAGGCGGTGACGCTCCCGGGTCGGTCGGCGGCGCCGTCCCGTCAGCCGGCCGTGGGGCCCGCCGTGCCGGACAGCGCCTCCAGGTCGCTCTTCTGGATACGGATGACGAACCAGGCCGTCACCAGAGCGAGTGCGGCCATTGCTGCGGCCGGGACGAAGGCCGTCGAGATGCCGTGCGCGAGTACCTCGTGCCCCCAGGGAGCGGGCAACTGGTGCGTCTTGGCGAACTCGGCCTTCTGTTCGGGGGTTCCCTCCGTGAGGAACTTCGGCAGTTGTTTCTCCGCCTCGTCCTTGCTGGCCGTGCCGAAGACGGTCGTCAGGATCGACAGGCCGAGCGAACCTCCCACCTGTTGTGTGGCGTTGAGCAGACCGGACGCGGCGCCCGCTTCGTGCGGGGCGACACCCGAGACGGCGGTGACCGTCACCGTCACGAAGTTCAGTCCCATGCCGAAGCCGAAGACCACCATCGGTCCGAGCACCCCGCCGACGTAGGAGCTGTCGGGACTGATGAAGGCCTGCCAGGTGAGGCCGAGCGCCACCAGCGCGGAACCGACGAGCATGAAGGGCTTGGGGCCGACGGCGGGCAGGAAGCGCTGCGACAGACCCGCGCCCGCAGCGATGGCGACCGTGACGGGGAGGAAGGCGAGACCCGCCTTGATCGGGCTGTAGCCCAGCACGTTCTGCACGAAGAGCACGATGTAGAAGAACATGCCGAACATGGCCGCAGCGAGGCTCAGCATGATCACGTACGTACCGGAGCGGTTGCGGTCGGCGAACATCTTCAGCGGAGTGATCGGCTCCTTGGCCCGCGCCTCCGTGAACACGAAGGCGACCAGCAGGACCAGGGCGACCGCGAAGGCGCTGACGGTCAGACCGTCCCGCCAGCCTTCCTCCGCCGCGCGGATGAACGCGTAGACCAAGGAGGCCATGCCGAGCGTCGAGGTCAGCGCTCCGGCTATGTCGAAGCGTCCGGGGTGGCGTTCGGACTCGCTGATGTAGAGCGGCGTGACGAAGGCGATGAGCACCCCGATGGGCACGTTGACGAACAGCACCCAGCGCCAGTCGAGCCACTCGGTGAGCATGCCGCCCGCGAGCAGGCCGATGGCGCCGCCGCCCGCGGAGACCGCGGCGAAGACGCCGAAGGCCCGGTTCCGCTCCGGCCCTTCAGGGAACGTGGTGGTGATGAGCGCCAGCGAGGTGGGCGACGCGATGGCGCCTCCCACGCCCTGGAGGGCGCGTGCGGCGAGCAACTGCCAGGGTTCCTGCGCCAGTCCGCCCAGGAGCGAGGCGAAGGTGAAGAGAAGGATGCCGGCCATGAACACTCGTCGCCGGCCGAGGATGTCACCCGCTCTGGCACCGAGCAGCAGCAGGCCGCCGAAGGTGAGCGTGTAGGCGCTGACCACCCAGGTGAGATCGGTGGTGCTGAAATTGAGCGAGTCTTGAATGTGCGGGAGCGCGATGTTCACAATCGTCGCGTCGAGTACCACCATGAGTTGGCAGGCCGCGATCACGGTGAGTGCGATGCCGGGGTGTCCCTCCCGACGGGCCGCCCCGGGTTTCTGGTTCTGAGTCAGCTGAGAGGTTGTCACTATGAGTCCCCCACAAGAGCATTAGTGAACGATGGCGTTCACTGGCCCGTCAACGGTAGTGAGTTCTTCATAGTGAACGCAAGCGTTCACTCGCGGCGTCGCCTCGCGGCGTGTCCCCCGTCGCGGTCGCGCAGAGCCTCGCTCCACCCCCTGATCCCCGCTTCCTCTGCTCGCTGGAGATACTCGGATGGTTACTTCGCGCTGGACGGCCGCCCCCGCTCGGGCGTCCTCTCCCCGCCGGCGCGGCGCCGTGCTCGAACGTGCGATTCTCGATGCCACGCTGGAGCAGTTGGGCACCGTCGGCTGGAACGGCCTCACCATGGAGGGAGTGGCGTCCGGCGCTCAGACCGGCAAGGCCGCCGTCTACCGCCGCTGGCCCTCCAAGGAGGCCCTTGTCGCGGACGCCCTGCGGGCCGGATTGCCCCGGCTGGATGCCGTACCCGATCTGGGCAGCGTGCGTGAGGATCTGATGGCGCTGTGCCGTGACGCCCGTGACGCGATGTTTTCCCGTCCCGGTTTCGCCTTGCGTTCGATCATTCACGAATGCGATCCGATCCAGGCGGAACGCTTCCATACCTTGATCATCGAGGGGGTGGTGGAGCCGACCGTGAAACTGCTGCACGAGGTAGTCACCCGCGGAATCGAGCGAGGTGAGGTGCGGTCCGACGCGGCGAATGGCTATGTCTTCGATGCCATTCCGGCCATGATGATGTATCGGTCGAAGATGTGCGGGTGCGAATGGAATGATCGCGAACTCGATGAGATGATCGACCGGCTCATGCTGCCGCTGCTGCGGCCGGACATGCCCTGAGCGCGGATTCGGCGCCGTTGTGATCGGTCGGCGAGGGGCCGGCGCCGACCGGGGTGTCGCGACGGGATCCCGGCGGCGTAATCTAAGGACGCCATGCCGTACGAACCACCCACTCACACCGTCGAGCGCTCCCTCCGCGCCACGACCGGAGCGAAGGTCATTGCCGGTGTCGACGAGGTGGGCCGCGGTGCCTGGGCCGGGCCCGTCACCGTCTGCGCGGCCGTCACCGGACTCCGTCGGCCCCCCGTAGGTCTCACCGATTCCAAGCTGCTCACCGTCAAGCGGCGTAATGAGCTTTCCCAGGAGCTGCTGAAGTGGGTGACGTCGCACGCTCTGGGGCACGCCTCCCCGGAGGAGATCGACGACCTGGGGATGACCGCCGCGCTCCGGCTCGCCGCCGGGCGGGCCCTGGAGGCCCTCCCCGTCCGCCCGGACGCGGTGATCCTCGACGGGAAGCACGACTACCTCGGCGCGCCGTGGAGGGTCCGCACGGTGATCAAGGGCGACCAGTCCTGCGTGGCGGTCGCGGCGGCCTCGGTGATCGCCAAGGTCCAGCGCGACAAAATGATGGCCGAACTGGGTATCGACCATGCAGACTTCGGTTTTGCGGACAATGCCGGGTATCCGTCACCCGTGCACAAGGCCGCGTTGGAGGAGCGGGGACCCACTCCGTTCCACCGGTTGTCGTGGGCGTATCTTGATGCGCTGCCCCAGTGGCGGCACCTCAAGAAGGCCCGTACCTGGGCGAGCGGGAGCGTTCCAGGAGTCGAAGGTCAACTTGGCTTCGACTTCTGACGATTCCGGTCGCACTGATGTGCCACCCGCTGGCGCTTGTCGTACCAACGTTTGATAGATAACAGCTCATGCCTCTCATTCCCCAGGAGCCTCAGATTCACGAGAGTGCCCAGGGTCCCCGCGCCACTCCGGCCAGCGGCCGCACAGCGCCGACCCCTCGACCTGTACCCGGACCCCGTCCCGCGGCTCCGTCGCGTCCCGGTCGTCCCGGACCCGTCCGGCCCACGCCACCGGCGCAACGCGCGCCGCGTGACGTGGCCGCCAAGCCCGGGCCGTCGGCCCCGGCCGCCCCTGCCGTCGCGGCGTCCGCTTCGGTGACTCCCCAGGTCCAGTTGATCCCGGCCTCGGCCGAGGGCGCGCTGGACGCCGCCGAGGAGGCCGTGGACCTCCTCCTGGACTCGGGCCGTACTCCGGGGGACGTGCTGGTGGTCACCACCGGCGAGCAGCACCCCTGGGCCACCCATGAACTGTCCTTCGGCGAGGCGCCCTACTGGGCGCAGCATGACGCGGGAGACGACGTCTTCTACGCCGATGCCGCAGTGGTGGACCGGGCGGGCGTGCGTCCCGTCGTCGTGGTCGCCGTCAACGGCGGACCCGACACCGTGGCCGCCACCGTTCTGCCGCTGGCCCGCGCCAGGGCCGCCGGCCTGCTGATCGTCTGTGGCGACCCGCAGCAGATCAACGCGGCGTTGGGCGCGGGCGTCTGAGCCGGCTCCGGTAGGCCGGTAGGCGCCGGGGTCACGGAGGCGTCGCTGTTGCGGCGCCTCTGTGGTGTGCCCGTGCGGTACGACGTTGCGCGTGCCGGACGGCCCAGGTCCCGGCGCGTGACGATGAATGTCGGCCCCCGGGAGGTTTGCGCCCCTCGGGGGCCGACTTCTATTGCGGGTCCTTGGCCGACAGGCCGCTCTCAGCGGGCAGCCGCGCGACGCAGTACCTCCGAGGCGGCGCCGCCGGTCCGGGGCAGCGGCGGTGGGGCCTCGGACAGGGCGAAGGGTTCCGGAGTCGAATCCGCGTGGGGCCGACGGCCTCCGCGACCCTCGCCGAGGACCTGCCAGCCGTCCCGGGTGAGAGTGATGTACGCCCCACAGCGCAGCCCGTGCAACGTGCAGGCATCTCGCAGACCCCACATCCACGCCCCGTCCTCCTCCGTCCAGCGTGCGTCGCCGTCCCGGCAGTAGAGCAGCACGGCGGTGCGCACGGGCGTGCGCAGCCGCAGGTCGTGCGGGATGACCCGGCGCAGCTGGGCGAGCAGGGCGTTGCGGAACATCCAGCCGTCGGCCGATGCCTGGCGCCGGGTGAACGAGGCGCTGGCCCGCACCCGTTCCTCCGGGTCGAGTACGGCCACGATCGCGGTGGCCGGCCGTGGCCGGTGCCGCGAGTGCAGTCCGCTGACGACTTCCCGCGGGTTGCGCAGCAGCGGGATGCCGGCCGCTGCCCATTCGGCGGGCTCGAGCAAGCGGGTGGCGGAGGTGGCGGACGTGGACGTCGACAACGATGCCGCCGAGGACGGAGCGAATCCGAAGGTCACGATCCTCCCTTCGGCTACGGCCCACACTGCGGGCGGGTCGGATTCGGGGGAGCGCACGCCGCAGCAGAGCCCTACCGGACTACGGGCGAGCCGTGCGGGGAGCGGACCTCAATTCTTCCTGCCGAACTTGGATGCGGCAACGAGCAATTGGGGCCACCGACCGTTATGTGACGATGAGTGACTTATATCCTTACCCAGTGATTCGCGGAAGGACACGTGAGCCGGCAGCTCACGCCTTGTGAGTGCTTCTGGAGCAGCGATTCGACGGGCAGTCACACCGGCACACCGACGCCGAGGCGCCACCGGAAGGCGGCCGGAGACGCTCGGGGCGGGCCTCGTCGGTCGCCACCTGTGGTCAGCCTTGCACGGCCAGTACCAGAGGCAACACCCCGTGCGCGCCCGCGCGACGGAGCATCCGGGCCGCGACCGCGAGGGTCCAGCCCGTCTCGGTGTAGTCGTCCACGAGCAGAACGGGCCCTGGGGCCTCGGTGAGCGCGGCGGCGAGTGCGGGCGGCACCTCCAGCATGCCGTGGAGCGCCTTGAGACGTTGGGCGCTGTTGCTCCGGGAGATCGGTGAGGCGTCAGCGGTGTACTCCACCGAGCCCAGGAGCGGCAGCCGGCCGACTTCGGCGATGCGCGCGCCCAGCGAGTGGATCAACCGCGGTCGGGTGCGGGAGGCGATGGTGACCACGCCGACCGGGCGCGGCGATGCGTCGGCCACCGCGGAGGCCCAACCGCCGGGACCCTTCGCCCAGTCGGCCAGCACCCCCACCACGGCCCTCGCCACATCGTCCGGAACCGGCTCGTCGGAAGCATGGGCAGTGAGCATCGGGCGCAGCCGGTTGCCCCAGCCGATGTCGGAGAGGCGCCCCAAAGCACGCCCGGTCGACGCCTGTTCACCGGCCGGAATGCGCCCCTTGAGCTCCACGCCGATCGCCGGGAGGCCGGTCGGCCACATCCGGCGGGGCTCCACCTCGACGCCCGCGCGGCCCAGGTCCACTCGCGCGGCGTCCAGTGCGGCCGTGGACGTCTCGGCGGCGTAACGCGCCCCCGCGCAGTTGTCGCAGCGGCCGCAGGGCTTGGCGCCTTCGTCGTCGAGCTGGCGCTGAAGGAACTCCATCCGGCAGTCCGTCGTCGACGCGTACTGCCGCATCGCCTCCTGCTCGGCCTTGCGCTGCCGGGCGACCCACTCGTACCGCTCGGTCTCGTACCTCCAGGGCTGTCCGGTCGCGAGCCAGCCGCCCTTGACGCGCTTGACCGCCCCGTCCACGTCGAGGACCTTGAGCATGGTCTCCAGGCGGGAGCGGCGCAGCTCCACCAAGGGCTCCAGGGCGGGCAGCGACACGGGCCGCTCCGCGCGCGCGAGGACATCCAGGGTGCGGCGCACCAGCTCCTCCGACGGGAAGGCGAGCGACGCGAAGTACTCCCAGATCGCCTCGTCCTCCTTCCCCGGCAGCAGAAGGACCTCCGCGTGCTCCACACCACGTCCGGCGCGGCCCACCTGCTGGTAGTACGCGATGGGGGAGGAGGGCGAGCCCAGGTGCACGACGAATCCGAGGTCGGGCTTGTCGAAGCCCATGCCGAGCGCGGAGGTGGCGACCAGCGCCTTGACCTTGTTGGCCAGCAGGTCCTCTTCGGCCTGCTGCCGGTCGGCGTTCTCCGTGCGTCCGGTGTACGAGGCGACGATGTGGCCGCGCTGCCGGAGGAAGGCCGTGACCTCCTCCGCGGCGGCGACGGTGAGCGTATAGACGATTCCGGAGCCGGGCAGGTCGTCGAAGTGATCGGCGAGCCACGCCATCCGGTGAGCGGCGTCGGGCAGCCGCAGCACGTTCAGGCTGAGGCTCTCGCGGTCCAGGGGGCCGCGCAGCACCAGGGCGTCCGAGGTGCCGCCGGTGCCGAGCTGTTCGGCGACATCAGCGGTCACGCGCGCGTTGGCGGTCGCGGTCGTCGCGAGTACCGGTACGCCCGGCGGGAGATCGGTGAGCATGGTCCGCAGCCGCCGGTAGTCCGGGCGGAAGTCGTGGCCCCAGTCGGAGATGCAGTGGGCCTCGTCGACCACGAGCAGTCCGGTCGCGGCCGCCAGTGCGGGCAGTACCTCGTCACGGAAGTCCGGGTTGTTCAGCCGCTCCGGGCTGACCAGCAGGACGTCGACCTCACCGGCGGCGATCTCGGCCTGCACGGTGGCCCACTCCTCGGTGTTCGAGGAGTTGATGGTCCGTGCGTGGATACCGGCCCGGGCCGCGGCCTCGACCTGGTTGCGCATCAGGGCGAGCAGCGGGGAGACGATCACCGTGGGGCCGGAACCGCGGGCTCGGAGCAGGGAGGTCGCCACGAAATAGACGGCGGACTTGCCCCACCCCGTCCGCTGCACCACCAGGGCCCGGCGCCGGTCCGCGACCAGCGCCTCGATCGCCCGCCACTGGTCCTCGCGCAGCCGGGCCACGCCCGTGGCGTCACCGACGAGGCGGGCGAGGACGGTGTCGGCGTCGGCCCGGAGATCCGCGTTGCTCGTGTGCTCCATGCCCCCATACAACAGGACGGCGCTGACAATCCGGTCAGTGACGGGAGGGAGCAGGGCGTTGCTCGGCGGCGACGCGGCCCCTCCACTCCGGATGCCTGACGTGTTCCTGATCGGACTTATCCACAGGCCAAGCGGAACCTCATGATCCGCGAGATCGTCGGCGCATGACGAATCACAGCGAAACCACTGGATCATCCGAAAACGGCGACCTCGCCGGACGGGACGGACGTGAGCACCCGGCCTATGTCAGCCACACGATGTACGACGGAGCTGTCGGGTACGGCGCAAGCCCCGCCGACCACCAGGTCACCCTGCGCACTCCGGGGGAGCTCGCCGACGCTCTGCCCTACCTGCTCGGGTACCGGCCGGAGGACAGCATCGTCCTGGTCGCCCTGCACGACCGCGGCGGACGAGGCCGGTTCGGCGGCCGGGCCCGGCTCGGCATTCCCGCGAACCCGGACGACTGGGGAGCCGTCGCCCAGCAGTTGGCGCAAGGGCTCGTGAAGGGCAGCGAACGCCGGGGCACCCGTCCCGCGAACATGGTCGCCTACCTCTGCCAGGAACCGGGGAAGGGGGAGACGGGCCGTCAGGTCATGGAGCGGCTCCAACCGTTGGCCCACCGACTACGTCTCGAATGCGGCCGCCTCGATGTCCCGGTGATCGAGGCGCTCTGTATCGCCGACGGCCGATTCTGGTCGTACTGCTGCGGGGGCAAGGGCTGCTGCCCGGTCGAAGGGGTGGCGATGGGCCTGCCAGGCACCTCGGTGCTGGCCGCGGCCGCGACCTACGCGGGGATCCAGGTCCGGGGCACCTTGCGCGAGTTGCGCGCCCGACTGCTGCCCCTGGAGACGGGTGCCGCACTGGAGCAGGAGATCGCCCTGGACACCGCCGGCATGGCGCTCGTCCCGAGGATCCTCGACGAGGCGAGTCGCGCGGCGGTGGCCGACGAGACGCTGGACCTGGCCGGACGGGTTGTGCGCCGCCTCGCCGAGGCGCCCGTCGTGCCGGGCGCTCTCATGGCGGACCGCCGAGACGACGAACTGCTCGGATTCGACGAGGCCGCGGCTTTGATTCTCGGCCTTCAGGACCGGGTGACGCGTGACCGGGCGGCCGGGTGGATGGAGGGCGACGAGGCGGCTCCCGCCCTGCGTCTCTGGCGGGCACTGGCACGGCGCTGCGTCGGACCCTACGGCGAACACGCGGCGGCGCCCCTCACCCTCGCCGGTTGGGTCGCCTGGTCCAGCGGCGATGACCTCGAGGCAAGGGAAGCCCTCGCCATGGCTCTGGGTGCGGACCCGGACTATCTGTTCGCCCGCCTCCTGCACCAGGCCTGCAACGAGGGCCTCGACCCCGAGTCGGTACGACGCTGCCTGCGCGGCGAGCGCGAGGGACGCGGGCTGCCCACGGCAGCGGAGACGCCTGGCAAGACGGCTGCGGCCGAGGGCTCCGAAGGTGCCGAGGGCCCGCAGGACCCCGGCGGGACGGAGTTCCGCGCAGGCCTGTGCGGAACCGAGAGGGGAGACGCGTCCACCGACCTCCGGTGTCCAGAGGCGGAGAATCACCCCGGCGAGGGAAGCTGCCCCGACCAGGGGAACTGCTCCGCGGATGAAGACAGCTCCGCCGAAGAGATCCGCTCCGGCGAACCCAACGACGTAGACGGCGCCGACGAAGCCGAGCACGAGGACCGTCCCGGCGAAGGGCACGGCGCCTCCGGCCCGCACACTCCAGCCACCTGCGCATCAGAACCTGTGCCGGTACCCGCTCCCACGGCTTCTCGCAGGCGTCGCCGTGTCCGCCCCGCCGGTGCCGAAGCGGCCCACGCACCGGCTGTGGCCGGAGCGGAGGAAAGCCAGGAACCGGAACGCCGCGCACGGGGAACGAACGAGCTTCGCGCTCGCGCACCGAGGTCGCACGTCACGCGCCCTTCCGCGCCGAGCCGAGGAGGATCCCGAACCCGCCCGGTGGGGAAGGCCTCCGCGCGGCGCCGTGACGAATGCCCGGAAGGCCTGCGGTCCGACAGCGACGACACCACGGGGAAGGGGTGACGCCCGTTCTGCCGCCGCGGTGAAGGACGGCGTCCTGCGTGTGCGGCCGACGACGACCGAAGCCGGGCCGACACCCTGCCCTGCCCGGTGAACGCCTGCGGCCGGACATCCCGCCCAAGTCGACCGGTGTGGCCGCGCAGTCGGCACGGCGGGCCCCGAAAACGGCCCGGCGTGTCCGGATCCGGAGGCCATTCGGTGGGGCCTGCGCCCCAGGGGCGTGACCTGGGGGAGTCCCGCCCCGTTCACCTGAGTGGCGGAACGCCTGCATGGGTCGTGCCGCCGCAGCGCACCCGCCCTGCCGGAGCCGTCCACCCGGCCTCGACCATGCCCGAGGCGCACAGAGAGCAGAAGAAGTCACCGCATGCATCAGCCGACTCCGCCCTCCACCGCCGACGAAC
Organism: Streptomyces asoensis; assembly: GCF_013085465.1. Taxonomy (NCBI): domain Bacteria; kingdom Bacillati; phylum Actinomycetota; class Actinomycetes; order Kitasatosporales; family Streptomycetaceae; genus Streptomyces; species Streptomyces asoensis. The sequence continues at coordinate 7,378,782 of NZ_CP049838.1, forward strand.
GCTCCAGCTACGACACCTCGACGCCGGTCCCTGGCGCGGGAACCGACCCACCGCTCGCGGACGGGCCAGGTCCGCGGCTGGCCGGATGTCCCGGCGAGGGCCGGCGCACCTCACCACCCGCTCCACCCATCGGGCCGGAGGGAGACCCGCGCCTGTCCACCGGGCCGGGCATCCTTGGCACGTCCACCTACCCATCGGCCGGCACAGCGCGTCGCCCGCCGCCGCCCTCGTCCAGAGGCGCCGGACCTCCGCCCGGGACGCCGACCCGGCCTCGCTCGGTCGGCCTGCCTCCCGCCCACACGGCGATGATCTGCGTCGCCCTGCCGGGCCTCGCCATCTCGACGGAACAGGGGCAGCTGACGGGACATGGATTGGAGGGGTTCTACCGGGCGGGCCGGCGCGTTCTGTCCCGTTGCCAGGTGCGGGTGGCGGGACGCGAACCGCTGGCCGTCCAGGCCCGGATGACCTCGGCGGACCGGGCCCGTTTCGTCGGCACACTCCGTGTCACACCGCACGGCGGCCCGGACCCGGACATCGTCGTCGAGCGGACCCGCTCCGCGGACGGCACGGAACTGATCATGCTGCACAGCGCCGCGGCCCGGACGCTGCGCCTCCCGGTCGAGGTGGCGCTCGGCACCGATCTGGCCGACCTGGGGGCGATCGCGTCCGGCTCCGTGGGGCCCGAACTGGCCGCCAGCGTCCACGATTCCGGTCTGCGATGGTCCTGTGTCGCCGGGGCCTCGAGCGTCACGGCCGACCCGCCCCCGGCCGACGCGATCGCCTCCGCGGGTCTGCTGCGCTGGGACTTCGACGTGCCTCCAGGCGGCACCGTCCGTGTGGAGTTGAGGGTCCGCCTGGACGGTGCGGGACCGGTCCGAGCCGTGGGGCGGGCGGCCACGAGCCCGTTGGCTCCGGCACAGGCGACGGGCGACGATCCACGCGTCCGGGCGCTCCTGGCGACGAGCGTCGCGGATCTTCAGGCCCTGTTGGTGCGAGACCCCGCGCACCCCGCGGACACCCACCTCGCGGCAGGGGCGCCGTGGCGCTGCGGCCTGGCACCGGCGGACGCACTTGCCGCGGCCCGCATGACACTGCCTCTCGGAACCCGCCTCGCCTCGGGCACGCTGCGCACCCTGGCCCGTACACAGATCACGGCTCCAGGGTCACGGGACGGCATGATCCCCGGCCCGCGTCGGGACGCGGGCGCGCACCTTCCGCCGGCCTGTACGGGCACCGAGGCCACCCTGCTCTTCCCGGTGCTCCTCGCGGAGGCCCGCCGATGGGGCCTGCCCGACCAGGAGACGGAGGAACTGCTGCCGGCGGCCGAGCGCTGCCTGACCTGGCTGCGTACGACGGTCGGCGAGGGGCCCTACCTGAGCGACCCCCAGCCCGGTGGCCCCGCCCGCTGCGAGACGCAGGCCCACGCCCACCGGGCCGCACTGCTCGGGGCCGACCTGCTCGACGCCTGCGGCAGACCGGGCGGGGGCGCGCTACGGGAGTGGGCCCGGAAGCTGCGCGCCACCTTCCGGCGGGACTTCTGGATCGACGACCCGGGAGGCGGCCGACCCGCGGTCGCCTGTACCCCGGACGGGCGGTCGCTGCCCCACCTCGGCGCGACGGCCGTCCACCTGCTCGACACCGGGTTGCTGGGCGGCGGCGCCCACGCTCCCGGGCTGTTGGACCGGGTGCAGACCGAACAACTGGCCCGGCTGCTCGGCAGCCCCGCGATGGACTCCGGCTGGGGGCTCCGTGGCCTCGGCGCGAAGGAGGTCGGCTACAACCCCTTCGGCCACCGCAGCGGTGCCGTCCGGATCCACGAAACGGCGATCGCCGTCGCCGGCCTGGCCGCCGCGGGCTACGAGAAGGAAGGCGCCGCGCTGCTGCGAGGCGTACTGACGGCGGCCGAGGCCTTCGGTTACCGCCTCCCCGAGATGTACGCGGGGGAGCAACGCGGTGACGGGAGAGCCCCGCTTCCTCATCCGGCCGCCTGTCGTCCCGCGGCCACCGCGGCGGCGGCCGGTGTCCTGTTGCTGATCGCCCTGGCCGGCGTCCGGCCCGACGCTCCGGCCGGAACCGTCACCCTGCGACCCCTGCGCGGCGCGCCCCTGGGGGAGATCGGACTGACCGGGCTGCGGGTCGCCGGCGCCCCCTTCTCCGTACGGGTCAGTCGGCTCGGTCTCGCCATGGTGGAGGAAGCGGCCGACGGCCTGCAATTGGGAGTGTGACCTCGTACGACGCGGCTCGGGACGCCGGCCCGGGTGGACGAGGACGGCGGTGCGGTACCCAAGTGGATCAGTCATCGAAGCGACCGACGAAGGGAGTGTTTATCGTCAGGAAGACGACTATGATCGCCGCATGCCCTACGACCCGTCAGCCTTTCCGCCCTTCGCCGTCACCGTGGACCTGGTCGTGCTGACCGTGCGCCGCCATGCCCTGTGCGCGCTGGCGGTGCGCAGGGGTGAGGCGCCGTTCCAGGGGCGGTGGGCCCTCCCGGGCGGCTTCGTACGGGCCGACGAGGACCTGACCCAGGCAGCGGCGCGCGAGCTGGCCGAGGAGACCGGACTCCGTGCCCACGATCCCTCGGCCCCGGCCTACGACAACGGTGCCCACCTGGAACAGCTCGCCACGTACGGCGACCCCAAGCGTGACCCCAGGATGCGCGTCGTCAGCGTCGCGCACCTGGCGCTCGCCCCGGACCTGCCGGCGCCGCGGGCGGGCGGAGACGCCAGCAACGCGCGTTGGGCGCCGGTCGAGGAACTGCTTCAGCACGGCGGTTACGGCCGTGACGGCGAACCGGTCGCACCACTCGCCTTCGACCACGCCCAGATCCTCGCGGACGGCGTGGAGCGGGCCCGTTCCAAGATCGAGTACTCGTCCCTCGCGACCGCGTTCTGCCCCACCGAGTTCACGGTCGGCGAGCTCCGCCGGGTCTACGAGGCGGTCTGGGGTGTGGCGCTCGACCCGCGGAACTTCCATCGCAAGGTGACAGGCACGCCCGGCTTCCTGGTGCCCACAGGTGGTACCACCACTCGGCAGGGCGGCCGCCCTGCCCAGCTGTTCCGGGCGGGCGGCGCGACCTTGCTCAACCCGCCGATGCTGCGGCCCGAAGTGTGACGTCGGCCGACCGCACCCGCTGACCGGCGGCGAGGGGTCACGAACGGGTCGGTCGCGGCTGCGCAACGGACGGGTGATGCCACCGTGCGGTGAACGGAGAAAAGGGATATAACGCGCTATCTTGCTACGGGTGATCCAGGCCGTCGGACTGACCAGCAACTCCCGCAAAGCGCTTCCGCCCGCCGTCGACGATGTCTCCTTCGATGCGCGCGCGGGCCGCGTCACCGTGCTGCTCGGAGCGCCGGGCGCGGGCAAGACCACGGCGCTGAGACTCATGCTCGAACTCCAACAGGGCCGCGGACTCGCCTACTTCCGAGGCCGTCCGCTGCACCGCATCGCCCATCCCTCACGCGAGGTCGGCGTCCTCCTCGGCGATGTGCCGGGGCATCCGGCCCGCACGGTCCGGGGCCACCTGCGCATGCTGTGCGCGGCCGCCGGGGTTCCGGTGCGGCGGGCCGACGAAGTGCTCGAGGTGGTCGGCCTGGTCGGTCTGCGTGACGAACGCCTCGGCATCCTGTCCCGCGGCATGGACCGACGGCTGGGTCTGGCCTGCGCTCTTCTCGCGGACCCGCACACTCTCGTCCTCGACGATCCGGCAGACGGGCTCTCCGGGCGCGAGAACCGCTGGCTGTACGGCATGCTGCGCGCCCACGCGGACCAGGGCGGTACCGTCCTGACGACCACGACCGACCCCAAGGAGGCCGCCCGCACGGCCGACCGGGTCATCACCCTGGACCGGGGCACACTGGTCGCCGACCAGGAGGCCACCGACTTCGCCCGCACCCGGCTGCGTCCCCGGGTGGCCGTGCGCAGCCCGCACGCCGCCCGCCTGGCCGCCCTGCTCGCCAGGGAAGCCCGAGCCGCGCAACGCTCCGTCGAGGTGGTGCAGGAGGACGGCAACCGGCTCTCCGTGTACGGCAGTAGCTGTGCCCATGTCGGCGAGACGGCGTTCCGGCACGACATCCTGGTCCATCAACTCGCGGACGAGACCGGCGACATGGGGCCGGGAGCGGGAGCGGCGGATCAGCCGCGGGCCCACCCCGAGGCAAGGCCGGGCCCCTCGGGGCAAACAGGCAGGCACCCCTTGGGCGGGGAACCGGCCACCGCCGCCGCGCCCAAGCCAGGTACGGGACGCGCGGAGGTCCCCGAAGACGCGGGCGCGAGCGAATCCAGGCACACGGGCACCGCGGACGCGTCGCGCAGCCCCGGCGATGAACCGCCGCCGTCCCCAGCGCCGTACCGGCCGGTCGACGCGGCGCCTCGCGACGGCATCCTGCGCGACGGCACCTTGCCTTTCGAGGGCGACTCCCCGTCCGGTATCGCGGCACCGGCTGCCGTCGGCCGGGCTGCGGACACCCCGAACGCGACGGCGTCCCCGACTGTCCCTGACAAGCGCCCCGTCAGTGGGGCGACCGCCTCCGCAGGCACGATCGTCGACGAACTCCGGCGGCCCGGAGAAGCCGACACCGCCGACGGCACCACCTCGGGTGGCCACCCCGCCGCCTCCCGTTCCCCGGCCACGTCTGGCATGTCCTCGACTCGGCGCCCCACCCGCCCCTTCGCGTCCCGCGATGTGCACACCCTGCCCGCCCTGCCCGCCCTGCCACCTCCCATCTGCGTCCGCTCGGCCCCCAGCCCCTTGCGTCCGCTCCGCTACGAACTCCGCCGCGCCACCGGGATCGGCACCGGATTCACCACCGGTGCCGCCGTGCTGATCGTCTCCGCCCTCACCGCCCTGCTCCTGGCCCGCGCGGGCCACACCGCGCAGACACGGCTGCTGGCCGCGTGGCCCACGGAGCTTCCGTTGCCTCCCGCGGCGCTCGGTGCGGGACTGCTCGGTGCGCTGGCTTTCGGGGACGAATTCCGCCACCCCGCCCTGGCCGCGGACCGCGGCACCGTGCCCCGAAGGCTGGGTGTACTCACCGCCAAGCTCCTCGTCGCCGCTCTCACCGCACTGATGCTGGCCTTTCTCACGGTGGGCTGCGACGCCGAAGCGCTCTATCTCGTCTACGGACGGGAGGTCGCACAGGTTCCCGCGGACTGGCTTTCGCTGAGCGCGAGTTGGATCGGCCTTGTGGTCGGCTGCGCCTGGACCGGTGTACTGGCCGCCGGCGTCTTCCGATCCACCACGGCCGGGCTGGCGGCGGTGGTCGCCATGCCCGTCGTCGTCCTGCCCGTCGTACAAAAGGCCGTGGAGAGCTCGCCCGTGCGGACGGCTTCCGGATTCTGGACGCGGTTGCGCGAGCTGCTCCTGGTGCAGTGGCCCTTCGGTGGAGAGCGCTATCTGGCCGCCGCGGCACGCGTGATCGCCCAACCGGTCGGCGGTGCAATGGCGTTGTCGCTGACGGCCCTGCTGTGCGCGTACCTGCTCACGACCCTGCGGAACAGAGCCAGATGACCACCGTCCGGGCCGATCCGATCCCGAGTGTGCGCAACTCCCCGAAGAAAGCCCATTTCTTTCCGATAAGGCGTCAATTGCGACGGGGTGAGCGATCACCCTTTCGTGTGCTTTTCACCAAAGACCTCAAGGGAGTTGGGACCAGCGCCGACAAAGGATCCGTGAGTACCCTTGCGCACACCATGATGACCGCCGCCCGCTCCACCGACTCCGGTCTGGCCGGCCCGGGCGAACTCGACCGCTACCCCTTCGGTGAGGCTCCTGTGGCCGAACGCGTCGGAGCCCCCGTCTGGGAGTCCGCGGAACCCGAGCTGGGCCGCGTGGGCCGCCGCGCCGCGGGCAGCCGCGGACGCGGACTGCACGGCCAACTCGTCCAGCAGCTCGGTCAGATGATCGTCTCGGGCGACCTGGGTGCCGACCGACCGCTGGTGCCCGAGGAGATCGGTCAGCGGTTCGAGGTGTCCCGCACCGTCGTCCGCGAGTCGCTGCGTGTCCTCGAGGCCAAGGGCCTGGTCAGTGCCCGGCCGAACGTCGGCACGCGCGTGCGTCCCGTGAGCGACTGGAACCTTCTCGACCCGGACATCATCGAGTGGCGGGCGTTCGGTCCCCAGCGCGACGATCAGCGGCGTGAGCTGAACGAGCTGCGCTGGACGATCGAGCCGCTTGCCGCTCGCCTCGCCGCAGGGCACGGGCGCGCCGACATTCAGCAGCGAATGTCCGACATGGTCGAGATCATGGCACATGCCATGGGGCAGGGCGACGCGCTCACCTACTCCCGGGCCGACGCCGAGTTCCACTCGCTGCTCATCCAGGTCGCGGGCAACCGCATGCTGGAACACCTTTCCGGGATCGTGTCGTCCGCCCTCCAGGTCTCCGGCGGCCCGGTCACGGGCTGTGACCGGCCGAACGACGCGTCGCTGGGGCATCACGGCCGGATCGTCGACGCCCTCGCGGCGGGCGACGGCGCCGCCGCCGAGACGGCGATGCGAGCGCTGCTCACCGTTCATCCCGAGGTGGAGCGCGTCGTGCCGGCACCGCGCGAACACTGACCGCACCGCGCGGGGGGACGGGTGGGGGCGCCTTCCCCCTCCCGCGTCGTCCTCGGCCGCTCCATCCGCACTCCCGTCGGACCCCGCAGAACCCGTCACGGGGCCTGCGGGGTCCGACGGTCGACGTGGCGGAACCGGTCCTGGCGGTACCGGTAGGCTCCACGGGTGACCTCCTCTGCCCGCGTCTGACCGTTTTTGAACGCTTACGGGGTGTGACTCGGGCCACGAAGATTGGGCGTAACGCTTGTGGAAACAACGCGATGACCTAAGAGGTGACTGCCGCGGAGGGAATACGGACGCCGTTCAAGGCGCTGTGAATCCTCCCGGCCCCCGCCCGCGCCGTCGGCCCACCCCCAGGCCGGTGGTCGGCTCCTGTCCGTCACGGACGGGGCCGGAAGCCGTTTTCCAACGTTCCGAGAGGTTGTTCGTGTCGGCCAGCACATCCCGTACGCTCCCGCCGGAGATCGCCGAGTCCGTCTCTGTCATGGCGCTCATTGAGCGGGGAAAGGCTGAGGGGCAGATCGCCGGCGACGATGTGCGTCGGGCCTTCGAAGCTGACCAGATTCCGGCCACTCAGTGGAAGAACGTACTGCGCAGCCTCAACCAGATCCTCGAGGAAGAGGGTGTGACGCTGATGGTCAGTGCCGCGGAGCCCAAGCGCACCCGAAAGAGCGTCGCAGCGAAGAGTCCGGCCAAGCGCACCGCCACCAAGACGGTCGCGGCGAAGGCGGTGACCACCAGGAAGGCCACCGCCACGGCCGCCCCGGCCACCCCGGCCGCTCCCGCTGTGGACGATTCCGCAGACGAAGCCGCCCCCGCCAAGAAGGCGGCTGCCAAGAAGACGACCGCCAAGAAGGCGGTCGCGAAGAAGACCGTCGCCAAGAAGACGGCGGCCAAGAAGACCGCAGGCAAGGACGACGCCGAGGTTGCCGAGGACGAGGTCCTCGAGGACGCCAAGCCCGGCGAAGAGGAAGAGGAGGGGACCGAGAACAAGGGTTTCGTCCTCTCCGACGACGACGAGGACGACGCGCCCGCCCAGCAGGTCGCCGTGGCCGGTGCCACCGCCGACCCGGTGAAGGACTACCTCAAGCAGATCGGCAAGGTCCCGCTGCTCAACGCCGAGCAGGAGGTCGAGCTCGCCAAGCGCATCGAGGCCGGTCTGTTCGCCGAGGACAAGCTGGCCAACGCCGACAAGCTCGCCCCGAAGCTCAAGCGCGAGCTGGAGATCATCGCCGAGGACGGCCGACGCGCCAAGAACCACCTCCTGGAGGCCAACCTCCGTCTGGTGGTCTCCCTGGCCAAGCGTTACACCGGCCGCGGCATGCTCTTCCTGGACCTCATCCAGGAGGGCAACCTCGGTCTGATCCGCGCGGTCGAGAAGTTCGACTACACCAAGGGCTACAAGTTCTCCACGTACGCCACCTGGTGGATCCGTCAGGCGATCACCCGCGCCATGGCCGACCAGGCCCGCACCATCCGTATCCCGGTGCACATGGTCGAGGTCATCAACAAGCTCGCGCGCGTGCAGCGCCAGATGCTCCAGGATCTGGGCCGTGAGCCCACCCCGGAGGAGCTGGCCAAGGAACTCGACATGACCCCGGAGAAGGTCATCGAGGTCCAGAAGTACGGCCGTGAGCCCATCTCGCTGCACACCCCGCTGGGTGAGGACGGTGACAGCGAGTTCGGTGACCTCATCGAGGACTCCGAGGCCGTGGTCCCGGCCGACGCTGTCAGCTTCACGCTCCTCCAGGAGCAGCTGCACTCCGTCCTCGACACCCTGTCCGAGCGCGAGGCGGGCGTCGTCTCCATGCGGTTCGGTCTCACCGACGGTCAGCCGAAGACCCTCGACGAGATCGGCAAGGTGTACGGCGTGACGCGCGAGCGCATCCGTCAGATCGAGTCCAAGACCATGTCCAAGCTGCGCCACCCGTCCCGTTCGCAGGTGCTGCGCGACTACCTCGACTAGGTCGTAGCCGTACGAGGCCGAAGGCCCGGCTCCCGTCAGGGAGCCGGGCCTTCGGCTTGGGCGTGGGGGTGCGAGGTGCCGCGCGTTGGATCACTCTGGGTGTTCATCAGTCACTCCAGAGTGAGGATCACGCATGCGTCGTGCCCTTGTCCGGGCCTTGTCCCGGCCGTTGATCCTGGCGGCCGCGGCGGTCGCCATACCCTTGGGCTCCGCCGCCCCGGCGGCCTCCGACGGTGTTGTCGTGGGCGGCTTCCCGGTCGATGTCTCCGAGAGCCCGTGGACCGTCGCGCTGTCCAGTCGTGACCGGTTCGGAGGTATGCGCTCCGGGCAGTTCTGCGGAGGCGTGGCGGTCGGCCCGTCCACCGTGCTCACAGCGGCCCACTGCATGAGCGAGGACGTCCTGGGAGCGCCGCCGGGGCAGCTGGCCGACCTGAAGGTCGTCGCGGGCCGTACGGACCTGTACAGGGACACCGGGCAGGAGGTCTCCGTGCGCAGTGTGTGGGTGAATCCGGGCTACGACAGCGTCGGCAACGCCGGGGACTTCGCCGTACTCACCCTTGCCCAGCCGCTGCCGGCGGGCACGGTCATCGGCATGGCCGCCGAGGGTGATCCGGCGTACGAGGCCGGCACGGACGCCGTCGTCTACGGATGGGGTGACAGCACCGGGTTCGGTGCGTACTCCCACAGTCTGCGAGCGGCTCGTGTCCATGTGTTGTCCGACGCGTCCTGCGAGCGTGCCTACCCGGGTACCTCCGGCGGCACCTACGACGCGCGGAGCATGGTGTGCGCCGGGGAGGTGCGGGGCGGTCGTGATGCCTGCCAGGGGGACAGTGGCGGGCCGCTGGTCGCACAGGGCCGAGTCATCGGGCTCGTGTCGTGGGGCAGCGGCTGTGGTCGGCCGGGAAGTCCCGGCGTCTATACGCGGGTGTCCGACGCCGTGAAGACGCTCGGATGGACACGGGCGCTCAGAGACCCCACGAGGCCCCCTGAGGGCGTCTGAGCGGGTCCTGCCGCCTCTCCGCCGATCTTCGGTCACGAGAGCGGGCGGTCGCCCCTGGGAGCAGGAGCGGCCGCCCGTATACCGGCCTGTGCCGGTTCTGGCTCGTCGTGGACGCGCAGATCAGCGCTCTTCTTCCGGGGTAGAGGCCGGAACGGTCGTCAGCCGCTCTGTCTCGTCCTGTATTTCAGCGGCGATCTTCTTGAGTTCCGGCTCGAACTTGCGGCCGTGGTGGGCGCAGAAGAGCAGTTCTCCGCCGCTGAGCAGCACGACGCGTACGTACGCCTGGGCGCCGCAGCGGTCGCAGCGGTCAGCGGCCGTCAGCGGGCTCGCGGGGGTCAGAACAGTAGTCACGTCGCCTCTTCTCTAGCTCGACGAGCTGTCGTACCAGGGTCAACATCCAACCAGCCCCAAAACGTTCCCGCTCGTGGCTTGTCCTCGAAAAAATCTTTCCGAGGTGGCCGTCTGCTGCCGGTTTGGCGGCGAATGTGCCGTATTGCGTGGTCTGTAGTGCTTACGGTTTCGCGCTGTCGGTCATGGTCCGATCCTCCCGGCTGGGTTGCCGGTTTGTTCATGAGGACGTGCCCGGAGCCTAAATGGTTCATGCCCCGAAGGGAACGTGATATGTACTTCACTCAATCGAGGGATCGAACACGTATGCGACGCTGGACTAGTCTGAGTTCAGACGAGGGTGGCGTTACAACGGCTCTACCAGGCCTCGGTACCCTCTTGGCGGCAACCCAAGCCGCGCCCTTACCCAGAAGGGCCCCAAGTGAAATTCAGCGAGGAGCGAACCGCGTGACCGCCGAAACGTCCGTGCCGTCCACAGCGCTGCTGGCAGGAGCAGACCGGGACGGTTCCAACTACACCGCGCGGCACCTGCTCGTCCTCGAGGGGCTCGAGGCCGTGCGGAAGCGCCCGGGTATGTACATCGGCTCGACCGACAGCCGTGGTCTGATGCACTGCCTGTGGGAAATCATCGACAACTCCGTCGACGAGGCCCTGGGCGGCTACTGCGACCACATCGAGGTGATCCTCCACGACGACGCCTCGGTCGAGGTCCGTGACAACGGCCGTGGCATCCCGGTCGACGTCGAGCCCAAGACGGGTCTGTCCGGTGTCGAGGTCGTCATGACCAAGCTGCACGCCGGCGGCAAGTTCGGTGGCGGCTCCTACGCCGCCTCCGGCGGTCTGCACGGCGTCGGCGCCTCCGTGGTCAACGCCCTGTCCGCCCGCCTCGACGTCGAGGTGGACCGAAGCGGCCACACGCACGCGATCAGCTTCCGGCGTGGTGTTCCGGGCGCCTTCGCCGCGGACGGTCCCGACTCCAAGTTCGAGACGGGCGGTCTGCGGAAGGTCAAGAGGGTCGCCAAGAACCGGACCGGCACGCGGGTGCGCTACTGGGCCGATCGCCAGATCTTCCTCAAGGACGCCAAGCTCTCCCTGGACAACCTCCACCAGCGCGCCCGCCAGACCGCGTTCCTGGTGCCCGGCCTGACCATCGTCGTCCGCGACGAGTACGGCCTCGGCGAGGGCGGCAGCAAGGGCGAGGAGTCGTTCCGCTTCGACGGCGGCATCAGCGAGTTCTGCGAGTACCTGGCCACCGACAAGCCCGTCTGCGACGTCCTCCGCTTCACCGGACAGGGCACCTTCAAGGAGACCGTTCCGGTCCTGGACGAGCACGGGCAGATGACTCCGACGGAGGTCACCCGTGAGCTCGGCGTCGACGTGGCGTTGCGCTGGGGCACCGGCTACGACGTGAACCTCAAGTCGTTCGTCAACATCATCGCCACGCCCAAGGGCGGCACTCACGTCGCCGGCTTCGAGCAGGCGGTCGCCAAGACGATGAACGAGGTGCTGCGCGCCAAGAAGCTGCTGCGCGTCGCCGAGGACGACATCGTGAAGGACGACGCTCTGGAGGGCCTGACCGCCGTCGTCACGGTGCGTCTCGCCGAGCCCCAGTTCGAGGGCCAGACCAAGGAGGTCCTCGGCACCTCGGCGGCCCGGCGCATCGTGAACACCGTGATCGCCAGGGAGCTCAAGGCGTTCCTGACCTCCGCCAAGCGCGATGCCGCAGCTCAGGCGCGGGTCGTCATGGAGAAGGCGGTCGCCGCCGCGCGCACGCGTATCGCGGCCCGGCAGCACAAGGACGCGCAGCGCCGCAAGACGGCTCTGGAGTCCTCGTCCCTGCCCGCCAAGCTCGCCGACTGCCGCAGCGACGACGTCGAGCGCAGCGAGCTGTTCATCGTCGAGGGAGACTCCGCGCTCGGTACGGCCAAGCTCGCCCGGAACTCCGAGTTCCAGGCGCTGCTGCCGATCCGGGGCAAGATTCTCAACGTCCAGAAGTCGTCCGTCACCGACATGCTCAAGAACGCCGAGTGCGGCGCGATCATCCAGGTCATAGGAGCGGGCTCCGGGCGCACCTTCGACATCGACGCGGCCCGCTACGGCAAGATCATCATGATGACCGACGCCGATGTGGACGGCTCCCACATCCGGACGCTGCTCCTGACGTTGTTCCACCGCTACATGCGGCCCATGGTCGAGGCCGGGCGGGTGTTCGCCGCGGTCCCGCCCCTGCACCGCATCGAGCTCATCCAGCCCAAGAAGGGCCAGGACAAGTACGTGTACACGTACTCGGACCGTGAGCTGCGCGACAAGCTGATGGAGTTCCAGAGCAAGGGCGTCCGGTACAAGGACTCCATCCAGCGCTACAAGGGTCTCGGTGAGATGGACGCCGACCAGCTGGCCGAGACGACGATGGACCCGCGCCACCGCACCCTGCGTCGCATCAACCTCTCCGACCTGGAGGCGGCCGAGCAGGTGTTCGATCTGCTCATGGGCAATGACGTGGCCCCGCGCAAGGAGTTCATCTCCAGCTCGGCGGCGACGCTGGACCGGTCCCGTATCGACGCGTAGGCGCTGCGTTCGGCCCGGTCCGGGTCTCCGGTAGATCCGGCCGGGTCTCGTGCAGGTCCGGCTTGGTCTCGTACGGGTCCGGTCCGGGTCTCAGGCAGGTCCGGTCCGGGTCTCGGGCGAGTCCGGCTGAGGGTTCTCCACCCGCGGGTGGAGAACTCCGGTTTCCGGAGATCCACCCATGATCCACCCCCGCTCCGATCTGCGGACCGGCCCGTTTCCGTAGCGTCGAAGGCGTCGGCAGCGCTCGCTGCCGGCCTCCCCTTCCCGCTCACGGAGGCTGTGATGTCCGGGCTCCTCAACGCACTGGTGATCGTGGCTGTGGCCGCACTCGTGATCGTGCGGCAGTTCCGCGCGAGCCGCATCGACACGGACCGGCGATGGTGGCTCCTGCCGGGAATCCTGGCCGTCATAGCGCTGCGCGAACCCGATCTGCTCGGCGCCCGTCACCACACCGAGTCGGCCCTGGTGCTCGGTGCCGAACTGATCGTCGCTCTGGCCATGGGAGCCGCCTGGGCCTGGACCACCCGTATCTGGGTGGAGCCGGACGGCGCCGTGTGGAGCAAGAGCACCAAAGCGAGCGTGGCCGTCTGGGGGGCCGGTATCGGTCTGAGGGCGGGCCTCTTCGGGGTCGGCGCACTGCTGGGCATCCACCAGGACAGTGCGGCCCTGATGCTGGGACTCGCGGCCACCTTGCTGGTCCGCTCCGGGATCCTGATCTGGCGTGTGCAGTCTCTGAACCAGGCTCCCGCGCACGCCCCGGCGTACGGTGACCTCGTGCCCCGGTCCCCGTGGAAGGAGCGCGTGTGACGGAGAACGTCTGGACACGCTGGCCTTCGCGGGAGGCGCTGGGCCCCAGAGGGGTCTCGCGCCCCAGGCGCCTGCTGGCCTGGGCCGTAAGGCTGCTGGTCGTGGGCGCGTTGGTGTGGAGCGCCTTCCACGACAGCCGCATCCAGGGCTGGGTCGCGGTAGCCGGGGCGGGCGGCGTTCTCGTGGCAGGTGGGCTGGCGTGGGCCTTGTTCCGGACCACGCTCGAGCACCGGCTGTGGCCGTCCCTGGCACTTCTCCTCATGTTGCTGGGGCTGGCGGCCGGGGCCGAGGCCGCGGACTTCCGCTCCCCGGCCGCGGTCCTGTGGTGCGGATGCGCCATCGCGGCACTGGAGCGACTGCCTCTGGGAGCGGCGCTGCCGGCGGCTTCGGTCGGGTTCGCCGCCTTCGCCGTGGTCAACGACGACTCGGGGGTGACCTCGGCCACCGCCATCGCGGGCATGGCCCTCGCCGGATACGCACTGCGTCTGGATGCCGAAGCCAGAGGCACCACACAGCGACTGCTCACCCAGGAGCGGGCCGCGCGCGTGGCCGAGGCCGAGTCGGCCGCACTCGCGGAGCGGGCCCGCATTGCCCGGGAGATCCATGACGTCCTGGCCCACAGTCTCTCGGCGCAACTCGTGCACCTGGAGGCCGCCCGGCTGCTGATCGAGCGGGGCGCGGACCGCGAGCAGATTCTCGACCGCGTGGTGGCGGCACGAGGAATGGCCCGCGACGGTCTCGAGGAGACCAGGCAGTCGCTCTCCGCGTTGCGCGGTGAACTGACACCGCTGGAGGACTTCCTGACCGACCTCGTCCGCACGTCCGACGGCTCCGAGGTCACCGTGGGAGGCGAACGCAGACCGCTGCCGGTCGAGGCGTCGCAGGCCGTGCGCCGGGTCGCTCAGGAGGCCTTGACGAACGCTCGCAAACACGCACCGGGCGCCAAGGTTCGTGTCCGGCTGGAATACGGCCGGCATGAAGTGACCCTGGACGTGCGGGACTCGGGTGGTTCACCGGGCGAACTCGCCGAGGTCGGGGGCGGGTACGGTCTGCTGGGTATGCGGGAGCGCGCCGAACTGCTGGGTGGGTCGCTCGCTGCGGGGCCGGACGAGGAAGGGTTCGTGGTGACGCTGAAGGTGCCGGTATGACGGAGGAGGCGGCGAGGAAGCCCGCCAGGGTGGTGGTTGCGGACGATCAGACGGTCGTCCGGGAAGGCATCGTGATGCTGCTCGGGCTGTTGCCGGGAGTCGAGGTCGTGGGCGCCGCCGGGGACGGGGAAGAGGCCGTGCGGCTCGTCGCCGAACTGGCTCCCGATGTGGTGCTGATGGACCTGCGCATGCCTCGCTGTGACGGAGTGGAGGCGACCCTGCGCATCCGGTCCGAGCATCCTGGGACACAAGTCGTGGTCCTCACGACCTACGCGGACGACGAATCCCTGTTCCCGGCGCTGAGGGCGGGCGCACGGGGGTACCTCACCAAGGACGCGGGCGGGGACGAGATCGTACGGGCCGTGCACAGCGTGCTGTCCGGGGACGCGGGGCTGTCGCCGAGTGTCCAGCGGAGGCTGCTGGAGCGCCTGTCGGCGCCCGAACCGGAGCCGGCTGCGCCCGCTGTCGTGCCCGACGGGCTCACGACCCGCGAGGTGGAGGTGTTGGTACTGATCGCCGAGGGGCTCAGCAACCAGGAGATCGCCCGCAGGCTGAGCGTGTCCACCGCGACGGTGAAGACGCACATCAACAACATGTTCTCCAAGACGGGACTCAAGGACCGGGCCCAGGCGGTGCGTTACGCGTACGGGAAGGGGCTGGTCCGGCCGCCCGCGGGGTGAACGGCGCGTTGGTCACCTGATGGGGTGAAGTGTTCGGGGAACAATAGTCGGGGATCTTCCCGTTCTGTCCATCCTTGGGCATGCAGTCAAGCAACGGTCGTGCCCGCGCCGACGGGGACGGTCCCGATAGCGGTGCCCCCACACCACACGCGCACGAACATCATCAAGGCCAGGGCCAGGCGTACGCCGAGGTGCCAGGGGATGTGCGCTACGAGGACCCGTGGTACGACGCGCTCGCCTCGGGCTGGGGCGAGTCGGCCATCATGAGCCCGCCCGGGCCCGAGGTCCCCGCGGCACGTCGGCGGGAGACCGGAACCGGGGCGGCGGCTCAGATCTACCTCGAGGTACAGCACAGCGCGGCCTTTCAGGAGGTACGCAGCCGGTACCGGCGGTTCGTGGTGCCCGCCGCCGCCGCGTTCTTCGTCTGGTATGTGGCGTACGTGGTGACCGCGACGACCGCGCCCGGACTGATGGCGCGGCCGGTGGCGGGCGCGGTGAACGTGGCACTGCTCGCCGGGCTGGGGCAGTTCCTCAGCACGTTCCTGCTCACCTGGGCGTACGCCCGGCACGCGCGGCTGCGCCGGGATCGCGCCGCGCTCGAACTGCGCTGGGACACACAGGAGTTGACCCGAGGAGCAAAAGGCGGTGCGTCGTGACCGGCAACCATCAGGCGCTGGCGTTGTTGCTGTTCAGCGTCTTCGTCGCGGTCACGTTGGGGATCACGACCTGGGTGAGCCGCAACCGCCATGGTTCGGAGGAGGAGTTCTACGTCGGCGGGCGGCTGTTCTCCCCGATGGAGAATGGTTTTGCCATCGCGGGCGACTACATGTCCGCCGCCTCCTTCCTGGGTGTCACCGGGCTCATCGCGCTGTTCGGGTACGACGGGCTGCTGTATGTGGTCGGATTCCTCGTGGCCTGGCTGGTGGTGCTGTTCCTCGTCGCCGAGCTGGTGCGCAACTGCGGGCGGTTCACGCTCGCCGACGTGGTCGCCGCGCGGATGAGCGAGCGGCCGGTGCGGATCGCGGCGGGAACCTCCTCGGTCACCGTGTCCGTTCTCTATCTGGTGGCCCAGATGGTGGGCGCCGGCAGCCTGGTCGCGCTGCTCCTCGGGAACACCGGCGAGGCGGCTCGGTCCTGGGCCGTCATCGGGGTCGGTGCGCTCATGGTGATCTATGTGTCGTTGGGAGGGATGCGGGCGACCACGTGGATCCAGATCGTCAAGGCGGTTCTGCTGCTGGCGGGCACCATCGCGCTCACCGTGCTCGTCCTGGTGCGCTTCCACGGTGACTTCGACCAATTGCTGCGCACTGCGGCTGAGCGCAGTGGGCACGGTGACGCGTTCCTGGCACCCGGGCTGAAGTACGGCGGGGACTGGACCGCGCGTTTCGACTTCATGAGCCTGGGGCTCGCGCTGGTGCTGGGCACGGCGGGACTGCCGCACATCCTGTCCCGCTTCTACACCGTGCCCACCGCGCAGGCCGCCCGTCGCTCCGTCGTCTGGTCGATCGGGCTGATCGGCGGCTTCTACCTGATGACGATCGTCCTCGGGTTCGGTGCGGCGGCGATCGTCGGCCCGGAGGCGGTGCGCGGCTCGAACGCGTCCGGGAACACGGCGGTTCCGCTTCTGGCACTCGACCTGGGCGGCGGCGCCGACTCCACCGGCGGAGCGGTGCTGTTCGCGGTCGTGGGGGCCATCGCCTTCGCCACGATCCTCGCGGTCGTCGCCGGGATCACGCTCGCCTCCTCGGCGTCGGTGGCACACGACCTGTACGCCTCCCTGCGCCGCCGGCAGGCCAAACCCCGCAGCGAGGTCGCGGTGGCGCGGATCGCCGCCGTGGGCGTCGGTGTGGTCGCCATCGCCCTCGGCCTGCTGGCCCGCGATCTCAACGTCGCCTTCCTGGTCGGGCTCGCCTTTGCCGTCGCGGCGTCCGCGAATCTGCCGGTCCTGATGTACTCGCTGTTCTGGCGGGGCTTCACCACGCGGGGCGCCGTGTGGGCGGTGTACGGCGGGCTGGTCCCGGCCCTGGCGCTCGTCGTGCTGTCGCCGGTGGTGTCCGGCAGCCCCGAGTCGCTGTTCCCGAGCGTGGACTTCCAGTACTTCCCGCTACAGAACCCCGGTCTGGTCTCGATTCCACTGGGCTTCCTGGCGGGCTGGCTCGGCACGGTCACCTCGGCCGAGGTCGCGGACGAGGCCAAGCACGCGGAGACCGAGGTGCGGTCACTGACCGGGGCGGGAGCCGCGTAACGGGCGACTCCTCACCGCCGTACCGCATCGGGGTCCTGGCGCCCGGCTACGGCGCCACCCAGGCATAGCGGTGTTCCGGGCGGCCCGTGTCGCCGTACTTGAGGGAGAGGTGCAGGCGTCCGGCCTGTTCCAGGTGGCGGAGGTAGCGCTGGGCGGTGGAGCGGCTCAGGCCGGTCTCGGCGGCGACCTCGTGGGCCGACAGAGGGTGATTCGCGCGGTGCAGAACGTCGCAGATCAGGTCCGTGGTCGGTTCCGAGTGGCCGCTCGGCAGGCCGGGCGAGGACGGCGCCGGCCCGGTGCGCAGGGCGCCGAAGATCCGGTCGACCTGCTCCTGGCCGGCGACGCCGTGCCCACCGACCCGGTCCACCGTGCGGCGCAGGGCTGCATACGAGTCGAGGCGGGTGCGCAGGGCGGCGAAGGTGAACGGTTTGACCAGATAGTGCAGGGCGCCCAGGCGCATCGCGGTCTGCACCGTCGTGACGTCACCGGCCGCCGTGATCATGATGACGTCGGTGCCATGGCCCTGCTCACGCATGCGGTGAATGAGTTGGAGGCCGGTCTGGTCGGGCAGGTAGTGGTCGAGCAGCACCAGGTCGATGGTTCCGCGCTCGATGGTTCCCAGCGCCTGGGCGGCACTGTGCGCGCGGGCGGCCACCCGGAAGCCGGGAACCTTTCCCACGTACTTGGCGTTGATCTCGGCGACACGGAAGTCGTCGTCCACCACCAGGACGTCAATCATCGGGCCTCTCTCCGTCAAGGCCAGGCGGGCGTTAAGCCCGTGTTTCGGCTTCGCTGTTCTAGCGCGAGCAAAACGAGCACAACAGGCTACTGCAAGCAAAAGAAGCGCATGCGCCCAGAAGGCTGATGCCGCCTCCCGGGTCACCTCTACCGTCCCCGGCCATGAGCGCACACACCAGCCCCGCCATCGAGCTGCGGGGCGCGAGCAAGGTCTTCAGGACCCCGTCGGGTGCCCCGCACACCGCCGTGCGGGAACTCGACCTCACTGTCGGGCGTGGCGAGTTCGTGGCCGTCGTCGGCCCGACCGGCTGCGGCAAGTCGACCACGTTGACCCTGGTCAGCGGTCTGGAAGAGCCCACCCAGGGCGAGGTGATGGTCGCCGGGCAGCCCGTGCGTGGCGTCGGTGACAAGGTCGGCTTCGTCTTCCAGCAGGACGCCACTTTTCCCTGGCGTACGGTCCTGTCCAACGTCATGGCCGGGCCCCGCTTTCGCGGTGTGCCCAAGGCGGAGGCGAAGCGGAACGCGCGCGAGTGGCTGGCCCGGGTCGGGCTGACCGCCTTCGAGGACCGCTACCCGCACCAGCTTTCCGGCGGTCAGCGCAAGCGCGTGGCCCTCGCCGCGACCTTCGTGAACGACCCCGAGATCCTCCTCATGGACGAGCCGTTCTCGGCGCTCGACGTGCAGACCAGGGCGCTGATGTCGGACGAGCTCCTCGAGCTGTGGGAGGGCACGGGCGCGTCCGTCGTCTTCGTCACCCATGACCTGGAGGAGTCCATCGCGCTGGCCGACAAGGTCGTCGTGATGACCGCCGGCCCCGCCACCGTGAAGCAGGTCTTCGACATCGACCTGCCGAGGCCGCGCAAGGTCGAGTCGGTGCGTCTGGAGCCGCGGTTCATCGAGATCTACCGCGAGATCTGGGAGTCCCTCGGCGAAGAGGTCCGCATCACCCGAGAGAGAGGTGCCGCCCGTGTCGCCTGAAGTGCTCAGCACACCGGTCGTCGACACGGCCAAGGCACCTGACCGCGCCCACTCACGCGCGCGTGCCGCTCGCAGACGCAAGGCCGTCGTGACGGTGTCGCGTGTCCTGCTCCTGGTGGCCGTGCTCGCCCTGTGGGAGGCGTTCTCCCGGGCCAAGGTCATCGATCCCTTCAACTTCTCGATGCCTTCCAAGATCTGGGACCAGATCTGGACCTGGGTGACGCACGGGACCGCGCTCGGTTCTCTGGGCGAGCAGATCTGGTACACGCTCTACGAGGCACTGCTCGGCTGGGTCATCGGTGTGGTCGCCGGTGTCGTGTGCGGTATCGCACTGGGGCGGATCACCTTCCTCGCCGACATCCTTGGTCCATACATCAAGGTGCTCAACTCCATACCCAGGATCGTGCTGGCCCCGATCTTCGTGATCTGGTTCGGCCTCGGCCCCGCCTCCAAGGTCGCCTCGGCCGTCGTCCTGGTGTTCTTCCCGGTCTTCTTCAACGCCTTCCAGGGCGCCCGCGAGGTGGACCGCAACCTCGTCGCCAACGCCCGCATCCTCGGCGCGAGCGACCGCAGGGTGACGCTCCAGGTGGTCGTCCCGTCCGCCACCTCCTGGATCTTCACCAGCCTCCACGTGAGCTTCGGCTTCGCCCTGATCGGCGCCATCGTCGGTGAGTACATCGGCGCGACCAAGGGGATCGGACTGCTCGTCGCGCAGTCGCAGGGCACGTTCAACGCGGCGGGTGTGTACGCCGCGATGGTCATCCTCGCCGTCGTCGCACTCGTCGCGGAGGGTCTGCTGACCTTCGCCGAGCGGCGCATCTTCCGGTGGAAGCCGTCGGGCTCCGACAGCTGACCCTTCGTTGAACGATCCCCCGAGGAGCCGTTCCCACGAAAGGGCCCTCGGGACCTTCCATGGACCTTTCCCCGCCCTCCCCTCACCCTCGCTCCACCCCCGCATCGCCCTCTCACAAGGACGTGAACCCGCCATGCGCACAACCGCCAGATACACGGCCCTGGCCGCCGCCGGTCTGCTCGCCCTCTCCTCGCTCACCGCCTGTGCCAACGACGCGGCGAGCACCGCGTCCACGGGCTCCGGTGGCAACGGAGACGGCAAGGGCACCAAGGTCAAGATCATGGTCGGTGGCCTGGACAAGGTCATCTACCTGCCCGCCATGCTCACCCAGCGCCTGGGCTACTTCGACGCCGAGGGGCTCGACGTCGAGATGCTGAGTGAGCCGGCCGGTGTCCAGGCCGAGACGGCGCTGGTCTCCGGCCAGGTGCAGGGGGCCGTCGGCTTCTACGACCACACCCTCGACCTTCAGGTGAAGGGCAAGGAGGTGGAGTCCGTCGTGCAGTTCTCGCACGCGCCCGGTGAGGTGGAGATCGTCTCCACCGAGGCAGAAGGTGACATCACCTCGCCCAAGGACTTCAAGGGCAAGAAACTCGGCGTCACGGGCCTCGGCTCCTCGACCGACTTCCTCACCAAGTACCTCGCGGTCAAGAACGGCGTGAAGGTCAGCGACTTCACCCCGGTCGCCGTGGGCGCGGGGCCGACCTTCATCGCCGCGCTCCAGCAGGGCGCCATCGACGGCGGTATGACGACCGACCCGACCGTGGCGACCATCCTGGACAAGAAGGCCGGCAAGGTCCTGCTCGACATGCGCACCCCGCAGGGCTCCGAGGACGCGCTCGGCGGACCGTATCCCTCGTCAAGCCTGTACATGCAGACGGACTGGGTCAACAGTCACAAGGACACCGTCCAGAAGTTGGCCAATGCATTCGTCAAGACACTCAAGTGGATGTCCACCCACAGCGCGGCCGAGATCGCCGAGAAGATGCCGACGGACTACTCCCAGGGGAACAAGCTGCTGTACTCGGTGGCCATCAAGAACACGCTGCCGATGTTCACCAAGGACGGCGTGATGCCCAAGAACGGCCCCGAGACGGTCGAAAAGGTCCTCAAGGCCTTCAATCCCAACATCCAGAACGCCGACGTCGACCTGAGCAAGACCTACACGACCGAGTTCGTCGAGAAGGCAGTGGGCTGACGATCGAGCAGGCGGCGGGCGGGGATCCGTATCCCAGGAGGGCACGGTTCCTTCCCCCGCCCACGAGAACCGAGCCCTCAGGCGCGGGTCGCCCACACGTAACGGTGTTCCGGGCGGCCCGCGTCGCCGTACTTCAGGGTCAGCCGGGCCCGCCCCGTGCGCTCCAGGAGCTTCAGGTAACGCTGGGCGGTCTGGCGGCTCACCCCGGTCCGGTCGGCGATCTCCTGGGCCGACAGGGGTCCTTCGGCGTTCATCAGGGACTGGCGTACGAGTTCGGCGGTGGTGGGGGAGTGCCCTTTGGGCAGGCCGGGTTCGGAGGAGGCGGACAGTGCGCCGAAGATGCGGTCGACATCGGCCTGTTCGGCCTCCCCGCCGCCGTCCAGGGTGCGGCGCAGCTCGGCGTACGCCTCCAGCTTGGCGCGCAGACCTGCGAAGGCGAACGGTTTCACCAGGTACTGAAGGGCGCCCTGGCGCATCGCCGCCTGCACCGTCGTGACGTCCCGTGCGGCCGTCACCATGATCACGTCGGTCTGGTGGCCGCGCCGACGCATCTCCTGGACGACCTCGAGACCCGTCTCGTCGGGCAGGTAGTGGTCCAGCAGGACGAGGTCCAGGCGGGGCAGCAGCTCCAGCTGGCGCAGCGCGTCGGCCGCGCTGTGAGCCTCGCCGGCGACGTGGAAGCCCGGCACCTTCTCGACGTAGGCGGCGTTGACCTGGGCGACCCGGGTGTCGTCGTCCACGACCAGGACCTCGATCATCGCGCCTCCTCCTCGGCAGTGCTCTTCGCCGGTGCGGCCAGGGCGGGTTCCAGGTCGGGCTCGGTGAGTGCCTCGGGCAGGACGACGGTGAACTCGGCGCCCCCGCCGGTCGCTTCGTCCACCGTGGCATGGCCGCCCTGCCGCTCGGCGAGCCTGCGCACCAGGGAGAGCCCGATCCCACGCTTGCCGTGCGCCGGCGGCTTCTTCGTGGACCAGCCCTCGGTGAAGATCAACTCGCGCTGCTCGGCCGGGATGCCGGGGCCCGTGTCCCGCACCCGCAGGACCGCGGTACGGCCCTCCGCGCGCAGTTCGACCTCCACGCGCGCGTGCGGCTTGCCCGCGACGGCGTCGAGCGCGTTGTCCACCAGATTGCCGACGATCGTGACCAGCCCGCGCGGGTCGATCAGGCGGTCGGGCAGGCGGGTGCGGTCGGACACCCACAGGGCGACACCGCGCTCGGCCGCGACGGTCGCCTTGCCGACCAGCAGGGCGGCGAGCAGCGGGTCCTCGATCTTCTCGGTCACCTGCTCCGCGGTCGCCCGGTGATCGCCGACCACCTCCCCGACGAAGTCCACCGCGTCGTCGTACATCTCCAGTTCGAGCAGCCCCAGCAGCGTGTGCATGCGGTTGGCGTGCTCGTGGTCCTGGGCGCGCAGCGCGTCGATGAGGCCGTGCGTCGAGTCGAGTTCGCGCCCGAGCTGCTCCAGCTCGGTGCGGTCGCGCAGGGTGGCCACCGCGCCGCCGTCGTCGGTGGGCATGCGGTTGACGACCAGGACGCGCTGTCCGCGGACGGCGATCAGGTCCGTGCCGGTCACCCGGCCCGCCAGGACATCGGCCGTACGTCCCCCGCCGAGCGCCTCGTCGGGCGAAGCGCCCACCACCTCCTCCCCGATGCCGAGGAGGCGCTGGGCCTCGTCGTTGAGCAGCCGGACGCGGCCGGCGCGGTCCAGGGCGACGACGCCTTCCCGGATGCCGTGCAGCATCGCCTCGCGCTCGGCGAGCAGCGCCGAGATGTCGGAGAAGGCCAGGTCGCGGGTCTGGCGCTGGACCCGCCGGGAGATCAGCCAGGCGGCCAGCGCGCCCACCGCGAGGGCGCCGCCTGCGTAGGCGAACAGTCCGGGGATCGCGTGGATCAGGCGGGCGCGCACGCTGTCGTACTCGATACCGACCGAGACCGCGCCGATGATCTTGTCGTCACCGTCGCGCAGGGGCACCTTGCCGCGGGCCGAGCGGCCCAGGGTGCCACTGTCGATCTCCATGACGTCCCTACCCGCCAGGGCCTGGCTCGGGTCCGTCGACACATGGCCACCGACCTGCTCGGGGTCGGCGTGCGACCAGCGGGTGCCATGGAGGTCCATCACCACGACGTACTCCGCGCCGCTGGCCTTGCGGATCCGCTCGGCCTCCCGCTGCACCGGTCCGTCGACCGACGGCCGCGTGCTCCGGAGGTCCTCGGCGATCTGCGGCACAGCCGCGGTGGTCTGCGCGATGGCGAGGGCACGGCGCATCGCCTGGTCGTCCAGCTGATCGCTGAGCGGAGCGAGGAACAGCCCGGTCGCGAGCACCACGACTCCCGCGGCGATCGTCAGCTGCATGAGCAGGACCTGCGAGAACATGCGCCGCGGCATTCCGAGGCGCAGGCGGCGGGCGGGGGGAGTGGGGCTCATACCCAAGACGGTACGTGGGTGGAGCGGCACAGCCGTAGGGGTGGGTGGTGTGGATCTCTTGACCGACTCAAGAGGAAACGATTCCTTGGTGCCCGCGCCGGGTGCGGCCGGATCGTGTCCGTAAGTGTGTCAGCCCACCAGGGCCGTTCCAGCCGGCTCGCGTACCGCCACCACGTCCATCCGCGCAGGTGAACCAAGGACCGAGGCGCCGCAGCTTTCCGGCCGGGGCGGCAGGGAAGCACCCTGGTCGACGACGACCTGCCAGTGGCGTCCGTCCCTGTGCGCGACGGTCACCTCCCAGCGCGGTGCGCCGCCCGTGGTCCGGACGACGCTCAGCGCCTCCGCCGCGTCCTCGCCGGTCGCCGAGCGCACCGCCAGTTCCGCCGCCTGGCCGGGCCGATCCCAGGCCGAACACCCGCGGCACCCCTCCACGACGATCCGCCCGTCCTGGACGCCTTGCAGGATCTCCTTGACGGTGTGGGCCGCTGCGCGGCCGTACGCGTACCCGTACGGCAGGACGAGCAGGGTGGGCGAGAAGCGATGACCCCCCAGATGGGTGACCTCCCAGGCGCCCCGCACCCCCGAGGCGGCGAGCTCCGCGGCCAGCGGACGGCCGAGGAGCGCGCAGCAGCGGTCGCGCTTGCCGTTGGTGCAGACGAGGGCGAGCGGGTCGCCCGTGTGGGGCCCGCCCCGCAGCGCGGTGTCGAAGGTCCGGTGGTCGCCCTTGCCGAGCGCGGCGAAGTCGAGGTCCAGCAGCTGCCGTGGGTCGTGGGTGGTGGCGCTGCGCAGCCACACCCTTCCGGGGACGGTGTGGGCCGCGTACACCTGCCGCAGGGGCGGTGCGCCGAAGTCCGCGTGGCGGCCGGGGCGGCGGATGAGCGCGACGCGTACGCCCGTGTCCCGCGCGGCGGCATCCAGGGCGCGGCCCAGGGCCGGGTCCAGGTGGCTCGAAACCAGGGCTTTGGCACCCCAGGGGCCGGGCTGTTCCAGGAGGAGCCAGGTCGTTGCCGTGGCCGCGGTTCCGGAAATGGGCTCGTCGAGATCCCGCGAGACGGTCGCGCACGTACTCACAGAGGTGAGCCTAACCTGACTTGCCGGAGTGTGACTTCCGGCCGGGGTATGTGCTCGGCCGGGCGGGTACGCGTGCGCGTGCGGCGAGGGACGGGGCACCCTGGCCTGCCCGGGCGTCGCCCCTGGTCACAGCAGTGTCGGCCACCCGAGCAAGGGGCGCCCCGGGCCGCCCGAGCGGGGGTGCGCCCCGGGCCGCCCGAGCGGGGGTGCGCCCCGGGCCGCCCGAGCGGGGGTGCGCCCCGGGCCGCCCGAGCGGGGGTGCGCCCCGAACGGTGACGCCCGCCCGCTCGCGACGGCTTCCGCGGCCCTCCTACTTCGGTAGCGGCTGGGGCGGCTTCGGCCCCACGTAGTGTCCGCTCGGGCGCATCCGCAGAGGGCGTTCGCCGTACTCCTCCAGGGCGTGGGCGATCCAGCCCGCCGTACGGGCCACGGCGAAGATCGTCTCGCTGGCCGAGGACTCCATGCCGCAGGACGCGGTGAGAACGGCGAGCGCCAGGTCCACGTTGGCGTGCAGCGGCGTGTGGCGCGCGGTCGTGGCCACGATGTCCCGGGCCGCGGCGAGTGCCGGGCCGGCAGCGGGAATCTCCTCCAGGAGGGCGAACAGGGCACGTGCGCGTGGGTCCTCGCCGAGGTAGAGCCGGTGACCGAGACCCGGAATGCGGCGGCCCGCGCGCAGTTCCTCGGCGATCACCGGGGCGGCACTGCCCACGTCGAGCACCTCGAGCAGCATGCGGTGGGCCAGCCCCCCGGCCGCGCCGTGCAGCGGTCCCTCGAGCACTCCGAGCCCCGCGGAGACGGCCGCGTAGGCGTGCGCACGGGCCGAGGCGGCGACGCGCACCGCGAGCGTCGAAGCGGCCAGGTCGTGGTCGACGAGCAGGCCGAGCGCCGTGTCGAGGACGTGCAGCTGCGTCTTCTCGGCGGGCCGTCCGCTGAGTCGACCCCACAGGCGCAGGGCGAGCGGGCCTTCGTCACGGTGCGTGGGAAGCTTCGGGGGCAGGGCGGCGACGAGGGTGGGGATCAGGATGCGGGCGGTGCCGAGCACGGCGTCCTCGGACAGGTCGAACCGCAGCGGGTCCGCGGCCGCGGCGGCGACGGCGGCGACCCGCAACCGGTCGGTGGGACCGGTGTGTTCGGGCAGCGCCTCGGCGACACGTCGGGCGGCCTCGACGGACGCCTCGGGCGCGGTGAAGGTGACGCCGGGCCGCAGCCGGCCCGTCCACAGCCACTCCGCGACCTCTTCGTAGGAGTACCGGGAGGCCAGTTCGACCGCGTCGACGCCCCGGAAGTAGTAGCGGTCCTGGTCGATGAAGGTGACGCGCGTGCGGACGGACAGTTCCGCCCCGGAGCCCGGAATCCCGCTGCTCTCCCGCTTGTTGCGCCGCGCGAGCGCCTCGACCTCCGCGGCGTCGAAGGTGCTGCCCCGGCCCCCGGGCGTGCGCCGGCTCCTCAGCTGGCCACGACTGACATACGCGTACACGGTCTCGGGCTTCACGCCGAGCAGCTCGGCGGTCTCCTTGGTGCTCAGCCGTCGTTCGGGGTGGCCGGGTCCGGGTTCGTGATCGCGCATGGGGTCACCGTATCCACGGAACAGGTGTGGACTCCGCCAATGTGAACAGAGCCGTTTTCGGATGCGGTGCGCTATTGCGGTGAAGGTGTATCCCCGTCCTGTGCTTCTCGGATTGCCTGCTCGAACAGCCGGAACAGTCGGCCTTCGGCACTGTCGGCGGGAAGTTCTTCCTTCGCGGCGCGCGAAGCTTCCCAGTACCGCTGAAATGCCGCGCTTCGGACCAGGGAGCGCGCGTACGCCAGTACCTCCGCTTCGGTGCTTCCTCCCCACCTGTAAGCGAGCAGATAGTGACCGAAGACAAGGTTGGCGAACAGATGCTGGCGCACTACTTCGGTGGATTCGCCGGGGTAGTCGTTCCAGACGTCGGCAAGGGCGGGATCGTCCATCGCCATCTGGGTCAACTGAACGTGCAGCGCGCGCATGTCCGACTCGGCACTCCGGCGCAGCTCATCTCGGGAGGAAACCAGCTCCTGACGTTGCATGGAGAGCTCATGACGCTGCAGCCGCAACTCCCGCTGTTGGAACATCAGCGTGGCGACGAGCAGCAGCAGGGCCATTCCCGAGAAAACAGCGCTTATTCCGCCGAAATAGTCCCCGATGGCACTGCGCTCCGCAGCGGCGTGTCGTCCCCCGTTGGCCTCCTCCACGCCAGTGAGAAGCCAACCGCTCATCACAATGGACGCAGCCCCGATGATCGCGGCACAGGCGACGGTCGCGACGCTCCACGCTGATATCCGGAGCAGTGAACGTCCTGTCG
Organism: Streptomyces asoensis; assembly: GCF_013085465.1. NCBI lineage: Bacteria > Bacillati > Actinomycetota > Actinomycetes > Kitasatosporales > Streptomycetaceae > Streptomyces > Streptomyces asoensis. The sequence continues at coordinate 7,405,689 of NZ_CP049838.1, forward strand.
GTTGATGCTCCACGTCGTCCTCCCCAGGTCTGCGGAATCGTTCCGGTGCGCATTCCCGGGAAACCGGGCCACGCCGTAGGAGGCGGGCCTGCGTCGCAGGGACGCAGGCCCTTCACTGCGCCGGCCTACCGGGCCGGCCCATGACCGCAAAGGCGCGGCCACATGGATTAGATGTCGGGAATGTCCATCCTGGCGCGGACGAGGGTCGCCCTGGTGATCACAACGATCCGCTCCTTCGGGCCTCGCGACGCATCGGACGGAAGTTCTCCGTCCAGCTTCTCTGTGGCGTCCGTCCCGATGACGGCGAAGTTCCCGTCGCTCAGTTCGAAGATGTCGGGACAGTTCGCGCCCGAAGCGCTTCCTCGCTCACGCGGGGAAGCGCCGATCCGTCGGACGATTTCACTCACTGCTGTTCCCTCTGGTCCATGGCTCGAGGCCTGGGCGGCGGTAGGACGAGGCGTGCGGGAAGCGGCCCTGTGGGGCGTCTCGCGCCTCGGCGGGAGTGAGCGACTCTTGTGGAATCGCTCCGCTGGTGAGGCAGTAAAACCTACTGACGCGGCCGGTGTTGGCGAGCTTGGGCCGTTCGTTACCAACCAGGTGTCCGGGATGTGCCGTATGAGAGTCGACGACCCGTCATTGCGTGGTCGGTCACTCCCCGATCGAGCGGCCGTGCGCCGGTCGTCGGGGTGCGGGTGGACGTGACGGGGACCGGCGAGCGGTGGGCGGCGCTTGCCGTCTCCCAGGGTGCCGAGCGGCTCTGATCGGCGGGGGAGGCGGAGGGGAGGCGCACGGAGGGAAGCGAGGGTCGCACGCCAGGGCGCCTTGCCCAGGGGCTGCCCCGCGGACGCTGCTCACGACCGTTCACTTCGCGGTGATTCCCGCGGCTCGTATCCTGGGGCGGCATTCAATCCTCGTACGCGCGCCCGGGCCGCGCGCCGGTGCACGCGTAGGTTTCGGAAAGGTCGCACGTGTCGCAGAGCCGCAGTCCGCAGCAGATCCCGGTCGTCGTACTCGCCGGATTCCTCGGTTCCGGCAAGACGACCCTGCTCAACCATCTCCTGCATCGCAGCGGAGGCAGCCGCATCGGGGCGATCGTGAACGACTTCGGCGCCATCGAGATCGACGCCATGGCCGTGGCCGGTGCGCTCGGCGACTCCACCGTCTCCCTCGGCAACGGCTGTCTGTGCTGCGCCGTCGACGCCAGTGAACTCGACGTGTACCTCGAACGGCTCGCCGGGCCGACCCTCGGCATCGATGTCATCGTCATCGAGGCCAGCGGTCTCGCCGAGCCCCAGGAACTCGTGCGGATGGTGCTGGCCAGTGAGCATCCCGGCATCGTCTACGGCGGGCTCGTCGAGGTCGTGGACGCCGCCGAGTTCGACGAGACCCGGACGAAGCACCCCGGGATCGACCGGCACCTCGCCCTCGCCGACCTCGTCGTGGTGAACAAACTCGACCGCGCGCCCGACGCCGACCGGGTCCTCGGACTCGTCCGCTCCCTCACCGACCGGGCCGCCGTCGTCCCCGCCACCTACGGCCGTGTCGACCCCGAGTTCCTCTTCGACTGCCGGCCGGGCGAGGAGCGTGTCGGGCAGCTCTCCTTCGACGACCTGCACGACCGCTCCGGAGACGACCACGCCGACCACCTCCACAGCTCCTACGAAAGCCTCTCCTTCACCTCTGAAGTGCCCCTCGGCCCCCGCCGGTTGATGGAGTTCCTCGACAGCCGGCCCGAGGGGCTGTACCGCGTCAAGGGGTATGTCGACTTCGGTCCGCACGACCCGGCCAACCGGTACGCCGTGCACGCCGTCGGGCGCTTTCTCCGCTTCTACCCGGAGCCCTGGCCGGCCGCCGACGCCCGCATGACCCAGCTCGTCCTCATCGGCTCCGGCATCGACACCGCCGCCCTCGGCAAGGAACTCGAGGCGTGCAAGGACGACGCCCCACACGCCGACGAGCACGGCATGTGGGGCGTCCTGCGCTACGTACAGGCCCCCGACGACGAGGCCTTCCAGGAGGTCGAGGCCTAGACCGGCCCCGCCACCACCGAGACCGTCTTCGTCAGCGAGACGCCCGAGCCGTCACGGCGCGGGTCCATCTCCGGCAGCTCGGCCGGCAGGCCGTTCTTCTGAGCCGCCTTGGCCGGGACGGGACCCGCCCAGGCCAGGGACAGGCAGTCCTCGCCCTTCAGGAACCGCTGGCAGCGCACACCGCCCGTGGCACGGCCCTTGCGCGGGTACTGGTCGAACGGGGTGACCTTGGCGGTCGTCTGGACGGAGTCGTCCAGGGTTCCGCGCGAGCCCGCGATCGTGAAGACCACCGCGTCCACCGCGGGGTCCACGGCGGTGAACGAGATCACCTTTGCGCCCTCGGTGAGCTTGATGCCCGCCATACCGCCCGCCGCGCGGCCCTGCGGACGCACCTGCGAGGCCTGATAGCGCAGCAGCTGGGCGTCGTCGGCGATGAAGACCAGATCCTCCTCGCCGGTACGCAGTTCGACGGCACCGACGATCCGGTCGCCGTCCCGGAGGGTGATGACCTCCAGCTCGTCCTTGTTGGTCGGGTAGTCGGGCACGACCCGCTTGACGACGCCCTGTTCCGTGCCGATGGCCAGGCCCGGGGACGACTCGTCGAGCGTGGTCAGGCAGACCACCGTCTCGTCGCCCTCCAGGGAGACGAACTCCGCCAGCGGGGCACCGCCCGAGAGGTTCGGCGCCGAGGCCGTGTCCGGGAGCTGCGGCAGGTCGACGACGTTGATCCGCAGCAGACGGCCCGAGGAGGTGACCGCGCCGATCTCCCCGCGCGCGGTGGCCGACACCGCCGAGACGATCACATCGTGCTTGGTGCGCTTGCCGCCCCCGTCCTCGGCGTCCTCGGCGTTCTCCGTGAAGGGCTCGCCGTTCGCCGTGCGGGCCAGCAGGCCCGTGGAGGACAGCAGGACACGGCACGGGTCGTCCGCGACCTGGAGGGGCACGGCGGTGGCCGTGGTACCCGACGACTCCAGCAGGACCGTACGGCGCTCGGTGCCGAACTTCTTCGCCACCGAGGCCAGTTCGGCCGAGACCAGCTTGCGCAGCTCCGCGTCCGAGTCCAGGATCCGGGTCAGCTCGGCGATCTCCTCCTTGAGCTTCTCCTGCTCCGCCTCCAGCTCGATGCGGTCGAACCTGGTGAGCCGGCGCAGCGGGGTGTCCAGGATGTACTGGGTCTGGATCTCCGACAGCGAGAAGCGCTCCATCAGGCGCTCCTTCGCCTGCGCGCTGTTGTCGCTGGAGCGGATCAGGCGGATGACCTCGTCGATGTCGACGAGCGCCGTCAGCAGGCCCTCCACCAGGTGCAGCCGGTCACGGCGCTTGGTGCGGCGGAACTCGCTGCGGCGGCGCACCACGGTGAAGCGGTGGTCGAGGTAGACCTCCAGGAGCTCCTTGAGGCCCAGCGTGAGCGGCTGGCCGTCGACCAGCGCCACGTTGTTGATGCCGAAGGACTCCTCCATCGGGGTCAGCTTGTACAGCTGCTCCAGGACGGCCTCCGGCACGAAGCCGTTCTTGATCTCGATGACCAGGCGCAGACCGTGCGCGCGGTCGGTGAGGTCCTTGACGTCGGCGATGCCCTGGATCTTCTTCGAGCCGACCAGGTCCTTGATCTTGGCGATGACCTTCTCGGGCCCGACCGTGAAGGGCAGTTCGGTGATGACCAGGCCCTTGCGGCGGGCCGTGACGGTCTCCACCGACACCGTGGCGCGGATCTTGAACGTGCCGCGGCCGTTCTCGTAGGCGTCCCGGATGCCGGAGAGGCCGACGATCCGGCCGCCGGTGGGCAGGTCGGGGCCCGGAACGTACTTCATCAGGGCGTCCAGATCCGCGCCGGGATAGCGGATCAGGTGGCGGGCGGCCGCGATGACCTCGCCCAGGTTGTGCGGCGGCATGTTCGTGGCCATGCCGACCGCGATCCCGGACGAGCCGTTGACCAGGAGGTTCGGGAAGGCGGCGGGCAGCGCGACCGGCTCCTGCTCCTGACCGTCGTAGTTGGGCGTGAAGTCGACCGTGTCCTCGTCGATCGACTCCGTCATCAGGCTCGTCGCCGCGGCCTGGCGGCACTCGGTGTACCGCATGGCGGCCGGCGGGTCGTCGTTGCCCAGCGAACCGAAGTTGCCGTGGCCGTCGACCAGCGGCACCCGCATGGAGAAGGGCTGGGCCATCCGCACCAGCGCGTCGTAGATCGACGCGTCGCCGTGCGGGTGCAGCTTGCCCATGACCTCGCCGACGACCCGGGCGCACTTCACATAGCCGCGCTCCGGGCGCAGGCCCATCTCGTTCATCTGGTAGACGATGCGGCGGTGCACCGGCTTGAGGCCGTCACGGGCGTCCGGCAGGGCGCGGGAGTAGATGACCGAGTACGCGTACTCGAGGAAGGAGCCCTGCATCTCGTCGACGACGTCGATGTCGAGGATCCGCTCCTCGTACGAGTCGTCGGGCGGCGGGGTCTTCGTGCTGCGGCGGGCCATCGCTGCCGGCTCCTTGCTGGGGCGTGATACGGGATCTGACGCGGACCATTGTGGACCGTGGCACTGACAGCGCGGGCGAGGACCCGGCGTCGGCCGTCCGGGCCCGAACGCAGAGGCATCTCCTCCACGGCTGCCCGCAGGCTACGCGATCTCGCTCTCGGCGTATGTCGTCCGGGAACTTCGCGGACCGTCCGCACGCTTGCATACAGTGGCAGGACCGGCAGGAAAACCGCGGTTTCGACGACCGCGTCCGCGATCGGAAGGGACGTACATGCCCATGGGTCACACGGCCACAGCCCAGGCAGGCTCCGGGGGCCTGGAAGCGACCGAGCACCGTCTGGCCAACGGCCTGCGCGTGGTGCTCTCGGAGGACCACCTGACCCCCGTCGCGGCGGTGTGCCTCTGGTACGACGTCGGTTCACGCCACGAAGTCAAGGGGCGTACGGGTCTTGCTCACCTTTTCGAGCACCTGATGTTCCAGGGCTCCGGCCAGGTCAAGGGCAACGGCCACTTCGAGCTGGTCCAGGGGGCCGGCGGCTCGCTCAACGGCACCACCAGCTTCGAGCGCACGAACTACTTCGAGACCATGCCCACCCACCAGCTGGAGCTCGCCCTCTGGCTGGAGGCCGACCGCATGGGCTCGCTGCTCACCGCGCTGGACGACGAGTCGATGGAGAACCAGCGCGACGTCGTCAAGAACGAGCGCCGTCAGCGCTACGACAACGTCCCCTACGGCACGGCCTTCGAGAAGCTGACCGCTCTCGCCTACCCGGACGGCCACCCGTACCACCACACGCCGATCGGCTCGATGGCCGACCTGGACGCGGCGACCCTGGAGGACGCGCGCGCGTTCTTCCGCACGTACTACGCGCCCAACAACGCGGTCCTTTCCGTGGTCGGTGACATCGACCCGGAGCAGACCCTCGCCTGGGTCGAGAAGTACTTCGGCTCCATCCCCGGCCACGACGGCAAGCCCGCGCCCCGTGACGGCGGGCTGCCCGACGTCATCGGCGAACAACTGCGCGAGATCGTCGAGGAGGAGGTGCCGGCCCGCGCGCTGATGGCCGCCTACCGGCTCCCCGAGGACGGCACGCGCGCGTCCGACGCCGCCGACCTGGCGCTCACCGTCCTCGGCGGCGGCGAGTCCTCCCGCCTGTACAACCGCCTCGTGCGCCGCGACCGTACGGCCGTCGCGGCCGGCTTCGGCCTGCTGCGGCTCGCCGGAGCGCCCTCCCTGGGCTGGCTGGACGTGAAGACGTCCGGTGACGTCGAGGTGCCCGTCATCGAGGCCGCCATCGACGAGGAGCTCGCCCGGTTCGCCGAGGAGGGCCCCACGGCCGAGGAAATGGAGCGGGCCCAGGCGCAGTTGGAGCGCGAGTGGCTCGACCGGCTCGGCACGGTCGCCGGCCGCGCCGACGAACTGTGCCGGTTCGCCGTCCTGTTCGGCGACCCGCAGCTCGCCCTCACCGCCGTCCAGCGCGTGCTCGACGTGACGCCCGAGGAGGTGCAGGAGATCGCCAAGGCCCGCCTGCGCCCCGACAACCGCGCGGTGCTCGTCTACGAGCCGACCGCCGCCGAAGCCCCTGCCGACCAGGACGAGAACGAGGAGGCGGCCCGGTGACCGAGCTCGCCACGATGGACTTCCACCCCCAGCCCCGGGCGGGCGAGGCCAAGCCGTGGGCGTTCCCGGCGCCCGAGCGCACCGCGCTGGCCAACGGCCTGACCGTGCTGCACTGCCACCGCCCCGGCCAGCAGGTCGTCGCCGTCGAGATCCTCCTCGACGCACCCCTGGACGCGGAACCGGCCGGCCTCGACGGCGTCGCCACGATCACGGCGCGGGCCTTCTCCGAGGGCACCGACAAGCACTCCGCCGAGGAGTTCGCCGCCGAACTGGAGCGCTGCGGCGCCACCCTGGACGCGCACGCCGATCACCCCGGCGTCCGGCTGAGCCTCGAAGTGCCGGCCTCGCGCCTGCCCAAGGGCCTCGGTCTGCTCGCCGACGCCCTCAGGGCCCCCGCGTTCGCCGACAGCGAGGTCGAGCGCCTCGTCCGCAACCGCCTGGACGAGATCCCGCACGAGCTGGCCAACCCCTCCCGGCGCGCCGCCAAGGAGCTCTCCAAGGAGCTGTTCCCGGCCACCGCGCGGATGTCGCGGCCGCGCCAGGGCACCGCGGAGACGGTCGAGAAGATCGACTCCGCCGCCGTACGCGCCTTCTACGAGAAGCACGTCCGTCCCGCCACGGCCACGGCCGTGGTCGTCGGCGACCTCACCGGTGTCGACCTGGAGGCGCTCCTCGGCGACACCCTGGGCGCCTGGACGGGCTCCTCGGCCCAGCCGCGGCCCGTGCCGCCGGTGACTGCCGACGACGCCGGCCGGGTCGTCATCGTGGACCGTCCCGGCGCCGTTCAGACGCAGTTGCTGATCGGCCGGATCGGTGCCGACCGGCACGACCGTGTGTGGCCCGCGCAGGTGCTCGGCACGTACTGCCTCGGTGGCACCCTCACCTCCCGGCTGGACCGCGTCCTGCGCGAGGAGAAGGGCTACACCTACGGTGTCCGCGCGTTCGGGCAGGTCCTGCGGTCCGCCCCGGACGGCTCGGGCGCCGCGATGCTCGCCATCAGCGGCTCCGTCGACACCCCGAACACCGGTCCCGCTCTGGACGACCTGTGGAAGGTGCTGCGCACCCTCGCCGCCGAGGGGCTGACCGACGCCGAGCGTGACGTCGCCGTGCAGAACCTGGTCGGTGTGGCGCCGCTGAAGTTCGAGACCGCCGCGGCCGTCGCCGGCACGCTGGCCGACCAGGTCGAGCAGCACCTGCCCGACGACTTCCAGGCCACGCTGTACCGGCAGCTCGCCGCGACCGGCACGGTGGAGGCCACCGCGGCGGCTGTGAACGCCTTCCCCGTGGACCGGCTGGTGACCGTCCTCGTCGGTGACGCGGCCCAGATCAAGGAGCCGGTCGAGGCCCTCGGCATCGGCGAGGTGAAGGTCGTGTCCGCGGAGTAGATCCCGGCAACGGCACACGCGTGTGGGGGCCCTGGTCGACGAAAGCGTCACCAGGGCCTCCGTATGTCCGAATTGATGCGGAGGTTGCCCGTCTGCCCTGTGGGATGCGCTACAAAAACCGGGATCCGTTTGAGGATTGAAACCCGCGCCGCTTAGCGTCATCCGGGCTGTTCGTCAGGCAGTGCGCCGCAGCCGCGGCACCGGACAGTCATCGCCGAGTCCCCGTACGGCGCGAGCCAGGGGAGCCGGGGACCCACTTGTGAAGTCCCTGGGGTGAATCGGACGCCCGCGCGTGAACGCGAGGGGGTCCGTAGGAGACCTTCCTGCTCCGAACCCGTCAGCTAACCCGGTAGGCGAGAGGGAAGGAAAGGACACCCCCAACTTCATGGCGTTCACCTGCGCCACCGGGAAGCACCGTCGGCCCAGCCGGATGCAGCGCAGCAGCGTCCGCGCGGCGGGCATCGCGGCGCTCACCACCACCGGTGTCATGGCCACCGTCGCCTCCACCCCGGCCTTCGCCGCCGAGCCCACCCCCGAGCAGACCGGGCTGATCCCCGTCGTCACCGCCGGCGAGTCCGTCGCCGAGCAGATCGACGACCAGGTCGCCGTGCAGAAGCACGCGGCCTTCGAGGAGGCCGCCCGGCAGGCCGCCGCCAAGAAGGCCGTGGAGGAGCGCGAGGCACGCGTGCGTGCCGCCCGCGAGGCCGAGCGCAAGCGCCTCAACACCTTCGTGCTGCCGATCACCGGTTCCTACGTCTCCACCGGCTACCAGGCCAGCAGCTCGCTGTGGTCCTCCGGCAGCCACACCGGCATCGACTTCCACGCCGCGAGCGGTACCTCCGTGCACGCGGTCGGCTCCGGCACCGTGGTCGAGGCCGGCTGGGGCGGGTCCTACGGCAACCAGATCGTGATCAAGATGAACGACGGGACGTACACCCAGTACGGTCACCTGTCGTCCCTCGCGGTGTCGGTGGGCCAGACGGTCACCCCGGGCGAGCGGATCGGCCTGTCGGGCGCCACCGGCAACGTCACCGGCCCGCATCTGCACTTCGAGGCCCGCACCACCGCGGAGTACGGCTCGGACATCGACCCGGTCGCCTACCTCCGCAAGCACGGCGTGAACGTCTGACGACCCACGGCGACAGATCGTCTTGCCCCGGCCCTCCCGGCCGGGGCTTTCGCCGTTTTCGAGGCCCTGCTGTCCAAAAAATATCCCTGGATTCCAGCCCGCCATCGGAAATTCCCGCTCATTGCAATAGAGTCACGGAACACACGTCAATCGTCGACGTTTCACGGGGATTAAGGCGGAGGTCCGTCATGCGTATTCCGGCGCACTCGGTGTGCACGGCCATTCGGGACGACATCGTCGCGGGTGTCTACGAGCGCGGCAGCCGCCTCACGGAGGAACTCCTCGCCCGCCGCTACGGCGTTTCCCGCGTCCCCGTCCGAGAGGCGCTGCGCACGCTGGAGGCCGAGGGCTTCGTCGTCACACGGCGGCACGCGGGCGCGTGCGTCGCGGAACCGACCGAGCAGGAGGCCGCGGACCTGCTGGAGATGCGCATGCTCCTGGAGCCGCTCGGTGCCTCCCGGGCCGCCCAGCGGCGCACCGAGGCCCATCTGAAGGTGCTGCGCGGACTCGTCCGGCTGGGCCAGGAGCGGGCCAGGCGGGGCAACAGCGAGGATCTGCGCTCCCTGGGGGGCTGGTTCCACGAGACGCTCGCCCAGTCCTCAGGAAGCCATGCCCTGACGTCGATGCTCACTCAGCTGCGCCACAAGATCGCCTGGATGTACGCGGTGGAGGCCCCGGCCAACCCCGCGGAGTCCTGGGCGGAGCACGGCGCGATCGTGGACGCGGTGGCGCGCGGCGACGGCGAGCGTGCGCGGGCGATCACGGCGCTGCACACCGAGCGTGCGACGGCCGCGCACCGGCTGCGCTTTTCCGGCGGCCCCGAGCGCGCCGACCGTGTGAGGACTTCGCAACCTCCCGTAAACATGACGGGTCTGCGGCATTAACACGAGGGCCGTATACAAAGAGGGGATAATTCGCGGGGGATTATTTCTGCTGCCCGTGAACGGGAAATACGAAGGGCTCGCCCGATAATTCGGACGAGCCCTTCGGGGTTAGCGGGACGACACCTTTGAAGCGACGAACACCGCCACCGTCAATTGAGCAACCCCGACGACGCGCAACCACGTCCGCGAGAGCGGCGTCGGCTTGGGCGCAAAGGGGGCCTGCGCGCTCAGACGGTCTCGGGGAGCTCCTCGAGCCCCTCGGCGACCAGCTTCGCCAGACGGTCGAGGGCGACGTCGGCGCCGTCGGCCTCGGAGGCGAGGACGATCTCCTCGCCGCCCTGGGCGCCCAGGCCGAGAACGGCCAGCATGGAGGCCGCGTTGACGGGGTTGCCGTCGGCCTTGGCGATCGTCACCGGGATACCTGCGGCCGTGGCGGCCCGGACGAAGATGGAAGCGGGGCGGGCGTGAAGGCCCTCGGCCCAGCCGACGTTGACGCGGCGCTCAGCCATGTGATGCTGCCCTTCAGTGTTCAGGTTGTCTAGACCAGTGTTCCACACGTGAAGCGTGTGAGGGAGGGGTCGTTCGGTCCCCTCCCGACGTGGTCGTCGGATCGCGGCCTCGATCCGACGTGCGTCCTCCACAGACTGCCTCGCGCCGTTGTCGTACGCGAGCCGTACTCTGGGCCCCATGCAGAGCGCGTCGGACCGGCACGAGTACCCCGCCCACTGGGAGGCCGACGTGGTGCTGCGCGACGGCGGCACCGCGCGCATCCGCCCCATCACCGTCGATGACGCCGAGCGCCTGGTCAGCTTCTACGAGCAGGTTTCGGACGAGTCGAAGTACTACCGCTTCTTCGCGCCCTACCCGCGCCTGTCCGACAAGGACGTCCACCGCTTCACGCACCACGACTTTGTGGACCGGGTGGGACTCGCGGCCACGGTCGGCGGCGAGTTCATCGCCACCGTACGCTATGACCGCATTGGTGCCGACGGCATGGCCGCCTCGGCCCCTGCCGACGAGGCCGAGGTCGCGTTCCTCGTACAGGACGCCCACCAGGGCAGGGGCGTCGCCTCCGCGTTGCTCGAGCACATCGCCGCCGTGGCGCGCGAGCGTGACATCCGCCGCTTCGCGGCCGAGGTACTGCCCGCCAACAACAAGATGATCAAGGTGTTCACGGACGCCGGCTACACCCAGAAGCGCAGCTTCGAGGACGGCGTCGTACACCTGGAGTTCGGCCTCGAACCCACCGAGCGCTCCGTCGCCGTGCAGCGCGCGCGGGAACAGCGCGCCGAGGCGCACTCCGTGGGGCGGCTGCTGGCGCCCGGCTCCGTAGCCGTCGTCGGCACCGGCCGCAGCCCCGGAGGCGTCGGCCGAAGCGTGCTCGGCAACCTCCGCGAGGCGGGCTTCACCGGGCGGCTGTACGCCGTGAACAAGGCCTTCCCCGAGGACCTGAAGGAACTGGACGGGGTGCCTGCCCACCGCTCGGTGCGCGACATAGCGGAGCCCGTCGACCTCGCGGTCGTCGCCGTCCCGGCGGAGCAGGTCCCCGAGGCCGTGACCGAGTGCGGCGAGCACGGCGTGCAGGGACTCGTGGTCCTCTCCGCCGGCTACGCCGAGAGCGGCCCCGACGGGCGGGAGCGCCAGCGCGAACTCGTCCGGCACGCACGCGCGTACGGCATGCGGATCATCGGCCCCAACGCCTTCGGAGTCATCAACACCTCCCCGGAGGTGCGGCTGAACGCCTCACTGGCCCCGGAGATGCCGAGACCCGGCAGGATCGGCCTGTTCGCCCAGTCCGGCGCCATCGGCATCGCCCTGCTGTCCCGTCTCCACCGGCGTGGCGGAGGCGTCACCGGCGTCACCGGCGTGTCGACCTTCATCTCGTCCGGCAACCGCGCGGACGTCTCGGGCAACGACGTCCTCCAGTACTGGTACGACGACCCCGACACCGACGTCGCCCTCATGTACCTGGAATCCATCGGCAACCCGCGCAAGTTCACCCGCCTCGCGCGGCGCACGGCGGCCGCCAAGCCCCTGGTCGTCGTCCAGGGCGCCGGGTCCGCCCCGCAGGGGCACGCCGTACGGGCGACCCGGCTGCCCCACGCGACGGTGTCGGCGCTGCTGCGGCAGGCCGGCGTGATCCGCGTGGACACCATCACCGAACTGGTCGACGCGGGCCTGCTGCTCGCCCGTCAGCCACTGCCGACGGGCCCGCGGGTGGCGATTCTCGGCAACTCCGAGTCGCTGGGCCTGCTGACGTACGACGCCTGTCTCTCGGAAGGGCTGCGTCCGCTGCCGCCGCTGGACCTGACGACCGAGGCGTCGGCCCGGGACTTCCACGCGGCGCTGGCCCGGGCGCTGGCCGACGAGACGTGCGACGCGGTGGTCGTGACGGCGATCCCGGCGATCGGGGAGAGATCGCCCGGGGACGCGGAACTCGCGGAGGCCCTGCGGTCGGCCGCGGCGGCCGCTCCCGCCAAACCGGTGCTCGTCGTGCACGTGGAACTCGGCGGTCTCGCCATGGCGCTGTCCGCCGCGACGAGTACCGCACCGCGCGCGGAAGCGGCCCCACGCGCGCGTACCGACGTCCCCGAGGGCGAGCAGCCGGTGCCCACCGCCGTCGACGCACCCGAGGGGGCGCACCTCATCCCCGCCTATCCCGCCGCCGAACGCGCCGTCCGCGCGCTCGCGGAGGCTGTGAAGTACGCCCAGTGGCGGCGCGAGGCGGCCGACGCCGGCAAGGTGCCCGAGTACGAGGACATCGACGAGAAGGGCGCCGCCGAGCTGATCGGCGGGCTCCTCGCGCGCGGGCAGGGCCTGACCCTCGGCACCGACGAGACGTGCGAGCTGCTCGGCCGCTACGGCATCCGCACCCGCCGGGCCATCCCGGCGCCCACCCCGGACGAGGCCGCGCGGGCCGCGGCCGCCCTCGGCTACCCCGTCGCCCTCAAGGCCACCGCCCCGCACCTGCGGCACCGCGCCGACCTGGGCGGCGTACGGCTCGATGTGGCCGACGAGGAGCAACTGCGCCGGTCGTACGCCGAGTTGACCGAGCTCTTCGGCAAGCCGCAGGAGATCCGCCCGGTCGTCCAGGCGATGGCACCGCGCGGCGTCGACACGGTCGTCCGCGCGGTCATCGACCCGGCGGCCGGAGCCGTACTGTCCTTCGGGCTCGCCGGGGCCGCCTCGCAACTGCTCGGGGACATGGCGCACCGGCTGGTTCCGGTCACCGACCGCGACGCGACCTCGCTGATCCGGTCCATCCGGACCGCCCCGCTCCTCTTCGGCTGGCGCGGCTCGACGCCCGTCGACACCGCCGCCCTGGAGGAGCTGCTGCTGCGCGTGTCCCGGCTGGTCGACGACCACCCCGAGGTCGTCGCGGTCACCCTGGAGCCGGTCGTCGTCGCCCCGCACGGGCTGAGCGTCCTCGGCGCCTCCGTACGCCTCGCACCCCCGCCGGCGCGTGACGACCTCGGACCGAGGACGCTGCCGACGTACTGAGCGGACCGTCCGGGAGCGCGCCGTCGGGCGCGCGCGAGGACGCGCCGCCCGGGCAGCGGCTCGCCCCGTGGAGGCGTCCCCCGGAGCACCGACGGAGCGCGCCCCGGCCGCCGCCGACGTACCGAAGCGGGCCTCAGCGGTGCCTCGCAGTCAGTGGGTCCCCGTAGGATGGAGGGCATGGCCAAGACCAGTACGACGACCCAGGGGCTGCGCGCGGCGATCGAGCGCAGCGGCTACTACCCGGCCCTCGTGGCCGAGGCGGTGGAGGCCGCTGTGGGCGGCGAGCCGATCCGGTCGTACCTGGTCCACCAGGAGACCACGTTCGACCAGAACGAGGTGCGCCGGCACGTGACCGTGCTGGTTCTCACCGGCAACCGCTTCATCGTCAGCCACACCGACGAGCAGGCCGCCGACACCACCTCCCCGACGCCGTACGCCACGACCTCCACGGAGTCCGTGAAGATCGGCCGGATCTCGTCCGTCGTCCTCAGCCGGGTGGTCGCCAACCCGGAGTCGTACACGCCGGGCACCCTGCCGCGCGAGGTCGTGCTGACCATCGGCTGGGGCGCCGTCTCCCGTATCGACCTGGAGCCGGCCGCCTGCGGCGACCCCAACTGCGACGCCGACCACGGCTACACCGGCAGCTCGACGGCGGACGACCTCAGCCTGCGTGTGAGCGAGGCCGGCGACGGCCCGGAGACGGTCCGCCAGACGCTCGTCTTCGCGCAGTCGCTCTCCGAGGCGACAGCGGACGTCACCCGCTGATGTCGCGCTCCGTGCCCACCCCTTTCGACTCCGCGCCCTGGGACTTCCCCGAACCGCTCGCGGTCGGCTCCGCGCCCGTCCCCGAGTACGGCTCCGGCTCCCTCGCCGACCTGCTGCCCACGCTGGCGGCGGGCATGGGCGTACCCGGCACGACCGCGGCGATCCCGGAGCTGACCCCGGCCGACCGCAACTGCGTCTTCCTGATCGACGGCCTCGGCTGGGAGCAGATCAAGGACCACCGCGACGAGGCGCCGTATCTCCACGCGTTGCTCGGCAGCTCGCGCGGCGGCACCGGACGTCCGCTCACCGCCGGCTACCCGGCGACCACCGCGACCTCCCTCGCCTCCGTCGGCACCGGTCTTCCCCCGGGCGCGCACGGCCTGCCCGGCTACACGGTGCGCAACCCGGCGACCGGCGCCCTGATGAACCAGCTCCGCTGGCAGCCGTGGACGGCCCCGGGCGCCTGGCAGCCGTACCCCACCGTCTTCCAGCTCGCCCACGAGGCGGGCGTGCACGCCGCCCAGGTGTCGTCCCCCACGTTCCAGAACACCCCGCTGACCAAGGTCGCGCTCAGCGGCGGAACGTTTCACGGGCGGCTGACCGGCGAGGAGCGCATGGACTTCGCCGCCGAGCAACTCGCCGCCGGCGACCGCTCCCTCGTCTACACGTACTACGCGGAACTGGACGGCGCCGGGCACCGCTACGGCGTCGCCTCCGACACCTGGCGCGGCCAGCTCATGTACGTCGACCGGCTCGTCCAGCGCCTCGCCGAGCAGCTCCCGCAGCGCAGCACGCTCTACGTCACCGCCGACCACGGCATGGTCGACGTGCCCTTCGACGAGGAGCACCGCATCGACTTCGACGCGGACTGGGAGCTGCGCGCCGGGGTCGCCCTGCTGGGTGGTGAGGGCCGCGCCCGCCATGTCTACGCCGTACCGGGCGCCGAGAACGACGTCCTGACCTGCTGGCGCGAGGTGCTCGGCGAGCAGTTCTGGATCGCCTCGCGCGACGAGGCGATCGCCGCGGGCTGGTTCGGGCCGCAGGTCGACGATCGGGTGTACGCCCGCCTCGGCGACGTGGTCGCGGCCGCCCGGGACGACGTCCTGATCATCGCCTCCGAACGGGAGCCCAAGGAGTCGGCGATGGTCGGCAACCACGGCTCGATGACCCCTGCCGAGCAGCTGGTCCCGCTGCTCGAAGTACGCTCCTGACGCCCAGAACCGTTTCTTCCTCACCCTCACCGAAAGGCGCTCAACTCCCCATGCCCGAGCTGGTGTTCTTCTCCGGAACCATGGACTGCGGGAAGTCGACGCTGGCTCTCCAGATAGAGCACAACCGCTCCTCGCGCGGTCTCCAGGGCATGATCTTCACGCGGGACGACCGCGCGGGCGAGGGCAAGCTGTCCTCCCGCCTGGGCCTGGTCACCGACGCGGTGGAGGTCGAGGACGGTCAGGACCTCTACGCCTCCCTCGTCGACCACCTCTCGCAGGGCGGCCGTGCGGACTACGTGATCGCGGACGAGGCGCAGTTCCTGGCCGAGGAGCAGATCGACCAGCTCGCGCGCGTGGTCGACGACCTGGACATCGACGTCTACGCCTTCGGGATCACCACCGACTTCCGCTCCAAGCTGTTCCCCGGCTCCCAGCGGCTCGTCGAACTCGCCGACCGCGTCGAGGTCCTCCAGGTCGAGGCCCTGTGCTGGTGCGGCGCCCGCGCCACGCACAACGCCCGCACGGTGGGCGGTGTCATGGTCGTGGAGGGCGCCCAGGTCGTCGTCGGCGACGTAGATCAGGCGGACACGGTCGGCTACGAGGTCCTGTGCAGGCGCCACCACCGCCGCCGTATGACCTCGGCGTCGGCGCGGGCGGCGGCCCTGTCGCCGGATGTGCTGCCGGTGCAGCCGGTCTAACAGCCGGCGGCTTCAGGAACCGTCGTTCACCGAGGCGCCTGGACCACGGAGAAGCGGGCCCCCTCGAGGTCGGCCACACTCGCCACGCGCCCGTGCTCGCTGTCCTGGGCCGGCTCGAGGACCCGCCCGCCGAGATCGACGACGAGACTGAGCGCCGCGTCCGTGTCGGCCACCTCGAAGTACGTCGTCCAGTGCGGTCCCCGGTCCCGGGGCAACGCGGCGCCCACGCCGTGGATGCCGGCGACGGGGCGGCCGGCGACGTGCAGGGTCACGTGGTCGAAGTCGGCGGACACCACCGTCTCCTCGTAGCCGAAGACCGTCTCGTAGAACTTGCGGACGCTCGCGGCCTCGTAGGTCGTCAGCTCGTTCCAGGCGGGGGTGCCGGGCACGCCGGTGATGGTGGTGCCGACATGGGCCGCCGCCTGCCAGACGCCGAAGACGGCGCCGGACGGGTCGGAGCCGATGGCCAGTCGCCCGGCGTCGGAGGCGTCCAGCGGGCCGACTCCGACCGTGCCGCCGCACAGCCGGACCGTTTCGGCGGTCGTGTCCACGTCGTCCGAGGCGAAATAGGGCGTCCAGGCGACCGGGAGGTGGCGGTCCGGGGGCAGTTGACCGATCCCGGCCACCTCGCGGCCGTCGAGCAGCGCCCGCACATAGGGGCCCAGCTGCTGCGGGCCGGGCCGGAACTCCCAGCCGAACAGCTCGCCGTAGAACTCCTGCGTCGCGGTCAACCCGTGCGCCATCAGACTCACCCAGCAGGGTGTACCGGGCGCGTACCGGGCGTGTGCTGCGCCGATCGGGCCGGCCGACCCACCTGCCTCGGTCATCGTCACTCTCTCCTCGGCCCCTTGCGGTGGCCGTGTCGCTTCCGCCCTCGGAGGATGCCTGATAGGGGGTTTCTCGTTGGTTTACGTGTGGTTGTCGCCGTATGTCGATCGCCTGTACGGCATGTGCTCGATCCCGCACGCCCCGTGATCGAGCCTGTCCGGCCGAGCAGAGTAGCCGGACATGGGCGATGGGGCCACCCCGTGCGCGAGGATGGTGACCATGAACGCCATCATCACCGCATCGGAACTGGCCGGCGACCTGGCGGGGGAGAACCCGCCCGTCGTCCTCGACGTCCGCTGGCAGCTCAGCGTGGCGAAGGCGGCGGGGGAGCCGCCGTTCGACGGACGCGCCGCGTACGAGGCCGGGCACGTGCCCGGCGCGGTCTACGTCGACCTGGACCGGGAGCTCGCGGGAGCGCCGGGCGGCCGCGGCCGGCATCCGCTGCCCGACATCGCGCTGTTCGGTTCCGCGATGCGCCGGGCGGGTGTCTCGGCGGGCAGGCCGGTGGTCGTGTACGACGGCGGGCAGGGCTGGGCGGCGGCCCGCGCGTGGTGGCTGCTCCGCTGGACGGGTCACCCGGACGTGCGGGTCCTCGACGGCGGGTTGCCGTCGTGGCAGGGGGACCTCTCGGACGACGTCCCCGCGCGCGTGGAGGGCGACTTCGAGCCGGTGCCGGGCGCCACGGGACTTCTCGACGCCGACGGGGCCGCCGCTCTCGCCGGCTCCGGCGTGTTGTTCGACGCCCGCGCGGGGGAGCGGTACCGGGGCGAGGTCGAGCCGATCGACCGGGTCGGCGGCCACATTCCGGGTGCCGTCTCCGCGCCCACGAACGACAACGTGGGCCCGGACGGCCGCTTCCTGGCCGCCGAGGACCTGAGGGACCGCTTCAAGGCGCTGGGGGCGTCCGACGGCACCGGGGTCGGCGTGTACTGCGGCTCGGGCGTCTCCGGCGCCCACGAGGTGCTGGCCCTGGCGGTCGCGGGCATTCCGGCGGCCCTGTACGTCGGCTCCTGGTCGGAGTGGTCCTCGGACCCGGCCCGGCCGGTCGCCGTGGGCCCCGATCCCCGGTAGTCCCGCCGCGCGGGCACATGGGGGAGGGCCGCACCGAACAGGTGCGGCCCTCCCTCACGTATGTACTGGTGTGCCCACCGGATTCCGCGAACCGGCCGACGCCTCGGGCGAGTTGCCCGAGGGTCGGTTACTCCTGCTTCTTCCGCCGGGTGCCGAACACGATCTCGTCCCAGCTCGGCACCGCGGCCCGGCGGCCCGGACGGACGCCGTCCGCCTCGGCCTGACGGTCGGTGGCGCCGATGAGACGGTCGCGATGGCTGCCGACGGAACGCGGCATGAGGACATCCGCGTAGGCGGATCCGGCGGAGGCGGCCGGTGCCGGGGGTTCCTCGGTGACGGGCTCCTGCTCGTCGGGCTCCTCCGTCGCGGGCTCCGCCGGGCGCTCCGGGACGACCATGTCGCCACGGAAGCTCGGCACCGCCTCCAACAGACTGGTCAGCGAGTCGCGTTCCCGCTCGCCGGTGCTCTCCTCGGCCGGCTCGGACGGCTGGGCCGGCAGGCTGGGCCGGTCGAGCGCGCGGTCCAGCGGACGGTCGCGCGGCAGCCGTGCGATGCGCGGGACGAACGGAAAGCTGGGCTCGGGAGCGGCCAGGTCGTCGGACTCGCCGATCAGCGAACGTGCCTCGTCGTCGACGGCCTGGACGAGCCGCCGGGGCGGGTCGTACGTCCAGCTCGCCGAGTGCGGTTCGCCCGCGACCAGGTAGACCAGCAGAACTTCCCAGGTGCCGTCGTCGCGACGCCACGAGTCCCACTGGACGGTGTCCTTGTCGGCGCCGCGCAGCAGCAGCCGTTCCTGGACGGCCTCGCCGAGTTGGGGTCCGGCGTTCTCACCGGGCCGACGGACCGGAGTCTTCCGGGCCCGCTCGGCCATGAAGGCGCGCTCGGCCAGCACGGGGCCTTCGAAGCGGCGCACACGGTCGACAGGGATGCCGGCCATCTGGGCGACTTCTTCCGCGGTGGCCCCGGCACGTATACGCGCCTGGATGTCACGGGGGCGGAGATGGCTCTCCACCTCGATCTCGATCTGGCCGAGGCGGGGACGGTCGCCGCGGACGGCGGCGCGCAGACGCTCATCGATCGGAAGCGTGTACTCCGTGCTGTCCGCAGCCTTCAGCACCAGCCGTGTGCCGTCATTCGAGACGGCCACGACACGCAGTTCGGGCATGGGGACCTCCCGGGTGGTGCCTGCCGACGTCACGTGCGTCGCTGCTTCCGCTAGTCGAGTGTGGCCTGCCCGGGTGCAGCCTGCCACTACCTTGCCGAGTTGCCCGGCGTGTCGGGCACAGGCCCTGCGCCGTCGTTATGGCACGGTTACCTATTCGCCACGCTAAGTGACCAACACCGTCACCCTGTGCAACTAGCCCCCCTCAAGCGGTCCAGCGAGGCCCCGGACATCCTGGAGGGAGACCGGGCCCAGGGCTCGCAACAGTACTCCATTTGGGCCACGTGCGTGGATTGGCGCGCCATCCAACTTCTGTGGAGGGGTGCGAATTGACCCTCCGTGGCGGGCGTTTAGCGATCTTGGGCGTGGCGTAGTTCACGCAATCTCCCGAAAAGGAACTATCGGTTTCGTCCGTACGTCCCCTTCTCGTGCAGTTGATTGATCAAGTGCGGGAAAGGCAGGCAAGCTCCCGGTATGCGTGAAAGGCCCGAAGTCGTTGGTGAGCCGAGTGCCGGGGAGGAGGTGAAACGGAAGCGGATCGACCTGAGCGTGCCTCAGGTCGCCGGCAGCGCCGTGGCCGCGGTCGTGGCCGCGAAACTCGCCTCGTACTTCGGGGTCTACGGCACGATCCTCGGCGCGGGTCTGGTCAGTGTCGTCGCCACCTGTGGCGGATCGCTCTTCCAGCACTTCTTCAGACGCACCGGCGAGCAGTTCCGCGACACACAGGTCCGCGACGTACAGGTCCACGACGTACAGGTCCGCGACCTGGAGGTGGCTGCGAAACCGGGGGTGCGAACGCCGCCCGCGCCGGGCGAGTTCACCGAGGGCACCGTCCACCGCGCCCGGATCGGGCGCCGTAAGCGGCCGGTGGTGGCGGCCGCGCTCGTCTTCGGGGTCGCGATGGCCGGGATCACCACGTACGAGCTGGTGTCGGGCGACAGCTTCAGCGGAGACAAGGGCACGACGGTCACCGAGGCGGTCTCGGGCGGCGGTTCCTCGTCCGGTACCTCGTCCGGCTCCCCCGACGAGGACTCGACCACCCCCTCGCCGTCGCCGTCCTCGTCCTCGCCCTCCTCTCCCCCGACCGGGGAGTCGGCTCCCTCGGGCGGGGCCTCCTCCCCGGCGAGCGACAGCGGGGAGGACGCGGGCGACGGCACCGGTGACGGTACGACGGCCGGGACGGCGCCGACTCCCACGGCCACGGAGGGCGGCACGGGGGCCGACGACTCGGCGACCCCCACACCCACGGAGTCCGCTACGTCCCCAGAACCCTCCGCAAGTAGTCGTTCTGGAACAGGCGATCAGGATCCAGCCGATCCCGCAGCGCCGTGAACTCGCCGAAGCGCGGATAGACACCGGCGAAGTACTCCGCGTCCCGCGTGTGCACCTTGCCCCAGTGCGGCCGGCCCTCGTGGGCGGTGAAGATGCGCTCGGCGGCGGTGAAGTACCCCTGGTAGGGCGTGCCCTTGACCATGTGGACGGCGATGTAGGCGCTGTCGCGGCCGGAGGCGGTGGACAGGGTGATGTCGTCGGCGGGCGCGGTGCGCACCTCCACGGGGAAGCTGACCCGCAGGCCCGAGCGGTCGAGCATCGCCTTCAGCTCGCGCAGCGTCTCGGTCACCGCCTCGCGCGGGACGGCGTACTCCATCTCCACGAAGCGCACCCGGCGCGGAGACGTGAAGACCTTGTACGGGATGTCCGTGTAGGTGCGCGCGGACAGGGCCTTGCTGGACACCTGCGCGATCGTCGGGATCGTGGCGGGCACCGCCCGGCCCACCCACTGGGCCACCTGGAAGACGCCGTTGGAGAGGAACTCGTCCTCGATCCAGCTCGAGACCTGGCTCACCGGTTTGCGGGGGCCCGCGCTGCGGTTGTTGCGCTTGGTGTTGGTGCTGCCGGTGTGCGGGAACCAGTAGAACTCGAAGTGCTCGTTCTCGGCCCACAGTTCGTCGAAGTCGGCGAGGACCTTGTCGATGGGCATCGGTTCCTCCCGCGCGGTGAGCAGGAAGATCGGTTCCACGGCGAAGGTGATCGCGGTGATGATGCCGAGGGCGCCCAGGCCGATCCGGGCGGCGGCGAAGAGCGCGCGCTCCTCCTCGGTCCCCTTCTCCGAGCAGGTGAGCACCGAGCCGTCAGCCGTGACGAGCTCGAGGCCCTTGATCTGGGCGGCGATCGAGGCGGACTCGCGGCCGGTGCCGTGCGTGCCGGTGCTGGTGGCCCCGGAGACCGTCTGTTCCATGATGTCGCCCATGTTGGTGAGCGACAGGCCCTCGCGCGCGAGCGCCAGGTTGAGCCTCTTGAGCGGGGTACCGGCCTCGACCGTGACGGTCATGTTGTCGCGATCAATGTTGCGGATGCCGGTCAAGAGTTGAGGGCGGATCAACACACCGTCGGTCGCCGCGATCGACGTGAAGGAGTGGCCGGTGCCGACCGCCTTCACCTTCAGCCCGTCCTCGGCGGCCCGGCGCACGGCCTCGGCCAGTTCGTCGACGGAGGCGGGCGTGACCTCCCGCGCGGGGCGTGCGGCGACATTGCCGCCCCAGTTACGCCACGTGGCGTTCGTCCCGCTCGCTGTCCTGCTCAACGCTGCCTCCCCGACCCGGCGCCGGCCTGCTCAGCCGGCGGTACCCCAGGAAACCGACCGCGACCGCGACGGCTCCGGACACCGCCGGAACCCCGTACCCGGCCCGTGCGCCCGCCGAGTCGATGACCCAGCCGGCGATGGAGGAGCCGAGCGCGACGCCGACCGCGAGCCCGGTGCTGATCCAGGTCATGCCCTCGGTCAGTTGTGCGCGTGGTACGTGCTCTTCGATGAGGGACATCGTGGTGATCATCGTGGGAGCGATGGCCAGACCCGCAAAGAACAGCGCCACGGCCAGAAACGGCAAGTTTCCGACCAGTAGGAGGGGGATCATACTCACGCCCATCATGAACACGCCCAGCAGCCAGCGCCGTTCCGGTGCTCCCTTGAGGTGCAGCAGGCCGAACACGAGCCCGGCCACGCAGGAACCGGCCGCGTAGAGGGCCAGGACGACACTGGCGGCGCCCTTGTGGCCCTGCTCGTCGGCGAAGGCGACGGTGACCACGTCGACCGCCCCGAAGATCGTTCCGGTCGCCACGAAGGTGGCCACCAGGACCTGGAGTCCGGGCGAGCGCAGGGCCGAACCGCCGCCGCGCTGCTCGCGCGGGTGCGGCGCGGGCTCGGTGGCCCGCTGGGCCGTCAGCCAGAAGACGCCGACGGCGAGGAAGCAGGCCGCCAGCAGGGGTCCCGCCTCCGGAAACCAGGCCGTGGAGAGGCCGATGGAGATGATCGGCCCGAAGATGAAGCACACCTCGTCCACCACGGACTCGAAGGAGTACGCGGTGTGCAGTTGTGGCGTGCCCCGGTACAGGGCCGCCCAGCGGGCCCGGATCATCGCGCCGAGGCTCGGCACGGAACCGATCCCGGCGGCGCACACGAACAGCACCCAGTCCGGCCACTCGAAGTGCGCGGCCAGCAGCAACCCGGCCGCGGCGGCGAGCGCGACCAGCGTCGCGGGGCGCAGCACCCTGCGCTGACCGTGCACATCCACCAGCCGCGAGATCTGCGGCCCGAAGGCGGCGGCCGCCAGCGCGATGGTCGCCGACAGCGCACCCGCCAGCCCGTAGCGCCCCGTGAGCTGGGAGACCATCGTGACCACGCCGATGCCCATCATCGACAGCGGCATCCTGCCGAGGAACCCCGCGGCGGAGAAACCCTTGGAGCCGGGGGCGGCGAACAGGGCGCTGTACGGGCTGGGCACGGGGTCTCCGGAGGGTCCGGGCACGCGCGCGTGACGGCTCGGCGCGGCGTGAGGGAGGGCGGCTCGGCAGGGACTCGGTAAGGCGTGCGGTGAGCCCGGCAGAACCGGTAAGGCGTGAATGCAGCTCATACAGCTTACGAAGTTAGGCAACCCTAACGCATCCGGATATGGACAGCGCCCGCCCGGCACCCCGCCGTTTCCCGCCTGTCAGAGGGGGGTGGCAGGATCGACTTATGCGAGACGCGCTCGATGCCACCCCCTACGACGCCCTGCTCCTGCTCTCCTTCGGCGGACCGGAAGGCCCGGACGACGTGGTTCCGTTCCTGGAGAACGTGACGCGCGGGCGCGGCATCCCCAAGGAACGCCTCAAGGAAGTGGGCCGGCACTACTTCCTGTTCGGCGGGGTCAGCCCCATCAACGACCAGAACCGCGCCCTGCTGGACGCCCTGCGCAAGGACTTCGCCGACCACGGCCTGGACCTGCCGATCTACTGGGGCAACCGCAACTGGGCCCCGTACCTCACGGACACCCTGCGCGAGATGGTCACCGACGGCCGTCGCCGCATCCTCGTTCTCGCCACCAGCGCCTACGCCTCGTACTCCGGCTGCCGTCAGTACCGCGAGAACCTCGCCGACTCGCTGGCCACGCTGGAGGCCGAGGGACTCGAGCTGCCGACGGTCGACAAGCTCCGGCACTACTTCAACCACCCCGGCTTCCTGGAGCCCATGATCGAGGGTGTGCTGCGGTCGCTGGCCGACCTTCCCGAGGAGGTCAGGGACGGCGCGCACCTCGCCTTCTCGACCCACTCCATCCCGAACGCCTCCGCGGACACCTCCGGCCCGGTCGAGGACCACGGCGACGGCGGCGCGTACGTGAAGCAGCACCTGGACACCGCGCGGCTCATCGCCGACGCCGTCCGCGAGCGCACCGGCGTGGACCACCCCTGGCAGCTCGTCTACCAGTCCCGCTCCGGTGCCCCGCACATCCCCTGGCTGGAGCCCGACATCTGCGTCCACCTGGAGGAGCGGCACGCGGCCGCCGTCCCGGCCGTCGTGATGGCCCCCATCGGCTTCGTCTCCGACCACATGGAGGTCCTCTACGACCTCGACACGGAGGCCAAGGCCAAGGCCGAGGAACTGGGCCTGCCGGTGCGCCGCTCGGCCACCGTCGGCGCCGACCCGCGCTTCGCCGCCGCGATCCGTGAGCTCGTCCTGGAGCGCGCCGCGGCGGAGAGCGGCCTCGAGGTCACCCCGTGCGCCCTGGGGGCGCTCGGCGCGAGCCACAACCTGTGCCCGGTCGGCTGCTGCCCCGCCCGCGCCCCCAAGCCCGCCGCCGCGGGCGCCGACAGCCCCTACGCGTGAGGAACGGCGTGACCGACCCCCTGCACACGGAACTGCTCGAGCTCGCCAAGGAGGCCGCCCGCCGGGCCGGCGAGCTGCTGCGGGACGGCCGCCCGGCCGATCTCGCGGTCGCCGCCACCAAGTCGAGCCCGATCGACGTGGTCACCGAGATGGACATCGCGGCCGAGAAACTGATCACCGGCCTCATCTCCGAACACCGCCCCGACGACGGCTTCCTCGGCGAGGAGGGCGCCTCCAGCAAGGGCACCAGCGGCATCCGCTGGGTGATCGATCCCCTCGACGGCACGGTCAACTACCTCTACGGACTGCCCACCTGGGCCGTCTCCATCGCCGCCGAGCAGGACGGCGAGACCGTCGTCGGGGTCGTCGAGATCCCGATGCGCGGCGAGACGTACCACGCGGTGCGCGGCGGCGGGGCGTGGGGGAGCGGGGCCCGGGAGGGCGAGCGTGCCCTGTCCTGCCGTGCCGCGGCGCCCCTCGAGCAGGCCCTGGTCTCCACCGGCTTCAACTACGTCACCGAGGTCCGTGCCCACCAGGCCGAGGTCGCGCAGCGGCTGATCCCGCTGCTGCGGGACATCCGGCGCAGCGGCTCGGCCGCGGTCGACCTGTGCGACGTGGCCGCGGGACGCCTCGACGGCTACTACGAACGCGGGCTGCACCCCTGGGACCTCGCCGCGGGCGACCTGATCGCCCGGGAAGCGGGCGCGCTGACCGGTGGGCGGCCCGGAGAGCGCCCCGCACGTGACCTGACGGTGGCGGCCTCCCCCGGCGTCTTCGAGCCCCTCCAGCGACTCCTGGAGGACTTCGGCGCCTGGCACGACTGAGCCGCTCCCGCGCGGCCACGCGAAGGGGCCCCGGCGCTGGATTCGCCGGGGCCCCTCCGCGTACCTGCGAACTGCTCAGACGCTCGTCGCGCCGACCTCCACACCGTGCTCGGCGGCGAGGCGGCGCAGGTCGTCGAGCTCGGCCTGTTCCACCTCGACGAGGAAGTCGTCGCCCTCGTCACGAGCCCGCGTCAGGTCGGACTCGGTCGTCCTTATGCGGTGCAGAAGTCCTGCGGTGAATGCGTCCATGCTGCGCCCCCTCGTCCTGGGTCGTGGGTCGGTGGCACGGGGGTGTGCCGGTTGGGAAGGGGCGATCACGTCTGCCATAGGTGCCCAGCGCTGCCCTGCCGGGCGGCGACGGTGCCGGACACCCACGCCCGCTCTGCGGCAAACGGACCGCGGAGTACCGCATGGTGCTGCGGCACATGCAGAGCGTGATCGCGGGGTGTAAAGCCGTCCTCCCCCCGCTCCCTTCCGCGGAAACCTCAACCTCACGAGAAAATCTCGCATTCCCGGGCTTCACACCCGGCCTTCATCTTCCGCGCACCCGCCTTACCGCCGACTTATGGCCGAAAAGGGCAGGATGGAAGCCCACACTCACCAAAACCCCTGCCCGCGTGCGCTCACGGAGCGCTACGCGGGTGGACACAGGAAGGACAAGCGACGTGCGCGTACTCGTCGTCGAGGACGAGCAGCTGCTCGCCGATGCGGTGGCCACCGGACTGCGCCGGGAGGCCATGGCCGTCGACGTCGTGTACGACGGTGCGGCCGCCCTGGAGCGCATCGGCGTCAACGACTACGACGTGGTCGTCCTCGACCGGGACCTCCCCCTCGTCCACGGCGACGACGTCTGCCGCAAGATCGTCGAACTCGGCATGCCCACGCGCGTGCTGATGCTCACTGCCTCCGGTGACGTCAGCGACCGCGTCGAGGGCCTGGAGATCGGCGCCGACGACTATCTCCCCAAGCCCTTCGCCTTCAGCGAGCTGATCGCACGCGTGCGTGCCCTCGGCCGGCGCACCAGCCTGCCGCTGCCGCCCGTCCTGGAGCGGGCCGGCATCAAGCTCGACCCCAACCGCCGTGAGGTCTTCCGCGACGGCAAGGAGGTCCAGCTCGCGCCCAAGGAGTTCGCCGTCCTGGAGGTGCTGATGCGCAGCGAGGGAGCGGTGGTCTCCGCGGAGCAGCTCCTCGAGAAGGCCTGGGACGAGAACACCGACCCGTTCACCAACGTCGTACGCGTGACCGTCATGACGCTCCGCCGCAAGCTGGGCGAACCTCCGGTGATCGTCACCGTCCCCGGTTCCGGCTACCGGATCTGATCCGCCGTGGCATCGACACCCGCGCCTCCCCAGGCGCCCCCGAAGCCCACCTGGGACCCCAGGAGCCCGCAGACCCCCTTCCCCTGGCTGCGCCCGACCATCCGCATACGGCTCACGCTGCTGTACGGCGGGATGTTCCTGATCGCCGGCATCCTGCTGCTGTCGATCATCTACCTGCTCGCCGCGCAGGCCCTCCACGAGGGCGGCGGCGGCCAGTCCTTGCAGGTGCGCGGGGTCAATCTCAACGTCACCAGCGCGACCTGCCCCGCCGTGAACTCCGCGACCGGGGACGAGATCAACTCGGTGCTCAAGCAGTGCGACGCCGTCCAGCGGCAGCACGCCCTGGACGACCTCCTCAGCCGGTCCCTGCTGGCCCTCCTGGGCCTCGCCGTGATCGCCTTCGCCTTCGGTTACGCCATGGCCGGCCGGGTGCTGTCCCCGCTCGGCCGCATCACCCGGACCGCGCGCGCGGTGGCGGGCTCGGACCTGTCCCGCCGTATCGAGCTGGACGGACCGGACGACGAGCTGAAGGAGCTGGCCGACACCTTCGACGACATGCTGGAGCGCCTCCAGCGGGCCTTCACGGCCCAGCAGCGCTTCGTGGGCAACGCCTCGCACGAGCTGAGGACACCGCTGGCGATCAACCGCACGCTGCTCGAAGTGCATCTCTCCGATCCGAACGCGCCGGTGGAGCTCCAGCAGCTCGGCAAGACGCTGCTGGCCACCAACGAGCGCAGCGAACAGCTCGTCGAGGGCCTGCTGCTGCTCGCCCGCAGCGACAACCAGATCGTCGAGCGCAAGCCGGTCGACCTCGCGGAGGTCGCCGAGCAGGCCATCGACCAGGTGCACGGGGAGGCGGCGGCCAAGGGCGTGGTGATCCGCGGAGAGCAGAAACCCGCCGTCGTCCAGGGCAACGGCGTCCTGTTGGAGCGGATCGCGCTGAATCTCGTGCAGAACGCCGTACGGTACAACGTGTCCGAGGACGGCTGGGTCGAGGTGACCACCGAGGTCCAGCACGGGCAGGCGGTCCTCGTCGTGTCGAACACCGGGCCGGTGGTGCCCGCATATGAGATCGATAATCTGTTCGAGCCCTTCCGTCGCCTGCGTACGGAGCGGACGGGCAGTGACAAGGGGGTCGGGTTGGGCCTGTCCATCGTGCGGTCCGTGGCCCGGGCGCACGGCGGTCATATCGCGGCCCAGCCGCGCGAGGGGGGTGGGCTCGTGATGCGGGTCACCTTCCCCGTCTGAGATCATGTCGCCGACACACGCGGGGATGTTCGCTTTGCGCGGAATTTTCTGGGTCCCGACCTGGGTTCCCCGTGTGTGATCGATCACAAGGGCGAATTTCCGGCCATCTACTCTCCGTGATCATGAATGCCGTCGTAAAGCCCGGAAAATCCGGGTTTTCAGGGGTCCTGATCACGGGAAGTACACGGTGAGACGCCTTTGAAGTGCGGCATTCGGACCGTGTACGGTCCCGATCGCCATCCAAGCCGATCACTCGTGAGGAGTTCGGTTGGGTGTCGATTGAGTAACAGACCTTGATGTGAGGCAAAATCTCCGCCTCGAGGCGGGCACAAGTCCGGCCTCTCACGCGTTACGTGCGCTGGAGACACCGCAGACACCCAGA
This sequence comes from Streptomyces asoensis, assembly GCF_013085465.1. Taxonomy (NCBI): domain Bacteria; kingdom Bacillati; phylum Actinomycetota; class Actinomycetes; order Kitasatosporales; family Streptomycetaceae; genus Streptomyces; species Streptomyces asoensis. The sequence goes on from NZ_CP049838.1 coordinate 7,433,361, forward strand.
GGGGGAGAGGCGAAATGGCTACCGATTACGACACCCCACGCAAGACCGATGACGACGTCGACTCAGACAGTCTCGAAGAGCTGAAGGCAAGGCGGAACGACAAGTCCGCTTCCGCAGTCGACGTCGACGAATTCGAGGCCGCGGAAGGACTCGAGCTGCCCGGCGCAGACCTCTCGAACGAGGAACTGGCCGTCCGGGTGCTGCCGAAGCAGCAGGACGAGTTCACTTGCATGAGCTGCTTCCTGGTGCACCACCGCAGCCAGCTGGCCCGGGAGAAGAACGGCCAGCCGATCTGCCGCGACTGCGACTGAGGCGGGGTCGGCCGTGACTGGCTCGACCCCACCTCGGAAGCGCCGCTTCCCCCTGCGGGGAACGGACAAGGGGCCCTCCCGCGGCCCTCACGGCGTGCGTGACGACGAGCGAGGCTCATCCGGTACGGGAGCGGTCCCTGCGGGATCGGCCTCGCTCGAACCCGCGGCTGACCGGGCTGACCTCCCGGTGCCGACGCGGAGCGCCGCCCCCGTCGCCAAGCGACGGGCGGCGGTCATCCGGGACAAGGCGACGGACCTGGCCCGGGAAGGCGTCCGAAGGGGCGGGAACCGCGCCAGGGCGGGACTGGGGCACCTCGCCGACCGGATCATCGACCTCGCCCCACGGGTCCCCGTACGGGACCTCCAGACGCTGCGCGGGCAGTTCCCCGGTCTCGGGCCCGAGCAGCTCGCGGACAAGCTCGTGTCGGGCGCGGCGAACGCCACGTCCACCGTCGGCGCGGGCATCGGGGCGGCGGCGATGCTTCCCGTGCCCCCCGCGATGCCGACCGAACTGGCCGCGGAGATCACCGGGGTCGCGGCGATCGAGCTGAAACTCATCGCCGAACTCCACGAGGTCTACGGCGTGCGGCCGGCGGGCAATCTCAAGGACCGCAGTACCGCGTATCTGCGCTCGTGGTCGGGCGAACGCGGCGTCAATGTCATGAAGCCGTCCTCGATCAACTCGGCGCTCGGCGGCCAGATGAAGCGTGAGCTGCGCCAGCAGATCATGAAGCGCATGGTCCGTGACCTGCCGAACCTGATGCCCTTCATGGTGGGCGCCGCCGTCGGCGCGGTCATGAACCGGCGGGACACCAGGAGAGTGGCCGCGAAGGTCCGGGCCGACCTGCGGAAGATGCAGGTGCCGTGGGACGCGTTGCCGGAACTGCCGCCGCTGGAGAGGCCGGCGGATCCCCTGGCCATGGGGGAGATCTCCAAGAACCCCTTGAACCCCTTGGGTCCCGACGACCCCGATAACCCCGATAACCCCGGAGAAATCGGGCGCTGAGGCTCCGGCTACGCCGTCGCCTCCCGAGCCGCCTTCAGTGCCTCTGCCAGGCGCTCCGGCTCCCGCGTCGACAGGTACAGGTAGGGCGTGGGGTCGTCCGGGTCGGTGACCTCGACCCGCAGGGCCGTGGGGATGTAGGAGCGCAGCAGCAGGAAGGCCCGGGTGTCGGCCTTGTACGTGCGCCAGGCGCGCGCCTCGTCCGCGTCCAGGATCTCCGCCTCGCCCAGGGCCGCGACCGGGATCTTCGCCTCGCCCGCGATCAGCGAGTCGCCCACGACGCGGATGCGGAGAGAACCGTAGGAGCTGGCCACGACCGCCGCCGCCGCGGTGCCGCCGACCAGACCGCCGAGCAACGGCAGGGTGCCGAAGGGCAGCAGGATCAGGGCCATGGAGACACCCACGAGGAACGAGACGAACCACCACGATCGAGGGGCGGTCAGGCGTTCTTCGTACGGGGTGGTCGAGAGCTGCATGGAGCCAAGCTTGGCACGGTGTCCTGATAGGGCGGACGCGCGGGTAAGGTCTGCGGCTGTGAGTGGTACTTCCGCAGCTCTTGAGCCTCCGGCCGATGCCGTGAAACCCGTCCGGCACCCCGACGCTCCCGTGCCCGGCGAGCTTCTCGGCGCCCACTACGAACACTGTTTCGGATGTGGCGGCGAGCAGAAGCATGGGCTGCATCTGGAGGCGCGGGCCGGCGAGGGGGTGACCGTCACCGCCGAATTCACCGTGCAGCCCGCCCACCAGGGCGCGCCCGGCCTCGCGCACGGCGGCATCCTGGCCACCGCCCTCGACGAGACGCTCGGCTCGCTGAACTGGCTGCTGCGGACGATCGCCGTGACCGGACGGCTGGAGACCGACTTCGTACGGCCCGTGCCCGTAGGTACCACGCTGTACCTGGAGGCCGAGGTGACGGCGGTCGCCCGGCGCAAGATCTACTCGAGCGCCACCGGGCGGATCGGCGGCCCCGACGGGCCGCTCGCCGTCCGTGCCGACGCGCTCTTCGTCGAGGTCGCGGTCGAGCACTTCGTGAGCCACGGCCGTGAGACGGAGATCCAGGCCGCCATGAGCGACCCGGACCAGATCAGGCGCACCCGCGCCTTCGAGGTGAACCCGTGAGCCGCGACCCCCTGAACGTTCTGATCCGGCGCGTCGACCCCGACGTACCGCTTCCGACGTACGAGCACCCGGGTGACGCCGGAGCCGATCTGCGCACCACACACAGCCATGAACTCGCGCCGGGGGAGCGGGCCGTGCTGCCCACGGGGGTGTCCATCGCCCTGCCCGAGGGGTACGCGGCCTTCGTGCACCCGCGCTCGGGGCTGGCCGCCCGGTGCGGCGTCGCCCTCGTGAATGCCCCGGGGACGGTTGATGCCGGGTACCGTGGGGAGATCAAGGTGATCGTGGTGAATCTCGACCCGCGCGAGTCCGTGCGGTTCGAGCGCTTCGACCGGATTGCCCAACTGGTCGTCCAGCAGGTCGAGAGGGTCCGCTTCCAGGAGGTGGCGGAGCTTCCCGAATCGGCGCGGGCCGCAGGGGGCTTCGGGTCCACCGGCGGGCATGCCGCCGTGGGCGGTGAAAGCGGTACAAGCGCCTCGGCCGCCGAGGGCGGCGCGACGGGTGGGAATCGATACGCTTCGGTCGTATCCGACCGGGAAGGACAGTGACGTGTTCGGACGTCGCAAGAAGAAGGGTGCCGCCGAGGACGCGGCCGGCGAGGCCGAGCAGGTCGTCGACAGTGTCGACGCTGAGGCGGACGACGTAGAGGGCGAGCGCGAGCGGGTGCGGCTCGAGCCCGAGCCGCGGCCCGACGGGCCCTGGGACGACTCGGAGGTGCGCGACCCGGCCGAGGGCCGTGTGGACCTCGGCGGGATCTTCGTGCCCGGGGTCGACGGCATGGAGCTGCGGGTGGAGGTCGCCGGTGACGCGATCGTCGCGGCGACCGTCGTACTGCGCGACAGCGCCATCCAGCTCCAGGCCTTCGCCGCTCCCAAGCGCGAGGGCATCTGGGGCGAGGTGCGCGAGGAGATCGGCTCCGGCATCACTCAGCAGGGTGGCATCGTCGACGAGGTCGAAGGCCCGCTGGGCTGGGAGCTGCGGGCTCAGGTGCCGGTGCAGCTGCCCGACGGCACGGGTGGTTTCCACGTCGTGCGGTTCGTCGGTGTGGACGGTCCCCGCTGGTTCCTGCGCGGGGTGATCTCGGGCCAGGGCGCGGTGCAGCCGCAGGCGGCCGGTCTGCTCGAGCAGATCTTCCGGGACACCGTCGTGGTCCGCGGTGAGGGCCCGATGGCGCCCCGCGACCCGATCGTCCTCAAGCTGCCGAACGACGCGCAGATGGTCCCCGAGGGCGTCCAGCAGCAGGACGAGAGCTCCCGCTTCTCCGGCGGCATGGGCCAGCTTCAGCGCGGACCGGAGATCACCGAGGTCCGCTAGTCCACGACGGCAGACCGTACGGCTGAAAGGGCCGCACCCCGGACGGGGTGCGGCCCTTTGTCGTGTTCGCGTCTCGCGTGCTTCTCGTGTGTGAACCCTTGACGGCTTATTGGTCTGGACCTACGGTCTCCGCTCAACGCCTGAGTTCATAAGGGCGCTCTGTGTTCACATACGCGAACGAGAACGGAGCTGCTGTGCGTCGAACCGCATTCCTTGTGACCGTCACCGCCCTGATCGTGGGCGCTCTCGCCTCCCCGAACGTCCCCCGGGCTCAAGCCGCCCCCACCACCTTCGCCCACCCCGGGGTCACCGTCTCCCGGGCGCAACTGGACTTCGTCCGGGGCAAGGTCGACTCCGCGGCCCAGCCCTGGAAGGGAGCCTTCGACCAGCTTCTGGCGAGCAAGTACGCCAGTCTGAGCCGCACTCCCAAGCCCCGCGCCGTGGTCGAGTGCGGGTCCTACTCCAACCCGAACTACGGCTGCACGGACGAGCGGGAGGACGCGCTCGCGGCGTACACCGACGCCCTCGCCTGGTACATCACGCGGGACGAGCGGTACGCCAAGAAGGCCATCGAGCTGATGGACGCCTGGTCGGCCGTCGTCAAGGACCACACCAACAGCAACGCGCCCCTCCAGACCGGCTGGGCCGGCTCGTCCTGGCCCAGGGCCGCCGAGATCATCAAGTACACGTACACCGGCGGCTGGGCCAACTCCGGCCGCTTCGCGACCATGCTGCGGGACGTCTACCTGCCCGAGGTCATCAACGGCTCCAACTCCAACGGCAACTGGGAGCTGTCCATGACGGAGGCCGCGATCGGCATCTCCGTCTTCCTCGAGGACAGGACGTCGTACGACAAGGCCATGGCGAAATTCCGCACCCGCACGGCCGCCTACGTCTACCTGGCCTCCGACGGCGAGCTGCCGAGGACCGTGCCGAGCCAGAACCTGAACACCCGGGACAAGATCGTCGCCTACTGGCAGGGGCAGGGCACCTTCGTCACCGGGCTGACCCAGGAGACCTGCCGCGACCTCACCCACACCGGGTACGGCATCTCCGCGATCTCGCACGTCGCCGAGACCAGCCGGATCCAGGGGCAGGACCTGTACGGCACCGATGTCGGCGAGCGGCTGCGGCAGGCCCTCGGCTTCCAGGCCAAGTACCAGCTCGGCACGGCCGTCCCGAGCTGGCTGTGCGGGGGCTCTTTGAACCAGGATCTCGGATCGGTCACCGAGGTCGGTTACAACGCGCTGCACAACCGTCTGGGCATCGCGATGACCAACACCCAGACGCTGACCCTTCAGAACCGCCCGGCCGGCACCAACAACCTCTTCGTCGCCTGGGAGACGCTCACCCACGGGGACAATCCCGCGTGACCCGGTGTCCGTGACCCGATGTGCGTGAACCGATCCGGGGGGCTCGTCCGATGAAGGGGTGAGGGGCGCCGGTGCTCGTCTCGCCGCGTCAGGGTTGCGTCAAAGGCGCCCCTCACCCTTCAGCTCGTCCCTTATGTCGGAACTGTTGGCCGTAAGGTCGACGCTGCGTACGCAGGAGTCACGGGAAGACAATGAGGCCATGGCACGCGGAAAGCTTCGGATCTACCTCGGTGCGGCACCGGGCGTGGGCAAGACGTACGCGATGCTGTCCGAGGCGCACCGCAGGGTGGAGCGCGGCACGGACTGCGTGGTGGCGTTCGTCGAGCACCACGGGCGCCAGCGCACCGAGGTGATGCTGCACGGCCTCGAGCAGGTCCCGCGCCGGGAACTGGAGTACCGGGGCGGCGTCTTCACCGAGATGGACGTGGACGCGGTCCTCGCCCGCGCCCCGCGGGTCGCCCTGGTGGACGAACTCGCCCACACCAACGTCCCGGGCTCGCGCAACGCCAAGCGCTGGCAGGACGTGCAGGAACTGCTCGCCGCCGGCGTCGACGTGGTCTCGACCGTGAACATCCAGCACCTGGAGTCCCTCGGCGACGTCGTGGAGTCGATCACGGGGGTACGGCAGCAGGAGACCGTGCCCGACGAGTTCGTCCGGCGCGCCGACCAGATCGAGCTCGTGGACATGTCACCGCAGGCGCTGCGGCGGCGGATGGCGCACGGGAACATCTACAAGCCGGACAAGGTCGACGCCGCCCTGTCCAACTACTTCCGGCCCGGAAACCTCACCGCCCTGCGGGAGCTGGCCCTGCTGTGGGTGGCCGACCGGGTCGACGAGTACCTGAAGCAGTACCGCAGCGAGCACCACGTGTCGGCGATCTGGGGTTCGCGCGAGCGGATCGTGGTCGGGCTGACCGGCGGTCCGGAGGGACGCACCCTGATCCGGCGGGCGGCCCGGCTGGCGGAGAAGGGTGCCGGCGGGGAGGTGCTCGCCGTGTACATCGCGCGCAGCGACGGGCTGACCTCCGCCTCGCCCAAGGAACTGGCGGTCCAGCGCACCCTCGTGGAGGACCTGGGCGGCACCTTCCACCATGTGGTCGGCGACGACATTCCGGCCGCGCTGCTCGACTTCGCCCGCGGGGTCAACGCCACGCAGATCGTGCTCGGCTCCTCGCGCCGCAAGGCCTGGCAGTACGTCTTCGGGCCCGGGGTCGGCGCGACGGTCGCCCGGGAGTCGGGGTCCGACCTCGACGTGCACATCGTCACCCACGACGAGGTCGCCAAGGGGCGCGGGCTGCCGGTGGCCAGGGGCGCCCGGCTCGGGCGGGCCCGGATCATCTGGGGGTGGCTGGTCGGTGTGGTGGGTCCGGTGCTGCTGGCGCTGCTGCTGAACACCGTCCACCTCGGCCTCGCCAACGACATGCTGCTGTTCCTGGCCGTGACGGTGGCGGCGGCGCTGCTCGGCGGGCTGCTGCCGGCCCTGGCCTCGGCGGCGGTGGGCTCACTGCTGCTGAACTACTTCTACACACCGCCCCTGCACCGATGGACGATCGCCGACCCGAAGAACATCGTCGCCATCGTGATCTTCGTCGGGGTGGGGGTGTCGGTGGCCTCGGTGGTGGACCTGGCGGCCCGGCGGACGCACCAGGCGGCCCGGTTGCGGGCCGAGTCGGAGATCCTGTCCTACCTGGCGGGCAACGTACTGCGGGGCGAGACCAGCCTGGAGGCGCTGCTGGAGCGGGTGCGCGAGACCTTCGGGATGGAGTCGGCGGCACTGCTGGAGCGGGCGGACGACAGGGCGCCGTGGACCCGCGCGGGCCATGTCGGGTTCGGACGACCGGTCGAGCGGCCCGAGGACGCGGACGTGGACGTGCCGGTCGGCGACCACCTGGCGCTGGCGCTCACCGGGCGGGTGCTGCCCGCGGAGGACCGGCGGGTGCTGGCCGCGTTCGCCGCGCAGGCGGTCGTCGTACTGGACCGGCGGCGCCTCCAGGAGGAGGCCGACCAGGCCCGAGCGCTGGCCGAGGGCAATCGCATCCGCACGGCCCTGCTGGCCGCCGTGAGTCACGACCTGCGGACCCCGCTGGCCGGGATCAAGGCGGCGGTGTCGAGCCTCAGGTCCGACGACGTGGCCTGGTCCGAGGAGGACCAGGCGGAGCTGCTGGAGGGCATCGAGGAGGGCGCGGACCGCCTCGACCACCTGGTGGGCAACCTGCTGGACATGTCCCGCCTCCAGACCGGTACGGTCACGCCGATCATCCGGGAGATCGACCTGGACGAGGTGGTGCCGATGGCGCTCGGCGGGGTGCCCGATCCGGCGGTGAGCGTGGAGCTGGACATCCCGGAGTCGCTGCCCATGGTCGCCGTGGACGCCGGGCTGCTGGAGCGGTCGGTCGCCAACCTCGTGGAGAACGCGGTCAAGTACAGTCCGGGCGGCGAGCCCGTGCTGGTCTCGGCGAGCGCGATGTCCGACCGGGTCGAGGTACGGGTCGTGGACCGCGGGCCGGGCGTTCCCGACGAGGCCAAGGAGCGGATATTCGCCCCCTTCCAGCGCTACGGCGACGCCCCGCGCGGGGCCGGGGTGGGGCTGGGTCTCGCGGTCGCGCGTGGTTTCGCCGAGGCCATGGGCGGCACCCTCAACGCCGAGGACACCCCCGGCGGCGGCCTCACCATGGTCCTCACCGTCCGCGCGGCGGGACCGCGCCTCGAGCCGCAGGCCGCACAACCTGCACAACCCGAAAGGCACGCCTCATGCTGAGCCCGGCCGAGGGGACGCCCCAGGCCCCCACGAGAGTGCTCGTGATCGACGACGAGCCGCAGATCGTCCGCGCCCTCGTGATCAACCTCAAGGCCCGCAGGTACGAGGTCGACGCGGCCCACGACGGCGCCACCGCCCTCCGGCTCGCCGCCGCCCGCCACCCGGACGTGATCGTCCTCGACCTGGGGCTGCCGGACATGGACGGCGTCGAGGTGATCAAGGGACTGCGCGGCTGGACCAGGGTGCCGATCCTGGTGCTGTCCGCCCGGCACTCCTCGGACGAGAAGGTCGAGGCGCTCGACGCGGGCGCCGACGACTACGTCACCAAGCCGTTCGGCATGGACGAGCTGCTGGCCCGGCTGCGAGCCGCAGTCCGCCGGGCGGAACCCGCCGGGGGAGGCGAGGACGAGGTCCTGGTGGAGACCGACGAGTTCACCGTCGACCTGGCCGCGAAGAAGGTCAACCGGGCCGGGAAGGACGTACGGCTGACCCCCACGGAGTGGCATCTGCTGGAGGTGCTGGTGCGCAACACCGGCCGGCTGGTCAGCCAGAAACAGCTGCTCCAGGAGGTGTGGGGGCCGTCGTACGGCACGGAGACCAACTACCTGCGGGTGTACATGGCGCAGCTCAGACGCAAGCTCGAGGCGGATCCCTCGCATCCCAAGCACTTCGTCACGGAACCCGGGATGGGCTACCGGTTCGAGCGCTAGTGCGACGGGTGGGGCGGCGGCTACGGCTCTGTGGGTGTGCCCCGGTACCCTTCAGACATGAGTGCTGTCCCTCGTTCCGAAAAGCCGGTGGGCCGGTTCCGGCGCATGCTAGACCGGCTCTCCTCGTCGCAGGAGGACCTGGAGTCCGAGGAGCTGCGAGAGGACGCCGAGACGGCCGGATGCACACGGATCGGAGACTGCCAGGACCGCCAGATCGTCACGGTTACTGGTACCTTGCGCACGGTCACTCTGCGGCCACGCGCCGGAGTCCCGGCCCTGGAGGCCGAGCTGTTCGACGGCAGCGCCGCGCTGGACGTGGTGTGGCTGGGCAGGCGCTCCATAGTGGGCATAGAACCGGGGCGCAAGCTCATCGCATCGGGGCGGGTCTCCATGAGCCGGGGCCGCCGGGTGCTGTTCAACCCCAAGTACGAACTGAGACCCCTGGGTAGGGAGTAGCCGGTGACGTCGCTCGACAAGCCGACCGAAGACACGACCGCGGACGACACGACCGCGGCCGACGCCCGGGCGGTGACCGAGGCTGCGCTGTTCGAGGCGTTCGGCGGGGTGCGGGGCATGGTCGAGACGGTCGTGCCCGGCCTGCTCTTCGTCACGATCTTCACGATCAACAAGGATCTGCACATGTCCGCGATCGCCGCGCTCGCGGTGTCGCTGATCCTGGTCGTGGTCCGCCTGGCGATGAAGGACACGGTCAAGCACGCCTTCAGCGGGGTCTTCGGCGTCGCCTTCGGCGTCGTCTTCGCGATGATGACCGGCAACGCCAAGGACTTCTATCTGCCGGGCATGCTCTACACGCTCGGCCTGGCCCTCGCCTACATCATCACGACGCTGTGCGGGGTGCCGCTGATCGGCCTGATCCTGGGCCCGGTCTTCAAGGAGAACCTCTCCTGGCGGACCCGTAACCCGGGCCGCAAGAAGGCGTACGCCAAGGCCAGCTGGGCGTGGGGGCTGATCCTGCTCGCCAAGTGCGCGATCCTGTTCCCGCTGTACTGGTGGGCCAACACCGCGCAGCTGGGCTGGGTGCTGATCGCACTGAAGATCCCGCCGTTCCTGCTCGCCGTCTGGCTGACGTGGGTCTTCCTCGCGAAGGCGCCCGCGCCCATCGATGTGTTCGCGGAGATGGAGGCGGAGGAGAAGGCCGCGGCCGCTGCGTCGGAGGCGTCGGAGGCGTCGGAGGCTGGTGGGCGGCACCGTCGGGAGGGTTAGCTCCCGGTGTCGGGGTGACCGTCCCTGGGGGCTGCGCCCCCAGACCCCCCTTCGGCCCTGAACGGGCCTCGTCCTCGAACGCCGGACGGGCCGGTAAGGACTCGTACGGGCCTCGTCCTCGAACGCCGGACGGGCCGATAGACAGACGCGCGATGGGGGCGCCCGGAGATCTCCGGGCGCCCCCATCGCGCGTCTGTCCCTGGCGGCTCAGCTGCCGGTGTCCTCCTTGCGGACCGACAGGAGGTCCTCCAGTTGTTCCTCTCTCGCCTGGGCGGCCACGAAGAGCAGTTCGTCGCCCGGCTCGAGGGAGTCCTCGCGGGTCGGGGTCAGGACCCGGGTGCCGCGGATGATGGTGACCAGCGAGGTGTCCTCCGGCCATTCCACGTCGCCGACCTGGGTGCCGGCCAGGGCCGACTCCTCGGGGAGGGTCAGTTCGACGAGGTTGGCGTCGCCGTGGCTGAAGCGGAGCAGACGGACCAGGTCGCCGACGCTCACCGCCTCCTCGACCAGGGCCGACATCAGACGCGGGGTGGAGACGGCCACGTCCACGCCCCAGGACTCGTTGAACAGCCACTCGTTCTTCGGGTTGTTCACCCGGGCGACGACCCGCGGGACGCCGTACTCCGTCTTGGCCAGCAACGACACGACCAGGTTGACCTTGTCGTCGCCGGTCGCGGCGATCACGACGTTGCAACGCTGGAGGGCGGCCTCGTCGAGGGAGGTGATCTCACAGGCGTCGGCCAGCAGCCACTCCGCCTGCGGGACGCGCTCGACCGAGATGGCGGTCGGCGCCTTGTCCACGAGCAGGACCTCGTGGCCGTTCTCCAGCAGTTCGCCCGCGATCGAGCGGCCGACGGCGCCGGCTCCGGCAATGGCGACCCTCATCAGTGACCGTCCTCCTTGGGACCCTCGGCGAACGAGGCCTCGACCTTCTCGACCTCGTCGCTGCGCAGCATCACGTGCACCAGGTCGCCCTCCTGGAGCACCGTCTGGGAGGTGGGCAGGATCGCCTCGCCGAGGCGGGTCAGGAACGCCACGCGGACGCCCGTCTCCTCCTGAAGCTTGCTGATCTTGTGGCCGACCCAGGACGGGGCGGCGTGCACCTCGGCGAGCTCGACGCCCCCGGTGGGGTCGCGCCACAGCGGCTCGGCGCCCGAGGGGAGCAGTCGGCGCAGCATCTGGTCGGCCGTCCAGCGGACGGTGGCGACGGTGGGGATGCCGAGGCGCTGGTAGACCTCGGCGCGCCGGGGGTCGTAGATACGGGCCGCGACGTTCTCGATGCCGAACATCTCACGGGCCACCCGGGCGGCGATGATGTTGGAGTTGTCGCCGCTGGACACGGCGGCGAAGGCGCCGGCCTCCTCGATGCCCGCCTCGCGCAGGGTGTCCTGGTCGAAGCCGACTCCGGTGACCCGCCGGCCACCGAAACCGGAGCCCAGTCGTCGGAAGGCGGTGGGGTCCTGGTCGATCACGGCGACCGTGTGCCCCTGTTGCTCCAGGGTCTGCGCGAGGGCGGAACCCACCCTGCCGCAGCCCATGATGACGATGTGCACGACCGTCCTTCCGAGGTCAAGAAGTCAAGAAGTCAATAAAAATTCTGGCCTGGCTTTGAACAGGGTCTCAGACCGTCGACCAAGCTACACACGTGCGGTCGGCGCAGGGCACCCCCGTGCACGCTTTGCGGGATCAGCGGCGGCTGATGCTCCAGACACTGAGGAAGGTAAGGATTCCGAGGCCGACGAGGGTGCCGACGGCGCCGATGATCTCCGCGGTCGTGTGCATGGGACCCTCCAAGGGGGCGGCAGCGGGCGGGGATTGTCATATAGGCATGGGAATCGGTGCGGTCGCGGAATCCGCAGCGCGGGCATGGCCGAATTCACCCGGGAGGCAGACGCGGCACGCCATCACCCGGCTGAGGCCGGGGGAGGGTGGGCGGTCCCGTGTTCGAAGGCCTACGATCCTCTGTTGTGTCCAAACTGACCGACGTGCCCAAACGGATTCTGATCGGGCGCGCACTGCGCAGTGATCGGCTCGGAGAAACGCTCCTGCCGAAGCGCATCGCCCTGCCCGTCTTCGCTTCCGACCCGCTGTCCTCCGTGGCCTACGCGCCCGGGGAGGTGCTGCTGGTCCTGTCCATCGCGGGCGTGTCGGCCTACCACTTCAGCCCCTGGATCGCCCTCGCGGTCGTCGTGCTGATGTTCACGGTGGTCGCCTCCTACCGGCAGAACGTCCACGCCTACCCCAGTGGCGGCGGCGACTACGAGGTGGCCACCACCAACCTCGGCCCCAAGGCCGGCCTGACCGTCGCGAGCGCGCTGCTCGTCGACTACGTCCTGACCGTCGCCGTCTCCATCGCCTCCGGCATCGAGAACCTCGGCTCCGCGATCCCGTTCGTGGTCGAGCACAAGGTGGCCTGCGCGGTCGCCGTGATCGTGCTGCTGACGCTGATGAACCTGCGCGGCGTCAAGGAGTCCGGCAAGCTCTTCGCGATCCCGACCTATGTCTTCGTCGCGGGCGTCTTCATCATGATCGCCTGGGGTGCCTTCCGCGGGCTGGTGCTCGACGACACCATGCGGGCCCCGACGGCCGAGTACACGATCAAGGCCGAGCACCAGGGCCTGGCCGGGTTCGCCCTGGTCTTCCTGCTGCTGCGCGCCTTCTCCTCCGGCTGTGCCGCGCTCACCGGCGTGGAGGCGATCTCCAACGGCGTCCCCGCCTTCCGCAAGCCCAAGTCGAAGAACGCGGCGAGCACGCTCGCGGCGATGGGCCTGCTGGCCGTCACCATGTTCTGCGGCATCATCGTGCTGGCCCTGTTCACCAAGGTCCGGATGGCCGAGAACCCGGCCGTCGACCTGCTGCACAACGGGGTCGCGGTCGGCGCCGACTACGTCCAGAACCCGGTGATCACCCAGGTCGCCGAGGCCGTCTTCGGCAAGGACAGTTTCCTCTTCATCGTCCTCGCCGCAGCCACCGCCCTGGTGCTGTTCCTGGCGGCGAACACCGCCTACAACGGCTTCCCGGTGCTCGGCTCGATCCTCGCCCAGGACCGCTACCTGCCCCGCCAGCTGCACACCCGCGGCGACCGCCTCGCCTTCTCCAACGGCATCGTGCTGCTCGCCGGCGCGGCCACGCTGCTGGTCGTCATCTACGGCGCCGACTCCACGCGGCTGATCCAGCTGTACATCGTCGGCGTGTTCGTGTCGTTCACCCTCAGCCAGATCGGCATGGTCCGGCACTGGAACCGCCTGCTGGCGACCGAGACCGACCAGCTCAAGCGCCGGCACATGATCCGCTCCCGCGCGATCAACACCTTCGGCGCCTTCTTCACCGGCCTGGTCCTGATCGTCGTCCTGGTCACCAAGTTCACGCACGGCGCCTGGGTCGCCCTGCTCGGCATGGTGATCTTCTACGGGACGATGAGCGCGATCCGCCGCCACTACGACGGCGTCTCCGCGGAGATCGCCGCTCCCGAGGGCCCCAGCGACGACACCGTCCGGCCCTCGCGCGTCCACTCGGTGCTGCTGATCTCCAAGATCCACCGCCCGACGCTGCGCGCCCTCGCCTACGCCAAGCTGATGCGCTCCGACACCCTCGAGGCGCTCACCGTCAACGTCGACCCGGCCGAGACGAAGACGCTGCGCGACGAGTGGGAACGGCGCGGGATCGACGTACCGCTGAAGGTCCTGGACTCGCCGTACCGCGAGGTCACACGGCCGGTCATCGAGTACGTCAAGAGCCTGCGCCAGGAGTCGCCGCGCGACGCGGTGTCGGTGATCATCCCGGAGTACGTGGTCGGCCACTGGTACGAGCACCTGCTGCACAACCAGAGCGCACTCCGGCTCAAGGGCCGGCTGCTGTTCACGCCGGGCGTCATGGTCACGTCCGTCCCGTACCAGCTCCAGTCGTCCGAGGCGGCCAAGAAGCGGGCCCGCAGGCGCTCGGAGTGGAACGCCCCGGGCTCGGTACGACGCGGTCCCGCGCAGCAGGGTCACCCGAAGGAGCCGACGGGCACCGGTTCCGGCAGCGCCCCGGGCTCCTCGGGGCCGGACGCGAAGAAGTGACCCTCGCGCCGGGCGGGCCCAAGACCCTCGCCCCGGCGCATGGTGAACGGCCGGACGACAGCCACGTAGACTGGTGGGCTGTTGTCCGGCCGTTCCTCGTTCGACGTTGTGGAGTCACCCCGCCATGCAGGCAGAACCGAAGAAGTCGCAGGCGGTGTCGCTCGTGGGGCAGGAGTACGAGGTCGAGATCGGCCCCGTCGCCCACGGCGGCCACTGCATCGCCCGGACAGACGCCGGCCAGGTGCTGTTCGTCCGGCACACGCTGCCCGGCGAGCGGGTCCTGGCCCGGGTGACCGAGGGTGAAGAAGGGGCCCGGTACCTGCGCGCGGACGCGGTACAGGTGCTGGAGGCGTCCAAGGACCGCGTCGAGGCGCCCTGCCCGTACGCCGGCCCCGGCCGCTGCGGCGGCTGCGACTGGCAGCACGCCAAGCCGGGCGCCCAGCGCCGCCTCAAGGGCGAGGTGATCGCCGAGCAGCTGCTGCGGCTCGCGGGCCTCACGCCCGAGGAGGCCGGCTGGGACGGCACCGTGATGCCGGCCGAGGGCGACAAGCTGCCGGCCGGCGAGGTGCCCGCATGGCGCACCCGCGTCCAGTACGCGGTCGACGCCGACGGCAACGCCGGGCTGCGGCGCCACCGCTCGCACGAGGTCGAGCCGATCGAGCACTGCATGATCGCGGCGCCGGGCGTCAGTGAGCTGGGCATCGAGGACCGCGACTGGTCCGGGATGGCATCCGTCGACGCGATCGCCGCGACGGGCTCCCAGGACCGCATGGTGATCCTCGAGCCCCGCCCCGGCGCCCGCCTCCCCCTCGTCGAGCTGGACAGGCCCGTCTCCGTCATGCGCGTCGAGGAGCACGACGGCGGCATCCACCGCGTCCACGGCCGGGCGTTCGTGCGTGAGCGTGCCGACGGCCGGACGTACCGCGTCGGCAGCGGCGGCTTCTGGCAGGTCCATCCGCAGGCCGCCGACACCCTCGTCAAGGCGGTCATGCAGGGCCTGCTGCCGCGCAAGGGCGACATGGCGCTCGACCTGTACTGCGGCGTCGGCCTCTTCGCGGGTGCCCTCGCCGACCGCCTCGGCGACAAGGGCGCGGTCCTCGGCATCGAGTCCGGCAAACGCGCCGTCGAGGACGCCCGGCACAACCTCGCCGGGTTCGAGCGGGTGCGGATCGAGCAGGGCAAGGTCGAGGCGGTGCTGCCGCGCACCGGGATCACCGAGGTCGACCTGATCGTCCTCGACCCGCCGCGCGCGGGCGCGGGCAAGAAGACGGTCGAGCACCTGGCCTCGCTGGGGGCGCGGAAGATCGCGTACGTGGCCTGCGACCCGGCGGCCCTGGCACGCGACCTGGCGTACTTCCGGGACGGCGGCTACAAGGTGCGGATGCTGCGGGCGTTCGATCTGTTTCCGATGACGCATCATGTGGAGTGCGTGGCGATCCTTGAACCGGTCGCAAAGGGCTCCTGACCTGCGGTTTTGCGCGTGCGCATTATGTGCGGTGTGGGCGTTACGGGCGATATCTTGACGCTGAAATGACGCTCGTGACGCTCATTTGACGCTCGTTCTGATGGGGTGTCAGACGACTTTTTGGCAGCTCAAGTACTTTCACGCTGACCAGAATCGGTGACCGTCGAGGACTGGTGACGCTCTCGATGATGCAGCCGTAAGTCCCAGCGGGACTCGGGCGGCAAGGAGCCGCTCTTCCGGGTCTATACAGGGCGCGCCCGTGCGGTGTGGGCTGGAGGCTGTGGAACGACGGCCTGCTCCGAACGAACGGCAGTGTGCGCTGCTTGAGCGGCTCGCGGCTGGTGAGGAACCAGGAGCCTGGGCGCCGGGGGAGTGGCGCTCGGCGCGTGCCCTGCGTGACCGTGGGCTTTTGACGGTGGACAAGGGCGGCGGTGCTGCCCTTGTGGAGGTCACGGAGGTCGGCCGTTTCTATCTCCGTCATGGCCGCTATCCCGACGAAGCGGAGCCTGCTGACCGCGGTGAGCCGTCGGTGCTGGCCGAGTCTCCGGTGCCGTACAGCGAGCGGCCCGTCGCCCGTGCGCGGCGTGCGAAAGCTCGCGAGTTGGTCGAACGGCTCCTCGCCGAAGGGCACGTCCGGTTCGCCCATGCCGATGATGAGGAGATCACGGAATGGCGGCGCGTCGTCAACTACGCGAAACGGCACGGCATGGAGCCGGTGGGCAAGCGCATCGAGAAGGTGCCGTACGGTCTGCTCGGGCTGGAGTTCTTCCTCGCGGAGGGCCCGCATCCCAATGCCCGGAGTCAGCGACCGAAGGCGGGCGCGTCGGCGGTCTGGGTCCCCATGCGGTTGGCGTCCCTTCACCCGGTTGTAGCTGCGCTCAAGGACAACGCGAGGCAGTTGGTGATGCCGCCCGCGCTGCGCCGCAGGTCGCTTCTGATGCTGCAGGGGCTGGCCGCCGAGGCGGCGCGGCGAGGGCACCAGGTACGGAAGGTCGGGTCGTCCTACTTTCCGCGTGAGGGCGGGGTGGACGTCGTTGTCGACGGCTTCGCGTATCCGGTCACCATCAGGCAGGAGTTTCCAGAGTCCACGGATCCGGAGCGGTCCGCGCGTCTGGTCGTGGAGGTCGCCCACGGGCTGACCGGCAGATCCGGCCGCTGGCGGGACCGTAAGAGTCGGACCCTTGAACAGTCTCTGGGCCTGGTTCTCGGGGAGATCGAGGCGCGAGCGGTGGAGGATGCCCGGCGCAGGGAGAGCGAGGCGCATGCGAGAGAAGAGCGTGAGGTGCGCCGGCGTGCAGCCATGGAGGAAGCGAAGGAATACGCCGTCCGGCAGCAATTCGCCGAGGTACTGCGTGAGGAAGCCGGGCGCTGGCGGGAGGCTGTCCTGATCGGTGAGTACTGCGATGCGTTGGAACGTCGTCTTGCCGAGCTGGACGAAGACTTGGACGAGCAGGCCCTGGAATCGGCCCGAGGTTGGCTGGAGTGGGCACGCGAGTATGTGCGGTGCATCGACCCCGTGCGACATCCTCCGGGCATGCCGACTCCGCGTGCTCCGACACCAGATGAGCTCCAGCCGTTTCTGAAGGGCTGGAGTCCTCATGCACCCGAACGACGGGGCGGCCGGTGACATGCGAGAGCCAGCGTCCTGCTGGTTCCCGCCCTCGATCGGATCGGTGCGGTCACACGTCCCGTCGCTGTGGCGTTTCGGCATCCGTCGCCGTGTCTAAGGAGGTGCCCATCAGCGAGGGGTCGGGGCCGAAGTCGTCCACTTCCATGGTGGCCTGACCGCCCGGCGGGCTGGTGAGGGAGCCTTGGACGCGGACGGGGACGCCGGTGTCGTGGCAGTGGACCGCCGCGTGGTAGTCGGCGTCGCGCAGGTCCATCCACACGGTTCTGACTCGGCGGTTGATCAGGGTCTGGACGCCTACGCGGCCCGTTTCGTCGTCGGGGTGGCGGCTGAGGTCGGTCACGATGCCGTAGATCAGGTGCCGGCTCGTGTAGATCCGTGTCTTGAGTTGGGCGGATACGCGATCTACGACGTCGATCGCCGCCTGGTTGAACTCGACGAGTGGTGGTGTTCCCGGGGGCGGGGCGGCCACGCGGGACCAGTTGAAGATGACGGCGAGGGTTCCGACCGCGTCCGCGCTCACCACCTTGCTGAGAGCCTGGCAGAGTTCGTACGAGACGCCCTCACCTACTGAGTCGGTGATCTCGCTGGGGGTGGGTTCCCGGTCGGCACCGGCCATTTCCTCGAGAACGCCCAGGGCGCGGGACATGGTGGCGGTGACGCGTCGGTCGAAAAGGGTCTCCTCCACGCCTACGTCGATCCGGTCCTGGCCGGGGGAGTAGACGTCCTCAGGAGCGCGGGCCTGGCTGATGATGGGCACGATGTACGAGCCACGCCGGGTCTGTCCGAGGCGGACGTCCCGGGCCTGTTCTCTCGCTCGTATAGGGAAGTTGCGGAAGTGGCCTTGTCGGCGGATCGTCGCGGCGGCGGAGGCCACACGCAGGCGCTTCGCGGAGATGAAGAGCTCGTAGCCGGACTCCAGGGGGATGGATCCGTCGCTCAGGGTGGGATGGGAGGCGTGGAGGTCGGTGACGTCGTTGAACACGGTCGCGACCGCGTCCTGGACCGTGCGGACGTCGCGTGACTCGACGCGGGCCAGGTCTCCGATCAGGATATGGGCGCGCTTGGTGAAGTCCGGGGCACCCGGCTTCATGGGGACCAGGACGACTTCGTCGGAGGGCCCGGGCAGGCGCCACAGTTCGGCGACGGCGCCACCGGAGACCGGGGTCCATCCGGTGACTTTGAGGTAGCTGCGGATTTCCTCGGGACCGAAGTCCGGCTCTGGGTGCACCATGTCAGTTCACCTCTCGGCCAGCGGGGCTGAGCAGCTGACGCGCCGTGTCGAACATGGCCCCTATCGATTTCGAGGTCAGAGGCTGGTGCTCGGGGAGGCTGATCGCGGTGGTGCCCTTGCTGCGTGCCTCACCCGCGCCGTGCAGGGACGCCCAGTAGCCGTGACAGGCCAGGACGATCGATTCAGGGTGGTGGGTCACCCATCGGCCGACGTCCGGCGGCACGATCAGTAAGGCGAGGTGGCCGGGTGCAGAGCGGTCGGGGTCACGGAGCTTGTCGTACGTCTCGATGTCGAGGTCGAAGCTGTAGCCGCCTCGGACAACGCGCGGGCTCTGCGTGCACTTTAACTGGACGTCGACCATCAATCCGCGCGTACGGAGGGTCATGTCGACGCCGTCCTTGTCGACGTTCCAATCGCAGATGGTGTAGCCGCCCTGTGTAGCGAGTACGTGGACGTAGGCCCGACTCACCTGCTCCTTCTGCCAGCTCGTCGCTTCCGTAGCCACTGGTCCCCCTCCCTGGCGTGGACGTGAGGATAAGGGGAGCTGGAGGGTAGGGGGAATAGGGCGTCTACGGTTCCGAGGGCGGTGGCGCTGAGGTGTGGCGTCAGCTGCGGTGGTGGGTGATGTCGCCGCCGGTAGCCGTGGAGCGTGCGTCGCACCGAAAGCCAAATACAAGATCTCGTCGGCGAATTCGATGCCGTCGAGGGGGAAGAGCACGCGCAGGACCAGTAAATGGCCGAGGCCGGTCAAGGGAGGAGTTAAAGCCCTTGATGGTCCCGCCGTCCGAATTCCGTTAGGAGCACGCTGGACGGCACCGGGCGTTTCGTAATGGGTGCTGTCTCTGCGGACTACTCTTTCGAACCGAAGCCGGTCGACTTGCGCGCTCATTCCCCCCTGAGGCCACAGCGCAATTGTTTCGGACTGCTGTCGTGCATGGGGTTGGGCGGACGTGAACAGGTCAGGTGCTTAGAAGGCGCCTGCTCTGTTCGGCTGCTTCGGGCCACGAAACGGGCGCTGTCGATGCTCCCTTGCGAGGCGGCGGCATCGGGGCGGTTCGCCGACGGCAGACAAGTTGGGACCGGAACGGACTGGAATAGAGGGCCCTGTGCAAGTCAATCTAGAGCGCTTCCTGAAGATCGTGATGACTTGCCGCCGCCATCCCTGACGTGGATCCGACGTCAGCATCGTTGAGATCCCGTGGCGTTATAGCACGGGATCCCCGGTTACCGAAACCGGGGATCGTGCCGACCATTGAATCTGTCACGCGGATCCCCGAGTGGCGCATTCTGTCCCTTTCCCTGAGGAGTTAATCGCTGTGTCCGTCGACGTAATGGACGAAGAATGGCTGCTTTCCGTGGAGCAAGTTCGATCGCTGCTCGAGTGGATACGTGGGCACGCGGGTGCCGATCGCTCGGTGTACGCCTTCATGCTCACCGTGGCCGAGCAGGCACTGCGTCCGGGGGAGGCTCGCGCCCTGCGAGTTCGCGACGTGATGCTCCCGGAGGGCGACGGGGGTCAGTTGACGGCTCGTCACCGAGGAGTAGCTAGGGAGATTCCCCTCCAGCCCCGTTTCGTTGAGTTTCTGCGTCACTGGATCGATGAGGCTGGTCTGAGGGAGGGCGATCTGCTGTTTCCCGGCAGGCGCGGTGGGCCGCTCTCGGCTTCCGTCTACCAGCAAGTGTGGGAGCAGGCCCAAGAGGCTGTCCTGCCCCGGGACGAGCGGTTCTCGTGGCGTCTGGGGGAGCCCATCTCCATCCTGCGGGAGTCGTGCCTCGTGGAGTGGCTGAGGATGGGCATCTCGTCCTTCGCGGTTGCCGAGCTGGCCGGTGTGACGCCGGATTGGCTGGCACTTCGCTACCCGCACTGCTTCCGTCGGGAGGATGCCGACATCGACTGGGATCGCCTGGCCAAGGCCATGGCCCTTCCGGAGCTCAAGCGATGAAATCCCGCCCGCGCTCCGGCCGATCCGCGGAGCGCGGGCACCCTACCGATTTCATCCCTCTGCCCCTCGTCAGTCCTCACGCCCAGCGACACCGTCACGTCACGAAATCCTGGTTTGCGAGGTTCCACTTCGAGGTGAGGTCTCACTGCCCTGAGGGAGCTGGTTGACCTTCGCCCTGGACCGGCTGCCGCTTCGCCGGGCACCCATCCCGCCCCCATCGTCAAGGATCTACCCATGCCTGCCCGCTTGCTGTCCATTCCCGCTGTCGCCGCCGCCCTGGATGTCGACCGGCGTACGGTCTACCGCTTCATCGCTGCTGGTGAGTTGCCGGTCGTCGATCTGCGGACCGGAGCGGGGCGTTCCCGTGTCCGTGTTCCCCTTGCCGGGCTCGAGGAGTTCATCACCAGCAGGTCGGTCGCTGCCCCGAGGTCCCGTCGCTGATCTCTTGCCGTCGGATTGTCCCGCTCCACCCTCGAACAAAGGAGTAGTACCGCGTACCTGCGCAAGTTGAAGTCTGGAAAGTGGCAGGCGACCGTCCGCAACCGGATAGGAGACCGGTTCAGCGAGTCGTTTCCCCTCAAAGCCCAGGCGCGGGCCTGGGGCATCGAGATGGAGACCCAGTTCGCGCGCGGAGGTATGCGCGACCCGCGGGCCGGTGAAGTGTCGTTCTGCGAGTGGCACGACCGGTGGTGGAACGCTCGCATCGTTGAGCCCCACACGCTGCGCGGCGACGCCTCCAACATCAAGAACCACGTCATGCCCTACTGGGCCGACTGGGAGATGCGGTCCATCACCCGCATGGACGTTCAGAGTTGGATCCGGACCCTGGTCGAGAAGGGCGCGGGGGCCGCTGCGATCAAGCGGGCCTACAACCTGACGTCCTCCATGATGCGCGCGGCAGTCGACGATGACGTGATCGCGGTAAGCCCCTGCCGCAGCATCGACCTGCCCACCATCGCGGTGAAACCGCCGCAGTGGTTCACGCTCGACCAGGCGCAGAGCATCCTGGACGAACTCCCCGCCCCGTGGCGGACGATGTGCCTGCTCGGCTTCTACACCGGTCTGCGCTGGGGAGAACTGACCGGCTTGCACCGCCACCGCATCGACACGCGTCGCGCGCGCCTGTTCGTGGTGGAGGTCAACAGCAAGAGCGGCATCAAAGAGTACCCCAAGAGCTCCAAGAGCCGCCGGGAAGTCCCGCTCCCGCCCCACGTCCTGGATGCCCTTGAACGCCACATCCACCGGCTCGACCGGGACGCCGTGGTCTTCACCACCATCACCAAGGGCCGTACCGGGCGCCTCCTCGCCGACAGTAACTGGCGCCGGCAGACCTGGTGGCCCACCGTCGAAGCCTCCTACTACTTCGACACCGATGGCGAGCAACAGCTCGTCCCGCACTACCCGCCCCACTCCATGCGGCACACCTGCGCCTCGTGGCTGGTCCAGAAGGGAGTCTCGCTCTACGAGGTCCAGCACCTCCTCGGCCACGAGAGCTTCCAGACCACCCAGCGTTACGCTCACCTGCAGCCGGACGCGCACAAGGCCGTCCTCGGAGCATGGGAGCGGATGGAAGCCCCGCTCACCGTCGCAGCATGAACGTTCCTTCACCCCTGTCCGCGCCGGACGGGGGTGAAGGCGTTTGACAGCAGGTGACGCCCGGACTGGCTGGGGTCGGCCGGCGGGTGTTACCTCGTATGGAGGAAGTCCCTGGCGCCGCGGAGCCTGATGCCCAGCCGGTATTGCGCGGCGCGGCTGTCGAGGCGTACGTCCAGTGCCCCCGGTAGCCGGGTGTCCGCCCGACGGCCCGCGGGCAGCAAGGAGGGTGCGATGCCGTCGCGGCGGGCGATGAGCACGCCCAGCGAGTAGCGGCTGAGGGCGTCGGTGCCGGCGAGGTGGAAGACGCCTGCCTCGTTCGAGGCCGCGAGCTTCCACAAACCGGCCGCAAGATCGGCGACGTGGACGGGGCAGCGAATGTCGTCCGTGAACAGGGCTCCCTCCCGCTCGTTGGCAGCCAGCTCGTGCACCACCCGTTCGTGGTGGGATCCTCCGTCGCCGATGATCAGAGAGGTGCGGACGACAATGCCGTCCGGCACAGCAGTCGCACAGCGGTCTCAGCGGCGGCCTTCGCGGCCCCGTACGGGGTGATCGGGTCTGGGGTGCAGGTCTCGTCGTAACGGGCTTTGCCGATGCCGGAGAACACGGCATCAGAGGAGACGTGTACCAGGCGGATTCCGAGCTTCGCGGTGGCCATGGCGATGTGGATGGAGCCGTCCGCAGTGATCGCCCAGTCCGCACCGCCGCTTGTCACGTTGATCACCGCGCGAGGTGCCACCGTAACCAGGAGCGCTTCCACCTGTGCGGGATCACGGACGTCAAGCTGGTGCCAGGCGCCGGCCTGCGCGGCACTGGGGCGGGAGCGGAACGTAGCATCCGCCCCCCAGCCCCGTACTTGCGCTTGGCGCAGCAGTTCCGTCCCTAAGAACCCGCTGCCACCAATGATCAGCATCCTCATGCCGCACACGCTAAGGCATGCTGTCGCAGCGACGGAGAGCACGGAAAATGCAGCAGGAGGCCGGACGCGTTCGGCGTGAGCATCCCACAGGGGACCGCAGCACGGTCGTGCGCTCACCCAAGTTCGAGGCAGGGTCTGTGCGGTGAGCCCTCATGTAACTCCCCAACAGGGAGCATCAGTTAGAACTGGTGAGTCTCCCGCGGAAGAGCAGCATGAAGCAGAATACGCGTGCGAGTGAGTCGGCAGTCGAGGGCGGTCTGTTGGCGCAAACGAAGCTGGTGGTCGAGGGGCCCTAAGGGTGAGCTCAACGATCATCTCGGGCGGGATAGCGGGGGCGGTCCGACAGCGCGCGACCTCGTGCGTCGCCTTGCCCATCCACGACACGAGCCTCAGGCCACCTGGGCATCCAACGGCCTGCTCAGCCAACTCGGCGATAGAATTACCTGGAGCCTGATCCACCGGCAACTGTTCGAGTAGCGGGTCGCCCTTCACGAACCGTACTTCCAGCCTTCAGCCCCGATTTTCCATGGGTGCAGCTCCTTGCGAGGGACGGGTCGCTGGGTGTTTGCCGGATCGGTGTAGCCGGAGGTCGTGATGATCCTCTCGGAACGGCCTGGTCACGCCCCGGCCCCGCATCAAGATCCACTGCCTCGACGCCGCAGGTCGCTGCGTTGGCCCCACCGGAGAGCCGAGCCGATCACCCAACCGCGCCTCAGGCAACAGTTCGCGGGATGCTATGCCGGTCGACGACTGCTGCCTCCATCCAGGTCTGGCGTTCCAGCGCGTCGTCCGAGAGGGAGTCACCGTCCCCCAGCGCGTATGACATCGTCTTCCCGTTACTCTCCCGATACAGCTCGATACTGGGTGTAGCATTTCCAGCGGTCATCAGGTGTCATCGGGGGGATGGTGCGCATGAATCAGGGCAACGTCGATCAAATGCTGGGAGAGCTCCACCAGGACCTCATCAGCGCCTTCCAGCGGATTCTCGATCTCTTCGCGAAGGCGGAAGGCGCCGTCGGTGCCATGAGCGGGACGAACGAACTTGAGGGGCACCTCTCAGCCGTACGCGACCTACAGTTGCTCATGCCGATCGTTGCGCCAATGAAGGCAGGGAAGTCGACCCTGATCAACGCCATCGTCGGCTACCAACTGCTACCCGCGCGGGCGAACCCGATGACCACGCTGCCCACCAAGATCATCTTGGTCGAGGGGCTGAGTCTGGATCAGCCCGAGCTGACCATTCCCGCCTCCACCCGCAGGCTGTATAGCACCATGGAAGACAGCGTCCGCGGTGCGATGCGGCGCGGCTGGACGGTCCCGCCCAAGCACGGCTATCTGAACGGACTGGCCCAGGACCTCGAGTGCGGCACGCTGCGCGACCTGGAGCCGAGGTACACCGGTACGACGAACGTCCACAGGATCCTGGCCAGGCTCAACGACGAGATGCGTCTGGCCACGCTGGCTGTGGAGTCCGACTTCCTCGGCAGAGTGACCGAGCTGCCCGAGTTGCGCGCCGGCCATCTGCATTCCTTCGCCACCGGCGAGATCAAGGGCGGCCAGTTGGTCATCATCGACACACCCGGTCCCAACGAACACGCCATCGCGGCCAGACTGGGTCCCGCACTCGAACGACAACTTGCCAACGCGCATGTGCTCCTCGCGGTGCTCGACTACACCCAGATGGGTGGTGACGCTGCGGCGGACATCGAGAGCCGCCTTGCCCGGCATGTCGAGATCATTGGGAAAGAGCGTTTGTACGCCGTGGTGAACAAGGTCGACGCTCGTAAGTCTGTCGACGATCTGAGCGCGGCCGACACCCGTGAGATCGTGCGGCACGGTCTCGGCATCGAGGAGAAGCAGATCTTCGAGGTCGCGGCCAACTGGGGCCTGCTCGGATCGCGAGTTCTCACCGAACAGTGCTTGCAGGACCGCGAGTTCCAGGTGGCACGCAGCCCGGCTGCGATCGCCGTACTGCGCGAACTCTACCCGCTCGACGATGAGACCGAGCTGAACGAGCGTCTGGCCGGGATGGAACCGGAGCACCTTGTCGGTGACGCCAATCGTTTCCTCAAAAAGAGCAAGATCCTTCCCCTGGTCGAGACAGTGATCAATCGCCTGCGGAACGACGCGGCACCGCAGGTGATGGGGGCCGGGTTGCAGCGCTATGAAGCGGCCATGACCGAGCTGGCGGGCGTTATCGCACTCAAGCGGAGCGCTGACGAACGTGACGCCGAGGAGATCGAGGCCCAACTGACCACACTCGGGGCCGAGATGGAGGAGTTGCAGAGCCACAAGGAGCGACTGCCCAGTGTCCGTGCACTGCAGGAGAGATTCCACTCGAAGATCGACATGTTCGCCACCGAGCTCGGCAGCCAGGGACACCAGATCATCCAGATGCTGCAGGTCGAGCCACCCAAGACGCCAAAGAAGCAAAAGGGGCGGATTTGGGCCCTTCCCCTGGTGCACAATATGAAGACCTTCATCGACAACGTCTTCTCTGACAAGCCCGCGCGCGACGAATACGAGTTCGCCACCCTCGAAGAGGCCAATCAGCTCAAGAACGTGCTCGCGGGCGCGGTCAGCGAACAGCTCCGGGAACTGCTCGACCTCGGCCGCTCCGAGCTGGACGCTCAGGTTCGGGAGATCTCCGCCGCCATCGTCGAGGAGCAGGAGCGGAAGGTACGCGGGCTCATAGAGCGGGCCGCACGGACGCTTTCGACCGCCTTCGACGTCGACATCAAGCCGCCACCGCCCGGCATCACGGGGCATATCAAGACCGACCTGGGCGATCCGGTGACGCGCATGGTGGAGAACGAAGAGAAGTACGAGGTGATTGAGGAGCAGCGCATCTGGTGGACGCTCTGGCTCTTCACGCGGGAGGTGTCGGTCACCAGGACCCGCAAGGTCGAGGTGCCCATGTACGTCGTGTCGCGCGAGAGCGTGATGACTCAGCTCCAAGCCGCCTTCGACGCTCAGATCGCCGAGGTACGGGACGTGCTGCAGGTTTACGTGGCCGAGCAGCTCACCGCGGAACTGACCGCCTACTACGACGGGCTGCAGGACTACCTCCAGCTCTATCACGACACGCTTACCCGCTCACTCGAAGGCCAGCGACAGGACAAGGAACGGCGCCGTGAACACGGCAAGGCGCTCAGGGAGATCGAGCAAGAGCTGACGGCAGAGCTCGAAGCGTTCCGCGACTACCGCCTCCGTCTTTCCCCCGCCTGACCGTGGAAAGGCGTGTTCCCTTCGTGGGACCCATGAAGTCGGGGAAATCCTCTCTGCTCGTCGCACTCGTGCGCCATGACGTGCTGCCCCGGCGCAGCCACGTGATGACTACGGTGGCCACGCGTGTGGTCCTCGGCGGGCACTCGAAGCCCGTGCTCCGCATCGACCGGCGGACCCTTGATCGGATCTCCGAGCAACTCAGCTTCTCCGCCGAAACGGAGGACCTGAGCAGATGGCCCGATCTGGCGCGCTTCTGTCACCGCGTACGGCAGGGCGGGATCGAGGTACGAGCGGGGATCCACGGCGCGGAAGCTGTCAGGCGGCAGCTACTCGAGCTCAATGAGCTTGCCCGGCTTGGCGGGCAAGCCGTCGACTGGTTGCCCGAGATCCGTCTCCCCAGCGACACCGACTGCCCGTTGGTGCTCATCGACACCCCTGGCGCCGCTCCCCACGACGCCGTCGTCGCCGAGCATCTAACTCAAGCGCACGGCTGCGTCGTGGTGCTCGACTACACCCAGCTCGGCAGCACGGCGGAGGCCGTCTTCGCTGAGCGGGTGCAACCCTTTCTCGACAGGCTCGACCGGGTGTGGATCGTGGTCAATCGGATTGACCAGCGCCGCGACCTCACCGACCGCGACCGTGCTGGCACGGCGGAGGCCGCCCGGGCCCTGTTCGGCCGCGACGACCCTGAGGTCTTCGAGACGTCGGCGAGCCTGGCTATGGCTGCCGATCCCCGTGCACGCGCGCGCTCGGGTGTGGAGCTGCTGAGCGGTGCGCTCAGCCTAGCGGAGGGATCGTCGTGACAGGCAGTGCGTTGCAGCTGGTGGGTCGACTTCCAGGGGTGAGCGACAGAGTGTTGCTCGAGCTGGTGAATGGGATCGGTGTCGCCAGCTCGGTCACCGCGGACCGCTCCGGTATGGGCGTGATGGGTCGGCTGATCGCCAACGTCACTGGCCAGGACCACGAGGCTCAGATACTGACCTTTCGCCACCTGATCAACGGGCAGCAGGCACTGGTTCAGCTGTCCGTCGAGGCCAATTTGCGCAGTGGTGTCACTGACCTGGCCCTGGCCCGTGTGAGCACGCATCTCAAGTCGGTCAAAGAGGTCACCCTGGCCGTGCGTGACGAGCACGACGAGCTTGCGGGCATGGTCGGCGAGCTCATCCAGGAATGCGACGCACGGGACGAATACCTGTCGCGGGTGGGACAGCGACTCAGCATCGTCGAGCTGAGGATGGCCGCCGATGACTTCCTGGAGATCGCGGTCACCGACGCGGAGCGCGTCCTCGATGGAGTGCCATGGCCGTACCAGGTGATTCTTCTGGCGCGGCAGCTCGCGAGCGGCCCCTGTGGACAGTGGGATGCCAAGCAGGGCGACACGGGGTACCGCACCCGGATCGCCAACGCCGTGGCCGATGCGATCGACGAGGTACGGCAGGCGCCTCGGCATGGCGTACAGCTGGAGGGAATTATCGATACTTCATGGCGGGTGCTGAGTCGGACCGACGAACGACGGCTGCTGGCCGAGCTGCTCGATGTGGGACTGAACCCTCAGCTGGCACTCGCTCATGGCCCGTTGACCCAGATGGCGGCCCTCACCATGGAGCTGGCTTCGCTTCCGGACGACAGTAGGCCGGACCGGCCGGCCAAGGTTGCTCTTGAGCTCAGTCGTCGAAGGGTAGGCCACCTTGATGGCGGAGCCACTACGCGAAGGTTTGTCGACCTTGCTGTACGCGAGCAGTTCGCCACAGTCGCCGATCTCTGGCGGCGCCGGTGAATCCGTTCCCCGCCACCGCGAGAGTCGGCCTCGTACTGGCGGGCGGCGGAGCAAAGGGTGCCTACCAGGTCGGAGTGATCCAGTACTTGGCCGAGATCGATCTTCCCCTCGCCGCAGTGGCGGGCACCAGCATCGGGGCGCTGAACGGCACGGTCGTCGCAGCGCATGGCTCGCCAGCTGCAGCGATTGAGCACCTGCGCAGTCTGTGGGCCGAAGTCGGAAGCATCGCGGGGGCAGGCATTACGGGGCCAGGAACGGCGTCGGATGTGATCGAGCTGGCTGGCAACCCGGTTCTGCGCCCCGATTTCGTTGCGGGAGTCGTGCACAGACACATCGACATGACGGATCTACGGCTCGCCTTCTGGGTCACCGCTTTCCCTAGTGCCCCGGACGACAACTGGCTTGCTGACGTGGCCCGTTCAGTGACGGGCCGTGGCCGCTCCGACTGGATCAAGGTGAACGCTCTTCCCTTGGCAGAGCGCAGGGAAGCCATCCTGGCCAGCGCGGCCCTGCCGTACATCGCACCGGGCCGGTGGGTCAATGGGACCTTCTACCGCGACGGCGGACTTGGCGGCCCCTATGCCAACACCCCAGCCGGTCCACTGGCTGCAGAGGGACCGTTGGACCTCATCCTCGTCACCCAGCTCACGCGCGGGGTGCTGTGGGACGCCGCGCGCTATCCTGACGCCACCATTCTGGAGATCCGGCCCTTTGACGCGTTGGCCGCACGAGGCCCGGTCGGATCCGCGATCGGGCTCATGGATTTCTCCCCCCGGCGCATGGAAGAACTGCGTCGGCAGGGCTATCAGGACGCCAAGCGGACCCTCTCGGACGCGCGAGCCGTGCTGGAATCGACTCATGAGCGGCGCACGGCGCAGGACATCATGCTGGAGGCGGTCCGCGACCTGGACGATCCGTGAAGGGTGCGGCTCCCTTCAAGGGGCGGTCTCATCTGTGCGAACTGTTGTGTGAGGCGCGGTTGGGTGACCGGCTCGGCTATCGGTGGGGGCAGCGCAGCCACCTGCGGCGTCCGAAGACGTACATTGCCCGCCGGGTCAGCGAGGGCAAGAGCCGTCGCGACCACAGCGATGCCTCAAGCGCAACATCTGCCGCCAGATCTTCAAATCCTCGAACGAAGGAGCCAGCCAAACGCGGAAGAGCTTCCTCAAGCGGCTTAACACGACATAGCAGCCACGGGGGCGACTTGGCACCCGCCCGGGGGCGTACGCCTGGAGCGTGTGTAGCCCTAGTGCGCCGCTGACAAACCGCCATCTCACCGATAGCGTCCTAGTGTGCTGTCGACTGAGGGACCGTTCTGGCCCTACCACGTAAAATTCGAGAGGGCCGGCGCCGGAGAGGGGCGGTACCCCGCCGTATGCGCAGGAACGGGCGGCATGCAACGTCGAGAACAGTCTGTAGGCGCGGAGCCGTGACAGCGTGCTGACTAGGCTCACAGGGCGGAGTTGCGCCGCTCAGATGACCGGGTTGGGCGTGATGGGGGAGAGGCCGTGTCCGTCGACGAGTACTTGAACAAGACCGAGGACGAACTGTATGCGCTGCTAGGCGCGTCGCTGCTTGGCGATACCCTCGGAGCCGCCCCGAGTGATCCCGACCGTCCGCGCCGGTTCGGCCAGGAATGGCTCAACGGGCAGCTAGATGCCCTGCGTAGCAGGATTTGCGGGCATGAGCGGCTTAAGGGAGTCGTGGGCGCCAGCTCTTCGGACCGGGTGATCGATGCATATGCGCTGTGCGATATCCTCGGCAACTTTGGCGGGGACCCGACGAAGACTGCGCTGGTGGCCGTCCTGGTGGCCCGGATCGGAGTCGGCGCCTTGTGCTCCGGTCACACGCCGCTCCCATGACCGGGGAGTCGATGGCCCAGGCCGCCGCACGCAATTTTCTTCAAGTGGGCAAGGAGAGCTATTCCTCGTACCTGCGTAAAAACATGTCGGAAATCGGTGCGCTCAGCAGCGACCAAACGTGGCGGCTGCCGTTCCCTGAGCTCTTCGGTGAGTCCCTGTCTGAGGTACTCGACGCTGCCGCGGCGGATCTCGCCTCCGCCTTGACCACCCTCGGGCGGGGAGACCGGCTCGCTCGGCTCGTCGTGATCGCCGCCAGGAGTCAGTGGGTCTCCGCCCAGTATGCCCCATATGGCGATGGAAGTGGCCTGGTGGTGGTGTCGGACTCGCTGGCCGGCCTGTGCACTTCCTACTGCCAGCACCTCAGCTGGGAGCTAGCGCCGATTTTCGATACGACCTCGTTCCTTAAGCCACTCCTCCGCCTTGCTGTTGCTCTCTGCAAGGGCACACTGGTCGGTGATCCGGCACGTCTGGCCTCGGTGCTGCGCTACCACCACGTCAACCGCCGGGCTCACGGTGTCGCCACCGCCCTGCTCACCCAGCAGGAACGGCGTAGCGAGAATGACCACGAGCATCACAGCGAGGCCGATCTATTCTTGCTGATGACTATCCGGTTTCTCCTCGGCCATGAAATGGCACACCACGCTCTCGCTCACCACGCTGAATGTTCCCAGTCACCGGAACAGGAGTCGCAGGCTGATTTCCTGGCCCTTCGGGCCGGAAACCTAGTGAACGCAGACGTGATGAAGAAGCATGCGTCCGATATTCCGTTCGTGCGCGAACAATGGATGGAGGATGCTGGTGAATTCTATGGGCTGGTGAGCGCCGTAATCGGGATGTTGGCCGTACAGTCGCTGGAAGAAGCCCTGATGGTCAGGCGGGGCAGAACGCACCGCCCCGCGCGTGAGCGCGCCGCACGTCTCATCGAACAGTCCTTGGGTGATGCCCGGATCCATGAGCACGAACGAGCCTTGGGACACCGCGATGCGCGTTTCCGCAGGCGGATCGAATCGGAACGCAACGCCCTGCAAAGTCTGACGCGCAGCCTGGCGGCGGCGACGGACAAGGCAGCTGACTTCAGCGCGAGACGCGCCAATTTCGACTGGGCGGGCCTGCCCATCGCGCAGGTCGTCGTGCCGGGCGAGAACCACTTGCGAGAGGTGGTCCGGCTAGATGGGCTGTTGAGCCAACCCGACGCATCGCTCACCGCCGCCCTGGCCCACAGTCCGCTGCACGATGGTGCCCTGTATGCGCTGGCCGGAAACACGCGCCAGGCGATGCGGGCCTGGAAAGTGCCCGACGCCACGACCCGCACCGTGCACGACGAGACGACCGCTCTGGCGTTCTATACCCTCGTCCACTTCATCCGGACCGCTAGTAAAACGTACGGACTTTCAGGGAAAGACCTTCATGAACTCCCGATCGTGGCTGCGACCTTAATCTCCCGGCGATTGACGCATGAGGAGTGACGTACCACTGGCACTTCACTCCCGGAAGGCCGGGAGCGTCCGACTGGGTAGCCGGAGGTCGTGGCAGCGGAAGCCGTTCGGGGGCGATGGCTGCACGGTGCACTTCGCCACTTCACCCGAAGAGGGTGCGGCGCAGGAGCCCGTCGAGACGAGGAGAGCCCCAGCCACCTCGACCGGGGCTCTCCTGATTTGTGTGCTGCCGGTGGCACACAGGGGCGCGCCTGCCCACCGGACACGTGCTTCAGCCGACCGTCACGGAGAATCCTTGACCCAAGATGATCAGTAGCGCCATGAAGACACCCACCGTCACCAGGATGCCGATCAGGCGACCCGTCCGGCGCTCCCCGCCGATGGCGTACCGGACGGTCCGCCACCACTCCTTGCCCAGCTTCACCCTGCTCACCTCCCTTGCTGTTCGCGTGAGTTGAGCATCCCTGGCGGGATATGCGGATAAATCATGGCGGTAGGCTGTGACACACAAAAGAACTGTCGTGAACCGTGGTGATCCGAATCCGGGTCATCACGGCGGGGAGGCCCCGTATGGGTGGCTCGGCCAGCAAGTTGATCGACATCCCGGACTCGGTTCCGGACGGACCGTTGCGTGACTGGCTCACCTGGTTGCAGGAGCTGAGGCGTCGAGCCAACACACCCTCCCTGACGGAGATCTCGAAGATGACTCTCGCCCGGAACCAGCCGGTGAGTGAGAGTACGGTGCGGCGCCTGTTGAGGGGTAAGTGCCTCAGTGACGGGAGCGCGTACGCTGTGGCCTATGTCTTGGCAGCGATGGACACGAGGCCGGTGCCGGGCAAGCCGTCGGACGACTGGGAAGCCTTCGGCCGCGAGCTGATCCGGCGGTTCGGTGCGGCGACCTCCGGAGCTGCGGACGCTTCAGTGGAAGCATCTCCCTACGAGGCGTCACGCGATCGGTTCCCGACGTTCCAGAGAGGGGAAGCCGACGCTGGCAGTCCGATGTGGCACCAAGCCTCGGAGGCGATTTCTGCATCTCGCGCGCGTCATACCCCCTTCGAGGATGTGTCGACGGCGGAGGTGTTGTACGCGGCGGAGAAGGTCAAGGCGGCACCGGGCACCTCGAACCTACGGGAGGCCAGTCGATGCCTGGGTCGTGAGAAGGAACTCGCCTGGCTCACTCGTACACTGACGGGCCGCCAGGACGGAGTGGGCCCCCCGACGGTCGTCGTGACCGGCCTGGGCGGCATCGGCAAGACCACGTTGGCCTCGGAGTACGCCCGTCGGCACATCCTGAAATACTCGTTGGTCTGGTGGGTCAATGCCGCGTCGCCCGAAGAGATCGAGACCTCTCTCACCCGTCTCACAAGCCGGCTGGCTCTCGGCCAGCTCGACGCCGCAGGACGCACCGCGCAGGTGAATTGGGCCATGCAGTGGCTGACCTGGCATTCGGACTGGCTGCTGCTTTATGACAACGTTGACGATCCTGATCATCTGAATCTGTACATCGGCGCACTCGTCCGGGGTTCTCACCTTGCCACCAGCCGCCGCACCACCGGCTGGGCCGACAACACCCGCACCCTGCTCTTGGACGTCCTCCGCCCCGGCGACGCCGCCCTGCTGCTGCGCAGCCTCGTGTGCGAAGGCACCACACCCACACCCCGGCAAGACGCCGACCTCCGCGCTCTTACCGCTGACCTGGGGAACTTGCCCCTCGCCCTCAGGCAGGCCGGCGCTTACCTGGCCCAGAACCGCGGCATCAAAGTCCAGGATTACAGACGCCGCTTGGAATCGAAGCTCGACAAGAAGGCCCACGGCGATAGCGCCGAACGCACCATCGCTCGTATCTATGACGTGACTCTTGGCACCCTCGAGGACGTCAACCCGCTGGCCGTGGAGGTGCTGCATACCGCCGCTTGGCTCGCCCCCGACGAGATCCCTCACACCCTGCTCACTCCCCCAGGCGCCGACCCCCACGACACTGCGGAAGCGGTCGGCACGCTGGCCGCATACAGCATGCTTACTGACACAGGCACCCATGTAAGCGTCCACCGCTTGGTCCAAACCGTCCTGCGTACCTCCCACACCACCAGCGGCGACACGCAGCCACCCCCCTGCCCACCGGGACGTCTGCGCGCCGAACAAGCAGTGCTCCACGATCTGATTCCGCTCCCAGGCCAGGACAGCATCCCCGCCGCCCATTTGGACGCTCTCACCCCCCATCTCGTCGCCCTGGCAGCCACGACCCCGCCAGGGCACTGCAACAGCACTCTCGCCACGGCCTACGACATCGCGGCCTGCCTGCTCAGTCTGCGAGGCCACGACGCACGCACTATTCCGCTGCTAGAGGCCACTGTCGCCCAGCACCGCCAAGACCTCGGCGACACCGACCCCGACACCCTCGGCAGCCGCAACAACCTCGCCTGCGCCTATCGGGACGCGGGGGACCTGACCAGGGCCATATCACTGTTGGAGGCAACTCTGCTGCAGTGGGAGGAGGCCCTCGGCGACACCCACCCCCACACCTTGGGCAGCCGCGACATCCTGGCCGGCGCTTACCAGGAGGCGGGAGATCTGGGCAAGGCCATCCCTCTGTTCGAAGCCACACTGGCGCAGCGCGAGCAGGTCCTTGGAAACACCCACCCGCACACCCTCACCAGCCGCTACAACCTCGCTGGCGTCTACCAGGACGCGGGGGACCTGGGCAAGGCCATCTCCCTGTTCGAGGCCACCCACGCCCAATGTGAGCAGGTCCTTGGCGACACCCACCCCCACACCCTCGACAGCCTCAGAAGTCTCGTCGCCGCCTACCTGGCTGCGGGATCTCTGGACAAGGCTCTTCCCCTGCTTCCGTCCCTTCTCGCTCCAAGCGAGTAGGTCTTCACGCACAGCCGCTCCCACACCTCCACCAACTGGGGGCAGAGGATGCGACCCCCGTGTAAGCACCATGCTGCGCCTGCTCGACTTTTCCAGGCGGGAGACCTGCAGAAGGGGCTCTGACCTGGGGCTAAACGTAGCGAACATGTAGTGGATGTGCTGCCTTACTGGCTCTTAACAGCAGCGGTTCGATCATGTGACTGTCTGCTTGATCGCTCGTTGATGTGGTCATGGG
This sequence comes from Streptomyces asoensis, assembly GCF_013085465.1. NCBI lineage: Bacteria > Bacillati > Actinomycetota > Actinomycetes > Kitasatosporales > Streptomycetaceae > Streptomyces > Streptomyces asoensis. Next base: position 7,467,427 of record NZ_CP049838.1, read on the forward strand.
GAAGCGTCAGTCGCGGCCGTGGATCGTGTCGGACGCACTGTGGTCGCTCATCGAGCCGTTGCTGCCTGAGCCGCCGCCGAAGCAGGTGGAAGGCCGACCGCGAGTGCCCGACCGGCAGGCCCTGTGCGGCATCCTGTTCGTCCTGCACACCGGCATCCAGTGGGAGTACCTCCCGCAGGAGCTGGGCTTCGGCTCGGGCATGACCTGCTGGCGCCGTCTGGCAGCCTGGAACGAAGCCGGCGTCTGGGACCAGCTGCATGCGCTCCTGCTGAAGAAGCTGCGGTCACAGAATCAGCTGGACTGGTCGCGGGCGGTGATCGACTCCTCCCACGTCCGGGCCGCACGCAGGGGCCCAAAAGCGGACCCAGCCCGGTCGACCGCGCACGCCCGGGCAGCAAACACCACATCATCACCGACGGCCAGGGCATCCCGCTCGCGGTGTCGCTGACCGGCGGCAACCGCAACGACACCACCCAACTCCTGCCCTTGCTGGACAAGATCCCAGCGGTCGCGGGAGTCGTCGGCCGGCCGCGCAGACGGCCGGACATGCTCTTCGCGGACCGCGGCTACGACCACGACAAGTCCCGCCGGCTCCTGCGGCAGCGCGGCATCAGGCCCGCGATCGCCGAGCGGGGCCAGCCGCACGGCACCGGCCTGGGTACCTTCCGGTGGGTGGTCGAGCGGACGATCTCCTGGCTGCACGGCTTTCGCCGCCTGCGGATCCGATGGGAACGACGCGACGACATCCACGAGGCCTTCCTCGGACTTGCCGTCTGCCTGATCACCCACCGGCACGTCCAGAGGCTTTGTTAGGGCCAGTTACAGTAGGCACGGCGGCTCACTCGATCGTGTAGCGCTGGGTATGTGCGGCTGGCTTCTCTCGTCCGGCCTAGCTCGGTGGCGAGGTTCGGGTTAGGCTGATTTAGCCTGCAGTCGGCCCCGAGTCGACGTATCGGGAATCTGTAGGTGGGAACGCAAGCGTGAGTTGAAATAGCGCGCCCCTGGTGGGGCAACAGTCGCCGAACGCTCACCGCGTCCTCGGTCCGCGGCAAGCAGTACCCCGGGCGTGTGGGTCACGCGCTGCTGGAGACGCTGAACGTCGGCAGGTCTCAGCGACGACCACTCTGAGGGTGGTCGAGCTGAGGCTGCGTGCACCCGGTTCGACTTCCCCTCGAGAAGGGGCAGGGCCGCCGGTGCAGACCCAGATCATTCTCATCATCGTAGCCGTGTTCGGGATTGCTGGCCTCGTACTGATGTTCGCGTGTGGCTTCCTCCGGAGCCTCTCGACGTTCATGCAGGAGCTCAGGCAGACCGTTGAAGAGGGGCGGCAGCTTCGAGCTTCCTGGCGACGTGGTCGCAAGCGCGTCGGAGAGGACTCCGGCCATGGCCGCGCCGAGTGAGGTCGAGCTCAGGTTCCGGCTGATGGGACCCCGAGGCCGCATGGCTTGCAGTCGATCAGAGTGTGCCTGTCCGCCGTGACGCGGCGCGGCCCAGCCGGGATCACTCGTTCTGCTGGTTCTCCTCGATGATTTTGCGGATGCCGGTTCGCAGGAGGGGCTGAAGGGATCGGATGGTGAACTCCTCGAACGACCACTCGACCGGGCCCGGATAAGCGCCTGCCGCCTGAAGGGACTCCAGTGCGACGAGCGCGCGATCCGGGGTCGTGATGCCTTGCAGGATGGTCGCCAGGACATCTCGGACGTGCCAGCGATTGTGGTGATAGCCCAGTGCGGGGAGAGCGCGGACGGTGTGCCTTAGAATCTCCAGGTCTGCAGTGGCGACGACCGCGCGGTGGCAGAAGTTCGCCAGCACGTCGCAGTACTCGAAGCCGAAGTCGGTGTGGTCCGCGATGAAGTCGCAGAACTTCTCGTAGACCTCCAGGAAGCCGACGCTGTTCCTCTGCCAGGTCATAGTGATCGCGTTGGTCGGCATATGAACGAGGACACGCAGCACCTCCTGGCGGTCGTCCGGGTGGATGCCCTGTGCCCAGCTCAAGAACTCGTCGATTGCCGAAGCGTCGGGGAAATCGCTGGCCAGACGGGGGGTTAGCAGCTTGGCGATCGTCTCGTCCGTCTGCCAGTCGGGGCTCGTTGCGAGAGCCCTGTTGATCGCTTCCAGGAGAGCGACGGGAGTCTCGTATCGCTGTGCGTACTTTGCCGTCGCGCGCTGGATCACGGGCTTGAGCGGACCGTCCGGGATGTCATCGCCCGGCAGAAGCTGACCGGCGACAAGGTGATGGAGGATCTTGCCGAGGGAGTAGACATCGGCCCGGACATCCACCGTCTTGGCCGCATTCCACTGTTCGGGGGCCGCATAGAGGGGGGTGCCGAGCCCGTCTCCGGTCCAGGTGAGAGCGGTCGTCATGCGTTCCGTCTCGCGGGCCAGCCCGAAGTCGCTGATGGCCCAGCGGCCGTCGGATGTCCGGAGCACGTTGGCGGGCTTCAGGTCGCGATGGAGCACGCCGGCCTCGTGAACGTAGGAGAGGCCGTTGCAGAGCTGGCTCATCACCTCGGCGATCTCGATCTCCTTGCCCTCGAACTCGGCGGCGACGGCGTGGAGGCTGCCCTGCGCGAGCGGCATGGCGTACCAGATCTCCTCCTCCTCCGACATGTCTCCGTGCGCGATGACGGGGATGACGTTCGGATGGGACAGGCCGTTGAGGACACGAAGCTCCCGTTTGAACCGCCGGGCGGCGTCCCCGTCGAGATCCTGGATGTCCCGCTGGATCTTGACGGCGACGGGCTGATCGGTCTGCCGGTCCAAGGCCCGGTAGACGTTGGCGAACCCGCCCTCGTCGATCGAAGCCTCGATCTCGAACCGGTCCCCTAGGAGGCGACGGGCCTGGGCGGCCGAGGGGCGACCGGGGCCGGTCCTCCGCCAGCTCGAGGAAGACCACCCTGCGATGACGTCCAGGTCCCAGATCGGGCCCTGTGCGATCTCGGCGACAGGGACCGGGAAGCTAGCCCGCTGCCGGAGAACGGCCACCCGCTGGGGACTCACTCCCAGAACTTCGGCCACTTCGGAAACTCCACCCAGTCGCATCTCGAGCACCCCTTATTAGTTGAGGAGATCTCAACCATAACGGTGGTCGGGGTGCGGCTGCCGTGTTTAGCGCCCGCCTCCCGCCGTCGGTGGTGAAGTCGACGCCGACACGAGCTGTGCTTCGAGGTCGGCGATTCGTTTGTCGGCGAAGCGGACGTTGTCTCGGGCGGCGGACAGCTTCCCGGTGAGGGACTTGCTCTCCGCCGTGAGCTCGCGGACCCGCCTCTTCAGGTTCCCGTTCTCGGTGATGATCCGGGTGATGTCTTCCTGCGACCATTCGCTCCGCAGGTCCCGGACCTGGCCGAGAAGCTCAGCGATCTGCTCGCGCTGGGCGAGGATCTCGGCGTGGGCGGTCTTCAGGGCGGCCTCGGTGTTCAGGGCCCGTTCGCGCCAGGACGCTTCGAGTTCGTCCTGCGCGGCCTGGCGGTCCTGGACACGCCTGCCGACGGCCTGGCTCATCGCCTCATCGCTCAGAGTGCGGGCGTCGGCGTGCTCGTAGAGGAACGTGCGCGAGACGTCCGCGGTCCGCGCGACTGCGGCCATCGTGATGGGCACCCGGGTTTTGATCATCTGCTCCAGGACGTCCTTGCGGGCGTTGGGCAGGTCACTGGTGCGGATGGCGAGGAAGCGCGGCAGGCCACGTCGCGGGGGTCCCTCGCCGTGTTGGGACACGCTGACAGACGTGTAGGACACCCAATTGCGCCTGGAACCGCTGTTGCGCCAGTGCGTGGCGCTCCGCTTGTGACGGTGCGTGACACCGGTCCGGCCGCCCGCATGTCCGGGCGGCCGGTCGCCTTGCCGATAACCGACCAGACACGGCGAGGTACATCCCGGCGAGGGCCGTCCTATGACGGGCCACGCGTCCGGCTGACGCCGGGCCCGGCGTACGTATCCCGGCGGCGCGCTGCCCTGTTCGCGCCGCCTTCCCTACGGCCGAGACCCTGGAGGCCAGTTCGAAGGGGCGCACGAGGGACGACCCCAAATGGTCACCGGTCCCCGATGGGGCCGAAGCTTGCCCGGCATGCTCCGTGTGACAAGCTCACGACCTCGTTTGCAGCTGTGATCTCGTCCGGACGCGATCAGTCGATGTCCGGGTCACCGGCCTCTTCATGGAGCTGGGTGGCGAGGTCTTCGGCCCGCTCCAAGGCCCATGTGCGGAGAGCGCTGATGGTGGCCTCGTCCAGGCCGTAGGCAGTGAAGGCTTCGTCGTCGGTCCACTCGGCGCCCGTGAGGTTCGCCTGCAGGTCTTCGCGCTCGAAGCGGCCACGCGCGTGGCGGGCGGCCGAATTCCTCGAGCTCGGTATTGCTCCAGCGGCGGGAGGCCGCGAACACGTCGATCAGGTCGCGGGGCGCTCCGCGGTCGGCGAGGGCGCGGACCTTGGTCCCGATCACGTCCTCCTCCGCGAGGACGGGCCCGTACCGGCTTTGGGTGACCGGCGCCAGAAGATCTCCTTGAGGATGTCGACCTCGCATTCCTGCCCGGTGGCCGGGTCGGTGACGGTGAAGCGGGCGGACAGCGGGGCGGTCTCCAGCGCGTGCACGTTCCAGCCGCGGGCTTCCAGGCCGGCGCGGAGTGTGGCGGCGATGTCGGCCACGGGCGCCGGGTTCTCGCTGGCGACGTCGAGGTCCTGGCTGGGGCGGTTCACGAGGCGGTGTGCTCGCACGGCGTATCCGCCGGTGAGGACCAGCGAATTAGGGGAACCGACTGCGATCACATCCGCTAGGAGCCGCGTGTGCAGCTCCGGCACGTCCGTCACGCGGCTGCCCGGGTGGGTGCGGGAGGCGAGGTGGGGGAAGGCGTCCTCCCACACGGTGCGCACGGTGCGACCGACGAGGGTGCGCAGCACAAGCCACATCTGGAGGAGCAGATCCTCGTTGAGGTAGAGGGGTAGATCGTCGCGCAGGCCCTCGTGCGGGACAGTGCGGTACAGGCCCATGCGCTGGCGAGGCTTGCCCAGGTCGTACGAGGTCATCCCTGACCAGGCCATGTGCAGCGGTAGCTCCACGACACCCTGGGTCGGGCCGCGCAACTCGTCCAGTGACTTCGGCAGACGCCGCCGGAACTTCTCCCGGTACAGCGCCAGGTCCTCGGCGACCGCACCCGAGAGGTCGCTCGGCGTGGGCGTGGGGTGCTGTGAGCTGGAAGGCACGCCTCCATCATGGCTGCCGGAGAAGTGGCGCGGATGATGTGCGAGCCTACGTCGGGAGTGAGCGGGAGCGGGCTCTTGCAGGTGAGCTGGTCGTGGCAGCCTGTTCCGTCCGAAGAAACGGGATGGACTGTTGGCCATGACGCTCGTTTGACGCTCTGGGCGCCCGCACGCGGGACAATGAGCCGAGAAACCGGCTCTGACCTGGTCTTTTCCGAGACTCGCCCAGGCCCACATCTTTCCGATGACGCATCATGTGGAGTGCGTGGCGATTCTGGAGCCGGTGAAGAAAGACGGCTGACCTGGGGTTTCTTGGGTTGAAGGGACGCTTCAAGCGTTTTCGGCGCTCCACCACGTGGTGGTCTTGATGCCCTCGGGAACCGGTTGACCTGCGGTTTTGTGGCGTATGACAAGTGGTACCGATGGTGCGTTCTGGATTCTGACGCTCTTTCTCATGGAGTATCAGGCCGTCGGTCGTGACTGTGGTGCCTCGGTGACTGGCCGGACTACGTGACGATCTCTGTTCACGGTCCGGCCGATCCAGATGCGGTGGCGGCCAGACGGGCCAAGCTCATCGGTTCTGCGTGAGAGTCCGGAGCCGCTGCGTGAGCAGCGCCTTGGTCTTGGACAGCGAAGAGCTGGCGAAGGCCGTGCAGCGGGATCGGGGGATCCACGAGTGATCGGCGGCAGTCCGCGACGCGGATGTTCCAGTGATCACCTCGGCCGCTGTACTGGTCGAGGTGAACCACCCAAGGATGAATGATGCCGCGCTGAAGTGGAGTCTTTCCCGTCTTCGCGTGGAGTCGGCCATCCAGACTGTCGCCCAGTCTGCGGCAGCTCTCTTGCGAGGGTCAGGGCTGCATGGGCGCAAGTACGCTTTTGACGCCGTGCTGTGTGCGACTGCCCTGGCGCAGCCGGGACGCGTGACAATTCTGACCTCTGACGTAGGAGACGTCGAACCGCTCACCGCCGGCCATGCTCGGGTGGTAGCCGAAAAACTCTGACCTTCGCAGGGAGCTGTGGCCCAGTCGCCGCGCTGGGCAGTGCGCTTACGAGCTGTCGGCTCCAGTACTCCTCCTCGGGTCACGCACGAGTCGCAGAGGGGCGTGATGCGGTCTGAGCCGGTGGGAAACGGCTGTTTCCCACCCAAGCTCGACACCGCGCGGCTACAGTGCCAGCTGTGCCTGATGAAACGGCCGAGTCGTCCGTGAACATGCCGGATGACGGACTCATTTCCAGGACTGTGACGTACACAATGCATGCAGCGATGCTGAGTTGTACCGATGGACACTGGAGCGGCTGAGACAGGAATTCGGTGTGGAGGACAGGGACGTCTACCGAATCGAGCGCCTCTGTCGGAGGCTTGGTTTGGATATCACGGTCTGACCATCGCGCTTTCGGCGGACCTTGAGCTGCTTCTGTTGTGCCGTGGACCGCGTGGAGATGGTACTGGGAGGAACGGACTCTCAAACGACCTCAAACGTGCCCGGCAGCAGCGCAGTCTGGAGGTGCTTTCTTGGGGAGAGGCGGAGCTGGCATGATGCCCGGCCATGAGGAAGAGAGACGACAGCGACGAGGCGTTCGTCATTGATCTGTGCAATGAGGTACTGGGCGAGACAGCCCTGACCCAGCACAAGTTCGACTGGCTTCTGGGAGACCTCGACACGAGGGGCCGACGAGCCAGGCTGCCCGTTGATGCCTACTGGCCGGGGCATCAACTGGTCGTCGAGTACAGGGAGTTGCAGCATGACAGACCTGTGGCGCACTTCGACAAGCCGGACCGGCTGACTGTCAGCGGTGTCCATCGAGGTGAGCAGCGGGCCTTGTACGACGCCCGGCGCGACACCGAGATCCCCGCCCACGGGCTGCGACTGGTGGTCGTCCGCCCCGCCGACCTCGACGCGGACAGCCGCGGTCGCCTGTACCGAAACGCGGCGGCCGACTTCGTGGCACTCAGGAGGATCCTCGCGCGCGACAGCGACGAGGACCGGGTCACGGATGCCTTCCGGACCTGGCTGCTGACCGAAGGCTGGACCCCGGTGACTCCGACCGACCGTTGGACGGACATCGAAGCGGTGCGCCGGAGCGAGCGCCTCGTGGGCGAAGTCAAGGGACGGACCAGTGAGAAGGGCACCGACGCCGACATCGCCTATGGCCAGCTCCTGCGCCGTATGACCAGCGAACATCCGGATACTCGATATGCGCTGGTCGTCCCGACCTCATCGGTCGGGTCCGCCAAGCGTGTTCCGTCACAGGTACGACGACTGCTGCGCATCGACCTGTACGAGGTGACAGACGACAATCACGTGCGACAACTGCCCTCGTAGCCCTTCCTCTCGTCGGTCGAGTGGCGGCACGCCTGCTCCATAGCCGGTACAGAGCTTGGCTGCCGGACGGCGTGGCGCAGCCTCGTAGCCCTCCGCCTGATGCACGGGCGCCGATCTCATCCTGGCGGGTGCGTCCAGTGGGCGAGCGTCAAGCCGCAACCTTCGGCCCGGGGCGCGCGCAAGGGACATACGAGCACGGAAGGTTGGCAGTGCTCCAACGCGCCACCATTTCCGCTGGTTCGGCCGAAGATGCACTGGTCGAGGCCGAGGCTTTGCCGCTACTCATGGAGGCTTGGTCGGGGAACGGGGGATCCGATGCTGCTCGTCGTTGCATTACTGGTGGTCGGCGGTACCGCGCTGGTGTCGCGTTGCGGGGGCCCGACGGCCTACCACCGGCCATGTCGCCGCAGACGCAGGGGGCTGTTCGCGCGTTGCCGGGACCATAGCTTCACCCTGATCACGATCACCGACCTGGCGGGTCTCGCGCTGTTCGGGCTGGCCTGTGGCATGTGGGCGCTCTTCGGCCCGGCCGCCTGATGCGGCGCAGGCGGAGCCAAGGAGGGTGGGCTGCGGTTCCCTGGTGGGTGTGGGGCCTGGGCGCCTTCGCCGGGGTCAGTGGTCTGTGGCAGGCGGCCGAGCAGTGGCCGGTGTTGACGGGCATCACGCTGACCGTGGTGGCAGCGGGACTGGGTCTGAAGCCGGGGCGGCTGGCCCTACAGAGATGGACCGACCGCTCGGTGCTCGCCGCGGGGCCCGTGCGGTATTCGCTGGCGCATCTCGACGCCCTTGACCCCCGGGCGTTCGAGCTGGCGGTCTGCTCCCTGCTGCGCCGGGACGGACTGACCGCGGAGCACGTGGGCAGAGCGGGGGACAAGGGCGCCGACGTACTCGTCGTCGACCGCTCGCGACGGCGGGTCGTCGTGCAGTGCAAGCGGCTGCGACCGGACCGAAGGGTCGGGGACCAGGACGTGCAGCGGGTCAACGGCACGTACCGCCACGACCACGGTGCCCAGTTCGCGGTGATCGTCACCACCGGAGGCTTTACGGCGGCCGCGAGGGCCAGTGGCCCACGCTACGGGATCCGCCTGGTGGACCGGGACGCGCTGGAGCGGTGGGCGAACCTGGGCGAACCGCTGTACAGAATTCTTCGGGTTCCGGACGAGGACGCACGACGCAGGCGCTGGGTGCCCAGATCGTGGCGGCGAGACACACACTAGGGTGACGGTGCATCAGTTACTCCTCCAACTCATCTATACAGCAGGCGAGTTGGCGGCACGAGGGGGAAACATGTCCGACGAGATCGAGTCCGCGCGGATCCAGGTGTTCGGCGCCGACCCGCGGCATGCGGAGCTCGAAGCGAGAGAGCTCCGTGAGGTTCTGCGAGGTCTGGACGGCGCCCAGGTGAGCTTCGCCCCGCCTGAAGCGCCGCGCGCCACGGAGGGCGCGAAAGGGGCGGAGCTGCTGACCCCGGAGGTCGTGCTCGTCCTCTCCACAGGCACCCTCGCGCTGGCGAGGACAGCCATCAAGGCGTGGGTCGAGGTGCGTAAGAGCCGCAAGGTGCGCGTTGTGCATGCCGACGGGACGGTCACGGAGTTCCAGGGCGGAGTGTCCGGGCGTGAGGTGAAGGCACTGCGGGACGGCCAGAACGGCACGGGCGACAAGCCGGGCGCCGGCCCGGGAGGCGAACGATGAGCCGCAAACATGCCTTACTCGTGGGCACCGCCGTCTATGAGGACGTGAACTTCCCCGCCCTGTCCTCCGTGCGCGCAGACGTTCACTACTTGAGCCAGGTCCTGGAGATGCCGGCGGTCGGCAGGTACGAGAAGTGTGTACGGGTCGAGGACTCGTCGAAGGCGGCGATCAAGCAGGCCGTCGAAAAGTTCCTCAGGGACCGCGAGCCGGACGAACTGGTCGTGCTCTATATCAGTGGTCATGGAGCCTACGACCGTGAAGACGGTCAGCTCTACTACGTCACCACGGACACCGAGGCCGACCGGCTCCAGCAGACCGCGCTCGAAGCCTCCTACGTGACCGACCAGTTGGAGAAGTGCGCCGCTCGGCGCAAAGTCCTGCTGCTCGACTGCTGTTTCAGCGGCAGCGCGGTGCAGGGCTTTCGCAGCAAGGGAGCCTCACACGCGGCCACCTCACCTGTGGTCGAGGCCAGCGGCGTGCACGTCATCACCGCGTCGCAGCACTGGGAACAGGCCTTCACCACCGATGCGGACCAGCCCTCACAGTTCACCAGAGCGATCGTCGAAGGTCTGCACTCGGGACAAGCGGACCTGGACGGTGACGGGCACGTCTCGGCGAACGACCTGTTCCGGTACATCAGCCGTGACCTGCGAAAAGCACCTGACGGACGCCGACAGACGCCGACCCAGTCCAGTCTTCAGGTGACCGGCGACATCTATCTCGCCGATGCCTCCACCGGCCGTCAGATCCCCGCTCTCAAGCCGCTGCCCGCCGGGCTCACCGCGGTCACCGACGGCACCGGAGAGGTGACACCGGCACGGGTCAAGGCCACCCGGGCAGTACATGACGATTCCGCTTTCACCGACACCGACTGGGCGGGGCTGCTGACGTACTACCAGCACTGTCTGGAAGCGGAGAACTCCACCGACGAACTGCTGCCGCTGGTGGGCAGCGATCCGCCGCGCGTGGTCTGGCCGGCAGGGGAGGAAGTCCTGCTCTCCGGCACGGAGGCCACGGTCCAAGCGCCGGAACGCGTCGTGGACCTTGCCGAGCGCGCCCACCAGGACGGCGCCGACCTCTGGTACGGGTACCCCGTTGCCGTCCTCTATGACGGCAAGCGGCAGGTGTGCGCACCACTTGCCATGCGTCAGATCGAAGTCGAACGCGGCCCGCAGGGCCACAGTGTGGTGACACCCACAGGGCCGATCGTCCTGCATCCCAAGCTCGTCCTAGATCGGTTGGGCAAAGACGAAGGCAAGGAACTGCTCGCCGCCTACCAGCCCAACTGGCGGCCGGGCTTCCGGGAGGACATGGTCCGCGACCTGCGCAGTCTGCTGCACGAGCTGGGGCTGCCCGACACGGAGCACCTCGATCCCGGATCACTCGGCGACGGCAGCTCGCTGTATGCCGCGCACGAAGGCGCCCGCAATGTGGCGGTCGTCTTCGCCGCACGGTCGGACTCGGCGGCGACCGCACAGCTGATGAAGGACTACAAGACGCTTCAGAAGAATGTCCGGCAATTCGCCGAAACCGCGCTCGGGGCGTTCACCGGGTGTGCGGACTCAGAAGCGGACGAGAGCGCCGAGCAGGAGGTGCAGGTCGTCGCTCCATTGGAACTGAACGAAGGACAGGAGGCGGTCATCCGGGCTGCCATGGTCCGTAGGCTCACCGTCGCCACCGGACCGCCCGGCACCGGGAAGAGCCAGCTCATCGTCAACGCGGTCGCCACCGCCAGAGCGGCCGGCCAGACCGTGCTCGTCGCATCGACCAACAACAAGGCGGTGGACGAGGTCTGGGAGCGCTGCGAAGACCTGGCGCCGGGCCTGCTCGTACGCACGGGCAACCAGGCCGCAGTCGAGGAAGAGCTGCGGACGCTGGAGCGGCTGACGCGTAGCGTCCGGCCCCACCAGTCTTCCCAGACACACCGAGGCGAGCTGCGGAACCATCTCCGGGAGCAGGAGGCACTGCGTCGTCAACTCGCGCAGGTCGCCGGGAGAGAGCGGGAACTGGCAGACCTCGGCCGACTGCGCTTCTCCTACGCCGAACAACGTCACGGTGACCCGCAGGCGCTCGCTACGGCCCTGGGCGACGATGTGTCTCTCGGCCGGTGGCTGCGCCGGGCTCGCATGGCGGTGCGCCTCGGGATCTTCGGCGGGTGGCTGCGAAGCCGGTGCCTACGAGGTCTCGCCCCGCTGTCCGTACAGGCCGCAGGGCGTCCGGAGTTCGCCGGCCTGGTGTCCTTCGCGGAGGCCGAGGCCGCCTGGCGGCAGAAAAGCACCGAAGCCGACGCGGTAGCGGACGACCGCCAGCTCCTGGCGGCGCGTCGGGAGACCGATCGAGGGGTCCGGGACACGGCGGCAGCTCTGCTGCAAGCTCTGGTGGCGGAGCAGGCGACGACCGCGCGTGCTGCCATCCACGATCGCATCGAAGCCGTGAAGTCACGATCACCGCGGCAGTGGTCGTCCTTGGAGCGGATCATGCCGCAGGTGTCGGGCTGGGCCGTCACCGCAAGGTCCCCCCGGCGCTTCCGGGACCGGGCCGCCCTCTTCGACCTGGTCATCGTCGACGAGGCGAGCCAGTGCTCCACGCCGGATGTGCTGCCCCTGCTCTTTCGCGCACGGCGGGCTCTGGTGATCGGTGACCCCATGCAGTTGCAGCACATCACCACACTTCAGCCCCGGCAGGAGGCCGAGGCACACCGTGGGGCGGGGCTGCGGGCGAGCTGGCTGGATGAGCACCGGCTTGAACACCGCCGCTACTCTTCGTTCCATGCGGCTGCCCAAGCAGCAGGAAAGACCCTGCTGCTGGACGAGCACTTCCGTTGTCACCCGGACATCGTCGGCATCTCCAACCGCCATTGCTACGGCGGCCGGCTGACCGTCCTCACCGAACCCCGGTCGTTACGACGCCTCGACGGAGTCGACGCGGTTCAGTGGCTCGATGTGGTGGGAACAGCGCGCAGAGGCGGCAACGGGTCGTGGGTGAACCAGGAGGAGGCGGAGCGCGTCCACCTTTCGGTGGAGCGACTGCTGAAGCGGCTGCCTGAGGGCTCGACGGTAGGGGTCGTCACCCCCTTCCGCGCTCAGAAAGACCTGATCGCCGAGCGCTGGAAGCACGAGTCGCGCGTACGGGTCGGTACGGTGCACACCTTCCAGGGAGGACAGCAGGACGTGATCCTGTTGTCACTCGTCGCGGGCGCGCGAATGCGCCCCAGCGCGGTCAACTGGCTCTGCCGCGAGGTCAATCTATGGAACGTGGCCATCACCCGCGCTCGTTCGCATCTCATCGTGTTCGGCGACCGTGACTTCTGGTCGGCCCGTGCGGGGATGCCGCATGCGCTGTTGGACGCCGCCGAGGCCAAGGCCTCGCTGTCTTCGCCCGGCCCGGAATCCGGACAGCAGCACGAGCTTGTCGGTGACCGGCTTCAACTCCTGCTGACGGACGAGATCTCCGGAGTCCTGCTCGACCGGAACGTCACGACCGACGGCTATGCCTGCGACTTCGACGTCCGCCGGGGTACGGGTGAGGCCCAGGTTCAGTTGGACCACGGGGCGCCCGCCGATGTGGAGGTCGCTCGCCATCTGAGGCTCGCCCTCAGCCACGCAGCCCTCCTGCCGAACGGCGTGCGACTGCCTGCCTGGCACGTGTGGGCCGGTCGGACGGAACGCGTGACGGGGCGGCTCAGCGGCCGATGAGGGCGAAGCGCAGATACCGGAGCGAGGACAGTGACCGGGCCGACCGCCTGGCCGCTGCAATCTCGGCCTCATCGGCGGCCGATGGGCTTTTCGAGTCGACGAGTTGTCCGGCTCGTCGGACGAACTGCTGACACCGCCCGGAGGCACGCCTGACGGCGAAAGGAGGCCGAAGCACAGGATCTTGTCGAGGGCACTTTGAGTAGGTCCGCCCCTACGTCAACGTCCTCGCACTACCATGCGATCGGGGGATCTCGGTGACTCGGCGTGCGCGCTGGTGACCGAACGTCTGCATGTCGTACGAGCGCCTCCGACGACCGACTTCTTCACAGTCCGGCAGGAGCCCAACGTGCCGTATACGGCAGAGATCAGCCGCAGCAATCCGACGAGCATCATTTTCCTCGTCGACCAGTCGACCTCCATGAGCGATCCCATCGGCGGTGAAGTTCCTCAGCAGAAGGCTGATGTTGTTGCCGACGCCATCAACCGGCTCCTCACCGAACTCTCGGTCAAGTGCGCGAAGGAAGAGGGCGTACGCGACTACTTCCACGTCGCGGTCGTCGGATACGGCGCCACCGTCGGCTCGGCGTTCGCCGGCTCGCTCGCCGGACGGGACATCGTTCCCCTCAGCGAGGTGGCGGACAATCCGGCCCGCGTCGACGAGCGAAGCAAGAAGGTGCCCGACGGCGCCGGTGGTCTGGTCGAGACCGTGGTCAACTTCCCGCTGTGGATGGACCCGGTTGCCCACGGCGGAACCCCGATGAACCGCGCTCTTCAGTACGCCGAGAGTCTCGTCGCCGGCTGGACCGAGCGCTACCCGGCCGGTTTCCCGCCCATCGTCATCAACTTGACGGACGGGGAGTCGACCGATGGCGACCCGACCGCGGCCGCCGAGGCCATCACCTCGCACGCCACGGCCGACGGTGCGGCGCTGCTGTTCAACCTGCACGTCTCCGCGGCCGGTGGAACACCCACCGCCTTCCCCGACAGCGCGGACGGTCTCCCCGACAGCTACGCCCGCACACTCTTCTCCATGTCCAGCCCTCTGCCGAGTCATATGCGTTCGTACGCCGCATCGCAGGGCCAGCGGGTCAGCGAGACCACCCGCGGCTTCGTCTACAACGCCGACATCACCACGGTCGTGCAGTTCCTCGACATCGGCACCCGCGCCACCGAGCTGCGGTGACGGCTCCACCTTCCTGCGTGTACGTCACGCACCTCGTAGCCCCCAAGTACGGGAGCACGGAGGCGGAATGTGAGGATGCCGTCGTTGTGCTCCCCCATCACTCGCACGACTACATGCTGCGAGAACCGCTCGCCGCGGGCGTCTGTGACGGGGCCACGGAGAGTGCCCTGGCCAAGGATTGGGCCCGGCTCCTGTCCCGCGCGGCGGCCGAATACGCCATGGAGCGTCCGGACCTACTGTCCGGCGGTACCGCCTTCGAGGAGTTCGCGTCTTCGGCGGTGGCTCAGTGGGATCCCTGGCTTGTGCAGTACACGCAGGCGCGCATTGCGGAAGGGCGCCCGTTGAAGTGGTACGAGCACACCAAGCTCGCCGAAGGCGCCTACGCAACGCTGCTCACTGTGCGCGTCGACCCGGACCCCGGTCCTGGCTCGAGCCCCGACTCCGACGCGTCTGAACCGGCGTGGCGCTGGCGGGCCGCCGCCCTGGGGGACAGCTGTCTGTTCCATCTGCACGACGACCGGCTGGTACAGGCCTTCCCGGTGGGTACTGCCGACGAGTTCGGCACAGCCCCCGACCTCTTCGGTAGCCGTAACCACGATGTGGCGCTGTTGGCCTGCCGTACTCGGTTCACCGAAGGCCGGTGTCGGCCCGGCGACCGGCTGCTCCTGATGACCGACGCACTGGCCGCGTGGTTCCTGTCGGCTCCCGACCAGGACACCGCCGTACGCCAGCTGCTGGAATTCTCCGGGCCCGACGACCTGGGCGGGTTCGTGGACTGGCTGAACGGTCTCCGGGACCGCAAAGAGTTACGTAACGACGACGTGGCCGTCGTACGGATCGATTTCGAAGGACGGTGAACGTGGGCTCGCCCACCGGTCAGCAGAGGCAGTTCCCCAGTGGTGCCGCCTACGCCGAGGCCTTGCAGCACACACAGCTGTGTTTCGAGCACCCCGAACTCAAGGGTGCAAGGCCGGAACTGACCAAACTCGGCCTGCCCCGCGCCATCTCCGGCGCCTTCGCGAGCGTGTTCTCGCTGACCTCGGCCGCGTCGGGTCGGCGGTACGCGGTCAAATGCTTTACCCGTCACGTCCCTGATCAGGAACTTCGCTACCAGGCCATCAGTAGAAGACTTGCGCAGCTTGACCCGGCCGAGCTCTCCCAGCCGTGGAACCTCGGCTTCGAGTACCTTCCTGACGCGATCGGCGTCGGCCAGGAGCGCTACCCGGTCCTGAAGATGGAGTGGATCGAGGCCGTCACCCTGTCCTCCTGGCTCGACGACAACCACACCGACCGGTTCGCCGTCGACCGTCTGGCCGACAGGTTCGAGGCGCTGACCCGCGATCTGTCGGAACACGAGATCGCCCATGGCGACCTCCAGCACGGCAACCTGCTTGTCGCAAGCGACGACACCCTGCGCCTCGTCGACTACGACGGGATGTACGTGCCGGCGCTGGCAGGCCTCGGTGGAACCGAGCGGGGCCACCGCAACTACCAGTCGCCCATGCGCGGAAACGATGACTTCGGGGCGGCGTTGGACCGGTTCTCCGCCTGGGTCATCTTCATGTCGCTCAAGGCAACCGCCGCCGACCCCGCTCTGTGGCATCGGCTGCACGAACCCAGCGGTGAGTTTCTGCTGCTCACGGAGGAAGACTTCAAGAGTCCGGGCGGCTCCACAGGGCTCCAGACGCTACTCACCCATCCAGACCCGACGGTGAGAGGCCTCGCTGACCAGGTGAAGTCCTTGGCCTTCCAGCCACTGGACGTGCTGCCCCCGCTCGCCCACGCGATCCCCAAGCAGCGGGCCGCCGCGACGACGACCACTTCGGCATCGGCTCCCCCCACGACGACCCATTCGGGTACGGGGGGACTGCCCGACTGGATGACCGGGCACGTTCCCCCGCAGGCCGCGCTCTCCGCCACTTCACCGGACGGCTTCCACATCCGGACGCCGTTGGACGTCGTCACGGCCGCACTCTGGCCGCTGTTGTTGGCCGCGACGGCCTTGGTGATCGTCGCGGGTTTCCCGACCCCCCTGATCGGATCCGGAGTACCTGTCATCGTCGCCGCCGTGATCACCGCCTTCGCACGGAGCCGCCGGGTGGAGAGGGCTCGGTCACGGGCCGTCCTGGGCAGACTGACGGACGAACTGGCCCAGCTTGACGACCCCGTCAAGGCAGCCGAGAAGCTGCGCAAGGACAAGGCGAAGTTCGACGCGGCGGAGACGAAACGGACCACTGCCTACCCGCAGGAACAGAACAGGCTCACAGCCCGGTACCACGCCGCGCTCAAGGAGGCCGAGAAGCGCAAGGTCCGCAAGCAGCGTGACATCGACAAGAAGATCGACGGGCTCTCGGAGGACCTCCGCAAAGCCTTGGCCAAAGCGCTTGCCGACAAACAGGCCGCGTACGTCCGGGATCAGCTCGGTCGTCGGCTGATCTCCCAGTCTCCGCCGCACGGCATCGGGCCGAAACTTGCCGCTCGTCTCGCCGCGGCGGGCATCCG
The DNA here is from genome assembly GCF_013085465.1 of Streptomyces asoensis. Lineage (NCBI taxonomy): Bacteria > Bacillati > Actinomycetota > Actinomycetes > Kitasatosporales > Streptomycetaceae > Streptomyces > Streptomyces asoensis. Next base: position 7,484,015 of record NZ_CP049838.1, read on the forward strand.
GTCGGCAGCTGATTTCAAGGGCTACCGCTCCGTGCAGAACAACTCCTACAACAGCACCGGCGCCGTACTGGTGTTGACCAGCGGCCGAGCCATCAACGTTCAGGGAATCGGCGAGGCCAAGGCCATCGCTCTCGACGTCTGGCGTAAGGACTTGTTCGCATCCGCCGTCGCTCGGCAGCCGAGCGCTCTCAGCGCGGCGGAACGACAGCAGATCGAGCAGGGCATCACGCACCGCCGGGCCCAGCTAGCCCTCCAACGCAAGGCTGTGGAGTCCGAGATCGAGGCCTCGCGTGAGCAGGCGCGGAAGCATCTGGAGGACGGCAAGGAGCGGCTCGCCCGGGAGAACACGCTTGCAGGCGACCGGGCCCGGCAACAGCGGCAGGAGTTCGGCCGGCGTACCGTCGCACTCCAGCAGAACAGCGCACTCCACGGGAGACTGAGCGCTTCCATGGAAGCCGCCAGACTCCGACACCGCGGGCTGTCGTACGCGTCCTACGTGCGATTCCTCTATATCGGTCGCTGAGACCACGCCCGGCGGGGGAGGGGAAGGGTCGGATCAGGGCGTCGCGGCCCGGCGTTGCAAAGCACTGCGGGCACGACCTCCTCGCCGGCCTTCAAGGGGTTTCCGGCCGGCCGTCGCTCACCGTTCCCGTAGCCCTCGACCCGGTCGGCGATCAGCGCGAGCAGCGAGTCGGTGCGGTGGAGGTCCTCGGGCTGGTTGCGCAGGGGGCTCGTCGAGGACGTCGAGGTCGTGTAGGCAGGTGAGCACGGTGTCTCCGGGGGGCATGGCAGAGCTCCGTGGCCACCTGCGGGCTGAAGTTCCGGAGGTCGAAGCGTGGCGCCAGACGCGACGGATCGTCCGTCACCGTCGCGTACCAGTCGTCGTCGATGGTGAGTTCACGGTGAGTGCCATCTCATCGGATCTGCTCTGCCGGGGCCGGGTAGCCGCCCGGCCGTCACCAGTTCCCGTAGTCCTCGACCAACGTGTTGATCAGCGCGAGCAGCGCGTCTGCCCGGTGCCGGTCCTCGTGCTGGTTGCGCAGGGACTCGTCGGCGGCCCGGAGGCGGGCCAGGGCGGGCGGTTCGCCGTCCATCACGTCCTCGATCAGCGGCGTGGTGATCAGGTCCAGGCATTCGGTGAACAGGTGGCGGGTGGCGGGCGAGGGCAGGTCGGGGGCAGGGGCGGCGAGCCCGGGGGTCAGGTACCGGACCGGGTCGGTCAGGCTCCAGCCGACGACCGCGCCCTGCTGGACGAGGAGCGCCACGTCGGGGGCGATGCCGATGCGGGCGTCCAGCGGCTCGTCGAGGACGTCGAGGTCGCGCAGACAGGTCAGCACGGCATCGCCGGGGGAGCGGCACAGCACCGTGCACATCTCATGCCGGAAGTTCTTGACCTCGTCCGCGCGGAGCCCGCCCGGCCGTACCGCGGGTGTGAGGGGAAGGCGGGCGGAGTTCTCGGCTGACGCCGACTCTTCCGGCATCCGGAATTCAGCCCCGACCAGCTGTCGGCCGATCGGGTCGAAGCGGAAAACGTCAGGGACGTCCCACAGCCAGTCCTGGCTGCCGAACGTGTCCGCGAGGAACTTCTCTCGTTCCACCCTGTCCGCATAGGGGGAAAGGATCACGAAAGTACCCAGGAGCCGGGGGACGAGGGGGAGCGGTTCGTCCGTCACGGTCGCGCACCAGCCGCCGTCGAACTTCAGTTTCGTCGTCATCACTGCCTCATCTGATCCGTACTGCCGGAGGCTGGAAGCCGCCGTCCTTGGCGGGGATCCTGCCTGTCACGATGGCCTCGTCAGTCACCGGCGCACCCGGGTCCGTGGGTTTGCCGCCGAGCGCCTCGGCTCCGGAGCCGCCCTTGATGCCCGACGGTCCGTACGCCGTGATGGCCTGGCCCTGGGTGGTGCCGGGACCGTCGATCACGACGATGTCGTCGCCCTGTCTGAAGGTGAATGTCCCGGCCTGGCCCGTCGAGTGGTACACGGCGTCCGGGTTCTTCAGGATCTCGATGACCCGTTCGTCGCTGAAGGCGTGTCGGGTGTCCCCGTGGTAGTCGAAACGCTTCTTGAACTCCGCGTTGTTCGCCCTGTCGACGATGCCGTCCACGATCTTGTCGATCCGCTTCTGGGCCCGCTCCTCCCTCGTGTACTTGGGCATGAGGCCCAGCGGGTCGCACCCGCTGTGCGGGTTGTCCACGTACGCGAGGGGATTCGGGGCGGGAGCCAGGCCGAGAGGGTCCGGCGAGGTGTAGCGGCCGGTCTCGGGGTCGTAGTGGCGGAAGCAGTTGTGGTGGAGGCCGGTCTCGGGGTCGTAGTACTGGCCGGGAAAGCGGAGAGGTGTGTAGGCACTGCTGTCACGGGACCAGGCCGTGGTGCCCCAGAGCGTGCTCCGGGTGCGCCAGGCGATGTCGCCCGTCTCGTCGATGAGTTCGGTCGGTGTGCCGACGAGGTCCGTGGCGATGGCGAAGAACCGGCGGTCGATCTCCTCCTGGCGGTCGTCGGCCGTGAGGATGCGCTCGGTCTGGGCCAGGGGGACGACGTCACGGTGGTCCCAGGTGAGGGCGACCGTGTTCGGGGCGTCCGGCCGGTGGCTCGTCTGTTCGCACAGGGTGAGGCCGTCCCAGGTGAAGCGGACCTCCTCCACCACGCTCTCGCCGTCGGCCGCCAGGCGCTGTTTCGCGGTGCGGCGGCCGAGCGGGTCGTAGCGGTACCTCCACCGGGTTCCGTCGGGGGTGGTCACGCAGGTGAGGCGGTTCTCCGTGTCCCACGTGCAGCGCCAGGTGTCCGGCTTGCGGGAGAGGCGGGTCTTCTGCCGCAGGACGACCCGGCCGAGGGCGTCGTACTCGAAGCGGACGTCTCCGGCGCGGGTGAGGGTGGTGCCGGTGTAGGCGCGCGATCCGGTGGCCTCGCGGCCGGGGTGGCCGGAGGGCCAGGACGCCGAGGTCTGGTTGCCGGCGTCGTCGTAGGCGTACCGCTCCGTCCATCCCTGGGCGTGGACGGCGGTGACTCGGCCCACGCGGTCGAGATCGAAGGTGCGGGAGCCCGACAGCCGGTCCACCACGGAGGTCAGTTGACCATCGGCGCGGTAGGAGTAGGCGCGGCTGTTGACGTCGCGGCCCCCGGCGGTGATCTGCTGCGTGGACAGCCGTCCGGCCTCGTCCCAGGCGGAGGTCATGGTGATCGCGTCGCCGAAGACGCGGGCGAGCTCCCGGCCGGCGGCGTCGTGCGTGAAGTCGATCCGGAGACCGCCGCTGGTCAGCTGGTGGGGCAGTCCATCGGCGCCGTAGGAGTAGGAGGTGACGTGACCGGTGGGCGTGGTGCGGCGCGTGCGGCGGCCCAGGGCGTCGTAGGCGTACAGGATGGCGCGGCCGTCGACCAGTTCCGCCTTGGTGAGTCCGCGACGGTCGTACTGGTAGCGGAGTTCGCCGTTCGGTCCGGCTGCCTCCAGCAGGCGCCCGGCCCGGTCGTAGGCGTACGTCGTCACCCGGCCGTCGACGTCCTTGGCGACCACCTGGCCGAGTCGGTCGCGCTCGAACGAGATGGTCCCGCCGAGCGCGTCGACACGGGCGGCCAGCCGGCCCGCGGCGTCCATCCGGTAGGTGAGGGTGCGGCCGTCGAAGTCGGTCTCGGAGACGACGTTGTCGGCGGCGTCGTACGCGTAGGTCCAGGCCAGCCCCTGTGGGTTCGTGACGCGGGTGAGGCGCAGCGCGGCGTCGTGCTCGAACTCGTAGCGCGCGCCGTCGGGTCGGGTGCGGGCGACCGGCAGGTCGAAGTGGGTGTACTCGAAGCGGGAGACGCCACCGGACGGGTCGGTACGGGTGAGCAGGTTGCCCTCGCCGTCGTAGGTCCACGACTCGGTGGCGCCGTCGGGACCGGTGCGCCGGGCGAGTTGCCCGTCGGCGTCCCACTCCAGGCGGGTGACGCCGCCCGCCGGATCGGTGACGCGGACAGGTCTGCCGAGGGCGTCCCGCTCCGTGCGGGTCAGGGCGCCGGCCGGGTCGGTCACCTCCACGGGCAGCCCCGCCGCGTCGCACGCCACGTGTGTGGTGGATCCGAGAGGGTCCGTGATCGCGGTGAGCCGGCCGGTGTGGTCGTACGTGTAGCGGGTGGTGGCGCCGGCCTGGTCGGTGACCGCCGTGCGGTTGCCGCGTTCGTCGTACGCGTGGACCATGCGTGCGCCGTCCGGGCCGACGACCTCCACCGGCAGGCCGAACGGACCGCGCACGGTGCGCAGTTCGCTGCCGTCAGGGCGGACTGCGGAGACGACCCGGTCCTCCTCGTCGTAGGAGAAGGCGGTGGTGAGGCCCAGCGGGTCGGTGCGCGTCACGAGGTTGCCGCGCGTGTCGTAGCCGAACCGGGTGGTGTGGCCGAGCGGGTCGGTGAGAGCGAGCCGACGACAGCCGGCGCCGTACAGGTGACGGGTGACCCGCCCGTCGGCGGTGGTCAGGACCGTCGTGCGGTGACCGGTCCCGGCATCCGGTTCCGTATAGGACAGGGTGATCTGGACGTGGCCGGCCTCGCCGCCCTCCGCCACGACGCGGTCGCGGTCGTCGTAGACGTAGTCGTAGCGGCTTCCGTTGGAGTCGGTCCAGGCGATGACGCGGCGGCGGTCGTCGTAGACGAAGGTGGTGACGGCGCCCGACGGCTTGGTGACCGTGGTGAGGTCGCGGTCCTGGTAGCCGTAGTTCAGCAGGGGCAGATCCGCCCCGCCCTCGCCCCCGCCGGCCAGGGACAGGCCGGTGACCAGGCCGTCGGCGACGGACAGGTTCACCCGGTGACCCGCCGAGTGGACCAGGGCCAGCGGCAGTCCGTCCTCGCCCCGGTCGACGTCGACGGCGTGGCCGTTGCGTTCGGTGATGCCCGACAGCCAGGCGACGCCGTCGCCCCCCGGTTCGCCGCCGGACGGGGCGGTGAAGTGGAAGGTCAGGCCGCTGTCGGGCGCGGTGACCGTGTAGCCGCCGTCGGTGTCGCGGGCCAGCAGCGTGCGGGCCCGGCCCGTCTCCGGGCGGGTGGGCAAGCCGGGGACCGGGTGCGGGTACGGCACCAGAAGCCCCTCGGCGGTGACATGGAGGGCACCGACGGCGTCGATCTCCAGACGTTCGTCGACGGTGGACGACCAGGCGGGCCCCAGGAAGCGGCCGGTGGCGGTGCCGGACTCGGTGCGACGGGTGAAGACCAGCGGCAGGATGCCCGGGATCTCCAGGTCGGTCTGGGGCAGGAACATCCGGCCGGTGGCGAGGTCCACCGGGTCCGTGCCCTCGGCGGGGCGCTCCCCGTCCGGTCGGCTGTGGGTCCCGTCCGGGGCGTCGTCGAGCAGGCGGCGCAGCCGCGCGGCGTCGGCCGCCTCCTCGGCGATGCGCACGCCCTTCACCGCGGCGCCGCCGCCCCCGGTGGCCACGGTCAGCGCGACGTCGGGCAGCAGCCGGCCGAAGCCCTCGGCCGGGTCCTTCATGAAGTCGCCGACCATCTGCTTGCCGGTGCCGACCGGGTCGTTGGCGGCCACCACAAGGCCGGCGGCCAGGCTGTTGAGGGACGTGGCGTACTCGGCCGGGTGCGTGATGTTGTACGGGTCCAGGGGGTTGACGCTGCGCACGAAGTTCAGCAGCCCCGCCGTGCCCTTGATGACGCCGCCGCCGACGTGGTCGCCCATGAGCTGGAGCTCCTGCATCCCGTCGCCCAACTGCTCGGCGTAGGACGGCTTCTGCGGGGCCATGTCGCGGGCGGCGCGGACCGCCGTGCGCGCGGTCTCCGCCGCCGAGTTGCGCTGCTTGCGAGCCTCGGCCAGAACGTCCTGGGCCTCCTGCATCAGCTTCTTGCCGGGGTCGTCGAACGTCGCCGCGGGCTTCGGCGGCAGCGAGGCCGGGTCGCGCTTGTCCGCGGGCTGGGCGTTGTAGCGATCGACGGCGCCGTTGTAGTCGTCGACCTTCTTGCGGTGGGCGTCGGCGGCGTCCTCGGAGGCCTTGACACCCTCCTTCCACTTGTCGATCGCCGTCTGCGCCTGTCCCTGCGCCCAGGTGACGGTGCCGGCGAACGCCTCCAGCGCGCCGACCGCCTTCGTGCAGGCGTCGGCGGCGGTGTACCACTTGGGCGGCTGGGTGCTCACGGCGGTGCGCAGCGCGTCGGCCGTCTCACCCTTGAGCCGGGACGAGTCGAGGCCCTTGAGACCGTCGCCGGCGTTGTCGAAGGCCGACTGGAAGGCGCGGAGCTTCGTGGCGGTGGAGGTGATCTCGCTCGGGCTGCCGTAGATCAGCTTGGTCTTGTCCTCGGTCTGCCCGAGGTCCATCTCGTCGACCTCGGCGCCCAACCGGTTGGCGACCGAACGGGACTGTTCACGCACCCAGTCCGCGCCGGACTCCCAGCCGACGTCCTCCAACCGGTCGGCGGTCCAGTCGCCCGCGTCCTCGACCCGGTTGCCCACCCACTCGACGCCGTCCTCGACCGCGTCCTCGACCGAGTCGGGCGTGATGTCACTGATGAAGTCGCCGATGCCCACCGTCAGTTCCCCCCGGAGTCAGCCTGCTGCTCCTGCTGGGCGCGTTCCTCCGGCGAAGGGCCGAAGGTGTCGTCCAGCGCCTGGTTCCACTGGTCGTCGGAGATGCCGAGAGCGTCGTTGAGCACCTGCGACTGCTGACCGCCACGGCCCTCGGTGAGAACGGTGCGGCCGGTGTCCTTCCAGGTCTGCTCCATGTCCTGACCGGCCTTGTCGAACGACTCGGCGCTCCAGTCCGGGTTCAGGTAGTCCGGCGTGAAGATGTCGCCCCAGTCCTGCTGGGCGATCTCCTCCTCACTGGCGTGCGGGTTCCCGCCGAACAGGGAGTTGGCGCCCACCTTGAGCGTGGCCGCGACGTACTGGTCGTGCTCCCACTGGGCGCCCGCCGCCAGGCCGAGGCGGTTCGCGAGCGCGCCGGCGTCGTGCACCAGGGCACGCACGCCCCACTCCCAGCGCTCGCAGAAGTCCTCGAAGTCGACCGCGAGGCCGTGGTGCCCGGCCTCCATACCGGTCATCGCCAGCTCCGAGAATCCCTTTCCCAGCACCGACCCGGTGGCGCCGCCGAGTTCACCGAGCTGGTCGATGGTCGCGCCGACGCCCTGGGTGAACTTGGCGACGGACGCCTTGTCGAGCCGCAGGTCCGGTCCGTCCCCGCTCATGACCGCGGCCCCTCTCCCGCCGCGCCGGCGTCGACGGCGACCGGGTCCGGAACGATGCCGACGACCGGCGGGAAGAACATCGACCCGTCCTCGGTGGCGATGTCGACGGCGAGACCGGCGGGCTCGCCCAGCGTGGGCACGATCTCGTCGACGATGCGCGCGCCCAGCAGCGCCGCGTAGTCCATGGGTTGGTCACCGCGCGTGTGATGCAGGGCGAACCGGGCCAGTGCTACCTCGTCGGTGAACCCGCAGATCCACCGCACCCCGCCCGAACGCACCGACCAGAGACCTCCGTCGGCCACCGGCACCAGGAGGACCGAGCGTCGCATCTCGCCGACCAGAGCACGCGGGTCGTCGCCTCCGCTTCTCCGCTCGGCGATGCGTTCGGCGAGTGCCGCCTTCGGCTGCTGCACGGTTCCTCCCCGGTCGTAGGTGACTGATGGCACCGTAGAACAGGACGCGCGTGAAGGAGCGGGCGGTTCTGGTGAGGCTCGCCCGCCCCGCCCGACAGGCGTGTGGGTTCAGTCGTGGCGCCCCTGTCCCTCCATCGTCTCCACCAGCCGCCCCAACGCCCTGAGGACCCATTCCCGGTCGTCCCCGAGGCCCGCCAACAGGTCTACCTCTGCGGCGAGTTGGCGGGGGAAGAGGTCGTCGACGGCCTTGGCGCCCGACTCGGTGATGGTGAGCAGGGAGGCGCGGCGGTCCGCGGGGTTGGGGGTGCGGGTGATGAAGCCGCGTTTCTCCAGTTTGGCGAGGGTCTTGCTGACGCCCGCGCGGGAGAGGCCGAGGCGTTCGGCGAGGCTGCGGGCGATGACCGGGTCGGTGGCGTGGCGCAGGGGGATGAGCGTGTCGACCTCGGGGGCGGTGAGGGGGGCGCCCGCGTAGAGGGGTTCGACGGCGCGGTCGAGCAGGCCCGTGGCGCGCTTGAGCAGGCCGACCACTTCCATGGGGGAGGTGTCGAGGCCCGGGTTGTGCGCGGCCCACTGGGCGCGGACGTCGGTGGGGGAGGCGGGGGAGGTGGGCATGCGGCTCGCCTTCTGACCTGCTCGCTATTTGTTAGCTGGTGAACTATTGGTTATCTTTATTTTTATGGTACCTCCGTCATCCTCCCGTGCCGCCGCGGTGTCGACCGCCACCGCCCCAGCCCCAGCCCCGGGGGAGCGTTCGGCCGTCGGCCTTGTCGCCGTCCTCGGTGCCCTGACGGCGGTCGCCCCGCTCGCGACCGACATGTACGTCCCCGGCTTTCCGGCCATGGGGGACGCGCTCGGCGCGAGCAGCTCGGCCGTGCAGCTGACGATGACCGCGTTCCTGGCCGGGCTGGTCGTCGGGCAGTTGCTGATTGGTCCGCTCAGTGACGGGCTCGGGCGGCGCCGGCTGCTGATATCCGGGTCGGCCGGGTTCGTTCTCTTCTCCCTGGTGTGCGCCGTCGCCCCGAACGTCGGTCTGCTGACCGGCGCCCGCTTTCTCCAGGGCGTGGCCGGCGCGGCGGGCATGGTGCTGGCCCGGGCCGTCCTCACCGACCGCTTCCACGGCGCCGAACTGCCGCGCCACTTCGCGGTGCTCTCCCAGGTCATGGGCGTGGCGCCGATCGCCGCGCCGGTGCTCGGCGGGGTGATCCTGAGCGTGTCCGCCTGGCGCGCGGTGTTCGCCGTGCTGGCCGTGCTGGGCGGACTGCTGCTGTTCGCCGTGGTGCGCGGGGTGCCGGAGTCGCTGCCGCCCGAGCGGCGTCAGAGCGGCGGGTTCGTGAACACGTTCCGTGCCATGGGAACGCTGCTCGGCCGCCGGGCGTTCATGGGGTACGTCCTGGTCGTCGCCTTCGTCGCGGCGGCCCTGTTCTCCTACATCAGCGGTTCCAGCTTCGTCTTCGAGAACCTCCACGGCGTCTCCTCGACGACGTACTCCCTCATCTTCGCCACCAACGCGGTCGGCATGCTGCTCGCCGGCGCGGTCTTCTCCCGGCTCGCCGGGCGGGGCGTGCGGCTGAACACGCTGCTCACGGCCGGTGTCGGTGTGGTGCTGTCGGGCGCGCTGGGGCAGGTTCTGGTGGTCCTGTCCCTGGGTGAGAGCCTCGTGGGCACGTGGGTCACGCTGTTCGTGACCGCCGCCGGCATAGGGCTGGTGTTTCCGAGCGGCATGAGCATCGGACAGGCGGTGGGGCGGATGGCGCCGGGAGCGGCGTCCGCGCTGCTGGGCGGCCTCCAGTTCCTCTTCGGAGCGCTCGCCTCACCGCTGGTGGGGCTGTTCGGGGAGGACAGCTCCCTGCCGATGGCCCTCATCATGCTGGTCGCCGCCGCGGGGGCGGGACTCGCCCTCCTCGGACTGGCCCGGCCGTGGCAGGGGCAGGGGGAACCGGCCTCGGTCTGAGACGGCGGTCGGTCTGAGGGTGTTGTCGGTGGGACCCGGCGGTCGGTCTGAGGGTGTTGTCGGTGGGACGCGGCGGTCGGTGCGAGGCGGCGGTCGGTGGGACGCGGCGGTTGGTGCGAGGCGGTGGTCGGTGGGACGCGGCGGTCGGTGCGAGGCGGTGGTCGGTGGGACGCGGCGGTTGGTGCGAGGCGGCTGTCGGTGGGACGCGGCGGACTGTGGGACGCCTGCTGCCGGTGAGACGCTGCCCTCGTTGGGGGGCATCCGGGTCGTAGCAGGGGCACATCCGGGTCGTACCAGGGGTGCATCCGGGTCGTACCCGGGTCGAGCCCGAGTCGCCCCCGGGGCGAAGATCCGCCACAATGGGCGCCCGTCGTCCGTTCGTCCGTACCGAACCACCCGAGGTTTCCCGTGACCCACTCCGTGGCCCGCGAGCCGCAGCGGCGTAATTCGCGGTCCAACCGGGCGCGCATTCTGGCCACGGCCCGGCAGGAGCTCGGCCGGAACCCGGACGTCACCCTGGAGGAGATCGCGCGGGCCTCCGGCGTTGTACGACGGACTCTCTTCGGTCACTTTCCCGGGCGGGCGGCGTTGTTGGAGGCGCTCGCGGAGGAGGCGTCCGAGGCGTTGCGTGGCGCGCTGGCGGTCGCGGCGGCGCCGCAGGAGCCGGCCGAGCGGGCGCTCGCGCACTTCGTGCACACGATCTGGCCGGTGGGCGACCGCTACCGGCTGCTCCTGGCGCTGGCCCGGCGTGATCTGGGCGACGAGCGTGTCGCCGAGGTCCTCGCCCCCGCCCGCGACGAGGTCACCGCCATCCTGACGCGCGGACAGCGCGACGGTGTCTTCCACACGCAGCTGCCGCCCGCCGTGCTGAGCGCGGGGCTCGAGGCGATGCAGGTCGCGCTGCTGGAAGAGGTCAACACCGGGGCGCTGGAGGACGACGGGACCCGGACGGCCGTCGTGACGCTCGTCGCGGCGGGGGTGCCGGAGGACCGGGCCCGGGCCGTGGTCGGCGAGGTCTCTCGGCGGCAGCGGTAGCGGTAGCGGCAGCGCTGGGCCGGGGGCCTGAAGCGTCCGGCTCGCCATAGGCCTCCTGCCTTTCCGTCTGCGCTCACAGGTTTTGGTCCGACAATGCTTCGTCCGGGCGGAAGGTGACCGACCTTCCCGTGAACCGGGCGTCGAGGCCGGTGGCGGTGGTGGTCACGGAGCGCAGGCTCAGGCCGTCGGGGAGGTTCCGCAGCTGGATCGGCTGTTCGAAGACCTTGTCGAGTACCGCTTCCCCGACGGCGGGCAGTGCGCCGCCCTCGACCCGGAAGTCGTCGAACGCGATCCGGTTGCCGGACGCCGCCGAGACGGTCGTTGTCACTGTGATCTTTCCTCCGCCGAGAGGCAGCAGGATGTCCGCGCTGATCCGGCCCGGCCCCTTGCCCTGGGACACCTCCAGACCCAGGGCGTCCGACACGTCCGGGTAGGACAGCCGGGCGGTCGCCGCCGCCGAGCGGGCCCGCGCCTCGCTGCCGTCGTCGGACCTGGTCAGCCCGTCCAGTCGTAGGTCGAGTTCGGACAGTGGCAGCGGGCGGGCCGACCCGTCGGCGGGGATGTCGTGGGCGGTGATGTCCACTCTCCGCAGGGTGCCGGAGGCCACCTGCGTCAGGACGGGGAACCCGCGCACGTGGACCTCGGGCCGCGCCGGGGTGTCCATGCCCTCCTGGAACGCCTTCGCCGTTCGTGACTCCACCCGTGCCGTCACGAGCCGGTCGACCGTGGTGGGGACCAGGATCAGCGTGAGCAGGGCGGCGAGGGCGATGGTGGTGGCGGCCGGTCGCCGTCGGCGTCGGGTGCGGGGTGCTTCGGTCGTGTCGTAGGACGCGCCGGCCTCGTACGTGGGCCGGTACATCAACTCTCCTTCGTGGGAGGCGGCTTCGTCTGCCGGGTGGTGTGCGGGCGGCGGACGGTCGGGGCCGCGGTGTCGCCTTCGACGTCCGCGGCGATCAGGACGGGGAGGCGGCGGCACGGGTGCCGTCGTCGGCCCGGCCTTCGGTGTCGACGGTGGCAAGGGGGCCGATACGGGACGGCCATGTCCCGGGCGGTGGTGAGGAGTTCACCGAGCCGGGCGGCGACGAGGTGCCGGCGGGTGAGCCCGGTGACTGAGTCCGATCAGCGAGTCCGATGAGGGTGCGAAAGCGGTCGTCCACCGCGCACAAGGTGAGGACGGAGCGTGTCAGGGCACTCGTGGCGTCGGCGATCTCGGCGATCTCGGCGATCTCGGCGAGGCCGGGCGTCGGAGCCACGCCTCGGTTGGTTCCCGCGGGGGCGGTCGGCCGGTCACTTCGCCTCCTCTGGGCTCGGAGCAGCGGGGTCATCGAAATATTTGCACACCAGTGGGCAATAAACTAGCCTGCACATCAACGGGCAATTAACTCGTCGCCTTAGGAGCCCCCCATGCCCTTCCCCGTCAACACACCCGTCGAGAAGATGACCGGGCCGTACGCCAAGCGCTGGTCCGCGCTGATCGTGCTCTGCCTGAGCCTGTTGATCGTGGTCATGGCGAACACCTCACTGATCGTGGCCGCACCGGACATGACCACGGACCTGGGCCTGAGCAGCAGTGACCTCCAGTGGGTCATCGACGGCTACACGGTCCCGTACGCGGCGCTGATGCTCGTGCTGGGGTCGATCGGCGACAAGTACAGCCGCCGTGGCGCGCTCGTCACCGGGCTGCTGGTCTTCGCGGGCGGTTCGGTGATGGGCAGCCTGGTGGATCAGACCGCGCTGGTCATCACGGCCCGCGCGATCATGGGTGTCGGTGCCGCGGTCGTCATGCCGGCCACGCTGTCGCTGCTGGTCGCGATCTTCCCGCGGCGTGAGCGGGCCAAGGCCATCACGGCCTGGACGGCCACCTCGGGGCTGGCCATCGCCGTCGGTCCGCTGGTCGCCGGCTGGCTGCTCCAGGACCATGCGTGGGGCTCGACCTTCCTGATCAACGTCCCCATCGCGGTCGTCGCCGTCGTCGGCGCGCTCGCGCTGATCCCGCCGTCCAAGGCGGCGGGCATGGGCCGGATCGACTACGTCGGCGGTCTGCTGTCGATCGTCTCCGTCGGCTCGCTGGTGTACGCGACCATCGAGGGCCCGCACTTCGGCTGGGGTGCCGGCCCGATCGCCGCGGCCGTGGTCGCCGGGGTCGGCATGGTGGGGTTCGTGGCCTGGGAGCTGCGGCATCCGCATCCGATGCTGGACGTCCGCAAGTTCCGGCTGCGGCCTTTCAGCGGTTCGATGCTGGCGGTGCTGTTCTTCTTCTTCGGCACCTTCGGCGCGATCTACTACTCCACCCAGTTCCTCCAGTTCGTGCTGAACTACGACGCGCTGGAGACCGGTGTACGACTGCTGCCGCTGGCCGGTGCGGTCTTCGTCGGCGCCGCGGTGACCGGGCGGCTGACCCCGAAGCTGGGCGTGCGGGCGATGGTCGTGTCCGGCATGGTGATCGGCACCGTGGGCGTCTTCCTGCTCACCCGGGTCGACACGGGCTCGACGTACACGGACTTCCTCGCCCCGATGATGATGCTGGGCTTCGCGATCGGCCTGAGCGTGTCCCCGGCCACCGACACGATCATGGGGTCGTTCCCGGAGAGTGAGCTGGGTGTCGGCGGCGGCGCCAACGACACCGCGCTGGAGCTGGGCGGATCGCTCGGCATCGCGATCCTCGGCTCGCTCCTCGGCACCGCGTACCGCGACGAGCTGACCGACCTGGTCGGCGGCAACCTTCCCGCCGCCGCCCTGGAGACCGCCAAGGACTCGGTGGGCGGTGGCCTGGCGGTCGCCGAGCAGGTCGCGAAGGACCCCGCCGGTGGGGCGCAGCAGGCGCAGGCCCTGGTCGAGGCGGTGCACGAGGCCTTCGCGCACGGTGTCGCCCAGACCAGCCTGGTCGGCGGGATCATCATGGCCGCCGGCACGCTGATCGTCTTCGCGGTCCTGCCCGGCCGCAAGGCCTCAGCGGACACGGAGCGGTCGCAGCGGTCGGAGGGATCGGAGGGGTCGGGGGAGGTCGCGGCCGCGGAGGAGTACTCCGACGCCTCCCGGTAGACGGTCCGCCCGGCTGCCCGCTCGTCCCGCCCTGCCGCAGGGTTCCTCGGAACTCCGCCGGTGGGGCGATCGGCGTCCGGACTTCAGTCGGAGACGGTGGCGTGTTCCCGCCCCGGCTCCGGCTGCGGTTCCGTCGCCGTGGCCGCCTTCGGAATCAGGCCGCTCATCGCGGCGCACTGTTCGGGCCCCATGACATGGGCCAACGCCCCCGTCACCGTCTCGGCCAGGGCGCCGGACGCCTCCCGGAGCAGGTCCCGGGCCTTGTCGGTGAGGGCCACCTCTATGCCGCGCTTGTCCTCGCACACCGACCTGCGGGTGACGAGACCGGCGTGCTGAAGGCAGGCGATCTGGTACGTCAGCCGGGTCTTGGGCCGCCCCAGCAGCTCCGCGACGCGGGTCATGCGGAGGCCGCCCTGGGGCTGCTCCGCCAGCAGGCACAGGACCAGGAACTCGTCGTGCGAGACGTCGAGCCGCTCCTTGACCACCGAACGCAGCCGCTGCTCCACCGCGCCGGTCGCGGCCAGCAGCAACATCCAGCCACGCAGTTCGGGTGGCAGCAGACCGGCCCCGGCGCCCTGCACTGACGGGCATGCGGGCAGGTCGACGGGGTGTTCAGGGGAATCTGCCATGCTTCGAGTGTATCTCTAGTCCAAATTTGCATGACCCCGTTGTTCAGATTTGGATAACCGGCTAGCGTGGCCCTGACCCTTATCCAGATGTGGAACACCAAGGAGAACTGCCATGACCGTCGCCGTGGAAACAGGACTGTGGCAGCTCGACGCGGGCGCCTCCACCGTCGCCCTGAAGCACAAGGCGATGTGGGGCCTGGTCGCTGCCAAGGGTGTCTTCACCACCGTCAGCGGCGGGGGCGAGGTGGCCGCCGACGGAACCGTCACCGGCACCCTGGTCCTGGACGCTGCCTCCATCGACACCAAGAACGCCAAGCGGGACACGCACCTGCGCAGCGCGGACTTCTTCGACGTCGAGAAGTACCCCGAGATCACCTTCGCTGTGCACGCCGCCGAACTCGGCGCCGACAGGGTGGTGAAGGTGTCCGGCCAGCTGACGGTGCACGGCATCAGCCGCCCGCAGAACTTCACCGCTCGCCTGAGCCAGGTGGACGCGGACGCCGTCACCCTGGATGCCACATTCACCGTGGACCGGAACGAGTTCGGGATCACCCTGAACCAGCTCGGCATGATGGGCGGCCTGACGGCGATCACCACCACGCTCCGCTTCACGCGCACGGTCGCCTGAGGCGTTGGCTGACGCCACGTCAGGGAGCCTTTTTGTGGCCGGCTTTGCGTGATGAAGTGAACTTCCCTGCGGGCGACGGGAGTTCGTAGGCCACCGTGGCGTCGGCGCGGACTCCGCGGAGGGCCGGGGGGCGGGGGCCCTTCGCGATCATCCAGTACGGCTCCATGCGTGTCGGCGGTCCATGTGAAGTGGTGGCCGAGGGCGCCGCCTTGGGTGTTGTCGATCTCAAGTGGCGTGAGTGACACGGCAGTTGTAGAGGTTCGGCGGGCCGACGTGACCCAGATGTACAGCGGGGGCGTCGTCCCCGTCGCCGCAACTGTCGTACGCGCCAGGAGCCGGGACGACGATCAGTACGACCGCGGTGAGCCGACGCGGTGAGCTGACGCGGTGATCCGGGTCGGTGATCCGGGTCGGCCATGCGGGTCGGCCGCCGGTGCGCTCCCGCCGGCGGGCCGGGTGCGGCTGCCAGGCACGGGCGAACTCCGACGGAAGCGCGGTGCCGCGGCAGCCATCCCAGCGGTGCCATCAACAGGCAGTGGCCGTCCTTGGACCGCATCGCCGGGAAGAGAACCGACCGGGGCAGCGCGGTAGCACCGCCGCCGCTGTCAGCATGCTCGCGTGCACATACCGCGAGCCGATCGCTGCCGTCCGCGAGGCACAGCGACACGCGCACCGAGCCCACCCCGCTGATCACCTTCATCGCCGCCGAGCAAGCGGTTTCGCAACGCAATCGGGGCTGGTGAGCGGGGTGCGCCTGGACGTGAAGATTCCGGTGTGGCCGCGGCTGGGAAGCCGCTGCGCGGCACCGGAGACGGTGGCGGTCCGTGTCGCTGTTGGGCTGAACGGGTGACTTGGCGTAAGAATGGCTGGTGCAGGCATTGAAGGCGAGTCAGTTCGGGGGGTGCCGGTGAACCGTTACGACGTCACCGATGAACAGTGGGAAGGGCTCGCTCAGGTTGTTCCGCTGCGGGGCCGGGACGCGTGGCCGTCGGCGGTGAGCCATCGCTCGCTCCCCGACGCGGAGACCGAGACCCGGCGCCGTTTCGTCGTGCTGCGGGTCAACGTCTTCGCGGACGCCCGCGAGGTCGCCGAGACGCTGATGGCGGGCATTCCGGTGCTGCTCGACCTGACGGGCGCGGAGACCGATACCGCCAAGCGGGTCCTGGACTTCTCCACCGGAGTCGTCTTCGGCCTGGCCAGCGGCATGCACCGGGTCGACCGCAACGTCTTCCTGCTGACCCCACCGGGCACCGAGGTCAGCGGAATCATGGAGGGGGCTGGGGTACCCGGAGTCTGAGCGGCCCTGCGGCGTCGAGCGACCGCACCGAGCGCGGCGCTCGGCGACACCCGGCCCATCGGCTCACCCGGCCCATCGGCTCGCGCGGCTCGCGCCGCTCACGTCGCCCTTGCCGTTTGTCGCGCTCCGCGACGATCGTAGGGGGCGTCGC
Source organism: Streptomyces asoensis (assembly GCF_013085465.1). Lineage (NCBI taxonomy): Bacteria > Bacillati > Actinomycetota > Actinomycetes > Kitasatosporales > Streptomycetaceae > Streptomyces > Streptomyces asoensis. The sequence goes on from NZ_CP049838.1 coordinate 7,500,309, forward strand.
GGTCGCTCGATCGTAGGAAGCTTTTCGGGGCGGAACGGTTCGTCTGGTGGCGGAGTCCTACGGTCCGGATATGCCCTCGCCGTTTACCTCTTCCGCTGCCTCCTCCTCACCCTTACCCCACCCTGCGTCCGACGGGCCGCCGCCCGGGGACGTCTCCCGCACCGTGCCCGCGCAGGCGCCGTCCGTGGCGGAGCGACATGTTCCGTCCCCCGCGCCGGGTCCCCGTACGGCGTCCGCCGGGGTGCGGTACGTCCGGCCCTGCGTCACCGAACTGCGGCTCTCGGCCTTCGCGGGGCATCGGCGGGCCCGGTTTCCGCTGGGGGCGGTCACGCTGTTCGTCGGGGCCAGTGGGAGCGGCAAGAGCAGCGCGCTGCGGGCGTACGAGGCGCTGGCGCGGCTGGGGGGAGGGGCCCCGCTGGGTGAGGTGTTCGCCGACCCGGCCGCGTGTGTGCCGCAGGGGGCGCGGCCCGATGCCCAGCGTCGTCGGGGGTTCCGTATCGGATGCACGGCCGACGGGCCCGGCGGCCCCGTTCTGCTCGACGTCGCCGTGCAGGCCGAACCCGAGCTGCGCATCGTGGGGGAGCGGCTGAGCGCGGCGGGTGTCGTGCTGCTGGAGACGGCGCTGCGCGATCCCGGGCGCCGCACGGTACAGGCCGCCTGGCACACCGGCGGCTCCGCGCCGGTGACGCGCGCCCCGCTGCCCGACGACCGGCTCGGCACCGCCCTGCTGCCGCTGCGCGTGGCCGGCAAGACCGACGGACAGCGGCAGGTGCTCGCCGCCGCGGAACAGATGGTCGTCGCCCTGCGGTCCGTCTTCGCCTGCGATCCGCAGCCCGACTGGATGGGGGGCCCCGTCCCCACCGGCTCCGGCCGACTGCTCGCCGGCTGCGACAATCTCGCCGACGTCCTCTGGCGCACCCGCGAGGAGTGCGGACGGCGGCACGCGCAACTGGTGGCCGCGCTGTCCGCCGGATCCACCGGGCCGGTCGTGGACCTGCGCGCCGAACCGCTGGCCGACGGCACGGTCCGCGCACTGCTCCACCGCGCCGACGGCAGTCGTACGGAACTCGCCCGGCTGGGATACGGCGAGCTGCGCTACGTCGCCCTCGCACTGGTGCTGCTCACCGGGCCGGGCGTCCTCGACGTGGACCCGGCCGGCGAGGTGCCCGCCGCGATGCAGACCCTCACCCTGCTCGCGGACGGCCTCGACCGTGGCCTCGACGTACGACAGCGCGCCGAACTGCTGCGGCTGGCGGTGCGGATGGCCGAGCGCGGGCACATCCGCTGCGTCGGCGCGGTCGGCGACGGGTACGGGGCCACCCGGACGGAGGGAGTGACGGTGGTACACCTGGGTCCGTGACAGAACAACACCTCGACGTGGCGAAGCTCCAGCGCAGACTCGCCGAGTTCGCGGCCGCGCGGAACTGGCAGCCCTTCCACACCCCGAAGAACCTCGTCGCCGCGCTCAGCGTGGAGGCGTCCGAACTGGTCGAGATCTTCCAGTGGTTGACGCCGGAGGAGTCGGCGCGCGTGATGGAGGACCCGGAGACCGCCCACCGGGTGACGGACGAGGTCGCCGACGTGCTCGCCTATCTGCTCCAGCTGTGCGAAGTGCTCGGTGTCGATCCGCTGGCGGCGCTGAACGCGAAGATCGACCGCAACGAGCACAGGTTCCCGGCGCCGTAGCGGTGACACAGCGCGGTGGCCTAGCGGTGGCGTAGCGGTGCCGGGGCGGTACCTCGAAGGTGAGCCGAGCAGTCCGTTTTCACTCTCCGCAGTCGAAGGGCGGACCGAAATCGATTTGTTGTCCACAGATTTCGGTCTTCCTCTGGCTTTTCGCCCCATAGACCCTCACTCTGGGTAGTGGACCGGTGGACACGGGTGTTCGGGCGGACGTGCGGCAGCACGTCGGGGCAGACGGGGGCAGCGCATGGACGCGGTGCGGCTCATCCTGACGAGCAGGCGCGCGCTCGCGGGCGGCGGCGAAGGAGCGGGGATTCTCGCGGAGGTGTGGCAGGCGCAGGCCCTGGCGCAGGCGATCGGCAGTCGCCTCGCCGTCTCGGGCCCGCCCGAACTGCGTGGCGAGGCGCTGGGGCTGACCGAGCTGGCGGGCAGAGGCTGCGGTGTGCTGGGCGCGCCGGACCTCGACCCCGGGGACCTGCTCGCCGCCCGGCTCACCGAACTGGACGACGCCCGCCGGGCGCTGCTCGACCTGAGTGGCCTGCTCGGCGAGGTCGGCATCGCCCTGGTCGGCCTCGCGAGCTCGGCGGACGACCAGGGCACGTACTGGAAGTGCATGGAGGCCATCGACGCGGCGGACGAGTCCAGGGACCGGGTCCTGGAGATGCTGCGCAAGCTGGCGGCGAGGGAGGAACGGGAGGAAAGAGAAGGCGCCCTGCCGGAGAGGTGAGGGAAACCGACCTGTCCGGCACTCGGCGCCCGGCACCCGGCACCCGGCGGAAGGGCGGAAGGGCGGAAGGGCGGAAGGGCGGAAGAGCGGAAGGGGAGGGGGCTGGGGGGGCGAGAGAGAGTCAGCCCGCCATGCCGCCTTCTTCTCCCGGCCCCCGCCGCCCACCCCCGGTCGACTGGAAATCCGAATCCAGCGCCGACAGATCCGCGTTCAAGGCCGCCATCAGCTCCTCCATCTGCTGCAACAACCCCTTCGGCTGGGCTGCGGCGGGGGCTCCGCCCTGCTGCGGCACGGTCTCTTCGGACATGACGGCCTCCTCGGCCCTGGCCCCCCGTGAGGAGAGCGATGCGGGTGCGTCCCGGCGCTGACCAGCCGGGTACGGGCGCCGGGCGGTCCGGCTCCGCCCGCCCAACGATCACCGGAGGGGCGGGTCACTTGCCCGGGCAACCGCCCACGCACGGCACAGGCGTTTTTCACCCGACCGGGGACGGCCGGGGGAGACGGGACCGGTGGGGTTGACGGGAAGGCCGGAGTGCAGGATGGAGGTATGGATCTGCGTATCTTCACCGAGCCCCAGCAGGGGGCGACCTACGACACCCTCCTCACCGTGGCGAAGGCCACCGAGGACCTCGGGTTCGACGCCTTCTTCCGGTCCGACCACTATCTGAAGATGGGCGACGTGAGCGGTCTCCCGGGTCCCACGGACGCCTGGATCACCCTCGCCGGGCTCGCCCGCGAGACCAAGCGCATACGCCTCGGCACGCTGATGACCGCCGGCACCTTCCGGCTGCCCGGCGTCCTCGCCATCCAGGTCGCGCAGGTGGACCAGATGTCCGGCGGCCGCGTCGAACTGGGCCTGGGCGCGGGCTGGTTCGAGGAGGAGCACACGGCGTACGGCATCCCCTTCCCGAAGGAGAAGATCGGCCGGCTGGAGGAGCAGCTGGAGATCGTCACGGGTCTGTGGGCGACGGAGCTCGGCAAGACGTACGACTTCCACGGCACGTACTACGACCTCACCGACTCGCCCGCGCTGCCCAAGCCCGTGCAGGCGAAGATCCCGGTGCTGATCGGCGGCACCGGTGCGACCCGCACGCCGCGGCTGGCCGCCCGGTTCGCCGACGAGTTCAACATGCCGTTCGGCTCGGTCGAGGACAGTGAGCGCCAGTTCGGCCGGGTGCGGGCGGCCGCGCAGGAGATCGGCCGCGCAGCCGACGCGATCACCTTCTCCAACGCCCTCGTCGTCTGCGTCGGCAAGGACGACCAGGAACTCGCCCGGCGTGCCGCCGCGATCGGCCGTGAGGTCGACGAGCTGAAGGCCAACGGGCTGGCCGGTTCCCCGGCCGAGGTCGTCGACAAGATCGGCCGTTACGCCGAGGCCGGCTCCCGGCGGTTCTACCTCCAGGTCCTCGACCTGCACGACCTGGACCACCTGGAGTTGATCTCCGCCCAGGTGCAGGCGCAGCTGACCTAGCACGGGGGACAGGGACGTGAACGGCGGCGCGCCCCGGCTCGGCTTGGACATCGTTGTCCTCCTTGTCCGGCAGTCGGGAGGCGCCGCCGATCATCTGTGACACGGCTGTGACCGGAGGTATGGCCTCCGTCACAGTCGGCATGGCCGGGCCCTGATGAGGTGGCCGGATGTGCAGACCCCTCCCACTCCTCCCGGCCCTCGCCGCCGTGCTGCTCCTCACGGCATGCGGATCGGAACACGCCGGCACGCAGAACGGCGGCGTCGGCGCGAGCGGCTCGACGCCGCGGACGCAGGTCACCGAGCCCGCCGTGGACGGGGTCCGGATCACCTCGGTGACCATCCCCTCCGCCTCCGCGAGCCCCAGCACATCCGGCGGCGGCCCCGTCAAGGTCGAACGCCTCCCGACCGGGCTCGCCGCCGACTCCGGCATCTCGGCCGCCTACGAGGTCACCAACTCCGGTACCGAGGAGCTGACGTACACCGTCCTGTTCGACTTCACGACGAGCGCGGGCGAGGTCATGAGCAACGAGCGGGTGACCGTGCGCTCGGTGGGGGCCGGCCGGACGGTACGGGGCACTGTCCGACCGGGAATGCTCGCGCCGGGAGCTTCCCCGGTCACGATGGTGAAGGTCGGCGAGGTGACCAAGGTCCCGGCCGACGAGGCGCCGACCGAGGCCGGGGTCTGCCCGCCCTCCGGGATCCGCGTCTCCGCCGACGACGGCGATGCCGCGATGGGGCTGCGCGTCGTGGGACTCGTCCTGGAGAACTGCGGCGATCGCGACTACACAGTGGACGGCTACCCACAGGTGAGCCTCCTCGACGAGGACCATGAGCCGATCGGCGGCGTCAAGATCTTCAAGGGCAGCGGCGGTATCTCCACCGTCACCGGGTTCGACGACCCGCCCCGGCCCGTCACCCTGAAGCCCGGCGAACGCGCGAGCGCCGGCCTGATGTGGCGCAACACCACCGGCTCCGGCACCGCGGTCGACGTCCCGTACGTCCGGGTGCGCGCCAAGTCAGACGCCGCGCCGGTGATGGTGACCCCCCACCTGGACCTCGGCACCACCGGAAAACTGGGCGTCAGCCCATGGCGAAGCACACCGGAGTAACAGACGGAGAGACGGAACACTCCGCCGCCCGGCGGCCCGGGGGTGCGGCTCGGCCTGGCGCTCGGCGGCCCGGGGGTGCGGCTCGGCCTGGCGCTCGGCGGCCCGGGGGTGCGGCTCGGCCTGGCGCTCGGCGGCCCGGGGGTGCGGCTCGGCCTGGCGCTCGGCGGCCCGGGGGTGCGGCTCGGCCTGGCGCTCGGCGGCTCGGGGGTGCGGCTCGGCCTGGCGCTCGGCGGCTCGGGGGTGCGGCTCGGCCTGGCGCTCGGCGGCTCGGGGGTGCGGCTCGGCCTGGCGCTCGGCGGCCCCGGGGAGCAGCCCGGTCCGCCGCCCGGCTGCCCCCGGCGAGTCGTCCGACCCGCAGGCCCCGCCCCCCGGCGATTCCTCCTGCCGCCCGCCCACGTCCCCGCCCCCGGCACCCGGTGTCTGACCAGTGCGGACGGTCGTCGGCCGGCTTGGAAAATCGCGAGTGGTGGGGAAGCGTTCTCTGTACGTTGTAGGGGTGCGCGAGCGCACGATCAGCGCTTTCGCTCCTTCTTCCGAACCCTACCGAGGCACCCACGTGTTCCTGACGATCAGCACCACCGGCACCCCCGAACGTCCCGCCACCGACCTGGGCTTCCTGCTGCACAAGCATCCCGACAAGGCGCAGGCGTTCTCCACCTCCTACGGCAAGGCCCACGTCCTCTATCCCGAGGCCGATGCCGAGCGCTGCACGGCGGCGCTGCTGCTGGAGGTGGACGCCGTGGCGCTGGTCCGGCGCGGCAAGGGCAAGGGCCGGGGCGGTGCTCCGGACGCGGCCCTCGCCCAGTACGTGAACGACCGCCCCTACGCGGCCTCCTCACTGCTCGCGGTCGCCCTGAGCGGCGTGTTCTCCAGCGCGATGCGCGGCGTCTGCGCGGCGAAGCCCGAACTCCCCGCTCAGACACGGCCGTTGCGGGTCGAGGTGCCCGCACTGCCCGCCCGCGGCGGCGCCGACCTGGTACGCGCTCTCTTCGAGCCGCTCGGCTGGGCCGTGAGTGCCGAACCGGTGGCTCTCGACACGGAGTTCGAGGAGTGGGGCGACTCGCGGTACGTGAGCCTGGTCCTGGAGTCGGAGACGCTCACCGTCGCCGAGGCCCTGCGTCACCTGTACGTCCTGCTGCCCGTCCTCGACGACGCCAAGCACTACTGGGTCGCCTCCGACGAGGTCGACAAGCTGCTGCGCGCCGGCGAGGGCTGGCTGTCCGAGCACCCTCAGCAGAAACTGATCACCAGCCGTTACCTCTCCCGCCGCTGGTCGCTGACCCGCCAGGCGATGGAGCGGCTGGAGCTGGTCCGGCTCGCCGAAGCCGACGACAGCGAGGTCGAGGAGATCGACAACGCGGTCGAGGCGGAGGCCGAGACGGAGGAGCGTCCGACCCCGCTGGCCGTGCTGCGCCGCGAGGCGATCGTCACGGCGCTGACGGAGTCCGGGGCCGCCCGGGTCCTTGACCTCGGCTGCGGCCAGGGCCAGTTGGTGCAGGCGCTGCTGAAGGACCCGCGCTTCACCGAGATCGTCGGTGTCGACGTGTCGATGCGCGCGCTCACCATCGCCTCCCGGCGGCTGAAGCTGGACCGCATGGGCGAGCGGCAGGCCTCCCGCGTCCAGCTCCTCCAGAGCTCGCTCGCCTACACCGACACCCGCCTCAAGGGCTACGACGCCGCCGTGCTCAGCGAGGTGATCGAGCACCTCGACCTGCCCAGGCTGCCCGCCCTGGAGTACGCGGTGTTCGGTGCGGCCCGCCCGCGCACGGTCCTCGTGACCACGCCGAACGTCGAGTACAACGTCCGCTGGGAGAGCCTCCCGGCAGGCCACGTCCGGCACGGCGACCACCGCTTCGAGTGGACCCGCGAGGAGTTCCGCGGCTGGGCGGCCAAGGTCGCCGAACGGCACGGCTACGCCGTCGAGTTCGTCCCGGTCGGCCTGGACGACCCGGAGGTCGGGCCGCCCACCCAGATGGCCGTTTTCACCATGAGCAGCGTGAACGAGAAGGAGGCGAAGGCAGCATGACCGAGACTCAGGTTTCCATGAAGCAGGGCCGTGTACTGCCCGTCACCGACCTCTCCCTCGTCGTGCTGATCGGCGCGTCCGGGTCCGGCAAGTCCACTTTCGCCCGCCGCAACTTCAAGCCCACCGAGGTCATCTCCTCGGACTTCTGCCGAGGTCTGGTCTCCGACGACGAGAACGACCAGAGCGCGACACGGGACGCCTTCGACGTCCTGCACTACATCGCGGGCAAGCGGCTCGCGGCCGGCCGCCGCACGGTGGTCGACGCGACCAGCGTGCAGCAGGACGCCCGCCGTCAGCTGGTCGACCTGGCGAAGCAGTACGACGTGCTGCCCATCGCCATCGTGCTGGACGTGCCGGAGGAGGTGTGCGCCGAACGCAATGCGGCCCGCACCGACCGCGCCGACATGCCCCGGCGGGTCATCCAGCGCCACACCCGCGAACTCCGCCGCTCGCTGCGCCACCTGGAGCGTGAGGGCTTCCGCAAGGTGCACGTCCTGCGGGGCGTCGAGGACATCGAGAGCGCCTCAGTTGTCACCGAGAAGCGCTTCAATGACCTGACCCACGTCACCGGCCCCTTCGACATCATCGGCGACATCCACGGCTGCGCCTTCGAACTGGAAGGCCTGCTCGGCAAGTTGGGCTATGTGGACGGCGTCCACCCGGAGGGCCGGCAAGCCGTGTTCGTCGGTGACCTGGTCGACCGGGGCCCGGACAGCCCGGGCGTCCTGCGCCGCGTGATGGCGATGGTCAAGTCGGGCAACGCCCTCTGCGTGCCGGGCAACCACGAGAACAAGTACGGCCGTCACCTGCGTGGCCGCAAGGTCCAGCACACCCACGGCCTGGCCGAGACCATCGAGCAGATGGAGAGCGAGAGCGAGGAGTTCCACGCCGAGGTACGGGAGTTCATCGACGGCCTCGTCAGCCACTACGTCCTCGACGGCGGCAGGCTCGTGGTCTGCCACGCGGGCCTGCCGGAGAAGTACCACGGCCGCACGTCCGGCCGCGTCCGCTCGCACGCGCTGTACGGCGACACCACCGGCGAGACCGACGAGTTCGGCCTGCCGGTGCGCTACCCGTGGGCGGAGGACTACCGGGGCCGTGCGGCGGTGGTCTACGGCCACACGCCCGTCCCGGAGGCCACCTGGCTGAACAACACCATCTGCCTGGACACCGGCGCCGTGTTCGGCGGCAAGCTGACCGCGCTGCGCTGGCCGGAGCGCGAGCTGGTCGACGTACCGGCGGAGCAGGTCTGGTACGAGCCGGCGAAGCCGCTGCGCTCCGAGGCGCCCGGCGGGCACGACGGCCGTCCGCTGGACCTGGCGGACGTGCACGGCCGACGCATTGTCGAAACCCGTTACGAGGGTCAGAACCGTGTCTCCATCCGCGAGGAGAACGCGGCCGCGGCCCTGGAGGTCATGAGCCGTTTCGCGGTGGACCCGCGGCTGCTGCCGTACCTGCCGCCGACGATGGCCCCCACGGCCACCTCGCACGTCGAGGGCTACCTGGAGCACCCGGCGGAGGCGTTCGCGCAGTACGCGCAGGACGGTGTCGCGCGGGTCGTGTGCGAGGAGAAGCACATGGGCTCGAGGGCGGTGGCCCTGGTGTGCCGGGACGCGGAAACGGCGCGTAAGCGTTTCGGAGTGGACGGCCCCACCGGATCCCTCTACACCCGCACGGGCCGGCCGTTCTTCGACGACGAGAGCGTGACGGAGGAGATCCTCGGCCGGATACGGACGGCGGTGGAAGAGGCGGGCCTCTGGTCGGAGCTGGCCGCACCCGACAGCGCCTCCGGCGCGGTCGACTGGCTTCTGCTGGACGCCGAGCTGATGCCCTGGTCGCTGAAGGCCTCGGGTCTGCTCCGCTCGCAGTACGCGGCCGTGGGCGCCGCGTCCCGCGCGGTCTTCCCGGGCGCCCTGTCCGCCCTGGAAGGCGCGGCGGCACGCGGTGTCGACGTCGGGGACCTCCTCTCCCGCCAGCGCGAACGCGCCTCGGACGCGGCAGCGTTCACCGAGGCGTACCGTCGCTACTGCTGGACGACGGACGGCCTGGACGGCGTACGGCTGGCCCCGTTCCAGATCCTCGCGGTCCAGGGCCGCAGCCTCGCCGACCTGCCGCACGACGAGCAGCTGTCGCTCCTCGACCGGCTGGTGGAACACGACAACACGGGCCTGCTCCAGACCACCCGGCGCCTCTACGTCGACACGGCCGACCCCGAGTCGGTCCAGGCCGGTGTCGACTGGTGGCTGGAGATGACGGGCCGAGGCGGCGAGGGCATGGTCGTCAAGCCGCTGGGCGCCCTGGTCCGAGGGGGGTCCCCCCGCTCGAGCGAAGCCGAGAGTGGGGGAAGTGCGGGCCGCCTGGTCCAGCCCGGCATCAAGTGCCGGGGCCGCGAGTACCTCCGGATCATCTACGGCCCGGAGTACACCCGGCCCGACAACCTCGCCCGACTGCGCGGGCGCTTCCTCAACCACAAACGGTCGTTGGCGATCCGCGAGTACGCCCTCGGCCTGGAGGCCCTGGCCCGCCTGGCCGAGGGGGAGCCCCTGTGGCGCGTCCACGAGGCGGTGTTCGGCGTGCTGGCCCTGGAGTCGGAGCCGGTGGACCCGCGGTTGTGAGCGGGGCGTCGGGCTTCGACGCGACGGGCGAGGAGCTGTGCTGCGCGGCGTTCGTCCGGCTGGACGGGGCGCTGCGGGTGCTCGCCGCCCGGGCCGGGCTGTCCGACCGCTACGACGTGGTCGCCGAGGGGATGCAGCACCTCATGGCGTCCCTCGGCGGACAGGAGCTCGACGGCAAGGTGCTGGGGGCGGCGTTCGGCGAGAACTGGGGTCTGGATGCCAGGTATGCGCCTGAGCTGCCGGGCGCGGACTTCTTCAGGGAGGGGTCGAGGCTCGTGTTCATCGCGCTCGTCGCCGCCCGGCCCGACCGGCAGCTCACCCCCGAGCAGGGGGTGGGCAAGGCCGTGGACGCGGCGGCCGCCTGGCCGTCGGACGTCCGGATCGGCTCCTTCACCCGGCTCGTCGACTTCGAACTGGCCTGCCAGAAGGAGGCGGCGGAGCGGCTCCGCTCAGCGGGTCTGCCCGCGCTGCGCGAGCTGGCCGAGGCACGAGCGGAGGAGTACCGCAGGGTGGCGGAGGCGCTGCCGCCCCTGACCGGTGGGCATGCGGGGGCGCTGCCGTCCTGACCGCAGGGGGCCGAGCCGCTGTGGGCCCGGCCGGTGGGCGTGCGGAGCGACTGCCTGCCCGACCGGTGGACGAGTGTGCTGCGGATCGATCCACCACCGGCCTCAACTCGTCACCCGCGGGCGGGGGTTGGCGCTGCGGCTCAACCGACGAGCCGCAGCGCCGCCTCCGCCCGCCCCACCCGTACGCGCTGCCCCCACGTCAGCTCCACCGCATCGCTTTCGATCCCGTCACCGAAGGCGATGAGCCGTTCCGACTCGACGGTGAGCGTCAGACGGCCGCCGGCCGCGAGCTCGCCCGCGACCAGCGAGGTGCCGGTCGCGGGGGAGGGCCACGCCTCCCGTACGAACCACACCAGCCGGTCCTCCGTCGGGCCCGGAAGGCGCAGGCCCATGTCGCCCCCGCCGCCGCCCCGCTCCTGCCACACCGACCGGATCCAGCCGGTCGCCCCGGTGCCCGTGCCCACCAGCACCCCGGAGGAGGCCTGGGCCTCGACGGCACCCCCGTCGTCGTCGAGGCCCAGGCGGTAGCGGGCGGTCTGGTGCCCCGCGGCGCCCAGGTAGATCTCGTTGAGGGCCAGCAGCCGCTGGGTGTCGTCGGCCACCGCCTCGACCATGGTCAGCCCGTCCGTGCCGGTGCCCGCCGCGAGCACGGAGGGCAGGAGCAGCCGGGCGTCCGCCGGGCGGTGGCGGACCAGGACGCCCGGGTTGCGGCCGGGGTCGGTGTCGATGCCCACCACCGGCTGTCCGGCCAGGTACTTGGCGACGTTCGCCACCAGTCCGTCCTGGCCGACCACGACCACGACGTCCTCGGGTGCGAAGAGGAAGCGGTCCAAGTCCGCGCGCTCCACCCGGGTCTGACGCCAGGTCAGAGGTATCGCCGCCGTCACCTCCGCCATGGCCCGCCTGGTGCGGCGGTGGCGTTCGGCGATCTCCTCGATGTCCCGGCCCCGCGAGGAGAGGAAGAAGGCGGCCTGGCCGTGGGTGCCGTGCCGGGCCACCAACTCCTCGTACTCCGTGATGCGGTGGACCAGCACGGCCCGCGGGGCGAGACTCATTCCCGTTCCCCGGCGCCGAGCCTCGACAGGAGCCCGGTGAGGACGTCCGGCGAGATCGTCACGCTGTCGATGCGCGGCAGGTTCTCGGCCAGGCGTGTCCCGGTGAGGGCGTGCAGGGTCGCCACGTCGACGTCCGCGTGCACGCGCAGCCAGGCCGCCTGTGCCTGGGCCCGCGCCTCGCCGACCTCGCGCGCCGCCTGCGCCTCGGCGTGGGCGAGTTGGACCGAGCGGGCCGCCTCCGCCTCCGCGAGCCGGACCGTGCGCGTCGCCTCCGCCTGGGTCAGCCGCTCCGTGCGCTGCGCCTCGGCGTCCGCCAGCCGCACCTGCTTCGCGGCCTCCGCCTCCGCCAGCTTCACCGACCGCGCGGCCTCCGCCTCCGCGAGCCGCACGGACCGGGTGGCTTCCGCCTCCGCCCGTACCTTGTCCGCCGCCGCGTTCTCCTCCGCCTCACGACGGGTGTTCGTACCGCGCTGTTCGACCAACTGCTCCTCACGGCGGGCCAGTTCGATCTTGCTGGCCAGTTCGTTCTCGGCGATCGTCCGCTCCCGCTCGACGGCCACCGCCCGCCGCTCGTACGTCGCCCGGTCGGCCTCCTGCTGGATCTGCTCACGTGCCGGGGTGCGCAGCGCCCGTTCCACCTCCGGTTCCGGACGCAGCGCGACGACCCGCACGGCCACGATCTCGATGCCCGTGGCCGGCAGTCGCGGCTCCGCCGCCAGCCCCGCTGCGACCCGCTCCCGTACCGACTTCACGCCGTCCACCAGCGCCGACGCCAGCGACGTACGCGCGAGGACGTCCAGCGCGTGCTGTTGCGCCGTCTCCGTCAGCAGGGTGCCGAGCTGTTCCAGGGGCGCACTGCGCCACACGCCCGTGTCCGGGTCGATGGAGAAGTCGAGGCGGGCGGCGGCGACGGCCGGGTCGCTGATCCGGTAGGTCACCGTCGCCTGCACCGCCACGTCCTGGAAGTCGACCGTGCGGGCGTGGAAGGTCATCGCCAACTCACGGTCGTCCACCGGCACTTCGGAGAGCGCCGCGCTCAGTGAGCGGAACCAGAAGCTGAGCCCGGGACCGTCGTGCGCCAGCTTGCCGGAGCGGTGGTGGCGCACATGCGCCGTCGGAGCGCCGCGCAGATGGCGCCAGCCCAGGCGCCGGGTGATGTCGGCCATGAGAGACCCCCCTCGTTCCATTTCTCGTCAGTGCGACGATAAGGAAAACGATAGTCGCGCGTTCCCCTTGTCGTCAAGGGGACGAGAACGGGTGGAAGGCGGCGGAGGCGACGAGGGGAGGAATAAGCTCGTGCGGAAACGGTCCAGTAGGGGGTGAAGGCGGTCCCCGATGGTCAGGATGGAGACATGGGATTCCATGTCGACTCCGAGGCCGGGCGGCTGCGCCGCGTCATCCTTCACCGGCCGGATCTCGAGCTCAAAAGGCTCACCCCCAGCAACAAGGACGCACTTCTCTTCGACGACGTGCTGTGGGTGCGCCGGGCGCGCGCCGAGCACGACGGGTTCGCCGACGTGCTGCGCGACCGCGGTGTCGCCGTACACCTCTTCGGCGACCTGCTCACGGAGGCCCTGGAGACCCCGGCGGCCCGAGCGCTCGTCCTGGACCGCGTCTTCGACGAGAAGGAGTACGGGGTGCTCGCCACCGACCACCTCCGCGCCGCCTTCGAGACACTCCCCGCCCCGGAACTGGTGGAGGCCCTCGTCGGCGGCATGACCAAGCGGGAGTTTCTGGAAGCGCATCCCGAACCGACTTCCGTGCGCTTCCATGTCATGGACCTCGACGACTTCCTCCTCGACCCCCTCCCCAACCACCTCTTCACCCGCGACACCTCCGCCTGGATCTACGACGGCGTCGCGATCAACGCCATGCGCTGGCCGGCCCGGCAGCGCGAGACCGTCCACTTCGAGGCGATCTACCGGCATCACCCGCTGTTCCGAAGCGAGACGTTCCGTGTCTGGTCCGAGGGGCAGGCCGACTATCCGTCCACCATCGAGGGCGGTGACGTCCTCGTCATCGGCAACGGCGCCGTGCTGATCGGCATGAGTGAGCGCACCACCCCGCAGGCCGTCGAGATGCTCGCCCACAAGCTGTTCGCGGCGGGCTCGGCCGAGACCATCGTGGCCCTCGACATGCCGAAGCGGCGCGCCTTCATGCACCTCGACACCGTGATGACGATGGTCGACGGCGACACCTTCACCCAGTACGCGGGCCTCGGCATGCTCCGCTCGTACACCATCGAACCGGGCGTCGGGGAGAAGGAGCTGAAGGTCACCGACCATCCGCCGGAGCACATGCACCGCGCGATCGCCGCCGCCCTCGGTCTGAGCGAGATCCGCGTGCTCACCGCCACCCAGGACGTCCACGCGGCCGAGCGTGAGCAGTGGGACGACGGTTGCAACGTCCTCGCCGTCGAGCCGGGCGTCGTCGTCGCCTACGAGCGCAACGTCACCACCAACACCCATCTGCGCAAACAGGGCATCGAAGTGATCGAGATCCCCGGCAGTGAGCTGGGCCGGGGGAGGGGCGGGCCGCGCTGTATGAGCTGCCCGGTCGAACGGAGTGCCGTATAGGCGTACAGGCGTCTGTATAAAAATGCTGAGGGTCGTATAGACTTCCGAGGGTCCCTGCCACCGCAGTCCCGTGCACTGCAACTCTTCACCGCACTTCTGGAGCGACCCCCATGGCGACAGTCCCGACCGCCCTCGCCGGCCGCCACTTCCTCAAGGAGCTGGACTTCACCGAGGAGGAGTTCCGCGGCCTGATCGAGCTGGCCGCCGAGCTGAAGGCCGCCAAGAAGGCCGGGGCCGAGGTCCAGCACCTGCGTGGCAGGAACATCGCCCTGATCTTCGAGAAGACCTCGACGCGCACCCGCTGCGCGTTCGAGGTCGCCGCCGCCGACCAGGGCGCCTCCACCACCTACCTCGACCCCTCCGGATCCCAGATCGGCCACAAGGAGTCGGTGAAGGACACCGCCCGTGTGCTGGGCCGGATGTACGACGGCATCGAGTACCGCGGATCCAGCCAGCAGCAGGTCGAGGAGCTCGCCGCCCACGCGGGCGTGCCCGTCTTCAACGGACTCACCGACGACTGGCACCCCACCCAGATGCTCGCCGACGTGCTCACGATGACCGAGCACTGCGCCAAGAACCTCGTGGACGACCGTTTCGTCCTCGCCTACCTCGGCGACGCCCGCTTCAACATGGGCAACTCCTACCTGGTCACCGGCGCTCTGCTCGGCATGGACGTCCGGATCGTCGCGCCCAAGGAGTACTGGCCCGCCGACGAGGTGATCGCGCAGGCCCGGAAGCTGGCCGAGGGCTCCGGGGCCGCGATCCTGCTCACCGAGGACCTCGCCGAGGGCGTGGCGGGCGCCGACTTCGTCGCCACCGACGTGTGGGTCTCCATGGGTGAGCCCAAGGAGGTCTGGGACGAGCGGATCGCCGCCCTCGGCCCGTACGCCGTGACCATGGACGTCCTGCGCGCAACCGGCAACCCGGACGTCAAGTTCCTGCACTGCCTTCCGGCCTTCCACGACCTCGGCACCAAGGTCGGCCGCGAGATCCACGAGACCCACGGCCTGGACTCCCTCGAGGTGACGGACGAGGTGTTCGAGTCGGCCCACTCGGTCGTCTTCGACGAGGCGGAGAACCGCCTGCACACCATCAAGGCGGTACTGGTGGCGACGCTCGCCTGAGCGAGCGGATCGGACTCACTTTCCACGTCCGCTACGGACTCACACTCCATGTCCGCTACGGACTCACACTCCATGTCCGCTACGGGCGCCGCAACCCACGGTTGACGCGGGGCGCGCCCGTCGGGGCCGGGTCGGTCGACGTCACGCCGGATGCGGGCGCCACTGCGGCGGGACGGCGGCGAGCCTGAACCACACCGCCTTGCCCTGCTCGGTGGGCCGGTGCCCGCAGGACGAGCTGAGGGTGCGGATGAGCAGCAGCCCGCGCCCGTGCTCCTGCCAGGGGTCGGGCTCCTTCCCGGAAGGACGGGTGAGATCGCCGGGCGGAACCGGGTCGGCGTCGTGCACCTCGACCTGGCAGCCGGTCGGCTTCAGCTCGACCACCAGCTCTATCGGGGCGTCCCCGGCGGTGTGCTCCACGGCGTTGGCCACCAGCTCGGCGGTGAGCAGCTCCGCGGTGTCGCTGTCCGCCCCGTGCTTCAGCTCGGCCAGTGCCGTTCGGACCAGCGCACGGGCCACCGGCACGGCCGCGGCGGAGTGCGGCAGCGCGATACGCCAGGAGGCGGCCGGCTCGGAGGGGCGTTCGTACAAGGCGAGTCCGTTCATGGCGCAGGTTCCGGTGATCGACATCAGGCGGTCCTGCTTTCAACTTGAGGAATGGTACGGCGGCCTCCGGCAGAGGCGCTCGTCGGGCGCCGTACGGGACCCTCGGCCCCTGCCCGGCGACTTACCCGGGTCAACGGTCCCTCTCGCGTACCTGATCCCGTTGTTACCGCGTTATTGACGACCGGTGACGTGTGTGACGAGAACATGTCGTGCGGTGACACAGCGATTCTTCCCGGAGGCTCTATCGCGTACTCATGACGACAGTCACCAGAAGGTGATAACTTCGGGAGTGACTGTCGAGGAGGCCGCCCTCATGAGTCCCTTCACCGGCTCCGCCGCCCGTACCTCCGACTGGCACCACCTGCGCGTCGAGCTCACCGACGGCGTCGCCACCGTCACCCTGGCCCGTCCCGAGAAACTCAACGCCCTCACCTTCGGCGCCTACGCCGACCTGCGCGATCTGCTCGCCGAGCTGTCCAGGGAGCGGTCGGTCCGCGCCCTGGTACTGGCCGGCGAGGGCCGCGGCTTCTGCTCCGGCGGAGACGTCGACGAGATCATCGGCGCCACCCTCGGCATGGACACCGCCCGGCTTCTCGACTTCAACCGGATGACCGGCCAGGTCGTGCGCGCCGTACGGGAGTGCCCGTTCCCGGTCATCGCCGCCGTGCACGGCGTGGCGGCGGGCGCCGGCGCGGTCCTCGCCCTGGCCGCGGACTTCCGGATCGCCGACCCCAGCGCCCGCTTCGCGTTCCTCTTCACCCGCGTCGGCCTCTCCGGCGGCGACATGGGCGCCGCCTATCTGCTGCCCCGGGTCGTGGGCCTCGGCCACGCCACCCGGCTGCTCATGCTCGGTGAGCCGGTCCGCGCCCCCGAGGCCGAGCGCATCGGCCTGATCAGCGAACTGACGGACGAGGGCCGGTCCGACGAGGCCGCACAGGCACTCGCCCGCCGCCTGGCCGACGGACCCGCACTGGCGTACGCCCAGACCAAGGCGCTCCTCACGGCGGAACTGGACATGCCGCTCGCCGCGTCCGTCGAACTGGACGCCTCCACCCAGGCCCTGCTCATGAACGGCGAGGACTACGCCGAGTTCCACGAGGCGTTCACGCAGAAGCGACCGCCGAAGTGGCGGGGGCGGTGACCATGACAGCCGACGCGGGGACACCGGCGTCAGCCGCACCGGGCGGTGCCGACACGCGGCTCCACGGGGGGCCGCGGCCGGCAACCGGCGGCCCGCCGCCGCACGACGGCGCCGGCCACCCCCGGCGCATCGCGATCATCGGCGGAGGCCCCGGCGGTCTCTACGCCGCGGCCCTGCTGAAACGCCTCGACCCCGCCCGCGAGATCACCCTCTGGGAACGCAACGCCCCCGACGACACCTTCGGCTTCGGAGTCGTCCTCTCCGACGAGACCCTCGGCGGCATCGAACACGCCGACCCGCAGGTCTACGCCGCCCTCCAGCAGGACTTCGTCCGCTGGGCCGACATCGACATCGTGCGTCGGAACACCCGGCACACCTCCACCGGACACGGCTTCGCCGCCCTCGGCCGGCGCAGACTCCTGGGGATCCTGCACGAACGCTGCCGCTCCCTCGGCGTCGACCTGCGCTTCCGCACCGAGGCGCCGGACCCCGCACGGCTGGCGCAGGAGCACGACCTCGTCATCGCCGCCGACGGCGTGCACAGCACCACCCGTGAGGCGTACGCCCAGGTGTTCCGCCCCCGGGTGGCCGGGCACCACTGCCGCTACATCTGGCTCGCCGCGGACTTCGCCTTCGACGCCTTCCGCTTCGAGATCGCCGAGACCCCGTACGGCGTGATGCAACTGCACGGATACCCCTACGCGGCCGACTCCTCGACCGTGATCGTCGAGATGCGCGAGGAGGTATGGCGGGCAACCGGTTTCGACGAACTCGACGAACAGGAGTCGGTCGAGCGCTGCGCCAAGATCTTCGCGGACGCCCTCGGCGGACGCTCGCTCAAGTCCAACAACTCCACCTGGACCACGTTCCGGACCGTCGTCAACGAGCGCTGGTCGCACGGCAACGTCGTCCTGCTGGGCGACGCCGCCCACACCGCCCACTTCTCGATCGGCTCCGGCACCAAGCTCGCCGTCGAGGACGCCCTGGCGCTGGCCGCCTGTCTGCACGAACACCCCGATCTGCACAGCGCGTTGACCGCCTACGAGGAGGAGCGCAGGCCCGTCGTCGCCTCCACCCAGCGGGCCGCCCGCGCCAGCCTGGAGTGGTTCGAGAACATCGGCCTCTACCTCGACCAGCCGCCCCGCAGATTCGCGTTCAACCTGCTCACCCGCAGCCGCCGCGTCACCCACGACAACCTGCGGCTGCGCGACCCCCACTTCACCGAGGCCGTGGAGCGGGAGTTCGGCTGTCCGCCCGGCACGCCCCCGATGTTCACCCCGTTCCGGCTGCGCGGTCTGACCCTGCGCAACCGGGTCGTCGTCTCGCCCATGGACATGTACTCGGCCACCGACGGTCTCCCCGGCGACTTCCACCTCGTCCACCTCGGAGCCCGCGCCCTCGGCGGGGCCGGACTGGTGATGACCGAGATGGTGTGCGTGTCTCCCGAGGGACGCATCACGCCCGGCTGCACCGGCCTCTACACCGGTCGCCAGGCCGACGCGTGGCGGCGCGTCACCGACTTCGTGCACGACCGGGCGCCGGGCACCGCGATCGGCGTCCAGCTCGGCCACTCCGGGCGCAAGGGATCGACGAAGCTGATGTGGGAGGGCATGGACGAACCACTGCCCGAAGGCAACTGGCCGCTCGTGGCCGCCTCCCCGCTGCCGTACAAGCCGGCCGGCCAACTGCCCCGCGAGCTCACCCGAGCCCAACTGACCGACCTGCGCCAGGAGTTCGCCGCAGCCGCGTCGCGTGCCGCCCGCTCCGGCTTCGACCTTCTCGAACTGCACTGCGCCCACGGCTACTTGCTGTCCGGCTTCCTCTCCCCGCTGACCAACCGCCGAACCGACGCCTACGGAGGCTCGCTCGCCAAGCGGCTGCGCTTCCCGCTGGAGGTCTTCGACGCGGTCCGCGCGGTATGGCCTGCGGAACGACCCATGACCGTCCGCATCTCCGCCACCGACTGGGCCGAGGGCGGCACTTCGGCCGACGACGCCGTCGAGATCGCCCGTGCCTTCGCCGCGCACGGCGCCGACGCGATCGATGTGTCGACCGGACAGGTGGTGGCCGAGGAACGGCCCGAGTTCGGACGCTCCTACCAGACGCCGTTCGCGGACCGGATCCGCCACGAGGTGAGGGTGCCGGTGATAGCGGTCGGCGCGATCTCCTCCTGGGACGACGTCAACTCGCTGATACTGGCGGGCCGTACGGACCTCTGCGCCCTCGCCCGGCCTCACCTCCACGACCCGAACTGGACCCTGCACGCGGCCGCCGAGCAGGGCTACACCGGCCCGGGCGCCGACTGGCCCGCCCCCTATCGCGCAGGCAGCCGACCGCCGCGCACCGGACGCACGGACGCA
Organism: Streptomyces asoensis; assembly: GCF_013085465.1. Lineage (NCBI taxonomy): Bacteria > Bacillati > Actinomycetota > Actinomycetes > Kitasatosporales > Streptomycetaceae > Streptomyces > Streptomyces asoensis. The sequence continues at coordinate 7,519,365 of NZ_CP049838.1, forward strand.
CCCAAACCCCGTCTGAAACTCACGAGTTGAGGTGCTCGGGGGCGGCCCCGGAGACTGCCCCGGGAGCTGAGACCGCCGTTACTCCCGCGAACTGCGCCCCCGCGTCCCGCAGCCGCTCGTGCAGTCCCTGGAACACGGCCGCCGAACGGGTCCCCGGCCAGTCCTCGGGCAGCAGGCGGGCGGGCAGGCCGGGGTCGGTGTAGGGCAGGTGACGCCAGGAGTCCAGGGCGAGGAGGTAGTCCCGGTAGGCCTCCTCCGGCGGGGTGTCCGGACGCTGCCGCCAGGCGTGCAGCACGCGCGCGTGGCCGTCGAGGAACGTCTCGTGCTCCTTGGCGATGGCCGCCAGGTCCCACCAGCGGGCGACGGACTCGACGGTCGGCGAGAAGCCGAGGTGCTCGCCGCGGAAGAGGTCGACGTACGGGTCGAGGCGCAGCCGTCGGAGGGTGTGCCGGGTCTCGTCGTGCAGCCGCGCCGGCGCGATCCAGACCCCCGGTGCGGCGGTACCGAACCCCAGGCCCGCGAGCCGCGACCGCAGCACGTGCCGCTTCTGCCGCTCCGACTCCGGCACGGAGAACACCGCCAGCACCCAGCCCTCGTCCTCCGGCGGGGCCGTGGCGTAGATGCGCCGGTCGCCGTCGTCGAGCAACTGCCGTGCCTCGTCCGACAGTTCATACCCGGCCGCGCCCTGCGCCGTACGGGCGGGCAGCAACAGTCCGCGCCGCTTCAGCCGGGACACCGAGGAGCGTACGGAGGGCGCGTCGACGCCGACCGCGGCGAGCAGCCGGATCAGCTCGGCGACGGGCACCGGGCCCGGCGCGAAGCGGCCGTACGCGCCGTAGAGCGTGACGATGAGAGACCGGGGTGCGGGCTGATCGGACACGTTGATCATCTTAGGTCTTCGGTATCACTGCTGGTCACTATTGGTGTCATCACCGACGTGATCTTCGCTGCGCCTTCGCTGTGGTCTTCGGTACGCAGCCTGAATCTCTGGAGCTTCCCGGTCGCCGTGCGGGGCAGCGCGTCCAGGAAGACGAACTCGCGCGGACACTTGTACGGTGCCAGCTCCTCCTTGAGGAAGACGCGCAGTGCCTCCGCGTCGTGCCGGACGCCCGCCCGCAGGACGGCGAACGCGACGACCACCTGCCCCCGTTGCTCGTCGGGACGTCCCACGACCGCCGCCTCGACCACGTCCGGGTGCCGCAGCAACGCCTCCTCGATCTCGGGCCCCGCGATGTTGTACCCGGCCGAGATGATCATGTCGTCGGCGCGGGCGACGTACCGGAAGTAGCCGTCGGCCTCACGGACGTAGGTGTCGCCGGTGACGTTCCAGCCGTCACGCACGTACTGCTGCTGACGCGGGTCGGCGAGGTAGCGGCACCCGACCGGGCCGCGCACGGCGAGCAGTCCGGGCTCGCCGTCGGGCACGGGCCTGCCGCCCGGATCCTGCACGCGCGCGTGCCAGCCGGGGACGGGGACGCCGGTCGTGCCGGGCCGGATGTGTTCGTCGGCGGCCGAGATGAAGATGTGCAGCAGCTCGGTGGCGCCGATGCCGTTGATCAGCCGGAGACCGGTCCGCTCGTGCCAGGCCCGCCAGGTGGCGGCGGGCAGGTTCTCGCCGGCGGAGACACAGCGGCGCAGCGAGGAGACGTCGTGCGCGTCGGGGTGGTTGTGGTGGTCGAGGTGGTTGAGGTCGTTCACGCCGTTCAAGTCGTCGAGCATCGCGCGGTAGGCGGTGGGAGCCGTGAACAGCACGGTCACCCGGTGTGTGGCGATCGCGGGCAACAGCTGCCGAGGGCCCGCTTGTTCGAGCAACAGCGCGCTGGCACCGGCCCGCATCGGGAAGACGACCAGCCCGCCGAGGCCGAAGGTGAAGCCGAGCGGGGGACTGCCGGCGAAGACATCGTCCGGAAGCGGTTTCAGTATGTGCCGCGAGAACGTGTCCGCGATCGCCAGTACGTCCCGGTGAAAGTGCAGACAGCCCTTCGGGCGGCCGGTGGTGCCGGAGGTGAAGGCGATCAGCGCCACGTCGTCGGAAGCGGTTTCGACAGCCTGGTACGGCTCTTGCGGCGCCGACCGGTTCAGCAGGTCGTCGGGGGCGTCACCGCCGTACGTCGTGATCCGGAGCCCGGGTATCTCCGCCTTGGCAAGGTCGTCCACGGCCCTGATGTCGCACAGGGCGTGCTCCACCCGCGCGATCTCGCACATGGTGCGCAGCTCGTTCGGCCGCTGCTGGGCCAGGACGGTGACCGCGATCGCGCCCGCCTTCAGCACCGCCAGCCAGCAGGCCGCGAGCCAGGGCGTGGTGGGACCGCGCAGCAGCACACGGTTGCCGGGGACGACTCCGAGATCGCCGCTGAGCAGATGCGCGATCCGGTCGACGCGGGTCCGCAGCTCCCCATATGTCCAGGACGGCCCGGAGCCGGTGTGGAACACGGGCCGGTCCGGGGCGGTGTGGTCGAGCAGCTCGGCGGCGCAGTTCACCCGATCGGGGTAGTCCAGTTCGGGCAGATCGAAACGGAGGTCGGGCCAGCGGCCGGGCGGCGGAAGGTGGTCGCGCGCGAAGGTGTCGACGTGGGCCGAGACGTTCATGGGCGTTCGCCCCCCTTGCCTGGATGGACTTCCGGCTGGGCTGCCCGGGCGGGCGTCGTCTTGGGGTCGCGCAAGGAGCGTAGCGCGTTGGTGACGACAGTCAACGGTACGCGATACCGTCGGAGGAAGGCGCAACCGGCCGGGCAGGACCTCCGGGGCACGAAACTGGCGTGACCGCTCCGGCAGGGCAGAAACGGTTGCGGCACGTCAGGCACAGCGGAAACAGCAGGGTGGAAACAGGTACAGCAGAGACGGGCACGGCTGGAACAAGCAAGGCGGAAACAGGCACGGCAGAAACAGGCAGGCACGGCAGAAACAGGCCCGGCGGAAACAGGCAGGCACGGCAGAAACAGGCACGGCAGAAACAGGTGGAGCAGAAACTCCGGCGGAATCAGACCCGGCGGAAACAGGTGGAGCAGAAACTCCGGCGGAAACAGGCCCGGCGGAAGCAGGCAGGCACAGCAGAAACAGGTACAGCAGGTCACGCACGGCAGAGGGGACAGGCGATGCCCGCATTCTCGCTCGAACCGGCACAGGCCGCCTGGTGCGCCGAACTGCGCGCCCTTGCCGCCGAACGGCTGCGCCCACTTGCCGAGAAGGGCGAACCGGGATGCGTCAACCGTCCGCTCGTCGCCGAACTCGGCCGGCTCGGCCTGCTGCCGCGACTGTTCACCTCCGGCGCCGTCGACCTCTGCCTGATGCGCGAGTCCCTCGCCTACGCCTGCACGGAGGCGGAGACCGCGCTCGCGCTGCAAGGACTGGGCGCGCACCCGGTCCACGCCCACGGCACCCCCGCCCAGCGGCAGCACTGGCTGCCCCGCGTCACCGACGGCACCGCGATCGCCGCCTTCGCCCTGAGTGAGCCGGGCGCGGGCTCGGACGCGGCGGCCCTGTCCCTGGCCGCCGAGCGGGACGGGCCGGACGGCTGGCGGCTCACCGGAGAGAAGTGCTGGATCTCCAACGCTCCCGAGGCCGACTTCTACACCGTCTTCGCCCGCACCACCCCGGGGGCCGGCGCCCGTGGCGTAACCGCTTTCCTCGTTCCCGCCGACCGTGCCGGTCTCACCGGCTCCGCCCTCGACATGCTCTCCCCGCACCCCATCGGAGCGCTCCGTTTCGATGCCGTCCCGGTCACGGTGGACGACGTGCTCGGCGAGCCCGACCGCGGTTTCCGGGTCGCCATGGGCACCCTCAACCTGTTCCGCCCCAGCGTCGGCGCCTTCGCCGTCGGCATGGCGCAGGCCGCCCTCGACGCGACCCTGGCTCACACCGCCCGACGGGACGCGTTCGGCGGCAAGTTGAGCGACCTTCAGACGGTCGCCCACCAGGTAGCCGAGATGGCCCTGCGCACGGAGGCCGCGCGTCTGATGGTCCACGCGGCGGCGTCGGCGTACGACAGTGGCGCCCAGGACGTCCCGAAGCGTGCCGCGATGGCCAAGCTGTTCGCCACCGAGACCGCGCAGTACGTCGTCGACACGGCCGTCCAACTCCATGGTGCACGGGCCCTGCGTCGCGGCCACCTGCTCGAGCATCTCTATCGGGAGGTGCGCGCGCCCCGGATCTACGAGGGCGCGAGCGAGGTCCAACGCGGCATCATCGCAAGGGAGTTGTACGCCGAACTCGCAGATCTGGAGGCCAGGTGACCACCGAACGCGTCAACCCGCCCGAACTCTCCCCGCCCCTCGGCTTCTCCCATGCAGTCGTCGCCACCGGCGAGCGGATCGTCTTCCTGGCCGGTCAGACCGCGCTCGACGCCGACGGGAAGATCGTGGGGGAGTCGCTGCCGGAGCAGTTCACCCGGGCGCTGACGAATCTGCTGGCCGCGCTGACGGCGGCGGGCGGTGCGGCGTCGGACCTGGCGCGCGTCACCGTCTACGTCACGGATGTCGCCGCGTATCGTGAGAAGGCTGGTGAACTGGGCGCGATCTGGCGGGAGTTGGCGGGACGCGACTATCCGGCGATGGCGGTCGTCGGAATCGTACGACTCTGGGACGAGCAGGCACTCGTCGAACTGGACGGGTTCGCGGTACTCGACCGTGAACCGGGCCAGTAACCGGTATCAGCGACCGGTATGGGCGACCGGTTTCCGTAACCGGTATCAGAGGCTGGGTTCCGTAACCGGTATCAGAGGCCGGGTGCGGTAACCGGTATCAGTAACCGGTATCAGCAACCGATGTCAGCAACCGATGTCAGCAACCGACGTCAGCAACCGGCTTCCGAGAAGATGACCGGCGGGCCGGCCTCGATGATCAAGGTCAGGCGGCGACGGCCAGCTGTCCGGCGGTCACCCGGTGCGGGTCCACGACCCGGCCGTCGGGCAGCAGTTCGCCGGAGTCGTCGAAGACGATGGTGCCGTCGCACAGCAGGTTCCAGCCCTGCTCGGGGTGGGCGGCGACGATGTGCGAGAGGTGTACCGGCCGGGCGTCGGCAGAAGCGCTGGGAAGCTGGTGAGAACACATGGAGCACCTCCACGTCGGTGGGGTCGGCCGTCCGGTCGGCCCCCATGGGTAGACCATGCGCCCGGCCCGCCCGCATCTCCAGAGGGTGCTCGCAAGCGTGACAGCACCAGGACAACTCCAGGACCGTTCGTCGACGACCGGTGCGGACTCGCCACCGAAGGAGTGACGATCACCGCCCAGGGCGCGCCCGCCCGGTACCTGTGGAGGCCCCCACAACAGGAGGTTCTCCCATGTCGTTGCGTCCCGCCCTCTCCGCGGCCGTCGGTGCCGTACTGCTCCTGCTCGCCGCCCCGGCGGTCACGGCCACCGCCGATCCTTCGGAGTCCGTCACCGTCGACCCGGTCGGCAGCATCGCCTCTGACGGCACCGTCACCCTCTCGGGCACCTACCGCTGTGTCGGCAACACGGGTCCCGTCTTCGTCAGCTCCTCGGTCGGTCAGGGTTCGGGCAAGGCCCGGCACGGCATCGGCGGCACCCGTGCCGTGTGCGACGGCGCCGAGCACGCCTGGAAGAACACCGGCAAGGCCGCTCCGGCCGACCTCGAACCCGGTGCGGCCCACGTCGAGGCCACGCTGATGGAACTCCGTCCCGAGGGGAGCCTGCCGCTGCCCCGCTTCCACGCGGCGCAGGAGCGGGACATCACACTGACCGCCGGCTGAGCGGCCGGTCCCGGACGGCGGGCCCCTTGACGGGCACCGCATCCTGAGCGGCGGGCCCGCCAGCCGGCCCGCCGCTTCTGGCGTCGTAGGGCCGGGGCGGCCGCCCGGCGAGGCAATGTCGGAATGCTCAATCGGTTCAGACCGGGTAGGCGTGGGTCTGGGTGGCCTTCACCGTCGCCCAGACCCGCGCCCCCGGGTGCAGATCGAGTTCGGCCGCGGCGACCGTGGTGAGGTCCGCGGCGAGCGGGAGTTCGCCGGTCAGGTCGGCGCGGATCTGGTCGCCGTGGGTCTCCAGGCCGGCGACCTCGCAGTGCCAGAGGTTGCGGGCGCTGGCGCCGGTCGGGCGGTCGCGGTAGAGGGTGACCGCGCTCGGCGGGAACGCCACGAACACCGGGCCGGTCAGGACCTCGGTGGTGGTGATGGGCGGGCCGGCGTCGAGGCGGACGGAGTGGCCGTCGGCCTCGCCCCGGTAGAGGTTCAGGCCGACCAGCTGGGCGATGTAGTCCGTACGGGGATGGCGGGCGATGTCGGACGGCTCGCCCTCCTGGACGACCCGCCCGTGCTCGACGACGACCAGCCGGTCGGCGAGCACCATGGCGTCCAGGGGATCGTGCGTGACCAGGACGGCGACGGCCTCGAACTCGGCCAGGTGACGCCGGAGTTGGGCGCGGACCTCCAGCCGGGTGCGGGCGTCCAGCGCCGCCAGCGGCTCGTCGAGGAGCAGCAGCCGAGGACGGGTGGCCAGCGCACGGGCCAGGGCGACCCGCTGGGCCTGGCCCCCGGACAGCCTGCGCGGCCTGGCGCCGGCGTGCGCCGCCAGACCCAGGCGGGCCAGCCACTCGGCGGCCTGGGCACGGGCCTCCGCCTTGCTCGCGCCCTGGCAGCGGGGCCCGAAGGCCACGTTGTCCAGGGCGGTCAGATGCGGGAAGAGCAGATAGTCCTGGAAGACGACACCCACGGGGCGGGACTCCGGCGGCGTACCGTCCAACGCGCTGCCGTCCAGCCGTAGCCGACCGCCGGTGAGCGGCGTCAGACCGGCGAGGGCGCGCAGCGCGGTGGTCTTCCCCGCGCCGTTCGGACCGAGCAGGGCGACCACCTCACCCGGCGCCACGCTCAGCGCCACGTCCAGCCGGAACGCGCCGCGCTCCACGACCAGGTGGGCGTCGAGCCCGTCCACGGGGGTGCCGGCGCGAACGTCCAGCCCGTCCGCGAGCGCGCCGACGCGGCGGACGTCCTCGACGGCATGGGAGTCGGCGGCGGTCTTCCGGGGCTCGGGCTCGGTCATCCCGCTGTCATCCAACGGTCGCGCAGGCCCGCCAGCACCGCGACGGACACCGCCAGCAGGACCAGGCTGAGGGCGATGGCGGCCTCCGGGTCGCTCTGAAGGGCCAGATACACGGCCAACGGCATGGTCTGGGTGCGGCCGGGGAAGTTGCCGGCGAAGGTGATCGTCGCGCCGAACTCGCCGAGCGCCCGGGCCCACGCCAGGACCGCGCCGGCCGCGATGCCCGGCGCGATCAGCGGCAGCGTGACCCGGCGGAACGCGGTGAAACGGGAGGCGCCGAGGGTGGCGGCCGCCTCCTCGTAGCGCGGGTCGGCGGCGCGCAGGGTGCCCTCGACGCTGATGACGAGGAACGGCATGGCGACGAACGCCTCGGCGACCACGACCCCGGCGGTGGTGAACGGGAGCGTGACGCCGAACCAGGAGTCCAGCGACTTCCCGACGATGCCGTTGCGGCCGAGCGCCATCAGCAGCGCCACACCGCCGACCACCGGTGGCAGGACGAGCGGCAGGGTGACGAGGGCCCGGAGGAGGCCGCGCCCGGGGAACTCGACGCGGGCCAGCAACCAGGCCAGCGGTACGCCGACGACCAGAGTCACGGCGGTGGCGGCGGTGGCGCAGACCAGCGACAGCCGGAGCGCCTGCCACACCTCGGCGCTGGTCAGCAGCTCGGGCAGGCTGCGCCACGGGGCCCGTACCAGCAGGGCGATCAGCGGCAGGACCAGAAACGCCAGGCCGATCAGCGCGGGCACCAGCAGGGGCAGCGGCACGCCGCGTACCTGGGCCCGGACACGCCGGCGCCGCGGCCCACCCCGGACGGTGTCGGCCGCGACGTCGGACCTGTCGGTCGGGAGGGTCACGGCTGGAGGAACCCGGCCTCGGTCAGGACCTTCTGGCCCTCGGCGGACCGCACCAGAGCGATGAACGCCTTGGCCGCCTCGGTGTTCTGCGCGTCCTTGAGCTGGACGATCGGGTAGTCGTTGATGGCGTCGGCCGACTCGGGGAACTCCACACCCTCCACCTTGTCACCCGCCGCGTGCACATCGGTCTTGTAGACGACCGCGGCGTCGGCCTCCTTCAGCTCCACCTTCGTCAGGGCGGCCTTGACGTCCTGCTCGTAGGAGACGGGGGTGAGCTTCAGCTTGCCGGCGTCGAGAGCCTTCTGGGCGGCGGCGCCGCAGGGCACCGTCTTGTCGCACAGCACGACCTTCAGGCTCGACCTGGTGAGGTCCTTGAGGGAGGAGATCTTGTCGGGGTTGCCCGGCAGGGTGGCGATCTCCAGCTGGTTGTGGACGAAGGTGGCGGGCGTCCCCGAGGCGTCCCCCGCGTCCGTCACGATCGCCATCGTCTTGGGGCTGGCGGACGCGAACACGTCCGCCGGGGCGCCGCCGGTGATGCTCGCGGCGAGGGAGTCGCTGCCGCCGAAGCTGAAGGTGACCTTCGTGCCCGGGTGCGCCTTCTCGAACTCCTTGCCCAGCGTCGTGAAGCTCTCCTTCAGCGAGGCCGCGGCGAACACGGTGACCGTGCCGGACAGCTTGGCCGACGCGGACGCGGAGGAGTCCGACTTCGTCGACGAGGAGTCGTCGGACGACGAGCAGGAGCTGAGGGCCAGCAGCGCGGTGACTCCCAGGGCGGCCACCTGCATCGGTCGGCCGGTCCGGCGCGCGGTACGGGTCATCACGGGTCCACTCCCTCTGGTCCTGACGGACACCATCACGTGTGGTCCTGACGGACCATCTACGGTCTCTCGACGACCACGTTGGTCGACTTGATCACGGCAATCGCCGGAACACCGGGCTCCAGCTCCAGCTCATCGGCCGACTCGCGGCTGACCAGCGCCACCACCCGGAACGGTCCGGCCTGGATCTCCACCTGCGCCGACACGTCCCCTGGGAGCACGTCGGTGACGATGCCGGAGAGGCGGTTGCGGGCCGAGGAGCCGGTGGACCCCCATTCCGCGCGGTGCACCTGCCGGGCGTAGGCCGCGAGGGCCGGCCCGGGGATGATCCGGCGGCCCAGCTCATCGCGTCGGGCGGTGAGTTTCCCGCCGTCGACCAAGCGCCTCACGGTGTCGGCGCTGACACCGAGTAAGGCGGCAGCGTCCCCGATCCGGTAGGTGTGCATGCGCTGATGATACTGCCGCAGATGCGAGGTAAAAGTCTCCTGTCGCTTCGCATGAGCCGGAACTTTGATCGACGGCGGTGGCATGTGCGTTTGTACGGGAGGCGGGTCCGGGTACGGTCATCCAGGAGGTGGTAGCCCGTGAGCCAGTCCCTCGCAGCTGCCGGTACGGCTGTTGGTACAGCCGCCGATACGGCCGCCAGTACGGCGGCGGAACTCGTCCTCGCCGGCGATCTGACCCGGCCGGCCCGGCTCACGGTGCCCGACCTGCTCGGCTGGCCGCAGCACCAGGCCGAGGTGACCTTCGAATGCGCCACCAGCGGCGTCCGGCGCCACCGCTTCACCGGACCGCTGCTGCACGAGGTCCTCGTAGACGCCGGCCCCGGCTTCGACCCGGTCCGGCGCAAGGACCGTCTGCGCTTCCTGATCGCGGTGTCCGGCGCGGACGGCCACCACGCCCTGCTGTCCTGGGCGGAGATCGACCCCGACTTCGGGCGCGCGCCGGTCCTCCTCGCGGTCACCATCGACGACACCCCGCTCGACCGCGCCGGACCCCAGCTCGTCCTTCCGCAGGACCGCTGCGGTGCCCGGCACATCAGCGGCGTCAACGCGATCCGCGTGGATGGCGACTACACCTCGTGGGCGTGACACCGAGCGAGCCGCACCTGGGCGGGAGACCAGGTCCCGGAGTCGCCGGCCGGACTGTCGGCGCGGGTGGTGCTGGGCGGCCCGAGGACGTCGTACGACGCCCCTGCGCATCCCTCGTCGCGTTGGACGGCATTTTCAGCGCGGGCCTGGTCGACCACGTCCCCGACCCTGTCGCGGCCCTGCGCGAATGGGCCCGGGTGACCGCCCCCGACGGCATCCTGCCGCTCTTCCACCCCTCCGGCCGCGCCGAACGCGCCGCCCGCCACGGCCGCTCCCTGGACCCGGCCGACCTGCCGGCCGGGGAGAACCTCCGGCCGGCCCTGCGCGCCGCCGACCGGACCCTGGCCCGCTACGAGGACACGGCACACCACTTCCTGGCCCGCGCCGTCCGCGATACCGGCCGACACCTCGGCCGGCTGACACCTCGGCCGTCCGACACCTCGGCCGTCCGACAGGCGACCGCTGAGCCGCGAACCGCACGCTGCCTCCGCCGCTAGACGCCGAAGGCGCCGCCTTCGACGAGGATGAGGAGCCCGAGGGAGATCAGGACCAGCGGCAGCAGGACATGGCCCCACCGGCTCAGCGCCCGGGCGACGAGGGGCGGGTGGCGAAGAACCGCCCGGCGAAGCCCGGCACGTACCGGACGGCTGACGGCTGACGGCCGACGGTCGCCCGGTCAGTGCCACGCGCGACCGGTGGCGGCCACGCCTGCTCCGCGCTCTCAGGCCCGGTCGATGTGTACGTTCGTCGACTTCACCCGGGCGGTGGCCTCCACCCCGACCTCCAGCCCCAGTTCCTCCACGGCCTCCCGCGTCAGCAACGACACCAGCCGGTGCGGTCCGGCCTGGATCTCCACCTGGGCGGCGACATCACCGAGTTTCACGGCCGTGACGATGCCGGGAAAGGCATTGCGGACCGAGGTGTACGAGGCACCCTCCTCGCCGCCACCGGCCTTGGCCAGCTCCACCGAGAAGGCAGCCAGATCCCTGCCGTCGATGAGGCGTCGTCCGCCCTCGTCCCGGTGTGTGGCCACCCGGCCCGCGTCCGCCCACCGCCGCGCGGTATCCGGACTCACCCCGAGCAGACGCGCCGCCTGGCCGATCGTGTAGGACTGCATAGGCGCCAAGATAGGCGATCAACGGCCACCCGACCGTGCGCAGGGGCGCGCATCCCCCGCCGCCGGGAAGAACTGAGGCCCGGCGGCCCAGAGGGCACTGGTTGATCGGCACGACCCTCGTCCGAGTGACTGCGGGCCGTTCCGACCCGGTCGCGTCCGCGGTGCGCGAGTCTCGTCCCTGTCGACATTCCTTCTGTCCGGGTGCAGTCGTGGAGGTGCGGATTGGCTCGGTCCCCCGTGCGCGATCCACGCGAGTACCGCCGGGCCGAGCCGGTCGGCGTACGCCACCGGGTGACCGCGGCCCGGCCCGGCACATCACGTGCCGGGCCGGGCCACCGTTCAGAAGTCCCAGCTCTGGCTCCGCGCTCCGTTGCAGCTCCAACTCACCAGGAGTTGGCCGTTCTCAGGCCGACCGCCCAGGATGTCGAGGCACTTTCCGTTCAGCCGACTGCGGATCTCGGTGCCGTTGCGGAACCACTTCTGGGTGCTGGAGCCGTTGCAGTCCCACGTGTCCACCGAGCCCTGGTCACCCGGATGGGACGCGTAGATCTCCAGGCACTTTCCGTTCATGCCGGAACGGATCTGCTCACCGTCCCAGCGCCACTGCTGGTTGGTGTTTCCGTGGCAGTCCCACGTCACGGTGGAGGCGCCGTTCTCCTGATGGAACATGAAGATGTCGGCGCACCTGCCGTTCAGATTGGACTTGAGCAGCGGTGCCGCTGCGTAGGCCGGCGGTCCCGTCAGGCTTCCGCCGATCGCGAGCCCGATCGCCGCCAGCAGCGGCACCAGTCGTTTCGTAGCCTTCATGCTTTCCCTCCGCATGGTCGGTGCGCGGTTGCGCTGGTCCATGGCTACCTGCCGAGGGTTGTCCGGCGCCGGGTCGGCGACGCCGGACATCAACAGCCGGACAATCACCGCGTATCGCGGCTGCGGAGAGGCTCGGGAGAGGAAGGGCATGCCACGCGCCGAACGCCCGCTTGACCTGGACACCGGTCCGCTGACGTGCTTCGCGGCCGACCTGCGGAAGCTGCGCGAGACGGCGGGACGGCCCCCCTACCGGACGATGGCCCAAAAGGCGCACTATTCGTCCACGACGCTGTCGGACGCCGCGGGCGGACGCACGTTTCCCAGCCTGAGTGTCACGCTCGCGTATGTCGAGGTGTGCCAGGGCGACCGCCGCGCATGGGAATCCCGCTGGCACGCGGTCGCCGCCGAGATCGCCGCGAGCGCGCAGGGCGACGGGCCCGCGGAAACCAGCCGGCAGAGCACGCCGTACGCCGGTCTTTCGGCGTTCCAGCCGGAGGACGCCGACCGCTTCTTCGGGCGCGAACGGCTGACCGACGAGGCGCTCGCGAAGGTGCGTGACCACCGGTTCCTGGCGGTCTTCGGGCCGTCCGGATCGGGGAAGTCCTCGCTGCTGCGGGCAGGGCTCGTCGCCCGTGCGCGGGCATCGGGGTGGCCGGTGATGCTCTTCACGCCGGGGCCCCACCCCGTCGAGGAGTGCGCGATCCGCCTGGCCGCGGTGACGGGAGAGGCCCCCGGCGCGCTGATGACCGAGCTGCGCGACGATCCCGAGGCGCTGCACCTGCGGATCCGGCAGGCCATGATCCACGGCACACCGGACATCGACGCGCTGATCGTGGCCGACCAGTTCGAGGAGGTCTTCACCCTCTGCCGGGACCGGGACGAACGAGACGCGTTCATCGCCCTGCTGATCGCCGCCACCACCGCGACGACCAGCCGGACCCGGGTGGTGCTCGGCGTACGCGCCGACTTCTACGCCCACTGCGTCCAGGACCCCCGGCTGGTCGAGGCGATGCGCGGCGCGCAGCTCGCCGTCGGCCCGATGAGCAGCCAGGAGCTGCGCGAGGCCATCACCCGGCCGGCCAGGCTCGCCGGCTGTACGGTGACCGGACCGCTGCTGGCCGCCGTGGTCGCCGACGCGACCGGCCAGCCAGGTGCGTTGCCACTGATCTCACACGCGATGGTCGAGACCTGGCGCCGTCGCAGCGGCAACCGCCTGACCCTGGACGGGTACCTGGCGGCCGGCGGGATCCAGCACGCGCTCGCGCAGACCGCCGAGACCGCCTACCGGGCGTTGTCGCCGGTGCAGCAGAGCCTCGCCAGATCGCTGTTCCTCCGGCTGACCGCCCTGGGCGACGGTACCGAGGACACCAGGCGCCGCATCGCCCCGGACGAGCTGGACCCGGGCCCCGACACCGCCTTCGTGCTCGAATCCCTCGCCCGGCAACGGCTGGTGACGCTGGACGAGAGTTGCGTCGAGATCACCCACGAGGCGATCATCCGCTGCTGGCCGAGGCTGCGCGACTGGCTGACCGAAGACCGGGACCGGCTGGTCCTGCACCGGCAGCTCACCGACGCGACCGCCGACTGGGAGGCGCACGGCCGCGACCCGCACGCCGTGTGGCGGGGGGCCCGCCTCGCCGCAGCACTGGACCTGGCCGCCGCGGATCCCGGCCGGCTGACCTCCAGGGAGCGGTCTTTCCTCGGCGCGAGCAGGGACGCGCAGGCCGGCGAGATGGCGGCGGCCAGACGGCGGACGCTCCGTTTGCGGCAACTGGTCACGCTTCTCACCGTACTGATGGTCACCGCGGTCACCGCGGGAGTGCTGGCCGTCGGCTCCCGCGACGCGGCCGTCCGGCAGCGTAACGTCGCCATCGCGCGGAAGGCCGCCGCGGACGCGGCCGAGGTGCGGCACCGCAACCCCGCGCTCGCCGCGCAGTTGAACCTGGCCGCGTACCGGCTGGCAGCCACGAACGACGTCCGCGATCAGCTGATGAGCACGTTCGCGACGCCGTACATCAGCCGGCTCACCGGTCACACCTCCGACGTGGTCTCGATCTCCTTCGCCCCGCAGAGCACGGTCCTGGCCACCGCGAGTTGGGACGGCACGGTCCGGCTGTGGGACGTCGGGGACGCCCACCACCCCGTCCGGCTGGCGGTCCTGAACCAGCCCCGGCGGCTGCTGTCGGTCGCGTTCGGGCAGGGCGGCCGGGTCCTGGCGGCGGCGAGCGAACGATCGGTGCGGTTGTGGGACGTGGCGGACCGGCGGGCGCCCGTCGAGCTGAGCACCCTGCCGGTTCAGTCGGCCGCACCGATGTGGGTGGCGTTCCGGCCCGACGGCGACATCATCGCCACCGGCCACACCGACGGCGCGACGCGGCTGTGGGACGTGCGGGATCCCCGCCATCCGCGACCGCTGGCCACCCTCCCCGGCCATACCGCCGCGGTCACCTCCTCGGCGTTCAGCCCGGACGGCCGCAGGCTGGCGACCACCGGCGACACCACCGCCCGGCTGTGGGACGTCGCCGACCCCGCGCATCCGCGCCGGCTCGACGTGCTGCGCGGACACACCGACACGGTGACCTCGGTGGCGTTCAGCCCGGACGGCCGGACCGTGGCGACCGGGAGCTGGGATCACACCGCCCGGATCTGGCACATCGGCAGCAGCCCGCGGACGCGGCCACCGGCCGTTCTGCTCGGCCATGTCACGATCGTCTGGTCGGTGGCGTTCCACCCCGACGGCCGGACACTCGCCTCGGTCGGCGGGTCCACTCTGCTCTGGGATGTCGACGACCCGGCACACCCGAAGCGCGTCAGCGCGATTCCCGGTGGGGCCTACCAAGCCGCGTTCAGCCCGGACGGGCGCACGCTCGCCGACTCCGACCGGCTGCTGGACCTGCGGGACCTGTCGCTCGGGACCCACGACGACGTCGTCACGTCCCTGGCGTTCGCCCCTGGCGGCCGCCTGCTCGCCAGCGCCAGCTGGGACGGCACCGTACGGCTGTGGCAGGTCACCGGTGGCCGGGCCCTGTGGCCGCTGGCGCTCCTGCGCGGGCACACCAGGTTCGTGCGGTCCGTGGCGTTCAGCCCGGACGGGCGCACCCTCGTCTCGGCCGCCGAGGACGGCACCGTCCGCGTCTGGGACGTGACCGCTCCACGCGGACCGCGGCTCATGTCGGTCCTCACCCCCGATGCCGGTGAAGTCGCGGGGGCCGGCTTCGGCCCCGGCGGCCACGTGCTGGCCGTGTGGGCGAAAGCCGAGGCCGGACTGTGGGACCTGACCGATCCCGGCCGCCCCCGGCTGCTGAGCCGGATTGCCGAGGGCGGGCCGGACGTCACCATGGCGTCGTTCCGGCCCGACGGCCGCACACTGGTGACGAGCACGGGAGAGTCCGGCTCGCTGCGGTTCTGGGACATCAGCGAGCCGCGCAGCCCCAGGGAGCTCCGGTCCCCGCTCCGATCCGAGCCGCTGACCGGTGGCATGTTCAGCCCCGACAACCGGACCCTGGCCGCCGTCCACCGGCCGGACAAGACGGTCTGGCTGATCGATATCGGCGACACCGGCCGCCCGATGAAGGCGGTGAAGGCGGTGAAGGCGGGCACGGTGACGCGGCTACGGGCGTCCGGCTCCTGGCTCTACGCACTGGCCTTCTCCGCGGACGGCCGCCGACTCGCAGCCGGTGCCGCGGACGGCAGAATCCCGATGTGGGACGTGGGGGGTGCGGCTGCTTCCGTCCTCCTCACCGGTCAATCGAATCCGGTACCGGCCGTGGCGTTCGACCCGCACGGCAACACCCTGGCCACCGGCGGCAACGACTTCACCATCCGGCTCTGGGACACCGGCCTGGACAGGGTTGCCGCCCGCATCTGCGACCGTGCGTACCCGCGGATCACCAGAGCCGAATGGGCACGGTACTTCGCGGCGGTCGACTTCACCCCACCGTGCCCCGCCACATGACGCCCACGGCCCAGGCCGGCCCTCTCCACGTTCGTGCTTCCGTCGGCGAGTCGAGGACGGTGCCGATGAGGCGTTGACGCCCGAAGTCCCGGAGAAGTACCACAGGCGCCGCAAGGCCCCTTCCTGGCCCGCATCCATGCAGGTCAGGAAGGGTGTGACGGTCGTTCTTCCGAAGGCGTGGCTCCGATGGCGAGGTTGCGCCAGGTGGCCATCGCTCGGGGCGCGTTGCCGGTCCGCAGCTGTGAGGCGTCCTCGGCGAAGGTGGTGTCGCGGACGTGGTGCAGGGTCTCGATCTTCCAGTGGTCGCGGACGAGTTCGGCGAGCTGGGCCGCGGTGGCCTGTTCGGCGGTCAGACTGGTGACGGCGTAGACCGTCTTGACGGTGGTCTTGCGGGTCTTGTGGTCGGTGCGCCGGCGCTTGATCTGGACGGCCTGGCGGGCTCCGGGGAAGAGGAGGCTGTTGACGGTGGCGGCCTTGATCCGGCGGATCTCCGAGCGGCCGTGGTTGGTGCCCCGGGTGCGGCCCTGAAGCGGGATGTCGTTCCAGGGAAGGGACTTGAGCTGCTTGCGCGGCTTCTTCTGGTTGCCCTTGACGATCACGATGTAGTGGGCGCCCCGGCCGAGGAGGTGGTCGGCGTGCTCGCGCCGGGTGTGCATCGCGTCGCTGGTGACCACGGCTGAAGCCAGGTCGGCGACGGTGTCCAGCAGCGGCTGGAAGCAGGTGATCTCGTTGGTCTTCTCGCCGATGTCCAGCTGGGCCAGGACCAGGCAGGTGGCGTGCTCCAGCGCGGCGAGCAGGTGGATCTTGCGGCCGTTCGCTCTGGCCGCGCCGCGCAGGCTCTTTCCGTCCACGGCGAGGCCGCGCAGCCCGGTCGCCTTCGGGCGGCTGTCGGCGAGCCAGCGTCCGACCGCCCGGTCCAGCGCGTCGCCGTCGATGCGGGCCAGCAGCCGTCGGACTGTCGTTTCCTCAGGCAGGAACCCGCTTCGGGCACAGTGGATCTGGCCGTATGCCGAGGCGTTCCAGGACGGACGGCGGGGCATCTGCGATCCACTCACCGACCGCCAGCAGAGAGGTCGCTCCGGCCAGAACCGCGCACGCGGTCAGCGCGAGTACGACGACCAGTGCGTGCCGTACGCCGCGCGGATCTCGCGGGTCGGGCACTTGGGCCAGTCGCGCCAGCAGGTCCGGGATCTCCTCGGGTACGGCCTCGGGATGCTCGCGGAGTTGGTCAAAGGCAGGCGGGATCGGCGATGATGCGTCGGCAGGCACGGTCTTCCAGTCGGATCACGGGGCGTCGAGAACTCCATGATCTTGGAAGCCGTGCCTGTCGCATTCCCCGGATCCGCCGAGCCGACGGATCGTCACGAACCGGACGTCAAGTGACTACGCCGAAGCCCTGTCTCGGAAGGGGCAGGAGAGTATCGAGGTCATCTTCTTCAGCGGCAGCGACGCCGAAGCTTTTCTACGGGCCGTCGAGGCCAACGTCACTCATGGCCTTCCTCTCTCGCAGGCGGACCGGAATGCTGCTGCGGAGCGGATCATCACATCTCACCCGCACATGTCTGACCGCGCGATCGCGAGATCGGCCGGCCTTTCGGCGAGAACGGTGGCCAGAATCCGCCAGCGTGTGACTGTGGACGGGCCGGACACAGTGGTGCGCGTCGGGAGGGACGGCAAGGTTCGTCCTCTGAACAGCACCGACGGCCGTGCCCGGGCGGCTCGGCTCATCGCGGAGAATCCGCGCGCCTCGTTACGCGAGATAGCGATAGATGCGGGCGTGTCCCCCGGGACGGTGCGCGACGTTCGCATGCGCCTCATGCGCGGTGACGATCCGACGGCGGTTCGGCAAGACGCTCCTGCGAAGGCCGAAAAGAATGCAACCGAAACCCCCGATGTCATCTTGGAAAAGCTGCTCCGGGATCCGTCGCTACGACACAACGAAGCGGGTCGGCACCTTCTGCGCTTGCTGCAGTTCCATGCCAAAGGCGACTGGATAATCTCGGCGGTGCCGCCGCACTGCACGCCTCTGGTCGCCGACCTGGCGGCTCACTACGGCCGCATGTGGCTGGAATTTGCCCAAGCGTTGGAAGGCCGCGAGCGGCCCGAAACGAGCGGACCCATCGCTGTGAACTCGTCGTCTGTGTGAAGCCCGTGCCTGGCCATCTACTCCTGCGCATCGTGCGCGACGGCGATGTGCTGCTGGGTGCCGAGGTCACGTCCCTGCTCTCCGGAAGGCTGATGCTTCCATGACCCCTGCCGCGTTGTTCACCACGCGGGTCTACCGCAGCGTGGACGATCTTCCGCTGGATAGGCTCGAACCGCTCCTCGCCTCGGGAACGCTGTACGACTCGCCCGCGTATCTGCGCTACTGCGAAGCAGCGTCGGGCGGCCTGTTGCGGCACATCATTCTTGAGGACGAGCGAGGCCGAACGGTGGGTCTGGTCTCCCTGCGCGTCGTGCGCGACGACCAGGTAAGGAGGCTCTACAACCTCCAGGCGCTCCTCGACAGCCCGGAAACAGATGCCAAGCCGGCCGGGGAGACCGCGCCGGACTCCGGCACGGTGCCAGGCTTCCCACCTCTGTTCCCCAACGCCATCGCAGCGGTGCCCGGGGCCCATTGCGTGCTGCTGACCGACCCCGAGGCCGATGCCGCGCTACGCTCGACCCAGCGCGGCGCGTTGGCACGTGCGGCCGTGGAGTTGGCCGAGGTGGAGGGCTGCGTCGCGACGGGGTTCCTCTACCTCGACGAGGACGCGGCCAAGGACATTGCTGACGCGCTGGGCACCGACGCTCCCTTCCTCGTCGCCGCGCAAACCGAACTGGCTGGCGGCTGGCCCGATTTCGAGCACTACCTCGCCACGCTGAGCACCTCACGGCGCGCCATGGTCCGGCGAGAGCGCAGACAGTTTGCCAAGGGAGGAATTACCACACGTGTCTTGTACGGCACCCAGGAGCTGAACGAGGCCACGGCACAACTGCAACTGAGGTTGCTGGAACGCTACGGGGTCGCTGGGACAGTCGAGTCCATCCTGCGCGACTACGCCCAGTTGCGTGCCACCGTGGAGGGGCAGGTGCGCGTCTTCGTGTGTGAACAGGACGGGCAGCCCATTGGTATGAGCCTCGGTCTGGTTGACGGGGAGCGGCTCTACATGCGCCTCGCGGGCTTCGACTACTCCGCGACCGACACCAGGTTCACGTACTTCAACGCCGTGTACTACGAGCCGATCCTGTGGGGTATCGAGCACGGGATCAAGCGCTACTTCTTCAGCACTGGCACCTACGACGCCAAACTCGCCCGTGGCTGTACCCCCGTCCCGCTGTACGGGGTCGTTCAATGGCCCGCCCCACTGCGCGAACGAGCCGTACTCCGCCTCGCGGCGCGAGAAGCGTCCCTTCGATCGGAACTCGGACTGCCGGAATAGCCCTCAGCAGACGGCCGAGATCGGAAGGAAGGAGCGGCTCGATGGCCAAACCTCTCTTCGTGCTCGCCGACGCACCAGGCCTGGGCCTCCCGATCGTACGAAGGACCGGAACCAACTCGCCAACAAGATAAGGAACTCTTTCAGCCTGGCCACTGAACGAGTGACGGCATCGGTCACCGCAACGCTCGAAGCTTTCGAGCGGTTGGGGGAGGCGTTTGTAGTCTCAACCCGTCGGCGCAGGAGATTCTTCTAGCTTGTGTCAAGCGGCCCGCGTAAGAGTTCTTTCGTTGCTTCGGTGCGGTGAGAGTTTTGAAGGCCTTGCGGGCTATGTCGCGTTTGAGACAGCGGATGATGTCCTTCCTCTGCAGGCTCTCCGCAGTGCGGCGGGCGACGCACGCGCCTGTCCGAAGGGCACGTTGCAGCCGGACGACGGCGATGCGGTAGAGGGCGGTGTTGGCGGAGCGGTTTCCTCTGCACAGTTGAGCCGATGGCGGTCCCTGCGGCCGGAGGAGGCCGGGACGGGCGACGCGACAGCGCGCAGAGGGGCGAAGGCTGTCTCGGAACACAGGCGTTTGGGACTGTCGTCGGCGGCAACCAGGAGCAGGGCAACCGTTTCGGGACCGGCGCCGTGGCTGGCCGGCATTCCGTCTCTTGCGGGAGCGAGTAGTCCTTCTCGCCCCTTGATGGGCAACTGCACGATCAGGCAGGGGCTTTGGCCGCGATACGGGCGAGCAGCTTGTCGCGCACAGATGGCCACTCGTCCGCGAGTACGCTGTAGTACAGCGAATCACGGCGCGTGCCGTCCTGGCGCACCATGTGGCTGCGCAGCGTCCCTTCATGGATCAGCCCCAGCCGTGTCAGGGCTTGCTGGGACCGCACATTGAGGTTGTCGGTCCGTAAAGCGATTCGGGCGAGGCCCAGACCGTCGAAGGCGTGTCCGAGCAGCAGAAGTTTGGACTCGGCGTTATACGGGCCACCCCAACAAGCACGATCGAACCAGGTCGCACCAATTTCAGCCCGGCTGGCAGTGAGGTCAAGCTCATACAAACTGGTTGAACCGACCACCGCCTCGTCTCCCAGGCGCTGGACGGCGAAGCATTGTCGGGCTCGATCCGCCAGCATCTGCATGATCATCGCCCGCATTTCTTCCAGGCACTCAGGGCGAGGCCGAGGCATCCATCGCCAGACCTCGGGATCCGACGCAGAGGGGAAGAGCGCTTCTGCGTGGTCAACAGACAGCGGGATGAGACGGACAGCGCTGCCGAGGAGAGAGTCGTTGCTCACTACTGCACCGTACCTTCGGAAGCGCTGCCGCACCGTGGCTCACAGCAGCTAATGCAATGCGGTGGGTCGCCCCGGTCGCATTGTCTGGGGCGGGAGTTGAGCGTTCGGTCCGGTGTGGGGACATCGCCGTGGATCGTATCGGATGAGCTCGACTTGCATGGCGCGCTGCGTGCTGACAACCATGCGCTACACCGTGAACTGACGGCCCTTCGACAGTCCGCCGGCCTCCCCGCGACTGTCAGTGCGCTGCGTGTCTGCGACGTGGTGCTCTGGATGCACCACCGTATGGATCATCAACAGAGAATCTGTACCGGGACCTGAGTCCGTCGGCCGCACTCGAGGGAGCCTTCCCCTTGGAGGGTAGATGGTCCCTTGCTGCCGCCGGAACACCCCGTGACCTGCGGTGTACCAAAGTGCCAACTATCTCTCTGATTCCGCACCCACGATTGCTGAACCTAGTTGGCATCAGAGCAGGTCACGAACGTTCCCTAGTGTCAGCTATCGATCCTGGTCACATTTGGCGGCACCCGGGAACGCTGAGGCCGTTGCCTTACTCGCCAATTCCGAAAGGTAGCCCCTTCCGATCATTGCCCAGAGAACGTCGCATGACGTTGATCAGCTTCACCTGCGCCTCGGCGGGTGCCTGCATGGACTGTTCGAACTCCTCCGGACTCAACGGGTCATGCAGCGGGGTGCGTTCGCCTCGCTCCACCTGGTTCAGGAAGGAATTGATGGCGCGGCCGAAATTGTCGATTTCCGTCGCGACCTCCGTGGGGGCAGGGTCATTGCATGAGCGAGATCTGTCCGGTTTCGTCAGGTGCGGCAGAGGGCCCGTAGGGGCCGGTGGTGGTCGCGGCCGGCGTGGCGGACGGCGGCCGCGATGTTGGTCTGGCCGTCCTGGCGGAAGACGCTGATGGCGAGGTTGCGCAGGGAGGCCATGGCCCGGGGCAGGGTGCCGGTGCGGACCTTGGAGTTGTCCTCGCGGAAGGTGCGGTCGCGTACGTGGTGCAGGAGGTTCTCGATGCCCCAGTGGCCTCTGATCCAGGTGGCGAGCTCGGCGCAGGTGGCATCGAAGACGCCCAGGCTGGTGATCAGGTAGACGCCGACAGTCTGGGAGCCCAGGTGCTCCAGCGCAGCGGGGATGGGCGATGATGTTCGGGCAGGCACGGTCTCGCTCGGTTCTCATGGGTCTCGACAACCACGTGAGCACCGGCACCGTGCCTGCTCTGCTGCCCGGGTTGCCCCTGAGAACACCGGACATGACGTTACGTCACGCATGGAACCCGGCGAACCGAACCAACCTCGACTACGCAATGGCCCCGCCATCACAACTGCCTTCAGTCCCCGAAAGCGCCGGACTCTTTATCAGGGAAACACCAACCCCCCAGCTCAAGCAACCCTCGCCACACCAACTACGAACCTCGGAATCACACCGCCCCCTCACGGGGTGAAGGGCGGAGTGCTGCCGCCGAGACCGCGCACCAGGTAGGTGGTGACGCGGCGGCCCTGAACGCGTTCGTCCTGCGGATTGCCGGGCAGGGGCCAGCGCAACTGTCCGTACAGGGCTCCCCGGTGAAGGTCGAAGGACGCCTCGACGAGGTCCGCGTAGGTCTCCGCACGTTCCGGGACCCAGCCGGCGAGGGCGGCGACGGCCGCGGTGAGTCCGACGGGAACGGCCCACAGGGTCCAGGGCGCGAAGGCCGTGAAGGCCAGTCCCCACACACATGCCGCGCTCGAAGCGTCCAACGACAGCCGAGCGGTGGCGATGTCCTTCCGTGTCGTGTCCGGCAGCAGCAGCCACAGATGCGGCCACACCGCCACGGCATCGAGCCCGTACTTGTCCGTGGGCCGGGTCTCCGCCGCGCGGAGGATGTTGCCGGTCCGCGTGGGCAAGGGGTTACCCGTACTCGGAAAGCGACGCAGGCGCGCGGTGAGCGTACCGTGTTCGGCGTTCTGTTCCGGGGTCGCCGAACCGTCGTGCACCGCCGGGCTCAGCTGCTGGAACCGCAGCTGTGCGTCCGACAGTCGGCGGCGCTGACGTTCCACCAGAAGGGTCACGGACGGGCAGCAGACCAGAGCCAGCATCCCGGCGCGGTTCTTCGCTGATCGCGACAGCTGGCCTGCCGGGACCTACGTCGTACCGGAGCACTCGTTCGCCATCGACCTGACCGAAGTAGAGATCAAGATCTCCCACGAGCACACCGACGTCCGGTGGCTGGACTGCAAGGCGGCTCTCGAGGCACTGCGGTTCGACAGCAATCGCACGGCTCTCGGCGAACTTAACGAGCGTCTGCTGGCCGACGACCTGCCTCTGCCGGTCGAGTGATCGCCGGTGGTTGACGCACGCCCCAGACGACGCCGCACGGTCATACTCGGCGAGGGTTATGTAGGTCTTCCGCTGGCCATCAGGGCAGCACAGGTCGGCCACCGTGTCATCGGGTTCGATATCGATGCCGTGCGTGTGAAACAGCTGAAGGCAGCGGAACCGTTGGGTCCTGATGTGACGGCGGACCAGATCACGGACGCGCTGACGAGTGGCAACTGCACGCCAACCACGTGCTCAGGCGACCTGGCTGGGTTCGACGTTGCGCTCATCGCCGTGCCGACCCCGCTGCGCGATGGCGCGCCGGATCTCTCCGCAGTCCTGGACGCCGGCCGGATGCTCGCCCCGCACATGCGCCCCGGCTGCGTCATCGTCCTCGAATCACGCTGGCCAAGGCGTACAGCGAAGCCGGCTACTTCGCCCGGAACGTGCGCACTATCGAGGTGCTCGTCGACCGCGACGCCGTCGCCTCCGGGGCGGCGGCCACCGGTGAGCCCTGGCAGTACTACGACCTGGGCCACGGCTGGTGCACCTATTCCTTCTTCGAACAGTGCCAGCACCGGATGGCCTGCGCCCGCTGCGACTTCTACATCCCCAAGAACTCCAGCAAGGCCCGACTCTTCGAAGCCAAGGAGAATCTGCAGCGCATGCTCGCCTCCATCCCTCTGACCGAATGCGAACGCGCTGCGGTCGACGACGGTCAAGCCGCTATCGCCGCACTCCTCGACCGGCTCACCGACGTCTCCATACCCGCGGGCGCCACACCGCGGGAGCTCGGCCTCCCCTCCGTCGTCAACATGCTGCCCACAGCGGAAGTCCGCCATGGCACGCCATTCGCATGCTGAGACAGCAAATCGGCTCCTTTCCGCACCCTTCAGACTTGGATCTTCACATCATTGAGGCGTTGCAAGGCCGCTTGCAGATTGAACGGAAGTCGAAAGCGTTCACGCATTCCTCGGATTGCCTGCTCCGCCAGCGAGGCCCACATGTCAAAGAACCCGTCAGGTGAGTCAACCGCCTCTCCAGTGGGGGTCAATCGCGCACCGGAAGGAAGGGCCGCTGGCAGCACAAGGACTTTGTTTGCTACCGGAAGTAGGGCCTCATCTGTCTTCCCGCGTGCCACGTGAAGAGCACGGAGATCTTCCCCCGGCGCGGCCAGAGTGTGACGCTGCGCGCTTCTAGCATGCGCTGTCCATTCGAGCAGTTCATCGGTGGGGCGCAGGTGGATAATCAGCGGAGTCTTACGTGTACGTGATGTAGCGATGATACTGGCGACGGTCTCGGCGTCACCCGTGTCCGCTGCCCAAACACGGATTCGTCCAAGGTCACTGCCCTCAACGTATGTTCGTGCGACCTCCAGTCGGTCGCGGTCTCGGAAGCGATCGTTATAGTGATGATTGAGCCGTGAGAAGGCACGAGAAGCGACAAAGGCAACATGGCTGTAGTCGTAGTCGAAGGCGTAGCCGAGAAAACTTGCGACGTCTGCAGAGCCTGCCCAGTGTCCTCCGACGACGGCGATGGACCGTGGCACACCGAGAAGCGGAGTGCCAGACCCTCGACGGAGGCCAACGAAGCGCGGCACATTGATGGTGAGGGCCATTGTTCCTTCCCTCCAGCCTTCCGTGAAGCCCGCCCCAAACCATGCAAGTTCGTCATAGAGGGCCGCCTCAACACGCGTACGGGCAGACTCCGAAACTGGTCCGTCATGCAGCGGGCGCAGTACAACACGGTCGGCATAGTGCCGTCGCCGATCTCCAGTTCCCAAGAACAGCGGACGCATGGAGACTTCAAAATTTCCTTCCGTCAGGGCTGTGTTGGCGATGCGGGTCGCCCCTGACAGGGGATCTCCGGGAAGACGCTTGGCGGAATGTTCCATCCGCTCCGCCTGCTCCTCGATCTGGTCGAGGTACGTAAGAAGATTCGATAGCCCTTCGAGGTAGCCGGCCAATGCGAGCAGTCGCAACTTCGGATAGTTGAGTGCCTCGGCCAGACGTGCGGTGTCGTCCATGCTCGGCTTCATGTGTCCACCGAGAATGTCCTGCACCTTGGCCTTGCTCATGTTGGCAGCCTCGGCGAGTTGCGCACGAGTCATGGTTCCGGCCGCGGCACGTAGTTCCTGACACCAGGGCTCGTTGAGGTGTCGCGCAGTCTTCTTCGATTCATCGCTCATGTTGGCAGCATGATCCCCCGTCAGCTCTCGTAGCCATAGCAGTATCAGATGCATGGCACGTCGTACCAGGCGCCCAGTACGAAGAAGAGTTGGCCGTACCAGTGAGGCAGTACGGCATGTGACCGATACAGCACCTCCGGACTGACGGGGTAGCGGACGGGACATACCCCCAACAGCCAGGAGTTACGGAGACTCTGGCTACTAAGGGGTGGGACCTCGTCATGAACGAAGAGTCGCGTCGCAACAGGTCGCAGGAGAAGGAGGAGTCAGCTCCGTGGCGAAAGGTGATCGCTGCTGCCGCCATTAGGCTGGTCACCGCCGTGATCATCATTTTGCTGCATCACGAGCAGTAGATAGTAGCGCCTGCCGGGGGAACCCGAAAGAGCTCTCCCGGCTCCAGCCTGAACAGGATTCCAGGTTGGTTAGCTGACCTCATGGGGGGGCCAAGAAACGATCCCCGTTGAACCTCACGGCCCATGCGCAAGCTCTCCGGGATGGATCACGTGAGCCCGGGCCTCACAACCTGCACCACGGCTGGTGCACCTATAACACCATCATCAGCCTGCCCAACGGATATTGGACCAAGGTAAACAGTCTCGAACCTTGACAAATCTGATTCCACATAATGCCCATCTCGTCGTGAGTCAGGTTCCAGCGCGCGTCGAGGAGGGGCCGGAGGGCGGGATCGCCGGTGAAGGTCGATCCCGCCAGGTATCGCGGGGTGACGTGGTACTCGCGCCACTGCTCGTCGTTCGGGCTGTACGGCACGGCTCCTCCAAGGGCGTGGTCAGCGGCGGCGGGAGGAGCCAGTAGCGGGCACGCCGGCGGCGGCCGAGGCAACGGGCGGAGTCACTCCGGCCGGTTGTGGCTGCGGGGCATGGCTGAACAGGGAGTTCGGCGCGACGGTGCTGCGACGCAGGGCGGCTGCGGTCCGGATGCCCGTGTGGGTGCGTGTGGCCGCCGCGACCCCGACAAGGGCGGGACGCGGTGTGACGACGGGGTTGCTCCAGTGCTCGACGGCTGCGTAGACCGGGCCCAGCGCCCGCCCGGCCGCGGTCAGGACATACGGATCGCCGTGGCGCGGTCCGGTGCGGGTGACCAGGCCGTCGAGCTGAAGCCGGATCAGGCGCTGCCGGGTGAAGCCGTTGTCCAGTCCTGCCTGTTCGGCGATGTGGACGAACCGCATGGACCCGCCCGCGTCGAGGACCTGGATCACGGCGGTCGAGTGGCGAAGGTGCAGCCGGCGCACGGCGTCCTCGACGCGCTCGGCACCGGCCACCTTGCCGAGCGACAGGTGCGCGTGGGACCAGTCGGACAGCGCCCGGTGTACCGATGACAGTGCGTTGCCGAACCCACTGAGCTGGTATGGGGCACTGTGGCGATCACCGGCTCGGGTCACCAGCCCGTCATCGTGCATCTGGGCCAGCCGCTTGCCGACGAACTGCTCGCTGACAAAGGGGAGGCGGACGGCGACGTCACGCACACGCATGGGTCCGCCCTGCTGGGCCAGGGTCTGCGCCGACCAAGTGGTCCACTTCGGCGCTATCAGGGACAGTGCCTCCTCGACGCGCCGGGCGTCGACGGAGCCGCTCTGGGCGGTTGCGGGACGGAGCCGCTCTGGGCGGTTGCGGGTGGTGCGGGCGCGGACATGGCGGTAACTCCGTTATAACGAAGGGTGAATCGAACGGCGGGGTGCGGATCAGTGAAGGTCGCGCTCGGCGCGGAGACGCTGGAGCACCGCGCCGAGGCGGCGGTTGCTGACGTGGATGCTGCGGACGCGCAGGCCCTGGCGCAGAGCTTCGCGGTTGAGCCAGGGCAGAAGGGCGGCGACCTCTCGGGTTACGGCTATGAGGTCCTCATCGCCCGGCGCGGGGCCGGTTTGCCGGGCGGCCGAAGACCGCGGGCGGCAGGCTGGTCCAGGAGGAGGCGGACGTTCAGCAAGTCCCAGACTGCCTCGGCTTCCGACTGCTCCCGGCGTTCGAGGTCCACGACTTCGGCCGCGTACCGCAGCACGAGGTCGTCGAGGGCGTGTCCGCCGGAGCGGTCCGTGTGCCAGGCGGGAGTGATCCCGTTCTTTTCTGCCTTGGCTGCGCGGGCGCGGACACCGCGAAGTCCATCACTGCCAACAGAGGACAGTTGGACTTCCCAGCCGATTCGGCGTCCGTCGGCTCCTTCGACGAGGGTGTCGGTCTGTATCCAGCTACGGCCCACGCGGGTGCGCACTTCGCTGTCGCTGTGGAAGCCGCCCTCCTCGGCAGCGCGCAGGATCCGCTCCTGGTAAGCCTTGTGCTCATCACTCATCGGGACGGTGTGGCGGGCTTCGTCTTCACGCCTCTCGTGCACCGCTTCGCGGTGCCCGTTGGCGCGCAAGCGCAGGTGCATCCATGCTTCCACGCCCGCTTCGCGGCATATGCCTCCGCACTGGAGGTCCCGCTGGTGCACCGGTACGCCTCGTTGCCCGTAATACCGGTCTGTCTTGTAGATCGTCTCCCACAGATCAGGAAGTTCTGGATGATCGAGGTCGTCCATGGTCAGGTCGAGCAGGATCTGGAACTTCGTGTGCCAGACGATGTTGGCCACCCAGTACCACCTTTTCATTGTGAAAGGCCGTGAGAACTACGGTAGCGACGACTACTGACAACGAGGGATGGAGCAGGCACGGCAATGGTCGTAAATCGGCCGCCGCACCGGGCCGGGCATCCGCGGAGACCGTGCTGTCGGCTTCCCCGTCAGCGTCCTCGCGGTTTGCTGGGACACGGATATCGCAGCCGTGAAGCCAACGTCGGTGTCAGTGACCAGGCTTCGGGGGGAGCACTCGCTCAAGGAAGTCCAGCCGAACCTGGCGAGGCAGCCGGCTATCCAAGCCGAGGGCTGTGCGGATGGAATCGGCGCTGACGTCACGTGGGATGTCCAGCCGACGCTCGGCATCTCCGATGATCTCGCCAATGATGTGGTGGGCGGCTTGTGGATGATGCCCGATAAGCCAGTCCAGCGTCTTCGCCACAGGTGTTGCGATGCCGTAGAAGGGCGAATCAGTACCGCCGGTGGCTCTGTGCACTTCCAAGCCGTAGGCGAACTCGTCGAGGATGGCGTGTCGGAGGGTGGCGGCCAGATCGTAGGGATCGATGATGCTGGCGGTGTCTGCGGCGACACTCCAAGCGAGCTCATCGGCGACCTCTTGAACGGAAGCTTGGGTGCGGTGGCGCAGGGCCCAACGCTTGCGCCAGTCGGGCCGCTCCCACAGGACGCCGAGAAACCGACGGGCCAATCGCTGACGCAACTCAGAGGCACCCACGGGCAGACCCGTTTCGTCACCGGAGCTGAGTGTGGCGGCGACACTTTCGGGTGAACGCTGGCGTTGTTCAGCCCAGTCGCCGGCCACAGGGCGGGACCAGAGGTTACGGCCGTTGACGGTGGCCTGAGGCGGAGGAACGTCGCTTTCACCGCGGGAGATGTAGGCGCGCAGGGTAGAAGCAGCGATGCCGCCGATCTCGGCCATCTCGGGCACCCCGATGAGCTGATCTGCGGCGAGCTCGGGAGCGGATACACGAACAACGCACCGGGACAGCGGTAGAGCGTCACCGGGACGTCGCGAGGCCCACAAGGCCAGGTGGTCGTTCCACTGGTCGGGGAGAGGGGCTTCGAGATCGAGATTGGCCACCTTCAGGAGGCGCCCTCCGTCGGGATGAGCGTTGTCGTCGAGGAGGTCGTCGGCGGTGATGGTGGTGGCGGCTTTGACCAAGCGCCGGTCATAGTGCTCGCTGGCGGCGTCCCAGACCTGCTCGGGCCGGTACCAACTGGTTCCGTCCCACCAATAACCGCCCTGGCGGAACAGGAGCTGCGGGCCCCACCAGTTGCTGTGCCAAGGGGAGGCGTCCTTGTCACGGATCACGAGCACCGTGCGGCCGTGCTCGGGATGGTGGCGGACGACCCAGGCCAGGTCATGGCGGATCGGATCGGTAGTGAATGCCAGCCATGCACCTTCTGCGGTTCCGTCCCTGTCCCATCGGCCCCAGGTGCCGCCATCTTCGTGACGGCCGATGGCCTCTACTGCGGCGGGATCTTCGATGGGGATGTGGGCGTCGTCCACGAATGGCAGACCCGGTACGGGGTGGTCGGTGTGCAGGCCGTTCCCGACGGGCTGTAGGCGATGCATAGTGCTGTACCCCCTAAGTCGAGAGTGCTGTAGAAGCTTACAGCACTCTCGATCCCCTAGGTACAGCGGTTTGAAACGCCGGACGCAAAAGATTTCACCCGGCGCCCGATCGGATCGGCGTCATGGCCCTCGATCTGGCGATCACGAGGGAGGCGGTCACGTCGTCGAAACCGTGGAACCAGGCGGCCAGAGTGGGGCGCGTTCCGCGCTGGGAGGCGGACGGGGAGCGCGAGGGGTGAGGAAGCGCCCCCAAACGCTCTGCTCCCAAGCCTCGGAGCCGTCGTCGGTTCGGGGACATTCTGGGGACTTTCAAGTCTGTCCCAGAGCCTTTTCGGGGACATTCCGCCGAGTAACCAGGAAAGGCCCCGACAGTACTGAAAGACAAGAACGCGCTGCTCAGAGCCAGCCCGCTCAGCACTCGATGATGTTCACCGCCCGCCCCGCGCCGTCTCCTTGTACTTGACGGACATGTCCGCGCTGGTGTCCTTCAGGTCGCCGACCCGGACGTGGGGGTCAGCCGGATGATCGAAGGAGCGCCGGTGCGCGTGGAGGTTCGGGCTGGAACTGGCCGTAGCGGTGTAGTGCGCTTGATGCGCGTGCGCGGAGAGGACTGAACTCCGAATCTCAGGAACGCCAGTGGCACCGTCGGTGCGGACATTGCGAGGCCCCTGTGGCGAGCACTCTCCGTGAAGGCTGACGGGCGCTCAGATATCTCTGACGCCTCGTCACCAATTTAAGATCATCTTGCACGCACGTTGCACAAGGTGATGAAAAACAGCGATGATCAATGGAGGGTCCCGCAAGTGTGTAACAGCAGGTCAGCAGGCATTTAGGAGTGTCGTGCCCCTCATCTCCTAGGGGCACGACACTCCTACCGATCAGATGTCCCGGAAGATCTCGATCTGCGCCCCGACGGAGTTCAGCCGCTCGGCCAGGTCCTCGTAACCGCGGTTGATGACGTACACGTTGCGCAGCACCGACGTACCCTCCGCCGCCATCATCGCCAGCAGCACGACCACCGCGGGCCGCAGGGCCGGCGGGCACATCATCTCGGCGGCCCGCCAGCGCGTCGGGCCTTCGACCAACACCCGGTGCGGGTCGAGGAGTTGAAGCCGGGCGCCGAGCCGGTTCAGGTCCGTCAGATAGATCGCGCGGTTGTCGTAGACCCAGTCGTGGATGAGGGTCTTGCCCTGCGCGACGGCCGCGATGGCCGCGAAGAAGGGGACGTTGTCGATGTTCAGCCCGGGGAACGGCATCGGGTGGATCTTGTCGATCGGCGCCTCCAGCTTGGAGGGCCGGACCGTGAGGTCGATCAGACGGGTGCGGCCGTTGTCGGCCGGGTACTCCGGCGTACGGTCGTGGTCGAGCCCCATCTCCTCCAGGACCGCCAGCTCGATCTCCAGGAACTCGATGGGCACCCGGCGCACCGTCAGCTCCGACTCGGTGACGACGGCGGCGGCCAGCAGGCTCATCGCCTCGACCGGGTCCTCGGAGGGCGAGTAGTCGACGTCGACGTTGATGTCCGGCACGCCGTGCACCGTGAGCGTGGTGCTGCCGATGCCCTCGACCCGCACCCCGAGCGCCTCCAGGAAGAAACACAGGTCCTGGACCATGTAGTTGGAAGAGGCGTTGCGGATAACGGTTACGCCGTCGTACCGGGCGGCCGCCAGCAGAGCGTTTTCGGTAACCGTGTCCCCGCGCTCGGTCAGTACGATCGGCCGGTCCGGGTGGACGGCACGGTCGACGATGGCGTGATACTGCCCCTCCGTCGCCGCGACCTCCAGCCCGAACCGGCGCAGCGCGATCATGTGCGGCTCGATGGTCCGCGTACCGAGGTCGCAGCCACCGGCGTACGGCAGCTTGAAGTGGTTCATACGGTGCAGCAGCGGACCGAGGAACATGATGATGGAACGGGTGCGTACGGCGGCCTCGGCGTCGATCGCGGCCATGTTCAGCTCGGCCGGCGGCACGATCTCCAGGTCGACACCGTCGTTGATCCAACGGGTCCGTACGCCGATGGAGTTCAGGACCTCGAGGAGACGGTAGACCTCCTCGATCCGGGCGACCCGGCGCAGCACCGTGCGCCCCTGGTTGAGCAGTGAGGCGCACAGCAGGGCCACGCAAGCGTTCTTGCTGGTCTTCACGTCGATCGCGCCGGACAACCGACGGCCACCCACGACCCGCAGGTGCATCGGTCCCGCATAGCCCAGAGAGACGATTTCACTGTCCAGTGCTTCACCGATTCGAGCGATCATCTCAAGGCTGATGTTTTGGTTGCCTCGCTCGATGCGGTTGACGGCACTCTGGCTGGTTGCGAGCGCCTCGGCCAGCTGCGCCTGTGTCCAGCCCCGGTGCTGCCGGGCGTCACGGATGAGCTTGCCGATGCGTACGAGGTAGTCGTCTGCCATGGGGTTGAGGTTATCTCAAATATGAGATGGCACCTCTTGGGGGGTCCGTTCGGGTGACGTCCCGTCAATGGTGCCTGTCCTTACGCGTACGACGCCACCCGAAAGGTCCGGGCAAATCAACCGATGTCGTACGACGTCCGGTGCTGCTGTGCGTGTGACGCGGTCCGTGCTTGCCGCCGCCGGTCGTGATCGACCAGGAATGCCGATTGATGTTCAGCCGCACCCCGGGGAGGATGCGGAAACTCTTGCGGAAGGTGAGGGGCATCGAGTCTCCTTCGTCGCGAAGTGTCCGTCCGCACGCGTCTACCCCGACTCGGCGGGCCCATGACCGGTGCGCTTCCAATGCCCCTCACCCGGAGGCTCGTTCAGCCGTCGACGCCCCGCACCGCCGTCACCACCACCGTCGCGTACGGTGCGGTGAAGCCGCCGCCCCTCGCGTCGATCGCGGCCCCGACTTCGGCCAGCACCTCCGCCACCCGGTCGGCCGGAAGTCGGGTGAGGATGCCGTGGGTGCGCATCTGGTCCAGCCAGGCGTCCCGGGTGTAGGTCCACTCCCAGTCGAACCGCCACTGCTCCGGCTCGCCGAACTTGCCCGTCTCCCGGATCGCGTCGGCGGCCTTCGTGGCAGGCGCCCGATATCCGTCCGCGCCGCGCCGCATGGCCCCGACGTCGATCGGCGAGTCGGGTGCCACCCGCCGGTAGGCGCCGGCCAGTGCCGTCGTCAGATCGTCGGGGAGTCGGGGCACGTTCCAGAACGCGGCGAGCCGTCCGCCCGCTCGCAGTGTCCGCCCGGCCTTCGCGGCCCCCGCGACCGGATCGATCCAGTGCCAGGCCTGGCCGGCGACGACGGCATCGAAGGCGCGGCCCGCGGGCTCCCACGACTCGAACGTCGAGACCTCGGCCTCCACTCCGTGGGCGCGAGCCTTCTCGGCCATTCGCTCGTCCGGCTCGACCCCGAGCACCCGGCAACCGGCCGCCTGGAGTTGCCGGGCGACGATCCCGGTGCCGCAGCCGACGTCGAGGACACTCAGGGGGTCGGGCCCGGACCGGCCGGCCACGATCCGGTCGATCAGGGGGGCGGGATATCGGGGACGGGTCCGGTCGTAGCGTCCGGCGTCGACACCGAAGGACTCGGCCATCTGCCGGTGCGCGTGGGGTTGGGCGTTTGGTTGGGCGTGGGGTTGGGCGCCGAAGGGCGGCGGTAAAGTGGGCATGCGCCCACTCTAGTGGGCGCATGCCCACTCGCCAATGGGGCGAGGCGGCTGAGTAACCGCTTGAGTAACAAACCGCTTGAATAGCAGTCCGCTTGAGCAGCAGATACTCGACCAGCAGACCGATTCGAGCAACTGACCGACTGAGCAATCGAAAGGGGAGGCCACGACTCATGGCGCCGACCGGAGTGGCCATCCGCGATGTCCGCGAGCAGCTGTTCGATGCCGCCGAGCGCGTCCTGTCGCGGGACGGGGTGACCGCACTGACCAGCCGGGCGGTCACCATCGAGGCGGGTTGCGCCAAAGGCGTCCTGCATCGTCACTTCGCCGACTTCGACGCGTTCCTCGCCGAGCTCGTCCTCGACCGCATCGGCGGGCTCCGGTTCCGGGCGCAGGGGCTGCGCGAGTCCGCCGGGACCGGCACGGTCGTCGCCAACCTCACCGCCACCCTGACCGACCTGTTCGGCTCGGTCGCCGTGGCGATCGTCGCCCTCGTCATCTCCCGCGACGAGCTGCGCTCCCGCCTGCGCGCCGCCGGCTCGAAGGGCGTCCCGCTCCTCACGGAGGCGGCGGCCGTGACCGCCGCCTACCTCACCGCCGAGCAGGCCCACGGCCGCATCGCGCCGGACGCCGACGTCGACACCCTCGCCCCCACCCTGATCGGCGCGGCCCACCTGCTCTTCGCGAGCGCCGGAAACACCGAGCCGCCAGAGGAGGCGGAGGTCACGAAGGTCGTGACGGCGGTGGTGGGCGGGGTGGTGCGTGCGGGCTGAGGGGCGAGGTGAGTAGACCGATGGGCCTTCGATCAGGCCGAGTCGGGCCCAGATGATCACCGTGCGCATTCTGGTGAGACCTGCCCTCCGGGGGGACGGTTCGGATCCTTTGCGGCCGGGACGGGCCGGATCGGTCGACCGGGTTGGAAACTGTTTCCGTGAGGGAGCAGGAGTACGCGCGGATCGAGCGGGAGAGACGGTTTCTGCTGGCCGCTCCTCCGGCACCTTCGTCGATAACGGTTACCCGGCTGATCCGGGACCGGTATCTGGAGGGAACGCGGTTGCGGCTCAGACGGATCGAACGCCCGGACACCGGTTCTCGGGAGCTCAAGCTCACCCAGAAGGTGCCCGCGAACCGGCCGGGTGCCGTCCAGGGACTGATCACGAACACGTATCTGTCGCAGGCCGAGTACGACCTGCTCGCCTCGCTGCCGGCGGCGGTGCTGTCCAAGACGCGGTTCAGTGTGCCGCCCCTGGGTGTCGACGTCTTCGTCGGTCCTCTGACGGGCCTGGTTCTTGCGGAGGCGGAGTTCTCCGGCGACGAAGAGGCGCTGGCCTTCGTGCCGCCCGCGCAGTGCGTGGCCGAGGTCACGGACGACGTGCGCTTCACCGGCGGCATACTCGTCAGCGCCTCCCGGCGGGAGCTGTCGGCCTGGCTGGCCGAGTACGGAATCCGGCTTTCACCGGGAGCGGACAGCGAGCCCGGGCATGACCATTCAGCCCCCATGTACTAGAGTTATCTCGACATCGAGATATCTGCCGAGGCGCCCCGCAGTCGCCACCCTGGTAAGGGTTACCTAACTTAGCCTGACCTTAGCGGATCGGCCAAGTCTGCGTGGCGGCAGGATGCGGTGGTAAGCGCACATCAATGAAGGAGACTGTCGTGTCGGCGAACAGCTTCGACGCCCGCAGCACGCTGCAGGTGGGCGACGAGTCGTACGAGATCTTCCGGCTGGACAAGGTGGAAGGCTCGGCTCGCCTTCCGTACAGCCTGAAGGTGCTGCTGGAGAACCTGCTCCGTACCGAGGACGGCGCGAACATCACCGCCGACCACATCCTTGCGCTCGGCAACTGGGACTCCCAGGCCCAGCCGTCGCAGGAGATCCAGTTCACGCCGGCCCGCGTGATCATGCAGGACTTCACCGGCGTGCCCTGTGTCGTCGACCTCGCCACCATGCGTGAGGCCGTCAAGGAGCTCGGCGGCGACCCGGCGAAGATCAACCCGCTGGCCCCGGCCGAGCTGGTCATCGACCACTCCGTCATCGCCGACAAGTTCGGCACCAACGACGCCTTCGCCCAGAACGTCGAGCTGGAGTACGGCCGCAACAAGGAGCGCTACCAGTTCCTGCGCTGGGGCCAGACCGCGTTCGACGAGTTCAAGGTCGTCCCGCCGGGCACCGGCATCGTCCACCAGGTGAACATCGAGCACCTCGCTCGCACGGTTATGGTGCGTAACGGCCAGGCCTACCCCGACACCCTGGTCGGCACCGACTCGCACACCACCATGGTCAACGGCCTCGGCGTCCTCGGCTGGGGCGTCGGCGGCATCGAGGCCGAGGCCGCGATGCTCGGACAACCGGTTTCGATGCTGATCCCGCGCGTCGTGGGCTTCAAGCTCACCGGCGAGCTCACCCCCGGCACCACCGCCACCGACCTCGTGCTGACCATCACCGAGATGCTCCGCAAGCACGGCGTCGTCGGCAAGTTCGTCGAGTTCTACGGCGAGGGCGTCGCCGCCACCTCCCTCGCGAACCGCGCCACCATCGGCAACATGTCGCCGGAGTTCGGCTCCACCGCCGCGATCTTCCCGATCGACGACGAGACGCTGAAGTACCTCAAGCTCACCGGCCGC
Source organism: Streptomyces asoensis (assembly GCF_013085465.1). Classification (NCBI taxonomy): domain Bacteria; kingdom Bacillati; phylum Actinomycetota; class Actinomycetes; order Kitasatosporales; family Streptomycetaceae; genus Streptomyces; species Streptomyces asoensis. The sequence continues at coordinate 7,554,601 of NZ_CP049838.1, forward strand.
TCCGAGCAGCAGGTCGCGCTCGTCGAGGCGTACGCCAAGCAGCAGGGCCTCTGGCTGGACCCGAAGGCCGAGCCGGACTTCTCCGAGAAGCTCGAGCTGGACCTCTCCACGGTCGTCCCGTCCATCGCCGGCCCGAAGCGCCCGCAGGACCGCATCGTCCTCGCGAACGCCGCCGAGCAGTTCAAGAGCGACGTCCGCAACTACGTCGCCGACGACGACGAGGCGGGCAAGGAGTCCTTCCCGGCCTCCGACTCCCCGGCCGCCTCCAACGGCGTCCCGTCGAACCCGGTCACCGTGACCGCCCCCGACGGCTCGACGTACGAGATCGACCACGGTGCGGTGACGGTCGCAGCCATCACTTCCTGCACCAACACCTCCAACCCGTACGTCATGGTCGCCGCCGCGCTCGTCGCGAAGAAGGCCGTGGAGAAGGGCCTGACCCGCAAGCCGTGGGTCAAGACCACGCTCGCCCCGGGTTCGAAGGTCGTAACCGATTACTTCGACAAGGCGGGTCTCACCCCGTACCTCGACAAGGTCGGCTTCAACCTCGTCGGCTACGGCTGCACCACCTGCATCGGCAACTCCGGCCCGCTGCCGGAGGAGGTCTCCAAGGCGGTCAACGACCACGACCTCGCCGTCACCTCGGTCCTCTCCGGCAACCGGAACTTCGAGGGCCGGATCAACCCCGACGTCAAGATGAACTACCTGGCCTCCCCGCCGCTGGTCGTCGCGTACGCCCTCGCGGGCTCCATGAAGGTGGACATCACGCGCGACGCCCTCGGCGTCGACCAGGAGGGCAAGCCGGTCTTCCTGGCCGACATCTGGCCCTCCGAGGCCGAGGTCAACGACGTCGTGGCGAACGCCATCGGCGAGGACATGTTCAACAAGTCCTACCAGGACGTCTTCGCGGGCGACGCCCAGTGGCAGGCGCTGCCGATCCCGACCGGCAACACCTTCGAGTGGGACGCCGAGTCGACCTACGTCCGTAAGCCCCCCTACTTCGAGGGCATGACGATGGAGACCACCCCGGTCTCCGACATCGCCGACGCGCGCGTCCTGGCCAAGCTGGGCGACTCGGTCACCACCGACCACATCTCCCCGGCCGGCGCGATCAAGGCCGACACCCCGGCGGGCAAGTACCTCACCGAGCACGGCATCGAGCGGCGTGACTTCAACTCCTACGGCTCGCGCCGAGGCAACCACGAGGTCATGATCCGCGGCACCTTCGCCAACATCCGCCTGCGCAACCAGGTCGCGCCGGGGACGGAAGGCGGTTACACCCGCGACTTCACCCAGGCCGACGCGCCGGTGTCGTTCATCTACGACGCCTCGCGCAACTACATCGAGCAGGGCATCCCGCTGGTCATCCTGGCCGGCAAGGAGTACGGCTCCGGTTCGTCCCGCGACTGGGCGGCCAAGGGCACCGCGCTGCTCGGCGTCAAGGCCGTCATCGCCGAGTCCTACGAGCGCATCCACCGCTCCAACCTCATCGGCATGGGTGTCATCCCGCTTCAGTACCCGGCGGGCCAGTCCGCCGAGACCCTCGGCCTGACCGGCGAGGAGGCCTTCTCCATCGCCGGCATCACCGAGCTGAACGACGGCACCACCCCCGCTACGGTCAAGGTCACCACAGACACCGGTGTGGAGTTCGACGCGGTCGTCCGCATCGACACCCCCGGTGAGGCGGACTACTACCGCAACGGCGGCATCCTTCAGTACGTGCTGCGCAGCCTGATCCGCAAGTAACCGATCGGGCAAGCGGTTCCGCAACCGATCCCGGCAAGCGGTTCCGCAACCGATCGAGCAGCGGTTCGGCAAGCAGTACGGCAAGGCAATGGAGGGCCGCATCCCCGTCGGCGGGGGTGCGGCCCTCCGCCGTGCCGCCCGGACGCCGGACCTCGTGGCCGACCAGTGCCGATGCCCCTTTGGGCCGCGGCGGTCGGCGGGCAGTCGGCAGCCCCCGGGCAGGCCCTCGGCAGGCCTGCCCGGGGCCTGGGACCGAAAGCCGTGCGCCGCCACGGATCGGCACAGAGGGAAAGAACCCCGGTTCGCACGGCTTCGGCTCAGTCGGAACACAGGGTTCCCTCAGTCAACCGGGACAGGATCAGGACATGGCTGGCATCTCCGGTACCCGAAGCGGACGGGTCCGCGTTCTGATCGTCGACGACGAGCCCGCGCTCACCGAAGTGCTCTCCGTGGCCGTCACCGAGGCGGGCTGGCGCCCCTACCCGGCCGCCGACGGACACAGCGCGCTCAGGATCGCGCGCGGCTGCGCCCCGCACGCCGTCGTCCTCGACGGCATGCTGCCCGACCTCGACGGCATCCAGGTGCTGCGCCGTCTGCGCTACGAGAACCCCGAGCTGCCCATCCTCATGCTCACCGCCCGCGACGCCCTGGAGTTCCGCATCGACGGGTTGGCGAACGGGGCCGACGACTACGTCACGAAACCGTTCTCACTGGAGGAGGTCGTGCTGCGCCTGCGCGGGCTGCTGCGCCGGTCCGGTGCCGAACGGACCCGCACCGACGACTCCGTACGCGTCCTCGGCGACCTGGTGCTGACCGGCGAGTCCCGTGAGGTGCACCGGGACGGTTCGCGGATCACCCTGACCGCCAAGGAGTTCGAACTGCTCAGCCTGCTGATGGAGCACCCGCGGCAGGTCCTGAGCAAGACACAGATCCTCGACCACGTCTGGACCAGCACCTTCGACGGCGGCGGAAACCTTGTCGAGGTGTACATCTCGAGCCTGCGCCGCAAGCTCGACCGTGGCCGCCCACCCATGATCCACACCGTGCGCGGGCTGGGATACGCCATCAGGCCGGTGGAGGACGGAAGATGAGGACTCGTCCGAGTAACGTCCGCCCGCAGGGTGCCGGTTCGAGGGATGCCCGTCCGGCCGACGTCCGTCCAGCCGATGCCGGCCCTGGGTATGTCCGTCCTGGGGGTGTCCGACGGTGGGATTTCCGTAGGGCGGATGCCCGTCCGCGGGGTGGTTCCCTGCGCACCCGTCTCCTGGTCTTCATCAGCGTCGTACTCGTCGCCGTGTGCGCGGTGATGGCACTCACCACCGTTTTCGCCCAGCGTGCCTACCTGCTGGGCAACCTGGACGACCGGGTCACCAACGCCGCGGAACGCAGCCTGGGCGGTGCCTCCCTCCACCCGGACCTGACGCAGGACCTCACCTTTCTCAACGAGAGCGGCCATCCGGCCGGGATGCTCGCCGCCCGTCTGGGCGCGGACGGCACCGTCCTCGCGGCGGCGACGGTGGGCCAGGACGCTCCGCCGCAGAACCTGTCGGCAACCCAGATCGCGTCCCTGAAAGGCATCGAGGCCGACGGCGGTCTGCACACCAGGACGGTCCCCGGCCTGGGCACCTACCGCTTCACCGCGCTCGGCAACAACGGTGTACGCGTTCTCACCGGACTCCCGATGGACGACGTCCAGGACATGATCGGCGGCCTGGTGGTCGTGGAGGCGGTCGTCGCCGCGGCGGGCCTGACGGTGGCCGGCTGTGTCTGCGCGGTGGTCATCCGACGTCAGCTGCGTCCCCTCGGCAGGGTCGCCGCCACCGCCGTCGAGGTCTCGCACGCCCCGCTCTGCCGCGGGGAGGTAACCGGTCTCACCCGGGTTCCCGAACGGGACACCGACCCCGGCAGCGAGGCAGGTCAGGTGGGCGCCGCCCTGAATCGCATGATCGACCATGTGGAGTCCTCGCTCGCCGAACGCCAGCGCAGCGAGGAGCGGATGCGCCGCAGCGAGGAACGCATGCGCCGCTTCCTGGCCGACGCCAGCCACGAACTGCGCACCCCTCTCGCCTCCATCGCCGGATACGCGGAGCTGATGAACCGGGGAACGGACCGCATCGAACCGGGACTGGCCTGGCGCCGGGTGACGGCCGAGTCGGCGCGGATGACGGGCCTGGTGGAGGACCTGCTGCTGCTCGCCCGGCTGGACGAGGGCAGACCGCTGCAATCTGCCGAGGTGGACCTCGCGGCGCTCGTCGCCGAGGCGGTGTGGGACGCCCGGGCCGCGGGCAGCGGCCACGACTGGCAACTGGAGCTGTGCCTCGACGAGGCGCCCCTGGTCCTCGGCGACGAGGCACGCCTCCACCAGGTGGTCGCCAACCTGTTGGCCAACGCACGTGTGCACACACCCGTTGGCACGAGTGTCGTGGCCGTGGTGGAGGCAGGACGGGGGATGTGCGCGGTGCGCGTCCGGGACGACGGCCCAGGCATCCCGCCCGACCTCCTCCCGACGGTCTTCGAACGCTTCACCCGCGCCGACGCCTCCCGGGCCCGTGCCACCGCCGGCAGCGGCGCCGGCCTCGGCCTCGCCATCGTCGCGGCGATCACGGCGGCCCATGGCGGTCACATCGACGTGCACAGCGAACCGGGCCGCACGGAGTTCACGGTGGAGCTGCCGCTCACGGGGGATACCGGCGCGGACACGCTGACCTGGAGTCCACGGGTGTCGGTGCGATGAGCTGACGCGCCGCCGAGGTGCCCGAGCCGGCGAGCCCCGCCGCACCACGCTGGGACTTCACTCAGCCCGATCACCGCGCACAGCCGAGCCGTTCCACTCGGCCGCCTCGATCCGCTTGCTCCGGCAGGTACCGATCAGACGCCAGGAAACCGCTGTCCACGACGATGCTGATGCGACGACATCGGCCCCATCGAACGTCCCGTCGGGCCACCGCAGCGGGTCGCATCAGGAACACGGGCGAAGCGCCGGCCTGCCATGTTCCAGTCGGCAACCTGCCCGACGAGCCGTCGAGTCCACGTGATCCAGAAGCCGCCTCTTCAGTTTTCCCTCAGTTTTCGCACCCAAAGTCGTCCCCGGCCCGGCACTCCGCCACGGACGTGCCAACGACGAAGGGAGCCAGCCGAGATGACCGATTCCACCACCGGGGAACCGGAACCGCAGGCGCAACCGCAGCCCGAAACCGGTCGACGCTCTCACGCCGGCCGCCGAAACTTCATGCGCAAGGTTTTCCTCGCCAGCGGCGCCACCGCCGTGGCGACCATGGGCGGGGCCGGAGCCTGGGCCGCGATGGCCGACGATGCCACCGGCTCGGTGGACGCCACCGCCTCCGCCTCCCCGAGCGGTGGGGCCGGCGGCGGGCCGGGCGGTGGGGCCGGCGGGGCCATGCCGACGGAGGGCATCACGGAGGAGTTCTTCGGTCTCACCACGGACGGCAAGCGGATCGAGGACCTGTACACGATCCACTCGCAGAAGGTCGCCACCGCGCCGGTGACCGCCGCTGCCCAGGCCTTCCTCGCCGGGCTGAGCGACAGCGAGAAATCCGACGCGCAGTTCGCCATCCACTCGACCGAGTGGCGGCTGTGGAGCAACACGGACGCCTACTCCCGCCAGGGTGTTTCCATCGCGGATCTCTCCGACGAGAAGAACGCCCTCGGCGAGGCTCTGCTGAAGGCCGCGCTCAGTGCCCAGGGACTGGAAACCACCCAGCTCACCCGGAAGATCAACAAGGCTGCCTGCGAAGCCATCAACAGCACGCAGTACGCCGAGGCGTACTACTGGACGATCATGGGCACGCCCTCCGCCACCGAGCCCTGGGGTTTCCAGTTCGACGGCCACCACCTGGTCGTCAACTACTTCGTCCTCGGCGACCAGGTGGTCATGAGCCCGTGTTTCTGGGGTTGTGAGCCGACCTCGATGGAGATCGACGGCACGAAGACCGAGGTGATGCAGGAGGAGATCGAGGCGGCGCTCGCGGTCGTCAACTCCCTCGACTCCACCCAGCAGTCGACGGCGATCCTCAAGTCCGAGAAGGACAACGACGAGATCACCGCCGGCGCCTTCACCGACAACGCGGTCGTCGAGTACAAGGGCATCCTCGCCACCCGCCTCACCGCCGCCCAGCGCAAGCTGCTGTTCACGCTGATCGACCGTTTCGTGGGCAAGGCCAAGGACGACGTCGCCAAGGTCCAGATGGCCGAGATCAGGAAACATCTCGCCGAGACCTACTTCGCCTGGATGGGGGGTACGGCCGCCGAATCCGCTTTCTACTGCCGTATCCAGAGCCCGGTCATCTGGATCGAGGTCGACTGCCAGTCGCCGTTCGCGTTCGGCTCGCTCTACGGCGAGACCAACGGCGGGGCCCCGACTCAGCAGCATCTGCACTGTGTGGTCCGCACACCCAACGGCAACGACTACGGCAAGGAGCTTCTGCGCCGGCACCTCGAGACGTCGCCGCACCACCACTGACAGCCGACGTTTCGCAGGAGCGCCGTACGTGCCCGTTTACAAGTGGGCCGTACGGCGCTACCTTCCGCCACAGGTGAAGTGGGAGCGCTCCCATATCTGCTCGCGTCCGGCGGACCGGAACCTGTCGGGCTCGGGTCCGGGAGGCTCCCACTTCACGCCCCCACACCCGCATCCGCAGTGCACCCCATGCACGCACGGTCCGTACACGGAAGGCGGACTCATTTGCCATGCAATCTGTCATGATCACGTCAGACTCGAGGCCAAGGTTACGCACCCGGGCCCTCCTCCTCGTCCTCCTCGCCCTGCTGGCCACCGTCCCCGCCCTGGGCCTGATCGTCACGACCGGCGGCAAGGCCGAGGCTCACGGCACCCCCATGAAACCCGGCAGTCGCACTTTCCTGTGCTGGCAGGACGGGCTCACCGACACCGGTGAGATCAAGCCGATCAACCCCGCCTGCAAGAACGCGCAGCAGGTAAGCGGTACCACGCCGTTCTACAACTGGTTCTCGGTGCTGCGTTCCGACGGGGCAGGCCGCACCCGCGGCTTCGTGCCGGACGGCCAGTTGTGCAGCGGCGGCAACGCCAACTTCACCGGTTTCAACGCGGCCCGCAGCGACTGGCCGCTCACCCATCTCACCTCGGGCGCGAGCGTCGACTTCTCCTACAACGCCTGGGCGGCACACCCGGGTTGGTTCTACGTCTATGTCACAAAGGACGGCTTCGACCCGACCCAGACCCTCACCTGGGACGCGATGGAGAGCCAGCCCTTCCTCTCCGTCGACCACCCGCCGCTCAACGGCAGTCCGGGCACGGTCGAGGCCAACTACTCCTGGACCGGCCAACTCCCGGCGAACAAGTCCGGCCGGCACATCATCTACATGGTCTGGCAGCGCTCGGACAGTGCCGAGACCTTCTACTCCTGCTCCGACGTCGTCTTCGACGGCGGAAACGGCGAGGTAACCGGCATCCATGAACCGGGCAACCCGACCGAGCCCGTTCCCGGTACCTGCACCGCCACTCGGCGGACCACCAACAGCTGGACGGGCGGCTACCAGTCCGAGGTGACCGTCACCAACTCCGGCGACGTTCCGATGCTCGGCTGGATGGTCGACTGGACGCTGCCCAGCGGCCAGTCGGTGGCCAGTCTGTGGAGCGGCAACGCGACGTACAACGGGCAGGCGGTGATGGTCCACAACGCCGACTGGAACGGCTCGTTGAGTCCGGGCCAGAGTACGACGTTCGGATACGTCGTCTCCGGTTCGGGCGGCGACAGCGCCACGAGCCTTCCATGCAGGGTCGGCTGAGCAAGAGCAGCTCAGGGCGGGCCTGCCCCAAGGGGGGGGAGAGGGGCGGTCCGGGGAGTCCCCGCCCGGACGGTGCCACGGGCAGGGATCGCGGTGCGACAACGTTGTCTCAACGTCGCGTGGACGACCCTACCGGGTCAACGCGTGTAGGAGCCAACCGAGTTGGATACGGGTTGGCCGGGAAGCGCCGGCCGTCGCCCAGGTACCCGCGTACATTTCTCGCCGCGGGGGAGATGCGTGATCGCCTCGGTCCGACACTCGTAGAGCACCACTCCGCAGGGGCGCCGGCATTCCGGCGTCCTGCACAGCCCCCGGCCCTCGCGGGCGGTGGTCACGTGATGTGGACCTCAGCCGGTCAACGTCGATGCCAGCCAGTGGAGTTGGCGTGCCACCTGCTCTCCCTCGCCGCCCTCGTGCCCGTTGAACGGATACGCGTACATCTCCCTCCGGGGATCGGCGCCACCGCTCAGCTCCCCGTACCGGTTGAACGCGGCGTACGCCCCGCTCGGCGGGCAGACCGTGTCGCGCAGGCCGGTGCCGAAGTGGGCGGGGGCCTGGGCGCGGCGGGCGAAGGAGACACCTTCCACGTAGGAGAGCGTGCGGTATGCGGTTTCTTCGATTCCGCGGTGGACGGAGAGGTAGGTGGCGATCTCGCCGTACGGACCTGTGTCGGTGAGGTCCAGGGCGCGCCGGATCCCGCACAGGAGCGGGGCCGTGACCAGGACGGCGGCCAGATCGGGGAGCAGGCCCGCGACAGCGAGGGCGAGTCCGCCGCCCTGGCTGTTGCCGACGGCGACCGTGCGGGCGGAGTCGACGCCGGGTAGCGCCCGAGCCGCCGTCACCGCTCGTACCGCGTCCGTGATCAGACGGCGGTAGTGGTAGTCATGCGGGGAGCGAAGGCCGCGAACGGCCGGACCCGGGCCGCCAGGCGCGGTGGCGTGCGGGTCGGGGGTGGCGCCCCCGTTGCCGTACTGGTCGCCCTGGCCGCGGTTGTCCATCAGTAGGTGGGCATAACCGGCGTTCACCCAGGTCAGGCGCTCGTGGGGGAGACCGCGGCCACGTCCGTAGCCGACGTATTCGACAACCACCGGAAGCGGTTCCCGAGCGCCCGCCGGCAGGCTGAACCAGGCGCGCACCGGATCCCCCGCGAAGCCCCGGAACGTCACGTCCCAGGTGTTCGTGAGGCGGAGACCGTTGTCGACGGGGTGCACCGACACGAGCGGGGCCGGCTGCCCGGCCTCCTTCAGGGTGGCCCTCCAGAACGCGTCGAAGTCGTCGGGCTCGTCGGGCTCGGGGCGGTGTCGTTCCAGCTCCGGCAGCGGCAGGTCGAACGCGGGCACGGGGGCACCTCGCAGGGGTTGTGGGCGATCGATCGTTGCGTAGGTCAGCCAGAAATTTGCGGTGGACGGTAGCACTCAACTTCCCGGTTCTACCCCGCCGGTGACGGAATCCAACGCCATGCGCCGTCCCACCAGTCCGCGGTGCAGCACCCATTGACAGCGCTTTCCGTGAGCCCTTACGTTGCCGCAGAGTTACCGGTAAGGGCACGAAAGTTTCGAGATCACGCGCTGCGAATCGAGCGTTTCGAAGAACGCCCCGGGAGGCCCGAGCATGAGCACCTCCACCACATCGGCCCCACCCCCAGGAACCCAGGACCCGCCGCCCAAGACCCGGCACGGTCCCGCGCATCCGGTCGCCGCGCGCCGCGGCTGGCGGCGGGCGCTGCGCCGGGACTGGCAGCTGTACTCGCTGGCCGTGCTGCCGCTGCTGTTCTTCCTGGTCTTCCGTTACCTGCCGATGATCGGCAACGTGATCGCGTTCCGCCGCTTCGAACCGGGCGGTTCGATCCTGGGGGAGCAGTGGGTGGGGCTGCGCTATGTGCGGATGTTCCTGACCGACCCCACCTTCTGGCAGGTCTTCCGCAACACCCTGTGGCTCGGCGGACTGACGCTCGTGTTCTGTTTCCCCATCCCGATCGTCCTGGCACTGCTGCTCAACGAGGTGCGCCGACGCTCGCTGAAACGGTTCGTGCAATCGGTTTCGTACCTTCCGCACTTCCTGTCGATCGTGATCGTCGCGGGCATCACCATGCAGATGCTGGCCACGGACGGCCCGGTCAACCATGTGCTCGACTGGTTCGGCCACGATCCGGTCCGGTTCATCCAGGAACCCGGCTGGTTCCGCACGATCTACGTCGGCTCGGAGATCTGGCAGACCGCGGGATGGGGCACGATTCTCTACCTCGCCGCGCTCACCACGATCGACGAGGACCTCTATGAGGCCGCCCGGATCGACGGTGCGAGCCGCTGGCGGCAGATCTGGCATGTCACCCTGCCCGGTATCCGCCCCACCATGATCACGCTGCTGATCCTGAACATCGGCACGTTCCTGGCGGTCGGCTTCGAGAAGGTCCTGCTGCTCTACAACCCGCTGACCTACCCGACGGCCGACGTGGTCTCGACCTACCTCTACCGGGCCGGCGTCGAGTCCAACAGTTTCAGCTACGCCGCCGCGATCGGTCTGTTCGAAGCGATCATCGGTCTGGTGCTGGTCACCGGCGCGAACCAGCTGTCGCGCCGCACGGTGGGGACGAGCCTGTGGTGAGCCTCCTGACGTCCCGTGCTCCGCGTCCTCGCACCTCCGTGAACCAGCCGACGCGTGGCTACCGCGTCTTCCAGGGCGTCAACGGCGTGATCCTCACCCTTGTCGTGCTGGTGACCCTCTATCCCTTCGTCAACATCATCGCCCGGTCGTTCAGCGGTGAACGCCAGATCCGCGCCGGTGAGGTGACCCTGTGGCCCGAGGGGTTCAACCTCACCACGTACAGAATCGTTTTCCAGGACTCGATGTTCTGGCGCAACTACGGAAACACCGTGCTCTACACGGTTGTCTCCACCGTCGTCGCCATGGTTCTGACGACCTGTTACGCCTATGTCCTGTCGAAGAGGAATCTCAAGGGGCGGGGCGTTCTCGTCGGAGTCGCCGTCTTCACCATGTTCTTCACCGGCGGGCTGATCCCGAACTACGTCCTGGTCACCAGCCTCGGCCTGAAGAACTCCGTCTGGGCGATCGCGCTGCCCAACGCGATCAGCGTCTTCAACCTGCTGGTGATGAAGGCATTCTTCGAGAGCCTGCCGACCGAACTGGAGGAGGCCGCGGAGATCGACGGTCTGAGCACCTACGGCATTCTGCTCAGGGTCGTGCTGCCGCTGTCCAAGGCGGTCATCGCGACGATGCTGCTCTTCTACTCGGTGTCCTTCTGGAACTCCTGGTTCTCCGCATACCTCTACATGGACCGGACCGAACTCATGCCGGCCACCGTCTATCTGCGCAACCTCATCTCAGGCGCCACCACGGGAGGCAACGCGGGCGCCGGTACGGAGCAGCTCAGTCAGGTGGGGGCCAACATCCAGGCGGTCACGATCGTGCTGACATCGCTGCCCATCCTCTGTGTCTACCCGTTCGTCCAGCGCTATTTCGTCTCGGGCGTGATGCTCGGCGCGGTCAAGGGCTGAGAGCCGTCCCTCTTACGGAACAAGGGAGTATCCGTGAAGAACGCCGGTCAGCTGTCCCGACGTCAGATCCTCACCGCCGCAGGCTTCATCGGCCTCGCCACCCTCACCGGGTGCGGCAGCGGCGACGACGGAGGGGACTCCAAGGACCTCTCCAAGAAACAGAACGGTGCGATGAAGGAGTACCGCGCGGGCCAGCAGTTCAAGGCGTCGAAGCCGCTTTCCTTCTCGGTCCTGCACAACAACAACCCGGTCTACCCGTTGAAGGACAGCTGGCTGTTCTGGAAGGAACTCACCAAGCGCACCGGTATCACGCTGAAACCCGTTGCCGTCCCGCTGAGCGATTACGAGAAGAAGCGCAGCGTCCTCATCGGCGCGGGCGACGCCCCGTTCCTGATTCCCAAGACGTATCACCCGTCGGAGGTCGCCTTCGTCTCCTCGGGCGCGATCCTGCCGGTCAGTGAGTACGTGCACCTCATGCCCAACTTCCAGGACAAGGTCAGAAAATGGAAGCTGGAACCGGAACTCGACTCCATCAGGCAGTCCGACGGCAAGTACTACCTTCTTCCCGGCCTGCACGAGAAGGTCAAGTCCGGCTACTCGCTGTCCCTGCGCACGGACGTCCTCGACAGGCTCGGCCTGAGACTGCCCACCACCTGGGACGAGGTGTACGACGTCTTCAAGGCGATCAAGGCCGAGTACCCCGATCGCTACCCGTTCACCGATCGCTGGAGCACCAACACCCCTTTCCCGGCAGCCGCGTTGCTCAGCTACCTCGGCCAGGCGTACGGCGTGAGGGCGGGCTGGACCTACGACAACATCAGTTTCGACGCGAAGGCCGGGGAGTTCGTCTTCACCGGCGCCACGGACGGCTACCGCCAGGTGATCGAGTACCTGAGGAAACTGGTCGCCGAGAAGCTGATGGACCCGGAGAGTTTCACCCAGACGGACGACGACGCCGTGCAGAAGCTGCTGGGCGAGAAATCCTTCGCGATCAGCGCCAATCCGCAGGAGCTGGTCCAGAACTACCGCTACAACCTGGAGAAACAGGTGAGCGGAGCGAAGATCGAGATGGTGCCGGTGCCGCTCGGTCCGGCCGGTCCGGTGGTGCTGGGCGGCGCCCGGTTGGAAAACGGTGTCATGGTCTCCAGTAAGGCGCTCAAGAGCGACACCTTCGTCGCGATGATGCAGTTCGTCGACTGGCTGTGGTACTCGGACGAGGGCCAGCGGTTCGCCAAGTGGGGTGTCCAGGACGTCACCTACACCCGGGCCGGCGACCAGTACAAGCTGGAGCCGGGCATCACCCTCATGGGCTCGGATCCGGATGCCCCGAAGGACCTGCAAAAGGACTACGGCTTCTTCAACGGTGTCTTCACGTACGGCGGCAGCTGGGCGCTGGTCTCCTCTTCCTTCAGCCCGGACGAGAAGAAGTTCCAGGACGCGATGGCCCAACGCGAGCAATTGCCGATCGGCCCGGCCCACCCGTTGCAGTCCGTGGAGCAGGAACAGGCGTCGCTGTGGGACACGCCCCTGAGGGACCACGTCACCCAGAACACGCTCAAGTTCGTCATGGGCAAGCGCCCGTTGTCCGAATGGGACGACTACGTCACCGAGTTGAAGGCCAAGAACATGGATCAGCTCGTCGGCCTGCACAACAAGGCGCGTGAACGCTTCAAGAAGGAGAACGGGTGAGCACCGTTCCCGCCGAGCCGACAGGTCGACTCTCCGACGCCTGGCGTTTCTGTGTGGGCACCGGACGGATCGAACTCGCCCTGCGTCGCGACTACCAGGACTCCCTGGCTCTGATCCAGCGCGAAATCGGTTTCCGTCACATCCGCGGCCACGGCCTGCTCAGTGACGGCATGGGCGTGTACCGCCCGTACGACCATGAGGGAACCCGCCGCACCCACCACTCCTTCACCTACGTCGACCAGGTCGTCGACGCCCTTCTGACGGCCGGCATCCGCCCCTTTCTCGAGCTCGGCTTCATGCCCGCCGAACTGGCCTCCGGAAGCCGGACCGTCTTCTGGTGGCAGGGCAATGTCACCCCGCCCCGCTCCCACCGCGAGTGGGCCGACCTGGTGCGCTCCACCCTCGCTCACCTCGTCGACCGCTACGGCCTCGACGAGGTTCGCACCTGGCCGATCGAGGTGTGGAACGAGCCGAACCTGCCCGACTTCTGGCAGGACGCGGACGAAAAGGCGTATCACCGCCTGTACGAGGTCACCGCGCACACGGTGAAGGAGGTGGACGCCGGCCTCCAGGTCGGGGGCCCGGCGATCTCCCCGGGCGCCGACGACTGGCTGGAGCGGTTCGCCGAGTTCGCCGAGCATCGGGACGTGCCCGTCGACTTCGTGTCGAAGCACGCCTACACCTCCGGCCCCGCGCAACACGTGCCGTTCGGCGTCCACCAGACCCTGGCCCCGGCATCCGGCCTGCTCGACCAGTTCGCCACACCCCGCGCACTCCTCAAGGGCACCCGGCTGGCAGAACTACCGGTACACATCACGGAGTTCAACTCCTCCTACCGTCCTGACAACCCGATCCACGACACCGCTTTCCATGCCGCTTACCTGGCCCCGGTCCTCGCACACGGCGGCGACCTCGCCGACTCCTTCTCGTACTGGACGTTCAGCGACATGTTCGAGGAAATCGGTGTCCCCACCGCCCTCTTCCACGGTGGGTTCGGGCTGCTCACCCACCGGCAGATCAGGAAACCGACGTACCACCTGTACACGTTCATGGCGCGGATGGGCCCCGACCTGCTCGCGCGCGGCGACGACCACCTGGTCACCCGCCACCCCGACGGCCGGATCACGGTCCTGGCCTGGGCGCCCGTCGACCCGACCGGCGAGAGCCCCGGCCCCGACCGGCATCTGCTGCGGCTGTCCCTCCCGGTTGTGGCGCGCGAGGTCTTCGTCCGCCGGTCCACCGTCGACGAGGAGCACGGAAACGCCTACACCGCCTGGCGGCACATGGGCAGCCCGCGCTCACCGAAGCCCGGGCAGCTGGACATCCTGCACGAGGCCGCCGAGCCCGCCCGCAGCCACCGGCGGCTGCCCACGAGGGAGGGCCGCGCCGAACTCGACCTCACCCTGTCCCGCCACGAGATCACCCTCGTCGAACTCACCCCGGTCACCGACGAAGCCCCTCCCTGGTGGGACGAACGACGGCTGCTCGGCGAGGCGGTGGCATGAGCGCAGTAAGCGCTTCGATACCGCTTTCCTCGCCCGCCGGTCACCCGGAGGAAAGACCGCCTCATGCGCGGCCGTGTGAACGAGGTCGATACCGGTTTCCCGCCCCGCCGCCTACCACTCCGCGGCAGGGCCGCCCGGGCCGCGGGCTGAATGATTCCGGAACCGGTTACCCCCGCCGCAGCCCGCCGACGGCAAGGAAAGCCTCATGAGCACCGCGACCACCGTGGGCGGTTTCGGCACCGGACCCCTGTCCCGCGCCGCCGCCCTCCTGCACACCCTCCTCACCGTCGAGGCCCTTCTCCTCGCGACGGCCGCCCCCGGCCTCGTCGGCCTGCTCTTCCTGGGCCCCGAACCGGCGAACCTGCCCCTCGCCGCCGGCTGCGTGCTGCCGCTCGGGCCGGCCGTCTCCGCCGCGCTGTACGCCCTGTACCACCGCAGCCGCGACCTCACCGACCTCCACCCGGCCCGCGTCTACCTGCGTGGCTGGCGTCTCAACGCGTTCCCCGCGCTGAAGCTCTGGGCACCCCTGCTGGCCTGGCTCACCGTGATCGCTTTCACCCTTACCCACTTCGCCGCCACCGGTCTGCCCGGCTGGTGGGCGGTGCTCCTCGGGGTGATCGGCGTGGCCTCGCTCCTCTGGGGCGCCCACGCGCTCGTCCTCACCTCGCTGTTCGCGTTCCGCGCCCGTGACACCGCTCGCCTCGCCGCGTACTTCCTGCTCCGGCAGGGCCGCGCCACCCTCGCCGCGGCCTCCCTGCTCATCCTGGTCGGCGGTCTGACCGCCCTGCTCACGGAAGCCCTGCCCGCTCTGCTGGCCGCACCAGTGCTGCTCTCCCTGCTGAGGTCGAGCGGCCGGGTGATCGTCGAGACTCAGGAGGACTTCACCGTATGACCGAGCCCGACACCGGAAACGACGGCCGTCTCCCGCACACCGACAGGATCCCGTACGGCGGCGACTACAACCCCGAGCAGTGGCCGCAGGCCGTCTGGGACGAGGACCACCGCCTGTTCACCCAGGCCGGAGTCGACACCCTCACCGTGGGCGTCTTCATCTGGTCACTCACTCAACCTGACGAAAGCGTTTACGACTTCACGATCCTCGACGGCATCCTCGACCGGGCCGCCGCCGAGGGGCGGCAGGTCTGCCTCGCCACCGGGACCGCCGCCCTCCCGCCCTGGCTCGCGAAGAAGTATCCCGAGGTCAACCGCACCGACTTCGAGGGCCGCCGCCACCGATACGGTCAACGGCACAACTTCTGCCCCAGTTCACCCGAGTACCGTCGACTGGCCACGGCTCTGGCCGGTCGTCTCGCCGAACGCTACGCCGAGCACCCGGCGTTGCTGGCCTGGCACATCAACAACGAGTACGGCGGAGCCTGTTACTGCGACCTGTGCGCCGACGCCTTCCGCGGCTGGCTGCACGAACGGCACGGCACACTCGACGCCCTCAACGACGCCTGGTGGACGACGTTCTGGTCGCACCGCTACACCGACTGGGACCAGATCGAGCCGCCGAGCGCCCTCACCGAGCACTGGCGCGGCCCCGACCACACCGCCTTCCAGGGCATCACCCTCGACTACCAGCGCTTCATGACCGAGGCCCTGCTCGGCTGTTTCACCGGCGAGAAGGAGGCGATCCGCGCCCACGACCCCGACACGCCCGTCACCACCAACCTCATGGGCACCTACCGTCCGCTCGACTACCACCGTTGGGCGCCCCACCTCGACTTCGCCTCCTGGGACAACTACCCGCCCCTCGACGCCCCGCCCACCCGTCCCGCCCTCGCCCACGACCTGATGCGCGGCCTCAAGGACGGCGCCCCCTTCTGGCTGATGGAGCAGACCCCGTCCACCACCGCCTGTCGCGACGTCAATCCTCTGCGCCGACCGGGCGAACTGCGCCTCGCGACCTGGCAGGCCATCGCGCACGGGGCGGACGCCGCCCTGTACTTCCAGATGCGCGCCTCACGCGGCGCCTGCGAGAAGTACCACGGTGCGGTCATCGGTCACGCGGGCCGCGACGACACCCGCGTCTTCCGCGAAGTCGCCGCCCTCGGCCGGGAACTGGGCGAGCTCGGAGGAAGCACCCTGGGCGCCCGGACGCCGGCTCGCACCGCGCTCCTCTTCGACTGGGACAGCTGGTGGGCACTGGAGATCTCCGACGGCCCCTCGCGACTGGTCCGTTACCCGGACGTCGTACACGCTTACTACCGAGCCGCACGCGAGGCAGGAGCCGACGTCGATGTCGTGGCGGTGACCGCCGATCTCACGCCGTACGACGTGGTCCTCGCCCCGGCACTCCACCTCGTCAAGGGAGACCTGGCGAAACGCCTGGAGGCGGTGGCCCGACGAGGCGGCACCGTCCTCGCCACCTTCCTCACCGCCCGCTCCGACGAACACGACCGCGCCTTCCTCGCCGACGTCCCCGGCCCGCTGGCCCCCCTCATGGGCATCCGCGTCGACGAATGGGACGCCAAGCCCGGCGACGTCGAACAGCCAGTACAGGTAGGCGACTTGGCGACGCGAGCCCGTCTCGTCTTCGAGATCGTCCAGCTCCGCGGCGCCGAACCGGTCGCCACCTACGGCGCCGACTTCTACGCCGGCACCCCGGCCGTGACCCGTAACCACTTCGGCGCGGGACAGGCCTGGTACGTGGCGACCGCCCTCGACCAGCCAGGCGTCGACCACGTTGTCCGCCAAGTTCTCGCCCGCCATGACCTGGTCGGGCCCTACGCCGACCACCACACCGTCGAGACCGCCACCCGCGTCACACCCGACGGAACCCGTCTGCTCTTCCTCCTCAACCACGCGTCCGAGCACGCCCGATTGCCCGCCCACACAGCCGCGACCGACCTCCTCACCGGCAAAAGGTTCGACCAGGGCGAAGTGCTTGCCCTGGACCCGTTGGGTGTAGCCGTCCTTCGGCTTCAGTAGATCGTGCGTCCCCGGCCGTCCGGGATTCCGGACTTCCGCAGGAAGTAGCTGTTCACCTGGTCCCGCCACTCGCGTGCGCCGCGCACCTGCTCCTCGTACCGTTCCGCAACGCGCGCGTGCCACGCCGGTTCCACCAGGTCCGCGAGGCCCGCCCACACCCGGCGGGCCTCCTCGGCTTCCTCCGCACCCTCGAAATGCGTGTCGTAGATGTGCTGCACAACCGTTTTCCCGCTCCTCAGCACATGCCCGTACGGCACGTGGTGGAAGAACAGCAGAAGCTCGTCGGGGCAGGATGCGGCCGACTCGAACAGCTCTGCCCAGGGCTTGGCGTACTGCGCCGCGTACCCCGTGCCGGTGGCCGCGCTCCGGTCGACGCCGATCCCGTCCCGGTCGGCGAAGTGGTACGTCCCCCACGGGCTGTACTCGTAGCCGTCGACACTTGGCCCGTAGTGGTGGCCCGGCTGCACCATGAAGCCGACGCCGAGCGGAGCGGTGTACTTCTCGTACGTCCGCCAGGAGCCGTGCAGCACCGCCCGCAGCCCGGCGGCCAGCCGCTCGGAGGCCGTCGGGAAGGTGAGCGCGATCCACTCGTCCAGGATCCGATGAGGGTCGGCATCCGGTTGCCAGGCGAGCCGACCGAAGGTGTAGAGGTTCGCCTGTGCCAGCGGATGCCCGGTCCAGAACGGGTCGTCCCCGACATTGGCCACCGCCACAAGCCCGCCGCGCGCCAACTCCGCGACACGCAGCCGCTGTTCACTCTCCGGATGGAAGCGCAGCGCCTCGCTCCACATGGGTCCGAGCCAACACACATGCCGTTGCTGCCCGGTGTACTCCTGAGTCGACTGCACCTCCACCGCGACCCGCGTACGAGGCAGCGCTCCCAGCACCGGCGAGACCGGCTCACGCACCTGGAAGTCCATCGGCCCGTGCTTCACCTGGAGCACGGCGTTGTCGGCGAACTTCCCGTCCAGCGGGGCGAAATGGTCGTACGCGGCCCGCGCCCGGTCCGTCGAACGGTCCCGCCAGTCCTGGCGGTGGTCGTACACGAACGCCCGCCAATGGACGGTGCCGCCGTGCGGGGCGAGAGCCACGGCCAGCATGTTCGCGCCGTCCGCGTGTGAGCGGCCGTACGTGAACGGGCCCGGCTGGCCCTCCGAGTCGGCCTTCACCACGAATCCGCCGAAGTCCGGGATCGCCGAGTACACCTTCCGCACGGCCTCCGCCCACCAGCCGCGCACCGCCTCGTCCAGCGGGTCGGCGGTGGACAGTCCGCCGAGCACGATGGGTGCGGCGAAGGTCACGGACAGATGTGTGCGGATCCCGTACGGACGCAACGTCCGTGCGATGTCGGCCACTTCGCCGATCCGGTCGGTGAGGAGGTGCGCCTCTGTCTCGTGCACGTTGACGTTGTTGACCGAGATCGAGTTGATCCCGCAGGCCGCAAGTAGCCTGGCGTACGCCCGTACCCGCTCCAACTCCTGTCGGGCGCACCCGTTTTGCCAGAAGAGTGAGCCGCCCGCGTACCCGCGCTCCACCTGGCCCATGACCGGATGCACGGCCACGTTGTCCCAGTGGTCCAGCATCCGCAGCGCCGTCGCCGGGCGGTGTGTCTCACGCGCGCGCGTGCCCCGGAAGGCGTTCTCGCCGAGCCGTACGACATGGAACAGTCCGTACAGCAAACCGGGTTGACCGCTCGCGGTGACGATGGTGGTCCCGTCGGTGCGCTCGATGGCGAACCCCTCTGCGCCGAGTTCGCCATCACCCGGGCTGCCCAAGCCGCCGAGGCTGCCAAGCTCCCCGACACCTTCGAGACCCGGACCGGTGTCGCCGGAGCCACCGGCCTCCGCCACCCGCAGCACGAGGTCGTACGAGGACGAGGCATCCGATTTCTCGCCCCGTACGACCACCTCGCCGCCGAACTGTGCGCAGGCGTACGCCACTTCACCGTGCACCGTGTCCACCAGTGGGCCCGTGCCGTCGACCAGCGTTCGCCGGCCGCCCACCGGCCGGAACGTCTCCGGTGGCAGCCAGGCGGGGTCGATCCCCTCGGGCAGGACGGGCACGGTGAGCGGCATGGTCCCTCCGGGTGATGCGGGCTTGCCTAGGCGATGGCCGATCCGGTGCCGCGGGCGGCGCCGATGAGGTCGGTGAGCGCAGCGTCGTCGTAGACGGAGATGTCGACGTAAGCGCCTTCGGGCAGGTCGAAGTCCTCGACCTCGTAGTCCAGCACCGCCGTGGTCCCGGGCGGGCTGAAGGTGCCCAGGTCGTGGGACACGCCGCCGGACGTGTAGCTGACCTTGACGTAGTACGTGTCACCGTCGTTGGCGGTGTCGTACACCCACAGCTTCTCGTCGTTGGGGTGGAATTCCACCTTGCCGACGAACGCCCCCGAGTTGGTCAGCTCCATCTTCACGGCCAGGCCGCCGGCATCGTTCGCGAAGTACGTGTTGTCGAACGGGTCGGTGAGGTTGCCGCCGCTGCACGGGCAGTTGTCGGTGTCGTAGTAGTAGGCGTGATACACCGGGTTGGGGCTGTACGCCTGCGCCGGAGCCGCCGTCGCGAACAGCGCCCCCGCTCCCAGCGCCGCACCCGCGAGCAGTCCCGTGAACCGTCTGATGATGCTCATGTACCGCTTTCCCCCTCCGTGACGGGCCGCCCGGTGACCGCGGGCGGCCTGATCATTCTGGAACACGGGTGACGCCCGGTACAGCGGGCCGTCGCTGTTGGTTACCGGATCAGGACAACAACTCCACTTCGGCGAGGCTTACTTGGCCTGCTCGTGCTCCGGGGGCCGCGTTGCTCGGTGCGCCTCCGGTGCCCGCCCCTCCCGCGTCGCCGTCGAGGACCAGCCGGTAGTGCGCGTATGTGCCCGGCCGCTCGAGCGTGAAGGCGCGGGTCTGACGGTCCCAGGGGAAGGTCTGGCCGGAGCGCCGGTCCAGGTCGGTCCACGTCAGGCTGTCCGAGGAACCCTGGAGCACCCAACCCGTCGGTGCCTGCGTGTGGTCGGCCGATGTGAGGGTGTACTGCACCGCTTTGGTACCGGTCGAGACCGGCAGGGTGAGCGTGCCCGACACCGTTTCCTGCGTTGCCGACGTGTCGTCGAACAGCGCGCCCGCGCCCTTCAGTACGTCCGTGCGCGGCGCCGGCGCCTTGTCGTCCTGAGTGATCGAAACCGGTCCCGCGTTCTTTCCGGACCCCCACGACGAGGGGCGCGGTCCCATGTCGAACTCCAGGACCCCACCCTTGGCGAGCAGCGTGTGGGGCAGTGAAGTCGACGTCCAGGCACGGCCGTTGACCTTCAGGCCCTGTACGTACACGTTCTTGGCGCTGTTCTTCGGCGCCTTGACCACCAGGTCCTTGCCGTTCTCCAGGTGCACGGTCGCCTTGGTGAACAACGGTGAGCCGACGGCGTATTCGCCGCTTCCCATCA
Organism: Streptomyces asoensis; assembly: GCF_013085465.1. Classification (NCBI taxonomy): domain Bacteria; kingdom Bacillati; phylum Actinomycetota; class Actinomycetes; order Kitasatosporales; family Streptomycetaceae; genus Streptomyces; species Streptomyces asoensis. The sequence continues at coordinate 7,575,204 of NZ_CP049838.1, forward strand.
CCAGCGGATAGAAGCCAAGCGCGGAGAACAGGTACCAGGCCGACTGCTCGCCGTTGTCCTCGTCGCCGTGGTACCCCTGCCCGATCGAGCTGCCGGTGTAGAGCCGTGCGAGTACCTCGCGGGCCTTCGCCTGCGCCTTCCAGGGCTGCCCGGCCGCGTCGTACATGTAGATCGCGTGATGGGCGACCTGGTTGGAGTGCCCGTACATGCCCATCCGCACGTCCCGCGCCTCCGTCATCTCATGGATGACGCCACCGTACGAACCCGCAAACTCCGGGGAAGCGGTTTCCGGGGTGGCGAAGTAGGTGTCGAGCTTCTTCGCCAGACCGTCGCGGCCGCCGTACAGATTGGCCAGGCCCCGGCTGTCCTGCGGGGCGGTGAAGGCATAGCCCCAGCCGTTGGTCTCGGTGTAGTCGTAACCCCACACTCGCGGGTCGTAGTCCTCCGACGCCACCCGCCAGTCGCCCTTCTCGTCCTTCCCCTGGAAGAACCCGGCCTTCGTGTCGAAGAGGTGCACATAACCCTGCGCGCGGTTGAGGAAGTAGTCGGCTTCCTCCCGGTAACGCTTCTCGCCGGTCTTCCGGAACAGGGCCTGGCCCATGCGGGCGATGCCGTAGTCGTTGAGGTAGCCCTCCAGTGCCCACGACAGGCCCTCGTGCGTGGCCGTGCTCGTGTAGCCGAGGAAGGGCGAGGTGGACATGCCCTTGCGGCCCACCCCCGACGCCGGGGGCACCACCGTCGCGTTCTTCAGGGCCGCCTCGTACGCGGCCTTGGCGTCGAAGCCGACTCCCTTGACGAACGCGTCCGCGAAGGCGACGTCGGACGAGGTACCGGTCATCAGGTCGGCGTACCCGGGCGAGGACCAGCGCGAGGTCCAGCCGCCGTCCTTGTACTGCTGGACGAACCCGTCGGTCAGCACACCAGCCTGAGTGGGCGTCAGCAGGGCATAGGCCGGCCAGGTCGTCCGGTAGGTGTCCCAGAAACCGTTGTTGACGTACACCTTTCCGTCCACGATCTTCGCGCCGGTGTGCGTCGGGGTGTCCGGGCCGGGCATCGGCGAGAACGGCGACGCGTACCGGTACGTCGAACCGACCTTTTCGAAACCGGAGTTGGGGTACAGGTAGAGCCGGTACAGGCTGGAGTACAGCGTCGTGAGCTGGTCCTGGCTCGCGCCCTCGACCTCCACGGTGCCGAGGAGCTTGTCCCACTGCCGCTGGGCGCGCTGCTTGACCGTGTCGAAGTCGGTGTCCTGCGGGATCTCCTGGCGGAGGTTGTCGCGGGCCTGGTCGACACTGATGAGGGAGGTCGCCAGGCGCAGGGTGACCGTGCGGTCGGCGCCCGCGTCGAAACGCAGGTATCCCTTTACGCCGCTCGATGCACCATCCGCCACCGGGGCGTCGAACTCGCCGTACACGAAGAGCCGGGTCGCTCCCGTCGACAGTCCCGACTTCACGTCCGAGTAACCGGTTACGACGCCGGCTTCCTTGTCCAGGGTCAACCCCGCCTGGTCGGTCACGTTGTCGAAGACGACGCTCGCGTCCGAGCCCGGGTAGGTGAAGCGCAGGGCGGCCGCATGGTCGGTCGGTGCCATCTCCGCCGTGAGACCGTTCTCGAAACGGACTCCGTAGTAGTACGGGCGGGCGGTCTCGTTCACGTGCCGGAAGGCCAGGGCCCGTGCCGTCCGCCCGGTGTCCGGGATGCCGGCCGCGGCCGACGGCATCATCTGGAAGGTCTGCCGGTCACCCATCCACGGACTCGGCTCGTGACTCGCGCTGAACGCCTGGATCGTGGGCAGGTTGTCCGCGTTGTTGGCCCGCGCGTAGTCGTACAGCCAGCCGAGCGAGGACGCGTTGGTCACCGGCGTCCAGAAGTTGAAGCCGTGCGGCACGGCCGTGGCGGGAAACGTGTTTCCGCGCGAGAAGCTCCCGCTGGAGTTGGTGCCGCGGGTGGTCACCGCGTAGTCCGACAGATGCGCCTTCGCCGCCTCAGGGGCAGGGGTGCGCAGCGTGATGTCGTCCACCCAGCCCCTGAACCGGGCCGGCCCGCCGGGGGAGTCGTAGGCGATGAGAATCCGGTCGACGGTTTTCCCGGCCGCCACCGTCCCGATCGCGGACATCACGTCGTTCCACTGGTTGACGTACAGCACCTTCGCGGTGCCCTGCCCACGAGGCGACAACGGGAAGCCGTACTGATCGCTCGCCCCGAGCCCGCTCAGATACGTGCCGTCCGTGAAAGCAAGGTCCACGGAAACATTTGTCGCGGCGTAGTCACGATCGCCGTCCGCCATCCCGGGGAAGATCCGGTACGCCAGCTGTGTGCGGGTACCGACCCGGATATTCACGTCGAAAACCTTGTTGTACGAGTACGCCCGGCCGGAAGCGGTGTGCCGACCCGCGTAACGCAGCGCACGGCGCCCGCTGAACCCGGCGCCCGCCTTCGCGGTCGGTGAGCCGCTCGGGCCCCGGTCGACGACGGTGAGCATGTCCGGCGGGACGGGCCCGTCGCTGCCGCCCGTGCCGAACCGCACGTCGGCGAGCTGGAGGATCCCGGCGCCGTGGTTGCGGGTGACCTCCAGCCGGAAGTGCCGATACTCGGCCGAGGCCGAGGTCGCGAGGGTGTACGTACGGGTCTGGAACCGCTCGGCGAAGGACTCCCCGGAGCGGGTGTCGAGGGGCGTCCAGGCGGTGCCGTCCGCCGAGCCCGAGAGGGTCCAGTCGGCGGGGTCGCGCTCGGCGAAGTCATTGGCCGAGGTGAGTGCGTAAGCGGTTGCCCGCACAGGCTCGTCGAGGTCGAACTCGACCCACCCGGTGGACGCGAACGCCAGCCACTTGGTGCTCGCCTCGCCGTCGGCGAGGTTCTCCTTCACCTCGCCGCCGGCCTGGTTCTCGGCGCTCGCCCGGACGTCCGTGACCCGGTCGGTCACATCGCCGGGGAGCCCACCGCCGTAGCCGCCGTCCACGCCCGAGGCCCGCTTGCCGCCGCCCGGCGTGGTGTCGACGGTGCTCTGCCAGTCGGGGGCGTGTTCACCCGCCTCGAAGGACGAGGCGAACCCCCGGCCCGGTAGCGGCACCGGGGAGGGCAGTGCGACCGCCGTCCCCTGTGCGCCGACCGTCATGACCAGAGCGGCCGTGATCACGACCGCCCGCAACCGCCCCAACCGCTGCATGCGTGAGCACCCTCCCCGCGCCGGACAACGCCCCGGACAACGTTGTCCTCCTGGTTGTGCAGGAATCAGTAGGGGGTCAAGTGGACAGTGATGTCAAGGATGTTGATTGCGCCAAGCGGGGCTCATGTCATGCAATTTTCCGGCAAGGCGCCCACCGGCCGGTCATATTTCCGGGAGGTCTCAACTCGGAAAAGACCAACGGCCAACCTTGCATTCGATCTTGCTCCGCTGGCAAGAAGTGGACTATACCTGTCGGCGATTCACCGTCGAATCCGGCGATGCCGTCCGACCGCATGATCTGTACGACCCTGCTTGACCTGACCGCGGTGCCGGGAAGGATCCGGTGCACCGCCTGAGTCCTGGAGAAGGCGAGGACTTGAGCATGGGATCCCACTCCGAGAACATCGGCTCCGACAAGAACGGCTCCGTAGGTGTCGGCCGCCGAGATCTGATCAAGAGATCCGCGGCGCTCGGCCTGATCTCCGTCCCCACGATGAGCTTTCTGTCCGCCTGCGCCAGCAGCGGCGGGGGCGACGAGGACAAGGCCAAGGCCGGAAAGAAGACCGCGAAGAATCCCCTCGCGGTCAACGAAACCGCCCAGATGGAATTCGTCCTGTTCGACGGCGGTTTCGGCAAGGAGTACGCCGAGGACGCGGTCAAGATCTACGAGAAGGCCTTCCCCGACGCGAACGTGAAGTTCTCGGCCACCCAGAAGATCCAGTCGACCCTCCAGCCCCGCTTCAACCAGGGCACCCCGCCCGACCTCATCGACAACTCCGGCGCCGAGCAGATGGACATGGGCGTCCTGGTCGGCAAGAATCAGCTTGCCGACCTCACCCCGCTCCTGGACGCCGCGTCCTACGACGACCCGAACAAGAAGGTGCGCGACACCCTGCGGCCCGGCATCGTCGAGATGGGCCAGTTCGACGGCGACCCGGTCTGGATCATGTACTACGCCTACACCGTCTACGGCGTCTGGTACTCGCAGAAGGCCCTGGACTCGCTCGACGCCACGTACCCCGAGACCTGGGACGAGATGCTCGCGGTCTGCGAGAAGGCCAAGAAGAAGGGCATCGCGGGCTGGACGTACGCGGGCAAATACCCGTACTACCTCCCCTTCTCGCTGTACCCGATGATCGGCAAGGTGGGTGGTCGCGAGGTCCTCGACGCCATCGACAACCTGGAGCCGAACGCCTGGAAACACCCGGCGGTAAAGGCTTGCTTCGACGCCTACTACGAGCTTTTCAAGAAGGGTTACATCCTCAAGGGCACCCCGGGCCTGGACCACATCCAGTCGCAGACCGCGTGGGCCAAGGGCAAGGCCCTGTTCATCCCCAACGGTTCCTGGGTGGAGAACGAGTCGGCGAACGTCATCCCCGCCGACTTCGACCTGGCGGTCTCCGCGCCCACCGGCATCGACTCCTCCGACAAGATGCCCTTCGGCACCATCTGGGCCTCGGGCGGCGAGCCGTTCGTCGTGCCGGCCAAGGCGAAGAACACGGCAGGCGGCATGGAACAGCTGCGCATCATGCTCAGCGAGGCGTCCTCCAAGAACTTCACCTCGAAGGTGAAGTCGCTGACCGCGTACAACGGCGGCACCGACGGCATCACTCTCACTCCCGGCCTCAAGTCGGGTGTGGCGGCGCTGGACAAGGCCGGCGAGAACGTGGTGAATCCGCGACTTCAGGACTGGTATGTCCAGCTTCAGAAGGAGAAGATCGGGGTGTCCGGCCTGGGCGAGATGATGGCCGGCCGGCTCACACCGGCCGAGGCGATCAAGAAGATCCAGGGCTACGCCGACGAGGCCGCGAAAGACACGTCGATCAAGCATTACAAGCACCAGTGACGGTGAGAATCACGGCGAAGTATCCATAAAAGCACCGGAGTGGCGATGCAGCACGGCAAGTACCGGTTCATCGTGGGGTTCCTGGCGCTCCCCCTGGGACTGTACGCGCTCTTCGTGGTGTGGCCGTTCATCCAGTCCATCTACTACTCGTTCACGGACTGGACCGGCCTGAGCCCCGAATTCAAGATGGTCGGCCTGGACAATTACCGGAGGATGCTGGACGACGAGATCTTCTGGAAGTCCTTGCAGCACAGCTTGATGTTCGCGGTCGTGCTGCCGCTGGTGACGATCAGCCTGGCGCTGTTCTTCGCCTTCATGATCAATGTCGGTGGACGGCGAAGGAAGGGCGGCCCGGTGATCTCCGGGGTCCGGGGCTCTTCCTTCTACAAGATCGTGTACTTCTTTCCGCAGGTGTTGTCGATCGCCATCGTGGCGCTGCTGTTCGCCTTCGCGTACAACCCGGACAGCGGCGCGATCAACTCCTTCTTCCGGGGGATCGGGCTCGACGGCCTCCAGCCGCTCTGGCTCGGCGACCCGGATCTCGCGCTGTGGTGCGTGATGGCGGTGCTCGTCTGGTCCACGGTCGGTTTCTTCGTGGTCCTGTTCTCGGCGGGCATGGCCTCCATCCCGGCGGACCTGTACGAGGCCGCGCTGCTGGACGGCGCGGGCCGGGCCGCGACGTTCTTCCGCATCACCCTGCCCCTGCTCTGGGACACGGTGCAGTCGGGCTGGGTCTACATGGGGATCCTCGCGCTCGGCGCCGAGTCGTTCGCGGTCGTGCAGATCATGACGACCGGGCCCGGCGGCCCCGACTACTCGACCACCGTCATGGTCCTTTACGTGTACCAGAAGGCCTTCCGTGACGGTCAGGCCGCCTACGCCACCACCATCGGCGTCGCCCTGCTCATCGTGACGCTGGCCTTCGCCGCGGTCGTGATGCGGCTGGGGCGGCGCGAGCGGCTGGAGTACTGACGATGAAGACGACCGAAACCCCCGCGCCTCCGCCTGCCGAGTCCGGCTCGGCTGTCCCTGTCACGAAGGTCGGCCTGCCCACCAAGAAACCGCCTACGGAGAAGAAATCGGAAGGAAGCGTTCTCAACGCCTTCTCCCACGGCATCCTGGTCATCTGGGCGATCATGGTCGTGCTGCCGTTGCTGTGGGCGGTGATGACCTCCTTCAAGGACGACAGCTCCATCTTCGGTTCACCCTGGTCGCTGCCTGACAAGCTGCACTTCGACAACTGGTCACGGGCCTGGACCGAGGCCAACATGAGCGACTACTTCCTCAACACCATCCTGGTGGTGGGTGGTTCACTCATCGGCACGCTGGTCCTCGGCTCCATGGCGGCCTACGTCCTCGCGCGTTTCGACTTCCCCGGCAACCGTTTCATCTACTACCTCTTCATCGGCGGCATGAGCTTCCCGATCATGCTGGCGCTGGTCCCGCTGTTCTACGTCGTGAACAACATGGGCCTGCTGAACTCCATCCACGGCCTGATCCTCGTCTACATCGCCTACTCGCTGCCGTTCACGGTGTTCTTCCTGACGGCCTTCTTCCGCACGCTGCCGACCTCGGTGGCGGAGGCGGCCTTCGTGGACGGCGCCTCGCACAGCCGTACGTTCTTCCAGATCATGGTGCCGATGGCCAAGCCGGGCCTGATCAGCGTCGGTATCTTCAACTTCCTGGGCCAGTGGAACCAGTACATGCTCCCCACGGTCCTCAACACCGACCCCGACAAACGCGTCCTCACCCAGGGACTGGTCCAACTGGCTGTCAGTCAGGGCTACAAGGGTGACTGGTCGGGGCTCTTCGCGGGCCTCGTGATGGCGATGCTGCCGGTGCTCGCCGCGTACATCGTCTTCCAGCGGCAGGTGGTGCAGGGGCTGACCGCGGGTGCGCTGAAGTAGGAGCACATCCGGGCACGGCCGGCGCCCGCGTCGAGACGCCCTTCGGGTCTGCGCGGGCGCCCGCTGCACGGGACGGCCCGCGCAGGCCCGGCCGCTACCGTTCGCCCGCCGCCCGCCGCCCGCCGCCCGCCGCCCGCCGCCTGCCGCCTGCCGCCTGCCGCCCGCCGCCCGCCGGCCTTGGCGTCGTGCATGCTCCGATTTCGGCCGTGGCCATGGCGGCGGCATGCGGGCCAACCAAAAGAAGTGGGACGAAAGCGGCTTCGCCTTCATTACCTGGCCCCCCTGCACCCACCCTCACTCCCACCGTCCCGCACGCTCCCCAGGCGCTCACCCCACCTCGCTCCCCGCCGGCACCTGTTCTCCCCCGCCCCGGCCCCGTCCGAGCCCTGGCCGCAACGCCCCGCAGCCGCTCCCACACGCCCCGCGACCCCGGCTCGGCCACCCTCCGTGTCTCTTCGCACGCATGCGGATACTGTTCAACCTCTTGACGGGAGGCGACCCGAACGGCTCAGCTTAGAGTTCACTAGTTGGACATAGACGGGGCCTCATCGAAGCGGTCCCGCGCGCAGGAGGTCGTCGTGGAGACTCCGGGGTCGCAGTCGTCGCTGCACCGAGCCAACCTGGAGAGAGTCGTACGCGCCGTGCGTCTGGCCGGGTCCCTCACGCAGGCGGAGATCGCCAGGACCACAGGTCTGTCCGCCGCGACCGTCTCCAACATCGTGCGCGAGCTCAAGGACGGTGGAACCGTCGAGGTGACACCCACCTCGGCCGGCGGACGAAGGGCACGCAGCGTCAGTCTGAGCGGCGACGCGGGCATCGTCATCGGGGTGGATTTCGGTCACACCCACCTGCGCGTCGCGGTGGGCAATCTGGCCCATCAGGTCCTTGCCGAGGAGTCCGAGCCGCTGGATGTGGACGCCTCTTCGACGCAGGGCTTCGACCGGGCGGAACAGCTGGTCACCCGGCTGATCGAGGCCACCGGGGTGGACCGTACGAAGGTCGCGGGAGTCGGTCTCGGCGTGCCCGGACCGATCGAGCTGGAGTCCGGAACGCTCGGCTCGTCCGCCATCCTGCCCGGCTGGATCGGCACCAGACCCGCCGAGGAGATGAGAGGCCGGCTCGGCGTACCCGTGCACGTGGACAACGACGCCAACCTCGGCGCCCTCGGCGAGATGGTCTGGGGCAGCGGCCGAGGCGTTCGTGATCTTGCTTACATCAAGGTCGCGAGCGGTGTCGGCGCCGGTCTGGTGATCGAGGGGAAGATCTACCGAGGTCCCGGCGGCACCGCCGGAGAAATCGGACATATTACACTTGACGAGTCCGGCCCCGTCTGCCGCTGCGGAAACCGGGGCTGCCTGGAGACGTTCGCGGCGGCGCGCTATGTGCTCCCGCTCCTCCAGTCCAGCCACGGCACGGATCTGACGATGGAAGGCGTCGTACGGCTGGCGAGGGACGGTGATCCGGGCTGCCGTCGGGTGATCGCCGACGTCGGCCGACACATCGGCAGTGGAGTCGCCAATCTCTGCAACCTGCTGAACCCGAGCCGGGTGGTCCTGGGCGGTGATCTCGCCGAGGCCGGTGAGCTGGTGCTCGGTCCGATCAGGGAGTCCGTCGGCCGCTATGCGATCCCGAGTGCGGCGCGCCAACTTTCCGTTCTTCCGGGGGCACTTGGGGGTCGTGCGGAGGTGCTTGGAGCGCTCGCTCTCGCACTCAGCGAGATGGGCGATTCAACCCTTTTGGACGGCACGCTGACCGCAGCGACACCTGCCTTCACTTAGAGAACGAATGAGGCCGTTGCCATCTCGTTAAGTATTTACTTCTTGACGTCGAACTTGCGGCCGAGTTGACTTCGAGCCACCTCGGCCGCAGCGTTGCGGCCCTGTCAGGGAGGCACACCCCAATGAACGCAACGATGCGTAGAGTCGTGATCGGCGCCACCGCCGTGTCCATGGCGCTTTCGATTGCCGCGTGCGGCAAGGCGGGCGACGACAAGGACAGCGACTCCGGTAGCAGCAGCTCGGGCAACAAGTCCATCGGCCTGCTGCTCCCCGACAGCGTCACCGCGCGGTACGAGAAGTTCGACAAGCCGTACTTCGACGCCAAGGTCAAGGCGCTCTGCTCCGACTGCAAGCTCGAGTACGCGAACGCCGCGGCCGACTCGGCCAAGCAGGCCCAGCAGGTCAGCAGCATGGTGACCAAGGGTGTCAAGGTCATCGTGATCTCCGCCCAGGACTCCGCCGCGATCAAGTCCTCGATCCAGTCCGCGGTGGACAAGGGCGTCAAGGTCGTCGCGTACGACCGCCTCGCCCAGGGCCCCGTCTCGGCCTACGTCTCCTTCGACAACGTCAAGGTCGGCGAGCTCCAGGGTCAGGCCCTGCTCGACTCCCTCGGCGCCAAGGCGACTCCCAAGGCGAAGGTCGTCATGATCAACGGTGACGACGCCGACCCGAACGCCGGCCAGTTCAAGGAAGGCGCGCACAAGGCCCTCGACGGCAAGGTCGACATCGCCTACGAGCAGTCCGGCCTCTGGAAGGACACGGTCGCCGCGCAGAAGATGTCCGCGGCCATCACCCAGCTCGGTGCCAAGAACATCGCGGGCGTCTACGCCGCCAACGACGGCATGGCCGGTGGCATCGCCAACACCCTCAAGGGTGCGAAGATCAGCGGCATCCCGCTGACCGGCCAGGACGCCGAGCTCGCGGGTATCCAGCGCATCGTCGCCGGCACCCAGTCCTCCACCGTCTACAAGGCCTTCAAGCCCGAGGCCGAGGCTGCCGCCCAGCTCGCGGTCGACCTGCTCGAGGGCAAGGACATCAAGGCCCTGGCCACCGAGACGCTGACCAGCGGCTCCGGCGACAAGGTCCCCTCGCAGCTGCTGACCCCGGTGTCGGTCACCAAGGCCAACATCAAGGACACGGTGATCAAGGACGGTCTGTACACCGTCGCGGACATCTGCACCGCCGAGTACGCCGCCGCCTGCAAGACCGCCGGTCTCCAGTAGCCCAGCCGGTCCACCCGTAGGCACCCGGTCCCGAGGGCCCCTCTCGAGTCGCATCTCGAGCCGGTCCTCGGGTCCCACCGACCGCTCAGCGGTCCCGTGAGACCTGTCCGACGCCCGCCCCACTTCACACCCCGCTGCCGGGGCGGGCGTCGGACGGAACCGTTGCCAAGCGCAGCGGATTCACGCATGTTCATCTTGTAAACCTCGTGCGTCGGCATCGCGTACCCCGCGTGCCGCGCACATCCCTCCGCGCCTGTCTTTGAGCGCGGCATCCCCGCCGGTCAGGCGGCGAAGGAGATGGTTCACGTGTCCGCTACGCCCGTGCTGGCGTTGCGCGGAGTCTCCAAGCGATTCGGTGCGGTGCAGGCACTCACCGACGTCGAGCTGGAGGTCCACGCCGGAGAAGTGGTCGCCCTGGTGGGCGACAACGGCGCAGGAAAGTCCACCCTGGTCAAGACGATCGCGGGTGTCCACCCCATCGATGAGGGCGTCATCGAGTGGGAGGGAAGCCCGGTCAGCATCAACCGGCCGCACGACGCCCAGGGACTCGGCGTCGCGACCGTCTACCAGGACCTCGCCCTGTGCGACAACCTCGACGTGGTCGGCAATCTCTACCTCGGACGCGAGTTGCTGCACCGAGGCGTCATCGACGAGGTGACGATGGAGAAGAACGCGCGGGAGCTGCTGTCCACGCTCTCCATCCGCATCCCGAGCGTGCGCATCCCGATCGCCAGTCTCTCCGGCGGTCAGCGCCAGGTCGTCGCCATCGCGCGCGCCCTGATCGGTGACCCGAAGGTCGTCATCCTCGACGAGCCCACCGCCGCCCTCGGCGTCGAGCAGACCGCGCAGGTCCTCGACCTGGTCGAGCGGCTGCGCGAGCGCAACCTCGGCGTCATCCTCATCAGCCACAACATGGCCGACGTCAAGGCGGTCGCGGACACCGTCGCCGTCCTGCGTCTGGGCAAGAACAACGGCTCCTTCCCCGTGAAGGACACCAGCCACGAAGAGATCATCGCCGCGATCACCGGGGCCACGGACAACGCCGTGACCCGTCGTGCGGGGCGTCGCACCGCGGAGGCGGCAAAGTGAGCGACACGTCCAAGACCGTGAAGAGCGACTCCTCGGAGCCCGGGAAGGTCGAGAAGACCGGGGGCGTCATCGAGGACCAGACCACCGTCGCCCCCGCCGACGACCCGACGGCCGCGCCGGTATCCGTCGTCGACCCGCGCCTGCTGGTGCGGGAAGAGGGCTTCAAGGGCTACATCACCGAGTTCAAGCGCAAGGTCAAGGGGGGCGAACTCGGTCAGATCCCGGTCGTCATCGGCCTGATCGTCATCTGGACGATCTTCCAGGCGAAGAACGACCTGTTCCTGAGCGCCGACAACCTCTCGAACATCAGCTACTTCATGTCGGCCACCGGCATGCTGGCCATCGGCCTGGTGTTCGTCCTGCTGCTCGGTGAGATCGACCTGTCGGTCGGTTCCGTCAGCGGTCTGGCGTCCACCCTGTTCGCCGTGTTCGTGGTGGACCACACCATGAACCCGTGGCTGTCGCTGGTCCTGACGATCCTCACCGGTGTCGGCATCGGCGCGCTGCACGGCTGGTTCTTCGCGAAGATCGGCGTACCGGCCTTCGTGGTCACCCTGGCCGGCTTCCTCGGCTGGAACGGTCTGATGCTGTGGCTGCTGGGCTCCAGCGGCACGATCAACATCCCGTCGGACTCCGGCCCGGTGCACCTGCTCGGCCAGAACTCCTTCTTCATGGACCAGGCCATCATCGGCGCCTACCTGCTGGCCGGTCTCGCGGTCGTGCTGACCGCCGTCGGCAACTTCGGTGAGCAGCGTCGCCGCCGGGCCGCCGGTGTGCCGTTCCGGCCGACCACGGAGATCCTGCTGCGCGTCGGTGCGCTGGCCGTCGCGTCCTTCCTGGCGGCGAGCGTGCTGAACAACGCCTCCGGTGTCTCCAACGCGCTGGTGATCTTCCTGGCGGCGCTGGTGATCGTCGACTTCGTGCTCCGTCGCACCACGTACGGCCGTAAGGTCTTCGCGGTCGGTGGCGGCATCGAGGCGGCCCGTCGTGCCGGTATCAACGTGCCGATGGTCCGCATCACCGTGTTCGCCATCTCCGGTGGCTTCGCGGCGGTCGGCGGCATGTTCTTCGCGGGCCAGACGGCGTCCGCGACGCTGAACGCCGGTGGCGGCAACACCCTGATGCTCGCCATCGCGGCGGCCGTCATCGGTGGTACGAGCCTCTTCGGCGGCCGCGGCACTGTGTGGTCCGCGCTCCTGGGCATGCTGGTCATCCAGTCCATCCAGACCGGCCTCGACCTGCTGAACATGAACACCTCGATCCAGTACATGATCACCGGTGGTGTTCTGCTGGGCGCGGTCGTCATCGACTCCATCTCCCGCAAGAGCCAGAAGGCCGCCGGTCGAGGCTGACGCTCCAGGTGACGCCCTGTGCCCGGCATCCGTATCGATGCCGGGCACAGTCGTGTCATAGGAAAGGCTCATTCTGGGTACGGCCGTTCGCGTGACCTATGACGCATGGGCCGGAGTCGATCCGCCCGGGCGGAACATTAGACTCGACAAGCCCGGCAACAGCTCGATCAGCTTTTACTGCAAGGAGGCACGGGTGCCGCTGCTGACCCGCATCAGGGGACCGCGCGATCTGGACCGGCTCAGCCTGGAAGAGCTGGACCAGCTGGCAGAGGAGATCCGGAGCTTCCTCGTCGACGCCGTCTCCAAGACCGGTGGCCACCTCGGCCCCAACCTCGGCGTGGTCGAGCTCACCATCGCTCTGCACCGGGTCTTCGAGTCGCCGAAGGACAAGGTGCTCTGGGACACGGGCCATCAGTCCTATGTGCACAAACTGCTCACGGGCCGGCAGGACTTCTCCCGGCTGAAGATGAAGGGCGGCCTGTCCGGCTACCCCTCGCAGGCCGAGTCCGAGCACGACGTCATCGAGAACAGCCACGCCTCCACGGTGCTCGGCTGGGCCGACGGCCTCGCGAAGGCCAACCAGATCCTCGACCGCGACGACCACGTGGTCGCCGTCATCGGTGACGGCGCGCTCACCGGCGGCATGGCCTGGGAGGCGCTGAACAACATCGCCGACGGGGACCGCCCGCTGGTCATCGTCGTCAACGACAACGAGCGCTCGTACGCGCCGACCATCGGAGGCCTGGCCAACCACCTCGCCACCCTGCGGACGACGGACGGCTACGAGCGCTTCCTCGCCCGCACCAAGGAGGTGCTGGAGCGCACCCCCGTCGTCGGCAGACCCCTCTACGAGACCCTGCACGGCGCCAAGAAGGGCCTGAAGGACTTCATCGCCCCCCAGGGCATGTTCGAGGACCTCGGCCTGAAGTACGTCGGCCCGATCGACGGCCACGACATCGAGGCCCTGGAGTCCGCGCTGGCCCGCGCCAAGCGCTTCGGCGGCCCGGTCATCGTGCACTGCCTCACCGAGAAGGGCCGCGGCTACCAGCCCGCCCTCCAGGACGAGGCCGACCGCTTCCACGCCGTCGGCAAGATCCACCCCGACACCGGGCTGCCGATCGCCACCTCCGGCGCCGACTGGACCTCCGTGTTCGGCCAGGAGATGGTCGAGCTCGGCAAGGAGCGCGACGACATCGTCGCCATCACGGCGGCCATGCTCCAGCCCGTCGGCCTCGACAAGTTCGCCAAGGCCTTCCCGGACCGGGTCTACGACGTCGGCATCGCCGAGCAGCACGCCGCCGTCTCCGCCGCGGGCCTGGCGGCGGGCGGGGTGCATCCGGTGTTCGCGGTGTACGCCACATTCCTCAATCGTGCCTTCGACCAGGTCCTGATGGATGTCGCCCTCCACAAGTGCGGTGTGACTTTCGTACTGGACCGGGCCGGCGTCACCGGCACCGACGGCGCCTCCCACAACGGCATGTGGGACATGTCGATCCTCCAGGTCGTCCCGGGCCTCCGACTCGCCGCCCCGCGCGACGCCGACCAGGTCCGCGCCCAGCTGCGCGAGGCCGTCGAGGTCGAGGACGCGCCGACCGTCGTCCGCTTCTCCAAGGGCGCCGTGGGCCCCGCCGTACCCGCCGTGGGACGCGTCGGCGGCATGGACGTGCTGCGCGAGAGCGGCACCGACACCCCGGACGTGCTGCTGGTCTCCGTCGGCGCCCTCGCCCCGATGTGCCTGGAGATCGCGACCCTCCTCGACCGGCAGGGCATCACCACCACGGTCGTCGACCCGCGCTGGGTCAAGCCCGTCGACGAGGCCATGGCCCCGCTCGCCGAGCGGCACCGCGTGGTCGTGACCGTCGAGGACAACTCCCGCGTCGGAGGCGTCGGCTCGGCCATCGCCCAGGCGCTGCGCGATGCGGGCGTAGACGTCCCGCTGCGCGACTTCGGCATCCCGCCCCGCTTCCTCGACCACGCCTCCCGCGCCGAGGTCATGGCCGAGATCGGGCTCACCGCCCCCGACATCGCCCGCCAGGTCACCGGCCTGGTCTCCAAGCTCGACGGCAAGTACGGCAGCACGGCCGCCGAGGTCGACTCCGTGGAGTCCGCGCGCGACTGACGCCGTCGCGGGCCGACCGATACGCCCGGATGGGCCGGTTTCACCACTGTGAAGAGTGGTGAAACCGGCCCATTCGCGTTAACTCGCCCGCGCCGGGGCATACGCTCTACGCCCCCTCTCGATCATGTCGAGGACGACACAGCGTGGGAGGTACCCCGTGAGCAGCACCCTCTTCCGGACGAAGAAGGTCGAGCAGTCCATCCTCGATACCGAGGAACCCGAGCACGCGCTCAAGAAATCCTTGTCCGCGCTGGATCTCACCGTCTTCGGCGTCGGCGTCATCATCGGCACCGGCATCTTCGTCCTGACCGGCACCGTCGCCAAGAACAACGCCGGTCCCGCCGTCGCCCTGGCCTTCGTCGCGGCCGGGGTGGCCTGCGCGCTCGCCGCGCTCTGCTACGCCGAGTTCGCCTCGACCGTGCCGGTGGCCGGCTCGGCGTACACCTTCTCGTACGCCTCCCTGGGAGAGCTCCCCGCCTGGATCATCGGCTGGGACCTGGTCCTGGAGTTCGCGCTCGGCACGGCGGTGGTGGCCGTCGGCTGGTCCGGGTACATCGCCTCGCTGCTCGACAACGCGGGCTGGCATCTGCCGGCAGCGCTCAGCGGCAGAGAGGGAGCCGACGGCTTCGGCTTCGACATCCTCGCCGCCGCCCTCGTCCTGGTGCTGACGGTCATTCTCGTGGTCGGCACGAAGCTCTCCGCGCGGGTCACCACCGTCGTGGTCGCCATCAAGGTGACCGTCGTCCTGACCGTGATCATCGCGGGTGCCTTCTTCATCAGCGGCGACAACTACGACCCGTTCATCCCCAAGGCGCAGACCGTCGACGCGGGCGGCGGTCTCGATGCCCCGCTCATCCAGCTGATGTTCGGCTGGGCGCCGTCCAACTTCGGCGTGATGGGCATCTTCACCGCCGCCTCCGTCGTCTTCTTCGCGTTCATCGGCTTCGACGTCGTCGCCACGGCGGCCGAGGAGACCAAGAACCCGCAGCGTGACATGCCCCGCGGCATCATCGGCTCCCTCATCATCTGCACCGTCCTGTACGTCGCCGTGTCGATCGTCGTCACCGGGATGCAGCACTACACCAAACTGTCGGTCAGCGCCCCGCTCGCCGACGCCTTCAAGGCCACCGGGCACCCCTGGTTCGCGGGCTTCATCAGCTTCGGCGCCGCCGTCGGCCTGACGACCGTCTGCATGATCCTGCTCCTCGGCCAGACCCGGGTCTTCTTCGCGATGAGCCGCGACGGACTGCTGCCGCGCTTCTTCTCCCATGTCCACCCGCGCTTCAAGACCCCGCACCGGCCGACGATCCTGCTGGGCGTCCTCATCGCGATCCTGGCCGGCTTCACCAGCCTCAGCGAACTCGCCGAGCTGGTGAACATCGGCACCCTCTTCGCCTTCGTGGTCGTCGCCATCGGCGTGATCATCCTGCGCAGGTCCCGCCCCGACCTGCCCCGCTCCTTCCGGACCCCGTGGGTGCCGTTCCTCCCGATCCTGTCGGTGTGCGCCTCGCTGTGGCTGATGCTCAACCTGCCCGCCGAGACCTGGCTGCGGTTCGGCATCTGGATGGTCGTCGGGTTCGTCGTGTACTTCCTCTACGGCCGCTCGCACAGCCTTCTCGGACGGCGCGAGGCGACATCCGCCGACGGGGCCCTCAAGCCGGGCCGCGACGACACGGTGTGACGGCCGGGAAGCCGGCCCCGTACGACCGCCCGGGGCCGGCTCGGGCGCCGTTCGCTTCGGTCCCGTCCGGTCAGTCGCGTACGGAGCGCGGGCCCGTCACGTCCGCGCCCAGCTCCGTCACCCGGCGGCGCAGCTCGCGGTCGGCCGTGACGACCAGGCGGGAGCGTCCCACGGACCCGGCCACCAGCTCGACGATACGGTCGTCCCCGCTGCCGGGCGCCGCCTCCACCCGTACGCCGGGCACCGGCTCCACCCCGCGGGCCGCGCCCTCCACGACGAGAACGATCTCCTGGGCCCCCTCGCACCCGGGCAGCCCGTCCGCGGCCAGCCGGTCGCGCAGACGCTCCGCGGCCCCGCGCCGGTCCCGCCACCACCCGTCGGGCACCGACCCGACGACATTCGCGGCGTCGACGATCACGAGCAGCGCGGCGTTGTCGTCCATGGGCCCAGCGTCGCACGGTCGGCCCTGCGGGTGTGACCCTCGCGCAGGAGCCGTGAAGGGTCCGTCATAAAGTGATCGGGTGAACGGCGACTGGCTCATACGCGGCCGCGACGGGCGGCTCGGTGTCTATCTCATGTCGGACGACGCCGTCCTGTGCCGGGCGGAACGAACCCCGGGCGGGCCCTGGGAGGCCCCACGCAGGGTGGGCGGCGACCAGAAGGTGCATCCGGCCCTGGCCGTCGGCCAGGGCGCCGACGGCTACGCCCACCTGGCCTCCTGGTGGACGACGCTGAAGGGGGTGACGGGCATGGTGCACTCCGTGCACTTCCGGCCGCTGCTCGCCGCCCTGGACTGGGCGCCCCTCGGCCATCCCGACAAGAAGGGCGACCGCACCGGCACGCCCGCCGTCGCGGTGGACACCCAGGGACGCGCGCATGTCTTCGTCCGCGGCATCGGCACGGGACTGCGCATGATCGCCCAGAAGGAGAAGGGCGGCTGGGACCCGTGGCGCGACCTGAAGGGGCAGGGCCTTGAGGGGGCACCGGTCGCGGTGACGGGGGAGTCCGGCTGCGTCCAGGCGTACGCGGCCGTCTCCGGTGGGATCCTGCACTGGCGCCAGGAGGCGCCGGGCACCCAGCCGGTGCTCCAGGAGCCCCTCAAGGCACCGGTCAGGACCGGCACCCTCCGGGCGCTGGCCACCTCCCCGGAGCACACCACCCTCTTCTACACCGACGACTCCGGTGATGTGTGCGCGTGGCGTCCCGGCACCGAGCCCGTCTCCGTGCTCGCCGCCGCCGGCCCCGGTCCGGTCGCCGCGATCCGCACCGAACTCGACGGTCACGACTGCACGTTGCTCGCCCAGCGCTCCGCGAGCGGCCGGGTCGCCTTCGCGGCGTATCCGACCGAACGGGAGTCGGCGGGCGCCTGGTGGGCCGAGTCGGGCCCCCAACTGCCCGCCGACGCCGTGGTGGCGCTCGCCAAGGACCACGAGGACCGGGTGGTCGCGGCGGCTCTGTCCCCGTCGACCGGCCTGCTCCAGCTCACCCGCCGCAAGGACGAGCCCGGCCTGGCCCTGATGGCCTGGCGGACGGTCTGACGCGGAACAACCGGGTGACGTGCCCGCCGCGGCCGGCGGTACGCCCACCCGTATCGCCGTATCGCCGTACCGGAGGCCGAGCACGCCGAACGGAAAGCACGGGCCGGGGCCGGACAGGACAGGACGACGGGAACGCATGAAAGAGGGCCTCCGCCACTGGCGGAGGCCCTCTTCACGTCCGAAGCCGCAGGGCGGCTACAGCGGTGACGACGGTTACACCGGAACCGAGGCCACGCCCGGCGCCAGGAACTTCTTGCCGTTCACGCGCTCGGAGACACCCTCGCGGTCCAGGTACGGCGTGATGCCGCCCAGGTGGAAGGGCCAGCCGGCGCCCGTGATCAGGCAGAGGTCGATGTCCTGCGCCTCGGCGACGACACCCTCGTCGAGCATGAGCCCGATCTCCTGCGCCACCGCGTCCAGGACGCGCGCCCGCACCTGCTCCTCGGTCAGGACGGTGTCGCCCTGCTCCAGGAGCGCGGAGACCTCGGGGTCCAGCTCGGGCTTGCCGCTGTCGTAGACGTAGAAGCCGCGCTTGCCCGCCTTGACGACGGCCGCGAGGTTCGGGGAGACCGTGAAACGGTCCGGGAACGCCCGGTTGAGGGTTTCCGAGACATGCAGACCGATGGCCGGACCGACCAGCTCGAGGAGCACCAGCGGGGACATCGGCAGGCCGAGCGGTTCCACCGCCTTTTCCGCCACCTCGACCGGGGTGCCCTCGTCGATGACGTTCTGCACCTCGCCCATGAAACGGGTGAGAATGCGGTTCACGACGAACGCCGGGGCGTCCTTGACCAGAACCGCCGTCTTCTTCAGCTTCTTGGCGACGGCGAAGGCGGTGGCCAGCGAGGCGTCGTCGGTCTGCTCGCCCCGGACGATCTCGAGGAGCGGCAGGATCGCGACCGGGTTGAAGAAGTGGAAGCCCACGACCCGCTCGGGGTTCTTCAGCTTCGACGCCATCTCGGAGACCGACAGCGAGGAGGTGTTCGTGGCGAAGATCGCGTGCGCCGGGGCGACCGCCTCGACCTCCGCGAACACCTGCTGCTTGACGCCGATCTCCTCGAACACGGCCTCGATGACGAAGTCCGCGTCGGCGAAGCCCTCGGCCTTGTCCAGGACACCGGTCACCAGGGCCTTGAGGCGGTTGGCCTTGTCCTGGTTGATGCGGCCCTTGCCGAGCAGCTTCTCGATCTCGGCGTGGACGTAGCCCACACCCTTGTCGACGCGCTCCTGGTCGATGTCGGTCAGCACGACCGGCACCTCGAGACGGCGCAGGAACAGCAGCGCGAGCTGCGAGGCCATCAGGCCCGCGCCCACGACGCCGACCTTGGTTACCGGACGCGCCAGGGACTTGTCCGGGGCGCCGGCCGGGCGCTTGCCGCGCTTCTGCACCAGGTTGAACGCGTAGATACCGGCGCGCAGTTCGCCACCCATGATCAGGTCGGCGAGCGCGACGTCCTCGGCGTCGTAGCCCTGCTGGAGGTCGCCGTTCTTGGCGGCGGCGATGATGTCGAGGGCGCGGTAGGCGGCCGGGGCCGCGCCGTGCACCTTGCTGTCCGCGACGAACCGGCCGCGCGCGACGGCCTGGTCCCAGGCCTCACCGCGGTCGATCACCGGGCGCTCGACCTCGACGTCGCCCTTGAGGACGTTCGCCGTCCAGATCAGCGACTGCTCCAGGAAGTCCGCGCCCTCGAAGATCGCGTCGGCGATCCCCAGGTCGAAGACCTGCTGGCCCTTGAGCTGCTTGTTCTGGTTGAGGCTGTTCTCGATGATCACCGAGACGGCCTTGTCGGCGCCGATCAGGTTCGGCAGCAGGGTGCAGCCGCCCCAGCCGGGCACCAGGCCGAGGAAGACCTCGGGCAGGGAAAACGCGGGAAGCGCCTTCGAAACGGTGCGGTACGCGCAGTGCAGACCGACCTCGACGCCGCCGCCCATCGCCGCGCCGTTGTAGTACGCGAAGGTCGGGACCGCGAGGCCCGACAGGCGCTTGAAGACCTCGTGGCCGCCCTTGCCGATGGCGAGCGCGTCCTTGTGCTCCTTGAGGAGCTCGACGCCCTTGAGGTCCGCGCCGACGGCGAAGATGAACGGCTTGCCGGTGACGCCGATACCGACGATCTCGCCGGCCGCCGCCTCCTTCTCGACCTGGTCGATCGCGGAGTCGAGGTTCGCGAGGGACTGCGGGCCGAAGGTGGTCGGCTTGGTGTGGTCGAAACCGTTGTCGAGCGTGATCAGGGCGAAGCGCCCGGCGCCGAACGGCAGGTCCAGGTGACGGACGTGCGCCTGGGTGACGACCTCGTCCGGGAACAGCTCGGCCGCGCCCTTCAGGAGTTCGGTGGTGCTCACTTGTCGCCTCCGGCGGACTCGAAGTGCGGGTTCTCCCAGATGACGGTGGCGCCCATGCCGAAGCCGACGCACATGGTGGTCAGGCCGTAGCGGACGTTCGGCTGCTCCTCGAACTGGCGGGCCAGCTGCGTCATCAGACGGACGCCGGAGGAGGCCAGCGGGTGACCGAAGGCGATCGCGCCGCCGTACTGGTTGACGCGCTCGTCGTCGTCCGCGATGCCGTAGTGGTCGAGGAAGGCCAGGACCTGGACGGCGAAGGCCTCGTTGACCTCGAAGAGGCCGATGTCGGAGATGGACAGACCGGCCTGGGCCAGCGCCTTCTCCGTGGCCGGGATCGGGCCGTAGCCCATGACCTCCGGCTCGACACCCGCGAACGAGTACGAGACGAGGCGCATCTTGACCGGCAGGTTGTTCTCGCGGGCGAAGTCCTCGGACGCGATGAGGGAAGCGGTTGCGCCGTCGTTCAGACCGGCCGCGTTACCGGCCGTGACCCGGCCGTGGACGCGGAACGGGGTCTTGAGACCGGAAAGGTTTTCCAGCGTCGTTCCCGGGCGCATCGGCTCGTCGGCGGTGACCAGGCCCCAGCCCGTCTCACCGGCGTCCGGGTTGGTGCGGCGGACCGAGACCGGCACCAGGTCGGCCTGGATCTTGCCGTTCGCGTAGGCCTTGGCGGCCTTCTCCTGCGAGCGCACGGCGTACTCGTCGGCGCGCTGCTTGGTGATCTGCGGGTAGCGGTCGTGCAGGTTCTCCGCGGTCATGCCCATGAACAGGGCGGACTCGTCGACCAGCTTCTCGCTGACGAACCGCGGGTTGGGGTCCACGCCCTCGCCCATCGGGTGGCGGCCCATGTGCTCGACACCACCGGCGATGGCGATGTCGTAGGCGCCGAAGGCGACGGAGCCGGCGACCGCGGTGACGGCCGTCAGAGCGCCCGCGCACATGCGGTCGATGGAGTAGCCGGGCACGGAGGTCGGCAGACCGGCCAGGATGCCGGCGGTACGGCCGATGGTCAGGCCCTGGTCACCGATCTGCGTGGTCGCGGCGATGGCGACCTCGTCGATCTTCTTCGGGTCGAGACCGGGGTTGCGGCGCAGCAGCTCCCGGATCGCCTTCACGACGAGGTCGTCGGCCCGGGTCTCGTGGTAGATGCCCTTCGGGCCCGCCTTGCCGAACGGGGTACGGACGCCGTCGACGAAGACGACGTCCCTGACGGTACGAGGCACGATGGCTCTCCTCCAGGTGCGGGATGGCACTGCTGCGACACGCAAGCGCTGAGCGCGCGCTCAGGACCCATGCTACTTGTGGGTAACGTAGCTGCCCAGTCCCGGAGGGCCAAGCGGCGAACGTCACACCCGGGACGGGGCCGAGGTCACCTCGCGCTCAGCCCCGCGGCGGCGCCGTCGAGCCCCGCGGTGTCAGGACGGGCGTCGGTACCGGATGCGATCCGGGACCCGACCCGGTGATCACGCCGAACAGCGTCCGCGCCGCCTCAGCGCCGAAACCGTGCACGTCATGGCTCATCGCGGAGAGCGTCGGATGAGTCAGCCGGCACAGCTGGGAGTCGTCCCAGGCGAGGAGGGAGACGTCGCCCGGCACACCGAGCCCCATCTCGGCCGCCACGGCCAGCCCGGCCACCGCCATGATGTCGTTGTCGTAAACGATTGCCGTCGGCCGGTCCGCCGGAGCGGCGGTCAGCATCGACCGGGTCGCCCGTGCCCCCGCCTCCCCGGAGTAGTCCGTGGCGACCTGCCACGCCCCGGCCAGCCCCAGAGTCCGCGCCGCCGCGTCGAAGGCGGCGGTCCGCATCACCGTGTGCCCGAGCGCGGCCGCGCCTCCCACCCGCGCGATCCGCCGGTGCCCGAGCGCCGCGAGATAGCGCACCGCCTCCGTCACCGCCGTCGCGTCGTCGGTCCACACGGACGTCAGGCTCCCGGTCAGCGTGGGGTGCCCCACCGCGACCACGGGCATCGCGAGCCGCTCGGCCGCCGCCACCCGGGGATCGTCGGCCCGGAAGTCGACCAGGATCGAGCCGCCGATCTGCCGCCCCCGCCACCACGACTCCAGGAGCCCCGCCTCTTCCTCGACGGTGCGCACCAGCCTGAGCAGCAGCGAACAGGAGTGCTCGGTCAGCACGCTCTCCACCCCGGAGACGAACTCCATGTAGAACGGTTCCAGGCCCAGCATCCGCGCCGGCCGGCAGATCGCGAGCCCCACCACGTCCACGCGCGAACTCGACAGGGAGCGTGCCGTGAGGTTCGGTTCCCAGCCCAACTCCCGCGCCGCCGCGAAGATCCGGTCCCGGGTCGCCTCCGACAGTCCCGGCTTGCGGTTGAAGGCGAGCGACACGGCACCCTTGGACACTCCGGCGCGCGCCGCCACGTCCTTTATGGTGACGCGGGACGACGGGGAGGCTGTCATCGAGCGGACTCCTGGCAGTACAGCGCGGCCCGGGCGGCGGCGGCATCCGGAGTCTCCCAGCCCTCGACCCCGATGGTCACCCGTTCCCCGGGCAGCAGGGTCACGAGCCCCCGATCGGCCCGAGCCCCCGGCGCCAGCCGGTCGGCCTGGAGCAGCAGATCCCGTACGAGGGTGTGGGCCGTGACCGTGACGCTCCCCGGTGCCACGGTCACCTCGAACTGCGGCCGCGGGTACGGGATGTCACGGTCGGGCACCGGGAAACGCACCGCCCGCAGCCCTTCCCCGCTCTCGGCATCGCCCGAGCGGGGGGACCCCCAGACGTCGGCCACCAGGAACTCCTTCGCCCCGGCCGGCTCCAGCTCGGCCGGCACCCGCACCTCGTCCACCACCCGGGCGCCGACCGCCAGTTCCACGCTCGCCGCGCCGAACACCTCGCCCTCCACGGACATCCGCCGCAACGACAGCGTCCCCGCCCACGGCTGACCCGACTGGTTCACGGCGGCCAACACCAGCCCGCTGTCCCGCATTTGAAAGGTGAGCAACCGGTCCGCATAGAGCCGCCGCAACTCGTGGTACAGCGGTTTCTCCCGCCCGTCCCCGTCGATCGCCGCCCAGGACGTCACCGGCCAGCAGTCGTTGAGCTGCCAGACGATCGTGCCCGCGCACACCGGCCAGTGCGACCGCCAGTGCTCGATCCCGGTCGCCACCGCCCGTGCCTGGTTGACCTGCGTGAGGTAGTGCCAACGGTCGAAATCCCCCTCCGGCACGGCGAAGTGGCGGGTGAGACCGCGCTCCAGTTTGCCGTTGCCGTCCTCGGCCTTCTGGTGGTGCAGCATGCCGGGGGAGTCCGCCGCGAGCTCCTCGCCCGGCAGCGCCCGCCGCAGAGTCGCGTGGGCGGGCGGCGCCTGCCAGCCGAACTCGGCCACGAATCGCGGTACTTCGCACCGGTACTCGGCGTAGTCCTGCCGGTTCCACACCTCCCACGAGTGGTGCGTCCCGTGCGCCGGGTCATTGGGATGGTGCGCCCACGATCCCGACCAGGGGCTTCCCGCCGTGTACGGCCGCGTCGGATCCAACTCGGCCACGACCCGGGGAAGCACGCCCAGGTAGTACCCCTCGCCCCAGGAGTCCCCGCCGAGCCGCTCCTCCCACCCCCAGTCCCTGAACCCCCACAAGTTCTCGTTGTTGCCGTTCCACAACACGAGCGACGGATGCGGCATCAGCCGGACGACGTTCTCGCGGGCCTCCGCCTCCACCTCGCCCCGCAACGGCTGGTCCTCGGGGTAGGCCGCGCACGCGAACGGGAAGTCCTGCCACACCAGCAGGCCCAGTTCGTCGCAGGCGTCGTAGAAGTCCTCGCTCTCGTAGATACCGCCGCCCCAGACCCGGATCAGATCGACGCCGGCGTCGGCCGCCTGTCGCAACCGCTTCCGGTAACGCTCTCCGGACACCCGGGACGGAAACACGTCGTCCGGGATCCAGTTCACGCCCCTGGCGAAGAGCCGCTCCCCGTTGACGACGAGGGTGAAACCGGTTCCGTGGGCGTCCGGGGAGGTGTCCAGTCCGACGCTGCGGAACCCGACGCGCCGCCGCCAGACATCGAGCGGCGAGCTCCCGTGATGCAACGTCAACTCGACCTCGTACAGCGGCTGCCCGCCGTATCCACGCGGCCACCACAGCTCCGCGTCCGGCACCTCGACGCGCACGACACCGCTGGTGCCCGTCATCTCGGCCCGCGCCGACCGTCCCGCCACCCGGGCCTCCAGCGTGAGCCCGGCCTCCACCCGGGTCCGCTCCACCTCCACCCGCAGCTCTACGACCCCGACCCCCTCTTCGACGTTCACCAGCGGACGCACCCGGGCGAGCCGCGCCGTCGACCAGCGCTCCACCCGCACCGGCCGCCAGATCCCCGCCGTCACCAGGGTGGGCCCCCAGTCCCAGCCGAACGAGCACGCCATCTTGCGGAGGTACTGGTACGGCTCGGAGTAGGCGGCCGGGCGGTCACCGACCTTGCCGCGCACGGCCTCCGCCTCGGCGTAGGCCGAGACGAACCGGACGGCCAGCCGCCCCTCGAGCCCCGTCACGTCGAAGCGGTACGAGCGGTGCATGTTCCGCACCCCACCGAGGAGTTGACCGTTCAGGGTGATCTCCGCGACCGTGTCGAGTCCGTCGAAGACCAGGTCGGTCTGCTCGTGCCCGGACGGCACGGCCGGCAGCTCCCTCTCGTACGTCCACTCGCGCCGCCCCACCCACGCGACCTCCTTCTCACCCAGACCGACGAACGGGTCCGGGATCACCCCGGCGGCGAGCAGATCGGTGTGCACACAGCCCGGCACCACGGCCGGGAACGCCTTTCCCTCGTGCCGCAGCTGCCATCCGTCGTCGAGCGGTGAGGCCTCCAGCATGCGCACTCCCTAAACCGGTCAAGCCCACAACTGAGCGCCACTTCTTCATCGTTGGCGGGAATCGGACTTTACCGGTTGAGAAAGCGCTGTCAGAGTGCCGAATCAGCCAACCCGCTCGTGTTCGACCAACCCGCACGTGCTCGTCCGTCCCGAGAACATCCCGAGAACGGAAGTGATGCACATGAACCGCCGTACAGTCACGATCCTCGCCACGGTCGCGGGAGCCGCCCTGCTGCTCCCGGGCTGCACCGGCACCGGAGGCAGCACGAAGGGCGCGGACGCCAAGGCGCCCGACGACCCCGCCGAGGTCAGCGGAACCATCACGGTCCTCACCGTGCGCACCGACCTCGTGCAGGACGGCACGATGAAGAAGTACGCCGCCGAGTTCAACAAGACCTATCCCAAGGTCAAGGTGGAGTTCCAGGCCCTCACCAACTACGAGGCCGAGATCAAGATCCGGATGAACACGGACGACTACGGCGATGTCCTGCTGATCCCCGCGGTGATCAAGAAGGACGACTACCCGAAGTTCTTCGCCTCCCTCGGCACCGCCGCCGAACGCGGCAAGAAGTACCGCTTCACCGACTTCACCACCGTCGACGGCAAGGTCTACGGCCAGAGCCCGGTCGGTGTGATGCCCGGCTTCGTCTACAACAAGCGGGTCTGGAAGGAGGCGGGAGTCACCGAATGGCCCACCACCCCCGCCGAGTTCCTCGCCGACCTGGAGGCGATCAAGACGAAGACCGACGCGATCCCCTACTACACCAACTTCGCCGCACAGTGGCCCCTGACCTCGTGGACGTACGTCGACGGCTCCGTCCACTGCGACCCCCAGGCGACCACGAAGCTCGCCGAGGACGACCCCTGGGCCGAGAACTCCGACCTGCGCGTCGGGGACACGCTGCTGTACGACATCGTCAAGCAGGGCCTCGCCGAGAAGGACCCGACGACCAGCAACTGGGAAGAGTCCAAACCCCGGACGGCCAAGGGCGAGATCGCCACCCAGTGGCTAGGCACCTGGGCGATCATCCAGTTCCAGGACGCCGCGAAGAAGGCCGGCGTGAACCCGGACGACATCGGTTTCATGCCGTTTCCCGCCCAGACGGACGGCACCTTCTGCGCGACCGTCGGCCCCGACTACAACCAGGCCGTGAACGTCCACTCCCCGCACAAGGAGGCGGCCCGCGCCTGGATCGACTGGTTCACCGACAAGTCCGGTTACGACCAGGACAACCTGGCGATCTCCCCGCTCAAGGATGCGGCCATGCCCGAGGTGCTGAAGCCGTACGAGCAGGCGGGCGTCAAGCTCATCGAACTGGACGACGCGGCGGGCGCGAAGGTCAAGCTGATCGACGACGAGTCCGAGGTGGGCATCTACAAGCCCGAGTACCGCCAGGATCTGGTCGACCTCGCGCGCGGCGCCAAGAAGGGCAGCCTGGACGACTTCCTCGGCGGACTCGGCAAGAAGTGGACCGAGACGCAAGCGAACGTGAGCGACTGATGGCGCACGCGCACACGCACACCCCGGCGCACCGCACCGAACAGACGAACTCCGAGGCCGTGAAACCGGTTTCGAAACGCGTGGCTCCCGCGCCGGCCCCGCGCCGGGCGCGCACCTGGCGGCTGCTGACCCCCTGGCTGTTCCTGCTCGCCCCGCTCGCCCTGCTGATCACTTTCACCTACGCGCCGATCGCCAACATGGTCGCCTACAGCTTCACCGACTGGGACGGCGTGAGTCCCGAACTGCACTACACGGGCGCCGAGAACTACACGGAGATCTTCACCAGGGAGGACCTCTTCCAGGTCTTCTGGGTAAGCGGCTACTACCTGGTTGCCTCGGTGATCCAGATCGTCGCCGCGCTCTACTTCGCGACGATCCTGAGTTTCAGCATCCGTTTCCGGAACTTCTTCAAGGGCGTGCTCTTCTTCCCGTCCCTGGTGAACGGCGTGGCAATCGGTTTCGTCTTCCTCTACTTCTTCCAGGACGGCGGCACCTTCGACACGGTCCTCGGCCTCTTCGGCTACCACACCGACCACGCCTGGCTGGGCACCCCGGCCTCGGCGAACGTCTCGCTGGCCGGCGTCTCGATCTGGCGCTACCTCGGCATGAACTTCGTCCTGTTCCTCGGCGCGATCCAGTCCATCCCGGGGGAGCTGTACGAGGCGGCCGAACTGGACGGTGCCGGCCGCTGGCACCAGTTCCGCTACATCATCCTGCCCGGCATCAAGCCGGTGCTGACCCTGACGGTGATCCTCTCCGTCTCCGGTTCGCTCTCGGCCTTCGAGATCCCGTACATCATGACCGGCGGGGCGACCGGTACCGAGACCTTCGTGATCCAGACCGTGAAGCTGGCCTTCCAGTTCAACAAGACGGGGCTCGCCTCGGCGGCGGCGGTCGTGCTGCTGCTGATCATCCTGCTGGTGACCTGGGTGCAGCGACGTCTCGTCCCCGACGACAGGGTGGACCTCGTATGACACGCCGTGCCGTGGCCCGTGCCCTCGTGTACCTGTCGCTGATCGCCGCGACGCTGGTCGTCCTGCTCCCGCTGGGCGTCGTACTGCTGACCTCGCTGAAGACCGAGAACGAGACGGCGAACGGCAGCGGAGCGCTCACCCTGCCGCACGACCTGCTCAACTTCCACAACTACGTGACGGCGTTCCGGGACGGCGGAATGCTCACGGCGTTCGGCAACACCGCCTTCATCCTCGTCGTCTCGGTCGGCGGAACCGTTCTCATCGGGTCGATGACGGCGTACGCGATCGACCGGTTCACCTTCCGTTTCCGGAAACTGGTGATCGCCCTGTTTCTGGTCGCCGCGCTGGTCCCCGGGGTGACCACCCAGGTGGCCACCTTCCAGATCGTCCACAGCCTCGGCATGTTCGACACCCGCTGGGCCCCGATCGCCCTCTACATGGGTACGGACATCGTCTCGATCTACATTTTCCTACAGTTCGTGCGCTCGATCCCGATCTCCCTCGACGAGGCCGCCCGCCTCGACGGCGCCAACGCCTTCACGATCTACCGGAAGATCATCTTTCCGTTGCTGAAACCGGCGATCGCGACGGTCGTGATCGTGAAGGGGATCGCCGTCTACAACGACTTCTACATCCCCTTCCTCTACATGCCCTCACAAGATCTTGGCGTGATCTCGACGTCCCTGTTCCGCTTCAAGGGCCCCTACGCAGCCCACTGGGAAACGATCTCGGCAGGAGCGGTGCTGGTCATCCTGCCGACACTGATCGTCTTCCTCGCCCTCCAGAAATACATCTACAACGGTTTCATGAGAGGAGCGACGAGGTAACCGCTTGCGGCGCGTGCAGCCAGTGCAGCCCGTACGGCGCGTGCAGCGCGCACCGCTCGTGCGGCTCGTACTCAGGCCTCCCGAGCGGGCCGCTGAAGTCAGGCACCCTGGCCGGCCAGCGCCGCAGCGAGCACCGGAGCGACCTGCTCCACCTGCCACGGCCGCGCCCCGTACGACGTGAGCGCACCGGCAACCGCTTCCTCGTCGGCGGCCGGAGGCTCCCAGCAGACCCGCCGCACCGCGTCCGGAGCGATCAGGTTCTCCTGCGGCATGTTCAGCTCCTCGGCCAGCGCGGAGACAGCGGTCCGCGCCGCGGACAGCCGCGCCGCCGCCACGGGGTCCTTGTCTGCCCAGGCCCGCGGCGGCGGCGGGCCCGCCACCGGCTGCCCGGGCTGCGGCAGCTGCGCCTCGCTCAGCGCCTTGGCCCGGTCGACCGCCGCCTGCCACTGCTCCAGCTGCCGCCGGCCCATCCGGTGCCCGAACCCGTTCAGCGCGGCCAGCGCCTGCACGTTCACCGGGAGCGACAGCGCCGCCTCCACGATGGCCGCGTCCGACAGCACCTTGCCCGGCGACACGTCCCGCCGCTGCGCGATCCGGTCCCGCGTCTGCCACAGCTCCCGCACGACACCGAGCTGCCGCCGCCGGCGCACCTTGTGCATGCCGGACGTACGGCGCCACGGGTCCTTGCGGGGCTCGGCCGGCGGGGCGGACGCGATGGCGTCGAACTCCTGGCGGGCCCAGTCCAGCTTGCCCTGCCGCTCCAGCTCCTTCTCCAGCGCGTCGCGCAGGTCGACCAGGAGCTCGACGTCGAGAGCCGCGTACCGCAGCCAGGGCTCGGGCAGCGGCCGGGTGGACCAGTCCACCGCGGAGTGGCCCTTCTCGAGGACGAAGCCCAGTACTCCCTCGACCATCGCGCCGAGGCCGACCCGCGGGAACCCGGCGAGCCGTCCGGCCAGCTCGGTGTCGAACAACCGCGTCGGCACCATGCCTATCTCGCGCAGACACGGCAGGTCCTGGGTGGCCGCGTGCAGCACCCATTCCACGCCGGACAGGGCCTCGCCGAGCGCGGAGAGGTCGGGGCAGCCCACGGGGTCGATCAGCGCGGTGCCGGCGCCCTCGCGACGCAGCTGCACCAGATAGGCGCGCTGTCCGTAGCGGTAGCCGGAGGCGCGCTCGGCGTCCACGGCGACGGGGCCGGTACCGGCGGCGAAGGCGGCGATCACCTCGGCGAGGGCCGCTTCGTCCGCGATCACGGGAGGGATGCCCTCGCGCGGTTCGAGCAATGGTGTCGGCGCCCCGGAATCAGCTGATCCGCCGTCGTCCGGAGGGGCGCCTCCGGTGGTTCGCAGTGAACTGGCTGCTGCGGTTTCTTGGGCGTCGGTCACCTGTCAAGGGTATCTGTGTATGGACGGCGCCCGCCGACGGAACGTTCCGTCGGCGGGCGCCGGAGGGTCGTAAACCAGTCAGGACGGTGAACGAAGGGGAAGGGGTCGGGAAGAAACCGGGCAGAGACGGGAGGAGTCGGGCCGGGGGGCACGGGCGTTCCCGGGGGTGGATCCCCGGGTGCCGGGTGGGGTGTCAGTGGATGATGCCGGTCCGCAGGGCCACCGCGACCATGCCGGCGCGGTCGCCCGTGCCGAGCTTGCGGGCGATACGGGCGAGGTGGCTCTTGACGGTCAGCGCGGACAGGCCCATCGAGACGCCGATCGCCTTGTTGGACTGGCCTTCCGCGACCAGTCGCAGCACCTCGACCTCGCGGCCGGAGAGCTCGCGGTAGCCGCCCGGGTGACTCGGGGCACCCGGGGGGCGGCGGTGCAGACGGGCGGCGGAGCCCATGGGGGCGGCACCGGGTCGGCTGGGGAGGCCGAGGTTGGTGCGGGTGCCGGTGACGACGTAGCCCTTGACGCCGCCCGCGAGGGCGTTGCGCACGGCGCCGATGTCGTCGGCGGCGGAGAGGGCGAGGCCGTTGGGCCAGCCCGCGGCACGGGTCTCGGACAGAAGGGTGAGGCCGGAGCCGTCGGGCAGGTGGACGTCGGCGACGCAGATGTCGCGGGGGTTGCCGATGCGGGGACGAGCCTCCGCGATGGACGAGGCCTCGATGACGTCGCGCACACCGAGCGCCCACAGATGGCGGGTGACGGTGGAGCGGACGCGCGGGTCGGCCACGACCACCATGGCGGTGGGCTTGTTCGGGCGGTAGGCGACCAGGCTTGCGGGCTGCTCGAGGAGAACGGACACCAGGCCTCCTGGGTGGGGGACGGGGGGCCGGCTCGCGGGGCTTGTGGGGAGGAAGCCGGGACGAACCGTGCTTTCAAGGTCACAGTCGTCTTCGGCAGCGAACCCGGGGTCCTTTAGAGAATGATCACGATCTAGTGAGTAACAATACGTGCAATTCGGACACGCGATCGATCATCCGAAGATCGAGTCGGTTTAAGTGGGTGTCTTACGGGATCGAAAATGGCCGTATCGACAAAGAGATGGTCAACGTGACTGGGGCCCCCTGCGCTGCGGCAGCGTCACCACCGACGCGTCCCCCGGACCGGCCGGCGGCAGCCCGGCCACCTGCGCCAGCAGATCGCACCAGGACGCCAGGTGCGCCCCCGCCTCCGGGATCCCGCCCAGCCCCTCGCGCGGCGTCCAGGAGGCCCTGATCTCGATCTGCGAGGTCGCCGGGCGCTCCGCCAGCCCGCCGAAGTAGTGCGAACTCGCGCGCGTGACGGTCCCGCTCGGCTCGCCGTACGTCAGCCCGCGCGCCTGGAGCGCGCCGGTCAGCCACGACCAGCACACCTCCGGCAACAGCGGGTCCGCGGCCATCTCCGGCTCCAGTTCGGCCCGGACGAGGGTCACCAGCCGGAACGTTCCGCGCCAGGCGTCGTGCCCGGCCGGGTCGTGCAGCAGCACCAGCCGGCCGTCGGCCAGGTCCTGGTCGCCGTCCACGACCGTCGCCTCCAGCGCGTACGCGAACGGGGCGAGCCGTTTGGGGGCCGGTGTCGGCTCCACCTCGATCTGCGGCCGCAGCCGGGCCGCCCTCAGTTGGTCGACGGCCGCCCGGAAGGGCGGTGGAGCCGACCTGGTCCCATCCGGGTCCCCCTCGTTCGCGTCATCCATCCCGCCAGCGCCGTCCGACAGTCGTCCCTGAGCCGCAGCCATGCGGGGAAGATTAAGGGGAACGGGGCCTTCGCGCAGGGCAAGACACCCGTGCGCGGCCCGCGGACGGGTGCGCGCTGGGCGAACAGGCGCACGGGCCGCGCACGCCCGAGGCGCACGACACCGACGGGGCAGGGGCAGGGCGTGGGCATGGCAGGGGGCGGGCTCACCGTCTCGGGCGTCGTGCGAGACTTGCCGTCGTGAGTGCGAACGAGAGCCCGGCGGGCCGGCAGCCGACAGCGACCTACGACAGTGCCTTCCTGAAGGCGTGCAGGCGTGAACCGGTGCCGCACACGCCCGTGTGGTTCATGCGGCAGGCCGGGCGCTCACTGCCGGAGTACCGCAAGGTCCGCGAGGGCGTTCCGATGCTCGAGTCCTGCATGCGGCCCGAGCTGGTCACCGAGATCACCCTCCAGCCGGTCCGCCGGCACGACGTCGACGCGGCGATCTACTTCAGCGACATCGTCGTCCCGCTCAAGGCCATCGGCATCGACCTCGACATCAAGCCCGGTGTCGGCCCGGTCGTCGAGCGCCCGATCCGCACCCGCGCCGACCTCGCCCAGCTGCGCGACCTCACCCCCGAGGACGTCTCCTACGTCACCGAGGCCATCGGCCTGCTGACCGCCGAACTCGGCGCCACCCCCCTCATCGGTTTCGCGGGCGCTCCTTTCACCCTCGCGAGCTACCTCGTCGAGGGCGGTCCGTCCCGCACGTACGAGAACGCCAAGGCGATGATGTACGGCGACCCCGAGCTCTGGGCCGACCTGCTCGACCGCCTCGCGGAGATCACCTCCGCCTTCCTGAAGGTGCAGATCGAGGCGGGCGCCAGCGCCGTCCAGCTCTTCGACTCCTGGGCCGGCGCGCTCGCCCCGACCGATTACCGCCGCTCGGTGCTGCCCGCCTCCGCGAAGGTCTTCCGCGCGGTCGAGGGGTACGGCGTCCCGCGCATCCACTTCGGAGTGGGCACCGGCGAGCTGCTCAGGCTGATGGGCGAGGCCGGGGCGGACGTCGTCGGCGTCGACTGGCGCGTCCCGCTCGACGAGGCCGCCCGCCGGGTCGGCCCCGGCAAGGCGCTCCAGGGCAACCTCGACCCGACCGTCCTGTTCGCCGGCACCGAGGCCGTCGAGGCCAAGACCCGCGAGGTCCTCGACACGGCCGCCGGCCTCGAGGGCCACGTCTTCAACCTCGGCCACGGCGTCATGCCGTCCACCGACCCGGACGCGCTCACCCGCCTCGTCGAGTACGTCCACACACAGACCGCCCGCTGACCCCTCTCACCAGGTGTGCCGGGGGCGCGCCCGTCTGCCGAACAGCAGACCGCGCGGCTCCGGCGGCGGGGGCGTGCCCGGCTTGAGCGGCCAGGCGAGCAGCATGCCGGCGAGGAAGCCGACGACGTGCGCCGCGTACGCCACGGTGCCCGCGCCGGAGACGCCCTCCCCGGAGGAGTACACCGCCTGGAGCACGAACCAGAATCCCAGCACCAGCCAGGCCGGCAGCCGCAACGGCAGAAACACCAGGAACGGGACGAGCACCCACACCCTGGCCTTCGGATACAGCACCAGATACCCGCCCAGCACCCCCGCGATCGCCCCCGACGCCCCGATCAGCGGGTCGGTCGAGTCGGCGTTGAGCAGGGCGAAACCGTACGACGCCGCGTAGCCGCAGGCGGCGTAGAAGAGGGCGAAGCGCACGTGCCCCATGCGGTCCTCGATGTTGTTGCCGAAGATCAGCAGGAACAGCATGTTGCCCAGCAGGTGCAGCCATCCGCCGTGCAGGAACATCGCGCTGAGCACGCTCAGCGCGGGCGACTTGTCATAGCCCGGCGGGGCCAGCACACAGCCCGCGCCGCGCACGTCTCCGGTGGGGACGAGCTGCGGAAGCTGATGGTGGATCAACTCCCGTGGTACGGCGGCGTAATGCTCCAGGAAGGCGTGCAGATGACACGTCTGGGCCAGGCTGCTGTCGCCCGCCGTGGAGCCGGACAGGCCGGGCATGAACAGGAAGACGAAGACGTTCGCCGCGATGAGGGCGTACGTCACCACCGGGGTGCGGCGCACGGGATTCACGTCATGGACGGGGATGACCACAAGGAAGTACTGCCCCCGATCCGTTCGGCGAACCGGTGAACGGGGATCCCCACGGGCGCGTATGAACCGTCAACTGCTCGCGGCACGAAGGAAGGCGGGCCGCGGGGACGACGTGAGGAACAGGCGATGAACGACCGAGTTACTCCCCCGATGCACGCCACTCCCGACGGCGAGGCGGAGATCTCCCTGGTGATCCGGCTGCCCTGGGAGGACGTGGCACGGCTCGGCCAGGAGGCCGGGCGGCTCGCCGCGCAGATGCAGCGGCCGGTGACGTTGGACGAGGCTGTCAGCAGCCGTCTGCGGTCGCGGCCGGCTCCCGCGGCGCATGCCAAGCCCGCCGAGCAGCCGCCCGCCGCGGCGGTTTCCGCGTTGCCGCGACTGAGTGGAACCGCTTGAGAAACGTTGCGGGATTCGGGTGCGCGGGGGCTGGTCGCGCAGCTCCCCGCGCCGCTCGGGCCGGTTGGCCCGACGCCCCGCCCGGCTAGGAGTCGCGTACCTTCGCCGATGCCTTTCTCGCCGCCACCAGTACGGGATCCCACACCGGCGAGAACGGCGGCGCGTATCCGAGGTCCAGAGCCGTCATCTGTTCCACCGTCATCCCGGCCGTCAAGGCCACCGCCGCGATGTCGACGCGTTTGCCCGCGCCCTCCCGCCCGACGATCTGGAGGCCCAGCAGACGGCCCGTCCTTCGCTCGGCGAGCATCTTGACCGTCATGGGGGAGGCGCCGGGGTAGTAGCCGGCGCGGCTGGTCGACTCGATGGTGACCGCTTCGAACCGGAGACCGACGCGACGGGCGTCCTTCTCACGGAGGCCCGTGCGGGCGATCTCCAGATCGCACACCTTGCTGACGGCCGTGCCGACCACGCCGGGGAACGTGGCGTAGCCGCCCCCGACGTTGGTGCCGATGACCTGGCCGTGCTTGTTCGCATGGGTACCCAGGGCGATGTGGCGCTCCTGTCCGGAGACCAGGTCCAGGACCTCGACGCAGTCACCGCCGGCCCAGACGCTCCCGTCGGCAAGAGGCCCGCGCACCCGCATCGCCAGGTCCGTGAGGAGCCCGCCGTGAGTGCCCAGGGGCAGCCCCGCGGCCTTCGCGAGCCCGGTCTCCGGGCGGACCCCGATGCCCAGCACCACCACGTCGGCCGGGTACTCGGCGTCCTCGGTCACCACCGCCCGCACGTGACCGTCCTCGGCGGTGCGCACTGCGATGACCTCGGTGTCGTTCACCATGGTGATGCCCAGGCCCTCCATGGCCCGGCGCACCAGCCGCCCCATGTCCGGGTCGAGGGTCGACATCGGCTCGCTGCCCCGGTTGACGACCGTCACCTCGTAGCCGCGCTTGATGAGCGCCTCGGCCATCTCCACGCCGATGTAACCCGCCCCCACGACCACGGCCCGCTTCCCACGCGCGCGTGCCAGCGTGTCGATCAGCGCCTGCCCGTCGTCCAGGGTCTGCACCCCGTGCACGCCCTGAGCGTCCATGCCCGGCATGTCCGGCCGGATCGGGCGGGCCCCGGTCGCGATGACGAGCTTGTCGTACGACGTCCAGGACTCCGCCCCGGAATCCACCGCGCGCGCGCGTACCCGCCGCCCCGCGACGTCGATCTCCGTGACCTCCGTGCGCAGCCGCAGGTCGATCCCCCGCGCGCGGTGTTCCTCGGGCGTGCGGGCGATCAGATCGTCCCGCCCGTTGACGTCACCGCCCACCCAGTACGGGATGCCGCACGCCGAGAAGGACGTGAAGTGGCCGCGCTCGAAGGCCACGATCTCCAGCTCCCCGGGCCCCTTCAGACGGCGGGCCTGGGACGCCGCGGACATGCCCGCGGCGTCCCCGCCGATCACCACCAGTCGCTCGATGCTCATGCGAACACGCTACGGGGGACTCGCAGTTCAGCGCTGCTCGGGCTCGCCCGTCCCGGCCCCGGCCTGCCCGGCCTGCCCGGCCTGCCCGGCCTGCCGGGCCTCGGTCGGCCCGGCCTCCGCCTGCACGGCTCCGGTCTGCCCGGGCACGCTCAACCGGTCCCGGCTCGCCTCTGCCGCCCGCCGGCGCGGTCGCACCAGCCGCAGCCACGCCAGCACGAGCAGGACGCCCACCGCCAGGAACGGCAGCGCCGCGCCGAACACGACGGCGATCCAGCGCAGCATCGTCACGAACGCGTCCCAGCCGCCCGCCAGCGCGTCCACGAACCCGGGATCGTCGTCCTCGGCGGCCGCGACGACCGGCTTCTCCGACAGGGTCAGCGTGACGGTCGCCAGGCTCGTGCGGTCCTTCAGGGACGCCTGCTGGGCGAGCAGCGCCTCGAGGTCGGACTCCCGGCTGCTCAACTCACCCTCCAGGGTGACCACGTCGCTCAGCTTGGTGGCCCGGTCCATCAGCTCGCGGACCCGGGCGACACTGGCGCGCTGCGAGGTGATGCGGCTCTCGACGTCGACGACCTGGTCGGTGACGTCCTGGGCCTTCGCCGTGCGCTCCAGGAGCTTGCCCGAGCCCTGGAGAGCGGCGAGGACGTCGTCGTACTTCCCGACGGGCACGCGCAGCACCACGCGGGTGCGCTCGGCGCCGTCCTCGTCCCGGGTGGTCGTCTCGTCGCCGATATAGCCGCCCGCGTTCTCGGTGGTCGCGCGAGCCTCGTCCAGGGCCTTCGGCACGTCCTTGACCTGCACGGTCAGGGAGGCGGTGCGGATGATGCGGTTGACGGTGAGGTCGGGTGCGGAGGTCGCCTTCGAGCCGCTCGCGCCCGCGCCCTGCTTGCCGTCCTGCACCGCTCCCGCGTCCCCGGCGCCGGCCTCTCCGACCGCGGCCTTGTCGGCCGTACTGCTCGCGCCCATGTCGTCCGCGCCGCCGCACCCGGTGAGCGCGAGGGCCGCGGCCAGCGAGATCGCGGCCAGGGCGTGGGCCGGCCGTGCGGAACGTCGTACGGAGCGTCCTGCGGAACGTCGTGTGCGCATGTGGGTGTACCCCCCGAGCTTCTGACAACCTGACGCCCCTTCGACGCCCGGGCGGGCCGAAACGTTGGCGGGGATCGGTTCCGAAGAGGTCACGGTCGGGACGCGGAGAGGACACCGGGGCGCGGCGGGGGTGTCAGTGGGGTCTGAGAGAGTGGACGCATGAGCTCAACGGGTGCGGGCACGGGGCAGCACGTCGTCGTCATCGGAGCCGGGATCGCCGGGCTGGCCGCCGCCCACAGGCTGCTGGAGCGCGGGGCGCGGGTGACCGTCCTCGAGGCCTCCGGCCGGGTGGGAGGCAAGCTGCTGCCCGGCGAGATCGCGGGCGTGCGCGTGGACCTCGGCGCCGAGTCGATGCTGGCCCGCCGGCCCGAGGCGGTCGCTCTCGCGCGCGAGGTGGGCCTCTCCGACCGCCTTCGGTCGCCGGCCACCGCGACGGCCTCGATCTGGACCCGCGGCGCGCTGCGCCCCATGCCCAAGGGCCACGTCATGGGCGTGCCCGGCGCGGCGACCGCCCTCGCCGGAGTCCTCTCCGACGAGGGGCTCGCCCGGATCGAGCGCGACGCCGACCTGCCCCGCACCGAGGTCGGGGACGACGTGGCCGTCGGGGAGTACGTGGCGGCGCGCCTGGGCCGCGAGGTCGTCGACCGCCTCGTCGAACCGCTGCTCGGCGGGGTGTACGCCGGTGACGCCTACCGGATCTCGATGCGCTCCGCCGTCCCGCAGCTCTACCAGGCGGCACGGACCCACACCTCGCTGACGGAGGCGGTCCGCGAGATCCAGGCGAAGGCCGCCGCCGGCCAGCAGACCGGCCCGGTGTTCATGGGCGTCGAGGGCGGCGTGGGCTCCCTGCCGCTCGCGGTCGCGGAGTCCGTGGAGGCACGCGGCGGCGAGATCCACACGCGCGTACCCGTGACCGGACTGCGCCGCGCGCCCGGCGGAGGCTGGCACGTCACCGCGGGGGAGCGGGTGCTGCACGCCGACGCCGTGGTCGTCGCCGTGCCCGCGCCGGCCGCCGCCGCGCTGCTGGCCGCCGAGTCCCCCGAGGCCGCCGCCGCACTGCGCACGGTGGAGTACGCCTCCATGGCCCTGATCACCCTCGCCTACCGGCGCGCCAACACCGCAGACGCCCTGCCCGACGGCAGCGGTTTCCTCGTCCCGCCCGTCGACGGACGCACCATCAAGGCGTCCACCTTCGCCTCCCAGAAGTGGGGCTGGATCGCCGACGAGAACCCGGACACGGTCGTGCTGCGCACCTCCGTGGGGCGGTACGGCGAGACGGAGATCCTGGGTCGCGAGGACGCCGACCTCGTCGACGTCTCCCGGCACGACCTGCGCGCCGCCACCGGCCTGGACGCCACGCCCCTCGAAACCCGCGTCACCCGCTGGACGGACGGCCTGCCCCAGTACCCGGTCGGCCACCACACGCGCGTGGCCCGCATCCGCGAGCACGTCGCCGAGCTCCCCGGCCTCGCGGTCTGCGGCGCCCAGTACGACGGCGTGGGCATCCCGGCCTGCATCGCGAGCGCGTACGCGGCGGTCGACCAGCTCGGCGGCGACCTGAGCGCCGTACGGGAGCTCGCGGCCAACCCGGTGCAAAATCTGCACGGCGGAGCGGGAGAATGAGAGCCATGAGCGACGACGCCCCCACCACCGAGTCCGGCAGGGTCCCGAACAAGGGCAAGCTGGCCAAGGACCTCAACGAGGTCATCCGCTACACGCTGTGGTCCGTCTTCAAGCTGAAGGACGTGCTGCCCGAGGACCGCGCGGGTTACGCCGACGAGGTCCAGGAGCTGTTCGACCAGCTCGCCGCCAAGGACGTGACGATCCGCGGCACGTACGACGTGTCCGGCCTGCGCGCCGACGCCGACGTCATGATCTGGTGGCACGCCGAGACCGCCGACCAGCTCCAGGAGGCGTACAACCTCTTCCGCCGCACCCGGCTCGGCCGCGCCCTGGAGCCGGTCTGGTCGAACATGGCGCTGCACCGCCCCGCCGAGTTCAACCGCTCGCACATCCCGGCGTTCCTCGCCGACGAGACGCCCCGCAACTACGTGAGCGTCTACCCCTTCGTGCGCTCCTACGACTGGTACCTGCTGCCCGACGAGGACCGTCGCCGCATGCTCGCCGACCACGGCAAGATGGCCCGCGGCTACCCGGACGTCCGCGCCAACACCGTCGCCTCGTTCTCGCTGGGCGACTACGAGTGGATCCTGGCCTTCGAGGCCGACGAGCTGTACCGCATCGTCGACCTCATGCGCCACCTGCGCGCCTCGGAGGCCCGCATGCACGTCCGCGAGGAGGTCCCGTTCTACACGGGCCGTCGCAAGGACCTCACGGAGCTGGTCGCGGGCCTCGCCTGATCAGCGCCCCGGCCGGGCGGCGCGTTCCGCGGGGGCGACCGTCGGCTCGGGTTCCGGGTGCGGTGCGCAGGCCGCGCGCCGCACCGGGAGCCGGCCCTCCAGCAGGTACGCCTCCAAGTGGCCGTTGACGCACCGGTTCGGGCCGCCCGCGATGCCGTGCGTGCCGGCGTCCCGCTCGGTCACCAGCACCGAGCCCGTCAGCCGCCGGTGCATCTCCAGCGCCCCGGCATAGGGCGCCGCCGCGTCCCGCTCGGCGGCCAGGATCAGCGTCGGCGGCAGCTCGCCCGGACCGGTCCGCACGTCGACCGGCTGCTGCCGGGGCGCCGGCCAGTACGCGCACGGCAGGTTCGCCCACACGTTGTCCCACGTCTCGAACGGCGCGACGCGCGCCAGCCGTGTGTTGTCGCGGTCCCACACCCTCCAGTCCGTCGGCCAGGACGCGTCGTTGCACTCCACGGCCGTGTACGCGGCATTGGCGTTCTCCGCCTGCGCGGCGGCCTCCCGCACCGGCCCGGCCTGCGCGATCAGCTGCTTCGGATCGCCCTTCAGATACTCCGACAGCGCCTGCGCCCGGGCGGGCCAGTAGTCGTCGTAGTACCCGGCCTGGAGGAACGCGCCCTGGAGCTGTCCCGGCCCCACCTTCCCGCCGGCCGGCTCCGCGGCCAGCCGGGCGCGCGCCCGCTCGTAGCTGGTCAGCACCGCCTCCGCCGTGCCGCCCAGGCCGTACACGTCGTCGTGCCTCGCGATCCACTCCCGGAAGTCCGTCCATCGGCTCTCGAACGCCGCCGACTGGTCGAGGTTGTTGCGGTACCAGATCTGCGCCGGGTCCGGGTTCACGGCCGCGTCGAACACCATCCGCCGCACGTGGGAGGGGAACAGTGTCGCGTAGACCCCTCCGAAGTAGGTGCCGTACGACGCCCCCATGAAGGTCAGCCGCTCCTCGCCGAGCGCGGCGCGCAGCACGTCCAGGTCACGGGCGTTGTTGAGCGAGTTGTAGTGCCGCAGGGCGCTGCCCGTCCGCTTCGCACAGCCCTGTGCGTACGCCTTCGCCTGCGCGATGCGCTCCCGCTTGTACGACTCCGAGGGGTGGTCCGGGGCCGGGACGGGGCCCTTGAAGAAGCGCTTGGGGTCCTGACAGGACAGGGGCGCCGAACGGCCGACCCCGCGCGGGTCGTAGCCGACGAGGTCGTAGGCCGCCCCGATGCGCTTCCACTCCGGCAGCAGCCCGATCAGCGGGAAGTACAGGCCCGAGCCGCCGGGACCGCCCGGGTTGAAGACCAGCGCGCCCTGCCGGGGCACCCGGCGCTTGCTGTTGTGCGGGTCCCGGTGGGTGGCCCGCACCCGGCTGACGGTGAGCTCGATCTGCTTGCCGTTCGGGGCCGCGTAGTCGAGCGGGACGGAGACCGTGCCGCACTGCATGCTGCCGGGCAGGTCCTGCGCGTCGGAGCAGTTCCCGAAGTCGACGCCCTTCGCCGCGGCCCGCGCGGCGGCCAGTGCGACACCGGGCGAGCCGGACAGGCCGCCGGCGTTCGGGGCGCCGCCCGCCGGGACGGCGGAGAGGGCGGTCAGGAGGAGGGCTCCTGCGGCCGAGTGGAGGGCGGCGGCTCTCATCGGGTGTCCCTTCGGTGCACGGCGGCGACAAAAGGGATGTTTGGTTCGACCGTGGGGGAAGGCAAGCACCATCGGCGGGTGTCGGCGGCAATGCCCCTTGTGCGCCCCCCGGTGGTCGAGCGCGCCCTGCCTCAGTCCCGTCCGTACTGCTCACGATGAGCGAAGGCCGCCCGCAGGTCCGGCTCGCCCACCGCCCGGATCCCGCGTACGGCGACGGAGGTCAGGTACGTACGGTCGTCCCCCGTGCCACCCGTGCGCCGCGCCAGCGCGCCCAGCAGCCGCTGCCCGGCCGGGGAGGCCCAGCGCGAGTACGGATGCACCTCCACCCGCGCTATGGCGAGACAGCTCAGCGTGAGGGCCAGGGGCAGCGCGAACCAGAGTGCGACGAGGTTGCGGGGCATGTCCGGGGTGGCGGGGACCAGCAGTGCGGTGGCACCCAGCGCGAGGACGGCCACGGCGGCGACCCGTACCTGCCGCACCCCGGCCGCAACTGTCGTACGGGCCCCGTCGGGCACCGCGAGACCGGCGCGGACCAACCGGTCGGCGAGACCGCCCACCGCGTCCGCGGCGGCCGCCGCCGCCCGCGCCGGGGCGATACGGGACTGCCCCTCGGGCCCGATGGCCCCTATGACCGACCGCTCCATCTCGTCGCGCCCGCGCGGGTCCACGACGGTCGCCCAGCCGGTGCGGGCGAGCACCAGCCGCCGCTGCCGCGCCATGGAGACCATGGCCAGGTCGGCGACCCTGCCCGGACCGCCGGACAGGAAGGCCGCCTCGTAGAGCGTCAGATCATGTCCCTGGCCCGCGTTCTCGTCGACGGCGGCCGCCCGTACGGCGGCCAGGCACAGCCGTGTGCACGCCGCACCCGCGACGGCCCATGCCGGCAGCAGGAGAAGCACCCAGACCATGCCGCGTTTCTATGCCATGTGCACCGAGAAACGCCATGCCCTGTTCACAATCCGGACCGAGCGTTGTGGGTATGTGACGTTCCGCTTACCTTCGCCCGGACCTCGGAAACCGGTGTCAGCTGCCGGGTGGCGGGCTGGCCGCGGCCGGCGGGAGCGTGTAGGTGGGATACGGCGACGGCGCCACCGGCACGACCTCCCCGGGGTCGGCCGTCGGCCCCGGCGGGCCGGGGGAGCGGGTGATCGGCGGCGTGCTGTCGGCGGCCATGTCCCGGGCGAGGGCGTCGAAGTCGACGAACCCGGTGGCCTCCAGGATCTTGATGTGGTCCAGCACGGTGGTGTTGGCGTCGTCGGCGAGCTCGCGCACCAGCGAGTTGCGGGTACTGGCGCGCACCTGGGCGACGACGGAGAACACCCGGCCGTGCGCGAGGCGCAGGATGTTGGCGAACTTCCAGTCGTACTGCTCGCCCTGCGCCGCGCCGAGCTCGCTCAGCCAGCCCTGCTGCTGCTCGTTCGGCTCGTTCGGCAGCGCGAGGCCCAACTGGGAGGCGACGGTGCGCACCCGCTCGTCCAGGAAGGTGTGCCCCTCGACGAGGTGCCGGCCCGCCGTCCGTACGGCCTCGGTCGTGCCCTTCGTCTGCGCCTGCTGACCGGCGGGCAGCTCCCACAGCCCCGCCAGCCGGACCTTCGTGACGAACTCCCGGTCCAGCGCGGACAGCGGCCCGTACTGCGTCGACACCGTCTGCGCGTTCAGCACGTCCACTCCGGTGCCCGACCGGTCTGCGTACGACCAGATCGGGAAGACCAGCGCCGCCAGGGTCGCCGCCAGGCCCGTGATGATGAGCCCGGTTCCGCTGAAAATGCCTCTGCCCTGGATGGGGGGTCGCGGCCGCATGGGTGCCTCCTGCTCGCGGCACTGCACGCTAGTGCGCTTCGGTTGTGGGACTGGCTGGCATTTTACTTCGCCTGCACTGCCAACTGCCGTACGGGGGCAAACGGTTACAACGGGAGCATGACGGGCGAAACGGTATGACCGGGTTGGGCTCCAAAAAGGGAGAAACGCTGTGGAAACGGTGCGCGAGCGGTGCGGAAGCGGTTGCGGTGCGCGTGGTGGGTTGTGGGGTGTTAACCCCGGCACATTCGGGCGGCCCACGGCGCCGGGTACCTCACCGTCGAATCAACGTCCGGCCCACTCGTCCGACCTGCCCCAACCTTGACTTCGGCCTCGGTGCGGGGCCCGAGCGGTCCAGCCACCAGCGCCGCAGTTCGCGGCGGGCCCGGCCCTCCGTCAGCCGTCCCCGCAGGAGTGTGTGCTCGGCGAAGTCGAGGGCGTCCTGCCGGTAGCCGCCGTGCATCGGGTGGCCTTGGGCGTATGCGATGAATGCGGTGCGGTAACCGTTGCCGAGAATCAGCGGCAGCTCCGGAGCCACCTTCGCCACTACATCCGCCCGCTTCGCCGCCAGCGCCCGGGCCTGTACGCCGAGTCGCACCCGGTCGAAGCCCTCGGGGACCGGCGTCCCGGCGACCAGCGCGGACAGCAACGCCGCCTGCGCGAGGCCGAGGCGCTGACGAGTCGCCTCGTCGAGGGCGGCCGGGCCCGTCTCCGGGGTGGGCGGGGCGGATTCGTCCCCGGTCACGGTCCTGGTCTCGGTCTTGGTCCCGCTCTCGACCCGGGTCCCCATCCCGTCCCCGGTTATCGTCCCGTCCCCGGTTCTCGTCCTGGTCCCGACTCCGGCCCCGACTCCATGCCCGACCCCCGTTCCCATCTTCGTGGCGCCGTGCTCCCCTGTGGTCGAAGAAGCTCGCGCGAGGGCACCCTCCCGCTCGCCGGCTTCGACGGCCGAATTGATCGTGCCCAACTCCCGTTCCAGCTCAGCCGGTTCGGGGAAGTTCTCGTCCCGCTCCAGCAGCACCCCTGGCGGCGACACCCGGGACGCGAGGTCGGTGAGGATGTCGAGGACCGGCCGGGGCACCGGGTGGGCGTGACTGTCGTGCCAGACGCCGTCCCGCTCGAAGCCGCCCGCGACATGGACGTAGGCGACGGCCTCCAGGGGCAGTTCGGCGAGCGCCTTGGCGGGGTCCTCGCCCCGGTTGACGTGGTTGGTGTGCAGGTTGGCCACGTCGATGAGCAGCCGTACGCCCGTGCGGTCGGCCAGCTCGTACAGGAACTGTCCCTCCGTCATCTCCTCGCCCGGCCACGCGATGAGCGCGGCGATGTTCTCGACGGCGAGCGGCACCGGCAGCGCGTCCTGCGCGATGCGCACGTTCTCGCACAGCACGTCGAGGGCGTCGCGGGTGCGCGGCACGGGCAGCAGATGCCCGGCCTCGAGCCGCGGGGACGCGGTCAGGGGGCCGCCCGCGCGGACGAACGCGATGTGCTCGGTGACCAGCGGCGAACCCAGTGCCTCGGCCCGCTCGGCGAGCGCGGCCAGCCGTCCCGCGTCGGGCCGCTCCGCATCGCCCAGCCCGAGGGAGACGCCGTGCGGGATCACGGTGACCCCGCGCTCGCGCAGCCGTAGCAGCGAGTCGGGCAGATGCCCGGGACACACGTTCTCGGCGACGGCCTCGACCCAGTCGATGCCCGGCATGCGCTCCACGGCGTCCGCGATCTCCGGCCGCCAGCCGATCCCCGTCCCCAGTCGCTTCATGGTCCCCGCCTCCTTCGTGCCCCCTGCGTGGTGACGGTGGTATGGCCCCGCCACCGCCTCCCGAACCGCCCGTCACGCTCCTTCAGAGCAACATTTGAGGTTCGGACCGCAGGGCCGGGGAGCCGCGGGGGCGTCGGGGTGTCGGGGTGTCGGGGTGTCGGGGTGTCGGGGCGACGGCGACGGGCTGCGGGGCCGGTGGGCGACGGGCGACGGGGCTAGCGGGCCCGCAGGGCCGGGTGGTCCGCGACCACCGTGCAACTGCCCGGCGCGATCTCGGTGAACCCGGCGTCCCGCACCAGCGGCAGTCCGCTCTCCGTCAGCTCACGCCACCGTCGCGGCTCCGCGGTCCGCACGGCGAGCGGAAATCCCGCCTCGCGCCAGGCGGTCCGCTCCTCGTCCGACAGTTCCCACCAGGCGAGCTGCGCGCCGTGCCCGGCCTGCGCCATCGCCTTGCCCGCGGACATGCCGACCTCCGGGTTCTGCCAGATCACCGGAGCCGTCGGGTCGATGTCGACCGGTGGCTCCGGGTCCTCGAGATC
This sequence comes from Streptomyces asoensis, assembly GCF_013085465.1. Lineage (NCBI taxonomy): Bacteria > Bacillati > Actinomycetota > Actinomycetes > Kitasatosporales > Streptomycetaceae > Streptomyces > Streptomyces asoensis. The sequence continues at coordinate 7,619,615 of NZ_CP049838.1, forward strand.
GGTTCCGGAAACCTGGAGCTTCGCCAGGTCCTTGGGCCAGCCGTCCAGCGGAACGGGCGGGAAAACCCTTACTTCCGCCGCCTTGCCCGTGACCGTGATGCCGGGCAGCGCCTCCGCCCGCCGCCACTCGGCGCCCCGCGCCCGCCGCACCACCTTGCGGATCCGGGCGTCCTGCCAGTCACGCACGGTCGCCGCCCACTCGCCGTCGCCCAGCGCCCGCTCGTCGGCGAGGAGGGTCAGCACGGCGCGCGCGGCCGTCTCCAGCGCGTCCGTGCGCGCCGGCGGGTCGGCACGCTCGATACGGACCACCAAAGGCAGGACGTACTGCGGAGCCTCGTCCCGTATCGAACGCTCGGAACGGAAAGGGCTGTCGCCGGGAACGGCCGGATCAATGGTCACGTCCTCCAGTCTGCCAGGTGGAAGATCCATGCAACCGCGTGTGAAAGGACGGTCCGCATGCCACGTGAGCTACGGCTGGAGGCCGTGGGCCGCCGCTACGGCGTTCGCGGCCCCTGGGTGTTCCGCGACGTGCACCTGAACCCGGCCCCCGCCACCCTCACCCGCATCGAGGGCCCCAACGGCACCGGGAAGTCCACCCTTCTCCGTCTGCTCGCCCGCATCGACGCCCCGACCGAAGGCAGGGTCACCGGCGCCCCCCGCACCGCCTACGTTCCCGAACGTTTCCCCGCCGCCCTCCCCTTCACCGCCCTCGGCTACCTCACCCACCTCGGCGCGGTCCACGGTCTGTCCCGTACGGCGGCCGAGCGCGCCGCGGGCGACTGGCTGGACCGCTTCGGCGCCACCGCACACGCCCACACCCCGATGAGCCGCCTGTCCAAGGGCAGCAGCCAGAAGGTCGCCGTGGCGCAAGCACTCCTCGCCGAACCGGAGTTGCTCGTCCTGGACGAGGCCTGGACCGGTCTCGACACCGACGCGCGCGCCGAACTGGAACGTGCCGTCGCCGAGCGGACGGCCGTCGGATCGGCCGTCGTCTTCGTGGACCACGACCCCCGCCGCCTCGCCGGCCGGGCGGACGCCGAGTACACGGTCCGCGACGGCACCCTCCACCGCCGTACCGCAGCGGAACCGACCACCGCCCCCAACGGCCCGCACATGACCATCGAGGTGCACGGCCCGACCGCCCCGCTCCCACCGGAAGCGCTCCGCCTGGCCACCGCCACCGAGGAGACGGCCGACCGCACCCACCGGCTCACCGTCCCCGCCTCCCACTCCGACGTCCTGCTCCGCGCCCTGCTGACCGCCCGCCCGCCGTGGCACGTGGTGAGCGTCCGTCAGGACGGGAGCCGCCACCGATGACCGCCCTCCTGCGCTATCAGACCGCCCTGCTCCTGCGCTCGCAGCGCTGGCTGCCCCCGTTCCTCCTCTACGCCGTCTTCCTGGGCATCGGCGTGCAGGGAGGCCAGCCGCTGCTGGACTCGCTCGGGTACACGGCCGCGTTCCTGCTGCCCGTCGCCGCCTGGCTGGTGCGGATCTGCGTCACCAACGAGCCCCCGGCCGCCCGCACCGTCGTCGCGGCGGCGGTCGGGCCCGGGCGGGCGCACCTGGCCTGTGTCCTGGTCGCGCTGGCCACGGCCGTCGTGCTCGGTACGGCGGCGACGGTGGTGGTCACGTTCATCAGCGACCCGGTCGGCAGCGACCACGACAAGCGCGTTCCCGTCCTGGAAGCCGCCGGCGCCGGACTGCTCGCCGTCCTGACCTGCGCCCTGCTCGGCGTGGCCGTCGGCGCGCTCACCGCCTGGCCCGTGCTGCGCTCGCCCGGCCGCGCGGTCCCCGCGCTGCTGCTGGCGGCGCTGCTGGCCCTGGTGGTAACCGGTTCCCCGGCGCAGGCGGCGGTGAGCGGCCTGGTCGGCGGCTCCCACTCGGCGACCGTCCACGTGCCGCTCCTGCCCGTGGCCGCGGCAGCTTTGCTGACCGCCGCGGCGACGGCCGTGGCGTGCGCGCTCACGTCTCGCCGATCGCCGTGAGCAGGGGGAGGTCGGGGAAGCGGTTACTCAGGGAAGCGGTTACGCAACTTACCCAGCAGTGAACGAACGCGCGCCGGTGATGTGCGGTGGTAACCGATTGCGGCTACTTGTCGGTATCCGGTTGCCTGTCCGTGGTCGATTGTGCGGAGCAAACGGTTACCCCGAGCAAACGGTTACCCCGAGCACGCAGTCCGCTGCGCCTCCTGCCATTCGCACACCGGGCACAGCGTGATCCCCTTGTACGACTCCGGATACTCCGTCGGCTTTCGGCACAGCACGCACTCCGCGTACGGCGGCCCCTCGGCCCTGGGCGGCGTGGTCGCGTCGATCAGGCAGTACTCCCGGTCACTGTCGTCGCTCATGCCTCCAGCGTACGTAAGCGATTACGACGTACGAAGCGAAGCCGCTCAGCGTGCGGGTGTGCGTCGTTCACCGCCGTCCGCTCGCCGCCCCGATCAGCTCGGACACCTTCACGAACCGGTATCCCTGACGGCGCAGCTCCGGCACGACGGTCCGTACCGCCCGCTCGGTCGTCGGAGCGGCGCTGCGCGTGCAGTGCATGACGACGACGGAGCCGGGCCGGACCCCCTCCAGTACCTGCCGGGCCACCGCGTCCGCGTCGGTCGCGAACGCGTCCCCGCTCACCACGTCCCACTGCACCGCGGTCATGCCCAGGCCGCTCACCGCGCGCAGCGCCCGCCGGTCGTAGCAGCCGCCGGGGAAACGGAAGTAGGGCATCGCGTCCGGCACCCCGGCCTTGCGGAACGCCGTGTACGCCCGCTCCACGTCCGCGCGCATCGCGTCCTCGGGGACGGTCGGCAGGCCGTAGCAGTCGTCGGTGAAGGCGTAGTGGCTGTAGGAGTGGTTGGCGATCTCGAAGCGGGGGTCGCGGCCGAGGGAGCGGGCCTGGTCCGGGTACTCCTCGGCCCAGCGGCCGGTCATGAACACGGTGGCCGGCACCTTCAGCGCCCGCAGTGCCGCGATCAGCCCCGGGTTGTCGAAGTGCTCGCCGGCCGCCGCGCGGGCTCCCTGGTCGGCGGTCATGTCGGCGTCGAAGGTGAGGGCGACCCTCTTGTCGGCCGTGCGGGGCGCGTTGCTGAAGACGGGGGTGAGGCCGGCCGGACCGGGGGCCAGCGTGGGGGGCCGGGTGGGGGCGAGGGAAGCGTGCGCGGGGGCGGCCGGACGCGCGGCACGTGGTTCCCGAGGGGTGCCGCAGGCGGCGAGGGGGGCGAGCGCGGCCCCAAGGGCACAGAGGGCGGCGAGGCGGCGTACGGGAAGGATCATCGTATGAAGTTATGAGGGTTGTGCTCCTATTTGTGATGATATGAGACCGTGACTCGAGTGGTGTCACCCGCCCGGGCCCTCGCTCGCCCGGGGCAGCGCCCGGGCAGGCGGGGGACGCGGAATGTTCCGTGCGCCGGCGTTTCCCGTGACGTCACGTCGGGGTCGAGCGGGCCAGGATCTGCCCCACCGGGCGCCGGTCCGGGCCCCCGCCGAGCCGGGGACCCGCCTCCCGGAGCCGGACTAGCGCCGCCAGGGCCCCGTGACGGCGAAGGTGGTTCCGGGGGTGTAGCAGTTGACGTACATCGTGTCCCCGTCGGGGGAGAAGGTGACGCCGGCGAACTCGCCCCACTCGGGGGCCTGTGGTGTTCCGATGTTCTGGCGGCCCCGCGCCATCGCGTACACCTCGCCGCCCCTGGTCACGCCGAAGACGTGTTGGGCGCCGTTGCCGTCCTCGCAGACCATCAGGCCGCCGCTGGGCGCCAGGCAGATGTTGTCCGGGGACTCGCCCGGGAGCTGGACGTCCGTGTCCGGGCCGAAGACGATGACGAGGGTGAGGCGGCGGAGCTTCGGGTCGTACCGCCAGATCTGGCCGAAGTGGTCGGCCGCCGAGCCGTCCGCGCCGTGTGCGAACGACGACACGAAGTACACGCACCGCCCGCCCCAGTAACAGCCCTCGAGTTTCTGGGCGTGCGTGATGCCCTTCGGGCCGAAGTCCTGGAGACGGACCGGGGTTTCGACGGCGAGAGGGTCCGGTACGTCGACCCATTCGATGCCGTCGAAGGTGGCGCCCGTGTCCTGGATCGAGGACAGGTCCGGCACACCGGGGACACGCATCGCCTGGAGGCGGCCGCCCGCGCGCAGCGAGCCCGCCCCGCCCAGCGGTTTCTTCGGGAGAAAGCGGTAGAAAAGGCCGAACGGCTCCAGAAACGCGTCCTCGGTTTCGTAAACGATTCCGAGACGCGGGTCGACGGCGATCGCCTCGTGCTGGAAGCGGCCCATCGCGGTCAGCGGGACGGCCCCGCTGCGGCGCGGGTCGGCCGGGTCGACCTCGAAGATGAAGCCGTGATCCTTTGTGTAACCGTTTGTGCCGGCTTTGTCCTCGGTCTCCTCGCAGGTCAGCCAGGTGTGCCACGGAGTGGGCCCGCCCGCGCAGTTGACGGCCGTACCGGCGATGGCCACCCGCTCGGAGAGCACGTTGTTCCGGGAGTCCAGCGTCAGTGCCGTACAGCCGCCCTTGCCCGCCGGGTCGTAGGTCAGGCCCTCGATGGTGGGGACGGGGAACTTCGCCGTGGGGCGGTTCTCGTGGTTGCGGACCAGGTGGACTCGACCGCCCCGGCCGGGCAGGGCCGTCATGCCGTCGTGGTTCGAGGGCACCGGGCCCTCGCCGGAGCGCAGCGGGTCGCCCTCGCGGGACAGGACCCGGTAGCGGAAGCCCGCGGGGAGGTCGAGCAGGCCGTCCTTGTCGGGTACGAGGGGGCCGTAGCCGTCGCGGCCGAGGTTCTGCGCGGCGGCGGTGCCCGCGAAGAGGTCGGAGAGGGCGCCGGTGAACGCGATGCCCGCGCCCACTCCCAGGGCACCGGTACCGGCGAGGATCTGACGTCGTGTCGCAGACATGGGAAAACCTTCCTGCTGGCGGACAGGAACTGTGATCCCGCTGTGTCTATCACCCGCAGTGCGCCCCGGGAACCACGCGCGTAGCTCGTGTCACTCGTCCACATCCTTCGGGGAGGGCGGCGGTGGAGGCGGCAGCGGCGGCTGTTGCTGTGGCTGTTGCTGTGGTTCTTGCTGTTGCTGTGGATTTTGTGGGAGCGGTTGCTGGGCTTTTTCCAGGAAGCGCAACAGCTCCACCGGGAACGGCAGGACGAGGGTGGAGTTCTTCTCCGCGGCGACCGCCACCACCGTCTGGAGCAGCCGCAGCTGGAGCGCGGCGGGCTGCTCCGACATCTCCTTCGCGGCCTCGGCGAGCTTCTTGGAGGCCTGGAGTTCGGCGTCGGCGTTGATGATCCTGGCCCGCCGCTCGCGGTCGGCCTCGGCCTGCCGGGCCATCGAGCGCTTCATCGTGTCCGGCAGGGACACGTCCTTGATCTCCACCCGGTCGATCTGCACGCCCCAGCCGATGGCGGGGCTGTCGATCATCAGCTCCAGGCCCTCGTTGAGCTTCTCCCGGTTGGACAGCAGGTCGTCCAGCTCGCTCTTGCCGATGATCGACCGCAGGGAGGTCTGCGCCATCTGCGAGACGGCGAAGCGGTAGTCCTCGACGTTGATGATCGCGGCAGCCGCGTCCACCACCCGGAAGTACACCACCGCGTCGACCCGCACGGTCACGTTGTCGCGGGTGATGCCCTCCTGGGCGGGAATCGGCATCGTCACGATCTGCATGTTGACCTTGCGCAGCCGGTCCACGGCCGGGACGACCAGGGTGAACCCCGGTGGGCGGACCTCGCCGCGCAGCCGGCCGAGCCGGAGGACGACCCCGCGTTCGTACTGCTTGACGACCCGCGCCGCCGCCGCGACATACACGACGCCTCCGGCGGCGACCGCCGCGGCCACACCCAGCAGCTCCTGGAGCATGACGACCTCCTCGGCAAGAGGCCCGTAAGAGCGTTTCCGGCTGCTTCTGTCTGCCCTGTAACGATATGCCCGCCGTCCGGCCCGGGGCCACGCCCCGAGTCCCGGGCCGGACGGCGAGTGGTGCGGGCTACACGGTCGTCACCGGTTCCGTCACCTTCACCGGCTCCGTGCCGGCCGCACTGTGCCGCTCGGCCCAGGTCTCCAGTGCCGTACGGCAGGCGTGGTCGAGGTGGTGCAGACCGGAGAGGTCCAGCTCGACGGGGCGGTCCTGCGGGAGGGCCTCCAGGTTGTCGAGGATCTTCGGCAGACGCAGGAACGTCGCGTTGCCCGACAGATACGCCTGGACGGGGCCGGCGCCCTTGTCGACGATCTCCAGCCTGAGGTGCGAGGCCTCCCAGGCCGTCTTGGCGACGGCCAGTGCGAGACCGATGAGAACACCCTCGAACATGCTGACCGCCACGATCGACACGGCCGTGACCACCAGGATCAGCGCCTCGCCGCGGTGCTCGCGCCACAGACCCACGATCGCCCGCACCGGCACGAGCTTGGCGCCCGCGTGCACGAGGATGCCGGCCAGTGCCGGGATGGGTATGTACGCCAGCACGTTCGGCAGCAGGGCCGCGAACAGCAGCAGCCACACGCCGTGCAGGACGCGCGACGCCTTCGTCCGCGCGCCCGCCTGCACGTTGGCCGCGCTGCGCACGATCACCGCGGTCATCGGCAGCGCGCCGAGCGCCCCGCAGATCGCGTTCCCCGCGCCCTGCGCCATCAGCTCCTTGTCGTACTCGGTGCGCGGACCGTCGTGCAGCCGGTCCACCGCCGCCGCGCTGAACAGCGACTCGGCGGACGCGATCAGGGTGAACGCGACGATCGTGCCGAGCAGTCCGACGTGCGCCAGTTCGCCGAAGGAGCTCAGCGACGGAGGCTGGACGGAACCGAGCAGGCCCTGCACCTCGACCGTGGCCACGGGCAGGTTCAGCAGCAGGGCGGCGAGCGTCGCCAGGCCCACCGCGGCGAGCGGGCCGGGCACCGTGCGCACCTTCGCCGGCAACCGCTTCCACAACACGAGCACCGCGATGGTGCCGGCGCCGATCGCGAGCGAGGCCAGCGCGGAGGTGCTGCCGGCCGCGTCCACGAGGGCCTCGGGCAGTCCGGCGATCTTGCCGAGGCCGGACGTCGGCGCCTTGGCGCCCGCTACCGCGTACAGCTGACCGGCGATCAGCACCAGGCCGATTCCGGCCAGCATGCCCTCGACGACCGAGACGGAGATGGCCCGGAAGTAGCGGCCCAGTTTCAGGGCGCCCATGGCGAGCTGGAGGACGCCCGTGGCGAGGACGATCACGCCGAGGGCGGGCAGGCCGAACTCCTGCACCGCCTCGAAGACCAGCACGGTCAGTCCGGCCGCCGGACCGGACACCTGGAGGGAGCTGCCCCGCAGCAGACCGGTGACGAGGCCGCCGACGATGCCGGTGACGAGCCCCAGCTCGGCCGGCACGCCGGAGGCCACGGCCACGCCCACACACAGCGGCAGCGCGACCAGGAAGACGACGAGAGAGGCGGCGAAGTCCTGCCGCAGGTGGGGGAACCGGGCTATTCGCCCGGCGGGCTTCTGGTTCATCGTGGCGCTCACAGGGCCTCGAAGCCGTCGGTGTCCACGCGGTGTTCGCGTACGGCACCGGTGTGCACCTCGTAGTACCAGCCGCGCACCCGCAGCCGGCCGTCGGCCAGCCGCTTCTCCACGCACGGGTAGGAGCGCAGCCGCAGCAACTGGGCGAGTACATGGTTCTGCACCGCCCGCATGACCGTCGGGTCGTCGGGGTCGGCGGTCCCCGGTTCGTCCGCGGCGTGCGCGAGCCAGTCGCGTACGGCGGGGACGCCGTCGAGGTCGTCGCCGCGCACCAGCGCGCCGACGGCGCCGCAGTGCGAGTGGCCGCAGACGACGACGTCCTGGACGCCGAGCACCTCCACGGCGTACTCGATGGTGGCCGCCTCGCCGGTGGGGCGGTCGGAGCCGTAGGGGGGCACGATGTTGCCCGCGGTGCGCAGCTCGAAGAGCTCGCCGGGACGGGCGCCCGTGATCAGGGCGGGAACGACCCGCGAGTCGGAGCAGGTGATGAACAGGACCTGGGGGGACTGGCCATCTGCGAGTTTGGCGAACTCCTCAGGGCGCTGTCCGAACGTACGGGCGTTGTCGATGAGGGGCTGCATGACGTGGTGACTCCTCCTGGCGCGCCGTGGGGGCGCGTCGGATGTGCAGGACACAGGACAGGTGGGGGAACTGCTGTTCTGCTCTGCTCTCTCAGCAGCGGAAGACCTGGAGGGCCGCCGGAGAGTGGGCCGCCGAGGATCTCGACGAGCGGTGATAGGGGTCGCCGGGCCGGGGCGGCTGATGCGCGGCCGCGGGATCCTGCGCCAGCAGCGCGCGCTCGGGCTCCTGGGGTGTGGAGGCGGCCGAGGCGGAGGTGGTGGCGCGGTGGCGGTCGCGGGTGCGCAGGGGGTCGGCGGGGCCGCCGGAGCGGTCGCAGTCGCGGAACGTGGCGATCTCGTCGCGCATCGCTTTGCCGGAAAGTTTGTTTCCGGGCTGGGTCTTGGCCTCGGCCTGACGCACCGTGTGCGCGGGTGCGAAGGATGACGTGGGTGCGAAGAACGGGAGGGCGAGCAGGACGGCGGCGAGGATCGAGATGACGGTCCGGGTCGTCGTACCTCGGAACATGCGCCCCCCTTCGGCCGGTTCGCGTTTCTAGTCCAGACCAACGGTTGGTCAACCACTGGTCAAGAAACACGTTAACCCTGCAAAGTTGTTTGCAGGGTTAACTCGACGTTGCGAGATGAAGTGCGCCTCAAAAGGGAGGTGTTCTTGGCGCGAACAGGCTCTTGACCGGGCGGCCAAGATCGTTTATTGGGGCTCGACGAGCCGCTTGGCGTCGCGGGCCAGCGCGGTGAGCCGGGAGATCGCGCGGAAGTACTTCTTGCGGTAGCCGCCGTTCAGCATCTCCTCGCTGAACAACTGGTCGAAGGGGAGCCCGGAGGCCAGGACCGGGACCTCGCGGTCGTAGAGCCGGTCGGCCAGGACCACCAGCCGCAGAGCCGTGGACTGGTCGGGCACCGCCCCCACGTCCGTGAGGCAGACCGCCTTCAGGCCATCCGTCAGCGCGCCGTAACGGCTCGGGTGGACCTTGGCGAGGTGCTCCAGCAGATGCGGGAAGTCGTCGAGCGAGGCGCCCTCGGTGGCGTACGCCGCCTTCGTCACCTGTTCGTCGGAGTACGGTGCCGGCGCCTCGGGCAGACCGCGGTGGCGGTAGTCCTCGCCGTCGATGCGCAGCGCGCGGAAGTGCGCGGACAGGCCCTGGATCTCGCGCAGGAAGTCGGCGGACGCGAACCGGCCCTCGCCGAGCTTGCCGGGGAGCGTGTTGGAGGTGGCGGCGAGCGCGACGCCCGCCTCGACCAGCTTGCCGAGCAGCGTCGAGACGAGGACGGTGTCGCCCGGGTCGTCCAGCTCGAACTCGTCGATGCACAGCAGCCGGTGCCCGGAGAGGGTCCGTACCGTCTGCTGGAAGCCGAGGGCGCCGACCAGGTTGGTCAGCTCGACGAAGGTGCCGAAGGCCTTGAGGGCGGGCTCGGCCGGGGTGGCGTGCCACAGGGACGCCAGCAGGTGCGTCTTGCCGACGCCGTAGCCGCCGTCCAGGTAGACGCCACGCGGCCCGGCGGGGACCTTGGGCGCCTTGGACCTGCCGAAGCCGAGGAACCCCCGCCTGGCGCCACCGGTGGCGTGCGCTCCGCCGAGTCCGGTCGCGAACCGCTCAAGGACGCCGACCGCCTCGGTCTGGCTGGGCTGGTTCGGATCCGGGATGTAGGTGCTGAATCGGACCGAGTCGAAGCGTGGCGGCGGCACCATCTCGGCGACCAGCCGGTCCGCGGGGACATGCGGCTGGCGGGTGCAGAGGGACACCGGGGCCGCGTCGGCTATCGATCTGAGGCCGGGGGCTGAGGAGGAGGACGACACGGTTCCCCATGCTACGGGGCGTGCCAGACTGCCTGGCATGCGACGGCTGTTCCCTGTGACCGACCAGACAGTGACGACCGACTCCGGCGGCAGGCCGCCCGGGGCCCCTGGCGAGGGCGGTGGTGCGGGGGGCGGCGCGGCCCAGGACCGCGAGTGGAGCCTCGACGAGCTCGCCGACGCCTACGCGTACCCCGAGCCCGGACCCGGCGAGCCGAGGCCCTGGCTGCGGGCCAACATGGTGTCCACGCTCGACGGCGCCGCCCAGCACGACGGGCGCTCCCAGCCCATCTCGACCGCCACCGACATGCGGATCTTCGGCACGCTGCGCGGGCTCGCGGACGTGGTGGTCGTGGGCGCGGAAACGGTGCGTCTGGAGGGGTACCGTCCCGCACGCGCGCGTGCCGAGTTCGCAGGGCGGCGCGAGGCGGCCGGGCAGGGGCCCGCACCGGCCGTCGCGGTGGTCACCGCGAGCCTCGACCTGGACTTCTCGCTCCCGCTCTTCACCTCGCCTCTGGTCCCCACCCTGATCCTGACCGGCGCCGCGGCGGCCCCCGACAGAGTGGCGGCCGCGGAGAAGGCGGGCGCGCGCGTGGTGATCGCCGGTGACGGCATGGGCATCGAGCCGGACCGGGCCGTACGGGCGCTCGCCGAGCTCGGGCACACCCGGCTGCTGACGGAGGGCGGGCCCCGGCTGCTGGGTCAGTTCGTGGCTGCCGGGGTGCTCGACGAGCTCTGTCTGACCGTCTCCCCGATGCTCGCCGTCGGCGACGCGCAGCGGATCGCGGGCGGACCGTCGGTCGCGGTGCCGCGGCGATTCGCGCTGGTCTCCCTCCTGGAGGAGGAGGGTTTCCTGTTCGGCAGGTATCGACGGCCGTGATGCGGATAGGAGTTCGATCGTCACCGTCGGTCCCGAAAGGGCGGAATCAACCGTTCCGTTTGGCGTCCGGCGGGCACACTGAATCTCGCAGTCCCCGTGCGCACACGGGGAAGGATGGTTTCCGCAGGGCCGCCGACGGCCCACGGAGGAGAGAGGGCCACGGGGGTCCTCGAAGGAGAATGGGGCGCTGGTGTTCACAAGCGTTTTGATGATCGAGAAGGCCCTGACGTCCGCCGACGTGGAGTTCGTCAGCACCTTGCACGGAGACGAGCCGGTCACCTTCCAGGTGCTGCTCCAGCCGCGCGGCGACCAGGCGGACCGCTTGCTGCGGGCCATCGACGACGTGGCTCTCGGCGAACTGGACGAGGCGGCGCGGGAGGGCGATACGCCCGAGGGGGACGAGGCGAAGGGGTTCGGCGTACGGGCCCTGGAGGTGTCCCTGCACGCCCTGCACGCGGCGGGCCACGACGCGGTGGGACGTCTCGTCGAGGACCATCCGCTGGACGCGCTGAAATCGCTGGTGGCGGAGGCGGGGGCGGACGAGGTGATCGTGCTGACCGACCCCCACTACGTCGAGGAGTTCTTCCACCGGGACTGGGCCTCTCGGGCTCGACACAAGGTGGGAGTGCCGGTGCTGAAGCTCTTCTCGCACAGCAAGGCGTGAGCGGACCCCTGTGACGTGTCGGTGCGGGTGCGGGTGCGGGTGCGCTGTGGCCGCTCGCGACCGCGCGGCGCGGTCGTACATCGATACGGCCCCGCGCCCCTGGGTGGGTCCGGTGCGCCTCGCGCAATAGGGTGGGGGCGCACCGAACCGTCGTAGCGCACCCTGGGAGAACACGCATGGCACCCGGCCTTCCTACCGCCATGGACCGACCGCACTTCATCGGCATCGGTGGGGCGGGGATGTCGGGGATCGCGAAGATCCTGGCTCAGCGCGGCGCGAAGGTGGCCGGCAGCGACGCCAAGGAGTCCGAGACCGCGGCGGCGCTGCGGGCACTCGGGGCGACCGTGCACATCGGCCATGCCGCCGGCCACCTGGCCGACGACGCCAGCTGTGTCGTCGTGTCGTCGGCGATCCGCGCGGACAACCCGGAGCTGGCCCGCGCGGCCGAGCTGGGGATTCCGGTGGTCCACCGTTCGGACGCGCTCGCCCGGCTGATGGACGGGACGCGGCCGATCGCCGTCGCCGGCACCCACGGCAAGACGACCACCACGTCCATGCTCGCGGTGTCGCTGTCCGAGCTGGGCCTCAACCCCTCGTACGCGATCGGCGGCGACCTGGACGCGCCCGGTTCCAACGCGCTGCACGGCGAGGGCGAGATCTTCGTCGCCGAGGCGGACGAGTCGGACCGCAGCTTCCACAAGTACGCGCCCGAGGTCGCCATCGTCCTCAACGTCGAGCTGGACCACCACGCCAACTACGCCTCGATGGACGAGATCTACGCGTCCTTCGAGACCTTCGCCCAGAAGATCGTGCCCGGCGGCACCCTGGTGATCGCCGCCGACCACGAGGGCGCGCGGGAACTGACCCGGCGGGTCGAGGGCGTGCGGGTCGTGACGTACGGCGAGGCCGAGGACGCCGACGTGCGAGTGCTGTCCGTCGTCCCGCAGGGGCTGAAGAGCGAGGTGACCGTGCTGCTCGACGGGCAGCAGCTCACCTTCACGGTCTCCGTGCCCGGCCGCCACTACGCGCACAACGCCGTCGCCGCGCTGGCCGCGGGCGTCGCCCTGGGCGTCCCGGCCGCGGAACTGGCCCCCGCCCTGGCCGCGTACACAGGCGTCAAGCGCCGGCTCCAGCTCAAGGGCGAGGCGGCGGGCGTCCAGGTCATCGACTCCTACGCCCACCACCCGACGGAGATGACGGCCGACCTCGAGGCGATGCGCGCGGCGGTCGGCGACGCCCGCATCCTCGTCCTCTTCCAGCCGCACCTGTTCTCCAGGACCCAGGAACTCGGCAAGGAGATGGGGCAGGCGCTGGCCCTCGCGGACGCCTCCGTCGTCCTCGACATCTACCCCGCCCGCGAGGACCCGATCCCGGGCGTGACCAGCGAGCTGATCATCGACGCGGCCAGGGCGGCGGGCGCGGACGTGACCGCGGTGCACGACAAGGACCTGGCACCGGAGGTCGTGGCGGGAATGGCGAAGGCGGGTGATCTCGTTCTCACCATGGGCGCGGGCGACGTGACGGACCTGGGCCCGCACATTCTGGACCGTCTTTCCCAGTAAGGGGCTGAGGCTCATGTCGTACGACGTCGAAAAGCCGGACGAGCAGTGGCGGACGGAGCTGACCCCGGCCGAGTACGCCGTACTGCGGCAGGCCGCGACCGAGCCCGCGTTCACCGGTGAGTACACCGACACCAAGGCCGAGGGCGTCTACTCCTGTCGCGCCTGCGGTGCCGAACTGTTCACCTCCGAGACCAAGTTCGACTCCCACTGCGGCTGGCCGTCCTTCTTCGACCCGAAGGACACCGAAGCAGTGGAGCTGATCGAGGACCGCTCGCACGGGATGCTGCGCACCGAGGTGCGGTGCGCCCGGTGCGGTTCGCACCTCGGACACGTGTTCGCGGGCGAGGGGTACGGGACCCCGACCGACCAGCGGTACTGCATCAACAGCATCTCGCTGCGGCTGGCGGAGGACGGCGAGGGCTGACGGCCCGGGCTGACGGCGAGGGCGGCCGGCCCGGGCTGACCGGTTGACGGCGAGGGCGGCCGAGGAGGTCGACGGCTCACAGCTGTTTGCGCTGTACCAGCGCCGAGAGCACCAGCATCCCGGGCAGCATGGGCAGCCACACCGTCAGCACCCGGTAGCCGATGACCGTCGCCGTGGCGAGGGGCAGCGGGGTGCCGTAGCCGGCCAGGGTGAGGACCAGCGCCGCGTCGACCGGGCCGATGCCGCCGGGTGCGGGGACGGCACCGGCCGCGGTGCTCGCCGCGAGGAACGCGAAGAGCAGCTGCGGCCAGGACAGGGGCAGGCCCAACGCCGTTCCCACCGACGCCACCACGCTCGCCTGGATCAGCGGCGCCGCGATCGCTCCGCCCCACAGGGGGAGGAAGCGGGCGGGGCGGGTGTGCAGATGCCGGGCGTCGGTGAGGGCCGTACGGACGAAGTCCAGTGCGGGGCGGCGCAGCGGCCGGACGAGGACGAGCAGCGCCGCGGTCGCCGCGGGGGCCAGCAGGATGCCCGCGGCGGCCAGGAGCAGCGTCCGTCCCTCAGGGAGAAGCCTGGCGGGGGGTACGGCGCTGGGCGTGGCGAGCAGGAAGATCAGCACAACGGGTGTCTTCGCCACGGCTCTGACCAGGGAGTACAGGGCGATCGAGGCGGTGGCGCGAGGGAGGGCGACGCCCTGGCGCTGGAGGAAGCGGACCGTGACCGCGTGGGCGCCGATGCTCGCGGGCAGTATGTGGTTCGCGGCGCCCGCGGCGATCTGGGAGGCCACCAGCAGACCCGGTGGCAGCCGGTCCGGGATCGCCCCCTGGCGGACACAGGCCGCGGCGACCGAGCCCAGGTAGGTGAAGAGGAGCCCCACCAGCAGCCACCAGGGGTCGGCGGTGGCGAGCAGGGCGGCGCCGTCTCGCACGGCATGCCAGTCGACCGCCGCCCACACCGCGAGCAGCACGATCGGGGACAGGGTCAGGGCCCGGCGGGTGGCGGTGGCTGCCAGAGGGCGGCGGCGGTCTTCCGCGAGCGGGGGCTGCGGCGGGGGCGGGGACGCGGGGTCGTCGAGGGGCAGCAGGGACACGGCGCACGTCGTCCTTCCGCGTCGTGACCGCGCGCGGCGGCGCGACGGATCGGGCCTGGGGAGGGGACGGGGAAGTCGTTCCCCTCCGGTGTGACGGTGCGGTGTCCGTAAGCCGACGGAGTGCGGGCCGAAGGGCGACCGCAGTGCGGTGAGGCGGGGTGCCGTGCGGCGAGTGCCGTGAGGCGGGGTGCGGTGAGGTGCTGTGAAGCGGGGTGCTGTGAGGTGCCGTGAGGCGGGGGGAAGCGCGGTGAGGCTGTGGGATTTCTGCCCGTACCCCCCGGGGTTCATCCCGGACGCGTCCCGAGGTTCACCGGCCCGCAGTACGGTCGGTCCCTGCCGGGATGATCGTTGCGGTTGCGGTTGCGGTTGCGGTTGCGGTTGCGGTTGCGGTTGCCGCGGGCGCGGCGGCCGACGTCGTGTCGTGCCGTGCGCAGAGACTCCCGGATCACCGATTTCTTCGCGTTACCGCGTTACCGCGTTACCGCGTTACCGCGTTACCGCGTTAGCGGTCTACGGTGCCCCGCCCGGTCGGGACCGGTCCCCGCGGCAGCGTCACCGTGAACACCGTGGCTCCCTCCTCGTCGCCCAGCTCCAGCGAGCCCCCGTGTGCCCGCACCAGGGACCGGGCGACCGACAGGCCGAGGCCGCTGCCGCCGCGGTCGCGGCTGCGGGCCTTGTCGACGCGGTAGAACCGGTCGAAGACCCGGTCGCGGTCGCCGGGCGGGATACCGGGGCCCTTGTCGGTGACGTGGACGTGTGCCGTGTCCGGCGAGACGGTGACCTCGACGCGGACCGCGGTCCCGGCCGGGGTGTGCACGGCCGCGTTGGTGAGGAGGTTGTCCAGGACCTGGCGGATGCGGTGCGGGTCCATCCGCAGCGGTACGACGGCCGGGCCGGGGGACACCGTCAGCGGATGGCCGGGGTGGCTCGCGCGGAACGCGTCGGCCGCCTGCTCGACCAGCTCCACCAGGTCGGCGTTCTCCATCCGAAGGGGCGTCTCCACCTCGGCCGCGTCCAGGCGGGCGAGCAGCAGGAGATCGTCGAGGAGGAACCCCATCCGGGCGGCCTCGGCGCGCAGGCGGGCCAGGTGCTTGTCACGTTCCTCGGGGGCGTTGGCGGCCGCGTACTGGAAAAGGTCCGCGTAACCGCGTACCGACATCAGGGGCGTGCGCAGTTCGTGCGAGGCGTCGGCGACGAAACGGCGCAGGCGCTGTTCGGCCTCCGCCCGCACGGCGAGGGAGTCGTCGATGTGCTGCAACATCGTGTTGAAGGCCGTGCGCAGCTCCTCGACCTCCGGACCGCCGCCGGGGGCGTCCGCGCGCAGGTGCAGCCGGGACGCCGACTCGGTCAGGTCGTGCGAGGCGATGCCGTGCGCGGTGTGCGCCATGTCGCTCAACGGTTTCAGACCGTGTTTCAGCATCCGCCGGCCGAACACCACGAGTGCCAGCAGGGCGAGGCCGAAGGCGACCACCTGCATGGTGATCAGCTGACGCACGGTGCCGTCGATGTCCTCCGTCGGCGCGGCGCTGACCAGCACGACACCGGGCGAGACCTCGCAGGCGCGCAGCAGATAGGTGCCTTCGCCGTCGATCCGTACCGTGCGGGTGACCTCGGCGTCGACATCCTCCATCCGCCGGGCGAGGGCGGTGAGCGCCGTGGTGTCCGAGGGCACGTCGGCGGGCTTGCGCAGCACGGCCGAGCCCGGCGAGACGTCGTACACGGCCGTGTACCAGCCGTAGTACGGCTTGCGCTCCACGACGCCGTGCGCCTTGGCGTCCTTGGACTGGACGACCTGCACCAGCTTGATCTGGTCCCGCAGCTGATGATTCAGGTAGTCCCGCATGTACATGGTCAGCGTGGCGCCGACCACCGCGAACACGACGAGCGACAGCGCGCCCAGGCCGAGCGCCAGCCGGGTGCCGAGCCGCATTCTGCGGTACGCGTGCCAGAAGCGGCCGATCACTCGGCCGCCTGCCGGATCACGTACCCGAAACCGCGTACCGTCTGGATCAGCGGGTCGTCGCCCGTCGTGTCGAGCTTGCGACGCAGTCGGCTGACGACCAGTTCGACGACGTTGGAACGACCGCCGAAACCGTATTCCCACACATGGTCGAGGATCTGCGCCTTGGTGAGCACGGTCGGCGACTTCCGCATCAGGTAGCGCAGCACCTCGTACTCGGTGGGTGTCAGCGTCAGCGCTTTTCCGCCGCGCCGGACCTCCCGGGTGTCCTCGTCCATGGTGAGGTCCGCCACCCGCAGCACGGAGCGCTGGACACCGGGACCGGCACTGCGCCGCAGCACGGTCCGCAGCCGGGCCATCAACTCCTCCACGGCAAACGGTTTCACCAGATAGTCGTCCCCGCCCCGGGTCAGCCCCGCGACCCGGTCGGCGACCCCGTCGCGAGCCGTCAGGAACACCACCGGCACCATCGTCCCGCTGTGCCGCAGCCGGTCGAGCACGCCGAAGCCGTCGATGTCGGGCAGCATCAGGTCGAGCACCACGATGTCGGGGTGGAAGTCGGCGGCGCGGTGCAGCGCCTCCGCACCCGAGTTCGCGGTGACCGCGTCCCAGCCTTCGTAGCGGGCGACCGTCGCCACGAGATCGGCGATCGGCGGGTCGTCGTCCACGACGAGGAGTCGTACTTTTTCCACCTGCTCATAGTGCGCCACGCACCCCGCAGCGCCAGACCCGCGTCTCACGCGCGGGCGAATCGATAAGATCTTGAAAGTTGCACGACAGGAAAACGACAGCGAAGCACGGACAAGCTCTGTGTTCTGAGGACCCGAACTAGGAGTTTCCGTCCGTGACGACCGTCCAATCGCCTCCCGTACCCCCCACGGCGATACGTCCCAAAGTAGTGGCCCGCACCGGCCTGTACGCCGTGCTGGCCGCGAACGCGGCCGTCGTGACCCTCTTCGCCGTCCAGGCGGGCTTCGCCTCCAACGCGCTGGTCGTGATCGGCCGCTTCGCCGGCCTGTACAGCGCCCTGCTGATGGCGTTCCAACTGCTGCTGATCGCCCGGCTGCCCTGGCTGGACCGCCGCATCGGCATGGACCGGCTGACCAATTGGCACCGGTGGACCGGTTTCGGCCTGTTGTGGACGTTGGCCGGCCATGTGGTGTTCATCACCTTCGGCTACGCCGAATCCTCGTCGATGAACCCGGTGAGCCAGCTCGTCGACCTCGCCGAGACCGTCGAGGGCGTGCTGCGCGCCGCCGTCGCGATGGTGCTGATCCTGGCCATCGGCGGCGCCTCCGGCCGCTGGGCCCGCCGGCGCCTCGCCTACGAGACCTGGCACTTCATCCACCTGTACGCGTACGTCGCCGTGGTGCTGGCCTTCACGCACCAGGTCGCGGTCGGGACGACCTTCACCGCGTCGTCCGCCGCCACGGTGTACTGGTACGTGGTGTGGGGCGTCGCCCTCGGCTCGGTGTTCCTGGGCCGGCTGGCCCTGCCGCTGTGGCGGAACTGGCGCCACCAGCTGCGCGTCGAGGCCGTTGTTCCCGAGGCCGACAACGTCGTAAGCGTTTACATCACCGGTCGTGACCTGGACCGGCTGCCCGCCCGGGCCGGCCAGTTCTTCCTGTGGCGGTTCCTGACCAAGGACCGCTGGTGGCAGGCGAACCCCTTCTCCCTCTCGGCCGCGCCCGACGGCACCCGGCTGCGCCTCACCGCGAAGGCGGCCGGCGACGGTTCCGCCGGACTGCGCCACCTCAAGCCCGGCACCCGCGTCTTCGCCGAGGGCCCCTACGGCGCCTTCACCGCCATGCACCGCACCCGGCCCGAGGCCCTGCTCATCGCCGGCGGCGTCGGTGTCACCCCGATCCGGGCGCTCCTCGAGGAGATCCACGGGCACGCGGTGGTCATCTACCGGGTGGCCGGCGAGCGGGACGCCGTGCTCTACGACGAGCTGCGCGAACTCGCCCTGACCAAGGGCGCCGAGCTGCACCTGGTCACCGGACCGCCGGTGCCGGACCGACTGGCGCCGCGTGAACTCTCCGCGCTCGTACCGGACATCGCGGAGCGGGACGTCTTCCTGTGCGGGCCGCCGCCGATGATGAACGCGGTCCTCGGCACCCTGCGCGAGCTGGACGTGCCCAAGCCGCAGATCCACTTCGAACGCTTCAGCCTGGCTGGATGAGAGATACGAGAAAACACTGTGAAGCGAGTAATACCTGTCCTGGTCCTGTCCGTGGCGGGTCTGATCCCGGTCTGGCGCTACGAGCCGTCGACCGGTACGACATCCACCACCGAGGCCGCCTCGACGCCCTCCGTGTCCTCCTCCACGTCCTCCTCCGGCTCCTCGGGATCGACCACGTTCACCGGTACGACCGTGGCCACGGAGAAGGGCGACGTCCAGGTTCAGATCACCTACGACGGCGACAAGATCACGGCTGTGAAGATGCTCAAGCAGCCGAATCACCCCCAGACGACCGCGGCGGTGCCGAAGCTGATTGCGGAAACGCTTACCGCGCAGAGTGCGGACATCGACACCGTTTCCGGCGCGACGATCACGAGCGACGGCTACAGGGAGTCACTCCAGGCCGCGATCGACGCCGAGGCGGCCGCCGCCTCGGCGTCCCCCTCGGCTTCGGCAGCTGCCTCGGCGTCGCAGACCGTGGCGGGCTCGACCGTGGCTACGGAGAAGGGTGATGTCCAGGTCCAGGTCACCTTCGAGGGCGACAAGATCACGGCTGTGGAGATGCTGAAGCAGCCGAATCATCCGCAGACGACCGCGGCGGTGCCGAAGCTGATTGCGGAAACGCTTACCGCGCAGAGTGCGGACATCGACGCCGTTTCCGGCGCGACGATCACGAGCGACGGTTACAAGGAGTCGCTCCAGGCCGCGATCGACGCGAAGGGCGCCTGACGTGCACCGCGTCGAACACGTCATGGGGTTCCCGGTCTCGCTGCGGGTCGACGACACCGTCGTCCCCGACGAGACCGGGGACGCCGTGTTCGCGTGGCTGCGCGAGGTCGACGCACGGTTCAGCCCGTTCAAGGCCGACAGCGAGGTCTCCCGGTACGACCGGGGTGAGCTGCCGGCCGACGAGCTGAGCACCGACCTCGTGGAGGTGCTCGACATCTGCGAGCGGTACCGGGTGGCCACCGGCGGCGCCTTCGACATCCGGCTGCCCGGCCGCGGTCTGGATCCCTGCGCGGTGGTCAAGGGCTGGTCCGTGCAGCGGGCGGCGGAGCTGCTGACCGGGGCCGGGCTCAGCCGGTTCTGCCTCAACGCCGGGGGTGACGTGGTCGTCTCCGGCGGGCCTTGGCGGGTCGGCGTACGGCATCCCGAGATCGCCGACCGGCTGTGCACCGTCCTCGACCTCACCGACGGGGCCGTCGCGACCTCCGCCCGCTACGAGCGCGGCGACCACATCCTCGACGGGCGCACCGGCCGTCCGGCCACCGGCCTCGACAGCCTCACCGTCGTGGCGCCGACCCTCACCGAGGCGGACACGGTCGCCACGGCCGCCTTCGCCATGGGTGCGGACGGCGTCGAGTGGGCGGCCGTGCGGGAGGGTTGCGAGGTGTACGCCGTGCTGCCCGGCGGACGCGTGCTGCGCACCGGCGGGTTCCCGACGGCGGGGGCAGCGGCCGCGTGAGCGTCGAGGCGGCGGCCCTGGGAGCGGCCCTGTGGCTGCTCGGCTGGGCCGCGACGGTCCTCGCCTGGACGTCGGGGCGGGGATACCGGCCGCAGCCGCGTCATCAACGCCGGTGTCGCTGATCTGGCTGCTTCGGTGCAACTCGCTGTGAAGCGGTTTCACGCAAGTTTCAGGGCATGCGGAAGGCGGGCCGCCGGTGAAACCGGCGGCCCGCCTCTTCTGTCCCCGTGGTTCTAGCTGCCCCCGTGGTTCTCAGCTGACGTCGGACGCGTCCAGGCGGTAGAGACCGCTGTAGTCGGACACGGCCGTGCCGTTCGCCTTGACCCAGGTCGAGATCTCGGAGTTCGAGGAGCCCTGGCCGCTGTCGCTGACGACGATGTAGTGCAGCTTGCCCGCCTTCACCAGGCTCTTCAGCTTGGCCAGCGTCATCGCGTCGTCGCTGCCGGACCAGCCGCCCATCGAGATGACCGGCTCACCGGACTCCAGGATGATCGAGGAGGCCGTCTGGTCGGTGGCCACCGCCACCAGCCAGGTGGCGCCGTCCTGGTTCTTCTTCAGGTACGTGATCATCGCGGACGACACCTGGGTACCGCCGCCCATGGCCCCGCCGGTGCGACCGTCGGCGGTGCCGGACTCCGCCGTACCCGACTCGATCGAGCCGGACTCCGCCGTGCCGGATTCGGTCGTACCCGACTCCGTGGAGCCGCCGCTGTTCGACGGTGGCTGGCCCATTTCCTGGCCGTCGCCCGAACCGCCAGGCGCCTCACCGGAGTTGGTTCCCGGTCCGCCGTCGGCGCCGCTGGGCCGCTGGCCGCCGCCACCGCCCATGCCCCCCATACCGCCGGTGCTCGGCCCGGCCGTCGGGTTGGTGCCGTTGGTGCTGGAGGTCGCGGCCGAGGCCGAGTAGGCGGCCGGACCGGCGAGCAGTGCCACGACCGCCGCCAGTGCCGCGACGCCCATCAGCCGCTGCCGCTTCGTGAACCGGCCGACCAGCAGCCCGATCACCGAGGCGGTCCCCGCCACACCGGCCACCACCTCGGCGACCGTGTACAGCGTTCCGGAGCCGGAGACCCGCTGGAGCACGACGACCGCCCACACCGAGCTCGCCGCCACTGCGGCCGGCAGCACCCAGCCCCACTTCGCCGCGGAACCGTTGCGGAAGGCGTTGTAGAGCATGACGCTGCCCGCGCCGACCAGGGCCGCGATACCGGGCGCCATGGCGGTGACGTAGTACGGGTGGAAGGTGCCCTCGGCGAGGGCGAAGGTCAGGTAGTGCAGGACGAACCAGCCGCCCCACAGCATCAGCGCGGCACGCCTGGCGTCCGTACGGGGCGCGCGGCCGCGCAGGACGAGACCCGCCACCAGCGCGATCGCCGCGAAGGGGATCAGCCAGGAGATCTGGCCGCCCATGATGTCGTTGAACATCCGGTACAGGCCCGCCTCGCCGCCGAAGCCGGCGCCGTTGCCCTGCGAGCCCACCGACGAGCTCGCCCCGAAGATACGGCCGAAACCGTTGTAGCCGATGACGAGGTCCCAGACCGTGTTGTCCGTCGAGCCACCGATGTACGGGCGGGACGAGGCCGGGATGAGATCCACGACCACCATCCACCAGGCACTGGAGACGATCAGTGCGACCGTGCCGACTGCAAGGTTGCGTATGCGCTTGCCCAGCGAGGCGTTCGCGGCCCACAGATACACCAGGAAGAACGCGGGCAGGACCACGTACGCCTGCATCATCTTCGTGTTGAACGCGAAACCGATGGCGACGCCCGACCACACCAGGGGCATCAGCCGGCCGGTGCGCACGGACTTCAGCAGTGCGGCCGCGCCCAGCAGCATCAGGAAGACGAGGATCGGGTCGGGGTTGGTGTCCCGGGTGATGGCGACCGTTATCGGGGTGAGCGTCAGCGCCAACGCGGAGACGGTCGCCGCCACCGCGCCGAAGTCCCGCTTGACCAGCCGGTACAGAAGCGCGACGGAACCGGTTCCCACGGCGACCATCGGCAGCATCAACTGCCAGGTGCCGTACCCGAAGGCGCGGGCGGACAGGCCCATGACCCAGAGGGCGAACGGCGGCTTGTCGACCGTGATGAAGCTGCCCGCGTCCAGGGCGCCGAAGAAGAACGCCTTCCAGCTCTTGGTGCCGCTGTAGACGGCCGCGTCGTAGAAGGTGTTGCCGGTGATCGAGGAGAGGTTCCAGGCGTAGAGGGCGGTGGCCAGGACGAGGATCGCCCAGAGTGCCGGACGGGCCCAGCGCGGGTCCTCGGGTGCGCCGGTGAACAGACGCCTGGCTCGGGAGGCGAGTCCGCCGTCGGTGGGCGGGGCCGACCGGTGGCGGGCGCCGTCCTCGCGGACGGGGGCGGGCGGCGGGGCGAGTGTCGTCATGACGCGTACTCCAGGTGGGTGTTCGCCCCGGTGGGCAGGACGGCGGCGGGGGTGGTCGTGCGTGCCGCCGGCACCTGGGGGGTGCTCGTGCGGCGCGGTACGGCGGGGACGCGGGTGCGGCCGGTGAGGGTGGAGCGGAGCATCCGGCCCATGCCCTTGAAGTCGTCGACGGCCGTGCGGACGATGTCGACCCGGCTGTCGGGGTCGTCGGTCCAGTCGACCGGCACCTCGTGGACGCGGAGCCCGTTGCGCTGGGCCAGGACAAGCAGTTCGGTGTCGAAGAACCAGGCGGTGTCCTCGATGTGCGGGGCGAGCGCGCGGAAGACGTCGGCGCGGACGGCCTTGAAGCCGCACTGCGCGTCCGAGAAGCGGGCGCCGAGGCCGGCCTTGAGCAGGAGGTTGTAGGAGCGGGAGACGAACTCCCGCTTGGCGCCCCTGACCACCGACGCCTGGCGGTGCAGCCGGCTGCCGATGGCGAGGTCGCTGTGGCCGGACAGCAGCGGGGCCACCAGGGGGAGGAACGCCTCCAGGCCTGTCGACAGGTCCACGTCCATGTAGGCGACGACGTCTGCGCTGGAGCGGTTCCACACGTGTTTCAGGGCGCGGCCCCGGCCCTTCTCCTCCAGGCGCATGGCGTGCACGTGCGGGAGACGGAGCGTCAGGTCGGTCGCCGCGTACCAGGTGGCGTCCGTGCTGGCGTTGTCCGCGATCGTGATGCGGAACGGGAACGGGAAGGACTCTTCGAGGTGTGCGTGGAGACGGCCGATGCTGTCGGCGAGGACGTGCGCCTCGTTGTACACCGGCACCACGATCTCGACCGACCGCTGCCGGACGCCTCCCGCGTTCGTTTCGTTCATGGCCATGACGATCGGGGCCATGTCTGGGGGATCCCTGAGCCGGTCCTGAGGGAAGAGTGAGAATCAGCGGACTCACAGGTCGCGCACAGCGGAAACCCCTTTCACCCAGGCGCGGGTGGCGTGCTCCACTGGTGGCATGAGCCTGACGAGCGAGGTCTTCCTGGTGGCGGACGACGGTGACCTCGACATCCTGGCCGGGCAGCGGGACGGCCGGCCCGACGGCATGGAACCGGCCGGGCCGGAGTCGTGGCGCAGGACGGTCCGGGGATCACGGGCCATCCGCCGGATCGGCGCCCGGTTCCTGCCGGCCCTGGTGAGCGTGCACCACGGTGGCGTCGTCGCTCCGGACGAGATCCCCGCCTTCCCCGCGGAAATCGCTCCAGTACGCGCTTGCTCGGAGCGGCTCGCCGCCGAGACCCGCTCGCCCGACCGGACGGTCGAGAGCCACTGCCGGCACATCTCCGGACGCCTGGACGGCATCGAGGCGAGCGCTCGGTACGCGCAAGGGGCCGGTGGCGGACTGCTGATCGGGTAAGCGGTCTAGACTCTCCCCGCAACGGCCCGAACTCGTATCGAGAGCGGGCAGAAATTGCCAGACCCGAAGGGTATTCGGCGCTTTGATACGGATAGATTCAGTCACCAAGCGATACCCGGACGGCACGGTGGCGGTCGACCGGCTCTCCCTCGACATACCGGACCGTTCGATCACCGTCCTCGTCGGCCCCTCGGGCTGCGGCAAGACGACCACCCTGCGGATGATCAACCGGATGGTCGAGCCCAGCGAGGGCACGATCCTCATCGACGGCGTCGACAGCCGTCAGCAGCCGGTCAACACCCTGCGCCGGTCCATGGGTTACGTCATCCAGAACGCCGGACTCTTCCAGCACCGGACGATCGTCGACAACATCGCCACCGTGCCCCGGATGCTCGGCTGGAGCAAGGACAAGGCCCGTGCGCGGGCGCGGGAGCTGATGGAACGGGTGGGGCTCGACGCCTCGTTCGCCAAGCGGTACCCCTACCAGCTCTCCGGTGGCCAGCAACAGCGCGTCGGCGTGGCCCGCGCACTCGCCGCCGATCCGCCGGTACTGCTGATGGACGAGCCGTTCTCCGCCGTCGACCCCGTCGTCCGCAAGGGCCTCCAGGACGAACTGCTGCGCATCCAGGCCGAGTTGGGCAAGACCATCGTCTTCGTCACGCATGACATCGACGAGGCCGTGAAGCTCGGCACGATGGTCGCGGTGCTGCGTACCGGCGGCCGGCTCGCCCAGTTCGCGCCGCCGGCCGAGCTGTTGTCCGACCCCGCCGACGCGTTCGTCGAGGACTTCCTCGGCGCCGACCGGGGCATCCGGCGCCTGTCGTTCTTCTCCTCCGCCGGGCTGGAGCTGCTCACCACGCCGATCGTCGCGATCGACTCCACGGCCGAGCAGATCGCCGCACGTGGCGCGACCGACGCCCCCTATCTCCTCGTCACCGGCCTGGACGGCCGTCCGCTCGGCTGGAGCGAGCCCGGCGCACTGACGGCCGGACGGGTCGACGCCGACCGACTGCTGCCGTACGGGCGGCCGTTCGTCGCCGAGCGGGACTCGCTGCGCGCCGCCCTCGACTGTGCGGTCCTGTCGCCCACCGGCTGGGCGGTCGCCGTGGACGCCGAGGGCCGGGCCGCCGGCGTCGTCTCCCAGACGGCCATCGGCGAGGCCATCCGCGGCGCCCACGCGGCAGGCCGTGAGGAGCAGCCGTCGCCCGAGGAGACCGCCCAGAAGGTCATCCGGTGAACCGCTTCTTCGACATCCCCAGCGACCTCCAGCACGACTGGTTCGGCCTCATCGGGCTGCATCTGCGCGAGGCCCTGCTGCCGGTGCTGGGCGGGCTGCTGCTCGCGCTCCCGCTCGCCCAGTTGTGCGTGCGGCTGCGCTGGCTGTACCCGCCCGTGCTGTGGGTGACGACCGTGCTCTACGCCATCCCGTCCCTGGCCTTCTTCGTCGTCCTCATCGACTACACGGGGCAGACCGAACTGACGGTGATGATCCCGCTCACCATCTACAGCCTGGTCGTGCTCGTGCCGGCGATCGTCGACGGCGTCCGTTCGGTCCCGCAGGAGACCCTCGCCGCCGCGACCGCCATGGGCTTCGGACCCGTACGCCGTTACGTCCAGGTCCAGTTGCCGATCGCGGTGCCGGCCATCATCGCCGGCCTTCGGGTGGCCACGGTGTCCAGCATCAGCCTCGTCAGCGTCGGCATGCTGATCGGCAACCAGGGGGCGCTCGGCAACCTGCTGCACGACGCGCAGATCTACAACCGGCCGGAACTCGCCTGGAACTCCGTGATCACCAGTGCCGTTCTGGCGGTGCTCGCGGACGCCCTGCTGGTCGTTCTACGCATCCTGCTCACTCCCTGGATGCCGAGCGGCGTGCGCGGCGCAAAGACCAAGCCCGCCGGGGTCCGGCCCGATCCGGCCGTGCCCGCCCTGGAGGACGCAGCCCGGTGAACGTCATCAATTTCGTAAACGCCTTCTTCAGCGACAGCGCGCACTGGCACGGTTATGACGGAATCCCCACCCGCGTGTGGGAACACGTCCAGTACTCCCTGGAAGCGCTTGCCCTCGCCGCCGTGATCGGGCTGCCGATCGGCCTGGTAACCGGTCACTACGGACGGGGCGGAAACGTCCTTTCCCTGGTTGCCACCGCCGGCCGGGCGCTGCCCACCTTCGGCCTGCTGGTGGTGACGACCATCGTGCTCGGGTTCGGCATGCTGCCCGTGATGATCCCGCTGGTCGTCCTCGCCGTCCCGCCGATCCTGGTCACCACCTACGAGGCGGTGCGCTCCGTCGATCCGTCCCCCGTGGACGCCGCGCGGGGCATGGGCATGGGGGAGTCCGGCATCCTGCTGCGCGTCGAACTGCCCGTCGCGCTCCCGCTGATCTTCGGCGGTCTGCGGTCGGCGGCCATCCAGATCGTCTCCACGGCCACCATCGCCGCGTACGTCAGCCTCGGTGGCCTTGGCCGCTACATCGTCGACGGTCTCTACCAGCACGACTACGAGAAGGTGGTGGGCGGCGCCACCCTGGTCGCCGGCATGGCACTCGCGACACTCGCGGTGTTCTGGGCGGCGGCGAAGGTGACGGTCTCGCCGGGGGTACGCCGGAGCAACTAGGACAGGTCCCGGCCCCGGGGAGACGGCCGTACGGCGATCGCGTCGACCTCGAACAGCATGCCCGGCAGGGCCGGCGAGGCGACCCCGCTCAGGGTCTGCGCGGGCAGCCGCTCGCCGGTGGGGGCACCTCCCGCTCGAGCGAAGCCGAGAGTGGGGGAGGGCATGCAGGGCCTTGCCCAGGATCTCGAGCCTGCCGGGGTCGTGGTCGACGATGAACGTGCCCAACCGCACCACGTGTCGGAGCCCGAGGCCCACCCCGGCCAGCGCCGCTTCCAGCCGGTTGAAGGCCGGCCCCACCTGAGTGGCGAAGTCGCCGGGCACGGGGGCGCCCGACGCGTCCGAGGCGTACTGACCCGCGAGGAAGACCAGTTCGCCGGGCGCCGACACGGCATGGCTGTAGCCGAAGGGCGTGGGGTCGTGCAGGGCGGGCGGGTTGGTGATCGTACGGTCGTCGTGGCTGTGGCTGTGGCTGTGGCTGTGGCTGTGGCTGTCGCGCCGGCTCATGACGGAAACGACTGCGGTGCGGGGGAAGGTCGTTCCCCCGCACCGCAGTTCTGGCCTGATCGCCCTGCCCTTGCTGTTTCCGACTGTTCCGGTCGTTTCTGACCGACCAACTGTTTCTAGCTGTTTCCAGTCGTTTCCGACGCTCTGGCCGTCCAGCGCGCCGTCAGCCGCCCGAACGCGCCAGTGCCTGTTCCAGCACGACCAGCAGGGCGTCGCGTACCGAGCCGCGCTCGCGGGCGTCGAACACGAGCAGCGGGACGCCCTCGGACACGTCGAGGGCCCAGCGGACCTCGTCCAGCGTGTGCGCGATCTGTCCGTCGAAAGCGTTTACGGCAACGGCGAACGGGATCTGCTTGTGCTCGAAGTAGTCGACTGCGGCGTAACAGTCGTCGAGACGGCGGGTGTCCACGATGACGAGCCCGCCGACCGCGCCCTCCACGATGTCGTCCCACATGAACCCGAACCGCTCCTGCCCGGGCGTGCCGAACAGGTACAGCTTGAGCGTCGGGTCGATGGTGATGCAGCCGAAGTCCATCGCGACCGTGGTGGTGGTCTTGCGCGGGGTGTGGCTGAGGTCGTCCACACCCGCCGCGACCTCGGTGATGGCCGCCTCGGTGGTCAGCGGCTCGATCTCGGAGATCGAGCCGACGGCGGTGGTCTTGCCCACGCCGAAGCCGCCCGCGATCACCAGTTTCACCGGCAGCGGCGGCCGTACGGCGGCCTGGCCGGCCGAGGTGCGGACCAGCGGTTCAGTCGGTGTCACGGAGTACCCCCCGGGAGTCGGGGATGGCCCGCAGGCCATCGATAACCCTGCGCAGAACGGATGCGTCGTGGGTGACGCCGGAGTCGGGCACGTGCACCGACAACTGCCCCGCCGTCCGGAGGTCCTCGGCGAGGACCCGCACCACGTTCAGGTGCAGCCGCAGCCTGGCCGCGATCTCCGCGATGGACTGCGGGACGCGGCAGGCGGCGACGATGTCGTGCTGTTCGAAGGAGAGCCGGTCGAGCGCGTCGAGCCCGCCGGTGGTGGCCACCAGCTGCGTCTCCACGGGCATCGTCCGGCCGGGCGACGCCTCGCCCGCGCCGCCCGCGACCCGGCCGGCGGTGACCAGGAAGGGCCGGACGGCGGGTGCGGGGCCGACGGGGGCGACGCCGTCCTCGCCGGCCCCGCGCGGTGTGCGGCCGTCCGCCATCGGTGTTCGCTCTCTCTACGGTGGCACGCGCTCAGCGCGTACGCGTGACGCCGACGCTGTTCTTCAGTTCCAGGACGAGCTGCGGGCTGAGCGCCGTGCCGGCGCGGTTGGCGAACACCGTCATCTCGTAGGCGATGTTGCCCAACTTGGCCTCCTTGTCGGTGACGACGCCGAGCACGGCGCCGCTGCCGATCGCGGAGACCAGGACGTGGCCGCCCTCCAGGTCGATGATGACCTTGTTCAGGCCGCCCAGGCCGTAGTTGCCGGAGGCGCCCGCGGCCAGGCTGGTGATGCCCGAGACGATCGCGGCCAGCCGTTCGGAGTCGGCGTGCTCGCGCAGCTCCGACACCGCGATCAGCAGTCCGTCGGAGGACACCGCGATGGCGTCCACGACCCCCGCGGTCTCGGTGGCGAAACGGTTGAGCAGCCAGGTGAAGTCGGCTGCGGCGGCCCGCAGGTCGGTCGGCTTGGCGTCTCCGGCGGGAGTCTCACCTGTCGACGTGCTCACTGCTCGGCTCCTTCCGGAAGGTGGTTCTGGTGGTGCGTGGTGTCCCGGCCGGTGATCTGGTCGGTGATCGGCTCGGTCCGGTCGGACGCGTCGGACGGCTCTGTCCGGTCGGTCCGGTCGGGCGAAACGTCGGGACGGTGGTCGTGCCGGCGGTCGTTCCGGCGGTCGCTCGGGTCCTCGGTGGTGGGGATGAGGGGGTGGAACTCGGTGGGGCGAGGGTGTTCGCCGGTGTCCCGGTGCGCGCGGGCCACGGCCGCCTCGAACTCCTCCAGTGAATCGCGCACGGCGTCCGCGTCGGCGGGGCGGGCGGACTGCCGCGCGGCCTGCTGGGCGGCGGTGTCGGCGGTCGTCCGCAGCGTCGCCCCGCGCACCCGTCGACGCAGCGGACGGGAACCGTCGGGACCGACGGCGAACGCGTCGGCCCCGGCCCGGGCGGGAGCGGAGAGGGGACCGGCGGGACCGGCGGCGCGGTCGGGCGCGGACGGTTCGGCGCCACGGTCGCCGGCGACGTGTTCCGTCCCGCGGACGGAGTCGCCGGGGCCGCCCGTGGTGCCGCCGGGGCCGCTCTCGGGGCCGGACGTGTGGGCGTGCGGCGCGGGCTCCGTCGTACGGGCGGCGGGCCGGGACCCGGCCGCGTGGACGTGCGACGACTCCGCCGTACCGGCGGGGGTCGTGCGCTCCGCCGTACGGGCGTGGTCCCCGGGTTCGTCCTCCGCGCGTGCGTGGAGCGTCGCCTCGGCCGTGCGGGGCGCCGGGATCCCGACGCCGGCCGGGTAGGCGCGGGCCGCGGGGTCGGCCGTGGTCCCGGGCTCGGCGAGGGATGCGGGCTTCGCCGTACGGGCGGAGACACCGGTTTCGTCGACAGGGTCCGAGGAAGCGGTTACGGCCGCATGCCCCGAGGCAGCGGAATCGGTTCCGGCGGTAAGGCTGGAGGAACCGGTTTCCGCCGTACGGATCGAGATACCGGTTTCGTCGGTTTCAGCGGAGGCGCCCGTCACCGTCGTGGCGATGTCGCGCGTCGGGTCGTCGGTGCCGGCCACCGGAGTGAGCGGAGCCTCGGCCTCGCGTTCGTCCGGGGACGGATCGCGGCGGGGGACCCGGCGCGGGAGTGCGGTCGGATCGTCCTCGTTCGTGGCCCAGGACGGAACCGTGGACGGGATCGAGGACGACGGCGAGGGGCCGGCCGCGGGGGCCGACGGGGCGGCGAGCGTCGCCGGGGCCGGGGATGTGCCGGTGGAGGCAGGCCGGCCCACCGGGCCCAGCTCGCTCATCGTCAGGAGCAGCGTCGAGGGGATCAGCACCTCCGCCGTCACGCCGCCGCCCGGGGTGCGGGAGAGGGTGACGTCGACGTCCCAGCGGCGGGCCAGCGCGCCGACCACGAACAGGCCGAGCACCTTCGTCGGGACGACGTCGAGGCGTTCGCGGCGTACGAGGCGGGAGTTCTCCTCGGCGAGGCGCTCTGCGCTCATGCCCAGACCGTGGTCGGCGACGGTGATCGAGGCGCCGTCGGCGTCGGAGCCGACCACCACCTCGACGGGGCTGCCCTCGGGCGAGAACGACACGGCGTTCTCGAGGAGTTCGGCGATCATCAGCGTGAGGTCGCCGATGATGTCGGGCTCCACCAGGGCCTCGGTCGCGGCACGCAGCCGGACCCGCTGGAAGCCCTCGATCTGGCCCAGCGCGGCGCGTACGACGTTGGTGAGCTCGGTCGGTCCGGCGTCCAGGACGGTCTCGCGGATACCGGCCAGCAGCATCAGGCTGTCGGCGTTGCGGCGCAGACGGACCGCGATGTGGTCGATGGAGTAGAGGCGTTCGAGCAGCGCCGGGTCGGTCTCGCCGCGTTCCACCGCGTCGATCAGGGCAAGTTGACGGGTCGTCAGGTTGCTGACGCGGCGCCCGACGTTGCCGAACATCTCGGCGACGTTGCGGCGGCTGAGCACCTGGCGTTCCAGCAGCGCGGCCGCGGTGGTCTGCACGTTGTTGAAGGCCTCGGCGAGTTCGCCGATCTCGTCGTCCGCGGTGACCGGCAGCTCACGCAGCCGCGGGGGCCCGGACTCCTCGGCGTCGTCGTCGGCGACGCGGGCGAGTTCGCGGCCCGCGACGTCGGCGACCTCCTGGGCGGCTCCCGTCAGCGCCAGCACCGGGCGGACCACGGAGCGGCGTACCAGGATGGAGAAGGCGATCCACAGGGCGAAGCTGAGCAGCGCCAGGTTCAGCAGCAGGCCCGCGCGCCACTGGGCGCTGGAGGCGGTGTCGTCGGCCCGGTCGGCGATCTGGTCGATGAGCGACGCGGTGATCTTCAGCCGGGTCCGGGCCTGGGCGCTGTAGTCGGGGTAGGAGGCGATGGCCGCCCGGAACGCCGTACGGATGTCGGCCTTGGACTCGGCCTGCAACGCGCTGGGGTCCACGGCCAGTTCGGCGTAGTGCTGGCCGATCGAAGCCTGCGAGGCGTTGTGCTCGATGCCGCCGAACTCTTCGTTCTGCGTCTCGTTGGCGAACCGCTCGAACCGCTCGGCCTGGTAGGTGAACAGCTCGTAGGAGCCGACCGCGCCGGTGAACTCGATGAGCGCGTTGCTGTCGCCGGTCCGGGCGGAGAACACGCCGGTCTCGAAGGCGCCGTGCGCGGCGTCGGCGCGCAGCAGCGAGTCGAGGAGGTTACCGGTGAAGGTCGTCGCTAGGTCGGCGTTGCGGTCCAGGCCCAGGCCGTCGATGAGGCCGTCGGCCGCACCCGAGTACGCCGGGTCGATGTTGTCGGCGGGCAGGTAGCCCTGCTCGATGGTGGCCCGCAGGCCGGCCAGGCCCTGGACCTCCTTCAGTGCCTGCACCTCGGTGTCCGGCAGCCGGTCGCCGAAGGCGTCGACCACCTTCTGCACCTGCGCGTCCACGGCGGCCTGCGCCTGCCGGTAGCCGTCGGTGGAGGGGGTGCCGCCGTCGAAGGACGCCTCGTGCCGCACGGAGAGCAGGATCGCCTGCTGGTGTTCGTCCTGTAGCTCGGCGACGAGCTGGGCGACCTGGGCACTGTCACGCACCAGTTGGGCGGCGTCCTCCGCGCGGTTGGACTCCTGCACCAGGTCGACGATGAGGTACGTCAGCAGCAGCGCGATCACCGTCAGCGGGATACCGACGAGTACGTTCAGCTTGCGCTGGAAGGGCCACCGGTCGGCGAAACCCCGCAGGCCCCGGCGTGCGGACGTGGGTTCCGAGGATGCCGACCGGGCGGACGCGTCCACCTCTTTCGTGGACACCGGGCCTCCTTCAAGGGGGTGCTGCGGGCGTGCGAGGGGCGTTTTCATGCATGCCGACTTTCTGCACACACGTGTCCGAATATGAATGATACGGAAGCGGCCCCCGTACACCGCTGTGGCCGACGCCGACTGCTGTGGCGGACGCCAACTCCGGCGAGACTATCGCCTATTCGAACGGTCGAGCGCGTCGCCCTACGTCAAGAATCCATTACGAAGCGGTGTACCGGGGCCTTTCCGGGGCCTCCAAAGGGGTACACAGGTGATCTACCGATCCGCGCACAAGTGATCACGGATCGAAGCCAATCGGTAACCCGGCTCCTCTTGACTGATCAAGAAGCGGGTGGATTGGATCAGGCCAGAGTGTTTGAGTTCTCATCAACCCCCCAGCCCGGAACGGGAACCGTGACTTCCAACGCCCACAGCAGCAGGTCCCTCAGGAACCACCCAGGTGCGGCGGCCGTCGCCCTCGCGGCGGTGACGGTCCTGCTGGCGGGATGCTCCTCCTCGTCCGACGACACCTCCGACCCGCTCGCCGGCGACAAGGCGGCCGGTGACACCGTGGTCGTCGGCTCCAACAACTTCGCCGAAAGCATCCTGATCGCCGACATCTACGGCGAGGCCCTCAAGGCCAAGGGCATCAAGGTGTCCTACAAGCCCAACATCGGCAGCCGTGAGACCACGTACGGCCTGCTCAAGAACGGTTCCATCACCGTCCTGCCGGAGTACAACGGCTCGCTGCTGGCCTACCTGGACGCGAAGGCCGAGCAGACCTCGCTCGCGACCGTGAACGCCGCGGCGAAGGCCAAGCTCGACTCCAAGCTGACGCTGCTGGAGTCGTCGCCGGCCGAGGACAAGGACTCCGTCACGGTCAACGCGGCGACCGCGAAGAAGTACAGCCTCACCGCGACGTCCACGCTCGCCGACCTCAAGGACATCGCACCGGATCTGGTCCTCGGCGGTTCGCCCGAGTTCCAGACCCGCCAGCAGGGCATCCTCGGCCTGGAGTCGGTGTACGGGCTGAAGTTCAAGTCCTTCAAGGCCCTCGACGCGGGCGGTCCGCTGACCCAGGCCGCGCTGAAGAAGAACACCGTGCAGGCCGCGGACATCTTCACCACGGACCCGACCATCACGAAGGAGAAGTTCGTCGTCCTCCAGGACCCGAAGAACCTCTTCGGATTCGCGAACGTGACCCCGCTGGTCTACAAGAGCGGGCTCTCCCAGGAGGGCATCGACGCGCTCAACGCCGTCTCCGCCAAGCTCGACACCAAGACCCTCCTCGACCTGGACTCCCAGGTGCAGCTGGAGAGCAAGGACCCGCTGGACGTCGCCAAGGCCTGGCTGAAGTCCGCCGGCCTCGGCTGAGGTTCCACCGGATCACGTGAACCGTTGGACGCAACAGCAAACGGATCGACCCGGGTTCCTCCGCAGCGCGGGGGCGCCCGGACCGTCCTGAACGGAACCACCCTCACCGTCGGCGAGCTGATCGCGCTCGTCGACGGTGCGGCCGTGCCCACGGTGGCCCACGAGGCCCGCGAGCGGGCCGCCCACTCCTGGCGCACCGCGCAGCGACTCGCCGCCGCCGGACGGTTGTACGGCCGCGGCACCGGCGTCGGCGCACAGCGCTCGGTGCCGGTCGACGAGGGCGACGAGGCGGCGCACGGCCTGCGCCTGCTGCGCAGCCACGCGGGCGGAGCGGGTGCCCTGCTCCCGGACCGCCAGGTCCGCGCCATGCTCGCGGTACGAGCCAACCAGCTCCTCGCCGGCGGCTCCGGCATCCAGCCCGCCCTCATCGATGCACTCGTCGACGCCCTCCGTCTCGGCGTCCATCCGGCCGTCAACGAGTACGGCGCTGTCGGCACCGGTGACTTGACGGCGCTGGCCCAGACCGGCCTGACGCTGATCGGCGAACAGCCCTGGCTGGGTACGGAGTCGGCCGAGCCGAGGAAGGCCTCGAGGCCGGACGGCGAGCCGACCGGCCGGGTGGAGAAGGCTGAGCCGGGCGGCGAGTCCGCCGCCTCGGTGACGGGGCTTGCGCACGGTGGCCCGTCGGTCGCGAGGACGGAACTCGCACCGGGTGGGGTGTCGGTCACGGAGGCGGAACTCGCACCGGGTGGGGTGTCGGTCACGGAGGCGGAACTCGCACCGGGCGGGGCGCCGGTCACGGAGGCGGAACTCGCACCGGGCGGGGCGCCGGTCGCGTGGGCACAACTCGCACCGGGCGGGGCGTCGGTTGCAGGAGCGGAACGTGAACGGGGTGGCGCCTCGGCCCGTCCGGTGAAGACGCGGCAATCGCAGGCCGGGTCGGGCGTCCCGTCGAACGAGCCCGAGCCCGAGCCGGACGCACTGCGGGTCGGCCCGTCACAGACGGCCGAGTCGGCCGCCCCGGCAACCGCTTACGGCGAGCCCGCTGCCGCTGCTCGGTGCGTTCTCGCCCCCGCTGTTCAGCTCGTCACCCTGTCCGGACCCGCCGCCGAAACCGTCTACGTCACCGTTTCCGCCCCTGTTACGGCCGCCACCCCCGCCCCTGGCGCTGCACTCTCCACCGGACTCCCGGCCCCGGTCGTCCTTCAGCCCGGTGATGCGCTGGCTCTGCTCAGCAGCAATGCCCTCGCGTTGGGGCAGGCCGCGCTCGCCCAACGTGAGCTCGACGTGTTGCTGCGGGCCACGCACGCCGTCGCCGCCCTTTCCCTCGCCGCGGTGTCCGGCTCGCCGGAGGCGTACGCCGCGCCCGTGCACGCCCTGCGGCCCTATCCCGGCGCGGCCCGCGCGGCCGGTGAGGTGCGGCGGCTGCTCGGCCTGCCCGACCGGCCGCAGGGCCGCCAGGGCCGGCGTATCCAGGACCCCTTCGGGTTCCGCGCCTTCCCGCAGGCGCACGGCTGCGCCCTGGATGCCTCCGAGCGACTCCGTGAAGTCATCGAGGTGGAGATCAACTGCCCGTCGGAGAACCCCCTCATGGATCCCGACGGCACCACGGCCTACCACCACGGCGGCTTCTTCGCCGCGCCCCTGGGCCTCGCCCTGGACGCCGCCAACCTCGCCCTGTTGCAGACCGCGCAGCTCTCCACCGCTCGCCTCACGGCGCTCGGCGACCCCGGGCTCACCGGCCTGCCACCGTTCCTCGGCGGAGGACCCGCGACCAGCTCGGGCACGATGATCCTGGAGTACACCGCCAACTCCGCGCTGGCGGAACTGCGTTCGGGGACGATGCCCGCCTCGGCGGGCCACGCCGTCCTGTCGCGAGGTCTGGAGGAGGCCGCCAGCTTCGCCGGACAGGCCGCCCGCCAGACCTCGCGGGCAACGGACGCCTACACCACCGTCCTCGCATGTGAACTCGTCGCCGCCGTACGAGCTTTGAGGATGCGTTCGGTCCAGGCGGAGTCGCTGCCGCCGCCGGTCGAGGTCTTCGCCGCGGCGACGGCCGTTCTCCCCGCGGGCACGGAAGACCGTCCGCTGACCGGCGACGTGACGGCGGCGGCCGAACTGCTTCCGGGGCTCGCCGAGTTGTGAGCCGGTCGACCCAGGGGCCGGCTCCGGTGACGGGCCTCGCTCAGTAACCCACGTAGAACGTCGCGTCCTGCTTCTCGGTGGCCGTCGAGACCGGGTCGATGCGCAGTACGTAGTTCGCGTGCCGGATGTAGCGCGTCGGGTTGTTGTAGGAGCGGAACGACGCCCATGTGGAGTCCGCCAGGCCCGCCGTACGGTAGAACGTCGCGTCACCGGCGAACGTCGATGTGCCGTCGTTGACGTCGAGTTGGAGCTGGTAGTTGTAGTGCCGCAGGTACCGGGTCGGGTAGTTCACCGACTGGAAGGAGACCCCGGAGCTGTCGGCCAGGCCGGGGACGAGCTTCCACTGCGAGTCGGTGTACAGGTCGAAGGGGTACGTGTCGATACGGCCGACGTAGTTGGCGTGGCGGACGTAACGGTCGGGGAAGTTGTAGGACTTGAGCCGGTTCCAGGCCGGGGCGCCCCACTTGGCGACAAGGTTGCTGTACTGCGTGCTGGTGATCGTCGTGACGCCGCAGTGCTTGGAGTTCACCGGCTGGGTGTACGTCTTCTGGTCGAGCGCGGTCCAGGTGCCCGCCGAGAGGTCGGTGGACTGCCAGGCGTAGAAGACGCCGTTGGGCGTGTAGGTGTCCCCCCAGAGCCACCAGGTGCTGGAACTCAGCGACTTGACGAGGGTCGGCGCCT
Organism: Streptomyces asoensis; assembly: GCF_013085465.1. Classification (NCBI taxonomy): domain Bacteria; kingdom Bacillati; phylum Actinomycetota; class Actinomycetes; order Kitasatosporales; family Streptomycetaceae; genus Streptomyces; species Streptomyces asoensis. Next base: position 7,655,712 of record NZ_CP049838.1, read on the forward strand.
CGGTGCCGCCGTGGGCGACGCCCGTGTTGAAGACCGTGAAGCTGCCGGGGTCGAGCGAGCTGGACCGCGCGCCCACCAGCGTCTGGTCCTTCTTGAAGTAGAGGTAGTTGACGCCGTTCACCCCAACGGCCATGTCGCCGTCGATCACGTCGTAGCCGGGGTCGAAGAAGACCTGGGGAGCCGAGGCGGTGACGAAGTCGGTGGTGTAGTTGACCATGATCACGTTGTGGCCGCTGCCGTTCACGGCGGAGTAGATGAGCGCGTACTGACCCCGGCCCGCGTCCCAGAACGCCTCCGGCGCCCAGCTGTGGGTGTTCATGTCGTGCAGCTTCAGCCGGTGGTAGCCGGTGAAGGTGCGCAGGTCGGTCGAGTTCCACACGTGCACGTACTGGCTGACGTAACTCCAGTCGGTGCCCTTGAGGTCGGTGGCGATCACCACATAGGTGCCGTCCTGCTTGCGCAGGATGAACGGGTCGCGCAGCCCCAGCGCGCCCTCGGTGGGCGTGACCACGGGGTTGTTCTGGTTGAGGGGCATCCACTGCAACCCGTCCGTGCTGACGGCGAGGTGGAGGCCGTAGTCGGTGCCGGCGCCGAGGCTGGTCGATTCGGTGAAGTAGCCCATCACGTAGGCCGAGTCGGCCGCGTGGGCGGACGGGACGCCGAGGGTGAGGGCCAGCGGGACGGAGGCGGCCGCGCTCAGGACGAGGCGGCGGGAGGGGTGGGGTGTCATATGCGCTCCAGGGGTGCGGGGTGCCCTTTGATGCCGACCGTTGGTTCGAAATGTCGAACCAGGTTCGGTGAGTCGGTCAGAAGGTAGGGGCGGGCGGGGAACAGGTCAATCACTGGGACACGCTTGGCGGTTTCCCGCCTTGTGCCTGTGTGCGGCCCGCGGAAATTCCGGCGATCTCGGCGGCGGTCCGGGCTAGTCTCGGCGACCGTGAACAGGAGAAAGCAGAAGAAACTGACGAGGCGTCTGTTGTCGGCGGTGATGTTCGAGGGCGGTCCTCAGGTCGACCTGCTGCTGCGGGCCGGTGCCGACCCCTCGGCCGCCGATGTCGAAGGAACCACTCCGCTGTACGCGGCTTGTGTTCATGGGTCCGCCGACACCGCGCGCAGACTGCTCGAGGCCGGTGCGCCGCCCGACGCCGAGAGCGCGGGCCTGGGCGCCGAGGGAACCCCGCTGTGCGCGGCGGCCTGTTGGGGCCACATCGACGCGGTCCGCACCCTGCTCGCGCACGGCGCCGACCCCAACCTCCGCGAGGACCACGGCACCGGGCTGACCCCCCTCGAGTGGGCGACCGCGGGACCGCACCCGGAAACGGTTGCCGCACTGCGCGCCGCGGGAGCCCACTGACGGGGTCCCGGATACTCGCGGGCGGTCGGGCGGTCGGGCGGTCGGGCGGTCGGGCGGTCGGGCGGTCGGGCGGTCAGGCGGTCAGGCGGTCAGGCGGTCAGGCGGTCAGGCGGTCGGGCGGTCGGCGGGCCAATCAGTGTGCCGGCGTCGGCCGGAGTGTGACGTCTTCGATCAGCCGGTCGATCAGGGCGACCAGTACGTCCCGGCACGAGTCACGCTCCCGCGCATCGCACAGCAACACGGGAACATGTGCCGGCAACGCCAGCGACTCCTTGATCTCCTCCGTCGGGTACGGGTGCAACCCGTGGAAACCGTTTACCGCAACGACGAACGGGATACCCCGGCGCTCGAAGAAGTCGATCGCGGCGAAGCTGGACTCCGGCCTCCGCACATCGATGAGCACCACCGCCCCCAGGGCGCCGATCGCCAGGTCGTTCCACATGAACCAGAACCGCTGCTGGCCGGGCGTGCCGAAGAGATACAGCACCAGATCGTCGCCGATGGTGATCCGGCCGAAGTCCAGGGCCACGGTGGTGGACCGTTTCTCCTCGATGCCCTTCAGGTCGTCCACCTCCAGCCCGGCAACGGTCAGCGGCTCCTCCGTGCGCAGTGGCGCGATCTCACTGACCGCCCCGACCATGGTGGTCTTTCCGACGCCGAAGCCGCCGGCGATGAGGATCTTCACCGTGTCGGGTGCCGCGGCCGGCCCGGCGCTGAGGGCGGTGGGAGCGGTGGAATCAGATCCGGCCAAGGCCGTCCCTCACTTTCTCCAGCAGATCGAGATCCGGGGTGCCGGTGACGGGACGGGGCGGCCGAGCCGTGATCAGGCCGGCCTCCAGCAGGTCGCAGAGCATGATGACGACCACGCTCACCGGCAGGTCGAGATGGGCCGCGAGTTCCGCCACGGCGAGCGGCCGGGCGCACAGCCGCAGGATCCGGGTGTGCTCCGGCTGCGGCCGCGCGGCCCGCTCGGGCGGCGGGTCGACCGCGGTCACCGTCGTGATGAGCGTGAAGTCGGCACGGCTGGGCCGGGTACGGCCACCGGTGAGGGTGAACGGCCTGACGAGTCTGCCCGCTTCGTCGCCTACGCTCACCTCACCCGCCGTTGGTGCGGACGGCGGGACCGACATGGGCCCGCGGCGCCGCGCTGAGGTGCTCGCCGATCTTCTTCACCAGCATGTTCATCTGGTACGCCACCACGCCCACGTCCGCGTTCTTCCCCGCCAGTACGACGAGATGGGCCCCCGGGCCGGCCGAGGTGAGGATCAGGTAGCTGTTGGCCATCTCGATGAGCGCCTGGCGCACCGGGCCACCGCGGAAATCCATGCTGACGCCCTTGCTGAGACTCATCAGGCCGGACGCGGTCGCCGCCAGGCGTTCGGCGTCCTCACGCAGGAAACCGGTGGACTTGCTCACCACCAGCCCGTCCTCGGAGAGTACGACGGCCTGGTTCACGTCGGCGACCCGGTCCACGAGACCGGTGAGCAGCTGGTCGAGCTGGGCGTTCGTGCCGGGGATGGAGCGTGTCATCGCGAAGTCCTTCATGAGCGGTCGGCGGGCGGTGTCGAGGTCTGGGAGGTGCTCGCGGCGGTGACCGGCGGGCCGGGGTCCTCTTCGGCGGATGTTTCCTGCGGGTCGTCGAGCGACAGGTCGGCGTCGGCGTGTGCTCGAAGCGTGCCTCGCTGGAAACCGGCGAGGGAAGAGGCGGCGCGCTCCGCGGTGAAGTCGTCCGGGTAACCGTCTTCCTCGACGGCCTCAGCGGAGGCGGAATCCTCGCGCAACTCGGTGGCGAGGCTGGTCTGCGGGACCCTGCGGGGCAACGGCGTGAGACCTCCGGGCCGAGCGGCCGTACCCGGTGCCCGGGCTGCGCCGGTCGTCACCCGGCTCGACCGCAGGTCCCCACCACCCGCGACGCCTGGCGCATCGGCTGCGGCGCCTGGCGCACTGGACGCGGCGCCTGGAGTACCGGACCCGGCGACGGATGCATCGGACGCGGCGACGGATGCATCGGACGCGGCGACGGATGCATCGGACGCGGCGCCGGACGCACCGGACGCGGCGCCGGACGCACCAGCCGAGGTGACGGACGCACCAGCCGAGGTGACGGACGTCCGGGCCGGGGCCGTCACGTCCGTCGGGAGGGACGAGTCGCTCGTCGAGGACGCGATGTCCGTCGAGGGCGGGGAGTCGGCCGAGTCGGGCGCGGGGTCCCGTGAGGCCGGTCGGCTGAGTGCCGGGTCCCAGCTGCTGGCCGACGGGGACGACGAGGTGGGCGCCGGAGCCGAGGCGTCCCCTGCGGGCAAGGGAGACGCGGCCGCTTCGGTGCCCGACCTGCTGTGCTCCCGCGCCGCGTCCGGTGTGTCCCGCACGGGTGACGGGAGGTCCCTCTCCGCGGAGGGGGAACCGGCGGTCGCCGGCTCGCTGGAGTCCTCCGCGGTCGGGACCGATGGGCCGGGGCACTCGCGGACCACGATGTCGTGCGGGACCAGCACGATCGCCGTGGTCCCGCCGTACGGTGACGAGCGCAGGGTGACGGCGATGCCGTGCCGGGTCGCCAGCCGGGCGATCACGAACATGCCCAGCCGCAGGTCGTCGGCGAGCGCCACCACGTCGAACTGGGGCGGGACCGCCAACTGCGCGTTGAACGAGGCGTAGTCCTCCTCGGACATGCCGAGGCCGCGGTCCTCGACCTCGATGGCCAAGCCCCTGGCCACCAGCGCGGCCCGTACACCGACCGGGCTGGGCGCCGGCGAGTAGGACGTCGCGTTGTCGATGAGCTCGGCGAGCAGATGGATCACGTCCGCCACGGCGGGTGGCGCGATGTACACATCCTCCTCGGTGTGCACCTCGGCCCGTCGGTACTCGGCGACCTCCCCGACGGCGCTGCGCAGGATGTCGATCAGCGCAACCGGCTCCGTCCAGCTGCGTCCTGGCCGGCCGCCGCTGATGATGACGAGGTTCTCCTCGTAACGCCGCAACTGGCTTGCTGTGGAGTCCAGTTCGTAGAGTCCGTTGAGGACGTCCGGGTCCTGGTGCCGCCGCTCCAGTGCGTCGAGCTTGCTGAGCTGGAGGTTGACCAGGTTCTGGCTCTGCCGGGCGATGCCCAGGATGACCTTCTGGAAGCCGCGCCGGGTGTCGGCGAGTTCGACCGCGGTGTGCACGGCGGTGCGCTGCGCCGTGTTGAACGCCGCGGCCACCTGGCCGAGTTCGTCGCCGCCGTAGTCCAGCGGAGGGGTCGCCGACTCCACGTCGACCGTCTCGCCCCGGTCCAGCCGGGCCACGACGTCCGGGAGCCGTTCGTGCGCCAGGCTCAGCGTGGCCATCCGCAGCCCGTGCAGCCGCCGGGACAGCGAGCGGGTGATGCGCCAGGACATGCCGACGCACAGCAGCAGGGCGACGAGACCGCCGGCGCTGAGCGAGGCGGCGGTGATGAGCAGCTCGCGCGCCTCGTCCGCGCTGTGCTGGAGCAGCGCCGTGGTCTGTAGCCGGATCAGTCCCGAGTACTGGTCGGAGACCTCGATGAGCGCGGCACGCCACTGCTTCTGCACGTCCGGCAACGCGATGTCACCGTTTTCGCTCTGTTTCGCGCGGGCCGCGAGCACCTTGTCCTCGACGGACTCCAGGATCTGCCACTGGTAGCTCGTCAGGATCTTCTCGGTCTGCGTCTTCGCGGTGCCGGTGAGCGAGGGGACGATCTGGTCCTGCACGAGCCAGCGCCGGGTGTTCACCAACTGGGCGAACTCCGCCCACGTCTTCTCGTCCATCCGCTGGCGGGGCCCGGCGAGCGTGAGCTGGAGGTCCTCCTCGGAGACCAGTTCGGCCGCGTGCTCCAGGGCGACGAGCGGTCCGGCCTGTGAGGTGAGGTCGCCGTCGTCGACCTGGGACAGCTCCTGGAAGGCGTGGATCTGGTCGTCGATGATCGACGTGTACTGGTCCAGTGCCTGAGCGGCGGTGATGTCGACGGGGTCGTCCACCTGGCCCCGGTAGTACTCCAGGCTGCCCACGGAGGCGACGACCGAGTACATGCGGTCCCTGACGCGGTCGGACGCCTGCTGGATGTCGTCCGACCGGGCGACGAGCTTGGCGACCGCCGCGTCCGTCTTCTCGCGCTGTGCCTCCAGCGCGGCCCGGGAACCGGCGGGCCGCGAGGCCAGCCACACGGCGGACAGGCTGCGTTCCTGCTGGAGCATGAGCGTCGCCTCGGTGCCCATGGCACCGGTCGACCGGCTCAGTTCGGTCTGTGCGCGCAGCCGCAGCCCCTCCGCGAACATCTGGGTCGTCGTCACACCCCACATGGCGGCGAGGGTGACGCTGGGCACCAGGGCCAGCAGGATCAGGGAGAGACGTATGGAGCCGAGACGTCGGCGCCGGGCACCTGTCCGTGGAGACATAGTCGTCCTAGAGCGATCAGCGGGGGGGAGGGGGAGGAGGAGCGGGGGAGAGGGGGAGCGGTCCGGTCAGCGGGTGCCGGCGGCGGCGAAGCGGGCGACTTGGGCGACGTTGGTCTTCGTGACGAAGGCCGGGCCCGTCAGTACGGGCGACACACCGCCGCCGCTGAGGTTGCCGTTGGTCTTGTACAGCCAGAGCCCGTCGACGGCCAAGTAGCCCTGAAGATAGGGCTGTTGATCCACCGCGAACTGCACGCTGCCGTCACGGACGGCCGTGACCAGGTCCTTGTTGAGGTCGAAGGTGGCGACCTTGGCCTTGCTGCCGGCCTTCTCGGTCGCCTGCACCGCGGCGAGCGCGAACTGCGCCCCGTTGGCGATGACTTCGTCGATGTCGGGTTCCTGCCGCAGGCGAGCCGCCACGGTGGCGGTCATGGCGTCCATGTCCGTTCCGTCGACGTAGAGCATCTCGGTCTCGCCGGTGAACGTCTTCTTCACGCCCGCGCAGCGCGCCTCCAGGGCGATGTTGCCCCGTTCGTGGATGACGCACAGGGCGTGCTTCGCGCCGAGGCCGTCGAGTCTGTCGCCGACGGCGCGGCCCGCGACGCTCTCGTCCTGGCCGAAGTACTCCAGAAGGCCGGCCGAACGCCAGGCGTCGATACCCGAGTTGAGTCCGACCACGGGTATGCCGGCCGCCTTGGCCCGGGCCACCGGGTCCTTCATGGCCTGTGGTTTGGCGAGGGTCACCGCGATGCCGTCGACCCGGTCGCTGACCGCGTTCCGGACCAGCTCGGCCTGTCCGGCGGCGTCGGAGTCGCTGGCATAGGTCAGGTCGACGCCGTCCTTGGCGGCCGCGGCCTCGGCGCCCTTGCGCACCAGTTCCCAGAAGTCGTCGCCTTCGGCGCCGTGGGTGACCAGGGTGATCTTGATCCGGTCGCCCGAGCCGCCCGCCGTGTCCATGTCCGAGCCGGACGACGTGGTGCCGGAGCAGCCGGTCAGCAGGAGGAGACAGCAGGCCGCGGCAAGGGCGGTGAGGCGTGCGGATCCGAGGGGAACGGGAGCGGAGGGAGCGGGGAGGGGAGTGTTCATGGGGGGCTGCACCTCGCTGTGCGGCAGAGCAGGGAGGACGGGGCGAGCGCCGCCGGAGCGAGGGGGTGTGCACCGGCGAGAGGCATTCGTTGGCTCGGAGCCAACCGTGTGTGACCGCTGGTAGTCAAGTGAGCAACCACATGGGGTGAGGTGCTGCTGCCGCATTGTGATCCGGGACGGGGCGGCTCGCACGGGAGGGAGCATATCCGCAGCTGAATTGACTGATCGTCAATCGGTCGGTGTGGTTCAGGGCTTGCGGGCCACCGCCCCGTACATCGCGATGTCCGCGTCACGGACGACCTCTGTGCCGGTGCCGTCGGGACGCCAGTGGTGGACCTGGACGATCCCGGGGTCGACCAGGTCGAGGCCGGTGAAGAACTCCGCCGCCTCCGCCCGGGTGCGCAGCCGCATCGGCATGCCGCGGGCCGCGTACTCACGGGCGACGCGGCCGACCTCCTCGGGCGCGAAGTCCGCGGTGCCGATGGACATCGCCAGGTGGCTGCCCGAGGGCAACGGGTCGAGCAGGCGGCGGACGATGCCGACGGCGTCGTGCTCGTCGAGCAGGAAGTGGACGATCACGGTGAGGGCGACGGGCCGGTCCGGATCCAGTGCCGTACGGAACTCCGGCGCGGCCAGGATGCCCGCCGGGTCGCGCATGTCGGCCTCCAGGTAGGCCGTGCGGCCCTCGGGCGTGCTGCTCATCAGGTTCCGGGACAGGTCCAGGACGAGGGGGTCGTTGTCGACGTAGACCACCCGGGAGCCGGGGGCCGCCGCCTGGGCGATCTCGTGGATGTTGGGAGAGGTGGGGATGCCGCTGCCGATGTCGAGGAACTGGCGTATCCCGGCCTCCCGGGCGAGGTGGCGCACGGCGCGGTTCATGAAGTCGCGGTTGGCCCGCATGTGGACGGGAAGCGCGGGCCACTCCCGGACCATCGCGTCCCCGGCCTCGCGGTCCGCAGGGAAGTGGTCCTTGCCGCCGATGATGTAGTCGTAGATCCGAGCGGAGTGCGCGGTCCCGGTGTCGACGGCGTCGTTCTCGGGCCTGGTTTCGGCGCCGGTCATTTCACCGCTGTCCATTGCGTCGCTGTCCATGCGTCCCAACCTCCCACTTATGAACGACGGTTGGGCCGGAAGGTGCGTTTCCGCGCCGGCTGGACCTTGGGGACGGAGCACGGCGAGGTGACCGCTCCCGCGAACGGCACGGCGAACGTCACCGCGAACCCGGCGCAGACCGTGACCGCCCCGGCGGGGCCTTTCGCGACGGCACACCGAAGGCCCCGAGGGCCGAAACGCAGGCCCAGCCCTCGTCCCCGGTTCTCCTGCGGCTCTTCGCGCTCTCTTCCCGCGCTCCTAGTCCTCCTGGACCTCCTCGCTCTCCTCCGCTTCGTCTTCTTCCTCTCCCTCGAAGAAGTCACCGATCTCGTCGACCGCTTCGGCCGCCACCATGCCGCCGACGACCCCCACGGCCGCCCCCGCCGCACCCGCGGCGACCGCCGTACTCACGCCGGGCCCGGAGCCGTGGACGGCGACGTGGCCGGCCAGGTGGTCGGCGTGCGGCGCGGAGTGGACGTACGCCTGCGCGTCGTACGCCTCCCGGTGCTCGGTCAGCCGGCGGATCCAGCCGTCGACCTCGCTGTTCCAGTCGAGGACGGGCACGTCCTCGTGGCGCACGGTGAAGCGGGTCAGCGCGTCGTGGCCGGGGGTGAGCGGGCCGCCGCGCTTGTCGGCCTCCAGCACGACCTCCAGGCCGGACGCGGTGGCGAGGAAGGTCAGCTCGATCTCGGTCACCGCGTGCGCGTACCGCGGGGGAGGGGTGAGCTCGATCTCCTGGTAGAACGGCAGCCGTTGTCCCGTGCCCCCGATACGGCCGTGCTCCAGGTCGGCGGAGCGGAAGCCGAACGCGAGCTGCCCGAGCGCTTCGAGGACCGCCTCCTGCACGGGCAGTGGGCGGACGGTGAGCGGGTCGAGATCGCCCCGGTCGCGGGCGTCGGCCACCGCGAGCTCGGTGCGCACGCCCAGGACGACGCCCAGCGGCTGCCCGTACAGTTCGGTGACCGGTGTCTCCCAGGGCACCGTGACCGAGAACGGCACACTGCGTTCCTCGTTCGCGCCGAGCCGGAAGCCGCCACCGACGACATACCGATCGAAGGCGACGGTGCCCTCGCTCTCGCCCTCCTCGTGCTCCGCCTCGACGCGTGCCAGCAGCTCCAGACAGATCTCCTCGATCTCCACGGCCGCGCCGCCGCCCCGCAGCCGGACCTGACCCGACAGTGCCCCACCGGGCAGCACCCCCTCGCCGTCGAGCACCGTGTCCACCGAGGGGCCGCCTACGCCGATCGCCCCGAGCAGCCGTTTGAACACCATGCCGCTGTCGCTCCTTCACGCCGAACCCATTGCCTCGAACCCATCGCAGTGATCTTCCGCTGAACTCGCTGCGACGGCAAAGAAGTTCCCAAGTCACCTGTTCGAATGACGTGCGGTGGCGGGGTGACGAAACCGGCGGGGCCGGGCGCGGCCTGCTGTACGCAGGTCGTGCCGGCCCCGCCGGTGAAGTGACGTACGGCCGTGTGTCCCGTCCGCGCGTCGGGTCCGCGAGCGTCCGCGGGTCAGGCGGGTTCCCCCGCTCCGGGCAGCGGGCCGTCCTGCCGGACGGACTCGGCCGTCCGCGTCTCCTTGCCCCGCTGTCGGCGGCTCTGGCGCGGTTCCTGGTCGGGCAGCCAGCCGAAGGACAGGCTGCTGCCCACGGCACCCATCAGGAGGCCGATGACGAAGCCGCCGATGTTGGAGGTGAGCCAGGTGCCCAGGGAGAGCAGGATGGCGATGATCGAGTAGAACAGCCGCTGGGTCGGGTTGAAGATGATCAGCAGACCGCAGAGCACCATCAGGGTGGGCAGGAGGTAACCCGCCAGGCCCTGCATACCCACATGAAGGATCACCGGGAGCGGTGCCTTCATGGTCACCAGGATCTCGGCGCCGCCCAGGACGAGCAGCACGCCGCCCGCGAAGGGCCGGTGGCCTCTCCACCCGCGGAAGCGGTCCCGCCACTGGGTGAAGGTCATTACTTGCAGCCCTCGCTCGAGAAGCTCATCTTCAGTCCGGGAAGCTTGAAGACGGCAGCGGTGGCTGCGTAGTTGTGCTGGTACAGGTCCTTGATGACGACCGTGTCCGCCTGCTGGCCGTAGACACCCGCGGGGCCCTGGATCGGGACCTTGTCGAAGGTGCTGGAGTCGCGGCCGATCTCGATGTTGTTGAACTCGGCGTCGCCCGAGATCTCGTCGGAGTCGATGGCCAGGTTCTTCACGCTCACCGGGGTGGACCCGCCGCCGGCCCTGAGGATGAGCTGGATGCCGCCGAGGTCGACGCTCTGGCACATGTTGGTGATCTTGCCGTTCTTCACGACCGAGGTGACGACCAGGACCTGACCGCCGGTGTCGCCCTGGTTGGGGCTGTTCTCGATCATGTTGTCCAGGCCGCCGAACTGCGCGAAGCCCTCACCGTCGAGCCTGTCGGCGGTGACCACGAACGGCATGCCGGAGATCGCGAACTGCACGCCCAGGGCGCCCTGCGCGGTGAGGACCGCGAGCCCCGCGGCGACGAAGGTGGCGGGCACCGCCATGACGGCGGCCCGGCGCAGCCGGACCCGGCCGCGTCTCGTTGCGGAACCGCTTTCGGGGTTCTCAGGGGTGTTGTCGGCGGACGAAGTGACGTCCGGGGACGAGGCCATGTCTGCTCCCATGCGCTTAGTCATGCGGGTTGGGCTTCAGTGGCACGTTGTCCTGGCGCGGACAGCGGCTGCCGCGCACGCCTCCTCGCGACTCCCGGAAACCGCAAGGGCTTTCTGGTTACGCAGCAGTAGCCGTCGAGGAAGTTACCGATGGTTACACCAACCGGTCAAGGGAGATGTGGAAAAAGAGTGTTCATTATGTGCCGCCTGTGGGTCACATGCCCCGACGGGCTTTCGCATATATCTGTCGGGCAATCAACTTTGTTTCAGAGCCTTGACGTTGACAGACCATCAGGTCTACAACTCTCCCTGGCTCAGCCGGGATCCGTGGCGCCGGATCCGCAGCGTGGCGACATCGCCGCGCTCCCGGACGCTTTTCAGCCAGTACGGGCCACTCGGTCCCGAGCTCGATCCCATTACGGCACCGGTACGGCCGCTTCCCCCTGCGGGCCGCGACCGGTCGCCCCTCCCCGCCCGGCCCGGCCGGAGTCACTCGCCAGTGCCTTCGGTCGGTCACCGGCCGGCCGCCGTTGCCGGTCCGTCACGTACGGAGAAGGCGTCACGGGCCGGCGACGGCGGACGCCGATCAGCGTCCCCTCCTGTTGCGACAAGCGACGCGCCGGTTCACCCCCCACCGACCCCCCCCCCCCCCCGAATAAAGCCCCACTTGAGAAAGAGGCACCCGCATGCGCACCCGCTCCCTCCTCGCCCTCGCAGGTACTGTCGCCGCCCTCTCGCTCACCGCCGTCACCCCGGCCTCCGCGGCCGGCGCGGTGCTGACGACCGCCAACGGCGACGTCGCCGTCGGTGACGTCCTCAACGCCTCCCTCGCCAGCGGCACGGCCGCCACGCTGTACTCCAGCGCGACCGGCACCAGCGGCGTCTCCTGTGCCACGTCCGGGTTCAGCGCCACCGTCACCGACAACCCCACCGCGCCCGGCACCGCCACCGAGTCGCTCACCGCGCACACCTTCAGCAACTGCACCGCGAACGTCGTCGGCGTGCTCGGCGTCACCAGCATCACGGTCAACAACCTGTCCTACACCACGAGCGTGGCCTCGGACGGCACCGTCACCGTGACCCCGCCGAGCGGCTCCACCATCCAGACCACGGTCGTGCTGCGCACCCTGCTGGGCAGCATCAACTGCGTCTACCAGGCGCCCAGCCTGACCGGCGTGGCGAGCAACGCCGACAACAGCATCACCTTCACCAGCCAGCAGTTCACCAAGTCGTCCGGCTCTTCGCTCTGCTTCGCGAACGGCTACTTCACCGCCAAGTACGCCCCGGTGACCGACGCGGGCGCGGCCGTCACCGTCAACTGAACACCGTCACGTCAACCGAACACCGTCCGTGCGACTGATCGGCCGACGCACAACCGGGCACCGGAGTAACGGAGTTCAGCGTCGACGCAGGCGCACGACGAGGGCGGCGCCGCCGGTGAGCACCAACACCGCAGCGGCGCCGCCCGCCAGCATCGGCGCGGACGGCCCGGAGCCGGACCCGGTGGCGGACGCCACCGGGGTGGTCTCGGGACTGGCCGCGGCGGCCTGGGCGGGTGTGGCGCCGGACGCGGTCGACACCGACGGAGCGGCGGACGGCGAGCCGGGCGTCGTGCTCGCGGACGCCACGGGCGTGGCCGAAGCGGGCGCCTTCGCCGTCGGGCTGCTCTCCGGCTTGCTTTGTGAAACCGCTTCCGGGAACACCACGTCCGAGCATGAGTAGTACGTGTCCGGCGTGCTGCTGTTCTGCCAGATCGTGTAGAGCATCTGACGTCCCGTCCGGTCGGCGGGCAGCTTCGCCGTGAGGTGGTAGGCGCCGTCCGTCAGCGCCGGGTCCTTGACCTCGGCGAACGGACTCGTCGGCAGGTCGGACCAGGTGAGCGGCTTCGACGGGTCGTACCCCGGCTTCGTCAGATACAGCTTGAACGTGCCGGTGTGCGCGATCGTCGAGGCATACGTCATGCGCAGTGTCCCGCCCGGGGTGAGCCGGGTCGACGGCCAGTCGGCGCGGGCGAGGTCGAGCCCCTTGTACGCGGACAGGCCACCGCTGCACAGCTGTCCGTCGGGAATGGCCTGCCGGTCGCGGCCGTTCACGTTCGCCACCCGCAGGTTGTCCCACGCGGCGAAAGAGGTGCCGTTGGCGTCGATGGCCGCCCGGCAGGCCGCGGTCCTCGCGTCGGCTCCGCCTTCGGGGGAGCAGGCGTACACCCGGCTGACCGGATCCGTGGGGGCGCCGTGCGCCTGGGCCGGTCCGGCGGCCCACAGGCCCAGCAGGAGCGGGCTCACGGCGGCGGCCGCCAGAGCTGCGGTGCGATGTGCGGTCGTGCGGGGCATCGGGGACGTCTCCTCGGCCGGCGCGGGAACGGTCTGTTGTGAGTACGGGAATCCGGTCCGGCGCGTTCAGTGCGCCGCCCGGGGGCTGCCGCGCCGCCCGGACACGATCAAATCGGGCGTTCGCTGACCGATAGTGGTCGTCGAGGGTGGGTTTTTGGCCGGATCGAGGGTTTCCCCTGTATCCGGATGACTGATCCTTTGCCTATCGTTCCTGCACAGCCGACCCACAGGTAACCCCGACGGGGTCGGTTCCCGCGCCTGGCCGGCCTTTCGCGCTGCTCTTCGATGCACCCCCCGCCGCTTCCCCGCCGAAGCGAATCGACCGCCGCTCCGCCCTGTCCGGAGTCGGTTACGAAAGGCACGCCCTTGCGCACCTCACCCGCCCTGAGACGGAAGCTGATATCCGTCGCCGCGGCCTCCGCGGCCCTGCTCACCGCCGCGTCGACCGCTTCGGCCGTCGCCGCCCAGGAAACCGTTTCCCAGGGTTCCGCCGTCCCCGCCGCCCAGACCGAGGCCGCGCCCGGCACCCCGGCCGAGCGACTCATCGTCGGTTACAAGTCCGGTGCCGCCGAGGCCAGGTCGAACCCGGCCGCCGAGGCCGACGCCGCTGCCAAGGGCGAGAAGACCGGCGAGGACGTCGACTTCCAGCGCCGTCTCGGCACCGGCGCCGCCCTGGTCGACCTGGGTGACGACCTCACGAAGGCGGATGTCGCCGACGTCGTCGCCCAGTACCGGGCGGACCCGCAGGTCGCCTACGTCGTCCCGGACCGGCTGAACAAGCCGAAGGCCGACCCGAACGACACCGAGTACACCAAGCAGTGGGACCTCTTCGAGTCCACCGCCGGTATGAACGTGCCGGGCGCCTGGGCCACTTCGACGGGCACCGGTGTCACCGTCGCCGTCATCGACACCGGTTACGTCGCGCACACCGACCTCGCCGCGAACATCGTCGGCGGCTACGACTTCATCGCCGACACCGCGGTCTCCGTCGACGGCGACGGCCGCGACAGCAACCCGGCCGACCCGGGCGACTACTACGCCGCCAACGAGTGCGGCTCCGGCATTCCTGCCGGCAACTCCTCCTGGCACGGCACCCACGTGGCCGGCACCATCGCCGCCGTCACGAACAACAACAAGGGTGTCGCGGGCATCGCGTACGGCGCGAAGATCTCGCCGGTCCGGGTGCTCGGCAAGTGCGGGGGCTACGACTCCGACATCATCGACGCGATCACCTGGGCGTCCGGCGGTACCGTTTCCGGTGTTCCCGCCAACTCCAACGTCGCCAAGGTCATCAACATGAGTCTGGGCGGCGACGGGGCCTGCACCTCGGCGACCCAGAGCGCGATCACCGCCGCCGTGAACCGGGGTACGACCGTCGTGGTGGCCGCCGGCAACGAGAGCGACAACGTCGCGAACCACTCGCCGGGCAACTGCAACAACGTCATCTCGGTCGCGGCGACCAACCGCACCGGCGCCAAGGCGTCCTACTCCAACTACGGCTCCCTCGTGGACATCTCGGCGCCCGGCGGCCAGACCAGCACCGGCACCGCGAACGGCATCCTGTCCACCCTGAACTCCGGGACCAAGACGCCGTCGAGCGAGTCGTACGCCTACTACCAGGGCACCAGCATGGCCACCCCGCACATCGCGGGCCTGGTCGCGCTGGTCAAGTCGGCGAACTCCGCGCTGACCCCCGCGCAGATCGAGACGGCCATCAAGAACAACGCCCGTGCCCTGCCCGGAGCCTGCTCCGGTGGCTGCGGCGCGGGTCTGGCGGACGCGGCCAGGACGGTGCAGGCGGTGAGCGGCTCCGGCGGCTCCACGGGGGGCACCACCTTCTCCAACACGACCGCGGTCCCGATCCCGGACAACGGTTCCGCCATCGAGTCCTCGATCGCCGTCAGCGGCCGCACGGGCAACGCCCCGACCGCCCTTCAGGTCGGCGTCGACATCACCCACACCTACCGCGGCGACCTGGTGATCGACCTCGTCGCGCCCGACGGCACCGCCTACCGGCTGAAGGCGGCCAGCTCCTCGGACTCCGCCGACAACGTCAGCGCCACCTACTCGGTGAACGCTTCCGGCGAGACCGCCAACGGCACCTGGAAGCTGCGCGTCCAGGACACCGCCGCGCAGGACACCGGCAAGCTCAACAGCTGGCAGCTGACCTTCTGAGGAAACTCGCTGCTCGCCGCTTGCGACGAACGGGCGGGCCGGCCGGTGTGGATGGACACCGGCCGGCCCGCCCTCTGCCTGTTTCTGCCTGTTTCCGGCGAAGCCTCTTTCTGCCTGTTTCCGTGCGAGGCCGTGGCGTGGGCTCCGGTGCTTTCGGTAAGTGCCCAGCAGCGGCGACGAGTTGCCTGTGCGTTTCCAGCCGTTTCTGCGAAAAACAAACCGGTTGCCTCGCACAGAGAAGCCGCCCGAAAGGTGTGCTCTGGAGGGTGCCGTGGGAACCTCGGTATGCGGTTACACGTGTCGGTCGAGTGTTCCGGCATCCTGTCCTTGAGAGGCTCACAAGCGGAAACCGCGCACCCCGTCTCTTTTGATTCCGTCTCGATTATGCCTCCGGTACGTTCTCTGTGGGAGGCTTCCGGTAGCGGGCCAGCCGTGGCGCACAAGTCGGGTGAGCGTAGGGGCCGTCGGCGGTCTTCACTCCCATGGCCAATACAGTCTTACCGTGAGCTATTGTGTACGGGGGGTAAGAAAAAACGGCATGACCCGTTCGTTACCGGCCCGGGAGAGTACCAGTCGATGGCGAGGCAGTTACGCGCCGAACAGACCCGCACGACGATCATCACGGCCGCCGCCGACCTGTTCGACCGGCACGGCTACGAGTCGACAAGCCTCAGTGACATCGTCGCGCACGCCCATGTCACCAAGGGCGCCCTCTACTTCCACTTCGCGGCGAAGGAGGATCTGGCCCACGCCATCATGGAGTTGCAGTCCTCGGCCTCACGCCGGATCGCCGGCGAGATCGACGACCGGGGCTACGCCTCGCTCGAAGCCCTGATGCGCCTGACGTTCGCCCTGACGCGGCTGTCGGTCGAAGGCCCGATCACCCGGGCCGGCCTGCGGCTCGCCACGGGGGGAGTGGCGGTCCGACCGCCCTTGTCGCATCCCTTCGTGGAGTTGCTGGACCTGATCTCCCGGCGGCTCGGCGGCGCGCTCAAGGAGTCCGACATCCATCCGGACGTCGACGTCGACGCCGTGGCGCACTCCCTGGTCTGCTTCTTCGTCGGCACCCGAGTCGTCGGCCGCTCCCGCGAACCCGCGGGCCGGCTGCCCCGCCGGATGGCCGAGATGTGGCACGTCCTCATCCGCGGCCTGGTACCGGTACCGCGCCGACCGCGCTATCTCAGCCTCGCGGCACGCCTGGAGCGGGAGATCATGGCGGTGGTGTGAGGGGCGCGCGGGTGCGCAATCCTTGGCCCTTGGCCCTTGGCCCTTGGCCCTTGGCCCTTGGCCCTTGGCCCTTGGCCCTTGGCCCTTGGCCCCTAGTTCTTGGCGCTTGGTGCTCGGTCCTTGGTGCCTGATGCGAGGGGCTCGGGCGGCGCAGCCGTGGCGCGGGTGACGGTCGGCCCGAGCGGTGCGCCCCCGGGATACGGTGAGCCGCATGTCCGACACCCCCGCGCCGCCCGTGATCCTCGGCGACGAGCCCGGCTCGTTCCCTCACAGCGTCCTGGCCGAACGGCATCCGGCGATCATCCAGCAGGTGCGGGAGGCGTTCCCCTACGGTCCCGACATTCACCGGAGTCTGGACGCGCTGCTGGACAACTGCACCAAGGGCGTGATCGAACCGCTTTCCGCCGGCGCGCCCGACCGGGACCGGTGGCGGACCTGGGGTCTCGACGCGTACGCCGGCCGATCCTGGTTCGACGTGCCCTGGCTGTGGTCGGAGAGTTACTTCTACCGTCAACTCCTCGATGCGGTCGGCTACTTCGGGCCCGGCCCCTGGCAGGGCATCGACCCGTTCCGCCCCTTCAAGCTCGCCGAACTCGAAGCAACCGAGACCGACGAGGAGTTGACCGCGCTCGACACCCTCGAGGGCCGCCCGGTCGACGAGCGGGCCCGCGCCCTCCTGCACGGCTCCCTCTGGGGCAACCGCGCCGACCTCGGCTTCCGGCTGTCCGACGTCGAGGCGGAGAAGCGGGCCGCCGTATCCGGGTTGGTCGCCGACGACAGCGAGACGCTGTGGTCGCTGCTGCCGACTGCGGATGCGGATACGTATACGGAGGCCGGTACGGAAACAGGTTCCGAAACCGGTACCAGTATCGATACAGGCGTCGGCACAGCCACAGCCACAGGCGTCGGCACAGGCACAGGCACAGGCACTGGCACCGGCACCCTGTGCCTGGTCGCCGACAACGCGGGCCGGGAGCTCATCCCCGATCTGCTCCTGGCCGCACATCTTCTCGCGCACGGGCGGTGCGGTCGCGTCGTGCTGCACGTCAAGCCGTACCCGTACTACGTCTCCGACGCCACCACGGCCGATGTCGTCGACGCGCTCAGGAAGCTGACGGCCGCGCCGGGAGCGGCCGCCGGCCACGGGCGGCGACTCTGGGCGGCCATGGCCGACGGCACCCTCGCGGTGCGCGCCCATCCCTTCTCCGCCGCCCCGCTGCCCTACGCCGCGATGCCGGACGACCTGCGGGCCGAGTTCGCGGCGGCCTCCCTGACGATCGTGAAGGGCGACCTCAACTACCGTCGTCTGGTGGGCGACAGCCGCTGGAACCCGACCACCCCGTTCGCCGATGTCACCGCCTACTTCCCCGGCCCGGTCGCGGCTCTGCGCACCCTGAAGTCCGACGTGATCACCGGCCTCGACGCCGGCACCGAGGCTGCCCTGGTCGCCGCCGAGGGGCAGCGCTGGCGCACCGGAGGAACGCACGCGCTGATCCAGGTACGGGACTGACGCCCGCGACCGGAGCGCCCGCCGCGGCCCGCCCCGCGTCAACGGCGCCGCGCGACGACGTCCGGGCAGGTGGCGCGGGGGCCGCGCGGACGGATACGCCAAGTCCCGTACGGTTCACGGCTTCCCGCCCGATTCACGCGATGGTGTGATCATGTGTCGCCCCGGGGATGGCGGCGCGGACCCCCGGGTAGGGCCCGGCCATGACGCAACCGTTCGAACTCCCGCACTTCTACATGCCGCACCCCGCGCGCCTGAACCCGCACGTCGAGGAGGCGCGGGCGCACTCGACGCAGTGGGCGCGCGACATGGGCATGCTGGAGGGGTCCGGGATCTGGGAGCAGGTCGACCTGGAGGCGCACGACTACGGCCTGCTCTGCGCCTACACCCACCCCGACTGCGACGGTCCCGCGCTGTCGCTGATCACCGACTGGTACGTGTGGGTGTTCTTCTTCGACGATCACTTTCTCGACATGTTCAAGCGCACCCCGGACCGTGCCGCCGGCAAGGCACACCTGGACCGGCTGCCGCTGTTCATGCCGCTGGACCTGTCGACGCCCGTGCCCGAACCGCGGAACCCGGTCGAGGCGGGCCTCGCCGACCTGTGGGCGCGCACGGTGCCGGACATGTCGCAGGACTGGCGACGCCGTTTCGCCGTCGCGACGGAGCACCTGCTCAACGAGTCGATGTGGGAGCTGTCCAACATCGACGAGGGGCGGATCGCCAACCCCGTCGAGTACATCGAGATGCGGCGCAAGGTGGGCGGAGCGCCCTGGTCGGCGGGGCTCGTGGAGTACGCGACCGCCGAAGTCCCGGCCGCCGTCGCCGGGTCGAGGCCGCTCAGGGTGCTGATGGAGACCTTCTCCGACGCCGTGCACCTGCGCAACGACCTGTTCTCCTACCAGCGCGAGGTGGAGGACGAGGGCGAGAACAGCAACGGCGTGCTCGTTTTGGAGACGTTCTTCGGCTGCACCACCCAGGAGGCCGCCGACACCGTCAACGACATCCTCACCTCCCGCCTCCACCAGTTCGAGCACACCGCGTTCACCGAAGTGCCCGCGGCGGCCCTGGAGAAGGGCCTCACGCCCGACGAGGTCCTCGCGGTCGCCGCCTACACCAAGGGCCTACAGGACTGGCAGTCCGGCGGCCACGAATGGCACATGCGCTCCAGCCGCTACATGAACAAGGGCGCCACCTCAGAGGCGCCCTGGCAGAAGCTGACCGGCCCCGGCACCTCCGCCGCCGACGTCGGCGCGCTGCTCGCCTCGGCCGCCGCCATGGGGGCACCTCCCACGCCTTTCGGGCAGTGGGGGAGGCTGCGTGCGTACGCGCACGTGCCGTACCAGAAGGTCGGCCCGTCGCTGCTGCCCGATTTCCACATGCCCTTCCAGGTGGAGTTGAGCCCGCACCTGGAGGCGTGCCGCCCGCGTCTGACGGCCTGGTCGCACCGGATGGGCATCCTGGAGGAGGGTGTCTGGGACGAGGACAAACTCGCCGCCTACGACCTCCCGTTGTGCTCGGCCGGCCTCGACCCGGACGCCACCGCGGAGGAACTCGACCTCAGCGCCGCGTGGCTCGCCTGGGGCACCTACGGCGACGACTACTACCCGCTCGTCTTCGGTAATCGTCGCGACCTGGCCGCCGCCCGCCTGACCACGGCCCGGCTGTCCGCCTGCATGCCCGTCGACGGCGAGGCGGCACCCGTCGTCCCGGTCAACGGCATGGAGCGCGGTCTGATCGACCTGTGGGCGCGGACCACCGCGGACATGACCCCCGACCGGCGGAGCACCCTGCGCGACGCGGTCGACGTCATGACCGAGAGCTGGGTGTGGGAGCTGTCCAACCAGCTCCAGAACCGTGTCCCCGACCCGGTCGACTACCTGGAGATGCGCCGCGCCACCTTCGGCTCCGACCTCACGCTGAGCCTGTGCCGCATGGGCCAGGGCCCCGCCGTGCCACCGGAGGTCTACCGCAGCGGTGTCGTCCGCTCGCTGGAGAACGCCGCCGTCGACTACGCGTGCCTCACCAACGACGTCTTCTCGTACCAGAAGGAGATCGAGTACGAGGGCGAGATGCACAACGCGATCCTCGTCGTGCAGAACTTCTTCGGCTGCGACTACCCGGTCGCGCTCGGCATCGTCCATGACCTGATGACCCAGCGCATGCAGCAGTTCGAGCATGTCGTCGCGCACGAACTGCCGGTGCTCTACGACGACTTCGACCTCTCGCCCGAGGCGCGCGAGGCGATGGGGCACTATGTCGCCGACCTTCAGAACTGGCTGGCCGGCATCCTGCACTGGCACCGCGAGGTCGACCGCTACAAGTCCGCGTACCTGGCCCGCCGCACCCACGGCTTCCGGCCGGACTTCGCACCGGCGGTGCCCCTGTCGCACCTGTCGGTCTCCGCGCTCTCCTACAGCTGACGCTCCTTGCGGGAGGCGTGCTCGACCGCGGCTCGCGCCAGTGCCCGGACGATCGGGTGCGGGCGCGAGCCGTCGCCGGACAGCTCCGGCTGGAAGAGGGAGGCCAGGAAGAAGGGATGGTCCGGCAGCTCGGCGATCCGGACCTGGCCGTTCTCGTCGTGGCCGGAGAAACGCAGGCCACCGGCGCGCAGGGTGTCGAGGTGGCGGGAGGGGCCGTAGGCGCAGAAGTAGCGCTCGACCGTGCGCTCCGAGCCGATCACGGACTGGGCGAGCGACCCCGGCTCGATCGTCACGACGCCCTCGTGGCCCACGAGCGAGCAGGCCAGGGGCTCGATGAGCGGATCGTCCGCCTCGGGGTCGTTCTCCGCGTGGGCCGCCCGCGACAGCCCGCAGACGTTACGGGCGTACTCCAGGAGCGCGTGCTGGAAGCCGGCGCAGGTGCCGAGGAACGGGATGCCCTCCTCGCGCGCCGTGCGGATCGCGGACAGGACGCCCGCCTCGCTGCGGTAGGGGCTGCCCGGCACCACCCACACCGCGTCGAATCCACGCACCGCGCCCTCGGCCTCCGCCTCCTCGGAGGGGATCCAGTAGGCGTCCAGGACCAGCCGGTCCCGGGCGGCGAGAGCGTCCACCAGGAGCGGGACGCGGGTGTGCGAGACGACGTTCGGGGAGCGGTCGCCGACCAGGGCGACCTTGGCGATGTGAGCTGTGGTGTCGGTCATGCCGTTCATCCTGGGGGCGGCCCGGACTTCACGTCCAACGATGATTCCTGCACCCTCGATAAGCAGAACTGATGTGGGGGCTGCGACCCTGGGCGCATGGATCCGCATCTGCTGCGCACCTATGTCACCGTCGCCCGCCTCGCCTCCTTCTCCGAAGCCGCCCGGGAGCTCGGCTACACCCAGTCCGCCGTCTCCCAGCACATCGCGGCCCTCGAACAGGACCTGGGCGCGCCGCTGCTGACCCGTCGGCCCGTCCTTCCCACCACGGTCGGTGAGCGGCTGCTCGAACACGCGGGACCGCTGCTGCTGCGCCTGGACGCGGCCCGCGCGGACGTCGTCCGGATCGCCTCGGCGCCCTCGCACGGGCTGACCCTGGCCGGCTCGCCGGCCGCCCTCGGCCCGGCCGCCCTCGCCGCGCTCCCGGCCGCCGGTGTGACGCTGCGGGTGCTCGGCCGTGACGCCGTCTGCGCCGCCGTCGCCGACGGCACGGCCGACGTGGGCCTCGTCGACGGTCTGGCCGCGCCCAGCGACCCGCTCCGGCTGCCCGACGTCGCGCCGCTGACCACGTACGGCGTCGGCGAGGAGCCGGTGAGCGTCCTGCTGTCCGCCGGCCACCCCCTGGCCCGGCGCGGCGGCCTGCGCCTCGGCGACCTCGCCGACGCGCGCTGGCTGGACGCCCCCGACGCCGGGCTGCCGCTGCCCCAGCTGCGGGCCGCGAACGGCGGCCACGGCTTCCGCCCCGCCCTGCGCTACGACGGCACCGACGTCCGCGTCCTGACCGCCCTGGTGGCCGCCGGCCACGGCCTCACCCTGCTGCCCCGCTCGGCGGCGGCCGATGTGCCGGGCACGACCGCCGTCCCGGTCACCTACCCCCGGGTCGTCCATCGGATCGAACTCGTGTACGCGGGTACGCCGTCGGGTGCGGCGCGGACGCTGGTGGAGACGCTGTCCACCCGCCCATGACCTGTGGTGCGGCCGACGCGTACCGCTTCTGACGCCAGGTCAGTCTCACTCGTTCGTGGCTCGTGGTGCGCCGGTGCGCCGGGTAGAGCACCAGCCGGAGGCGATCCATGGAACAGACAGCGTTGCGTCCCAAGCCCATGCCCGGTTCCGAGCCCGGCGGCGGTGCCGGGCCGGGCGGCCAGGGCCGACGCCCGCACGCCGCGCGCCGCCGCGGCCGACGGCTGACGACCCTGCTGTTCGGCCTGTTCGCCGGCACCGTACTGGTCCTGTCCGGCGTCGGACTCGGCACCGTGGGGGCGACCGTGATCGGCATGAGCAGACTGGCCGAGCTCCAGCGGCAGGCGGGGCCGGGCGTGCCGGGCGCACCGGGCGCCGCGTCCACCCCGGGCCGACCGAGCCCGGCCGCGCCGGACGGTTCGTCCGGGTCGGCCACCGTGTCGTCGCGCCCGCCGGACGCCACCCTGGGCCTGGAGGCCGTGGACGCGGAGAAGGCGGGCGCCCGGATCGTCGCCGTCCACATCCCCGGCCCCGGCTACACGGCGGGCCTGGTCCGCGGCGACGTCCTGCTGATGTTCGGCGGCACCAGGATCGACTCGGCGACGGACCTCGCCCGGGCGGTCGACGAGGCCCACCCCGGCAGGGCGATCAAACTGACGGTACGTCACCACAGCGGCGGATACGGGAGGTTGACGGTGATCCCCGGCGTCGTCACGTGAGCGGGTCCCGACGCGGTCGCCCGCACCGTCGAGCCGCCGACGCCCGGCCGTCGCCACCGCCGGGCAAACCACTGGCCAGGGCGGACCCCGCCGCGTCACCATGAGCGCCATGTCGACCTCCCTCCCGGCCTTCCTGGGCGCCTGCACCCTCGTCGCCGCCTCACCCGGGCCGAGCACCGTGCTCATCGTCAAGCAGTCGCTGCGCAGCCGCCGCGCCGGCTTCCTGACGGTGCTCGGCAACGAGACCGGCGTGTTCGTCTGGGGCGTCGTCGCCGCGTTCGGCCTGACGGCGCTGCTGACCGCCTCCCAGGCGGCGTACGACGTGCTGCGTGTCGTCGGCGCCGTCGTGCTGGTCTGGTTCGGCGTCCAGGCACTGCGGCAGGCGCGCAGGACCGAGGAGGACGGCGCGTGGGGCGACGGCGGCCGGGAGGGCGTCGAGCAGAGCGGCTGGGCCTCCTACCGGGGCGGGCTGCTGCTGAACCTCGCCAACCCGAAGGCGGCCGTCTTCGCCCTGTCCTTCCTGCCGCAGTTCGTGCCGGAGGGCGCCCCGCACCTGCCGGCCATGGTGGGGCTCGCCGTGCTCTGGGCGGTCTACGAGGTCGGCTACTACGGGCTGTACGTGTGGTTCGTGGGCCGGATGAAGGCAGTCCTGTCCCGGGCCGGGGCGCGCCGCCGCCTGGAGCAGGTCTCCGGCGGTGTTCTGCTGCTCCTCGGCCTGCGCATGGCCCTGGACGGCTGACCCGGGCCGGTCACCCACCCGAAACCCGCGTCGACCGGCTCGCGCGACCCCCGCCGTACGGGCAGGATGCTGCCCGTGGCCATCACGTCAGCGTCACCACGTCCGTCACACGTCAGTCGCCACGTCCTTTCTGGGAGGCCCGGATGACCGGCACCGCCACCGCGCCCTTCACCGCCGACGACTACCGGGCCCGCATGGAGCGGGCCGCGCGCGAGGCCGCCGACGCCGGACTCGCCGGACTGCTCGTGGCGCCCGGGCCCGACCTCGTATGGCTCACCGGCTACGCGCCCACCGCCGCCACCGAACGGCTCACCCTGCTCGTCCTCGCCCCCGGCCGGGTCCCCGTCCTCGTCGTGCCGACGCTGGAGGCCCCCGACGCCGCGAAGGCGGCCGGCGCCCCGGCGCTCACCCTGCGGGACTGGACCGACGGCAAGGACCCCTACGCGGCCACCGCCGCCCTTCTCGACGCGGGCGGCCGGTTCGGGATCAGCGACAACGCCTGGGCGATGCACCTGCTGGGCCTCCAGAAGGCCCTGCCCGCCACCTCCTACGCCTCGCTCACCGAGGCCCTGCCGATGCTGCGCGCCGTCAAGGACGCGGCGGAGCTGGAGCTGATGGCGGCCGCGGGAGCGGCCGCAGACGCAACGTTCGAGGAGATCCGGAAGGTTCCCTTCGGCGGGCGCCGGGAGTCGGAGGTCGGCGCCGACCTCGCCGCCCTGCTGCGCCGCTACGGGCACTCCCAGGTCGACTTCACCATCGTCGCCTCCGGGCCCAACGGCGCCAACCCGCACCACGAGGTCGGCGACCGGGTCATCGAACGCGGCGACATGGTCGTCCTGGACTTCGGCGGCCTCAAGGACGGCTACGGCTCCGACACCTCCCGCACCGTGCACGTCGGCGAACCCACCGACGAGGAGCGCCGGGTGCACGATCTCGTGCGCGAGGCCCAGGAGGCCGGTTTCCGGGCGGTCCGGCCGGGCGTCGCCTGTCAGGAGGTCGACCGGGCCGCCCGCGCGGTCATCGAGGACGCCGGCTACGGCGAGTACTTCATCCACCGCACCGGCCACGGCATCGGCGTCACCACCCACGAGCCGCCGTACATGATCGAGGGCGAGGAGCGGCCCCTGGTGCCCGGCATGTGCTTCTCCGTGGAGCCCGGGGTGTACCTGCCGGGCCGGTTCGGCGTGCGCATCGAGGACATCGTCACCGTCACCGAGGACGGCGGCCGCCGTCTCAACGACACCACCCGCGAGCTGGTCATAGTGGACTGACCCGCCTCCAGGAGTCCCCGGCATCCATCCGAACGGCAACGGCGCGACCATGACCCAGGCACCGACACCCACCGCGGACACCGTCCGCCGACTGGTCCGCGCGCTCCTCGTCGAGGGCGGCGCGAGCGGCTCCGGACCGGAGGTACGGCCCGTCGTCGAGGGCGGCTCGGCCTCCACCTGGTGGGTCGGCACCCGCCACGTGCTGCGCCTCGCGACCGACCGTGAGACGAGTCTGCGCCGCCGCCGCGAACTGCGGCTGCGCGACCTCGTCCGCCCGCACGTCCCGGTCGCCGTGCCCACCAGCGTCGCGCACGGCGAGTGGTCGCCCGGGCTGGTGTACACCCTCGACACCAAGCTGCCCGGCGGCACCGCCGAGGAGCACGACGTGTCGGCCGTCGGCGAGGCCGACCTCGCCGGACTGCTCCGAGGGCTGCGCGAGGTGCCGCCCCGGCAGGCCGAGGCGCTCGGTGTGCCGCGCACCGCCCCGCGCTCCCTGGAGGCGCTGCGCCGGATGGCGGTGGCCGCCGCCGAACGCCTCGCCCGCGCCGACGAGTTCGACCCGGCCCGCCTCCACCAGCTCACCTCGCCCGGCGCGGCCCAGCTCGCCGCCCAGCCCGGCGCCGCCGTCCTCGTCCACCACGCCCTGTGGGGCGAGCACCTCGTGGTGAGCGCGGACGGCCGGGTGCGCGGTGTCCTCGACTGGACCGGCGCCGTCCTCGGGGATCCCGCCGAGGACATCGCCGGGCTCGCCCTCGCCGTCGGCTCCGGCGCCGCCGTCCGCGCCGCCACCCTCGCCGGTTACGGAGCCCGCCCCTGCCTGCGCGGCCTGTGGCTCGCCCGCTGCGACACCGTCATCCGGCTCGCGGAACGCGTCGGCGGCCGCACCACCGGCCCACGGGACGCCGAGGCGCTCACCCTCCCACGGGTCCAGCTGGGACGCGCCTGGGAGGCGATCCTGCTCGAGCGGGTGACGGAGTTCCGCGAGGAGGGGGAGGGCGGGACGGACGACGAGCGGTGAGGGGACGGGGGAGAGGCCGGGCGAAGGAGATGGCGGCCCCGCCACCGGGTTCCTCAGTCCTGCTCCAGCACCACGCACGACTCGCCGGGCACATGCAGCAGCCCGTCCCGGCCGGGTACGTCCACCGGATCCCAGGTGGCGAGGACGCGGGCCGGACGCGGGCCCAGCGGGATCGCGGCCGGCTCCTTGCCGAGGTTGACGGCCACCCGGACGTCACCGCGCCGGAACGCCAGCCAGCGGGCCTGCGCGTCGTGGGCGACCTTGATGTCGGCCAGATCCGGATCGGTGAGGTCCGCGGTCGCGTGCCGCAGTGCGATCAGCTCGCGGTACCAGGCCAGCACGCGCGCGTGGGGCTCGCGTTCCGGCTCGGACCAGTCCAGGCACGAGCGCTCGCGTGTCGCCGGGTCCTGCGGGTCGGGCACGTCCTCCTCGGCCCAGCCGTGCGCCGCGAACTCCCGCCGCCTGCCCCGCCGTACGGCCTCGGCGAGCTCCGGGTCGGTGTGGTCGGTGAAGTACTGCCAGGGCGTGCCCGCCGCCCACTCCTCGCCCATGAAGAGCATCGGCGTGAACGGCGCGGTCAACGTCAACGCGGCCGCGCAGGCCAGCAGGCCGGGGGAGAGGGAGGCGGAGAGGCGGTCGCCCTGGGCGCGGTTGCCGATCTGGTCGTGGGTCTGGGTGTACCCGAGGAGCCGGTGCGAGGGCAGCCGGGTGCGGTCCAGCGGGCGGCCGTGGCGCCGGCCACGGAAGCCGGAGTAGGTGCCGTCGTGGAAGAAGCCGCCGGTGAGGGTCTTGGCGAGCGCGGCGAACGGGGCGCGCGCGAAGTCGGCGTAGTAGCCCTGGGACTCGCCCGTGAGCGCGGTGTGCAGGGCATGGTGGAAGTCGTCGTTCCACTGCGCATGCAGGCCCAGACCGCCCGCCCGGCGGGGTGTGATCAGCCGCGGGTCGTTCAGGTCGGACTCGGCGATCAGGAACAGCGGCCGGCCGGTCTCCGCCGCGAGGGCGTCCACCGCCGTCGACAGCTCCTCCAGGAAGTGGCACGCGCGCGTGTCCGCCAGCGCGTGCACCGCGTCCAGCCGCAGCCCGTCGAGCCGGTAGTCGCGCAGCCAGGCCAGCGCGCTGCCCAGCAGATAGGCGCGCACCTCGTCCGAGCCGGGCGCGTCCAGGTTGATGGCGGCGCCCCACGGCGTGTGGTGCGTCTCCGTGAAGTACGGGCCGAATTCGGGCAGGTAATTGCCGGACGGGCCGAGGTGGTTGTGCACCACGTCCAGGACGACGCCCAGACCGAGCGCGTGAGCCCGGTCGACGAACCGCTTCAGCGCCTCGGGGCCGCCGTACGGCTCGTGCACCGCCCACGGCGACACCCCGTCGTACCCCCAGCCGTGCCGACCGGGAAACGCGCACAACGGCATCAACTCGACGTGAGTGATGCCGAGTTCGGCGAGATGGCCCAGGCGCTCCGCGGCCGCGTCCAGCGTGCCCTCGGGGGTGTACGTGCCCACGTGCAGCTCGTACAGGACCGCGCCCGGCAGCGGTCGTCCGGACCACTGCGTACGCCACTCGTGGCGGGCCTGGTCGACGACCGCGCTCAGCCCGTTCGGGCCGTCCGGCTGACGGCGCGAGCGGGGGTCCGGGCGGACGGGTCCGTCGTCCACCGCGAACCCGTACCGCGTGCCGTCCGCGGCCTCCGCCTCACCGGTCCACCACCCCGCCCGCCCCGGATCGCGTTCCAACGCGCACGTGACGCCGTCGCACTGGAGCGTCACACGTTCGGCCTGCGGTGCCCACACCTCGAACTGCACGAACGGTTCCCCTTCGTCTGCTCACCGTGATGTAGCCCGTCGCGTCCATCGTGCTCCACCCGAGATCAATCCGCTTTTGGAACACTCCCATTGGCGGCATGCGGGCGGGCCGGGCGTTTTCGCGTCTTCTGGACACCCGGGGCCCGCTGACCGAGAATCAGCACCGTGACGTCGTCTTTCGAGTTCAACACGTACCCCGCGCGGTTGTCCGACGCGGAGCGCGACCGGGCGCTGAAGGTGCTGCGTGACGGCGTCGCCATGGGGCGACTGTCGCACGACACGTTCATCCGGCGCATGGAGCTGGCTCTTGTCGCCCGCCGCTCCGACGAGCTCGCCGTCCTCACCGCCGACCTGCCCAGGGAGAGCCGCCTCTCGCGGGCCGTCTTCGGCACCGTCGGGGCGGTCTCCGGCTTCTCGGTCCGGCTGCGCAGAGCCTGGCAGGCCGAGCGGCTGCCCAAACTGCTGCTGCCGCACCCCGGCACCGAGAGCGCGCTGCGCATCGGCCGCGACCCCGCGAGCGGCCTCAGGCTGACCCACGAGAGCGTCTCGCGGGTGCACGCCGAACTCAGCCGCCAGGGCGGGATGTGGGTGCTGCGCGACCTCGGCTCCACCAACGGCACCACGGTCAACGGACGTCGTGTCATCGGCGCGGCCGTGGTCCGCGAGGGCGACCAGGTCGCCTTCGGCCGCATGGCGTTCCGCCTCTCGGTGAACTGAACCGACCCACCGACCGGCTCGCTCCGCCGACCGGCTTGCTCCGCCGACTGGCTTGCTCCGCCGACTGGCTTGCTCCGCCGACCGGCTCGCTCCGCCGACTGGCTTGCTCCGCCCACTGGCTTGCTCCGCCGACCGGCTCGCTCCGCCCACTGGCTCGCTCCGCCGACCGGCTCGCTCCGCCGGCCGGCCGGACCGACTTGGACCGCTGACCGACTTGGACCGCTGAGCGGCCTGGCTCGCTGACCGGCCGGACCGACCCTGACCGGCGTCCTGCCGGACCGGCTCGGCATGCCGTGTCACTGGATCGGCCTGGCCCCGCCGACCTCCGGACACGTCGGGCCGTCCGCCGACCGAACGGACCGGACTGCCGCTGCCGGGGCCGTCGACCCGTCGGTCCGCATGCGGCCCGTCGAACCGTGGCGTCCCGGCGGGCCGACGGGACCCTCGAGCGCGCTCGAGTTGCCACAGCCCGCTCAAGTCCCCACGCGTACCGCGGTGTTGACGAACCCCCGGCCCATGACTCACTGTGCGTACACCAGACACGCCAGGTGAACCGACGGAGCCGCCCTGTGGGAGGTGTGCCCTGCCGCCCCTCCTCCGCTACCCGACCGTGGACGAACTCGCGGCCCGCGCGGCCGCGCTCGCCGTCCGGAGTTCCGGGGACGTCCGGCTGCGCCGCGTCGGGGTCTCGCGCGCGGGCTCGCCCCTGTGGCTGCTCTCCGTCGGCCGCGGCGCCCGCCAGGTCCTCGTCGTCGCCGGACCGCACGCCAACGAGCCCGTCGGCGGCGCCACCGTCCTGCGGCTGGCCGAACGCGTCCTCGCCGACCCGCGGCTCACCGTCGGCGCCGACGCCACCTGGAACCTGCTGCTCTGCCTCGACCCCGACGGCCTGCGCCGCAACGAGGGCTGGCTGACCGGCCCCTACAGCCTCGGCCGCTACTTCCGTAACTTCTTCCGGCCCGGCTTCCTGGAGCAGCCCGAGTGGCTGCCCGACGGCGCGGCCGCCGCCGCGCTGCCGGAGACCCGTGCGCTGCTCCGTCTCCAGGACGAACTGAAACCCTTCTTCCAGTGCTCGCTGCACGGCGTCGACGTCGGCGGCGCCTTCGTGGAACTCACCCGCGACCTGCCCGGACTCTCCCGGCGCGTCGCCCACGCCGCCGCCCGCCTCGGCATCCCGCGCGAACTCGGGCCGTACGACACCCTGTACTGGCCGCGCCTCGGACCCGCCGTCTACCGGATCCCGCCACCGCGCCCGCGTGATCGGGCCGCCGCCATCACCGAGGCCGCCGTCGAGTCGACCTGGTACCACCCGCACCGGCACGGCACGGTCACCGCGGTCGTCGAGGCGCCCATGTGGGGCGTCGCCGCCGTCGAGGACGGCTCCCCGCCCGCCGACCGGGACGCGGTACTCCGTGCCGTGAGCTCTGCCCTGCGCCATGACGCACAGTTGCTGGAACGTATCCTCACTCGGGTGCGACCCCACCTCGCCGGTGCCCCCGACGCGGCCCGGCTGCTCGCCCCGGTCGACGACTATTTACTGGTCTGCCCCGGTCTCGCGGACGCCTGGGACCCCGCCACCGCCGACCCCGCCCGCCCGCTGCCCGCGCTCAGCACCGCCCATCTGACCGCCCTGCGCATCGCAGGCCGCCGGATCGCCGTCCGGACGGCCGGCCTGCTGCACCAGCTCGTCCTCGGCACGGGACGCGATCCCGCCGGCGCGCTGCCGGAGCTGGACGGGCTCATCGACGCGTGGTGCGCCGGCTACCAGGAGTGCGGGGCGCGCTGGATTCCCGTCGCGCGCCAGGCGGAGTACCAGGCGCGGGTCGTGTTCGCCGCGTTCGAGCTGGCCGGCCGCCGCGCCGCCGAGCCCGCCGGTGCCCGTTCGGGTGAGTCGGACTGGGGTACACAGCCGGCCGTGCCGATGCATCGGGAATGACGTACTTCCTCACCTGTCTCCGGTCGGCGAAAGCCGTACGGCGCGCGCTCCCGGCCGCGGCCGCCCTTCTGCTCGCCGCCGGCGCCACCCCGGCCCTGGCGGCCTCCCACGACGCCCTTCCCGGCAACTGGCTCCAGCTCACCGTCACCCGCGGCGACTCCCGCTCCAGCGACACCCGAGGCACCCTGCTGCTGTGCGACCCGCCCCAGGGTCACTCCCGCGCCGCGGAGGCCTGCGACGTCCTGGCGCGGGCCGACGGCGACGTCGAGGCCCTCACCGCGGACGGCAGCCGGATCTGCCCGCTCATGTACGCGCCGGTGACGGTCCGCGCGCAGGGGCAGTGGAACGGGCGTCCGGTCGACTACCAGCGCACCTTCGGCAACGACTGCGAGCGGGAGGCGCTGACGGGGGCGGTGTTCGCCCTGGACGACCAGGAGGTGCCCGAGGTCTGACCCGGCCAGGACGGCTGTGGGCACCCGCGTGTGCCCGCAGCCATCGCCCTGTCCGTCGTCCGGCCCGTCCTGTCCGTCGTCCCGCCTGTCATGCCGCCCGTTCGCGCGCGTGCAGGGCCGCCGCGACGACCGTGCGGGACTGGTGCTCGACCTGGTGCTCCAAGGGCACCCAGCGGGCACGGAAGCGATAGGCGAAGGCGTCGCTCCAGGTCTCGACGAGCTGTTCCAGGCGCGGGGCGGCGTGGTCGTCGCTCTCCTGGAGGACCCGCCACAGCATCGCCGCCGCCCGCAGGGGCAGCCGGCGGGCGAAGGCGTCCACGCTGCCGACGTACGCCATCGTCGTGTCGGCGGGCGGGGTGTCCGTCCAGTCCGCGGCCAGCCCCGGCACCAGCTCCAGCGCCCACTTCGCCGCCCGCAGCAGCGGCCCGTCTACGCCCTCCAGACGCGGCAGCGCCTCGACGAGCACCCGCTCCACCTCCGTGGTGTCCCGCAGCAGCCGCCGCGCCAGCCGCCGTATCGCCGCGGCCGGGGCGGGATGCGGGGCGGGGTCGTCCACCATGTCGCTCGCCCACATCGGCACCTCCACCACCGCGGTCAGACCGCCGTAGCGATGGGCGTGGTACCAGGTGCTGTGCCGTGCGTCGTCCGGCATGCTCGGATACGCCGCCTCCGCCCCGGCGGCCGGCATCACGTGCACGCCGGGCCCGGACGCGGGCCAGCCCGCCGCGTCGGAGGCGCCCGTCT
Source organism: Streptomyces asoensis (assembly GCF_013085465.1). Classification (NCBI taxonomy): domain Bacteria; kingdom Bacillati; phylum Actinomycetota; class Actinomycetes; order Kitasatosporales; family Streptomycetaceae; genus Streptomyces; species Streptomyces asoensis. Next base: position 7,687,006 of record NZ_CP049838.1, read on the forward strand.
CCACCGGGATGTGCAACTGGGCCGCCGACTTGACGAACGGCTCGGCGAGACCCGGGATGTCCTTGGTCAGCTGCACCCAGCTGCCGCCCAGATCGGTGCCGTGCAGCGTCACCTGGAGGTAGGGCCGCAGCTCGTCGATGACCCGGGTCAGCGCGCGCGTCTCGGGAGGCAGCCGGTCCGGCGGCAGCACGGCGGGGGACCACTCCGGCTGCTCCGGACCGGCGGGCCGGAAGAAGCCGAGGTGGTACTCCAGCAGGCTGCGCGGCGCCGGGGTCACATGCAGGCTCGCCCCGTCGGGGTCCGCGCACAGCAGGAAGTGCCAGGACGTTCCGTCCCGCAACTCCCTTTCCTGTACGACCCGTTCGGCGAGCGCCAGCAGCGTCGAGCCCCCGGTCGGCTCGTTGGCGTGGGCGCCCGCGACGACGAGCACTGCCCGCCGGGCGTGTCCCACGGACAGCAGGTGCAGGGGCCGGCCCGCACGGGAGACCCCCACCTGTCGCAGCGTGCACATTCCGGGCTGGTGCGCGGCCAACGCCCGGACAGAGGAAGTCAGTTCGGTCACCGTGGGGTAGCGCAGCTCCGGCAGGAGACTCACCCCCGTATTCGTCCGCCCGGCCTTCGCATCCGCAGTACCCCATGGTCTCCGAGAACTGTCAAGAACGCCTGGGGGGAGGCTCCAGGGGGCGCTCGGATGCGTACGCCGGCGGAGGGTACGACCGTCCCGCCTTCACTCCCCGTGTTCCCTCCCGGCTTCGGCCGGCTTCGCGGGCGGGGCCGGGGGCCAGGGAAGCTCGGCGAGGAGAGGGACGATCGTCTCCTCCTCGAAGTCGAGGTGGGCGTTCAACTCCCGTGACATGGCGCCGAGTTCCGTACGGAAACGCTCGGGGTCGGCGATCGCGACGTCCGCCAGCAGGGCCACCAGTTCGTCCTGGATGCGCGCGACCGTGCGGTGTTCCTCGGTGAGCCGGGCGAAGGTGTCGGCCAGGTCCGGGTGGTAGCGGGCCATCGTGGGGAACACATGCGCGTCCTCGCTGATGTGGTGGAACCGCAGCGCCTGACAGAACGCCAGGCAGCGCTGCCGGATCTCCAGCCCGAGGCCCGGAGCGGGCGGCTCGCCGGGCCCCTCGTGGGCCGCGCGGGCGGCGAGATGGGCATCGGCCTGCGCCGCCACCTGACGCACCTGACCGCGCAGCCAGGTGTGCACCTCCATGATCTTGTCGGCGAGGGTGCGGACCTCGCGGGGGCCGTCCCAGCCGTCGGGCTCGGCGGGCTCCAGCACGACGACCGGCAGGGGACGGGCGGTGCGGGCCTGGTAGTCGCCGTATCCGGGAGCGGTCCGCACGGCGTGCTCGAAGAGTTCCTCGCGCCGGTCCCCCTCGGCGGGGACCGCGAGCGCCTGGAAGGACTCGGTGCCGAGCTCCACCCGGACCACGGGGTGGGCGAGCAGGTTGCGGTACCAGTCGGGGTGGTTCGGGGCACCCAGGTTGGATCCGACGACCAGGAGCGAGTCGCCGTGGCGGACGTAGCCGAGCGGAGTGGTCCGCTCGGTCCCCGACTCGGCGCCGGTGGTCGTCAGCAGGAGCAGGTTCCCCCCTTCGAAGGGGCCGCCGACCTTCCCGCCGTTGGCGCGGAACTGCTCGATGACGGATTCATTGAACGACGTGGGCATACGGGTGGGTCTCTCCGGAAGTCACGGTGCGCGTGCACACGGCACTCGGCGCGTGGCACGCAGCACAGGGCACAGAAGGTGCCGGGAAAGGTGAGGGAAAAGCGCACGGAAAAGCGCGGAAAAAGCGCAGAAAAGAGACGCATGGAGGGAGCGCGAAGCCGACGTGCGTCAGCGCTGTGCCGGCTGGGTCAGCTGCGGGGCGCGGAGTGTGAACTCATGGCGTGTCCCTGGAAGAAGGGTGTTCGCCCGACCGCCGGCCGGCCCGCTGCTCTTTGACCGGCGTCACGCGACACCGCCTCCATTACATGCACCCGACCGTCACCTGTCAACGCCGGAGATCAACACCGGTGATCAACGCCGGAGATCACCTCCGCGGCCTCACTCCGCCCGCTCCAGCAGCGCCACCGGCAGCTGCTCGAACAGTTCCGCCACGCGCGCGTGGCCCGTGAACTCCCGCTCGGGAGCCAGCAGGTCGACCCACGTCCCCGGAGGCAGCGCCAGCCGGGTCTCGCGCCAGCCGCCCGCCTCCGCCAGCCGCAGGGACAGCCGCGTCACGGCCGTCACCACCCGGCCGGAGCGGGCGAACGCCAGGCAGTGGGCCGCGGCCGCTCCCTCGGCGGGCAACGGCTCGTACCCGGCGGAGTCCCCGAAGACCTCCGGCCGCCGTCGGCGCAGCCGCAGCGCGGCCGCGGTCACCGTGCCCTTGGCGCCGGGATCCTCCGGCGGGAACCGCACCGGGCGCCGGTTGTCCGGGTCCACCAGGGCCCGGTACTCGCTCTCCGTGCCCTGGTAGACGTCCGGCACCCCGGGCATCGTCAGATGCACCAGCGCCGTACCGAGCACGTTCGCACGGATGTACGGCTCGAGCGTGCCGCGCAGCGCGGCCACCCGCTCACCCGGCACCCCGCACGGCCCCGCCGCCACGAACGCGGCCACCGCCTCCTCGTACGCCGGCTCCTGCTCCGTCCAGCTGGTGTACAGCCCCGCCTCGCGCGCGTGCTTGAGCAGCGCCTCCTGGACGCGCTCCGGGGCAGCCGGGCCGAGTCCGAAGACCGTCTGCCAGGCCGCCCACGCCAGCTGCCCGTCCGGTGCGCCCTCCTCCGCGCGGGTGACCTCCTCCAGGAGGTCCGCCCAGCGCCGCGGGCACTCGGTGAGCACGGCGAGCGCGGCGCGCACGTCGGCGCTGCGCTTGGTGTCGTGCGTCGACACGACCGTCCCGGTGGCCGGCCAGTCGCGCTGCACGCGCGCGCAGTAGGCGTGGAAGTCGGCCGGGGACACCCCCGGGGCGCCCGGGTCGCCGCCCACCTCGTTCGCCGCCGACAGCGGCACGTACCGGTAGAACGCCGTGTCCTCCACCGACTTGGCGCGCAGCGCGGACGCCGTCTGAGCGAACCGCGCCCGGAAGTCCGCCCCCGACTGCCCCTCCCCGCCGAGCACCAGTCCCCGCACCACGTCGACGGCGCCCGCCTCCTCCGGCACGACGAACGCCTGCCGCGCCTCGGCGGCCGCCTCCTCGGTGACGACGGCGGCCGGGTCGCCCGAGGTGTACGGCCGGTAGACCTCCAGCCGCACGAGCAGCTCCTCCAACGCCGTCCGCAGCGCCCACGGCGCCCGGTCGCGCAGGCCGGGGTCGTCCGACGCGGCGCACACCCGGGACGCCGCCCGCGTCAGCCGCTCCGTCTCGGCCGCCAGTTCGTGCGTGAGCACCTTGTACGCCGCCCGTCGCACCGTCGCCGCCCAGTCGCCGCCCCGGTCCGTCTGCGGGGCCGCGAAGCGCCGGTAGCGGTCCAGCAACTCCCCGGCGCCCCGGGGATCCGTGAAGAGGCCGTCGACGTGGCGCAGGGCGTCGTAGCCGGTGGTGCCGGCCACGGGCCAGGAGTCCGGCAGACGCTCCCCGTCGGCCAGGATCTTCTCGACGACCGTCCAGCGGCCGCCGCTCGCCGTGTGCAGCCGCTCCAGGTAGGCGTCGGGGTCGGCGAGGCCGTCGGGGTGGTCCACGCGCAGCCCGTCGACGACGCCCTCGTGCAGCAGCCGCAGGATCGTGCCGTGGGTGGCCTCGAACACCTCCGGGTCCTCCACCCGCACCCCGATGAGCTCGGAGATGCTGAAGAAGCGCCGGTAGTTCAGCTCGGTACGGGCCAGCCGCCACCACACCGGCCGGTACCACTGGGCGTCCAGCAGCCGCGGCAGCGGCAGCCCCTCGGTGCCCTCGCGCAGCGGGAGGACGTGGTCGTAGTAGCGCAGTACGTGGCCGTCCACCCGCAGGTGCGCCAGCTCCGTCCCGACGGGGCCGCCGAGCACCGGGAGCAGCACCTGGCCGCCCTGCGCCGCCCAGTCGATGTCGAACCAGCGCGCGTACCGCGACTTCGGCCCCTCGCGCAGCACCTCCCACAGGGCGTGGTTGTGACGCGGGGCCATCGCCATGTGGTTCGGCACGATGTCCACCACCAGCCCGAGCCCGTGCTCCCGCGCAGCGCCCGCCAGCGCCCGCAGCCCCTCCTCCCCGCCCAGCTCCGCACGCACGCGCGTGGGGTCCACGACGTCGTAGCCGTGCGGGGAGCCCGGTACGGCCTCCAGGACGGGGGACAGGTGCAGATGCGAGACGCCGAGCGAGGCCAGGTACGGCACGGCCGCCGTCGCCGCCCGGAACGGGAACTCGGGCTGGAGCTGCAACCGGTAGGTCGCCGTGGGCGGCACGGGAACGGAGGCGTCACGTCGCTCAGGGGTCATGACAACCTACGTACCCGTCCCGCCGCGTTTCGTGTCACACCTCCCTCCAGGCGGGTCGCTCCCGTCCCCCCACGGATCGGCTAGGTCGGCCGCTGGAGCACCGTCATGCTCCGGTCGACCAGCGTCAGCCGGGCCCCGGCCTGCACCTTCGGGCCCGCGCCCGGCGCCGGAGCCTCCGGGTTCCCGGTGTCCACGACCACCTGCCACTGCCGCCCGTGGTCGACCGGCACCACGAACTCCAGCGGCTTGGCGGAGGCGTTGAACATCAGCAGGAAGGAGTCGTCGGTGATCCGTTCGCCGCGCGCGCCCGGCTCGGAGATCGCGTTGCCGTTGAGGAACACCGACAGCGCGGACGCCTGCGCCCGGTCCCAGTCCCGCGGTGCCATCTCCTTGCCCTCGGGAGTGAACCAGGCGATGTCCGACAGCTCGTCGTGCGTGCCCTCCACCGGCCGGCCGTGGAAGAAGCGGCGCCGCCGGAAGACGGGATGCTCCTTGCGCAGCCACACCAACGCGCGCGTGAAGTCCAGCAGCTCGCTGCCCTCCTCCGGCCACTGGACCCAGGCCAGCTCGCTGTCCTGGCAGTAGGCGTTGTTGTTGCCCTTCTGGGTGCGCCCGAACTCGTCCCCGTGGCTGATCATGGGCACGCCCTGGGACAGCATCAGCGTGGCGAGGAAGTTCCGCATCTGCCGGGCCCGCAGCGCCAGCACCCCGGGATCCTCGGTCGCGCCCTCCGCGCCGCAGTTCCAGGACCGGTTGTGGCTCTCGCCGTCCCGGTTGTCCTCCCCGTTGGCCTGGTTGCGCTTGTTGTTGTAGGACACCAGATCGTGCAGGGTGAACCCGTCGTGGCAGGTCACGAAGTTGATGGAGGCCAGCGGGCGGCGGCCGTCGTCCTGGTAGAGGTCGGAGGAGCCGGTCAGCCGGGAGGCGAACTCGCCGACCGCGCGGGGCTCGCCCCGCCACACGTCCCGCACGGTGTCGCGGTACTTGCCGTTCCACTCGGTCCACAGCGGGGGGAAGTTCCCCACCTGGTAGCCGCCCTCGCCCACGTCCCACGGCTCCGCGATCAGCTTCACCTGGGACACCACCGGGTCCTGCTGGACCAGGTCGAAGAACGACGACAGCCGGTCCACCTCGTGGAACTGACGGGCCAGGGTCGCCGCGAGGTCGAAACGGAACCCGTCGACGTGCATCTCCAGCACCCAGTACCGCAACGAGTCCATGATCATCTGAAGGACGTGCGGGGACCGCATGAGCAGTGAGTTGCCGGTGCCGGTGGTGTCCATGTAGTAGCGGGGGTCGTCCGTCAGCCGGTAGTACGACTGGTTGTCGATACCCCGGAAGGACAGCGTCGGGCCCAGGTGGTTGCCCTCGGCGGTGTGGTTGTAGACCACGTCGAGGATGACCTCGATCCCCGCCTCGTGCAGCGCCCGCACCGCCGACTTGAACTCCAGGACCTGCTGACCGCGGTCGCCCCAGGAGGCGTACGCGTTGTGCGGGGCGAAGAAACCGATCGTGTTGTAGCCCCAGTAGTTGTTCAGGCCCATGTCGACCAGCCGGTGGTCGTTGACGAACTGGTGCACCGGCATCAGCTCCAGGGCCGTCACCCCGAGCTCCGTCAGATGCTCGATGATCGCCGGGTGCGCGAGGGCCGCGTAGGTGCCGCGCAGCTCCTCCGGCAGCCCCGGGTGGCGCATCGTCAGGCCCTTCACATGGGCCTCGTAGATCACCGTGTGGTGGTATTCGGTACGCGGCCTGCGGTCGTCGCCCCAGTCGAAATAGGGGTTGACCACGACCGACGTCATGGTGTGGGGCGCCGAGTCGAGGTCGTTGCGCCGCTCGGGGGTGTCGAAGTGGTAGCCGTACACCTCCTCGCCCCACCGGACCGAACCGCTGATCGCCTTCGCGTAGGGGTCGAGCAGCAGCTTCGCCGAGTTGCAGCGCTGCCCCCGCGCGGGTTCGTAGGGGCCGTGCATCCGGAATCCGTACCGCTGTCCGGGCATGACGCCCGGCAGGTACGCGTGCCGGACGAACGCGTCGCTCTCGCGCAGTTCCACCGCCGTCTCCGAGCCGTCGTCGTGCAGCAGACACAGCTCTACTCGGTCCGCGGCCTCCGTGAAGACCGCGAAGTTCGTGCCGGCGCCGTCGTACGTGGCACCGAGGGGATACGCCTCTCCAGGCCAGACCTGCATGGACACGACTCTTTCAGGTGTCTCGCCCCGTCGGGGGCGCCTTGAGGTCGAGTCTCCAGGAAAGTGAGGGAACCACCTGTGACTTACGCCCCTCTTAACGAACGACCAGTGCACAGGACGACAAATGACACACGTCCTGTGCCGAACCAGTGGGGCAGACACGTACTCCCGGGCAACAGGGGGAGTAGGGGGAATTTGTGCGCACGACAGTGCGCCGCCACCTGGGCAAGGTGGTGGCGGGTACGGCCATCGCGGTGGCCGCGACGGCCGTGATGGTGGGGATCACCCTGCCGGGCACGGCGGGGGCGGACGACACAGGAGGCGGCAAGGGCGGGCAGAGCACGCGGCAGGCGGCCGGCCAGCAGGGGGACACGACGGCGGCGGTACAGCCCGGTGTCGTCGAGGAGGCGCCCGCCGAGGGCACGAAGGGCGAGGGCCGCGACCCGCTGACCGACGACGAGATCGCGCGCGTCGAGAAGATCGCGCTCGACCGACAGCAGTTCAACGCGAGTGAGGACGTGGACGGCGACCGCGGCCCGCAGCGCCTCGGCGTGGACCTCGCCGATCCCGCGGCCGACGAGGTGGACGACCCCGACGGGCCCCGGCGCGCGGTGGTGTCGTTCTACGACTACAAGGACGACACGCTCGTCACCAAGACCGTCAACCTCGACACCGGCAGGGTCGAGGGCACCGGCACCCAGCACGGCGTCCAGCCGCCGCTCAGCGCCGCCGAGCAGACCGAGGCCGCGAGCCTGCTGATCGCCGACCCGCTCGGCGCGGGCCTGAAGGCCGACTTCAAGGACGCCACCGGCAAGGAGCTCAGCTCCCCGGACCAGCTACAGATCGCCGCCATGATCTACCGGGCGGTGCCGGGCGCCCAGCCCGCCGTCCTCGACAAGTGCGGCGAGCACCGCTGCGTACGGCTGCTGCCGAAGGTCAGGAACGGCCCGTGGATCGACGCCCGGTCCCTGGTGATCGACCTCAGCACCCGCAAGGTCGCCCGGCTCACCGGCTGAATCCGTAGCAGGCCCACCTCCACGTCCGTTTTCCGACCTGCTTCCCGGAGCGGGAGGCACAGGGAGTCATGTCCTCATGCGTGTTCCGAATCTGATCGGCGGCCTCCGGCCGCAGGGCACCGGCCGTGCCCGCAGGGGGGCCGCCGTCGGCCTCTGTGTGGCCGCGCTGGCCGCCGGCGCGGCCGCCGGAGCCGGTCCGGCCGCCGCCCAGCCGAAGGCGGCCCCCGCGGCGGCCGCCGAGTGCAGCGCCGCCTACCGCATCGAACAGAAGCTCGCCACCGGCACGACCTGGCGCATGTGCTGGCGCTTCGAGGCCAAGTCCGGCCTGGTGCTGGAGAAGATCTCCTACCAGCCGCCCGGCGAGGCCAAGCCGATCAAGGTCCTCAACAGCGCCAAGATCGCCCAGATCCACGTGCCGTACGACGACGGCAAGAACGAGTACAACGACATCACCGACTACAACTTCGGCTCGGGCCTGGTCAACATGGCTCCCGCCGAGTGCCCCGGCGGCACCATCAGGACGGTGAAGGTCCCGGAGTCCTTCTCCGACACCCCGAACGTCAAGGGCCTGTGCACCACGACCCGTTCGCGCGGTCACGCCTACCGCATGCAGTCCGACACGGGCAACAAGGTCTTCCAGGCCCAGGGCAAGGACCTGCTGATCTACACCGTCAACAAGGTCGGCTGGTACGAGTACATCACCGAGTGGCGTTTCTCGGACGACGGCGCCGTCAACATGAACGTCGGCGCCACCGGCAGCCTCTCGCCCTTCGACTACGACGCCGGCGACGGCCGCGGCTGGCCGATAGGCAAGGGCGCCAAGTCCTACGCCACCAGCCACAGCCACAACGTCTTCTGGCGGCTCGACTTCGGCCTCGACGGCTCCTCGGCCACCAAGGTGGAGCAGTACGACTCGGTGGTCAGCCCGCCCGCGGGCGGGCAGCAGGGCCCGACCAACAAGACCACCCGCACGGCCGTCACCAAGGAACTCGCGGGCGACGCCCAGAACATGCGCTGGTGGCGCGTGGTCAGCGCGACCGGCAAGAACAAGGACGGCCACGCCCGCTCCTACGAGCTCGTCCCCGGCGCCACCACCAAGTACTCGGGACGCCGTTTCACCCAGCACGACGTCTACTTCACGCAGTACAACCAGTGCGAGCAGTACGCCAGCAACAACGTCCGCGACTGCGGCAGCCCCCTGCACGGCACCTCCGTCGACAAGTGGGTGAACGGACAGACCCTCACCCACCCCGTGACCTGGGTGAACGTCGGCTTCCACCACATCGCCCGGGACGAGGACCAGCAGCCCATGCCGGTCCACTGGCAGGGCTTCTCGCTCGTCCCCAGGGACGTCACCGCTATGAATCCGCTCACTCCGTCCGCGCTGGCGGGACAGAACGGACAGTCGAACAGCGGTAGTTGAGAAACGACCTGTCCATCCGGCTGCACCGCCCGCCGCTCCCGGAGTACCCTTCCTTGATCGTTGGGACGGGGATGCTCGGGGGAGCGGAAGGCGGTGCGCGGGTGGGCTCGGGAGGGCTGGAGCTGCCCCCTGGTGACGAGGGTCACGAGGGGGGCTCCGCAGACGCCCCGCCCGGCACGGTGTCCCTGGCCCGGCCGATGGAGACGAACGCCATCGGACCGGAGCTGGACTGGGACGCCGAAGCCTGGCGCGAGGTACGCACCCGCGCCCAGCGGGCCGGCCGGGCCTACATCTGGCTGAATCTCGTCGAACAGCGGCTGCGCGCCGTCGTGGCCGCCGTGCTGCGGCCCATCTACGAACCCGTCCACGGCGACGAGTGGGTGGTCGCCGCGGCCGGACCCGCCGGCCAGGAGTGGGTGCAGCGCGCGGTCGCCGTACGCGAGGTCAGCCGCCGCAAGGGCTACTTGCTGGATCCGGCCGACGACAACGTCATCTCCTTCCTCACGCTGCCGCAGCTGCGCGAGCTGATGGTGCAGCACTGGCCGTGCTTCGAGCCGTACTTCGACGACCGCCGGGACGTCGAACTCGCCCTGGACGAGCTGGAGGTGACCCGCAACGTCGTCTCCCGCAACCGGGCTCTGTCCGAGGCCGTCCTGGGCCAGGCCGAGCGGGCCTCCGCGCGCCTGCTGGAGATGCTCGGCACCAGCGGTGACGTGCCCTCGGCCCGCCGGCTGCGCGTCGACGCCGTGGAGGACCTCGTCGGCGACCGGTACGCGGACGTGGTCGCCGTCCACTCCGACCGGGTGCGGCTGCTGCGGCAGTTCCCCGCCGAGGACATCTTCGACGGCGCCCGCCGCCTCGACGCCATCGGCATCGGCCTCAACCTGCTCGTGCAGAACTTCTCCGGGCGCCGCATGGTCCGCCTCGCCGAGGCCGGCGCCCGCGTACGGCTGCTGTTCCTCAACCCGGCCTCCAGTGCGGTCAAGCGCCGTGAGCGCGAACTCGGGATGAAGCGGGGCGAGTTGAGCCGGGCGGTGGAGATGAACATCCTGCACATGCGCCGGGTCCGCGCCCGGCTGCGCGACCCGGACGCCTTCCAGATCCAGGTGTACGACGAGACGCCCCGCTTCACCGCGTACCTGGTCGACGGCGACGGCACCGACGGCATCGCGGTGATCCAGTCCTATCTGCGGCGGATGCGCGGCATGGAGGCGCCGGTGCTGGTGCTGCGCAACGGCAACCGGGTGGTCAAGGCGGGCGAGATGGACGATGGCGGACTTTTCTCGGCATACCGTGAGGAGTTCGAGCTGGCCTGGGCGGACTCGCGGCCGGTGTCCTGAATTATCCGTTGTTCTGAATTGTCCGTTTCGGACGGAGGGCAAGCGGAACGCGATCCTCTGATTGTCAGTGGTGCATGCGAGGGTGGAGACCACTGGGGGAAGCACCACCAAGAAGGGGGGCCACCATGGCCTGGTACCGGGAGCTGCTTGTCGGCTTCGACCTGGAGACGACCGGGACGGACCCGCGCGAGGCGCGCATCGTCACGGGAGCCGTGATCGAGGTCAGGGACGGGCAGGTCCTGGGACACCGCGAGTGGCTGGCGGACCCGGGCGTGGAGATCCCGGCGGACGCCGTCGCGGTGCACGGGATCAGCAACGAGCGGGCCGCCGGCGAAGGCGCCCCCGCCGACCGGGTCGCGGACGCGATCGCCGACGTCCTCGCGGGCTACTGGCGCACCGGCGTCCCGGTCGTCGCCTACAACGCGGCCTTCGACCTGACCCTGCTCTCGGCCGAACTGCGACGCCACGGCCTGCCCTCGCTGCGCGACCGCCTGGGCGGCCTGGACCCGGCGCCGGTCGTCGACCCGTACACCATCGACCGCTCGGTCGACCGCTACCGGCGCGGCAAGCGCAACCTCGAGGCGGTCTGCGCCGAGTACGGCGTCCTCCTCGACTCCGCGCACGACGCCTCGGCCGACGCCCTCGCGGCGGCCCGCCTCGCCCGCGCGATAGCCGGCCGCCACCCCAAGGTCGCGGCCCTCGGCCCGGCGGAGCTGCACCGCCGCCAGATCGAGTGGTACGCCGAGTGGGCGGCGGACTTCCAGAGCTTCCTGCGCCGCAAGGGGGAAGCGGACGCGGTGATCGACGGCGCCTGGCCGGTGCGGGAGCCGGCGGAGAAGACCGTCTGACGCTCCCGCGACCCCGACCGTCCTCACCGACCGTCGGACGGGGGCCCGTCGGCGTCCTTCCCGAGCCGGGCGGCGGCCCGCCACGCCCGCAGCACCCGGATCAGAACGGATACCACCGCACCGCCTCGTCCCCGTCCCGCAGCGACGCCACCCGGCGCCGGAACTCCGTCAGCGCCTTGGGGTCGGCGGGCGCGTGCTGGGCCACCCAGGCGCAGCTCGCGGTCTCGCGGGCGCCCCGCAGGACCGTGCAGCCCGCCCACTCCCGCACATCCCAGCCGTAGGTCCCGGTGAAGGCGTCGTAGGCCTCGGCGGGCAGTCCGTACCGGTCGCGGGAGAGCGCCATGACCACCAGGTCGTGCTCGCGCAGATCGGCGGAGACGGTCTCCAGATCGACCAGGACCGGGCCGTCGGGCCCGATGTGCACATTGCGGGGCAGCGCGTCGCCGTGGATCGGGCCGGGCGGCAGGTGCGGGGTGAGCGCGGCGGCGGCCGTGGCGAAGCCGTCGCGGCGCTCGCGCAGATACGCCGCGTCCGCCGGGTCGATCGCGTCGCCCGCGAGCCGCAGCCAGCGTTCGACCCCCGACAGCAGATCACGCGCGGGCAGGCCGAAGTCGGGGGCGGGCAGGGCGTGCACGAGACGCAGGAGTTCGGCCAGATCCCGTGGCCCGGCGGGGCGCACGGGGTCGGGCAGCCGGTGCCACAGGGTCACCGGGTGCCCCTCGACGAGCAGCGGCTTCGGCTCGGCGGCCCGCACCGCCGGGACGCCCGCCCCGGCCAGCCAGGCTGCGACCTCCAGTTCGCGCCGGGCCCGGTCGAGGAGTTCGGCGTCACGGCCCACCTTCACCACCAGGTCGCCGGCGGCGAACACCGCGTTCTCGCCCAGGGCGAGGAGCCGCGCGTCCGCCACCGGACCGGGCAGAACCTCCGCCGCGGCGAGTACGTCCCGCGCCCGTGCCTCGTCCATCGTCCGCCTCCGTGTGATGCGCCGCCCGACCCTGCCGGACGGCATCGGGATCCGGCCATCCGACGGCCAGTGTCGCATTCGCACAGATCGGGCCGTGCGCACGGTCTCTTGACGGGGTACAGCACCTTCACGACCATGGCGGGGCCCGTCACAGCCGCGGGAAGGGGGCCGATCCGGTGTCGTTGGCGACCGAGAAGAGACGGACCGTGCGTCGCGCGTCCGGCACCGGCCCGCCGCGCGGCACCGCGGGCCACGGCGCGTGGTTCCTCGTCCTCCCCGCCCTGATCCCCGTCCTGGCCCTGAGCGTCGGCCCGCTGCTCTACGGGATCCTGCTGGCGTTCACCGACGCCCAGTCGGGCCGCACCGCGCCCACCCGGTGGATCGGCGTCCTCAACTTCTCCGACCTGCTGCACGACACGCTGTTCTGGGAGTCGTTCCGGATCGGCCTGGTCTGGGCGGTCGGGGTGACCGTCCCGCAGTTCCTGCTCGCCCTCGGCCTCGCCCTGCTCCTGGACCAGGACCTGCGGCTGCGCTGGCTGGCCCGCGCCCTCGCGATCATCCCCTGGGCGATGCCCGAGGTCGTGGTCGGCGTCATGTGGCGGCTCGTCTACAACCCGGACGCCGGCATCCTCAACGAGACCCTGCGCGACCTGGGTCTGGGCGACGGGCGGGACTGGCTCAGCGGGCTGGCGACCGCCCTGCCCGCGGTGATCGTCGTAGGCGTGTGGGCGGGCATGCCGCAGACGACGGTCGCCCTGCTCGCCGGTCTCCAGAACACCCCGAGGGAACTGCACGAGGCGGCCGCGGTGGACGGTGCGGGCGCCTGGCGCCGCTTCCGGACCGTCACCTGGCCCGCCCTGCGGCCCATCGCCCTCGCCATCACGGCCCTCAACTTCATCTGGAACTTCAACTCCTTCGCCCTGGTCTATGTGCTGACCAACGGCGGCCCCGGCGGCCGCACCCGGCTGCCCATGCTCTTCGCCTACGAAGAGGCCTTCCGCTACGGCCAGTTCGGGTACGCCGCGGCGATGGGCTGTGTGATGGTCGCGGTGATCTCGGTGTTCCTGGCCCTGTTCCTGGTGGGCCGGATCAGGGGAGGTGACGACGCGTGAGAACCCGCCCCGCGGCCCGGGCCGGCCGGGCCGCCCAGTACACGGCCCTGATCGGCTATCTCGTCTTCCTCGCCTTCCCCTTCCTCTGGCTGCTCTCCGTCGCGTTCAAGCCCGCGCGCGAACTGGGCAGCCTGCACCCCACGTGGATCCCGAAGCACCCCACCCTCGCCAACTTCCGCCAGGCGTTCGACGAACAGCCCCTGCTGCACGCCGCGTCCAACTCCCTGCTCGCCGCGGTGAGCGCCGCCGTGATCGCCGTGGCCCTCGCCACCCCGATGGCGTACGTCATGGCCCGGCAGCGCACCCGGCTCGCGCGGGCGGCGTCCGGGTGGGTGGTGGTCAGCCAGGCGTTCCCGTTCGTGCTGGTGATCATCCCGCTGTTCCTGGTGCTGAAGAACCTGCGGCTGATCGACTCCGTGCCGGGGCTGGTGATGGTGTACGTGGTGTGGGCGCTGCCCTTCGCGCTGTGGATGCTCGTCGGATACGTCCGGGCCGTCCCCGTCGAACTGGAGGAGGCGGCGGCGATCGACGGCGCCGGGCGGCTGCGGACGCTGGTCTCGGTGACGGCGCCGCTGCTCGCTCCCGGGATCGTGGCGACGGCGCTGTTCGCGTTCATCACGGCCTGGAACGAGTTCTTCTTCGCGCTGGTGCTGCTGAAGACCCCGGAGAAACAGACCCTGCCGGTGGTCCTGACCCACTTCATCGGCACGGAGGGCGTCGCCGACCTCGGGCCCCTGGCCGCCGCCGCCTTCCTCGCCACCCTCCCCTCGCTGGTCGTCTTCGCGATCGTCCAGCGCCGGATCACGGGCGGCATGCTCGCCGGGGCGGTGAAGAGCTGATGCGGACCAGAGCGCTGATCGTGGCCGTCCTGCTGCTCCTCGCGGGCTGCACCGCCGGCGGCGGGGACGACGACGGCCCCGTCACCCTCCGCTTCCAGTCCCTGGCTTGGCAGGAGGAGTCCGTCCAGGCCAACAAGGAACTGGTGAAGGAGTGGAACGCGACCCACTCCGACGTCAAGGTCGAGTACATACAGGGGAGTTGGTCGAGCGTCCACGACCAGCTGCTCACCTCCTTCGAGGGCGGCGAGGCCCCCGACATCATCCACGACGCCTCCGACGACCTCGCCGACTTCGCCTACGGCGGCTACCTCGCCGACCTGACCGATCTGCTGCCCGCCCGCCTCAAGTCGGACATTCCACAGCGCAGTTGGGAGACGACGACCTTCGGCGACGGCGTCTACGGCGTGCCGTTCCTCCAGGAGCCGCGCGTCCTCGTCGCGAACGCGACCTGGCTGAAGCGCTCCGGTGTACGGATCCCGACCCCCGAACACCCCTGGAGCTGGGCGGAGTTCCGGCAGATCACGGAGCAGCTCACCGGCGACGGCAAGTACGGCGTGGCCTGGCCGCTGAAGGAGCCCGTCTCCGCCACCCTCAACCTCTCCCTGTCGGCGGGCGGACAGCTCTTCCACCGGGGAGCGGACGGAAAGGTCACCGTCCGCTTCGAGGCCGGCGACGAGGTCGTACCGCGCACCGTCCACGACCAGGTCGACACCGACCACAGTGCCTCGCCCACGACGCTGGGCAGCGGCGGCTCGGACACCCTGCCGGGGTTCTTCGGCGGCCGGTACGCGATGGTCCCGCTCGGCTTCTCCTACCGCCAGCAGATCGTGCAGCAGGCGCCCAAGGGGTTCGACTGGCAGGTGCTGCCCGCCCCGGCGGGCGCCGACGGGCTCGCCCAGGGGGTCAGCCCGCAGACGCTGTCCGTCGCCGAGGACAGCCCGCACCAGCAGGAGGCGGCGGCGTTCATCGACTTCCTGCTCCGGCCGAAGAACATGGTGCGCCTCGCCCTGGGCGACTGGATGCTGCCGACCGGCACGCAGGCCCTCGCCGACCCCGCCCTGCACACGGCGAAGGACGACTGGGCGACCGGCACCGCCCTCGCCGAGCACCTGCGCCCGGCGCCCGCCCAGTCCGTCCGGGGCTACGCCGAGTGGAAGGACAAGGTCGCCACCCCCGCGTTCCAGGAGTACTACAGCGGGGCGATCGATCTCGGTGAACTGCGCGAGCGGCTCGAGAAGGACGGCAACCTGGTGCTGGCGCGCTACCAGCGGTGAACGGCCGGTTCAGGCAACGGCGGGGCCGGTGACGAGCTGCCCCTGGTCGTCGTACGGCCAGACGTTGGGGACACAGCCGTCCATGCCCTTGATCTGCTGCATCATCGCCGGGGCCGGCTTGCCCGGGCCGGGACAGCCGACGTGGCCGTGGCCGAGGAAGTGGCCCACCTCGTGGTTGACGATCAGCGCGCGATAGGCGGTGACGTCCTTGGCGTAGACGGGGGTGGCCAGCAGCCAGCGCTTGAGGTTGACCATGACGCTGTCGGCCACGTTGCAGTTGACCTCGCCGCCCGTGTCCAGTCCGTACTGCCCGCAGATCTTGTCCACGGTGCCGGGTGTCGCGACCCGTACGACGAAGTCGGTGGTGCCGCCGGAGACCCGTTGGAACGCCGAGCGACCGTCCGCCGTCCAGCCGCGCCGGTCGCCCAGGATGGTCTCCACCTGCCGGGCCACGTCCGTGGCGGACAGGTCGAGGCCGTCCTCGACGTCGACCCGGTAGCGCAGGGCCGTGCCCCGGCCCACCTTGGCGCTGGAGCCGGGGGCGGTGGTGAAGGTGCCCGGCCCCGAGGCCGGGATGTCCGACTCGGACGGCCCGTCGGACGCTCTGCCGGATGTTCCGGCCGACGGACTGCCGGACGGACTGCCGGACGAACCGGCGGACGGACCGGCCGACGGGCTGCCCGAGGTGTGCGCGGCGGCCCCGGAGCCGGCCGTCGGCCCGGTGGGCGCGGGGCCGGACTCCCCGGATCCGCCCGGCTCGGCGGACGCGGTGGCGCGGCCCTCGGCCGAAACCCCGCCCGCGTCGGCGGACGTCCAGCCCACGGCCGCGAAACCGGCGGCGCCCAGCACGGCCAGCGCGGCCGTCCCACCCCACACCGAACCCTTCCGGACGCGTCGGCCGGAGGCGTGCGCGGGGCCGCTCCGACGGCGACGGACGGGGGAAGAAGTTGCTTTGTGCGCGGTCATGGTTGTTCAGATTGTGATTGCCATGTGATCGGATCTGGCCCGGACGATAACGAAACAGTAACGACCCGACCGGTTCCGTTTCATGTGATCATCCGGTAACAGTGCTCCGAACGGGCCGACGGCGTACGGATACTGAGCGCATGCCACGAGTTCTGCTGATCGAGGACGACCGTGCCGTGCGGGACGGCGTCGCCCTGGCGTTGCGCCGTCAGGGCCACGAGGTCGCCGCCGCCGAGACCGGGGAGGACGGCCTGAACCGGCTGCTGTCCTTCCGGCCCGATGTCGTGGTGCTCGACCTGATGCTGCCCGGTATGACCGGCCTGGACGTCTGCCGCAGGATGCGTGCCCTGGACCAGACGCTGCCGATCATCATGGCCACCGCGCGGGGCGACGACGAGGACATCGTTGTCGGTCTCGAAGCCGGAGCCGACGACTACGTGGTCAAGCCCGTGCCGGCCCGGGTGCTCCAGGCCCGGATCCGCGCCGTCCTGCGCCGGGCGGCCGGCGCACCCGCCGACGGCGGCATACCGAAGATCGACACCTACGGCGACCTGGCCGTCGACCGGGCCGGACTCTCGGTCACCTGGCAGGGGGAGCCGGTCGCCCTCGCCCCCTCCGAACTGCGACTGCTGCTGACCCTGTCGGCCTCGCCCGGCCAGGTGTTCAGCCGACAGCAACTCCTCGAGGCGGTCTGGCAGCACAGCTACCACGGCGACGCGCGCCTGGTGGACGCCTGCGTCAAACGGCTGCGCGCCAAGCTGGGCGAACCCCCGCGCGAGCCCCGCCACATCCACACCGTGCGCGGCTTCGGCTACCGGTTCGCCTCCCGGTGAGGCACCTGGGAACCCGGGTCAGGACGCACCGACTGCGTGGTCTGCGCGTGCGGCTGGTGGTGGCGTTCGCGCTGGTCGCCGCTGTCACCGCCACGACCACCGGCGCGCTCACCTTCCGGGAGGCGCGCACCGGAGTGCTCCAGCAGAGCCAGGACACCGTGATCGTGCAGCTGCGCACCCAGGTGACACGGCTCGCCCCCGCACTCGTCCTGCCGGCCGGCCGGGACGAACTGCGGCGGTTCGCCTCCGAGGTGGCCGGCGCCGAGCCGTCGGGCGCCTGGCGCGTACTGGTCGTCTACCGCGGGCTGGAGGCCACGTCCGTCCCCGACGACCCGTTCGAGGAACTGACGCCCGCCCTGCGCGAGGCGGTCGACTCCCGGTCGGCCACCGTCTTCCAGCGGGTGAACCGCGCGGACCACACCGCACTCGTCGTCGGCATGTCGGTCGCCTTCACCTCCTCCCTGTCGAGCAGCTGGCCGCTCACCGGACTCCAGGTGTTCCTGACGGTGCCGCAGACCACCGAACAGGCCTACGTGGACGCCCTGGTGACCGCCGTCGAGCGGGCCGCCGTCCCCGCCCTGGCCCTCGCCGTCCTGCTCGCGCTGCTCGCCGCCCGCGGAGTGCTGCGGCCGGTACGCGCACTGCGCCACGCCACCCGCAGCATCGCCGAGGGCCGACTGGACACCCGCCTCGCCGTCGACGGCTCCGACGAACTCGCCGAGCTGTCGCACACGTTCAACGAGACGGCCGCCGCCCTGGAGGAGTCCGTGGCCGAACTGCGCGGCATGGAGGCCCGTGCCCGCCGATTCGCCGCGGACGTCTCGCACGAGCTGCGCACTCCGCTGGCCGCCATGTCGGCCGTCACCGACGTGCTCGACGAGGACGCGGCCGGCCTCGACCCCGACACCGCCACCGCGGTCCGGCTGATCAGCGAGGAGACCGTGAAGCTGGCCCGGCTCGTGGACGACCTGATGGAGATCTCCCGCTTCGACGCGGGCGCCGCCGTGCTGCATCTGGACGAGATCGACCTCGCCGAGTCCCTCCGGCGCACGCTCGCCGCCCGCGGCTGGACCGACACGGTGGAGGCCCGCCTGCCGGAGCCGGACGCGCTGCGCGGACGTGTCGACCCGCGCCGACTCGACGTCGTCGTCGCCAACCTGGTCGGCAACGCCCTGCGGCACGGCGCCCGTCCGGTGCGGTTGGACCTCCACGAGGGCGAGGGGTCCGGTGCCGGGCGGCGGGCGGTCATCGAGGTGCTGGACAGCGGGCCCGGGATCCCCGACGACGTGCTGCCTCATGTCTTCGAGCGCTTCTACAAGTCGGACGCCGCCCGGTCCCGGACCGAAGGCAGCGGACTGGGACTGGCGATCACCGAGGAGAACGTCCGGATGCACGGCGGCACGGTCCGGGCGGCCAACCGGCCGGAGGGCGGCGCCGTCTTCACGGTGGAACTCCCACTGCGCCGGGACGAGCCGACGCGGGACGAGCCGACGCGGGACGAGCCGACGCGGGAGGAACGAGCATGAGGGCCGTACGTCGAGCCGTGCTGCTGTGCGGCCCGGCGCTGTGCACGCTGGTCTCCTGCGGCATCCCGGCGACCGGCGTGGTGGAGGCGGGCGGACCCGCGCACGGGATCGTGCCGATGGTGCGGGTCTACCTCGTCGAAAACGGTTCCCTGGTCGCCGTACCCCGCAGGCCCGCCGACGCGGTCGACGCCGAGTCGGCGGTGAAGAACCTCCTCGAGGGTCCGACGGAGGCGGAACGGGCGAAGCGACTGACCACGCTGCTGCCCCCGCTGGAAGTCGGCCCGACACTCGCCCCGACGCCCGACGCGAGCGTGCCTCCCGCCGCCGGTCCGGCCGACGCTCCGTCGGGCGGTTCCGCCGTCGAGGCTCCGGCGTCGGCCACCGTGTCGGTGAACGCGCGAAGGGGCGTGGTGTCGATCCAACTGCGGTATGTCACCGAGGAGTTGGCCGACCTCGCGGTGGCGCAGCTGATCTGTACGGCAGCCGAGGCGCAGCGCACCTCGGACACCGGCACCGGCATCGGCGCCGAGGCCGTGGCGGTGAAGGTGACGAACGGGCGCGGGTGGAGTGTCGAGGGATCCGACGGGAGCTGTCCCGATGGCTGACCCGTGCTATTCAGGTTGCACGAGACGTATCGTCTCGCTTACGGTCGACGGTATGACCAGTCGCCCCGCCCATGTCGCCATGTTCTCCATCGCCGCCCACGGCCACGTGAACCCGAGCCTCGAGGTGATCCGCGAGCTCGTCGCACGCGGGCACCGGGTGACGTACGCGATTCCGCCCGTCTTCGCCGAGAAGGTGGCCGGTACCGGCGCCGAGGTCAAGCCGTGGCACTCGACGCTGCCCTCGCCCGACGACGACCCTTCCGCCTGGGGGAGCACCCTCCTCGACAACGTCGAGCCCTTCCTGGCCGACGCGATCCAGGCCCTGCCCCAGCTGATCGAGGCGTACCACGGGGACGAGCCGGACCTGGTGCTGCACGACATCACCGCCTATCCGGCCCGCGTCCTCGCCCACCGCTGGGGCGTGCCGGCGATCTCCCTCTCGCCCAACCTCGTGGCCTGGGAGGGCTACGAGGAGGAGATCGCCGAACCGATGTGGGCGGAGCCGAGGGAAACGGAGCGCGGAAAGGCTTACTACGCACGGTTCCACGCCTGGTTGGAGGAGAACGGGATCACCGAGCACCCCGACTCCTTCGCCGGCCGCCCGGCCCGCTCCCTCGTGCTGATCCCCAGAGCGCTCCAGCCGCACGCCGACCGGGTCGACGAAAGCGTTTACACGTTCGTCGGCGCCTGCCAGGGCGACCGCGCCGCCGAGGGGGAGTGGACGCGCCCCGCGCGGGCGGAGAAGGTCGTCCTCGTCTCGCTGGGCTCGACCTTCACCGACCGGCCGGACTTCTACCGGGAGTGCGTGCGGGCCTTCGGTGAGCTGCCCGGCTGGCACCTCGTGCTCCAGATCGGCAGGCGCGTCGACCCCGCGGCGCTGGGCACCGTACCCGACAACGTCGAAGTACGTTCCTGGGTACCGCAGTTGGCGGTCCTGAAGCAGGCCGACCTGTTCGTCACGCACGCCGGAGCGGGCGGCAGTCAGGAGGGGCTGGCCACGGCCACACCGATGATCGCCGTACCGCAGGCCGTCGACCAGTTCGGCAACGCGGACATGCTCCAGGGGCTCGGTGCGGCCCGGCAGATCGCCACGCCCGAGGCGACGGCCGAGACCCTGCGGGAAGCCGCCCTCGCGCTCGTCGACGACCCGGAGGTGGCCCGTCGGCTCAAGGTGATCCAGGCGGAGATGGCGGACGAGGGCGGCACCCGCCGGGCGGTGGACCTCATCGAGGCCGAGCTGATGAGGAAGCGGTCCTGAACAACCGTCCTGAAGCGTCCTGAACCGGCCCTCGACCGCTTCTGAACCGGTCCCGGACATGGTGACGAACCGGGCGTGAAAGAGGGCCCGTTGACTCCCCCGGGAGGTCAACGGGCCCTCGGTTCAGGTTGCTTCAGAAGGCCTCGAACGGCGTCAGACCCGCAGCGGCTCGCCCTCGTCGTCCCGCGCCACCGGCGCGACCGCCTCCGGCGACTCGTCGTGCGTGAGGTCGGGCAGCCAGTGCAGCCACTTCGGCAGGTACCAGTTGCGCTCGCCCAGCAGCGCCATCACGGCCGGGAGCAGCACACCCCGGATGATCGTCGCGTCGATCAGCACCGCGGCCGCCAGGCCCACGCCCATCTGCTTCATGGACTGCATGGACAGCGTTCCGAAGATCGCGAACACGGCGACCATGATGACCGCGGCGCTGGTGACCACACCGGCCGTGGTGACCACACCGTGCTTGATGGCCTCGTTCGTCGAACGGCCCCGCATCCGCGCCTCACGGATCCGCGAGACGACGAACACGTGGTAGTCCATCGACAGGCCGAACAGGATCACGAAGAGGAACAGCGGCAGCCAGGTGATGATGGCGCCGACGCCCTCCGCGCCCACCAGCGACGCGCCCCAGCCGTGCTGGAAGACGGCGACCAGGATGCCGTAGGCGGCGCCCACCGAGAGCAGGTTGAGCACGATCGAGGTGATCGCGACCGTCAGCGAGCGGAACGACAGCAGCATCAGCAGGAAGGCGAAGACCACGACGAACGCGAAGACGGGAGCGACGGCTCCGGCCAGCTGGTCGTTGAAGTCCTTCGAACCGGCCACCTGTCCGGTGATCGGCGCCTGGAGGCCGTCGACCTTGCCCAGCGTGGCGGGCCGCACCTCGTCGCGCAGCTTGTCCAGGCTCGTACCCGCCTTGTCCAGGTCGGAGCCGCCGACCAGCGGAACGTACACGTAGGCGATGTTCTGCGCGTCGTGCAGCTTGATCTCGACCGGACCGCGGGAGGCACCCGAGCTGACCGCCTGCTCCTTGAACTCCGCGAGCGCGGTCTTCACCTCGGCGGCGTTGATGTCGTCCGCCTTGACGATCACCTCGGCCGGTTCGGAGCCGCCCGGGAAGGCGTCGTTGACCCGGTTGTAGGTCTGCACGATCGGCAGCGAGTCGCCGAACTCCTGGTCCAGGGTGAGGTTCTGGGTCTTCATGCCGACCGCCGGAGCGGCGATCGCGAGCAGCGCGCCGGCCGCCACGACCAGCGACACACCGGGCTTGGCGAGGACGACCTTGAGGACGGCGCTCCAGAACCGGCTGCCCTCGTCGGCATGTCCGCCGTTGCCGTTCTTGCGGCGCTTGTCGGGGTGCAGGAACGGGATCCGGCCCTTCTCCACCCGCCGGCCGAGCAGCGACAGCAGCGCGGGCAGCACGGTCACCGAACCGACCATGGCGACCGCGACCACCATCAGGGAAGCCAGGCCCATCGCCTCGAACGTCGCGAGCCCGGTGAACAGCATGCCCGCCATCGCCACGCACACGGTGACACCGGAGACGATCACGGCACGGCCGCTGGTCGCCGCGGCGATCCTGAGAGCGGTTTCCGGATCACGTCCCGCGGCCCGCTCCTCGCGCTCCCGGCGCAGATAGAACAGGCAGTAGTCGACGCCGACGGCCAGACCGACCAGCAGCATCACGGAACTCGCCGTGTCGTCCATCGGCTGGAAGTGGCTGACGATGCTCATCAGGCCCATCGTCGCCATGATCGCGGTGACCGCGAGCGCCACCGGCAGCAGCGCCGCCACCAGCGCGCCGAACGCGATCAGCAGAATGCCCAGGGCCACCGGCACGGCGGAGTACTCCGCCTGCTGGAAGTCGTCGCCGAACGCGTCGTCGAACGTCTTCATCATGCTGGCGCCGCCGATCTCCTCGATCCGCAGCGAGGAGTGGTCCTTCTGGACCCCCTCGACGGCCTCGAGAACCGGCTCGACCCGCTCGCCCGCGGTTTCGGAGTCGCCGCGCATGTCGAACTGCACGAGCGCGCTGCGACCGTCCTTCGAGATCGTGTCCGAGTCGTAGGGCGAGGTCACGTCGGTGACCTTGCCGGTCTTCTCCACGGCCGCGACGACCGCCGCGACGGCGGCCTTGAAGTCCGCGTCCGTGGCCTTGACGGAGCCGTCCTTCGACTGGACGAGGACCGTCTCACTGGCCGGCTCGTCGATGCCGGCGTCCTCGATGATCCGGGCGGCCGTGTGGGTCTCGCCCCCGAGCTGGTCGCTCTCCTTGACCTCGACCGTGCCCACCGCCGAGCCGATCCCCATGGCCAGGACCACGAACAGCACCCAGATGCCCACGGCGGCCCATCGGTGCCGGGCGCTCCAGCCGCCGGCCCGCGCGGCGAAGCCCCGCACCCGTATATCTCCGTTCCCCATGACGGGCCTGCCCTCTTGTGATGCGGTGGCAACCCCCTGCCGCCACCTTCAGATTCGAAGGTATGGGCTGGATAAAGCCATCTCGTCGTGCTGCCCGGTGAGGTGCCGGACACCCGACTCCTCCCGTCGGACCCCGCCCTCTCACCGCTGGGGAGGACAGAGGCCCCCTACATCTATCCGGTGATCTCGGGGATGACGATCAGGGTGCGGGCCGATGGCGCGGGCTGTGACGGTGATGGGGGAGTTCGGGGGCGAAGGCCGGAATGGTGATTACGAAAGTCTGTTGAACAAGTCGCGAGCCTGTGGAGATGTCCGGCAGATGTTGCTCCGCATCCCGTCGATCGGCCAGAGTTTCGCCCGACGCTCCACGCCGGCCGCGGCCGTCGTGCCCACCCCCACGGGGCACGACGGCCGCTTAAGGTGAGCGGATGACGACGACGTACGCGGCACTGCTGCGCGGCATCAACGTGGGCGGCAGCAGGAAGGTCCCGATGGCCGAACTGCGCACGCTGTTGGAGGGGCTCGGCCTCGGGGACGCCCGCACCCATCTCCAGAGCGGCCAGGCCGTCTTCTCCTCCGGGCACGGGGACGAGGAGAGCCTCGCCGCCGAGCTCACGGCGGCGATCGAGAGACACTTCGGCTTCGCCGTCGGCGTGATCGTGCGCGACCACGCTTATCTGAAAGCGGTTGCCGACGCTTGCCCGTTCCCGGCCGCCGAGCTGGAGGGCAAGCAACTCCACGCCACGTATTTCTCCACCCCCGTCGACGCGGAGCGCTACGCCGGGATCGACCAGGCCGCCCACCTTCCCGAGGAGTTCCGCCTCGGCGACCGCGTCCTGTACCTGTACGCCCCCGAGGGCCTCGGCCGGTCCAAGCTCGCCGAGCAGCTGTCCAGGCCCCGGCTGAACAAGGGGCTCATCGCCACGACCCGGAACTGGAACACCGTCGTCAAACTGGTGGAGATGACGGAAGCGTGATCTTGCGCGGGCCGTGGAAGGGCGCCAGGGAGAGGATCTCGCGGGGCACGGTGAGCCGCGGATCGGCATAGAGCCGGCGGGCCTCCTCGTGGGTGCGGGCGGCGGCCACGGCGTCCACGAGGGCCAGGTCGTCCTCGGTGAGCTCGGTGAGCTCGGTGGGCTCGGTGGGCTCGGTGGGCTTGGTGAGCTCGGTGAGCTCGGTGAGCGAGTCGTGATTCCTTAACTCCGACAGTCCCCAGCCGTCCCAGGGAAGCGGTTCCATGCCGTTACGGGCGGCGAGGTCAAGGACCACACTGTTGAGGACGAGCGGCAGACCCCTGAGGTCGGGATCGGCCCACACCCCGAACGTCTCCGGGTCCGCCGCGCCCGCCCGGCAGGCCTGCCACGCCTGCCCGGCGACCAGGAAACGGTTCCGCGGCACGTCCATCGGGTCGAAGGGCACGTCGTAGAAGTCGGCGGTCACCTGTGCGTCGGCCAGCCGCCAAGTGCCGTCCGGGAGGCGGTATTCGGTGACCCAGTGGTCGTCGTGGAAGCCCTCGACGAAGTAGGTCGCGTACCCGCCCCGGATGCGGGACGGCGTCCCGGTCGCCCGCAGCAGCGAGCACAGCAGCAGCGAGTAGTCCCGGCACGTGCCCACGAACTGCTCGTCGTACGAACGCCGTCGGGTGAGCGGGGCGTTCCTGCGCGCCCGCAGGATCCGCAGGATGGCGATCACGTACCGGGATTCGGCGTCGTGGTGCAGCCGCGCTTCGGGAATCTCGTACCCGACCCGTTCCCCTTCCAACCGATGCACCATCAGATTGCGTACGAGGCAGGTGAGTTCGCGAGGATCGCGAGGCAGGTCGGAGACATCCAGGTCGCCCGGGTCGCTGTACGGCGTCTGCCGCAGGTAGTAGTCGTCCATGCCCGGACCCTCGGCCCTGCCCCAGGGACAAGGTCAACCTCGTGCGGACCTTTTCCCACGCTTTTGATGGGACGTACACACGCTTGTGCGAGGCTCGTCCCATGCGTTACATCATCATCGGGGCAGGGGCGATCGGCGGCACGGTCGGCGGACGACTGGCGGAGGCCGGGCGCGAGGTCGTGCTGGTCGCACGCGGCGCGCACCGGGCGGCGCTCACGGAGGGCGGACTGCGGCTCAGGGTTCCGCAGGGCGAACTGACGTACCGGCTGCCCGTCGTCGACGGACCGGACGCACTCGGCACGCTGCGCGTCGACGACGTCCTCTTCCTCGCCGTCAAGACCCAGGACACCGAGGCGGCACTCCAGGCGTGGGGCCCTGCCCCGGTCGAGGGCGGCGGCACGGCCGCGGAGCGACTGCCCCTGGTCTGCGCGCAGAACGGCGTGGAGAGCCCGCGCCTCGCCCTGCGCCGCTTCCGGCACGTCTACGGCGTCTGCGTCTGGCTGCCCGCCACCCATGTCGAACCGGGTGTCGTCTCCGCCGCAGGCACCCCGCTCACCGGCATCCTTCACCTCGGCCGGTACCCGCACGGCACCGACGACACGGCCCGCCTTATCGCCGCCGACCTGGAGCAGGCGCACTTCGAGGCACCGGTCGTACCCGACGTCTCCCGCTGGCAGTACGCGAAGCTGCTGTCCAACCTCGGAAACGCCCTGGAAGCGGTGAGCGGCCCGGTGGGCGACCCCGAGGCGGAGGCGCTGTACGCGAGGGTGCGAGCCGAGGGCGAGGCCGTGCTGCACGCCGCCGGGATCGTGTGGGCGAGCACCGAGGAACAGCAGGCCCTGCGCGGAGACAAGGTCACCCTCGTCCCGCTCGACGGCGTCCCGCGCGGCGGCGGCTCCTCCTGGCAGTCCCTCAGCCGTGGCGCCGGCACCATCGAGGCCGACCACCTCAACGGCGAGATCGCGCTCCTCGGCCGTCTGCACGGCGTACCGACCCCGCTGAACGAGTTGCTGCAACGGCTTGCCAACCAGTTCGCCCGGGACCGGAGAGCACCCGGGTCCCTGCCGCTGCCGGAACTGCTCCGACTGGCGGACGACCGGGCCGCCGACGCTGTCGCGTTTGTTCAAGAGTCCTGAGCACTCCGCTGCCTAGCGTGAGACGCATGAAGAACGACGAGACGCACCAGTACATGTACGAATGCGCCGCCGAGGCGTCGCGCGTCGCCCGCGGTGTCCCGGCGGCACGGTTGAGCGATCCGACGCACTGCCCGGGCTGGGACGTCCGCACCCTGGTCGACCACTGGGTCCTCTACACCTCCCATGGCCTCGAGCACCGCGCCCTGCGCAAGCAGCTCCCCGACGACCTGATCGCCCGCGACTTCACCGCCGACCCGCAGTGGGCCGAGGCATACGCCGACCAGCTGGAACGCGCGGTCGCGGCCTGGGCGGATCCGGCCGTGTGGGAGGGCGAGGTCGACCTGGGAACGGCCGCGATGCCCGCCACCGAGATCGCCTCGATGATCGTCAAGGAGACGGCGGTGCACGGCTGGGACGTGGCGGTCGCCACCGACCAGGAGTTCCACATCTCGGACGACGCGGCCCGGTTCGTCCTCGACGTCGTCGAACGGCACGGCGACCTCTACCGCCAGTACGACGGCTTCGCGGCGGTGGTGCCGGTGGCGGAGGACGCGTCGGTGTTCGAGCGGGCGCTCGCGGCGAGCGGGCGCGATCCGCGCCAGGGCGCCGCACGAGTGGACCACTGAGCGATTACCTCGGGCCGCCTGCTGTGGGGGCGGGGGGTGCGGGGTGCGGGGTGCGGTGCGTGGGGCGCACGTCGACGCTTGGTCGGTTGGGGTGGCTTCAGGAAAGGGAGCCGGTACCGCAGCGGAAACCGGTACCGCAGCGGAAACCGGTACCGAAACGGAAACCGGTACCGAAACGGAAACCGGTACCGAAAAGGAGATAGACAGTGCCCCTCGCGGCGCGAGGGAGCCCGTCGTCGGTCAGGCGCCGACAGCCGCCAGCGCCGGCGTGCGCGCCGCGTCGTACCGTTCCAGCAGCACCCGCGCCACCTCCGGCGCCGGACCCAGCACGTCGGCCAGGAAGTCCGCCGCGGCCGCACCTCGCGCGATGCGGTCCGGCAGGAAGCCGGGGGCCAGGACGTACGGGGCGACGGCGACCCGCGAGCACCCCAGCGCCCGCAGTTCGCGGACCGCGTCCCCGGTGCGCGGGAACCCCGAGGGAGAACCGGCGGAGGCGAACGCAGGCCGCACGGCACACCAACCGGTGCGCCGCCACTCCCGCGCGATTTCTGCGATCACTGCGATCGCCTCCGGGTCCGTGGACCCCGCCGAGGCCAGCACGACCCCGGTCGAGGACTTGTCGGCGGGCGTCAGGCCGGCCTCGTACAGCCGTCGTTCGAGGACGGTGAGCAGCAGCGGCGACGGGCCGAGTACCTCGGCCTGTCTGATCCGCAGCTGTGCCGGAGCGTCCCGCAGGACCGCCGGGATGTCCGCTTTCGCGTGGAACGCTCGGGTCAGCAGCAGCGGCAGCGCCACGACGTCACGGACGCCCTCCGCCGCCAACGACTCCAGCACCCCAGGGACAGAGGGGATGTTGAAGTCCAGGAAACCGGTCTCTACACGCAGACCCGGCCGCAACGACCGCACCCGCCGCACCAGGGCGTGCACGGTCGCTGCGTGCCGCGGATCACGACTGCCGTGGGCAATCACCACGAGAACGGGAGGAACCGGTTTCCTGTACATGGGACTTCAGCTCTTCACCAGCAGACCACGGCTGCGCAGCACCCACCGCTCCAGCGGACTGAAGATCAGCAGGTCGATGGCGATTCCGACGAACAGGATGAGCAGGATCGCCTCGAACACCATCGACATGTCACTGGCGTTGCGCCCGTTCTCCAGCAACTGACCGAGACCGACGCCGAGGTCGGGGAAGGACGCGATGATCTCCGCCGCCATCAGCGAACGCCACGAGAACGCCCAGCCCTGCTTCAGTCCTGCCACATAACCCGGCAGGGCGGCCGGCAACGTGATGTACACGGTTCCCTTCAACCCCGTCGCACCCATCGTGCGACCCGCCCGCAGGAACAGCGGCGGCACCTGGTCGACGCCGGACACCAGCCCGTTCGCGATGGACGGCACCGCGCCGAGCAGGATCACCGCGTACATCATCGAGTTGTTCAGACCCAGCCACAGCACGGCCGGCGGCACCCACGCCACCGACGGCAGCGACTGGAGACCGGACAGGATCGGACCGATCGCCGCCCGCACGAACTTCACGCGTGCCACCAGCAGGCCCAGCGGGGTGCCGATCGCCAGCGCGAAGAGGAAGCCGAGCAGACCGCGCGAGACGCTGGTCCAGATGTAACCGAGCAGCTTGCCCTCGAGCCAGGCGTCCTGGAGCGTCCGCCAGACGTCCACGGGGGAGACCAGCTTGGTCGGGTCGTCGACGATCTTGAAGGTGATCTGCCAGACGATCAGCAGCAGCACGGTCGCCAGGATCGGCGGCAGGATCTTGTCGACGAAGGTCCGCCGAAAGGGCGTACGGCCGGTGGGCGCCACGACGTCCAGCGCGTCGAGCCCCGCCTCCACCCCGGCAAGCTCGGTGGTACCCGCTTTCGTCACCGTCGTCCTCGTCTCAGTGCTGGCCATGACGGCGGATCTCCCCACGCAGGACTTCGGTGATCTCGATGGACAGTTCCGCCACCGGGGCGTCCTCGATCCGGCGCGGCTGCGGGATGTCGACCGTCCACTCGCGCGCCACCCGGCCGGGCCGGGAGGACAGCAGGACGACCCGCTGCGCGAGCCGCACCGCCTCGCGCACGTTGTGCGTGACGAAGAGGACGGACAGTCCCGTCTCCCCCCAGATCCGGGTCAGCTCGTCGTGCAGCACATCCCGCGTGATGGCGTCCAGCGCCGCGAACGGCTCGTCCATCAGCAGGATGTTGCTCTCCTGCGCCAGCGCGCGGGCCATCGCCACGCGCTGCCGCATACCGCCGGAAAGTTCGTGAACACGCTTTCCGTACGCGCCCTTCAACCGGACCAGCTCGAGCAGTTCCTCCGCCTTGCCGCGCCGCTCGGGCTTCGCGACTCCCCGGAGTTTCAGGGCGAGCTCGATGTTCTTGCCCGCGCTCAGCCACGGGAAGAGGGCGTGCTCCTGGAACATCAGCGCCGGGCGGCCGTCCGTCGTGATGGAACCGGTGGTGGGCTCGTCGAGCCCCGCCACCAGGTTGAGCAAAGTGGACTTGCCGCAGCCCGAAGCCCCCAGGAGGGTGACGAACTCGCCGGGAGCGACATCGAGAGTGATGTCGTCCAGGACGAGCTGCTGCCCGCCCGGCCCTGCGAAGGACTTCGAGACGTGCTCAAGCCGGGCCGCGTACTCCACGGACTCCGCGGACTCGGCGGCCTTGGCGAAGGTCGTGGCCATGGTCGTCACCTCCTGGGAACTCATCGGATTCCGATCAGCTGACGCCGAGACCGGCGTCGTCGACCGTGGACTCGCCCTCGGCCTTGAGGACCTTGTTCAGGATGCTCAGGTCGTAGATGCCCTTGAGGTCCGGCTTCTCCAGCAGACCCGCCTTGACCGCGTGGTCCGCCTCGGCGTTGAGCGTGGAGGCCAGCGGGTCGTTGATGAACTGGATCGACGTCCACGCCGGGTCCAGCACCTCGGTCGGCAGCGCCTTGCCGGAGTCCGCCTCCAGCTGCTTGTTCGCCGCGGCCTTCGCCGCTGCCGGGTTGGCGTTGATCCACTTGTTGGAGTCGACCGAACCCTTCAGTACCGCCTCGACGACCTTCGGGTGCTCCGTGAGGAACTTCTGCGACACGATGATGTTCGTGATCACGAACTTCTTGTCGGGCCACAGCGACGCCTCGTCGAGCAGCACCTTGCCGCCCTCGGCGACCAGCTTGGACGCGGTCGGCTCCGGCACCCAGGCACCGTCGATCGAACCGGCCTTGAAGGCGTCCGGGGTCACCTTGTTGTCGCTGCGGACAACGGTTACGTCGCCCTTGCCGCTCTGCGCGTCGACCTTCCAGCCCTGGTCCGCGATCCAGTTCAGGAACGCCACGTCCTGCGTGTTTCCGAGCTGAGGCGTCGCGATCTTCTTGCCCTTGACGTCCTTGAGGGACTTGACCTTGTCCGGGTTGACGACGAGCTTCACACCGCCGGACGCCGAACCGCCGATGATGCGCAGGCTCTTGCCGGCGGACTTGGTGAAGCCGTTGATCGCCGGGGAGGGGCCGATCCAGCCGATGTCGATGGAGCCGGCGTTGAGCGCCTCGATCTCGGACGGGCCCGCGTTGAAGGTCGCGTACGACGCCTTGGTGGCGCCCAGCGCCTTCTGGAAGATGCCCTGCTCACGGCCGACCAGCGCGGTCGCGTGCGTCAGGTTGCCGAAGTAGCCGATCTTGACGGTGTCGAGCCCGTCGATCTTCTCCGATCCGGCGGCGACCTTCTCGTTGGCGTTGTCGTCCTTGGACTCGGAACCGTAACCGCAGGCGGCCAGGGCGAGCAGGGGAAGGGCCGCTACGGCGGCGATGCCGCGGCGAAGAAGAACTGAGCGGTTGGCAGGCACGGGAGGGGTTCCTCTCGTTGGCCCGGCGGTCACGGGTTTTCAGGTCGTGGCCGGGAAATCGGCAAAGGGTTTTCGTCGCTTCCGGGACGGCGGGTGGGGGGACGGGGCGCGCAGGCAGTGCGCGTACGTCAGAGCGCACATCGCGCCACTCCGCCCTGCCCGCTGCCGAGGGCGCCGCTGCCGACGCGGCCGCCCTCCTTCGCGAACGTGGAGTAGAAATCGGTTGTGGTCATTTTCAGAAGTCCCAACCGTCGTCGTCGGACTCGTCCTTGACCGGCTCCGGCGACGCGAACGACTCGCCGACCATGCCCGCGGTGAGCGTGGTGCCGTCGGCCGGGTCGATCAGGATGAACGAGCCGGTGCGGCGGGAGTCGGCGTAGGAATCCACCGGAAGCGGTTCCGAGGTGCGGATCTTCACGCGGCCGATGTCGTTGGCGATGAGCTGTCCCGGGTGCGGGTGCAGGGACAGGTCGTCGAGCGTGAGACGGGACGGGATGTCCTTGACGATCGCCTTGACCGTGCGGGTGCCGTGCTTGATCAGCACCCGGTGCCCGACGGTCAGCGGCTGGTCGGCCACGTGGCACACGGTCGCCTCGACGTCCTGCGTGGTGGGCGGCGCGTCCTTGGTCGGCACGATCAGGTCGCCGCGCGAGATGTCTATGTCGTCCCTGAGCAGCACGGTCACCGACTGGGTCGTCCACGCCGCGTCCACCGGCTCGCCCAGCAGGTCGATGCCGGAGATCGTCGAGGTACGGCCGGACGGCAGGACCGTCACCGCCTCGCCCACATGGAACGTGCCGGCCGCGATCTGACCCGCGTATCCCCGGTAGTCCGGGTGCTCGGCGGTCTGCGGACGGATCACGTACTGCACCGGCAGACGTGCGTGGCAGTGCGCCAGGTCGTGACTGACCGGAACCGTTTCCAGGTGTTCCAAGAAGGTCGGCCCGCCGTACCAGTCCATGTTCGCCGACGGATCCACCACGTTGTCACCGGCGAGCGCCGAGATCGGGATCGCGGTGACCTCGGGAACGCCGAGCTCGCTCGCGTACGCCGTGAACTCCTCGGCAATCTCCGCGAAGACGGTTTCCCTGTACTCGACGAGGTCCATCTTGTTGACGGCGAGGACGACGTGCGGAACACGGAGCAGGGCCGCGATCGCCGCGTGCCTGCGGGTCTGTTCCACAACCCCGTTGCGGGCGTCGACCAGGATCACCGTCAGCTCGGCCGTGGAGGCACCCGTCACCATGTTGCGGGTGTACTGCACATGACCGGGGGTGTCGGCGAGGATGAAGCGGCGCCGGGGCGTGGCGAAGTAGCGGTAGGCCACGTCGATGGTGATGCCCTGCTCGCGCTCGGCGCGCAGGCCGTCGGTGAGGAGCGCCAGGTCGGGAGCTTCCTGGCCGCGGCTCGCCGAGACCCGCTCCACGGCCTCCAGCTGGTCGCTCAGGATCGACTTCGAGTCGTGCAGGAGCCGGCCCACGAGCGTGGACTTGCCGTCGTCGACGGAACCGGCGGTGGCGAACCGCAGCAGGGTCGTTGCCGAGAGTTCCTCGGAGGTGATCGTGCTCATGCTTAGAAGTACCCCTCGCGCTTGCGGTCTTCCATCGCGGCCTCGGACATCTTGTCGTCGGCGCGGGTGGCGCCGCGCTCGGTGAGCCGGGAGGCGGCGATCTCGGCGATGACGTCGTCGAGCGTCAACGCGTCGGAGTCGACGGCACCGGTGCAGGACATGTCGCCGACGGTCCGGTAGCGCACGAGGCGCTTCTCGACGGTCTCGCCGTCCTTCGGCCCGCCCCACTCACCGGCGGTCAGCCACATCCCGCCGCGCCGGAAGACCTCCCGGTCGTGCGCGAAGTAGATCTGGGGCAGTTCGATGCCCTCACGGGCGATGTACTGCCAGACGTCGAGCTCGGTCCAGTTGGACAGCGGGAACACACGGACGTGCTCACCGGGGGCGTGCCGGCCGTTGTAGAGGTTCCACAGCTCCGGGCGCTGGCGGCGGGGGTCCCACTGGGAGAACTCGTCGCGCAGGGAGAAAACCCGTTCCTTGGCGCGGGCCTTCTCCTCGTCGCGGCGCCCGCCGCCGAAGACGGCGTCGAACTTCTCGGACTGGATCTTCTCCGTCAGCGGAAGCGTCTGGAGCGGGTTACGCGTGCCGTCGGGGCGTTCGCGCAGCGCACCGCGGTCGATGTAGTCCTGGACGGAGGCCACGTGCAGGCGCAGCCCGTGCGCGGCGACGACCCGGTCGCGGTACTCGAGGACTTCGGGGAAGTTGTGCCCGGTGTCGACGTGCAGGAGCGAGAAGGGGACCGGGGCCGGGGCGAACGCCTTCAGCGCCAGGTGCAGCATGACGATGGAGTCCTTGCCACCGGAGAAAAGGATCACCGGGTTCTCGAACTCGCCCGCCACCTCGCGGAAGATGTGCACCGCCTCGGACTCCAGAGAGTCCAGGTGGCTGAGGGCGTACGGACTGGCCGTGCCCTCCTCGGCCTTGGCGACGGTCGTCGTCATGCCAGTCCCCTCTCGGTGAGCAGGGCGTACACGGATGCCGCGGACTCCTGCACGGTCTGGTCCTGGGATTCGATCCGCAGATCCGGCGACTCGGGGGCCTCGTAGGGGTCGTCGACCCCGGTGAGTCCGGTCAGCTCGCCCGCCGCCTGCTTCGCGTACAGACCCTTCACGTCCCGGACCGAGCACACCTCGACCGGAGTCGCCACGTGCACCTCCAGGTAACCGGTTCCGCTCTCCTGATGGCGCTTGCGCACCGCGTCCCGGCTGTCGGCGTAGGGCGCGATCACCGGGACCAGGGCCTTGACGCCGTTACGGGCGAGCAGCTCGGCCAGGAAACCGATGCGCTGCACGTTGATGTGCCGGTCCTCGCGGCTGAAGCCGAGGCCCGCGGAGATGAACTCGCGGATCTCGTCGCCGTCGAGCACCTCGACGCGGTGGCCCTCCTCGCGCAGCCGGCCGGCCAGCTCGTACGCGATGGTGGTCTTGCCGGCGCTCGGCAGACCCGTGAGCCAGACGGTGGCTCCGGTCGTCACGTGGTTCTCCCGGTTCGTAGAAATGGGGGTGGGGGTGGGGGCGTTCGTGGAGGTCGAGGTCATCGCGGTCAGCCGTGCAGCCCGCACTCGGTCTTCGAGCGTCCCGCCCAGCGGCCGGCGCGCGCGTCCTCGCCCGCCAGGACCCGGCGGGTGCACGGGGCGCAGCCGACGGAGGCGTAACCGTCCATCAGCAGGGGGTTGGACAGTACGCCGTGCTCGGTGATGTACGCATCGACGTCGTCCTGGGTCCAGCGGGCGATGGGCGAGATCTTGACCTTCTGCCGCTTCTCGTCCCAGCCGACGACCGGAGTACCCGCCCGGGTCGCGGACTCGTCGCGCCGCAGGCCGGTGGCCCAGGCCCGGTAACCCTTGAGCCCCTCTTCCAACGGCTGCACCTTGCGCAACTTGCAGCACAGGTCCGGGTCGCGGTCGTGCAACTTTGGCCCGTACTCGGCGTCCTGCTCGGCGATCGTCTGGCGCGGGGTGAGCGTGATGACGTTGACGTCCATCACCGCCTCGACC
This sequence comes from Streptomyces asoensis, assembly GCF_013085465.1. NCBI lineage: Bacteria > Bacillati > Actinomycetota > Actinomycetes > Kitasatosporales > Streptomycetaceae > Streptomyces > Streptomyces asoensis. The sequence goes on from NZ_CP049838.1 coordinate 7,721,058, forward strand.
GCGTCCCGGGTGCCGATGGTCTCGGGGAAGTGGTAACCGGTGTCGAGGAACACCACGTCCACGCCCTTCTGGACCCGGGACGCCAGGTGCGCGACCACGGCGTCCTCCATCGAGGACGTCACGCAGAACTGCTTGCCGAAGGTGTCCACCGCCCACTGGAGGATCTCCAGTGCGGAGGCCTCCTCCAGGTCGCGGCCCGCCTCTTCGGCGAGCGCCTTCAACTCGTCGGTCGTACGGCCTTCCTGAAGCGTCGTCATATCCGGTCCCCTCCCGGTTCGGTGCGCTGAACGCCCCGGGCGAGCAGCCCGAGGAACTTCAGCTGGAATGCGCGGTTGCATGCCGCGCATTCCCAGGCGCCGTGGCCCTGCTCGCTCGGACGCAGGTCCTCGTCGCCGCAGTAGGGGCAGTAGAAGGGTGCGGCCCGCTCGCTCATGAGAGGGCCTCCTCGCTGGCACGCGTGGCCCAGACGGCGAACCGCTCGCCGTCCTCGCGCTCGTCCTGGAACCGCTTCAGTACGCGTTCCACGTAGTCCGGCAGCTCCTCCGAGGTGACCTTCAGACCACGGACCTTGCGACCGAAAGCGGCTTCCAGCCCGAGCGCACCGCCGAGGTGCACCTGGAAGCCCTCGACCTGCTCGCCCTGGTCGTTGAGGACCAGCTGGCCCTTGAGACCGATGTCCGCGACCTGGATGCGGGCGCAGGCGTTCGGGCAGCCGTTGATGTTGATGGTGATCGGCTCGTCGAACTCCGGGATGCGGCGCTCGAGTTCGTCGATCAGTGCGGAGCCGCGCTGCTTGGTCTCGACGATGGCGAGCTTGCAGTACTCGATGCCGGTGCAGGCCATGGTGCCGCGCCGGAACGGGGAGGGCTTGGCGGTCAGGTCCAGCGCCTCCAGCGCCTCGACCAGCGACTCGACCTGGTCCTCCTCGACGTCGAGGACGATCATCTTCTGCTCGACGGTGGTACGCACCCGGCCAGATCCGTGCGCCTCGGCGAGCTTCGCGATCTTCGTCAGGGTGGCGCCGTCCACGCGGCCGACACGCGGGGCGAAACCGACGTAGTAACGGCCGTCCTGCTGGCGGTGCACGCCGACGTGGTCGCGCCAGCGCTCGACGGGGGCGGCGGGCGCCGGGCCGTCGACGAGCGTGCGCTTGAGGTACTCGTCCTCCAGGACCTGGCGGAACTTCTCCGGGCCCCAGTCGGAGACCAGGAACTTCAGGCGCGCCCGGGTGCGCAGGCGCCGGTAGCCGTAGTCGCGGAAGATGCCGATCACGCCCGCCCAGACGTCCGGGACCTCGTCCAGCGGGACCCAGGCGCCGAGCCGGACACCGATCTTCGGGTTGGTGGAGAGCCCACCGCCGACCCACAGGTCGAAGCCGGGGCCGTGCTCGGGGTGTTCGACGCCGACGAACGCGATGTCGTTGATCTCGTGGGCGACGTCCAGGAGCGGGGAGCCGGAGATCGCCGTCTTGAACTTGCGCGGCAGGTTGGAGAACTCCTTGCTGCCGATGAACCGCCGGTGGATCTCCTCGACGGCCGGGCTGCCGTCGATGATCTCGTCCTCGGCGATGCCGGCCACCGGCGAGCCGAGGATCGTCCGGGGCGTGTCGCCGCAGGCCTCGGTGGTCGACAGGCCGACCGCCTCGAGACGGTTCCAGATCTCGGGCACGTCCTCGATGCGGATCCAGTGGTACTGCACGTTCTGCCGGTCGGTGAGGTCGGCGGTGCCGCGGGCGAACTCCTGCGAGATCTCGCCGATCACCCTCAGCTGCTCGGTGGTGAGCCGGCCGCCGTCGATGCGGACCCGCAGCATGAAGTACTTGTCGTCCAGCTCCTCCGGCTCGAGGATCGCCGTCTTGCCGCCGTCGATCCCCGGCTTGCGCTGGGTGTACAGCCCCCACCAGCGCATCCGGCCGCGCAGATCGTTGGGGTCGATCGAGTCGAAACCCCGCTTGGAGTAGATCGTCTCAATGCGTGTCCGCACATTGAGACCGTCGTCGTCCTTCTTGAACTGCTCGTTGCCGTTGAGCGGGGTGAAGTGTCCCGCGGCCCACTGGCCCTCACCGCGGTGACGGCTCACCTTGCGGCGGGGAGTCGCGGCGGCAGGGTTCTGCGGGGTGGCGGCCATGGTTGATACGTCCTTCGGGACAGCGGAGGAAGGTGTCGGCGCGTAGCGCCGTCCGGGAGGGGTGCTGGTCGGGTGACGGGCGGGCGGCTCTGACCTGCGCGTACGGGCGCATGAGAGTACATGCGCGTCATTGCGCGAGCGGGAGGCTGTACGGAGATGTCGGCGGTGCTGCGGCTCGTCAGCTCGCCGGACAGATGGCGCTGGACATGCGGCCGAGGTCGACGTGCCGCCGACTCACCAAGGCAATTCCAGTTCCGGACATGACGAAAGCGTGTCACGGCGATCTGGACACAGTCCAGCTTCGTCCGCGATGCGGACACCCTTGTCCCGAAATGTGAGACAGAGGTGTCGTCGATCACATGATCCGCGAGGCCTCTTGTCGGCGCAGGTCACAGCCGGTATGAGCGCAGGGTCAGGCCGGGAGGGCGCCCGGCCAGGGACCCGGCGCGGACACCTCGGGCTGCTCCTCGACCTTGGTGTCGAACAGCTTGAAACCGCGCCGTTGATAGTTGTCCATGGCGTGCTCGCCGTCCAGGCTGCACGTGTGCAGCCACACCCGCTTGGTCTGCGGCAGCCCGGGCCAGCGGTCCGTGAGGTCCCACGCCCGGGCGGCGCCGTACGCCAGCAGGTGCCCGCCGATGCGCCGTCCCCGGAAGGCCGGGATCAGACCGAAGTAAACGATCTCTACGACACCGTCGTCCTGCGGCTCCAGCTCCACGTACCCGGCCGGCGTGCCCCGGTCGTAGGCGACCCAGGTCTCGACACCCGGGCGCGCCAGATGCTCCTGCCACTGCGCGTACGTCCAGCGCAGCCGGTCGATCCAGCGGATGTCCCCGCCGACGGACGCGTACAGGAAACGACTGAACTCGGGAGAGGGGACCTCGGAGCGGACGATCCGGACGTCGCCCTCGGGCGCGGCGGCGGGGAGGACGTCGTTCGGGTCGGTCTGCTCCAGGGACCAGGTGGTCACGGGGATGTTGGTCATGCCCGTCAGGGAATCATCTACCCGGTTGTTCTGTCGATCGAGGCCAGCGGCAGCGCGAAGAGCGCTCGTCCCGACTGGGTCCAGACCTCACCGGTCGCCTCCCAGTAGGAAAGGGATTCGGTCTGGGGGCTCCAGCAGCTGTGCGTTTCCTTGGCGCCGCACACGGCCGCCTCGGACGTGTCCGCCTTGTCGTCGCTCTGGCCGGCGTCCTGCCGCCACAGCGTCCCTTGCTTGTCCCGCGGACCGGCGGCGCGGGTCACGTACCACTCCGCCCCGTACGACAGCACGCCCCGTACGCCCGTCACCTTCGTCTCGTACGCCTCCGAGGCCCGTACCCGGCCGGTGGCGCTCGTGGCGAGCAGCCCCTCGTGGCCGGGAGCGGTGCTGAAGGGGTAGCGCCACAGGCGGGCGTTCCGGTCGCCGTCGTCGAGGGTCCACTCCCCGGCGACCAGACTGTCCGGCGCAGTGCTGCGGTCGAGGGAAACGGTTGCGGGGTGCGGGGCGTCGGAGCCGCCACTCAGCTGGTAGGAGCCGATGGCCGGCAGTACGAAGCGGTAACCGTTTGCGGACCAGCCGCCCGGCACCCGCCCGACCGCGTCCCCGGCGACGGTGGCCCGCTGGACCCGGTTCATGTCGTACACATAGAGCGCGGCCCGGTCCCCGTCGTCGGCGGTGACCAGCAGCTTGTCCTGGTACCAGACCATCCCGGAGACATGCGAGACCAGCCCCCGGTAGTCCCGCCCCTCGTCCACCGGGACGGCGAGCAGTGCCCAGGTGTAGGTGAGGTGGTTCAGGTCGCCCGCGTTCACGAAGCCGACCCGGGCCAGACCGCGGTCGGCGACCGTGCCGCCGCTGCGCGACCAGCCGGAGAGGATCACCCGGTTCGAGCCCCAGACGCCGTCGTCGTCCGCGTCCCCCGAGGTGGTGACCGCGCCCGGCTGCCAGCCCTCGGTGTCGTCGGTGTTCCAGCAGTAGGCGCGCGAGGCCGCGGGGGAGACCGGCAGGGCCCTGCGCTCGGTGGCCGAGCAGTCGATCGCGTCCCGCAGGGTGCGGTCGGCCCCGTCCAGTACCGCGCCGACGCCGACCGGTCGGCCCATTCCCGCGGCGAGTCGGTCCAGGGAGGCCTGCGGTACCCGGTTCTCCGTGAGGCGCAGTTTTCCGGTCTCGGCCGAGGCCGTAAGCGGTTTCAGGTCCCCGGGCCCGTCGTCCGTGACCGTTGCCTGGGAGGCGCTGATCATGGTGGCGGCAGCGGTGAGCGCGAGGGCGGTTCCGGACAGGAATGCGCGCAGTGCCCTGCCTCGTCTGCGCCGGCGGTGTCGGCCGCGTTGCTTCATTTGTCCTCCCGAGGCGGGCCAACTGCGCCTGATGATCCGTACGTTGACCGAGGAGCAGGTGGGGTGACCCGTAGAGGGATGCTACGGCAGTCGGGCGCCGTCGGGGACGAAGACCCCGCAAATATGCGGAAGATGCCACCGGAAGGACCCGGGTGAACCATTGTTGCTACGGTGCCGCCGCCCGGTTTCTCACCACCGCGGGCGCGGTCGAATGCGGTAGCAGACCCTTCGGATCCGCCGGAAGGAGCACCTCGACCTCGGCGTCCTCGCAGAAACGATACGGCCGATGTTCCAGGAAACCTCCGAGATACCGCCGTACCCGGGACATCTCGGCCCGCACCGTCACCGTACGGCCCGAGTCGCCGAACACGTCCTCGGCCAGGCCCGCCGCGCTGCGGCCGCCGCGGTCGGCCGCCAGCAGGTAGAGCAACTCGGCGTGCCGGGGACTGAGTTCGTGGGACCACGACCCCGCGCCCCCCGACACCGTCACCGACCAGCGCCGGGACCGGGTCAGGTCCAGCACGATCCGTGTCGCGCCGCGCGGCGCCGGCTCGGCGCCCTCGTCCACCGACCGCACCAGCCAGCCCCCGGCCAGCGGCTCGATCGAGCACAGCCCGAGCGTCGGGAGCCAGCGGCGTCCCGGGGACGGCGACTTGGGCAGCGCGATACGGCTCGCGTACGGCATCCCGGTCACCGCGGCCGTCCACCCGTCCCCGTCCACCGCCGCCGCCCGGCCGCCCAGCCGGGCCAGCACCGGTGCCGCCACCGCGCGCAACCGCTCCAGCGACCCCAGGTGCCTCTCCCGCAACCTGGACTCGGCGAGCTTGGCCACCGAGTCGACCCAGGCGAGCGTGGCCGGATGCATCGTCTCCAGCGGCCCGCTGACATCGACCACACCGAGCAGCCGGCCGTTGCGCGGGTCGGTGATCGGAGCGCCCGCGCAGGTCCAGGCCGCGTGCGAGCGCACGAAGTGCTCGGCGGCGAACACCTGCACGGGACGGCGCACCACCGCCGGCGTGCCCACGCCGTTGGTGCCGACCACGGCCTCGCCCCAGTCCGCGCCCAGCTCGAAGCCGAGCCCGTCGGCCTTGCGCAGCACGGGTCCGCAGCCCTCACGCCACAGCACCCGGCCCTCCCCGTCGGCGACGACCATGATGTGGTGGGCCACGTCCGCGACCGACAGCAGCCCCTCGCGCAGCACCGGGAGCACCTCCCGCAACGGCGACTCCTCCCGTCTGCGCCGCACCTCGTCGGCGCTGAGCAGCCCCGCTCTGAAATCGTGTTCCGGGTCGACACCGCTGCGCAGCATCCGATCCCAGGACTGCTCGATCACCGGGCGCGGGGCCACGCGCGCCTGCTGACCGGCCAGCCGGGCGTCGCGCACCTCGTTGAGCACCCGCGCCGCCCGCGCGGCGTCGACGGCCGCGAGCTGCGGCACGTTCATCGGTGGCATCACCACTGGGCCTCCCGGGAACACACAGTCGGACAACCGGATGTCAAGTTTCTGCGCCGACTGTTTCCGGTCTTGCTGAAGGCCCCCATCTTGCCGTCCACGGGTGACGGAGGGGCATAGTCCGGTCACAACCACCGACAAGTTGCAACCCCCTGCAACCCTGGTGAACATCCACAGGGTGTTTGAAACTTGAGCCACGCCGTCCCGAGCGGCGATTCTGGCCTCGCAGGGCCATTGCGGCGGGGGTGGTGCCGTGTCGGCGCAGCACCACCCCCGCTTCCTGTTCGCGCAGGCCGGGCGCGGTCAGGAGCGGGGTTCGGCCCGCTCGACGATCGACGCCAGATCCAGGCTGTGGGGCAGTGTCCCGAAGGCCGCGCCCCCGTCCCCGCCCAGCCGCGACGCGCAGAACGCGTCGGCGACCTCCGGCGGCGCGAATCGTACGAGCAGTGCCCCCTGAAGCACCAGAGCGAACCGCTCCGCCAGCCGACGCGCCCGTCCCTCGACGCCGTCCAGATCGGCCAGTTCCGTCAGCAGGCTCTTGATCGCCCTGTCCAGCCGGTGATCGGCCCCGCGCGCCTGCCCCACCTCCTGGAGATAGGCGTTCAGCGCCTGCGGCTCCCGCTGGAGTGCGCGCAGCACGTCCAGCGCCTGGACGTTGCCCGCGCCCTCCCACACCGAGTTCAACGGCGACTCGCGCACCAGCCGGGGCATCCCCGACTCCTCGACGTAACCGTTTCCACCCAGGCATTCCGACGCCTCCACCGCCACCGGCGCACAGCGCTTGGTCACCCAGTACTTGGCCGCCGGAACCGCGATCCTCAGCAGCGCCCGCTCCTGCTCGCCACCGTCGTCGTAGGCCGCCGCGAGCCGGAGCGCGAGCACGGTCGCCGCCTCCGACTCCAGCGCGAGGTCGGCCAGAACGTTGCGCATCAGCGGCTTGTCGACGAGCTTCCCGCCGAACGCCTCACGGTAGGTGCAGTGATGGATCGCCTGCGCCACCGCCTGCCGCATCAGCCCCGCCGAGCCCAGCACACAGTCGAGCCGGGTCGCCGTCACCATGTCGATGATGGTGCGCACCCCGCGCCCCTCCTCACCGACCCGACGGGCCCACGTCCCGTCGAACTCGACCTCGGCGGACGCGTTGGACCTGTTTCCCAGCTTGTCCTTGAGCCGCTGGAGGCGGAAAACGTTACGGGTACCGTCTTCCAGCACGCGCGGCACGAGGAAACAGGTGAGCCCGCCTTCGCCCAGGAAAGGGGCCGCCTGCGCGAGCACCAGGAAACCGTCCGACATGGGCGCCGAACAGAACCACTTGTGACCGGTCAGTTCGTACGTCCCGTCCTCGGCCAGAGCAGTGGCGACCGTCGCGTTCGCCCGAACGTCGCTGCCACCCTGTTTCTCCGTCATTCCCATGCCGAACAGCGCCCCGGCCTTCAGCCGGGCCGGCCGCAGCTCACGGTCGTAGATCGTGGACGTCAGCCGGGGCTCCCACTCGGCGGCCAGCTCCGGATCGGCGCGCAGCGCGGGCACCGCCGCGTGGGTCATCGACAGCGGGCAGCCGTTGCCCGCCTCCACCTGCGTCCACACCAGGAAACCCGCCGCCCGACGCACATGCCCGCCCGGCCGCACCCAGGCATCCGTCAGATGGGCCCCGACCCCCTTGCCGAGCAGCCGGTGCCACGCCGGATGGAAGTCGACCTCGTCGATGCGATGCCCGAAACGGTCGTGCGTACGCAGTTTCGGCGGGTACTCGTTGGCCTGCACCGCCCACTCGTGCAGCTGCTCCGATCCGGCCGCCCGGCCGAGCGCCGACAACTCGCCGTGCGCCTCGTCGAGCAGTTCCGGATCAAGATGCCGTTCCACGGCCGCCACCAGCGCTTGATCGGCGCCGTACACGTCGTACCCGGTCAGGGGCGGGGGCTGGTTGGTCACGGTGTGCGTGGTGCCTGCCATAGCCCGAACCTACCCCCGGGTACGACGGTCATGGCCCCCCGGGAGCCCGCGCGCCGCTCCCCGACCCGGTGAAGTGGCCTTGCCGGAGGTGAGTGCAGCCCCGAACGGCGGATACCTTTAGGGCGTGCAGCCAGGAAGTCAGTCACCCGAGCAACCCGGGAGCCCCACCGGGCGTCTCCACCGGGCGCGTGCCCTTTACCGCAACGTTTCCAAGCGACGGACAGCCTGGCTGCTGTTGAAGGACACCACCAACACCTGCATCGAGTACCGCATCCTCGGTCTCGCCGCCGAAGCCGCTTTCTTCACGTTGCTGTCCGTGCCGCCGCTGCTGCTCAGCCTCATCGGACTGCTCGGCTACGTCGACGACTGGACCGGTACCGACACGATCACCAGCCTGGAGGCCAACCTCCTGGACGCCTCGCGCACGGTCCTCTCGGACAAGGGCGTCAGGCAGATCGCCCAGCCGATCCTCGACGATGTGATGAAGGGCGGCCGCCCCGACGTCATCTCCATCGGCTTCCTGTTCGCGCTCTGGTCGGGCTCGCGTGCGGTGAACGTCTTCATCGACACCATCACCGTGATGTACGGCCTCGACGGCGTGCGCGGGATCGTCAAGACGCGACTGGTGGCCTTCCTGCTGTTCGTCGGGGCCCTGCTGATCGGCTCGATCGCGCTGCCGCTGATGGTCGCCGGGCCGGACGCGGTGGTGCGGATCGTCCCCTGGTCGACCACCGTGGTGCAGGTCCTGTACTGGCCGGTCGTGATCGTCCTGTCCGTCGCGTTTCTGACAACGCTGTACCACGTCTCCGTACCCGTGCGCTCGCCGTGGATCGAGGACGTCCCCGGCGCGCTCGTCGCCCTCGCCATGTGGGTGCTCGGCAGTTTCCTGCTGCGCATCTACCTGACGAACACGATCGAGGGCGCCACCATCTACGGTTCCCTCGCCGCCGCCGTCGCCGTACTGCTGTGGATCGGCGTGTCCGCCTTCGCCGTGCTGGTCGGCGCCGCCGTCAACGCCGCGATCGACCGGGTCTGGCCGGCCGCCGCGACGGCCGCGGCCCGCGCCGCCAACGAACGGCTTCGGGAGGAGGAGGCCGCGGAGTACGTAGCCCGCATGGCGGCGATCCGCTCCCACGAGGACGACGACCCCGACGATCCCGACATGCCGTCCGAGTTTCCCGAGCGGTGGTCCCGGTTTCTACCGCCGGAGGACGTGACGGGACGTTTCCGGACGCATGCGAAGAGTTCTCCGAAAGGCCCCGGGGGAAACGGCGGGAACGGCGGGAACGGGGAAGAACAGCCCCCGGAGAAGTGAGCCCCCGCGGAGCGAACCGAGGAGGAACGAGTCCCCGGAGCGCCCCCGGAAACGCGGAAGCTACGCCTTCCAGACGCCCGCCCCCGCCGACTCGTTCGCGAACTCCGCGAAGTCACGCGGCTCGCGGCCGAGCACCTCTCGGACGCCGTCCGAGAGGTAGGCGTTACGACCGTCCAGCAACGACTCGAACAGCTCCACCAGGAACGCGACTTCCTCCGGCGGTACCCCGAATCCGGCCAACTGCTCGCCGTACTGATGCGCCGGCACGGGCGTGTACGTCAGCTCGCGCCCGGCTGCCCGCCCGATCTCCGCAACCGCTTCCCGGAACGTCAGCAGCCGCGGCCCGGACACCTCGAGTGCCTTGCCCACGTACCGATCGCCCTCGGTAAGCGTTTTCACCACCACGTCGGCGACATCCCGCAGGTCGACGAACGGCTCCTGTACCTCTCCACCCGCGAACACCAGCTCCCCGCTCTGCCGCAGCCCCTCCACGAGCGGCCCCTCACTGAAGTTCTGCGCGAACCACGCTGCTCGTACAACCGTCCAGTCCGCGCCCGACGCCCGCAGCGCCTCCTCGGTCGGCAGCGCCCGCTCCTCACCCCGTGACGACAGCAGCACCAGCCGCCGCACCCCGAGTGCGACCGCCTCACGGGCCAGCCGTCCCACCGCCTCGGCCGCGTCCGGCGCCCCCACGTCCGAGGGATACACCAGGTACGCCGCGTCCGCGCCGCGCAGCACGTCCGCCCACGTCGAGCCGTCGTGCCAGTCGAACCCCTGGGCCCGCGAGGCCGCCCGCACCGTCAGCCCGGCCGCCTCGGCCGCCTGCGCCACCCGGCTGCCCGTACGACCGGACGCGCCGGTCACCACCACCGTCATCCGCTGTGCCGTGTTCTGTGTCATGTGTTCAGTCAACTGCCGTACGCCGCACGGTCCCATCGCTGAACGGCTCATTCCCATAAGCACGCGTCTACGCTGACCGCATGGACGCTCCTCCACGCTCGAACATGCTCACGCGCGGGGACCCCCTTGCAGGCCTGCTGGAGGGGCCACGCGCGCGTGGCGCGCTCATGATCCGCGCGTGCTTCGACCCGCCGTGGGCGGTACGGGTCGAGGACCGCGCCCCGCTGACGGTGATGCTCATGGTGCGCGGCGAGGGCTGGGTCGTACCGGACGAGGGGGAGAACGTCCGCCTGCGGGCCGGCGACCTCGCCATCGCCCGTGGCCCCGCCCCGTACACCTGCGCCGATGCCCCCGGCACGCCTCCGCAGGCGCTGATCCTCCCCGGCGGACAGTGCGCGTACCCCGACGGCCGCCTCCTGAACGGCTCCATGGACCTGGGGGTGCGCACCTGGGGTGACCGCCTCGACGGCTCCACGGTCGTCCTGATCGGCACGTACCTCATGCAGGGCGAGATCAGCGGCCGGCTGCTGGACGCGCTGCCCCCACTGCTGTCCCTCGGCTCCGACGTCTGGCAGTGCCCGCTCACCCCACTGCTCATGGAGGAGATCATCCGCGACGAACCCGGTCAGGAGGTCGTCCTGGACCGCATGCTCGACCTCCTGGTCATCGCCGCGCTGCGGGCCTGGTTCTCCCGCCCGGAAGCGGCGGCCCCGGCCTGGTACCAGGCGCTGGCCGACCCGGTCGTGGGCCGCGTTCTGCGACTGGTCCAGGACGACCCGGCACACCCCTGGACCGTCGCGTCCCTCGCCGCGAAGGCAGGCGTCTCCCGAGCGGCCATGGCCCGCCGCTTCAGCGACCTCGTGGGCGAACCCCCGATGACCTACCTCACCGGTTGGCGCCTCGCTCTCGCCGCCGACCGACTGCGCGACACCCAGGACACGATCGGCGCGATCGCCCGCCAGGTCGGTTACGGAAGCGCTTTCGCCCTTTCCAGTGCCTTCAAGCGGGTGTACGGCGTCAGCCCACAGGAACACCGGACGCGGGCGGCTTAGAGAGAGTCCGGGGGAGTGGGCATCTGGGCGGTTGGGGCAGCCGGGGCGACGATGCGGGCGGTGCCGGCGGTGCGGTGCCCTGCGTGGGTGGGCGCATCGGGGAGGAAGAGGGCCGAGGGCGAGGGCAACGTGTTTCCGGTCGGCGTTTCGGATTCCGGCTGTAGCAACCCTGACGCTGTTAGCTACGACGGTGGCCGGATCGAGGCCGCGGAAACACGTGGTGACCGGTCGTACGCGGTTTCCTCGCCGCGGCGGCGAGCTCCGGTCGCAGAACGGACGCTGCGACACCACGCGTATGGCGGCTCCATCCGCGCAGGAGTCGGTGGTGGAAGCGGGTCAGAAAGCGGTACGGCTCCGTACCGGCGCCCCGGATCCCGGCGGCGTAGCCTGACTACATGTACGAGGAGCGACCCTCCCGGCTGGTCGGGGCGGTGGTATGGACGAACACGCCGTCCGCGGCACCCGGCGCGCTCCCCGTACTCCCCGACGGCTGTATGGACCTGCTGTGGCGCGAGGGCAGACTGCTGGTCGCCGGACCGGACACCCACGCTCATGTACCCGACGGCCCGCCCGTGTCCTGGGTGGGCATTCGCCTGTTCCCCGGCACCGCGCCCGCGCTGCTCGGCGTACCGGCTCATGAACTACGCGATCGTCGGGTCGAGTTGGCCGATCTGTGGTCGGCATCGGAAGTACGTCGCATGACCGACCGGGTTGCCGCGGCCGTGCACCCGGCGGTGGCACTGGAGGAGCTGGCGCTGGAGCGGGCGGCGCCGCCGGACCGGGCCTTGCGCCGACTGGTCGCCGCCCTGGCCGCAGGACGGGCGGTGGCCGAGACGGCCGACGAACTCGGGCTCGGAGCACGGCAGTTGCACCGCCGGTCGCTGTCGGCCTTCGGCTACGGCCCCAAGACGCTGGCCCGGATCCTGCGCCTGCAACGGGCTCTCGTGCTGGCCCGGCAGGGCGTGCCGTACGCGGACACGGCGAACCGGGCCGGTTACGCCGACCAGGCCCATCTCTCCCGGGACGTCAGGGAGTTCACGGGCCTCACCCTGGGCGCCCTGCTGCGTTGAGCGGGCTGCCCTACTGGGGGAGCGGTGCGAACAGGTCGACGCCGTTGCCGTCGGGGTCGAGCACGACGGCGTAGCGCTGGCCCCAGAAGGCGTCCCACGGCTTCAGGTCGCCTTGGTGACCGGCGCCCAGCAGCTCCTCGTACACCGTGTCGACCTCGCCCGGTGTGTCACAGCGCAGCGCGAGTGAGGTCCGTCCACCACCGGACGGCGGCTGCCACCCCGGGTTGAACGAGCGGACGGTGTCCTCGGTGTCCAGCAACAGCCGCAGTCCACCGGGCAGTTCGGCCTCGGTGTGCGGTTCGTGCTCGGCGCCCTCGGGAAAGGCGAAGCCGAGCCGACGGTAGAAGGAGACGGACGCGGCCATGTCGGAGACGACCAGGCCGATGGCATCGAATCGTGGACTCATACGGCAACGGTAGGCAGCGCTGCCGCAGCCGGTCTTGAAAGAAACGGACACGCCCTCGGAAAACCTTTCCGTACACCCGGACGGCACTGGTGGACGGACGCCCGACCGGGCGGACACGGAACCCAGCCCCGGTCCCGACGCCGGGCTGAACGTTGTTACCGATCATCGTCTCGGCCGCTCGCCACGAGAGCGCGCCGACATTCGTCGGCCAGGGACGGGAGGAGCCTGCCGGCGGCTGGAAACCGGTCTCCACGGGGAGTGGACGGCCGCAGTCGCGAGGTTCACCGATGCCGAACCCTCGACCAGACCGCTCCGTTCCCTGGGGTGGCCGAGGGCGAACGGCTGTGCCCGCTGAGGGCGGGCGACGCGAAAAGGCTCCCCAGGTCAGCTGAAGGTCACCGGCCCGTTGGGTGTGTCCACCGTGAACGAGAATCCCGCCAGGCCCTCGGCGAGGGCGAGGTCGGTGCCGAGGGTGGTCAGCAGGGGGCGGATCTCCTCGGGGTCGGGAGCGGTGCCGGTCAGTTCCAGCAGGGGGCTGACCGGCAGGCCTGAGGCGGAGGGGTGGGTGGTGCTGCCCCAGTCGATGAGGAAGGGCACCAGGCCGGACGGATGTGGGGAGCCGCCGTCGGTCAGCCGCCATCGAAGCAGGGTGCCGTCGGGGCGACGCCGGCTCATCTCCCGTACGTCACCGGTGTCGTAGCCCCGCGAGCGGGCGGCCGCGACCGTCGCGTCCAGATCGGGCGGGCTGATGGCCCAGGTGATCGTCCGCGCGGAGGCGAGCGCGTCCACGCCGAAGGGACGCGGGTAGGAAGGCGTGGGCTGTTCCGGATCCGGGCCGATGATCTCCAGATATGCGCGATGGCCCAGGTCGACCAGGTAGTTGCGGGTGCCGAGCCCGACATGCACCCCGCCCGGCGCCGGGGCCACTCCCGTGCGCCGGGTGAACTCGGCGACCGTCGCCGCCAGATCGGGCGTTGCGAGGACGATGTGGTCGAGGCGTGCGGGAATGGTGTTCATCCCGCCCGAGCCTACGCGCCCGTCCTCCGAAACGGCCGCGCCCGGGGAACACCTGTGCGGCAGGCTGGGGTGCGGGTTCTATGCGCTACTCGGTATCCACGCCGTAGGCGCACGGCTGGTGTGGCTGTTGATCCGCGGGCTCGTCGTCGGCGACGGCCGGGGGTGATCGGCGGCGGAAACCATATGAAAGCGGTGGACTCCAGGCAACCGGTTACACCCTTGTTCGGCAGCCCGTCTGAGGTGCAGGTTCTCCGCGGCCGAGCGCGCCGGCCGGACCGTTTCCGACGCAGGCGCGGGGTCTCATCGGCCCGAGCGCCGACGTCCGGTTCAGGGCCGAGCCTGTCCCACCGTTTCCGAAGACAACGCCCACTGCCGAAATTTTCGCCCTGATCATCTCCTGGGACCCGAACCTCCGCCCGCCTAGGCTCGTCCCCATGACCGCCCGCCTGCTCGTGTACACCCGCACAACCGATTACCGCCACGACTCCATCCCGGACGCCGTCGCCGCCGTACGCGGGTTGGGTGAGTTCGCCGTCGACCACACCGAGGACCCGGCAGCCCTGGAGGCTTCGCTGGACGGGTACGCGGCCGTGGTCTTCCTCTCCACCAGCGGCGAGGTGCTGACCCCGGCAGGGCAGGAACGTCTCGCCGGTTACGTCGAGGCGGGCGGCGGTTTCGCCGGTGTGCACGCGGCGTCCTGCACCGAGTACGACTGGCCGTACTACGGCGAACTCCTCGGCGCCCGCTTCGCCCGCCACCCCGAGTACCAGCCGGGCAAGGCGGTGATCGAGGACCACGACCACCCCGCCACCCGCTCACTGCCGACCGTCTGGGACGTCACCGACGAGTGGTACGACTTCCGCGCCAACCCGCGCGGGCGGGTACGCGTTCTCGCCGTCGCCGACGAGTCGTCGTACTCGGGCGGCGGGATGGGAGCCGACCACCCGCTGGTCTGGTGCCGTGAGCAAGGTCAGGGACGCGTTTTCTACACGGCCCTCGGTCATGCCTCCCAGGCCTACGCCGACCCTCACTTCCGTGCCCATCTGGGCGGTGGCATCGCCTGGGCGGCACGGCTGCGGGACCAGTGACGTTTCTCCGGTGAACCGGTTGCGCCATTGGGGTGAGCAAAGCCTTCACATGGAGAAAGCCGCACATCGACATAGAGATCCTTTTGTCTTCGTAAAGGGCCGTTGTGTCGCAACGGCCTTCTTGCACCTGGTGTGTTGACCCCTCGACTCCATTGGAGGAGCCGGACGGTGACTTACGGGAACAAGTTGCGGGAGCGGATCGCCGACCCGGGAACGACCCCGCTGATCGGCGTGTACGACATGTACTCGGCCTCGATCGCGGCGGAGCACTACGACGGGATGTTCGTCTCGGGCTTCGGCTTCGCGGCCTCGCACTACGGGCTGCCGGACATCGGTTTCATCGCCTGGCCGGACATGGTGGCGTTCGTCCAGCGGTTGCGGGGCGCGTTTCCGCAGCAGCATCTGCTGGTGGACATCGACGACGGGTACGTCGATCCGGAGGTCGCCTGTCATGTGGTGGAGGGCCTCGAGCGCATCGGGGCCTCGGGCGTGATCCTGGAGGACCAGAAGCGGCCGCGCCGGTGCGGGCACGCCGACGGCAAGCAGGTGCTGCCCCTGAACGAGTACCTGGCGAAACTGGAGATGGTGCTGGCCACCCGGCGCGACCTGGTCGTGGTGGCCCGTACGGACGCCACCGACGAGCACGACATCCTGCGGCGGGCCAGGACGCTGGCCGCCACCGACGCGGACGTGATCCTGGTCGACGGGGTCCGCACCGTGGAGTGGATCCGCCGGATCCGTGACGTGGTGGGAAACAAGCCGCTGCTGTTCAACCAGATCGCCGGCGGCAAGTCTCCCAGGCTCTCGCTGAGCGAGCTGTCCGACCTGGGCGTGAACGTCGCGATCTACAGCACGCCGTGTCTTTTCGCGGCGCACGCGGCGGTGGACTCCGCGCTCGCCGACCTCAAGCGGGCCGACGGCCGACTCCCCGAGGTGGACGCGGCGAGCGGCATCGGCGTGCGGGCCTCGACCGAGCTGTTGGAGCGGAACATCGCGCGCCTGCGCACCGCGCCCGAGAGCGTGAACGCGTGAGCCTGGTCGCGCCCCGGCTCAGGACGGCGACGGTCCTGGCGGCCGCCCTGCTGGGTGCCGCCACGGCGCCGGCGGTCGCCGAAGGCAGCCTGATCACCGTGATCGACAATTCGCACGCCGACTCGATCCTCGAGGTCGACCGGGCGGCCAACGTCCAGCAGGGCAGCAGCGGCACCGCGGGCAGCGACCACGACGGAAGCGCCGTCGACATGATGGAGGCACTGGTCGGCGCGCCGGACCGGGGGGAGGACTGAGGCGAGGAGATCACCGGCCGGGAGCCACCGTGATGGCGGCGCCCGGCTTTCCGCTGTTTGTTACGAAGATTTTCTCGGCAACCTGAGCGAGCGCTCTGCTGCCAGGTGAGGCACCCCACGGTGAAGAAACGCATCGCAGCGATGGTGATGGTGACGGTCGGGACCCGCTCGCGGTCGTGACGCTCGTGACGTGCCGACGCCTGCGAGCGGCCCGGCCCACGCGAGCGGGTCGCCGAACGGTTCGTCAGCCCTCGTCGGCGTCGGGGCGTCCGGCCTCGTCCAGCTCGACATCTTCGGGCTCGTCACCGGGATCGTCGACGGTGGCGTGGGCGGTGGCGTCCCGGGGGACGGGCCCGAGATTCGCGGCCTGGGCCGTCCCCATGACGGTGATGAGGACGGCGGAGGCAACGACGAACAGGAATGCGGTGCGCGTGCTGAGGTTCATTCCCGGAAAACGATCAGTAACGCCGGGAGGTCACCGTTTCACGTCCTTGCCCGCCGGTGCGGCGGAGCCGTGCTCGCCCGCTCCACAAGCCGTGTCGACAACTCCGTCCGCGTCCCCTCCGGGTGCTCGCCGTCCATCATCCGCAGCAACAACCGCAACCCCGTTGCCGCCATCTCCGCCAGCGGCTGGCGCACGGTGGTGAGAGCGGGGGTGGTCCACCGGGACTCCGGCAGGTCGTCGAAACCGACCACGCTGACGTCATGCGGGATCCTCAACCCCCTTTCCGCCAAGGCCAGATAGGCGCCGAGGGCCATGCTGTCGGAGCAGACGAAGACGGCCGTCGGCGGTTCGGGCAGCTCGAGCAGCTCACGCATGCGCCGGTGCGCGACGGACTCGTCGAAGCCGCCGTTGCGCAGGTACTCGGGGCGGTACGCGATCCCTGCCGACGCCAGGGCCGAGCGGTAGCCGGCGACCCGGGCGCTGCTGCACATCTTTCGGCGTGGGCCGGCGATCACGGCGATTCGTTCGTGGCCGAGCGCCAGCAGGTGCTCGGTCGCCGTCACCCCGCCCTGCCAGTTCGCCGCACCCACCGACACCACCCCGGGCGGCGGCTCGACCACCGGGTCGATCAGCACGAACGGCGTACGGTGCTGCTCCAGCCAGGCGTACTGGGAGCCCGTCAACTCCGTCAGGTTGAACAGCACTCCGGCCGACCCGCGCGCGGTCAGCTTGTCCAACCAGCCGCGCTGCGGGCGGCCGACGCGGGTGCGGGACAGAGCGGCCGAGACGACCACGTCCAGACCCGCGTCGTGTGCCGCCTCCTCGACACCGTGCAGCACCGCGCCCGACCAGGAGCTGTCCAACGAGTGCACCACGAGGTCGATCAGCCGGGGCGGCTTGGTCGCGTCGAAGCGTGGTCTGCGCACGTAGCCCAGCCGGTCCAGCGCCTCCGTCACCCGGCGTCTGGTCTCGGGGGCGACATCCTCCCTGCCGTTGACCACCTTGGAGGCGGTCGGTACCGACACCCCCGCCTCGCGGGCCACGACCGCCAGGGTCGGCCCAGCCGTCACGCTCGCACTCGCACTTGCCGTGCGCACCATCGGGAACCCACCTCTCCGGCCCGCCCGAAGGCCGGCGAAAGTTCGACCAGCGCCCTTTCGGAGCCGTTGCGGAAACAGACAGCTCACAGAAAGCGCTTGCTATCCTAGGTGTGCCTCGGCGTGACGTGAAGACTCCGGAAAACGCGGGATCTTGAACGCCGGACTTTCGAAACTCCGGACGCATGGCGCGGTCCGGATGGCATCGGGCGCGCTGAAGCGGGACGGGCGCCCTGAAGCAGGGAGAGTGCGCCGGACCGGGTCGGGTGCGCCGAGTCGGCATACGTCAACAAGCCGGTGTCGGGGCTCCCGGTCGACACGGTGACTTCATGCCGGCACGCAGGTCAGCCGGAAGTCCCTGAAGTCGGCGGTGAAGGATGCGTCGACCAGGTCCCGGACGTGGATCCCGGCCAGGGTGCCGGTGAAGCGCAGCCGGTCGCCGTGGTCGTCCGACAGCCGTCCGGCGTCCAGTGCCGGACCGACCGGAACGCGTATCCCGTCGCGCACGTACCAGAACCGCGCCTCCGCCCCCGCGACCGTCACGCCCAGTGTGACCGGCGCATTCGCGTCGACGTCCACGACCGCCGCCTGCCGCGCACCTTTCTCGTCGCGCTCCACCAGACTGAGCACCGTCCGTCCCGCACCGCGCCACTGTTGACCGCGCTGCGGTTCGGCCGCGGGCTCCGCCCACGTCAGATCGAGGGAGAGGTACGCCTCCGCGTCATAGCGAACGATGAGCCCCGCGGCCTGGGTGAAGGTCGACGGCGCCGCCTGCACGGTGACTTGGGCGGTGGACCGGTGCTCGGTGAGGCGCTGGGCGAGCAGGCTCTGCGCCCAGCGCGACTCCGGACCGTGCCGCCCGCGCAGCCGGATCCAGCCGGGACGGGAGACGGGATCCGCCCAGGAGGGATCCGGCGGTTCGCGCAGCGTACTCCAGGGCCAGCCCAACACCTCCTGCGTATCGGCTGGTTGTGCGACCTCGCAGGGACTCGCGGGAACTTCGACTTCGACCGCCGGATGCCAACCACCTTGCCGCAGCCGCGGTCTGCCCTCCGTGTCCCAGGTAACCGCCTGGATCGCGGTTTCCCTGCCGAGGGTGCAGCGGAGGCCGTTGCCCGTGTCGAGGGGGCGGGCCGTGAGGTGACTCAGAAACCACTCGCCGTCCGGCGTTTCCACCAGCTCGGCGTGCCCCGCCTTCTGTAGCGGCAGCTGCGGGTCGTCGCGTGACGTGAGCAACGGGCGATCGTCGAGTGCGTAGGGCCCGGTGAGAGTGCGGCTGCGGGCCGTACGGACGCCGTGCTCGAAACCGGTTCCACCCTCGGCGACGACCAGGTGGTACCACCCACCATGGGCGAGCAACTTCGGCCCCTCGACGAGCCGTTCGTGCTGGAGAAGCAGGTGGGTGACGCCGCGCGGGGCGAGCGTGTCGCGGTCCAGTTCCGTCAGGACGATACCCGCGAAGCGCGCTCCGCCGGGGCGGTGGTCGTTCTGGAGGTTGAGCAGCCACAGACGGCCCTCCTCGTGGAAGAGGGCGGGGTCGAAGCCGTGACTCGCGACGCGGTGCGGCGGCGTCCACGGGCCGGCCACGTCCGTGGCTGTGGTGACGTAGGTGTCCTGGTCGAAGTACGGCGTGCCGACGGACCGTACGACCGTGTAGACCACCCAGAAACGCTCGCCGTCCCAGCTCAGCGACGGCGCCCAGATACCGCCCGAGTCGGGGACACCGGCCAACGTCCCGCCCGGAGGAGCACCTTGGACGTGGCCCGCGTACACCCAGTGCGCCAAGTCACGTGATCGGTGGATCGGGATCGTCGGGAACCATTCGAAGGAGCTGGTCGCCACGTAATACCAGTCGCCGACCCGGACCAGGGAAGGATCGGGCGCGAAACCGCGGATCACGGGATTGTGCAGGACGGTCACTTCAGCGCCCCCAGCGTGACCCCGGTCCGCCAGTAGCGACGCATCGCGACCATCATGATCGCCATCGGCACGATGGACAGCAGCGCGCCGGTCAGCACCAGGCTCGTGAGGTCGACACCGGATTCCAGCCGCTTGCCGCTCCAGTTGTAGAGGCCGATGTTGAGCGTCCAGTTCTCCTCACCGCGCAGCACGGTCAACGGCAGGAAGAAGGCGTTCCAGGTGTTGACGAAGGCCAGCAGAAACACGGTCGCGCCGCCCGTGGTCATCATGCGTAGCACGATGCTGACGAAGATGCGCAGTTCGCCCGCGCCGTCGAGGCGGGCCGCCTCGAGGAGTTCGAAGGGGATCGTCGCCTCGGTGTACACCTTGGCGAGATACACACTGAACGGATTGATCAGGCAGGGGATCAGCATCGCCCAGGGAGTGTCGACCAGACCGATCTCCGAGAACAGGAGATACAGCGGCAGTGTGAGCAGGGCGATCGGGATCAGGAACGATCCCACCACACAGGCGAACACCGCGGCGCGACCCGGAAAATCGAAGCGGGCCAGGCCGTAACCGGTTGCGAGCGCGATCAGGGTGCCGCCGAGCGAGCCGACACCTGCGTACAGCAGGGAGTTGGCTGTCCACCGTAGGAAGATGCCGTCCTCGTAGGTGAACAGCTGATGCAGGTTGTTCCACAGATGCATGCCCGAGAACCACAGGCCGTTGCTCTGATAGAGCCCGGTGCGGTCCTTGGTGGCGGCGACGATGAGCCACCACACCGGGAACAAGCTGTAAGCGCTTGCCAGGACCAGTCCCAGGAGGAGGAACCGTTGGCCGCCCTGCGAACGCACGGCGGGGTCGGGGTCCGTACGGCGGCGCACCGACGGCGTCGGGTTCTTCCGCGCGCGGTCTTCGGTGAGCGTCATCAGTCCGCCTCCCTCGAAGTCAGCCGGTAGAAGAGGAAGGAGGCGACGCCCAGGATCAGTGCGAGCAGTACCGACAGGGCCGCGGCGTAGTGGTAGTTGCCGGCGTTGAACGCCTGGTTGTAGATGATCATGATTGGGGTGAAGCTGTCGTTCACGGTCTGCGGAGTGACATTTCGAAACAGCGCGGGCTCATTGAAGATTTGCAGCATCTGGATGACCGAGAGGAGCCCGGTCAGCACCAACGCCCCGCGTACGTACGGCACTTTGATGCTGCGGGCGATCCGCACCTCCGAGGCGCCGTCCAATCGGGCGGCCTCGAACAGTTCACGCGGTACCGCTTGAAGCGCCGAGTAGATGATCACCATGTTGTAGCCGATGCCATGCCAGGTGAGCAGATTGCCGATGGACGGCCAGACCATGGACGGCGAGAAGAAGTTCCAGTCGGCGCCGAACAGCTTGCCCAGCGGCGTGAGCGGACCGACGTCCGGGCTGTAGAGATTGATCCACACGAGGGCGGCAACCACCCCGGGGATCATGTACGGGACCAGCAACAGGATCCGGAACCGGCTCGCCGCACGCGAGCTGAGTGCGTCCAGGAACAGCGCCAGCACCAGACTGACGAAGAGCATCACCGGTATCTGCACACAGGCGAACAGCACCACACGCAGGATGGAGCTGACGAACGCAGAATCCGTAAGGCCCTGTTGGTAGTTGTCCAGGCCGGAGAACCTCTCCGACGCGCCTCCGAGACCGAGCCCGGACTGCTGGGTGCGGAACAGCGACTGGTAGACGGCGTAGCCGATCGGCACCAGATACAGGAACACGAAGCCGAGCTGGAAGGGCAGCGTGAACGCGGCGCCCTTCCAGCGCAGGGAGTGAATCATCGGCTGCGCCTCAGCCCTCGACGCTGATGCCGCGGGACTTGAGGTCATTGACCGTCCACTCCTGCATATGCGCCAGCAGGTCGGTGACTTTCTGGTCCTTGTTCACGACCTTGGCCCAGCCGGCCTGCATCTCGGTGAACATCGCCGTCCAGTCCGGGCCGAAGGTCCAGTCGGTGGTAACCGTGTTCAGGCTGTCTTTCACTATCTGCTGGGCGGGTTCGTAGTTCGTGCCGAGCAGCTTGTCGGAGATCGCCTCGCCGACATAGACGTCGCTGTCGGCCAGCGCCGGCATCACACCGTTGCCCGTGGTCGGGCTCGCCATGGTCTTGACCGCGCCGGTGTCGGTGGACATCCACAACGCCGCCTCGGCTGCCTGTTGCCGGCTCTTGCACTGCTTGGTCACCAGGGTCAGACCGCCGCTCTGGTTGGTACCCGCGGGCGTCTTGGCCGCCCCGCCGGCGAACGTCGGCCAGGGCGAGAGAGCCCACTTGCCGAAGGACTTGCTGAAGTTCTGCACCATGCCGGCCATCTGCCAGGTGGATATCTGGCGGGTCGCGGTGCCGCCGTTGTCGTAGTTGCGCTGGACGGCGGCGTAGTCGGCGAAGGAAAGTGTGGAGTTGAGGTCGTTGTCGACGATTTCCTGGATCACCTTCGCGGCCTTGAGCGTGCCCTCGTCCTGGAAATTCACTTTCCAGGAGTTTCCGTCGATCGCGTACCAGTGGGCGCCGGCCTGCATGGCGAGCACCTCGAGGGTGCTGGGGTCCTCGCCGGCGTAGTTGGTGATCTTGACGCCGTGCTCCTTCAGCGCCTTGCCGACGGCTATGAAGTCGTCCCAGGTGGTGGGCGCCTTCAGGCCGTACTTGGTGAAGACGTCCGTGCGGTAGATGGTGAAGGCGGGCGCCGAACTGGTCGGCACTCCGTAGACCTTGCCCTGCACCTGTCCGGCAGCCCAGGAACCGGCGTTGAACTTGTCCTTGCTCGACTCGACGTACTGCGTGATGTCGGCAAGCGCACCCTGCGACACCCAACTGGTCACGTACTCGGCGGTGTTCTGCACGAGGCAGGGCGCGTTGCCCGCCTTCACCGCGTTGGTCAGCTGCTTCTGCATGGTCAACTGGTCGGTGACCTTGGTGTACTTCAGCTGGATGTCCTTGTGGGAGGCGTTGAACGCCTTGACGACCGCCTCCTGCCCGTTGGCCCAGCCCCAGAAGGGGAGGGTGACCGGGCCGGACGCCGAGGAGTCCCCGTCGCCCGACCCGCCGCAGGCGGAGAGAAGACCTGTCAGCGCGATACCCGCCACGGTGGCGCGGGCGAACCTTATCCGGGGGCTGGTGGAGTTCATCTGACCGTGATCCTTCGGAAGTAGGCGTCTCGGAACGAGAGAACAGCGGCTCGGAACTGGCCGGGAACGGCGGCTGGAAGGCCGGACGACGTCGGCGTAGCGGAAGTTGTAGAAACCGGTTGCTGCGACCGTAGGGCGAGGGATTCGGCTCTATCAAGGGGCGTGCAGGAAATTATTGCGCCGGTACGACGCGGTGGAGCGTCGTACCGCGTGACGGAGAGAGCCCGGGGCGCCTACATAGAAGCAGCTCAGGGGCGGTTGTCGGCGGTGTTCCGAGATCTGTGGCGGAGCCTCCGGAGAGGCCCGCACACCATGGAAGACGCTGGGAAAACGTTTACGAAAACAGATCGATGAGCAGGCCTCTGTCGACGCTGCGGCTCACCGACGCCGCTTCGGCGGCCGCACCGAGTCCCGTACGACGACGTGGGTGCCCAGGACCAGGTGCTCTGCGTCTCCGCTCTTGCGTCGGACGCCGCCCCCGGGACCCTGCCGACGGTCGGCCACCGCGCGCAGGGCGACCCGGCCCATTTCCTCGTAAGGCACGTGCACCGTGGTCAGTTGGGGGGTGAGCTGGGATGCCAGGGGGATGTCGTCGTAGCCGGTGACCGACACGTCGTCCGGCACCCGCAGACCTGCCCCGCGCAGTGCCTGCATGGCTCCCGCGGCGACGATGTCGGTGCCGGCGAGCACGGCAGTGAAGTCCGGCGTCTCGTGCAGAGCCGCCTGCACCGCGGTGTACCCATGCTCGTCGCCGTACGGACCGTGCCGCACCAGCCCCTGGTCGAACGGCACCCCGTATGCCTCGAAGGCCCGTCGGGCGCCCTTCAACCTGCCCTGGGCAGTGGTGAGTTCAGCCGGACCGGGCAGGACCAGGACCCGCCGGTGACCGGCCGAGAGCAGGTGGCTGGCCATGGCGTAGGCGCCGGACTCGTTGTCGTAGTCGATCGTGGTGGCCGGGACGTCCCCCTCCAGCGGTGGCCTGCCGACCAGGACCAGATGCGAGCCGGCCGCGTCCAGGGAACGGGCGAACCGGGCCATACGCAGCTGGTACTCGTCGTAGTCGTAGGCGCCGCCGAGCAGGACGACGGCGTCGACGCCCTGCTGGCGCATCAGATTGACGAGGGCGAGTTCGCGTTCGGGGTCGTCGCCCGTGGTGCCGACGATCGACAGCCAGCCGCGCAGCGTGGCTGCTCCCTCGACGCCCTTCGCCACATGGGCGAACGCGGCGCCGGTGATGTTGTTGATCAGTATCGCCACCGTCGGAGTACCACCACCGGCCAGGGAGCGGGCGTGCGCGTTGGTGACGTAGTCCAGGTCGCGGACGACCTTCATCACGCGGCGCCGCAGCTCCTCGGAGACCGGGTAGTTGCCCGACAATACGCGGGAAACGCTTGCCACGGACACACCCGCGCGTTCCGCCACATCCCGTATGGTCGCCCGGCCGGCGTCACCCGTCGTCCTGCGCTGACTCACGTTGCGGCTCCTTCACTGTTCGTGGGTGCCGACGAGAGCGCCTGGAGGCCACGGTCGCGGACCTCGCCATCGCCTGATCAAGGCACGGCATGGGCCCGGCCCCCCGTCGGTGCGGGAACCGTATCCCAATGGTCTGCCAGGTGGACCAGCCTGTGGATAACCCCGGCCATCGCCGTGGCCAGGGACGTCGGCAATGGGGCGGACCTGCGATCACGCCACCCGGGCCAGGTCGGCGTGGCGTACTTCGTGGGCGAGGGGCAGCCCGTCGGCCAGCCGTTCCAGCTCCTCGACGACGATGCGGCCGAGCCTTTCCAGCTCGTTTCCGAGGGAGCCGGCGATGTGCGGGGTGAGGAACACGTTCGGCAATCGATAGAGAGGAGAGCCCGCCGGCAGCGGTTCGGGTTCGGTGACGTCCAGGACGGCATGGAGTCGACCGGAGACCAGCTCGTCGGTGAGGGCGGAGTGGTCGACGAGGGCGCCCCGAGAGGTGTTGATCAGCACACCGCCGTCACGGACCAGGGCGAGGCGGGCGCGGTCGAGCATGTGGTGGGTCTCGGGGATGTCGGGCGCATGCAGGCTGACGATGTCGCTGTGTCGCAGAAGATCTTCCAGAGAGAACAGCTGCGCGCCGAGCTCGGCGGCCTCCGCCGCGTCCACGTACGGGTCGTGCAGGAGGACCTCGAAGTCGTACGGGCGCAACAGTTCCAGGAGGCGGCGCCCCACCCGCGAAGCGCCGATGACACCGATCCGGCGGCCGAGGTTGCCGGTGGTCGCGGTCTCGGCGGGGGTCGGCTGGGCGTGGGTGCGGCGGAAGCGCTCACGGTGGACGAAGGCGTCCTTCCCGGAGAGCAGGATCATCGCGAGGGTGTACTCGGCGACCGGGACGGCGTTGCCGGTCACCGCGCTGGAGACGGTCACCCCTCGGCCCCACAGGGCCTCTCCGACCAGGGAGCGCACGGAGCCCGCAGCGTGCAGGACCGTACGCAGCCGAGGTGTCGAGTCGAGGATGTCCGTATCGAGGCGGGGACAACCCCAGCCAGTGATCAGGATCTCGGCACCGGCCAGCGCCGACGCCGCGGCGGGATCGGTGAAATCCCTTACGACGAGCGCAGGGTCGATCTCGGCCGTCCGCCGTAGCCGAGCGATGAGCGGCGGGGGAAACAGCAGGGGAAGGTGCACCGGATCCATGGCGAACACGGCCCTGGGCAGCTGGGCGCTGGGCATGACTCTCCTGAGGTGCGTGGGAAACGTTTTCTGAAAACGTCTTCTACCGTAGATCTGGCGCAGAGGCGTGGTCAATCAGTCGGGGGATCGCCGGGCGGAAACCTTTCGGACGGCTACCGATCAACTTGCCCTTTCAGAAGGGTTGTTGAGGTGGCAATGAGGGCTGGTTTCATCGGACATGAGGGCAGGCGAAACCTGTTTCAGACTGGTGAGGTGCGCGGGGCGCGAGAGGTGTGAGGGGTGTGTGGGCTGGCTTGCGGTAGACGGGTGCGCTCACAACCGGTTGTCGCGGTCTCGTCGAAAGTGACGCACCAGGGCCGATCGTGGCAACGGCCTGGTTTGGCCGGCTGTCGTCAGGCCGTGCCTCGGGGCGGTCACTATGATCTGTGCAGGTCAGGAGGGTGATGTCCGCAGCCGACGTCGTAACCGTCCGCAGGCAGGGATGTGTCTGGGCCGTGCACAGAGTTTTCGAAAGTCTGCGGGGCCCCTTGACGGGCTATCGGGAGCGGAAGAAGCTCTGGCCACTCGGTCGTAGCAACCGGTTCCTACCTGTTACTACGACACCTTTCGCGACCGTAACGCTCGCGTCCACCGAGTCCGAAACGCTCACGCCCTCGAAACAGAAGCCGAGGCCCCCATGCGCTCACACGCCGGTACTCCTCCCAGTCGCCGACGCTTCCTCTCCCTGTTGGCCGGCGGCACAGGGGCCGGCGCGGCGGTGCTCAGCGGGTGTGCGTTGCAGGTGTCGAGTGGAGTGAGCGGACCGGGCGAGACCGTCACGTTGATGGTCAAGCCCGACGACATCTCCCCGGAACTGATCAAGCAGGCCCAGAGGGACATCGGTGTCAAGATCGTCGCCGTCAGGTATGACATCACCAAGCTGATCGGGATGATGACCAGCGGCAGTCCGCCCGACCTGGTGCGCGGTGTCGGTGCCGTGGACGCGCCGTACTTCGCGGCGCGGGACGTGATGGAGGAACTGGACCCGTATTTTGCCTCGAGCAGCGTCCTCAAGGTCGACGATCTGGACCCGGTCAACGACCTGTGGCGCTACGACGGCCGCACGCAGGGCATGGGCCCGCGCTATGGCATGGCCAAGGACTTCTCGCAGGATTCCATGTACTGGTACAACACCGCGCTCTTCGACAGGGCGGGCGTCGACCATCCACCGGAGACGGAGCCGGTGACGTACGAGCAGTGGCTGGAGAGCGCCAGGCGGCTCACGCAGCGGAAGAACGGCCAGACAACCGTTTTCGGCGGCAGTTACAACGGCGTCCTCACTCCCAACCTCCTCGCCAGCCTGACCGTGTCCGCCGGCGGCAGCCTTTTCAGTGATGACTTCTCCCGGGTCGACTTCACGACGCCCGAAGCCCGAAAGGCCCTGGGGTGGTACGTCGGCTACTGCGGGGCCAGGGTCGGGCCGAGCATCATCCAGCCGGACCCCAACGGCTGGGACGGTCCCACCTATCAGGCGAACCGTATGGCCATGTCGAACTCGGGCTACTGGCTCGGCGGGGTGATCAACGCCGACAGGAATCTGGCGCCGTTCTCCCGCCTTGCTCCGGCTCCGGTCTTCGAGGGCGGCGCGCGGGTCAGCCCCTGTCAGGCCGGCACCGGCCTGTGGATGCCGAAGAAGGCGCGGAACAAGGAGGCCGCCTGGCGGGTCTTCGAGTGGTTCTTCGGCGAGGCCCCGGCCAAGGAACGTGCCGCCAGTGGCTGGGGTATCCCCACGCTGAGATCTCTGAGACCGCTGATGCCCAGTCAAGAGCCGTACCAAGCAGAGGTATTACGAGTTCAGGAGGCCGAACTGAAGCACTTTTCGGTGATCGCCTTCACGCCGTACGCCACAGCGGACTCGCTCTACGGGCTCTTCAACCAGATCGCCCCGGCCGCGTTGCGCGGCCACATGACCGTCGACGCCCTCGCAGGACGTCTGAACTCGGTGATGAACGAGCAACTCAAGCGCGGTAAGGAGCAAGTGGGATGACGGTCGACCAGGTCTCCGCTGAGATCGACCGGTCGGCCGCACAAGCGGATGCCGACCGGGCCCGAGCCGCGGTTCGCCCGCGGACGTCCATGGCCGCGCGCAGGCACCGGGCGTTCTATCTCTTCACCTCCCCCTGGATCGTCGGGTTTCTGCTGCTGACCATCGTCCCGATGGCGTACGCACTGTGGCTGAGCTTCACCACGTTCGACGGCGTCTCCCCCCATTGGCGCTACGTCGGCCTCGGCAACTACCGCGAGTTGTTCGCCGACTCCCAGACCTGGGACGCGCTGGGCCGCACGGGCCTGTTCGCGGTGACCTCGGTTCCGCTGTCGATCACCGCCGGGCTCGGGCTCGCCGTCCTGGTAAACCGGCCGCTCAGGGCACGCGGACTCTTCCGCGTCCTCCTCTATCTGCCGGCTGTGGTGCCGCCTGTGGGTGCGGGCCTGGCCTTCAAGGCGCTCTTCGATCAGAACTCCGGTGCCGCCAACGGGGTGTTGACCCTGTTCGGCTTTGACGCCCTTGGTTGGCTCAACGATCCCTACGCCCGCTACGTACTGCTGATGACCGTGCTGTGGGGCGCCGGAAACATCATGATCATCTCGCTGGCCGGGCTCCAGGACGTACCCCGCGAACTTCACGAGGCGGCCCGCATCGACGGGGCGAGCGCCTGGCGGAGCTTCCGCAGCATCACCGTGCCGCTTCTTTCACCCGTGCTGCTCTTTCAGACGGTGACCGGTGTGATCGCCTCCGTGCAGACCATCATGCCGCTGCTGCTGTCACCGGACGGCACCACGCAGGGCGTCACCGCGATCTCCCAGTCCAACTACATGTACATGATGCACGTGTTCGCCGAATACTTCGCGCTCGGCCGCTACGGCTACGCCTCCGCACTGCTGTGGGTGCTCTTCGTCCTGATCCTCGGCGCGACCGGACTCATCTTCAAGTTCACGTCCGGCGTGGTCTTCTACAACGTCGACCCGGAGGCGAAGAAGTGACCGTCACCAGCCTGTCCACCGACTCCACCGCCGGGCCGTCGTCCACCTCCGCGCCCCGGGTACGGGTCCGCGCGAACCGCCTCGTTCTCTACACCGTTCTCGTAGCGATTACCGGGCTGTTCACCGGTCCCTTCGGCTGGCTCGTCCTGACCGGACTGAAGACGCCTGCCGAACTGGCCGCCTCGCCGGTCCACTGGCTGCCCGACCACTTTCAGTGGCACAACTTCGCCGACGCGTACCAGCTGATCGACTTCCTCGGCTATGCCCGCAACTCCCTCATCATCGCGACCCTCTACGCGACCCTCGTCACTCTCAGCTCCGCCTGGGTCGGCTTCGGCTTCGCCCGACTGGACGCACCCGGCAAGAAAACGCTGTTCGGCATCCTGGTCGGCTCGATGATGCTGCCCCAGCTCATCACCTTGCTGCCCACCTACCTGATCTTCGCCAAGCTCGGCATGGTCGACACCTACTGGCCCTGGGTGCTGTGGGGACTGGCCGCCACGCCCTACCTGGTCTTCCTCTTCAGGCAGTTCTTCGCCGGTCTGCCGCGTGAGTTGGAGGAGGCCGCGATCGTCGACGGCTGCGGTTACACCGGTGTCTTCTGGCGGATCTTCCTGCCGCAGTCCTGGCCGGTGCTCTCCGCCGGCTTTGTGATCGCCTTCACCTGGACCTGGGGCGACTACATCGCCCCGCAACTCCTGCTCTCCACCGACCGGTCCACGCTCGCCGTGGCCGTCATGTCCACCTACGTCAACGCGGCCGGCATACCCGTCACCAACCTCCAGGCCGCGGGCTCGGTGATGTACGTCGTGCCCATTCTGCTGGTTTTCCTCGTCGCTCAGCGCGGCTTCGTCGCCGGGATGGCGACCTCCGGCCTCAAGTAGTCCGTCCTCCAGCGTCTCGAAGTAACCCCTTACCGACCATTGCAAGGAGTCATGCATGAACGCGCCCCTGTCCCGTCGCACCGCCCTCCAAGCGGCCGGCGCCACCGTGCTCGCGGCCGGCCTGTCCGGCGGTCTCATGGCCACGGAGGCTCACGCGGACGCCCACAACTCCGCTTCCAAACTGCTCACTTACCCCCGCCCGGCCACACTGCCGACCAACACCAGCTTCAAGGCACGTGTGCGCACCGCCCCTGACGGCGAGTGGCAGACCCTCGACATCTACCGGCCTCAGCTGGAGGAGATCAACGCCACCACCGGTTCCGGCAAGGTCTACAACACCTCGATGGTGTACTTCGACTTCCGTGGTTCCGTGGAGCTGGAGGTCACCTACCTCAAGGGCGGCGTCACCAAGGCGAGAGTGCGGCCGGACTCGTTGGCCATCACGCCCGAACTTCTCGGAGACACCCTCCGGTTCACCCTCGACGAGCCGCGCGACATCGTCGTTCAGATCAATGACGAGATCTTCGACTGCCTGCATGTCATCACCAACCACATCGACCCGCACCCGCCCTGCGCCGACGACCCCGACGTGATCTACTTCGGCCCTGGCGTGCATACGGTCGCCGGCAACGTCCTCACCGTGCCCAGCGGCAAAACCGTCTACCTTGCCGGTGGCGCCGTCCTCACCGCCCAGGTCTTCTTCAAGGACGTAGAGAAGGCCGCTCTCACCGGCCACGGCATGCTCTACGCCGGCCCCGGCGGGATCCTCTGCGAGGGCAGCAAGAACATCCGCGTCCAGGACGTCATCATCATGAATCCCAACGGCTACGCGGGTACGTTCGGCGAAAGCGAGAACGTCCACGTCAAGAAGGCCCGTTCGTTCAGCTCGAAAGGCAATGGAGACGGTTTCGACGTCTTCTCCTCAACCGGGATCGTCTTCGACGGCTGCTTCATGCGCAACTCCGACGACTGCTTCGCCATCTACGCCCACCGCTGGGACTACTACGGCGACACCCGCGACATCACCATCCAGAACTGCACCCTGTGGGCCGACGTCGCCCACCCCATCAACGTCGGCACCCACGGCAACACCGATGCCCCCGAGGTGATCGAGAACCTGGTCATCAAGAATCTCGACATCCTCGACCACCGTGAGCCGCAGATGGGTTACCAGGGCTGCATCGCCCTCAACCCCGGTGACTCCAACCTCATCAAGAACGTCCGCATCGAGGACGTACGGATAGAGGACTTCCGCTGGGGTCAGGTCATCCACATGCGGATCATGTACAACACGAAGTACAACACCTCGGTCGGCCGCGGCATCGAAGACGTTTACATCAAGAACCTCAGCTACCGCGGCACCCACGCCAACCCATCGCTGTTCCTCGGCTACGACGCCGAGCACGCCATCAGGAACGTCACCTTCGAGAACCTGGTGATCAACGGGCAGGTCATCGCCGACTCGATGAAGAAGCCCAGTTGGTACTACACCACCGACGCCATGCAGTGGTTCTACAACGAGCATGTGGTGGACCTCAAGTTCCTCACCACCGCAGAGGCGGAGGCGGCCGCGCAGTGAGCGACATCAGCCGCCGCGGCCTGCTGAAGTCGTCCACGGCACTGCTGCTCGCCGCGGGCACGAACACCCTGTGCGCGCCCGCGGCCCGGGCGGCGACCGAGGGGACGGTAGGCGACGGGTCCGCGTTTGCCTTCACCCACCCCGGTTTGCTGCACAGCGCAGCCGACCTCGTGCGCATGAGGTCCGCAGTCGACGGTAGACAGTCGCCGGTCTACGACGGATACCTCGCGCTCGCCGCACACAGTCGATCGCAGACTGCATACATCATTCAGAACACCGGCCAGATCACCTCCTGGGGTCGCGGCCCCACCAACTTCATGAACCAGGCCGTCGCCGACTCGGCCGCCGCCTACCAGAACGCTCTGCTGTGGGCTGTCACCGGAGTACGCGCTCACGCGGACAAGGCCCGCGACATCCTCAACGCGTGGACGGACTCCCTCGCGATGATCACGGGAGCGGACGGACCGCTCGGCGCCGGCCTCCAGGTCTTCAAGTTCGCCAACGCGGCCGAACTGCTGCGCCATACCGGCTATGACGGATGGGCCGACTCGGACATCACCCGCTGCGAGGAGTCCCTTCTGAACGTCTGGTATCCGGCAGTCTCCGGATACATGCTCTACGCCAACGGCAACTGGGACCTGACGGCCATTCAATCCATTCTGGCCATCGGCGTTTTCTGCGAGCAACGCACCCTTTTCGAGGACGCTCTACGCTTCGCCGCAGCCGGTGCCGGAAACGGCAGCGTGGCCCACCGCATCGTCGCGACGACGGGGCAGGGGCAGGAGAGCGGCCGGGACCAGGGCCACGAACAGCTCGCCGTGGGTCTCCTGGGCGACGCCGCCCAGGTCGCGTGGAACCAGGGCGTCGACCTGTGGAGCTATGACGGCAACCGCATTCTCGCCGACGCCGAGTACGCCGCCCGCTACAACCTCGGTGGCGAGGTCCCCTTCACCCCTGACCTCGACCGCACGGGCAAGTACATCAAGAAGACGGTTTCGGCGACCGGGCGAGGCACCCTGCCTCCGATCTACGAGATGTATTACGCGCACTACGCCGGAGTCCGAGGCCTGGAAGCCCCCTACACGCGGGCGGCGGTCTTCCGCGGCACCGGCGGCGCACGAGTCGTCGAGGGCGGCAACGACGATCTGCCCAGCTGGGGAACCTTCGCCTACGCGGGCGCGACCACCCCCACCCCGACCGTCCCAGCATCTCCGGGCGGTGTCACGGCCGTGGGGGAGGAGCAGGCCGTCACGGTGTCCTGGCTGCCGTCCACGTCGGCGACCAGCTATACGGTCCTGCGTGGCACCACCCCCGAAGGTCCCTTTGAGCGGCTCGCTGCCGAGATCCGAAAGCCCACGTACACCGACACCGGTGTACTCGCGGGGCGCACCTACCACTACGTGGTCGCCGCAGCCAACTTGCTCGGGGTCAGTGGTAGTTCGATGGTCGTCTCGGCTGCGGCCGGCCTGCCCGGGCCATGGTCGACGACCGATGTCGGCGCTGTCGCGAGCCCAGGTTCGGCCGCCTTCGACGGTGAGCGGTTCCTGCTGGAGGCTTCCGGCGACGCCGACTCCTATCGCCTCGTGCACCTCCCTCTGCGCGGCGACGGCTCGGTCACCGCCCGGATCGTGTGGCCGCTCAGCTCCCAGTACTCCAAGATCGGCGTCACCGTCCGCGCCTCCCTCGACGCGGACGCGGCGCACGCCTCGATGCTGATCCAGGGGCTGCCGCTGCACACCTGGAGCGGCGTGTGGACCGTACGGCCGAGTGCCGGGCTGCCCGTCTCGGCGACCGGGAGTACACCCGTACCTCCGTCGCAGCAGGAGGCGATCACCGGCAAGGCCTCGTTCCCGATCTCCGACCTCGGTGCACTGCCCGAGTCCGCCACTCCGATCGAGGCCCCCTATGTCGAAGGCGCGGGCGACGGGTACCGCTTGCGGGCGCCGTACTGGGTGCGGGTGACCCGTAAGGGCCGACGCTGCACGGGCTCCGTTTCGGCAGACGGTATGCAGTGGACCGTAGTCGGTACGACGGACGTCGACGGTATGCCGCATATTGCATACGTCGGCCTCGCTCTCACCTCCTCCCTCGGCGTGGAAGAGGAGTACACCGAGACAGGCACCGGCGCCTTCGACAATGTCAGTGTCACCGGGGCAGGCGGGGACGTCTGGTGCACGCCGCGCCCCACCCGCACCGCCGGCGACCTGGGCGCCGCCACCGGCGCCGACGGCGTCCGGCTGACGTGGACCGACTCCGACCTCTCCGCCCGCTACACGGTGCTGCGCGCACCACGCGCGCAGGGCCCCTATCGGGCGATCGCCACCGCAGTCGGTCCGGTCGGCTTCGGCACTCGCATCCGCTACACCGACGCGAGTGGCACCCCCGGGACGACCTACCACTACGTCGTCTCCAAGGCCAACTCCTCCGGTCAGGGCCCCCGTTCGAAGTCGAGCAGCGCTGTCGCCCCGACCCTCTCGGTGACCGCCGGCAGGGCGATACGCGTCGGAGCCAAGCCTCTTCCGTCCCCCTGGACGTACGGTGACCTCGGTGATGTGGTTCTCGATCGGAGGGACTACGGGACTTTCGGCGCCGTGGCCGTCCTCACGCCCGGCGACACGGTGTACGACAACGGGACCTTCGTCGTACGCGGATCGGGTGTTGATCTCAACGTCAACTCACAAGGGATGACCGGTCAGTTCGTCCGGCGCACTATGTCCGGGGACGGTGAGATCACCGCGCGCCTGCTCTCCCGCGAGGGAGCGGTCATCGACCGAGTCGGTCTGCTGATGTCCAAGTCCCTGTCGCCGTTCGACCAGGCGGCCGGTCTGATCGTCACCGGCGGTGCGACCGCGCAGCTCATGCTGCGCCCCACGGTGGCCGGTGCCTCCGCCTTCTCCGGCTCGGTCGACGTTCAACTCCCTCTCCTCTTGGGACTGAAACGCACGGGAACCGCCTTCGCGGCCTCCGTATCCGCCGACGACGGCGTCACCTGGACCGCCCTCGCCGAGGGCTCGATCCCCGGCTTCGGTGACGCCCCCTACCACGTGGGCCTGGTGGTCTGCTCCCGCAGCCCGCTGGCTCTCGGCACCGCACGGTTCGGCGAGGTGATCGTCACCTCGGCATGACCAACCCGGGATCCCCCACGGATCCGTCACGATGGGAGCCGCACCCCATGAGCCGCACATCCCCCCACCATTACGACACTCACCATGTGAGTCGCCGCGGACTGCTGAAGTCCGTCGGCGGTCTCACCGCCGCACTCACCCTGGGCGCGAGCGCCACCGCCGCCACAACGGCGGACGCGGCGCCGGCCACCTTCAGCCACCCCGGCATGCTGCACAACGCCGGTGACATCAATCGCGCGAAGGTCAGGGTCGCCGCAGGCACCGATCCCTGGCTGTCCGGCTGGAACAAACTGACCGCCAACTCCCACTCCCAGTCCAGCTGGACGCCCAGGGCGACAGCGACGATCATCCGTGGCGGCACCGGCGAGAACTACAGCCTGCTCTACAACGACATAGCCGCCGCCTACCAGAACGCCCTGCGCTGGCGGGTCGGCGGCACCGAGGCCAACGCGCAGTGCGCAGCGGGCATTCTCAACGCCTGGGCGACAACGCTCACTTCAGTCACCGGAAACGCCGACCGCTTCCTCGCCGCCGGACTCTACGGCTGGCAGTTCGCCAACGCGGCCGAACTGATGCGGGGGTACGACGGCTTCGACCTCTCCGCCTTCCAGGAGATGATGGTCAACGTTTTCTACCCGCTCAACAACAGTTTCCTGACCAACCACAACGACGCCTGCATCACCAACTACTGGGCCAACTGGGACCTCTGCAACACAGCCTCCATTCTGGCAATCGGCATCCTCAACGAGGACGCTGCCAAGTACGACCAAGCAGTCGCCTACGCCAAGTCCGGCGCCGGAAACGGTTCCATCGCGCACGCCGTGCCGTACCTGTACACCGACGCGGACGGCTACGACCTCGGCCAGTGGCAGGAGTCAGGACGGGATCAGGGGCACACCGTGATGGGCATGGGACAGATGGGCGCGATCTGCGAGATGGCCTGGAACCAGGGCGACGACCTCTACTCCTACGACAGTAAACGGTTCCTGAAAGCCGCCCAGTACGTCGCCACATACAACCTCGGCAACGACGTGCCCTTCACCACCTACACCTGGGGCAGCGGGCAGAACTGTGCGCAGAACTCTCAGTCAGTCATCTCCGCCTCGTCGCGCGGGCAGGTCCGTCCGGTGTGGGCGATGCTCCACTACCACTACAACCGACGCCTGTCGCTGGACGACAAGTACGTCTCGCAGATGTGCTTCTCCGCCGCCCCCGAAGGCGGGGGCGGAGACTACGGGTCCACCAGCGGCGGCTACGACCAGCTCGGCTTCGGCACGCTGATGTACGCCAAATAGCCCCGCCGCAGGCTCGTGCACCGGAATACCGCGCGCTGTTGTGGTGCTCTGGTCATACCGGTGCGCGAGCGCGGCGAAGGGCTGGTGAGCAGATGGCAGCAGACCAGACGGACCCACGGGCCGAGGTCCAGGCGGACCCCGACCCCGATCCCGTCGTCACGACCCCCTACGGGGCCGTACACGGGAGATACGAGAACGGCATCGCCGCATTCCGCGGGATCCCGTACGCGGCACCCCCCTTCGGGGCCCGCAGGTTCCGACCGCCCGTGCCGCCCGAGCCCTGGGACGGGGTACGCGACGCGGGAGCCTTCGGCGCAACGCCGCCGAAACCGCCGTACTCCGAGGCCTTCGCCCAGTACCTGTCCGACCCCGTCGTGGCGGGCGACGACTGCCTCAACCTCAACGTCTGGACGCCCGAGCCCGGCCCGGCCGCCCGGCTTCCCGTCCTCGTCTGGCTGCACGGTGGCGCCCTGACCAGGGGATCCTCGGCAGTGCCGGTGTACGACGGACGCAACTTCGCCCGCGATGGAATCGTTTTCGTCTCAGTCAACTACCGGCTGGGGGTGGAGGGCTACGGACTGTTCCCGGACGCCCCCGCCAATCCCGGTCTGCGTGATCAGCTTGCCGCGCTGGAATGGGTGCATCGCTCGATCAGGGCTTTCGGTGGCGACCCCGACAGGGTCACCCTGGCGGGACAGTCCGCCGGAGCCATCAGCGCCGGAGCCCTGATCGCGGCCCCGCAGGCACAGGGCCTGTTCCGGCGGGCCATCCTCCAGAGCGGAACGCCGGAAGCCTTCGAACGGGACAAGGTCCGGCGCATGGTCCGCCGTATGGCGACCCGGCTGAAGGTCCCCGCCACCGCCGAGGCCTTCGCCGCCGTCGACCGCGATCTGCTCTTGCGTACCCAGGCGGAGGTCGGCAGGCTCAGCAGCCCCGTCCTCGGTGGGCCCGCCTTCGGCATCATCGTCGACGGCGACCTCGTCCCGCGCGACCCTCTTCAGGCACTCGTCGACGGGGACGCGGCCCCCGGCGTCGACCTGCTCCTGGGCTGGACTCGCGACGAATACCGGCTGTGGCTGGTCCCGGGTGGTCTGATGGAGCGCGTCGACCGGCTGGGGCCCGTCGCCCTCGCCGGCGCCATGGCCCGCTGCCACTGCGGCCACGAGGTGCCGCGCGGCTACCGCGCCCTGCACCCCGGGGCCGGCACCGCCGAGATCGTCGGGCAGATGGTCACCGACAGCCTGCTGCGCAGCCCCCTCCAGCAGTTGGCCGAGGCCCGTCCCGGGTCGTCCTACGTGTACGAGTTCGCCTGGCCCTCTCTCAGGCCCGGGCTCGGCGCCTGCCACGCCCTCGAGCTCGGCTTCGTCTTCGACACCGGCGAGACGTCCGAGTCCGCGAAACTCGCCGGGGGCGGTGCGCCGCAGGAACTCGCCGACGCGATGCACGGGGCGTGGACACGGTTCGTGGCCACGGGCGACCCCGGCTGGGAGGCCTGGGGGCCGACGCATCCCGTGCGGATCTTCGGCGAGGCGGACAGCGGGCGGTACGAGGAAGACGGCATTGCGCACGAGGTTGGCGGTATGTCGTATACCGCATACGGTCCGCGGGACCGTGAGCTGGCCCTGTGGACCGCGGAGGCAGCGACTGCTCCACCAGGAGAACCCATCGATGAGACGACGACGCCGGACCCGCTGCTCGGCAAGACCCTGCGTAGCACGGAGCTCAGGTCCGCGGTGCGCCGACTGCGCCGGGCCGGGGGAGTGAGGGGACGCTGACCGCCGGGCCGCTTCGGTGCCGGGGGCCGGTACGTGGTTTCCGCGTTACATCGGAAACCTGAGCCACCCTGCCGCTACCCGTGCCCGTGTCAGGGGCCTGGAGGGGTGACGTGACAGGCCCGCCACGCCGCCCGGCTGTCACCTCGTGGCCGAGGATCCCTTCCCGGCGCCCGCGACCGAGTCCCGTACCACCACATGCGTGCCCAGCAGCAAGTGTTCGCCCGGCGCGTCGGGGGTGCGGCCCAGTACGGTGCGGACGGCGAGGCGGCCCAGTTCCTCGTACGGGACATGGACCGTGGTCAGGGCCGGACGCAGGTCGCGGGCGAACGGTATGTCGTCGTAACCGGCAACCGAAACGTCGCCCGGTACGTCCAGGCCGGCCTCGTGCAGGGCGGTGAGGGCACCGATGGCGACCATGTCGGTGGCGGCCACCACGGCCGTGAAGTGCAGGCCCTGGCCCAAGGCCTGGTGCAACAGGCGATACCCCGAGTCGCGGGTGAAGTCGCCGTGCAGGACCAGCGCCGGATCCACATCGATGCCCCGCGCCCGATGGGCTTCTGTGTAACCGCTTTCGCGTCCCAGCGCCGTCGTGTGGTCCGGCTTGCCCCCGAGGAAGAGCACCCGCCGGTGGCCCTGTGCGAGAACATGCGCGACCAGGGCGAAGGCGCCGCCCTCGTTGTCGTACTCGACGACTGTCACGGGCGCCCCCGGGCCCAATGGCGGCCGTCCGCAGAGGACGAGCCGTGAACCGGCGGAGGCGAGCGAGTCAGCGATACGGCGGGTGCGCTCACGGTATTGCGGAGTGTCGGCGGCCCCGCCCACCAGGATGACGGCGGCGGCCCGCTGGGCCCGCATCGTTTCCACGAAGTCCAGCTCGTGCCGTACGTCGCCCTCCGTGCTGCACACCAGGCACAGGTGTCCGAGCCGGTGCGCCTCGCGTTCCACGCCGTGCGCCATCTGCGCGAACGACGGTCCGGTGATGTCCTCCAGCACGAAGGCCAGGGTCGGCGTCCCGGCCCCCGCGACCGCCTTGGCACGCGCGTCGGCGACGTAGTCCAGCTCGCTCACGGCCCGAATGACCCGTCGGCGGGTCTCCGCGCTGACCGGGTACACGCCGCCGAGCACTCGCGACACGGTCGACGCGGACACCTCCGCCCGGGCCGCCACATCCCGGATCGTGCTGCGCACCGCGTCCGCGGGTTTCCTCGTCATCGCGCCCTCCCCTCGGCGAAATCCGGCAGCAACCGTTTTCCCCGAGCGGAGGCTAGCAGCGGTGGGCGGGGGCCAGAGGTCTACGCGGAGGTCAGTGTCCGAGCGATCGATGCGACCGCCTCCGGACCGACCCGGCAGCATCCGCCGATCAGGCGCGCCCCCGACTCCCGCCATCCCAGGACCTGTTCGGCGGTGAAGGTGGATCGGCCGTTCCAGGCGCGGGCTTCCGCGTCCCACACCTCGCCGCTGTTGGGGTAGACCACGACCGGCTTGCCCGTCACCCGAGCCGCGGTCGTCACAGCGGCTTCGACGTCTTCGGGGGCGCAGCAGTTCACCCCGACCGCGATCACCTCGTCCGCGTCGGCGGCCAGGGCGAACGCCTCGTCCAACGGCTGCCCGGCGCGCGTACGGTCACCGGCGATCGAGTACGACAGCCAGGCCGGCACGCCGAGCCCGCGTACCGCGCGCAGCAGTGCCTCGGCCTCATCGGCGTCGGGAACCGTTTCCAGCGCCAGCACATCGGGCGCGGCGGCGGCCAGGACCTCCAGCCGGGAACGGTGGAAACGTTCCAGTTCCGCGATGCTCAGGCCGTAGCGGCCCCGGTACTCGGAGCCGTCCGCGAGCATCGCCCCGTACGGCCCCACCGACGCGGCCACCCACAACGGGTGAGCGAGGTCCTTGTCCCGGGCCTGCCGGGCGGCCTCCTGAGCCAGTTCCACGCTCAGCGCCAGTAGTCGGGCAGCCTCGTCCTGGTCGATGCCGCGCTTGGCGAAGCCCTCGAACGTGGCCTGGTAGCTGGAGGTGATCGCCACGTTCGCGCCGGCCTCGAAGTAGGCGAGGTGCGCCTGGGTGATCGCCTCTGGCTGCTCGGCGAGCAGCCGTGCCGACCACAGTTCGTCGCTCAGGTCGTGCCCGGCGGACTCCAGCTGGTTGGACATACCGCCGTCAAGGACGACGGCTCCGGC
The DNA here is from genome assembly GCF_013085465.1 of Streptomyces asoensis. Taxonomy (NCBI): domain Bacteria; kingdom Bacillati; phylum Actinomycetota; class Actinomycetes; order Kitasatosporales; family Streptomycetaceae; genus Streptomyces; species Streptomyces asoensis. The sequence continues at coordinate 7,760,157 of NZ_CP049838.1, forward strand.
GGCGAGAGCCGTGGTGAGGGAGGTCTCGGCGGGGGGAGCAGGGATGTCGCTGGTCATGTCACGACGCTAGTCGAAGGGACGGCAGACGGCCGGATCTGTCCGGTGAATGAACAGAGTGACCACAAGACGGGATCTGAGACGGCAGTCAGCCCCTCGCCTCACTTCTTCCATGCCGAGGTGACGCGCGTCGGCTCATCGCCCGTGCGCCGAGTGCCGTCCACCACGGCGGCGTCCGCCGCCCCGCGTGCGCTTGGTCGCAGGGACCAATAGCCCGCCGAGCAACCCGGCTGCCAGCACGTACGGCCACCAGCCGAACGCGCCGCCCTCGGCCGCGCTCGCACTGCGCGTCTCGGCTGTCACGGACCCCGACGAGGCTTGTCCGTGCGCGCTCGCCGATGGGCTGACGGCTGTCGCTGTGAGGACGACGTCGTTGCCGTCCCCGCCTTTGTAACTGATCCGGTAAACGGTGTCGGCGAGTTTCACCTCGGCTCCCTCGCGCAGCTTGTCGAAGGTGCCGGTCGTGGAGGTGTCCCCGGTGTGGTTCAGGACGGTGATCTCCCGGGCGGAGGTGTTGCCGGTCGCGGGGGAAACCTTGCTGGAAGCGGTACCAGTTCCGGTCGAGGCGGAGGATTTGCCGTAAGCGGTACCAGCCCTGGGCGTCGCGGTGGCCGTCCCCGCCGCGGACAGGTCGAGCCCGCCGCCCAGCGTGACCTTGCCGCCCACCGTCAGGGGCTTGTCCGCCAGAACCAGTTGCCCTTTGTCGTTCTGCGTGTAGGAACCGGTCACGGTCAGCCCGCCCGTGACCACACCCTCGTTCGTCACTGCGCCGTTCACGGTGCCCTTGCCGCTGAGCGCGCTCGTCACCCGCAGTGCCGAGCCGCCGGTGTCCAGCCGCGCTCCAGCCGACGTCAGCCGGATCGCCCTGCTGTTGGCGAGGGTCGCCCCGTCCTTGAGCGCGAGGGTTCCCTGCTTGACCGTCGTCGTCCCGGTGTACGTCACCGCAGTGCCCGTGAGAGTTGTCGTAGCCGCTCCGGACTGGACGAGCGAGCCGCTGCCGCCGAGCCGGGAAAGGGACGTCGCGGTCGTCGTGTTGCGCACGACGAGAGTGCCGTCGTTCACGATCCGGCGCCGGTCGGTACCGGTGAGCAGGGAGCCGTCTCCCTGTGCCGACCCCAGCCGCAGGACCGCCCCCTCTTGCACGGTCGTTGAACCGTCGTAGTACTGCGCGGCAGCGAAGGTGACGTCGTTGCCTTTGGTCCCGGCGATGACGACGTCACCGGCGCCGGGCACGGCCAGGGTGTCGTGGTATTTGCCGCCGCCGATCGGCGCACCCAAGGTGACCGGCCCGTTGTAGTCGAACGTCAGCAGGGACCGCCGTCCGCCGGCCTCGTGCAGGTTGATGTAAACGGTGTCCTTTGTTCCCGGCATGAAGATCTTGTGCGTGGTGCCGTCGCCCCACTGCACGTCGGCGCCCTCGATGTTGGTGCCGCGTTTGTTCAGTTGGTGCGCGATGGCATGCCAGTTGATGTCCGGGTCGCTGAGCGAGGGGTTGGTGTCGCCGCCCTGGTCGCTGTAGCTGTACTGCCCGGTGAGGACGACCTTGCTGCCGGGCCGCGAGTGGACGTTGACGTCGCTGCCGTACTCCCGCTGGTAGAAGTCCTGCCGCAGCGTGATCGTCTGGTACAGCGGGGTGTCGATGATCCAGGAGCCCTGGTTGAGGATCGCCCGGGCGTTGGGCAGCGACACCGGGTACTCGGGGCGGCCGACCGCCATCCCGGTGCCGTTGTCGATGACCCCGGAGAACGGGTGGGTGCCCGCCAGGTCGAGGGTGCCCCACATGCTGCGGGGCTGGGTGACGAGTCCGGAGCCGCTGATCGTGCCGATGTTGAAAGTGCGGGTCAGCGAGAGCCGGAGCGTGCCGTCGACGCGGACGTTGAGCTGATTGAGCTGGTAACCGGGAGTGTCGTAGGGGAAGTGCCCGATCAGCCCCGTGCCCCCGCCGGTGCCGTACTGGAGTGTCGTCCCACGCTCCACTGTGATCGCGGGCGGGTCGGGGTTGCCGACCGTTGTGTAGGGATGGTTTCCGCCCTGCGTGCGCACCACCTGCCGCCGGCGTGCCTTGGGCAAGGTGAAATCGCTGTCCTTGCTCAGGACCAGCGTTCCGCCGCCGCGCACGGTGAGTGTTCCCTGACCGCGGAAAACGCCGTCGTAGGTTGTCGTCCCGGAGGGCACGGTGACCACGGTGTCGCCGGCGAGCGTCACGTCCGCGTTCGCGAGGACGTCGACGGTGACGTCCCGGGCGTCGGCGGCCACGGCCGGGGGAGCGGTGGCCACGAGGGCGGCGACGGTCGCGAGGGCACCGACGACCGCTGCTGAGGTGTGGAGAGGGCTGCGCACGTATCGGAGACGCGTCGGCGCGACACCGATAACAGAAATTTGCTTCCCCCGGGTGCCCACGGGGACCCCGTCGCACCCGGAAAACCGCCTTCCCGCCGGAAACTTCCGGAAAGGGCTTTCCATCAAGTCCCGTCCGACCCGTTGACCTGCTCGTAACACGCCCTTACCTTTTCGGCGTTCGTCATTCCACATGCCGTTCGCAGTTCCGAACGCCCTCTCTCGAGAGGTAGTCGCGTGTACCCCGATCCGCTCGTCTGCCGCCGCGCCGACCCCCAGGCGCAACCCGACCCCAGCCGCCATGCCCGGATCCAGGCCTTCGGCCCGCACCCGGACGGCATCCCCGACTTCGGCGTCCCCGTCGTCGACACCGTGAAGGAGAGTGCGTGAGATGAGACGTGCGTACACGACCCTGCTCGCCCTCTGTCTCGTGCTGATCGGCGCCCTTGCGACCGCGGGACCCGCCCAGGCGGCGCCTGTGACGATCGTCAACGGCACCCAGTTCACCGACAGTTCCGGCAGCCCCGTACACGCCCATGGTGGCGGGGTTCTCAAAGTCGGCTCCTACTACTACTGGTTCGGCGAGAACCGCAACGCCGACAACACCTTCCGGTACGTGGATGCCTACCGTTCCACCGATCTGGAGAACTGGGAGTTCCGCAACCACGTCCTGACCCAGTCGAGCGACTCCGAGTTGGCCACCGCCAACATCGAACGCCCGAAGGTCATGTACAACGCATCCACCGGCAAGTTCGTGATGTGGATGCACAAGGAGAACGGCACCGACTACAGCGAGGCCCGAGCAGCTGTCGCCGTGTCGGACACCGTCGACGGAAACTACACCTGGCAGGGCAGCTTCCGTCCGCTCGACCAGCACATGTCCCGTGACATCACGGTCTTCGTGGACAGCGACGGCGCCGGATACATGGTCTCGGCCGCACGCGAGAACTACGACCTCCAGATCTACCGGCTCACCGCCGACTACACCGGTATCGCGAGCCTGGTCGCCGACCCCTGGCACGGCGGGCATCGCGAGGCGCCGGCGCTGTTCAAGCGGGGCGGCGTCTACTTCATGCTCACCTCCGGCGCGACCGGCTGGAGCCCCAACCAGCAGCAGTACGCCACGGCGACCTCACTCGCCGGTCCCTGGTCGGCCATGACGAACGTCGGCGACTCGACGGCGTACGGCTCGCAGACCGCGTACGTGCTGCCCGTCCAGGGCACTTCGGGGACCTCGTACCTCTACCTGGGCGACCGCTGGGGCAACTCCTTCGCCGGGACCGTCAACGACTCCCGCTACGTCTGGTTGCCGCTGACCTTCCCCACGACCACCTCGCTGTCGATGTCCTGGTCGCCCGAGGTCACCGTCGACACGGCGGCCGGAACGGTTACCGGAACGAGTGCCACGTACAACACACTCATCGCCCGGCACAGCAGCAAGTGCGCGGATGTCACGAGTCAGTCCCTCTGGGCGGGTGCCCAGATCAAGCAGTACGACTGCAACGGCGGTAACAACCAGAAGTACTGGTTCAAGTCCGTCGGAAGCGGTTACTACCAGTTGGTCGTCAGGAACAGTTCTCTGTGCGTGCAGGAGAACGCGAGCACGGTCAGTCAGGAGAACTGCAACGGGTCGGCCACCGGTCAGCAGTGGTCGCTGACGACTTCCGGCAGCTACGTCAGCATCAAGTCCCGTGCGAGCGGCGAGTGTCTGGACGTGAACGGCGCGTCCACCGCCAACTCCGCCGCGCTCATCACCTACACGTGCAACGGAGGAACCAACCAGCAGTGGACGCGCGGAACCTGACCTACGTCAGGCGAGAAGGTCGATCGCGTCGATCGACGTGCCCGCGCTGAGGTAGGAGGTCGACCCCGAACCGCTCACCACGTTGATCTTCAGCACGTTGTACTGGCTGGTGTCCGTGAGCCATGCGCTCGCCGGAACGCTGTAGGTGAACGTGTAGTTGTTGCCCCGGTAGGACCCGTTGGTCAGGGACCGGGTGCTCGGCTGGGTGGGCGGGGAGGGGATGGCCGAGGTCCAGGTGTCGTTCACGACGACCTGCGGCCGGCCGTTGGCGTAGGCCGTCGTCACGCCGATGCGCAGGGTGTGCGCGGCGGCGGCCTGGGCCGCGGTCAGTTTGAAGTACACGAGCAGACCGCTGTTGACGTCCTTCCAGATGTAGCAGGGGAACGCCGAGGTCTCGCTGCCGCTGCCGATCACCACGTTGCCGGTCCAGGAGGCGGCCCGGACGTCCGACGGATGCGCGTACGTCATCAGGTCGGCGTTCTTGAAGCCGCTCGGCGTGCCGGTCCAGTCGTTGATCCGCCAGATCGCGCTCGCGTTGCCCGGGTCGTTCGAGGACGGGATCGCGATCGAGTTGAGGGTGGTCGTCCCGCCTGCGGATACGGTCACCTGTGTACTGTATACAGTCAGTTCGCTCTTGTGGACGGTCAGTGTGTACGTCCCCGGAAGCACCCCGGTGATCGAGAAGTAGCCGTCCGACGACCGTGCCGAACCCCAGTACTGTGCCGCCGAGTTGGCCAGTCCGACCGTGTACGGGTACGCCGTGTTGCGTCCCGTGATGCCGACCCCCGCGACCCTGCCCCGGCCGCTCGCCGCGACGTAGCCGGAGATACCGAGCGAATCCGCCCACGAGGTGGTCAGGGTGCCCGGAAACAGTGACGAAGAGGGGGCGCCGCCGTCGGTGAAGGCGATGACGTAGGGGCCCTGGAGACCGAAGCGCTGCTCCTCGGTCTGGTTCTGGCCGTAGTACAGGATCTCGTACAGGCCACCGCCGTCGGCGCTCTGGTGGCGAAGGAGGGAGCGGTAGAAGGGGCCGCCCGAGGCCTTCTCGTGGTTGCTGCGCACGATCCAGAGACCGACGCTGCCGGTCGTCCAGCCGACGTAGTTGTAGTCGATGACGCGCAGCTTGGAGTAGTGCTTGGAGCGGGTCTGGCCGTCGGACTTCGCGAAGACGTCGGAGGCCTCGATGGTGCTGGTCGTGTACGTGTAGGAGTCGGGCTCGTCATTGAGGAACAGCCCCGCCTTGACACGCACGATGTAACGGGTTGCCGAAACGGACGTGTCGGCCTTGTTGGTCCACAGGTAGACGTTGTTCTCGCCGCTTCGGGCCGCGTAGTAGTGCTTGAGCGTGCCGTGCGTGACCGAGATCAGGATCGTCGAGCCGGACTGTGCGATCGTCACGGTGGAACTGCCGAGTCCCGACTCGATGTGCGAGTTCATGCCACCGTAGCCCTGATACTCGGTTCCCCTGTAGGTCAGCGAGGTCAGGTCGCCGGTGGATTTGCTGATCTTGAAGACCAGGTTGGCGCCGGTGTCGACGACGTAGTTCGAGCCGTCGTCGGTGTAGCCGAAGGCCGCTGCTGCGGCCGGTGCGGCGAGCGGCCCGGCCAGCGCGGCCGAGCCTGCCGTGGCTGCGGTGCCGAGGACGAAGGTGCGGCGTCGGATCGGCCGGTGGTTCTCGGATCCGGACATGGGGGTGCCTCCTTCGGGAGGTGTGGGGGTGCGGGTGCCTGAGAGAGTGACAGTTGAATCGATTTCGCGAAAGGGCTTTCGCTCGCGGGAGGTTGGCAATCTTGTGAAATCGGTCCCAGGTCTAGAAAGCGCTTGCCAGAGGCGGTACGGTCCAGCCGCCAGCCCCTGTTGCCGTGACGGAGGAGCCGCAAGTGAGACGTTTCAACATCGCCGTGCTGGCGGCGCTGACCCTGACCGTCGGTCTGACGGCGGTACCCGCCGCTCAGGCGCACGGCGGTCGAGCCCCCCTCGGCATCGACAACTGCACCGCAACCGCGTGCCACTTCGACGTCCCGCCCGGCACCTACGACGTCGAGGTCGTCCTCGGGGGCGACGCCGAGTCGAGTACCGGCATCAGCGGAGAGACCCGTCGCGCCCTGCTCCCCGAGACCGTCGCTCCCGCCGGCGAACGTGTTGTCCGCAGTTTCACCGTGGACGTCCGAACCCCTGAGGGTGAGCCGACGGGTGTGGCCGGAACCGCCGGTCTGGATCTGGCGGTAGGCGGCTCGGCGCCGGCCCTGGCCGACATCAGGGTCACCCGGGCCCGGCACGCACGGCAGGTCTTCCTCGTCGGTGACTCCACGGTCTGTGACCAGCCGGCGGACCCGTACACCGGGTGGGGCCAGCAGTTGCCGCAGTATCTGCGCAGGGGAGTCTCGGTCGCCAACTATGCCGATTCCGGCGAGAGTACGGTCACCTATCTGGGGAACCCGCTGCTCTGGGCCACGGTTCAGCCGCTGATCCGTCCCGGCGACCTCGTCCTGGTCCAACTCGCCCACAACGACAAGACGACCGACGAGGCGACCTACCGGGCGAATCTCGAGACACTGGTGGCGGGAGTGAGGGAGAAGGGTGGTCGGCCGGTCCTGGTGACCCCCATCGTGCGCCGCTGGTTCAACGCCGACGGCACGCTGAACAACGGAACCGCCCTGCTGGTCAACGGACTTGGCGTCGACCACCCGGCAGTGATCCGGTCGGTCGCCGCCACGCAGGAGGTTCCGCTGATCGATCTCACCGCCAAGACCAAGGCGCTGGTGGAGTCCCTGGGCGTCGAAGGCTCCAAGGCGCTCTACCTCTACAACGAGAAACGCGACAACACGCACACCTCCGTGCACGGAGCAACGGTTTACGCGGGCCTGGTCCGCGACGAACTCGTCGCCCAGCATCTGGTGCCGAGGGGCACCGTGCGGGTGGGATGAACGCCTGGGGGCGCCCCGACCGGAACCGGGACGCCCCCAGGTCCTGGCCTCACCGGGCTCCGCACCGGCCGCGAAGGAAAGAAACAGCAGATGTACCTGCCCCCGCCCGACCTCGTCCGCAGCCCCCGCACCGGCTACACCCGCGCCCACTGGGAGGCGGCCGCCGACGCGCTGCTCGCCGCCGTGGAGCCGTACGCCACCGAGGATCGCGCTCTCTACCACTTTCCCGGCGACCGGCAGAGCTGGTCGGGCCGCCTCTCCGACGGCCTGGAGGGGTACGCGCGCACGTTGCTGCTGGCGGCCTTCCGTCGTGACGAGACGGCGCTGGAGCGTTACGCAAGCGGTCTCGCGGCCGGTGTCAGCGGCGTCTGGCCCCGCATCGAGGACCGCGGTCAGCCCCTCGTCGAGGCCGCGTCGATCGCCCTCGCGTTGCGACTGACCCGTCCGCTGCTCTGGGACCGCCTCGACGACGGCGTCCGACAGCGCGCCGCGGCCTGGCTCGGAGACGCGCTGACCGCCGAGGCCTGGCCCTGCAACTGGGAGTTGTTCCCGGTGACGGTAGGCGGTTTCCTGGAGTCCGTCGGTCATGAGCCGGAGGCCTCCCGCAAGGCGATCGACCGCGGGTTGGAGCGCATCGAGCAGTGGTACGTCGCCGACGGCTGGTACAGCGACGGCGCAGGCCGCGCCTTCGACTACTACAACGGCTGGGCGATGCACCTCTACCCGGTCCTGCACGCCTGGCTGGCCGACGACCCCGAGCTGCTCACCCTCTACGGCGGCCGGCTCAGGACCCATCTCGACGACTACGCCCGCCTGTTCGGTGGCGACGGTGCCCCCCTGCACCAGGGCCGTTCCCTCACCTATCGCTTCGCCACCACCGCCCCCCTGTGGCTGGGCGCCCTGACCGGCCACACCCCGCTTCCTTCCGGCGAGACCCGCCGCCTGGCCTCGGGCGCGCTGAAGTACTTCCTGGAACGCGGTGCGGTCGACGAACACGGTCTGCTGACCCTCGGCTGGCACGGCCCCGACGAGTCGGTCCTCCAGGGCTACTCGGGACCGGCCTCCCCCTACTGGGCGAGCAAGGGTTTCCTCGGCCTGCTGCTTCCACCGGAACACGAGGTGTGGACGGCGACGGAGGAGGCGGGGCCGGTGGAACGGGAGAACGCGGTTACCCCCGTTGCCGCTCCCAACTGGCTGCTTCAGTCGACGAGTTCGGACGGACTGGTCCGTCTGCACAACCACGGCAGTGAGGACGTCCGCTACGACCCGTACTACACAAGGTTCGCGTACTCCACCGTCACACGGCCGCTGGACGCGCCACCGGACAACGTCGTCATGGTCGGCGGCGACCTGCGTCGCGAGGGCATCGTCCCGCTCGGAGTGGGAGAGGACTGGGCGGCCTCCCGGTATGTGCTGAGCTCCGGCGCCGAAGTCACCAGCCTGGTGGTGGCCGAGGGCGCGGTGGAGGTGCGGGCCCATCTGGTGGCCGGCGCGGAGCCGGGAACGGAAGTGCACATCACGGGTTGGGCACCGGTGGAAGGTGGGGACGAGCGGGCGGAGCTGGTGCCCGTGCACGGGTTGGCGGACACGTCCCCCTTGGCGGGTGTGCTGGGCGAAGGCCCTGCGACTCTCTTCGTCGCGGTGGCCCGCCTCACGGCCGAGCGGGACCCCCTGCCCCTCCGGGAGCTGGTGTCCGTGGAGGTGCAGAGGGTGGATGCCGACACCGCTCACGGCGCGTACGACCTGAGCGTCCGCCGGCCGACGGGTGCGGAACGCCTCTTCCGCTTCACGGCTTCAAACGGGCTATGCGCAACGTCGTCGTGGTCGGTGAAGCCCCGGTGAGCGCCTTGGCGTAGGACGGCGCCACGGGGGCGTACGCCCAGGTCAGCGTCCCGTCCTTGAGGACCGCGAGGTCGCCGGTGATGCGGGTGCTCACCACCTTGTCCGGGCTCTGGAACTTGCCGTTCCAGTCGACGAGACGCAGGTGGGTGCCCGTGAAGGTGCCGGTGCAGGTACCGCTCGCGCACTTGGCGCCCTTGAGGGACTCCCAGGAGACGAGGAGGCGGTCCTTGCCGTACGGGGCGACGTGGACGTTGACGTTCTCCGTGCCGACGGCGCTGGTGAGGTAGACGGCCTTGCCCGGACCGGAGTTGCGGTTCTTCATGAACGCCAACGCGACCTGGTGGGTGCTCGTCTTCGGTTTCACCGTCCAGCCGCGGCCGCTGGCGTCGTCCGGGTTCTTCTTGGCCGAGGCGGCGCCGCGGGAGGCGAAGGCGGTTACGTAACGGCCGGTGGACGACTTCACGAGGTCGCCGGTGCGGCCGGGGAAGGTGCCGCCGCAGTACCCGGCCCAGCACTGCTCGCGCTGCACCACGGGGGCGGTGTCCGGAGCCCCGATCCCGGTCGAGACGAACAGCCCCGAGCGCCAGTCGTCGAAGCACAGGGAGGTGAAGGCGCCGGACGTCTCGGCGTGCAGGGCGATGCCCTCGTTGTGGCTGCAACCCCAGCTCCAGCCCCCGGTGAGCTTCGCCCCCTTGGCACTCAGGTACGCCATCTTGTCCCCGTAGTGGCCGTCGGCGAAGCCGCCGGCTCCGTGCACGACGAAGTAGGCGCCGTACTTCGTGCCGTTCCAGGTGAGTTGCCCGTCGAGCAGCGGCGCGGTGTCGTGGGAAGCGGTTCCGGTGAGTTTCGTGAGGAAGGTCCGCTTGCCACTCGTGTAGCGGACGATCGCGGCCGCCGTCTCCTTCCACTTGTTCGTGTCGGCGACCCGAGTGAGCAGTGCGAAGCCGTCGTTGTGCGCGACCAGGCCGCCGACCTCCTTGACGCCCTTGACGACCGTGTCGGCGCCCGACCGCTTCCCGGCGGCGGTGAGCGGGGTGACGTGGACGCCGTCCGCTGCGGGCCAGGCGACGCGGAGCGTGCCGTTCGGGGCCACCGCGGTCGCCGTCCGCGTCCACTCCCGGGTGTTGTTGTAACCGGCAGACAGGTAAGGGAACTTGGCGGCGAGCGTGACGGCAGTGGTGGTGGGGGCGAGGTTCGGGGAGGTCGTCGCGGCCCCGGCGGTGCCCCACCAGGCGCCGGCGAGCACCCCGGCAGCCGCGAGGGCGCCGATCGCGGGCTTGCGGGCCGCGCGCATACGGCGGTGGCGCGTCGTGCGTCGTGCAGATGTCATGGCCAGTGGTCGCCGCCGGGCAGGAAAAGGTTGCCGTGCCGGGTGGGTACGGAGGGAACTGCTGTGGCGGGTGTGGTCAGGGTGACCTGGAACCGAGTCGGCTCGGTGGACGTGGCTCGGTGGACGTGGCTCGGTCGGCGCGTCTCGGTGAGTGCGTGCTGATGGAGGGGATTCTCCGTTGCACTGCGTGAACGGAGTGCAGAAGAATCCGCGTATGACTTCTGTACTCCGTCACGTGACGATCGACAGCTCCGATGCCTACGCGCTCGGCACCTTCTGGTCCGAGGCGCTCGGCCAGCCTCTCCACGAGGACGACAAGCCGGGCGACGAGGAGGCGTTGATCGAGGGCGCGGGCATGCTCTTCGTCACGGTCCCGGAGGCCAAGAGCAGGAAGAACCGCATTCATTTCGACCTCCAGCCGCAGGACCGTACCCGCGAGGAGGAGGTCGAGCGTCTGCTCGCGCTCGGCGCCACACTGGTCGACGACCGCCGTAGGCCCGACGGCACGGGGTGGGCGGTCCTCGCGGATCCGGAGGGGAACGAGTTCTGCGTGGAGCGCAGCGCGGGAGAGCGGGCCGCAGGCTGAGGCGGCGGCCACAGGGCACGACACGCACGGGCCGGCAGCCACCTGTCCAGCAGGGCGCCGGTGAAGAAGAATCCGCCGGAAACAGTTCGCCGGCAAGGTCGCCGGAAACAGTCTGACGGAAGCAGCTCAGCGGGAACAGTTCGGCGGAGGCCGAAAGGACGCGCCCCTAGCGTGGACCGTATGCGTGCACACAGGGCGACCTCGAACCCCTTCGCCGACCTTCACCGCGCCGATACCCCCCTCCTCCTGCCCAACGCCTGGGACCATGCCTCCGCGATGGCCATGGCGGGAAAAGGCTTCCGGGCGATCGGCACCACGAGTCTCGCGGTGGCGGCGGCCGTGGGGCTGCCGGACGGTGCGTCGGCGACTCGCGACGAAACCCTACGGCTCGCGCTGGTTCTGGGTTCACAACCGTTTCTCCTGTCTGTCGACGCGGAAAGCGGTTTCAGCGACGATCCCGACGAGGTGGGCGAGTTCGCCCGTCAGCTTGTGGCGGTGGGCGCGGTCGGTATCAACCTGGAGGATGCCCTGGGGTCGGCCGACCGGCACGCAGCGAAGATCGCCGCGGTCAAGGCTGCCGCGCCAGGCCTCTTCGTCAACGCCCGTACGGACACGTACTGGCTCGGTGAACACGGCGGCGGACATGGCGAACACGGCGTACGCGGTGGAGCCGAAACGCTGTCCCGCCTCGACGCCTATCAACAGGCGGGCGCGGACGGGGCCTTCGTTCCGGGGCTGACCGATGCGCGCGAGATCGCCGCGCTCGTCGCACGACTGGACGTTCCCCTCAACATCCTCTACTCGCCGACCGGCCCCACGGTCCCCCAACTCGGCGATCTGGGGGTGAGCCGCATCAGCCTCGGCTCGTTTCTGTACCGGCGAGCGATGGGCGCGGCGCTCGACGCGCTGGACGAGGTCCGTGAGGGACGTAAGCCAGGTGGTCGTACGCCGACGTACGAGGACATACAGAAAACGGGCGCTGACGTGGCACGCCACGTCTGACGGCGTCAGCTGTCGGCGCCGCCGGTGTCGGTCTCCCGCGGCCAGTGGGTCAGGGCCATGTGCAGGGCGTCGATCGCCTTGTCCCACGACCGCTGCACGTCCCGGGGCGCACCGAAGCCGCCGGCGGCCTCCAGCGTGCAGTACCCGTGAAAGGTGCTGCGCAACAGACGGACGGCGTCGGTGAGGTCGGGTTCGTCGAGGTCGTAGGCGCGGAGCATCCCGTAGGTGATCTCGGCGGTCCGGCGCGGAGCGGGGGACTCGGCGGCCAGTTCTCGGTCGATCCCCTGGTCGATCTGGATCTGGGTGGCGGCGTACCGGCCCGGGTGCCGGAGGGCGTACTCCCGATACGCCCCGGCGAAGGCGACCAGCGCATCCTTGCCGGCGAGGCCCACGACGGCCACGGCGATCCGGTCGATCATCTCGCCGCCGACCAGCAGCGCGAGCCTTGTCCGTAGTTCCCGGAGGTTCCTGACGTGCGAGTACAGGCTCGCGTCCTTGACTCCGAACCGTCGGGCCAGCGCCGAAATGCTGACGTTGTCGAAACCGACCTCGTCGGCCAGCTCCGCGGCGGCTTCGACGAGGCGGTCGGTGGTCAGGCCGACTCGTGGCATGGGGACCGCCTTGTGTGCGCTCGGACCTGGACGTATCAGGCAGGATCCTAAGGGTTTCGCAGGTGGGACAGCGGACGGCGGGTGGAGACGGCGGGCGGGGGCTCCACCGTGGAGTTGAGCCCGGGGCGCCCTGGAACCACTCGTAAAGGCTTTCCTGCTTCGATCCAACTCATGTTGTCCGGGCCCGGGGCCGGGGCCGAACTCCGCGCACCTGCTGTGCCCGGCCAGGAAATGACGGGCACCGAACGGCATGGGCTGGCAACATGATCGGCACACGGACCCCGGCGCCCACCCCCAGAACCCACCCCCGAAGCCCAGCGTCCCAGACCCGGGTCGTCGGCCCTCGAGCCCACAAGGACACATCGCATGCCTGTGCCCGCCGACCCCACCGTCCTGCACCCCATGCCCGAGCAACCACGGGTCGTGCTGCTCAGGGCGCTGGTGAAGTCCCCGCTGATCGAAGTCGGGGAGTACACGTACTACGACGATCCCGAAGACGCCACCGCGTTCGAGACGCGCAACGTGCTCTACCACTACGGTCCGGAGAAGCTGGTCATCGGCAGGTTCTGCGCGCTGGGAACCGGAGTGCGGTTCCTCATGAACGGCGCCAACCACCGCATGGACGGCCCCTCCACCTTCCCCTTCCCCACCATGGGCGGTTCCTGGTCCGAGCACTTCGACCTGCTCACCGGCCTGCCGAACCGCGGGGACACCGTGGTCGGCAACGACGTGTGGTTCGGTTACGGCACGACGGTGATGCCCGGCGTCCGGATCGGACACGGCGCGATCATCGGCGCCGGGTCCGTGGTCACCGCCGACGTGCCGGACTACGGGATCGTCGGCGGCAACCCGGCCCGTCTCATCCGCACCCGCTACAGCGAAACGGACGTCGCCCGGCTGCTGGCGGTCGCCTGGTGGGACTGGCCCGCCGAGCTCATCACCGACCAGGTACGGACGATCATGTCCGGCAGCGTCGACGACCTGGAAGCCGCCGCGCCGAGCTCCGCAGCCCCGCACACGGCTTCCCCGGAAACCGCTTCCCCGGAAACAGCTTTCCCGGACATATCCACACGAGGGCCTGCCTAGCCCCCGCCGGGCGCCTGCGCGGAAACTCCGGCGCAGGACCCGGCGGAGACGTACTCGCGGACGTGGACGAGGACGAGAATCAGCTGATCGGCGCGTACAGCACGCCCAGCTTGTCCACCTCGTCGCCCGCGCGGCCCGTGAACCCGACGATCTGCCAGCCCGACGGGGCCGTGAAGGTGATGGCGTCGCTCGTCGCCGTGCCCGAGGACAGTGTGCGGCTCTTGTCGGTCGTGAACGCCGCCGAGAAAATCCGGGTACGACCGTCCTGACCCTGTGTCAGCTTCACCGACGTGAGGTGTTCGCCCGTCGCCAGCGTCAGTGATGTCGCCGTGCCGCCCGTGCCGCCGTGGGTGAGGGTCGTACCGCCGTCGTGGGCCAGCGCCACCGCGTCGAGGCGGGTGCCACCCCGCAGGGTCAGCGTGCGAGGGGCCGGGGTGGCGGGCAGGTCGTCCGCGTCGTTGAACGCGGTACCGTGCGGGCCGCCGAAGAAGTCACCGGCCCGCAACGCCGAGTTGAGGGTGTAGGAAAAGTCGACCGTGTGCGGGAAGTGGTCCGACAGGTTGCCGCCGGCGGAGTCCAGGAACGACGCCCACTCGTTGTTGTAACGGGTTGCGTTCAGGCTCAGGAGCCTGCTGCCCCGGTAGAAGACCTTGTCCACGACCTCGCAGTCGTTGGTCGGCGCGGTCGTCGGGCACAGCAGCGCGTCCGTGCCCTGCGTGGGCCGCGTTCCGCCCTTCACCCGCTGTACCCACGCGTCCGTCAGGCCGTTCTCGTCGACGAGGGTGCGGATGTTGTCCCCGGCGCGGGTGTAGCGCGTGTTGGTGTCACCCATCACGAGCACCGCGTTGCCGGACGAGTTCGCCTGGATGAAGTCCGACAGCTGCTCGATGTTGGCGCGGCGGGCGGCCAGTGCGTCGTCCGAGTCGTCCGCGTTGGTGTGCACGTTGTAGAGGTCCACGAAGACGCCCTCGGCCAACCGGACCCGGGACAGCGTGAAACCCTTGGGCGTCAGGCAGTTGGTTCCCGTGCAGTCGCTCCAGCGCACCCGCTCGAAGTCCTCGAAGGCGTAGTCCGAGAGGGTGTTGAGGCCGTCGCCTATGCCCGCGCCGCCACTGGTCGCGGTGCGGTACGGGTGGTTGTCCCCCGCGTAGAGCGCCGCGTGGTAGTTGAAGTCCTCCTGGACGTTGATGATGTCGTACGCCGCCAACCGCGGTGAGATCAGGGGGGTGTTGGTCGCCGGGTGGCCGGAGCTGAGGCCCTCGGGCAGACCCGCGACGTTGTACGTCAGGACGTTGAAGGTGCCGGACGTGGCGGCGGTGGCCGCCTGGGCGGGGGCTGCGGCGGTCGCGGTGAGGCCGGTCAGGGCCAGGACGCCGGCCGCCAGGGTGCCGATGAGTCGTCTCATGTGAGGGTGTCTCCGGTGGGGGAAGAGCGGCGAAGGAGCTGAACAAAGCTCAGATTGGGGCCGTCCGGAGTGACGCACAAGGGCTGTCGAGGAAACAGTGAGTGCGGAAGAGAAAACGCTTACCGCCCCTGGTTCTGCTTGCTCTGCTTGTTCTGTTTGCGTTGCTTGCGGCGCTCCCTCCGTGAGCGGTACGACTCCTCCAGCTTGCCGACCGGCGCCTGTACGTGCCCCGGCTCCCGCTCGTCGTTTCCGCCCGCGCACCTCCACACCGCCTGCCCGTCTTCCTGCCCCGGGTGCATCCCGAGCCGGTGCTCGGTGCAGACGGGCCACACCTGCCACAGGCACTCCAGCACCGTGTCCTGCGCGGCCTCGGCGACAGCGGCGAGCGCGGTGCCGGGCTCGGCACCCGCGGCCGAGGGCAGGTCGTTCCCGTGCCAGCGGCCGTCGGGCAGGGCGACGTACACGTGCTCGGACGCATGCTCGTCGTCGGCCGACTCCTCGGGCCAGGCGGGCAGCGCCACCAGACACAGGGGGCCCCGGCCCGGCAGGAGGGCGCTCAGGTCGTGGTTGACGAGGGCCAGCGCCTCGTCCCATACCGGGTACTCGCCCGGCTCGACCGTGCGGGGGTGGGGCGTGCCGAAGGAGTCGTACATGAGGGCATCGTCGCCCATCAGCCGCTCGGGTGTGACGACCGGGTCCTGGCGCTCGAGGACGGCCGGGCACACGGGGCCGGCGGTTGCGGTGTGTTCGCTCCAGGGCCAGCCCTCGGTCGAACAGGCCGAGATCAATATGCGCAGTCGGCGGGCATCGTTGTCGGATGCGCAGCGCCAGCAGTTGGCGGGCGATCCGGAGCTGTGGAACTTGCGGGTGCGCTCCACCACGAACCCGGTGCAGTTGGCGCTGTGGCACGGCACGGGGCGCCTCGCAGCCCGGTTGACGGCCAGCAGTGAGCCGAACGAGGGACGGCGGGCAGGCGCCGGCGCACCTCGTCACCGCCCCCGACGCCCTACTCCCCAGCCCCCGTCCGGCGGGATCCAGAACTCACCCGGCGGTGGCCGGCCCCCGCCCCGTCGGAGTCCAGCCCCCATCCGGCGTGCCCGGCTCGCACCCGGCGGTGTCCGGTCACCCGTTCACCCCCGTGTAGTGCCCCAGACTCCACCGCCACAGCAGCCGCGAGCCGAGGTACGCCAGCAGGCCCAGCACCGGTGAGGCTGCCGCCAGCCAGTAGGGGACTCCGGTGCTGTGGCCGTGGCCGGTGAGGACGGCGGCCGGGAAGTACGCGACGAACGCGAGGGGGAGGCCGTACGTCAGGAGGCCGCCCACCGCCTTGGGCAGCACGTTGAGCGGGTAGCTGCCGAACGTGCCGAGGAGTTCCTCCAGCCAGCGGCCCCAGTAGTCGGCGGTCGGGAAACGCAGAGCGGCGGAGGCGACCGCCGTGAACAGGGCGGCCTCCAGCAGCATGCCGCCGAGCACGGCCGCGACCAGGTACGAGATCCGGCCCGCGCTCCAGTCGAGGTGACTGCGGCCGAGTGCCGCCACCATCAGTCCCACGGCGACGGTCAGATCGCCGATGGCGTTGGTGGGAAACACGCGCAGCTGGACCTGGAGATGCACCGGCAGGGGCCGCACCAGGCAGACGTCGATCTGGCCTTCCTGGATGAAGTAACCGATTCCGTGCATGCGTCCCAGGAAGAGGACGAACAGACCGTGGGCGAGCATCCGGGTCGCCGGGATGAGCAGTACGTCCGAGCTGTCCCAGCCGCCCATCCCGCTGAAGCGGGTCAGCAGCACGGTCGCGAACACGATCACCGAGACCTGCCAGACGGCGCCGATCGCGACCATCATCAGGAACTCGGAACGGTATTCCAGCTGGGCGCGGAAGTTGAGACGTGTGATGCGCCATGCGAGGCGTACGGCTTTCAAGGGCATCAGCCTCCTTGGGAGATGACCTGGCGGGCGGCGAGTCGCCACACCAGCCGGGTGAACAGGGCCAGCACCGCCACCCAGGCTGCCTGCACCAGCAGCGCGGGAACGGCGTCCGACAGCGGGATGCGACCGACGTAGAGCGACAGCGGAACGCTCAGCGTGGCCTGGAACGGCAGGAAACCGCTCATCGTGACGAACCAGTCGGGGAAGAACCACAGCGGCGCGTACACCCCGGACAGCAGGTTCTGCGCGAAGATCAGAATGAGCATCGCCGCGTTGTTGCGCAGGGTGAAGAAACACAGCTGGTCGATGGCCAGCATGACGTAGTACAGGATCCACTGGCCGAGCAGGAGGCTCAGTGCGAACGCCCCCGCCACGGCGGCCGACCCGGGCGGCTCCACCACTCCGGCAGCGAGGCAGACGGCGAAGCCGGTCAACGCCCAGGCCAGACCGTACAGTTGCTCGCCCAGTGCCCGCAGGGCGTAGTAGCGCTGGGGCGACAACGGGCGCAGGTACCAGTAGACGATGGTGCCGAAGTGCATGTGCTGGATCACGGTGTCCCGGGCCGCGTACTGGTCCAACTCCCGTAGTCGAGAGGCCAGTACGGCGAGCACGGCATAGGTGACCGCCTGGTCGCGGGTCATCCCGGCGGTGGTTCCCGTGTGGGCGTACAGGCCGTGCCACAGCGATGCCACCAGCACCACCTGGACGGCCAGTCGCAGCAGGGCTGCGGTCATCCGGGGCGGGGTGTGCAACTCGCCGAGCGGGGTGACACGGGCCGTGCGCCAGGCGTGCAGGACCGCCATCACGCGTCCCCGGCCTGCACGTACGCGGCGCGCATCACGTCTTCCAACTCGGCCTCGTCGAGGGCGATGTCGGTGACCTCGTACCGTTCGATGACCGACTTCAGCGCCTGGTGCACCGTCGGCGCGCCGGGTCCGTCCGGTCCGAACACCACGCGGGAGCCGTCGTGGCGCAGCACCGCGATTCCGGGCAGAGCCACGACCTCGGCGTGCGGGTCGGCGAGGGTGGCCCGCACCTGCCATGTCGAGCCGAACTTGCGGCGGATCTCGTCGAGGGTGCCGTCCAGGACCAGCCGTCCGTGGTTGATCAGCACCACGCGCTCGGCGAGCCGCTCGACCTCCGTCATGTCGTGCGTGGTCAACAGGACCGTCCGGCCCCGCTGTTCGACCTGGTGGCGCAGGAACTCGCGGACCTGTTCCTTCACCACCACGTCCATCCCGATCGTCGGCTCGTCGAGGAAGACGACGGGTGGGTCGTGGAGCAGCGCCGCCGCGAGGTCGCAGCGCACGCGCTGGCCGAGGGAGAGGTGGCGTACACGGGTGTCCCAGAAGGAGGACAGGTCGAGCAGATTGTCGAACTCCCGTAGCCGGACTGTGTGTTCGGTTTTCGGCACCTCGTAGATGTCCCGCAGGATCGCGAACGACTCGCGCACCGGGAGGTCCCACCACAGCTGTGTGCGCTGCCCGAACACGGCGCCGATGTTGCGGGCGTTGCGTTCCCGTTCCCGGTACGGCACGACGCCGGCGACGCGTGCCTCGCCGGAGGTGGGGGTGAGGATGCCGGTGAGCATCTTGATGGTGGTGGACTTGCCGGCGCCGTTGGGGCCGAGCAGGGCGAGGAGTTCGCCGGCGGCCACGTCGAAGGTGATGTCGCAGACGGCGTGCTTGGCGACCCGCTCCGGGTTGACCAGGGAGCGCAGGCCGCCGGCGAGGCCGGGTCGGCGGACGGTGGTGTGGAAGGTGCGGGAGAGGTCGCGCACCTCGATGCTGCCGATCACTTGTTCAACCTCCAGTGAAGCGCGGCCGGCCGGCTGGGGGAGCCGGCCGGCCGCGGGAGACGCCATCACCGTGTCGGAATGTCGATCAAATGGTCAATCGATTAATCGATCCCCGAGAAGACGAAGGAGAACTCGACGGGTTCGGCGTTCAGGAAGTACCGCGGGAGCGGGCCCGGGCCGCACGACTGGGAGCCGATGCCGTGCTGGCCGTGGTCGAGGTTGACCCAGACCGTGTCGCCGGGTGTGAGGTCGGTCAGGTGCCGCGCCGCGTCCAGCTGCTCGTTCGTCCAGCGCCGCGCGGAGAACCAGAACTCCGGGTCGCCCTCGATCCGCAGTCCGCCGAGCTCCGCCCAGCGGACGTCGGCCCGGGCGCCGTTCTCCTGCGGGCGCAGGTACGGGGTCTGCATCTCCTCGATGCTCCCGTCCCACTGGCCGAGCATGGCCGCGGCGCCGGTGTCCGGGTAGGCCTCGCCGGGACCACCGCCGAACCACTGGGCGTGTCCCGCGGAGGACGCCAGCCCGAAGCGGATGCCGATCCTGGGCAGCGGCACCGTCCAGTTGCCGTCGGGTCGCACGGAGACGGTCAGCTTCAGCCGTGTCCCGTCGGACGTCCAGCGGTACACGGTGCGCAGGCCCGCCTCCCGGGCGGCCGGTGCCACCCGGGTCCGTACGGTCAGCGCGTCGTCACCCGACTCGACGCCGTCCAGGCGGTGCCGCATGCGATGCAGACCGTACGAGCGCCACAGCACGCCGTAGCGCGTGTCGTCCTGCCAGGACGCGCCGTCGTCGTTGTCGGTCGGCGCCCGCCACACATCCAGTCGCAGCCCGGTCACGTCGACGCCGCCGATCGTCCTCGGTTCGCCGGTACGGGCGTCGAAGACACCGGGGCCGAGCGTGATCAGGCGCTCACCGGCGACGGGACCCGCCGACGCGGCGACGGTCACGGGTGCGCGTGGGGCGACGGTCTCCTGGCCCCACGCCACCGTATGACCCTGGGGCGCCCACGGGGTGTCCTCGGCGAGCAGTGCGCGGACCGTCCACTGGACCTCGGCGCCGTGACCGTCGGGGCCGGCCGGGAGCTTGATCTCGGTCGACTGCCCGGGGGCGAGGGGCCCGACCGTGAGTTCCCTCGCGCCGGTGGGAAGCCCGTCCACCTGGTGGGAGAACTCGAACGCCAGATGGGAGAGGTCCGAGAAGTCGTACGCGTTGGTGACCCGCACGGTCCCGCCCGTGCCGTCGCCCGCGATACGGACCGGCTCGATCACCTTCTTGTACTCGACCAGGCCCGGCGACGGCTTCCGGTCCGGGAAGACCAGACCGTCGCAGACGAAGTTGCCGTCGTGCAGCTCCTCGCCGAAGTCGCCGCCGTAGGCGTAGCCCAGCTCGGGGTGCTTGATGCCGTGGTCGATCCACTCCCAGACGAAGGCGCCCTGGAGGCGTTCGTGCGCCTCGAAGATCCGCTGGTAGTCGGCAAGTCCGCCCGGTCCGTTGCCCATGGCGTGGGCGTACTCGCAGAGGATGAAGGGCAGTTGGCGTCGCCTGTGGGTGCCGCCGTCCAGCCCCTTGCCTATCCGCTCCACCTCGTCGTGGAAGGCGTACATGCGCGAATAGACGTCCGTGTCGCGGCAGTCGATGTCGCCTTCGTAGTGCACGAGGCGCGAGTCGTCACGGTCGCGGATCCACTCGGCCATCGCGGTGAGACCGCGCCCTGTGCCGGCCTCGTTGCCGAGGGACCAGATGACGACCGACGGGTGGTTCTTGTCGCGTTCGACCATGCGGGCGGCACGGTCGAGGAGCGCGGGGGTCCAGCGGTCGTCGTCGACGGGGTTGTCCCGCCAGTCCTGCTCGACGAAGCCGTGGGTCTCCAGGTCGCACTCGTCGATCACCCACAGCCCGTACTCGTCGCACAGGTCGAGGAAGGCCGGGTGGGGCGGGTAGTGCGAGGTGCGGACGGCGTTGATGTTGTGCCGCTTCATCAGCAGCACGTCCGCGCGCATCGTCTCCAGGTCGAGGGCCCGGCCCGTCTCGGGGTGCCACTCGTGCCGGTTGACGCCCTTGAAGAGGATCGGCCGGCCGTTGACCTTGATCAGGCCGTCCGCGAGCTCGACGGTACGGAAACCGATGCGCAGGGGCACCCGCTCGCCCTCCGTCACCAGTTCACCGTCGTACAGCGCGGGCGTCTCCGCCGTCCACGGCTCAACCGGTACCGTAACCGCTTCCCCGGTCTCGACATCGATGTCCAGAGCCGGCACGGACACCCGCCCGTCGACATCGGAGTCGACGCGCAGGGTGCCCTCACCGGTGACATGGTCGTAGGAGGCGTGCACGAAGAAGTCGAGCACGCTGCCCGCCGGGCGGTGCAGCAGGGTGACGTCACGGAAGATGCCGGGCAGCCACCACTGGTCCTGGTCCTCCAGGTACGAGCCCGCCGACCACTGGTGGACCCGGACCGCGAGGACGTTGCCCGTCGGCCTGAGCAGGTGCCCCACCGCGAACTCGTGCGGCACCCGCGAGCCCTTGAACTCGCCGATGTCCCTGCCGTTCAGCCAGGCACGGGCGCAGGACTCCACGCCGTCGAAACGGAGAACGAAACCGCCTTCGGAAACGTCGGGCCATCCCTCGGGCAGGTCGAAGACCTTCAGGTGGTCGCCGGTGGGGTTCTCGGTCGGCACCCGGGGCGGGTCGACCGGGAAGGGGTAGAGATGGTTGGTGTAGACGGGCGAGCCGAAAGCCCCGTCGCCCTGGAGGACCCAGTGACCCGGCACCGCGACCTCGGCCCAGCCTCCGGCGTCGTAACCGTCTTCGGCGAACGAGTCGTCCTCGGCGTCGGCGGTCGCCGACACACGCAGTCGCCAACTTCCGTTGAGTGAGAGTGACTTCGCGTCCGACGAGGCGTACCGGGCGCGGGGCGGCAGGGCCCCGCTGCCCGGCGAGACGTTCTCGACGTAGTCGGCGGCCGTGGTGCGGAAGGTCATCGGTCTCCTAGGTCAGCCCTTGATGCCTGTCTGTGCGATCCCCTGGACCAGCCAGCGCTGGAGGAAGAGGAACACGAACACCAGGGGCAGGATGGAAAAGGCGGTGGCCATGAAGATCAGATGGAAGACGACGGTCTGGTTGGTCATGTAGTTGGAGAGCGCGACCTGAACGGTCCACGAACCCGGGTCCTGGCCGATGACCAGCGGCCACAGGAAGGAGTTCCAGCCGTTGATGAAGGTGATGGTCGCCATCGCCGCGAAGAAGTTCAGCGAGTTGGGCACCACGATGCGCCAGTACGCACCCCAGTAGCCCAGTCCGTCCACCCGCGCCGCCTCCTCCAGCTCCTTGGGGAACCCCAGGAAGTACTGCCGGAACAGGAAGCAGGTGAAACCACTGAACAGGCCCGGAATGATGAGACCCCGGTAGGTGTCCACCCAGCCGAGCGACGACACCAGGACGAAGCTCGGGACGAAGGTGACCGCCGTCGGGACCATCAGGGTGCCCAGGACGGCGTAGAAGACCTTGTTGGCGTGCCGGTAGGGGATGCGGGCGAGACCGTAGCCCGCGAGGGAGCACACCAGCAGGACGCCGACCGTGTGCAGGGTGGCCACCACCGCGGAGTTCCACAGGGACTGGCCGAACGGCACCGTCTCGTCGGTGAAGAGTTCGCTGACGTTGCCCCACTGGATGTCCGTGGGGAAGAACTTCCAGTTCTCTCCGGTGATCTCGGCGTCGGTGGAGAGGGCGTTGCGGATCAGCAGATAGAACGGGATGAGGAAGAAGAAGCCCGCGACGCCGGTGGCGACATAGAGGCCGGTGGAGCTCATCACGCCGCCGCGACCTGCGCGGCGGGGCTTGTCCGACGACGGCGCGGGTTCCCGTACCTCGGGCATCGTGGTGGTCACTTGGACTCCTCCCCCCTTCCGAAGCCCATGAACTTGCCCTGGAGCAGGGTCACGGCGCAGATCAGCACGGTCAGGATGACCGCGCCCGCGCTGCCGGAACCGTAGTCCTGGCTCTCTCCCAGGGCCTTGTAGTACAGCTCGACGAGGGGCGGACGACCCCACGTGGTCTTCGACAGCAGGTTGTAGAACTCGTCGAAGGCCTGGTACGCGGCGATGAGCAGCAGCAGGATCACCGCGGTGGACGTGGCGCGCAGCTGGGGCAGGGTGATGTACCGGAAGGTCTGCCAGCCCGGCTTGGCGCCGTCGATGGCGGCGGCCTCGTACAGCTCGCCCGGGATGTTCTGGAGCGCGGCCAGGAACAGGATCATGTAGAAGCCGGACTGGAGCCACAGCCGTGCGGTGACGATGACGAACCAGTACCAGGGCGGACTGGGGTCGGCCAGCCAGGCGATGTTCTCGACCCCGAACCAGCCGAGGACCGTGTTCATCATGCCGAAGCGGACGCCGCTGAAGATGGACATCTTCCAGATCAGCGAGGCGGCCACGTAACTGCACGCGGTCGGCAGGAAGAAGACCGAGCGGAAGAACGCGCGCATGAAGCGCAGCCGGTTCACGAGCAGGGCCAGGCTCAGTGAGAGCGCCCAGGTGGTGGGCACGATGAACGCGGCGAACGCCGTGAAGGTGCCGAGCGAGCCGACGAAGTCGTCGTTCGTCAGCATGTACGTGTAGTTCTCGAAGCCGACGAACTTGTCGGGCGTGACCGTGAAGCGGGCCTCGAAGAAGCTGAGCCAGAGGCTCCAGAGGATCGGCGCGTAGACGAAGATCGCCAGGCCGATGAGGAACGGCCCCGTGAAGAGCCAGAAGTTGAAGGTGGGGCTGCCCCGCAGAGCCCGCCGCGGCCTGGCCGGTGTGGCCTTCGCCGCGGCGGGGCGCGCGAGGTCGCGCGTCTTGGTCGTCGACATGTCGTGTTCCGTCCCGCGGCCTATCCGAACAGCTTCTTGAGTTCGCGGTTGACGGCCGTGTCGGCCTTGTCGAGCGCGGCCTCCGGGTCCATGTCCTTGCGGACGCTGTTGGCGAAGACGTCCTCGAGCGAGGTGCGCATGGCCTGCGTCCAGCCGATGTTGTCGAAGTGCCCGAACTCGTTGAAGAGCCGGACGCCTTCGGCGGCGTTGCCCGACTTGAGCTTGGTGGCGGTCTGCGCGAGCGAGGTGCGCGGCGGAATGTGGAAGCCGAAGTCGGTGGCCCATTCCTCCTGGTACTTCTTCTGGTCGATCCACAGCCACTTGACGTATTCCTTGGCCGCTTCGACGTTCTCGCCCTTGGCGTTGACGAACATCGACCAGCCGCCGTTGTAGACCGACTGCTTGCCCGAGTCGATGGTCTTCGGGAAGGGGAAGACCCCCCAGTCGTCGCCGAGTGCGGCCTGGATCCCCGGCATCGCCCACATGCCGCAGAACTGGATGGCACACAGGCCCTGGTTGAGCGAGGAGGGGTCCCAGGACTCGGTCGGAGCGCCGAGGAGGAGGTCGCCGCTGGTGAACAGCTTGCGCATCTTCTTCAGGCCCTCGATGACGCCGGGGGTGTGGTAGGCGATCTCGTTCTTTTCGGTGAGGTGGTCGGCGCCGGCCGACCAGATCATCGTGTCGATGACGTTGTGCAGGTCGTTGCCCATGTACAGGCCCTTGACCTTGCCGGTGGTGAGCTTGGCGGCGGCCTCCGCCAGTTCGTCGAGCGTGGTCGGCACCTCGACCTTGGCCTTCTCCAGCATCGACTTGCGGTAGAAGAAGAACTGCGGGTCGTCGATCATACGGACGCCGTAGATCTTGCCGTCCACCGTGTGCGACTTGATGTCGGCCGGGTTGAAGTCGTCCTTGACCGGCGTGACGATGTCGGTCAGGTCCGCCACCTGACCGCTCTTGATCAGCTGGATCTGCGGGTGGAACTCGAAGAGGTCGGGCGCGTTCTTGGTGAGCAGGGTCGCGAAGAGCTTGCTCTCGAAGTCGGCACTGGTGATCCACTGCGTGGTCACGGCGGCCTTGTCGTAGGCCTTCGCGTACTTCTTGATGGCCTGCTCGGTGCCCGCCTCGCCGTACGCGTGGAAGTACTGCGTGAGGTTGACACCCGAACCGGAGCCGCCACCGCGGCCGTTGTTGCCGCCGCAGGCGGCGAGCGTGCCGGCGGCGGCCATGCCCGCGGCGGCTCGGAAGAGGGACCTGCGGGACCAGTTGCTGTTGCTCATTGCCGACATGGCGACGTCCTTGTCTCGAAGTACGGCTACGGCTCTGTGGCTCGGCGCAGGTGGCTCAATTCCTGTCGCGGAGCGGGACGTTAACCTTCGGCTAAGCCTTCGGCAAGGGGTTGGACGAAGTCTGTTCGAAGCGTTGTGATCGGTTCGGAATGGCGAACGGGAGGGGTGTCGGCAAAGGGTGTGGAGCGGTTGCCGCAGGGGTAATGCGGGCGCGCGACAGGAGGGTTGAGGGCCGCCGGTGTCAGGGCCGGCGGCCCTCGGTCAGTAGGGCGATCCCGGACGGCTATTGCCTGGTCAAGGCCTCGTCGACCTTGCCGGTGCGGCCGTGGAGGATCACTTCCGGGCCGTCGACGACCGTCCGGTCGCCGACGGCGGGGCACTCGCCGTCCGTCCGGCCGACGAGTTGTCCGCCGACGCTCGGCAACCGGTGCGGGGGGTCGTCACCGGCGTGCGCGACGGCTTCTTCGGCTTCGCCTTCGGCTTCCGGCCCTCGGCTTCCGGCTTCCGGCCCCGGTCCCCGGCTCCCGGTCCCCGGCCGGTGGACGCTCGGCTGCGTCCCTGGGCTCCCCCTTCGCGTCGTGCGCGACAGGACTGCTGCTCGCTGCCGCCCGCGCGGGGATGCCGGAGCCGTGGACCGGGCCGCCGACCGGGCCGCCGACCGGGCCGCCGACCGCGCCGCCGGCCGCGTCGGCGGGCAGCGGTTTGTGAGAGCGGTTTCCGGCAAGTGCTCCGTTGCGGCAAACGAATCGCCCGGTTTCCTCGGTTCTCCTCGGGCAGCGGACGTACGTCGCTGTCGGTGCGCGTAACACTGCATCCCTTCCGTCGTCGTGAAGGTGGTGCGGTTCCGCATGGTTCATGCGGGCGGTGCGGTACGGCTCCTCGCACCGGCGAAAACGGCTCGCTTCGCGTTTCTCTGCCCCACCGACTGCAACGCCCCTTCGAGCGCGAATGTCGCCGCGCCCAGACAGGCCGGGTCGGTGGGGATCGGGGAGAGGACGATCCGGTTGGCGGCCAGCGGCCGTTTCAGCGCGTGCCGGGCGACGGCCTCCCGCACCTCGTCGAGGAGGGGTTCGCCGAGCCGGGCGGCGACCCAGCTGCTCAGGACGACCACCTCGGGGTTGAGCACGTTGACCAGGTTGGCGATGCCCGCGCCGAGGTAGCGGGCGGTGTCGCGGACGACCTTGACGGCGACCGGGTCGTTCGCGGCGACCCCGGCGGCCAGGGCGTCGATGGTGGCGGTCTGGTCGTCGGGATGCAACAGCGGGCTCCGCGGGCTGAGTTCACGCAGGTTCTGCATGATGCCGGGCGCGCCGACGTACGTCTCCACGCAGCCGTGGTTGCCGCAGCGGCACAGCCGCCCGTCGAGCACCAGCGTGGTGTGCCCCCACTCGCCGGCGCTGTTGCTGACGCCCCGGTGCAGCCCGCCGCCGAGGACCAGGCCGGCCCCGACTCCCGTGCCCAGGTTGACCACCACGGCGTCCCCGTGCCCGCGGGCCGCCCCGAACCACAGCTCGGCGACCGCGCCCGCGCGCAGCGGGTTGTCCAAGTACAGGGGATACGCGATGTGTTCGGAGAGCAGGTCGAGCAACGGCACGTCGTGCCAGTCCCAGTTGGGCGCGTACTCGGAGATGCCGGTGGCACGGTCCACCTGCCCCGGCACGCTCACCCCGACGCCGAGCACCCGGGCGGCCTCGACCCCGGCCTGCGCGACCACCGAACCGGCGGCCGCGGCGACATGGCCGACCACCTGCTCGGGGCGACTCTCGCCGGGGCGCATGTTCTCCTCGGCGCGGGCCAGCACGTTCAGCGCGAGGTCGAAGAGCTCGACATGGACGTAGGTTTCCGCGATGTCCACGCCGATCAACGCGCCCCCCGACGCGTTGACGGCCACGAGGCCCCGGGGGCGGCCACCCGCCGAGTCCTCGAACCCGACCTCGGTGATCATGCGGAGGTCGAGCAGCTCGCCGACGAGGGTGGCGACGGTGGCGAGCGAGAGACCGGTCGCGGCCGCGAGCTCCTGCCGGGAGGTGGGCGAGGCGGCGATGATCTGACGCAGCACCTCGTAGCGGTTCGCGGTGCGGATGTCCCGTGATGTGCCGCGCTTCATGCAGCGTGCCCCCTCATCCCTTCCGTGCCGTTCCGTGCCGGGCGGGCCCGCACTGCGACGGCACCGGCGCCGCGCCAGGTTATGGGCTGCCGAACCGTTCGACAAGGGGTTAGGAAAGGGGCTTTATAAAGTCGCCGGAGGCCGCGCGTACTCAGCCCGCCAGGAAGTCCCGCACGAAGGCGTTGGTGAACTTTCCGGCCGGATCCAGCACCCGCGCCAGGGCCGTGAAGTCGTCGATCCGGGGATACCGCCCGCGCACCACGTCGGCCGGCATCTCGAACACCTTGCCCCAGTGCGGCCGCGGCTCGAAGGGCTCCAGCGCGGCTTCCACCGCCCGCACCACCGGGAGCACGGCCGCCGTGTCCTCGACCCAGGTGAAGTGCAGCGCCACGGTGTCCCGCCCGTAGGAGGGGCTCAGCCACTGCTCGTCGGCGGCCACCGTGCGCACCTCGCAGACCTGGAGCACGGGGGCGACTGTCTGCCGGATACCGTCGATCGCATACAGCGCCTCGGTGGCATGCCGGCGCGCCAGCAGATACTCGCTCTGTAGCTCGTTCCCGCTGCTCGGGGTGAACTCCGCCCGGAAATGCGGCAGCCGCTCGTGCCACGGCCCCGGCACCCCGAACTGCTCGGTGCAGTTGACCGCCGGCATCCCCGGTACCGGATGCAGCGCCTCCCCGGCCGGCGTCGCCCACGGGAAGTCGGCGAGGGGCTCGTCCGTACGCCGTTTCAGCCACACCTGCCGGAAGCCGGGCGCGCCCCAGTCGGTGAACAGGCTGACGCTGTACGCGGCCGCCGCGACGGTCTCGAAGTCCAGCCCGTCCAGGGGAAGTTCGGTGAACAGATGCTGCTCGACCCCATAGCCGGGCTGGAGATCGAGGACGAGCGCGGTGACCACGCCGAGAGCGCCCAGCGAGGTGACGGCCCCGCCGAACCGCCGGTCGCCGCGCCCGATGACGACGGTCGAGCCGTCGGCGGTGACGATCTCCACCTCCCGTACGGCCGAGGCGAGCGAGCCGTTGCCGACCCCCGACCCGTGCGTACCGGTCGCCACCGACCCGGCGACCGAGATGTGCGGCAAGGAGGCCATGTTCGGCAGCGCGAGCCCGCGCTCGTGCACGCGGCGCGCCAGTTCGGCGTACCGGACGCCGCCGGCGACCCGCACGGTCCTGGCCGCCGTGTCGACGTCGACCTCACCGGCCAGCGCGCCCAGCGACAGCAGTACCCCGTCGCCGCCGGGCTCGGCGATCTCGTTGAACGAGTGCCCGCTGCCCAGCACCCGCACCCGCCCGCTTCCCGCCACGAGCGAGCGGAGCGCGTCGAGGGAGTGCGGACGGTGCAGTTCCTTGGCGGCGAAGGTGATGTTGCCGGCCCAGTTGGTAACGGTTTCGGTCATGCGACTGCTCGCCCCTCCCGAGGAGATCGAGAACCCGGAATTCCCAGGTGGAACCTACCCTGCCCGCAACACGAGGCCCCCGCCCCCACCTCCGCTTCGCCGGGGGCATACCGTGAGGAGTCGTACGCCTGAACCGGGAGGAGAGAGGGATGGGCAGCCGTACCGCGCTGGTCGAGGATCTGATGGAGCGGTTTCCGCATGTTCCGCGGGAGGCCGTCTTCAAGGAGGACCTGCTGCGTGGAGGTGTGGCCTTCGATCCCTCCGCGCTGAGCGACAACGAGTCGGGCGAGGTCAAACCGAAGTCCTACTTCATCTTCTCCTTCGACCACGGCACCCTGCCCGAGCTGGGCGAGGCCGCGCTGCGTCGCCCGCCGGAGGAGATCATCCTCACGGGAGGCCCGTACGACCTGCGGCGGACGGTCGTCTCGGTCCGGGTGAATCCGTCCTCCCCGTACCGCGTCGCGGCGGACGGCGAAGGTCTGCTCGGGCTCTACCTCGACGGAAAGCGCATCGCCGACGTCGGCGTGCCGCCGATGCCCGAGTACTACCGGCACAAGCTCTCCAACGGGAAGTCCGTCATGGAGGTCGCCCCGACCATCCAGTGGGGTTACCTGATCTATCTGACCGTTTTCCGGGTGTGTCAGTACTTCGGCGCCAAGGAGGAGTGCCAGTACTGCGACATCAACCACAACTGGCGCCAGCACAAGGCGGCCGGCCGGCCGTACACGGGCGTGAAGGACGTCGAGGAGGTCCTCGAAGCCCTGGAGATCATCGACCGGTACGACACCCAGAAGGCGTCCACCGCCTACACCCTCACCGGCGGCGCGATCACCAAGACCGTCGCCGGGCGGGACGAGGCCGACTTCTACGGTCACTACGCCAAGGCCATCGAGGAGCGTTTCCCGGGCCGCTGGATCGGCAAGGTCGTCGCCCAGGCGCTGCCCCGTGACGACGTGCAGCGCTTCAAGGACTACGGGGTGCAGATCTACCACCCCAACTACGAAGTGTGGGACCGCCGTCTGTTCGAGCTGTACTGCCCGGGCAAGGAGCGCTATGTCGGCCGCGACGAGTGGCACAAGCGGATCCTCGACTCGGCGGAGATCTTCGGCGCGCGCAACGTGATCCCCAACTTCGTCGCCGGGGTGGAGATGGCCGAGCCGTTCGGTTTCACCACCGTCGACGAGGCCATCGCCTCCACCACGGAGGGCCTGCGTTTCTTCATGTCGCAGGGCATCACGCCGCGCTTCACCACCTGGTGCCCGGAACCCACCACCCCGCTGGGCAAGGCCAACCCGCAGGGTGCGCCGCTGGAGTACCACATCCGGCTGCTGGAGGCCTACCGCGCCACCATGGACGAGTTCGGTCTCTCCTCGCCTCCCGGCTACGGACTGCCCGGACCCGGCCGCGCGGTGTTCTCCGTGAGTTCCTTCATGGACAGCCTTCCGGCAGAGGACTCGGCGACCGTATAGTCCGCGCAACGGTCCCGCCGTCCGCGAAACAGTCCCCGAAACCGGTGTCGAAACATGGCGTCGGTGTTGAGCACAGGGCGGTCCGCGTCCGTACTGGAGGCCGGAGTACCGGGCGCGGCCGCCTTCTCGTCGTCCCGTTCCGTTGTCTGTCCTGCTGTCCTGACATGACATCTGAACAGGGCGCTTGTCAGTTGTGTTGGAAACGTGAAAAGCTCTGCCCCTGCCGCGAGGTTCCCCCCAACTCCATTGCCGTCATGGTGAGTTGACCTCGCTTGTGGATGCAGGAGACTCATGCCCGACCTGCCGACCCCGAAGGACGCCGCCGAGGCCGCGCTGTTCTCCGAGTGCTGGGACGCCGTCCTGTCGTACGCCGACCTGTGTACGTCCGGCTCGACCGCGGCGAACCAGCTGGCCCGTGAGGCGTTCGCACTCGGCATACGCGAGGCCCGCGCCGCCGAGGACGGTACCGCACGAGGTGCCGGCCGTCGCTCGTCCCGGCTGCCCCGGATCCCGCTGCTGCTGACCGCCGTACGCACCACGGCCGCCGCCTGGGAGGCTCGGGGACAGGGCCACAAACTCGACCCCGATCTGCGCCTGTGGCTGAACTCCGACAAGGCCGCACGGTACGTCGGACCGCCCCTGAGCCGTCCCATCGCCCTGCGCGGACTGCGTGACATGCAGGAACCGGACGCCGCTCTGCTGTGGCTGGCGGAGGTGGAGGCACTGCCGCTGCATGCCGTGGTCCGCCGGCAGGGCCTCGACCCGACCGCCGCGGTGGAGGAGCTGAACCAGGTCCGCGGACTGTTCCGGGACCGCTGCCACCGCAACCATCTCGACACGCCGATGGACGCGGAGTGCCGCAGCTACGTCCGGCTCCTGGACGCCGTCACCCGCTCGCCCGCCGCCGACACGCCCCCCGACCTCTCCCGCCATCTCGCCACCTGTGTGGAGTGCGCGGAAGCCGCCGCCTGTCTGCGGCTGCACGGGGGCGGCCTGCCCGCCGCCCTGGCCCAGGGCGTCATCGGCTGGGGCGGCCTCGCCTACCTGGAGCGCCGCCGCCGGGCCGCCGAGGTGCGCCTCGGCGCCGGACGCCCGGACGCGGCGGACGCCGAGGGCGCGGCGGCACAGGTCGCCGCGAGCAGGGCGCGCGTACTGCGGGGCGGAATGCTCGCCACCGCCGTCCTGGTCTCCGTGGTGGCGCTCGCCGTGTCGATGATGCCCGGCGACACCGGCGGCGGCAGCGGCGGCGAGAACGTCGCCCAGGGCAACCCCGCGGACAGCAGCCCGGTGGCCGGCCCCGGCTCCGTCCTGCCGTCCGCGGACCCTGCCACCTCCGCCGCGCCGTCCTCGTCCCGCCCGGCGGCGTCCGCGAGCGGTACGCCCTCGGCGCCGGGCGGCGACGACGCCGGGAAGCCCGACCCCGAGCCCCAGGGCACCTCCTCGGCCACCGCCGGTGCCGGGGGGAGCGAGGACGCGGCGGCCTGCGAGGTCACGTACGACCTCGTCAACCAGTGGCCCGACGGCTTCCAGGCCACCGTCACCGTCACCACCGCCGTGACGCTCGACGCCTGGCGTGTGGCCTGGTCCTTCCGTGACGGCCAGAAGGTCGACCAGATGTGGGACGCGAGCCTCGCCCAGAACGGCTCACGCGTCACCGCGACCGCCGCCGACTACAACAGGTCCGTCTCGGCGAACGGCACGCTCACCTTCGGTTTCCTCGCCTCCTGGCAGAACAAGAACAGCGCGCCGTACGCTTTCACCCTCAACGGGCAGACGTGCACGAGCTCTTGACGCACGACGGCTGAACCGGCCGTCGGCGGAAACCGAGCGCAAGCCGTAGAGAGGGGCGGGCTTCCCGCCCCTCTCTCTTCTCTCGCCGCTTCGGCGAACAGGCGGGCCCCGGCGAGGGAGATGCGGTGCTGGGCCCGTTTCGAGGTGGGCGCGCCCCTCTTCGGTGACCAGGAACTGGCGCGCCCGACGGTCGCGGGGGCCGGGCCGCCTGCGGCTGGGCCCCCGGGCGCAGCCGCAGGCGGCCACGCGCGCGGCGACTTCGGTGCGTGGGCCGGAATTGGGTGGCAACCGGCTTCCTGCGCCCCTATCCTGAGTGAGCTTTGAGCGGGGCCGACGGCCGCGCTGTCAGTCGTGTGAGAAACATGAGGAACGGGAGGTGTGACCGATGACTGTCGCCGAGAAGGGTGCTGTTCGCAGCGACCAGACGTTCGTTCACTCCACCTCCGCGGTCTCCGGCTGACCACTTCTTCCGCTTCGCGTACGCGAGCGCTGCCGGGGCCGTCCCTGTGAAGGGTTTCCCTTGCATTTCTCCTCCACCTCCACTTCCGCCTTCTCCTCTTCGGCTTTGCCGCTGCCTCTCGCCGCGTACGGCTGGGACGCCGACCGGGAAGCCGAGTTCGCCCCCTACGCCGAGCGGGGCCTGCTGCCCGGCCGTGTGGTGCGGGTCGACCGTGGACTGTGCGATGTCGTCACCGCGGCGGGCGTCGTGCGCGCCGACACCGAGTTCGTCGTTCCCCGTGACCCGCTGAAGGTCGTCTGCACGGGCGACTGGGTCGCCGTCGATCCCGAGGACGCCGATCCGCGGTACGTACGGACACTTCTGACGCGCCGTACGGCCTTCGTGCGCTCCACCTCCTCCAAGCGGTCCGAGGGACAGATCCTCGCCGCCAACGTCGACCACGCCGTCGTCGCGATGTCCCTGGCCGTCGAACTCGACCTCGGTCGCGTCGAGCGGTTCCTGGCGCTGGCCTGGGAGTCCGGCGCCCAGCCCGTCGTCGTACTCACCAAGGCCGACCTGGTGCCCGACCCGGTCGCGCTGTCGTACCTCGTCGAGGACGTCGAGGCGAGCGCGCCCGGCGTGCCCGTGCTCACCGTCTGCGCGCGCGACGGTGACGGCGTCGAGGAGCTCGCCGCGCTCCTCGACCGGGGCACCTCCGTGCTGCTCGGGGCGTCCGGCGCGGGCAAGTCGACGCTCGCGAACGCGCTCGTCGGCGAGGACGTGATGGGCGTCCAGGCCACCCGAGACATGGACGGCAAGGGGCGGCACACCACCACCACCCGCAACCTGCTGCCGTTGCCCGGCGGAGGCGTTCTCATCGACACGCCCGGACTGCGCGGCGTCGGCCTCTGGGACGCGGGCACCGGGGTCGGACAGGTCTTCTCGGAGATCGAGGAGTTCGCCCGGGACTGCCGGTTCCACGACTGCGCGCACGAGTCCGAGCCGGGGTGCGCGGTGCGGGCGGCCGTAGAGGACGGGGAGCTGCCGACGCGCCGGCTGGAGAGCTACCACAAGCTCGTCCGGGAGAACCAGTGGATCGTCGCCAAGTCCGACGCCCGCGTGCGCGCCGACGTCCGCCAGGACTGGAAGCGCAAGCAGGCCGCCGGCCGGGCCGCGGGGGAGGCGAAGCGAGGGCGCGGGCCGTGGCGACCCGCTCCTCCGCGGTAACGCTTGCCTGTTCCGGCAACGCTTCCCGTTGCGGTAGTGCGTGCCTGTTCCGGAAACGCTTGCCGGTCGCAGTAACGCATGTGTGGTCCGGTAACGCTTGCTGGTCCCGGTAACGCGTGCGTGGTCCGGTAACGCTTGCTGGTCCCGGTAACGCGTGCGTGGTTCGGTAACGCTTGCCGGTCCCGGCCCCGGTAACGCTTGCCGGTCCCGGTCCCGGTCCCGGTAACGCGTACGTGGTCGGTAACGCTTGCCGGGCCGGCCACCCGTTCCGGCCCGGCAACCCGTTTCCGGTTCAGCATCACGTCCGATTTCCGCTAGCACGGTTTCTCTCGGGCGCGAAGACTGGAGTCCATGACGGACCAGGACACGCGGTACGAGGCGGTCCGCAGCCGGGACGCCCGGTTCGACGGCGAGTTCTTCTTCGCCGTCGAGACCACCGGCATCTACTGCCGGCCCAGCTGCCCCGCCGTGACGCCGAAACGCCACAACGTGCGTTTCTTCGCGACGGCCGCCGCCGCGCAGGGCTCGGGTTTCCGGGCCTGCCGGCGGTGCCGCCCGGACGCCGTGCCGGGATCGGCCGACTGGAACGCGCGTGCAGACGTGGTCGGCCGGGCCATGCGGCTGATCGGCGACGGCGTCGTCGACCGGGAGGGCGTCACCGGGCTCGCCGTACGGCTCGGCTACAGCGCCCGCCAGGTGCAGCGGCAGCTCACCGCCGAGCTCGGCGCGGGACCGGTCGCCCTCGCCCGGGCGCAGCGCGCGCACACCGCGCGGGTCCTGCTCCAGACGACGGGCCTGCCGGTCACGGAGATCGCCTTCGCGGCCGGGTTCGCCAGCGTGCGCCAGTTCAACGACACCGTCCGGACCGTGTACGCGACGACCCCGACCGAACTGCGGGCCGCGGTACGCGCGACCCGCCGCACCGCCACCCCGTCGGCCGGGATCCCGCTGCGGCTCGCCCACCGGGGCCCGTACCACGCGGGCGCCGTGTTCGACCTGCTGCGCCGGGAGGCCGTGGCCGGGGTGGAGGAGGTGAGCGGGCCGCCCGGCGGGCGTACCTACCGCCGTACGCTGCGACTGCCGTACGGCACCGGGATCGTCGCCGTGGACGAGCGGGCCGGCGACCCGGGCCGGGCCTCGGCCGTCCACCCCGGCGGCTGGCTCGAGGCCCGGCTGCATCTCACCGACCCGCGCGACCTCACCACCGCCGTCCAGCGGCTGCGCAGGCTGTTCGACCTCGACTCCGACCCGTACGCCGTCGACGAGCGGCTCGGCGCGGATCCGCGGCTCGCCCCGCTGGTCGCCGCCCGGCCCGGGCTGCGTGCGCCGGGAGCCGCCGATCCGGAGGAGTACGCGGTGCGGGCGGTCGTGGGGCGGGCGGCGGCCGAACGGCTCGTCCGGGCCTACGGCAAGGTCCTCGACGCGCCCTGCGGGACCCTCACCCACCTCTTCCCCGAACCGGCCGTCCTGGCGCAGTCCGAATCCGGGGCCGGGTCCGGGGCCGGGCCCGAGGGGCCGCTGGGCGCCCTCACCGCCGCCCTCGCCGACGGCACCGTACGGCTGGACCCGGGCGTCGACCGGGACGAGGCCCAGGAGGCGCTGCTCGCGCTGCCCGGTCTGGACGCCCGTACGATCGCGGAGATCCGTGCCCGTGCCCTCGGCGACCCCGACGTCGCGCCGCCCGGCCCGGACGTCCCCGACACCTGGCGCCCCTGGCGCACCTACGCCCTGCACCACCTGCGCGCCGCGGAGGAACGATGACCGACCTGACGTACTGGACCAGCGTGGAGAGCCCGCTCGGTGCTCTGCTGCTCACCGCCGACGCCGACGCCACGCTGACCTCCCTCTCCGTGCCCGGACAGAAGGGCGGGCGGACCGTCCAGGACGGCTGGCGGCACGACCCCGGACCCTTCCGCTCCGCCGCGGAACAGCTCGCCGCCTACTTCGCCGCCGAGCTGAAGGAGTTCCGGCTGCCGCTGCGCAGTGAGGGCACCGAGTTCCGCGAGCGCGTGTGGGCCGCCCTCGACTCCGTGCCCTACGGGGCGACCACGACCTACGGCGAGATCGCCGCCCGGGTCGGCGCCTCGCGGATGGCCGTACGGGCCGTCGGAGGGGCGATCGGCGCGAATCCGCTGCTGATCGTGCGCCCCTGCCACCGGGTGATCGGCGCCGACGGCTCGCTGACGGGATACGCGGGCGGGCTGGAGTGCAAGGTGCGACTGCTCTCTCTGGAGGGCTCGCTCCAGGAGCGGTTCCAGGCTCTCGTCTGATCGAGGGGCCGCCTCGGGGCGCGTCATCCGGCGCGCGATCCCCGTAGAGCCGTCATCCCCACAGAACCGTCCCCAGCCACGCCCCCATGATCAACAGGCAGGTGAACAGTTCCGTGAGGACGCTGGAGCCGCCCGAGCGCATCGCCGTGCGCAGGGCCGCCCGGGCTTCGCCGTGGCGGCCCAGGCGGAGACGTTCGGAGAGGTAGATGCCGCCCATGAAGCCGGGGATCGCGCCGATCACGGGGAGCAGGAAGAAGCCGAGGAACGCGCCGAGCCCCGCGTACACCGCCATCCGGGGGGTCGCGCCGCTCTCCCGCAACCGACGGGGCGGCAGCGTCCAGCGCACCACCTGCGACAGGAACAGCGTCACCGTGGCACCGACCAGCACGACCCAGGCGACCGGCTGCGGATCCTCCAGCGCCCACCACAGGACCGCGGCCCACACCAGCCACGACCCCGGCACGCCGGGCACCAGCACTCCGCACAGGCCGAGCAGAATGACCAGTCCGACCAGCAGGAGTTGCGACACTCCCATCTGCCCAGGGTGCCCGAGTCAGGGAGAATGCGCAGGTCAAGCCGTACGGACTCGGACCGCGGACGCGTACCGTCAGTGCTCCCGGGCCACCCAGCCGCGTTCGTACGCGTGCCAGCCCAGCTGTAGCCGGGTCGTCACTCCCGTCAGCTCCATCAGCCCCTTCACCCGGCGCTGCACGGTCCGCAGCCCGAGGTCGAGCTGCTTGGCCGCGCTCGCGTCGGTCATCCCGGCCAGCAGCAGGGAAAGGATCTCCAGGTCGGTGGCGTCGGGACCGTCCTGGGCATGCTCGACGACGCCGGCCGTGCCGAGGCGCAGCGGCAGCGCCTCCCGCCACACCGACTCGAACAGGCCCGACAACAGTTCCAGCAACCCGCTGGCGTGCACCACCAGCGCGGCCGGCTCCGCCGAGCGGCCGGTCAGCGGCACCAGGGCGAGCGAGCGGTCGGCGACGACCAGTTTCGTCGGCACCTGGTCCACCACCCGCACCTGTTCGTCCCGGCCCAGCGCGGCGGTCAGCTCCGTCATGCCGTCCGGCTGGTCGAGCACCGCCCGCTCCAGTACGACGCGGTAGCGCACCCCACGGGCGGTCGCCCGCTCCTCGGCGTCGTTCTCGCCGCCGGTCACGGCCACCGGGGTGCCGGTGACCAGCGCGCACACCTCCTCGCTCGCCCCGAGCTGGATCTGGAGGAAGCGCTGGGTGACGGCGGCGGCGCCCGTCACCACCTCGACCAGGTCGTGCACCGCCGGTTCGGCGGCGGCCGCCCGGTACTCCTCGGCGAGCAGGGCCGCCGCCAGCTCGGCCTTCTCCAGCTCGTGCCGCTGCTGGGTGAGCAGCGCGCCCAGGGCGACGCCCGGAGGCGCGGCGACCCACCGGCCGGGGCGACCTGAGGACTGCGCGGCGAGACCGTGCCGCTCCAGCCGGCGCAGCGCGCGTTCGGTGTCGTGCTCGCCGAGGGCCAGCCGGCGCGCCAGGTCGGGCACGTCGGCGGCGCCCACGGACACCAGCGCCCGGTAGGCCGACTCGTGCGTCTCGTCCAGCCCTATCGCTCCCAGCATCGGGGGTTTCTCTCCTTCTGACGTCCCGTGAGTGGCGGGAAACAGCCACGGCGTAAACCCGCCGCCGCACATCATCGCCGTACCGCCGGTCACTCTGCCAAGGTGTGGCCACGGCGGAAACACGTGATCATCCACTGATCATCCACAGCGGAGGTCCAGGAACGCCGCAGACTCGGGTCGGTCGGCCACAACGCCGCGGCGCGGAAACCTTTCGAGAACGTGATCCGGCTCATGACGCGCAGGGGCGCATAGGGGATATGAGACCGGGTCACCCCATGTCGCCGGGCGGTTCTCCCGTGGGGGGTGGAACCGCTCGGCGACCTCTGTCGCACCGTGCTTCGCACGGGTGTTCAGGACGTCACTCGGCTTGCTGTTCGACACACCTGCGGTGGCGCATTTTCCGGATGCCCCGTTTTCATCCGGGCCGTGCGGTGGACAATCGGGGGCATGAGCCAGCAGGGGGGAAGGCCCACCGGTCACGAGGACGACTGGTGGGGGCAGTTGTACGACGACGCCACCGAGGACACGGGGCCCGCGCGCACCGGAGACTCCCTGGACGACCGTTTCGCGTCGGCCGCCGGGGCGGTGCGCTCCGGTGGTGCGACGGAGAGCGGGGGTACGCCGGACGGCGTCGGCGGTCCCACGTCCACGGCGGCGCCGCACCACCTGAAGGGCGCGGGCGACACGGAGGGCCACGCGGACGGCGCGGACGCTCCCGGCGGCGCGGGTCCGGTGCCGGCACCCCGCGGCGAGCGGTCCGGTTCCGCCGGACGGACGGACTGGTGGAGCTCGTCGGCCGCGACGACGGCGGGGGCGCCACCGTCCCCGGAGGCCGCCGTGCCGCTGCCCCGGAGCCGATCCGCCGCCGAGTCCGCCCCGGGGCGGGACACCGAGTGGGAGATCCCAAGGGATACCGGGCCGGACCCCGAACAGGCTGCCGGTGCCGGTGCCGGTGCCGGTGCCGGTGCCGGTGCCGGCGCCGGACGCGACGGCGACGGCGACGTGCGTGACGGCTGGAGCGACACCGAGCATGGCACCGAACAGGACGCGGGGCGTGGCACCGGACGCGACGCCGGGCGTGGCACCGGACGCGACGCCGGGCGTGACGGCATCGGGCGCGGTCCAGAGCGTGACGTCGCCGAGCAGGGTGTCGGCGTCGGCGCAGGTGCCGTGGAAACGGACCAGGGTGCCGGCCCGCCGGGGCGGCACCGCGCTCCCTGGGAGCCGCCGTCGGCCACGCCCGCCGGTCCCACGAACTTCCCGCCCCGTCCGCTGCCACCGGGATTCGCCGAGCGGGCGCCCCACGACTCCGCCCCCGCCCCCTCCGCCGCCGACGGCCTTGCGTCGACGGAGACACCCCCCGGCGCCCCCGAACCCCCGGCGCAGTCCGTCCCGCCCGCGCCTCCGTCCGCCCCGCCCCCGCCCGCACTGCCGACGACCTCACCCGCCGGGCCGGAGACCGCGACCGCACCCGGCGAGGGCACCGGGTCGGCCTCACTCGCCGCGCCGCCTCCACCGCCCACGATGCCCCCCGTTCCGGCCCACGCGCCGCCGCCCCCGCAGGCCCCCACCGCCTCCGTCGACGGCTCGGCTGCCCGCCTCTACGCGACGAACCCCGCGCCCGCCCCCGAACGCGAGCCGGATGCCGAGCGCGCCCCCGTCTCCCCGAGCATCTCCCCGCCGGACCATCCCCCCACCGTCCTCAGCTTTCCGGCCTTTCCCGCCCTTCCGCCCCTGTCCACCGCCAAGGACTACGTCGGTTCCGGGCCGCCCACCTACGACGCCGAGCCCACCGCTCTTCCGCCCGCGGATCCGGACGACCTCGCCGACCTGGTCGCCGACACCGTGTTGGACGGCGCCCGGTACGGAGTCTGGGCGCTGCGGGCCGCGTCGGTGCGGGGGGACTCCGCGCGGTACCGGGGGGAGCCGCGCCGTGACTCGTTCCTCACCGCACGCTTCGGCGCGGGGGAGCAGGCGCTGATCCTGGTCGCGATGGCGACCGGTGCCCGGGCGACCCCGGGAGCGCATCGCGCGGCCGCCGAGGTGTGCCGGTGGATCGGGCGGGCCGTGGGCCGCAGTCACGTCCGGCTCGCCGAGGACATGCGGGCGGCCAGGCGCGGAGACCTGAAGTCGGGCCTGCACCGGCTCACCGACCGCAGCCTCGGCCGGCTCCGCGCCAGCGCCGCCGAACAGGGCCTGGAACCGGAGGAGTACGCGGCCACCTTGCGTTGTCTCCTCCTGCCCGCCGACCCCGCGTGCCGTACGCGCGTCTTCTTCGGCGTCGGCGCCGGCGGACTGTTCCGGCTGCGTGGCGGTGTGTGGCGGGACATCGAGCCGCAGGTGGGTGAGGTGGCGGGCGAGCCGGTCGTCGGGTTCGGCTCACTGCCCGCCGAGACGCCCGAGGGCGACCGGCTCACCATGGACCTGGGCATCACCACACCGCCGAACCCCTACGACCCGGACCCGGGACCTCCCCGCGAGCCGTTCCGTTTCCGCGCCTCCGTAGCCCGCCCGGGTGACACGCTCCTGATGTGCACCGACGGCCTGGCCGAACCCCTGCGCGGGGAGCCGGAGCTGTCCGCGTACCTGACGGGACGCTGGTCGGGCCCCACCCCGCCCGGACTCGCCGCCTTCCTCGCCGACAC
The DNA here is from genome assembly GCF_013085465.1 of Streptomyces asoensis. Taxonomy (NCBI): domain Bacteria; kingdom Bacillati; phylum Actinomycetota; class Actinomycetes; order Kitasatosporales; family Streptomycetaceae; genus Streptomyces; species Streptomyces asoensis. The sequence continues at coordinate 7,799,935 of NZ_CP049838.1, forward strand.
CCAGGTGAGAGTGAAGGGCTACGCCGACGACCGCACGGCCGCGGCCGTCTGGGAGGCGTAACCGAGTCGCCGCGGCCACTGTGGAGGGATGGACCCGAGGAGACCGAAGGGGTGCGTCGATCCATGGCCAAGCAGAACGTCGCGGAACAGTTCGTGGACATCCTCGCCCGCGCGGGAGTGCGGCGCCTCTACGGAGTCGTGGGAGACAGCCTCAATCCCGTGGTGGACGCGGTGCGGCGCAACCCCGCCATCGACTGGATCCACGTCCGTCACGAGGAGACGGCCGCCTTCGCCGCCGGTGCGGAAGCCCAGATCACCGGGAAGCTCGCGGCCTGCGCGGGGTCCTGCGGACCCGGCAACCTCCATCTCATCAACGGCCTCTACGACGCCCACCGCTCCATGGCCCCCGTCCTGGCCCTCGCCTCGCACATCCCGTCCAGCGAAATCGGTCTCGGCTTTTTCCAGGAGACCCACCCCGATCAGTTGTTCCGCGAGTGCAGCCACTACAGCGAGCTGATCTCCAGCCCGAAACAGATGCCCCGGCTGTTGCACACCGCGATCCAGAACGCGGTCGGGCGCAGTGGCGTCAGCGTCGTGTCGCTCCCCGGTGACGTCGCCGACCAGCCCGCCCCCGAGAAAGCCGTCGAAACCGCTCTCGTCACCGCCCGGCCCACCGTCCGCCCCGGCGACGCCGAGATCGACGCGCTCGTCGCGCTGATCGACACGGCCGACAAGGTCACCCTGTTCTGCGGCAGCGGCACGGCCGGCGCGCATGCCGAGGTCATGGAGTTCGCCGGGAAGATCAAGTCCCCGGTGGGGCATGCGTTGCGCGGCAAGGAACACATTCAGTACGACAATCCGTACGACGTCGGGATGAGCGGTCTCCTCGGTTACGGCGCCGCCTACGAGGCCACTCACGAGTGCGACCTGCTGATCCTGCTCGGAACCGATTTCCCCTACAGCGCCTTCCTCCCCGACGACGTGAAGATCGCCCAGGTCGACGTACGCCCCGAACACCTCGGCCGACGCTCGAAACTGGACCTCGCCGTATGGGGCGACGTAAGGGAGACCCTGCGCTGTCTCATCCCGCGGGTGCGGGCCAAGGAGAACCGGCGCTTCCTCGACCGGATGTTGAAGAAGCACGCCGACGCGCTGGAGGGCGTGGTGAAGGCGTACACGCGGAAAGTGGAGAAACACGTTCCCATCCATCCCGAGTATGTCGCCGCCGTCCTCGACGAACTCGCCGACGAAGACGCCGTGTTCACCGTGGACACCGGTATGTGCAACGTCTGGGCCGCCCGCTATCTCACGCCCAACGGCCGTCGTCGTGTCATCGGTTCCTTCTCCCACGGCTCCATGGCGAACGCGCTGCCCATGGCGATCGGCGCCCAGTTCACCGACCGCCGCCGTCAGGTCGTGTCGATGTCCGGCGACGGCGGTTTCTCCATGCTGATGGGCGACTTCCTGACGCTGGTGCAGTACGACCTGCCGGTGAAGGTGGTCCTCTTCAACAACTCATCCCTGGGCATGGTCGAGTTGGAGATGCTGGTCGCCGGTCTGCCCTCGTACGGCACGACCAACAAGAACCCCGACTTCGCCGCCGTCGCCCGAGCCTGTGGTGCCCACGGGGTGCGCGTCGAGAAGCCCAAACAGCTGGCAGGCGCCCTGAAGGACGCCTTCCGGCACAAGGGCCCGGCCCTCGTCGACATCGTCACCGACCCCAACGCCCTGTCCATCCCGCCGAAGATCAGCGCCGAGATGGTAACCGGTTTCGCACTCTCTGCCTCGAAGATCGTTCTCGATGGCGGAGTGGGCCGGATGCTTCAGCTGGCCCGTTCCAACCTCCGTAACGTGCCCCGACCGTAGGACGATGGCGGCCGGTCAGGGATGTCAGTCGCCGGTCGGGACCCACTGACGTTCACCGTTCTCGGAGCCGTACCAGTAGCGCGGCAGTCCCTTGATGCCGCTCGTGCGGAACGGGCGGCCGCGGTCGTCGATACGGACCGTGCCGGTACGGCCCTGGGACGACCAGTCCAGTTCGAGGTACCAGTCGCAGGCGCAGGTCTCGGTCCGTGCCGTGACCAGCAGCACCTCGGGGTCGGTGCTGGACACGCGGTAGGGCAGGCTCACCGCCGGGATCGGCGTGCCCGCGTCATTGCCGGCGACCGAGTGCGCCACGGGACGGTCCTTGTCCAGGTCGACCGCGAAGTAACGCTTGCTGAGGGAGCCGCCGCAGCCCTGGTCCATGGCGTACGCGGTGCCCGGCATGGGTGCGGTGCGCCCCACGACCCGCACGCGCAGCGCCGTCAGCACGACGGCCGTGGAACTGCGGCCCTGCACCGAGATCTCCACGTTGGTCTCCCGCCCGTGCACCGCTCCCTGGGCGGTCGCCCAGGGGCCGGCGTCCTGCTCCGCCGGGGGCGGTGGAACCTGCGCCGGCGGCTTGTCGATGACGTAGTCGTGACCGCAACCGAGCGCCCAGACCTGTGAGTCGACCGTCCAGGCGAGCGGTACGCCCGACGCGGGTTTCGAGGCCTTGCCACCGGCCGGGGAGGTGTCCGGGGAGGGGGAGGTCCTCGCGGGGCGGGCGGAGGCGGAGGCGGTGCCGGGTGTGGGGGAGGTGGTCGAGCCGGCGCCGGGGGTCGGGGAGTGGGACGAGACCGTCGTCCGGGGCGCGGCCGTGGCGGAACCGGAGGACCGGGCCGCGTCGCCGGAGGCCGAGGGGTGGCCACCGCCGGGCAGCGCGGACAGCGTGCCCAGGGTGGCGAGCAGTGCGCAGGCGACACCGACGGCGACCGTGGTGCGCCGACGGCGGTACCAACGGCGAGGCGGTACCGGTTTCCCGTCCGGTTTCCGAGCTTGCGTGTCCGCCGTGAGCCAAGCGTCCGTTTCTGTCGGCGTTTCAGAGGGGTTCGCGGTCTCCGAGGCCGTCGCGGCTTCCGGCGCAACCGGCGTCGCCGTCGTTTCCCGCGTTACCGGCGTTACCGGCGTTACCGGCGTTACCGGCGTTACCGGCGTTACCGGCGTTACCGGCGTTACCGGCGTTACCGGTAACGCCGTCGTTCCCGGTGTTTCCGACCGTTCGTAGGCCTCACGTGTTTCCTGAGATTCCTGAGCTTCCTGAGCTTCCTGAGCTTCTTGGGTTTCCCGTGTTTCCCGGGCTTCCGGTGTCTCCGGAGTCGCCGTGGTCCGGGCCCGCTGGCGGGCCGCCACCGCTCGCAGCCACCGCCGGTGCAGTTCGAGGCGTTCGTCCGGGGTCGCCCCGCAGAACTCCGCGAGCCGTTCGACGGGGGCGAAATCCTGCGGAACCGCTTCCCCGGCGCAGTACCGGTGCAACGTCGAGGTGTTCATGCCCAGCCGACGGGCCAGGGAGCCGTAGCTGCGCTCCGTGCGCCCCTTCAGTTCCGTCAGCAGCGCCGCGAACTCCGTCACATCGGCCACACCGTCGTCGGTCGACACCGTTCTCCCCGTGTTCGTCCGGCCCGGCGGTCATCCCAGGCACACATATACCTGCACGTCAGATGGCCTGGGATGGTTCCACCTCGGCCGATCGGGCGCTGACCGTTGCACCGGGCCGCCCGGACCGCCGATGCTCTTGGTGTCGCACCGACCAGGGCCGGACCGACCAACCGGCGTCGTAGTGACTACCCACAGCCATGCACTTACTCACGGGGGACACCCATGTCCAAGCGCACCCGAGCGGGCACGCTCACCGGGCTCACCGGGCTCACCGGGCTCACCGCACTCACGGCCGCGGGCCTCGCCCTCGGCACCGTACTCGCCGTACCGGCGGGCGCCGCCACTCCGCGACCGCCCGGTTTCCTCTCGGCCGCCGACCTTCCCCCGCACCCCAGCTCGCCCTGGACGGCCGGCAGGGTCACCGCCGGCGCGTCACCGGACGTGGAGGTGGACCGCTGCCTAGGCATGGCGCTGGGCGACGGCTGGGACTCCTGGTACCGGGACTTCCGGACCGACCTCGACACGAGCGCCCGTCAGGTGAGCGTCGAGCTGTCGAGCGTCAGCGCGGCGAAGGGCCGGTTCTCCCGGGTCGACCAGGACATCAAGTCCTGTCCCGCGTGGATCGAGCAGGCCGACCCGGAGGTCGAGGCCACGCTCAAGGACTACGGGAGGCTGAACGTGGAGGAAGGCGCCCACGTCTACGGCCTGCACACCGAGACCTCCTGGGGCGCGACCGACATCCGCCTCCTCTCCGTCGGCCGGGACGGTACGACGGTGACCGTCGTGGACTGGGGCCGGCTGGGCGACTTCGGCGACGCCCCGGTGAAGGCCTTCAAGAAGACGACCGTCACGGCCGTCAACAAGCTCCACTGACACACGACCACCGAGGAAGAACCGGGGCCGCCGCCCTCCCGCCACGGGGGTCGGGAGGGTCGGTGGCCCCGTACGACCGCACAGCCACCAGTCAGGCCGGACAGGCCGCACACACGAGACATACGGGGAACACGCACATGATCAGCAACAACAGCACGACCGGTGACATCAGCACGACCGGCAGGAGCAGCGCGACCGGTGACAGCAAGGCCCGTTTCCGTACCGCCCGCCGTCGTACGGCCCTGGCCGCCGGCCTCGCCCTGGCCCTCGGTCTCGGCGTGACGGCGCAGGCCTCCGCCGGCAGCCCGCGCAGCGTGAGCGGCAAGCCGTCCGACAACATCACGCGCATCGCCGACTTCTACGGCGCCTACATCGACGCGGTGACCGACGAGGGCGGCGACAAGCTCGCGGACGAACTCCGCAAGCACTACCTCACCCCCGCCTTCCAGAAGGAGCTGGCGGCCTGGGAGGACAAGAACCACGCCAACGGCGTCCTCCAGGCCCAGAACGTCCCGCTCGCGTGGAAGGTCACCGACAACGGCACGGCGAACTACACGGAGGCCGTCGTCACCCTCACCTGGGGCAGCGGGACCACGAAGCTCATCGTCGACATGACCCGCGGCACCCACAAGATCTTCCACATCGGCACGACGGGAGTCGAGGCCGGCTAGGACACCGCCGCCCTGACGTGAGAGGTGGTGTCGGCGTCCGGCTCGGCGGCCGGACGCCGATGCCGCGGGACAGGCCGAGGTGGAGTGCCCTTTGCCGTCGGGGCACTCCCGGCGACCTCTGCGTCAACAGCTCGATCATCGGCCCGCCCAACCCTTTTCCCTGCCGAGGTCGTTCCGCACCAGCGGATTCCGGCCAACCTCGTCGGCCGCGCCACGGCGCGCTCGGCGCGGCGGCATGGTTCAGGGCGACGGTCGACGCGGTGAGAGCGGTATCTGCTGTCCCACCTCTTCTTCGCGTACGGCCAGGTCGGCAGGGGCGAATCGGCAGACGGGCCGATCCCCGGCGGTCGGCGGGCCACCTGGGTGCGTAGGTTCGGAGGCGGGCGGGACGGCCGGACCGGCGGCCGTATCGCACCGCGGATACGCCGGCTCACTCCCGCTCGCGAGGGAGGTGAGGGTCAGGTGCCGTTGCGCGGGGGCACGCCCCCCGAAGGCACGCCGACGCCGTCGTACGGCAGGCCCTTCGACCGGAAAACGGGGCCGATCACCGCCTCCGCCCGGCGGCCCGCCCCTTGTTCCAGTACGTGCCCCACCAACCGGAATCGGCTCGTCGACCAGGGCTTTCCCCGCCGGGCGCCGGCCGCGGCGGGATCATGGACGGCGTGCACGGCCCGTTCCACCGGCACCGGCTCGTCAGGCTTGTGCCGCGCCGACGTCACCAGCGGCACAGCGGCCACATACCGCGCGGGACGCACGAACCGTCCCGGCGCTCGCTCCGGACGCGCTCGCGCGAGGGTCGGACGCCTGGTGTGCGGCCCCGTCCCCGACGGCCCGAACAGTGCTGTCGGACGGTCTCCCCGTTCCCGGGAGCGTCCTGGAGGCCCGCCCGAACATGGCCGAACACCCGGGCGTCGATGATTCGACATGACTGGCGCGGTGTCGACCGGGCAAGGATCCCCGTGAACGTGTTCGAGCAGGAGGGGAACCCACATCGACACGCGGGCGGGGGTCATGGAGAGGCAGGCACGGGGAAGCGGTCCGACGGCGATCGCGGGCACCTCGGCGACGAGACAGGCGGGGGAGAACAGGGCCGAGGACGTGACGGAGCAGGACCGGGCGTCGCAGCTCAGGCGCAGACTCGGGCGGGCGGACCTGCGGGCGGTGCCCGAGACGCGCCGGGCGCTGAGGGAGCTGTTGCGGGGCTGGGGCAGGCCGGGGCGGTCGGAGACGGCGGAACTGCTCACCAGTGAACTCGTCACCAACGCGCTCGTGCACACCGACGACGACGCGGTCCTGACGGCCACCGTCTCACCGTCCGGCCTGCGGGTGGAGGTGCGGGACTGCGCGGCCCACCGTCCACGGCCGAGGGTGCCGAGCGCCGACGAGGCCACGCACGGCCGGGGTCTGGTCCTGGTGGAATCGCTCGCGGACACGTGGGGGGTACGGGCGCAGGGCGGCGGAAAGGTCGTCTGGTTCGAGCTGGGCGCCGGAGCCGCGTGAGCGAAGCCGACGGCAACCGACCGTTGAGCAACGGTTTTTGATGAGCAACCGTCGCTGAACGACGGGCAACGGGAAGGGGGCGCGACCTCGGCGGTCGCGCCCCCTTCCCGTGATATCTGATGAACCGTCAGCCGAACTGCTGCTCCAGGTCCTTGAGCTTGCGCTCCAGGGAGTCGAGGCGCGGCAGGGCCATGGTGTCGTCCTCCGCGGTGAGGTCGACGGTGATCGAGGAGTCAGCTCCGTGGCGCACGGGCTGAAGGGAGTGCCGTGAGCGTACGGGCAGCTGCTCCGCCGAGTTGGCTATGGCAGGCTCCGCGGAGACCCGCTCGGCCGTGGCCGGCTCCAGGGCGGCCGGAGCCTCCTGACGGCCACCACCGCCGCCACCGCGGCCGGGAAAGCGAGGGCCGTGGCCCCTGCTGATCGCCTTCAACTGCGCCCGCTCGACGCGGTGCTGCTCGCGGCGGCGCAGCTTCGTCTCTTCCTTGCGGGCCTTGTCGTCGCGGACTTCCTCGACGGCCTCGTCCAGGCTGCGCACGTTCTCGAGGAGCATCAGCGACCAGGCCTTGTAGGTCTCGCGGGGGGCGCGTGCCCAGCGCACGACGCGGATCTGCGGGAGCGGACGGGGCACGAGACCCTGCTCGCGCAGCGCGGCCCGGCGGGTCTGCTTCAGGGCCCGGTCGAAGAGCACGGCAGCCGAGAGGGACATGCCGGAGAAGAACTGCGGCGCGCCGTCGTGGCCGAGGCCCCTGGGCGCGTGCACCCAGTTGAACCAGGCCGCGGCGCCCGCGAACGTCCACACGAGTATCCGGGAGCCGAGTGCGGCGTCACCGTGACTGGCCTCGCGCACCGCGAGCACGGAGCAGAACATGGCCGCGCCGTCGAGGCCGAACGGGACCAGGTACTCCCAGCCGTTGGTGAGGCCGAGGTTCTGCTGGCCGAAGCCGACCAGACCGTGGAAGGAGAGCGCGGCGGCCACGGCCGCACAGCAGAACAGAAGGACGTAGGAGGCGGTGCCATATATGGCTTCCTTGCGCCTGCGGCGCTCCTCGGTACGCTCCCACGAATCGTCCGCGCTGGCGTTTGCCCCGGAGGAGCGCTTGCCGCGCGCGAGCACCGCCACCGCCGCCAGCATGCCCAGGAGCAGTACGGCGCCCGGAAGCAGCCAGTTCAGCGATATGTCGGTCAATCTCATCTGGGGTCCCTTGCATTGGGATAGGGCGTAACGCCCGCCATAGTGGCGCAATCCCGCCGTCCCTCAGGGGGTTTCGGGGCAAGAGGCCGCCAAGGAAGTGCAAGGGGATGCCCAGGGCGACGTTCTGCTCGAACTGCCGCTTGAGGGGCGGGAGTTGAGTTCGAATAAGACTACCCGTACGGGTGGTTCCTCGGAAAGTTCCCGGGGTAAGTGAGGAAATTGTGAATTGCCTGTAACCCTGGGAGGAGAGTCTCGTCCGGGTGATCTTACGGGACGTCCGACGGCGTCATGCCCCGGGGTGAGCCTGAGGCCGCGTCAACTGGCGGCGGCCGCGGTGAGCTTGGTGACGCGGTCCGCGTCGCAGGTGCGCGGGCAGGTGGCGCAGGCGTCCTCGGGGCGCAGTGTGTAGAACATGCAGCAGCTCGCCCGGTCCCGGGTGGGCAGGGTCTCGCCGTCGGGTCCGGTCAGCTCGCGGAAGGACGCCGAGCCGACGTAGGGCCGGGTGGCGCCCGGCAGGAGCAGCTCCAGTTCCCGTCGCGCCCGGTCCTTCTCGCCCTCGCCGAGCAGCTCGGCGACGTACCAGAGGCCCTCGACGATCTCGTCGGTCACCATGCCCCACAGGGCCCGGCCGCGGCGACGCGCGGGTGGTCCGAACCCGGCGAGCACCGGCTCGTGGTGCTCGGCTATCGCCGCCCGCACCTCCGCCCGGAGCGCCTCCTCGTCAGGGACCACCCGGGCGCCGGGCAGCAGTGCCGCCGGATCGCCCGGCAGACAGGCGAAGGAGGTGGGCGGCCGGACGGCCATCCGCATGCCGTCGCCGGTGCGGTCGTACGAGACGTGTGTCACGGGGAGGCGGGGCACCCGGCGGTGCAGGAACCAGGGGACGGTGATCAGCAGACAGGCGGGCCAGGAGTACCGGTGCAGTCCGAAGCTCGCCACGACGTCCGGGCGCGCGGGCCGGCCGTAGTCGCGGAGGACCTGGGCGTCGTCCCAGGCGAGGAAGGCCTCCAGCGCCGCTCCGCCCTGCGCGAGGTCGGCCGCGGCGACCCAGCCGCCGCCCTGCGGAAACGGTTCCCGGTGTCCCAGCTCCGTGACGGTCAGGTCGGGGAAGACCTCCGCGAGACGGGCGTAGGCCTCCGCTGTGGCCGACGAGGCTGTGAGCATGCCGGGACCGCCGTTTCGAGAGGAACTAAAGGTAAGCCTTACCTTACTCAGTATCGTCGGGATTTGAACTGACGGCCAGTACGCCTAAGGTGCTTGACGGACGAGTAACAACCAGCCGTAATGACCCCAAGTACCGACAAGGCCGGAGGAGGCCCCGTGGAGCAGGGTGCGCAGAGCTCCACCGGTACCGGAACTCCGGCCGTGCCGGGGGCCGAGGGCCGTGCCCGGGTGCCGGCGCAGTCACGGGGGTCCGCCGAGTACGGCGAGGGCGCGGACCGGGAGAGATGCGGCCCGACCGGCGCCGCACGCGGCGAGCACACGCACAGCGAGATCCCCGTCCCGCGTCCCCGGCCGGTGGTGCAGCGCGCCTCGGTGCGCGGCCAGATCCTCGACGCGCTGCGCACCGCGCTCGTCGCCGGGGAACTGCTGCCGGGCGAGGTGTACTCGGCGCCGGTCCTCGGCGATCGCTTCGGGGTCTCCGCGACGCCGGTCCGCGAGGCGATGCAGCAGCTCGCGCTGGAAGGCGCCGTCGAGGTCGTCCCCAACCGGGGCTTCCGGGTGATCGTGCGAGGCACGCGCGAGCTGGCCGAGCTGGCCGAGGTACGCGCGCTGATCGAGGTTCCCGTGATGCTGCGGCTCGCCCGTACGGTGCCCGCCGAGCGCTGGGCGGAGCTGCGGCCGGTCGGCGAGGCGAGCGTGCGCGCGGCGGCCTCCGGCTGCCCGGCCACGTACGCGGAGGCCGACCGGATCTTCCACCGGGCGGTGCTCGCCCTGTCCGGCAACGAGCAACTGGTCGGCGTCGCCGAGGATCTGCACCGGCGCTCGCAGTGGCCGCTGGCCGGCGGTTCGGTGCGGCGCGGGCGGACGGATCTCGTGGCCGACGCGGCGGAGCACATGGCGCTGCTGGAAGCGTTGACGGCGGGGGAGCCGGACCGGGCGCAGGCGCTGGTGCGCGGGCACTTCACCGGCGCACGCGGCTGAGCCGACGGCTGCCGGGGCCGCGGTCCGACCGCCCCCTGAGCCCGGTCGGCGCTGAAGCGGCCGCGCCGCGCGCCGCCCGACGCGAGCCATGGCCCACAGCGCGCGCAAGACCTCGTCAGCCCGAGCTGCGAAGATGCCTCCTCCCATCCCCTCGAGCAGTGAAGGCGCCGCCTCGCTCACCCGCGCCCTGACGCGGCCCCGTCCTCAGACTCCGGATGGGCTGGGCGTCGGCGGTGGTGCCAACTGCCGTGCCAGCCAGGTCGGTACGCCGCCCAGGAGCCGGAACAGCCGGCGCGCCTCCTCGCGCAACCGCGAGGCCTCCGGGTCGACCTCCGCGTCCGCCAGCGAGGCGAGCGCCGGGGCGGTTCCCACCAGGTAGCCCAACTCCTCCCGGATGCGCAGCGATTCGGCGAAGCCGTGCCGGGCCTCCGCCACCTCACCGTCGCGCAGGGCGAGTCCGGCGAGGTGGCGCCAGGTGAAGGACAGCAGCAGCGAGTCGGAGTGGGCCGCGGCAGCCGTGTGGGCGCGCCGGTACGCGGCCCTCGCGGCCTGCGGGGAACGCGAGATGTTCTCGGCGAGCAGGCCCCGGCGGAAGTCCAGCAGCGCCCGTCCGGGCGCGTCCGGCGGGATCAGCGCCGCCGCCCGGCCGAGCGCGGCCCGCGCCTCGTCCACCCGGTCGCGCACACCGTGCAGCGTGGCCGCGTAGGCAAGTTGCCCTCGTTCACAAGCGGCCGCGCCGCGTTCCTCGTCGTCGTGGGCCAGCGCCTCCGCCGTGCGCAGCGCGTCCTCGGCGTCCTGCCAGCCCTGCTCGGTGTACAGGCACCGTTCCACGAGCAGTGAGGCCCGCTGGATCGCGCCCGCCGCGCTGTCCGGCGGGAGCAGAGCCGCCGCGTCGGCCCAGCAGGCGCGCGAGCGCAGCCGCCATACCGCGGTCTGGAGGGGATCGTCACCTGAGGTCGTTCCGGTACCAGACATGGCGGTGTACGCCACGTTGCCCTCCCCGAGCGCGCCGTCGAGCTTTGAGTGGTGGCCGCATCTCAGCACGGATCGCGGGGCCGGGCCAAGGGGGCGGGTGAAGGATTTCACAAAGTCGTGGGACTCCGCGCCCCAAAGGGTTCGACTGCTCGTGCCCCAGGGGTGGTAACCGGTGTCGGTCCGGTGTCAGCTCATCCGCAGCGCAAGGAAGAAATCCAGCTTGTCCTCCAGCCGCGAGAGGTCACGGCCCGTCAACTGCTCGATCCGTCCGACCCGGTAGCGCAGTGTGTTGACGTGCAGGTGCAGCCGGGACGCGCACCGCGTCCAGGAACCGTCGCAGTCCAGGAACGCTTCCAGGGTCGGGATCAGCTCGGCGCGGTGCCGTCGGTCGTAGTCGCGCAGCGGGTCCAGGAGACGGGCGGTAAACGCTTTCCGCACATCGTCCGGGACGAACGGGAGCAGCAGCACGTGCGAGGCCAGTTCCTGGTGGCCCGCCGCGCAGACCCGGCCGGGGCGGGCGGCGGCCACGCGCCGGGCGTGCCGTGCCTCCTCCAGGGCCCCGCGCAGCCCTTCCGCCGAGTGCACGGCCGCGCTGACGCCCAGCGTGAGCCGCCCGTCGCCGTCGAGGCCGGACGACAGCGGCTCCCGAACCGCCGCGAGCAGCGCGTCGGCGAGGAGGCCGGTCTCGGAGCCGTCGTGCTCGCTCGACACCGCCGGCAGCGGGACCAGGGCGATGGCCTCGTCGCCGGTGTGGGCCACGGCGATACGGTCGGAGGGCTCGGGTCCGGTGGCGAGCGGGTCGACCAGGATCTCCTCCAGGAGCGACTGGGCGACCGGGCCGGCCTCCAGGCCGCCTTCGTCCCACTCGACCCGGGCCACGACCACCTGCCAGTGCGGGGCGGCCCCCAGCCCCGGCAGCAGCACCGGCGCGGCCACCCGCAGGCGGGCCGCGATCTCCGCCGGCGCCGCGCCCGTCTGGACCAGCTCCAGCACCTCCTGCGCGAGGCGCCTGCGCACCGTGCGCGCGGCGTCCCGGCGGTCCCGCTCGACGGCGATCAGCTGAGTGACGCCCTGGAGCAGGTCGAGGCGCTCGTCCGCCCAGTCCCCGGCGTCCGCCTCGACGGCCAGCAGCCAGTCCGACAGGACGCTCTCGCGCACGTCCCGCGATGCCTGGGCGGCCTGCGAGGTCCGTGGGGCCTGCGGGGCGCGGCCGCCGCTGCGGATCGGGAACAGCGAGTACGTCGTCTGGCCCATGATCACCCGGTGCGGTCCGCGCCGCCCGGTGCGGACGGCCGCAAGGTGTTCGGCCGCCAGCTTCGCGCACGCGTCGGGCGGCAGGCCGGGCCCCGCCACCTTCGGGCCCGCGATGAGCCGCCCGGTGGGGGACAGGACCCAGGCCCGCAGGTCCAGGTCGGAGCCGAGCAGGTCCAGGACCACGTCCGGGCCGCCGCCCGCCGGGCCCGAGGTCATCATCCGGCGGTGCCGGTCCACGACGGCCGCGAGGTCCCCGGCGCGCTCGCCGGACACCTGCCGCACGACGTGCTCGGTGATCGTCGCGAAGGCCACCGACTCGTGCACCGCGAACAGCGGGAGACGGTGCCGGGCGCAGGCCACGGCCAGGTCCTCCGGAACGGCCCCCAGCTCCGCCTCACCGGCCGCGAGCGCCGCCACGCCGGCCTGCACCAGGATCCGTACGAACGGCTCGGAGTCCGCCGCGTCCCGGCGCCACGCCAGGCCCGTCAGCACCAGCTCGCCCCCGGAGAGGTAGCGGCTGGGGTCCCGCAGGTCGGTGGTCATGACACCCCGTACCGTGCGGTCCAGCTCGTCCCCGCCGCCGAGGAGCCTGAGGCCCAGCGCATCGGTGTCCAGCAGTGCGCGCAGCCGCATCTCGTCGCCGCCGTTCTTTGTCTCGAAAACTACGATGAATCCTGAAGGACGTGGTGGGAGAGGACCCGCCGTCGGCCCCGCCCCGGCGAGTCCGACCCGTGCGGCGGACAGTCACGAACCGCATTCTTCGGTGGCCAGGTCGTTTCCTACGTTTCCACAGGAAAACGAGGAGGTTACTGAGGACCTCCGTTCATACGAATCTACAAGATGCCTGGACCGACCAGCCAACTCCTTCATGGTTTCCGTGACTGACCCGGTCGGAGCAAGGCGCTGTGTACTGGCCTCACTCCGCGTGAACACCACAGATACGAGCCGGGCCCGCCGCACCCGATTCTGGCTCGATACGACTCACGAGACTCAAGAGACGAAGAAGAGAGCCGGTCATGGACTTCCTTCGCCCCGCCAGCTGGGAGGAGGCGCTCGCCGCCAAGGCCGAGCACCCCACCGCTGTGCCGATTGCGGGTGGCACCGACGTGATGGTCGAGATCAACTTCGACCACCGCAGGCCCGAGTACCTGCTCGACCTCACCCGCGTGGATGACCTCTATGCATGGGAGGTCGGCGAGGAGAGCGTGCGGCTCGGCGCCTCCGTCCCCTACACCCGGATCATGGAGAACCTGCGTACGGAGCTGCCGGGCCTGGCCCTCGCCTCGCACACCGTGGCCTCCCCGCAGATCCGCAACCGCGGCGGCGTCGGCGGCAACCTCGGCACCGCCTCCCCGGCCGGCGACGCCCACCCCGCCCTGCTGGCGGCCGGCGCCGAGGTCGAGGCGGAGTCGGTGCGCGGTACCCGCCGGATCCCGATCGACGCCTTCTACACCGGCGTGAAGCGCAACGCGCTCGCCCCCGACGAGCTGATCCGCGCCGTGCACATCAAGAAGGCCGACGGCCCGCAGCAGTACTCCAAGGTGGGTACCCGCAACGCCATGGTCATCGCCGTCTGCGCCTTCGGTCTCGCGCTGCACCCGCAGTCCCGGACCGTCCGTACCGGCATCGGCTCGGCCGCGCCCACCCCCGTTCGGGCGAAGAACGCCGAGGACTTCCTCAACGCGGCGCTCGAAGAAGGCGGTTTCTGGGACAACGGAAAGATCATCGCCCCGTCGGTCGCCAAGCAGTTCGCGGACCTGTGCGCCGCCGCGTGCAGCCCCATCGACGACGTCCGGGGGACGGCGAGTTACCGACGGCACGCGGTGGGCGTCATGGCCCGCCGCACGCTGACCTGGACGTGGGAGTCGTACCGCGGCCCCCGCCGCACCGCAAAGGGAGCCGCGTGATGCGCGTCAACTTCACTGTCAACGGACGTCCGCAGGAAGCGGACGACGTGTGGGAGGGCGAGAGCCTGCTCTACGTGCTGCGTGAGCGGCTCGGGCTGCCGGGTTCGAAGAACGCCTGCGAGCAGGGCGAGTGCGGCTCGTGCACGGTCCGGCTGGACGGCGTCCCGGTGTGTTCCTGCCTGGTAGCCGCCGGACAGGCCGAGGGCCGCGACGTCGTCACCGTCGAGGGCCTCGCGGAGTACGCCAAGCAGCGCGCCGAGCACGGCGGTTGTGGAACCGGTTCCTGCGGCGCGTCGGGCGCGTCGGACACCTCCCTCGACGAGGCCGACGGACGGCCGGCCAAGGGCGCCGACTCCCACACCGGTGAGGGAACCGAACTCGCCCCGATCCAGCAGGCGTTCATCGACGCCGGCGCCGTCCAGTGCGGTTTCTGCACTCCGGGGCTGCTGGTCGCGGCCGACGAGATGCTGGAACGCAATCCGAACCCGAGCGACGCGGACATCCGCGAGGCGCTCTCCGGCAACCTCTGCCGGTGCACCGGTTACGAGAAGATCATGGACGCGGTCCGCCTGGCGGCCGCCCGTCAGGGAGAGGCGGTCTGACGATGCCTTCCAACGGCGCTCCCCTAGGCACTCCCACCAAGGTCACCCAGGGCTCCCCGACCAAGGGCGGCATCGGTGAGTCCACGCTCCGCCCCGACGGCACCCTCAAGGTCACCGGCGAGTTCGCGTACTCGTCGGACATGTGGCACGAGGACATGCTCTGGGGCCAGATCCTGCGCTCCACGGTCGCCCACGCCGAGATCGTCTCCATCGACACGTCGGAGGCCCTCGCCCTGCCCGGTGTCTACGCCGTGATGACGTACGACGACCTGCCGACCGACGTGAAGAACTACGGCCTGGAGATCCAGGACACCCCAGTCCTGGCCCACGGCAAGGTCCGGCACCACGGCGAGCCGGTCGCGATCGTGGCCGCGGACCACCCCGAGACCGCCCGCCGCGCCGCCGCGAAGATCAAGGTCGAGTACCGCGAGCTGCCCGTCGTCACCGACGAGGCCTCGGCGACCGCGCCGGACGCGATCCTGATCCACGAGGGCCGCGACGACCACCACATCGGTCACGTCCCGCACCCGAACATCGTCCACCGCCAGCCGATCATCCGGGGCGACGCGGCCGCGGCCGCCGCGCGCGCCGATGTCGTCGTCAGGGGCGAGTACACCTTCGGCATGCAGGACCAGGCCTTCCTCGGCCCCGAGTCCGGCCTCGCCGTGCCCGAGGAGGACGGCGGCGTCCACCTCTACATCGCCACCCAGTGGCTCCACTCCGACCTGCGCCAGATCGCGCCCGTGCTCGGCCTGCCCGAGAGCAAGGTGCGGATGACGCTGTCCGGCGTCGGCGGCGCGTTCGGCGGCCGCGAGGACCTGTCGATGCAGATCCACGCCTGTCTGCTGGCCCTGCGCACCGGAAAACCCGTCAAAATCGTTTACAACCGTTTCGAGTCCTTCTTCGGCCACGTCCACCGCCACCCGGCGAAGCTCTTCTACGAGCACGGCGCGACCAGAGACGGCAAGCTCACCCACGTCAAGTGCCGGATCGTCCTCGACGGCGGCGCGTACGCCTCGGCCAGCCCGGCCGTCGTCGGAAACGCCTCCTCGCTCGGTATCGGTCCGTACGTCGTCGACGACGTCGAGATCGAGGCCATCGCCCTCTACACCAACAACCCGCCCTGCGGCGCGATGCGCGGCTTCGGCGCGGTCCAGGCCTGCTTCGCCTACGAGGCGCAGATGGACAAGGTCGCGGCCGAACTCGGCATGGATCCGGTGGAGTTCCGCCGGCTCAACGCGATGGAGCAGGGAACCCTCCTGCCGACCGGCCAGCCTGTCGACTCCCCGGCGCCGGTCGCCGAGATCCTGCGCCGGGTCAAGGCGATGCCGCTGCCCCCGGAGCGCCAGTGGGAGAGCAGCGAGGGCGCCGACGTACGGCAGCTGCCCGGCGGTCTGTCCAACACCACGCACGGCGAAGGCGTCGTACGGGGAATCGGTTACGCGGTCGGCATCAAGAACGTCGGTTTCTCCGAGGGCTTCGACGACTACTCGACCGCCCGGGTCCGCATGGAGGTCATCGCCGGAGAGCCCGTGGCGACCGTCCACACGGCCATGGCGGAGGTCGGCCAGGGCGGTGTCACCGTCCACGCGCAGATCGCCCGCACCGAGCTGGGCGTCTCGCAGGTGACCATCCGGCCCGCGGACACGCAGGTGGGCAGCGCCGGCTCGACCTCGGCCTCCCGGCAGACGTACGTCACCGGCGGCGCCGTGAAGAACTCCTGCGAGCTCGTCCGGGAGAAGGTCCTGGAGCTCGGCCGTCGCCGGTTCGGCTCCTACCACCCCGCCTGGGCCACCGCCGAGCTGCTCCTGGAGGGCGGCAAGGTCGTCACGGACGGCGGTGAGGTCCTCGCAGACCTGGTCGACGTGCTCGAGGACGGATGCGTCGAGGTCGAGGCGGAGTGGCGGCACCGGGCCACCGAGCCGTTCGACCTGCGCACGGGGCAGGGCAACGGCCACGTCCAGTACTCCTTCGCCGCGCACCGCGCCGTCGTCGAGGTCGACACCGAGCTCGGCCTGGTGAAGGTCGTCGAGCTGGCCTGTGTGCAGGACGTCGGCAAGGCGCTCAACCCGCTGTCCGTGATCGGTCAGATCCAGGGCGGTACGACCCAGGGTCTGGGCGTGGCGGTCATGGAGGAGATCATCGTCGACCCCAAGACGGCGAAGGTCAGGAACCCGTCGTTCACGGACTATCTGATCCCCACGATTCTCGACACGCCGACCATCCCGGTCGACGTGCTCGAACTCGCCGACGACCACGCCCCCTACGGGCTGCGTGGCGTCGGAGAGGCACCCACCCTGTCGTCGACTCCGGCGGTCCTCGCGGCCATCCGGAACGCGACCGGGCTGGAGCTCAACCGCACGCCGGTACGTCCGGAGCACCTCACCGGAACGTGACCCCACGGGGTCCGATCAGGTGTCGTCCGGGGGTGCCACACCCCCGGACCACCCCCCTTGTTCGTCTCGGGCCGTCCCCCGGGTCGTCCATTCCCAAATCCCGCGACCAGCCGAAGGCGCCACGCGGGTGTCCCTTTGAACCTTGGGAGATGGCCCATGACCCAGCAGTCACTGGAGCCGAGGACCACAGCCGAAGACGCGGGCGAAGGCACCCGCGTCCCGGCCGGACGGTCCTGGCTCGATCGGTACTTCCACATATCCAGGCGGGGAACCACGGTCGCCCGCGAAGTGCGCGGAGGCGTCACCACCTTCATGGCGATGGCGTACATCCTCCTGCTCAACCCCCTGATCCTGTCCGGCAAGGACGTGGCCGGGGACACCCTCGGTCAGAGAGCGCTGATCACCGCAACCGCTTTCGCAGCGGCTTTCACCACGCTGCTGATGGGCTTCCTCGGCAAGGTGCCGCTCGCGCTCGCCGCCGGGCTCTCCGTCTCGGGCGTCCTGTCCTCCCAGGTCGCCCCGGAGATGACCTGGCCGCAGGCGATGGGCATGTGCGTGCTGTACGGCGTCGTCATCATGCTGCTGGTCGTCACCGGTCTGCGCGAGATGATCATGAACGCGATTCCGCTCGCGCTCAAGCACGGCATCACCATGGGCATCGGCCTGTTCATCGCGCTCATCGGTTTCTACAAGTCCGGCTTCGTGCACCAGGGCGAGGCGACCCCGGTCACCCTCGGCCCGGCGGGCGAACTCGCGGGCTGGCCCGTCCTGTTGTTCGCCGGCACGCTGCTGCTGATCTTCATGCTCCAGGCCCGGAACATCCCCGGCGCCATCCTCATCGGCATCGTCGGCGGCACGGTCGTCGCCGCGATCCTGAACGCCACCGGGGTCGTGGACCCGAAGCAGTGGGCGGCCGGCGCTCCGGAACTGCACGGCAGCGCGGTCTCGATGCCCGACTTCTCGCTCTTCGGGGACGTGGAGTTCGGCGGCTGGGGCGAGGTCGGCGCGATGACCGTCGGCATGATCGTCTTCACGCTCGTCCTCGCCGGGTTCTTCGACGCGATGGCCACCATCATCGGCGTCGGCACCGAGGCGGGGCTCGCCGACGACAAGGGCCGGATGCCGGGCCTGTCCAAGGCGCTGTTCATCGACGGCGCCGGCGGAGCGATCGGCGGAGTGGCGGGCGGCTCCGGCCAGACCGTGTTCATCGAGTCGGCGACCGGCGTGGGCGAGGGAGCCCGTACGGGTCTCGCCTCGGTCGTCACCGGCGCCTTCTTCGCGGCCTGTCTGTTCTTCACCCCGCTCACCGCGATCGTCCCGCAGGAGGTCGCCTCCGCCGCCCTGGTCGTCATCGGCGCGATGATGCTGAGGAACGCCCGCCACGTCGACTGGGCCGACCGGGCAACCGCTGTCCCGGTGTTTCTGACCGTCGTCCTGATGCCGTTCACGTACACCATCACCACCGGAGTCGCCGCGGGTGTCATCTCCTACGTCGCGATCAAGGCCGCGCAGGGCAGGGCGCGGGAGATCGGCGCCTTCATGTGGGTCCTGACGGCGATCTTCCTCGTCTACTTCGCCCTCAACCCGATCGAGAGCTGGCTGGGCGTGCACTAGCACCCCGGTCCGACGGGCACCCGCCCCGCCACACAACCGCCCTCCACTCGACCCGCCCTCCCCGCAACCGCAGTCAAGGAGACCGAGAGATGCTGGACATCGCCGAGGAGCTCGACCGGTGGGTCGAGCAGGGCCGTGACTTCGCCGTGGCCACCGTGGTGGCCGTCGGCGGCAGCGCGCCCCGCCGGCCGGGCGCCGCCCTGGCGGTGGACGCCGACGGCACGGCGATCGGCTCGGTCTCCGGTGGTTGTGTGGAGGGCGCGGTGTACGAGCTGTGCCGGCAGGCGCTGGAGGACGGGGAGTCCGTCCTCGAACGCTTCGGTTACAGCGACGACGACGCCTTCGCCGTCGGGCTCACCTGTGGCGGGATCATCGACATCCTCGTCACCCCGGTGCGGGTCGGCGACCGGGTCCGTCCGGTGATCGCGGCCGGCCTGGAGGCCGCCGCCTCCGGCGGGGCCACGGCGCTGGCGCGGATCGTGACCGGCCCGGCCGACCTCGTCGGCCGCGCGCTGATCGTCCGCCCGCACGGGAGTGACGACAGCGGTTCCTACGAGAGCGTCTCTTACGACAGCGGTTTCCACGGCGGTGGCTCTTACGACAGCGGTTACTACGAAGGCGGCTTCGGTGCCCATCCGGAGTTGGACCGCACGGTCGCGGCCGAGGCCGGCGCCTTCCTCGACGCCGGTCGCACCGGCACCCTGGAGATCGGCGAGCAGGGCTCCCGCTGCGGGGCGCCGCTCACGGTGCTGGTCGAGTCGTCCGTCCCGCCGCCCCGGATGATCGTGTTCGGCGCGATCGACTTCGCGTCGGCCCTGGTGCGGGTCGGCAAGTTCCTGAACTACCGCGTGACGGTGTGCGACGCGCGTCCCGTCTTCGCGACCGAGGCCCGTTTCCCGGAGGCCGACGAGATCGTCGTCGAGTGGCCGCACAGGTACCTGGAGCGCACGGAGGTGGACGCGCGGACCGTGCTGTGCGTTCTCACCCACGACGCCAAGTTCGATGTCCCCCTGCTCCGGCTGGCGTTGCGGCTCCCGGTCGCCTACGTCGGCGCGATGGGCTCCCGCCGCACCCACCTCGACCGCAACGCCCGGTTGCGTGAAGTAGGTGTGACCGAGCTGGAGTTGGCGCGTCTTCGGTCCCCCATCGGCCTCGACCTGGGCGCCCGTACGCCCGAGGAGACGGCGTTGTCGATCGCCGCCGAGATCGTGGCCGACCGGCGCGGCGGCAGCGGGGTCTCACTCACCGGCGCGCACACGCCCATCCATCACGACACGGCCTCGGTGCCGACGGGCCGGATCGGCTCGGTGGCCTGAGCCGCCGCACCGCGCACGGCCGGCTGGTCCGGCCAGGTGAACGCGTAGCGCGGGTCGCCGCCCCGGCCCAGCCGGACGTGGCACAGCAGTTCGCGCGCGATGCCCGCGTTGCCCATCGCCCAGCCGGTCTGCGGTTCGAGGCGGCCCGGGCGGGCCGGTGCGCGAGGTCGGACCAGCGAGCGCCGGCCGCGTCCCGGGTCGCGCGGGGGACGAGGTCCGCCACGAGCGCCCGGGCGAGGTCGGGGGAGTCGCCCTGTTCGGCGATCCGGTCCCAGGCCGGCGCCGGTACCCCCGCCGTTCCGCAGCAGCGGCCGCAGCATCCGGCGCAGGGCGTCCACCGCGAGTTCCTCGACGTCGTCGGCTGCCGTCGTGCCCTCAGCCCGGCACGGTCGCCGCGGCCCTCGCGAGGTCACCTGCCGCGGAGCAGCCGGTTCACCGCGCGCCCGAACACCCTGCGGGCCGCGGCCCCGAGGAGCGGGTCGAAGAGGGACGGTAGAAAACGCACCCGCAACTCCTCCCGCCAGAGCACCCTGGCCCGCCCGCCGGGGCCCGGCCGTACCTCGATCTCGGCCCAGCCCAGGACGACCCGGCCGCGTTTCTCCAGCCGGCACCGGCCCGGCTCGTCGTCGGACGGCGGCTGCCACACGGTCACCTCCATCCGGTCGGCGAAGGCGAACGGGCCGAGACCCGAACGGGCCACGAAGACCGTGCCCTCGTGGGTCGGCGCGGGGGTGAGCACAGCCACGTCGGTGAGCGGTACGACGTCGCCGTGCCGGGACCACTCCGTCAGGCGACGCCAGGCGTCGTCCAGGGAAAGCGGTACCGTGCGTTCGAGCTGGAAGAAGACCACTCGTTGATCGTAGGGAGTCGGGGCCGTCCGACGGAGGATTACCCTCCGGCTCACAGGTTCGGACTCACCTTCGCGGTGTGGTGGCCGGGTCAGCGGTAGACCTGTCCGGGCACCGCCGTCCCCGGCGCCAGCAGCTGGGGAACCGTCACGAAAACGTATCCGCGCTCTTTCAGCGCGTCGATGATCCCCGGTACGGCCGGCACGGTCCCGTCGTAGATGTCGTGCAGCAGGATGATGCCGTCCCGGTCGGCCTGGGCCAGTACCCGGCGCTGGATCAGTGCGGAGTCGGTCGTCGTGTAGTCCTTGGCGGTCACCGTCCACAGCACCTCGGCGAGGCCCAGCTCGCGGCTGATCTCGTGCACGGTCTCGTCGGTGCGGCCCTGCGGCGGCCGCATCAGGGTGGGGCGCCGGCCGGTGAGGCGCTCTATCTCGTCGTTGGGGCGCTGGAGTTCCTCGCGTATCTCCTCAGGGGTGATCTGCGTGAGGATCTTGTGGTCCCAGGTGTGGCTGGCCACCTCGTGTCCCTCGGCGGCCATGCGTCTGACGAGCTCCGGGTATTTCTCGATGTGCCGCTCGCCCAGCAGGAAGAAGGTCGCCGGGACCTGTTTCTCCTTCAGGATGTCGAGCAGACGGGCCGAGTTCTCGCTCGGGCCGGCGTCGAAGGTGAGGGCGATGCACTTCGCCTCACGGCAGTCGACGGCGCCGAAGCGGGCGGCCTGGGTGGTGGCCGCGGGGCGGGCGCGGGCGGCGCTCGGGTGCGTGATGTCGGCGCCGCCGCAGCCGGTCAGCGTGACCGCCAGGCAGGTGGCCGCAGCCGAGATGGCGACGGCCCGCAACCTGGCCCCCGTTTTCTTCATCTTCCTGGTCAGAGAAGGCATGTCGAGACTATACATAGAGCGTATACACGCTATGTATAGTCTCGGTCGTCATGCGCTCCTCAGGCCGGTCAGGGCCCTACTGGGCGTAGAACGTGGCGTCTCCCTTGTCCGTGGCCGTGCTCGGCGTCTGCACGTACAGCACGTAGTTGTAGTGGCGGACATAGCGTCCGGCGTAGTTGTACGACTCGTACGAGACCCCCGCGGAGTCGGCGAGACCGGCCCGCCGGTAGAAACTCGCGTCGGACGCGAACGCCGACGTGCCGTCGTTCTTCTCCAGCCACACCTCGAAGTTCTTGTGCCGCAGGTAGTAGCCCGGGAAGTTGGCCGACTCCAGGGAGACGGTGCCGGTGCCCGCGAGACCGGTGACCACCCGGAACTGCGAGTCGGCGAGCGGGCTGACGCCGGCCTCGATGCGGGCGCGGTACTCCCAGTGCCGGATGAACCGGTCCGCGTAGTTGTACGAGGAGAAGCGCTGCGGGGTGACCCCGTCGGCCACCGGGATGCCGAAGTCGGGGGTGCCGTCCGCCTTCCAGTACACCTTCTGCACGCGGGTGCGGCGGTTGGGGTCGTTCAGCGGGTCACCGGTGATGTCCTTGTAGCTGCGGTCGTGGTAGACGAGGATGTCGGACTTGCCGTCCTCGGAGACCGTGAACGAGTTGTGGCCCGGCCCGTACTGTGAGGTCGAGGCGTTCGAGGTGAAGACGGGCTGCGTCCCCTTGGTCCAGGACGCCGGGTCGGTCAGGTCGGCCGTCGCGGAGGCGGTCAGCATGCCCAGGCAGTAGTTGGCGTCGGTCGCGCTCGCCGAGTAGGTCATGAAGACCTTGTTGCCGTGCTGGATCAGCGCGGGGCCCTCGTTGACCTTGTAGCCGATCGTCTCCCAGGAGAGCGTCGGCTGTGAGATCTCCGCCGGAGTGCCCTGGATCGTCCAGGGGTTGGCCATCGTCGCGATGAAGAGACTCGTGTTGTTGTCCTCGGACGGGTTGCGCTGCGCCCAGGCGAGATAGCGGACACCGTTGACGACGAACGTGGTGGAGTCGAGCGAGAAGCTCTCCCACGTGGTCTTGATCTGGCCCTTCTCGGTCCAGGTCGCGGTGAGCGGGTTGGCGCCGGTGCCTTCGAGGACGTACATCCGGATCGCCCAGACGTCACTGGTGGACCCGGCCGCGAAGTACACGTACCACTTGCCGTCGATGAAGTGGATCTCCGGCGCCCAGATGTGGGCGCCCATGACCCCGCTGCTGTGCTTGGTCCAGATGGTGACCTCCTGGGCCGTCGACAGCCCCTGGATGGTCGTCGCCCGGCGCAGCACGATGCGGTCGTACGCGGGGACCGTGGCGGTGAAGTAGTAGTAGCCGTCGGTGTGCTTGTAGATGTGCGGATCGGCGCGCTGCTCCGCGATCGGGTTGGTGTACGTCACCGCGGGGGAGTCGGGCACGGCGGCCTGGGCGGGGGCGCCCACGCCGGTGAGGACGGCCGCGAGGGCGACGAGGCCGGCCAGGATCAGCCGAACGGCGTTGCGTCTCAAGGGAGTTCTCCTGACGGAGGGGAGGGGAGGGGAGGGGAGGGGAGGAGGGAGGGGGAGAAGGCGCCGGGCTCAGGTGGTGGGCACCAGGCGCCACTGCTGGCAGGTGTTGTTCAGCCAGGTCCACTGCCGTACGTCGGTGCCGTTGGCGGTCCCGCAGTCGGTGACGTCGGCGACCTTGCCGCTGTTCTCGTTCACGAGCCGGACGTAGTCGCCGCTCGCGGTGAAGACGGGACGGAAACGCTGGCACTTGTTGTTCAGCCATGACCACTGGCGCAGGTCGGCGCCGTCGGCGGTGGAGCAGTCGGCGGTGTCCATCACCCCGCCGGTGGCCACGTTCACCAGCCGGCTCGTGTCGTCGCCCTGGTCCTCGATCCGCCACTTCTGGTTGGTCCCGCCGGTGCAGGTCCACTGGAAGATGTTCGTGCCGTTGGCCGTGGAACCGCCTTCGACGTCGAGGCACTTGCCGCTGTTGCGGTTGACGAGGGTGTACGCGGTCGGGGTCGCCGCCGTCTCGCCGGACGGGCCGGGGAGCGTCGTGCCCAGGGCGACGGGGGTGCCGAAGTTCGGGGTGCCGTCGGCGTTCCAGGTGAACTTCTGGGCGCGGGTCGTCCGGCCGTTTCCGCAGCCGCCGCTCGCGGAGGAGTTGGCGTGGTAGACGATCCAGTTCTCGGTGCCGTCGGGTGAGGTGAAGAAACCGTTGTGACCCGGGCCGTAGACGCCGCCTGTGTCGCTGCGCTGGAAGACGGGCGTCTGTTTCTTGGTCCACGATGCCGGGTTCAGCGGGTCGCTGCCCGTCAGCTCCAGCTGGCCGAGCTTGTAGTCGGCGGTCTGGCAGTAGCTGGCGGAGTAGCTGAGGAAGGTGCGGCCGTTGTGGTACAGCGGTTCCGGGCCCTCGTTGACGGGCGCACCCACCCGCTCCCAGTCCAGTGTGGGGCTGGAGATCACCGTGAAGGTGCTGCTGGACAGCGTGTACGGGTTGCTCATCGGCGCGATGACCAGGCTCTGCGCGCTGCCGTTCACGAAACCGCTTCCGACGAGATACAGGTTTCCGTTCGCCTGGAGCACGCTCGCGTCGATCAGCCAGCCGCCCGGGGTGAGGTTGGAGCCGGTCAGGGAGCCCTTGTACGTGTAGGGGCCCAGCGGGTCGGTGCCGGCGCTCTCCAGGACGTGGGTGCGCTGGGAGTCGCAGCAGGCGGTGCCGCCCTGGCCGGCCGAGTAGTAGAGGTACCAGTGGCCGTTGAACCGGTGGATCTCCGGTGCCCAGATGTTGGTGTTGCGGGTCGAGGTGGTGTCCGACCACACCTGCACGGTGGGCGCGGTGGCGAGGCCCGCGAGGGTCGGCGCCTTGCGCATGCCGAGGACGCCCGTGAACGTCGTGGTGATCAGGTAGTAGTTGCCGTCGTAGAACTCCAGCCAGGGGTCCGCGCCCTTGGCCGACTTCAGCGGGTTGGTGTACGGGCGGCCGTCGGCCGCGGCCACCGGCTGGGTCGCCGCCACCAGGGCGACGAGGAGGGCCAACACGCAGACGAGCAGGGGTCTGCGGCGGTACTTCCGAGGCATACAGGACCGTCCCTTGTCCGTGAAACTGCCTGTCCGGGATTTCGAACATGGTTCGTAACTTCGGCCAGAAGATAGGGGGCGAGCATGTCTCCGTCAATGGTTTCGACAGCCCCACCGGCATCGGGAACCCGTCGGGACAACAGCATTCACCGCACGGCCGGTTCACGGTGGGGAACGCGCCAGGGCGCCCCGCCCGGTCACTGGGGACCGGGCGGGACGCCCTGGACGTGCTGCTGTGCTGTTCTTTCCGGCCTCTCCTGACGGAGAGTCCGGGATCAGATCAGGTCGAACCGGTCGAGGTTCGAGACCTTGACCCACGCGGCGACGAAGTCGTTCACGAACTTCGCCTTCGCGTCGTCGCTCGCGTAGACCTCGGCGACCGCGCGCAGCTCGGAGTTCGAGCCGAAGACGAGGTCGGCGCGGGTGCCGGTCCACTTGACCTCGCCCGTGGCGGCGTCGCGGCCCTCGAAGGTGGCCTGGTCCGAGGACGTCGACGACCACGTCGTACCCAGGTCGAGCAGGTTGACGAAGAAGTCGTTCGTCAGCGTGCCGGGGGCGTCGGTCAGGACGCCGTGCGAGGACTGGCCGTGGTTGGCGCCCAGCACGCGCAGGCCGCCGACCAGGACGGTCAGCTCGGGGGCGCTCAGGGTCAGCAGGTTCGCCTTGTCGAGCAGCAGGAACTCGGCCGGCAGACGGTTGCCCTTGCCGAGGTAGTTGCGGAACCCGTCGGCGGTCGGCTCGAGCGCGGCGAACGACTCGACGTCCGTCTGCTCCTGCGAGGCGTCCACGCGGCCCGGGGTGAAGGGGACCTCCACGGCGTGACCGGCGTCCTTGGCGGCCTTCTCCACGGCGGCGGCACCACCGAGGACGATCAGGTCGGCCAGGGAGACCTTCTTCGCGCCGGAGTTGAACTCCTGCTGGACGCCCTCCAGGACGCGCAGCACCTGGGCCAGCTCGTCCGGGTTGTTGACCTCCCAGCCGCGCTGCGGCTCGAGGCGGATGCGGGCGCCGTTGGCACCGCCGCGCTTGTCGCTGCCGCGGTGGGTGGAGGCCGACGCCCACGCGGTGGACACCAGCTGCGAGACGCTCAGCCCCGAGTCGAGGACCTTGGCCTTGAGCGCCGCGATGTCCTCGGCGCCGATGACCTCGCCCTCGGCCTCCGGCAGCGGGTCCTGCCACAGCAGGGTCTCCGCCGGGACCTCCGGGCCGAGGTACAGGGACTTCGGGCCCAGGTCGCGGTGGGTCAGCTTGTACCAGGCGCGGGCGAAGGCGTCCGCGAACTCGGCCGGGTTCTCGTGGAAGCGGCGCGAGATCTCACCGTAGATCGGGTCGAAGCGCAGCGACAGGTCGGTGGTGAGCATCGTCGGGAGCTTCTTCTTCGACGCGTCGTGCGCGTCGGGGATGATCGCCTCGGCGTCCTTGGCCACCCACTGCTTGGCGCCGGCCGGGGACTCCGACAGCTCCCACTCGTAGCCGAAGAGGATGTTGAAGAAGTCGTTGCTCCACTGGGTGGGCTTGGTGGTCCAGGTGACCTCAAGACCACTGGTGATGGCGTCGCCGCCCTTGCCCGTGCCGTAGCTGGACTTCCAGCCCAGGCCCTGCTGCGCGAGGGCGGCGGCCTCGGGGTCGTCGCCGACGCTGTCCGCCGGACCGGCACCGTGGGTCTTGCCGAAGGTGTGACCACCGGCGATCAGGGCGACGGTCTCCTCGTCGTTCATCGCCATGCGGCGGAACGTCTCGCGGATGTCGCGGGCCGCGGCCAGCGGGTCCGGGTTGCCGTTGGGGCCCTCGGGGTTGACGTAGATGAGGCCCATCTGGACCGCGCCGAGCGGGTTCTCCAGCTCGCGGTCGCCGGTGTAGCGCTGGTCGTCGAGCCAGGTGGTCTCCGGGCCCCAGTACACGTCCTCGTCGGCCTCCCAGACGTCCGCGCGGCCGCCGGCGAAGCCGAAGGTCTCGAAGCCCATCGTCTCCAGCGCGACGTTGCCCGTGAGGATCAGGAGGTCGGCCCAGGAGATGGACTGGCCGTACTTCTTCTTGACCGGCCACAGCAGACGGCGGGCCTTGTCGAGGTTGGCGTTGTCCGGCCAGCTGTTCAGCGGCGCGAAGCGCTGCTGCCCGCGGCCACCGCCGCCGCGGCCGTCGCTGATGCGGTAGGTGCCGGCGCTGTGCCAGGCCATACGGATCATCAGCGGGCCGTAGTTGCCGAAGTCGGCGGGCCACCAGTCCTGCGAGGTGGTCAGCACCTCGGCGATGTCCTGTTTCACGGCCGCCAGGTCGAGGGCCTCGAACGCCGCGGCGTAGTCGAACTCCGCACCGAGCGGGTTCGCCACGACGGGGTCCTTGGCGAGGATCTTCAGGTTGAGGCGCTCCGGCCACCACTGGCGGTTGCCGCCGCCCTGGGTCGGGTGCGCGGCGCGGTCGTGCGCGACCGGGCAGCCACCTGCCTCCGCCGCCTTCGAGTCGGTCACGATCGCATCATGGTTCTCGGTCATGGGGGAATCCTTCTGGACTGGTCGGATCACATGCTCACGTACCGCAGGTGTCGGGTCCTGCGGGCGCTCAGGTGCTGCGGGCGGTGGAACAGTCGGGGCACAGGCCCCAGTAGATGACCTCGGCCTCGTCTATGGCGAAGCCGCGGTCGTCGGAAGCGGTCAGACAGGGGGCGTGGCCGACGGCGCAGTCGACGTCGACGACCGCGCCGCAGGACCGGCAGACGAGGTGGTGGTGGTTGTCCCCCACGCGTCCCTCGAACCGGGCGGGGCTGCCCGGGGGCTCGATGCGGCGCACCAGTCCCGCGGTGGTCAGCGCGTGCAGGGCCTCATACACGGCCTGGAGGGAGATGTGGCCCACGCGGCCGCGCACCCCGGTGGCGATCGCCTCGACACCGAGATGATCGCCGTCCCGGACGGTCTCGAGCAGTGCGACACGGGCGGCCGTCACCCTCAGGCCGACACCGCGCAGCTCCTCGGCGGTGGTCGGTGTACGGGGTGCTGTCATGGCGTCGAACCTACTTCATAAACACGAACCGTTCAAGAAAACGAATGGTGCAAGTCTGGGAAACGGCACACGTCAGAGAAACGAGGCGAGCCCGTCGAGGAGCCTGTCGACGTCCTCGGTGTCGTTGTAGGGCGCGAGCCCCACCCGTAGTGCGGGATCGTCGAGTTTCAGCGCGGTGAAGGCCTCGTAGGCGTAGAACGAGCCCGCCGGGGCCACGACACCCCGTGCGGCGAGATGCGCCTGCGCCTCGCGCGCGTCCCGGCCCTCGAAACTCATCAGAACGGTCGGGGTGCGGTCCTTCGCCCGCGAGTGGACGGTGACGGCGTCGCCCAGCGCGCGCAGCCCCTCCTCCACCCGGGCGCGCACCGCGTTCTCGTGGTCGTGCAGGGACCGCAGCGACCGCGCCAGCCGGTCCCTGCGCGACACCGTCGGCCCCGGCGTGTCGCCGGGCGCCCCTGGCCGCCCCGGCCCACTCGTGTCGAGCGCGGCCAGGAAGTCCACGGCCGCGGTGGCGCCCGCCAGGATCTCGTAGGGCAGCGTCCCGAACTCGAAGCGCTCCGGCACCGTGTCCGGCGACGGCAGCAGCTTGTCCGGTACGAGCGCCTCGAGGACGTCGGGCGATCCGGCGAGCACCCCGCAGTGCGGACCGAGGAACTTGTACGGCGAGCAGACGAACAGGTCGGCCCCCAGCGCGGCCACGTCCACCAGGTGATGGGCGGCGTAGTGCACCCCGTCCACGAACACCAGGGCGCCGACCTCGTGGGCCCGGTCGGCGATCCGGCGTACCGGCGGCCTGGTGCCCAGCACGTTCGAGGCCGCCGTCACCGCGACCAGCCGGGTCCGGGGCGACAGCGCCCGCTCGTAGGAGCCGAGGTCCAGTTCCGCGGTCGCGCCGTCGAGCTCGATCCAGCGGACGACGGCCCCGGCGCGCTCCGCCGCCTGGGCCCAGGGACGCACATTGGCGTCGTGGTCGAGCCGGCTGAGGACGATCTCGTCGCCGGGCCGCCAGCCCTTGGCCAGGGTCCGGGAGAAGTCGTACGTGAGCTGCGTGGCGCTGCGCCCGTGCACGACGCCTGTCTCCGGCACGCCCAGCAGGTCGGCGTAAGCGGCCCGGAAGCCGGCGACGGCCTGTTCGGCGTTGCGCTCGGACGCGCTGACCAGCCCCCGGTTGGACAGCGGAGCGGTCATCGTCCTGGTGACGGCCTCGGCGACGGGGGTGGGCGTCTGGGTACCGCCCGGCCCGTCGAAGAAGGCGAGACCCTGTGCGAGGGACGGGAAATGCGCCCGGAGGGCGGCGACATCGATGGCCATGGCCCCGACTCTGGCACCCGGACCCGGGGCCCACCAGAGAGCCACGAGGCGACATCGGGTGTGCCGCGGCGAGGACGGGCGCCGGGGGAGCCGCCGCGGTCAGCCGCTCTGAGCCGGAGGGGGTGTCACCAGCCCGCTCCGGTACGCGGCGACGACGAGCTGGGCACGGTCGCGGGCGTCGAGCTTGGTCATGGCGCGCTGGATGTGACTGCGTACCGTCAACGGGCTCAGGAAGAGCTCGGCGGCGATCTCCGCGTTGGACCTGCCGTACGCGGCCAGGGCCATCACCTCGCGCTCGCGTTCCGTCAGGGTCCTGAGGGCGTCGGGGAGCGCGCGGACGTCGTCGGTGTCCGGGCCGGCCAGGAAGCGGGTGATGAGGGCCCGGGTGGCGAGCGGCGAGAGGAGGGAGTCGCCGGCCGCCACGGTGCGGATGCCCGACAGCAGGGCCTCGGGGCTCACGCCCTTGCCGAGGAAGCCGCTGGCGCCGGCGCGCAGCGCCTTCGCGACGTTCCGGTCGTCCTCGAAGGTGGTGAGGACGAGGATCCGGGTCCCCGACAGCTCCGGCCGGGCGCAGATGGCGGCGGTGGCCGCCACTCCGTCGACGTTCGGCATCCGGATGTCCATGAGCACCACATCGGGCCGGTGCGTCTCGGTGCGGTCGACGGCTTCCTGTCCGTCGGCGGCCTCCGCGACGACGGTCATGTCCGCGACCGACTCGATGAGGATGCGGAAGGTGGCCCGGAGCAGGGCCTGGTCGTCGGCGAGCAGGACACGGATGGTCATGAGGCGGGACTTTCGTCGTGACGGTCGAGCGGAAGGGTGCAGGCGACCTCGAAGCCGCCCCGCGGGCGGGGACCGGCGTGGAAGGTGCCGCCCGCCGCCGCGGTGCGCTCGCGCATGCCGAGCAGACCGAAGCCGCGGCCCGGACCGGGCACGGGTACCGGCGCGGGGCGGCCGGGGGCGGTGTCGTTGGTGACGGTCAGGGTCAGGTAGTGGGGGGTGTAGGCGAGCCGGATCCGGGCGGTGCGGGTCGCGGCGTGCTTGCTGACGTTGGTGAGCGCTTCCTGGACGATCCGGTAGGCCGTCAGGTCGAGGACGGGGGTCAGCGGGCGCGAGGGTCCCTCGACGGTGACGGTCACCTCCAGGCCGGCCGCCGAGCAGGCGTCGACCAGGTCGGGCAGCTGCCCGAGTCCCGGTGCGGGCGTCAGATCGTTCGCGGGGTCGGTGTCCTCGCGCAGGAGTCCCACGGTCGCCTTGAGCTCGCGCAGTGCCGCGGCCGTCGTCTCCGGAAGCCTGCCGACGATCTCGAGGGCCTTGCCGGGGTCGGTCCGTGCGAGGTGGGCGGCGGTGCCGGCCTGGGCGTCGGCCAGGGTCAGATGGTGGGCGACCACGTCGTGCAGCTCCCGCGCGATGCGCATCCGTTCCTGGATCACCCGGTGCCGTGCCTCCTCCTCCCGCCGACGGTCGGCGTGCTCGGCACGGGCCGTCGCGTACTCGCGGCGTACCCGGATGTAGGCGCCGAAGGCCGCGGACATCAGGACCCAGGCCGCCGGGTTGACGATGACGAGGATGGGCGAGTCGTGGAACGAGGGGACGAACAGACCGGTGACGGCGATGCCGGCGGCGGCCGTCAGCGCGCCGTTGCGGGCGGCGCGGCGAGGGGTGCGCACGCTCGCCGAGTACTGCGCCCACAGGAGCGGGACCATCAGCAGCGGTGTCAGGAGGTAGCCGAGGGCACCCTGGCCCATGGTGCACAGCAGGGTGACGGCGAGGACCTGGAGGGGGTGGTCGCGGCGCCGGTGCAGTGCGGCGCACGCGACGACGGACAGGGCGACGCCGGGCCACAGGGCCGGCGCCTCGGGCATCACCGCCCGGGTGACGACGGCACCGGAGACGGTGAAGGCGGACAACAGGACCAGCGTCGTCGCCTCGACGGCCTTCGGGCGGGTCGCTGCCCGGCGCTGCCAGCTTGTGCTCATCACGCTCCGACGTCCAAAGGCAGACATACTCACACACCGTCGGCCGCGGCGCCCTGCTGTCCGGCGCCGCGGCCCGCGGTGGAGGGGGAAGGGCTCACCGGGGACGCGTCCGGGGCCCGGACTTCAGGTACGGGCCGGTTCCTGCGGCGCGGGCTCGCCGCCCACCCGTCCGGCGGCGGGCACCGGCGGCACGGTGAGCCCGACGCCCTCGACGTCGACCCGCGGCAGCAGCCGGTCGAGCCACCCGGGCAGCCACCACGCCCGGTCGCCGAGCAGGGCCAGCACCGCGGGTACGAGCGCCATGCGGACGACGAAGGCGTCGAACAGCACGGCGACGGCCAGACCGAAACCGATGGTCTTGATCATCGACTCGGCGGCGCCGACGAATCCGGAGAAGACCGCGATCATGATCACCGCCGCGGCGACGACCACCCGCGCACTGTGCCGGAAACCGGTGACGACCGCCTGTGGAGCCCGGTCCCCGTGGATGTACGCCTCCCGCATCCGGGCCACCAGGAACACCTCGTAGTCCATCGCCAGGCCGAAGACGATGCCCACCAGGAAGATCGGCATCAGGCTCATGATCGGACCGGTCTGCTCCACCCCCAGCAGCTCCGCGCCCCAGCCCCACTGGAAGACCGCGACGACCGCGCCGAGAGCGGCCAGCACCGACAGCAGGAACCCGAAGGCGGCCTTGACGGGCACCAGCACGGACCGGAAGACCACCAGCAGCAGGAGCAGGGCCAGGACGACGATGACGGCCAGGTAGGGGACGAGCGCGTCCTGGAGGGCCTGCGCCACGTCGATGTTCATCGCGGTGCTGCCGGTGACCTCGAACGTCGCCCCCGTCTCCCCTTCGAGACCGGCCCGTTCCGAGCGGATGGCCTTGACCAGGTTCTTGGTGTCCTCGGTGTTCGGACCGGCGGTCGGGACCGCCGAGAACAGCGCGGTGTCACCGGCCCGGTCGAACCGAGGGGCGGAGACGGACACGACCCCGCGGGTCGCGCCGATCGCCCGGGCGATCGACTGCGCGGCCGCCTTCGGCTCGGCCGCGTCCCTGACGTCCGCGACGATCGTCAGCGGCCCGTTGAAGCCCGCGCCGAAGCCGTCCGCGAGCGCGTCGTAGGCACGTCGTTCCGTCGACGAGACCGGCTTGGACTCGTCCCCCGGCATACCCATCTCCAGCTGCGCGGCGGGCAGCGCCAGGACACCGAGGCCCGCGACACAGGTCACCAGCACGGCCACCGGGCGACGCAGCACGAAGCGCGCCCACCGCGAACCCCCGTTGTCGGCCGGCCGGGCCGCGCGGCCGGCCTTGCGCGCGGCGCGGGAGAGGACGGCCTCGGGCCACATGCCGAGCAGGGCGGGGACCAGGGTGAGGGCGATCAGGACGGCGACGACCACGGCGCCCGCGGCGCACAGACCCATCTTGGTCAGCATCGGAACGCCGACCACCGAGAGGCCGGCCAGCGCGATGACGACGGTGAGGCCGGCGAAGACCACGGCGGAGCCGGCCGTGCCGACGGCGAGTGCGGTCGCCTCGCGCGGGGCGTGGCCGCCCGCGCGCTCCTCCCGGTAGCGGGAGACCACGAACAGGGCGTAGTCGATGCCGACCGCGAGGCCCAGCATCGTGGCGAGCGTCCCGGTGGTCAGGGACAGGCCGAAGGCGCTGCCGAGGGCCATGATGGACGCCATGCTGATCCCGACGCCGATGACGGCGGTCAGCAGCGGCAGGCCGGCGGCCGCGAGGGAGCCGAAGGTGATCAGCAGGACGACGGCGGCGAGGACGATGCCGATGGCCTCCGAGGAGCCGCCCGCCGCGGGCTGGGTGGCGAGCGCGGTGCCTCCGACCTCGACCGTGAGACCGGAGGCACGGGCCTTGTCGATGGCCTTCTCCAGGGCGGCCTTGTCGGCATCGGTGAGATCGTCGGCCTTGACCTTGTAGTTCACCGTGGCGTAGGCGGTCGAGCCGTCCTCGCTCACCGCGCCCGCCTCGAACGGGCTCACGGCACCGGCGACCTGCGGCTCGTCGGCCGCCTCGGCCACGAGTGTGTCGACGGCCGCGCGGTGGCCGGCCGCGGTCACCTTCTGGCCGTCGGGCGCGACGAACACGATCCGCGCGTCGGCGCCGTCGGCGTCCGAGCCCGGGAACCGCTCTCCGATCAGGTCGAACGCCTTCTGCGCCTCGATGCCGGGCATGAAGGAGGTGCCGTCGTCGGAGGCGGCGGGAGCCTTGGCGGCGCCGAGTCCGACGGCGCCGAGGATCACCGCCCACAGCAGCGTCACGAGCCAGCGCCGCTGGAAGGCGGTCCGGCCCATCCGGTAGAGCAAGGTAGCCACGGGAAACGGATCTCCAGGTCTGGGTTCGGGTGGACGACCAGCCTGGCTCGCGGGGGTGCGCCGGGACATCGTGCCCGTGTGGGCACTCCCGCCTGGTGCCGGTGCATGAGCTGACGCTCCGCTGTCCTCCTCCAGGAGGACCCCCGCGTACCGCTCGGGCAGGAGGCAGGCGCCCCTTCGTGGACCGACGCGACGCATTGCGCGACGAATTACGCGCCGAATGCCGGACAGAGGACTACGACTGACCTGACCTGACCTGACCCGTGCCCCGAGAGGTCCTCGCATGCAATCCGTACTCGACCGCGCGCTCGACTGTGTCGTCGGCGCGCTCGGGAAGACCACCGATACGACGGGAGTCACCCTGCACCGTTCCCCGGACTCGGGACGGGCGCGGCTGGCCGACCGGGCGTTCGACTTCAACAGCGCCGTGCCGTCCGGAGTGCGGTTGGAGATGCTCACGGACGCCACCGAGCTCGAGCTCGACGCCCGGCTGACCGTGCTCCTCCCTCTGGGCATGCCGTCCACCGGCAGCGTCTTCGACCTGGTGGTCGACGGCGAACTGCGCGAGCCGGTGGTGGCGACGGAGGAGAACCCGATCGACCCGGCCCTCTTCGGCCCCGCCACCGGCTCGCCGGAGGCCGGACCGGCCGAGCCCGCGACCGTCCGCTTCCGCCTCGGCCGGCGGGCCGTCGACCGACGCGTGGAGATCTGGCTGCCCGTCACCCCGGCCGTCACGCTGATCGACGTCCGCGTCCCGGACGGGGCGTCGGTGCGTCCGGCTCCGGCGAGCGGCCCGCTGTGGGTGCACTACGGCAGCTCCATCAGCCAGTGCT
Source organism: Streptomyces asoensis (assembly GCF_013085465.1). NCBI lineage: Bacteria > Bacillati > Actinomycetota > Actinomycetes > Kitasatosporales > Streptomycetaceae > Streptomyces > Streptomyces asoensis. Next base: position 7,834,112 of record NZ_CP049838.1, read on the forward strand.
CGGACGCGGACCGCCCGACCTCCACCTGGCCGGCCGCCGTGGCCCGCTCGGCCGGCCGGTGCCTGGTCAACCTCGGCCTCGGCGGGCAGTGCCAGCTCGACCCCTTCATGGCCCGCGCCGTCCGCGACCTGCCCGCGAGCGCGATCAGCCTCGAACTGGGCATCAACGTCCACAACGCCGACAGCATGCGGGAACGCGCCTTCGTCCCGGCCTTCCACGGCTTCGTCGACACGATCCGCGACGGGCACCCGTCCACACCGATCCTGATCATCAGCCCCATCGTCTGCCCGGCCGCCGAACAGCGGCCCGGTCCCACGCTGGTGGGCCCCGACGGAATGGTCCGCACCGTCGACCGTCCCGCCGAACTCGCGCTCGGCGCGCTCACGCTCACCCGCATCCGCGAGTTGCTGAGCGAGCACGTCGATCAGCGCCGCAAGGACGGCGACGACCGGCTCCGACTCATCGACGGGACAACGCTGTTCGGGCCCGACGACGTGGCCGACCTGCCCGACGGCCTGCACCCGAACGCGGCCGGCTACGCCCGCATGGCCGAGCGCTTCCTGCCTCTTTCCTTCGGCAGGGCGGGCGCGTTCGGGTGACCGGGCGGCGGCGCAGGGGTCAACTCCCGTGCACGACACTGACCTTGACGGTCAGCGTGTCCCTGTTGTCCTCGGAGCAGGACCCGGCGGTGTCGTTCATGCCCAGCTGGAGGGTTCCGTTCCCGGAGGGCTGAGCGCCCGCCGACCGTCGCGCGGTCGGTCGTTGTCCGGTCGGTCGCTGTTCGGCCGGTCGTCGTTCGTTCGAACGGGGCCGGGCATAGCGGAGCACATGAAGGTGACATACCGTCAACTGTGTTGCCGTGCTAGGCCTTTGGCCGCGACAACGGGCCCACGACGGTGGCGGCGGATTGTCGGACCCCCTGCCATGCCGGGAGCGTCGGCCACCGTGTTCCGGCGTTCGCCTGACGATGACGATCTGTCCGGGCGACATCCTGACGGCCTGGACGGTGGACGGCCTGTCCAGCGAGGCGGGCGGCCGGGCCGCGGAACGGCTGAACCGCATCCACCTCGCCGTCGCCCGCGGCACCCCGCACCCGCCCGGCAGCTTCGACGACGTCGACGACCCCGTCTGTCCCCCGGTCCTGCCGGCCACGTTCGGCGACCGCCTGGAGACCTCGCTGGGCGTGCCCGGCGCGAGCGAGGACATGAAGACCGCGTTCCGCGCCCGGCGCCCGCTGCCCGACTACCGCACGCCGCTTCCCGAGCGACTCGGGCGTGGTTGACGAGTCGGCGGGGCGCCGCGGACGACGTCGAGCACGTCCCCGGCCCGTGTGCCGTCCGCGCCCCGCCACGCGATGTGCTGGTCGGGCCGGATCAGCAGCATCGGGGCCCCGTAGCGTTCGCGCGGGACCAGGCCGGTCAGGTCGACGGTGGTGAGGGGGACGCCCCGGGCCGCGGCCTCCCGCGCGAAGGCGGCGCGGTCGGGCTCCCTGTCACCGGCCAGGAGGAGCAGCGTCAGACCGTCGCCGAGCAGGTCGTACAGGGAACGGCCGTCGGGGAGCCAACTGTGCGGCAGCCGGGCGCCCGGGAAGGACAGGCCGTGATAGCTGCGCGGCACGAGCGGCGGGATCGCGGAGCCGTCGTCGACGACGACGGGGGACGAGGCGTAGTGCTGGCCGAGGACGAGGCCCTCGCTGTGGAACTCGCCGGCCTTGGCCTGGAGGGCGGCCGCGGTCCGCGCACGGCGGCGACCGGCCTCGGGGGTGTCCCCGAGGAGCGCGGGGTCGGCGAAGGACGGGGCGAGAAGCCTGTCCTGGGCGGCACCGCCGGCGATGATCTGCCGGGCCACCGGGCGCCGCTCCGTCTGGTAGCTGTCCAGCAGCTCCGCGCCGCCCCAGCCCTGGAGGACCGCGGCGAGTTTCCAGCCGATGTCCACCGCGTCGCCGACACACGTGTTGAAGCCGTGCCCGCCCCACGGGGGGTTCAGATGGGCGGCGTCGCCCACCAGGAAGACCCGGCCGCGGCGGTAGCGGTCGGCCAGGAGCATACGGGCGGTCCAGGGGTCGGTGGCGAGCACCTCCACGGCCCCGGGGTGCCCTGCGCCGACGAGAGCGCGCACCAGCGTCTCCGGTGCCACCGGGTGGTCGGGGTCGGTCCGCTGGACGATGGCCCACCACCGGTCGTCCAGGTCGAGACGGCCCATGAGACCGGACGCCTCGGGGCTCACCACCCAGTACTGCACCGCCCGGTCCAGGCCGACGGCCTCGCCCAGGCCCGGGGCCCGGAAGACGATGCTGAGGTTGGGCCGTTCACCGGACGAGCCGGCGTAGCGCGCTCCGACGGCCTGCCGGCTGACTCCGCCGCTGCCGTCACAGCCCAGCAGATAGCCGGCCGTCAGCACGCGGACGGAGCCGTCGGCGGCGGTGACCGTGGCGTGCACGGCATGGTCGTCCTGCTCGACGGCGGTGACCCGGTGGCCGGTCAGAGAGGTGACCGAGGGCAGTTCGGCCACCGCCGCGCGCAGGATCCGCTCGACGACCGGCTGCGGGACCTGCTGGCCCGGCTCCGCCCAGCGCTCGTCGCGGCCGTCGTAGAGACCGAACACGTTGCGGAACCGGGTCAGTTCGGTGCCCAGGAGCCCGGTGCAGAAGATGACGTCCTGGGACCAGGCCACGGGCAGCGGGGCGGCCGCGCGCAAGCGGTCGGCCAGGCCCCAACGGCGGAAGTGCTCCATGGTGCGGATGCTGGTGGTCTTGGCCCGCGGCCGGTCGTCGTCGACGGTGGTGCGCGGTTCGACGAGCACGGTCCGGATGCCGCGGCGGCCGAGTTCGACCGCCGCGGCGAGACCGGACGGCCCGCCGCCCGCGATCAGTACCCGCGCGGTCGTCCCCGTCACGCGCCGGACCTCGCGGACGCGTCGGCGACGGGCGTACGCAGCGTCCCGAGCCGGTCGACCTCCACCTCGACGACGTCACCGGACCGCAGCAGCCTGGGCGGCGTACGGACGTAGCCGACGCCCTCCGGGGTGCCGGTGGCGACGACGTCGCCCGGATGCAGGGTCAGGGTGGCGCTGATCCGCGACAGCAGCTCGGGCACCCCGAAGATCATGTCGCGGGTGTTCCCGTCCTGCATGATCTCCCCGTTGACGCGGGTGACCAGGCGCAGCCCGTCGGAGAGGCTGCCCGCCTCGTCGGCGGTGACGACCGTCCCGATCGGGCCGCTGCGATCGGCGTTCTTGCCCAGCGTCCACTGGGCGGTGAGTTTCTGCGCGGTACGGGCGGTCAGGTCGTTGAAGACGGCGTAACCGAGGACGGCGGCCTCGGCCTCCCGCGCGTCGGCGTCACACAGCCGGGCGCCGACGACGGCCGCGACCTCGCCCTCCCAGTCCAGGCCCGGTTCGTTCGCGGGCACCGGGACCGGTACGCCGCTCACCGACAGGGAGGCCGTCCAGCGGCCGAACACGGTCGGGTGCTCCGGGGCCCGGAAGCCGCCCTCGGCCGCGTGCGCACGGTAGTTGAGACCCACGCACAGCACCCGCGCCGACGCCGGTACCGGCGGGGCCAGGGACACCTCCGCCAGCGGGACCGTGCCGTGGCGGACCGCGCGGGCCCGCTCCAGCCAGTGGGGGAGGTCCGCGTAGAAGTCGTCCACGTCCGTGAGCGGGGTCACCCGACCGTCCACGACGACGCCGATCACGATCCGCCTGCGGCCGGATTCCCGGCCCGGATCCACCATGCCGACGAGCTTCATGCGCGCGTGCCTCCTGTTTCCGCCGCGGGTGCCGCGGCCAGACGGATGTCGAACCCGGCCTCGAGGAACGGTCCGTCCATGCCGAACCGGCGCGCCGTGTCCTCGTCGCCCGGTACGAAGGGCGCGATCAGCGCGTCCTTGACGGCGAACGCCGCGTCGGATCCGAGGTAGGGGTCTTCGGCGGCGAACACATGGGTGGTGAGCGACCGGTGACCGGCCGCCTCCACCCGCAGGTGGACATGGGCCGGGCGCATGGGGTGACGGCCGAGCGCCCGCAGCAGCTCGCCCACCGGGCCGTCGGTCGGCACCGGGTAACTGGCGGGCTTGACCGTACGGAACCAGTAGGCGCCGTCGGGACCCGTGGTGAACAGACCACGCAGGTTGCCGTCGGGCTGCTCGTCGTCCTGGCTGTCGTACAGACCCGTGTCGTTCGCCTGCCAGACGTCCAGCACGGCATCGGCCAGCGGCCTGCCGTCGCAGTCCGTGATCCGGCCGTGCACCACGGCCCGCTCACCGCGCCGGAGTTCGGGGCCCTCGGAGATCCAGGCGCCCATCGGGCGGGGCGGCGCCGGCGAGTGGAAGGGTCCCTCGACCGAGCTGGGCGTCATGGTGGCCGGGCCCGTGTGGTTGACCTCGTCCACGGCCGAGGTGAGGCCCAGCATGTCGGAGAGCAGGGTGAACTCGTTGCGGCGTTCGGTGCAGGCCCGGCCCGTACGGACCAGGAAGTCCAGCGCGCGCAGCCACTCGCCCTCGGAAGGCCGTGTCTCCCGCACGAAGGCGTGCAGATGGGTCACGAGGCCGCCGATCAGCTCCCGCAGCCGCTCGTCGTCGCCCCGGACGGTGGAGAGGACCTGCCGCACCAGAGCGTCCGGTTCAGGATCGTGGGCGGAGCCGGGGGGCACCGGCCCTCCCGCGGGGGCGGGTCGAGCCGTTCCGGTGGTCTCGGTCATGGGGTCGCTCCCGCGGGAGTCAGGGCGGCGTCCGGTGCCGCGCAGCCGTAGGTGTGGGTGCCGGACCCGGCGTGGTGCCGGGCGCCGTCGGGCAGGACGACGTGCGCGGTGGTGCCGGGCGGCACGGCGACGGAGAGGTGGAAGCGGCCGTCCTCGATGTGCCAGGACGAGCGGATCGGCCCGTACGGCGAGTGGTGTTCGGCCCGGGCCCGGGTCAGGCCCCCGCCGGGGCGGGGCGCCACGGTGAAGCGGCGGTAGCCCGGAGCGTCCTCGTCGGGCCTGATCCCGGCCGTGCAGCGGTGCAGGAAGGAGACGACCGCGCCCTTCGAGTAGTGGTTGAGGGAGTCGTGCGGGGTGCCGTCCGCGCCGACGCCGTCCCAGTGCTCCCAGACGGTCGTCGCACCCCGGTCGATCATGTGGAGCCAGGACGGGGCGGTGTCCTGGAGCAGCAGCTCGTACGCGACGTCCAGATGTCCGGAGCCGGCGAGCACGGGCAGCAGGTCCGGTGTGGCGAGGAAGCCGGTGCCGAGGTGCGTGTCCGCGGCGCGGACGAGTTCCACCAGCCGTTCGGCGGTCCGGGCCCGCAGTCCGGCCGGGACCAGATCGAAGGCGAGCGCCCGCACATGGTGGGCCTGGGTGTCCGGGCGCAGCGAGCCGTCGGCCGCGATGAACTCCGTCCGCCAGGCGGCGCGCACCCGCTCGCTCAGTTCCCGGTAGCGGTCGGCGTCCTCGTCACGGCCCAGGACGCGGGCGATGCGCGCCGCCAGCCGGGTGGAGTGGGCGAAGTAGGCGGTGGCGACGTCCGCCTTGTCCAGGGCCGCGTACCCCTCCAGGTCGCCGATGTGTTCACCGGGCACGAGCCACTCGCCCCAGTGGAACCCGGTGTCCCACAGATACCGTTCGTGCGGCGCCGGGCGGGGGGAGCGCCGGATCCGGTCCGGGTGGCGCTCCTCGCGGGCGGCCCGTTCGACCCGGCCGAGCCAGGCGGTCATGGCCGGCCACAGCTCCTCCAGGATCCCGGGGTCGCCGTAGGCCAGGTACAGCTGCCAGGGCACGATGACCACCGCGTCGCCCCAGCCGGCGGAGCCGTTGAGATGCGCCACCGGACCCTTGGGACCCTCGGTGCGGCAGGCCGGTGAGATGTTGGCGACGGTGCCGTCCGGCCACTGGTCGGCGGCGACGTCGCGCAGCCACTTCACCGAGAAGCCCGACACGTCGTAGAGGAAGGCGGCGGTCGGCACGAACAGCTGCCAGTCCCCTGTCCAGCCGGCGCGTTCGCGGGTGGGGCAGTCCGTGGGGATGTCGCAGACGTTGCCGCGCAGACCCCACCGGGCTGCCTCGTGCAGCCGGGTGACCCGCTCGTCGTCGCAGTCGAACCAGCCGGTCCGCCGCAGGTCGGAGTGGACGACCACGCCGCGCAGGTCATCGGCGGTCAGCTCGCCGGGATGGCCCTCGACGCGGACGTAGCGGAAGCCGTGCGTGGTGTGCCGCGGTTCGAAGGCCTCACCGGGCCGGCCGGCCGAGACGACCCGGTCGACCTGGCCGGCGGGGAGCGGCTCGGGCAGGAACGGCATGTCCACGCGGAGGTGATCCGTCGTCACATCGCCGTCGGGGCCCAGGGACTCGCCGTGCGTGAGGGTGAGGTGGGTGCCCATCGGACCGAGGTCGGTCAGCCGCACCCAGCCGTTGATGTTCTGGCCGAGGTCGAAGACCTGCCGGTCGGGGCGCGGGCGGGTCACGGAGACCGGGGCGAGTTCCTCGACGCGCCGCACGGGCGGGGCGGGTGAGGCGACCAGTCCGGCGTGTCCGTGGTCGGCGACCTCCACCGGCGTCCACGCCGCGTCGTCGTACCCCGGCCGGTCCCAGCCGACGGGGGTGCGGCGCAGATCGGTGAACTGCCCCGCGATCAGGTCGGCGGCCACGATCGGCCCGGGAGCCCAGCGCCAGTGGCGGTCGGTGGACACGACGGACGTGGTGCCGTCGGCGTGCTCGAGGTGCAGCTGCGCCAGGAACGAGACCCGCTCGCCCCACTGGTCGTGGGCCCGGGTGACCCCGACCTGCCCGCGGAACCAGCCGTCGGACAGCACCGCCCCCAGGGCGTTCTCGCCCTCCCGCAGCAGCGCCGTCACGTCGTACGCCTGCACCTGGAGGCGTACGTCGTACTGCGTGAAGCCCGGTGTCAGCTCGGCGTCCCCGACCCGCTCCCCGTTGAGGAAGACCTCGTAGAGACCCTGCGCGGTGGCGTAGAGCCGGGCCCGGCGGACCGGGGAACCCGCGGTGAACGCCGTGCGCAGCAGCGGAGCGGGCCGGCGCCCGGCGGGCGGCCCACCGGACACGGGCCCACCGGACACGGGCCCACCGGATTCGCCGGACACGGGTTTGCCGGCCACGCCGGGTCCGCCCGGTCCGCCTGGCACGGGTTCACCGGGTTCGCCGGGCACACCCGCCTCGTCTGAGACGGGTTCACCGGGTTCGCCGGGCACACCCGCCTCGTCTGAGACGGGTTCACCGGGTTCGCCGGGCACACCCGCCTCGTCTGAGACGGGTTCACCGGGCAGGCCGGGCACACCGGGTTCGCCGGGTACGACCGGCTCGATCCACCGTGCCTGCCAGTCGGCGGGATCCAGCAGGCCGGTCTCGAACCAGGCCTCCCGCGACCACGCGCTCTCGCCGAGGTCGGTCCAGACCTTGACCCGCCAGGTGATCCGCTCCCCGGAGCCGGGCGGCGGCCCGCCGTACGGCACGTGCGTGCTGTCGGCGGAGTCGACACGGCCGGAGTCCCAGCCCGTGCTCGTGCCGACGCGGTACGCGAACTGCTCGCGTGAGCCGGGCGGCAGCCACCAGGACAGCCGGGGGCGGCGGTTGCCGAGGCCCAGCGGCTGTTCCAGCTCGTCGGCACGCAGACAGGTGGGAGCGGCGTTCATACAGGTGACCAAACGTTCGAGGAGGAGTCAGGCCGGGGCGGGAAGCCCGAGGTGGCCGCAGACCTGGGCGGCGAACTCCAGGGCTTCGGCGAACACGGTCTCCGGATCGGGCAGCCCGGCCCAGAGGTGATCCGCGCCGTCGACCAGGCGCAGGCTCACCCGGCACCCGTGGGCGCGCAGGGCCGCGGCGAGCTGTTCGCTCTGGCCGCTGGGGACGAACCGGTCGGCGGTGCCGTGGGCGAGCAGGAAGGGCGGGGCGGCGGCGGACACATGGCTCACCGGGCTCGCCGCGGCGGCGCGCTCCGGCGCCGCCGGTACGGGTGCGCCGAGGAGCAGCGCCTCCCGCGAGTCCACGGCGTCCGGGGCGCTCACCGCGTCGGGCCGGGACTGGCGCTGCATGGTGCGCAGGTCCGCGGGCCCGTACCAGTCGACGACCCCGGCGACTCTCACGCCCGGACCGGGCTCTCCGACATCGCCCTCCCACTCGGGCCTGGCGTCGGTCAGCGCGAGCAGGGCCGCGAGATGACCACCCGCCGACTCGCCCCACAGCACGACCCGTCCGGCGTCGAGCCCCAGTGTGTCGGCGTGCGCGCGCAGCCAGCGCAGCGCGGCCTTGCCGTCGTGCAGCTGGGCCGGGAAGACGGCCTCGCCGCTGAGCCGGTAGTCGAGGGAGGCGACCGCGAAGCCCGCCCGGACGAGCCGGTCGAACGGCCCGACCGGCCACCCGGCGAAGGCCGGGCCGAACCGGTCCCGCCGTCCGGTCCGCCAGCCGCCGCCGTGCACGAAGACGACCACCGGGACCGGGCGCTCCGGATCGCGCGCGGGGCGGTACAGGTCGAGCAGCAGCGGCCGGAATCCGGCCGGTGAGCCGTACTCGACCCCCCGGAGCACGCGGGCGCCGGCGGCCGTGGTCTGCTCCGCCGGGAGGGCGGAAGCGTTCGCCGCCATGTCAGCCGTCCAGGGGACGGAGGTCGAACCGGAACTCCTGCCGGTGCTCGCGGGCGACCCGGGCCAGCTGCTCGTGGGAGGGGATGTAGGGCGGGTGCGGAAGCTCCGGCGATTCCGTGCGGGTCCCGGCCGAGCCGAAGAACCGCTCGAAGCCGCCGCTGGACGCGCCCATGATCTTCGTGTCGTCGGCCTCGACCCGGAAGGTGTGCAGGCAGCCGGCGGGCACGTAGCCGAAGTCGCCGGGCTTCAGGAGCTTCTCGTACGTCTCCCCGTCGCCGTCCTGGATCCACACCCGGGCGCGGCCGGAGAGCAGATAGAAGGTCTCGTGCACGTCGGCGTGGCTGTGGGTGGGGATCGCGTCGCCCTTGGGAGCCGCGTAGGTGAAGAGGCCGAACTGGCCTGCGGTCTCGTCCTCGCTGAGCAGAACGGTGATGAGGGCGTCGAACAGGTGGGCCCGCTCGCCCTCTCCGGCTTCCAGGAAGAAGGGCACCGGCTTCCCCGGCAGGGGGAGGCGCTTCGCACCGCCGCTCTGGGCGAACTCCGCAGTCATGAGGTCTCCTCGGAAATCTGATCGGCTCTGCCCGAGGCGGGCAACCCGTCGAGGTGGGCCGTACGAACGGGTGCCGTAGGGACGGGTGCCGTAAGGATGGGGTCGGCCACCACCGTCCCACCAGGCGGAATTCCATTGAATGGCATGCGATCGAAACCTGGACGCAATGCGTTTGCGGCCGCCGGGTGGGTCACACTGCACGGGTGACGAACAACGCGGGCACGTCCGGTGCCGCCGCCCGGGGAAGGCGGCCGCCACAGGGCGAGCCGGTGATCGACCGTGCGTTCGCGCTGCTCACGGCCTTCTCCGAGGACCGTCGCTCGCTGACCCTCGCCGAGCTCAGCCGCGTCACGGACACGCCGCCGAGTACGACGCTACGCCTGGCCCGGCGGCTCGTGCACTGGGGCGCTCTGGAGCGGGACGCCGACGGCCGCTACGTCGTGGGCCTGCGGCTGTGGGAGGTGGCCTCGCTGGCGCCGCGCGCGCACGGGCTGCGCAGGGTGGCGCTGCCGTACATGGAGGATCTGTACGAGGCGACCCACCAGCACGTCCTGCTGGCCGTACGGGACGGCACGGACGCGTTGCTCGTCGAGCGGCTGTCGGCCCACACCGCCATCGACGTGCTGTACCGGGTGGGCGGCCGGCTGCCGCTGCACTCCACGGGCGTCGGTCTGGTGCTGCTGGCGCACGCCGGACCCGACTTCCAGGACGAGATCCTCGCGCGGGCCCTGACGCACGAGCCGGAGGGCGTGCCGCTGTCCTCCGCCGCGCTACGGCGTTCCCTCGCCGAGATCCGCAGCACCGGGGTGGCCGTCGTCAACCGCGCGGAGCCCGTCCCGCTGCACGCCGTGGCGGCACCCGTGCGAGGGGCCGACGGGGAGGTCGTCGCGGCGCTGTCGGTCGTCGTACCGGCCGGCCACGCGGAGCCCCGCGTGCTCGCCCCGGCTCTGCGCGCGACGGCCCGGGCCCTGTCCCGCAGCCTCGGCGCCGTCACGGCCCCGCCGGCTCCGGCGCAGGGCGGCCTCCGCCGACGGCAGTGAAGCCCGGAGCGCATCCCCGGCGAGGCAACGTCGTCGCCCCCCGCCCTGGGACTCGGCGGGGGGGGCGACGGTGGCGGTGCGGCTCGGTCGGGAGGCCGTCAGGAGGCGGGGGCCCCGTCGCTCTCCGCCGGATCCCGCGGTGCCGGGATGAACAGGGACACCGCCAGCGCCGCCAGCAGGATCAGCGCTCCGGTCCAGAAGACCCAGGTGTAGCCGGCGTCCAGGTAGAAGGCGGTGCCCTTCAGAACCGTGCTGTGCGCGGCGAGGACGGCGAAGCACACGGCGGGGACGACCGTGCCGAAGAAGTTGAAGAGCATCTGCATCAGGCCGCTGCCCTGCCCCTGCTCCTCCACCGAGACCACGCCGAGGACCAGCACGGGAGCGATGGAGACGATGAGTCCGGTGCCGAGGTTGGCCAGACACGCCGTCAGGACGAGCTCGGTGGCATCGGCGTGGAAGAGGCCCATCAGCCCGTATCCCGCCGCGCCCAGCCCCAGTCCGACCCCCCACAGCAGGCGGGCGTCGGCCTTGCGCAGCAGCCGGCCGGCGGCGAATCCGGTGCCCAGCATGACCAGGTTCCAGGTCAGACCGATCCGCGCGTTGTGCGTGCTGGTCCAGCCCAGTCCGTCGGAGACCCCGGGGATGGCGGGGTAGAGGGCCAGCAGGATGCCCATGGAGGCCATCGCCAGCGCGGTGGCCTGGCCCACGGCCGCGGCGCTCACGGTCAGCGCGACCGGCCGCCGGCCGAGCACGCGCAGATCGAGGATCGGATGGGCGCTGTTGCGCTCGACGAGGACGAAGGCGACGAGCGCCAGCAGTCCGCCGGCCGTCCAGCCGAGGGTCGCACCGCTGGTCCAGCCCCAGCTCCCTCCCTGGCCGACCGCGTAGACCACGGCCGTCAGGCCGCCGCCGAGCAGCGTTCCGCCCAGCCAGTCGAAGCCGTTCTGGAAGTCGTGCCGCGGGGTCTCGGGCACCAGCAGGGCCACCAGGACGAACGCCACCGCGGTCGCCCCGGCGATGAACCACAGCGCGGCCCGGTAACCCCCGGCGTCGATCAGCCAACCGGCGAGCAACGGCCCCACCACACCCACCAGACCCATGCTGCCGCCGAGGATCGCGCTGGCCTGCTTCACCATCCGGGCGGGGAAGAGGTCACGCACGGCGGGGAAGGACAGGGCGGCGAACGGGGCGTAACAAGCGGCGATGCCCCGGCCGACCAGCAGCAGCCAGAAGCTGCCCGCCATGGCCGCGACGATGTCGCCGACGACCCCGAGGCCGATCATGGCGAGCATGATCCGCCGCCGTCCGTAGCGGTCACCCGCCTTGATGACGAACGGGATGAGCAGGGTCGACACCATGGTGACGATCAGCGAGAACCAGGCGACCTGGGTGGTGTGGAAGCGTTGCGCGATGTCGGCCGTCGTGTTGGCCGTGACGATGCCGGCGACGGCCAGCAGCTGCGTCGGCCAGATCAGGGCCACCAGCAAGGCCACCAGCCGGCGGTTCCAGCGTTCGGAGGTCCGGGCGGACGATGCCGTGAGCGAGGGGCCTGGAGACGTCGATGTCACGCAGCCGCTCCTTTCGCGAGCCGGGCGGGAAGGGCAGAACGCTCGGGAGCGGCATCTCCGACACATGGCGGTCGGCCCCCCACGAGGCGTGCGGCAAGAATGAGCGTCCACCGCGATGGCCACCAGGCAGATTTCCATTGAATGGCACGCGACCGAAACGTGCCCGCAACGCGTGATCGCCGACCGGGCGGGTCCGCCGGACCGGGCGCCGGACGCCTTCCGTCCGCGCCCGCAGGTGCGCCCGCGACTGTGTTGCGGACGGAAGGTGTCCGCAAGCCCCGCTACGTTGCGTACATGACGAAGACGACGTACCCGGCGGGCCCCGTGCTCGGCGCTCGTGCCCTCAACCGCGCCACTCTCGACCGGCAGTTGCTGCTGCGGCCGTCGTCGATGTCCGCCGGGGCCGCCGTGGAGCATCTGCTCGGGCTCCAGGCGCAGAACGTGAAGCCGCCGTACTACGCGCTGGCCGCCCGTCTCGACGGCTTCGTGCCCGAGGAGTTGTCGACGCTGATGACCGGCCGGGAGGCGGTCCGTATCGTCAGCATGCGTTCCACCATCCACACCCACACCGCCGACGACTGCCTGACGCTCCGGCCGTTCGTCCAGCCCGCCCGCGACCGTGAGCTGACGTACTTCCGCAAGGGCCTCACCGGAGTCGACCTCGACCGGCTCGCCGCCCTCGCCCGCGACCTCGTCGAGGCCGAGCCGCGCACCATGAAGCAGCTGCGCGAGGCCCTCTCCGCCGAGTGGCCGGACGCCGACCCCCAGTCCCTCGCCGTCGCCGCCCGCTGCCGTCTGCCCCTCGTCCAGGTCACCCCGCGCGGACTGTGGGGCAGGAGCGGGCAGGTCGCGCTCACCACCGCCGAGCACTGGCTGGGCCGGCCCGCGCAACCCGCCCCGACGGCGGACTCCGTGGTCCTGCGCTATCTGGCCGCCTTCGGCCCGGCCTCCGTCAAGGACATGCAGACCTGGGCCGGCCTGACCCGGCTGCGCGACGCCTTCGAACGCCTCCGCCCGCGCCTCCTCACCTTCCGGGACGAGCACGGCGTCGAGCTCTTCGACCTCCCCGACGCGCCGCGCCCCGACCCGCACACCCCGGCCCCGCCCCGCTTCCTCCCCGAGTTCGACAACCTCCTCCTCTCCCACGCCGACCGCACCCGGGTCGTCCCGGCCGAGTACTGGGGCCGCTCCTGGCAGGGCAATCAGGCGTACTGCACCCTCCTCGTCGACGGCTTCCTGGCGGGCCTGTGGAAACTGGAGCAGGAAGCCCTGGTCGTCGAGCCCTTCGGCACCCTCAGCAGGGCCCAGCGGCAGGACGTGGCCGCCGAGGGCGAGCGGATGCTGGCCACCATGCACCCGGGGCAGTCCTACGACATCCGGTTCGGGACCGTCGTACGGTCGTGACCGCCGCGCTCCGCCGACAGACGAGAAGCCCCCACCGGCGACCGGTGAGGGCTTGGATAGGGGGCGCTGCGGGCCGCTCGTGGAGGCTCGCAGCGCCCCCCGGTCTTTCCCTGAGGGGTACTCAGGAGTTCTCGGAGACTGCTACGCGGTGACGGGCTACGAGTTGACCTGCGTCGTCACCAGGCTGGAGAAGGTGGTCAGCCGGGTGTACACACCCGGGTAACCGGCCTCCGCGCAGCCCTCGCCCCAAGAAGTGATCCCTGCCAGGACGCCCCCGATGAGCAGGGGACCGCCGCTGTCGCCCTGGCAGGTGTCTACGCCGCCGGATGTGTATCCGGCGCAAACCATGTCGGTCGCGACGAAGTCGGAACCGTAGGAGCTCTTGCAGCTGGAGTCGGACACGATCGGGACGGTCGCGGTCCGCAGCTGGTTGGAGGAGCTGCCGCTCTCCGAGGTCGTGCCCCAGCCGATGATGCGGGCGGTGGTGCCGGCCGCGTACACGCTGGTCTGGGACGAGGAGACGTACGACGCCGTGGTGTACGGCATCGATGTCGACAGGGTCAGGACGGCCACGTCGTCACCGTTGGTGGCGTCCGTGTAGCTCGGGTTGATCCAGATCTTGCTGACCCGGCTGACCGTGCCGTTGGTGCCGTTGAGGTAGGTGCGCCCACCGACGACGCGCACACTGCTCGTGGTCTCGCCGACCATACAGTGGGCGGCCGTGACCACCTTGGTCGCCGAGACGAGGGTGCCGCCGCAGAACTGGTTCTGCGAGGCGTCCGTGATCTGCATCATGAACGGGTACGTCGTGGTCGTGGTCGTCGTGCCGCCGACGATCGGCTGCGGCGCTGCGACAGCGGTGGGGGCGCTGAGCAGTGCGGTCGCCGCCGCCGCGGCGGTCGCCGCGAGGACGGCGGCGGTCTTCTTGAACCGGTTGAGCCCGAACATGGATCTCCTCGGTGGGGGATTGCCGGTGGGGGGTCGCGCGGGTGTGGGGGGTTGCACGGGGGTCGCGGGACCGACCCCCGTATGCCCGGGCGAGCGGCACATCCCTTAAGCTAGGACCCGGCACCCACTCCCCCCAATGAGGGAACCCCCTAAGGGAGTTGGGGCAGGGAAAACCCTCGGTCGGCTCAGGGAAGCCACAGCCGCCGCCGAGGGGGCGCTCAGAGAACCCGCCGCGCGGAGCGCAGCACCCGCTGAGGGTGGGGAGCCCCTCAGGGGCAGTTAACCCGCGGATTCCTCACTTCGCGTGACGCCCCGCCGCCAGTCGGACGATGTCCACCCGCGAACGGATCCCGAGCTTGCGGTAGACCCGGGTCAGGGTCGCCTCGACCGTCTTGACGCTGATGAACAGGCGTGCGGCGATCTCCCGGTTGGTCGCGCCCTCCATGACGAGTGCGGCGACCTGACGCTCCATCGAGGCGAGCCCCTCCAGCGCGTCGGACGAGGGAGCCGTCTGCTGGGGCACGGCGACCGTCCCGGGAGCGGCCGCCGCGGCCGCCGCGTCCACCTGACGGAGCCAGGGCAGCGCCCGGCACCGCCGGAACAGCCGCGCCGCCTCGTCGTACGACGTCGGACCCGGCCGCCCGGTGCGCAGCATGGCCAGCGCGAACGCCGCCCGCGCCTCCTCCAGGCCGTACCCCAGCTTGGCGAGCCGGTCCTGAACGGACGTCAGCCGGGACAGCGCCGCCTCGTGGTCGCCGAGCGCCGCCCGCACCATCGCCTCCGCCCGGTCCAGCACGGCCAGCACGCTCTCCCGGCCCAGCCGGAGCGCGTGCTCGCGCGTCACGTCGATGACGTCCTGTGCCTCGCCCGGCTCGCCGACCCGGACCAGCGCCTCGGCGAGGTCGCCCTGCCAGCGGCCCCGGGCGGGGTCGGTGATGCCCAGACCCTGCTCCAGCTCCCGCACCCGGCGCAGCGAGCCGACCGCGCCCGCCGCGTCCCCGGCCACCAACTGGGCGTGGCCCAGCGCGGCCAGCGCGCGCGAGACGTACATCTGGTCGCCGTCCTCCTCGGCCTTCCCCGCCGCCTCCCGGGCCAGCGCCAGCGCCCGGTCGACGTCACCGCCGGAGGCCTCGGCGAGGGAGGCCAGCATCGCGGAGGCACCCAGGCCGATGCCGGAGTCCCGGGCCAGCCGCAGGCTCTCACGGGCCAGGTCCAGCGCACGCCCGCAGTGCCCGGAGCGCAGTTCGGTCTCGGCGAGGAAGCGCTGGAAGTGCACCTCGCTCTCGACCATGCCGCGCCGGCGCACCTCGCGCAGCAGCGCGGTGATGGTCGACCGGGCCTCGGGCAGCTGATCGCTCATCAGCAGCCAGCGGAACCGGGCCGCCCCGACGCCGTTGTGATGGCACGCCACGTAAGGGTCCTGGGGTTCGCGCAGGGCCCGCTTGATGGTGGTGGGGGCGTTCGGGTGGCCCATCAGGGTCTCGGTCGAGGCCTGGAAGGAGAGCGCCATCAGCTCGGTGCGCCGGTCGTCCCCGCGGGCCGCCAGGTCGGCCGTGTGCGCGGCCTCCTCGCGGGCCTCGGCGAAGTCGCCCTCCACGATCAGCTTGCGCCAGGCCAGCCGGTAGTGGACCAGGGCGAGCAGCCGCGGGTCGTCACCGGCGTCGGCGAGGGCCTGCGGGAAGACGGCGTCGACCTCGCCCAGGGACTGCCCGGCGGCCTCGATGACCACCTCCCAGGCCCGGATCCGCTCGGCCGGCACGGTCGCCCGGGTCAGCACCTCGCGCGCGATGTCCCGGGCGAGGTCCACCTCGCCCGCGGTGATCGCGTCCTCGGCGGCCTGGAGCCGCCGGTCGTCCGGGGCGGGGGCGCCGTCCGGCGGGGTGTGCCGGGCGGCGAGCAACCCGAGGGAGGCGGCGACCGAGGGGGCGCCCCGGTCGCGGGCGAGCGCGGCGGCCTCGGCGAGCCGCGCGGCGACCTCCGGGTCGGTGCCGGTGGTGGCCAGGGCGAGGTTGCGGGCCCGCTCGATCGGATCGGAGGCGGCGGTGGACAGCGCGGCGTGCGCGGCCCGGCGCTCCTGGGCGGGCGCCTCCGCGTACAGCGCGGCCGAGATCAGCGGATGCGCGAACCGTACGGCCGGCCCCTCGGGCTCCGTCGCCAGCAGCCCGAGGGCCGCCGCCTGCGCGGTCTCGGCCTCGGCGTTCTCGCGGCCGGCCGCGTGCAGCAGGGCCAGCGTGGGGCGGGCGCCGGCGCTGGCCACGAGCAGGGTGCGACGGGCCTCGCCGGACAGCATGTTCAGGCGGCTGAGCACCAGGGCGCGCAGCGAGGTCGGCACCGGCAGGGGCTCGCCGGGCCGGGGCGGCGTCGGGCTCTCGCCGAGGGCACGGCCCAGTTCCAGGGCGAAGAGCGGGTTGCCGCCGCTGGTGCGGTGGATCTCCCGCATCGTCGAGCGGGGCAGGTCGGTGTAGCCGCGGTGGTCGAGCAGCGCGGAGACCTGGGCGCGGGAGAGGGGATTGAGCCGGACGGCGAGAGTGTCGGGCGGGGACGCGCGTAGATGACGGTCGTACTCCTGCTCCTCCGTACGCACCGCGCACAGCAGCTGGACGGGGGTGTCGCCGAGGCGGCGGGCGGCGAAGCCGAGGAGTTCGGCGCTGGCCGAGTCCAGCCACTGGAGGTCGTCGGCGACGAGCAGGACGGGACCCGCGGCGGCGAGGGCGCGCAGGGCCGACAGCACGGCCAACCGCAGGGCGAGGCCGTCGCGCTGGAGAGTCGATTCGCCTCGGCCGGTGAGCGCCGACTCCAGGGCCGTGCGCTGGGCGACGGGCAGCTTGTCCGAGATCTCGTCCAGCACGAGGCCGAAGAGGTCGGCCAGAGCCAGGAAGGGGAGGTGGGATTCGGACTCGGTCGCCGAGCAGCGCAGGACGGTGCGGGCCGCCTCGCCGTAATCCGCGGCCAATGCCCGCAGCACGGTCGACTTTCCTATTCCGGCCGGGCCGTGCAGCAGCACACTGCCGCCGCGCGTCAGCTGGTCACGGGCGGCCGTGAACAGCTCGTCCCTGCCGATGACCAGGTCGGGGCGGCATCTGGCAGGCTCCTTGAAGTCCCGTCGCACGGTCACCGCTCCCCTCCGAGTGTCGTGTCCGGGCCAAATTCTAGGCAACGTCCCTTTGAAATTCGGAGACACGGCGTGGTGAGCCATATAACAACGTGAAGCATAGGGAAATTCATGGAGGCGGCGAATGAATGGTCACTTGTCGTGACGGGCCTCCCTGGCTTGATGTGATCGCTGCTCCCTGGCATCTTGCACCGCCCGCGCTACGGGCATGTTGCGCGCCCCGCGTTCAGGGCAGCAGGCCCGCCCTCCGGGCCGCGACCACCGCCTCTCCCCGGGTGCGCGCGCCCAGCCTGCGCATCGCCGACCTCAGATAGCCCTTGACCGTCTCCGGGCGCAGTCCCAGCCGCTCGGCGGCCGCCGCGTTCGTCGCCCCCGCCGCCACGCACGCCAGCACGTCCAGCTCACGCGGGGCCAGGACGACCGGCTGCCCCGCCGACCGCTCCGGCGGCCTCGAGGTCAGCAGCCCGCAGACCTCGAGGAGCTCGGCGCGCAGGGCCGGATCGGCGATCCGCGGGGCCAGGGCGCGCAGGGCCGTGTGCGCCTCGCGCACCTGCTCCCAGCCGGCCCCCGCACCGGTGTCCGGTCCGGGCCCCGCGCTCGCGGCGCCCGGCCGGGCCGCCGTCAGCAGGTCGCGCGCCTCGTCCCCGACCACCAGCGCCTGCTCCACGTCCCGCGCCGCCTGCACGGCCGCGGTCAGCGTGCGGTCACCGAGCGGCTGGGCCGTGCGCAGGGCGCCGTACAGCACCCCGCGCACCCGGCGCCGTACGACAACCGGGATCGCCAGCACCGAACGCAGGCCCTCCTCGGCGACGGCCGCGTCGTACTCGTGACTGATCTGCCGGGAGAGCGAGTAGTCGGTCACCGCGCACGGGCGGGCCAGCGCCACCGCCTTGCCGCCGAGACCGTTTCCGGAGGTCACCGCCAGTCCGCGCAGCGCGAGACCGGCCGCGCCGCTGAACTCGCTGATCCGCATCCGCTGCCGCCCCGGCTCCACCAGACCGCCGAAGGCGACCGGCAGCCCCGTCGTCCGCCGCAGCCGCGCCAGCGCACCGCGAATCTCCACCGTTCCGGCCGCGTCTGCCGCCACGTTCTCGCCCTTTCCGCGCGGCTTGGTGCCGCACACCCCCGTCCGGGGGTAGTGAGACCTGCATCACGGATTACACGATGGCAGAGAGCCGCCCGGCAATGGTCCGGCACCACGGGAGTGAGCCGCAGGCGCTGAGAGCGCCCCGGAGGTGCACGACCGAGCAGGCCAAGAAAGCACGGAGGACAGATGACGACGGCGACGGCGACGGCGCGTTTCCGCACAGCCCGCGACTTCCTGCTGGAACACCGCGAGGACTACACAACCGCTTACGAGCGTTTCGAGTGGCCCCGCCCGGAGCGCTTCAACTGGGCTCTCGACTGGTTCGACGTCATCGCCGACGGCAACGGGCGCACGGCCCTGCACATCGTGGAAGAAGACGGTTCCGAAACCCGTCTCAGCTTCGCCGAACTGTCGGAGCGCTCCGACCGGGTCGCGAACTGGCTGCGCGGGCGCGGCGTCGGCGCCGAGGACCGGATCCTCGTCATGCTCGGCAATCAGGCCGAACTCTGGGAGACCGCGCTGGCCGCGATGAAGCTGCGCGCCGTCGTCGTCCCGGCCACTCCGCTGCTCGGCCCCGCCGACCTCACCGACCGCGTGGAACGCGGCCGCATCCGGCACGTCCTCGTCCGCACCGAGGACACCGGCAAGTTCGACGAGGTCCCCGGCGACTACCGGCGCATCGCGGTCGGCGGCGCACCCGAGGGCTGGCAGCGGTTCGAGGACGCCTACACCGCCCCGGCCGGCTTCACGCCCGACGGCCCCACCCTCGCCGACGACCCGCTGATGCTCTACTTCACCTCCGGTACGACCGCCCGACCCAAGCTGGTGGAGCACACCCACACCTCGTATCCGATCGGACATCTGTCGACGATGTACTGGATCGGGCTCCGGCCCGGCGACGTGCACCTCAACATCTCCTCGCCCGGCTGGGCCAAGCACGCCTGGTCCAACCTCTTCGCCCCGTGGAACGCCGAAGCAACCGTTTTCATCCACAACTACACCCGCTTCGACCCGGCCCGGCTGATGACCGAGATGGACCGGGCGGGGGTGACGACGTTCTGCGCCCCGCCCACCGTCTGGCGCATGCTCATCCAGGCCGACCTCACCCAGCTGCGCACCCCGCCCCGCGAGGCGGTGGCCGCGGGCGAGCCGCTCAATCCCGAGGTCATCGAGCAGGTGCGGCGCGCCTGGGGGGTGACCGTCCGGGACGGCTTCGGGCAGACCGAGACGGCCGTGCAGATCGCCAACAGCCCCGGACAGGAACTGAAGACCGGCTCGATGGGCCGGCCGGGCCCCGGCTACCGGGTGGAGCTCCTCGACCCGGTGTCGGGCGCGCCGGGTGCGGAGGAGGGCGAGATCGCGCTGGACCTGGCGGCCCGGCCGGTCGGCCTGATGACCGGTTACCACGGCGACGCCGACCTCACGGCGGAGGCGATGGCCGGCGGCTACTACCGCACCGGCGACATCGGCAGCCGCGACGAGAACGGTTACATCACCTACGTCGGCCGGGCCGACGACGTCTTCAAGGCCTCCGACTACAAGATCAGCCCCTTCGAGCTGGAGAGCGCGCTGCTGGAGCACGAGGCGGTCGCCGAGGCCGCCGTCGTCCCCGCCCCGGACGAGCTGCGCCTCGCCGTGCCCAAGGCGTACGTCGTGCTCGCCGAGGGCTGGGAGCCGGGCCCCGACACCGCGAAGGTGCTCTTCGAGCACTCCCGCGAGGTCCTCGCCCCCTACAAGCGCGTCCGCCGCCTGGAGTTCGCCCCGCTGCCCAAGACGGTGAGCGGCAAGATCCGCCGGATCGAGCTGCGGGAGGCGACCGAGGCGGGCTCGCCGGACGAGTACCGCGAGGAGGACTTCCGGTGAGCGAGACGTCGTACGCGCACGGGACGAGCGCGACCGCGCTGCTCGGGGACACCATCGGCGCCGACCTGGACCGGACCGCGGAGCGCTGGCCGGACCGCGAGGCGCTGGTCGACGTGGTGTCCGGGCGGCGCTGGACGTACCGCCGATTCGTCGAGGACGTCGACCGGCTGGCGTACGCGCTGCTCGCGAGCGGGGTCGCCAAGGGCGACCGGGTGGGCATCTGGGCGGTCAACTGCGCCGAGTGGGTGTTCGTCCAGTACGCCACCGCCCGCATCGGCGCGATCATGGTGAACATCAACCCGGCGTACCGCACGCACGAGGTCGAGTACGTCCTCCGACAGGCCGGGATCTCCGTGCTCTTCGCCTCGCTCAGCCACCGGACGAGCGACTACCGCGCGATGGTCGAGCAGGTGCGCGGCAGATGCCCGCAACTTCGAGAGACCGTTTACATCGGGGATCCGAGCTGGGAAGCCTTGCTGCGGCGCGGAACGCCCGACCTTTACGAGGACTTCCGCACCCGCAGAAACGAGTTGTCCTGCGACGACCCCATCAACATCCAGTACACCTCGGGTACGACGGGCTTCCCCAAGGGGGCCACCCTCTCCCACCACAACATTCTCAACAACGGTTACTTCGTGGGTGAGTCGATCGCCTACAGCGAGCAGGACCGGATCTGTATCCCGGTGCCCTTCTATCACTGTTTCGGCATGGTGATGGGAAACCTGGCGGCCACCTCGCACGGCGCCTGCATCGTCGTCCCGGCCCCGTCCTTCGACCCGAAGGCCACGCTGGAGGCGGTCCAGCAGGAGCGGTGCACCTCCCTGTACGGCGTCCCGACCATGTTCATCGCGGAGTTGAACCTGCCGGACTTCGCGACCTACGACCTCTCCTCCCTGCGCACCGGCATCATGGCGGGCTCGCCCTGCCCGGTCGAGGTGATGAAACGGGTGGTCGCCGAGATGAACATGGCGGAGGTGTCGATCTGTTACGGCATGACCGAGACCTCGCCCGTCTCCACCCAGACCCGCCGCGAGGACGATCTGGAGCACCGCACCGGCACCGTGGGCAGGGTTCTGCCGCACATCGAGGTGAAGGTCGTGGACCCGGTGGACGGCGTGACCCGGCCGCGCGGCGTCGCGGGCGAGCTGTGCACCCGTGGCTACAGCGTGATGCTCGGTTACTGGAACGAGCCCGAGAAGACCGCCGAGTCGATCGACGCCGGACGCTGGATGCACACCGGGGACCTGGCGGTGATGCGTGAAGACGGTTACGTCGAGATCGTCGGCCGGATCAAGGACATGATCATCCGGGGCGGGGAGAACATCTACCCGCGCGAGATCGAGGAGTTCCTCTACGGTCACCCGAGGATCCGGGACGTCCAGGTCGTCGGCGTCCCGCACGAGAAGTACGGCGAGGAGGTCCTCGCCTGTGTCATCCCGGCCGACGCGGCGGACCCGCTGTCACTGGAGGAGTTGCGCGCCTACTGCGAGGGCCGGCTGGCGCACTACAAGATCCCGAGCAGGCTGCGGATCATGGAGGCCTTCCCGATGACCGTCTCGGGGAAGGTACGCAAGATCGAGCTGCGTGAGGGGTACGCCCTTTAGCGGTGTTTCCGTGCTTCGGATTCCTCGGATTCCTCGGATTCCTCGGGTTCTCCGGGTTCTCCGGGTTCCTCATGGCGATGGCCGTCGTCTCAGGCGCCTCCGGCGTCGAGGGCGTCGGCCATCGCGTTGACCGGCTGAGGGGTGCCCGTCAGGTCCAGGACGAAGAGCGGGACGCGCAGTTGGTCGGCGCGTGCGCGGGCGTCCTCGGCGTACCCGGCCAGGGAGAAGTAGACGCAGTCCGCGGATTCCGTCATGGCCGTCAGCCACAGACACTCCACGTCCCGCAGTGAGGCCGGGCGCACGCTGGGGTCCACCTGGGCCACCAGCCCGCGGGCGGCGAGTCCGATGCCGGAGGTGGGCCGCTGATCGGCCCGCCGGATGTCCCCGTGCCCGAGCCAGTTCAGATAGAGCGCGGCGGCGGTGACCGCGTCGCGAGCGGTACGGATGGCGACGGGGCGAAAGGCACGCCGTTGCGCTGCGGGTGCGGGTGCGGGTGCGGGTGCGGGTGCCGGTGGGGATGGCGGCGGCGGTGTCGACGTCGGCGCGGTTGTTTCGGGCCCCGGCTCGAGCCCCTGCTCGGGCTCGAGCCCCTGCTCGGGCTCGGGCCCCTGCTCGGGCTCGGGCCCCTGCTCGGGCTCGGGGGCCGGGTCGGTCACCGGGATCCGTATCACCGCTCCGCAGGCGCAGCCCAGTTCAGGGTGCGGCCACTGGTGCCGGCGGTGGCAGGCGGGGCACCGCAGGGCGACCCACTCGTCGTCCCACGCCCGGTGCACGACGGCCGTCGGCGCCGTCCGCCGGTCGAGCACGGGCGTGACGGGAGCACCGCACGCGCACGGGTAGCACGGCGCGGTGTAGAGGCGCTCGTGCCGACAGGCCGGGCAGCGCACCGGCACGCTCTCGGACATGGCCCCATCGTCCTCCTCGGGCCCCCGCTTGTCCGTCTCTTGACGACCTTCGCGTGCCCACTTACATTACTTCCAGATAGTAGAAAGTATTTTCCGCATCACGGAAGTATGCGGACGATGTACACCGATGGAAGGGCTCACCGCGGGGCGCGACGGGAGAGCGAATCCGACAGCTGAAGCAGCTGAAGCAGTCGAAGCAGGAGTAGCCCATGGCTCGTATGACCGCTGCCCGCGCGGCAGTCGAGATCCTCAAGCGCGAGGGCGTCACCAGCGCGTTCGGTGTCCCCGGCGCGGCGATCAACCCCTTCTATGCGGCGCTCGAGGCCTCCGGCGGTATCAACCACACCCTCGCCCGTCATGTCGAGGGCGCGTCGCACATGGCCGAGGGCTACACCCGTACCCACCCGGGCAACATCGGTGTCTGCGTCGGTACCTCCGGCCCGGCCGGCACTGACATGATCACCGGGCTGTACTCCGCCATCGGCGACTCCGTCCCGATCCTGTGCATCACGGGTCAGGCCCCGACCGCCGTGATCCACAAGGAGGACTTCCAGGCCGTCGACATCGCCTCCATCGCCAAGCCGGTGACCAAGACGGCGGTCACCGTCCTGGAGGCGGCCCAGGTCCCCGGCGTCTTCCAGCAGGCCTTCCATCTCATGCGCTCCGGCAGGCCGGGCCCGGTCCTGATCGACCTGCCGGTCGACGTCCAGCAGACGGAGATCGAGTTCGACGTGGACACGTACGAACCGTTGCCCGTCTACAAGCCGGTCGCGACCCGTGCGCAGATCGCGAAGGCGCTCTCGATGCTGAACGCGTCCGAGCGGCCGCTGATCGTCGCGGGCGGCGGTGTCATCACGGCCGAAGCCACCGAACTCCTGGTGGAGTTCGCCGAGTTGACGGGTATTCCGGTCGTCCCGACGCTGATGGGCTGGGGTGCGATCCCCGACGACCACGAGCTGAACGCCGGCATGGTCGGCCTCCAGACCTCGCACCGCTACGGCAACGCGACGTTTCTGGAGTCCGATTTCGTCCTCGGTATCGGCAACCGCTGGGCCAATCGTCACACCGGTCGCCTCGACGTCTACACGGCCGGCCGCACCTTCGTCCACGTCGACGTCGAGCCCACCCAGATCGGCAAGATCTTCGCTCCGGACTACGGGATCGCCTCGGACGCGAAGGCGGCTCTGGAGCTCTTCGTCGAGGCGGCGAGGGAGTCGAGGGCGGCGGGCGCGCTTCCCGACCGTTCCGCGTGGGCGGCCGCCGCGCAGGAGAAGAAGGCGACTCTCCAGCGCCGTACGCACTTCGACGACATCCCGATCAAACCGCAGCGCGTCTACGAGGAGATGAACAAGGTCTTCGGCCCGGAGACCCGGTATGTCACCACCATCGGTCTCTCGCAGATCGCCGGCGCCCAGATGCTGCACGTCTACCGGCCGCGCCACTGGATCAACTGCGGCCAGGCGGGGCCCCTCGGCTGGACGATCCCGGCGGCGCTGGGCGTGGCGAAGGCCGACCCGGAGGCGCAGGTCGTCGCCCTCTCCGGGGACTACGACTTCCAGTTCATGATCGAGGAGCTGGCGGTCGGCGCGCAGCACAAGATCCCTTACGTCCATGTCCTCGTCAACAACTCCTACCTGGGGCTGATCCGGCAGGCGCAGCGGGCGTTCGACATCGACTTCCAGGTCAAGCTGGAGTTCGAGAACATCAACTCGCCCGAGCTGGGCGTGTACGGCGTCGATCATGTCAAGGTCGCCGAGGGCCTCGGCTGCAAGGCGATCCGGGTGACGGACCCCGCCGAGTTGGGGGCCGCTTTCGAGCAGGCCAAGAAGCTGGCCGCCGAGTTCCGGGTGCCGGTCGTCGTGGAGGCGATCCTGGAGCGCGTCACCAACATCTCGATGAGCGTCACCAACGACATCGGCAACGTGGTGGAGTTCGAGGAACTCGCCACCGAGCCGGGGCATGCGCCGACATCGATCAGGACGCTGAAGGTCCGAGGCCGAACGCCTGATGCCGGTTGAACGGCCGATGCCGAAGCTCTGGTGCCGAAGCTCTGATGCCGAGGGTCTGATCCCGAGGCTCGTCGTCGTGAAGGGGCGGCCCATCCGGGGGATGGGCCGCCCCTTTCCGCTGTCTTCCGTACGCGTTTTCCGAAAGCGTTGCCGTGCGCAAGTCCGGTAGGCGATTTCTGATCCTGTTTCTGGGCCGGGAGGGGGCTCAGTCCGAGCCGCCGCCGCCCCCACCGCCGCAGCTGTACATCACCCCGCCCGTGCCGCCGCCCCGCGGTGAGCGTCGGTGGAACCCCTTGTCCGCCACCTCGGCCCGGGCGATCAGACCTGCCCGCAGAGCGAAGCGCGCTGCCAGAACACTCAGGGCGGATTCGCCGTACAGGGCCACCGCCATCAGGACGTCGTCCGTCGACAGCCCTTTCCTGCCGGCCGGCAGGGGATGCCCGCCCCGCAGGGCGCGCAGAGCGCGTCGAGCGGCGCGGGTCCGGCGCGGCGGAAGGGAGCGCAGCATCCCGGCCGCCACCAGCCCGGCCCGCAGCCCGGACAGTGCCTGACGTACATCCGGCCGGGCCTCCAACTCCGCGATGCTCGCAGGCCGTTGAAGCGACGCGTAGAGCACCTCGGGCAAGACGGGCAGGGCAGGCAGGGCGTCCAAAGCGGGCCGACCGTCTCCCGCGTCCTCGGCCGGCAGTGCCCCCGACGCCCCGGTCGCCCCCGACGCCCCGGTCGCCCCGGTCGCCCCCGACGCCCCGGTCGCCCGGATCCTGCCCGGCCGGCCCGCGTCGACCAGCCCCCTCAGTTGAAGGGCGAGCGCGGCCACCGTGACCGCCGCCCGCGGACCGCCCCGCAGCAGCGCGACCTCGTACGGCTCCAGCCGGACCGACGTACCACCGCTCATGTCCTCACCCCCGGAACGAGGCCCGCCGCCCCCGTGTCGGCGGGCCCCGCGTGACCACAATGTGCCCATGCCCGTGGGTGGTTGAAGCCTCTTGAACAGAGTTCAGAGGTTGATTTGAGGTTTGGCGGGCGCCTCCCGCGCAGCCCGGGGCGAGGCCTATTCCTCGTGCCGGCGCCCGTGCTCCTCCGACAGTCCCGGCCAGTCGTCGGGGCCGCCGCCCTGCCACTCGATGAGGTCGCTCTCCTCCACCTCGATCCGGTCCAGGTCGGCCAGACGGAGGATCTCGACGACGTCGTCGAGATGGGAGGCGACCCCGAGAACGGCATCACCCGAGGTGACCCGCCGGGACCCGTCCAGCGCCGGAGGGTGGACCACGATGTGCGGATATTGCGGTGAATCGTTCATATTCGTATTCATATCCAGACCGACGCCCTTGTCCACAGGGCAACGCGCAGCGCTCCCTCGTCGGTCCTGCTGACGGGGGAGCGCTGGGGCACGGGTGGCCGTCCGACGGCGCGAGGCCGGGCGCGACAGGACGTTCGCGCCGCCGGACGGAGCTTTCGGGAGTGGGGTGCGGTGTGGTCGAGGTGGGGCGGTGGGGGCAGGGACCGCGGCGGGTTGCGACGGAGCCGGGAGCGGGCTTCCCTCAGGTCGAGAAGCGGGCCCCGTTCCTTCACCACCGCACTGGCTCGCACGCCGCCGCGGTCCTCGCCCTGCCCGCACCCGTGTCCGGCGGCCACCCCTCATCCGGGCCGCACGGTACGGTCACGGGCCGCGCGTACGAAGTCATGACGTGCCGT
The DNA here is from genome assembly GCF_013085465.1 of Streptomyces asoensis. Taxonomy (NCBI): domain Bacteria; kingdom Bacillati; phylum Actinomycetota; class Actinomycetes; order Kitasatosporales; family Streptomycetaceae; genus Streptomyces; species Streptomyces asoensis. Next base: position 7,860,468 of record NZ_CP049838.1, read on the forward strand.
CAGGACCTGTACGCGAGCCTGGTGTTCGGTCGCCGCCCGGCGGTGTCGTGCGAACCGGACGTCAACAGGTTGCTGGAAACGGTTTCCGGGCGGCGTCGCCGCCTGGGCGCGACAGGACAGATGTCAGCGACACCGCCGCCCGGAAGTCTCAGAGTCGCGCGCCCGACAGGCGCTCGACGGCCCGCAGCAGGGCCGAGTGGTCCAGTCCGCCGTCGCCCTGCGCGCGCAGGCTCGCGACCAGCTGGGCGACCACCGCGCCGACGGGCAGGGCCGCGCCGACGTTGCGGGCGGCGTCCGTGACGATGCCCATGTCCTTGTGGTGCAGGTCGATCCGGAAGCCCGGCTTGAAGTCGCGGGTGAGGAAGTTGTCCTTCTTCCGGGCCAGCACGGTCGAGCCGGCGAGCCCGCCGCCCAGGACGTCCAGCGCCGCCTTCAGGTCCACGCCCGACTTCTCGAGGAAGACCACGGCCTCGGCGCACGCCTGGATGTTCACGGCGACGATCAGCTGGTTGGCGGCCTTCACGGTCTGGCCCGAGCCGTGCGGACCGCACAGCACGATGGTCCTGCCGAGCGCCTCGAAGAGGGGCTCCGCCTCGTCGAAGTCGGCCTGCTCGCCGCCGACCATGATGGACAGCACGGCCTCCACGGCACCGGCCTCGCCCCCGGACACCGGGGCGTCGAGCACCCGGATGCCCTTGTCCTTCGCCGCCCGGGCCAGGTCGATCGAGGTCTGCGGGGTGATCGAGGACATGTCGATCAGAAGCGCCCCGGACCGCGCGTTCTCCAGGATGCCGTCGGGGCCGTAGGCGATGGCCTCGACCTGCGGTGAGGCGGGCACCATGGTGATCACGACGTCGGCGTCGCGCACCGCCTCGGCGATGGACCCCGCGGCGCTGCCGCCCGCGGCGGTCAGCCGGTCCAGCTTGTCCTGCTCCAGGGTGAAGCCGGTGACGTCGTATCCCGCCTTGACGAGGTTCTCGGACATGGGCGAGCCCATGATGCCGAGGCCGATCCAGGCGATCTTGGGAAGTGCGGGAAGTGCGTTGCTCATCGGGGGTGCCTCTCGGTACGGGGGATCAGCGGGGCAGCCAGTCGAAGGCCTCGGCGCTCGGACGGTCGCCCGGCTTGTACTCGAGGCCGACCCAGCCGTCGTATCCGGCCTTGCTCAGCCGGTCGAGGAGGTCCTCGAGGGGGAGCGAGCCGGTGCCCGGCGCGCCACGGCCCGGGTTGTCGGCGATCTGCACATGGCCGGTCCGCGACGCGTAGCGCTCGATCACCGACGGCAGGTCCTCGCCGTTCATCGACAGGTGGTACAGGTCCATCAGGAACTTCGCGTTGCCGAGCCCCGTGGCGTCGTTGACCTTGTCGACGATCCCGATCGCGGCCGGCGCGCTGACCAGCGGGTAACGGGGCGACTCGGGCCGGTTCAGCGCCTCGACGAGCAGGATCGCGCCGATCCGGTGCGCGGCCCGGGCCGCGAGGACCAGGTTCTCCAGTGCCAGGGTGTCCTGCTCGGCCGGGTCCACGCCGTCGAGGCGGTTGCCGTACAGCGCGTTGAGCGCGCGGCAGCCCAGGGACTGCGCGAAGTCGGCGGCCACGTCGATGTTGGCGCGGAAACGCTCCGACTCCTCGCCGGGCAGCGACAGGGCGCCGCGGTCGGGGCCCGGGAGCCGTCCGGCGTAGAAGTTGAGGCCCGTGAGCTGTACGCCCGCGTCCTCGATCGCCCTCTTCAGGGCGTCGAGCTCGGACGGCTCGGGGGTGGGGGAGTCGATCCAGGGCCACCACAGCTCGACCGCGGTGAAGCCGGCCGCGGCGGCGGCCGCGGGGCGCTCCAGGAGCGGGAGTTCCGTGAAGAGGATCGACAGGTTGACGTTGAAGCGCCGGTCTTCGAATCCCATAGGGGTTCCGCGCTCCCTTCCGTGTCGAGTGTTTCCGTATTGCGGAAGTTGTTTTCTGCTTATTGGAAGATTGCCGTTCGGTCGGGCGGCTTGTCAAGGGGATGAGGGGGCGCCGAAGCCCGGCTGAGGTGGAATCCCGAGTCCCGGGTGATCGTCCGTCCGGTCCGTTAAAGTCGGGGTCCGGGCGCCGACGGTCCGGTCCCGTTCAGAGAGGTGTAGGGCGCGATGCGACTGAAAGTGGAGTTCACCACCGAGCCCTTCGACCTCGACGAGGCACCCGCGCATGCGCTGGTCGCCCGTGAGGTGATCGAGGCGGCCGACCTGGACACGGTGGACGTCGGGCCGTTCGGCAACACGGCGGAGGGGGCCGCCGACGCCGTGCTCGTCGCCGTGGACGCCCTGCTGCGCAAGTCCCTCGGCGCGGGCGCCACCCGCATCTCGCTCCAGGTCAACGTCATCGGGGACGCGGACCGGGACGCGGACGCCGACGCCGTCGGGGAGGGCGTGTGAGCACCTCCGGTGACGAGGCCTTCATCGCGGCCGTGAAGCCGCTGGTCGACGCGATGGGCGGGGAGATGATCCCGCCGGACGAGGCCGGCGCCGACGACGTGGTCCTGGCCTGGGAGGGTGTCGACGCCGTCGCGGTGCGCCTGCCCCAGCTCGCCGACTCCCTCGATCACATCCTCGCCGCCATGGAGCGCAGGAAGGGCAGACCGCTCGCCGACCTGGACCGCAAGGCCAAGCAGGAGGTCGTACGGATACTCGAGGCGCGTGGCGCCTTCTCCGTACGGCACGGCGTGGAGACCGTGGCGAGCGCGCTCGGGGTGAGCCGCTTCACGGTCTACAACTACCTCAACCGGGAGAAAGGGGCCTGAGCGGTCTGCCGGGGGGTCTCCGAGGTCGATCGAGGGCGGATGGCCGGCTGATGGGGGACGGATGGTCGGCCGTTGGGGGACGGCAGGGTTTCGTTACCCGGAATTTTCAACAAAGTGTTGACGTGATGTCGCGGACAGGCGTTAGCTGGCCGCAGCCCGCTCAAGCACGAAGGCCGTCTCGCGGCCACGGAGGCTCCCGTGACTTCGACTTCCCCACCCCCGGGCCTGGCCCGGTTCAACGACCTCGAGGAGTCCGTGGCCCGCGCCGCGCTCCATGAGGCGTGCGCCTCCACGGCGTGGGCCACCCGACTGCTCGCGGCCCGCCCCTACGCCACCGTCGCCGACCTGTACACCGTCAGTGACACCGCCATGGCCGACCTGACCGTCACGGACCTGGCGGAGGCGATGGCCGGGCACCCGCCGATCGGCCGCCCGAAGCCCGGCGACCCGACCTCGGCCCGCGAACAGCGCGGCATGGCCGGCGCCTCCGCGGAGCTCAAGGCCGAGATGCTCGAACTGAACCTGGCCTACCAGGAGAAGTTCGGCCATGTCTTCCTGATCTGCGCCACCGGTCGCACCGGCGAGCAGATGCGCGACGCGGTCAAGGAGCGGATCGGCAACGCGCCGGAGCAGGAACGGGAGATCGTCCGCGTCGAACTGGGCAAGATCAACCGTATCCGCCTCGCCCGACTCGTCGAAGAGGACTGAGACCCCCCATGAGCACCAGCAGCACCGCATCGGTGTCCACCCACATCCTGGACACCTCCGTCGGCCGACCCGCCGCGGGAGTCGCCGTCCACCTCTCCGCCCGCTCGGGCCGGGGTGCCCGGCACGGGCAAGGGGGAGACTGGCGGGCGCTCGGCGGTTCCGCGACCGACGCGGACGGCCGGTGCAGGGACCTGCCGGTGCTGCCGGAGGGGACCACCCATGTACGGCTCGACTTCGCCGTGGAGGCGTATTTCGAGCGATCCGAGAAGAAGCAAGCCGATGCGCAGCAGGACGCCCCCGCGAATCGGGACAGCGGTGCCACAGAAGTGTTCTTCCCGGAGGTGGCGATCACCTTCGCCGTCGTGCCCGGCGAGCACTACCACGTACCGCTGCTGCTCAACCCGTTCGGCTACTCCGTTTACCGAGGGAGCTAGCTAGATGCCCACCTATCTGGGACAGAACCAGTACGGCAAGGCCGAGAACCGAGTCGTCAAGATCACGCGGGACGGCACCACCCACCACATCAAGGACCTCAACGTGTCCGTGTCGCTGAGCGGCGACATGGACGAGGTCCACTACTCCGGCTCGAACGCCAACGTCCTGCCGACCGACACCACCAAGAACACGGTGTTCGCGTTCGCCAAGGAGCACGGCATCGAGTCCGCCGAGCAGTTCGGCATCCACCTCGCCCGTCACTTCGTGACCTCGCAGGAACCGATCAGGACCGCGCGGATCCGCATCGAGGAGTACAGCTGGGAGCGGATCGAGACGCCCGGCGAGGACGAACACTCCTTCGTCCGCCAGGGCCAGGAGACCCGCCTCGCCCAGATCACCTACGACGGCTCCTCCTGGGAGGTCGTCTCCGGGCTCAAGGACCTGACCGTCATGAACTCGACGAACTCCGAGTTCTGGGGCTACGTCAAGGACGAGTACACGACCCTGCCCGAGGCGTACGACCGCATCCTGGCGACCGAGGTGTCCAGCCGCTGGCGCTTCAACTGGTCCGACGACGCCCAGCAGGCGCCGGACTGGGAGGAGTCGTACGCCCAGGTCAAGCGGCACATGCTGCTGGCCTTCGCGGAGACGTACTCCCTCTCCCTCCAGCAGACCCTGTACGCCATGGGCGCGCGGATCATCGACCACCGGGGCGAGATCGACGAGGTCCGCTTCTCGCTTCCCAACAAGCACCACTTCCTGGTGGACCTGAAGCCGTTCGGACTGAAGAACGACACCGCCGACGGAGCCGTCTACTACGCCGCCGACCGTCCCTACGGCCTGATCGAGGCCACTGTTCTGCGGGACGGCTGCGAGGCGAAGATCCCGGTGGACCTCACCAACCTCTGAGCAGCCCCCTCTGAGCAGTCCCCTCTGATCAGCCCCCTTTTTCGGCACCCGTGGCCGGCGAGCCCGCGCCTCACCGGTCACGGCACTCAAACTTCCAGGGTCCTGCCGTGCCCTCTCCACCAGAGTCCACTGAGTGAAAAGGACGACACCATGGCAGCAGATCGGCGCACCGTCATCGAGAACTGTTCGATCGCGACCGTCGACGCTCGGGACACCGAGTACGCAAACGGTCACGTCGTGCTCGCCGGCAACCGGATCGAGTCGCTCGGCGCGGGCAGGGCCCCGGACGGCCTGGAGAACGTCGAGCGCCGCATCGACGCCACCGGGCACCTGGTCACCCCGGGCCTGGTCAACACCCACCACCACTTCTACCAGTGGATCACCCGGGGCCTGGCGACCGACCACAACCTCTTCGACTGGCTCGTCGCCCTCTACCCCACCTGGGCGCGCATCGACGAGCAGATGGTCCGCGCGGCCGCCCAGGGCTCCCTGGCGATGATGGCCCGCGGCGGCGTCACCACCGCCATGGACCACCACTACGTCTTCCCGAGGGGCTCCGGCGACCTGTCCGGCGCGATCATCGGCGCCGCCCGCGACATGGGCGTCCGCTTCACCCTCGCCCGCGGTTCCATGGACCGCAGCGAGAAGGACGGCGGTCTGCCCCCGGACTTCGCCGTCGAGACCCTGGAGGGCGCGCTCGCCGCCACCGAGGAGACCGTCGCACAGCACCATGACGCCTCCTTCGACGCGATGACCCAGGTCGCCGTCGCTCCCTGCTCGCCCTTCTCCGTCTCCACCGAACTGATGCGGCAGGGCGCCGAGTTGGCCCGTCGGCTCGGTGTGCGTCTGCACACCCACGGCTCGGAGACGGTCGAGGAGGAGAAGTTCTGCCACGAGCTGTTCGGCATGGGCCCGACCGACTACTTCGAGTCCACCGGCTGGCTCGGCGAGGACGTGTGGATGGCGCACTGCGTCCACATGAACGACTCCGACATCGACGCCTTCGCCCGGACGGGCACGGGCGTCGCCCACTGCCCCTCCTCCAACGCCCGGCTGGCGGCCGGTATCGCCCGGGTCCCCGACATGCTGAAGGCCGGCGTCCCGGTCGGCCTCGGCGTCGACGGCACGGCCTCCAACGAGTCCGGCGAACTCCACACCGAGCTGCGCAACGCCCTGCTCATCAACCGCCTCGGCGCCCACCGCGAGGCCGCCCTGAACGCCCGTCAGGCGCTGCGGCTCGGCACCTACGGCGGCGCCCAGGTCCTGGGCCGCGCCTCGCAGATCGGCTCCCTGGAGCCGGGCAAGCTGGCGGACCTCGTGCTGTGGAAGCTGGACACCCTCGCCCACGCCTCCATCGCCGACCCGGTGACCGCCCTGGTCTTCGGCGCGGCCGCCCCCGTCACCGCCTCCTTCGTGAACGGCCGTCAGATCGTGCAGGACGGACGACTGTTGCACGCCGACGAGGACGCGATCGCCCGTTCGACGCGGGAAGAGGCGCAGCGACTGGCGCGCATCGCCGCACAGGGCTGAACCCGCCTGCTCTCCGTAAGGGACTCGGTCCCTGCGGGCACCGAACTCCGGTCGAGGGGGACGGCCCTCGACCGGTAGCCGTGGCCGGGGCGCGCGTGGAACGCGCGTGCCCCGGAACGGTTCCCCACCGTCCCCGTTTCCAAGTACCTCCCGTTTCCAAGTACCTCCCGTTTTCGGGTACTTACCGTTTCCAGGTACTTCCAGCACCGCCGCACCACCTCCCTGACACCCGCGTCAGAGCCGACGTGTACCCGACCGGAGGAGAGCCGCCGTGTCCCCGCATGCAGTCGACCACCCCGTCGACGAGAAACTTCCCGCACTGAGAATGGCGACGAGCGGCCTCCAGCACGTGGCCGCCATGTACGCGGGAGTCGTCGCCCCGCCCCTGATCGTCGGCGCGGCCGTAGGCCTCACCGGTACCGAACTCACCTTCCTCACCGGCGCCTGCCTGTTCACGGCCGGTCTCGCCACCTTCCTCCAGACGCTGGGCGTCTGGAAGATCGGCGCCCGCCTTCCCTTCGTCAACGGTGTCACCTTCGCCGGGGTCGCCCCCATGACGGCGATCGTGGCCTCCACCGACGACAAGCGGGACGCCCTGCCCGTCATCTTCGGCGCGGTGATCGTCGCCGGTCTGCTGGGCTTTCTGGCCGCGCCCGTCTTCTGCAAGGCGGTCCGCTTCTTCCCGCCGGTCGTCACCGGGACGGTGATCACCCTGATCGGCGTCTCCCTGCTCCCCGTCGCCTTCGGCTGGGCGCAGGGTCCCGACCCCGCGGCAGCGGACTACGGTTCGACGACGAACCTGGGCCTGGCGGCGGCGACCCTCCTGATCGTGTTGCTCCTGCGCCGCTTCACGCGCGGCTTCGTCAAGCAGATCGCCGTACTGCTCGGGCTGCTCGCCGGCACGCTCGTCGCGATCCCCTTCGGCGTCACGGACTTCGGCCCGGTGGCCGACGCGGACGTCATCGGCTTCCCCACCCCGTTCCACTTCGGCGCCCCGCAGTTCCAGCTCGCGGCGATCCTGTCGATGTGCGTGGTGATGGTGGTCTCGATGACCGAATCCACCGCGGACATGCTGGCGTTGGGCGAGATCGTCGAACGCCCGGCGGACGAGCGGACCATCGCGGCCGGCCTGCGCGCCGACACCCTGGGCTCTGCGCTCAGCCCCGTCTTCAACGGCTTCATGTGCAGCGCCTTCGCCCAGAACATCGGGCTTGTCGCGATGACGAGGATCCGCAGCCGCTATGTCGTCGCCACCGGCGGCGGCTTCCTCGTCCTGATGGGCCTGTGTCCGATGGCCGCCTCGCTCATCGCCGTCGTACCCCGTCCGGTCCTCGGCGGCGCCGGCGTCGTCCTGTTCGGGTCGGTCGCCGCCAGCGGCATCCAGACCCTGGTCCGGGCCGGCCTGGAGAAGGACAACAACGTCCTGATCGTCGCCGTCTCCCTGGCCGTCGGCATCATCCCGATCACCGCGCCGGAGTTCTACCACGCCTTCCCGGAGACGGCGAAGATCGTCCTGGACTCGGGCATCTCCACGGGCTGCCTGGCCGCCGTCCTGCTCAACCTGGTCTTCAACCACGTCGGCCAGGGGCGGAACGCGGCGGACGTGACCCACCCGATGGAGGCGGGGGAGGAGATCACCGGGGCGTCCCGGGCCCCGGCCACGCCATGAGGTTCGCGAGCAACTCGGCCTGCTCGACGGCGTCGTCCAGCGCGTGGTGCGTGTGAGGACGCCTCGACAGCAGGTGGGCCGGCATCGTCCGCTTCGCCACCGCCCGCAGCGGCAGCCCCGCCTTGGTGGCGTACAGCGTCTTCATGTCGAGGCAGCCGGAGTGCCCGAAGGGGCTCTCGCCGGTGAAGCGGATCAGGTACCAGTACAGGAACGTCCAGTCGTACGACGCCGGATAGCCGCACATCACCGGCTGCGCGTCGCCGCTCACCTCGCGCACCCAGCGGGTGAACCGGGCCAGCGCCAGGGCGGGTTCGAGACCCTCCACGACCAGACGATCCCGGTCGAGCCCGCTCACGACCAGCGCCTCGGGGACGAACTCGTCGCTGATCGGCCGCAGTTCACAGTAGAAGGTCTGCCGGGTGGCGTCGGCCGCGGTGAACCCGTCGGCGTCCTGCCGCCCCGCGACCGCCGCGCCCAGGCTCAGCAACGAGTACGGTCCCGGGATCGGGCCGTCCGCCTCGACGTCGACGGAGATGTAGAGGCTGGGTTTCACGCGTCGTGCGGACATGGGACCGGAGCATCGCAGGTCCGCACGGCTCCCCGCATCCGAATTCAGCGCTGCCGGAGCGTCTGGCAGGGGGTGGCCCGGGGCAGCCGCCCGGTGAAGAACGCCTGTGGCGGGACACCCATCAGGGTGCGGAAGTCGGCCGTCATGTGCGACTGGTCGTAGTAGCCGGTGGCGGCGGCGAGCTCGGCCCACGGGGCGGATGCCGCGTGCGTGAGGATGTGGCGCAGCCGGTCGATACGGGCGTAGTGCTTGGGGGAGACGCCCACGCCCTCGGCGAACAGGTTGCGCAACTGGCGCTCGCTGACGGCGAGTTCCCGGGCCACGTCGCGCACGGCGGAGGGGGTGCGGTACGGGCGGGTGGACAGGGCGTCGACGGCGGCCCGCAACAGCCGTTCGCGCGAGCCGTCCCCGGCGGGCGGGAGCAGGTCCGCCAGACGTGCCGTGATCCCGTCCCGCTCGACCCCGGTCAGCTCGCGGGCGAGGCGCCGGGCCGTGCCGGCCGGCAGGTCGCCGAGCGGGACCACCCGGCCGACGAGGTCCACCGCCGGAACGCCGAACAGCGGGCCCACCGCCCCTGGCTCCAGGCGCAGTTGGACACATGACACCGATCGCTTGTGCTGGTCCGTGTGGTACGAGGCACGGGTGCGCGGGCCCACCACCAGGGTGTCGCGGCGCCCGTTCGCCTCCTCCCGGACGACCACCTTCGTGTCCGTGTCCGGCACGTGCGCGAAGGCGTCGTCGAAGGGGCCGTCGACCGTGACCGCCCCGATGCCGGTGAACCAGGGGCGCAACGCGGAGGGGACGGGCAGGGCCCGCTCGGACGGGGGCGGCGGATCTGCCGGAACCGTGGGGCTGTTCGTCACGCCTCCACGGTAAGCGCGTCCCGGGTTCCTCCGGGCGGCCGAAGCGTGCCGGAATTTCCTAGAGACGCGGCCGGGGCGGACGTCAGCGTGGTCGACATGATTCTTGTGACCGGTGCCACGGGCACCATCGGCAGCGAACTCGTACGACACCTGGCCGCGCGCGGCGAGAAGGTGCGGGCCCTGACCCGCGACCCGGCGAGGGCGCGGGTGCCTTCGGAGGTCGAGGTGGCACGTGGGGACTATCTCGACCGGTCCTCCCTGGAGGCGGCGATGTCGGGAGTGACGGCAGCCTTCCTGGTGGGGCTGCCCGGACCGTCCGTGCAGCACGACGGCGTCCTGGTGGCGGCGGCGCGGGCCGCGGGCGTGGGGCGGCTGGTCAAGCTGTCAGCGATCGCCACCGGGGATCCCGAGGTGGGCCCGAGTGGGGAGTGGCATGTCGCCGGCGAGCGGGCCGTCCGGGAGAGCGGGGCACAGTGGGTGGTGCTCCGGCCCTCCTCCTTCGCCTCGAACACGCTCGGCTGGGCGCGGTCGATCGGCGCCGGCGAGCCGGTGCCGAACCTGAGCGGCGACGGGCTCCAGGGCGTCGTCGACCCGCGGGACGTGTCCGAGGCGGCGGCCGCGGTCCTTCTCGACGAGCGGTGGGTGGGGCGGACGTACACGCTGACCGGACCCGAGACCATCAGCGTCCCCGGCCAGGCCGCCGTACTCGCGGATGTCCTCGGCCGGCCGGTGACGACACACGACCTCGCCCCGGACGAGGTGCGCGAGCACCTTCTCGGCTGGGGGCAGGACGAGGCCGTCGCGGACGGAATCGCGCGGGGCTCCGCGTACGTCCGCCGAGGCGGGAACGCCGTCGTCACCGAGGACGTGCGGGAACTGCTGGGTCGTCCGGCGCGGACGTATCGCGCATGGGCGCGGGACCACCGGGAGGCCTTCGACACGGCATGAGAGAGCGGGGCGCCCAAGCGACCGGGCTCCCCGCCCGGCCGCCGACCCGCCCCACTGTGCCCCCGCCCCGCCGCCCGCCTTGCTGGGTCTTCGCCCTGCCGACCGCCCGCCTCGCTGGGGCATTGCTGCGCTGGGCCTCGCCCCGGTCCGCCCCCGCCTTGCTGGGTCTTTGCCCTGCCGGCCGCCCGCCTCGCTGGGGCATTGCTGCGCTGGGCCTCGCCCCGGTCCGCCCCCGCCTTGCTGGGTCTTCGCCCTGCCGGCCGCCCGCCTCGCTGGGGCATTGCTGCGCTGGGCCTCGCCCCGGTCCGCCCCCGCCTTGCTGGGTCTTTGCCCTGCCGGCCGCCCGCCTCGCTGGGGCATTGCTGCGCTGGGCCTCGCCCCGGTCCGCCCCCGCCTTGCTGGGTCTTCGCCCTGCCGGCCGCCCGCCTCGCTGGGGCATTGCTGCGCTGGGCCTCTGCCCCGCCACGCCGCCCGCCTTGCTGGGTCTTAGCACCGCCGCCCGCCCCGGGGGGTCTTTGCTACGGCCGGGCGCCCGCCTCGCTGAGCCTTCGCCCCGGTGGGCCTCTGCCCCCGGTCTGTGTCCGCCTCGCTGGGCCTTTGCTGCGCTGGGCCTTCGCTCCGTTGGGTCTCCGCCCCCTCGGCCCCCCGCGGCCCCCGTCCCTCTCAGCCCCCGTCCCTCTCAGCCTCGTCTCTCTCCTGGTGGCTCGTTCGGAGGGTTGCTGTTGCTAGTGCCAGGGCTGTCAGCGCGATCAGCGAAGCCACTCGGAACGCCAGCTGGTAGCCCTCTGCTGTGGCCGGCAGCAGATGTGTGCCCTCGCCCAGCAGGTCGTCCGTGTGGCTCGCGGCCAGGGTCGACAGGACCGCGAGGCCGAGTGAACCGCCCACCACCTGTGTGGTGTTGAAGAGACCGGAGGCCAGGCCGCCGTCCTCCTCCCGGGCTCCCGACATGGCCAGTCCGGTCAGTGCGGGCATCGCGGCGGCGAAACCGGCGGCCATCAGCAGCATGGGCGGGAGGAAGTCGGCGGCGTAGGAGCCGTCGGCCGGTGCGCGGCTCAGCAGCGCCATTCCGGCGGTGATCAGCACCAGACCGGCCAGCAGGACGCGGTACGGGCCGAAGCGGCCGATGGTCCGTGCGGACAGGACCAGCATCAGCAGACCGATCGCGACCGGCGCGGGCAGGAACGCCGTACCGGTCGCCAACTCGCTGTACCCGAGGACGCGTTGCACATACAGCGCGCCGATGAACTGGAAGCCGTACATCGTCGCGATCATCAGCACCTGGACGGCGTTCGCCCCGCTGAGCAGCCGGGAGCCGAACAGCCGCAGACGCAGCAGCGGGCGCGCGGCCCGGGCCTGGCGCAGGACGAACCCCGTGAACAGGGCCGCGGCGAGCAGGGCCAGGAGCGCGGTGGCGGTACCGTCGCGGTCGCCGGCGCCGACGATGACGTACACGGTCAGCATGAGCGCGCTCGTGACCAGGGCCGCGCCCGGATAGTCGGCGCCCTTGCCGAGCCCGGCGCCGTTCTCCGGCGCGAGGACGCGGACGGCCGCGAGCCAGGCCACGATGCCGATCGGCAGGTTGATGAGGAAGATCCAGTGCCAGTTGACGAGTTGGGTGAGCGCCCCGCCCAGGAACGTGCCCAGCGCGCCGCCCGCAGCGCCGACCGCGCTGAACACCGCGATGGCGCGGGCCTGTTCACGCGGCTCGGGGAAGAGCGTCACGAGCATGCCCAGGACCACCGCCGAGGTCATCGCCCCGCCGACCCCCTGTAGGGCACGCGCCGCGACGAGCATCCCCTGGCTGTCGGCGACCCCGCACAGCACGGACGCCGCGGTGAACACCGCGAGGCCCGCCGTGAACATCCGCTTGCGTCCCACCAGGTCGCCGAGCCGGCCGACCAGCAGGAGCAGACCGCCGAAGGGGATGAGGTAGGCGTTGACGACCCAGGCCAGACCCGGGCCGCTGAACCCGAGGTCGCTCTGGATGGCGGGCATCGCCACGGTGACGATGTTGCCGTCGAGGATCGTCATCAGGGTTCCCGCGCACAGGACGACGAGGGACGCCCAGCGGGAGTACGTTCGTTTGAATGCCGATGGGTGTGTCGGCGTCGGCGTCGGTGGCGATGTCGGGGACTCGGCGATGGCCGTCATGGCGGCGTGGCCTCCACATTCTCCAGGGGAACCCTTGGTGCACGACTTGTAACGGGGACCATCGTGGATAACCATGGAGAACGGCATAAGGAGGCACTTCGATGTCCCAGGGGAACACCGGTGTTACCTCGCAGGTCGTGAACGCGCACGCCTGCCCGGTGCGAGAAGTTCTTGACAGGGTCTCGGGCAAGTGGAGCGTGCAGATCCTCGTCGCGGCGGCGCACGGCCCCATCCGTTTCACGGAGCTGGAGCGCAGCATCGAGGGCATCAGCCGCCGTATGCTGACGCTCACCCTGCGCAACCTGGAGCGCGACGGGCTTGTCACCCGCACGGTTCATCCGACGGTGCCGCCCAAGGTCGAGTACGAACTGACCCCGGTGGCACAGGAGTTGCACGAGACCCTGCAACGTCTGACGAACTGGGCCGAGCGCAACAGGGTCTATATCGCCGAGGCGCGGGCGGCCTACGACACCGAGCGGGAGACGGAGCCGGTGTGAATCACAGCCCGAACAGGCCCGGATCCGCGGCCAGTTCCTTGAAGTAGGCCGTCGGGTCGGCGACCATCCGGCGTTCCTCGAGGTCCAGCAGTCCGCCGACCGAGGTGAGTTCGGCGGACACCGTGCCGTCCGCCTTGCGGATGGTCTGCCGGATCCGGAAGGTCTTGCCGCCGCCCCACTCGAAGACGCAGGTCACGTCGACCTCGTCGCCCGCCAGCAGTTCGCGCTGGTAGCGGATGGTCGTCTCCAGGGCGACCGGGCCCACCCCCTTGGAGAGCAGGCCGGCCTGGGTGATGCCCGCGGCCTGGAGCAGTGACCAGCGGGCGTGTTCCGCGTAGTTGATGTACACGCTCTGGTTGAGGTGCCCCTGCACGTCGGTCTCGTATCCGCGTACGGTGATCCGGACGGAGAACGGCTCGCTCACGGTGTCCCCTTCTCGCTTTCTCGGTGTCGGTGCCCTGCCCGTCGATCTTGGCATGTCCCTCACACCCGGCGTGGGGAGGCCAGCAGATAGCGCGCTCTCGAGCGGGGATCGGTGTGCTCGCCGACCTGCCAGCCGGCCTTCTCCAGGGTGGCCGCGCAGACCCGCAGTGTCGCGTCGTCCGGTCCGTGCACGGCGACCGCCTCGGGCTGCGGGGTCGCCCGCACCCGGTAGCCGTCGGTGCCCCGCGGCCCGGCGGGCCGGTGGCCGGCCGCCTCCAGGGCCAGCGCGGCGGCCCGCACGAGGTGGGTGCGCTCCCAGCCGCACGGCCGGTCCGTGCCTCCGTCCCGATTGGTCATCCGGCGCAGCTCGAGCAGGCCCTGCCAGGCGCTCTGCACCTCGCGGGCCCGGGAGGAAGCGGCGGCCGGCCCGGTGTCCTCCTCGCCGCCGACGCGCGCGGCGAAGACCCCGGCGTCCGCCGGCGGCGGCTCGGGAGCAGCCCGCGGAGCACCTACCGGAGCGCCTACCGGAGCGGCTTCGGGTGCGGCCTCGGGCGCCGGGACCGCCTCTCGCGTCCGATGCCCCGCCGGTGTCAGGAAGTGGTCGTGCGGCGGGCGCGGGTGCCGGAAGGCGAGCCCGTGCCGCACCAGCGCCGCCAGCTGTGTCTCCGTGCCCCGCAGACGCCCGGTGACCGGGTCGGCGGCGTCGATCACACGCCGCTGGGCGGCGGTCGGCGGTCGTGTCACGGCGTGCTCCCTTCGAGTGCCGCCCCCGGCGGGGGCTTCGTCGAAGGCTACGGCCCGGGTCTGACATTCCAGGCGGCGATCACCGGCCGCCCGTGCTCCGTGCCCAGCAGGCCCAGCGTCCCCGTCGCCAGTTGGAACAGCGCTCCGGCCGACGCCGGCAGTCCGAGCCGACGGGCGGTCAGCACCCGCAGGAAGTGCCCGTGCGCCACCAGCATCACGCCTCCCTCGGCGGCGGCGTGCGCCGCGTCGACCTGGGCCAGCACCCGGTCGGCCCGCTCGCCGACCTGCTCGGCCGTCTCCCCGGGACGGTCGGGCGGGCCGGGCGCGACCCCGTCCGTGAACAGGAACCAGCCCGGTCGCGTCCGCTGGATCTCGGCCGTCGTGATGCCCTCGTAGCCGCCGTAGTCCCACTCCCGCAGATCGGCGTCGACCTGGACCTCGTGCAGTCCGATCAGCTCCGCCGTCTCCCGCGCCCGCTGCGCCGGGCTGACGAACGCGGCCTCGATCCGGTGCGCACGGATCAGCGGCACCAGCCGTCGTGCCTCGTCCCGGCCGTGCTCGGTGAGCGGGACGTCCGTCGATCCGGTGTGCCGGCCCGAGCGTGACCATTCGGTCTCCCCGTGCCGTACGAGAAACAGGTCGCCCACGCGCGCGTGCCCCTTCCTGCCGTGCCTCTGAGCACCGTGACACAGGACCCGGGCCTGCGCACGTCAGCGATCGGCGGCGTACGGGAGGAAACGGTCCGGCGGACCCGCGGCGTCGCCGCCTACTGCCGGTACCCGCTGAGGAACCGCCCGATCCGGCCGATCGCCGCCTCCAGGTCGTCCGCGTGCGGCAGGGTCAGGATGCGGAAGTGGTCGGGGGTGGGCCAGTTGAAGCCGGTGCCCTGGACGACCTGGATCTTCTCCCTCAGGAGCAGGTCCAGGACGAACTTCTCGTCGTCGTGGATCGGGTGCACCTTGGGGTCGATGCGCGGGAACGCGTACAGCGCGCCCTTGGGCTTCACGCACGACACGCCCGGGATCTCGTTGAGCTTCTCCCAGGCCGTCTCGCGCTGGTCGTAGAGCCTGCCGCCCGGCACCGTCAGCTCGTGGATGGACTGGCGGCCGCCGAGCGCCGCCTGGATGGCGTACTGGGCGGGCGCGTTGGCGCACAGGCGCATGGAGGCCAGCATGGTGAGGCCCTCCAGGTAGTCCTTGGCGTGCTGCCTGGGGCCGGTCACCACGAGCCAGCCCGAGCGGAAACCCGCCACCCGGTAGGTCTTGGACAGGCCGCAGAAGGTCAGGACCACCAGGTCGGGCGCGAGCGCGGCGGCCGAGTGGTGGACGGCGTCGTCGTAGAGGATCTGGTCGTAGATCTCGTCGGCGAAGACCATCAGACCGTGCCTGCGGGCCAGGTCGAGGATGCCCTCGATGATCTCCTTCGGGTAGACCGCGCCGGTGGGGTTGTTGGGGTTGATGATGACGACGGCCTTGGTGCGGTCGGTGATCTTGGACGCCATGTCGTCCAGGTCCGGGTACCACTCGGCCTGCTCGTCGCAGAGGTAGTGGACCGCCTTGCCGCCGGCGAGGGTGGTGACCGCCGTCCAGAGGGGGAAGTCGGGCGCCGGGATCAGGATCTCGTCGCCGTCCTCGATCAGTGCCTGTACGGCCATCGAGACCAGCTCCGACACGCCGTTGCCGAGGAAGACGTCGTCGACGCCGACCTCCAGGCCCCGCTCCTGGTAGCGCTGGGCCACGGCGCGGCGGGCCGAGAGGATGCCGCGCGAGTCCGTGTAGCCGTGCGCCCGGGGGAGCATCCTGATCATGTCCTGGAGGATCTCCTCGGGCGCCTCGAAGCCGAAGGCCGCGGGGTTGCCGGTGTTCAGGCGCAGCACGCTGTGGCCCGCCGCCTCCAGCGCGTCGGCCTGCTCGATCACCGGGCCGCGGATCTCGTAACAGACCTCGCTCAGCTTGTTCGACTGCCGGAACTCCATGCGCGCTCGCCCCTCCGGTTTGTGTGTTGCTTGGTTTTACCAAGTTCCAGCTTGGAAAGTCCAACGACATGTCTAGACTGCGTGCCATGTCACCTCGCCGAAGCTACGACCAGTACTGTTCCGCCGCCCGCGCGCTCGACACCGTCGGCGACCGCTGGACCTTGCTGATCGTCCGGGAGCTGCTCGCCGGCCCGCGCCGTTACACGGACCTGCACGCCGATCTGCCGGGGGTGAGCACGGACGTGCTCGCCTCACGGCTGAAGGACATGGAGCGGGACGGGCTGACCACCCGGCGCCGGCTGCCTCCGCCGGGCGCGGCCTACGTGTACGAACTCACCGGACGCGGGCGGGAGTTGCTGCCCGTCCTCCAAGCCCTGGGGAAGTGGGGAGAGGGCGAACTCGGTGAGCGGCGGCCCACCGACGCCCTCCGTGCGCACTGGTTCGCGCTGCCCCTGCTGCGCGGGCTCGACGACGAGGCGGCCGGGGGCGCGGGGCTCGTCGAAGTCCGGCTCGACGAAGGGGTCTTCCACCTGTACGTCGGCGCGGAGGACGGGCCGGTGTACGGCGACGGACCCGCGCCCGGGGAGCCCGACGTGCGACTCGTCCTCGACGCGGACACCTGCACGGCCATCGCCCAGGGTGGGTCGGGCGTGCTCGACGCGGTACGGGCCGGGCGGATCGAGGTCAGCGGTGACGGCACCCTGGCCAAAGCGCTGCGGGAGGCCTGAGGGCGGGCACAGGGGCGGGCGCAGGGGAGGGCGTCACGGACGGCGGGACGGCGGGACGGCGGGGTGGCGGGACGGCGGGACGGTGGGACGGCGGGGGTGGCGGGACGGCGGGGGTGGCGGGATGACAGAAGGCCCGCCGCGTGACGCGGCAGGCCTCCTGATGAGCTGTCGAGTAACCGTCAGGCGCCCGGCGGTACGTGCCGTGGCCGTCCCGACCCCCGGGTCAGCGTGTACCCGCCGATCCCGGCGAGAGCGGCCAGCACCGCGCCGATCGCGGTCCACACCCAGCGGTCGGACCACCAGCCCGACGCCCAGCCGTCGTCCGGCTCGATGCTCGACAGCACGGCCGTGGCCGACGAGTCATCGGCATCGTCCTCCTCCGCCTGGGACGTGACGGCGATGCCCGGAACCAGCGGCTTCGCCAGCGAGCCGTCGACGGCGGCGGCGCCCCCGATGTCCTTGGAATCCACCCGCAGTTCGGTGCTGACCGGCAGACCCAGGTCGGCCGCCTTCAGGTCGAGGGCCGTCAACCGGACGTAGTACGTGCCCGGCAGCGGGTCGTCGGCCCACGGCTCCGACCAGGCGCGGACCGTGCGCAGCACACAGGCCAGTTCCACCGAGGCCGTGCCCTGGCCGGCGGTGCGCGTCTGGGCGCCGTACTGGCAGGCCTGACGGCGCCGCAGACCGTCGTACACGTCGACCTGCCAGGTCTGCGTGGTGTGGGTCTCCGGCAGCTTCACCGTCGCCTTGACGGTGGGGCGTTGTCCGGAGTCGGCAGGGAACGACCAGTAGAGGTAGTCACCCGCGGACCCGCTCGCCGTCGCGGTCTGCCCCTGGTCGATCTCCGTCGCCGTACGGAACGACGTGCCCGCCTCGGTCGGCGCGGAGCTGTCGTCGGACGGGCTCGCCGACGGGGTGGAGTCGGCCGCGGCCGGTGCGGCCGCCGGGCCGAGCGCCAGCCCGAGCACCGGGCCCAGTGCCAGCAGGGCGCCACTCAACACACGTGTGATACGCATCAGTTGGTCCTCCAGACCGCGACCCGCCAGCGGGACACCCAGCCCCACAGCACACCCGCGAGGAAGCCGAACAGCACCAGGACACCCAGCAGCCACCAGCCGCGCCCGAGGCCGAAGGAGGCCACGTCGCTCGCCTGCGACGGGCCGTCGACCACGTCCACGGTCAGCTCCAGCGGCATGCCCGGCGTGGTCTTCACCCCCGAGGCCGCCGAGTAGGAGTTGGTCACCTGCACGCACACCGTCTCGGCGGGCGCCTCGTCCTCGTCGCTCTCCGCCTTCGGGTAGCGCAGACCGGTCGAGATGACGTCGGTACGGCCGTTGCCGGCCGCCTCGCCGCGCACGATCTCCCGGCCGTGCACCGTGACCGCCCGCAGCAGCACCCCGTAGTCGGGGTTCATGGTCCGGTCCGCCGACACGCTCACCGAGGCGCGCAGCTCCTGGCCCGGCTCGACGTCGACCTTGTACCAGCGCTCCTGCCCGAACTCCTCGCGGTCGGTGTACAGCCCGGACTTCAGGGCGGGGGCCGCGGAGCACGAGGCCGCGCCCTCGGTGGCGACCGG
Organism: Streptomyces asoensis; assembly: GCF_013085465.1. NCBI lineage: Bacteria > Bacillati > Actinomycetota > Actinomycetes > Kitasatosporales > Streptomycetaceae > Streptomyces > Streptomyces asoensis. Next base: position 7,878,965 of record NZ_CP049838.1, read on the forward strand.
TGTCACCACGGGGTCGGCGGCCCGGTCGACCAACTGGTTGACCCGGTCGGTGAGTTCGTCGGTGTGCTCCACGGAGGTGTAGGTGCCGCCGGTCGCCTCGGCGATGCAGCTGAGCTGCTGACGCATCTTGACGTTGGGCACCAGGCCGAGCGTGTCGATCGTCAGGCCGATGCCCTTCGCCGCGATCTCACGGGCCACCTCGCACGGGTCGAGCGGAGCGCAGGTGTCCTCGCCGTCGCTGATCAGCACGATGCGCTTGGAGCCGGTGCCGCCGTCGAGGTCGTCGGCCGCCTTCAGCAGGGCGGGACCGATCGGCGTCCAGCCGGTCGGCGACAGGGTCGCCACCGCGGTCTTGGCCTCGGTCCGGTCCAGCGGGCCGACCGGGTAGAGCTGCGCGGTGTCCTTGCAGCCCGTTTTCTGGTCGTCGCCCGGGTAGTTGGCGCCCAGGGTGCGGATGCCCAGGAGAACGTTCTCCGGGGTCGCGTCCAGCACCTCGTTGAACGCCTGCTTGGCCGCGGCCATCCGCGTCCCGCCGTCCATGTCCTTCGTCCGCATCGAACCGCTGACGTCGAGGACCAGGTCGACCTTGGGCGCGGTGGCGGTGGTCTCGTCGGCGACCGCCCCGGCCGGGAACGCGATCCCGGCCGTGAGCGCGGCGAGCAGGGCGCAGACGCCCGCCGCCAGCCGTTGTGTTCTGATCATCGGCGGATCCTATTGATCAGAGGCGTCCCGCCACAAAACGGCGGCGGAACCGGTTTCGACATCCGGGTCGGACTTCGTCCCCGGTCAGTGTTCGTGCTCGGTCAACGCACGTCCCCGGTCAGCGGGTTGGGCAACGGGGCCCACTGGTCCCCGGGCACCCCTTCCGACAGCCGCATCAGCGTCAGCGCCTTTGCCGGAAGGGGTTCCTCGCACAACGCCACGAGGTCCGGCGAGCGCGGGAGATCCCGTACGGCCGTCTCCAGGGCCGCCCGCAGGGTCGGGCGGCTGCCCGCCGTCCCGGCCAGCGCGCCCGCGACCAGGGAGCCGAACAGCTTGCGCCGCAGCGCGGTCACGTCGTCCGTGCGGATCCGCTCGGGCAGTTCGTCCGGCAGCGGGATGCCGTGCCGGGCCAGTCGGGCCGGGCTGACCCGGATGTCGGCCAGGTCGCGGTAGACCAGTCGCAGCGGGGCGCCCGACGCCGACAGCACGACCAGCAGGTTCTGGCCGTGCGCCTCCAGCGCCACGCCCAACTCCAGCAGCCGCAGCCCGACGGTGAGCGCCAGACGCGCGAACTCCGCCAACCAGGCAGGGGAGCCGGGCAGTCCGGTGCCGGCGAGGGCGGCGACCGGGACGACGTGTTCGCCGGGCGCCCCGAACACGCGCGGCGACTCCCGGAACACGGCCGCCAGATCGGGGGAGTTCGCGGTGGCCGCACCGAGGGTGCGGGTCATGTGCAGCAAGCCGTACGTGTGCGGAGTGAGGGTCTCCGCGAACGCCGAGAGGGCCGCGGAGGCGGCGATGGAGCCGACGGAGATGTCCCGCACGGAGGATGTCAGCCGGGTGCCCAGCGCGGTCTTGACGTGCGGGCCGTCGGGGAGGGCGAGGGTGCGCAACGACATCAGCGGATACGCGGCGACCTCCTGATCGCAGGACCGCTTGAGCACGTGCGCCGCCTGCCACGGATGCACCGGGATCACCAGCCGCGTCCCGTCGCGCAGCTCCCGCGGCCACTCGCCCGACACCAGGCACTCACCGACCGGCACCGGCAGCAGGCCCAGCCGCACCGAGGGCCGGTGCTCGGGTCCGTACGCCAGCTGCTCGGCCACCGAGAAGCCGGGCCGCGCACGGCAGTTGGGATGGTACGGATGCCCGTCGACCACCCGCTGCTCCCACTCCCAGTCGTGCACCGGCCACTCGCCAGGATCCTTCAAGGAGACGAGGTCGGGTTCCTGCCCGGCCCGCGACAACGCCAACGACGCGACACTGTGGCCGAGTTCGCCGGCGAAGCCCGCCCCGTGCGGCACCGCCAGGTCCGTCATCAGCCGCGCGGGATCGTCGTACGCCATGCCGTCCAGCCGTACGTCCGTCACATAGGCGGCGGTCGCGTACGGATCCGCGCGCGGGCCGTGCAGACGACGGCCGTCGCGCAGCCGCAGGAGGCTCTCCCCGCCGGACTCCTCGCGGTGCGCGATCCACGGCAGGGGTTCATGGACGAGCGCCCGCCACAGCCGCGTCAGCACGGCCGTCCTCGCCCCGGGCAGCGCGGCCGTGTACCGCGGGCCGAGAGAGGGGCGTACGGCGGCCAGTTCCGTGGCCAGCTCGGCCTCGGCGGTGGGGGGACGGTGCACGGGTGGGCTCCTGAGGGTGCGGGTACGACGTCACGGAGGGGCCGTGACGACAGCGATACTGATCGTCTCCGCCCGGAAGAACCGTAGGGAACCAGGGAACCAGTGGATCGCGTGGACCTCATCCCCCCGCCCGCCGAGGCCGCGGCGTCCGCCGACGGCGTCGCCGAGCGCGCCGACGCCTACGCGGCCGCGCCGCTGCTCAACTGTCTGTTGCGGGAGGTCGCCGAACCGCTGCCCCGCCCGCCGGGCGGCGACGGCCGGTTCGTGTACCGGCTGCCCGGCGACGGGTCGCCCGGCAGCGGCCGGCTGCTGCGCGTGCGCGGCACCCGGCGGCCCGCCGAGCCCGAGGAGTACACGGCGGGCGCCTGGCGCCGCCTCGGTCACACCGCACTCGTCGAACTGGTCGCCGAGGTGCTGCGCGGGCACACCGGGCTGGCCAACCACGAACTGCCCGCCGAGATGACCGACAGCAGGGACGTGGTGGCCGCGATGCTCACCGCACGCGCGCGTGCCACCCCGCCGCCCGGCGGCTATCTGCGCTCCGAGCAGTCGCTCCTCACCGGCCACCCCCACCATCCCGCCCCCAAGGCGCGCGGCGGCGGCCCGCCGGCCGGCTGGCTGCCCTACGCCCCGGAGGCGTACGCCCGCTTTCCGCTGGTCCTGCTGGGGCTGCGCGAGGACGCGGTCGTCGAGGAGGGCGACACCTGCGCGCTGGACGCCCTCGGTACGGCCCCGCCCGGCTACCGGCTGCTGCCCGCCCACCCCTGGCAGCTCGACCTGGCCGGACGCGAGCTCGCCCCGGCCTTCGCCGACGGCCGCCTGGTCCGGCTCGGCACGACCGACTTCGAGGCCTGGCCGACGGCCGCCGTGCGGACGGTCTACGCACCCGAGCGGGACCTCTGCCTGAAGTTCAGCCTCGACGTCCGCATCACCAACGACATCCGCCGGCTGTGGCGGCACGACCTGCTGAAACTGCGCCGGACCGACGAGGCGGCGGTCCGGGCCTTCGCGGCGGGCGGCGGCCCCGCGGTGCGCCGCCCGGCGGTCTGGCTGAGCGACCGCGGCTACCGCACCGCCGAGTTCGCCTTCGAGGCGCTCGCGGTCCTGGTCCGCGACGGGCTGGCGGACGCTCTGCCGCCCGGCACGACCCCGCTGCTGGCCGCGGGACTCGTGGAGGGCTTCGACGGCGACCCGTTGGCCGCCGCGGCGGACCCGGCGGCCTGGTGGGAGGCCTATCTGGCCGTCGTCGTCCCCCCGGCGCTGACGGCCTTCGCCGACCACGGTGTCGTCCTCGAGGCGCATCTTCAGAACACGCTCGTCGCCGTGGACGCCGACGGCACCCCTGTGCGGGCCCTGTTCCGGGACGCCGAGGGCGTGAAACTGCTGCCGGACGTGGAGCGGGCGGCCGGCTGGGAGCGGCTGGTGTACTGCCTGGTGGTGAACCATCTGTGGGAGGTCGCGGCGGCGCTCGCCGAACGTCACCCCGGCTTCGACCCCTGGCCCGCCGTACGGCGTGAGCTGGGCCGCCACGACCTTCCCGAGGCCGCCGCCCTGCTGACCGCGCCCACCCTGCCCGGCAAGACGAACCTGCTGCTGCGCTGGACGGGCGCGGACGGCGCCGACGCCCGCTATCTGCCGCTGCCCAACCCTCTCGTTCGGTGAGGCCGATCGGGGGACGGAAGCGCGATCATTAGATAAGGTAAGCCTAACTTTACCTGGCGGATTCCGGGGTGTTGAGAGACGCCTGTCGCAGAGGAGGTTCCCATGGCGGACCACGCGAGCGCCGCGCTGACGCTCGACCGGGTGCGGCTCGGCGCCGGCGGGCCGCTCACCCGGCTGCGGATCGCGGACGGCAGGGTCACCCATGTCGTCGCCGAGGCGGAGACCGGGGGACGGGCGGTGGCGGCCGACGGCGAGCGGGTCCTCGATCTGGACGGTCGGGTGCTGCTGCCGGGCCTGTGGGACGCCCACGTCCACATGGCGGAGTGGGCGAGCGCCCGGCACCGTCTGGACCTGGCCGGAACAGCCTCCGCGCGGGCGGTGGCCGACCTGGTGCGGGAACGCGGCGGCGCGGCGCCCGACGGCACGGTGCTCTTCGGATACGGGTTCCGGGACGGGCTGTGGCCCGACGCCCCGCACAAGCGGCTCCTCGACGCGGTCCTGCCCGACCGGCCGGTCGCCCTGGTCAGCGCCGATCTGCACGCCGCGTGGCTGAACTCCGCCTGTCTCGCCCTCGTCGGCCGGGGCGACCACCCCACCGGCCTGGTCAGGGAGACCGAGTGCCACGAGGTCCTGTCCGCGCTCCCCAAGGCGCCGGCCGCGGTGGTCGACGGCTGGATCGCGGACGCCTGCGCGGCCGCCGCCGCCCGCGGGGTCACCGGCGTCATCGACTTCCAGTTCGGCGACACGGTCGCGGACTGGGAGCGGCGCTCGGCCGCGTTCCGGCCGGCCCTGCGGGTGTCGGCCGCGATCTACCCGAGCCGCCTGGACGCGGCCGTGCGGCGTGGACTGCGCACGGGGGACGAGGTCGGCGCGCCCGGCGGCCTGGTGCGGGTGGGACCGCTGAAGCTCTTCACCGACGGCTCGCTCAACACCCGTACCGCGCTGTGCCGCGATCCCTATCCGGGGCTGGAGGGCACGGACGGTTCCCACGGCATCGAGGAGACGCCACCGCACGAGCTGGTGCGGCTCATGCGGCGGGCCGCCGCGCACGGCGTCGAACCCGCGGTGCACGCCATCGGCGACCACGCCAACACGCTGGCCCTGGACGCCTTCGAGGCGGTGCGCTGCCGAGGCCGGATCGAACACGCGCAGCTGCTGAGCCCCGAAGACCTCCCGAGGTTCGCGCGGCTGGGCGTCACTGCGGGGGTGCAGCCCCGGCACGCGACGGACGACCGTGACGTGGCGGACCGGCACTGGGCCGGACGCACCGGACGCGCCTTCGCCTACGCCGATCTGCTCGCCGCCGGGGCACGTCTGGAGTTCGGTTCCGACGCCCCGGTCTCGCCGCTCGACCCATGGCTCGCCATCGCGTCGGCCGTCAGCCGGACCGACGACGAACGCCCCGCCTGGCATCCGGAGCAGCGCCTGTCCGTCGAGGACGCGCTGGTCGCGGCGGCGCGCGGACGCCGGCTCATCAGGGTCGGGGACCCGGCCGACCTGGTGGTCGTGGACGTGGACCCGTCGAGGGCCGGCCCGGACGCCCTGCGCGCGATGCCCGTGCACGCCACGATGACGGACGGCCGCTGGACCCATGGGCCGTACTGAGGCGAGGAGCGGCGGCGCGATCGCGCGCCGCGCATGCCCGACGTGGTCGGACGACCGGTGAGCGAGCTCGCCGATCTGCGCGCGGGTGACGGCGGACGCGGAACCGGTCGTCACACGAGGGAACGCGCGATGCGGAAACCCACGTCGTCGACCTGGAAGGTCGGGTGGCTGCGGCGCCGCGCGGAGGCCCGGCAACTCCAGTGCTCATCGAACCAACCACCGCCGCGGAGCACCCGGTAGGTGCCGTAGACCTCGGCGTCGTAGACGTCCCAGCACCAGTCCCAGACGTTGCCGAGCATGTCGTGAAATCCCCACGGGTTGGGGTGTTTTCCGCCCACGGCGTGCATGCGTTCGTGCGAGTTGCCGCGGTACCAGGCGATCTCGTCGAGCTCCCCGTAGCGCGGTCCGGTCGTACCGGCTCGGCAGGCGTGCTCCCATTCCGCTTCGGTCGGCAGCCGGTACCCGTCGGCGGACGCGTCCCACTCGATCCCTTCGTCGTCGGCGCGGAAGTGGTACGCGGGCGTGCACCCGTCGCGCCGGGACAGGGAGTTGCAGAATCTCGCCGCATCCCACCAGGAGACGCACTCGACGGGCAGCCGGTCCCCGTGGGCGGTACTCGGCCGCCTGCCTGTGATCTGTGCGTACAACGCCTGGGTGACCGGGCTTGCCGCCAGCTCGTAGGGCGCGAGCTCGACCGACCAACTGCGCTGCGTCCGCCGGTCCGACAGCGTCACCTGTCCCGGCGGGACGGCGACCATCTCGTTCCCCGTAAGCACGTCCATGATCAGGAGATCCTAACGAGACCGGGCGGCCCGGGCGGCCCGGGCGGACCCCGGGACCGGAAGGGACCGTACCCTCCGGGCCCGGGGAGTTCGGGTGGGTCAGACCGTCGGCCTGCCGGCCAGCACGGAGCGGTGGATCTCCTCCGCCCGGACGGCGACCGTGGACAGCAGGGTGCTGGTCAGCCCGTGGGTGTGCTCGGTTCCGCCCTGGAGATAGAGGCCGGCCGTCACCTCCGGCACGGTCTCCACCCGGTGGTCCCGGCCCACGCGGACCGCGTCCCCGTCGTCCCGGAGGCAGAGCTTGGCCGCCTCGCCGAGCAGCGACGCCAGATCGCGGGGCCGGTAGCCGGTGGCGAGCACCAGTACGTCGGCGGAGAGCACCTGCCGCTCACCGGTGGGCAGGAACTCCACGGCGATCTCGAGCCCGCCGTCGGCACCGGGGTCCACGGCGCGGACCCGCGAGACGTTGAGGAAGCGCAGCCGCTCCCGGCCCGCCACCTTCTCCCGGTACGAGGTGGCGTACAGGGCCTCGATCAACTCCATGTCGACCACCGAGTAGTTGGTGGAGCGGTGGTAGTCGATCAGCGACTGCTTGACCTCGGAGGGCGCCGAGAAGTAGACGTCGACCGCCTCCGGGTCGAAGATGCGGTTCGCGAACGGGCTGTCGTCGGCCGGGGTGTAGCCGTACTTGGCGAAGACCGAGCACACCTCGGCCTCGGGGAAGGTGCGGTGCAGGTAGTCCACCGCCTCGGCGGCGCTCTGGCCGGCGCCGAGCACGACGGCCCGCCGTACCGGGGCACCCGACTCGCCCAGTCGCGTGGCCCGCGGGATCAACTCGCTGTTGTGCCAGACGCGTTCGGCGAGTTCGAGGTCCGGCGGCACATGCGGCTCAAGACCCATGGCCACGCTGACGTTGCGGGTCCGGCGGGTCACGGTCGGGCCGAAGCCCGCGGTGTCGCGGCAGGTGACATCGAAGAAGGCCACCTCTCCGTCGTCGCCGCGCACCGGGTCGACGGAGACCACCTCGCTGCCGTACGAGACCAGGTGGGAGACCCGCGCGGCGGCCCACTCGAAGTACTCGTGGAACTCCATCCGCAGCGGGAAGAGGGTCTTCTGGTTCAGGAAGTCGATCAGTCTGCCCCGCTCGCGCAGGAAGCAGAGGAAGCTGAAGTCGCTGGTCGGATTGCGCAGGGTGACGAGGTCCTTGAGGAAGGACACCTGCATCGTGGCGTCGTCGATGAGCATGCCCCGGTGCCAGCCGAAGCGCGGCTGCCGCTCCAGGAAAAGGGCGTTGAGGCGGCGGTCTGCCGGAAGGCCTGTGTTGTGCTCCTCGACCGCTATGGACAGAGCGAGATTTGACGGACCGAATCCGATTCCGATCACGTCGTGGATGACGTCGGGACCCATGAGCGGTGACTTCACCTTGGCATCGCCTCCTCAGGCAGGCCCATGCTAGATAAGGTAAGGCTTACCTTGCAATGAGTCGTTGAAGGGAAGGACGTCATGCGGGTCGTCATGCTCGGCTACCAGACCTGGGGTCACCGCACGCTTCAGGCGCTGCTGGACTCCGACCACGAGGTCGTCCTCGTCGTCACCCATCCGAAGAGCGAGCACGCCTACGAGAAGATATGGGACGACAGCGTCGCCGAACTCGCGGACAAGAACGACGTCCCCGTCCTGCTGCGCAACCGTCCCGACGACGCCGAACTCCTGGCCGCGGTGGCGGACGCCCGGCCGGACATCATCGTCGCCAACAACTGGCGGACCTGGCTGCCCCCGGAGCTGTTCGACCTGCCGCCGCACGGCACCCTCAACATCCACGACTCGCTGCTGCCGTCGTACGCGGGGTTCTCGCCGATCATCTGGGCGCTCCTCAACGGCGAGCAGCGCGTCGGCGTGACCGCCCACCGCATGAACACCGAACTCGACGCCGGGGACGTCCTGGTGCAGCGTTCGGTGCCGGTGGGGCCCACCGACACGGCGACCGACCTGTTCCACCGGACCGTCGACCTCATCGCGCCCATCGTGCGGGAGTCGCTCGACCTGATCGCCTCCGGCCGGGACGCCGGCCAGTGGGTGCCGCAGGACCGTGCCCGGGCCAGCTTCTTCCACAAGCGGTCGGCTGAGGACAGCCGGATCGACTGGAGTTGGCCCGCGGAGCGGCTGGAACGGCTGGTGAGGGCCCAGTCGGACCCGTACCCGAACGCGTACGCCTTCCACCGGGGTCAGCGGCTGAGGATCGTCTCGGCGGCCGTGTCGGAGGGGTACTACGGCGGCACTCCGGGCCGGATCTTCATCCGGGAGGGCGACGGCGTCGTCGTGGTGGCGGGGGCCGAGTCCTGGTCGGGTCGCTGCCGGGGCCTCCTCGTGCGCCGGGTGCGCACCGACGACGGCACCGAGTACGCGGCCACCGACTGGTTCCGCACCATGGGCGGGTACCTGACGTCCCGGCCCTGACGGCCTGAACGGGAACGGCTGAACCGGACGGGCCCCCGGCCCTGCGTGGCGGGGGCCCGTCGCCGGGTCAGTCGACGATCGCCGCCGGCCTCGCGTCCTCGGCCCGGACGTCGCCGTCGTGGTGGTGCCGGCCCAACGGGATGACCAGCGGAGTCCCGCTGACCGGGTCGGGGGTGATCCGGCAGCGCAGGTCGAAGACGTCCTCGACGGTGGCCTCGGTGACCACCTCGGCGGGCGGGCCCTCGGCGACGATCCGGCCCGCCTTCATGGCGATGACGTGATCGGCGTACCGGCAGGCCTGGTTGAGGTCGTGCAGCACCATCACCACCGTGCGTCCCTCGCGCCGGTTGAGGTCCGTGATCAGGTCCAGCACATCGATCTGGTGCGCGAGGTCGAGATAGGTCGTCGGCTCGTCCAGGAGCAGGACGGGGGTGCCCTGGGCGACGGCCATCGCGATCCACGCCCGCTGCCGCTGGCCGCCGGAGAGCTCGTCGACCGGACGGTCGGCGAGGTCGGTCAGACCGGTCGCCGCCAGCGCCCCGTGCACGGCCTCCTCGTCCGCCGCGGACCACTGCCGCCACCAGGTCTGGTGCGGTGAACGGCCCCTGCCCACCAGGTCGAAGACGGTCAGCCCCTCCGGTGCCACCGGCGTCTGCGGCAGGATGCCGAGGGTGCGCGCGAGTTCGCGGGTCGGCACGGACCGCAGGGCGACGCCGTCCAGCTCGACGACGCCCTGCCGCGGCGTGAGCAGCCGGGCCAGCGCGCGCAACAGGGTCGACTTGCCACAGGCGTTGGCCCCGACGATGGCGGTGATCCGGCCGGTCGGCACGCTGAGGTCCAGATCCTCCACCACCGACCGTCCGTCGTAGGCGAGATGCAGGTTCCTGGCCCGCAACTCCGGCCCGGCGGACGGCGGGTGGGCGGCGTCCGGGCCCGTCGCATCGGCGCCGGTGGCGGACGGACGCGGGATGCCGGCGCCGGCCTTCGGCTCGGACGGCCGCGGGGTGCGCGGGTCGGTGGTCGACATGGGATCAGCCTCCAGAGCCCGCGCGGTTGGCGCGGATGAGCAGCCACAGCAGGACCGGCGCGCCGAGGGCGCCGGTGACGATCCCGACCGGCAGTTCCGTCCCGGGGATCGCCTCGCGGGCGAGGAGATCCGAACCGAGGACGACCAACGCGCCGGTGAGACCGGAGACGATCGGGGGCGGCGACGCGGTGCCCGCCAGCCGCTGGGCGATCTGCGGACAGGCCAGCGCCACGAAGGCCACCGGGCCGGCCGCCGCCGTGCCGAAGGCGACCAGCCCCACCCCGGCCAGCAACAGGGCCAGCCGGACCGGCTGGACCGGCGTGCCGAGCCCCGCGGCCACGTCGTCGCCGAGCTGGAGGGTACGCATCCAGCGGCCCATGCCCAGGGTGACCGGCAGGAGCACGGCCATGGCGAGGGCCAGGGTGTCCACCTGGTCCCAGGTCCGGCCGTTGAGGTTGCCGACCAGCCAGCCGACGGCCTCCTCCGCCTGGAACCGGCTGCCGCGCGCCACGAGGAAGTCGGTGGCGCTGGTGCAGATCCAGGACACGCCGATGCCGACGAGGATGATGCGGTACCCGGTGGTCCCGCCCTTCCACGCCAGCGCGTAGACGAGCAGCGCGGTCGCCAGCGCGCCCAGCAGCCCCAGCGTCGACAGTCCGAGGCCGCCGGTCCAGCCGAGGACCACGGCCGCCACCACGGCCGTTCCGGCGCCCTCGGTCAGCCCGATCATGTCGGGGCTGGCCAGCGCGTTGCGGGTCATCGTCTGGAACACGGCCCCGGAGACGCCGAACGCGATGCCGACCAGCAGCCCCGTCAGCGCGCGCGGCAGCCGCAGATCCTGTACGACGATGACCGTGCCGGGGTCGCCCGCGCCGCCGAGCGCCCTGACGACGTCGGTGAAGGGCACGGGGTAGTCGCCGAGGGTGAGGCCCCAGCAGAACAGCAGGAACGCTCCCGCGCCGACGAGGACCCCGGTCAGGACCAGGCGCGGGCGCAGCATGCCGGACACCGGCGGAAAGGCCAGCCGGAACGGCCGGCCGCGCAGCGCGGGGTGCGTGGGGACGGCGGGGGACGCCTCGACGGTTGGTGTGGCCGGTGTGGTGGGGGACTGTGCGGGCACGCTCACACCTCCGCGAGCTTGCGGCGGCGGACCAGGGCGATGAAGAACGGGCCGCCGAGGAAGGCGACGAGGACGCCGGCCTGGATCTCGGTGGGCCGGGCCAGCGTCCGGCCCAGGATGTCGGCGGACAGCAGCAGTACGGGCGCGAGCGCGGCGGACAGCGGCAGCAGCCAGCGGTGGTCGGGGCCGATCCCGGCGTACTGGGCGAGGACCCGCGCGATGTGCGGGACGACCAGGCCGAGGAAGACCACGGGACCGATGACGGCGACCGACGCGCCGGTCAGCAGCATCACCGCGGTGACCCCCTGGAGGCGGACCAGACCGAGCCGCCGGCCCAGCGAGGCGGCCACGTCGTCGCCGAGGGCCATGCTGTTGAGGGCGGGCGCGCAGGACAGGGCGAGGACGGCGCCGACGGCGAGGAAGGGCGCGATGCGCAGCAGTTCACCGGAGCCCTGGTCGGCCAGTGAGCCGGCCGACCAGAAGCGGTAGCGGTCCAGGGCGTCCTGGTCGGTCAGCACCACGGCACTGGTGAGCGACGACAGCAGCGAGGTGACGGCGACCCCGGCGAGCGCCAGCTTCACGGGCGTGGCCCCGGAACGGCCCAGCCGCCCCAGGTAGAAGACCAGGACGCTCGCGGCGAGCGCCCCGCCGAACGCGAACCAGACATAACCGTAGAGCGATCCGACCCCGAACACCGCGACCGCCAGCACGATCGCGAAGGACGCCCCGGCGCTGACGCCGAGGATGCCCGGGTCCGCGAGCGGGTTGCGGGTGAGGGCCTGCATCAGCGCGCCGGACAGGCCGAGCGCGGCGCCCGTCGTCAGGCCCAGCAGGGTGCGGGGGACCCGCACCGACCAGACGATGTTGTCGACGAGGCGGCTGGGCGGATGGCCGAGGACCGCGCGGACCACCTGGTCGAGCGGGACGTTCAGCGCGCCCAGCGCCACGGACAGCAGGGACAGGGCGATGAGGAGGGCGGCGACGAGTGTCACCAGCACCGCGGTGCGAAGCCTTCTGCCTGAAGCCACTTGCCGGTCTCCATGTCGCGGTCCGGGGTCTCGCCGGGGTGCCGTCGGGTCATCGCCCCTCGCGCAGACCCCTGTTGGCGGACCGCCGGACGATCCTGTCAGCAGGTTAGGTGAGCATAACCTCAGCCACGGTGACTTGGACCCGTGGTTCCGGAAGGGGTCTATCAAGTAAGGCAATGCTTACCTTACTATTCGAGCGGTCGCGGCTCCGCTGAGTCGTTCCACACCGCACTGGGAGGCACGGGCAGCTGTGTCGGGCAACACGCGTTCTTCTGCACAGGCGACGGCGGCGGACTACTGGCGGCGACGGTTCGCCGCACCGGTACCGCAGCCCGCACTGCCGCTGGACTTTCCGCACCCGCCCCGCCAGGAGGGCGCGGCGCCGCGCGCGCGGCGCGCCGCCGCGCTGGAGGCGACCGCCGACCGGGCGACCGGACTCGCCGCCCTCGTGGCCCTGCTGCACCGCTACGGCGGTGCGGCGGCGACCGGGACGGCGGTGGCGTACGAAGGGCTGCCGCTGCGTGTGGCGGTCGACGGCGACACCCCGTTCGCCGAACTGTGCGAACGGGTCACGGCGGCGCACGCGGAGGCCGCGGCCCACCGCCTGCCGACCCCCGAACTGCTGGCACTCCTCGCCCCCGAACCCTTCCGCGGCGGCGGGCTGTTGTGCGCCACGGGCTTCGGCGACGCGCCCTGGGACGGGGGCGGCCCGCTGGACCTGGCCCTGACCGTGGCCGACGGGGAGGTGTCGGCGGACTACCGCACCGACCTCTTCGCACCCGCCACCGTCGACCGGATCCTCGGCCACTACCGCACGCTCCTCGCCGACGCCCTCGCCCGCCCGGCCACCCCGGTCGCCGACCTGGAACTCCTCGTGGAGGAGGAACGGCACCGGATCCTGCACGACTGGAACGACACCGCGCACGACGTACCCGCGCTCACCTGGCCGCGCATGTTCGCCGACCAGGTCGCCGCCCGCGCCGACGAGGTGGCCCTCGTCCACGAGGACGTCCGCCTCACCTACGCCGAACTCGACGCGCGCGCGGCCCGGCTGGCGCACGCCCTGGTGGCCCGGGGCGCCGGTCCGGAGACCGTGGTCGCCCTCGCCGTACCGCGCTCGGCCGACATGATCGTCGCGGAGGTCGCCGTCCTGAAGGCGGGCGCGGCCTATCTGCCGGTCGACACCGACTACCCGGCCGACCGCATCGCCTACATGCTCGCCGACGCCCGGCCGGTCTGCCTCGTCACCACCGCCGAGATCGTGCCCGACCTCCCCCCGGACATCGAACCGCTGGTCCTCGACGCCCCGGACACGATCGCCGAGCTGGCAGCCCACCCCGCGCAAGGTCCCTCGGCCGCCGACGGGTTGACGGCCGGGCACGCGGCCTACGTGATCTACACCTCCGGCTCCACCGGCCGTCCCAAGGGCACGGTGCTCTCGCACGCCGGTGTGGCGGGGCTGGTCGCCACACAGCGGGAGCGCTTCGGGATCGGCCCGCACAGCCGGGTCCTCCAGTTCGCCTCGCCCAGCTTCGACGTGGCGTTCTGGGATCTGTGCCTCGGACTGCTGTCCGGCGGCCGGCTGGTCGTCGTGCCCGCCGACCGCCGGGTGCCGGGCGCGCCGCTCGCCGACTACGCGAACGAGCACGGCATCACCTTCATGATCCTGCCGCCCGCCCTGCTCGCCGCCATGCCGGACGACGTGCGACTCCCGCCCGGGGCGACCCTGTTGGCCGGCACCGAGCGGGTGTCTCCCGAGCTGGTCGGCCGGTACGCGCGCGGCCGGATGATGTTCAACGCCTACGGCCCGACCGAGGCCACCACCAACTCCACGCTGGGCCTGTGCGATCCGGACACCCCGCCCGGCACCATCGTGCCGATCGGCGTGCCCGACCCCGGGACCCGCGCCTACGTCCTCGACGACCGGCTGCGGCCGGTCCCCGCCGGTGTCACGGGAGAGCTCTACCTCGGCGGCGCCGGCCTCGCCCGCGGCTACCTGGGCCGTCCCGGCCTGACCGCCGAACGCTTCGTCGCCGCCCCCGCCGACCTCGCCGCCGCGCCCGGCGACCGGCTCTACCGCACCGGCGACCTGGTGCGCTGGAAGGCGGACGGACGACTGGAGTTCCACGGCCGCGTGGACAGCCAGGTCAAGATCCGCGGCTTCCGCATCGAGCCCGGCGAGATCGAGTCCGTCCTGCGCTCCCACCCGGCCGTCGACCAGGCCGCGGTCGTCGTCCGCGAGGACCGCCCCGGCGAACGGCGCCTCGCCGCCTATGTCGTGCCCTCGCTGGACGCCGGCCCGGAGACGGACGCCGAGGCCGGTGTCGCCGACTGGAAGGACCTGCACGAACTGCTGTACTCCGCGGCGGGTTCGGAGGGCTTCGAGGAGAACTTCGCCGGCTGGAACAGCATGTACGACGGGCTGCCCATCCCCCTCGCCGACATGCGTGAGTGGCGGGAGGCGACCCTCGACCGGATCCGCGCCCTGCGGCCCCGGCGCGTCCTGGAGATCGGCGTCGGCTCCGGCCTGCTGCTGTCCCGGCTCGCCCCGGACTGCGAGGCGTACTGGGGCACCGACCTGTCCGAGGAGGCCGTACGGGCCCTGGACGCCCAGGTGTCCGCCGTCCCCGGCCTCGCCGACCGGGTCACTCTGCTGGCCCGGCCCGCGCACGACCTCACCGGGCTGCCCGAGGGTCACTTCGACACGATCGTCGTCAACTCCGTCGTCCAGTACTTCCCCGGCGGCGACTACCTCACCGGCGTGCTGCGTGCCGCCGCCGCACTGCTCGCGCCCGGCGGCGCCCTCTTCGTCGGCGACGTACGCAACCTGCGGCTGCTGCGCACCCTGAGCGCGGCCGTCGAGGCCGGGCGGGTGCGGGAGGAAGCGGACGGCGAGAAGGAGGCCCTGCGCGCCGCCGTGGACCGGGCGCTGGCCTGGGAGGGCGAACTCCTCGTCGACCCCGACTACTTCACCACCCTCGACGGCCTCACCGCCGACATCCGGATCAAGCGCGGCACACACCACAACGAACTCACCCGCTACCGCTACGACGTGGTCCTGCGGTCGCAGGCCGACGGGTACGCGGAGGTGCCCGAGTCGCCCTGGCCCGCGCTCGGTTCGGTGCACGCCCTCGACGCCCTGCTCGCCGGACAACCGGACCGGCTGCGGGTCACCGGCATCCCCAACGCCCGGCTCGCCGACGACCTGGCCGCGCTCGACGCCCTCCGGGACAGCAGCAGACCGGCCGACGCCCCGCACGGAGTGGACCCCGAGTCCCTCCACGAGACCGCCGCACGGCACGGCTACCAGGCGACGCTCACCTGGAACGGGGACGCCGAGGACGGCAGCCTGGACGCCGTGTTCGCGCCCGCCGGGGACGATCTCGCCGTCCGGTACCGCCCCGGCGGCGGCCACCCTCTCACCAACCGTCCGGCACCCTTCCGCAATGTCACCGCGCTGATGACGGCCCTGCGCCGGCACGCCGCGGAGTACCTGCCCGACTACATGGTCCCGGCCGCCTTCGTCCCGCTGGACCGGCTGCCCGTCACCCCCAGCGGCAAGCTCGACGCCGCCGCCCTGCCCGTGCCGGACCTCACCCGCACCGGCGCCGGACGGGCCCCCGGCACGGACCGCGAGCGGCTGCTGTGCGATCTGTACGCACGGGCGCTGAAGGTGCCCTCGGTGGGCGTCGACGACGACTTCTTCGCGCTCGGCGGCGACAGCATCGTCGCCGTCCAACTGCTCATCCTGGCCCGCCGGGCCGGCCTGGAGCTGACCCCGCGCGACGTCTTCCGCCACCGTACGGTCGCGGAGCTGGCCGGCGCCGCCCGCACCGCGGCGGCCGACCCCGTGGACGACACCTCCTGGCAGCTGAGCGACGACGAACTCGCCTCCCTCCAGGGGGAGTCCGCCGTCACCGTCGAGGAGACACTGCCCCTCGGTCCGCTCCAGGAGGGCTTCTTCTTCCACGCCCTGATGGACGGCGCCGAACACGACACGTATGTCGTGCAACAGGTCGTCGAGCTGTCCGGACCGGTCGACGGCACCCTGCTCCGCCAGGCGGCGCAGCGGCTCCTCGACCGGCACGCCCCGCTGCGCGCCTGCTTCCGGCAGACGCCCGACGGCCGCCCCGTCCAGATCGTCGCCACCGGCCTCGAACTGCCCTGGCGCGAGGTCGACCTGGCCGCGCAGGACGACCTCGTGGTCCGGCGCGCCCTGGCCGAGGCCGTCGCCGCCGACGAACGGGCCCACCGCTTCGACCTCGCCCGGCCGCCCCTGGTCCGCTGCGCGCTGATCCGCTTCGGGGACGAGCGCAGCCGACTGGTCCTGACGTTCCATCACATCGTCGCGGACGGCTGGTCCCTGCCGATCCTGCACCGCGAACTGCTCGCCCTGTACGGCGATGACCCGGCCCCCCTGCCCGAGGTCGCCCCGTACCGCGGCTACCTCCGCCGGATCGCCGGTGCCGACCGCCAGGCCGCCCGGGCGGCCTGGCGCGCCGCGCTCGCCGACGTCGAGGAGCCCACCCGGCTGGTCGAGGCCCCGGCGCCCGCCGGACCCGTCGAACCCGCGCAGATCCGCGTGGAGCTGTCCGAGCGGGTCACCGCCCGGCTCGCCGCCCGCGCCCGGGAGCGCGGGGTGACCCTCGGCACCCTCGTGCAGGGCGCGTGGGGACTGCTCGTCGGTCGTATGACGGGCCGTCAGGACGTGCTGTTCGGCACCACCGTGGCCGGCCGGGACGCCGCCGTCGACGGCATCGAGTCGATGATCGGTCTGTTCATCAACACGCTGCCCACCCGGCTGCGCTGGACCCCGGGCGACACCCTCGGCGGGCTGCTGGAGCGGCTCCAGGAGGAGCAGAGCGCGCTGCTCGACCACCAGCACCTCGGCCTCGCCGACATCCAGCGGGCCGCCGGGCACACCGGGGGCGGCGAACTCTTCGACACGCTCGTGGTGTTCGAGAACTACCCCGGCGGCGAGGGCGCCCCGGGCATCACCGACCCCACCGGCACGATCGCCGTCGCCGGGCACGCCTTCCACGACGCCGTGCACTACCCCCTGGCCCTCATCGTCAAGCCCGGCCGCCGTCTCGACCTGCGGCTGAAGCACCACGCGCGGCGCCTGGACGCCGACGCCGCGCAGTCCCTCGCCGACCGCCTCACCCTCGTCCTGAACGCCCTGGCCGACGACCCCGCCGCCCGGGTCGCCGACCTCGAACTGCTCACCCCGCGCGAGCTGGCCGGCGCCCACCCGACGGGGGAGTCCCGGCCGGTCCCGGCCACCACACTGGCCGCCGCGTTCGCCGCGCAGACCGCCCGTACCCCGGACGCCACCGCCGTGGTGTTCGACGGCACGACCACCCTCACCTACGCCGAACTGGACGCTCGGGCAGAGGAGTTGGCCGATCGGCTGCGGGCCCGGGGTGCGGGCCGCGGGCGGTTCGTCGCGGTCGCCGTACCGCGCTCGGCCGAGCTGATGGTGGCGCTGCTGGCCGTCCTGAAGTCGGGGGCCGCCTATCTGCCCCTCGACCTGGACTACCCGGCCGAGCGGCTCGCGTACACGCTGACCGACTCGGGGGCGACCACGGTCGTCACGAGGGCACGGGACGCGGGACGGCTGCCGTCGGTCGAGGGCCTCGACGTGATCGACGTCGACGGCGTGACCGGCGTGGTCGACGTGACCGGCGTGGCCGACGGTGCCGCGGCGGCGGGCGGCCTTCCGCCGGCCGGCCCCGTGGACCCGGCCCGCCCCGACGACCCCGCCTACCTCATCTACACCTCCGGCTCCACCGGCCGCCCCAAGGGCGTCGTCGTCACCCACCGCGCCATCGTCAACCGGCTGGCCTGGATGCAGGGCGCGTACGGCCTCACCGCCGACGACCGGGTGCTCCAGAAGACCCCGGCCGGCTTCGACGTGAGCGTCTGGGAGTTCTTCTGGGCGCTGTGCGAGGGCGCCACCGTCGTCCTCGCCGCGCCGGACGGCCACCGCGACCCCGCCTACCTGGCCCGCCTGATCCGGGCCGAGGGCGTGACGACGACGCACTTCGTGCCGTCCATGCTGGAGGCGTTCCTCGCGTCCGACGAGGTCACCGCCGACCCCACGTGGGCGGGCAGCCTGCGCCGTGTGTTCAGCAGCGGCGAGGCCCTGCCCGGGGCCGCGGCCCGCCGCTGGCGCGACCTGACCGGGGTGCCGCTGCACAACCTGTACGGCCCCACCGAGGCCGCCGTCGACGTGACGTACCACGCCTACGACGGCGCGTCCGACACCACCGTGCCCATCGGCCGGCCCGTGTGGAACACCGGCCTGCGCGTCCTCGACCCCTGCCTGCGCCCGGTCCCCGACGGGGTGCCCGGCGAGCTGTACCTGACCGGCGTCCAGCTGGCCCGCGGCTACCACCGGCGCCCCGCGCTCACCGCCGACCGGTTCGTCGCCGACCCGTACGCCGGCGAACCCGGCGCCCGGATGTACCGCACCGGTGACCTGGTGCGCCGCCGGCCCGACGGCACCCTCGACTATCTCGGCCGCACCGACCGGCAGGTCAAGCTGCGCGGCAACCGGGTCGAACTCGGCGAGATCGAGGCCGCGCTGACCCGCCACCCGGCCGTCGCCCGGGGCGCGGTCGTCGTCCGCGACCAGCGCCTCGTCGCCTACGCGGTCCCGGCGGCCGGATCCGCCGTCGACCCCGCCGCGCTGCGCGCCGCCCTCGCGGACGCGCTGCCTGCGCCCCTGGTCCCGGAGGCGTACGTCGTCCTCGCCGACCTCCCGCTCACCCCCAGCGGCAAGCTCGACCAGGCCGCGCTGCCCGCCCCCGAGGCCGAGCGCGCCGCCCGCCGGGAGCCCGCAGGACCGCTGGAACGGCAGCTCACCGAGATCTTCGCGGCCGTCCTCGGCATCGAGGACGCCGGCCCCGACGACGACTTCTTCCGGCTCGGCGGCGACAGCATCAGCTCCATCGGCGTCGCCGGCCGGGCCCGGGCGGCCGGCCTGGACCTGAGCCCCCGCGACGTGTTCACCCACCGCACCCCCGCCGCCCTGGCGACGGCGGCCGGAGCGGTGACGGCGGCCCCGGGCGCCGACCGGGCACCCGCCGCCCCCTTCACCCTCACCGACGCCGAACACGCCCGCGTCCGCGCCCTGGCCGCCCCGGCCGCCGTCGCCGACGTATGGCCGCTGGCCCCCCTCCAGGAGGGCCTGTTCTTCCACTCGGCGTACGACGAGGGCGCCCTCGACGTCTACACCGTCCACGAGACCTTCGACTTCGCGACCCGGCTCGACGCCGGACGACTGCGCGCCGCCGTGCGCACCCTCCTCGCCCGCAACCCGGGCCTGCGCGCCGGCTTCACCAGCGAGGGCCTCGACCAGCCGGTGCAGTTCATCGTCGAGGACCCGGAGGCCCCGCTCGAGGAGGTCGACCTCTCCGACCTCCCCGCCGCCGAACAGGACGTACGGCTGCGGGAGTTGACGGACGCGGAGCGCGACCGGCGGTTCGACCTCTCGGCGCCCCCGCTGTTCCGGCTGCTCCTGCTGCGCCTGGGCGCGCAGCGCGGCGACCGGCTCGTCATCGGCCGTCATCTGATCCTCTGGGACGGCTGGTCGGCCTGGCTGTTCCTGGACGAGCTGTTCGCGCTCTACGAGACGGGCGGCGACGCGAACGCCCTTCCTGAACCCGGCAGTTACCGGGACTACCTGACCTGGCTCGAGGAGCAGGACGACTCGGTCGCCACGGCCGCCTGGCGCGCCGCCCTGGCCGGCCTCGACGAGCCCACGCTGCTGGCCCCGGCCGCGGCCGACGGCCTCGAACCGGTCATCCCCGACCAGCTCGACATACGTCTGTCCGCAGAGCTCGGCGACCGGCTGCGGGAGACGGGCCGCGCCCACGGCCTGACCCTGAACACCCTCCTCAACGCGGCCTGGGGGCTCACCCTCGCCTCCGCCACCGGACGCCCCGACGTGGTCTTCGGCACCACCGTGGCCGGCCGGCCCAGTGAGGTCCCGGACGTCGGCGACATCATCGGGCTCTTCCTCAACACGGTCCCCACCCGGATCGTCCTCGACCCCGCCGAGCCGGTCCTCGGACTCCTCCGCCGCATCCAGGGCGAACGCCTCGACCTCATGCCGTACGAGCACCTCGGCCTCGGCGTGCTCCAGGCCGAGACCGGGCACCGCAAGCTCTTCGACACGCTGTTCGTGCTGCGCAACAACGACACCGAGGAACGGCTGGCGGACCTGCGCACCCGGCACGGCGCCACGGCCGTCGCCAACGTCGACGCCACCCACTACCCGGCCAACCTCGTCATCACCCCGGGCCGCCGGATCGCCGTCACCCTCACCCACCGCCCCGACCTCGTCCCGGCCGACCGGGCGCGCTCTCTCCTCGACCGGTTCGCGCTGCTCCTCGACCGCCTCGGCGCCGACCTCACGGTGCCCGTCGGCTCCCTCGACCCGCTGCTGCCCGCCGAACACGAGGCGCTGCGCGCGGAGTCGGCGGCCGGCCGGGTGCCCGACCCCGAGGACACCATCGCCGACCTGCTGGCCGCGCAGGCCGGACGCACCCCGGACGAGCGGGCCCTCGTCTTCGGCGAGCGCACCCTGACATACGCCGAACTCGACGCGGCCGTGAACCGCATGGCCCGGCTGCTGATCGACCGGGGCGCGGGCCCCGAGCGGGTCGTCGCCCTCGGCCTGCCGCGCTCCCTGGACATGGTGGTCGCGCTCTTCGCGGTGCTGCGCACCGGCGCCGCCTATCTGCCGCTGGAGCTGGACCATCCGGCCGACCGGCTGTCCCTGATGCTGGCCGACGCCCGCCCGCTCCTGCTGCTCACCACCCGGGCCGTCTCCGCCACGCTGGACGGCGACATGGCCCGTGTCCTGCTCGACGACCCGGAGATCAGGGGGGAGCTGGCCGGTCACTCGGACGCTCCGGTCCGGCTCCGCTTCAGCCTCGAACACCCCGCCTACGTCATCTACACCTCCGGCTCCACCGGCCGCCCCAAGGGCGTCGTCACCCCCTACCGGGGCCTGACGAACATGCAGCTCAACCACCAGAAGGAGATCTTCGCCCCGGCCATCGCCTCGGCCGGCGGGCGACGGCTGCGCATCGCGCACACCGTGTCCTTCGCCTTCGACATGTCGTGGGAGGAACTGCTCTGGCTGGTCGAGGGCCACGAAGTGCACGTGTGCGACGAGGAGTTGCGCCGTGACGCCGAGGCCCTGGTCGCCTACTGCGAGCGGCACCGTGTCGACGTCGTCAACGTCACCCCGACCTACGCCCGGCTGCTGATCGAGCAGGGCCTGCTGACGGGCCATGTGCCGCCGCTCGTGCTGCTGGGCGGCGAGGCCGTCCCGGAGACGGTGTGGACCGCCCTGCGCGACACCGAGGGGACCTACGGCTACAACCTGTACGGGCCGACCGAGTACACCATCAACACCCTCGGCGGCGGCACCCTCGACAGCGAGACGCCCACCGTCGGCCGGCCCATCCGGGGCACCCGCGCCCACATCCTCGACGCCTGGCTGCGCCCGGTGCCCGACGGCGTGCCCGGTGAGCTGTACATCGCCGGCGTCGGCCTGGCCCGCGGCTACCTCGGCCGGCCCGCGCTGACCGCGGAACGCTTCGTCGCCGACCCGTTCGGGGAGCCCGGCGAGCGCATGTACCGCACCGGCGACCTGGTACGCCGGGGCCCCGACGGCAACCTCGACTTCCTCGGCCGCACCGACGACCAGGTCAAGATCCGCGGCTACCGCATCGAACCCGGCGAGATCGAGACCGCCCTCAGCCGTCACCCGCTGGTCGCCCAGGCCGCCGTGGTGGTCCGCGACGAACGCCTCGTCGGCTATGTCGTGCCCTCCGGCGCGGACTCCGAGGAGCGCTCCGCGGCCGAGGCCGCGCAGGTCGGGGAGTGGCAGGAGATCTACTCCGACGAGTACGAGGAGATCGGCACCGCCGTCTTCACCGAGCGGTACGACGGCTGGGACAGCTCCTACGACGGGCAGCCCATCCCCTTCGAGGAGATGCACGAGTGGCGCGAAGCCACCCTCGCCCGCATCGCCGCCCTGCGCCCCCGCCGCGTCCTGGAGATCGGCGTCGGCTCGGGCCTGCTGCTGTCCCGGCTCGCCCCGGACGCGGAGGCCTACTGGGCGACCGACTTCGCCGCCCCCGTCATCCGCAAGATCGGTGAGGAGGTGCGGCGCGACCCGGCCCTCGCCGCCAAGGTCGAACTGCGCTGCCGGCCGGCCGAGGACCTGAGCGGTCTGCCCACCGGCTACTTCGACACGATCGTCATCAACTCCGTCATCCAGTACTTCCCGAGCATCGACCACCTCACCGCCGTACTGCGCGGCGCGATGGACCTGCTCGCGCCCGGCGGCGCCCTGTTCGTCGGAGACGTCCGCAACCTGCGGCTGGCCCGCACCTTCCACACCGAGATCCAGCGCGCCCGCGGCACCGCCGAGGCCGACCTGGAGGCGGCGGTGGAGCGCGGCCTGCGGCTGGAGAAGGAACTCCTCGTCGACCCCGAGTTCTTCACCACCCTCGGCTACGGCGTCGACCTGCGCACCAAGCGCGGCCACCACCACAACGAGCTGACCCGGCACCGCTACGACGTCGTCCTGTACGCCGACGAGCCGGACGTACGGCTGGACGGTGTGCCGGTGGTCGACTGGGCCACGGCCGACACCATCGGCGAACTCGTGCGCGGCGACTGGTCCGGCGCCGAGAGCATCGGCGCACTGCTGGGCGGCAACTGGTCCGCGACCGGCGGCACCGGCCGGCACCCGCGGGGCGAACGGCCCGCGGGCCTGCGTCTGACCGGCGTGCCCGACGGCCGTACCTCCGCAGCGGGCGTCGACCCGGAGCACCTGCACGAACTGGGCGCGGCCGCCGGATACCGGGTGCTGACCACCTGGTCGGCGCGGACCGGCACGTTCGACGCGGTGTTCCTGGCGTCCGCCGCCGCCGAACCACGCCTCACCGGCGGCCTGTTCCGCCCCGGCGGCGGCACCCACCCCTACGCCAACGACCCCACCGCCGCCCGCGAGGCGAGCACACTGGTGCGCCGGCTGCGCGAGGACCTGGGCCGCGAACTGCCCGACTACATGGTCCCGGCCGCCTTCGTCACCGTCGACGGCCTGCCCATGAACGCCAACGGCAAGCTCGACGTACGCGCCCTGCCCGACGCCGAGCCCGCCGTCGCCCTCGGTGGTGGACGCGGCCCGCGCACCCCGCGGGAGGAGGTGCTGTGCCGGCTGTTCGCCGAGGTGCTGGGGCTGCCCGAGGTCGGCGCCGAGGACAACTTCTTCGACCTGGGCGGACACTCGCTGCTCGCCACCCGGCTGGTCAGCCGCGCCCGCACCGAACTGGGCGCCGAACTCGCCATCCGTGACCTCTTCGAGGCGCCCACCCCGGCGCTGCTCGCGGGCCGCGCGGACCGGGCGAGCCCGGCCCGGCCGCCCGTCGCCCCCGTCACGGACCGGCCCGCCCGCGTTCCGCTGTCGGCAGCTCAGCGCCGGCTCCTGCTGGTCGAGCAGATCACCGGAAGCGGCGTCGCCTACAACTTCCCGCTTGTTTTCCGGCTGCGCGGCGCCCTCGACACCGAGGCCCTGGGCACCGCCCTGCGGGATGTCGCCGGGCGCCACGAGGCGCTGCGGACGGTGTTCCCCGTGCACGAGGGCGAGCCGTACCAGCGGATCGTCCCGGCCGCCGAGGCGTTCCCCGACTGCACGGTGACCGACTGCGCCGAGGACGCGCTGCCCGCGCTGATCGAGGCGGCCCAACGCCGCCCCTTCGACCTGACCGCCGAACTCCCACTGCGCTGCGAGGTGTTCCGGCTGGGCCCGGACGACCACGTGGTGGCCGTCGTCCTGCACCACATCACCACCGACGAGTGGTCCGACCGCCCCTTCCTCGCCGACCTCGACGCCGCCTACGCGGCCCGCCGCGAGGGACGGCCGCCCGCCTGGGCGCCCCTGCCGGTGCAGTACGCCGACTACACCCTCTGGCAGGACGAACTGCTCGCCCGGACCGGCGAGAGCCAGCTCGCCCACTGGGCGGACGCCCTGCGCGGCCTGCCCGACGAACTCGCCCTGCCCGCCGACCGGCCGCGTCCGGCCGAGCCGACCGGGCGCGGCGGCAAGGTCCGCCTGGAGCTGCCCACCGCCACCGGCCACGCCCTGCGTGACCTCTCCGCAGCCACCGGGACCAGCATGTTCATGCTGTTCCAGGCCGCCACCGCGGCGCTGCTGCACCGGCTCGGCGCGGGGGACGACATCCCGCTCGGCGCGCCCATCGCGGGCCGCACCGACGAGGCGCTCGGCGACCTGGTCGGCTTCTTCGTGAACACCCTGGTCCTGCGCACCGACCTGTCCGGCGAGGACCTCACGTTCCGGCGGCTGCTGGGCCGGGTGCGGGAGTCGTCCCTGAAGGCCTTCGAGTACCAGGACCTGCCCTTCGACCGGGTCGTGGAGGCCCTCAACCCGCCCCGGGTGGCCGGCCGCAACCCCCTCTTCCAGGTCATGCTGGGCTACCACCACCGCCCCGACGGCGACCCGGACGTGCTCGGCCTGCGGACCGAATGGTTCGACATGGACACCGGCATGGCCAAGTTCGACCTCCACTTCACCTTCGTCGACGAGACCGGCCGCGACCGTGTCGTGCTGCTCCTGGAGTACGCGGCCGACCTCTTCGACCACGGGACGGCCGAGCGGCTCGCCGGGCGTACGGCGCGGCTGCTGGAACACGCCGCGGCCGAACCGGACCGTCCGGTGCGCGACCTCCGGCTCCTGGCGGAGACCGAACGGGCGCAGGTGCTTCAGGAGTGGAACGCCACCGCGCACCCCGTCCCCTCCGCCACCCTGCCCGGCCTCTTCTCCGCCCAGGCGGCGCGCACCCCGCAGGCCACGGCGCTCGTCTTCGAGGGCGAGCGGCTGACGTACGCGGAGCTGGACGCCCGGGTGGAGCGGACCGCACGGGTGCTGGCCGGGCTGGGCGCGGGCCCCGAGCGGACCGTGGCCGTCGCGCTCCCGCGCTCGCCCGAACTGGTCGTCGCCCTGCTCGCCGTCCACCGCGCCGGAGCCGCCTATCTCCCCCTCGACCCGGACTACCCGGAGGAACGCCTCGCGCTGA
This sequence comes from Streptomyces asoensis, assembly GCF_013085465.1. NCBI lineage: Bacteria > Bacillati > Actinomycetota > Actinomycetes > Kitasatosporales > Streptomycetaceae > Streptomyces > Streptomyces asoensis. Next base: position 7,904,097 of record NZ_CP049838.1, read on the forward strand.
TGGTCGAGGACGCCCGTCCGGTGTGCGTGATCCGCGACGGCCTGCCGACCGGCCCCGAGGAGGACCTGTCCGCGGCCCACGATCCGGCGCACCCCGCGTACGTGATCTACACCTCCGGCTCCACCGGCCGCCCCAAGGGAGTCGTCGTCCCGCACGAGGGCATCGTCAACCGGCTGCTGTGGATGCAGCACACCTACGGCCTGACGTCCGCCGACCGGGTCCTCCAGAAGACGCCCTCCAGCTTCGACGTGTCGGTGTGGGAGTTCTTCTGGCCCCTGATCACCGGCGCCGCCCTGGTGCTCGCCCGGCCCGAGGGCCATCGCGACCCGGCCTACCTGGCCCGGCTGATCCGCGAACAGGACGTCACCACCGTCCACTTCGTGCCCTCCATGCTCCAGCTGTTCCTGGAGGAGCCCACCGCCGCGCGGTGCGTCGGCCTGCGCCGGGTGATGTGCAGCGGCGAGGCCCTGCCCGTCGGCCTGGCCCACCGCTTCCACGAGGTCCTGACCGCCGAGCTGCACAACCTCTACGGGCCGACCGAGGTGTCGGTCGACGTGACGGCCGTCGAGATCGGACCGGACGCGCCGAGCGTGCCGATCGGCCGCCCGGTGTGGAACACCCGGGTGTACGTCCTCGACGCCGGGCTGCGCCCGGTGCCCCCCGGCGTCCCCGGCGAGCTGTACCTCGCGGGCGTCCAGCTGGCCCGCGGCTACCTCGACCGGGCCGCGCTCACCGCCGAGCGGTTCGTCGCCGACCCGTACGGGGCGCCGGGAACCCGCATGTACCGCACGGGCGACCTGGCCCGGTGGACGGCCGACGGGACGGTCGAATACCTGGGCCGCACCGACGACCAGGTGAAGGTGCGCGGCTTCCGCGTCGAACCCGGCGAGATCGAGGGAGCCCTGACCCGGCACCCGGCCGTCGCCCACGCCGTCGTCGCGGTCCGTGACCAGCGGCTGGTGGCCTATGTGGTGCCGGACCGGGACGCCGGACCGGTGGACGCGACGGCGTTGCGCGCCCACACGGCCGCCGCGCTCCCCGCGCACATGGTGCCCGCGGCCTTCGTCCCGCTGCCCGCGCTGCCCCTCACCCCCAACGGCAAGCTCGACCGGCGGGCCCTGCCCGCACCCGACTTCACGGCCGCGGGCGCGCAGGGCGCCCCGCCGCGCGGCCCGCGCGAGGAGATCCTCGGCGGACTCTTCGCCGATGTCCTCGGCCTCGACCGGGTCGGCGCCGACGACGACTTCTTCACCCTCGGCGGACACTCCCTGCTCGCCATGCGACTGGTCAGCCGCGTCCGTACGGTCCTCGGAGCGGACCTCACCGTCCGTACCGTCTTCGAGGCACCCACTCCCGCGCTGCTCGCCGTGCGGCTCGACGACCGGGCCGGCGGCCTGCCCGCCCTGGTCCCCGCGGACCGGCCCGAGGAACTCCCGCTGTCCTTCGCCCAGCAGCGGCTCTGGCTGCTGCACCGCATCGAGGGGCCGGGCGCCACGTACCACATCCCGGCGGCCTGGCGGCTGACCGGCGCCCTCGACCCGGACGCGCTGGCCGCCGCGCTGAACGACGTCGCGGTACGCCACGAGAGCCTGCGCACGGTCTTCCCCGAGAGCGACGGCCGGGCCCGCCAGGTCGTGCTCGACCCGTCCCGCGTCACGGTCCCCGTCCAGCACGGCCGGGTCACGGAGAGCGAACTGCCCGGCCGGCTCGCCGAGGCCGCCGCGCGGGGCTTCGAGCTCGACCGCGACCTCCCGCTGCGCGCCCACGTGTTCGGCCTGAAGCCGGACGAACACGTCCTGCTGCTGGTGCTGCACCACATCGCCGGCGACCAGTGGTCCGACGGCCCCCTCTGGCGCGACCTGGCCCTCGCCTACGAGGCCCGCCGTGCGGGACACCGGCCCGCGTGGGCGCCGCTGCCGGTGCAGTACGCCGACTACGCCCTCTGGCACCGTGAGGCACTCGGCGACGCCGACGCACCGGACAGCCGCCAGTCCCGCCAGCTCACCTACTGGCAGGGCGCGCTCGCGGGCCTGCCGGAGGAACTCGCGCTGCCCGCCGACCGGCCCCGGCCGGCGGAGAGCAGCCACCGCGGTGGCGCCGTCGGGCTGACCGTCGACGCCGGAAGGACCCGGGACCTGCGCACGCTGGCCCGCCGTCATGGCGTCAGCATGTTCATGGTCGCCCAGGCGGCCGTCGCCGCGCTGCTGCACCGGCTCGGCGCCGGAGCGGACATCCCGCTGGGCGCCCCGGTCTCGGGGCGCTCCGACGAACACCTCGAAGACCTGGTCGGCTTCTTCGTGAACACCCTCGTCCTGCGCACCGACCTGTCCGGCGACCCCACCTTCACCGAGTTGCTCGCCCGCGTCCGGGAGACCGACCTCGCCGCCTACGAGCACCAGGACCTGCCCTTCGAACGCCTGGTGGAGGCCGTCAACCCGGCCCGCTCACTGGCCCGGCACCCGCTGTTCCAGGTGATGGTCGTGCACCTCGAGAACGCCGGCGCCACCCCCGCCCTGCCCGGTCTGACCGCGCACCGCGAACCGCTCGGCCAGCAGGGCGCCAAGTTCGACCTCAGCTTCGACTTCGTCGAGCAGGGCGAGGACGGGCTGCGGTGCTGGATCGAGTACAGCGCCGACCTCTTCGACGAGCCGACCGTCGAACTCCTCGCCGAGCGGCTGGATTCGCTCCTGGAACAGATCGCCGCCGACCCCGGCCGCCGCGTCGGCAGCCTCGACGTGCTGCGCGACGACGAACGCGCCCTCGTCCTCACCGAGTGGAACGACACCGCGCGGCCCGTCCCCGGCCTCACCCTGCCGGAGCTGTTCCGCGCGCAGGCCGCCCGCACCCCCGAGGCCACCGCGGTCGTCTTCGAGGACACCGCCCTCACCTACGCCGAACTCGACCTGCGGGTGGAGCGTCTCGCCCACACCCTCGCCGCGCACGGGGCGCGGGCCGAGGCCACCGTGGCCGTCGCCCTGCCGCGCTCCCTCGCCCTCGTGGTGGCGCTGCTCGCGGTCCACCGCGCGGGCGCCGCCTACCTGCCCCTCGACACCGGCTACCCGGCCGAGCGGCTCGCCCACACGCTCACCGACGCCCGCCCGGTCTGCCTGGTCACCGCCGACGGGGTCGGCCTCCCGGACACCGGCGTGCCCACCCTCACGGTGGACGCCGACGGCGCCCCCGACCGCCCGGCGCACGCGCCCCTGCCCACCGCCCACGACCCCCGCCACCCCGCCTACGTCATCTACACCTCCGGCTCCACCGGCCGCCCCAAGGGCGTCTCCGTGCCGCACGAGGGCATCGCCAACCGGCTCCTGTGGATGCAGGACGCCTACCGTCTCGACTCCGGCGACCGAGTCCTCCAGAAGACCCCGGCCGGGTTCGACGTGTCGGTGTGGGAGTTCTTCTGGCCGCTCGTCACCGGCGCCGCCCTGGTCGTGGCCCGCCCGGAGGGCCACCAGGACCCGGCCTACCTCGCCGGCCTGATACAGCGGCAGCACATCACCACGGCCCACTTCGTGCCGTCGATGCTGCGTGCCTTCCTCGACGAGCCGGCCGCGGCCCGGTGCACCGGACTGCGCCAGGTGATGTGCAGCGGCGAGGCACTGCCCGCTCCGCTGGCCGCCCGCTTCCACCGGACCCTGCCGGGCAGCCGCCTGCACAACCTGTACGGCCCGACCGAGGCGTCCGTCGACGTCACCGCCCACGAGGTGCCCGCCGATCCGGCCGCCGTGCCGATCGGCCGCCCGGTGTGGAACACCCGCACCTACGTGCTCGACGCCGCACTGCGCCCGGTGCCGCCCGGCGTGGCCGGCGAACTGTACCTGGCGGGCGTCCAGTTGGCCCGCGGCTACCTGGGCCGCCCCGGCCTGACCGCCGAGCGGTTCGTCGCCGACCCCCACGCCGACGGGCCCGGCGCCCGTATGTACCGCACCGGGGACCTGGCCCGCTGGACCCGGGACGGCGCACTGGAGTACCTCGGCCGGGCCGACGACCAGATCAAGCTGCGTGGCTTCCGGATCGAGCTCGGCGAGATCGAGACCGTCCTCGCGGCGCACCCGTCCGTCGACCACGCCACCGTCGTCCTGCGCGACGCACACCTGATCGCGTACGTCGTCCCGGCCGGGGACGGCGCGCCGGTGAACGCGACGGCGCTGCGCGCCCACGCCGCCGCCGTGCTGCCCGACCACATGGTCCCGGCCGCCGTCGTCACCCTCGACGCCCTCCCGCTCACTCCCAACGGCAAGCTGGACCGCCGGGCGCTGCCCGCCCCCGACTTCGCCGCCGAGGTGACCGGCACCCGGCCGCGCACAGCGCTGGAGGAGACCCTCGGCGCGCTCGTCGCGGACGTCCTCGGCCTCGAACGGGTCGGTGTCGAGGACGACTTCTTCTCCCTCGGCGGCGACAGCATCGTCGCCATGCAGCTGGTCGCCCGTGCCCGCGCCGCCGGGCTCGCGTTCAGCCCGCGTGACGTGTTCCGGCACAAGTCCGTCGCGGGACTGGCCACCGTGGCCGCCACCACCGGCCCCGGCCCCGTCGACGGGGACCAGGAAGACACCACCCCCCTGCTCGACCTCACCGACGACGAGCGCGCCGAACTCGCCGCCCTGCCCGCCGGAACCGAGGTCCTGCCCGTCTCCCCGCTCCAGGCCGGCCTGCTCTTCCACGCCGCCCTCGACTCCGGCGAGGAGGGCCCCGACGTGTACACCGTCCAGGTCTCCTACGACCTGGAAGGACCGCTGGACGCCGACCGGCTGCGCGCCGCCGGACAGGCGGTGCTCGACGCGCACGAGAACCTGCGCAGCGGCTTCAGGCACCTGTCCTCCGGGCGGCCCGTCGCCGTCGTACCGCGCACCGCCGTGCTGCCCTGGCGGCAGCTCGACCTCACCGGCCCGGACACCGACCCCGGCACCGACCCGGACACCGACCGGGCCGGCGACCCGGACACGTGGACGCGGCTGCTCGGTCAGGAGCGGCGCCGCTTCGACCTCGAACGCCCGCCGCTGCTCAGGCTGCTGCTGGCCCGGCTCGGCCCGGACCGGCACCGGCTCGTGCTCTCGCACCAGCACCTCCTGCTGGACGGCTGGTCGCTGCCGCTGCTCACCGCCGAGCTGTGGGCGCGCTACGAGGGCCGCACCCCGGCCGCGCCGGCCCCGTACCGCGAGCATCTGCGGCTGCTGGCCGCCCAGGACCCGGCCGCCTCGGCCGCCGCGTGGGCCGAGGTCCTCGGCTCTCTCGCCGAACCCACCCGGCTCGCGCCCGTCGACGCCGACCGTGCCGCCGCCGTGCCGCACACCCACACCGTCGAACTGGACGCCGTTCGCACGGCGGAGCTGGAGGCGTTCGCCCGGCGCCGGGGTGTCACCCTCAACACCCTCGTCCAGGCCGCCTGGGGCGTCCTCCTCGGCCGGCTCACCGGACGGGAGGACGTGGTGTTCGGCGCGACCGTCGCCGGCCGCTCGCCCGAGCTGGCCGGGGCCGACTCGATGATCGGCCTGTTCATCAACACCGTGCCCGTCCGGGTGCGGGTCCGTCCGCGGGAGAGCACGGCCGACCTGCTGGCCCGGCTCCAGGACGAGCAGTCCCGGCTGATCGCCCATCAGCACCTCGGCCTCGCCGACATCCAGCGGGCCGCCGGACTCGGTGAACTCTTCGACACCCTGGTGGTGTTCGAGTCGTACCCGGTGACCGAGGCGGACGGGGAAGGCGCCGGACCGCGCGTCACCGTCCGCGACCACGAGGACTCCACCCACTATCCGTTCGCGTGGGCCGTCGAGCCCGCGGAACGGCTGCGGCTGACCGCCGAGTTCCGCCCCGAGCTGTTCACGCCGGCCACCGTGCGGCGGATCACCTCCGCCCTGACCGCTCTGCTCACCGGCATGGCGGCCGACCCCGACCGCCCGGTCGGGCGGCTCGACCTGCTGGACCCCGACGACCGGCACACCGTCCTCCAGACCTGGAACGACACCGCGCTGCCCGTACCGGCGGACGACCGGCCGGGCACCGTGCCCGCGCTGTTCGCCGCCCAGGCCGCCGCCGCCCCCGACGAGGTCGCCGTCACCGACACCTCGGTGACCTGGACGTTCGCCGAACTCGACGCCCGCACCGACCGGCTGGCCCGGACCCTCGCGGGACACGGCGCCGGCCCCGAGCGGATCGTGGCCCTCGCCCTGCCCCGCACCGCCGACCACATCGCCGCGATCCTCGCCGTGATGAAGGCGGGCGCCGCCTATCTGCCCCTCGACCCCGACCTGCCCGGGTCCCGGCTCACCGGCATGCTCGACGACGCCCGCCCGGTCCTGGTCCTGGCCACCGAGGAGACCGCCCGCGCGCTGCCCGCCACCGAGGTCCCGGTGCTGCTCCTCGACGCCCCGACCGACGGCCTGCCGGAGGCGGAGCCCACCCCTCCCGCCCCCGACCACCCCGCCTACGTCATCTACACCTCGGGCTCGACGGGCCGCCCCAAGGGTGTCGTCGTCACCCAGCGCGGTATCGCCAACCTCTTCCACAGCCACCGCCACGACCTGCACGAAGTGGCCCGGCGCCGCACCGGACGCCGGCACCTGCGCGTCGGGCACGCCTGGTCCTTCTCCTTCGACGCCTCCTGGCAGCCGCAGCTGTGGCTGCTGGACGGACACGCCCTGCACATCGCGGACGACGAGACCCGCCGCGACCCCGAACTCCTCACCGCCTTCGTCCGGGACCGGGGCATCGACTTCATCGAGGTCACCCCGTCGCTGCTCGCCCAGATGGCGGACAGCGGGCTGATCACCCCCGGGGGCGACTGCCCGCTCGCCGTGGTCGGCTTCGGCGGCGAGGCCGTACCCCCGTCGCTGTGGGCACGGCTGGCCGCGCTGCCGGACACCGAGGCGTTCAACCTGTACGGCCCCACCGAGGCCACCGTCGACGCCCTCGTCGGCCGGGTCCGCGACAGCGCGAGCCCGGTCGTCGGACGCCCCGTCCACCACTCCCGTGCCTATGTGCTGGACACCGCGCTGCGCCCGGTCCCGCCCGGCGTCACCGGCGAGCTGTACCTGTCGGGACCGGGCCTGGCCCGCGGCTACCTCGGCCGGCCGGACCTGACCGCCGAGCGCTTCGTGGCCGACCCGTTCGGGGCGCCCGGCGCGCGCATGTACCGCACCGGCGACCTGGCCCGCTGGACCGAGGACGGCCTGCTGGAGTTCGCGGGACGCACCGACGACCAGGTCAAGATCCGCGGCTACCGGGTCGAACTCGCCGAGATCGAGGCCGCGTTGGACACCCACCCGGCCGTCGCGCAGACGGTCGTCGTGGCCCGCGAACACCGGCCGGGCGTACGGCAGCTCATCGCGTACGCCGTTGTCCCGGACGGTCCGCAGGACCCGGCCGCCCTGCGCGCCCATGCGGCCGCCGCGCTGCCCGACTACATGGTCCCGGCCGCCGTGGTCGTCCTGGACCGGCTGCCGCTGCTGTCCAACGGCAAGCTCGACCGGGCCGCCCTGCCCGCCCCGGACTTCGCCGCCGCGGGCGGCGGCCGGGCCCCTGCGAGCGACGCCGAGCGCACCCTGCGCGACCTGTTCGCGGACGCCCTCGGGCTGCCCGCCGAGGCGGTCGGCACGGACGACGACTTCTTCTCCTTCGGCGGCGACAGCATCATCGCCATGCAACTCGTCGCACGGGCCCGGGCCGGCGGCCTGCGGGTCACCCCCCGTCAGGTCTTCCGGCACCGCACCGTCGCCGCGCTGGCCGCCGTCGCGGTCCCGCTCGGCGCCGACGAGCGGCTCGCCGCCCACGACGACGGCACCGGCACCGTCCCGCTCACCCCGATCATGCGCGCCCTGCTCGAACGCGGCGGCCCCATCGCCGCCTACCACCAGGCGGCCCTGGTCCGTACCCCGGCCGACCTGACCGGGCCCGGACTGCTGGCCGTGCTCACGGCGCTCGCCGCCCGGCACGACATGCTCCGCGCCCGGCTGGTCCGCGACCCGGAGTGGACCCTGCGGGTTCCCCCGGCGCGGGACACCGACGTCAGCTCCTGGCTCACCCGGGCCGACGTGCGCGGCGCGGACGAGGCCGGACTGCGCGCCGCCATCTCCGCCCACGCCGGGACGGCACGGGCCGGGCTCGACCCGGACGGCGGGGCGATGGTGCGGGCGGTCTGGTTCGACGCCGGGCCCGGACACGCCGGCCGGCTGCTGATCCTCGTCCACCACCTGGTGATCGACGGCGTCTCCTGGCGTGTCCTGCTGCCCGACCTCGCCACCGCCTGGGCCGCCGTCCGTACCGGCCGGCCCGCCGAACTGGCGCCCGTGGAGCTGTCGTTCGCCCGCTGGTCACGGCTGCTCGGGACCCGCGCAGGCGATCCGGCGGCCGAGGACGAGCTGCCGTGGTGGACCTCCGCCCTCGCCGAGGGCGCCGACCTCCCCCTGGCCCGCCCCCTGGACCCCGCCCGGGACACGGTCGCCACCACCCGCTATCTCTCCCTGACCCTGTCCGCGGATCTGACCGGACCCCTGCTGAGCCGGGTCCCGGCCGCCTTCGGCGCCACCGTCAACGACGTCCTGCTCACCGCGTTCGCCCTCGCGGTCGGCGACTGGCGGGCCCGGACCACGGGCGCGCGAGGGCCGGGCGGACCCGTCCTGGTCGATCTGGAGGGCCACGGCCGCGAGGAGGAACTCGCGGGCGACGCCGACCTGTCGCGTACGGTCGGCTGGTTCACCAGCGTCGTCCCGGTACGGCTCGACCCGGGCGACGCCGACCCGGCCGACGCCTTCGCGGGCGGCCCCGCGCTGGACGAGGCCCTGGCCCGGATCCGCGCCCACCTCGCGGCGCTGCCCGCCTCCGGGATCGGGCACGGCCTGCTGCGCCGGCTCAACCCCACGACCGGCCCCCGGCTCGCCCGACTCGGGGAGCCGCAGATCGAGTTCAACTACATGGGCCGCTTCGAGTACCCGGAGGCCGTCGACTGGTCCTACGCCCCCGAGGGCGACGCCGCCGACCTCGACGCGGACCCGGGCATGCCGATGTCCCACGCCCTCACCCTCAACGCCCTCACCGAGGACCGCCCCGAGGGGCCGGAGCTGAGCGCCCACTGGGCGTACGCGGCCGAACTCCTCACCGAGGACGCCGTACGGGACCTGGCACGGACCTGGTTCCGGGCGCTGGAGGCGCTGGTACGGCGAGCGGCCGCGGCACGCCCCTAGCCAGGACCTCACAGCCACGACGACGGCAACAACAACCACCACGACCACGACCACGACCACGACGACAACGGCAACGACAACGGCAACGGATCAGACCAGAAAGACAGGGACCCCGATATGAGCAACCCGTTCGAGAACCCCGACGGCGTCTACTCCGTCCTCGTCAACGACGAGGGCCAGTACAGCCTGTGGCCCGACTTCGTGGACGTCCCGGCCGGCTGGACCGTCGCGCACGGCCCGGCCGCCCGGCAGGAGTGCCTGGACCACATCGAGGCCAACTGGACCGACCTGCGGCCCAGGAGCCTCGTCGACGGGGCCTGAGCCCGGCGGGACATGACGAAGGGGGGCGGCCCGCACGGGCCGCCCCCCTTCGACATGCCGTGGGACCGGTCAGGAAGCCGGCTGCTCCACCTTCGTCGCCGTCTTGCCGTCCACCGCCGCGGCGAGCTGCGGCACCAGGCGGTCGATGACGTAGGGGAGGCTCAGCACGGTCGACAGCGACACCGCGTTGCCGTAGTCGCCGGTCTCCTGGATGAAGACCTCACGGCCCTGCTTCACCACGTTCAGGTCGGAGTAGATCTTGTCGCTGTGCAGCTTGGTGACCGCCGTGGTGAGGTCCGGCACGATCCACACGGCGACGTCCTGGTCGAGCAGGTCGAAGCGCTCCTTGCTGATGTTGGCGCCGAACGTGTCCCCGATCACCTTGTCGAGGTCCTTCGGCAGCGAGAAGCCGAGGCCGGACAGGATCCGCGAGCGGGTGTCCTGGCTGCCGTAGACGAACGTGCCCTCGTACGGGGTCGCCATGACGGCCGTGGCCCCGGCGAAGGCGGGGTTGGCCTTCTTGGCCGCCGCGAACTTCTCCTCGACGCCCGACACGAGCGTCTTGGCCTCGGTCTCCTTGCCGAGCGCCTTGCCGATCTCCTCGGTCTGCTGCTGCCACGGCACGCCGTAGTCGTTGTAGGCCTTCGGCTGGGCGACCACCGGCGCGAACTTCGACAGGCTCTCGTACTGGGCCTTGGTCAGTCCCGAGTACACGGCGAGGATGAGATCGGGCCTCAGCGCGGCGATCTTCTCCACCTGCGGGCCGGTGCCGGTGTCGGTGAGGACGGTCGGCGCCGCCGCGCCGCCCAGCTTGTCCTCGGCCCACGGGCCGATGGCGCCCTTGTAGCCGCCGAGCCACTCGGTCGTGCCGACCGGCACCTTGCCCAGCGCGAGGACGGCGTCCTGGTCGGTGAGACCGACGGTGACGATCCGCCGGGGCTCGGACTTGATCGTCGTGCTGCCGTACTTGTGGTCGAGTGTCACGGGGAAGGCGCCGGCGGCGGACGACGAGTCCGACCCCTTCGCGCCGGAGGACGAGGAACCGGAATCGGAGTCGCCGCAGCCGACCGCCGCGACGGCGAGCAGGACTACGGAGGCGAGCAGGCCGGACAGCCGTGAGGCTCTGGTGGCGCGGGGCATCGGATGATCCTTCTGTTCGTCGCGGTGCTTTCGGCGGGGGGTGGCCGGTTCCGGGGCGGGGGGATGGCGGTCAGGGTTCTCGTCAGGGGCCGTCCGGGGCGGGGGAGCGGCTGCCGGACCAGGCGTGCCACAGGGTGGCGTACGCGCCGTCGGCGGTGAGCAGTTCGTCGTGCGTGCCGCTCTCCACGACCCGGCCGTCGCTGAGGACGACCACCCGGTCGGCGGTGGCGGCCTGGCTGAGCCGGTGCGCCACGACCAGCGCCGTACGGCCCCGCAGGGCCTGCTCGGCGGCCTCGTCGAGCTGACGGGCGCCCGAGCTGCCCGCCTCCGCGGTCGCCTCGTCGAGGACCACGACCGGCGGGTCGGCCAACAGGAGCCGGGCCAGCGCGAGTTGCTGGGCCCGGTCGGCGGTGAGCCGGTGTCCGCCGTCACCGACGACGGTCTCCAGGCCCTCCGGCAGCGCCTCGGCCCAGCCGAGGGCGCCCACCGTGGCCAGTGCCTCCCGCAGCTCCTCGTCGTCCGCCCGGGGGCGGGCCAGCCGCAGGTCGTCGGCGAGCGGCCCGGCGAAGACGTGCACCTCCTGCGTGACGAGCCCCACCAGGCGGCCGGACTCGTCCGGTTCGACACCGCCGACGTCGATCCGGCCGCTCTCCGGCCGGTGCAGCCCCGCCACCAGCTTCGCGAGCGTCGTCTTGCCCGCCCCGGTCGTGCCGACCAGCGCGACCCGTTCCTTGGGCCGGATCTCCAGATCGACGCCGTGCAGCACCGGGCGGCCGGGCACGTACGCGTGCGAGACGGCGGTCAGCGTCACGGACGGGGCACCGGCGGCGGTCGAACGGTCGTCCGCGCGCTCGGCGAACACGGGCGCCGGTTCGTCCACCACCCCGACCAGCCGGGCCAGTCCCGCCGTCGCCGACTGGGCGTCGTCGAGGAGGACGAGCGCGGTGTTCACCGGCCCGAAGAGGCTGTGGAAGTACAGCGCGGCGGCCGTGGCGGTGCCGACCGAGGCGGAGCCGGAGCGCACCAGCAGAAAACCGGTGACCAGGACGGCGCTGAGGCCCGCGTACTCGGCGATGTGCAGACGGCTGTAGAAGCGCAGCACCAGCTGCACCCCGCGCATCGTCAGTTCCACCGAGGCCCGCGAGCGGTCGGTGACCCGCCGGGTGTGGCCGGCCTGAAGCCGGTACGCCCGCACGGTCCGCGCCCCGCCGATGGTGTCCAGCAACTGCTGCTGCTGGGCCCCGGTGGCGATGCGCTCCTTGGCGTACAGGGGCACGGCGTTGCGCACGTACCACCGCGCGGTGTGCGCCTGTACGGGCAGGGCGACGAGCGCGGCCAGCAGGAACCGCCAGTCCAGCAGGGCGAGGGCGCCCAGGGTCAGCACGATCGACAGCGCGGAGCGCGCCAGCTCGGGCAGGGCGCCGCGTACCGCGTCGGCGACCCGGGACACGTCCCGGGTGACCCGGGCGTTGAGGTCGCCGGAGCCCGCCTTCTCCAGCCGCTCCAGCGGCAGGGAGAGGGCACGCTCCACGAACAGCTCGCGCAGCCGGGCGAGCACGGTCTCGCCGAGCCGGGACACCAGCGACATGCCCAGCGCGGTCGTGACGCCCTGCACCACGGCGACCCCGGCCAGCGCGAGGACGGGCGGGGTGAGCGCGTCGGGGGAGCGCCGCTCGGTGACCACGTCGACGATGTGACCGAGCAGGGGCTGGGTGAGCAGCCCGACGGAGGTGGCGAGCACCATCAGCCCGAACCCGGCGGCGGCCAGCCCCCGGTGCGGGCGCAACAACTCACGCACCGCGGCCCGGGTACGGGCGGGACTCGCCGTCGGCAGCAGAGCCCGATCGGGTTCCGTCCGCCCGGCCTCCGTCCGTTGCGTCGTCACGTCCGTCGTCACGTCAGCACCGCCGTCCGGTAGGTCGCGTCGGCCCGTACGAGTTCGGCGTGTGTGCCCTCGGCGCCGATCCGGCCGCCGTCGAGGAGGACCACCCGGTCGGCGACGGCGAGCAGTGCCGGGCTGTTGGTCACCACGACCGTGGTGCGGCCGCGCCGGATCTCGCGCAGTCCTTCGGCGATGCGTGCCTCGGTCACCGCGTCCACGGCCGTCGTCGGGTCGTGCACGACCAGGACGGGCGGCCCGGCACGCAGGGCGCGCGCCAGCAGGACCCGCTGGCGCTGACCGCCCGACAGGGACCGGCCGCCCTCGCCGACACCGGTCGCGGCGCCGCGCGGCAGGGAACGGGCCACCTCGTCGGCGTGGGCGGCGGCCATGGCACGCTCCGTCCGGAGATCCGCCGCCTCGTCCGTCGATCCGGCTGCCGCCTCGTCCGGCTCCCCGTCCGCCGGGCCGCTCCGCGGCTCCGCTTCCGGAGTCACGTTCGCGGCCAGTGAGCCGTCGAACAGCACGGCGTCATGGGCGGCCACCAGCACCGCAGCCCGAAGCCCCGCCGGATCGAGCCGGGTCAACGGCACACCGTCCAGTTCGACCGAGCCCGACTCCGGGTCGCTCTCCCGGCCCAGACAGCGCAACAGGGCCTCGGCGGAGGCCGGATCCGTCACGGCGATCCCGGTCAGCCGCCCGGCCGGTACGTCGAGGTCGACGCCGTCCGGCCCACCGAGCCGTACCCCGCGCAGCCGCAGCTCCCCGCGCACCGGGTCCGGCACCGGGGCGTCCCCGCCCACCACGGCGGGCGCGGCGGCGAGGACCTCCGCGACCCGGGCGGCCGAGGCCCGGCCCTGCGCCAGTTCCGCGTTGACCCAGGCGAACGTCTCCAACGGCCCCAGCAGGAACAGCGCGAGACCCACCGCGGACACCAACTGCCCCAGGGTGAGCGAGCCGTCGAGCGCCAGTCGCCCACCGACCAGCGCTATCAGCGCGATGAACCCACCGGTCAGGGCCAGCACGAGCCCGGTCTGCCAGGACTCGGCCCGTGCCGCGCGCAGGGTGGCCACGAGGGAGGCACGGCTGGTACGGCGGTACCGCTCGACGGCCGCCTGCTGCGCGCCCAGCCCCTTCAGCACCCGAAGTCCGGCCACCAGGTCGGCGGCGACTCCCGAGGCGTGGGCGGCCCGGTCCTGCTCGGCCTCGCTGCGGCGCTCCAGCGGCTTGCTCAACAGGTGCCCCAGCCACAGCAGCACCGGCGTGCCCAGCAGCACGATCAGCCCGAGCGGCACGGACGTCAGCAGCAGCCACACGGCGCTGACGGTGATGCCCGCGACCGCCCATATCCCGCTCATCAGCGCCATGTTGACCGCGCCGACGCGCTTGGCGTCCTCGGTGGCGACGTTGGCCAGCTCGCCGGGCAGCCGTCCCTCCTCGGCGCCGCCCCGGGCGTCGAGCACCCGGCGCACGATCGCCAGACGAAGGGTGTGCGCGGCCTCTTCGGCGCCGCGCTCACCGGCCCGCGCGCCCAGCCGGAAACTCCACGACAGCGCCACGTACATCACGGCCAGGACGGCCAGCCAGAGGGCGAGCCGCCCGGCGTCCTGTCCGGCCACGGCCTGGTCGATGACGACACCGATGAGCACCGGTACCAGGGCTTCCCCCAGCTGGTGCACACATCCGAGCGCCGCACCGAGGCCGACGCGCCGCGCCTGCCCCCTGACCGAGCGCGTCAGGACGTCCCGCCCCGACTGTTCCCCTGATCTCACCAGCCACCCTCCGGAAACCGGTCAACTTAGGCAAGGCTACTCTAAGTGAATGCGGGCGAGTCAATGCCTTGTCGGTCCGCCGACGCGCGGAAGGCTCCCGAACGCGACGCCGGTCCGGACGGGCCGGGCCCAGTGTGCTTCAGTGGGGCGCCGTGAGCAGTCCCGGCCGCGCCGCTCGGGCCTCGCTCTCCGGAAGGGACCGGACTTTCGTGCACGTACTGATCCTGGGCGGGACCACCGAGGCCCGTCGCCTCGCCGAACTCCTGGCGGCCGACGCCGGGCCCGGGCTCCGCGTGACGACCTCCCTGGCCGGACGGGTGGCCGCGCCCCGGCTGCCGCCCGGCGAGGTGCGCGTGGGCGGCTTCGGCGGAGCCGAGGGGCTCGCCGCGTGGCTGGGCGGGCACGGGGTCGACGCGCTCGTCGACGCCACCCACCCCTTCGCCGGGGGCATCAGCCTCAACGCGGCGAAGGCCGCGGCCGACGCCCGTGTTCCGCTGCTCGCGTTGCGCCGTCCGGGCTGGGTCCCGGTGGCGGGCGACGTCTGGCACGAGGCCGGTTCCCTGGCGGAGGCCGCCGAGCTGCTGCCCTCGCTCGGCCGGCGGGTGTTCCTCACCACCGGGCGCACGGGGCTGGCCGCCTTCGCCGCCCTGGACGACCTGTGGTTCCTCGTACGGTCCGTCGACGCCCCCGAGGCGCCGGCCCCGTCCCACATGGAGGTGCTGCTCGACCGCGGGCCCTTCACGCTCGACGGGGAGCGCGAACTGCTGCGCCGCCACCGGATCGACGTCGTCGTGACCAAGGACAGCGGGGGAGCGGCCACCGCCCCGAAACTGACCGCCGCCCGTGGGGCGGGGCTGCCCGTGGTCGTGGTGCGCAGACCGCCGCTCCCCGCGGGCGTCCGGGTCGCGGCAGGGCCGGAGCAGGCCCTGGAATGGCTCAGGGATGTCGAGCGGGGCGTCGAACGGGGAGGCGAGCAGGGGCGCTGAGGCCGCGTCAGAGGGTCGGTACGGCGCCCAGGAAGCGGATGTGCGGGCGGTCGTCGGGGCCGTCGGCGGTGACGGTGGCCCGGACGCCGTAGACATCGGCGATGAGGGCCTCGGTGAGGACGTCGTGCGGGCTGCCGCAGGCCACCACGCGCCCCTCCTTGAGGACGACGAGCCGGTCGCAGTACATCGCCGCCAGGTTGAGGTCGTGCAGCGCGACGACGCTGGTGACCCGGAGTTCGGTGATCAGGGCCAGCAGCCCGAGCTGATGCCGGATGTCGAGGTGGTTGGTGGGTTCGTCCAGGAGGAGTTCGCGGGGTTCCTGGGAGAGGGCGCGGGCGATCTGGACGCGCTGGCGTTCGCCACCGGAGAGCGAGTGCCAGGGCCGGTGGGCCTTGTCGGCGAGCCCGGTGCGGGCCAGCGCGGCGCGGACGGCTTCCTCGTCGGCGGCGGTGGCGGGAGCCCAGGCGCGGCGGTGCGGGATGCGGCCGAGGCGTACGACGTCGTGGACGCTCAACGCGAGCTGGGTGTCGGCCTGTTGCTCGACGACGGCGATGCGCCGGGCGACGGCGCGGCGGCTCACCCGGGGCAGCGGGCGCTCGTCGAGGGTGACGACGCCGGAGTCCGGGGCGAGCACGCCGGCGAGCAGACGCAGCAGGGTGGACTTGCCCGAGCCGTTCGGGCCGAGCAGGCCGGTGACGGCGCCGGGGCGGGGCGTCAGGCTGACCCCGTCGAGGATCAGGGTGCCGCCGGCGGCGCGGGTGACCCGGTCGGCGCGCAGCCCCTCGGAGCCGGTCGTCTGTGAGCCGGTCGTGTCGGAGCCGGTCATCGGGTGCCCTTCGCGCGGTACAGGACGGCGACGAACGCCGGGACACCGATGAGGGAGGTCACCACGCCCACCGGCACCTCCTGCGGGTCGAGCACGGTGCGGGCGAGGGTGTCGACCCAGACCAGGAACACCGCGCCGGTCAGGGCGGTGGCGGGCAGCAACCGGGTGTGGCCGGGGCCGGTGAGGACGCGTGCGGCGTGCGGGAGCACCAGACCGACGAAGCCGATCGCCCCGGCCGAACTCACCAGGGCGGCGGTGAGCAGCGCGGTGGTGCACAGCAGCACCAGACGGGTGCGGGCGACGGAGACACCGAGGGAGAGGGCCGCGTCCTGCCCGAAGGCGAACGCGTCCAGGGTTCTGGCGTGGCCCAGGCAGACCACCAGCGCCACGACCAGCGCGGCCGCGCCGGCGGTCACGTCCGTCCAGTCGGCGCCGCTGAGCGAACCGAGCAGCCAGAACAGGATTCCGCGGGTGGTCTCCGCGTCGGCGGCCGTCATCACGACGAAGGAGGTGAGCGCGGAGAACAGCTGCATGGCGGCGACTCCGGCGAGGACCACCCGGTCCGTGGTGCCGCCGAGGGTGTGGCTGAGCAGCAGCACCAGCGCGAAGGAGACCAGCGCGCCGAGGAACGCGCCACCGGAGACCGACAGGAGGCCGCCGCCCGCGCCGAGGACGACGACCAGCACCGCGCCGGTCGAGGCGCCGGAGGAGACCCCGAGGACGAAGGGGTCGGCGAGCGGGTTGCGCAGCAGGGACTGCATCACGGCCCCGCACACCGCGAGACCGGCGCCGCACACCGCGGCGAGCAGGGTGCGCGGCAGCCGCAGGTTCCACACGATGCCGTCCCGCAGGGGTGTCAACTCCGCCTGTCCCCAGCCGAGATGGGCCGCGACCGCGGACCACACGTCACCGACGGCGATGTCCGCGGGGCCGATGGTGATGGCCACGGCGACCGAGGCGCACAGCAGCGCGAGACCGGACGACCACAGCAGCGCGCGGCGCAGGCCGCCCACTGCCGCGGCCAGGGACGCCGACGGCGCGCCGGTCATCCCGCGAGGCCGTGACTGCGCAGCGCCGCCGCGACCTTCTCGATGCCCTCGACGGTCCTGACGGTCGGGTTCATGGCCTGTCCGGACAGCAGCACGTACCGCTTCTTCTTCACCGCGGTCATGTTCTTGGTGACCGGGTTCGACTCCAGGAACTCGATCTTCTTGGCGGCGGTCTCGGCCGTCTGCTCCTTACGGGTCAGATCGCCGATGACGAGGAGGTCGGGGTCGCGGTCGGCGACGGTCTCCCAGTTGACCTGGGGCCACTCCTCCTTGGTGTCGTCGAAGGCGTTCTTCGCGCCGAGCGCGTCGGTGACGATGCCCGGAGCGCCGCAGCAGCCCGCGAGGTACGGGGACTGGGAGTTGGCGAACCAGTACATGAGGGTGACGCCCCGGGCGTCGAGGCCGGCGGTGGCCCCGGTCACCCGGCTCTTCAGCCCGGCCACGAGCCGCTCGCCGCGCTCCTGGACGCCGAAGACCTGCGCCAGGTCGCGGACTTCGCCGTAGACCGCGTCCATGGTCAGCGGCTCGGTGCGGACGCCGTCGCCGTCGCCGCTGTTGTCCTTGCCGACGCAGTCGGAGGGGGAGAGGTAGGTGGGCACGCCGAGCTTGTCGAACTGCTCGCGCGGGGCGACCCCGCCCTTGCCGAGGGTGGAGGCGAAGGAGGCGGCGACGAAGTCGGGTTCGGTGTCCAGGACCGTCTCGAAGGAGGGGGCGTTGTCGGCGAGGCGCTTCACCTTCGCGTTCGCCTTCTCCAGGCCCTCGGCCACCGGGTCGGTCCAGGTCGCGGTGCCCACCATGCGGTCGGCCAGCCCGAGGGAGAGCATGATCTCGGTCGTGCCCTGGTTGAGGGAGACGGCCCGCCGCGGAGGGCTGTCGACCTCGACTTCCTGCCCGCAGTTGTCGAGCCGGACCGGATGGCCGGCGGCCCCGCCCTTCCCCGTCGAACCGGAGGAGCCCGTCGAACCGGAGGAGCCCGACGAGCCCGGGGAACCGCAGCCGGCCAGCAGCAGGACACCGGCCAGGAGCAGCACGGCAGGGCGGGCAGGGCGGACGGGGCGTGCGAACGGCACAGGGTTTCCTTCGGCGTCGAGGGCTCATGCGCGAAGCCCGGTCGTACGGTGCTCCCCCCGGCCGTCTCCCGGCGGCGGGGGTCGCCAGCAGGTCTTCGGACTCGGGGTCACCCGGACGAGGCGCCTTCCCGGACCGCGTACGCCGTCCAGTGGCCGTTGCCCCGCCCGTCGCCCTCACCGCTGCGCGTCAGCTCCGGATTCGCACCGGATTCCCTGACCCGTACACACTCGCGTGCGCACATGGGTTCGACTGGCCTTGGCAAGCTACCACACGCCGCCGAGGCCGCCCGGGGGCCTTTTCGCACGGTGACTCGGGCACTCTCGTCGGCTGCCGTGCCTGGTTACTATGCTCATTCAGGCCAGAGGGAGAGAGTCATGCTGACCGAGGTCACAGCGACCCGCTACCTCGCTCCGCTGCGGGCGGGCGGCTCCGTGCCCGCCGTCGTCGAGGCCGACGACCTGGGCACCTACGTCGTGAAGTTCACGGGCTCCGCGCAGGGCCGCAAGGCGCTCGTCGCCGAGGTGATCGTCGGCGAGCTGGCACGCGCCCTCGGGCTGCGCTTTCCCGAGCTGGTCCTGGTCCACTTCGACCCGGCGATCGCGGAGCACGAACCGCACCAGGAGGTACGGGACCTGCACGCCGCGAGCGCGGGGATCAACCTCGGGATGGACTTCCTGCCGGGTGCGGAGGACTTCACGCCGGAGGTCGCCGAGGCCTTCCCGGTGGAGCCGCTGGACGCCGGGAGGATCGTCTGGCTGGACGCCCTGACCGTGAACGTCGACCGGACGGTCCACAGCTCCAACCTGATGGTCTGGCCGACGTTCGGCACCGTCCCGCCCCGGCTGTGGCTCATCGACCACGGCGCCGCCCTCGTCTTCCACCACCGCTGGGACGGCGCCGACCCCGAGAAGCGCTACGACTTCCGTCACCACGCCCTCGGCCGCTGCGCCCCGGACACCCGGGCGGCCGACGCCGAGCTGGCGCCCAGGGTGACCGAGGAGCTGCTGCGCCGGATCGTGGCGGAGGTACCGGACGCCTGGCTGACCGGCGAAGCGGGGTTCGCGACCCCGGACGCGGTCCGGGAGGCGTACGTGCGCTACCTCCACGCGCGCGTGCGGGCCTCCGCGGCCTGGCTTCCCACCGACTTCCCCGCCCCGGAGGAGCTCGCCGCCGACGAGGCCCGGCGCGCGGCGAGGACGCGGCAAGGACGGCCCGACTGGCTGAAGCGGGTTCCCGACCTGCACGGCAAGCCGGCCGCGGAACAGGATTGGTCGGTGCACCTCGGATGAGCGAACTGAGTGACGCGAGCGGGCGGGTCGAGATCGAGTACTGCACCCAGTGCCGCTGGCTGCCGCGCGCGGCCTGGCTGGCGCAGGAGCTGCTCACGACCTTCGAGGCGGAGCTGACGGAGCTGGCCCTGAAGCCCGGCAAGGGCGGGGTCTTCGTCGTCCGGGTGGACGACGAGGTGATCTGGGACCGCCGCGAACAGGGCTTCCCGGAACCGACCGCGGTGAAGAAGCTCGTACGTGACCGAGTGGCCCCGGGAAAGTCCCTGGGCCACTCGGAGAGGTGAGCCTTCCGGCCGGTGCCGGTGCTCAGCCCCTCAGCTGCGCGTACGCCGGCAGGGTGAGGAAGTCCGCGTAGTCGTCGTCGAGGGAGACCGTCAGCAGCAGGTCGTGCGCCTGCTGCCAGTGGCCGGCCGCGAAGGCCTCCTCGCCGATCTCCGCGCGGATCGCGGCCAGTTCCCCGGCGGCGACCTCGCGGGCCAGCTCGGGCGTGGCCTTCACCGTGGTCCCGTCGTGCTCGAACTCCACCCCCGCGTTGATCCACTGCCAGATCTGCGAGCGGGAGATCTCGGCGGTGGCCGCGTCCTCCATCAGGTTGAAGATGGCGACCGCGCCCAGGCCGCGCAGCCAGGCCTCGATGTAACGGATGCCGACCTGCACGGCGTTGACCAGGCCCGGGTAGGTCGGCCGGGCCTCCAGCGAGTCGACGGCGATCAGGTCGGCCGCCTTGACGTCGACGTCCTCGCGCAGCCGGTCCTTCTGGTTCGGCCGGTCGCCGAGCACGGCGTCGAAGGAGGCCATGGCGATCGGCACCAGGTCCGGGTGGGCCACCCACGACCCGTCGAAACCGTCGTTCGCCTCGCGGTCCTTGTCCGCCTTGACCTTCTCGAAGGCGACCTTGTTGACCTCCTCGTCGCGGCGGGACGGGATGAAGGCCGCCATACCGCCGATCGCGTGCGCGCCGCGCTTGTGGCAGGTGCGGACGAGGAGTTCGGTGTACGCCCGCATGAACGGGGCGGTCATCGTGACCGCGTTGCGGTCCGGGAGGACGAACTTGGCGCCGCCGTCACGGAAGTTCTTGACGATGGAGAACAGGTAGTCCCAGCGGCCCGCGTTCAACCCGGAGGCGTGGTCGCGGAGTTCGTACAGGATCTCGTCCATCTCGTACGCGGCCGTGATCGTCTCGATGAGCACGGTGGCACGGACGGTGCCCTGCGGGATGCCGACGTGGTCCTGCGCGAAGACGAACACCTCGTTCCAGAGGCGGGCCTCCAGGTGCGACTCCGTCTTCGGGAGGTAGAAGTACGGGCCCTTGCCGAGGTCGAGCAGGCGCTGGGCGTTGTGGAAGAAGTAGAGGCCGAAGTCGACCAGGGCGCCGGGGACCTGACGGCCGTCCGCGTCGACGAGGTGACGCTCGTTCAGATGCCAGCCGCGCGGGCGCATGACGACGGTGGCGAGCTCGCCCGCGTCCTTCAGGGCGTACGACTTGCCCGACCTCGGGTCGGTGAAGTCGATGTTCCGGGTGTAGGCGTCGGCCAGGTTGAGCTGACCGAGGACGACGTTCTCCCAGGTGGGCGCCGAGGCGTCCTCGAAGTCCGCGAGCCAGACCCGGGCGCCCGAGTTGAGGGCGTTGACGGTCATCTTGCGGTCGGTCGGGCCGGTGATCTCGACCCGGCGGTCGTCCAGGGCCGCGGGGCAGGGGGCCACCCTCCAGGAGTCGTCCGCGCGGATCGCCGCGGTCTCCGGGAGGAAGTCGAGGGTGGAGGTGCGGGCGATCTCGGCGCGGCGCTCCGCGCGCCGGGCGAGGAGCTCGTCCCGGCGCGGTGTGAACCGCCGGTGCAGTTCGGCCACGAAGGCGAGCGCCGCCTCGGTGAGGACCTCCTCCTGCCGGGGCAGGGGCTCGGCGTCGACGATGGCCAGCGGGGACGGCGCTGGTGCGGACATGAGCGGTCACTTCCTTCAGCGGTGGCACCGGGTGCCAGTCGAACCGGGTACGGCGGGCGGGGCCCCGGACGGGCCGGGTCCTTCTGAACAGTGGATACTAGTTTCCTCATCGTGGAACTTCAATGATTTGTTGATGTCGAGATTCTCTGCGTCGAGGCAAGGTGGCGCTCGGTGCCAGGCCCCTCACTCCAGGTGTGCGAGGTCCTGCGGGGTGTCGATGTCGAAGGGGCGGGCCACGTCACCGCACTCGACGAGCGTGATCGCCTCCTCGTGTTCCTTCAGATAGGCACGTGCCCCCCGGTCGCCGGTGGCAGTCGCCGCGATGCCCGCCCAGTGGGCGGCTCCGAACAGCACGGGATGGCCGCGTACGCCGTCGTAGGCGGCGCAGACGAGCGAGGACGCGTCCTCGTGAGCGGCCAGCACCCGGGCCACGGCCCGCGGCCCGATGCCGGGCTGGTCGACGAGGAGGACCAGCGCGGCACGCGCTCCCGTCCCGGCGAGCGAGCCGAGTCCGGCCCGCAGTGACGTGCCCATGCCCTGCTCCCACTCCGGGTTCGGCACGATCACGCACCCCTCCAGCCGAGCCCGCTCCCGTACGGTGTCGGCGGCGGCCCCGAGCACCACGTGCACTCGTGCGCAGCCCGCCGTACGCAGCACCCCCACCGCGTGTTCGACGAGCGGCCGCCCCCGGTGTTCGAGCAGCGCCTTGGGGCGTCCGCCGAGCCGGCGGCCCCCGCCCGCCGCGAGGAGCAGGCCGGTCACCTGGTCCGCGGCCCGGTCTTCCTTGTGCGTCATGCGTCCTGCATACCTGACGTGGCGTCGGCCGCGCGGTTTCGTGGGGCTGAATTTCGGTCCGTGCGGTGGCGCACGCCGCGTCGGGTGGCGTTTACTGACCCGCGTCCTCCGGTGCCCGGCCGGTACCGCGGGGCTGCGGGGCGGGTGAGCGCGCACGCGCGCTCGGCGGAGCGCGCGGGGGGAGAGCTGTGTTGCGGAGCTTGAGGCAGAGGGCAGTGACCGGCAGCTACGAGGATCCGAGGGTGGCGGTACTGCGGACCGCGGTGTCCCGGCTGCGCCGCGAACTCGCCACGTATCCGGCCGAGTTCCCGGACCGCGCGATCGCCGAGGACGAACTCGCCGCGCTCGCCGCGATGGTGACCCACGGCGTCCCCGAAGTCCCCCGGTTGCGCCGTTCCCTGCTGCTGATCGCGGGCGCGATCGGCTCGGTGAGCGCACTGGCCAGGAGCCTGTCGGAGGTACGCCACGCAGTGGAGCTGTTCGGGGAGACGCCGCGCCGCTGAGCGGCCGTGGGCGCTGCCGGACGCGTCGCGGCGAGGGCCCGCCCCGGACCTGCCCTAGGGCGTGTCTGACAATTCCCGCCGGGCGCGCGACGCCTGGCACGGCACCTCGCCGCGTTGTCGGATCACCCGAGTACATCCAGTACGCGGGCGATCCTCCGCCTTGCGATGCACCGCACCAGACGCCGCGCGCTGATCCGACGCGAATTGTCAGACACGCCCTAGACCGCCGGACCGGAACTCGTCAGCGCCTGTGACAGTTCCACCGCGACCTGCCGCAGTACCGGCACGATCTTCTCCGTGGCCGACTCCGTGACGCGGCCCGCCGGGCCGGAGATGGAGATGGCCGCGGGGGTGGGGGAGTCCGGCACCGGCACCGCCAGGCAGCGCACGCCGATCTCCTGCTCGTTGTCGTCGACCGCGTAACCGGCCTGCCGCACGTCGGCGAGGGCCGCGAGGAAACCGTCCGGGGTGATGATCGTCTTGTCCGTGGCGGCGGGCATGCCGGTGCGGGCGAGCAGGGCGCGCACCTCGTCGTCCGGGAAGCCCGCGAGCAGCGCCTTGCCGACCCCCGTCGAGTGCGGCAGGACCCGGCGGCCGACCTCGGTGAACATCCGCATCGAGTGCTTGGACGGCACCTGCGCCACGTACACGATCTCGTCGCCGTCGAGCAGTGCCATGTTGGCCGTCTCGCCGGTCTCCTCGACCAGGCGGGCCAGGTAGGGGCGGGCCCAGGTGCCCAGCAGCCGGGCGGCGGACTCGCCGAGCCGGATCAGCCGAGGGCCCAGCGCATAGCGGCGGTTGGGCTGCTGGCGGACGTAACCGCAGGCCACCAGGGTGCGCATCAGGCGGTGGATGGTGGGCAGGGGGAGCCCGCTGCTCGCGGACAGCTCACTCAGGCCGACCTCGCCGCCCGCGTCCGCCATCCGCTCGAGGAGATCGAAGGCGCGCTCGAGGGACTGGACCCCGCCGCTGGCGGACTTGGCGGAGTCGGTGGTGCTGGCGCTGGACGTCGGCACGGGCGCGTTCCTTTCGAAACCGGCGGAAGGGCTGAAGCCTACCCGGCGGTCGGTTGACTCCTCGCTTGCGCGTCATTAGATTCTGCTGGCCGGAATAGTAATTCCATTATGTGGAAACGTCCAGAGTGTCGGGGGTGGGTGCACTCTGGGGAGTGGGCCCTTGACGGCGCGAGGGCGGGAGGGAAGACTCCTTCAACAGAACGTTGAATTCCGTTACGTGGAAGTTTCTCCGGCGTAACTGGAGGAGAACGGAAGAGAGGGGCCCGGGTGTCCGAGGCTGAACTGGTGCTGCGCTCGACGCGCGTCATCACTCCCGAAGGGTCACGGCCCGCCGCGGTCGCGGTCGCCGCCGGCCGGATCACGGCCGTACTGCCGTACGACGCGCCCGTCCCCGAGGGAGCCCGGCTGGAGGACTTCGGCGACGACGTCCTGCTGCCCGGCCTGGTCGACACTCATGTGCACGTCAACGATCCCGGCCGCACCCACTGGGAGGGCTTCTGGACCGCCACCCGCGCGGCGGCGGCCGGCGGCATCACCACCCTCGTCGACATGCCCCTCAACTCCCTCCCGCCGACCACCACGGTCGACCACCTCCGGGTCAAGCGGGAGGTCGCCGCCGACAAGGCGCACATCGACATCGGCTTCTGGGGCGGCGCCCTGCCCGACAACGTCAAGGACCTGCGTCCGCTGCACGAGTCCGGCGTCTTCGGCTTCAAGGCGTTCCTCTCCCCCTCGGGCGTGGACGAGTTCCCGCACCTCGACCAGGACCGGCTCGCCCGCTCCCTCGCCGAGATCGCCGGGTTCGACGGCCTGCTGATCGTGCACGCCGAGGACCCGCACCACCTCGACGCGGCCCCGCAGCGGGGCGGCCCCCGGTATGCCGACTTCCTGGCCAGCCGTCCCCGCGACGCCGAGGACACCGCCATCGCGAACCTCGTCGCGCAGGCGAAGCGCCTCCACGCGCGCGTGCACGTGCTGCACCTCTCCTCCAGCGACGCGCTGCCGCTGATCGCCGCCGCCAAGGCGGAGGGCGTCCGCATCACGGCCGAGACCTGCCCGCACTACCTGACCCTGACCGCCGAGGAAGTCCCCGACGGCGCCAGCGAGTTCAAGTGCTGCCCGCCCATCCGCGAGTCCGCCAACCAGGACCTGCTCTGGCAGGCCCTGGCGGACGGCACGATCGACTGTGTGGTCACCGACCACTCCCCGTCCACGGCCGACCTCAAGACCGACGACTTCGCGACGGCGTGGGGCGGCATCTCGGGCCTTCAGCTGAGCCTGGCGGCCGTGTGGACGGAGGCCCGCCGGCGGGGCCACGGCCTCGAGGACGTCGTCCGGTGGATGTCCGCACGTACGGCCGCCCTGGTGGGTCTCTCCCACAAGGGCGCGATCGAAGCGGGCCGCGACGCCGACTTCGCCGTCCTCGCCCCCGACGAGACCTTCACCGTCGACCCGGCGGCACTCCAACACCGCAACCGCGTCACGGCGTACGCCGGGAAGACCCTGTACGGCGTCGTGAAGTCCACCTGGCTGCGCGGCGAACGCATCGTCTCGGACGGCGAGTTCACCGAGCCGAAGGGCCGGCTCCTCACCCGCACCCCCTGAGCCGAAGCGGCGCCCGACCCGCATTCCGACTCCACCCGCACCCGCACCGGCCGACTCCCGAAAGGCAGACCTGATCACCGTGACGGCGATAGAGAGCTTCACCGGCGACGCGAACCCCTACGGCGGCGGCGACCCGTACGCGGACTACCGCACCGCCGACTTCCCCTTCACCCGGTACGCCGATCTCGCCGACCGGCAGCTCGGAGCCGGAGTCGTCGCCGCCAACGACGAGTTCTTCGCCCAGCGCGAGAACCTGCTGGTGCCCGGACCCGCCGAGTTCGACCCGGAGCACTTCGGGCACAAGGGCAAGGTCATGGACGGCTGGGAGACCCGCCGCCGCCGCGGCGCCTCCGCCGACCACCCGTGGCCGACCGCCGAGGACCACGACTGGGCCCTCGTCCGCCTCGGCGCGCCCGGGGTGGTCCGGGGCATCGTCGTCGACACGGCCCACTTCCGCGGCAACTACCCGCAGGCCGTGTCGGTCGAGGGCGCCTCGGTGCCGGGCTCGCCGTCCCCCGAGGAACTCCTCGGCGACCACGTGAAGTGGACGACGCTGGTCCCGCGCACGCCGGTGGGCGGCCACGCGGCAAACGGTTTCTCCGTCTCGGTGGAGCAGCGCTTCACCCACCTGCGGGTCAACCAGCACCCCGACGGCGGCATCGCCCGCCTGCGCGTGCACGGGGAGGTCGTGCCCGACCCCGAATGGCTGACGGTGCTCGGCACCTTCGACGTCGTCGCCCTGGAGAACGGCGGCCGCGCCGAGGACGCCTCCAACCTCTTCTACTCGCCGGCGAGCAACACCATCCAGCCGGGCCGCTCCCGCAAGATGGACGACGGCTGGGAGACCCGCCGCCGCCGCGACCGGGGCAACGACTGGATCCGCTACCGCCTGGCGGCCCAGGCGCGGATCCGCGCGCTGGAGATCGACACGGCCTACCTGAAGGGCAACAGCGCCGGCTGGGCCTCGGTGTCGGTCAAGGACGGCGAGAGCGGCGAGTGGACGGAGATCCTCCAGCGCACCCGTCTCCAGCCCGACACCAACCACCGCTTCGTCCTGCCGGACCCGGCGGTCGGCACGCACGCGCGCGTGGACATCCATCCCGACGGCGGCATCTCCCGCCTGCGCCTGTTCGGCTCCCTCACGGAAGCGGGCACGGCGGCGCTGACGGCCCGCCACCAGGAGCTCGGCGGCTGAACCGACCGCCGCCGCCACCACTGTGAACACCTCGGGCGGGAAGGGGCGTTGACAGTGGTGGCGACGCGACGGCACTCCCGCCCTCCCGCGAGAGCATCGCCCGGTCCCGGTCCCGGTCCCGGTCCCGGTCCGGAGCCCGGTCCGGAGCCCGGTCCGGAGCCCGAGCCCGATCCCTATGCCGCGTGACCGCCGTCCACGGCGAACTCGGCGCCCGTGACGTAGGCGGCCCCCGCCAGGTGCGCGACCGTCGCGGCCACCTCCTGCGCCGTGCCGAAGCGGCCCAGCGCGGTCATCGTCGCCTGACCCGCCGCGTACGGGCCGTCGGCCGGGTTCATGTCCGTGTCGATCGGGCCGGGGTGGACGAGGTTCGCCGTGATCCCGCGCGGGCCCAGCTCCCGGGCGAGGGCCTTGGTCAGACCGATCAGGGCCGACTTGCTCATCGCGTACAGGGTCCCGCCGGGGCCGGGCACCCGCTGGGTCATACAGGTGCCGATCGTGATGATCCGTCCGCCGTCCGCCATCCGCCCGGCGGCCGCCTGCGAGGCCAGGAACACCCCGCGCACGTTCACGGCGAGCACCCGGTCGACGTCGGAGAGGTCGAGCCCCTCCAGTGGTCCGAGGACGCCGACGCCCGCGTTGTTCACCAGCACGTCGAGGCCGCCCAGCGCCCGGACCGTACGGTCCACCGCCCCGGCCGCCTCCCCGGGGTCCGCCGAGTCCGCGCGCAGGGCCACCGCCCGCCGCCCCAGCGCCTCCACGGCCGCTACGACGTCCGCGGCCGCCTCCTTGCCGTTCACGTAGGTCACCGCCACGTCCGCGCCCTCGCGGGCCAGTCGCAGCGCGGTGGCCGCTCCGATGCCGCGGCTGCCGCCGGTCACGAGGACCACCTTGCCGTTCAGGGTCTTGTCGGTCGTTGTCATGGGTCCATCCCAGCGGCCGGCGCCCCCGTGCGCTGGCGGCGAACGGACGTCGAGTGTGGGCCGCAGCAGAGCGGAACTCTTTCCTCCGCCTCCCGCGTTCTCGTCGTGTGACCCTTCAGCAAGAAATCGTCGGCAACGCCATGCAGATGGCGGTCGTCAATCTGTCCCCCGGCCAGACCGTGTACTGCGAGGCCGGAAAGTTCCTGTTCAAGACGGTCGACGTGACCATGGAGACCCGTCTGGGCGGCCCCTCCGGCAGCAGCAGCGGCGGCGGCAGCGGCGGGCAACCGCAGGGCGGCCCGTCCGGCGGCGGCAGGGGCGGCATGCTGCGCCAGGCCATGGGCACGGCCATGCAGGTCGGCCAGCGCGCCCTCGCGGGCGAGTCGCTGGCGTTCCAGTACTTCACCGCCCAGGGCGGCGAGGGCACGGTCGGCTTCGCGGGCGTGCTCCCCGGCGAGATGCGCGCCCTGGAGCTGGACGGCACGCGCGCGTGGTTCGCCGAGAAGGACGCGTTCGTGGCCGCCGAGTCCACCGTCGACTTCGGCATCGCCTTCCAGGGCGGCCGCACCGGCATGAAGGGCGGCGAGGGCTTCGTTCTGGAGAAGTTCACCGGCCGCGGCACGGTGATCATCGCGGGGGCCGGCAACTTCATCGACCTCGACCCGGCCGACTTCGGGGGCCGTATCGAGGTCGACACCGGCTGTGTGGTCGCCTTCGAGGAGGGCATTCGGTACGGCGTCCAGCGCGTCGGCGATCTCAACCGCCAGGGGGTCATGAACGCGGTGTTCGGCGGCGAGGGCCTGTCCCTGGCCACCCTGGAGGGCAGCGGCCGCGTCATCCTCCAGTCCCTCACCATCGAGAGTCTCGCCAACGCCCTGAGGAAGGCCCAGGGCGGCGACAAGCAGGGGCCGACCGGCGGACTGTTCTCGACGAACGCCGGCTGAACCGATGAGTTGCGGGTGCCCGTGGGGTCTGAGCTGATGAAAACAGGCCCCACAGCAGAAAGCAGGCACTCGCCATGGGCAAGTTGGTCTCCACCGTCTTCGTCACCCTCGACGGCGTCTACCAGGCCCCCGGCGGCCCCGACGAGGACACCCGCGGCGGCTTCGAACACGGCGGCTGGAGCTTCCCGTACGGCGACGAGGACTTCGGCCGCTTCGTCTCCGGAGTCTTCGGCGACGTCGGCGGGTTCCTCCTCGGCCGGCGCACGTACGAGATCTTCGCCGGGTTCTGGCCGAAGGTCACCGATCCGGCCGACCCGGTCGCGGCCAAGCTGAACGCGCTGCCGAAGTACGTGGCCTCCACGACCCTCACCGATCCCTCCTGGGAGGGCACCACCGTGCTCCGCGGCGACGATCTCGCCAAGGAGGTCACCGCCCTCAAGGAGCGCACCGACGGCGAGCTCCAGGTGCACGGCAGCGGCGCGCTGCTCCGGTCGCTGTTCGCGCTGGACCTCGTGGACACCGTCCATCTGCTGACGTTCCCGGTGGTGCTGGGCTCCGGCCTCCGCCTGTTCGCCGAGGGCGCGCTGCCCACGGCGTTCCGGCACGCCGGCGGCCTGATCACCGCGGCGGGCGTCTCCGTCCAGACGTACGACCTCGAAGGCCGTCCGCGCTACGGCTCGTACGCACTCCCGGACAACGGCTAGCCGCGGGGTGGCTCCCGGCGGCCCGGCCGGACGTGCCTCGCCCCGCGGCCTGGAGACGTGGGGGGTCCGCGGGGCGAGGGTCTGTGGATCGGACGGGCGAACGGTGTCGGTCAGCAGCCGTAGTTGATCAGGTTGAAGGTGACGTAGTGGTCCGCGGTGTAGTAGTCCTCGGCGGACTTCTTCCCGGTCACGATGCGGCGCGCGCCGCGTGTCGACGAGCCCGGCGTCTTCACCGTGTACTCGTGGTAGTAGCCGGTGGTCTGGCTGGGCAGGACGCCTTCCCGGTTCTGGAAGACGGCTCCGTCCTGCGAGTACGGGAACGGCCCGCCGGCATCGATCAGTTCGAGCGTGTCGTACGCCTGGGAGGGCAGCTTCGTGTAGCAGACGCTGCCGACGGCGGCGTGGGCCGTGGTGGCGGAGACGGCGCCGCCGACGAGGAGGGCGGACAGGACGGCCGCCGAGGTGACAGTACGAGTGATCCGTGGGGGGAATCTCATGGCCTCATGATGACGCGCGTAGACAGTGTCATGTCAATGACAAGGCAGGGGAATTTGCCTTCGGGTCCGAGAAGTTTTCACGGCGTTAACCGGAGTCCGGCGCCCTCCGCTCAGCCCGGCTTCCGGCTCTCCGCGGCGGCGAACAGGGCGAACGCCAGCACGATGAGCGCCACGCTCGCGTAGACCTCGTAGCCGTCGAGGAGGCCGAGGCGCTGCACGAGGCCCACGTGCCAGCGGGTGAACTCGTGCAGCAGGCCCAAGGCGCCCTGCACCAGGGCGAGAAATCCGAGTACTCCCAGCAGTTCCTTCATGCTGGTGACCCTCGCCCCGCGGAACCCCGCGGACCATCGGCCGCCGGGCGGGAGCTGTGCGGCGGAAGGCTGCGGATCGGCGGTCCGGCCGCGCCGAAAGTAGGCGGCGCCGTGACTTGGGTCGGTCGTTCCCGGTCTTCGGTAGCGGATGCGTCCACGGGGAGGTGTGGCAGGCCCGCGCTGCGTAGATTTGTCGACCATGAGGGCGGACGACAACACGGCACCGGCGGCACCCGGGTTCACGGGACGTCGGTGGCTGCTGCCGTCGGCCGTGGTCGCGGAACTCGCCCCGGACGCCGGGCACCCCGGCCGGCCGCACCGGCGCACCGCGCGCGACTGGATCGTCGACTTCCTCTGTTTCCTCGTGGCCGTGGCCGTCGGCCTGACGGTCGCGGACTCCTTCCCCGGCGAACGGGACCTCCCCGAGGTCGTCGCCGCGGCCGACCAGCTCCTGGGCGCCCTCGCCTGCGCGGCGGTCTGGCTGCGCCGCCGGTGGCCCCTCGGCCTGGCGATCGCGATGGTCCCCCTCGGCTTCCTGTCGACCACCTCGGCCGGCGCCTGCACGGTCGCCCTCTTCACCCTCGCCGTGCACCGGCCGTTCCGGTACGTGGCCTGGGTGGGCGGCGCCCAGGTGGCCCTGATCCCGCTGCTGGCCTGGGCCCGCCCGGACCCCACCCTGGCGTACCTGCCGTCGGTGGCGTGGAGCGTGCTGTTCACCGTCACGGCCATCGGCTGGGGCATGTTCGTCCGGTCCAGGCGGCAGCTGATGGTGAGCCTGCGCGACCGCGCCCGGCGCGCCGAGACGGAGGCCCGGCTGCGCGCCGAGCAGGCCCAGCGGCTGGCCCGTGAGGCCATCGCCCGGGAGATGCACGACGTGCTCGCGCACCGGCTGACCCTGCTCAGCGTGCACGCGGGCGCGCTGGAGTTCCGTCCGGACGCGCCCCGCGAGGAGGTCGCGCGGGCGGCCGGCGTCATCCGCGAGAGCGCCCACGAGGCCCTCCAGGACCTACGGGAGATCATCGGCGTCCTGCGGGCCGCCGAACCGGACGACGCCGGCCGCCCCCAGCCGACACTGGCCGCCCTGGACACGCTGGTCGCCGAGTCCCGCGAGGCCGGCATGAAGGTCACCCTCGACCAGCGGGTCACCGACGCCGGAGCCGTCCCCGCCTCCGTCGGCCGCACCGCCTACCGCATCGCCCAGGAGTGCCTCACCAACGCCCGCAAGCACGCCCCGGGCGCGGAGGTCGCGGTCACCGTCGTCGGCGGCCCCGGCGAGGGCCTCGACGTGACCGTGCGCAACCCGGCCCCCGAGGGCGACGTACCGCCCGTTCCCGGCTCCGGCCAGGGCCTGATCGGCCTGACCGAACGGGCCACCCTGACCGGGGGCCGACTGGAGCACGGGACGTGGGGGGACGGGGGATTCGAGGTACGGGCGTGGCTGCCGTGGCCGGCGACGCCCTGACGGGGGCCGGGCGTGGCCGACACCCGTCGGCTCGTTCGTCGCGAACCGTGAACTCGCCCGCCCGCAACCGTGATTACGTAAGGTCCATGACTGCGATCAGACTCCTCCTCGTCGACGACGATCCCCTGGTGCGGGCCGGTCTGGCTTTCATGATGGGGGGCGCCGACGACATCGAGATCGTCGGTGAGGCCGCCGACGGGAGCGAGGTCGAGGGGCTCGTGGAGCGCACCCGCCCCGATGTGGTCCTGATGGACATCCGGATGCCGACCGTGGACGGACTCACCGCCACGGAACGGCTGCGCGGACGTGAGGACGCCCCGCAGGTCGTGGTGCTCACCACCTTCCACGCCGACGAACAGGTGCTGCGTGCGCTGCGCGCGGGTGCCGCCGGGTTCGTCCTCAAGGACACCCCGCCCGTCGAGATCCTCGACGCCGTGCGCCGGGTGGCGGCCGGTGACCCCGTCCTGTCGCCCACGGTCACCCGGCAGCTGATGGACCACGCGGCCGGTACCGCGGCCGACACGAGGCGCCCGCACGCGCGCGTGCGTCTCGCGGCCCTCGGCGAGCGCGAACGCGAGGTGGCCGTCGCGGTCGGCCGGGGGCTGTCCAACGCGGACATCGCCGCCGAGCTGTTCATGAGCGTCGCCACCGTGAAGGCCCACGTCTCCCGGGTGCTGGCCAAGCTCGGCCTCAACAACCGGGTGCAGATCGCCCTGCTGGCGTATGACGCGGGGCTCCTCGAAGAAGGGGCGGACGGGCCCGGGTGACGAGCCGCGAAGCCGGGCGGCACGGCGGGCACCGGGCGGGCGTCCCGCTCGTTGTACGCGTGACGGGACGGGGAGGGACATGACCGACGTGATCGACCTGGGGGAGTTCGGCGACGACTTCCGGAGGAACCCGCATCCGGTCTACGCCCGACTGCGCGAGCGCGGCCCGGTGCACCGGGTGCGGCTGCCCGTGCCCGACGCACACCATGTGACCTGGCTCGTCGTGGGGCACGAGGAGGCGCGCGCGGCGCTCGCCGACCCCCGGCCGGCCAAGGACTCCGAACGGATCGGCGTCACGTTCCTCGACGAGCAGCTGATCGGCAAGCACCTGCTGACCGCGGACCCGCCGCGGCACACGCGCCTGCGCGCGCTGGTCTCCCGCGCCTTCAC
Source organism: Streptomyces asoensis (assembly GCF_013085465.1). Taxonomy (NCBI): domain Bacteria; kingdom Bacillati; phylum Actinomycetota; class Actinomycetes; order Kitasatosporales; family Streptomycetaceae; genus Streptomyces; species Streptomyces asoensis. Next base: position 7,936,662 of record NZ_CP049838.1, read on the forward strand.
CGTGCGCCGCGTGGAGGAACTGCGGCCCAGGATCCAGCGGATCACCGATCACCTGCTCGACGCGATGCTGCCGCACGGCCGCGCCGACCTCGTGGAGTCGCTCGCCCACCCCCTGCCCCTGACGGTCATCTGCGAGCTCCTCGGGGTCCCGGAGGTCGACCGCACGGCGTTCCGCAAGCTGTCGGGCGAGGCCGTCGCGCCCACCAGCTCGGAGACCGAGTACGACGCGTTCGTACGGCTGGGCACGTACCTCACCGAGCTGATCGAGGACAAACGGTGCGCCGGGCCGAGCGGCGACCTGCTGGACGACCTGATCCGCACCACCGCGCAGGACGGCGACCGGCTCTCGCCCGCCGAGCTGCGCGGCATGGCGTTCATCCTCCTCATCGCCGGACACGAGACCACCGTCAACCTGATCACCAACGCGGTCCACGCCCTGCTCACCCACCCGGATCAGCTGGCCGCCCTGCGCGCCGACATGACCCTCCTCGACGGCACCGTCGAGGAGGCCCTGCGCTACGAGGGGCCGGTGGAGAACGCCACGTACCGGTTCGCCGCCGAACCGCTGGAGATCGCCGGCACGTCCGTCGCCCAGGGCGAGGCGGTGATGATCGGCCTGACCGCGGCCGACCGCGACCCGGGGCGCTGTCCGGCCCCCGACGACTTCGACATCCGCCGGGACAGCCGGGGCCACCTGGCGTTCGGGCACGGCATCCACTACTGCCTGGGCGCCCCGCTGGCCCGCCTGGAGGCGCGCACGGCGATACGGACCCTGCTCGACCGCACCCCCGCCCTGGCCCTCGACGGCCCACCCGGCGACTGGCTCCCCGGCCCCCTGATGCGCGGAATGCGCAGCCTTCCGGTGCGCTGGTAGAACGGCCGGAACGGCGGCCGCCCCACCCCATGTGCCGACCGGGCCCCGGCGTTCTCGAGACCGGTCCTGGTCAGCCCGCCGCGGAAGTCACCGGGATCTCCTCGAGCCACACCGCTCTGCGGTCTCGCCGGGACACCTCGCAGGCCTCGGCGATCCGGAGGGCCTCGAGCGCCTCGCGGCCGTCGCAGGGGTTGGCCCGCTCGCCCCGCACCACGTCCACGAAGGCGTTCAGCTCCGCCGCGTAGGCGGGCTCGAACCGCTCCAGGAACCCGGTCCACGGTTTGTCCGCGGCCGGTGGACCGGTGGGTTCGGTGGACGCGATCGGGGTGCGGTCGTCCAGGCCCACGACGATCTGGTCGAGCTCCCCGGCCAGTTCCATGCGGACGTCGTAGCCCGCCCCGTTCAGCCGCGTCGCCGTCGCCGTGGCGAGGGTGCCGTCGTCGAGGGTGAGGACCGCGGCCGCCGTGTCCACGTCTCCCGCCTCGCGGAACATCGCGGGCCCGGCGTCGGAGCCGGCGGCGTACACCTCCGTCACCTCGCGGCCGGTCACCCAGCGCAGACAGTCGAAGTCGTGCAGGAGCGCGTCCCGGTAGATCCCGCCGGACACCGGCAGCCAGGCGGCCGGCGGCGCCGACTGGTCGGACGTCAGCGCCCGTACGGTGTGCAGCCGCCCGAGCCGCCCCGAGAGCACCGCCTCCCGGGCCCCTGTGTAGCCCGCGTCGAAGCGGCGCTGGAAGCCCATGTGAAGGATCGTTCCGGCGGTCTCGACCTCGGCGATCGCCTGTAACGTGCCCGCCAGATCCAGGGCGATCGGCTTCTCGCAGAAGACCGGGAGCCCGGAGCGTGCTGCCCGACCGATCAGTTCGGCGTGGGCCGACGTGGCCGTCGTGATCACCACGGCGTCCACGCCCCAGCGGAAGATCTCGTCCACCCCCGGGGCGGCCGTCTCGCCCAGCCGATGCGCGAGCTCCTGGGCCCGCGCGTGGTCCGCGTCCGTCAGGATCAGGGATCCGACCTCGCGGTGACGGCTGAGTGTGTTCGCATGAATGGTGCCTATGCGGCCCGTCCCGATGACCCCGATGCGCATGAGACAAAGGTGCGTTGCAGGCCGGGCGCTGTCAATGCGTATGTCCGGACAACCGAACTACACAACTTCCCGTCAACCGGTCGCGGAGCTACGCTCGGGCCGTGCCGAAACCAGAAGTGGACCCGACCGTGCAGCTAGAACTACGTGTGGACCGAAGTTCTCCGGTGCCGTTGTACTTCCAGCTCGCCCAGCAGCTGGAGGCCGCGATCGAGCACGGATCGCTCACCCCCGGCAGCCTCCTGGGCAACGAGATCGAGCTCGCCGCCCGGCTCGGCCTGTCCCGGCCGACCGTCCGCCAGGCGATCCAGTCGCTCGTCGACAAGGGCCTGCTGGTCCGTCGCAGGGGCGTCGGTACGCAGGTCGTGCACAGTCAGGTCAAGCGCCCGCTGGAGCTCAGCAGCCTCTACGACGACCTGGAGGCCGCCGGGCAGCGTCCGGCGACGACGGTGCTGGTCAACACGGTCGTACCGGCGTCGGCGGAAGTCGCGGCCGCGCTCGCGGTGGCCGAGGGCAGCGACGTGCACCGGGTGGAGCGGCTGCGCCTGGCGCACGGGGAGCCGATGGCGTACCTGTGCAACCACCTGCCCTCCGGCCTGCTCGACCTGGACACCGGGCAGCTCCAGGCCACCGGCCTCTACCGGCTGATGCGGTCCGCCGGGATCACCCTGCACAGCGCCCGCCAGTCGATCGGGGCCCGCGCCGCCACCACCGCCGAGGCCGAGCGGCTCGCCGAGGAGGAGGGTGCCCCGCTGCTGACGATGCAGCGCACGACCTTCGACGACACCGGCCGGGCGGTGGAGTTCGGCGACCACATCTACCGGCCGACCCGCTACTCCTTCGAGTTCCAGCTGCTCGTACGCCCCTGAGACCCGTCTGTGCGATCGGCCCGCCTTGGTCGCATTGTCCAGACAATGTGACCGGATGTCCGGACAAGGTGAGTGATGGGCGGTCCCCGGCCTGAATGTGTGTGATCCCTGTGTTCGATAATGGGGCGTTTGTGTCCGGTGAGAGGTCACCGGGTGCGGGCGTTCGACGGAACACAGCAAGAAGGGCACCGCCTCGTGGCACGCGCGCCGGCAGCCTCAGCACGGTCCTCTACGCGTCCTCGACGATCGGCATCATGGCCGTCCCGGTCGCGCTGCTGATGATCGGCGGCGAGTTCGACCTGTCGGCCGGGGTCATGGTCACGTCCTCGGCGCTGATCTCGTCGATGTCCAGCTATCAGACGACGGCGAACGTCTGGGTGGGCGTCGGCGTGTCCCTGCTGGTCACCCTCGCCATGGGCGCCTTCAACGGCTTCATGCTCACCCGTACGAAGCTGCCCAGCTTCATCATCACGCTGGGCACCTTCCTGATGCTGACCGGCATCAACCTCGGCTTCACCAAGCTGATCGACGGCACGGTGTCGACGAAGACCGTCGCGGACATGGAGGGCTTCCGGTCCGCCCGGGACGTCTTCGCCTCCACCCTCACGATCGGCGGCGTCGACTTCAAGGTCACCATCCTGTAATGCCCGCGCCGTTGTCGCCCAGGACGCAGGTGATCTCCCCCGCGAGGCCCTCCAGGCCGCGCCGACGCGCGGCCGCACCGGGCGCGACCGGCCAGGACGCGCCCGGGCACGGCAGGGACCGCCCGCCCCCGCCGCCGCCCCGCTCGGCACCCGGGGGGAGGGTGAGGCAGAATCGGCGGCGATGAGCACCTACGGCAACTTCACCGCCCCCATCGGCTCCCGCCGCGCCCCCGCACTCCGCACGGTGGGCACGAGGGAGCGCCGATCGCACCTCACCGCACCCCGAGTGCCGACGGTCGGCATCGACATCGGTGGCACCAAGGTGATGGCGGGGGTCGTCGACGCCGACGGCAACATCCTGGAGAAGGTCCGCACGGAGACGCCGGACAAGTCCAAGAGCCCGAAGGTCGTGGAGGACACGATCGTCGAGCTGGTCCTGGACCTGTCCGACCGCCACGACGTGCACGCGGTCGGCGTCGGCGCGGCGGGGTGGGTGGACGCGGACCGCAACCGCGTCCTGTTCGCGCCCCATCTGTCGTGGCGCAACGAACCGCTGCGCGACCGCCTCTCCAGCCGTCTCGCGGTTCCCGTCCTGGTGGACAACGACGCCAACACCGCCGCCTGGGCGGAGTGGCGTTTCGGCGCGGGCCGCGGCGAGGACCACCTCGTCATGATCACCCTCGGTACCGGCATCGGCGGCGCGATCCTGGAGGACGGCCAGGTCAAGCGCGGCAAGTACGGCGTCGCCGGGGAGTTCGGCCATATGCAGGTCGTGCCCGGCGGCCACCGCTGCCCGTGCGGCAACCGCGGCTGCTGGGAGCAGTACAGCTCGGGCAACGCGCTGGTCCGGGAGGCCCGCGAACTGGCCGCCGCCGACTCCCCGGTGGCGTACGGGATCATCGAGCACGTCAAGGGCAACATCGGCGACATCACCGGCCCGATGATCACCGAGCTGGCCCGCGAGGGCGACGCCATGTGCATCGAGCTGCTCCAGGACATCGGCCAGTGGCTCGGCGTCGGCATCGCCAACCTGGCCGCCGCCCTCGACCCGTCCTGCTTCGTGATCGGCGGCGGCGTCTCGGCCGCCGACGACCTGCTGATCAGCCCCGCGCGGGACGCGTTCAAGCGCCAGCTCACGGGTCGCGGCTACCGCCCCGAGGCCCGTATCGTCCGCGCCCAGCTGGGCCCCGAGGCCGGTATGGTCGGCGCGGCCGACCTGGCCCGCCTGGTCGCCCGCCGCTTCCGGCGCGCCAAGCGCCGCCGCGTGGAGCGCTACGAGCGCTTCGAACGGTTCACCGAGGCCGCCCGTCGTACCCAGGACACGGCGTGACCGCCGTACCGCCCCGCCCCCAGGACACCGCATGACCACCGCACCACCCCGCATGACCACCGCACCACCCCGCACGACCGACGCACCGACCCGCACGACCCGGGACACCGCATGACAGCATCGCTGCCCCGCCAGGGCGCGCCGCCCCCCGACGAGCCGCACCGCCCGCCGGAGGACCGCCGGCACGTGATCCGCCGCAGGGCGCTCACCCTGCTGATCATCGTGCTGCTCATCGGTGTCCCGGCCGGCTATCTGGTGATCTCCGCCAACCAGAGCCGCGACAGCGGCAAGGACAAGGAGGCGAAGTACTCGGCGACCGGCCTGACCGAGGGCTGGCCGTCGAAGGTCCAGCGCCGCCTGTACCAGGTGCCGATCCCGCACCCGTCGAACCAGGTCGCGTACTACGAGACGAACAACTGGAAGACCAGCCGTCTGTACGCGCAGTTCCAGACCACACAGGCCGGACTGGACGAGTTCCTCGCCGGCATCGGCGTCAGCCGGGGCGACCTGAAGAAGGGCGACATCACCATCAGCGCCCGCGATCAGGAGGTCACGGGCTGGAAGTTCACGGGCCCCGGCTCGCGCCCCGGTGACGACTTCGGCATCGTCCACGAACAGAAGAACCCCAAGCCGACGCTGGACGTGGTGGTGAACACCGGCAACGCGATCTACCCCTTCGTCTACGTGGTCTCCCGCACGGTCCCCTGACCCCTCCCGCCCCGACCGGAACGCCGTGACCCGGCCGGCCGCCGGGACCGATTGTCAGACCCCGCCCGTAGAGTCGAAGACGACTGATCCGACATGCGGGCGGGAGGTGGACACAAGGCATGAGCGTCATGGCCGACGGCACGGCCGCGGCGGAGCCCGGCTCCGTCTCCGTGCGACTCGCCGCCGTCTTCCTGCCCGCGCCCCTCCCGCGCGAGGGCCGCGTCGCCTTCTGGGACCCGGCGGAAGGCCCGCTGCCCACCACCGCGGACGTGGAGCACACGGAGCTCACCGTCGTCCGGCGCCACGGCTCCGCGATCCGCCGCGATCAGACCCCCGCCCTGTCCCTGCCGCTCGACAAGGCGCTCCCGCTGCTCGTGCGGGCCCGCCGCGACCCCGCCGCCCACCCGGCGACCGCCTGCTGGGGCGCGGCCGCGCTGCACGCGCTGCGGCTCACCGCCCGCGGCCGCCTGCTGCCCGGCCTGACACCCTCGGGACACGACGCCTGGCGGGCGGGCCCGCTGGACCCGGAGGACATCGCCCATCTGCGCGCGGTCGCCGCCGCGCTCCCGCACGAGGGCCACGCGGTGCCGCTCCCCGGCGCCGGGCCGCTCCGGCTGCCCCGGCCCGAGGCCCTGATGCGGTCCTTCCTGGACGCCGTGGCGGACACCCTGCCCCGCACCCCGGCCGCGCCGTACGCGTGCGGGAAGCCCTTCGCCGACCGCCGGCCCCAGCGGCTGCCCGGCGCGCACGACTGGGCCGCGGAGGTCGCCGCCGGCATGGACGCGGGCGTGCGGATCTCGCTCCGCCTCGACCTGTCCGCGTACGACATGTTCGACCGGCTCGACGACGGCGAGCGGACGCGCCGGGCGGGCGCCGCGATCGTCCAGGTGCACAGCCTCGCCGACCCCACCCTGATGACCGACGCGGCGGCCCTGTGGGCGGGCGAGGCCGACGCCGCCTTCGGGGCACGCGCACGCGTGGACGCGGCCCTCGCCGTACGGCGCGCGGCCCGCGTCTGGCCGCCGCTCGCCCGGCTCGCCGAACAGGACGCGCCGGACGTCCTGGCCCTGTCCGAGGACGAACTGAGCGATCTGCTCGGGGTGGCGGCCACCCGGCTCGCGGCGACCGGGGTCGCCGTGCACTGGCCGAGGGACCTGGCGCAGGACCTCAGCGCGGCCGCGGTGGTCAGGACCGCGCCCGGCTCGGCGACCGACGGCACCGGCTTCTTCGAGAGCGAGGAGCTGCTCCAGTTCCGCTGGCAGCTGGCGCTCGGCGGCGACCCGCTCAGCGAGGCCGAGATGGACACCCTGGCGGAGGCCCACCGCCCGGTGGTCCGGCTCCGTGACCAGTGGGTCCTGGTCGACCCGGCGCTCGTGCGCAAGGCCCGCAAGCGGGAACTGGGCCTGCTCGACCCGGTCGACGCCCTGTCCGTCGCCCTCAGCGGTACCGCGGAGGTCGACGGCGAGAGCGTCGAGGCGGTCCCCGTCGGCGCCCTGGCCGCCCTGCGCGACCGCCTCACCAGCGGCGTGCACCCCGCCGATCCGCCCGCCGGTCTGCACGCCACCCTGCGCGACTACCAGCTGCGCGGCCTGGCCTGGCTGGACCTCATGACCTCGCTCGGCCTCGGCGGCTGCCTCGCCGACGACATGGGCCTCGGCAAGACGATCACCGTCATCGCCCTGCATCTGAAGCGCGCCCGCACCGAACCGACCCTGGTGGTCTGCCCGGCCTCCCTCATGGGCAACTGGCAGCGCGAGATCAACCGCTTCGCGCCCGGCGTCCCGGTCCGCCGCTTCCACGGCCCCGACCGCAGCCTGGCGGACCTCGGCGGCGGCTTCGTCCTCACCACGTACGGCACGATGCGCTCGGCGGCGCCCACCCTGGCCGGGCAGCCCTGGGGCATGGTCGTCGCGGACGAGGCCCAGCACGTGAAGAACCCCTACTCGGCGACGGCGAAGGCCCTGCGCACCATCCCGACACCCGCGCGCGTGGCCCTGACCGGCACCCCCGTCGAGAACAACCTCTCCGAGCTCTGGGCCCTGCTCGACTGGACGACACCGGGACTCCTCGGCCCCCTGAAGTCCTTCCGTGCCCGGCACGCGCGCGCGGTCGAGAACGGCGAGGACGACCAGGCGGTGGAGCGCCTGGCCCGGCTGGTCCGCCCGTTCCTCCTGCGCCGCAAGAAGTCCGACCCCGGCATCGTGCCCGAGCTGCCGCCCAAGACCGAGACCGACCACCCGGTCCCGCTCACCCGCGAACAGGCCGCGCTGTACGAGGCGGTGGTGCGGGAGTCGCTGCTGGCCATCGAGACGGCGGACGGCATCGCCCGGCGCGGCCTGGTGCTGAAGCTGCTGGGCGCGCTCAAGCAGATCTGCGACCACCCGGCCCTGTACCTCAAGGAGGAGACCGCCTCCGTCGGCGACGCCCTGGCCGCCCGCTCCGGCAAACTCGCCCTGCTGGACGAGCTGCTGGACACCCTGCTCGCCGAGGACGGCTCGGCCCTCGTCTTCACGCAGTACGTCGGCATGGCCCGCCTGATCACCGCCCACCTCACCGCCCGCGCGGTCCCGGTCGACCTGCTGCACGGCGGCACCCCGATCCCCGAGCGGGAGCGGATGGTGGACCGCTTCCAGGCCGGTGCGACCCCGGTCCTCGTCCTCTCCCTGAAGGCCGCCGGCACCGGCCTCAACCTCACCCGCGCGGGCCATGTCGTCCACTTCGACCGCTGGTGGAACCCCGCGGTGGAGGAACAGGCCACCGACCGCGCCTACCGCATCGGCCAGACCCAGCCGGTCCAGGTGCACCGCCTCATCACCGAGGGCACGGTCGAGGACCGCATCGCCGAGATGCTCCAGGCGAAGCGCGCCCTGGCCGACGCGATCCTCGGCTCCGGCGAGTCGGCACTCACCGAACTCACGGACCGTGAACTGTCCGACCTGGTCAGGCTGCGGAGGGAGGCGTGATGGGCGAGACGGAGAAGACCGAGACCACTGCCGAGACGGCTGCCGACACCGCGGCCGGGACCGCCGCTGCCGTCACGGCCGGGGAGCGACGGGAGAAGACCGCCGGCCCGGCCGACGAGGCACGCCGAGCCCTGCGGGCGGCTCGGGAGCGCTCGCAGGAACAGGAGCCGATGCAGGGACCGTCGCACGGGCCGACGCAGGCACCGTCGCACGGGCCGAGGCAGGCACCGTCGCACGAGTCCACGGTGCGGCCCGGAAGCCCCGCCTCCAGGCCCGGCGACGCGGCCCGCGCGGCCCTGCGGCGCGGGGCGGAACCCGTGCCCGCGAAGGACACCGCGCCCGTGGTGGACTCGACCCCCGCGGAAGCCGCCCCGGTCGCCGACGCAGCTTCCACCGTGGCCCCCGCCGCGCCCGCGGCGGACACCGCGCCCGTGGCGGACTCGACCCCCGCGGGAGCCACCCCGGCCGCCGACGCCGTAGTGGCCCCCGCCCACCCGGCGGAGGCCTTGCCGGCGGTGCCCTCGTCGGTCGATGCTCCGCCGGCGGCCGCCGAGCCGCGCGCCCCGCAGGCCGGCACCGGCTCGCGCCCCGGGGACATCGCCCGGGAGGCCCTGCGCGCCGCCCGCGCGGAGGCACGGCAGAGCCCGGCCGAGACCCGGACGCGGGCAGGCCGCGGGACCCCGCGCGGCGACGCCGGCCCCCGCACCGACGCACGCCCCACCGGCGCACGCGCCACCGAAGCCCGGCGACACCGCGCCGCACATGACCAGGTCGCCGACGAACGAGCGCGTGTCGTACGGGAGTTGCTCGCGGACGCCTTCCGGATGCCGTCGGAGGAGACTGCCGAGGCCGCCCCTGTGGCCGAGTCCGACCCTGAGGCCGAGACCGCCCCCAAGGCCGAGACCGCCCCCGGCAACGCGACGGCGACCGACGGAAGTTCAGCCGAAGGGGCACCCTCCGCGACACTCCCGACTCTCCTCGGAAGCGCACCTTCCCCGCCTCCCGAACCGTCCCGTAGCCCCCGCTCCATGGCCGCCCCCGCACGGGACGGCGAACACCGCCGCACCTTCCCCGCCTTCCCGCCGCGCACCGGCGGATCCTTCGCCGGGACCTGGTGGGGCAACGCCTGGGTCGCCGCGCTGGAGGAGGGCGCCCTCGACGCCAAGCGCCTGGCCCGCGGGCGCGGTTACGCGGAGCAGGGAAACGTGGACGCCATCACCGTGACCCCCGGGCTCGTGCTGGCGTATGTGCAGGGCAGCCGTCCCCGCCCCTACCGCGTACAGGTGCGGCTGCGCACCCTCGGCGGCGAGGACTGGGAGCGCTTCCTGGAAGCGGCCGTCGAGCGCCCCGGGCACATCGCCGCGCTGCTCGACAAGGAGATGCCCGAGTCCCTCGCCGAGTGCGGGGTGCCGCTGCTGCCCGGCCCCGGTGACCTCGAGCCGCAGTGCAGCTGCCCCGACCGCGGTCACCCCTGCAAGCACGCGGCCGCCCTCTGCTACCAGACCGCGCGGCTGCTCGACGCCGACCCGTTCGTGCTGCTCCTGCTGCGCGGCCGGGGCGAACGCGAGGTGCTCGACACGCTGTCCCGCCGTAACGCCACCCGCGCGGCCCGCGCCGCCCAGGAACAGGAACCGGAACCCCTGCCGGGCGTACGGGCCGCCGAAGCCCTCGCCGAGCGCCGGCTCCCGCCGCTGCCCGCCCCGCTGCCCGTGCCCCCGCACCCCGAGCAGCCCCCCGCCTACCCGTCCGCGCCGAACGGCCCCGACTCCTTCGCGCTGGACCACCTCGCGACCGACGCGGCCGCCCGTGCCCACGCCCTGCTGGTCACCGGCCAGGACGAGATCGGCGAACTGACCCTCTGGCGGGACGCCGTACGGCTCGCCGCGTCCCGCCCCGGGTCCGGGCTCACCGTCACCACCCGCGCCCTCTACGCCGCGCTCGCCTCCGCCGCCGGCCGCACCCCCGTCGAACTGGCCCGCGCGGTGGCCGCCTGGCGGCAGGGCGGGCCGGACGGGCTCACCGTCCTGGAGGAGACCTGGGACCCGCCGGCGGGCCGCTTCGACCGGGCCCGGCCGCTCCTCCTCGCCGCCGACCTCCCGGCCTTCCGCCCGCGCCGCAACCACCTCACCCACCCCCGGGGCCATGTCCAACTCCGCTTCGGCCGCGACGGGTTGTGGTACGCGTACGAGTCCGAACCGGGCCACGACGACTGGTGGCCACGCGGCACCCCAGACCCGGACCCGGTGGGCGCGCTGACCGGTCTCGGCGGCTCGGACGAGCTCTGACCCGCCCTGACCCGCCCGCCGGGTGACCGCCGCTCGCGACCGCCCCAACTCCCCGGATCCTCCCCCCACTTCTCCGCCCGCCTCGTACGATGGCGCCCGTGACTGTCGACGACCACCGCCACGCCCCGCGGTACCGCGCGCTGCTCTCGCGCGGCTGTTGTTGATCCTCACCTCACCCCTCTCCGCCCTCCTGCCGTGGACGCGCCGCGCCTTCTGACGCCCTGATCGCGTCCCGGTTCAGGCACCCCACCCCCGGAAAGGCAGGCCCATGCCCATGTCTCCCACGCCCGAATCCGCCTACGACCGCCGCAGACTGCACCAGTGGCTGGCCGGCGAGGCCCGCGCCGACGGTGTCTCCCGGCGCGATCTGCTCCGCCTCGTCGCCGCCGCCGGACTCGCCACCGCCGTGGCCCCCGCGTTCTCCGCGCCGGCCGCCGCAGCGACGTCACCCGGAATCGTCAAGGCGCTCCCCGACGACTGGTTCACCGTCCGGGGCACCAACGCCGAGACGAAGTTCGCGTCCCTCGCCGGGACCGGCTACCACACCCCCGTCGACCACTTCTTCGTCCGCAACCACACCTCCACCCCCGTGCTCGACGCCGCCGACTGGACCCTCACCGTCCATGGCGACGGCCTCACCCACGCCACCCCGGTCGAGTTCACCCTCGACGACCTGAGGAAGTTCCCCTCGGTCACCCGCACGGCGTTCGTGGAGTGCGCGGGCAACGGCCGCAGCTTCTTCACCTCCCAGCAGGGCCAGACCGTCACCGGCACGGCGTGGACGCTGGGCGCGATCGGCACCGCGCGCTGGCGCGGGGTCCGCCTCGCCGACGTCCTGCGGCGGGCGGGGCTCGCCCGCGACGCGGTCGACGTCCTGCCGCGCGGCCTCGACCCCGACTACGTCACCGCCGACGGCACCGACCTCGGCCGGGTCCGCCGGCCCCTGCCGGTCTCCAAGGCGCTCGACGACGTCCTCCTCGCGTACGAGATGAACGGCGAGCCGCTGCCGTACGACCACGGCTTCCCCGTACGCGTCCTGGTGCCGAACTGGATCGGCATCGCGTCGATCAAGTGGGTCGGTGACATCGAGGTGTCCGCGCAGCCCCTCTACTCGCCCTGGAACACCGACTTCTACCGGCTGTTCGGCAGCGCCCACCCCGAAGGCGGCAGCGCCCCGCTGACCCGGCAGACCGTCAAGAGCGCCTGGGAGCTGCCCTGGGACGCGAGCCTCGGGGCGGGTGCCGTGCACCGTCTGACCGGACGCTCCTGGTCCGGCGCCGGGGCCGTCGTACGTGTCGACGTCAGTACCGACGGAGGGACCAGCTGGCGGCGCGCCCGGCTGCACGACGCCCCTCGCCGCGCGGGCTGGGTCCGCTGGTCCACCGACTGGCACCCGTCGGCCCCGGGCGGGTACACCCTGCTGGCCCGGGCCACCGACAGCACCGGCCGCACCCAGCCCGAGACGACCGTCCCGAACACACAGGGCTATCTGTTCGACGCCGTGGTCCGGCACCCCGTACGGGCGGTGTGAGGGGCGCGTACGGCAGGACGGTCCGGCGCAGAGCAGGTCGTCCGGAGTCCCTCGGGTGGCCGGCGGCGATGCGGTCCGCAGCCGGCCGGCCGGCTGGGCTCGGGTGGGGCAGCCGCCGTTCGGCGTCGCCCGAGTCGGCGCCGGACGACGGACCGGCGTCGTCCAGCAGGTCACCGGGGCGAGAGTGTTCGCCGTCGCGCTGCACACCGACGCCGACCGGGCCCAGGTGACCGCACGTGGTGGCGCGGTCGGCGGACGTGGGTGCCGAGGCGGCCACCCCGCAGCCCGAGGTCTTCGACCGCCGGGTGTGGGCCCGGCCCGAGGAGCTTCCCGGTCCGCTGTTCCCGGCGAGCGCCGCTCTGCTCGCCGCCTGGCAGGGGAAGCCCGTACCCGGCGGATGGATTCAGCGCCATGGGCGCGGCGGGCTTCTCGCTCGGTGTCGTCACCGCCGGACAGCTGCTCTACACCACTGTGGAGCAAGGCGCCTACACCACGCACCTGTTGCCCGCGGCACTCCTGGTCGGCACGGGCATCGCCATCGCCCACCCGGCAGCCGTCATGCTCGCCAGCGCGGCTGCGTCCCTCGACGACCAGGGCACCGCGTCGGGCTTCCTGGTGACCTGCCAACAGGCAGGCGGAGCCACGGGGGTCGCGGCGGTGACCGCCATCCGGAGTGTCGCCCCCGGCACCTTCTGGAGCGGCCCGTACAGCCTGTGGGGGTGCTTCGCCTTCGCCGCCGCGTCGCTGCCCGGCTGCCTCCTTCTCCTGCCTCCCGGGGAAGACCCGCGGGAACGGTGCGACGACCCGGGCCCAGCACACCGCGCCCCTCGCGGAACGAACTCGCTGACCCCTCTCGGATCTCCCGGAAGGCACCCGCCGTGGGCCGTACGTCACCTGCGGTCGTCCCTCCGGCGATGGCAGGATGAGTTCTTGTTCACCGGTCGTCGCGAGAGGACGAGACCCGCTAGGTTCGCCCCGGCGACGTGAGTTTTCGTGATGCATGAGAGGGTCATACGGGTGAGCGAGACACCACCGAACACCCTGCAATACCGCTTCGACGGGCCGGAAGACGCTCCGGTCCTGATCCTGGGTCCCTCACTGGGTACGACATGGCACATGTGGGACCGTCAGGTTCCCGAGCTGGCCCAGCAGTGGCGGATCTTCCGTTACGACCTGCCCGGCCACGGCGGCGCCCCTGCCTACCCGGTCGGCTCCGTCTCCGACCTGGCCGGGCGGCTGCTCGCCACCCTCGACGGGCTCGGGGTGCAGCGCTTCGGCTACGCGGGCTGCGCGTTCGGCGGCGCGGTCGGCGTGGAGCTGGCGCTGCGGCACCCGGAGCGGGTCGCCTCCCTCGCGCTGATCGCGGCCTCGCCGCGGTTCGGCACGGCCGACGAGTTCCGGCAGCGGGGCGTGATAGTCCGTACGAACGGCCTCGACCCCATCGCCCGCAGCTCGCCCGACCGCTGGTTCACCAGCGGCTTCGCGGCCGCGCAGCCCGCGATCACCGAGTGGGCCGTGCAGATGGTGCGCACCACCGACCCCGGCTGCTACATAGCGGCCTGCGAGGCGCTCGCCTCCTTCGACGTGCGGGCCGAGATCGGTCTCGTCGGTGTGCCCACGCTGGTCCTCGTCGGCTCGGACGACCAGGTCACCGGCCCCGCCGAGGCGCGCACCCTGGTGGCCGGCATCCCGGACGCCCGGCTGGCCGTCGTACCGGGCGCCTCGCACCTGGTCCCGGTGGAGCAGCCCGCGGCCGTGACAGACCTGCTGGTCCGCCACTTCTCCACCGCCTGGCAGCCCGCCTACGACTCCGGCACCGGGCAGACGGCCGTGCCGGGCATCCCCGTCAGGGCGGTCCCGATCGCGCCCCAGCAGCCTCCGCAGCCGGTGGCCATCGCGGAGATCGCGCCCGCCCCCGTCCTCGAACCGGTGCAGGTCATGGGCCGCCCCGATCCGTACGACGCCGGTCTGAAGGTGCGCCGGGAGGTCCTCGGGGACGCCCATGTGGACCGGGCGCTGTCGCAGGCCGACGACTTCTCCGGGGAGTTCCAGGAGTTCATCACCCGCTATGCCTGGGGCGAGATCTGGGACCGGCCCGGCCTGGACCGGCGCTCCCGCTCCTGCGTCACGCTCACCGCGCTGGTCGCGGGGGGCCACCTGGAGGAGCTCGCCTTCCACATCCGTGCCGCGCTGCGCAACGGCCTCACCCCGGACGAGATCAAGGAGGTGCTGCTCCAGGCGGCCGTCTACTGCGGCGTACCCGCGGCGAACAGCGCGTTCAAGGTGGCGCAGCAGGTCATCCGGGAGGAGACCACCCCCACCGAGTGAGCCCCGCGCAGGACGCGGGGGCAGGATGGATCTCATGACGGCTCTGAAACTCACCAAGAAGTCGCACGCGTGTGTGCGCCTGGAGAAGGACGGGCGCACGCTCGTCCTCGACCCCGGCGGATTCAGCGAGGCGGACGCCGCGGTCGGCGCGGACGCGATCCTGGTCACGCACGAGCACCCGGACCACTTCGACGAGAAGCGGCTGCGGGCGGCCCTGGAGGCCGACCCGGCCGTCGAGCTCTGGACCCTGAGGTCCGTCGCGGAGAAGCTCTCCGCCGCGTTCCCCGGCCGGGTGCACACGGTCGGCCACGGCGACACGTTCACCGCCGCGGGGTTCGACGTCCAGGTCCACGGCGAGCTGCACGCCGTCATCCACCCCGACCTCCCGCGCGTCACCAACGTCGGCTTCCTCGTCGACGAGGGCCGCGTCTTCCACCCCGGAGACGCGCTCACCGTCCCCGAGCACCCGGTGGAAACCCTGCTGGCCCCGGTCCAGGCCCCCTGGAACAAGATCTCCGAGGTCATCGAGTACATCCGCGAGGTCCGGCCGCAGCGCGTCTACGACATCCACGACGCCCTTCTCACCGACCTCGCCCGCCCGATCTACGACACGCACCTGGGCAACCTGGGCGGCGCCGACCACGGCCGGCTGGCGCCGGGGGCCTCCGCGGAGGTCTGAGCGAGGGCGTTGTCGGACCCGCCGGGTAGGTTGTGAGGCATGCGTATCGCGACCTGGAACGTGAACTCGATCACCGCCCGCCTGCCGAGGCTGCTGGCCTGGCTGGAGAGCAGCGGCACCGACGTGCTGTGCCTCCAGGAGGCCAAGGTCGCCGAGGCGCAGTTCCCGCTCGACCAGCTGCGCGAACTGGGCTACGAGGCGGCGGTGCACGCCACGGGCCGGTGGAACGGCGTGGCGGTGATCTCCCGGGTCGGCCTGGCGGACGTCGTCAAGGGCCTGCCCGGCGACCCCGGCTACGACGGGGCGCCGGAGCCCCGCGCCATCGCGGCGACCTGCGGCCCGGTCCGCGTCTGGTCGGTGTACGTGCCGAACGGCCGCGAGGTCGACCACCCGCACTACGCGTACAAGCTCCAGTGGTTCGAGGCCCTCAAGGCCGCCGTCGCGGGCGACGCGGCGGGCAGCCGCCCCTTCGCGGTGATGGGCGACTACAACGTGGCGCCGACCGACGACGACGTGCACGACGTGGCCGCCTTCGAGGGCCTCACCCATGTCACCCCGGCCGAGCGCGCCGCCCTGGCGTCGCTGCGCGAAGCCGGTCTGTCGGACGTCGTGCCGCGCCCCCTGAAGTACGACCACCCCTTCACGTACTGGGACTACCGCCAGCTCTGCTTCCCCAAGAACCGCGGCATGCGCATCGACCTGGTGTACGGAAACGAGCCGTTCGCCAAGGCCGTCAAGGACGCCTATGTCGACCGCGAGGAGCGCAAGGGCAAGGGCGCCTCGGATCACGCTCCGGTCGTGGTCGACCTCGAGGTGTAGCGGGGGCCGGTGCCCGTCCGTCCACGGGCGATGCCCGCCCGGACGGGTACGTCGGCCGTCGGCATGTGCCAGCGCGCCTGTGGTGCGCATGCCGGTGTGAATGTCACGCTGGGCTTATGAACATCCCTTTCCTGGGCAACAGGAGCAAGAAGTACCGTGCGGCGGTGCTGGCCGAGGACCCCGAGGGGATCGCCGAACTCCTCTCCGAATGCGAGCTGTTGCGTTCCCAGGCGGCCCGGGAGGGGATCGGACTCGACGACACGGCCGCCTCGTTGGAGGCACTGGACCAGCTTCCGCCGCGCTGGCGCGATGACGAGGAGACCCTCCCCTGGTTCGGTCACGACGCCGGGCTCTACCTGGGGACGGTCGTCGTGCGCACGGTGCCCGGTGCCGTCTGGGTGATCTGGCCCGGCGGAGAACCCGTCGTCCGGCTGGCGTCCGGCCGGGAGGTCGACGTGGTCGCCGCCGGGCGTGACTGGGCCGCGACCGGCACCCCCGAACTGTCCCAGCTGTACGCCGAGGTGGCCGAGAACTGAGGTGCGGGCGCGTAAATACGGCTAATGACAGAAAAGTGCGTGTCGTGCCTCAACTCCATTCTTATGTGGATAGTTTGCGGCAACCACGACACAGCTGAAAGTGAGTAGGACTGCGCATGGCCGTCGATCCGTTGATCGAGCTGCGTGACGTCAACAAGTACTTCGGGGAACTGCATGTCCTCCAGGACGTCAACCTCACCGTCGGCAGGGGGGAGGTGGTCGTGGTGATCGGCCCTTCGGGGTCGGGGAAGTCGACACTGTGCCGCGCGATCAACCGCCTGGAGCCCATCCACTCCGGTTCGATCACGCTCGACGGACAGCCGCTGCCCGAGGAGGGCAAGGCGCTGGCGAAACTGCGTTCCGAGGTCGGCATGGTCTTCCAGTCCTTCAACCTGTTCGCCCACAAGACCGTTCTCCAGAACATCTCGCTGGGCCAGGTGAAGGTACGCAGACGCAAGAAGCACGAGGCCGACAGGCGCTCCCGTGAACTGCTCGACCGGGTGGGCCTCGCCGACCAGGCCGACAAGTTCCCCGCCCAGCTCTCCGGAGGCCAGCAGCAGCGCGTGGCCATCGCCCGCGCCCTCGCCATGGACCCCAAGGCGCTCCTGTTCGACGAGCCCACCTCCGCCCTCGACCCCGAGATGATCAACGAGGTCCTCGAGGTCATGCAGCAGCTCGCCCAGGAGGGCATGACCATGGTCGTGGTCACCCACGAGATGGGCTTCGCCCGCTCGGCCGCCAACCGTGTGGTCTTCATGGCCGACGGCCGCATCGTCGAGGACCGCACCCCCGAGGAGTTCTTCACGGCCCCGCGCAGCGACCGCGCCAAGGACTTCCTCTCCAAGATCCTCAAGCACTGAGCCACGGCGCCAGCCGCAGAGCCCACCCGCCCCGGCGGCGGCCGGAGATCACTGCCCGCGCAGCGGAACCGACACGTACGACGGGTCGTTCACCGGCGAGGAGAAGGTCAGCCGCGCGCCGGACGGGTTGTGCTCGATGTAGAGCGGGTCGACCGTGTCGACGACCAGGGCGAGCCGGTGCCCCGCCGGGACGTCGTAGGCCGTGGAGAACAGGTCCAGGTCGACACCGAACGGCTTGCCCGGCGTGTGCCCGTGGAAGGTGTACGGCGCGTTGGCGACCAGTTTGCCGAGGCCGAGCGGCCCCACGTCGTAGAGGTAGGCGACGAGGGTGCCGCTCTCCTCGGTCGGGGTGACGGTGGTGTGCACCTTCGCGGTGCCGCGCACCTGCTGGGCGGTGGCGTACTTCCCGGACTGCCATACGGCGGCCCAGCGGCGGGGGAGCAGGGGGATCGCGGCCACCGGGGGCAGCTTCGCCACCTGGTCGAGGATGCTGGACAGGAAGACGATCCCGCCGTCGGCGCCCGAGTCCACGTTGGTGTGGATCGTGGTGGAGCCCGCGAGGGCGATCTTCTGCCGGGTCGCGTTCACCGACTTCCAGTCCGGATATCCCTCGTAACCGCTTGTGGAACGGGACTTGAGCCGGACGGGCTGCTCGCGGTCGATGCCGTTGTCCTCGCCCTTGAGGTAGTGGTCGAACCAGCGTTCGGTGTCGGTCCAGACGTCGTTGGGCAGCCCGAACAGACCGGGGAGCTCGGCGGTCGCGTGGTCGCCGGGGCGGAACTCCAGCCGCTTCGGGCCGGTCAGCTCTTCGTAGAAGGCGGCGGACTGGTTGGGCGCGAAGATCGTGTCGCCCCAGGCGCCGGCGAGCATGATCGCCGCGCCGTTCTTGTTGAGCTGGTCCAGGTAGGTAGCGGGGGAACGTTTCTGCCCCCAGGCGACGATGTCCTTCTCCTTCGACAGGTCGGAGGAGTAGAAGGCCGAGAACACCTCCTGGGACTCGGCGCTCCGGCGACCGGTGACCGTGCCCACGGTGTCGAGCGCGGCGGCGGCCTGGACGTGCTGGGTGCGGCCGGAGTAGATCGAGTCGATCAGGTCGCCCCAGCCGCTGAGCGAGGCGACGGCCTTGACGCGCGGGTCGTGGGCGGCGGCCAGCAGGCTGATCCCGGCGCCGTACGAGACGCCCGCCATGCCGACGTTCTCGGGGTCGCTCGGGGTGTGGGCGAGTGCCCAGTCGACGACCTTGGCGGCGTCGGCGACATCGTGCGGCCCGGCCACGTCGATCTCGCCGCCGGACTGCCAGAAGCCGCGCACGTTGTAACTGAGGACGACGTACCCGGAGTCGGCGAGCCGCTGCGCCTGGGCGAGGTACTCGACCTGCGGGAAGCCCCAGCTCGTCGGCAGCACGATCAGCGGGTGGCGGCGGGTGCCGTCGGCGCCGGCGGGGGTGACCACGTTGGCCTTGAGGACCGTACCGCCGTCCCCGGCGATGTCGACGTACCGGACCCCGCCGGTGGCGGCCCGGGCGGCGGGCGTCAGGCCCAGCACCCCGCCCGCGACCAGGGTCGCGGAGACGGCGCCCATGGCGGTCGTACGAAGGGCCATGCGGTGCGGTCGTCCCACGGTCACTCCTCTTGCCTGCGTCATCGCAAAGTGACCCGACGGTAACCGCTCGGCCCCGTCGGAGGTAACCGTCGGTAAGTTACGTGGCAGTAACAATTGTCGTGTCCGGCAGGGGAGCCTGCGCCGCCCGGGTCACGTCGTCGACCAGTTCGACCACATCGGGGCCGTACGCCTGGGAGTTGACGACCTTCAGGAGCAGCACGAAGGAGCCGTTCCCGTGTTTGCGCGCCAGCCGCTCGTGGTTGCGGACCAGATAGCGGGTGGCGGCCTGGTTGTTGATCGCGCGCTGGCCGCAGAACAGGAACACCGGCCGTGCCTCGCGCCGCCGGCCGGCGGTGAGCCGGGCCAGCAGGACGTACTCGGTGACACCCGGGTCCATCCGGTGGTGCTCGCCGCCTATCTGGAACGCCAGCCGGTCCGGGCCCGGTTCCCGGTCGGTGTTGACGCGCACCCCGGGCAGCATGGCCTGGATGTGGGCCGCCATCCGCCGGTTCGATCCCGGGCCGCCGACACAGAACTCCGTCCGCTCTCCGAAACCCTGCCGGGCCACGTCCTGGGTGACCACCTCGGCGCCCGCGCCGCAGTCCTTGATGAGCGCGGCGAGCTCCAGGAGCGCGAACACGTCGTGGCGGTGCACCGCGAGGTCGGGGCTGCCCGCATCGCGGTTGACGACGAGCAGGCACTCCGAGTTCTCGGGCAGCCCGAAGAAGGCCTGCTTGCGCCGGAGTCTGCGCTTCCACAGGTAGGTGCGGGTCAACCAGCCGAGCGCGGCACTGATGCCGGCCGCGACCACGCCCAGGACGATGTTGCGCACGTCGTCGTTCATGGGCGCGCATGGTAGCGGGCCGGCGCGGCGGGGGCGTACTCGTGTTCGAGGTGTGGCGTTCGTATGACAGTGCCCGGAAGGAGGCTGTCGGGGCCCCGGGAATCTGGTTACGCTGCGCGGACTGTCCTGGACTGGAGGTACGGATGCGTCGCCCTGTCGCGCGGAAACTGTCGGTCCTGGCGGTCTCGGCCGCCGTGGTCACGGTGGGGGCCGCTGCGCCACCCGCCGCCGAGAGAACCACTGTTGCGAAGGTCCCGGTCGCCGTCGGCTACGGCGGTGCGGTCGCCAGCGTCGACGCGGACGCCTCCGCGGCCGGCATCGAGGTGCTGCGCAAGGGAGGCAACGCCGTCGACGCGGCCGTCGCCACCGCCGCCGCCCTCGGTGTCACCGAGCCCTACTCCTCCGGCATCGGCGGAGGCGGCTACTTCGTCTACTACGACGCCGAGTCCCGTGCGGTGCACACCATCGACGGCCGTGAGACCGCCCCGCTGACCGCGGACTCCGGTCTCTTCCTGGAGAACGGCAAGCCGCTCGCCTTCGCCGACGCCGTCAGCAGCGGCCTGGGCGTCGGCACGCCGGGTACTCCCGCCACCTGGGCGACCGCGCTGAAGGAATGGGGCAGCGAGAAGCTCGGCACGGTCCTGAAGCCCGCCCAGCGCATCGCCCGCGACGGCTTCACCGTGGACGACACCTTCCGCACCCAGACCGCCGCCAACGAGACCCGCTTCCGCTACTTCCCCGACACGGCGAAGCTGTTCCTGCCCGGCGGCCAACTCCCCGTCGTGGGCTCGACGTTCAAGAACCCCGACCTCGCCCGCACCTACGAGGAGCTGGCCCGCAAGGGCGTGGGCGCCATCTACCGCGGCGACCTCGGCAAGGACATCGTCTCCACGGTGAACAAGCCGCCCGTGGACCCGGGTTCGGGGTGGAACGCCCGGCCGGGCGACCTGTCCGCCAAGGACCTCGCGGCCTACCGCG
Organism: Streptomyces asoensis; assembly: GCF_013085465.1. NCBI lineage: Bacteria > Bacillati > Actinomycetota > Actinomycetes > Kitasatosporales > Streptomycetaceae > Streptomyces > Streptomyces asoensis. Next base: position 7,957,596 of record NZ_CP049838.1, read on the forward strand.
CCAAGCTCCAGGCGCCCACGAAGACCTCGTACCGCGGTCTGGGCGTCTACTCCATCGCGCCCTCGTCCTCGGGCGGCACGACGGTCGGCGAGGCCCTCAACATCCTCGAGAAGACGGACCTTTCGAAGGCGAGCGAGGTCCAGTACCTGCACCGTTACCTCGAAGCCAGCCGGATCGCGTTCGCGGACCGCGGGCGCTGGGTCGGCGACCCCGCCTTCGAGGACGTCCCCACGAAGCAGCTGCTGTCGCAGAAGTACGCCGACTCACGCGCCTGCCTCATCAAGGACGACGCGGTCCTCACCAGCCCGGTGGCGCCCGGCGACCCGCGGAACCCGGCCGCCTGCGACACGGGCGGCACGGCGGCGCCGACGACGTACGAGGGCGAGAACACCACGCACCTCACCGTCGCCGACAAGTGGGGCAACGTGGTCTCCTACACGCTCACCATCGAGCAGACCGGCGGCAGCGGCATCACGGTCCCCGGCCGCGGTTTCCTTCTGAACAACGAGCTGACGGACTTCTCCTTCGCCCCCGCCGGCCCGGCCGTCCACGACCCGAACCTGCCAGGACCGGGCAAGCGGCCGCGCTCGTCGATCTCGCCGACGATCGTGCTCGACCGCCACGACAAGCCGGTGGTGGCGCTGGGTTCGCCCGGCGGCGCGACCATCATCACCACCGTGCTCCAGACCCTGACCGAGTTCCTCGACCGCGGACTGCCGCTCGTCGATGCGATCGCCGCCCCGCGCGCCAGCCAACGCAACGCCGCCCAGACGGAGTTGGAGCCCGCGCTCTACGACGACACCAGCCCCGACGGGCTGCGGGCCCGGCTGGAGGCCATCGGGCACTCCTTCAAGCTCAACCCGGAGATCGGCGCGGCCACCGCCGTGCAGCGGCTGCCGAACGGCAAGTGGCTGGCCGCCGCCGAGACCGTACGGCGCGGCGGCGGCTCGGCACAGGTGGTGCGTCCGGCGCCCTAGGGCCCGGCGCGGACAGACCGGACGTCCGACCTCGTCGAGTGCCGAGTGCCGAGTGCCGAGTGTCACGTGTCGGGCGTCGGGCGTCAGAGCTCAGGGGCGGGTGGCTCGCCGGTACGCGTGCGGAACGCGAGCCTCCCGTCCTCGACCTCCACCGTCACCCGGTCGCCCTCCTCGACCCGCCCGTCGAGCAGCAGCCGGGACAGCTGGTTGTCGACCTCGCGCTGGATCGTGCGGCGCAGCGGGCGGGCGCCGTACTCGGGCTGGTAGCCGCGCTCGGCGAGCCAGTCGACGGCCGCGTCGGTGAACTCGGCCGTGATGCCCCGGGCCTGCACCAGCCGTCGCGTCCGCTCCAGCAACAGGTCGGTGATCCGCCGCAGTTGCTCACCCGTGAGCTGCCGGAACACGACGATCTCGTCGATCCGGTTGAGGAACTCCGGCCGGAAGTGCTCGCGCAGCGGCCGCAGGATCTGCTCGCGCCGCGCCTCCTCGTCGGCGTCCGCGCCACCCGACCCGAAGCCGATGCCGGCGCCGCGCCGGGTGATCGCCTCCGAACCCAGGTTGCTGGTCATCACGATGACCGTGTTGGTGAAGTCGACCGTGCGCCCCTGGGAGTCGGTGAGCCGGCCGTCGTCGAGGACCTGGAGCAGGATGTTGAAGACATCCGGGTGCGCCTTCTCCACCTCGTCGAGCAGGAGCAGCGAGTACGGGTGCCGACGGACGGTCTCCGTCAGCTGCCCGGCCTCCTCGTGGCCGACGTAGCCGGGCGGAGCGCCGACCAGACGGCTCACGGTGTGCCGCTCCTGGTACTCGCTCATGTCGAGCCGGACCATGCGCTCCTCGCTGCCGAACAGCGCCTCGGCGAGCGCGCGGGCCAGTTCGGTCTTGCCGACACCGGTCGGGCCGAGGAACAGGAAGCTGCCGATCGGCCGGTCCGGGCTGGCGAGCCCGGCGCGCGAGCGCAGCACCGCGTCCGCGACGACCCGTACGGCCTCCTCCTGGCCGACGACCCGCTCGTGCAGGTGCTCCTCCAGGGCGAGCAGGCGGTCCTTCTCCTCCTGGGTGAGGCTGGCGACCGGGATGCCCGTCTGCCGGGACACCACCTCGGCGATCGCCTCCGCGGTGACCTCCAGATGCCGGCCCTCGTCGGAGGTGACCTCGCCGCTCGCGTCCGCGATGCGCTGCTTCAACTCGACGATGCGGTCCCGCAGTCGGGTGGCCAGCTCGTACTGTTCGTCCGCGACCGCCTGGTCCTTGTCGCGGGCCAGCTCCTCGGCCTCGCGCTCCATGGCCCGTACGTCCGTGCCCTTGGTGCGGGCACCGAGCCGTACCCGGGCGCCGGCCTGGTCGATCAGGTCGATCGCCTTGTCGGGCAGCCGGCGGTCGGTGAGGTAGCGGTCGGACAGCTGCACGGCCGCGACGAGCGCCTCGTCGGTGTAACGGACCTGGTGGTGGGCCTCGTAGCGGTCACGCAGCCCGCGCAGGATCTCCAGCGCGTCCGCGACGGACGGCTCCGGGACGAGGATCGGCTGGAAACGGCGGGCGAGCGCCGCGTCCTTCTCGATCCGCCGGTACTCCTCCAGCGTCGTCGCGCCCACGATGTGCAGCTCGCCGCGGGCCAGGGCCGGCTTGAGGATGTTGCCGGCGTCCATCGAGCCGCCCTCGCCACCGCCGCCCGCGCCGACGACGGTGTGCAGCTCGTCGATGAAGACGATCAGCTGGTCGGAGTGCGCGCGGATCTCGTCGACGATGTTGTTCAGCCGCTCCTCGAAGTCGCCGCGGTAGCGGGTGCCCGCGACCACGCCCGTCAGGTCCAGGGCGACCACACGCCGCGCGACGAGGACGTCCGGCACGTCCCCGTCCACGATCCGCTGGGCCAGTCCCTCCACGATGGCGGTCTTGCCGACGCCCGCGTCACCGATCAGCACCGGGTTGTTCTTGCCGCGCCGGGAGAGTACCTCGATGGTCTGCTCGATCTCGTCGTCGCGGCCGATCACCGGGTCGATCCGGCCCTGGCGGGCCAGTTCGGTGAGATCCGTGCCGTACTTGTCCAGGGTGGGCGTGCCGGTGGGCCGCTGCCGGTCACCGGGGCGGGGCGCCTGCGCGGTGTCCGGGGCGTCGTTCGGCAGGCTCGTGGCGGCGAAGCGGGCCGCGTTGAGGATGTGCCCGGCCGCGGAGTCCGGGTTCGAGGCGAGGGCGCTGAGCACGTGCTCCGGGCCGATGTAGCCGGCCCCGCGCGAGCGGGCCAGGTCGTGTGCGTCCAGCAGGGCGCGTTTGGCGGCCGGGGTCAGCGACAGCGACGTGGGCGGCGGCACCTCGCCGGGCGGGTGCTGGACCGGGCCCGAACGCTCGTCGATCTCCGACGCGAGGGACTCGGGGTCGGCGCCGGCCCGGCTGAGCAGACTACGGGTCGGCTCCGCGCCGAGAGCCGCGCGCAGGAGATGCTCGGTGTCCAGGTCGCGGCTGCCGTGCTCGGCCGCGTACTGGGCCGCGCCGCGCACCAGCTCCCTCGCGGGCCGGCTGAGGAGCTGGCCGATGTTGATCTGCCGGGGGCCGGGGCGTGGCCCGCCGAAGAAGCGGGCCAGGAACTCGCCGAAGGGGTCGCCGTACCCCTCCGGGCTGGAGAAGCCGCTGGTCATGGCGTTCCGTTCGATCGACTTGCGCTGCCGGTGCGGACGGGTGCCCTGTCCGTGCCGGGCTACACCACGATGGCACGATCCGCAGGGCGCGGCATGTCCTGGGGCCTGCCGCCGTACGGCGGCCGTGGACCGTGCGTGGCGTGTCGCGCCCACGGGGCGGAGCCGCGGACGGATACGGCCCCGCGCCCGTCGGCGGAACGGTCCTACCGTCGCTCGGTGAGGATCCGCGGTCCGCTTTCCGTGATCGCCACGGTGTGTTCCGCGTGGGCCGCTCGGGAACCGTCGTTCGTGCGCAGGGTCCAGCCGTCCGGCGCCTCGTGGTAACCGTCCTTGCCGCTCGCGATCAGCATCGGTTCGATCGCGATGGCCATGCCGTGGCGCAGCGGGTAGCCGCGGCCCGGTCGTCCCTCGTTGGGGACCGAAGGGTCCTCGTGCATGTGGCGGCCGATTCCGTGGCCTCCGAAGCCGTCCGGGATGCCGTAGCCCGCCGCCCGGCACACCGTGCCGATCGCGTGCGCGATGTCGCCGATGCGGTTGCCGACGACCGCCGCCTCGATGCCGGCCGCGAGGGCGCGCTCGGCGGTCTCGATCAACCGGACGTCCTCCGGGCGCGGCGTGCCCACGATGAAGCTGATCGCGGAGTCGCCGGCCCAGCCGTCGAGCGTGGCGCCGAAGTCGGCCGAGAGGAGGTCGCCGTCGCGCAGCCGGTAGCCGGTGGGGATGCCGTGCACGATCGCGTCGTTCACGGACGCGCAGAGCACTGCCGGGAACGGCGTCGTGGCGAAGGACGGCCGGTAGCCGAGGAAGGGGGACGTCGCACCCGCCTCCCGCAGCACGTCGTGCGCCAGTTCGTCCAGCTCCAGCAGGGATACGCCCACGTCGGCGGCCTCTCGTACGGCCGTCAGCGCCCGTGCGACGACCTGTCCCGCCGCGTACATGGCCTCGATCGATGTGTCTGTCTTGAGCTCCACCATGCCAATTACTATACCGGTATTAGAATGGGGGCATGGTGCGTACCCCCCTCACTCCGGAAGAGCGCGAACGCGGCGAACGGCTCGGCCTGCTGCTGCGCGAGGCCCGCGGCGGCCGGAGCATGGTCGACATCGCGGCGAGCGCCGGCATCTCCGCCGAGACCCTCCGCAAGATCGAGACCGGCCGAGCGCCCACCCCGGCGTTTTTCACCGTCGCCGCGCTCGCCCGCGTGCTCGGCCTGTCGATGGACGAGCTGGCGGGGCTGTGCGTGCCCGCCCCCGCGTGACACCCTGGGGTCGCTGTCCGCGCCCGGTCGGGATCGCGCGTGCACGTCGTCGCGTCGGTTTCGAAAACTGGCCGTAGCCGCGCTGTAACACGGTTGGTGTTTTCTACGAACCGGAGTGTTCCGGTCGGGGCGGGAGTCGTGCGATGGCTGTGGATCAACTCCCGGGCCGGGTACGGGAGTTCGCGAGCTACCTGAACGGACTTCTGGCGCGCCTCGATCAGGGCGCCGGCTGGTGCGCGGTGTTCTGGCAACGCGATCCCGACGGCATGCAGGCCTGCCTCGACGGGCGCGAGGTGCCGCCCTGGGACGTGGTGGAGGCGGTGCTCCAGGACCTCGCCGCCGAGTACGGCACCACGGTCGCCGCGCAGCAGGCGGAACGGGTCCGGCCCCTGCACGCCGCCGCCCTCGCCGCCCACGACGCCCGGCCCGGTGGCCGCGACGCGCTCGGGGACCGGCTCGACGTGATGCTGCGCGAACAGCGTTACGCCGCCGAACGGTTGGCCGACCTGGGGCGCAGGCTCCCGTCCGCGGCCACCCACGAGCAGGCCGAAGCCATCCGGCTGGACCTCGCCTGGGCCCACGACGACCACGAACGGGCCACCGCACGGTGCGCCGAACTCCGCTACCGGATAGCGGAGTCGGACCGGCTCCCGGCAGCCGGCGCGGGCCCCGGGCCCGCCCCGCACACCGCCGCCGACCCGGCCTACGAGGCTGCTGCCGGGTACGACACTCCTGCCGCGTACGACGCCCCTGCCGGGTACGACACTCCTGCCGCGTACGACGCACCTGCCGGGTACGCCGCCGCCGAGCCCATGGCCGGACCGCCGGTCGACGCGTACGAGGCCGAGGCGCCGACGGCGGACGCCCCCGCCCCCCGGCCGGCTCCCGCCGAGGATGCCCCCGCCCCGGCCGCCGTCCCCAAACAGCGCAAGCGCCGCCGCGGCAGCGCCCGTTTCGCCGGCATGGCCGAGGAGGAGGACGCCACCTCCCTCGCCGTACCGCCCGACGCCGCACCGGTGGCACCCGCGCCCGCCCCGACCGGGCGCCGCACCCCGCGCGGCGCCCGCTTCGCCGGGGCCGCCACCGAGAACGCCGAGCGTTCCGAGCCGCGGCGCGAGCCGCTGGACACGGCGGCCCGGCGGGAGACCGTCGAGACGGTCGAGCGGCTGGTGCGCCTGCGCGGCGAAGGCCGCAGTGGGGAGGCGCACGCCCTGCTCGTCGAGCTCGCCTACTGGCCGGCCGCCCGCATCCCGCTGCTCGCGGCCGAACTCCAGCGCGCCGGGCTCACCGCCGACTGGACCACCCTGCTCTGGGAGGCCGCCTCCCTCCCCGCCGACCGGCTCGTCGCCGCGGCCGACGCGCTGGTCGCGGTGGGGCGCACGGCGGACGGCGAGCAGATCCTGCGCCAGGGCGTCGCCCGGCCGGCCAACGAGATCGGGCAGGCCGTCCTCGGCCTGGTCGAGGAGGGCCGGCGACGGGAGGTCCGCGCGCTGCTCGACGCCTACGTCCGGGTCCGCACCCCCGAGGAGGCCGCCCGCAGCGTCGCCCCGGCCCCGCACACCCTCGTCCCCCTCGTGCTGGAGGCCGCCCGGGCCGTCTCCGAGGAACGGCACTGGGACCTGGTGCACGCCCTCAGGGTCGCCGGCTTCACCGCCTGACCCGCGCACCCCCTTACGCCGTACGGCCCGCGACTCACCCACCGGAGTGTGAAACGCGATCGACTCGGCGGGTTAACGACGATGGTCTTGGCAAGCCCGTCCCGGAGGCTTACGTTCGTCCCTCTACGACCTTCGTCTACGGGCGTAGAGGCTCTGACGTCCCGTCGAAGGAGCAGCTCATGGCCAACGTCGTACGTGCCGCACTGGTCCAGGCCACCTGGACCGGCGACACCGAGTCCATGGTGGCGAAACACGAGGAGCACGCCCGCGAGGCGGCCCGCCGGGGCGCGAAGATCATCGGGTTCCAGGAGGTCTTCAACGCTCCCTACTTCTGTCAGGTCCAGGAGCCGGAGCACTACCGCTGGGCCGAACCGGTCCCCGACGGGCCGACCGTGCGTCGTATGCAGGAGCTCGCGCGCGAGACGGGCATGGTCGTCGTCGTGCCGGTCTTCGAGGTCGAGCAGTCCGGTTTCTACTACAACACCGCCGCCGTGATCGACGCCGACGGCTCGTACCTCGGCAAGTACCGGAAACACCACATCCCGCAGGTAAAGGGTTTCTGGGAGAAGTACTACTTCAAGCCCGGCAACCTCGGCTGGCCCGTCTTCGACACGGCCGTCGGCAAGGTGGGCGTCTACATCTGTTACGACCGGCACTTCCCGGAGGGCTGGCGGCAACTCGGTCTCAACGGCGCCCAGCTGGTCTACAACCCGTCCGCCACCCACCGCGGCCTCTCCGCCCACCTCTGGCAGCTGGAGCAGCCCGCGGCCGCGGTCGCCAACGAGTACTTCGTCGCCGCGATCAACCGGGTCGGCGTCGAGGAGTACGGGGACAACGACTTCTACGGGACGTCGTACTTCGTCGACCCGCGCGGGAAGTTCGTCGGCGAGGTCGCGAGCGACAAGGACGAGGAACTCGTGGTCCGCGACCTCGACTTCGAGCTGGTCGAGGAGGTCCGGCAGCAGTGGGCCTTCTACCGCGACCGCCGTCCCGACGCCTACGACGGGCTGGTGCAGCCGTGAGCGACCTCCACGCCCGCCATCGGAAGGTCCTGCCGGACTGGCTCGCCCTCTACTACGAGCACCCGCTGGAGATCACCCACGGCGAGGGCCGGCACGTCTGGGACGCCGAGGGCAACAAGTACCTCGACTTCTTCGGCGGCATCCTCACCACCATGACCGCGCACGCGCTGCCCGAGGTCACCAAGGCGGTGAGCGAGCAGGCCGGGCGGATCATCCACTCCTCGACGCTCTATCTCAACCGGCCCATGGTCGACCTCGCCGAGCGCATCGCCCACATCAGCGGCATCCCCGACGCCCGCGTCTTCTTCACCACCTCGGGCACCGAGGCCAACGACACGGCGCTCCTGCTCGCCACCACCCACCGGCGCAGCAACACCGTCCTCGCGATGCGCAACAGTTACCACGGCCGTTCCTTCAGCGCGGTCGGCATCACCGGCAACCGCGGCTGGTCGCCGACCTCGCTGTCCCCGCTCCAGACGCTCTACGTGCACGGCGGGGTACGCGGACGCGGCCCGTTCGCCGGTCTCGGCGACGCCGAGTTCATCGAGGCCTGCGTCGAGGACCTGAAGGACCTGCTCGGGCACACCCGCGCGCCGGCGGCCCTCATCGCCGAGCCCATCCAGGGCGTCGGCGGGTTCACCTCGCCGCCCGACGGACTGTATGCGGCCTTCCGTGAGGTGCTGGACGCCCACGGGATCCTGTGGATCGCCGACGAGGTGCAGACGGGCTGGGGCCGTACCGGCGAGCACTTCTGGGGCTGGCAGGCGCACGGTCGCAGCGGACCGCCGGACATCGTCACCTTCGCCAAGGGCATCGGCAACGGCATGTCCATCGGCGGTGTCATCGCCCGCTCCGAGATCATGAACTGCCTGGACGCCAACAGCATCTCCACGTTCGGCGGCACCCAGGTCACCATGGCGGCCGGCCTCGCCAACCTCTCCTACCTGCTGGAACACGACCTCCAGGGCAACGCCCGGCGGGTCGGCGGCCTGCTCATCGAGCGGCTGCGGGCCGTCGCCGCCCAGGACCCCGGGGTACGGGAGGTGCGCGGGCGCGGGCTGATGATCGGCGTCGAGCTGACGAAACCCGGCACCGACCTGGCGGACCCCGACCGGGCGGCCGCCGTGCTGGAGGCGGCCCGCGCCGACGGGCTGCTGATCGGCAAGGGCGGCGGCCACGACACCAGCGCCCTGCGCGTCGCCCCGCCGCTGTCCCTCACCGTGGCGGAGGCGGAGGAGGGCGCCGCGATCCTCGAAGGCGCGCTGAGGAGCACGCAGTAGCGCAGGCCTGAGCAAGGGAACACAACGTCATGACCATCACCCTGGAGCCCTGGGGGCCCGTAGAGCCCCTGGAACCCGCCCTGTCGGTCCGTCAGGTCCTGGCCCTGGAAAGGGTGCTGGCCGGGGAGCCCGAGGTGGTGGCCGGCGCGGGCCAGCTCGACCGGCCGGTGCGCTGGGTGCACGTCGCCGAGGCCGCGGACGTCGGCGTGATGCTCAGCGGCGGGGAGATGGTCCTCACCACCGGAGTGCTGCTCGCCGGCGACGAGAACGCGCAGACCGAGTACATCCAGTCACTGCACCGCGCGGAGGCCGCCGCCGTGGTGCTGGGACTGGGACGGGCGTTCCCCGCCCCGCCGGCCGTGATGCGGCGCGCCGCCGAGCGGTGCGGGCTGCCGATGGTCGTCCTCCACCGCCCCTTCCCCTTCGCCGAGTTGACGGAGGAGGTCCAGTCCCGGCTGGTCCGGCGGAAGTTCGCCGCCGTCAGCCTGTCGGAGGCCGTACGGACCGCCCTCACCGGTCTGATCACCGCGGGCGCCCCGCTCCAGCTGCTGCTCGACGAGGTCGCCCAGCACGCCGCCTGTCCCGTCGTCGTCACCAATCTCGCCCACCGGGTGCTGGCGACGGCGGGGGAGCGGTCGGCGGTCGACGACGTGCTGCGGGACTGGGAGCGCATCGCCCGCCAGGCCGGCGGCAGCGAGGGCGACGGCTGGATCCGCGCCGAGCTGGGCGGACGCGGCGAGCGGTGGGGGCAGATCATGCTCTGCGGCCACCGCGGCGACACCGCCGGCGGACGGCTCCTCGCCGACCGGGCCGCCGAGGCCCTCGTCCTGCACCGCATGCTCGGCGGCACCTCCGCCCACACCTGGGAGGAGCAGTCCGCGCAGAGCCTGCTCACCGACCTGGTCTCCGGTGTCGTGCCGGCCCGGCAACTGCTGCCCCGGGCCCGGGCGGCCGGGCTCCCGGTCAACCGGCGCACCTTCGTCCCGCTGGTCGTGCGCGACGGCGATCCCGCCCAACTCGAGCGCATGCTGCGCCTGTTGGGTATGCCGGGACTGGTCGCCGAGCTCGCCGACGGGGCCACCGCCGTGCTGCTCAGCCTCGCCCGCGATCAGGACGCCGAGGCGCTCGCCGCGCACTTCGCCGCCCGGCTGCGGACCGAGTCGGGGGAGAGCCGCACGGTCGTCGCGGCGGCCGCCCCGCGCATCGTCTGGGACGACGTGTCCGCCGGGCTGCGCGAGGCCCAGCATGTCGCGGACGCCGTGGCCGACTCCTCGGCCGCCCTCGACCTCCCGGCCGTGGTCCGCCTCAAGGACGTCCATCTGCGCGGCCTGGTCCGGCTGCTGCGGGACGACCCGCGTGTGCAGTCCTTCGCCGAGCGGGAGCTGGACGGGCTGCTGTGCGCGGCCGGGGACGACCTGCTCGCCGTACTGCGCACGTATCTGGCCACCGGCCGCAACAAGTCCCGCACCGCGCAGCTCCACCATGTCTCCCGGCCCGCGCTGTACCGCCGGCTGGAGGCGATAGAAGGACGGCTGGGCGTGGACCTCGACGACTTCGAACAGGCCGCCTCGGTGCACATCGCGCTGCTCGCGCACGACGCGCAACAGGGCTGACCGCAGACGGCCGGCAACGGCCCCGAAACATGGAAAGACCAGGGAAAACGGTGGTGAAACATGGGTCCGGAAAGACGTGACACGGTGGCACGCCGGACGCCCGCAGGCGTGACACCGTGCAACTCAAAGCAGGCTCGCCGGCTTCCTAGGCTCCTCGTACACCGAGCGACCGGAGGTCCCGATGAGCAGAGTGATCCGTGCCGCCGTCTTCCAGACGGCCTGGACCGGCGACAAGGAATCGATGATCCAGGTACACGAGCAGGCGGTCCGCGACGCGGCCGCGCAGGGTGCTCAGGTCCTGTGTTTCCAGGAGCTGTTCTACGGACCGTACTTCTGCCAGGTCCAGGACCCGCAGTTCTACGAGTACGCCGAGCAGATCCCCGACGGCCCGATCGTCAAGCGTTTCCAGGCGCTCGCCAAGGAGCACGGCATCGTCCTGGTGCTGCCGATGTACGAGGAGGAGCAGCCGGGCGTCCTCTACAACACCGCCGCCGTGATCGACGCGGACGGTTCGTACCTCGGCAAGTACCGCAAGCACCACATCCCGCAGGTAAAGGGTTTCTGGGAGAAGTTCTACTTCCGGCCCGGGAACGTCGGCTGGCCGGTCTTCGAGACGGCCGTCGGCAAGGTGGGCGTTTACATCTGCTACGACCGCCACTTCCCGGAGGGCTGGCGCGCGCTGGGGCTGGAGGGTGCCGAGATCGTCTTCAACCCGTCGGCGACCTCGCGTGGTCTGTCCGCGTACCTGTGGCAGCTGGAGCAGCCGGCGGCGGCGGTCGCCAACGAGTACTTCGTCGGCGCGATCAACCGGGTCGGCGTCGAGGAACTCGGCGACAACGACTTCTACGGGACCTCGTACTTCGTGGACCCGGAGGCCCAGTTCGTCGGCGAGGTGGCGAGCGACAAGGAGACCGAACTCGTCGTCCGCGACCTCGACATGGCCAAGCTGCGCGAGGTCCGCGACCGCTGGCAGTTCTACCGGGACCGTCGCCCGGAGGCCTACGGCCCGCTGACCGCACCGTAAGACCCGAGGCCCCCGCGTCCCTGTCAGGGGCGCGGGGCAGCGTCCGTGTGCGGCTCCGCCGCGGGGCGCGACCGGCCTCGAACGACCCGCACGTCACGACCACAACCCAGCGGAGCGTCCACGCATGAGCATCCGTACCGTCATCCGCGGCGGCCTCGTCGTCACCGCGTCCGACGAGATCCACGCCGACGTCCTGATCGAGGACGGCCGTATCGCCGCCCTCGCCGCCTCCGGTACCACGGCCGCCGAGGCCTGGACCGCCGAGCGGGTCATCGACGCCACCGGGAAGTACGTGATCCCGGGCGGGGTCGACGCCCACACCCATATGGAGCTGCCGTTCGGCGGCACCTTCGCCTCCGACACCTTCGAAACCGGTACCCGGGCGGCCGCCTGGGGCGGAACGACGACGATCGTCGACTTCGCCGTGCAGAGCGTCGGGCGCAGCCTGCGCGACGGCCTGGACGCCTGGCACGCGAAGGCCGAGGGCAACTGCGCGATCGACTACGGCTTCCACATGATCGTCTCCGACGTGAACCAGGACACGCTGAAGGAGATGGACCTGCTGGTGGAGGAGGGCGTCACCTCCTTCAAGCAGTTCATGGCCTATCCCGGCGTCTTCTACAGCGACGACGGTCAGATCCTGCGCGCCATGCAGCGCTCCGCCGAGAACGGCGGACTGATCATGATGCACGCGGAAAACGGTATCGCCATCGACGTCCTGGTCGAGCAGGCGCTGGCCCGCGGCGAGACGGATCCCAGGTATCACGGCGAGGTCCGCAAGGCCCTCCTCGAGGCCGAGGCCACCCACCGCGCCATCAAGCTGGCGCAGGTCGCGGGCGCTCCGCTGTACGTGGTGCACGTATCGGCGATGGAAGCGGTTGCGGAACTGGCCCGGGCGCGCGACGAGGGGCTCAACGTCTTCGGCGAGACCTGCCCGCAGTATCTGTTCCTGTCGACGGACAACCTCGCGGAACCCGACTTCGAGGGCTCGAAGTACGTGTGCTCGACGCCGCTGCGGCCCAAGGAGCACCAGGCCAAGCTGTGGCAGGGGCTGAGGACCAACGACCTCCAGGTCGTCTCCACCGACCACTGCCCCTTCTGCTTCGTGGGTCAGAAGGAGCTCGGCCGGGGCGACTTCTCGAAGATCCCCAACGGTCTGCCGGGGGTCGAGAACCGGATGGACCTGCTGCACCAGGCGGTTGTCGACGGGCACATCAGCCGCCGCCGCTGGATCGAGATCGCCTGCGCCACCCCGGCCCGTATGTTCGGCATGTACCCGAAGAAGGGCACCATCGCCCCGGGCGCCGACGCCGACGTCGTGATCTACGACCCGCACGCCGAGCAGATCATCTCCGCGGACACGCACCACATGAACGTCGACTACTCGGCGTACGAGGGCAAGCGGCTCACCGGCCGCGTCGAGACGGTCCTGTCGCGGGGCGAACTCGTCATCACCGAGCGGGAGTACACCGGACACGCCGGTCACGGCGCCTACACCCCGCGCTCCACCTGTCAGTACCTCAACTAGGAGCAGCGCACATGGACTTCGGACTCGTCCTACAGACCGACCCGCCGGCCTCGAAGGTCGTCGAGCTGATGAAGCGCGCCGAGGGCAACGGCTTCACGTACGGCTGGACCTTCGACTCCGCCGTGCTCTGGCAGGAACCGTTTGTGATCTACAGCCAGATCCTGGCGAACACCAGCAGGCTGACGGTGGGCCCGATGGTGACCAACCCGGGCACCCGCACCTGGGAGGTCACCGCCTCCACCTTCGCCACCCTCAACGACATGTTCGGCAACCGCACCGTGTGCGGCATCGGCCGCGGCGACTCCGCGATGCGCGTCGCGGGCCGTGCCCCGAACACCCTCGCCCGGATCAGTGCGGCCATGAAGGTCATCAGGGCGCTCGGCTCGGGCCAGGAGGCGGACCTCGGCGGCACGGTCGTCAAGTTCCCGTGGATCAAGGAGGACGCCCGGCTCCCCGTCTGGATGGCCGCGTACGGCCCCAAGGCGCTGAAGATGACCGGCGAGGAGGCGGACGGATTCATCCTCCAGCTCGCCGACCTCTACCTCACCGAGTACATGGTGAAGGCCGTCAAGGACGCCGCCGTCGCCGCCGGGCGTGACCCCGCAGAGGTGAAGATCTGCGTCGCCGCCCCCGCGTACGTCACCGAGGACGACTCGCCCGAGGCGCTCGCCCACGCGCGTGAGCAGTGCCGCTGGTTCGGCGGGATGGTCGGCAACCACGTCGCCGACCTGGTGTCCAAGTACGGCGAGCACTCCGCCGCCGTACCGGACGAACTCACCGACTACATCAAGTCCCGCGAGGGGTACGACTACTCGCACCACGGGCGGGCCGACAATCCCGACACCGCGTTCGTGCCCGACGAGATCGTCGACCGGTTCTGCCTCATCGGTCCGGTCGAGAAGCACATCGAGAAGCTCCAGGCGCTCCGCGCGCTGGGCGTGGACCAGTTCGCCGTCTACGACATGCACGACGCCCAGGAGGCCACCATCGACGCCTACGGGGCACGGGTGATCCCGGCCGTCAACGGCTGACGCACTCACGACCGCCGTACGGCGCACGCACCGCCGTACGGCGTCGGAGAACCGCAAACCGCAGGAACCGCTCGACTCCCCATCCCCCCACTCCAGTTCTCCCCTCCTCCGACGTCCCGGGGGAGGGGGCCGGAGCCCGCACGGCCTTTCCGGATCCGCCCCTCGTTTGATTGGCCTGCCCATGACCGACACCGCTCCCACGGCCATACCGCCGACCTCTCAAGTCACCCTCGCCGACGGCCGGGTGGAGATCGCCCCTGGTTCGCCGCAGCCCAGCGGCCCCTACGCCAACGAGGACCTGCTTCCGGTCCCCGTGGAGAAGCGCACCTGGACCACGTACAACTTCTCCGCGCTGTGGGTCGGCATGGCCCACAACACGGCGTCGTGGACCCTCGCCTCCGGTCTGATCGCCGTCGGCATGGACTGGAAGCAGGCGGTGCTCACCATCGCCCTGGCCAACGTCATCGTGCTGGTTCCGATGCTGCTCACCGGGCACGCGGGGCCGAAGTACGGTATCCCCTTCCCGGTCTTCGCCCGCGCCTCCTTCGGCATCCGTGGCGCCAACCTGCCCGCCGTCGTCCGGGCGTTGGTGGCCTGCGGCTGGTTCGGCATCCAGACCTGGATCGGCGGCGAGGCGATCTACTTCCTCGCCGGGAAACTGATCGGAAACGGCTGGAGCGACGCCGGTGAGATCGGCGGCTACGCCTGGACGATGTGGCTGTCGTTCGCGATCTTCTGGGCGATCCAGGTCGCGATCATCTACCGGGGCATGGAGACGATCCGACGCTTCGAGAACTGGGCGGCGCCCTTCGTCCTTGTCGGCGCGCTGGTGATGCTGATCTGGATGAGCAACAAGGCAGGCGGTTTCGGCCCGTTGCTCGACCAGCCGTCGAAGCTCGGCTGGGGCGGCGACTTCTGGAAGCTGTTCTGGCCGTCCCTGATGGGCATGATCGGTTTCTGGTCGACGCTGTCGCTGAACATCCCGGACTTCACGCGGTACGGAAAGTCGCAGAAAGCGCAGACCTGGGGACAGGCGCTCGGCCTGCCGACCACCATGACGCTGTTCGCGCTGCTGTCGGTGATGGTCACCTCCGGTTCGCAGGCGGTGTACGGCGAGACGATCTGGGATCCGGTACAGCTCGCCGCCAAGACCGACAACGTCTTCGGTCTGCTGTTCGCGCTGGTGACCGTGCTGGTGGCGACCCTGTCCGTGAACGTCGCGGCCAACCTGGTCTCGCCGGCCTTCGACTTCTCCAACATCGCGCCCCGGAAGATCAGTTTCCGTACCGGCGCCCTCGCCACCTGTGTCCTCGGGGTGCTGATCTTCCCGTGGAAGCTGTACTCCGACCCGCAGGGCTACATCTTCACCTGGCTCGGTCTGGTCGGCGGTCTGCTGGGCACGGTCGCCGGCATCCTCATCGCCGACTACTGGATCCTGCGTCGCGGCAAGCTCGACCTGACCGATCTGTACCGCACGGGCGGCCGTTACTGGTACGACGGCGGCTGGAACTGGCGGGCAGTGGTGGCATTCGTGACCGGCGGAGTGCTCGCCGTGGGCGGCGCCAGCTTCAAGCCGCTGGTCGACGGACGGCCGATCCCGGCGCTGGAATCCCTCGCCGACTACGGCTGGGCGGTCGGGCTCGGTACCTCGATGGTGCTCTACCTGGCCCTGATGCTGCTGCTGCCCCCACGGCAGGAACAGGAACAGGACGCCGTCTGACGTGTGGTGCGAGAACGGCCGGAAGAGCGACTGGGCTCTTCCGGCCGTTCCGTGTCACGGTCCGTGCGGTGCGCGGCGGGAGCGCTCAGCTCTTCTGGCCGTTCAACAGGGCGGCCACCACTTCCTTCGCGGCCTTGATCGCACCCTTGTTGATCTCGTCGGTGCTGGGCGCCTTCTTCGTCTCGAAGTCGCTGCCGTTGTAGTTGACGACCACCAGCGCGTTGGACACCCGGGCGATGACGACGCCCTCGCGGGTCTGCTGCTTGTCCTCGGTCGTGAGGTTCACCACCGAATAGGCCTCGTTGCCGAGCCCCGGGACCGCCCCGCCGCCGCTCTTCTCGCCGGTCCGCTCCTTGTACGACGTCTGTGCCGCGTCGTCCGACTCCGTGATCTCGAAGGAGACGTCGAGCCACCGGTAGTCGTATCCCTTGAGCGCGTTCCAGGAGCAGGTGCGGCGCAGATCGGTGTCCGTGGAGGGGATCTCCTTGCCCGCCGTCTTGGCGCCCGGCACGAGTGCGGTGACCGTCTTCGCGGCGACGCTGGTGCACGGGGCGGGCGCGGCGGCGTACGTCTTGGACACGGCCGTGGAGGAGGGGCCGGACGCCTTCTCGGACTGGGTCTTCTGCGTGTCCTTGGCCGCGGTGTCCTGCTTTTCCGTGAGCGGGCCGGACGACATCGCCCAGCCCGCGCAGGCGAGCACGACCACGGGGGTCAGGCGCGCGGTGAGGGCGAGCGGCAGTGGGAGTGAGCGCACGGCGCACTTTCGTGGGGGACGGTGCGGACGGGGTCCGCAGTGCGGACAGTGGACGCCAGTGTCACACGACTCCCTGTGGGGCGGAAGTGTGAACTCGCTCCGTGGCTGTGCGGTGACGAAGGGGCCCGGCCCAACCGGGACATCACGGCTCTTCATGCGACATCTTCACGAGGCGCCTTCGTGCGAAGCCTGCATGCGCCACCTTTGTGCGACGCCCTTGTACAGCGTCCTCGTACGGCGTCCTCACGCGGCTTCCTCAGGGGTCATGGGACGACGGTGTGGGTGCGCGGCGGGTGGGTGCGTACGATCCCGGGAGCGGCCGCAGCGCAGTGAGGAGCCCCCGTGTTCACCACCCGCCCCACCCTCCAGGGCACCTTCGGCATGGTGTCGTCCACGCACTGGCTGGCCTCGCAGTCGGCGATGGCCGTCCTCGAGGGCGGCGGCAACGCCTACGACGCGGCCGTGGCCGGCGCCTTCGTGCTGCACGTCGTCGAACCGCATCTCAACGGGCCCGCGGGCGAGGTCCCCATCCTGCTCGCCCCGGCCGGCGGCGAGGTGCGCGTGCTGTGCGGGCAGGGAGTGGCGCCGGCGGGCGCGACGGTCGCCCACTACCGGGCTCTCGGCCTGGACCTCGTGCCCGGCACCGGCCCGCTGGCCGCGGCCGTGCCCGGCGCGTTCGACGCCTGGATGCTCCTCCTGCGCGACCACGGCACCAAGTCCCTCGACGAGGTACTGAAGTACGCCATCGGCTACGCCGAACACGGGCACGCTCCCGTGGAGAACGTCGGCGCGACCGTGGAGACCGTACGGGAACTGTTCGAGACGGAGTGGACCTCGTCGGCGGAGGTGTACCTGCCGGGCGGGAAGCCGCCGCGCCCCGGCGCACTGCTGCGCAACCCCGCCCTCGCCGCCACCTGGAGGCGACTGCTCGCCGAGACCGAGGGGGCGGGCGACCGGGAGGCGCGGATCGAGGCCGCGCGAGAGGTGTGGCGGACCGGGTTCGTCGCCGAGGCCCTCGTCCGGCAGGCCGCCCGGCCCACCCTGGACACCAGCGGGGAGCGCCGCACCGGCACGCTCACGGCCGCCGATCTCGCCGCCTGGTCCGCGTCCTACGAGGAGCCGGCGACGTACGACTGGAACGGCTGGACGGTGTGCAAGGCCGGCCCCTGGAGCCAGGGCCCGGCCCTCCTCCAGCAGCTCGCCCTGCTGCCGCCCGAGCTGCCCGCGTACGGCTCCGCCGACTACGTCCATCTCCTGGTCGAGGGCTGCAAGCTCGCCATGGCCGACCGCGAGGCCTGGTACGGCGACGCGGCCGAGGTCCCGCTGGGCGAGCTGCTCGACGCCGGCTACAACGCGGACCGGCGGCGGCTGATCGGCGACAAGGCGTCGTACGAGCTGCGGCCCGGCAGCCCCGGCGGGCGCGCCCCGCGGCTGAGCGCGCACGCGTACGTGGTCGCCACCGACGACCCCGCCTTCAACCCCATGGGCGCCGGCGAGCCGACGGTCGCCAGGAGCACCACGTCCCCCGTGCCGGGCGAACCGGAGGTCGGTGCGGAGGGCGCCACCCGGGGGGACACCTGCCACCTCGACGTCGTCGACCGCTGGGGCAACATGGTCGCCGCCACGCCCAGCGGCGGCTGGCTACAGTCCAACCCGGTCGTCCCCGAGCTGGGCTTCCCGCTCGGCACCCGGCTCCAGATGACCTGGCTGGAGGAGGGCCTGCCGAACTCGCTGACGCCCGGCCGCCGCCCCCGCACCACCCTCACCCCCTCGATCGCGCTGCGCGACGGGGTGCCGGTGCTGGCGTTCGGCACACCCGGCGGCGACCAGCAGGACCAGTGGCAGCTGCACTTCCTGCTGGCCGTCGCACTGCGCGCGCGGGTGCGCGGCGGTCTGGACCTCCAGGGCGCGATCGACGCCCCGAACTGGCACAACGACGCCTTCCCCGGATCCTTCTACCCGCGCGGTATGCGGCCGGGCAGCGTCACCGTGGAGTCCCGGATGCCGGCCGGGGTGGTGGAGGAGCTGCGGCGACGCGGCCATGACGTGACCCTCGGCGACTCGTGGTCCGAGGGCCGGCTGTGCGCGGTCGCCCGCGACCCGGAGACCGGGATCCTGCTCGCGGCCGCGAACCCGCGCGGAATGCAGGGATACGCGGTGGGTCGCTGACGCGGGTGAGCGGAGGGTCGCTGACGCGGGTGAGCGGAGGGGCGCGTTCCTGTTCTTCATCCCGATTCCACCCGTGATGCACCGGGCGGGTGGGGATTGTCAGTGGGGCGTGCTCTCATGGAGGCATGATCGAAGACACGGAAACCATCGACGAGTTTCTCGCCCGCCACTCGGCCGACGTGGAGGAGGCGGTCCGCAAGGCCGCCGCGGCCGAGATCATGCCCCGCTTCAGGCAGCTCGGCGCGCACGAGGTCGACCAGAAGAACGGCCCCCACGACCTGGTGACGGACGCCGACCGCAATGCGGAGCTGTACCTCACACAGGCCCTCGCCGCCCTCCTGCCAGGCTCGGTCGTCGTCGGCGAGGAGGCCGTGCACGCCAACCCGGCCACCTACGAGGCGATACAGGGCGACGCGCCGGTCTGGATCGTCGACCCCGTCGACGGAACACGGCAGTTCGTGCACGGCGACGACGGCTTCTGCACCCTGGTCGCGCTCGTCCGGCACGGTGTCCTGCTCGCCTCCTGGACCTACGCTCCGGCCCGCGACCAGCTGGCCACGGCCGTCCGGGGCGGCGGCGCCTTCCTGGACGGCGAGCGACTGTTCGCCGGCCCGCCCGAGCCGGGCCGCGACCTGAGGGTGGCCACCTCCCACCCCGACTACACGACCGACGAGCAGAAGCGTGCCCTGCTGGGGCTGTGGACGGACGGGGTCGCACCGCGCGCGTGCGGATCGGCCGGACTCGAGTATCTCGCCATAGCCCGGGGCGAGTTGGACGCCACGGCGTTCTCCTGGGAGGCGGCCTGGGACCACGCGGCCGGGCTGCTGCTGGTCGAGGAGGCGGGCGGCGCCCATCTCACCCTCGACGGCGGACCGTTCCGTGTCACGGGCGGCAACTCCCTGCCCTTCACGGCGGCCCGGGACGCGGCGACGGCCCGACGCGTGGCGGCACTGCTGTCGGGCGCCGGGCCCCGGTAGAGCCGAGGGCGGCCCGGGGAGGTTCCGGTGCCGGGAATTCGACGGGACCGCAGCCACTCCGGCCGGGCACGAGCGAGGCACTGCCGCGTCGAGAGACCCTGGGCCGCGTCCGGCCGCATACGCGGAGAAGCCTCCGGCGGACGCCCTCCGAGGGCGGTTCGGTCGAGCCATTCGGGGATGTTTCGGGGGCCCCGCGCCGCAGGTGTTGTCGTACCCCCGGCATATCCTGACTGTGGGGGCCACCGGTCTACGGAGGTCACCGGCTGACGAAGGGGTCGAAGTGCCGTCGATGCTCGATGCGGTCGTGGTGGGAGCGGGGCCCAACGGGCTGACCGCGGCGGTGGAGCTGGCCAGGCGCGGCTTCTCCGTGGCGATCTTCGAGGCGCGGGACACCGTGGGCGGAGGAGCCCGCACCGAGGAACTCACCCTGCCGGGCTTCCACCACGACCCGTGCTCCGCCGCGCACCCCCTCGGGATCAACTCACCCGCGTTCCGCGCGCTGCCCCTGGAGCGCTACGGCCTGGAGTGGCTGCACGCCGAGTTGCCCATGGCCCATCCCTTCCCCGACGGCAGTGCCGCGGTGCTGTCGAGGTCGGTCGCCGAGACGGCCGCCTCCTTCGGGCCGCGTGACGCGGGCACGTACCGCCGGCTGGTCGAGCCCTTCCTGCCCAAGTGGGACACCCTGGCCCGCGACTTCATGTCACTGCCGCTGACCGCGCTCCCGCGCGACCCGGTCACCCTGGCCCGTTTCGGCCTGGTCGGCCTGCCTCCGTCCAGCTGGCTCACCCGCCGCTTCCGCGACGAGCGGGCCAAGACCCTCTTCGCAGGACTCGTCGGGCATGTCATGGCCCCGCTGAGCGGCTTCGCCACCGGCGCCATCGGTCTGGTCTTCGCCCTCGCCGCGCACGCCCGCGGCTGGCCGGTGGCCCGCGGTGGCTCCCAGTCCATCTCGGACGCCCTCGCCGCCTACCTCAAGGACCTCGGCGGCAGCATCCACACCGACTACGAGGTCAAGCGCCTCGACGACCTGCCCCCGGCCCGGGCCTATGTCTTCGACACCTCACCCACCGCGCTCGGCCGCATCGCCGGCTTCGGCAACTACTACGAGGGATACCGGTACGGACCCGGCGTCTTCAAGATCGACTACGCGCTCGACGGTCCGGTCCCGTGGACCGCGAAGGAGGCCCGCGCCGCCGGCACCGTGCAGATCGGCGCGGACAGCGCGGAGATCGGCGCCGCCCTCAGAGCGGTCTCCCGGGAGGGCCGGGCACCCGACCGGCCCTTCATGATCACGGTGCAGCCCGGCGTCGTCGATCCCAGCCGCGCCCCGGCGGGCCGGCACGTCTTCTGGGCGTACGGCCATGTGCCCAGCGGCTGGACGGGCGACCTCACCGACGCCATGGAACGCCAACTGGAGCGCTTCGCCCCGGGGTTCCGCGACCGGGTTCTCGCGCGGGCGAGCGCGGGCCCCGCCGAACTCGCCGCCCGCAACGCCAACTACGTGGGCGGGGACATCGCCTCCGGAGCGGTCTCCGGGCTCCAGATCCTGCTGCGGCCCAAGCTGACGCCGTTCCCGTACGCCACTCCGCACCCGGCCGTCTTCATCTGCTCGTCGGCCACTCCGCCCGGCCCGGGCGTGCACGGGATGTCGGGCCACAACGCGGCGAAGGCCGTATGGCGGAGGCTGCGGCAACAAAGGTGACCGGCCGTCCGGTCCCGGTTGGTATACACGCAGGCATGACCACGATCACGCTCGTCCAGGGCGACATCACCCGGCAGTCCGTGGACGCCATCGTCAACGCGGCCAACTCCTCACTGCTCGGCGGCGGCGGAGTCGACGGCGCCATCCACCGCCGGGGCGGCCCCGAGATCCTCGCCGACTGCCGTCGGCTGCGCGCCTCCCGGTACGGCAAGGGCCTGCCCACCGGCCGGGCGGTCGCCACGACCGCGGGTGAGCTGGACGCGCGCTGGGTGATCCACACCGTGGGTCCCGTGTACAGCACGACCGAGGACCGGTCGGAGCCGCTGGCCTCGTGTTACCGGGAATCGCTGCGGGTCGCGGACGAGCTCGGCGCCCTTTCCGTCGCGTTCCCGGCGGTCTCCGCGGGCATCTACGGCTGGCCGATGGACGACGCCGCCCGGATCGCCGTGGAGACGGTCCGGGCCACGCAGACGAACGTCCAGGAGGTCAGGTTCGTCCTCTTCGACGAGCGGGCCTACGAGGCGTTCGCCCGGCAGGTCGGGTGACGGTCCCGGCCCGTCCGCCCCGCGCTCGACCGAGTCGGCTCCGCGGGTGACGCCGGACGGCGTCACCCGCGGAGCCGGTGGACGGTGCCGGGGGCCGGATCAGCCCTCGATGCGGTGGGTGGTCCAGAACGACGTCAGATCCGTGGTCGTGGCGGCCTGGGCGGCAGCCTTGAACTCGGCCGTGGTCGAGACGCCGTACCAGTGCGAAGTGGCGTAGTCCTTCAGCAGCTTGGTCATCGCGGTTTCGCCGATGAGTCGCCGCAGGTCGTGCAGGGCGCACTTGCCGTAGCCGTAGACGACGGTGGAGTACCGGGAGGAGTGGGTGTCCCAGTAGGCCATCGAGTTGGTGATCTTCTCCGCCGACGAGGCCCACGAGACGCTGCTCCAGCAGCTGGTGCCCGTCTTGCCCAGCGCCAGGTCGGTGGCGTAGTCGGTGAAGGACTCGTCCAGCCAGGGGCTGTTGTACTCGTCGTCGCCGACGATCCCGTACCACCACTGGTGGCCGATCTCATGGGTCAGGGCCGTCGTGCTGACCAGGTCGAGGACGAAGCCGGGGTACTCCATGCCGCCGAACCAGAAGTTGTTGTCGATGACCGCGTCCAACTCGCCGTACGGGTAGGCGCCGAAGCGGGAGGAGTGGGCGTCCACGGCGGTCTTGGCGGTGGTGAGCATCGACTGGGCGTTGGCCGAGCTGATGCCGGTGACGGAGTAGACGTTGATCGGGGTCCCTGCGGTCGAGGTGCCGGAGATCTTGCTGAACGGGCCGGCCGCCCACGCGAAGTCACGGACCTTGGTGGCGGTGGCCGTGGTGACGGTGCGGCCGCTGGTACCGGCGGCGTCGACCGAGGCGCCGGTGGCCGGCACCAGGAGGGTGGTCGGATGGTCGAGGGTCACCTTGAAGTCCGCGGCCAGCGAGTAGAACGACTCGCCGTTGTTCGTGTACGGGTCCAGGTGCCAGCCCGCGCCGTCCTTCACCGCCAGCAGGGGCAGCGCGTTGCCGATGAAGCTGAACGCCCCGTCGTAGCCGAACCGGTCGGCGCCGCTGGGCACGGTGATGCCCAGGTCGAAGCCGATCGTGGCGCTCTGCCCCTGGGTCAGGGGACTGGCGAGCGTGATCTGGAGGGCCGTGCAGCCCACCGACAGGGCGCCCGCGGTGCCACCGGTGACGTTGCTTACCGCGATCGGCATCGATGTGCAGGTGCCGTGGTAGTTGTCCCAGAGCCGCAGGTACACCTCGCCGAGCGCGGTCGCGGAGGCGTTGGTGAAGGTCGCGCTCTCGTGACCGGTCCAGACCGTGCCGGCCGTGTTGCTGCTCAGACTGACGGTGTACGACGGTGCCGCCGGGGTGCGCGTGGAGTCGGCGGGCGGAGCGGTGTCGCCGGAGGTGTTGAGCGCGAGGTCGTCGAGGACGAAGCTCGACTGGAGGCTGGAGTCCTCGGTGCCGGTGAAGGCGAGGCTCACGGTCTGGCCCGCGAACGCCGACACGTCGAACGACTTCTGGACGTAGCCGGTGTTCTTGTCGAGGTTCGAGTACGTGGCCAGTGTCGTCGTGCCGATCTTGGCCGTCAGCTTGTCGTACGCGGTGGACGAGGTCGTCTCGGCCGTGTCGATGTGCAGCCAGAACGTGAGGGTGGCTGCGGCGCACCCGGACGGGATCGTGACGCTCTGCGAAAGCGTGTCGGTGTGGGTGCTGCCCACGCCGTCCAGCCAGGCGAACGCGGTGCCGCCGTGGGCGCTCTGCCCGGTACGGCTGGTGATCACACTGGTCGAGGACTGGGTCCACGGCGAGACGCCGCTCTCGAAGCCACCGTTGGTGATCACCTGGGCCGGGGTGCAGGCGTCGGCCGCGGCAGCCGCGTTCGCGGGCGTGACAGCCGCGCTCCCGGGTGCGGTGACGCTCGTGGCGGCGATCGAGTCCGGTGCGGCGGCTGCCGCGGGGGTGGCGGTCCCGGGCGCGGCCGCGACCGAGACGGTCCGCTCCGGTGTGGCTGCCGCGGGCGTGGCGGGGAGCGAGACGGCGGCCAGCGCGGCGAGGGTGAGTGCGCTCGCGGCGACGGCCTTGCGGGGGGTGGGTCTCACACGTGGCTCCTTTGCGGCGGCCGGGTTTCCGGCCTGCTGGGTGGCTGTCCCTGACGGCGTGGGTGAGCCGGAGGGGCGGTGCGCGACGGCTGCCGGAAGCCTGACAGATTTGACGCGGCCATGCCATCAGGCAGGGGTAAAGGGTCCACACCGGAACCGGACCCAACGCCCCCGCTCGCAGAGGGGGGGGCGTTTTGAACACGTTCAACTACCGGCGTACGCTACCCCCATGAGCGACCGAGCCGCCCTTGTGAAGGGCATCCGCGCATGGTTGGCCTTCTTCGTCGTCTGTCTGGTGCTCAGCGGCGCCACCGCCTTCCCGCTGGTGCACGAACTGCGCTGGACCGAGGAGCTGTTGCGTCACCTGTCCGTCCCCGAGCATCTGCCGGGCCTCATGGAGTGGATCGAGCGCGTCCGGCGCGGGCTCGACACCGCCGACGCCGACTACCCCTTCCTCCTCTACGGAACGGACTGGCTGGCCTTCGCCCATCTCGTCATCGCCGTCGCCTTCTACGGCCCCTACCGCGACCCGGTGCGCAACATCTGGGTCGTCGAGTTCTCGATGATCGCCTGCGCCGGGATCGTCCCGCTCGCGCTGATCTGTGGACCGCTCCGGGGGATTCCCTTCTGGTGGAGCGTGATCGACATGTCGTTCGGGGTGTTCGGGGTGATCCCGCTGTACGTGGTGCGGAAGAAGATCAAGCGGCTGGAGTCGATGACCGTCGACGTTCCCGCACCGGCTGTTGCCTGAGCGCGGCCGTCGCGAACCACGGGGTTCATGACTTGCGGTTCCTGAGCGCCCGGCGGGTTCGAAGAAGCCCAGCGCATCAACGCCGAATACCGCCGTGCCGCCTCCCGGCACACGGCCGGCATCCGACCCGCAGTCCGCAGCGACGCGCCGGGCCCCTCACGACTTGATCCGCCCCGGTCCCGGCCGCCGCCGAGTGACGTCCTCTCCATCGCCCCGGCCCCCGCTCGCGCGTTGCCGTGCCGCGATCGTCGCGCACCTTCGGTGCCTCCATGTGGGTTACCGCGTTTCTGGCCTTTGGGGAACCGGCGCCGACTCTCCGATTCCCGTGCCCTCCGGGGTTGGGGCAACACCAAACATCGATTTCTGGATGTTTTAAGTGGTCAATCGGTATATGGGGCTGTTTGGGTGTCCTGGTCGCGCCGCATGTACCGGGTGCAACGTGCACGTGCGATGTGAAAGGGGCACAGGCGTGGCTGACTGGAAGCAGATCTCTGGTGGTCTGACGACGATCTCGGTGGGGTCGCGGACCCATGTGTGGGGGGTGAACTCCTCGGGGCAGATCTACCGCTACACCGGGCACGACGCGAACCCGTGGATCGGTATCCCGGGTAGGGCGGTGGACATCGGTGTGGCGGCCGACGGCACGGTGTGGCACGTCAACTCCGCCGGTGGGATCTTCCGTTACACCGGGGACCAGGGCTCCACCGACTGGGTGGGCGTCACCGGCGGATTAACCCGTATCTCGGTGGGGTCGCGGACCCATGTGTGGGGGGTGAACTCGCTGGGGCAGATCTACCGCTACACCGGGCACGACGCGAACCCGTGGATCGGTATCCCGGGTAGGGCGGTGGACATCGGTGTGGCGGCCGACGGCACGGTGTGGCACGTCAACTCCGCCGGTGGGATCTTCCGTTACACCGGGGACCAGGGCTCCACCGACTGGGTCCCGGTCTCGGGAGGCCTGTCCCGCATCTCCGTCGGCTCGCGGACGAACGTCTGGGGCGTCAACTCCTCCGACCAGATCTACCGCTACACCGGCCACGACGCCAACCCCTGGACCGGCATCCCCGGCGGCGCGGTCGACGTCGGCGCCGCCGCCGACGGCACCGTCTGGGTCGTCAACTCCGCCGGCGGCATCTACCGCTACACGGGAGACCAGCCGAGCTGATCCCCGTGAGCAAGGCCGTGCGGGTCCCGGTCCACAGCGACCGGGACCCGCACGGCGAGCGCGGCGACGGCGAACTTCGACTCCCTCGTCGCAGCGCGGAACGCCGGACCGCCGTCAGTGCGGCGACGTCGGGCTGGGGATGCCGGTGGGGGAGAGGCCGGGTCGGGCAAGTGGCAGCCTCTCGCCCGGCGCCGGCAGGGGCGCAGGTGTCCGGGCAGCCCGTCGGTACGGGCACGGCGGCCCAGAGGGAGCAGGGCGGCAGAGCGCGCGGAGGAGGCGGGCGGCAGGCGTGGTGCCAGATCACCGGCCGTACGCACCAGATCGGGCGGGCTGACGGCTGTGCCGTCGACGCGGGGCCGCCGAACGTCGGCAGGCGCCAGGCGGCGGCACGTCCCGGCCGGGTCTGGATGGGGTTTCCCTGAGCAGGGTGCGCAGTGGTCTGCGGAGTTGCAGCCTGATCGGCGACCCGGCGCCGTGCGGTCGTCGCTCAGTCCTTCGGCCG
Organism: Streptomyces asoensis; assembly: GCF_013085465.1. Classification (NCBI taxonomy): domain Bacteria; kingdom Bacillati; phylum Actinomycetota; class Actinomycetes; order Kitasatosporales; family Streptomycetaceae; genus Streptomyces; species Streptomyces asoensis. The sequence continues at coordinate 7,983,990 of NZ_CP049838.1, forward strand.
CAGTCGCGGCGTGAGCGTGTCAGGCGTCAGGTGTGCGAAGGCCGCCGTCCTCTGGCGAACGCGCGTAGAGGTCGGGCACCATCTCCCTGCACCGCCTGCACCGCCTGCACCGCCTGCACAGCCGTTCCACAGGAAGCACGGTCGTCCGCAGGAAGGGTTCCCCCCATGAAGTTCCGCTCCGCTCTGACCGCCCTCGCGCTCGTGGTCGCCCCCGGCGTCGCCGTCGTCGGCACCGCGACCGACGCCTTCGCCGTCACCAAGATCAGTCACGCCACGGCCACCTCGATGTTCCGCGAGGTGGGTATCACCTGGTCCTCGTCCGGCAGCTGCTCCGACCGCAACAACTCCACCTGTACGTCCTTCGAGCAGCTGAACCTGCCCACCGCCCAGGGCGCGCAGACACTGAAGCGGGCCACCGGCTGCGCGCTCAACATCACCGGCGGCACGGAGACCGGCCACGCGAGCGGCACCTACTCGCACTGGAACGGCTACAAGCTCGACTACGGCAAGAACACCTGCGTCACCAACTACATCAAGAACACCTTCACCTACATCGGCCTGCGCGGCGACGGCGCCCCGCAGTACCGCTCGGGCTCCGGCAACGTCTACGCCGACGAGGGCAACCACTGGGACGTCCTGTACTACAACTGCGGCGGCTGCTGAACGCTTTGTCGGACGACTCCCTCGGCGGCGGGATCAAGACCCCGTTGAGCCAGAGGGCGTTCATGTATGTGGACTGTAAGGATCGCGGCGCGAAGCAAGGGTGAGACGGTCCATGGCTCTCCATGGCGTGTAGTGCCGTCCTGGGCTCCCGGGTCGGGTAGTGGTGAGAGTCCGACGGGCCGATCAGTGTTCACATACTTGTCACTCCGTAGTGACCGCCCTATCCTCACGTGGAGAAAGCGCTTTCCCCGACACCCGTTGACCGTGCCGGGGAAAGCGGCCCGCGGTATCGGCCGTGGGGCAGCCCGCGCGCCGCAACCGATCCGGCGCAAGGCTGACCAGGGCTGACCGCACCGAGGTGCCGACGCGCCAGGACTCCGGGATGCGCTCCGGGGCGCGGACGCATCGCGCTCGTCGCCGTGGCCGCGGTGGCGGGCACCCGCACCAGGGGGCCGGCCGGGGCCTCTACAGCCACGTTCCCCCGGTCGTCCCGCCCTCGGCGGCGTCCCCGCCTGCGTCGCCTCGGCGTGCGCCCCGGCCCGGCACCCGACCGCGTCGCCCGCATACCGGTCGCACCGCCGGCATCACAGCGGTACCGCCCGCCCGCACCACATCAGCACCACCGTCCCTTCCGGCCTGCGGCGAGTACGACATCCGCACGGTCGGCAGGGGCCCGCTTCGACTCCTGCATGGCATGAACATGGCAAGGGTGCGCGACCTCGACGGCCCCCAGATCCGGGCACGGACGTGCGCGGCACCCCCGGTACGCGATCACGAAAGACGAGGCAAGGATGAGAAAGCCAGTCGCTCTGCGACTCTCCGCGGCACTCGGCACGTTGGCCCTGGCGGCGGCGACAGGCGTGGTCCTGTCCATGCCCACCGCGTCGGCGGCCGGCGCCGGCGCGACCGGGTATGCCACCCAGAACGGCGGCACCACCGGCGGCGCCGGCGGGACGACGGTCAAGGCCACCACGGGCACCCAGATCCACGAGGCCCTGTGCGGCCGGGCCGGTACCAGCACCCCGATCACCATCCAGGTCGAGGGGACCGTCACCGTCGGCAACACCGCGAAGGTGTCGGGCGCCGGCTGCAACACCGCCGCCGGCGTGATCGAACTGAAGGGCATCAGCAACGTCACCCTCGTCGGTGTCGGCAGCGGAGCCGTGTTCGACCAGATCGGCATCCACATCCGCCAGTCCAGCAACATCATCGTCCAGAACGTGACCGTCCAGAACGTGAAGAAGTCGGGCTCGCCCACCTCCAACGGCGGGGACGCCATCGGCATGGAGGCCGACGTGCACAACGTCTGGGTCGACCACGCCACGCTGATCGCCTCGGGCGGCGAGTCGGAGGGCTTCGACGGCCTGTTCGACATGAAGGACAACACCCAGTACGTGACCCTGTCCTACAGCATCCTGCGCAACTCCGGCCGCGGCGGTCTCGTCGGCTCCAGTGACAGCGACCTCGCCAACGGTCCGGTCACCTTCCACCACAACCGGTACGAGAACATCGACTCCCGTACGCCCCTGCTGCGCGGCGCCACCGCCCACATCTACAACAACTACTACGTCAGCCTCAACGAATCGGGCATCAACCCCCGGGCCGGCGGCAAGGCCAAGGTCGACAACAACTACTTCAAGGACTCCAAGGACGTCCTCGGCACCTTCTACACCGACCTGCCGGGATACTGGCAGGTCAGCGGAAACGTCTTCGACAACGTGACCTGGTCGGCGCCGGGCGAGGACAACAACCCGGCCGGGCCGAACCCGACGTCGAACACGACCGTCAGCATCCCCTACTCCTACAGTCTCGACGCCGCGTCCTGCGTGCCGTCGATCGTGACCGCGACGGCGGGCGCCAACAACGGCCTGAAGGTGTCGGACGGCAACTGCGCGGCGACGACGCCGACCGCGACCGCCACTTCGACTCCCACGTCGACCGCCACCGCCACACCGACCGCCACCGCCACGCCGACGGCCACCGCGACGTCGACGCCCGGCGGGACCAATCTGAGCATCGGCGCCGACTCCGACGGTTCCAGCAAGGCGTCCGGCACCAGCTACGGCAACGTCCGTGACGGCGACACGAGCACCTACTGGTCGCCGGCCGGCTCGACCGGCTCCATCTCGATCAAGTGGGGTTCGGCCACCACCGTCTCCAAGATCAACATCCGGGAGGCCTCCGGCGCCACCGGCAACATCGGCTCCTGGCGGGTGCTCAACGCCGACACCGGGGCGCTGCTGACCTCGGGCAGCGGAGCGGGCGCCATCTCGTTCACGTCCACCTCGCTGAAAAAGGTCACCTTCGAGATCACGGGCTCGAGTGCCGTCCCGAGGGTGGCCGAGTTCGAGACCTACGCCTAGCCAGGAGCTGTCCGGCCGATCGTGTGGCCTTCGTCTGATCAGCTCGTCGTCTGCGGCATGGGACGGGGAGAACGCGGTGATCTGCCGGACGCGGAGCAGGAACGGCTGCGACCGTTCCTGCCCTTAAGCCACGGCCGACGCGGGCGGTGGAGCGATCACCGCCAGGTGATCGACGGAAATCCTGGCCAGGGATCCCTACGTCCTGAGGCCTTCCGGGGGCCGGTATTCGGCCCCCAGTCCCAGGCGGGTCACACTTTCGTACATCAGCAGTTCGAACATCGGCTCCTGGTCGGTGATCAACGGGGGCAGGTGCTCGAACACCTCCAGTGCCACCTGTCCGAACAGAGTGCGCCAGCACGACAGCATCACGACCAGTGCGCCGAGCGGCATTTCCACGCCCGTGGCGGCGCGGTAGTCGGCGATCTGCCGGCGCATCCGTGGGGCGAGGTGCTCGTCGGCCAGGATGGGGTAGGGGCGGGCCGCCCACAGCCGCATGTGCTCGGCGCCCCAGATGGCGGCGAGGTTCCGGACCCACTCGGCGGTCACATCGGTGTGGGCCACACCGGCGGCCACGGTGGGTGTGCCGAAGAGCAGACGGAACTCCTGGCGATGTGCCAGGGCCCAGTGGCGGAACACCCGGGCCGGGGCGATCAGGCGGGCTGCGAAGTCCGTTTCACGCTCCCCCTCGATGGCCTCCCGCAACTGGTCCGTGAGCTCGGCGACGATGTCCCGGGCCGTGCGCCGCACGATGTCCCCGAGATCGTCGAAGTGCCGGTAGAGAGCCGCCGGGGTCACCCCGACCCGGCGGGCGATCTCGGCGAGCGTCAACGCCTCCACACCCTGCCGGGTGATGACGTCCCGCGCCGCCGCGCGGACGTCCCTCGACATCTGCCGGCGCAGCCGTTCGCGGCGCGTGGGAGCGGGCATCGCACTGTCGTCCTCCTCCGGACGCTCCCGCAGCACGACGAACACGTTGACGGTCCTCACGTCACCACCGCCGGTGATGTACTGCGTGCCACCGTGATGCGCCGCGTTGCTCTGCCCCGGCACCGCGGCCGCCGTCGACGGGCTCTGGTGCCCTGCCTCACCGCTCACCGCGAGCCCCGCTTTCCCGGTCGACGTTGACATCCCCGCTCAGGGTGATGTGCTGCGTCCCGCCGTCGTGGGCGATGTTGTGCTGCAAGCAGGTTCGCCGGGACCGGGACCGGGACCCGGACCCGGACCCGGACCCGGACGGGGGCCCGGACCCGGACGGGGGCCGGTGACCGGGCTCCCGCTCCGCCGTGCGGGCCCCCGCGATGTCCGAGGCCGCAAGGCCGAGTCGGCCTGACTCGCCCCGCGCCGTCTGGACCGGCGCCGTCTGGCCCCGCGCCGTCTGGACCGGCGCCGTCTGGACCGGCGTCGTCTGGACCGGCGTCGTCTGGACCGGCGTCGTCTGGACCGGCGTCGTCTGGACCGGCGTCGTCTGGCCCGGCGTCGTCTGGCCCGGCGCCGGCTCGCCCCGCTCCGGCGCGACCGGCTCCGCCTCGCCGCGGCCCCGGGCCGACTGGACCGGCGCCGTATCGCCCCGCTCCGCCTCGCCCCGCTCCGGCGCGACCGGCTCCGCCTCGCCGCGGCCCCGGGCCGACATTCCCTGGCCGAGCTGACCCGCGAACCGCAGTCGTGCAGACCGCCAGACGTCTGTCGCCACCGCCCCCACCATCGCCGTTCCGCCGGCTGTCGCCAGCCCCCACAACGCTTCCGAGAGCACTGTTTCTCCTGTCGCCCCCGCGGCACCGCGTGTGCCGCTGCCCGAGAAACGTTCAGGGGCGTCACCGAGTAACGGGCCGCAACTTTGCTTGCGCCCGTTTCTCGGTGCGTGGGGAACGTGCGTACCGGCTCGGCGTACGCCGGCCCGGCGGGGGGCGCACGGACCGGGCTCACAGCGGGAACGCAACCGCTCGCGCGGCCGGAACCTGTCGCCGCACCGGCACGGAACGTGCCCGCCCGCGGTCCGGGTAGCCTGCCCTCCTGCGGGGCGGCAGCGGCCGGCTCACATCCGCCCGCCCCCCGGTGTGCGCCGGGCTTAACTCCTGGCGGCCGGTCCGGGAGACACCTGTGTAATGCACGGTTCGTACCGTCACAGAGGCTTGCAGAGGCTCTCACCAGGCTGATCGGCAGAAGGAAAGGGGCGCCCGTGGCCGCGTTGGACCCGCGGACCGACAGCGCGACCACGACGAAGGTGCGCACGGTCTGCTCGTACTGCGGTGTGGGCTGCGGCATGCTCCTCGACATCGGCCGCGGACCGGACGGGCGCCGTACGGTCCTGAAGGCGTCCGGCGACAAGCAGCACCCGGCGAACTTCGGCCGGCTGTGCACCAAGGGCGCGACCACCGCCGACATGCTCGCCGCGCCCGGCCGGCTGACCGGCGCGCTCGTCCGCCCGGACCGCGGCGCGGAACCGGAGCCCGCCCCCGTGGACACGGCGATCGCCGAGACGGCACGGCGGCTGCGGGCGATCGTCGACGAGCACGGCCCCGACGCGGTCGCCCTCTACGTGTCCGGCCAGATGAGCCTCGAAGCGCAGTACCTGGCCAACAAGCTGGCCAAGGGCTACCTCCGCACCAACCAGATCGAGTCGAACTCCCGACTGTGCATGGCAAGCGCCGGAACCGGTTACAAGCTCTCTCTCGGCGCCGACGGCCCGCCCGGCTCGTACGAAGATCTCGACAAGGCGGACGTCTTTTTCGTCATCGGCTCCAACATGGCCGACTGCCACCCGATCCTGTTCCTCCGGATGATGGACCGGGTGAAGGCGGGCGCCAAGCTGATCGTCGTCGACCCGCGCCGCACCGCCACGGCCGCGAAGGCCGACCTCTTTCTCCAGGTCGCGCCGGGCACCGACCTCGCCCTCCTCAACGGCCTGCTCCGCCTCCTTCACGAGAACGGCCACACCGACCCCGACTTCGTCGCCGCGTACACCGAGGGCTGGGAGGCCATGCCGGAGTTCCTCGCCGACTACGCGCCCGCGACGGTCGCGGAGATCACCGGCATACCGGAGGACGACCTCCGTGCGGCGGCCCGGCTGATCGGCGAGGCGGGGGAGTGGACCAGTTGCTGGACCATGGGCCTCAACCAGTCCACGCACGGCACCTGGAACACCAACGCGCTCATCAACCTCCACCTCGCCACCGGCAGGATCTGCCGCCCGGGCAGCGGCCCCTTCTCCCTCACCGGCCAGCCCAACGCCATGGGCGGCCGGGAAATGGGTTACATGGGCCCGGGGCTGCCCGGCCAGCGCTCCGTCCTCGTCGACGCCGACCGTGCCTTCGTCGAGGAGCTGTGGGGGCTCGAGCCGGGCACGATCAGGGCCGACGGCGTCGGCAAGGGCACCATCGAGATGTTCCGGAAGATGGCCGAGGGCGACATCAAGGCCTGCTGGATCATCTGCACCAACCCGGTCGCCTCCGTCGCCAACCGCAGGACGGTCATCGAGGGCCTGGAGGCCGCCGAGTTCGTCGTCGCGCAGGACGTCTTCGCCGAAACCGAGACAAACGCTTACGCCGATGTTGTCCTGCCGGGCGCGATGTGGACCGAGACCGAGGGCGTCCTCATCAACAGCGAGCGCAACCTCACCCTTGCCCGGCCCGCCGCCGACCCGCCCGGCGAGGCCATGGCGGACTGGCGGCTCATCGCGGCCGTCGCCCGCGCCATGGGTTACGAAAGCGGTTTCACCTACGACACCGCCGAGCAGGTCTTCGAGGAGATCAAGCGCGCCCACAACCCGCAGACCGGCTACGACCTGCGCGGAGTGACCTACGACCGGCTGCGTGCCACCCCCGTGCAGTGGCCCGCGGCCACCGCCGACGGCCCCGACCGCAACCCGATCCGCTATGTGAACGACGACGGCTCGCTCACCTTTCCCACGGCTTCGGGCCGCGCGGTCTTCCACCCGCGTCCGCACGTCCCGCCCGCCGAGATGCCGGACGACGACTACCCGTTCTTCCTGAACACCGGCCGCCTCCAGCACCAGTGGCACACCCTGACCAAGACCGCGAGGGTGGCCAAGCTCAACAAGCTGGATCCCGGCCCGTTCGTGGAGGTGCACCCCGAGGACGCCGCCGCGCTCGGCATATCCGACGGCGACTCCGTCGAGGTCGCCTCGCGGCGCGGCCGGGCCGTGCTGCCCGCCGTCGTCACCGACCGCGTCCTGCCCGGCTCCTGTTTCGCGCCGTTCCACTGGAACGACCTGTTCGGCGAGTACCTCAGCGTCAACGCGGTCACCAGCGACGCCGTCGACCCGCTGTCCTTCCAGCCCGAGCTGAAGGTGTGCGCGGTCTCCCTGACGAAGGTGTCGACACCGGTTACCGTGCAGCCGCCGGCCACGGAGGCGCCGACGCCGGAGAACCCGCTCGGGAACGCGCCGGGCACCCGGACCCCGGTGCCGGAAGGGCCCGGAGCCGTGCTCGTACCGACCGCGGTCCTGCCCGCCGCGGCCGAGGTCTTCGGTCTGCGCCCCGCCCCGCCGCCGGTCCTGACCGAGCGCGAACGGCAGTACCTGGTCGGTTTCCTCGCCGGGATCCCGGCCGGCGCCCCCGGGGTACCGGTGCTGCCGGCGGACGCGCCGTTCAGCCCCGAGCACGCGCTGTGGGTCAACGGCACCCTCGCCGGCATGTACTCCCGCACCGCCACCGTCACCGCCATGTCGCCGCAGACCCCGGCGCGCCGGGTCGTCATCCTGTGGGCCTCGCAGACCGGCAACGCCGAGGACTTCGCCACCACCACCGCCGAGCGGCTCACCGCGGGCGGTCACCCGGCGTCCCTCGTCGCCATGGACGAGGCCGACCCCGCCGCGCTGCCCTCCGACGCCGACCTGCTGCTGATCACCAGCACCTTCGGCGACGGCGACGCCCCCGACAACGGTGCCGGCTTCTGGGACGGCCTCGACGCGCTGGACACCGGCCGCCTGGAAGGCCACCGCTACGCCGTGCTCGCCTTCGGGGACTCCTCGTACGACGACTTCTGCGGGCACGGCCGGCGGCTGGACCGTCGGCTTGACGAACTCGGCGCGGTCCGGCTGGCCCCCCGTACCGACTGCGAGCCGGACTACGAGACGGAGGCGGAGGCGTGGCTCGACCAGGTGGCCACCGCCCTGAAGGAGGCCACGGAGGCGGTGCCCGCGGCCCCGGCGGGCCAGGTCCCGGCCGCCGGGGTTCCGGCCACCGCTCACGCGTCGGCGACCGTTGCGGAAGCCGTTTCCGCAACCGTGACGAAGGGCCCCGCCGCGCCCCGCCCCAAGCGCCCCGCACCCGTCACCGCCCGTCTGACCGGCAACCGGTTGCTGAGCCTGCCGGGCTCCGGCAAGGAGGTCCGGCGCTTCACCTTCGACACCCGCGACAGCGAGACCCCACTCGTCTACGAGGCGGGCGACGCCCTGGGCGTACGCCCCCTCAACTCCCCGGAGGTGGTGGCGGAGTGGCTGAACGTCACCGGCCTCGACGCGCACGCGCGCGTGCAACTGAACGGCGTTGGTGAGATCGCTCTGGGTGAGGCCTTCCTGCGCCACCTCGACATCACCCGGATCACCCCGGCCCTGCTGCGCTTCACCGCCGACCGCACCCGCGACCCGCGTGAACTGCGCAAGCTGCTGCGTCCCGACAACAAGGACGAGCTGGCGAAGTGGTCCTGGGGCCGCCAGGCCGTCGACGTGGCCGCCGAGTTCGGTGTCCGGGCCGACGCGCAGGAGTGGGCCGAGCTGCTGGGACGGCTACAGCCGCGGTTGTACTCCATCTCGTCCAGCCCGCTGACCGACCCCCACCTCGTCTCGCTCACCGTCTCCGTCGTGCGGTACGAGAACCTGGCCGGCCGCCCCCGGCAGGGCGTCTGCTCGCCCTTCCTGGCCGACGCGGAGCCCGGCACCGAGGTGACCGTCCACGTGCAGCGCAGCCCGCACTTCCGGCCGCCGGCCGACCCCGCGACCCCGATGGTGATGGTCGGCCCCGGCACCGGAGTGGCGCCTTTCGTCGGCTTCCTCCACGAGCGCCGGGCCCGTGGGCACCGGGCTCCCAACTGGCTGTTCTTCGGCGAGCAGCACCGGGCGACGGACTTCTACTACGAGGAGGAACTGGCCGCCCTCCGGGACGACGGCACCCTCGCCCGTCTGGACACCGCCTTCTCCCGGGACCAGCGCGCCAAGGTCTACGTCCAGGACCGGATCCGCGAGCACGGTTCGCACCTGTGGTCCTGGCTCCAGGACGGCGCCCACTTCTACGTCTGCGGCGACGCCTCCCGGATGGCCAAGGACGTCGACCTGGCCCTGCGCGACGTCGCGATTCTGCACGGCGGTCTGAGCGAGCCGGAGGCGGCGGCCTATGTGAAGCAGCTCGCCTCCGACAAGCGGTACGTGCGGGACGTGTACTGACGGGAGTCACCAAAAAAGCCCTTGGGAGATGGGGGCACCAAGTGGCGTTGCGCCGAAGAGAGTTGATATTCGGCCATCGCGGCGCGTCCATGTTCGTTTTCTCAACAGGAGTGGACAAGATCTGACGCACCCTCCGTCCGTGCGAAGCCGCACGGGTCGCCCCGAGGAAGGTCGTGGTCATGTCGCACCCGCATGTGTCGTCCATGGACCGGCCGGACCGCCCCCAGTGGGTGGAACCGGACCACCCCCGGCGGACGGTCGTCAGCCGTCGTCGTCTGCTCGAAGGGTCGGCCGCCGTCCTCGGCGCGCTCGCCCTGTCCGCGCCGTCCACCGCCCACCGGGCCGTCGCGGCGGACGGCACCCCGGAGTGGAACGGCGCCATCGACGTCTTCCGGCTCGGTACCGAGGCCCCGCACACCACCCTCATGCCGTACGCGGATCTCGCCCAGGCCCTCGCCGCCGACCGCACCCGCTCGCCCTACCGGCTGAGCCTCGACGGCACCTGGAAGTTCGCGCACGCCGACCGTCCCGACGACCGGGACCCGGACTTCCACCGCACCGATGTCGACGACAGCGGCTGGGACACCATCCCGGTTCCCGCCGCCTGGCAGTTGCACGGTTACGACCGCCCCATCTACATCAACATCACCTATCCGTGGTGGGGCGCCAACGGACTGGGGGAGGAGGCGCAGCCGCCGGCCGCCCCCACCCGCTACAACCCCGTGGGCCAGTACCGTCGTACCTTCACGGTCCCGCGCGGCTGGGCGGGACGGCGGACGTTCCTTCACTTCGAGGGGGTCAAGTCCGCCCACTACGTGTGGATCAACGGCGAGTTGGTCGGTTACCACGAGGATTCCTACGACCCGGCCGAGTACGACATCACCCCGCACCTCAAGCCGGGCACCAACCGGATCGCCGTGGAGGTCTACCGCTACTCGGACGGCGACTGGCTGGAGGACCAGGACATGATCCGGCTGAGCGGCATCTTCCGCTCGGTCTACCTGTACTCCACACCGGCCGTGCACCTGCGGGACTTCAGGCTGGACACCCCGCTGGGCGACGACCACGGGACGGCCGAGCTGTCGGTCACCGCCAACGTGCGGGACTACGGCGGACAGGGCGCCGGCCAGTACTCCGTCGAGACACAGCTCTACGACGCGAGCGGGCACCCGGTGTGGCCCCGGCCCCTCCAGCAGGCCGTCGCGCTCGGCGCCGGGGAGGAGCAGGCCGTACAGGCCGCGAAAGCAGTGCCCGCGCCGCGCCTGTGGTCGGCCGAACACCCGTACCTCTACACCGCCGTGCTCCGCCTGCGCGACCCGTCGGGAAAGGTGATCGAAACCCTTTCCCACCGCGTGGGCCTGCGCGAGTTCGCGCTCACGGACGGCCTGATGCGCATCAACGGCAAGCCGGTCTCCTTCCGGGGCACCAACCGGCACGAGATGCACCCGACCCGCGGTTCGGCCCTCACCCGCGCCGACCTCGTCGAGGACATCGGGATCATCAAGCGGCTGAACATCAACACCGTCCGCACCTCGCACTACCCCAACAACCCGCTGTGGCTCGAACTCGCCGACGAGTACGGCCTGTACCTCGTGGACGAGACCAACCTCGAGACCCACGGCATCCGGGGCGAGTACCCCGGCAACCACGCCGAGTGGACGAAGGCGTGCGTGGCCCGTGCCCAGAACATGGTCCACCGCGACAAGAACCACGCGTCGGTCGTCATCTGGTCCCTCGGCAACGAGGCCGGCGGCGGTACGACGTTCAACGCCATGCACGACTGGATCCGTTCCTACGACACCACCCGCGTCATCCAGTACGAGGGCGACGACCGACCGGGGATCAGCGACATCCGCTCCGAGATGTACGACAGCCCCGCCCGCGTCGAGGCGCGGGCCGAGGACACGAGCGACACCCGGCCGTACGTGATGATCGAGTACTCCCACGCGATGGGGAACTCCAGCGGGAACTTCAAGAAGTACTGGGACCTGATCCGCCGTCACGACGTGCTCCAGGGCGGTTGGATCTGGGACTTCGTCGACCAGGCCCTCGACTGGCCCACCCCCGTCCGCAAGCTGTTCACCGAGGCCGGGCCCGCCGCACTCAGGGGCGAGCTCATCGCCTCCGGCGGCACCTTCACCCGCGCCGAGGGCGTCTCCGGAGGAACCGTGTTCGCCCGCGACGCATCGCTGGACCTCACCGGCTCCCTCACGCTGGAAGCCTGGATCACCCCGCACGTAACCGGTTACCACCAGCCGATCCTGGCCAAGGGCGACACCCAGTACGCCTTGAAACAGACGAACAGGACCCTCGAGTTCTTCATCTACGGCAGCGGCCAGTGGATCACCGCGAGCTGGGCACTGCCGGACGACTGGACCGGCACCGAGCACCAGGTCGCGGGCGTCTTCGACGCGGCGACCGGCACGCTGACCCTGTATGCCGACGGCGCGGTCCGGGCCACCCGCACCACCACGGTGCGCCCCGGCAACAACACCGCACCCCTGTCCCTGGCCACCGACGTCGACAACCCGACCCGGGAGTTCAGCGGCACCGTCCGGCGGGCACGCGTGTACGCCCGGGCGCTGAGCGCGGCCGAACTGGCCTCCGCCGGCCGTGGTCCCGGTGACGACGGCGTACGGTTCTGGTTCGACGCCGCCACCGTCGGCCTCACCGAGAAACGCCCCCGCGAGAAGTCGTTCCGCGCCTACGGCGGCGACTGGGGCGACAACCCCAACGACGGGGCCTTCTCCGGCGACGGCATCGTCACCGCCGACCGCGGGGCCACCGGCAAGTCCGCCGAGGTCAAGCGGATCTACCAGGCCGTCGGCGCGGCACCGGCCGCCGGCGACCTGCTCGCCCCGGGAGCGGCGGTCACCCTCACCAACGAGTACCTCTTCACCAACCTCCGCGAATTCGACGGACGTTGGGAACTCGTGCGGGACGGAGAAGTGGTCCAGCGCGGAAAGCTGAGCCGTGACCGACTCGACGTGGCCCCGCTGACGAGCAAGGACGTCACCGTGCCCTTCGAGCTGCCGGACCACCCGGCGCCGGGCGCCGAGTACTTCCTCCAGCTGTCGTTCACCACCAGGGAGACGACGAAGTGGGCGAAGTCCGGCTTCGAGGTGGCGAGGCAGCAACTCGCGGTCGACGCCGGGAGCCCCGCCGTCACGCCCGTGCCGCTGGCCGGCGTTCCGGCGCTCAGCCACCGGGACGGCGCCGAAACGGTCACCGTCGAGGGCAGGAACTTCTCGGTCACCGTCGACAAGAAGACCGGCGTCATCACCTCCTACGAGGCCGACGGCACCCGGCTGATCTCCTCGGGACCGGCCCCCAACTTCTGGCGTGCCCCCACCGACAACGACCGGGGAAACGGACAGCACACCCGCAACCAGACCTGGCGCGACGCCGGCGCGCGTCGCAAGGTGACCGACGTGAGCGTGCGGCCGCTGCGCGACCGGGCCGTGGAGATCAAGGTCGCCGGCACGCTGCCCACCACGACGGAATCGACGTACACCACCACCTACACCGTTTTCGGAAACGGTGAGATCAAGGTCGACAACACCCTGCACCCGGGTGCCGCCTCCTTGCCGTACATCCCGGAGATCGGCACGCTGCTGTTCCTGCCCGCCCGTCTGGAGCAGCTGCACTACTACGGCCGCGGTCCCGAGGAGAACCACTGGGACCGCAACGACGCCACCGACGTGGGCCGTTACTCCGGCACCGTCGCCGGGCAGTGGACCTCCTATCTGCGGCCCCAGGAGAACGGCAACAAGACCGACGTCCGCTGGGTCGCCCTCACCGACGGCGACGGCACCGGCCTGCTGGTCTCCGGCGAGCCGGTGCTGGAGTTCAACGCCTCGCACTTCACTCCCGAGGACCTGTCCGTCGGAGCCCGCCACGACTACCAGCTCACCCCTCGCAAGGAGGTCGTACTGCGCCTGAACCACCGGCAGATGGGTGTCGGCGGTGACAACAGCTGGGGCGCGCACACCCACGACGAGTACAAGCTGTTCGCCGACCGCGACTACGCGTACACCTACCGGCTGCGGCCGTTGACCGACGTCGACAAGGCGACGGCCGCGTCGCGGCGGCCGACGGCAACCTCCGAGTAACCGGTTCCACCGCTTCCACAGCCCCACCACTGCCGACGGTACGGACACGGGCACGGCCACGGATGCCGGGCCGCGTGGCCGTACCGTCGGCGGTTTTCGAGCGCCTCAGGGAGAACGCGGCAGGTCTTCGCCGGCCGACACCGGGTCGGTGAGGCCTTCCCGCAGCCACCGGTCGTCCTCGAATTCCGGCGGCACATCGTCCTCCCAGGGATCGATCCCCCGTGCCTCGAGTGCGTCGAACCACCGGTCCCGTTGCGACTCCGGCAGACGCGCGCCGCACCACGGACAGAAGTCGATTCCCCGGGAGGCCGACCCTCCGTCGTGGACGATCAGTCCGTACTCCCGGAACTTCGGTTCGAACCGCACCATCGCGTCCGGGCAGGCGAAGACATCGGGGTGCGCCTGGCATCGCAGGTCGGCCTGGCGGGTCATCTCGGCACAGCAGTGATCGATCACTCACGCATTCTCCCCGTCGGCGCGCGAGAATCGGAACGGCAGCACGCATCACCCGTATCGCACTCCACGGAAAAGGAAACGAATCCATGACCGAGCAGGACGAACGCTTCGACGTCGTGGTCCTAGGCGCCGGTCCGGGCGGCTACGTCGCCGCGGTCCGCGCCGCCCAGCTGGGCAAGCGCGTCGCCGTCGTCGAGGAGAAGTACTGGGGCGGCGTCTGCCTCAACGTGGGCTGCATCCCCACCAAGGCCCTCCTGCGCAACGCCGAACTCGCCCACATCTTCACCCGCGAGGCGAAGACCTTCGGCATCAAGGTCGACGGACAGGTCTCCTTCGACTACGGAGAGGCGTACCGCCGCAGCCGCAAGGTCGCCGACGGCCGGGTCAAGGGCGTCCACTACCTGATGAAGAAGAACAAGATCACCGAGCTCGACGGCCGCGGCGCCTTCGTCGACGACCACACCCTGCGGGTAACCGGTTACGACGGGGAGATCCGCACCATCGGTTTCGACCACTGCATCATCGCCACCGGCGCGACTCCCAAGCTGCTCCCCGGCACCAAGCGCAGCGCCCGCGTGGTGACGTACGAGGAGCAGATCCTCGCCGACGACCTTCCGCAGTCGATCGTCATCGCGGGCGCCGGCGCCATCGGCATCGAGTTCGCGTACGTCCTGCACAACTACGGTGTGAAGGTCACGATCGTCGAGTTCCTGGACCGGGTCGCGCCCCTGGAGGACGCCGAGGTCTCCGCCGAACTGGCCAAGCAGTACCGCAAGTTGGGCATCGACGTACTCACCTCCACCCGGGTGGAATCCATCGACGAGTCCGGTCCGCAGGTGCGGGTCACGGTCACCGGCAAGGACGGCGCCCAGCAGGTCCTGGAGTCCGACAAGGTGCTCCAGGCGATCGGCTTCGCCCCGAACGTCACCGGCTACGGCCTGGAGAACACGGGTGTGCAGGTCACCGAGCGCGGCGCGATCGACGTCGACGGCCGCTGTCGCACCTCCGTCCCGCACATCTACGCCATCGGCGACGTCACCGCGAAACTGATGCTCGCGCACGCCGCCGAGGCCATGGGCGTCATCGCCGCCGAGACCCTCGCCGACGCGGAGACCATGGAGCTGGACTACGCCATGATCCCGCGCGCCACCTACTGCCAGCCCCAGGTCGCCAGCTTCGGCTACACCGAGGCACAGGCGCGGGAAAAGGGTTACGACGTCAAGGTGGCGAAGTTCCCGTTCACCGCGAACGGCAAGTCGCACGGCCTCGGCGACACCACCGGTTTTGTGAAACTGATCAGCGACGCCGAGTACGGCGAGCTCATCGGCGGTCATCTGATCGGCCCCGACGTCACCGAACTGCTCCCCGAGCTGACGCTCGCCCAGCAGTGGGACCTCACCGTCCACGAGGTCGCCCGCAACGTCCACGCCCACCCGACGCTGGGCGAGGCCGTCAAGGAGGCCGTCCACGGACTCGCCGGACACATGATCAACATGTAGCGGCTCTCCGTGCGGGCGGGGCCGTTCACCTGAACGGCCCCGCCTCGCTCGCCGCCGCCGCACGGCCGGGATGTGCTGGCATCCACCGGACCTGCCCCGGGCCGGAGCCGACCGACGGCGAGGGAGTCCGCCATGCCGGAAAGCGGTGTCCCCGCCGACGCGGAGCTGGAGGCACTCAGGGCCCGCATCACGGCACTGGAGGAGGAGCGCACCCGTCGTCCCACCCACCACCGGGTCCGCTCGATCGTCGCGGTCGTCCTCATCGTCCTCGGCTGCGTCCTGGCCCCGCTGGGCGTGGTGGCGGCCTGGACCTCGAGCATCGTGGGCGACACCGGCCGTTACGTCGACACCGTCCGCCCGCTGGCCTCCGACAAGGACATCCAGAACGCGGCCGCCACCCGCGTCACGAACGCGGTGATGGGACGCCTCGACCTCACCGCGCTCCTCCAGGACGCCGTCCCGGCCCAGCGTCCCCTGCTGGAGAAGGCCCTCGGCAGGCTCGGTCCCGCCCTCGAGGACGCCGTCCGCAGCTTCGTGCACGACAAGGCGCAGGCGGTCGTGGCCTCCGACGCCTTCGAGAGGATCTGGACCGACGCCAACCGCAGAATCCACAGTGCCGTCGAGAAGGCCCTCACGGGCAGCGGCGGCGGCGCGGTGAAGATCGAGAACGACACGGTGACGGTCGACCTCGCCCCGGTCGTCGACCAGGTCAAGCAACGGCTGGTCGACTCCGGGATGACGGTCGCGGGGAAGATCCCCGAGATCCACACGAACTTCACGGTCGTCAGGTCCGAGGACATCGGCAAGGTCAAGACCTACTTCCGGCTGCTCCAGCTGGCCGGTTTCTGGCTGCCCGTCATCGCGGTCCTGCTGGTGGCGGCGGGCGTCCTGCTCTCTGCGCACCGCCGCCGTGTCCTGATCGTCGCCGCGCTCTGTTTCGCCTTCGCCACACTCCTGCTGGGCGTCGCGCTGACCGTTTTCCGGGTCGTCTACCTGGACGCTCTCCCGGCCGGCGTCTCACAGCCCGCCGCCGGGTCCGTGTACGACACGCTCACCCGTTTCCTGCGCACCTCCGTGCGGTCGGTGGTCGCCCTCGGTGTGGTGATCGCCCTCGCGGCCTGGCTGACCGGGCCCGGCCGCCATGCCGCTCTGGTGCGGCGGCTCTGGCACTCGGGCGTCGGCGCCGTGCGCGCGACGGCCGATCACGCCGGACTGCGCACCGGTCCCGTCGGCCCGTTCGTCGACCGCTACCGCACCTGGATCACCTGGATCCTGGCCGCGGGAGCCGTTCTGGCCTTTCTTCTGTGGCCGTATCCGACCGGCTGGGTCGTGGTCGGCCTCGCCCTGGCCCTGCTCTTCGCGCTGGGGATCGTCGACTTCCTCGCGACCCGGCCCCACCGAAAGGACAGCCCCGCATGAGCTCGCACTCCCCGACCGGAGAGCCGCACGGTGAGGTCGGCACCGCCTGGTCCACGCCTCCCGGCGGCCCGTCCGGGCCCGCCGCGCACGACAACCGGGCCGGCGGCGTCGTCTTCGCCGGCGTCCTGCTGCTGTGCAGCGGTGTGCTCGCCGTTCTCCAGGGCATCGCCGCCATCGCCGAGGACGACATCTACGCCCGCGTCGGCTCGTACTCCTACGAACTCGACCTCACCGGCTGGGGCTGGATCCACCTCGTCCTCGGCGTCGTCGCGGCGGCGACCGGCGCGGCCCTCCTCAAGGGCATGACCTGGGCGCGCTTCGCGGGTATCTTCCTCGCCGCGCTGAGCCTGGTCACCCAGTTCCTGTTCCTGCCCTACGAGCCGCTCTGGTCGATCGTCGTCATGGCGATCGACGTGTTCGTGATCTGGTCGCTGGCGTCGTGGCCGGAGAGGGCGGGCTGAGGCCGGCCCGAGGCCGGTGGGAAGGCGCCCCGGTGCCTCTCCGGAAGAGCCGGTGGGCGGTGCAGGCCACGCGAGGTCGATGTCGGATTCTCGCCAGCGCCGGAGCGGCGCCTGGTCGATGCTGGACGTATGCAGAACGGGATGTACACCGATCGCGAGCGCTGTGTGCGCGCCGTGCAGTCCAAGGACGCGCGGTTCGACGGCTGGTTCTTCACGGCCGTCCTGACCACCGGCATCTACTGCCGGCCCAGCTGCCCCGTCGTGCCGCCCAAGCCGCAGAACATGGTCTTCCACCCGAGTGCCGCCGCCTGTCAGCAGGCCGGCTTCCGCGCCTGCAAGCGCTGCCGACCCGACACCACGCCGGGCTCCCCGGAGTGGAACCAGCGCGCCGATCTGGTCGCCCGCGCCATGCGGCTGATCGCCGACGGCGTCGTCGACCGTGAAGGCGTGCCCGGACTCGCGGCCCGCCTCGGCTACAGCACCCGCCAGGTCGAACGCCAACTCCTCGCCGAACTCGGCGCGGGTCCGCTCGCGTTGGCCCGCGCGCAGCGCGCCCAGACCGCTCGCCTGCTCATCGAGACGACCGAACTCCCCATGGCGGAGGCTGCTTTCGCGTCCGGCTTCGCCTCCATCCGCACCTTCAACGACACCGTGCGCGAGGTCTTCGCGCTCTCCCCGAGCGAGCTGCGCGCGCGTGTCCCGCGGAGGAACCCCTCGGCCCGCCCGGCCACGCCCGGCACGCTCGCCCTGCGCCTCCCCTTCCGTGCCCCGCTCAACCCCGACAACCTCTTCGGGCACCTCGCCGCGACCGGCGTCCCGGGTGTCGAGGAGTGGCGGGACGGCGCGTTCCGGCGCACGCTCCGGCTGCCGTACGGGCACGGCATCGTGGCGCTCACCCCGAACCCCGACCACATCGGCTGCCGCCTGACCCTCAGCGACCTGCGCGACCTCACGGTCGCCATCAGCCGCTGCCGGCGCATGCTCGACCTGGACGCCGACCCGGTCGCCATCGACGACCAGCTGCACACGGATCCGCTCCTCGCGCCCCTGGTGGACAAGGCCCCCGGCCGCCGGGTGCCCCGTACGGTCGACGAGGCGGAGTTCGCCGTACGCGCCGTGCTGGGTCAGCAGGTCTCCACGGCGGCCGCCCGCACCCACGCGGCCCGCCTGGTCACCGCGCACGGCGAACCGGTCGACGACCCGGAGGGTGGTCTCACCCACCTCTTCCCGACCGCCGAGGCGCTCGCCGCCGTCGACCCCGACACGCTGGCGATGCCCCGCACCCGACGCACCACCTTCACCATCCTCGTCGGACAACTCGCCGACGGCACTCTGCACTTGGGAGTGGAGAGCGACTGGCCGAAGGCGCGCGCCCTCCTCCTCGAACTGCCCGGCTTCGGACCCTGGACGGTCGACGTCATCGCGATGCGCGCCCTCGGCGACCCCGACGCCTTCCTCCCCACCGACCTGGGAATCCGGCGCGCCGCGAAGGAGCTGGGCCTGCCCTCCACCCCGGCGGCGCTCACCGCCCGCGCGGCGGGCTGGCGCCCCTGGCGGGCGTATGCCGTCCAGTACCTCTGGGCGACCGACAGCCACCCGATCAACTTCCTGCCCGTGTAAGGAACTTCAGTGAAACAGCACACGATCCTCGACAGCCCGTACGGCCCTCTCACGCTCGTCGCCGACGACGGCGTCCTGTGCGGCCTCTACATGACCGAACAGCGCCACCGCCCACCCGAGGAGAATTTCGGCCCTCGCGACGCCACCCTTTTCGGCGACGCGGAGGAACAGCTGGAGGCCTATTTCGCAGGCGAGCTGAAGGAGTTCAGCCTTGAAGTCCGCCTGCACGGAACCCCGTTCCAGCGGTCCGTGTGGGCCGAACTGCGGAAGATCCCGTACGGCGAGACCCGCACCTACGGCGAACTCGCCGAAGCCCTCGGCAATCCGACCGCCTCCCGCGCGGTCGGCCTCGCCAACGGCAGGAACCCCATCGGCATCATCGTGCCCTGCCACCGTGTGATCGGCGCCGGCGGCGGCCTCACCGGCTACGGCGGCGGCCTGGACCGCAAGCGGCGCCTGCTGGACTTCGAGGGCGGCACCGCCCCCGGCGACGCGACCCTCTTCCAGCTCGAGGCGTAAGGACTCGTGCGGCCGACGGCTCCCGCTGTACGTGACCTGTGCATGACCTGTACCTGGTGAGACCTTTGCGCGGTGGGGCCCACCGTTCGTCTGGCCTTCACTCAGGCCCGGTCCGGGGCTCCTAGGGTTTGCGGCGCTGCCCCCCCGCACGTCCGTCACTTCTGTCCGGAGGACAGTCATGGCCGCCGTCAAGGCTTCCCAGCGCAACCGACGCCCCCTCGCCGCACTCGCCGGGGCCGTCGCCCTCACCGCCACGTCGATCGGCGTGTGGACCGCCACGGCCTCCACCGCTCAGGCGGCCGCTCTCCCGACCCCCGACCACGTGGTGGTCGTGGTGATGGAGAACCACGCCTACTCGCAGGTGATCGGCAGCTCCAGCGCCCCCTACCTCAACAACACCCTCAAGGCGGGTGGCGCCGCCCTCACCCAGTCCTACGGTCTCACCCACCCCAGCGAGCCGAACTACTACATGCTGTTCTCGGGCTCCAACCAGGGCCGTACCGACGACAGTTGCGTCTCGGTCGGGTCGCTCTCCACGCCGAACCTGGCCTCGGAGCTGATCGCCGCCGGCAAGACCTGGGCCAGCTACAACGAGTCGCTGCCCAGTCAGGGCTCCACGACGTGCAGCAGCGGCACCTACGCCCAGAAGCACAACCCGTGGTTCGGCTTCTCCAACGTGCCGACGAGCACCGCGAAGACCATGGCGCAGTTCCCGACCGACTACACGACCCTGCCCAAGGTCTCCTTCGTCGTACCGAACCTGTGCAGCGACATGCACGACTGCTCGGTCTCCACCGGCGACACCTGGATCAAGAACAACCTGGGCGCGTACGCCACCTGGGCCAAGACCCACAACAGCATCCTCGCCGTCACCTTCGACGAGGACAACAAGCTGTCCGGTAACCGCATCCCCACCGTTTTCTACGGGCAGCACGTCACTCCCGGCAGCTCCAGCTCCACCACCTACAACCACTACAACGTCCTGCGGACCGTGGAGGACCTGGCCGGTCTGACCGCGCACGCGGGCAACGCCTCCTCGGCGTCCGACATCACCGGCATCTGGAACTGACGCCCGTGTATCTCGCGGACTCCCGCAGCACCACGCCCGTCGCCGCCCCGGACTCCCGTCCGGGGCGGCGGCCGGCCGCCGTGCCCACCACCGTGCTGGCCCTGGGTGCCGTCAGCCTGATCACGGACGTCTCCTCGGAGATGGTCACCGCCGTCCTGCCGCTCTACGTCGTCGCGGGCCTCGGCCTGTCACCGCTCGGGTTCGGGCTCCTCGACGGCATCAACAACGGCGTCGGGGCCCTGGTCCGGCTGGCCGGAGGCCATCTCGCCGACCGGGGAGGCCGCCGGCACAAGGTGGTGGCCGGCCTCGGCTACGGCCTGTCGGCGTTGTGCAAGCCGTTGCTGCTGCTCGCCCACACCCTCCCCGTGATCAGCGCCGTGCTCGCCGCCGACCGCACCGGCAAAGGGCTGCGCACCGCCCCCCGGGACGCGATGATCTCCTTGGCCACCGAACCCCGTTACCGGGGACGGGCGTTCGGGGTGCACCGGGCCATGGACACCACCGGCGCGCTGCTCGGCCCGCTCGTCGCCTTCGCCGTGCTGCGGGCCACCGTCGACGGCTACGACGCGGTCTTCGCGGTCAGCGGCTGCGTCGCCGTGCTCGGAGTCCTGGTGCTGGTGCTCTTCGTGCCCCGCCACATCGTCCCCGCCGGCGCCGTGCAACCACCCGAACCGGCCCGGCCGGTGCTCCGGGACGCGCTCGGGCTACTGCGCCGCCCCGAGCTGCGCAGGCTCACCGTGTGCGCGACCCTGCTCGGCCTGACCACCGTCAGCGACTCCTTCCTCTATCTGCTGCTCCAGCGCGAAGGGGCCCTGCCCGCCCATCTCTTCCCGCTGCTGCCGCTGGGCACCGCCGCCGTCTTCCTGCTGCTCGCGTTCCCGCTCGGCGCACTCGCCGACCGCGTCAGCAGCCGCCGGCTCTTCCTGGCCGGCCACGGCGTCCTGCTGCTCGGCTACGGCCTGGTGCTCTCCCCCTGGCACGGCGCGCCCGCCGTGATCGCCGTCCTCGTCCTGCACGGCACCTTCTACGCCGCCACCGACGGGGTCCTCGCGGCCGCCACCGCCGGCGCCGTGCCGGACCGTCAACAAGGTGCCGGTCAGGCACTGGTCGGCACCGGCCAGGCACTGGCCCGCTTCACCTGTTCGCTCGCCTTCGGCGCGGCCTGGAGCCTGTGGGGCGGGCGCACCGCCCTCGCCGTGACCGCCGCCGCACTGGCCGTCAGCGCCGTCGTGGCCTCGTTCGTCCTCCGCACCACCGATGAGGGGCCCGCATGACCCGGACAACCCGCCTGCTGGTCCTGCTGGTCGCCGTGGTGCTGCTCGGCGCGGTCGGGACCGGGTCGGTGCTGTACGCCGCCCACCGGTCGGGCCTGCGTGACGAGCAGCAGGCCGACGGCCCGACCGTGCGGGCCGGCACCGTCTCGCTCCGGCCGACGTCCGGTCGCCGGCTGCTGGTGCGCAACCTGGCCTGGGGCCCGCATCGCGACGAGATCGCCACCGTGCCCGCCGACGACCCGCAGGGGCCGCGCACCGCGTCGGGCGTCAAGTGCCTGCGCTTCCACGCGGCGGCCGGAACCGGCATCTGCCTCCGGGCCGTACACGGCGCGTTGGAGGACACCTACCGGGCGGTGGTGCTCGACGCGCACCTGCACGAGCTGCGCAGCTTCCCGGCGGCGGGCATCCCCACCCGGGCCCGGGTCTCACCCTCCGGCCATCTGGTGGCCTGGACGGTCTTCGTCAGCGGAGACTCCTACGCCGGCACCGCCTTCTCCACCCGCACCGCCGTCGTCGACACCCGGACCTGGGCCGTCGACGACAACCTGGAGACCTTCCGCATCATCAAGGACGGCCGGACCTACCGCGCGGCGGACATCAACGTCTGGGGTGTCACCTTCGCCGACGACACCCGCTTCTACGCCACGCTGGCGTCCGGCGGCCGGACCTACCTGGTCCGCGGTGACGTCGCCGCACGCACCCTCACCACCCTGCACGGCAACGTCGAATGCCCCTCGCTCTCACCCGACGGCACCCGGATCGCCTACAAGAAACGTGTCCAGGGAGCCTCGCCCGACGCCCCCTGGCGGCTCTACGTCCTCGACCTGCGCACCCTGGAGGAGACCGCGACCGCCGAGCGGCGCAACATCGACGACCAGGCCCTGTGGGCCGACGACTCCACCCTCGTCTACGCCCTTCCCGGCGACTACGGTTCGGACCTGTGGACCGTCCCCGCCGACGGCAGCGGCGCGGCCCGCACCCTCATGACCTCCGCCGTCGCCCCCGCCTATCTGGGGTGACAGAAGAGGTACCGTCAGAGCTCCGTCTCGGTCAGCTCCCGCAACAGCCTCGGCAGCGCCGTCCCGATCGGCTCCCGGACGACCTCGTCGGCGATCTCGTCGTACGGCGTCGGCTCGGCGTTGACGATGACGAGCCGGGCCCCGTGGTCGGCGGCGACGCCGGCCAGCCCGGCGGCGGGCTGGACCTGGAGGCTCGTGCCGACGGCGACGAAGACCTGGCAGGCCTTGGTGACGGCGACGGCCTCGCCCAGCACCACCGGGTCGAGCCGTTCGCCGAACATCACCGTGGCCGACTTCAGGATCCCGCCGCACGTCAGGCACGCCGGGTCCTCCTCACCGGCCTCGACCCGCGCCAGCGCGTCCTCCATCGGCCCCCGGGCGTGGCACCGCGTACACACCACACTCCGTACGGTGCCGTGCAGTTCGAGCACCTTGCGCACGGGCATCCCGGCGAGCTGGTGCAGCCCGTCCACGTTCTGCGTGATCACCCGCACCGGCACCCCGGACCGCTCCAGTTCGGCCACGGCCCGGTGCGCCGCGTTCGGCTCGGCCGTCAGAGCCCGATTCCTCCGCCGCAACTGCCACGACCGCCGCCGGATCTCCGGATCGCCCATGTAGTACTCGTACGTGACGAGCTTCTCGGCCTCGGGATCCTTCCGCCACAACCCGTTGGGACCGCGGTAGTCGGGGATGCCGGAGTCGGTGGAGACACCGGCCCCGCTGAGGATGGCGACGAGAGGCTTGCTCATGTGTTCGAGCGTAGGCCGGGGAGCGGAGGGTCGCGAGCAGATATATCGCGGCGCCCCGGCCGGTGTTACCGTCCCGGCATGGCCAAGGTCGCTGTCTCGCTCGACGCCGAACTCGTCGTCGAAGTCATGGTGCTCACCGGTGTGGGCAACCCCCAGGACGCCGTCGAACTGGTCGTGCGCGACTACATCGAGCGCGGCCATCGCACGGAGGCCAGGACCGCCGTCCGGGACGAGGCCCTGCGCGAGGTGGACGGCAAGCCGCGCGACGTCGAGGGCTGAGCGGGCCGGAGGTCAGCGGGCGGGGCGGCCGTTCTCCAGTTCCGCCGTCGTCGAGCCGTCCGCGAGCGCGTCCAGGGCGGCCAGGACCCGGCGGCCCAGCGAGCCCAGCAGGTAGTCGCTGAGCTCCTCGCGCGGGACCAGCCGCCAGGACAGCAGCTCCGTCTCCTGGAGCTCGATCGCCTCGAACTCGACGGTGCCGAGGACCCCGCCGTCGTACACGTACGCCATCAGCGGCGGCCGGTCCGGGCCGAGCACCCAGTCCACCGCGAGCAGCCGGCCGAGCTCGCGGTCGAGACCGATCTCCTCGAGCGTCTCGCGGCGCGCGGCCTGCCGGGGGCTCTCGCCGGTGTCGGACTCGATCGTGCCGCCCGGCAGCGCCCAGCCCGCCCGATAGTTGGGCTCGACGAGCAGGACCCGCCCCGAGGTGTCACGGAAGATCGCGGCGGCGCCTGCCAGGACACGGGGCAGGGAGGCGATGTACGCAGCGAAGTCGGGCGTGCCGGGGATGCTCATCCGGAAAGCGTAAGGGCGGCCGGCAGGGGCGCCCGTCCGCCTACCGGCTCAGCTCTCCGCCGGGCGGTCCTGCGTCCCGACCAGCCGCAGCGTCCGCCGCGCCAGCTCGCTGATACGGACGCCGTCGAAGCCGAACACCGCGCTGCGCACCGTGTCCTCCAGCGGCTCCGTCCACTGGGGCGGGATCGCCGCGGCGCCGGTCAGGACACCGGCCACCGAACCGGCCGTCGCGCCGTTGGAGTCGGTGTCCAGGCCGCCGCGCACGGTGAGCGTGACGGTCCGGGTGAAGTCGCCGTCGCCGTACAGCAGTCCGGCGGTGAGGACGGCGGCGTTCGGGACGGTGTGGATCCAGCCCAGGCCCGCCGTCTCCTCGGTCACCGTGGTGAGCGTGTCCTCCCAGGTCATGCGGGTGTCGTGGAGGGAGGCGACCCGGCGCACGGTCCGGGCGAGCCGGCTGCTCGCCGGGACGACGGCCAGCGCCTCGTCCAGCGCGTGGCGCACCGTCGGCGCGGTGAACGCCGCCGAGATCAGCGCCGCCGCGAACATCGCGCCGTACACGCCGTTGCCGGTGTGCGAGAGCACCGCGTCCCGGCGGGCCAGGGAGGCGGCGCGGCGGGGGAGGCCCGGGCAGGTCCAGCCGTAGATGTCGGCGCGGATCAGGGCGCCGATCCACTCCTGGTACGGGTTGTCGTACGTCGCCGTCAGGGGCGGCTTCAGCCCGGCCGTGAGGTTGCGGTAGGCGGCCCGCTCGGCGGTGAACGTCTGGAGGTACGGCAGCCGCAGCAGCCACAGGTCGCCGACCTGCTCGGTACTGAAGCCGAAGCCGTGGGTCTCCAGGAGGTCGAGGCCGAGGATCGCGTAGTCGACGTCGTCGTCGCGGCAGCTGCCGTGGATGCGGCCGCGCACACACGCCCGCCACTCCGGGCGCAGCCGCAGGCCGTCCTCCTGGGTGGCCGGCTCGGGCAGGTAGTCGGTGAGCGGCAGGGCTGCGGCCCGCCGCAGATAGCGGTCGATGCGCTCGCGCGTCCACAGGTCGCCCTGCTCGACCGGTTTGCCGAGCATGTTGCCCGCGATCCGGCCCAGCCAGCCCCCGAGGACGCGGTCGGCGAGCTCAGGCTCGCCGCCGACAGGGGTCATGGGTCCGGTCTACCCGATTCCGGTGACACCCGCGAGGGTTGCGGCGGCCCACGGGCGCCGCTCAGGGTTGTTCCAGGGTCCGGGCTCCGCATGACGGCGGGGGCGCCTTCCGGTTAAGGTCGCAGCGGCGCGACTGGCCCTGACATGCGCGGGGCCCGGAGAGCAAGGGGATGCAAGGTGACGGACGCTCCAGCGCGGGGCACCCGACGGGTGCTCGTGGCCGCGGACAAGTTCAAGGGCTCGCTGACGGCCGTGGAGGTCGCCGAGCGGGTGACGGCCGGGCTGCGCCGGGTCGTGGCGGACCTCGAGGTGGAGGCCCTGCCCGTCGCCGACGGCGGCGACGGGACCGTCGCCGCGGCGGTCGCGGCAGGCTTCGAACGCCGGGAGGTACGGGTCGCCGGGCCTCTCGGGCAGGAAGTGACCGCCGCGTTCGCGGTACGCGGCGACACCGCGGTCGTGGAGATGGCGGAGGCGAGCGGCCTTCAGCGGCTCCCGGCCGGCGTCTACGCGCCCCTCACGGCGTCCACGTACGGCTCGGGCGAGCTGCTGCGGGCCGCGCTGGACGCGGGGGTGCGGACGATCGTGTTCGGGGTCGGCGGCAGCGCCACCACGGACGGCGGCGCGGGCATGCTGTCCGCGCTCGGCGCTCGGTTCCTCGACGAGGACGGCGAGCCGGTGGCCCCGGGCGGCGGCGCTCTCGCGGAGCTGGCCCGCGCCGACCTGTCGGAGCTGGATCCCCGGCTGGCCTCCGTGGAACTGGTCCTGGCGAGCGACGTCGACAACCCGCTGACCGGCCCCAAGGGCGCACCGGCGGTGTACGGCCCGCAGAAGGGCGCCTCGCCGGACGACGTCGAGACGCTGGACGCGGCGCTCACGCACTACGCGAAGGTACTGGAGACGGAGCTCGGCTCGAGGGCGGCGGAGTACGCGGCCGCGCCGGGCGCGGGCGCCGCGGGCGGCATCGGCTACGGGGCGCTGCTCATCGGCGCCCGGTTCCGCGCCGGCATCGAGGTCATGCTCGACGTGCTGGGCTTCGCGCCGGCGCTCGAGCGGGCCGAGCTGGTGATCACCGGTGAGGGCTCGCTGGACGAGCAGACCCTGCACGGCAAGGCCCCCGCGGGCGTCGCCGCGGCCGCCCGGGCGGCCGGCAAGGAGGTCGTCGCCGTCTGCGGCCGCCTCGCCCTGCCGCCGGCGGCGCTGGGCCGGGCCGGGATCCGCCGGGCCTATCCGCTGACGGATGTCGAGCCGGACGTGGCGACCTGCATCTCGGACGCGGGACCGATCCTGGAACGGGTCGCGGAGCAGATCGGGCGGGACTTCCTGAACTGAAGGACGGCACGGCGAGCAACGGGAGAAGTGAAGGGGCCCGAACCTGATGGTTCGGGCCCCTTCACCGTCGTACGACTGCTGTCACCGCTACGGCAGCTGTGCCGCCCGCGCCTCGCGGCGGTTGCCGCGGAAGTTGTTCACCCGGCGGGCCGTGGCGAACAGCGGGATGACCGCGCCCATGACCAGCTGAAGCGCGCAGCCGGTCTGGAGCAGGAGCTGACCGCTCGGGGCGTCGAACGCCCAGGCCGCCAGCAGGCCCATCGACAGCACGATCCAGGAGAGCATCGCGCCGGCGAGGCGGCCCCGCGGCTTCGGGTACTCGACCCGGCTCACCATCAGCCAGGCGGTGCCCAGGATGGCCATCAGAGTCGCCACGAAGGGCAGCTCGAGGAGCACGATCGAGACGACCGTCAGCGCGCCGAACGGCGACGGCATGCCCTGGAAGGTGCCGTCCTTGACGGTGACGCACGAGAATCTCGCGAGCCTCAGCACCACCGCGAGCAGCACCACGATCGCACCGACCGCCGCCACCCGCTGGTGGGCGTCGTCGGCGACCATGCCGTAGACCAGGACGAAGTACGCCGGGGCCAGACCGAAGCTGATCAGGTCCGAGAGGTTGTCCAGCTCCGCGCCCATCGGGGAGGAGCGCAGCTTGCGTGCGACCAGGCCGTCGAACAGGTCGAAGACCGCCGCGCACAGCATCAGGATGACCGCCGTGGCCGCGCTGTGGCGGGCCATGCCGGATTCCTGGCTGCCGGTGAGGTGCGGGATCAGGATGCCGGTGGTGGTGAAGTACACCGCCATGAAGCCGCACGTTGCGTTGCCGAGGGTGAGGGTGTCCGCTATCGACAGGCGGAGAGAGAGGGGCATCTCCTCCTCTTCGTCCACCTCGTCGGCCTCGGGCACCCAGCCCGCCTGGGTCTCCGGGTCAATCACGGTCAATGCGAGTCACCCCTGCCACCGTCTTCTGCCCCACCTCGACCGCGACGTCCACGCCCTCGGGGAGGTAGATGTCGACACGTGAACCGAAGCGGATCAGGCCGATCCGCTCGCCCTGCTCGACCTTCGTGCCCTCGGGGATGTAGGGGACGATGCGGCGGGCGACGGCTCCGGCGATCTGGATCATTTCGATGTCACCGAGCTCGGTGTCGAAGTGCCAGACTACGCGCTCGTTGTTCTCGCTCTCCTTGTTGAACGCCGGCACGAACCCGCCGGGGATGTGCTCGACCGACGTCACGGTGCCGGCCAGCGGCGCGCGGTTGACGTGGACGTTGAGCGGGCTCATGAAGATCGCGACCCGGGTGCGCCCGTCCTTCCACGGCATGATGCTCTGCACCACACCGTCGGCGGGGGAGATGACCCGGCCCGAGGAGATCTCGCGCTCGGGGTCGCGGAAGAACCACAGCATGCCCGCCGCGAGAGCGGTGGCGGGCACGGCGACGGCCTTGGCGGCACCCGAGCGGCGGGCGCGCAGCAGGCTGACGGCTGCGGTGGCGACGGTCGGCAGGAGCCACGGCGATGCTCCGCGCGCGAGGCGTGCGCCTACCAGGCTGTCGCGATGTGCAGAGGTTTGGCTGTGGGGCATGGATGACCTTCGTAGCGGATGATGCCGCGCTTCGACGGGGGGACGGCGGCTTTCCGCGATCGTAGCGGTTCGGGGCCACAACTGGGTAAGCAAGGAAGCCGAGTCGACGGCAGAGGGAAGTTGACGGGGTGTGATCTTCTTCTCGAAGAAAACACCCCCAACCCGGACAATCAGCCCTGGAACCGGTACTCCTCGAGCAACCTGCGCCCGATGATCATTTTCTGGATTTCTGCGGTGCCTTCACCGATCAGCAGCATCGGGGCCTCGCGGTAGAGGCGCTCGATCTCGTACTCCTTGGAGAAGCCGTAGCCTCCGTGGATCCGGAAGGCGTCCTCCACGACCTCCTTGCAGTACTCGGAGGCGAGGTACTTCGCCATCCCTGCCTCAAGGTCGTTTCGTTCCCCGGAGTCCTTTTTGCGTGCGGCGTTCACCATCATGGCATGCGCGGCCTCGACCTTGGTAGCCATCTCGGCGAGCTTGAACTGGATGGCCTGGTGCTGGGCGATCGGCTTGCCGAACGTGTGCCGCTGCTGGGCGTACGAGACACCCAGTTCGAAGGCACGCTGGGCGACGCCGCAGCCACGCGCCGCGACATTGACGCGACCCACCTCGACCCCGTCCATCATTTGGTAAAAACCTCGGCCGGTGACCCCGCCGAGCACGCGATCGGCGGGAAGGCGCAGGCCATCCATGATCAGCTCAGTGGTGTCCACCCCCTTGTAGCCCATCTTGTCGATCTTGCCCGGGATGGTCAGGCCGGGTTGGATCTGACCGAAGCCGGGTTCCTTCTCGATCAGGAAGGTCGTCATCGACTTGTGGGGGGCGGTGCCCTCGGGGTGTCCTTCGTCACTTCGGACCAGAACGGCCACCAGTGACGACGTGCCGCCGTTCGTCAGCCACATCTTCTGGCCGGTGAGGACGTACTCGTCGCCGTCCTTCACCGCCTTCGACGTGATCGCGGACACGTCGGAGCCGAGAGCCGGCTCCGACATGGAGAAGGCGCCGCGGACGTCGCCGGCCGCCATCCTCGGCAGATAGTGGTCCTTCTGCTCCTGCGTGCCGTGCTGCTTGAGCATGTACGCCACGATGAAGTGCGTGTTGATGATGCCGGAGACCGACATCCAGCCGCGGGCGATCTCCTCGACGCACAGGGCGTACGTCAGGAGCGACTCGCCCAGACCGCCGTACTCCTCGGGGATCATCAGGCCGAACAGGCCCAACTCCTTGAGGCCGTCGACGATCTGCTGCGGGTACTCGTCGCGGTGCTCCAGCTCGGTCGCGACCGGGATGATCTCCTTGTCCACGAAGTCGCGGACGGTGGAGAGGATCTCCTGCTGGATGTCGGTCAGACCGGCGGTCTGGGCGAGGCGTGCCATGGCTACTTCTCCTGCTCCTTGAGCTGGGGGCGGCCCGGCTGCTCGCCGCCGCGCTCCTTGATGTACGTCTCGGTCGGCACCATCACCTTGCGGCGGAACACGCAGACCAGCGTGCCGTCCTGCTTGTAGCCCTTGGTCTCGACGTAGACGATCCCGCGGTCGTTCTTCGATTTGGAGGGCGTCTTGTCGAGGACGGTCGTCTCGCCGTAGATCGTGTCGCCGTGGAAGGTCGGCGCCACGTGCTTCAGCGACTCGATCTCCAGGTTGGCGATCGCCTTGCCGGACACGTCCGGGACGGACATGCCGAGGAGCAGGGAGTAGATGTAGTTCCCCACCACGACGTTCCTGCCGAAGTCCGTCGTGTTCTCGGCGTAGTTGGTGTCCATGTGGAGCGGGTGGTGGTTCATGGTGAGGAGACAGAACAGGTGGTCGTCGTACTCCGTCACCGTCTTGCCCGGCCAGTGCTTGTACGTCGCCCCGACCTCGAACTCCTCGTAGGTGCGTCCGAACTGCATCGTCAGGCCTCCGGGATCTCGAACTTGCCGGTGCGCTGCATGCCGGCGGCGCGTCCCTTGCCGGAGATGACCAGCGCCATCTTGCGGCTGGCCTCGTCGATCATCTCGTCGCCGAGCAT
The DNA here is from genome assembly GCF_013085465.1 of Streptomyces asoensis. NCBI lineage: Bacteria > Bacillati > Actinomycetota > Actinomycetes > Kitasatosporales > Streptomycetaceae > Streptomyces > Streptomyces asoensis. The sequence continues at coordinate 8,014,466 of NZ_CP049838.1, forward strand.
CGCCGAGCCCTTCTTGCCGCCCGCCTCGGACGTGTAGTAGTCGTACGCGTCCAGGATCAGCTCGGCGTGGTCGTAGTCCTCCTGCGACGGCGAGAAGATCTCGTTGGACGCCTCGACCTGGCCCGGGTGCAGCACCCACTTGCCGTCGAAGCCGAGGGCGGCCGCGCGTCCGGCGACCTCGCGGTAGCCGTCGACGTTGCGGATCTGGAGGTAGGGGCCGTCGATCGCCTGGAGGTCGTTGGCGCGGGCGGCCATCAGGATCTTCATCAGGATGTAGTGGTAGGCGTCCGCCGGGTAACCGGGCGGCTGCTCGCCCACGACCAGCGACTTCATGTTGATCGACGCCATGAAGTCGGCCGGGCCGAAGATGATCGTCTCGATGCGCGGGGAGGCCTGCGCGATCTCGTTGACGTTGTTGAGGCCCTGCGCGTTCTCGATCTGCGCCTCGATGCCGATACGGCCGACCTCGAAGCCCATGGTCTTCTCGATCTGCGTCAGGAGCAGGTCCAGCGCGACGATCTGCTGGGCGTTCTGCACCTTCGGCAGCATGATGCAGTCGAGGTTGGGGCCGGCCCCCTCGACCACCGTCACGACGTCGCGGTACGTCCACTCGGTCGTCCAGTCGTTGACCCGGACCACCCTCGTCTTGCCCGTCCAGTCGCCCTCGTTGAGGAACTTGACGATGGTGTGCCGCGCCTCCGGCTTGGCGAGCGGCGCACACGCGTCCTCGAGGTCGAGGAACACCTGGTCCGCCGGGAGGCCCTGCGCCTTCTCCAGGAAGCGGGGGTTGCTGCCCGGGACCGCGAGACACGAGCGGCGGGGACGCAGACGGTTGACGGTCATGCGGGGACCTCCAGGGGGTCGAGCTTGTTCGCTTTCCGGATCTCGTCGACGATGCGGCCGATGATTCCGGTGATGTCGAAGTCCTTCGGGGTGAAGACCGCGGCCACGCCGGCAGCCCTGAGCTGTTCGGCGTCTCCATTCGGGATGATGCCACCGGCGATCACCGGGATGTCTGTGGCACCGGCCACACGCAGCCGTTCGAGGACGTCCGGCACCAGCTGGGCGTGCGAGCCGGACAGGATGGACAGGCCGACGGCGTGCACGTCCTCCTCCAGCGCGGCGTCCACGATCTGCTCGGGCGTCAGCCGGATGCCCTGGTAGACCACCTCGAAGCCGGCGTCCCGCGCGCGGACGGCTATCTGCTCGGCGCCGTTGGAGTGCCCGTCCAGGCCCGGCTTGCCGACCAGGAAGCGCAGCTTGCCGACGCCCATGTCCTTCGCGGTCACGTCGACCCTGCGGCGGACGTCGGCCATGGCCGAGCCCTCCTCGGCCGGGACCGCCACCGGCGCCGACGACACGCCGGTCGGGGCGCGGAACTCGCCGAACACCTCACGCAGCGCCCCGGCCCACTCGCCGGTCGTGACCCCGGCGCGGGCGCACTCCAGGGTGGCTTCCATGAGGTTGGCGGTGCCCTTGGCGGCCTCCTTCAGCTTCTCCAGCGCCTTGCACGGACGCGGGTGGTTGAAGGGCGGCTGGTAGCGGGTGTCGCGCCAGTTCTCGAGGGAGGCGATGACACGGGCCTCGACCGCCGGGTCGACCGTCTGGATGGCCGTGTCGAGATCCGCGGTGAGCGGGTTGGGCTCGGTCGTCTCGAAGATGTTGACGCCGATGATCTTCTCCTGCCCGGACTCGATCCGGGCCCTGCGCTCGGCGTGCGAGGAGACGAGCTGCGACTTGAGGTAGCCGGACTCGACGGCGGCCATCGCGCCGCCCATCTCCTGGATCCGCTCGATCTCCGTGAGGGACTCCTCGACCAGCTCGCCCACCTTGGTCTCGATGACCTTCGAGCCCTCGAAGATGTCCTCGTACTCCAGCAGGTCGCTCTCCAGGGCGAGCACCTGCTGGATACGCAGCGACCACTGCTGGTCCCAGGGGCGGGGGAGGCCCAGGGCCTCGTTCCAGGCGGGGAGCTGCACGGCACGCGCGCGTGCGTCCTTCGACAGCGTCACGGCGAGCATCTCGAGGACGATCCGCTGGACGTTGTTCTCCGGCTGCGCCTCGGTCAGGCCCAGGGAGTTGACCTGGACGCCGTAGCGGAAGCGGCGCTGCTTGGCGTTCTCGATGCCGTAGCGCTCCCGGGTGATCCGGTCCCAGATGCGGCCGAAGGCGCGCATCTTGCACATCTCCTCGACGAAGCGGACGCCCGCGTTGACGAAGAAGGAGATCCGGGCGACGACATCGCCGAACTTCTCGGCCGGCACCTGCCCGGAGTCGCGGACGGCGTCCAGCACGGCGATCGCCGTGGACATCGCGTACGCGATCTCCTGGACCGGCGTGGCCCCGGCCTCCTGTAGGTGGTAGCTACAGATGTTGATCGGGTTCCACTTCGGGATGTGGGAGACCGTGTACGCGATCATGTCCGTCGTGAGACGGAGGCTCGGCCCCGGCGGGAACACGTGCGTGCCCCGGGACAGGTACTCCTTGACGATGTCGTTCTGGGTCGTGCCCTGGAGCAGGGTGATGTCCGCGCCCTGCTCCTCGGCGACGACCTGATAGAGCGCCAGCAGCCACATGGCGGTGGCGTTGATCGTCATCGAGGTGTTCATCTGCTCCAGGGGGATGTCCTGGAACAGCCTGCGCATGTCACCGAGATGGGCCACCGGCACGCCGACCCGGCCGACCTCGCCGCGGGCGAGGACGTGGTCGGAGTCGTAGCCGGTCTGGGTGGGCAGGTCGAACGCGACCGACAGACCCGTCTGGCCCTTGGCGAGGTTGCGCCGGTACAGCTCGTTGGACGCCTCGGCCGTGGAGTGACCGGCGTACGTGCGCATGAGCCACGGCCGGTCCTTCTGACGCTCAGTCATCTATGACCTCGGGTGTCTCAGATGTTGCGGAAGCGGTTGATGGCGTCGATGTGCTGGGCGCGCTTCTCCTCGTCGCGCACACCCAGACCCTCCTGGGGGGCCAGCGCGAGGACGCCGACCTTGCCCTGGTGGAGGTTGCGGTGCACGTCGTAGGCGGCCTGGCCGGTCTCCTCCAGGGAGTAGACCTTCGACAGCGTCGGGTGGATCTTGCCCTTCGCGATCAGCCGGTTGGCCTCCCAGGCCTCGCGGTAGTTGGCGAAGTGCGAGCCGATGATCCGCTTCAGGGACATCCACAGGTAGCGGTTGTCGTACTCGTGCATGTAGCCCGAGGTCGAGGCGCAGGTGGTGATGGTGCCGCCCTTGCGGGTGACGTAGACCGAGGCGCCGAAGGTCTCGCGACCGGGGTGCTCGAAGACGATGTCGATGTCCTCGCCGCCGGTGAACTCGCGGATGCGCTTGCCGAAACGCTTCCACTCCTTCGGGTCCTGGGTCCGCTCGTCCTTCCAGAACTTGTAGCCCTCGGCGTTGCGGTCGATGACCGCCTCGGCGCCCATGGCCCGGCAGATGTCGGCCTTCTCGGGGGAGGAGACGACACAGATCGGGTTGGCGCCGCCGGCCAGCGCGAACTGCGTGGCGTAGCTGCCGAGTCCGCCGCTGGCGCCCCAGATCAGGACGTTGTCGCCCTGCTTCATGCCGGCGCCGTTGCGGGAGACCAGCTGCCGGTACGCGGTGGAGTTGACGAGGCCGGGGGCCGCCGCCTCCTCCCACGACAGGTGGTCCGGCTTCGGCATCAGCTGGTTGGACTTGACCAGGGCGATCTCCGCCAGGCCGCCGAAGTTGGTCTCGAAGCCCCAGATGCGCTGCTCGGGGTCGAGCATCGTGTCGTTGTGGCCGTCGGACGACTCCAGCTCGACGGACAGACAGTGCGCGACGACCTCGTCGCCCGGCTTCCAGGCGTTGACGCCCGGGCCGGTACGCAGGACGACGCCCGCCAGGTCGGAACCGATGACGTGGTAGGGCAGGTCGTGCCGCTTGGTGAGCTCGCTGAGCCTGCCGTAGCGCTCCAGGAAGGAGAACGTCGACACCGGCTCGAAGATCGAGGTCCACACGGAGTTGTAGTTGACCGAGGAGGCCATGACGGCCACCAGGGCCTCGCCCGGACCGAGCTCGGGCAGGGCCACCTCGTCCAGGTGGAGGGACTTGCGGGGGTCCTTGTCGCGGGTCTCGAGCCCGGCGAACAGCTCCGTCTCGTCCTTGTGCACGGTGATCGCGCGGTACGACTCGGGGAGCGGCAGAGCGGCGAAGTCGTCCGGTGTCGAGTCCGGCGACTGGATCGCGTCCAGAATCTTCTGCATGGTCACGGTGTTGCCTCCGGCGGTGAGCGCCCTGAGGGCGGGGCGCTGAGGGTTACGTCGGTGCTGCTGAGGGTTTGGGGTGAACGTGCCGTCGGTTCGGCGGATGTGCTGTTCGGCAGCGCTTTGTGGCGCGGGAGGTTGCCTGTGACGCAGGCGTCCGGGCGCGCAAACCATGAGCTTGCGGGGACAGCCGGCGTACGAAAGGTCTCTGCACGCCGGCCGCCCGGACACCTTCAACGTATGACACCGCGTGTCACCCCGCAAGGCACTGAGTGCCAGAACTTGGTCTCAGCTGAAATCTTTACGTAACAAATGAGCGATGATCGATCGAACGGGCTCTGAAATGTGCGCGAAAAGGGGCTCTGACATGCCAAAACGGCCACCCGGTGGGGTGGCCGTCGTCACAGCGTGAAAGGGGTTCCGAGGGGTGCTCAGCGCTCCTTGAGAGCCTGCTCGATGGTGCGCATGACCTCGTCCAGCGAGGCGTCGGTGCGGGCGACCGTCACCAGGACCTCGCCCTGTGCGGAGACCACCGCAGGGGCGGGCTGGGGGGCGCCGGCGCTGCTGCGGCCGGCTCCGATGCCCGTCCCGAACGTCTTCCGCACGATCGCGAAGGCATGGTCGAGCTGGGTCTCGACGTCGCCCTGGCCGCCGGCCCTCAGCCAGCGCCGCAGCACGTGGTTGTGGGCCGTGACCACGGCGGACGCGGCGACCTCGGCGAGCAGCGGATCGTCGTTGGCGTCGTCGTCGTGGGCGTGCTCGTCGAAGTGGCCGAGGAGGTAGCGGGTGAAGAGGCGCTCGTAGCGGGCCACCGAAGCGATCTCCGCCTCGCGCAGGGTGGGCACCTCGCGCGTCAGCTTGTAGCGGGCGACCGAGATCTCCGGCCGGGCCGCGTACATCTTCATGACCTCTTTGATGCCGCGGCACACCGTGTCGAGCGGATGCTCGTGCGCCGGGGCCGCGTTGAGCACGGCCTCCGCCCGGATCAAGGTGTCGTCGTGGTCGGGGAAGATCGCCTCTTCCTTGGAGCGGAAGTGACGGAAGAAGGTCCGGCGGGCGACTCCGGCCGCGGCCGCGATCTCGTCGACGGTGGTCGCCTCGTACCCCTTGGTCGCGAACAGCTCCATCGCCGCGGCCGCCAGTTCTCGGCGCATCTTGAGCCGCTGGGCTGCCGCGCGGCTGCCCGCGGCACTCTCCGGCGCGTCGGGCGTGGCGGGTGTACGTGAGGACCTGGCGGGCTGGGGCATGACCCGAACGTACTGCATGTGCGCAGCTCGGTGCGCCTGTCCGGGGTTTCCCCCGCCCTCGGCGGGCGGGGGCCCGAGGGCGGGGTCGAGCAGCCCGCCCCAGTCCTCGTCTGCGCGGAGCCGGTCGCCGATGCCGTCAGCGGCGGGCATATTCGCGGAAGCCACGGCCGGTCTTGCGGCCGAGGCAGCCCGCGGCCACCAGGTGCTCCAGGAGCGGGGCGGGGGCCAGGCCCGGGTCCCGGAACTCCCGGTGCAGCACCTTCTCGATCGCCAGGGAGACGTCGAGTCCGACGACGTCCAGCAGCTCGAAGGGGCCCATCGGGTAGCCGCCGCCCAGCCTCATCGCCGCGTCGATGTCGTCGAGGGACGCGTAGTGCTCCTGGACCATCTTGATCGCGTTGTTGAGGTACGGGAAGAGCAGCGCGTTCACGATGAAGCCCGCGCGGTCCCCGCAGTCCACCGCGTGCTTCTTGATCCGCCCGCACACCTCGCGGACCGTCGCGTGGACGTCGTCGGCCGTCAGCACCGTACGCACGACCTCGACCAGCTTCATCGCGGGCGCCGGGTTGAAGAAGTGCATCCCGATCACGTCCTGCGGGCGCGAGGTGGCGCGGGCGCAGGCGACGACCGGCAGCGAGGAGGTCGTCGTGGCGAGGACCGCGCCGGGCTTGCACACCTTGTCCAGCGTCGCGAAGAGCTGCTGCTTGATCTCGAGGTCCTCGGCGACCGCCTCGAGCGCCAGGTCGACGTCGGCGAAGGCGTCGTAGGAGCCGGCCGGGGTGATCCGGTCCAGGATCTGGGCGGCGGCCTCCGCGGTCAGCCGGCCCTTGTCGACCGAGCGGGAGAGCGACTTGCCGATCCTGGCCTTGGCGGTCTGCGCCTTCTCCTCGCTGCGGGCGGCGAGGACGACGTCGTAGCCGGCCTTGGCGAAGACCTCGGCGATACCGGAGGCCATGGTGCCGGAGCCGGCCACGCCGACCGAGCTGACCGGGCGACCGGGGGCCCCGCCGGCGCCGGACAGGGGCGTCAGCGCGTCCGGGACGACCGTCGCGCTGTCCGGGGCGTCGTAGGTGTAGAAGCCGCGGCCCGACTTACGGCCGGTCAGGCCCGCCTCGCTGAGCTGCTTGAGGATCGGCGCGGGAGCGTGCAGCCGGTCGTGGGACTCGGCGTACATGACCTCCAGGACCGTACGGGCCGTGTCGACGCCGATCAGGTCGAGCAGGGCGAGCGGGCCCATCGGCAGTCCGCAGCCCAGCCGCATCGCGGCGTCGATGTCCTCTCGGGAGGCGTACCGGGCCTCGTACATCGCGGCGGCCTGGTTGAGGTAGCCGAACAGCAGGCCGTCGGCGACGAAGCCGGGGCGGTCGCCGACCGCGACCGGCTCCTTGCCGAGGTCGAGGGCGAGGTTGGTGACGGCGGTGACCGCGGTGGGCGCGGTCAGCACCGAGGAGACGACCTCGACCAGCTTCATGGCCGGCGCCGGGTTGAAGAAGTGCAGGCCCAACACCCGCTCCGGACGCGCCGAGTCGGCGGCGAGCCGGGTCACGGAGAGCGCGTTGGTGCCGGTGGCGAGGATGGTCTCGGGCCGCACCAGCCCGTCCAGCTCGCGGAAGATCTGCTGCTTGATCTCGTACGACTCCGGCGCCACCTCGATGACGAGGTCGGCGTCGGCCGCCGTGCGCAGGTCGGTGGAGACCCGGACGCGGGCCAGGGCCGCCGTGCGCTCCTGCTCGGTGAGCCGGCCGCGCTGCACGGCGCGGGCGGTGGAGGCCTCCAGCGCGGCGAGGGACCGCGCGGCCTGGGCCTCGCTGATGTCGATGCCGATCACCTCGCGCCCGGCCTTCGCCAGGACCTCGGTGATGCCGGTGCCCATGGTGCCGAGGCCGATGACGGCGATCGTCCGGAGCGGGGACAGAGGGGTGTCGGACAGGGGAGCGACCATCGCGGGACTCCAGAAATGAGGTGACGACTGGGAACGCGCCCGGGTGCGCCGAGCGGCCTCTGCGAGGCCCGGGCGCACCGGGTGCGGTGAAGGATTTGCGGGTGTTGCCGGGCTGACAAGCGCACACGCCCGGTGCCGTCGCCGGGGGCGTGCACACGCCCGGAGCGAACGGGAGATCCGACCGGCCCTGTCCCGTGGCCGGGTCGTACAGCGGTACAGGTGGTACCGAACCGACTTCTCGCGGCGACTGCGTCACCAGGCCACCACGAGGAGGTGAAGCGAGTGATTGACTCGCTCGTATGAGCTTAACCGGTGGGTAACGAGCGCGCCAGCCCCTGGGACTGTGACCTGTTTCGCTCGAACGTCCCCACCCGGCCGGGTGGGCCAGGTGCCCGGTTTGCGCCTCCGCGCACAGCACAGCCCCTACGCTCGGCACATGGACGAAGAGTTGCGATCACTCACGGAGCGCTTACGGCGCGAGTCCGGCGCGACGGCGGCCTACGAGCGGCTGGAGCGTACCGCGGACCACGACGAACTGGCGTGCGTGCTCACCGAGTCGGGGCAGCCCCTCTGGGCCCGCGAGCTGGCCGCGTTCCGGCTGGGATGCGCCGGGGACCGGCGTGCCTTCGAGGCGCTCGTCCTGCTGCTCAACCACCGGGACCCGCCGCGCTGCGCCTCCGCCGCCCACGCGCTGACCCGGCTCGACGATCCCCGCACCGCCCGCGCCGCGGCCGCCCTGGCCACCAACGAACTGCGCGTCGCCTACGCCCTGCACCCGGTCCGGCTGCTGGTGGACCTGCGCGCACCCGAGTCCGTACCCGCGCTGATCACGACCCTGCGGCGACGCCTGCGCCCGCACGACCCCCACCGCCGGGTGGCCCTCGCCTGCGTGGAGGGCCTGGGCACCCTGGCCGACGACCGCGCCCGACCGGTCCTGAACGACGCCCTGGCCCACCCGGCACTGGCGGAGGCGGCCGTACACGCGCTGGCACGCATTCCCCGGCAGCGCTGAGGGCACCGGACCGACGGGCGTGAGCGCGCCTTCAGAGGGGCAGGTGCCCGAGGTGCCGCACCTCGGGCACCGCGACGCCCTCCACCTCGAAGGGCTCCTCGGCGCCGTCCGCGTGAAGGCCGGCACGCTCGTAGAAGCGGCGGGCCGTGGCGTTGCCCTTGAGGACCCAGAGGTACGTGCGGGAGTACCCGAGGGCGCCGGCCCGCCGCACCGACTCCTGGAGAAGCACCCGCCCGACACCCCTGCCGAGGTACTCGGTGTCGACGTAGATCGCGTACAACTCGGTGTCGTCGGCGCGGACTTCGCCGTCGCGGCAGCCGCCGTGGGCGGCCCGGCCGACCACCCTCCCGGCCTGTTCCACGACCAGGTTCACCACGCCGGCACCGCCCTGCCCGAAGCGGGCGCGGCGCCGCTCCGCGTCCTCGGCGACGCTCGGCGCGTCCAGGTACGGCTGCGGCAGCAGGCCCCGGTAGGCGCTCTGCCGGCCGCGGATCCGGATCTCGGAGACGCGGTCGACGTCGGCGAGCGCCATGTCCCGTACGACGAGCGCGGGAGTCATTCGCTCAGCACCGCGAAAGCCTCGATCTCCATCAGGAAGTCCGGGTGGATCAGGGCGGCGACCTGTACGGCCGAGGCGGCGGGGAGGCGGTCGTCGGGTATGTGGGCGGTGCGGGCCGCGCGGATCGCGGGCATATGGGCCATGTCCGTGACGAAATAGGTGAGTTTGACGACGTCGTCGAAGGTCGCGCCGGCCGCGGCGAGGCAGCGGCGCAGATTCTCGAAGACCTGGCGGGCCTGGGCCTGCGGGTCGCCCTCGCCGACCAGCCTGCGGTGTTCGTCGAGCGGGAGCTGACCGGCGACGGCCACGAAACGGCCGGTGCCCATGACGACATGTGAGTACTGGGCCGCGGCGGCGACTCCGTCGGGGGCGGGGATCCTGGTCGGTTCGCTCATGCGTCCATGGTGGACCACGGGTCCGACAACGCCCCCGACGGGTCGGTGATCACCGCTCAGCCACGGAACCCCAGCAGCCCGTGCAGCGTCGAGCCGTGGGCGGTGCGTGAGGCGACCTTCGAGGCCGCCGGCTTCGGGTCGGGCTGTGCCTGGCACACCGCGTCGACCCCGCCGGTCCCGCGCGGCACCGTGCCGTCGGTCAGGTACGCCGCCAGGTGCTTGTCCAGGCAGGTGTTCCCGCTCAGCGTGATGCCGTGGTTCTGGCCGCCCTCCTCGACGACGAGACTCGAACCGCGCAGCAGCGCGTGGACCGTCGCACCGCCCTCGTACGGGGTGGCCGCGTCCTCCGTCGCCTGGAACAGCAGGGTCGGCGGCAGCTTGCCGTTGGTGAGGTTCACCGGCCCCACGGACCCGGTCGGCCAGAACGCGCACGGGGCGTTGTACCAGGCGTTGTTCCAGGTCATGAAGGGCGCCTTCGCGTACACCGACCAGTTGTCCGTGCGCCACTCGTCCCAGTCGCGCGGCCAGAAGGCGTCACGGCACTGCACCGAGGTGTAGACGCTGTAGCCGTTGTCCCCCGCGGCGTCGACGGCGGCGAAGTTCTCGTACGCCGCGACCAGCGGGGCGGTGTCCTTGCGGTTCACGTACGCCGCGAACGCCTCGGCGAGGCGGGGCCAGTAGCCGTTGTAGTAGCCGCCGGGCAGGAAGGTGTCCTCCAGCTCCGAGGCGCCCACCCTGCCGCCGGCCGGCTTCTCGGCGAGGGCTGCCCGCATCGCGTACCACTTGGTCTCGACCTGCTCCGGGTCGGTGCCGAGCCGGTACGTCTTGTCGTATTCGGCGATCCAGGCCATCAGGGCGCGGTGCCGGTCGTTGAAGGCCAGGTCCTGGGTGAGGTTGTCCTCGTACCAGACGCCCGTGGGGTCGACGATCGAGTCCAGGACCAGGCGCCGCACCCGCTGCGGGTAGAGCTTGGCGTACACCGCGCCGAGGTAGGTGCCGTACGAGTAGCCGAAGTAGTTCAGCCGCCGGGCGCCGACCGCGGCACGGATCGCGTCCATGTCCCGTACGGCGCTGACCGTGTCGATGTACGGCAGCACGCGCGCGTACTTCTTGGCGCAGGCCGTGGCGAAGGACCGCGCGCGGGCGATGTTCGCCTCCTCGATCGCCTCGGTGCTCGGCACGGAGTCCGGGCGCACGGAGGCGAAGTGGCCGGGCGCGCAGACCAGCGCGGGCGTGCTCTTGCCCACCCCGCGCGGGTCGAAGCCGATGACGTCGTACTGGGCCGACACGGCCTTCGGCAGCGCCGAGGCGACGAATCCCGCGAGGCTCAGCCCCCGGCCGCCGGGGCCGCCGGGGTTGACCAGCAGCGGGCCCTGGTACGTCTTCGCGGTGTGCGGGACGCGGGACAGCGCCAGCGTGATCTGCTCACCGCCCGGCTGCGCGTGGTCGAGCGGCACCTCCAGGGACGCGCACTGGAGCTTCGGCTGCCCGGTGGTGCCGCAGCTCTTCCAGGTGAGCGCCGTCGCGCGGGCGGGCTCCGTGGAGTGCGAGGGGCTCGCGGCGGCGGGCACGGCGGTGACCGTCCCGGCCACGACGGCGGCGGCAGCGCACAGCACGGCTGCGCGTTGGTTCATGAAGTGCTCCCGAGACGACGAAGGGGCCGGAGGTGGTCGGACCGCACAGGTCACGGCCCTTGCCGCATCGTCCCGAAAAGAGCGTCCGTCAGAACCTGTTCCGGCGTTGTTTGACCCGTTCGGGTCGCCGGATGCGCTCGAACGCGCTCAGATCAGCGAGAGCTGGGTCGGCCCGGACCCGTTCGGCTCCTCCACCGGCTCGGGCCGCGGGATCCGGCGGGGCATCCCCGCGCGCGTGGGGCCGATCCCGTACTCCTCGGCCAGCTCGTGGACCTGACGGGTGATCCGCCGCTGGTACCACTTCGGGGCGTAGGCGCCGTCCGCGTACAGCCGCTCGTACCGGCGCACCAGGTAGGGGTGGTGCTGCCCGAGCCAGGCCATGAACCACTCGCGGGCGCCGGGGCGCAGATGCAGCGCGAGCGGGGTGACGGAGGTGGCCCCGGCGGCCGCGATCGCCCGCACGGTGGCGCGCAGCTGGGCCGGCTCGTCACCGAGGAACGGGATCACCGGCGCCATCAGCACCCCGCAGCCGATCCCGTGGTCGGTGAGGGTCCTGACGACGTCCAGGCGCCGCTGGGGGGCGGGCGTGCCCGGCTCCACGGTGCGCCACAGCTCGGTGTCGGTGAAACCGACGGAGACCGAGACGCCGACGTCGGTCACCTCGGCGGACTGCCGCAGCAGGTCGAGATCGCGCAGGATCAGGGTGCCCTTGGTCAGGATCGAGAAGGGGTTCGCCCGGTCGCGCAGGGCGGACAGGATGCCCGGCATCAATCGGTAGCGGCCCTCCGCGCGCTGGTAGCAGTCGACGTTCGTGCCCATCGCGACGTGCTCCCCGTGCCAGCGGGGCGAGGCCAACTGACGACGGAGCAGGTCCGGCGCGTTCACCTTGACGACGATCTGCGTGTCGAAGCCGGTCCCGGTGTCGAGGTCGAGATAGCTGTGCGTCTTGCGGGCGAAGCAGTACACACACGCGTGCGTGCAGCCCCGGTAGGGGTTCACCGTCCACTCGAACGGCATCCGGGAGGCCCCCGGCACCCGGTTGAGGATCGAGCGGGCCCGGATCTCGTGGAACGTGATGCCGGCGAACTCGGGCGTGTCGAACGTCCTGGTCGTGACCGCGTCCGCACCGAACAGCGCGGCATCGGCCGGCCGGTCGTGACGGGTCTCCACGGTGAGGTTGTCCCAGCGCATGACGCCTCCTCGGTAGCACTGCCCCCACAATAGAACATGTGTTCCCATGATCGTGCGGGGAACCGTTCGGCAGCCCTTTTCGATCGCCCCGCGATCGCTTCCGGGACCCCGATTTGGGTGGCCGCGGACCGGGGTGGTTGGCTTGCCCCGAACCTGAGGAACCCCGAACAACCCTGAGCAACACAGACCTGGAGGAACCCCATGGCGCAGGTCGAGGCCACCACCGAGCGGGTCGTCGCCGCGGACCCGGAGAAGGTGTTCGACACCATCGCCGACTACAGCGACGCGCGCGGGAAGCTGCTGCCCGAGCACTTCAGCGAGTACGAGGTGCGCGAGGGCGGCGACGGCGAGGGCACCCTCGTCCACTGGAAGCTCCAGGCCACCAGCAAGCGCGTCCGTGACTGCCTTCTGGAGGTCGCCGAGCCGACCGACGGCGAGCTCGTCGAGAAGGACCGCAACTCCTCGATGGTCACCGTCTGGCGCGTCACCCCGGCGGGCGAGGGCAAGTCCCGCGTCGTCGTCACCACCACCTGGAACGGCGCCGGCGGCATCGGCGGCTTCTTCGAGAAGACGTTCGCGCCCAAGGGCCTCAACCGGATCTACGACCTGATTCTCGACAACCTCGCCACCGAGGTCGAGAAGTAGATCAACACCCGTGCGCTCCGCGCGCGTTGACTCCCTTCACCGGTTCGAGTGGATCTCTCTTGTGACCGGGACGGCGCCGTAACTCGTCGCGCTTGCTCGTGGTTGTCGCTTTACGCGGGAACTGTGTGGCAGGCGCGACGAGGGGAGCGGCACATGGGCGGGACCATGTCGGCACAGGACGAGCCGGTCACGGCACCTGCCAGGGAGGACCGGCCGCCGGCGTCGGCCGGCACGACGGAACCCGGCCGACGCCGGGTGCGGCTGATCTTCTTCTCCCTGATGCTCGCACTGCTCCTCGCGGCCCTGGAGCAGATGATCGTCGCCACCGCCCTGCCGAAGATCGTCGGCGAACTGCACGGCCTGGACCGGATGTCCTGGGCGATCACCGCCTATCTGCTCACCGCCACCGTCGGGCTGCCGGTGTACGGCAAACTCGGCGACCTCCTCGGCCGCAAGGGTGTCTTCCAGTTCGCGATCGTCGTCTTCGTCATCGGCTCCGCGCTGGCCGGGCGGGCCCGGACCATGGACCAGCTGATCGCCTTCCGCGCGGTCCAGGGCGTCGGCGCGGGCGGACTCATGATCGGCGTACAGGCGATCATCGCGGACATCGTGCCGCCCCGGCAGCGCGGCCGGTTCATGGGCATCGTCGGCGCCGCCTTCGGCCTCGCCTCGGTCGCCGGACCGCTGCTCGGCGGCTACTTCACGGACCACCTCTCCTGGCGCTGGTGCTTCTACATCAACGTCCCCTTCGGCCTTCTCACCCTCGCCGTCGTCACCGTCGTGCTGAAGCTGCCGAAGCCGACGGCGAAGCCCCGATTCGACGTCCTCGGCGCCCTGTTGCTCGCCGCTGCCTCCACCTGCCTGGTCCTGCTCACCAGTTGGGGCGGCACCCGGTACGCCTGGGACTCCGGAGTCGTCCTCGGCCTCGGCGCGGGAGCGGCGGCCGCGGCCGTCCTGTTCCTCGCCGTGGAGCGCGCCGCCGCCGAACCCCTCATCCCGCTGCGGCTGTTCAGGGACTCCGTCTTCAACGTCACCGCGCTGGTCGGCCTGGTGATCGGCGTCGCGCTGTTCGGCGCCGCGAGCTATCTGCCGACCTTCCTCCAGATGGTCGACGGGGCCACCGCCACCGAGTCGGGGCTGCTGATGCTGCCCATGATGGGCGGCATCGTCGGCGCCTCGGTCCTCTCCGGGCAGCTCATCACGCACACCGGCCGCTACAAGATCTATCCCGTCCTCGGCAGCGCCCTCGCCGCCCTCGGCATGTGGCTGCTGTCCCGGCTGGAGGTCGACACACCCCGGCTCCAGTACAGCCTCTGGATGGCCGTCCTCGGCGCCGGCATCGGGCTGGTGATGCCCGTGCTCGTCCTCGCCGTGCAGAACTCCGTGCGCCCCGCCGACCTCGGCACCGCCACCAGCGCCAACAACTACTTCCGGCAGATCGGCGGCAGTGTCGGCGCGGCGATCTTCGGCACGCTCTTCGCCGACCGGCTCACCGACGCCCTGCGCGCCCGCCTGCCCGCCCGCACCGGCGTGGGCCTCCCGGACCCCGAGTCCCTCACCCCGCAACTCGTCCACGCCCTGCCCCCGCAGCTGCGCGACGCCTACATCCGCGCCTACGCCGACGCCATGCCGAGGATCTTCCTCTACCTCGTGCCGGTGCTGGTCCTCGGCCTGCTCATCGCCTTCTTCCTCGAGGAGAAACCGCTGGTGTCCCACCACACCGCCGAATCGGAACCCGCGCCCGGGAACACGGCGGTCCCGCAGACCCTCGCGCTCAACATGCCGCACACCGCCGGCGTGCCCGTCCGCGGCACGGTGCGGCACTCCGACGGGACCGTGGTGCCCCGCGCGGCGCTCACCCTCATCGATGTGACCGGGCAGCAGATCGGCCGGGACGCCGGCGGCAAGGACGGACGGTTCGCGCTGGCCGCGCCCGGCTCCGGGGCGTACGTCCTGATCGCCGCCGCCGGCGGTCACCAGCCGCGGGCCGTCTCCGTCACCGTCGGCGAGCGCCCCGTCGAACTGGACGTCGTCCTCGGCGGTGCCGGACGCCTCGCCGGGAGTGTGCTGACCGCCGACGGATCCCCGGTGCGGGAGGCCACCGTCACCCTCACCGACGTCCACGGCGAGGTCGTCGCCGGCACCCGCAGCGGCCTCGAGGGCGGCTATGTCATCAACGAGGTCGTCGCCGGGGAGTACACCCTCGCCGCCGGCGCGCCCGCCTTCCGCCCGGCCGCCGTTCCGGTCAGCGTCCAGGCCGCCCGGGAGACCCGCCAGGACGTCGAACTCGCCGCGGGCGCCCTGCTGCGCGGCACCGTCCGGGCCACCGGCGGGCGGCCCGTCGAGGACGCGCGCGTGACCCTCCTGGACGCGGCGGGCAACGTCGTGGACACCCTCACCACGGGGCCCGACGGCGCCTTCCGCTTCGTCGACCAGTCCTCCGGCGAGTACACCGTCATCGCCGCCGGTTACCCGCCGGTCGCCACCGTCCTCCAAGTGGCGGGCGGCGGCCGCACGGAACGCGACCTTCGGCTCGGCCACGAGGACTGATCCCGTCGCGAGCGGACGCCGGGACGTGCGGCGTACCCCGGCGCGCCCCGCTGAAACCAATTCCAGGATTGCCGCACATGCCGACCGACCTGCGCCGTACGGTGGTGACGGCGGGACAGATCTTGCACAGCTCTGGGGAGAGAGGGCCTGGGCCATGGACCGTGGCACCGAGCGGGACGTACCTCCCAGCCGCGGAGAGGGTGGGGGAGGGTCCGCCGACGCCGGGCGCGTCCCACTGGCCGTGGTCGTGGTGGACCGTGAGGGGCTCGTCTCCCACTGGAGCACCGGCGCACGCCGGCTCTTCGGCGTCGTCAAGGAGGAGGCGATCGGCCAGCCCGCCATCGACCTGCTCCCCGTCTCCGGCGCGCTCCCCGAGCCGGACGACGATCTTCCGGACGGCGGATACGACGGCTACGGGGACTACGCGGCCTACGACGGACTCGGGCCCGGCCTCGACTCCTCCCTCGACCGGGGCCTCGGCTACCCGGCCGCCGGACGGGCCCGGCTGACCGTGCCCGAGCGAAGCGAGATGGGGGTCCCCCTGCCCGCAGGGTGGGGGAAGGACCGCGAGCGTGGTCGCGTCGACGTGCTGTGGTGGGCGTACCCGCTGGTCGGGCCGGGCACGGAACGGCTGCTGGTACTGGCCGCGGACGCGGCGGGACTGCACCAGGACGAACCGGCGGACCCCCTGGCCGTCGAACGCATCGCGCCCGCCTTCGCACTGCACACCGACTTCCCCGGCGCCGCGGAACTCGCCCGGCGGCTGCCCGAGATCCTGCCCAGCATGAGCGTCGGCGAAAGCGCTCGCATCGTCGCGCAGATCCTCGAACTCGGCTATCCCGTACTGGAGTTCAGCCAGAACGACCGGGTGCCCGTGACCCCCGACTGGGGCGTGGCCCGGCGAGTCGAGCGCAGAGCGCGCCGGGAGCGGGCCGCCCGCGCCGTCTCCGAAGGGGCGCCCGTACCGCAGGAGCTCGTCGACGAGGGCGAGGACCTCGAGTACGTCGCCGTCCGTGAGCGACTGGAGTTCCTCAACGAGGTCAGCGGGAAGATCGGCACATCCCTCGACCTCTCCCGCACCATCCTGGAGGTCAGCAGAGCCGTCGTCCCGCGCTTCACCGACGTCGCCGGCACCTATCTGCGCGAACAGGTCGTCGCCGGGGAGGGGTTCCCCGACGGCGTGCCGGACACGACCACCATGTGGCACCGGGTCGCCGTCGAGCACACCGACGAACCCGGCCGCTGGGACGACGTCGTACCCGTCGGCGAGGCCATGCCGTTCCCCGCGCACACCCCGTTCTTCCAGTGCATGACGACCGGACAGCCCGTCCTCGTGCCGCGCATCAGCGAGCAGATGGGCCACGCCATCGCCTCGCAGTTCGAGAAACGCGACATCCGGCCCCTGATCACCGGCCGTTCCATGCTGGTCGTCCCGCTGAAGGCCCGTAACGTCGTCCTCGGCTTCATGATCCTGCTGCGCCACCCGGAGCGCGCCCTCTTCAACGACATGGACCGGGTCACCGGCGCCGAACTCGCCGCCCGCGCGGGCCTCGTGCTCGACAACGCGCGCATGTACACCTACCAGGAGAGCGTCGCCGAGACCCTCCAGGACAGCATGCTGCCGCACATCCCGCCGCGCATGGCCGGCTGTGACATCGCCACCCGCTATCTGCCGGGTACGTTGCTCGGGCGGGTCGGCGGCGACTGGTTCGACTCGGTGAAGCTGCCCGGCGCGCGCACCGCCCTCGTCGTCGGCGACGTCATGGGACACGGTCTCCACTCGGCCGCCATGATGGGGCAGTTGCGGACGGCCGTGCAGACCATGGCCGCCCTCGATCTGCCGCCCGCCCAACTCCTGCGCAACCTCGACGACTTGGCGCAACGGCTGGGCGACACCTATCTCGCGACCTGTCTGTACGCCGTCTACGACCCGATCGAGGGCGAGCTGCACCTCGCCAACGCGGGCCACATCCCACCCGTGTTGGTGCGTGCCGTCGACGGCCGCAGCGAACTCCTCGACCTGCCCACCGGCGCGCCCATCGGGGTCGGCGGGGTGCCCTTCGAGGCGGTACGCGTGCGCGTGGAGCCGGGCGACCGGCTGGTGATGTGCACCGACGGGCTGGTGGAGGTACGCGGCGAGGACATCGGCGTAGGGCTCGCGACCCTCTGCGAGTCCGCCGCCCACCCGGCCGCCTCCATGGACGACGCCTGCGACACCATCATCCGCGCCCTCAACACCCGCGGCGGCCGCAAGGACGACGTGGCCCTGCTCCTGGCGCGCCTCAACGGCATCGAGCCGGACGACGTCGCCGAGTGGCGGTTCCCCCTCGACCCGGCGGAGGTCGGCCGGGCCCGCGCGGTGGTCCGCGAACAGCTGCACGACTGGGGCCTGGCGAAGTCGGCCGACGCCGCCGAGCTGATGGTGAGCGAGCTCGTCACCAATGCCGTACGGCACTCCCGCCGGAGCCCCGTGGCCCTGCGCCTCGTCCGCGGCGACACGCTGCTGTGCGAGGTCGAGGACGACGACCACGAGCTGCCGACCCTGCTGAGCGCCGGGCCCGGCGACGAGGCCGGGCGGGGGCTGCGCGTGGTGAGCGCGCTGGCCCGCGAGTGGGGCACCAGCCGTACGGGCGCGGGGAAGTCGGTGTGGTTCGAGCTGACGCTGCCGCGCCGCACCGCAGGGCGCTGAGCACGACCGACCGGGGCGCATCGGACGGCTGACGGATCTCGAACGCGGCGTGAAGGAATGCGCACCGCGCTTGTCGCGCCGACCGGGGAGCGATAGACCGTACTCGCCCGTCACTTGCGGCGGATCGGCCTTGCATTCTGGGGAGTTGTGCATGAGCGTGACGAGTCGGTACCGGGAGGCGTGGGAGGGCTTCTGGCGCGAGGCTCCACAGGAGCCGGGCGGTGTGTTCTGGGACGCGGATCCGAAGGTGACCGCCGCCCTCCACCTGGCCCTCTTCGAACCTCATCTCGCCGACCCCGGGCTGGCGCTGGTGGACCTCGGCTGCGGCAACGGCACCCAGACCCGGTACTTCGCCGACCGCTTCCCGCATGTCGTCGGCGCGGACCTGTCCGCCGCGGCCCTCGACCACGCCCGCCGCGCCGACCCCGCCGGACAGGCCACGTACCGGCTGCTGGACGCGGTCGAGAAGGGCGCGGCCGAGACGCTGCACGCCGAACTCGGGGACACCAACGTCTACATGAGGGGCGTCCTGCACCAGTGCGAGCCCGACGACCGGCAGCCGCTGGTGGACGGGATCGCCGCGCTGCTGGGGGAGCGTGGCCGGGTCTTCCTCGTCGAACTGTCGGAGGCCGCCCGCCCCGTCCTCGGCGGACTGGCACAGAGTCCGGCCGGCCCGCCGCCGAAGCTCGCGCCGATCTTCCGGCACGGCATCGCCCCCGGCGAAGTGGCCGACGACGCGGTGCCCGGGTATCTGCGCACCGCCGGTCTCACGGTCCTGGCCTCCGGTGAACTGCCCCTGGTCACCACCGAGTTCGCGCCCGACGGCACCCGGATCGAGCTGCCGTCGAAGTGGCAGGTGGCCGCCCGCGTCGAGTGACCGTCCTCACGTCGAAAGCAGCTCCTGCGGCTGTCACACATCGGCGGCGCACCGTGTCAGGGGGGTGAAGGAACGCACGGAAACCCCTTGAGGAGCTGCTGAGATGTTCACCGACCACTCCACCGCATACGTCGTCGTCACCGTTGTCGGAGCTGTCATGGCGGGCTTCTCGGCCGCCTCGATCTTCCTCGGCGCCGAGTGGACGGTGAAGCCGCTGGCCGACTACGGAGTGCCGCGCTCGTGGTGGCCGTGGCTCGGCGCGGCCAAGGCCGCGGGCGCTGCCGGTCTGCTGGCCGGGCTGTTCGTGCCCGTGGTCGGTGTGCTCGCCGCGATCGGTCTGGTCCTGTACTTCCTGGGCGCCGCCGGCACCGTGCTGCGGGCCCGCTGGTTCGCGCATCTGCCGTTCCCACTGGTCTACGCGGCGCCGGCGGTGGCCTCGCTGGTGCTGGCGTTCTGAGCACGGGCGAGGGACGAGGGACGGGTGGGGGGCGACCGGGAACTCCGGTCGCCTCCCACCCGTTTGTCAGTCGTCGGCGCCCACGGGCGCGGTGTCGACGGGTCCGGCGCCCACGGACTCGGCCCCGATGGTGTCGAGCACCGCCACCTCGATACCGTCCAGCCGCTCCCGATCCGCCACCACGTCGATCCTGGTGATCCCGCCCTCCGTGATCGTGAACAGCAGAACCAGCCGCAGCCTGCCGTGCGGCGCCATCGCGAGGCCGACCCGGCCGTCGAGCAGGGCGAGGCCGGTGAACCGGGCCCGGCCGGTCGCCGCCATCGCGCCCTCGGCCACGGGTCGGGCGCCGCTGACCGTGATGGGCTCCGGCGTCGGGACGACGAAGCGGTCGGCGGTGAGGACCACGTCCGGGTGCAGCAGGGCGAGCAGCGCCTCGAAGTCGCCGCCCCTGGTTGCGGCCAGGAACGCGTCGGCGACCCGGCGTTGCCGGGCCCGGTCGGCGGCGGCCGCGGGTGCGGCGAGGCCGGGGCTGACGGTGTCAGGAGTCCCGGTACCGCCGGGGGTGACGGGAGCGCCGCCCCTGACGCGGCGGCGGGCCCGGCTGGCCAGTTGCCGTGTCGTGGCCGGAGTCCGCTCGATCATCGGGGCGATGGTGTCGAACGGCACGGCGAACAGGTCGTGCAGCACGAACGCCAGCCGCTCGGCCGGGGCGAGCGTGTCCAGCACGACCAGAAGCGCCACCCCGACCGAGTCGGCGAGCAGCGCCTCCTCCTCGGGGTCGCCGCCCTCCGCCGTGGCGACCGCGGGCTCGGTCACCTGGGCGTCGAGCGGCACCTCGGGCCGTGTTCTTCGAGAGCGGAGCATGTTCAGGCACACCCGGCCCACGACCGTGGTGAGCCACCCGCTGAGGTTCTCCACGTCACCGACGTCCGCCCGGGTCGCCCTGAGCCATGTCTCCTGAACGGCGTCCTCCGCCTCGCTGAGTGAGCCGAGCATGCGGTGGGCGACGGCGCGCAGATGAGGCCGGTCGGCCTCGAAACGCTCCGGTGGCAGGGCGGTGTGCGTGGTCATGGCAGGGTCCCCGTTCGTGTCGCTGCGGTGCAGGCGTGTGCGCCCAGATCACCACACGTCCGGGGCCGGCCGCACCGACGTCTCCTCGAACGAAGGGGAGCACCCGGGATCTCCGCCCGGTGGACGGAGGTCGTCGACGCGCCCGGCGCACCCTTCCTAGACGCGGTCCTGGAAGACGCAGTTCCACACGTGTGTGCCCGCGACGCTGCTGTCGGCGCGCACTGCCTCAAGCGTGTAGAAGTGCGTGGTCCCCCGCGCGGCCGTGGTGTCCGTGTAGGCGCGGGTCTCCGCCGGCAGCAGTCCGGTGTGCAGCGGCTCGTACGCCTTGGTGGTCGCGTTCCATCGGCTGACCCGGTAGCCCGCGACGGTGGCGCACTCGGCCGTCCTGTCGCACCGCCAGCCGATGGACGGTCCGTCCTCGTCGGGTCCGCCGATCACGGTGCCATGGCCGAGGCTGCCGAGGTCCCAGTCCCGGGTGACCGTCACGGACGGCCGGACGTCCAGCTCGGTGGCCTCGACGACCGTGACCTTCGGGTCGCTCGGATGCAGCGCGTTGTCCCAGCGGTCCCGGGCGACGACCGCGTACACGTACGTCTCGCCGTCCGGCAGGTCGCCGCAGAGGACCGCGAGCGGGTCGCTCGTGCCCTCCCGGCAGGAGGCGGAGCCGAGCCACTTGACCGTGCCGTCGGCCTGCCGGGCGCCGGTCCAGGCCGTGTAGCGCTCGACGTCGTCCTCGGCCGAGGCCGCCCAGCTCATCAGCACGCCGTCGGCGCGCGGGGTGGCTGTCACGCCGGTGAGCGGGCCGGGCGCGACACGGTCGCCGGTGCGGACGACGAGCGGGGCGGACAGCGCCGACTCGTTGCCGGCCGGGTCCACCGCCGCGACCGCGTACGTCACGTACGTGCCCGCGGGCATGTCCAGGTCGTGGCAGATGCCGCCGGTGCTGGTCTCGTCGCTCTCCTCGGCGCAGGGCACACGGGTGAGCGCGGTCGGGTCGAGGGCCTTGCCGGGCGAGCGGTAGACGCGGTAGGTCCCGCCGTTGTCGAAGTCCTCGTAGAAGCCGTCGGGCTGCTTCCAGTACACGTCGGTGTAGCCGACGCGGACGACGGAGCCGAGGGAGGCCGGGGACTTCGGCGGCGTCCGGTCGACGCCGTCGCCGGTGACGGCGGCGTACGCCGACGGGTTGCCGAGCGCGTCGAGGGCGCGGACCCGGTAGTACCGGGCGGTGTTCACGGGTGCGTCGGTGCGGTACGAGGTCGTGGTCGTCGTGCCCAGCAGCTCGAACGGCCCGGTGGCCGCGGAGGCGGCGTACACCTCGTACGTCGCGGCGTCGGCGACACCCTGCCAGGCCAGGGTGGCCCACCACGCGTCGCCGGCGACCGTGAGACCGGTCGGCGCCGCCGGGCCCGTGCGGTCCACGGTCACCGCGGTGGCGTCGAGGCTGCCGGCGGACTCGCGGCCCGCCTTGTCGACGGCGCGGACCTCGTACAGGAAGGTCTGGCCCGTGGCGGGCGTCGCGTCCACGAAGGACGGGGAGGTGAGCAGCGACGAGCCGCTGACCTTCACCCACTGGGTGGTGCTCAGCCGGCGGTAGAGGCGGTAGCCGGCGAGGTCCATCTCCTTGTTCGCGGCCCAGCGCAGGGTGGTCTTCGTGGTGTCCCGGTGGTACGCGGCGGTGAGGCCGGTCGGGGCGAGCGGTTTGACCGTGTCGACGGCGGCCTCGGTACGCGGGGCGTACGTGAACGCGGCGTGGGCGAGGCCGGTCCAGGCCACGTAGTCCACGCGGATCGTGTGCCTGCCGGCCGGGATGGTCAGGTCGACGGCCTTGCGGGCGGTGGCGGAGACGTTCTTCCACAGGTTGATCTTCCGCACGCCGTCGACGTGGACGCGCATGCCGTCCTGCGTGGCGGCGGAGAGCCTGAAGGGGCCGCCGGAGCCGAAGTCCCGGGTGAGGGACCAGCGGACGGAGAAGTTGTCCTTGGGCAGCGTGACGCCCGTCGGGTCGCCGTACCCGTAGTTCTCGCTGATGGCGGCGTCGCAGGCGGTCAGCTTCGGGGTGCCGCTGAAGGTGGAGTTGCCGAAGTACTGCGCCCTCCAGACGGGAGAGGTGCAGGTGACGGCCGCGGAGGCCGGGGCGGCGGCGATCATGCCGCTGGTGGCGGCGAGGACGGCCGTCGCGGCCAGCGCGGTCAGCCGGGTGCGAGTCATCACAGAGAGTGAGGCCCCTTTCGGACCAATGGGAATCAGGTGCGCCTGTGTGACCCATGAGGCGGGGGCAGGGTTGCCCCGCCCCTTCACCTTTTGCACGAGGCCCGTCACCCGCGCCGCAGGTCCGCCACCCATGCCGGGTCCACGCACGCCCCGCGCCCCAGCACGGACTGCGGACAAGCCATCCTGCACGCCTGGCCTAGGACACGCCGTCGAGCGGCCGGAGGAAGCGGCGTTCGTATCGCTTGATGCAGCGCGTGCGACGAGCCAGTTCGAACGCCTCCTGGCACTCCGGATCGGACACGCTGTCCGTGCGGTACCGCTCGTACGCAGCCAGACCGGGAAACGAGAAGAGGGCGTAGGCGATGTCGCTGTCGCCCTCACTCGGCAGGAAGTAGCCGTGGTGCGTCCCGCCGAAACGGTTGACGAGCCCGACCCAACGGCGGCCGTACTCCTCGAAGTCCTCCAGCTTGTCGGCGTCGATCTCGTACGTCAGATGAATGGTGATCATGCCTACATGATGCAGCGAGGACGCCGCCCACCGGCGCCGACGGTCAGCGGTCGATACTGGCCATGTTCGCCTCGTCGTGGCGCTCGCCCGCCGCAGGCGTGAGGTTGTTCAGGCGGTCGAGCTGAGCGGCGCCGAGTTCGATGCCGTCGGCGGCGGTGTTCTCCTCGACGCGCGAGACCCGCCGAGTCCCGGGGATGGGGGCGATGTCGTCCCCACGGGTCAGCAGCCACGCCAGCGCGGTCTGGGCCGGGGTGGCGCCGATCTCGGCGCCGATGGC
Organism: Streptomyces asoensis; assembly: GCF_013085465.1. NCBI lineage: Bacteria > Bacillati > Actinomycetota > Actinomycetes > Kitasatosporales > Streptomycetaceae > Streptomyces > Streptomyces asoensis. The sequence goes on from NZ_CP049838.1 coordinate 8,037,953, forward strand.
CTGCACTTCGTCGACGATGCGCAGGTTGCGCTGGAAGTTCTCGCCGGTGAAGCGCGGGTTGGTCTTGCGCCACTTCGTCGTCGCCACCGCCACGTCGTCGCGCCGGCCCTTGACGGCCGCCCGCGTCACCCTCGCAGGACGCCCTGAACCTGCTGGCCGGCTGGGCCGCGACCAACGACGACATCGAGCGGTCCGCGTCGGCCGACGACTCCGAACCGGCCGACTCGGCCGAGACACCCGACTGACCGACGACGAGCCACCCGAGTCGATCCGCGGCGAAGTTCCCGGCGCGGCGGATCTGCCTGTCGGGTGGGGTGACGCCGCAGAGTCGTAGTCGTTGGCGGTACGTGATCACACCACTGGAGCGGGGCCCGGCCCCGATCGCCCCGCTGCCCCACGCCGCCGCCCAGGCCGCCGCACGACGGCCCCGGCCACCGGGGTCCGCCCGCCCGACGGCCCCGCAAGAGCCGCGTGCGGGCCGTGCCCTGTGCGCCGGCCGCACGGCTGGAGCGTCGCTGTGATCCCGGCGCAGAGTGAGCGGACGGTCAGGGACGTGCGGGCCGTCGTCGTCGGAGCGGGGTTCTCCGGGATCGGGGCCGCCGTCCGGCTTCGCGAGGCAGGGTGTGACGACGTCCTTGTTCTCGAGAAAGGGACACACCTCGGCGGCACCTGGAGGGAGAACACCTACCCGGGCTGCGCCTGTGATGTGCCCTCGACGCTCTACAGCTACTCCTTCACACCGGATGCCGCCTGGAGCAGGGTCTTCGCCGGGCAGCAGGAGATCCTCGCCTATCTGCGGGCGACGGCCGAGCGGTACCGGCTCGGTGACGTGCTGCGCTGCGGCGTCCAGGTGCTGGGGGCGCGATGGGACGGGGCGGCCGGCCGCTGGCTGCTGGAGACCAGCGACGGGCCCTACAGCGCGGCGGTACTGGTCCTGGCCACCGGCCCGTGGCACGTCCCGCGCCGCCTGGAGGTGCCCGGCATCGAGGACTTCGACGGTCCCGTGTTCCACAGCGCCCGGTGGGATCACAGCGTCGACCTGACCGGGCGACGGGTGACCGTGGTGGGCGGCGGCGCCTCCGCCGTGCAGATCGTCCCGGCCGTCGCAGCCCGGGCCGCGACCGTCAACCTCGTCCAGCGCACACCCCAATGGGTGCTGCCCAAGCCCGATCTGCCGGTACCCGCAGCGCTCAACCGGCTTGCGGACCGCGTCCCCGGCGCACGCGGCGCCCTGCGCGCCGGCCAGTACGCCCTTCAGGAGGGCTTCGGCTACGCCTTCCGGCACCCGCAGGCCGCCCGCCTTCTCGAGGCGGGCGCCCGCGCACACCTGCGCCTCGCCGTCCCCGACGTGCGGCTGCGCCGACAACTGACACCGGACTACCGGCTGGGCTGCAAGCGCCTTCTGACGTCGAGCACCTTCTACCCGGCCCTGTCCCAGCCGCACGTGCGCCTGCATCCCACCGCCGTGAGCGCCGTACGGGGCAACGAGGTCGTCGGCGCCGACGGCACCACCGTCCCCACCGACGTGCTCGTCGAGGCCACGGGCTTCCGCGTCGGCGAGCTGCCGTTGGCCACGACCCTGTACGGCACGAACGGCCGGACACTCGACGAAGCCTGGGGCGGCGCACCGCAGGCGTACCTGGGCACCACCGTGAGCGGCTTCCCCAACCTCTTCCTGCTGCTGGGGCCCAACCTGCTCGGCGGCTCCACCTCCGCGATCACGGTCCTGGAAGCGCAACTGACGTACCTCGTCGCTGCTCTGGCCCACCTCGACCGAGGGGGCCACCGCGCCCTGAACGTCAGGCCGGACGCACAGGCCGCGCACAACACCGCCGTCCAGGAGGCGCTCGCGACCACGGTCTACAACACGGGCGGCTGCACCAGCTACTACTTCACCTCCACCGGGCGCAACGCCTTCGCCTGGCCGTGGTCCACCGGACGACTCGTGCGCCGCCTGAGCCGTTTCGACGCCGACGCCTACACCTCCGACGCACCGGACAGGCGCCTTCCCCTCCCCGCTCAGGCGAGGCCGCAGCCCGGAGACCGTACGACAGCCGCGAACGCGGAGCAGCCATGACGCGGTGCGGTGGCGACGAGCGGGGAGCGAGCGGGGCGGTCGAGGGTGGTGGTCGCCGTGGGGGAAGCGCCCGAGCGGGTGGCGTCGCTCCCCGGAAAACCGGGGCGTGGCCCGATAGGCTCGGGTCTCCTTGAGCGGACGGGGGCCGGACGTGAAGATCCTCATCAGCGCCGACATGGAGGGCGCCACCGGCGTCACCTGGCCGGCCGACGTGCTGCCGGGGGCACCGGAGTGGGAGCGGTGCCGGTCGATGTTCACCTCGGACGTCAACGCCGCCGTGCTCGGCTTCTTCGACGGCGGGGCGGACGAGGTCCTGATCAACGAGGCCCACTCGACGATGCGCAACCTGCTCCTCGAGCAGCTCGACGAGCGGGCGGAGATGCTCACCGGCCGGCACAAGTCCCTCTCCATGGTGGAGGGCGTCCAGCACGGGGACATCGACGGCATCGCCTTCGTCGGCTACCACGCGGGAGCCGGCATGGAGGGCGTCCTGGCCCACACCTACCTGGCCAACTCCCTCACCGGCGTCTGGCTGAACGACGTACGGGCCAGCGAGGGGCTGCTCAACGCGCACGTGGTCGCCGAGTACGGGGTGCCGGTCGTCCTCGTCACCGGTGACGACGTGGCCTGCGAGGACGCGCTCGGGTACGCGCCCGAGGCGTTGAAGGTCGCGGTGAAGGACCACGTCTCCCGGTACGCGGCCGTGTGCCGTACCCCGGCCCGCACGGCCGCCGACATCCGGGCGGCGGCGAAGGAGGCGACGCAGCTGGCGGTTCGTCAGGAACCGCTGAGCGGTGGGCCGTTCACAGTCGTCGTGGAGTTCGACGCCGAGCACCTCGCGATGGCGGCCACCGTCGTGCCCGGCGTCGCCCGTGCCGGCGAGCGGAAGATCGCGTACACCAGCGGCACCATGTACGAGGGCATCCGTACCTTCAAGGCGGTCACCACGATCGTCTCGGCCGCGATCGAGGAGCAGTATGGCTGAGGAGCAGCGCCGGGGGCCGGGGCAGGGGCGGGAGCGGCATGGCTGACGCGCAGGCGCGGGACGAGGTCGTCCGGTTCACCTCCGATCTCATCCGCATCGACACCACCAACCGCGGCGGCGGCGACTGCCGGGAACGGCCCGCCGCCGAGTACGCCGCCGCGCTGCTCGCCGAGGCGGGCATCGAGCCGACGCTCCTCGAACGCACCCCGGGGCGGACCAACGTCGTCGGGCGGATCGAGGGCACCGACCCGGCCGCGGACGCGCTGCTCGTCCACGGTCACCTGGACGTGGTGCCCGCGGAAGCCGCCGACTGGAGCGTCCACCCCTTCTCCGGGGAGGTGCGCGACGGGGTCGTGTGGGGGCGCGGTGCCGTCGACATGAAGAACATGGACGCGATGATCCTGGCCGTGCTGCGGGCCTGGGCCCGGCAGGGCGTCCGGCCCCGGCGCGACCTCGTCATCGCCTTCACCGCCGACGAGGAGGCCAGCGCCGAGGACGGCTCCGGGTTCCTCGCCGACCGGCATCCGGGACTGTTCGAGGGCTGCACCGAGGCCATCGGCGAATCCGGGGCGTTCACCTTCCACGACGGCGCGGGGCGCGAGATCTACCCCATCGCCGCGGGCGAGCGCGGCACCGGCTGGCTGAAGCTCACCGCACGCGGGCGCGCCGGACACGGCTCCAAGGTCAACCGGGAGAACGCGGTGACCCGCCTGGCCGCCGCCGTCACGCGTATCGGCGAGCACGAATGGCCCCTGCGGCTCACCCCGACCGTCCGTGCCGCCCTCACCGAACTCGCCGCGCTGTACGGCGTCGACGCCGACCTCCATGACGTGGACGGTCTGCTGGCGAAGCTCGGTCCGGCGGCCGCCCTGGTGGAGGCGACCGTCCGCAACAGCGCCAACCCGACCATGCTGGGCGCCGGTTACAAGGTCAACGTGATCCCCGGGGAGGCCGTCGCCTACGTCGACGGCCGCTATCTCCCGGGCGGCGAGGACGAGTTCCGCGCGACGCTCGACCAACTCACCGGCCCCGACGTCGACTGGGAGTTCCACCACCGCGAAGTCGCCCTCCAGGCACCCGTGGACGCCCCGCTCTACGCCCGTATGCGGTCCGCCGTCGAGGAGTTCGCGCCCGAGGGGCATGTGGTGCCGTACTGCATGTCCGGCGGTACGGACGCCAAGCAGTTCTCGCGGCTCGGCATCACCGGCTACGGCTTCGCACCGCTGAAGCTCCCGGAAGGCTTCGACTACCAGGCCCTCTTCCACGGCGTCGACGAACGGGTCCCGGTGGAGGCGCTGCACTTCGGCGTCCGGGTACTCGACCGGTTCCTGCGGACGGCCTAGGTAGACGGGGGAGAACGTGCAGGTCCTGCCGTACGGTTCCTGGCTCTCGCCCATCGACGCGGTCCTCGCGGCCACGCACGACGGGCGCCCCGAGTACGTCGGCTTCGTCGGCGACGAGGTGTGGTGGACCGCGCCCCGGCCGGCCGAGCACGGCCGCCGCACCCTCGTCCGGCGCCGGCCCGACGGCACGGAGGAGTCCGTACTGCCCGCCCCCTGGAACGTCCGCAGCCGGGTCGTCGAGTACGGCGGACAGCCGTGGGCCGGTGCCGTGCACGAAGGCCGGCTCCTCGTGGTGTTCGTGCACTTCGCCGACCAGCGGCTCTATGTGTACGAGCCCGGGTCCGCGCCGGGCGCCGGGCCGCGCCCGCTCACTCCCGTCTCGGCCGTGGGTGGCGGACTGCGTTGGGTGGAACCGCAGTTGCTGCTGGAGCGGGGTGAAGTGTGGTGCGTGCTGGAGGAGTTCACGGGCGAGGGGCCGACCGACCTGCGCCGGGTGCTGGCCGCGGTGCCGCTGGACGGCTCGGCCGCGGACGATCGCGCCGCCGTGCGCGAACTCACCGACGACCGCCGCCGGTTCGTCACCGGAGCCCGCCTCTCGTCCGACGGCCGCCGGGCCGCCTGGCTGGCCTGGGACCACCCGCTGATGCCGTGGGAGGGCACGGAGGTGATCGTCGCCGACGTCAGGGGCGACGGCACCCTGAGTGGCGCCCGGGTGGTGGCCGGCGGGCCGGGGGAGTCGATCGCCCAGGTCGACTGGATGCCGTCGACGAGATACGGGCGACAGCTGTTGGACGACGGTCGACGGTCTGCGGGTGACGGCGGACGGTCGACCGTCGTCGGAGAACCGTCGACTGTTGTCGGAGAACCGTCGACGATCGACGGAAGGCCGTCTACGGGCGACGGGCGACGGTCCACTCGCGACGGGCGACGGTCCACAGGCTACGGAGAACAGTCGGCGTACGACGGACGGCAGTCCGCAGAAGACTGCCTACTGTATACAAGCGACCGTAGCGGCTGGTGGAACCTGTACCGCGACCACCAGCCCCTCTGCCCCCGCGAGGAGGAGTTCGGCGGAGCCCTGTGGAAGCTCGGGCAGCGCTGGTTCGCGCCGCTGGAGAGCGGGCTCGTCGCCGTCGTGCACGGCCGGGGGGCCACCGTGCTCGGGATCCTCGACCCGGAGACCGGTGAGCTCGTCGACGCGGCCGGGCCGTGGACGGAGTTCGCGCCCACCCTCGCGGTGCAGGGGGAACGCGTCGTCGGCGTCGCGGCCAGTCCGCGCAGCGCGTACGAGGTGGTGGAGCTGGACGCCAGGACCGGCCGGGCCCGGGTGATCGGAGCCGCGCACGACGACGCGGTGGACCCGGCCTACTACCCCGAGCCCCGGATCCGTACGTTCACCGGCCCCGACGGTCGTGACATCCACGCGCACGTCTACCCGCCCCACCACCCCGGACAGGTCGCGCCCGGACATGAACTGCCGCCCTATGTCGTGTGGGCGCACGGCGGGCCCACCGACCGCGCGCCGCTCGTACTGGATCTGGAGATCGCCTACTTCACCTCCCGGGGCATCGGGGTCGCCGAGGTCGACTACGGCGGCTCGACCGGCTACGGGCGGGAGTACCGGGAGCGGCTGCGCGAGCAGTGGGGCGTGGTCGACGTCGAGGACTGCGCGGCCGTCGCCCTGGCGCTCGCCGACGAGGGCACCGCCGACCGGCGGCGGCTGGCCGTCCGGGGCGGCAGCGCGGGCGGCTGGACCGCCGCGGTCTCGCTGGCCGGCACCGATGTCTACGCCTGCGGCACGATCCGCTACCCCGTGCTGGACCTGGTGGGCTGGGCGTCGGGGGAGACCCACGACCTCGAGTCCCGCTACCCGGACAGCCTCGTCGGGCCCCTCGCACAGGTGCCCGCCCGATACGCGCAACGTTCGCCGATCGAGCACGCCGACCGGATCACCGTGCCGTTCCTGCTCCTCCAGGGGCTGGACGACGTGATCTGCCCGCCCGTCCAGTGCGAGCGGTTCCTGGCCCGACTGACCCGATCGGCCGGGCGGCCGGTGCCGCACGCGTATCTGGCGTTCGAGGGGGAGGGGCACGGGTTCCGGCGGGCGGCCACGATGGTGCGCGCCCTGGAGGCCGAGCTGTCGCTGTACGCTCAGGTGTTCGGGCTGCGCCCGCCCGGAATCCCGAGGTTGGAGCTTGTGCGGTGAAGGAACTCGTGCGGCCGTCCCGGCTCGCCCCCGGCGCCCGGGTCGTGGTCGTCGCGCCCAGCGGGCCGGTGGCGGAGGAGCGGCTGGAGGCCGGCCTCGACCTGTTGCGCGGCTGGGACCTCGACCCGGTGGTCGCCCCCCATGTGCTGGACCGGCACGACCGGCTGCCGCACCTCGCGGGCACCGACGCCGACCGGGCCGCCGACCTCCAGCGGGCCTGGTGCGATCCGGGCGTCGACGCCGTGCTGTGCGCACGCGGCGGCTACGGTGCCCAGCGGATCGTCGACCTGCTCGACTGGGACGCGATGCGGGCGGCCGGACCCAAGGTGTTCGTCGGCTTCAGCGACAGCACCACCCTGCACGAGGCGTTCGCCCTCCGGCTGGGCCTGGTCACGCTGTACGGGCCCGCGGCCGCGGGCATCGACTTCATCAAGAGCGCCCGCGGGCAGGAACACCTCAGGGCCACCCTGTTCGCCCCGGAGACCGTCCGCACGCTCGCCTCCACCGGTACGGCCATCGCTCCGGGCCGGGCGCGGGGCGTCACCCTGGGCGGCTGCCTCGCCCTGCTGGCCACGGGCTACGGCACCCCGCACACCCGGTCCGGCGCCCGCGGCGGGCTGCTGCTGATCGAGGACGTGGGGGAGCGGCCGTACAGCGTCGACCGGGCCCTCACCCAACTCCTGCGCACCGGTTGGCTGGACGGCGTCGCGGGTGTCGCGCTCGGCTCCTGGGAACGCTGCGGCCCCTACGAGGAGCTGCGCCCGGTCCTCGTGGACCGGCTCGGCGGCCTCGGCGTCCCGGTCGTCGAGGAGCTCGGGTTCGGTCACTGCGAGGGGGCGCTGACCGTGCCGTTCGGCGTGCCCGCCGTACTCGACGCGGACGCGGGCACGCTGACCCTCGACACCCCCGCCCTGTGCTGACCTCCCGGCCGTCCCACCGCTGACCTCCCGGCCGTCCCACCGCTGACCTCCCGGCCGTCTCACCCGGTGGGCGCGCCTCACCGTGCGTGAGCGCGGCGCAGCGATCACGCTGGGCGCATGAGCCCGAAGACCTCGAAGGCCTCCGAGAGCGGTGGCAGGAACGAAGCGCTGACGCCGGGCCGGATCGTCGTCCTGGCGCTCGCCGTCCTCACCCTGATCTTCATCTTCCAGAACACCCGTCCCACGAAGATCCGACTGCTGATCCCCGAGGTGACGGTGCCGCTGTGGACGGCGCTTCTGGCGATGTGGGTCATCGGCGTCCTGTGCGGCGCTTCCTTCGCGTACTTCAGGAAACGGCGCAGGTGACCTCGTCGTAGGCTGTCCCGATGCCGCACACCGCATCCCGTTACCTCGCCGAGGGCCCCCGCGTGGGCATACGCCACTTCACCTACGAGGACGGGCCGGAGTTCACCGCCCGCGCGCGGGAGAGCAAGGACCTGCACCACCCGTGGCTGTTCCCGCCGGCCACCGCCGACGCGTACACCGCCTACGCGGGCCGGCTGATCGAGGACCCGTCGAAGGCCGGCTTCCTCGTGTGCACCCTGGAGGACGGGGCGGTCGCCGGGTTCGTCAACATCAACAACATCGTCGAGGGAGGCTTCCAGTGCGGCGCACTGGGCTACGGCGCCTTCGCGCACGCGGCCGGGCGCGGGCTGATGCGCGAGGCACTCGACCTCGTGGTGGGCCACGCGTTCGGACCGATGCGGCTGCACCGGCTGGAGATCAACGCGCAGCCCGGCAACGTCGCCTCGATCGCCCTCGCCCGCGGCTGCGGCTTCCGCCGGGAGGGCTTCTCCCCGAAGATGATCTACATCGACGGAGAGTGGCGGGACCACGAGCGGTGGGCGATCACCGCCGAGATGCGGACTTGTAGTTGATCTTCATCGTGTCGAGGTCGGTGACCGTCGACCGCAGCCCGGTGAAGCCGTGGCCGAGCTCCCGCAGCGTCGCCTCGGCGCGCTCCTCGGCCAGCGCGCCCGCCATCTCCTCGCCGTCGGCCGCGTCCGACACCACCACGTAGCGCATCGAGAAGTGCTTCAGCTGCGACGGCTCGTACGACAGCGTGCCCTCCTCGGTGAACCGCATGCTCGTCAGACCGTGGTCGGCGGCCTCGGCGAGGAGGCGGGTCCTGCCCTCGTCGGTGAGGCCGTCCCAGGTTCCCCGGACGATCACCCGGTAGGTGTGCTGCTCACTCACTGCCGCTCCTTCGTGCCTGCCGTCGAACGCCCGACTCTACGTCCGCGACGACCCACCGCCCACGGAATTTCCCCGGGCCCGGCGCCTCACGACCCGCGCCGGTCGACGTACTCGTACACCGCTCCGTCCGGGTGCCGGGCGATCAGGTTGCGGCCCACCGGGGTCGGCACCGGGCCGGCGATGACGTCCGCGCCCAGCTCGGTGAGGGTCCGGTGGGCCTCGTCGACGTCCGCGACGGCGATCGTCGCGGCCACCTTGCGCAGCAGCTCCAGCTCGGCCGGAGGCCCGCTCATCAGCAGGAAGCAGCCGACCGCGGCCACTTGTACGCCGCCCCGCTCGAAGCGGAGCGCGCCGGTGCCCGCCAGCCGCTCGTAGAAGGAGACCGAGCTCTCCAGATCGTCGACACAGACACGCAGTGTGGCTCCCAGAATGTCCATGCGGACGAGCCTAGTTGGGGCGGCCGCGGTGAGGTGATCCCTTCGTCCGATCCCCGCCAGGCCTCTCCCCGGCCCTCTCCCCGGCCCTCTCCCCGTCGCTTCGGTGCACCGGTTCGTGGAGTTAAGCGTCCATGACAGCGGGTACCCGACGCCCATGGAGCGCATGGATCACCTGGAGCATCTGGACAAGCATCTGGTCGACGAGCTGGCGCAGGTGGCGCGCGAGACGATCCGCGAAGAGCTGCGCGAGCAGACCCGCAAGCAGCGCCGTACGGCCATGCTCTACGCGGCGTCCGGCGCCGTCGCCCTCTATGCGGGCGCGGCCGTCGCACTCGCGGTGGGGCTCGCCCTCGGCATCGGTCTGCCGGACTGGGCCGCGGCACTGATCACCGCCGCGATCCTCGCAGTCGTGGCGTACCTGCTGCGCGGCGCAGCCAAGCCGCACGCGTCGTCGCCGCCCACGGCCGGGCTCGAGGCCGCACCGGACAAGGGCCCCGGTCGGGTCATCGGCGGTACGCCGCCGGCCGGGCCGCCCGGTGGTACCGGGCTGGCGTACCCCCCGATGCCGCCGACCGCGCCCGGCGCCCGGGTGCCGGCACCGGGCGAGGCGCCGCGCGCCGACGACATCGATCCCGAGGGCCCGCACCGGGCCTGACAACGCGGTGCGCATCCGCCGAAGTGACGTACCCGCGTCACGTGTTCGGCATCCGGACGGCCCCGCGGCACCTGTTGCCGCGGGGCCGCCCGGTGCGTGCGGGCGTTCCCGGTTCCGCCGGGGCCTTCGCGTTCCGGACACCGGGCGCCCGGAGGGGACACCGGCGCACGTTTGGCGGCTCCTGCCAGGGGGACGCGGAAACCTTCGTACGACAACCGTCCGAACCCCTTCGGAGGCCCACCGTGATGCGTCCCCGCATCGTGATCGTCGGAGCCGGCTTCGCCGGGTACCGGACGGCCCGCACCCTGGCGCGGGCGGCCAGAGGCCGGGCCGACATCACTCTGCTCAACCCGACCGACTACTTCCTGTACCTGCCCCTGCTGCCCCAGGTGGCGGCGGGCATCCTCGAGCCGCGCCGGGTCACCGTCTCCCTGTCGGGGACCCTTCGTGAGGTGCGCCCGGTGCTCGGCGAGGCCGAACATGTCGACCTCGACGCGCGCACCGTCCACTACACGAATCCCGAAGGGGACAAGGGCACGCTCGGCTACGACCGGCTCGTGCTCGCCGCCGGCAGCGTCAACAAACTGCTGCCCATCCCCGGGGTCGCCGAGCACGCGCACGGGTTCCGCGGCCTGCCCGAAGCCCTCTACCTGCGCGATCACCTCACCCGGCAGGTGGAGTTGGCCTCATCCGGCGCCGACGCGGCCGAACGCACGGCGCGTTGTACGTTCGTCGTGGTCGGCGCGGGCTACACCGGTACCGAAGTCGCGGCGCAGGGGCAGCTGTTCACCGACGCCCTGATCCGCGACCACCCCCTGCGTCGGGGCATGCGGCCGCGCTGGCTGCTTCTCGACGTCGCGTCGCGCGTCCTGCCCGAACTGGACGAACGGCTCTCCCGCACTGCCGACCGGGTGCTGCGCGAACGGGGTGTCGAGGTGCGCATGGGAACCTCCGTCAAGGAGGCCACCCGCGACGGAGTCCTGCTGACCGACGGCGAGTTCGTCGACACCCGCACCCTGGCGTGGTGCGTGGGCGTACGGCCCGATCCCCTGGCGGAGTCGCTCGGGCTGCCCATGGAACGCGGGCGGCTGCTCGTCGAACCGACGCTTCAGGTGCCGGGCAGGCCCGAGGTGTTCGCGTGCGGCGACGCGGCCGCCGTACCGGATCTGGAGAGGCCCGGGGAGTACACGCCGATGACCGCGCAGCACGCGTGGCGGCAGGGCAAGGTGGCCGGGCAGAACGTCGCCGCCTCGCTCGGCGAGGGCGGCGGCAGGGCCGGGCTGCGGCCTTACCGGCACAAGGACATGGGGTTCGTCGTGGACCTGGGCGGGGTGCAGGCCGCCGCCAATCCGCTCGGCGTCCACCTGTCCGGCCCCGCGGCCGGCGCCGTCGCCCGTGGCTACCATCTCGCCGCCATGCCCGGCAATCGCGTGCGCGTCGCCGCCGACTGGCTGCTGGACGCCGTACTCCCGCGCCAGGACGTCCAGTTGGGCCTGGTCAGGTCCTGGTCGGTACCGCTGGACACGGCGTCACCGGAACTGGCACGGGTACCGGGAGACCACAAGCGCGAGTCGGCGGCTTCCGGCCCCGGCGCGGCCACCGAGGAGGACGTGAACGCCCCGGACGACGCGGACGGCACGGACGACAAGAACGCGTACGGCAAGAACGCGGACGACAGGAATGAGGGGAACGACGTGAAGGACGTGAAGGACGTGAAGGACGTGAACAAGGCGACCGGCGGGTCCGGCGAAAAGCACCCCTCCCCGGAGGACGACTCCCAGTCGATCACCTCGCCGACACCCGAGGTGGGACGGCATTCGGGCGGTGAGAGCGGCTCCCGTGTGGGGCAGTCGTCGCCGGAGGAGGGTTCCCAGTCGATCGACTCGCCGACGCCCGAGGTGGGGCGGCACGGCTCCGGACCGGCGACCGCGCGGAAGGACGGGACCGCCGGGAACGAGCCCGTCCCCAACCCCGTCGAGCGCGGCGACGCCCGCGACGCGAAAGGAGATCAGTAGCCAGATGGACACCGCCGAACTCACCGAACTCGGACAGCAGTTGCGGGTCGACAGTGTGCGTGCCGCCGCCGCGGCGGGGTCCGGGCATCCGACGTCCTCGATGTCGGCCGCGGACCTGATGGCCGTACTGCTCGCGAACCACTTCCGCTACGACTTCGACCGCCCGGCGCACCCGGGCAACGACCGCTTCGTCCTCTCGAAGGGCCATGCCTCCCCCCTGCTGTACTCGGCCTACAAGGCCGCCGGGGCCATCGACGACGAGGAGCTCCTGACCTTCCGCGAACTCGGCAGCCGGCTCGAGGGACACCCCACCCCGCAGCGGCTGCCGTGGGTCGAGACGGCCACCGGCTCGCTCGGCCAGGGCCTTCCGGTGGGCGTCGGCATCGCGCTGGCCGGGGAGCGGCTGGACCGCATCGGATACCGCGTATGGGTGCTGTGCGGGGACAGCGAGATCGCCGAGGGCTCGGTGTGGGAGGCCGCCGAGCACGCGGGCCACGAGCACCTCGACAACCTCACGGTGATCGTCGACGTCAACCGGCTCGGTCAGCGCGGCCCCACCCGGCACGGCCACGACCTCGGCGCCTACGCCCGCCGCTTCCAGGCCTTCGGCTGGCACACGATCGAGATCGACGGACACGACGTGGACGCCGTCGACCGCGCCTACGGCGAGGCGGCCTCCACCCTGGGGCAGCCCACCGCGATCCTCGCCCGCACCCTCAAGGGCAAGGGCGTCCGGTCCGTCGAGGACCGCGAGGGCCTGCACGGCAAGCCGCTGCCCGACGCCGACGAGGCGATCGAGGAACTGGGCGGCATCCGTGACCTGCGGGTCCACGTGCACGAGCCGACCGACGCCCGCATGCTGCACTCCGTCCCGACCGGGCCTCTCGTGCTGCCCCGCTGGGACGGGGAGGACCGCGAGAAGGGCGTGGCGACCCGGGACGCCTACGGCAAGGCCCTCGCCGCCCTCGGCTCCGCCCGCGAGGACATCGTCGCCCTCGACGGCGAGGTGAGCGACTCCACCCGCGCCGAGGCCTTCGCCAAGGAGCACCCCGACCGGTTCTTCGAGTGCTACATCGCCGAACAGCAGCTCGTCGCCGCCGCGGTAGGCCTCGCGACGCGCGGCTGGGTGCCGTACGCCTCGACGTTCGCGGCCTTCCTGACCCGGGCCCACGACTTCGTCCGGATGGCCGCGGTCAGCGGGGCCGGCATCAATCTCGTCGGCTCGCACGCGGGGGTAGCCATCGGACAGGACGGGCCCTCGCAGATGGGCCTGGAGGATCTGGCGATGTTCCGGGCCGTGCACGGCTCGACCGTGCTGTACCCCTGCGACCCCCACCAGACCGCCCGGCTCGTCACCGCCATGGCCGGCCTGGACGGCGTCCGCTATCTGCGCACCTCACGCGGCGCCGACCCGGTGCTCTACGGGCCGGACGAGGAGTTCCCCGTCGGCGGCAGCAAGGTGCTGCGCTCCTCCGACCGGGACCGGCTGACGATCGTCGCGGCCGGCGTCACCGTGCACGAGGCGCTGAAGGCCGCCGAGGCGCTCGACGGCGAGGGCATCGCGGTCCGGGTGATCGACCTGTACTCGGTCAAGCCCGTCGACCGGGCCACGCTGCGGCGGGCCGCCGAGGAGACCGGCCTGCTGCTGAGCGTGGAGGACCACCACGAGCAGGGCGGCCTCGGGGACGCGGTCCTCGACGCCTTCCTCGACGGGCGGCCGGTGCCCCGGCTGGTGCGGCTCGCCGTCCGGACGATGCCCGGCTCGGCGAGCCCGGCCGAGCAGCTGCACGCCGCGGGCATCGACGCCGAGTCGATCGCCGCGTCCGCCCGGCTGCTGGTGGAGCAGGCGATCGCGCCGTGAGCGGTGACGACGTACGGAAGGTGCGGGTGGGCCGCCGTAGCGTCGAGGTCCACCGGCCGGACAAGGTGCTCTTCCCGGGCGGCGAGGAGGCGAAGAGTTACACGAAGGGCGACCTCGTCGCGTACTACCGGTCGGTCGCCGCGTTCATGGTTCCGCAGCTGCGCGGCCGTCCGCTGATGCTGGAACGGCATCCGGACGGGATCGACGGGCCCCGCTTCATGCAGAAGAACACCCCCGAGCACTATCCGGAGTGGATCACGCGGGCCGAGGTGGCCAAGGAGGACGGCACCGTCCGCCACACGGTCTGCGACGACTCCGCCACCCTCGCCCACCTCGCCGACCAGGCGTGTCTCACCCTGCACCGCTGGCTGTCGCGGGTCGGCCGGGTCGACCGTCCGGACCTGATGGTCTTCGACCTCGACCCGGCCGACGGCTCCGGCTTCGCCGCCGTCCGGGAGGCCGCCGAATGGCTCGGCGAGCTCCTCGATCAGCTGCGGCTGCCTTCGGCCCTGATGACGACGGGCTCGCGCGGACTGCACGTCGTGGTCCCGGTCGACGGGCACGAGGACTTCGACGCGGTGCGCGGATTCGCCCGGGACGCCGCCGAGCTGCTCGTCGCGGAGCACCCCGACCGGCTGACCACGGCCGCCCGCAAGAAGGACCGCGGCGACCGGCTCTACCTGGACGTGCAGCGCAACGGCTACGCGCAGACCGCCGTCGCCCCCTTCGCGGTCCGCGCGCTGCCCGGGGCGCCCGTCGCCACGCCCCTCACCTGGGAGCAGCTGCACGATCCGGAGCTCGGCCCGCGGCGCTGGACCATCGCCGACGCCGCCGAGCAGGCCCACGCCCGGCCCTGGTCGGCGCTGACGGGCCGCGGACGCGCCCTGGGCCCGGCCCGGCGCCGGCTCGACGCACTCCGGGCCACGTGAAGGTTTGGCCAAGAGCCTTTGGGCCACCCGGAAGAAGAGGTGGCCATGGTGAACACAAAAAGCACATCACAGTCACATACATCACGCACTTCACATAACACACGCGAATCACCTGAATCACGCAATTCTCAAAGTTCACGGACTCCGGAGACTTCGGGGACTTCGACGAGCAGGGAAGGAAAGGACGACGTGGCGGACGACCGGCCGAGCCCCATGGAGGTGCTGCGCCACGCCTGCTCCCAGCTCGGAGAGCTGACCGGCATGGCGGTCGAGGGCGCCTCGTCCTTCGCGCAGACGGAGGGCGGCTGGCAGTTGGAGGTCGAGGTCATGGAGCTCGAGAGGGTGCCCGACACGATGAGCCTGATGGCGACCTACCAGGTGGAGCTCGACCAGGAGGGCGGGCTCACCGGCTACCGGCGCGTTCGTCGTTACGAACGCGGACGGGCCGATTCGCAGAGGTCCGGCGGCCGGTAGGCCGCTCGGCGAAAGAGAACGTCCCGACAACATTCACGAGGCAAGGAGGTGCGGTCGGCATGACCGTAGTCCCGGCACAGCAGTCCGGTGGCGGAGGCGGCTCCAGCGGTCTTTACGACGTGCTGGAGCTCGTCCTCGACAGGGGTCTCGTCATCGACGCGTTCATACGGGTCTCCCTGGTCGGTATCGAGATCCTCAAGATCGACGTACGGGTCGTGGTGGCCAGCGTCGACACCTATCTGCGCTTCGCCGAGGCGTGCAACCGGCTGGACCTGGAGGCGGGGCCGCGCAAGAGCCCGGGCCTGCCCGACCTGGTCGGCGAGATCACCGAGTCCGGCGCGCGCGGCAAGTCCAAGGGCGCGCTGTCCGGCGCCGCGGAGACCATCTCCGACGCCTTCAAGCAGTCCCGTGACGAGGGCTCGCCGCAGGAGCGGGAGTCCAGGCCGCGGGCGCGCAAGAGCACCACCGCGCGCAGGAAGGAGGAGCAGGAGTGAGCACGTACGTGTACGGCATTGTCGCGAGCTCGCACGCCGACCTTCCGGACGCCCTGGCCGGCGTCGGCGATCCTCCCCTGCCGGTGCGCGTCCTGAAGGAGGGCACACTGGCGGCGATCGTCAGCGACGCCCCCGACGGGCTGCGGCCCAAGCGCAGGGAGCTGCTCGCCCACCAGACCGTGCTCGCCGAGGCGGGCGCCGACGGCTGTGTGCTGCCCATGCGGTTCGGCAGTGTCGCCCCCGACGACAGTTCCGTCACCGGGGTCCTCGCCGAGCGCGCCGAGCACTACGAGGAGCGCCTGCGGGCCCTCGAAGGCAGGGTCGAGTACAACATCAAGGCCTCGCACGTGGAGGAGGCCGTCCTGCATCAGGTGATGGCCGAGAGTCCCGAACTGCGCGGCCTCGCGGAGGCCAACCGGCAGTCGGGCGGCGGCAGTTACGACCAGAAGATCCAGCTCGGCGAGATGGTGGCCGCCGCGGTCAAGGCCAAGGAGGCCGAGGACGCTGCCGAGGTGCAGCAGAGCCTCCAGCCGCTGGCCGCGGCCACCAGCGTGGGCCCCGAGTCCACGGGCTGGCTGGTCAACGTCTCGTTCCTGGTGGACCGCGACTCGGCGGCCCGGTTCCTGGAGGCCGCGGAGGACCTGCGCAAGGGCCGTCCGCACCTCGAACTGCGTGTCAACGGGCCGCTGCCGCCGTACAGCTTCGTCGAGCCGGGTCCGGCCGCACCGGCGGGCACCAGCACGGAGTAGGTGTGCCATGGGACTCATCTCAGAGGTGCTGCTGCTGCCGTTCGCCCCGGTGCGCGGCAGCGGCTGGGTGATCGAACAGGTGGTCCGGGAGGCCGAGCGGATCTACTACGACCCCGCCACGGTCCGGACCGAACTCGCGCGTCTGGAAGAGCGGTTGGACGCCGGCGAGATCACGGAGGAGGAGTTCGACGAGCAGGAGGACGAACTCCTGGACCGGCTGGAGAGCGCGACGCGCAGAAGCGCGGGAACGGACAACGGGTGGACAGGATGAACCGAACGGCATTGGGCCTCGCGGTCGGGGCCGGGTATCTCCTCGGACGTACCAAGAAGCTGAAACTGGCTTTCGCCGTCGGCTCCTTGGTGGCCGGCAAGCGGATGAACCTGACCCCCAAGGGCATCGCGGACCTGGTCTCCCAGCAGCTGCGGGACAACCCGCAGTTCAAGGAGATCGGGGACCAGCTGCGCCAGGACCTGCGAGGGGTCGGCAAGGCCGCCTCCGGCGCCATGGTCGAGCGGCAGATCGACGCCCTCGCGGACCGGCTGCACGGCCGCACCGCCGAGGTGCGCGACCAGCTCGAGGGCATCGTGCCCGGCGAGGACGCGGACGACGAGGCGGAAGACGAGGCGGACGAGGAGTACGAGGAGCCGCAGGACGCCGAGGAGGAGGACGAGGAGCCGCAGGACGCTGCTGCGGACGAGGAGGACGAGGAGGACGAGGAGCCGCAGGACGCTGCTGCGGACGACGAGGACGAGGAAGAAGAGGAAGAAGAGGAACCGCCGAGGAAGACGGCGGCGAAGAAGGCGCCGGCGAAGAAGGCGCCGGCGAAGAAGACGGCCAAGAAGGCCCCCGCGAAGAAGGCGCCCGCCAAGAAGGCCCCGGCCCGCACGCCGGCCGCGAAGAAGACCGCGTCGGCCGGGAAGACGGGCACGAGAACCGCAGCGAAGACCGCCTCGGGTACCGCATCCCGGGCCCGGCGGCCGAAGGGAGGCGGTGACCGATGACCGAGACCCTCGGATCCGCCAAGTCCGCGACGTCCGCGGCTGACACCGCCGGCAAGGCGGCAGGCGGCAACCCGCTCTCCGGCATCGCTCACAGCGAGGCCGCCGACCGGCTCAAGGAAGAGGTACAGGAGTACCTCGCCGCGCAGGCCACGCGCCTGCTGTCCGGCGTCGGCCACAAGCTCGGCGACACCACGGCCAAACTCAACGACATCGCCGAGGGCAACAGTCCGGGCTTCGCCAAACTCGCCCTCGAGGGCGGCAAGAAGGTCGCCGAGGGCAAGGGACCGCTGCGCACCGCGCTGGAGCTCGGCGCCTCGCGGGCCAAGGACAAGGTGACCGGCGCGTTCAAGAGCCTCGGCGGCAAGGGCGGCAAGGGCAAGAAGAGCGCGGGCAAGAAGCCGACCGTGATCATGGAGACGATCGACGTCGGCGTGCCGCTGCGCACCGCCTACGACCAGTGGACGCAGTACCAGGACTTCAGCACCTTCGCCAAGGGCGTCAAGAGCGCGAACCGCGCCGACGACACCACCAGCGACTGGCAGGCGAAGGTCTTCTGGTCCAACCGCAGCTGGAAGGCGAAGACCACCGAACAGGTGCCGGACGACCGGATCGCCTGGACGTCGGAGGGCGCCAAGGGCACGACGAAGGGCGTCGTCTCCTTCCACGAGCTCGGCGAGAACCTCACCCGGATCCTGCTGATCATCGAGTACTACCCGACGGGTCTGTTCGAGAAGACCGGCAACATCTGGCGCGCCCAGGGCCGCCGCGCCCGCCTCGACCTGAAGAACTTCGCCCGCTTCATCACTATCAAGGGGGAGGCGGAGGACAGCTGGCGCGGTGAGATCCGCGACGGCGAGGTCGTCACCTCCCACGAGGACGCGGTCGCCCAGGAGGACGAGGAGAACGAGGAGAACGAGGAGAACGGCGAGCCCGAGGAGGGCGCCGAGGCGCGGGATGCCGAGGACACCGCCCCGGAGGACGATGAGGAGTACGAGGACGAGGGCCCGTACGCCGAGGACGAGGAAGTCGAGGACGAGGAAGCGGAGCCCGAGGGCGAGTACGAGGAGGAGGACGAAGCCGAGGAGGGCGAGCCGGCGGCCGCCGAGGACGAGTACGAGGAGTACGACGAGGAGGAGCCCGAGGAGGAGCCCGAGGAGGAGCCCCGGGCCGAGGACGCGCGAGGCAAGGGCAGGACCCGGCGATGAGCATGCCGAGCCGGATGCCGGAGCCGTACGGCCAGAGCGGCGGAGCCAACCTCGCCGACATCCTGGAACGCGTCCTCGACAAGGGCATCGTCATCGCGGGCGACATCCGGATCAACCTGCTCGACATCGAACTGCTCACCATCAAGCTCCGCCTCATCGTCGCCTCCGTCGACAAGGCCAAGGAGATGGGCATCGACTGGTGGGAGGACGACCCGGCTCTTTCCTCCGGCGCCCGCCGCAACGAACTGTCGCGTGAGAACGCCGAGTTGCGAGAGCGGCTGGCCCGGCTGGAGGAACTGGAGCTGAGCCGCGCCCCGAAGGAGACCCGTGCCCTGAAGGAGGGCCGTGCTGCCCCGAGGGAGAGCCGCTCCCCGAGGGAGACCCGCGCCCCGAGGGCGGGCCGTGCACCGAAGGAGGGCCGCACCCCGAGTGAGGGCCGTGCCCCGAAGGACGTCCGAGAGGAGTCACCATGACCGGACTGCGTTACGTGTACGCCGTCTGCCACCCCCTCGGCGCGCCCCTCCAGACCGCCCTGTCGGGGGTGGCGGGCGATCCGCCCAGACTGCTCACCCACCGCGGCCTGATCGCCGTGGTCAGCCATGTTCCGGAGCGGGACTTCGCCGAGGAGCCGCTCCGCCGCCGTCTGGAGGACCTGGACTGGCTGACGGAGACCGCCCGCGCCCATCAGCAGGTGATCGACGCCCTCACGGCCGTCACCACCCCGCTGCCGCTCCGGCTCGCCACGGTGTTCCGGGACGACAGTGGCGTCCGCGTGATGATGGAGGAGCGCGAGGAGGACTTCCGGCGCGTCCTCGACCGGCTCGCGGGGCGGGTCGAGTGGGGGGTGAAGGTGTATGTCGAGCCCGAGGCGCAGGCCGAGCAGGCGGTGACGAAGCCCGCCTCGGGCCGGGACTACCTGATGCAGCGGCGCACGAAGGCCCGGGCCCACGACGACACCTGGCAGCGTGCCGAGCGGTTCGCCGGAAGTCTCCACGAGAAGTTGTCCGCGCATGCCGACGACGCCCGCCTCCATCCGCCGCAGAACTCCGCCCTTTCCAAGGCGTCCGGACAGAATGTGCTGAACGCCGCCTATCTCGTTCCGCGCGCGGAGTCCGAGGAATTCGTGGAAATGGTGGACCGCACCAAGGGGGAGGAATCCGGAATGCGTGTGGAACTCACGGGGCCATGGGCGGCCTATTCCTTCGTGGAGTCCGCCGGTGAGCCGAGGGAGGACGCATGACAGTGGTGGAGCGCCGTGAGGTCGCCCTCGTCGACCTGCTCGACCGGCTGCTGGCCGGCGGGGTCGTCATCACGGGCGACATCACGCTGCGCATCGCGGACGTCGACCTCGTCCGCATCGACCTCAACGCGCTGATCAGCTCGGTCAACGAGCAAGTACCGTCGCCATGGGGGGAGTCGCTGTGACCGAACGCCGAAACCATCTCGACCTCGAGCCCGACACCGTCGAGCGAGATCTGGTGAAACTCGTCCTGACCGTCGTGGAGCTGCTGCGCCAGCTGATGGAACGGCAGGCGCTGCGCCGCTTCGACACGGGCGATCTGGACGAGGAGCAGGAGGAGCGGATCGGGCTCACCCTGATGTTGCTCGACGACCGCATGACCGAGTTGCGCGAACGCTACGGACTGCGGCCCGAGGACCTGAATCTGGACCTCGGGCCGTTGGGACCGCTGCTTCCCCGGGAGTGAGTCGCTCACACCCGGGGAAGCCGGTGTTGCTTCGCCGCCTCAGTTCACCACCGGTACCAGCGACCCCTGCCTCCCGCGGAAGTGGTTCCGCGAGCCAGGAATCCGAGCAGCCAGAGGACGAGAACCGCGAGTGCGATCCACCAGAGCAACTTCACCGCGAATCCGGCGCCGAAAAGAATCAGCACCAGCAGCAGAACCAGCAGAACGGGAACCATAGTGTCAACCTCCTGCAATGCGGGTTTCCCGGATTCCAGGAATCATTCGCGCTTCATTTTCGAGTCGTCCGCGAATCGTCCGCGAGTTGTCCGCAGATCCTTCGTGCGTGCGCAAATTCGTGATGCGTGCGTTATGCGTGCGTGATTGACGCGTGATTCCGCGTGATGCGTCCGTGGATCAGATGGCCTTTCGGCACAGGATCTCCGCGTGCAGGACGCTGAACCAGCCGTCCTCCCGCCGCCCCCACTCCCGCCAGGCCTCCGACACCTCGCGCAGTTCCTCCGCCGTGGCGTGCCCGCCCTGCGTGGCGCGCTCCGCGTACGCCGAGGCCACCGTGCGGTCGGCCCACAGGCCGCTCCACCAGGCCCGCTCCTCGGCGGTGCTGAAGGTCCAGGTGGCGGAGGTCGCCGTGATGTCGGTGAACCCCGCGGTCAGCGCCCAGGACTTCAGCCGGCGCCCGGCGTCCGGTTCGCCGCCGTTGGCCCGGGCCACCCGGCGGTACAGGTCCAGCCAGTCGTCCATCCCGGACGAGGCGGGGTGCCAGGTCATCGCCGCGTAGTCCGAGTCGCGGACCGCGACGTAGCCGCCCGGCTTCGTCACCCGCAGCATCTCGCGCAGCGCCTGCACCGGGTCGCCCACGTGCTGGAGCACCTGGTGGGCGTGGACGACGCAGAAGGTGTCGTCCGGGTAGGCCAGGGCGTGCACGTCGGCGACCGCGAAGTCGATGTTGGTCAGACCCCGCTCGGCGGCCGTGGCCCGTGCCTGCTCCAGGATCCCCGGCGCGTGGTCGACGCCGGTGACGTGTCCGTCGGGGACCAGGGCGGCCAGGTCGGCGGTGATGGTGCCCGGACCGCAGCCGATGTCCAGGATCTTCATGTGGGGCTTCAGTGAACCGAGCAGGTAGGCCGCGGAGTTGGCGGCGGTCCGCCAGGTGTGCGAACGCAGCACCGACTCGTGGTGTCCGTGCGTGTAGACGGCCGTCTCCTGCGCTTTCGGCATGGCTCTACCCCTTCTCGACGAACCGGGTCCCCGGTTCCCTCACCGTACGCCGATGCCCGGATGATGAGACCATTCGTCTTGCGATATGAGCTGACGATGCGTCAGTCCTCTTTCTTGCCCGGGTGATTTCGCCGTCGGAGGCGCGCGGCGTGCCGGACGGCGAACGCGGCGCCGACGCCCAGTGCCGCGCCCGCGAGCACGTCGCTCGGGAAGTGGACGCCCGTGTACACCCGGGACATCGCCACCGAGAACGCGACCGGCGCCACCACCGCGCCCCACGCAGGCGACTCCAGGGCGACCCCGGCCGCGAAAGCCGCCGCCGAAGCGGAGTGACCGGACGGGAAGGAGGTGGTGATCGGCTGCCGCTTCAGTCGCCGACCCAGCGGCACCGCGTCCAGCACGGGCCGGGACCGGCGCACCGAGCGCTTGCCGAGGGTGTTGATGGTGAGGGAGGCCAGGCCGAGGGAGGTCAGCCCGCGCGCGGCGGCGCGACGGGCCCGGGGCGTGCCGGACACGGCGAGGGCCGCCGCCGTCGCGAACCAGAGCACGCCGTGGTTCGCGCCGCGGCTCAGTCGCGGCAGGACCGGCTCGGCGGCCGGCCAGTGCCGCTCGGCGGCGAACGCGAACACCTGGTCGTCGAGGGCGAGAAACAGATCGCGCAGGCCGTGGCGGCCGGGTTTCAGGACGGTGAGATCGACATCGGGCATCATGCGCTGCGGGTACCCTGAAGTGGCCGTTTCTTGTGCGGGGGCGGCTTTCGACACCGGAGGGTCACTGCATGCGACTGCTGCTCGTCCGCCACGGCCAGACCCCCACGAACGTGGACTACCTGCTCGACACCGCCGTCCCCGGCCCCGGCCTCACCGAACTCGGCGCACAGCAGGCCGCCGCCCTGCCGCAGGCCCTCGCCGGCGAGGACATCGAGGCCCTCTACGCCTCGACTCTCGTACGCACCCAGCTCACCGCCGCCCCGCTGGCCGCCGCCCGCGACCTCGACGTCCTCGTCCGCGACGGCATCCGGGAGATCTCCGCGGGCGACCTGGAGATGGCGTCCGGCAACTCGGAGCACGGCGAGATCTACCTGCGCACGGTGTTCGCCTGGGCGGCGGGCGACGTCGAGCTGCGCATGCCGGGCGGCGAGAGCGGCACCGAGTTCCTGGCGCGGTACGACGCCGTGGTCGCCGAGGCCGCGGCGAGCGGCGCCGGGACCGTCGCGATGGTCAGCCACGGCGCCGCGATCCGCGGCTGGGCGGCCACCCGCGCCGACAACGTCGACGTGCCCTTCGCCGCGGCCAACCGCCTCGCCAACACCGGCACCGTCATCCTCGAGGGCTCCCCGGCCGACGGCTGGAAGGCCCTGTCCTGGGCGGGAGCGACGGTCGTGCCCGCAGGGGAGGGCGGCCCGGCGGGGCAGCCGGTGGCGGGGGCCGGCGGCTGACGGGCGACGGCGCTCCTTTCCCGGCCGCCGTGCATAACGGTTTGCCGCATCCCGTGGACGGCCCGCAGAATGCGTCCTCATGGGACACCTGGAAGCCGCGCACCTCGAGTACTACCTCCCCGACGGGAGGGCGTTGCTCGGCGACGTTTCCTTCCGGGTGGGCGAAGGGGCCGTGGTGGCGCTGGTCGGACCCAACGGCGCCGGCAAGACGACCCTGCTGAGGCTGATCTCGGCCGAGCTGAAACCGCACGGCGGGACCGTCACCGTGTCCGGCGGTCTCGGCGTGATGCGCCAGTTCGTGGGCTCCGTGCGGGACGAGACGACCGTCCGCGACCTGCTGGTGTCCGTGGCCACGCCCCGTATCCGTGAGGTCGCGCAGGCCGTCGACAAGGCCGAGCACGCGCTCATGACCGTCGACGACGAGGCCGCGCAGCTCCAGTACGCGCAGGCCCTCTCCGACTGGGCCGAGGTGCGCGGGTACGAGGCCGAGACGCTCTGGGACATGTGCACCACGGCCGCGCTCGGCGTCCCCTACGACAAGGCCCAGTTCCGCCTCGTACGCACCCTCTCCGGCGGCGAGCAGAAGCGGCTCGTGCTGGAGGCGCTGCTGCGCGGCAACGACGAGGTGCTGCTGCTCGACGAGCCGGACAACTATCTCGACGTGCCCGGCAAGCGGTGGCTGGAGGAACGGCTGAAGGAGACCCGCAAGACGGTCCTCTTCGTCTCCCACGACCGCGAACTCCTCTCCCGCGCCGCCGAGAAGATCGTCTCCGTCGAGCCCGGCCCGGCCGGGGCCGACGCCTGGGTGCACGGCGGCGGCTTCGCCACCTACCACGAGGCCCGCCGCGAACGCTTCGCCCGCTTCGAGGAGCTGCGCCGCCGCTGGGACGAGAAGCACGCCCAGCTGAAGAAGCTGGTCCTGAGCCTCCGTCAGGCCGCCTCCATCAGCCATGAGTTGGCCTCCCGCTACCAGGCCGCCCAGACCCGGCTGCGCAAGTTCGAGGAGGCCGGCCCGCCGCCGGAGCCGCCCCGCGAGCAGGACATCACGATGCGCCTCAAGGGCGGCCGTACGGGCGTGAGGGCGGTCACCTGCAAGGGACTCGAGCTCACCGGTCTGATGAAGCCGTTCGACCTGGAGGTCTTCTACGGCGAGCGGGTCGCGGTCCTCGGCTCCAACGGCTCGGGCAAGTCGCACTTCCTGCGGCTGCTGGCCGGCGACACCGTGGCGCACACGGGGGAGTGGAAGCTCGGCGCGCGCGTGGTGCCCGGGCACTTCGCCCAGACCCACGCCCACCCCGAGCTGCTGGGCCGCACCCTCCTGGACATCCTGTGGAGCGAACACTCCCAGGACCGGGGCGCGGCCATGTCCCGGCTGCGCCGCTACGAGCTGACCCAGCAGGCCGAACAGACCTTCGACCGGCTCTCCGGCGGCCAGCAGGCCCGCTTCCAGATCCTGCTGCTGGAACTCCAGGGCGTCACGGCGCTGCTCCTCGACGAGCCGACCGACAACCTCGACCTGGAGTCCGCCGAGGCCCTCCAGGAGGGCCTCGAGGCCTTCGACGGTACGGTCCTCGCCGTCACCCACGACCGCTGGTTCGCCCGTTCCTTCGACCGTTACCTGGTCTTCGGCAGCGACGGCCGGGTCCGGGAGACCGCGGAGCCGGTGTGGGACGAGCGGCGCGTGGAGCGGGCCAGGTAGGGAGCCGGCCCGCACGGAGGCCCGAGGACCGGAATGTTCGTACAGTGGAAGCGGAGACGTGCTCCCGGGTGGGTACCCGAACCGCATGGACGAACACGACGAGCGGGGCATGACCATGACCGGAGTCGACCCGGACCGGCTGGACGACCAGCAGCTGATGAAAGAGCTGGAGACGATCCACCGCACGCGCCACGACACCCTGCTGTACGGCTCGAACGACGCCCTGCGCGCCCACAACGGCCGCATGGCCCAGCTGGAGGGCGAGTACCTGCGCCGTAACCCGCGCCGCTTCGTCTCCCCGGGCCGTACCCGGGACGGGGCGAGGGAGCGGGCCGTCGGAGCCGAAGGGGTCCGCTCGCATCAGGCTCCGGCCACGGGCACTCCGGTCGGCAAGTGGGGCCCGGGAACGACGAGCGGCCCCGGCGGGGCCTGAGCCCACCGGAGCCGTCCGACCGCTAATCCTTCGCGGTCTCTCGCGGTCTCTTGCATTCTCGTGCGGTGTTCTGCGATGTCTGTGTGGGGCCGGTCGGCCGCAGACTGTCTACAGTGTCCCGCCGACCGCCGACCGCCGACCGCCGACCGCCGACCGCCGACCGCCGACCGCCGACCGCCGACCGCCGACCGCCGACCGCCGACCGCCGACCGCCGACCGCCGACCGCCGACCGCCGACGACCGACCGCCGACCGGCGGTCAGCGCGCTTCCTGTGTGAACACGTCCAGGAACGCCTCGCAGAAGGCCTTGAGATCGTCCGGCTTGCGGCTGGTGACGAGCTTGTTGGGGCCGTGGTCGCAGATCCTCACCTGCTCGTCGACCCAGGTGGCGCCCGCGTTGCGCAGATCCGTCGCGAGGCTCGGCCACGAGGTCAGCACACGGCCCCGTACGACGTCCGCCTCGACGAGGGTCCACGGGGCGTGGCAGATCGCGGCGACCGGGCGGCCCTGCTCGAAGAAGTCCTTGACGAACGCCACGGCCTTGCCGTCGGTGCGCAGGAAGTCGGGGTTCGCGACGCCGCCCGGCAGGACCAGCCCGCCGAAGGACTCCGCGGACACCTCACCGACGACCTCGTCCACCCGGAACGTGTCCGCCTTGTCGAGATGGTGGAACGCCTGGATCTCGCCGGACCCGGTCGACACCAGAACGGGCTCGTGGCCCGCGTCCACCGCCGCCTGCCAGGGGTCGGTGAGTTCGACCTGCTCGACGCCCTCGGGTGCCGTCAGAAACGCGATGCGCATGAGGGTCAACGTCCTTTCCGTGTCCTTACGGCCCTTACAGCCCTTACCGCCCTTACGTCAGCGGGCCCGATCTCGCCGGACGGGTCCCGCGCCGTCACCGGCCGTTCCCGACCAGCGCCTCGGCCAGCTCCTGGGCATTGGCGTAGCGGTCCTTGCCCGGCAGTTGCCGCACCGCTTCCACCAGCGCGTCCGGCGCGTTCTTGCGACGCAGGCCCACGGCCAGCGCGCCCGCGCCCGCGGGGAAGGAACTCCGTCCCAGGGTCCGCGCCAGCTCCAGCCGCACGGTCTCCAGCGTCGCCCGGGAGCTCCCGGGCACCACCGGCCCGCCCCAGATGTCGGGGTCGTCCTCGGCGGACGGTTCGGGGTCGTGCCACTCCTCCACCCGCGTGGGGTGTCCGGACCTCAGCAGGCCCTTCAGTTCGTGCTTCATCTCGTCGTCCCGGTGCACGCTCAGCCGGTCGCTGCCTCGCTGCATGTCGCTCCCTCCAGGTCTTCGTCGGCGTCGGTGGCCACCGCGTACCCGAGCACAGGGAGCCGACACGGGGTCTCCGGGCTACTTCTCCTGCCGTCCCGGCAGGAACTCCTGCATCTTCGCCCTGAAGCCCTGTTTGATCATGGAGCCCCGGTCGGCGTCGCCCTTGAGGGCCGAGGCGACCGTGGCCTCGATCTGCTCCCAGGTGGCGTGCGGCGGGACCGGCGGCACGGCCGGGTCGGTGAGGAACTCGACGACCGCGGGGCCGTCCGCCTCCAGGGCCGTACGCCAGCCCCGCTCGACGTCCTCCGGCGTCTCCACCCGCACCCCGGTCAGCCCCAGGGAGCGGGCGAACGCCGCGTACTGCACGTCCGGCAGCTCCTGTGAGGGCAGGAACGACGGGGCGCCGCCCATGGCGCGCATCTCCCACGTCACCTGGTTCAGGTCGCGGTTGTTCCACACCGCGACGACCAGCCGCGGGTCCGGCCAGCGGTCCTTGTACTTGGCGGCCGTGATCAGCTCCGCGAGCCCGTTCATCTGCATCGCCCCGTCCCCGACCAGCGCGATCACCGGCCGGTCCGGATGGGCGAACTTCGCGCCGATCGCGTACGGCACGCCGCAGCCCATCGTCGCCAGCGTGCCGGAGAGGGAGCCGCGCATGCCGGGGCGCAGCGTGACGTGGCGGGCGTACCAGTTCGCCACCGAACCCGAGTCCGAGGTGACGATCGCGTCGGGCGGGAGCAGCGGGGACAGCGCGCGGGCCACATGCTCCGGGTTGATCGGGTCGGCCGACAGCCCCGCCCGCCGGTCCAGCACGTCGTCCCAGCGCCGTACGTTGTCACAAACGGTTTCGAACCACTCCCGGCCGCGTTCCTCGCCCCTGATCATCGGGATCAGCCGGCGCAGGGTCTCCCGCGCGTCGCCGACGAGGTTCACCTCGTACGGGTAGCGCATCCCGATCATGTGCGGATCGATGTCGATCTGCACGCCCCGCGCCTTGCCGAACTCGGGCAGGAACTGCGTGTAAGGGAAGGACGAGCCGATCGTCAGCAGGGTGTCGCAGTCGCGCATCAGCTCGTAGGACGGCCGGGTGCCGAGCAGGCCGATCGAGCCGGTGACGTAGGGGAGTTCGTCGCTCAGGACGTCCTTGCCGAGCAGCGCCTTCGCGACGCCGGCGCCGAGCGTTTCGGCGATCCGCTCGACCTCGGTCCGGGCCCCGGCGGCGCCCTGGCCGGCCAGGATCGCCACCTTGTCACCGGAGTTGAGGATGTCGGCGGCCTGCCGCAGGGACTCCTCCGACGGGATCATCGTCCCACCGCTCAGGCCGGGACTGGACGGCACCATCTTGAACTCGTGGGTGGGCGCCGCGTAGGCGAGCTCCTGCACGTCCCCGGGGATGATGACCGCGGTCGGGCAGCGGCGGGCGTACGCGGTGCGGATCGCCCGGTCCAGGACGTTCGGCAACTGCTCGGGGACCGTCACCGTCTCCACGAACTCCGAGGCGACGTCCTTGAACAGCGAGTGCAGGTCCACCTCCTGCCGGTACGAGCCGCCCATCGCCGAACGGTGCGTCTGGCCGACGATCGCGAGCACCGGCACATGGTCGAGCTTCGCGTCGTACAGGCCGTTGAGCAGGTGGATCGCACCCGGCCCCGAGGTCGCCACGCACACCCCGAGGCGGCCGCTGAACTTGGCGTAGCCGACCGCCTGGAACGCGGACATCTCCTCGTGCCGCGACTGCACGAAACGCGGCTCGTCGCCGGCCCGGCCCCAGGCGGCGAGCAGGCCGTTGATGCCGTCGCCGGGATAGCCGAAGACCTGCTCCACCCCCCACTCCCGCAGCCGCTGAAGGACATGGTCGGAAACCTTGACGCTCATGGAAGTGACCTCCTGGGCAGGGGACATGGACGCGATGTGAAGGTCGTGTCCCGTTCCGGGTGACCCCCGGGACCGCCGGAAAACCTGGACGGGTGTTTGGCGTGGGGAGTCCGGGGCAGGCGCGCCACAGTGCTTCGGACCGGAGGCACGTCCGTGGGAGGCGCGACTTCGCGACCCCCGGCGGCCCGGTCGGGCTGCTGTCGCGTTTCCCCGGTGACCGGCCAACCCAGAGCACTTCCAAGGGAGTTGCCACACCCCATGCCGAACAGAGCAAACGCGAAGCGCCATCCGCACGACGACGCCCCCGACACCGCCGACGCCTTCCGCAGGCTCGCCACCCTGCCCCCGGGGCCCCAGCGCGACACGCTCCGCTCCCAGATCGTCGAGGCCTGGCTGCCCATGGCCGACCGTCTCGCCGGCCGCTTCCGCAGCCGCGGCGAGGCCTTCGACGACCTGCGTCAGGTCGCCGCGCTCGGCCTGGTCAAGGCCGTCGACCGCTATGACCCCGAACTCGGAAACGCTTTCGAGAGCTACGCCGTCCCCACCGTCACCGGTGAGATCAAGCGGCACTTCCGCGACCACATGTGGACCCTGCACGTGCCGCGCCGCGTCCAGGAACTGCGCAACCGGGTGCGCTTCGCGAGCCAGGAACTGGCCCAGACCGTCTCCGGGCGGCGGCCCACCGTCGCCGAGATCGCCGAGCGCGCGCAGCTCAGCGAGGAGGACGTCCGCACCGGGATGGCGGCGCTGGAGAGCTACACCGCGCTGTCGCTGGACGCGGAGCTGCCGGGCAGCGAGGACGGCTACTCGCTGAGCGAGGTGCTGGGGGCGGCGGACCCGGCGCTGGGCACGGTCGTCGACCGGGAGTCCGTCAGGACCCGGCTCGCCGCACTGCCCGAGCGGGAGCGGGCGATCTTGTACATGAGGTACTTCGAGGACATGACGCAGAGTCGGATCGCGGAGCGGCTGGGCATCTCACAGATGCATGTGTCCCGGCTGATCAACCGGTGCTGCAATCGGTTGCGGGAACAGGTTCTGAAGGACGTGGTGTAGCAGACGTGGTGTAGCAGGAGCACGCCGGCCCGGAGGCGTCGGCGGTCACCCGGTTGGTGGTCTGTGTCCCGCCAATGGCGTCCGGCCGCGCGCGGCCGGCGGGTCCTCGGGCTCTGATGGCTGTGGGGCGGCAACGCCCCGCCCGCAGCCGTCGGCCGAAGGAACCGTCCCATGCGTCGCACCGCCCACATCCTCTCCGCCCTCGCCGTGGCCGGCGCCGCCCTGGTCGCCGTCGGTCCGGCGGCGTTCGCGGACCCGGCGGCGGAGGTCAGCCCGGGCAGCGTCGCCCCGGGCGGCAGCGTCACCGTGTCCGTCTCCTGCGGTCCCCTCGGCACCACCGCGCCCGAGAGCCTCGACGCCACCTCGCAGGCCTTCGCCGAGGGCACCGTCAAACTGACCAAGGTCCCCGGCGCCGCCGGCGCCCAGTCCGGGACCGCCTACCGGGGCACCGCCCGTATCGCGCCCGCCACCGACCTCGAGGTGAGCCCGGAGGCGGTCGGACCCGACGCCGCCTGGACCGTCGACGGCACCTGCCCGGCGGCGCCCGGCGGACAGGGCAAGCCGTGGAGCGCGACCCTGGACGTCGCGCGTGGCGCACCGCAGCCGTGCGGGTCGGCGTCCGCCGCGTCCTGCGCCACCGGCCGGCCGTGTCCGCCGGCGCAGGGCACCTCCACGGAGCACACCGACACCTGCCGCACCGGCCAGCCGTGCCCCCCGCCCGAGCCCGAGCCCGAGCCCGAGCCCCAGCCCCGTGTCACCGAATCCCACGAGGACGGCTGCGCCCCCGCCACCGTCGGCCACGGCGTTCAGGCCGGTGAGGGCGGTGCCTTCACCGACTCCGTGCCCGCGCTCGCCGCCGGTGGTCTGCTGATCGCCGGCGCGCTCGGTGCCGCCGTGCACCGGCTGTGCCGCCGGGACCCCGAGGGCGGCGTCTGACCCGCCGGAGAGCCGGCCCGGCCCGCGCTGTGACCGGCGCAACGCGCGGGGACGGCCATGAGGGAAGGTCCCACGGGGTACTCAGAGCCCAGGGGCACGATCGGCCCCGTACGAGCGTCCGGCCCCGCAGGGCCGCCGGGCCCCGTACGGGACGTGACACCCCGCCCGGTCCACGACGACGTCCGACGACCGGGTACGGCACAGCGCCGCGGGCACCACACCCGGCACGGCACCAGGACCGGAGGCAGGGCACCAGGAACAGGCAGAGCACCAGGGACGGACTGCGCGGAGGACGACATGCGGCGGACGGGAGCGGAGGACCACGGGCCCGTCCGCTACGGCCCGCCGCTGCCCTCGGACGGCCTGCCGGTGCTGCCGGAACTCGTCTCGGTACTCGCCCGGGCCGCCGGCCGCGCGGAAAGCGAGCCGGTCGGCGGCGGCCCCGCCCTCCTCGACGCCGCCGGCGGCTACTGGGAGCGGCGCGGGACCCCCGCCGAGCCGGGACGCCTCGTGGCCGGGCCCGGCGCCCCCGCCCTGCTGCTCGCGCTGACCGCGGCCCTCGGCGGCGACGTCCTGGTGCCCCGGCCCTGCGCGGCCTGGTGGGCGCCGTACGCACGCCTGTTGGGAAGGCCCGTCTTCCATGTGGCGACGCCCGCCGAGTGCGGCGGCGTCCCGGACCCCTACGCCCTGCTGGAGACCGTGCGCCGGGTGCGCGCCGAGGGCGGCGATCCGCGGCTGCTGGTGCTGTCCGTCGCCGACGACCCCACCGCGACCGTGGCGCCGCCCGAGGTGCTCCACGAGGCGGTGGAGGCCGCCGCGGGCGAGGGCCTGCATCTGGTCAGCGACGAGACCTGGCGCGACACGCTGCACACCCCGCAGGACACCGTGCTGGTCAGCCCCTCGGAGATGCTGCCCGAGCAGGTCACCGTCGTCAGCGACCTCGCCGGTGCGCTGCTGCCCACCGGCTGGCCGGCGGCCGTCGCCCGGTTCCCCGACTCGGCCACCGGCGACGACCTGCACGCGCGCGTGCTCGATGTCCTCACCGCGCTCGGCGCGCGCGTGGCCGCACCGGTCGCCGCCGCGGCCGCGTACGCCCTGGCCGAGCCCGAGCCGGTCGCCGCACGCGTCGCCGCCGCCGTACGTCTGCACGCGCGTGTGGCGGACGCGGTGCACGCCACCGTGGTCGCCGCGGGTGGCCTCGCCCTCCCGCCCCGGGCCGGTCGTCACCTGTACGTCGATCTCGGCCCGCTGCGCACCGCGCTCGCCGCGCACGGCGTCGGCGACGCACAGGACCTGGAGGACTTCCTCTCCGCCCGGCTCGGGATGCCCGCGCCGGGCGGACACCGCTTC
This sequence comes from Streptomyces asoensis, assembly GCF_013085465.1. Lineage (NCBI taxonomy): Bacteria > Bacillati > Actinomycetota > Actinomycetes > Kitasatosporales > Streptomycetaceae > Streptomyces > Streptomyces asoensis. Next base: position 8,069,543 of record NZ_CP049838.1, read on the forward strand.
GGGGACGAGCTCGGGGCACTGCGCGTCCGGCTGTCCACCGGCATGCTGCTGGACGGTACGGACGCGCAGCGCACGGAATGCCTCACGTCACCCGCACCGTTGGAACTGCCACACGTGCAACGCGCGTTGATGCTCTTGAGGTCGGTCTTCGACGATCTCCGTGACGACGCTCAGCGATGGGAGCCTCCTCGATGACGCAGCAGTCCGAGTCGACCACCACCGGCACCGTGACCACCGAGGACGCCGACGCCCCGGCTCCCGTGTCCCCGGCCCCCGTGTCCCCGGCTCCCGTGTCCCCGGCTCCCGTGTCCCCGGCTCCCGTGTCCCCGGCTCCCGTGTCCCCGGCTCCCGTGTCCCCGGCTCCCGTGTCCCCGGCTCCCCTGTCCCCGGCCCCCCTGTCCCCGGCCCCCCTGTCCCCGGCCCCCCTGTCCCCGCTCGCGCCCCCCGCCCCGCCGCTCGCCGAGCCCCGCCCACCGGGGGAGCGGCGGGTGTGGCCGCGGACCTTCCACGACCGGCTGACCTCACCGCTGCCCGACCTCAAGGCCTTCGCCCGGTTCGCCCGTGAGGGTTCCGTGCGTCCCGGCAGGGACGGCCTCGCCGACATTCCCCTGCTGCCCTTCGCGCCCGCCCCGCTGCCCCGGGTGGACGCCCGTACGATCGCCGTCTCCTGGGCGGGCCACGCCAGTTGGGTGGTGAGCGTCGGCGGCCTCACCGTCCTGACCGACCCGGTCTGGTCGCGCCGTATCCTCGGCACCCCGGCCCGGATCACCCCCGTGGGCGTCCCCTGGGAGGAGCTTCCGCGCGTCGACGCCGTCGTCATCAGCCACAACCACTACGACCACCTCGACGCCCCCACGCTGCGCCGGCTCCCGCGCGACACACCCGTGTTCGTGCCGGCCGGGCTCGGACGCTGGTTCCTGCGCCGCCGGTTCACCCGGGTCACCGAGCTGGACTGGTGGGAGGCCGCCGAACTCTCCGGCGTCCGCTTCGACTTCGTGCCGTCCCACCACTGGTCCAAGCGCTCCCTCACCGACACCTGTCACTCCCTCTGGGGCGGCTGGGTGCTCACCGCCCCCGACGGACAGCGCGTCTACTTCGCCGGGGACACCGGCTACGGCCACTGGTTCTCCCGCATCGGACAGCGCCACCCCGGCATCGACCTCGCCCTGCTGCCCATCGGCGCCTACGACCCCCGCTGGTGGCTCAGTGACGTCCACTGCGACCCGGAGGAGGCGGTCCGCGCCACTCTCGACCTCGGGGCGCGGCGGATGGCCCCGATGCACTGGGGCACGTTCGTGCTGTCCGCCGAGCCCGTCCTGGAGCCCCTCACGCGCGTGCGTGCTGCCTGGGAGAAGGCGGGGCTGGACCGGGACGACCTGTGGGACCTGCCGGTGGGAGGCGCACGGGTACTGGAGTGACAGACACGGGTACCGGAGTGGCACGAGTACCGGAGTGGCACGAGTACCGGAGTGGCACGGTCGTACGGGTACCGGAGTGGCACGGGTACCGGTGTGACTCGGGTCCGGCGTCCCGCGATTGCCGGACCGGCACGGGCGCCGGACGGGCAGGGCTCCCGGGCTAGGCGGCCCTGGTTCCCCGGACCCGGCGCCACAGGCTCGGGGCCGCGCCGATCACCACGGTCAGCGCGACCGCGGCGACCACGCCCTCCCACGGCTCGGGGAACAGCGAGCCGCCGAGGATCCCGATCAGCTGGTAGGTCACCGCCCAGGCCAGACAAGCCGGGAGATTGCCCCGCATGAAGCGGCGCAGCGGCCACTTCGCCATCAGACAGGCCAGCATCACCGGTATCCGGCCCGCCGGCACCAGCCGGGACAGCACCAGTACGGCCGTGCCGTGGTGGGCGAGCTTGTCCTGCGCCTGCTCCAGCCGCTCCTCGGGGGCCCGCGAGCGGATCGCCTCCAGCCAGCGTGAGCCGTTCTTCGACCGCATCCCGCGCCGCCCCAGCCAGTACAGCGCCGCGTCCCCGCAGAACGCCGCGAGCGACGCCGTCAGGAACACCATCGCCAGCGCGAACGGCACCGTCTGATGGACGGCGACCGCCGCCGCCGTACTCACCAGCGCCCCCGTCGGCACCACCGGCACCAGCGCCCCGATCAGCACCAGCAGGAACAACGACGGATAGCCGAGGGCCTGCTGCGTGGCCTCCGTCGGCACGACCGTCACGGTCGCGGCGAGCCACCATTTCACCGGGAGACCTCCGGGCGCACGCTCTCCCCGTGCCCGAGCCGGTGCACCGCCACTCCCGGCGCACGTTCCGCCGCGAGCCGTACGAACTCCTCGCCGGGGGCATGGAATTCATGGGGGCGCACGGCGTCCATGCCGATCGGCCAGTACGTGCCGTAGTGCACAGGCACCGCGGTGCGCGGCGCCAGCCGGACCAGCGCCTCGGCCGCGCGCCCCGCGTCCAGGTGCCCCTCGCCGAGGTACGGCCCCCAGCCGCCCACCGGCAGCAGCGCCACGTCGACCGGCCCGACCTCCTTGGCCATGTCGTCGAACAGGCCGGTGTCCCCGGCGAAGTACGTCCGGGCCTCGCCCTCGACGACGTACCCGAGCGCGGGGGAGTGGTGCCGTCCGACCGGCAGCCGGCGTCCGTCGTGGCGCGCGGGCACGGCCCGTATCCGCACGTCGCCGACGGTGGTCTCGTCCCCCGGCGCCATCTCGCTCAGCCGCAGATGCCGCAGCCGGCGCAGCCCGGGGACGGCGCGCGGCGCGCCCCGGGGCACCAGCAGGCGCGTGCCCGGCGCAAGGCGCGCCAGCGAGGGCACGTGCAGATGGTCGGCGTGCAGGTGGGAGACGAGCGCCACGTCCGCGCGCCAGGCGCCGGGCGGGGGCAGCGCGCCCCGGCGGCGGCGCAGATGTGCGAGGCGGCGCGCGAACAGGGGGTCGGTGAGCACACGTACGTCCGAATCCTCGACCGTGCAGGTGGCGTGCCCCCACCACGTGATCTCCACCGCCACCTCTTTGCCTCCTTCGCGCGACTCCCCGAAGCCTACGGGCAGGAGTAGGGTCGGCGGCGAAACCCGGAGGTGAGGGGGACGCCATGGGACCGGTGCGGGTCATGCGGGTCACGGCGATCGCGAGTCTGACGCCGCTCGAGGAACTGGACGCCGATCCCTTCCTGGTGGACTCCCGCAGCCAGCACGCGATGTGCGCGCGGTGGGCCGCGGAGCGCGGCTACGTCGTCAGCCGGGAACTGCTGGTCCGCGGGCTGCGCGCCGACCACTGCGTGCTGTGGGACGGGATCCGGGCCGGCGTCGACCTGTTCGTCGCGCCCAGCCGCCGGGTGCTGGAGAGCGCGCTGTCGTCCGTGGAGGAGTTCTCCGCGGAGTGCGCGCGGCGCGGTGTACGGGTGGAGACCGTCGGCAGCGCCGAGCCCGCCTACGACGCGCAGATGAAGGCCCGGGTGCACCGGCGGCTGTCGATGCCGACGGCCGGCTACGACGGGCGGTAGCCGCGGGGTGCCTGTCACCGCGATATGACAGGGTGGAGGGCGGCCCCCGGGCGTCGGGGCCGGAACGCGAGGTGTACGGGGCGTGCGAGGGGTGCGGTGGCGGCGGGCTGTCAGCCAGGCCGGGCGGAGCGTCGCGGTGTGGGGCGTCTCCACGCTCACGATGCTGGTGCTCGCGGGGATCCTGCCCGACTTCCGGCTCCAGTCCGCCGACGGCGCCAGCGCCACCACCATCGCCATGACCGCCGCCGTCGGCGCCGGGGTGTTCGGTGTGCTGTCGGCCCTGGCCTGGCCCCTGCTGGTGCGCCTGCTGCTGCTCGTACCGGCGCTGGTCCTCGGCCTGCTGGTGTTCTTCCTCAACGGCTCGCTGCTGCTGCTCGCCCTGCGTCTGAACCCCTCCGGGCAGAGCGAGGCCGCCCCGGAGACCGCCGTGATCGTCGCCGCCGTGATGTCCGCCGTCGCCTCAGCGACGGGCGGCGCCCTGGCCGTACGCGACGACGACGCCTACCGCCGCCGGCTGTACCGGCTCGCCGACCGGCGCCGGAGAGGCGGCGCAGCCTGCCCCGCCACGCCCGGCACCGTCTTCCTCCAGCTCGACGGCGTCGGCCACGACGTGCTGGCCGCGGCGGTGCGCAAGGGGCTGATGCCGACCGTCGCCGGATGGCTGGGCAGCGTCCCGCAACAGGACCGTGGACAGGGCCGCGCCGCAAGCGGCGCGCCCCGCCCCAGCCACCGGCTCATCTCGTGGCACACCGACTGGTCCAGCCAGACCGGCGCCAGCCAACTCGGCATCCTGCACGGCAGCAACCACGACGTGCCCGCCTTCCGCTGGTACGAGAAGGACACCGGGGAGGTGATGGTCTGCAACCGTCCCACCAGCGCCGCCGAACTCCAGCGCCGCGCGGTCGAACGCACCGGCGACGGCGGGCTGCTGTCCGCCGACGGCGCGAGCCGCGGCAACCTCTTCAGCGGCGGCGCGGACGAGCAGGCCCTCGTGCTGTCCATCGCCACCCGCCGGCGCAGCCGGGAGACGCGGTCCCGGGCCGGCTACTTCGCCTACTTCTCCGACCCGGCCAACGCCGTGCGCACCGCGCTGTCGTTCGTCGCCGAGGTCGGCCGCGAGACGGGCCAGTCCACCCGCGCCCGGCTGCGCAGGGAACGCCCACGCGTCGGACGCGGCGGCCTCTACCCGCTCGTCCGCGCCTTCGCGACCGTCGTCGAACGCGACGTCGTGGTGGCCGCCGTGATGGGCGACATGCTCGCCGGCCGCACCGCCGTCTACGCCGACCTGGTGGCGTACGACGAGGTCGCGCACCACTCCGGGCCGCTCGGCCGGGACACCGAGCAGGTCCTCGGCCGCCTCGACCGGGCGCTCGCGCTGCTCGAGAACGTCGCCGAGCACGCCCCCCGCCCCTACCGGATCGTCGTCCTGTCCGACCACGGCCAGAGCCCCGGCGAAACGTTTCACGCCCGCTACGGCCTCACCCTCGGCGACCTGGTGCGGGCCGGCTGCGGGCTGGCCGTGTCGCGCAAGGCCGAACGCACCCACAGCGGCGCCGAGGCCCGGGCGGCCGTCCGCGCGGCGCTGCGCCGGCCCGTCGAGGAGGGCGGCGAACGCCACCGCCCGGCCGGCCGCCGCTCGGAACCGATCGTGCTGGCCTCGGGCAACCTCGGCCTGATCTCCTTCCCGGACGTACCGCACCGGATGAGCAAGGAGGAGATCGACGCCCGCCACCCCGCCCTGCTGACCACCCTCGCCAACCACCCCGGCATCGGCTTCCTCCTCGTCCGCAGCGAGGAGCACGGCGGGGTCGTCCTCGGCGCGTACGGCGCGGAGATACCGCTGGACCAACTCGACCGGACGCCCGGCCCGCTGGCCGCCTTCGGGCCCGGAGCCGCCGACGCCGTGCGCCGCACCCACTCCTTCCCGCACACCGCCGACATCATGGTCAACTCCTTCCACGACCCGGCCGACGGCGAGGTCCTCGCCTTCGAGGAGCAGATCGGCTCCCACGGCGGCCTCGGCGGCGCCCAGGCCAGACCGTTCCTGCTGTCCCCGCTCGCCCTGTCCGCGGCCGTCGAGGACGACGAGGAGTTGATCGGCGCGGAGCAGGTGCACCGCGTCCTGCGCCGCTGGCTGCGCGAGTCCAACGGGCCCCAGGTACCGCTCGAGACGGCACCGGAGGAGCGCGCCGCCTGAAATTCGGCTGCGCCGGGGGAGTCGTACGCACACACTGTCCGTACTGATCCGTTCGTCCGGATCCCGCGCACTCGCGCGCCCTTCCCGCATTCTCCCGAGGAGCCTTCCTTTGCAGGCTGCCGTCACGGTCACGCCCTCCCGTATCCCCGAACTGCTCCTCGGCCTCGCCACCGTGCGGCCGGTGTTCCTCTGGGGCGCCCCCGGTATCGGAAAGTCCTCCCTGGTCAGGGACTTCGCCGAGTCGCTGGGGCTGGAGTGCGTGAGCCTGCTCGGTACACAGCTCGCGCCCGAGGACCTGATCGGCGTACCCCAGATCCGGGACGGGCGGTCGGTGTTCTGCCCGCCGGAGGCCATCGCCCGTGACGAGCCGTACTGTCTGTTCCTGGACGAGCTGAACGCGGCCACGCCCGACGTCCAGAAGGCGTTCTACTCCCTCATCCTCGACCGGCGGATCGGCAACTACGAGCTCCCCAAGGGCTCGATCGTCATCGGCGCCGGGAACCGGGCCACGGACAACGCGCTCGCCCGGCCCATCGCCTCCGCGCTCGTCAACCGCCTCACCCATGTCCACCTCGAGGCGTCCGCGAAGGACTGGCTGAAGTGGGCCGCGGCCAACGACATCCACCCCTGGGTCGTCGACCACCTCACCGACCGGCCCGACCATCTGTGGTCCAAGCCGCCGAAAACCGAGGAACCGTTTTCCACCCCCCGCTCCTGGCACATGCTCTCCGACGCGCTGCACTCCTTCGGGCCCGACCTCGACGAGGACACCCTCACGGTGCTCGCGCACGGCACGCTGACGCCCACGCACGCCACCGCCTTCCGCGGCTACGTCAAGATCGTGCGCAGCCGGTACGGCATCGAGGCCATCCTCAAGGGCGAGGCCCCCTGGCCGCGCCGGGTCGAGGACCGCGACCTGCTCTACTACCTCGCCGACTCGTTCCGCGGCCGGCTCGTCAAGGAACTCCCCGCCGTCCGGGAGCACATGTCGGCGAAGGGCCGGCAGACCGCGTACCGCGCCAAGTCGCTGCTCGTGCAGCTCGCCGAGATCTCCGTCGAGGTCGCGCAGACCGTCATCGCCTCCGACACCGACGGCAACCCGGTGCTGCCCGCCTGGTTCCTGGTCGAGGCGGCCCGGGACATGCCCCGTCTCGTGGAGGCACGCCGGTGAAACGTGAGGACCGCGACAAGAAGAAGCGGGATCTCGCGGCGGAGGCGTTCGAGTCCGGGAGGCTGGCGCTGCGCGGCAACCCGGCGCTGGCCGCTGTCGACTTCGACATCTGCCGCCGCGAGGAGTGCACCATGGCTCCCCGCGACGGACTCGTCCGCGCGGACTCCAACGGCACCCTGCACGCCCATCCCACCCGGATCGCCGATCCCGCCGCCTGGGCCTGGTCCCTCGCGCACGCCGCCCTCCACCTCGGCTTCGGACACCTCCCGGCCTCCCCGCGCGAGCGCGCCCAGCCCGACCGGTACGACCTCGCCGCGCGCTGTATGGTCGTCAACCGTTTTCTACTGACGTTTCCGGTCGGCCGCGCCCCCGACGAGCTGCCGTCGTCGTACCCGGGCGGCGACGAGGAGCAGCTCGCCGCCCGCTGGCGGCGCAGCGGACTCCCGGCCGCCTACGAGCACTGCGGCACCGCGGGGACGGCCGCCGACCAGGTGCTCGTGCGCTGGACCTGGTCCGGGCGGCAGATGCCGGACTGGCCGCTGGCCTTCGCCACCGCCCTGACCCGGACCGTGTCCGCCGCGATGGACATGGCGGGCGGCCGCCGCGACTCCCTCGGCGGTGAAGTAGCCCCCCGGCGGCCCTGGGAACGCGCGCTGAGCTGGTTCGTCTCGTCCTACCCGCTGCTCGGCGGCCTCGCGGCCGGCATCAAGCTCGTCGCCGACGCCGAACTCGCCCGCGCGCACGGCATCTCGATCGCCGCCGTGAACGCGGAGGCGGGCGAGATCTACATCAACCCGCTGCGCCGCTACGAGGACGAGGAGTGGCGGTTCGTCCTCGCCCACGAGATGCTGCACGCCGCCCTGCGCCACGGCGACCGCTGCGGCACCCGCGACCCCTACCTCTTCAACGTCGCCTGCGACTACGTCATCAACGGCTGGCTGCGCGAGATGCAGGTCGGCACCATGCCCGAAGGGCTGCTGTTCGACGCGGAGTTGGCGGGCCTGTCCGCCGAGGAGGTCTACGACCGCATCACCGTGGACCTGCGCCGGATGCGTCGACTGGCCACCCTGCGCGGCAAGGGACTCGGCGACATCCTCGGAGCCCCGCTCGGCCCGCCCTGCGACTACGTCGACCTCGACGGCTTCTACCGCCGCGGCCTCGCCCAGGGCCTCGACCTGCACCAGCGGCAGGAACGCGGCTTCCTGCCCGGCGGGTTGGTGGAGGAGATCCGGGCACTCAGCCACCCGCCGCTGCCCTGGGACGCCCGACTCGCCCGCTGGTTCGACGAGTTCGTGCCGCGCCCCGAGCCGGTGCGGACCTACGCCCGCCCCGCGCGCCGGCAGGCCTCCACGCCCGACATCCCGCGCGCCGGCCGCTGGTTCCCGCCCGAGGAGATCGCCCGCTGCACCTTCGGCGTAGTCCTCGACACCTCCGGCTCCATGGACCGCACCCTGCTCGGCAAGGCGCTCGGCGCCATCGCCTCGTACGCCGAGGCCCGCGACGTCCCGGCCGCCCGGGTCGTGTTCTGCGACGCGGCCGCGCACGACGCGGGCTATCTGCCGGTCACCGAGATCGCCGGCCGGGTCCGTGTGCACGGCCGCGGCGGCACGGTCCTCCAGCCCGGCATCGACCTGCTGCACCGCGCCGACGACTTCCCGCCGGGCGCGCCGCTGCTCGTCATCACCGACGGCTGGTGCGACGTGCTGCGGGTACGGCGCGACCACGCGTACCTGATCCCACAGGGTCGTCGACTGCCGTTCACCGCGCGGGGGCCGGTGTTCCGGGTGCGGTGACGCGGAGTGTGATCGGATGGGGCACGGAAACCCGTGCAACGGGAACCCCATGCAGAACCCCATGCGAAAGGAAGAACCGTGGCTACCACGCGCTCCGCACACACGGTCTGGGAAGGCAACCTGCTCGAGGGCAACGGGGTCGTGACCTTCGACTCCTCCGGCATCGGTCAGCAGCCGGTGTCGTGGCCTTCGCGCGCCGAGCAGGCGAACGGCAAGACCAGCCCGGAGGAGCTGATCGCCGCCGCCCACTCCAGCTGCTTCTCCATGGCGCTGTCGCACGGCCTGGCCGGCGCCGGCACCCCGCCCACCAAGCTCGTCACCTCGGCGGACGTCACCTTCCAGCCGGGAGAGGGCATCACCGGCATCCACCTGACCGTGGAGGGCACCGTCCCCGGTCTCGACGACGACGCGTTCGCCGCCGCCGCCGAGGACGCCAAGAAGAACTGCCCGGTCAGCCAGGCGCTCACCGGCACGACCATCACCCTGTCGGCCAAGCTCGCCTGAGTCCGCCGCGTCGGGTCCGGGGCGCGGGAGCCGTACGAGGCCCCCGCGCCCCTTCGTGCCGCCCGGCCCTCGCCGGGCCGGGCCGGCCCGGCTCAGACGAGTCCCGTCAGCCCCCTGATCGCGGACTGCGCCCACTCCTGCGCCCCGAACGCCGTGCCGGCCGCGAGGCCGGTCGCGACGGGTGCCAGGGCTCCCTTGAGCATGGTCACCGAGCGGCGGAGCCTGCCCGGCTCGGGCGACTCCGGGCCGGTGATCTCGGCGAGGACCTCCTGGGCCGCGCTCTCGGCGTCCGCGCGCTCCTGGTCGCCGAGACCGGCCGCGGGCAGCTGCCGGAGCAGCTCGGTCACCAGCGTCGCGAGCGCCTCGTGGCCCGGGGCGACCGTGCTGTTGAGCTGCTGGTTCTGGGTGACCGTCTCGTTGTTCCAGGCGAACTGGGAGCCCGACACGGCCCCTTGGAACACCGGACCGTCGTAGTGGTGCTCCTGTTGCGGGTCGTTCATCGGCCGACTCCGTCCTGATCGCTCTCGTTGCTCTGATGGGTCTGCTGCTGGATGACGTTGGTGTTGTTCCACGCCAACTGGGCGCTGTGGACCGCCTCGACGAAGACCGGGCCGTGGTAGTGGTTGACGATCGTCGGCGGCGGGGCCGGCTCCGTGATCTCCCTGACCGGCAGCGACGTCCGGAGCGAGACCAGCTTGACGCGGCCGTTGTGCTGCACGGCCACCCCCGTCGTCCCGGTCACGGCACAGCCCGCCAGCCGGCCGCCGCACGCGTCGTCGCAGCGCACTCCCGTGGCCGCGCAGTTCTCGAAACGGCTGTCGGCGACGTCCAGATACGCGGAACCCGTGCCGCACAGGCCGTACGACTCCGCGCCGGTGACGGTGAGGTTCCGCGCGACGAGCCGCGCCGTGCCGAACGCCAGGGCCCCACCGGTGCTCACGGCCGAGACCTCGCTGTCGTGCACGTGCAGCTGCGCCTCCTCGCCGGCGCCGAACCCCAGCAGCCCGCGCTCCGCCGACACGCCCCTCAGTGTCACCCGGGACTGACCGACGGCGGCCACGGCGGCCATGTCGAAGTCGAGGATCTTCGCGTCGGTGAGCTCGGCCGTCGTACCGCCGTTGCCCCGCGTCTCCAGGCCGAACGGGCAGCGCTCGACGCGGACCTGCGCGAACTCGGCCTTGCTCTCGTCCCAGACCCGCAGCGCGACGCCGGTCAGGTCATGCACGTCGACGCGGGTGAAGTGGCCTCTGGCCTTGTCGGTGACGGCGATGCCGACATTGCCCGCCGAGACGCGGCAGCCGGTCACCCGCGGGGCGCCGCCCCGGGTCGACAGCACCGCGACGTTTCCCGCGCCGGTGATCTCGCAGTCCTCGAACGTGCCACGGCCCGAGTCCTGGACGTGGATGCCGGTGTCGCGGCAGTCGGCGAACACACAGCCGCGCACCGTCGGGTCGGCGCCGCTCGCCACCAGGATCCCGTTCTCGGCGTCGGTGACGCGGGTGCCGTGCACGGAGCCCCGGGACTGCTCGATGAAGGCCAGGCCCGCCATGTGCGTGGCGACGACCGTGCACCCCTCGACGGTCAGCTCCGCCCGTGTGTCCGCCATGACGGCCGCCTGCTCGGCACCGGTGACCTCGCACCCGACGAGGTGGGCCCAGGCGTCGCTGACGCGTACGCCGTGGATCCGGCTGCCGTCGAACCGGCTGTCCCGGACCAGCACCCGGGCGTTCTCGATCACCGCGAGCGCGTTGTCGGCGGCGTCGGTGAACCGGCACCGCTCGACATGCCCGCCGGCCCCGGCGAAGACGGTCCGGCCGTACCGGAACTCGCTGTCCGTCAACGTCACGGACGTGCTGGGCCGGGCGTGCGCACAGACCCCGTTGTGCGCCCGGATCGCCACCCGGTCGAGGGTGAGGCTTCCCGCGTGGCAGTCGACGACGCCGGCGTCGGCGTCCCGGCCGACCAGAACCAGGCCGCGGACGACGACCGACCCCGAGACGTCGAGCACGGTGCCCCGGGGAACGCTCACCACCACGGAGCCTGCGTCACCGAGCGCGGCCAGCTCGATCTCGCCCCGGACGGAGAGCCGTTCCTCGTAGTGGCCGGGGGTGATCTCCACTCGGGCGGCCCGGCCCCGCGCGGTCGCGGCGCGCAGCGCGGATCCGATGTCGGGGTGGGTGCCACGACCCCCGTGCGGCGCGACCACGTACCTCTTGACCATGCCTGCTTCCCCCGCAGCGCCCGCCCGTGACGAATCGTCGACTCCCGGTCACCGATGCTACCGGAGGGGGCGGTGGCGTCGGGGGTGCAGGCAGTGGCCTTCACCCGACCTCCCACCGGCCGGGGACGCGCCCCGGTACCGGCTCAGGGCTTGCGGGCGACCCCCGCGTACACCGGCACGATGCCCTCCGCCTGGACCGCCACGTCCTCCGGCTCCGGGCGCCAGCCGGAGACCGGGATCACGCCCGGTCCGAGCAGCTCCAGGCCCTCGAAGAAGCGGGCGAACTCGGCCAGGGAACGCGGGTAGAAAGGGGTTCCACCGCGCCGGAAGTTCTCCGCGGCCTTCTCGATGGCCACGGGGTTCAGATCCGGGGTGACCTGGGAGAGGATCAGCCAGCTGCCCGGCGCGAGCGCGGCGACGTACTTCTTCAGCAGGCCGTGCACGTCGTCGCCCGCCGGGTCGTCGCTCAGGTAGTGCGTGAGCGCCACCAGCGACAGCGCGATCGGGCGCGTGAAGTCCAGGGTGTCGGCGGCCCGGTGCAGCAGCGTGTCGAGGTCGCGGACGTCGGCGTGCGCATACCGGGTGGAGCCCTCCGCCGAACCGTGCAGCAGGGCCTCCGCGTGCCGCAGCACGATCGGGTCGTTGTCCGCGTACACGACCTTGGACTCCGGGGCCACACCCTGCGCCACCTGGTGCAGGTTGGGCCGGGTGGGGATGCCGGTGCCGATGTCGAGGAACTGGCGTATCCCGGCCTCGGCGGCCGTGCGGACGGCCCGCTGCATGAACCGGCGGTTGGCCCGCGCCCCTCGCAGCACCGTGCCGTCCACGGCGAGGATCCTGCGGGCCAGCTCCTCGTCCACGGGGTAGTTGTCCTTGCCGCCCAGCCACCAGTCGTAGACGCGGGCCGGATGCGGCCTGCTGGTGTCGATGCGGGCGGGTGCCTGCTCGGCCTCGGATCCGGTCATGCGGGTCTGCTCCTCTTGGTCTCGGAAGGAAGCTCGGGGTGACGGGGCGTGCTCAGAGGCTTGCGCGGGCGTCCCGCAGGATCTTCTTGGTGTGCTGCGCGGACGCGGCATGCGTCGTCATGTGGTCGAGGACCTCCAGATGCGCGGAGACCTCCTTGCGATCGTCGAGGTACAGAGCCCCGGTCAGGTACTCCGTGACGACCATGTCGGGCAGTTCGGGCTCGGCGAAACGGAACAGTGAGAACGGCGCGGACGTCCCCGGATGCGGGCCGGCCGCGAACTCGGAGACCTGGAGGGTGATCCGGTCGCGCTCGGCGAACTCCACCAGCCTGTCGAGCTGTTCGGACATCACGGCGGCGTCCACGCTCACCGGACGGCGCAGCACCGTCTCGTCCATCACCACCCACAGATGGGGCGGGTCGTCGCCCTCCAGCAGCCGCTGGCGCGCGAGGCGCAGCGCCACATGCCGCTCGATCGACTCGGGGGTCGTCTGCCCGACGGTCCCGGCCTCCAGCACGGCGCGCGCGTAGGCCTCCGTCTGGAGCAGCCCGGGTACGAAGTGCGGCTCGTACGAGCGGATCAGCCGGGCCGCGCCCTCCAGGCTCACGTACAGGCTGAACCACTCCGGCAGCACGTCGTGGTAGCGCTGCCACCAGCCGGGCCGGTTCGCCTCCTCGGTGAGCGAGACGAACGCCTCGGCCTCCTCGTCGCCGACGCCGTACGTCTCCAACAGCACCTGTACGTAGGGGACCTTCAGCGCGACGTCGGCCGTCTCCATGCGCCGCACGGTCGCCGGGGCCACGCGCAGGGCGCGGGCCGCCTCCTCGCGGCCGAGGCCGGCCGCCTCACGCAACTCCTGGAGCCGCCTGCCCAGTACCACCTGGCCCACCGTGGGTGCGGGCCGTCGCTCACTCACCCCACGTCTCCCCTATGCGTCGAGACACGCGGGCCAGTGTGTCATGTTCGGGCATCGCGATCACCGGAACGGAGTCGAACATTCATCTGGATTTGTGCCTGAGGCATCGTCAGTTGATCAGTGAGTGGAGGTACTTGACCGTGGCCGGATCCGCCGGGAGAAACGTCTCGATGGCCAGCTCCGCGACCGTCACGTCCATGGGGGTGTTGAAGGTGGAGACGGACGAGATGAAGGAGAGGACCTGTCCCTCGTGCTCGATCCGCATCGGCAGCGCGAAGTGCGGCACGGGATCCGCCGGTTCGTCTGCCGGGCCGCCTTCCGTGGACCGCCCGCTCTCCGCCACCGGGTAGGCGGCGACCTCCTCGTAGAGCTCCCGCAGCGGTGCCGATCGATACAGGGCGACCTGTCGCTCCATCTGCGCGAGCAGATGGCCGCGCCACTCACGCAGGTTGCGGATGCGCGGTGCGAGACCCTGCGGGTGGAGGGTGAGACGCATCGCGTTGAGCGGGGGCGCGAGCAACGACTCCGGGACGCCGTCCAGCAGCATCGTGATCCCGCGATTGGCCGCCACCACGTCGTACCGCGCGTCCATCACCAGCGCCGGATACGGCTCGTAGCCCTGGAGCAGCCGCTCCAGGCCTGCGCGCAGCGCGTCCAGCGCCGGGTCGTCCAGCGGGGTCTGCGGGTAGCGCGGGGCGTAACCGGCCGCCAGGAGCAGCGCGTTGCGCTCACGCACCGGCACGTCGAGGTGCTCGGCGAGCCGCAGCACCATCTCCTCGCTGGGCCGGGACCGGCCCGTCTCGACGAAGCTGATGTGCCGGGCCGAGGAGTCGGCGCGCAGCGCCAGCTCCAGCTGACTCATCCGCCGCCGCTCCCGCCAGACCCGCAGCAGCGGGCCGACGCCCTGACCGGCGGGGGCGGCGGAGTCGGCGTTCGTACCGGGCGAGACAATGGTCATACGTAGGACCGTAGTTGAGGAGCGTGTGGATGAACGACTGGCGGAAGTCCTCCCTGGAGTCGACGGCGGTGTACCGCGCCCGGGTACGGGGCTGCCTCCTCGGCGGGGCGCTCGGTGACGCCCTCGGTTACGCGGTCGAGTTCTCCTCCCTCGACCAGATCCGAGCGGCCCACGGACCCAGGGGCCTGACCCGGCTCGTGCCCGACGGCGAGGGCGTGGTCGGCCGTGTCAGCGACGACACCCAGATGACCCTGTTCACCGTCGAGGGCCTCCGTACGGCGGCCAGGAGGGCCCGGCTCAAGGGGATCGGCGGGGCGGAGACCGCCCTGGTACGCCAGGCGTACGGACGCTGGCTCGAGACCCAGCAGCGGCCGGGGCCGGCCGACGGGGTCGAGAGCGGTCTCCTCGCCGAGCGCTGGCTGTACGCCCGCCGCGCCCCCGGCAACGCCTGCCTTTCCGGGCTCGCCCAGAATCACGTTCCCGACCCGCGGGCCGAGCTGAGCGGCGCGCCCGGGCCGGTCAACCCCGGCTCCAAGGGCTGCGGCACCGTGATGCGCTCGGCACCCTTCGGTCTCGCCCACCCCTCCGCCGACTTCGCCTTCGGCATGGCCGCCCGCTGCGCCCAGACGACCCACGGCCACCCGACCGGCTACTACGCGGCCGGGGCGCTGGCCGCGATCGTGGCGTACCTGACGCGGGGGGAGTCCGTCGAGGGCGCCACCCTGCGCGCCCTGCGGCTGCTCGGCCGCCACCCCGGCCACGAGGAGACCTCGGCCGCCCTGAACCAGGCCCTCGACCTGGCCGCCGAGCGCGATCCGAGCCCCGAGAAGGTGGAGCGGCTGGGCGCCGGCTGGGTCGCCGAGGAGGCCCTCGCCATCGGGGTCTACGCGGCGCTGGTCACGCACCGGGTGGAGGACGCCCTGCTCCTGTCCGTGAACCACTCCGGCGACAGCGACTCCACGGGTTCGATCTGCGGCAACATCCTGGGCGCGCGGCACGGCGACGGCGGGCTGCCGCACGAGTGGCTGGAGCAGGTGGAGGGCCGGGCCGTGATCGCCGCGCTGGCGGACGACCTGGCGGCCGAATGCCTGCGCGACTGAGCCGAGAGCCGTCCTTCTGACCAGGGCCGTCACGGCTTTCCTGTGGCACGCTGGACAGGTACGCGACATCAGGAAGGGAGCCGTGCCATGGCCGTCGAACCGCTGTCGCAGAAGGAGATCGAGGACCGGCTGTCCGAGCTGCCCGGCTGGTCCCTGGACGGTGACCGCCTCACCCGCGTCTACCGGCTCGACTCCCATTTCGCCGCGGCCTCGCTGGCCGTCCATGTCGCGCGGATCCAGGACGAGCTCGATCACCACTCCGAGCTCACCCTCGGATACAACACGGTGTCCCTCGCCGTGAACACCCACAGCGCGGGCGGCTCCGTCACCGACCTCGACGTCGAACTCGCCCGCCGGGTGGAGGCCGCGGCCCCCGCACACGGAGCGCGCTGACCCGCGTGACCTGTGCTGACCTGTGCTGACCTGTGCGACGGACGAGGCGGGAGGGGCGGGCGGTGCGGGACTGTACGAGCAGGGGTGCGGCGGTCACGGAAGGGGGAGCGCGGGTGCTGGACTACGACGAGGAAGCCGAACGCTACGACGCCTGGCGCGGCGGCGAGCCCAGGGCGGCGGCCGCCGCGGAGGGCGTCCTCGGTCTCGTACCGGCCCGGGCGCGCAGCCTGCTGGACGTGGCCTGCGGCACGGGCATCGTCACCCGGCGCCTCGCGGCCGGGCGGCCCGGCCTGCGGGTGACGGGTCTGGACCGGGCGCCCGCCATGGTCGGCCACGCCGCCGCCCGGTTGCCCGGAGCGGTCGTCCTCGCCGACGGCCGCCGACTCCCCTTCCAGGAGGGGGAGTTCGACGCCGTCAGCAGCGTGTGGCTGCTGCACCTCGTCGAGGACCCCACGGACGCGCGGCGGATCGTCGCCGAGTGCGCCCGGGTGCTGCGGCCCGGCGGGGTGTACGTCACCACGGTCGACAAGGGCGCCTCCCACAACGTGGGCAGCGACATCGATGTCGTGCTGTCCTCGCGCCCGCAACGCCCGGCCTCCGACACCGCGGCGCTGGTGGCGTCGTACGCCGTCGAAGCCGGCCTGGTCCCGGCCGGGCAGGCCCGTTTCGCCGGGCGGGGGCAGGGCCGCAGCCCGCGCCGGGCCATCGCGGACCTGCGACGCGGCTGGTTCGTCACCCTGCCGCCCGGTCACCCCC
The DNA here is from genome assembly GCF_013085465.1 of Streptomyces asoensis. NCBI lineage: Bacteria > Bacillati > Actinomycetota > Actinomycetes > Kitasatosporales > Streptomycetaceae > Streptomyces > Streptomyces asoensis. The sequence continues at coordinate 8,085,989 of NZ_CP049838.1, forward strand.
TCGCCGACGAGTTCGCCGCCCGCCTCGCGGCCCTGCCCGACCAGGACCGGCCCCGCGCGGACCCCGCGTTCACGCTGAGCGCGTTTCGGAAACCGTTTCCCGGCCCGTTTCCCGGTTCGTTTCGGGACGGGTGAAGTCCATGACCCAGTTGGTCAGCCAGGTCTCCCCGCCGTCCAGCGAGAAGGCCTGCTCCCAGCGGGCGGAGGTGTCGCACACCCCGGACCAGACGAACCGGGCCCGCACGTCCTTGCCCTCGTGCGTGTCGTCGCCGTAGAACTCACCGCGGTCGCGGCCGCCGCCCTGGTTATCGTCGGCGTCGCCGAAGCCGCCGATCACCGGTGGGAACAGCCTGCCGCTCCGGCTGGACGACCAGTTCAGCGACCACTGGCCGCTCTCCGGGTCGAAGAGCCTCAGTGTCAGCCCCTTCGTGCCGAGGTGCGGCATGTCGATCTCGTCGATGTTCGCGGCCCCGTCGAACAGCGGCCGGCAGCGGGCTGTGGACGGGAACTCCTCCCAGTCGCTGTCGGGGTCGAGGAAGTCGGTACGCCGGCGGTGCTGGACCTCCCACACGCCGTGAAGGAAGTCGAAGTCGTGCGGGCTGCTCATGAGCGGTCTCCCGTCGTTCCCTCGGGCAGGGAATCGGTCAAGTAGGCGTCGAGGTCCGGTACTTCGGGAGCGGGGCGGGCAAGCATGTGCCGCACCCACGCGTCCCGTTCGTGGAGGATCGGCGGCAGTTCCCAGACGCAGCCGATCCAGGGCCTATCGATCGTGACGAAGTGGCTCGGGTCGTCGTCCGGGCAACCGAGCACCGACTGGCCCGCGGCCGCGCCCCGGAAGTGCAGGACGTTGTCCCACACCCAGCTGTAGGCGTTGAGATAGGCGCCGTCGTCGCCACCCCGGTGCAGCACGACGAAGGTGGCGGGCGGCGTCCCGTCCGGCGCCGGCAGCAGTTCGGGAAGGATCGCGTACGCCGCCTTCTCCACCTCGGGCGCGATGCCCGCCGGGTCGGACGTGACGTGGTAACGCTTGATCCACCGGCCCGCCACCTCGATCGGCGGGGGCGCCGTGAGCAGCTTCTCCACGAAGGGGAGCATGGGGGAGAGGGAGAGGGAGAGGGAGGGGGAGGGGAAGGGGGAGGGAGAGGAAGAGGGGGAGGGAGAGGAGGAGGGGGAGGAAGGGGCGGGGAAACGCGGATCGTGGGAAACAGAGGTCATGGGCAGGACGCTAGGCCCGCTTCACTGACATCCTGTGTCAGTGAAGTCCAGCCGACTCGTGTCGATCCTGCTGCTGCTCCAGACCCGGGGCCGGATGACCGCCGCCCAGCTCGCGCAGGAGCTGGAGGTGTCGGTGCGTACCGTCTACCGGGATGTGGAGGCACTGGGCGCGGCGGGTGTCCCGCTGTACGGCGACGCCGGTCATGCCGGCGGCTACCGCCTGCTCGACGGTTACCGCACCCGCCTGACCGGACTGACCGCCGACGAGGCGGAGGCCCTCTTCCTCGCCGGCGTCCCCGGTCCCGCCGCCCAACTGGGCCTCGGTCCGGTCCTGGCCGCCGCGCAGCTGAAGGTCCGCGCCGCGCTGCCGCCGGAACTACGGACGCACGCGGACCGGATCAGCGGCCGCTTCCACCTGGACGCGCCCGGCTGGTACACGGATGCGGGGACGGACGAGACGCCGTATCTGTCGGCGGTCGCCGACGCGGTGTGGAACAACAGGATTCTGTATATCGTATACCGTCGCTGGCGTGAGCCCACCGACGTCGAACGCCGGCTCGAACCCTACGGCCTGGTCCTGAAGGCGGGACGCTGGTACGTCGTGGCCGGCCCGGGCCCGCGCACCTTCCGGGTCGACCAGATCCTCGAACTCGCCGCCTCCGACGAGGTGTTCACCAGGCCGGACGACTTCGACCTGGCCGCCCACTGGACGGCGTACCAGCAGGGCTTCCACGAGCGCTTGTACAAGGACAAGGCGGAGGCGGTGGTGCGACTGGCCCCGGGGGTGACCCTCGCCCGTGCGGTGCGACTCGACGGACCCGCCGGGGCGGACGGCTGGACGGTGGCCAGGGTCCCCATCGAGTCCGTCGAGCACGCCCACGCCGAATTCCTGCGCCTGGGCGCGGACATCGAGGTGCTCCAGCCGCCGGAACTGCGTGAACGGATCGCCCGGACGGTGACAGAACTGGCCGCGGTGTACGGCAACTCGCCTGTCAGCGGCGGCAACTGAGAGACGGAACCCATCCGTCCCTCCCAGGAGGTACGTCTCGTGCAGCACCCGCATCCGCACCCGCATCCCCATCCGCACCCGGAGCCTCACCCGCACGCGGATCCCCCTCCGCACAAGCACCGCAGACGAAGGGTCGTCCTCTCCGCGCTGGCCGCCACCACGGCCCTGGTCGGCGCCGGCCTGACCACGCTCGGCGCAGGCACGGCCGAGGCCGCCACGGCCCGCCAGGTGGAGGCCCTCGACCGGGGCGTCGTCAGCGTGCACACCGACAGCGGCAACCTGGTCAGCTGGCGCTGGCTCGGCACCGACCCCGACAGCGTCTCCTTCAACGTCTACCGGGCCGGCACCAAGGTCAACTCGGCCCCGGTCACCGGCTCCACGAACTACTTCCACTCCGGCGCCCCGTCTCAGGCCGACTACACGGTGCGCGCGATCGTGAACGGCGTCGAACAGGCCGACTCCGTCCACGCGATCCAGTTCCGCACCGGCTACAAGGACGTCCCCATCACCCCGCCGGCCGGCGGCACGACCCCCGACGGCGTCGCCTACACCTACGAGGCCAACGACGCCTCCATCGGCGACCTGGACGGCGACGGCGCCCTGGACATCGTCCTGAAGTGGCAGCCGACCAACGCGAAGGACAACTCCCAGTCGGGCTACACCGGCAACACGATCGTCGACGGCGTCAAGCTCGACGGCACCCGCCTGTGGCGTGTCGACCTCGGCCGCAACATCCGCTCCGGCGCGCACTACACACAGTTCCAGGTGTACGACTACGACGGCGACGGCAAGGCCGAGATCGCCATGAAGACGGCCGACGGCACGGTGGACGGCGCGGGCACGGTCATCGGCAGTTCCTCCGCCGACTACCGCAACTCCAGCGGCTATGTGCTGTCCGGCCCCGAGTACCTGACCATGTTCAACGGCCAGAGCGGCAAGGCGATGCAGTCCGTCGACTACGTCCCGGCCCGCGGCACGGTCTCGTCCTGGGGCGACTCGTACGGCAACCGCGTCGACCGCTTCCTTGCGGGAACCGCTTACCTGGACGGTTCCCGACCCTCGCTGATCATGGCACGCGGTTACTACACACGTACCGTGATCGCCGCCTGGGACTGGCGGAACGGCGCCTTCACCCGCCGCTGGACCTTCGACACCAACTCCTCCACCAACACCGGCAAGGGCTACGACGGCCAGGGCTCGCACAGCCTCTCCGTCGGTGATGTCGACGGCGACGGCAAGGACGAGATCGTCTACGGCGCGATGGCGGTCGACGACAACGGAAACGGCCTGTGGACCACGAAGACGGGACACGGCGACGCCCAGCACCTCGGCGACCTCGACCCGTCGCACGCCGGCCTCGAGTACTTCAAGGTCTCGGAGTCGACCGGCCAGCCCGCAGAGCTGTACATCAACCCCGCGAACGGCACGGTCAACTGGCAGACGGCCGCCTGCTGCGACAACGGCCGCGGAGTCGCCGGTGACATCTGGGCGGGCAACGACGGCGCCGAGGTCTGGTCGGCCTCCGACACCTCGATCCGGGACGAGGCGGGCGCGACGAAGGGCCGCGAGCCGTCCTCCGTCAACTTCCTCTCCTGGTGGGACGCCGACCCCGTCCGTGAACTCCTCGACGGCACCCACATCGACAAGTACGGCACGTCCTCGGACACCCGTCTCCTGACCGGCTCGGGCGTCCACTCCAACAACAGCACCAAGGCCACTCCGTCGCTGTCCGGCGACATCCTCGGCGACTGGCGCGAGGAGGTCATCTGGCCGACCAGCGACAACACGGCCCTGCGCATCTATTCGACGCCGCTCGAGACCACGACACGCATCACGACCCTGCTCCACGACACGATGTACCGCACAGGCCTGGCCTGGCAAAATACTGCATACAACCAACCGCCGCACCCGAGCTACTTCCTCGGCAACGGTATGCAGACGGCACCCCGCCCGACGGTCTACACGCCCTGAGTGAGCGAAGGGTGCGCGTCCCGGTCCCCGGGGCGCGCACCCACGGTCGTCAGCTCACCGTGCAGCTCTGCTCACCCAGTCTGAACGCCGCCGGTTTCGTGTTCGATCCCGACCAGCTGCCCGTGAAGCCGAAGCTCACGGACGAACCGGCGGCCACGTTGGCGTTCCAGTTCACGTTCTTCGCCGTCACCGTCGAACCCGACTGCGTGTAGTCGGCGTTCCACAGTTGGGAGACGGTCTGGCCGTTCGGGAAGGCCCAGTTGAGGTTCCAGCCGGACCAGGCGCTCGTGCCCGTGTTGGCGAGCTTGACGTCCGCCTGGAAGCCGCCCGACCACTGGTTGGTGATGGTGTACGTCACCGCGCAGGCGCCGGTGGGCGTGGGGTCCGTGGGATCTGTCGGGTCCGTGGGATCCGTACCTCCGTCCCCGCCGCCGGTGTCGGAGGTGTCGCCGTAGATGACACCCCGGCCGTTCGTCGAGATGTAGACCCGCCCGTACACCCTCGGGTCGCCCGTGATCGCCGCTCCCGTCCAACCCCACTGGTGGACATCGTCGTTGATGCGGGTCCAGGTCACGCCCTTGTCCGTCGAGCGGAAGATGCCCCGCACTCCGGCGATCTTCGCGCTGGTGTAGAGGGTCTGGTACGACGCGCCCGCCGCCGCCTTGCCGAACCCGATCGTGTCGGCCTGCTCGACGCCCGACAGCTTGGTGAAGGTCGTGCCGGAGTCCGTGGAGTGCCACAGCCCGTACGCACCGTCGCTCGCCCCGCCCGCCAGCCAGACATCACCCTTCGTGCCCGGCAGCGCCTTGAAACGCACACTGTCCCCACTGGGCAGACCGGTCGCCGCGGACCCGGTGAAGGTCGCTCCGCCGTCCGAACTCACGTAGAACCTGCCCGACTTGAAGCCGTAGAAGGTCTTGGGGTCGACCCGGTCGGACTCGACGATCGCACCGGCCGGGATCCCGCTCGACGCCTGCCACGAGGTGCCGAAACCGGCGGTGTACTGCACGCCGGCGCCCGCCGGGCTCCAGACGAAGCGGCTGCCGTCCGCCGCCGCGGCGACCGTTCCGCCGCCGCTGACCCCCGAAGGGTCCGTCCCCGCGAACCAGTTGGCGCCGTTGTCCGTCGAGAACGCCACGTGCGGACCCGAGTCCAGGTTTCCGACGCGCACCACGGTGTTCGGGTTCGTCTCGGCGTAGTCCAGGCTCGTCGTCGACGTGAAGTTCGGGGAGGTGAACATCATCGACGGCACCTTCGTCAGGTCCGTGTGGCGGAAGCCGCCGATGTCGCCCAGCGCGCTGAGCAGAGGAGCGCCGGTCGGTGGCGAGGCGATGTCCAGGACCGCCGTCTCCTCCAGCCCCTGCACCATCGGCTTGATGGTGAACTGGCCCCCGCTGTCCCAGTTGGCCAGGTTCTCCGTGCCGTAGATCGTCGCACCCGTGCCGTACATCATGCGGCTGGAGTTGAACGGGTCGATCTCCAACGCCTCGGTCATCCAGCCGAGTTTGGGCGTCTGCTCCGGCGGCGACGGGTTGGCGCCCCAGGTCAGCCACGGCGACGACGAGACATCCATCGTGTACCGGTTCGCGCGGTTGGGGTACGACGTGTAGTCCCACGCCTTCGTCCAGGTGCCGCCGCTGTCCGTCGAGCGGAAGATCTGGGTGTCCGGCCACCAGGAACTGTAGGCGGTGGCCATGACGGTGCCCGGCTTCTGCCGGTCGATCGTCAGCCCGCTGAAGCCGTAGTACGTGTCGGCCTCCGCCACCGGACTGATGTCCGTCCAGGTGCCGGTCGCCGTCGCGTACCGCCACAACCGGCCCTTGCCGCCGTCGTACGGCCCGCCCTTGTCGCTGTATGCGATATACAGATAGCCGTTGACGGTATCCAGTACACCCTTGTGTGCCAGGTATCCCGTCGGCTGCCCGGCCAGCCGCGTCCACGTCGCGCCCGCGTCCGTCGACCGGTACACCGCGTTGTCCTTGTCCGCCACCCCGACGTAGATCGTCTTCGTCGCGGTGCCGGACGTCCCCGTGGACTCGTCGAAGGTGACCCAGACGATGCCCTGGTTGTCGGAGGCGTACCCGCTGGTGTCGGTCGGATCCTGCTGGTAGTTGCCGACGTTGGGGAAGTTCGTCACCTGCGACCAACTGACTCCCGAGTCCGTCGACCGCCACAGGCCCTTACCGCTCGGCGCGCCCAGATACAGCACGCTGTTCCTGTTCGGGTCGACCGCCAGCCTCTCGCCCATGCCGCGGCCGGGCATGTTGCCGCCCAGCTTGTAGGGCAGGTCCGTCTTCTGCCAGCTCGCGCCCCGGTCGGCGGAGCGCAGCACGGCCCCGTTGCCCGGATCCCAGCTGTTGGTGTACGTGCCGACCGCCGCGTACACCTTGTTGGGATCGACGGAGTCGGAGGCCAGGCTCACCACGCCCGTGTGCCCCCAGTCCGCCCAGCCGACCGAGTCCAGCAGCGGCGTCCAGGTCTTGCTCGACTCCTGCCAGCGGTACGCGCCGCCGATGTCGGTGCGCGCGTAGGCGAGGTTCTTCTCCTTGCGGTTGAAGACGATGCCGGGCACGAAACCGCCGCCGTCCACCCGGGCGTTCTTCCAGGTGTACGACTCTGCGGCCGGCGTCGTCCGCGGGCTGCCGTCCGCGGCCAGTACGGGCGGACTGCCCGCGATCAGGCCGGCGGCGAGCGCCGACACGGCCATGAGAATGCGGGTTCTTCGCACGGTGGGGGTCCTTCCTCGCGAAGCCATGTGTGCGGGGGATACGGGACGTGCGACTGCCGGGCGGCCCCCTGTGCGGGTGGGGGCCGCCCGGCCTGGGCCCCGTCGTCAGGTGACGGGGCCACGTACGCGGAACCTTCGAGCCACTCCGGCGAGGGGCGGGTGTCACCCCGCGCTCCCGAGCCCCGAAGGGGCGACCAGGGCGCGGGGAACTGCGCGACCAGCCACATCCGGCCCGCAGACGAACCCCGCCATACCCGCGGAGCGCTCAGCGGGGGCCTATTCGAGAAGCTCCGCGTACGAGCCCATGGCCAGGGCGATGTCCGCCTGGGCCCAGAAGCGGTGGTACGTGAACACGGGCGCGGCTCCGCCCGCGAGATAGCTCTCGATCTTCGACCAGGCCGGGTCGTTCTTGTAGAAGGACCGCAGCGAGGCGAAGGTCGAGGAGGAGTTGATCGTGTCGCCGTTCGGCATCTTGCCGCTGAAGGTGCTCGGGACGTACACGCCGTCGTCGAAGCGGTTGTAGTCGGCGCGGGTCTCCGGGACCGCGATGCCGAGGGCGTCCTGGTTGTTGGCCCACATACCGTCCAGGAGCGCCTTCGCGGTCGTCTTCGCCTCCGTGTCACCGGACTTGGCGGCGTAGTACGTCAGCGTCTTGGCGTACGCGGCGGCCACCCCGACGTCGTTGGTGTAGTCGGCGACGGTGACGTGAAGCCCCGTGTTGGCGCCGGGACTTGAGGCGTTCCAGGTGTCGGGCTGGCCCGACCACTGGAGCGTGGAGGGGATCAGGAAGGTGCCGTCCGGGTTGATCGTGGTCTTGGACAGCGCCCAGTCGACCCACTTGTCGAGGACCGCCTTGGCGCTCGCGTTCCCCGTCTGCTGGTAGTACTCGGCGACCCGCTCCATCGACCACGCCTGGAAGCCGAACCACTGGTTGGACGGCGGGTCGTGATAGACGGGCTGCTGGTCGTAGTACATGCCGTAGAACGTCGACGGGCCGGTCGGGGGAGTCGCGTAGCGGCCCGCCCAACTGTTCGTCGCCCCGCCCGCGATGGCGCCTTCGCTGGACTGCAACCAGCGGTAGAACTCCAGCTGCCGGGACAACGACTTCGCCCAGTCCGCCTGACCCGTCGTCGACTTGGGCTTCAGGTCGGCGTAACTGCTGAGCGCGTAGGCGGCCAGCGGGTTCTGGTAGCCGCCGTGGGTGTGACTGGACCCGATGCGCCAGGCCCAGCCGGCGCTGGTGTCCGTGGCGCCGCCCCAGGCGTAGTACCAGGACATCAGGTAGTGCGAGGCGTCCTTGCCGGTGCCGGCCGCGCAGGCGGTCGGTCCGACGCAGTTGCCGATCTTCTTGAAGTACTTGTCGTACATCGAGTAACGCAGGTAGTCGCCCATCTTCGCGGCCTTGCCGACGGTCGCGGAGACGTCACTGCCCTTGCCCTGCGCCTCGGCCCAGACGTCCGCCCAGTACGCGGCCTGCACGGCCCGCGCGTCGGCGTCCGGGGCGTTGGTGAACTTCCACTGCTTGGCATAGGAGGCGTCGCCGGTGAACAGGTCCAGATACCCGTTCGTGCCGCCGTACTTGAAGGCGTCGCAGGTCGGCTGCGGCACCGTCTCCCACACCGACTCCTGCGAGCCGCGCTGGAAGGTGTTGATGTACGACGGGCCGGTGTCGGTCGGGCCGGCCTCGCACTTGCCGGGCGCGTTGCCGTAGCCGTAGGTGTTGTCGACGTCCTGAAGCCAGTGCATACCGTAGACGTCGTCCGTACCGTATGCAGTCTTCAGTTCACCGGCTATGGGATCCGATCCCACGGACACACCGGTGTCCAGCTTCGCCGGATACTCGTTCGGCGTGTCCAGCTCGGGTGCGTACGTCGCCGGCTTGGAGGCGTTGTAGAACGAGTTGGTCGGCTGGTCGGCGTGGGTGGGGATCATGTACTTCTCCATGATGTCCCAGGCGCCGTTGAACTTGGTCCAGTCGCCGGTGATCTTCCCGTACATCGCCTGGAGCCAGAGAAGGTAGCTATAGGCCTCGGAGGTCGTCTCGTGCCCCTGGTCCGGGGCCTCGACGATCAGTGTCTCGACCGAGTGGTACGGGATGCCCTCGGGGGAGAAGTAACCGTTTGCCGGGTTGGTGATCTTGCCGTAGAGGTCGAGGAACCGGGCGTCGTACGCCTTGGTGCCGGCGATCTCGGTGGCCGTGACCGAGGCCTTCGCGTGCCCGGTGGCCGTCGACTCGAAGGTCGCGGCGCCCGTGCCGGAGGCGTTGGCCGTGATGGTCACGTTCTGGGCGGTGCTCCAGCTCGACGGCGTGAAGGTCAGGCTCGCGCCGCCCGTCACCGTCAGGCCCGTGTTGCCGGTGGTGCGGGCGGTCGTGACGGTCACATTGGCCGAAGGCTGGGTCGACAGCTTCAGCGAGTAGGTGCCCGTCTTGCCCTGCTGCACGGCGAGTTGGTTGGTGGAGGCGACCACGGCCGGCCCCGAGGCGACCGTGATGCCGACCGGGGTCGACGACGCCGACGCGCCCAGGCTGTCGTACGCCTTGGCGACGAGGGAATGGCTGCCCACGGACAACCCCGTGGCGGACAGGGTGTACGGCGAGCTCGTGTCCGTGCCCAGCAGGGTCGTGTCGTCATAGAACTCGATCTTGCTGATGGTCGCGTTGTCGGCGGCCGCGGCGGTCGCCGCGAGCGGCACCGCGTCCCCCTGCGTGTAGACCGCGCCCGCGGTCGGGCTGGTCAGCACGGTGACCGGCGGCTGGTGCGCGCCGACACAGGTGGTGCCGTTGACCGCGAAACTCGCGGGCGCGGCGTTCGTCCCGCTGTAGGTGAACTGGGCGCCCGTGCCGACCGCGGCTCCGGCGGCGATCGTCCCGTTGTACGAGGCGTTGTTCACCGTGATCTGCTGACCGGACTGCGACCAGCTGCCGTTCCATCCGTTCGTCAGCTTCTGGTTGCCCGCGTAGGAGTACGTCAGGGCCCAGCCGCTGATCGGGTCGGTGCCCCGGTTGGTGAGGGTCAGGTCTGCGGTGAACCCTGAACCCCAGTCATTGGTCTTGTAGTCCACGCTGCACTGAAGTGCGGCCGCCTGGGCGGGAGTTGTGCTCGTGCTCAGCATGGCGAGGGGAAGCGCGAGGGCCGCCAGGGCGGCGGTCCACAGGCGCCGCGCCCCGCGGCGTCTGCGTGAGGGATCCATGGTGCTGGTTCCTCCTTGCGGCTCGGAGAAGTGGGGGAGGAGCAACAAGCCTTGAACCAGTGGGAGCGCTCCCATAGTGAGGATGGGGGTGGGAAGGGTCAAGGTGCTTGAAGAGTCGAAAAGATTCGACGACGGATGTTGAGGGAAAGTCAGTGACGCCTCTGTTCTTTGCCAGCACTTGGCGCTAGCTTCGAGACACCAGTGGGAGCGATTCCATCAGTCGACGCGTCCGTTCACGACGCGCCTGATCTGCAAGGAGTCGCTCATGCGACACCCCCCGCGTTCAGTACTTTTAGCCGTCGCCGGCACGGTCGCCCTCGTTGCGGGCGCCCTGTTACCGGTCGTCACGGCGCAGGGAGCCGTGCCCGTGTGCACGGTGGAGTACTCGGTCACCGGCCAGTGGGACGCCGGCTTCCAGGGCGCCGTGAAGATCACCAACAACGCGACCGCGCTGAGCAGTTGGAACCTCACCTTCGACTTCGCGGACGGCCAGAAAGTCACCCAGGGCTGGAGCGCCAAGTGGTCCCAGTCCGGCAACACCGTCACCGCCGCGAACGAGAGCTGGAACGGCTCCCTGGGCACCGGCGCAAGCGTCAGCGCGGGCTTCATCGCCTCCGGTTCGAAGACGAACGCCGCACCGACGACGTTCAAGCTCAACGGCACGACCTGCAACGCCGGTACCGAACCGACCCCGACGCCCACCCCCACCACGCCACCTACGACGGACCCGCCGGACACCGGTGACGAGCCGCCCGCACTCCACGTCTCCGGCAACAAGCTCGTGGACGCCGACGGAAACACCCGCCGTCTGCTGGGCGTGAACCGCTCCGGTGGCGAGTTCATGTGCGTACAGGGGCGCGGCATCTGGGACGGACCGGTCGACGACGCCGCCGTCGAGGCGATCGCCGACTGGAACGTCGACACCGTGCGCATCCCGCTCAACGAGGAGTGCTGGCTGGGCCTTTCGAACATCAACTCCGCCTACGGCGGCACCAACTACGTCAACGCCGTCAAGGACCTGGTGGCCCGCGTCGAGGCGCACGGCATGACGCCGATCGTCGAACTGCACTGGAACTACGGCCAGTACACGGGAAATTCGGCCGGCTGCTCGGATGTGCACGCCAGCTGCCAGAAGCCGATGCCGGACATGCAGTACACCCCGTCGTTCTGGACCTCGGTGGCCAACTCCTTCAAGAGTGACCAGGCCGTCGTGTTCGACCTGTTCAACGAGCCCTACCCGGACCGCGCCACCTCCACGACCACCCAGGCGTGGCAGTGCTGGCGGGACGGCGGCACCTGTCCCGGCATCGGGTACGAGGTCGCCGGTATGCAGGATCTCGTCGACTCCATACGGGCGACCGGCGCCAGGAACGTGATCCTGGCCGGCGGGCTCGCGTACTCCAACGACCTGAGCCAGTGGCTGACGTACAAGCCCACCGACCCGACCGGCAATCTCGCCGCCGCGTACCACGTCTACAACTTCAACACCTGCGCGAACGAGAGCTGCTGGAACTCCACCCTCGCCCCCGTCGCGGCCCAGGTGCCGCTCGTGGCAGGGGAGATCGGGGAGAACACCTGCTCACACGGTTTCGTCGATCAGGTCATGAAGTGGTTCGACGACCGCGGCCTGTCGTACCTGGGCTGGACCTGGAACACCTGGGACTGCTCCACCGGCCCGTCCCTGATCTCCGGCTACGACGGGACGCCCACGGCGTACGGCGCCGGCCTGCGCGACCATCTGCGCGCACTCAACGGATAGGCGCCACCGGACCGATCAGCCGGACGATCAGCCGAGTCGGGCCGCCGGGCCGAAACCCGCTCTGGTCGACCGCAACTGACCACCGATCAGAACCACCGAAGGAAACGGACACCACCCGCAACCGAGAAGGAACCCGCACTCATGAGCCGTAGCAGAACAGCGGTACTCGCCGCGCTGGCGCTGGTCGCCGGCGCCTCCGGGACGGCGCTCGCCGTCGTCCCCGGCGATCCGGGCATCGCCGCCATCCCGTGCAGCGTCGACTACAAGGTGCAGAACGACTGGGGTACCGGCTTCACCGCCGCCGTCACCGTCACCAACAACTCGGCCGCGAAGTCGAGTTGGTCGGTGAAGTGGGCGTACGCCGGAACCCAGAAGGTCACCAACGGGTGGAACGCGAAGGTCACCCAGTCCGGTACGGCGGTCACCGCCAACAACGAGACCTACAACGGGACGCTGGCGACCGGCGGTTCGGTCAGCTTCGGATTCCAGGGCACCTACAGCGGCACCAACGCGATCCCGACGACGTTCACCCTCGACGGCGTGACCTGCAACGTCGACAGCGGTACGGGTGGCCCCACCGACCCGGGCCCGACCGACCCCGGCACCCCGTCCGCCAAGGTGGACAACCCCTACTCCGGCGCCAAGGTGTACGTGAACCCCGAATGGTCGGCGAAGGCCGCCGCCGAGACGGGCGGCAGTCGCATCTCCAACCAGCCGACCGGAGTCTGGCTCGACCGTATCGCCGCCATCAGCGGAGTGAACGGCGGCATGGGTCTGCGCGCCCACCTCGACGCGGCCCTCGCCCAGAAGGGCAGCGGCGAGGAGGTCGTCCAGCTGGTCGTCTACGACCTTCCCGGACGTGACTGCGCCGCCCTCGCCTCCAACGGCGAGCTCGGCCCGACGGAGATCGACAAGTACAAGACGCAGTTCATCGACCCGATCGCGACGATCCTCGCCGACAGCAAGTACGCCGGCCTGCGGATCGTCACCACCATCGAGATCGACTCGCTGCCCAACCTCGTCACCAACACGGGCAGCCGGCCCACCGCCACCGCGGCCTGCGACACCATGAAGGCCAACGGCAACTACGTGAAGGGTGTCGGTTACGCGCTGGACAAGCTCGGCGCGATCCCCAACGTCTACAACTACATCGACGCCGGTCACCACGGCTGGCTCGGCTGGGACGACAACTTCGCCCCCTCCGCCCAGCTCTTCTACCAGGCGGCCACCGCCGAGGGCGCGACCGTCGACGACGTGCACGGCTTCATCACCAACACGGCGAACTACAGCGCTCTGAAGGAGAACAACTTCACCATCAACGACTCGGTGGCCGGCAAGTCGGTCCGTGAGTCCAAGTGGGTGGACTGGAACCGGTACGTCGACGAGCAGTCGTACGCCCAGGCCTTCCGCAACCAGCTGGTCACCGCGGGCTTCAGGTCGAACATCGGCATGCTGATCGACACCTCCCGCAACGGGTGGGGCGGCAGCGCCCGGCCCGCCGGTCCGGGTGCGACGACCAGCGTGGACACCTATGTCGACGGCGGCCGTTACGACCGTCGCATCCACATCGGCAACTGGTGCAACCAGTCCGGCGCCGGCCTCGGCGAGCGCCCGCAGGCCGCACCGGCCGCCGGGATCGACGCGTACGTGTGGATGAAGCCGCCGGGCGAGTCCGACGGTTCCAGCTCCGCCATCGCGAACGACGAGGGCAAGGGCTTCGACCGGATGTGCGACCCCACGTACACGGGCAACCCGCGCAACGGAAACAACCTGTCGGGCGCCCTGGCGAACGCGCCGCTGTCCGGGCAATGGTTCTCGGCACAGTTCCAGCAGTTGATGCAGAACGCGTACCCGCCGCTGTAGGTCGGTGGGCCGATACGCGAGTCGCTCCGCACGGCAGTGAGGTGAGGCGACGGTGATCCGTCGGGGTCGGTGGTCGGCCCTCCCGGGCCGGACCGACCCCGGCGGTCGCGAACTCCACCGGCGAGCAGTTCCTGTCCGGTCGCTCCAGCTCGTCGGGAGCGGCCGGACAGGCGCGATCCGGCTTGCCGTCAGCATCCCGTTTTTTGCCGCACCGGCAACAAAGGTGGCCCCGGACCGGTGCGTCGGCGCACGCTGACGGCACACCGGACGAGAGGCTGACACCATGGCGCACCACCCGCACGAGTCCCACGGCGACCAGCACGCCCCGGGCCAAGGCCACACCCCCGGCCCTGCGCATGGCCACGACCACGGTCACGGCGACGGCACCGACATCGACTGGGCCGAGATGGCCCCGCATCTCGAAGCCCAGGCCGAACTGTTCACGCCCCTGTACGAGCGGGCCCTGTCCTGGCTCGGGAAGGAGGTGACCGAGCCGGGGCTGATCGTGGACGTGGGCAGTGGCCCCGGGGTCGTCTCCTGTCTGTTCGCCGAGACGTTCTCCGGTGCGCGGGTCACGGCGGTCGACGGTTCCGCGCCACTGCTGGAGCGGGCGCAGCAGCGAGCCGACCGGCTCGGGTTCGGCGACCGTTTCGACACCTTGGCCGGTGAACTCCCCGATGTGCTCACCGATTTGGACTACCCGGCCGATCTGCTGTGGGCCAGCCGCAGTCTGCATCACCTGGGCGACCAGCGCGCCGCTCTGGCCGCCTTCGCGGAGCGCCTCGCGCCCGGCGGCACGCTGGCGATCATGGAGGGCGGTCTGCCGGCCCGGTTCCTGCCGCGAGACCTCGGCTTCGGGCGACCCGGCCTGGAAGCACGGCTCGACGCGCTACAGGAGGAGTGGTTCGCGCGGATGAGGGCCGACCTGCCCGGCTCCGTCGAGGAGGCCGAGGACTGGACGGCGTTGCTCGGCGCGGCCGGTCTGAAGCATGCCCGCTCCCGCAGCTTCCTGCTCGATCTGCCCGCGCCCGCCTCCGACCGGGCCCGCGCCTACATCGCCGCGTTCCTGTCGCGGCTGCGGGACGTCTTCGGTGACACCCTCGGCGCCGACGACCGGGCTGTGCTGGACCGGCTGCTCGACCCGCAGGACGAGGCGGGCGTGCACCGCAGGACGGACGTGTTCGTGCTCGCGGCGCATACCGTGCACACGGCGGTGAAGCCGGTCCAGTAGACGGCCCGGTGGTCAAGTCGGCCTGACAGGACTTGACTTGGAGAGCGCTCCAAGTGATGGACTGCGTGCCGCGCACCGTACGTCGAGCAACGAGCAACACAACCCAGCCGACGTACGCGGCCAGCACGCGCAGCCGACGCAATGGGGGGGGCACACCATGAGCAACGTATCGGGCACTTCGGATTCTCCGGTCGCACTGATCACCGGCGGTGGCAGCGGTATCGGCGCCGCCGTCGCGCGACAGCTGCTGGACGCCGGGTACCGGGTCACGGTCACCGGCCGCGGCGAGGAGCGGCTGCGCTCCTTCGCCGCGGAACTCGGTGAGCCGAAGGGGTTGCTGACGGTGGCCGGGAACGCGGCCGACTACGACTGTGTACAGTCGGCGGTCGACCGTACGCTCGAGGCGTACGGTCGACTGGATACAGTCGTCGCCAACGCGGGGACCGCCACCCATGACTCGGTCGCCGAGGGTGACCCGGCCGGGTGGACCGACATGGTCCTGACGAACGTACTCGGCCCCGCGCTCCTCATCCGGGCGTCGATCGACGCGCTGAAGGAGTCCCGGGGACGGATCGTGCTGGTCGGCAGTGTCGCCGGCTTCGTGCCCACCCCGGGCAACCTCTACGGGGCGACGAAGTGGGCGGTGACCGGCCTCGCGGAGAACACCCGCCGCCAGGTCACCGAGTGGGGTGTCGGCGTGACGCTGATCGCGCCCGGCCGGGTGGAGACCCCCTTCTGGGACAGTTACGGCAGCCTGCCGCCCGGGCACCTGCTGACCGCCGACCAGATCGCCGACTCCGTCGTGTGGGCCATCGGGCAGCCGGCGGGCGTCGACATCAACACCGTCGTCGTACGACCGATCGGGCAGCCCAACTGACGAGCCTGCCGACGCGTCGAGGGCGCCCCCCCCGAGCGGGGGGCGCCCTCGACGCGTGCGGGGAAACTCAGCCGACGTCGAACGTCGCCGGGTCCGGACCGATGCGCCGGTCCTCGTTGAGGGCGCTGATCGCCGCCAGGTCCTCGGTGTCCAGGCTGAAGTCGAACACGTCGATGTTCTCCTTGATCCGCGACGGCGTCACGGACTTCGGGATCACGACGTTGCCGAGCTGGAGGTGCCAGCGCAGCACGACCTGTGCCGGGGTGCGGTTGTGCTTCTGGGCGATGGCCACGATCGCCGGGACCTCGAGGAGGCCCTTGCCCTGCCCGAGCGGGGACCAGGCCTCGGTGGCGATGCCCTGCTCCGCGTGGAACTCGCGCGAGGCGTGCTGCTGGAGGTGCGGGTGCAGCTCGATCTGGTTGACGGCCGGGATGACCGACGTCTCGCCGATCAGCCGCTCCAGATGCTCGGGCAGGAAGTTCGACACGCCGATGGCCCGCACCCGGCCGTCCGCGAGGAGCTTCTCGAACGCCTTGTACGTGTCCACGTAGCCGTCGCGGGAGGGCAGCGGCCAGTGGATGAGGTACAGGTCCAGGTAGTCCAGGCCGAGCTTCTCCAGCGAGGTGTCGAACGCGCGGAGCGTCGAGTCGTACCCGTGGTCGCTGTTCCAGAGCTTGGTGGTGACGAAGATGTCCTTGCGGGGCACGCCGGAGGAGGTGATGGCCTTGCCGGTGCCCTCCTCGTTGCCGTAGATCGCCGCTGTGTCGATGCTGCGGTACCCGGCCTCCAGCGCGGTGGCGACCGCCTGCTCCGCCTCGTCGTCCGGCACCTGCCAGACACCGAAGCCCAGCTGGGGCATCTCCACGCCGTTGTTGAGGATGATCGGGGGGACCTTGCTGCTCACGAGCTCTTGATCCTTCGGTTGTCCGTCAAAGTGGTACTCCCATCGTCAACGATCACGGCGAGTGATGCATTCCTGACCCCCGAATTCGTCTCGGGAGCCGGTTTCGAGAGCCCGCCTCGCCCGTGTCGGGAGCACGTCGGAAACGTGTTTCACGCCGCCGTCGGAAACCTTACGAGCGGTACAGCGCGTCGACCTCGTTCGCGTAAGCGTTTTCGATCGCTTTGCGCTTCAGCTTCAGCGACGGGGTCAGCAGTCCGTGCTCCTCCGTGAAGGGCTGGGCGAGGATGCGGAAGGTGCGGATCGACTCGGCCTTCGAAACCAGCGTGTTGGCCGCTACGACGGATCGGCGCACCTCCGCCTCCAGATCCGGGTCGCTCACCAGCTCGACCGGCGTCAGCTGCGGTTTGTTGCGCATCTGAAGCCAGTGCTCGACGGCCTCCTGGTCGAGGGTGACGAGGGCGGCGACGAACGGCCGGTCGTTGCCGACGACGATGCACTGGTTGACCAGCGGATGATCACGTACCCGCTCCTCCAACAGCCCCGGCGAGACGCTCTTGCCGCCGGAGGTCACCAGGATCTCCTTCTTGCGGCCGGTAATGGTGAGGTAACCGTCTTCGTCGAGTGATCCCAGGTCGCCGGTGGCCAGCCAGCCGTCGTGCAGGGTCTCGTCGGTGGCCTTGGGATTGTTGAGATAGCCCTGGAACACGTTTCCGCCGCGCAGCCAGATCTCGCCGTCGTCCGCGATGTGCACGGTCATGCCGGGGATGGCCTGGCCGACCGTGCCGTACCTGGTGCGTCCGGGGGGGTTGGCGGTCGCGGCCGCCGTCGTCTCGGTCAGGCCGTAGCCCTCGTAGATCTGCACCCCCGCGCCGGCGAAGAACAGGCCGAGCTTGCGGTCCATGGCCGAGCCGCCGGACATGGCGTGCCGCACCCGGCCGCCCATCGCCGCGCGCACCTTGGAGTAGACGAGCTTGTCGAACAGCTGGTGCTGCATACGCAGACCCGCCGAAGGGCCGGGCCCGATGCCCCACGCCTTCGCCTCGACCGCCTCGGCGTAGTTCACGGCCACGTCGACGGCCTTCTCGAACGGTCCCGCCTTGCCTTCCCGCTCCGCTTTGCGGCGGGCCGCGTTGAAGACCTTCTCGAAGATGTACGGCACGGCCAGGAAGAACGACGGTCTGAAAGCGGCCAGGTCGGGGAGCAGGGCGGCCGCGTGCAGCTGGGGCTGGTGGCCGAAACGGACCTTGCCGCGGATCGCGGCGATCTGCACCATCCGCCCGAAGACGTGCGCGAGCGGCAGGAACAGCAGGGTCGCCGCCTCGTCGCCCTTCTTGGAGTGGAACACCGGCTCCCAGCGCTCGATGACGGTGTCCGCCTCGAACATGAAGTTGCCGTGCGAGATGACACAGCCCTTGGGCCGGCCCGTCGTACCCGAGGTATAGATGATCGTCGCGGTCGAGTCGGGGGTAACCGCTTCCCGGTGCCGGTGCACCACGTCGTCCTCGATGGCGGCGCCGGCGTCGTACAGCTCCTGCACGCAGCCCGAGTCCAGCTGCCACAGCTGCCGCAGTCGGGGGAGGCGGTCGATGACGGTGGCGATCGTCATCGCGTGGTCCTCGTGCTCGACGATCGCGGCCGTGCACTCGGCGTCGTAGAGCATCCAGAAACACTGCTCGGCCGAGGAGGTCGAGTAGACCGGTATCACCTGGGCGCCGATCGTCCACAGGGCGAAGTCGAAGAGCGTCCACTCGTAGCGGGTGCGGGACATGATCGCGACGCGGTCGCCGAAGCGGATGCCCTGCGCGAGGAGACCCTTGGCAAGGGCGAGGACCTCGTCGCGGAACTCACCGGCGGTCACGTCCCGCCACTCGCCCCCCTCGTCCTTGCGGCCGAGAGCGACGTAGTGCGGGTCCTCCTGGGCGTGCCGGAACACGACGTCGGCCAGACCGCCCACCGGCGGTGCCAACGCCAACGGAGGGTTGGTGAACTCGCGCAAACCCGCACCCCGCTTCTCATGGCCGCACAGCGCCGTGAAAGCTACCCCACCCGGCGACGGGAGGGGAGGGGGGCGGAAAACGAGTGATGCTCTCGTCTGCGCTGGTCAGTGCCGGAAAATGGGCTCACATGGGGAAGGGTCGGACAGAAAACTGACGGAAGAGTAAGTTTCGGCACCGTAATCTCCACCGAATCTGCCCGTACCGCTTACTCTGCCCGCGCCTTCCGAGGCCCGTCACCGCCCGCGCCGCTCAACCCCTGCCGAGATCACGGGCGGGGGCGCCGTCACGGCCGGGGAGCCGCCCCTTCCTTCGACAGCGCGGTCGTATCCGTTTCCGTCGTTCCGGCCACGGCCACGCGCGGCGGCCTGACCAGGACGAGGACGAGCGCCGCGGCGACCAGGCCCGCGCAGCCCGCCGTCACCAGCGCCGCGTCGAGCCCGGAGGCGAACGCGGACCGCAGGGTGTGCTCGGAGAACGTGCCCCGCAGCGCACCGGCGCCACCGCCCGCCAGCGCGTGGGAAGCGTCGTGCGGGAGGGTGTCGGTCATCCGGGAGGTCACCACGGTGCCGAAGACCGCCACCCCGAGGGCGTACCCGAGCTGCCGAACGGTGTTCACGGCTCCGCCCGCCATGCCGGCCCGCGCCGGTTCCACCGCGGCCAGCGCGGCCCCTGCGACGGTAGGCGCGACGAAACCGGTTCCTATGCCCACCAACACGAACCCGGGCACCAACGCCGTCCAGTCCGAACCGGCGCCGAGCACGGCCTGGCAGAAACAGCCCGCGCCGATCAGCAGGAGTCCGCCGCCGATGGTCAGCCGCGCAGGAACGCCGTGGAACCGCTTGCCCACCACGACCGCCGTGACCATGGCCGCCACCGTCATCGGCAGCAGCGTGAGTCCACCGCGCACCGGACTCATCCCCAGCAGCGTCTGCATCCAGATGGACAGGTACGGCGTCACTCCGAACGCCACGCCGTTGAAGGCGAGCGCGCCCACCATCACCCCCACGAACGCGGGCCTGCGCAGCAGCGACAGGTCGAGCAGCGGATGCGCCGCCCGCCGCTCCGCCAGCACGAAGCACACCAGCGCGAGTGCGGCGAGCCCGAACGAGGTCAGCGTCGCCGACGCCGTCCAGCCGTCCTCACCGGCCCGCACGACGGCGTACGCCGTCCCGCCCGCGAAGACCGCGAAGGTCGCCGTGCCCGCCCAGTCGACCCGCATCCCGCGCGGCCCCCTGGACTCCGGCACCGCCTTCAGCGTCAGCCACACCGCGACCACACTCACCGGCAGGTTCACATAGAAGATCCATCGCCAGCCGGGCCCCTCGGCCAGCAGCCCGCCCAGCACCGGCCCGACCGCCGCGGCCGCGCCGCTCACCGCGCCCCACACGCCGAGGGCAGCCGACCGTTGTCGGCCCTGGTAGACCGAGCCGAGCAGCGGCAACGTCGTCGCCAGCATCGCGGCCGCTCCCACCCCCTGAAGTGCCCGAGCGGCGACGAGGGTGTCCGGCCCGCTCGCCAGCCCGCACAGCAGCGACGCCGTCGCGAACACCACCACCCCCACCACGTGCGCCCGGCGGCGCCCCAGGATGTCGGCGGTGGCCCCGGCCCCCAACAGCAGCGCGGCCAGCGCGAGCGCGTACCCGTCGACGACCCATTGCAGATCGCTCAACGAGGCGTGCAACGCCCGCGCCATGTCCGGCAGCGCCACGATCACGATCGTCACGTCCAGCAACAACATGAACGTGCCCAGGCACACCGCTGTCAGCGGCCCCCATGTGCGCATGTCCCACTCCTCGATATTTCCTCTGCGATGGATGCGAAGCGCTCCGTACGATGGACGAGACGCGGCCGATCACCGTGGTATCCGGTGCGCTGTCGACGGAATCCGACGGAGAGAGGTCGGTGGAGATGGAATTCCACGCCCACGGCACGCTGGACGGACTGGACCTCCGGTTGCTCGCGGCGCTGGAGGTGGACGGGCGGGCCTCCTTCAGCAAGATCGGCGGGGTCCTGGGCGTCTCGGACCAGACGGTCGCGCGTCGCTACCGCCGGCTCAGCGCCGAGGCCGGCCTGAGGGTCGTCGCCGTCCGGGACGCGGAACGCCTCGGCCAGGACCAGTGGATGCTGCGCCTGCGCTGCGTTCCCGACAGCGCCACGGTCATCGCCGACGCGCTCGCCAAACGCCCCGACACCTACTGGATCGGGCTGGGCTCAGGCGGCACCGAGATCGTCTGCATGACCCGGCCCCGCCATCCCGGCGACCACGACGACCTGCTCCTCGGCAAGCTCCCGCGCACCCCGAGCGTCGTGGAGATCCGCGCCCAGCAACTCCTCCACCGCTTCTACGGCGGGCCGACCGGTTGGTTGCGGAAGTTCGGTGTACTGGACAAAGAGCAGATCGCTGTCCTCACGCCGCGCCACGAGGCGAACGCGACGGCGGGGCCGGCCCGTATCGAACCCGAGGACGAACCTCTGCTCGCTGTGTTGGAACGCGACGGCCGCGCCACCTATCCCGAACTCCAACGCGCCACCGGCCGCTCCGAGTCCGCCGTCAAACGCCGCCTGGCCGCACTGCTCGCTTCGGGTGCCGTCTACATCGACGTCGAGTACCACTCCGAGTTCCTCGGCTACCCCCTCGCCGCCGTCCTGTGGATCACCACGGCGCCCGCCGCCATGCACGCGGTCGGGCAGGCGCTCGCCACCCACGACGAGATCGCCTTCGCCTCGGCCACGGCCGGCCCCTCCCACATCGTCGTCACGGCGGTGGTTCGGGGCACGGCGGGCCTCTATGCCTACCTCAGCGGGCCTCTGGGGCGCCTGGAGGGCGTCCAGCACGTGGAGACGACGCCGTTCATGCGGCGGGTGAAGCAGCTGACGTATCAGCAGGCTGGGCGGTAGGCGGTAGGCGGTAGGCGGTAGGCGGTAGGCGGTAGGCGGTAGGCAGTGGGCGTAGGGGCGGGCTGCCGTCGTCGGTATGTGGAATTCGGTATGCAATATGCGACACATTGCATACCGGACACGGCATGCCGCATGCCGCATGCGGTGTGCCGGACATTCAGCCGGCGCCGCCTCCCGGCAGGTCGAGCCGTCGACCGGGTCCTGTCACCCGTCGGTGCAGCCGGTCGCCGCCCGCCAGGATCGCCGCCGCCAGTGCGTCCGCGGCACCCTGGGCCGAGGTGCGTCTGCGCCCGTGCACCAGCACGAAGTCGACCTGCCCCAGCTCCGGCAGCCCAGCCCGTTCCGGGATCCGCACCAGGCCCGGCGGGATCAGGCCTCGCGAGTGGGCCATCACGCCGAGGCCGGCCCGGGCCGCCGCGATGAGGCCGTTGAGGCTGCCGCTCGTGCATACGATCCGCCAGGCCCGCCCCTGACGTTCCAGCGCTTCCAGGGCCAGGGCGCGGGTGATGCCAGGAGGCGGGAACACGATGAGCGGGACCGGGCGGTCGGCGTCCAGACGCAGCCGCTCAGCGCCGATCCACACCAGGCCGTCGTGCCACACCAACTCCCCCCGAGGATCCTCGGGGCGTCTCTTGGCCAGCACCAGGTCCAGTTTCCCGGCGGCGAGCTGCTCGTGCAGGGTGCCCGACAGTTCCACCGTCAGTTCGAGGTCGACCTCGGGATGGTCGTAGCGGAAGCCCTCCAGGATCTCTGGCAGCCGGGTCAGTACGAAGTCCTCGGAGGCGCCGAAGCGCAGCCGGCCACGCAGCCGGGTGCCGGTGAAGAACGCCGAGGCCTGCTCGTGGACGTCCAGGATCCGGCGCGCGAACCCGAGCATCGCCTCGCCGTCCTCCGTCAGCTCCACGGAGTGCGTGTCCCGGGTGAACAGCGCCCGCCCGGTCGCGTCCTCGAGGCGTCGTACGTGCTGGCTGACCGTGGACTGACGCAGTCCGAGCCGCCGCGCGGCCTGCGTGAAGCTCAGGGTCTGGGCGACGGCGAGGAAAGTACGCAGATGGGAGGGCTCGTACACGCCCGCCACAGTAGCCCTTCAGCGCTTTGTTATCGCGATGTGTGATGACAGTGAAAGCGGTATACCGGATTCCCGATCACGATACGGAGGAGGACGATGGGGAGGGGCTCTCCGAGCCCCTGCGCACGCCCATCGAACCGCACGTGGAGCACCGTGAAACGCCTGCACTGGCCGAGTTGGATGCCGGTCGACCCCTACATCCTGCTGTTGCTCGGCACCGTCGGGTTCGCGGCGCTGCTCCCGGCGCGCGGTGCCGCCGCCGACGTGGCCTCGGGCGCTTCCACGGCCGCGATCGCCTTCCTCTTCTTCCTCTACGGTGCCCGGCTCTCCACCCGCGAGGCGCTGGACGGGCTGAAGCACTGGCGGCTCCACGTGACCGTCCTGGCCTGCACCTTCCTGATCTTCCCGCTGCTGGGCCTGGCCGCGCGCGGCCTTGTTCCAGTGCTCCTCACCCACCCGCTCTACCAGGGGCTGCTCTTCCTCACCCTCGTGCCGTCGACCGTCCAGTCGTCGATCGCCTTCACCTCCATCGCCCGGGGCAACGTGCCCGCCGCGATCTGTGCGGGCTCCTTCTCCTCGCTGGTCGGCATCGTCGTCACCCCGCTGCTCGCGGCGGCCCTGCTCGGCAGCAGCGGCGGTGGCTTCTCCGCTGACTCGCTGGTCGAGATCGTGGTGCAACTGCTCGTGCCGTTCGTCGCGGGACAGCTGCTGCGCCGTTGGATCGG
Organism: Streptomyces asoensis; assembly: GCF_013085465.1. Lineage (NCBI taxonomy): Bacteria > Bacillati > Actinomycetota > Actinomycetes > Kitasatosporales > Streptomycetaceae > Streptomyces > Streptomyces asoensis. Next base: position 8,109,426 of record NZ_CP049838.1, read on the forward strand.
CGGGTTCGTCACCCGGCACAAGAAGGTGCTCGGGCTCGTCGACCGAGGCTCGATCCTCCTGGTCGTCTACACGGCGTTCAGCGAGGGCATGGTCCAGGGCATCTGGCACCAGGTGAGCGCCGTACGGCTGGGTGGGCTGCTCATAGTCGAGGCCGTGCTGCTCGCGGTGATGCTCGTCCTGACCTGGTACGGCAGCAAGGCGCTGCGGTTCAACCGCGAGGATCGCATCGCCATCCAGTTCGCGGGCTCCAAGAAGTCCCTCGCCTCCGGGCTGCCGATGGCAAGCGTCCTGTTCGGCGCGCATGCGTCCCTGGCGGTGCTGCCGCTGATGCTCTTCCATCAGATGCAGCTGATGGTGTGCGCGGTCATCGCCAAACGCCGGGCGAGGGATCCGCTGGAAGCGTCCCGGGAACCTGTCGACGAGAGGGCGCCGGCAGCGGCGTCGTGAGATTGTCGCCGGTCGCCGGTCGCCGGTCGCCGGTCGCCGGTCGCCGGTCGCCGGTCGCCGGTCGCCGGTCGCCGGTCGCCGGTCGCCTGTAGACAGTCGGCGGCGGTCCGTGGGCGACAGTATGCAATGTGCGGTCGACCGCGTCCGGGCTTCCGTCGACCTCAGCTCACGGCACCAGAACGACCTTGCCCAAATTGGCCCGTGACTCGATCGTCGCGTGCGCATCGGCGGCGTCCTCCAGGGCGAACTTCTTGTGCACGACCGGCTTGAGCGCCCCGTCCTCGAACAGGTGCCACAGTTCTCGGCGCCACCGCTCGTACAACTCCGGCTTCCCGCGTGCGATGTGGGCCATCTGGAAGCCGATCACGGACTTGGCGCCCACCAGCAGGTCGTACGCCTGGATCGTCCCGCCGCCGGAGCTGTACGCCACGAGTCGTCCGCCGGGCGCGAGGGACGCGATGGCGGGCGTGAGCAGCTCGCCGCCGACCGCGTCGAGGGCGTAGTCGACGCGGACGCCCCAGTCGTCCTGGTCGTAGGTGACCACGTCGTCGGCGCCCAGTGCCCTCACGAAGTCGGACTTCGCGGGGTCGGACACGGCGCCCACGACGCGGGTCGCGCCGCGTGTCCGTGCGAGCTGCACGGCGAGGTGGCCGACCCCGCTCGCCGCGGCGGTGACGAGGGCCGCCTCGCCGGGTTCGGGTCGCGCGGCGGTGAGGGCACCCAGCGCGACCAGGCCGCTGCGCACCAGGGCGACCGCGCCGACCGCGTCGGCGTCGTCCGGGACGGGGGAGGCCATGACCTCGTGCAGGAGCGCGAAGTCGGCGTAGCCGTGGCCGAAACACAGGCCGGTCACGCGCTCGCCGGCCCGGAATCGGGTGACCCCGCCCCCGACGGCCACCACCTCGCCGGCGAGCTCGCCCCCGAGCGGAATCGGTTCCGCGGCCTCCGCGACCTTACGGACGACGGGGAGGGTGACGCCTATCGCCTCGCAGCGCAAGAGGAGTTCGTCGGGACCCGGTTCGGGGACAGGCACCTCCTCCAGGAACAGGGGGCCGCCGGTGGAGCCGTATCGGACGCGGCGCATCGCACCTCCAGAACTCGTTGGGAGTCCCAACGGTATCCGGAGTTTCATTGGGGCGTCCAATGAATTATCGGTAGGGTGTGACCATGCCCGAAGCGCCCCTGTCCGCCATTCGCTCGTTGCCCAGCTGGCTCCTGGGCCGGGCTGCCGCCCGGGGTCGCGCCCTGGTGGCCGAAGCCCTCGCTGTCGAGGGCATCAAGATGTGGCACCACGTGGTGCTCTCCGCCGTTCGTGACCTCGCCCCTGTCGCCCAGGCCGACCTCGGCCGCAGTGTCGGACTGGACCCGAAAGACCTGGTCGGCATCCTCAACGACCTACAGTCCGCGGGACTCGCCGTGCGCGAACCGGATCCGAACGACCGCCGGAAGAACGCGGTGTCACTCACCGAAGAGGGGCAACGGGTGCTCCGGCGCTGCGAGAAGGCTGCCCGGGAGGCGAACGAGGCGCTGCTCGCCCCGCTCTCCGCCGCCGAACGCGACCACTTCATGGGAATGTTGATCCGGATTTCCGGTACGGAAGGCTGACGGCGGATAACGTTCCGTCATGACCGAAGCTCTCCCACTCGTCCCCGCGCGCAGCGCCCTCGTCCTCGTCGATCTGATGGACCGCATCGTCGCGTTGCCCCTGGAGCCCCGCAAGGGAACCGAAGTCCTGTCTGTCGCGGAGGAGTTGGCTGCGGCGTTCCGCTCGGCCGGCGCGCTCGTCGTGCTCGTCCGCGTCGAACGCCCCGGCGTCGCCGAGCAACCGCCCGGCAGCGGGTTGGTCCAAGGGCTGCACCAGGACGGCGACTTGGAGATCGTCAAGCGGACGATCGGCGCCTTCCAGGGGACCGGCCTGGACGATCGACTCCGCGAACACGGTGTGACGACCCTCGTGTTCGGCGGCATCGCCACCAACCTCGGTGTCGAGTCCACGGCTCGTGCCGCCGGCGACCTCGGTTACGAACTGGTCTTCGTCGAGGACGCGATGTCCGCTCTCACCGGGGCCGAACACGAGGCTTCGGTAAAGCTGGACTTCCCTCGACTGGGGACCGTGGCGCGCGCGACCGACGTGCGATTCACGAGCGACTGAGGCGGGGCCCCTGCGGCGCAGGGGGCGCTCCCCGCCGGCCGGGGCCCCGCCGCCGTGCCGCGGGGAACCGGGTCAGCCCTGGGCGGCCGCGGTCCGCAGGGTGATGCGGTCCTCACCCGCGTACACGTTCATGGAACTGCCCCGCAGGAAGCCCACCAGCGTCAGCCCGGTCTCCGCGGCCAGATCCACGGCCAGGGAGGAGGGCGCCGAGACCGCCGCGAGCACCGGGATGCCCGCCATCACGGCCTTCTGCGCCAGCTCGAACGAGGCCCGCCCCGACACCAGCAGGATCGTCCGCGACAGGGGTAGCTCCCCGCTCTGGAGGGCCCGGCCGACCAGCTTGTCGACCGCGTTGTGCCGCCCCACGTCCTCGCGTACGTCCAGCAGCTCGCCGTCCTCGGAGAACAGGGCCGCCGCGTGGAGCCCCCCGGTCCGGTCGAAGACTCGCTGGGCCGCGCGAAGCCGGTCGGGGAGGCTCACGAGCAGTTCGGGTGCGATCCGGAGCGGGGGAGTGTCGGCGATGGGCCAGCGGGCCGTCGTGCGGACCGCGTCCAGGCTCGCCTTGCCGCACAGACCGCAGGAGGAGGTGGTGTAGACGTTCCGCTCGAGGGTGATGTCGGGCATCGTCACGCCGGGGGCCGTCCGCACGTCCACGATGTTGTAGGTGTTGGAGCCGTCGACCGTTGCGCCCGCGCAGTAGACAATATTCAGTAGATCGGATGCGGCGGCCAGTACGCCTTCGCTGACCAGGAAACCGGCCGCCAGTGCGAAGTCGTCACCGGGCGTGCGCATGGTGATGGCCAGCGGCTTGCCGTTGAGCCGGATCTCCAGTGGCTCCTCGGCGACCAGGGTGTCCGGCCGGGCGGAGACCACCCCGTCCCTGATGCGGATCACCTTGCGTCGTTCGGTGACTCGTCCCATGTCGTGATCAGCCCCGGTTCTGTACGTGCTGGTAGCCGAAGCGGCCCTTGATGCAGAGATTCCCGTGGGTCACCGGGTTGTCGTGCGGTGAGGTGACCTTCACGATCTCATTGTCCTGCACATGGAGCGTGAGGTTGCAGCCCACCCCGCAGTAAGCGCATACGGTCGTGGTCTGTGTCTGAACTGATTCGTCCCAGTTTCCGGCCACTCGCCGGTCGTACTCGGACTTGAACGACAGCGCTCCGGTCGGGCACACCTCGATGCAGTTTCCGCAGTACACGCACGCCGAGTCGGTCAGCGGGGCGTCGTGCTCGACGGCGATCCGGGCGTCGAAACCACGTCCCGAAACAGAGATCGCGAAGGTGTTCTGCCACTGGTCACCGCAGGCGTCCACGCACTTGTAGCAGAGGATGCACTTGTCGTAATCGCGTACATACAGATCGTTGTCGATCTTCGGTTCCTCGTTCAGCCGGGCCGCGGCGGGGCCGAAACGATCCGGCTTCGCGTCGTACTCCTTGATCCATCCCGCAACCATTGGTGTCGTGGACAGGTCGACCGAGGACGCGAGCAGCTCGAGAACTATCTTGCGACTGTGCCGGGCGCGCTCGGTGTCGGTGCGAACCTCCATGCCGGGCTCCGCCCTGCGCGAGCACGCCGGCACCAGGGTCCGAGAGCCCTCGACCTCCACGACGCAGACCCGGCAGGCGTTCTTCGGGGTGAGCGTGTCGCCCTGGCACAGGGTCGGGACGTCCTTCCCGGCGGCCCGGCAGGCGTCGAGGATCGTCGATCCCTCGGGAACCCTGGCCTCCTGCCCGTCGATCGTGAACTCCACCAGCCGACGCGGCACCCCCAGCGCTATCGCGGTCATACGGCGGCTCCTGTGCGGACGGTCGCGGTCATTCGTACGCCCCCAGACGGTCGATGGCGGATTCCACGGCGTTCCACGCGGTCTGGCCCAGGCCGCAGATCGAGGCGTCCCGCATGGCGCGGCCGACCTCGCGCAGCAGGGCGATGTCGTCGGCGGCGTCGGCGCCGGTCCGCTCCACGATCCGGTGCAACGCCTCCTCCTGCCGCACGGTCCCGACCCGGCAGGGCACGCACTGCCCGCACGACTCGTCCCGGAAGAACTCGGCGATGCGCAACAGCAGTCGGGGCATCGGGACGGTGTCGTCGAAGGCCATCACGACCCCCGAACCGAGCGTCGTGCCCGCCTCCCGGGTGCCCTCGAAGGTCAGCGGGACGTCCAGGTCGTCGGGCCGTACGAAGCCGCCGGCCGCGCCGCCGAGCAGTACGGCACGCAAGTTCTCGCGGACCCCGGCGAGAGCGAGAAGTTCACCCAGCGTCGCTCCGAAGGGGAGTTCGTACACGCCGGGGTGCTCGACGGTGCCCGACACGCAGAACAGCTTGGGGCCGGTGGACCTGGGCGTGCCGATCGCCGCGTAGGCCGGAGCGCCCATGGTGAGGATCGGCAGGACGTTGACCAGTGTCTCCACGTTGTTCTCGACCGTCGGCTTGCCGAACAGGCCCTTCTCCACGGGGAACGGAGGCTTCGAGCGGGGCTCGCCCCGGTACCCCTCGATGGAGTTGAACAGGGCCGTCTCCTCGCCGCAGATGTACGCGCCGGCGCCCCGCCGGATCTCGATGTCGAAGGCGTAACCCTGGCCGAGGATGTCATCGCCGAGGAGACCGCGAGCGCGTGCACAGTCGACCGCATATTGCATACGGTGCAGGGCGCGCGGATACTCGCCGCGGAGGTACAGGTACCCCTTGTGCGCGCCGACCGCGTACGCCGCGACCGTCATCGCCTCCACCAGCGCGTACGGGTCGCCCTCCATGAGCACGCGGTCCTTGAAGGTGCCCGGCTCGGACTCGTCCGCGTTGCACACCAGGTAGTGCGGATGGTCGGGCTGGGACGCCGTGGCCTGCCACTTGCGGCCGGTGGGGAAGGCGGCGCCGCCGCGACCGAGCAGGCCGGAGTCGGTGACCTCGCGGATGATCCCTGAGGGACCGAGCGCGAAGGCGCGGCGCAGGGCCGTGTAGCCGCCGTGAGCCCGGTAGTCGTCGAGCGACGACGGATCGACCACGCCGACCCGGTTCAGCAGGATCAGCGACGGGTCCCCGGCCTGGGGCACCGCGCCCGCCGCAGGCCGCTCCTCGGGCGCCGAGTCGGGGGCGCTCGCGGCGAGTACGGCCGCCTCGACGCTCGCCGGCGCCGACACCGCCGTACGCACCGGATTGCCCGCCTTGACCGCGAGCGCGGCCGGGGCGCGCTCGCACAGGCCGAGGCAGGGGCTGCGCTCGACGGACACCCCACTGCCCACCCCCAGGCGTGACTCGATCCCGGCACACAGTCCGGAGGCGCCCGCGGCGGCGCAGGCGAGGTCTGTGCACACGTGGAGCACGGTGGCCGGCCGTGGCTCGACCGAGAACATCGCATAGAAGGTGGCGACGCCGTACGCCTCCGCCGGGGGCACGGTCAGGCGGCGGCACAGGTAGTCGAGGGCGCCCTCGCTGATCCAGCCGATTCGGTCGTTGATCGCGTGCAGCCCCGGTAGCAGCAGGTCGCGACGGTCCCGGGCCTCGCGTCCGCCCCGCGCCCACCGCAGGTCCGCGTCGGAACGGTCGGCGCCCTCCCACGAGGACTGCGGTGGGCCGAACAGGGCGTCCACGGCCGCCCGTTCGTCGTCCGTCGGTTTGCTGTCGCCGAAGTGCAGGTCCACGACATCACCTCACGTAGGTCGGGGCCGGGAGCTTCTCGATCCGGATCGCCGACGCCTTGAACTCCGCCGTCCCCGCGATCGGGCAATTCGCCTCGATCGTCAGCTGGTTGGTGTCCACCTCGTCGGGAAAGTGCATGGTCATGAAGGCGAGCCCGGGCCGCAGGGCGGTGTCGATCCACACCGGGGCGACCACGGACCCGCGCCGTGAGCTCACCCTGACCTCCTCGCCGACGACGATCCCGTAGTGCTCGGCGTCCTCCGGGCACAGCTCGACGTACTCGCCGCGTCGTAGGGGAGAGGCGAAACTCCCGCTTTGCACACCGGTGTTGTAGGAGTCGAGTCGCCGCCCGGTCGTCAGTCTGATCGGGTACTCCTCGTCCGTGAGGTCGACCGGCGGATCGTGCTGGACGATCCCGAACGGCGCGCGCCTGCCTCGCCGTTCCGGCTCCCTCTCCCACAACCTGCCGTGCAGATGGGCGGGTTCGATGCCGTCGGTGCTCGGGCACGGCCATTGGATGCCCTGATGCTTCTCCAGCCGGTCGTACGTCATCCCGTAGTGGTCCGGGGACACCGACCTGAGCTCGTTCCAGACGGCCTCGGCGTCCGCGTACTTCCATTCGTGACCGAGCCGTGTCGCCAGGTCGCAGAGGATGTCGATGTCCTCGCGCGCCTCGCCGGGCGGCGTCACGGCGCGCCGTACCCGCTGAACTCGCCTCTCACTGTTGGTGGTTGTGCCGTCGGTCTCCGCCCAGCCTGCTGTGGCGGGCAGTACCACGTCCGCCAGCTCGGCGGTCTTCGTGAGGAAGATGTCCTGCACGACGAGGAAGTCGAGGGACCGCATACGGCGTACGGCCTGCTCGCTGTCCGCCTCCGACTGGGCCGGGTTCTCGCCGATGCAATAGACCGCCTTGAGCGAGCCTTCCTCCATCGCCTCGAACATCTCCGTGAGGTTCAGTCCGTAGTGCGGCTGGATGACGGTGTCCCAGGCCGACTCGAACCTCAGCCGGGCATCGGGGTCGAGGATGTCCTGGAATCCGGGGAGGCGGTTGGGGATCGCGCCCATGTCGCCACCGCCCTGGACGTTGTTCTGCCCGCGCAGGGGCTGGAGGCCGGAGCCGTAGCGGCCCACGTGCCCGGTCAGCAGCGAGAGGTTGATGAGCGCGCGCACGTTGTCCGTGCCGTTGTGGTGCTCGGTGATGCCGAGGGTCCAGCACAGTTGGGCACGCTCGGCGCGGGCATAGGCATGCGCCAACTCCCTTATGGCAGCGGCCGGTACGCCTGTCACCTTTTCCGCGAGGGACAGTGTCCAGGGTTCCACGAGCGCCTTGTACGCCTCGAAGTCGCTGGTCGCGCGTTCCACGAACGCCTCGTTGGCGAGGCCCGCGTGGATGATCTCGCGGCCGATGGCGTGCGCCATCGGGATGTCCGTGCCGACGTTGAGTCCGAGCCAGCTGTCCGCCCACTCGGCGGTGGACGTCCGGCGCGGGTCGACCGCGTACATCCGGGCGCCGTTCCTGACCCCCTTCAGCACATGCTGGAAGAAGATCGGATGCGCGAAACGCGCGTTGGACCCCCACATCACGATGACGTCGGTGTGCTCGATCTCCTCGTACGACGACGTCCCGCCGCCGGAGCCGAAGGCGGCCGACAGGCCGGCCACGCTCGGCGCGTGGCAGGTCCGGTTGCATGAATCGACGTTGTTGGTGCCCATGACGACCCGGGCGAACTTCTGCGCCACGTAGTTCATCTCGTTGGTCGCGCGGGCACAGGAGAACATGCCGAACGCGCCGCGGTTGCGCTGGAGGCCCCGCGCGGTGCGCTCCAACGCCTCTTCCCAACTCGCCTCGCGAAAAGGTTCGTTGCGGGAGTCCCTGATGAGCGGTCGGGTGAGCCGGGTGTAGGTCTTCGGGGTCCGGTCGCGTTTCCTCATGCGTGCTCCCCAGCGATCATGCGGCGCTCCTCAGTGCGAGCAGGTCCGAGATGGCGTGCACGGTGCGCAGGGTGGGCACTTCCACGCCGGTGATCTCCGCCAACTCGACGACGGCCGCCAGGAGTACGTCGAGTTCGAGCGGCTTGCCGCGCTCCAGGTCCTGGAGCGTGGAGGTGCGGTGATCGCCGACCCTCTCCGCGCCCGCGAGCCGACGCTCGATCGAGACGCCCACCTCGCAGCCCAGGGCCTCGGCGACCGTGAGCGTCTCGCGCATCATCGTCTCGATGACCTGGCGGGTACCGCCGTGCAGGCACATCTGCCGCATGGTGGCGCGGGCCAGCGCGCTGATCGGATTGAAGGAGATGTTGCCCAGCAGCTTGAGCCAGATGTCGTTGCGCAGAGCCGGTTCCACCGGGCATTTCAGCCCGCCGGCCTGCATGGCCTCGCTGAAGGCCAGACAGCGGGTCGAGACACTGCGGTCGGGCTCACCGACGGAGAACCGGGTTCCTTCCAAGTGGCGTACTACGCCCGGCCCTTCGAGCTCGGTGGCCGCGTAGACCACGCAGCCGACGGCCCGTTCGGGCGCGATCACCGCACTGACCGCGCCGTCCGGATCCACACTCTCGACACGCAGCCCGTCGTAAGGGCCGTCGTGGCGGTGGAAGTACCACCAGGGGATGCCGTTCTGGGCGGCGACCACCGCGGTGGAGTCGTGCAGCAGGGGCTCGATCAGCGGCCCGCACGCCGCGTACGAGTTGGCCTTGAGGCCCAGGAAGACGACGTCGACCGGGCCGATCTCGCCCGGGTCGTCGGTGGCGTGGGCGCGGGCGGTGAAGTCGCCGCGAGGACTGAGCACCCGCACCCCGTCCCGCCTCATGGCCGCGAGATGCGGTCCACGGGCGACGAGATGCACGTCGGCGCCGGCGCGGTGGAGCGCTGCACCGACGTAGGCGCCGATCGCACCGGCGCCGAGGACTGCGACTTTCATTGCGAGGGAGCTCCGTTCGGTCGAGGGTACCGAGGAACTGTCGAATCCTGTCGACGAAATATTGTCTACAGTATGGAGGTTGGGGCGGCAAGAGTTCGCGCAGCGTCCGAGACGGTTCGCAGCAAGCCCCGGGGGCAGCGTCGGAAGGAACGAGGCCCCGGGAACGGCTTTGGAAGCGGTTACGGAAACCGGTCGGTCCGACCGTTCGGCGCAGCCTGAATACCGTTCACCGCATACTGTCGACGCGCCGCCTTTTCAACGCCCGCACCGGTTCCTACCGTTCAGGACTCATGAGTCCCCCTGTCGCACCGGCCGGCTGGAGCCGCTGGCTCGTCCCCCCGGCCGCTCTCTCGGTCCATCTCTCCATCGGCCAGGCCTACGCGTGGTCCGTGTTCAAGCCACCGCTGGAATCCGCGCTCGGCCTCAGCGGCACCCAGAGCGCGCTCCCGTTCCAGCTCGCCATCGTCATGCTCGGCCTGTCCGCCGCCTTCGGCGGCACGCTGGTCGAGCGCAACGGACCGCGCTGGGCGATGACCGTCGCCCTGGTCTGCTTCTCGTCCGGCTTCCTGATCTCCGCGCTCGGAGCCGCCACCGAGCAGTACTGGCTGATCGTCCTCGGCTACGGCTTCGTCGGTGGAATCGGCCTCGGTATCGGTTACATCTCTCCCGTCTCCACCTTGATCAAGTGGTTCCCGGACCGGCCCGGTATGGCCACCGGCATCGCCATCATGGGCTTCGGCGGGGGCGCGCTCATCGCCTCGCCCTGGTCGGCGCAGATGCTGGAGTCGTTCGGATCCGACAGTTCCGGCATCGCCCTCGCGTTTCTCGTACACGGGCTTTCGTATGCGGTATTCATGACGCTGGGTGTCCTGCTGGTGCGGGTACCGCGCAGCGCGCAACCGGCGGCGGGCGGGCCCAGTGCCGTCGAGGGTGTGCAGGTCTCGGCGAGCAGGGCGGTGCGCACTCCGCAGTTCTGGTGCCTGTGGGTCGTGCTCTGCATGAACGTGACCGCGGGTATCGGCATCCTGGAGAAGGCCGCCCCGATGATCACGGACTTCTTCGCCGACACCTCCACCCCGGTCTCGGTGTCCGCGGCCGCCGGCTTCGTCGCACTGCTGTCCGCGGCGAACATGGCGGGCCGGATCGGCTGGTCGTCGACCTCCGACCTGATCGGCCGCAAGAACATCTACCGGGTGTACCTGGGCGTCGGCGCCCTGATGTACGCCCTCATCGCGCTGATCGGGGACTCGTCGAAACCCCTGTTCGTGCTGTGCGCGCTGGTGATCCTCTCCTTCTACGGCGGCGGTTTCGCGACGATCCCCGCCTATCTCAAGGACCTGTTCGGGGCCTACCAGGTCGGCGCGATCCACGGGCGGCTGCTCACCGCCTGGTCCACCGCGGGCGTGCTCGGTCCGCTGATCGTGAACTGGATCGCCGACCGCCAGGAGGACGCCGGAAAGCACGGCTCGTCCCTGTACACCCTGTCCCTGTTCATCATGATCGGGCTGCTGGCCGTCGGCTTCGTCGCCAACGAACTCGTCCGGCCCGTCCACGCCCGCCACCACCACGTCCCCGCCCAGAGGGAGGCCGCCGATGTCGAACGACAGCAGCCCGAGTCCGCAGCCTGACCGGCGGCCACTGATCGCCCTCGCCTGGCTGTGGGTGGGCGCACCGCTCGCCTACGGGCTGTACGAGCTGGTACAGAAGGCGACGCAGCTGTTCACTAAGTAGCCAGGTAACGGCGTTTCTCGGGGGCGGGTGTTCGGCGGGTATGCGTTCTGCGGTTGCTCGGGCGTCCGAGGGCTATGGGGAAGCCGACAACCCGGGAACCGGTTTCCTGTCGCTTCACGCGCCCTCGTACCCGTGAGTCACTGATCAGACTGGTGGGTCCCTACCCAAGGCAACGAGGGGACCCCCCAATGAACGGCTCGCGCATCGCCGCCGTCGGCCACTACCAGCCCGCCAAGGTGCTCACCAACGAGGATCTGGCGAGCCTGGTCGACACCAGTGACGAGTGGATCAGGAGCCGGGTGGGCATCCGCACGCGCCACATCGCCGGCCCCGACGAGCCCGTGGACGAGCTGGCCGCGCACGCCGCCGCCAAGGCGCTCGCGGCGGCCGGCCTCGCGCCGAGTGACATCGACCTGGTGCTGGTCGCGACCTCCACGGCCGTCGACCGCTCGCCGAACATGGCAGCCCGGGTCGCCGCCCGCCTCGGCATCCCGCAGCCGGCCGCGATGGACGTCAACGTCGTCTGCGCCGGTTTCACCCACGCGCTGGCCACCGCCGACCACACCGTCCGGGCGGGCGCCGCGACCCGTGCCCTGGTCATCGGCGCCGACAAGATGTCCGAGGTGACCGACTGGAGCGACCGCACGACCTGCGTGCTCGTGGGCGACGGAGCGGGCGCGGCCGTGATCGAGTCCTGTCCCGACGGTGTGGAGCCCGGCATCTCACCGGTGCTGTGGGGCTCGCTGCCCGAGATGGGGCACGCGGTGCGTATCGAGGGGCAGCCGGCGCGGTTCGCGCAGGAGGGGCAGAGCGTCTACCGCTGGGCCACCACCCAGTTGCCGCCGCTGGCGCGACAGGCCTGCGAGCGGGCGGGTCTCACCCCCGCGGACCTCGCCGCCGTCGTCCTCCACCAGGCGAACCTGCGCATCATCGAACCCCTCGCGCAGAAGATCGGCGCCGTCAACGCGGTGGTCGCGCGTGACGTCACCGAATCGGGTAACACCTCCGCCGCCAGCATCCCGCTCGCCTTCTCCAAGCTCGTCGAGCAGGGCGCCGTCTCCACGGGGGACCCGGTACTGCTGTTCGGCTTCGGCGGCAATCTGTCGTACGCGGGACAGGTCGTGCGCTGCCCGTGAGCGGGGGTGGGACGCGATCTCGGGTGGATTCCTGCGGGTGGGGCGCGGCGTAGTGTGACGCGATCGACTGTGCCCGGCTCTGGCTACTGTGCGCCGTAGACTGTAGACGAAAGACAATCGATACTCGGCTGTAGACAGTCGATCGGCTGCGGACAGCCGAGTACGTCAATCGATATGTGGCTTTCCGGTTGCAGTTGCCCGGTGTTGCCCAGGAGGGGGACCGACCGATGTTGTCGACAGGACTGCCGCAGGGCGCGGTGCCCAAACTCGAACGCCCCGGCCCGCTGCGCGACCGCGTCTACGAGGCACTGCTCGAACTCATCACCACGCGCGCCCTCCAGCCCGGCCAGCACCTCGTCGAGAGCGAACTCGCCACGCACCTCGGCGTCTCACGGCAACCGGTGCGCGAGGCGCTCCAGCGGCTGAACACCGAGGGATGGGTGGACCTCAGGCCCGCCCAGGGCGCGTTCGTGCACGAGCCGACCGAGGAGGAGGCGGATCAACTCCTCACCGTGCGCACGCTGTTGGAGGCGGAGGCCGCGCGGCTCGCCGCAGCGCACGCGGACAAGGCCGGCATCGAAGCCCTGGACGAGATCCTGGCCCAGGGCATGCTGGCCGTGGCCGGTGACGACGTGGACACCGCAGTCGCTCTGAACGCCCGCTTCCACGCGAAGATCATCGAGCTCGCGGGCAACGCGGTACTCGCCGAACTCGCGGCCCAGGTGGACCGCCGGGTGCGCTGGTACTACACGCCGATCGCCCGGCAGCGCGGCAACCAGTCCTGGATCGAGCACCGCGACCTGATCGCCGCGATCGCCGCCCACGACGAGCAGTTGGCCACCCGGTTGATGCGTGAACACACCGAGCACACCCGGCGCTCGTATCACGACCGCCCCAAGTCCTGAGCCCTCTTGGGATACTTGTCTCACTGGGCTTCGACCTGTTTTGGGTGCGTCTGCTCCGTCCTTTGTCCTGTGAGTGGAGAAAGTTGACGGCAATCCGTGCACAGCTTCTTCCCAGGTTCGGTAGGCGCTGCTACGTTCCCTTCGAAAGCCCGACACTGGTGGCCGAACTGAGGCGGGGAGGGGCTCGTGAGACGTATGACGGCACGACCCGCGAACGCCCACCAGGCCCGTCTGCTCAAGCTGTTGCGGGACGGCGGCCCCAACTCCCGTGCCCAACTGGGTGATCAGGTCGACCTGTCGCGGTCCAAGCTGGCCGTGGAGGTGGACCGGCTCCTGGAGACGGGTCTGGTCGTGGCCGACGGACTCGCCGCGTCGCGCGGCGGCCGCCGCTCCCACAACGTCCGGCTCAACCCCGGGCTGCGCTTCCTCGGCGTCGACATCGGCGCGACCTCGGTCGACGTCGCCGTCACCAACGCCGAACTGGAGACCCTCGGACACCTCAACCAGCCCCTCGACGTACGTGAGGGTCCGGTCGCGGTCTTCGAGCAAGTCCTGTCCATGGCCGCGAAGTTGAGGGCGACGGGACTCGCCGAGGGCTTCGACGGCGCCGGCATCGGCGTACCCGGGCCGGTTCGTTTCCCCGAAGGCGTGCCGGTGGCACCGCCGATCATGCCCGGCTGGGACGGCTTCCCCGTGCGGGAGGCGCTCAGCCAGGAGCTGGGCTGCCCGGTGATGGTCGACAACGACGTGAACCTCATGGCGATGGGGGAGCAGCACGCGGGCGTCGCCCGCACCGTCGCCGACTTCCTCTGCGTCAAGATCGGCACCGGGATCGGCTGCGGCATCGTCGTCGGCGGCCATGTCTACCGCGGTACGACCGGCAGCGCGGGCGACATCGGGCACATCCAGGTCGTGCCCGACGGCCGTCCGTGCGCCTGTGGCAACCGGGGTTGCCTGGAGGCCTACTTCAGCGGCGCGGCCCTGGCCCGGGACGCGCTGGAGGCGGCCCAGCAGGGTCTCTCGGCGGAACTCGCGGCACGGCTGGCGACGAACGGCGGCCTCACCGCCGTCGATGTCGCCGCCGCGGCGGCCGCGGGAGACGCCACCTCCCTGGAGATGATCCGTGAGGGCGGCAACCGTGTCGGCCAGGTCATCGCCGGACTCGTCTCGTTCTTCAACCCCGGCCTGGTGGTGATCGGCGGCGGGGTGACCGGCCTCGGTCACACCCTGCTCGCCGCGATCCGCACCCAGGTGTACCGCCAGTCGTTGCCCCTGGCGACCGGCAACCTGCCCATCGTTCTCGGGGAGTTGGGCCCCACCGCCGGTGTCATCGGCGCGGCCCGGCTGATCAGCGACCACCTTTTCTCACCCGCGTAAGCCGCTACCCGGCACGGTCTCAGCAGCACAGCGTGCCGCTGCGCCCTGCCCTGCCCTGCCCCGCTCCGCCCGTCCCGCCTGTTCTGCCCTGAGAACAACGACTTGTTCTGCCCTGACTCCGGCCCGCACGTCCGCCGAGGGGAACCCACATGGCAACAGAACCACCCCTGCTCAGCATGTCCGGCATCACCAAGTCCTTCCCCGGAGTACGGGCGTTGGACGGCGTAGACCTCGCCGTCCAGGCCGGTGAGGTGCACTGCCTGCTCGGCCAGAACGGTGCCGGGAAGTCCACCCTCATCAAGGTTCTGGCCGGCGCCCACCAGCCCGACGACGGCGTCATCTGCTGGCAGGGCGATCCCGTCACCCTGCGCTCCCCGATCGCCGCCATGCGCCTCGGCATCGCCACCATCTACCAGGAACTCGACCTGGTGGAGCACCTGTCGGTGGCCGAGAACGTCCACTTGGGACATGAACCCACGGCCGCCGGATTCGTCGTACGGGGCAAGGTGGCGCGCGCCTCAACGAGTGCTCTGCTGAAGCGGCTTGGGCATGCCGAGATCGACCCCGCCCGGTCGGTGGGGGAGTTGTCGGCGGCACAGCAGCAGATCGTCTCCATGGCGCGGGCGCTCTCCCACGACGTACGGCTCATCGTGATGGACGAACCTTCCGCAGCGCTCGACCCCGACGAGGTCGACAATCTGTTCCGTATCGTCGGCGACCTGACCGCCGACGGAGTGGCCGTCGTCTACATCTCGCACCGGCTGGAGGAGATCCGCCGCATCGGCGACCGCGTGACCGTACTGAAGGACGGCCGCGCGGTGGCGGGTGGGCTTCCGGCGAAGACGACACCGACCCGCCAGGTCGTCGCGTTGATGACGGGGCGCAACGTCGAGTACGTCTTCCCCGAGCGGCCCTCGGGTGACGTGGTCGCCGCGACGGACAGTGCCAGGGGCGTGGCCGGCGTCGGCGCCGGGTCTGCCGACGGGACGCCGGTGCTGGAAGTGCGAGGGCTCGTCAGAGAGGGTGAGTTCGCGGCCCTCGACCTGACCGTGCGGCCCGGAGAGATCGTCGGGCTCGCCGGACTGGTCGGCTCGGGGCGATCGGAGATCCTGGAGACGATCTACGGAGCGCGGAAGCCGAGCGCCGGTCAAGTCCTCGTCGACGGACGGCCGTTGCGTCCCGGCAGTGTGCGGGCGGCCGTACGGGCCGGGCTCGGACTGGCCCCCGAGGAACGCAAGGCGCAGGCCCTGCTGATGCTGGAGTCCGTCACCCGCAATGTCTCCGTCTCCTCCATGTCCCGCTTCTCGCGCGGGGGTTGGATCGACCGGCGTGCCGAACGGGGAGCGGCGCGGGCCGCGACGCGTGAGCTGTCGCTGCGCCCCGACAATCCGTCCGTCCCCGTGCGCACGCTGTCCGGCGGCAACCAGCAGAAGGCGGTCCTGGCCCGCTGGCTGCTGCGTGGCTGCCGGGTCCTGCTCCTCGACGAGCCGACGCGCGGCGTCGACGTCGGCGCCCGCGCCGAACTGTATACAGTCGTCCGTCGACTGGCTGACGAAGGCCTCGCCGTGCTGTTGGTCTCCAGCGAGGTGCCCGAGGTGCTCGGCCTCTCCGACCGCGTGCTGGTGCTCCGCGAAGGCCGCGTCGTCCACACGGCGCCGGCCCGTGAGCTGGACGAACACCGCGTACTCGATCTCGTCATGGAAGGAAGCCCGGCGTCATGACGCAGCCCGTCTCCCCACCGCGGGACAGCACCGACAAGGTGCCGCAGATCCCGCTCCCCACCTGGCGCACCGTAATGGCCCGCGCCGACGTCCGTACCCTCTCGCTGCTCGGCGTGCTCGCCGCGCTCATCGTGATCGGCGGGATCACCAAACCGGACGAGTTCCTCGACACCCGCAACCTCCAGCTCGTCCTCACCCAGGGGTCCGTGATCGGCGTCGTCACCGTCGGTATGACCTTCGTCATCACCTCCGGGGGCATCGACCTCTCGGTCGGTGCGATCGTCGCGCTGGCATCGGTGTGGGCGACCACGGTCGCCACCCAGGAATACGGTTTCGCGGGCATTCTCTTCACGGCGGTGATCGTCGGACTGGGCTGTGGCCTGGTCAACGGTCTGCTCATCGCGTACGGCGGGATGGTGCCGTTCATCGCGACGCTCGCCATGCTGGCCTCCGCCCGCGGACTGGCCCTCCAGATCACGGACGGCCGGACGCAGATCGTGACCGTGGACGGCGTCCTCGACCTGGGAGAGCGCGACGCCTATGTGCTCGGTGTCCCGCCGCTTGTGATCGTCTTCGCGATCGTGACGGTCATCGGCTGGTTGGTGCTGAACCGCACCACGTTCGGCCGCCGCACGGTGGCCGTCGGCGGTAACGCGGAGGCTGCCCGGCTCGCCGGCATCGACGTACGCCGCCAACGGCTGTACCTCTACCTGCTGTCCGGCCTGTGCTGCGGCATCGCCGCCTTCCTGCTGATCATCCTGTCCGGCTCGGGACAGAACACCAACGGCAACCTCTACGAACTCGACGCCATCGCGGCCGCGATCATCGGCGGCACGCTGCTCACCGGGGGGCGCGGCACCATCACCGGCTCCGTGCTCGGCGTACTGATCTTCACCACGATCACCAACATCTTCGCCCTGAACAACCTACAGAGCGACGTCCAGCAGATCGCCAAGGGCGCGATCATCGTCGCCGCCGTGCTGGTCCAGCGCCGTACCGCGAGCACGACCTGAGGAAAGGGTTCACCGTCATGCCAGAGCCGACACCGTTCACGAACCGCTTCACCAGTCGCAGAGGAATGCTCTTCGGGGCCGCCGCCGTCTCGGCAGGCACCTTCCTCGTGGGTTGCACCAGCAATGACTCCAAGGACGAGGAACCGGCCGCGAACGACCAGCCGGCCGCCGACGACAAGCCCGGCAAGCAGGTCACCATCGGCTTCGCCGGACCGCAGGCCGACCACGGCTGGCTCAACGCCATCAACGACAACGCGGAGAGCCGCGCGAAGAAGTACTCCGACGTGACGCTGGAGATCACCGAGGGCTCGAACGACACCGCCCAGCAGATCGGCCAGATCGAGACCCTCATCAACAAGAAGGTCGACGTCCTGGTCGTGCTGCCCGCCGACGGCAAGGCCCTCACCCAGGTCGGCCTGAAGGCGATGCGCGCGGGCATCCCCGTCGTCAACCTCGACCGGATCTTCAACACACCGCAGGCGTACCGGTGTTGGGTCGGCGGCGACAACTACGGGATGGGTCTCAACGCCGGGCACTACATCGGGGAGAAACTCAAGGGAAAGTCCGACGCCCGCGTGATCGAGCTGGCCGGTCTGGACAACCTGGAGCTCACCAAGCAGCGCACCCAGGGTTTCGACGACGCCCTGAAGAACTACCCCAACATCAAG
Source organism: Streptomyces asoensis (assembly GCF_013085465.1). NCBI lineage: Bacteria > Bacillati > Actinomycetota > Actinomycetes > Kitasatosporales > Streptomycetaceae > Streptomyces > Streptomyces asoensis. The sequence continues at coordinate 8,127,136 of NZ_CP049838.1, forward strand.
AAGGTCGCTCGGCAGGCCGCCGAGTTCACGGTCGAGTCGGGGCAGGCCAAGATGGCCCAACTGCTCCAGGCTCAGTCCAAGTTCGACGCGCTGTGGAATCACGACGACGACCAGGGTGTGGGCGCGCTGCGCGCCATCGAGCAGGCCGGACGTGACGACTTCCTGATGGTCGGCGGCGCGGGTGCCCTTGCCGCGTTCCAGGCGATCAAGCAGGACAACGGTGTCCTGAAGGCAACCGTTCTCTACCCGCCGACCATGGCCGCCTCCGCCATCGACCTCGCCCGCGCGCTCGGCCAGGGCAAGGGCGTCGGCGGTCTCGCCGAGTACGAGATCCCCGCCTCGATCACCCTCTACTCGGCGGTCGTCGACAAGACCAACGTCGACCAGTACATGTCCACAGGCTTCAAGTAGGGCGTGCTCTGTCCGGGGGCGGTCGCACGCCACGGGGTTCGGCCGCGGGGCGCGGGCTATCGGCTACGGAATACGAAGTACGAGCTACGGGATTCGGGATACGGGCGACGAGCCGGAGGCAACAGGCTCTGTGCGCCGGGTGTTCTGCCGAACGGCCTGAACCGCAGGCGTGATGCGGGACCACCGACCTCCGTCGCGCTCGCCCGGGCTCCGCACGGCGCGGTCGCAGTCGTCGGCTCTGCCTGTAGGTGCCCACCGGGTCCGGGTTCGGTGCCACCGCCCCTTGGGTCGCATCCACCGCATCCACCGCATCCACCCCATCGACCAGGGAAGGCCCGACCCCAACGAGCCTGCCGCGCCCCAGCAAGCCCCTGTCCGAGCCGAACCCGCCCACTGGACGGCATCAGCCCCGTCCGGCGGCACCAGCTCCCCCTGGGCATGCGCCGGACGGCCCGGGCCCTCGTGCCCGACGGCGTCCCACCCCCCACCGTGCCACGACGACGAGGAGGACAACCGTATGGAACAGCCGCAGCAGTCAGCAGGACCGGAGGCGGGCAAGCAGCCGCTCCGTGTGGGGATGGTCGGTTACGCGTTCATGGGCGCTGCCCACTCCCAGGGCTGGCGCACCGCGGGCCGAGTCTTCGATCTTCCCCGCCGTCCGGTCCTCGCCGTGATCTGCGGCCGCGACCCCTCCGCCGTGCGGGCGGCGGCGGACCGGCACGGCTGGGCGGCGACCGAGACCGACTGGCGTGCTCTGATCGCCCGGGACGACGTCGACCTCGTCGACATCTGCACCCCCGGCGACTCCCACGCCGAGATCGCAGTGGCGGCGCTGGCCGCCGGCAAGCACGTCCTGTGCGAGAAGCCCCTCGCGAACACCGTCGAGGAGGCCGAGACCATGGCACGCGCCGCAGAAGCCGCGCACACGCGGGGCCAGTTGGCGATGGTCGGCTTCAACTACCGCCGGGTCCCGGCCACCGCCCTGGCCCGGCGGATGGTTGCCGAAGGCCGGCTGGGGACGCTGCGCCACGTCCGCGTGACATACCTCCAGGACTGGCTGGTCGACCGCGAGTTCCCACTGACGTGGCGACTGCGCAGGGAACTGGCCGGCTCCGGCTCGCTCGGCGACCTGGGCGCGCACATCGTCGACCTCGCACAGCACCTGGCGGGGGAGCGGCTCGCGGGAGTCTCCGCGATCACCGAGACCTTCGTACGGCAGCGACCGCTGCCCGATGGTCCGACGAGCGGCCTGAGCGCGCCCTCCGCCGTCGGCACCGGCACGGTCACCGTGGACGACGCCGCCCTGTTCACCGGTCGCTTCACCTCCGGCGCGCTCGCCTCCTTCGAGGCGACCCGGTTCGCCACCGGACGCAAGAACGCCCTGCGCCTCGAACTCAACGGTGAACGCGGCTCGTTGGCCTTCGATCTGGAGCGCCTCAACGAACTCTGGTTCCACGACGCCACCGAACCCAGCACGCACGCCGGCTTCCGCCGCATCCTCGTCACCGAACCCGACCACCCCTACCTGAACGCCTGGTGGCCGCCGGGCCATGGGCTCGGCTACGAGCACACCTTCGTCCACCAGGTCCGCGACCTGGTGCACGCCGTCGCCGAGGGCAGCCGCCCCGAACCCTCCTTCGCCGACGGGCTACAGGTTCAGCGCGTCCTGGCGGCGGTCGAGGAGAGCGCCGAGAAGAACTCCGTCTACACCCCGATAGCGGACTGAGGACCAAGGAGGGCCTGGAGCATGCCGCGTACGTTCACACTCTTCACCGGCCAGTGGGCCGACCTGCCCCTGGAGGAGGTCTGCCGCCTCGCTCGCGACTTCGGATACGACGGGCTGGAACTCGCCTGTTGGGGCGACCACTTCGAGGTCGACAAGGCACTCGCGGATCCCGGGTACGTGGAGTCCCGCCACCAACTTCTCGACAAGTACGGGCTGAAGTGCTGGGCCATCTCCAACCACCTGGTGGGGCAGGCGGTCTGCGACGCCATCATCGACGAACGCCACCAGGCCATCCTGCCCGCCCGCATCTGGGGCGACGGCGAACCGGAGGGCGTCCGGCGGCGTGCCGCCGCCGAGATCGCCGACACCGCCAGGGCCGCGGCCGCCTTCGGTGTCGACACGGTGATCGGCTTCACCGGCTCCGCCATCTGGCATCTGGTCGCCATGTTCCCGCCCGCGCCCGAGTCGATGATCGAGCGGGGCTACGAGGACTTCGCCGAGCGCTGGAACCCCATCCTCGACGTCTTCGACGCGCAGGGAGTGCGGTTCGCGCACGAGGTCCACCCCAGCGAGATCGCATACGACTACTGGACGACCGTACGCACACTGGAGGCGGTCGACCGTCGACCGGCTTTCGGCCTCAACTTCGACCCGAGCCACTTCGTGTGGCAGGACCTCGACCCGGTCGGCTTCCTGTGGGACTTCCGCGACCGCATCTACCACGTGGACTGCAAGGAGGCCCGCAAGCGTCTGGACGGCCGCAACGGACGACTCGGCTCCCACCTGCCCTGGGGCGACCCGCGGCGCGGCTGGGACTTCGTCTCCGCCGGCCACGGCGACGTCCCCTGGGAGGACGTCTTCCGCATGCTGCGCTCCATCGACTACCAGGGCCCGATCTCCGTGGAGTGGGAGGACGCCGGCATGGACCGGCTCCAGGGCGCTCCCGAGGCCCTCGCGCGCCTCCGGGCCTACGACTTCAAGCCGCCGTCCGCGTCCTTCGACGCGGCCTTCGGCAACTGAGCCGGCCGAGCAGACCGAGGTAACCGAGCTCCCCACAGGCTCACCTGACTGTGCATCCGTTTCCGGGATGACGGCGCATCCCGGCATTCGCACCCGCCCGTACAACCAGCCCCACTCTGGAGGCATCCGTGCACGGGAACGACCCCACCACCGGCACCCGCAGAGCAGAGACCCACAGACGACGTCCATCGCTGCGCAGAGCCATCGCCCTCCTGAGCGGCGCCCTGCTGGCCGGCGCGTCGCTCACCCTCGCCGCACCCGAGGTCGGCGCAGCCGTCGCCGCCCCGCTGGTCGCGGCCGAGGACTTCCAGCAGGTCACCCTCGCCAAGGGCGAGGCGGAGGTCGGCGAGCCCATGTCGCTCGCCGTGCTGCCCGACCGCTCCGTCCTGCACACCTCACGCGACGGCGAACTCCGGCTCACCGACGCCGCCGGCAACACGCGACTGGCCGGCAAGCTCGACGTCTACTCCCACGACGAGGAAGGCCTCCAAGGCATCGGGGTGGACCCGGAGTTCGCGGCCAACCGCTTCATCTACCTCTACTACGCACCGCCGTTGAACACTCCGGCGGGCGACGCCCCCGAGACCGGAACGGCTGCCGACTTCGCTCCCTTCGACGGGGTCAACCGTCTCTCCCGCTTCGTGCTCGGGACGGACGGGACGCTCGACGTCTCGAGCGAGACGAAGATCCTCGACGTACCCGCCTCACGCGGCCTGTGCTGCCACGTCGGCGGCGACATCGACTTCGACGCGGCAGGGAACCTCTACCTGTCCACCGGCGACGACAGCAACCCCTTCCAGTCGGACGGCTTCACGCCCATCGACGGGCGCGACAACCGCAATCCCGCCTTCGACGCCCGCCGTTCCGCCGGCAACACCAACGACCTGCGCGGCAAGATCCTGCGCATCAAGGTGAACGCCGATGGCTCGTACGCCGTCCCGGACGGCAACCTGTTCGCGCCCGGCACGGACCGGACACGGCCCGAGATCTACGCGATGGGTTTCCGCAACCCGTTCCGCTTCAGCGTCGACAAGGCCACCGGCATCCTCTACGTCGGCGACTACGGCCCCGATGCCGGTGCGGCCGATCCGGCTCGCGGACCGGCCGGTCAGGTCGAGTTCGCACGTGTCACCGGCCCCGGCAACTTCGGATGGCCGTTCTGCACGGGCGACAATGATCCGTATATCGCATACGATTTCGCGACGGGTGTATCCGGTGCGCCCTTCGACTGCGCCGCCCCGAAGAACACCTCGCCGCACAACACCGGCCTCACCGACCTGCCCCCGGCCCAACCCGCCTGGATTGCGTACAACGGCCCGTCGGTACCCGAGTTCGGTGACGGTTCCGAGTCCCCGATGGGCGGCCCCGTCTACCACTACGACGCCTCGCTCGACTCGCCGGTGAAATTCCCGGAAGCGTACGACGGGAACTTCTTCGCCGGGGAGTTCGGCCGACGCTGGATCAAGCGCATCGTCAGTGACGCGAACGGCGCCGTGCAGTCGATCAACGCCGTCCCGTGGACCGGTACCCAGGTGATGGACATGGCGTTCGGGCCCGACGGGGCGTTGTACGTCCTCGACTACGGCACCGCCTGGTTCGGCGGTGACGAGCACTCGGGTCTGTACCGCATCGAGAACGCCACCGACGGCCACTCCCCGGTCGCCCAGGCCACAGCCGATCGCACCTCGGGACAGTCCCCTCTGAAGGTACGTTTCTCCTCCGCCGGCACGACCGACCAGGACGGCGACGAGCTCACCTACAGCTGGGACTTCGGCGACGGCGGCACCTCGACGGCGGCCGACCCCACGCACAAGTACAAGAAGAACGGCACGTACACCGCGACCCTGACCGCCGAGGACGGCTCCGGCCGTACCGGCAGCGCGAGCGTGCAGATCGTCGTGGGGAACACGGCACCGAAGGTGGTGCTGGAAACGCCGAAGGACGGCCAGTTGTTCAGTTTCGGTGACGCGATCCCGTTCAAGGTGAGGGTCACCGACCCGGAGGACGGCAGGGCGATCGACTGCTCCAGGGTCGAGGTCACGTTCGTCCTCGGCCACGACAGCCACGGCCACCCGGTGACCTCGGCAAACGGTTGCACCGGCACCCTCCAGACCAGCGCCGACGGCGGCCACGACGAGGATGCCAACATCTTCGGAGTCCTCGACGCCGAGTACACCGACGGCGGAGGCGGCGGCCAGGCCCCGCTCACCTCGCACGACCAGAACGTCCTTCAGCCCCGCCACCGCCAGGCCGAGCATTTCGGTGACTCGTCCGGCGTCACGCTCATCTCCAAGGACGTCGCCCACGGCGGCAGGACGGTCGGCGACATCGACAACGGTGACTGGATCTCCTTCACGCCGTACGTCCTCGGCAACGCCAAGAAGATCACGGCACGTGTTTCCTCGGGCGGCGCGGGCGGAACGCTGGAGATCCGCGCCGGCTCGCCGACCGGCACCCTGCTCGGCAAGGCCACCGTCCCGGTGACCGGCGGCTGGGAGACCTTCCAGGACGTCAGCGCCGACCTGTCCCGCACCCCGCGCGGCACCACCACGCTCCACCTCGTCTTCAAGGGCGGCTCCGGCGCTCTCTTCGACGTGGACGACTTCACCTTCACGACCGGCTGAGAGGAGGGCACGTGATGCATGCAACCCGCCGACTGGCCACCGTCGTCGTGGGAGCGGCGCTGCTCCTCGGCAGTGTCTCGGGCCCGGCCGCCTCGCACTCCGGGGACAGCGGGAGCAAGGGCAGCGGAAAGGGAAACAGCGGGAAACGGTTGCTGGTCTTCTCCAAGACGGCCGGTTTCCGGCACGACTCGATCCCGGACGGCGTCGCGGCGGTGCGGGAGCTCGGCGCGACGGGCGGCTTCGGAGTCGACGCCACCGAAGACGCGGGCGCGTTCACGCCGGGGAACCTGCGGCGCTATGACGCCGTCGTCTTCCTGTCGACGACCGGGGATGTCCTGGACGCCGCACAGCAGGCCGCCTTCGAGGGCTACATCCGGCACGGCGGCGGCTATGTCGGTGTCCACGCGGCGGCCGACACCGAATACGACTGGGAGTTCTACGGCGGCCTCGCCGGCGCCTGGTTCCAGTCGCACCCGGCGATCCAGCCGGCGACGGTCGACGTCGAGGACCGGGCCCACCCCGCGACCTCGGGACTCGCCGGCACCTGGAACCGCACCGACGAGTGGTACAACTACCGTTCCAACCCGCGCGAGCGGGCCCACGTCCTGGCCTCGCTCGACGAGCAGTCGTACACGGGCGGCACCATGAACGGCGACCATCCGATCGCCTGGTGCCAGAAGTATCAGGGCGGCCGCGCCTTCTACACCGGGGGCGGCCACACGAAGGAGTCCTACGCGGATCCTGCATTCCGTGGACACCTACTGGGCGGCATACTGTATGCGGTCGCCGATGTCCAGGCCGACTGTCGACCGGAGAACGGATACCGTCCACTCTTCGACGGCACATCCCTGAACGGCTGGCAGCAGGCCGGCCCCGGCTCCTTCACCCTCTCCGACGACGGCACGCTGACGTCGACGGGCGGAATGGGTCTGCTCTGGTATGCCGGTCGGAGCTTCGGGGCGTACTCACTGAAGCTCGACTGGAGGACCACAGCCGCCGGTCCGAGCGACCCCGGCGACGACAACTCCGGTGTGTTCGTGGGCTTCCCGCCGTCGGACGACCCGTGGTCCGCCGTGAACAACGGCTACGAGATCCAGATCGACGCCACCGACGTCCCCGAGAAGACCACCGGTTCGGTCTACGGCTTCCGGTCCGCCGACCTGAAGAAGCGGGACCGCGCGCTGAACCCGCCGGGGGAGTGGAACACGTACGAGATCCGGGTGGAGGGCGAACGCCTGCGCGTCTGGCTCAACGGCGTGCAGATCAACGACTTCACCAACACCGACCCGGCGCGGAGTCTGCGCGACGGACACCTCGGTCTCCAGAACCACGGAGCCGACGACCAGGTGTCCTTCCGCGACGTCCGGATCAAGGAACTGCCCGGTCAGGGCGACTGAACGGCGGCGGGCGGGGGACGCCGGACCCCCGCCCGCCGTCACCACCCCGATCCATCACCGCGCCGAACTCCCCAGCCCTCTCGGCCCGTTCGTCTTCCTTCCTCCCTCCCTCCCCCCTCCCTCCCTTCCTCCCGCCTCGTTCTCCGGGGTTCGCGCACGACAAGGAGGCTGCCCATGTCCGCGTCCCTTTCCCGTCCCCCGCGCGTCGGCGTCTGGCTGATCGGGGCCCGCGGTTCCGTGGCCACCACCGTGGTCGCGGGGTGCGCCGCCGTCACGGCCGGCCTGCACCCGCCGACGGGCCTGGTCACCGAGACGCCCGCGTTCGCCGACAGCGGCTTGCCCACCTTGTCCTCCCTCGTCTTCGGCGGACACGACACGACCGACTGCCCTCTGCCCAAACGCGCTGAGCAACTCGCGGCCGGAGGAGTCCTCCCGGCAGGCCTCCCCGCGGCGGTCGAAGCCGAACTCGCCGCCGCCGACCGGGAGATCAGGCCCGGAGGCCCTGTTCCGGGGGACACCCGTAGCGACGAGCGGCTGATCAGCGAGTTCGCCGCCGACCTACGCGACTTCGTACGCCGGTGCGGTCTCGCGCGTGCGGTGGTGGTGAACGTGGCCTCGACCGAACCGGCGGCGACCGGCTCCGCGCTGCCGCCGAGTTCCCTCTACGCGGCCGCGGCCCTGCGAGCCGGCTGCCCGTACGTGAACTTCACCCCGTCCACGGGATTGCACCACCCGGGGCTGGCGCCCGTGGCGGAGGCGAGCGGGCTGCCGTACGCCGGCCGGGACGGCAAGACTGGGCAGACACTGCTGCGCTCCGTCCTGGGGCCGATGTTCGCCCAGCGGGCGCTGGCCGTCCGGGCCTGGTCCGGCACCAACCTCCTGGGCGGCGGTGACGGAGCGGCCCTGGCCGACCCGGCCGCCGCCGAGGCGAAGAACGCGGGCAAGGAACGCGTCCTCGCCGACACTCTCGGCACCACTCCCGAGGGCCGGGTCCATATCGACGACGTCCCGGTACTGGGGGACTGGAAGACCGCCTGGGACCACGTCGCCTTCGACGGCTTCCTGGGCACCCGCATGATTCTCCAGACCATCTGGCAGGGCTGCGACTCCGCGCTCGCGGCACCCCTCGTCCTCGACCTGGCCCGCCTCGCGGCCCGGGCCCACGAAGCCGGCCTGTCCGGCCCGCTCAGCGAACTCGCCTTCTTCTTCAAGGACCCCGTGGGCGAAGCGCCGTCGGCCTTGGCGGAGCAGCACGCGCAACTGGAGCGGTTCGCCCGACGGCTGGGGGGCGGCGGGGGTGTGGGCGGCGAGAGCGCCGAGACCGGCGAACGGGAGACGCCCGGGGGACGGCACGATCGCGCGACGAGGTCAGGCGAGGAGACGGGATGAGCGAGGGCGGAGCGGTGCGTGGAGCTGAGGGGCGGGCGGCCGCGGCGGCCACCGTGCCGGACGGGGGGAGGGCGGCGGAGGCCGGCACGTCGGGCGGTTGTGTGGCTGCGGAGGCCGGTACGTCGGACCGGAGGGTGGCTTCGGAGGCAGGTACGTCGGACCGGAGGGTGGCTTCGGAGGCCGGTACGTCGGACCGGAGGGTGGCTTCGGAGGCCGGTACGTCGGACCGGAGGATGGCTTCGGAGGCAGGTACGTCGGATGGGCGGGCGGCTGGGGAGACAGGTACGTCGGGAGGGCTGGCCGATGGGGTGGTCGGCGCCTCGGAGAGGAACCGCGCTCGCGTGCGGGCCTGGGCCGAACTGCTGCGACTGCCCGCCCTGTTCACGGTCCCCGGCGACGCGCTGGCGGGCGCCGCCGCGCTCACCGCGCGCCCCGACCACCGGACCCTGCTCGCCATCGGCTCCTCCCTCTGCCTGTACGAGGCCGGCATGGTTCTCAACGACTGGGCGGATCGCGCGGAGGACGCCGTCGAACGCCCCCACCGCCCTCTCCCCTCCGGCCGGGTGAGCCCCACCGCCGCCTTCACGGCGGCCTGCGCCTTCACCGCCGCCGGCCTAGCCCTGGCCACTCGGGCAGGCCGCCCGGCCCTGACGGTCGCGGCTCCGCTCGCGGCCACCGTCTGGTCCTACGACCTGGCCCTGAAGCACACGCCCGCGGGCCCGTTCGCCATGGCCGCCGCCCGTTGCCTGGATCTCCTCCTCGGCGCCGCGGCCACCGCAGGACGCGCGCGCCCGGCCCTTCCCTCCGCCGCGCTCCTGGCCACGCACACGCTCGCGGTCACGACCCTGTCCCGCCAGGAAACCCGCGAGGGCACGCCGACGGCAGCCCTGGCAGCTCTGGCCACGACAGGCGCACTGACCTGGCTGTTGCAGCGTCGACCGACACCCGGCCTGCCAACGAAACGACGGTCACCTGACGGGCAGTTGCACGGTCATCATGGGAGGTCAGGGCCAGGGCCAGGATCCCCACACCCCCTGCCCGCGCCGCTGACCGCAGCGCTCGCCGCCACCTACGCCACCACCACGGCCCGCTCCTACCTGCACGCCTCCCTCAACCCGTCCCCTCCTCTCACCCAACAAGCTGTCGGCGCCGGCATTCGCGGCACCATTCCCCTCCAGGCCGCTCTCATCGCCCGCTCGGGAGCCACCGCCACCGCGCTGCTCACAGCAGCCCTGGCACCGGTCGCCCGGAGACTCGCGAGGCGGGTGAGCATCACGTGAAGCCCGGACCTACGAGCCGCGAGAGCGGCCCCAACGAGAAGACCTCGAACGCCATCACCCCGCACCCTCCCTCGCCTTCACTCCCGTCTCCGCCCCCGCCCCCGCGCTCGCTCCCGCTCCCGCTCCGCTTCGGCTACGGCACGAACGGCCTCGCCGATCTCCGCCTCGACGACGCCCTCGCCCTGCTCGCCGACCTCGGCTACGACGGCGTCGGACTGACGCTCGACCACATGCACCTCGACCCGTTCGCCCCGGACCTCGCCGTCCGCATCCGACACATCGCGCACCGACTGGACGCCCTCGGGCTGGACGTCACCGTCGAGACCGGCGCCCGCTATGTCCTGGACGCGCGCCGCAAGCACGGCCCCTCCCTCCTGGATCCGGAGCCGGACGATCGCGCCCGCCGCGTCGACCTGCTGCTCCGCGCCGTCCGGATCGCCGGTGATCTCGGTGCGCATGCCGTCCACTGCTTCAGCGGAACCCTCCCGCCAGGCACGGCGGCGGAGACCGCGTGGCAGCGCCTCGCCGAGACTCTCGCCCCCGTCCTGGACGCCGCCGCGTCCGGCGGCACCCCCCTCGCCATCGAACCCGAACCCGGTCACCTCCTGGCGACTCTCGCCGACTTCCACCGGCTCCGCCTGGCCCTGGACGGCCCGGCGTCCCTCGGCCTCACTCTCGACATCGGCCACTGCCAGTGCCTCGAGCCGCTCCCGCCCGCCGACTGCGTACGCGCCGCGGCGCCCTGGCTGCGGCACGTCCAGATCGAGGACATGCGCCGTGATGTCCACGAACACCTTCCCTTCGGGGACGGCGAGATCGACTTCCCGCCCGTCCTCGCCGCTCTCGCCGACACCGGCTACCGCGGGCTGACAGTGGTTGAACTGCCCCGCCACTCCCACGCCGGCCCCCACTACGCCGAAGCCTCCCTCCCCTTCCTCCGCCGCGCGGCGGCATCCGCTCAAGTCACCGTCACCGTCACCGACCACGCCGATCCGAAGTCGCCCTCCTCCCCAGTCCCGAGCCGCCCGTCCCGGGCGGCGAATCTGCCCGTCGCGCCACCTGGCGAGCCCTCCGCCATCCGAGAAGGGAGCACTCCATGACCCACCCTCACGCCGCCCTGGCGACCCCGGAAGCGGAACACGCGGGCACCACCCTGGCCCGCACTCCTCTCGACGCCCTGCACAGCCACCTCGACACCCACCTCGAGGCGACCGCCCGCGTCTGGTTCCGCCGGGCTCTCGACGAGGCCGCCGCCCACCCGGGCACTCATGGGCCCATCTCGGTGTGGGAGTTGCGCCTCGCCGAGGCCGGTCGCCGTTGCGGCAGCCGTTACGCCGACGCCGCCCGCGTGCTCATCCTCCGCGCGGCCCGCGCCGACCCGGCGTCCCTGGCCCGCGTCTATTTCCAGGGCACCGCCGAAGAACGTCGAGCGGTCCTGCACGCGCTGCCCCACCTCGTGTCCGGGCCCGACGCCCTCCCGCTGGTCGAGGACGCCCTGCGCACCCATGACACCCGGCTCCTCGCGGCCGCCGTCGGCCCCTACGCCGCCCGTCACCTCGATGCGCACGCCTGGCGCCACGCCGTCCTGAAATGCCTCTTCGCCGGAGTGCCCGTCGACGAGGTGGCGGGCCTCGAACAGCGCGCCCGCGCCGACGCCGAACTCGCCCGCATGCTCGTCGACTACGCCACCGAACGCACCGCCGCGGGCCGCCCCGTCCCGCGCGATCTGCAACGCGTCCTGACGCTGACCGATCCGGCGGCTCTGACCGATCCGGCGGCTCTGACCGATCCGACGGCTCTGACCGATCCGGCGGCTCTGACCGCAGCCGACCCGGACGCACCCACCCCACACCTCCACCGCGCGGACCCCCCTGGCGCGGGCAGTCCCCGCCGCCCGGCCCACCCCCACGGCAAGGAGTCCTGATGCGCATCTTCGATCCCCACATCCACATGACCTCGCGCACCACCGACGACTACGAGGCGATGCACGCGGCCGGTGTCCGCGCCGTCGTCGAGCCGTCCTTCTGGCTGGGACAGCCGCGCACCTCGACCGCCTCCTTCCTCGACTACTTCGACTCCCTTCTCGGCTGGGAACCGTTCCGGGCCGCGCAGTACGGCATCGCCCATCACTGCGCGCTCGCCCTCAACCCCAAGGAGGCCAACGACCCGCGCTGCGCCGCCGTCCTGGAGGAGCTGCCGCGCTATCTCGTCAAGGACCACGTCGTGGCCGTCGGCGAGATCGGCTACGACTCGATGACCCCCGCCGAGGACACCGCCCTGGCCGCCCAGCTCCAGCTGGCCGCCGACCATGCCCTGCCGGCCCTCGTGCACACCCCGCACCGCGACAAGCTCGCCGGACTGCGCCGCACCCTCGACGTCGTCCGTGAATCCGCCGTGCCGCCGGACCGGGTCCTGCTCGACCACCTCAACGAGACCACCGTGAAGGAGGCGAAGGACGCCGACTGCTGGCTGGGCTTCTCCGTCTACCCCGACACCAAGATGGACGAGACCCGCATGATCGGGATCCTCCGCCTGTACGGGCCGGAGAAGGTCCTGGTGAACAGCGCCGCGGACTGGGGCAGGAGCGACCCGCTCAAGACCCGAAGGGTCGCCGACCTGATGCTCTCGGAGGGCTTCACCGAGGACGACGTCGATCTCGTCCTGTGGCGCAACCCCGTCGCCTTCTACGGCCTCAGTGGCCGCCTCGCCCTTGAGGTGACCGCCCCCGACGCCACCCACGAGGGCAATTCCATCCTGCGCGGAGGGGAGTGAGCGATGCGCTTCCGTCACCCCGACGGCACCACCGTCCACCTCGCCTACTGCACCAACGTGCACCCCGCCGAGACCCTCGACGGCGTCCTCGCCCAACTCCGCGACCACTGCGAACCCGTCCGGCGCCGCCTCGGCCGTGACCGGCTCGGTGTCGGGCTGTGGCTCGCCAGGGATGCCGCCCGGGCCCTGGACACCGACCCGTCGGCCCTGCGCGGCCTGCGCACCGCACTCGACCGGCGTGGCCTCGAGGTCGTCACCCTCAATGGTTTCCCGTACGAGGGTTTCGGCGCCGAAGAGGTCAAGTACCGTGTGTACAAGCCGGATTGGGCCGACGCTGAACGCCTCGAGCACACCACCGCACTGGCCCGTGTCCTCGCCGGACTCCTCCCCGACGACGTCACCGAAGGCACCATCTCCACCCTCCCGCTCGGCTGGCGCACCGCCTGGAACGATGCACGGGCCGCGACGGCCCACTCCGCCCTGCGCACCCTCGCCGAGCGCCTGGACGCGCTGGAGGAGCTGACCGGCCGCTCCGTCCGGGTCGGTCTGGAACCGGAACCGGGCTGCATCGTCGAGACCACCGCCGACGCCCTCGCCCCGCTCACGGCCGTCGGCCACCCCCGGATCGGTGTCTGCGTCGACACCTGCCATCTCGCCACCTCCTTCGAAGACCCGCACACCGCGCTGGACGCGCTCGCCGAAGCCCGCGTCCCCGTCGTCAAATCCCAGCTGTCAGCCGCCCTGCACGCAGAGCACCCCCGTCTCCCCGCCGTCCGCGAAGTCCTCACCGCGTTCGACGAACCGCGCTTCCTGCACCAGACCCGCACCCTCACCGCCACCGGCCTGCACGGCACCGACGACCTCGGCGAGGCCCTCGTCGGCACCGCTCTGCCCGACACCGGACCCTGGCGCGCACACTTCCACGTCCCGCTGCACGCGGCCCCCGCCGCGCCCCTCACCTCCACGCTCCCGGTACTCCAAGCCGCGCTGACCCGCCTGGTCGGCGGTCCGCACCCGCTGACCAGGCACCTCGAGGTCGAGACCTACACCTGGCAGGCCCTCCCGCCCGAGCTGCGGCCCCGCGCCCGAGCCCAGCTCGCCGACGGCATCGCCGCCGAACTCGCCCTGGCACGCGACCTCTTGACCGACCTCGGCCTCAAGGAGCTCCCATGAGCAGCGCGGCATCGGCCGGCGCCGGGCCCCAGGACCGGCCCGGAGCCCACGCCCACGTCCCTGCCCCCAAGGTGCCTGTTCCCCTCCTCGTCCTCGACGTCGTCGGTCTCACCCCCCGTCTGCTCGATCACATGCCCCATCTCAAGACCCTCGCCCAGGCGGGCTCCCTGGCACCGCTCGGGACCGTCCTGCCGGCCGTCACCTGCGCCGCGCAGTCCACCTTCCTCACCGGCACGCTCCCGGCGGAGCACGGCATCGTCGGCAACGGCTGGTACTTCCGCGAGCTCGGCGACGTACTGCTGTGGCGGCAGCACAACGGTCTCGTCGCGGGCGACAAGCTGTGGGACGCCGCCCGGCGGGCGTACCCCGGCTACACGGTCGCCAACATCTGCTGGTGGTACGCCATGGGCGCCGACACCGACTACACCGTCACCCCCCGTCCGATCTACTACTCCGACGGCCGCAAGGAACCCGACTGCTACACCCGGCCCCCGGCCCTGCACGACGAACTCACCGAGAAGCTCGGCACCTTCCCCCTCTTCCACTTCTGGGGACCGGGCGCCGACCTGGTCTCCAGCCGCTGGATCATCGACGCGACCCGCCACATCCTGCGCACCCGTAACCCCGACCTGGCCCTTTGCTACCTCCCTCACCTCGACTACGACCTCCAGCGTTTCGGCCCCGACGACCCGCGCTCCCTCCGGGCGGCCGCCGTCCTGGACGCTGCCATGGCGCCCCTCCTGGCCGACGCCCGGACGCAGGGCCGTACCGTCGTCGCGCTGTCCGAGTACGGCATCACCCGGGTGAGCAGGCCCGTCGACATCAACCGTGCCCTGCGCCGCGCGGGCCTGCTCGAGGTGCACACCCAGGACGGCATGGAGTACCTCGACCCGATGGCGTCCCGTGCCTTCGCGGTCGCTGATCACCAGCTCGCCCACGTCTATGTACGCCGTCCCGAGGACCTGGAGGTCGCCCGGGCCGCGCTCACCGGACTGCCGGGCATCGAGCTGATCCTCGACGACGAGGGGAAAAAGGCGCACCACCTGGACCACCCGCGCTCCGGCGAACTCGTCGCCGTGGCGGAGCCGGACGCCTGGTTCACGTACTACTACTGGCTCGACGACGCCCGCGCGCCCGACTTCGCACGACTCGTCGAGATCCACCGCAAACCCGGCTACGACCCGGTCGAGCTGTTCATGGATCCGCTCGACCCCTATGTGAAGGTCAAGGCGGCCACCGCCCTGGCGCGCAAGAAGCTCGGCCTGCGCTACCGCATGGCGGTGGTGCCCCTCGATCCGTCACCTATTCGCGGCAGCCACGGCCGCCTTCCCGCGAGCGACGACGACGGTCCGCTCCTCATCTGCTCCACCCCCCGTTCGCTCGGCGACCGCGTCGCGGCCACCGACGTGAAAGCACTGCTGCTCCAACTGGCCGGTCTGTGCTGACTGGTTGCCGACTGGTCACAAGTGAAGCACTCACCACTGACAACGCCCTCCGATCCCGAGGAGTTCCAGACATGAGCCGCATCTCCGACATCGACCCCGAACTCACCCACCGCCTGACCAGACGAGGCATGCTCGGCGTCGCCGCGGGAGCCACCGCGGCCGCACTGCTGGGGGCCGCCGCCTCGCCCGCCGGCGCGGCACCCGCCACCGGCACCGACGCCTCCGCCACCGGCCGCGGCCGTCCCGTCCTGCCCCCCGGCCGGCTCGGCATCCAGCTCTACAGCCTGCGCGACAAGGTCTCCACGCTGGGCTTCGCCGCCGTCTTCGCCGAGTTGAAGAAGTACGGGTACGACGAGGTCGAGTTCGCCGGCTACACCCAGGGCTCCGCGGGCCCCATCACCCTTGCCCAGCTCAAGCGGCTGGCACGCAACCACGGCCTGACGCCGATCGGCAGCCACGTCGGCTACTACGCCAGTGACCCGAACGCCTACACCTTCGCCCAGAACCTCACCAAGGTCCTCGACGACGCCCAGGCCCTCGGCCTCAAGCACATCGGCACCGCCTCCGGCCCGTTCCGCTACGGCTCCACCGTCGACGCGTGGAAGCGCGCGGCCGAGGAGTTCAACACGTACGGAGCGGCGGCGCGGGCCCGCGGCATGAAGTTCTACCAGCACAACCACTCCGACGAGTTCGGCTTCGCGACCGACAACCCCAAGGTCCGCCTCTACGACGTACTGCTCGCCGAGACCGACCCCGACCTGGTGTTCCTGGAGATGGACATCTTCTGGGCGTACGCCGGCCAGTTCCGTTTCTCGAAGCGGGCCGACGGTACGGCCGCGCCCTTCGAGCCGCTGGACTACGTACTGAGGCAGCCGCATCGCTATCCGCTCTTCCACGTGAAGGACGGCGTCAGTGACCCCTCGAACGAGTTCGGGTACCGGATGACCGACGTCGGGGACGGCGACATCGACTACCAGCGGTTCATCTCCGCCGTCACCCGGCTGCGAGGTGAGCGGCCGGCCCACCACTGGCAGGCCGAGCACGACAACCCGGTCGAGTCGTTCGCCTTCGCACGGAAGTCGAGTGCGCACCTGCACTCGTTGCGCGAGAAATGCTGAGCACCCGGCGCGACATGCGCTGAGCGTGCGCACGCGCGCGTGGAGGCCCACCCCGGCAGGTGACGGGGTGGGCCTCCACGCGCGCGTGCGTCGTCAGCCCGCGGGCCGCCGCCGAACAGACCGCTGATCAGCTCGCGAGGGGATCTGCCGTCAGGTCAGGCCGTTTCCTCGCCGAGCGGATGCGGGTTGGGGACGATCCGACGACCGGCCGTCGGCCTGCCGGGTGCCTTCAGGAAGATCGCCAGTACCGCGGAGGCGAGCCCGATACAGCCCGCCAGGACGAACGCGCCCTCGTAGTCCCACACGCCGACCACGATCGAGCCGACTCCGGAGCCCACGAGGCCCGAGACGAGCTTGGAGCTGTAGACCATGCCGTAGTTGCTGGCGTTGTTGTTCTCACCGAAGTAGTCCGCGGTCATCGCGGCGAATAGCGGGAAGATCGCGCCGCCGCCGAAGCCGGACACCATGGAGCAGAACAGGAAGAACGGCATGCTGCCCATCTGGCCGGAGACCAGCACACCGAACTGCGCGGTACCGAGCACGAGGCAGACGATGATCAGGGTGTGGCGGCGTCCGTAACGGTCGGAGATCCAGCCGATGATGCCGCGCCCGGTGCCGTTGACGATCGCCTTCAGGGACATCGCCGTGGCCACGATCCCCCCGGCGAAGCCCATGTCCTTGCCGAACGGCACCTGGAAGGCGATACCGAAGATGTTGATGCCGGCCGTGCACAGCAGACAGAACCACATCATCCACAGGACGGGTGTACGCGCTGCCTCCTTGGGGGTGTACTGCTTCACGGCCGGCGGGTTCTTCTGAAGCGCCCGGCGGATCTTCGGGTCGTCGGTGAGCGTGAGCGGGTCGACGTGCGCCGGCCACCAGTTCTTCGGCGGGTCCTTGAAGAACCACCCCGCGAACGCCACGACGGAGCAGCAGACGAGGCCCACCGCCACCAGCACGCCCTTGTAGTTGCTCAGGTCCATGTACGACGTGAACAGGAACACAAAGGGCACCGAGCCGTAGGCGAAACCGCCGTTGACCATGCCGGTCTTGCCGCCCTTGCGCTCCGGGTACCACTTGCCGACCATGTTCACGCAGGTCGCGTAGACGAGGCCGGCGCCGATGCCGCTGCACATGCCGAAGCCGAGATAGGCGACGGTGACGTGCGGCGCGTACGCGAGGGACAGATAGCCGAGGACCGTGCCCAGCGCGCCGAGCATCATCGCGTACCGCGCGGGCAGTCTGCCGCTCTCCCGCAGTTGCCCGGCCGGGAAGGCCACGGCCGCCTGGAAGAACACCCAGGCGCCCATCAGCCAGAAGATGTGCCCACTGCTCCACAGGTGGGCATCGTGCAGTGTGTCCTCGGCCGACGTGAACGCGTACTCCGAGGAGCTGATGCCCAGCATGCCCATCCAGGGAAACAGCACCATGGTCCAGCGTGGTCGCCCCATGATGTCCCGGTCGCTCTCGCCGATCCGGTACACACGGCCGTTGCGGTCGGTCACCTCCCGGTAGGGGAGGGACGTCGAGTAGTCGGTGGTTGTCATGTCGCTCAGCACCCCTTGCGTCGAAAGTTCTGGCCAGCGCCCCCTGTCCAATGCCTTTCGTGTGCGCTCGGGTCCCGGGGCCGGCCGACGCGCACCGTCGGCCGACCCCGCGCCTGGGTCACGTCATGAACCGCCCCCCAACAGCCCTGCCGCACGCGCCCACCGGTACTTGGCGCCGAGTACCGCCACCGGCTGCTCGGTCGTGTACGGGTAGGCCACGACGCCCCGTTCGTAGAGGTACTGGCAGGCCTCCTCGACCTCCACGTCACCCGCGAGCGACGCCACGACGGGCTTCTCCACGCCGCGTTCGCGGAACTCGCCCACCACGCGCGCGGTGAGCTCCGCGAAGACCATCGGAGGAGTGACGATCGTGTGCCAGTAGCCGAGCACCAGCGCGTGGATGCGCGGGTCCTCGAGCCCCAGCCGGAGGGTGGCCTCGTACGTCGACGGCGGCTCGCCCCCGGTGATGTCGACCGGGTTGCCCGCCGCCCCGAAGGGCGGGATGAACGCGCGGAACGCCGTGTCCAGGTCCGGCGGGATCTCCATCAGGGTGAGGCCGTTGTCGGTCACGGCGTCCGACAGCAGCACACCGCTGCCGCCCGCGCCCGTGATGATCACGATGTTGTCCCCCTTGGGGGTGGGGAGGACCGGCAACGCGCGCGCGTACTCCAGCATGTCGTTCAGCCCCGGCGCCCTGATGACGCCCGCCTGCCGCAGGATGTCGTCGTAGACGGCGTCGTCGCCCGCGAGTGCCCCGGTGTGCGAGCCGGCCGCCTTCGCGCCCGCCGCCGTACGGCCCGCCTTCAGGACGACGACCGGCTTCTTCGGTACGGTCGCGCGCGCGGCCTCGACGAAGGCGCGGCCGTCCTTGAGGTCCTCCAGGTGCATCGCGATGCAGTCGGTGTGCGGGTCCTCGCCGAACCAGGTCAGCAGGTCGTCCTCGTCCAGATCCGACTTGTTGCCCAGCCCGACGATCGCCGACACTCCCGTCTTCGTGGTGCGCGCGAAGCCCAGGATGGCCATCCCGATGCCACCGGACTGCGAGGTCAGCGCGACCCCGCCCTTGACGTCGTACGGCGTGCAGAACGTGGCGCACAGGTCCTGCCAGGTCGAGTAGTAGCCGTAGATGTTCGGCCCGAGCAGCCGGACGCCGTACCGCTCGGCGATCGCCACGATCTCGTCCTGGAGCGCGTGTTCCCCGGTCTCCGCGAACCCGGAGGGGATCAGCACCGCGTTCGGGATGTTCTTGCGTCCCACCTCCTCCAGGGCCGAGGCCACGAACTTGGCGGGTATCGCGAAGACCGCCACATCCACCTCTCCGGGAACGTCGGTGACACTCTTGTACGCCTTGCGGCCCAAGATGTCATCGGCCCGGGGATTCACCGGATGGATGTCCCCGGCGAAACCGCCGTCGACGAGGTTGCGCATCACCGAGTTGCCGATCTTGCCCTGCTCGTTGGAGGCACCGATCACGGCGACGGACCGCGGCTCCATCAGACGGCGCATCGAGGTGAGGATCTCCGCGCGCGTGTAGCGTCGACGCGCCTTGACCGGCGTGTCGGAAAGGATCACGCGGATGTCCGCGGCGATCGCGCCCTCGGCCGTGGCGATCACCGGGTTGAGGTCCACCTCGGCGATCTCCGGGAAGTCCGCGACCAGCTGGGACACCCGGCGGATCTGCTCGGCGACCGCCCACCGGTCCACCCCGGCCTGCCCGCGCACCCCGCGCAGGATCTCCGCCGCCCGGATCGAGTCCAGCATGGACAGCGCCTCGTCGGCTTCCACCGGAGCCAGCCGGAAGGTGACGTCCTTGAGCACCTCGACGAGCACCCCGCCGAGCCCGAACGCCACGACCTTGCCGAACGTCGGATCGGTGACCGCGCCGACGATGACCTCCTGGCCCTTCGGCAGCAGTTCCTGGATCTGTACGCCCTCGACCCGGGCCCCGGCGTCGTACGCGCGCGCGTTCTCGACGATCCGGTGGAACGCCGCCCGTACGTCCGACGCCCCCTCCACCCCGACGATCACGCCGCCGGCGTCGGTCTTGTGCAGGATGTCCGGCGAGACGATCTTCATCACCACGGGGCCGCCGAAGCGCGCCGCGTACGCGACGGCCTCCTCGACGTCCCTCGCCAGTTCCTCGCCGGGTACGGCGATCCCGTACGCGTCGGCGATCACCTTGCCCTCGGGCGCGGTCAGCGCGGTCCGCCCGTCGCCACGCACCGAGTCGAGCAGCGCACGCACCCTGAGCATCCGGTCCTCGGCCATCATGTCAGATCACCCCGTTCGACTTGAGCAGGCGCAGCTCCTCGTCCCCGAGGCCGAGTTCGCCGACGTACACCTCTTCGTTGTGTTCGCCGAGCAGCGGTGAGCCGGTCACCTCGACGGGGGAGTCGGAGAGCTTGAGGGGGCTGCCGACGGTCACGAACTCGCCGCGCCGCGGGTGCGGTACGCGGACCACCATCTCGTTGGCGACCAGCGACTCGTCCTCGATGATCTCCTTGGTGGACAGGATCGGCCCGCACGGGATGTTGTGGGCGTTGAGCCTCTCCAGCACCTCCCACTTGGGCAGTGTCGAGGACCACTCCTCGATCAGCTGGAACATCTTGCCGAGCTTGGGCAGCCGGGCCTCGGGCGTCGCCCACTCGGGGGCGTCGGCCAGCTCGGGCCGGCCGATCAGCTCACTGAGCGGCTGCCAGCCGACGGGCTGCACGATGACGTACACGTAGTCGTTGGGGCCGCCCGGCGCGCACTTGACCGCCCAGCCGGGCTGCCCGCCGCCGGACGCGTTTCCCGATCGGGGAACCTCGTCGCCGAAGTCCTCGTTGGGATATTCAGCGAGCGGTCCGTGTGCCAGGCGTTGCTGGTCCCGCAGTTTCACCCGGCACAGGTTGAGTACGGCGTGCTGCATGGCCACGTTGACCCGCTGCCCGCGCCCGGTGTTCTCCCGCTGGTACAGCGCCGCGAGAATCCCCGCCACGGCGTGCACACCCGTCCCCGAGTCCCCGATCTGGGCTCCCGTCGCCAGCGGCGGCCCGTCCTCGAATCCGGTGGTCGACATCGACCCGCCCATGGCCTGTGCGACGACCTCGTACGCCTTGAAGTTGGTGTACGGGCCGTCCCCGAACCCCTTGATGGAGGCATAGACGATCCGCGGATTGATCTCCTGGATGCGGTCCCAGGTGAACCCCATGCGGTCGACCGCGCCCGGACCGAAGTTCTCGACCATGACGTCGGAGCGCCGGATGAGCTCGGTGAGGATCTCCTTGCCGCGTTCGGTCTTGGTGTTGAGGGTGATGCTCCGCTTGTTGCAGTTGAGCATCGTGAAGTAGAGGGAGTCGACGTCCGGGAGGTCGCGCAACTGCTTGCGCGTGATGTCACCCGACGGCGCCTCCAGTTTGACGACGTCCGCGCCGAGCCAGGCGAGCAGCTGGGTCGCGGACGGGCCGGACTGGACGTGCGTCATGTCGAGGACGCGGATGCCTTCGAGAGCCTTGGCCGTTGTTCCTGTCGTGGGGGTCATGGGGGGCACCTCACTTGTACATCGTCTGGTTCATCGTTCCGGGGGCGTAGGCGTCCGGGTCGACCCAGACGTTGATCAGCGAGGGCTTCCCGGACTCGCGGGCGCGTCGCAGCGCGGGGCCGATGTCCGCGGGGTCGCGCACCTCCTCGCCGTGACCGCCCAGCATCTGCGCGAACTTGTCGTAGTGGACGTCGCCGAGGGTGTTGCCGACCCGCTCGCGCTCGAGGCCGTACTTGGCGGCCTGGCCGTAACGGATCTGGTTCATGGAGGAGTTGTTGCCGACGATCCCGACGAAGGGGAGGTCGTAGCGCACGAGGGTCTCGAAGTCCCAGCCGGTGAGCGAGAACGCGCCGTCGCCGAAGAGGGCGACGACCTCCTTGTCGGGCCGTGCCTGCTTGGCCGCCAGCACGAAGGGGACGCCGACGCCGAGGGTGCCCAGCGGACCCGGGTCCATCCAGTGGCCCGGCGACTTGGGCTGTACGACCTGGCCGGAGAAGGTGACGATGTCGCCGCCGTCGCCGATGTAGATCGAGTCCTCGGTGAGGAAGTCGTTGATCTCGCTCACCAGGCGGTAGGGGTGGATGGGGGAGGCGTCCGACCGCAGGTGCGGCAGCCGCTTGTCGATGGCGCTCCGCTCGGCCGCGCGCAGCTCGTCGAGCCATTCCTTGCGCTTGGACGCACCCCCGTTGATGCGCCCGGAGGCGGCCTCGGTCACCGACTTCAGCACCAGTGAGGCGTCGCCGACGATCCCGAGGTCGATGTCGCGGTTCTTGCCGACGGTGCGGTAGTCGAGGTCGATCTGGACGACCGTCGCGTCCGGCGACAGCCGCTTGCCGTACCCCATGCGGAAGTCGAAGGGCGTGCCGACGATCACGATGACGTCGGCGCCCGAGAAGGCGTAGCGGCGGGACAGCTGGAAGTGGTGCGGGTCGCCCGGGGGCAGGGTGCCGCGGCCGGCGCCGTTCATGTAGGCGGGGATGTTCAGGGTGCGCACCAGCTCGATGGCGGCCGCGGTGCCCCGGGTCGTCCAGACCTGGCTGCCCAGCAGGATCGCGGGCTTCTCGGCGTGCACGAGCAGGTCGGCGAGCTTGTCGACCGCCTCGGGGTCGCCGGCCGAGCGGGTCGAGGCGCGGTAGGCGCCGGGCCGCGGCACCCGGGCCTTCGCCGCCGGCACCTTGGCGTCGAGGACGTCGCGTGGGATCTCCAGGAAGGCGGGGCCGGGCGCGCCGTGATAGCACTCACGGAACGCCATCGACACCATGTCCGCCGCGCGCGCCGTGTCCGGTACCGCCGCGGCGAACTTGGTGATCGGCGTCATCATGTCGACGTGCGGCAGGTCCTGGAGCGACCCCATCTTGTGCTGGGTGAGCGCCCCCTGGCCGCCGATCAGCAGCATCGGGGACTCCGCGCGGAAGGCGTTGGCGACACCGGTGACGGCGTCGGTGGTGCCGGGTCCTGCCGTGACGACCGCGCAGCCGGGCTTGCCGGTGATGCGCGCGTAGCCGTCGGCGGCGTGGGCGGCGACCTGTTCGTGGCGTACGTCGACGACTT
The DNA here is from genome assembly GCF_013085465.1 of Streptomyces asoensis. Classification (NCBI taxonomy): domain Bacteria; kingdom Bacillati; phylum Actinomycetota; class Actinomycetes; order Kitasatosporales; family Streptomycetaceae; genus Streptomyces; species Streptomyces asoensis. Next base: position 8,150,112 of record NZ_CP049838.1, read on the forward strand.
CTATGCCCTCGTCGACGCAGCCGTCGTAGATGTCGATGATGTGGCCGCCGCACAAGGTGTAGATGCGGTCGACCCCCTCTGCCTTGAGTGCCTTGGCAACGAGATGACCACCGGAAATCAGGTCCTGGGTGTCGTCGGGCATGGCGAAGTCCCGTCCCTTCGTAGGGGGTGGAAGGCTCTCGCGGTACATTGCATACAGTCGACGAATACTGTATGAAGCTTGTTATCCCGCATCCGATGGGTGGTGTCCAGGGGGCGTGCGGCACTTTCGGTCATCGGAGTTCGGCCTCGGGACGGCTCGGCGGACTTCGGATTCGACTTCACAGACGGGAGCCGAGATGGACCTGTACGAACACCAGGCAAGGGAACTCTTCGCGGAACACGGCATCGCGGTCCCCCGGGCCGAGGTGACCGACTCGCCCAAGGAGGCGCGCGAGATAGCTCGTCGGCTCGGTGGGCGAGTGGTGGTGAAGGCCCAGGTCAAGACGGGTGGCCGGGGCAAGGCGGGCGGCGTCGGGCTCGCCGCCGATCCGGCCGCGGCCGAACTGACGGCACGACAGATCCTCGGCATGGACATCAAGGGGCACACGGTCGGCACGGTGATGCTGGCCCAACCCGCCGACATCGAGACGGAGTTCTACGTCTCCTATGTGCTGGACCGCGCAGCCGGCCGTTTCCTCGCGATCGCCTCCGCCGAGGGGGGCATGGAGATCGAGGAGGTCGCCGCCACCCGGCCCGCGGCGGTCGCCCGCATCCCCGTAGACCCGGCGGAGGGCGTCACCTCGGCGAAGGCCGGCGAGATCGCCGCCGCGGCCGGACTGCCCGCGCAGACCGCGGACGTACTCGTCCGGCTGTGGCAGGTGCTGATCCGGGAGGACGCCCTCCTCGTCGAGGTCAACCCGCTCGTCCGCACCCGGCAGGGGCAGATCCTCGCCCTCGACGGCAAGGTCACCCTCGACGACAACGCGTCCTTCCGGCAGTCACGTTGGGGTGCTCAGGCCGCGGAGCACGGGGACCCGCTGGAGGCGGCGGCCGCGGCCAAGGGCCTCAACTACGTGAAACTGGACGGCGAGGTCGGCATCATCGGCAACGGCGCAGGACTCGTCATGTCGACCCTCGACGTCGTGGCGGGCTGCGGCGCCCGCCCGGCCAACTTTCTCGACATCGGTGGCGGCGCGTCCGCCGAGATCATGGCCGACGGACTGTCGGTCATCCTCTCCGACCCCGCCGTGAAGTCGGTCTTCGTCAACGTCTTCGGTGGCATCACCGCGTGCGACGCGGTCGCCGAGGGCATCGTGCGCGCCCTGGACGCCGTACGGCTGACCAAGCCGCTCGTCGTCCGGCTCGACGGGAACAACGCGGCCCGGGGGCGGGCGATCCTCGACACCCACCGGCATCCGCTGGTCCAGCAGGCCACCACCATGGACGGCGCCGCCCGCCGTGCCGCCGAACTCGCCACCGCAGTCTGAGGAGACGACACCATGGCCATCTACCTCACCAAGGAGAGCAAGGTCCTCGTCCAGGGCATGACCGGTGTCGAGGGTATGAAGCACACCCGGCGCATGCTCGCGGCCGGCACGAACATCGTCGGCGGCGTCAACCCGCGCAAGGCGGGCCGGGCCGTCGACTTCGACGACCGTGCGGTGCCCGTCTTCGGGTCGGTCGTCGACGGTATGCAGTCGACCGGCGCCGACGTCACCGTCGTCTTCGTGCCGCCCGCCTTCACCAAGACCGCCGTCATCGAGGCAGCCGACGCCGGGATCGGTCTCGCCGTCGTCATCACCGAGGGCATCCCGGTCCATGACTCCGTCGCCTTCACCACCCACGCCGCGGCACGCGGAACGCGCGTCATCGGCCCCAACTGCCCCGGTCTGATCACCCCCGGCCAGTCCAACGCGGGCATCATCCCGGCCGACATCACCAAGCCGGGCCGCATCGGCCTGGTCTCCAAGTCCGGCACGCTCACCTACCAACTCATGTACGAACTGCGTGACATCGGCTTCTCGACCTGCGTCGGCATCGGCGGCGACCCGGTCATCGGCACCAGCCACATCGACTGCCTGGCCGCCTTCGAGAAGGACCCCGACACCGAACTCGTCGTCCTCATCGGCGAGATCGGCGGCGACGCGGAGGAGCGAGCAGCCGCCTACGTCCGCGAGCACGTCACCAAACCCGTCGTCGGCTACGTCGCCGGCTTCACCGCTCCCGAGGGCAGGACCATGGGGCACGCGGGCGCGATCGTCTCCGGCTCCTCGGGGACCGCGCAGGCGAAGAAGGCGGCGCTGGAAGCGGCGGGGGTACGGGTGGGCGCCACGCCGACCGAGACCGCGCGTCTCGTACTCGCCGTACTGGACGAAGGAGCCTGACCCGACCGAAGGGTGACGTGCCGTCACCTCACGCAGCCGCCGTGCCTCGCCGGCGTCTCCGTAGCCATGCACCACCCCGCCCCCGACTGTGCACCGAGAGCGGAGCAGCCCAAATGGCAACCACCCTCACCCTCAAATCCGGAACCTCCTGGCCCGACACCTGGCAGCGGTGCCTCTCCGTCGCCCCCGAGGCCTTCCGCGACGACCGTGTCCTCAACCTCTGGAACGCCTCCTGGCAGGCCGACGGCCGTACGCTGCCGGCCACCAGCCCGGTCGACGGCAGCCCGATCGCCGGCCCGCCCCGACTGGACGGGGTCACCGCCCACCAAGCCGTCCGCGCCGGCCTGGACCAGCACCGCGCCTGGCGGCACGTCCCGCTGGAGGAGCGGCGCGCCCGCATCGCCGCCACCCTCGACGCCCTCGCCGAACACCGCGAACTCCTCGCCGTCCTCCTCGTCTGGGAGATCGGCAAGCCCTGGCGGCTCGCGCAGGCCGATGTCGACCGGGCCGTCGACGGCGTGCGCTGGTACGTCGACGGCATCGAACCCATGCTGGACGGGCGGGCACCGCTGGACGGCCCGGTATCCAACATCGCGAGCTGGAACTACCCGATGAGCGTGCTCGTTCACGCATTGCTGGTACAGGCACTGGCAGGCAACGCGGTCATCGCCAAGACCCCGACCGACGGCGGTGTCGCCACTCTGACACTGGCCTGTGCGCTCGCCGCACGCGAGGGCGTCCCGATCACCCTCGTCAGCGGCAGCGGCGGCGAGCTGTCCCAGGCGCTGGTCCGGGCGCCCGAGATCGGCTGTGTCTCCTTCGTCGGCGGCCGCGACACCGGCGCCGCGGTGGCCACGGCCGTCGCCGACCTCGGCAAGCGACACATACTCGAACAGGAAGGACTCAACACCTGGGGCATCTGGAACTACTCGGACTGGGACACCCTCTCCGCGGTCGTGCCCAAGCTCTTCGACTACGGCAAACAACGGTGCACGGCGTACCCGCGATTCGTCGTCCAGCGCGCCCTGTTCGACGAGTTCCTGGCGGCATACCTCCCGGCGGTGCGCACGCTGACCCTCGGGCACCCGCTCGCCGTGGACAAGCGTGACGACCCGTATCCCCGGCTGGACTTCGGACCGGTGATCAACGCGGCCAAGGCCAAGGAACTGCACGACCAGATCGCCGAGGCCATCGACCGGGGCGCGGTCCCGCTGTACCGCGGCAGGCCGGCCGAGGCCCGTTTCCTGCCCGGCCAGGACACCTCGGCGTACGTCCAGCCCGTCACGCTCCTCGGACCACCGCCGTCCTCTCCGCTGCACCACGCGGAGCCGTTCGGGCCGGTCGACACCATCGTCCTGGTCGACACCGAGGCGGAGCTGCTGGCCGCCATGAACGCGTCCAACGGCGCACTCGTCGCCACGCTGTCCACGGACGACCGGAGCACCTACGACCGGCTGGCCCCGCAGATCCGCGCGTTCAAGGTCGGCCACGGCACAGCCCGCTCCCGCGGGGACCGCGACGAGCTCTTCGGCGGTTTCGGCGCGTCCTGGCGGGGCGCGTTCGTCGGCGGGGAGCTGCTGGTGCGCGCGGTGACACAGGGGCCGGCGGGGGAGAGGCTGCCCGGGAACTTCCCGGACTACCAGCTGATGCCCTCTGTCGGCTGATGCCCCGACCGCACACGTCCGGCCGGGTCCCGCAGGTCAGGGCAGGTCCGGCAGGTCGGGCCAGGGGAGCGTCCCCACGGTTCGATCATCAGTGCAGCGGACGATCAGTGGTTGGTACGGACCGATATTCTCGGGGCATGGTGAGTGATCGAGAAGCGCAGTCCGGGCCCCAGGAGTACCGGCTCGGCCACCTCCTCCAGCACGCACAGGCCAAACTGGCCAGGAAGTCCGCGGAAGCACTCGTCCCGTACGGGGTCGACGGCCGCGAGTTGGCGGTCCTGGTCGTGCTCGCCGATGAAGAAACGTTGTCGCAGGCCGAGGCGGCGGGCCGGCTCGGCGTCGATCGCACCACGATGGTGGCGCTCGTCGACGGCCTGGAGGACCACGGCCTGGTGGAACGGCGGCGCGACCCTCAAGACCGCCGCCGGAACATCGTCCGGCTCACGGACGCCGGTCTGGTCTGCCTGGAGCGGGCCGAGGAGGCGCGCCGGGCCGCGGAGCGCCGGTTCCTCGCCCCGCTGGACGAGCAGGCGGCGGCCGCGTTGCTGCGGGCGCTGCGGATGCTCGTCGTCGAGGAGCCGACGGTGAAGTGATCGTCCGGTCACCCGGTGTGAGGTGCCCGCGCGGCGGTCCCGTCACCCGTGCGGCCAGCGGATATGCAGGTGAGAGGCACCGCGAAAGCTTGGTATTGTTGTGCCTGTCGCCGCGGGGAGAACTCACGCAGCGGCAACACCTTGTCCGGGTGGCGGAATGGCAGACGCGCTAGCTTGAGGTGCTAGTGCCCTTTATCGGGCGTGGGGGTTCAAGTCCCCCCTCGGACACTCTCACTCTCCGTACCGAGCGACTTCCGCTCGGTGAGCGGCCAATTGCCCGCATTCGGCGTTCTGCCGGATGCGGGTTTTGTTGTTTCCGTAACCCTTGGCTCCGGAATGTCGCGGAAGCCCGTTTATCGGTTGTCCCGTCGGGCTGTGCGCCATCCCGCTTGCGGGGTCACTTCCCGGTCACTCCGCCGTTGCTTGCCGGCATCGCTGACGATCCGTCAATGTTCACCTCAGTCAGCATATTGACGGTCTGTGACTCCATCTTGTGGTGATACGATCACGCTCGCTTGTAGAGCGGGCGGATGGGTGCAAGACGACATCTCCGACTACGGGGACAGTCCGGGCGGTCACCCGTCAATGCGGGCGGTCCGCCGGTCCACCCGCGTTGACGGGAATTCAGCAACTGGCCGTCAGTCGCCTGAAGAGAGTCTTATGACGCATTACATACAGAACCCGGTACTCTGGGCTCTCCTCGTGGCCGTACTCGTCGCAGTCGCCCTCATTGTTCGCCAGCGCAGGGCGGCGCGTGCCTTGAGGCAGGAGATCGCGGGGCTCAGGTCTCACTACTCCGCGTTGGAAAACGAGTACGCGCAATCCGTAGAGGCAGCTCAGGAACAAGCCGAAGAGGCTACGAAAACGGTCCTCAAGTCCGCGATGCGGACCCTTCAGGGCCTTGCCGCGGAACAGCAGTTGATTGTTTCCCGGCTTCAGAACAAATATGGCGAGTCGGTCATCCTCCAGGACCTCCTGGAGATCGACCACACGAACTCGCAGTTCGGTCGGCGGGCCCAGTCCATCGCCGTTCTCTGCGACGGCTGGCTGGGGCGCGCACGTGATGTCGCGTCCGTGTACGACGTGGTACGCAGTGCGCAGGGCAGGGTTCGCCATTACCGGCGGGTGGAAATTCTCTCGCAGGTCGACTTCGGCATCACGAGCCGTGCGGTCGAACCGGTCGCACTGGCCCTCGCCGAACTGCTCGACAACGCCACGAGCTATTCCAGCCCGGACACCGTCGTCGAAATCAACATTCGTACCGTGCCCAAGGGTATTTGCATCGTCGTCGACGACGCCGGTGTCGGTATGAATGACGAAGAGCGCGCCCGTGCCGACAAACTCCTGTCGAGCCAGCGGGTCTCGGGTGTTTCCGCACTCGGCAACCCGCCGCAGTTCGGTTTCGCGGTGATCGGTGTGCTCAGCGAGCGCTTCGGCTTCGAGGTGTCGGTGGACTCCACCTCCCCCTACGGAGGCGTCCGGGCGGTCCTCCTCCTGCCGCACGACCTGCTCACCAACGCGCCCGAGCAGAAGGAACCGGCTCCGGTCGTTCCCGCCGCCGCCGCCCCGGCCCGCAGCGGCCCCGAAGGCGGGCTTTCCACCAGCACCACCGCCGACGGCCTGCCGAAGCGGCGTCGCAAGCGGCCCATGGCCATCGTGCCCGGCAGTGCGTCCGCGTCCACTCCCGCCCGCACGGGCGCCGAGACGGCGGCGATCATGGGCGCCTTCCAGCGAGGCACCCAGTCGGGCCGGGCCACGCCTGCGAGTCCCGCGGAAAAGTCGAGCAGCACCCGTGGTGCTGGCAGCGAAGGGCATGAGGTCTCGTGAACGACGATCTGTCATGGATGCTTGACAGTGCCTTGGAGATACCTGGGGCCCTGCACGCAGTCCTGATCTCCGCGGACGGCCTGCTGATGGCGCGGACGCAGGACTTCGACAAGGACGACGCGGACCGGGTGGCCGCCGCGATGAGCGGTGTGCAGTCGCTCAGCCGCTCGCTCGCGTTCTTCTGCGAGGACCCGCAGATGGGGTGGCGTCAGACGCTGGTCGAGTTCGACGGGGGATGGGTCTTCCTGATCTCCGCCGGCGAGGGTGCCTACCTCGGCGTCTCCGCCTCGCCGGACGTCGACATGGCGGACATCACCTTCCGGATGCAGCAGCTCGTCGGCCAGCTCGGCAAGGCGCTGACGACACCGCCGCGCGAGAACCTCGGCGCGCGGTCATGAACGGCTTCGACGAACTGGAGCCGCAGACGCCGGAGTTAGTGCGTCCGTACGTCATCACCAAGGGACGCGGGCTGCCCGACGAAGGGCAGATCTCCCTCATCACCCTGGTCACGGCGGCCGCCGATCACGAGCAGCGGCCGACCCGTCTGTCCCCCGAGGAACAGAACCTGTTGGACCTGTGCTCGGCCGGCTACCTGTCGGTCGCCGAGATCGCCGGGCACACCCAACTCCCCCTGGGCGTGGTGAAGATCCTCCTCGCCGCCCTCACCGAAGGCGGCTACCTCATCACCCGCCCGCCCGTGCAGCGGGCTCCGCTCGCCGACCGGGACATCCTGGAGGAGGTGCTGAATGGTCTCAGGGCCAAGTTTGGATGAGCAGGCCTACGTCCGCGACGGGGCCACGCAGACGGCGGTGAAGATCCTCGTCGTCGGTCACTTCGCGGTCGGCAAGACCACGTTCATCGGAGCGATCTCCGAGATCGAGCCGCTGACCACCGAGGAGACGATGACTCGGGCAGCCGAGTCGGTCGACGACCTCAAGGGAGTCCAGGGCAAGACCACCACCACGGTCGCCATGGACTTCGGCCGTCTGACCATCAGCGACCGTGTCGTGCTGTACCTGTTCGGAACGCCGGGCCAGCAGCGTTTCGTGCAGATGTGGGAGGACATGGCGCGCGGTGCCCTCGGCGCGCTGGTGCTCGTGGACCCCGAGCGGCTCGCGGACTCCTTCGCCGTGATCGACCTGATCGAGCAGTACGGACTCGACTACGCCATCGCCGTCAACCACTTCGACGGCGCCCCCCTGCGGGACGAGATGGCTCTGCGCGACGCACTGGATTTGCTCGACGACACCCCCGTCGTCACCTGCGACGCGCGAGACGAGCGGTCGTCGGCGGATGCGCTGATCACCCTCGTCCGCCACCTCCAGGACCGTGCACACTAGGAGCAGACATGGACCAACCCACCGCACCCGTGCCCCCGCCCGGGTGCCCGGCGCATCAGGCCGGCGGCAAAGTGCCGCTGTACGGGACGGAGTTCGCCGCCGACCCGCAGGCCTACTACACCTACCTGCGCCACTTCGGGCCGACCGCGCCGGTCGAACTCGCTCCGGGCGTCGAGGCGACCCTCATCACGGACTACGCCTTCGCCCTCCAACTGCTCCAGGACTCCGGCGCGTTCCGCAAGGACGCGCGCCGCTGGCGTGACCTCAACGAAGGACAGGTCCCCCCGGACAGCCCGGTCGTGCCCCTGCTGTCGTACCGGCCCAACGCCATGTTCAGTGACGGCGCCGAGCACCTGAGGCTCCGTCAGGCGATCACGGACAGCATGGCGCGCGTCGACTCGCGCAAACTGAGCCGGACCACCGAGCAGGTCTCCAACTACCTGATCTCGCAGTTCGGTTCGCGCGGCTCGGCCGACCTGCTCGGCGACTACGCCAAGCAGCTGCCGCTCTTCGTGTTCAACGAACTCTTCGGCTGCACCGCCGACATCGGCGACCGCGTCGTGTTCGGCATCACCGGCATGTTCGACGGCGTGAACGCCGAGCAGGCGGTCGGAGTCATGTTCGGGGCCATCGGCGAACTGGTGGCCCTCAAGCGGGCCAAGCCGGGCGACGACGTCCCTTCCTGGCTGATGGAACATCAGGCCAAGCTCACCGACGAGGAGTTGGTCCACCAGATCGCGCTCCTGCTGGTGGCCGGCAACGAGCCGCTGCGCAACCTCATAGGCAACACCCTGCACCGGCTGCTCACCCACGACGCGTACGCCCACCAGGGCGGTCTGATCGACGAGGCGATCGACGACACGCTGTGGGAGAACCCGCCGATGCAGAACCTCGCGCCGCACTACCCGGCGTCCGACATGGAGTTCGCCGGTCAGAAGCTGCACGCCGGTGACCTGGTCATGGTCAGCTTCGCCGCGGCCAACACCGGCCCGGCACTGACGGCGGCCCGCCAGGCGGGCAGCAACCGCGCCCACCTGGCGTGGAGCGCGGGCCCGCACGCCTGCCCGTCCAAGGAGCCGGCCCGGCAGATCACCGTGACGGCCATCGAGAACCTGCTCAACAGGCTTCCGGACGTCGAACTCGCCGTACCGTCGGAGAGTCTGACGTGGCGGCCCGGTCCCTTCAACCGGGGTCTTACCGTGCTGCCCGCCAAGTTCACCCCGGTGCAGAACGTGCACAGGCCCGCCCCGGCACGCAAGGAAGCACCCGTGCGTCAGGAGCCGACCGCGACGGGAGGCAGGGGTGAACGCGGGGGTGTGTGGAGCCAGTTCCTCAACTGGCTGACGAGGTGATTCACGCAACATCCGTCAACTCTCCACCACTGCATGACGATTCAACCTCAGGGGTAGTGAGGAACGCGGCATTCCGTGTTGCTCACACACCAGAGGAGGTGTCGTGGACCACATATCCACCGACGCCGTTTTCATACAACATCCGACCGTCGTGCACCCCTTGATACCCGCCTCACCAGGCGGGTATCTTCTTGCCCGCCTATTCCCCGGAGGAGAGGCCCGATGACCGCCGTCGGTCCCGAGGCTCCGGGCGCTCCGGACCCGGAGACGCTCGGCGGTCACACGGCACGTCAGCTGCTGAGACTGGGCGAGATCGCGGGGCTGTCCGGAGCCGACTCCAAGGTCTACGCGCGCACACTCGTCGAGGCCTTGGGTCCCGTCGCGCAGCGGCCCCTGAAGCTGCCGCCGCCCAGCCGCAGCTTCCTCTCCGACGACCACACCCCGGTGGAGTTCTCCCTCTCCTGCGAACCGGGCGCGGCGCCGATCCTGCGGGTACTGCTGGAGCCGGGAGCCGGCGCCGGCGACCTGGTCGAAGAGGGCCGCACCGGTCTGCGGGTGCTGCGCGAGATGGGGCGGCGCTGGGGCTTCGCCACCGACCGGCTCGACGAGCTGGCGGACCTGTTCTTCCCGTCCTCACCGGAAGGCCCCCTGGCGCTGTGGTGCGCGCTGGAGCTGCGTCCTGGTGGCGTCCCCAAGGTCAAGGCCTATCTGAATCCTGCGGCATCCGGGGAGAGACGTGCCGCCAAAACGGTACGGAAGGCGTTAAAACGACTCGGGTACCGGGAGGCGTTCGACGCGCTGCCCGAAGGTGACCGTCACCTGTTCTTCGCCCTGGACCTGGGCGACTGGACGGATCCACGGGCCAAGGTCTACCTCGCGCACCATGACCTGTCGGCGGCAGAGGCGTGCACCCTGTCCCGTATGGACGGCGGGCCCGGCCGCGCGGAGATCGAGGAGTTCTTCCGCATCGCGGCCGGGCCCGACACCGACGGCGACGCCGTCGGCCTCGGAGGTGGAGCGGGTGCCGGAGCCGGGGAGGGGGCCGGGGGAGGAGGGGAACCGCGGCTCGTGCGCCGGCCCGTCCAGACCTGCCATGCCTTCACCGACACGGGGAACGGTCTGCCGAGCGGATTCACCCTCTACATCCCGGTGCGGGACTACGCCCGGCACGACGGTGAGGCCCTGGACCGGGCGACGGCGCTGCTCGGCCACTACGGCATCGACCCGGCACCGGTGCTGCGCGCCTCCGCCGCCGTCACCTCGCGGCGGCCGGAGGACGGTGTGGGGCTGGTCGCCTACCTGGGCCTGGCCCATCAGCAGGGCCGTCAGCCCCGGGTCATGACCTACCTCTCCTCGGAGGCCTACGAGGTCCGGCCGCCGACGGCTGCGCTCCCCGCCGTTCCCCTGTCCGCCGCCGCCCTGTCCACCGTCTCTCTGCCTGCCGCGGCCGTGACCGGAGGGTAGTCGCCCGCCGAACCTGCGGGATCAGCGCCGTCCACAGACCGCGGGGACCCCGTACAGCGGGGTACCTGTAAAACACCGGCACCCGTAGAACAGGCACCCGTAGAACAGCGGCATCCGCAGAACCAGCGGTACAACAGCACCCGCGGAACAGAACCTCGGGGGGAGCCGTACGCCGACGTCGTCGAACCGCTCCCCTCGTCCCACGAGAAGTGCACGCGTGAGCCGCCCAGACCGCCCGGGCGGCCTCTCGGCGCATGACGCCGGCTCCGGTGCCTGACCCGCATCGTCGCTGACGGATCGTCACTCGTTGCGTAGTTCCTCCAGGTAAGGCGCCACATCGACTTGGATCGACGCGCCCTGCGTCTGGCCGTACTGGCCGGCGATGCCCCCCAGATATGTGCCGATCTCCTTGCGCATGACGTCCGGCTCCGGCAGGGTCGCCTTGCCGGCGACGACCCGGGCGACCCATCGCGCCTGAGCCTCCACGAGCCGGGTGATGGAGCCGTGTGGGCGGACCAGGCCGATGAAGTGCAGACCGGGATGGTCGGGCGCGACCACCCGCTTGTACAGCTCGACCGAGCCCTGCGGGCCGATCGGGCAGCCCGGCGGCAGGAAGGGATAGGCCATCCGGTACCCGGTGCAGTAGACGATCACGTCGGCGGGCACCGATGTGCCGTCGGCGAAGACCACCCGGCCGTCGTCGACGAAGTCGATCGCGGGCTTGGGGACGACCCCGCCGTGGCGTATGCGGGTGAGGATCTCGTCGGAGATGGTCACGGCCGAGGCGAAGACCGGGTGGTCCGGCTCGGGCAGGCCGTAGTCCGAGAGCTTGCCGCGGGCGACGAGCAGGGCCTGCTCGATGAACCGGCGCTGCTCCGCCAGGGACATGGTCGTCCACCACGGTGCCTCGGCGACGTCGTCCAGGGGTATGCCGAAGAGCTGCTTGGGCAGGATGTGCAGGCCTCGGCGCACGGAGAGGACGGTCTGCGCTGCGTACCGGGAGAGGTCGGCGGCGATGTCCACCGCCGAGGCGCCGAGCCCCACGACGACGACATTCCGTCCCGCGTAGTCGCTGCCGTCACGGTAGTCCAGCGCGTGGAGAATCGTTCCATTGAAGGTCTCGGAACCCGGCACGGGAGCGGGCAGGACCGGCTCGGTGTTGTGCCCCGAGGCGACGATCACCTGGGTGAAGTCCCGTGTGGTGCGCGTGCCCTGGGCATCCCGGCTGACGACCGTCCAGGAACCGTCGGCCGTCCGGCGCACCGACTCGACGGTCGTCTCCAACTCGATGTGGTCCAGCAGGCCGGCCCACTCGGCGAAGGAGCGCAGGTAGTCGGCGAGTTGGCTGTGCCGGGGGTAGACGGGATACCCGGCCGGCATCGGATGGTCGGCGTAACCGGTGAGCTGCTTGTTGGTGTTGAGGTGGAGCGACAGGTAGCCCGGACCGCGTTCGCCGGCCCCCGGCTGCCGCCAGAGCCCGCCGACGTCGGATGCCTTCTCGAGGCAGACGAAGTCGAGGCCCTCGGACTTCAGGGCGTGCGCCATGGCCAGCCCGGACAGACCCGCACCGATCAGACACAGGCTCACACGTTCCCCCACGGAATCGACACCATCCTTTCGCGCACGGGCAGTTGAATGCCCGTTCGGCACTCTCTCCACGCGCCGCGCACCAGCGACAAGGATCACAGGCGAGATCTCCGGGCCGAGGTGGCGGGAGGAAGGGGGACGGGTAGCGGGGACGTCGTGGGGCGAGCCGCCCACTCCGGGGCGAGTCGCTACTCGCGAGCGGAGGCCCACAGCCCCCGCACATGCCCCAGATGGCGTGTCATGACCGCGTGCACGACCCGCTCGTCGCGGGACAGCAGGGCGTCCAGCAGCTCAAGGTGCTCTTCGGCGGAGGCCAGCAGACGGCCCGAGGCGGAGAGCGCGGTCAGGCCGTACAGCCGCGCCCGGCCGCGCAGTTCGCGGACGACCTCGACCAGGTGGGCGTTGCCGGCCAGTGCGAGCAGGCCCAGGTGGAACCGGGTGTCGGCCTCGACGTAGGCGATGAGGTCGCCCGCCACCGCCGCGGCGACGATCTCCCGGGCGGCCGGCCGCAGCGCCTCCAGGGACACCGGGTCGGCGGTCGTCGACAGCGCCACCACCGTGGGGATCTCGATGAGGGCGCGGACGTGGGTGTACTCGTCCAACTGCTGGTCGGAGACCTCGGTGACCCGGAACCCCTTGTTCGGGACGGCATCGACCAGGCCCTCCTTCGCCAGGTCGAGCATCGCCTCGCGCACGGGTGTCGCCGAGACACCGAAGCGGGCGGCCAGGGTCGGCGCCGAGTAGACCTCGCCGGGCAGCAGTTCACCCGCGATCAGCGCGGCCCGCAGGGCATCGGCGACCCGCTCGCGGTAGCTGCTCCGCCGACCGCCGAGCACGGGGAGGGTGGGTGCCGATGCGGGTGTCGACGCGGGTGTGGCGGGTGCGTCGGGTACGGCGGGTGTCTGGCTGCTGGTGGGCCGGGCGGCGGCCATGGTGGGTCTCCTCGGTGCGGACTGTGCCATCTCACTCTGAACCAGTGCACTGTGCCATGTCACGTCTCACCCCTGCCTGCGACGCCTGCTGCCTACGACGTCGGCCGGCTGCGGTGTCGTCAGAGTACGAAGCCCGCCGGGAACGGGTCCGTCGGGTCCAGAAGGTACTGGGCCGTCCCCGTGATCCAGGCACGGCCGGTGAAACTGGGCAGTACCGCCGGGCGGCCGGCGACTTCCGTCGTGCCGAGGAGCCGGCCCGTGAAGCGGGTGCCGATGAAGGACTCGTTGACGAACTCGGTGTGCAACGGCAGTTCACCCCGCGCGTGCAGTTGCGCCATGCGGGCGCTCGTCCCCGTACCGCAGGGCGAGCGGTCGAACCAGCCAGGGTGGATGGCCATCGCGTGCCGGGAATGACGGGCGGTGGCACCGGGTGCGTACAGGTGGACGTGGTGACAGCCACGGATGGAGGGGTCTTCGGGGTGTACCGGCTCCTGCTCGGAGTTGATCACCTCCATGAGTGACAGGCCGGCGCGCAGGATGTCGTCCTTGCGTGCGCGGTCGAAGGGCAGCCCGAATTCCTCCAGCGGCAGGATCGCGTAGAAGTTGCCGCCGTACGCCAGGTCGTACGTCACCGTACGGCCGTCGGGCAGCGTGGCTCTGCGATCCAGCGCGACCGCGAAGGAGGGGACGTTCCGCAAGGTCACGGATGTGGCCGCGCCGTCCTCGACCGCCACCTCGGCGACGACGGGCCCGGCCGGGGTGTCCAGCCGGATGGTGGTGACCGGTTCGACGACCTCGACCATGCCCGTCTCTACGAGTACCGTCGCCACCCCGATCGTGCCGTGCCCGCACATCGGCAGATAGCCCGAGACCTCGATGTAGAGGACGCCCCAGTCGCAGTCCGGTCGGGTGGACGGCTGGAGGATCGCGCCGCTCATGGCGGAGTGGCCCCGCGGCTCGTTCATCAGCAACTGCTTGATGTCGTCGCGGTGTTCACGGAAATAGAGCCGCCGCTCGTTCATCGTCGCGCCGGGGATGGTCCCGACCCCACCGGTGATCACCCGGGTGGGCATGCCCTCGGTGTGCGAGTCGACGGCGTGCAGGACGAGCTTGCTGCGCACGAAGTCCCCTACTCCCTTTCGAAGTTGAGCGGTTCGGTCATTACGCCAGACCGGCCGCGACGGCCTTCTCGGTGGACGCGCGGACGGCCGCCTCGTGGTCCGGCAGCAGCGGGACCCGTGGTGGGCGGCAGCCACCGCCGTGGCGCCCCACGACGTCCATCGAGAGTTTGATCGCCTGGACGAACTCCACCCGCGAGTCCCAGCGCAGCAGCGGGTGAAGCTGACGGTAGAGGGGGAGCGCGGTGGTGAGATCACCGGCGACGGCCGCCCGGTACAGCTCCACCGAGGACCTCGGCAGCGCGTTGGGGTATCCGGCCACCCAGCCCTTGGCGCCGGCCACGGCCAGTTCCAGCAGCACATCGTCGGCACCGATCAACAGGTCCAGCTCCGGCGCGAGTTCGGCGATCCGGTAGGCGCGGCGGACGTCGCCCGAGAACTCCTTGACGCCTTGGACATGGCCCTCGCCGTGCAGCCGGGCCAGCAGTTCGGGGACGAGGTCGACCTTGGTGTCGATCGGGTTGTTGTACGCCACGACCGGCAGACCCGCCCCGGCGACCTCCGCGTAGTGGGCCACGACGGCTCGCTCGTCCGCGCGGTAGGCGTTGGGCGGGAGCAGCATCACCGCCGCGCAGCCCGCTTCGGCCGCCTGCTCGGTCCAACGGCGGGCCTCCGCCGAGCCGTAGGCGGCGACGCCGGGCATCACCCGGTCCCCGCCGATCGCGGCCACCGCGGTCTCCACCACCCTGGCGCGCTCCTCGGGCGTGAGTACCTGGTACTCGCCCAGGGAGCCGTTGGGTACGACGCCGTCACAGCCGTTCGCCACCAGCCAGGCGCAGTGCTCGGCGTACCGGTCGTAGTCGACGGAGAGGTCGTCGCGGAGCGGGATCGCGGTGGCGACGAGGACGCCATGCCAGGGGCGGTGTGGGGAGGTGACGGGAGCAGGGGGAGTGGTGGGGGCGGTGTGGGCGGTGGAGGCGGCCATGCGGCGAGTCCCTTCGTGTGTGGCGTGTGACATATCACTGTGGGGCCGTGGGATCGGCCGGGGCGGCGAGCACCCCCAGGGGTACGGGGCGGGCCAGCAGTCGTCGTGCCGGAGTGAGCGTGCAGCCCGCGACACCGGCCACTCCGGGCTCGCACATGCGGCCCTGGCACCAGCCCATTCCGGCCCGGGTCAGCAGCTTCACGGTGCGCAGGTCACCCGCGCCGAGCGCGCCGACGGCCTCGCGGACGGCGCCGGCGGTGACCTCCTCGCAGCGGCACACGACCGTCTCGTCGGTGACCTGCTCCGTCCACCGGACGGGCCGGGCGGCATACGCGGCGTCCAGTGCCGCGAAGAACGACCGCAGCCGGGTACGGGCCCGCGCGGCCGGGGCCCACTCCCGCGGGTCGGGGACGGTGTCCGTCAGCCTTGCCGCCGCCGACCGTCCGGCGATGTGCCCCTCGGCGAGCGACAACGCCGAGCCGCCGATCCCCGTGGCCTCGCCGGCGGCCCAGACGCCGGGGACGTCGGTGCGCTGTTCGTCGTCGACGCGAACGCTCGGCCCGTCGAGGCGGCAGCCGAGCCCCTCCGCGAGGTCGGTGTGCGGCAGCAGGCCGTGGCCTACGGCGAGGGTGTCGCAGGCGATACGTCGTTGTGTGCCGGGCGCCGGTCGGCCTTCGGAGTCCAGCGCGGCGACGGTGACGGCCTCCAGCCGCTCGGTACCGTGCGCCTCCACCACAACATGACGGGTCATCACTGAAACGCGCTGACGCAGGAGTTGGGCCGCGCACACGGCCCCCTCTGCGAGCTTCGCGGGGGCGCCTGCCCAGGTCCGCGCCCGACGTGTGAAATCCCTCGGACCGGCCGACTCCACCAGGGCGACGACCTGGGCGCCCGCAGCCGCGAGGCCGGTGGCGACGGGGAGCAGCAGAGGGCCCGTGCCGGCCACGACCGCCGTACGGCCGGGCAGGACGAGCCCGCCCTTCAGCAGTGCCTGGGCGCCGCCCGCGGTGACCACGCCGGGCAGTGTCCAGCCGGAGAACGGCAGGACCTTCTCGTAGCCGCCGGTCGCCAGCAACACCCCGTCGGCGCGGACCGCGACGGACTCCTCCTGCTCCGGACCGATCAGCGCGTGCACGGAGAACCCGCTCGATTTCCTTTCCACGCACCACACATGACGATCACTCAGGTGAGTGATGCGGCCGGCGGCGAGGTGGGTGTCGAGCCCGGCACGCAGTCGCTCCCAGGTGCGCCACTGGTGATGGAGGGCCTGTGGGCGCCGCGCGCCGAGCCCCTTCGCGGGCTGCCGATAGAACTGCCCGCCCGCCTCGGTGGCGGAGTCGATCAACACCACCCGCACGCCACGGGCAGCGGCTGCCAGGGCGCCGGCGAGGCCGGCCGGTCCCGCGCCGATCACCGCCAGCACCGGGCGGTGCTCAGTCATCGTGGCCCGTCCCCTCGTGACCCGCTCCCTCGTGGCCCGTCCCCACCTGCGTGCGGACGTCGGCGCCCGGCACGGCCGCTACCAGACAGGCCCGTTGGCCGGGGCGGCCGTCGACGGTCACCAGACAGTCGAAGCACACGCCGATCCCGCAGAAGACCCCGCGCGCACGCCCCTCGCCCCGCGTGGTGCGCCAGGCCGTGACGCCGGACGCCCACAGTGCGGCGGCGATCGTCTGACCGGGCAACGCCTCGATCTCCCGGCCGTCGAAGGTCACGGTGAACGGGGCGCCGGGGCGGGCCCGGGTCAGCTTCAGGGGGTTCACGGCGTGGCCTCCTCGGCGCAGCGGTCAAGGTGGTCGGGGCGGTCGAAGCGGTCGGGGCGGAACGGTGTCAGGTCCAGCTCCGGGCGTCGGCCGGTGAGGGTCTGCGCGATCAGGTGACCGGTGCCGGTCGCGAGCCCGATGCCCGCGCCCTCGTGCCCGCAGGCGTGGAACAGCCCGGGCACACGAGGGTCGGGCCCGACGGCGGGCAGATGGTCGGGCAGGTAGGGGCGGAAGCCGAGGTAGGTGCGCATCGCCCGTACGTGTTCCAGGAACGGGAACAGGCGCGTCGCGCCCGCCGCCAGGGCGCGTACGACCGGCAGCGAGAAGGACCGGTCGAAGCCGACCCGTTCACGGCTCGCGCCGATCAGCACGGGCCCGGCGGCGGTCCCCTCGACGACCGGTGAGGTGTGCAGGGCGGCCGAGTCGCTCGCCACGTCGGCCACGTAGTCGGCGGCGTACACCTTGTGCCGCACCCGGCGCGGCAGCGGTTCGGTGACCAGGACGAAGCCGCGGCGGGGGAGTACGGGCAGCCGGACCCCCGCCAGCGCGGCCACCTCGGCCCCCCAGGTCCCGGCCGCGTTCACCACGGCCGGCGCCAGGATGTCGCCCCGGTCGGTACGTACGCCCCGTACGGCACCGGCGGTGTCGCGCAGTACCCGTGTCACCGTGCGACCCGTCTCCAGACGCGCACCCGAGGCCCGTACGAGGTGGGCTGCGGCCAGGGTGGGCATCACCTGGGCGTCCTGCGGGTACAGCACGCCGCCCGCGAGACCGTGTGCCAAGTACGGCTCCAGTGCGTGGAGTTGATCCGCCTGGACATGGACCGCCGACACCCCGGCCGTGCGCTGTCCGGTCGCCAGATCCGTCAGGGCGGTGAGCGATTCGGGCGTGGAGGCGACGACGAGACCGCCCTTGGGTTCGTACTCGACGGCCGCGCCCAGCTCTTGAGCCAGCTCGCCCCACAACCGAGCCGACAGCAGGGCCAGTCGGAGTTCGGGTCCGGGCTCCTTGTCGGAGACGAGGAGATTCCCCTCACCCGCGCCGGTCGTGCCGCCGGCCACCGGACCCCGGTCGACCAGGATCACGTCCAGTCCGGCACGGGCCGCGTACAGCGCGCAGGCGGCACCCACCATGCCGGCGCCGACGACCACGACGTCACCGCTCGGTCGCTTGGTCACACCAGTAATATGTCACATAGTGCTGAGCGGAGGAAGAAGGCCGGAGCAGGGAGGCACACTCGGCCGAACCGGTGCGCTCAGTCGAACTCGCTGGGCTCCGGCGCCGGTGTACGGCCTTCCCGTACGTCCTTGAGTCGTGTGGTGCCGTGGCTGACCGCGTCCTCGGTGCTGTCGTGGTCCGCTCCGTCGGTACCGCCGTTGGTGACCGTGATCGCGTCGTCCCCGACCCGTACGACGGCGACGTCCAGGGTGAGGGTGACCGGGGTGCCGCCGGAGGGGCCGGCCACCGTCACGGTGAGGCCCTGCCGGGTGTCGCCGGCCTTGGGCAGGGAGGCCTCGACGACCTGCACGGTGCGGGTGGAGCCGTCGGAGGCGACCGCGTTGAACTGGTCGCACGCGGTCGGCAGGGTTTTGAGCCAGTCGAACGACTGGTCCAGGCTGGCCGGTTGGTAGGCGGCGACCTGGTAGAGCAGCCGGGAGTTGCCCTCGGTGAAGCCGGTGAGCGCCGACGGGCCGGGCGGGGGTCCCAGGAGGTCTTCGTCGTAGAGCCCGTCGAGCAGGCGCTGGCAGTCCGCCGCCTGCGTCTTGCCGGTGAGGAACTGGGCGGCGTCGACCGTGCCGATGAGCAGCCGGTTCCGCCAGCTGGCCGCGGTCTTCACCTGCGTCCAGTTGTCCTCGAGGTCTCCCGCGGTGATCAGCGCCGTCTGTGCGCCGGCCGAGGTGAGCGGAGTGATGGTGGGGGACGCGGTGGCGGTCCGTTCGCCGGCGGACGAGGTCGCGGTGCTCGCGTCGGTCGACGCGCTGTCGTCCCCGTCGTCGGAGCAGGCCGCCGTGGCGAGCAGCGTTCCGACGGCCAGGGCGACGGCCAGCACCCGGGTCGGACGGCCGGGACGCGTCGGCCCCGCCGGACCGGACGGCCCGGCGGGACGGGGTGGGGTGGACGGGCGGGACGACAGACGAGGGCTGGTCACGAATACCTCCTGAGGACGGTTCGGGGACGGGGCGGGGCGGGGCCGGTCCCCGCGTGGGCGCGCCCCGGGCGGGTTCCCGAGGGATTCCTCTCGTCGACCTGGGTGCTTGCCGGGCACCCCGTGGGCTCTACTGCTGCTACCTCTGCCCCTACACGGCACCACCGGCCGGGCCGCTCGACCAGCGCACTGATCCGTACGGGTGAAGCGGCGGGCGGGACGGGTCACGGGGTCGAGCACGGGCGGAGCAGGCCGTCCGGCCGGAAAATGCGAGGTGGGCCGGGCCGGAGCCGGGGCATCATGGCGGTCCTGCCACCCGGCCACGGGGGCGGATGATCACCATCAGGGAACGACCGGGGGCACCTGTGACCGTCACCAACATCCTGCTGTCCGGAATCGTCGGCTCGACCGCCTACGGGCTCGCCCACGAAGGCTCCGACGTGGACCGCCTCGGCATGTTCGCCGCCCCCACCGAGGACCTGCACGGCCTGCGCCGGCCGAAGGAGTCGCACGTCAGCACGGCACCCGACCGCACCCTGCACGAGGCCGCGAAGTGGTGCCGGCTGGCCCTCGGCGGCAACCCGACCGTGATGGAACTCGTCTGGCTGCCGGACGAGTTGTACGAGGTGCGGACCCCGCTCGGCAACGAACTCATCGCTCTCCGCGAGACGTTGCTCAGCGCCCGCCGGGTCCGGGACGCCTATCTCGGCTACGCCACGCAGCAGTTCCGGAGGCTGCGGAACCGCAGCGAAGGCCCCCTCACCGCGGACACCCGCAAACGAACCGCCAAACACGCCCGTCACCTCAAACGACTGTGCACCCAGGGCTACGAGCTGTATGCCACCGGCCGGTTGACGATCCGCGTCGACGACCCCGAGAGCTACCACAAGTTCGGTGAACAGGTCGCGGCCGATCCCGAAGCCGCGATGCCGCTGCTGCGCGGCTTCGAGGAGGCGTTCGCCGAGACGCGCAGCGTGCTGCCCGAACAGCCCGACGAGACGGCCGCCGACGCGTGGCTGCGCCGGGTGCGGAGGCAGTTCTACCCGGCGACGCAGGCCACGCCCGTGTGACCGACGGACGCCCTCCCGCCGCGCCGGGAGGCGGAGCCGCGCCGGGACAGCCGCGGGACGAGTGCGATAAATCGCGTGCGGAGCGGGCCCGTTCGCTCCTACACTCGCCAGGACCGAGCGCGGCCCACGACACGGGCAGCGCGGTACCGAGACGAACGAGGGGAGCCCGGCCATGCGTGACCACACCGCTGTCGTCGCTCCCCGCTCCCGCTACGAGGTGATCCTCGTGTCTCCGTCCGTCCGGTGCTCGCTGCGCGGCCGGCACCGGAAGTCCTGACGGACGCCTGACCACCACAATGCGTCGCTGATGTGCCGTATCTGACGGCACATCAGCGCATTGCCACGTCGACCATGCACCTCGGCGTTCGTCCGGAAATCGCGCTGCCCGTCTCGGAAACACCCCGAAAGGCCAAGGGCCGTGCGCAACCACCTCGACCGTCATCTCTCCGCCGTGCGCAACCTGGGCATCCTCGCCCATGTCGACGCCGGCAAGACCACCGTCACGGAGCGGATCCTGTATGCCACCGGGACCACGCACAAGCGCGGCGAGGTCCACGACGGCACGACCATCACCGACTTCGACCCTCAGGAGCGCGACCGTGGAATCACCATCTTCGCCGCGGCCGTCAGCTGCGACTGGGACGGTCACCGCATCAACCTGATCGACACTCCGGGGCACGTCGACTTCGCCGACGAGGTGGAGCGATCCCTGCGGGTGCTCGACGGGGCGGTGGCGGTGTTCGACGCCGTCGCGGGCGTGGAACCGCAGAGCGAGTCCGTGTGGCGGCAGGCCGACCGGCACGGCGTACCGAGGATCGCGTTCGTCAACAAGCTGGACCGGGTGGGCGCCGACCTCGATGCCGCGGTGGCGTCGATCCGGGAACGGCTCCATCCGGTCCCGCTGGTCGTGCACCTGCCGATCGGCACGGAGGACGGCTTCACCGGCGTCGTCGACCTGCTGCGCATGCGGGCTCTGACCTGGAGCGACGGCGGCGGGACGGCCGTCGAGGACGTCGTACCGGAGGATCTTCGCGAGGAGGCGCTGCGTCGGCGCCGCCTGCTGGAGGAAGCCGTGGCGGAGCGGCACCCGGCCGCCCTGGAGGAGTTCTGCGACCGCGAGACACTCTCCGCCGAGACCCTCTCCAGTACCCTGCGCGAGCTGACCCGCACGGGCGACGCAGTGGTCGTGCTGTGCGGCTCGGCCTACCGCAATCGCGGGATCGAGCCGCTGCTCGACGCCGTCGTCGCCTATCTGCCGTCGCCGTTGGACGTGCCGCCGGTATGCGGTATGCCTGGTGGCGCCGCCGGTATGCGAAATACCAAGGGCGGTATGCGTGACGCCGTCGACGGTATGCACGGCACTGTCCACGGTATGCACGAAGGTGCCGACACTCAGCGCGAGACTGCCGACCGTATACAGGATGCCGTCGGCGAACAACGACCCGCCGACCCCACCGCACCGTTCGCGGCGCTCGCGTTCAAGGTCGCCGCGACCCCCACGGGCCGGCTCACCTATCTGCGGGTGTACTCGGGCACGATCGAGAAAGGAGACGCGGTATGGGAGTCCGGCGCGCGGCGCATCGAGCGGATCGGCCGGATCCTGCGTGTGCAGGCCGACCGGCATGCGCAGCTGGAGCGCGCGGTCGCCGGGGACATCGTGGCCGTGATCGGGCTGAAGTCGGCCCGTGCGGGTTCGACGCTGAGCGCGCCGGGGGCACCGGTCGTTCTCGAACCGCCCGGGGTCGCCGACCCGGTCGTCTCCGTGGCGGTCGAGGCACGCACGAGCACCGACGCCGACCGGCTGGCCTCGGCACTTGCCCGGCTGGCCGAGGAGGACCCCTCGCTGGTCGTCCGGACCGACCCGGAGACGGGTCAGACGGTGCTGTCGGGCATGGGTGAACTGCACCTGGAGGTAGCGGTGGAGAAGATCCGTCGCAGCCTCGGTCTGGAGGTCAACGTGGGTCGTCCGAGGGTGACCTACCGCGAGACGGTCGCCCGTGGAGTGTCCGGCCGGGTCTTCCGGCATGTCAAACAGGACGGTGGGGCCGGGCAGTTCGCGCAGATCGTGCTCGACGTCGAGCCACTCGGCGCGGACGAGACGGGGGGTGCTGCTGAAACCGGTTTCACGTTCCGATCGACCGTCGTCGGAGGACGGGTGCCGCAGGAGTACGTCCGTGCGGTCGAGGCCGGCTGCCGGGACGCCCTCGCCGAGGGCCCCGTGGGCGGGCACCCGGTCACCGGGCTGCGGGTCACCCTGACCGACGGGGCGACCCATGTGAAGGACTCCTCCGAGATGGCCTTCCGCACGGCCGGTCGGCTCGGGCTGCGGGAAGCCCTGCGCGGCTGTGCGATGGTCGTGCTGGAACCGGTTGTCGAGGTCACGGTAACCGTTCCCGAGGACGCCGTAGGCGGGGTCCTCGGCGACCTGGCAGCACGGCGCGGGCGGGTCACCGACTCGGCCGTGCGCGGCGGTTCGGCGGTGGTCACCGCCACCGTGCCGCTGGCCGAACTGTTCGGCTACGCGACCCGGCTGCGCAGCCGAACCCAGGGCCGAGGCACCTTCTCGGCCCGGCCGACGGGGTACGCCCCGGCGCCGGCGGTGGCGACGACGCGGTAGGCCCACGCCTTCCCGCGAGGTCGTAGGCGCAGGCCACCGTGTCGGTCCGTGCCACGAACACCTGGGCGTTCGTGGCACGGACCCGAGGCCGATGCCACCCTTCCGGCACATGGGGCGCCGGCCGCGGCCCGTCAGGTTCGTCGCCCCACCGGCAGATCAGGGATACGACACCACGGTCGACGGCACCGTCGACGTACCGGAAGTCGGCGCCCCGAGGTCGTTGATGACGTGCTCGTACTGGCCTTGGCCGCCCAGGGAGACCACCAGCAGGTCGTGGAACTTCACACCGGGTACGTTCGGGGCGGCGAAGCCGTGGTGCTGGACGATCGTCGGGTCGACGTTGTAGTAGCAGTAACTGCCCAGCCCCCAGCCCTCGTGCGCGGTGACGGCGGCGCCGACCTTGTAGGCGGCGTAACCCTTTACCGAGCCGTTCTGGATCGCCGCCTGGCTCGGCGCGTCGTAGGCCTTCTCGTTCTGGAAGAAGATCGTGCGGCCGCGCTGGCCGTTCCACTGCACGTCGTACTTGTTGAAGTGTTCCACGAACAGGCCCGTGGCCAGCACGTCGTGGCCGTTGACGACGACGCCGTAGTCGGCCCGGTTGGTCTCCCAGCCGACGCCCTCGCCATGGTCGGCGCGCCAGACCCAGGTGTGGTCGACGATCGTGTGACGGTTGTTGATCACCATGCTGGTGGTGGCCTTGCCGGCACCCGCCCCGCCGATCCGGACGAACACGTCCTGGACGGTGGTGGGGTTGGCGGAGTGGTCGCGCGATGCGCCGGACGGACCGACTTCCAGCAGGACCGAGGAGTTGACGGGTCCGGCGTCGACGAGGAAGCTCGCCAGCCGGACCCCGTCGACGTCGGCCACCTTCAGCGCGGTGACGCCGTTGTCCGGGATCAGGGTGGCGTAACCCAGGCCCAGCACGACGGTGTCGGCGCGGTTCACCTGAATCGGCCGGTCGAGGTGGTAGATCCCCGGTGTCAGCAGCAGGTTCAGGCCCTGCGCGAGCGCCTGGTTGAGCGTGGCGGCGGTGACGCCCGGCTTGGCGACGTAGAACCGCGACAGGGGCAGTGAGCTGCCGCGCGGTGTGCCGTTGCCCCACGTGACCCCGCGCGCGTTCGTGCGCTTGGCGGGCAGGAAGACGCGGAACGCGCCGGCGCCGTCGACGTACAGGAACGGCTTCTCCCGCGAGACCGGGGTGGTGTCGAGCGTGGTGTACGGCGGGTTGGGGAAGCTCTGGGCGGGGGCGCCCTCCACCCCGGAGAACACCATGTTCCACACGCCGTTGAGCCAGCTGCCGATCGCACTGTCCCGGGTGTACCACTGCTGCTGCGAGTACGGGCCGATCTCGCCTTCGATACGGCTGTCGGCGATGTAGCCGCCACTGGCCCAACCGTAGCCGGACGGGGCGAGGTTGAGGCCGCCGCGTATGTGCATCCGGCGGAAGGGGGCGGCCTGGGCGACCGCCCACCGGTTGGTGCCGCTGACCGGGACGAGCGCGAGGTTCTCCGCCGAACGCCAGAAGTTCTGCGTGGCGTTGCCGCCGAACCAGCCCGCGTCGACGGTCACGTCCCCGTTGATGGTCGTGTCGTCGGGGGAGAGGCCCAGGCCGGCGATCGAGGTGTAGAAGCCGAGTTGGGCGTTGAGGCCGTGGTAGGTACCGGGGCGGAACAGCAACGCGTGGCGCCCGGTGTCGAATTGGGCCGCCTCCTGTTGCCGGAACACCGCGTCCAGCCGGGCCTGGATGTCCGGGGTCGACGGGTCGAAGACGAGGACGTTCGGGCCGAGGTCGCCACCGCCCGGAAGGGCGCGCAACCGCTTTCCGCGCGGGGCGGCGGAGACCGGCGCGGCGGCGAGTCCGGCGAGTGCGGGGGCTGCCGCGACCGTGGCGGCTGCGGCGAGGACTGCTCTGCGGCGCACGGCGGGCGTCTCCGACGACGGAGTGTGGGGCATGGGCGGCTCTCCTCGGTCCAGGCCGCTCGAAGTGAACGGCTGATTTAAGGAAGTGAACGATCGTTGGCTTGAGAGCGCTCTCTCAGCGTTGAATGCTTCAACTACCTGAACGGGCGCGTCAAGTGGTGGGACCTGAGTTCCCCGGACTGTGCCGGAACTCTTGACGCGGCCCTCTTCCAGGGTTTAACTCACGTCCTAAATTAAGCCCTGATGACACCGGGAGCCGACCCATGCGCACCATCCGAGCCGCGGCCACAGGCGCCGTCGTCATGTCACTCGCCCTCGCGGCCACGGCCTGTGGAGGCGGCACCTCGACGGACGGCGGAGGCTCCAACGACTCGCCGAAGACCCTGACGTACTGGGCCTCGAACCAGGGCGCGAGCATCGAGGTGGACAAGAAGGTCCTCCAGCCGGAACTCGACAAGTTCGAGAAGCAGACCGGGATCAAGGTGAAGCTGGAGGTCGTCCCCTGGTCGGACCTGCTCAACCGGATCCTCACGGCGACCACGTCCGGCCAGGGCCCCGACGTCCTCAACATCGGCAACACCTGGTCGGCCTCGCTCCAGGCCACGGGCGCGCTGCTGCCCTGGGACGAGGCGAACCTCGCGAAGATCGGCGGCAGAAACCGTTTCGTCGATTCCGCGCTCGGCTCGACCGGAGCGGAGGGCAAGGACCCGGCCGCGGTGCCGCTGTACTCGATGGCCTACGCCCTCTACTACAACAAGCAGATCTTCGCCGACGCCGGCATAGCCCAACCGCCCGCCACCTGGGCCGAGTTGGTGGCCGACGGCAAGAAGATCCAGGCGAAGGGCAAGCAGGTTCTGGGCGCCGAGGGCGCGAACGTCTCGGAAAACGTCCATCACGTCTTCGTCTTCGCCAAGCAGCACGGCGCCGACTTCTTCGCCGCCGACGGAAAGCCCGACTTCACGTCCGACGGCGCGGTCGCGGCGGTCAAGCAGTACGTCGACCTGATGGCGAAGGACAAGGCCATCCCGCAGGGCAACGCCGAGTACGCGCAGAACCAGTCCGTGAGCGACTTCGCCAAGGGGAAGACGGCGATGCTGCTGTGGCAGTCCGCCTCCTCCAACCTCAAGTCCCAGGGCATGAGCGAGGACAAGTACGGCATCGCCCCGGTGCCCGTGCAGTCCGGCACCCCCGGCACCGGCGCCCAGGTCAACTCGATGGTCGCGGGCATCAACCTGGCGGTCTTCAAGAACACCGACAACCTCGACGGCGCCACCGAGTTCGTGAAGTTCATGACCGGCGACGAGGAGCAGAAGATCCTCAACAAGGCCTACAGCACCATCCCGCCCGTCGCCTCCGCCCAGTCGGACGCCGGGTTCAACTCCGCCGCGAACGCGGTCCTGAAGGACACCCTCGCCAAGAGCGCCGCCGCGCTGCCGCAGGTCGCCGACGAGTCCCAGTTCGAGACCGTGGTCGGTACGGCCGTCAAGGAACTGTTCGCCGACGCGGCCGCCGGCCGCCCGGTGACCACCGAGTCGGTCAAGGCCAAGCTCGCCAAGGCCCAGCAGCAGATGCCGACGAAGTGAGCCGGACGAAGTGAGCCAGATGACCACCACAGCCGAGGTCGAAAAGCCTCGCGCAGACCCTGGCACCGGCCGGGCCCCGCGCCCGCGTCCCGGCCGGATCCGCCGTATCGGACTGCCCTACCTGCTGCTCCTGCCCGCTCTCGTCCTCGAACTCCTCGTCCACCTCGTGCCGATGGCGATCGGCATCGTGATGAGCTTCAAGGAGCTCACCCAGTTCTACATCCGTGACTGG
Organism: Streptomyces asoensis; assembly: GCF_013085465.1. Lineage (NCBI taxonomy): Bacteria > Bacillati > Actinomycetota > Actinomycetes > Kitasatosporales > Streptomycetaceae > Streptomyces > Streptomyces asoensis. The sequence goes on from NZ_CP049838.1 coordinate 8,176,671, forward strand.
GGCACGGCTCCCTGGTCCGGCCTCGACAACTACCGGGTGTCGGTGGACTTCGACGCGCCCGTCGGCGAGGCCCTGCTGCACTCCTTCCTCGTCACCGTCGGCTTCACCTTGCTCTCGGTGGGCCTGTGCTGGCTCATCGGCACCGCGGCGGCGATCTTCATGCAGGACACCTTCCGCGGCCGGGGGCTGCTGAGGGCGCTCTTCCTGGTGCCGTACGCCCTGCCGGTCTACGCGGCCGTGATCACCTGGGTCTTCATGTTCCAGCACGACAACGGCCTGGTGAACCACGTCCTGCACGATCAGCTGCACCTCACCGACAAGCCCTCCTTCTGGCTGATCGGCGACAACAGTTTCTACGCGTTGCTCACCGTGTCGGTGTGGAAGGGCTGGCCGTTCGCCTTCCTCATCGTGATGGCCGGCCTACAGAACATCCCCGGCGAGCTGTACGAGGCGGCCGCGCTGGACGGCGCGGGCATGTGGCAGCAGATCCGCCGGATCACCCTTCCGTCCCTGGGCCCGGTCAACCAGGTCCTGGTCCTGGTCCTGTTCCTGTGGACGTTCAACGACTTCAACACGCCGTTCGTCCTGTTCGGCAGGGCCGCCCCGGAGGCCGCGGATCTCATCTCGGTCCACATCTACCAAGCCTCCTTCGTGACCTGGAACTTCGGCACGGGATCGGCGATGTCGGTCCTGCTGCTCCTCTTCCTGCTGGCCGTGACGGGCGTCTACCTGGCCGTCACCTCGCGCGGACGGAGGGCTTCGCATGCGCGGTAACTCCCCTATGGCACCACCTAGTTCGTTCCTCTGGTCCCGACGGATCTTCCTCACCCTGCTCACCGGCTTCGTGCTGCTGCCGGTGTACGTGATGGTCTCCAGCTCTCTGAAACCCCTTGCCGACGTCACGGGCGAGTTCCGCTGGCTGCCCAGCGGTCTGACGATCCGCCCGTACATCGACATCTGGTCGACGGTCCCGCTCGCCAGGTACTTCGTGAACTCGCTGGTCGTGGCAGGCGCGGCGACGGTCTGCTCCGTGGTGATCGCCGTGTTCAGCGCCTACGCGGTAAGCCGTTACGACTTCCGTGGGAAACGGGCTTTCACGGTCACCGTGCTGTCGACGCAGATGTTCCCGGGCATCCTCTTCCTCCTCCCGCTGTTTTTGCTCTACGTCAACATCGGCAACGCCACCGGCATCGCGCTGTTCGGTTCGCGCGGCGGCCTGATCCTGACGTATCTGACCTTCTCCCTCCCCTTCTCCATCTGGATGCTGATCGGTTACTTCGACTCGGTGCCGCGCGACCTCGACGAGGCGGCGCTGGTGGACGGCTGCGGTCCGCTCGGCGCGCTCTTCCGGATCGTCGTACCGGCCGCGATCCCCGGCATCGTGGCGGTCGCCGTCTACGCCTTCATGACCGCCTGGGGCGAGGTGCTGTTCGCCTCCGTCATGACCAACGACACCACCCGCACGCTCGCCGTCGGACTCCAGGGCTACTCCACCCTCAACGACGTCTACTGGAACCAGATCATGGCCGCCTCGCTGGTCGTCAGTGTGCCGGTGGTGGCCGGCTTCCTGCTGCTCCAGCGCTATCTCGTCGCCGGGCTGACGGCCGGAGCCGTGAAGTGAGCAACCGCCCCGATTCCGAGAGGACTTCAGTGACCATCGACTTTGCCGCCCTGCCCCAGGACTTCCTGTGGGGGACCGCCACCTCGGCGTACCAGATCGAGGGAGCCGTGGCGGAGGACGGCCGTTCGCCGTCGATCTGGGACACCTTCTCGCACACTCCCGGAAAGATCGCGGACGACGACCACGGTGATGTCGCCTGCGACCACTACCACCGCTGGCGCGAGGACATCGGCCTGATGCGTCAACTCGGCGCCAACGCTTACCGGTTGTCGATCTCGTGGCCCCGGGTGGTGCCGGGCGGCGACGGTCCGGCGAACCCCAAGGGCCTCGACTTCTACGACAAGTTGATCGACGGCCTGTTGGAGGCGGGCATCACCCCGTCCGTCACCCTCTACCACTGGGACCTTCCGCAGGTACTCCAGGACCGCGGCGGCTGGCCCGAGCGCGAGACCGCGGAGCACTTCGCCGCGTACGCGTCGGTCGTCGCCGAGCGGCTGGGCGACCGCGTGACCCACTGGGCCACCCTGAACGAACCCCTGTGCTCGGCCTGGATCGGCCACCTCGAAGGCAAGATGGCCCCGGGCCTCACGGACCTGACGGCAGCCGTCCGTGCCTCCTACCATCTGCTCCTCGGCCACGGACTTGCCGTCCAGGCCATCCGGGCGGCGGTCCCGCGCGCCGAGGTCGGCATCGTCAACAACCTCTCCACCGTTCACCCCGCCACCGATCGCCCCGAGGACATCGCCGCCGCCCACCGCATGGACGGCCACACCAACCGCTGGTGGCTCGACCCGGTACACGGCCGAGGCTTCCCCGCCGACATGCGGGAGGTGTACGGCGTCGAACTCCCCGAACAGCCCGGTGACTTGAGGACGATCGGCGCACCGTTGGACTGGCTGGGCCTGAACTACTACTTCCCGGCCACGGTGAGCGACGACCCCAACGGGCCCGCCCCGCACGTCCGTTCAGTCCGCCGGGACGGTGTCCCGCGCACCGGTATGGACTGGGAGGTCGATGCGAGCGGCATCGAGACACTGCTGCTGCGCCTGACCGACGAGTACGGCGCGCGTCGGCTGTACGTCACGGAAAACGGTTCCGCGTACCCGGACATCGTCCGCCCCGACGGTACCGTCGACGACCCCGAGCGCCAGGCCTACCTGACCGGCCATCTCGCCGCCTGCGCCTCCGCCGCCCGCAAGGGCGCCCCCCTGGCCGGCTACTTCGCCTGGTCCCTGCTGGACAACTTCGAGTGGGCGTACGGCTACGACAAGCGCTTCGGCCTCGTCCACGTCGACTACCGGACCCAGGCCCGCACGATCAAGGGCACCGGACGCCACTACGCGGAGATCATCCGCCGCCACCGGGAAGGGGTGGCGAAGGCCGCCTGAGGGCGCGGGGCGCGGCGGGCGCGGGTGGGGGAGCGCGCGCCCGCCAGCCCCAGGTCCCTGAATGTCATGAGCGCGACATTCCTGTCACCTGTTTCCACCGAGGAGAGCCGCATGTCACCACGCACCGCTCGCACTCCCCGTACCCTGCTGACCGCCGTGGCCGCCCTGGCCCTGCTGAGCGCGGGTCCGGCCCTCGTGGCCCCGGCCGCGGCCGCGGCGCCCGCCGCCGACGCACCCGCCTGGGACGCCGACCGCGCCGCGGGCGCGTACGCCGTGAACCCGGCTGCCGTCACCGCCTCCGGCAGCGAGAACGGCGGTACGGCACCCGGCCTCGCCTTCGACGGCGACGGCGCGACCCGCTGGTCCAGCAACTTCGCCGACGACGCCTGGATCCGCCTCGACCTCGGCACGACCCTCCGCGTCGACCGGGTCGTCCTGGACTGGGAGGCCGCGTACGGCAAGCGCTACGTCCTGGAGGTGTCGAAGAACGGCACCGACTGGACGCCCTTCTACACGGAGACCGCGGGCACCGGAGGCTCGGTCACCGCACACACCCATCCCCAGGAGGTGACGGGCCGATACCTCCGCCTGCGCGGCCTGGAACGCGCCACGCCGTACGGCTACTCGCTCTACTCCTTCAAGGTCTACGGCGGCGAACCGGCCCCCGCCTCCACCTTGCGTACCAACCTCGCCCTGAACCACCCGGCCTACACCGACTACTACCAACACGCGGGAAATTCACCGGCGTTCGTCACGGACGGCGGCCATCCCGCCAACCTGAAGGACGACGCCACCCGTTGGTCGAGCGACTGGAACGCGGACCGGTGGGTCACCGTCGACCTCGGCGCGACGTCGACGATCGACACGGTCGAGCTGTACTGGGAAGCGGCCTACGCCGTCGACTACCAGCTCCAGGTCTCCGACGACAACCGCACCTGGCGTACCGTGTACCAGCCGTCCGCCGCCGAGGTCGCCACGCGCCGGGCGAACGTGAAGTCCCCGTCCGAGGCGGTCGGCGTGCACGACAGCGTGCGACTGCCGCAGCCGGCGACCGGACGCTACGTCCGGATGCTCGGCAAGGAACGCCGTTCCTTCTACAACCCGGCCCCCGCCACCGCCCGGTTCGGCTACTCCCTCTACGAGTTCGAGGTCTGGGGCACCGGCGGCAGCGCCTCCGCCGTCTACCCCGCCCTCCCCGGCGAGCAACAGGGCACCTACCGGACGACGTTCTTCGACGACTTCACCGCCACGTCTCTCGACCGCTCCAAGTGGCGTGTCGTACGCACCGGAACGGAGATGGGCTCCGTCAACGGAGAGGCGCAGGCGTACGTCGACTCGACCGAGAACCTCCGCACCGAGAACGGCGCCCTCGTCCTGCGGGCCAAGTACTGCAAGGGATGCACCCAGGCGGGCGGCGGCACCTACGACTTCACCTCCGGCCGCGTGGACACCAACACCAAGTTCGACTTCACCTACGGCCGGGTCAGCGCCCGGATGAAACTGCCCGTCGGCGACGGATTCTGGCCCGCTTTCTGGCTGCTGGGCAGCAACGTCGACGACCCGTCCGTGTCCTGGCCCGCCTCCGGCGAGACCGACATCATGGAGAACATCGGCTACGCCGACTGGACCAGCTCCGCCCTGCACGGCCCCGGCTACTCCGCGGACGGCAACATCGGCGCCCGCCAGACGTACCCGAACGGCGGCCGGGCCGACGACTGGCACACGTATGCCGTGGAGTGGACGCCGACCGGCATGCGCTTCTACGTCGACGACCGCCTCGTCCAGGAGACGACCCGCAACAAGCTGGAGTCCACCCGCGGGCAGTGGGTCTACGGCCACAACCAGTACGTGATCCTCAACCTCGCCCTCGGCGGCGCGTACCCCGCCGGCTGGAACCAGGTCACGACCCCGTACTGGGGCCTGCCCCAGTCGAGCGTGGACCGGATCGCCGGCGGGGGAGTGCAGGCGGAGGTGGACTGGGTGCGGGTGGAGCAGAAGGGGTAGCCGCGGTCGATTCCGGACGCGGCGTCGACAGGACGCTTCTGCCACCACGAGCGGTGAGCCGGTGGACCCGCCGGAGGAGGTGCGTCGTGCTGACGAACGCCTGGCCGACGAAGTCGCCGTCCTCGTCGAAGCCGTTCACGATCATGGCGTAGTCGGCCGGCTCGTCGCCCTCGTTCGTGATCTTGCTCCTGGTCGGTGAGGCTGGTGCCGGGGAGTCGGCGGGGGGAGGGGGGTGGTGGATCAGCTGAAGGGGGTGGTCGTCCGGCCTTCTCCGCGCTGCCGCACCTTCCAGCGCAGATGGGCCCCCGTCACGAGCAGTGAGGCGGCGAGGACGGACGTGACACAGGCGACCAGGAACACGTCGGACTTCTCGTCCGCGAACATGCCGGCGGCGGTGAGGGCGAGAAACACCCCGGAGGCTTGCGGGCCCGTCCCGGAGGGCATCGGGCTCGGCGTCCGCCAGTTCCTGCGGGGGATCCACAGGCGCAGCAGTTCCGCGGTGGCCGCGAAGGCGAAGAGCCTGGAGCAGATCATCAGCGCCGGGGGAGCGGTGTTGTCGCCCAGTTCGCCCACGCCGACGAGGGTCGTGAAACCGAAGTAGAGGATCGGCAGCAGCCAGCCGAGGCTTGCCCGGGTGCCGGGGGTGGGCGGCGTGGCCGTGCTCATGGCCGTGCCCATGCGCGTGCCCGTGCCCATGCGCGTGGCCATGCGCGTGGCCGTGCCCGCCTTGGTGAGGTCGACGGGTGTACGCGGAGCCGGGATCACTGCGGGGATGGGCGCGCTCTCCGGGAGAGGACGCAGCGCTCGCGTCTGGGCGCGGCGGATGCGGCGGCCGGCGTCGCCGTGCTGGTCCATGTGGGCGGACAGTTCGGCCTGGAGGGTGAGCAACTGCTCCGCCATCGCGTCGAACTCGGCTCGGCGTTCGGCGGCGAGGTGCGCGGCCTCGCGTTCGGCGTCGGTGAGGCGTTCGACGGCCTCGGCGTGGAGCTGTGCGGCCTCCGCGCGGGCGGCCTCTGCTGTGCTGGGCGCCTGGGCCAGTTCGCCTTGCAGGCGGGTGCGTTCGGCCTCGATGATCTCGGCGATGCGATGACGTTCGTCCGGCGGGAGCTCGCGCGGGGCGCGGGCCTCGGCGCGGGCGAGAGCGGCTCGGCGCCACTCCATCAGCGGTCGACCCCGGTGCTCGCCGATGCCGTTGATGTGCACCTTACGGCCGTGGGCGCGGTGGATGTAGAGGACCTCACCGCCCTTGCCGTTGGGCGCCTTGCCCCAGCTGACGCGGGTGAAGTCCGCGGCCGTGGTGATGCCTTGGGCCGCGAGGGCGCGAACGAGGCCGCTGCCGATGCCGTTCACCTCGCTTGCGGTGAGGCGGCTGCCGTTGAGTGTGCGCTGGACGGACTCTCGGCGCAGGACGGCGAGGGCCTGTCTTTCCTGATGGTCACGTTTGCCGTCGAGGCCGTTCAGCCGGCGTGAGAGGGAACGCTCTTGGCGTATCTGCTGCTCGAGGATGCGTTGCAGTGACTTGCCGTGGGTGGCTTCCGCGCGGCCTCGGTTCCTCGCCTCGTGGTTCAGGCGGCGACGGTCGGCGAGCTCGAAGGGGCGGCGCCTGTCGAGGAGGCGGCGGAGGGCACGGATGGCTTCGATCAGTCGGCGTCGGTCCGCACGGACGTCGGGGAGGGCGGGAGGGACGGATGCGAGCCCGTCTCGGTGGGAGTGGTGGGAAGTCGTGCTGTTGATCAACGGGGACTCACTCGGAGGACGGGGCGTCGGGGCCGTGGCCCGCGGCGGGCTGTGCGGTCGGGGCGAGTCGGCCCGCAGGGGCCTGCCTGTTCAGGACGTGCGCGTACATATAGACGCGGACTCTCCGGATGTGGGAAAGGTTGCATGAAACCGTGAAGGAAATGCGTGCATGTGTGCGAGCGGGGTCTCGGCTTCGAACGGTCGAATCCGCTTGTTCCGCGCTCACCGCCCTGAAACGCTCCGGCGCATGGTCACCTTCACCGCCCGCGACGGAACCCGCCTCGCCTACCACGAGTCGGGAGACGGGCCGCCTCTGGTCTGTCTGCCCGGCGGGCCCATGCAGTCCGCCGCCCACCTGGGTGACCTGGGCGGGCTCACCTCTCACCGCCGACTGATCGGGCTGGATCCGAGGGGCACGGGGGAGTCGGCGATTCCGAGGGACACGTCTCCGCGGGGCTGACCCCCGCCGGGCCGACCGTCGCCGGGCCGACCGTCGCCGGGCCGGCCGCCGCCGGACCGACCGTGAGGGGGATCCGGTCGGCCCGACGGCTGGGCGAATCAGCAGTCCCGCAGTTCCGCCGACTGGTTCAGTACCTGCGCCCGCGTCGAGGTGAACCGCGCGTACGTGGACCCGCTTCGTGCCTCCGGGCGGAAGGCCGCCACCCGGTGGCAGTTCTGGAAGGCCAGGGTCACGTCGAAGTGGCGTTCCAGGCTGCCGCGGATGGCGTCGCTGGCGAGGGCGCGCAGGAGTTGGCCGCGCTCCTGCTCGGACGGGGGAGGAGTCTGATTGTCGGTGAACTCGCCGATACCGGCGTGCAGTTCGGTGGCGAGACCGGCGATGAGGCCGTAGGCGTAGGGGAGGGATGCGCGGATCGTGTCCACGAAGTCCTCTTCGCGGATGTCACCGGCCTCGGCCTCGGAGAGGAGCTTCGGGGAGACGTCGAGAGACATGGGTGTCCTGTTCCTGTGGAGGGTGGGGTTCTTGTGGAGGGTGGGGCAGGGGCCGCGCCCGCCTCGACGCGCGCGGGGTCTTCTCAGGTCAGTGACACCGGGCCCGGGACGAACTCCGGGTCCACCTGGGCGGCCAGGTCCTGACCGGTCGCCGCGTCCGCCCAGGCGCCGGCGTTGCGGAGGTGGAACTCCACGGCGTGGCGGTGGAGGGCCGGCCAGTTCTTCTCGCGGGCGTCGACCGTCTCGCGCAGGAGGTTGAGGGCGTGACGGTTGGCTTCTTCCAACTCACCCTGGGGATTGCCCCGTTCGGCCGAGCGGACCCAGGGGGAGAGGCCGAGGTGGGTGAGGAGGTCGTCGCCCACCTCCTCCTTGAGGAAGAGCAGGTCGTCCTCGCCGGTCACCTTGTTGCCGACCACGGCGAGAGGGATGCCGAACTCGCGGGCGTGGTCGCGGTACTGGCGGTAGACGGAGACGCCCTTGCGGGTGGGTTCGGCCACCAGGAACGTCATGTCGAAACGGGTGAACAGGCCGGAGGCGAAGGCGTCCGCGCCGGCCGTCATGTCCATCACCAGGTATTCGCCGGGGCCGTCCACCAGGTGGCTCAGATAGAGCTCCACCGCGCCCAGTTTGGAGTGGTAGCAGGCCACTCCCAGGTCGCTCTCGTCGAACTCGCCCGTCACCATCAACGGCACGCCACCGACCCGCTGGACGTGACGCGTGTGCAGTTCGTCGTCGCCCAGCAGGCGCAGCAGCCGGGAGCCGCGGCCCGGTGGGGTCGTCTTGACCATCGCCTCGCGGGAGGTGATCCGCGCGTTGGTGCCGCGCAGCAGGTCCTTGATGTCGCCCAGTCGCGCGGCCAGGGGCGGGGCCGTGAAGGGCGTCGTGCCCGCCGTGGGGTCCAGGGCCTCGGACAGATGCTGGTTGATGTCGCCGTCCACGGCCAGTACCGGTGCGCCGGATCGCGCCAACTGCCGGGCGAACAGGGCCGACAGAGTCGTCTTGCCGCTGCCGCCCTTCCCCACGAACGCGACGCGCATCACAGCACCCCCTTGTTGAAAATGAATGTCATGTGGCTAGATTTAGGGGCGCGCTGCGATCTCTGTCAAATCCGGGAGTGGTGGTTAAGTGATCAACTTGTTTCGCTTAATGCATATGATGCGCAAGTGCGTGACTACTGCATCAGGCCCGCGGGCCCCGAGGACCTCGACGGCGCCCGAGCCGTCATGCTCGACACCGTCTACCGCGATTTCGGTACCGGTTACGTGCCTCGGTGGCACGGCGACATCATCGATCCCGTCGCCGCCTACCTCGCCCCGGCCCGCCACACCCTGCTGGTCGCGCTCGACGGCGAGGACGGCGAGGTCGTCGCCACCGCGGCCCTGGACTCCCGGGGTCCCGCGCACCCGCCGAACCCGCGCCATGTCGCCGAGCGCTACCCCTCCGGCACGACCGCGCAACTGCGCCGCGTCTACGTCCGCCGGGAGCACCGCCGGCGCGGCCTCGCCCGGCGGCTGGTGGCCGAACTCCTCGCCTTCGCGGCCGCGGACGGCGGCTATCGATCCGTCTATCTGCACACGGACCCGGCCGTGGAGGGGGCCGAGGGGTTCTGGCGGTCGCTCGGCACGGTCGTGCACGACGAGCGGGAAGAGGCGACCGGTGGTCAGGGCATCGTGCACTTCGACGTCTCCCTCGACGTCTCCCTCGTCGTCCTCCTCCCCGCCGCTCCCTCCCTTTTTGCTCCGTCCGTCCCCTCCGTCCCCTCCGTCCCCTCCGTCCCCTCCGCCCCTTCCTCCTCCCGCTCTCGTCCCACAGGCCGGTAACTCCATGCGCTTCCCCCGCCGTCCCCGCCGTCCCCGTCCTCCCCGGCTTCTCGCCGCGGTCCTCCTCACCCCGCTGCTCGCCGGCTGCTTCGCCTCCTCCGGTGGCGACGGCGGTGCGGCCTCCGGCGCCGACGACGGCTCCCGGCTGCGGGTCGTCCTCGCCTTCCCGCCCGCCGAGAACCTCTCCCCCCACGGCGCCGACGCGACGATCCTCAGTCGTCTCGGGGTCACCGAAGGGCTGACCGCCCTCGACGCCAACGGCGCCGCCGCCCCCGCACTCGCCGCGTCCTGGCGCCGCGAGGACGACCGCAACTGGTTGTTCACCCTGCGCGAGGCCGTATTCCAGGACGGTACGGACGTCACGCCCGCCGCCGTAGCCGCCTCCCTCACGCGCGCCACCGAGGCCGAGCCGGTCCCGGCCGCGCTCTCCGGTGTCACCCTCACGGCGAAGGCGGAGGGCAGTACCGGCGTACGCGTCACCACCGCCGCCCCCGACCCGGTCCTGCCCCTGCGGCTGTCCAGCCCCGGCCTCGCCGTCCTCGCCCCGAAGGCCTACAAGAAGAAGGGCGCCGTCGACCCGGTCGGCACCGCCACCGGACCCTTCGAACTCACCGAGGTCACCGGCGCCACAGCCGCCGATCTCGACCGTTTCGACGACTACTGGGGCGGCCGGGCCCAGGCCTCCGGCGTCGATGTGCGCTTCATCGCCGACGGCACCGCCCGCGCCAACGCCCTGCGCACCGGACAGGTCGACCTCGCCGAGGCGATACCCGTCGCCCAGGCGGCCACCCTCGACGCGGACACCCGCCGCGAGACCGCCACGACCCGCACCACAAGCCTGCTGCTCAACGTGAAGTCGGGCGTCTTCAAGGACCCGGCCCTGCGCGCCGCAGCCCGCGCGGCCGTCGACACCTCCGCCCTCGCCACGGGCGTCTACGAGGGTCACGCGGACGCGGGCGCCGGTATCTACGGCCCCGCCGTCACCTGGGCCGAGGGCAAGCGCGTCCGGCCCGCCGGGCGAGCGAGGGCCGGTAGTCCCGGCGGCGCCTCGCTCACCCTGGCCACCTACGACAACCGGCCCGAACTCCCGGAAGTCGCCCAGGTGTTGAAGCAGCAGTTGGAGAAGGCCGGATTCAAGGTGAAGCTGGAGGTGCGTGAGTACTCGAGGCTGGAGAGCGACGCGCTCGCGGGGAAGTTCGACGCCTTCGTCGGCGCCCGCAACAGCCTCCTCGACACCGGCGACCCCGTCTCCCTCCTGGCCGGCGACTTCACCTGTGACGGCGGCTACAACCTCGCCCTGCTGTGCGACAAGGGCGTCGACCGGGCGGTCGCCAAGGCGCAGACGGTGGCAGACACCGGCGAGCGACAGGACGCCGCCCTGGCCGCCGAGGCCGCGATCCTCGGCACCGACGCCGTCGTCCCGCTGGTCCACCAGCGCGTCATCACCGGCGTCGGCGCCAAGGTCAGCGGTGTGCTTCTCGATCCGTACGAGCGCACGCTCGTCGGCACCGGGACCCGGCGCTGACGGCATGAGGAGCAGGCTGGGCGCGCTGCTGTGGCGTGCCGTGCTGGTCGCGCTGCTGGTGTGCGGCATCGGGCTGCTGCCCTGGCTGTCGCACACCGACCCGGCGCTGACCGTGTTGAAGGCGCGGTCCGCCGACCGTGACGCCACGCCCGAGGTGCTGGCCGACATCCGTGCCCAACTCGGTGTGGACGACGGCCCGTTGCACCTGCTCGGGCAGTGGCTCGCGGGGTTGCCGCGCGGGGACGCCGGACGGTCGTGGATCTCCGGAGCCGACGTCCTGCCCGGCGTCCTCGAGGCACTCGGCGCGTCGCTGCTGCTGATGGTGGTGGCGTTGGCGGTCGCCCTGGTCACCGCCGCCGGCGTGTGCGCCCGCACCCTGTACCTCGGCGCGCGGCGGCGGCTGGAGGGCCGGCCCGCAGGCGGCTCCGGTTCCGCAGTGCTCGCCGCGCTGCCCGAGTTCCTGACGGCTTCCGTGCTCGCCACCGTCGTCGGTGTGCAGTGGGGATGGCTGCCCGCTCTCGGCTGGTACGGCCCGCAGTGGACGGTGCTGCCCGCGCTCGCCCTGGGCCTGCCCGCCGGTGCGGTGCTCGGGCGCCTTCTCGACGACCAGTTGCCGGCCGCCTTCGTCGAGCCCTGGGCGCTGGCCGCCGCCGCGCGCGGACTGCCCGGCCGGAGCATCGCCCGCAAGGCGCTGCGCCGCTGTGTGCCCGGACTGCTGCCCAACCTCGGGCTGTTCCTCGTGGGGCTGACCGGCGGGTCCGTCGCCGTGGAGCAGATCTTCGACATTCCCGGGCTCGGCCGGACCACCCTCCAGGCCGCGATCGCGCAGGACCTGCCCGTCCTCCAGGCCGGCACCCTCGTCCTCGTCGCCCTCGCGGCCGTCACCACCGGCGGCGCCCGGCTCGCCGCCCGGCTGCTCATCGGCCCCGCGCTGCGCGACGGCGCATTGCATACACTCCACCGGCCATCGCCGCCGGTCCGCAGGATCCTGCCTATTGCATACGGTCTTCTGCTGTCCGTGGTCATCTCCCTCGGGCTGCCCCGTGATCCGCTCGCCCTCGACACCGCGGCCCGCCTCCGACCCCCCTCCACCGCCCACCCGTTCGGCACCGACGCGCTCGGTCGCGACGTCCTCGCCCGGGTCGCGCACGGCGCCCTCGACACCCTGCTCCTCGCCCTCGCCATCAGCGCGATCGCACTGACGGCCGGCGTACTGCTCGGGCTGCTGCCCCGGTTGTCCGGGCCGCTCGTCGACACCGTGAACGCCGTACCGCCGGTGCTCGCCGCGCTCCTCGTCGCCGCGGTCTGGGGCAGCGGGCCCACGACGCCCGTTCTCGCCGTGGCCGTCGTGGCCTGGGCGCCGCTCGCCGCGCACACCTCCGCGCTGCTGCGGCAGGAGCGGGCCACCCTCCATCTGACCGCCACCCGCGCCCTCGGCGCCGGCCCCGGACATCTGCTGAGGAGCGAGCTCCTGCCCGCCGTCCTCCCGCCCGTGGCCCGGCACGCCCTCCTGCGCCAGCCCGGCATCGCCCTCGCCCTGGCCTCCCTTGGCTTCCTCGGTCTCGGAGCCCAGCCGCCGTCCCCCGAGTGGGGCCTGCTCCTGGCCGAGAACCAGCCCTACGCCGAACGCGCCCCCTGGGCCGTCCTCGCTCCCGCCACCGTCCTCGCCGTCCTCGGCGCACTGGCGGTGACCGCGGCGGGCGGACTGCGACGACCGCGGCCACGGCGACCTCGTACGGCAGACCCGCTCGCCGACGATCAGCCGTCCACACAACCGGAGTTGGTGGGCGCCCGATGACGGTGACGCACCTTTCCCCGCGCCGCAGCCCGCAGGGGGCGCCTCCGCTCCCGCCGCTCCTGCGCCTGCTGATCCTCACTCAACTCGCCTTCAACATCGGCTTCTTCGCGGTCCTGCCCTTCCTCGCCGAGCATCTGGGCGACGCGGTCGGCATGGCAGGCTGGCTGGTCGGGTTCGTGCTGGGGCTGCGGACCTTCAGCCAGCAGGGGCTGTTCGTGGTCGGCGGAGCGCTCGCCGACCGCTACGGCGTCCGGCCCGTCGTCCTCGCCGGATGCGCGCTGCGCATCGCCGGGTTCGGCTGGCTCGGTTACGCCGAGCGGACCTGGACGGTCGTCGGGGCGGTGCTGCTGACCGGGTTCGCTGCCGCGCTGTTCTCACCCGCCGTCGAGTCCGAGGTGGCGCGACAGGCCGTCGTGCACGAGGAGTCGGGCGGTGGGCCGCGGACCCGGGTGCTCGCGCTGTTCACGGTCGCCGGGCAGGCCGGGGCGTTCGTCGGGCCGGTGCTCGGCGCGCTGCTCCTCGCCGTCGACTTCCGCGCGGTGTGTCTGGCCGGAGCCGGCGTCTTCGTCCTCGTCCTCGCCGGTCACGCCTGGCTGCTGCCACAGCACATCCCCGGCCGCTCCCGGGTCCATGTACGCGGCGGTGTCGGCCCGTTGCTCCGCAACCGCCGCTTCCTCGCCCTGTGCTGCGCGTACGGCACCTATCTCCTCGCCTACAACCAGCTCTACCTCGCCCTGCCCGCCGAGGTGGAGCGGGCGGCCGCCTCGCAGGCGTCGTTGGCCTGGCTGTTCGCGCTGTCGTCGCTGCTGGTCGTGACGGCCCAGTTGCCGGTCACCCGGTGGGCGGGGGAGCGGCTCGGCCCCCGCCGCTCCATGGCGGCCGGGCTCGCGCTGATCGCCGCGGGATTCGCCGTCGTGGCCGTCGCCCTGCCCGCCGGGCGGACCGGGACGGCCGGGCTGCTGCCCGCGGCCGGCTTCGTCCTGCTGCTCACGCTCGGTCAGATGCTCGTCGTGCCCGCCGCCCGCGCCTGGTTGCCCGACCTCGCCGAGGAGGGCCGGCTCGGCCTGTACACCGGGGCACTGTCCTCGGTCTCCGGGCTGATCGTGCTGCTCGGCAGCGCGGCCACCGGGAGTCTCCTGGACGCCGGGCTGCCCCCGGCCGTCCCCTGGCTCCTCCTGGCCGCCGTGCCGGCCGCGGCTGTCGCGCTCCTTCCCGGCAGGGGGAACGCGGGAGCGCATGGACACGGGAGCGCATGGACACGGGAGCGCATGAGCGCGGGAGAACGTGAACGCGGGAGCGGCGGTCGACGTATCAGTCGCACGTGGGAGGATCCGTCACCATGAGTGCGTCCCCGGCCGTCCGGAGTCTGCGCGCCGCGGTGTTCGCCGCGGTGTGCGTGCTGCTGGCCGCCGCCGGGCACGGGCTCGCCACGGGTGACACGCCGCCGCCATGGGCGGACGGCGCCGGTTTCCTGGCCGTCTTCGCCGCCGGGTGGCTGCTCGGCGCCCGGGAACGCGCACTGCCCGGGATCGGCGCGGCCATGCTGGCCACCCAGGCCGGCCTGCACGTCGCCTTCGACGCGGCCCGCTCCCGTACGGCCGTGCAGACCATGCCCGCGATGCCCATGACGTCCGCGCACGGTATGCATGCGTACGGTATGCACGCGCACAGTATGCACCTGCACGCCCACACCGTCACGGCCATGACGCCGCACGCGACAGCGGCCCATGTCCTCGCCGCGCTGGCCGCCTCCTGGTGGCTGCGGCGCGGAGAGGCCGCCCTGTGGTCGCTGCTGCGCTGGGCGGTCGCCTTCCTGCCGGGCCTCGCGGCCTGGTGGCGGGGGACCCCTGCCCCGCCGCCCGTGCCGTCGGTCCACCCCGCCGCCCCGGCTCCCGTCCCGCTCCGGCAGCTGCTGCTGCGCCACGCGGTGAGCCGCCGCGGACCGCCCGCCCCGATCCCGTACGCGATCTGACCCCGAGCCGGCCCCGAGCCGGACCCCATCCTTCCGGTACGGAGATCACCCACTCATGTCCACGACACACCCCGCCCTGCGCCGCGCCGGTCTCGGCACCGTGCTCGCCGCGGCCGCGGTCCTCGCCGCCGCCGGTGCCGCCTCCGCACATGTCACCGTGCACCCCGAGAGCTACGCCAAGGGCGCCACCGACGGCGTCCTCAGCTTCCGGGTCCCCAACGAGGAGGACACCGCGAGCACCACCAAGGTCCAGGTCTTCCTCCCCACCGACCACCCCGTGCTCGGCGTGCTGGTCCACCCGCAGGACGGCTGGACGGCGAAGGTGACGACCACGAAGCTCAAGACGCCCGTCAAGACCGACGACGGCACGATCACCGAGGCCGTCTCCGAGATCACCTGGACCGGCGGGAAGATCGGCGCCGGCCAGTACGAGGACTTCGACGTCGCCTTCGGTCAGCTCCCCGACGACGCCGGTCAGCTGGCCTTCAAGACCCTCCAGACCTACTCCGACGGGAAGACCGTCCGCTGGATCGAGGAGGCCGAGGCGGGCGCGGACGAACCGGAGAACCCGGCGCCGGTGCTGAAGCTGACGGCGGCCGCGGCGGACGACGGCGACAGCACCTCCGACACGGCCTCGAAGAGCACGGACGGCACGGACGGCACCAAGAGCGGCACGGTCCAGGTCACCGCCACCGACGCCAGTGACTCCACCGCCCGAGGGCTGGGCATCGCGGGGCTGGTCGTCGGTGTGCTGGGGCTCGCGGCCGCCGCCCTCGCCGTCGTACGGACGCGGTCGGCACGGTCGTAACCACGCGGGGAGCCCATGGGGCAGGGCCCGGACCGTGAAACCCGGTCCGGGCCCTGCCCCATGGGAGAGGGGAGCTACACGAGCTCCAGGACCTTCGGCGCCGGAGCCTGCGTCGCGATCCGCGAGGTCCGCCGCAGCCACAGCACGTCCCGGCCGAAGGACCACACCAGCGAGCCCAGCGCCAGCAGGACGACGGCGAAGTTGGCCGCGTACG
The DNA here is from genome assembly GCF_013085465.1 of Streptomyces asoensis. Taxonomy (NCBI): domain Bacteria; kingdom Bacillati; phylum Actinomycetota; class Actinomycetes; order Kitasatosporales; family Streptomycetaceae; genus Streptomyces; species Streptomyces asoensis. The sequence continues at coordinate 8,192,509 of NZ_CP049838.1, forward strand.
GCAGCAGGTTCGCGCCCGCCAGCAGCAGCAGGACGCCCTGGAGCGCGGCGACCGTCTTGCGGGCGGTGCTCGGCGGGAGCGGGGCGTTGAGCCAGGGGGCGACGCGGGCCGCCGCGACGAACACGTAGCGCATGCCGCCGATCAGCAGGACCCACGGTCCGAGCGCCATCGAGACGTACACGCTGAGCACCAGGATCAGGAACGCGTCGACCTCCATGTCGAAGCGGGCGCCCAGCGCGGTCGAGGTGCCGGTACGACGGGCGACCTTGCCGTCGACGCCGTCGAGGATCAGGGCCACGGCCGTCAGGCCGACCAGCAGCGTCACCGGAGGCGTGCTCTCGAAGGAGTCCGCGACCAGCGCGGTCACCCCGCCGACCAGGGTCGCCCGGCCGAGCGTGACCCGGTTGGCCGGGCCGAACGAGCGCAGGCTGGAGCGGTGCAGCGCCCGGGAAAGAACCGCCCAGGTGGCGATGGCGAAGACGAGACCGGTCACCCAGCCCGCCGGCCCCAGGCCGATCGCCGAGCCGAGCAGAGCCAGCAACAGGATCTGAACGCCCGCTCCCACAGCGGTCTCCTGCTGGACCAGCCTTGCGTCGTAAGTGTTGTTCAGGGCCACCGCACATTCCTCCGGCCAGATGACAAAGATGATCAGTGCCGCGTACTGTGCGCGGACTGTGCACACCTCGGTACGTGGGCCGGTTGCCGATCGTTCAGGAGGATGCCGATGTCTGTCACCGCTCGTGCGTTCTGGGTCAGCTCTCCGGGTGAGGGGGAGATCCGCGAGGTCGTCGTTCCCGACCCGGCCGGGGACGAGGTGCTGGTGCGCTCGCTGTGGTCCGGCGTCAGCCGTGGCACGGAGACCCTCGTCTTCCGTGGCGGGGTGCCCGAGAGCCAGCACGCGGCGATGCGGGCGCCGTTCCAGGAGGGCGACTTCCCGGCGCCCGTGAAGTACGGCTACCTCAACGTCGGGGTGGTGGAGAAGGGACCGGCGGCGCTGGTCGGGCGCACGGTCTTCTGCCTCTACCCGCACCAGACGCGGTACGTCGTCCCGGCGGCGGCGGTGACGGTCGTACCGGACTCGGTGCCCGCGCCGCGGGCCGTCCTGGCCGGCACCGTCGAGACGGCCGTCAACGCGCTGTGGGACGCGGCGCCGCTGGTCGGCGACCGGATCGCGGTGGTCGGCGGCGGCATGGTCGGCTGCTCGGTGGCCGCGCTGCTCGCCCGCTTCCCCGGCGTCCGCGTGCAGTTGGTGGACGCCGACCCGGCGCGGGCCAAGGTCGCCGAGGCCCTCGGTGTCGACTTCGCCGCCCCCGAGGACGCCCGCGACGGTCTCGACCTCGTCGTGCACGCCAGCGCCACCGAACAGGGCCTCGCCCGTTCCCTGGAGCTGCTGTCCGCCGAGGGCACCGTCCTCGAACTGAGCTGGTACGGCGACCGGAAGGTCTCCCTCCCGCTCGGCGAGGACTTCCACTCCCGGCGGCTGGTCATCCGCAGCAGTCAGGTCGGCACCGTCTCCCCGGCCCGCCGCTCCAGCCGGACGTACGCCGACCGGCTCGCGCTCGCCCTGGAGCTGCTGGCCGACCCGGCGCTCGACGCCCTCGTCACCGGAGACAGCGCATTCGAGGAGCTGCCGGAGGTGATGCCGAAGCTCGCGACCGGCGAGATTCCGGCCCTGTGTCACCGCGTCAGGTACGAACAAGAGCGCCTGACCTGAGAAAAGAGTGAGATCGGGCTGAACAGGGGGAAGCGAAGAGCCGTACTACACGGCATCCCCCGGCGGCCAACGGCCGGGGGAGCAGAGGCGCCGCACCTGGAGGGTCGTCCGTTGTTCAGTGTCACCGTCCGCGATCACATCATGATCGCCCACAGCTTCCGCGGCGAGGTCTTCGGACCCGCGCAGCGCCTGCACGGAGCGACGTTCCTCGTGGACGCCACTTTCCGCCGCGAGCAGCTGGACGACGACAACATCGTCGTCGACATCGGGCTGGCCACGCAGGAGCTCGGCGCCGTGGTCAGCGAGCTGAACTATCGCAACCTCGACAACGAGCCAGACTTCGCCGGGGTCAACACCTCGACCGAGTTCCTGGCCAAGGTCATCGCGGACCGGCTCGCGGAACGCATCCACAAGGGCGCGCTCGGCGAGGGCGCCCGGGGCATCGCCGCCATCGCGGTCTCCCTGCACGAGTCGCACGTCGCCTGGGCGAGTTACGAGCGTGCGCTGTGACCGATGTGACCCTGGAGAAGGCGGCCGTGTCCAAGGCCCCGCTCGCGTACGTGCCCGCCCAGGCCGCGCTTCCCAAGATCGGCGGGATCATCCCCATGTCCCTGCGCTCCGTACAGTTCGTGATGCCGGGCGGTGTCGACGACCCGGCGAACCCGAGCGGCGGCAACGCCTACGACCGGCGCCTCTGCCTGGATCTGCCCGGCTTCGGCTGGCAGGTGCACAAGCACCGGGTGTCCGGCTCCTGGCCCCGCCCGGAGGCGGCCGCCCGTGCGGAACTGGCGCGGACGCTGCGGGAGTTCCCCGACGGCACGGTCGTCCTCCTCGACGGGATCGTGGCCTGCGGGGTGCCGGAGATCATCGTCCCCGAGGCGGAGCGGCTGCGGCTCGTCGTCCTCGTCCATCTTCCGCTCGGTGACGAGCGGGGCCTCGCGCCCGAGGTGGCGGCCGACCTCGACGCCAAGGAGCGGGCCGTGCTGCGGGCCGTCCCGGCCGTCGTCGCCACCAGCGACTGGGCGGTGCGCCGCCTCGTCTCCCACCACGGTCTCGCCCCCGAGCGCGTGCATGTCGCCGCCCCCGGCGCCGACATCGCCCCCCTCGCCTCCGGCACCGACGGCGTGTCGCGCCTGCTGTGCGTGGCCGCCGTCACCCCGCGCAAGGGCCAGCACCGGCTGGTGGAAGCGCTGGCGGCGGCGAGAGACCTGCCGTGGAGCTGCGTGTGCGTGGGCGGACTCGGGCAGGACCCGGAGTACGTCGCCCATCTGCGCGGCCTGATCGCCAAGTACGGCCTCCAGGACCGGCTGGAGCTTGCGGGTCCGAAGGCCGGCGCCGAGCTCGACGCGGCCTACGCCTCCGCCGACCTGATGGTTCTCACCTCCTACGCGGAGACGTACGGCATGGCCGTCACCGAGGCGCTCGCCCGCGGCATCCCCGTCCTCGCGACGGACGTCGGCGGGCTGCCCGAGGCGGTCGGCCGCGCCCCCGACGGTGGCGTCCCCGGCATTCTCGTCCCGCCGGAGGACCCGGCCGCCCTCGCGGTCGAGCTGCGCGGCTGGTTCGGCGAGGCCGACGTACGACGTCGTCTCAAGGCCGCCGCGCGGGGCCGCCGGGCGGCCCTGAACGGCTGGGCGACGACAGCCCAGAGCCTGGCCGGCGTCCTGGGCCGGCTTCCCAGCGAACCCCGGAGGGCGGCATGAGGAAGACGACGGCGACCCCGGCCGACGTGGCACGACGCGTGGGCGGCATTCCGGCACAGCCGGTCCGCAAGGAGGCTGGTTCCATGGTGGAGTCCCTGATCCCCGACGGCGGCTCCGCGGCACGCGCGGTGGCTACGGGCGTGGAGTCCGCGGCGCAGCCGGTGGGCTCGGGACCGGTGGCGCAGGCCGCGACTTCCGGCACGGGTTCCGGTTCCGCGCCGCGGGCCGGGGCCGCCGGTGCGGAGTCCCTGGTGGAGCCGGTGGGTTCCGGTGCCGACGACGCGATGCTCGGCGTGATCGCCGGCGCCGGACCGGTGAGCCGGACCGGTGAGCGGCCCACCGTGCGGCTGCGGGACGTCGGGCCGGACGAGCAGCCCCGTTACGCCCCCGAGTGGCTGGAGTTGCGCGAGCCCGCCGACGCCGCCGCCCGGGCGATGGAGCTGCTGGACCCGCTGCGGATCCGGCTCGCCAACCTGCCGGGACGCGGCGGTCTTGCCATCCACGACCTGGGATGCGGCACCGGCTCGATGGGCCGCTGGCTGGCCCCCCGCCTGGACGGCGCCCAGCACTGGATCCTGCACGACCGTGACCCCTACCTCCTGCACTTCGCGGCCGTCGCCTCTCCCCGGGCGGCCGCCGACGGCAGCCGGGTCACCGTCGAGACACGGCGCGGCGACGTCGCCCGCCTCACCCCGGACGCCCTGCTCGGCGCCTCGCTGGTCACCGCGTCCGCGCTGCTGGACGTCCTCACCCGCGAGGAGGTCGAGACGCTCGCCGCGGCCTGTGCGGGCGCCGGCTGCCCGGCGCTGCTGACGCTCTCGGTCGCCGGACGCGTCGAACTCAGCCCGCCGGACCCGCTGGACGACGAGATCGCCGCCGCCTTCAACGACCACCAGCGGCGCGGCGGCCTCCTCGGCCCCGACTCGGTGACCGTGGCCTGCGAGGCGTTCGCCGCCCATGGCGCGACCGTCAAGGTGCACCCGAGCCCGTGGCGGCTCGGCCCCGAGAACGTGGGCCTGACCGCCCAGTGGCTGCGCGGCTGGGTCGGCGCGGCCGTGGAGGAGCGCCCCGCGCTGGCCGAGCGCGCCGAGGCCTACCTGGCCGCCCGGCTGGCGGCCTGCGCGGCCGGCGAACTGCACGTCACCGTCCACCACAGCGACCTGCTGGCACTGGCCCGGCCGACGGGCGGGATCTGATGAGCGCGGAGACGGCGGGCCCCCGGGTGACGGTCGCGCCGCCGGTCGTGTGGGCGGAGGGGGCCAGGGCGGTCGCACGCCGGCCCCTGCGCAGCCCCTCGGTGGCCCGCACCGGTGCCGCCGTGTCCGAGGCCCGTATCGGTGTCATCGTGACCGGGCCGCGGGCGGAGAAGCCCTCCCGGCTGCGCGCCCTGCTCGGCAACCGAGCCGTCCGCACGCACTTCGGGACGGTCGCCGGAGTCGTCATCCTCAGTGTGTTGCTGTGGCGGCTGGGCACCGGCGTCTTCATGGACGGGCTGCGCCGGATCGACGGGCCGACACTGCTGGTGGGGCTCGGGATCGGCGCGGTCACCACGGTGTTCAGCGCCTGGCGCTGGGCGCTGGTGGCCCGCGGGCTGCGCATCCGGCTGCCGCTCGGCCCGGCCGTCGCCGACTACTACCGGGCCCTGTTCCTCAACGCGGCCCTGCCCGGCGGCGTCCTCGGCGACGTGCACCGCGCGGTACGGCACGGGCAGAGCGCCGGTGACGTCGGACGCGGCGTGCGGGCCGTGGTCCTGGAGCGCACCGCGGGACAGCTCGTGCTGGCCGTCGCAGGCGTAACGGTCCTGCTGACCCTGCCCTCCCCGGTCATGCAGGACGTACGGCACATCGCCCCGCTGGTCCTGCTGGCCGGCGTGGGCGCGCTCGCCGTCGTCCTCGCCGTCCGGATGAACTCCTCGGCGCCGCGGCGCGGCGGCCGGCTGCGAGCGGGACTGGCCGAGGCACGCGAGGGACTGCTGTCCCGGCGCAACGGACCTGGCGTCGCCGTGTCCTCGGCGGTCGTACTGGCCGGACACCTCGGGATGTTCGTGGTGGCCGCGCAGGTCGCCGGCTCCGACGCCTCCGTCCTCGAGCTGCTGCCGATCGCCGTCCTCGCCCTGCTCGCCATGGGCCTGCCGCTGAACGTCGGCGGCTGGGGCCCGCGCGAGGGCGTCACCGCCTGGGCGTTCGGCGCCGCCGGGCTCGGCGCGAGCACCGGCCTCGCGGTCGCCGTCGTGTACGGCGTGCTCAGCTTCGTGGCGGCGCTGCCGGGGGCGGTCGTACTGGTCGCCCGCTGGTACGCGGGGCTGCGGGCCGGGGCCGCCGAGGAGACGGGCCCCGGGCTCGACGAGCGGCGTCACGACGACGTCGCGGCACCCGCTCCGGAGTCGTCACCGGCGTCGGACGCACCCGTCGCGGCGGTACGGGTTTCGTTTCCCGAAGCCGTCGGATCCCCCGCGGTCAGCAATGAGAAATACGCGCCGAAGGAATCCGCCAGGCTCGCCAGGAGTTCCTTCCCCTTTTCCGCGGACCCCAGGGAAGGACGGCCGATGACGCCCGAATCGGTATAGGCGGACATTCCCAGCGTGAGCAGATGACGGCGGTCGTCCGCGACGAAATCGGCCGACTCATAACCGGGCCGGACGAGTTCGGGGTGGGCGTGCAGCAGGATCGAGGTCTCGATCTCCCCGGCGTGCATGTCGGTGAGCAGCGAGGTCGACACCCCGGACCGCTCCAGCGCCGCCTCCCAGTCCTCCGGGGCCGGGAAGAGCGCCATCCGCTCACCTGCGGCGGAGGACTCCTGGACGACGTTGCCCAGGACGTAGTTCCCGCCGTGTCCGTTGACCAGCACCAAGGCCTCGACGCCCGAGCGGCGCAGCGACGCCGCTATGTCCCGTACCACCGCGTGAAGGGTCACGGAGGAGATGCTGACGGTTCCCGGCCAGGCCGCGTGCTCGTGCGAGCAGGCGATGGTCACCGGCGGGAGGAGGTGCACCGGGTACGCCCCGGCGATCTCCCGGGCGATGGCACAGGCGACCAGTGTGTCGGTGGCCAACGGCAGGTACGGTCCGTGCTGTTCAAAGCTTCCGACGGGCAGGACGGCCACCTGTGTCGAGACGCCGGCGCCCCGGTTCCGTACGTCTTCGGACGTGTCCGTCGGCACCAGTCCGTACGCCGCCGACCGTATTTCCGAACCACTCATTTCTTCCCGGCCCTTCGTCTCTGCTTAGGAACCAGATCATGACAGAAAAAATTGGCGTACTCGGCACGAAGACCCCGCAGCGCACCGGTGTGGAACGCGTGGTGAATGCACCCCTGCCCACCGTGTACGGGAAATTCCAGGCAGTCGGTTACATGGACCACGACCGCGGTGACGAGCAAGTCGCCCTGGTCTACGGCGAGATCGGCACCGAGGACGTGCTGACCCGGCTGCACTCGGAATGCCTGACCGGTGACGCGTTCGGATCCCAGCACTGCGAGTGCGGCGACCAGCTGGCGTCCGCGCTGCGGGCGGTCGTCGCCGAGGGCCGCGGCATCGTCGTCTATCTGCGCGGGCACGAGGGCCGGGGCATCGGGCTGCTCGGCAAGCTGCGGGCGATGGCGCTCCAGGCGGAGGGCCTGGACACCGTCGAGGCGAACGTCGCGCTCGGCTTCCCGGTCGACGCCCGCGACTACAAGGTGGCCGCCGACATCCTGCGCGACCTGGGCGTCGACTCCGTCCGCCTGATGTCGAACAACCCGCGCAAGCGCGAGGCGCTGGTGGACAACGGCATCAGGGTCGCCGAGGAAGTACCGCTGCTGATCGAGCCGTGCGAGAACAACATCACCTACCTGCGCACCAAGCGGGAGCGCCTGGACCACCGGCTGCCCCACCTGGACGCGGTGGCGCACTGGTCCTGATCGCGCTTGGGACCGCCGCCCCGACGGGTAGGGATCACGGCGGCCATGGCGTACGACAGCCCCGGTCCCGGCGTACGGGCCGGTGCCGCCGTGACAAGGAGCCGCTCAGGTGAACACGCATGCCTCGGTAGTCGTCATCGGCGGTGGGGTGATGGGCACGAGCATCGCCTATCACCTCGCCGCCGCCGGCGTCCGTGACGTCCTGCTGGTGGAGCGCGACGAACTCGCCGCGGGCTCGACCTCGAAAGCCGCGGGCGGGGTGCGCGCCCAGTTCTCCGACGAGCTGAACATCCAGCTCGGGGCGCGCAGCCTGGAGACCTTCGGGCGGTTCGAGGAGGAGACCGGGTACGACATCGGGCTGCACCGCGTCGGCTATCTCTTCCTGCTGTCCACGCCCGAGGAGGTCGCCTCCTTCGAGGCGGGCGTGCGGCTCCAGAACGCGCTGGGGGTGCCCAGTCGCATGATCGACCCGGCCGAGGCGCGGCGCCTCTCCCCGCTGATCCGCACCGACGGGTTACTCGCGGCCGCGTTCTCGCCCGACGACGGGCACTGCACCCCGGAGGCCGTCGTCCACGGGTACGCGGCCGCCGCCCGCCGGTACGGGGCGCGCATCCTGCGGCACACCGCGGTCACCGGCATCGAACGGCAGGGTGCCACGATCACCGCGGTGCAGACCACCCTCGGCCGCGTCACCACCGACACGGTGGTCTGCGCGGCCGGCGCCTGGTCCAGGGCCGTCGGCGCGATGGCCGGCGTGGAGCTGCCGGTACAGCCGCTGCGCCGCCAGATCGCGGTCACCGAACCGGTCCCCGGTCTGCCGCCGGACCTCCCCATGACCATCGACTTCACCAGCAGCCTCTACTTCCACAGCGAGGGCCCCGGTCTGCTGGTCGGCATGTCCGACCCCGACGAACGGCCGGGCTTCGCCACCGACACCCACGACCGGTGGATCCCCCGCCTCGCCGCGGCCATGGAGCGCCGCGCCCCCGCCCTTCTCGACCTGCGCCGCACGGGTGGCTGGGCGGGGCTGTACGAGGTCACTCCGGACCACAACGCGCTGATCGGCGAGGCGTCTTCGGTATCCCGTTTTCTGTATGCGACCGGCTTCTCCGGTCATGGTTTCCTCCAGGGACCGGCCGTCGGCGAGGTGGTCCGCGACCTGATTCTCGGCCGCGTACCCTTCGTGGACGTCACCCCCCTGAGCGCCGACCGTTTCGCGGCCGACGCCCCGCGTCCGGAGGTCAACCGCGTATGACCGAACTGCACCTGTGGCTGCGGCACGAGGCCCGCACCACCGAACGGCGCACCCCGGTCGTCCCCGACGACGCCCGCCGCCTCGTCGAGGCCGGCGTGGAACTGACCGTCGAGGACTCCCCGCAGCGCGTCTTCCCGACGCGGGATTACGAGGCCGTCGGCGCCCGGATCGCCTCCGCGGGCTCCTGGGTGTCCGCGCCGTCCGAGGCGGTCGTCCTCGGCCTGAAGGAACTCCCGGACCAGCCCGCTCGACTGAGGCACCGTCATATCTTCTTCGGGCACGCCTACAAGCAACAGCCGGGTGCCGCGGACCTGTTGCGCCGGTTCGCCGCCGGGGGAGGGGAGCTCCTGGACCTGGAGTACCTGGTCGACGACGACGGCCGTCGCCTGGCCGCCTTCGGTTTCTGGGCGGGCTACCTGGGCGCGGCCCTGGCGGTCCTCCAGCATCGAGGCCGGCTGACCGCCCCCCTGCGTCCCACCGGCAAGGACGAGTTGGACGAGACGCTGCGTCCGGCGCCCGGTGACGAGGAGTTCACCGCCCTCGTCGTCGGCGCCCTGGGCCGCAGCGGCCGGGGCGCACGGGCCGCGTTCGCCACGGCCGGAGCCGAACCCACCTGCTGGGACCTGGCGGAGACCGGTGACCTGGACCGCGCCGCCCTGCTGGCCCACGACGTGATGGTCAACTGCGTCCTCGCCACGACCCCGGTGCCGCCGTTCGTCCGTGAGGAGGACCTCGACGACCCGGCCCGCCGGCTGCGCACCCTCTCCGACGTCACCTGCGACGTGGGCTCGCCCCTCAACGTGCTGCCGGTGTACGACCGCACCACCGAGTGGACGGACCCCGTGCGCCGGCTGCGCAAGGAACCCCCGCTCGACCTGATCGCCATCGACAACCTGCCGTCCCTGCTGCCGCGTGAGTCCAGCGTCGACTTCTCGGCGGACCTGACGCCGCAACTGTTGGACTTCGGCGTCGGCGGACCGTGGGGCCGCTGTCTGGACCGTTTCCGTCGAGCCTCCCGCGAACTCGGCGTGACAGAAGAGGAGTTCGGCCGTGCCTGACCTGGTTCCGGCGACCGGCACCGTCCACTGGATCGGCGCCGGCCTCTCCACGGGCAGCGGCCTGGCCGCCCTGTGCGAGCACACCGACGGCGTACGGCTGTGGCACCGCACGGTGGAGCGGGCGGCCGAGGCCCTGGACCGGCTGGGGCTGACCGGACGCGCCGAGCCGCTCGCCTACACCCTCGACGCGCTCACGGAGCGACTGGCGCCCGGGGACGTCGTGGTGTCGATGCTGCCCGCGTCCGAGCACGCGGCGCTGCTGGCGGCGTGCGTGGCCCGGCGGGCCCACTTCGCTTGCTCCAGCTATGTCTCCGACGCGGTGCTGGAGCAGGTGCCCGCGGCCACCGGGGCCGGGATCGTCGTTCTCACCGAGGCCGGCCTCGACCCGGGCATCGACCACCTCTTCGCGCACAGCCTGGTGGCTCGCGCCCGGCAGGCGATCGGCGACGACACGGCGGCCTCGTACCGCCTCACCTCGTACTGCGGAGGCATCCCGGCCGTCCCCAACGACTTCAGGTACCGCTTCAGCTGGGCACCCCTCGGCGTCCTCAACGCCCTGCGCTCGCCCGCGCGTTACGTCGAGAACGGCACCGAGAGCGTGGTCGACCGGCCCTGGGAGGCCACGCGGGAGCACCTCGTCGACGGCGAGACCTTCGAGGTCTATCCCAACCGCGACAGCGTTCCGTTCATCGAGCAGTACGAGCTGCCACGGGCCTGGAAGCCGCTGACCTTCGTACGCGGCACCCTGCGTCTGGACGGCTGGCTGCGGGCCTGGGACGCGGTGTTCGAGCAGCTGAGGACGGGCGACGACGCCGGGATCGCCGCGCTGGCCCAGGAGTTGGCGGCCGCCCACCCCACCACGGACACCGACCGCGACCGCGTGGTCCTCGCCGTGTCGCTGGAGGTGCGGGTGCCCGGGAGCGGCACGGGTGACACGGGGGACGCGGGCGACGTGGACGATCAGGTCGAGGGCGTCGGCAACGGCACGGTGTGGTCCGGGAGTTACCTGCTGGACCTGGAGGGCGACGAGGAGGAGAGCGCGATGGCGCGCTGCGTCTCCCGACCGCTCGCCCTGGGCGTCCGGCACATCCTGGACGGCTCCCTGTCACCCGGGCTGAGCCGGGCGGCCGAGACGGCACCGTGCTCCGAGGAATGGCTGCGCGAACTCGGTGACCAGGGGCTTGAGTTCACGCTGCGGGTCGAGGGCTGACGGGCCGGTCAGTCGGTGATCGCCTCGTGGACCAGTCGCTTGAGTTCGGGGTAGAGCTTCAGGGATTTCCTCGGCCTCAGCTGGGTCAGGAACTGGACGGTCAGATCGCGGCTCGGGTCGACCCAGAACGTCGTCGTGGCGACGCCGCTCCAGCCGTAGGTGCCGAGCCCGGAGGGGGCCTGGGTGCGGCTCGGGTCGGTCACCACGGAGACCCCGAGACCGAAGCCGACACCGTCGTTGCCGGGTTCGTCGTGTGCGGGGCGGCTGCCGAAGGTGCGCAGGTCGGCGCCGCCGGGGAGGTGGTTGCGGGTCATCAGGTCGACCGTCTCGGGCTGGAGCAGGCGTACGCCGTCGAGCTCGCCGCGGCGGCGCAGCAGCTCACTGAAACGGTGGATATCGTATGCGGTCGCCACCATACCGCCGCTGCCCGACAGGAACCGGGGGCGGCCGAACAGCGGCAGGCCCGGGATCCGCTCGATACCGCCGCTGTCGGCGTCGCCGTACAGCTCCGCCAGCCGGCCCGCCTGTTCGTCCGTGACCTGGAAGCCGGCGTCCGGCATGCCGAGCGGGCGGAAGATCCGCTCGGCGATGAACTCGTCCAGCGGCCGGCCCGAGACGACCTCGATGATCCGGCCCAGGACGTTGGTCGCCACCGAGTAGTTCCACTGCGTGCCCGGCTCGAACTGGAGCGGCAGCCGCGCGTACGCCTCCACCGTCCCGGCCAGGTCCGAGCCCGGCAGCACCGCCGACTCCAGACCGGCCTCGCGGTACAGGGCGTCGACGGGGTGGCAGTGATAGAAGGCGAAGGTCAGGCCCGCGGTGTGGGTCATCAGATGCTTCACCAGCAGGGGCTGCCCGACCGGGCGGGTGGTGAGGTCGGCGCCCGAGCCGCCCACGTACACCCGCTGGTCCGCGAAGGCCGGGAGGTGGTCGGCGACCGGGTCGTCGAGGCGCAGCCCGCCCTCCTCGACCAGTATCAGCGCGGCGACCGAGGTGACCGGCTTGGTCATCGAGTAGATCCGGTAGAGGGTGTCGGCCTCGACCGGCAGTCCGGCGGCGATGTCGCGGCGGCCGTGCGCGGTGAGGTGGGCGACCCGGCCGCCGCGGGAGACGGCCACGAGGAACCCGGGCAGGCGCCCCTCGTCGACGAAGTGGGCGACGTGCTGGTCGAGCCGGTCCAGCGCCTTCGCGTCCAGCCCGACCTCGCTCGGGTCGACCTCTTGCCGCAGCAGTGCCATGGTTTTCCTCCGGTGCGTTCGTTCAAGGTGCGGTCCCGGCCTACCCCGCCCGGACGACCTCAGACCTCATGGTCGCGTAGGGAACGCGTGTGCGGACCCCTTTCGGCACCGTGATCGGTGTGCGTTGCGTCGCTTCCACCAGCCGAGGTACCGACGGGAAGGGCGGCCGGGGCGATCCGCGAGCCGCCTGGCAGCGCCCGGCAGACCGGTAGCGCCGCCGCGGCCGCGAACGCCAGTACGACCAGGGGTGAGCGCGTCGCGCCGAGGCCCATGAGCACGGTCGCCGTAGCCACACCCAGCACCGGCCCGACGTTCATCGCGGTCTGCTGCAACCCGCCGGCCACCCCGGCCGACTCCGCGGGGGCCTGCCGTACGACGACATGGGTCGCCGCGACCATCACGGTGCCGAACCCGGCGCCCACCAGCGCGAACCCGGCGCAGAGAGCGACCGGCGCCGAAGCCCGGGCGAGGACGAGGAGACCGGCGGCGAGGACGACCATCGCTCCGGCGACCGTGGCGCGGGCGCCGGACCGGCGCAGCAGTACGGCGGAGGTGGGCGCGGCGGCCACCAGCAGCACCGCCAGCGGGAGGCTCAGCAGCGCGCTGCGCAGCGGGGTCAGTCCCAGGTCGTCCTGGAGCACGTAGACGCAGGTCAGCACTCCGCCGTTGAGGGCCGCGGACGCGATGACGAGCACGCCGAGCGCCGCGCCCACCGCCCGGGAGCCCACGACCTCCGGCGGCAGCAGTGGGGAGCCGGTCCGGCGCTCGTGCCGTACGAAGGCGGCGCCGGCGAGGAGGGCGACCGGCGCCGACCATGTCACGCCGGGGAGGGTGACGAGAGTGTGCACCAGGCAGGCCAGGGCCACGGCGAGCAGCAGGGCGCCGGGCAGGTCGAGCGGGACGCCGGCGGCAGGACCCGAACGGTCCCGTCGGTCCCGGGAGGTGAGGGCGAGCAGGCCGAACACCAGTGCGGGCACGATGTTGAGGAGGAACACGGCCCGCCAGCCGAACTCCGTGGTCAGCGCACCGCCCACCACCGGTCCGGCCGCCGCGGCCACGCCGATGGACGCGGTGCGCACGGCGATCGGCGTGCGCAGCCGCTCGGGCGGGTACGCGGCCCGCAGCATCCCGAGCGTGGCCGGCTGCAACAGAGCTCCGAACATCCCCTGCACGACCCGCAGCCCGATCACCCAGCCGACGTCCGGCGCCAGCGCGATGCCCGCCGAGGCGGCGCCGAAGCCGAGCATGCCCAGGGCGAAGGTGCGCCGGTGTCCGTAGCGGTCCCCGAGCCGCCCGGCGAACACCAACAGGCCCGCCACCGCGACGAGATACCCGGTGCTGGTCCACTGGACCTGGGTGAAGGAGGCGCCCAGGTCGCGGCGCAGGCTGGGCTGCGCGACGGTGAGCACGGTGCCGTCCAGGGCGACCGCCATGGCTCCGGCCACGCTGCTCGCCAGCGTGAGTGGCAGGGAGGGGTGGGAAGGCTTCACCGGCCGGCCTCCGGACCGAGATGAGCGTCCAGGGCGGTTCGCAGAAGGGGAGCGAAGTCGTCTGCGCCCGTTGCGAGTTGAAGGCTTCCCCAGCGCCACAGCTGGGCGATGCCGTGCAGGTTCGCCCACAGTGCGCCCGCGACCGACCGGGCGTCAGCGCCGGGCCGGACCCGGCCGACCAGGTCCACCAGGACGCCGAACAGCGGGAGGCTGGTGTCCCTCAGCCGCAAGTGACCGCTCTCCAGGAGATCATGACGGAACATCAGCTCGTACATGCCGGGGTTGTCCAACGCGAACTCCAGGTAGGTGCGCGCCAGTTCGGTCAGCCGGGTGCGAGGGGCGGCGGTGCCGTCGCCGAGGGTCGTCGTCACTCTGGCGCCCAGCTGGGCGAAGCCGCGGTGGGCGATGGCCGAGAGCAGCTCCAGATGGGTGGGGAAGTGGCGGCGGGGCGCACCGTGCGAGACGCCGGCCCGGCGCGCGATCTCCCGCAGGGTGAGCGCTCCGGCGCCCTCCTGGGAGACCAGGTCCACGCCGACGTCGACGAGACGGGTCCGCAGATCGGGGTCCGGCTTTTCGGAGTCACTCATAGACACTGTCTACCAGGCGGCAGTAGACGGTGTCTACTCGCTGAATGGGGATCAAGGCGGGGGAATGCGACCAGGGGCGCCGCCGGTTGTGTCGACATGACTCAGGACACGACGCAGAACGCGCTGCTCGCACTGCTCTCCGAGGGCCGCGGTGGGGTACTGGTCACCCTCAAGCACGACGGCCGCCCCCAGTTGTCGAACGTCAGCCACCACTACTACCCGGACGAGGGCGTCATCCGGATCTCCGTCACGGACGACCGCGCCAAGACCCGCAACCTGCGGCGCGACCCCCGGGCGTCGTACCACGTCACCGCCTCCGACCGCCGCGCCTACACGGTCGCCGAGGCCACCGCCGACCTCGCACCGGTCGCGAAGGACCCCTACGACGCCACCGTGGAGGAACTCGTCCGCCTCTACCGCGACATCCTGGGCGAGCATCCCGACTGGGACGACTACCGCGCCGCCATGGTCCGCGACCGCCGCCTGGTGCTGCGCCTACGGGTGGAGCGGGCGTACGGCATCCCCAAGGGCACCAACGACGGCTAGGAGCTGTCCGGCATCGCCGACCATGGGGAGGCCCTCGGGCTGGGCATGCCACTGCGCGGCAGGGGTCAGCGCGGCATCACCCAGCCCGGCGCCCAGGTCCCGGCGGCGTCGTGGCCGGCCGCCGTGGCGTCGAGGTGGGCGCGAAGGGTGGCCAGCGCCGGGTGGGGGTTGTCGCGGTGCCAGAGGAGCGAGTGCGGATAGACGGGCGTCGGGTCGGTCACCGGGATGCGGCGCAGGCCGTGGCCGGCGGGCCAGACGAGGCGGGTCTGCCCGCCCATGAAGGTTGCCAGGGCCGGGGTGTCGGCGATGGTGTCGAGGAGGACGTCGGAGCCGAAGTTGGGACCGGTCGCCTCGATGGTGAGGCCGAACTCGGCGATGAGGTCGTCGTAGTAGGCGGTCCACTCGGTTCCGGGAGCGAGGCCGGGCATCCAGATCCGGTGCCCGGCGAGCCGGGCGAGGGGCACCGACCGGGCGCCCGCCAGCGCGTGGGCGGGGCCGGTGAGGAGCTCGAGCGGCTCGTCGAGCACCCGGGCGGACTCGATGTCCTCGGGCAGGGGCCGGCCCGGCGCGGCCACGGCGCGGAAGGACGCGTCGATCGCACCGGACCGGATGGCGGCGATCGCCGTCTCGATGTCGAACAGCATCACCACGTCGAGGTCGATCTCGGGGTGCGCGCGGTGGAAGCCGCGCATCAGGCCCGTCGCCGCGCCGCGTGAGGCGATCACGTCGACGCGGAGCGGACGGTGGCCGGTGCGTACGGACGCGACCGCGCGCTCGGTGACGCGCAGCAGCTCGCGTGCGTGGGGCAGGAACGCCTGCCCGTCGATGGTGAGTTCGGCGCCGCGCGGGGTGCGGGTGAACAGCCGCACCCCGAGGCTGCGCTCCAGTGCGGCGATGCGCTTGGAGACGGCCTGCTGGGTGACCGCCAGCTCGGCGGCGGCCTCCTGGAACTGGCCCGCGTCGGCGGCGGCGACGAAGGTGCGGACGGTCTCGAGGTCCATGTCGACACCCTATGGATACAACCGCCGGTTGTGGCCAGGTGGTCCCGCGGTTGTTTGATCGCCGGGTGGGGTGCTCGCTTTGATGCTTCCGAACGCGGATCGGTTGTGCGGGTGAGTGGCGAGGGGCGGCGGGCATGGGGAGCGGGCACCGGCTGGGCCGGCTGCGCGGACAGCTGCTCGGACATCGGCTGGGGCGCCGGTTCGGGTGGCTCTGGGGAGCGTACGGGACCAGCGCGCTCGGCACCTGGCTCGCCTTCGGCGCGTTCCCGCTGATCGCCATCCAGGTGCTCCACGCCGGACCGGCCGAGGTCGCCGCGCTCGCCTCCGTGGGGGCCGCGGTGGGCGCGGTCGTGGCGGTGCCGCTCGGCCCGTGGGTGGAGTTCCGCCGCAAGCGACCGGTGCTGATCGCGATGGACCTGGTGCGGTTCGCGGCGCTGCTGACGATCCCCGCCGCGTTCGCGCTCGGCGTTCTCACCTTCCTCCAGCTCCTGCTGGTCTCGGTCGTCGTCGCGGCGGCCGACATCACCTTCCGCGCCGCCTCCGGCGCGTACCTGAAGACGCTGCTGCCGGCCGAGGACCTGCTCGTCGCCAACGCCCGGTTCGAGTCCACGGCCTGGACGACGACGATCATCGGACCACCGCTGGGCGGCGCGGCGATCGGGCTCCTCGGTCCGGTGGCGACGGTGGTGGCCGATGCGGTCAGTTGTCTGCTCTCGGCCCTGGGCATCCGCGCGATGGGCGGGCACGAGCCGCCGGCCGGGCGCCGGGAGGCCGCGCGCATGCGGGCCGGGGACCTGCTCGACGGTTGGCGGTACATCCTCGCCGACGCGACGCTGCGCCCCCTGTTCTTCAACACCGCCTTGTTCAACGGCCTGGTGATGGCCGCCCAGCCGCTGCTGGCCGTCCTGATGCTCGGCCGGCTCGGGTTCGCGCCGTGGCAGTACGGCCTCGCCTTCGCCGCGCCCGCGATCGGCGGGCTGCTCGGTTCGCGGCTGGCCCGACCGCTCGTCACCCGGTTCGGGCAGCACCAGGTCCTGGTCGGGTCGGGGGTGCTGCGCGCGATCTGGCCCGTCGGCCTGGCTTTCCTCGGGCCGGGCATCGGCGGGCTGCTGCTGGTGGTGGGCGTCGAGCTCGGGCTCATCTTCTGCTGCGGGGTCTTCAACCCCGTCTACGCCACCTACCGCCTCGAGCGCACCGCGACCGACCGGGTCACCCGCACCCTGTCCGCCTGGGCGGTGACGACCAAGGCATCGACCGCGCTCCTGACGGCCGTCTGGGGCGTCCTGGGCGGCCTGCTCGGCCCGCGTACGGCCATCGGCCTGGCCGGCGTACTCCTGCTGGCCACCCCGCTGCTGCTCCCCCGCCGCGCGGCAACGCGTCTCTCCGAGCCGGAGCCGGAGCCGGAGCCAGCACCGAACCGCGCCACGTGAAGGGCTCGGCCGTCGCTCGCTGCCACAGAGTTCCAAGATCGCCCGGACAGGACCCTAGCCGGTAGGCCCGTTACCGGCGTTACCGGCGTTACCGGCGTTGCTGCGGGCTTCCAGTGCGTGCAGGACGGCGACCATGTCCGCGCCCGCGTGGCCCAGGGCCACGGTCTCCTCGAACAGGGCGTGGCAGGTGTCGAGGAGCGGGGAGGCCAGGCCGCACGCGCGTGCGGCGTCGGCGATGAGACGGTTGTTCTTCAGGACGTCCAGTGCGGCGGCCTGCACGGCGAAGTCGCCGGTCAGCAGCTTGGGCGCCTTCATCCGCGAGACCCCGCTCGCCAGTGGCCCGGCCGCCACGACGTCGAGGAACAGCCGCCGGTCAAGTCCCTGCCGCTCCGCGAAGTGGAACGCCTCGGTGAGGCCGGTCACCTGTGTGATCAGGAACAGGTTCACCGCGAGTTTCATCAGCAGCGCGCCGGGCGCCGGGCCGCAGCGAAACGTCTCGTGACACATCGGGGCGAGCAGCGGCCGTACCGTGTCCACGGCCGCCTCCTCGCCGGCGAGCATCGCCACCAACCGGCCCTGCTCGGCCGGGACCCGCGAGCCGGACACGGGCGCCTCGACGTACCGTCCGCCCGCCGCGCGCACGTCCGCCTCCAGTGCGCGCGAGTACTCGGGTGAGGTCGTGCCCATGGTGACGACCACGCGCCCGGTCACGCGCGCGCCGAAGTCCTGGGTGCCGCGGCCGAGGACGGCGTCGACGGCGGACCCGTCGGCCAGCATGAGGATCACGACGTCGGCGCGCGCGAACACATCGGCGGGGCCCGCCGCGACCTCGGCGCCGGCCGCGCGCAGTGCCTCGGCGGGGGCCGCCGTACGGTTCCACACCACCAGGGGTGTCCCGGCGCGGGCCAGCCGCAGCGCCATGGGGCGGCCCATCACGCCCAGACCGATGAATCCGACCTGCATGGCGGCCGCCTTTCCCTGTGCTCTATGACAGCGGTCATAGTAGCGAGTTCTATGACGCCGGTCATAGGATTCGGCGAGTGCCACAGCCCGGAGGAGGCCGACCATGCCGGTGCACGAACGCGGACCCCGTGAGCGGATGGTCTTCAGCGCGGCCCAGCTCATCCGCCGCGACGGAGTCGGCGCGACCGGGATGCGGGAGGTCGCCGTCCACGCCGGTGCGCCCCGGGGCTCGCTCCAGCACTACTTTCCCGGCGGCAAGCAGCAGCTCGTCAACGAGGCCGTGGACTGGGCGGGCCGCTACGCAGGCAAGCGCGTCGCCTGTTTCCTGGACGAGCTTGCGCATACCGGCGAGCCGACCACTCCCGCCGGGCTGTTCGCCGCGATGGTGCGCCAGTGGACGGACGAGTACGCGGCGTCCGGGTTCGCCGCCGGCTGCCCCGTCGCCGCCGCGACCGTCGACTGCGCGGCCTCCGGCGACACCACCCGGGAGGCCGCGGCCGCCGCGTTCGCCACCTGGACCGGCCCGGTCGCCGAAGCCCTGACCGGCATGGGCGTCCCGGCGGCCCGGGCCGGCTCACTCGCCACCCTCATGGTCAGCGCCCTGGAGGGAGCCATCCTGATCGCCCGAGCGGAACGGGACGTGCGGGCACTGACGACGGTCGTGACGGAGCTGGCTCCACTGCTGGACGCGGCCGTCGAGAGGGGCGTTCCCCAGGGGTGAGTGTCACCCCGCCCCACCGGCGCACATGCGCACATGGCCGAGCCCCCGGCGCCAGGAAGGCGGCCGGGGGCTCGGGGGTGGCGGAGCCGGGAGTCACGGAAATCCGTTTCGCGGAGTTGCGCAGTCACGGAGTACCGGGGCGAGTTCCCGGGGCGGGCACGGGATCAGGCAGTAACCGTTTCCGGCTGTGACGCCTTCCGCACGCCCCGCTCGCCCAGCTGCTCCGTCGGGACCTTCGCGGTCTCCCGGGCCGACAGGGCCGCGATCACCGGCGGGACGCACAGCGCCGCCGTGAAGAGGGCCACCGAGGACCAGCCGTCACCGTCCGGGCCCGCGATCTGCGCGGCGAAGGTGACCGCGAAGCCGGCCACCGCGAAGCCGATCTGGGTGCCGATCGCCATGCCGGACAGCCGGACGCGGGTGGAGAACATCTCGCCGTAGAAGGAGGGCCACACGCCGTTCGCGGCACTGTAGACCACACCGAAGGTGGCGATGCCCAGCAGCATGATCAGCGGGTAGGAGCCGGTGGAGATCGCCCACAGGTAGGCGAACATCATCACCGCGCTGCCGGCCGCGCCGATCAGGTACACCGGACGGCGGCCGATGCGGTCGGAGAGCGTGGCCCACGCCGGGATGGCCGCCAGCGCGACCACGTTGGCCAGCGCGCCCACCCACAGCATGGAGGTGCGGCTCATCCCGACCGAGTCGCTGGTCGCGTACGCCAGCGCCCACACCGTGAAGATGGTGCTGACCGAGGCGACGAGCGCGCCCGCGACCACCCGCAGGACGTCCGCCCAGTGGTCGCGCATCAGTACCGCAAGCGGCAGCTTGACGACCTCACCGGTGGCCTGCTGGGCGGCGAAGGCCGGGGTCTCCTCCAGCTTGCGGCGGATGACGTAGCCGACGACGGCGACCGCGATGCTCAGCCAGAACGGGACCCGCCAGCCCCAGGACAGCAACTGCTCCTCGGGGAGGGCCGCGATCGGGATGAAGACGAGCGTGGCGAGGAGCTGGCCGCCCTGGGTGCCGCTGAGGGTGAAACTGGTGAAGAAGCCCCGTCGCTCCGACGGCGCGTGTTCCAGCGTCATGGAGTTGGCGCTGGCCTGCTCCCCGGCCGCGGAGATGCCCTGGAGGACACGGCACAGCACCAGCAGGACGGGCGCGAGCGTGCCGACCTGCGCGCGGGTGGGCAGGCAGCCGATGAGGAACGTCGAGACGCCCATCAGGATGAGCGTGAAGACCATGATCTTCTTGCGGCCCACGCGGTCGCCGAAGTGGCCGAGGAAGAGCGCGCCGACGGGCCGGGCCGCGTAGGCGACACCGAAGGTGGCCAGCGACAGCAGGGTCGCGGTGGCCGGGTCGGACTCGTCGAAGAAGACCTTCGGGAAGATCAGTGCTGCCGCGCTGCCGTAGATGAAGAAGTCGTAGTACTCCAGAGCGCTGCCGATCCAGGCCGCCGTGGCGGCTTTCTTCGGCTGGCCGGGAGGTGCGGCGGGGACGGACACGGCGTGCTCCTTCGAGGGAACTCCAACGTACGTGGAGTGAGGCAAGGGGAGTAGGGCCGGTTCCCTGGGGTGCGGGGCGGCTGCGCCGGGTGCGTGCCCGGCTAATTAACCCACTGGGTAGTTAGTAGCGGATGGCTACGGATGTTGCGCTGATGTTTCTCCGCTGTCAATAGGCGGCACCGAAGGATCTTTGACGGAGGCCCCACGTAGTTCCACCGGGACCGTGCCGCCCGGTCGGCGCCGCTCGGCACGCCGGGTCGGCGCTCCGGGGTGAGCCCGTCGGGACGGCGCGCCGGAGGGTCCTCGGCCGTACCGGCCGTACCGGCCGCACCGGCCGCACCGGCCGGTCTGGCCGGTCTGGCGCACCGGCCTGCGGCACCGGCCGGCCGGGTCGGCCCGCCGGGTCGGTCCCCGATCAGTCCGTCGCGCGCTCCGCCGTCAGATAGGCGATCACCATGTCGCCGAGCATGGCGCGGTAGTGCTCACGCTGGGCCGGGTCGACCAGGTCGCGGCCGAACAGGGCGCCGAACGTGTGCCGGTTGGCCACCCGGAAGAAGCAGAAGGAGCTGATCATCGCGTGCAGGTCCACGGCGTCCACCTCGGCCGTGAACAGGCCGGACTCCCGCCCGGAGGCCAGGATGCGGCCGATCACGTCGAGCGCGGGGGAGCCGATCCGCCCGAGCTTCTCGGAGGCGGCGATGTGCTCGGCCTCGTGGATGTTCTCGATGCTCACCAGGCGGATGAAGTCGGGGTGCTGCTCGTGGTGGTCGAAGGTCAGCTCCGCCAGTCGGCGGATGGCCGCGACCGGGTCGAGATGCTCGACGTCGAGCTGCTGCTCGGCCTCGCGGATCACGCCGTACGCCCGCTCCAGGACGGCGGTGAAGAGCTGCTCCTTGCCGCCGAAGTAGTAATAGATCATCCGCTTCGTGGTGCTGGTGCGGGCGGCGATGTCGTCGACCCGGGCGCCGGCGTAGCCGACCCGGGCGAACTCCAGTGTCGCCACGTCGAGGATCTCGGCCCGGGTTCGGGCGGCGTCGCGCATGCGCCCGTTGCCGTGGGGTCGTGCCGGTTCGTCGACGCTGGTCATCCGGGTTCCTTCGGGCGGCGTGGGTGCAGTGTCGAGATTCTAGAAGCCCGCCCCCGTCCCGTGACGTGAGAGGGCTTCCCTCGGAGTCCGCCTGGGTGTTATGACTAACTCACCAGTTCGTACATTAGCCAGCCGATCAGGAGGTCCGCCGTGGCCGTCGTCTTCAAGGACTCGTATCTCGTCGGACTGATCGGCTCCGGCATCGGTCCGTCCCTCAGCCCGGCGCTGCACGAGCGGGAGGCCGACCGGCAGGGCCTGCGGTACCTGTACCGGCTCATCGACATCGACGTGCTGGGTCTTGGGCCCGAGGCGGTGGGCGACCTGGTGCGCGCCGCCCGTGACCTCGGCTTCGACGGACTCAACATCACGCACCCGTGCAAGCAGCTGGTCATCCCGCACCTCGACGCGCTCGCCCCGCAGGCCGAGGCGCTCGGCGCGGTCAACACCGTGGTCTTCGAGGAGGGCCGGGCCGTCGGCCACAACACCGACGTAACCGGTTTCGCCGCCTCCTTCGCGCGCGGGCTGCCCGACGTGCCGCTGGAGCGGGTGGTGCAGCTGGGCGCCGGAGGCGCGGGCGCGGCCGTCGCGCACGCCACCCTCACCCTGGGCGCCGGCCAGGTCACCGTCGTGGACGCGCTGGCCGACCGGGCCGCTGATCTGGCCGGTTCCCTCAACCGTCACTTCGGACCCGGCCGGGCCGCGGCCGCCGGGCCGGACCGGCTGGCCGATCTGCTCGCGCGGGCCGACGGCGTCGTGCACGCCACCCCCACCGGCATGGCCGCCCACCCCGGCCTGCCCTTCCCGGCCGGGCTGCTGCGCCCCGACCTGTGGGTCGCCGAGGTCGTCTACCGTCCACTGGAGACCGAGCTGCTGCGCACCGCGCGCGCGGTCGGCTGCGCGACGCTGGACGGGGGCGGCATGGCCGTCTTCCAGGCCGTGGACGCTTTCCGTCTGTTCACCGGCCGCGAGCCGGACAGCGTCGGCATGCTGGCCGACTTCGCGGACATGGTCCGTGGTGCGGAGCGCTCCGCGGGCCACCCCGTATGACAGCCGCGGGCCGTCCGTGGCCGGCCGCGCCCGTGCGGCGGAGCCGCAGGATGTCACGCCCCGCACCCCTGACGGGGTGCGGCACAGCCCTCGAAGGAGCATGACCGTGCGTACGTCCATAGCCACCGTCTCCCTCAGCGGATCCCTCACCGAGAAGCTCACGGCCGCCGCCCGGGCCGGTTTCGACGGCGTCGAGATCTTCGAGAACGACCTGCTCGCGAGCCCCCTCACCCCGGAGGAGATCCGCGCCCGCTGCGCCGATCTCGGCCTCACCATCGATCTCTACCAGCCGATGCGGGACATCGAGGCGGTGCCGGCCGAGGAGTTCGCGCGCAACCTGCGCCGCGCCCGGCACAAGTTCGAGCTGATGGACAGGCTCGGCGCGGACACCGTCCTGGTCTGCTCCAGCGTCTCCCCGCTCGCGGCGGACGACGACGCCCTCGCCGCCGGGCAGCTGAGCCAACTCGCCGACCTGGCACAGGACTTCGGCATCCGCGTCGCCTACGAGGCGCTTGCCTGGGGACGCCACGTCAGCACCTACGACCACGCCTGGCGCATCGTCGAGGCGGCCGGCCACCCCGCGCTCGGCACCTGCCTGGACAGCTTCCACATCCTGTCCCGCAGCTCCGATCCGAAGGACCTCGAAGGCATCGAGGACATCCCCGGCGAGAAGATCTTCTTCCTCCAGCTGGCCGACGCCCCGCTCCTCGGCATGGACGTCCTCCAGTGGAGCCGCCACCACCGCTGCTTCCCCGGCCAGGGCGGCTTCGACGTCGCCGGGCTGGTGAAACACGTGCTGCGCACCGGTTACGACGGACCGCTCTCGCTCGAGGTCTTCAACGACGTCTTCCGGCAGGCCGAGGCCGGCCCGACCGCAGTGGACGCCCGCCGCTCCCTGCTGATCCTCCAGGAGGAGGTCGGTATCCGAGCCCTGCCCGAGCCCGCCGCCCCCACCGGGGTCGCCTTCGCCGAACTGGTCACCCACGACGCCGAGCCCGTCGCCGCCCTCCTCGCCGGCCTCGGCTTCGCCCGCACCGCCCGCCACCGCGGCAAGCCGGTCGAGCTGTGGGAGCAGGGCGAGGCCCGCGTCCTGGTCAACACCGGTCCGGCGGCCCGCCGTGACGGCACCAGTCTCACCGCGCTCGGCCTGGAGTCACCGGACCCGGCGGCGGCCGCCCGCCGCGCCGAGGCGCTGCTCGCCCCCGTCCTGCCCCGCCGTCGCGCCGCCGAGGACGCCCCGCTCGACGCCGTCGCCGCCCCCGACGGCACGGAACTCTTCCTGTGTGCGACGAACCGGCCCGGACTGCCCAACTGGCGAGCCGACTTCGCGGACGTACCGCACGCCCCGGCCGCCTCGGACGCCGTCCGCATCGACCACGTGGCGCTCACCCAGCCCTGGCACCACTTCGACGAGGCGGTGCTCTTCCACCGTGGTGTCCTCGGCCTCGACGCCCAGGAGAGCGTCGACGTCGCCGACCCCTACGGGCTGCTGCGCAGCCGCGCCGTCACCAACGCCGACGGCAGCGTCCGCTTCCCGCTCACCGTCGGCGCGGCCCCCGGCGACGACACCGCGCACGCCCGGCACATCGCGCTGGCCACCGACGACGTGGTCGCCGCGGCCCGCCGGTTCACCGAGGCCGGCGGACGCCTGCTGCCCATCCCCGCGAACTACTACGACGACCTCGCGGCCCGCTTCGAGTTCGCCGACGGCGAGCTGGAGACCTACCGTGACCTCGGCATCCTCTACGACCGGGACGCGCACGGCGTCTTTCGGCACTGCTACACGCACACCGTCGGCCGGGTCTTCCTCGAACTCGTCCAGCGCGACGGCGGCTACCAGGGGTACGGCGCCGCCAACGCGCCGGTGCGGCTGGCCGCCCAGCACGCCGCGCGCTGACCTACTGCCGGCTGACCGTCCTGGTCACACCGGCGACGACCGTCGTGGCCAGGATCCAGCCGGTCACGATGAGGACGTACGACAGCGTCTGGTACCAGTCCCTCGGCGCGAACGCGCTCTCCTGCCCGAAGGAGATCACGGGCAGCAGCAGGTCGAGGGTGTAGAAGACCGGGTTGAACTCGGGTGCCTCGCCCGCCTTGAGCGGGGGCGGGTGGTGCCCGGCGTACGCGATCGAGCCGACGGCGAGCAGGGACAGCAGCCAGACGGCCGCGCGCAGCGGGCGGAACCCGTAGCCGACGGCCGCGTCCTGGAGGTGGCCTCACACCCGGCCGTACCAGGGCAGGGTGCCGCGATGCCGGCGCTGCTTGGCCAGCTGCACCACCCGGGCCGCCCGGTCGTCGCCGATGCGGCGGTAGGCGGCCGTCAACTGCTCGTAGGCGTGCGGGTCGAACGCGCCGTCGTCGCGCTCCAGCATCGGCAGCCGCCGCTCGGCGGGCTCGTGCGGGGTCAGGAAGGTGTAGGTGAGATCCAGCAGCCGCACCTGGTCGGGCAGCATCTCCGGCGACAGCTGGAGCTGGCCCACCTCGGCGCGCCGCAGATTGAGCCGGCCCTCGATCGGCGTGCCCTCGCGCAGCCAGAGCTCCCCTATGACACAGCTGCTGGCCCGCAGTGCGGTGCCGCCGGGGTTGGACAGCGAGCTGCGCAGCAGGTCCACCCGGCCGGGGATGCGCGAGCCGCGCAGATCGATCCGGCCGTCCGCGCGCAGCCGCCGGCCCAGCAGGTTGGCCCCCACGTCGAGGGACTCCGCGTTCAGCACATGCGCGCCGGGGTTGTTCAGTTCGGCGTCCTCCAGGTCGATCGAGCCGGTGACGGAAGCGCCGTCGAGCCGGATCAGCCCCTGGGTGCGCAGACCGCGGGCGCAGAGGTCGTCGTCGATGAAGACCTGGTTGAGCTGGAGGACGGGTTCCGTGGGGTCCGTCGCGGCGACCTCCGCCCCGTCGAGGTACAACGCGCCCGAGATCTGCGCCCTGCTGAGGTGCACCGGGCCGCCGACACGGCAGCGGGTCAGCCGTAGCCCCCCGTCGATCCGGGTGTGCGACGCGTCCAGACCGGGCAGCTCGGAGTCGCGCAGGCTGACGTAGTTGAGCTGGGCGCCGACCAGCCGCGGGGCCTCGTCGAAGCGGCAGTGGACCAGGCGGATCATGCTGTCGACGACCGCGTACCGCAGGTCGAGGAGTCCGGTGACGCGCGCGCCGGCGACCTTGAGGGCGGCTATCTCCCCCGGTTCACGGGGGCCGTTGAGGAGCAGCGCCCGCAACACGGGTGCCCGCACGCTGCGTTCGGGACCGTTCTCCTCGCCCTGTGCCCGGAAGTCCACGGTCTCCCCCGTGGCGAAGGCCCGCCAGAGTCGCTGTTCGGCCGGTGTCAGATCGTTGATCTCCATCAGCCGCGACTCTGGCGGGCCTTGCCGAGCGGTGTCAACCGGCTATGCCCGTACGTTCCATTCGGCGATCACGGGCCGCCCGTGCTCCGTCGACAGACGGCTCATCGTGGCCGTGGCCAGCTGGAACAACCGCCCCTCGGCGGGCGGCAGTCCGAGCCGACGGGCCGTCAGCACCCGCAGGAAATGGGAGTGGGCGACGAGGACGACGTCACCGTCGTCGCGTGCCAGCGCGGTGTCCACCCGGGCCAGCACCCGGTCGGCGCGCCGTCCGATCTCCTCGGGCGACTCGCCGGGGTGACCGTCCGGGCCGGGCGGTACGCCGTCGGTCCACAGGTCCCAGGTGGGACGGGTGCGGTGTATCTCGTCGGTGGTGACGCCCTCGTAGTCGCCGTAGTCCCATTCGTGCAGGTCGGGTTCGGGCCGGGCGCCGGTGATGCCGGCGAGTTCGGCGGTGCGTGTCGCGCGGTGCAGCGGGCTGGTCAGGGCGAGCGAGAGGGTCCGGCCGGAGAGGAGCGGAGCGAGCGACTTGGCCTGTTCCTCACCGTGTTCGGTGAGGGGCAGGTCGGTGAAGCTGGTGTGCTGTCCCGACACGCTCCACTCCGTCTCCCCGTGGCGGACCAGCAGCAGATCCCCCACGGCCGGGCCTACTTCTTCGCCGACTCGACGGCGTGGCCGCCGAACTGGTTGCGCAGCGCCGCGATCATCTTCATCTGCGGCGAGTCCTCCTGGCGGGAGGCGAACCGGGCGAAGAGGGACGCCGTGATGGCGGGCAGCGGTACGGCGTTGTCGATCGCGGCCTCGACCGTCCACCGGCCCTCGCCGGAGTCCTCCGCGTAGCCGCGCAGCTTGTCGAGGTGCACGTCCTCGTCGAGGGCGTTGACGGCCAGGTCGAGCAGCCAGGACCGGATGACGGTCCCCTCCTGCCAGGACCGGAAGACCTCGCGCACGTTCTCCACGGAGTCCACCTTCTCGAGGAGCTCCCAGCCCTCGGCGTACGCCTGCATCATGGCGTACTCGATGCCGTTGTGGACCATCTTGGAGAAGTGCCCGGCACCGACCTTGCCCGCGTGGACGTAGCCGTACGGGCCCTCCGGCTTGAGCGCGTCGAAGATCGGCTGCACCTTGGCGACGTGCTCGGCCTCGCCGCCGACCATCAGGGCGTAGCCGTTCTGGAGGCCCCAGACGCCGCCGGACACCCCGGCGTCGACGAAGCCGATGCCCTTGGCGCCGAGCTCCTCGGCGTGCTTCTCGTCGTCCGTCCAGCGGGAGTTGCCGCCGTCGACGACGGTGTCGCCGGGCTGGAGCAGGCCGCCGAGCTCGTCGATGACGGACTGGGTGGCCGCGCCGGCCGGGACCATCACCCAGACGGTGCGCGGCGCTTCGAGCTTGTCGACGAGTTCGGCCAGCCCGCTGACGTCGGAGACCTCGGGGTTGCGGTCGTAGCCAATGACGGTGTGGCCGGCGCGGCGGATGCGCTCGCGCATGTTGCCGCCCATCTTGCCGAGACCGATCAGGCCCAGCTGTATCGATGTCATGTCAGTTCACTACTTCCTGAGTTCGCGGTAGGCGGCGACGAGAGCGGCGGTGGAGGGATCGAGGCCGGGCACCTCGGCACCCTCGGTGAGGGCGGGTTCGACACGCTTGGCGAGCACCTTGCCGAGCTCCACGCCCCACTGGTCGAAGGAGTCGATGTCCCACACCGCGCCCTGCACGAACACCTTGTGCTCGTAGAGCGCGATGAGCTGACCGAGCACCGACGGGGTCAGCTCGGGGCTGAGGATCGTGGTGGTGGGGTGGTTGCCCTGGAAGGTGCGGTGCGCCACCTGCTCCTCCGGCACACCCTCCGACCGGACCTCCTCGGCGGTCTTGCCGAAGGCGAGGGCCTGCCCCTGCGCGAACAGGTTGGCCATCAACAGGTCGTGCTGCGCCTTGAGTTCACCGCTCAGCTCGTCCAGCGGCCGGGCGAAGCCGATCAGGTCGGCCGGGATCAGCTTCGTGCCCTGGTGGATCAACTGGTAGTAGGCGTGCTGCCCGTTGGTGCCCGGAGTGCCCCACACCACCGGGCCGGTCTGCCACTGCACGGGCCGGCCCTCGCGGTCCACCGACTTGCCGTTGGACTCCATGTCGAGCTGCTGGAGGTAGGCGGTGAACTTCGAGAGGTAGTGGCTGTAGGGGAGTACGGCGTGCGACTGCGCGTCGAAGAAGTTGCCGTACCAGATGCCCAACAGGCCGAGGATCAAAGGTGCGTTGGACTCGGCGGGCGCGGTGCGGAAGTGGTCGTCGACGATCCTGAACCCGTCGAGCAGCTCCCGGAACCGCTCCGGGCCGATGGCGATCATCAGCGACAGGCCGATCGCCGAGTCGAAGGAGTAACGACCGCCGACCCAGTCCCAGAACTCGAACATGTTGGCCGTGTCGATGCCGAAGTCGGCGACCTTCTCGCCGTTCGTGGACAGCGCGACGAAGTGCTGGGCGACCGCCTTCTCCTCGCCGCCCAGCCCCTCCAGGAGCCAGGTGCGGGCCGAGGTGGCGTTGGTGATCGTCTCGATCGTGGTGAAGGTCTTGGAGGCGACGATGAACAGCGTCTCGGCGGGATCCAGGTCGTGGACCGCTTCGTGGAGATCGGCGCCGTCGACGTTGGAGACGAACCGGAAGGTCAGCGAGCGGTCGGTGTAGGCCCGCAGTGCCTCGTAGGCCATCGCGGGACCCAGGTCGGAGCCGCCGATGCCGATGTTGACGACATTGCGGATACGGCGGCCCGTGTGACCGGTCCACTCACCGGAGCGCACCCGCTCGGCGAAGCCGCTCATCCGGCCCAGCACGGCGTGGACCTGGGGGACGACGTTCTCGCCGTCGACCTCGACGACGGCGTCCGCGGGGGCCCGCAGCGCGGTGTGCAGGACCGCGCGGTCCTCGGTGATGTTGATCCTGTCGCCGCGGAACATGGCGTCGCGCAGCCCGAACACGTCGGTGGCGGCGGCGAGTTCACGCAGCAGGGCGAGCGTCTCGTCGGTGACCAGGTTCTTGGAGAAGTCGATGCGCAGGTCGCCGACGCGCACCACGTACCGCTCCGCGCGCTCCGGGTCCGCCGCGAACAGCTCCCGCAGGTGGGCCTGCCACCGGGCGCGGTGGTCCTTCAGCGCGGTCCACTCGGGCCGCTGGTCGAGCCGGGGGGTGTCAGACATGGGAGGGGGTCTCCTTGGTGCCCTCGCCGCGCAGGGCGACGGCGTACATCTCGTCCGCGTCGAGGCGCCTGAGCTCCTCGGCGATGAGTTCGGAGGTGGCCCGGACCTTCAGCGCGAGGGTGCGCGAGGGCTGGCCGGGCAGCGTGAGCGTGGCGAGCGGGCCCTCGGGGCGGTCGATGACGATCTCGCCGTTCCCGGTGCCGAGCCGGACGGCCGTGACGACGGGTCCCGCGGTGACGACCCGGTCGACCACGACGTTCAGCCGGGCCTCCAGCCAGCGCGCGAGCAGCTCGGCGCTGGGGTTGTCGGCCTCGCTCTCGACGGCCGCCGAGGTGATCGGCACCTGGGCCTGGTCCAGGGCCGCCGCGAGCATCGAGCGCCACGGGGTGAGCCGGGTCCAGGCGAGGTCGGTGTCGCCGGGCGCGTACGACTTCACGCGCGCCTCCAGGGCCGTCAGCGGCCGCTCGACGGCGTACATGTCGGTGATCCTGCGCTGCGCGAGAGCGCCCAGCGGGTCCTTGGCGGGGTTCATCGGCGCGTCCACCGGCCACCACACGACGACCGGCGCGTCCGGCAGCAGCAGCGGCAGGACGACGGAGTCGGCGTGGTCGGACACCTCGCCGTAGGTCCGCAGGATGACGGTCTCGCCGGTGCCCGCGTCGGCACCCACCCGGACCTCGGCGTCGAGGTGGGCGTTGGTGCGGTCGCGCGGGCTGCGGGCGTGCCGCTTGATGACGACCAGGGTGCGCGAGGGGTGCTCGTGCGAGGCCTCCTCGGCCGCCTTGATCGAGTCGTAGGCGTTCTCCTCGTCCGTGACGATGACCATCGTCAGGACCATGCCCACGGCCGGTGTGCCGATGGCGCGGCGACCCTGCACCAGCGCCTTGTTGATCTTGCTTGCCGTGGTGTCGGTCAGGTCGATCTTCATGGCCTGCGCCAGCTCCGTCCGTCTCGTGCGAGCATCTCGTCGGCTTCCTCGGGTCCCCAGCTGCCCGAGGCGTACTGCGCGGGCTTGCCGTGCCGTGCCCAGTACTCCTCGATCGGGTCGAGGATCTTCCAGGACTCTTCCACTTCCTGGTGGCGGGGGAACAGGTTGGCGTCGCCGAGCAGCACGTCCAGGATGAGGCGCTCGTACGCCTCCGGGCTGGACTCCGTGAAGGACTCGCCGTAGGCGAAGTCCATCGTGACGTCCCGGATCTCCATCGAGGTGCCCGGCACCTTGGAGCCGAACCGCACCGTGATGCCCTCGTCGGGCTGGACGCGGATGACGATGGCGTTCTGGCCGAGCTCCTCGGTCGCGGTGGAGTCGAAGGGGGAGTGGGGAGCGCGCTGGAAGACCACCGCGATCTCGGTGACCCGGCGGCCGAGGCGCTTGCCGGTCCGCAGGTAGAACGGCACGCCCGCCCAGCGGCGGTTGTCGACGTTCAGCTTCACGGCGGCGTACGTGTCCGTCGTGGAGACCGGGTCGATGCCGTCCTCCTCCAGGTAGCCGAGCACCTTCTCGCCGCCCTGCCAGGCGCCCGCGTACTGTCCCCGCACGGTGTGCTTGCCCAGCTCGTCGGGCACCTTCACCGCCTTGAGCACCTTGAGCTTCTCGGTGAGCAGCGCGTTCGCGTCGAAGGCGGCCGGCTCCTCCATGGCCGTGAGGGCCATGAGCTGGAGCAGGTGGTTCTGGATGACGTCACGGGCGGCGCCGATGCCGTCGTAGTAGCCGGCCCGGCCGCCGATGCCGATGTCCTCGGCCATGGTGATCTGCACGTGGTCGACGTACGACCGGTTCCAGATCGGCTCGAACATGGTGTTGGCGAAGCGGAGCGCCAGGATGTTCTGGACGGTCTCCTTGCCGAGGTAGTGGTCGATGCGGAAGACCTGGTCCGGCTCGAACACGTCGTGCACGACCGCGTTCAGTTCCTGCGCGCTGGCGAGGTCGTGCCCGAAGGGCTTCTCGATGACCGCCCGCCGCCAGGACCCCTCCGGCCCCTTCGCCAGCCCGTGCTTCTTGAGCTGCTCGACGACCTTGGGGAAGAACTTCGGCGGTACGGAGAGATAGAAGGCGAAGTTGCCGCCCGTGCCGCGGGAGGAGTCCAGCTCCTCGACGGCGTCCCGCAGCTGCTTGAACGCCGTGTCGTCGTCGAAGTCGCCGGGGACGAACCGCATGCCCTCGGCGAGCTGCTGCCAGACCTCCTCGCGGAACGGCGTCCGGGAGTGCTCGCGCACCGCGTCGTGGACGACCTGCGCGAAGTCCTGGTCCGCCCAGTCGCGGCGGGCGAAGCCGACGAGCGAGAAGCCCGGCGGGAGCAGACCGCGGTTGGCGAGGTCGTAGACCGCCGGCATCAGCTTCTTGCGGGACAGGTCGCCGGTCACGCCGAAGATGACGAGGCCGGAGGGGCCCGCGATGAGGGGCAGGCGCCGGTCACGGGCGTCCCTCAGGGGGTTCTCCCAGGCCGCGCCGAGACTGCTGGTGCTCATTCCGCGTCAACTCCCTTGCTCATCAGCGACTTCGTGACCGCGTCCAGAAGGTCCTGCCACGCCACCGCGAACTTGGCGACACCCTCGTCCTCCAACCGGGTGACGACCTCGTCGTAGGAGATGCCGAGCGCCTCGACGGCGGCGAGGTCGGCATGCGCCTGGGCGTAGCCGCCGGTGACCGTGTCACCCGTGATGTCGCCGTGGTCGGCGGTGGCGTTCAGCGTGGCCTCGGGCATGGTGTTGACCGTGCCCGGTGCGACCAGATCGTCTACATACAGCGTGTCCTTGTATGCAGGATCCTTCACACCGGTGGATGCCCACAGCGGACGCTGCTTGTTCGCCCCGGCGCCGGCGAGCGCGGTCCAGCGGTCGCCCGCGAAGACCTCCTCGTAGGCCTCGTAGGCCAGCCGCGCGTTGGCGAGCGCCGCCCTTCCCTTCAGCGCGAGAGCCGCGTCGGTGCCGAGCACGGTCAGCCGCTTGTCGATCTCGGAGTCGACGCGGGAGACGAAGAAGGAGGCCACCGAGTGGATCGTGGAGAGGTCAAGGCCCTTGGCGGCGGCCTTCTCGAGGCCCGCCAGATAGGCGTCGATGACCTCGCGGTAGCGCTCCAGCGAGAAGATCAGCGTGACGTTGACGCTGATGCCGAGGCCGACGACCTCGGTGATCGCCGGGAGACCGGCCCGCGTCGCCGGGATCTTGATCATGACGTTGGGGCGGTCGACGAGCCAGGCGAGCTGCTTGGCCTCGGCGATGGTGGCGGCGGTCCGATGGGCCAGACGGGGGTCGACCTCGATGGAGACCCGGCCGTCACGACCACCCGTCGTTGTGTATACAGAATGCAGGATATCGGCTGCGGCACGCACATCGGCCGTCGTCATCATCCGTACGGCCTCGTCCACCGTGACGCCCCGCACCGCCAGGTCGGCGAGCTGCTCCTCGTACCCCTCACCGGAGCCGATCGCGGCCTGGAAGATGGACGGGTTGGTGGTGACGCCGACGACGTTCTTCGTCTCGACGAGTTCGGCGAGGTTGCCGGAGACGATCCGCTTGCGCGACAGGTCGTCCAGCCAGATGGAGACGCCCTCGTTCGACAGGCGGTCCAGTGCTCCCGCGATCGCGGTTGCTTCGGTCACTTCGATCATCTTCTTTCTGGCGGTCGGATCAACCACGCGCTGCGGCGAGGGATTCCCTGGCCGCGGCGGCGACGTTCTCGGCGGTGAAGCCGTACTCGGTGAACAGGGTCTGAGCGTCGGCGGAGGCGCCGAAGTGCTCGAGGGAGACGATGCGTCCGGCGTCCCCCACGAACCGGTACCAGGTGAGGCCGATGCCCGCCTCGACCGCGACGCGGGCCTTCACCGACGGCGGCAGGACACGGTCGCGGTACTCGCGCGGCTGCTCCTCGAACCACTCCACGGACGGCATCGACACCACCCGGACGCCGATCCCCTCGGCCTCCAGCGCCTCGCGCGCGGCGACGGCCAGCTGCACCTCGGAGCCGGTGGCGACGAGGACGACCTCGGGGGTCGCGGTCGAGGACTCCACCAGGACGTAACCGCCCTTCGCCGCGTCCGGGTTCGGCGCGTAGGTCGGAACGCCCTGACGCGTGAGGACCAGACCGTGCGGGGCAGGCCGGGTGGCGTGCCGCTTAAGGATCTCGGCCCAGGCGATCGCCGTCTCGTTGGCGTCGGCCGGGCGGACGACGTTCAGGCCCGGGACGGCACGCAGCGAGGCCAGGTGCTCCACCGGCTGGTGGGTCGGGCCGTCCTCGCCGAGGCCGACGGAGTCGTGCGTCCACACGTACGTCACCGGCAGCTGCATCAGCGCCGACATCCGGACGGCGTTGCGCATGTAGTCGGAGAACACCAGGAAGGTGCCGCCGTAGATGCGGGTGTTGCCGTGCAGGGCGATGCCGTTCATCTCGGCGGCCATCGAGAACTCGCGGATACCGAAGTGGACCGTGCGGCCGTACGGGCTCGCCTCGGGCAGCGGGTTGCCCTCGGGGAGGAAGGAGGAGGTCTTGTCGATGGTGGTGTTGTTGGAACCTGCCAGGTCCGCGGAGCCGCCCCACAGCTCGGGCAGGACCGCCCCGAGCGACTGGAGCACCCTGCCGGAGGCGGCGCGGGTGGCGACCGCCTTGCCGGGCTCGAACACCGGCAGCGCGTCCTCCCAGCCCTCGGGCAGCTGACCTGCGAGGACCCGGTCGAACAGCTGGGCGCGCGCGGGGTCGGCGCCGCGCCACTTCTCCAGCTGCTTGTCCCAGGCCGCGTGGGCCTCGGCGCCCCGGTCGAGGGCGGCGCGGGTGTGCGCGAGGACCTCGTCGGAGACCTCGAAGCTGCGCTCCGGGTCGAAGCCGAGGAGACGCTTGGTGGCGGCGATCTCCTCCGCGCCGAGGGCCGAGCCGTGGGAGGCCTCGGTGTTCCGGGCGTTCGGCGCGGGCCAGGCGATGATCGTGCGCAGCGAGATGATCGACGGGCGCCCGGTCTCGGCCCGCGCCGCCTCCAGGGCCGCGTACAGGGCGGGGACGTCGACGTCGCCGGCCTCGGTCGGCTCGACGCGCTGCGTGTGCCAGCCGTAGGCCTCGTACCGCTTCAGCACGTCCTCGGAGAAGGCGGTGGCGGTGTCGCCCTCGATGGAGATGTGGTTGTCGTCGTAGACGAAGACGAGGTTGCCGAGCTTCTGGTGGCCGGCGAGGGAGGAGGCCTCGGCGGAGACGCCTTCCTCCAGGTCGCCGTCGGAGACGATGCCCCAGACGGTGTGATCGAACGGCGACTCGCCCTGCGGGGCGTCGGGATCGAACAGGCCGCGCTCGTAGCGGGCGGCCATCGCCATGCCGACGGCGTTGGCGACGCCCTGGCCGAGCGGTCCGGTGGTGGTCTCGACACCGGCGGTGTGCCCGTACTCGGGATGACCGGGCGTCTTCGAGCCGTGCGTACGGAAGCTCTTGAGGTCCGCCAGCTCCAGCTCGTAGCCGGAGAGGAAGAGCTGGGTGTAGAGGGTCAGCGAGGTGTGGCCGGGGGACAGGACGAAGCGGTCACGGCCCGTCCACTCGGGGTCCGCCGGGTCGTGTCGCATCACCTTCTGAAAGATCGTGTACGCGACGGGGGCCAAACTCATGGCGGTTCCCGGGTGGCCGTTGCCCACCTGCTGCACGGCATCCGCTGCCAGAAGGCGCGCGGTGTCGACGGCACGCCGGTCAAGTTCGGTCCACTCGAAGTTGTTCGGTGTCTGCGTGCTCATCTTCAAGAAATCCTCGATAGGAGCGGGTCATCTGCTCTGTTGTGTTCAAACCTAAAAGTCTGACTTTTACGAAGGAAGGTCTCCCTGTGTCAGCCTGTGGTGAAAGTGGGACACCCGCCGGCGACACATGAGCGCCATGGAGCGGCAACTGGGCGGTGCGAGAAGGACATGGTGGACACAAGTACCCAAGACGGCGCCGGTGAGGGCATCAGAACCTTTCCCTTTCCCGTCGAACTCAGCGTCGGCGGCGTCGGCATGCAGGTGGGCCCCATGGGCACCGGTCGCACCTGGCACACCGACGCGCCGCTGGACCGTGTGCACCGCATCGACTTCCACGTGGTGATGCTCTTCGACGACGGTCCCGTCCGCCACATGATCGACTTCGCCGAGCACGAGGCGACGGCCGGCGACGTGCTGTGGATCCGCCCGGGCCAGGTCCACCGTTTCTCGAAGTCGAGCGAGTACCGCGGAACGGTCCTGACCATGCAGCCCGGCTTTCTGCCGCGTGCCACCGTCGAGGCCGCGGGGCTGTACCGCTACGACCTGCCGCCGCTGCTGCACCCGGACGCGCCGCAGCTCGCGGGCCTGCGCGCGGCACTGACGTATCTGCGCGGTGAGTACGACGACGGCGGTGCCGACGGCACGCTGCCCCTGAGTCTGCACACGGCGGTGCTGCGGCATTCCCTCACCGCGTTCCTGCTGCGGCTGGCGCACCTCGCGGCGAGCAGCGCGGAGGCGGCGCGCAGCCGGGCCGACACCACGTTCACGCTCTTCCGGGACGCCGTGGAGCGGGACTTCGCCACCAACCACAGTGTCAGCGCCTACGCCGACGCGCTCGGTTACTCCCGCCGTACCCTCGTGCGCGCGGTCCGCGCCGCCACCGGCGAGACGCCCAAGGGCTTCATCGACAAGCGGGTCGTCCTGGAGGCGAAGCGGCTCCTGGCCCACACGGACCTGCCGATCGGCCGGGTCGGTGCGGCGGTGGGCTTCCCCGACCCGGCGAACTTCTCCAAGTTCTTCCAACTGCACACGGGAAACACCCCGGTGGCCTTTCGCGCGGAACTGCGCTGAGGCGACCGGGGTGTGCTTGGACCGAAGCGGGTGTCAGACCCGGGCGGCACCCTGCTCGAAGTAGTGGCCCTCGTCCAGGTCCGCGAGGAGACCGGGCTGTTCGGGCTGCCAGTCCAGCAGCTTGCGGGTCACGGCGCTGGACGCGGGGATGTCCCGGCCGACGAGCCCGCCGAGCCAGCCGAAGTGGGCGCCCGCCTCGGCGGCCGGGATCGCGGTGACCGGCAGGTCCAGATGACGGCCGATGGCGGCGGCGATGTCGCGGAACGGCACGTTCTCGTCGTCGACGCCGTGCAGACGGCTGCCCGCCGGGGCCGACTCCAGGGCCAGCCGGTACAGCCGGGCCGCGTCGAGCCGGTGCACGGCGGGCCAGCGGTTGGCGCCGTCGCCGACGTACGCCGAGACGCCCCGCTCGCGGGCGAGGTCGATCAGCCGCGGCACGAAGCCGTGGTCGCCCACGCCGTGCACCGAGGGCGACAGGCGGACCGCGCTGACCCGCACGCCGCGCTCGGCGAGCGAGAGGGCCGCCGCCTCGTTGGGCATCCGCGCCGCCGCGGGCGAGTCGTCGACGAACCCGTCGTCCTCGGTGCCCACCCGGCCCGGCGGCAGGCCCGCGGTGCCGGAGGTCACGACGAAGGGCCGGCCGGAGTCCGAGAGCTCCTCGCCCAGCCTCTCGATGGCCCGCCGTTCCGTGCGGGCGGAGGCCTCGAAGTCCGCGAAGTCGTGCTGGAAGGCCAGGTGGATCACGCCGTCGGCGGTGGCCGCCCCGCCCCGCAGCCCGTCGGGGTCGGTGAGGTCACCGCGGTACACCTCGGCCCCGGCGGAGGCGAGGAACGCGGCGCCCGCGTCCGAGCGGGCGACACCCACGACCTGGTGTCCGGCGCCGATGAGCTCCCGGACGACGGCGGAACCGATGAAACCGGTCGCTCCGGTGATGAAAACGCGCACAGTGCACTCCTCGAGGGATGTCGGCAAGGGGTTTCGGCAAGGCCGCCGGGCCAGAGCCGGGCGATGGCTCCATCGTCGGCAGGGGGAGCCGTCCAGGTCCAAGGCCTGTTCCGCATGGCGCAATACGTTCTAGGCATCACCCCAGGTCAGGCTCCACTGTTGCCCGACCGGCCTATGACCGGGCGGATACCCTTGCCGCATGCCCGACCGTGCCCGAGAACCCGAACCCGAACCCGATCCCGTCCCCGCCCAGATGACCGATCTCGACCTGCGGCTGGTGCGCTACTTCACCGTCGTCGCCGAGCACGGGCACTTCGGTCGCGCCGCCCACGCCCTGCACCTCACCCAGCCGTCGCTGAGCCGCCAAGTGCAGCGTCTGGAGCAGCAGTTGGGCGTACGTCTGCTGGACCGCACCCCACGGGGCACGCGGCTCACGGAGGCGGGGGAGGTGTTCCTGCCCCGCGCCAGGGCGCTGCTGGGCTCGGCCGCCGAGGCCACCGCCCGGGCCCGCGCCGCCGCCGAGCCCAGCCGGATCGTCGTCGGCTACCTGACGGCGATCATCGTCACCCCCGCCGTACGCGAGCTGCGCCGCAGGCACCCCGACGCCGACGTCCGCAGCCTGCACCTGACGTGGCACGAGTCCCGCCAGGCCCTGCTCGACCGCAGGGTGGACGCCATGGTCGCCCGGCTGCCGTTCCCGACGGACGGGCTGCACGTCACCGTCCTCTACGACGAGCCCCGTGTGCTGGTCGTCCCCCTCGACCACCGGCTGGCCGGCAAGGAGTCCGTCACCGTCGACGATCTGGCCGGCGAACCCATGCCCCGGGTGAGGGGCTCGGACCCTGCCTGGAGCGCGTTCTGGCGCCTCGAACCGCGCCCCGACGGGCTCCCGGTGCCGGACGGGCCGTACGTGGACGAGGTCGAGGACAAGTTCGAACTCGTCGCGGCGGGACAGACGGTGCTGGTGTCGGCGGCCGCCTCCGGATTCGCCCTCCGTCCCGACCTCACCAGTGTTCCCCTCGTCGGCGTCGAGCCGAGCCATGTCGTCCTGGCGACCCGCGCCGACGACCGCGGCCGCCTGGTGACCGCCTTCCGCAAGGCCGCCAGGACACACCTCACGGGCGGCTTCGTGCCACCGGAGCGGGCCGGCCACTGAACGCGTCGCGCTCGTCGCACACGCGGCGCCGGGAGTCGACCTCTGCGCACAGGTCGACCGCCCAGCGCCGCGCGGCCGTCGGTCAGTGGCCGAAGGTGAACCAGTTGACGTTCACGAAGTCCGCCGGCTGGCCGCTGGTGAAGGTCAGATAGACGTCGTGGGTGCCGGTGACGGAGCTGATGTTCGCCGGGATCGTCCGCCACGACTGCCAGCCACCGGTGTTGGCCACCGCGAAGCTGCCGACGGGCGTGGCGGTACGGCTGTCGAGGCGCACCTCGACCAGTCCGCTGACCCCACCGGCCGCACCACTGGCGACCCGTGCGCTGAACTGGGTCGCCGCCGTGGAACCGAAGGTGACGCCCTTGTAGAGCGCGTAGTCGCCGTTCGCGAGGGAGCCGATGTCCTGGCCGCCGCCCGTGTCGGTGGTCGTCTCGGCGACCGTGCCGGAGTGGCTGTCGTACGACTCGGCCTGGATCGTGCCGTAGGCGTCACGGCTGCCGGACGGCGGGGGCGTGGTACCGCTCCCACCGCCCGCGGCCTGGAGCACCTGCACATAGTCCACCACCATCGGGTGGCCCGGCTGGGTGTCGCCGTCCAGACCGCCGCCGAAGGCGTCCGGGAAGCCGCCGCCCATCGCGACGTTCAGGATCACGAAGTAGCCGTGGTTCGTCGCGTTGGTCCATGTCGTCGCGTCGACCTGGTTCGCCGTGACGGTGTGGTAATTGACGCCGTCGACGTAGAACCGGATCGCCTCGGGGCTCACCGAGCGGTCCCACTCCATGCTGTAGGTGTGGAAGCCGGACTGGCAGGTGGTGTTCGGACACGCGACGGAGTTGCCGATGCCGGTGGTCTCGTTGCACGGGCCGCCCGGGTTGGTGCCGCAGTGCATCGTCGACCAGACCTTGTTCAGGCCCTGGACGTTCTCCATGATGTCCAGCTCACCGACGCCCGGCCAGTTCTGGTAGTTGCCGCGGTAGGGCGCGCCGAGCGCCCAGAACGCGGGCCAGTAGCCCTCGGCCGCCGTGCCGGTCACGTTCGGCATCTGGATGCGGGCCTCCACCCGCAGCTTGCCGCCGGACGGGGGCTGGAAGTCGGTGCGGTTGGTCTCGATGCGGCCCGAGGTCCAGCGGCCCGCGGAGTCGCGCAGCGGGGTGATGCGCAGGTTGCCGTTGCCGTCGAGCGAGACGTTGCTGGTGCTGTTGGTCATGGTCTCGACCTCGCCGGTGCCCCAGTTGGCAGGCCCGCCCGGATACGAAGTCCCGGTGCTGTACTGCCAGTTGGAGGTGTTCACCCCGGTGCCCGCGGCGCCGGTGAAGTCGTCGACGAAGACCTGCGTCCAGCCGGTCGGGGGCGTGGGCGCGGAGGCGTTCGCGGGCAGGGTGACGGCCGCCGCGGCGGCGGCGGCCAGGCCGAGGGTGCTGAGCACGGCGACGAGCGCGCGTCGCCGTCTGGGTATGCCGGAGGTTGCACTCATGGCGGGTGCCTCTCGGGTACGGAGTGATGGGCGCGGGTGACTTCGAGAGTGTTTGAGAGCGCTCTCAAAGTGGGCCCAATGTGCTCTCCGTCCCGGAGGCCGTCAAGACTTAAAGCAAGGAAAGTCCTTTCGTGGAAAGGAAGTTCACGGCTTGAACCACGCAAACGTGCTAAAGCGCGCTGCCCGCCGTCCAGTCCGCCCAGGAGAGGTTCCAGCCGTTGAGGCCGTTGGCCGCGTCGACGGTCTTCTCGCCGGAGTTCTTGACGATCACCACGTCGCCGAGCATCGAACTCGCGTAGAACTCGTAGCCCGCGACGGAGCTGTCGTTCGCGCCCTTGGTGTCGTGCAGGCCGACGCAGCCGTGGCTGGTGTTCCGGCTGCCGAATATCGAGGTCGAGGCCCAGTAGTTGCCGTGGATGAAGGTGCCGGAGGTGGTCAGGCGCTGGGCGTGCGGGACGTCGGAGATGTCGTACTCGTCGCCGAGGCCGACC
Organism: Streptomyces asoensis; assembly: GCF_013085465.1. NCBI lineage: Bacteria > Bacillati > Actinomycetota > Actinomycetes > Kitasatosporales > Streptomycetaceae > Streptomyces > Streptomyces asoensis. The sequence goes on from NZ_CP049838.1 coordinate 8,232,329, forward strand.
GTGGAGGACTCCATCCGGGTCTGCTTGAACCGCTCGCTGATCACCATGATCCCGGACCAGGTGGTGTGGTCGGAGTCGCCGCCGGAGACGGGGTAGGTGGCCAGGGTCGCGCCGTCCCGCTCGACCACCATCTCCTTGCTGGACAGATCCACGGTGCTGATCTGTGCGCGGCCGATGTGGAACGTGACGTCCTTCGACTGCATACCGTATACACCATTCGTTCCCTCGACGTCCTTCAACCGCAGACCGAGGGTGATCGTCGTGCCGGCCGCCCAGTACGTCTTCGGCCGGAAGTCCAGCCGGGTGTCGCTGAACCAGTGCCCGACGATCTCCACGGCCGGCTCGGCGGTCACCGTGATCGCCTTCTCCACGGCGGCCTTGTCGGACACGGCGTGCGAGAAGTTGATCGAGACCGGCATGCCCACGCCGGAGGTGGAGTTCGCCTCGGGGGTGAAGTAGCCGACGAAGGTCTCGCCCGGGGACTTGGTGGTGAAGGTGGCCGTCTGCGCGGCGGCGCCCTCCACCTGGGCGGTGACCGTGTACTTCGTCCCGGAGTACGGGTTGGCCGTGGATGTCCACGTGGTCCCGGCCTCGTCGAGGGAGCCCGCGAGCGTCGAGCCGTCGTTGCCCGTCACCTTCACGGAGGCGAGCGTGCCGTCGGTCACGGTCACCTCGACGGGGCTGGTGAAGGCCGCCTTCTTGGTGCCGTCGGCGGGAGTGACTGAGATCACCGGCTGCTTGGCGGCCGGCGAGGCCTTCGTGGACGCGGAACCCGACGTCCCGGTCCCGGTCGTCGTGTTCTCCGAGGCGTCCGCCGACCCGGAGCTGCACCCCGTCAGTGCGACGGCCGGGACGGCCCCGAGCACGCCCAGGATCCCGCGCCGGGACCAGCCCCCCGGCTGCTGTTCGGACCGGTTCGATATGTGCGAGACGCCCACGGCACGCCTTCCTGAGTTGTCCACCTTTGCGCCTGCATCCTGCGCCTTCCAGATGGGGCGATCCTTTGGAAGAGTGCTGCGCAGACTGAGATTTCCGTGAGGATGTGCTCGCGCCGACCTGCCGCGATCACGTCCCGCTCACGGCCCGCCGCACGCGGGTGGGGGAGTGTCACGGACGGACCGGGCCCCTGTGTGTCGCCGGGCGGCCGCACTCACCGCGGTGTCTGTTTCCTACGGTAGAAAGCGCTTGTGGGCCCCTCGTGAGTGTGTCAGGCTACATGGCGCTCGATCTTGTACGGCCGTGACAACTCACTGAGGTGTGGAGCCCATGGTCCAAGGAAGTGTCCGGTCCGGACGTACGGGTGCCGGGCGACGGTGGACGATCGGGTGCCCTCCCGCGAGCACGCCGGGACAGCCTCACTCACCTGTGCAGGGATGAGGCCGCGCAAGAGCGGGAGACGCCTCCCCTGTGGAGCCGCGCCGGAGGTGTGCCGCGCGCCGCGGACCCTCGCGGGGAACCCGCGGCGCCCGCCCGAGTGGTCCGGCGGCTCGACCGGTGGGCCGGGGACACATCCGCCGCGGGACGGCCGGGCGGAGGGCGCCCCCGCCCACCGCGGGGCCGCCGTCGGCAGTCGCTCCGTGTGGCCCCCGCGGCGAGCGAACGCCTTACGGTGCCTCGAACCCACGCACCTCGCTCGCACCGTCCTCGCAGACCGCGCGACGAGGCATGGAGACCACGATGACTGACACCCCCGTCCGGCACGGCCCCCTCCAGTACGGCATAGCCCAGCAGGAATGGCTGTACTACCGGAAGCACGGAAGGGCACGTCACCCACGTCAGTGCCTGTGGCTGGATCTGCCCGCCGGTCTGCCCTTGGAGGACGCCGGTGGGGCCGTCGACCTCATGGTGGAGCGGCACGAGGTGCTGCGGACGATTTTCCCCGCCGACGCCAAGGGAGATCCGACACAGCTGGTCCGGCCTCCGGCTCCCGTCCCCCTGCGGCGGTTCGACCTCTCCGGTGACCACCCCCGGACCGCGGGACTGGACGCCTTCTGCGATGCCCCGTTCGACGTGTTCACCGCGATGCCCCTGCGGGCCGCTGTGATCCTGCGGGACGAGGGGCGTCGGCAACTCCTGCTGGTCATCGCCCACATCGCGATCGACTACCGGGGACAGGAGGTCCTTCGCGAAGAGCTCACCGAGGTCCTGCTGGCGGCGGCGTCAGGCCGACCCGTGGCGCTTCCGCCCGTCGAATGCCAGCCGCTCGACCATGCCCTGGCGGAAGCGGCCGCCGACGACGGCAGGTGTCTCGAACACTGGCGGAGCGTCATCTCCGCCGCACCGGCGGGTGTCTTCCCCACCGCCGTCATACCGGAGCGGGTCCGCTACACGAGGGCGCGACTGCTGTCGCCGGCGCTCGGGGAGGCCCTCCACGTCATTCACCGCAAGCACCGTCTGCCGCTGGCGCCGGTATTCCTCACGGCTCTGACCGTCTGCCTCGCCGCCGTCTGCCGGCAGCCGGTCATCCCTGTGTCGTACACCTGGCCGGCACGCGAGCCCGAGCGTACGAGGAGACTCGTCGCGTCGGTGATGCGGGACATCATCCTGAACATCGACCTCTCGGACGCCCCCTCCTTCGAAGAGGCCGTGCACAGGACCCACGAGGCGATGCGGCTGTGCGCGCGGCACAGTCAATACGATGTCTACGCCCTCTTGCAGGCGGACTCCTTGATCAACCGTCAGCGCGGCACATGGCGCCGATCCGCCCTCTTCGTGAACCTCGGGCCCGACCCGGACGCGGCATGGTCCCGTCCGGCGCCCGAACCGGCCGCCGCCGATCTGCGGGGGCTGCTCCGCGGCAGTTCGGTGACGGTGGAGACGGGACCCGAGGAACACTACGACGACTTCAACCTGTACATGTCCCTGTCCGTGGGAGAGCGGGGCTGCCCCGAGATCTTCCTCGCGGCGCACGAGGCGATCCTCGCCGAGCCCGAGGTCGTCGGCATCACCCGGGGTATCGAGGCGATCCTCGTGGAACTCGCGTCGGCCGGCGACCTGTCGGCGGCCGAGGCACGGCGGGCGAGCGGTCTGACGCCACGGCCCGTCGGCGAGGGCTGGATCTCCCGCGGGGGATCGTGGTTCCACCGCGGGCTCACCGAGGACATTCTGCGCAGCCATGAGGGGGTGGCCACCGCGAGTGCGCGCGTGGAGCCGGACGGGACGACGGCCGCCTACGTCGACACCCGTCCCGGGGGCCCGACGTCGGCCGAACTCCGCGAGTTCCTCCTGGCGCACCTGGACTTCCGGCGTGCCCTGCTGGTGCCCGAGCGCGTCGTCGTCTCGGAGCGCGCCGGGGCCCGGGAGCGGATCGCCCGGGAGGCCGTGGAGAACGCGGTGGAACGAGCCGTCAGGGCGTCGGTGGAGGCGGCCAACGACCTTGACGGCGTGGACATGTCCCTCAGCTATGTGGAGGCCGGCGGCCTGCTGAGGCGCGTCCCCGTGGTTCTCGCCCGATTGCGGCAGCAGGGTGTGGAGGGCTTCGTCGCCGGTGACTTCCTGCGGCCGTGCAGCTTGCGCGCGCTCGCGCTGCTGCGACCGCCGAGCCAGGTGCTCGCCCGGGAATGAGCGAACGGCTCCGGTTCCCGGGTCACAACCCCCTGTTCCCCTCCGACGAGCCATGGGAGAACCGAGATGTGGATCCTTGGTGTGAACGCCCCACCCGCCGGCTGGCACGACGCGGCCGCCTGCATCGTGGACGGCGGCGGAAACGTCATCGCCTACTCCGAGCAGGAGCGCCACAACAGAGTCCGCCATGCGATCGGTGACGGTTTCAACAAACCCGTCGGGGCCGCGCGGTTCTGTCTCGAGCAGGCGGGAATCACGATCGACGACGTCGACGTGATCGCCATCGGCTGGAACATCGACCAGATGTTCCCAGGGTTCTTCGCGGACGAGCGCGAGCTGGCCACGCACGCCACCGGCCTCGACTTCCCCGGACGGCTTCCCGAGATCGTCCGCGTCCCCCATCACCGGGCGCATGCCGCGTCCGCCTTCTACGCTTCGCCGTTCTCCGAGGCGGGCGTACTGGTCATCGACGGAAACGGCGAGAACGAGTCGACCAGTATCTGGTCGTTCTCCTACGGCCGCGAGCCCGAACCGAAGCGCGACTGGCCGCGCACCGCCTCCCTGGGGTACGCGTACGACGGCGCCTCGGAGTGGCTCGGCTTCCACCACCTGAACGCCGGCAAGACCATGGGGCTGGCCGCCTACGGACGGGCGCTGGGGCTTTCCGTGGAGACACTGGTCGACACCGACGGCGGTGACCTCCGGCCGGCGATCCCCCCGCTGCCGGAGAGCCGCGACAGCGCGACGATCGACGAGATCGGGCGCCACTACGGAGCCACGGTGTCCTCCTGGCGTGATCTCTACGCCAAGCTCGCCGGGGCCGACGGACCCGGCGTCCCGGCGCACCGGCTGACCGAGGACCCGGCGGCCGTGCTCGTCGCCTACACCGCGCAGCGCCTGATCGAGGACGCGGTGACGTCCCTCGCCGCCACGGCCCGACAACTGACGGGCGTGCCGGAACTCTGTCTGGCCGGAGGCGTGGCACTCAATTGCAGCGCCAACGGCATACTGCCGGGAGCCGTGTTCGTCCCGCCCGTCCCGCACGACGCCGGAGTGGCTCTGGGCGCCGCGTGGACGGTGTGTCCCCCGAGTCGGCCGGGCGAGGCGATGAGTCCCTATCTGGGCGAGGACGTCCGGGCACACGGCGTGGCGGACACGGAGGTGTCCGGTCTGCTCCGGACCGACTTCGACCCGGATCAGGTCACGGACCTCCTGCTCGACGGACAGGTGGGCGCGGTCGCCCAGGGAAGGGCCGAGATCGGCCCGCGCGCCCTGTGCCACCGCTCCATCCTCGCGGTGCCGGACTCGGTGGAGGTGTCCACCCGGGTCAACCGGATCAAGCACCGCGAGCAGTGGCGCCCGTTCGCCGGCGTCACCACCCCCGAGTACGGCAGCAGACTGTGGGAACGGCAGGAGCACCTCAGCCGCTACATGCTCGGCGCGGCCCGCGTCACCGACGAGGCTCGGCGGGTCGCTCCCGGTGTCGTGCACGTCGACGGCACCACCCGCCCGCAGGTCCTGGCTCCCGGTGCGGCCCCGGTGGTCGAGGCGCTGCTGGCGCGCCTCGCCGATCGCGGAGCGCCTCCGGTACTCCTCAACACGTCCTTCAACGACAAGGGCGAGCCCATCGTCAACAGCGCAGCCGACGCCCTCGCGGCGTTCCGCTCCATGGACCTGGACTTCCTCGTCCTGGACGGGACGCTCTACCGGAAGGCGCCCCGGTCGCGATGATCAGCGGCGCTCGGTGTGCCCGGCGGTGACGCGCTCTACGAGGACAGGCGTGCCGCCAGCGCGGAAAGGTCGCAGGGCAGCCGGAAGTCGTCGAACCGCAGCCCGGTGAGCCCCTGCCGGGCGAGCCGTTCCAGCACGTCGGGTACGCCCGCCAGGCGTCCGCCCGCCTCCACGTACCCGTCGTGCATGCTCGCCTCCTCCAGGCCGTTGGCCCGGACCACGGCATCGTGCAGGGCCTGTTCCCGGTCCGTGGCCGGGCAGGCGGAGCGGCGCTCGGATCCGAAGCCGTCCCCGGCGGGTTCGCCGTCGACCAGGAAGCGGTCCGGTACGACCAGGGCGTGCCGCGGCCCCACCTTGGCGAGCAGGAATCCGCGCAGCGCGAGGGCATCGGTGTCCGGACCGGTGACGGTGACGGCGGCACACAGCGAACCGCCGTCATCGGTGAAGGCCCGGGCCCCGGTGACCCCCGGGTGTTCCCGCAGAGCCCTCTCGATCAGTCGGAGATCGGCCCAGGACCCGTCGATCGTCACCCACCCGCCGTCCCGGGAGCCGGGGTTCGGCAGGAACGGAGCGCAGTCGAGACCGGGATCGTCGGCGAACCGGACCAGGACGCGCTCGATCAGCAGCAGTAGGTCGCGGGCACCGTTCGCGGTCAGTACGGCTTCGTTGGCGGACAGGAAGAGCCGTGGACGGCCCCCGGGACCGGGAGCCGCCGACACGTACAGGACGTGCGGCTCGGCCCGGGAAGGCGCCGGCGGAATGTGCGTGTACTCCGTGTGGCCACCGGCGAGCAGCGGGGAGAGGGCGGGCGGCGCGTCGGCGTCGCTGTCCGCGCCCGCCGCCTGCGTGTCGTAGTGGAAGTTGACGAACACTCCCGGGTGGGTGCGCGCCCCTCTGCGGCGCCCCGCCCGCGCCTCGGCCTCCAGCAGCTCCAGGACGTCGAAGTCGCTTCGTCTCGCGGCCCGCAGACTGGCCTGCACCGCCGACCGCGCCACATCCAGGAACCGGCCGTCGCGGGGTACGTCGAGGGCCAGAACGAGGTCCCTCATGACAGAACCCATCATCTGCCGCGTGGGCTTGCTCGCCCGGGACGACCACGAGGTGGCGAGCGCGATACGGTCCTGCCCGGACACCGCGGACACGGCCAGGGCCGTTGCCGCGAGGAACACGGAGGGCACCGGCAGTCGCCGCCTGATGCGGGTGAGTGCGGGGCCGAGCGCCGTCGAGTCCCGGACGACGTGGTGGTAGCCGACGTCCGCAGGGATCACCGGGACGGCGAACACCCCGCTCGGCATGCGCCGGAACTCCTCTTCCCAGAAGCGCAGGTTCCGCGTCCGGACAGCCCGCATGCGCTCCGATCGTTCCAGTCGTGCCTGGTCGACGGGGTGGTGGACCACGGGAGGCAGCTCCGGCCGGTCACCGCGCGCGATCGCGTCGAGGATGGTCCGCAGATCCCGCTCGAGGATGTCCATCGACCAGGCGTCGACGGCGATATGGGCCATCACCAGAGTCAACTGCTTCCGCCCGTCGCTCTGTTGTGTGACGGCGGCCCTGAGGGGCCACTCCTCCTCGATGCGGAACGGTGCCCGCAGGGAGTCGTCCGGCGCCCGGAGCCGTACCCGCTCCGGGCGCCACACGTGCTGTACCGCGTGACCGCGCTCGTCCCTGGCGAAGGTGGTGCGCAGAACCTCGTGACGGGCGACGAGGAGGGCGACAGCCTCCTCGATCCGCCGCTCGCCGACGGAGTCGGGAAGGTCCACGTCGACGCGAGGACCCGGGAACGGCTCCCACCCCTCGCACACGGTGTGCATCCACTCCACCTGGCACAGCCCCGACTGCAAAGGGCCGGAGCGCTCGAGCACGAACATGACGCATCTCCTGATCTCTTCGCCGTCCGGCCCTGACAGGCGATCAGTTGGCCAGCAGCCGGCTCAACCGGCGCCGGGCGAGCATGAATCCGGCCACGGACATGGCCAGCAGATAGCAGACGTGGCCCGCCGTCCCCGGGGTGAGGCGGCCGGCGGACAGGTCCCGCAGCAGTTCGACTCCCTGGTAGAGGGGGGTGAGCCGTACGATCACCTGTCCCCAGCCCGGGTAGGCCTCGATGGGAAAGACCGTTCCCGAGCACATGGTCATCACGAACATCCAGATGCTGACCTGCTCGAAGTCCTCCCACCGGCGCATGAACGTGGTCGCGGCCATGCTGACGGCCGCGAAGGCGAGGCTGATCAGTGCGGCACCGGGCAGCGCCAGAAGAATCCACCACGAGGGTGCCAGGCCGAAGGCCGCCATGGAGACCAGGAACGCCGACGAGTAGATCCCGCCGCACAGCAGCGCCCAGGCGGTCTCGCCCGCGGCCAGTTCACCGACCGTCAGCGGAGTGGCCAGATAGCCCTCGTAGAGCCGCTGGCTGAGTTTGGCGTAGAAGGAGTAGGTGGTCTCGTTGACCACGCCGGAGACCGCTGCCGTGGCCAGCATGGCCGGGGCGACGAACTGCTCGTAGCTCATGATCCGGCCGTCGACGGTGACCTCGCCGATCAGCCGGCCCATGCCCATGCCGAGGGCGAGGAGCAGGATCACCGGCTCCAGAAGCGTGGAGACGAAGTTGGGCCAGGCACGGCGGTTCAGCATCAGCCCCCGCAACACGAAGGTGCTGGAGCGGTGGAACTTCGCGCCCGCTGTCGCGGAGCTCGGCATGGGCGGCAACCTCCAGTTCTGGACGGATGCGGTCAGTCGGCGAGGTGGCGTCGGAACACCAGCAGCGTCAGGGCGAAGCCGGCCGCCGCCCACAGCACAAGGACCGCCAGGTGGCCGGCGAGGGACAGCGGCGCCGGGCCGGAGCCGGTCGTGAACTCGCCGGCGATGCCGCGGCAGAGCTCGACTCCGTGCCACAGGGGAGAGATCCGAACCAGTGGCTGTACGGCGGCCGGAAGGTCTCCGACCGGGAAGAACACCCCGGAGAACATCGACAGCGGCAGTACCACCAGCCGGGACACGGTCATGAGGTTGGCCGAACTGGTGAGCCGGCCGGTGAAGGCGAAGAGGGGTGCCGCCGCCGCCAGCGCCAGCAGCATGGCCACCGGCACCAGCAGCAGGCACAGCCAGCTGTCGAACACACCGAGCAGTGCGGCCACCGCGCAGAAGACCACGGCCGACACGGCCGCCCGGATGGTGATGAAGAGCAGGTGGCCCGCCAGTACCTGACCCAGGCTGAGGGGAGCCGTGAGCATCCGCTGGTAGCGGTTGGTCAGCCGGATCGCGGCGTAGAGGGGGAAGCCCGTCTCCTCCGCGGCCGTCTGGAAGGCGACGACGGCCAGGAGACCGGGCGCCAGGAACCGGACGAAGGTGAGGCCCTCGACCTCCTGTTCCACATAGCCGCCCGCTCCGATCCCGACGACGCCCAGGTACAGCAGCGGCATGAGGAAGCCGGTGAAGATGCCGGCACGCCAGGTCCTGCGGTAGAGCGTGAGGTGGAAACGCGCGACACGCAGTGTTCCGTTCAGCATCGCCGCTACTCCACGAGTGAGCGCCCGGTCAGGCGCAGGAAGACGTCTTCCAGGGTGCACCTGCGCTCGAGTGTCCCGCTCGGCCGCAGGCCTGCGCGGTGGACCGTGGCCACCGTCTCCTCGGCGTTCTTCACGTAGAGAAGCACCCGGCTCCCCAGGACCTCGACCCGCTCCGCCAGCGACCCGAGCGCCGGCAGGTGTGAGGTGTCGAAGCCGTCGTCGTAGCGCAGTTCGACGACCTCGGGCGTCCCATGGGTCCGCAGCAGCTGCCCGGGTGTGCCGATGGCCACGATCCGTCCCCGGTCCACGATCATGATGCGGTCGCTCAGCTGCTCGGCCTCGTCCATGTAGTGGGTGGTGAGCACCACGGTCGCGCCGTTGCGCTTCAGCTCCCGCAGCCGGTCCCACAACAGATGGCGGGCCTGGGGGTCCAGCCCGGTGGTGGGCTCGTCCAGCAGGACGATGTCCGGCTCGTTCACCAGAGCACGGGCGATGGCCAGTCGGCGCATCATCCCGCCCGACAGCGAATCGATGAGGTCTTTCGCCCGGTCGGTGAGCCGGACGAACTCCAGGAGTTCCATGGAGCGATTCCGGGCGGCTCTCCGGCTCATCCCGAAGAGCCGGGCATACGTCGTCAGGTTCTCCAGCACCGTCAGTTCGCGGTCGAGACTGTCCTTCTGCGGTACGACGCCCAACCGTGCCCGGATCGCGGGGCCGTCCTTCACGGGATTCATACCGAGGATGCGCAGGCTTCCACCGCTGGGTGTGGAAGTGCCGCAGAGCATACGCATCGTGGAACTTTTTCCCGCGCCGTTGGGCCCCAGCAGCGAGAAGACCTCGCCGGCCCGGACTTCGAAGTGGATGTCGTCGACCGCCAGGGAATCGCCATAACGCTTCACCAGGCCCTGGGCGGATATCAGTGCGTCCCCGGTCCCCATCACACTCCGCCCCTCATTCCGGATGCCGATCGGAGACTCTAACAGCAGTCATGAGCTCTGTCGTTGTCGAATTTATTCGACGATGGACGTCGGTTTTGACTGCTCTGCGCGGTGGCACAATAGTCCGTTCACTTTCTGGTCAAGTCGCATGTGGGACAGGCGGATTGGGGGATTGCACCCTTGCCGCCCGGGCATGTCGCTGATTAGCATGTCGGCATGTTTTTATCGCGGTTGGGAAGGCCACCCCGCATTGCTATGTTCAATGCGGCGGCGCCTGGCCACATTTATACGAGCCTGGAAGTCATCAGGGAGCTCGTCACCCGTGGCCATCGAGTTACCTATGCCATACCCGAAAAGTACGCGGACCTCGTCCTCTCGGTGGGGGCGGAACCCCGGCCGTACCGCTGCGTATTGGGTATGGACACGGGGGACTGGCTGAACAAGGGGCCGGTCGGCTGTATGGAGGCCGGTCTTGCGGACAGCATGCAGGCCCTCCCGCAGCTCGCCTCCGCCTACGCGGACGACCGGCCGGACCTCGTTCTGTACGACTGGCTCACCCCCTACGCGCGCATCCTCGCCCGCCAGTGGGGTGTGCCCGCCGTGATGCTTGCCCAGATGTCGGACTGGGAACCCACGGAGGAAGAGCGGGCCGAGGCCGCCCGGAACTCCCGGCCCGACCCCCGTCACGAGGCCCATGAACGGCGCTATCGCGACTGGCTGGACCGGCACGGTTTCTCCGACATGGACGTCTACACGTTCGCGAACCGGCCGGACCGCTCCCTCGGGCTCATCCCCCGGTTCCTCCAGCCGCACGCCGACAGGATCGACCCCGCCGTTCACACGTTCGTCGGGGCGTGCCTGGGAGACCGGTCCCACCAAGGGCGGTGGCAGCGTCCGCCAGGGGTCGCCGCGACCGACCGGCTGCTGCTCATCACCCTCGGCACCTCGTACTCGGACGAACCCGGCTTCTTCGACAACTGCGTCGAGGCGTTCGGGAACCTGCCCGGCTGGCACGTGGTGCTGCATGTCTGGCGGGACGCCGACCGGGCCGCTCTGGACAAGGTGCCGGCCAACTTCGAGGTGCACGGCCGGATCCCCCAGCTGGCCATCCTGCGCCAGGCGGACGCCTTCATCAGCCGGGGCGGCATGGGGGCCGTCCTGGAGGCGCTGAGCTGCGAGGTGCCCATGGTCACCATCCCCAGGGGCGCCGACCAGTTCCTCAACTCCCAGACCCTGCGGGAACTCGGCGTCGCCCGCGAGATCGCCGCCGAGGAGGTGACCGGCGAGGCGCTGCGCACGGCGGTGACCGGGCTGGTCGAGGACCCCGAGGTCGCCGATCGCCTGGGCCGGCTCAGGGAGCGGATGGCCCAGGAGGGCGGGGCGCGTCGGGCCGTCGATCTCATCGAGGCCGAACTGCGCTGAAGCGGGACGGCGAGCCGGGAGGCCACGAGTGAGTACGTCATCCCCCGATGTCACCGTCATCCTCCCCTGCGCGGGCTACGGGGTACGCTTCGGCGCTCCGTACTCCAAGGAGTTGCACAGCCTGGCGCCCGGTGTCTGCGTGATCGACCGGAGCCTGGAGGCGGTCGTGGAGCTCGCCAGGTCCGGGCTGAGGGTCCGGCTGGTCGTGGTCTTCAGGACACACAAGCTGGATGTCGTCGGTCATCTCGCGAGCTATGCCCGAGACTTCAGCATGGTCTTCGTGTACCAGGACGATTCCCTGGAGGACAACCTCAGCGGGGCCATACGCACCGCCCTGCCGCTCGCCGAGGGGCGGGTCGCCCTGGTCCTGCCGGACATCACACTGGTGGGCCCCGGCAGTGAGCGGAGCCTGGTGGAGGCGGTGGGCAGGACGGAGCCGTCCGGCTGGTGCGTGGTGGCTTCCAGGGGGCACGACCCGGACGCCCTGCGCGAGCTGGGAGCGCTGAGGCTCGGTGTGCGCGAGACGGGCACCAGGGTGCTCGCGGCGGAGGAGAAACCCCTGTGCCCCGACGGCTTCAACGCCGCGTGGGCCATGGTCGTCGCGAGCCCTCGACAGGCCCACCGGCTCCCGGAGATCGCCCTCAAGGGGGCGGACAGCCCGCTGGTCGGGGCGAGCGCCGTCGAGGTGGCCGGGTTCGTCAACTTCAACACGGCCGGAACGCCGGGATAGGCCGCGCGGGCCGAGATCGGCTCTCCGAAGCGGTGCCCGGCCCGTGACGGCGAGCCCCGGCGACGACGGACTCCGGTCTCCCGGCGGTCACTCCGGCTGCCAGCCCAGGGCCCGGGAGATCCCGCGGGCCGCGATACGTACGGCCGGTGCCAGCACCGGTACCTGCGCGTCGGCGTGCGGGACGACGACCGACACGGCGGCCGTCACCGCACCGCCCGGCCCGCGCACCGGGGCGGCCACCGACAGGGCGTCGTCGGTGACCTGACGGCTGCTCACCGCGACGCCCGCCCGCCGGACTTCGGCCAGTACCCGGCGCAACCGCACCGGATCGGTGATGGTGTGGGCGGTGTAGGAGGCCAACGGCCCGGCGCAGTAGGTCTCTTGGAGCTCGAAGTCGCTGTGCGCCAGCAGCGCGAGCCCCACGCCGGTGACGTGCAACGGCCAACGGGCGCCCACCCGGATGTGCACACCGACCGCCGAACGCCCCGACAGCCACTCGGTGTAGACGACCTCGGACCCGTCCCGCACCGCCAACTGCACGTTCTCGTGCGTGGCTTCGTACAGGTCCTCCAGGAACGGCAGCGCGACCTGTCGCAGTGCCAGGCCGCGCGGCGCCAGTGCCGCGACCTCCCACAGCCGCAGCCCCACGTGGTACACGCCGGACGGATCCCGCTCCAGGGCGCCCCACTCGGTCAGCGCGCTCACCAGCCGGTGCGCGGTGGTGAGGGTCAGGCCGGCGCGGCGACTGATGTCGGTCAGGGACAGCGCGGGGTGCGTGTGGTCGAACGCGGCGAGCACGGCCAGCAGCCGGCCGGGCGCGGAGCGGGCGGTCACGGCGAGGACGCCCTGGTCCATCGGGTACTCCTCACGGCATCAGGCGAGTCCGTCCTCGGCGATCCGCCGCAGCAGGGTGTGCAGCGTCTCGCGTTCGGCCGGGTCGAGGGGGTCCAGCAGTTCGTTCGTCACCCGCAGGCCCGCCTCGTCGGTGCCGCGCAGGAACGCGCGGCCGTCCTCGGTGAGGGCGACGATCCGGCTGCGGCGGTCGTCCGGTGCCGGGCGGCGCTCGGCGAAGCCCAGCTTCTCCAGGTCGTCGACCAGGCCGACGATCGCGCTGGGGTCATAGCCGAGCCGTGCGCTCAGCTCCCGCTGGAGGACGCCCTCGGAGGTGGCGAGGAAGCGCAGCACCGCGTAGTGGCGCAGCCGCACCCCCGACTCCTGGAGGAACGTGTTGAACAGCTGACCCGAGCGCAGTCCCAGGCGGTACAGCAGGTAACCCGTGTCCGCGTGCAGCCCGCGCATCCACGGCTCGTCCGCGTCGATCGGGGCGGCGTTACTTGCGTTGTCCTGGCGGGCGATGGCGGGCTCCCTGGGCTCGGTCCCCTTCCGGGGTGGTTCGACGTACAGATTCCAGCATGACGCACCCGTAGGACGACAACAACTATTGACGACAACAATTATTGCTCTTAGCTTCGATCTCGTAGTCAGCACCCCGCGCACCCCCCGCGCACCCCATGTGAAGGGACACCGTCGTGCCCAGCATCGATCTCACCGGCAAGGTCGCCGTCGTCACCGGCAGCGGCCGGGGCCTCGGCCTCGCCTACGCCCATGCCCTGGCCGCCCGCGGCGCGTCCGTGGTCGTCAACGACGTCGACGAGGCCGTGGCCGAGCAGGCCGTGAAGTCCCTCGTCGAGGCCGGCGGCACGGCGGTCGCCGAGGTGGTCCCGGTCGGTACGACGGAGGCCGCCGACCGGCTGGTGAACCGTGCCGTGGAGGAGTTCGGCCGGCTCGACATCCTGGTCACCAACGCGGGCATCCTGCGCGACAAGGTGCTGTGGAAGATGACCGACGACGACTTCGACGCGGTGATCGCCACCCACCTCAAGGGCACCTTCACCTGCGCCCGAGCCGCCGCCGTACGGATGCGCGAGCAGGGCGAGGGCGGCACGCTGATCCTGGTCGGCTCCCCGGCCGGCCAGCGGGGCAACTTCGGCCAGACGAACTACGCGGCCGCCAAGGCCGGCATCGCCGCCTTCGCCCGCACCTGGTCCATGGAGCTGGGGCGCGCGGGCATCACCGTCAACGTGATCGTCCCGGTCGCCGCGACCGCGATGACCGAGACCATCCCCGCCTTCGCCCCCTACGTCGAGGCCCTGAAGAACGGCGAGCCGTTCCCGGACTTCCTGCGCAAGGGCGAGGGCTTCGGCACCCCCGAGGACTGCGCGGCCCTGGTGCCCTTCCTGGCCTCCGAGGCCGCCCGGGGCATCACCGGCCAGGCCATCGGCGTCGGCGGCGACAAGGTGGCACTCTGGTCGCATCCGCAGGAGATCCGCGCGGCCTACGCCGACGGCGGCTGGACGCCCGAGACCCTGGCCGACGTCTTCCCCACCTCGGTCGGTGCCGAGCTCCAGACGGTCGGCATCCCGGCCCCCAAGTTCCCGGAGGCGTGATGAGCCCCTCCACGACCCCCGCCGCGACCCCCTCCATGAACGTCGACGAACTGGTCGCGATCGACGTCCACACCCACGCCGAGGTGTCCTCCAAGGGCCACTCCTCGCTGGACGACGACCTGCACGACGCCTCCTCCGCCTACTTCAAGGTCGAGGGCAAGCGGAAGCCCACCCTGGAGGAGACGGCCCGCTACTACCGGGAGCGGAAGATGGCCGCCGTGATCTTCACGGTGGACGCCGAGTCGGCGACCGGCACGGCGCCGGTCCCGAACGAGGAGGTCGCCGAGGCCGCCGCCGCCAACGCCGACGTTCTCATCCCGTTCGCCTCCATCGACCCCTTCCGGGGGAAAGCGGGCGTGAAGCAGGCCCGGCGCCTGGTCGAGGAGTACGGGGTGAAGGGCTTCAAGTTCCACCCCAGCATCCAGGGCTTCTTCCCCAACGACCGATCGGTGGCGTACGACCTGTACGAGGTGATCGAGGAGACGGGGACCATCGCCCTGTTCCACACCGGTCAGACGGGCATCGGCGCGGGAGTGCCGGGCGGCGGCGGGATCAGGCTCAAGTACTCCAACCCGCTGCACGTGGACGACGTGGCGGCCGACTTCCCGCACCTCAAGATCATCCTGGCGCATCCGTCGTTTCCCTGGCAGGACGAGGCTCTCGCCGTCGCCACGCACAAGCCGGGCGTGCACATCGACCTGTCCGGCTGGTCGCCGAAGTACTTCCCGCCGCAGCTCGTGCAGTACGCCAACACGCTGCTGAAGGACAAGGTCCTCTTCGGCTCCGACTTCCCCGTCCTCACCCCCGACCGCTGGCTCGCCGACTTCGACAAGCTGACGATCAAGGACGAGGTGAAGCCGAAGATCCTCAAGGAGAACGCCGCCCGTCTGCTCGGGCTGACCACACCGTAAGGGGCGTGGAAGATGCGCAACGAGGGATTGGGGTCGTGGCCCGCACGCCGGGCCCGTAAGACCCCGCACCGCACCGCGCTGGTCCACGGTGAGCAGTCGACGGACTATCGCACACTGTATACACGCACCACGCGCCTGGCCCACGCCCTGCGCGCCCGGGGTGTGCGGCGCGGCGACCGCATCGCCTACCTGGGCCCGAACCACCCCTCCTACCTGGAGACCCTGTTCGCCGCCGGCACCCTCGGCGCGGTGTTCGTCCCCCTCAACACCCGCCTCGCCGGCCCAGAGATCGCCTACCAGCTCGCCGACTCCGGCGCCAAGGCCCTCGTCTACGGCCCTACGCACGCCGGCCTGGTCGCCGGACTGCCCGGGAACACGGACGTCCGGACGTACCTCGAGGTCGGCGCCGAATACGAGGGGGAGCTGGCCGCCGCCTCCGACGAGCCGATCGACACGCCGGTCACCCCCGACGACACCTGCATCATCATGTACACCTCGGGCACGACCGGCCGCCCCAAGGGCGCCATGCTCACGCACGGCAACCTCACCTGGAACGCGGTCAACGTCCTCGTCGACACCGATCTGACCGCCGACGAACGCGCCCTGGTCTCCGCGCCGTTGTTCCACACGGCCGGCCTGAACATGCTCACCCTGCCGGTGCTTCTCAAGGGCGGCTGCTGCGTCCTGGTCGACGCCTTCGACCCGGAGGCCACCTTCGGCCTGATCGAGCGGCATCGGATCACCTTCATGTTCGGGGTGCCGACGATGTTCGAGCAGATCGCCCGGCACCCGCGCTGGGCGGCCGCGGATCTGTCCAGTCTGCGGATCCTGACCTGCGGCGGCTCCCCGGTGTCGACGCCGCTGATCGCCGCCTACCAGGAACGCGGGCTCACCTTCCTCCAGGGCTACGGCATGACCGAGGCGTCCCCCGGCACGCTGTTCCTGGACGCCGAGCACGCGGTCAGCAAGGCGGGCTCGGCCGGCGTCCCGCACTTCTTCAGCGACGTACGCGTGCTGCGCCCCGACCTCACACCCGTCGAGGTCGGCGAGACCGGCGAGGTCGTCGTCCGCGGGCCCCACGTCATGCCCGGCTACTGGGGCCTGCCCGAGGAGACGGCCGCCTCCTTCGCCGACGGCTGGTTCCGCAGCGGGGACGCGGCCCGGGTCGACGAAGACGGTTACGTGCATATCGTCGACCGCATCAAGGACATGATCATCTCCGGTGGGGAGAACATCTACCCCGCCGAGATCGAGGATCTGCTGCTCGCCCACCCCGACATCGTGGAGTGCGCGGTCATCGGCGTGTCCGACGACAAGTGGGGCGAGGTGCCGCGCGCGGTCGTCGTGCCCCGCGAGGGCGCTTCGCTCGACCCCGACGAGGTGCTGGCCTCGCTGTCCGGGCGGCTCGCCAAGTACAAGATCCCCAAGTCGGTGGTGGTGGCGGACGAACTCCCGCGCACCGCCTCCGGAAAGCTCCTGAAGTCCCGGGTGCGCTCCCGGTTCGGCACCGACTCCTGAACAACTCTCCTGTGAACTCTCCTGTGAGGAACGGAATATGAGCATCACCGTCAACGGTCTCGACGAACTGAAGAAGCTGGCCGGCAGCGATCTGGGCACCAGCGAGTGGATCGAGGTCACCCAGGAGCGCATCGACACGTTCGCCGACGCGACCGGGGACCACCAGTGGATCCATGTGGATCCCGAGCGGGCGGCCACCGGGCCCTTCGGAGCGCCGATCGCCCATGGGTACCTGACACTCTCGCTGTTCATCCCGCTCTTCACCGAGCTGCTGGACGTCCAGGGCGTCACGACCAAGGTCAACTACGGGCTGAACAAGGTCCGTTTCCCCTCGCCGGTCAAGGTCGGCTCGCGTATCCGCCTGGTGGCCAAGCTGACCGAGGTCGAGGACGTGCCGGGCGGGGCCCAGATCACCGTCGACGGGGCGATCGAGATCGAGGGGGGCGCGAAGCCTGCGGCGGTGCTTCAGAGCCTGTCGCGTTTCTATGCGTGAGGTGTTCCCCGTAGCGCCGTAGGGCTGACGTCGTGGGGGCTGACGTGTGGGGAACCGCGGGCCGGCTGTGGCCGGTCGCGCGGTTCCCCACGTCCCTGAAAGACCTTCAGCCGACGACGTCCACGAAGATCGGGTTGGAGTAGAACCAGGTGTCGGCCCACGGGTCGCCGTTGCCCGGCTCGTGGGGGATCGGGCCGTGCGGGTCCACGGAAGCGCCAAGGTAACCGGTTCCGTTCCGGTTGCCGTCGCTGCCGCGCAGCCGGAGGTAGCAGGACTCGTCGCCCACCGATACCGGGACGCGCAGGGTGTAGGTCCCCTTGCGGCCGCTCACGTCCGTCGTGCGGACGACCTTCGTGTCGGGAGCCCGCCAGGTGTCGCGGTCGGACACCGCACCGCGCACCGCGCCCCGGATCACGTCCACGTGTGCCAACTGCGGCAGGATTCCCTGGGGGTTGGGGCGGGAGGCACTGGTGACGGTGATCTCCAGTGTGAGCTTCTCGCCCTTGCGTACCCGGAGCCGGCCGCCGAGCGTGACGCCCCGCCCGTTGCTGTGCTCCCGCCGCAGCCGGACCTCCAGGCCGTCGAGCAGATGCCCGTGGTCCAGCCAGACCCGGCCCTCGCGCAGGCCCGTCATCACCGCGCGGTAGCCGTAGCGGGTCACGCCGACGTGGGTGCGGCTGAACTGCCCCGGCCAGAAGTCGCTGCCGGCCTGCGGGGTGTCGGTGTTCACCGGATCGGGCAGCCTGCCGGTGTTGTCGAAGTTCTGTCCGGCGGGCCAGTCGCCGTTCTTCCAGGTGTCGAAGACGGTGCGATGGTTGTCGGAGTTGGTGGTGACCGAGAACAGCCTGCCCTCGGCCAGCATCGAGTCCCACAGGCCGCCGACGGTCGCGGTGGCCCAGTCGAAGCCGCCGTACGTGAGGTAGGCGTCCGCCGGGTAGCCCGCCCAGGACTGGGCGGACGGCTTGTTCTCGTACTCGCCGCGGATGGACGTGGCACCGCGCCAGCCGGGGATCGCCGCGCCCTGGGCGCCCGGCGCCCCCTCCATGCCGATCATGATCTCGGGGGCCGCGTCGCGCCAGCCCCGCATCTCGTGCGGGGAGTCGATGCCGAGGCGCAGCGGGTGGTTGGCGAGGACGAGGACGTCGTCGACGTAGCCGGTGCGGCGCTGCTCGGCCAGCCATCTGACGGCCTTGACGGCGTGCGCCTCGTTGCGGGCGGTGTCGGCCGCGCCGGCGGCGCCCTCGGTGTAGCCCAGCAGCTTGCCGTCGTAGGCGAGCTCGAACCGCGTGAGCAGGTCGACCTCGTGCGGGCCGGGGGCGGCGAACACCGTGCAGTGCTCGGCGGCCGGGATGTACCACTCCAGGCCCTGGAAGATCAGCTGGCGCGGGTTCGCGGCGCGGGCCTTGAGGATCTCCTTGTGCTCCAGTGCGGCGCCGTAGGAGGCGTGTCCGAAGTTGGAGTGCTCGTTGAACACCATCCAGTCGAGGCCGTACCGGGCGGCGGCCCGGGCCTGCTGGGAGAAGGTGTACTTCGCGTCATGGCTGTAGACGGAGTGGACGTGGTGGTCGCCCACCAGGTAGGCGAGGCGCGGGTCCTCACCGCCGTACCCCCGGCCGGTGGTGGCGACGGCCGGGGTGGCCGCACCGCCGAGGGCGAACGCGGCGCCGAAAAGGCCGGCGCGGCGCAGAAGTCCGCGCCGCGACACGCCCTGGGCGTCGAGAGCGGCGGGTGAGACGGACGGATCGGCCCAGGCGGGCAGCTGCTGCTCGGTCACGGTGGTCCTCGGCAAGGGGTTCAGTGGTTCATGAAGGAGGTGACGGGCAGCGCCCGTGAGACGATCCGGACGTCGCCGAGGCGGCCGTGCAGGATCTGGTCGATCTGTCCGCCGTACTCGTAGCCGCCGAGCAGCCACGGCAGCCCGACGGAGGTGACGCCGACGGCCTCCGCCTTCGGGTTGCGCACGGTCGGGCAGCCCTCGACGTACAGCGTGGTGTGCCTGCCGTCGTTGACGACCGCGAGGTGCCACCAGGTCTCCAGCGGGGTCTCCTGACCCCAGTTGGTGGCGATGCCCTCCTGGTTCAGCGGACGCATCGCCCACTGCGGTTCCCGGTCGTTGGACAGGGAGAGGGTGGCGAGCGGTTCGTCGGGGTCGTCGCCGGTCCTGCCCGCGGCGCCGCCCGTTCCGGTTCGGCTGACCAGTCCCGACCAGGCATGGTGCGACGGGTCCCAGTCGGCGGGGAGACGGTAGAACGCCTCGATGGTGTAACCGCTCTTGAAAATCGCCGAGTTGAGCGGGGCGCCGTCGACCGTGCGCAGATAGGCGCCCTTCAGCGGGGACTTGAATCCCCGGAACTCCAGGCTGCCGTGCCCGGGTTGGTCGGGGTGGTGGTCGGACGACCAGGTCAGGGCACCGTCGCCCACCGTGACGAGGGCGAGGTCGTTGCCGCGCCCGGACAGGTCACGGACGGTGCCGCCGACCGCCGCACCGTCGTCGTGGCCGTCGAACCGCCAGTAGGCGACCGTGTCGCGCACCAGCATTTTCGACACGGGACGGGCAGGACGCGCGGGCACCGGATCGAAGCCCGCGAAGCGCTCGGCGAAGTCGATGGCGACCGTGAACCGGTCGGCGTCGCCGCTCAGTTCGATCTCCTGCCGCTCCAGCTCGTTGAGCCCCTTCGCGGCCCGGCCGAGGATCCACGGGGAGACCGTCTCCACGTCGATGACGCTGCGGTCGAGATCGAAGCGGTAGAGGCGGATCATCGCCGCGCCGCCGAAGTACCGGTTCTGATAGTTCGTCAGGTGCAGCTCGACATCATGTCCGGCCGCGTTCTTGCGCGTCGCCCGACCGGCGGGCCAGTAGTGCCCGTTGAGGGTGAGGAAGATCTGGTCGTGGTCCTCGATCAGCCGGTCCCACAGCTGCTGGCCGTACGCCGACAGGGAGTCGTCCTCGGCGACCAGCTCGTGTGTCGTCAGGACGACCGGTGTCCTCGGGTGGCTGGCGAGGACGTCGGCGGCCCAGGCGTAGCCCTTCTCCGACAGTCGCCAGTCCAGCGCCAGTACCATCCACTCCAGGCCGCCCGCCCGGAACAGGTGGAAGGTGTTGTAGCCGTCGGGGGAGGCCCCGCCGAACGTGGACTTCCCCTGGAACCGCCGCGGACCGAAGGCCTCCAGGTACGGGGTCGTGCCGCGCTGGTCGGTCGTCGACGACTGCACGTCGTGGTTGCCGGCCAGCACGCTGTAGCCGACCCCGCGCCGGTCGAGCAGCCCGAACGCCTCGCTGATCGCGGTGACTTCGTCCTTCGCCCCGTTCTGGGTGAGGTCGCCGAGGTGGGACAGGAACACGAGGTTCTCGTGCTTTGCCTGATCGAGGAGGTACCGCAGGGACGCCTCGACCGGCTCCTTGTCGATGCTCGGGCCGTCGAAGAGGTACTGCGTGTCGGGCATGACGGCGAGGGTGAAACGACGGCTCTCAGGGTCCGGGCGCCACTTGGCGGAGGCCGCCTCGGCGGTGGCCGGCAGCGCGAGGCCGGCCGTGGCGGCCGCGCCGAGCAGTGCGGTGGCCCGGAGGAATCCGCGTCTTCCGGCACCGGCCTGCGCGGCTTCGCCCGGTTCGTGGGCATGCGAAGTACACACGTGTGCTCCGTAGGTAAGTCCGTTGCTGGGAACGGGGGTTCAAAGGGCGCGCAGGGTCCAGCTCCAGCGGTGGACGCCCGGTGCGACGAGATAGGAGGGGAAGGTGTCGGGGCCGCACGACGCCGTGCCGAGGCCGCGGTGCGCCGCGTCGAGGTGCACCACGCAGCCGGCGCGCGGGACGAGTTCGTCGTGGTGGGTGACGGCCGTCAGGTCCTCGGCGCGGTAGCGCGTGACGGAGACCTGGCGCGGCTCGTCCAGCGTGACGGCGATGCCCGTGGCGTCCGGCGCTGAGAGCGTGAAGCGCCGTACGCCGTGCCGGCCGCCGCTCTCCTGCGGACGCAGGTACGGAGTGAACAACTCGTCGACCTGGCAGTGGTGATGGCCCACCGGCGCGCCTGCGCTCCGGTCGGGGTACGACTCCCAGGGGCCCTGTCCGAACCAGTCCAGCCCATCAAGTCCCGCCACCGTCTCGAAGACCGAGCCGACGCGCGCCACGTCGTCGAACTCCGCGGGCAGCTCGGCCTGTTCGTCGATCCGGATGCCGCCCTCGACCGGCGTGAACACCTGCCGGTGTCGGACGACGCCGGTGGTGCCGGCGTACTCGGCGAGCACGGTCACCCCGTCGCCCTCCTGGCGCACGGACACCAGCCTGCGCACGAGGGAGTCCAGGCCCCACGTCCGCCAGCGCAGCGCCATGCCGCCCAGCTCGTCATTGTCGGTGGGCGCCCGCCACAGCGACAACGCGGGCGCGGAGGTCAGCAGGGGATGGACGAGGAGTCCGTCGGCGTCGATCTCGACGCGGCCGGTACCCACCGGGTCCTCGACCGGCACCGGTGCCCGCAACCGCACTTGCGGCGTACAGACCCGAGTGCCCCGCGGAGCCCACGGCAGATCCTGTGCCGTCGTCACCCGCAGGGTCAGCCAGGCCTCGCCGCCGTCGTCCGGCAACGCGAACGGCAGCGGCACCACGGCCGTCCCGCCCGGTCGCAGGTCGGGCAGCTCGGCCGACGCGGTGAGCGTCCCGCCGTGGGCGAGCGACAGCTCCCACTCGCCCGCGAGCCACTCCAGGCCCCGGAAGTGCTGGTGGTTGGAGACCGTCACCCCCTCCGGCCGGACGCCGTGGAGCCGTACCGGTGCGGAGAGTTCCCGGTGCTCGTACATCACCGGTTTCGGGGTGCGGTCCGGGAAGACGACGCCGTCCGCGATGAACGCGCCGTCGTGGTCCTTCTCGCCGAAGTCGCCGCCGTACGCCCAGCGGTATCCGGGCGCGGCGACAGCGTTGTCATAGAGCCCGGCGCCCCCACGCCCGACCGGTCTTCCGTCGTTCACACGCTGGAGAATGCCGTGGTCCCAGAACTCCCAGATGAACCCGCCCTGAAGTCCCGGGGTGGCCTCGATGGCAGCCCAGTGGTCGGCCAGCGTGCCGTTGCTGTTGCCCATCGCGTGGGAGTACTCGCACTGGATGAGCGGCTTGGTCTGCTGCCCGGACAGCGCGTGCGCCACGCAGTCCTCCAGGGGTGCGTACATCGGGCAGGCGATGTCGGAGGCGACCTCCGGATCGGCCCAGCCGCGCTTGGCGGCCCCCTCGTACTGCAACGGCCTGCTCGGGTCGTGCCGGCGCACCCAGCCCGCGGCCGCGTCGTGGTTGGCGCCGTAGTCGGACTCGTTGCCCAGCGACCAGATGATGACCGACGGGTGGTTCTTGTCCCGCAGCACCATCCGCGAGACCCGGTCCACGAAGGCGTTCAGATAGCGCGGGTCGTCGGCGATCTCGTGCGCGTGGTCGTGGGACTCGATGTCCGCCTCGTCGACGACGTAGAAACCGATTTCGTCGGCGAGGTCGTACAGCGTGGGGTCGTTCGGATAGTGCGCGGTGCGGACCGCGTTGAAGCCGAAACGCTTCAGCAGTACCAGGTCGGCGCGCATGTCGTCGTACGACACGGTCCGCCCCGTCAGGGGGTGGAAGTCGTGCCGGTTCACCCCCCGGATGAAGACCCGCTCGCCGTTGACCAGCAGATCCCGGCCGACGATCCGCACGTCACGGAAGCCGACCCGGTGGCGGGAGGTGTCGGTGACGGTGCCGTCGGCGCGGTGCAGCCGGACCGTGAGGTCGTACAGCTCGGGCGTCTCGGCCGTCCAGGTACGCACCTCGGGCACCCGCGCGCGCAGCCGGGCCTCGCCGAGGAAGGCGGAGACGCGCTCGTCCTCCGCGTTGGCCAGGTCGAACTCCGTGTCCTGCCCCAGTGGCAGCCCGTCCAGTTCCCCACTGACGTACCAGCCCGCGGGCAGCGCTCCGCCCGAGTCCCGTACCTGGCAGTCGACCCGCAGCTCGCCGTCCCGCGCCGCCCGCACGGTCACGTCGGCCAGCCGCAGCGGGTCGGTGGCGTACAGCAGCACCGAGCGGGTGATCCCGGCATGCCACCACTGGTCCTGGTCCTCGATATGCGAGGCGTCCGACCACTTGACGACCGTCAGCCGCAGCACGGACCGGCCGCCGGGGCGTACGACGCCCGACAGATCGAACTCGGCCGCCAGATGCGAGTCCTTGGAGATGCCGACGGGCCGCCCGTCCACATGCACCAGCAGCACGCTCTCGGCGGCCCCGACCTGGAGCACGATGCGGCGCCCGGCCCACTCGGCGGGGACGTCGATCTCCCGCTCGTACACACCCGTCGGATTGTCGGCGGGCGACAGTGGAGGGAATTCTGTATACGGCATACGGACGTTCAGATACTGCGGAAGGTCGGCTGTGCCCTCGATGGTCTGCATGGTCCATACGCCGGGCACGGATGCCGTCGACCAGGGACCGCCGACCGGCGCGTCCGGAGCGGACAGCAACTGGAACCGCCAGTCGCCGTCCAGGGAGTTTGCTCCGGAGCGCCGGTCGACGGCGTTCATGGGCAGCCGTCCCCACGAGGTCACCTCGGGTGCCTCCCAGGGGCGGAGCGTCAGCAGCGGATCCGTCACTTGATCGCTCCCTTCGCGAGGTCGCCGATCATCTGGCGGGCGCCGATCGCGAAGACGATGAGGAGAGGGACCAGGGCGAGCAGCGCGCCGGTCATGACCATGCCGTAGTCCGTGGTGCCGTGCGTGCCGTTGAGCTGGGACAGCGCGACCTGGAGGGTCACGTTGTCCGGGTTGGTGAGGGCGATCAGGGGCCAGGCGTAGTCGTTCCACTGGCCCATGAAGGTGAAGATGCCGAGGAAGGCCAGGCCGGGCCGGACCACCGGGAGGGCCACGTGCCAGTACTGGCGCAGGAAGTTCGCGCCGTCGATGCGGGAGGCGTCGAGGAGTTCGTCGTGGATCGCGCCCTTCATGTACTGGCGCATCCAGAAGATGCCGAACGCGTTGGCGGCGGCCGGCACGATCAGCGCCGTCATCGAGCCGATCCAGCCGAGCTTCGCCATGATGACGAACTGGGGGATGGCCTGGAGCTGCGCCGGGACCATGAAGATGAACATGAGCAACACGAACAGCAACCGCTTGCCCGGAAATTCGAACTTGGCGAAGACGAAGGCGGCCAGCGAGTCGAAGAACAGGACCAGGAAGGTCACCGATCCCGCCACCAGCAGCGAGTTGAACATCGAGCCGAAGAAGTCGATGTTGTCGAAAAGGCTGCGGACGTTTTCCAGGAAGTGCGTGCCCGGCAGCAGCTTGGGCGGGTAGGAGAAGATCTCCGACGAGGTGTGCGTCGACATGATCACGGCCCAGTAGAACGGGAAGGCCGAGAGCAGGACGCCGACGACGAGGGCTGCGTGCAGCCCGATCCCTCTGCGGCGGGACCCGTCGATCCTCTTGGTGCGCCGTGTTTCTTGGGTGGATGCCATGGTGTGCGGGCCTCCCTATTCTTCGCCCCGGCGCTGCACCAGGCGCCAGTTGATGATCGAGAAGAGGACGACGACGAGGAAGATGCCCCACGCCACGGCGGCGCCGTAGCCGAAGTCGTTGTTGTCGAAGGTCTGCTGGAAGAAGTAGAGGACCATCGTCCGGCCGGCGTGGCCGGGACCGCCCGAGAACGTCGAGTCGTTCGAGGTGTTCTGGAGCAGTACCTGGGGTTCGGAGAAACTCTGGAGACCGGTGACCGTGGACACGACGAGCACGAACAGCAGCACCGGCCGCATCATCGGCAGCGTGATCCGGAAGAAGGTCTGCACCGGCCCCGCGCCGTCCATGCGCGCCGCCTCGTACAGCTCGCTCGGGACGGTCTGGAGGCCGGCGAGGAAGATGATCGCGTTGTAACCGGTCCACTGCCAGGTCATCAGCGTCGCGATGGCGATCTTGATGCCCCACGGGGTGTTCAGCCAGGCGATCTGATCGAAACCGATTGCCTGGAGGAACGCGTTCACCAGACCGAAGTTGGTGGAGAAGACCGAGCCGAAGATGATCGCGATCGCCACGACCGAGGTGACGTTCGGCAGGAAGTAGGCGACGCGGTAAAGGTTCTTGAAACGGACCGCCGAGTTGAGCATCACGGCCGTCACCATCGCCAGGAAGATCATGGGGAAGGTGGCCAGCGCCCAGATGACGATCGTGGTCCCGATCGAGCTCCAGAACTCGGAGTCGCTCAGCAGGTACTGGTACTGCGACAGTCCCGCCCACTCCATCGGGCCGAGGCCGTCCCAGCGGTGGAACGAGAGGTAGAGCGAGAAGCCGACGGGGATCAGGCCGAAGCAGAGGAAGAGCAGGTAGAAGGGGGAGATCGCGGCGTAGAGGTGCCAGTACTTCCTGAAGCCCGTCCGGGGCCGGGTGACGGGGACGTCCGCCACGACCGCCGACGGCTTCTCCAGCGTGCGGAGAGTGGCCATCAGTAGCTCACCCCCAGGTGCTTCGCGATGCGCCGGCATTTGCTCATGGCGTCACTCCAGGCCTGCTTCGGGTCCTTGCCGAGGACGCCGACGTTCTTGATCTCGTCCTTGATGGGCTGCCCGAGGGCGATGTCGAACGGGCTGTTGTAGGCGACCACGATCTTCTGTGCGGCCGGACCGAAGACGTCCATCGTGACCTGGCCGCCGAAGAAGTCGTCGGGCTCGCGCAACTGCTTCAGGCCGTAGGAGGCGGGGGTGGAGGGGAAGAGTCCCGCGTCGACGAAACCCTGCGCCTGGTTGGCCGAGTCGAGCATCCAGCTGATGATCTGGAACGCCCGTTCGGGTTCCCGGCAGGCCTTGGTGACCGACAGGAACGAGCCGCCGTTGTTGGAGGGCCGCACGGGCATGTCCGCGATCCGCCACCTGCCCTCGGTCTTGGGCACACCGTTCTTGAGGTCGCTGATGGCCCAGGAGGCGCCCAGCTGGCTCGGCAGCTTGCCGTCCTCCACCGCCGAGAGCTGGTCCGGAGTGCCGGTGACGAGGTTGGAGACGATTCTGCGCTGCTTGGCCTCGACGGCGAGCGCCCAGGCGTCGCGTATGTGTGCCTGGTCGCCGATGAAGTGGCGGTCCTTGTCGACGTACCGCTTGCTGCCCTGCTGTACCACGTTGTCGTAGACGCTGTTGATGTCGGTGAGCAGGGAGGTTCCCGGGATCCGCTTCCTGAGCCGCTCGCCGGCCGCGAAGAACTTCTCCCAGGTGTTGAGCTCCTTCGACACGTCGGCGGGCTCGTAGGGCAGGCCCGCCTTCCGGAAGACGGCGTACTGGTAGAAGTGCGCCACCGGCCCGCAGTCGATCGGGAAGCCGATCATCGTGCCGTCGTCCGCGATGCCCTGCTGCCACTTCCAGGGCAGGTACTGGGACTCGTACTTGTCCGCGCCGAGTGTGCGCAGGTCCACGAACTGGTCGGCGTTGGGCAGGTAGGACGCCATGTCCTCGCCCTTCAGGCCCGCGATGTCGGGGACGTGGGCGCGGCCGGCCATCGTGGTGATCAGCTTCGACCGGTAGTAGCCGCCGATCTTGATGGCCTGGAGGTCGACCGAGCTGTCGTAGCGGGCCCTGGCGTTCTTGACGACCGTGTCGCCCAGACCTCCGTCCCAGTACCACAGGACCATGTTCCGGCCGGTCGAACCGGTCGGAACGGCACAGCCGGACGCCAGGCCGCCGAGCGCCGTGGCGGCCGAACCGGCCAGGCCCGCACGGAGCAGGCCTCTACGTGAGAGCCGCACAGCTCCCACCGCCTTTCGGATCTGTTCGCGTCTTCGCAGACGGGGTGCAATTCGAGGGGCATGCGTGGGGTTGTCTTCTGGACACGGGCGCGGTCAGGGCCGCGGGGCGGGCGGCGTGACCGGCGCGTACCGCACGGGCGGGCCCACGTCCGCCGGGATGCGGTCGGTGAGGAAGCCGTACGCCCGTTTGAGCTCGGGGTCCCGCAGCGAGCGCCACCAGCGGTCGACGCCGTACCAGCCGGGGGCCGCCAGGGCCCCGCCGTGGTGCTGTACCGAGAGCCCGGCGGCGAGGACGGCGAACCGCAGCCGTTCCACCAGCGGCCAGCCGCCGAGCGAGGCCGCCACGAAGCTCGCGCCGAACACGTCACCGGCTCCCGTCGCGTCCAGGACATCGATGTCAAGGGCGGGGGCCTCCGCGTACTCCCCGGTCGCCTGATCGACCGCGATCGCGCCGTCGGCGCCTCGGGTGACCACCGCCACCGGCACCAGCTCCGCGAGGGTGCCGAGCGCGGCGATCGCGCTGTCGGTGCGGGTGTACGCCATCGCCTCGGTCTCGTTGGGCAGGAAGGCGTGGCACAGGGCGAGCTGGTCGAGCAGGTCCGTGGACCACTGCTGGGTGGGATCCCAGCCGACGTCGGCGTAGATCCGGGTGCCGTTCGCGGCCGCCTTGGCGAGCCAGGCGCGTGGTTCGGCCTCGAGGTGCACGAGGGCCGTGCGCGCCTCGGGCGGGTCGGCCATCAGTACGTCCTGCGAGTACGGCGGCTCCTGGCCGTGAGTGACGAGGGCCCGGTCGTGGCCGTGCGCGAGGGCGACGGTGACGGGTGTGTGCCAGCCGTCCGCCACCCGGGACAGGGCGAGGTCGACGCCCTCCTGGCCGGCCAGGACCTGGTGGCAGTGGGCGCCGTAGAAGTCGTCGCCGAAGACCGTGGCCAGCGAGGTCCTGAGGCCGAAGCGGGACGCGGCCACCGCGAGGTTGGCGATGCCGCCGGGGCCGCAGCCCATGCCGGTCGTCCAGATCTCCTCGCCCGGCGTCGGCGGCCCGCCGAGCCCCGTGAGGACGAGGTCGTAGAAGAGCAGCCCGGTGAGCAGTACCTCGGGCCGGTCGTCGTCCACCGCACATCCTCCTCGTCGGGGGAGCTCGTCCCGTCGGGGGAGCTCGTCAAATCTCTTCAATTCGGTGACCGGAATCGTGCGCCCCTCGGCGACATTGGTCAATACCTCAGCAGAAGTGAGCATAGATTTGATTGAAGATGACGAGTAGTGTTCACGCCGTGCTGGCAGAACGACGACATCAACTCATCCTGCGGGCCCTGCGCTCCGGTGGCCCCGCGGCCGTGACCGATCTCTCCGAGCAGCTGGGTGTGAGCCCCGCCACGATCAGGCGTGACCTGGTGAAACTCGAGGAGGACGGCCTGCTCACCCGGGTGCACGGCGGCGCCGTCGCGGAGGAGGGCGACCAGCCCTTCGCCGAGGTCGCCGAGGTGCGGGTGGGCGAGAAGGACGCCATAGCCGCCCATGCGGCGGCGATGGTCGCCGACGGTCAGTCGGTCCTCCTCGACATCGGCACCACCGCCTACCGCCTGGCCCGGCAGCTGCACGGCCGCCGGCTGACGGTCATCACCAGCAACCTCGTGGTCTACGAGGAGCTCGCCGACGACGAGGGCATCGAGCTGGTGCTGCTCGGCGGCATGGTCCGCCGCGAGTACCGCTCCCTGGTCGGTTTCCTCACCGAGGACAACCTGCGCCAGCTGCATGCCGACTGGCTGTTCCTCGGGACCAGTGGAGTGCGCCCGGGCGGGCAGGTGATGGACACGACGGTCGTCGAGGTACCGGTGAAGCGGGCCATGATCAAGGCCGGTGACAAGGTCGTCCTGCTCGCCGACTCGGCGAAGTTCCCGGGTACGGGCATGGCGAAGGTCTGCGGTCCCGAGGACCTGGACGTGGTGGTGACGAACACGCCGGTCGATCCGGCGACCCGGTCCTCCTTCGAGGAGGCGGGCGTCGAGGTGGTCGTGGCAGGAAAGGTGCAAGCGTGAAACTGACGATTCTGGGCGGCGGCGGGTTCCGGGTGCCGCTCGTGTACGGGGCGCTCCTGACGGACCGCGCCGAGGGCCGGGTCACGGAAGTCGTTCTGCACGATCTGGACGACAGTCGACTGTATGCAGTCGCCCGTGTACTGAATGAGCAGGCGGCCGTCGTCCCCGACGCGCCCCGGGTGACCGCCACCACCGACCTCGACGAGGCCCTGCGCGGCGCCGACTTCATCTTCTCCGCGATCCGCGTCGGCGGCCTCGAAGGCCGCGCGAACGACGAGCGGGTGGCCCTGGCCGAGGGCGTCCTCGGCCAGGAGACGGTCGGCGCCGGAGGCATCGCCTACGGTCTGCGGACGGTCCCCGTCGCCGTCGACATCGCCCGGCGGGTGGCCCGTCTGGCCCCCGACGCCTGGGTCATCAACTTCACCAACCCGGCGGGCCTGGTCACCGAGGCCATGTCCCGTCACCTCGGCGACCGGGTGATCGGCATCTGCGACTCGCCGGTCGGGCTCGGCCGCCGGATCGCCCGCGTGCTCGGCGCGGACCCGAAGGAGGCGTGGATCGACTACGTCGGTCTCAACCACCTCGGCTGGGTCCGCGGACTGCGGGTCGCCGGTCGCGACGAGCTCCCGCGGCTGCTCGCCGACGCCGACCTGCTCGGTTCCTTCGAGGAGGGCAAGCTGTTCGGTGTCGACTGGCTCCAGTCGCTCGGCGCGATCCCCAACGAGTATCTGCACTACTACTACTTCAACCGGGAAGCCGTACGGGCCTACCAGCAGGTCGAGAAGACCCGCGGTGCCTTCCTGGCCGACCAGCAGGCCCGCTTCTACGAGGAGATGAAGCGCCCCGACGCGGCGGCCCTGACCGCCTGGGACCGCACCCGTGCCGAACGCGAGGCCACCTACATGGCCGAGAACCGGGAGACGGCCGGCGCCGGCGAGCGCGAGGCCGACGATCTCTCCGGCGGCTACGAGAAGGTGGCCCTCGCCCTGATGCGGGCCATCGCCCGGGACGAGCGCACCACGCTGATCCTCAACGTCCGCAACCAGGGCACCCTCTCGGTGCTCGACGCGGACGCCGTCATCGAGGTGCCCTGTCTCGTCGACGCCAACGGCGCGCATCCGGTGACCGTGGCCCCGCTGCCCGACCACGCCACCGGGCTGGTCTGCGCGGTGAAGGGCGTCGAGCGCGAGGTGCTGGCCGCCGCCGAGTCCGGCTCCCGCACGACGGCCGTCAAGGCGTTCGCGCTGCATCCGCTGGTCGACTCGGTGAACGTGGCCCGCAAGCTGGTCGAGGGCTACACCGACGTCCATCCCGGGCTGGCGTACCTTAGGTGAGCCCCGGAGGGAAAGCGCTTTCCCCGCGCTTCTCTCCGCCCGGCTCGTCCCGCGGCCCCACGGCCTCCCCGCCCCTCGTGGTCCCTCTCTGGAGATTCCCCATGCATGACGAACGCCGCCGCATCGAGGAGCGCGTCGAGCGCGTCCACAACCAGCGCATCAAGCCCGCGATCTACGCTGCCCGCGTGCCCTTCGAGGTCGAGGCCTGGCAGGCACCGGGGGAGCCCGTCCCCTTCGCGGAGGCCGCGGCCGCCGCCTACGAGCCCTTCGCGATGGACACCCCGTGGGGCCCGCCCTGGGGCACCACCTGGTTCCGGATGCGCGGGGAGGTGCCCGCGGAGTGGGCCGGCAAGCGCGTCGAGGCCGTCATCGACCTCGGCTTCGTGGGCGACTGGCCCGGCAACCAGGCCGAGGCCCTCGTCCACCTCGCCGACGGGACGCCGCTGAAGGCGGTCAACCCGCTCAACCAGTACGTGCCGATCGGCAACCCGGCGACGGGCGGGGAGACCATCGACTACCTGGTCGAGGCGGCCTCCAACCCGGACATCCTGGCGAACGACTTCGCGGGCCCGACCCTGCTGGGCGATGTACTGACGGCAGGCGACCGTCCACTGTATACATTCCGCCGTGCCGACATCGCCGTCCTCGACGAGGAGGTCTGGCACCTCGACCTCGACCTCCAGGTGCTGCGCGAACTCATGGTCCACCTCGGCGAGCACGAGCCGCGCCGGCACGAGATCATGCACGCCCTGGACCGCGCCATGGACGCCCTCGACCTGGACGACGTCTCCGGCAGCGCCGCGGCCGTCCGCGAGGTCCTCGCGCCGGTGCTGGCCAGCCCCGCCCACGCCAGCGCCCACACCATCTCCGGCGTCGGTCACGCGCACATCGACTCCGCCTGGCTGTGGCCGATCCGCGAGACGAAGCGCAAGACCTCCCGCACCTTCTCCAACGTCACCTCGCTCGCCGAGGAGTACGACGACTTCATCTTCGCCTGCTCGCAGGCCCAGCAGTACGAGTGGGTGCGCGACAACTACCCGCAGGTGTGGGCGCGCATCCAGGAGTCGGTGAAGAAGGGGCAGTGGGCGCCGGTCGGCGGCATGTGGGTCGAGTCCGACGGAAACCTGCCCGGCGGCGAGGCGATCGCCCGCCAACTGGTCCACGGCAAGCGGTTCTTCATCGAGCACTTCGGCATCGAGACCAAGGGCGTCTGGCTGCCGGACTCCTTCGGCTACAACGCCGCCTACCCGCAGCTCGCCAAGCTCGCCGGGAACGACTGGTTCCTCACCCAGAAGATCTCCTGGAACCAGACGAACAAGTTCCCCCACCACACCTTCTGGTGGGAGGGCATCGACGGCACCCGCATCTTCACGCACTTCCCGCCCGTCGACACCTACAACGCGCGGTTCAGCGGCGAGGAGATGGACCGCGCGGTGCGCAACTACTCGGAGAAGGGCGCCGGTACGCGTTCCCTCGCCCCCTTCGGCTGGGGCGACGGCGGTGGCGGCCCCACCCGCGAGATCATGGAGCGGGCGCGCCGGCTGGCCGACCTGGAAGGCTCGCCGAAGGTCGTCGTCGAGCACCCCGACGCGTTCTTCGCGAAGGCCCGCGAGGAGTACCCGGACGCGCCCGTCTGGGTCGGCGAGCTCTACCTGGAGCTGCACCGGGCCACGTACACCACCCAGGCCCGCACCAAGCAGGGCAACCGGCGCAGTGAACACAAGCTGCGCGAGGCGGAGTTGTGGGCGACGACGGCCGCACTGCACGCGCCGGGCTACGCCTACCCGTACGAGAAGCTCGACCGGCTCTGGAAGACGGTGCTGCTCCACCAGTTCCACGACATCCTGCCGGGCTCCTCGATCGCCTGGGTGCACCGCGAGGCGGAGGCCGAGTACGCGCGGGTCGCCGAGGAGCTGGAGGTGCTGACGGCCGAGGCGGTCGCGGCGCTGGGCGGCGGACCGGACGAGCGGCAGCCGGGCGGCTCGCTCCGGGTGTTCAACACCAGCCCGTACGGCCGTGCCGAGGTGGTCCGCACGCCCGAGGGCGCGCCGGCGTACGTCGAGGTGCCCGCCGGCGGCAGCGCGCCGCTGGCCGACGCGCGCCCCGCGCAGCCGGTGACGGTCTCCGGGTGTGTCCTCGACAACGGGCTGGTTCGTGTACAGGTCGCGGAAGACGGCACACTGTCTTCTGTCTACGATCTGCGGGCCGACCGTGAGGTCCTCGCCGACCAGGGCAACCTGCTCCGCCTGCACACCGACCTCCCGAACTACTGGGACGCCTGGGACATCGACAAGCACTACCAGAACCGGTACACCGACCTGCTGGAGCCGGACGCGGTGACGGTCGTCGAGGAGGACCCGCTCGTCGGCGCGATCCGGGTCACGCGCTCCTTCGGCAAGGGCTCGACGATCACCCAGACCATCACGCTCCGTGCCGGCAGCCCCCGCGTCGACTTCGAGACCGACATCGACTGGCACGAGGCGGAGAAGATCCTCAAGGCGGCCTTCCCGGTGGACATCCGGGCGCCGCACTCCTCCGCCGAGATCCAGTTCGGCCACATCCAGCGCCCCACCCACACCAACACCAGCTGGGAGGCGGCCCGCTTCGAGGTCTCCGGCCACCGCTGGGTGCACATCGGCGAGCCCGGCTACGGCGTCGCGGTCATCAACGACTCCACCTACGGCCACGACGTCTCCCGCACGGTCCGCGAGGACGGCGGTACGACCACCACCGTCCGCCTCAGCCTGGTCCGCGCCCCGCGGGTCCCTGACCCCGAGGCGGACCAGGGACGGCACCGCTTCAGCTACGCGCTGCTCCCCGGCGCGAGCATCGAGGACGCGGTCGCCGAGGGCTACTCCCTCAACCTCCCGCTGCGCGTGGCCGACGCGGCGGACGCCACCCCCGAGCCCGTCGTCTCGGTGGACGGCGAGGGAGTCACCGTCGAGGCGGTGAAGCTCGCCGACGACGAGTCCGGGGATGTCGTCGTCCGGCTCTACGAGTCCCGCGGGGGCCGCTCCACCGGCACCCTGCGCACGGGCTTCCCGCTCGCGGGCGCCCAGGTGACCGACCTGCTCGAGCGGCCGCTGGAGCCCGCGGTCGTCGGCGAGGACGGCGCGGTGGCCGTCGTACTGCGGCCGTTCCAGATTCTGACGCTCCGTCTGGAACGCGCCGTCACCGGCCGCTAGCGGCGGCCCCGGGGCGGGCGCGACTCGGTGCGCGCCCGCCCCTGCCCTGAAGTGCCCTGCTCTGCGGAGGAGTTCAGCTGTGCCCATGCAACCCTGGTTCACCGACGCCAAGTTGGGGATCTTCGTCCACTGGGGCATCTACGCCGTCGACGGCGTCCAGGAGTCCTGGTCGTTCTACGACGACATCGTGCCCCACGACCGGTACATGTCCCAGCTCGATCGCTTCACCGGCGCCCACTACGATCCGCGGGCCTGGGCCGACCTGTTCGCCCGCGCCGGCGCCGGTTACGCCGTCCTCACCAGCCGCCACCACGACGGCGTCGCCCTGTGGGACACGGCGTACGGGGATCTGAATCTGGGCCGCGACCATCTCACCGGCTACGCCGACGCCCTGCGCGAGAAGGGCCTCAAGGTCGGTCTGTACTACTCGCACTCCGACTGGAACCACCCGGACTACGCCAGCACCCGCAAGCCGGGCCGCCCGCCGGAGATGGAGGACAACCGCTACTCCGAGTGCTCCGCCGAGGACGAGGACCTCGAGGCCTGGGAGCGGTTCCTCGCCTACCGGGACGGTCAGATCCGCGAGTTGGCCTCCCGCTACCGGCCCGACCTGATGTGGTTCGACGGCGAGTGGGACCGCAGCGAGGAGCAGTGGCGCATCAAGGAACTCGCCGCGCTGATCCGCTCCTACTCCCCGGACGTCGTCTTCAACGCCCGCATGCTCAGCGAGGGCGACTACGCCACCCCCGAACAGGGCGCCCCCATCGAACCCCCCGCCGGGCCGTGGGAGTTGTGCCTCACCATCAACGACTCGTGGGGCTACCAGCACCACGACCACAACCACAAGTCGCTCACCCAGCTGGTCCGCTACTTCGCCGAGACCATCGGTGGCGGCGGCAATCTGCTGCTCGACGTCGGCCCGATGGAGGACGGCACCATCCCGCAGCCCCAGGTCGAGCGCCTCGAAGGCCTGGGGGAGTGGATCCGCAAGCATGCGGAGGCCGTGTACGGGACGGTGCGGGGGCTCCCGGCCGGACACCACTACGGGCCCAGCACCCTCTCCGCCGACCGCCGCACCCTCTACCTCACCCTGTTCGACATCCCGCGTTCCGAGATCGGCGTCCGGGGACTGGTCACGCCGGTCCGCAAGGTCACCGTCCTCGGCACCGGAACGGAACTCGCCCACCGTGTCGTCGGTGGACTGCACGAGGCGGTCGGTGTGCTGTGGATCGACCCGCCGGCCGGCTCCGACCTGGACCCGCACGCCACGGTCCTCGCCCTGGAACTGGACGGCGAACTGGAGTTGTACCGGGGGTCGGGACGCTTCTGAGGCACCCCGCCGGCCGCGCCTGGCCCGGGTCGCGTGAGCCGGGGGCCGTCGAGTCGGCCGTACGACCGGCGGGGCACAGCGATTCGGGCCGGTCGGTCGCTCCCCGTGACAGCGGCCGACCGACCCGATCCCCCGTACCGCCGGGAATCCCCCGTCGATTCCCGGACTTCCCCCGTTGATCCCTGTGCTTCCCCCTGGAGCCCCGTGCTTCCCCGGTTGCTCCCCCGTGGGGCCCTTCACTCTTAAGAGCGAGCCCCCCGGATCCTGATACACCCTTCGCCGAAAAAGTCCCCCGGTCGCCGAAAAAGCCCCCGGACCGTGGTCCGGGGGACTTTCGCTCGCGTCGGGGATGCTCAGCCGGTGAAGCCGGCCGTGATCGAGGTGAACTGCCAGGTGCTCTGGCTGATGCCGGAGCAGTTGCTCACCACGCCACCGCCCGGGCAGGGCCGGTCGCGGTTGACGGCCCAGTAGGCGAGCCGGGCGATGTGGTGGGAGTTGGCCCAGTCGCGGATCGAAGTCCAGATCGCCGGAGTCGTGTTCTCCTGCTGGTCCGACAGGCCGTTCATGCCGGAGATCCCGATGTGGGCGTAGGCGGTGGCGTCGTCCCAGCCGAAGGTGGACTTCAGCTTGTTCTTCAGCCCCTCCGTGGCGTTCACGGTGTTGCCGTACATGTCCGAACCGCCGCCGAAGTCGAACGGCATGATGGTGAAGACGTCGATGTCGGCGGCGAGCGACTTGGCCTGCTCGATGAGACGGTTGCCGTAGTAGGTCGGCCCGGTCGTCGACGTCCCGAAGGTGACGATGGTCTTCAGACCGGGGTTGTTGGCCTTGACCGTCTTCAGGGCGGTGAGGATCCGCGCCTGCACGGCCTCGTTCTCGAACTCGTCGGTGTTCTCGATGTCCATGTCGATCGCCTTGAGGGAGTAGGCGTCGATCACCTTCTGGAGCGCGGCCGCCAGCGCGCTCGCCGAGGAGCAGTTGGCGCCGAGCTTGCTGCCCTGCCAGCCGCCGAACGAGGGCACGATGTCACCGCCCGCCGAGCGGACCTGGTTGATGACGCTCTGGTCGACCCCGCCGGTCAGCGGCCGGTTGCTGTCCCACATCGGGCTGCACCCGCCGCCGTCCAGCATGAACGCCATCGTGAACCACTTGATGCCGGTCGAGCTCATCACCGTGGACACGCTCGGCGGGTCGCCCCAGCCCTCGAACAGGTAGGGCGCGGCCTGCTTGAACCCGGTCCCGCCACCGCCGCCCGCGTTCGTCGTGACACTCACGGAGTTGGAGGCCCCGGAGGTGTTCCCGGCCGCGTCCCGTGCCCTCACGGTGAAGGTGTACCCGGTGCTCGCGGACAGCCCGCTGACCGTGGCGGACGTACCGGAGACGGTGAGCACCTTGGCGGACCCGCTGTACACGTCGTAACCCGTGACGCCGACGTTGTCGGTGGCGGCGTTCCAGGACAGCGACACGCTGGAGGACGTCCTGCCGGTCGAGGTCAGCCCGCCCGGCGCGGTCGGCGCCTGGGTGTCCGAGCCGCCTCCGCCGCCCGGCCCGTCCAGGCTGACGTCGTCGGCGTAGTAGGTGCCCTGGGCGTACCAGCCGTGGACGTAGATCGTGGCGCTGGTCTGCGAGGCCCCGGTGGTGAAGGACACCGACAGCCGGCTGTACGCCGACGGCGACGACGTCCAGGTGGAGGCGCCGCCGTCGACGCCGAGGTAGACGTAGGAGCCGCGTACCCAGCCGGTGAGCGCGTACGTGGTGTTCGGCTGGACCGGGACGGTCTGGCTGCACTTGGCGATGTCACTCGAACTCACCGCCCCCGCGAGGGCCTTGGAGCCGCTGTGGGTGGGCGAGGAGACGACGGAGCCGAGGTTGCCGGTGCAGGACCAGGGCGAGAGGGCGCCCGACTCGAGACCGGGGTTGGTCAGGATGTTGGCCGCCTGAGCGGTGCCCGGCAGGGCCACGGCCCCGGCGAGGGCGAGACCGGCGGTGCCGAGCAGGGCGAGGAATCGACGCCATGGGCGTCCGAGGGGTCTGGTGCGCACGCGATCTCCCTGAAGGAATGGGGGTGTTCGGGAGTGCAGGGGAGTGCAAGGGGTGCGCAACAAAGTTGGTATGGACCAATCCGCCTGTCAAGGTGAGAGACGGAATTGGTCCATACCGGTGAGGGAAATGTCCTTCCTGGTCTTTCCTAGAGCGGCAGCGCCTGCGCGGCGCCCGCCGTGGTCACCTCGACGGAGCCGGCGGGCGCGGGCACGGCCGACAGCAGCGGCTCGGCGGCCTCCTCCACCCGCTGGTGCGGCAGCGTGACCGCGCGCAGCGGACGCGGCCCCGACACCACCGTGTAGTCCTGCCCCAGGAACGGCGGCACGATCTCGCCCGGGTCCTCACCGAGCGCCAACTGCACCGCTGCCCAAGGGGCGTTGACACCGCACAGCGACAGCTGGTGAAGTCCGCCGGCCGGGCGGGTGTTGACGTCCATCAGGACCGGCCGGTCGCCGAACATCCGGAACTGGATGTTGGACAGGTAGTGCAGCCCGAAGCCCTCGGCGATGAGGCGGGCCGGCTCCAGCCACTGCTCGTGCAGGGTGAACCCCCGGCGGCGGCCGTTCTTCGTCCGGCCGATGGCCATCCGCAGGATGTTGTCCGGGCCGGTGAGGCAGTCCACGGACACCTCCGGCTGCTCCAGGCGCGGCATGACCAGCCAGTCGATCTGCTCTTCGCCCTGCTCCTCGGCCCGCGTCAGCGCCTCGACCACCATGTCGAGTTGGACGTACGGGCTCGGGAAGCCGCTGAGGTGCATCAGCGAGAAGGGGGTACGGGTGATCACCCGGAAGCCCACCCCGCCCGCGCCGGACGCCGGCTTGAAGCACGCCCGGTGCCCGGCCCCCTCCAACTCCTCGACGGCGGCCACGAGTTCGTCAGCCGTCCGGACCCGGAACCACGGCGGCACGGGCACGCCGATCGCCTGCACGGCCTCGTACGCGATCACCTTGTCGTGGAAGACGGCGACGGCCTCCGGCGGCGGCGCCAGCAGGGCCGTGCCGACCGCGTCGAAGTCGGCCCGGTGCGCCACGACGGCCGCCTGGTGCAGCCGGGGCACGAACACGTCGATGCTGCGGCGCTTGCACTGCGCGAGGGCGTACTCGACGTACGCGGCCGGGGAGAGGCCCTCCGGCTCCAGCTCGGCGGTGTCGGCGGCGGCCAGTACGGGGGAGTCGGCGTCACCGTGCGTGGCGTGGATCTCGACCGCGCGATCGCTGGGATTTCGTCGCAGCTGATCCGTGAAGAACACGTTCTCCGCGTACGTGCGGTTGAGCCAGACGCGTACGCGAGAGACCATGCAGGCCGCCTTTCACGGTTCGCGGGCAGGGCAAAGCGGGCCCGGCCCGGGCAGGGGGATTGGTGGGTCACCAAACCGCCCTGCGGAAGGGACGTCCATGGCGGTGGTGTTGGGGCGATCATACGGGTTCCCGGGGGTGCGGCGTGCAACGCCCGTGTTACGGATTTTCCGATCTTGTTCACGTGCGGCGCGTGTTCGGGTAGAAGCGCGCTACGGCGCAGGTGGGGCGGTGTCCGAGCCCGGCGGGAGACCCGGTCCGACCTTGTACCGCAGACGTGAATGTGTTCTCGTGGTGGCACTGGTGTATTCGTGAGAATGCGGAGAGTGGGCTTGTGAGCGGGGGCGGAAGGTGACGTCTACGGCCGGTGGCGCCGGACAACTGCTGGCCATCAGCGATCTGCACATCGGATATCCGGAGAACCGCGCCCTGGTCGAGGCCATGGCCCCGGAGTCGGACGAGGACTGGCTGCTCGTCGCCGGCGACGTCTCGGAGAACGTGGCCGACATCCGCTGGGCGCTCAAGACCCTCGCCGGCCGTTTCCGCAGGGTCGTCTGGGTCCCCGGCAACCACGAGCTGTGGACCCATCCCACGGACCCGGTCACCCTGCGCGGAGTCGCCCGCTACGAGCACCTCGTCGAGGTCTGCCGCGACCTGGGTGTCACCACACCCGAGGACCCCTACCCGGTCTGGGAGGGCCCCGGCGGCCCGGTCGTGGTCGCGCCGCTGTTCCTGTTGTACGACTACTCGTTCCTCCCGGCCGGCTGCGCCACCAAGGAGGAGGGCCTGGCGTACGCGGAGGGCACCGGCATCGTGTGCAACGACGAGTACCTGCTGCACCCCGACCCGTATCCGACCCGCGAGGCCTGGTGCCGGGCCCGCGTCGCCGAGACCGAACGGCGGCTCGCCGAGATCCCCGACGACCTGCCCGTCGTCCCCGTCAACCACTACCCCCTGCACCGGCACCCGATGGACGTGCTGTGGCACCCCGAGTTCGCCATGTGGTGCGGCACCGGGCTCACGGCGGACTGGCACCGCAGATTCCGGATCGAGACCATGGTCTACGGCCATCTCCACATCCCGCGGACCACCTGGCACGAGGGCGTCCGCTTCGAGGAGGTGTCGGTGGGCTACCCCCGGGAATGGCGCAAGCGGGCGCAGCCGCCGGGCCGGCTGCGCCGCATCCTGCCCAGGGAGGCCGGGGCCGAGTGATCGAGGAACTGTTGCCGGAGTCGGTGGTGGCGGTGGAGGCCTTCGGCGAGGAGGGCGTCCGCGAGTTCGGGAACGCGCCCCTGTACCCGCAGGAGGAGGCGCTGGTGGCACGGGCGGTCGCCAAGCGCCGCCGCGAGTTCACCGTCGTACGCTCCTGTGCCCGGCGCGCCATGGAGAAGCTCGGCGTGCCCGCCCAGCCCGTGCTGCCCGGCGAGCGCGGCGCCCCGCAGTGGCCGGACGGCCTGACGGGCAGCATGACCCACTGCGAGGGCTACTGCGCGGCCGCCCTGGTCCGGGCCGCCGACCTGGCCTCCCTCGGCATCGACGCCGAACCCCACGAGCCCCTTCCCGAGGGCGTCCTGCCCGCCGTCGCCCTGCCCGCCGAGGTGGAGCGGCTCGGCAGGCTGGCCGCGGAGCGTCCCGAGGTGCACTGGGACCGGCTGCTGTTCAGTGCCAAGGAATCCGTCTACAAGGCGTGGTTCCCCCTCACCCGCAAGTGGCTGGACTTCAGCGAGGCGGACATCGACCTCACCCCCGCCACCGCCACCGGTCCTGCCGGGGGCTCGGACGGCGTCTTCCGCGCCCGGCTGCTCGTCCCCGGACCGGTCGTCGGCGGCCACCGGCTCGGGCACTTCGACGGCCGCTGGAGCGTCCGGCGGGGGCTGGTGGCCACGGCCGTCACCGTGCACCACGGCTGAGGCGGCGACCGCACCGCCCGGGGATCACTGGCCCGGGCACCAGTGGTGCAGCAGCCGGAAGAACTCCTCCTCGTTGCCCGCCAGGCCCGCGGCGGCCAGGGCCTGTTCCGCCTCGGCCAGGACGGCGGGCGGGACCACCGGGGGCAGCCGGTCCTGCGGCGGACCGGGGGCGCCGACGCCCTCGCCGTCCCCCTCGTCGCCGAAGGCGGCACGTACGGTGTGCAGCAGCCTCAGGTAGGCCTGTACGGCGGTGCGCTCGCGGTCGGTCAGTACAGCAGTGGGCATCGGTCGGCTCTCCCCGTGTCGGCGTCGTGTCCCCCGCGCCCGACGGCGCGTACGCCCCCGTGCGGCGGCGCATCCCCCAGCTTGCCGCCCACCACTGACAATCCGGCCTGACCCGACCTCGGTTCGCCCGCTTAGCGGAGGCGAAACCTCCTTGAAATCCCCTGGCCGAAAGGGGTTCTACGCTGAGGTGAAGGGCTTTCGGCGGACCGCCGGCGGCCAGGGGAACAGGAGGCGAGCGGGTGGTCGATGTCCCGCAGTGGCGCCCGGCGCGCGGCACCCGTCTGCGCACGGTGGGCGACGGAGAACTGGAGCTGCGTCACCGGGTCGTGCACGGCTACCGTCGTGCCTTCCGCATGGCCGGCGAGGGCCCGGCGCTGGTCCTCATCCACGGCATCGGCGACTCCTCGCAGACCTGGGCCGAACTGATCCCCGACCTCGCCCGCACCCACACCGTCATCGCCCCCGACCTCCTCGGCCACGGCGCCTCCGACAAGCCCCGTGCCGACTACTCGGTGGCCGCGTACGCCAACGGTCTGCGCGATCTGCTGAGTACGCTCGGCATCGAGTCGGCGACCCTGGTCGGGCACTCGCTGGGCGGGGGAGTGGCGATGCAGTTCGCCTACCAGTTCCCCGAGCGCACCGAACGGCTGATCCTCGTCAGCGCGGGCGGAGTCGGCCGCGAGGTCAACCCCGCCCTGCGGCTGGTCTCGCTGCCGGGCGCCCATCTGGCGCTGTCCGCGCTCCGGTTGCCGGGAGCGCGCTTCCAGGTCGGCCTCGCCGTCGGTCTGATGAAGCTGCTGGACACCGATCTCGGCCAGGACGCCCCCGATCTGCTCCACCTCGTCGACGCCCTGCCGGACGAGACCGCGCGCAACGCCTTCATCCGCACCCTGCGCGCCGTCGTCGACTGGCGCGGCCAGGTCGTGACCATGCTCGACCGCTGCTATCTGACGGCCGGCATGCCGACGATGCTGCTGTGGGGCGACCGGGACAGCGTGGTGCCCGTGCGGCACGCGTACGGCGCCCACGAGGCGATGCCCGGCAGCCGGCTGGAGATCTTCGAGGGGGCCGGACACTTTCCGTTCCACAGCGACCCCGCCCGGTTCCGCGCGCTCGTCGAGGAGTTCACGCGTACCACCGCCCCGGCCGACTGGAGCCGCGACCACTGGCGCCGGCTCCTGCGCGAGGGCGGGCCCGGCACGGGGGCGACGGGTGCGCAGGACGGCACGGAACGGGACCTGCGCGGGGCGAGCGAGCGCAGCGCGACCTGACGGCCGTACGAACAGGCCCGGAAGGCGGTGGTCGGCCGGGAACGCGGTCCTACGGCCCCAGATAGCCCAGCGACGCCTCGATGCGGCCGGCCAGGTGGTCCCGCTGGCCCCGTTCCCGCGGCGACGAACCCGGCAGCCAGGTCCGGCACTTGCTGGCCAGCAGCAGGCCGAAGCTCTCGGCCTCCCTCTCGTCGGTCAGGTCGAAACGGGTGCGCGCGGCGACGCTGCGCACCGTCGCCTGGAGATCCGCCCCGTCGCTGAGTAAACGGGCCGCGACCGCGGCGCCCTCGACGTGGTGGCCGCAGTGGCCCGCCTTCATGTGCCACAGCTCGTGGCCCAGGATCACCAACTGGTGCTCAGGCGCGGTGCGTTCCTCGATGACGACGAGGTCCTGGTCGGCCATGTCGAGCCACAGCCCGCTGGCCGTGTCTGCCGGGAAGGAGGCCATGCGGAAGTGCACGGGGCGGCCGCGCCGTCTGCTCATCCCGTCGCACAGGGCGGTGTACAGGTCGGCCGGCACGGCGGGCGCCGGCAGGGTCAGTTCCGCGACCAACTCGCCGCTGAGACGGCGCATTTCCCTGGCGATGCTCACAGTTCTCCCCCGGATCACGACTCGGGCCGCTTCACGCTCTCCAGAAGCATGTCCAGCCACTCGGCGACCTTGTCGCGGTGCTGGTCGGTGGGCAGCTGGGCGGCCCGCCACGCGATCCCGCGCACGCCGTGGTCCTGGAGCAGCCGCTCCAGGGGGTCCTCGGCGGCCGCGGCCGCCTCCCGCGCGGCGAGCTTCTGGAGCAGCTCCTGCTCGATGTGCTGGAGGGCTCCCGCGAGCGCCTCCGGGTCCTCGGCCGTGAGGAAGCCGGCGTGCACCCGGAAGAAGCGCTGGAGGGCGTCGCAGTGCTCCATCGTGGGCCGTCGGTCGCCGTTGATGAGGGCGCCCGCCTGCTGGCGCGACATGCCGGCGCCGTCGGCGATCTCCTGCTGGGTGTGCTTACGGCCGTTCGGCTTGAGCCGGGTGCGGCGCAGCAGGTCCAGGCGCTGGAGGAAGCGGGCCTGCACATCGGGCTCACCGGCGGGCCGGCCGCTCAGCAGGGCCTTGACCACCGACTCCGGGACACCGGAGGCGACGGACAGCCGCCCGGTGCCGAAGACCTCCGCGTGCGGCACGCCGAGCCGGTCGGCGAGCGCGGCGACACGGGCGACGACGGCCGACATCAGCACCGTCGCCGCGGCGCCCGGAACCTCGAAGCCATCCTCCGACACCGACAGGTCTCCTAGGTCTCTCACGTCCCTCTCACAGGCACACGATCACCAAAACGGACGGTCGCCGTGAACTGCGTGGAGAGTAGCCGGTCTTTCGAACTCACATCCAGGTCTCGCCACAACTGTGGCCAATTTCAGCCGTCAACCAGCACGGAATGCCACGATAGTTGACACCGCTCGCGTCGGGGCAGCAGGATCGGGGCGCCGCGTGAAGGCCGCATAGGCAAGAGGGGTGACCTCCCGATGGCATATCAGGCAGGAGGGCAGCGGTCCGCACCGCGGCCCGTCCCCGAGAGTCTCGAGGCCCAGGCGTACCTGCACGACTACGCCACATACCTGGAGGCCGTCCCTTTCCCGTCCGTCGTCCTCGACCACCGCTGGGACGTCGTTCTCTCCAACGACGCTTTCGCGTCACTTTTCCGGGAGGTGGGCCCGCATCCGACGGCCCTGCCCGGCGACAACTTCCTCCGTTTCGTCCTCTTCCATCCCGACGCCCCCTCGGTCCTCGGTGACCACGAGGCCGGCTGGTGCCTGCCGATGCTCGCCCGGTTCGCCGCGGCCGTGGAGCGGCACGGTCACGACCACGGGCTCCAGGCGATCCGCCGCGACATCGCCCAGGATCCGATCATGGAGGCCGCCTACCGCCACGGGCTGCCGCACTGGATCCGCGCGGTCGGCGAGGAGGCCGTCGAGCACGACGGGGCGGTCCGGCCCCTTCTGCATCCCGACCCGCGCTGGGGCGCCACGGAGTGCCGCATCGTCGGCGACACCCCCAGGACTCTGCACGACATGGGATACACCCGGCTGACGATGGTGCTGCGGTCCACCCGCCCGGCCCCCGTGCCCCGCAGGACACGCGGCGCGCGCCGTACCGCGAGCCACCTCAGCGTGGTCCCGGCCCCCGAGGCCTGACCGGGCACCGTCGGCGTTCAGGTCGCCGACGGCGCCCTGGTCGGCACCGCGCGCACGTTCAGTGCGGTGGAACAACGTCCGACTTCGTGAGGCGGTCCACGGGAGTGCCGCGCTTCGCCGCCTGGATCTGCTCGTACACATGGGTCCGCAGTTCCGCGAAGCGCGGGGCCACCCGCGTGTGCAACTGGTCGCGCTCCGCCGGGAGATCGACCTTCAGCTGTTCCCGGACGACCGTCGGCGAGGCGGACAGGACGACGACCCGCTCGCCGAGGTAGACGGCCTCGTCGATGTCGTGCGTGACGAACAGGATGGTGATCCCGCGCTCCCGCCAGAGTCCCCGGACCAGGTCCTCCAGGTCGGCGCGGGTCTGCGCGTCCACGGCGGCGAACGGCTCGTCCATCAGCAGGACCCGGGGCTCGTAGGCGAGCGCCCGGGCGATCGCCACCCGCTGCTGCATCCCGCCCGACAGCTGCCACGGGTACGCGGAGAG
Organism: Streptomyces asoensis; assembly: GCF_013085465.1. Lineage (NCBI taxonomy): Bacteria > Bacillati > Actinomycetota > Actinomycetes > Kitasatosporales > Streptomycetaceae > Streptomyces > Streptomyces asoensis. The sequence goes on from NZ_CP049838.1 coordinate 8,276,664, forward strand.
CGCGTCCTCCAGGCCGACCGAGCGCAGGGCGTCCGCGACCAGCTCCCGCCGTCGGCCTTTGGGCAACCCCTTCTGCTTCAGCGGCAGTTCGACGTTCTCGCCGACCCGCATCCACGGGAAGAGGCTCCGCCCGTACTCCTGGAAGACGAACGCCATGTCCGGCGGCGGCCCGGTCACCCTGCGTCCCTCCAGGAGCACTTCGCCGGAGGTCGGTGTGAGCAGCCCGGCCATGCACTTCAGCAGGGTCGTCTTGCCGCAGCCCGACGGGCCGACGAGACACACGAGTTCACCCGCCTCGACGGTGAAGGTGAGGTCGCGCACCGCCTCGACCCGGCGCCCGGACCCCTCGTAGACCTTCCGCAGGCCGGACACTGCAAGACGCGGGTGCATGGAACGCCCTTTCGCGAGGGTCACGGGGACCGCCGGGTGGATGCGCGCAGACCGTGGTACCAGCCGAGCACCCGACGCTCGACGACCTGGAAGAGCACCGACAGGACGAAGCCCAGGAGACCGAGCACCAGGATCGCGGTCCACATGTCGGGGATGGCGAAACCCCGTTGGAACTGCACGATGGTGAAGCCGAGCCCGTTGCTCGCGGCGAACATCTCGCTGATGACCATCAGGATGATGCCGATCGACAGCGCCTGGCGCAGTCCCGCGAAGATCTGCGGGCTCGCCGACGGCAGCACCACGCTGCGCAACCGGGCGACACCCGAGATGCCGTACGCCCGCGCCGTCTCCGCCATCACCGGGTCCACCGCCCGTACGCCCTCAACCGTGTTGAGCAGGACCGGCCACACACATCCGCTCGCGATCACGACGACCTTCATGGTGTCGCCGATGCCCGCGAACAGCATGATGACCGGCACCAGGACGGGCGGCGGCACCGCCCGCAGGAACTCCAGGACCGGCTCGCACACCGCCCGCACCCGGCGGTAGGAGCCGATGACGGTGCCGAGCGCGATCCCGACGACGGCCGCCGTCGCGTAACCGCCGAGGAGCCGCAGCACGCTCGGCCGCACATCCGCGCGCAGCCGCTCTCCCGTCCACACGTCGGGGAAGGCCTCCAGGATCGTCCGCAGCGGCGGCCAGTACACGTTCGTACTGCCGTCGGACGCCACCCACCACGCGGTGACCAGCACGGCCGGCAGAGCGAGCGTGAAGAGCAGCCGCAGCAGGACACGCCGCCAGACTCCCGACCCCGCTCGGACAGGGGATGTGCCGGTCACAGCGCCACCTCCCCGCGCACCGACTGGTGCCAGGCCAGCGCGCGCCGCTCCACCGTCCGGGCGCCCACGTTGATCAGCAGCCCCAGCACCCCGGTGACCACGATCAGGGCGTACATCTCGGGCACCGCCTGCGAGGTCTGCGCGACCGCGATCCGCGCGCCCAACCCCGGTGCCCCGATGACCAGTTCGGCGGTGATGACGAGGATCAGCGCGACGGCCGCGGCGAGCCGCACGCCGGTCATGACGTACGGCAGCGCGGTCGGCCACAGCACATGCCGGACCCGCGCCCAGGTGCCGAGCCCGTAGGAGCGCGCGGTCTCCTCGGCGACCGGGTCGACGTCCTGCACGCCGTACAGGACCTGGATCAGGATCTGCCAGAAGGAGGCGTAGACGACCAGCAGCAGGACCGAGCGCAGTTCGGTGCCGTACAGCAGCACGGCGAGGGGGATCAGGGCGACCGACGGGATCGGGCGCAGGAACTCGATGGTCGAGGCCGTCGCCTCGCGCAGGTGCGGGACGACCGAGACGATCACGCCGACCACGATCCCGGCGCCCACCGCGATCGCCAGACCGAGGGCCCAGCCGGTGAGGGTGTCGCCGAGCGCCGTCCAGAAGGCGGAGTCGGCGAGTTCGTCGCCCAGCGCGTCGGCGATGCGGCTGGTCGGCGGGAAGTAGGCCTCCTTGACCAGCCCGAGCCGCGGCACCGCCTCGCCCAGGGCGAGGAAGGCCGCGAGTCCGGCCGTACCGAGTGCGAGGTTCGCGCCTCTCACGGCAGCAGCTTCTCCAGGTCCGGGGTCGACTTGAAGAGCTTGTCCTGCTCGCCCAGCTTCTCCAGCGCCTCGATCGACGAACGGTCGGCCTCGGCGGGCCACTTGGGCAGCGTCACCTGTGCCAGCACCGACGTCGGGATCTTGGTGTAGGTGGTGACGATCCCGCGGACCTCGTCCGGGTGCGCGTCGGCGTAGGCGAGGGACTCCGCGGTGGCCTCCTGGAACTTCTTCACCACGTCCGGGTTCTTCTGCGCGTACTGCGTGGAGGTGAAGTACATGGCGACGGTGAGGTTCGGCGCCACGTCCACCAGCGGCGAGGCGATCTCCACACCGCCCTGGCTCTTGACGGTCGCCAGGGCCGGTTCGACGACCATCGCCGCGTCGATCTGCCCGCTGTCCAGGGCGGCGGGCATCTGGTCGAAGGCAAGCTCGACGAACTTCACCCGGTCCGGGTCGCCGCCCGCCTTGCGCACCGACTCGCGCACCGCGGTCTCGTTGATGTTCTTCAGGGTGTTGATGGCGACCTTCTTGCCCTCGAGGTCCTTCGCGGACGTGAGCGGGCTGCCCTTCTTCACCGTGATCGCGCCGAAGTCCTTGCCCTGCACGCCCGTTGAGGCGATACCGTTCGAAACGGCCTGCACGGGCACGCTGTTGGACTGCGCGACCATCAGGGAGGTCATGTTGCTGAAGCCGAACTGGAACTGGCCGCTGACGACTCCGGGCACGATCGCCGCGCCGCCCTGCGCGGTGGTGATCGACAGCTTCAGGCCGTGCTTCTCGTAGAAGCCCTGCTTCACGCCCAGATAGACGGGCGCCACGTCGACGATGGGGATGAGTCCGAGTTTGACGGTCGTGGTGCCTGTGGACGACGAACTCCCGGTGGACGTACCGGAGTCGTCGGACGAGCCACAGGCCGCCGTGACGAGCAGGAAGGTGCCGGCCGCGAGACCGGCGAGCAGACGACGCAAGGCTCCTCCTGTGCAGACAACGGTGTTCCGACAGGCTGTGCGCACACCGCACAGTAGTGCTCAACTGGCGTGCAGGGAACGTAGAGCCCGCCGTCCGACGGGGTCAATGGTTTTGGCTGACGAAATTGTTGACAGTCGGGCGCCGGCGGCCCGCCCCTCGGATCACAGGTCCAGGACGAGTTTCCTTCCCCGGCAGCGGGACACGCAGATCATCATCGTCTCCCCGGCCTCCCGCTCCTGCGGACCGAGCACGGAGTCCCGGTGCTCCGGCGTGCCCTCGAGCACGTCGGTCTCACAGGTGCCGCAGGTGCCCTCCGTGCAGGAGTAGAGGACTTCGACCCCCGCCGCGCGCACGGTGTCCAGCACGGACACGCCCGCCGCGACGGTCAGCGTCCGGCCGCTCTGCGCGAGCTCGACCTCGAACTCGCCGTCCTCACCCGCCGGTTGCTTCCTCGCCTGGAACCGCTCGACCTGGAGCGCGCCGGCCGGACAGCGCTCCTCCACGGCGTCCAGCAGCGGACCCGGGCCGCAGCAGTAGACGAGGGTGCCCTCGGGCAGCGCGTCGAGCACGGAACCGAGGTCGAGCAGACCCGTCTCGTCCTGCGGGGCGACGGTGACCCGGTCGCCGTACCGCGCCAACTCCCCGGCGAACGCCATGGATTCGCGGGTGCGGCCGCCGTAGAGAAGGGTCCACTCGGCGCCCGCCGCCTCGGCCGCCGCCAGCATCGGCAGGATGGGGGTGATCCCGATGCCGCCCGCGACGAAGCGGTAGCGGGCCGCCGGGCGCAGCGCGAAGTGGTTGCGCGGACCGCGCACCCGTACCTTGTCGCCCGGCCTCAACTGCTCGTGCACATACGCGGATCCGCCCCGCCCGGCCGGCTCGCGCAGCACCGCGATCCGCCACGCGGAACGGTCGGCCGGATCGCCGCACAGCGAGTACTGGCGCTCCAGCTCCGGGCCGAGGACGAGGTCCACATGGGCGCCCGGCTCCCAGGCCGGAAGCGGTTCGCCCAGCGGGTGGCGCAGGGTGAGGGCGAGCACCCCGTCGGCGGCGAACTCGCGCCCCGCGACGACCAGTTCGGCTTCGTACACGCTCATGAGTCGCTTCCTCGCGGCTGGTGTCCTTCGGGGTGGCCGAGCATCCACTCCCACATCTCGATCGGATCCTGCGAGGTGTGCTCGGCGCCGCAGTGACAGGTGCCGTGCAGCACGTCGGTGCCCGGCAGCCAGTCGATGCGGTAGATCTCGCCGGTGGGACCGGTGCTCACAGGGCCTTCTCCACGGGCTTGTCGCCCTCCTCCACCAGCCGGGCGAGGATACGGCGCGCGGCCAGGCCGCCGGTGTCGATGTTGATGCTCAGCTCCTGGTAGCCGGCGCGTTCCGAACCGAGCGTCCGCTGAAGGAGGTTGAGCGCGTCGACGTCCTGCATGACCACCGTGTGGTTGTTGCCGCGCAGGAACGCGGTGACCTCGTCGTCGTCCGTCGCCCAGTCCCGCGAGACCATCCAGAAGTCGTACACCTTGCCGTCGGCGGACGGCGTGATCGCGTAGGTGATCTCGGTGTGGAAGCCGTTCGGGTCGCTGCCGTCCGCCTCGGGCAGGACGCCCACCGGCGCGATACGGCTGTGCAGCAGGTACAGACAGGGCGCGTGGTACTCGATGTCCTGCCAGCGGGTGATCCGGCCCTCGATGCCGGTCGAACGGGCGTAGAACGGCGGGCACTCGGCGTCGTCCATGTGCCGGCTCACCCGCACGATCCCCGCGCCCTCGTCGACCTCGGTGGTGATCGGCGTCTCGGCGACCTCGGGGGTGCCGATGTAGCCGCCGTGCAGATACGTCTCGTGGGAGAGGTCGAGGAGGTTGTCGACGAGCAGCCCGTAGTCCGCGTCGATGGGCTCCATGCCCTGGACGGTGGTCCAGCCGGGGGCGTCGAGGTGCCGGGCGCGCGGGATGGTCTGCGGGTCGGCGAGCGCCGGGTCGCCGATCCACACCCACACCAGGGAGTCCTGCTCGACGACCGGGTAGGCGGTGACCCGGGCGGTGCGCGGGATGCGTTTCTGCCCCGGCACGTACACACAGGCGCCGGTCGTGTCGTAGGTGAAGCCGTGGTAGCCGCACACGATGCGGTCGCCGTCCAGCCGGCTCTCCGAGAGCGGGAAGCGGCGGTGCACACAGCGGTCGTGCAGCGCGACGGGCGTCCCGTCCTCCTCGGTCCGATAGAAGACGAGCGGCTCACCCAGAATCGTCCGGCCGAGCAACTCCTCGCGCCCTACCTCGGTGCTGTAGGCGGCGACATACCACTGGTTCCTGGCAAAAGCAGTCATGTGCGGCATGAGCGGGTCCCGTCATCCTCGACGTCGTGTCGGAAACACCATGACGATGTCGCCTTCACCCCGGCAATAGGACTTCCGTGGGACGGAAACCCTCTGGTCAGCCGCTTGCCGCCTGCCACGTGGTATTCAGTTCACTTCACCTCGCCGGCCGAGACCGGAACAGGTGCCTTTCCGGCTCCACGCTCGCGGGGTCGAATCGGGGTCGAATCGAGCATGCTGACCCTTCCACGGGTCGACGCGCCCTCGTGCTCGTGTGTGCGGCCTCCTTCGGAGGCAGGCGTCTCCACCGCTGCTGGGCCGGAGGGGAAGTAGTGCCCGTGACAGTCGCCACCCGTGATCCACCTCGGGAATCCGGGTCTTCCGGAGCCCAGTTCCGGAGCGTCTGAACTGCCAGCTCCGATTGGCGGAGCTGTTGTTCCCGTCGTTCGCGGACGTCGCTGTGCTGTCGGTGGACGTGAGCATCGCGACAGTGCGTGTCGACACGGAAGGCACTGCGTTGTTCTGCGGTTGAACGTCCGCCGGTTCGCTGGGGAACGGATCGGGACATCTTCGAAGTCCCGTACGGCATCGAGGGCAGCGACGTCGGCGACCGATGGTTCGCCCGCCAAGAGCTCACCCCGCACTCCCCGTTCGGCTGGGGGGCTCTCGTACACGACCTTCGCGTTCGGCGGTCTCACCGTCACCGCCGACGGCGCGGCCCTGCGGGTGCAAGGAGTCGTCACGGACACTGGACCCGCGCCGGGGCGGCCGTGCCGCAGGTCTACGTCGGCCGCGCTGGCCAGGACGGCGTCGTCCCGCGTCTGGCCGCGTTCGACCGGGTGCACCTCGAAGCCGGCCGGAGCCGCTCGGTTGAGCTACACCTGGAACCCCGCGCACTCGCCCGATGGGACGACATAAGGGCGCCTTCCGCATCGCGGGCGGCGACTACGAGGTCGCAGTTCGCCACCATGCAGCACGCGGCCGCCGGCCACGGCTGGACGCCCTTCGTGTCCATGCAGGACCAGTACGGCCTGCTGGCGCGGGAGGAGGAGCGGGAGATGTTCGGCCTGCTCGCCCACTTGGGCGTCGGCTCCATCCCCTGGAGTCCCCTGGCCGGCGGCCGCGTCGCCCGCCCGTGGGGCCAGGGCACCACCGCACGGGCCAAGGCGGCTCCCGACACCGACTACGCCGGCCGCCCCCTGTTCGTCGACACCGACGAAGCCATCGTCGACGCCGTCCAGAAGATCGCCGACGCGCGCGGTGTTCCGATGGCCCAGGTCGCGCTGGCGTGGGTACTGAGGAACCCCGTCGTGTCCGCGCCCATCGTCGGCGCCACCAAGATCCACCACCTCACCGACGCCGTCGCCGCACTCGACCTCACGCCCACCGCGGACGAGATCGCCGCACTGGAAGATTCCTGCACCCCACGCCTGCCGACCTTCTTCTGATCGGTCGGCCAAAGGGCCCGGCGCTTCTCCCTGCGGGCCCTCCAGAACGTCCGGTACTGGTCCGGCGAGGGCTTGTTGCGCGTCGCTGCCTCGGCCGGGGTGAAGCGGGGCAGGATGTCCTCGGTCAGGGCCGGCAATGCCTGGCCGAAGCGCCGCCACCACATCTCGGGGTCCGTCGCCTCCCGGCGGGCGGCCAGTTCGTCCGGCAGGGCCGGCTGGGCGGGCAGGTGCTCGCGGGTGGACAGGACGCTGCGGCAGGCGAAGCACAGCAGGAACGAGGCCACGCACCGGCCCCGGGTGTATGGGCTGGGGTGGTGGTCCGTGCAGCTGGTGAAGGAGGGCGTCTCACCAGCCACTGTCACCGCCCTGTCCGGCGCGGGCCGGCCGAAAGGGGGGCCTGCCACTACCCCGCACACGGATGCCCCGCTGTCGACGTCCCGCACCCGCCGACGGCCATGCTCCGGCGCTCAAACCGCCCAGTCTGACAGGGCCGCGTCGCGTGGGACGGGTGGGAGAGGCACAACGCGGCCTGCCACACGGCTAGGAGCTGTCCGGTCGATCATGTGACTTGGAGTGTCATGAGCTATGATTATCGTCGTGATGACGATAAAAGACAGTGCGAACGCGGCCGAGGTCCGGGCGGCGCTGGGTCTGGGCGAGGAACACCGCGAGTGGACGGAGGCGCTGGAGCGCACCCCCGTCGGCGCCGCTGTGGCCGAAATCCCCACAGGGCAGCAACTGGCCTCCCTGCTCACGCAGTTGAAGGTGCCGGCCGAGGACCAGGCGGAGGTGGCCGAGGCGGCGGAGAAGGCCACCGAGCCCGGCACGCCCTGGTTCTGGCTCCTGGAACGCACGGTCGCGGCCCTGCGCGCCGGGATGGGCCTGGACACCCCCATGCCGTCGCGCCCCCTTCTCACCGGCCACGGCCCGACCGGCCGATGGCTCACGGTGCTGGCCTGCCTTGCCGCTGTACCGGATGTCCGCGCCCTGCACGCGACGATGGAGGTGCCGGACGAGGTCTCGTGGGCGAGCCTGGGGATCCTCGGGGAGAAGGTGGCCGTGCGGCGAAGGACGCTGGAGGCAGAGGGAGCTGAGGTCGAGCCTCCCTTCCCGTTCGACGACTACGTCCTGCCGGTGTTCCAGGGCCGCCGCTACCGCCTCGACGGCCTCGACTGCCGAGCGTCGAACGTCTCCATCGAGGTACGGCTGCCCTACGGCACCGAGCCGTTCGCGATTCCCGCCGACAGGGCCTGGGCTCACGAGATCCACTACTTCTTCTGCCGCCTCCCGCGGCGGTACGCGGACGGGGTTCGCTTCGGCTACGACGCCATCCCCTGCTACGTCGGCAGCTGGGTCAACGACCCTGCTGTGGCAGATTTCTTCCCCCAGGACCACGAGATCCGCCGCTTCACCAGCAAGTACCAGTACATCAACCACAACGGCCCCGGCCCGGCAGACAAGACGGGCCTCACACCCGGCGACCGGGATGCACTGGAACACGCCTTCGGGCAATCGCCTGCGGATCGCCCTACAGCCCTCTGCCTGACCCCCACCACCCCCGTGCAGCGAGCAGTCCTGGAACACCTGCAAGCCGGCAACCACTGGTCTTTGGACTACAGCGGGCAAGCCATCTGGGACTACTCGCCGTCTCCCCGCAGGACGGCATGAGCTGAGCGGCAGTCGGGGCGGAGCGCACCGACCGCGCAGGACGCAGTGTCAGCGGCTCTCTCCCCTTCGTATCCCCGGGTGACCATTGGCGGGCCGCCCTGCCCACGCACGCCACCAGCGGGCGACTCAGGCGCTCCGGGGCCGCCGTGCGCTCGTCTTCTTCGCCGCGCTCAGCTGGTCACAGCCACTCGTTGAGGACTGCGACCAGCACGGTCGCCAGCGGACCGCGAGCTTGTCATACCGCATGGCTACAGCCCGGTGGCGCTTGAGGCGGTTGCGGACGCGGTAGATCCGCGGAACGTGCCACCCTTCCTTCGACGTCTTGATGAGGACATGCTGAGTGGAGGGGGGCAGAATGATCGAGACCGTGTTGCGCAGTGAGGACTTACCGGTCACTGATCGGTTCGAGTGGTGGCGGGAGCTGACGTCACACACGCTCATGCCCACGGAGATCACCAGCGACCATGCCGATGACTTCCGGGCCTGCATCCGGCAGCTGGATCTTGGAGCCGTTCAGGTGTCGGTGCTGTCCTCCGTCATTGCGCTCGCGTCGCACGCCGGCGTTGGTGCGTCGGTCCGACCCTGAGCTGTACCACCTGGCCCTGACGCTGAGCGGTCGGCAGAGCATCTCCCACGGCAGGCGTGACGCGTTGGTGGGGGTCGGAGACCTGTTGTTGTACGACACGTCGCATCCGTGTGACGCCTCGGCCTTCCCGGATGACGGCGGCGCGGTCGAGGGGATCGTCGTGAACGTGCCCCGTGCGGCGATTCCTTTCTCCGCGGCGAAGGTGGACCGCCTCTTCGGATTGCCACTGCCGGGCAGTACCGGCATGGGGGCCCTCCTGTCACAGTTCTTGACCCGACTGGAACCCGAGTCCGACTCCTGCCGGGCGCAGGACGCCATACGTCTGGGCGGCGTCACGGCGGACCTGATCACCGCGTTCCTCGCGCACCACGCGGACACCGAAGACGGCGTTCCACCCGAGAGTCGCCAGCAGGCGCTGACGGCCGGCATTCACTCCTTCATCGAACGCAACCTGGGCGACCCCGAGTTGTCGCCCGCCGCAGTCGCCGCCTGTCACCACATCTCCGTGCGGTATCTGCACCGGCTGTTCCAGCCGCAGGGTGTCACCGTAAGCGCGTGGATCCGGCAGCGGCGCCTGGAGCGCTGCCGCCGGGACCTCGCCGATCTCCGACTGTCCGACAAGTCCATCGGCTTCCTGACCGCACGCTGGGGCTTTGTCCATGCCTCCGAATTCACCCGCGCATTCCGCAGGGCATACGGAATCCCGCCGAGCGCCTACCGGCAAGAGGCGCTCCACGGCGAACAGTGCACCGACCGCCAACAACGCGCACCCAGCGGACCGGACGATCTCGAGCCCAGATAGCAGAAAAGTACCGTTGACCTGGCAGGCCTGCATGAATTCGATTGTGCGGTCCTGCGTTTTGCGGGTGGTTGGTTCGGAAAAATCGGGGCGCCTGTGGGGCGTTTGGGCGGGGCTGCGGGAGCTGGGGCACCCCTCTGGGGAGAGGACTGGCGGGGCAATGATCTGGACGGCGTTTTCGACGGAGCACCTGTCGGGGACCGAGCGTTTCGACTACTGGTACTCGATCGTCTCCCAGGCCCACTTCCGCACCACGATGGCCAGCGATCACCTGGATGACTTCCTCGCCAGCTCCCATGCGCTGCACCTTGGCGACATCCAGACCTTCGCGCAAAGCTACCCGCCCATGCATGCGCGCCGGACCCCGGCGATGATCCGGCAGAGCGATCCGGAGGTGTTCCAGCTGTGGCTCACCGTCCGTGGGGAGGCCGGGTTCAGCCAATCGGGTCGGCACGTCGACGTCGGCGAGGGCGATCTGGTGCTCTACGACTCCTCTCGGCCCTGCCAGGCCTGGACCGCCGCCCATGACCACCCGGAGGTCTCCTCGCTGATCGTGCAGATACCCCGGGCCAGACTGCCCCTGCATTCCAACAGCCTCGACCGGCTCACCCTGACCCGCATTCAGGGGCAGACGGGCATCGGCGCGCTGTTCCGCCACTACCTCACCGATCTGATGAACCACGCGCCGCAGTACGAGGAGTGCGACGCGCTCCGCCTCGCCAACGTCACCCTGGACCTGCTGAGCGCCATGCTCGCCCAGGCCGCCCGGACCGAGGACCTCCTGCCGCCCGAAACGCAGCAAACCGTCCTGCGCACCCGGGTCGACGCGTTCATCCAGCAACACCTCGCGGATCCTGGCCTCACACCGGCTGCCATCGCAGCCGCCCACCAGATCTCCGTCCGCTACCTCCACCGGCTCTACCAGGGCCAGGTGACGACGATCGCCGACGGCATACGCCGCAGCAGACTGCAACGCATCCACCGCGACCTGGCGGACCCCCGCCTCAACGCCCGGTCCATCAGCGCGATCGCCGCACGCTGGGGCTTGCTGGAACCGACATCCTTCAGCCGCGCCTTCAAGACGCTGTACGGCATCACACCGCGTGACCACCGGCAGCAGAGCCAGCACCGCGGAATGCCGACAGTGCGCTGAGTGCCAACAGCCGGTCACGGAATGCCAACAACCCTATGAACATGTCAAGCAACATGTGCATTCACCGCTCCCCGTTCACTCACGGGGAGACAGTCACGGATCTCAGGGGATGACCATGACACGACGCTTTTCGTTCAGCGGGGCCCGTAGGAAGCTGGCGGTCGCGGCTGCCGCCGCCGGTATCGTGGTGGCCTTCTCCGGCCAGGCGCAGGCGGCCACTTACTACCAGCAGACGTCCGACGGCTGTGCGTCCGTGTACGGCGACTACAACTGGTGGCAGGTCGGAACGGCCGGCGGTTACGAGGTCTTCGACACGAGCTGGGACTTCACGATCTGGGACAACTGCTCCGACAACAAGGGCGCAGGGCTCTACACCACGTACTACAAGTGGGAGAACGGATCCTGGAACTGGCACAGCTACACCAAGCTCGGTTCGGACAGCAACGGTGCCAACGACACTCCCGGCTACGCCAAATCGCAGGGGTACAGCGTCCGCGACGTGCGGCTGTGGGTCTGCTTCGTCGGTGACGCGTCGTCGTGTGTGATGGTTTGACAGGTTAGAGGAGCGGGCTACGGCCAGGGCGTGTTCGCGCAGCGGGACGTCCTGCCGTTCCCGCGTCGCGGCGACGTGGTTGAGGAGACCGGGCGATGGCGCGGTCGCCGTCGCCCGCGTCGCTGGTGAGAGCCGGTCAGCGGCGTAGGCGATGTCGGCGGCGGGGGTCGAGCGGACGTATGGACGGCTGATGTTTTCTGGTCAGACAGTTACAGTCAGGACCCCGCTCACAGGGGCTGTGTCGTGACACGGGCTTCCTCCCTGGCCGGCCCGGGAAGCAGACCCTCTGCATGAAGCCGGACTGCGCCGATGTACTCGACGAGGCCCGCTGCCCGCTGCCACGCCGCGTGTTGTGCCTCGAGGGCACGCGGTACTCAACTCCTGGCCTGCTGCCGCCCCGAACCGCAGCGGCAAACCGCCGCCCGCAGGACTGCCGGACACTCTGCCCGGTCGCCCGGATCCGGTCATTCGGATGGAAGATTGCCAAGACGCTCGGCCATGCTCAGCTCGAACTCCTTGTCCTTACCGAAGCCGGCGGTGTTCAGCTTCGTGAGCATGGCCTGCGCTTCGGGCCAGGTGTCCACCCCGGCGAGCACATGGTTCGAGACCCAGAGATCCCCTTCCGAGGGGACGCCGGCGCGCGCGTTGACCAGCTTCTTGCCGGTCTCCAGCGCACGCTTCTCGAAACGGCTCACGCGCTCGGCGAAGGCGTCGACGTACGCGTCGAGTTCACCGTCGGGAACAGATCGGTTGACCCAGCCGTATCGCTCGGCGATGTCCGCGTCGAAGTCGTCCGCGCCGAGGACGATCTCGAGGGTCCTGGAGCGTCCCACGAGGGCGGCGAGCCATTCGACGCCGCCGCCGCCCGGGATGGAGGAGCCGGCGACCTCAATCAATGAGAACACCGCCCGTTCCCTCGATGCGAAGCGCATGTCGCAGGCAAGGGCGAATTCGAACCCTTGCGCCCGGGCGCGGCCGCGCACCTTTGCCACGCTGAGCACGGAGGACTGTGCGAGTCGGGTCACGAAGGTCGGCCAGTGGTCGAACGACGCGCCACCCGGTTGGTCCGCTGCCCCATGACCGCGCTCAACGTCGTGGTGGTTGACGAAGAAGTCCTCGTCTCCGCTCTCGAAAACGACGATCTTGAGATCGGTGTCGTGCTCGATCTCGTCCATCAGGACGTTCAGTTCCGCGAACATCTCCGGGTCGAAGAGGTTGAACGGGGGGTTGTGAATGACGATCCGCCAGTAGGCAGGCGATTGGCGGATGACGCTGAGTCGATCGGTGACGGTCATGGTGTGTACTCCGTTCAGAGGATTGTTGCGGGCAGGACGAGGCGAGCAGGCCGACAGAATGGGAGTGCCTGGGGGGAGGCAGCGGAGGCCGCTGCCTTCCGGGGCTGATCGGGCTGGTGTCCTGGGGGGGGGCAGGACGAGCGGATGCGGTCTTGCGGGCGGCCCCGGCGGCTGTATGCGCGCGTCCGACGTCATCCGGACGCTGGGTGCAGGTGGCGGGCGCGGAGCGTCGCGAACGGGCACCGAGTGCAGGACGGATTCATGTCCTGCGTCTGCCGGGGAGGCCGGCTGGAGTGCCGATTCAGGCGGCGGCCTTCGACAGTGCCTCGAACTCGTCGTCGGTGAGCTCGACGCTCGCGCCGGCGAGGTTGTCCTCCAGGTGCGCGACGCTCGACGTGCCCGGGATGGGGAGCATGACGGGGGAGCGCTTGAGGAGCCAGGCGAGGGCGAGTTGCGACGGTGAGGCGTCGTGCTGCTGGGCGAGTTCGGTGAGCGGGCTGCCTTCGCCGGTGAGCTGTCCGGTGGCGAGCGGGAACCAGGGGATGAAGCCGATGCCCTGCTCGGTCGACCAGTCGAGCAGTTCTTCCGAGGAGCGGTCGGTGAGGTTGTAGAGGTTCTGCACGGAGACGATCGGCGCGATCGCCTGCGCCGCCTTGACCTCGGCCACGGTGACCTCGCTGAGGCCGATGTGTCGGATCTTGCCTTCGTCCTGGAGCTTCTTGAGTTCGCCGATCTGGTCCTCGAGCGGGGTGCCGGGGTCGATGCGGTGGAGCTGGAACAGGTCGATGCGGTCCACCCCGAGGCGGCGCAGGCTCATCTCGGCCTGCTGGCGGAGGTAGGCGGGGCGGCCGACGGGCGTCCAGAGATCGGGACCCTGGCGGGTGAGGCCGGCCTTCGTCGCGATGACGATGTCGTCGCCGTAGGGGTGCAGGGCTTCGCGCAGGAGGGGCTCGGTGACATCGGGGCCGTAGCTGTCGGCGGTGTCGAAGAAGTTCACGCCGAGCTCGACGGCCCGCTTGAGCACACGGACGGCTTCGTCGTGGTCCTTCGGCTCGCCCCAGACGCCCCTGCCGGTCAGCTGCATCGTGCCGTAGCCGAGGCGGTTGATCTCGAGGTCGCCGCCGAGGCGGAAGGTGCCGGAGGCGGCTGCGGGGCGGGTGTCGGTCGTCTTGCTCATGGGGGTGGTCCCTTCGGATCGGATATCCGGACAGGTCGCGTACCCGTTCGTGGCCGGGGCACGATGACCTGACCGTGTGGCATGACCCCACGATGCAAGGTTGACATTTATGTCAGGGTCAAGCCGGGTCGGGGTGACCCGCCTCTCGGCAGGGCACGTGCGGCTCCCGTTTGTCCTTCTATCAGTGTCAACGTTTGACCCTGGGGTCACGACGACAGCACGGCACCCCGACCACGCGGTCCAGCTTCCCCGGCCTCCCATGACGCCGCGACCGTGAGCGGGGCCGGGTGAACCAGACGTGAAGGACCTGGCCCGCCTGTACGCCGCGTTCGCCCGCGACAAGGCCAACGGCACCACCGAGGCGACCACGTTCGCCGACGCCGTACGTCAGCACCACCTCATCGACCGGATCCAGCGGTCGTCCGAGGAGTTCTCGGCATGAGAGACGGGTGGCACCGCATCGACCGGACGGGCTGATCGCGATCGGCCGGGTCCGTTCCGACGACTGGCTGGCTGGATGGCTACGCGGCGCCGGTGGTGCTCCGTGCCGACGTCGCTTCGCTGACGGCGCCGATGTAGCTGTCGATGGCGTCCCGGTTCCGGGTGAGGCAGTCGATGCGGTGTGTCATCCGGTCGCGCTCGACGGCGAGGAGTTCGAGCAGTTCCGGTTCGGCGTCATCGACGACGATCTTCAGAGGGCTGCCGAGGCACGGCAGCATCTGCTTGATGATCCGGGTGGGAATGCCGCTGTCGATCAGCCCGCGGATCTGGGTGACCCGGCCCACCAGGTAGTCGTCGTACTCGCGGTATCCGTTGGGCAGCCGCCGCGGTTCGATCAGCCCCTGCGCCTCGTAGTAGCGCAGTGACCGCGCGGGGGTGTCCGTCAGCTTCGCCAGCTCTCCGATGCGCATGTGGCCGTCCTCACTTCCCGTCTGCGGCTCCGGGTTTGACCTTGACATCAATGTCAACCATGCACCGTAAGGTTATGACTCGAGTACAACAGGCGCCCGCCCCCACTGGCCAGTCGCGTCGCCTTCCGCTCAGCGGGCTGCTCGCCCTGGCGGCCGGCGGCTTCATCACCATCATGCTGGAGACGATGCCCGCGGGAATCCTGCCGGCGATCAGCGGCGACCTCGGGATATCCGAGTCGGCCGCGGGCCAGACAGTGACCGTCTTCGCGATCGGATCCATCGTCGGCGCCATCCCGCTGATCAGCGCGACGATGGGGTGGCCGCGCAGGCGGCTCCTGCTCCTGGCGCTGGCCGGATATGCCGTGACCAGCGTCGTCACCGGCCTGTCCGGCAGCTTCGTCCTCACCCTCGCGGCCCGGTTCGTCGCCGGACTGTTCGCGGGCGTGCTGTGGGCGATCATCGCGCCCTACGCCCGGCGCATGGCGGCACCGCACCAGCAGGGCAAGGCCCTGACCATCGCACTGGCGGGCACCCCGATCGCGCTCGCGATCGGCACCCCCCTCGGAACGCTCCTGGCCGGCCTGATCGGATGGCGCGCCACCTTCGGAGTGATGACGCTGCTCGCCGCTCTGGTGACCGTCTGGGTGCTCGCGGCCGTGCCGCACTTCCCCGGACAGGCCAAGGGGGAGCGCACGCCCGTCGGCCGGGTCTTCGCGATCCCCGGCGTGGTCCCGGTCCTCGCCGTCGTCTTCCTGTATGTGATGGCGCACAACGTGCTCTACACCTACATCGCCTCCTTCCTCGCCCCCGTCGGCCTGGACGGCAGCGTCAGCGCCGTGCTGCTCGTCTTCGGCGTCGCCTCTCTGGCCGGCATCTGGATCACAGGCGTCCTCATCGACCGCCACCTGCGGCTTCTCATGATCGGCAGTACCGGGCTCTTCGCGCTGGCGGTGCTCGCACTCGGCCTGCTGGCCTCCCTTCCCGCCGTCGTCCTCCTCAGCGCCGCGCTGTGGGGACTCGCCTTCGGCGGAGCCGCGAGCCTGCTACAGACCGCCGCCTCCAACGCGGCCGGTGACGCCGTGGACGCCGTCCAGCCGGTCATCGTGACGGTCTGGAACATCGGCATCGCCGGTGGCGGTGTCGTGGGCGGACTCCTCCTCGGCGGCTCCGGAGCCGCGTCCCTGGCCTGGGGAACCCTCGTGCTCCTGGCCGTCGCGCTCGTCATCACCGTCACCGGACGGCGCCACGCCTTCCCCGCCCACCGCGGCTGACCCGAGGCCACGCCGCGCACGCAGCCCACCACAGACCCGAAGGAGACTCCGCAATGTCCGCATCCACGCGTTACTGGGAACTCGACGTTTCCTCTGACTGCCCCCGCTCGCCTCTGTGACCCGTCCTAGCAGGTCACAGCCTCATCGCCCCCACACAAGCGCAGGTCAGAAAGGTGCGCTAGCTGGTCGCATCGTCGGGGCGGGCGTCACGGGGGCGCAATACGGCTTCCGTCTCGCGGAGGGGGCTTGGTGAACAGCCTGGTCAGGACGTGGGTTCTTCGCCGTCGAACTCAGCACCGCGTGGCCTGAGCACTCGTGGGGCTGCGTCGCACGGTCGACGTTGCTCATGCGGGGCACAACCCTTTGTCGACGTCGCGAGTCTCCGCCGGTGATCACGTTGTTGTGATCGCACCGACGAGGAGACCATCATCACCGCCATACGAAAGACCTTGACCGCCACCGCAGTTGTCGGCGCCGTCCTGGCGGGTTCGGCCGCCTGCGGCACCGTGGAGCAGCTCACCGCCGGTAAGAAGCTCGACGAGGCCTTCGAGAAGCTCGCGAGCGAGAAGTCGATCTCCTTCGAACTCGATCTCGACACGGACCCCCAGAGTCTGAAGGCGCTGGACGCCTCGACGGATCCGGAGCCCGGTGAGGAGCTGCCCGACGAGGTCGCCGACCTGTTCAGTGGCGCCAAGATCAGTGTCACCGTGCAGTCGAAGAAGCCGATCGGGGAGTCCGGAGAGAAGGACTACGTCGGGATGGCGCTGAAGATCAGCACCAAGGACGGCGACCTCACCGAGTACCGGGTCGTCGGCGACTACACCTATGTCCGCTCCGACGTGAACGCCCTCGGCAAGGCAATGGGCTTCCCTGTGCCGTCGATGAAGGACCTGCCCCCGGAGGCGAGCGGGCTCAAGAAGGTGCTTGACGGTGAGTGGGTGAAGGTCAACACCAAGGAGATGGAGCAGACCGCGGCCGAGATGGGAGCGGAGCCCGGTGCGACGCCCGCGCCGGAGCCCACCCTCGACGCCAAGGCGCAGAAGCAACTGCTGGAGGCGCTGCGCGAGACCATCGCCCGCGAGGTCGACTTCAAGACCGCCGGTGGCAAGGACGGTTCCGAGCACATCACCGCCACCGCTCCGTTCCGTACGCTGGTCACGAAGTTCCTCGGCGAGATCCGTCCGCTCGCGAAGAACTTGCCGCCGGGCATGGAACTGCCCACGGACGAGGACCTCAAGGACGCCCCGAACGCCAAGGTCACGGCGGACTTCACGCTCAAGAACGGCGAGCTGACCCAGGTCTCCGTCGACCTTGCCAAGCTGGCCGAGAACGCCAAGGTGAAGAAGCTGGGCCTGGTGGTGCGGATGAGCGAGGGCCAGAAGCCCACGGCCCCGGCCGGCGCCACCGAACTGAACATGGACGAGATCCTGGGCGGGTTCGGCGCCGCGATGATGGATGAGGAGGGCTTCACCGAGGACGCGGCATAGCCGCGCCAGGCCACGCCGCGCCAGGCCACGCCAGGCCACACACGCACGGCGGCGAGCATGCCCAAGTTGCCTTCGTGGTGATCCGGTCGTGGGCCCGACACCCCGCCACCTCGACACGGCAGTATCGGGGCAGGGCCGGTGCCGGGAGTTCTCGCGCTCGCTGACCCGCGTGCGTGGTCGTCGACGCCGACGGCCCGGCTCCGGAACCACCCCACCCTGGTGCCGGCGGCCGAGGGCCGAATGGCTGGCACGGATGCGACAAGGCCGGTTCGTCTGCCACACCATCGAGGAGAAGAAGGCCGCAGGGGCGACACCGGGGCGTGCTGCGCACCGCGGCCACCACCAGGTGACCGACACCCTCCGGAGGCGGATGTGACAGTGAACCGGCTGGGCCTGGTCGTGCACGGCGGACGTCCGGAAGCCGTGGCGGCGGCCGGTCTCGTCCGTGGGTGGTGCGCGGAACACGCCGTGCGATGCGCGGACATCGACGTGTGGCACGACGGCGGGCGGCGCGGCGCCCTTGAGGAGGTCGAGGCCGCGGGCCACCCCGACCTGGTGGTGACCCTGGGTGGCGACGGCACCTTCCTGCGCGGCGCCCGCCTGGCCGCCGAGAACGACGCCCTGGTCCTGGGGGTCGACCTGGGCCGGGTGGGCTTTCTGACGGAGGTGTCGGCGTCCGCGGTGCGCTCGGCGCTGGACGCGGTGCGGGAGGGCCGGTTCGAGGTCGACAGCCGCATGCTGCTCGCCCTGCGCGCCTCACGTCGGCTGGAGGTGCCGGCGGGCATGGAATCGCTCATCGAGTACGGCCGGGGGCCGCTCCTGCCGCCTCCGCAGGTGCGGCCCGACTGCGAGGTCGACAAGGACTGGGGCATCCCGCTGGACGTCACCGCGCTCAATGACATCGTGGTGGAGAAGCTGGTCAGGGACCGCCAGGTGTCGGTCGGGGTCTATGTCTCCGGGCGGCTCCTGGCCTCCTACTCGGCCGACGCGCTGCTCGTCGCCACGCCGACCGGCTCGACCGCCTACAGCTTCGCCGCCGGCGGGCCCGTCGTCTCGCCCCGGGCGCAGGCCCTCGTCTTCACGCCGGTCGCCCCGCACATGGCCTTCGACCGCTCGGTCGTCACAGCCCCCGACGAGCCGGTCGGTCTGCGCCTGCTGGAACGTTCGGGGCCGGCCGCGGTCAGCATCGACGGCCAGCTGCGCGGTGTGCTCGAACCGGGGGACTGGATCGGCGTGTACGCCGCCCCGCGCCGCCTGCGGGCCGTCCGGCTGGGCCCGATGGACTTCTACGGCCGACTGCGCGAGCGGATGAACCTGACCGACGCCCCGGCCGCGGTGGCGGACGGTTCCCCCGCCCCGCTGTGGTCGTTCACGACGCCACCACCCGGAGACCTCGCCCATCTGACCTTGCTGACGGCCCCGGGCGGTACCTGACCGGGGCCGGTCGTCATTCGGATCCTGATCCGGGCCCGGCCGGTTGTTCGGTGGCGGGAAGGGAATTCCAGCCGGCCTCGGGATCGAGTGGCAGTTCCGGGCGGTCGCGCTTGAACGCCTCGGCCTGTTCCTCGAGCTTCGGCAGGGCGTGGTCGGGCGCGCCGAAGCCGCGGAACAGGGTCGCGCAGTATTCACGGGACAGGAACGCCGCGTCCCACTGCCCGTCCGTGCGCACCCATTGATACGTGTGGTTGTGCAGATTGAGGAACTGGAGGGTGGCCAGCCGCGGCGGCATCGCGCGGAAGGTGCCCTGGTCGACGGCCTCCGCGAGCAGCCCCGAGATCACCTGTTCGAAGTCGGAACGCTGGCCCAGCAGGGTCTTCAGCTCCGCGCCGCTCAGACTGCGGTAGTCGTGCTCGTAGACCCAGATGTGGTCGAGTCTGCGGAAGATGATCGTGAGCAGCGATTCGGACAGCAGGCGCAGCCGCAGCAGGGGATCCGTGTCGAGGTCCGCGATCTGGCGGGCGCGGGAGAGCAGCGGCCCCATCACCCGCGCCTGGATCTCGACGAGCAGGTTCTCCTTGGAGCCGATGTAGTAGTACAGGGCTCCCTTGGCGAGGCCGACCGCCCGGCCCAGGTCGTTGATGGACGTCGCCGCGTACCCCTGCTGGGCGAACAGCGACGCCGCGATGTCGATGATCTTCTGGCGTCTGACCTCGAAACCCGGTCCATGGCCCGGCGGTCGTGGCATCGCTTCTCTCCCCGCTTGACGTGACGACGTCGATCAAGGGCGACCCCCGGGACCACGTCGGACGGCTTTTTCGGCAGATCCGGGGGAAGCGGGCTCCGGGGCATCGCACGGTTTGCTAGACCAGACGGTACGTCAAAGGGACGGACCCGGGTGCCGCGGTCACGGCTCCCCGGCGGCGCGACCGGGTCCGGGCGGTTCCGGACGCCGTCGGCCGGGAGACACTCGTCCTGTGACGAGCTGTCTCCAGTGAGGAGTGACGCATGACCACGGTAGGTATCGCCACCGGCGCGGGTCGCGGGACGGGAGAGGCGTGCGCGAGGCGTCTTGCCGACATGGTGGACGTGCTGTTGCTCGCCGACCGGAACGAGGCGGCGGCGGCCGCGGTCGCGAAGGACCTGGCAGGCCGGGGCGTGAGGGCTGTCGTCGAGCCGTTCGAAGCGGACGTCACCGACAGGGAGGGCCTTGCCCGGCTGGCCGAGCGGGTCGGGGAGCTCGGCACGCTCCGGGCGGTCGCGCACGCCGACGGCGTCGAGGCGGGGGAGGCCGGCTGGCGCCGGATCCTCGAGGTCGACTTCGTCGGGACGGCGCTGGTCGCCGAGGCGCTCCGTCCGTTGGCCACCGCCGGTACGGCGTTCGTGTACTGCGCCTCGGTGTCCCCGCTGATCGCTCACATCGACCCCGACCCGGTGGTCGCGGCCGTCCTGGACGATCCGCTCCAGGAGGGATTCCTCGACGGGATCCGCGAGGCGATCGGCCCGGCCGTCGAGGATCCCGCGTGGGCGTACCCGTGGGCCACCTACGGTGTGCACCGCTTCGCCCGCGCCGAGGCGGTGCGGCTCGGGCCGGTGGGCGCGCGCGTGTGCTCCCTGTCGCCCGGTGCCATCGACACCCCGGGGACCCGGCTGGAGGCGGCGCGGCACGAGTCGGTACGGCAGCTCATCGGGCGCACGCCGCTGGGCCGCACCGGCCGGTACGACGAGGTCGCCGCCGTCGCCGCGTTCCTGGTGTCGGACGAGGCGAGCTTCGTCAACGGCGTCGACATCGTCGTCGACGGCGGTCTGTGCGCGGCGGTGCAGGACGAGTGACGCCGGGCGGCGCGCCACCGCGGCTCAGGAGGACGTCGCCTTGAGGTTTCCGAGGTAGGCCGGGCGCTCTGCCGTGCGGTGGGTCAGGCGGCGGGCCCGGATCTGGGCCGGCAGGGCGTCGGGCGGGAGCGCCTCGCGGCTTGCGGCGGTCGTCGGTCTCGTCGGCTCGCCCGCTCTGCCGTGCCGTGGGTCAGGGGGGCGGGCGCGGGCCCGGATCTGGGCCGGCAGGGCGTCGGGCGGGAGCGCCTCGCGGCTTGCGGCGGTCGTCGGTCTCGTCGGCTCGCCCGCTCTGCCGTGCCGTGGGTCAGGGGGGCGGGCGCGGGCCCGGATCTGGGCCGGCAGGGCGTCGGGCGGGAGCGCCTCGCGGCTCGCGGCCGTCGTCGGTCTCGTCGGTCTCCGCGATCTCGTCGATCAGCCCCCATCGCAGGGCGGTGGTGGCGTCGAGTCGGGCGCCGCTCAGCATCATCCACGCCGCCCGCCACCGGCCGATCCGCCGGGGCACGCTCACCGTGCCGCCGGCGCCGGGCACCAGACCCATCGCGACCTCGGGCAGCTGGAAGAACGCCCCCGGTGAGGAGACCAGACGCCCCGCGAAGGCCGCCATCTCCAGACCCGCGCCCACCGCCGCGCCCTGAACGCGGACCGTCACCCGGTCCCGCATCCGGTCGATCAGCCGCCAGGGCGCCCGGTCCAGCCGTACCAGACAGGCCGCGACCAGGTCCGTGGCCGTCCCGAACTCGGACAGGTCGCCGCCACTGGAGAACACCGTCCCGGCACCGGCCAGTTCGACCCGGTCGACCGTGCCGTCGAGCAGGGCGAGTTCCAGGGCCTCGAACAGCTCCTCGCGCATCCGGAAGCTGAACGCGTTGCGCCGGCGCGGGCGGTCGAGCAGGACGGACAGCCGGTCGTTCTCCCGCCGGACGCGGACCAGTGGGCCCTCCTCCGGAGCAGCCCCGGGTGTACCGCGGTCGGCGAGCCAGGACGCGAACTCCGTTCCGCCGAGAAGCATCGAGTAGGCCGCCGCCTCGGCCGCCAGGCCCTGGAGGGTGCCGAGGCGCGGCGTCTGTCGCAGCAACTGCCCCAGCACCAGGCTCGCCCGCGGGTGACGTCCGACGAGCCGGGCGAGCTCGTCGAACGCGACCAGCGGATCGTGGACGGTCACCAACTCCCGTGCCTCGGCGCCGACCTGGGGTGCCGCCAGGGTCAGCGTCAAAGCCTCCAGCAGCGGTCGCAGCCGGTCCGGTGGCTGCCGGGTCGCGATGCCGAAGGTCAGCGGCAAGGAGTCGGCCAACCGGGCGGCCTCGGCCTCGACCCGGCTCGCGGCCACGTCGTGCCAGTCGTCGAGCACCAGGCACCGCACGGGATTTCCCACCCGTCCGTCGGAACGGAGCATCAGCCCTTCGTCGCCGTGCAGCGGGTCGTCGCTGTGCGTCGGGCTCATCGGCCCGGTCCGAGGGACACCGTGAGCTGTGCGCCGACGTTCCGCGCTGCCTCCTCCGGACCGGTTCACGTCAGGCCGCGCCGCATGGCGTCGGCGACGAGTTCGCCGATGAGGACGGCGGTGGCCGCCGGGCCCCGCAGCGGGGGCGCGGGCAGGATCGACGTGTCCGCGACCCGCAGACCGCCGACACCGTGCACCCTTCCGTAGCGGTCGACGGCGGCCCCGGGATCGTCGGCGGGGCCCAGCGGAACCGTGCCGCACGTGTGGTGGGCCGTGCCGAGATGGCCGAGGACCCACCGGTCGAGCAGGCGGTCGTCGTCCAGCACCGGCGCCCCCGGCTCCACGAGCCCGCCGGAGACCTCCCCGAAGGCACGCGTGGCGGCCAACTCCGCGGTGACACGGACCGCTTCGCGCATGCGTTGCCGGTCCCGCGCGGTCGACAGATAGCCGTAGTCGAGGCTCGGAGGCGTCGCGGGATCGGCGGAACGGGTCCGCATCCGGCCGCTCAGCCGCGGGGTCTGGACGGAGACGAGGAACGCGAGGGGTGCGCCGGGACCGGGAACGGGCACCCGTCCGCCCGTCAGCCCGGCCATGGGCACGAGGGACTGGAGTATCTCCAGGTCACCCGGGTGGTCCCCGTCCGGCGAGGACAGATGCAGGGCCCCGCCGAGCCATGAGTCGGCGGGCGCCGGCAGCGGCCGTCGGGGCGTCCACTCCAGGGCCACCTGGGGATGGTCGCCGAACCGGGCTCCGACGGCGGGGGCGTCCCGGACGACGGGGACACCGAGGGCCTCCAGGTCCCGACGCGGCCCGATGCCCGACAGATGCAGCAGGTGAGGGGAGCGGAACGCCCCCGCACAGAGCACGACTTCGCCGCAGTCGACCGTTCTGCGGCGCCCGTGCCGCTCGACCTCCACGCCGGTCGCGCGGCCGCGCGTGACGACGACCCGCAGGACCGCACTGCCCCCTTCCACCAGGAGGTTGGGCCGGCCGGACGCGCCCAGCAGGTAGCCGATGCCGGTGTTGACGCGCACCCCGTCCACGGCGTTGGACGGCACCGGACCGAATCCCGGCGGGTCCTGGGCGTTCTTGTCCGGCTCCTCGGGAAAGCCCAGCCGGTGAGCGGCCGCCCGGAACGCGACGGCGGCGGGGTGGCCGAGCTTCGCACGGCGCACGGGTACCGGCCCGTGGTCGCCGTGCAGCGGGCCGGCGCCATGGTCGAGGTCGCTCTCCAGGGCGCGGAGCAGGGGCAGCACCCGGTCGTAGGACCAGGCCGCGCCTCCCACGGCCGACCAGCGGTCGAAGTCGTCCTGCCGGGCGCGGACGAAGTACCCGCCGTTGACGGTGGTCGAGCCGCCGAGGCAGCGCCCCCGGACGACCGTGTACGGACGCGTCGGAGTGAGGTGCACGGCGTACGCCTGGACGGCCGGGTGGCCGGGCTGCGCGCCGGGGACGAGTCGCGCGTCCAGCAACTCGGGTGCGAACGCACCCGGTTGACGCGGTACCGGGCCCGCCTCCAGCAGCAGGACGGTGCGGTCGGGGTCCTCGCTGAGCCGCGCCGCGAGGGCGGCGCCGCTGCCACCGGCGCCCACCACGATGACGTCCGGGTGGCGGACGCGGCGGTACCCGTGCTCGGCCCGCTCCGGTCGCTCGGGCCGCTCGGTCCTCTTCATGGGCACGTGATTCAAAGCGCGCCGGCCGGCCCGCGCGGCGGTGCGTCCCGGTGGCCGGGACCGGCCCGGGTGCCGGGCGTTCCGGTGACCTAGCGTCGGCGCGTACGCGAGTCGGCGGCGCGGACCTCCCCGGTTGCGGCGCGCGCCTCTTCAGTTCCGACACCGGGCGCCCTGGGCGCCCAGGGAGAGCCGCATGAACGAGCTCCGCTCCGCCCAGTCCGAAGAGACCGTCACCGAGGCCGAGGCCTTCACCGAGGATGTGATCGAGGCCGAGGATCTCCTGGAGGAGATCTCCATCGACGGTATGTGCGGCGTCTACTAGGCGCCGCCGGATGCCAGGGATGGACCTCGACCGTGCCTGGGACCTGCATCCGCAGGTCTCGGTGCGGCCCGAACCCTTCGGCGCGCTGCTCTACCACTTCGGAACCCGCAGACTCTCGTTCCTCAAGGACCGCCGGCTCCTGGCCGTCGTCCAGGGCCTCGCCCACGCGCCCACGGCCCGTGCCGCCTGCCGGGCCGCGGGCCTCGGAGAGGACGAGCTGCCCCGCTACGGCCGGGCCCTCGCCGTCCTCGTCCGGTCGTCGATGGTCGTCGGAAGGACCTCATGACCACCACGTCCCGGCTGGTCGACCTGTTCGAGCACGGGCTCGACGCACCGATCTGCCTCACCTGGGAACTCACCTACGCGTGCAACCTGTCCTGCACCCACTGCCTGTCCAGTTCCGGCCGACGCGACCCCCGCGAGCTGAGCACCGCGCAGGCCAAGGCCGTCATCGACGAACTGGAGGCCATGCAGGTCTTCTACGTCAACATCGGCGGCGGCGAGCCCACCGTCCGCGCCGACTTCTGGGAGCTTCTGGACTACGCCACGGCACACCACGTGGGAGTGAAGTTCTCCACCAACGGCGTCCGCATCACTCCCGGAGCGGCCGAGCGACTAGCCCGCAACGACTACGTGGATGTCCAGATCTCGCTCGACGGCGCGACCGCCGACGTCAACGACGCGGTGCGCGGACCCGGTTCGTACACGACGGCGCTGCGGGCCATGGAGAACCTCGCCGCCGCCGGACTGCGCGAGTTCAAGATCTCGGTGGTCTGCACCCGGCACAACATCCCGCAGCTGGACGCCTTCAAGGCGCTGGCCGACCGGTTCGGCGCCCAACTGCGCCTGACCCGGCTGCGTCCCTCCGGACGCGGCGCCGACGTCTGGGACGACCTGCATCCGACGGCCGCGCAGCAACGCGAGCTGTACGACTGGCTGTCGGCGCACGGCGAGCGGGTGCTGACGGGGGACTCCTTCTTCCATCTCTCCGCGTACGGCGAGGCGTTGCCCGGTCTCAACCTGTGCGGCGCCGGACGCGTCGTCTGCCTGATCGACCCGGTCGGCGACGTGTACGCCTGCCCGTTCGCCATCCACGAGGAGTTCCTCGCCGGAAACGTGACCGGGCCGGGCGGCTTCCCGGGGGTGTGGCGCGACTCCGAGCTGCTGCGGCGGCTGCGTACCCCGCAGCACGGCGGAGCCTGTGCCTCCTGCGCCTTCTACGACACGTGCAAGGGCGGCTGCATGGCCGCGAAGTTCTTCACCGGGCTTCCGCTGGACGGGCCCGACCCCGAGTGCGTGCGGGGGCACGGTGAGGCGCTGCTGGCCCAGCGCGACGGGACCCCGGTGCCCAGGCCGTCCGGCGACCACTCCCGCAGGGCCGTGCCGCTCGTCCTCACCCGCCGGCCGCCGGTCGGCCACTGCGACGAGAGCCCGCTGGCCGGGCCGGCTCCGACGCCGACCGGAAAGGACGCGGCACATGCCTAGGAACCCCTGGTTCGAGACGGTGGCCGAAGCACAGCGCAGGGCCCGAAAGCGGCTGCCGAGGCCGGTCTACGGCGCGCTCGTCGCGGGCTCGGAGCGCGGTCGCACGATCGACGCCAATCCGGCGGCCTTCGCCGAACTGGGCTTCGCCCCACGGGTCGTCGGCCACCACGCCGGACGCGACCTGACCACGACCGTGCTGGGTGTGCCCACCGCGCTGCCCGTGCTCATCTCGCCGACCGGAGTGCAGGCCGTCCACCCGGACGGGGAGGTGGCCGTGGCCCGGGCCGCCGCGAGCCGGGGCGTCATCATGGGGCTGAGCTCGTTCGCGAGCAAGCCCGTCGAGGAGGTGGCCGGCGCCCAGCCGGACCTCTTCTTCCAGCTCTACTGGAGCGGAACGCGCGAGACGATGACGCAGCGCATGGACCGGGCCAGGGCCGCCGGCGCGAAGGCGCTCATCGTCACCCTCGACTGGTCCTTCTCGCACGGCCGGGACTGGGGCAGCCCCGCCGTCCCGGAGAAGCTCGACCTCCGGACCATGCTGCGGTTCGCCCCCGCGGTACTGCCCCGGCCCGGGTGGCTGTGGCGGTACGCCAGGTCCGGCCGGCTCCCCGAACTCACCGTGCCCAACCTGCGCGCCCCCGGCGCCGAGGCGCCCGGCTTCTTCGCGGCCTACGGCGAGTGGATGCAGACCACGCCCCCGACCTGGGAGGACGTCAAGTGGCTGGGCGAGGAGTGGGGCGGCCCCCTGCTCCTCAAGGGCGTGACCAGGGTCGACGACGCCAAGCGGGCCGTCGACGCGGGGGTGACGGCCCTGTCCGTCTCCAACCACGGCGGCAACAACCTGGACACCACCCCCGCCACGATCCGTATCCTCCCCTCCATCGCCGAAGCCGTCGGCGACGAGGTCGAAGTCCTCCTCGACGGCGGCGTCCGCCGGGGCGGCGACGTGGCGAAGGCGCTCGCCCTCGGGGCCCGTGCCGTCCTGATCGGCCGAGCCTGTCTCTGGGGCCTCGCGGCGAACGGACAGGCCGGTGTCGAGAACGTGCTGGACATCCTGCGCGGCGGGCTCGACTCGGCGGTGCTGGGCCTCGGGCACTCCTCCGTCCACGAGCTGGGACCCGAGGACCTGGTGATACCTCCGGGCTTCCCGCTCGCCCTGGGCGGCGGAGGCCTACCGGTGGCGCCCTCGGCGGCCCCGGCCGACGTCGAGTCACCGGTCGCCTGAGCATGGCGGGGGACGCCATGGCGCGAGTCCTGGCCGACACCGCCTGGCCGGCCGTGCCGCCCGGCGTGCTCGTCCTGGTTCCGGTCGGGTCCACCGAGCAGCACGGACCGCATCTGCCCCTCGACACCGACACCGTCGTCGCCCACGCCGTCGCCCGGCGGACGGCCGACGCCCTCGCCCCGGGACCGCACGGCCCACCGCTGGTCGCACCGCCGCTCGGCTACGGCGCCAGCGGCGAACACGCGGACTTTCCGGGGACCGTCTCGATCGGGCACGACGCGCTGCGCGTGGTCATCGTGGAACTGGCGCGCTCGCTGTCCCGGTGGGCGGGCCGCGTCGTCTTCGTCAACGGCCACGGCGGCAACACCGCCACCCTCGACACCGCCCTCGGCCTGCTGCGGGCCGAGGGCCACGACGCCGGATGGACCGGCTGTGAGGTGCCGGGCGGCGACGCGCACGCCGGCCGCGCGGAGACCTCCGTGCTGCTGCACCTGGCTCCGGAGCGGGTACGACTCGACGCCGCCGTCGCCGGTGACACCCGGCCGCTGGCGGTGCTGCTGCCGGAGTTGACGTCCCGCGGTGTCCGCGCCGTCTCGCCCTCCGGTGTGCTCGGCGATCCCGCCGGGGCCTCCGCCGAGGAGGGCCGCCGGGCGGCGGAGTCGATGGTGGCCACGACGGTCCGCCGGATCACCGCGTGGACCTGCGACGCCAGGGGCCGCCTCACCGATCCGGCACATCCGAAGGCCGTACGCCGGTGACGCTTCCCGTCGGCTTCAGGGTCGAACTCGACCGGCACACCCGGGTGATCGACGGCGGCCGGGCCCTGCTCGGCGGGTTCCCGACCCGGTTGCTGAGGCTGACCCCGAGGGCCCGGCGGCTGTTCGTCGGCCGGTCGCTCACCGTACGGGACGCGGCGAGCGCGCTCCTCGCGGACCGGTTGACCGACACCGGCATGGCCCATCCCGTCGCCCACTCGCTCCCGGCGCCTGCCGACCCCCGGTACACGGTCGTCGTACCCGTCCGCGACCGCCCACGCCAACTGGACCGGCTGCTGCGGAGCATCGGCACGGACACCTCGGTGATCGTCGTCGACGACGCCTCGCGGCGCCCGGCCGCCGTGGCGGCGGTCGCCGCCTGCCACGGCGCCCGGCTGGTCGTCCTGGCCGCCAACGCCGGACCGGCCGGCGCGCGCAACGCCGGGCTCCGTCTCGTCACCACCCCGTACGTGGTCTTCGCCGACTCCGACATCGTGCTGGCCCCCGAGACCGTGCCCACCCTGCTGAGGCACTTCGCGGACCCCCTGGTCGCCATGGCCGTACCGCGCATCACCGGCCTGCCGGCCCCCGCCAGGAGCTGGATCGAACGGTACGAGAACGCCCGGTCCTCGCTCGATCTCGGCGCGCACCCGGCCCTGGTCCGGCCCGGCACCCCCGTCTCCTGGGCGTCCTCGGCCTGCCTCGTGGCGCGGGTGGACGCGCTGGCGGAGGGCTTCGACGAGCGCCTGCGGGTCGGGGAGGACGTCGACCTGTGCTGGCGGCTGATCGCGGCCGGCCGGCGCGTGCGCTACGAACCCGCCGTCCGGGCCGCCCACGAGCATCGCGTGCGCCTGGGGGACTGGCTCCAGCGCAAGGCCGTGTACGGAACCGGGGCACAGCCGCTCGCCCGGCGGCACCCCGCCTACATCGCACCCGCCGTGTTCGCCCCGTGGGGGACGGCGTTCGCCGCCGCGCTGCTCGTCCAGCGGCGCTGGTCGGTGCCGGCCGCGGGGGCCGTCCTCGGTGTCGTCACCCTGCGCATCGCCCGCAGGCTCGACGGCACCCGGCACCCGTACCGGCTGGCCGCGCGGCTCACCGTCAACGGCGCGCTCGGCACCCTGGCGCAGACCTCCGCCCTGCTGACCCGCCACTGGTGGCCGCTCACGGCCGTCGGCTGCACGGCCTCCCGCCGGCTGCGCAGGGCCGCGGCGGTGGCCGCGGTGGCCGATATCGCACTCGAGTACCGGCGCGACGGCACTCCGCTCGACCCGCTCCGCTACGGCCTCGCCCGCCGCCTCGACGACCTCGCCTACGGGGCCGGCGTGTGGTTCTCGGCCCTGGAGGGCCGCTCCACCACTGCGCTGCGGCCCCGCGTCACGCGCTGAATCGGCACAGTCCCGGTCAGCGGAAAGCGCGCAGCGGGTGCCGGTCCCGGGCCCCGACACTGTGGCCATCCCACCGCCGGCGACGCGCGGCGGATGCGAGGGACCAGTCACCAGGAGGTGTGCGGCGTGACGCATGAAGTGATCGGTCGTGTCGAGGAGTTGGGCGCCGAACTGGCTGCACTCGCCGACGAGAACGAGTCACTCGGCAGGCTGAGCGACCGGACCGTCGAACTGCTCCGCTCCGCGGGGGTCGTACGGCTGCTCCAGCCCAAGGAGTTCGGCGGATTCGGCGCCCACCCCCGGGACTTCGCCGAAGCGGTGATGGCCGTCGCCCGGCACGACGGGGCCGCCGGCTGGGTGTGCGGCGTCGTCGGCGTCCACCCGTGGGAGCTGGCCCAGATGGATCCGCGGCTCACCCACGAGGTGTGGGACGACGACCCGGACACCTGGATCGCCTCGCCCTACATGCCCAACGGCATCGCCGAGCCGGTGGACGGCGGCTACGTCCTCAGCGGACGCTGGCCGTTCTCCTCGGGCAGCGACCACTGCGGCTGGGACTTCCTCGGCGCGCTCCTCGGGGACGGCAAGGGCAGGCCGGCCGGGCCCATCACGGTGCTGCACGTCGTGCTGCCCCGCTCGGACTACGAGATCATCGACGGTACCTGGGACGTGATCGGACTGTCGGGCACCGGCAGCAAGGACGTCGTCGTCGACAAGGCGTTCATTCCCGAACACCGCGTCATCAGGCAGGAAGCGGTCCAGGACGGAGCTGCCGCGGAGGCGGTCGGGCTGACCGACACGCTGTACAGGCTGCCCTTCAGCTCGATGTTCCCGCTCGGGATCACCGCGGCGGTCATCGGCATCTGCGAGGGCGCGCTCGACATCCACCTGGCCCAGCAGCGCGACCGGGTCGCCGTGACCGGCGTCCAGGTCCGCGACGACCCGTACGTCCTCTACGCCGCCGGGGAGGCCGCGGCGGAGATCGCCGCCTCGCGGGTGCAACTCATCGACGGCATCAGCCGGTTGTACGACCAGGTCGAGGCCGGCCGGCCGATCACCCTGGAGGACCGGGCGAACGTCCGGCGCAACCAGGTCCGCTGTGCCTGGCGGGCCGTCTCCGCCCTGGACGAGATCTTCGCGCGGTCCGGCGGGAACGCGATCCGGCGGGGCAATCCGATCCAGCGGTTCTGGCGGGACGCGCACGTCGGACTCCAGCACATGATCCATGTGCCCGGCACCGCCTACCACGCCAACACCCTGGCCCGGATGGGACTTGAGCTGCCCGAGTCGATGCGCATCCTGATATGAGCGACGGGGCGGCCCACTCCCGGACGGCGAACGCGGACCCGGACACGAACACCGAAGCGGACGCGAACACGGACGTGGACACGAAGTCCGACGCGATCGACGGGCGGCGGTTCCGCGACGTCCTGGGCAACTTCCCCACCAGCGTGGTCGCGATCACCACCACGGACGCCGAGGGACGGCCGCACGGGATGATCGTCGGCACCTTCACCTCCGTGTCCCTGGACCCGCCCCTGGTGTCCTTCCTGGCGGACCGCTCCTCCACGACCCTGCGGACGATCAGGGCCGCGGGCCGCTTCTGCGCCAACGCTCTCGCGGGCGACCAGGAACGGCTGTCCCGGAAGCTGGCCGCCGGTCCGGCGCGCGAGCGGTTCGCGGACACGGCCTGGCAGGCGTCACCCCTGGGCGACCCCGTGCTGGACGGGGTCGTCGCCTGGGTCGACTGCACGGTGGTGCAGACCGTCGAGATCGGGGATCACCTGCTGGTCGTCGGACGGGTCCGCGACCTGCGCGTCGAGTCGATGAAGACCCCGCTGCTGTTCTTCCGGGGCGGATACGGCGACTACCTGTCGAGCGCGGCGCTGCTGCTCGACAGGCTCGTCGGATGGGACGAGATAGGCCGGTAGACAGAAGGAGCCGCAGATGCAGAAAGCCCACTACATAAGACTCGAACGCGTGTCGGTGTGGTGCGGGGTCGTCCTGATGGTGGGATTCCTCGCCGCCTTCGCCATCGGCCACATCACCCCGCCGATGAGCCCGACGGAGAGCCCCGAGGACATCGTCACGTTCCTCAAGGACCACCGCACGGGGATCCTCACCTGTGTCGCGCTGATGGTGCTGCTCGTCCCGTTCGAGTACCCCTACGTCGTCGTGACGAGCCTCCAGCTGCGCCGGGTCGAGGGCGGCTGGGGCCTGCTCTCCATGATCCAGCTCACCACGGGTGTGGTCGCCCCGCTGGGGTTCTTCTTCCCGCTCGCGATCCTCGCCGCCGCGGCCTACCGGCCGGGGCTCCACTCCGCCGACGTCCTGTCGGCGATGACCGACATGTTCTGGCTCATGTTCGTGGGCAACGCCTGCATCTTCGTGCTCCAGGTCTGGTCGATCGGGTACGCGTCGTTCATCGACCACCGTGCCGAGCCGATCTTCCCGCGCTGGTACGGCTGGCTCAGCATGCTGCTGGGGGTGCTCCTCATCCCGGGCGCCTTCGTCTTCCTCAACCAGACCGGGCCGCTGGCCTGGAACGGGCTGCTCGCCTACGCGCTCCCCTCCGTCGCGTACTTCATCTGGAAGATCGCGACGCCGTGGGTGCTGCTCCAGGCGGTCAGGTCCGAGGAGAAGGAGATCGCCGAGACGGCCGAGGCCCGGCCGGTGACCGTCTAGGACGGACGCGACGTCGTCGGCCGTGCCCCGCGATCACTCTCGCGGGGCACGGCCGACTACGCGTCACGGGGCTAGACCGAGAGCGCGAAACCGCCCGTGACGCGCAGCGTCTCCCCGGTGACGAAGGACGCCTTCGACGAGACCAGATGGAGCAGCGCGTCGACGATGTCCTGCTCCCGGCCCTCCCGGTGGAGGATCTGCTCCCCGAGGACGCGGTCCGCCTCGGCGGGGGACAGTTCGGCCCGTACCGTGTCGGTGAGGATCAGGCCCGGCGCGATCGCGTTGACCCTGATGCCGTCCGCGGCGAACTCGCGCGCGAAGGACACCGTCAGGCCCCGCACGGCGAGCTTGGACACGCCGTAGACGCTGCGGTTCGCGTAGGCCGCCGACGACGAGATGTTGACGATGGAGGCGCCGGCGCGGCCCTTCATCGCCTCCCGGGCCGCGAGGGAGCAGATGACGACGCCCATGACGTTGACGTCGAGCACCCGCCGTACCTTGGCGAGGCCCAGCTCGGTGAACGGCCTGTTGTAGGCGGCGTGCAGGCCGGCGTTGTTGACCAGGATGTCGAGTCCGCCGTGGCGTTCGGCGACCGCGCCGACGACCGCGCCGACCGCGCCCTCGTCGGCCACGTCACAGGCGACTCCCGTCACGCGGCCGCCCCGTGCGGTGAGTTCCGCCGCCGCCTCGGCCGCGGCGGCGCCGTCGATGTCGGCGAGCACGACCTGCGCGCCGAGCGCCGAGAGCGCCGCGCCGAACGCCTTGCCGAAGCCCCGGCCACCTCCCGTGACGAGGGCCACCTTGCCCTGGTGTGCGGTGTCTTCCGGCGTCAGAACCTTGTTGTCCGGCATCAGAACCTCACTTCGGGCCGAACCGCTGGCCCGCGTCCAGACGCAGGCACTGGCCGTTCAGCATGGGGTTGTCGACGATCGCCAGGGCGAGCTTGGCGTACTCCTCGGGGCGGCCCGGGCGCCGGGGGAACGCGGCGTCCCGCACCAGCGCGGCCAGCGTCTCGGCGGGGATCCGCTCGGTGGCGCCGGTCTCGAACAGGCTGGGCGCGATGGCGACGACGCGGATGCCGAGCGAGCCGAGGTCGCGGGCCATGGTGAGGCTCATCGCGGCGATCGCCGCCTTGGCGGCCGAGTAGGCGACCTGGCCGATCTGCCCCTCGAAGGCGGCGATCGACGACGTGTTGACGATGACGCCGCGTTCGCCGGTGGTCTCCGGGTCCTCGGGCTCGTTGCGGCTCATGTGCGCGGCGGCCAGCCGACTGATGTTGAAGGTGGCGACGGCGTTCAGGTCGAGCACCCGGCGGAAGGTCTCCAGGTCGTGCGGACCGTCCTTGCCGAGCGTGCGCCGTACGCTGCCGCCGCCGGCGGTGGTGACCGACACATGCAGCCCGCCGAGGGCCGTCACGGCGGCGTCCAGCGCGCTCCCGGTCGCCTCGAAGTCGGTCACGTCGACAGGGTGGAAGCTCCCGCCGAGCGCGGCGGCGACCTCCTCGCCCGCCGATGCCGGGCGGTCCAGCACGGCGACGTCGGCGCCGCGGGCCGCGAGCAGCTCGGCGGTGGCCCGGCCCATGCCGGAGGCGCCGCCGAACACCACGGCCTTCTTGCCCTTGATCTCCATCGGGAACCCTTCGGATCGTCGGCTCAGGCGGACGCGGGCGACCGCCGCAGGAGGGTGCACAGCCGGTCGCGGTGCACGGCGGCGTCGCCGTACAGCACGCTGTCGGCCCTGGCCCGGCGCAGGTGGAGGTGCAGGTCGTGCTCCCAGGTGAAGCCGATGCCGCCGTGCAGCTGGAGTGCCCGGGCCGCGACCTCGCCGGTCCCGGCCGCGGTGTACGAGGCGGCGGCGCAGGCCGCTCGGGCGGCGTCGTCGGCACCCGCGTCGGCGGCCATCGCCGCGTAGGACGTGGCGGCGCGGGTGCCGTGCACCAGCAGCGCCATGTCGGCGCACGCGTGCTTGACGGCCTGGAACGTCCCGATCGGCCGGCCGAACTGCACGCGCGCCTTGGTGTGTTCGACGGTGAGCTCCAGCATCCGCTCCATCACCCCGAGGGCGTCGGCGCACCGCAGCACCGACGCCTCGTCGAGCAGCCGCTGGATCTCCGTCGGTCCGCCGACGAGACGGTGTGCGGACGGCACCCGTACGCCCTCGAGCCGGACCTCGTGGAACGATCGGGTCAGGTCCAGGGTTTGCTGCCGTCGGACGGCGACGCCGGGGGCCGACCGGTCCACGAGGAACGACGCGGGGACCCCGTCGTGGCGTGCGGTGACGAGAAGCCAGCGGGCGCCGCCCGCGTCCTGCACCGCCGTCTTGACCCCGTCGAGGACGATCGCGTCCCGGTCGGCGCGGGCGGTGGCGCGGATCCCGTCGAGGGACCACGGGGCCCGTGGTTCGGCGAAGGCCCAGGTGGCCCAGCCCGATCCCGCGGCGAGCGCGGGCAGTACCGCGGCCCGCAGCTCGGGCGGCCCCGCGGCGGCCAGGGCCCGGCCGACGATCGCGGTGGGCGCGAACGGACCCCGCCCGAGCGCGCGCCCCATCTCCTGGGCGACGAGCGCGAGTTCCACCAGGCCCTGGCCGGCGCCGCCGTACTCCTCGGGCAGGCCCAGGCCGGGCCAGCCGAGGCCGGCCGTCAGCCGCCACACCTCGGGATCGACGTCTTCGTCGCGATCCGTCCAGGCCCGTACGTGTTCGATCGGGGCCCGGTCCGACAGCAGCTCGCGTGAGGCCGCGCGCAGCATGCCCTGCTCCTCGCTGAGCTCGAAGTCCACCAAGGTAAGGTATCCTCTATTGCTCGCTTGGTCGAGACGCCTGGCTGATTTGGCAGGTGGTTCGGCCGTCATTCTCAATTTAAGTACTCTGAATCAAGGACTGGTCGCGGTCGGGTGCTCAGCGGGCGGCCCAGCTGACCGTCTTGGTCTGGAGATACTCGTCCAGTCCGAACTCGCCCCACTCCCGGCCGAGTCCGCTCTGCTTGTATCCGCCGAACGCGGCTCGCGGGTTCACCCCGGCGCTGCCGCCGTTGATCGTCACACCGCCGGCCCGGATGCGGGACGCGATCTCGTACGCGGCCGCGGTGTCGGCGCTCCAGACGGCGCCCGCGAGGCCGTACGGGCTGTCGTTCGCGATCCGCACCGCCTCCTCGTCCGTGGCGAACGGGATGACGACGCCGACCGGTCCGAAGAACTCCGTACGCGCGACGGTCATGTCGTTGCCGACGTCGGCGAAGAGGGTCGGTTCCACGAACCAGCCCCGGTCGAGGCCGGCCGGACGTCCGCCGCCGTGGACGAGGCGCGCCCCCTCCTCCTCGCCGACCCGGATCAACTTCTCGACCCTGTCCCGCTGCGCTTCGCTGATCAGCGGCCCCATGGTGGTGGCCGGGTCGGCCGGATCGCCGACCCTGACCTCGGCGAGGGCGGAACTCAGCCGGGCGACGAACTCGTCGTGCACGGACTCGTGCACGAGCGTGCGGGTCAGCAGGGAACAGCCCTGTCCGGCGTGGGTGGTGATACCGGAGAGCGCGGAGCGGACCGCGCCGCCGAGGTCGCCGTCGGCGCGGACGAGGTTGGCCGACTTGCCGCCGAGTTCGAGGACGACCTTCTTCAGGGAGGCGGCGGCCTGGGTGTAGACCATGCGTCCGACGGTGTCCGACCCGGTGAAGCTCACGAGGTCCACCATGGGGTGGGTGGTCAGCTCGCGGCCTGCCTCGACATCGCCGGTGACGATGTTCAGCACGCCCGGCGGCAGTCCGGCGGCGTCCGCGAAGTCGCCGATCAGCAGGGACTCCAGGGGAGTGGCGGGCGCCGGTTTCAGTACGGCGGTGCAGCCCGCCGCGAGCGCCGGGATCACCTTCATCATGCTGAGGAAGAACGGGAAGTTGTAGGCGGAGATCAGGGCGCACACGCCGAACGCCTCGCGGCGCAGCACCCCTTGGGAGATGCCGACGCCCGGCGCGATCGTCGCGTCCATCGGGCGCTCCCAGGCGAAGGCCGGGATCACCCGCTCGGCCATGTCGCGCAGATGCGTCACCGGGACCCGGGTCTGAAGGGTCTCGGCCAGGGCGCGGACCGAGCCCGCCTCGGCCATGTTGACGGCCACGAGTTCGGGCAGTCTGCGTTCCATCTCGTCGGCCATGCGCAGCAGGACGGCGGCCCGTTCCGCGGGCCTCAGTCGCGGCCAGGGGCCCTCGTCGAAGGCGCGCCGGGCCGCTTCGACGGCTTCGCGTACGTCCGCGGGCGACGAGCCCGGGACCTCCGCGACCGTCTCCTCCGTCGCCGGGTTGCGGACGAGTATCGGGGTGTCAGACCGGCCCTCGGTCCGGCGCCCGTCGATGTAGAGCCGCGAAGAGAACGAGTACGCCGTCGCCATGTGTCGTCTCCTGATCGCCTACGGACGCATTCATTTGAGTGTACTGAATTATGGCTACGGCAGAAGAGGGAGAGTGTCATCGGCTTTGCGTCAGCGTTCTGTCAGGTTTCGGCGCTGTGGGCGGTCGATGATTCCGTATGCTGAATCATTGACTGGACCGGTCGGTACAGCTAACTTCGGCACCATCCGCGGGGTGGGTTCAGCAGCGAACGACGAGGTTCGAAAGAGGTACCGCCTGTGTTCAAGGAATTTGTCGTGTCCGGTGATTCGCACATCATCGAGCCGGTCGATCTCTTCAAGACCCGGCTGCCCAAGCAGCTCAGGGAACGGGCCCTCTGGGAAGAGGAATTCACGCTCGACGAGCCGATCGTCGACGGCGGGCACACCGAGTTCAAGAAACTGCACACCATCGGCTACGACGGCTGGACCATCTCCAAGTACCGGCAGTTCGGCGGGCAGACCCCGGACGGCGAGCCGCAGCACATCATCCGGGACATGGACCTCGACGGCGTCGACGCCTCGGTGATGTTCCCCAACCTCTCCCTGTTCGTGCTGTTCACCGACGACCACGAGCTGTCGATGGCGCACGCGCGCGTCTGGAACGACTACATCGCCGAGCGATTCCTCCAGTACAAGAACCGGCTCCGCCCGACAGCGGCGATCCCCGTCACGGACATTCCCGAGGCCATCGCCGAGATCGAGCGGTGCGCGCGCCTCGGGCTGGGCGCGATCCTGATCCCGGAGACCCCGCCCGTGCCGTACGCGTCGCGGACGTACGACCCGTTGTGGGCGGCCGCCCAGGCGAACGGGATGCCGGTGTTCATCCACGTCGCCACCGGCGGGGTGAAGACGAAGGAGAGCACCTCGGAGACGGCGCTGACCGTCCGGAGCATGATGACGGCCGTCAACATGGGCAAGGGACAGTTGACCGACGACATGGTGTCGGGCCGGCTCCAGAATTCCGCCGCCGGTTTCTCCAGCCCGCAGCGCATCATCGCCGACCTCGTCGGCGGCGGCGTCTGTGAGCGGTTCCCCGGACTGCACTTCAACCTGATCGAGTTCAGCGCCGGCTGGCTGGTCTCCTACATGGGCTTCATGGACAAGTCCTTCCGGACGGGCATCGGCCAGGACCCGGACTGGTGGCTCGGCTTCTGGGACGACAGCCGCTCGCCGAAGGAACAGCCCGCCATGGGGCGGCTGTTCACCATCAACGGAAAGTGGCCCTACCCGCTCAAGCCCAGCGAGTACATACGGCGCCAGATCCACGTCCAGTTCGCGGACGACCCGACCGCCGTCAAGGCCCGCCACATCACCGGCGTCTCGACGGTCATGTGGGGCAACGACTACCCCCATGCCGAGGGCACCTTCCGCAGCAGCGCCGAGTGCATCGCGGACAACTTCGACGACACCGTCTCCGACGAGGACCGCGCGGCCATCCTGGGCGGCACCCTCGCCGGCGTCGTGCGCTTCGACACCAGCAGGAAGCTCGCCCCCGTCACCGAGGACGCCTGACCGCGACCGGGCCGCGCACCGGTTCCGGAGCGAGACCGCTCAGGGGCCGGTGCGTCGCGCGGAGTCAGGCCGGATCCGGTACGGCGCCCACCAGGGCCAGGGCGGCCCGGGCGTACGCGGCCCGGCGCCCGCGGCCCACCATGAAACTCGGCGGTGCGAAGTAGCCGACGTCGCGGGGGAGCGAACCGGCGCGGCGCGCGAGGGCGTCCTTCGCGTCGGCGGTCGTCCCGCAGACGGCGATCCCGGTGAGCATCTCGTCGGTCACCGCCCGCGCCATGCCGGCGGTGTCCCCGGCCCGGAACGCCGCCCTCACCCGGGCGACCGGCTCCTCCCAGCCGTGATGGGCGACGAACGGGTCGTACGTCCTGACGGTGAGGTAGAAGGCGATCATCCGCCGGGCGTCGGCGACGGCGCGTTCGGGTGCGGCGTCGTCGACCGCCGTGATGATCCAGCCGTGTTCCAGCGGACGTGTGCCGGCCCGGCCCCCGTCGGCCCGGTCCCCGTCGGCCGCGCCGGCGGCGACCGAGGGGCGTACGACCTCGTTCCACCAGGAGCCGGTGAACAGCCCGTGCCCGACGACTCCGTCGGCGACCCGGCCCGCGGTGGCGGCCATACGGGTGTTGAACGCGGCGAGCAGCACGGGGATGTCCAGCCGGCCGAGCACCGGGGCGCGGACGTCGGCGTCGAGTGCGTAGAACTCGCCGGAGTAGCGGACCCGGTCGCCGTTCTCCGCGTGCAGCCAGGCCCGTACGGCACCGACGGTCTCGGCGATCCTGGCCACCGGACGTTCGGCGGGCACGCCCAGCCAGTCCCGGTTGATCCGGAACGCCGCGCTGCCCAGGCCGAGGAACAGCCGGCCCGGCGCCTGGGCGTGCAACTGGCGCAGGGCGGTGGCGTGCGCGTAGGGGGTGCGGGCGAACGCGTAGGCGATGGCGGGGCCCGCCAGGGCGTGTTCGGTGTTCGCCACGACATCGGCCACGGTGAGATAGGCGTCGTGGTCGGCGAACTCCCCGGCGCAGAAGGCGCCGACGCCCGCCTGCTCCGCCTCCCGTCCGACGTCCCGGCCGGGCCAGGGCATGCCGAACCGCATGAGAGCCTCCCGTTGGATGCCTGAAGCTGGATACCTCTAAAAAGTACACTTATTTAGGAGAGGCTAGGGGAGGGTCAGCGCAGTGTCCACCGCCCCCGGGGAACCGCGGAGCGGTCGACCCCGGCCTTCCCGGCCGGGTTTCCGATCTGGGTGTACGACAGGCCGGTGCGCAGTGCCTGGGTGCGGGTCGAGTCGAGGGACTCCCAGATCGCCCGCACGGTGCCCTGGATCGCGGCGGGCGGTTTGGCGGCGATGAGGCGCGCGATCTCGTCGGCCCGGTCCCACAGTTCCTCGCCCGGCAGCACCTCGCTGACCAGGCCGATCTGGAGGGCACGGGCGGCCGACACGCGCTCGTCCAGGCCGAGCAGGGCGATGCGCAGCGCCTCGCCGAGCGGGATGCGCCGGGCGAGGCCGATCGGTTCCAGGGCCGCGGTGAGTCCGTAGCTGACATGCGGGTCGAAGAACGTGGCGTCCTGTGAACAGATCATGATGTCGGCCTCGTTGAGCCAGTAGAAGGCGCCGCCGGCGGCCATCCCGTGCACGGCGCACACCAGGGGTTTCCACACCTGGTTCAGCTTCGGTGAGAGGTACTCCCCGGGATCGGTCTGCGACCAGACGTTGGCGTGGCGGTCGATCCCCTCCTTGACGTCCATGCCCGTGCAGAACGCCCGGTCACCGGCGCCGCGCAACACGACGACCCGTATGTCGTCGTCGGTCCTGACGGTGTGCCAGAGGGCGGCGAAGTCCTCCAGCATCTGCTGGTTGAAGCCGTTCATGACCTCGGGCCGGTTGAGGGTGACCGTGGCGACGTGGCCGGCCACCTCGAACAGGACGGTCTTGAGTTCCATCCGACAGCTCCGTTCTCGACGCGATCGAGGAAAGTAGTATACTTTTCTCTGGTTGCTCGATGCCACTGATCGGTACCACGAGAGCCGCGGAGGACACTGCGATGAGGCCACGCGTGGGGCAGATGCTCGCCAGTACGGTCGATCCGACGGCGGTGATCGTCGTGCGGTGCCCGGACGAGGAGCTGGAGATCACGTGCGGCGGCGCCGCCATGGTGGAGGGGACCGGGCCCGGATCCGCCGCCACCGCCACGGCCGACCCCGAACTGATGGGGGGTTCGCTGCTGGGCAAGCGGTACGCCGCCGAGGACCTCGGCGTCGAACTCCTCTGCACGAAGCCCGGACCGGGCACGCTCGCGGTGAACGGCGTCGCGCTGCCGGTGAAGAGCGCCAAGCCGCTCCCGGCCTCGGACTGAGGGCGGGGCGGCCCCATGAACATATCGATGCTGTCGGACATGGCCGCCGAGGGGTTCGGCGACCGGGTCGTCATCGGGCGCGCGGACGACGGGCTGACCGCCCGGCGGTTGCGCGAACTGGCCGTGGGCGGGGCGCACTTGGTGCGCGCGGCCGACGCCGACGCGATCGTGTACCTCGCGGCGAACGGTCCGGCCCTCCCGGTCGCCCTGTTCGCGGCGGCCCGCGCCGGAGTCCCCCTGGTGCCGGTCAACTACCGCTTGGGCGAAGCCCAGCTCGACGCCCTGCTGGCCAACCACCCCCGCGCGCTGGGCATCGCCGACCCGGAGCACGGCGAGGCGCTGCGACGCGCCGGGCTGCCGGCGCACAGCCCGGCCGAGTGGCTCGCCCGGGCCGCGCGGAACCCCGGCCGCCCCGCCGCCGCCGACGATCCGCCCCAGCCCGTATCACCCCAGCCCGTATCACCCCATTCCGCCTCGCCGCAGCCCGCCTCGCCTCAGTCCGCACCGCCCGCCGTCCTCATCTACACGAGCGGGACGACCTCCGCGCCCAAGGGGGTGCTGTTGCGCCACCACCACCTGGTGTCGTACGTGCTGGGCACGGTGGAGTTCGCCGGAGCCGACCCCGACGCGGCGGCACTGGTGAGCGTCCCGCCGTACCACATCGCCGCCGTGTCCAGTGTGCTGACGAACCTGTACGCGGGGCGCCGGACCCTGACCCTGGAGCAGTTCACGCCGGACGGCTGGCTCGGCCTGGTACGGGAGCAGCGGATCACCCACGCGATGGTGGTACCGACGATGCTCGCCCGCATCATGGACACCCGCGGTCTCGACCGGTCGGTGCCCTCGCTGCGCGCCCTCGCCTACGGCGGAGCCCGGATGCCGGTGCGGGTCGTCGAGACCGCGCTGCGCGTCTGGCCGCACGTGGACTTCGTCAACGCCTACGGGCTCACGGAGACCTCGTCCACGATCACGGTCCTGGGGCCGCGGGAGCACCGGACGGCCGTGGCGAGCGACGACCCGGTGGTGCGGGCCCGGCTGGGCTCGGCCGGGCTGCCGGTGCCGGGTGTCGAACTGGAGGTCCGCGACGCGTCCGGCGCGGTCGCGGCCCCCGGCGGGACCGGGCAGATCTGGGTGCGTGGCGAGCAGGTGTCGGGCGAGTACGCGGGGCAGGGCACCGCGGTCGACGAGCGGGGCTTCTTCCACACCCGTGACCAGGGCCGTGTCGACCGGGACGGCTATCTCCACATCGAGGGCAGGGCCGACGACACGATCATCCGCGGTGCGGAGAACATCGCGCCCGCCGAGATCGAGGACGTCCTGCTGGACCACCCGGACGTGCTCGACGCGGTCGTCGTCGGCGTCCCGGACGAGGAGTGGGGCCAGCGGATCGAGGCGGTGGTCGTCCTGCGCGACGGGGTGGCGACCGACGCGGACGCCCTGCGCGCACAGGTGCGCGGCATGCTGCGCGGCTCGAAGACGCCGGACCGCATCACCCGCTGGCCCGAACTGCCGCGCACCGCGACCGGCAAGCTCGTACGCCGCGACATCGTCGAGGCGCTGGCCGCCGACCGCCGAACACCGCCGGGCGGCCGTCGGCCGACAGGGACGAGACCATGACCGTCATCGCCAACAGTGCCGATGCGAGCGCGGAGTTGGCGCGGCGCACGGCTGTCGCGGTCCGTGACTGGGCGCCCGGGGCCACCGTGGAGTCGGTCGAGCCGCTCACCGGCGGCACGTCCAGCCTCACGTACGTGGCCACGCTTGCGGGTGTTCCTGCCGGATACGAACGCGTCGTCCTCAAAGTGGCCCCGCCCGGCCTCGAACCGGTCCGCAACCGGGACGTACTGCGCCAGGCGCGGCTGATGCAGCTGCTGGCGGGTGTGCCCGGGGTGCGGGTGCCGAAGGTGCTGTTCTCCGACCGGGGGAAGCCGACGGCTCGCCAGCCCTTCGTGGCCATGGAGCTCGTGCCCGGTCAGTGCGTGGAGCCGGTGCTCGTGCCCCGGGGAACCGTTCCCGCGACGCAGGTACGCGCCCGCGCCCTCGACGCGGCCCGGATGCTCGCGCACCTGCACCGGGTGGACCCCAAGCGGACCGCCCTGGCCGTGGAGCCCGTCGTCACCCCCGGCGCCGAGATCGACCGCTGGACCCGGGCGTTCACGACCGTGCCCGA
Organism: Streptomyces asoensis; assembly: GCF_013085465.1. Taxonomy (NCBI): domain Bacteria; kingdom Bacillati; phylum Actinomycetota; class Actinomycetes; order Kitasatosporales; family Streptomycetaceae; genus Streptomyces; species Streptomyces asoensis. The sequence continues at coordinate 8,318,938 of NZ_CP049838.1, forward strand.
GGATCTGCGCACCGGCTACGAGGCGGTCGGGGAGCGGCTGCGCGCCACGACGCCCGCCGCGATGATGCCGGTGTTCACCCACGGCGACTACCGGCTCGGCAACACCCTGTGCGACGCGGACGCGGTCAACGCCGTCATCGACTGGGAGATCTGGTCACTCGGCGATCCCCGGGTCGACATCACCTGGCTGACCTTCTTCACCGACGAGGCCCGCCACCCGGCGTCCCCCTCGCGGGAGCCGACCGGGATGCCGGGGAAGGCGGAGCTGATCGACGCCTACCAGGAGGCGCGGGGCGGGCCGCTGCCGGACCTGTCCTGGTTCGAGGCACTGACCAAGTACAAGGAGTCGGCCGCGACCGCCCTGTTGATCAAGCGCGGCCGGAAGGCGGGACAGCTGACCGACATGCACCGGCGCATGCAGCCGGCACTGCCGGTCCTTCTGGCCGAGGCGATGGAACTGCTCGGCCGAGCGGACTGAGCCGCCAGGGACGCCGCGCCCCACCCCCCCAGGGGCGCGAGAAACTGCGCGACCGGCCCCACCGGCCCGCGGCCGAAGAACCGGCCCGCAGCAAAACGAACCGCAGAGCCGTTGGAGCGATCAGTACAGCCCGCCGTCCACCCGGATCAGTGACCCCGTGGTGTAGCTGGAGGCGTCGCTCGCCAGGTACAGCGCCGTGCCGATGATCTCCTCCGGCCGACCGGGCCGGCCGATCGCGCTGCGCGTGCTCCGGCGCTTCTCCTCGGACCAGGCCTGGGAGATGTCGGTCAGGAAGGGCCCGGCCGAGAGGGTGTTGACGCGCACCTTCGGGCCGTACTCCAGAGCGAAGACGGTGGTCAGCGCGTTGAGCGCGGCCTTGGCGCCGGCGTAGGGGCCGAACCTCGGCTGGGGGAACAGCGCTCCCGAGGAGGAGACGTTGATGATCGAGCCGCCGTCGCCCTCGGACATCCGGCGCCCGATCAGCGAGGTGAGCCGGAAAGGGCCCTTGAAGTTGACCCCGATCACCTTGTCGAACAGTTCCTCGCCGGTCTCCTCCGAAGAGGGCGCCAGCGGTGACATACCGGCGTTGTTGACGAGGACGTCGACCTTCCCGAACTCCTCGTAGGCGGTGTCGGCCAGCCGGCCGAGGTCGTCCCAGTGGCCCACGTGCGCGGCGACCGGCAGCGCGCGCCGGCCGAGGTCGCGGACCTCCGCCGCGACCGTCTCGCAGGCGGGGAGTTTGCGGCTGGCGATCACCACGTCGGCGCCCGCGGCGGCGAACGCGCGCACCATCTCCCGCCCCAGGCCCCGGCTGCCGCCGGTGACGAGCGCGACCTTGCCGGACAGGTCGAACAGACGGGCCGTGTCGAGGGAGTCGGCGTCGAGGGAGTCGGCGTCGCTCATCCGTCCACCCGGCCGCTGAGACTGTCGTCGCCGATGATGTGCGCGTACCGCTTGCGGGCGGCCTCCCGCTTCGGCGGAAGGTGTTCGCTGGGGAACAGCCCCTCGGCCGGCCGGTGGCCCTTCAGCAGCTGCTTGGCGATGGTGGTGCGGTGCACCTCGGTCGGGCCGTCGGCGAGCGCGAGGTTCGGCACGGCCATCCACCACTTCGCGAGCGGGAGTTCGTCGGTGGTGCCGAGCGACCCGTGCAGATGCACCGCCCGCTGGACGATGTCGTGCAGCACCTTGGCCGTCTGGACCTTGCACATGGCGATCTGGGTGCGGGCGGCGCCGTGCGGCCGGTTGTCGATGATCCAGGCGGTGTGCAGGACGAGCAGCCGGAACTGGTGCAGCTCCACCCAGGAGTCCGCGATCAACTGCTGGACCGCCTGCTTCTCGGCGAGCAGGGTCCCCTGGGTGCGGCGGGACAGCGCCCGCTCGCACATCATGTCGAAGGCGCGCGCGCACTTGCCCACCGTGCGCATCGCGTGGTGCACACGGCCGCCGCCGAGGCGGGCCTGGGCGACCTTGAATCCCTCGCCGGGGCCGCCGAGCATGGCGTCGAGCGGGACACGGACCTGGTGGTAGCGGAGATAGGCGTGGATGCCCTCGTCGAGGGAGCCGCGCTCGTCCATCGTGCCGACGTTCCGCTTGATCTCGATGCCGGGTGTCTCGGCCGGCACGATGAACATCGACATCCGGGCGTGCGGCGGCGCGTCCGGGTCGGTGACGGCCATGACGATGAGGAAGGCCGCGTACCGGGCGTTGGAGGAGAACCACTTCTCCCCGTCGATCACCCACTCCTCGCCGTCCCGCCGGGCGTGGCAGACGAACTCCTTGGGGTCGGCGCCCGCCTGTGGTTCGGTCATCGAGAAGGTGGAGACGATCTCCCCGTCGAGCAGCGGCCGCAGATAGCGGGCCTTCTGCTCCTCGGTGCCGAACAGGGCGAGGATCTCGGCGTTGCCGGTGTCCGGGGCGGCGGTGCCGAACACCGTCGGGGCCCAGTAGGAGCGGCCGAGGATCTCGTTGAGGAGGGCGAGCCGCACCTGGCCGTAGCCGGGGCCGCCCAGTTCGGGGCCCAGGTGACAGGCCCACAGGCCCTGTTCCCGGACCCGCTGTTGTAGCGGCCTCAGGATCGCGCGGGCCTTCTCGTTGCGGGTGTCGTACGGGTCGCCGCCGTGCGGGAACAGAAGGTCCAGCGGCTCGACCTCCTCACGCACGAAGGCCGCCGCCCAGTCCAGCCGGGCCTGGAAGTCAGGGTCGATCGTGAAATCCAGCATGGCGAAAACAGTATACTTTTTGTCGCCCTCGGTCCATACTCTGGGGCAGACTTGGCGCATTGGGTATGCGCAATTGCGATGAGCCGCAGAGGAGTTGGTCCGATGCAGAGGCCGATGGAGGGCGTGCGGGTGCTCGAAGTCGCGCAGTTCACCTTCGTCCCGGCGGCGGGTGCCGTGCTCGCCGACTGGGGCGCCGACGTGATCAAGATCGAGCACGCCGAGCGCGGCGACGCCCAGCGCGGTCTTGTCCGGGTACTCGGTTACGAGGCCGCCAGCGAGGGGTCGTCGTTCTTCCCGATCATGGAGGGGCCCAACCGCGGGAAACGCAGCGTCGGCCTCGCTCTGGAGAAGCCGTCCGCGCGTCGCGTGCTGGAGGAACTGATCCGCACCAGCGACGTGTTCCTCACGAACTTCCTGCCCGAGGCACGGGCGAAGCTGCGGATCGACGTGGCGGACGTGCGGGCGATCAACCCCGACATCGTCTACGTCCGCGGCAGCGGCTTCGGTACCCGGGGGGACGAGGCCGGCAAGGGCGGCTACGACAGCACGGCCTTCTGGGCCCGCGGCGGAAGCGCCGCCGGTGTCACCCCGCCCGGCGCGGACCGGATGACCAGGATGCCCGCGGGCGCCTACGGCGACTCGATGGGCGGTATGACGCTGGCCGGAGGCATCGCCGCCGCCCTCTACTCCCGGGCCACGACCGGTGAACCGTCCGTCGTGGACGTGTCGTTGGTCGGAGTCGGCGCCTGGGCGACCCAGTTCACGGTCAACCTCGCGCTGATGACCGGCGGCCCGCTTCCGGTGAACACCCCGCCCCGGCACGGCTCGGCCACCAACCCGCTGATCGGGGCCTATCGCACCGCGGACGGCCGCTGGATCGAACTGTCGATGCTTCAGCCCGGCCGGTACTGGGCGGAGTTCTGCAAGCTGGCCGGACGCGAGGAACTGAGCGGCGACGAACGCTTCGACAGCACCGAGAAGTTGATGGCCAACGCGGCCGAGGCCGCCGGGATCGTCGCCGACATCGTCGCGGCCCGCCCCTTCGCGGAGTGGGCCGGGATCCTCTCCCGCGGGGAGGGCCAGTGGGCGGCCGTGCAGAACGCCTGGGAGGTCGGCCAGGATCCCGCGCTGCGCGCCAACGGTCTGATCGCGCCCGTGGTGGACGCCGACGGGGTCGACCGTGAACTGGTCGCGAGCCCGGTCCAGTTCGACGAGACGCCGGCCGGCCTCACCCGGGCACCCCAGTTCGCGGAGCACACCGACGAGGTCCTGCGCTCGCTCGGCCTCACGGAGGACGAGCTGATCGCGCTCAAGATCGACGGTGCGGCGACATGACGGACGGACCGGACGCACGACGAGAGGAGCCGTGATGCGTACGACGCCCGAACCCGACGGAACCCACGACGGCCTGCCCGCCTACCACTTCGACAACCGGCTCGGCGGCCCGGTCCTCAGCCACCAGGAGCGCTGGGACGAACTGGCCGGCACCCACTCCGGGTTCCGCAGCACCGTCGCCCGCGGCTACTGGGTCGTCACGGACGGCCCGGAGGTGCAGAGGGCACTCCAGGACTGGCGGACCTTCTCCAACAGGTCGGTCACCGCGCTCGAGGCGGACCCGAAGTTCCTGTGGATCCCCGAGATGCTGGACCCGCCCCTGCACAACGTGTGGCGACGGCTGCTCGGCCGCTACTTCTCGCCGGCCACCGTCGCCGCCCGGGAACCGGAGATCCGCCAGGTCGCGGCGGAGCTGATCGACGCCCTGAAGGGCCGCGACGGCGCCGACGTGCTCGACGAGTTCGCGCGCCGCTTCCCGACCCTGATCTTCATGCGCATGATGGGCCTGCCGGAGGAGGATCTGCCCGTCTTCCTCGCCTGGACCCACGAGCTGCTGCACCTGTCCCACGCCGAGGACCCGGACGGCGCCCGGCAGCTGACCGCCATGCGGGAGGTGTCCGCGTACTTCGAGCAGCAGATCGCCCTGCGCCGCGCGGCGCCGCGCGACGACCTGCTCTCGCACGCCATGACCTGGACGATCGACGGCGAGCCGATCGGCGACCGGGACATGCACGCCTTCTGCGTCCTGATGTTCCAGGCGGGCTTCGACACGGTCCCGATCTCGATCGGCTGGGCGCTGTACCACTTCGCCACGCATCCGGAGCAGCGGGCGGAGATCCTCGCCGACCCGTCGCTCGTCCCCACCGCGGTGGAGGAGATACTCCGCGTCTACTCGTTCGTCGTCCCGGCCCGCAAGGCGACGAAGGACGTCGAGATCGGCGGCTGTCCGGTCAGGGCGGGCGAGATGGTGATGCTCCCGCTGGCGGTCACCAACCGCGATCCGGAGCGCTACGACCACCCGCTGGAGGTGGACCTGCACCGCAGGGACACCCACCACATCGCGTTCGGCTCGGGCCCGCACCGCTGCCTGGGCTCGCACCTCGCCCGCCTCGAACTCAACGTGGCGGTCGAGGAATGGCACCGGCGCATCCCCGGCTACCGGATCGCACCCGGCCAGGAGCTCTGGCAGCACGGGAACATGTACGGCATCAAGTCGCTCCGGCTCCAGTGGTGAGGGGCCGGCCATGACTCCTCCCCTCCGAGCGACGGACCTGTACCACACCGGCATCGTCGTCCCGGACGTCGACGCCTGGAAGGACCGGATGGGCGAGGTCGCCGGACACCGGTGGACCGCGACCATGTCCGCGGAGCTGCCGGTCCGGCTGGCGGACGGCGACCGGGTGCTGAACCTCCGCTACGCGTACTCGCTGGACGCCCCGCACATCGAACTCGTCCAGGAGATCCCCGGGACACCGTGGACGGCGTCCGAGCACCTCGCGACGCACCACCTCGGCTACTTCTGCGACGACCTCACGACGGCGTCGCACCGGCTGGCGGAGTCGGGCTTCGCCCTGGAGGCCTGCGCGGTGATCGACGGGACACCCTCGGTCTTCGCCTACCACCTGGCCCCCTCCGGGCTCCGGATCGAGATCGTGGACCGCGCCCGGATCCCCGACTTCTCCGCCTACCTGCGGTCGAAGACGCCCCAGTGACAGCCCAGGACGGGAAGACGTGGCACCGACCTTCACCTCCACCTCCCACCCCACCTCCGACCCCACCTCCCTCCTCACCTTCACCGAGGAGCACGAAGAGCTCCGTTCGACCCTGCGCCGCTTCCTCGCGGACAAGGCGCCGAGCGAGGCGGTACGCCGGGCGATGGGGTCCGCGCAGGGCCACGATCCGGCGCTCTGGCGGCAGATGGCGGGCCAACTGGGCCTGCACGGACTGGCGTTGCCGCAGGAGTACGGCGGCTTCGGCGGTGGCCCCGTGGAGCTGGGGATCGTCCTCGAGGAACTCGGCCGGGTCCTGCTGCCCTCGCCGTACTTCGCCACCGTGGCCCTCGCCGGACAGGCCCTCGCCGTGTCAGGCGACGACTCGGCGAAGGCACGCTGGCTGCCCGCGATCGCCGACGGCTCGCTGACCGGCACGCTGGCGCTGGCCGAGGAGAGCGGATCGTGGAACGTCGCGGACGTGGCGGCCGAGGCCGTGCACGGCGACGACGCCTGGCGGGTCTTCGGCACGAAGATGTTCGTCGTCGACGGGCACAGCGCCGACCTGGTCCTGGTCGTGGCCCGCGCGGACCCGGGCCCCGCGCTGTTCGCCGTCGACGGTGCCGCGCCCGGAGTGACCCGCACCCGCCTGGAGACGCTCGACCCGACGCGACGCCTGGCGCGGATCGACCTCGACGGGGCCCCGGCGCTGCGGGTCGGCCCGCCGGGCGACGCCACCGGGTATCTGCGCAGAGTGCTCGACCTCGCGGCCGTGGCACTGGCCGCCGAGCAGGTCGGCGGGGCGCGGGCCTGTCTGGACGCGGCGGTGGAGTACGCCGGGACGCGGGTGCAGTTCGGCCGCCCCATCGGGTCGTTCCAGGCGGTCAAGCACAAGTGCGCCGACATGCTGCTCAAGGTCGAGGCCGCGCGGTCGGCGGCGTACCACGCGCTGTCCGTGGCCGCCGGGACACCGGGCGGGCCGCCGCTGCCGGCGACGGCCGGGCGACCGGACGGACTGTCCGTGTCCGCCGCGATCGCCGCCGCCTACTGCGCGGACGCCTTCACCCACGCGGCCAAGGAGAACATCCAGATCCACGGCGGCATCGGCTACACGTGGGAGCACGACGCACACCTCCACCTGAAGCGCGCGAAGTCGTCCGAGCAGCTCTTCGGCGGCCCCGCCATGCACCGCAGACGGCTGGCCGACCTGGTCGGCATCTCCGTGACCACGGCGACGGAAGGCTGATCACGTGGGAATTCGCGACCGCCTGACCCGGCTGCTGGCCGAGGCCGCCGCCGACGCCGAGGCGATCGAGTACGACGGCGGGTGGTGGACCTGGGGGCAGGTCCAGCGGACCGCGCGGGGTCTCGTCGAGGCACTCGACGCGATGGGCGCGCAGGCGGGCACCCGCGTCGGCGTCGTCCTGGAGAACCGGCCCGAGCACATCGCCGTGGTCGCCGCGGTGATCGCCTCCGGGCGGTGCCTGGTGATGCTGAGCCCGCTCCAGCCCGCCGTGCGGCTCGCGGCCGACATCGCCCGCTGCGGGCCGCCCGTGGTCGTCTCCGGCGCCGGACCGCTGGCCCGCGAGGGCGTCCTCGGAGCGGTGACCGCTCGGGGAACGGCCCTGGAGCTGGGCACGGACGGCACCCTGCGGGCCGTGGGCGGCACGGCACCCGCCGGGCCGCTCGCCGACCCCGGTGTCGCCGTGGAGATGCTCACCTCCGGCACCACCGGGCCGCCCAAACGCGTCCCGCTGCGCATCGGCCAGCTCGACCAGGCGCTGGTCTCCGGCGGGCAGACCCCGAAGCCCGAGCGGCTGCTGTCGCGGTCGGCGTCGCTCGTGGCCACCCCGCTCGTGCACATCGGCGGGCTGTGGCGGGCGCTCGCCTGTCTCGCGACCGGGCGCCGCATGCTGCTGATGCCCAGGTTCGCCGTCGAGCCCTGGGTGAGCGCCGTGGAACGACACGGGCTGAGGGCGGCGAGTCTGGTGCCGGCCGCCGTGCGGGCCGTACTGGACGCCGGGGTGCCCAAGGAGCGGCTGGCGAGCCTCCAGGTCGTCACCTCCGGCACGGCGCCCTGCCCGGCCGAACTCGCCGACGCGTTCCTCCGCACCTACGGCATCCCCGTCCTGATGACCTACGGAGCCACCGAGTTCGCCGGCGCGGTGGCCGGCTGGACGCTGCCGTTGCACGAACGGTGGTGGCGGCGGAAGGCGGGCAGCGCCGGGCGCGCCTTCGACGGGGTCGAGCTGCGGGTGACGGGCGAGGACGGAGCCGAACTTCCGGTCGGCGGGACGGGACGCCTGGAGGTCCGGACCGAGCAGAGCACCCGGGGCGGCCGGACGTGGGTGCGCACCAGCGATCTCGCCCGGATCGACGCGGACCGGTTCGTCTGGATCGAGGGACGCGCGGACGACGCCATCATCCGCGGCGGCTTCAAGGTGCAGCCCGAGACGGTCAGACGCGCGCTGGAGACGCACCCGGCGGTACGGGAAGCGGCGGTGGCGGGACTGCCGGACGCGAGGCTGGGCGAGGTGCCGGTCGCGGCCGTCGAGGTCGAGCCGGCCCGGCCCGCCCCGGACGCCGCCGAACTCGTCGCCCACTGCCGCGGCCGGCTCACCCCGTACGAGGTGCCGGCGCACATCGTCGTCCTCGACGCACTGCCCCGTACCCCGTCGAGCAAGGTGAGCCGCGTGGAGCTGCTGGATCTCGTCCGGGCCGGACTCACCAGGGAGGACCAGGAATGACGACCGCCGACGAACGCTTCGGCGTGCTGACCGACGAGGCGGTCGAGCGCTCCCGCCGCCGCCTCGGCGTTCCCCAGCCCCAGCGCAACCCCCCGCACCACTACGAGGTGACCCGGGACGGCGTACGCCACTTCGCGTACGGCTACGGCGACGACAACCCCCTCTACGGCGACCCGGAGTACGCGGCCACGACCCGCTGGGGCTCGCTCGTCGCACCGCCCACCTTCCTGTACACGATGGGGGAGGACGCCGCCCCGGCGCCGGACCCGGAGACCAGGGCGCTGCTGAAGGGCGACCCGTTCGCCGGACTCGGCTCCTACCAGGCGGTGATGGAGTTCGAGTGGTGGCGTCCCCTGCGACTCGGCGACCGGTGCCGGGTGTTGCAGACCCAGGTGGGCGTGCACCTCAAACCCAGCAGCTTCGGCGGGCGCACCGCACACGTGGTCCGCGACTACCTCTACGCCGACGGGCGAGGCGGGATGCACGCCCTGCGGCGGGGCACCTGGATCAACGCCGAGCGGCACACCTCGAAGTCGAGGGCCAAGGAGCGACTCGTCCAGGAGCCCTACACCCCGGCGCAACTCGCCGAGATCGACGCGGCGTACGCGGCCGAGAGCCGACGCGGCGCCCGTCCCCGCCACTGGGAGGACGTCGAGATCGGCGAGGAGCTCCAGCCGCGGGTGAAGGGGCCGCTGACCACCACCGACGTGGTCGTCTGGCATCTGGGCTGGGGCATGCAGCTCACCCCGCCCGGCGCGTTCGGGATCGCCGCCAGGGTCCGGCGCAAGGCGCCCGGCCTCTATCCGCCGAACCCGCTGAACGTCCCCGACACCGTGCAGCGCCTGCACTGGGAGCCGGAGCGGGCACGGGAGCTGGGCCTGCCGGGCCCCTACGACTACGGCGCCATGCGCGAGACCTGGCTGTGTCATCTGCTCACCGACTGGATGGGCGACGACGGCTGGCTGTGGCAACTGCGCTGCGAGCACCGGAAGTTCAACTACCTGGGCGACACCACCTGGGTGCGCGGCACGGTCGTCGACAAACGGCGGGTGGACGGGCGGGCCGAGGTGCACGTCGACGTGCGGTGCGAGAACCAGCGGGGCGAGATCACCACCCCCGGCACGGCCGTCGTCCTGCTGCCGACCCGCGACCGCGCCGTCCGACTCCCGGCGCCGCCCGCCGCCGACATGGACGGCATGGTCGCCCACGAACTGGCCCGATTCGCCGTCACCGGCGATCAACCGCACGATTCCAGGAGGTAGGCGTGTCCGACGAGGTACTGGTGGAGCGCCGAGGCGCGGTCCAGGTCATCACGATCAACCGCCCGGCGAAGAAGAACGCGTTGGACGCCGGAGTGGCCGCCGGAGTGGCGGCCGCGGTGGACGAGCTCGACGAGTCGGACGAGTTGCGGGTCGGCGTGCTCACCGGGGCGGGCGGCACGTTCTCGGCGGGGATGGACCTCAAGGCGTGGCTGCGGGGCGAGACGCCCGCGATCGAGGGCCGCGGCCTGTGCGGGATCAGCATGACGCCGCCGCGCAAGCCGCTGATCGCCGCGGTGGAGGGCTGGGCCCTGGCCGGCGGCTTCGAACTGCTGCTGGCCTGCGACCTGGTGGTCGCCGCCCGCACCGCCCGGCTCGGCGTACCGGAGGTGACCCGGTCGCTGGTCGCGCGGGCGGGCGCCGCTCTCCATCTGCCGCGCCGGATCCCGTACGCCATCGCCCTGGAACTGCTGCTCACGGGTGCCCCGATCGACGCCGAGCGAGCCGCCGCGCACGGCCTGGTCAACCGGCTCACCGACGAGGGCGGCGCGCTCGACGGCGCTCTCGAACTCGCCGCGGCCATCGCCGCGAACGGCCCGTTGGCGGTCGCGGCGACGAAGCGGATCGCACGCTCCACCGCCGACTGGACGCTGGACGAGGCCTGGGGCAGACAGTTCGACATCGCGGAGCCGGTGTTCCGGTCGCAGGACGCCCGCGAAGGGGCGGCGGCCTTCGCGGAGAAGCGGGCGCCGGTCTGGAAGGGACGCTGACCATGACGACAGGACCGCTCGCCGGCTGCCGGGTCGTCGAACTCGGCGGCATCGGACCGGGGCCGTTCGCCGGGATGCTCCTGGCCGACCTGGGCGCCGAGGTCGTGCGCGTGGACCGGCCCGAGCGGGCCGGCGAACCGGACGCGGGCGGACCGGCGGACGTGCTGGGCCGCGGGAAGCGGTCCGTCGTCCTCGACCTGAAGGACCCGGCCGCGACCGCCGCGCTGCTGCGACTCGTCGAGCGTGCGGACGTGTTGATCGAGGGGTTCCGTCCCGGCGTCACCGAACGCCTGGGCGTCGGACCGCACGACTGCCTGGCCCGCAACCCCCGGCTGGTCTACGGCCGGATGACCGGCTGGGGACAGGAAGGACCGCTCGCCGCGTCGGCCGGACACGACATCACCTACATCGCGCTGACGGGCGCGCTCGGCGCCATCGGGGAGGCGGGCGGCCCGCCGCGGATCCCGCTGAACCTCGTCGGCGACTTCGGGGGCGGTGGCTGCTACCTCGTGATCGGCGTCCTCGCCGCCCTGCACGCCGCCGACCGCACCGGCCGCGGCCAGGTCGTCGACGCGGCCGTCGTCGACGGCACCGCACACCTCCTCGCCAGCACGTTCGCCAAGCTCGGGCGCGGCGAGTGGAGCGACGAACGGGGCGTCAACCGGTTCGACGGCGGCTGGCCGTTCTACGCCGTGTACGGGACCAAGGACGGCCGCCACATCGCCGTCGGCGCGCTGGAGCGCCCGTTCTACCGAAGCCTGGTCGCACTGCTCGACCTGGAGGTGGACCCGGACCGGCAGCACGACCGGTCGACCTGGCCGCGGTTGCGCCGGCTGCTGACGCGACGCTTCGCGGAGCGCACCCGGGACGAGTGGGCGGAGCTGTTCGAGGGCACCGACGCCTGCGTGGCCCCCGTCCTGAGCCTCACCGAGGCGGCCGCCCACCCTCATCTCGCCGCGCGCGGAAGCCTCTTCGCCCGCGACGGCGTGGTCCAGCCCGCCGCCGCGCCCCGGTTCTCGGCGACCCCGTCGAGCGCGGGCCGCGCGGCACCGGCGGTCGGCGCCGACACCCAAGCCGTGTTCCGGGACTGGGGAGTCGACCCCGCCGTGCAGTTCTCCGACTGACCCGAAGGAGCTTCCATGCGAGACGCCGTCATCGTCGACGCCGTACGCACCCCCATCGGCAAGCGGGGCGGCTCGCTCGCCCCGGTGCACGCGGCGGACCTGTCGGCCCGGGTGCTGAACGCCCTCGTCGAGCGCACCGGGGTGGACCCCGGCACGGTGGACGACGTGGTCTGGGGCTGTGTGACCCAGATCGGCGACCAGTCCAGCAACGTCGGCCGGTCCGCGGTGCTCGCCGCCGGCTGGCCCGAACACGTCCCGGCCGTCACGGTCAACCGGGCCTGCGGCTCCAGCCAGCAGGCCGTCGACCAGGCCGCCCACGCCGTCATGGCCGGCCAGTACGACCTCGTGGTCGCGGGCGGTGTGGAGACGATGAGCCGGGTGCCGCTCGGCTCGCACCGCACCACGGGACAGCCGTACGGGCCCGGGGTCCTCGCCCGGTACGACGGGTTCGAGTTCCACCAGGGCATCGGCGCCGAACTGATCGCCGAACGCTGGGGGCTGACCCGCGCCCGGCTCGACGAGTTCGCCGCCGGGTCGCACGCGAAGGCCGCCGCGGCGATCGACGCGGGCGTCTTCGACGACCACATCGTGCCGGTCGAGACCGACGGCATCAAGTTCACCGTGGACGAGGGGCTGCGGCGGGGGACGTCGGTCGAGACGCTGGCGCGGCTCAAGCCGTCGTTCAAGGAGGACGGCGTGATCCACGCCGGGAACTCCTCCCAGATCTCCGACGGCGCGGCGGCCCTGCTCGTCACCACCCCGGAACGGGCCCGTGAACTCGGTCTCGCCCCGATCGCCCGCTACCACACCGGAGCGGTCAGCGGCGCGGACCCGATCACCATGCTGCTCGGCCCGATCCCCGCCACCGAGAAGGTGCTGCGCCGCTCCGGGCTGAGCCTCGCCGACATCGGCGTGTACGAGGTCAACGAGGCGTTCGCACCGGTGCCGTTGGCCTGGCTGGCCGAGACCGGCGCAGACCCCGGCCGGCTCAATCCGCTGGGCGGGGCGATCGCGGTCGGCCACCCGCTCGGCGGGTCCGGCGCCATCCTGATGACCCGGCTGCTGGCCCGGATGCGGCGCGAGAACCTCCGCTACGGGCTCCAGACCATGTGCGAGGGCGGCGGCACCGCGAACGCCACCATCATCGAGCTGCTGCGATGACCGAACGTCCGCTGCCCCAACCGACGCTCGCCAGCGCCGGGTTCTGGCGCTCCGGGGCCGACGGTGTGCTGCGTGTCGCCCACTGCGCGGACTGCGGGCGGTACTTCCATCCGCCGCTGCCGTTGTGCCCCTCCTGCCGCGGCCGCGCCGTGGCACTCGCCCCCGTCTCGGGCAGGGCGGTGGTCGTCGGGTTCAGCGTCAACCACCAGACCTGGCTGCCGAAGTTCCCGCCGCCGTACGTCGTCGCCGTGGTCGCCCTCGCCGAGGACGACCGGGCGCGCCTGACGACCAACGTCGTCGGCTGCGCGACGGACGAGGTGTACGTCGGCATGCCGGTCAGGGTGCGCTTCGAACAGCAAGAGGACGTGTACGTACCGCTGTTCGAGCCCGATCCGTCGGCCGACGGTCCGGGTCCGCTGCCCGAGCCACGCGACATCCGTGCCTCGGTGCGCCCCATGGCCTCTCCCCGGAAGTACGAGGACCGGGTGGCGCTGACCGGCGTGGGACAGTCACGTGTGGGCCGACGCCTGATGGTCGACCCCCTCTCCCTGACGGTCGACGCGTGCCTGGCCGCACTCGAGGACGCGGGCCTCGGCCCGGACGAGATCGACGGGCTCTCCACCTATCCCGGACCGAGCCCCGACGGCATGAGCGAAGGCGGCGTCACCGCCCTGACCGAGGCCTTGCAGCTGCGCCCCACCTGGGTCAACGGCGCCCGTGAAGTGCCGGGCCAGATCGGCTCGATCACCGCCGGCATGCTCGCGGTCGCCGCCGGGCTGTGCCGGCACGTGCTGTGCTTCCGCACGGTGTGGGAGTCCTCGCACGGCGCGCTGCTGCGGTCCGGGCAGTGGCAGGCCGGCGGCGGACGCGCCACGGGCATGTTCGAGTTCCGGGCGCCCTTCGGCGCCATGTCCGCCGCCCAGTGGATCGGCTGCAACGCCTCGCACTACATGCACCGGTACGGCGTCGGCCGCGAGGCCCTCGGCGCGATCGCCGTCACCGCGCGGGCGAACGCGGCCCGCAACCCCGAGGCCCTGCACCGCGACCCGATGACGCTCGACGACTACTACGGCGCCCGCGTTATCACGACCCCGTTCGGCCTCTACGACTGCGACGTCCCCTGCGACGGCGCGGTGGCCGTCGTCGTCTCGGCGATCGAGACGGCGTACGACCGTCCCCGGCCGCCCGTCCTGGTCGAGTCCGTCGGCACGGCCGTACTGGAACGGCTCAGCTGGGACCAGGACACCCTGACCCACCTGCCGCAGTCGCACGGCCCCTCCGCGCACCTGTGGAGCCGCACCGGCCTCACCCCCGCCGACGTCGACGTCGCCCTGCTCTACGACGGGTTCACCTTCAACGCCCTGTCCTGGATCGAGGGCCTCGGCTTCTGCGGACCGGGTGAGGCGACCGACTTCATCGCCGGGGGCCGGACCATCGCCCCCGACGGCGACCTCCCGCTCAACCCGCACGGCGGCCAGCTCTCGGCGGGCCGGCTGCACGGCTACGGCTTCGTCCACGAGGCCATGAGACAGCTGCGCGGCGACGCGCCCGGGCGACAGGTCGGGGGTGCCCGGGTGGCGGTGGTCACGGCGGGCGGGGGAGTGCCGTCGGGGGCGATGCTGCTGAGGAAGGCGGAGTAGGAAAGGCGGATCGGGTGGCGCGGACGGCTGCCTTCTCCGGGTCGTGCAGTTCCAGCAGGCCGGGCGGCGGCGCGAACGGGCACGCGCCGGATCGGGGGGAGGGGAACTCCGGCAGGTCCGCCGCGACGTCGCTTCCGGCCCCGTTCTCGGTCATGGTTCAACCCTGGCGACGGGACTCCCGCGGCAGCCCCAGCCCCCGTTCGGCGACCTGGGTCCGCAGCACCTCGTTCGCCCCGCCCGCGATCGTGTACGCGCGCGAGTACAGATGCGCGTCCTGCCACCAGCCGTCCGCCACCGTCTCCGGGTCGTCCTCGGTGAGCAGCCCGTCCGTGCCCTGGAGGCGCAGCCCGAAGTCGGCCAGGTCGTGATGGAGCTCGCTGAAGAAGATCTTGCCCAGCAGGGCGTCCTGCGGCCGTTCCGTGCCGTGCAGCATCCTCGACTGCGCCAGAGAGGTCATCGCGGCGTTCACCCGCACCCGCGCGGCGAGCTCCCCGAGCGACTGCCGGGTGGCCGAGTCGTCGAGCGCGGGCCGGCCGTCCACCGGTGTCTCCTCCGCGAGCCGCAGGAGGTCGTCCAGGACGGCGGACAGCTCGGCGCCGCGCGCGGCCACGCCGGAACGTTCACGGCCCAGGCTGCTCATCGCCACCCGCCAGCCGTCGTTCACCCGGCCGATCACCCGGGCGGCCGGGATCCGGACGCCGTCGAGGAAGACCTCGTTGAAGTCGGTGGTCCCGGTGATCTCGCGCAAGGGCCGCACGGTGACGCCGGGGCTGCGCATGTCCAGGGCGAAGGCCGTGATGCCCCGATGTCTCGGGGCGTCCGCGTCGGTGCGCGCGAGCAGGTAACCCATGTCCGCGTGCTGGCCGTTCGTCGTCCACACCTTCTGGCCGTCGACGACGAACACCGCCTCGTCGCCCTCGCCCTCGCGGCGGGCCCGGGTGCGCAGCGCCGCCAGGTCGCTGCCCGCCTCCGGCTCGCTGAACAGCTGGCACCACACGTCCTCGCAGGTGCGGATGCGGGGCAGGAAGCGCGCCCGCTGCGCGGCGGTGCCGAAGTCGAGCAGGGCCGCCGAGGCGAGCGAGGCCGCGCCCACGGGCGGCCAGGTGCGGGCGCGGGCGATCTCCTCGGCGACGACGGACGGTTCGAGGGGATGGGCGTCGGGCCGGCCGCCGTACTCGGCGGGCCAGTCGATGCCGAGAAGGCCCGCCTCGTACAGCTTCGCGGTCCACTCCCGGATCGCCGGCATCAGGGCCGGCTCGGGCGCGCGCACCCCGGAGTGCGCCTTGGTGCCGGGCGCGTGTTCCGCCACGAAGGCGCGCACTTTTCTCCGGAACGCCTCGAGTCCGGGTGTGGGTTCCAGTCGCATCGCCGCCGACTCCTTGGTCCTCATGCGGGTCCTCATACAGGTCCTCATGCAAGCGATCTCGAAATGAGGGTACTCTAACCGGGTCATCGAGGCGGTTGCCAGCGTCCGGCCGCGGAATCAGTAGCCCGATCTCGCTGCTGGGCGTCCGGCTCGCGCGTACTCCGCCCTGGTGGCCAATAGACTGGGGATCCGCAATGTCCCCTCAGAGGAGTTGGCCCATGGCGACTGCCGTCGACCGCGAGCCCGCCGACGGCGAGACCGGTCTCCCGGTCGGCAAGCTGGCCGCGCAGACCGCGCAGCGCATCGAGGCGACCGTGATCCGCCAGGGCTGGCCCGTCGGTGAGTCGCTGGGCTCCGAGGTGGACCTGCGGGAGCGGCTCGGGGTCAGCCGCGCGGTGCTGCGCGAGGCGGTACGGCTGGTCGAGCACCACCAGGTCGCCAGGATGCGGCGCGGGCCGGGCGGCGGTCTGATCGTCTGCGCGCCCGACGCGGGACCGGCGACCCGGGCCATGGTGATCTACCTGGAGTACGTCGGCACCAGCGTCACGGACCTGCTCCGGGCCCGTCAGCTCCTCGAACCGATCGCCGCCGGACTCGCCGCCGACCGCATCACCGAAGAGGGCATCGCCACGCTCCGGGCCACGCTCGACTCCGAACGCGGCCACTGGGACGACCCGTCGGTCCATTCGCAGGACCCGCTGCACCCGGTGCTCGGCAGGCTCTCGGGAAACCCGGTGCTGCACCTGTTCATCGACGTGCTCACCCGCCTGACCGCCCGGTACGCGCACACCTCCCGACGCATCTCCAAGGCGGAGATGCACGCGGCGAAGGAGACCTCGCACCGTGAGCACCGGGCCGTCGTCGACGCCGTCGTCGCCGACGACGGCGCCCGCGCGCAGACCGAACTCACCGCGCATCTGGAGTCGGTGGCCGCCTGGATCGAGAAGCACCGCGTCCGCCGCGGGCAGCGGATCTCGGGCAACGTGGTCGAGCCCGAGCTGGTCGAAGGGCCACGGGCCAAGCTCGCGGAAGTGGTGGCCGCCCGGATCCACGACGACATCGCCGCGCGGGGCTGGCAGATCGGCATGGTCCTCGGCTCGGAGGCGGATCTGCTGGCCCGCTACGAGATCAGCCGGGCCGTCCTGCGGGAGGCCGTACGGCTGCTGGAGTACCACCAGGTCGCCCGGATGCGCCGCGGCCCCGGCGGCGGACTCATCGTCACCGCGCCCGAGCCGCAGGCCAGCATCGACACGATGGCGCTTTTCCTCGAGTACCAGGGCGTCACGGCCGACGACCTGCGGATCGTCCGCAACGCCATCGAGCTCGGCATCGTCGCCCGGGTGACCGCCCGGCACGCCGAGGGTGACACGGAGGTCGCCGAGCGCCTCGCGAAGGCCGTCCGCCGGCCTACCGAGGGCCCGGCCGGCGATCTCCGCAAGGCCGATCTGTTCCACTCCGAACTGGCGGCCCTGGCCGACAATCCTGTGCTCTCGCTCTTCCTCGCCATCATCACCGAGCTGTTCCGCCGGCACGCCTCCGGCCATGACCGGCCGCTGCCTGGAGACACCGCGGCCGACGAGGTCCAGCATGTCCACCAGCGCATCCTCGACGCGATCGTCCAGGGCGACGCGGGGGTCGCCCGCCACCGGATGCGCCGTCACCTGGATGCTCTGATCCCCTGGTGGCACTGATTTAGTGACACTGATTCCAGGCGCCCCATGTCCTCGACTGGAGACATGGGGCGTACTGCTGTGCCGGGAGGGCTAATTACGTATACTGAATAGGGTCGACGGTCGAAGGAGATCCGATGCGCCGGACCCTGTTCGAGCAGGACCACGAGGACTTCCGTCTCCTGGTCCGTGACTACCTCGCCCGCGAAGTGCTCCCGGTGTACGAGGACTGGCGGCGCGCCGCACTCGTCCCCCGCGAGCTGTTCACCTCGATGGGCAAGCTCGGCATCCTCGGCACGGCCGTCCCCGAGGAGCACGGCGGGGGCGGCCGGGACGACTACCGCTTCAACGTCGTCATCCAGGAGGAGTGCGCCCGGGCCGGCGTCACCCTGGGCGGCCTGCGTACCCATCTCGACGTGGTCGTCCCGTACTTCACGGGCCTCGCCGACGCCGAGCAGCGGGCCCGCTGGTTCCCGGGGCTGGCCTCGGGCGAGCTGTACACCGCGATCGCGATGAGCGAACCGGGCACGGGCTCCGACCTCGCCGGCGTCACGACCCGGGCGGTGCGCGACGGCGACCACTACACACTCGACGGCGCCAAGACCTTCATCACCGGCGGCCACCACGCCGACCTGGTGATCGTCGTGGCCCGCACCGCCACCGACCCGGACGACCGGCGCGCCGGACTGTCCCTGCTCGTGGTGGAGAAGGGCATGCCCGGGTTCACGGTCGGGCGCCGGCTGGAGAAGATCGGCCTCGCGGTCCAGGACACCGTGGAGCTGTTCTTCGACGGCGTCCGGGTCCCCGCCGCGAACCTGCTGGGCGAGGAGGGCGCCGCCTTCACCCACCTCGGCCGCAACCTGGCCCAGGAACGGCTGGCCATCGCGGTCGGCGCCGTCGCCCAGACCCGCGCCGCGATCGACCTGACCCTCGGCTACGTCCGCGACCGGACGGTGTTCGGCAGGCCGGTCGCCCACTTCCAGAACACGAAGTTCGAACTCGCCGCCATGTCAGCCGAGTTGGAGGCGTCCCAAGCACTGCTCGACGCGGCGGTCACGGCGCTCCTCGCCGGTGAACTGAGCCCCGCCGACGCGGCCAGGACCAAGCTGTTCTGCACCGAGACACAGGGCCGTACGGTCGACCGCTGCCTCCAACTGCACGGCGGCTACGGCTACATCCTCGAGTCCCCGATCGCCCGGCTGTACGCCGACGCCCGGGTGACCCGTATCTACGGCGGCACCAGCGAGGTCCTGAAGACCATCATCAGCAAGTCCCTGGGCCTGTGAGGAGTTTGATGTGAACATCGACGGTTCATCGGCACTGGTCACCGGCGGCGCCTCCGGCCTCGGACTGGCCACCGCGCGCCGCGTCATCGACCGGGGCGGCCGTGTCGTCCTGGCCGACATCTCCGAGGAGCAGGGCGTGAAGGCGGTCGCCGACCTCGGCGACGCGGCCCGCTTCGTCCGCGCGGACGTCACCGACGAGGACTCGGTCACCGCCGCCCTCGACGCGGCGCGCGAGCTCGGCCCGCTGCGCTTCGTCGTGCACTGCGCCGGACGCGGCGGCGACCGCGCCAGGATCATCGACCGCGACCGCACCCCGGGCGAACTCGCCACGTTCGCCGAGGTCGTACGGGTCAACCTGATCGGCAGCTACAACGTGCTGCGCCTGGCCGCCGCCCGGCTCTCCGGCAACGACGTCGTCGACGGCGACCGCGGAGCCGTCGTCCTGACCGCCTCCGTCGCCGCCTTCGACGGCCAGATCGGCCAGACCTCCTACACCGCCGCCAAGGCGGGCGTGCACGGCATGACCCTGGTCGCCGCCCGTGACCTGGCGAGCTGGCAGATCCGGGTGAACACCATCGCGCCGGGGATCATGGACACCCCCATGCTCGGCCGGCTGCGCGCCGACATCCGTGACGGACTCGCCGCGACCGTGCCGCACCCCGGGCGTCTCGGCGACCCCGACGACTTCGCCCGCCTTGCCGTGGAGCTGCTGGAGAACCCCTACCTCAACGGCCAGACGGTGCGGCTCGACGGCGCCCTCCGCATGGCTCCGCGCTGAACGGGCGGGGGACTCCGATGAGTTCGGCCGACGACTTCCGGGCCGGTCTGCGCGCCTTCCTGACCGACCACCACCCCGGCCGGCGCCCGAAGGACCCCGTCGCTCGGCTGGCCTGGCAGAAGGCCTGGCTGGCCACGCTGTTCGACGCCGGGTACGCGGGCCCGGGCTGGCCGCGCGAGTACGGCGGGATGGACCTGGACTTCGCCCGTCAGGTGATCTACCAGGAGGAGTACGCCGGAGCCCGGGTCCCGGGCCCCCTCGGCACCGGCCTGGGCATCGCGGCGCCGACCCTGATCGCCTACGGCACACCCGAGCAGAAGGAACGCTTCCTGCGCCCCATGCTGCGCGGCGACTCCGTATGGGCGCAGGGCTACTCCGAGCCCGAGGCGGGCTCGGACCTGTCGGCGCTGCGCACGACGGCCCGTCGCGAGGGGGACGAGTACGTCGTCAACGGGCAGAAGGTGTGGAACAGTTCGGCCGACATCGCCGACGTCCTCTTCACGCTCGTGCGCACCGGGCCCCCCGACTCCCGCCAGGACGGCATCAGTTACCTGCTGATCGACGCCCACGCCCCGGGAGTGGGAGTGCGCCCGCTGCGGGACCTGACCGGGGACGCGCACTTCTGCGAGATCTTCCTCGACGACGTACGCGTACCCGTCGCCGACCGGGTCGGCCCCGAGAACGGCGGCTGGCCGCTGGTCCGCACGAGCCTCGGTCATGAGCGCGCGGCCGGAGCGATGAACCAGGCGGCCCTGTACCGGCGCGTGCTCGACGAACTGGTCGAGCTGGCGCACGAACGGGGTGCGACCGCCGACCCCCTGGTGCGCGACCGGCTCGCGGACTTCGAGATCCGGGTGACGATCATGCGGCTGACCGGGATGCGGACCATCGCCGACATCATGGCGAAGGGCGAGCCGGGACCGGCCTCCTCGACGGCACGGCTGTTCATCGTGACCTTCGAGCAGGAACTGCACGAGTTCGCCCTGGAGTTGCTGGGCCCGTACGGGATCCTCGGCCGCCACGATCCGCACGCCGTCCAGCGCGGACGCTGGGTGTGGGGCTTCCTGCGGACCCGGGCCTCGACGATCGGGGCGGGCACCGCCGAGATCCAGCGCAACACCATCGCCGAACAGGTCCTCGGCCTGCCCCGGGACCCGGTGACACCGACCACCGGGAGGGCACGATGAGAGCCGCGCGCTGTACGCACCACGGGCCCCCGGACGGTCTGGAGGTCGTGGAGCTGGACGACCTGGAACCCGGCCCGGGCGAGGTACTGGTCCGGGTGCACGCCGCCGCCGTCAACTTCCCGGACGTGCTGCTCGTGGCCGACCGCTACCAGGTGTCCGCGCCGACGCCGTTCACGCCGGGCAGCGAGTTCGCCGGTGTCGTGGCGGCGCTGGGGCCCGGGGTGTCCGGTCCTCCGGTGGGCGCACCGGTGGCCGGAGCGGTGCTGACGGGGGCGTTCGCCGAGCAGGTCGTGGTGCCCGTCGAGGGTCTGCGCCCCGTCCCCGACGGGCTCGACATGGTCCATGCCGCCGCCTTCCACGTGACCTACGCGACCGCCTACCACTGCCTGGTCACGGTCGGGCGGGGCACGGCGGGGGAGTGGGCGGCGGTGCTCGGGGCGGCGGGCGGGGTCGGCACCGCGGCCGTCGACATCGCGACCCGGCTCGGGATCCGCGTCGTCGCGGCGGCATCGAGCCGGGAGCGGCTCGCGGTCGCCCGCACGCTCGGGGCCGAGGCCGGTGTGGACTACGTCCGGGAGGACCTGAAGACGCGGATCCGTGAGCTGACCGGCGGCGACGGCGTCCACCTCGTGGTCGACCCGGTGGGCGGCGACCACGCCGAGGCCGCCCTGCGCGCGCTGCGGCGGGGCGGCCGGTTCGTGACCGTGGGCTACGCCGACGGAAGGATCCCCCGGATCCCTCTGAACCTGGTGCTGCTCAAGGACGCGGTGGTGCGGGGTTTCGAGATCCGCATGCTGCGGCGGTACGCCCCGGACGCGGTGGCCGCCGGGGACCGGGAGCTCGCCCGGCTGGTCCGGGACGGGATGCGCCCGCTCGTCTCCCGCGTCCACCCCCTCGCCGAGGTGGCCTCCGCCCTGACCGACGTGGCGGAACGGCGCACCACCGGCAAGGTGGTCATCGACCTGACCGGGAGCGCTTGAACTTCCGTCAGAATGTGGGCAGTTGGGGACGCCGCTTGACGTACCCGCCGGCGTCGACGCGCAGCTGCATCCCGGTGACGTAGCGGGACTCGTCGGAGACCAGGAAGAGCACGGTGTCGGCGATGTCCTCCGGCTCGACGTAGGGGATGCCGAACCCGGTCGTCGCGGGGAAGGAGGGCAGTGCGTCCTCGCGGCCGGGGTTCTCCAGGTCGGGCCGGAACGACCGGTACATGAGGTCGCTGTTGAGCATGTCGGTGTTGACGTTCGTGGGATGCAGCGCGTTGACCCGGATCCGCCGCGAGGCCAGCACGGTCGCCAGGTCGTGCACGAACGCGGCCACCTGGCGCTTGGCGAACGAATAGCCCAGCCCGCCGGGCCCGTTGGCCGGGTTGTCGGTGGTCGCCGGGATCAGCGCGGCGATCGACCCGGTCGCGACGATCGAGGCGCCGTCCGGAAGATGGGGCAGGGCCGCGTCGACGGCGTGCACCACCCCGTGGAAGTCGACGGTGACGGCGTCGAGGAAGGCCTGCGCGGTCCGCCCGGGGCCCAGCGGGCAGATCCCGGCCTGGGCGACCACGGCGTCGAGCCGCCCCAGCTCGGCCACCCCGTCGGCCACGGCCGCCTTGAGCGCCGCCGGATCACGTACGTCCGCCTTGCGGGCGACGATGCGCCGGCCGAGCTTCTCGACCTCCCGCACCGTCTCCTCCAGGTCCTCCTCGGTGGCCAGCGGATAGCCGTTGGTGGCGATGTCCGCGCAGAGGTCCACGGCGATGATGTCGGCTCCCTCCGCGGCGAGCCGGACCGCCTGGGCCCGGCCCTGGCCGCGTGCGGCCCCGGTGATGAACACGGCCTTGTCCTGCACTCGACCCATGGGGTCTCCTTCCCTCGAAAAAAGAGTAGCCTGAATATCGGCACAGGGGGTCGGGGCGGAGCCTGATGATCTCGACTCTCCATGTGTTGTTGCTGACTGCTTCCGCTGAGCGGGACTGTTTCAGTGCACACAATCTGCCCGGTGCTAGAGAGTCCCCGAGACCGAGGGAGCACAAGGATGCCGCTGCGGCCATGGATGAAGTTGCTGTCGACCGACGACCATCTGATCGAGCCCCCACACCTGTGGTCCGACCGGCTGCCGGCGCGGCTGCGGGAGGCGGGGCCGCGCATCGTGGAGCGGCCCCGGGGAGCGGGCCAGGCGCCCGCCGAGGTGTGGGTCTACGAGGACCGGGTCCACCCGTACATCGGCCTGAACGCCGTCGCGGGAAAGAAACCGGAGGAGTTCGGCCTCGAACCGACCCGCTACGACGAGATGATCCCGGGCTGCTACGACCCCGCGGCCAGGATCCGCGACATGGATCTGGACGGGGTGTGGGGCGCCCTGTGCTTCCCGTCGTTCCCGGGGTTCTCCGGCCATGTCTTCCTGGACGGCAAGGACCGTGAACTGGCGCTGCTGTGTGTGCGGGCGTGGAACGACTTCGTCCTCGACGAGTGGTGCGCCACCGCGCCGGGGCGGCTCATCCCCCTGGTCATCATGCCGATGTGGGACGTGCAGGCCTGTGTCGCGGAGATCCACCGGACAGCGGCCAAGGGGGCGAAGGCGATCTCCTTCCCGGAGAACCCGGCCCCGCGCGGCCTGCCCTCCTTCCACACCGACCACTGGGACCCGATGTTCTCGGCGGCCGAGGAGACCGACATGCCCCTGTGCCTGCACTTCGGCACCTCGGGCAAGCCGCCGAGGACGGCCGAGGAGGCGCCGTTCGCCGTGACGATCGCACTGTTCGGCTGCAACGCCATGTTCGCCACCGCCGACCTGCTGTTCTCCCCGGTGCTGCACAAGCACCCCAAGCTGAAGATCGGCCTGTCCGAGGGCGGCATCGGCTGGATCCCGTATCTGCTCGAGCGCAGTGACGGCACCTGGGAGCGGCACCGCTTCTACCAGAACGTCAACCAGAGCGTGCGGCCCTCGGAGCTGTTCCACAAGCACTTCCACGGCTGTTTCATCGACGACCGGTTCGGCGTCGAGGTACGCCACCACGTAGGCATCGACAAGATCACCTGGGAGTGCGACTACCCGCACTCCGACTCCTACTGGCCCAAGTCCCGCGCCTACGCGGCGGAGGTACTGGCCGACGTCCCGGACGACGAGGTGCACAAGATCGTGGAGCTCAACACCCGCCGCCTCTACAACCTCCCCGCATGAGCCGGCGCCCGGAGTCCGAGCGGTCCGACTGGACCGACCTGGACCTGCTCACCCGCGAGGAGGCGCACGGCCGGCTCCTGGCGGAGATCGCCGAGACGGACGTACGCCTGGCCGGACTCGGTGCGTCCGACGAGGCCGAGCGCGAACTCCTCCGGTCCCGGCTGCGCGCCCTGCGCGCGGCCGCCGATGACCTGACCGACCACGCGAAGAAGGACTGAGGCCGCCATGGGGCGTGTGCAGGGCAAGGTCGCACTCATCACGGGAGCGGCGCGGGGGCAGGGCCGCTCCCACGCCGTGCGGCTGGCCGAGGAGGGCGCGGACGTCGTCGTCACCGACGTCTGCCACGACATCAGCGACGAACTGCCGTACCGGCTCGCGTCGAAGGACCAGCTGGAGGAGACGGCGCAGCTGGTCAGGGCGACGGGCCGACGGTGCGTCGCGCTGCGGGCCGACGTCCGCTCGATCGCCGAGGTGCGGGCGGCCGTCGACGCGGCGAGGGCGGAGTTCGGGCGGCTCGACGTGGTCGTCGCCAACGCCGGTGTCATGAGTTCGGGCTCCGCCTGGGAGCTGTCCGAGGAGGTCTGGGACGTCGTCGTCGACGTCAACCTCAAGGGCGCCTGGAACACGGCGCGGGCCGCGATCCCCTGGATGATCGAGGCGGGGGAGGGCGGCTCGATCGTCATGATCAGCTCTGCCGCCGGCATCCGCGGCCATGTGCCGTACGCCCACTACGTGGCCGCCAAGCACGGTGTGGTCGGCCTGATGAAGGCCCTGTCGAACGAACTCGCCCCGCATCGCATCCGGGTGAACACCGTCCACCCCACCGGCGTCAGTGACACGGGCATCACCGTCGGGGTGCCCGTGGAGGAACTCGCCGCGCGCGAACCGCTGTTCGCCCTCGCGGCGATGAACCCCCTCGCCCCGTACGTGGAGCCGCGGGACGTGTCCAACGCCGTTCTGTTCCTCGCCTCCGACGAGGCGCGGTACGTCACGGGCCTCCAGTTCACCGTCGACGCGGGGTCGACCAACAAGCCGTAGAACGGGGTGGGTTGCATGAAGATCACCGTCGACACGTCGTCGTGCTCCGGGCACGCCCGCTGCTGGGCGGCGGCACCCGGACTGTTCCGCCTGGACGACGACGGCTACGCGCTGCCCCTCGACGCGGAGGTGCCCGACGACCTCCTCCAGGCCGCCCGGGACGGGGAGTCGGCCTGCCCGGAACGGGCGATCACCGTCGAGTGACACGACAGAGCCCCACGGCCGTGACGGGCCGTGGGGCTCAGCCGTGTCCGCCCGCTCAGCCGGCCGGCTGCGGCGGCGGGGTGAAGCGATGGCCCCAGAACGCGCCGTCCGTGATCTCGTACACGGGGACGGGCTCCGGCACCTTCAGGCCGTTCCAGCCGAACTCGACGGCGTAGTTCTCCGGCGACCACACGTAGAACGACACCATGTGGTCGTTGGTGTGCTTGCCCAGCGAGTGCATCATCGGCACCTCGTACTCGGCGGCCCGGTCGAGGGCGCGCCCGACGTCGTCCAGGGTCGCGCCCTCCACC
Source organism: Streptomyces asoensis (assembly GCF_013085465.1). Taxonomy (NCBI): domain Bacteria; kingdom Bacillati; phylum Actinomycetota; class Actinomycetes; order Kitasatosporales; family Streptomycetaceae; genus Streptomyces; species Streptomyces asoensis. Next base: position 8,344,394 of record NZ_CP049838.1, read on the forward strand.
ATGAAGTGCAGCAGCCGCCCGGGACCCGGCATCGGCGTGACACCGAGCGTGTGGTGGCGGGCGTTGCAGCCCATGAACCACGTGGTGCCGGCCGGTGAGCGCATCGTGTTCCGCTCGACGAAGCCGAGGACACCGACATAGAACTCGAACGTGGTCCGGGCGTCCTCGGCGGAGACGATCGCGTGCCCGAAGCCCATGTCGCCGGTGACGAACTTCGAGACCAGCGGGGTGTGCACGGGCACATGGTCGAGGACCGTGCCGTAGTACAGCTCGACCGGGTTGCCGCCCGGGTCGTCGAACCTGACGAAGCCGGTGACCCTGCGCTCCGCCGCCTCGGCCTCGGTGCCGGCCGTCACCTTGATCCCCGCCTTCTCGACGTCCGCGGCCAGCCGCGCCAGCTCCCGCTCGTCGAGGACCTCGAAGCCCAGCGCCGTCATCGCGCTCCGGGCCCCCGCGGAGACCACGATCCGGGCCGGGTGGTCGTCCATCCTGAAGGACAGCGACTCGGCGTCGCCGCCCTCGACGGGCATCAGGCCGAGGAAGTCGGCCCCGAAGGCCTTCCACTTGCCGAGGTCGTCGGACTCCAGACGCAGGTACCCGAGTGAGCGAACACCCATCAGGCCCTCCCCTCACATTTGGTCAGGTCCGGGGTGGCCCGTCGGGCTCCCGGTATCGGTATGTCCGCGACGCTAGACAGCCCGGGACGCCCGTGGCCGGGAGCGTCCCACTGATCGGGAGACGCACGGCGTTCGGCTTCCCCCGGGTGCGACGGTGACCGCCATGACACTCAGCCACGAGGACACCCTGCGCGAACTGCACACCGACGACGGCACCCTGCGCTATCACGAGGCGGGCGACGGACCGCCGCTGCTTCTGCTGCACGGGTCGGGGCCGGGCGTCACCGGCTGGCGCAACTACCGGGCCAACCTGCCCGTGCTCGCCCGCCACTTCCGCTGCCTCGCGCTGGAGTTCCCGGGCTTCGGGGTGAGCGACCCGACCACCGAGAACCCGATGGCGGCCGGCCCCAAGGCCGTCCTGCGCTTCCTCGACGGCCTCGGTCTCGACCGCGTCGACGTCATCGGGAACTCCATGGGCGGCTTCGTCGCCGTGGGGCTCGCGGTCGCCCACAAGGACCTGTTCCGCAGGATCGTCACCATCGGCGGGGTGGGCCGCAACATCCTGTCGCCGGCGCCCAGCGAAGGGCTCAACCTGCTGGTGGAGTTCGCCGAGAACCCCACCCGGGACAACCTCGTCCAGTGGCTGCGGGCCATGGTCCACGACCCGGCCCTGCTCACCGAGGAGCTGATCGAGGAACGGTGGGCGAGCGCCACCGAACCGGCGACCCTGGAGGCGTCCCGCCGGATCTACGGCAGGCAGGCGATGGCCGCCGTCCTGGCCGCCCAGGCCCAGTCGGACCAGCCCATCTGGGCCGCACTCCACAAGGTCACCGCGCCCACCCTGCTGACCTGGGGCCGGGACGACCGGGTGACACCGCTGGAGAACGCGCTGCTGCCGCTGCGCACCATCCCCAGGGCCGAACTGCACGTGCTGCCGGACTGCGGGCACTGGGCGATGATCGAGCAGAAGGCGGCCTGGGAGAGCGCGGTACTGGCCTTCCTGACCCGCCCGGAGGCCGGTTGAGAACGCCCGTGCGGTCACCCGCCGCCCCCACCTCCGCCCGCCAGGCCGCCCGCCGGGTCAGGATCCTGCGTGCCGCTTCGGACCTCGGCGCGCGCGACGGGCTCGTCGACGTGCAGATGCACGACGTCGCCAGGGAAGCGGGCGTCGCGATCGCCACGCTGTACCGCTACTTCCCGTCCAAACCCTTTCTGTTCCTGGCCGTCCTGGAATGGCACATCGAGCAGTTCCTCGGGGGCCGCGACGGCGGCGCGCCCGTCACGGCGGACGCCGATCCGGTGGCCGAGGTCGCGGAGACCCTCGTCGCGCTGACCGGCAGGCTGCTCGGCAACCGGCTCCTGGCCTCGGCGGTCGCGCTGTCGTCGTTCACGGAGTACGCGAGCGCGGTCCCGAGCCGGATCGACATCGTCGAGAGGGCGCTGGGGCAGCGGCTCCTGCGCCTGATCGAGGACCGCGCGGACGCCCGCAGCAGGGTGCGCCTGCTCGTCTACACCTGGTGGGGCCTGTTCGTGGCCATGCTGACCGAGGAGATCTCCACCGAGCGGGGGGAAGCGGACCTGCGACTGGCCGCCCGGCTGATCGCGGCCGTGTAGCGCACAGCACGGTGCCCGGGACACCCGCCGTGTCCCGGGCACCCGCGTCATGTCAGTCCGTCGCCCCGGCCATGTCCAGTACCGCGAGGTATCCGAACGCGAGGCTGGAACCGATCGGAGTGCCCGCACCCGGGTACACCCGCCCCGACATCGCGGCCGCGGTGTTCCCGGTCGCGTACAGGCCGTCGATCGGCCGGCCGTCGGGCCGCAGCACCCGCGCGTGGGTGTCGATCCTCAGCCCGCCCTTCGTGCCGATGTCGGACGGCACGATGGTCGCCGCGTAGAACGGCGGTGCGTCGATGGGCAGGAGCAGCGGGTTCGGCCACTCCGGCGAGGGCTTCGCGGGGAAGTGCTGCCGGGGGTCGGCCGGGAAGGGGACGATGTGGTGGAACATCCGGTCCCACGGCGTCTCACCGCGCCGGAACCTCTCGTCGACACCGGTCCGCGCGTACCCGTTGAACTCCTCGACCGTCTGCTTCAGCCCCTCGAACGGGACGTCGATCAGACGCGCCAGCTCCTCCAGGGTGTCGGCCTTCTTCAACGCCCCCGAGGCCAGCCACTGTTCGGGCCCCGGGGTGACAGGCGGGAAGCCGATGCCGTCCCGGTCCAGCTGCCGCTGGTCGAACACCCAGTGGGCCGGGATGTGACGCACGCCGGTGGTGGCGTGCAGCCGGACGATCTCGTGCCCGGCCTGGTCGTACGGCCGGGTCTCGTTGACGAAGCGCTCGCCCGCGCCGTTGACCCAGATCCCGCCCCGGGTGCCCGTGTGGAAGAACGGCAGACCGTCCGGCTGAACGAGCCCCGGCACCAACCAGGCCTCGTCCAGCAGGTCGGTGTCCGCACCCACCGCGACGCCCGCCCGCAGGGCGTCACCGGTGTTGGCCGGGGCGCCCTCGGACCACTCCCCGGTGAGCGGGGACTGATGCTTCTCGCGGAGCTCACGGTCGCGCTCGAAGCCGCCGGCCGCGAGCAGCACGCCCCGCCCGGCCCGGATCCGGACCCGCTCACCGTCGCTGACGACCTCCACACCGGTGACCCTGCCGTCCTCGACGACCAGGCTCTCCAGCGCCGTGTTCAGCCGCAGTTCGCCGTTGCCGGTCTCCAGGAACGCCGACAGCGCCCGGCCGACCAGCGCCCGGCCGCCGACCAGGACCGGGCCCTCGTCGAAGCCGAACCGCTCGGTGGGAAGACAGTCGCGGACCAGCGCCCTGCGCTCGCCGAGCTCGGTGACCTCGAGCGGCGGCGGGAACACGGTGTGCCCCGTGGGCGACGCCCCCGGGCTCGCCGCGTAGTAGTCCGGCACCGGCCCGTGGACGAAGGACCGGAACCAGGGGTTCTGCTCGAGCTCGTCGATCAGCCGGACCCCGGCCGTCAGATACGCGTCCTGGAGCGGCTCCCGGGCCGGGTCGTCGACGACACTGCGCAGATACGCCCGTGCCTCCTCGACGTCGTCCCCCAGCCCGGCCCGGCTCAGCGGGGCGGACCCCGGGAACCACAGACCCGCGCCGGAGTACGCCACGGTGCCGCCGACCCGGTCGGTCTTCTCGACGACGAGCGTGCGCAGGCCGCGCGACGCCGCCACGTACGCCCCGACCAGACCTCCGCCCGACCCCACGACGATCACGTCGTAGGCATCCTCGTTGATGCTCATCCGAACCTCCTCATGAGTGCCGACGTTCTTGGTGGGGGGCGGGGTCCCGGCGCGTGCCGCGGTTCACGGGGCCGGGACAGGGCGCACTCCCGGGTGGCCACGGCGAAGGTAACGAGGCGGCGTGGGCCCGCCGTCGCGGCATCTCGCTGACCGAGACCCGCCCGGTGCCCGGTCCGCGAGTCCCGGTGAGCGGAACGCCCCGGGCCTGCGTCCGGCGCGGCGGCCCAGGCTGGAGGCCGGCACGACTTGAGGAGGGCAATGACAGACGTCCGGGAACCGACGGCCGTCGCGCACCGTGAGACCGCGGTGGCCGAGGCGGCCGCACGACTCACCCGCGCAGCCCATGACCGCCGGCCCTGTGCGCCGGTGCGGGAGCTGCTCGGCGCGACCGACATCGGCCTCGCATACGCCGTCCAGCGACGCGTCGTCGGCGGCCGGATCGCCGCCGGGGCACGGGTCGTCGGCCGCAAGATCGGGCTGACGTCCGCGTCGGTGCAGCGCCAAGTAGGGGTCGACCGGCCCGACTTCGGCGTCCTCCTGGACGACATGGACGTCTCCGCCCTGCCGGCCGTCCCCGGCCACCGCCTGCTCCAGCCCCGGGTCGAGGCGGAGATCGCGTTCGTGCTCGCCGCCGACCTGGACGACGACGACCTCGATGTCGAGCGGGTCCGGTCGGCGGTCGGACACGCCGTGGCCGCGCTGGAGATCGTGGACAGCCGGGTGGCCGACTGGGACATCGCGATCACCGACACGATCGCCGACAACGCGTCCAGCGGCCTCTTCGTGCTCGGCCGGCAGCGGGTCGCTCCCGGGGAGTTCACCCCCCGGGACGTGACCATGCGGCTGTACGCCGACGGCGAGCTCGCCTCCGAGGGCGACGGCGCGGCCTGCCTGGGCGATCCCCTCGCCGCGCTGCTGTGGCTGGCGCGCACGGCCCGGGAGTTCGGCGATCCGCTGCGCGCCGGACAGGTCGTGCTCTCGGGCGCCCTGGGTCCGCTCGTCCCCACCCCGCCCGGCGTCACCGTACGGGCCGAGCTGTCGGGCCTGGGCTCGGTGACGGCGACCTTCGCGTCGGAGGATCCCGAGGCACCCCAGGCACCCCAGGCACCCCAGGCCCCCGAGGAACTCGAGGAACACGGATGACCAAGACCAAGGTGGCCGTTGTCGGTTCCGGCAACATCGGCACCGACCTGATGATCAAGGTGCTGCGCCTGTCCGACACCCTGGAGATGGCCGCGATGGTCGGCATCGACCCGGACTCGGACGGCCTGGCGCGCGCCGCGCGGCTGAAGGTCCCCGTCACGCACGAGGGCGTGGACGGCCTGATCCGCATGGACGGCTTCGAGGACATCGAGATCGTCTTCGACGCCACGTCGGCGAAGGCCCATGTCGAGAACGCCGGGAAGCTCGCCCCGTACGGCAAGCGGCTCGTCGACCTCACCCCCGCCGCGATCGGTCCCTTCGTGGTGCCCCCGGTGAACCTCGACGAACACCTGGAGAGCGCCGCGAGATCCGGCATCGCCGTCGACAACGTCAACATGGTCACCTGCGGCGGCCAGGCGACCATCCCGATCGTGCACGCGGTCAGCCGGGTCACACCGGTGCCCTACGCCGAGATCGTCGCCTCGATCGCCTCCAGGTCGGCCGGGCCCGGCACCCGGGCCAACATCGACGAGTTCACCGCGACCACGGCCGGCGCCATCGAGCAGGTGGGCGGTGCCCGCCGGGGCAAGGCGATCATCGTCCTGAACCCGGCGGAACCGCCGCTGATCATGCGGGACACGGTGTACTGCCTGATCGGCGAGGCGGACCACGACGCGATCCGGACCTCCGTCGAGGAGATGGTGGCCGAGGTCGCCGCATATGTGCCGGGCTACCGGCTCAAGCAGCAGGTCCAGTTCACGCCGGTGCCCGCCGGCGACCCGGTGCACACCCTGCTGCCCGACGGCGACCGCTCCGCGGCGACCACGAAGGTCTCCGTGTTCCTCGAGGTGGAGGGTGCCGCCCACTACCTGCCCGGCTACGCGGGCAACCTCGACATCATGACCTCGGCCGCTCTGCGCGTCGCCGAGCGCATCGCCCGGCGACCGACCACCGAGGTGACCGAGTGACCCCCACCCGCAGGCTCTACGTGCAGGACGTCACCCTCCGGGACGGGATGCACGCCATCCGGCACAGGATCACGCCCGAGTTCGTCTCCCGGATCTCCGCCGCCCTCGACCGGGCGGGGGTGGACGCGATCGAGGTCGCCCACGGCGACGGACTGGCCGGCGGCAGCCTCAACTACGGGCCGGGCAGCAACACCGACTGGGAGTGGATCGAGGCGGCCGCGGACGCCATCGACCGCGCGGTCCTCACCTCCCTGCTCCTGCCCGGCATCGGCACCGTCGCCGAACTGAAGCGGGCCTACGCCCTCGGGGTCCGCTCGGTGCGCATCGCCACCCACTGCACGGAGGCGGACGTGGCGGCCCAGCACATCGGCACCGCACGGGAACTCGGCATGGACGTCTCGGGCTTCCTGATGATGAGCCACATGACGTCCCCGGAGACCCTCGCGGGGCAGGCCCGGCTGATGGAGTCCTACGGCGCGCACTGCGTGTACGTCACCGACTCCGGCGGCCGGCTGACCATGGACGGGGTGCGCGACCGCATCCGCGCCTACCGGGACGTGCTCGATCCGGACACCCAGATCGGTATCCACGCGCACGAGAACCTCTCCCTGTCGGTGGCGAACTCCGTGGTGGCGGTGGAGGAGGGGGTGACCCGGGTCGACGCCTCGCTCGCGGGCCAGGGCGCGGGCGCCGGGAACTGCCCTATCGAGCCGTTCGTCGCCGTCGCGAACCTCTACGGCTGGAAGCACGACTGCGACCTGTACGCCCTCCAGGACGCCGCCGAGGACCTGGTCCGTCCGCTCCAGGACAGGCCGGTGCGCGTCGACCGGGAGACCCTCACGCTGGGCTATGCCGGTGCCTACTCCAGCTTCCTGCGCCACGCCGAGGCCGCGGCGCGGCAGTACGGCCTCGACGCCCGCACCATCCTGGCGGAGGTCGGCAGGCGCGGTCTCGTCGGCGGGCAGGAGGACATGATCGTGGACATCGCCCTCGACCTCACCCACGGCTGACGTCGGCAGGACGTACCGCTCCCCGGAATGGATCTCCCGGGGAGCGGTACGTTTTTGCGTCCACAGATGAATGGACCGATCGTCCCAATAAATCGGTGCACGACTCTTTCTCTGTGACCCGGGGCATTGATACCTTGACGCCGGCGCCGAACTAGAATTGATTTCAGTTTGATCAGAGAGGCACCGACGATGACGTCTGCCCTTCGCCTGAGCTCGCGATCCTCCGAGGTCGACGGGCCCGCGTCGCCTCCGTCGATGATGGAGCGCGTGACGCTGATCATGGACCTGTTCGATCGTCCGCAGACCCATCTGACGCTCGAATCGGTCTCCCGCAGGACCCATCTGCCCCGCTCGACCACGCATCGGATACTCGACCAGCTGGTCCGGCTGGACTGGCTGCGCCACACGGTGGCCGGATACACGCTGGGCAGCCGTGCGCTGGGCCTCGGCGGCCGGGAGATCGGGCACAGCGCACTGCGCGCCGCCGCCGCACCCCATCTTCTGGACCTGGCCGTGCGGACCAGGATGGTCGTCCATCTCGCGGTGCTCGACGGACCGGAGATCTACTACCTGGACAAGGTGGGGGGCCGGGCCGCGGTGGACATTCCGTCCAAGGTGGGTGGCCGCGCGATCGCCCACTGCACCGGGCTCGGCAAGGCCATGCTCGCCTGGCTGAGCCCGGAGGAGATCGACACGCGGTACGCGCAGCTGATCGAGCGCCGTACCCAGCACAGCATCGGTCATCTCGGCCAACTCCACCGCGAGCTGGGCCTGGTGCGCCGGCGGGGCGGACTGGCGATCGACCGGGGAGAGTGTTTCCCGGAGCTCGGCTGTGTCGGCCTCGCGCTGCGCGGTCCGGCCGGACCGGTCGGGGCGATATCGGTGGTCGGCGACGGCCGCTCGTCGCTGGAGCTCGTCGCCCCGCTGGTGGTCGGCGCGGTGCGGGCCGTCTCCGAGGAACTCTTCGGCCTGCCGGAGTCGTACCGCCGGGACGTGTCGGACGTCCTCGGATAGCACGCGGCCGCCCCGGCGAGGCCCGGGGCGGCTCTCCTCGGTCCCGGCCGCGTCAGCCGGCCGCCCGCACGGCGGTCACCACGCCGTCCAGCCGCCGTCCACCGTGACGGTCGTACCCGTGACGAAGCGGGAGGCGTCCGAGGCGAGGAACACCGCCGCGCCGCCCAGTTCCCCGGCCTCGCCCACCCGGCCGAGCGGAGTGCCCCGTACGATCCGCTCGCCCCAGCGGCTGTCCAGCAGGCCCGAGCTGAGGTCCGTACGGAAGTAGCCGGGCGCGAGGGCGTTGACGCGCACTCCGCGGTCCGCCCACTCGACGGCGAGCGCCCTGGTGAGGGCCTCGACTCCGCCCTTGCTCGCGGCGTACGCGGCGATCCGCTCGAAGCCCGTGCTCGCGTGCACCGACGTCACGTTGACGATCGAACCGGAGCCCTGCTCCAGCATGACCTTGCCGGCCTCGCGGCAACAGGTGAAGGTGCCCTGGAGGTTGATGTCGAGCACCCGCCGCCAGTCCTCGTCGGTGACGAACTCGCTGCGGGTGAAGTGCGGGCTGATACCCGCGCAGTTGACGAGGGCGTCCAGCCGCCCGGTCGCTCCGGTGATCCGCCCGACCGCCGTGCGGACCGCGTCCGGGTCGGCGACGGAGCCGGGCAGCACCAGCACCTTGCCGCCGTGCCCGGCGAGTTCGGCCTCCAGGCTCTCCAGGTCGGCGACCGTGCGCGCGGTCACCGCCACGTCGGCCCCGGCCTGGGACAGGGCGATGGCGATCGCCCGGCCGAGTCCCTTGCCCGCGCCGGTCACCCAGGCGGTCCTGCCGTCGAGGCGCAGATCGGTGTTGACGTCGGCCATCGTTCAGCCCTCCACGGGGATGTCGCGCAGGGTCCGCTTGAGAACCTTGCCGGAAGGGGTGCGGGGCAGTTCGCCGACGAGGTCGAATCGGGCCGGCACCTTGAACTTGGCCAGGCGCTCCCGGCAGAACTCCCGCAGCTCGTCCGCTCCGGCGCTCGCCCCGGGCCGGAACACCACGAAGGCCCGGGGGACCTCGCCCCAGCGGGGGTGGGTCAGGCCGACCACGGCGGCCTCCAGCACGGCCGGGTGCTCGTAGAGGACCCGTTCGACCTCGGGTGTGGCGATGTTCTCCCCGCCGGAGACGATCATGTCCTTCTTGCGGTCGTCGATGAAGAGGAAGCCGTCCTCGTCGACGTGCCCGATGTCCCCGGTGTGGAACCAGCCGTCCCTGAGCGCCGCGGCGGTGGCCTTCTCGTCGCGCCAGTAGCCCGCGAAGACCTTCGGACCGCGCAGTGTGATCTCGCCCAGTTCGCCGGCCGGGACCTCCTGGTCCGTGTCGTCGACGATCCTGACCCGGGTGTGCGGCACGGGCCGGCCGACCGAGCCCAGCTTGGACAGCGCGTGCTCCCGGTCGAGGAAGGTGTCGCCGGAGACCGTCTCGGTCAGTCCGTAGGCGTCGGCGAACCAGGCGTTGGGGAAGGCGTTCGTGATCCGCCGCAGGACCGGCTCCGGGGTCTTCTCGCCGCCGCCCACGATGAAGCGCATCGAGGTGGTGTCGTACGACTCCCGGTCCGGGACCTCCAGGACCGCGTTGACCATGACCGGCGCCAGCCAGGCGTTGGTGACCCGGTGTTCCTGGATGGCCCGCAGGACGCCCGCGGCGTCGAACTTGCGCTGGAGGACCACGCCGCCGCCCGCGTACAGCACCGGGAGGGCGGGCATGTCGAGGCCGCCGACGTGGTACAGCGGGCCCGCCACCAGCGTGGTGTCCGCGGCGGTCAGGCCGAACTGCACGATCTGCGCCACGTTCTTGGCGTGCAGGTTCCCATACGTGATCCGCACGCCCTTGGGCCGCGAGGTGGTGCCGGAGGTGTACATCAGACGCTGGAGGTCGTCCGGCTCGACGTCCACCGGCTCCACCCGCGCGCCCCGGTGCCTCTCCAGCAGCGCCTCGTAACCGGTCCACCGGTCCGAGGGCGCCTCGCCGTCCACCAGGATCCGTCGCTCCAGGCCGGTCAGCCGTTCGGCGATGCGGTCCGCGGCCCGCAGGAACTCCGGCTCGGTGACGACCGCCTTCGCCCGGGAGTGGTCGAGGATGTACGCCCATTCGTCCTCGGACAACCGGTAGTTCAGCGGCAGGAAGACGGCCCCGACGCGATTGACGGCGTACACCAGCTCCAGGAACTCCGGCCTGTTGTAGAGCAGCAGGCCCACGACGTCGCCGCGCCCGACGCCCAGTTCCGTCAGACCGGCGGACAGCCGGTTGACCCGTTCATGGAGGGTGCGCACCGTCAGGCGGCGGTCCTCCTGCGTCACGGCCACGGCGTCGGGCCGCTGGGCCAGATGGTGATCGAGGATGCTCGAGAAATTGTGCACGGCGACTCTCCGGCTCGGCGGCCGGGATTGTCCCGACCGGTCGGTTGCCCGCTCCCAAGATTTAGTGTACCTCTTGGTCTATAAAACTCTTGCCGCACTTTACGACGGAGCGCACCGGTCGACAACCATCCAGGCGGGCGTGATGTCGCTTCCCCACGGAGGAGGCCCCGTGCCACGTATCCGCCTCGACCCCGACGGACCCGTCGTCACGGTCCGGCTCGACCACCCGCCGATGAACGCCTTCGACACCGCCCAGCGCAGCGAGCTGGCCGCGCGGGTGCGCGAGCTGGCCGACAGCCGTGCGGTGCGGGCCGTGGTGCTGTACGGAGGTGAGCGGCTGTTCGCCGCCGGGGCGGACGTCGGGGCCCTGGCCACCATGGGCGCCGAGGAAGTGCGGGGCTGGAACCGGGCGTTGCAACGGACCTTCGACGAGGTCGCCCGGCTGCCGGTGCCGGTCGTCGCCGCGATCACCGGGTACGCGCTCGGCGGCGGCCTCGAACTGGCCCTCGCCGCCGACTACCGGGTGGCGGCCGACGACGCGGTCCTCGGCCAGCCCGAGGTGCAGCTGGGGATCATGCCGGGCTCGGGCGGCACCCAGCGGCTGACCCGGCTGATCGGACCGTCGCGGGCCAAGAACCTGCTGATGACCGGCCGCCGGGTGGGCGCCGACGAGGCGCTGCGGCTCGGGCTGGTGGACGAGGTCGTGCCCACGGGCGAGGTGCACGACACGGCTCTGCGCTACGCCCGGCGGCTCGCCGAGGGGCCCGCCGCCGCCCTGGAGGCGATCAAGGAGGCCGTGGACCACGGCGCCGACTCCGGCCTGTCCGCCGGGCTCGCGCTCGAACGGTCCCTGTTCACAGGGGTCTTCGGCACCGCCGACGCCGCCACCGGGATCCGGTCGTTCCTCGAACACGGCCCCGGCAAGGCGCGCTTCGAGGGCCCCGCGGACGACAGCTGACCGCGCGACGGGACCGTACGACACGAAAGGGGTGGAGACGATGAAGGCACTGCGCTGGCACGGCGCGCGCGACCTGCGGCTGGAGGAGGTACCCGACCCGCCCGAGCCGGGGCCGCACGAGGCCGTGGTCGAGGTCGCCTGGTGCGGGGTGTGCGGCACCGACCTGCACGAGTTCCTCGAGGGGCCGCACATGATCCGCTCCGGTCCGCACCCGCTGACCGGAGCCAGTCCGCCCCTCGCCCTCGGACACGAACTGAGCGGCACCGTGGTGGCGTTGGGCGCGGACGTGCCCGGCGTCGCGGTCGGCGACCGGGTCGCCGCCGACCCCGTGTGGCGGTGCGGTGTCTGCTTCTGGTGCGCGCGCGGCGAGTACCACATCTGTCCCCGCAGCGGCTCGGTGGGCCTGGCCTCGCCCGGTGCCTTCGCCGACCGCGTCACCGTGCCGATCGCGGGGCTCACCCGGCTCCCCGACAACGTGAGCGACGAGATGGCGGCCGCCGCCGAACCCCTCGCGGTCGGTCTGCACGCCGTCACCCGGGCCGGCGTCCAACCGGGCGACAACGTCCTGGTCGTCGGCGGCGGCCCGATCGGTGTCGCGGTCGTCCTGGCCGCCCGCATCGCCGGCGCGGCCGGACTCTATGTGAGCGAACCCCTCGCCGCGCGCCGCGAGTCGCTCCTCGGCCTCGGCGTCACCGAGGCGTTCGACCCGCGCGCCACCGACGTACGCCGCGAGGTGTTCCTGAGGACCGGCCGGATCGGCCCGGACGTCGTCATCGACGCGACCGGCGTCCCCGCGCTCGCGGGGCAGGCCGTCACCACCGTCCGGCGCGGCGGCCGGGTCGTGCTCGCCGGCGTCGGCCACGGCAGCGTCGAGTTCGACATGGGCCAACTCGTCTTCTACGAGCGTTCGGTGGCCGGCACGCTCGGCTACAACTTCGACATCCCCCGGGTGATCGACCTGATGAGCACCGGACGCCTGGACGCGTCCGCCCTGATCACCGGACGTTTCCCGCTCTCGGAAGGAGCCGGGGTCTTCGCGGACCTGGCCGCCGACCGGGCCCGCCACCTCAAGGTTCTGCTGACCCCGAAGGGACTGTGACATGGATTTCGACCTGCCGGAGGAGACCCGGGACCTGAAGGACATGGTCCGCGAGTTCGCGGCCAAGGAGATCTCCCCGAACGCGGCCGAGTGGTCGGAGAACGAGGAGTTCCCCACCCCTGTCTTCACCAAGCTCGGCGAACTCGGCCTGATGGGCATGCTCGTCCCCGAGGAGTACGGAGGCGCGGGTTCCGACATGGTCTCCTATGTCGCCGTCATGGAGGAACTCGGCGCCGCCGACCAGTCGGTGGCCTCCTCCTGGAACGCGCACTCCACCATCGCCACCCTTCCGCTGCTGGCCTACGGCACCGAGGAGCAGAAGCACCGCTGGCTGGCCCCGCTGGCCCGGGGCGAGGCCCTCGGCGCGTTCGGGCTGACCGAGCCCGGCGCCGGATCCGACGCGGCCGGCATCACCACCACCGCCCGCCGGGCGGACGGCGGTTGGGTGATCGACGGCACCAAGATGTTCATCACCAACGCCGGCACCGACATCAGCCAGGGCGTCACCCTGCTGGCCACCACCGGCCGTGACGAGAACGGGCGGAAACGCTTCGCCACCTTCTACGTGCCGACCGGCACCCCCGGTTACACGTGCGGGGCCAAGCTGAGAAAGCTCGGCTGGCACGCCATGGACACCCGTGAACTGGTCTTCGCGGACTGCTTCGTCCCCGACGGCCATCTCATCGGCGAGGAGGGGGGCGGGCTGCGCCAGTTCCTCTCCGTGCTGGACAAGGGCCGGATCAGCGTCGCCGCACTGGGGCTGTCGTTGGCCAAGGCGGCCCTCGCGCTCGCCGTCAAACACGCCACGGAACGGCACCAGTTCGGCCGTCCGCTGTCGGCGTTCCAGGCCGTCGCCCACAAGATCGCCGACATCGGCACGGAGTTCGAGGCCGCCCGGTGGATGGTCTACCGCGCCGCCTGGCTCGCCGACCAGGGGCGCCCGTACGGCACGGAGGCCGCGATGGCGAAGCTGTACGCCTCCGAGGTCGCCAACCGGGCCGCCTCCCAGGCGGTGCAGATCCACGGCGGTTACGGCTATGTGCGGGAGTCGGAGATCTCGCGGTTCTACGCCGACGCCAAGATCCTCGAGATCGGCGAGGGCACGAACGAGATCCAGCGCGATGTCATCGCCAGGGCGCTGGTGAAGCAGGTGTGAGCGGCGAAGGGGCCCGCGGCGGGTGCCGCGGGCCCCGTGATCAGCTCGCCACCGAGGCGGACCGCCACTCGGCTTCCGGGTCGAGGGGGAGGTCGGGGCGGTCGCGCTTGAACGCCTCCGCCGCCTCCTCCACGTCCGGCAGGGCGGCACCGGGCGCGCCGAACCCGCGCAGCAGGGTGTCGCAGTACGCGCGGGACAGATACGCGGCGTCCCAGTGGCCGTCCGGCTTCACCCACTGGTAGGTGTGGTTGTGCAGGTTGAGGAACTGGAGGGTGGCCACGTGCGGGTCGACCGCGCGGAAGCTGCCCCGCTCCATGGCCTTGGTGAGCAGTCCCCGGACCAGTCGCTCGAACTCGGCGCGCTGGCCGAGCAGGGTCTGGAGGTAGTCGCCGGTGAGGCTGCGGTAGTCGTGCTCGTAGACCCAGATGTGGTCGAGCCTGCGGAAGATGATCGTCAGCAGCGACTCCGAGAGCAGCCGCAGCCGCACCAGCGGATCCGCGTCGAGTGCCGCGATCTCCCGGGCCCGGGAGAGCAGCGGGGCCATCACCCGGGACTGGATCTCGATCAGCAGGTTCTCCTTGGAGTCGATGTAGTAGTACAGCGCTCCCTTGGCGAGCCCGACCGCCCGGCCCAGGTCGTTGACGGAGGTCGCCGCGTAGCCCTGGCGGGCGAACAGCTCGGCGGCCGTGTCGATGATCTTCTGGCGTCTGACCTCGAAACCCGGTCCGTGGCCCGGTGGTCTGGGCATTGCTCCACTCCCCGCCTGATGTGCCGACGTGTCGGTACGACATGTCCCGGGTCCGCATCCGGACGGCCGTGGGCGCGTCCGGGGGGAAGCGGGCCCGGGGACATCGTTTCTGTTGTGCTCGAAGAAGTTTGCTAGACCAGACGGTACATTAAAAGTAGGACTCAGACGGTGCGGCTTTGTGCCGCCCGGGCGAGCATTGCGAGGACGCGCATGACGACGACCGAGTCACCCCAGCAGACCGGAGGAGGGTCCGCGCACGCGGATCAGCTCCTGGAGATGTATCGCCGGATGCGCCGTATCCGGCGTTTCGAGGAGCGGGCGTCCGAGCTGTACAAGGCGACGGAGATCCCCGGCTTCCTGCACCTGTCGATCGGTCAGGAGGCCAGTGCCGTGGGCGCCTGCTGGCCGCTCGGCCCCCGCGACGGGATCACCTCCACCCACCGCGGTCACGGCCATGTCCTGGCCAAGGGGCTGGACTCGGCGTCCATGATGGCCGAGCTGATGGGCAAGGAGGCGGGCACGTGCCACGGCCGCGGCGGCTCGATGCACATCGCGGACCCCGGTCTCGGCATCTACGGCGCCAACGGGATCGTCGGCGCCGGACTCCCGATCGCCACGGGCGTGGCGACCGCGGCCAAACTGCGCGCCGCGGGCGACGTGGTGGTGGCGTTCTTCGGGGACGGCGCGGTCGCGCAGGGCATGTTCCACGAGGCGGTCAACCTGGCCGCCGTATGGGACCTGCCGGTCGTCTTCCTCTGCGAGAACAACCACTACTCCGAGTTCTCACCCGCCGCCGAGCAGCACCGGGCCCCGCTCTCCGCCCGGGCCGCGGGGTACGGCATCGGGTACGCGCACGTCGACGGCAACGACGTCCTCGCGGTGGCCGGGATGATGACCGACGTGGTGGAGCGGCTGCGGGGCGGCGGCGGTCCGGTCCTGGTGGAGGCCGAGACCTACCGCTGGCACGGCCACTACGAGGGCGACCCCGAGCGCTACCGCAGCGCGCAGGAGGTCGCCGCCGCCAAGGAACGCGACCCGCTGCTGGTGGCGCGCCGGCACCTGGCGTCGGCGGGAGTGCCGGCCGCGGCGGCCGACGCGGTCGACGAGGAGATCGACAAGGAGATCGAGGCGGCGGTCGAGTGGGCCAGGGGCCTGCCCGAACCGGCCCCCGAGACCCTGTACGACTACGTCTCGGCCCCGCGGCCCGCCCTGCCCGAGCCCGCCCCTGCCGCCGGTGAGATCTTCCGCTCGATGGACGCCGTACGGCTCGCCCTGGAACACGAACTCGCGGCCGATCCCGCCGTGTTCGTCGCCGGTATCGACGTCGGCGCGGGCGGGAACGTCTTCGGGCTGACCCGGGGCCTGGCCGAGGCGTTCCCGGGCCGGGTCCGTGACACGCCCATCAGCGAGAGCGCCATCCTCGGCACGGCGGTGGGGGCGGCCATGGCCGGCATGAAACCGGTCGTCGAGATCATGTACATGGACTTCATCGGCGTCTGCCTCGACATGCTGCTCAACCAGGCCGCCAAGCTGCGCTTCATGACCGGCGGCCGGGCCGCCATGCCCCTCGTGGTGCGCACCCAGTTCGGCGCCGGGCGCTCTTCCGGCAGCCAGCACTCGCAGAGCCTGGAAGCGCTGCTGGCCCACATCCCGGGGCTGACGGTGGTGATGCCGTCCAACCCGGCCGACACCTACGGCCTGCTGCGCGCCGCAATCCAGGACCCCAACCCGGTCGTCTTCGTCGAGAACCGGCTCCAGTACGGCTTCAAGGGCCCGAAGCCGCCGGTCGACCACATGGTCCCGCTGGGCAGGGCGAAGGTGGTCCGCGAAGGCACCGACATCACGCTCGTCTCCTGGTCGCGGATGGTCCAGGACGCCCTGGCCGCCGCGGAGTCGCTGGCCGCCGAGGGCGTGAGCGTGGAGGTGATCGACCTGCGCACGATCGCCCCGCTGGACCGGGAGACGGTGCTCGCCTCCCTCGCCAAGACCAACCGGCTGGTCATCGCGCACGAGGCGGTGCGGGACTTCGGCGTGGGCGCCGAACTCGCGGCACTGGCCGTCGACGAGGGGTTCTGGCACCTGGACGCGCCCGTCACCCGGGTGGCACCGCCCCCGATGCCCGCGCCCTACGCGCCCTCGCTGGAACGGCAGTGGCTGCCCTCGTCGGACACCATCGCCGACACGCTGCGGCGTATCGCGGCGGTGTGAGCGAGGAAGCGACGACAAGGGGGAGGCCCCGGGACGTTCGTCCCGGGGCCTCCCCCTTGTGCGGACCGCCGTCGGCCCGGCTGTGCCGGCAGGGCCAGGGCGTGGGCCGACGGCGGATCCGGTCCCGCCCGTGTGTCAGACGGTCGCGACCGGGGTGAGCGGGCTGCCCTGGGTGCCGGGCAGGTTGAGCGGGGGAGCGGTGAGGAGGAAGCGGCTGCGGCCGTGCTCGCGCAGCCAGGCCGCGAGGTCGTGCAGGTACCACAGTTCGCCCAGCGGGACGCCGAGCTTGAACAGGCACAGATGGTGGATGGGCAGCAGCGTGTGCGGGCCCTGGGCCTGGGTGACGCCCACGCCCTCGACCGCGTAGTTGTCGGCCACCAGGCCCGCGATCTGCGACTCGGCGATCCAGTCGAGCAGCGCCGGGTCGTCCGCGTCGAGGTAGGCGGCGGTCTGGTGGATGGCCACCGGGTCGGGGTTCTTCTCCCAGGCCAGCAACTGGGTGGCGAAGCCGGTGTGCAGCAGGAGGATGTCGCCGGCTTCCACCACGACGTCGTCCGCCGCCATGATCTCCCGGAGCTTGGCGAGGTTGACCGGCTGGTGGCCGGTGCCCAGGTGGTGGGCGAGGTCGATCAGGACGCCCCGGCCCTGTACGCCGTGCTGTGCCATGTGCTCCAGGCCCAGGTGGCGCGCGAAGCCGATGCTGCCGCTCCCGTCGCCCTTGGCGTCCTCACGCGGTCCGACGATGTCGGTGTCGGCCCGGAAGCCGTTGTAGTAGACCGGCTCGGCGATCCCGTCGCCGTCGGCGTCGAACTCGGCGCCCTGGTGGGCGAGGGCGTCCCACTGCGTCGAGTACTGGAGCCAGAGGGTCACCACGTCGTCGGACCACACGTCGATCAGGTCCGGCGAGAAGTGCTCGCTCGCCTTGATGTTGTAGAAGACGTCCTGCTGGTGCTGGAGGTCCTCGGTGGGGCGCAGGATCGGCGGGTAGCGGCGCTGGTTCAGCGCCGTTCCGCCCGGATAGTCCAGAGGCAGGCTCAGGCTGAAGGCGATCCCGTGCTCCACCTCGCGCACCCCCTGGAGGACCTTCTCCCGCGTCATCAGGTTGATGCGCCCCAGTTCGTCGTCCTCACCGAACTCGCCCCATGTCGAACCGGGCGGCCGCTGCTTCCAACGCTTCGTCACGATAAACGCCTCCTCAGGCGACAGGTCCCCGTTGACTGCCATCCGCATGCTATGAAGATTGTACCGTTCGGTCAACAAGTCTGATTGCTTTGAATCCAGGCTTCAGATTGCCTCTGCTTCAGTAATAGACTGACTGGTCGAAACATCTATCCCTTGGAGGGGCAATGAGCGAATCCACACAGGCGTGGGTCGCGGCGGGTGTGCGTGCCGTGATCGGGGCGCACACACAGGCCCAGGACGCCGGCCGTACCGACGACATCGTCGCGCTGTACACACCCGACGCGGTCCTGGAGCTGCCGGGGACGGATCCCCTCCAGGGGCACGACGCGCTGCGCGCGGCCTTCAAGGGATGGGAGCCCACCCAGCCGCAACTGCACCTGGTGACCAACACGGTCGTCACCGCCCTGGGACCCGACGAGGCGACGGCGACGAGCGACGTGGCCTTCCTCCAGCGCGGCGAGTCGGGCTGGGCGGTGCAGGTCGTCGGGCACTACGACGACACGCTGCGCCGCGTCGACGGCACCTGGCTGCTGCGGCGCAGGAGGACCACGTACCAGGTCTGACGCCGTCCCCGTCCGACCGTCCGACCGCCCCACCCCTTCGACCCTGGAGAGACATGAGTACGACTTCTGCCGACACCGAGGCGTCGGTCGCCGCCGGTGTGCACTCCGCCATCGCCGCCTACGCGCAGGCGCTGGACGCCGGCCGCACCGACGACCTCGCCGAGCTCTTCGTGCCGGACGGCGTCGCCGAGATAGCCGGCATGGCCACCTTCGAGGGCCAGGACGCGATCAGGGAGGGCTTCGCGGGCTTCGCGCCGGCCGAGCCGCAACTGCACCTGGTGGCCAACACGGTGCTCACCTCGTACACCGAGGACGAGGCCACGGCGGTCAGCGACCTGGCGTTCTTCCAGCGCGGCGAGTCGGGCTGGGCGGTGCAACTGGTCGGCCGCTACGACGACACACTTCGCCGGCACGACGGCGTGTGGAAGTTCAGCCGGCGGGTCACCACCTTCCGCCCCTAGCGGACCGCCGGGACCCGGACGCCCGTGCCGCCTGTGGACCAGGTGGCACGGGCGTTCCGCCTGCTCAGACCGCCGGGTCCGGGGCCTGGGCCTTGGTGAAGGCGAAGGCCGGGAAGTCGTTCTCCACCGACTCGCGGATCAGCTCCTGGAGCTTCCAGCGCCCGGTCGGGTTCAGCAGCTGCTTGACCGGCTTGCCGGGGATGTTGGCGCCGTAGAAGTAGCTGCTCTTGAGGAAGGACGACTGTCCCGAGCTGTCGTTGACGAGGTCCGTCCACTCCTGCTCGGCGTCGGCCGTGACCTCGACGACGTCGTGACCGTGCTCGCGCGCGTGGACGAGCAGGTCCATGACGTAGTCCACCTGGTCGCCGGAGTAGCGCGGGTTGTTGCCGAGGGCGCCGTGCGGTCCGCCGGGGAACCAGAAGTTGGGGAAGCCGGCGGTCGTGACCCCGAGGTAGGTCGACGGACCGTCCGCCCAGTACTCCTCCAGGGGGAGGCCTCCGCGGCCGCGCACGCCGAGGCGGTTGAGGGCGCCGGTGCCGAAGTCGTAGCCGGTCGCCCAGATGATGATGTCGAACTCCTGGTGGCCCTCGGAGGTCTCGATCCCGGTCTCGGTGATGCGGACGATCGGCGTCTCGTTGATGTCGACGAGCTCGACGGCCGGCTTGTTGTACGCCTCGTAGTAGCCGGTGCCGAACGGGGGCCGCCGGCCGCCGTAGCCGTGCCCCTTGGGGATCAGCTTCTCGGCCGTCTCCGGGTCCTTGACGATGGAGCGGATCTTGGCGGCGATGAACTCGCACCACTCCTCGTTGACCGTGGCGTTCGTGGTCATGTCGTAGTAGTGCTCGGAGAGCTTCGTGAAGCCGGGGCCGTTCCACCGCGTCTCGTAGAACTCCTGGCGCTGCTCCGGGGAGTCCTCCAGGCCCGAACGCATGGTGATCTGGTGCAGGAAGCCGCTCGGCGAGGCGTTGAGGGTGTCCCGGATGGACTCGTAGTCGCCCTTGAGCCCGGCCTGTTCCTCGGACGTGATCGGCCGGTTGTTGAGCGGGGTCAGCCAGTCGGCCACCTTCTGGTACACCGTCAGCCGCGCGACCTCGTCGGCGATCGCGGGCACGATCTGGACGCCGCTGGAGCCGGTGCCGATCTGGGCCACCCGTTTGCCGGCGAAGTCCACGGGGGTCGCGGGCCAGCGGCCGGTGTGGTGCTGCTCGCCGCGGAAGTCCTCGCGGCCCGGGATGCCGGGGACGAAGGGCACGGAGAGGATGCCGGTCGCCGCCACGACGTGCCGCGCCCGGTGTTCGGTGCCGTCCTCGGTGCGCACGGCCCAGGTGCCGGTCGCCTCGTCCCAGACCGCCTCGGTCACCTTCGCGCCGAACACCATGTGGCGGCGCAGGTCGAACCGGTCGACCACGTGGTTGAAGTAGCGCTCGATCTCCGGCTGGCCGGCGAAGTGCTCCGACCACTCCCACTCCTCCCACAGCTCCTTGGAGAACAGGTAGCCGTAGGTGTAGCTCTCGGAGTCGAAGCGCGCCTCGGGGTAGCGGTTCCAGAACCAGGTGCCGCCCACGCCGCTGCCCGCCTCGAGCAGCTTCGTCGAGAAGCCGGACTCCCGGGCCCGGTACAGCTGGCCGATGCCGGTGACGCCGGCGCCGATGACCAGTACGTCCACGATGCCCTGGTCCGCCGGGCCCGTCTTCGTGGTTTCGCTCATGTGCTCTCCCGCGTGAGCCTTGATTGTTATGTCGACCGGTCGATCGAATATTGAGGTGAGAGTAGAGGAGGGGTTGGATTCGTTCAATGGATGCGAATCTCGGCTGGGACATTGATTGTACCGACCGTCTGGTCTAACTTTCGCTCAGGGACGCGAAGCCGCGCGACGGGAGCCAGTCATGAGTGACAACAGCGTCGAGGAAACCACCGATCTGCGGGCCGCGGGCTGGAAGGCCATGCGGGCCGCCCTGCCGGGCGTCTTCCCCGAGGACGACGTCGACCTGCGGGACGGCCGCTTCGGGGAGGAACTCGTCGACATCGGTCTCACCAGCGTCTGGGGAGCGCTGTGGGGGCGCGAGGGGCTCGCCCCGCGCGACCGCAGCCTGGTCACGCTCGGGATCCTCATCGCCCTCGGCGCCGAGACCGAGCTGAAGACCCACGTCCGGATCGCGCTGACGAACGGCCTGACCCAGGACGAGATCGCCGAGGTCGTCTACCACTCCAGCGGCTACACCGGGTTCCCGCGGGCGGTCGCCGCCCGCACCGCAGCCCGCGAGGCGCTGGAGGGCTGACGGCCCCGCCCGGGTGTCCCCCCGCCCGGGTGTCAGCGAGCAGGGGCCCACACCGAGCACACGAGGAGCACACATGTCACTTCAGGGAAAGGTCGCGGTCGTCACCGGCGGCGCGCGGGGAATCGGACGCGGGATCGCGACCGTGCTCGCGGCCAAGGGCGCCGCCGTGGCGGTCTGGGACCTCAACACCGAGGGCGCCGAGAAGACCGTCGCGGAGATCCAGGCGGCCGGCGGCACGGCCCTCGCGGTGGGCGGTGACGCCGCCGACGCCGCGGCCGTGGCCCGCTCCGCGGCGCGCACCCGCGACGAGCTGGGGCCGGTCACGATCCTCGTCAACAACGCGGGGACGACCGCCTACGAGCCCTTCACCCAGATCAGCGAGGCGTCCTGGGACCGTCTGATCGGGATCAACCTCAAGGGACCGTTCCTGGTCACCCAGGAGCTGGTGCCCGACATGCTCGAGGCGGGCTGGGGCCGGATCGTCAACATCTCCTCGTCCTCCGCCCAGACCGGCGCGCCCGCCATGGCGCACTACGCGGCCTCCAAGGGCGGCGTCATCGGCCTCACCAGGGCGCTGGCGGTCGAGTACATCGACAAGGGAATCACCGTCAACCACGTCCCGCCGGGGTTCATCGACACCCCGCTGGTGCGCCAGGGCCCCGTCGACGTGGACGCGGTCGCGGCCACCATGCCGATGAAGCGGGCCGGTACGCCCGAGGACGTCGCACACGCGGTGGCCTACCTCGCCTCGCCGGAGGCGGGCTATGTGACCGGCCAGACCTTCAGCGTCAACGGCGGGCGCTACCTCACCTGACCAAGCCGACCGTCTGCACCCGGAACACCGCACCAACGCCGTACTGGAGCCGAGAATGAGCATCGACGACGACGCCGGGGCCCCGGCCCGCGTCCTGGTAGTGGGCGCCTCCGCGTCCGGACTGACCACCGTGGAGACCCTGCGCCGCAAGGGCTACGAGGGCCGCATCACCGTGCTCGGCGACGAGCCGCACGCCCCGTACGACCGGCCGCCGCTGTCCAAGCAGGTGCTCTCCGGCGCATGGGAGCCGGAGCGGGCCGCACTGCGCACCCAGGAGGTGCTGTCGGCGCTCGACGCCGAGTTCGTCCTGGGCGACCAGGCGGTCGCACTGGACCGGGCTTCGCGCGGTGTCCGTACGGAGTCCGGGCGGGAGTTGCGGGCCGACGCGATCGTCATCGCCACGGGGGTCCGGGCCCGGCGCCTGCCCGGATCGGAAGACCTCGCCGGCGTCCACGTACTGCGCACCCTCGACGACGCGCTGGCCCTGCGCGCCGGTCTGTCGGCCGGCACCCGGCTCGTGGTCGTCGGCGAGGGAGTGCTCGGCTCCGAGATCGCGGCCACCGCACGGACCCTGGGCCTGGACGTCACGCTCACCGGCCCGCTGTCGGCGCCGATGGCGCTCCAGGTGGGGCCGCTGGTGTCGGGCGTACTGGCCGACCTGCACACCGAGCGCGGCGTCGAGCTCCGGCTGGGCAACGGCGTCGTCGGACTCACCGCCGGGGGCGGCCGGGTCACCGGCGTCCGGCTCGCCACCGGCGAGGTGCTCCCGGCCGACGCGGTGGTCGTGGCGATCGGCGCGACCCCGGCGACCGAGTGGCTCGCCGACAGCGGGCTGGAGATCGACAACGGGGTGGTGTGCGACTCCCACTGCCGGGCGGAGGAGGGGATCTACGCCGTCGGCGACGTGGCCCGCTGGTACCACGAGGGCCTCGGCCGGCTCGTCCGCCTGGAGAACCGGACCAACGCCACGGAACAGGCCATGGCGGTCGCCGGGGAGATCCTCGGCGCGGACCGGCCGTACGCACCGGTGCCGTACTTCTGGACCGACCAGTACGACGCCAAGCTCCAGGTGCACGGATTCCTGCCCCCCGACGCCGAAGTGGACGTCGTCGAGGGGGATCTGACGGCCCGTCGCTTC
This sequence comes from Streptomyces asoensis, assembly GCF_013085465.1. Lineage (NCBI taxonomy): Bacteria > Bacillati > Actinomycetota > Actinomycetes > Kitasatosporales > Streptomycetaceae > Streptomyces > Streptomyces asoensis. Next base: position 8,367,399 of record NZ_CP049838.1, read on the forward strand.
GTCGCCCGGTACCGCAGCAAGGGCCGGGTCACCGGGGTGCTCGGCTGGAACATGCCCAAGCAGGCCCGCATGCGCCGTCAGGAGATCGTCGACGGTCTCGACGCTCCCGCCCCGACCCACTGAACGATCAGGAGAGATTCCCATGAAGGTTGTCGTCGACGAGGAGAAGTGCGTCGCCGCCGGACAGTGCGTGGCCGCCGCCATGGACGTGTTCGACCAGCGCGAGGACGACGGCATCGTCGTCCTGCTGGACGAGAACCCGCCGGCCGAACTGGCCGAGGACGTCCGCAACGCCGCCGCGGTGTGCCCGGCGCTCGCGATCCGCCTCGAGGAGTAGGCCCCGAACTTCGCCCCTTCCCCCCCATCCCCCACCGGAGGAACATCCATGGCCGAGGCAGACACCCGGGACCTCCCCGACGAGTCCCTCTACTTCTACCAGGACGAGCGGGACGCCAAGTGCCCCTTCGCCCCGCCGCCCGGGCTGCGCGCCCTGAACGACAGGGGTCCGGTCACCCGGGGCCGGATCTGGGACGGCAGCACCCCCTGGCTCGTCACGGGCCACGCCGCGCAGCGCGCCATCCTGTCCGACCCCCGGGTCAGCTCGGACGACAAGCGGCCGGGATTCCCGTATCCCAACCGGGCCATGGCGGAGACCGCCCATCATCACCCGCTCACGATCTTCAACGCGGACGGCGCCGACCACACGCGGATCCGCCGCATGATGACCCGCCCGTTCACCCGCCCCCGGATGGAGGCGCTGCGGCCGGACATCCAGAGGTTCACCGACGAGCTCATCGACAAGATGCTGGCGGGCCCGAAGCCGGTGAACCTGGTGACGGCGCTGTCGCTGCCGCTGCCCTCGCTGATGATCTGCGCGCTGCTCGGGGTGCCGTACGAGGACCACGACTTCTTCCAGGAGCACGCCTCCTTCGCCACCCGGAGCGACAAGACGGCCGAGGACGACCGCCGGGCGAGCGAGGCGCTGGGCGGCTACCTGGCCGCACTGCTCCAGAAGAAGATGGAGGAGCCCGCGGACGACGTGCTCTCCGACTTCGCCGCGCGGATCAAGGAGGGCGACCTCACCCTTCCCGAGGCCACCCTGCTCTCGATGATCCTGCTGATCGCCGGTCACGAGACCAGCGCGACCATGATCACGCTGGGCACCGCCCTGCTGCTGGAGAACCCCGACGAGATCGCGCGGCTGCGCGGGATCGAGGACACCCGGGACGCCGCGAACGCGGTGGACGAGATCCTGCGCTACCTGACCGTCGCGATGTTCGGGCAGCGGCGCATCGCCACCGAGGACTTCGAGTTCGAGGGCGCGCAGATCAAGGCCGGCGACGGCATCGTCGTCCCGCTGCCCGCCGGCAACTGGGACCCGGAGGCGTTCCCCGAGCCCGAGAAGCTCGACCTCACCCGCAAGGCGAACCACCACCACGCCTTCGGCTGGGGCATCCACCAGTGCCTGGGCCAGCAGCTCGCCCGGATCGAACTCCAGGTCGTCTACGGGACGCTCTACCGGCGCATCCCGACCCTCCGTCTCGCGGTCGACCGCGACGAACTCGAGTTCCGCCGGGCCGACGCGCTCGCCTTCGGCATCAAGGAGCTGCCGGTGACCTGGTAGTCCGGCATCGCCGCACCACCCGGACGCCTCGGCACCGACCGGCCGGTCCCACCCACCCGGGCGGGACCGGCCACCGCATCCGCAACCGCATTCCCCACCGCATCCGCATCCGCATCCGCACACCGCAGTACAACAGGAGTCAGGCATGAGCGAGTTCAGCTTCGAAGGACGCGTCGCGGTCGTCACCGGCGCCGGCCGGGGGATCGGCCGGGCCCACGCCCGCCTGCTGGCGGAGCGCGGGGCGAAGGTCGTCGTCAACGACCTGGGCGGAACCATGGAGGGCGACGGCTCGGACACCGGCCCGGCGCAGAAGGTCGTCGAGGAGATCGTCGCGGCCGGCGGCGAGGCCGTCGCCGACACCAACGACATCTCCACGCAGGCGGGCGGACAGGCCGTCATCGACTCCGCGATCGAGCACTTCGGCCGCATCGACGTTCTCGTCAACAACGCGGGGATCATCCGGTGGGCCGGCCTCCCGGAGGTCGACGCGGAGAACCTGGAGCGTCACCTCGCCGTCCACCTCGTCGGCTCGTTCAACACCCTGCGCGCCGCCTGGCCGCACTTCGTCGAGCAGCAGTACGGCCGCGTCGTGCTGACCACGTCCAGCGGCCTGTTCGGGCTCGACAACAACCTGTCGTACGCGGCGGCGAAGGCGGGCACGGTCGGGCTGGCCCGCAGCGCGAAACTGTCCGGCGAGCCCCACGGGATCAAGGTCAACCTGATCGCGCCCGCGGCGATGACCCGGATGGGCGGCGGCCCCGAGGAGGAGCCCGCCGAGACGGCCCCCGGCATGCCGTACATGCCGTCGGACGCGGTGGCGCCGATGGTGGCGTATCTCGCGCACGAGAGCTGCCCGGTCAACGGGGAGATCTACACCGCCGGCGCCGGCCGCTTCGCGCGCCTGTTCATCGCCTCGACCGAGGGCTATGTCCACGAGGGCGGTTCCGTCACCGTCGAGGACGTGGCGGGGAACTGGGACGCCATCAACGACGAGAAGGGCTACTACGTGCCGTCGGACCTGATGGCGTGGTCGGGCGCGTTCCTGAAGCACCAGTTCACACCGATCGCAGATTCGGCGAACGCGAACGCGTAGGCGGACGGCGGCCGCACGGCCGCACGGCGGTGGCCGAGGGTGCGCTGCGGAGGACGGTGGCCGAGGGCCGGGCGAAATGCCCGGCCCTCGCGGCGTTTCGCCGTGCGCGCCGGCAGCAGCCGCGGGATCGTCTGCCGTCTGCCGTCTGCCGTCTGCCGTCTGCCGTCTGCCGTCTGCCGTCTGCCGTCTGCCGTCTGCCGTCTGCCGTCTGCCGTCTGCGGTCTGCGGTCTGCGGTCTGCGGTCTGCGGTCTGCGGTCTGCGGTCTGCGGTCTGCGGTCTGCGGTCTGCGGTCTGCGGTCTGCGGTATGTCGTATGCGATATGAGGTCTGGGGCATGCGGTATGCCGCTAGGGGTCTGCGGTGTGCGGACAACCGCGTACGACGTCTGTGAAGGCCCGGTGGGCTCGTGCATGACGGCCCGTGGGCAGCCGCCGTACGGGATGGCGCGGCAAGCGGGACGGCGCCGGGGACGGTGAGGGGCGGGCAAGCCGCGTGGGACCGGCTCCGTCGTGCCGTCCTGCCCGGCCGAAAAACGGCCGGGGGAGGGAAGCGAGCGGAGCCGGTCCCACGCGGGGTACGCCGAGGCGGCGCGGTCAGGCCGCCTGACCGACCTCGGCCTCGTCGAGGCGCTTGCTCCGGGGGATGAGAAGGACGAGCAGCGCGCCCAGGGCACAGCAACCGACCACCAGCCAGAGGCCGTTCGTGAACCCGGCGTCGAGGTAGAACTGGGTGCCCTTGAGTATCGCGCCGTGCTGGGCCATCACGACGAAGGCCAGCTGCGAGACGATGATCTGAGCGACGCCCTGGCCGAGGGTCTGCGCGCCGTTGGCCAGCGCCTGCTCCTCGGGCGTGACCACCTCGATGATCATGATGGGCACGATGGCCATGACCATGCCCGTGCCGAACCCGGCGATCAGGCCCATTTCCACGATCTGGGCGGCGTTGTGGTGCAGTTGGGTGCCGATGCCGTAGCCGAGGACCGTGAGCGCGGATCCGGTGCCCAGCAGGATGCGTGCGTCCACCCGGCGGGCGAGCCAACCGGTGCCGACGGCCGCCACAATGATCATTGCGCTGATCGGGCTGGTGACGATGGCGTTGTGGGTGCCGGACCAGCCCAGGCCCTCGGAGACCGTGGGGATGCGCGGCATCAGGATCAGCATCTGGATCACCACGCCGACGGCGCTGAGTGAGCCGGCCGCGATGGACGTGGCCAGCAGGACGGTCCACACCGGACGCCGCCGTGTCATGGCCGGCGGGAACAGCGGTTCGGCGACCCGGCGTTCGACGAGTACGAAGGCGACCAGCGCGATCAGCGCCCCGGCGATGTAGGCGGCGAACTTGCCGCTGTCCCAACCCCAGTGCGATCCCTGGCCGACGGCATAGACGATCGCGGTGATGCCGCCGCCGAGCAGGAGTCCGCCGATCCAGTCCATCCGGCCGCCCGCCGCGCGAATCGGGCTCTCGGGCACGAAGGCGGCCACCAGGACGAAACTCACCGCGGTGCTGATGGCCATGAACCACAGCACGCCGCGGAAGCCGTAGTCGTCCAGGAGCCAGCCGGACAGGAACGGCCCGCCGAAGGCGACGAGGCCGACGCCGCCGGCGAGGATCCCGCTGGCGAGCCCGACCCAGCGGCGGGGGAACACGTCGCGGGTGATCGCGTAGGCGAGCGGGGCGGTGGCCGCGTAGACGCCCGCGATGCCGCGTCCGATCAGCAGCGTGCGGTAGTCGGTGGCGACGGCGGCGATCAGGTCGCCCACGAAGCCGAGTCCGGTGGCGGCGAGCAGGACGCGCTTCTTGCCGAAGAGGGCCGCGGCCTTGACCGCGAAGGGCAGGAAGAAGGTCCCGGTCAGCAGGGTCATCAGGGTGAACCAGGCGATCTCGGTGGTCCTGAAGTGGATCGCGACTTCGGCCTGCGCGATGCCGGACAACGCGGCCATGAGCGCGACCAGTTGGACGGTCCACACGAGCGCGATGACCATGAGGACGTTGCGCGGGGTGGAGGTGGATCTCTCCTGGGCCGGCGGAGCGACGGTTGGTGTCTGCGACATCGGGGCCTTCCATGGGTGAGCGGAGAACCAGGGAGCGGCCCGAGTGGCTGCGGGCCGGGAAGTGGGGACGAGCGCGCGGTACATGGAGCTTCGGTGCGGCTGCCGGAAAGATAGACCCAACGGTCGGTACAATCAATGAAACGCGCAGAAACCGGATCCGTCCGAAGCCGACGGGTCTGCGCGGCGGCTATTGCGGCCGCGGTGACCAGCGCTTTTCGCCTCGCGGGCGGTGGGGTGTGTCGCGGAATGCGAACGGTTTCCGTCCCGCTCAGTGGGACTGCCGGCTGAACCGGCGCGCCTGGCCGGTGCTCAACGCCCGGGTGGCCCCGTCAGGGGACCGCCCGACTGGGCCAGCCGGAGGTCGTTGACGCAGCCGGCGAACCGGGCGAGCACCGCGTCGGGTGTGCCCTCGGCGCCGGGCAGACAGGCGAGTTGGGCGTTCTGCCAGTTGCCCTTCCCCAGAACCAGACACCACCGCGTGGCGAACGAGGCACCCGCGCCCACGACGAGGACCGGCAGCACCGGCCGGGTGGTGGTCGGCAGGGGCAACGGGCTGGACACGAGCGCGCGGGCCGTTTCGCGCCGTCGGCGGCGGACGTGGCGGCGCCCGGCGACACGGCACGGCGCGCCGAACCGACCGGCCGTTCGCGTCAGCAGGGCCTGCGCCACACCCCCAGCTCCAGCTTCTTCTGCATCGACGACAGCTTCAGCCGACGGGTCTCGGCGCAGAAGCTGCTCGTCGGCTCGGCGTACTCCACATGGAAGACCGCCTTGCCCGCCGCGATGAACGGCGAGAGCAGGGCGCACTCGTCGAACTCGGCGCACTCCTCGTTGACCGCGAAGTCGAAGTCGGACAGGAGCTGGGGGATCTGCGGCAGGTCGTTCTTGAGACCCACCGCAAGGCCCCGTTCGTGTGCGATGTCCGCGATCACGCGGTTGTAGCGGAGCTGGTCGCGCGCGGTGAGCGGGAAACCGGTGTCGTTGCCGTAGCCCTCCACCAGGTCGGGCTCCACCGCGTCGAAGCCCTTGTCACGGCACATGTCGAAGCGCCGTTCCATGATCGGCCGCAGTACGTCGATCTGCCGGATGTCCAGCCAGCGCTCGCCCTCCCACCCGTTCTCCTCGCCGAGCACCGAGCTCGGGAAGGCTTTCCGGTCGGGCCGGAAGTTCTCCCAGGCGCCCACGTTGACGTAGCAGATGACCTTGCGGCCGTCGCGGTGCAGCCGGGCCACGTCCGCGGCGGAGTTCTCGAAGCCGTCGATGTCGTAGACGGGCACGTCCACCGACGGGTCGACCTCGCTGTCGAGCTGCCACTGCCAGGCCAGTCCCGGGCGGGGCTGCCACCAGGAAGCGTGCCTCGGGGCGTGGTCCCCGTCGTCGGCGCCGCCCGTTCCGGAACAGCCCGCGAGCGCCAGCACGGACACCGCCAGGATCGCTCGTACCGTGTACCTCATGCCGTGTACCTCATGACTGCGCTCATGACTGCGCTCATGACTCCGCTCCGGTCAGGGCAGGGGTCAACGCGGCCCAGGGATTGGGCAGTTCGCCCGTCACCGGACCGCAGACCGCCGCGCCCCGCTCTCCCGCGGTGCGTACGGCGAGCGGTACGAGCGCCTCGGGCACCCCGTAGACGAGATGGCACAGCCGCTCGGGCGGCTGCCGTGCCGCCCACGCGGGTCTGCTGAACGCGGACACATACGTCGACCAGTGGCCCTCGAAGGTGACCGTCAGATCGGCGAGGCGGACGTAGCCGGGCGCCGGATGCACGCCGGGGTTCAGCACGACGGTGCGGGCGCCCAGCCGGCGCAGGCCGCGGACCAGGCGGCGGCAGGCGGGAAGCCCGTCCGGGGTCGCCGTCACCCGGTCGAGGAAGCAGCCGTCGGCCGCGTACCACTCCTGGTGCCGGCGGAGGTCGTCGGCGATCGCGGCGCGGTCGCGGACCCCGTAGTCGGTGTCGACGTAGCCGAGCAGCCGAGCGCCGGCCGCCCGCAACGCGTCGGCCGCCGCGCTGAACGCGGGGTCGGGGCCCTCGCCCGGACCGTTCGCGGGGTTGAGGACCACCCCGTACGTGCGCGCGGCGGACGTGATCAGCCGGTGCCAGGCGCCCGGGTCCTCGGCCGGATGGACGTACAGGGGAATCAGCAGGCTCACGGCGCGCGGTCGCCTTCCCACAGCGCGGCCAGCGCGTCGTCGAGGGTGTGCGTGGGGCGCCAGCCCAGGGCCTGTTCGGCGGCGCCGATGTCGGAGCACTGCCAGGACACGTCCGCCGAGCGCACCGAGCGGCCGCCCGCCGCGTTCTCCTCGATCCGCCCCCGGAAGCCGGCCTTCGCCGCGAGGCCGTGCACCAGTTCGCGCACCGGCACCGCCCGGCCCCCGCCGATGTTCAGCACCGGTGGCAGCGGGCCGGGCGCGGTGACCGCGTACGCCACGGCCCGGGCCACGTCGCGGGCGTCCACGAAGTCCCGGTACGCGGACAGGTCGCCGAGCCGCAGCACCGCATCGGGGCCGTCGGGCCCGGCGTCGCGCAGCAGTCCGGCGAGCCGGCCGGGCAGCCCGGCGGCCGGCGCACCGGGCCCCACCGGGTTGCCCACCCGCAGCACCACCGCGTCCAGGCCGGAGGAGGTCACCGCGACGGTGCCGGCCAGCTTGGTCGCGCCGTAGGGGCCGACCGGACAGGTGGCCGCCGACTCCGTCACCGAGGTGTGGGGCACGCCCGGCCCGTACTCGGCGGCCGAGCCCAGATGCACCAGCCGTGCCGCGGGCGCCGCCTCCCGCAGCGCCGCGCACAGCACCGCGGGCCCGCGGGCGTTGACCTCGGCGAGGGTGACGGCGTCGCCGCCGGTCGCCCCCGCGCAGTTGACCACCGCGTCGGGCGCGGCCGCGGCCAGGGTCTTGGCCAGCTCCTCCGGGCGGGCCGAGGCGAGATCGACGCCGTACTCGGCGGCGGGGGACCGGCCGCCGCCGAGGACCAGCGCGCCCGGCAGGGCGCGCAGCCGCTCGGCGACATGGCCGCCCAGATAGCCGGTGTGGCCCAGGACGAGAATGCGCATGCGGTGCTCAGGCTCCCTTGAGCAGATGGGACTTGCGGGTGGTGAACTCGGCGTTGGCCCGGTCGTAGTCGTCGGGTCGGCCGATGTCCAGCCAGTATCCGTCGAACTCGTAGGCGTGCGGCTGGTTGTCGGCCTTCAGCAGGTCGAGCACCAACTCGTCGAAGCCCAGGGGCAGTCCGGGCGTGTAGCCGTCGAGCGTGCTGCGGGACAGACCGTAGACGCCCATGGAGACGCGGTAGTCCATGCTCGGCTTCTCGGTGAAGGCGACGACTCTGCTGTCGTCGGTGGTCAGCACCCCGAAGTCGATGTGCACCTTGCGGCAGTACGTCGCGATGGTCAGCGGCGCGCCCGAGTTCCGGTGGGTGCTCAGGACATCGGCGTAGTCGAGGTCGGTGAGGATGTCGCCGTTCATCACCAGGAACGTCTCGGGGAGCCGCTCGCGCAGGTTGAGCAGCGGGCCCATGGTGCCCAGCGGGCTCTCCTCTGTGGCGTAGTCGATCGACATGCCCCACTGGGAGCCGTCGCCGACATAGGCGCGGATGATCTCGCCGAGGTGTCCGATGGCGATGGTGCAGCTGGTGAAGCCGGCCGTGGCGAGCTGGCGCAGCACGATCTCCAGGATGGCGTGCTGGTCGCCGATGGGTACGAGCGGCTTGGGCAGCGCGGTGGTGTAGGGCCGCAGCCGAACGCCCTTGCCTCCCGCCAGGATCACTACGTGCATGGAGTTCCTCCTTCGTGGATGAGCGTGCGCAGACGTGCCGGACGGGAGTCAGATGTTGTAGATGCCGGTCTTGTAGCGGGCCAGGTTGGCCGGGTCGCGGAAGAAGTCCACGGTGTCCGCGAGCCCTTCCTCCAGGGTGTGCGCGGGCTGCCAGCCGGTGGCGGCGGCGAGTCGGCTCGCGTCCGCGACCAGCCGCATCACCTCGGAGTTCGCGGGCCGCACCCGGGCCGGGTCCTCGCGGACGTCGAGCGAGGTGTCCATCACCTTGCCGATCAGCGCGACCAGGTCACCGACCGAGATCTCCCCGCCGGTCCCGGCGTTGAAGGTGCGGCCCACCACCTGTCCGGCGGGCGCGGAGCCCACCGAGAGGAACGCCTGCGCGGTGTCCTTGACGAAGGTGAAGTCCCGGGTGGGACGCAGGTCTCCGAGGGTGATCGTCCGTTCCCCGGCCGCCACCTGGCCGATGACGGTCGGGATGACCGCGCGCATCGACTGCCGCGGCCCGAAGGTGTTGAACGGCCGCAGCGTCACCACCGGGGTGTCGAAGCTGGCGTGGTAGCTGTCGGCCAGCCGGTCCCCGCCCGCCTTCGAAGCGGCGTACGGGGACTGGGTGTTGATGGGATGGTCCTCGGTGATCGGCACGGTCTGCGCGGTGCCGTACGTCTCGCTGGTGGAGGTGTGCACCAGCCGGGGCGTGCCCAGCGCGCGCACCGCCTCCAGCACGTTGAGGGTGCCGGTGACATTGGTGTCCACGTAGCTGTGGGGAGCCTGGTAGGAGTACGGGATCGCGATCAGCGCGGCCAGGTGGTAGGCGACGTCGGCCCCTTCGAGCAGGCCGCGTACGGAGCCCGGGTCACGGACGTCGCCCAGGACGATCTCCACCTGGTCGAGGACGTCCGGGTGCAGGGTCTCCAGCCAGCCGTACGAGGAGAAGGAGTTGTACTGGGCCATGGCCCGCACCCGGTGTCCGGAGGCGACCAGCGCCTCGGTGAGGTGCGAGCCGATGAAACCCTCGGCTCCGGTGACGGCGGCGAGCGGTACGGAGGTCAACTCGGGTGTCCTTCCGGTCAGTTGAAAGTAGGGGGTGCGACGAGCGGGGAACCGGGCGGCGGGGCCGCCCGGGGGAGGCGGGTGCTCAGGCGTGCGGCGCCGGGCGGCCGAGCAGCCGCAGCGCGCACGCCGACAGACACAGCGCGGCGGCGCCGCAGCACAGGGTCAGCGCCGGGGCCGGACCGGGCGGCAGGCCGAAGAGCGTGACCGCCCCGGCTCCCGCGGCGGCGGCGAGCGAGATGCCGGCCGACGGCCAGGCCGCGCCGAACGCCTGGAGCAGGAGCGCGGTCCACAGGGCGGCCGCGAGGAACAGCAGAGCGGCCGGTTCGGCGCCGGTGTACAGGGCCGCGGGCACCAGGGGCAGCAGATAGGCGAGCAGACAGAGGCCGAGGATGCCGGCCGAGCGCAGCAGGAACCCGGCGGGGGTGGCGGTGGCGCGCAGCGCGGCGACCGACAGCCCGCGGTAGCGGTACAGCAGCCACTCCGCAGGCCCCATGCTCACCGTCAGCACGATCACCGCGTAGGGCTCCCGGTCTCCTTCCAGCAGCACCAGCACCCCGGCCGCGAGACCGAACAGGCCGTACGGCAGGGACCACAGCAGGCGCGGCCGGGTCGCGCCGGGCACCGCGGGGACGCCCAGCGCGACCAGCAGCACCCGACCGGTGACGGCGAGGGTGGCCAGCAGCGCCAGCAGCGGCAGCCCGGCCCGCAGCAGGGAACCCGGCTCCCACCACGGCAGTACGACGGTACCGGCGATCAGCGGGGTCAGCGCGGCCAGCAGCAGCCGCTCGCGGGCCAGCACGAGCAGGACCCCCGCGGCCGCCAGGTACAGCGACTGCGCGGCCGCGACCAGGGTGACCGGGCCGCCCCCGGCGGGCACCGCCGCGGCCGCCGTGGCCACCACCGCACCCAGGGGCGCGCCGATCAGCAGCGTACGGGCCGCCTCCCGCCGTCCGGTCGCCATCCGCAGATGGGCGCGGTGGCCGAGCGCCTGCCCCCAGGCCCAGGAGAGGAGGCCCGCCACGATCAGTACCGGGGTGTACCGGCCCGCGTCCCACAGCGGGGCGGTGAGCAGGTAGGCGAGGCCCGGCAGGGCGAACAGCACCCCCCGCAGCAGACAGCGCACCGTGTCCGGACGCCAGGGGTCGGCGGCCCGCGCGGGCTCGGGGAAGGTGCGGGGTACCTGTTCGTACAGCGCGGCGGCCAGCGAGAAGAGGCTCGGGTGGCCGTACCGCTCCTTGATCAGAGCGGCGGACAGACCCTCCGCCTCCAGCAGCGCCGCCACCTCGTACGGGTGGACGGCGGGTCCGACCCGGTCGGCGAGTTCGGCGGCGAGCCGGCTGACCGCCTCCTCGTCGGGGCCGCGCAGGGGCAGCCGGATCGCGAGGGTGGCGTCGTCGAAGGCCCAGCGCGGGCGGCGGCGCGGCGGACGGGTGTCGGCCAGCCGCAGCGCCAGCGTGTCCTGTTCGGCGCCGCCCGGTTCGAGGGATATCGGCCCGCTCATCCGGCCACCGTCCCGACCGGTGCGAGCGTCTCGGGCACGGCTGCCACGACCTCGGACTCCCGCTCCAGCGTGGGCAGTTCGAGATAGATGGAGCGGAACGTGTCGATCGTCTGCCGCAGGGTGAACTGCTCGATCACCCGCAGCCGCGCCGCCTCGCCCATCGCCCGCCGCCGTTCCGCGGCGCCCAGCAGTTCCAGCGCGGCCCGCGCCATCGCGGCCGGATCACGCGGCGGCACCACGAGGCCGGTGTCGCCGACGGCCTCCCGAACCCCGCCCACGTCGGTGGAGACGGTCGCCCGTCCGCACGACATGGCTTCGATCAGCGTGAACGGGAAGCCCTCACTGATGCTGGACAGCATCACGACGTTCCCGGCCGCGTAGGCGTCCTTGATGTCGTCCACGCGGCCCTCGAAGGTCACGGCGTCCGCGTGCCCGAGCTCGGCCGCCAGCGCCTCGCACCGTTCCCGGTAGGCCTCTCCGCCGCGCGGGGTGCCGCCGAACAATCGCAGCCGCACGTCGGGGAGTTGCGCCCGGACCAGGGAGAAGGCGCGGATCAGGGTCTCCAGGTCCTTGATCGGGTCGACCCGGCCCGCCCAGGTGAGCGTGAGCACCTCGGGCTCGGGGCCGGCCGGCGGGAAGGCGGCCGGGTCCACACCGTTGTAGACCGTGCGGATCGACTCCGGGTCGGCACCGCCCTCCTCCTCCCACAGCCGGTTGTAGCGGTTGCCCGGGGTGATCAGGGCGGCCCGGCGGTAGCTCTCCTGCGCCAGCAGCCGGAAGAAGCCGAGGACGACCGACTTCACCGGCCAGCGGTAAGGGGCGGTGCGGTAGCCGAGGTAACGTTCCCGCAGATATACGCCGTGCTCGGTCAGCAGCAGCGGCACACCGTCCCGTTCGAGCGCGGCGAGCCCCGGCAGGACGGCGACCCCGCCGCTGACCGCGTGCGCCACCCCCGTCCGCGGCGCCGGTGCCGCCAGCGGACGCAGGGCGTGCTCCAGCAGGGCGGTCGCGGTCACCGCGTCGTGCAGGGTCGGTCCGGCCTCGCGCACGGCCAGGCCCGGCCGGTTCCACACCGAGGTCAGGATCGAGATGGCCCGGTCGCCGCGCAGGAACGGGCTCAGCGCCCCGTCCGCCGCGGCCCGCGCCATCGCGTACAGGGCGGGAGCGAACCCGTCCTCGGCGCTCGGGTCGAGCAGCGCGGTCAGGAACTGTTCGTAGGCGGCGGCCAGTCGACCCCGGGCCCGCCCCCGGGGTGCCCGCCCTTCCGGCGGAGCGCCCCACATGGGGACGGACAGGACGCCCGAGACATGGGCGGGCAGCTCCCAGACGACGGGTTCGCGCCCGGTGCCGGTGACGGCGATGACGTCGAAGTCGATGTCGGGCATGCCCTGGACGAGCTGGTCGCACCAGACACTCACGCCGCCGTGACTGTGGGGATAGGTGCCTTCGGTGAGCAGGGTGACGCGCGTTGCGCCGAGGCGTCGCGCGTCGTCGTGAACGTGCATCGATGGGCTCCACGGCCGAGGTGTGGGGTGGTTCGTGCCCGGTGGGCCCCTGGGTCGGGGCCCACCGGTGGGGTCCGGCCGCGCACCGCGGCCGGTCGGTCCCTGGGTCGGTGCGCCGCTCAGTTGTCCGCGGTGTACGGGACCTGCTCGGTGACGCCCGCGGGGAGACGGGTGTCGGGCGCCGGGGCCGTGACCGTGACCGTGGCGGTGCCGGAGGCGTCGGCGGCCGGAGCCGCCGCGGCCGCCGGCAGGGTGAGACCGAGCGCGCTGCCCGCGGACGGCGTCCAGCCGGACGCCCCGCCCGCGTACGCGGTCCCGAAGGCGGAGCCGGCCAGTGTGGTGCCGGTGGGCACGGTCGCGGTCACATCCACCCCGGCGGGGGCCTCGACGGTGACGACGTCACCGATGCGGTAGGCGGTGACCGAGCCGGCCTGGAGGGCGGCCGCCCAGGCGGCCCGGCGCTTCAGCTCGGTGCCGACGTCCTTCATCCGCAGGTTCACCACGGGGGTGTCGGCCGCGAACAGCGCGTCGTAGCCGTCCAGGACACCGTTCAGCACCGGGTAGGCGATGCGGTCCTCGGCCAGGTTCGACTGGTGGATGAAGTGCGGCTTGGGGTCGTTGGACAGCACATGCCCGAGGGCGATCTTCGTCTCCAGCGGGACGATGTGGTCGGCGTAGCCGGTGGTGGTGTCCAGCGGCGCCGCGAGGCAGGTGGTGGTGGCCGGGTTGTCCTCGCAGATGCCGCTGCCGCCCTGGGCGCGGCTGGTGTAGATCCAGTTGTACTCGTCGACCTGCTCGGCCGCGTGGCCCGCGTTGTAGAAGACGTTCATCGGATAGCGCGGCACGGTCGTGGCGGAGCCGACCTGACGCGGGCCGGGGTCACGGGAGTTGTCCGAGCCGGTCCAGCCGATGCCGTTGTCGGTGAGGGCGAGGGCCAGGTTGGGGTTGTCCGTCGGCTGCTGCGGCAGCACCTTCAGCCCCGAGTGCTCGCCGGTCACCAACTCGTCGTCGGCCAGGGGGAGTCCGGCCGTCTGCCCGAAGACGCGGTTGTTCGCGATCTCGTCGGATATCTCCGTCCGGCTGACCCACCGGGTGGAGCCGTCGGCGTTGGTGGCGCACTTCCACGGCACCACCGCGGTGTCCTGCACACAGCCCAGGAAGGCGTGTGTGTAGGTGTGGTTGATCCAGCGGAACTTGTTCCGGTCCGCGATCAGCTTGTCCGCGAGCGCGTCGACGCCGTTGTTGTCCTCGCGCTGGTCCACGCTGCCGGCGCCGTTGTAGGCCAGGTCGAGGGTGAAGTCGTGGCCGGTCTGCCAGGCGGTGGCGTAGTCGACGTCCGCGGCCGTCATGCGGATCGGGTCGGGGGTGGCGTTCGGGTCGGTGCAGTCGACGTCGCCGGGTGTGCAGTTGAGGGTGGAGTTCCAGCGGTCGTCGGCGGCGAACACGTCGTCCACGTGCACGGCGAAGTAGTTGCGGGAGGCGCCGAGGTGCACACCGCCGGTCATCCACTCGACGATGCCGCGGGCCAGCAGCCGGAACTGCTGCTGGTACTGGTTGTAGACGAACGTGACGACGAGCTCGCGCCGCCCGTCGTGCCGGTACTCGCCCACCAGCGAGCCCCGCGTCGACTGCCCGGGGATCGGTGCGTCGACGTACGACGTGAAGTCCGCGCCCGCCGCGGGAGTCGAGAGGTAGGCGTAACTCTCGCCGACGGCCGGGTCGTTGTCCTCGAAGGGCACCGCCCCGTCGAGATATCCGAACGGGCCCGCCTGGCCGGCGGCGGTCACCCCGGCCTGCACGCCGTCGACACTGCCCGAGTAGCCGCCGTACACCGGGTACTGGAGACCGGCTTCCGGACGCGCGTAGGTGTAGGCGTCGACCTGGGGAACGGCGTACGTCTGCTCGTAGGCCGCGAGCGCCGTCATCTCGGTGGAGCCGGCCGCGAACGGGTTGTCGTTGGGCAGTACGACCGCCTGGAACTTGGCACGCGGCCGGCCGTCCACCGTGTCCGCGAGGAATCCGGCGTCGATCACGGGCCGGCCGGCCTGCGTGAGGTCGACCTCCGTGTACGGCGTACCGGCCGCGGTCAGCTCCGCCGCGATGGCGTCGGTGGCCGGTCCGCCGTCGCTCACCACGAGTACCCGCAGGTCGATGCGGGGGGCGGTGTCGTCGGCCTGGGCCGCTCCGGCCGGCAGGCCCAGCGCGGCGATGAGCGCGCCCACCGTGAGCACGGTGGTGCGTGTGGTCCGCTTCATGCGGTGAAGTCCCCTCCCCGGGCAGGGGTGATCACGGCTCCGCCAGAGCGGACGCACCCCCTTGCGCGGCGCCGGCGTCCCCCTCAGAAGCCAGTCGTCGTCGCATCCGTCGCGTCAACATAGTGAGGTCTCTGTGTAGCTTTCGTGGTCATGTTGCGAAACATGACGGAAAAGTATAGGTGTCCAACAAGCCGGAAACGGAACCGAATTGGGCGTTCCGTCATCAACGGGGTACGCGGGGCGGGTTGGGCCCCCGGGCTCCGTGTGCTGGTCCGGGGGCCTGGCGGCGCACCGGCGAGCCGCTGGGGCCCGCCGGGCGCACCGTCAGTGGTCCATACCGTGGTCCGTGCCTGGTCGCAGGCCGGTTTCAGGTCACTCTCGCCACGGTCGAACTCGGCCGCGGGCGGCTGTCAGGCGCAGAGCACGCGCGTCTCGGGCGTGTAGACCGGCCCGCCGCTGAGGTTCGTGCTGTCGCTGAACTCGGCGTAGAAGTACGAGTAGAAACCGATGTTGCCGTTGCAGCCGGAGTCGGTGGCGACCTGGAGCGTCAGGGTGACGGTGCGGCTCTGCCCGGGCGGGACGGTGGCCCCGTAGTTGGCGCCGAGATTGGCGGGACCGGTCCCGGAACAGGGGGTGGCGCCCGCGGTCGTGGCCAGGCTGCATCCGGTGAAGCTGTACTTCAGGTCGGGGCGCTGGGTGGTCAGCCACGTCGGGTCGATCGTCTGGTACACGAACCAGATGTCGTAGGTGTGGTTGTTGGTGATCGTCATCGACAGGTTCACCGTGCCGCCGGGCGTGGTGGTGGCGCTGTCGGTGGCGAACGTCAGCTCGGCCGTCGCGGGAGCCGCGCTCGCACCGGGGGCCAGGCCGAAGACGGCGAGGACGAGGGCGAGGATCGCGGTGAGGCCGAGGCGTCTCATCAGAGGTGATCGCATGGCCCGGGAGGCTAGGCAGGCCCCGTTGGCGACGTCTGCCCCGTCGGAGGCGGCCGGCCCGCCGTTCGGCCGGAAGTGTGTGCCGGGTGAGGGCGCTGTGACGAACCTGTGGGCGTGTCAGGAGCCTTGTGTCAGCACACGGTAACGGCAGTGTGACGCAACGGATCGGATGTCTCGCGAGGGGCCGGACGGCTCGGTGGTGCGCCGGGACGGTTTGGCGCGTAACGGTCGTACCGGGCCGTCCTCCGTGCCGCCCGGCGGACGCGCGTAGCGCGGGTTCCCGGCCAACCGCCGATTTCCGGCCCCGAGTCGGCGGTCCGGAGCGGCTTGGGGATCTCTTGGCCCGTCGCACACCCCTCGTACCGTCGACTTTCACACCGGCGTCATCCGGGCCTTCCCTGACGTTCGGTGCCCTTGGAACACTCCTTGCGCGCGCATTGCGTCACGAACCGGCAGGCGCAGCCCCTTCCGTACGAGAGGTGCCTCACCCATGCCCGAAGTCAACCGGCGCAGATTCCTTCAACTCGCGGGCGCCACCACGGCGTTCACCGCTCTGTCCGGCAGCATCGAACGTGCCGCCGCGCTGCCCGCGAACCACCGCACGGGGTCGATCGAGGATGTCGAGCACATCGTCGTCCTGATGCAGGAGAACCGCTCCTTCGACCACTACTTCGGCAAGCTGCGCGGTGTCAGGGGCTTCGGCGACCCGCGTCCGGTCACCCTCCCGAACGGCAAGTCGGTCTGGCACCAGGCGGACGGCGCCGGCAAGGACGTCCTCCCGTTCCACCCGGACGCCGACGACCTGGGTCTCGCCTTCATCCAGGACCTCCCGCACGGCTGGAACGACGGCCATGCCGCCTTCGACGGCGGCAGGTACGACAAGTGGGTGCCCGCCAAGAGCGCCACGACGATGGCGTACCTGACCCGCGAGGACATCCCCTTCCACTACGCGCTCGCCGACACCTTCACCGTCTGCGACGCCTACCACTGCTCCTTCATCGGCTCCACCGACCCCAACCGCTACTACCTGTGGACCGGACACACCGGCAACGACGGCAAGGGCGGCGGCCCGGTCCTCGGCAACGACGAGGCCGGCTACAGCTGGACGACGTACCCCGAGCGCCTGGAGCGGGCCGGCGTCTCCTGGAAGATCTACCAGGACGTCGGCGACGGCCTGGACGCGAAGGGCAGCTGGGGCTGGATCCAGGACGCCTACCGCGGCAACTACGGCGACAACTCGCTGCTCTACTTCAAGCAGTACCAGAACGCCCAGCCCGGCGACCCGCTGTACGACAAGGCGCGCACCGGTACCGACGCCCGCACGGGCGAGGGGTACTTCGAGCAGCTGAAGGCGGACGTCAGGGGCGGCAGGCTGCCGCAGATCTCCTGGATCGTCGCCCCCGAGGCCTTCACCGAGCACCCCAACTGGCCCGCGAACTACGGCGCCTGGTACGTCGCCCAGGTCCTCGACGCGCTCACCTCCGACCCGAAGGTGTGGGCGAAGACGGCGCTGTTCGTCACCTACGACGAGAACGACGGCTTCTTCGACCACCTGCTCCCGCCGTTCCCGCCGGCCTCGGCCGCGCAGGGCCGCTCGACGGTCGACGTGGGACTCGACGTCTTCAAGGGCGACAGCGGCCACACCGCCGGCCCCTACGGGCTCGGCCAGCGGGTGCCCATGCTCGTCGTCTCGCCCTGGAGCAAGGGCGGTTACGTCTGCTCCGAGACGCTCGACCACACCTCGGTCATCCGGTTCATGGAGCGCCGCTTCGGTGTCCACGAGCCGAACATCTCGCCGTGGCGGCGCGCGGTGTGCGGCGATCTGACCTCCGCGTTCGACTTCTCCCGCGCGGACACCCGGCCGGTCGCCCTGCCGGACACCGACGGCTACGAGCCCCCGGACAAGGACCGCCACCCGGACTACGTGCCCATCCCGCCGGCCCGCCCCGTCCTGCCGAAGCAGGAGCGCGGCTCGCGGCCCACCCGCCCGCTCACGTACGCGCCCGCCGTGCACGGTTCGGTGGACCCGACCGCGGGGACCCTCACCCTCGCCTTCGCCTCCGGGGCCAAGGCCGGCGCCGCCTTCCTGGTCACCTCCGGCAACCGCGCCGACGGACCGTGGAGCTACACCACCGGGGCGGGCGCGACCGTCTCCGACACCTGGAACTCGGCGTACTCGGGCGGCTCGCACGACCTGACCGTGCACGGCCCGAACGGATTCCTGCGCGTCTTCAAGGGGGCGGGCAAGGCGGCCGGGGCCGAGGTGACCGCCCGGCACGTCGACGACGGTCTCGAACTGACCTTCACCCACCGGGGCTACGGCGCGGTGGAGCTGAAGGTGGCCGACGGCTACGGAGGGCGGCCCACGACCGTCGAACTGCGGCCCGGCGGATCGCTCAAGCGCACCCTGGACCTGCGGGCGAGCCGCCGGTGGTACGACCTCACCGTCACGTCCGGCGCCGACCCGGCGTTCCTCAGGCGGTTCGCCGGACACGTCGAGAACGGCCGCCCCGGCGTGAGCGACCCGGCGATCGTCACGGAGTGACCCGCTTGGGCCGCTGCCACGGTAAATGCGCGGTGAACACCGCATCGTGGGGGCTGGTCAGGTCCCTGCGGGCTCGGGGTAATGTGCCCCGGTGACCACGCATTCGAACACACCTTCAGGCTGGTATCCGGACCCGCACGGGGCGGACCGGATCCTGCGTTACTGGGACGGCACCCAGTGGACCGAGCACACCCACGCGGACGGCAAGGGTCGGCCCGCGCCGCAGGTGCCCCAGCAGGCGGGGCCGGACGGGCGGGTCCAGCACCAGGTGCAGCAGCAGGCCGGGGTCGCGGCGAGCGGCCCCGGCGGCGGCACGCTCTTCAGCGAGCCGGTGCTGGTGGTGAACCAGAAGGCCAAGCTGATCGAACTGACCAACGAGTACAAGGTCATGGACCAGCAGGGCGGTCAGCTCGGCTCGGTCGTCCAGGTCGGCCAGAGCGCGCTGCGCAAGATCCTGCGCTTCGTCGTCAGCATCGACCAGTACCTGACGCACAAGCTGGAGATCCGCGACGTCCACGGACAGCCGGTGCTGCTGCTGACGCGTCCCGCGAAGTTCCTCAAGTCGCGGGTGGTCGTGACGCGCCCCGACGGGCAGCCGGTCGGTGAGATCGTCCAGCAGAACGTCTTCGGGAAGATCAACTTCGCCATCAACGCGGACGGCCGGCAGGTCGGCGCGATCAAGGCGGAGAACTGGCGGGCCTGGAACTTCGCGATCGTCGACCACGCCGACAACGAGGTCGCCCGGATCACCAAGACCTGGGAAGGCCTCGCCAAGACGATGTTCACCACGGCGGACAACTACGTCCTCCAGGTCCACTACCAGTTGCCCGAGCCGCTGCTGAGCCTGGTCGTCGCCACGGCCCTGACCGTGGACACCGCGCTCAAGCAGGACGCGCGCGGTCTGGGCTGACGCCCTTCGCGGACAGGGTGGCACTCCCCGGGGTGCCACCCTGTCCGCACCGGGTCACAGAGGGGTGAGGTGCTCCGGCCCGGTCGTCGGCCGGGGCAGCAGCGCCGGTTCGGCCGACGCCGTCTCCGGGCTCAGGGCCAGCACCGCCGCCACGGGGTGATCCTCGTCCTCGACGGCACCGGGTTCCGGCGCGGCCCGGGACAGCAGCACCACACCCCAGCCCGCGATGCCCGCTCCCGCCAGCGCCAGGAGCACACCCGCCGCCCCGCCCTGGAGGCGTTCGCCCAGGAGCGCGAGGCCGATCGCCGCGGCGGCCACCGGGTTCGCCAGGGTCACCATCGCCAGCGGTGCGCCGAGGCCACCGCGGTAGGCGGTCTGCGACAGCAGCAGCCCGGCCGTCGCGAAGGCCGCGACCAGCAGCGCCACCCCGATCACCTGCACGCCGAGCAGCGGGCCCGAACGGTCCGTCGCGGCCACCGTCACGGTCTGGGTGAGCGCCGAGGCGACTCCCGAGGCGAAGCCGGACGCGGTCGCGTGCCGCAGTCCCGGCTTGGCGCCGCGCCGGGCCAGCAGCCCGATGAGCGCCGCCGTCGCTCCGGCCACCGCCACCGCCTCCGGCACGCTCAGGACGTCCTCCGGAGCCGGACCCGACGCGGTGACCAGGATCGCGGCCAGGCCGGCCAGGGTGAAGGCGGTGCCCCGCCACTCGGCGGCGCGGACCTTGCGCCCGGCGACCCGCGCGCCCATCGGCACCGCCGCGACCAGGGTCAGTGCGCCGAGCGGCTGCACCACGGTGAGCGGTCCGTACTTGAGGGCGACCACGTGCAGCAGCGCGGCGGCGGCGTTCAGCCCCACCGACCCCCACCAGGCGCCGTTGCCGAGCAGACGCAGCAGACCCGTGCCGGGGTGCCGGGAGGCCAGCCGTTCCTGGGCGACGGCGGCGGCCGCGTAGGCGACGGCCGAGAAGAGGGACAGGACGACGGCGACCAGGGTGGCGTTCATCGGCCCGCTCCCACGAGGACCGGCTCCTCGGCCGGGACGAGGGTGCGCGTACCGCGTCCCGCCGTCGTGGCCGTGCGCCGGGGGGCGTGGATCAGCGCGAGCGCGAGGCCGAGCAGCGCGCCCGCCGCGATCGCGTCGAGCCAGTAGTGGTTCGCCGTGCCCACGATCACCAGCGGGGTCAGCAGCGGATGCAGCAGCCACAGCCACCGCCACCGCGACCGGGTGGCGACGACGAGGCCGATCGCGACCATCAGGGCCCAGCCGAAGTGCAGCGAGGGCATCGCCGCGAACTGGTTCGACAGATGGTCCGTCTGCGGCGGGCCGTACACCGACGGACCGTACACGCGCGCGGTGTCGACCAGCCCCGTCGCCGCCAGCATCCGCGGCGGGGCGAGCGGAAGGGCGAGATGCAGCACCAGGGCGGCGGCGGTGACCGCGGCCAGCACCCGGCGGGCCCACACGTAGTGGGCCGGGCGCCGCAGGTACAGCCAGACCAGGAAGGCCAGGGTGGCGGGGAAGTGCACGGTCGCGTAGTAGGTGTTCGCGACCTCGGCCAGGGAGTCGCCGTGCAGCAGCAGGGCCTGCACGGAGCCTTCCTGGGGCAGCCGGAGCAGGCGTTCGACGTGCCACACGTCGTGTGCGTTGCGGAAGGCCTCGCCGGTGTGGCCGGCGGCCAGCTGCCGGCCGAGCTTGTAGACGAGGAAGAGTCCTGCGACCAGCAGGAGCTCTCGGACTATGGGCGGCCGCGCCGGCGTGACCGGCTCCGCTTCCCCAGGCTCGGTGCGGGCATTCATCCCCCGGCCCCTTCACTGACGGTGGTGCGTGTGGGTGGTGCTGCCGCGCTCGTGACTCGTGCATACACCATCGATACGATGTCGTACCGATACGCCAGTGTACCGATACGCGTGCGTACCGGTACACTGGCGTATCGATTGATGTGCGCCACACTGGACAGAGGCTCTCGCAGGGGCCTCGAGGCAAGCTCCAGAGACGGAAGAGAAGAGGGGACGGCGGATGACGTCGCAGGCAGCGGACGGACCCGAGTCGGTCGCCGCCACGAGCCGCTCCAAGCTCACGCCCGAGCGTGAGCAGGAGTTCTTCGACGCCGTTCTCGACCAGGTCCGTGAATGCGGTTACGAAGCCGTCACCATGGAGGGCATCGCCGCGAGCACCCGGTGCAGCAAGTCCACGCTCTACCGGCAGTGGAAGACCAAGCCCCAGTTCGTCGTGGCCGCCCTGCGCTCCCGCCGCCAGGCCCGGCTCACCGGCATCGACACCGGCTCGCTCGCCGAGGACCTGCGCGAGGCCGCGCGGGCCACCGGCCGCTGGTCCACGCACGACACCAAGCTGCTTCAGGCGCTGGGTCACGCCGTCACCGGTGACCAGGACCTCGCGCTGGCGCTGCGGGAGGCGATCGTCGCCCCCGAGATCGAGGCGCTGCGGGAGATCCTGCGGCGCGGGGTCGAACGCGGCGAGATCGCCCGCGATCACCCGGCGCTGGAGTACGTCCCGGCGCAGATGTTCGGCGTGATCCGCGCCCGTCCCGTCGTCGACGGGGAGTACGCCGACCAGGAGTACCTGGTCCGCTTCGTGGAGGCCGCCGTGCTGCCGGCGCTCGGCCTCACCTAGAGAGCGACACAGCGACCGACACAGCGACCGACACAGCGACCGACGCAGAGACCGACACAGAGACCGACACAGAGATCAGCACATGGCTCAGGCCGCCGTCCACGGGATGACTGGACGGTGACCTGTCTCGCGCCGCACCGTGGGGACGGGGGCGGCGCGCACCACCCGGCCGGGTGGGCCCCCTTGAGCGGAGGGGTGCCCCACCCGGCCGACCGTGTCAGACGTCCTGTCCGCTGCCGCCGCCCGTCGACACCTTGATGCCCTTGGTGATGGTGTCGATGATCGACACGCTCTGATCGGCGTCGACCCCGAAGCGGAGCACCACCAGCCGCTTGGTGTCCGCGGGCGCCGGGAACGCCAGCGACTCGACATAGCCGTCCGCGCCCTTGCTCGTGACCGCCTTCCAGCGCACCAGGTAGCCCTTCTGCCCGGCCACCGTCACCGCCTTGGAGGCGAGCACCTGGTGCGAGGTGATCGCGCCGTACGTCGTGCCGCCGTAGGACTCCTCGGCGTTGGCCGAGATGTCCGCCTTCGCGACCGCCTCGGCGGTCTCGCCCTTGGTCTCCAGCACCTCGACGGGCGCCGAGTACACGCCCCCCTTGGTGCAGGTCTTGGAGGTGTCGCCGGGGCACTTGTAGGAGGAGTCGGAGGTGAGCTGCGCGCCCACGCTCAGCTCCTGGCCGGTCCAGCCGGCCGGGATGGGGATGCTGATCCCGTTGAGCGCGTCGGTCACCGAACCGCTCTTGATCTTCGGCGCCTCGGACTCACCGGGCGAGGGCGAGGCCCCGCCCGAACCCCCGGAACCTCCCGAACCCCCGGAACCTCCCGAACCCCCGGAACCTCCCGAACCGCCCGAACCGCCGGAGTCGCCGAAGGGCCCGCCCTGGCCGCCGCTGCCGTCCTGGCCGCCGGGCCCGCCCGGTCCCTGGGCCGTGCCGCTGCCGCCGCCCGAGCCGTCGTCCTTGGCCAGCGCGTACACGCCGACCCCGATGCTGGCGAGGACCGCCACGGCCGCCGCGACGGCTATGCCCGTCCGCAGCCCGCGCCGCCGGCCCGTGCCCGCCGGCGCCGCGGGATACCCCGGATACCCCGGATACCCAAAATACACCGGGTACGACCCGTCCGCCGGGGTCTGCGCCGGCGGACCCCATACGGCGGCCGAGCCCGCGGCGCGGGTCTGGTCCGTCCATGCCTTGCCGTCCCACCAGCGTTCGGTGGCGGGACCGTCACTTGTCTGCCCCGGATCGGGATACCACCCGGGAGGAGTCACCTGCGTCATGCCCCCACCGTATGAGGCGTCGGTGAAAGCCGGATGAGAGGGAGGGCACTCTGTTGAAATCCGTTCCGGGCGCCCCGCCGCCCGGCTGGCGTGAATTGGACGTCAATTCGGTTCCCGTCACTCGCCGTTGACGCCAGGGGACCACTTCCGCAGGCCCGCCGGGGCGTCCCGGACCGTCGCGTGTCACCCGTGGAGGCGGGACCTGCCCGGACCGCCCTCCGCGCGGGCCCCCGGAAGGCTACGCTCGACGTCGGTACGTCGTTCGGGCGACTTGGGGAGGTAGCGGGATGACGGAGGTCAGGCCGGCGGCGGCCGCCTCGGCTTTCCTGTGGGAGCGCGAGCGGGAGGTCGCCGCCATCGCGGAGGCGGTGGAGACACTCTGCGCCGACCGGTCCTCGTCGGGTCACCTGCTGGTGCTCCGGGGCGAGGCGGGATTCGGCAAGACCGCGTTGTTGGCCGAGACACGCCGTATCGCCGAGAGCCGCGGCTGCGCGGTCTGGTCGGCCCGTGGCGGCGAGACACTGAGGTCCGTCCCCTTCAACGTGGTACGGCAGTTGCTTCAGCCCACCCTGCTGTCCCTGCACCCGGAGGAGGCCCGCGAGTACCTCGGCGACTGGTACGACATCGCCGGCCCCGCCCTCGGCATATTGGAACCCGGCGAGGGCCACGCCGACCCGCAGGGCGTGTGCGACGGCCTCGTCGCCGCCGTGACCCGGCTGGCCAGGCGCGACTACCCGCTCGTGCTGTTGATCGACGACGCGCACTGGGCCGACCAGGAGACCCTGCGCTGGCTCGTCGCGTTCGTCGAACGCCTCGACGAACTCTCCGTCCTGGTCGTGGTGGCCCGCAGGCCCGGCGAGGTCAAGGGCGACGCCGCCCGCCACCTCGAAGCCATCGGCCTGGCCGCGGGCCCCGCCGTCACCAGCCTCAGCGCCCTGACGCCGCCCGCGGTCGCCGGCCTCACCCGGGCCACCCTCGGCCCGCACGCCGACGCCGCGTTCTGCCGCGAGGTGTGGGCCGTCACCGACGGCAACCCCTACGAGACCGTCGAACTCCTCGCCAAGGTCCGCGACAGCGAACTCGAGGCCAGCGAGTCCTCGGCGGGCGAACTGCGCGCGCTGAACCGCGCCGCCCGCGGCGGCGGCCTCGTCGACCGCCTGGAGAAACTGGGCGTCGACGCCACCAAGTTCGCCATGGCCGCCGCGATCCTCGGCGCGGACATCTCCGTCGACCAGGCGGCCCTGCTCGCCGGACTCGGCCGGGACGACGCGGCGCGCTGCGCCGAGCTGCTGCGCAACGCCCGCATCCTCACCGAACCCGTCCCCGGAGCCGTCCCCGCGGGCGACGGCGACCTGGAGTTCGTCCACCCGCTGATCGCCTCCGCCGTCTACGACTCCATCCCCGGAGGCCTGCGCACCGCGATGCACGGCATCGCGGCCCAGGTCGTCACCGACGCCGGCAAGGGCCTCGCGGCCGCCTCCCGGCATCTGCTCCAGGTGCACGCGGAGGGGGACGAGGAACTCGTCGAGCAACTGCGCGAGGCCGCCCGCGAACACCTCGCCGTCGGCGCCCCCGACGCGGCCCGCCGCTGTCTGGAACGGGCCCTGCACGAACCGCCCGCCGCCGAGGTCCACGCGCACGTGCTCTACGAACTGGGCTGCGCCACCCTCCTCACCGCCCCCGCCAGGACCATCGACCATCTGCGCACCGCACTCGCCCTGCCGGGCCTCGACGGCACCGAGCGCGTCGACGCCGTCTTCCGCCTCTCCCAGGCCCTCCTGCACAACGACCAGCTGGAGGAGGCCGTCCGCACGGTCGAGGCGGAGGCCGCCCGGCACGCCCCCGGACCCGCGCGGCTGCGGCTCCAGGCGGTGCAGTTCATGTGGGAGGGCGTGCACGCCGGGGAGGCGACCACACCGCGCCGCTCCGAGAGGCTCGCCGAGCTGGCCGCGACCTGTACCGGCCGGGACAACGCCGAACGCGCCCTGCTCATCCTGCGCGGCTTCGACGCCATGACCCACGGAGAGAACGCCGAGGAGGTCGCCGAGTTCTGCGACCGCGCCCTCGTCAACGGCGGCCTCGCCCCCGGGCTCGGCTGGACCGACCAGGAGTGGGGCATCGAACTGCTGATGATGCTGGCCAGCTCCTACGCCTACACCGACCGGCTCGACCGCGCCGACGCCCTCTTCAACGAGGCCCTGCGCGCCTACACCTCCGCCGGCTGGAGCGGCGGGCACCTCGCGCTGGCCCACGCCTACCTCGGACTGGGCCTGCGCCGCCGGGGCCGTCTGAAGGAGGCGGAGGAGTCCCTCAGGGAATCCCTGCGGGTCGCCGAACGCGTCGGCCGCGGCCTGCCCCTGTACTGGTCGGCCACCTGCAACCTCGTCGACACGCTGCTCGCCCGCGGCCATGTCGCCGAGGCCTGGGAGACCGCCGAACAGTACGGTTTCGCCCCGCCGTACCCGTCGACGATCGTGCTGCCCGACCCCCGCTCGGTGCGCGGCCGGCTGCTGCTGGCCGTCGGCCGGGCCAAGGACGGCATCAACGAGCTGGAGGCGGCCGAGAAGGCGGCCGCCGTGCGCGGCCACCTCA
Organism: Streptomyces asoensis; assembly: GCF_013085465.1. Classification (NCBI taxonomy): domain Bacteria; kingdom Bacillati; phylum Actinomycetota; class Actinomycetes; order Kitasatosporales; family Streptomycetaceae; genus Streptomyces; species Streptomyces asoensis. Next base: position 8,393,144 of record NZ_CP049838.1, read on the forward strand.
ACCCGGTGATGGTCCCCTGGGCCGTCGAACTCGCCCGGGCGCTGGCCACCGAGGATCCGGCCCGGGCGAACCGGCTCGTCTCCGAGGCCCGTCGTCAGGCCGAGCGCTTCGGCACCGACACCGCGATCGGGGAGGCCCTGCGCTGTGCCGCCGCCCTGGAGACCGGCCAGCGCGCGGTCCGGCTGGCCCAGCAGGCGGTCACCTTTCTGGAGTCCTCGCCCTGCCAGTACGAACACGCGGCCGCCCGTGTCGAGTACGGCATCCTCTCCCGCTCGGCGTCCGAACTCGGCCGGGGCCTGTCACTGGCGCGTTCCTGCGGAGCGGACGGCCTGGTGGACAAGGCCCAGCAGGCACTGCGGGGGATGGGCGCACCGCAGGTGGGCCTGGTACCTGGACAGACCCGGAGGTAGCCGCGGCAGGCCGCCGGTGGAGGTGACACCGGCGGCCTCCCGCGGCGGCTCGTCGCCGGGTCGGGCGGGCATCCGTCGTCAGGCGCCCAACAGCTCCTCGGTGAGCCGTGCGAGGCGCGCCCGAACCTGCGGGTCGCACGTCGTCTCGCGCGCCCGCGCCGGACACGTTCCGTAGGCACGGGCACGGGACACCGGTTTCCGGGTGATGCCGTTGGAGCTACCACCGGCAGGATCACCCTCGGCCGTACGCGCCTCAGCCGGTCCCGTCCTCCTCGGCCAGCACCCGCTGGGCCGTCGCGAACGCCGAGTTCGCCGCCGGGACCCCGCAGTAGACGGCCGTCTGGAGCAGCACGGCGCCGATCTCCTCGGGCGTGAGCCCGTTGCGCCGGGCCGCCCGCACATGCATGGCCAGCTCGTCGTAGTGGCCGTGCGCCACCAGCGCGGTCAGCGTGATCATGCTGCGCTCGCGGCGGCTGAGCGTCGGGTCGGTCCAGATCTCGCCCCAGGCGTAGCGGGAGATGAAGTCCTGGTAGCGCGCGGTGAACGCGCTCTGCCGGGCCTGCGCCCGGTCCACGTGCGCGTCCCCGAGCACCTCACGGCGCACCTCCATGCCCCGCTTGGCCCCGCCGTCGAGATGGGTGCGCAGCACGGTCAGCACGGCCTCGGGGCACTCGGCGGGCGCGAGGTGCGAGGCGCCCGGGAGCTCGACCAGCGCGGCGCCCGGCACCGCGTCCGCGATCTCCCGCAGATGCGCCGGCGGCGTCGCCGGATCCTGACGCCCCGCGATCAGCAGGGTCCGTACGGCGATCTCCGGCAGCCGCTCGCGCAGATCGAAGGCGCCCAGCGCGTCACAGCACGCCGCGTAGGCCTCCGGGTCGGCGTCGCGGTGGTCGGCGACCAGTCCCGGCACGGTGAACCCGGGCGTGAACCAACGGGTGTTCGCGCCCTCGGCGAGCCCCGCCAGTCCCTCGCGGCGCACCAGCGCGGCCCGCTCCTCCCACGGCTTGGACCCGTTGAAGTGGGCCGACGAACAGATGACCGCCAGCGCCGACACCCGCTCCGGGTGATGCAGCGCCAGATGCAGACCCACCGCGCCGCCCAGGGACACACCGGCGTACGCGAACCGCTCCAGGCCGAGCGAGTCGGCCAGCGCCAGCACCAGGTCGGCGAGGTCGCCCATGGTGGCCCCGGGACCGATCAGGTCGGCCGCCGAGCCCCCGTGCCCCGGCAGATCCCAGCGGACCACCCGGTGCGTGGCGGACAGCTCCGGCGCGACCTTGTCCCACAGGGCGTACGAGGTGCCCAGCGAGGGGCCGAGCAGCAGCGCCGGAGCGGAAGTCGGGCCCTCGGCACGGTGGTTGAGCAGTTTCTCGGTCAACGTCGCTCCAGCGCACGGTCGGTGAGGCTTCCGGCGGAGCCGGTGTAGCGGGCGGGATCGGTGAGGTCGCCGAGGTCGACGTCCTTCAAGCCGGGCTCCGAGGCGAGGAGTTCGCCCAGCGGACGGTCTTCCGCGTAGGTGCGCCGGGCGAGCTCGGTGAGCAGTTCCTTGGCGCGGGCACGGCCGAGCACGGCCGACAGCGCGGCGGACAGCCGCTCGGAGACGATCAGCCCGTGGGTGAGATCGAGGTGCGCCCGCATCGCGTCCGCGTCCACCCGGAGCCCCTCGGTCAGCTCGGCCGCGTCCCGGGCGGCCCCGCCGGCCAGTCGCAGCAGCTCCCTGAGCGGCTCCCACTCGGCGTGCCACGCCCCGGCCGGTCGCTCGTCCTCCGCCGCCAGGGACCCGTACAGCGTGGCCGCGAGCTGCGGGGCGCGCCGGGCGGCGGCCGCGATCAGCGTGGACCGCACCGGGTTGGCCTTGTGCGGCATGGCCGAGGAACCGCCGCCACTGCCCTCCGCCACCTCGGCGATCTCGGTGCGGGCGAGGGTCAGCACATCCGTCGCGACCTTCCCCAGCGCGCCCGCCGCGAGGGCCAGACAGCCGGCCAGGTCGGCGATCGGCGTACGCAGGGTGTGCCACGGCAACAACGGTGCCCGCAGCCCGAGTTCACGGGCGAAGGCGGCGGGCAGAGCGGTCGCGTCGGTGGCGCCGTACGCCGTGAAGGCCGCCAGTGTCCCGGCCGCGCCGCCGAGTTGGGCGGGCAGCGAGTCCCGTACCGCCGTCACCCGGTCCCGCGCGTCCAGCACCAGCGAACGCCAGCCGGCCGCCTTCAGCCCGAAGGTCGTCGGCACGGCGTGCTGGGTGAGCGTCCGGCCCGGCATCGGCGTGTCGCGGTGCTCGGCGGCCAGTCGTGCCAGCGCCCGCTGGACGCGGTCGAGGTCGGCCAGCAGGAGGCCGAGGGTGCGCACCGCGACCAGCATCGTCGCCGTGTCCATGATGTCCTGGCTGGTCGCGCCCCGGTGGACGTACGGGCCGTACTCCTCGCCGACCGCCTTCGTCAGATCGGCGACCAGCGGGATCACCGGGTTCCCGCCGCCGCGCGCCCGCCCGGCGAGGGAACGCACGTCGAACTCGCCGTCGTCGGCCACCGAGGTGACCGCCGCTCCGGCGCCCTGCGGGGCCAGCCCCAGCGCCTCCTGGGCACGGGTCAGCGCGGCCTCCGCGTCGAGCAGCGCCCGCAGATAGGCACTGTCGCCCGTCGCGGCGGCGGCGGGGGAGCCGGTCCACCCGGGGGCTAGCAGACCGGCGTCGTGGTGCGCAGTTGTCACTGGAACTCCAGGAAGACCGTCTCGCCTTCGCCCTGAAGGCGGATGTCGAAACGGTAGGTCCCCAGCTCGCCCCGCGTGGCGATGAGCGTGTCGCGCCGCGCCGGGTCCACCCGCGTCAGCAGCGGGTCGGCGGTCAGCGCGGTCTCGTCGTCCGGCAGGTAGATCCGGGTGAACAGGTGCACCAGCAGCCCGCGGGCGAACACACAGACGCTCAGGTACGGGGCGCTGTGCCCACGCGCGCCGGGCCGCAGCGTCCGCGCCGACCAGTGACCGTTGGCATCCGTCTGGATGCGGCCCCACCCGGTGAACTCCACGCCGTTGCGGCCGAGGAAACCACCGCTCGACGGGTCGCGCCGCATCGAGCCGTCCACCTGCGGCAGGTTGCCCTCGGGGTCCGCGCCCCACAGCTCCAGAAACGCGTCCGGCAACGGGTTGCCGTCCCCGTCGTACACGTAGCCCTGGAGCGCGATCGTGTCCGGGTGGCCGAGCGGGGCGATGTCACCGCCGCCGGGGAACGGCAGGGCATGGCCGTAGAACGGGCCGACCGTGTGCGACGGGGTGGGGAGCACGGTCTCCGGACGGCTCGTGTCGATCTTCGTCATGGCAGGTCAGCGTCCTTCTTCGATCCAGGTGGCGTGCGGCCCGTCGAGCACGATGTCCCAGTGGTAGCCCATCGAGAACTCCGGCACCGACAGGCTGTGGTCGTACGTGGCGACCAGCCGCTGCCGGGCCGCGTCGTCCGTCACCGACTGGATGATCGGGTCGTACGGGAAGAGCGGGTCGCTCGGGAAGTACATCTGCGTCACCAGCCGCTGGGTGAACGCCGTGCCGAAGAGCGAGAAGTGGATGTGGGCCGGCCGCCAGGCGTTGACGTGCTGACGCCACGGATAGGGGCCCGGCTGCACGGTGGTGAAGCGGTAGAAACCGCTGTCGTCCGTCAGCGTGCGGCCGACACCCGTGAAGTTCGGGTCCAGCGGGGCGTCGTGCTGCTCGCGCTGGTGGGCGTAGCGGCCCGCCGAGTTGGCCTGCCAGATCTCGACCAGCTGACCGCGGACCGGACGCCCGTCGCGGTCCAGCAACCGGCCGGAAACGGTGATCCGTTCACCGATCGGCTCGCCGTTGTGCTGCCGGGTGAGGTCGTTGTCGATCTCGGTGATGTCCCGTTCGCCGAAAGCGGGGGAGGCCAGCTCCACCAGCTCCGGGTCCTTGCTGACGTCGATGGCGACCGGCGGCTGTTTCGGGTGGCGCAGGACGGAGGAGCGGTACGGCGCGTAGTCGCGGCGCGGCTGGTGCTCGACCGGCTGGCCGTCGGCGATCCGCTTCTCGTACGCGGCGTGCTCGGCCGCGATCTCCTGGTCGATGTCGGCTTGCGTGAGAGTCATGGGGGTTCCTGGGTTTCTTATCGTTCGAGGACGAGGGCGAGGCCCTGCCCCACGCCGATGCAGAGGGTGGCGACCCCGACGCCGCCGCCCCGACGGGCGAGCTGGTGGGCGACCGTGCCGGCGAGACGGGCACCGGAGGCGCCGAGCGGATGACCGAGGGCGATCGCGCCGCCCTGCGGGTTGAGGACCGCCGGGTCGAACTCGGGCCACTCGGCCACACAGCCGAGCACCTGGGCCGCGAAGGCCTCGTTCAGCTCGAGCACCGACAGATCGGCGAATCCCCTGCCCGCCTTGGCGAGCGCGCGGTTGACGGCCTCGACGGGGGCGAGCCCGAAGTACTGCGGGTCGATCGCGGAGACCCCGGTGGCACTGACGCGGGCGAGCGGCTCACGTCCGGTCGCCCTCAACCCCTCCTCGTCCACGAGCAGCAGGGCCGCGGCGCCGTCGTTCAGCGGCGAGGCGTTGCCCGCGGTCACGGTCCCGTCCTCCGTGCGGAACGACGGCCTGAGCGTGGCCATCGCCTCCAGTGAGGCGTCCGGCCGTACGCACTCGTCGGCGCCGAACACGACCGGGTCGCCCTTGCGGCGCGGGATCGACACGGGCGCGAGCTCGGCGTCGAACAGGCCCGACTGCTGGGCCGCGGCGGCCTTGCGGTGGCTGGCGAGGGCGAACTCGTCCTGCTGTTCGCGGCCGATCTTGTGCTTGTCGGCGATCAGCTCGGCCGACTCGCCCAGCGGGATCGTCCACTGCGGGTCCATCCGCGGATTGACCATCCGCCAGCCCAGCGTCGTCGAGTACAGCTCGGAGTGCCCGGCGGGGAACGCCCGGTCCGACTTCGGCAGCACATACGGCGCGCGGGTCATCGACTCCACACCGCCGGCGACGGCGACGGAGGCGTCGCCGACCGCGATCGCGCGGGCCGCCTGGATGACCGCCTCGAGACCGGAGGCGCACAGCCGGTTGACGGTGACACCCGGCACGGAGGTGGGCAGGCCCGCGAGCAGCGCGCCCATACGGCCGACGTTGCGGTTCTCCTCGCCAGCCCCGTTGGCGTTGCCGAAGTACACGTCCTCGATGCGGGAGGGGTCCAACGCGGGTGTACGGGCGACGAGTTCACGGATGGCGTGCGCGGCGAGGTCGTCCGGGCGCACCGAGGCCAGAGCGCCGTTGTAGCGGCCGATCGGGGTGCGGACCGCGTCGACGATGTAAACGGTCCTGAAACCGTTGCTCATGACTGGACCTCCTCGGCGAGACGGACCTTGGCGGCCGTCTTCGTCACGATCTCCTCGGCGGTGACGCCCGGCGCGGTCTCCACCAGCACCAGCCCCTCCTCGGTGACGTCGAGGACACCCAGGTCGGTGATGATCCGGTTCACACACGCCTTCCCGGTCAGGGGCAGCGCGCAGTCCGTGAGGATCTTGGGGCTGCCGTCCTTGGCGGTGTGGGTCATGACGACGATGACCGTGCGGGCGCCGTGCACCAGGTCCATCGCCCCGCCGATCCCGGTGATCAGCTTGCCGGGGATCGCCCAGTTCGCCAGGTCGCCGCGCTCGGACACCTGCATCGCGCCGAGCACGGCGACGTCGATGTGCCCGCCGCGGATCATGCCGAAGGACAGTGCCGAGTCGAAGAAGGACGCGCCCGGCAGGACCGTCACGGTCTCCTTGCCGGCGTTGATCAGGTCCGGGTCGACGGCGTCCTCGGTGGGATAGGGGCCGGTGCCCAGGATGCCGTTCTCGCTCTCCAGCACCACCTCGACGTCCGCCGGGAGGTAGTTGGGGATCAGGGTCGGCAGTCCGATGCCGAGATTGACGTACTGGCCGTCCCGCAGCTCGCGCGCGGCGCGGGCGGCCATCTCCTCACGTGTCCAGGCCATCAGTCGCTCACCGTTCCCTCTGCCGCGGGCGCGGAGACCGTCCGCTGCTCGATCCTCTTGTCCGCCGCCTGCTCCGGGGTCAGCGCGATCACGCGCTGCACGAAGATGCCCGGCAGATGGACCGCGTCCGGGTCGATCTCCCCGGGCTCGACGAGCTCCTCGACCTCGGCGATCGTGATCCGTCCGGCCATCGCGGACAGCGGGTTGAAGTTACGGGCGGACTTGTTGAACACCAGGTTGCCGTGCCGATCGCCCTTCGCCGCCCTGACCAGCGCGAAGTCGGTACGGATACCGTGCTCCAGCACATACTCCGCGCCGTCGAACTCCCGGACCTCCTTCGGCGGCGAGGCCAGGGCGACGCCGCCCTCGCCGTCGTAACGCCACGGCAGCCCGCCCTCGGCGACCTGGGTGCCCACGCCCGCGGGGGTGTAGAAGGCGGGGATCCCGGCGCCGCCGGCCCGCAGCCGCTCGGCCAGCGTGCCCTGCGGGATCATCTCGACCTCGAGCTCGCCGGACAGGTACTGGCGGGCGAACTCCTTGTTCGCGCCGATGTAGGAACCGGTTACCCGGGCGATCCGCCCGGCCGCGAGCAGCACCGCGAGGCCCGACTCCATCGCGCCGCAGTTGTTGGAGACCACCGACAGTCCGGCGACGCCCCGCTCGTACAGCGCCTGGATGAGGACGTTCGGCACGCCGCTCAGTCCGAATCCACCCACTGCCAGAGACGCGCCGTCCGGCACGTCGGCCACCGCCTCCAGGGCCGTGGCGACCACCTTGTCCATCCGTGAAGCCCCATCTCTTCCGCGCGTCCCCGGCCGTCAATTAATCAGGGCACTGATTATTTCTCCGAGGTTTCCCACACGCTGCCACCGCAGAGTGGAGCAGTCAAGACCCCAGGCCGGAGGTCTGACAAGGGTCACTAAGGCACAAGACCAGGTCGGTCGCACGCGGTATCGTTCAGTGCACCGACGAAATCTCATGCTGAGGAGCGCACATGGCCGCGGTGGATCTCACCAGCCACCCCGGGCACCTGGCCCGGCGGCTCCAGCAGGCGCACTACCTGCTGTGGAACACGATGGTCTCCGAGGAGATCACCTCGCCGCAGTTCGCGGTCCTCAACGCGCTCGTCGCCGAGCCGGGTCTCGATCAGCGCACGGTGGGGGAGCGGGTGGGGCTCGACCGCTCCACGATCGCCGAGGTGATCAGCAGGCTCATCCGCCGGGAGCTGCTCGACAAGGTCCGCGACCCGCAGGACGGGCGTCGCTTCCTGCTGGGGCTCACCGACGAGGGGCTGCGCACCCACCGCAGGCTGACCGTGCGCACGGCCCGGATGAACCAGGTCTTCCTGTCTCCGCTCTCGGCCGCGGAACAGACTCTGTTCCTCGAGCTCATCCAGCGCGTCTCGGACGCGGCGGAGGGGCTGCGCAACCCGGGGGAGCCCCTGGTCGCGCCGTCCTGATCAGGGCGCGAGCCTGAGCGCGATCGGGCCACGCGGCATCAGGGTGTCCCCGCGGCAGGTGCTTGCGCGACATCAGGGTGCCTGCGCGAACACCACCCACACCTGGCCCTCGGCGAAGGCGACCGGGGTGCCGTCGGCGGTCGTGAAGTCCGTGCCGTCCGTGGCCGTCGCCCGCTTCCAGTTCACGTCGTGGACCCGTCCGTCCCGCAGCACCCGCGCCTTTCCCGAGCCCACCGTCTCGGTGTACGGCGTGTTGTTGCCGAGGAAGTCGTGGAATCCCGACGCGCGCACCTTCACGTACTGCACGACCACCGTGGCCGGGGCCACCCGTTGCCCGCCGTCCGTCACCGTCGGCGCGCCGTCCGTCGAGACCAGCCAGCGCGACCGGCTCGCCGACCAGCTGAAGGAGAAACGGGCCGCCGGGTAGCGCACGGTGAGCGAGGCCTGCGCCGTACCGCCGGAGGGCGCGGTGCCGTAGCGGAACCCGGTGGTCAGCGCGGCGGAGCCCGGCGCGGAGGGCAGCAGGCGACTCGGGCGCAGATAGAGGTTGTGCGGCGCGGCCCGGTCCGTGCCCCGGTAGTAGGCCCCGTCGCCGGCCGCGTCCTCGGGCGTGACGGCGTCCAGCGGCGCCCGGTCGATCAGCGGCAGCAGCTTGCCCTGAGCCCCGGAGAACGCCAGCACCGGCCGCTCGAACTGGCCCAGCAGCTCCAGATCGGACTCGCGGGCACTGCGCACGGGACCGACGGCCTTCGGCACCCTGGTCGCGTACACGGCCATCAGTCGGCTCAGCCCGCCCTCGACCTGCTCGACGTAGACGATGTCCGCGGAGTCGAGGCCGGTCTGCGGCCGGGCGCCGGGGGCGTTGTCGATCTTCACGGCGAGTACGGAGCCGGCGACGGCGGTGGGGCTGGTGCTACCGCTCGGGCTCGGCTTCTGCGACGCGCTCCGGCCGTCGTCGTTCGTCGGTGGCTCGCGGGTCGTCGTGCAGCCCGCCGCGAGGGCGATCGCCAGCAGGGCGGTCAGCAGCGCCGCGGCCACCGCGGAGGGTCCGGTCCGCATCGCGCACGCCGGGTGTCCCGGACGCCTTGGGTATCTCGGATGTATCGGATGTATCGGATGTATCGGGCGTCTCGAACGATTCGTGCCTGTCATGGCCACCCCCGTCTCGTGTCTCGATTGTGCGCTCGTCCGTTCGAGAGTGGCTATGCGTGGCTGCGGGCTGCGGGCTGCGGGCTGCGGGCTGCGGGCCGCGGGCTGTGCGGGCTGTGGGCCGTGGGCGTCGTGGTTCGCGGCCGGGCGGTCGGGTACCCGGGGCGCAGCCAGGACCCGGTACCCCCGGACCAGCCGGGACGCACCGGTCGGCGAAGGGAGCGCGGCGCGATGAAGGCTGTGACCTGGCAGGGCAAGCGGGACGTACGGGTGGACACCGTGCCAGACCCGACGATCCAGGAACCGACGGATGCCGTCATCCGCATCACGTCCACCGGCCTGTGCGGCTCCGACCTGCACCTGTACGAGGTGCTCACCCCCTTCATGACCCCGGGCGACATCCTCGGCCACGAGCCCATGGGCATCGTCGAGGAGGTCGGCGCAGGTGTGCCCGACCTCCGGGCCGGCGACCGGGTCGTGGTGCCCTTCCAGATCGCCTGCGGCAACTGCTGGATGTGCCTGAGCGCGTTGCCCACCCAGTGCGAGACGACCCAGGTCACCGGCGAGGGCATGGGCGCGGCCCTGTTCGGCTACACCCGCCTGTACGGGGCGGTGCCCGGCGCCCAGGCCGAGTATCTGCGGGTACCGCAGGCCCAGTTCGGCCCCATCAAGGTGCCGGAGGGGCCGCCCGACGACCGCTTCGTGTACCTCTCCGACGTCCTGCCCACCGCCTGGCAGGCGGTCGCCTACGCCGACATTCCCCAGGGCGGCACCGTCGCGGTGCTCGGCCTCGGCCCCATCGGTGACATGGCCTGCCGTATCGCCCAGGTGCGCGGCGCGGGCCGGGTGTTCGGCGTGGACCTGGTCGGCGACCGGCTGCGCCGGGCCCGCGCGCGGGGCGTGGAGACGTACGACCTCCGCAGCTTCGACAGCGAGAAGGAGCTCGTCGCCGCGATCCGCGACGAGACCGACGGTCGAGGCCCGGACGCCGTGATCGACGCCGTCGGTACCGAGGCGCACGGCAGCGCGGCCGCCCGTATGATCCAGAACGCCTCCGCCCTGCTGCCGCGGAAACTGAGCGGCCCGCTCGCGGAACGCTTCAGCGTCGACCGGCTCGCCGCCCTGCACACCGCCATCGAGCTGGTGCGCCGCGGCGGCACCCTGTCCCTCGTCGGCGTCTACGGCGGCATGGCCGACCCGCTGCCGATGCTCACCATGTTCGACAAGCAGCTCCAGATCCGCATGGGACAGGCCAATGTGCGCCGGTGGAGCGACGAGATCCTGCCGTACCTCACCGACGAGGACCCGCTCGGCGTCGACGACTTCGCCACCCACCGCCTGCCGCTGTCGGACGCCCCGCACGCGTACGAGATGTTCCAGCACAAGCAGGACGGCGCGGTGAAGGTCCTGATGACACCGTGAACCGTGAACCGTGAAAACGGTTCCGGATCAGGGGTGAGTGCGAAACCGCTTACGGATCAGGTTGCCGCCTGAAACCGCTTACGGATCAGGTTGCCGCCTGAAACCGATTGTGGATCGGGTTGCGCCTGCAACCGGTTGCGGATCAGGGTGCGCCTGAAACCGGTTGCGGATCAAGCTCTGCTCCCGAAACCGATTGTGGATCACGTCGCGGGCGGCGCCCCGAGGATCTCCGCCAGGTCGTAGCGCACCGGTTCCTCCAGTTGCGCGTACGTGCAGCTGTCCGGCGTGCGGTCGGGGCGCCAGCGGCGGAAGCGGGCGGTGTGCCGGAACCGTGCCCCGTTCTCCATGTGGTCGTACGCCACCTCGACCACCCGCTCGGGCCGCAACGGCACCCAGGACAGGTCCTTCTTGCCCGACCAGCGGCTCGGCGCCCCGGGCAGCCGTGCCGTCTCGTGCGCGGCCTCCTCCGCCCAGGCCGCCCACGGATGGCCCGCCGCGTCCTCCATGCGCAGCGGCTCCAGCTCCTCGATCAGCTCCGCCCGGCGTTTCATGGAAAAGGCGGCCGACACGCCGACGTGCTGGAGGGCGCCCCGGTCGTCGTACAGGCCCAGCAGCAGCGACCCCACCACCGGCCCGCTCTTGTGGAAGCGGTATCCGGCGACGACGACGTCCGCGGTGCGCTCGTGCTTGACCTTGAACATGGCGCGCTCGTCCTGGCGGTAGCGCAGGGTGAGCGGCTTCGCGATCACCCCGTCCAGGCCCGCCCCCTCGTACTCCTCGAACCACCGCTGCGCCACCTCGGCGTCGGTCGTCGCCGGCGCCACGTGCACGGGCGCCGGCACCCCGGCGAGCGCCCCGGTCAGCAGCTCACGCCGGTCGCTCAGCGGCACGTCCAGGAGCGACCGGTCGTCGAGCGCCAGCAGGTCGAAGGCGACGAACGACGCCGGGGTCCGTTCGGCGAGCGTGCGCACCCGGGAATCCGCCGGATGGATGCGCTCCGTGAGGGCGTCGAAGTCGAGCCGCCCCTCCCGGGCGATCACGATCTCCCCGTCCAGCACACACCGCTGCGGCACCCGTTCCCGCAACGCCTCCACCAGCTCCGGAAAATACCTGGTCAACGGCTTTCCGGTGCGGCTGCCCAACTCGATCTCGGCACCGTCGCGGAACACGATCGCCCGGAAACCGTCCCACTTCGCCTCGTACTGCATGCCCGGCGGAATCGCCGCCACCGACTTGGCGAGCATCGGCTTCACGGGCGGCATCACCGGCAGATCCATGCTCCGATTCTGCGCGAGGACAGCGGGGACCGCCCGGTGTGCGGACCGTCCGGCGTACGGGCGTCCGCGAGCTGATGCGAGCTGTCGGAGGTGTGTCTACCGTGGCTCGCATGGGCGATGCGGTGGAACTGGAAGTGGCCGGCCGGACGGTACGGCTGTCCAGCCCCGACAAGGTCTTCTTTCCGGAGCGCGGCTTCACCAAGCTGGACCTCGCCCGCTACTACCAGGCGGTCGCCCCCGGCATCCTGCGCGCCCTGCGCAACCGCCCCACCACCCTGGAGCGGTACCCGGACGGCGTGGGAGGCGAGTCCTTCTTCCAGAAGCGGGCGCCGAAGAACATGCCCGACTGGATCCCGACCGCACACATCACCTTCCCCAGCGGACGCAGCGCCGACGAGATGTGCCCGACCGAGGAGGCAGCCGTCCTGTGGGCCGCCCAGTACGGCACGCTCACCTTCCACCCCTGGCCCGTGCGCCGCGACGACGTCGACCGCCCCGACGAACTGCGCATCGACCTCGACCCGCAGCCCGGCACCGACTACGACGACGCGGTCCACGCCGCCCACGAACTGCGCGCCGTCCTCGAGGAGTTCGGCGGTCTGCGCGGGTGGCCCAAGACCTCCGGCGGCCGGGGCCTGCACGTCTTCGTACCGATCGAACCCCGCTGGACCTTCACCCAGGTCCGGCGCGCCGCCATCGCCGTCGGCCGGGAGATGGAACGGCGGCTGCCGGAGCGGGTGACGATCAAGTGGTGGAAGGAGGAGCGGGGCGAGCGCATCTTCATCGACTACAACCAGACCGCCCGCGACCGCACCATCGCCTCCGCCTACTCCGTACGTCCCCGTCCGCACGCGCCCGTCTCGGCGCCGCTGCGCTGGGAGGAGGTCGGCGACGCCCACCCCGGCGACTTCGACCTCGCGACCATGCCGGCCCGGTACGCCGAACTCGGCGATGTGCACGCCGACATGGACGACCACGCGTTCTCCCTGGAGGCCCTTCTCGAACTCGCCCGCCGCGACGAACACGACCACGGCCTGGGCGATCTGCCGTATCCGCCGGAGTACCCGAAGATGCCCGGAGAGCCGAAGCGGGTGCAGCCGAGCCGGGCCCGGCACGAGGACGCCCCGGGCGGGCCCGGGGCGTCCTAGCGCGACCGTCCGGCGCCGGCCGGACGGCCGCTGTCACAACTCCTTGATGCGGATGTCCCGGTACGAGACGACGTCCGTCGTGCCGTGCACCTGGAGCCCGAGGTAACCGGAGGCGAAACGCCGTCCGTCCGTGCCCGGGTCGTCCGCGCGCGGCGGGGAGAACTCCTGGCCGCCGGTGTTGTCGAACTCGTTGATCAGCACGCCGTTGCGGTAGACCGAGTAGTGCTGGTCGACCACCCTGATCTCGTAGTCGTTCCAGGTCCCCTTCTGGGTGACGCCGGCGCCGGCGAGTCCCACCCGGTCGAAGCCGTACACCGACCCGGTCTTGTACATGTCCCCGTCCGGCCGGTCCAGTACCTGCACCTCGTGCCCGTACTTGATGGCGACCCACTCCGGTCGCGACTCCTCGGCATGGTCATGGACCCACGGGAAGCGCACGAACACACCGGAGTTGGCGTTGCCCGTGCCCGGAGCGTCGTCGCGCCACTGGAGCTTCAGCGAGAAGTCGCCGTACTTGCGCTCGGGGAACCACAGCATGCCCAGGCCCTCACGGGTGGTCCCGCTGGTGATCGATCCGTCGGCGTTCTGCGCGAACGATCCGCCGCCCACCTGCTGCCACTTCGCGAACGAGCCCGCGCTGCCGTCGAGGATCGTGCGGTAGCCCTCGGTCTGGCCGGGCTTGCCGATCCCGGACCGGCTCGCCGCCTCCTGGACGGCGTCGTACTCACGCTGGTCCACGACCCCCTCGCCGAACAGCCCGTCGAGGACCGTCTTCACGTGCTTGAGGAACAGCGCGTGGGACGTCCATTCCTTCTCGTCCTCGATCAACTCGTTGATCCGGCACCGCTTGTCGGTCAGCCGGTTCGGCACCCCCGAGTCGACCGTGCCGACGATCACCGTCAACCGCTCGTCGTATTCGGGGCAGTTGGGGGCCGGGACCTGACTCGACACCACGGTGAAGGTCACCGTGCGGGCGGTGGAGGTGTTGCCCGCCTTGTCGGTGGCGCGGTAGACGAGGGTGTGCGGGCCCGCGCGGTCGACCACCACCGGGATGCTGTATGCGATGTACGGTCCACCGTCGAGTGAATACTCGATCCGGTCGACACCCGACCCGTGTTCGTCCGTCGCGCTCACGGTCACCTTGGCATTGCCGACGTAGGCCCCGCCGGAGTTCTTCGTGCCCTCGACGGTCACGCCGGTCACCGGTGGTGTGGTGTCCTGCGGGGTCGCCGCGACCACGGTGAACCGGACGCTCTTCTCGGCGGCCGCGTTGCCCGCCTTGTCGGTGGCCCGGTACCGCACGGTGTGGGTGCCGACCTGGTGCACCATCACGGGCGCGGTGTACGGCTGCCAGGCCCCGGAGCCGACGGTGTACTCGATGGTGTTGACCCCGGATCCGGTGTCGGAGGCCGACACGGTGACGGTCGCCATGTCGATGTACGTGCCGTCGGGGTTCTGCTCGCCGCTCACCGTCCCGGAGGTGTCCGGGGGTGTCGTGTCGTCGGAGGGCCGGGCGACGACCGTGAACGCGGCGGTCTTCTCCGCGGAGACGTTGCCGGCCTTGTCGAACGCCCGGTAGCGGATCCGGTGGCTGCCGACCTGGTCGACGACGACCGGTGCGGTGTACGGGATCCAGTCGCCCGCAGTGCCGACCGCATACTGGATACCGTCGACCCCCGACCCGCCGTCGTCGGTCGCCCCGATCGCGACACTCGCCGAGCCGACGTACTCGCCCTGCGCGTTCTGCGTGCCGGTGACCTGCGCCGCCGTCTCGGGCGGTGTCGTGTCCTCGCCGCCGCCCTCGGTCACCACGAGAATGCCCTGCATCTGGCCGTGTCCGGGGATCGTGCAGTGGTAGAAGTAGCGCCCCGGGGTCAGGGTGACCTCGGCGGTGTGCCGGCCGCCCAGGTCGTCGTTCGGGTTGGCCAGGATGTTCAGCGTGACGTCGTCGTTGAACTCGGGGTCGCTGGTCGCGAACGTCAACGTGTGCGGCATGCCCATGGTGTTGCCGGTCGCCACGCTGTTCTCGAAGACGATCGTCGCCTGACCCGCCACCGCCGTCGCCGGTGCCGAACCGTACTTGGTGATGTCGTCGCCGGCGGTCCAGGTGAGCACCTGGGCGGCGGCTGCCGGCTCGGACTGTGCCGCGGTGGGTGCCGCCTGAAGCCCGAGCATCATCAGCACGGCGGCCAACAGGGCCGTCCAGATTCTTCGTTGCCGTGTCTGTCGTGTGCGCCGTATCACTGAGCCCCCCTCGCCAGCCCGTCGGCGGTCGGTGTCGGACCGCCGCCCTTATAAGTGACCTTCCACAGCGCCGACTTGGCGTCCGAGGTGAAGAAGCCGCGGCCGTAGTCGAGGACGTACAGGGCGCCGTCCGGGCCGAACTTCCAGTCCATGAGGTTCTTGATGCCGTCATTGCCGACCGGCACGATTCTTTTCAGTGACTCCGAGTGGACCGGCAGACCGCCCGACCCTTGCGTCCTCGGGTCCATGACCACCGCGTTGCGCGGCTGATCGGCGTCGTAGAAGTCGCCGACGAACCACTTGCCGTCCCAGTACGCGGGCCACTTGGCCGTGCTCGTGCCGGCGGCGTCGTAGCGGTAGACCGGGCCGTTCATCGCCGCCTGCCCGCCGCCCTTGAGCCACGGCAGCCGGTACGTCGCCTGGTCCTGCCGGTAGGAGGGGATGCCGCTTGCATCGCGCGGGTAGTCCGGTGCGCCGCCCTGGGGTGAGTACCAGATGTTGTTGCCGGTGACCGGCGGCAGGTTGACCAGGCCGTCGTTGTTCGGCGACTCGTTCTTCGGGTGGTCGCAGTCGTACCAGCCCAGCGGCTGCGACGGATCCGGCAGGTTGCGGTCCCGGTAGGGCTGCTTGTTGCCCATGCAGTACGGCCAACCCCGGTTGCTCGCCTGGGTGATGACGGCGAACGTGTCGTACTTCGCCGGTCCCCAGACGGGCGACGGCTCGCCCGCGTCCGGGCCGACCCAGCCCGCGTAGAGGATGTCGGTGGTGCGGTCGACGAAGATGCGCGCGGGGTTGCGGACGCCCATCACATAGATCTCGCCGCGCGTCTTGCCGCCGCCCTCGTCGGTCTCCCGGCCGGTGAACAGGTTCCCCGCCGGAAGTGTGTACGTCCCGTCGGGTTCCGGATGGATGCGCAGGATCTTGCCGTTGAGGTTGTGGGTGTTTCCGGCCGTACGGCGCGCGTCGGCGAAGGAGACGCCCTTGAAGTTCGGCTGCGGGTTGTTTCCGGAGTAACCGCCGCTGAAGCCGCTGGAGTTGTTGTCACCGGTGGCGATGTACAGGTTGCCCTTGGAGTCCCAGGCAAGTCCGCCCCCGGCGTGACAGCAACTGTGCACCTGCACCGGCCACTTGAGCAGCACCTTCTCGCTGCCTGGGTCGAGCCGGTTCGTGGCGAGGTCGAGTGTGAAGCGGGAGACCCGCCGCTCGGCCATCCGGGTGTCACGGTTGACGCCCGAGTGAGGGGTGTAGTGCAGGTACACCCAGCCGTTCTGCTCGAAGCGCGGATCGAGCTCGATACCGAGGAGGCCTTCCTCGACCTTGACGAGCTCGTCGCCGCCGCCCTTGTTGCCGAAGACCGTCAGTTCCCCGGCCAGTGTGACCTTCTTGGTCGCCGGGTCGTAGACGTGGATCTGTCCCTTGCCCTTGCCCACGTCCGGGTTGTTCCAGTCGGTGATCACCGGCCGGGAGGAGTCGGCGCCGCCCCGCCCGATGTAGAGAACCCGGCCGTCGGGCGCGGTGACCAGGCCGTGCGGCTCACCGATCTGGTCGTTCTGGCCGGGCTGGTTGGCCGGGGTCAGGCGCTCGGCCTTGTAGTTCCCGGTGATGGTGGCCTTGCAGTCGGCCTGCACCAGCCGGGACGTCCAGAGCAGGGCGCCGCGCAGATGCGTACGGAAGTCCGTCTCGTCGTACGACGAGACCGTGCCGCCCATGCCGGTGTAGAAGGAGCGGCCGCCGTCGTAGTCGCGGCACCAACTCACCGGATGGTCAGCGCCGTTGGCGCTGGTACCCGGCTGGTACGTCGACTCGCGCACCCGGGCGACGGTGTGCACCTCGCCGGACGGGTTCTTCACCCAGTTCGGCCACAGGTCCGGGCGCTTCCACTCCAGCGGCAGCCCCCCGGTGGCCGGATGCCGCCGGTCGCCGACCTCGACGGTGGCCCGCTGTACGGCCGTCGGGCTCGACGTGGCGGGACGGGCGCCGATCAGACCGGTGAACCAGTCCGAGTACGGCTCCGCGCGGGCCGCGTCGTGGACGCCGAGGAATCCGCCGCCGGCCTCCATGTAGGCCTCCAGACCCGCTTCCTGTTCCGGGTCGAGGACGTCACCGCCCCCGGTCAGGAACACGACCGCGTTGTAACTGCCCAGCCTCGTCCCGCTGGTGAAGACCGAGGCGTCGTCCGTGGCCTCGACCTCGAAGCGCTGGTCCGCCGGCCCGGACAGGCCGATCCGTTCGATGGCCTCGATACCGGCGTTGACGACCGGTGACTCGTCCCCGGCCGCGGCCGACCCGTGGAAGATCAGCACCCGTACATTGGCGCCGCCCGGCGGCGACTTGATGGACATCGTTGTCAGGGGTGGCTCCGGGGCCGGGCGCGCGCCCGCGGCCGGCGCGGACAGCAGGCCGGCGACGAGCGTTGCGCACGCCACGGCGGTCACCCGGATTCGTCCTCTCGTACTCAACCCTCGTAAGTGCATGGGCACCTCCTCGGTCACAGCGACAGCGCCAAGGAAGCTAGACCCCATGTGTATGACTCGCCAATACCTATGACCGCAATGGCACGAACTTTGTCCTGGGTGTGGAGAAACGGCGGAACGACCGGTACCGTCTCACAGGTTCATCACAGGCTCGTCTTCTTCATCGTCGCAAATTCCGTACCAGGGTGGGGAGTTCGGCATGGACAGACGCGGGTTCAACCGCCGGGTACTGCTGGGCGGCGCCGCCGCCGCGACATCGTTGTCCTTGGGGCCGAGGGCGGTGAGCGCCGACGGACCGGCGAAGACCGCGCCGGCGGGCGGAGCGGTCAGGCACCTCAAGTTGTACGCGGAGAAGCTCGCCGACGGACAACTCGGCTACGGCTTCGAGAAGGGGAAGGCGACCATCCCCGGGCCGCTGATCGAGGTCAACGAGGGCGACACCGTCCACATCGAGGTGGAGAACACCCTGGACGTGACGGCGAGTCTGCACGTCCACGGTCTGGACTACGAAATCTCCAGCGACGGAACGAAGTTGAACAGGAGTGACATCGAGCCCGGCGGTACGCGCACCTACACCTGGCGCACCCACGCCCCCGGTCGCCGCGCCGACGGCACCTGGCGGGCGGGCAGCGCGGGCTACTGGCACTACCACGACCACGTCGTCGGAACGGAACACGGCACCGGTGGCATCCGCAAGGGCCTGTACGGGCCGGTGATCGTCCGGCGCAAGGGCGACATCCTGCCCGACGCCACCCACACGATCGTCTTCAACGACATGACGATCAACAACAGACCCGCCCACTCGGGACCCGACTTCGAGGCGACGGTGGGCGATCGGGTCGAGTTCGTGATGATCACGCACGGCGAGTACTACCACACCTTCCATATGCACGGTCATCGCTGGGCCGACAACCGCACCGGCCTGCTCACCGGCCCCGACGACCCCAGCCAGGTCGTCGACAACAAGATCGTGGGCCCGGCCGACTCCTTCGGCTTCCAGGTGATCGCGGGGGAGGGGGTGGGCGCCGGCGCGTGGATGTACCACTGCCATGTGCAGAGCCACTCCGACATGGGGATGGTCGGACTGTTCCTGGTGAAGAAGCCCGACGGCACGATCCCGGGCTACGAACCGCATGAGCCGCACGAGTCGCACGAGTCTCTCGAGCCGGACGAGACCGGCGACGCGCACGAGCACTGAGGGACCGAGGTCGGAGAGCGCTCTCACCCCGGCCGTCCCCCGGAGTTATCCTGAGCCGCAGCCGGCCAGGAGGAGCCCCGAAGTGACCGAGACAGCGTCGCGCCCCACGCTGGAGGCCGTGGCCGCGCGGGCCGGGGTCTCCCGGGCGACCGTGTCGCGAGTCGTCAACGGCGGGGACGGCGTCCGCGAGCCGCTCGTCGAGCGGGTCCGGCGGGCCGTGGAGGAGCTCGGGTACGTCCCCAACCAGGCGGCGCGCAGCCTGGTGACGAAGCGGCACGACGCGGTCGCCGTGGTCATCGCCGAACCGGAGACCCGGGTCTTCGCCGACCCCTTCTTCGCGCTCCAGCTCCGCGGTATCAGCAAGGAACTGACGGCCCACGACAACCAGTTGGTGCTGCTGCTCACCGAGGGCCGCGACGACCACGCCCGTGTCGCCCGCTACCTCGCCGGTGGCCATGTCGACGGGGCCCTGGTCTTCTCGTTGCACCTCGACGACCCGCTCCCCGGGCTGATCCAGGGCGCCGGTGTCCCGACCGTGTTCGGCGGCCGTCCCGGCTGGAGCGACGGCACACGGGACGTGGTCTACGTCGACAGCGACAACCGCGGCGGCGCCCGCGAGGCCGTACGCCTGCTGGCCGGGCTAGGCCGCACCCGGATCGCGCACATCACCGGCCCCCTCGACCAGACCTCCGCGGCGGACCGGCTCGACGGATACCGGGAGGTCATGGGCGAGAACGACCCGCGGCTCGTCGTCGAGAGCGATTTCACCCCCGGCGGCGCCGAGCGGGCCATGCGGGAACTCCTCGACCGCTGCCCCGACCTGGACGCCGTGTTCGCCGCCAACGACCTCGCCGCCTCGGGCGCCCTGCGCGTCCTGCGCGAGCGTGGGCGGCGGGTGCCCGAGGACGTCGCCGTGGTCGGCTTCGACGACATGCTGCCCGTCGCCGAACAGAGCGACCCGCCGCTGACGACGGTCCGTCAGGACATCGAGGAGATGGGCCGGATCATGGCCCGCCTGCTGCTGCGCCGCCTCGACCGACGGGTCGCCGACGAGGCGCCGGGCGGTGTGGTCCTGCCGACCACTCTGGTGCGCCGCGCTTCGGCCTGACCGGGGCCGCCACCCCGCTCGTCCCTCCTTCCTGCCTGCTCGTCCTCCTGGCCTGCTCGTCCTCCTGGCCTGCTCGGCCCTGCCCCGCTCGTGCCCGTGCTCTCGCGTACCGCCTCACATCTCCTGGGGGACGCTCTTGATCACGGCGAAGCGTGCCCCGTAGGGGTCGGCGAGCTTGGCGATGCGGCCGACGCCCTCGACGTCCGTGGCGGGCATCCGCACCCTGCCGCCCAGCTCCTCCGCCTTGGCCACGATGGTGTCCGCGTCGGCGACCTCGAAGTACGGCAGCCAGTACGCGCCGGTCTCGGCCTCCGAGGGGTCGTCGGCCAGCGGCACGATCCCGCCGAACATCGCCTCTTCCCCGGCACCGGCCGGGTTGACGCAGGTGTACGTGCCGCCGGGGAAAGGGGCGGCCGAGGTTTCCAGGCCGAGCGTCGCGTTGTAGAAGGCGGCCGCCGCGGCGACGTCCGGCGTGTACAGCTCGACCCAGCACAGCGCGCCGGGTTCGTTCGCCACGTCCACGCCCTTGGTCCGTCCCGGCTGCCAGAGGCCGAACGGCACGCCCGCCTGGTCGGCGAGGACGGCCATCGTGCCCTGGCCCATCACGTCCATCGGCGCGAAGAGGACCGTGCCGTGCTTCTGCTCGGCTGCCTGCGCCGTGGCCTGGGCGTCCGGTGTCCGGAAGTAGACCGTCCACGACGGCGGGCCCTGCCCGGGTGCGGTCTGCATGCCGCCCGCCACGGTCTTCCCGTCCAGCTGGAAGAAGCCGTAACCGCCGGCGTCGGGTCCCGCCGACCGGAACCGCCAGTCGAAGAGAGCGCCGTAGAAGGAGGTGGCGCCGTCGATGTCGGACGTGCCGACATCGATCCAGTTCGGAGCGCCGTTGACGAAACGGGTGGTGAGCATCGTTGCCCTCCTCGAAGGGGTCCCGTTCTCTGCACTGCCGAGTCTCGCACCGCCCACTGACAATCGCTGCCGGAGCACGACCACCGGCGCGGCCCCGCCGCCCGGCCACGGAAGGTCACGGAAGGTCACGGAAGGTCAGGGGCGGTCACCGGGAGGTGCCATGCGCCCGCTCGGCGTTCCGAGAGTGTGCCGGGTGCACCGCGCGCCGCCGTGCGCAGCGGTGCGCGGCAGGAGCATCATCGGGCGGCCGGGGGCCTTCGGGTGCCGTGTATATCCGGCGTTGATCGAACGTTTTTCGCCGCCGGGCACGATCCTGGCCATGTATACCGACACGATTCCGACACCCGACCTCGGCTGGCAGCGGGAGGCGCTGTGCGCACAGACCGGGGCGGAGTTCTTCTTCCCCGAGCCCGGCAGCTCGGTGCGGGAGGCGAAGCGCATCTGCGGCATGTGCGAGATGCGTTCCGCCTGCCTCGAGTACGCCCTGGCCAACGACGAGCGCTTCGGCGTCTGGGGCGGCATGTCCGAGAAGGAGCGCCTGAACCTCCGGCGCCCGGCACGCTGAACCGCGCAGTCGCGGCGACCCCGAATCCGAGTGACCGCGTCGCGGGGGTGCGGTTAGGATCCGGGGGCGTGTCCGGACGTAGCGCAGAGGCAGGCGCAACGCCTTGCCCAGGCGAATCACGCCGGTTCGAATCCGGTCGTCCGGATGCGTGCGCGGTCCCGTAGAGCAGAGGCAGACTCGCCACCTTCTCAGGGTGGATACGCCGGTTCGAATCCGGTCGGGACCACGGTACGGCGAGCACGGGGCGGGGACGGGGCGGGGCGGCGACGGATGGGCGAGGACAACGGAGGGGCGGCGTTCGGCCCGTCGGTCACCGACGCGGAGCTGGCCGCCTTCCACGACGTCGTGGGCAGACTGCGCGCGCTGCCCGTCGACGATCCCGTGCGGCTGCGGGCCGAGCAGGTCGCCGCGTCCTTCGCGCGTGACGGACGGCTGCGGCGGCGCAAGGGGCGGGGTGCCGAGGTGGCGGCCGCCGACGCGGCGGCGATGGCGGCGACCGCGACCGGCGCCCTGGACCGGCGCGAGGACGCGCCCCTGCCGGCCGCCGGACGCGGAGGACGTTTCCACCGGCCGCGCGCCTGCTACGTATGCAAGTCGGCCTACCAAGAGGTCGACACCTTCTATCACCGGCTCTGCCCCGACTGCGCCGCCGACAACGCCGCCCGCCGTTCGCTGAGCACCGACCTGAGCGGGCGCCGTGTCCTGCTCACCGGCGGCCGGGTGAAGATCGGCTTCCAGCTGGCGCTGATGATGCTGCGGGACGGCGCGCAGACCGTCGTCACCTCCCGTTTCCCGCACGACACCGTCCGCCGTTTCCGCGCCGAGCCCGGCAGCGGGCAGTGGCTGGACCGGCTCACCGTCGTCGCCGTCGATCTGCGCGACCCGCGCCAGGTGCTGGGCCTGTGCGAGGAGCTGCGCCGGGAGGGCGAACCGCTCGACATCCTCGTCAACAACGCGGCGCAGACCGTGCGTCGCCCGCCGGAGTCCTACGCCCTGCTGGCCGCCGGAGAGCGCGACGCACTGCCCGAGGGGACGCGCAGGGCGCCCGGGTTCACCCCGATGCGGATGCTGGAGGGCCTCGGCGGCTCGGTCTCCGCGCTGCCCGCCGCCCTGCGGGAGGCCGACGAGGCCGGACTGCTGCCCGATCCTTCCCCGGAGAACTCCTGGTCGGCCCGGCTCGGCGCGCTCGATCCGGCGGAGGTCCTGGAGACCCAGCTCGTCAACGCCCTCGCGCCCGCGCTGCTGTGCGACCGGCTGCTGCCGCTGCTGCTGGCCTCCCCGCATCCGCGCCGGTACGTGGTCAACGTGACGGCCGTCGAAGGCCGGTTCGCGGTGCGCAACAAGATGCCCGGGCATCCGCACACCAACATGGCCAAGGCCGCCCTCAACATGCTCACCCGCACCAGCGCGGCCGCGCTCGCCGATCAGGGTGTGCACATGTGCGCCGTCGACACCGGCTGGATCACCGACGAGAACCCGGCGCCGAAGAAGGCCCGGATGGCGGGCGCGGGCTTCCGTACCCCGCTGGACATCGTGGACGGCGCGGCCCGCGTGTACGACCCGATCGTGCGCGGTGAGGCCGGCCACCCGGTGTCGGGGGTGTTCCTCAAGGACTACCGGGAGGCGCAGTGGTGAGCGAGGAGAACGCGGCGGGGCCGGAGCGGGCCGGCTTCGCCGGAGTGCCCCACGTGGTGCCCCGCCCCCTCGCCGATCTCGCCCCGCTGCTCGACTGGCTGCGGGCCGGGCGTCCGGCGGGCGAGCGGCTGGACTTCGCGGCGGGCACCGCGCTGCCCGACGGGCGGCTCGACCTGTGCAAGCAGGGCCTCGGGGCCGAGGGCGCGGCCCTGGTCGCCGAGGCCCTGGCCGACGGGCCCTCGCCCGTACGGCATCTGCTCCTCGGCACCGATGCCCTGGGGGACGACGGTGCCGCCACCGTGGCCGGTACGAGCGCGCCGGTCGAGACGCTCTACCTCGGGTGCAACGGCATCACCGCGGGCGGCGCCTGCCGTATCGCCGACCAGCTGCGCGCCTCGCCGCAGGTGGTCACGGGGGTGTGGCTCAAGCGCAACCCGCTGGGCCGGGGCGGTGGTCGGGCGGCGGCCGAACTCATCGAGTCCGTCCGGACGTTGCGCACGCTCGACCTCGTGCAGACCGGACTCGACGCGGCGGGCGTCACCGTACTCGCCGACGCGCTGCCGGCCGCGGCCGGCAACGGGCGGCGGGTCGAGCGGCTGTTCGTCGGCGGCAACCCGCTGGGGGAGGCGGGCGCGGAGGCGCTCGCGGCGGTGGTCGCCGCCGGGGCGATCGACGAACTGTACGTGTCCGCCGCCCGGTTGGGCGACGGCGGCGCGCTCCGAATCGCCGACGCCCTGGAGCGCGCGCCGTACGGACGGCTCACCCGGCTGTCGGTGGCCAGCAACGGCATCGGGCCCTCCGCCGCCGCCCGCCTGGTCGGCGCGGCCACCGTCGCCGGTGTCACCCTGCTGGACCTCGGCCGGGTCCGGGCGGCGGCCGTGCTCGGCGCGGTGGACAACCGGCTGGACCTGGCGTCCGCCGAGAGCATCGGGCGGACGCTGGCGGCCGGCGAGCACCGCCTCGCCCACCTGGTCCTGCGCCACACGGGCCTGCGCAGCCGCGAGGCGCACCGCATCCTGGACCACGCGCCCCGCGCGGTCACCGCCACCCGCTTCGTCCTGGGGCAGGGCGTCGCCGCCACGGTCAAACGCCGCCTGGCGGCCCTCAGCGCCGATGTCCCGGCCCCGGCCGTCCCGCCCGACGTCGCGGCCGTACGCAGCGTGCACCGCACGGCGGCACCGGAGGCATCCGCGGAGGACTGACGCCCCTCCGCCCGCCCCGTCCGCTCAGCGCCGCATCCCCGTGAACACCCCCATCCAGAACTTCTGTTGCTGCTCGGACGCCCCCACCAGGTACGTCGCCCGCAGCTTGGCCGGCAGATGGGCGACCAGGCGGGCCACCACGGCGTGATGCCTGCGCAGTTGGGACAGTTCCGCGTTGGCGAGGATCTGGTGGACGACGTCGCTGTCGTCGCCGCCCTCGTCGGAGCGGGCGGCGGCGCGGCGCAGCCGGGCCTCCCAGGCGTCCGCGTCCCGGGCCAACTCGCGCAGACCCGTCACGGGGCGGCCCTTCAAGCGGTCGATCAGCGCGGTCAGCGGCACCGGCGCGTACTCGCCGTCGCCGAGGTAGACCGTGGCCATCTCCAGCGGCAGCCCGCGCCGGTGCAGCTTGATCAGCCGCTCCAGGGTGCGCTTGGTGATCCAGGCGCGGCCCTCCTCGTCGATGTCGTGCTTCCACCACTCCAGCACCGTCTCGGCGTCCGCCCCGTACCGTGCCAGCAGCCACTCGTTGGCCGGGATGTCCTCCGGCGCCACCTCCAGGGAAGCCGTGAACCGGGTCGCCTGCGCGATGTTGTTGCGGGACACCAGCAGCTTGCGGCCCAGGTGGTACGGCGGATTCTGGACGGCTATCTGGGCCCGCAGGTTCTCGATCCGCTTCCCCGCCAGCGACCACTCCTGGGTGATCTCCATCAGCTTGGCGAACGCGGCCTTGTCCTTGGGCCGGTTGTACTCGTCCCACACGATCGCCTTGGGCTCGGGGCCGGTGAACTTCGCCGCGAGAAGGTTGTCCAGCGTGCCGTCCGGCGACGGCACGGGCGCGCAGAGGTCCTCGACGTTGGTCACCGGCAGCGAGAAGTACAGGGCGTCGCGCCCCAGCCCCGCGCGGACCGTCTCCCGCACCAGTTCCGTCTTGCCGCACCCGGGCGGCCCCTGGAGCAGCACCGTCCAGCGGTTGCGCAGGGCCGCGCGCACCACCTGCCGTACGGGGTCGGGAACCGTGGCCGGGTTGGCCACACCGAGCGCCTGCGCGAGCCGGTCGAGGATCTCGGCCGTGCGGTTCTGGCCGGGCCGGCCGTCCGGTCCCGGCTCGGCCAGTCGGAGCCGCTCGCCGTCGATCAGCGGCAGGCCCCAGCGCAGCGGGAACCCCTCACGGGCGTTGGCCAGGACATGGTCGAGCGTGCGCGGGGACAGCAGCTCGCGCAGAGCGGGGGAGAGCGAGGCCCACACGGCGAACACCGGACGCAGGTCCCACGGGCGGTACTTGACCGCGAGGTGCCGACGCCACGACGTGTCGTTCGCCGAGATCCGCATCGTGACCATCCGGTC
This sequence comes from Streptomyces asoensis, assembly GCF_013085465.1. Taxonomy (NCBI): domain Bacteria; kingdom Bacillati; phylum Actinomycetota; class Actinomycetes; order Kitasatosporales; family Streptomycetaceae; genus Streptomyces; species Streptomyces asoensis. The sequence continues at coordinate 8,418,649 of NZ_CP049838.1, forward strand.
CAGCAGCGCCAGGTCGCTGCGCCGGGCCGACGTCTCCGCCTGCGACTCGTTGTCCGTGAGGAAGACGCCGACGCAGCCCAGGGCACGCAGGTCGTGCTCGCCGAGCGTCCAGTCGCAGGCGATCTGCATCAGCTGCGACTGGATGGTGTCGCCCGCCTGCAACGAGTCGTCGATGAGCAGCACGAACGGCCGGCCCGGCTTCAACTGGCTCATCACCAACTGGCGCAGCACCAGTTGACCGGAGCGCGGATCACGTACCGGCGCGTTGACGAGCAGGTCGTCCGGGGTGAGGTTCGCCGCCGGCACGTAGACCAGCTCGGTGCCCGGGTGGGCGCGGGCGACGTGCGAGAAGAACGTCGCCGTCTTGCCGATGCCGTGCTCGCCGAAGACCTGGCCGGTCTGCCCGAGGTCGATCATCGCGTCGATGAAGCCTTCGAGGCGCGAGACCTCGCCGGGGGCCGGCCGGTCGCCGGTGTCGTGCGGGTACTCGGTCCGTGTGCTCATCCGCTCGTTCACCGCGATCCTGTGGTGACGCGATGGCAGTCCATCGCCGGTGTGTGGGTCTCGGGCCACTCGTGGCCCCCTTCGGTGATCAGCCAGATCCAGCGGTCCGGCTCGGCCGGGGTGATCGGCGGCGCGTAGCCGTCGGTGAGGACGACGACCGCGTCCGGACGCTCGTCGAAACGGCGCCCGTTCACCTCCGTGCGGCCCTCCACATGGTCGGCGACCGCCTGGAAGCTCGTGCCGCCGCCCCCGTACACACGCTCGCCGGGTCTGAAGGGCATGACCACGCCGTCGAAGGACAGCCAGTGCGCCTCGACGCCGTCGATCCGGCCGACCAGCTCGGTGAGCCAGTGGACGACGTGGTGCGGCATCGACCCCGAGGTGTCGTAGGCGATCACCAGGACCTTGTCGCGGACCGGGCCGCGCCGCGCCAGCATCGGGTCCTGGCCGAGTGCGGCGAGCAGGGCGCCCCGCTTCTTGGGGTAGACCAGCCGCTCGCCGTCACGCAGCTTCGAGCCGAGCACGTCGACCAGCCAGCGCTGCCACCAGTCGACCGTGCGCGTGCGCGTGGTCCCGCCGCGCAGCGTGCCGGCGCCCAGCCTGCCCCACAGCCGGGCGGCCCGCGCCGAGTCGCCCTCCGTGCGGCCCATGAGGTCGAGCAGCTCCCGCTCGGCGCCCGCGTGCCCGCGCCGGGCCGCCAGCAGGGAGTTGAGCAGGGCGGAGGACGTCACCGCGTCGACGGTCTCCTGGTCGGCGGGGACCGCGCCGGCCCCCAGGTGCACGCACAGCCGCTCCTCGGGCACGGGCGGGTGGCGCATGCGCTTCAGCTCGCCGTACACGCGCGTGTCGGTCCGCGTGAACGTCCCGTACGACACCGGCTCCAGCCCGTGTGCCGTCAGGTCCTCGACGTACAGCTCGTGGACCTGACGGGGGTCGACCCCCGTCGGGCGGCCGTTCAGCAGCGGCAGTTCCTCACGGCCCAGCCGCACCAGGGCCACATGGTTGATGGACACCTCGGCGGCCAGCTCGAACACCGGATCCTCGCGCAGCTCCGGCTCGGCGAGCAGATGCCGGTGCACGAGGTGCCGGGCCTCGTGGAACAGGACGAACTTGACGCCGTCCAGGCCCAGTCCGACGAAGAAGTCCGGGTTGTACAGCAGCAGGCAGGTGCCGTCGCCGGAGGCGACCACGGCCGCCGTGTCCACCGCCGTCGTCGGGATCTGGTGATGGCACTTGGTGTACAGCCAGGACGCCACCGCCGACTCGGTCAGCCCGAAGTCCAGCAGGGCGGCTTCCTTCAGCTGCCGCGCCCGGGCGACCACCTCGGGCTCCGCGGGGCGGTACGCCTCCAGTGCCCTGCGGTCGGCCAGGTCGACCACGGGCGGACGCCGCCGCCCTCGCTCCCCGTACCCCATGTCGAGCCCCCCGTGCCCTATTTGCCGTGCTTCCCCCAGTGGCTCATTGGTACCAGGCCCCACCGACAACGGGCCAAGGCATTACGCTCTGGGGCAAGGGCGGGGTCGTAGCGCAGAGGCAGCCGCACCGGTCTCCAAAACTGGATCACGCTGGTTCGAATCCAGCCGCCCCGCCCCCCTCGACACCCGGTGCCTCAGGCGATCGCGCCCGCCGTCACGACGAGTTCCGGCGCCGTCCCGTGGAACGTGTCGATGAGCTGCGCCAGCACCGCCCAGGCCTCCTCGCGCCCGCCCAGGTGGTCCCGCACGAGCGGGCGCAGGGCGTCCTCGGCCTCGCGGACCCGGGCCGGGAACATGACATGGCCCAGGGAGAGCACCTCCAGGACCCGGGAGGCCGGACCGTGGGCCGTCGCGTACTGGGCCGGGCTGTCGAGGACGCCCGCCTGTCGCAGCCGGTGCGTGAACTTGGGGTGCGAGCCGAACCGGGCGCGCAGCGCGGGCGGGCAGTCCGGGCGCACCGACAGCGCCCAGCGCGGGTAACCGGGCAGCGCGAACTCGTCGTGGGCCGCGCCGACCGTCGCCCAGTCGCCCCGGGTCAGCACCATGGACGCGGCCGCGCGGGCGGCGGGCATGGAGTTCGCCTTGCGCAGGGCGCCGACGAGGCCGTACCGGACGTAGCTCTCGGGGATGTCGGGTTCCTGCCGCTCGTGGATCGAGCGCACCGCCAGGGGCTTCGTGCGCCCGGGGCCGAACGGCACCCCGCGGGCGAGGGCCCGGCGCAGACCGAGGTCGTTGCCGACGAAGCGCCACACGACGGCGTTCAGCGCGGGGTCGTCCTGCTCCAGGACCCAGAGCACCACCGAGGCGGGCGCGGTGGGCCAGGTCCACGCGCGGTTCAGCCTGCGCTGGATCGTGGCCGCGTTCTCGGCGGTGGCCGGGGGCAGACCGATGCGCGCCCGGATCCGGTCGGCGGTGTCCTCGTCGGTCAGCCCGAGCAGGAAGCCGACCGCCTGCTGGACCGTGTCACTGTCACCCATGGCGGCATGATGCCGCAGGTCGCGAACGGCCCGCACCGGGAAATCGGTTCCCTGTGCGAGCCGTCGAAGCGATCGGTGGGCGCGGGTCAGCCGGCCGCCCGTGCCGCCATCCGGGCCTTGCGCGCCGCCAGCTTCTCGTCGAACTTGGACGCCTCCGAGTCGAGGCCGCCCATGTACAGGCCGATCTCCTCCTGCGCCTTCTGCCCCTCGGGGCCGAGACCGTCGACCTCCATGACCTTCAGGAAGCGCAGCACGGGCTGGATGACGTCGTCGTGGTGGATGCGCAGGTTGTAGACCTCGCCGATCGCCATCTGCGCGGCGAACCGCTCGAAGCCGGGCATGCCGTGACCGGGCATGCGGAAGTTGACGAGGACGTCGCGCACGGCCTGCATGGTCAGGTCGGGGGCCAGCTCGAAGGCGGCCTTCAGGAGGTTGCGGTAGAAGACCATGTGCAGGTTCTCGTCGGTCGCGATGCGCGCCAGCATGCGGTCGCAGACCGGGTCGCCCGACTGGTGGCCGGTGTTGCGGTGCGAGACGCGGGTGGCCAGCTCCTGGAAGGCGACGTAGGCGACCGAGTGCAGCATCGAGTGCCGGTTGTCGGACTCGAAGCCCTCGCTCATGTGGGACATGCGGAACTGCTCCAGCTTGTCCGGGTCCACCGCGCGCGAGGCGAGCAGGTAGTCGCGCATCACGATGCCGTGCCGGCCCTCCTCGGCCGTCCAGCGGTGCACCCAGGTGCCCCAGGCGCCGTCCCGGCCGAAGAGCGAGGCGATCTCGTGGTGGTAGCTGGGCAGGTTGTCCTCGGTGAGCAGGTTCACGACGAGCGCGATCCGGCCGATCTCGGTGACCTTGGACTGCCCCTTCTCCCAGGCCTCGCCGTCCTCGAAGAAGCCGGGGAAGTTGCGGCCGTCGCTCCACGGCACGTACTCGTGGGGCATCCAGTCCTTGGTGACCTTCAGGTGCCGGTTGAGTTCCGTCTCGACCACTTCCTCCAGCGCGTGCAGCAGCTTGGCGTCGGTCCAGACGGCGGGGCTACCGAGGTGAGGGGAGGTGATCGTCACGAGAACTCCAGGGGACGTGAAGCGGAGTGGAACACTCCGGCGAGCGAGGCCGGAACTTACGGAATCGTAGGCTACGTATCCGTAGGTTACGAAACCGTAGGTTAAGAGCGGCGTAAAGATCGCTGATCAGCCGTGTTGCGGCGAGCAATTCGGGGCATGTCAAACAGCCCCGGGAACCGCTGGTCCCAGGGCTGAAAGGGTGATCCGATCACCCGGTCAGGCGTACAGTTCACGCAGCCGCACCGAGAGGCATGTCACACATCCCTCGAGTTTCTCGAACTCGCCGATGTCGACGACGACGGGCTCGTGCCCGAGATCGGCGAGCAGGTCCGCCGTCTTCGGCGCGGCGGCCGAGATGAGCACCTGCGGGCCGCCGAGCAGCACCACGTGCGAGCCGGCCTCCTCGGGCACCGACAGGAAGCGCGGGAACAGCGACGGCCGGTCCACCTTGGGGATGTGGCCGATCACCGTGCCGTCGGGCAGCGCCGTGACCGCCGACTTCAGATGCAGCACCTTGCTCACCGGTACGGCCACGACCCGCGCGCCCAGCGGTTCGAACGCGGCGCGCACCTGCTGGACGCCGGCCGCGTTGGTACGGCCGCCCCGGCCGACGTAGATCGTGTCGCCGACCTTGAGCACGTCACCGCCGTCCAGCGTGCCCGGCTCCCAGATCCAGTTCACCGAGCAGCCCAGGCGGGCCACGGCCTCCTCGACCCCGAGGGTCTCGTCGCGCCGGGACTCTGCGCCGGAGCGCGCGATCAGGGCGACGTTCTTGTACATCACCACCGTGTCCTCGACGAACACGGAGTCCGGGCAGTCGTCGGCCGGGTCGACCTCGACGGTCTCCCAGCCGTGCGCCCGCAGGGCTTCGGCGTACGCCTCCCACTGCTCCAGGGCGAGCTCCACGTCGACCTTCTCCCGCTCGACATGCGTCACCAGGCCTTCGGCGAGGCGCGGGCTGGGGCGGCGGATGAGGGCCTTCTTGCTGGGCACGTCCAGGTCTCCGAATCGGGTGGCACAACCGGCGCCTCGGACGCGGCGCCGGTCAGCCATCATGCAGGGCGGGGCCACCAGGACAAAACCCCGCAGTAACAATGTGCCCCTCCTGAGACCATGCGACGACCGGCGCCCCTAGGCCGGATCGGTCACCTCCGACGCCGTCGTCTCCCGCAGCTCCCCGTCCAGCAGCAGCCACCGGGTGATGCCGATGGACTCCAGGAACGGCAGGTCGTGGCTGGCCACGATCAGTGCGCCCTCGTAGGACTCCAGGGCGGTGGTGAGCTGACGCACGCTCGCCATGTCGAGGCTGTTGGTCGGCTCGTCCAGCATGAGCAACTGGGGCGCCGGCTCGGCCAGCATCAGCGCCGCCAGGCTCGCCCGGAAGCGTTCCCCGCCGGACAGCGTCGCCGCCTTCTGATCGGCGCGGGCGCCCCGGAACAGGAAGCGGGCCAGCCGGGCCCGGATCCGGTTGTTGGTGGCGCCCGGCGCGAACCGGGCCACGTTCTCGGCGACCGTGAGCTCGCCGTCGAGGAGGTCGAGGCGCTGGGGCAGGAAACGCAGCGGCACGTGCGCGTGCGCCTCGCCCGCCTCCGGGGCCAGCTCCCCGGCGATGGTGCGCAGCAGCGTCGTCTTGCCCGCGCCGTTGCGCCCGACCAGCGCGACCCGCTCGGGACCGCGCAGGTCGAAACCACCGTCCACGCGCGCGCCGTACGCGAGCCGGAGGTCCTGGAGCAGCAGGACCTCGCGCCCCGGCGGCACGGCCGTGTACGGCAGTTCGACGCGGATCTCGTCGTCGTCCCGTACGGCCTCCACCGCGTCGTCGAGCCGCTCCTTGGCCTTGGCGAGCTTCTCCTCGTGCATGATCCGGTACTTGCCCGCCGACTCCTGCGCCGCGCGCTTGCGTGCCCCCATCACGATCTTCGGTTCGCGTTTCTGGTCGGACATCTTCTGCCCGTACCGCTTGCGGCGGGCCAGCGTGACCTGGGCGTCGACCAGTTCGCGCTTCTGTTTCTTCAGGTCGGCCTCGGCGACGCGCACCATGCGCTCGGCGGCCTCCTGCTCGGTGGCCAGGGCCTCCTCGTACGCGGAGAAGTTGCCGCCGTACCAGGTGACCTCCCCGGCGCGCAGGTCGGCGATCTGGTCGACGAGGTCGAGCAGCTCGCGGTCGTGGCTGACCACGATCAGTACGCCCGGCCAGGAGGTGACGGCCGAGTACAGCCGCCGCCGGGCGTACAGGTCGAGGTTGTTGGTCGGCTCGTCCAGCAGCAGGACGTCCGGCCGGCGCAGCAGCAGCGCGGCCAGCCGCAGCAGGACCGACTCGCCGCCCGACACCTCGCCGATGGTGCGGTCGAGGTCGATGTGGCCGAGCCCGAGCTCGCCGAGGGTGGCCAGCGCGCGCTCCTCGACGTCCCAGTCGTCGCCGACGGTCTCGAAGTGCCGCGCGGAGGCGTCACCGGCCTCGATGGCGTGCAGCGCGGCCCGCTGCGGGGCGATGCCGAGCGCCGCGTCGACCTTCAGCGTGGTGTCGAGGGTGACGTTCTGCGGGAGGTGTCCGACCTCGCCGGCGAGGCGCACCGTGCCGTCGGAGGGGGTGAGTTCACCGGCGATCAGCTTCAGCAGGGTCGACTTGCCGGAGCCGTTGACGCCGACGAGTCCGGTCCGGCCGGGGCCGAAGGCGACGTCGAGCCCGTCGAAGACGGGGGTGCCGTCCGGCCAGGAGAAGGCGAGGGAGGTACAGGTGATGGAGTGAGTCAAAGCGGGCCTCGTGGTGGCGTGTGCGGTCAGGGGCGACACGTGTCGAGACACCGGAAAGCGGCGACCACCGCGGCAGCGGGGGAGCGCGGAGACATGCAGGAAGTCCTGCTCCGCCAGGACGGCTCGAAGGCCGAGGTCGCACGCGGCGCACACACTCCAGAGGTGTGGCGCGGTGTCTCATGACCTCAGACGAGCAACGTCCTTCTCCTATCGGCGGCAACAGAACCGTTCTAAACGGTAGGAGGGCCCGGAAGGGCTGTCAACGGATTAACGGGCGTCCCGCATCAGCTCCGCCAGGTCGTGGTCGAGGTCGAGCTGCCGGTACTCCGTGCCGGCGGGTACCAGCTCGCTCGTGGCCCGCAGGAAGTCGAGGATCTTCTCGGTGTGGACGTGCACGACGGCGGTGCCTTCGGGCGCGTGGAACTCCAGCACGGTGCGGCCGTACCCGTAGGGCCGCACCCGGACGTCGCCGTGGCCCTCGGCGTCGTGCAGGCCCGCGGCGAGCAGGTCACGGGCGAAGGTCCAGCAGACCTCGACGCCCTCCAGGGTGGCCGGAGCCGGGAAGGTCATGCGGACGGCGAAGGGGTCCTGCCGGTCGTAGGACAGGGTGGCGGGGATGCTCTGCATCCGAGGCGCGGCGGCGACCAGACGTGCCTCTACGGGCTGCTCGATGACGGTGGTGGACAACGCCTTGCTCCCTCGTGACGGCGGGACGATCTTCCGGGCGGTGCGTCCGGACACTGGAAGAGACGCCGGAACCGGCCGATCCGTGCACACCCATTCCTAGTGACCTCGGTCACCGCCTTTCATGCACGCGAGTGACTCACCTCTCCTCCCGTGTCTCCTAGGGCGGTTGAGGTGATCGGCGGCATCTGGACGCCACCGAAATCCGTGGGCTAGCTTCGCTCGCCATGAGGCGCTTGGGGAAGACGCGACGCACGGTTCGGACTTCACGCGGGAGCGGCCGGGTGGTGGCGGCGGCCTGCGGGGCGGCGGCACTGGCCCTCCTGACCGCCCTGCCCGCCGAGGCGCACACACCGCGGCCCGCGGCGCCGCACTGGGACCTCAAGGACACCGGCACGACCGCCGTACGGTTCCGGGGTCTCGCGGCGGTCGACCGGCACACCGCCTGGGTGTCCGGCACCGAGGGCACCGTCCTGCGCACCACCGACGGCGGCGAGAACTGGCGCAACGTCTCGCCGCCCGGCGCCGCCGACCTCCAGTTCCGGGACATCGAGGCGTTCGACGCGCGCCGCGCCGTGGTGCTCGCCATCGGCGAGGGCGAGGCGTCGCGCGTGTACCGCACCGAGGACGGCGGGACGACCTGGACGGAGTCCTTCCGCAACACCGACGCCCACGCCTTCTACGACTGCCTGACCTTCTTCGACCGCCGTCACGGCCTCGCCATGAGCGACCCGGTGGGCGGAAAGTTCCGCATCCTGTCGACCGCCGACGGCGGCCGCTCCTGGAAGGTGCTGCCGAACGACGGCATGCCGGCCGCCCTGGACGGCGAGGCGGGTTTCGCGGCCAGTGGCCAGTGCCTGGTCGCCTCCGGGACGAAGGACGTCTGGCTGGCCACCGGCGGGGCCGCACGCGCGCGTGTGCTGCACTCCTCCGACCGAGGACTGACGTGGACGGCCGCCGACACCCCGATCCCCGCGGGGGACCCCGCGCGCGGGGTCTTCGCCGTCGCCTTCCGCGACCGCACCCAGGGCCTCGCCGTCGGCGGCGACTACCGCGCCGACCAGCCCTCCCCGCGGGCCGCCGCCGCGACCGGCGACGCGGGCCGCACCTGGCGGCCGGCCGCCACACCCCCGCCCGCCTACCGCTCCGGTGTCGCCTGGCTCCCGCACAGCCGCTCCGCCGCCCTCGCCGTCGGCCCCACCGGCACCGACCTGACCACCGACGCCGGCCGCACCTGGCGCACCCTCGACACGGGCTCGTACGACACCGTGGACTGCACCCCCGACCTCGGCTGCTGGGCCGCCGGCGAACAGGGGCGCGTGGCACGCCTGGAGAGCTGAGCCGCTCTCGGGGTACCCGGTGGGCGCGAACGCGAAAGGAGTGAGCGCCCATGCCACGCGGTTCCAGCCCCAAGCGGGAGCGCCAGTACGAGCACATCAAGGAGAGCGCGCAGGACCGGGGCGAGAGCCCCGGACGCGCGAAGGAGATCGCCGCCCGGACGGTCAACAAGGAACGCGCCCGGTCCGGCGAGTCCAAGACCGCGAGCCGCACGTCCGTCCAGGACATGTCGTCCGGCAAGCGGGGCGGTCAGCGGTCCGGCAAGGGCTCCCAGGGGCCCACGTACGACCAGCTCTACGGGGAGGCCAAGCGGCGGGGCGTCAAGGGCCGTTCGGACATGAACAAGAGCCAGCTGCAACGCGCGCTCGGCGACAAGAGCTGACGCGTCCGCGTCCGCGGCGGAACACGATCGCGGGCCCGTCCCCAGGAGCCGTACGCTCGTCCCCACCATGACGACCGTAGACATTCCGGCGGGCTGGCCCGCGACCGAGGAAGCGGCCCGCGCCGTCCAGGACGAGCTGCGGGTCCGGGTGGTGCTCGACGAACCGGGGCCGCCGCCCGGCACGGGGTACGTGACGGGCGTCGACGTCGCCTACGACGACGAGCGGGACGTCGTCGCGGCGGCGGCCGTCGTACTGGACGCCGCGAGCCTGGAAGTCGTCGCCGAGGCCACCGCCGTCGGGCGGATCTCCTTCCCGTACGTGCCCGGGCTGCTCGCCTTCCGCGAGATCCCCACCGTGCTGGCCGCTCTGGACGCCCTGCCCCGGCCGCCCGGCCTGGTCGTCTGTGACGGCTACGGCCTGGCCCACCCGCGCCGCTTCGGTCTCGCCAGCCACCTGGGCGTCCTCACCGGCCTGCCCACGATCGGCGTCGCCAAGAACCCGTTCACCTTCACGTACGACGATCCCGACGCCCCGCGCGGATCGGCGTCCCCGCTGCTGGCGGGCGACGACGAGGTGGGGCGGGCGCTGCGCACCCGGGCGGGCGTGAAGCCGGTCTTCGTGTCCGTCGGCCACCGCGTCACCCTGGACGACGCCTGCGCCCACACCCTCGCGCTCACCCCGGAGTTCCGCCTCCCGGAAACGACGCGGAGGGCGGACGCACTGTGCCGGCGGGCCCTCCAGGAGGCGACCACCCGTCACTGACCGACCTCCTGGTACGCGGAGTAGTAGACCGCCGATGTAGTGGACCGCCTCCTGGGCGTAGTGCTTCAGGTTGCCGTTGGCAGGCGCACGCGGACGTTCGAGCAGGTCGCCCGAGTGCGCCAGGGGAGTACGTCGTCTGAGTACGTGGTCTGAGTACGTGGTCTGAGTACCCGTACGGATGTGCGCCCCCGGCTCAGCTCGACAGGCTGGGCCCATGACCACGCACCGTGCCCCGAAGCCCCTCGCCGACCCGAACCGGCCCGTCGAGCGTGCCGTGAACGCCGCGCTGATCCTCGCCGTCCTGGCGGGTGTCGGCTGGATCGCCGGCATGATCTACACGTTGGCGCAGTGGCCGGTCTGAGGCCGAAGACACGGCACGGGGACGGTCAGCGGCGCGCCGCGACGCGGAAGCGGACACCCGCCCGGGTCAACCGTCCGGTCAGCGCGTCGCCCATCGCCACCGCCGTCGTCACCTGCCCCGCGGTCGGCGGGAGGTCGTCGCAGGCCAGGGCCAGCGCCGCCTCGGCGAACATCTTCGCCGTCTCGTCGTAGCCGGGATCGCCGCCCGCCACCTCGGTGCACACCCGCCGCCCGCCGCCCTCGCCGACGAACCGCACCGAGAACCAGCTCCGCGCCCGCTTCTGGGCGCTGGGTCCCTCCCCGGGCTTGAGCCGGTCCGACAGCCAGCGCCGGGCGGGCGGCAGCTGGGCCGCCGCGGCGAGCGTCCCGACCGCCGCCACCCCGCCCACGGCGACGGGCAGCCGCCGTACGGCCGCGTAGTGCCGGTAGCGGAAGTCGGGCCCGTAGCGCGGCAGCGCCCTCGCCGACCGCAGCACGATCTGCGGGTCGATGGTCGGCAGCGGCAGCGCCCAGGCGCCGACTTCCGGGGCGAACCGGGGCGGTCCCACCGGCGCGGTGGCCCGACGGCCCATCAGTCGGGGTTCGTGCCGGCCTCGCTCCCGTGCGGCGGCCAGCATCTGCCGACCGCGCGCGAACTGGCCCAGCGCGGAGGCGAAGGTGCCGCCCGAGAAGGTGGCGTCGACGGTCACGAAGCCGTCCACGGTCAGGGGCACGCCCTCCGGAAGCTGCCGGACGGTGAAGTACACGCCCAGGTCGTGCGGGACGGAGTCGAAGCCGCACGCGTGGAGCAGCCGCGCACCCGTCTCACGCGCGCGTGCGTCGTGCCGGACGTACATCAGGTCCACGAACTCCGGCTCGCCGGTGAGGTCGAGGTAGTCGGCGCCGGTGTCCGCGCAGGCCGCCACGAGTTCCTCGCCGTACGACACGTACGGACCCACCGTCGTGGCCACCACGCGCGCGTGTTCCGCGAGGGCGCGCAGGGACGCCGGGTCCGAGACGTCGGCGCGCAGCACCCCGACGTCCCCGCCGAGCCGCTCGCGCAGCCGCTCCAGCTTCTCCTCGCCCCGGCCGGCGATCGCCCAGCGCAGATCGGCGGGCGCATGGGCGGCGAGGTACTCCGCGGTGAGCGTGCCCACGAAGCCGGTGGCCCCGAAGAGCACGATGTCGTACGGACGGTCCGACCTTTTCAGCCTGCTCATGACACCTCTTCGTCGTCGTGCAGCCCGCGCCGCTGTCGGTGGCTGAGGCTAGCGTGAGCAGTGCGGAGGCCGACGGCAGGTGCCCCTAAAGTGTCTAAGCGCTTGCTCGCTCACCTCTTGTGCCCACTGGAACACGTTCTTAGCATCACTGGTGTTACATCGGTTGTGTCACAGCAAGGGGGCTGGATGACGACGGGACGGACGGCCGGGCACGGCCCGCTGGCGGGCGTGCGCGTGGTGGAACTCGCCGGGATCGGCCCCGGCCCCTTCGCGGGCATGCTGCTGGCCGACCTCGGCGCCGACGTCGTCCGCGTGGACCGCCCCGGTGGCCCCGCTCTGGCCATCGATCCCGCCCACGACATCACCAACCGCAACAAGCGCTCGGTGATCGTCGACCTCAAGGCGCCGGACGGCCCCGCGCGCGTGCTCGACCTCGCCGCCCGCGCCGACGTGCTCATCGAGGGCAACCGGCCGGGTGTCGCCGAGCGCCTCGGCGTCGGCCCCGGGGACTGTCACGCCCGCAACCCCCGTCTGGTCTACGGCCGGATGACCGGCTGGGGCCAGGACGGCCCGCTCGCCGACCGCGCCGGTCACGACGTCTCCTACATCGCCGTCACCGGCGCGCTCGGCATGATCGGCACCCCGGACCGGCCGCCGCCCGTCCCCGCCAACCTGCTGGGGGACTACGCGGGAGGCTCCCTCTACCTCGTCGTCGGTGTCCTCGCCGCCCTGCACCACGCGCGCGTGAGCGGCACGGGCCAGGTCGTCGACGCGGCCATCGTCGACGGCACCGCGCATCTCTCCGCGATGATCCACGGCATGCTCTCGGCCGGCGGCTGGCAGGACCGGCGCGCCGCCAACCTGCTCGACGGCGGCTGCCCTTACTACGGCACCTACGAGACCGCCGACGGCGGGTACATGGCCGTCGGCGCCCTGGAGCCGCAGTTCTACGACGCGTTCGTGGACCTTCTCGGCCTCGAGGACCTCCGCGAGGCCCGCAGGGACTGGACGCGCTGGGGAGAACTGCGCGAGGCCGTCGCCGCCCGCTTCCGATCCCGCACCCGGGACGAGTGGACGGCCCGCTTCGAGGGCTCCGACGCGTGTGTGGCGCCCGTGCTGTCGCTGCGTGAGGCCCCCCGCCACCCGCATCTCGCGGCCCGCGGCACCTTCACCGACCACGGCGGCATCACCCAGCCGGCCCCCGCGCCCCGCTTCTCCGCGACGCCCACGGCCGTCCGTACCGGGCCCGCGCGACCGGGCGCCGACACGCGCGAGGTGGCGCGTGACTGGGACATACCGGAGCTTGTGACAGATCTTGTGAAGACGCCCGCCGAGACCGCGGCGGGGACCTCCGCGGAGGCGACCGCGACGACCACCGCGACGACCACCGCGACGACCTCTGTCAAGGACCTCCCGCACCAGGGCGACTGACCCCGCCCCGCACGGCCCACCCTCCCGAAAGGCTTACCAGTGAGCACCGAAGCGTACGTGTACGACGCGATCCGCACCCCGCGCGGGCGCGGCAAGGCGAACGGCGGCCTGCACGGCACGAAGCCCATCGATCTCGTCGTCGGCCTCATCCACGAGCTCCGAAGCCGCTTCCCCGGCCTCGACCCGGCCGCCATCGACGACATCGTGCTCGGCGTCGTCGGCCCCGTGGGCGACCAGGGCTCCGACATCGCGCGCATCGCCGCCATCGCGGCCGGACTGCCGGACACCGTCGCCGGCGTGCAGGAGAACCGCTTCTGTGCCTCGGGCCTGGAGGCCGTCAACCTGGCCGCCATGAAGGTCCGTTCGGGCTGGGAGGACCTCGTTCTGGCGGGCGGGGTGGAATCGATGTCCCGGGTGCCGATGGCCTCGGACGGCGGTGCCTGGTTCAACGACCCGATGACCAACCTGGCCGTCAACTTCGTGCCGCAGGGCATCGGCGCCGACCTCATCGCCACCATCGAGGGCTTCTCCCGTCGCGATGTCGACGAATACGCGGCCCTGTCGCAGGAGCGGGCGGCGACGGCCTGGAAGGAGGGCCGCTTCGACCGCTCCGTGGTGCCGGTGAAGGACCGCAGCGGCCTCGTCGTCCTCGACCACGACGAACACCCGCGCCCCGGCACCACCGCCGACTCGCTCGGCAAGCTGAAGCCGTCCTTCGCCGACATCGGCGAGCTGGGCGGCTTCGACGCGGTGGCGCTCCAGAAGTACCACTGGGTGGAGAAGATCGATCACGTCCACCACGCGGGCAACTCCTCCGGCATCGTCGACGGCGCCTCCCTGGTCGCGATCGGCTCCAGGGAGGTCGGCGAGCGCCACGGGCTCACCCCCCGCGCGCGGATCGTCTCCGCGGCGGTCTCCGGCTCCGAGCCGACGATCATGCTCACCGGCCCCGCGCCCGCCACCCGCAAGGCCCTCGCCAAGGCCGGTCTGACCATCGACGACATCGACCTCGTCGAGATCAACGAGGCCTTCGCGGCGGTCGTCCTGCGCTTCGTCAAGGACATGGGCCTGTCCCTGGACAAGGTCAACGTCAACGGCGGCGCCATCGCCCTCGGTCACCCGCTCGGCGCCACCGGCGCGATGATCCTCGGCTCGCTCGTCGACGAACTGGAGCGCCAGGACAAGCGCTACGGCCTCGCCACCCTCTGCGTCGGCGGCGGCATGGGCATCGCCACCATCGTCGAGCGCGTCTGACCACCCCAGCGGAACTCAGAGACTTCTACGGAGACCCCGTCATGACACAGAGCACCACCATCCGCTGGGAACAGGACCGCACCGGCCTCGTCACCCTCGTCCTCGACGACCCCGACCAGTCCGCGAACACCATGAACGCGGCCTTCCGCGCCTCCCTCGCCGCGGTCACCGACCGCCTGGAGGCCGAGAAGGACTCCATCCGGGGCATCATCCTCACCTCGGCCAAGAAGACGTTCTTCGCCGGCGGCGACCTGCGCGACCTCATCCGCGTCACCCCCGGGACGGCCCAGGAGCTGCTGGACGGCGGACTGGAGATCAAGCGCAACCTCCGTCGCATCGAGACCCTCGGCAAGCCGGTCGTCGCCGCACTGAACGGCGCGGCCCTCGGCGGCGGCTACGAGCTCGCCCTCGCCTGCCACCACCGCGTCGCCCTGGACGCGCCCGGCTCGAAGATCGGCTGCCCCGAGGTCACCCTCGGCCTGCTCCCCGGCGGCGGCGGTGTCGTGCGCACGGTCCGGCTGCTGGGCATCACCGACGCCCTCCTCAAGGTCCTCCTCAAGGGCACCCAGTACAGCCCGCGGCGAGCCCTGGAGAACGGCCTGGTCGACGAGGTCGCCGACTCGCCCGACGAACTGCTCGCCAAGGCCCGCGCCTTCATCGACGCGAACCCCGAGTCGCAGCAGCCCTGGGACAAGCCGGGCTACCGCATCCCGGGCGGCACCCCGTCGAACCCCCGGTTCGCCGCCAACCTGCCCGCGTTCCCGGCCAGCCTGCGCAAGGAGACCAACGGCGCCCCCTACCCGGCTCCGCGGAACATCCTCGCCGCGGCCGTCGAGGGCGCCCAGGTCGACTTCGAGACTGCGCAGGTCATCGAGGCCCGCTACTTCGTCGAACTGGCCGCCGGACAGACGTCGAAGAACATGATCCAGGCGTTCTTCTTCGACCTCCAGGCCGTCAACTCCGGCGTCAGCCGCCCCCAGGGCGTCGCACCCCGCCAGGTCCGCAAGGTGGCCGTCCTGGGCGCCGGGATGATGGGCGCCGGCATCGCCTACTCGTGCGCCCGCGCGGGCATCGACGTCGTCCTGAAGGACGTCTCCCTGGAGGCCGCCCTCAAGGGCAGGGCCTACTCCGAGAAGCTGTGCGCCAAGGCCGTCTCCCGGGGCCGTACGACCCAGGAGAAGGCGGACGCGCTGCTCGCCCGCATCACGGCCACCGCCGACCCCCAGGACCTGGCCGGCTGCGACGCGGTGATCGAGGCCGTCTTCGAGGACACCGCCCTCAAGCACAAGGTGTTCCAGGAGATCGAGCAGGTCGTCGCCCCCGACGCCCTGCTGTGCTCCAACACCTCCACCCTGCCGATCACCGCCCTCGCCGAAGGCGTCGAGCGTCAGGACGACTTCATCGGGCTGCACTTCTTCTCGCCCGTGGACAAGATGCCGCTCGTCGAGATCATCAAGGGCGAGCGCACCGGTGACGAAGCGCTCGCGCGGGCCTTCGACCTGGTCCGGCAGATCAAGAAGACGCCGATCGTCGTCAACGACTCGCGCGGCTTCTTCACCTCACGGGTGATCGGCCACTTCATCAACGAGGGCGTCGCCATGGTCGGCGAGGGCATCGAGCCCGCGTCCGTGGAGCAGGCGGCGGCCCAGGCGGGCTACCCGGCCAAGGTCCTGTCCCTCATGGACGAACTCACGCTCACCCTCCCGCGCAAGATCCGCAACGAATCCAGGAGGGCCGTGGAGGAAGCGGGCGGTGTCTGGCCCGGCCACCCCGCCGAGGCCGTCATCGACCGCATGGTCGACGAGTTCGGCCGCACCGGCCGCAGTGGGGGAGCCGGCTTCTACGAGTACGGCGAGGACGGCAGGCGGACCGGGCTGTGGCCGGGCCTGCGCGAGCACTTCACGCGCGCGGACGCCGAGATCCCCTTCCGGGACATGCAGGAGCGCATGCTCTTCGCCGAGGCCCTCGACACCGTCAAGCTCCTCGAAGAGGGTGTTCTGACGTCCGTCGCGGACGCCAACATCGGCTCCCTCTTCGGCATCGGCTTCCCCGGCTGGACCGGCGGGGTCCTCCAGTACATCAACGGCTACGAGGGTGACCCCGAAGTGGGCACCGGGCTCCCTGGATTCGTGGCCCGCGCGCGTCAGCTCGCCGAGCGCTACGGCGACCGCTTCACCCCGCCCGCGCTGCTGGTGGAGAAGGCGGAGCGGGGGGAGACCTTCACGGACGGGCGCTGAGCCACCGGGCCGTCACGGGGAGCCGTCCGCCGGCGGCTCCCCGAGCCACTCCCGCAGCTCCTCCGTCAGCGACCGCTGGAAGGCCGTCAGCAGCGCCTGGACGACCAGGGGCTGCATGTGCGCCGACAGCGACCTCACCGCCTGCGCGTCGCCCTCCGGCACCTCCTCGCGCAGCAGCCGCGACAGCTCGTGGGCCGCGGCGCGCGCGTGGTCGAGGAGGACGGTCCGGGCCGCGAGGATCGCCTCCGGCGACAGCGGCACGTCGAGGAGGCGCACACCCAGCCGCAGCAGTCCCGCGTCGACCCGGTACGCGTCCTCGTCGGCCGGGTCACCGGCGTCGGCGCCCAGCACGCCCATCGCGGCGAGCCGGTCCACGTCCTCGTCGCTGAGCGCCCGCCCGGCCCGCCGCTGGAGTTCCTCGCGCGGCACCGTCTCCACGGCGTCCGGCGCCCACGAGGCCACCACGGCCCGGTGCACGGCGAGGTCGTGGGCGTCGAGACCGGGCGGCAGCCGGTCCAGATAGCGTTCGATCGCCGCCAGCGTCAGGCCCTGCCGGCGCAGCTCCTCGATCAGCGCCAGGCGCGCGAGATGCCCGGCACCGTAGTGCCCCACCCGGCGCGGACCGATGACCGGCGGGGGCAGCAGCCCCTTGGTGCCGTAGAAGCGCACCGTCCGTACCGTGACCCCCGCCCGGGCGGCCAGCTCGTCGACCGTGAGGGCCGGCTCCTCGGTCTCGATCGTCATGTGCAGCAGTATCGCTGTCACACCGGTGCTGTGAAACCGCTCGGCCCCTGGTGGGCGGCGTGTGAGAAGCGGCGCGCTGTGACATGGACCACCGCATGAGCGCCGGGGCCTCTGGGAAGGTGCCGCCTTGGTCTGTGCCCCTACCCGGGAGCCGCGGGCCACGACCGTACGGACACCCGGGCACGCCCCGCCCGGGCGCACCAGAGAGTGGAACCACCCGTGAGCAAGGACAGCGCGCGCACGGCCGAAGTCGCCGCCCACCCCCAGGCGACCGCGACACCCGCGGACGCGGGCGACGCCGGCTACAGCAAGGACCTCAAGCACCGCCACGTCAACATGATCGCCATCGGCGGCGCCATCGGCACCGGCCTCTTCCTGGGCGCCGGAGGACGCCTCCACAACGCCGGCCCGGCCCTCGCGCTCGCCTACCTCGTCTGCGGCGTCTTCGCCTTCTTCGTGGTCCGCGCCCTCGGCGAGCTGGTCCTCTACCGGCCCTCCTCCGGCTCGTTCGTGTCCTACGCGCGCGAGTTCCTCGGCGAGAAGGGCGCCTATGTCGCCGGGTGGATGTACTTCCTGAACTGGTCGACGACCGGCATCGCCGACATCACCGCGATCGCGCTGTACACGCACTACTGGAGCATGTTCACGAGCATCCCCCAGTGGGTGCTCGCGCTCATCGCCCTCGCGGTCGTCCTGGCCGTGAACCTGATCTCGGTGAAGATCTTCGGCGAGATGGAGTTCTGGTTCGCGATCGTCAAGGTCGCCACCCTGGTCGCCTTCATGTGTGTCGGCATCTTCCTGCTCGCCACCCAGCACCAGGTGGACGGACAGACGCCCGGCCCGAGCGTGATCACGGACCACGGCGGTCTCCTCCCGCACGGCATGATGCCCGTCGTCCTCGTCATGCAGGGCGTGATCTTCGCGTACGCCGCGCTGGAGCTGGTCGGCGTCGCCGCGGGCGAGACCGCCGAGCCGGAGAAGGTCGTCCCGCGCGCGGTGAACTCGATCATGTGGCGCGTCGGCCTCTTCTATGTCGGCTCCGTCGTCCTGCTCGCGCTGCTGCTGCCCGGCTCGGCCTACTCGGCCGACGAGAGCCCCTTCGTGACGGTCCTGTCGAAGATCGGCGTCTCGGGCGCCGGTGACGTGATGAACCTGGTGGTCCTCACGGCCGCCATGTCCTCCCTCAACTCCGGCCTGTACTCCACCGGCCGCATCCTGCGCTCCATGGCCATGGCGGGCTCCGCCCCCAAGTTCACCGCCCGGATGAACCGCAGCCAGGTCCCCTACGGCGGCATCCTGCTGACCTGCGGTGTCTGTGTGCTCGGTGTCGGCCTGAACTTCCTCATGCCCAGCCAGGCCTTCGAGATCGTGCTGAACATCGCCTCCCTCGGCATCATCAGCACCTGGGTGATCATCATGATCTGCCACCTGGTCTTCGTCCGGCGAGCCAAGGCGGGCCTCGTCACCCGTCCCGACTTCCGGCTCCCCGGCAGCCCGGTCACGGAGATCGTCACGATCGCCTTCCTGGTCGCCGTCCTCGGCCTGATGGGGAACGACCCCGAGGTCGGCCGCAAGACGCTCCTGCTGATCCCGGTGATCGCGGCCGCCTTGGTCGGCGGCTGGTACGCGGTCCGCAGCAGGGTGTCCAAGGCGACGGACGCCGAACTGACGGAGCTGTCCCGGCCCACGGAGTAACAAGGCGAGGCAGCAGGCGAAGCAGCAGGTCGGAGCCACTGTCAGTGGCATCGCCTACGGTGGCGTCATGTCGGAGATCACTTACGTCCGGGGTGACGCCACCGTTCCGTCGGTGAAGGGCGTCAAGGTGATCGCCCATGTCTGCAACGACCTCGGCGGATGGGGGAAGGGCTTCGTCCTCGCGCTGTCCCGCCGCTGGCCGGAGCCGGAGGCCGCCTACCGTGCCTGGCACCGGGAGCGCGCCTCGAACGACTTCGGCCTCGGCGCGCTCCAGCTCGTCCAGGTGAAACCCGACGTCTGGGTCGCCAACATGATCGGCCAGCGCGGCACACGGACGGGCAGCAAAGGCGTCCCCGTGCGTTACCCGGCCATCGACACCGCCCTGGCCCGCCTGGCCGACCACGCGATCGAACTCGGCGCGTCGGTGCACATGCCCCGGATAGGCTGCGGTCTGGCCGGCGGCAAGTGGTCCCGCGTCGAACCGCTCGTCACCGAGCGGCTGGTCGAGCGGGGCGTCGCGGTGACGGTGTACGACCACGGGGAGGGGTAGCGCACATGCGCGCCGACAACGAGACCACCGAGAGCACGAGCACCGAGAACATCGAGCACGCCGAGGACATCGACGTCCTGGTCCTGGGCGGGGCGGGCGTGGACACGATCGTGTACGTACCGGAGCTGCCGCTCCCGTACGCCGACAGCTACATGATCGACAGCGGGATCCACGCCCGCGCCGGACAGACCGGCGACTTCGTCGCCCTGGGCCTCGCCGCCCTCGGTCTGCGCACCCACCACCTCGACCTCCTGGGCGACGACCCCGAGGGAGACCTGGTCCGCGCCCTGCACCGGGACAAGGACATCGCCCTCACCGCGATCCCGCAGCCCGCCGGGACCAAGCGGGCGGTCAACCTGGTCGGCCCGGACGGGCGGCGGCTGTCGCTGTACGACAACAGCCGCGGGCGCCCGGACGACCGCTTCCCCGAGGACATCCTGCGGCGCCTCGCCGCAGCGAGCCGCCACGCCCACGTGTCCATCACGCACCCCTGTGCCGAGGCCCTGCCCGTACTGCGCGAGGCGGGCGTCGGCATCTCCACGGACCTGCACAACTGGGACGGGGAGAACCCCTACCACGAGGCCTTCGCCTACGAGGCGGACGTCGTCTTCGTCTCCGTGACCGCCCTGACCGACCCGGAGACGACCATGCGCCGTATCGCCGAGCGGGGCCGCGCGGAGGTGGTCGTCGCCACGGCCGGCGCCAAGGGCGCGTATCTGCTCACCGACGGCGAGCTGACCCATGTCCCGGCCGCCGTCCCGCCCGGCCCGGTGGTCGACTCCAACGGCGCGGGGGACGCCTTCGCGTCCGCCTTCCTCTTCGGCCGACTCGGCGGCGAGCCGCCGCACCGGTGCGCCGAGTACGGCGCGCTGGCCGGGGCGTACGCCTGCACGGTGCCGGCCACGGAGAGCGCCGCGATGTCGCGCGACGCACTCCTGGCCCGGGCGGCGACGACCCCGCGGTAGCCCGGGCCGGGCCCGGGGGTGGTCACCTCTGCTTGCGCCTCGCAGCGCCGAGTCCGATCATCCCGACGAGGGCGACGACCGCGCCCAACAGGGTCAGCAGCGGCACCCGGCCGATCAGACCGACGGCCAGAACCACCGCTCCGATCAGCGGCAGCACTCTCCACAGCCCCAAGCCCTCACTGCTGTTCCGCGTACCCGCCATGGCCCTCTCCCCACTCTCCTCACGATGCCTGCACGGCTTGCTACCCAGAGCCGCCTCGGGTCAGACAGGAGTTCGGAACGCGGAGTGGGGAGGTCGGGGTATCGGGCTCAGTGCTCGTGCGCGTCGTTCGTCGCCGCGATCTTCTTCCAGGACTTCGGCTGCGCGGGAGCGGCCGACACCTTCGCGATCGACGCCGTCCGCGCCGCGGGCGCGGTCGGCTTCGCCGGCTGGAACAGCCAGGTGTCGAACAGGGCGCCCAACTGCCTGCCGGAGATCTGCTCGGCGTACTTCTGGAAGTCGACGACGCTCGCGTTGCCGTACGCGTGCTTGTGCGGCCAGCCCTTCAGGACGGCGAAGAAGGCGTCGTCGCCGATCTCGTTGCGCAGCGCCTGGACCGCCAGGGCGCCCCGGTCGTAGACGGCGATGTCGAACTGGTTCGCCGCGCCCGGGTCGCCGGGCTTCACCGTCCAGAACGCGTCGTCGGCCGGATGCGAGGCGTACACGTAGTCCGCGAGTTCCTGAGCCGTGCCCTCGTCCTCGTGCTCGGACCACAGCCACTGCGCGTACCGGGCGAAGCCCTCGTTCAGCCAGATGTCCTTCCACCCCGCCACGGACACGTAGTCGCCGTACCACTGGTGCGCCAACTCGTGCACCACCACGGAGACGTTGGAGCCGCTCGCGAACTGCCGGGGGCTGTAGAAGGGCCGGGTCTGCGTCTCCAGCGCGTATCCGGTGTTCGTGTTCGGCACGTACCCGCCGAGCGCGTCGAAGGGATACGGCCCGAAGTACCCGCTGAGCCAGTCGGCGATCTCCCCGGTCCGCTCGATGCTCGCCCGCGCCGCGCCGGCGTTGTCGCCCAGATCCTTGCTGTAGGCGTTCACGACCGGAATTCCGCTCTCGGTCGTCCCGGTGGTGATGTCGAACTTCCCGACGGCGAGGGTGGCCAGATAGGTGGCCTGCGGCTTGTTGGAACGCCAGTTGTAGCGGGTCCAGCCCAGTCGTGAACTCGTCGACTGGAGCGTTCCGTTGGAGATGGCCTGCGAGCCGTCGGGCACCAGCACCGACACGTCGTAGGTGGCCTTGTCGAGCGGGTGGTCGTTGCTGGGGAACCACCACCAGGCCGCCTCGGGCTCGTTGGCGCCGACCCCGCCGTCCGCGGTGCGGTGCCAACTGGTGAAGCCGTACGCCTGTTTCGAGGACGGGATCCCGCTGTACCGCACCACGACCGTGACCGTCGTGCCCTTCGCCAGCGGCGTCTTCGGCGTGATCTCCAGCTCGTGCTCGCCCGAGGTCGTGAACGCCGCCACGGCGCCGTTGACCCGGACCTCGCTCACGTCGAGCAGGAAGTCCAGATCGAAGCGGGACAGGTCCTGCGTGGTCTTCGCCAGGATCGTCGCCGTCCCCTCCAACTCGTCCGTGGCCGGCTGGTACTTCAGCCGCAGGTCGTAGTGGGAGACGTCGTATCCGCCGTTGCCGTACGCCGGGTAGTAGGGGTCGCCGATGCCCGGGGCGCCGGGGGAGGTGCTCGCGGCCGATGCCGGGATCGCCAGCAACACGGACGCGGCAGCGAGTGCGCCCGGCGCGATGATTCTGCGGTGCACGAAAGCTCCAAGTCGTAGAGTCACGCGGTCTGTTCGGAGCCTATTGACTCCCTGTGTCCCAGGGCCTGCCCACCGCCACCCCTGTCACACGATCGCCATTCGGCCGTCACGGGAAGCCCCTCCGCAGGGGCGTGTTCCGGCCACAGCGGACCCACAGCCGCCCTCTTCTGCACGGGAGTTGACCCGGGTACCGTCCCGCGCATGTCGACACGCATGCGCTTCACGATCTGGAGACCGCTCGCAACCGCCGCCATCACCCTCCTGGTGGCCGCCTTCCTCACCCCGACCGCGGCCCACAGCGCCCCGCGCGAGAGCCGGCCCGTGTACTCCTACGAGAACGCCATCCGCGAGGCCGTCTGGGTGGACACCGGACTCGACGGCGACAGCGACGGGAGGACGGACCGCGTCGCCGTCGACATCGTCCGGCCCCGCGAACTCGCCGCACAGGGCCGCAAGGTGCCCGTCATCATGGACGCCAGCCCCTACTACTCCTGCTGCGGACGCGGCAACGAGAGCCAGCGCAAGACGTACGACGCCGCGGGGAACGTCGTCCAGATGCCGCTCTTCTACGACAACTACTTCGTGCCGCGCGGCTACGCCTTCGTCGGCGTCGACCTGGCCGGCACCAACCGCTCCGACGGCTGCGTCGACGTCGGGGGGCGCTCCGACATCCAGTCCGCCAAGGCCGTCGTCGACTGGCTGAACGGCCGCGCCAGGGCGTACACCACCCGCACCGGCACCACGACCGCCAAGGCGGGCTGGACCAACGGCAGAACCGGCATGATCGGCAAGAGCTGGGACGGCACCATAGCCAACGGCGTGGCCGCCACCGGCGTGAAGGGCCTGAAGACCATCGTCCCGATCGCCGCCATCTCCTCCTGGTACGACTACTACTTCGCCCAGGGCGCTCCCCTCTACGACTCCGGACCCGACTGGCTCTCCGACTACGTCGACAGCCCCGAAGCCCGCGCCAAGTGCGCCGCCGTCCAGCGGGAACTCGTCGACGGGGCCCCGCGCACCGGCGACCTGACGTCGCTGTGGTCCGAGCGCGACTACGTCGAGGACGCGCGCAAGGTGAAGGCGAGCGTGTTCCTCATCCACGGCCTCCAGGACCTCAACGTCCGCACCAAGCACCTCGGCCAGTGGTGGGACGCCCTCGCGAAGCACGGGGTCGAGCGCAAGATCTGGCTCTCCCAGACCGGCCACGTCGACCCCTTCGACTTCCGCCGCGCCGCCTGGGTGGACACCCTGCACCGCTGGTTCGACCACGAACTCCTCGGCTACGACAACGGCGTCGACCGCGAACCCATGGCCGACATCGAACGCCACCCCGACCAGTGGGTCACCTCCACCGTCTGGCCGCCGCACGGCACCCGGACCGCCACCCTGCGCCCCGCCACGGGCGACCGGCCCGGCGTCGGCACCCTCGGCCTGCGCAAGGGCACGGGCACCGCCGCCTTCACCGACGACCCGCGGCTGAGCGAGACCGAGTGGGCCGCGCAGATCGACACCCCGACCCCCGACAAGGCCGGATTCGTCACCGGGCCCCTCACCCGTGACCTGCGTCTGTCCGGCTCCTCCCAGGTCACCGTCACCGCCACGCCCACCACCGCGACGGCCCACCTGAGCGCCGTCCTCGTCGACCTCGGCCCCGACACCATCCGCGACTACGCGGCGAGCGGCGAGGGCATCAGCACGCTGACCGACCGCACCTGCTGGGGCGCGAGCAGCACGGGCGACAGCGCCTGCTTCAGGGAGACCGGCGCCAGGACCGCCGACGTCGGTCAGACGGTCGTCAGCCGCGGCTGGGCCGACCTCGGCACCTACGCCGACCCCGGCAAGGGCGTCCCGCTCACCCCGGGCCGGGCGTACACCCTCACCCTCGACCTGGCGGCCACCGACCATGTCGTCCCGGCCGGTCACCGGCTCGCCCTGATCGTCGCGGGCACCGACCGGGACCTCATCGACCCGCCCGCCGACACCCCCACCCTCACCCTGGACCTGTCCCGCACCTCGGCCCGGGTCCCGTTCGTCGGAGGCGCCGACGCCTTCGCCCGCGCCACGTCCGGATCGGCGGCGGCCGCCACCCCCGACGCGCGGTCCCCGGACGGCGTACGGACACCGCACCACACGTACCGGATCCCGTAATCCCGCAGGCGGGGTCAGGAGGCGGCCGGGAGCACCAGCCCGGCCGCCTCCTCCGCACAGCCCCACGCCACCGTGACGCCCGCCCCGCCGTGCCCGTAGTGGTGCACCACCGTCCGCCCGTCCGGCAGCTCCGCCCGCTCCAGGCGTACCGTGCCCCGGACCGGCCGCAGCCCGACCCGGTGCTCCAGGATCCGCGCCCCGGCGACCTCCGGCCGCAGGGCCGCGCAGCGCCGCACGATCGCCTCGGCCACCTTCGGATCCGGCTCCAGCGACCACACGTCGTCCTGCGCCGTACCGCCCAGCACCAGCCGCCCGGCGTGCGGGAACAGATAGGCCGTCTCGCCGTCCGGGCCGGTGGAGACGAGCCAGGTGTCGATGCCGGGGTTCTCCACGACGACGAGCTGCCCCCGTACGGGACGCACCGACGGGTCCGCCGCCAGCCGCCCGGCGTCCAGCCCCGTGCAGTTCACCACCACCGGCGCCTCGGCCTCCGCCAGGTCGGTCACCGTGCGCTCCTCGACCGTGCCGCCCGCCCGCAGCAGCCGCCGCCGGAGCCAGGGCAGATAGGCCGACATGTCGATCAGTGGCAGCCGGGCCCGGACGCCGGTGCCCGCGCCGTACTCGTGCGCCGTCGTCCGGCGCAGCCCGACCAGCCGGCCCGCCGCCCAGCCCTCGACCTCGTCCAGGTCCGTCTCGCCCAGGATCCCGTCGACCAGGCGCACACCGGTCTCCCCGGGCCGCTCGGCGAGCTCCTCGTAGATCTCCAGCGAGCGCAGCGCCCACGCCCGCGCCGACACCATCGGCTCGATGTGGTACGGCCACCACAGCGCGCCGGCCACGGCCGAGGTCGTCCGCTCGACCGGATCGCGCGTCCAGACCCGGACCCGCAGGCCGCGCTCGGCGAGCACGACGGCCGTCGCCAGCCCGATGACCCCGCCGCCGACCACGATCACATCGCCGCTCAACCGAGTGTCCACGCCCGGACGTTAACCGACCGCACGGCCGAACAGCGAGATCGCGGGGAATCCGGCGCGACCGCACCCCCGGACGACCACTAGGATCTACGACCTGATGACTGCCACCCTCGTCGCCAAGAACCTCGCCGCCGGCCACGGCGACCGCTCCCTCTTCTCCGGGCTCGACCTCGTCGTCGCCCCCGGGGACGTGATCGGGCTGGTCGGTGCCAACGGCGCCGGCAAGTCCACCCTGCTGAAGCTGCTCGCCGGGCTCACCGCGCCCGAGCAGGGCGAGCTCAGGCTCTCCCCGCCGACCGCGAGCGTCGGCCATCTGCCCCAGGAACCGGAACGCCGCCCCGGCGAGAGCGTGCGCGAGTTCCTCGCCCGCCGCACCGGCGTCGCCGAGGCACAGCGCACCATGGACGAGGCCACCCAGGCCCTGGTCGACGGGGCACCCGGCGCCGACGACGCCTATGCGACGAGCCTCGAGCGCTGGCTCGACCTCGGCGGCGCCGACCTCGACGAGCGCGCCGAGGAGGTCACCGACTCGCTCGGTCTCGGAGTAGGCCTCGACCAGCCGATGACCTCCCTGTCCGGCGGTCAGGCCGCCCGCGCGGGCCTAGCCTCCCTCCTGCTCTCGCGCTACGACGTCTTCCTGCTCGACGAGCCGACCAACGACCTCGACCTCGACGGCCTGGAGCGTCTGGAACGCTTCGTGAAGGGTCTGCGCGCCGGGACCGTCGTCGTCAGCCACGACCGCGAGTTCCTCACCCGCACGGTCACCAAGGTCCTCGAACTCGACCTCGCCCAGCAGCAGATCAACCTCTACGGCGGCGGCTACGACGCCTACCTGGAGGAGCGGGACGTGGCCCGCCGGCACGCCCGCGAGGACTTCGAGGAGTACGCCGACAAGAAGGCGGCCCTCCAGGACCGCGCGCAGACCCAGCGCTCCTGGATGGACAAGGGCGTGAAGAACGCGCGCCGCAAGGCGAGCAACGACAACGACAAGATCGGCCGCAAGTTCCGCAGCGAGGCCAGCGAGAAGCAGGCCGCGAAGGCCCGGCAGACCCAGCGCATGATCGAGCGCCTCGAGACCGTCGAGGAGCCGCGCAAGGAGTGGGAGCTGCGCATGGAGATCGCGTCCGCGCCGCGGTCCGGCGCGGTGGTCGCGACCCTGCGCGAGGCCGAGGTACGGCGCGGTGACTTCACCTTCGGGCCGGTGTCCCTTCAGATCGACTGGGCCGACCGGGTCGCGGTCACCGGCGCGAACGGCGCGGGCAAGTCGACCTTCCTCGGCGCGCTCCTCGGCCGGGTCCCGCTGGACGCCGGACAGGCCACCCTGGGCTCGGGCGTCCTGGTCGGCGAGGTCGACCAGGCACGGCAGCTGTTCCACGGCTCCGAGTCCCTGCTGGACGCGTTCCGCGCGGCCGTACCCGACACCGAACCGGCCGAGGTGCGCACCCTGCTGGCCAAGTTCGGCCTGAAGTCGGACCACGTCACGCGTTCGGCGGCCACCCTGTCACCCGGCGAACGCACCCGCGCGGCCCTCGCGCTGCTCCAGGGGCGGGGCGTCAACCTTCTCGTCCTCGACGAGCCGACGAACCACCTCGACCTCCCGGCCATCGAGCAGCTGGAGTCGGCCCTCGACGCCTACGAGGGCACACTGCTCCTGGTCACCCACGACCGGCGCATGCTGGACGCGGTCCATGTCACGCGCCGCCTGGAGATCGCGGACGGCAAGGTGACCGAGCGCTAGGGCACCCGAGGCCGGTCCCCGTTTCACGGGGACTGCCGGGGCCCGGCGGGCCGGGCCCCGGTGTTGCTCGGCGGTGTCAGCGCCTGCCCTTCTTGGGGTCGACAAGGCCCGCTCGGCGCAGTGCGTCGGCCATCGCGCTGTTGCCCGGAGCGGGAGCCTGGCGCGAACCGCCGCCACCGCCACCGCCACCGCCGGCACCTCCGCCGCGCTGGCCGCCCTGCTGGCGCTGCTGCGGCGGGCGCCCGCCGCCCCGCTGCGGTCGGCTCCCGCCGGAGGACTGGCCCTGACCGCCCTGCGGGGCCGCCTCGTCGTCCAGCCGCAGCGTCAGCGAGATCCGCTTGCGCGGGATGTCGATGTCGAGGACCTTCACCTTGACGATGTCACCGGGCTTGACGACGTCCCTGGGGTCCTTGACGAACGTCTTCGACAGCGCGGACACGTGCGCCAGGCCGTCCTGGTGGACACCGACGTCGATGAACGCCCCGAAGGCCGCCACGTTCGTCACGACCCCCTCCAGGACCATCCCGGAGGACAGGTCGGAGATCTTCTCCACGCCCTCCTTGAAGGTGGCCGTCTTGAAGGCGGGCCGCGGGTCGCGCCCGGGCTTCTCGAGCTCCTTGAGGATGTCCGTGACGGTCGGCAGACCGAACGTCTCGTCCACGAAGTCCGTCGGCCGCAGCGAGCGCAGGACACCCGTGTTGCCGATGAGGGACGCCACCTGCTGGCCGGAGGTCTTCACCATGCGCCGCACCACCGGGTACGCCTCCGGGTGCACGCTGGAGGAGTCCAGCGGGTCGCTGCCGCCGCGGATGCGCAGGAAGCCCGCGCACTGCTCGTACGCCTTCGGGCCGAGCCGGGCCACCTTCTTCAGCTCGGAACGGGAGGTGAAGGGCCCGTTGGAGTCCCGGTGCGCCACGATGTTCTCGGCGAGTCCGGTGGAGATGCCGGACACCCGCGAGAGGAGCCGCGCCGAGGCCGTGTTGACGTCCACGCCCACGCCGTTCACACAGTCCTCCACCACCGCGTCCAGCGAACGCGACAGCTTCACCTCGGACAGGTCGTGCTGGTACTGGCCGACACCGATCGACTTCGGGTCGATCTTCACCAGCTCGGCGAGCGGATCCTGGAGCCGGCGCGCGATCGACACGGCGCCGCGCAGCGACACGTCCATGTCGGGGAGCTCCTGGGAGGCGAAGGCGGAGGCCGAGTACACGGAGGCACCCGCCTCGGACACCATCACCTTGGTGAGATTCAGTTCCGGGTGCTTGGTGATGAGTTCACCGGCGAGCTTGTCGGTCTCGCGGGAGGCCGTGCCGTTGCCGATGGCGACCAGGTCGACCGTGTGCTCCTTCGCCAGCCGCGCGAGCTTGGCGATCGCCTCGTCCCACTTGTTCGCCGGGACGTGCGGGTAGATCACGTCCGTGGCGACGACCTTGCCGGTCGCGTCCACGACGGCGACCTTCACGCCCGTACGGAAGCCGGGGTCCAGGCCCAGCGTCGCGCGCGTGCCGGCCGGGGCGGCGAGCAGCAGGTCGCGGAGGTTGGCGGCGAAGACGTCGACGGCCTCGTCCTCGGCGGCCGTCCGCAGCCGCAGCCGCAGGTCGATGCCGAGGTGGACGAGGATGCGGGTGCGCCAGGCCCAGCGGACGGTGTCCGTCAGCCACTTGTCGCCCGGCCTGCCGCGGTCGGCGATGTCGAACCGGCGCGCCACGATCCCCTCGTACGACGAGGGACCGGGCTGCTCGGAGGGCTCCTCCGGCTCCAGGACGAGGTCGAGGACCTCCTCCTTCTCGCCGCGCAGCATCGCCAGGACGCGGTGCGAGGGCAGTGCGGTGAACGGCTCGGCGAAGTCGAAGTAGTCGGCGAACTTCGCGCCCGCCTCCTCCTTGCCGTCGCGCACCTTGGCGGCGAGCCGGCCGCGGCCCCACATGCGCTCGCGCAGTTCGCCGATCAGGTCGGCGTCCTCCGAGAACCGCTCGGTGAGGATCGCCCGCGCGCCGTCCAGCGCGGCCTGCGGATCGGCGACGCCCTTGTCGGCGTCGACGAACGCGGCGGCCGCCGCGAGCGGATCGACCGTCGGGTCGCCGAGCAGCCCCTCGGCGAGCGGTTCGAGGCCCGCCTCGCGCGCGATCTGCGCCTTGGTGCGCCGCTTGGGCTTGTACGGCAGGTAGATGTCCTCCAGCCGCGCCTTGGTCTCGGCGCCGAGGATCTGCGCCCGGAGCGCGTCGGTGAGCTTGCCCTGCTCGCCCACCGACTCCAGGATCGCCGTCCGCCGCTCCTCCAGCTCCCGCAGGTAGCGCAGCCGCTCCTCGATCGTGCGCAGCTGCGCGTCGTCGAGCATCTCGGTCGCTTCCTTGCGGTAGCGGGCGATGAAAGGCACCGTCGAGCCGCCGTCGAGCAGCTCCACGGCGGCCTTCACCTGCCGCTGCCGTACGCCGAGTTCCTCGGCGATCCTGCCTTCGATGGACCCTACTTCGATGGACCCGGGTGTCGTCACGATCCCGTACCGCCTTCTCCACTGAGGTTGCGCGGCAATTGTGGCAGGTGACACCGACACCCGGGGATCAGGGCGCGACCATCAGGCCCTGCGGCTCCTGCTGGAGCCCGAGGCCCCGCCGAAGAGCCGGGCCAGCGCCCGGAAAGGCAGTGTCACCACAGTGGCGATGGCGCCACCGATCTGCCGCAGTACGTCTGCGATCGCACGGAACACGAGCTTCCCCTTTCGTCGTCCGGCCGCTCCGGCCGAGGAAGACCGAGTACCTCGAGATCGTCGGGCCATGCCCACGAGCCATGGCAGGAAAGGTGGGGAACCCGTCATTGCCGCCCTGGGCCCGCCCGCGAAGAATCGTCCCCATGGCGCAGCGAACCGTTCCCACCGTTCTCATCGTGCTCTTCGACGGAGTCCAGAGTCTCGACGTGACCGGCCCCCTGGAGGTCTTCGCGGGCGCCGAGCGGCACACCCCGGGCACCTACCGGATCCGCACGGCCTCCCTGGACGGCACTCCCGTGCGCACCTCCAGCGGGCTGACCCTCGTACCGGACGGGGCCCTCACGCGCGCGTGCGACCCGCACACGCTGCTCGTCCCCGGCGGCCGGGGCACCCGCCGCCCGGACACCACGCCGCTGACGGACTGGCTGCGCGTCCACGCCCCGCGCGCGGAGCGCCTCGTCTCGGTCTGCACCGGCGCGACCCTGCTCGCCGCCGCGGGTCTGCTGGACGGCCGCCGGGCGACGACCCACTGGGCGTACTGCGACAGGCTCGCCGGCGACCACCCGGCCGTGCGGGTCGACCCGGACCCGATCTACGTCCGGGACGGGCACGTCTACACCTCGGCCGGCGTCACCTCCGGCATCGACCTGGCCCTCGCCCTGGTCGAGGAGGACCTCGGCCGCGACGCGGCGCTGACCATCGCCCGTCACCTGGTCGTCTTTCTGCGCCGGCCCGGGAACCAGGCCCAGTTCAGCGCACAGCTGGCCGCCCAGACGGCCGAGCGCGCGCCCTTGCGGGAGGTCCAGCAGTGGATCACCGAGCATCCCGCCGCCGATCTGAGCGTCGAGTCGCTCGCCGCCCGCGCCCTGCTCTCCCCGCGCCACTTCGCCCGCGCCTTCCGCGACGAGACGGGCATGACGCCCGGCCGCTATGTCGACCGGGTCCGCCTGGAGCACGCCCGCCGTCTGCTGGAGGACACGGCGGACGGCGTCGAGGAGATCTCCCGCGCCAGCGGCTACGGCACCCCCGAGGCCATGCGGCGCGCCTTCGTCAAGGCGCTCGGGACGCCCCCGGGGGAGTACCGCCGCCGGTTCCGCCCCGCGCCCGTCCACTGAAGCCCCATGAGCCCAACGAGAGGAACCCATGCAGATCGCCGTCGTCGTCTACGACCGCTTCACCGCCCTCGACGTCGTGGGCCCGTACGAGATGCTCTCCCGCGCCCCGGGCGCGGAGACCGTCTTCGTGGCCGAGGAGAGAGGGCCCGTCCGCACGGAGACCGGCTTCCTGGCCGTCACCGCCGACCGGGCGCTGTCCGAGGTCCCCGCCCCCGACGTCGTGATCGTCTCCGGGGGGCCCGGCCAGAGCGCGCTGATGGACCACGAGCCCCTGCTCGACTGGCTCCGGACCGCCGACGCCACCAGCACCTGGACGACATCCGTGTGCTCCGGCTCCCTGCTGCTCGCCGCCGCGGGTCTCCTCGAAGGCCGCCGGGCCACCTCCCACTGGCTGGCCCTCCGGCAGCTCGAGGCGTTCGGTGTCGAACCGACCGGCGAACGCGTCGTCTTCGACGGCAAGTACGTCACCGCGGCCGGTGTCTCGTCCGGCATCGACATGGGACTCGCCCTGCTCGGCCGGATCGCGGGCGACGACCATGCCCGGGCCGTCCAGCTGGGCACGGAGTACGACCCGCAGCCGCCCTACGACGCGGGCGCCCCGCACAAGGCACCCGCCCACCTCGTGGAGAAGCTGCGGGCCCGCAGCCGCTTCATCCTGACGTAGTCCAGGTGAAGCGCGGCTCCCTGCGCTCCAGGAACGCGGCGACGCCCTCCGCGGTGTCGCCGCTGCCGCGCGCCTGCGCGCTCCAGTGGGCGTCCCGGTCCCCGCGGCCGTTCGCGAACTCCTTCGCGGCGGCCTGCGTCAGCTGTGAGCGGGACACCAGCACGCGGGTGAACTCCGCGACGCGCTGCTCGAGTCCGTCGACGGGCAGCACCTCGTCGACCAGACCCGTGCGCAGCGCCCGCTCGGTGTCGATCAACTCGCCCGAGAACAGCAGGTACTTGGCGGTGGCCGGGCCCACCAGGGACACCAGGCGCCGGGTGGCGGTGGACGCGTAGACGATCCCGAGCTTCGCCGGTGTCACCCCGAACTGCGCGCCCTCCTCGGCGAACCGCAGGTCGCACGCCACGGCGAGCTGGGCGCCACCGCCGACGCAGTGCCCCCGGACCGCGGCCAGGGTCGGCTTCGGGAACGCCGCCAGGGCCTCCTCGGCACGCACCGCCAGCTCCTGCGCCTCCTGCGACGACCCCTGGAGCGTGGAGATGTCGGCCCCTGCGCAGAAGGTGCCGCCCGCGCCGGTCAGCACCAGCGCCCGCACCGCCGGGTCGGCGGCCAGCGTGTCGAGCAACGGGGGCAGCGCCGCCCACATCGCGGCCGTCATGGCGTTGCGCTTCGCCGGGTGGTGCAGGACGACGGTGGCGACCGCGTCGGTGACGCCGTGCAGCAGATCGGGCTCCATGCTCCGGATGCTAACCACCAGCTCGTCCGCATGATCGAAGAGGTCGATGTGACAGGTACGACACCGGCGGCAAAGGGAGTCGGAGACAACGAAAGACGATCAAAGGCGGCCAAAGGGGAGGAGCGGCGCCGTCGAACCCGTACAACCCGAAGAGTGCGCGAAGGCGGCGCGGATACGACAGGAACGGTCCTGCGGTCGACTTCGGCATCCGCGGCCGGTCGGAAACGTTCGATAACTGCTGACTTCTGTTCAGTCATCTGGAGGAGAGTGCCTCGGTACCAACACTTCACGTGTGGTGACAATCGAGCGCGAGGGTGGCGACCGGACGATGGACGATCAAGGGCGCGGGCCCGACCCACGCCCAGAGGGCGCCCCGGGCGAACCCTCCGAGCCCTCTGCACCCTCTGTGGAAGCCGTGCCCCGGCCGCTGCCCTACGAAGGCGTCTGGCGATTCACCGCTCCCGCCGTGGACGCCTCGGTCCCGCAGGCGCGACACGCCGTGCGGGACCTGCTGTACCGCCAGGGGGTGCCGGTCTCCGACGACCTGGCGCAGGGACTCCTGCTGATCGTCTCCGAGCTGGTGACCAACGCCGTCCGGCACGCGGCGGTGCTGTCGCCGGTGCTCGCCGTGGAGGTGGCGGTCGGGGCCGAGTGGGTGCGGGTGTCGGTGGAGGACAACCACCCCTACCGCCCGACCGCCCTGGAGGCCGACCACGGCCGCACGGGCGGCCGGGGGCTGCTGCTGGTGCGGGAGATCACCCGGGAGGCGGGCGGGGTCTGCGACGTCGAGCACACAGCGGGCGGCGGCAAGGTGATCTGGGCGGCCCTGCCGCTCAAGCCCGTGCGGGTGCCCTGAGGGTCACCAGCCGGCCGACGGCCCCGTCAGCTCTCTGACCGCCGGGCGCGCCGCGTCCAGCACGGTCATGAACCACGCGGAGAACGTGTCCCTGGCGTGCCGCTCCGCCAGCTCGGCGGGCGTCACGAAGGCCGTGTTCCCGACCTCCTCCGCGTCCGGCCGCAGCGGGGACTGCACCAGCCCGACGAACAGGTGGTTGTACTCCTGCTCCACCAGGCCCGACTCCGGATCCGGGTGGTTGTAGCGGACCGTGCCCGCCTCGGCGAGCAGCGACGGGGAGACGCCGAGCTCCTCGAAGGTACGCCGCGCGGCCGCCGCGAACGGCGCCTCACCGGGGTAGGGGTGACCGCAGCAGGTGTTGGACCACACACCGGGGGAGTGGTACTTGCCGAGCGCCCGCTGCTGGAGCAGCAGCCGGCCCCGCTCGTCGAAGAGGAACACGGAGAAGGCGCGGTGCAGCTGCCCCGGCGGCTGATGGGCGGCCAGCTTCTCCGCGGTGCCGATCGTGACGCCGTTCTCGTCGACCAGCTCCAGCAAGATCGCGTCCGCGGTGCCGTTCGACGACGTGTGTGTCGCGGTGGCAGGTGTGATCGGCATACCCATCCTTAGCATCGGTCCTCGCGTCCCCAGTCTGCCGTACGCGTCCGGCGCTCCCGGCACTTCACGCGAAAGCGCGCATGTCCCGCGCGGCAAGGGGCCCGGTAGGTGATCTTGCCCGGCGGCGGGAACGGGGAACCTTCCTGAACGTCTGTGCGGATCACGCGGCGCGGAGGGCCGGTGCACGCTCAGTGACAGAGCCGCGCCTCGTGCTCGGCGTGCCCGCTCGGCTCCAGCTGGAAGGTGCAGTGCTCCACGTCGAAGTGGTGGCCCAGGCAGCCCTGGAGCTCGTGCAGCATCTTCTCGTGGCCGATCGCGTTCAGTACGTCCGAGCGCACCACCACGTGCGCCGACAGCACCGGCATCCCGGAGGTGATGGTCCACGCGTGCAGATCGTGGACGTCCTCCACCCCGTCCAGGGCGAGTATGTGGGACCGCACCTCCGCCATGTCGACGTCCTTGGGGGCCGACTCCAGCAGCACGTCGAGCGTCTCGCGCAGCAGCTTCACGGTGCGCGGCACGATCATCAGGCCGATGACGAGCGAGGCGACCGGGTCGGCGGCCTGCCAGCCGGTGGTCAGGATCACCACCGCCGAGATCAGCACCGCCACCGATCCCAGCGCGTCCGCCGCCACCTCCAGGAACGCCCCGCGCACGTTCAGGCTCTCCGACTGGCCGCGCATCAGCAGCGACATCGAGATCATGTTCGCGACCAGACCGAACGCGCCGAACCAGATCATCAGCCCGCCCTCGGTGGCGGCGGGAGTGAAGAACCGCTGGACCGCCTCGTACAGGACGTAGCCGCCCACCCCGAGCAGCAGCAGACAGTTGGCGAGGGCGGCCAGGATCTCGGCGCGGGCCAGCCCGAAGGTGCGGGTCTCGCTGGGCGGCCGGTTGGCGAAGTGGATGGCGAGCAGCGCCATACCCAGGCCCAGCGCGTCCGTCGCCATGTGTGCGGCGTCCGCGATCAGCGCGAGGGAGTCGGCGAGCATCCCGCCGACGATCTCGACGACCATGACGGCGAGCGTGATCGACAGCGCGACGCGCAGTCTGCCCCGGTAGGCCGCCGCGGCCGTACCGGTGGTCGGCACGTGCGTGTGCGTATGGCCGTGGTCGTGCCCAGCCCCCATGGAAGCAGCCCTTCTGTGGTCCGTCGTGGGCCGTCGCGTTCTGCCCCGCGATCACAGTGAACTACGGGTGGGGGGTATCCGGCAACGCGGCACTGAACACCGTTGTCATGTGCCCTGACCTGCGGAAACGAATCGCAGGTCAGGGCACCCCCACCTGCTGATCGGGAGTGGTGCCGCGTCGGCCCGACGCGCTCCCCGGCCCCGGTCATGGCCCGTGTCGCATGTGTCCTGTGCGCCTGTGTATCCGGTGTATCCGCTCTGTCCCGCTCCGCCGGTGATGGGCCACGTCATGCCGGAAGGACCCCTGCCGACCGGTACGGACACCCCGGCGCGGTGGACAATGTCCTGGATGTCGGCTCTGGGGGGCGCGGTTTGTCGCCCGGGCCGCCGATCACCGATGATGATCTCGGCAAAGGCCGGTTCAAGCCGCGCTCAAGCCGTGCTGCCGGACCGCGTCGATCGTGCCTGAACGGGCGGTGAACACGGCGTTCCCGGCATCCGATAGCCTCTGCCGACATGCCGCCCGCCTGGTGCAGCCACTGGTGAAGTCGCCGGTGCAGCCAAGGGGCGCCTCCATCGTGTACATGACCGGCGTCAACGCGCCGGACCCAGGGAGTGAGTTCGGTTGTCGACCGCCATCCTCACCGGCTCGCCGGTCCCCGGATCGTCGATCGAGGGCGATCTGCGGTCCCTCGGCTTCGACGTCCGGACCGCCTCCGACGCCGGTGACGCCGAGGCCCTCCTCGCCGCCGTCCCCGGTGACCAGCGCGTCGCCGTCGTGGACGCCCGCTTCGTGGGTCACGAGCACGCGCTGCGCCTCGGCCTCACCGACCCCCGCTTCCCGCTCGGCGCGATCCCGGGCGCGGTGACAGCGCAGCCGGCCGGCCGCCAGGCCCTGACCCGCGCGATGGCCCGGGAGAACTCGGCGAGCGGCGGCGCCGCTCACGGGGGCGCGCCCGCGCGAGCGAAGTCGAGCGTGGGGGACGTCGACAGCGTCGCCGACCGGGTCGCCGCCGCCCTCGACGCCGACGGCGTCGACGTGCACCGCCCCGAACTGGGCAGCCTGGTCGCGGAGGTCCCCGCCGACCCGCAGGCCCGCAACGAGGCACGGCAGGCCGTCGCCGCCGTCGACGACGAGGCCGTCCGCCTGAAGTCGGCCGTGAAGGCCCGCGACGGCTTCTTCACCACGTACTGCATCAGCCCGTACTCGCGCTACGTCGCCCGCTGGTGCGCCCGCCGCGGCCTCTCCCCCAACCAGGTCACCACCGCCTCGCTGATCACCGCACTGATCGCGGCGGCCTGCGCGGCCACCGGCACCCGGGGCGGGTTCGTCGCGGCCGGCGTCCTGCTGATCGCGTCCTTCGTCCTGGACTGCACCGACGGCCAGCTCGCCCGCTACTCCTTGCAGTACTCCACGCTCGGCGCCTGGCTCGACGCCACCTTCGACCGAGCCAAGGAGTACGCCTACTACGCGGGCCTCGCGCTCGGCGCGGCCCGGGGCGGCGACGACGTGTGGGCCCTCGCGCTGGGCGCGATGGTCCTCCAGACCTGTCGGCACGTCGTGGACTTCTCCTTCAACGAGGCCAACCACGACGCCACCGCCAACACCAGCCCCACCGCCGCCCTCTCCGACAAGCTCGACAGCGTCGGCTGGACGGTCTGGGTGCGGCGGATGATAGTCCTGCCCATCGGCGAACGATGGGCCATGATCGCCGTTCTCACCGCTGCCACCACCCCGCGCATCACCTTCTACGCGCTGCTCGTCGGCTGCGCGTTCGCGGCGACCTACACCACGGCGGGCCGGGTCCTGCGCTCGCTGACCCGCAGGGCCAGGCGGACGGACCGGGCGGCGCAGGCACTGGCGGACCTCGCGGACAGCGGCCCGCTCACCGAACTGCTGGCCCGCACGCTCCCCGCCGGCATCCGCATTCCGGCGCCGCTCAGTGCGGTCGTCGGCGTCCTCCTGCTGGTCCTCGCGGCCGCGCTCGACGGGCCGGGCTTCGCGCTCCTCGTGGCCGCGGTCCTGTACGTCCTGCTCTCCGCCGACGCCGTCGTCCGCCCCC
The DNA here is from genome assembly GCF_013085465.1 of Streptomyces asoensis. Classification (NCBI taxonomy): domain Bacteria; kingdom Bacillati; phylum Actinomycetota; class Actinomycetes; order Kitasatosporales; family Streptomycetaceae; genus Streptomyces; species Streptomyces asoensis. Next base: position 8,455,556 of record NZ_CP049838.1, read on the forward strand.
TCAAGGGGGCCCTCGACTGGCTGGTCCCGCCGCTCTTCCGGGCCGGCGAGTACTGCACGGTCCTCGTCCTCGCGGCCCGGGCCGATGTGAACGGGGCGCTTCCCGCGGCTTTCGGGCTCGTCGCCGCCGTCGCCTACCATCACTACGACACGGTGTACCGCATCCGCGGCAACGCCGGAGCGCCGCCGGCCTGGCTGGTGCGCGCCATCGGGGGGCAGGACGGGCGCACGCTGCTCGTCGCCGTGCTGGCCGTACTGCTCACCACCTCGCAGTTCACGGTCGCGCTCACGGTCCTCGCCGTGGTCGTCGCCGTCGTGGTGCTCTTCGAGAGCATCCGCTTCTGGGTCGCCGCCCACCGGGCAGGCGCCCCGTCCGTACACGATGAAGGAGAACCCGCATGATCGGCCTCGTGCTGGCGGCCGGCGCCGGACGGCGTCTGCGCCCCTACACCGACAGCCTGCCCAAGGCGCTGGTGCCGGTGGGGCCCGCGGGCATAGAGGGCGAGCCCACGGTGCTGGACCTGACGCTCGGCAACTTCGCCGAGATCGGTCTGACCGAGGTCGCGGTCATCGTCGGCTACCGCAAGGAGGCCGTGTACGAGCGCAGGGCGGCGCTGGAGGCGAAGTACGGCCTCAAGCTCACCCTCATCGACAACGACAAGGCCGAGGAGTGGAACAACGCCTACTCCCTGTGGTGCGGTCGTGACGCCCTCAAGGACGGGGTGATCCTCGCCAACGGCGACACCGTCCACCCCGTCTCCGTCGAGAAGACGCTGCTCGCGGCCCGTGGCGAGGGCAAGAAGATCATCCTCGCCCTCGACACCGTGAAGTCCCTCGCGGACGAGGAGATGAAGGTCGTCGTCGACCCCGAGAAGGGCATGACGAAGATCACCAAGCTGATGGATCCGGCCGAGGCCACCGGCGAGTACATCGGCGTCACCCTCATCGAGGGCGACGCGGCCCCCGAGCTGGCCGACGCGCTCAAGACCGTGTGGGAGACCGACCCGCAGCAGTTCTACGAGCACGGGTACCAGGAACTGGTGAACCGGGGCTTCCGTATCGACGTGGCGCCGATCGGCGACGTCAAGTGGGTCGAGATCGACAACCATGACGATCTCGCCCGTGGACGGGAGATCGCGTGCCAGTACTGACCCGGCTGATCCCCTCACCGGTCGTCGTGGACATCCGCCCGGGTGCCCTCGACGACCTGGTCGGGGTCCTCGCCGACGAGCGCATCTCGCACTCGGGCAAGCTCGCGATCGCCGTCAGCGGCGGCTCGGGCGCCCGGCTGCGCGAGCGCCTCACCCCGGCCCTGCCCGGCGCCACCTGGTACGAGGTCGGCGGCGGCACCCTCGACGACGCCGTGCGGCTGGCGAGCGACATAAGAGCCGGCCACTACGACGCGGTCGTGGGCCTCGGCGGCGGCAAGATCATCGACTGTGCCAAGTTCGCCGCGGCACGCGTCGGACTGTCCCTGGTCGCCGTCCCGACGAACCTCGCCCACGACGGCCTGTGCTCCCCGGTCGCCACCCTCGACAACGACGCCGGTCGCGGTTCCTACGGGGTCCCGACCCCGATCGCCGTCGTGATCGACCTGGACGTCATCCGCGAGGCCCCGGTCCGCTATGTACGGGCCGGAATCGGTGACGCCGTCTCCAACATCTCCGCCATCGCGGACTGGGAGCTCGCCAACCGGATCAAGGGCGAGAAGATCGACGGCCTCGCCGCCGCGATCGCCCGGCAGGCCGGCGAGGCGGTGCTGCGCCACCCGGGCGGCATCGGGGACACCGACTTCCTCCAGGTGCTGGCCGAGGCGCTGGTGCTCAGCGGCATCGCGATGTCGGTGTCGGGCGACTCCCGCCCGTCCTCCGGCGCGTGCCACGAGATCAACCACGCCTTCGACCTGCTCTTCCCCAAGCGGGCGGCCGCCCACGGCGAGCAGTGCGGACTCGGCGCGACCTTCGCGATGTACCTGCGCGGAGCCCACGAGGAGTCGGCCTACATGGCCCAGGTGCTGCGTCGGCACGGACTGCCGGTCCTGCCGCAGGAGATCGGCTTCACGGTGGACGAGTTCGTCCGTGCCGTGGAGTTCGCTCCCGAGACCCGGCCGGGCCGCTACACGATCCTCGAACACCTCGACCTCAAGACCGAACAGATCAAGGACATCTACGCCGACTATGTCAAGGCCATCGGTAGCTGAACTCAGACCGGTCGTCCACCCTCCGGGGGTGAAGGACCGGCGCAGCGGTGAGCACTGGATGGGGCGCCTCTACATGCGTGAGGTGTCCCTGCGGGTCGACCGCTACCTGGTCAACACCAGGGTCACGCCCAACCAGCTCACGTACCTGATGACCGTCTTCGGCGTGCTCGCGGCCCCGGCCCTGCTGGTGCCGGGGATCACGGGCGCCGTGCTCGGCGTGGTGTGCGTCCAGATGTATCTGCTGCTGGACTGCGTCGACGGCGAGATCGCCCGCTGGAAGAAGCAGTACTCGCTCGGCGGGGTCTATCTGGACCGGGTCGGGGCGTACCTCACCGACGCCGCCGTCCTGGTGGGCTTCGGCCTGCGCGCCGCCGACCCGTGGGGCACCGGACGCATCGACTGGCTCTGGGCCTTCCTGGGCACGCTGGCCGCACTCGGCGCGATCCTGATCAAGGCCGAGACCGACCTCGTCGGCGTCGCCCGGCACCAGGGCGGTCTGCCGCCGGTCAAGGAGTCGGCGTCCGAGCCGCGCTCCTCCGGGATGGCGCTGGCCCGCCGGGCCGCCTCGGCGCTCCAGTTCCACCGGCTGATCCTCGGCATCGAGGCGTCGCTGCTGATCCTGGTCCTGGCGGTCGTCGACCAGGTACGCGACGACCTGTTCTTCACCCGGCTCGGCGTGGCCGTGCTGGCCGGCATCGCGCTGCTCCAGACCCTGCTGCACCTGGTGTCCATCCTCGCGTCGAGCAGGCTGAAGTGAGCGCGCCCGGGAAGGTCGGCGCGGTCGTCATCACCATGGGCAACCGCCCCGACGAGCTGAGAGCACTGCTGGACTCGATCGCCAAGCAGGACGGCGACCGGGTCGAGGTGGTCGTGGTCGGCAACGGCTCGCCCGTCCCGGACGTCCCCGAGGGCGTCAGGACGATCGAGCTGCCCGAGAACCTCGGTATCCCCGGCGGCCGCAACGTCGGCATCGAGGCCTTCGGCCCCAGCGGCCGGGACGTCGACGTCCTGCTGTTCCTGGACGACGACGGCCTCCTGGCCCACCACGACACGGCCGAGCTGTGCCGCCGGGCCTTCGACGCCGATCCGAAGCTGGGCATCGTCAGCTTCCGGATCGCCGACCCGGAGACCGGTGTCACCCAGCGCCGCCACGTACCCCGGCTGCGGGCCTCCGACCCGATGCGCTCCTCCCGGGTCACCACGTTCCTCGGGGGCGCCAACGCCGTGCGCACGAAGGTCTTCGCGGAGGTGGGCGGACTCCCGGACGAGTTCTTCTACGCCCACGAGGAGACCGACCTGGCATGGCGGGCCCTCGACGCGGGCTGGATGATCGACTACCGGTCCGACATGGTGCTGTACCACCCGACGACCGCGCCCTCGCGGCACGCGGTGTACCACCGCATGGTCGCCCGCAACCGTGTCTGGCTGGCCCGTCGCAACCTTCCCGCCCCGCTGGTCCCGGTCTACCTCGGGGTCTGGCTGCTGCTCACACTGGCGCGGCGCCCCTCGGGGTCCGCGCTGAAGGCGTGGTTCGGCGGTTTCCGGGAAGGCTGGAGCACTCCGTGCGGACCTCGTAAACCCATGAAGTGGCGTACGGTGTGGCGGCTGACCCGACTGGGCCGGCCCCCGGTGATCTGACAAGCTCGTTTCTGAGGGCACCCCGGGCCGTACCGCGGGCCCCCCGGCTCATGCCGGCCTCGTCAAGGCTGCGCATCCCGAAGACGAAAGTTCCTACTTGTGAGTGAGACAACGCATGACGTCGGAGTCGTGGTGACTGCGCCTCCGTCGCCCGACGAGGGCCTCACGGCGGCGCAGCTGGCCGCCAAGTACGGGCTGGCCGTGAGTGGCGCCCGGCCTGCGCTGCGGGAGTACGTCCGGCAGCTCTGGGGGCGCCGGCACTTCATCATGGCGTTCTCCCGGGCGAAACTGGCGTCCCAGTACAGCCAGGCCAAGCTCGGCCAGCTGTGGCAGGTGGCCACGCCGCTGCTGAACGCGGCCGTGTACTTCATGATCTTCGGCCTGCTCCTCAACGCCGGCCGTGGCATGTCGAAGGAGGTGTACATCCCCTTCCTCGTGACGGGCGTCTTCGTGTTCATGTTCACGCAGAGCTCGGTGATGACCGGTGTCCGGGCGATCTCGGGCAACCTCGGCCTGGTCCGCGCCCTGCACTTCCCGCGTGCCTCGCTGCCGATCTCGTTCGCCCTCCAGCAACTCCAGCAACTGCTGTACTCGATGCTGGTGCTGTTCGTGGTGGTGATCGGTTTCGGCAGCTACCCGGATGCCTCCTGGGCGCTGATCGTCCCGATCCTCGTCCTTCAGTTCTGCTTCAACTCCGGTCTGGCGCTGATCTTCGCCCGGGCCGGCGCGAAGACCCCGGACCTGGCGCAGCTGATGCCGTTCGTGATGCGGACGTGGATGTACGCGTCCGGCGTGATGTTCTCCATCCCCGTCTTCCTCGCGGACAAGCCGCAGTGGGTGGCCAACGTCCTCCAGTGGAACCCGGCCGCCATCTACATGGACCTGATGCGCTTCGCGCTCATCGAGGAGTACGGCGCCGAGAACCTTCCCGCGCACGTCTGGGCGGTCGCGGGCGGCTGGGCCGTTCTCTTCGCCATCGGCGGCTTCGTGTACTTCTGGCAGGCGGAGGAGAGGTACGGCCGTGGTTGAGCCGCTCCCGGGGCAAGGGGTCCCGACCGTCATCGCCGACGACGTCCACATCGTCTACCGGGTCAACGGCGCCAAGAGCGGCAGGGGCAGCGCCACCGCCGCGCTCAGCCGCATCGTCAAGCGCGGTTCCGACGAGTCGGCTCGCGGTGTGCGCAAGGTGCACGCGGTGCGCGGTGTCTCCTTCGTCGCCCACCGCGGCGAGGCCATCGGTCTGATCGGCTCCAACGGCTCGGGCAAGTCCACGCTGCTGCGTGCCATCGCCGGTCTGCTGCCGCCGGAGAGCGGCAAGGTCTACACCGACGGCCAGCCCTCGCTGCTCGGCGTCAACGCGGCCCTGATGAACGACCTCACGGGCGAGCGCAACGTCACCCTCGGCGGGCTCGCCATGGGCATGTCCCGGGAGCAGATCAAGCAGCGCTTCCAGGAGATCGTCGACTTCTCCGGCATCAACGAGAAGGGCGACTTCATCACCCTGCCGATGCGCACCTACTCCTCCGGCATGCAGGCCCGGCTGCGCTTCTCCATCGCCGCCGCCAAGGACCACGACGTCCTGATGATCGACGAGGCCCTGGCCACCGGCGACGCGAAGTTCCGGGGGCGCTCCGAGGAACGCATCCGGGAGCTGCGCGAGCACGCCGGCACGGTGTTCCTGGTGAGCCACAGCAACAAGTCGATCAGGGACACCTGCGACCGCGTGCTGTGGCTGGAACGCGGCGAACTACGGCTGGACGGCCCGACCGATGAGGTTCTCAGGGAGTACGAGAAGTTCTCGGGCAAGTAGTGCGATTCGGCCAGGGCCCCGCCGGAACTGTCCGGCGGGGCCCTGCGTCTGCAAAGGAAACGTCAACTCCGGGTCAGCCTAGGAATCTTGACGCCAATCGGTGTGTTGTTGTGATGTCCCGGACACCCCCGCGAACCGTGCTGCGTTGTACAACGTAAGCTGGACCGGCTCCCGAATCGCGCCAAGTGGGGCGAAAACGTGCAGTGGCCGCCGTCGGGGCCGCTGCGTGGGCGGCTCGGCGGCGTGTCCGAAATAGTGTGTATTAGGTCAGCAGTGTAGAACGGGAGATGTGACGGCGATGGCTACGGAAACTCCCCAGATCGACGCAAGCCGTGCCGTCCCCGCCCCGGGCGGTCGGCGATGACGGCGCCCGCAGCGCCACGCATCGGCGACCCGGAGCGCGGCACGCTCGACAAGGCCGCGGACGAGAACTTCCCGGTGGCCCCCTTCTTCCTGCCCAGGGCCTGGCGCGACGACCTGATGGCCGTGTACGGCTTCGCCCGGCTCGTCGACGACATCGGCGACGGCGACCTCGCCCCCGGCGGCGCGGACGCCCGGCTGCTCGGCGTGTCGGCCACCGCGGCCGAGGACCGCCTCGCCCTGCTGGACGCCTTCGAGGCCGATCTGCATCGTGTCTTCGATGGATCCGACGACACCCCCCGGCACCCCCTGCTGCGCCGCCTCCAGCCGACCGTCCGCCGCCGCTCGCTCGGCCCCGAGCCCTTCCTCGGCCTGATCGCCGCCAACCGCCAGGACCAGCTCGTCACGCGCTACGAGACCTACGACGACCTCCTCGCCTACTGCGAGTTGTCCGCCAATCCCGTGGGCCGGCTGGTCCTCGCCGTGACCGGCGCCGCCACCCCCGAGCGGATCCGCCGCTCCGACGCGATCTGCACCGCGCTACAGATCGTCGAGCATCTCCAGGACGTGTCCGAGGACCTCGGCCGCGACCGTGTCTATCTGCCCGCCGCGGACATGAAGCGCTTTCACGTCAAGGAATCGGATCTGGCCACGAACACCGCGGGCGCGTCGGTGCGCGCGCTGGTCGCGTACGAAGCCGAACGCGCCCGCGATCTGCTGAATGAAGGCGCCCCCCTGGTGGGTAGCGTTCACGGCAGGCTGAGGCTGCTGCTCGCGGGGTTCGTGGCGGGGGGAAGGGCGGCGATCAAGGCGATCGCCGCCGCCGAGTACGACGTACTTCCCGGCCCGCCCAAGCCCGGCAGGCTCCGACTGCTGCGCGAGGTGGGCGTGACCCTGCGAGGAGAGGGGTGATCCGGGCCGTGGAGCCGTCACCGCACGTGTCCGCGCCGGTACTCGCCGCCTACGGCTACTGCGAGACCGTCACCGGACAGCAGGCCCGTAACTTCGCGTACGGCATCCGGCTGCTGCCCACGCCCAAGCGCCGCGCGATGTCGGCGCTGTACGCCTTCTCGCGCCGCGTCGACGACATCGGCGACGGCGCACTGGACGGCGCGGTCAAGACCGCCAGGCTCGAGGAGACCCGGGCGCTGCTCGCCCGGGTCCGCGCGGGTCAGGTCGAGGAGGACGACACCGACCCCGTCGCGGTCGCCCTCGCGCACACGGCCCGGGCCTTCCCCATCCCGCTGCGCGGCCTGGACGAGCTGATCGACGGCGTGCTGATGGACGTGCGCGGCGAGACCTACGAGACCTGGGACGACCTGAAGGTGTACTGCCGCTGTGTGGCGGGCGCCATCGGGCGGCTCTCGCTCGGCGTGTTCGGTGCCGAGCCGGGGGCGCGCGGCGCCGAGCGCGCGCCGGAGTATGCCGACACGCTCGGGCTCGCACTCCAGCTCACGAACATCCTCCGCGACGTCCGCGAGGACGCCGAGGGCGGCCGCACCTATCTGCCCGCCGACGACCTCGCGAAGTTCGGCTGCTCGGCCGGGTTCGACGGGCCGAAGCCGCCGGAGGGCTCCGACTTCGCGGGTCTCGTGCACTTCGAGGTGCGGCGGGCCCGCGCCCTCTTCGCCGAGGGCTACCGGCTGCTCCCCCTGCTCGACCGGCGCAGCGGCGCCTGTGTCGCCGCCATGGCGGGCATCTACCGCCGTCTCCTCGACCGCATCGAGCGCGACCCCGAGGCCGTGCTGCGCGGCCGGGTCTCGCTGCCCGGGCGGGAGAAGGCCTATGTGGCCGTACGCGGACTGTCGGGCCTGGACGCCCGGCATGTGTCGCGGCGCACCGTCAGGAGGCACCCCTGATGGACGCGACCGGTGACAATATGGGCCAAGGTGATTCCACCGGCGAAAAGCGGCACGCAACCCTCCGGTGCGGCGCGGCGTCCCTGACTGCGACGGCCAGCGGTGCAGAGTTCAAACACCATGGCCGGTCCGCACGGGAGGGCGCAGGATGAACGACGAGCAACTCGCGGGCGCCTCTGGAGCGTCCGGCCCTTCGGGGCGTACCGCCGTCGTCGTCGGGGGAGGGCTCGCCGGGGTGACCGCCGCGCTCGCGCTCGCCGACGCGGGCGTACGCGTCACCCTGCTCGAAGGCCGGCCCCGGCTCGGCGGCCTGGCCTTCTCCTTCCAGCGCGGCGAACTGACCGTGGACAACGGACAGCACGTGTACCTGCGCTGCTGCACCGCCTATCGCTGGTTCCTCGAGCGCATCGAGGGCAGCGCGCTGGCGCCCTTGCAGGATCGTCTCGACGTGCCCGTCGTCGACGTGGCCAGGCCCGAGGGGCGGCGGCTCGGCAGGCTGCGGCGCGACGCGCTGCCCGTGCCCCTGCATCTGGGGCGCAGCCTCGCCACGTATCCGCATCTCTCGCTCGCCGAACGCGCCAGGGTGGGCCGTGCCGCGCTCGCGCTCAAGGGGCTCGACCTCGCCGATCCGCGGCTGGACGCACAGGACTTCGGCAGCTGGCTGACCGCCCACGGTCAGTCGGCACGCGCCGTCGAGGCCCTCTGGGATCTGGTCGGGGTCGCCACCCTCAACGCGGTCGCGGGCGACTCCTCGCTGGGGCTCGCCGCGATGGTGTTCAAGACCGGTCTGCTGTCCGACCCGGGCGCCGCCGACATCGGCTGGGCGCATGTCCCGCTGGGCGAACTGCACGACCGGCTCGCCCGCAAGGCGCTCGACTCCGCGGGCGTGCGTACCGAGGTCCGTACACGCGTCACCTCCCTCTCTCTTGACGGGAACGGGACGTGGAGCGTTCAGGTTCCCGGCGAGACGCTCCGCGCGGACACGGTCGTGCTCGCCGTACCGCACCGCGAGGCGTACGACCTGCTCCCCGACGGGGCGCTCGACGACGCCGAGCGGCTGCTGGAGATCGGTACCGCGCCCATCCTCAACGTGCACGTCGTCTACGACCGCAAGGTGCTCGACAAGCCCTTCTTCGCGGCGCTCGGCACGCCCGTGCAGTGGGTCTTCGACCGCACCGCCGCCTCCGGACTGCGCGAGGGCCAGTACCTCGCCCTGTCCCAGTCCGCGGCGCAGGACGAGATCGACGAACCCGTCGCCGCGCTGCGCGAGCGCTATCTGCCCGAACTCCGGCGGCTGCTGCCGGGCACCCGCGGCGCCGAGGTGCGGGACTTCTTCGTGACCCGGGAGCGCACGGCGACGTTCGCCCCCACCCCCGGCGTCGGGCGCCTTCGGCCCGGCGCCCGCACCAGAGCCCCCGGCCTGTACCTGGCCGGAGCGTGGACCGCCACAGGGTGGCCCGCGACCATGGAGAGTGCGGTCCGCAGCGGTGTGAGCGCGGCGGACGCCGCGCTCAGCGCCCTGGGCCGGCCCCGCCCCCGCCACCTCTTCGAGTTCGAGGAGGCGGCCTGATGCTCGATCAGCACGGCTCGGCACACCCCCGCACCCTCTCCAGCACCGCAACAAGAGGAGAAAACGTGCCCACTGTGCCCCCGGCCACGCCGGCCGCTCGGAGGACCGCGGTGGACGTGACCGCGCTCCTGGAGCGCGGCCGCACCCTGGCCACACCGGTGCTGCGGGCGGCCGTCGACCGTCTGGCACCGCCCATGGACACGGTCGCCGCCTACCACTTCGGCTGGATCGACGCCCACGGCAACCCGACCGACGGCGACGGCGGCAAGGCCGTGCGTCCCGCCCTCGCCGTGCTCTCCGCCGAGGTCGCCGGGGCCGCTCCCGAGGTCGGCGTCCCCGGCGCGGTCGCCGTCGAGCTGGTCCACAACTTCTCGCTCCTGCACGACGACCTGATGGACGGCGACGAGCAGCGCAGGCACCGGGACACCGTCTGGAAGCTGCACGGCCCCGCCCAGGCCATCCTGGTCGGCGACGCCCTGTTCGCCCTCGCGGGCGAGATCCTCCTCGAACTCGGCACGGCCGAGGCGGCCCGGGCGACCCACCGCCTGACCATCGCCACCCGTGGCCTCATCGACGGCCAGGCCCAGGACATCTCCTACGAGCACCGCGACCGGGTCAGCGTCGAGGAGTGCCTGGAGATGGAGGGCAACAAGACCGGGGCCCTGCTGGCCTGTGCCAGTTCCATCGGCGCCGTGCTCGGCGGGGCGGACCAGCGCACCGCCGACGCCCTGGAGAAGTACGGCTACCACCTCGGTCTGGCCTTCCAGGCCGTGGACGACCTGCTCGGCATCTGGGGCGACCCGGAGGCCACCGGCAAGCAGACCTGGAGCGACCTGCGCCAGCGCAAGAAGTCCCTGCCGGTGGTGGCCGCGCTCGCGGCGGGCGGTTCCGCCTCCGAGCGGCTCGGGGAGATCCTCGCCGCCGACGCCAAGAGCAGCGACTTCGAGACCTTCTCCGAGGGGGAGTTCGCGGCCCGCGCCGCACTGATCGAGGAGGCGGGCGGCCGTGACTGGACCGCCGGGGAGGCACGCCGTCAGCACGCGGTCGCCCTGGACGCCCTGAACGCCGTGGACATGCCCGAGCAGGTGCGGGACCAGTTCACGGCGCTCGCCGACTTCGTCGTCGTACGAAAGAGATGATCCCTATCGGTCGAATAGCCCTCGCGTAGTCGCCGGCCGGTGTGCGAGGAGAGAGCACCGGCCGACGGCGGACCCACAGCAGACGCAACGCCATGCACACTGCACGAAGGGGAAGCCATGACAGCGACGACCGACGGAAGCACCGGGGCCCTGCCGCCCCGCGCTGCCGCGGCCAGCGAAACCGACATCACCATCCCCGTGGCGGCCGGGGTACAAGAAGCCGCCACCCGCGCGATGCAGCGCGCCACCGACTTCCTGCTCGCCGGGCAGGACGCCGAGGGCTGGTGGAAGGGCGACCTCGAGACGAACGTCACGATGGACGCCGAGGACCTGCTGCTCCGTCAGTTCCTGGGCATCCACGACGAGGCCACGACCAGGGCCGCCGCGCTCTTCGTCCGCGGCGAGCAGCGCGAGGACGGTACATGGGCCACCTTCTACGGCGGTCCGCCCGACCTCTCCGCCACCGTCGAGGCGTATGTCGCCCTGCGGCTGGCGGGCGACGCCCCCGAGGCGCCCCACATGAGCCGGGCCTCCGGGTGGATCCGCGAGCAGGGGGGCATCGCCGCCGCCCGGGTCTTCACCCGGATCTGGCTGGCCCTGTTCGGCTGGTGGAAGTGGGAGGACCTGCCCGAACTCCCGCCGGAGCTCTTGTTCTTCCCCAAGTGGTTCCCGCTGAGCATCTACAACTTCGGCTGCTGGGCGCGGCAGACGATCGTGCCGCTCACCGTCGTGTCGGCGAAGCGCCCGGTGCGTCCGGCCCCGTTCCCGCTCGACGAGCTGCACGCCGACCCCGCGAACCCCAACCCGGCCAAGCCCCTCGCTCCGGTGAACAGTTGGGACGGGCTGTTCCAGCGGCTCGACAAGGTGGTGCGCGGCTACCGGTCGGTCGCGGTGCGCAGGCTGCGCAAGGCGGCCCTGAACTCCGCCGCCCGCTGGATCATCGAGCGGCAGGAGAACGACGGCGCCTGGGGCGGCATCCAGCCGCCCGCCGTGTACTCGGTGATCGCCCTGCACCTGCTCGGCTACGACCTCCAACACCCGGTGATGCGGGCGGGACTCGAGTCGCTGGATCGATACGCCGTGTGGCGCGAGGACGGCGCGCGGATGATCGAGGCCTGTCAGTCGCCGGTGTGGGACACCTGCCTGGCGACCATCGCGCTCGCCGACGCGGGACTTCCCGCCGACCACCCGCAACTGGTCAAGGCCGCCGACTGGATGCTCGGCGAGCAGGTCGTCCGACCGGGCGACTGGTCGGTGAGCAGGCCCCAACTTCCGCCGGGCGGATGGGCGTTCGAGTTCCACAACGACAACTACCCCGACATCGACGACACCGCGGAGGTCGTCCTCGCGCTGCGCCGGGTCAAGCACCACGACCCGGAGCGGATGGACCGGGCCATCGCGCGCGGGGTGCGCTGGAACCTCGGCATGCAGTCGAAGAACGGGGGCTGGGGCGCCTTCGACGTCGACAACACCAGCCCGTTCCCCAACCGGATGCCCTTCTGCGACTTCGGCGAGGTCATCGACCCGCCGTCCGCCGACGTCACCGCGCACGTCGTCGAGATGCTGGCGGTCGAGGGGCTCTCGCACGACCCGCGCACCCGGCGCGGCATCGAGTGGCTGCTGGCCGAACAGGAGCCGGACGGCTCGTGGTTCGGGCGCTGGGGCGTCAACTACGTCTACGGCACGGGGTCGGTGGTGCCCGCCCTCACCGCGGCGGGCCTGCCCGCGCAGCACCCTGCGATCCGTCGGGCGGTCGGCTGGCTGGAGCGGGTACAGAACGACGACGGCGGCTGGGGCGAGGACCTGCGCTCCTACCAGGACGCCACCCGCTGGAGTGCCCGGGGCGCCTCGACGGCCTCGCAGACGGCCTGGGCGCTGATGGCGCTGCTGGCGGCCGGGGAGAAGGACTCCAAGGCCGTCGAGCGGGGCGTCGCCTGGCTGGCGCAGACCCAGCGGGAGGACGGCTCCTGGGACGAGCCCTACTTCACCGGCACCGGCTTCCCCTGGGACTTCTCGATCAACTACCACCTCTACCGGCAGGTCTTCCCGCTGACCGCGCTCGGCCGGTACGTCCACGGGGAGCCGTTCAGCAAGCAGCCCGCCACGCACGCGGCTTCCACCGAGGCCAAGGGGGGCTGATGAGCACGCAGTCCGTCCCGTCGCCGCTGCTGATCGCCTGCGCCCTCGGCATCGAGCACCTCGCCCTGCGCATGGGCGACCGCGGCGGAGCCGACGGGCCGGTCACCGTCCTGCGGACGGGCATGGGGCCGAAGGCGGCGGAGCGTTCCGTCACCCGCGTCCTGGCCGACCCGGTGTTCGCCGGGGCGGCCGTGCTGGCCACGGGGTTCTGCGCGGGCCTCGCCCCCGGTATGCACCCCGGTGATCTGGTCGTCGCCGAGGAGACCCGCGACCCGCGGGGCAGTGTCCCCTGCGTCGGCACCGAGCTGCTCGTCAAGGAACTCGCCCGCACCCTGCCCGGGCGCACCGTCCACACCGGCCCCCTCACCGGCTCCGACCACGTCGTTCGCGGTCATGAGCGGGCCGATCTGCTGGCGACCGGCGCAATCGCCCTGGACATGGAGTCGGCGGCCACGCTGCTGAGCGCCGTGCGCGCGGAGCCGCGCCCGGTTGCGGCCGTCCGGGTGGTCGTGGACGCTCCTGAACATGAACTTGTCCGGATCGGCACGGTACGCGGTGGAATATCTGCCTTCCGCGTCCTTCGCTCAGTCCTGCCTGCTTTTTTCGAATGGCACCGTAATGTTCTGCTCCCCCGGAGGTGAGCCACATGGCCATGCCACTGCGCCAGTCCATCAAGGTCGCTACATACCTGGCTGAACAGAAGCTCCGCAAGCGGGAGAAGTTTCCGCTCATCGTCGAGCTGGAACCGCTCTTCGCCTGCAATCTCAAGTGCGAGGGCTGCGGCAAGATCCAGCACCCGGCGGGAGTGCTCAAGCAGCGCATGCCGGTCGCCCAGGCCGTGGGCGCGGTGCTGGAGTCGGGTGCGCCGATGGTGTCCATCGCGGGCGGTGAGCCCCTGATGCATCCTCAGATCGACGAGATCGTGCGGCAGTTGGTGGCCAAGAGGAAGTACGTCTTCCTCTGCACCAACGCCATGCTGCTGCGCAAGAAGCTGGACAAGTTCACGCCCTCTCCCTACTTCGCCTTCGCCGTGCACATCGACGGGCTGCGGGAGCGGCACGACGAGTCGGTGGCCAAGGAGGGGGTGTTCGACGAGGCCGTGGCGGCCATCAAGGAGGCCAAGCGGGCGGGCTTCCGGGTGACCACCAACTCGACCTTCTTCAACACCGACACCCCGCAGACCATCATCGAGGTGCTCAACTACCTCAACGACGACCTCAAGGTCGACGAGATGATGATCTCGCCCGCCTACGCCTACGAGAAGGCTCCCGACCAGGAGCACTTCCTCGGCGTGGAGCAGACCCGAGAGCTGTTCAAGAAGGCCTTCTCGGGCGGCAACCGGCGCCGCTGGCGGCTCAACCACTCACCCCTGTTCCTCGACTTCCTCGAGGGCAAGGCCGACTTCCCGTGCACGGCATGGGCGATCCCCAACTACTCGCTGTTCGGCTGGCAGCGGCCCTGCTACCTGATGAGCGACGGGTACGTGCCGACGTACCGCGAGCTGATCGAGGAGACGGACTGGGACAAGTACGGCCGGGGCAAGGACCCGCGCTGCGCCAACTGCATGGCGCACTGCGGCTACGAGCCGACCGCCGTCCTCGCCACCATGGGCTCGCTGAAGGAGTCCCTGCGCGCCCTGCGTGAGACCGTCAACGGAAACCGGGAGTGACGGCGTGACCGCCGTTTCCCTGGGCGTCCCCGGGATGCCGGTCCGGCCGGTGGCGTCGCGACGCGAGTCGCGGCGGATCCAGGTCGGTCCGGTGGCGGTCGGGGGCGGGGCCCCGGTGTCGGTGCAGTCGATGACGACGACGCGTACGTCGGACATCGGCGCCACCCTCCAGCAGATCGCCGAGCTCACCGCGTCCGGCTGCCAGATCGTCCGCGTCGCCTGCCCCACGCAGGACGACGCGGACGCCCTCGCGACGATCGCGCGCAAGTCGCAGATCCCGGTGATCGCGGACATCCACTTCCAGCCGAAGTACGTGTTCGCCGCGATCGAGGCGGGCTGCGCGGCGGTCCGGGTGAACCCCGGCAACATCAAGCAGTTCGACGACAAGGTCAAGGAGATCGCCAAGGCGGCGAGGGAGCACGGCACCCCGATCCGGATCGGGGTGAACGCCGGCTCGCTGGACCGGCGGCTGCTCCAGAAGTACGGCAAGGCGACTCCCGAGGCTCTCGTCGAGTCCGCCCTCTGGGAGGCGTCGCTCTTCGAGGAGCACGGCTTCCGCGACATCAAGATCTCGGTCAAGCACAACGACCCGGTGGTCATGATCGAGGCGTACCGGCAGCTCGCCGCGCAGAGCGACTATCCGCTGCACCTCGGGGTGACCGAGGCGGGTCCGGCGTTCCAGGGCACGATCAAGTCGGCGGTGGCGTTCGGCGCGCTGCTCTCGCAGGGCATCGGCGACACGATCCGGGTGTCGCTGAGCGCGCCGCCGGTCGAGGAGGTGAAGGTCGGCATCCAGATCCTGGAGTCCCTGAACCTCAAGCAGCGTCGGCTGGAGATCGTCTCCTGTCCGTCCTGCGGGCGGGCCCAGGTCGATGTGTACAAGCTGGCCGACGAGGTCACGGAGGGCCTCACGGGCATGGAGGTCCCGTTGCGCGTCGCCGTCATGGGGTGCGTCGTCAACGGCCCCGGCGAGGCGCGGGAGGCGGATCTGGGGGTCGCCTCCGGCAACGGCAAGGGGCAGATCTTCGTGAAGGGCGAGGTCATCAAGACCGTCCCCGAGTCGAAGATCGTGGAGACCCTCATCGAGGAGGCGATGAAGATCGCCGAGCAGATGGAACAGGACGGCGTCGCGGCGGGGGAGCCGGCCGTCACCGTGAGTTGAACAGCACGGACCGAAGGGGGCCCGACGTGACGATCCTGGAGAACATCCGGCAACCACGCGACCTGAAGGCGCTGTCCGAGGCGGAACTCGGTGAACTGTCAGAAGAGATCAGGGAGTTCCTGGTGCACGCGGTCGCCAGGACCGGCGGACACCTGGGGCCCAACCTGGGTGTGGTCGAACTGACCGTCGCGCTCCACCGGGTCTTCGAGTCGCCGGTCGACCGCGTCCTGTGGGACACCGGACACCAGAGCTATGTGCACAAGCTTCTGACCGGGCGTCAGGACTTCTCCAAACTGCGCGGCAAGGGCGGCCTGTCCGGCTACCCCTCCCGTGAGGAGTCCGAGCACGACGTCATCGAGAACAGCCACGCCTCCACCGTCCTCGGCTGGGCCGACGGTCTCGCCAAGGCCCGCCAGGTGCAGGGCGAGAAGGGCCATGTGGTCGCGGTCATCGGCGACGGCGCGCTCACCGGCGGCATGGCCTGGGAGGCGCTGAACAACATCGCGGCCGCCAAGGACCGGCCGCTGATCATCGTCGTCAACGACAACGAGCGCTCGTACGCGCCGACCATCGGCGGACTCGCCAACCACCTGGCGGCCCTGCGCACGACCGACGGCTACGAGAAGGTGCTGGCCTGGGGGAAGGACGTACTGCTGCGCACCCCGGTCGTCGGCCACACGGTCTACGAGTCGCTGCACGGCGCGAAGAAGGGCTTCAAGGACGCGTTCGCGCCGCAGGGCATGTTCGAGGACCTCGGCCTGAAGTACCTCGGCCCCATCGACGGGCACGACATCAAGGCCGTCGAGTCCGCGCTGCGGCGGGCCAAGCGCTTCCACGGGCCGGTGCTGGTGCACTGCCTGACCGAGAAGGGCCGCGGGTACGAGCCCGCCCTCGCGCACGAGGAGGACCACTTCCACACCGTCGGAGCGATGGACCCCCTCACCTGCGAGCCGCTCGCGCCCGCCGGCGGCCCGTCCTGGACGTCCGTCTTCGGCGACGAGATCGTGCGGATCGGCGAGGAACGCGACGACGTGGTGGCGATCACCGCGGCGATGCTGCATCCGGTGGGACTCGGCAGGTTCGCCGAGCGCTTCCCGGACCGCGTGTGGGACGTCGGCATAGCCGAACAGCACGCGGCCGTGAGCGCGGCCGGCCTGGCGACCGGTGGCCTGCACCCCGTCGTCGCCGTCTACGCCACCTTCCTCAACCGGGCCTTCGACCAGCTGCTGATGGACGTGGCCCTGCACCGCTGCGGGGTCACGTTCGTGCTGGACCGGGCCGGCGTCACCGGCGTGGACGGGGCCTCCCACAACGGCATGTGGGACATGTCCGTGCTCCAGGTCGTCCCGGGACTGCGCATCGCGGCCCCCCGCGACGCCGAGCAGCTGCGCGCGCAACTGCGGGAGGCGGTCGCGGTGGACGACGCGCCGACCCTGGTCCGCTTCCCGAAGGAGTCGGTCGGACCGGAGGTGCCGGCCGTCGGCCGGGTGGGCGGCATGGACGTGCTGCACCACGGCGACCGCGCGGAGGTGCTTCTGGTGGCCGTCGGCGTCATGGCGCCGGTGTGCCTCCAGGCCGCCGAGCTGCTGGAGGCCCGGGGCGTCGCCTGCACGGTCGTCGACCCCCGTTGGGTGAAGCCCGTCGACCCGGCCCTGCCCGGCCTCGCCGCCGAGCACCGGCTGGTGGCCGTCGTCGAGGACAACAGCCGTGCCGCCGGTGTCGGATCGGCGGTGGCGCTGGCCCTGGGCGACGCCGACGTCGACGTGCCCGTACGGCGGTTCGGGATCCCGGAGCAGTTCCTCGCGCACGCCAAGCGCGGCGAGGTGCTCGCCGACATCGGCCTCACCCCCGTCGAGGTGGCCGGCCGGATCAGCGCGAGCCTGGCGGCCAGGGATGTCCGGTCCGTCGACGCTCCGGTGACCGGCCCAGTCAAGGAGAAAGCTGAATGACCACGGAGTTCGACCTCGGCGCCCTGCTGGCCGAGCGCGGAGCCGAGCGCTACGAGCTGCACGGCAGATACCTCAACCACCAACTGCCGCGCATGCTGCACACCATCGGCTTCGACAAGGTCTACGAGCGCGGTGAGGGCGCGTACTTCTGGGACGCGGACGGGAACGACTACCTGGACATGCTGGCCGGGTTCGGGGTGATGGGGCTGGGCCGGCACCACCCCGTCGTCCGCAAGGCGCTGCACGACGTCCTCGACGCCCAGCTCGCCGACCTGACCCGCTTCGACTGCCAGCCGCTGCCCGGGCTGCTGGCCGAGAAGCTGCTCGCCCACAGTCCGCACCTGGACCGGGTGTTCTTCGGCAACAGCGGCACCGAGGCGGTGGAGACGGCGCTGAAGTTCGCCCGGTACGCCACCGGCAGGCCGAGGGTCCTGTACTGCGACCACGCCTTCCACGGGCTCACCACGGGCTCGCTGTCGGTGAACGGCGAGTCGGGATTCCGGGACGGGTTCGCGCCCCTGCTGGCCGACACGGCGGTCCCGCTCGGCGATCTCGACGCACTGGCCGGTGAGCTGAGGAAGGGAGACGTCGCCGCCCTGATCGTCGAGCCGATCCAGGGCAAGGGGGTGCACGAGGCGCCGCCCGGCTGTCTGCGGGCCGCGCAGGAGCTGCTGCACCGGCACAAGGCGCTGCTGATCGCGGACGAGGTGCAGACGGGTCTCGGCCGGACCGGCGACTTCTATGCCTACCAGCACGAGGACGGCGTCGAGCCGGACCTGGTGTGCGTGGCCAAGGCGCTGTCCGGGGGCTATGTGCCGGTCGGCGCCACGCTCGGCAAGGACTGGATCTTCAAGAAGGTCTACTCGTCGATGGACCGGGTGCTCGTGCACTCGGCGAGCTTCGGGTCCAACGCGCAGGCCATGGCGGCCGGGCTCGCGGTGCTGTCCGTGCTGGAGAACGAGCAGATCGTGGCCAACGCGCGGGCCACGGGCGACCTGCTCAGGTCCCGGCTGGCGGCGCTGGTCGACAAGTACGAGCTGCTGGCCGACGTCCGCGGCCGGGGTCTGATGATCGGTATCGAGTTCGGCAAGCCCAGGTCGCTGAAGCTGCGCAGCCGGTGGGCCATGCTCCAGGCGGCCCGCAAGGGACTCTTCGCGCAGATGGTGGTGGTACCGCTGCTCCAACGGCACCGGATCCTCACCCAGGTCTCCGGTGACCACCTGGAGGTGATCAAGCTGATCCCGCCGTTGACCGTCGGCGAGCGGGAGGTGGACCGGTTCGTCGACGCCTTCACCGCCGTGATGGACGACGCGCACAGCGGCGGCGGGCTGATGTGGGACTTCGGCAGGACGCTGGTGAAGCAGGCGGTGGCCAACCGCTGAGCGGCCCGGGAGCGCGGGTGGCCAGAAGGGCTGCCCGGGCCTCCGAAGCTAAGCTTTCGCCGCCCCGTTTTCGTCTGCCCTTTTGCCTCTGAGGCAACAAATTTGCCGCAGAGGCAATTCCGGCGTGCAATGGAGCCATGAGCTCGCCCGAGTCCGAGGACCCGGCGGAACAAGCCGGGGCTCTTCCCGCCGTCGCCCCCCAGCTGCGCGCCCTGCGCCGCCGGGCCGCCCTCACCCTGGAGGCCGCGGCCCGCGCCGCCGGGCTGTCGCCCGCCCATCTCTCCCGTCTGGAGACCGGGCAGCGCCAGCCCTCGCTGCCGATGCTGCTCGCGCTCGCCCGCATCTACGGTACGACGGTCTCGGAACTGCTCGGCGAGAGGTCCGCCGACCGGGACGCCGTCGTCCGCGCCGCCGGCATGGAGCCGACCCGCGCGGGCGGCTGGACGTACTGGCAGGCGGGCGCCTCCGGGCGCGGGATGCAGGCCCTGCGGGTCCACGTGCCGTACGGCTCCCAGGGAGACGTCGTGCGCGTGCACCCCGGGGAGGAGTGGCTGCACGTCCTGCGTGGGCGGCTGCGGCTGCGCCTCGGGGACACCACCGAGCTGCTCGGGCCCGGTGACAGCGCGCACTTCGACTCGCTGACCCCGCACCGCATCGCGGCGCAGGACGCCGACGGGGTCGAGCTGCTCTTCGTCCACACCCTGCTTCAGAGCCCCACGGCCACGCTGTGTCTGGGCCCGACCCCTTCGCACATCGGAGAGACGCCATGAAGGACATCGAGGAGAAGTTTCCCCGCACCCTATGGATCCGGCTGATCATCTACATCGCGGTGGGACACGTCTTCGCGGCGTTCCTCTGGCTGCTGTTCGAGGTGGGCGCCAACCAGTAGAGCCCTCGGCGGGCGGTGCGGTCAGTCGAGCAGTCGGTCCCGCAGCCGCTCACGGGTCTCGGGGGAGAGGCCCAGGCCCTCCTCCAGGTAGGCGTCGACGCCGCCCCAGGTCTCCTCGATGGTCTCCACGGCCGCCGCGAGGTACTCCGCGCGCGCGTCGAAGAGGGGACTGAGCAGCTCCATGACCTCGGGGGAGTAGGCCTCGGCGGAGGTGGCGCTGCGGCGCACCCGGTAGCGGCGGTGCTTGGCGTTGGACTCCAGGTAGTCGGCGAGGATCGCCTCGCGCTCCACGCCCAGGGCGAGCAGCGTCACCGCGATGGACAGGCCCGCGCGGTCCTTGCCCGCCGCGCAGTGCATCAGGGCCGGGACGCTGTCCTCGGCGAGGGAGTGCAGCACCCGCGCGTGCTCGGCCGTCCGCTCCTTGATGATCGAGCGGTAGGAGGCGATCATCCGGCCGGCGGCCTTGCCGTCGCCGAGGATCCCGCGCAGCTGGTCGATCTCGCCGTCGCGGACCATCTTCCAGAACTCGGAGCCGTCCGCCGGGTCCGACAGGGGCAGGTTCACATTGCGCACGCCCGGCAGTTCGACGTCCGGGCCCTCCAGCTTCTGGTCCGCGGCGTTGCGGAAGTCGAAGATCGTGTGCAGGCCCAGGTCGGAGAGGAACGCTGCGTCCTCGTCGGTCGCGTGCGCGAGATGGCCGCTGCGGAACAGCACGCCGTGCCGCACCCGCCGGCCGTCGACGGTCGGCAGACCGCCCACGTCCCGAAAGTTGCGCACACCGGCCAGCTCGGGCTCGGTCGACGGGATCTGCTGCGTCACGGGGGCTCCCCTCCCTGTCGGTCTCCGTCGGCGCGGCTCGTGGTGGCCGACGGGACATCTCCACGACGATACGACATGGATTCCCCGGGCAACGGGTTGTCCACAGGGCGGTGCTCCGGACGTCTGCCCAGGTGAAGAGTTGTCCACGGAAAGTTGCCCGGCAGGCCGACCGCATTCGATGATGTTGGTGCTTGATCGCACCTGTTCGAATTAGTGGGGGTTTGATGCCCGAGATCGCCGACAACGGCCGCACCTGGCTCCTTTCGGGGCCGACGAGCAGCTACGCCCTCCACCTCACCGAGGCCGACGAGCTGGTCCACCTGCACTGGGGTCCGGGCATCGCGCTCGCGGACGCCGAGGCGCTCGCCATCCTCCCGCCGTCGGAACGGGGGGCCTCCTTCGAGTCCCCGCTCGACGGCCGGGAGGAGTACCCGGTCGAGGGCGGCCCCCGCTTCGTCCGGCCCGCCCTGTCCGTGCGCACCGACGAGCGGCGCGGCACCGAGTGGTCCTTCGAGGACTTCGAGGCCGACGGCGACGAGCTGCGGCTGCGGTTCCGGGACGCCGGGCTGGCCGTCACCCTGCACTACCGGATGCGGGGCGATGTCGTAGAGCGCTGGACGACCCTGCGCAACGACGGTGAGCGGCCGCTGGAGCTGCTGCGCGCCGACTCCGCCACCTGGACCCTGCCCGAGCGCGACGACTGGCGGCTGTCGCAGCTGCACGGCCGCTGGGCCGCCGAGTCCCGGCTCACCCGGGCCCCCCTCACCTACGGCGAGAAGGTCATCGGCAGCCGCCGCGGCCACACCGGGCACCAGCACCTGCCCTGGGTCGCCCTGGACACCGACGCGACCGAGGAGCGTGGCGAGGTCTACGGCTGCGCCCTCGGCTGGTCGGGTTCCTGGCGGATCGCCGTCGCCCAACTCCCGGACGCGCGCGTGCAGATCACCGGAGGTGCCGGGTACGACGACTCGGGTCTGCTGCGGCTGGCCGCGGGGGAGTCCTTCACCACACCCGTCTTCGCCGGCCTGTGGAGCGACGCCGGCTTCGGCGGGGCGAGCCGCACCTGGCACGCCTACCAGCGCGCGTACGTCGTCCCGGACGCCGAACAGCACCGGCCGGTGCTGTTCAACTCCTGGGAGGCCACCTACTTCGACATCTCCGAGGAGCAGCAGGGCGCGCTCGCCCGGCGGGCCGCCGCGATCGGCGTGGAACTCTTCGTCGTCGACGACGGCTGGTTCGGGGCGCGCACCGGCGACCACGCCGGGCTCGGCGACTGGCGGCCCAACCCCGACCGGTTCCCCAACGGGCTGAAGCCGCTCGCCGACCAGGTGCACGCCCTCGGCATGCAGTTCGGCATCTGGGTCGAACCCGAGATGGTCAACCCGGACAGCGAGCTGTACCGGGCCCACCCCGACTGGGTGCAGTTCCAATCCGGACGAAAGCGGACGGAGTTCCGCAATCAGCTCATGTTGAACCTGGCGCGCGAGGACGTCCAGGAGTACCTCTGGGAGCAGCTCCACGGGCTCCTCTCCAGTGCGCCCGTCGACTATGTGAAGTGGGACTTCAACCGCTGCTTCACCGACGCCGGCTGGCCGGACGACCCCTACCCGCAGCGCCTCTGGGTCGACCACGTCCGGGCCCTGTACGCGCTCCTGGACCGGCTGCGGGCGGCCCACCCCGAAGTCGCCTTCGAGTCCTGCTCCGGCGGTGGCGGGCGCATCGACCTCGGGATCATGAGTCGCACCGACCAGGTGTGGACCTCCGACAACACCGATCCGCTCGACCGGCTCGACATCCAGCACGGCTTCAGCCAGATCCACCCCGCCCGGGTCATGGCGGCCTGGGTCACCGACAGTCCCAACGCCCAGCTCAACGGCCGGGTCAGCTCGCTGCGCTTCCGGTTCGTCAGTGCGATGGCCGGCGTGCTCGGCGTCGGCGGGGACCTCTCCGAGTGGAGCGAGGAGGAGCTCGCCGAGGCGCGTCGGTGGGTGGACCTCTACAAGGAGATCCGGCCCCTCGTGCAGCAGGGCGACCTCTACCGGCTGCGGCCCCCGGCGGGCGGCCTGAGCGCCGTCCAGTATGTGCGCGGTGACGAGAGCGTCGTCCTCGCCTGGCTCCAGGCGCAGCGGTTCGGCGAGCCCGTTCCGGCGCTGCGGCTGCGCGGGCTCGACCCGACAGCATCGTACGAATGCCGCGAAACGGGCGAAGTTCACCGGGGGGCGGTGCTGCTCCACCATGGACTGCGCACCGGACTGCGGGGCGACCTTGATGCGACGGTTATCCGGCTGCGTCGCATCTGAGGTTTCTGTCCGAATTGGATCCTTCGTTCCAACTCGCTCTGGAATAAAGGAACCTGGAGAGCTGTCACGTGAGCAGCGTCATATCCGTGACCGTACGTCGTCCGTCATGTTCACGTAATTCGCATGCTTTTCCAGGGTGCTTGGCGGCAAATGGGCCCCCTGTCTCACGGAGTGTGACCGGGGATTCTCACAGCGGATCAAGAGAAAGGCGTTAACAGCGCAACCTCTGCTTGTCCCTGTGCGTCCTGGTCGCTTACGTTCCACACCAATCCGGACGGACGCCGAATCCTGCCACCGCCCGGAATCCGCACACTCACCCGTATCTGGCAGGAGCGGGGGACCCACAGGTACAACCGCCTGTTCCGGTCTCCGGAACAGGCTTTGGGGTAAAGCCGCGCCTCGGCGCGGCCGGGCATCTCCAGCCCGCACCCGACAGCTCACCTCGCAGGCGCCGGAGAGGAATTCGCCATGCCCGCGAAGGGTAAGCACCGCCGTCCGAAGGCCCACCGCTTCACTCGTTCCATAGCCGTCGCCGGAACGGGCGGCGCCGCGCTCGCCCTTCCGCTCATAGGTGCCGCCGGCGCTCACGCGGCCCCCGCGCAGTCCGTCGCACAGTCGGCTTCCCAGGCCGTTCCGGAAAAGGCCGTGCAGTCCGTCCCGGTGGCGCAGAAGACGGCCACCGCCACGACGGCCAAGACGTACACCGTGCAGTCCGGCGACTACCTGTCGAAGATCGCCGACGAGCAGAACGTCAACGGCGGCTGGCAGAAGCTGTACCAGGACAACCGCCAGGCCGTCGGCAGCGACCCGTCGCTGATCCACCCCGGACTGAAGCTCTCGATCGGCAAGAAGGCCGCGACCGGCAGCACCGGTTCGTCGTTCGGTTCCTCCTCGTCCTCCTCGTCGAAGTCGAAGGCGTCCGGAGCCAAGTCGTCGTCCCCTTCGTCCTCTTCATCCTCGTCGTCCGGTTCGTCCTCCTCGAAGGCGGTCACCCAGGCCGCCGAGAGCGGCACCGGTACCTCCGGCGGTTACACGCTGCCGGTGGCGGGCGCCACCGTCGGCACCGCGTACCACACGGCCGGCAGCATGTGGTCCAGCGGCTACCACACCGGTACCGACTTCGTCGTCCCGACCGGCACCTCCCTCAAGGCCGTGGGCGCGGGCACCGTCGTCTCCGCGGGCTGGGGCGGCGCGTACGGCAACCAGGTCGTCATCAAGCTCGCCGACGGCTACTACGCCCAGTACGCCCACCTGTCCCAGCTCTCCGTCTCGGCCGGCCAGACCGTGACCGCGGGCCAGCAGCTCGGGCTCTCCGGTGCGACCGGCAATGTGACCGGCCCGCACCTGCACTTCGAGATCCGCACCACGCCGGACTACGGCTCCGACGTGGACCCGATCGCCTACCTCCGCTCGCACGGCGTCTCTGTCGGCTGACCCCCTCCGACTCCGACGACCTCCCGCCTGACACGCGGCCGAAGGCCGGACCCCGATCCCCGGGTCCGGCCTTCGGCATGTCCGGGGGGAGCCGGTGGGCCGGTGGGTCGGTGAGTACGGCGAGCCGGTGTTGGAGTTTGCGCGTTCATGATCGTTCTATTGCGTTCTTGTGGCAGCCCTTCTTGTCCCATCGACAGGCGGGACAGAGTGGGGACACAGTGATCTCCGTCAGTGAGCAAGCGCTTTCTATCGCTCCTCGGAGGTCCTGTGTCCGGCGTCGACCGACGCACCGTCATCAAGGGCGCCGCCGCCGCGGCCGCCGCCGCCCCGTTCTCCTGGGCCCTGTCCCGCACCGCCGCTGCGGCCGACGGCGCCGCCGCCGACACCGAGCTGCACTGGCTGGAAGGCGCCGCGCCCGACGTCCACGCCGGTGCCACCTGGGGCGTGCCGTGGGCGCGCGGCGCCTACCGCCCCGAGCAGAAGTTCAGGCTCGCCACGGCCGACGGCGACGACATCCCCGTCCAGAGCTGGGCCACCGCGTACTGGCCCGACGGCTCGGTGAAGTGGACCGGGCACGCCGTCGCGCCGGGCACGCCGAAGGCCGACCGGTTCGTGCTGGGCGCGGGCACGCCGGCCGCCCCCGCCCAGCGGGTGACCGTCACCCGCGGCAGCGGCGGCCGGGTCGAGGTGTCGACCGGAGCGATCACGGCGGTCTTCGCCGCCAAGGGTTCCGACACCGTCGTGCGCGCTGTCAGGCGCGGGTCGACCGAGATCGCCCGCGACGGGCGGCTGGTCGCGCTGCGCCAGGAGTCCGTGCGCGAGGGTGCGGAGGTGCAGAGCTTCGCGGGCCGGGTGGAGAAGGTCGAGGTCGAGCAGGACGGCCCCGTGCGCGCCGTGATCCGGGTCGAGGGCCGGCACCGGCACGGCGGCCGCGGCTGGCTGCCCTTCGTGCTGCGCTTCGCCTTCTTCGCCGGCGCCGAATCCTTCCGCCTGGTGCACACCTTCGTCTGGGACGGCACCCAGGAACCAGGCTCCGACCAGGGGGACTTCCTGCGCGGCCTCGGCGTCCGGTTCACCGTGCCGCTGACCGACCGGCCCTACGACCGGCATGTGCGGTTCGCCGACTCCGGCGGCGGGCTGTTCGCCGAAGCCGTGCAGGGCATCACCGGACTGCGCCGCGACCCGGGCGCCGCGGTGCGCGCCGCGCAGATCGCCGGCGAACGGCTGCCCGACACCACCACCTGGGACACCCGGGTCGCCGACCGGCTGGCGTACCTCCCGCAGTGGGGCGACTTCACCCTCACCCAGCCGACCGCCGACGGGTACCTCGTCCGCAAGCGCACCAAGGCCGGTCACGGCTGGATCCAGGCGGCGGCGGGCGGGCGCGCCGGCGGCTTCGGCTACGTCGGCGGAGCGAGCGGCGGACTCTCCTTCGGCCTCAGGGACTTCTGGCAGCGCCACCCCACCCAGCTGGACGTGCGCGGGGCCGCGACCGCCGCCGCCGAGGTCACCCTGTGGCTCTACGCGCCCGAAGCCCAGCCCCTCGACCTGCGCTTCTACCACGACGGCCTCGGCCAGGACACGTACGACAAGCAGTCCGACGGCGGCCTGGAGATCACCTACGAGGACTACGAACCCGGCTTCGGAACGCCGTACGGTATCGCCCGCAC
Organism: Streptomyces asoensis; assembly: GCF_013085465.1. Classification (NCBI taxonomy): domain Bacteria; kingdom Bacillati; phylum Actinomycetota; class Actinomycetes; order Kitasatosporales; family Streptomycetaceae; genus Streptomyces; species Streptomyces asoensis. The sequence continues at coordinate 8,481,544 of NZ_CP049838.1, forward strand.
CAGCGAACTCACCTTCTGGGCCCTGGAGAAGACCCCGACGGCCGCCCGCCTGGCCGCCCAGGCCGCGGCGGTGGCCGCCCCGCCGCTGCTCACCGCGGCGCCCGAACGCCTCCACGCCGCGGGTGTCTTCGGGGACTGGGCGCCCGTCGACCGCTCGTCCAAGGCCCGCGCGGTCGTCGAGGACCGCCTCGACGACCTCTTCGCCTACTACCGCGACCAGCGCGAGGACCGCCGCTGGTACGGCTTCCTGGACTACGGCGACGTCCAGCACACCTACGACAACGACCGGCACGTCTGGCGCTACGACGTCGGCGGATACGCCTGGGACAACTCGGAGCTGGGGACCGACCTCTGGCTCTGGTACCACTTCCTGCGCACCGGCTCGGCGGAGGTCTTCCGGTTCGCGGAGGCGATGACCCGGCACACCGGCGAGGTCGACGTCTACCACCTGGGCGAGTGGGCGGGCCTCGGCACCCGCCACGGCGTGCAGCACTACGCCGACAGTGCCAAACAGGTCCGCATCTCCACGGCCGCCAACCGCCGCTTCTACTACTACCTCACCGCCGACGAGCGCACCGGCGACCTGCTGCGCGAACTCGTCGACGTGGAGCTGACGTTCCTCGAGGTGGACCCGCAGCGCAAGGTCCGCACCGACGGCTACACGCCCGGCGACCGGCACGCGCTGTCGGTCGGGTTCGGCACCGACTGGGGCGGTCTTTCGGCGGCGTGGCTCACCGAATGGGAGCGGCGGGGCCCGAACGCCGAGAAGGCCAGGGCCAAACTGGTCAACTCGCTGCGGACGATCGCGGCCCAGCCCAACGGCTTCTTCACGGGCACCGGTCTTCTCGACGCGGACACCGGCAAGTTCGCCGTCACCACCGACACGGCCGTCAGCGTCTCCCACCTCAGCGCCGTCTTCGGACTCGTCGAGTCCAACAGCGAGATCGTGTCGCTGCTCGGCGACGAAGAGCCGGAATTCCGCACCGCCTGGCTGAACTACGCGCAGTACTACAACGCCACCGACGCCCAGAAGAGGCAACTCACGGGCAGCACATGGAAGTCGGCGCTGCCCGCGGCCCACTCGCGCATCACCGCGTACGCGGCGAACCGCAAGGACGACGCCGCGCTGGCCACCCGCGCGTGGAACGAGTTCTTCACCGGCAGCGACACCTACTTCCCGTCCAACGACTGGTCCCGGGTCACGGTCAAGGCTCCCGCGGTGCTGCGCACGACCGAGGAGATCCCGTGGGTCTCCACCAACTCCTCGGCCCAGTGGGCGCTCGCGGCGATCCAGAACCTGGCCCTCGTCGGGGATCGGATCCCGTCGTGAGACGCCTCCTGGTGAGTGCGGCGGCGGCCGTGGGGCTCCTGGCCGGTGCCACTCCGCCCGCTGTCGCGTCCGCCGGCCCGGACCTCGTCCACCCCGACGACCGGCGCATCGCCTACGAGGGGCACTGGAGCCGTACGGCCGAGGCCGCCGCCACCGTCAACTCCGGTTCCCGGCTACGGTTCCGGTTCGCGGGGGACGCCGTCCACGCCCTGTTCGACGTCTCCTCGGTCATCGTGCCCGCACAGATCTACGTGTCCGTCGACGGCGGCCCGAAGCAGCTGTACGCCGTCGACCGCGGCGACCTCCTGATCACGGCGTCCGGACGGGGACCGCATACGGCCGAGCTGTCCGTGAAGGACGTCTTCTCGCGGGTGAACCGGTGGACGCCGCCGTGGGAGACGGGCGTCGTGCTCACCGGGCTCCGGGGCCGCCTGTTGAACCAACGCCCCTTGAAGGTCAAGGAGTTGGCGTTCTACGGCGACTCCATCACCCAGGGCGTCCTGGCGCTCTGCGAGGTCAACACCTCCGACTGCGCCGACGGAACGGCGGCCTACCCCACTCTCGTGGCCGACGCCCTGCACGCCTCGCTCACCCAGGTCGGTTTCGGCCGCCAGGGCGTGATCCAGACGGGGAACGGAGGAGTGCCGGCCGCCGGTGACGCGTACGGCTGGAACCACGCGGACTCCCCGGCGCGGCCGGACCGGAACGCCGCGGTGATCGTCGTCAACCAGGGCACCAACGACACCGCGTACGGTTCGGCCGAGTTCCGTACCGCCTACCGGGCCTACCTCGAACGCCTGCGGGCGGCCGCTCCGCACGCCCGCATCCTCGCCCTGCGCCCCTTCGACGGGTCGCACGCCGCCGACATCTCCGCAGTGGTCGGTGAACTCGCCGACCCACGCGCGGAGTTCGTGGACACGACCGGGTGGCTCTCGGCGGTGGACGGAGACCTCCACGGCGCCGTCCACCCGAGCGTCCAGGGTCACCGCAAGGTGGCCGACCGCCTCATCGCCCTCATCGCCGACCCTGCCGAGGAGCACCAGTGAACGCCGTCCGACGCCGAAGAACCGTCGCCGTCACCGCCGCCGCCCTGCTGGCCGGACTCGTCTCCGCGCCCGCGGGACACGCCACCGAGACCCCGCGCCGGATCGTCGAGAACCTCGACCGCGGCCTGGTCGCCACCCCGTCCGGTGAAGGGACCTTCCTCAGCTGGCGGCTGCTCGGCACCGAATACGCGAGGTACGGCGACGCCATCGCCTTCAACGTCTACAAGAACGGACGCCGGCTCAACCGGGAGCCGATACGCAGGTCGACGACCTATCAGGACAACACCCGAGGGACGGGGACGTACACCGTCCGCGCCGTCGTCGACGGGCATGTGCAGAAGCCGAGTCCGGCGGCTCTGCGCTTCACCGACGGCTACGCCGAGATCCCGCTGGCCGGCGCCGACGGCTACACCGTCCAGCACGCCTGGCCGGGTGACCTCGACGGCGACGGACGCTACGAGCTCGTCGTCAGCCGGCTGTCCGGGACCCGCGACAGGCCCGACCTGCTGGAGGCCTACACGCTCACCGGCGAGCGCCTGTGGCGGGTCGACCTCGGCCCCGGCTCCTACACCCAGGTCGGCGGGAACGGCGCCAACGACCCGGCGCCCGCCGCGATCAGCGGTTCCACGGCGATCGGCGGCTACCGCAACGACGACAACGTCACCGTCTACGACCTCGACTCCGACGGCCGCGCCGAGGTGCTGGCGCACACCGCCGCCGGGACCACCTTCGCCGACGGCGCACAGGTCACCGCCGCCTCGCCCGCGAACCAGTTCGTGTCGGTGATCGACGGAGCGACCGGCACCGAGCGGACCCGGCAGCCCGTCCCCGAAGACTTCGTGGCCGACGGCACCTCCGGCGGCCACTTCGGCATCGCCTACCTCGACGGCGAACACCCCAGCCTGGTCACCAAGTTGGTCACCAGGGCCGGAGCCAAGCGCGGCTCGTTCCGGGTCCTGTTCCAGACCTGGGACTTCAACGGCACGGACCTCACCCGCCGTTGGAAGTACGTGGTGGATCCGACGACCGGCGCGACCGGCTTCCACCAGATCCGCACCGTCGACGTCGACGGGGACGGCAGGGACGAGATCGCCGACGGCAACTACGTCGTGAACAGCGACGGCACGCTGCGCTACGTCGTCGACCGGGCCATCCACGGCGACCGCTTCGACATCGCCGACCTCGACCCCGACCGGCCCGGCCTGGAGGGCTTCGCCATCCAGCAGTCCGAGCTGGGCATCGTCTCCGCCTTCCCCTGGTACTACTACGACGCCGACACCGGCGAGCGGCTGGTGACCGGCTCGCACCCGACGAGCCCGGTGAGCGACGCCGACCTCGACACCGGCCGCGGGAACGCCGCGGACATCGACCCGGACCACCGCGGCTACGAGTACTGGACGTCCACCGCCGACGTGACCCGGCCCGGCGCGGGCGTCTTCAACGTCCGGAACGGCAAGGTCTCCACCACCACCCCCAGCGTCAACTTCCGTATCTGGTGGGACGGTGACAAGGCGTCGGAACTGCTCGACTTCACCCGCGTCGAGAAGTGGGACCCGGCGACCGAGAGCAGCGCGACGGTCTTCGACCCGGCGGGTGTCGTCTCCGGTGCCCGCAACGCCACCCCGTTCTACGGCGACCTCGTCGGCGACTGGCGCGAGGAGATCCTCGCCGAGACCGCCGACCACACCGCCCTGCGCCTCTGCACCACCACCGTGCCGACCGGCACCCGCGTCTACACCCTCGCCCAGAACCCCGCGTACCGCCTCGGCTGGACCGTACGCGGCTACCTCCAGTCCACGTACACCGACTACTACCTCGGCACCGAGACCCGCCGCGTCCCCGAGCCGCACCTCACCACCCCCGCCCACTGAAGGAGCCGACCGACATGACGACCACCCGCAGGGCATTCGGAGCCCTCGCCGCCGGCGCCGCGCTGGCCGCCCTCGCCCCGGCGACCACCGCGAGCGCCCGGCCCCGCCACCGCCGCCTGATCGCCCACGACGACTTCCGCCACGGCCTGCGCCAGTGGGCCGTCGAACTGGAGAACGGCGGGACGGTCACCGCCTCCCGCGGGACCCTGGAGGTCGACGTGCCCGCCGGGGCGACGATCTGGTTCAAGCGGCCGCTCGAAGGGCCGTACGTCCTCGAGTACGTCGCCACGCCCGTCTCCGCGGGCGGGGTCAACGACCGCGTCTCCGACCTCAACAACTTCTGGAACGCCGTCGACGTCCGCTCCCCGGAGAATCTCTTCGCCACCCCGCGCGGCGGCGCCCTCGCCGAGTACGACTACCTGAAGACGTACTACGTCGGCTACGGCGCCAACACCAACACCACGACCCGGCTGCGCCGCTATGTCGGCGAGGCGGGGGTGCGTCCGCTGATCTACGACTACACCGAGCCGCTGCTCGTCGCGAACGAGCCGAACCACGTCCGTATCGTCTCCGACGGTTCGGTCGTCCGCTGGTGGAACAACGGCCGGCTCGTCTTCGACCACACCGACCCGGAGCCCTACACGGGCGGGCACTTCGCCTTCCGCACCACGTGGAGCCATTTCCGGATCAACGACTTCCGGGCGTGGTCCCTTATTCCCTGATTGGCAAACTCTTTAAGGGTGTCTTATCTCACCGCCCGTCAACCCCTTCCTACGATCGCGTAGGTCACATTCGAAGGTGAATGATGAACTGCTGTGGCAGACGATTCGAAGAGTGACGACAGATCAGTGATCGGGTCGTACGTGGCGGTGGGGGACAGCTTCACCGAGGGCGTCGGCGACCCAGGCCCCGACGGGGCGTTCGTCGGCTGGGCGGACCGCTTCGCGGTGCTCCTCGCGGACCGGCGGCCCGAGGGCGACTTCAACTACACCAACCTCGCGGTCCGCGGAAAGCTGCTCGACCAGATCATGGAGGACCAACTCCCCAGGGCGGTGGAACTCGCCCCGGACCTGGTCTCCTTCTGTGCGGGCGGCAACGACATCCTCCGTCCCGGTACCGACCCGGACGAGGTCGCCGAGCGTTTCGAACGCGCGATCTCGGCCCTGACCGCCGCAGCCGGCACCGTCATGGTGACCACCGGCTTCGACACCCGTGGCATCCCCGTGCTCAAGCATCTGCGCGGCAAGATCGCCACCTACAACGGCCATGTGCGTGCCGTGGCCGACCGCTACGGCTGTCCGGTCCTCGACCTGTGGTCCCTGAAGTCCATTCAGGACCGCAGGGCCTGGGACGGCGACCGGCTCCACCTCTCCCCGGAGGGGCACACGCGCGTGGCGCTGCGCGGTGGGCAGGCCCTCGGCCTCGAGGTACCGGCCGACCCGGAGCAGCCGTGGCCGCTGCTCCCGCCGCGCGGCACCCTGGACGTGCGGCGCGACGACGTCCACTGGGCGCGCGAGTACCTGGTGCCGTGGATCGGGCGCCGGCTGCGCGGGGAGTCCTCCGGCGACCATGTGACCGCCAAGGGCACGCTGTCGCCGGACGACATCAGGATGCGGATAGCGGCCGTGGCCTGAACCGCCGACCGGGTGGCTCGCGGCCGGCCGCGGACGACGCACGGCCGGCCGCTCCACCAGTGAGGTGATCACACCGGAGTGGTGCCCGGGCGGGGCCGGGCACGGGTGCTGGGATGACCGCACCCGCACCTGGCACCGCCCGACACCTCCAAGGACCGGTCCCGCATGCCCTTTCCCCGTACGCCCGTCGCCGCGGCCCTCGTCTCCCTGCTCGCCCTGGGCGTCCCCGCACTCACCGGGCCCACGGCGGCCGCGCTGCCCGCCCACCCCGCCGTGGCGGCCCGTCCGCTCGCACCGGACAGCCCCGCCACCGTCACGGTGACCGGCGAGGGCAGCGCGAGCGCACCGCCCGACCTCGCGGTCGTGGGCGCCGGCGTCGAGGCCTCCGCCAAGACCTCGCAGTCCGCGCTGGACGCACAGAACAAGGCGGCCGCCGCCCTGCTGGCCGCCGTCCGCGCCCAGGGCGTCGCCGACCGGGACATCCGTACGGAGAGCATCTCCCTCGACGCCGTCTACGACCACACGGGCGGCACCGCCCGTCTGACGGGCTACCAGGCCGCGCAGTCCTTCTCCGTGAAGGTGCGTGAGGTGGCGAGGGTCGGCGCGGTCGTGCAGGCGGTCACCGACGCCGCCGGTGCCGCCGGCCGGATCGGTTTCGTGGCCTTCGACGTCTCCGACCCCGCCCCGATGCGGGCCGGTGCGCGCGAGGCCGCCCACGCCGACGCCCACGCCAAGGCCGAGCAGTACGCCCGCCTCAGCGGCCGCCACCTGGGCCGGCTCGTCTCGCTCAGCGAGGACGCGTCGAGCTCCCCGCGCCCGGCGCCGTCGTCCGCGGACACCCCCGGTGCCGGTCTCGGGGGTGTGCCCGTCGCACCCGGTGAGATCCGCGCGACGGCGACGGTGACGGCGGTGTACGAGCTGGACTGAGCCGCCGGCCGCAGCGGGTCACGGGTCGGGTCGAGGTGCCCGGCGCCGTCGTCCGCCGAGACCCTCGGCGCCGGTCTCGGGGGTGTGCCCGTCGCACCCGGTGAGATCCGCGCGACGGCGACGGTGACGGCGCTGTACGAGCTGGACTGAGCCGCCGGCCGCAGCGGGTCACGGGTCGGGTCGAGGTGCCCGGCGCCGTCGGCCGCGGACACCCCCGGTGCCGGTCTTGGGGGTGTGCCCGTCGCACCCGGTGAGATCCGCGCGACGGCGACGGTGACGGCGGTGTACGAACTGGACTGAGCCGCCGTGAACCCGGGGCCGGCCACGGGCCGGGTCGAGCGCCGGACCGCCGCGGAGGCGGCACGGGCGCAGTAGGTCTCATGTACGGCGGGGTGGCGCGGTTCCGAGGGCCTGCTCCCGGCCGCCGGCCGGGCGGCAGCTGTGGTGGCCTCCGGGTTCGCGGCGGCAGCCGGTCTCTCAGCGCTCCTGGGCGCTCAACGTCTCGGGGCCCAGCCCGAGTTCCCGGGCCAGCGCCTCGTCGACCCACTCCTGGGCCCGGGCCCGGGACACCGTGCCCGCGTAGGACGTCAGCTGTACGGCGAGTCCGTCGAGCAGGGCGGTCAGGCGCAGGGCCGTGCCGGCCGGGTCCGGGCACCGGAACTCGCCCGCGGCCACGCCCTCCGCGATCACCTCGGCGAGCGCCGCCTTCCACTCCCGGTCGAGATCCCGCGCGACCTCCCGCAGCGCGGGCTCGCGCAGCGACACCGCCCAGCCCTCGATCCACAGCCGCCAGCCCTTGGCCTGTCCCGTGGGCGCGTACCAGCGCACCGCCGACCGCAGCCGGCGCAGTGCCGTGGTACGGCGGCCGACCAGCTTGCGCAGCAGCGCCAGGTCGCCCTCGGCCGCGTAGGCGAACGCGTCGGCGACGAGCTTCTCCTTCGTCGAGAAGTGGTAGAGCACCAGGGCGTTGCTCACACCGAGGGCCGCGGCCACGTCGGCGATCCTGACCGCCGCCACGCCCCGCGCCTCGATCTGCTCGATGGCCGCCCGCAGCAGCTCCTCGCGCCGCTCGGCCACACTCAACCGGACCCTCACCACGCCGTCACCCTATTCCGTCGGCGTGCGCGACGCCGGACCGGTCCGTGGCTGCGGCCGCTCACGGACCGGGCCGGTACCGCCCGAAGCGTTCCGCGATCACCGGCAGCCGCTGCTCGGCGATCGTGTGCGCGGCGGCCCGGGGTGTCGTGCCGTCCGCCTCGGCGCGGGCCAGCACCAGTTCCACCAGGGCACGCATCGAGCGGCGCGTGTACGCGAAGGCCTCCGCCGCGTCCGCGCCGATGTCGCCGAACAGCGTCCACCACCACCAGGCGTTCGTCCCGGAGTTGACGACGACGTCCGGCAGCACGCTCACCCCGCGCGCGTGCAGCAGCTTCTCCGCTTCCGGCAGGACGGGCATGTTGGCCGCCTCGGCGATCCACCGGGCGCCGATCCGCTCCTGCTCCTCGACCCCGATGGCGTACGACACGGCGGCCGGCACCAGCACCTCCGCCTCCACCGACAGCCAGGCGTCCCCCGGCAGCTCGAGGTCGCCGGGCCGCAGTACGGCGCGGTCCACGGTGCCGTGGGCGTCCCGCGCGGCGAGCAGCGCCTCCACGTCGAGACCGGCCGGGTGGGCGATCGTGCCCTTCACGTCGGCGACGGCCACGACCGTCAGCCCCGCGCGCGTGAGAAAGCGCGCCGTGGCCCCGCCCATGGTGCCGAACCCCTGGAGGGCGACCCGCGTCCCGGCGTAGGCCACCCCGGCCCGGTCCAGGGCGGTCAGCACGGACTCGGCGACCCCGCAGCCGCCGACCAGCTCGTCCAGGCCGATGCCGTCCACCTCGACGGCGAAGGCGGCGGCGAGCCGCTCGCGCGCGGCGGACTCGTCGTCCAGCAGCGGGTAGACCGCCTGCACGGACGAGACCAGCCCCGCCTCGGCGGCCGCCCGGTCCACCAGGTCCTGGGTCAGCCCCAGGTCCTCGCCGGTGGTCCAGCAGCTCTCCACGTACGGCCGCACCGCCCGCAGATAGCGCACCAGCAGTCCGTACGCCGCCGGGTCCCGCGGATCGCAGTCGATGCCGCCCTTGGCTCCGCCCAGGGGGACGTAGCGGGCCTCGGGGTCGTAGTGCAGCGCCTCCTTGAGGCTCATGCCGCGGGCGAGCCCGGTCACCTCCTCCAGGGTGCAGCCCGCCCGCATCCGCAGCCCGCCGCTGCACACGCCGCGCACGAGCCGGTCGACGACCAGGTGGCCCTGGCGCCCGGTGACGTGGTCGGTCCAGGTGAGCGACAGGAAGGGGGCGGTCATACGGACTCCTCGACCGGCGGGCCGGTACGGCTGAGACGGCTGAAACGGCTGGTACTGAACAGTGGGTCAGTATCGGAACGCGGGGACGCCGTGTCAAAGCACGCTCGCGGTGGAATGACCGGGCTGACCCCGGCGTTGTCGGAGCGGGCGACCATAATGGAATGCCTCAGCGACTCCCCTGGAGGTACCGTGTCCGGTTTCCGTTCCCTGAGCTCCGGGCTCCGCGCTCTACAGCCCGCGGCCTTCGGCGCGGATCCGAGCGGTGAGCGCCTGGCGCGCATCCGCAGATCGCCCCACTTCAAGGACGGGGTCTTCCAGAACCCCGGCGGCCTGGCGAGTACCCGGCCCTCGGGCTCGATGCTCGAGTTCGCCAAGGTCTTCTTCGACAAGGACCAGCGTCCCCGCCGCGCGCCCGCGGGCACCGTACCGGTGCACCCCACCACCCTCGCCGACCTCGCCAAGCCGCCGGCGACAGGTCTGCGGCTGACCTGGATGGGGCACTCCAGCGTGCTCGCGGAGATCGACGGGCAGCGCGTGCTGTTCGACCCCGTCTGGGGCGAGCGCTGCTCCCCCTTCCCCTTCGCGGGGCCCAAGCGGCTGCACCCGGTCCCGCTGCCGCTGGCCGCGCTGGGCCCGGTCGACGTCGTCGTCATCTCCCACGACCACTACGACCATCTGGACCTGCCCACGATCAAGGCGCTCGCGGACACGGACACCCTGTTCGCCGTGCCGCTCGGCGTCGGCGCCCACCTCGAACACTGGGGCGTGTCCGCCGACCGGCTGCGCGAGCTGGACTGGCACGAGGCGACGAAGGTCGGCGGACTCACCCTGACCGCCACCCCGGCCCGGCACTTCTGCGGCCGCGGTCTGCGCAACACCCAGCACACCCTGTGGGCCTCCTGGGTGGTCGCGGGCGAGGAGCACCGGATCTACCACAGTGGTGACACGGGCTACTTCGAGGGCTTCAAGGACATCGGCGCCGAGCACGGCCCGTTCGACGCGACGATGATCCAGATCGGCGCCTACTCGGACTTCTGGCCCGACATCCACATGACCCCCGAGGAGGGCATGCGCGCCCACCTGGACCTCCAGAGCGGTCCCGGCGGAGTGATGCTGCCGATCCACTGGGGCACGTTCAACCTCGCCACCCACGCGTGGACCGACCCGGGGGAGGGCACCCTGGCCGCCGCGCGGGCCGTCGGGGCACGGGCCGCCCTGCCCCGGCCCGGCGAGCCCTTCGAGCCCGCCGCCGAGACCGTCCCGGGCGAGCCGTGGTGGCGGGAGGCGGCACTCGCGCCGGCCGCCGGATGGCAGCCGCTGATCGCGACGGCAATCAAGGCCAAAGCCGATACCGAGAGTGACGAAAGTCGGGACGCCGTCGAGGGTGGCGAGGCGTCGGAGGCGGTCCCGGCGGGCTGATCGGGAGCCGTGGACGTTCGACTGTGCGGGCCGGGGAGCGAAAAGCTCCCCGGCCCGCACAGTTATTTCCGGACCATCTCTGACCAGGTCTGATCGGCTCCTTTCCGAGTTGCCCCTTGGTCGGTGCGCCTTTATCGGTCTGTCGTGCGAAGCCTCATACCAGAGCGGGACGCTCGCTGGGTGACTTTGTCAACTGCCCACCGCACCTGACACGTTGCCGACTACTGTGAGTGGCCGTCGGGCGACACCGGGCCGAATTCTTGGGCTCTCCCGACCGACAGCCAGGCTCGACGGACCAGTACGAGGACACCGATGTCTCACCTCCGCGCACCCGCCACACGTGCCGACCGCCGTGAGGGCGGACGGCACGGGCGGCCGGTCGCCCGCCCCGCACCGGCGTCGGCCGAGACACACATACGGCCCCAGTTGCTGCGGCTCGCCGTGCTCCCGCCGACCGCCGTCGCCCTCAGCGCCTGCGCGGTCGTCCTGTTCACCGTGCGCTCCACCGGCGTCCGGCCCGGCGTGACCCTGTGGGCGGTCCTCGCCGGCGCGGTCGCGGTGACCGGCGTCGGCATCGTGATCGCCGCCGTGGCCGCGGACCGCGCCGCACGCTCGGTCAGCGACCGCGTCGCGGCCCTGCGCCGCGGCAGCGCGCGCGGCGAGGCCGACCTGCGTGCCGTCATCGAGGCGCTGCGCCGCGGCGAGGTCCCGCCCCGACGCACGTCGCGCGGCGGACCGCCCGGCGACGCCGACGACTTCGAGCTGCTCGCCGCCGACCTGGCCCGGGCCCACGACGGGGCCGTCACCGCCGTCGTACAGGCCGCGCAGCTGTCCAGCCAGGCCGGCAGCGAACAGAAGCTGGAGGTCTTCGTCAACCTCGCGCGGCGCCTTCAGTCCCTGGTGCACCGCGAGATCTCGATCCTCGACGAGCTGGAGAACGCGATCGAGGACCCCGACCTCCTCAAGGGCCTCTTCCACGTCGACCACCTCGCCACCCGCATCCGCCGACACGCCGAGAACCTCGCCGTCCTCGGCGGGGCCGTCTCCCGGCGGCAGTGGAGCAACCCGGTCCCCATGACCGAGGTGCTGCGCTCCGCCATCGCCGAGGTCGAGCAGTACGCGCGGGTCAAACTCGTCCCGCCCATCGACGGCGAACTGCGCGGCCACGCCGTCGCCGACGTCATCCACCTGCTCGCCGAACTCGTCGAGAACGCCACGGTGTTCTCCGCCCCGCACACCCAGGTGCTGCTGCGCGCCAACCTCGTCACCTCCGGACTCGCCGTCGAGGTCGAGGACCGCGGCCTCGGTATGCCCGTCGAGGAGCAGAGCAGGATGAACGCCCTGCTCGCCGACCCCGACCAGGTCAACGTCGGCCGTCTGCTCGCCGACGGCCGCATCGGCCTGTTCGTCGTCTCCCAGCTCGCCCGGCGGCACGGCATCCGGGTCCGTCTCCAGAACAACATCTACGGCGGCGTCCAGGCCGTCCTCGTCGTGCCGCAGGCGCTGCTGGGCTCCGCGCCGGGCGTCCCCGGGGCGGTACCGCGTGAACCGGACACCGACGGCGGCGGCCTGCCCCTCGTGCCCGCCGCACCCCCCGCCCCGGCCGACCCGGTCCGGCCGCCCCTGCCGCCCGCCCCGCAGCCCCGCGCCGCCCGGAACCCCGACCCCGCACAGCCGCACGACCCACGGCACACCCCGGACGTGGGCCGGCCGACGGGCTTCGCGCACCCGCAGGACGTACCGGGTGCGGGCGGGCCCTCTGTGCCGTCCCCGGGGCGGGACACCGACGGCGCCGGGCGGTCGTTCGGCCCGGCGCGGGCGCAGGGCGGCGCCACGGCCCCCGGCCTGTCGGCCGGGTCGCCGCAAGCGTGGGACGGCTCGGGTACGGGCGGGCCCTCTGTGTCGTCCCCGGGGCGGGACACCGACGGCGCCGGGCGGTCGTTCGGCCCGGCGCGGGTGCAGGGGGGTGTCGCGGCCTCCGGCTCGCCGGAAGCGTGGGACATGGCGGGTGCGGGTCGGACACCGGCCCCGGTCCCGGCCCCGACGCAGGACACGCCCGGGTCCGGGGTGCCCCTGGTCGCCTCGCCTCCGCAGGGGCACCCGGGTGGCTCCGGCCCGGCCCGGGTCGCGGCGCCGCCCCCGCACCTCGGCCCCGCCGTCGCCGAGCCGATCCCGCAGCGGCCGGGCGCACCCGCGCCCCTGCCCGTCCGGGGCGCCCGCGCGGCACGGCCCAACCCGGCGGAGGCCGTGCCCGGCATCCGGCGCGGCGACCGGCCCGTCGTCGAGGAGCACGCGGGCATCGCGCCCACCCCGCGCGTCGGCACGGTGCGCGGCACCATGGGCAAGCCCCAACTGCCCCGCCGCCGTGCCCAGGAGCACATCGTGCCCCAGCTGCGCGGCGGCCCGGCCCCGCGCCAGGACTCAGAGCAGCCCGTCGGCCACGACCCCAACCTGATGGCGGCCTTCCAGCGCGGCATCGGCCTGGCCGAGGCCCAGCAGAGCCTGGAGGCGAACGTCCTGGACCCGGCGCCGTTCCGCCCGCCCGCCCCCCTCGAAGTCCTGCTCGACCCGGCCGCCCACCCGGCGCCGGACCACGACCGGAGACCCGGAGGCGGCGAGGGCGCGGAAGAGGGCGGGCCTGTGCCGCTCCCCGCCGACGCCGACGTACGGCCGCCGCATCCGTCCCGCATACCGCAGGCGCGCCCCACGCCCGCCGCCGCGCCGCCCGAGGCGTACGGCGCGCGTGACGGGCTGGACCTGCCCGGTCCCGACCGATCCACCGCCCGGCACGACGGGAGCGCACCAGCCGGATGAGCACTGTCACCCCCACCCCTACCCCCAGCGCTCCCGCAGACCTTCGTACCCCAAGGAGTCGATCCACCATGGCGAGCGATGCGCCGACCGTCCATGTATCCGATCTCGACTGGCTGATGAGCGGCCTCGTGCAGCGCGTACCGCACACCACGAGCGCGGTGCTGCTCTCCTGCGACGGGCTGGTCAAGTCGGTCCACGGCCTCGACCCCGACAGCGCCGACCACATGGCCGCCCTGGCCTCCGGCCTGTACTCCCTCGGCCGTAGCGCCGGTGTCCGGTTCGGCGACGGCGGGGACGTGCGGCAGGTCGTCGTCGAACTCGACTCGACGCTGCTGTTCGTCACCACCGCCGGCTCGGGCGCGTGTCTCGCGGTGCTCGCCGGCCGGGAGGCCGACGCGGCCGTGCTCGGCTACGAGATGTCGATGCTCGTCAAGAGCGTCCGGCCGTATCTGATGACCGCGCCCCGGCAGCACGCCGTCGAACCGTCGGTGATGGGGCCTTGAACGTGGCGGCGGCCGGTGACGGGCCCTGGCTCGACGACGCGGCCGGACGGCTGGTGCGCCCGTTCACGGTCAGCGGCGGCCGGACCAAGCCCAGCGTCGCCCTCGACCTCATGTCGCAGGTGATGGCCACCGGGGCGACCCCCCTCGGCTACCTCGGTCCCGAACACGCGACCGCGCTCCACCTGACCCGCGCGCCCGTGTCGGTGGCCGAGATCGCGGCCCATCTGAAGCTGCCGGCCGCGGTCACCAAGGTGCTGCTCTCCGACCTCCTCGACTGCGGGGCGCTGACCACCAAGCCCCCCGAGTACCACCACATCCCCACCGACCGGGCCCTTCTGGAGGCAGTGCTCGATGGACTACGACGACAGCTCTGAGTACGACGAGTACGACGAGCACCGCGAGTACGGCGCCCCCGACGGCGGCGGCTCGGACCCCTTTCCCACGGCGCTGAAGATCCTGGTCGCGGGCGGTTTCGGGGTCGGCAAGACGACCTTCGTCGGCGCCGTGAGCGAGATCGCGCCGCTCAGCACCGAGGAGCTGCTCACCACGGTCAGTGCCGCGACCGACAATCTCGACGGCATCGAGAACAAGGTCGAGACGACCGTGGCCATGGACTTCGGCCGCATCACCCTCGACCCGAGCCACGTCCTCTACCTGTTCGGCACGCCCGGTCAGGAGAGGTTCTGGTTCATGTGGGACGAACTGTCCGAGGGCGCCCTCGGCGCGGTCATCCTCGCCGACACCCGCCGCCTCGAGGAGTGCTTCGCGGCCGTCGACTTCTTCGAGGAACGCGGACTCGCCTTCATCATCGCCATCAACGAGTTCGACGGCTCCCACCGCTACAACCCCGAGGAGGTGCGTGCCGCCATCGATCTCGCCCCGGACGTCCCCGTCGTGCGCTGCGACGCCCGTATCTCCGCGTCCGGTGTCCAGACCCTGCTCACCCTCGTCAAACACCTCATCGCCCACGCACCGGCCGCACCCCAGCCGAGCCGCGGCGCCCACATGTGATCCCCGCACCCAACGCCCCGGAGCCGCATATGACGTACGTCCACAGCGACGGAACCCGGCCATGAGCTACGAGCCGCCGCGCCCGGCCGGTCGTCTGCTGCTCACCCCGGAGGACAGGGAAGCTCCCGCCCGTGCCCGCAGACTGCGCCGACTCGGCCTCGGGGCGCAGCCGGAGCCCGCCCTGGACGCCTTCGCGGACCGCCTGGCCGAGGTGGCCGGAGCGCCGTACGCCATGGTCAACTTCCTCGACGAGGAACGGCAGTTCTTCGCCGGACTGCACACCCCGCAGGGCGGCCGCGCCGCGCGTGGCGGCAAGCCCGAGGTGGGCCGCCGGCTGCCCCGCGACTACGGCTACTGCCCGCATGTCGTCGTGCGGCGCAAGGCGCTGGTCCTGGAGGACGTGGGCGACTACCCGCGCTTCGCGGGCAACCCGGTCGTCGACGAGTACGGAATCCGCTCCTACCTGGGAGCCCCGCTCATCGACACGAGCGGCATGGTGCTGGGCACGGTGTGCGTCGCCGACCTCACGCCCCGGCCCTGGGGGAAGGCCGGTCTGGAGACCATCAAGTCGACGGCCGCCGAACTCGCCGGACACCTTCAGCGGCGGGAGATCGACGGGTTCCCGGCGCCGTGAGGTGCGCCGGTCAGGGTGCCCGCCAGATGTTGTCGAAGGCCGCGTCCTCGATGGACCGCCGCTGTCGCACGGCCTCGAGTTCCGCCACCGCGTCGCCGACCGATGCCAGGACCGTCACGACCGTGTCGCCGGGAAGGTCCGGGAAGCCGTCGGCGGGCTCCTCACGCAGACCCACGGCGGCGGCCAGCGCGGCGAGGACCGGCTCGTCCGCCCCCCAGCGCGCGGTGGCGTGGCGCCGGGCCGGTGAGTCGAGCGGCTCCGTCCCCGCGGACCGGAAGGGGAGCCGGCCGTGACGTGGCCGGCCGAGCAGCCCGTCCGCCTCGAGCCGGCCGGAATAGGCCGCGGCCAGGCCGCTGCCGCGCCGCCACAGCCAGTCCTCGACCGACTCGTACGGCGCCGCCCGTACGAGTGACGCCGCGGCCTCGGCCAGGAGGCGGTCGTCCGGTGCCGACGCCGGGCCGGGCACGAGAAGATCGCCGTCGAGGACGACGTCTCCGGTCTCGAGCAGATCGATCACCTCGGCGCCCGCGAGGGCGAGCGACAGTTCGCCCTGCCCGACGGGGCGCACGGGCGCCACGTCCATCGCGACGAGCAACAGATCCCGTGCTGTGGTCATCGAAGACTCCACGTCAGTCGGCCGGCCTTGTGAGGGTTGCGGTCCAGGGTGGCACGCCCCACCGTGGTGTGCGGGAAGCCGGTCCGGGCGAGCGGGGCCACCCGTGTGAAGCAGAGCTGTGGCGGCGCTTAAGAAAAGCTCGATGGACCGGGCCGGGTGAAGTGCGGCAGATTGCTGGGCGAATCCACATGTCTTCCCGGATGCGGGGCCCTTCGGGCTGCTCGCGCCCGGGCCCTCACCACAGGAGCCGTAGCGTGAAGGCGCTGGTCAAGGAGAAGGCGGAGCCCGGGCTGTGGCTCGCGGACGTCCCCGAGCCGGCCGTCGGGCCCGGCGACGTGCTGATCAGGGTGCTGCGCACCGGTATCTGCGGCACCGATCTGCACATCCGGTCCTGGGACGGCTGGGCGCAGCAGACGATCCGCACCCCGCTCGTGCTCGGGCACGAGTTCGTCGGCGAGGTCGCCGGCATCGGCCGCGATGTCGCCGACATCCAGGTGGGGGACCGGGTCAGCGGCGAGGGGCACCTCGTCTGCGGCAAGTGCCGCAACTGTCTCGCCGGGCGACGCCATCTGTGCCGGGCCACCGTGGGGCTCGGCGTCGGCCGTGACGGCGCCTTCGCGGAGTACGTCGCCCTGCCCGCAGCCAACGTGTGGGTGCACCGGGTGCCGGTGGACCTCGACGTGGCGGCGATCTTCGACCCGTTCGGCAACGCCGTGCACACCGCGCTGTCCTTCCCGCTCGTCGGCGAGGACGTCCTGATCACCGGCGCCGGACCGATCGGGCTGATGGCCGCCGCGGTCGCCCGGCACGCGGGTGCCCGCAACGTCGTCGTCACCGACGTCAGCGAGGAGCGGCTGGAGCTGGCCCGCAAGATCGGTGCGAGCCTTGCGCTGAACGTGTCGCGGGCGTCCATCGCCGACGGGCAGCGTGAGCTGGGGCTGCGCGAGGGCTTCGACATCGGTCTGGAGATGTCCGGCCGGCCCGCGGCGCTGCGCGACATGATCGCCAACATGACGCACGGCGGCCGGATCGCAATGCTGGGGCTGCCCGCCGAGGAGTTCCCCGTCGACTGGGCCCGGATCGTCACCTCGATGATCACGATCAAGGGCATCTACGGCCGCGAGATGTTCGAGACCTGGTACGCGATGTCGGTGCTGCTGGAGGGCGGCCTCGACCTCGCCCCCGTGATCACCGGCCGGTACGGCTACCGCGACTTCGAGTCGGCCTTCGCCGACGCGGCGAGCGGCCGCGGCGGCAAGGTCATCCTCGACTGGACCGCGTAAGTCACCCGCATTTCTTAGGAGCTTCCCCATGTTCGACTCCGTGCGCGACGACGTGCGCGCCACCCTCGACGAGATCCGCGCCGCCGGTCTGCACAAGCCCGAGCGGGTCATCGGCAGCCCGCAGTCGGCGACGGTCGCCGTCACCGCGGGCGGCCGGCCCGGCGAGGTCCTCAACTTCTGCGCCAACAACTACCTCGGCCTCGCCGACCACCCCGAGGTCGTCGCCGCCGCCCACGAGGCCCTCGACCGCTGGGGCTACGGCATGGCGTCGGTGCGCTTCATCTGCGGGACGCAGGAGGTGCACAAGGAGCTGGAGGCCAGGCTGTCGGCCTTCCTCGGCCAGGAGGACACGATCCTGTACTCCTCCTGCTTCGACGCCAACGGTGGGGTCTTCGAGACGCTCCTCGGCCCCGAGGACGCGGTGATCTCCGACGCTCTCAACCACGCCTCGATCATCGACGGCATCCGGCTGTCCAAGGCCCGCCGGTTCCGCTACGCCAACCGTGATCTGGCGGACCTGGAGCGGCAGTTGAAGGACGCCTCCGACGCGCGGCGCCGGCTGGTCGTCACCGACGGCGTCTTCTCGATGGACGGCTATGTGGCGCCCCTCGCCGAGATCTGCGACCTCGCCGAGCGCTACGACGCCATGGTCATGGTCGACGACTCGCACGCGGTCGGCTTCGTCGGTCCCGGCGGCCGCGGCACGCCCGAGCTGCACGGGGTGATGGACCGCGTCGACATCATCACCGGCACCCTGGGCAAGGCGCTGGGCGGCGCGTCCGGCGGCTATGTGGCGGCCCGGGCGGAGATCGTCGCCCTGCTCCGCCAGCGCTCCCGCCCGTACCTCTTCTCCAACACCCTCGCCCCGGTCATCGCCGCCGCCTCGCTGAAGGTCCTCGACCTGCTGGAGTCGGCCGACGACCTGCGGGTGCGGCTCGCCGAGAACACCGCCCTGTTCCGCCGCCGGATGACCGACGAGGGCTTCGACATCCTGCCCGGCGACCACGCCATCGCGCCCGTGATGATCGGCGACGCGGCGAAGGCGGGCCGGATGGCCGAACTGCTGCTGGAGCGCGGGGTGTACGTGATCGGTTTCTCCTACCCGGTGGTCCCGCAGGACCGGGCCCGTATCCGGGTCCAGCTGTCCGCCGCGCACTCCACGGACGACGTCCACCGCGCGGTCGACGCCTTCGTCGCGGCGCGGTCGGAACTGGAAGCGTCCGAGCCGCAGGCGGTCTGAACACAGCGGGACCGGGGCCGACGGCGGTCTCGGCCAGTGGCCGCCCGGGTCGGTGGCCGCCCGGGTCGGTGGTGGCCCGGGTCGGTGGTGGCCCGGGCCGAGTGGCCGTCCCGGTCGTCCTGGCGGTGGCCGTCCTGGCGGTGGCCGTCCTGGCCGGTGGCCGTCCTGCGTCCTGGCCGGTGGCCGTCCTGGCCGGTGGCCGTCCTGCGTCCTGGCCGGTGGCCGTCCTGGCTGGAGGCTGTCTGTGCCGGTGCCGGTGCCGGTCTCGGATGGTGGCCGTCCGGGTCGGTGGTGGCCCGAGCCGGTGGCTGTCCAACCTTGTGACGGTCTCGGACGGTGGCCGCCGGGCCGGGAGGCGGTCTGAGCGGCCCGGACATATTGCGATAATCGATCCATGATCGAAGCGCGGCGGCTCCATATCCTCCGTGCGGTGGCCGACCACCGCACGGTGACCGCGGCAGCCGCCGCGCTGTATCTCACCCCGTCCGCCGTCTCCCAGCAGCTGACGGCCCTGGAGCAGGAGACCGGCCACCGGCTGGTCGAGCGGAGCGCCAAGGGCGTACGGCTCACCCCGGCCGGCGAGATCCTGCTCGCCCACACCAACGCCGTCCTCGCCCAGCTGGAGCGGGCCGAGGCGGAACTGGCCGCCTACAGCTCCGGAGCGGCCGGCACGGTCACGGTCGCCGCCTTCGCGACGGGCATCGCCCTGGTCGTGGCGCCCGCGGTGGCCCGGCTGGCCGGTACCGCCCCGGGGATCCGGATCCGGGTCCAGGACGCCGAGGGCGACGCCAGTCTGCCGATGGTGCTCGACCGGCAGGTCGATGTCGCGGTGGCCGTCGAGTACCGCGGGGCCCCGGCCGCCGACGATCCGAGGCTCGCGCACGTCCCGCTCTACGCCGAGCCCTTCGACGCGGTCGTCCCGGTCAGCCACCGTCTCGCCGACGCCCCCGAGGTTCCGCTCGCCGAACTGGCCAAGGACCCGTGGATCGGCCCCTACCCGGGCAACCCCTGCCATGACGTGGTCGTCCTGGCCTGCGAGAACGCCGGCTTCCAGCCTCGTCTGGAGCACTCCTCGGACGACTTCCGCGCGGTCGTCGCACTGGCCTCGGCCGACGCGGGCGTGGCGCTCGTCCCGCGTTCGGCGCTGCGCGGCATGGACCTCACGGGGGTGGTCGTACGGCCCGTCGACGGGGTGGCGCCGACCCGGAGGGTCTTCGCGGCCGTCCGCCGGGGAGCGGAGGGGCATCCGCTGATCCGGCCGGTGCTGGAGGCGCTGGGCGAGGCCGCCCGGGTGTGAGCCTTCCGTAACAGCGCCGTCTCATATCCGGGATAGCGTCCCGGATATGAGACATGAGACAGGCGGAGCGGAGACGGTCGGGTCGCCGGACCCCGTCGACGTGCGGATCGCCGGCCGGCTGGCCGAGTTGCGGGCCGAACGCGGTTGGTCGCTGGGGGAGTTGGCGGAACGCAGCGGGGTGAGCCGGTCCACCCTGTCACGGGCCGAGCGGGCGGAGACCAGTCCGACCGCCGCGCTGCTCAACCGTCTCTGCCATGTCTACGGGCGGACCATGTCCCGGCTGCTGAGCGAGGTGGAGGCGGAGCCCGCGCCGCTGGTGCGCGCCGACGAGCAGTCCGTCTGGGAGGACCGGGCCTCCGGGTTCGTCCGGCGGTCCGTGTCGCCGCCGCACCCCGCGCTGCGCGGCGAACTGGTCGAGGGCCGGCTCGCCGTGGGCGCCGACCTCGCCTACGACCGGCCGCCCGTGGCGGGCCTGGAACAGCACATCTGGGTGCTGGAGGGCGCCCTCGAGGTGACGGCCGAGGGCACCGCGC
Source organism: Streptomyces asoensis (assembly GCF_013085465.1). Classification (NCBI taxonomy): domain Bacteria; kingdom Bacillati; phylum Actinomycetota; class Actinomycetes; order Kitasatosporales; family Streptomycetaceae; genus Streptomyces; species Streptomyces asoensis. The sequence goes on from NZ_CP049838.1 coordinate 8,502,046, forward strand.
ATCACCTCGGTGCCGGGGACTGTCTGCGCCTGCGGGTGTGGGGGCCGACCCGGTTCCGGTGCGCGGGCGACGAGGACGTGCGGTACGTGCTCGCGGTGGTGCTGCCATGACCGTGACCCGGCTCGACGCCCCCCGACTGCGCGCCCGCGCGGCGGAGTTGGCCGACCTGCTGATCGACGCGGTGGACGACGGCGCCTCGCTCGGCTTCCTCGCCCCGCTCGACCGGACGGTGGCCGAGCACTGGTGGAAGGACCGCGCCGAGGGTGTCGCCGCCGGGCGGCTCGCGGTCTGGGCGGCGCAGGACGGGGACCGTGTCGTCGGCACCGTCGGCCTGGCCTTCCCCGACAAGCCCAACAGCCGCCACCGCGCCGAACTCGTCAAGCTGATGGTCCACCGGGACGCCCGCGGGAAGGGCCTCGGCCGCACCCTGCTGACCGCCGCCGAGGAGAGCGCCGTCGCGGCCGGTGTCACCCTGCTGCACCTGGACACCGAGACCGACAGCCCCGCCGAGCACCTGTACCGCACCGCCGGGTGGACCAGGGCCGGGGTGATCCCGGACTACGCGGCGAGCCCGGCCGGGGTTCTCCGCCCGACCACCCTGTACTACAAGCACGTCGCCGTCGGGTGACTGTCAGTGGCAGCGGCTACGGTGCGGAGCATGCCGGACGCCGAAGACGTACGCCGTATCGCCCTGTCCCTGCCGGACACCACGGAGAAGATCTCCTGGAGCATGCCCACCTTCCGGGTCGCGGGGAAGATGTTCGCCACACTGCCCGAGGAGGAGACCTCCCTCGCCGTGCGCTGCCCCAAGGAGGAGCGCGACGAACTGGTGCTCGCCGAACCCGGGAAGTTCTGGATCGCCGACCACGAGGCCCAGTTCGCCTGGGTACGGGCCCGCCTCGCCGCGCTGGAGGACGAGGACGAGCTGCGGGACATCCTCGCCGACTCATGGCGCCAGGCGGCCCCGACGCGACTGCTCGAGGCGTACCCGGAACTGGGGGCGGCCCCGGGGGACTGACGGTGCCCGACGGCCGGGGCGCGGGAAACGGGTGCGCGACCACCGACCCGAGTGCGGTATGGTTTCCATGCGTGTTCGGCCAGGGGAAACCCCAGGTCAGGCAGGCAACGGGACGTGGCGCAGCTTGGTAGCGCACTTGACTGGGGGTCAAGGGGTCGCAGGTTCAAATCCTGTCGTCCCGACCAGCTTCATCGCAGGTCGGAAGGTCGTTTCCACGAAAGTGTGGAAGCGGCCTTCGTTGTTTTCCACGCGGTGAAGCGCGGCGGGACGCGGTGACGTGTCCGCGCCGTCCCGTGCTGTGAGTCGGCCGGACTACCTGTGGATTCGCCCAACCCCGAGTGACGCCCCGCGGCCCCGCTGCCAGGATGAGGCGCCATGACCGCAGGGCACGGCAAGGCCGACAAGCACCGCAGGCTCCACGACACCGCCAAGGCCGAGAAGCACGAGAGGCACCGGACACCGCACGGCCCGGGACGCGCGAAGCGGGCCGGCAAGGCGGCACCGGCCGACGAGTCGACGACCGCGCTGGCGCTGGCCGCGCGGGCCGGGGACGCGGCGGCCGTCGAGGGGTTCGTGCGGGCCCTGCACCACGACGTGGTGCGGTACGTGGCCCATCTGAGCGCCGACCCGCAGGCGGCGGACGATCTGGCGCAGGACACGTTCCTGCGGGCGCTGAGCGGTCTGCACCGGTTCGAGGGACGCTCCTCGGCGCGGGCGTGGCTGCTGTCCATCGCGCGCCGGGCGGTGATGGACAGCTTCCGGTCCGCCGCCGTCCGGCCGCGCCTGTCGGACCAGGCCGACTGGCAGACGGCCGTCGAGCTGGCCCAGCCGCGCGGACTGCCCGGCTTCGACGACGGTGTCGTCCTGCTGGATCTGCTGGCCGCGCTGCCGGAGGACCGGCGGGAGGCGTTCGTGCTGACCCAGCTGCTGGGACTGCCCTACGCGGAGGCGGCCGAGGTGAGCGACTGCCCGGTCGGCACCGTCCGCTCGCGGGTGGCCCGCGCCCGTGCCACACTGGCCGGCCTGCTCACCGAGGCGGGCGAGCCTACCGCCGGCGCAGCCCCCGCAGCTCATCGACCTTCGTCAGCCGGGCCAGAGCGAGGTAGACCAGGACGAGGGTGAGGGAGCCGGCCGCGAGGGCGGTCGCGGTCGACAGGGTGCCGCCGCCCAGCGAGGCCGCGCACGCGGCGGCGGCCCGGCCCGCGGCGGCGGCGAGGCCCGCCGCCACCAGCAGCTTGGTGTACGTGCGCCGCAGCGCGCCGTCGTCCAGGCGACCGCCGGTCCGGCCGCGCAGCCGGCGCGCCGTGAGGGCCAGCCCCGCCAGGTAGGACAGCGTGCAGGCCCCGGCCATGCCGGTCACCGCCCAGCGGTCGGGCAGCAGCAGATGGCAGGCGGTGGCCAGCGCGATGTTCACCGCCGCGATCCACAGCGCCATGAAGAACGGCGTACGGGTGTCCTCGAACGCGTAGAAGCCACGCAGGAGGACGTACTGCGCGGAGAACGGGATCAGGCCGAGACCGAACGCCTGGAGCATGTGGCCGAGCGGCTGCGCGGAGGCCGCGTCGGCCGCGCCGTGCGCGAACAGCAGGGTGGCGATCCGCGGGCCGAGGGCCAGGAACAGGAACGCGGCCGGGACGATGACGACCCCGCTCACCCGCAGCCCGCGCGACAGATCGGCGCGCACGTCCGCGATCCGGCCCTGCGCCACGGCCCGGCTCATACGGGGCAGCAGCGCGGTCACCAGGGAGACGGTGACCACCGACTGCGGCAGCATCCAGATGGTCTGCGCGTACGTGTACGCCGTGTAGCCCGCGCCGGCGTCCGGCAGCCTCTGATCGACGGTGTTGGCGTAGTTGGTCACCACCGTCAGCGAGACGAGGTTCGTCAGGACGAGCAGCAGCGTCCACTTGGCGGCGTGCACACCGGAACCCAGGCCGGAGCCGCGCCAGTCGAACCGCGGGCGGAAGCGGAACCCGGCGGCCCGCGCGAACGGGACCAGCGCGAGGGCCTGCACCGCGATGCCGACGGTCGTCCCGACGCCCAGCAGCCGGACCTGGGCGTCGGTGATGTCCGCGACCTCCGTCGGCACGGTCATGAGGCCGAGGTAGGCGCCGAACATGCCCAGCAGGACGACGTTGTTGAGGACCGGCGTCCACATCATCGCGCCGAACCGCTCCCGGGCGTTGAGGACTTGGCCGTAGATGTTGAACAGGCCGTAGAAGAAGATCTGCGGGAGCAGGAACCGGGCGAAGACCACGGTGAGCCGGTAGGCCTCGTGGTTGTCCGGGCTGTCGCGCATGTACAGCGAGACGATCTGCGGGGCCGCCCACACCGCCAGCGCCGTCCCCACGGCGAGGACCGACACGACCAGGGTGACGAGCCGCTGCTCGTAGGCCCGCCCGCCGTCCGGGTGGGTCGCCCTCGCCCGCACCAGCTGCGGCACCAGCACGGCGTTCAGCGCGCCGCCGATCAGCAGGGTGTAGAGGCTGGTCGGCACCGTGTTCGCGGTGTTGTACGTACTGGCCAGCAGACCGGTGCCCAGGGCGGCGGCCTGGAGGACCTGGCGGATCAGCCCGGTCGCCCGGGACGCGATGGTGCCCAGCGCCATCAGCAGCGACGAACGGGCCGCCCCGCCCTTGCGGACCTCGTGTTCCTCGACCTGCCGCCGTGCCGTCGCCCCCATCCGGCCAACCTACGCCATCAAGATCCGAGAGCCCCAACCGCCTTGCTCACAGCGGCGGTTGGTCCACAGCGGAGTCAGCGGCGACTGCGCACCCGCCCCGCGCGCGGTGGGCTGATGAACTGGAGCTCCAGCGTGACCGGCGGCGCCGCGACCCCCGGGCCGCCGGCCGCCGCCCAGGTCAGGATCTCCTCCGTGCAGTCGTCGTCCATGGCGAAGCCGACCCAGGTGGCCCGGCCGCCGGCCCGGCGTCCGCCGGCCGAGGGCTGGACCACGATCACGTTGGCCTGGTCGCAGGGGCCCAGGCACTCCGTCGTACGGACCTCGAAGGCGCCGGCGGAGTCGGCGGCGGCCGCCCGCAGCCGCTCCAGCTGCCAGTCGTGGTCGTAGCCGGGGTGTTTGCCGGCGTCGCCGCAGCAGCAGCCCCTGCACACCACGAGGGTGCAGGGACGACTGCGGGCGGCGCCCACCAGGGCGCGCGGGCCGGACGGCGCGGGGATCACGCTCAGGAGGCCGAGAGGCCGACGTGGGCCAGGGCCTGCCGCAGCAGGAACCCGTGCCCGCCCGGCATCTCGCTCTGCACCGCGAGCGACGCGGCCTCCTGCGGGCTGAACCACACCAGGTCCAGCGCGTCCTGGCGGGGACGGCAGTCGCCGGTCACCGGCACGATGTAGGCCAGCGACACCGCGTGCTGACGGGGGTCGTGGTACGGGGTGACGCCCTGCGTGGGGAAGTACTCGGCCACCGTGAACGGCTGGAGCGAGGTCGGTACCCGGGGCAGCGCCACCGGACCGAGGTCCTTCTCCAGGTGGCGCAGCAGGGCGTCGCGGACGCGCTCGTGGTGCAGGACCCGGCCGGAGACCAGGGTGCGGCTGACCGTGCCCTCCGGTCCCATCCGCAGCAGCAGGCCGACGCTGGTGACTTCGCCGCTGTCGTCGACGCGCACGGGCACGGCCTCGACGTACAGGATCGGCATACGGGCGCGTGCCATCTCGAGCTCGTCGGAGCTCAGCCAACCCGGCGTGGTTTCGGTCAAGTCAGACATTGCTTGATCATACTTTCAGTGTCCGTCGGGAAGCCGGTAGACCCGGCGGGCGTTGTCGGCTCCGGCCCAGCGTGCCAGGCGCAGCGCGTCGGGCAGGCCCAGTTCGTCGGCGTCCACCCGGTCCTGGAGCAGTTCCCCCAGTCCCCTGCGGAACGCCAGCGCGCCGAGCCCGTAGAACTCCGCCACACCATAGGCGTCCGAGCTGTACAGCAGTTTGCGGAACGGTGTGATCTCCAACGCCTCCTCCAGGACCGCCCGCGCTCGTGGGGGACCCACATGATGCAGGGTGAGCCCCACATCCAGGTAGACCTGCTCGAACACCGCGGCCAGATAGGCGGCCTGCCGCTGGTACGGCCAGCAGTGCAGCAGCAGTACCGGGATGGCGCCCGCCGTCAGGTGCAGCCAGTCCGTGAGACGGCTCGGGTCCACCCGGTGCAGCCGGATGTCGTTGTCGCCGAAGCCGGTGTGCAGTTGGAGGGGGAGCCCCAGGTCGACGGCCGTCCACAGCAGGTGCCGGACCAGCACCGGGTCCGCCAGCCGGCCGCCGCCCGCCAGCCAGCGCCGGGCGGCCCGGGTGACCTCGGCGTCCGGGGGCCGGGCCGGGTCGAGGTCGAAGCCGGTCCGGTAGGCGGCCACCGACTTGACCGCCACCACCCCCGGCCGGCGTACCGCGTCCAGGGCGGCCGCCCGGAACGCGTCGGCGTACCCGTCGGCCTCGACACCCCGCGTGGCCACGGCCTCCGCGACGGACTCCAGCCGGACGACCTCGTGGGCGACCGCCGGTCCACCGGCTCCGGCCGCCCCGGCCAGCTCGGCGGGCGTGGTGATGCGCTGCGGGGCGAACCCGGTGTCGACACAGAACACGCCGGTCCGGGCGGCGGCGAGGAACCGCCGGTTCACCTCCCGCGGACCCAGTTCGGCGCGCCGGGCCAGGTAGACGTCGGCCGGGGCGTGCCGCTCCAGGTCGAGCACCGGCGCGCAGTGGCGGCGTACGGCCACCCCGGCGGGTGTGTCGAAGGCCGAGTGGCCGGGCCACCGGTCGCCCTCGGTGAGCAACGCCTCGAAGCCCGGCCGGTCCAGGGGGTCGGTGACGACGCCGTGGCAGTGGTGGTCCACCAGCTCCAGCTCGGCGAGGGCCTCGTGGACCGGTCCGCCGGTCATGTCAGTACTTCCAGCGGTAGGCCGCGGCCACCCGCTCGTCGTCGAGCCCGTCGACGGCGTCGATCTCGCCCTGTCGTACGGCGCTCACCGCGTCGGCGAGGACCGGGCCGAGCGCGGTCCGCAGCACCTCGTCCCGGCGGAACTCGGCGAGCGCCTCGGCGAGCGAGGTCGGCAGCCGGCGCACGCCCCGGGCGGCGGCCTCCCCGGCGCCGAGCCGGGCCGGATCCCCGTCCGTCTCCTCGGGCAGGACGGCGCCCGACGCGAGCCCGGCCAGCCCGGCGGCGATCAGACAGCCGAGGGCGAGGTACGGGTTGGCGGCCAGATCGACCGGCTTGACCTCCAGATTCGCCTGCTCCGCGCGCCGGCCGGCGGTACCGCGCACCAGACGCAGCGCGCACTCGCGGGTCTCCAGGCCCCAGGCGGTGAACACCCCGGCCCACTGGGACGGCTTGAGGCGCAGATGGCTCGCCGGGCTGGGCGCGGTCACCGCCGTGAGGGCCGGGAGCCGGGCCAGCACTCCGGCCGCGAACGCCTCCGCGTCGGCCGTCATGCCGTGCCGCCGCACTCCGCCCGCGTGCAGGTTCGCGCCGTCCCGCCAGGCGGAGAGATGGACGTGCCCGCCGTTGCCGACGCCTTCCGCCCCGACGGCGGGGGAGAAGGACACCCGCAGGCCGTGGCGCCGGGCCAGCGCGCGGATCGTCTGGCGGACGAGGACGCTGCGGTCGGCCGCCGCCACCGGGTCGAGCGCGCCCACGGAGATCTCGAACTGACCGGGCGCGTACTCCGGATGGATCTGGTCGACGTCCACGCCCTGCGCCGCGCACGCGGCCAGCAGCTCGGCGGTGTACTCGCTCAGCTCGATCTGCCGGGTCGCGCCGTACGCCGGTCCCGTGGCCGCCGGGACGAACTCCCCCGCGGGCGCCGAGTCCAGGCCGACCGCCCACTCGATCTCGATGGCCGCCTTGAAGACGAGACCGTGCTCGCGGGCCGCGTCCGCGACGACGCGGCGGAGGAAGGTGCGGGAGCAGCCGGGGTGCCGCTCCCCGTCCTGGGTGACGCGGTCGACCGGCGCCCAGGCCCAGCCGGGCTGCCCTGCCAGGGCCACCAGCCGGTCGAGGTCCGGGTACAGACGCAGGTCGCCGTCCGGGCCGCCCAGCACATCGGTCGCGACGATGTGGTCGTTCGCCAGGAACGTGTCGAACACCGGCGACATCCCGACCCCCCAGGCCGCCGCCGAGGCCAGCCCGGCCGTGGGGATCGTCTTCACCCGGGCGACACCCGCCGTGTCGACGTAGGCCAGGACGATCCCGTGCACGCCTCTCGCCGAGAGTTCGCCGGCGAGCGCGCCGGCCCGCTCGACCTCTCCGGGACGCCCACCGGGGACGGGATCGGCAAGGGTGGTCATACGTCCTCCACGGTCGGTACGTCCGTTGCGTGCCGTACGTCCGTCAGGGTTTCACGGCCACCGCGCCGTACTGCGGCACCACCGCGAGGGAGTCGGCCTCGCCGCGCCAGCGCGAGCAGGAGACCAGGCCCGGCTCCAGCAGGTCCAGGCCCTCGAAGAACGCGGCGATCTCCTCGCCACCGCGTGCGGTGATCGGCGGGGTGGCGTTCTCGTTCCAGAACTTCATCGCCGGGATCTGGCCCTCACCGCCCACCGCGCTGTCGTGGGTGGGGTGCGTCAGCACCAGGAAGCTGCCGGAGGGGACGTCGGCCATGACCTCGCGGACGATGTCCCGGGCCGCCTCGAAGTCCAGGACGAAGTTCAGGATGCCCAGCATCATCACCGCGACCGGGCGGGTGAAGTCCAGGGTGCCCGCCGCGCGTTCGAGGATCCCGGCCGGGTCGTGCACATCGGCGTCGATGTAGTCGGTGACGCCCTCGGCGGTGCCGGTCAGCAGCGTACGGGCGTGCGCCAGCACGATGGGGTCGTTGTCGACGTACACGATCCGCGACTCGGGCGCGACGCGCTGCGCGATCTCGTGGGTGTTGTCGGCCGTCGGCAGTCCGGTGCCGATGTCGAGGAACTGCCGCACCCCGCGCTCCTCGGCCAGGAACCGCACCGCCTGCCCCAGGAACCAGCGGTCCGCGCGCGCGATCTCCCGGATGAGCGGGAACATCCCGGCGACATGCTCGCCGACCCGCTGGTCGACCTCGTAGTTGTCCTTGCCGCCGATCCAGTAGTTCCACACCCGCGCGTTGTGCGCCACGCTGGTGTTCAGCCGTGCCGACCCGCTCACCTGACCGCTCCTTCTCGCGTCCTGCCCGCGTCACGGGCCTCCGTCCGCCATTGTGCCGCCGGATGATCACCGTTGTCCCCGGTAGGGTGAAAATCCGGTGATCCCGTACAGGAAGCAGGCCATGCCCTACTCGCACGCCCCCCGCCCGTCCGCGTCCGCGTCCCCGGCGGGTCCCGTCGACATCCGGCTGGTCGTCACCGACATGGACGGGACGCTGCTCGACGACGACAAGAAGGTGCCCGAGGGCCTCTGGGAGACGCTGGCGCTGCTGCGGGAGCGCGGGGTGCTGTTCACCCCGGCGAGCGGGCGCCAGTACGCCACCCTGGCCGCGGAGTTCGCCGAGGTCGCCGACGGGATGGTGTTCATAGCGGAGAACGGCACCTACGTGGTGCGCGACGGGGAGGAGCTGAGCTCCGATCCGCTGGCGCCGGGCGTGGTCGCGCGGGTGACGGAGGCCGTACGCCGGCTCACGTCCGACGGCGTCGACGTGGGCGCCGTCGTCTGCGGGAAGCGGTCCGCCTACGTCGAGCGGGCCGACGAGGCGTTCCTGGCCGAGGTGGGCCGGTACTACGTGCGGCACCGGGTCGTCGAGGACGTCACCGCCGTCGACGACGACATCATCAAGGTCGCCCTCTTCGACTTCGGGTCCGCCGAGAAGACCACCGCACCGGCTCTCGCGCCCTTCGCGCGGACCCACCAGGTCGTCGTCTCCGGTGAGCACTGGGTCGACGTCATGAACCGCACGGCCAACAAGGGCGCCGCACTGCGCGCCCTCCAGCGGGAGCTGGGCATCACGCCCGCCCAGACCATGGTGTTCGGCGACTACCTCAACGACCTGGAGATGCTGGACGCCGCCGACTGGTCGTTCGCCATGGCCAACGCCCACCCGGAGGTCGTCCGCCGGGCCCGCCACCTCGCGCCCTCCAACAACGACAACGGCGTACTGCGTACCGTCACGCGCCTGCTGGACCTCTGACGCTCCGGGCGGTCCCGGGCCACGGGCGGGGCCGCGCGTGCCCGTGCTGCCAGGCCCAGGCCGCGATCTCGACGCGGTTGCGCGCGCCCAGCAACCGGAAGCCGGTGCGCCGGCCACGGTCTTCAGGCCGGTCGGGCAGGACACGGAAACCTTCTTCCCCACCCACGGCAGCGGGTGGTACTTGCTCTCGATGCGGCCCGTGACGATGTTCGGGGCGCCCGCCCGGGCCCGCGCGCACCTCGGCCGAACGGCCAGGCTTCACACGCCGGTTCCTCGACCGTTCGGCCGATCGCGCCCGTCGGCTGCGGCCGGCGGGACCGCTCTCCTAGGCTGCGCGGTATGACCGAACCGGCCGTTGTCGCCCGCCTGACCCGCGAGATCACCTCGGAACTCGAACCCGGCCGGTTGGCGGGTTTCTACCAGGACCTGCACCGCCACCCCGAGCTGTCCTTCCAGGAACACCGCACCGCCGCGAAGCTGGCCCTGCGGCTGCGCGCGGCCGGGTACGAGGTGACGGAGGGGGTGGCCCGCACCGGCGTCGTCGGGGTGCTCGCGAACGGTGACGGGCCGGTGGTGTGGCTGCGCGGCGACATGGACGCGCTGCCCGTGCGGGAGGCGACCGGGCTGCCGTACGCCTCGACCGTCGACGGGCTGATGCACGCCTGTGGCCACGACCTGCACGTCACCTGGCTGGCGGCCGCCGCCGAGGCTCTCGCCGCCGCCCGCGAGGCCTGGTCCGGGACTCTGGTCGTGGTCGGGCAGCCCGCGGAGGAGGCCGGGGGTGGCGCGCGGGCGATGGTCGCGGACGGGATCCACGCCCGTTTCCCGCGCCCGGACGTGCTGTTCGGCCAGCATGCGGCGCCGGGGCTCGCCGGGTTCTACCCGCACACGCCCGGCCTGACGCTGTCGGCCTCGGACGACGTCGACGTCGTCGTGCACGGTGTCGGCGGGCACGGTTCGCGGCCCGAGTCGACGGTCGACCCGGTCGTCACGGCCTCGTACATCGTGACCAGGCTCCAGACCGTGGTCGCGCGCGAGGTGGCGGCGAGCGAGTCGGTGGTGCTGACGGTGGGGAGTTTCCACGCCGGTACGAATGCCAACATCATCCCCGCCGAGGCACGGCTCGCGCTGAACGTGCGCACCCAGGACACCCGGGTGCGCGAACGGGTCTTCGCCGCGATCCGGCGGGTCGTCGAGGGGGAGTGCGCCGCCGCGGGCTGCCCGGTCCCGCCCGAGGTCACGGTCCACCCCGGCTGCCCGAACACCGTCAACGACGCCGCGCTGGACGGGGAGATCGCCGCCGTGCACCGTGAACTCTTCGGCGAGCACACGGTGTTCGACTTCGGGCAGGCGCTGGGCAGCGAGGACTTCTCGCTGCTCGCCCCGGCGGGCGTGCCGTACGACTTCTGGTACGTGACCTCGACCCCGGCGGCCGTGTGGGAGACGGCGCCGGGGGAGGAGTTGCGGGAGAAGTTCGCGGGCGTGCCGGGAAACCACAGCCCGTTGTTCGCGCCGGACCTGTCCGTGCTGGTGCCGGGAGTGCGCACGCTGGTGTCGGCGGCGCTCTCCCGGCTCACCGGCTGAGGCGCGGGCAGCCCCGCGGGGTCTACGGCTTGAGCGGATCGTGGCCGATCGTCATCAGACGGTGGCGTCCGCGGGTGTCCTCGGCCCTGGGTTCGTTCTCCAGGTCCGCCTGCGCGGTGACCGTGTCCACGACCCTGTACATCACGCGGACGTCGTCGTCGGTCAGGTCGGTGCGCCGCTTCTGGAGGATCGCCAGCACATGCTGCCCGGTGGGCGTTCCCGCCTCCTCGGGCAGGGGCTCGGCGTTCTCGTCGGCGTCGCGCACCCGGAGCCAGGCGGCCAGCTCCTGCGAGGTCATGTTCACCACGCGGTGGAAGTCCTCCCACAGCGCGTCGAGTTCGAGTGCGTCGGTCATGACGGGTTGTTCGCTCCTTCCGTGGATCAGTGCTCGCGCGGCCAGTTCTCCGCCTCGAACATCCACCGCTGCTTCTCCAGCTCGGCGGTGATGCCGATGAGCAGGTCCTGGGTGACCGGGTCCGCCTCCGCGGTCGTGGTGATCCGCTCCCGCAGTCGTGCGATGGCCGCCCCCAGCGTCTCCGCGATCACCTGGACGACGTCCTCGTCGCGCAGCCAGCCGTCCTTCGGCGACGGCAGGGTGAACGCCGAGGCGATCGTCTCCGGGCGCCCGTCGGGCGGCAGGCCCAGCGCCGCCGCGCGCTCCGCGACCGTGTCGGCGTACGAACGGGCCGTCGAGACCACCTCGTCGAGCTGGAGGTGGATCGAACGGAACCGGGGCCCCACGATGTTCCAGTGCGCCTGCTTCCCGATCAGGGACAGGCCCAGAAGATCCACGAGGGTGGTCTGCAACGCGTCGAAGGTGACCTGGCGGGCCGGTTCGGGCAGGGGGCTCTTCACGACAGTCATACGGTGCTCCTTGTCGTCGCGTCGGGTCTGGCGGTACGGAGCAGTTCCGCGCGTTCCTCCTCGCCGGTCCCGCCCCACACGCCCGAGGTCCGTCCGATCGCGAACGCGTAGGACAGACACTCGGCACACACCGTGCAGCGGGCGCAGACGCGTTTGGCCGCCGCGGCGTCGCGCAGGGCGGGTCCGCTCGTGCCCACGGGGAAGAACAGCTCAGGGTCCTCGCCCACACAGGCGGCACTGCGCAACCACTCCATGCAGGCGCGGGTGCCCCGGTCACACCACCGCAAACAGCCGCATCTCCGTTCCGTCTCAGGGAGCGAGCACACCGTCCAGGAAGCGCGTCACGTCCGCGAACACCTCGGCGCGGTTCGTCTCGTTGAAGACCTCGTGCCGGGCTCCCGGGTAGATCCGCTCGGCCGGCGCGCCGCCGCTCAGTCGCTCGACGCCGGTCCGGCTGCCGGGCAGCGGGACCAGCCGGTCGTCGTCCCCGTGCAGCCAGAGCAGGGGCAGCGGGCCGAGGTCGCCGCCCTCGGCCACGGTCTCCAGGGTCCGTACGAACGCCTCGAGCGTCGGCCGCTTCATCGGCCCGTGCCAGACCAGCTCGTCCGCCGCGTAGGCCGCGCCCACCGCGGGGTCGCGGGAGAGGGCGGCGGGCGAGACGGGGAGGTCGGGGATCTCCTCGTGCGCCAGCAGCCGGCCGGGCAGCTCCCAGCCGCCGATCACCGGGCCGGACAGCACCAGCGCGGCGAGTGTGTCGCCGTACCGCTGGGCGTACCGGGCCGCGATCAGGCCGCCCATGGAGTGCCCGATCACGATCAAGGGGAGGTCCGGGTGCGTGGCCCGGGCGAGCCGTGCCACGGCGTGCACATCGGTGACCACGTCCTCGAAGTCCTCGATCACCACGCGCTCGCCCGCCGACCTTCCGTGCCCCATGTGGTCGGGGGCGAAGACGGCCGCGCCGTGCCCGGTCAGGACGTCCGCGAGTTCCCCGTAGCGGCCGGCGTGCTCGCCGTAGCCGTGCACCAGAAGGGCGAGCCGGCGGGGCCGCGGTGGGGACCACTCGTGTACGGCGATCGTGCCGCGGGTCCCGGTGAGGACGTGTTCGGTCATCTCTCCTCCAGCTGCGTCGGTGAAGGCTTCCGGGGATCTTCCCAGGGGGTCGGACCGGGGTCTACAGTCGAAAAACTAGCAGTGCTAATCAAGGAGTCCTGACGTGCGTCCCGTCCACTTCGCGGCCGCCCGCCGCACCCCCGTCGGCAGACTGCGCGGAGCCCTGTCCTCCGTACGGCCCGACGATCTCGCCGCGACCGTCATCCGCGGTCTGGTCGCCGAGGTGCCCGCGCTCGACCCGGCCCGTATCGACGACGTCTACTGGGGCGCCGCCAACCAGGCGGGCGAGGACAACCGCAACGTCGCCCGGATGGCCGCCCTGCTCGCCGGCCTCCCCGAGACCGTGCCCGGCGCCACGGTGAACCGGCTGTGCGCCTCCGGGCTCGAGGCCGTCACGACCGCGGCCCGCACGATCGCCGCGGGCGAGGCCGACATCGTGCTGGCCGGCGGTTCCGAGTCGATGAGCCGCGCCCCCTTCGTGCTGGCCCGCCCCGACGAGGCCCTTCCGCACCGCGTCGAGACCGTCGACACCCGGCTCGGCTGGCGCCTGGTCAACCCCGCCATGAAGGACCTGCACGGCCTGCTCGCCATGGGAGAGACCGCCGAGGAGGTCGCCACGCGGTACGGCATCACGCGCGAGCGCCAGGACGCGTTCGCCCTGCGCAGCCACCGACTGGCGGCGCTGGCCCGGGGGGACGGCCACTTCGACGACGAACTCCTGCCCGTACGGCGCCCGGACGGCGTGGTCGTCGACGCCGACGAGGGCATCCGCGAGGACACCTCGCCGGAGAAGCTCGCGCAGCTGAAGCCCGTGTTCCGCGAGGGCGGCACGGTCACCGCGGGCAATGCCTCACCCATGAACGACGGCGCCGCCGCACTCCTCCTCGTCAGCGAGGAGGCACTCGACGAACTGGGGCTGGAGTCCCTCGGCCGGTATGTCGCCGGCGCCTCCGCCGGCGTCCACCCCGACGTGATGGGCATCGGCCCGGTCCCCGCCACCCGCAAGGCGCTGGCCCGGGCCGACTGGAGCGTCGACGACGTCCAGGAGGCCGAGTTCAACGAGGCGTTCGCCGCCCAGGTGCTCGCCTGCGTCGACCAGCTCGGCATCGACCCCGGCCTGGTCAACCCCAGCGGCGGTGCGATCGCCCTCGGCCACCCGCTCGGCTGCTCGGGCGCCCGCATCCTCACCACCCTGCTGCACCGCATGCGCCGCACGGGAGCGGAGCGCGGGCTGGCCACGATGTGCGTGGGCGTCGGACAGGGCAGCGCGGTACTGGTCGAGAGGCACTGACACCGCCGGCCCGGGCCGCCGGGCAGGAGGCCACCGGGCGGGAACAACCACCAGGCGAGACGGCTTTCAGGCCCTCCGGTAGGTGTGCGTAGCATCGGTCTCCGCATGAACACGATGAACTTGTGGCACATCACGGGCTGGGAGTTCGTGGCGCTGGCCCTCGCGGCCCTGCTCGTCGGCTTCTCCAAGACGGCCGTCAGCGGGGCCAACACGGTCAGCCTCGCGATCTTCGCGGCGATCCTGCCCGCCCGCGCCTCCACGGGCGTCCTGCTGCCGATCCTGATCGCCGGCGACGTCCTCGCCGTCCTCACCTACCGGCGGCACGCCCACTGGCCCACGCTGTGGCGGCTGTTCCCGGCGGTCGCGGCCGGCGTGGTCTTCGGGACGGTGTTCCTGGTGTGGGCCGACGACGGGACGGTGCGCACCTCGATCGGCGCGATCCTGCTGCTGATGGCGGGCGTCACGCTGTGGCGGCGCCGCACGGCCGACGCGGGCGACGAACCCGACGCCGTGGTCACCCGGTCCGGCCGCGTCAAGGCCCGCTCCTACGGTGTCCTCGGCGGCTTCACCACCATGGTCGCCAACGCCGGCGGCCCGGTGATGTCGATGTACCTGCTCTCGGCCGGCTTCCGTAAACTCGGCTTCCTCGGCACCTCCGCGTTCTTCTTCCTGATCGTCAACGTCTCTAAGGTGCCGTTCAGCGCGAGCCTCGGACTCATCGACGGCGAATCGCTTCTCCTGGACGCGGCACTCGTCGCGTTCGTCGTCCCCGGAGCGCTGCTCGGCAAGTGGGCCGTGCCCCGGATCAACCAGCGGCTCTTCGAGCGACTGGTGATCGCGGCGACCGTGGTGGGCGGCCTCCAACTCCTGCTGCGCTAGCCGTACGGTCCGGCGGCCGGTCCTCAAGGCGCCGCGACGGCCGCCGGCTCCGGCTCCGGCCGGTGTCGGGGCAGGCCCTCGTTGAGATCCTCGACCAGGAGCCGCTTGGCGATGGTGTCCACCGCCGCCCGCAGATCGCCGCCCGCCGGGCGGCCGATGTCCTGCGCCACCCGCTCCTCCAGCCACTCGCCCCACGCCTGGGTGATCACCCCGGCCTCGCGCGTGCCCGCCTCCGTGTGGGACAGCAGGGAACCGTGGCGGGTCAGATAGCCCTCGTCGACCATGCGGTCGAACACCGGCAGCAGCACCTCCGGCGGCAGATGCCGACGGGCGGCGACGAGCCCGAGGCTCGTGTGGCCGACCATCCGGGTGAACAGCTCGACCTGCATCACCGCCCAGGCCCCGGCGACGTCGAGGCGGGTGTCGGAGCCCTCGACGATCCGGCGCGCGGTGTCCGCGTCGGTACCGCCGATGATCTTCGCGACGGATGCCTCCAGCACCCGCCGGGAGTCCGCGCCGGACGGCTGGCCGAACCCCTCTCCCATGTCGGTGGAGCTCATGCGCGCGCTGTCGCGCAGCTCGACCTGCTTCAGGAACAGGGCGACGACGAAACCGACGGCCGCGACCGGCACCGTCCACAGGAACACCGTCTGGATGGTGTCCGCGTAGGCGTGGACGATCGGCTCGGCGACGGCCGAGGGCAGTCGGTGCAGGCCCTCCGGGCTGGTCGCCGCCCTGGCGATGGTCGCCGTGTCGACGCTGCCCCCCGCCGCCGACGTGGCGGCCCCGATGCCGTCCTTCAGGTTCGGGGTGAGGGAGTTGGTGTACAGGGTGCCGAAGACGGCCGTGCCGAAAGAGCTGCCGAGCGTGCGGAAGAAGGTGACACCGGAGGTGGCGGTGCCCAGGTCGGCGTACTCGACGGTGTTCTGCACGGCGATCGTGAGCACCTGCATGCACAGGCCGATGCCGGTGCCGAGCACGAACATGTACAGCGATTCCAGCCACGCGCCCGTGCCGGGGCCCATGCGGGACATCAGATACAGGCCGACGCCCATCACCAGCGAGCCGATGATCGGGAAGAGGCGGTACTGCCCGGTCTTGCTGACCACGTTGCCGCTGAAGACCGACGCGATGAGCAGCCCGAGCACCATGGGCAGCGTGCGTACCCCGGAGACGGTGGCCGAGTCGCCGTCGACGTACTGGAGGTAGGTCGGCAGGTAGGTCAACGCGCCGAGCATCGCGAAGCCGACGATGAAGCTGAGGATCGAGCACACGGAGAAGACCGGGTTGCCGAACAGCCGCATGGGAAGCATGGGTTGCTGCGCCCGCGTCTCGACCAGGCAGAACAGGGCGAGCGCGACGGCACCGCCGACGAACAGGCCGATGATGACGCCCGAACCCCACGCGTACTCGTTGCCGCCCCAGCTCGTCGCCAGGATCAGCGCGCTCGCGCCGACCGCGACCAGCGCGATGCCCAGGTAGTCGATGACCGGCCGGACCGCCGACTTCACCACCGGGATGGTGCGGGCGGCCGCGAAGACGACGACGATCGCGATGGGCACGTTGACGTAGAACGCCCACCGCCAGGACAGATGGTCGGTGAACAGCCCGCCCAGCAGCGGTCCGATGACGGTGGCCACGCCGAACACGGCCCCGATCGCGCCCTGGTACTTGCCCCGCTCCCGCAGCGGGATGACGTCGGCGATCAACGCCATCGCCGTCACCATCAGGCCGCCCGCGCCGACGCCCTGCATGGCCCGCCAGGCGATCAGCAGCGACATGTTGGTCGCCAGGCCGCACAGGAACGATCCGGTGATGAACACGATCGCCGAGACCTGGAAGACCACCTTGCGACCGAACAGGTCACCGAACTTGCCGACCAGCACGGTCGCGACGGTTTCCGCGAGGAGGTACGACGTGACCACCCACGACATGTGCGCGGCCCCGCCGAGGTCCGACACGATCGTCGGCAACGCCGTGCCCACGATCGTCTGGTCCAGGGCCGCCAGCAGCATCCCCAGCACGATCGTCCCGAAGACGATGTTCCGTCGGCGCGAGTCCAGGACGGGAGGCTGGGCGGCGGCCGGAGCGATTTCCTCGGAGACGGTCACGAGGTCACGATCACACCGGCACCCCCGCCACGCACGCGGGGACGGGCCGCCCGGGGGAGGCTACTCCCGCCCCGGGTTGCGGCGCAGCAGATAGGTGTCCATGATCCAGCCCTTGCGTTCGCGTGCCTCGGCGCGCAGCCGCTCGATACGGGGGCCGGCCTCGGCGATCGGACCGGAGACGAGGATCTCGTCCGGGGTCCCTATGTAGGCGCCCCAGTAGATGTCGACGTCCTCCTCGGCGTACTGCCGGAAGGCCTGGTGGGCGTCCAGCATCACCACCACGTCGTCGACCCCCTCCGGGAAGCCCTCGGCGAGCCGCCGGCCCGTCGTGATCTGCACCGGACGCGCCACCCGGTTCAGGCCCGTGCGGTGCCGGGCGACGAGCGCCGAGACGCTGCTGATGCCGGGGACGACGTCGTACTCGAAGGTCACCGCGCCCCGGGCCAGCACCTCCTGGAGGATGGCCAGCGTGCTGTCGTAGAGCGCCGGGTCGCCCCAGACCAGGAACGCGCCGCTCTGCTCCTCGCCGAGTTCCTCGGTGATCAACCGCTCGTAGATCTCGGCGCGGGCACTGCGCCAGTCGCCGACGGCGGGGGAGTAGGCCGCGCCCCCTGCCCCGCGGTCCCGCTCCGGATCGCGGGCCTCGACCACCCGGTACGCACCGTCCGGCAGGTGCGTGTCGAGCATGTCGTGGCGCAACCGCGTCAGGTCGCTCTTCACCTCGCCCTTGTCCAGGACGAAGAACACGTCCGTGCCGCGCAGCGCCCGGACCGCCTGGAGGGTCAGCTGGTCGGGGTCGCCCGCGCCGATACCGATGACATGAATCTTTCGCACATCACGAGTCTGCCGTACGCCACCGACAGTGACCGGGCCGGGTCAGCGCAGCCGGGGCGCCCGGGTGCTCGCGTCCACGGCGGTGCCGGTCCGCTCCACGGTGTCCGCCAGCTCCCGTGCCCAGCGGGCCAGGCCGGCGAGATCCATTCCGTACGGCCGGGCCTGCCCGGCGCCGGCCGCCCACTCCTGCACCGCTCCGGCACCGCGCCGCAGCAGCCGCGCCCCGCCCGTGAGGTTCCCCCGGGCGGCGTGCGTCAGACCCACCGCGAGCTGCGCGAGCCCGCGCCACAGGGTGCGCTCCGAATCGGGGCCCGCCTTCCAGGCGTCCTCGAAGACCTCGTGCGCGTGGAAGGGCTTCCCGGCGTCCAGCAGGGTCTGCGCCTCGGTGACGGTCGCCTCCGGGGTGCGGACGACCCCCTCGGCCTGCCGCTCCACACCGGGCGTGCCGTACGGCAGGGGCCTGCCGAGTCCGTCCCGCGGCCGGGCGTTGCGCGCCCGCCCCTCGCCGTCCCGGTCCCGGGGACCGGCGGGCCGGCCGCCGCTCGTACCTCCTGCGCTGTCCAAACCGTCCATACGACGATTGTCCCGCTCCCGGGCCTGCTACGGCGCACCGCCCGGTGTGGGGTAAAGTGCTGTTCGCGCGATCACACGGCGAACACCGTGCGAAGCGCACCGGGACGTGGCGCAGCTTGGTAGCGCACTTGACTGGGGGTCAAGGGGTCGCAGGTTCAAATCCTGTCGTCCCGACCAGCTTCACGGCAGGTCGGAAGCCGCTTTCTCGTCATCGAGAAGGCGGCTTCGGTGCGTTCGGGGCAGGTTGCCGGTCCCGCCGCCTCTCCCCGGCTCGGGGAAAGCCCTTGCCCTGAAGCGCACTTCAAGCGGAAGACTCCCGTTCGAGCCGGAGGACACCGGCCGAACGGGAGGATCCAGCATGAAGTACCGCACCATAGGCACCGACCCGGCCACCCGTCGCGAGGTCAGCGTGCTCGCGCTCGGGGCGATGCTCTTCGGGTCGGTGACGGACGAGGAGACGTCCTTCGCGATTCTCGACCGGTACGTGGAGGCCGGCGGGAACTTCGTCGACACCTCCGACAACTACGCCTTCTGGGTCGACGGCGGCCAGGGCGGCCAGAGCGAGGAACTGATCGGCCGGTGGCGGCGCAGCCGGGGCGTCGGCCACGAGATCGTCGTCGCGACCAAGCTCGGCGCCCGACCGCTGGCGCCCGGCACCGGCTACACGGACAACGCGGAGGGCCTCTCCGCGAAGGTGATCCGCGAGTCCGCCGAACGCAGCCGGGAGCGGCTCGGTGTCGAGAAGCTGGACCTGCTCTACGCCCACATCGACGACCACGCCGTCCCGCAGCGCGAGACCGTCGAGGGCTTCGCGGAACTCGTCGCGGAGGGCACGGTCGGCCTGCTCGGGGTGAGCAACCAGGCCATGTGGCGGGTGGAGCGGGCCCGCGCCCTCGCCGCCGCGGCGGGACTGCCCGGCTACGAGGTGCTCCAGTACCAGCACAGTCATCTGCGCCCGCGGTTCGACGTCCCCAGCGAGCTCTTCCCCGACGGCAGCCTCGGGCACGCCGGCGCCGAACTCCTCGGCTGTCTGCGGGCCGAGCCCGACCTCACCCTGGTCGCCTACTCGCCGCTGCTCGCCGGCGCCTACGTACGGCGGGACAAGCCCCTGCCGCCGGACTACGACCACCCGGGCACCCCGGCCCGGCTCGCCGTGCTGCGCGAGGTCGCCCGGGAGACCGACGCGAGTGTCAACCAGGTCGTGCTGGCTTGGCAGTTGGGCGGGGAACTGCCGATCGTCCCGCTGGCCGGGGCGTCGTCGGTGGCGCAACTGGAGGAGAATCTCGCAGCCGTCGACCTGGAGCTGACCGTGGACCAGCGCTCCCGGCTGGACGCCGCGCACTGACGACCGGGCGCCGTCCGGGCGCCGGCGGGGCACCGACCGGGCACCGACCGGGCGCCGGCGGGGCATCGACCGGGCGCCGGCGGGGCATCGACCGGGCATCGACCGGGCACCGACCGGGCACCGACCGGGCACCGACCGGGCACCGACCGGGCGCCGGCGGGGCGCCGTCCGGGGACAACCCGGGAGCAACCGGGGAGGCTACGCTGGGATCATGCCGTCCACCCGCCGCACCGCCAGACAGGCCGACCTGCTGGAACGCCTCGTCGCGCTACTGACGGCGGAGGGGTTCTCGGACCTCACCCTGGACGACCTCGCCGAGCGGCTGCGCTGCTCCAAGACGACCCTGTACCAGCTCGCCCGCAGCAAGCAGGGGCTGGTGGTGGAGGCGGTCAAGCACTACTTCCGCGGGGCCACCGAGGCGGTCGAGAAGCGGGTGGCGCAGACCGTCGACCCCTCGGACCGCGTCCGCGCGTACCTGACCGCCGTGGCCGAACAGTTGCGCCCGCTCTCACGCCGGTTCCTCGACGACGTGGCGGACTTCCCGCCCGCCCGCGAGGTGTACGAGGCGAACACGCGGATGGCCGCGGAGCGGGTGCGCCGGCTGATCGCCGAGGGCGTCTCGGACGGCGCCTTCCGCGAGGTGCACACCGCGTTCGTCGGCGAGGTCGCCGCCGCGACCATGCGCCAGATCCAGCAGGGTGAGCTCAAGACCCGCACCGGGCTGACCGACGCGGAGGCGTACGAACAGCTCGCGTCGCTCATCGTGCACGCCGTCTCCTCCTGAAGCGGACACTTTCCGACCGCGGTCGGATGCCACGGACCGCCCCCGTGCCGTACTGTGAATGATACGTTCGTACGCACTCCAGTATCACTTCCAGTACTCACCGGTACTCCTACGTGGAGGTCACCATGCCTGCCACTCGTGCCCTGCCGACCGAGGAAGCCGTCGAGCTCATCCAGCTCACGCGCACCCTCGCCGCCAAGGAACTCGCCCCCCGGGTCGCCGACGCGGAGGCGGACGGGGCGTTCCCCCGGGACGTCTTCCGCACCCTCGGGCGCAGCGGCCTGCTCGGGCTGCCCTTCGCCGAGGAGGACGGCGGGGCGGACCAGCCGTACGAGGTCTACCTCCAGGTGCTGGAGGAGGTCGCCGCGGTCTGGTCGAGCGTCGCCGTGGGCATCTCCGTGCACGCCCTGTCCTGCTTCCCGCTGGCCCGCTTCGGTACCGAGGAGCAGCGGCGCAGGTGGCTGCCGGACATGCTGGGCGGTGAGCTGCTCGGCGCGTACTGCCTGTCGGAGCCGCACGCCGGCTCCGACCCGGCGGCCATGCTCACCAGCGCGGTCCGCGACGGCGACCACTATGTGCTCAACGGCACCAAAGCCTGGACCACGCACGGCGGATACGCGGACTTCTACACGGTCATGGCCCGCACCTCCGACGACCGCGCGCGCGGCATCTCCTGCTTCCTGATCCCGGCCGGCACCCCGGGGCTCAGTGCCGACCCGCCGGAGCGGAAGATGGGCCTGACGGGCTCGGCGACCGCGACCATGCGGCTGGAGAACGTCCGGGTGCCCGTCGAACGCCGGATCGGGCAGGAGGGGCAGGGGCTGAAGATCGCGCTCGCCTCCCTCGACTGCGGCCGGCTGGGCATCTCGGCCGTCGCCACCGGCCTCGCCCAGGGAGCCCTCGACCACGCGGTGCGCTACGCGCGGGAGCGGGAGACCTTCGGCAAGCCGATCATCGAGCACCAGGGACTGGCGTTCGTGCTCGCCGACATGGGCGCCGCGATCGAGTCGGCACGGGCCACCGCGCTGTCCGCCGCCCGGTTGAAGGATCTCGGCCTGCCCTTCACACGGGAGGCGTCGATCGCCAAACTCGTGGCCACGGACAACGCCATGAAGGTGACCACGGACGCCGTGCAGGTCCTCGGGGGGTACGGATACACCCGCGACTTCCCCGTGGAGCGCTATATGCGCGAGGCCAAGGTCATGCAGATCTTCGAAGGAACCAACCAGATCCAGCGCATGATCATCTCCCGTGCGCTGGACCGTGACGAGGGCGGTGTGCTCACCGTCCTCGGCAAGGAGTGATGATGCAGCTCGAGAACACCGCCGCCCTTGTCACCGGCGGTGCGTCCGGCCTCGGCGCGGCCACCGCGAAGGCCCTCGCCGAGGGCGGCGCCCAGGTCTTCGCCCTCGACCTCAAGGACGGCATCGACAAGGCACCCGAGGTGCCCGGTGTGACCTATGTGCCCACCGACGTCACCGACCCCGAGCAGGTCGGCGCCGCCGTCGCCACCGCGGCGGGCTCCGGTGTCCCGCTGCGCACGGTCGTCAACTGCGCCGGTATCGGCCCGTCCGCGCGGATCCTCGGCAAGAAGGGCGTCCACGACCTCGGCCTGTACGCCAAGGTGATCCAGATCAACCTGATCGGCACCTTCAACGTGCTCGCGCTCGCCTCGGAGGCCATCGCCGCGACCGAGGCCGACGAGAACGGCCAGCGGGGCGTCATCGTCAACACCGCCTCCATCGCCGCGTACGACGGGCAGATCGGCCAGGCCGCCTACGCGTCCTCCAAGGGCGGGGTAGTCGGTCTGACCCTGCCCGCCGCCCGCGACCTCGCGCAGTACGGGATCCGGGTGTGCACCATCGCCCCGGGGATCGTGGAGACGCCGATGCTGGCCACGGTGTCGGAGGAGTTCCGCGCCTCGCTCGCCGAGGGCGTGCCCTTCCCGCGCCGCCTGGCCCGGCCCGAGGAGTACGCCCGGCTGGCCCTGGCGATCGTCGACCACGACTACCTCAACGGCGAGACCATCCGCATGGACGGCGCGCTGCGGATGGCCCCGAGGTAGGTCGGAGGCAGGTCGGAGGCAGGCCACCGGGAGTTCTCGGCGGCCCTCAGGGTCTGACCAGCAGCTGGAAGTCGAACGCGTACCGGGACGCGCGGTAGATGTGCGTCCCGTACTCGACCGGCCGGCCGGTGTCGTCGTACGCCGTGCGCTGCATGGTCAGCAGGGCCGCCCCCTCCTTCTCGGCGAGGAGGTCGGCCTCCTCGGCGGTGGCGGAGCGGGCGCCGATGGTCTGGCGGGCGCTGTGCAGGGTGATGCCCGCCGAACGCAGCAGCCGGTACAGGCCCGTCGACTCCAGGCGTTCCGTGTCGAGGTCCAGGAGGGCCGGGGGCAGGTAGTTGCACAGGAACGCCACCGGCTGTCCGTGCGTGGCGCGCAGCCGCTCCAGAAGGGTGACCTCGCTGCCCTCCGGGACACCGAGCGCGGCGGCCACGTCGGCGGTCGCCGGCACGTGTTCGTTGCGTACGACATGGGTGGTGGGTCCCTGTCCGGCCGCCTCCAGGTCGTCGTAGAGGCTGCTCAGTTCCAGCGGCCGCTTCACCTGGCTGTGCACGACCTGGGTGCCGACTCCCCGCCGTCGCACCAGGAGTCCCTTGTCGACCAGGGACTGGATGGCCTGGCGGACCGTAGGGCGGGACAGCCCGAGGCGGGTCGACAGGTCGATCTCGTTGCCGAGGAGGTTGCCCGGGGCGAGCGCTCCCTGTTCGATCGCCGCCTCCAACTGCTGGGCGAGCTGGTAGTAGAGCGGCACGGGGCTGGTGCGGTCCAGGGCGAAATGCAGCAGGTCGAGCGCGGAGCCGGGCACGGCACGGGATCGGTCGCCGGTCTTCGCCATCGGGGCACCTCCTCGGGTCGATGGGGTCGGGTGGGAGAGCGGCTGGGGAGCGGGCGGACCGGATCAGCCGGATGCGAGGAGCCTCCCGGTCTCGGTTTCGGCCTCGGTTTCGGCCTCGGCCTCGTCCAGCAGGGTCAACTCCCGCCGGGCGAGGGCGACACGGTCCTTTTCGAACGTCTCCGGCCGTGTGAGGGGTACGTCCGGTCGCAAGGGGTAGAGATCGATCCCGGTACGACCCATCGTGATCACGTCCCGTGGCTGGGCCGACTCGGCCATGTGCGACGCTCCTCACGGTGATCGGGAGCCTGGCGTCTCCCAGGTGTAGGTCCCGGGGACCCGCACTGTCAAGAGTTTGTGCTTACATTCGGACCTGCTTGTGAAATGATGTCTTAACAAAGTATTGACAGTGAGCCCGTCAAGGGATTGGATCCGGTCCCAAGCAGCGCACGCCGGGTCCGAGACACCTGAACAGTCGCGGACCCGGCCCCATGGCCCCAATCTGAGTAGAAACGGGCCCCGGATCCTCGCGATCGCCTCCCCTTTTCCCGTCGTTTTCTCCGTCGCACAGTGAGGTGCAGGAAAGATGGACAGCTCTTCTCCCTTCCGCTCGAGCAGAATCGCCCCGGTCGTGGCCATGGCCGCGGCGGTGGCCCTGACCCTCGCAGGCTGCTCCAGCAGCTCCGGCGGCAAGAAGTCCGAGGAGAGCGCGGACGGCGCTTCCGCGGGCAAGGCGAGCACTCCGCAGATGACGGTCGCCCTGGTGACCCACCAGTCGCCCGGCGACACCTTCTGGGACATCGTCCGCAAGGGCGCCGAGGCCGCCGCCGCCAAGGACAACGTCAAGCTGGTCTACTCCGCCGACCCGAACGCCGGAAACCAGGCCAACCTGATCCAGAACGCGATCGACCAGAAGGTCGACGGCATCGCGGTCACCCTCGCCAAGCCGGACGCGCTGAAGGACGTCATAGCCAAGGCGAAGACCGCGAAGATACCCGTGGTCGGCCTCAACTCCGGTGTCAGCGAGTGGAAGAACCTCGGCCTGATGGAGTTCTTCGGCCAGGACGAGACCGTGGCCGGTGAGGCGCTCGGCAACAGGCTCAACTCCGAGGGCGCCAAGAAGGCCGTCTGTGTCATCCAGGAACAGGGCAACATCGGCCTCACCCAGCGCTGTGCCGGTGTGAAGAAGACGTTCTCGGGCACGACGGAGACCCTGTACGTCAACGGCACGGACATGCCGTCCGTGAAGTCGACGATCACCGCCAAGCTGAGCCAGGACAAGGCCATCGACTACGTCGTCACCCTCGGCGCCCCGTTCGCGCTGACGGCGGTGCAGTCGAAGTCCGACGCGGGCAGCAAGGCCAAGATCGCCACCTTCGACCTCAACAAGGACCTGACGAGCGCCATCGACAAGGGCACGATCGAGTTCGCCGTCGACCAGCAGCCCTACCTCCAGGGCTACCTGGCGATCGACTCGCTGTGGCTCTACAAGAACAACGGCAACTACATGGGCGGCGGCGAGCAGCCGGTGCTGACCGGTCCGGCCTTCGTGGACAAGACCAACGTCGACGCGGTCGCCTCGTTCGCCGCGAAGGGCACCCGGTGATGAGCATGACCCATCACGCCGAGCCGGCGGTGTCCACACCGCCGGCCCCCGGCCGTAAGGAGAGCGACGGCCGGACCAAGCAACGCCCCCTGGCTCTGCGGCTGTTGGCGCGTCCCGAGGTGGGTGTGTTCCTCGGCGCGGTCGCGGTGTACGTGTTCTTCCTGATCGCGGCGCCGCCGGTGCGTGACGGCAGTTCGATGGCCAACATCCTGTACCAGTCGTCGACGATCGGGATCATGGCGCTGCCGGTGGCGCTGCTGATGATCGGCGGCGAGTTCGACCTGTCGGCGGGTGTCGCCGTCATCACCTCGGCGCTCACCGCGTCCATGCTGAGCTACCAACTCACCATGAACGTGTGGCTCGGTGTGATCGTCGCCCTCCTGGTGTCCCTCGGGATCGGCTTCCTCAACGGCTGGATGGTGGTCAGGACCGGGCTGCCGAGCTTCCTGATCACCCTGGGCACGTTCCTGATCCTCCAGGGTGTCAACCTCGCGGTGACCAAGCTGGTCACCACGAACGTGGCCACCGACGACATCAGTGACATGGACGGCTTCGGCCAGGCGAAGAAGATCTTCGCCTCGTCCTTCGACGTCGGCGGCGTCCAGGTCAAGATCACTATCGTGTACTGGCTGGTCTTCGCGGCCATCGCCACCTGGGTGCTGCTGCGGACGAAGTACGGCAACTGGATCTTTGCGGTGGGCGGTAACAAGGAGAGCGCCCGGGCGGTCGGCGTGCCCGTGACGTTCACGAAGATCTCGCTGTTCATGCTGGTCGGTTTCGGTGCCTGGTTCGTCGGGATGCACCAGCTGTTCACGTTCAACACGGTGCAGTCGGGCGAGGGTGTCGGGCAGGAGCTGATCTACATCTCCGCGGCCGTCATCGGCGGCTGTCTGCTGACCGGCGGCGCCGGCTCGGCGATCGGCCCGGTCTTCGGGGCGTTCATGTTCGGGATGGTGCAGCAGGGCATCGTCTACGCGGGCTGGAACCCCGACTGGTTCAAGGCCTTCCTCGGCGTCATGCTCCTGGGCGCCGTCCTGATCAATCTGTGGGTCCAGCGCACGGCCACCCGGAGGTGACCCGAATGACCACCAACGGAACCGGCACGCACGGCGCCATCCTCGCGGACACCGCCCCCGAGAGCGGTGACAGTCCACTCGTCGAACTGCGCAACGCGGGCAAGTCCTACGGCAACATCCGTGCCCTGCACGGCGTCGACCTCGCCGTCCGTCCCGGCCAGGTGACCTGTGTCCTCGGCGACAACGGCGCCGGCAAGTCGACGCTCATCAAGATCGTCTCGGGACTGCACCAGCACACCGAGGGCGAGTTCCTCGTCGACGGCACCCCGGTGCGCTTCAGCACCCCGCGCGAGGCTCTCGACAAGGGCATCGCCACCGTCTACCAGGACCTGGCGACGGTCCCGCTGATGCCGGTGTGGCGCAACTTCTTCCTCGGCTCCGAACTCACCAAGGGCCCCTGGCCCGTGCGCCGGCTCGACATCGAGAAGATGAAGAAGACCGCCGACGAGGAACTGCGCAACATGGGCATCGTCCTCGACGACCTCGAACAGCCCATCGGCACCCTCTCCGGCGGCCAGCGCCAGTGCGTCGCCATCGCCCGCGCCGTCCACTTCGGCGCCCGCGTCCTCATCCTGGACGAGCCCACCGCCGCCCTCGGCGTCAAGCAGTCCGGCGTGGTCCTGAAGTACATCGCCGCCGCCCGCGACCGCGGCCTCGGCGTCATCTTCATCACCCACAACCCCCACCACGCCTACATGGTCGGCGACCACTTCAGCGTCCTGCGCCTGGGCACCATGGAACTCAGCGCCGAACGCAGTCAGGTCAGCCTCGAAGAACTCACCAACCACATGGCCGGCGGCACCGAACTCGCCGCCCTCAAACACGAGTTGGCCCAGGTGCGTGGCGTGGACGTCGAGGAGCTCCCGGAGGAGAAGGACCTCACCGCGCCCGTGGCGGGTCCCGGGGAGAGGACGCCCTGACATGGTGAACGCCCTCGACCGCATCCGGGTCGGCTCGGCCCCCGACTCCTGGGGCGTGTGGTTCCCGGACGACCCCGGGCAGGTGCCCTGGGAGCGGTTCCTGGACGAGGTCGCCGAGGCCGGCTACTCCTGGATCGAACTCGGTCCCTACGGCTATCTGCCGACCGACCCGGCCCGTCTCACCGACGAGGTGGCCCGGCGGGGGCTGCGGGTCTCGGCCGGGACGGTCTTCACGGGCATGCACCGCGGCCCGTCGATCTGGGAGTCCACCTGGGCGCACGTGAGCCAAGTGGCCGCGCTCACCCAGGCGATGGGCGCACGGCACCTCGTCGTCATCCCGTCCTTCTGGCGGGACGACAAGACGGCCGAGATCCTGGAGCCGCCGGAGCTGACGGGCGAACAGTGGGCCCATCTCACCAAGGGCATGGAGCGGCTGGGCCACGAGGTGAAGGAGACGTACGGCCTGGACCTCGTCGTCCATCCGCACGCCGACACGCACATCGACACCGAGGACCACGTCGAGCGCTTCCTGGACTCCACCGACGGCGAACTGGTCAACCTCTGCCTGGACACCGGTCACTACGCCTACTGCGGTGGCGACAGCGTCGAGCTGATCGAGGGCTACGGCGAACGCATCGGCTACCTCCACCTCAAGCAGGTCGACCCGGCGGTCCTCGCCGACGTGGTCAAGAACGAGGTGCCGTTCGGCCCGGCCGTGCAGCGCGGGGTGATGTGCGAACCACCTTCCGGTGTACCGGAGTTGGAGCCGATCCTGATCGCGGCGCAGCGGCTCGGCGTCGAGCTGTTCGCGATCGTGGAGCAGGACATGTACCCGTGCGAGCCGGACCGGCCGTTGCCCATCGCGGTGCGCACCCGGAAGTTCCTGCGCTCCTGCGGGGCCTGAACCGGGGACCGGGTCACCAGGCGCGTCGCGCCGTCGCCGACAGGCGGCGGCGCGCCCGCGCTCTTATGGTGGTGGTGATGGGCCGCATGCGGCCCGTGCCCCCTGGTGCGGCTGTGGCCTGCGGCGGAAAACCTCCTCATACGGGAGCGAGCCCATGACACACCCGTGTATTCGACTGCGCAGGGGGATCGTCGTCGCCGCCACGGTGGGGGCGCTGGTGGTGCCGACCGCGGGCGGGGCGGCGATGGCCATGCCGCCCTCGGCCGCCACGGCCGCGACCGGCACCGAACCACCTTCGCCGTCCTCGTCCGGGGACGGCGTCGTCGAACTCACCCCGGCCGTACGCCAGCAGGTCGACGACGCCGTACAGAAGGTCATGAAGCAGGCGAGCATCCCCGGCGTGTCCGTCGGCATCTGGACGCCCGGCAAGGGCGAGTACGTGAAGTCCTTCGGCGTCGCCGACAAGAGCACGGGCCGGGAGATGGACCCCGGCCTCTACATGCGCATCGGCAGCGAGACCAAGACGTTCACCGTCACCGCGGTCCTCCAGCTGGTCGACGAGGGGAAGATCGGCCTCGACGACACCATCGGCGAGTACATCGACGGCGTACCGAACGGCGACAAGATCACCCTGCGTCAGCTGGCCGGGATGCGCAGCGGACTGTTCAACTACTCGGCGGACGAGGACTTCTTCAAGGCGCTGACCTCCGATCCGCAGCGGCCGTTCACCCCGCAGCAGCTGCTCGACTACGCGTTCAAGCACCCCGTGCTGTTCCCGCCGGGTGAGCAGTTCTACTACTGCAACACCAACCTGATTCTGCTCGGCCTGGTCGTCGAGCAGATGAGCGGGCAGCATCTCAACGACTACATCCAGGACCACATCCTGGACCCGGCAGACCTGGACCACACCCTGTTCCCGACCGGCAACGAGTTCCCGACCCCGCACTCCCAGGGCTACACGAACCAGACCGCGACCGGGAAGGTCGAGGACTCCGCCGACTGGAACCCGTCCTGGGGCTGGGCGGCCGGCGCGATGATCTCCCAGCTGGAGGACCTGCGGGTCTGGGCACGCACCGTGGCCACGGGCGTGCTGCCCGACGGCGAGCGGATGGTCGGCCCCGCCACCCAGAAGCAGCGCCTGATCACCCCGCCGACCCCCATTCCGGGTGCCGGCTACGGTCTCGGCATCTTCAATGTGCAGGGCTGGATCGGCCACAACGGCTCGCTGCCCGGCTACGAGTCCCTGACCATCTATCTGCCGTCGGCCCGGACGACCCTCGTCGTCGTGCTCAACACCGACATCAACTACAAGAACGAGGAGCCCAGCACCCTGTTCGGCGACGCGATCACCACGATCATCTCCCCGGACCACGTCTTCAACCTGCCGGCGGAACCAGCGGCGAGGTGAGGACGTTCAGACAGGTACCAGGTGTGTGCAGTCGAGGACGGGGAGGGTGAGATGCAGGAGGAAGAGCAGGCCGGCACCGCGGAGGTCCGGCGCCAGGACCGGTTCGGCGCGCTGCCCGAGCGAGTGCGCCCGCAGGACATGGTCGAGGAGCGGCCGGCCACCCCGCGTGACCCGGACCGGGACGCCTACGACCCGGACGAGTTCGCGGTCCGCTACGGCCTGTGAGCAGGTGAGGGCGGCCGGGGAACACCTCTCCCCGGCCGCCCTCACACGCGGGACGCGTCAGGCCGCAGACTCAGGAGCCGCGGACCTCCGCGATCGTCACCGGCCGGTGCTCGTGCAGGGACAGCGTGCACGCCTCCGCGATCCAGCCCGCCTCCAGGGCGTCCTCGATCGTGCAGGGCGAGGTACGGGTGCCGGCCACGACCTCGGTGAACGCGGTGAGTTCGGCGCGGTAGGCGGCGGTGAAGCGGTCCATGAAGAAGTCGTGCGGGGTACCGGCCGGGAAGGTGACCCCGGGCTCCACCGACCGCAGCGGCAGCTTGTCCTCCAGTCCGACGGCGATGGAGTCCGTGAAGCCGTGGATCTCCATCCGGACGTCGTAACCCCGGGCGTTGTGACGGGAGTTGGAGACCACCGCGATCGTGCCGTCGTCGAGGGTGAGGATCGCGCCGGTGGTGTCGGCGTCGCCCGCCGCCTTGATGTAGTCGGCGCCCCGGTTGCCGCCCACCGCGTACACCTCCGTCACCTCGCGGCCGGTGACCCAGCGGATGATGTCGAAGTCGTGCACGGAACAGTCACGGAAGATGCCCCCGGAGGCGGCGACGTACGCGGCCGGCGGCGGGGCCGGGTCGAGCGTGGTCGAGCGGACCGTGTGCAGCTTGCCCAGCTCGCCCGCCGTCACGGCCGCCCGCGCGGCGACGAAGCCCGCGTCGAAGCGGCGGTTGTAGCCGATCTGGATGGGGACGGCACTGCCCCGGACGGCCTCGAGCACCTCGACGCCCTCGCTCATGGTCCTGGCGACGGGCTTCTCGCAGAAGACCGGGATGCCCGCCTCGACGGCGGCCAGGATCAGGCCCGGGTGGGCGTCCGTCGCCGCCGCGACCACGACACCGTCCACCCCGGCGGCCAGCACGGCCTCGGGGGAGTCCGCGACCTCGGCGCCGAACCGCTCGGCGGCGTTCTTGGCGGCCTCCGCGAACGGGTCGGCCACGACGAGCGACGCGACGGCGTCGAGTCCGGAGAGGGTTTCGGCGTGGAAGGCGCCGATGCGGCCGAGGCCGAGGATTCCGATGCGCATGCGCTCCGCTGCTTTCCTGGTGGTGGGTGGTTGCTGTCTGTCGCTGGGGCTCTGCCCCAGGCCCCGTCGCCCTTCGGGCTCGTCCTCAATCGCCGGACGGGCTCAAAACGCGGGCTCCAGATGCCTGGGTGGGGTTGATGTGTTCAGTCCAGGCCGCCCAGGACGTTCTGGTCCCAGTCGATCACTGATCCGGTGACCACGCCCGACCGCTCGGACAGCAGGAACACCACGAAGTCGGCGATCTCGTCCGGCTGGCCCAGCTTGCCCATCGGCAGTCGTGCGGCGGCCTGCTCGCGCCAGTCGTCCCCGGCGTCGTGGAAGGCCTTCTGCGTCGCGTCCTCGCCCTCCGTGGCCGTCCAGCCGATGTTGAGGCCGTTGATCCGGACCCGGTCGAAGCGGTGCGCGTGCGCCGCGTTGCGGGTCAGGCCGACCAGGCCGGCCTTCGCGGCGACGTACGGCGCGAGAAACGGCTGACCGCCGTGGGCCGAAGAGGTGATGATGTTGACGACCGTGCCGGACGCCTCGCGGGCCAGCATGTCCGCGACGGCCGCCTGCATGGCGAAGAACGGCGCCTTGAGGTTGATCGCGATGTGCTGGTCGAACAGCTCGGGCGTGGTGTCGAGCAGCGTGCCCCGGGAGGTCAGCCCCGCCGAGTTCACCAGGCAGTCGACGCGGCCGTAGGAGGCCACCGTCTCGGCCACCGCCCCCTTCGCCTGCCCGGCGTCGGAGAGGTCGGCCCGGACGAAGAGCGCCTTGCCGCCCGCGGCGGTCAGCTCCGCCACCAGCGCCTCGCCCGGCTCCGGCCGCCGCCCGGTGACGGCGACCAGGGCGCCCTCGCGGACCGCGGCCCGTGCGATGGCCGCGCCGACGCCCTGGCTTCCGCCGTTGACGAGGACGACCTTGTCGTCGAGAAGTCCCATGGAGGGGAGGTCCTTTCAGCTCGTGCGCCGCATGGCGCCGGCCCGCAGCTCGTCCCGGAGTGCCTGCGGGGTCCACTCCTCGTGCAGCGCCCGCCGTACGACGTCCGCCTGCGCGGGCGGGGCGAGGCCGTCGACGGGCGGGTCGCTGTCGAGGTTGGTGGGGAAGGGGTAGCCCTCGGCGCTCGCGGCGACGACACGCTCCAGCCACTCCTCGCCCACGCCCTGCGCCCGGCGCTTCAGCAGCACGGGGTAGACCGCGTTCGCCACCGCCTCCCGGTCCACGGTCTCCATCGCGCGCCCGAAGGCCGAGGACACCTGGAGCAGGTTGGCCGTCCGGCGGACGCCGGTGGTGCGGTTGGTGCCGGCGGCGTGGAAGACGGCCGGGTTGAAGAACGCGGCGTCGCCCTTCGCCAGCGGCAGTTGGACCCGGTGCTTCTCGAAGTACTCCTGGAACTCGGGCCGTCGCCACGCCAGGTAGCCGGGCTCGTACGTCTGCGAGTACGGCAGGTACAGCGTGGGCCCGGACTCCACGGGCATGTCGCAGTGCGCGACCGCGCCCTGGAGCGTGAGCACGGGGGAGAGCCGGTGGACGTGCGCCGGGTACGCGGCGGCCCTCTCGTCGGAGAGGAAACCGAGGTGGTAGTCGCGGTGCACGCGCTGTGCCTGGCCGCCCGGGTTGACCACGTTGACCTGGGACGTCATCTGGTAGCCCGGGCCGAGCCAGGCCCGCGAGACCAGCGCGAGGATGTCGTTGGCGTAGTAGTCGGCGAACGCCTCCGGGTCACGCAGGGCGGCCTTCTCCAGGGCGTTCCAGACGCGGTCGTTGGCGCCGGGCCTCGCGAAGTGGTCACCGGCGCTCGCGCCCGAGGCGTGCTGCTCGGCGATGAGCGCGTCGAAGACGGCGGTGGCCCGGTCGACGACCGTCGGATCGGGGAAGGCGTCCCGGAAGACGACGACTCCGGGGCCGTCGCTCAGGGCCCGCACCAGCTCGGCGCGGACCGCGCGGCCGGTTCCGGGGGCCCGCAGGCGCTCACTGTCGTAGACGAGGACGTTCCCCTGCACCGCCGAGGCGTGCGGGAAGTCGGCGAGGTCGGTGGTGCGCTCGACGAGCGGGCGGAAGGTGCCGAGGTCGCAGTCCTGCTCGGTCAGCCAGGTGTGGCCTCGCTCGGAGGTGAAGGACATCGTCGTCCCTTCGATGGCAATGGCGGCTCAGTGCTGCCATTCTTGTCATGACAAACCCGTCGAACAACCAGCAGGTGGCCATCAAAAACCCCTCAAGCAGATCCCCTGGGAGCGTTCCGTGGGCCACCCCTTCCCCATCCGGGAGATCGCACGTCAGGCGGGTCTGAGCGAGGCCACCGTCGACCGGGTGCTCAACGGCAGGGGAGGGGTGCGGGAGT
The DNA here is from genome assembly GCF_013085465.1 of Streptomyces asoensis. Classification (NCBI taxonomy): domain Bacteria; kingdom Bacillati; phylum Actinomycetota; class Actinomycetes; order Kitasatosporales; family Streptomycetaceae; genus Streptomyces; species Streptomyces asoensis. The sequence continues at coordinate 8,534,969 of NZ_CP049838.1, forward strand.
CCACCGTGCAGGAGGTCCAGCGGGCCATCGCCGATCTGGACCGCCAGCGCACCCAGGTCAGGCTCGTCGGGCGCACCTTCATGGTCGACATCGTGATGCAGGCGCCGGAACGGTTCAGCACCGCCGTCCGGGCCGCCCTGGAGGCCGAGCTGCCGTCCCTGCACCCGGCCGTGCTGCGCTCCCGCTTCCACTTCCGGGAGACCGGACCGGTCCAGGAGCAGGTCGCCACCCTCGACCGGATAGCCCGGCGCGGCTCGCAGGGGGTCATCCTCAAGGCGCCGGACGTCCCCGAGATCAATGCCGCAGTCGGCCGGCTGGTCGCCGCCGGGATCCCGGTCGTCACCCTGGTCACGGATCTGCCGGCCAGCGCCCGCCTCGCCTACGTCGGTATCGACGACCGGGCCGCCGGCGCCACCGCCGCCTACCTCATGGGCCAGTGGCTCGGCGACCGCCCGGGCAATGTGCTCACCAGCCTGAGCAGCGGCTTCTTCCGCAACGAGGAGGAGCGCGAGATGGGTTTCCGCAGTGTGATGCGGGCCCGCCATCCCGAGCGCACGCTGGTCGAGATCGCCGAGGGGCAGGGGCTGGACGCCACGCAGTACGAGCTCGTCCGGGCCGCGCTGGAACGCGACCCGGACATCCACGCCGTCTACTCCATCGGCGGCGGCAACGACGCCACCCTGCGCGCCTTCGCCGACCTCGGCCGTGAGTGCGCCGTGTTCGTCGCGCACGACCTCGACCACGACAACACCCGGCTGCTGCGCGGGCACCGGCTGTCCGCCGTCCTCCACCACGACCTGCGCCACGACGTGCGCGAGGCCTGCCACACCGTGATGCGGGCGCACGGCGCGCTGCCGCCGGCCGGTCCCACGCTGCCGTCGGCGATCCAGGTGGTCACCCCGTACAACATGCCGCCCCCGCCTGCGGCCGGCTGACACCGGCCGCAGGCGGGGGCGGGGGCGGGGGCTGGGGCTGGGGCGCGGGCTTCGCGGGCCGCTCAGTGCCGCAGTGCCGGAGTCCCGGCCGCCGGGGCGAGGCGCGCCGCGCTGCGGTACGTGCAGACGCCCAGGGCCAGCAGCCAGTAGCTGAGGACGGCGCCCATCAGGGCGGTCGTTCCCCAGCCGTTCGCCGCGTAGAAGAACGCGGGGTCGTTGCCGAAGAACAGCGACGGCACGAAGGCCAGGTTGATCCCGGCCAGGACGTACGCCGAGCGGCCGGTCCAGCGCGGCAGCAGACGGGTGCGGGTGACGGCGTGGCCGAGCGCGGTCAGGAAGAGCGCCAGCATCAGACGGGAGATCGACCCGTAGAGGATGTAGGTGCCACTGACGTCGATGGTCGGGTCGATCGGGTGGTCGACGGCGATGACCGCGCCGGCCTCGAGGCCCATCGAGACCAGGGTGACCGTGGCGTAGACGAGGCCCGCGGCGAAGGCGATCGAGCCGACCCACCTGCTTTCCGGGGCGACGCGTTCGACCAGCTCCCGGAACGCCGTCACGAACACGACCAGGGAGGCGAGTGCGACGATCCCGACGAGCAGCCGGGACAGCACGTTGGCGTCCGGCGGCGGGCCCGAGTAGAGGAAGTACAGCGGCACTTGGACGATGAGGGCGAGCGCGGCGACGACGGCGGCGAGGCCGGTCAGGCGACGGGCGACGGCTTCGGACATGGGGATCCCCCGAGTTCTCCGTGTGGCGGGTTCGGTGCCGGCGGCCGCGTGCTCGTGCACGTGCTCGCCGACACCTGAAGCCTGCCGTTCCCGGGGCGCGCGGTCGCTGGGCCTGAGAACCGGATCGGGGGTGGTCCTGTCGCCACCCCTACGGGTGCACCTCCACCCAGGAGCCGCTCTCCGCGGAGCGGGTCATCGCCTCCAGCACGGTCGCGCTGTGCACCGCGTCCGCGAGTGTCGCCCCGTAGGGAGTGCCCTCGGCGACCGAGCGCAGGAAGCGGTAGGCCTCCACCACCTTCAGGTCGTCGTACCCCATGGCGTTCGCCGCGCCCGGCTGGAAGGCGGCGAACTCGCCGTCGCCCGGGCCGACGTACACCGTGCTGACGGGCTGGTCCTGATACGTGGTGCCGCGGCTGACGCCGAGCTCGTTCATCCGCCGGAAGTCCCAGAACACGGCGCCCTTGGTGCCGTGCACCTCGAAGCCGTAGTTGTTCTGCTCGCCGACGGAGACCCGGCAGGCCTCCAGCACGCCCCGGGCGCCGGAGGCGAAGCGCAGCAGGCAGTTGACGTAGTCCTCGTTCTCGACCGGGCCGAGTTCACCGCCGACGGCAAGGCTGTGGCCGGCCGTCGCTCCCGTCGGGCGGGCCCGCTCGGGGACGAAGACCGCCGTGTCGGCCGTCAGGGACGTGATGTCGCCGAGCAGGAAACGGGCCAGGTCGACGCCGTGCGAGGCCAGGTCGCCCAGCACGCCGCTGCCGCCCCGCTCCCGCTCGTACCGCCAGGTCAGGGCGCCGTCGGGGTGGGCCGCGTAGTCGCTGAAGAGGCGGATGCGGACGTGGGTGACCGTGCCGAGCTCACCCGAGGCGATCAGGTCGCGGGCGGCTTCCACGGCGGGCGCGTTGCGGTAGTTGAAGCCGACCGCGCCCTGCACGCCCGCCTTGGCCACCGCGTCCGCCACCGCCCGGGCGTCCTGGGGAGCGAGGCCCACCGGCTTCTCGATCCAGATGTGCTTGCCGGCCTCGGCCATCGCGACACCGATCTCGCGGTGCAGGAAGTTCGGCGCGGTGATGCTGACGGCCCGCACGCGCGGGTCGGCGGCCACCTCGCGCCAGTCCCGCGTGGCGGAGGCGAAGCCGAACTGCTCCGCGGCCTCGTCGGCCCGGCCGGGCACCTCCTCGGCGACGGCCACCAGCTCCGGCCGCAGGGCCAGCCGCGGGTAGTGGTGCCGTACGCGCGCGTACGCCTGGGTGTGCACCCGGCCCATCCAGCCGAACCCGACGACGGCCACTCCCAGTGCATCCACCATGGCAGTCACCACAGCCCTTCCTTGGACCGCTCCATCCACTGACCAGGCCACCCTGCGGGCCGTTTCCCCAGGGTGTCAAGGGTTTCAAGGCCCTTTGACAACCGGTGCGCCACATGGAACGGTCCAATCATGAGACCACCGACCATCCGTGACGTCGCCGACCGGGCCGGAGTGTCCAAGTCACTGGTCTCCCTGGTGCTGCGCGGCTCCGACCAGGTGCGGGCCGAGAAGCGGGAGGCCGTCCTGCGGGCCGTGCGCGAGCTGGGCTACCGGCCCAACGCGGCCGCGCGCAGCCTCAGCGAGCAGCGCACCCTGTCCGACTCCCGGCCGGGCCCGGGCGGCGGGACCCCCATGGTCGGCGTCCTGCTGCACGACCTGCGCAACCCCTGGTACGTGGACCTCCTGGACGGCCTCAACTCCCTGCTGCACGCGAGCGGACTGCACATGCTGCTGGCCGACGCCCGGCTGCACCGGCGCGTCGGCCAGGACCCGGCCGGGCCCTTCCTGGACCTGGGGGCGGACGGGCTGGTCGTGGTCGGCACGCTGCCCGACCCGGCGGCGCTCGAGACCTTCGCCGCCCGGATGCCCGTCGTCGTCGCGGCGGCCCGCGAGCCGGTGCCGGCCGGAGTGGACCTGGTGGCGAACGACGACGAGCGCGGCGCCCGCCTGGTCACCGAGCACCTCGTCGGACTCGGCCACCGCCGCATCGCCCACCTGACGGGCTACGGTGCCGTCGCCGACCTGCGCCGGCGGGGCTTCGAGGCCACCATGCGGGCGGCGGGACCGGACCATGTGGCGCTGGTCGAGGCGGGGGACATGACCGAGGAGGGCGGCTACCGGGCCACGGTGCGGCTGCTCGCCCGCGCCGACCGGCCCACGGCCGTGTTCGCCGTCAACGACATGACGGCGGTGGGGGCGCTGTCGGCGGCCGAGGAACTGGGCCTGCGCGTGCCGCGCGACCTGTCCGTGGTGGGCTACGACAACACCGGCATCTCCCGGCTGCGCCATGTGTGGCTCACGACCGTCGACGGCGCCGGCCACGAGGTCGGCCGCCGAGCCGCCCGCTGTCTGCTCGACCGCCTCGAACGGCCGGGAGGAGCGGGGCGGCTGCATCTGGCCCCGCCGGTCCTGGAGGTCCGGGGGACGACGGCGCGCCCGCCCGCGGTCACAGTGTGATCGCGTAGGCCTTCCGCAGCGTCTCGTGAACCGTCCAGGTCGTCCGGTCGCCCTCGCGCAGCACCGCCATGTCCCCGGGGCCGACCGTCAGCGTGGGGCCGCCCTCGACCTGGATGGTCGCCGACCCGCTGATCACCACGAACAGCTCGTCCGCCTCGGTGTCGGTGACGACGCCCGGGGTGATCTGCCAGATCCCCCTGACCTGCCGGCCGTCCGCCGACTCCCACACCACCTTGCCGGTCACCTCGGGGGTCCCGGCGACGATCTGCCGCGGATCGAGCGGCTCCGGCTCGAGGCCGGCGTCGGGGATGTGGACGACGAAGCTGTGGGGCGGGGGGCTGTCGGGGCTGCTGTCGGTGCTCATGGGGCGACCCTAGCGAGGCCGTACGTCCGCCGGGCGTGGACACTGTGTGGGCTGTCGGCCCAGGTGGGAGGACACTTCGTCACGACTGGCGGCCCGTGCGGGACGGGGTGATCGTGGTGCCCATGGCGGACGACACCGCGGCGGGGCGCGAGCCGCACCGGCACGACACGCGTGAGGCTCTCCTCTTCGGCGGTGTCTACGGCGCGGTACTGGCGAGTTCGATGGTCGCCGCGCTCAGCCAGTACGGGCACACCTCCCAGGACAGCCGCCGCTACGACGCCGCCTGGCTGCTGGTGACCGCGTTCGCCTCGGCGCTCGCGCACGGTTACGCCCACTACATCGCCGAGCGGGGCCCGCACAGCCGAGGGGACGCGCTGCGCACCCTGGTCGAGGAGTGGCCCCTGGTCGCGGCCGTGCTGCCCACCGTCCTGATCCTCGCGGGCGCCGGCTGGGGCTGGTGGCCGGCGAGCGGGGTGGAGTACGCCGCGTTCACCCTGAACATCGCCCTGCTGTTCGCCCTCGGCCTGGTCACGGCCCGCTGGTCGCGCCGCCCGTGGGCCGTCGCGGTGCTGATCGGCGCGGTGGACGCGCTGCTCGGCGTGATCGTGGTCGTGGCGAACGCGTTGATCAAGTAACCCGCACCGTCCCGCGCCGTACCCGTCCAGTGGGAACATGGCGCGGCGGTAGCACGCGCGCAATACGGCGGACAAAATTGTTGACAATCTTGTTTCGCTAGATTTAGGTTCGACAGGCACTCACTCAGGGAGGGCAACCATGCCGAAAGAAGCCCGTCCGAGCACCGGGGAGCAGGCCAAACAGCATGCGCTCGCGCAACTGCGGCAGGCGATCCTGCACGGCGAGATGGCACCGGCCCAGCGGCTGGTGGAGAACGAGCTCGCCGAGCAGTTCGGTGTGACGCGGGCCAGCATCCGCGCGGCACTCATCGATCTGGAGTCCCAGGGACTCGTCGAACGGATCCGCAACCGCGGTTCGCGGGTGCGGGTGGTGACCGTGGACGAAGCGGTCGCCATCACCGAGTGCCGCATGGTCCTCGAAGGACTGTGCGCGGCGAAGGCGGCCGTCGCGGCCAGCGACGACCAGCTGATCGAGCTGACCGACCTCGGCACGGCCATGACCAAGGCCGTGGCCGACGGCGAGCCGGTCACCTACTCCGACCTGAACCACGAACTGCACGTCCGCATCCGGGAGTTCTCCGGACAGCAGACCGCGCAGGAGCTGCTGGAGCGGCTCAACGCCCAACTGGTGCGCCACCGCTTCCAGTTGGCGCTGAGGCCGGGGAGGCCGCAGCAATCCCTGAACGAGCACCTGACCATGATCGAAGCGATCCGGGCCAGGGACCCCCAGGCGGCCGAGACGGCCGTCCGCGCCCACCTCACCAGCGTGATCGAGGCGCTGCGCGACTGATCACGACTGCGCGGGGCGGGCGCCCACCTGTCATCAAGGAGATCTGAGAATGACCCAGGCCAACGCGCCCGCCAGCCCACCACGATCGACCCTCGTCGTCACCGCGCACGCCGGCGACTTCGTGTGGCGGGCGGGGGGCGCCATCGCCCTGGCCGCCTCCCGCGGGGAGAAGGTCACCATCGCGTGCCTGACCTTCGGCGAGCGCGGTGAGTCCGCCAAGGCGTGGCGCGAGGGCAAGAAGCTCGACGAGATCAAGGCGATACGCAGGGACGAGGCCGAGCGCGCCGCCGCCACCCTGGGCGCCGAGGTCCGCTTCTTCGACGCCGGCGACTATCCGCTCGTGGTCACCGCCGAGCTGACCGACCGGCTCGTCGCCGTCTACCGGGACACCCAGCCGGACGTGGTGCTGACCCACCCCACCGAGGACCCGTACAACGGCGACCACCCGGCCGCCAACCGCATGGCGCTGGAGGCCAGGGTCCTCGCGCAGGCCATCGGCTACCCGGGCGAGGGCGAGATCATCGGCGCGCCGCCGGTCTTCTACTTCGAGCCGCACCAGCCGGAGATGAGCGGCTTCAGGCCCGAGGTCCTGCTCGACATCACCGAGGTGTGGGAGACCAAGCGCAAGGCCATGGAGTGCCTCGGCGCCCAGCGGCACCTGTGGGACTACTACACCGACCTCGCCGTGCGCCGGGGCGTCCAGCTCAAGCGCAACGCCGGCCCGAACCTGGGCCTGGCGCACAAGACCATGGCCGAGGCGTACATGCGTCCCTACCCGCAGATCGCGAAGGAGCTGTCATGAGCGGTGTGATCGTCACCGACCCGCCGAAGGCGGAGCTGAAGGACGTCGACGCGCTGGCCGGCTTCGGCGTGGCCACGGTCGGCGAGGCGCTGGGCCGGACCGGCCTGCTGAGCCCGGAGATCCGCCCGATCCAGCAGGGCGTACGGGTCGCCGGCACCGCCGTGACCGTACTCAGCTGGCCCGGCGACAACCTCATGATCCACGCGGCCGTCGAGCAGTGCGGCGAGGGCGACATCCTGGTCGTCACCACCACCTCCCCGTCCACCGACGGCATGTTCGGCGAGCTGTTCGCGACCGCGCTCCAGCGGCGCGGAGTGCGGGGCGTGATCACCAACGCGGGCATCCGCGACACCCAGGAGCTGCGGGACATGGGCTTCGCGGCCTGGTCGCGGGCCGTCTCCTCGCAGGGCACCGTGAAGGCAACCGGCGGCTCGGTCAATGTACCGATCGCGATCGACGGCCAGGTGATCCGTCCGGGCGATGTGATCCTCGCCGACGACGACGGTGTCGTGGTCGTCCCGCGCGAGCGTGCCCGCGCCACCGCGGAGGCGTCCGAGGCCCGCGAGGCCAAGGAGGCCCGCTCCCGCGCCGCCTTCCTCGACGGCGAACTCGGCCTGGACCGCTACGGGTTGAGGGAGACCCTGAAGCGGCTCGGCGTCGAGTACAAGACGTACGACGCGTACGCGGGGGAGTCGTCGTGAGCTCCGGGCCCGAGGAGCTGCCCTGCCTGCTGATGCGGGGCGGCACCTCCAAGGGCGCGTACTTCCTCGCCGAGGATCTCCCCGCCGAACCGGCCCTGCGCGACGAGCTGTTGCTGCGTGTCATGGGCAGTCCGGACGCACGCCAGATCGACGGCCTGGGTGGCGCGCACCCGCTCGCCAGCAAGGTGGCCGTGGTGTCGCCGTCGGCCGACCCGCACGCCGACGTCGACTACCTCTTCCTCCAAGTCGCCGTGGAACGGCCGGAGGTGAGTGATCGTCAGAACTGCGGCAACATCCTCGCCGGTGTCGGCCCGTTCGCCGTGGAGCGCGGACTCGTCGCCGCGGGGGAGGAGGAGACCGCCGTCCGTATCCGCATGGTGAACTCCGACGACTACGCGACGGCGACCTTCCCGACGCCGGGCGGTCGCGTGGACTACACCGGCGCCGCCGAGATCTCCGGGGTGCCGGGGACGGCCGCGCCCGTGGTGATCGAGTTCCCGCCGGGCACCGGCGCGCTGCTGCCCACGGGCAACGTCCGGGACGAGATCGACGGTGTGGCGGTGACCTGCGTGGACAACGGGATGCCGACGGTGCTCATCGCGGCCACCTCGCTCAAGGTCACCGGCTACGAGCTGCCCAGGGACCTGGAGGAGGACGTGGCGCTCGCCGACCGCCTCCGGACGATCCGCCTGGCGGCGGGCCGGCTGATGGGCCTCGGCGACGTCTCGGACGCCACCGTGCCCAAGCTCACGCTGCTCGCCGCGCCCCGTGGCGACGGCGCGGTCACCACCCGCACCTTCATTCCTGTGCGCTGCCACCCCTCGATCGGGGTGCTCGGCGCGGCCAGCGTCGCGGCAGGCCTTCGGATAGAAGGCAGTGTCGGGGCCGAGCTGGCGAGGATCGACGCCGACAGTGACCGAATTCGCATAGAACATCCCACCGGATTCCTGGATATCGAAAGTAGCCTCGGGTCGACCCCCGACGGTCTGCCCTCCGCCCGCCGCACCGCCGTGGTGCGCACGGCCCGAAAGATCTTCGACGGCACCGTCTTCCCCAGGTCCGCCGAGACGGCTCCCCTCTCTCCCCGCTCCCTTGGAGGTCAACGATGACTCCGCCGCTCGGCGACATCGCCCACATCGGCCATGCCCAGCTCTTCACCCCGGACCTGGACGCCAGTGTCGGCTTCTTCACGGACTACCTGGGGCTCACCGTCAACGGGCAGGACGGCGACACGGTCTACTTGCGGACCTTCGACGACTACGAGCACCACAGCCTGGTGCTCACCGCCCGCGAGCAGCCCGGTCTCGGCCGGCTGGCCCTGCGCACCTCCAGCGAGGAGGCGCTACAGCGCCGGGTCGCGGCGGTCGAGGCGGCGGGCGGCGCCGGCCACTGGGTCGAGGACGAACCCGGCCTCGGCAAGTTGTACGTCACCACCGACCCGGACGGCCACGAGCACGCCCTGTACTGGGAGAGCGAGCACTACCGGGCCCCCGACGAGCTGAAGCCGGCCCTGAAGAACCAGCCGCAGGCCAAGCCCAACCGGGGGGTGGGCGTACGGCGCCTGGACCACATCAACTTCCTCGCCGCCGACGTGCTGGCCAACTCCGAGTTCCAGCAGAACCTGCTGGGCGCCCGCCCCACCGAGCAGATCCGTCTCGACACGGGGAAGATCGCGGCGCGCTGGCTGACGTACACGAACAAGTCGTACGACGTCGTCTACACCTCGGACTGGACCGGCAGCTCCGGGCGGCTGCACCACATCGCGTTCGCGACGGACACCCGTGAGGACATCCTGCGCGCCGCCGATCTCGCGATCGACTCGGGCGTGTTCATCGAGACGGGCCCGCACAAGCACGCCATCCAGCAGACGTTCTTCCTGTACGTCTACGAGCCCGGCGGCAACCGCATCGAGCTGTGCAACCCGCTCACGCGCCTCGTCCTGGCCCCCGACTGGCCGCTCGTCACCTGGACCGAGGAAGAGCGCAAGAAGGGGCAGGCCTGGGGTCTGCGGACGATCGAGTCGTTCCACACGCACGGCACACCGCCCGTGAGCTGAGCCTGTTTTTCGGGTGCGCAGGGCGTCGGACCAGCGGATCTCTGGATTGTCGATGAGATTGTTGACAAAACTGTTGACTCTCCCCGGGCTGATCCTTAGCGTCTTGCGCACACCGGGTCAGCCGCACGAGCCGCGCCGGCCCTCTTCACTCGTCCCCTCCAGGGATTGCCTCCTGGACGAGAGGAAAACAACGATGTCCTCCTCCCCCGCGCTGTCCGCCCGCGGCAGCAGACTGGCCCTCCTGGTCGTCGGTCTGTGCTGGCTGGCCGTGCTCTTCGACGGCCTCGACATGTTCATCTACGGCTCGGTGCTGCCGCACCTGCTGGAGACGAAGACCTTCGGCCTCACCCCGGACACGGCCGGTGACCTCGGCAGCTACGCCACCTTCGGCATGCTGATCGGCGCCCTGACGGCGGGCACCGTCGCCGACCGGATCGGGCGCAAGAAGCTGATGGTCGGCTGCGTGACCCTCTTCTCGCTGGCCTCCGGCGTGTGCGCGATGGCGGGCAGCGTCGAGGTCTTCGGCCTCGGCCGGACCCTGGCGGGCGTCGGCCTCGGCGGCCTGCTGCCCACCGCGATCAGCATGGTCTCCGACTACGCCCCGCGCGGCCGCGGCGCCCTCGTCATCGGCCTGCTGATGACCGCCCACCACGCCGGCGGCATCCTCTCCGCCTACGTCGCCAAGTGGCTCATCGACCCGGTCGGCTGGCGCGCCGCGTTCTGGGTGTGCGTGCTCCCGCTGCTCTTCGCCCCGGTGCTCGCCAAGCTGCTGCCCGAGTCGCTGAGCTTCCTCGTCGCCAAGGGCCGTGCCGACGAGGCCCGCGAGCTGGCCACCCGCTACGACGTCGAGCTGCCCGCCGACAAGTCCGGCAAGCAGGGCGCGGCCGACCGCTGGAACGCGCTGAAGAACCTCTTCCGCGGCGGCGAGTGGACCCAGACGCTGCTGTACTGGCTGGCCTCCTTCGGCGGTCTCCTCCTCGTCTACGGCGTCGCCACCTGGCTGCCCACCCTGATGCGCGCCGAGGGCTACGAGCTGGGCTCGGCCCTGTCCTTCGTGGTCGTCTTCAACCTCGGCGGCATCGTGGGCATGCTGGTCGCCGGACGCGCCGCCGACCGGTTCGGCGCCCCGCGCATCTCCGCGATCTGGTTCGGGCTGACCGCCGCCGGCGTGTTCCTGCTCAGCGTCCACATGCCGATGAGCGTGACGATGATCGTCGTCTTCTTCACCGGAGTCTTCCTCAACAGCGCCCAAACGATGATCTACGCGACGGTCTCCATCCGCTCCCACGCGGACAACCGGGCCACCGCCGTCGGCTGGACCTCCGGCATGGGCCGCTTCGGCGCCGTCTTCGGCCCGTGGCTGGGCGGCCAGCTGCTCGCCTCGAACCAGGGCGACCGGGGCTTCACCGCGTTCGCGATCGCCGGCCTGTCGTCCATGGTCTTCATCGGCATCGCCGCGCTGCGCAGCTCCCGGCAGACTCCGCGCGGCGCCGACCAGGAGCTGGTGGGCGCCCACTGAGCGAGCGCACGGCGCACGGCTGACACCGGGGGCGACGCGGGCGCCGGCCACCGCACGGGGTGCGGGGGCCGGCGCCCTGCGCGTTCGGCGCCCTGCGCGTTCGGCGCCCTGCGCGTTCGGCGCCCTGCGCGTTCGGCGCCCGCCCCTGCCGGTGGCGCGGGAGTTCGTCGGCCGCGGGCGGGTGGGGGCTGGTCGCGCAGTTCCCCGCGCCCCTGGGGGTTGTGGTCACCTGTGCCTGCGGGCGCCGTTCGTCCGGGGTGCGGAGAGGGGCGTCGGGCCGCACGCTCGAGGTATGGGTGAGCGGTGGGAGGTCCGCCGGGCGGGCGCGACGAACGCCCCGCACCGGGTGCTGATGATTCCGGGCGGGCTGTGCACGACCGAGTTCTACGCGGACGTCATGGCCGAGCCGGCGGTGGCGGGGCTGGGCATGGTCGCGGCGACCCAGCCGGGCTTCGGCCGCACCGAGGCGCCCGAGGACGTGTCCATGGAGCACTACGCCCGGCTGATGGCCGACTTCGCCGCCGACGCCGGCTGCGACGCGGTCGTCGGGCACAGCCTCGGCGCGAACGTGGCGCTGGAGATGGCCGCGCAGGGCCTGTTCAAGGGCCCGTTGGTGCTGCTGTCGCCGACCTTCTCCCGGGGCGACGAGGCGAGGTTCCTGACCGTGCTGAACGCTCTGGGCCGGGTGCCCGGGATCGGTGCAGCGGCCTGGACTGCCATGATCGCGCTGCTGCCGCGGTCCGTGAAACGCGAAATGCCGCCGCACCGTGCCGAAGCGCTGGCGGCGGTCATGGGCGGCAACGATCCGGCGGTCTGTCGCCGGATCGTCCGGGGCTACTACGCGTACCTGGACCGGTATCCGTCGCTCGTACCGAGACTGTGCGGGTCCGGGGTGCCCGCCTGGGTGGTGCGCGGCGACCGTGACGGGATCGGCCTGACGGCCGAGGAGCGGCAGGGCCTCGGGGCCTGCCCGCGCGTGCGCATGGTCACCGTGCCCGACGCGGGGCACCTCCTCCTCGTCGAGCAGCCGGCCGCGGTCGCCGAGATCATCGCGGAGGCGGCCACGGCGTCGGTGCGCTGACGGCCGTCCTCGGCCGTTCTCGGTCGTTCTCGGCCGTTCTCGGTCGTCCTCAGTCGTCGGAGCCCATCTGGTCCTGTGCCGACAGGTGTTCCACCGTCCGGCCGGTCTCGGTGAACGTGCGCGTCACATGGCCCGAGGAGTACACCCACAGGATCCGCAGCGGGCGGTCGCCGATGTTGCGGAACAGGTGGGGGATCGGGGACGGCACGTACGTGGTGTCGAACCGCTCCAGCTTCGTCACCTCGCCGTCCACCCACACCTCCGCCTCGCCCTCGAGGATCGTCACGTGCTCGTCGCAGTTGTGCGAGTGCAGCGGGGCCCCGGAGCCGACGGGGTAGACGCTCATCCCGCTGGTGATCCGGTTCTCCCCGTTCGCCGCCGCGGTGGTGACGAGCGGTGTCGTCACGACCGCGCCGCCGCGGTCGAGCAGCGGGACGGACGCGGCCTTGATGATGGTGGTCATGTCGGACGACGTTAGGTCGCCGCCCGGCGAATGGGGGGCCTCCGGCGTGCAGTTTTACGTTGCGCTCCGAGGTGGGTGAGCTTCTCGGACACGGCTGTACCTTCACCTGGCACCGCACGGATTCACGACCCGTGCCCGTAATGCGCCGGAAAGAAAAGGCAGGTAACGGCCGTGAGGCTCCCCGTTCTCGACGAAGAGGAAATGGATGCGCGGCAGCAGGAGCTGGCCGCGCGGATCGCCGGCCGCCGTGGCGCGGTGCGCGGTCCCTTCCGGGTCTGGCTGCACAGCCCGGAGATGTGCGAACGGGCCGAGTCGCTCGGCGCGTTCGCCCGCTTCGACTGCTCGCTGCCGAAGCACCTGCGCGAGCTGACCCTGCTGATGGCCGCCCGCAACTGGGACGCCCAGTACTCCTGGAACGCCCATGTGCACCAGGCGATCGAGGCCGGCATTCCGGAGGCCGCCGTGAAGGCGATCGCCGAGAAGCGCGAGGCGGTCTTCGACAACGAGGCGGACCAGGTCTTCTACCGGTTCTGCCGGGAGATCCTCGACGAGCACTTCGTCACCGACGCCACCTTCGCGGCGGCACTGGCGCACTTCGGCTCCAAGGGCCTGGTGGACACCATCGGCGCGCTCGGCAACTTCACCATGCTCGGCATGTGCCTGAACACCTTCCAGGTGGACCTCCAGGCCGACAAGGAGCCCCCCTTCCCGGACATCCGCGGCTACGGACGTGTGGCCCCCGAGGGCGACCGGCCATGACCGCCGTACTGCGCGCCCGGGGCGTCACCAAGAGCTTCGGCGGGGCGGCCGCGCTGAAAGGCGTCGACCTCGACCTGTACCCCGGCGAGGTCCACGCCCTGATGGGCATGAACGGCGCCGGCAAGTCGACCCTCGTGCAGGTGCTGTCCGGCGTGCACCAGGCAGACGCCGGCACGATCGAGGTCGACGGGCAGGAGCAGCACGGGCTGAGTGTGCGCAGGGCGCGCAGGCTGGGCATCTCCTCGGTGCCGCAGCGCCGCGAGCTGGCGATGGGCCTGAGCGTCGCCGAGAACATCCTGCTCGGCGACCTGCCCACACGAGGGCGCGCCGTGCGGTGGAGGGCCGTCAGGGAAGAGGCCCGCACGGCCCTCGCCGCCCTGGGGATCGCCATCGACGTGGAACGCGCCGCCGGTTCGCTCACCGTCGCCGAGCAGACCATGGTGGAGGTGGCCCGCGAGGTCCGGCGCGGCGGCCGCGTGCTGATCCTGGACGAGCCGACCGCGTGTCTGAGCGCCAAGGACGCCCACCGGATCCGCGCCCTGGTGCGCACCCTGCGCGACGAGGGCGTCGCCGTCGTCTACATCTCGCACTACATCGACGAGGTCATGGCCGTCGCCGACCGCCTCACGGTGCTGCGGGACGGGGCCGTCGTGACGAGCGCGCCCGCCGCCGAGCTGGACGACGCGGGACTGGTGCGCGCCATGGTCGGCCGGGACGTCGTCTCCACCCGCCCCGAACGTCCCACGCCGAAGGACGAAGTCGGCCTCGCGGTAAGGGGGTTGAGTCAGGGGCGGGCCATCCGGGACTTCACCGTCGAGGTGCGCAGGGGCGAGATCGTCGCCGTCCTCGGGCCCGCCGGGGACGCCCAGTCCCGGCTGTTCGACCTGCTGTCCGGACGGCAGCGCCCGGAGAGCGGCGATCTGCATGTCGACGGCAGGGCCGTGCCCTTCGGCCGGGTCCCGGCCTCGCTCGCCAGCGGGCTGCGCTGTGTCACCGGCGACCGCCGCGCCCTGGGTCTGGTCCCGGGCATGTCGCTGGACGAGAACCTGATGCTCGCCGACGACCGGTTCGCGCGCCGGCGTCTGCACCGGCGCGGCCAACTGGCCCGCCGGGCCGCCCCGTTGCGCCACAGCTACGGAGTCAGGGCGCTGGCCGGGAACCCGCCGGTGAGCGCGCTGTCGGGCGGCAACCAGCAGAAGGTGCTGCTCGGGAAGTGGCTGGAGACCTCACCGGCCGCGTGCTTCCTGGAGGACCCCACCAACGGCGTGGACATCGCGGCCATGGCCGACATCCACACCCTCCTCGACGACCTCGCCTCCCGGGGAGTGGCCGTACTGCTCGCCTCCTCCTCCGCCGAGGAGGTCATGCGGCTGGCCGACCGGGTCGTCGTCGTGAGCGCCGGCCGCACGGTCGCCGAACACGACATCACCGCCATCACCCGCGACGAACTCGTCGCCACGGCCCTCGGAGGACAAGCGCAGTGAGCGTCAAGACACTTTCCGATGCCCCTGGTGTGTCCGTCCCGCCCGAGGCGCCCAAGTCCCGTTTCACCCTGGGCAAGGTGCGCGATGTGCCGCACGCCGGGCTGATCGCCGTGCTCGTCCTCGTCGTGGTGTTCACCGCCGCGCAGAGCGAGACGTTCGCCACCGACCGCAACATCGTCAACATCCTCAGCCAGGTGAGCGTCAACGCCGTACTCGCCGCGGGGCTCACCCTGTTGATGACCGCGGGCGGCATGGACTTCTCCATGGGCAGCAACGTCGCCGTCACGGCAGCCGTGTCGGCGAAACTGCTCGCCGACGGCCAGCCCACCGGCTACGCCGTCGTCGTCGCGCTGCTGCTCGGCACCGCCATCGGACTCGTCAACGGGCTGGTGGTGACCTTCACCAATGTGGCGCCGTTCGTCGTGACGCTGGCCTCGGCCACCCTGCTCGACGGCGTCGCGCTCCTGGTCCACGACGGCTCCACCATCTCCATCGGCACCCGGATGTCCGCCCTCGGCAACGACAAGGTGCTCGGCGTGCCGTATCTGCTGATCGTCGCCGTCCTGGTGCTGATCGTGACGGCGCTCGTCATGCGGTTCACGGTGTTCGGCCGGGACGCCTTCGCCATCGGCGGCAACGAGCACGTGGCCCGCCTCAGCGGCATCAACGTCACCGCCCGCAAGCTCACCCTGTACGGCCTCACCGGCACCCTCTCCGGACTCGCCGGCCTGATGCTGCTGTCCCGCCTCGGCTCCTCCAGCCCCGGCGGCACCGCCGGCCTCTCGCTTCAACTGGCCGTGGTCGCCGCGGTGGTGATCGGCGGCACCTCGCTGGCCGGCGGGCACGGCACCGTCATCGGCACCGCTCTCGGCCTGGTGCTGCTCGGTGTGGTGGCCAACGCGCTGAACCTCCTGGACTTCTCCAGCAACTACCAGCCGGTCTCCGTCGGCGCCGTGCTGCTCGTCGCGGCCATCGCCAACGAGATGCACAAGGCCCGCTCGGGCTCGGCGCGTCACTGACCTTCCCTCTCGTTCCTGCCTCGTCCTGAAAGGCGTCACCATGAGACTCTCCGCCCGTTCGCGCAGGGCACTGTTCGCCACCGTCACCGGCTCCACCCTGGTGCTGACCGGCTGCGGCAACGGCGACAGCGGCAGCGGCAGTGCCGACAGCGTCTCCCTCGGCTTCGTCAACGGTGGCGACACCAACTTCCACAGCTGTCTCCAGAAAGCCGTCGAGGGCCAGGCGAAGACCGCGGGAGCGAAGGTCTACACGGCCAACTCCCACCAGAACGCCGGGACCGAGCTGTCCAACATCGAGGACATGATCTCCCGCAACGTGAGCGCGCTGATCGTGCAGACGGTCAACGTCGACGCGCTCAAGGGTGACATCGCCAAGGCGAAGGCCTCGGGCATACCGATCTATCTGACCTCCGTGTCCACCGGTGACGCCGACGACATCCTCGGCGCGGCCGTCGTCGACCTCAAGAAGGTCGGCAGCCTCGACGCGGGCTGGATCGCCCAGGACGCGGGCACCGAGCAGGTGCAGGTCGGCATCGTGGCCGGGGCTCCGGGCGCGGCCTCGGACCTGCTGGTGGGCGGCTTCAAGAGCGCCCTCCCGGCCACGGCGAAGGTCGTCGCCAACCAGCCGGGCATGTTCAATCCCGCGAAGGCCCAGGACGTGGCGGAGAACATGATCCAGGCCCATCCCGACCTGGACTACGCGTTCGTCGCCAACGAGGAGATGGCCTTCGCCGTGCGCAAGGCGTTCGACGCCGCCGGCGCGAAGGACGTCAAGATCGTCACCGCGAACGGGACCGACGAGGGCCTGGCCGCCGTCAAGAACGGCGAGTTCTCGGCCACCGTCGCGAACTCGGCGAAGACGATCGGCGAGACGGCCGTGAAGAACGCCGTCGGGCTCCTGAACAAAGAAAAGGTTGACAAGATTGCCAACATTCCTCTTCTGTTGGTGACCGAGGACAACCTGAGCGAGGCACCCCAGTACTGCCCGAAGTGAGGGCCCCACCGGGAAGCGGTGCCTGCCGGCGCCCGGTTGTCCCGAGCCGCAGGAATGCTCCCGTTCTCGACGCCGCGGGCGGGAGCCGCAATCGGAGGAAACATGGACCGCTTGCTGCTGATGCACAGTTTCGTCACTGTCGCTCAGGCCGGAAGCTTCAACGGAGCCGCCAAGAAACTGGGCTCCTCCGGGTCACTGGTCTCACGGCATGTGGCCGAGCTGGAACGACAGGTGGGGGTCCGCCTGGTCAACCGCACCGCCCGCTCGGTGAGCCTCACCGAGCCGGGGCTGAGGTACGCGGAATTCGCCGCCCGCATCCTCGACGAGATCGACGCGCAGGACGCGGCACTCGCCGACTCGCACGACCGGGCCGAAGGCACCCTCAGCATCATCTGTCCGAAATGGATAGGCAGCCTGGACCTGGGCGACGCGATCGCCGCATTTTCAGCGGCCCATCCGAAGATTCAGGTCCGTTTCGAACTCGGCGGCATGTCCGACCGTACCTACGATTTCCTGGACAGTGGATTCGACGTCGCTTTC
The DNA here is from genome assembly GCF_013085465.1 of Streptomyces asoensis. Lineage (NCBI taxonomy): Bacteria > Bacillati > Actinomycetota > Actinomycetes > Kitasatosporales > Streptomycetaceae > Streptomyces > Streptomyces asoensis. The sequence goes on from NZ_CP049838.1 coordinate 8,552,324, forward strand.
CACACCCGCGATCTCCGCGATTCCAGCGTCCGCCTGAAGAAGATCTCCTCCCTGCCGTTCGTGCTGTGCGGCTCGGCGGAATACATCGAACGCCGGGGCGGTCTCGCGCATCCCAACGACATCGCGGGCCACGACTGCCTGGTGCACGTCAACGACCCGGTCTGGCGCATCGGCCACGGCCACGCGAGCACCCTGCACAAGATCCGCAACATCGCCTTCTCGTCCAACTCCTACCTGGCCCTTCAGAAGGCCGCCGTGCACGGCCGGGGCATCGCCCTGCTCCCGCAGCGCCCGGCCTACGACGACCTCGTCTCCGGTGCCCTGAAGGTGCTGCTGCCGGAACTCGCCGTACCCGACCGTCCGCTGTACGCCATCTACGGCCCCGGACAGGACACCCCGCGCAAGATCAGCGTGTTCCTGGACTTTCTCTCCGAATGGTTCTCGCAGAACCCGATTCCCGCGATCCGGTAGCCCCAACGGCAGGCGCAACCAAGAGTTGCGCATTTGGTGGAGGCGGGGCCATTGAGACCCCGGCCACCCCAAACCTACGCTCACCAGGCGACCCGGAAACGAGGAATCCATGGGAATCCAGAGAATCGAATCGGTCACCTACGGCATCGACGACCTCGACGAATGCGTCAGGTTCTTCGAGGACTTCGGCCTGTTCCTGGTGGAGCGGACCGAAGAACACGCCGTGTTCGAGACCCTCACCGGGCAGACACTCCACCTCGACACCGCCCCGAGCCCCCTGCTGCCCCCGCCCGTGGAGGACGGACCCACCCTGCGCGAGGTCGTCTGGGGCGTCGACACCCGGGAGGAGCTGACCCGCCTGGCCGCGGCCGCCGGCCGACGGCGCACGGTGCGCGAGAGCGCCGACGGCGTCTTCCACACCGTCGACCTCAGCGGCTTCGGCGTGGGCCTCACCCTCGCCCGGCCGAAGCCGGTCACCGTCGATCCCCGTCCCGTCAACGTGACGGGCGGCGTCAACCGGTGGAACACCGCTCTGGAGCCGCTCACGCGCGCGTACCCGCTGCGCATGTGCCATGTGGCGCTGAACATCGCCAAGGCGGGCAAGGACGAGGCCGTCGCCTTCTACACCGACGTCCTCGAATTCCGGCCGACCGACATCGTGGAGCCGATGGGCGTCTTCATGCAGGCCCCGGGCGACGACGACCAGCACACCATGCTGCTGTGCCATCGCCCGGACCGGGCGGGCGTCAACCACATCGCCTACGAGGTGCCCGGCTTCGACGACGTCATCGAGGGCGGCAACCACATGATCGAGAGGGGCTGGCGGGAGGCCCGCCGGCTCGGCCGCCACACCGTCGGCTCGAACGTCTTCCGCTTCCTGCACGCCCCGTGCGGGGGCCGCGTCGAGTACGCCGCCGACATGGACCGCGTCGACGACACCTACGAGACCCGCGTCCACGAGACCACCCCGCCGCACCACATCTGGGCGCTGCGCACGAACCGCGACCAGGACGCCACCACCGCTTCCTGAGCCGTTCCCGCCTCATCGACTCTCCAGCCTGAGAGGGCACCCACCCATGACCACCGACCACGGCTACCCCGCCGTCCGCCTCCACATCGCGGGCGAGTGGTGCCAGGGCGGCACCGGACGTACCGCCCCGATCGTGAACCCGGCCACCGAGGAGGTGATCGGGGAAGTTCCCCTGGCCGCCCCCGCCGACCTGGACCGCGCGCTCGAAGCCGCCGCGGCGGGCTTCAAGGTGTGGCGCGCGACGCCCGTGGCCGAGCGCACCGACATCCTGCACACCGCCGCCGACCTGCTGACCGAGCGGGCCGCCGAGGTCGGGCGGATCATGACCCTGGAGCAGGGCAAGCCGCTCGCGGAGGCGACCGGCGAGGCCCGCCGGGTGGCCGGCACCCTGCGCTGGCACGCCGACGACGCCCGCCGCGCCTACGGCCGGATCATCCCGGCCGAGCCCGGCACGGTGCTGACCGTCCGCCGTGAGCCGATCGGCCCGGTCGCCGCCTTCGTGCCGTGGAACTTCCCGGCGGGCGGCCCGATGCGCAAGATCTCCGCCGCGCTCGCCGCCGGCTGCTCGATCGTCATCAAGGCCTCCGAGGAGACCCCGGCGACCGCCATGGAACTGGTGCGCTGCTTCACCGACGCGGGGCTCCCGGCCGGAGCGCTGAACCTCGTCTTCGGTGAGCCCGCCGAGGTCTCCGCCCACCTGATCGCCTCCCCGGTGGTCCGGCTGGTCGCCTTCACCGGCTCGGTGCCGGTCGGCAAGCTGCTGGCCGCGCAGGCGGGCCAGGTCATGAAGCCGTCGCTGATGGAACTCGGCGGCCATGCCCCGGTGATCGTCTGCGCGGACGCCGACCCGGTGCGGGCGGCCCGCAAGGCCGCCCGGGCGAAGTTCGTCAACGCCGGCCAGGTCTGCACCTCGCCGAGCCGCTTCCTCGTCCACGAGAGCCTCGTGGCGGAGTTCACCGCCGAGTTCGTGAAGGCCGCCGAGGCGGTGGTCGTCGGTGACGGTCTCGAGCCGGGCACCACCATGGGCCCGCTGGCCAACGAACGCCGGCTGAAGTCCCTGGAGCGGCTCACCGCCGACGCCGTCGCGCGCGGCGCCAAGGTCCTCACCGGCGGTGAGCGGCCCGACCGGCCCGGCTGGTTCTTCGCGCCGACCGTCCTGACCGACGTACCCGAGGACGCGGAACTGCTGCACGAGGAGCCGTTCGGGCCGATCGCGCCGATCGTGCCGTTCAGCGACCTCGACGAGGCGCTCGGAGCCGCGAACGCGCTGCCGTACGGCCTCGCCGCCTACGGGTTCACCGACTCCGCCGCGACCGCCGAGAAGCTGTCCGCCGAGCTGGAGGCCGGGATCCTCTCCCTCAACCACTGCGGCGGCTCCGTCCACGAGGCGCCCTCCGGCGGCGTCAAGGACAGCGGTTACGGCCGGGAGGGCGGGCCCGAGGCGCTGGACGCCTACCTGGTCACCAAGCGCGTCTCCCACCAGCTGGCGCCATGAGGTACGCACGGCTCTCGGTCGATGGACGGGTGCGGTGGGGCCGGGTGGGGGAGACGGACGTCGAGCTGCTGTCCGGCTCCCCCCTGGAAGGCGATCCCGAGGTCGTCGCAACCGTCCGCCGCGACACGGCCGACTGGCTGCCGCCCGTCGTCCCGCCCGTGTTCTACGCGGTCGGCCTGAACTACCCCCGGCACATCGAGCACGCCGCCCGGCTCGGCAACCCGGCCGCCGTCCTGCCGGACCGCCCGGAGGTCGGCTACCGCGCCAACAACGCGCTCACCGGTCACCGTTCGCCGATCGTGAAGCCGTTGGAGGTCGAGGGGCGGTTCGAGGCCGAGCCCGAACTGGTCGCCGTCATCGGCCGCACGATCCGGCACGCCTCCTACGAGGAGGCCCGCGAGTCGGTCTTCGGCTGGACCATCGGCAACGACGTCAGCGCCCGCACCTGGCAGCACCGGGACCGCACCTTCTGGCGCAGCAAGAACAGCGACACCTTCAAGCCGATGGGGCCCTGGATCGAGACCGACGTCGACGCCCTGGCACAGACGACCACCCTGCGGGTCAACGGCGCGGAGCGGGCCTCGTTCCCCACCGGCGACATGGTCTTCGACCCCTTCGACTTCATCGTCGAGATCACCAAGCACATCACCATGCGGCCCGGGGACGTGCTGTGGATGGGCGCCGAGTCGACCTGCCGGATCGAGCCCGGGGACACCGTGGAGATCGAGATCAGCGGCATCGGTGTGCTGTCCAACCCCGTTCACCTCGAAGGGAACCACCAGTCATGAGCGCGGAACCCCGCTACATCCACCACGTCAACTTCCCCACCACCGACCCCGACCGCACCGCCGAGTGGTACACGAAGGTCTTCGGCATGAAGCGGATCATGCCCAAGTCCAACACCCGGGTCGTGCTGATGACCCGCGGCAACTTCGACCTGCACTTCACCCCGGTCGAGGAGATGGAGCGCATGGCGCCCTATCACTTCGCCGTCGAGGTCGACGACTGGGACGACTTCCTGGCGCACCTCGGTGAGCTGGGCATCCGGCACACCCGGCCCGTCCAGCGCCCCGAGAACCAGTCGAGGTTCTGCTACATCCACGACCCCGACCACACCATGATCGAGCTCGTGTACCACGCCAAGCGCCCCAACTGATCGCCCACGCTGAGGAGTTCCCTCCCATGCCCCTCGCCGACTCCGACGGCACCTCCCTCTACTACGAACGCCACGGCAGCGGTCCGGCGATCCTGTTCGTGCACGGCAGCGGCGGCCACCACGCCGCCTGGTGGCAGCAGGTCGCCGCGCTGCGCGACGAGTTCACCGTGGTCACCCTCGACCTGCGCGGCTTCGGCAAGTCCGACTCGTCCATGGCGGAGTTCGACGGCCAGGACTTCCCCGGTGACGTCGTCGCCGTCCTCGACCAGGAGGACCTGACCGACGTCATGCTGGTCGGCCAGTCCATCGGCTCCGTCGCCGCCCTGCGCGCCGGCCTGCTGCGCCCCGAGCGCGTCTCCTCCGTGGTCCTCGGCCACTCGCTGGGCGGGATCAGCCACCCGGAGCTGACGGAGCTGGCCGCCGCCGACCGCGCCGAGGCCGTCAAACTCCCGGTCATCGACCGGCTGTTGACCAAGCCCTTCCAGCGCGAGCGCGCCGATCTCACCTTCCTGTTCCAGCAGATGGGCACCTTCAACGTCGCCAGGATGCAGGACCTGCGCAACCTCGACACCGACGGCCCCTCCCTGGAGGAGATCGATGCCTCGGGCGTCAAGGTCGCCTTCCTCGCGGGCGAGAAGGACGCCGTGCTGAGCGTCAAGACGGTGACCCGCGCCCACGAACTGCTCGCCGGATCGCACCTGGAGATCGTCCCGGGCGCCCCGCACTCCATGTACTGGGAGACGCCCCAGGCCTACAACGAGGCCGTCGCCCGTCTGCGCCGCACTCTCACCGCACCGAAGGAAGCAGCATGAGCAGCCTGACCCTGGCCGCCGCCGAGGAGATCATCGAGGCCGCCACCCAGCGGGCCCGGGCCGTGGGCAAGGCGGTGAGCGTCGCCGTCGTGGACGCCGGCGGCTTCCCCATCGCCATCCGCCGTCCGGACGGGGCCCGCCCCCTCACCCCGGACATCGCCCGCGCCAAGGCGTACACCGCGGCCGTCATGCAACGGCCCGGCAAGATGCTGAAGAAGTGGCAGGAGAGCCAGCCCGTCTTCTTCGCCCAGCTCTCCCAGCTGCCGGGCGCGGCGCTGCCGATCATGGCCGCCGAGGGCAGCGTCACCATCAAGAAGGACGGCGAGATCATCGGCGGCCTCGGCATCGCCGGCGGCACCGCGGACGAGGACCAGACCATCGCCGACGAGGTACTCGCCTCCCTCGGCTACGAGCTGGAGTTCGCCGCCTGGGGCGTCGCGGGCGGCCCGGCCGGGCCCGGAAAGGACGCGTGACCCATGGCGGACACGTTCAACTACCGCATCGACCACCACGGCAGCCTGGTCCGCCCCGCCGAGCTGGTCGCCGCCCGCGCGGCCGGCGACCCGGAGGCACGGGAGGCCGCCGAACGCAAGGCGGTCGAGGAGGCGGTCGTCCTCCAGCGCCGGCTCCGCTCGACCGTCGTCACCGACGGCGACTTCCCCCGCGAGGACTTCCGCGGCGCCGTCCTCGACGCCGTGACCGGTTTCCGTCGTACCGACGAGGTCGGCGCGGACGGTCTGGTCGGCTGGGTCGCCGAGTCCCTGCCCAAGGCGAACGGCCCGCTGCTCGCCGACCGGGTCGACCGGCTCACCGCGCTGACGGTGATCGCGCCGAAGGCCTCGCTGCCCTCTCCGGCGTACCTCGCCGCGACCACCTACCGCCCCGGCCTCGGGGTGTCCTCCGCGCGCGAACTGGGCGAGGCCCTCGCGGAGATCATCCAGGCGGAGATCGAGTTGCTGGTGGCGAAGGGCGTACGCCTGATCCAGCTCAACAATCCTTTGCTGCTGGGCCAGTTGGCGACTGACCCGGCCGACCCGGGCGCCCTGTCCTTCGAGGACGCCCTCGCCGTCGAGGCCCTCGCCGTACGCCTCGACGAGCGTCCCGAGGGCGTACGGATCGGGGTCGCCCCCGGCTTCGCCGCCCCCGGGGCCGTGGACCGGGCGCGCGCCGAGCGGCTGTACGGCGCGGTACCGGCCGACCGCTGGATCCTGCCCTTCGACCAGGGCACCGACGCCGAGCTGGACCTCGTCCGGGCGCTGCCGGAGGACCGGGACGTCTGCCTGGGCGTGGTCGACGCGACGGTGCCCGAACTCGAGGACATCGACACGGTGATGGCCCGCATCGACGCCGTCGGCGAGTTCAAGGACCTCGAGGACGCGGCCGTGTCGCCGTCCCGGGGCTTCGCCGACGTGGCGAGCCGGCCGCTGCTGACCACGGAGGAGCAGCGCAGGAAGATCGTGCTGGTGGAGACGGTCGCCCGCTACGTGTGGGGCAACGAGTTCTGACCGCGGCGGACAAGGGCCGGACAACTCACGGGAGTTGCCCGGCCCACGCCGTACGGCACCACGCCTCACGGCACGGCACCATGCCCGTACAGCGCCTTGCCCTACAGCGCCTCGGCGAAGGTGACCGTCCGGTCCGTCAGCAGCGGCCACACGGTCGTCACGATCAGCTTCCGGAAGTGCTCGGCCGCCTTGTGCGCCTCGAACCCGGCCCGGTCGGCGTACCGCTCGTACAGCAGGAAGCCGCCGGGCTGCCCCTCGACCGCGTGCACCTCGTACCCCTCGTTCGCCGGCTCGGCACGGGTGTGCTCGCGCACCTGGAGCAGCGCGGCGCGGACGGCGCTCTCGTCGGCGGGGTCGCAGCGGTAGTGGGCGACGACGGCGTAGGACATGTCCGGTTCTCCTCGGCGGGTCGGCGGAGACCGCTGTCAGGCCTCCGGCCCGCCGATTCCAGCATGGATCAGGCTCGCGCCCACCCGCGCGCGACGCAACCAATGCCTGCTGCCACGGGGCTGGCGGCACCGCCCTGACGTGGTGTGTTGTCACAGTCCGCACCCTGGCCGACAAAGGAAGTGACCCGACATGCGTACCCTGGAAACCCTCGTGGGCGGGGAGTGGGTGGCGAGCGCCGACTGGATCGACGTCCTCGACCCCGCCGACGTCCGTACCCCCGTCGCCCGCGTTCCGGCCCTCACGGCCAAGGACGTCACCCGTGCCTTCGACCACGCCGAGCGCGGGTTCGCCGTCTGGAAGCGCACCAGCCCCTTCGAGCGGGCCCGGATCTTCACCGACGCGGCCCGGCTGATCCGCGAACGGGTCGAGGAGATCGCCGCCGACGTGACGGCGGAGAACGGCAAGACCCTGACCGAGGCGACCGGCGAGACCCTCAAGGCCGCCGACTTCCTGGAGTACTACGCCGGTCTCGCCCGTCAGGGGTACGGCACCCTCCTGCACGACGTACGGCCCCACCACCGCACCCACACCCAGCGCGAGCCGATCGGCGTGATCCTGGTGATCAGCCCGTGGAACGACCCGCTGATCACGCCCGCCCGCAAGCTCGCCCCGCTGCTCGCGACCGGCAACGCGGCCGTGTTCAAGCCGGCCACCGAGACCCCGGTCTCCGGCCTGCACTTCGCCCGCGCCCTGCACGACGCCGGACTGCCCGCGGGCGTGCTGAACGTGGTGACCGGCCGGACCGCCGAGATCGAGGAGGCCCTCCTCGACGACCCGCGGATCGTCGGTATCACCTTCACCGGATCCAACGCCGTCGGTAACCGCATTCGACGCCGTCTCGCCGACCGTAACGTGCGCTTCCAGGGCGAGTTGGGCGGCAAGAACGCCTCGGTGGTGCTGAAGGACGCCGACCTGCCGGCCGCCGCGAAGGCCGTCGTGGCGGCTGCGTTCGGGCAGGCGGGCCAGCGCTGCACCGCAACCAGCCGGGTCGTCGTCGAGCGGCCGGTGTACGAGGAGTTCACCCGGCTGCTGGTCGCCGAGGTCGAGCGGCTGAAGGTCGGCCCGGGCAGCGACCCGGCGACCACGCTGTGCCCGCTGTCCAGCGCCAAGCAGCGCGACAGCGTCCTCGCCGACCTGGCCGGGGCGGTCGAGCAGGGCGCAACGGTCCTCACCGGCGGCCACGCGGACACCGAGGGCGAGCGCGCCCACGGTTGCTATGTGCAGCCGACCGTGCTCGGGGACGTCACCCCCGAGACGGCGATCTGGCGCGAGGAGGTCTTCGGGCCGGTCCTCGTCCTGCGGGCGGTCGCCGGCTTCGACGCGGCCGTCGAGGCGGTCAACGACTCCGGCTTCGGTCTCGCCGCCGCCGTCTTCACCCGCGACCTGGCCTGCGCCCACCGCTTCGTCGACGAGGCCGAGTGCGGACAGGTCGCGGTCAATTCGACCACCACCGGCTGGGACGTCCACCTGCCCTTCGGCGGGTTCCACGACTCCGGCACGGCCTACAAGGAGCAGGGCGAGGAAGTCCTGCGCTTCTCCACGCGCGTCAAGACGGTCGCCGTGCACTTCGGCGGCTGACGATCGGGAGCAGCGGACAAGAGAGAGGAGGCGTTCGATGGCTGACGAGACGATCGGCATCGTCGGCGCCGGCATCGTGGGTCTGGCCACGGCCCGCGAGATCGCCCTGAGCAGGCCAGGCACCCGGGTCGTGGTCCTCGAGAAGGAGCGCGAGGTCGCGCTCCACCAGACCGGCCACAACTCGGGTGTCGTGCACGCCGGCATCTACTACACGCCCGGCAGTCTCAAGGCCGAGCTGACGGTGCGGGGCGTGGCCCTGCTGCGTGCGTACTGCCAGGACCGCGAGTTGCCGTACCGCGAGATCGGCAAACTGGTCGTGGCGGTCCGCGAGGACGAGCTCGGCCGGATGAACGCCCTCTACGACCGGGCCAGGAACAACCATGTGCCCGACCTGCGGAAGGTCTCCCGCGAGGAGATCCGGGAGATCGAGCCGAACGCCGGGGGTGTCGCGGCCCTGTACTCCCCGCGCACCGCGATCACCGACTACCCGGCGATCGCCCGTGCCTTCGCCGACGACGTGGTCGGCTCCGGGGGAGAGGTGCGGACGGGCTTCCCGGTCACCTCCCTCACCGAGGTGCCCGGCGGCATCGAGGTGGCTTCCGGACCGCGGCGCGAGCGGGTGCGTGTGGACCGGCTGATCCTGTGCGCGGGCCTGCACTCCGACGCCGTGGCCGGCCTCGCACAGGACCGGCGGGAACCACGGATCGTCCCGTTCCGGGGCGAGTACATGCTGCTCAGGCCGGAGCGGACGGACCTGGTGCGGGGCCTGATCTACCCGGTGCCGGACCCCCGCTACCCGTTCCTCGGCGTCCACTTCACGCCCCGCGTCGACGGCTCGGTGGAGGTCGGCCCCAACGCGGTCCTGGCCCTGGCCAGGGAGGGGTACACCCGCACTCGGATCTCCCCGAAGGACCTGCTCGGCCTCGCCGCCTACCCCGGCGCCTGGAAGATGGCGGCCCAGCACTGGCGTACGGGCATCAAGGAGTACCGCGGGTCGTTCTCGGCGGCGGCCTTCATGAAGGACGCGGGTCTGTACGTCCCCGCGGTCGGTGTCCACGACGTCGTACGCGGCGGGGCGGGCGTGCGCGCCCAGGCCCTGGACCGGGACGGCACCCTCGTGGACGACTTCCGTATCCATCGGGTGGGCCGGGTCACCGCCGTCCGCAACGCGCCCTCGCCGGCCGCCACGGCCTCCATGGCGATCGCCGAGCACATCGTCGAAGCCGTTTTCGACCGCGCTTCCGGCAGCGGCTGAGAAACACGTTGCGAAGCCGGCTGCGAAAAACAGGCTCGGAAACCGCTTTCGACGACCGCTCGCGCAACCTGAAAGTGCCCTGCGAACAGCGCACTTTCACGCAACAACAGCTTGCGCTCCCAGGGGCTCCGCAAGGCCGTTGCGGCCCCCTAGCGTTCCCTCCGCAACGCCTCACCACGTGCCCTACCGAGAGAAAGAAGTACGGGACATGTTCGTCGTCGACACGCAGATCCACATCTGGCTGGAAGAGACCCCGGACCGCCCCTGGGTCCCGGGCGCCCGGGAGCGGATCCGCCTCAACGGCCACCGCGAGGACCCCTTCTCCTACGAGGAGGCCCTCGAGCTGATGGACGAGGCCGGCGTGAACCGCGCGCTGATCCTGCCGCCGTCCTGGGAGGGCGACCGCATCGACTACGCCCTGGAAGCCTGTGAGGCGCACCCGGACCGTTTCGGCATCATGGCCCGCATCCCGCAGAACAAGCCCGAAGAGGGCAAGGCCATGCTGACGGACTTCGCGCAGAACCCGCACATCAAGGGCACGCGGCTGACCTTCCACCGGCCCCAGGACCGCAACTGGATGATCGACGGCACCAACGACTGGTACTGGCCCGTCGCAGCGGAGCTCGGCATTCCCACCATGGTCCACGCCCCGATCTGGAAGCGTGAGCTCGGCGAGATCGCCGCCAAGCACCCCGAGCTGAAGATCATCATCGACCACATGGGCATCATGGCCCGCTGCGTCGACGACGCGATCGGATACTGGGTCGCGGAGACCGCGGACCTCGCGGCCCACCCGAACATCTACGTCAAGGTGTCCGCGCTGCCCGGCTACTCGACGCAGCCGTTCCCGAACAACAACATCCAGAAGTACGTGCGCGAGATGGTCGACAGGATGGGCCCGCAGCGCTGCTTCTACGGCACCGACATCACCCGCCTGCTGGGCCACGGCATCACCTACACCGACACCATCGAGCAGTTCACCAAGCACTGGGACTTCACGCCCGAGGAGCTGGAGTGGATCATGGGCCGCGGTATCTCCGAGGTCCTGAACTGGCCGATCGAGGGCTGAGGAACCACGCGAGATGACCGACACCACCAGCTCACCGGGCGCCGACGGCGGAGACGCTCTCGTCACCGCCTTCAACGCCGTCGGCGCCGACTACCTGTTCTGCTCGTCCGGGTCCGAGTGGGCCCCGGTATGGGAGTCCCTCGCCCGGCGCCACCGGGACGGACTGCCCTGCCCGCGGTACCTGGACCTGACCCACGAGACCGTCGCCGTGGGCATGGCCACCGGCTACGGCCTGGTCAGCCGCCGGCCGCAGGGCGTGCTGCTGCACGCGGCCCCCGGCCTGCTCCAGGGCTCGATGGCCGTCCACGGGGCGCTGCTCGCCGGCGTCCCGATGGTGGTCAGCTCCTCGGAGTCGACCACCTACGGCGACGGCCCCGGGCAGGATCCGGGCGGCCAGTGGTACCGGAACCTGTCCATCGTGGGCGGCCCGCACGGCGTCGCGACCCCGTTCACCAAGTGGTCCACCGAGGCCGCCAGCGTCCACACCCTGCCCACCATGGTCACGCGGGCGGCAGAGCTGGCCTGGCGGGCCCCGGCGGGCCCGGCGTACCTCAACGTCCCGCTGGAGATCCTGCTGGAGGAGTGGGACGGCCGCGAGGCCAAGCCCCTCGTGCCGCCGGGCTCCACGCACAGCTCGCCCGAGGAGGTCGACCCGGTCGCCCAGCTGATCCGCGAGGCGAGGAACCCGGTCGTCGTCACCGAGACCGCCGGCCGTGAGGCGGGCGGCTTCGAGGCCCTCGTCGCCTTCGCCGAGGCCTGGAACATCCCGGTCGTCGAGCCGGACTCCGCGGTGTGCGGCAACTTCCCGCGCACCCACCCGCTGCACGCGGGCAGCGACATCGGTCCGTGGATGGACGAGGCGGACCTCATCCTCCTCGTCAACTGCCGCGCCCCGTTCTACCCGCCGTCGCGCCGCCCCTCGAAGGCACAGGTCGTCGTCATCGACGAGGTGCCGCAGCGCCCGCACGTCGTCTACCAGGTCCTGTTCGCCGACAGGTACTTGGAAGGCAACGTCGCCAACACCCTGCGCCAGCTCGCCAAGCGGGCGAAGGATCTCGACGAGGCCGCCGTCGCCGTACGGCGCACCGCGCAGGACGAGCGGCACGCCGCCGAGCAGGCCGCCGTCGCCGACGCCGAGGCCAGGGCCAGGGCTCAGCAGCGGACCGAGGGCGTCGACCCGGTGCTGGTCGCCGCCACCCTGCGCGAGCTGCTCGACGGCGCGGACGGCATCGTCGTCGACGAGACCATCACCCACAGCCGCGTCGTCAAGCGGCACCTGCGCACGGCCGACCCCGACTCGTACTTCTACGTACAGGGTGGCCTCGGCCAGGGCATCGCGGTCGCGCTCGGCGTCAAACTCGCCGCCGGGGAACGGCCGGTGGTCCTCACCATCGGCGACGGCGCGTTCACCTACAACCCGGTCGTCCCGTCGTACGACGCGAGCAAGGCGTACGAACTCCCGCTGCTGATCGTGGTGTTCAACAACCGCGTCTACAAGTCGATGAACCTCAACCACCGCAGGTTCTATCCCGACGGAGCGGCCGCCGAGACCGGCGAATGGCTCGGCACCGACCTGCACCGTCTGCCCCGACTGGCCCAGTTCGCCGAGCCGTTCGGCATGCACACCGAGACCGTCGACACCTCACAGGCGCTCGGGCCCGCCCTCGAGCGCGCCCTCAAGGCCGTGGCGGAGGGCACCACCGCCGTCGTCGACGTCCTCGTCACCCGCTGAACCAGGAGGCACCGCCACCATGTCCACCCCACCCACGAAGATCCTGGTGCCCGCGGAGGACCTGCGCACCTTCTCCGCGGCCCTCCTCGAGAAGGGCGGCCTGAGCGCCGAACACGCCCGCACCACCGCCGACGTGTTCGTCTGGGCCGCACTGCGCGGGGTCGACTCGCACGGCATCGCCCGGGTCCCCGCCTACCTGGACCTGCTGGAGAAGGGCGTCGCCAACGCCGACGCCCGGATCACGCTCGAGTCCGGCACCCCGGCCGCGGCCGTCCTGGACGCCGACCGCGCCCCCGGCCCGGTGGCCCTCAGCGCTGCCGCCGACGAGGCCGTGACCAGGGCGAGGACGACCGGCATCGCCGCGGTGGGCGTACGCCGCACGGTGCACACCGGCGCGATCGGCTACTACGTGTCGAAGATCGCCGAGCAGGGCCTGGTCGGCATCGGCTTCGTCGCCGGGATGCCGAACATGGGCTACACCGGCGTCAGGGGAGCGGCGGTCGCCACCAGCCCGCTCGCCATCGCCGTCCCGACCGACTCCTCGTCGGCGCACGCGCCGCTGCTCCTGGACATGGCCACCGCCACCATCGCCCTCGGCAGGATCCGGCAGGCGAAGGCGAGCGGCACCCCGCTGCCCGAGGGCGCGGCCGCCACCGAGGACGGCACCCCGACCACCGACCCGGAGCAGGCGGTCATGCCGCTCCCGCTCGGCGGGGCGAAGGGCTCCGGCATGTCCCTCGCCTTCGAGCTGCTGACCAGCGTGCTCGTGGGGGCGCCGATCTTCGCGTCGTTCCACTCGGACGACCCGGCCGGTCGCAAGCACCGCCAGAACGCCCTGCTCATCGCCGTCGACCCGGCCGCCTTCGGGGGCGCGGACGCCTTCACCGAGTCCGTGGACGCCACGCTGGACACGCTCAAGGGGCTCCCGGCCGCGGACGGCGCGCAGGGCGTGTTCTACCCCGGCGAGCGCAGTGCCGCCGTGGCCGCCGGCCGCGGGGAGAAGGGCGTTCCGGTGGCGCCCAAGGTGTGGCGCGACCTGACCGAGCGCGCCGAGAAGCTGGGCGTCGCCCTGCCGGAAGCCGCTGGGTAGGGGACAGTGGCTGCCCGGGGCGACGACCGGGGGAGGGGCGGGTGGCCGGGCACGCCGGTGCGGCGGACGACGTCTGCGGGCCACCCGGGTGGCGTCCGGTGCGGCGGATGCGCCCTTCCGTCCTCGCCTCGTCCCTGCCTCGCGGCGTCCCGGTCCTCTCAAGAGGCCTGGGAAGTACCGGAGCCGGTCGCCTGCCTGAGGTGGCGGGCGATCAGGGCGTAGGTGGCACGGGCCCTCTCGTCGTCCTTGGTGTCGTAGCCGTGGTCGGCTCCGGTGACGTCGTGGTGCTCGACGAGGGCCCCGGCCGCGCTCAGCCGCTCGGCGTAGCGCGTCGCCTCGTTCCTGAGCAGGTCGTACTCGGCCGTGATGACCAGCGCCGGGGCGATGCCCGTCAGGTCGGCGGTGTCGGAGGCATGGGCGGGCGAAACGAACCGGTGGGCGCGCTCGCGCGGATCCGGCACGTACGACGTGTCGAAGATCTCGGCCATCCAGGGCCGCAGCATGGGCTTGGCGACAGCCGCCTTCTTGTCCTTCGCGCCGGTCGCGAGGTCCAGCGGCGGGTAGTGCAGCACCTGGAGGGCGATCGCGGGTCCGCCCTGTTCCAGGGCCTGGCGGGCCACGGCCGCCGTGAGTCCGCCGCCCGCGCTCTGTCCGCCCACGGTGAGCCGCCCGCCGTCCCAGCCGTGCTCCGCGCCGTGCTCGGCGACCCAGCGCACCACCTCGAAGGCCTGCGTCGGCGGGGCCGGGAACGGGTGCTGCGGGGCGACGACGTACTTCACGTTGACCACGACCACCCCCGCTTCGGCGGCCAGCCACCGGCAGAGCCCGTCGTCGAGCTCCGGCATCGACACGACGTAGCCGCCACCGTGGAAGTTGACGTGGACGGGCGCGGGCGTCGCCGTCCCGGCCGGGGGCGCGTACACCGTGACCGGCGCCGGGGCGACGGAGGTCGGCACCGTCAGCTCACGCACCGCGCGCGGGTACTCCGGGAACCGGGTCTGCCCGTCGGCGGCGGAGCCGGGGCCGCCGGAGCGGCGGCTCGCCAGCCGGGTGAGACCCTGCATCGTCTTGGCGGCGCGGGTGGCCACCGCCGGTCTGGCCAGGAGGGACATGCGGGTTCCGTTCGTCGGGCGGCACCGTCCATCGTCAGGATTCCTGATGATGGGGACAGGCGCGAAAGCTAGCACGGCGGCCCCCGCGCACGCACGCGTCAGTCGCGCCGGGCCACGATCCGGTACGCGTTGGACACGCCCAGCCGGTGCGACAGCGGACGCACCGCGAACCGGTCGAGCAGGGTGCCCACGATCAGCGCCGGAATCCCGGCGACCAGCAGCGCCCCGCGCAGCGTGCGGCGCAGCGCGCCCGGCGGCTCGGGCAGCCACGGCGCGTCGTCGCGCGGCGCCGCGTGGTCCAGCGCCAGCCATACGGCGGCCAGCAGGTCGACCGGGTCGTGCGGCTCGGCGTGCTGCTCCGCCACCACCGTGAAGCCCAGCCGGGTGAGCCGCTCCCGCAGATTGGCCACCGGCACGAAGTGGAGATGCTGCGGCTGGAGCCAGGGCAGCCACCAGCGGCCCAGCAGCCGCGCGTAGCGGCTCTCGGGGTCCGGCACCTCGACGAGGAGATGCCCGCCGGGGCGCACCGTCTCGTGCGCGGCGCGCAGTTCGCGGTCCGGGTCGGTGCTGTGCTCCAGGTAGTGGAACATGCTCACCACGTCGTAACGGGCGGCGAGTTCGGGCGCCAGCTCGGGGAACGCGCCCCGGTAGCCGTGTTCCACCCGGCCCTCCCGCTCGGCGAGTTCGACACCGTCGGTGAAGTCCAGCCCGTCGAACGTCGTCCCGGGCAGCACCTCCCGGGCGGCCGCGCAGAAGTGACCGTGCCCGGTGCCGACGTCCAGCCAGGTCTTCGGCGCGGGGTCGTGCGGCAGCATCGACCCGGCCCGCCCCCGGTACATCCTCGTCCGGCCCCCGAAGGTGTCCCCGAGCTTCTTCTCGCCCAGCCCGTCGTAGAAGTCCCGGTAGTAGAACTCCAGGCCCTCGGCGCTCAGCCGCGGGTTCTGGAAGGTGTGCCCGCAGCCCTCGCAGCGGTCCAGGACGAAGCGGCCCGGCTTGTGCTGGAGCAGGTCGGTGGTGCGCAGCCGGGTGGTCAGCGCTGCCGAGCCGCACCACGGGCAGGTGGTGCGGCGGGGCTCGAAGAAGCGGGCCAGGCCGGCGGCGATGTCCGCCCGGTAGGCGGGACGCGCCTCGGCGATCCGCTCGGCGGGCTTGCTCTCTTCGCTCATCTGAACTCCCTGGCGAGGTCTTCGAGATGGGCCGCGGCGGCGGACGGACCGCCCGCGGCGCGGAACGCCGTACGGATCCGGCCGGCGGCGGCGCGGTATCCGGGTTCGTCCAGGACGGAGTCGACCGCCGCGCCCAGCTGCCGCGCGGTGACCCGGCCGAACCGCACCCGCACCCCGGCCCCCGCGTCGGTGACCTGTCCGGACACGACCGGCTGGTCGTCGCGGATCGGGGCCACGACCAGGGGAACCCCGTGCCAGAGGGCCTCGCACACGCTGTTGTGCCCGGCATGGCAGACCACCGCGCCGGATCCCCTCTCCAACCGTTCCAGCAGGGCGAGTTGAGGCACCGACGGCAGGATCAGCACGTCCTTGTCGTCGCCCCGTGGCTCCAGCGTGCCGCCCGGATCGACGAGCACGCCCTGCACCCGGTCGGCCCGCTCCCGCAGCACATCCCGGCAGACCTCGAGGAACCGTCCGCCGACGTCGGTGTTCGCGGTGCCGAGCGTGACCAGCACGGTGGCCCGGCCGCCGTCGAGCCACTCCCAGGGGAAGTCGGCGGACGCGGGCCGGGCCGTGATCGACGGGCCCACCCAGCGGACACCCCCGTGCGCGTCGCCCGCCAACTCCGGTGTGCTGAAGGCCAGGACGAGATGCGGCGAGAAGCGGGGGTCGGCCTCGCCCGCCGGATCGCCGATCGCGGACCGCAGTCCGGCCAGCCGCCGGTCGAGCCACTCCCTGACCTTGGGCAGCCCGGCGAGGGGATCCGTGAACTCGGCCGAGGTGGTCGCCGAGGTCGCCCACGGCAGGCCCAGCCGCTCCGCGACCAGCGCGCCGGCGAAGGCCTGCTGGTCGGCGACGACGACATCCGGCCGGAACGCCTCGACGGCCGCCCGCACGCCCGGCGCCATCGCCTCGGCGAGCGGCAGCAGGTACCACTCCCACAGGAACCTCAGCGCCTCCGGACCGCGCAGGTCGGCGGGCCGCTCACCGGGCGGTGCCCCGCCGCAGGCGAACACCGCCCCGGCTTTTGGGCCCGCCAGCCGGCCGACCAGCTCCGGATCGGCGCAGGCCCACGCCACCTGGTGGCCCCGCGCGGTGAGTTCGGCGGCGACGCCGACGGCCGGGTTGAGATGCCCCACCAACGGCGGCACGACGAACAGGAACCGGCTCATCCCGCCGCCTCCGCCGCCACCCGCCCGGCCTCGTCGACGAGGGACAGGATGTGCCCGCCGACCGTCCCCGAGGCCTCCACGAGGACCGAGTGCTCATGTCCCGGGATCACCACGGTCCGGCAGTCCGGCAGCACCGCCCGGAGCCAGGGCGCGAGTTCGGCCAGATCGGAGTCGGCGCCGTACAGACCGAGCACCGGGCAACGCACCGCGGCTATCTGCTCGTCCGTCAGCACCCGGCTGGCCGGGATGTCCCGTCCGAGGGAGGTCTCCCGGGCGAGCCGGGCCGCGCCCTTGGCCAAGCGGGCGGTGTTGTGCCCGCGGTGGGCGGTGATCCAGGCGATCGCGTCGGACTCGTTGTGGGCGAGCTGGGTCACGACCCGGTCCAGGATCCCGCCGAGCTTCACCGCCCAGGCGGCGGTGGCCGGTTCGGACTCGACGAGGCTGACGCTCGCCGCCCGCTCGGGGTGCCGGGCCGCGTACCCGAAGGCGATCGTGCCGCCGTAGGAGTTGCCGACCAGGTGCACCGGTCCGGTCACCGCCAGCCGGTCGAGCAGCGCCTCCAGGTCGTCGACGTTGTCGTCCAGCGTGTAGCCCCTGGTGGGGCGCTCGCTGCGGCCGTGGCCCCGCAGGTCGTACATGACCACGTCGAGGCCCGCGGCCGCGAACGCCGGAGCGACGGTGAAGTAGTAGCTGGCCAGGCTGTCGGTGAGCAGACCGTGCACCAGCACCACGGTGGCGGTGGCCGGCCGGCCCTGCCGGGGGCCGATCCGCTGTACGTGCAACCGGACGGAGCCGGTGTCGACCATCGCCATGACTCAGCTCGCCTCCGCGGCCTTCAGACTCGTCACGACGTACTCGACGAGCCGTCCGACGGTCAGTTCGATGATCTCGTCGAACTCCATGCCGGCCAGGAACTCGGCGAAGTTGACCCGGTCGCCGTACCGCTCCTGGAGCAGGCCGGCCAGGGTGACCAGGTCGATGCTCTCCAGCTCCAGGTCACGGTTGAAGGTGGTCTGCATGTCGATCTCGATGTCGTCGAGGCCGTACTCGTCCTGGAGGAGTCGCGTGAGCATGCCGGTGAGATCGGCCAGGACGGACCTCTCGTCGGCGGTGACGGGGGTGCGGGGGGTGGGGGGTGTCATCGGGCGTCGTACTCCTTCGCGGTCGGGTGTCCCGTCGTCCAGGCCACCACGTACGAACGGTCGGGCAGCCGGGGCGGGTTGGCGGCCGGTGCGCAGTGCACGGTGTAGCTGCGTTCGAGGCGGCCGGCGACGGTCAGCCGGTCGCCGGCCGGTGTCGCGTCGAGCACCGTGAAGTCCCTTGGCCTGCCGCCGAATCCGGTGCCCTCCGCCTTGGCGACGGCCTCCTTCGCCGCCCAGAAACGGGTGAACCACAGGGCCTTGGCGCCGCCGGAGCCGGCCGACAGGCCGCGCAGCAGCCGTAGTTCGCCCTCGCCGAGGGCGGCGGCGAGGGTCTCGGGGGTGCGGTCGGTGACCTCCTCGATGTCGATCCCCGGGCCGGGGCCCGGCGTGTGCGGCCGGACGATCGCGACGCCCGCCTCCGCGCAGTGGGCCAGCGAGACGTCCAGCGGAGGCAGGACGCGCCCGTGCACGCCGGTGACATGGGGCCGGCCGGCCTCGTCGTTGCGCACCCGCAGCTCCGCCGGGAAGACCGGGCCCTCGCCCTGGTCCCACAGCCACTGGCGTACCGCGTCCTTCACCGCGATCCGGCCCAGCAGCCACTGCCGGCGCCCGCGCGGCGCGTGCTCCGCGTACTGCGAACGCTCCGCTCCACCGAGGGAGTTGCGCATGATCAGCTCGCGGGACGCCAGGTCAGGCCACCGCTCGTGCAGCAGCTGCCAGCCGCCCGGACGGGTCTCGGACAGGGTGTGGTGCTCAGGGAAGCGCTCGACGGGCCGGGTCTTCGGGTCGTTGTCGAACCGGCGGTCCTGCCAGCCGTACAGCTCGGCCCACACCGCGCCCCCGGCCGTGAGTTGCACGTCGGCCTCCAGGAAGGCGTCGGTGAGCGAGGTGATCCGCACCAGGCACCCCACCTCGGTCCCCGGCGCCGGATGCGGTCCGTAAAAGCGCATCTCCCGCATCCCGACCGGGAACACGACGGTCCGCTCGGTACGGGTCGCCATGATCCAGTAGCCGAGGATCTGGCCGACGTTGTCCAGCAGCGCGCCGGGTGCGGGCGGGGTGGTGATCACCCCGCGTACGTGGCGGTCGCCGATCGCGGTGAGTTCGGTGACGCCCTGGAACGCCGGGCCGTGGAACATCCAGCGCTCGTCGTAGAGCTGGGCGGCGGTGTGGTCCGGGGCGCGCTCGGCGCCGGGGTCGGTGGGCCAGGGGGCGGGGGGCGGTGGGTGGGCGGCGGCCAGTTCGACGGTGGCGCGGGCCCGGGGGCCGAAGGAGACGGCCAGCCGGTCGGGGCCTTCGGGTGTCACGGTCACCGGCACGTCGACGGCGGGGGTGGCGGTGAGCCACTCCTCGAACCGCGCGCCGTGCACGGCGACCGGCACCGTGCCGGGGGTCGACTCCCGGGCCGCGTCCACCGCCGCGTCCACGATGTGCTGCACGATCGTCGTCGCCGGGACGACCGGCCACCGGTCGGCGACCTCGGGCCAGCCGGGCCGCTGGGGGAAGAAGCAGTGGTCCAGCAGGTAGGGCATGGCGTCGGGGGAGACGCGGACGCTGCTGTGCCACGGGCCGGCCCGCCGTGCGGCCGCGGGAGCGGCGGCCCTCGCGGTCATGAGGGCGGCCGCCGTGTCCGCCGTCTCGTGGAGCAGGGCGGACAGTTCGGCGGC
Organism: Streptomyces asoensis; assembly: GCF_013085465.1. Classification (NCBI taxonomy): domain Bacteria; kingdom Bacillati; phylum Actinomycetota; class Actinomycetes; order Kitasatosporales; family Streptomycetaceae; genus Streptomyces; species Streptomyces asoensis. The sequence goes on from NZ_CP049838.1 coordinate 8,572,226, forward strand.
CATCGGCGAACCCTCGACCAGGGCGTCCAGCGGTGACGGACCGACGGGGCCCGCCGCACGGACCGGCGCGCGCAGCTCGGCCCGCAGGGCGGCGAGCCGCTGCGGCGCGAGGGACACCAGGGCGCCGCCCAGGTCCAGCCGCACCGGCGGCCGTGCTGCCCGCGCGGCGGCGACGGGCGCCGGGGAGGGACCAGGGGAGGACGCGAGGGAGGGCTCGGGCGAGGGCTCAAGGGAGGGCGCCACCGCCGCCCCCGCCGTCCACAGCGCGGTGGCCACCCGGCGGAGCTGGGCGAGGCCCGTGCGGTGGGGGGAGTTGGCGGCGACGACCAGGTGGTCCCGGCCGCCCAGGGTGTCCCCGACGAGGGAGCCGAGCTGACCCGGGCCGACCTGGACGTACACCCGGTGTCCGGCCGCGTACAGCGCCTCGGTCAGCTGCCGGAAGCGGACGGGTTCCAGCAGATGGCGGACGAACAGGGACCGTATCCCCGCCTCGTCCTCGGGGAAGGGCGCGGCGGTCGTCCCCGACCAGACGGGGGTGTGCGGCGGATACAGCCGGAACCGGTCGGCGGCCTCCTTGATCGGGGCGAGATGCGGTTCCAGCATCGGCGTGTGGAAGCCCGACCGGAACGGCAGCACCTGGCTGAGGACACCCTGGGCGCGGAAGGCCCGTACGAAGTCCTCCACCGCCGCTTCCGGTCCGCACACCATCGACTGGCCGGGCGCGTTGTCGTGGGAGAGCACCAGGCCCGCCGTGGCCCGGCCCCCGTCCCGCAGGGCGGCCAGGACCCGCTCGGCGGACGCGCCGATGGCACCGAAGGCCAGCCCCGCAACCGTCACCGAGTCGGGGTCGAAGCCCGCCATGAACGCGTCGACCTCGTCCCCGGAGTACAGCCCGGCCGTCGCCATCGCCGTCCACTCGCCCACGCTGTGCCCGGCGACCGCGTCCGGCACGATCCCGCAGCGGCGCAGCGCGGCGTCGAGCAGCCGGCCGACGGCGACGACACCGAAACCGTGGCGGCCCACGTCACCGGTCCGGTCCCCGGCGACGGACACGGTGGGCAGACCGAAGTGGGCGGCCACGTCGTCGACCTGCGGAGTGAAGTCGCCCTCCAGACCGGGGAACAGGAACGCGGGTCCGCCCCGGTCGGCGCCCAGCAGGGGGCTCGGCCGGAACCAGACGTCACTGCGACCGTGCCAGGCACGCCGCTTGCCGACCGCGCGGCGGGCCAGGGCGAGCCGCTTCGCGGTCGGGTCGACGATGCCGAGGCGGGCCGGTCCCGCGGCCGGGTGCGGATGCGAGGGGGTGAGTCCGGCGGCCCGTACGGTGTCGTCGTCGGCGTCCAGGAGGGCGGCGAGGCGCGCGGGGGAGTCGGCGGCGAGCAGCAGGACACGCTCGGGTTCGGTGACCGCAAGGACCGGACGGGGCGGCGCGGTCGCGCGGGGTCCGCGTGTCCCCGGCGCCTCCTCCAGCACCACGTGCGCGTTGATCCCGCCGAACCCGAACGCGTTGACGGCGGCCCGGCGCACGGGCTGCCGCTCGGTGGTCTCCCAGTCGGCCGCCTTCTCCAGGGTGCGGAACCGGGTGCGGGCCAGGGCGGGGTGCGGGTCGTCGCAGTGCAGCGTCGGGAGCAGCGTGCCGTGGTGGACGGCGAGCGCGGCCTTGACGAGACCGGCGACACCGGCGGCGGGCATGGTGTGCCCGATCATCGACTTGACCGACCCCAGTACTGCTTCACCGTCACCGGGGCCGAACACCTCGGCGAGGGTGGTGAGTTCGGCCTCGTCGCCCGCCGGGGTCGCGGTGCCGTGCGCTTCCAGCAGGCCGATCGAACCGGGCTCGGCCGGGTCGAGTCCGGCGGCCCGCCACGCCTGCCGGACGGCCTGCGCCTGACCGCCCGGATCGGGGTTGACCAGCCCCGCGGCCCGGCCGTCACTGGCCACCCCGGTGCCCCGGATCACCGCGTAGATCCGGTCGCCGTCGCGCTCGGCGTCGGCCAGCCGCTTGAGGACGACGACGCCCGTCCCCTCGCCGATCAGGATGCCGTCGGCGTCCCGGTGGAAGGGGCGGCTGCGCTGACTGGGGGAGAGCGCGCGGAGCTGGGAGAAGACGCTCCACAGCGTGATGTCGTGGCAGTGGTGGACGCCTCCCGCGAGCATCAGGTCGCAGCGCCCGGAGCCGAGTTCGGCCACCGCCTGGTCCACGGCGACCAGCGAGGACGCACAGGCCGCGTCCACGGTGTACGCGGGACCGCGCAGGTCCAGCCGGTTGGCGATCCGGGAGGCGGCGAGATTGGGCACCAGGCCGATCGCCGACTCGGGACTGTCCGGACCGAGCCGCTCGGTGAACGCCGCGCGCACGCGGCCGAGTTGGTCGGACGTCAGGTCGGGCAGCAACTCGCCGAGGGTGCGCACGAGTTGGCCGGCCGTCCGGACGCGTTGGTCGAGCCGGACCAGGCCGGGACCGAGATAGCCGCCCCGGCCGAGGACGACGCCGACGCGCCCTCGGTCGGGGAGCCGGTCCGGGCCGCCCGCGTCGTCGAGGGCGGCCGAGGCCACATGCAGGGCGATCAGCTGGTCCGGCTCGGTCCCGGCCACCGAGTGGGGCATGATCCCGAACCGGGTGACCTCCACCTCCGCCAGCCCGTCCACGAACCCGCCCCGCCGCGCGTACACCCGGTCCGCGACGGCCGGGTCGGACGCGGTGCCGGGACGGTAGTACTCGGCGTCCCAGCGCCCCTCGGGCACCTCGCCGATCGCGTCCACGCCGTCCCGCAGGTTCCGCCAGTACGCGTCCAGGTCGGAGGCGCCCGGCAGCAGCACCGCCATGCCGACGATGGCGACGGGCTGATGACGTGCAGCCACGGCCGCCGTCACCAGCCCGAGGCGGTGTGGACGACGGCCGTGGCGGACTCCTCGCCCCACGCCAGCTCCCGCAGCAGCGCCGCGGTTCCCTCCTCGGGATCGATCAGCCGGATGCCGCGCCGGGCGTACTCCCGGGCCAGCTCCGCCCCCACCATGCCGGTGTGCCCGGCCGCGGGCGCCCACGGCCCCCAGTGCACGGTCACCGCGCGGCGCCCGGTACGGGCGGCGAAGGCCGCGCCGAGGGTCTCCAGCGCGTCGTTGGCGGCCGCGTAGTCCACCTGGCCCCGGTTGCCCAGGACGGCCGAGATCGAGCCGAACAGCACGGTGAACGCCGGCGCGGCGGGCAGTTCCTCCAGCGCGGTGAGCAGGGCGTCCGCGCCGGTCGCCTTGGTGCCGTAGACACGTTGGAAGGACTCGGCGGTCTTCTCCGCCACGAGCCGGTCCTCGATCACCCCGGCCGCGTGCACCACGCCGTCCAGCCTGCCGTGCTCGGCGTGGATCTCCTTCACCGCCTGGAGCACCGCCCCGGGTTCCCGGAAGTCGACGGAGCGGTAGCGGGGCCGGCTGCCGAGCGCCGTGAGTTCGGCGAGGGTGGCGGTGATCTCCCGCTGGGCCAGCAGGAGTTCGGCGGCGCGGTTGATCTCCGCCGGCTTCCTGCCGCCGCGAGCGGCGAGCGCGGCACGCAGCTCGGCCGGGGTGCGGGCGGCCGCGGTGTCCGCGTCCTCGGGACCGTCCGGCGCGGGGGTCCGGCCGAGCAGTTCCAGACGGCAGCGGGCGGCACGGGCGAGCGCGGCGGCGAACTGCGCGGTGATGCCCCGCGCCCCGCCCGCGAGCAGGACCACCGAGTCCCGGTCCAGTCCGAGCGCCGCCGCCTCGGCGGCCCCGTCCCCGGCCGGTCCGGCGCCCGTGCTGCCGAGCGCGCCGAGCGGCGCCTCGACCAGCTCGAAACCGTGCCGGCCGGCCGCCGTCCGCCACACGACCGGGGCACGGTCCGGTGCGACGGCCTCCGCGACCACGGCGTCCGCGACGGCTGACGGCGAGGCGTCGGAGAGGTCGACGACCCGGGCGACCAGCTCCGGATACTCGCGCGCCACCGTCCGGAACAGGCCGCGCAGCCCCGCGGTCCGGGGGTCGGGTGTCTCGCCGTCGGCGGTCCGCACGGCCAGCAGCCAGCGCGGGCCGCGCCCCAGGGCCGCCTTCAGGACGGGGAACGCGTCCGGCAGGACGGGGCTGTCGTCGGCGCCGTCGAGGGCGCCGAGGTACAGCACGCCGTCCACCGGCCCGTCCGCCTCGGTCAGGACGTGGTCCCGGGCCCGTACGGCGACGTCGGCGCCGTGGGACTCCAGCCGGGCCGCCACCTCGGGGGCCTCCCCGAGGAGGGTCCAGCGGGTGCCGGAGAGCGTGGTGGACGGGACGGCGGAGGCGTCGGTGCCGGCGTCGGTGCCGGCGCCGAGCAGGACCGGCCGCAGTACATGCCTCCTGGGCGGCTCGCCGGTCACCTCCTCGCCTGTCACCTCTTGTGGGGCCTGCACAGGCGTTCCGGGCTCCGTGGCCGCCACCGCCACCGGCACTGCCGCGTCGGGCTCGGCGGTGGCCACGGAGGCGGCCGGTCCGCCCAGCCTGGCGGTCAGCCAGTCGGTCACCGCGGCGGCCGTACGCGCCTTCGCCAGCTCCTCCAGCTCGTCGTCGTCCATCGACGCGAGGTCCGCACCCGCCCCGGCGCCCAGACGTCTGGCCAGCTCGCCCGCGATCTCGGCCCGCTTGATGGAGTCGATGCTGAGGTCCGCCTCGAGGTCGAGGTCGGGCTCGATCATGTCGACGGGGTAGCCGGTGCGCTCGCTGATGATCTCCAGGACGACCTGCTGGACATCGACGGGCCCGGTGGCCCGGGACGGAGCGGAATCCTGGACCGGTTCCGCCGTCGCGGCGGCCACCGCCGGTTGCGCCGTGGGAAGTTGGGGTACCGCCTGGATCACCTGCGGCACCGCCGCCACGGGCGCCGCGGGCTGCGCGCCCGCGGTGGCTCCGAAGTAGGTGAGCAGGACGTCCCGTTGGGCGGCGATCATCTCCCGGCTGGTGCGCAGGAATTCGGAGACGAGCGCGTCCCGGTCGGACGGGACGCCGTGCGGGGGGTTCGTCGGCACAGTCGCCACGGTCCTCTCGAGGGGTTCCACGACTCGTCGGGCCGGTGCGAGCGCACCGGGAAGGAGGGCGCCGGCGGCGGTGCGGACCAGCTGTCCGTCGACCGTCCAGCCGGGCCGCTTCGGCACGGGGGTCCGTACCGCGTCGACCGCGTCCCGGCCGCGCAGCAGCCACCCGGCGCGTACCGGCAGGCCCGCGACGGCGAGCCGGGCCAGGGCGTCGAGCCAGCCGTGCAGACCGCCGCCGGGGCGGGGCTCGCAGGCCACCGCGCGGTGCGGACGGTCGCCGAGGATCTGGCCGACGAGCCGGGTCAGCACCGACCCGGGACCGGCCTCGACGAAGACCCGCGCGCCCGCCGCGTACATCGCCTCGATCTGCTCGGCGAAGGCGACCGGGGCGCCGATCTGGGCGGCGAGTTCGGCCCGCACCCCGTCCGCGTCGGCGGGGTACGGCGCGGCCGTGCGGTTGGACCACACCGGGAACTCGGGCGGGTGCACCGGCCGGGCCGCGAGCGCCTCGGCGAACCGGTCGGCGGCACCGGCGACCAGCGGGCTGTGGAAGGCGCAGGCCACGGGGATCCGCTTGGCCCCGAGACCGGCCTCGCGCAGCAGCCGTACGGTCTCGGCGACGGCGTCCGAGGGGCCCGAGATCACGGTCTGCTGGGGCGAGTTGCGGTTGGCGACGACCACGGACTCCGGCGCCCGCGCCGCCTCGAGCGCCCGCGCCACCTCCTCGGCACCTGCCGCGACGGCGGCCATGGCGCCGGGATCGCCACCGGTGGATTCAGCGGATTCCGTCGATCCGGCTGCCCCGGCGGCTTCGAGGATCGCCGTCGCCCGTTCCGCGCTCAGGTCCAGCAGGGTCTCGGGGCCCAGCGCGCCGGCCGCGCAGAGGGCGACCAGCTCGCCGTAGCTGTGTCCGGCGGCCATGTCCGGCCGCACCCCGGCCGCGGTGAGCACGGCGTGCGCGGCGAGCCCGGCGACGCCGAGGGCGGGCTGTGCCACCCGGGTGTCGGTCAGCGCGGCCTGCTGACGGTCGCGTACCGCGTCGTCGAAGGCGGTCGGCGGATACAGGGTGTCGGCGTGGGCGCGTCCGAGCTCCAGGTAGGGCCGCAGCTCGGAGAAGGTGACGAACAGGTCGGCGAGCATGCCGGTGCGCTGGCTGCCCTGGCCGGGGAAGAGGAAGGCGACCTTGGAGTCCCCGGGGTGGTCCTGGGGGGCGTCCGGTCCGGCCCGGTGGATCCCCCGCGCCGGGTCGTGCCCGGCCGGATCGGCCGACACACGTCGCAACTTGCCGACCAGATCGTCCACGTCCGTCGCCACGACCGCGACCTGCGCCGGTTCACCGCTCGCGTCCGACCGCCGCGCGGCGCCGAGCGCCAGGTCCCGCAGACGCCAGGGCCGGCCCTCCGTCTCCGCGACCCCGAGGAGTTCGTCCACCGCACGGCCGGCCGCGGCGGCGTCCCGTCCACGGAAGACGAACAGTTCGGCCGGCCAGGCGTCCGCGCCCCGCACCGGTGGCACGCCGTCGGCGTAGGCGCTCAGCACCACATGGAAGTTGGTGCCACCGAAGCCGAACGCGCTGACGCCGGCGACGCGTTCCTCGGCGGGCGCCGCCCAGGGCCGGGCCTGTGCGTGGAAGGCGAAGGGGCTGCTCTGCGCGTCCCAGGCCGCGTTGGGGGCCTCGACGTGCAGCGTGGGCGGCCGGACGCCCGTGTGCAGGGCCAGCAGTGTCTTGATCAGGCCGGCGAGTCCGGCGGCGCACTTGGTGTGCCCGATCTGCGACTTCACCGAACCGATCGCACAGCCGCCCGGTTCCGCCCCGGCCTCGCCGAACACCTCGCTGAGGATGCGCAGTTCGGTGCGGTCGCCGACCACCGTCCCGGTGCCGTGCGCCTCGACGAGTCCGACGTCGGCCGGGGAGACGCCCGCGTTGCGGTAGGCGCGTTCCAGGGCCGAGCGCTGACCCTCGGGCCTGGGCGCCGTGAGGCCGAGCGAGCGGCCGTCGCTGGAGGAGCCGAGGCCCTTGATCACGCCGTAGATCCGGTCGCCGTCGCGTTCGGCGTCCGCGAGCCGCTTGAGGACGACGCAGGCCACGCCCTCGCCGAGTGCGATGCCGTCCGCCGAACCGTCGAAGGCGCGGGAGCGGCCGGTCGGGGACAGGGCGTGCACGGAGGAGAAGAGGACGTAGTCGTTGATGCCGTTGTGCAGGTCGGCGCCGCCGCAGAGCACCACGTCGGAGGTGCCGCCGACGAGTTCCTTGCAGGCGACGTCCACCGCGGCGAGCGAGGAGGCGCAGGCCGCGTCCACGGTGTAGTTGGCGCCGCCGAGGTCGAGCCGGTTGGCGATCCGCCCGGAGATGACGTTGGCGAGCATGCCGGGGAAGGAGTCCTCGGTGAGCTGCGGGAGCTGGTCGTCGAGGCCCGCCGGGACGCTGCCGTAGTAGGAGGGCAGGACCGCCCTCAGCGTGGCCGCGTTCGACAGGTCGCTGCCCGCCTCCGCGCCGAACACCACCGAGGTGCGGGAGCGGTCGAACTCCCGCTCCCCTTCGCCGTATCCGGCGTCCTCCAGGGCACGCCGGGCCGCCTCCAGGGACAGCAGCTGCACCGGCTCGACGCTGCCGAGCGACGTGGGCGGGATGCCGTACCGCAGGGGGTCGAAGGGGATGCGGGGCAGGAAGCCGCCCCACTTGGACGGGGTCGACTCGCCGTGGTGGACGGCCGGGTCCCAGCGGTCGGCCGGGACCTCGCCCACCGCGTCCACGCCCCCGACCACGTTCGCCCAGAAGGTGGGCAGGTCGGGTGCCTGCGGGAACATGCACGCCATGCCGACGACGGCGATGTCCAGCGGGGCCGGGGCGGCCGGCTCCCGGACCGTCTTCCCCTGTCCCAACTCGGCTGCTCGCAAGGTGAGATGCTCGATCGCGCCGGTGGTCACCGACTCGTGCAGCGCGGCGACCGTGGTGGTCGCCGAGCGCAGCACGGCCACCGCCCCGGCCATGAACATCCCTTCGGCGAGCTGGCGTTGCTCGTCGACCGGGGTGAGGGAGCCGTCGGTGTCGCGGGTCACGCCTTTGCTCGCGATGCGCAGCCGGCCGACGTTGAGCCGCTCCAGGGACTCCCAGATCCGCCGGTCCCCGGCGCCCTCGGCCCGCAGCCGGGCCTCCTCGTCGCGGTAGCCGGCGGCGAACGGGCTCGGCACGCAGCGGGTGGCGTGTCCCGGCGCCGACTCCAGGAGCGTGGTGCGCTCGGCGGCCATGACCTGCCGCTGGAAGAGCGGCCGGATCGCGCCGCAGGACACGGCCTCCTCGGTGAACAGGTACGCGGTGCCCATCAGCATGCCGACGGCCGCTCCGCGCGCGGTCAGCGGCGCGGCGAGCGCGGCGACCATCGCCGCCGACCGTTCGTCGTGGACTCCGCCCGCGAAGAACACTTCGACGTCCTCGGCCCCGTGTCCCTCCGACCAGTCCTCCAGGACCGCCAGTTGGGCCTCCCAGAGCGGGAAACTGCCGCGGGGTCCGACGTGTCCGCCGCACTCCGAGCCCTCGAACACGAACCGGCGCGCCCCGGCCTCCAGGAACTGCCGCAGCAGCCCCGGCGACGGCACGTGCAGGAAGGTCCGGATGCCGTCCCGCTCCAGCGCCTGCGCCTGGGACGGCCGGCCGCCCGCGATGATCGCGTGCGTCGGCCGCAGCTCCCGTACGGCCTCCAGCTGTGCGGCGCGCACGTCCTCCGGCGCGAAGCCGAGCACGCCCACGCCCCAGGGCCGGCCGGCCACCGCGTCCCGGGTCTCGGCGAGCATCGCCCGCGTCCGCGCGCCGTCCGCCAACGCCAGGGCGAGGAAGGGCAGCGCCCCGTCGGCCGCCACGGCGGCGGCGAACGCGGCGCCGTCGCTCACCCTTGTCATCGGTCCCTGGGCGAGGGGGAGTCGGGTGCCCAGCGCCCGGCTCATCGGTGACCCGGCCCGCAGCGCCCGTACGGCCGTGTCGTCGCGTGACGCGGCCAGGACCGCGTCCCGCAGCGCCCGCAGGGTCCGCCGCACGTCACCCCAGCGCTCGGCGAACCGGGCGGCGAGGAAGCCGTCCTGGCCCACCGGGAGCAGCTGTCCGCGCGGATCCTGCGCGCCCAGCAGCGCCGCCACCGCCTGCGGTCCCGCGCCCTCCGCGAGTCGCGGGGCGTCCGGGCCGCGCCGCAGCAGAACCCGGTGTCCGGCGAGGACGACGGTCTCCGAGCCGTCCAGGGTGCGCAGCGCCGCGGCGGCGGGTTCGGGCAGCGCCGACTCGGCGAGCAGCGCGAGCTGGCTGTCCAGGACGACGCCGGCCGCACCGCCGGCCACCGCGGCGGCGGCCGTGCGCGGTCCGATTCCGCCGCACGCCCACACCGGCGAGGTCACCTCGGGTGCGGCGAGGAGCTGCTGGAGGAGGACGAAGGTGCTCAGTTCGCCGATCCGGCCACCGCTCTCGGCGCCACGGGCGATCAGGCCGTGCGCCCCGGCGCGTAACGCGTCCCGGGCGCCCGCCAGGTCGGTGACCTCGACCAGCACGCGGTAGCGCGCCGAAAGGCCGGCGATCGGCCAGGGCGCCGCGTCGGTGTCCGCGGCCTCCGCTGCCTGTGCCGCCTCCGTGGTGAGGACCACCGTGTGCGGGCCGTCGGGCCCCAGGTCGGCGGGGGTGAGCCGGCAGTGCGCGCCGACCCGGACCCCGAAGGCGCCCGGGGAGGCGTGGCGCAGGCGGGACAGGGCCTCGCGGGTTCTTCGGTCACCGGCTCCCAGGTCGAGTACGCCGAGCCCGCCGGCCCGGTTGATCGCCAGGGCGAGCCCGGCATCGGGTTCGCCGAAAGGAGTGATGCCGATGATCATGTCCTCGGAACGCACAGCAGACGTCATGATTCTCCGAATCAAGGGTGAGACTGCACGGTGGGGGGTTCGGGACAGCAATGGCGGCTCACCGGATTCCCGCGGGCAGGAATCCACCGCGGAACGCCGTTCTAAAGCGCGTGCTCGAAACGCGTTGAAAGGTAGTGCGCTTATTACTCACTGGTCAACGTTCGAACGATCGGACGGTATCCAGCCGCAATGATTCGGTCAGTTGTGGGCGGAGGGCCAGGGCGTAGGAAATCGGATGAATTCCTTTCGGGGCCGGCCTCGTTCACCCTCCACTCACACTGTAGAAACATGAACGAACGCAGGAAATGGGTTACTATGGACCGCTTGTCCGAATCGACACGCACATTCCCGGCGTCGGTCGCGTGGCGGGGAAAATTCTGTGTGTCGGTCCTGGAGTGACCGGGAAAGGCTTGTGCTGATGACGGTGCTCGAGTCGCCCAGTGAGACGGGCCTTGACGCCGGCCGGACTGCCGCGAAGACTGGAATGACTACGGAGTCGAGCCGGTCCTCGGGAGGTCGTCGACCGGCTTGACTGCGTGGCCCCTCCCCGCGAGGCCGGGCGCTTCACACGCTGTAGCCCCCGTCCACCCCCAGGGCCTGGCCCGTGATGAACCCGGCCCGGTCCGAGGCGAGGAAGGACACCGCCTCCGCGATGTCCGCCGCCTCCCCGAACCGGCGCAGCGGGATGTTCCGCCGGGTGACGGCGAGCGCCTCGTCGTCCAGTTCGCCGGACTCGGTCAGCCGGCCCGCGATGCCGTCGGTGAGCATGCCGGGCGCGACGCAGTTGACGCGGACCCCGTAGCGCCCCTCCTCGGCGGCCAGGGCGCGGGCGACCGCCTCGACCGCTCCCTTCGCCCCCGAGGACAGTCCGTCGCGCACCGGGAAGCGCCGGGTGGCGACGGTGGTGACCGCGACGATGCTGCCTCGGCTCCGGCGCAGGACGGGCAGCGCCGGATGGGCGAGATTGAAGAACGCCACGGCGTCCGCCTCGAGTTGGGCCCGGTACTCGCCCGGGGTCACCCGGCTCAGATGCCGCATCGGCACATGCGGACCGGCCGCGTACACGAGCGTGTGGATGCCGCCGTACGCCTCGGCGGTCGCGGTCACCGCCCGGGCCGTCGCCGTCTCGTCGGTCAGGTCCAGGGGGAGCGGCACGAGTCCCTTCGTCTCGTCGGCGAGGGCCTCGGCCGCCTCCCGCCGGGCCCGGTAGGTGAACACCACCGCGCTGCCGCGTGCCGCCAGCGTCCGTACGGCCGCCGCGCCGATGCCGCCCGTGCCGCCCGCGACGAACGCCACCCCCGGCCGACCGGAGAAGTCCTCCTCCATGCCCCACCGTCCTCCCTGTCCCGGCGCCCCGGTGCTCCCGCCCCCGTCTCCCGGTCCCGGGGTCTTGGCGATGACCACCTTCATGACCTCCACCATGTAGCCGTATCCGCCGAAGAGTTGAAGACATCGGTCGACGGCACGTCCCGGCCGGATCTCCAGGCCTCCCGCACGGTCGCCCGGCTCGGTCCCGTCTGTTGGACCGGCTGCCGTTCCGGGGGCAGCGCCAGGCCCTCGCCGAAATCCCCCGACAGGATCCGCTCGCGCACCTCGGCGGTCGGCACGTCCGAGCCCTTCGGGGCGGTCGGCGTGCCGAGACGGGGGCGGGGTGCTCGGAGCGAACCGGGCGGCTTCACGGAGGTGTGCCGAGGGGCCGTATGGGTCCGGGGTGACGGCGTACGGAGTGTTGCCCCGGTGATCGATGTGACAATCAGCCCATAGTGCCCGTATGACGCGTACCCGTACGGCGCTGCTGTGTGCCGCCGCTCTCCTCGCCTCCACCCTCCAGACGGCGGCCGCGGCCGCGACCGCGTACCCCGATCACCAGGACCGGGCCTGCGCCGCCACCCGGAACCCCCGGGGCCAGGCGCGCGAGGTCCTCGCCCTCGTCCGCGCGGCCCGCAAGGAACTCGGTCTCAAGGCCGCCCTGGTCAAGGTCACGGTCGGCGGGCGTGAGCTCGTCACCGGCGCGGACGGCGAGTCCCTCACGGATGTGCCCGCCACGCCCGCCGCGCACTTCCGGACCGGCTCGGTCGGCATCGCCTTCATGGGCACGGTGCTGCTCCAGCTCGTCCAGGAGCACAAGGCGCGCCTCGACGACCCGGTCTCCCGCTGGCTGCCGGACCTGCCGCACGGCGACAAGATCACCCTGCGGATGCTCGGCGACTCGACGTCGGGCCTGCACGACTACGTCACCGACCCGCTCTTCCTGAAGAAGCTCTACGCCGACCCCTGGCAGCACTGGACCCCCGAGGAGGTCGTCGGGTTCTCCCTCAACCACCCCCTGTGGTACCGGCCGGGCACCAACTGGAGCTACTCGCACGCCAACTTCGTCCTCCTCGGCCGCGCTCTGGAGGAGATCTCCGACACCCCGCTCGACCGCCTCCTGCGGGAACGCGTCATGAAACCCCTCAAGCTGCGCAACACCCGCAACAACGACACCGCGCTCATCCAGCCGCCCGTGCTGCACGCCTACGACGACGAGCGCGGCACCTACGAGGAGTCCACCTACTGGAACCCCTCCTGGACCACCGCCCCGGGTGCCGTCCTGACCCAGGACATCTGCGACCTGGCCCGCTCCGGGCAGGCCATCGGCTCGGGCGAACTGCTCTCGAAGCGCGCGTTCCGCACCCAGCTGGACCCGGGCACCATCGGCCTCGGGCACCCCACCGCGAACTGCCCCGCCACGGTCTGCCTGCCCATGACCGAGGACTTCCACTTCGGCATCGGCGTCGTCGTCAAGAACGGCTGGGTCGTGCAGAACCCGTCCTTCTTCGGCTACGCGGCCGTGATGGCGTACGAGCCGCACCAGCGGCTGTCCATCGCGGTGTCCACGACGGTGGGCCCGGACGCCCCCGAGGGCAACACCGCCCAGACGATCACCGAGCGGATCGCGGACCTGCTCGCCCCGCAGCACCCGCTGTCCGGCTGACCCTCCCGGTCAACGCCCGGCGCGCACCCCGTCCAGGGCGATGGCCAGGACGCGGTCGCGCTGGGCGTCGTCCGTGAAGGCCGTCGCGGTGATGCCGGCGACCAGCCGCAGCAGATCGCCGAAGTCCATGTCCCTGCGGGCCACCCCGGCCCGCTGGGCCCGCTCGAACAGCGGGCCGCCCGCCGTGAACATCGACTCACGGCAGGCCTGGAAGATCTCCGACTCGCCCTCCAGCGCCTCGCGCACCGCCCGCTTGGTGACCATGTAGCCGGCGAACCGCTCGAGCCAGGCGGTGAGCGCCTCCCACGGCTCCAGACCGGCGAACTCCACGGCCGACCGGCACAGCGCGTTGACCTCGTCCGCGTACACGCTCTCGAACAGTGCCCGGCGGGTCGGGAAGTTCCGGTACAGCGTGCCGATGCCGACGCCCGCGCGCCGGGCGATGTCCTCCAGGGACGCCTCGGAGCCGTGCTCGGTGAACGCCTCGCGCGCGGCGGCCAGCAACGCGTCGTAGTTGCGGGCCGCGTCCTTACGGACGGGGCGCTGGGCCGCGACGATCTCGCTGACGGGGAACTGCTGAGCCGGCACTGCTGCCTCCTGGGCGGGACTCGGTTGAAACGGAGGTAGGCCTCCGCTACAGTGGAGGGGTGCCTCCACTTTAACAGTCCGAGGCCTCTTCTCCTTTCCGGGTCTTCCGAGAGGCTTGTCATGCCCCGCAAGTCCACCCGCCTCACCTTCGCGGTCCTCGCGACCGGTGCCGGCGTGTTCTCCATGCTCCAGTCGCTGATAGCGCCGGCCCTGCCGACCGTGCAGCACGCGCTGCACACCTCGCAGTCCACCGCGACCTGGGTGATGACCGCGTATCTGCTGTCCGCGTCCGTCTTCACGCCGATCCTCGGCCGGGTCGGCGACCTGATCGGCAAGAAGCGCACCCTCGTCGGGGTCCTGCTCGCCGTCCTGGCCGGCTGTCTGCTCGCCGCGCTCGCGCCGAACATCGGCGTCCTGATCCTCGCCCGGGTCGTCCAGGGCATCGGTGGCGCCCTGTTCCCGCTCTCCTTCGGCATCATCAGGGACGAGTTCGCCCCCTCCCGGGTGCCCGGCAGCATCAGCAACCTGTCCGCCGTGATCGCCGCCGGCGGTGGCGTCGGCATGGTCGCGGCCGGACCGATCGTCTCCGCGCTGGACTACCGCTGGCTGTTCTGGATCCCCGTCGGCATCGTCGCGGCCGCCACGCTGATCGCCCTGCGCTATGTGCCCGAGTCGCCCGACCGGGCGGAGGGCAAGGTCAGTTGGCTCGGCGCCGTGCTGCTGTCCGGCTGGCTGGTCGCCCTGCTGCTGCCGCTCAGTCGGGCGGGCAGCTGGGGCTGGGGCTCGGCCCGGGTGATCGGCCTGTTCGCCGTGGCCGTGGCGCTGTTCGCGCTCTGGCTGTTCACCGAGGCCCGCTCCCGCAGCCCGCTGATCGACCTGCGCATCATGCGACTGCCGGCCGTGTGGACCACCAACCTCGCCGCCCTGCTGTTCGGCGCGGGCATGTACGCCATCTGGTCCTTCCTGCCCGGGTTCGTCCAGACGCCGAGCACGGCCGGGTACGGCTTCGGCGCGAGCGTCACCGCCTCAGGGCTCCTCATGCTGCCGATGCTGCTCGCGATGTTCGTCTCCGGTGTGCTCAGCGGCCGCCTCGAGCCCCGCGTGGGCGCCAAGGCGCTGCTCACGACCGGCGCCGCACTCGGCGCGCTCGCGCTGGGCTTCCTGGCCCTCTGGCACGACGAGCAGTGGCAGGTCGCCTTCGTGGCAGGCGTGTTCGGCCTCGGCATCGGCCTGGCCTTCGCCTCGATGGCCAACCTGATCGTCGGCAGCGTGCCCGCCGGGCAGACCGGCGCCGCCACCGGTATGAACGCCAACATCCGTACCATCGGCGGGTCCATCGGCGCCGCCGTCACCAGCGTCCTGGTCACCGGCCGCCTCCAGCCGTCGGGTCTGCCCTACGGCTCCGGCTACACCCACGGATTCACCCTGCTCGCGGTGCTCTGCCTGGGTGCCGCCCTCGCCGCCCTGCTGGTCCCGGTCCGCCGCGCGAGCCGTCTGCCGGGGCCGGTCGCCCACCAGGAGCCGACCGCCGCACCCACCCCCGTACGGTAGGATCTACCTGCGCGTTCCCGCAGCTCACCGCCGCGGGAACGCCTCGGGACGTGGCGCAGCTTGGTAGCGCACTTGACTGGGGGTCAAGGGGTCGCAGGTTCAAATCCTGTCGTCCCGACTCGTGAGAGTCGCAGATGAGGGCCGGTTCTGGAGGCGTCCGAAACCGGCCCTTGCTCGATGCGGTCGACACCCGACGTGGCGAAGAAGGCGGCCGGCCACCGCACACCTGCGTGAACAACACCGCGGGTCAATGCGTCCAGCGCTTCTCGTAGATGCGCTTGTGGCCGCGGAGCGCCGCCAGTCGGAAGTGCCCGGTGGTCTGCGACGGAGTGGGGTGGTCGCCGCCGTCGGCCGGGAAGGACCGCCCGTGCAGTTCGCGGTAGGCGGTGTGGTCGAGCGGTCGGCGCCGGTCGATCGCCTCCTGGTGCGCCGCGGTCCGCAGGTGTTCCCGGTAGCCGGGAACGGTGGTCCCGGCGAAGAACTCGGCGACGCTGCCGGAGCCGTAGCTGAGAAAGCCGATGGGCCGGCCGGCCAGGTCGTCCGCCTGGTCGAGCAGCGCGGCGAGGCCGAGGTACGCCGACGCGGTGTAGCTGTTGCCGATGACCCTGTTGTAGGCCGTGGTTCGCCCGATGGCTCGCTCGAGCCAAGCCTCGTCGGTGTCGTACCCACAGGTGTTCAGCAGGTGGCGGTGGGCCTTGTAGGCCATCTTCGTGAACGGCTGGTGATAGCAGAACGCGGTGAACTCGTCGAGCGAACGGCCGCCCTGCTCCGTGTAGTCCTTCCAGGTGCTTTCCACCGCGTGCAGATATGCGGTGATGGACTCCTGTCCGTCGACCAGCGCGGCGTCACGGTAGTTCGGCCGCCAGAAGTCCATGACGTCGGCGGTGAACAGGCCCGACGGTTCCTCGATACGGACCAGCGACGGATCCGAGCCGACCAGCATGGCCACCGCCGCCGCGCCCTGGGTCGGCTCACCCGGGCTGTCCAGGTCGTACTTGGAGATGTCGCTCGCGATCACGAGGATCCGCTGTACGGGGTCGCGCAGCACGAGGCCGATGGCGAACTGGAGGGCGGCCGTCGCCCCGTAGCACGCTTGCTTCAGTTCGACGACCCTGGTGGCCGATGGCAGCCCGAGCAGCGAATGGACGTACACACCGGCCGACTTCGCCTGGTCGATCGACGATTCCGTCGCGAACACGACCGTACGGATCCGATCGGTGCCGTGCCGGGCGATGATCGGCGCGGCAGCGGCCGCGCCCATGGTCACGATGTCCTCGTCGGCGGCGGGCACGCTCATCGACTGCTGACCGATGCCCACATGGTATTTGCCGATCTCGGTGCCGTTGTGATCGGCGAGTGCCGTGTGCGGCAGGACGAACTCGGTCGTCGCGAAGGACAGATCGTGGATTCCTATGGCGCGGTCGCTGACCATGCTCTATACACCGACCTCTACTTGTTGAGTGGTCCTTGTCAGGGCCTCGACGACTCGGTGAGTCGGGACAGACGGTCGGTGAGCGCGGTCGTCACCTCTTCGTGCCGGTCCACGAGATAGAAGTGGCTGCCCGGGAAGGTGAGAGAGTCGAATGCGGCCGTCGTGTGGTTGCGCCAGGCTTCGACGCCCGGGGGCGAGACCTTGGGGTCGGTCAGGCCGTTGAGCGCGGTCACGGGGCATCCCAGGGGCGGGCCGGGCACGTAGTGGTAGTCCTCCACCATCTGGTAGTCCGCGCGCAGTACCGGCAGGGCGAGCCGCATCAGGTCCTCGTCGGCGAGGACGCGCGGGTCCGTGCCGCCCAGCCTGCGCATCTGCCGGAGCAGGGTGGCATCGTCCAGCTGTGAGCCGAACTCCCGCCTGTGCAGGGACGGCGCTCCGCGTCCTGACACGAACAGGGCGACCGGGGGACGGCCCGTGGCTTCCAGCCGGCGGGCCGTCTCGAAGGCCACCATGGCGCCCAGGCTGTGCCCGAAGAGGGCGAAGGTGCGGTCGGTCCAGGGTGTCAGCTCGGTGACGAGCGCTTCGGCGAGTGCGGTCAGATCCTTCATCGGGGGTTCCGCCCGGCGCTCCAGGCGTCCGGGGTACTGCACGGCGAGGACGTCGATGTCCGGGGCCAGCGTTCGGGCCAGGCCGCTCCAGAAGGTCGCCGACCCGCCCGCGTGCGGCAGGCACACCAGCCGGACCGGGGCCTCGGGCGCGGGCGCGTACCGCCGTATCCACGGTGAGGTGAGGGGGGGTTCGCGCGTGGGCATTCCGCTCCTTGGGTTGGTCGTCGCCGCCCACCGTAGAGACGGCCGGATCCGACGCGCATCCCCCGCCCTGGTAGCGGGCGGTCGGGGCCCGGCGATCTCCTACCAGACTGAGGGATGTTCGGTGGCGGGGGCCGTCCTAGCCTCCAGGAGGACGGAGCCGAAGGGCCGCGCCTGCGCATTTCCTTCGTGCGCCGCGACAACTCGTGAAGGTCGGCGGCACCGCCGCGCCGCCGGCGGACGAGCCGCTCCGTGAAAGGACGTGCGATCCGTGCGTGCTGACCTGATCGAAGTCCTGCCCGTCATCCTCAGGAGGAACGCGGCCCGCTTCGCGGGCAAGGTCGCCTTCTCGGACGTCCAACGGGCGGTCACCTACGATCAGTTGGAGGAGCGGACGGGGCGGCTGGCCGGCCATCTGGCCGGACTCGGCGTGCGGCGCGGTGATCGGGTGGCGATCTGCCTGCGCAACTGCGTCTCCATGGTGGAGAGTTACCTCGCCGTCGTCCGGGCCGGCGGCGTGGGTGTCCCGGTCAACCCGGCCTCCACCGCAGCCGAGCTGGACTGGCTGCTGGCGGACAGCGGTGCCGCCGTGGTCGTCACCGACGCCGTGCACGCGCCGGAATTCCTCCGCCTGTCTGCGCCGGCATCCGGCGTCACGGTGCTGGTGACGGGCACGAACCCGGCGCCGGAGGGCACCCGTTCCTTCGACGAACTGGCGGTCACCGAGCCCGCGACGCCCGCGCCGGACGATCTCGGCCTGGACCACCCGGCGTGGATGTTCTACACCTCGGGGACGACCGGAAAGCCGAAGGGGGTGCTGTCCACCCAGCGCAACTGCCTCTGGTCAGTCGCCTCTTCCTACGTCCCGATACCGGGACTCTCGCAGGAGGACCGGGTGCTGTGGCCGCTGCCGTTGTTCCACAGCCTCTCCCACATCGCGTGCGTGCTGTCGGTGACCGTGGTCGGGGCGAGCGCCCACCTCATGGACGGCGCGTCCGCGGAGGACGTCCTGGCGGCCCTGCGCGCCCACCGGTCGACTTTCCTGGCCGGCGTTCCCACCACCTACCACTACCTGGTCGAGGCGATCCGCCGGCAGCCGTTCTCGCTGCCCGACCTGCGGATCGGCCTGGTCGGCGGGGCGGTCGCCGACTCCGGGCTGTGCCGCGCGTTCCGCGAGAGCTTCGGCACGCCCCTGGTGGACGCCTACGGCAGCACGGAGACGTGCGGGGCGATCACCATGAACCCGCCCGACGGCATGAGGGTCGACGGTTCCTGCGGGCTGCCGGTGCCCGGAGTCGAGGTCCGCCTCGTCGATCCCGGCACCGGCACGGACGTCCCCACCGGGTGTGAGGGCGAGGTCTGGGTCAGTGGCCCGAACGTCATGCTCGGCTACCACGGCCGGCCCGAGGAGACGGCCGCGGCGATGCGGGACGGCTGGTACCGCACCGGCGACCTGGCCCGGCGCGACGAGCACGGCTACTTCACCGTCTGCGGCCGCATGTCGGACCTCGTGATCAGGGGCGGCGAGAACCTCCACCCCGAGGAGGTCGAGACGGTGCTGCGCGCGGCCCGGGGCGTGGCCGACGCCGGTGTGACCGGAAGGCCGCACGACACGCTCGGAGAAGTACCGGTCGCCTATGTCGTCCCGGCCTCCGACGACCTGGACGTCCCGGCGCTGGTCGAGCTGTGCCGCGCGCGGCTGGCCGCCTTCAAGGTGCCCGAGGAGATCTACGAGGTCGCCGCGATCCCGCGTACCGCCTCCGGCAAGATCACGCGGCGCGGGCTCGCCGAGCAGCCCGCCGTACTGCGGTACGCCGCGAGCGGTCACCACGACGACTTGTTCGAGGTCGACTGGGTGCGGACTTCCGCCCCGGTGTCCGGCGCAGGCCCCGCGTCCTGGGCGATCGTGGGCCCCGGTGCCGCCGCACTGGCCGCCGCCTGGCCGGGCGGCGCCGCCCACCACACCGACCTGGCCGGCGCCGACGGCACGGCGGACGTGACCGTGCTCCTGTCGGCCGAGGAATCCGGGCAGGATTCCGTGGCGGCGGCCCGCACCGGCGCCCGGCGGTTCGCCGAGCGGCTGGCCGACTGGCTTGCCCGGCCCGAACACGGCGGGGGCCGCCTGCTCGTCCTCACCCGCGGCGCCGTGGCGGCGCGCCCCGAGGACAGTGCGCCGGATCCGGCCCAGGCCGCACTGCGGGCCGCCGCGCGCGCTCTCCAGACGCGGTACCCGAACCGGCTGGTCGTCGCCGATCTGGCTGCGGACGGCGAGCCGGTTCCGGCCGAACTGACGTCGGCGCTCGGGGCGGACGAGCCGTGGCCGGCGCTGCGGTCCGGTGTGCCGTACGCGCCGAGGCTGGTGCGGGTGCCGGTGTCCGATCGACTGCGGCGGCCCTGGCCCGGCGCGAAGGGCACCGTCGTGGTGACCGGCGCCGGTTCGGCGCGCGGGGCGGCGGTTGTCCGCCACCTGGCCGCCGTCCATCAGGTCCAGCACCTGCTGTTGGTGGGCGAGGAGGGCACATCCGATCCGGATGTCGCCGGGGCGGAGGTGCGGTGGTCGTCCGGTGACGAACGGTCCTTGCGGGCCGCGATCGCCGGCGTGGCCGCTCCGGTGACCGCTGTGATCCATGCGGACGGCGACCTGGCTCCGGCAGCCTTCCTGGCCGCCGCCACGTCCGGGCAGCCCCATCGACAGACGTTCCTGGTGATCGCCGATCCGGCCGATCCAGTGGTCGCGCCCGGCGGCACCGGCGCGCCCGGCGGCACCGGCGCGCCGGACGGGACCGGTGAGACGGACGATCCGGACGTGCTCGTCTCCGCCGTCCTCGCCGAAGCCGTGGCCCGCCGCCACGGTGGGTCCTTCCTCGCCTGGCCGCGGGACGAGGCCGCTGATCCGCGCAGGGTCCGCGGCGGGCTGTCCGCCGTGGACACCCTGCTCGCCGGGGACCGTTCGTCCCTGCTCAGCCTGCACCTGCGTCGACCGGCCGGCGGCGCCGCGGTGCCGCCACTGCTGCGGGCCGTGTTCCCCGAAGTCTTTGCACCGAGCCGTCCCGACGACGCCGTGACGGCCGCCCTCCACGACGAGCTCGCCCGTCTCGACGAGCGGTCCCGGCGCGCCCGGTTGGAACAGCTGGTCATGGAGCTGACCGCGGTCGTGCTGCCCGGGTCCGCTCCGCAGGCCCCCACGGCCGACCGCGCCTTCCGTGACCTCGGCCTCACCTCCGTCGCCGTGGTGGAACTGCGCAACCGGCTGACCGAGCGCACCGGACTGTGGCTGCCCACCACCGTCACCTTCGACCACCCCACCCCGCGTGCCTTGGCCGAGCACCTGCGTGCCGAGGTGTTCGGCGGCCCCCGGCCGGTCGCGGAGGCCGTTCCGGCCGTCGAGGCGGACGACCCGGTGGTGATCATCGGCATGGCCTGCCGCCTGCCCGGTGGCGTCAGCAGCCCCGACGAGCTGTGGCGCCTGGTCTGCGAGGGGCGCGACGCGCTGTCCCGGTTCCCCACCGACCGCGGCTGGAACATCGAAAGCCTGTTCGACGCTGATCCCGGCCGCTTCGGCACCTCGTACGTCGACCGGGGCGGATTCCTGCCCGATGCCGGGGAGTTCGACGCCGGCTTCTTCGGGATCTCGCCACGGGAGGCACTGGCCATGGATCCCCAGCAGCGACTGCTGCTGGAGACCTCGTGGGAAGCGCTGGAGCACTCCGGCATCGACGCGTCGACCCTGAAGGGTGCCGACGTGGGCGTCTTCTCCGGGGTGATGGAGCAGGAGTACGCCCCCTCCGGCTCCGTACCGGAGGCGGCCGAGGCGTTCGCCACCGCGGGCCGGGCGGCCAGCGTGGCGTCCGGGCGCGTCAGTTACGTGCTGGGGTTCACCGGGCCTGCGGTCACGGTGGACACGGCGTGCTCCTCCTCCCTGGTCGCCCTCCATCTGGCAGCCCAGGCCCTGCGTACGGGGGAGTGCGCCATGGCGCTGGCCGGAGGCGTCACGGTCATGGCCACCCCCCGGACCTTCGTCGAGTTCTCCCGGCAGCGGGCGCTGGCGAGCGACGGCCGCTGCAAGTCGTTCGCCTCGGCCGCGGACGGCACCGGATGGGCCGAAGGCGCCGGCGTGCTGGTGCTGGAACGCCTCTCCGACGCCCGGCGCCACGGACACCGTGTGCTCGCGGTGGTGCGCGGCTCCGCGGTGAACCAGGACGGCGCGTCCAACGGCCTGACCGCGCCGAACGGGCTCGCCCAGCAGCGGGTCATCAACCGGGCCCTGGCCGCGGCCGGCCTGTCCGCCGCCGACGTCGACGCCGTCGAGGGCCATGGCACGGGAACGGTGCTGGGGGACCCCATCGAAGCCGGGGCGCTGCTGGCCACGTACGGCCAGGGGCGCGACCCGGGACTTCCGCTGTGGCTGGCGTCGTTGAAGTCGAACATCGGCCACACCCAGGCCGCGGCCGGGGCGGCCGGTGTGATCAAGATGGTGCAGGCGCTGCGGCACGCGGTGCTGCCGGCCACCCGCCATGTCGACGGGCCGACGACGAAGGTCGACTGGTCGGCGGGCGCGGTGTCCCTGCTGACCGAGAACCGGCCCTGGCCGGACACCGGACGGCCGCGCCGTGCCGGAGTCTCCAGCTTCGGGCTCAGCGGCACCAACGCCCACGTGATCCTGGAGGAAGCACCGGCCGTCCCCGAGGAGGCTCCGGCAGCCGGTGCGGAGGCGTCGGCGGCACACGAGGAGGCACCGTCGGCAAGGGAGGAGACGTCGGCGGCGCCCGCCGTGCTGCCGCTGGTGCTCTCCGCCCGCAGCGAGGGCGCGCTGCGCGGCCAGGCCCGACGGCTGGCCTCCCTCCTCGAAAGCACCGGCGACTCCTGGGCGGACGTGGCCACGGCTCTCGTGTCCCGCAGGGCCGCCATGGAGGAGCGGGCCGTCGTCCTGGCCCGCAGCCGGGCGGAGGCACTGGCCGCGCTGGCGGCACTGGCCGCGGGGGAGAGCAGCCCCGCTGTGGTGCGCGGGACCGCCGCCGCGCCCGACACGCATCGCCGGGTCGTCATGGTGTTTCCCGGCCAGGGCTCGCAGTGGACCGGCATGGGGCGAGAACTGCTCGCCCACTCACCGGTGTTCGCCGAGCGGGTCGGCGTCTGCGCGCGACTGCTCGCACGCTGGGCCGACTGGTCGCTGCTCGACGTCCTGCGCGGCGACGCCGATCCGGAACTGCTTCAGCGGGTGGACGTCGTGCAGCCCGCCAGTTTCGCCGTCATGGTCGGGCTGGCGGCGGTGTGGGAGTCGGTGGGAGTGCGCCCGGACGTGGTCGTCGGGCACTCGCAGGGCGAGATGGCCGCGGCCTGTGTGGCCGGCGCCCTGTCGCTGGAGGATGCGCTGCGGGTGGTTGCGCTGCGCAGCCGGGCCATCGCCGCGCGGCTGTCCGGCCGTGGCGGGATGGCCTGGGTCGCGCTGGACGCCGACGCCGCGACGGAACGCATCCGGCCCTGGGGCGGCCGGCTGGCGGTCGCGGCGGTGAACGGTACCGCCTCCGTCGTCGTGTCCGGTGCGGCCGACGCGCTGGACGAGGCGCTGGCGGAGCTGGCCGACGAGGGCGTACGGGTGCGCCGGGTCGCGGTGGACTACGCCTCGCACAGCGAGCAGGTGGAGGACATCCGCGATGCGCTGGAGGAGGCGCTGGGCGGGCTCGACGCCAAGGCTCCGGTGGTGCCCTTCCACTCGACCGTCACCGGTGAGCCGGTCGTCGACGCAGGCGTTCTCGACGGCGAGTACTGGTGGCGGAACCTGCGTCAACAGGTCCGGTTCGGGCCCGTCGTCGGTCGGTTGCTGGACCAGGGCCATGACGTCTTCCTGGAGGTCAGCGCCCATCCGGTGCTGGTGCAGGCGGTCACGGAGATCCTGGACGAGGCCGCCGTGCCCGCGTTGGTCACCGGGTCGCTTCGCCGGGACGACGGCGGCCCGCTCAGGCTGGCGGCCTCGATGGCGGAACTGTTCGTGCGCGGGGTGGCGGTGGACTGGACCGGCCTGCTGCCCGCCCCGGGCGCGGACTGGGTGGAGCTGCCGACGTACGCCTTCGACCGGCGGCACTACTGGCTTCGGGCGGCACCCGCGGGAGACCTGGCGTCGCTGGGGCTCACCGACGCCGGGCACCCGCTGCTGGGCGCGGTGGTCCGGACGCCCCATCCGGGCGGCGCGGTCGCCACCGCCCGGTGGTCGGCCGCGCCGCACCCCTGGCTGTCCGCGACCGGCGACCCGGTCGTCGTACCCGACGCCGCCCTCGTCGAACTGGTCGTACGCCTCGGCGACGAGACCGGCACACCCGTCGCCGACGAGCTGACCGTCGACCGTCCGGTGGCCCTGCCGCGCCACGGCGGCCGCGTCGTCCAGGTCGTCGTCGGCGAGGCCGGTGCGGACGGGCGCAGGTCCGTCGAAGTGCACTCCCGTGCCGAGGCGGCCGCGCCGGACGGGCCGTGGACACGGCACGCGCACGGCGTCCTGGCCCCCGCCTCCGAGGCCGCGGACCTTCCCGGCCTCGGCGCTCCCGCCGAGGCCGCGCTGCCCGAATCCGCGCTGGGCGACGTTCCTCGCTACGGCATCCACCCCGCGTTGCTGGATGCCGCCGTCCGCACCGCTCTGCCCGAGAACACCCGGGCCGTGCGGTGGACCGGGGTGCGGCTGCTGGCCTCCGGCGCGTCCGCGCTGCGGGTGCGGTCGGGCAGCACGACGCCGGCCGGAGACGGCCATCGGGTAGCGGGCCTGGAACTCGTCACCGCGGAGGGCCGGCCGGTCATGACCGTCGACGGCCTCGAAGCGGAGCCGGTCACCGAGGACGAGGGCGGACCGGCGGACCATCTCTTCGCCGTCGAGTGGGGAGAATGGAGCCCCGAGGAGCCGGCCGTCGTCGGCGTCCGGCACGTCGTGACGGCCGCCGACGTCACCGCGGCGACCGGCGTGGATCTGCTGGTGTACGAGGCGGAACCCGGGGAGCCCCGGGTGGCGGTCGCCTCGGCGCTGGCCGTGCTCCAGGCGTTCGTCGCGGCTCCGGGCGCCGATACGACCCGGTTCGCCGTCGTGGTCCCCGACGGCACCGATCTCGGCGCGGCCGCCGTCGGCGGCCTGGTGCGCTCGGCCCAGTCGGAACATCCGGGCCGGATCGTGCTGGTCGAGGCCGACGAGGCGGGCCGGGCACAGGCGCCCGCCGTGGCGACGGGCGCCGAACCCTGGCTGCGGATCAGGGGCGGGCGCACCGAGGTGCCCCGGCTGGCCAGGCCGGCCACCACGGGTGCCGCTCGCCCGCTGGACCCGGCGGGCACGGTGCTGATCACCGGAGGCACCGGCACCCTCGGCGCCCTGACCGCGCGGCACCTGGTCACCCGCCACGGCGTACGGCACCTCGTGCTCGCCGGGCGGCGGGGTCCCGCGGCGGAGGGGGCCGGCGAACTGGCGGCCGAACTGACCGCGCTCGGCGCGAACGTCACGGTCACCGCCGTCGACGTCGCCGACCGCACCCAACTGGCCGCACTCATCGACGCGGTCCCGGCGGAGCACCCGCTCACCGCGGTCGTGCACAGCGCCGGCGTCCTCGACGACGGCGTGCTCACCGCGCTGACCCCGAGCCGCCTCGACGCCGTGTTCCGTCCCAAGCTGGACGCGGCGCTGCACCTCGACGAACTGACGCGGGATCTGGACCTCGCCGCCTTCGTGCTCTTCTCGTCGGCCGTCGGAGTGCTCGGCAATCCCGGGCAGGGCAACTACGCCGCCGCCAACGCCGCGCTGGACGCGCTGGCCGCGCGGCGGAACGACCTCGGGCTGCCTGCGGTGTCCGTCGCCTGGGGCTACTGGAGCCGGTCCAGCGGACTGACCCGGCACCTGGGCCACGCCGACCTGCGGCGCAACGAGTCCGTCGGCATGTCCGGTCTCTCCGACGCCGAGGGCATGGCCCAGTTCGATGCCGCGCTGCGGACCGGGCCGCAGTGCGTCGCGGCGAAGCTCGCCCCGGCCGCCCTCGCGGCCGCCGACGTCCCGGTCCCCGCCCTGCTGCGCGGCCTGGTCCCGCAGCGCCGCCCGGTCGCCCGCGCCGTGGTCACGGACGTACGGCCGACCGCGACCGGGCGACTCACCGGGTTGCCGCCCGCCGAGCAGACCGCCGCACTCCTCGCATCGGTACGCCGGCACGCCGCGGCGGTCCTCGGCCACACCGGGCCCGGTTCCGTCGGCGCCGACCGGACGTTCAAGGACGCCGGGTTCGACTCGCTGACCGCGCTGGAACTGCGCAACCGGCTGGCCTCGGAGACCGGGCTCACCCTGTCACCGGCGATGATCTTCGACTATCCGACGCCCGTCGCGCTCGCCGAGCACCTGCGGGCCGAACTCCTGGGAGAGCCGACAAGCCCTCCGGCCCCGGCGCGACAGGAGACATCGCCCGCGGCGGATCCGATCGCCGTCGTGTCGATGGCGTGCCGCTTCCCGGCCGGGGTGCGGAGTCCGGAGGACCTGTGGCGGGTGGTGTCCGAGGGAATCGACGCGGTCGGATCGTTCCCCGAGGACCGTGGCTGGGACACCGACGGACTCTTCCACCCCGACCCCGACCACCCCGGCACCACCTACGTCCGCCACGGCGCCTTCCTGGACGACGCCGCCGGGTTCGACGCGGCCTTCTTCGGCATCTCGCCGAACGAGGCGCTGGCGATGGACCCGCAGCAGCGGCTGCTCCTCGAAACGGCGTGGGAGACGTTCGAGCGGGCCGGCATCGACCCCACCGGACTGGCCGGCCAGGACATCGGGGTGTTCGCGGGCATCAACAGCCACGACTGGTCGGTACGGCTGCACCGGGCCGCCGAGGTCGAGGGGTTCCGCCTGACCGGCAGCTCCGGCGGTGTCCTCTCCGGCCGGATCGCCTACCACCTCGGCCTGGTCGGCCCCGCCCTCACCGTGGACACCGCGTGCTCCTCCTCGCTGGTGGCGCTGCACCTGGCGACGCAGGCGATGCGGCTCGGCGAGTGCTCCATGGCGCTCGTCGGCGGTGTGATGGTGATGGGCAGCGTCGAGACCTTCGTGGAGTTCTCCCGGCAGCGCGGCCTCGCACCCGACGGGCGCTGCAAGGCGTTCGCCGACGCCGCCGACGGCACCGGCTGGTCCGAGGGCGCCGGGCTCCTCCTCCTCGAACCCCTCTCCCAGGCCCGGCGACGCGGGCATCCGGTGCTCGCCGTCGTTCGCGGCAGCGCGGTGAACTCGGACGGTGCCTCGAACGGGCTGACGGCGCCGAACGGTCCTTCGCAGCAGCGGGTGATCCGGCAGGCGCTGGCCGTCTCGGGTCTGGAGCCGGCGGATGTGGACGTGGTGGAGGCCCATGGGACGGGTACCACCCTCGGAGACCCGATCGAGGCCCAGGCGTTGCTGGCGACGTACGGGCAGGAGCGTGAACGGCCGTTGTGGCTGGGCTCCGTGAAGTCGAACATCGGGCACACCCAGGCCGCGGCCGGCGTCGCGGGCGTGATCAAGATGGTGCAGGCGCTGCGCCACGGCGTACTGCCGCCCACACTGCACGTCGACCGTCCTTCGACCCACGTCGACTGGGCGGCGGGTAGCGTCCGGCTGCTGACGGAGACCCGTGACTGGCCGGAGACCGGACGCCCGCGCCGGGCCGGTGTGTCGTCCTTCGGCATCGGCGGCACCAACGCCCACATCATCCTCGAACAGGCCCCTGAACCGGACGCGCCCGCGCCCGATCCGGGCTCCGTGTCCGCGGAGTCCGGCGCCGAGCCGGGCCGCGCATCCAGCCGGTCCGCCCCGCTGCCGGCGCACCGACCGGCCGAGTCCGCCCTCGAAGCGCCGGACCCCGCCCGGGTGCCGGTGCCGTTGTCGGCGCGTACCCCTGCCGCGCTGCGTGGTCAGGCCGCCCTGCTCGCCGACTTCCTGGCCGGCCGCCCGGACGTGACCCTCCCGGACACGGCTCTGGCCCTCGCCACCGGCCGTGCCCAACTCGACCGCCGTGCCGTGCTGCTGGCCCGTGACCGGGACCAGCTGCTCGTCGGCCTGCGCGCGCTGGCGGACGGCTCGGCCGCAGACGTCATGGGGAGCCCGGCCGATGGCAAGCTGGCCTTCCTCTTCACCGGCCAGGGCAGCCAATGGGCCGGCATGGGCCGGGTCCTGGCCGAGACGTTTCCGGTGTTCGCCGAGGCGTTCACCGACGCCTGCGCGGCCGTGGAACGCCATCTGGGCGACCTCGGCGCGCGTCCTCTCGCCGAGGTGGCGTTCGGTGAGCCCGGCTCCGCCGAGAGCGAGCTGCTCGACCGGACCATGTACACCCAGGCGTGCGTGTTCGCGCTGGAAACCGCGCTGTTCCGGCTGTTCGCCTCCTGGGGTGTGCACCCCGATCTCGTCGCCGGACACTCCATCGGGGAGATCACCGCGGCCCATGTGAGCGGCGTGCTCGGCCTGGCCGAGGCCGGTGAACTGGTGGCGGCTCGCGGCCGGCTCATGCAGGGGCTGCCCCCGGGTGGCGCCATGGCCGCCGTCCAGGCCACCGAGGCCGAGACGGCCCCGCTGCTGGAGCGCGCACCGGGCACGGTGGCCGTCGCGGCCGTCAACAGTCCCGGCTCGCTGGTGCTGTCCGGCGAGGAGGATGCCGTGCTCCCCGTCGTCCGCGAGCTGGCCGCACGCGGGCGCAAGACCCGCCGGCTCCCGGTCGGTCACGCCTTCCACTCGCCGCTGATGGCGCCGATACGCGAGGAGTTCCGTACCGTCGTCGAACGGCTGACGTACCGGCCGGGCGAGCTGCCGGTCGTGTCCACCGTGACCGGCGCCCTCGTCACGGACGGCCGGCTGGCCACCCCGGACCACTGGGTCGAACAGGTCGAGGCCCCGGTGCGGTTCGGTGCTGCCGTCACCGCTCTGTGCGCGCAGGGCGCGGTCACCTTCGCCGAACTCGGCCCGGGCGGCGCCCTTGTCGCCATGGCTCTGGAATCGCCCGACGTGCCGGCCGAGGGCTGCTTCCCGACCCTGCGGGAGAACGGCACGACGACGGACGTACTGACCGCGCTGGCCGGGCTGCACACACGGGGCGTACCCGTCGACTGGCCGGCGGTCCTCGGCCGCCCGGCCACCGGCACGCTCGCCGCGGAGCTGCCCACCTACGCCTTCCAGCACCGGCGCTACTGGCTCGACGAGCTCGCGCCGGGCGAGAGCGGTGCGGTGCGGGCCCTTCCGGAGGCCGAGCCCGCCGGTGACGCGGTGATCGTCACCGGCCGTTCCGACGCGGACCGGCGCCGGACGTTCCTGGAGCTGATCCGGGAGAGCACCGCCGTCGTCCTCGGCTACCGCGGCGACGAGGTGTTCGACGAGGACCAGCCGTTCAAGAGCCTCGGCTTCGACTCCCTCACCGGGGTCCGGCTCAGCCGTCGGCTCCACGACCTCTCCGGCGTGCAGGTCCCCGCGACCGCGGTGTTCGACCACCCGACCCCGGCGGCGCTGGCCGCGTATCTGCTGGGGGAGAAGCCCTCGTCCGCCGTCGCCGTACCGTCGTACGCGAACGAGCCGATCGCGATCGTCGGCATGAGCACGCGGCTGCCCGGCGACGTGAACAGCCCGGAGGAACTGTGGCGACTGGTCGCCGACGGGCGCGACGCCGTCTCCGGGTTCCCGATCGACCGCGGCTGGGATCTCGAAGGGCTCTACCACCCGGACCCGGCCCACCCGGGGACCAGCTACACCCGCGCGGGCGGATTCCTGCACGACGCCGCGCAGTTCGACGCCGGGCTGTTCGGGATCTCCCCGCGCGAGGCGCTGGCGATGGACCCGCAGCAGCGGCTGCTGCTGGAGACCTCCTGGGAGGCGCTGGAGCACGCGGGCATCGACCCGCTCTCGGCCCGTGGCCGGGACGTCGGTGTCTTCACCGGGATCGTCCACCACGACTACGTCACCCGCCTGCGCAGCGTGCCCGAAGAAGCCCAGGGCTATGTGATGACCGGCACCTCCTCCAGCGTGGCCTCGGGGCGGGTCTCCTACGTGTTCGGCTTCGAGGGCCCGGCCGTCACCATCGACACCGCCTGCTCCTCGTCGCTCGTGGCGATCCATCTGGCCGCGCAGGCCCTGCGGCAGGGCGAGTGCTCCCTGGCGCTCGCCGGCGGCGCGACCGTGATGGCGAGCCCGGACGCCTTCCTGGAGTTCTCCCGGCAGCGCGGACTGTCCGCGGACGGCAGGTGCAAGGCCTTCTCGTCCACGGCCGACGGCACCGGCTGGTCCGAGGGCGTGGGCGTGGTGGTCCTGGAACGGCTGTCCGTCGCCCGGGAGAAGGGCCACCGTGTCCTCGCCGTCGTTCGCGGCAGCGCGGTGAACTCGGACGGTGCCTCGAACGGGCTGACGGCGCCGAACGGTCCTTCGCAGCAGCGGGTGATCCGGCAGGCGCTGGCCGTCTCGGGTCTGGAGCCGGCGGATGTGGACGTGGTGGAGGCCCATGGGACGGGTACCACCCTCGGAGACCCGATCGAGGCCCAGGCGTTGCTGGCGACGTACGGGCAGGAGCGTGAACGGCCGTTGTGGCTGGGCTCCTTGAAGTCGAACATCGGGCACACCCAGGCCGCGGCCGGCGTCGCGGGCGTGATCAAGATGGTGCAGGCGCTGCGCCACGGCGTACTGCCGCCCACACTGCACGTCGAAGAGCCCACCCGGCAGGTGGACTGGTCGTCCGGTGCGGTGCGGCTCCTCACCGAGGCGCAGGAGTGGCCGCGCGGCGACCGGCCGCGCCGCGCCGCCGTCTCCGCCTTCGGGGCGAGCGGTACGAACGCGCACGTGGTCCTCGAGGAGGCCGACCCCGTCCCCGAGGAGGCCCGGCCCGCCGCACCCGAGCCCCCGGAGGGCGCGGACACCCCGACCCCCGTGCTACCGCTGGTGCTGTCGGCCAGGACGCCCCGCTCGCTGGCCGCGCAGGCCGGCCGGATGGCCGCGTTCCTGGGGGACCCGGCTTGTCCGTCGCTCCCCGCTGTCGCCCGGACGCTGGTGACCGCGCGGGCGACGCTCCCCGAGCGGGCCGTCGTCGTGGCCGGGACGCGTACGGAGACCCTGGCCGGTCTGGGGGCCCTGGCCCGGGGCGAGAGCGCGTCCCACGTGGTCACCGGCAGCGCCGCGGTCGCACCGGGCAAGGTCGTCCTGGTCTTCCCGGGCCAGGGGGCCCAATGGGCCGGCATGGGGCGGGACCTGCTGGACGCCTCGCCGGTGTTCGCGCGGCGGATCGCCGAGTGCGCCCGTGCCCTCGCCCCCTGGATCGACTGGTCCCTGATCGACGTCCTGCGGGGCGACGCCGACGCCGAGACGCTGGAGCGCGTCGACGTCGTCCAGCCGGCGAGTTTCGCGATGATGGTCGGCCTGGCGGCAGTGTGGGCCGCGGCCGGCGTGCTGCCCGACGCCGTCGTGGGTCATTCGCAGGGCGAGATCGCGGCGGCCTGTGTGGCCGGGGCGCTGTCGTTGGAGACCGCCGCCCGGATCGTCGCGGTCCGCAGCCAGGCCATCGCGGTCACCCTGTCCGGGCGCGGCGGGATGGCCTCGGTGGCCCTGGACGCGGAAGAGGTGCGCCGCCGCCTGCTGCCCTGGGACGGGCGGGTGGAGATCGCCGCCGTCAACGGCCCCGCGTCGGCGGTGATCGCGGGGGACACGGAGGCGCTCGGCGAGGCCCTCGACGCACTGGCGGCGCAGGGGGTCCGGGTGCGACGGGTGCCGGTGGACTACGCCTCGCACACCCGGCACGTCGAAGACCTGGAGGAGGTGCTGGCGCAGGCGCTCGCGGGCATCGAGGCGAGCGCACCGCAGGTGCCGTTCTACTCCACGGTGACCGGCGACTGGGTCACCGACGACTCGGTCCTGGACGGCGCGTACTGGTACCGCAACCTGCGCCGACCGGTGGGGTTCGGGCCGGCCGTCGCGGAGCTGCTGCGGCTGCGGCACGGCGTCTTCGTCGAGGTCAGCGCCCACCCGGTGCTGGTCCAGCCGGTCACCGACCTGGCGGACGACGGCGCGGCCGGGCCCAACCGTCCGGTCGTCTGCGGCAGCCTCAGGCGCGACGACGGCGGCTTGGGGCGCCTGCTCGCCTCGGCCGCCCAGCTCTTCACCGGCGGTGTGCCGGTCGACTGGGCCGCGGTCCTGCCGACCGGCGTCACCCCCGCACCCGACCTGCCGACGTACGCCTTCGAGCGCCGGCACTACTGGCTGGGCGAAGGCCTGGAGCCCGACCACGACGCCGGGGCGGCCGGGGGCGCGGACGACGACTTCTGGACGGCGGTCGAACACACGGACATCGGCTCGCTCGGCGAGCTGCTGGCCCTCTCCACCGACCAGCGCGAGGCGCTGAGCACGCTCGTGCCCGTCCTCACCGACTGGCGCAAGGGCAGGCGTGAGCGCTCGACCGCGGAGAAACTGCGCTACACCGTCACCTGGAAACCACTGGAGCGGGAGTCCGTGGGAGTCCCCGGCGGCCGGTGGCTCGTCGTCGTACCGGACGGCGCGCAGCCGGACGAGCTACTGGACGCGCTGACCGGGTTCGGGTTCGACCACATGCTGCTGACGGCCGGGGAGGCGGACCGGTCCGCGCTCGCCGAGCGGCTCACCGGCGTTCTCGCCGGGTGCGAGGTGTCCGGTGTGCTGTCCCTGCTGGCCCTCGGCCGACGCCCGGGCACCGGCCCGCAGGACCCGACCGCGCTCACGGTGTCGACCCTCGCGCTCGTCCAGGCGCTCGGTGACGCGGGTGTCACCGTGCCCCTGTGGTGTGCGACCCGGGGCGCGGTGAACATCGGCATCCGCGACACCCTCGACGCGCCCGCCCAGGCGGCGTTGTGGGGACTCGGCCGGGTCGTCGCGCTGGAACGCCCCGACCGGTGGGGCGGTCTGATCGACCTGCCGGCGAGCATGGGGCCGCGGACGGCGCAGCACCTGCTGGGTGTGCTCGGCGGAACCTCGGGCGAGGACCAGCTGGCGATCCGGCGCTCCGGCGTCTACGTCCGCCGGCTCGTCCGCAAACCCGTGACCGGGTCCGCCGACGCCGGCTGGCGGCCGCGCGGCACGGTCCTGGTCACCGGCGGCGCGGAAGGGCTCGGCCGACACGCCTCGCTGTGGCTGGCGCGGGCCGGGGCCGCCAGGCTGGTCGTCACCACGACCATCGGTGCGCCCGAGTACTGCGTGGACCGTCTGCGTGCCGAACTCGGCGAGTCGGGAACGGCGTTGGAGTTCTGCGCCCAGCGGGACACGGAGCGGCTCGCCGAGCTGCTGTCCGCCGATCCGCAGCGGCCGCTCACCGCCGTGGTGCACGCCGCCGACATCACGCAGACCAGTCTTCTCGACGACACGGGAGCGGCGGACGTCGCGGCGGTCTTCGGGACCAAGGTGGAACCGGCGGTCTGGCTGGCCGAGCGGTTCGCCGGCACACCGCTCGACGCGTTCGTGGTGTTCTCCTCGATCGCCGGTGTCTGGGGCGGTGGCGGCCAGAGCCCGTCCGGCGCGGCCAACGCCGCTCTCGACGCCCTCGTCGAGTGGCGCCAGGGACAGGGCCTCGCGGCGACCTCCATCGCCTGGGGAGCGCTGGACGAGGTCGGGGTGGGCATGGACGAGGCGGCCCTGGCGCAGTTGCGGCGCCGCGGTGTACTGCCGATCGCCCCGGCGCCGGCGGTCACCGCGTTGGCGCAGGCGGTGGAGGCGGGTGAAAAGGCCGTCACCGTCGTCGACATGGACTGGGCCGCCTTCATCCCGGCGTTCACCTCGGTACGGCCCAGCCCCCTGTTCGCGGATCTGCCGGAAGCGGCGGACGTGCTGCGGGCGGCGGAGGCCGACGACGGCGGCGAGACCACCAACTCTCTGGTGGACTCCTTGCGTGCGGTCACGGAGGCCGAACAGGACCGCATCCTGCTGCGGCTCGTGCGCGGTCAGGCGGCGGCGGTCCTCGGGCACAGCGGCGCCGACGCCATCGGCCCCGCCCAGGCATTCCAGGAGGTCGGTTTCGACTCGTTGGCCGCGGTCAACTTCCGCAACGGGCTGCACACCGCGACGGGGCTCAAGCTGCCGTCCACGCTGGTCTTCGACTATCCGACCCCGGAGGCGCTCGTCGGCTACCTGCGGGAGGAACTGCTGCGCGACCCCGGGGACGACCTCGGCGTCCGGGACGAGGACCTCAGGCGCGTGCTCGCCACCGTCGCGCTGGAGCGGTTCCGGGAGGCCGGGGTGCTGGAGACACTGCTCGCCCTCGCCGACGACGGCGGGGCGGCCGGCGCGGATGCCGGGGCCGTCGCGGCGTCCGGGGACGACGACGAGGAAGACCTCATCGACGCGATGGACGTCAGCAGCCTGGTGCAGCGGGTCCTGGGCACCTCGGGCTGAGACGGCGTCGGTGCCGCCGCGGACGAGCCGCGATGAATCGGAGGGGGAACACCATGGTCGAGCGAGTTCCGGTGCGTCTCGGCGCCCGGTCGTACGACGTGCTCATCGGCCCCGGCGTGCGTACCCGGCTGGCGTCCGTGCTGCACGGACTGGGCGTGGCCCGGACCGTCGTGGTCTCGGCCCGGCCGCGCGAGTGGGTGCCCGAGACGGGCGTCGAGACGCTGGTGCTCGCGGCCCGGGACGGGGAGCCGGACAAGACCCTGGCCACCGTGGAGATGCTCTGCCGGGAGTTCACCGCGTTCGGGCTGACCCGGCGGGACGCGGTCGTCTCCTGCGGCGGGGGCACCACCACGGACGTGGTGGGGCTCGCCGCGGCGCTCTACCACCGGGGTGTGCCGGTGGTGCACCTGCCGACGTCCCTGCTCGCCCAGGTCGATGCGAGCGTCGGCGGGAAGACCGCGGTGAACCTGCCCGGGGGAAAGAACCTCGTGGGTGCCTACTGGCAGCCCAGCGCCGTGCTGTGCGACACCGACTACCTCACCACGCTGCCCCGGCGGGAGCTGCGCAACGGGCTCGGCGAGATCGCCCGGTGCCACTTCATCGGCGCCGACGACCTGCGCGGCCTGCCGCTCGCCGAGCAGATCGCCGCGAGCGTGACCCTGAAGGCGAGGATCGTCGAGCAGGACGAGCGCGACAGCGGCCTCCGGCACATCCTCAACTACGGCCACACCCTGGGGCACGCGCTGGAGGTGACCAACGGTTTCGCCCTGCGGCACGGTGAAGCCGTGGCCGTCGGCACGGTGTTCGTGGGCATGCTCGCCGGAGAACTGGGCCGGATCACCCCGGACCGGGTGGCCGAGCACCAGGCCGTGGTGGAGCACTACGGCCTGCCCACCGCCCTGCCGGCCGGGCTCGCCACCGAGGAACTGATCCGGGTGATGCGCCGGGACAAGAAGGCGGTGAACGGGCTGTCCTTCGTCCTGGACGGCCCGGCGGGAGCGGAGCGGGTCGCCGACGTCGCCGAGGACGTCGTGGCGCGGGTTCTGGAGCGTATGCCGCGGCGGCCGCTCGCGGAGCTGCTGCGCGAGACCGCGCGGGCCTGACACACCGAAGGGGGCTCCCGGCACATCGGGAGCCCCCTTCGGGCGGATACGGCGGTCAGCCGTGCGGACCGCTCACTGCCGGGGCTGGATGAACGACATCAACGGGGTGACCGCGTGCCGCCCGGCCTCCTCCTTGATGGCCTGCTGGAGGGAGGTGAGCTGGATGTCCACGAGTCGGCGGGTCCTCGGATCCGTGAGAACGGTCGTGACCTCGCCGTCCTCGTCCTGGACGTCCTCCATCTTCGCCGGGGCCTCGCTGAGGTGCACCCACGGGCCGCTGACCACGAACGCGTGGCAGTCGTGCAGCACACGGCCCAGATCGCTGAGGGCGTTGCGGCCGAGGCCGACGCCGGGCGTGGCCACCATGGTGACGACGCATTTCGCCAGCAGAGCGGACCTGACCATTGGACGAGAGGCCCAGTCGATGGCGTTCTTGAGCACCCCCGGAATGGATCCGTTGTACTCCGGACTTGCGATGATCAGGCCGTCCGCCTCGGCGATCGCCGTGCGCAGTCGGTGTACCGGCTTCGGGGGGTCCGCGACGTCGAGGTCCTGGTCGTAGAGGGGCACCTCACCCAGGCCGTCGAAGAGTTCGATCTCCATTCCCTCGGGTGCCAGCGGGGGCAGTGCACGCAGTAGCCGCGTGTTGAACGAGTCCTGACGCAGTGACCCGGAAATGGCGAGAATACGCAACGAAAAAGCTCCCTGTTGTGTTTTTCGAATCGCGTCACCGTAACAGCCCGCCTGCCCGGTAGTGGATCCTTTTTGGCCTTAATGGTGAGCCCTTTACATGGTCCGTCCGGCGCCCCTCGCGCGGCCATCCGTCAGGTTGGTAGTTCTTGGCTCCATGGGCCACGAGGCCTTGCTGGGGCGGCAGTTCGCTGTCTACCTTCAGTCGGCATGACGACGTATACGGTGGAATCCACGCACAAAACGGTGCGTTCTGGAGTCCTCGACCCAAAGGCGCCGCCCGCCGCCACGATCGAATCCGGTGACGAGGTCGACTACCCGAATACTTGGACGAATTGGCAGAACGAGATGAAATTCGGCATGTCGTTCGCCGAGCGCGCACGCCTGCGGGAGCAGTATCCGGGTTGCCCCTTCCAGCTGATCGGGCCGGTGGAAATGGCCGGTTCTCAGCCCGGAGACGTGATCGAATGCCGGCCGGTGCGGCTGCGGCTCGCGGACTGGGGGTGCAACGTCTTCCCGACCGGTGCGGGGGCGCTCCCGCACGACTTCGACGAGCCGTACACGCACTACTTCCGCTTCGACGAGACGCGGACCCGCGCCGACTACGTGCACGGGATCTCCTTCGCCCTGGCGCCGTTCCTCGGCATCGTCGCGGTCGAGCCCGCCGGTGACGACCCGGTCAGCGCGCTTCCGGCCGGCGCCTACGGCGGGAACCTGTCGCTGCGCGAACTCACGGTCGGCTCCTCGCTGTTCCTGCCGGTGGTCAAGCCCGGCGGCCGGATCTGGGTGGGCGACGTGCACGCCCTCCAGGGGGACGGCCTCGTGGACCAGACGGCGATCAAATCCACTGCGGAGGAGCTGCGGATGCGCTACGACCTGCACCGGGGCGTCGGACTGACCCGACCGTTGGCCGAGACCGACACCCACTGGATCGGCTTCGGCTTCGCCGACAACCTCGACGACGCCCTGATCGACTGCGTCCGCGGCATGATCAGCTGGGTCGGCGTCGCGACCGGCGTCGGTGCCGCCGAGGCGTACGCGCTGTGCAGCATCTCGGCGAGCTTCCGCGTCACCCAGTACGCCGACCAGCGCGGCGCCCCGCACGTCGGCCTCGACGGACCGCCGAAGGGCGTGCACGGCCTGCTGCCGAAGGACATCTTCCCGGCGGAGCTGCGGGCGCGTGTCGACCGGTGGCTGCGCCCGGACAGCTGACGGGCCCGTAGGGCTGCCGGTGGGCGGGGCCGCCGACCGGCAGCCGCCCGGGCGATGAGGGTCGCCTCTCAGCCGAGGTCGATCAGAACCTTGCCGGTCACCCCGCCCTCGACCGCGTCATGGGCGTCGCCGGTGCGGTCGAGCGGGTAGCGGTGGAGCGGCAGCCCCGCGTCCTCGCCCACGGTCAGGGCTCCGTCCGCGACCGCCGCGGCGACGTCCGCCACGGCGGCGTCCTTCTCCTCGGGCGACAGCGTCAGCGCCAGCACGAACTGGTAGCGCAGGTTCCGGCCCATCAGCAGCCGGGTGGGCAGTCGGACTTCGCCGTCGCCCTCCGTCCCGTAGGCGGCGACCGTGCCGCCCGGGGCGAGTACCTCGACATCGAGATCGAGGTTCGCGGACGGCGCCACCTCGGTGATCAGGCTCACCCCCGCGGGCGCGATCGCGCGGATGTCCGCCGCGGCGCTGTCCGACCGGTGGTGCACCACATGCCCGGCGCCCGCGGCGCGCGCCAGCTTCTCCTTCTCCGGGGTGCCGACCGTCGCGATCACCGTCGCGCCGCTCCACGTCGCGAGCTGGATCGCCGCGTGGCCGACGACGCCCGCGCCGCCCGCCACCAGTACGGTGTGCCCGGCCAGCGCGTCCGGCCCGAGCCGGGCCGGCGCCTGCTGCGCCGAGGTCAGACACCGGTGCGCCGCCAGCGCGGGCAGCCCGATGCTCGCTCCCAGTTCCAGCGAGGCGCCCGGCGGCAGTTGCACCGCCTGACGGGACGGCAGCACCACGAACTCGGCGGCGGTGCCCTGCGGACGCCGCCAGGCCGACTCCCACATCCACACCCGCTGCCCCACGCGCTCCGCGGCGACGTCGGGGCCGACGGCCTCGATCACGCCGCTGCCGTCGTGATGGGGGATCACCTCGGGGTACATCAGGCGTCCGTCGACATGACCGAACCGACGGCACTTCCAGTCGGTGGCATTCACCCCCGAGATCGCCACCCGGACCCGGACCTCGCCGGGACCCGGCTCCGGCACCGGCCGGTCGACCAGTCGGAGGACATCCCGGTTACCGACCGACGAATAGAGGATCGCCTTCACTGGCACTCCTTCGACAGCGAGCCGCTGTGGAACCGGAAGCCGTCCCACGGCCGCGAGGCTAACCGCCGCAGCTCCGGCGGCACAGCGCTTCCCGTGATGCCTGTCAAGGTGAGGGATGGCGGGACGCCCGGGGATCACTAACGTCGTTCCGGTCCGCCGGTTCTGCCCGGCTCGAGGAGGATGTCGTATGGCAGCGCCCATCACCCACCAGCAACTCGTGGACCGGACCGACCACTTCGCCCCGCCGACGGTCCTGACCGCGGCGGCGCCGTTGTCCCGCATGCTCTACCCGGACGGGCACGTCGGCTGGCTGGCCACCGGGCTGGAGGTGGCCAAGGAGGTGCTGAGCAGCCCCGCGTTCAGCCACAACTTCCATTCGGCGCACTTCCCGATGCTGAAGAAGGGGGAGCCGTTCTCCTCCATGCCGATCATCCCGGGCATGTTCATCCACATGGACCCGCCCGAGCACACGCGCTACCGCGGCATGCTCACCGCCGAGTTCGGCACGCGCCGGATGGCCGAACTCGCCCCGCGCATCGAGGAGATCGCGGCCGGACAACTCGACGCCCTGCGCGCCCAGGGCTCGCCCGCCGACCTGCTGCCCGCCTACATCCGGCCGCTGGTGCTGCGGGTGCTCTCCGAGGTCGTCGGCGTTCCCTACGAGGACACCCCCACGCTGGCCGCGCTGGCAGACACCGCCAATGACGACGACGTCCCGCTGGAGGACGAGTTCGCCGCCGAGAAGCGGGCGTTCTTCCTCACCCGTGACCTGGTCGAGCGGGCCAGGACCTCGCCCGGGGACGACGTCCTGGGACGGCTGACGGCGGTCGACGGACTCTCCGACCGTGAGATCACCAACATGCTGCTGGTGGTGTTCGTTGCCGGTTTCGCCACCTGTGAGGGAGCCGTGGCGGCCGCGGCACTTGCTCTGCTCCACCACGGCGAGCAGCTCGCGGCCTTCCGCGCTGCGGCGGAATCGGGCAAGGGCACCGGCCCGGCGGTCGAAGAACTGCTGCGCCACACCACCGTGAACCAGTATCAGATCTTCCGCACGGCGCTGGAGGACACGCGCCTGCACGGCGAACTGGTCCGCAAGGGAGACACGGTGACCGTCTCGCTGCCGGCGGCGAACCGCGACCCGGCTCAGTTCGGCTGCCCCGCGCACCTGGACCTGGGCAGGGAGGACGCCTCCGGACACATCGCGTTCGGCTACGGCGCCCACGCGTGCGTCGGCCAGCGCCTCGGGCGCGCCGTGCTGGGCACCGCGCTGGAGACGCTCGTACGGGGGCTGCCGGGGCTGGCCCTGGACGCGCCGCTGGAGGACATCCCGCTGCGGGCCCGTACACCCGTGCTGAGCGTGCAGAGGCTGCCCGTGCGCTGGTAGTCCGACGTCCGACCCGCACAACGCCCGGCCGGTGGACCCGAGCCGGGCGTTCGGCGTGCCTGGTCCCGCACCGTGATGCCCCCGGGCCGTGAACACGGCCGTCACGGGTTCTCGGGCAGGGACCCCGTCCGTTCACTGCCGGCCGGGCCCGGTCACTGAGCTCGCGCGACCGGGGCGCCCAGCAGCTGTGCGCGCAGTTCGTCGACGAGAGCGGTGGCACCACCCGGCCCGGCAGTGCCGAACACGTGGTGGTCGGGGCGGACCAGGACGTTCGCCGCGCCGAGTCGTTCGAGACACGCGTGGTAGACGCCGTCGACGTCCCGTACCTCGCCGGGCCCGGCCGGTGAGCCGGGCGGCGCCAGACGTACCACGCGGGTCCCGAGACCGGCCAGGAACGCCCCGTGTGCGTCGCTCAGCCCGGCCGGGTCCTCCGTGGTGATCAGGACGAAGCCGGTGCCGATGAGTTGATCGAAACGGCCACGCACGCCGTCGGCCTCCACCGTGCCGGCGATCAGGACTTCGCCCGCGCCACCGCACCCGCCCGCGGCCGGCCGCAGCAGCCCCTTCGTCAGAGGCTCGGCGGCGGGTGGGCCTTGTTGCCTGCGGCCACCGCCGTTGGCCAGGATCGCAGCGTCCCGGTCGGCGGCCGCCGCCGGGTCGGTCACACAGATCACCCGGCCCAGCTTGACCGAAGCGGTGATCGACGCCTTGGCCTGGAGGCGGCGTTCCAGCGTGTAGGTGTCGAGCAGCCGGTCCGGCGCCCGGTCCGTCAGCACCAGGTCGAGCTTCCAGGCGAGGTTGACGACGTCCCGGATGCCGGCGCACATGCCCTGTCCGGCGAACGGAGGCATCAGGTGGGCGGCGTCCCCGGCGAGGAAGACCCGGCCCGAACGCCACTGGTCGGCCCACATGGCGCGGAACTGGTAGGTGGTGTTGCGCAACAGCGTGGCCGTGGCCGGAGTGACCCCGTGCGGGGCGAGCAGGCGCCATGCGGCCTCCGTGGTGTCCAGCTCCGCGGCGCTCTCGCCCGGCAGGCGCATGAACTCCCAGCGGCGGCGCCCCGGCCCGCTGCCGACCATCGTCGTGGGGCGTGCCGGGTCGCACAACTGCACGTTCGTCGGGACGAACTCGCGGGGCGTGTCGAGCCGGACGTCACAGAGCAGCCACTCGTAGGAGAAGCCGAGGTCGGTGACCGACACGCCGATGTGTTCGCGCACGAAGCTGTTGGCGCCGTCGCAGCCCACCAGGTACCGGGCGGTGAACGTGCGCGTCGCGCCGTCCTCGGTGACCGCGGTCGCCGTGACGCCCGAGGGCGTCCGGGTGATGTCCACCACGCGGTGGCCCACGTGCGTCCGGACGCGCGGGAGCGTCGCCAGCCGTTTCGCGAGCAGCTCTTCGAGCGCCGGCTGGTGCATCGTGTTGGCGTCCGGCCAGCCGTACCGGCCGGTGCGGCTGAACGCGATGTCGAGCAGGGGCCGGTCACTCGCGCCACGCCACTGGTAGCCGGTCGCCGGCTCGGAGATTCGGGCCAGGTCGTCGCCGATACCGGTGGCCGCGAGCAGGCGTGCGGTCTCCCCGTCGAAACTCGTCGCGCGGGGCAGCGGATAGGGTTCCGGCCGGCGCTCGATGACGCACACCCGATGGCCGCGGTCGGCCAGCAGGAGGGCGAGTACGGCGCCCACCGGGCCCTGGCCGACGACGATGACGTCTGTGCCGGGGGTGTCCGGAAGGGGTTCGGGCTGATGCGGGGTGCCGGGCATGTCCAGAGGCCTCCGTACCGCGACAGGTGATGCGGCGGGCAACGGCTTCGGAACGCTACCGGCGGCCTGCGTGGCGTTGTCAAGGCCCGACGAGGGAGGTGATCGTACGACTGTCAGGCTGGGGGATGCTGGTGCTGCCGCGGTCGGCGTAGCCTGACGGCGGCGCACGAGGTCGGTGCGCGCACCGACAACGGGGGGGATGACGTCGAGAAGCCATGGAAGCCGCTCCTGCCCCCGACGCGGTGCGCAGTGAAGCCCTTCGGGGCCTGCCGCTGTGAGCGGTGACACAGACCGGGCGGTCGCCGAGCCCTGACCCGGGCGCAGCCGCACGGGGAAATGTGCCCGACCTGCTGTCCCGCTCCGGCGTTCAGGCCACAGCCGCTGCGGGTCGGCCGGCCGAATCGATTCACCACACCTTTGTGTGCGCATGCGACGGAGCGCTGCGCACAGCACCTCACCGGTGGCTCCGCAGGGTCTTCCCACAAGGAACCGATCGCGGTCCGGCCGGTCTTGACGCGGCGTCGACAGCGGGCGCCGGTCCCACCGCATCGTTCGTCGAACTGGGGGAATCCATGGTCGGGCAAGCACGTGAACTGGATGCCTGTGAAGAATCGACACTGCCGGCCTGCGTCGTGCCCGACTGCGTCACCGCCGGAATCCTGACCCGCGCCCACGAGCGCTGGCAGCTCGGCAGCCTCAGGGGTGCCATAGCCCTTGCCGAAGAGGCGGTCGAGGCGGACTGCGACCGCTGCGACAGGTGCTGTTCCGTCTACGCGGGTCTGCTGCTGACACTGTTCCTGGTGGGCATCCGCCACGTGGAAGAGGCAGCGGACCTCCAGAGCCGGCTCCTCGCGTCGCCGGAAGTGCAGGACGACCCCCAACTCGTCGCGAGTTCCATGCTCGTGGGGGCGAAGGTGGCGCTTGCCGCCGGTGACTACGCGGACGCCGCCGCGCTCGCCGAACAGGGCCTGCGCCTCGCGGCCGAGACCGGCCAGACCGCCTGGACCCCGATCGGGAACCTGGTGCTTGCCACGACGACTCTGCGCCGGGGCGACATCTCCGCCGCGCTGCACTACAGCGGCAAGCTCGAGGAGGACGCGATGTTCGCCCGGGAGATGTTCCCGATCGGACAGTCCGCGTGGGCCGTCGTGCAGGTCGGCGAGGCGGGCAAGGGGCGTGACAAGGCCGCGGCCCTCGCCCGGGAACTGCTCGAGTCCGAGACCTTCACCCGCCGCCTGCTGGTGGCGGAACCCGCGGCGGTGCCCTGGCTGGTCCGGCTGCTGCTCCGGGTCGGCGAGCTCGGTCCTGCGCGTGCGGGAGTCGGTTTCGCCGAGCGGCTCGCCGCCGAGAACCCGGACGTCGCCTCGGTCGGCGCCGCCGTCCTGCACGCCGCCGCACTGCTGGAGGGCGACCTCGACAAGCTGCGGCGTGCCGCGGAGTCCCACACCGATCCATGGGCACGCGCCTCGGTGCTGGAGGACATCGGCGTCCGGCTCTGCGAAGGTCGGGAGGAATCTCCTGAGGCGGCGGGGCACTTCGAGCGCGCGATGCACGCCTACACCCGGATGGGATCGCTGCGCGACTCGTCGCGGGTCATGAGCCGGTTGCGGAGCATCAACGCCAGCCCACGCTCCCGTGAACGGTGCCGGCCGCGCAGCGGCGTCCGGGGACTGACCGACACGGAGTACGCCGTGGCGAAGCTGGTCTCCCAAGGACTGACCAACGGCGAGACGGCGGAACAGCTGTTCCTGTCCCGGCACACCGTCGCCTTCCACCTGCGCAAGGTGTTCCAGAAGGTCGGGATCAAGTCCCGGCTCGAACTGGCCGTCAGCTGGAACGAACTCGACACCGGCCCCGTCGGCCCGGCGGCCGTCGACGTCACGCCCGTACCGAGCTACAGCCGGACCTGACGGGCGCTCGCTCCGCGCTCGCGCGCCCGCCCTGCTCAGCCCGGTGGAACACGGCTCGCCAGGGCGGCGGTACGCGCCGGATCCCGCCCCAGGACGCGGGCGAGGGCCACGGCTCCGTACAGCGACGTGAGCCCGCCCCGGCACGATGCCCGGACCGGTGGCGCGGGCACACCCGGTCGGGCCAGGGCGTGCACATGGTGCGCCACCATGTCGACGAAGCCGGGCAGCCCGGCGGCGAATCCGCCTCCCACGACCACCAGTCCAGGGTGCATCAGCTCCCGGACGCCGGTGACTGCGAGCGCGATCCGGTGACAGGTGCGGTCCACGGCCTGTACGGCCCACGGCTCCTGGTGCTCGAGGCCCTCCCGCAACCGCCGGTACGTCACGTCGGCGCCGTGCAGCAGGCTCGCCCGGGCCAGTGTGGCAGGGCCGGAAGCGGTGGACTGGAGACAGCCCTGCCGGCCGCACCGGCAGGGCGGACCGTCCGGGTCGGTCACCACATGACCGAGTTCGAAGGAGCCGCGGCCGAGGCCGGGGAGCGGGCCGGCGCCGGAGGCGAGGCCCCCTCCGATGCCGGTCCCGACCCCGACGTACAGCACGTCGGCGCAGCCGGTCGCCTCCGCCTCCGCCAGCGCGGCCAGGTCTCCGTCGTCGGCCCAGCCGAGAGGCGTGTCCGGGAACAGCTCTGCCATCGCGCAGCGGACGTCCAGGCCGATCCACTCGGGTCGGCTCGGCCAGACCATCACGCGGTCGTCCGGGCCGACGGTGGCGGGCAGCGCGATGCCCACGGCGGCGAACCCGCCCGGAACCTCCCGGTGCAACAGGCCGACCTCGGTGGCCAGCCGGGCCATGTCAGCGGCGACACCGCGGCCGTGCCAGCGCGCGACGCGCTCACGGACCTCCCCGCCCGGGGTCTCCGCACGCAGGGCCACCTTGGTGCCGCCGATGTCCATACCGAGCCAGGCCGCCGGCCTCCGGGAGCCGGCAGCCGCGGAAGGCGGGTTCATCCCAGGCCGCCGACCGGACCCGGAGGACACCAGGCCAGCAGATCCGCGGGAGACTTCAGGACCAGGTCGGGCCCGGCATCCAGCAGACCGTCCTCGTCGACCGTCGCCCATGTTGCCCCGGCGGAGGTGACGCCCGCGCCCCGGGCGCTGTGGACGTCCGCGGGAGCGTCCCCCACCATGATCGTCTCCTCGGCCCGGGCGTCGAGCAGCCGCAGGGCCCGGAGCACGATGTCCGGCGCCGGTTTGGGGCGCGCGACCTC
The DNA here is from genome assembly GCF_013085465.1 of Streptomyces asoensis. NCBI lineage: Bacteria > Bacillati > Actinomycetota > Actinomycetes > Kitasatosporales > Streptomycetaceae > Streptomyces > Streptomyces asoensis. Next base: position 8,616,235 of record NZ_CP049838.1, read on the forward strand.
GTCGGATCCGATCACATGGTCGAAGAACGTGACGAGGTGCAGGGTCTCCAGCAGCGAGCGGGCCCGCACCCCGGCCTTCCCGGTGGCCACGGCGAGCCTCAGCCCGCGGGCCCGCAAGGTCTCCAGCAGGTCCACGATCCCGTCGATCACCGGGACCTGGTCGGCCAGCCGGTAGCTCTCGCGGACGAACGGCTCCTCCATCTCCGGCGGGAGGCCCATGATGCGCATGATCTCCGGAAAGTACAGGCCCTGGTACCGCTGGTACTCCGCGAACGGAGCGGGGCCGTCACCGACCACCTCGGCGTACGCGGCGGTGAAGGCCCTGCCCATCACCTCGTGGCTGTCGACCAGGACGCCGTCGAGGTCGAAGATCACCGCGCTGCGTGGTGCGACGGTCGTCATCTCTCACCTGCCTTGAACTCGGCCGGCCCGGCCGGCACCAGGGACGTGGCCGCGGCAGCGTAGATCGCTTCGATGGCCATGACGATTCGGTGGGCGCCCTCGATCGCCCGGCCCCGGTACGAGGGCAGCGTGCTCAGCGTGGAGAGCTGACGGTCGTACTCGGCGCCGATCGGTTCGACGGGCACCGGGATGTCGCTGCTCTCTCCCGCCCGGACAAGGGTGATCCCGGGCCGCTGTACGCGATGGGGGCTGAACCCGAAGGTGCAGCGCAGGGTCGCGGTTCCGGCGGTGCCCTCGACCCGGATCGTGGTGACGTCGTGCGTCGCGCCGTGCGAGGCCCAGCTGGCCCGGAGCCCGACGGAAAGGCCGCCCTCGGCCGCCAGGAAGGCGCGCACGGTGTCCTCGACGTCGGCGGTGACGTCCGGGGCCGGCGGGTCGTGGCGCCAGGCCGCCGCCCAGCCGGCGTCGTTCACATGGTCGTCCGTGGTGACCGCCGCGATCTGATCGAACGTCAACGGGCCGACCACCGCGTCGAGTACGTCGAGGAGGTGCCAGCCCAGGTCGAACAGGACCCCGCCGCCCGCCTGCGAGCGGTTGGTGAACCAGCCCTTGGCCTGCGGCACCCCGCGGGCCCGGATCCAGGACAGGTCGACATTGCGGACACGGCCGAGTGCCGGGACCAGCCGGGCCAGTTCGGCGACGTCGGCCCGGTGCCGGAAGGCGCTGCCCGCCAGCAGGGGTGCGCCGCCCCGCCGTTCCGCGTCGGCGAGGAGTTCGGCCTCGCCGGCGGAGAGACACACCGGCTTCTCCACGAACGTGGCCAGCCCGCGCAGCAGGAGGTCCCGGGCTACCGGGGCATGGGCGTGGTTGGGGACGGCGACGACGGCGAGGTCGGCCTGCCCGGTGTCGAACGCGCCGGGATCCGCGAACGCCGGGCGTCCGGTCGTGGCGGTGAACGCGGCGCGGCGCGCCGGATCGGGGTCGGCGCCGGCCACGACGTCGTAGCCGGCGTGGGCCAGCAGCCGGGGAAGCCAGATCTCCTGACCGGACCAGCCGAGTCCGACCAGGAACGTACGTACGGTCATCCGGCGCGCACCAGCTCGGCCACGATGGCGGCGGCGTCCGTCAGCGCCGGTACGGAGCCGAGCAGCGTCCGGTGGTGCAGCCAGACGCAGTCCGCGCTGATGGCCTCGGCGTTCGGGCACCGCGCGGCCACCTCGTCCACCGTTTCGTCCGGGGCGTTGGCCTCCCAGAAGGCGTCGGTCCGGTAGACCGCGCGGAACGCCGCGAACGCCGGGAGCCCCGCCTCCACCAGCCGGTCCACCAGGGCGTTGCGCCGCTCCTCGGACCAGCCGGGCAGCCGGAACATGGCCATGTAGTGGGGGTTGCGGTCGGTGCGGTCGTCGTCGGCCTGCGGCTGGACGCCGGGAATGTCGGCCAGCAGCGCGGACAGCACCGGCCACCGCTCCTCACGGACCGTGATCTGACCGTCCAGCCGGGCGAGTTGGGCGCGCAGCACCGCGGCCGAGAACTCGTTGAGCCGCATGTTGGTGCCGGCCACCTGGTGCAGGTAGTGGCGGTCGGTGCGGGGGCGGCCGCAGGAGTGCCGCAGGAACGCCCTTTCGTACGTCTCCTCGTCGGGGAAGACGAGGGCGCCGCCTTCGCCGGCGGTCATCAGCTTGCCGTTCTGGAAGCTGAACGCGGCGATCGACCCCAGTTCCCCGACCCGCCGGCCACGCCACCGCGCTCCGTGCGCGTGCGCCGCGTCCTGGAGCAGCGCCACGCCGGCGTCGGCGGCCAGCTTCTCCAGCCCGTCCATGTCCGCCATCAGCCCGGCCATGTGCACGGGCATGATCACCTTGGTGCGCGGGGTGATGGCCGCGGCCGCCGCGGCGACGTCGATGCAGTACGTCCCGGGGTCCACGTCCACGGGCACGCTGACCGCGCCGAGCCGCTGTACCGCCTGCGAGGACGAGATGAAGGTGAACGCGGGCACGATCACCTCGTCGCCCGGGCCGACGCCCATGGTCTGGAGGGCGAGCTCCAGCGCATGCGTTCCGTTGGTGACGGCCAGCGTGTATCGGGCACCGTGGTACTCGGCGAACTCCTCCTCGAAGGAGGTCACTTCACCGCCTCCCATGCGCCACCACTGGCCCTGTGCCAGCGCACGTTCGAGAGCCTCGCGTTCGGTGTCGTCGAACTGGGGCCAGGCCGGGAAGGTCGGTGCGGGCCGGGGCTTCATGCTGGCTACTCTCCTCTTGTCTCCCGCCCGCAACGGTGGGTTCCCTCCGAGCAGCCTCGGCCGTCCACCGTGGAGAGGGTCCATGTCCTGCGCCGTCTCGCGGACCGCCCCGGAGCATTCGGCAGGGCATCCATAGGCGAGGTGATCGAGTGTCGCTTCACGGTAGGCAGCCGGTCGCGGCCGTCGCATCGCACGACCTGGTAGTACCCGGCCGGGGGACCACCGCGGCGGGGCGCGGACCACCCGTACTGCGGCCTCGAGGGGGAGCGCGCACTACCCGTGTGAAGGATGCCGGGGCGTCCGCCGCGAGCCTACGGTGGCGGGCGGGCAGCGGAATCCCGCGCCGGGACGGGCCACCGGCCCGGCGGCGCGCGGAGGCTGCCGATCTCTCACCCCCGTCGCGGAAGGGCCCGGATCATGACCCGCCCCGTCGTCAGCCCCGATGAGCTCGACTCCCTGGACTTCGCCGACCCCCGGCTGCATGCCGAGCGGGACCTCACCGAGGTGTGGCGTCATCTGCGCGCGCAGCGGCCGTTCCACTGGCAGCCCCCGCGGGAGGACCGTCCAGGCTTCTGGGTGCTCAGCCGCTACGCCGACGCGATGGCCGTCTACCGTGACAAGGAGCACTTCACCACCGAGCGCGGGAACGCCCTGGAGAACCTCCTGATCGGAGGGGACCCGGCGGCAGGATCCATGCTCGCGGTCACCGACGGCCCGAAGCACACCCGGCTGCGCAACGTCCTCAACTCCGCGTTCGCGCCGAAGACGCTCGCACGCATCCGCCACAGCCTGCGCCGCAGTATCGACGACCTCCTCGCCGTCGCCCTGGAGAAGGGCGAGTGCGACTTCGTCCGCGAGGTGTCGGCGAGCATCCCGCTGGGCGCCATCTGTGACCTCCTGGGCGTGCCGGAGAACGACCACCGGTACCTGCTGGACCGCACCTCGCACGCCTGGAGCTCCGACGAGGCCGACGCCTCCCCGGAGGCGACCTGGCAGGCGAAGAGCGAACTCCTGCTGTACTTCTCCGATGTGGCAGCGGCGCGGCGCGGCGACGACGGCGACGACGTGATCAGCCTGCTGGCCAACTGCCGTATCGACGGTGACCCGATCAGCGACCGCGACCTGATGGCCAACTGCTACGGGTTGATCATCGGCGGCGACGAGACCGGACGGCACGCGATCTCCAGCGGCCTGAAGGCGCTGATCGAGCACCCGGAGCAGTGGCGGGCGCTCAAGGACGGCACGGCCGACCTCACGACCGCCGCCGACGAGGTACTGCGCTGGACCGTGCCGTCGCTGCACAGCGGCCGGACGGCCACCGCCGACACCGAGGTGAACGGCCGGCTGATCAAGGAGGGCGACATCGTCACCGTGTGGACCTCCTCGGCCAACCGCGACGCCGAGGTGTTCCCGGACCCGGACCGTTTCACCCTGGACCGCTCCCCGAACAAGCATCTGACGTTCGCCTTCGGCTCGCACATCTGCCTGGGACACAACCTGGCGCGGATCGAGGTGGAGGAGGTGCTCGGCGCCCTGCGCACCCTGGTGTCCTCGGCCGAGCAGACCGGCCCCGAGGAGTGGATCTACTCGAGCATCCTGCACGGCATGAGTTCCCTGCCGGTGGCGCTCACGCCCCAGGGGCGGTGACGCGGGATGCCCCGGACGCGACCGCTCGCGGGCACCGGCCTGCCGCTCGCGGGCATCACCGTGGTCGCCGTGGAGCAGGCGGTGGCTGCGCCGCTGGCCACCCGTCACATGGCCGACCTCGGCGCCCGCGTGATCAAGGTGGAACGCCCGGACGGCGGTGACTTCGCGCGGAGCTACGACACCAGCGTGGGCGGACTGGCCAGTCATTTCGTCTGGCTCAACCGGGGCAAGGAATCGGTGACGCTCGACCTGAAGTCGCCCGGCGGGCGCCAGGTCCTGGCCGAGCTCGTCGCCACCGCCGACGTTTTCGTGCAGAACCTCGCCCCGGGCGCGGCCGTGCGCCTGGGCTTCGGGGCCACCGAGCTGAGGGCCCGGCACCCGCGACTGGTGACCGTCGACATGTCGGGGTACGGAAGCACCGGCCCCTACCGGGACAAGCGGGCCTACGACATGCTCATCCAGTGCGAGGCGGCCCTGGTCTCGGTGACCGGGGCGGCCGACCACCCGGCGAAGGCGGGCATCCCCGCCGCCGACATCGCGGCGGGCATGTACGCCCTGTCCGCGACCCTCGCCGCCCTGGTGGGGCGGGGGGTGGGGGGTGAGGGCGCCGCGCTGGAGATCTCGATGCTGGAGGCGACGAGCGAGTGGATGGGTTACCAGATCTACCACGCCCAGGGGACCGGACGTTCGCCCGGTCGCATGGGCCTGTCGCATCCCAGCGTGGCGCCCTACGACGCGTTTCCCACGGCCGACGGCGCGGACGTGGTCATCGGAGTGCAGAACGACCGGGAGTGGGCGAGGTTCGCCGCGGAGTTCCTGGGCCGGCCCGACCTCGCGACCGACCCGGCCTGGGCGACGAACGTGGCCCGGGTGCAGCACCGTGAGGCGGTGGACGCGCTGGTCGCCGAGCACACCTCGGCGACGTCCGCGGACCGGCTCGTGGCCTGCCTGGACGCCATCGGCATCGCGTCGGCCCGCGTCAACGGGGTCGGTGACCTGCTGGATCATCCGCAGCTGGCCGCGCGCCGCCGCTGGCGTCCGGTGGAGACCCCCGGCGGCACCGTACTCGGACTGCTGCCGCCGTTCACCGTCGAAGGCGTGGAGCTGCCGATGGGGCCGGTCCCGGCACTCGGCGAGCACACCGCGCCGGTGCTGCGCGAGCTGGGCTACTCCGCCGCTGACATCGTCGGCCTGCGGCGCTGCGGTGCCGTCTCCTGTGTGCCGGAGACCTCCCTGGCCTGAGCCGGGGACCGGTCCGGGTGCGCACGGTCGGCGTGGCGGAGCGCCTCACCGGCGACGCGGCCGCCCGCCGGCCCGGGGGACCTGCCGTTCGCCCCGGTCACCGGGAGCGGCGCCACCCGGGATCATCTGTGCGCGGTGCGCTGCGCCGCCGCCACCCAGGGCAGCGGCGCTGTCTCTCCCCGTCGCAGGGATGCCTCTGCCACGAGCACGGCCGGGGCCGGCCCGTCGTGACGGCGCTCGTCGTTGTGCTCGCGTGTTCCCGTCTGCCGGACGGCCAGGTCGTTCCACGCGCTGGCCAGTTGCACGCGGGACTCCACGCCCAGCTTGCGGAAGATCTTGCGCAGGTGGAACGCGATGGTGTGCGGCGACAGGAAGAGCCGGCCCGCGGTCTGCCCGTTGGTGAAGCCCTGGGCGACCAGATGCGCGACGGCGTACTCGGTGTCGGTCAGTTCCGGGATCTCCCGCCTTCGCTGATGCCGGCCCACCACTGCGGCGTCCGCGGTGCTGTGGTGCAGCTGGGACTCGACGCGTGAGGCGTCCCGCCACGCTCCGGTCTGCGTGTAGGTGGCCAGCGCCTGCCGGAGGTCGCGCGCCGGGGCGGTCCGGTCGTCGGCACCGCGGGCGAGCATGAAAGCGATGTCTTCGTTGGCCGACGCCTTCGCCCAGGGGTCGACGTGCGACTCGGCGGCGAGCCGGAGCTTGCCGAGGTCCTCGTCGTGCAGTCCGGCGGCGTGGGCTGCTGCTGCCTGCAACGAGCTGAAGTGCGGATTCTCGGCGGCCAGTTGCTGACAGATCCGAACGCCGTGTGCCGCCAGCTGTCTGCGGCCGCAGTTCATCATGAGCCGAACGAGCCAGGGCAGCGCCGCGGGTTCGGCGATCGAGAGTTGGCGTACGGCCGTGTCCGCGGCGAGCAACTCGGCTCCCAGCGGCACGGCGTTGCGTCGGCCCGTCTTGGCCTCGGCGATCTGGATCACGGCCCAGGCGGCCTGGCCGACAGGGAGCATCTCCCGTTGGAAGACGGTGTCTTCCTTCAGCTTCTGCGCGTAGCGGACGGCCGTGGACAGATGCCCCTGGCGCAGTGCGGACTGCGCCAGCACGAAGTGTCCGAGCGGTGTCCAGGCCTTGAGGCCGGACCGCTTGGCCTCCCCGAGTCCGGCGGTGGCGAGTTTGGCCGCGTTCCCGAAGTCACCGGTGGCGAGGACGACTTCGGACCGGACGAGGGTCGCGGTCGCGGTCAACTGGTCGTCGCCGCGCGCCCGGACGAGTTCGTCGACGGTTCCCAGTACGGCCTGTGCCTGGTCCGTCCTTCGCACCTGCGCCAGCAGGAGGCCCAGGACGAACGCGGCTTCCGCGCGGCAGGGACTGGCCGCCGTGCAGCCGTCGTGCAGCGCCTGTTCGGCGCCACCGATGCCGTCGTCCAGTCGGCCGTCGCGCCAGGAGCGCCGGGCCGACGAGACGAAGGGGGCGGTACGGCACGAGGATGTCGTGCATTTCAGTGGAGATACCGTCGTGTGGGGAGTGTGGCACTCGGCTAACATGCTGTTTTGCAAAGCAGACCCCCGCCTATGCAATACGAAATCCGACATGCTCGAGTGAGCGTATGGTCGGCTTCTTGCGGTTGTCAACGGTGGCCATTTTTGGGCAGTAATTCGATCCCAGAAGAGTGATTTCATGCCACAGGAGAGTTGACGAATCTTTTGCCGGCTCTTGTTTGACTTGCGGCCCGTGAGGGGTTCGGTGAGATGTGCGACTGTCGCATGTTTGCGCGAGGTGCGGCCTGGGCAGGCCATTGAACTGGGCTGATTCGGAGATCCGTTCGCCGGTGTTCAGGACTGTCAAGTCGTGCGGTTGTGGTGTGAGTGGGGGTGGACGAGCCTGGCGGACCGGGTCGTGATGGTGTCCGACGGCCGGATTCCGCCGCACGGAGGGGTGGGTATGAGCGCCATTCTTTTGCTGAACGGACCGAATCTTGGAATTCTTGGCGAACGTGAGCCGGAATTGTATGGCCGGGAAACCCTCGGTGATATTGAGAAAATGGTTGCGGTCGAAGTGGCGGAAGTGGGCTGGGAAGTGATTTCGGTCCAGCGGGAGGGGGAGGGCGAGCTGGTGCGGGCCGTGCACGAGCACCGTTCCACGACCGTCGGCGCCATCGTGAACCCCGGTGCCCTGATGATCGCCGGCTGGAGCCTCAGGGATGCGCTGGCGGCCTACGATCCCCCGTGGATCGAGGTGCACCTGACGAACGTCTGGGCCCGGGAACAGTTCCGGCACGAATCCGTTCTCGCACCGCTCGCCTCCGGCGTCGTCGTCGGCCTCGGTGCATTCGGCTACCGGCTGGCCGCACGGGCGCTCGTGCAGCTGTGCGAAGCCGGCGCCGGGCAGTCGTGAACCCGGCGGACCGTGATGACCGCCGAACGGGCCACGGCCGGCTTCCCGCCGCCGGGCGCCCGGAATCCCCGCCACGGACGACCGACGACCGTGACACCGCACGACGTCCTGCCCCCGCAGCGCCGATGATGCACCTGGGTCTGTCGGGTACCGGCCCGGCCCCGCTGCCGGTCGCGGACGCGGTCGCCCGGCCCACGGCGCAACAGCCCGACTGGCCGGATCCGGCCGGCGTACGGGCCGTGCGCGAGGTGCTGCGTACGGCGCCGCCGCTGGTCCTGCCCGCCGAGGCCGACCGCCTCACGGCCCGGCTCGCGGAGGTGGCGCGCGGTGAGGCCTTCGTTCTCCAGGGCGGGGACTGCGCCGAGACCTTCGCCGGCAACACCGAGTCGCATCTGCGCGGGAACCTCGACCTGTTGGCCCGGATGGCCGCCGTGCTCACCCGCGCGGGCGGCCTGCCCGTGGTCCGGCTGGCCCGGATGGCCGGGCAGTACGCCAAGCCCCGCTCCGCCGCGGTGGACGCCCACGGGCTGCCCGTCTACCGCGGTGACATGGTCAACGGCCTCGCCGCGACCTCGGCGGAGCGGATGCCCGACCCGGACCGGATGCTCCGGGCCCATGCCGCCGCGGGGGTCGCGATGAACTTCGTGCGGGCCTGGACCGGCGGCGAGGTCTTCACCGGCCACGAGGCGCTGGTGCTCGACTACGAGTGCGCGCTGCTGCGGCCGGGGCCGCCCGGAGACCGCCGTCCCTACAGCGGCTCGGGGCACTTCCTGTGGATCGGCGAGCGGACGCGCCGGCTCGACGGCGCCCACATCGGGTTCGCCGAGGTGCTGGCCAACCCCGTCGGAGTGAAGCTGGGTCCCACGACCACTCCGGAGGAAGCGGTCGAGTACGTACGGCGGTTGGACCCGGACGGAGTGCCGGGCCGGCTGACGTTGGTGAGCCGGATGGGGCACCGGCGGGTGCGCGACGTGCTCCCCCCGATCGTCGAGAAGGTGACCACGCAGGGACACCAGGTGGTCTGGCAGTGCGACCCCATGCACGGCAACACCTTCGTCGCGCCGACCGGTCACAAGACCCGGCGCGTCGACCACGTCCTCGACGAACTCGCCGGGTACTTCGAGGTGCACCGGCGGCTCGGCACCCACCCCGGCGGCGCCCACCTGGAGCTGACCGGGGACGACGTCACCGAGTGCCTGGGCGCGGGCGTCGGCGAGGCGGACCTGCCGCACCGTTACGAGACCGCGTGCGAACCCCGGCTGAACACCCGTCAGGCGATGGAAGTGGCCACGCTCCTGGCGGAACTGATCCGCTCCGCACCACGCGCCGATGAGCGGCCTGCCACTGCCACGGGCGTCCTGACAGGATGTCCGCATGGAACTTGGACTGATCAGCCTCGCCGACCTCACCCCGGATCCGGCGACCGGTGACGTCGCGCCCGTCGGCAGGCGGATCTCCGACATCGTGCGCGCCGCCGTGCTCGCCGACGAGGCGGGCCTGGACGTCTTCGCCGTCGGAGAGCACCACCATCCGAACTACGCGGTGTCCTCACCCGCCGTCGTGCTCGCCGCGATCGCCCAGGCCACCACGCGCATCAAGCTCACCAGCGCGACGACGCTGATCGGGGTCCTCGACCCGGTGAGGGTGTACGAGGACTTCGCCACCGTGGACCTGATCTCCGGGGGCCGGACCGAGATCACCGTGGGCCGCGGCGCGTTCCCCGAGCCCTTCGAGCTGTTCGGCTACGAACTCGACGACTACGACAGCCTGTTCACCGACCACTTCGAGCTGCTGCGCAAGATCGTCGCCCAGCCCTGGGTCAGCTGGTCGGGCAGCCACCGTGCGCCGCTCACCAGCGCCGGGGTCGTGCCCCGCGCCAACCGCTACCCGCTGCCCGTCTGGGTCGGCGTCGGCGGAAACCGGGGGAGCGCGACGCGGGCCGGATCGCTCGGCGTGCCCATCCTCGTCGGCGCCACCGGCGGTGCCCTCTCCCGCTTCACGGAGACGTTCACCGTGTACCGGGCCGCGGCGGAGAAGGCGGGGCACGACCCGGCGGAACTGCCGGTGGCCACCACGAACTACCTCCACGTCGCGAACAACCCCGCCGAGGTGGACCGCTTCTACGCCCACTGGGCCGCGTACGCCGCGCACCACTCGCGGGGCCGGCTCCAGGGGCAGCGCGAGATGTTCGACCTCCAGCGGGGCGAGGACGGCGCGCTGCTGCTCGGCAGCCCGCAGCAGATCGTGGACCGGATCGGCCGGCAGCACGAGCTGTTCGGCCACGACCGGCTGCTCGCCCAGATCGACCTCGGTGGGATGTCCTTCGCGCGGGTCGCCGAGATCATCGAGATCCTCGGCGCCGAAGTGCTCCCCGCCGTACGCAAGTTGACCCGCTGACCCACCCGACGACTACCAACCCGACCGATGTCGGCCGGGCTCGGACCGCCCTACCCTTCGGCGCATGCGGGCGAATCGGCCCGCGCCGGATGAAAGGTGGGGAAATGTCGCAGGTGGCGATCATCGCCGGAGCCGGTACCGACACCGTGGCCGCCGCGGCGCTCGCGCTGGCCGCGGACGGATTCGACGTGGCACTGCTCGACGCCGACGGATCCGTCGGCACGACCACGGTGGCCCAGGTCAGGGACCTGGGCCACCGGGCGATGGCGGTGCGCACCGACTGGACCGACGCCGAGTCGGCCGACGCCGCGATCGGGCAGGTGTGCGCCGGCCTCGGCGATCCGTCGGTCCTGCTCACCGTCGTCCCCGTGGCCGGCCCCGGGCAACTGCACGCGCTCTCCCAGGAGCAGTGGACCGATACGACCGCCGTACCGCTGCGCGCGGTCTTCCTGGCCTGCCAGGCCGTACTCGACCCCATGATCAAGAACGGTGGCGGCCGGATCATCACGGTCGCGGACGCCGCGGGCGCGGAGACCGAGAACGCCACCGTACGCACCGCGCTCGAGGGCCTCACCCGGACCATGGCGCTCGAACTGGCGCCGCTGGGCATCACCGCCCATCTCCTCACCGCGCCCCTCCCCGTCGACCAACTCGGTACCCGGGCGGGCCGGATCCCCACCGCGGCGGAGTTCTCCGCGCAGGCGGCCCGGACCGTCGCGATGCTCACCGGAACCGCCGCCGACCCCCTCACGGGGCAAGCCCTGCGGGTGGGCACCCCCTGACAGCCGTCGACAGTGACCGCACGGTGGCCGTGCCGGGCTACCAGCCCGAGGGATGTGAGCCCCCCCGGCCGGAACCTACGGTGGTCGGGATCAGGGCGCAGGTCGATGCACCCCGCCGGAAGGTCCCTGCACACCCGGCCCGGACATGCCGACACGCCATGCCCGAACGTGCCTGTTGACCACCGAGTCGCATTGGAGAACGTACGTGCAAGGCCATGAGCACTACGTGCGCCAGATCCTCGCGAAGCTGAGCGCCGAACCCGGTGGCGTCCCGCTCGTTCACCGGGACACGCCGACCACCGCCCGCCGGCTGGCGGACTCCGTCATCTCCGCCGCGGCCCGGATGCGCGAGCACGGCGTCGGCCCCGGCAGCGCAGTGGCCGTACTGACGAACCCGAACACGCCCGAGACTCTGATACTGCGCTACGCGGCGAACCTGGTGGGCGCCACCGCCGTGCACATCCGCGGTGTCAACGCGGTCGACCCCTCCGACGAGCTGTCCGCCGAGGCGCAACTCGGCATCCTCATGGACGTGAGGCCGGCCATGCTCGCCATCGACCGGGACAACATCGCCCGGGCACTGGAACTCTGCGGTTCTCTGCCCGAGCGTCCGCCGGTCGCGGTGCTCGGTGGTGGTGGCGCCCTCCCGAGCGCGATCGACCTGTCCGCCCCCGGCGACATCGACCTCACCACCGCCGAGCAGGGCACGATCGCCGTCGTGACCTACACCAGCGGCTCCACGGGCAAGCCCAAAGGCGTCAGCTGGCCCTACGCGGTCAAGAACGAGATGGTCGCGACGTCCGCAGTCCGCGGTGACCGCGCCCGGTGCCTGGTCACCGCGCCCCTCACCCACTCGAGCGGCGCCACCGCGGACGACACGATCGTCGCCGGCGGCGTCGTCGTACTGCACCCCGGCTTCGACACCGCCGAGGTGCTGCGCGCCGTCCCTCGCCACGGGATCACCCGCCTCGTGCTCGGCGCACCGCAGGTGAACGCACTGGCCGAACACCCCGATGCGGCGAATACCGACCTGACGAGCCTGCGCGAGCTGTTCTACACCGGCAGCCCCGCCGCGCCCGAGCGGCTCGCCCACGCGGTCAAGGCGCTCGGCCCCGTGCTCTTCCAGGTCTACGGCACCAGCGAGACCGGACTGATCAGTCTGTTGACGCCGCAGGACCACCTGGACCCGGAGCTGCGCGCCACCGTCGGCCGCCCGCCGGAGGCCGTCCGGGTGAGCATCCGTTCTGTCGCCGACGGTCGGGAACTGCCCGTCGGCGAGGCCGGCGAGGTGTGCGTGATCGGCCGGTGGCAGATGGCCGGCTACTGGAACGAGCCCGCACTGACGGCGCGTGCGGTGCGCGACGGCTGGGTGCACACCGGGGACATCGGACACCTCGACGAGGCGGGCTGGCTGCACCTGCACGGCCGGATCGCGGACGTCATCAAGGTCAAGGGCATCAAGGTCCATCCGAGCGCGGTCGAGCGGGTGCTCCTGGAGCATCCGGGTGTGGAAGCCGCCGCGGTCTTCGGTGTCGAGGACGAGCAGCGCGTCGAGCGGATCTGCGCCGCCGTGGTGCCGCGCGACGGCGTGACCCTGGACCGCGCGGTGCTGGAACGGCACATCACCGCCGCGCTGTCGGCGAACCACGTGCCCGCCGAGATCGAACTGCGGGAGACGTTGCCGCTGGTGGGTCCCGGCAAGCCGGACCGAATGCGGCTGCGCACCGAGGCCGTGGCACGGGCCGCGCAGGCCGAGGGGACGGCGAGCTGACATGGCGCGAGCGACACTCCCCGCCCACGTGGTCACGCTGGTCGACGTCGACGGCCCCCTGGACGGCGCCGCCCTGCGGCAGGCCGTCGCCGAACTGGCGCGGCGCCACCCGCACCTGCGGTCGGCGCCGGACGCCGAACTGCCCTGGCGCGACATCGACCTGGGCACCGTGGACGGGCCCCGGCGCGACGCCGAACTGGACCGGCTCGACGCCGAGGAGGACGAGGGCCCGGCGGTCCCGCTGCGCCTGCTGCTTGCCCGCCTCGGCCCCGAACGGCACCGGCTCCGGCTGAGCAGCGCCCCGGCGGCCGTCGACACGCAGTCGCACCGCGTGCTCATCGACGAACTGCTCACCGTGTACGGCGGCAGGAACGGTGACCTGCCGCGGGTGCCGAGCCACGCCGACTACGCCGGCTGGCTGGCCGTTCAGGACCGCGAAGCGGCCGACCTGGTCTGGTCGACCCACCTCGCCGAGGCCGAGCCGACCCTGGTGGGCGGCCGGGCGACCCCCGTACGGCCGGGCCCGGTCGAACGGGTCTCCGGTGAGCTGCCCGCGGACGTCGGCAGCGGCCTTCTGCGGATGGCCCACGAGCACGGGCTGGCGTTCGAGACGGTCGCGCAGGGCGTGTTCGGCATCCTGCTGGGCTGGCTGACCGGCCGGGACGACGTCGTGGTCGGGGTCGCGGCCCGGCCGCGCTTCCTCGGGATCGACATCATGGCCGGCCGTTTGGCCGAGCCGAGGCCGGTGGTGGTGCGGGCCCCCGCGGGGGACGCGCTGCTCGACGTGTTCTTCCGGCTGGCCGATGAACAGGCCCGGCTCACCGGCGTCCTGGCGCCCCGCGCGGTCGACGGCATCTTCGACACGCTGGTGTCGGTCGACTGCGGCGAGCCGGCGTCGGTGGCCGACATCCGGGTGGTGGCCGTGGAGCAACGGCCGCAGGTGCCCGGTGCGCTCGCCTTCCGGGTACGCGGGACGGGCGAGCGGCTGCGACTGGACCTGGACTTCCGGCCGGACCTGCTGGAGCGCACCGATGTCGAACGGATGCTGGAGGCGCTGACCCGGTTGTTCGGTGCCGTGGAGAAGGACCCGACCCAGCGCGTCGGCGGGGTGGACCTGCTGTCTCCGGCGGAGCGACGGCTCATGCTCCGGGAGTGGAACGACACCGGCACAGCGGCACCACCGCGCACGCTCTCCGAACTGCTGCGCCGCCCGGTCGTCCGGACCCCGGACGCGACCGCGCTCAGGTCGGCGGACGAGACGCTCTCCTTCGCCGAACTCGGCCGCCGTGCGGACCGGCTCGCCCGGCTGCTCGCCGACCGAGGCGCGGAGCCCGGACGGCTGGTGGCGCTGGCGCTGCCCCGGTCGGTCGACCTCGTCGTCGCCGTGCTGGCCGTGGCCCGGACCGGAGCCGCGTTCGTGCCGATCGACCCCGGCTACCCCGCCGAGCGGGTCGCGTTCATGCTCGAGGACGCCGCGCCGTCGCTCGTCTGCGCGTACTCCACCACCGCTCTCGCGGACCTGCCGCAATCCCTGCTCCTGGACCGGCCGGAGGTACGGGACGCGGTGTGCGGCGGCGCCGAGACGGACCTGACGGAGTACCCGTACCCGGTCCCCGCGCAGGCCGAAGCCGCCTACGTCATCTACACCTCCGGCACCACAGGACGGCCCAAGGGCGTCGTCGTGCCCCATGCCGGGCTCGTCGATCTGGCCACCACCATGGCCGAGGGCATGGGGCTGGACGGTGACAGCAGGCTCCTTCAGTTCGCGTCGCCGAGCTTCGACGCGTTCGTCGCGGAACTGCTCGGCGCGTACCACGTGGGTGCCGCGCTGGTCATACCGCCGGACGTCCCGCTCGCCGGTGACGCCCTCGCCGAGGTGATCACCGAGTACGGCGTGACGCGTCTGCTGCTGCCGCCGGTGGCCGCCGCGAGCGTGGAGCCGGAGCAACTGGCCGGGGTCCAGGGCCTGATGACCGCCGGTGAGGCCTGCTCGGCCGACCTGGTCGCGCGCTGGTCCCCGGGGCGCCGGATGGTCAACGCGTACGGCCCGACCGAGGTCACCGTCTGCGCCACGTGCAGCGAACCGCTGACCGGTGCCGGCACGCCTTCGATCGGACGGCCGATCGCCGGTGCCTCGGTCTACGTGCTCGGCAAGGGACTTCAGCCGCTGCCGCCGGGTGTGCCCGGCGAGCTGTACGTGGCGGGCGACGGACTGGCGCGGGGATACCTCGGGCGTCCGGGGCTCACCGCGGAGCGATTCGTGGCCGACCCGTTCGGGCCGCCCGGTTCCCGCATGTACCGGACCGGTGACATGGTCTCCTGGCGGCCGGACGGGACGCTGGCCTTCCACGGCCGCGTCGACGACCAGGTGAAGCTGCGCGGCTTTCGGATCGAACTCGGCGAGGTCGAGACGGTCCTGGCCGACTGCCCGGGCGTCGTACACGCGGCGGCCGTGGTCCACGGCGAGGACGGGGAGCGCGACGTGCTCGTCGGGTACGTCACGCCGCAGGACGGAGTGACGCTCGACGTGGCCGACGTGCGGGAGCACGCATCCCGGTTCCTGCCCGACTACATGGTGCCCGCCGCCGTTGTCGTGCTGGACGCCTTCCCGGTCACCCCGGGCGGCAAGCTCGACCGGTCGGCGCTCCCGGCGCCCCGGCCCGCCGTGTCGACGAGCGGCGGCCGTGCGCCGCGCACCCCGGCGGAAGAGGTGTTCTGCACGATCTTCGGGGAGCTGCTCGGTGTCGCCCCGGTGGACGTCGACGGCAACTTCTTTGCCCTCGGCGGCGACAGCATGCTGGCCATCAGCGTGATCCAGAGGGCCCGCGCCGCCGGTTTCGCCGTCTCGCCCAAGGAGATCATCAACAACCCGACGGTCCGCGCGCTCGCCGCGGTCGCCACCCCCACGCAAGGCGGCGGCCGATGACGGCGCTGCCCCTGGTCTCCCCCGACGAGCTGGATGAACTGGACTTCGCCGACTCCCGGTTGCACGCGGAGCACGACCTGACCGAGGTGTGGCGCCGGCTGCGGGCCGAGCGCCCCTTCCACCGCCAGCCGGCGCGCGGCTCGCAGCCGGCGTTCTGGGTGATCACCCGGTACGCCGACGCGGTGGAGGTCTACCGCAGCCGGGAGTTCACCACCGAGCACGGCAACGGACTGCCGACCCTGCTCACCGGAGGGGACGCGGCCGCGGGGACGATGCTCGCGGTGACCGACGGACTGCGCCACCAGCAGATCCGCACGATCCTGACGAGGGCGTTCTCCCCGCGGGTACTCGCCGCCATCCAGGACGGCGTCCGCCGCACGGTGGACGAACTCATGGCGGCGGCCGTCGCCAAGGGCGAATCCGACTTCGTCCGGGACGTCTCCGCGAACATCCCGCTCGGCGCGGTGTGCGACCTGCTCGACGTGCCGCGGGGTGACCGGCAGTACCTGCTCGGCCTCACCTCGCAGGCTTGGAGTTCCGAACACGCGGACGCCCCGCCGGAGGACTCCTGGACCGCGAAGAGCGAGATCCTGCTCTATTTCGCCGACCTGGCGCGGACCCGGCGCGGCGGTGACGGCAACGACGTGGTGAGCCTGCTCGCCAACTGCCGCATCGACGGGGAGCCGCTCAGCGACGCCGAGCTGATGGCCAACTGCTACGGCCTGATGATCGGCGGCGACGAGACCGGCCGGCACGCCATCTCCGGCGGCCTGCTGGCGCTGATCGAGAACCCGGAGCAGTGGGACGCCCTCAAGAGCGGCACCGTGAACCTCCAGAAGGCCGCCGACGAGGTCCTGCGCTGGACCGTGCCCTCGCTGCACGGCGGCCGGATGGCCACCGCCGACGTCGAGGTGAACGGACAGTCGATCCGGGCGGGCGAGATCGTCAGTGCTTGGATCGCCTCGGCCAACCGGGACGGCGACGCCTTCCCGGACCCCGACCGCTTCGACCTCACCCGCACGCCGAACAAGCACCTGACCTTCGCCTTCGGCGCGCACTACTGCCTCGGTCACTACCTTGCCCGGGCCGAGATCGAGGCCGTGCTCGACAGCCTGCGCCGGATGGTGTCCGGCGTGCGGCAGACCGCGCCCGAGACCTGGATCTATTCCAGCGTCCTGCACGGCATGAACACCCTGCCCGTCGCGTTCGAAGCCGATCCGGCGGGTCTGTCCCCATGACCGAGGAGCACGGCGTGTCCCCTGTGTTCGAAGACGACGACGCGGACTATCTGGTGTTGCGCAATGCGGAGCGGCAGTACTCCCTCTGGCCGGAGTATCTCGCCGTACCCGGGGGCTGGCAGGTCGTGTCCGGACCCGCCGCCCGCACCGACTGTCTCCTCCACGTCGAGCAGAACTGGCGTGACCTGCGGCCGGCTTCGCTCAACGCGACCGGCGACCGGACCCAGCAGAACGGAATACATTCGTGATCAACACATCGTTGCCCATCGTTCCGCAGGACAGCACCGACCAGCGGGAGATCTTCGCCACGGCTCTGGTCCGCCAGGCGCCGCTGCCCGAGCGGCTGAACACCGTCATGCTGGAGATGGAGAAGGTCGCGAGGGACGAGGGCATCCCGGTCATCGGGCGGCTCGAAGGCGCGATCGTCCGGACGCTCACCGCACTGCGCGGCGAAGCCGTGACGCGCGTGCTCGACATCGGCACCGCGATCGGCTATTCGGCCCTGTGGCTGGCGTACGCGCTGCCCGAGGGCGGCAAGGTCACCAGCATCGAACTCGACCCCGAACGAGCAGCACGTGCCGCGGACTTCATCGATCGGGCAGGCATGGCCGACCGTGTCGAGATCCTCGTCGGCGACGCCTTCGAGCTGATCCCGGAACTCGGTTCCTACGACCTGATCTTCCAGGACATCATGAAGCACCGGTACTTCGGAAGCGACCCCTCGCTCGCCACCGAGCTGCTCAAGCTGTCGAAGGAGCATCTCGAGGTGAACGGCTTCTTCATGATCGACAACGCCTTCTGCGGTGGCGGCGTCGTCGCCGGGGAGGCGGCCGAGCTCTCCAACGAGCTGATCGGCGTGCGGAACATGAACAGGGCGCTCGCCGAGGACCCCGACTTCGACGGCGTGATCCTGCCGGTGCGCGACGGGCTCTGGATCGCGCGGCGCACGGCCTGAGGACCGCGCGACAGCCCGACGACACCGACGAGGGAGCGTCATGACGACAGGGCAGGACATCGAGGAGCTGGTGCGGTTCGTGCTGGCGCCGGGCACGAGCGACGACCCGTTCGCCCACTACCTCCGGCTCCGTGAACTCGCCGACGTCCACCGCAGCGAACGGACGGGCATGACGCTCCTGTCGCGGTACGCGGACTGCCGGCAGGTCCTGGGCGACCAGGAGACCTTCCGGGTCGTCGACACCGACTGGATGGCGGCCAACGTCCCCGGATGGCGGCCGTCGCCGGGCCAGGAGCAGTTCCTCTCGTCGCTGTTCTTCCGCAACCCGCCGGACCACACCAGGCTGCGGCGGCAGCTGTCGCGGGGGTTCACCGCACGCCGGCTCCAGACGCTGCGCCCGTTGGTGGAGAAGGAGGTGCTGCGCGCGCTCGACCGGCTCGCCGCCGTCCCGTCCGGCCACGTCGCCGACTTCCAGGAACTCGTCTCCGTTCCGCTGAGCCTGGCGGTCCTCGGCGGCCTGCTGGGCATCCCCGTGAGTGAACGCCCCCGCTGCTGGACGCTGCTGAACGAAGCGGTCCCGGCGCCCGACCCCGCCGCGGACGAGGCGGCCCGGGCGGCCATGAGCAGACGGGCGGACGAGGCCGCCGCCGAACTCGCCGTCTTCTTCACCGAGTTGATCGCCCGCAAGCGCACCGAGCCCGGCGACGACCTCGTCAGCGCCTGCTTGGTGGAACAGGCGGGCGACCCGGAGCAGCTGACCGACCGTGAGCTGGCGCTCGCGGTGCTCCCGGTCTTCGGGGCCGGCGTGACGACCCTGAGCGACACCCTCGGCAACATCATGCACACCCTGCTGACCAACCCCGACCAGCTGGAGCGGCTCTCGGCCGACCCGGCGCAGGCCGAACGGGCGGCCGCCGAGGCGTTCCGTCACTGCGGCGGCTACCACATCACCCGCCGCTACGCGACGCGCGACACCGAGATCCGCGGGGTACCGGTCGCCGCGGGCTCGGTCGTGGTGCTCCTCCTGGCCGGGGCGAACCGTGACCCCGAGGCCTTCGGCCGGCCGGAGGAGTTCGACATCGAGCGCCCCGAAACCGCATCCCTGGCGTTCGGCTCCGGAATCCACCACTGCCTCGGCGCGGCGCTGGCGAAGCTGCTGGTCGAAACCGTGTGCGGGGCGCTGCACCGGGGACCGGCGCTGCGCCCCGCCGGAGCGCCGCGGTGGCGGCCGTCCGTGCTGTTCTTCGGACCGGTGCACCTGCCGGTCACGGTCGTGGCGGATCCCCGCACGGTGCGGTCGGCGCCGTAGCGGCCGACCGTCGCCACGGCGCCGGCAGCGCCCGCACACCGACCTGCTCGCTCCCGGACCGGCGGTAACCATCCCCGCCGGCCGGGGACTTCGGCCGAACCGCCGTATCCGCGGCACCGGCGGCACGGGGCGCCGTCGATCGGCGTGCACCGCACCAACGCCCCGACGCGTTCGATTCGACAAGCCTGGAGGACGGACTTGAGCACGCCGGAACAGGATCTCGTAAAGGCTCTGCGCGCATCGGTGAAAGAGACCGCGCGCCTCCGGCAGAAGAACTCCCAGTTGCTCGCCGCCGCCTCCGAGCCGATCGCCGTCGTGTCGATCGGCTGCCGCTTCGCGGGTGGGATCGCCGGTCCGGAGGACTTCTGGAAGGTCGTGTCCGAGGGCGCGGACGTGTACACGCCGTTCCCCGACGACCGTGGCTGGGATCTCGAAGGGCTCTACGACCCCGACCCGGACACCCCCGGCACGACCTATGTGAACCGGGGCGCCTTCCTCCACGACGCGGCTCAGTTCGACGCGCGGTTCTTCGGGATCTCCCCGCAAGAGGCCATGGCGATGGACCCCCAGCAGCGGCAACTCCTCGAGGTGTGCTGGGAGACCCTGGAGCGGTCGGGAATCGACCCGCAGAGCCTGCGCGGCTCCGACACCGGCGTCTACGCCGGCATCGTGCACCAGGACTACGCGCCCGACCTCCCCGGGGTGGAGGACTTCCTCAGCCTGGAGCGCGCGCTCGGCAGCGCCGGCGGCATCACCTCCGGCAGGGTGGCCTACTGCCTCGGGCTGGAGGGCCCGGCCGTCACCGTCGACACCATGTGCTCCTCGTCGCTGGTCGCCATCCACCTGGCGACCCAGGCGCTGCGTCGCGGCGAGTGCTCGCTGGCCCTCGCCGGCGGGGCCACCGTGATGGCCACCCCGGGCGGCTTCGTCGGTTTCGCGCGCCAGCGCGGCCTCGCCTTCGACGGACGGTGCAAGTCCTTCGCCGCCGCCGCGGACGGCAGCAGCTGGGCCGAGGGTGTCGGCGTCGTTCTGCTGGAACGGCTCTCCGACGCGGAGCGCAACGGACATCGGGTCCTCGCCGTGATCCGCGGCTCGGCCGTGAACTCCGACGGCGCCTCCAACGGGCTGACCGCTCCCAACGGGCCCTCGCAGCAACGCGTCATCCGCAGCGCACTGGCGGCCGCGGGTCTGTCCACCGACGACGTCGACGCCGTCGAGGCCCACGGCACCGGTACCACCCTGGGCGACCCGATCGAGGCGCAGGCGCTCATCGCCACGTACGGGCAGGGCCGCGATCCGAAACGACCGCTGCTCCTCGGCTCGGTCAAGTCCGTCCTCGGCCACACCCAGGCCGCCTCCGGTGTGGCCGCCGTGATCAAGACCGTGCTCGCGCTGCGCCACCGCCACCTGCCGGCGACCCTGCATGTGGACGCCCCGACCCCGCAGGTCGACTGGTCCTCCGGAACCGTCGAGCTGCTCACCGAGGGGCGCGAGTGGCCGGAGAGCGGCCGGCCACGCCGGTGCGGCATCTCCTCGTTCGGCGCGAGCGGGACCAACGTCCACATGCTCCTGGAGGAGGCTCCCGACACCCCGGGGACCGAGGCGCCCGTCCCCGCTCCGACAGAGCCGGAGCAGAAGATTCCGTTCATCGTCTCGGCCCGTACTCCGACGGCGCTGGCCAACCAGGCCCGGCTGCTCGGCGGTTCCGTCGACGACGGCGTCGCCCTCGGTGACCTCGCCTCCGCCCTGGTGACCGGCCGCGCGCTGATGAGCCATCGGGCCGTGCTCCTCGCCCGCACCCGGGACGAGCTGCGCTCCGGACTCGCGCTGCTGGCCGAAGGCCGCACCGGCACCGGTGTGGTCACCGGTGCCGCGGGCCAGACCGGGCCCGGCAAGACCGTCTTCGCGTTCCCGGGGCAGGGAACCCAGTGGGCGGGCATGGGGCGCGAGCTGCTCGACGCCTCCCCGGTCTTCGCCGCCCGTATCGCCGAATGCCAGGAGGCGTTCGAGCCGTGGGTCGACTGGTCGCTGACCGATGTGCTCCGCGGCGACGGCACCGAGCTGGAGCGCGTCGATGTCGTCCAGCCCGTGTGCTTCGCGGTGATGGTCGCCCTGGCCGAGGTCTGGAAGTCCGTGGGCGTCGTCCCGGACGCGGTGATCGGCCACTCGCAGGGCGAGATCGCGGCGGCCTGCGTGGCCGGCGCGCTGTCCCTCGCCGACGCCGCTCGGGTCGTGACCCTGCGCAGCCAGGCCATCGCCGAAGTGCTGCCGCGCGGCGGCGGGATGGCCTCCGTCGGGCTGCCGGTGCACGAGGTGCGCGCACTGATCGAGCCGTGGGCCGAGCGGCTTCAGGTCGCCGCGGTCAACGGGCCGTCCACGGTGGTCGTGGCCGGTGAGGGCGCCGCCCTGGACGAACTGACCGCTCACGCGGCCGAACAGGACTTCCGGTTCCGTCGGATTCCCGTCGACTACGCCTCGCACAGCCACTACGTCGAGAGCATCAGGCCCAGCCTGGAGGCCGACCTCGGCGGGCTGGCGTCGTCGGCGCCGCGTATCCCCTTCTACTCCACGGTCGAGAGCCGATGGCTCGGCGAGGAAGACCGGCTCGACGCCGACTACTGGTACCGCAATCTGCGGCAGCCGGTCCTGTTCGATCCGGCCGTCCGGGAGCTGATCGCTCAGGACCACCGGGTCTTCGTCGAACTCGGGGCGCACCCCGTCCTGGTGCCGGCCGTCACCGACATCGCCGAGGAACTGGACGCGGACGTCCTCGCGGTCGGCTCGACGCGCCGGGACGAGGGCGGCACGGACCGGATGCTCGCCTCGCTGGCCGAGGTGTTCGTGCGCGGCGTGACGGTCGACTGGAACACGGCCGTCCCCGAACCCGGGCCCGCCCCGGTGGAGCTGCCCACCTACCCGTTCGACCACCAGCGGTACTGGATCAGCATGCCCGGCACCGGGACCAGCGCCGAGTCACTGGGTCAGGTGAGCAGCGACCACCCGCTCCTCGGTGCGGTGGTGGAACTGCCGCAGACCGACGGCCTGGTCTTCACCTCGCGGCTGTCGCTCGCCACCCATCCCTGGCTGGCCGGCCACCGCATCCAGAACACCGTGCTGGTGCCCGGAACCGCCTACGTCGACCTGGCGATCCGGGCCGGCGACCAGTTCGGCCACGGAATCCTCGACGAACTCGTGATCGAGGCACCCCTTGTGCTCCCCGCCGAAGGCGCCGTCCGGGTCCAGGTCGCGGTCGGCGGCACGGACGTGACAGGACGCCGTCCGGTCGAGGTGTACGGCTCACGGGACGGGGAGGGCTGGACCCGCCACGCGGCGGGCATGCTGGCCGACTCCTACGCCGGCACCGGCGGCAGCGGATTCGACTTCGGCCAGTGGCCGCCGCCCGGCGCACGCCCGGAGGACACCGACGATTTCTACGCCCGCCTCGCCGACCGCGGATACGACTACGGGCCGGCCTTCGCCGGACTGACCGCCGTCTGGCGGCGCGGCGAGGAGATCTTCGCAGAAGCCGTGCTGCCCGCCGAGCACCGCGAGGACATCGAGAAGTTCGGTATCCATCCCGCGCTCCTGGACGCCGCGCTGCACGCGAACGCCTTCCACCGGCGCGACGACGACCGTAACGTCCTTCCCTTCGCCTGGAACGGCGTCCAACTGCACGCGGCGGGCGCCGGCGCACTGCGCGTCAGGGTCGCGCCGTGCGGTCCGGACGCCCTCGCCTTCGACGCCGCGGACGAGACCGGGTCGCTGGTCCTGACCATGCAGTCCCTGGTCTCCCTGCCCATGTCCGACCTGAGCGCAGAGCCCGCCCGTCAGGCCCCCGACACGCTCTGGCAGCTCGACTGGGAGCGCGTGCCGTCGGTGGCCGGGCAGCCGACAGGCAACCGGGCCGTCGTCGCCACCTCCGGTGACGTGGCGCGGATGGCGCTCGCCGAGGATCTGGGCGAGCCGGTGCCCGACCTCGCCGTGCTCGACCTCACCGCACACACCGACGCCGGTACCCGCGCCGGGGACGATCCGCTGCCGCTGCTGGGCCGGGTGCTCGGAGTGCTCCAGGCCTGGCTCGACGAGCCGGTCCTCGCCTCGGTGACGTTGGTCGTGGCGACCCGGGGCGCGGTACCGGCACCCGGCCCCGTCACCGACCTCGACGGCGCCGCGGTGTGGGGACTGCTGCGCGCGGCGCAGGCCGAGAACCCCGGCCGGTTCGTCCTGGTCGACATCGAGTCCGGCGCCGACCGGGACCGGGCGATCGCGGCGGCCCTCGCGACCGGCGAGCCGCAGACCGCCGTACGCGACGACGCCGTACTCGCTCCGCGGCTCGGCCGCGCCCGGCTCACCGAACCCGACGCGCCCATGGAGTTCGCCGAGGACGGCACCGTACTGATCACCGGCGGTACCGGAGTGCTCGGCGCGCTGCTGGCCCGGCACTTGGTGAACGAGCACGGGGTGCGCCGACTGGTGCTGGCGAGCCGGCGCGGCACGGACGCCGAGGGCGTGACCGCGCTCGTGGACGAACTGACCGAGCGGGGCACGTCCGTCGTCGTCGCCTCGTGCGACGTGTCGGACCGTGACGCGCTCGCCGCGCTGCTCGCCTCCATCCCGTCCGAGCACCCGCTGACCGGCGTCGTCCACGCCGCCGGCGTCCTGGACGACGGCGTCGTCGCCGGCCTGGACCCGCACCGCATGGCCGGCGTGTTCGCGCCGAAGGCCGGCGCGCTGCGCCTGCTGGACGAGCTGACCCGAGAGCGGCCGCCCCAGGTCTTCGCCGCGTTCTCCTCGGCCGCGAGCGTCTTCGGCTCGGCGGGCCAGGGCAACTACGCGGCGGCCAACGCCTACGTCGACGCGGTCGTCTCGGCCCGGCGAGCGGAGGGACTGCCCGCCGTGTCCCTGGCCTGGGGCCTGTGGACCCCGGTCACCGGGATGACGGGACAGCTCGCCGAGGTCGACCGCACCCGGATGAGCCGGGGCGGCGTCCGTCCGATGTCGACGGCCGAGGCACTCACCCTCTTCGACCTCGGCATCCGTTCGGGCAACCCGCTCCTCGTACCGATCCGGCTCGATCTCGGAGCGGTACGCGCCGAGGCAGCCGCGGACGGGACCGTCCCCCCGCTGTTCCGCGCCCTCGTGCGTCCGGCGCGGCGGACGGCCCAGGCCGGTGCCGGCGCCGCGGGTGCGCTGGCTCGCCGGCTCGCCGGGCTCTCCGACCAGGAGCAGACCGAGCTGGTGCTCGACCTCATCCGCACCGAGGTGTCGGTCGTCCTCGGTCTGGGCGGGGCTGACCCCGCCATGGACTCCGAGCGGTTCGGCGACATCGGCTTCGACTCGCTGACCGCCGTCGAACTGCGCAACCGGCTGTCCGCGGCCACCGCCGTCAAGCTGCCCGCCACGCTCGTCTTCGACTACCCCACGCCTCGTGCGCTCGCCCGGCACCTGCTCGAACAGGTGGGCGGCACGGTCGACGCCGTCGCACCCGTGCGCCCGGCCGCACCGGCCGAAGCCACGGACGACGACCCCGTCGTGATCGTCGGCATGGCGTGCCGACTGCCCGGCGGGGTCACCTCGCCCGCCGAGCTGTGGCAGCTGGTCGCCGACGGCCGGGACGGCATCTCGGAGTTCCCGGACGACCGCGGATGGAACCTCGACGGTCTTTTCGACTCCGACCCCGACCGCGCCGGCACGGCCTACACCCAGCGGGGCGGATTCCTCCAGGACGCCGGGTACTTCGACGCCGCCCTGTTCGGGATCTCCCCGCGTGAGGCGCTGGCCATGGACCCGCAGCAGCGGCTGCTGCTGGAAACGACCTGGCAGGTGCTGGAGGGCACGGGCATCGCCCCGTCGTCGCTGCGCGGGGAACGCGTCGGCGTCTACACCGGCATGTCGATCCACGACTACCTCGGCTCCTTGACCGACGTACCCGCCGAACTCGAGGGCTTCACCACGACCGCCACCGCGGGCAGCGTCGCCTCCGGCCGGGTGTCCTACGTGTTCGGGCTGGAGGGCCCGGCCATGACAGTGGACACAGCCTGCTCCTCGTCCCTCGTGGCGATCCACCTCGCGGCACAGGCGCTGCGCCAGGGCGAGTGTGAACTGGCCCTCGCCGGCGGCGTCGCCGTCATGGGCTCCCCGGTCGGCGTGACCGGCTTCTCGCGCGCCCGCGGACTGGCCGCGGACGGCCGGTGCAAGGCCTTCGCCGCGGCGGCCGACGGCACCGTGCTGTCCGAGGGCGTGGGCCTCGTACTCCTGGAACGGCTGTCCGACGCGCGGCGCAACGGCCACCGCGTCCTCGCGAAGATCCGCGGCTCCGCCGTGAACCAGGACGGCGCTTCCAACGGCCTCACCGCGCCGAACGGCCCGTCGCAGCAGCGGGTGATCCGCGCGGCGCTGGCAGCCGCCGGGGTCGCACCGGACGAGGTCGACGCGCTGGAGGCGCACGGCACCGGCACCACGCTGGGGGATCCGAGCGAGGCCGAGGCGATCATCGCCACCTACGGGCGCGACCGCTCGCCCGACCGGCCGCTGTGGCTGGGCTCGGTCAAGTCCAACCTCGGCCACACCCAGGCCGCGGCCGGTGTGACCTCGGTGATCAAGATGGTCGGGGCCCTGACCCGCGGCGTCCTGCCCGCGACCCTCTTCGTGGACGAGCCGACGCCGCACGTCGACTGGTCCGCGGGCACCGTCGCCCTGCTCACCGAGGAACGCCCCTGGCCCGAGACCGGCAGGCCCCGCCGGGCCGGCATCTCCTCCTTCGGCATCAGCGGCACCAACGCGCACCTGATCCTCGAGCAGGCCCCGGTCGAACCGGCCGCGCCCGACACCGTGGCCACCGCACCCGAGCCACCCGACGACGAAGCCGACGCCGT
The DNA here is from genome assembly GCF_013085465.1 of Streptomyces asoensis. Classification (NCBI taxonomy): domain Bacteria; kingdom Bacillati; phylum Actinomycetota; class Actinomycetes; order Kitasatosporales; family Streptomycetaceae; genus Streptomyces; species Streptomyces asoensis. The sequence goes on from NZ_CP049838.1 coordinate 8,642,409, forward strand.
ACTGCCCTTCGTCGTCTCGGCGCACAACCCGGTCGCCCTGGCAGGCCAGGTGAAGCGGCTGCGCGCGGCCGTCGCGACCGGGCTGTCCCTGCCGGGCACCGCGCGGACCCTGCTCGACGGCCGTGCCCTGCTCGCCCATCGGGCCGTCGTCGCCGCGGCGGACCGGGAGACCCTCGTCGAGCGGCTCGACGCGATCACCGCCGGTGAGTCCGTCCCCGGCGCCACCCTCGGGACGGCGGCGGCCGGCGCCGCCACGTCGGTGGTGTTCGTGTTCCCGGGGCAGGGATCGCAGCGGCCCGGCATGGGACGCGAGCTGTACGCCCGCTTCCCGGTGTACGCGGCGGCCTTCGACGAGGTCTGTGCCCGCCTGGACGACCGGCTCCTCGGCGCGGTCGGTACATCCGTACGGGACGTCGTCCTCGCCGAACCGGACAGCCCACGGTCGGCGCTGCTGGACCAGACCGTCTACACCCAGGCGGCGCTGTTCGCGGTCGAGACCGCGCTGTTCCGCCTGGCCGAGTCGTGGGGCGTCCGCCCTCGGCTGCTGCTCGGCCACTCCATCGGCGAGCTCACGGCGGCGCACGTCGCCGGAATGCTCTCGCTGGACGACGCGGCGACCGTGGTCGTCGCCCGCGGCCGACTCATGCAGGCGCTGCCCGCCGGCGGTGCCATGGCCGCCGTGGCCGCCGGCGAGGACGAGGTCCGCCCGTTCCTCGGCTCCGGTGTCGATATCGCCGCCGTGAACCAGCCCTCCTCGGTGGTGCTGTCCGGCGACGAGGACGCGGTGCTCGCCGCCGCCGACGCGCTGCGCGCACAGGGCCGCAAGGTCAAGCGACTCCCGGTCTCCCACGCCTTCCACTCCGCCCGGATGGACCCGATGCTCGCCGAGTTCCGCGCGGCGATCGCCGACGTCACCTGGCGGCCGGCGCGGATCCGCATCGTCGCCCACCAGGACGGCGACATGACCAGCACCGACTACTGGGTCGAGCACGTACGCCGCACGGTGCGCTTCGCCGACGGCGTGGCCGCCGCGCTCGGCCAGGGCGGAAAACTGTTCGTGGAGATCGGGCCGGGTGCGGCGTTGACCGCGCCGGTGCTGGAGACGGCCGCCGCCTCGGGTGCCGAGCCGGTGTGCACGCCGATGCTGCGCGACGGACACGAGGAGGCACAGACCGCGATCGGCGCGCTCGCCGAGCTGTTCGTACGGGGCGTGCCGGCCGACTGGCAGACACTGCTCCCGGCCGGCGCGCCCGCCGTCGAACTGCCGACGTACGCCTTCGACCGCACGCACTACTGGCTGAAGACGGCAGGCGGACGCACCGACGCGACCGGCCTCGGGCAGGTGGCCGCCGACCACCCGCTGCTGTCCGCCGTCGTCCCCGTGCCGGACACCGGCGGGCTCGTCGGCACCGCCCGGCTGTCGTCGGCCACTCACCCGTGGCTGGAGGAGCACCGGGTGCACGGGGCCACTGTGGTGAGCACCGCGGCGCTCCTGGATCTGGCGGTCCGGGCCGGCGACGAGGTCGGCTGCGGGGTGGTGGCGCGCCTCGCCGTCGAGACCCCGCTCGTCGTTCCGCCGAACGCCGATGTGCGGGTGGAGATCACCGTGGGTGCGGCCGACGGGCAGGGCTGCCGTCCGGTCACGATCCACGGCGCCCGGAACGGTTCCGGCACCTGGGTCAGGCACGCGAGCGGTGAGCTGTCCGCGCGCACGCCGGCCGCCCCCGAACCGGAGCCGCAGGCATGGCCGCCGGCCGGGGCCGAGCCGGTCGAGACGCACACGGAGAGCACCTGCCTGCTGGGCGTGTGGCGCCGTGGCGAGGACACGTACGCCGAAGTCGCGCTCCCCGACGACGGCACCGACCCGCGTGGCGCTGCGGAGTTCGGCCTCGATCCGGCCCTGCTGGACGCGGTGACGCGGGCGGTGACGGCGGGCGCCACGGCCGCCACGGTGTGGGAGGAGGTCGTGCTGCACGCGAGCGGCGCGCGCTGCCTGCGTGCCCGGCTGGCCCCGCTCGGCGACCACCGCTGGACCCTCGAGGCGACCGACGAGGCAGGGATCCCGGTCCTGTCCGCCCGGTCCTGGACGGCGGCGCCGATCCGGCCGGAGGACGTGGGCACGAGCGCCGCCGCGGACGCGACGTACCGAGTCGTCTGGACGGCCACGGAACCGTCCGCGGCGCCGCCCGAGCGCACGGCGACGGCTACGGTGGCGAGCCCCGCGGACGTGACGGCGTTCGCCGGGCGGATCACCGCACCGGCCGACGGACCCACGCAGACCGCCGCGGAGGAGACCGGGCACGACGAACGGCGGCACAGCCTGCCGGCCACCGCTGTGTTCGAGGTCGCCGCCGGCCGCGACGCGCAGCCGCTGCTCGCGGACGTGCTCGCCGTGCTCCAGGCCTGGCAGCACGAGGCTCCTGCCGACACCCGGCTCGTCGTCGTGACCCGCGGCGCCGTGCCCGCCGGCCCGACCACCGTCACCGACGTCCCCTCGGCCGCCGTCTGGGGCCTGGTCCGCGCCGCCCAGGCCGAGATGCCGGAACGGATGCTGCTGCTCGACCTCGATCCCGGGGCGGACACCGAGGCGGCGGTCGCGACGGCCCTGGCCACCGGCGAACCGCAGGTGGCGGTGCGCGGCACCACTCTCCTGGTGCCCCGCCTGGCGCCCGCCGGGCCGCTCGCGCAGCAGAGTGCCGAGCAGCCCGTCGTGAACCCCGACGGCACCGTCCTGGTCACCGGTGGCACCGGCTCCCTCGGCGCCCTCGTGGCCCGCCACATGGTCCGCGCCCGGGGCGCCCGGCACCTGCTGCTGGCCGGCCGACGCGGACCTGCGGCCGAAGGCGCCGAGGAACTCGTGGCCGAACTGTCCGCACTGGGCGCCACGGTGACCGTGGCCGTCTGCGACGTCTCGGACCGCGACGCCGTGGCCGCGCTCCTCGCCGGCATTCCGGCAGCCCATCCGCTCACCGCCGTCGTGCACACCGCCGGAGTCCTCGACGACGGGCTGCTCGGCGCCATGGATCCGGCCCGCCTCGCCGCGGTCCTCGGACCGAAGGCCGAGGGCGGGCGGCACCTGGACGAACTGACCCGGGACTGCGATCTCGCCGCGTTCGTGGCGTTCTCCTCGGCCGCCGGCCTGCTCGGCTCCGCCGGACAGGCCAACTACTCCGCCGCCAACGCCTATCTGGACGGGCTCATGACGGCGCGCCGCGCGGCCGGCCGGCCGGGTGTGGCCCTCTCCTGGGGCCTGTGGGACCAGGCCGGCGGCATGACCGGGCACCTGGACGCCGCGGACCGGGCGCGGATGAGCCGCGGCGGCGTGCTGCCGCTGAGCCCGGAGGAAGGACTGGTTCTGCTCGACGCCGCCCTCGACAGCGGCGAGGCCCACCTGGTGCCGATCAAACTGGATCTCGCCGCAGCCCGCGCCGACGCGGCCTCCGGCGGCCCGGTCCAGCCGCTGCTGCGACAGCTCGTCAGGGCGCGCCGGCGCGCCGGCGGCACGGCTGTCGCGGGCGATCTGCTCGCCGCGCTCGCCGGCCGGTCCCCGGCCGAGCAGGAGTCGAGGTTGCTGACCCTGGTCCGTTCCCGGGCCGCCCTGGTCCTGGGACACAGGTCCGCCGACGACATCGAGCCGGACACCGCCTTCCAGGCCGTCGGCATGGATTCGCTCGGCGGGGTGGAACTGCGCAACCGCCTGGCCACCGCGACCGGGCTGACCCTGCCCGCCACCCTGGTCTACGACTACCCGACCCCCCGGCAGCTGGCGGGGTTCCTGCGCGACGAGCTGGTCGGCACCGCCGCGCCCGCCGAGGCGACACCGGTGGTGGCCGGCGGAACGCACGACGACATCGCCGTCGTGGGACTCGGCTGCCGACTGGCGGGCGGGGTGCGGGGAGTGGACGACTTCTGGGACCTGCTGGTCCGCCGCGGCGAGGGACGAGCGCCGTTCCCGACCGACCGTGGCTGGGACCTGTCCACACTCCCGGTGGAGGCCGGCAGCTTCCTGACGGACGCCGCGGAGTTCGACGCCGGCTTCTTCGGCATCTCCCCGCGCGAGGCGGTGGCCATGGACCCGCAGCAGCGTCTGCTGCTGGAGGTGGTGTGGGAGGCGCTGGAGGACGGTGGCCTCGACCCTGCCACCCTGCGCGGCACCGACGTGGGCGTGTTCGTCGGCGTGATGGGCCAGGGCTACGGCATGTTCGGCGGCGACGCGCAGTCCGACGGCTTGCGCGGCACCGGCGGCGCGGTCTCCGTGGTCTCCGGCCGGGTGTCCTACGCGTACGGCTTCACCGGCCCGGCCGTGTCCGTGGACACCGCCTGCTCCTCCTCCCTGGTCGCGATGCACCTGGCCATCCAGTCGTTGCGCAACGGGGAGTGCTCGCTGGCCGTGGTCGGCGGCGTCACCGTGATGGCCACGCCGGGCGCGTACGTCGAGTTCGCCAAGAACGGTGGGTTCGCGACCGACGGCCGCTGCAAGGCGTTCGCCGCCTCGGCCGACGGCACCGGCAACGGCGAGGGCGTCGGCGTGGTGCTGCTGGAACGCCTGGCCGACGCCCACGTCAACGCCCACTCCGTCAGCGCCGTCGTCCGCGGTTCCGCGATCAGCCAGGACGGCGCCTCCAACGGGCTCACCGCGCCCAACGGACCGGCGCAGCAACGGGTGATCCGGCGCGCCCTCGCGGTCGCCGGGGTGGCGCCCGCCGACGTGGACGTCGTGGAAGCGCACGGAACGGGCACCCGGCTGGGCGACCCGATCGAGGCCCAGGCACTGTTGGCCACCTACGGCCGACGCGACCCCGAGCAGCCGCTGTGGCTCGGCTCGGTGAAGTCCAACATCGGGCACACCCAGGCCGCCGCGGGCGTGGCGAGCGTGATCAAGATGGTGCTGGCCCTGCGTCATCAGGCCCTGCCGGCCACCTTGCACGTGGACGCCCCGACGCCCGAGGTGGACTGGTCCAGCGGCACGATCCAGCTGCTGACCGACGCCCGGCCGTGGCCGTCCCGGCCCGGCCGGACCCGCCGCGCAGGCGTGTCCGCGTTCGGCCTCAGCGGCACCAACGCCCACCTCATCCTGGAGGAGCCGCCGCAGCGCCCGGGTGAGCCGGCGCGGCGCCCCGCCGAGGGCGCCCCCCTGCCGTTCGTCCTGACGGCCGTGAACCCGGCCCGGCTGGCCGCGCTCGCGGCCCGGCTGGCCGACTTCGCCGAGCGCGGCACCGTGCCGCTGCCGACGCTGGCCGCCGCCCTGGCCCACGGCCGGACGCGCCACGGGACGCGAGCCACCGTGATCGCGGCCGACCGCACCGAACTCGTCGACGAGCTGCGGGCGTTGGGCACGGGCGGCACCGACCGTGCGCCGGTCGGCGAACCGTCCGGACCGGGCACCGAGGTGGTCTTCGTCTTCCCGGGCCAGGGCGGCCACTGGGTCGGCATGGGCCGCGAACTGATGGACCACTCACCCGAGTTCCGGGGATGGGTGCGGCGATGCGACGCGCTGCTCGCCGAGTACGACCTCGACTGGACGCTGGAGCAGGCGCTCGGCGGCGAGAACGATCTGTCCCGGGTGGACGTGATCCAGCCCGCCTCGTTCGTCATGACGACCGGCCTGGCCCAGCTCTGGGCATCCACCGGCGTGGTGCCGGACGTGGTGCTCGGCGCGTCGCAGGGCGAGATCGCCGCGGCGTGCGTCGCGGGTCTGCTGTCGGTGGAGGACGGGCTGCGCGCGATCGTGCTGCGCTCCCGCATGGCCGCGCAGCTGCCGTCCACCGGTGCGATGCTCGTGGTCGGCGTGAGCCGCGCCCGGATGACGGAGATGCTCGCCGACTACCAGGGCCGGGTGGAGATCGGTGCGGTGAACGGTCCGGCGACCGTGGCCGTCTCCGGCGAACGCGCCGCCATCGAGGAGCTGGCCGCCGCCATGGCCGACCAGCAACTCTGGTTCCGCAGGATCCGGGCGGACTACGCCTCCCACTCGTTCCTCGTCGACGAACTCCAGGAGCCGATGCTGGCCGCCCTGGACGGGATCGGGGAACGACCGGCGCAGGGCCTCGTCCCGGGCTGCCGGTTCTACTCCACCGTCGACGGCCGCTGGATCGGCCCGGACGAACTCCTGGACGCCGCCTACTGGTTCCGCAACCTGCGCCGACCGGTCGAACTGGACGCGGCCGTCCGCGCCGTGAGCGCCGACGCGCGGGCCGTGGTCGAGGTCTCCGCCCACCCCGGCCTGGTCCCGTCCCTCCTCGACATCATCCAGGACACCGGTCGCACCACGCCGGTGCTCGCCACCCTGCGGCGCCACGAGGGCGGCCGGGAGCGGCTGACGACAGCCTTCGCGGAGGCCTTCGCCGCCGGGCTGCCGGTCTCCTGGGAGACCACGGTGCCGGCCGAACCGGCCGACTGGCGGGAACTCTGCCGCGAACTGCCGACCTATCCGTTCGACCACCGGCGCTACTGGTTGCGCAGCGCGCCGACCACCGACACCGGTGCCCTCGGGCTGGCCCGCACCGAGCATCCGCTGCTCGCCACGATGGTCGAACTGCCGCAGTCGGACGGGCTGATGGCCGTCTCACGGCTCTCGGCGCACGACCAGCCCTGGCTCACCGCCGGCACCGAGGGCACTCCGGTCGAGGTGCCCGGCTCGGTCTGGGTCGAGCTGGCCATCCGGGTCGGGGACGAGGTCGACTGCGGCAACCTGGACGAGCTGGAGCTGCGGGCGCCCCTGATGCTGGGACCCGGCGACGCGGTGCGGCTCCAGATCTGCGTCGACGGCGTCGACGCCGCCGGCCGCCGCCCGGTGACGGTACGGTCGGCGCCCGCGACGACGGACCGGCGACGCCCGGTGTGGACCCTGCACGCACAAGGCGTGCTGTCACCCACGACCACTGCCGCGGTGTTCGAGCCGGACCCGGCCCCCTGGCCGCCGACGGGCGCCGAACCGGTCGGTCTCGACGAACTGCCCGTGGCGACCGGCGCCACCGTGCCGCCGGCCCTGCACGCGGTGTGGCGGCGCGGCGAGGACACCTACGCCGAGGTGGCCGTACCCGCCGACCGGAGCGACGAGGCCGCCCGCTTCGGCGTCCACCCGCTGCTGCTGGAAGCTGCGGCGCACGCGGCGGGCTTCCCCGCGGGGCACACCCCGTCGGTCTGGCGGCAGGTCGTGCTGCACGCGTCCGGAGCCTCGGCGCTGCGTGTCCGGCTGCGGCGGACCGGCGACGGCGTGAGCCTCGAAGCGGCCGACCAGGCCGGCCTGCCGGTCCTCACCGCGGCCCGCGTCACGGCCGGGCCGGCGACCGTCGCCCCGGCCGACCGGCGGTGCCGTGCGCTGCGGACCGAATGGGTCCCGCTCGGCAACGGGCGGGCGAGCACCGCCGTCGAGGTCGTCACCGTCGACAGCGACAGCGCCGTGTTCGAACTCGCCGCCGAGCCGTCGACCGTGGGGGCCGTGGCCGCCGTGTTCGACGTGGGCGTCGGCCGGGAGCCCGAGGACGCCTGCCGTCGTGCGCTCGCCGTCGCACAGGCGTGGCTGGACGAGCCGGACCTGGAGGGCTGCCACCTGGTGGTGCGCACCCGCGCTGCGGTGCCGGCCGGTCCCCGGGACACCGGTCCCGCGGCGCTCGACCCGGCCGCGGCGGCGGTGTGGGAGATGCTCGCCGCGATCCAGGCCGAGTACCCGGGACGGTTCGTGCTGCTCGACGCCCCGCCCGAGGACGCCGACGCCTCGCCCGAGAACTCCGGTGAGACGAGCCTCGGCCATGTCCTGGCCGCGGACGTACCGCAGGCCGCCGTGCGGGCCGGCCGGGTGTACGTTCCGCGGTTGGTACCCGTCGAAGCGACGGAGGCGACGGCCCCGACCGTGGACCCGGACGGCACCGTCGTGATCGTCGGCGGCACCGGCACGGCCGGCGCCCGGGTGGCCCGGCACCTGGTCGCCGAGCACGGGGTGCGCCACCTCGTCCTCGTCGGCCGGGGCGACCCCGACACCGGGAGCGCCGAGGCGCTTGCCGCCGACCTCACCGTACTCGGTGCGTCGGTGGCCGTCCGGGCCTGCGATGCCGGCGACCGGGACGCGCTGCGACGGTTGCTGGACGGCATCCCGGACGATCACCCGCTCACCGGCGTGGTGCACGCCGCGGGGCTGCCGGACGACACCCGGCCGGCCGAACTGGACGCGTACCGGCTCACCGAGGTGCTCGCCGCGCGCACCGAGTCGCTGCGGCACCTCGCCGACCTCACCGCTGACGACCGCCTCGCCCTGTTCCTGGTGATCACATCGGCAGCGGCCCTGCTGGGACCGGCGCACCATCCGGCGAACGCCGCGGCCGACGGCTTTGCGCGGGCGATCGTCGCCCGCCGCCGTGCTGCCGGGCTCGCCGGCTGCGCCCCGGTGCTGCTGCCCGCCGCTGCCGTGACCGGGGCCGACGGCGCGACGGACCAGGACGTGACGCTGTCGGCGGTGTCCGAGGCGCTGCGCTCCGGCGAGCCGTTCCCGGTGCCCGGCCGGCCCGAACAGTGGGCCGCCCCGGCGGCGGGCCGTCCCGTGCCGCCGCTGCTGCGCGGGCTGGTCCCCTCGCGCCGCCGGTCGGCCGCCCACACGGCGGAGTCGGGTGTGGGTGCCGAGAACGGGTGGACGGACCTGCTGCACGGGCAGAGCCTCCAGGAGCGGGAGCGGACCGTACTGGACCTGGTGCGAGCGCAGTTGACCGAGGTGCTCGAACTGGATCCGGCCGAGCCGGTCGACGCGCAGCGCGGGTTCTTCGAGCTGGGCCTCGACTCGCTGCTGGCGATCGAGCTGTCCCGGCGGATCGGCGGCCGCACCGGCACCGCGCTGGCTCCCGCGGCCGTCTTCGGCCACCCGACCCCGGCGGCGCTCACCGGGTACCTGCTGACACGCCTGGAGGACACGAAGGCCGATGCCTGACAGATCCTCACCCGCGGCAGCGACCGGACGCACAGCGCGACTCCCCGGAGCAGAGAGGCAGTGACCGTGTTCGACACCGACAGCTACCTGCGGCGGCTGGGCCACGACAGTGAGCGGGCCGGGCGTCCCGCGCCCGACCTGGCCACCCTCGTCCGGCTGCACAAGCGGCACATGGAGACCGTGCCGTTCAGCAGCACCGGCTCCCTGGCCGTGCCGACCGCGAGCGGCGAGGTGGTCGATCTGGTCGACTTCGACCAGGACGCCACCTTCGACGCCGTCGTCGCGGCGGGCCACGGCGGCGGCTGCGTCCAGATGACCCGGCTGTTCCTGCGCCTGCTGCGCGACCTCGGCTACGACGTCGACCTGATCGCCGGCACCACGGCCGAGGGGAAGGCGGACTATGGCGTCGATGTCGAGCACATGCTGATGGTGGCCCACGTCGACGGCGAGCGCCGGCTCGTCGACGTCGGATATGCCGGGCCGTCGTTCCTCGCACCGCTGCGTCTCGACGGCGCCACGGACGGGCGGGAGCAGGTGCAGTACGGCTGCCGGTACCGCCTGGTCGAGGACGGCGACGGTGTGCTCCTTCAGCGCAGGCCGCGGCTGGGGCGCTGGAGCGTGGTCTTCCGCTTCACCCCGAAGGTCCGCGAGCCGGCCGAGTGGTGCGCCTTCCAGGACCTGGCCAACGTGAAGCTGGCCGCGGTGACCCCGGAGAGCGCGCCCCAGCTCTACAGCCGGGCTGTCGCCGACGGTCAGGTGGTGCTCAAGGGCCGGCGCCTCCTGACGGTGCGGGCCGGCATCGAGAAGTCCCGAACCATCACCGACGACGAGGAACTGCGCACGGTCCGGGACGCGATCCTCGGCGGCACGCTCGACTGAAGCGCGGCACGCCGTTCCCCTCGCTCGATGCGGGTCCCACGCCCCTCGTCCCATCACCGTCGACAGAACAGGATGGACATGCGTCGCAACCTATCCCGCTCGGAGAACCTCTACGCCGGGGAGATGAGAACGCAGGCTGTGCGCATGTGCATGGTGCGCGGCGGCGTCGACCCCGACGTGCTCGACGCGGCGTTCGCAGCGGTGCTCGCCGACCACCCCTCGCTGCGCAGCCGCCTCGAGCAGGACGCCGAGGGTGCTTTTCTCAGCCTGCTGAAGCCTGACGAGCTGCCGCGCCTGGTCGTGCGTCCCGACGGCCCGGACGTGCTGGTCCAGGAGTGGAACACGCCGCTGCCGCTGGGCGGCCCGCTGGTCCGCGCGGTGCTGCTGACCGGCGAGCAGGAGGACACACTGCTCCTCGGGGCCGACCATGCGATCTGTGACGGCCGCAGCGCGACCGCCCTGTGCTTCCGCCTGTGGCGGTACTACGCCGATATCAAGGCCGGCACGCACCCGGCCGGCCGACCCGTCCGGGAGGACTGGCCGGCGGCGATCGACGACCGCCTGGCACCCGTCACCGAGGCCGACGTGGCTGCCTACGTCCGGGCGCGGCTCGACCGGGCCGAGGGCGCCCCCGTCGCCGCCCTTCCGTACCTCGCGGCCCGGTCCGGCGACGTGGCGCCCCAGCAGGGCCGGACCCAGTCACGCCGGCTCCGGCTGACCGCCTCCGAGACCACGGCGCTCCTGGGGTTCGCCAAGAGCGCCGACGTGTCGGTGCACGGGCTGGTCGGCGCGACGATCCTGGCAGCCGTACGGTCCGGTCTTCCCGCGGAGTATGCCGACCACCGGCTGGCCTGCGTCTCCACGGTGGACCTGCGCGAGCGTGTGGAGCCCGCGCTGAACCATGAGGTGATGGTCCCCGCGGCCTCGTGGTACCAGGATCTGGTCGACGTACCGGCGGGGGCCGACCTCGTCGCACTCGGCCGTCGTCTCGGCGCGGGCCTGGGCGCCGCGGTCGACCGGGGTGACCCTGCCCTCGAACTTCAGTCACTGGACAGGCTGCTGGCCACCCCGCAGCTGCTGGCGGCGAGCATGGTGATGACCAACATCGGACGCGTCACCCTCCCGCCGCCCCCGCCCGGACTGGAGATCGTCGACATGCGAGGGTTCGCGGTGTCCAGCAAGGCGCCGTCGTTCCTCCAGCACGGCCCGGTGCTCGCCTCGCTGACGACGGTCCGCGACCGCTTCCGCATCGAGATGCCCTACAGCACCGAGTGCTTCACGGAAGGACAGATGGACGCGGTCCACGACCATGTCCGGGCGACCTTGCGCGAGTTCACCGACCGTGCGCCGGTTCCGGTCGGGTGAGGACCCGGCGCGCTAATCGCCCGCGCGGGTTCCGACGACGACCGTGCAGTACATCTCGTCGTTCGTCGACACGCGCGGGACGAGGCCGTGGTCGGCCATCGCCCGTGCGGTGAGCGGCGCCTGCTCCTCGCTGGTCTCGATCAGCAGGCTGCCGCCCGGCGCCAGCCACGCCGGTGCGCCGACGGCGACCCGCCGGTGCACCTCGACACCGTCGGCGCCGCCGTCGAGCGCGTGCCTCGGTTCGTGGTCGCGTGCCTCGGGCGGCATCATCGCGATCTCGTCCGTCGGCACGTACGGGGCATTGACGACCAGGACGTCCACGCGGCCGCGCAGCGAGTCGGGCAGCGCGTCGTACAGGTCCCCCTCGTACACATGGGCGTCGGGGCCTGCGTTCAGCCGGGCGCAGCGGACCGCGTGCGGGTCGACATCGGCGCAGGACAGGTCGATCCCGGGGACCCGCGCGGCGACGGCGGCGCCGATCGCTCCGGTTCCGCAGCACAGATCGACGACGACCGAGCCCGGCCGGGCCAGCTCCGCCGCGAGGTCGACCAGGAACCGGGTGCGCTGACGCGGGACGAACACACCGGCGTCCACCCGGACCCGCAGGCCGCAGAACTCGGCCCAGCCGAGGATGACTTCGAGCGGTTCGCCGACGACGCGGCGGTGCACCAGCACGTCCAGCTCGGCGGGTGTCGCGGCAGCGTCGAGGAGCAACTCCGCCTCCTCCTCGGCGAACACGCATCCAGCGCCGCGCAGGGTGCTCACCGTGCGTAACAGCACCTCAACGGCGGGAGTGATCGACATCGAAGCCTTTCGAGGAAGAATCCGGCCGGCCGGGCCGATCCGCAGGCCGCGGATGCGTCACGTGCCGTCAGACCGGGGGATGTGGCGTGAGGGGATATCAACTTACGGTGACCAGCGGACGGTTCGCGCAGCTTAGCAGGAGAGGCCAATGGAGTTCGTGACCAAGGAAGTTGGCATCGAACGTGGGTCAGCGGCCATGAGGGCCGCACGGTGGCGGGCGGCTGGGCGATCATGAGTACGGTCACCGGTCCCGCGGAAGTCTCCGCGGTCGCCGCCCCCGATGCCCCCGACCCGCGCACGACGGCGGGCAAGCTGGCCGACCTTCGACAGCGCACCGACGCCGCGTTGCACGCCGGCAGCGCCGCCGGGGTGGAACGCCAGCGGGCGAAGGGGCGCGGAACGGCCCGCGAGCGCATCGATGCCCTGCTCGACCCCGGCTCCTTCGTCGAACTCGACGCGCTGGCCCGGCACTCGCCGGCTCCCGGCGCGCAGGAGCGTCACGCGATGGGGGACGGCGTCGTCACCGGCACCGGCACCATCGACGGCCGCCCCGTGGCCATCTACAGCCAGGACGCCACCGTGTTCGGCGGAACACTCGGTGAGGTGCACGGTGACAAGATCGTCAAGCTGATGCGCCTGGCGGCCAAGGTCGGCTGCCCGCTCGTGGGCATCAACGACGGCGGAGGTGCGCGCATCCAGGAGGGTGTCGGCACACTCGGCCGCTACGGCGAGATTTTCTACCACAACGTGCGCTGCTCCGGCGTCGTCCCGCAGATCTCGCTGATCATGGGCGCGTGCGCCGGGGGCGCGGTGTATTCGCCGGCGCTCACCGACTTCACCGTCATGGTCGACCGGACCAGCCACATGTTCATCACCGGGCCCGAGGTCATCAGGACCGTCACCGGCGAGGAGGTCGACTTCGAGACCCTCGGGGGCGGCCGTCCGCACAACGCCCGGTCGGGCGTGGCGCACTACCTGGCCTCCGACGAGGACGACGCGCTGGCCTACGTCAAGGACCTGCTCAGCTATCTGCCGAGCAACAACCTCTCCGTGCCGCCGGTCTTCTCCCCACCGGAGCCGGCGGGTTCGAGCGCCGACGGGCCGACCGCCACCGATCTCGAACTCGACACGATCGTCCCGGACTCGCCCCACCAGGCCTACGACATGCTCGAGGTCGTCACCAGGGTGCTCGACGACGGCGAATTCCTCGAGGTGCAGCGGATGTTCGCGCCCAACATCCTCGTCGGCTTCGGCCGGGTGGACGGGCGCAGCGTCGGCGTCGTCGCCAACCAGCCCACGCATGTCGCGGGTTGCCTGGACATCAACGCCTCGGAGAAGGCGGCGCGGTTCGTGCGCACCTGCGACGCGTTCAACGTGCCCGTCCTGACGTTCGTGGACGTGCCGGGTTTCCTGCCCGGCGTCGACCAGGAGTGGGACGGGATCATCCGGCGGGGCGCCAAGCTGATCTACGCGTACGCGGAGGCGGTCGTCCCCAAGATCACGGTGATCACGCGCAAGGCGTATGGCGGTGCCTACGGTGCCATGGGCTCCAAGCACCTCGGCGCCGACGTCAACCTGTCCTGGCCGACCGCGCAGATCGCCGTGACGGGCGCGGCGGGAGCCGTCGGCATCCTCTACCGCAAGGAACTGGCGGCGCTCGAGGGCGATGAACTGGCCGAACGACGCGCCCGGTTGGTGCGGGAGTACGAGGACCAGGCCACGCCCTACGCCGCGGCCGACCTCGGTTACGTCGACGCGGTCATCCAGCCGTCGCGCACCCGTGCGCAGATCGGGTGGGCGCTGCGGCTCCTGGAGACCAAGCGCGCGGAAGGGCCACCCCGCAGGCACGGGAACATCCCGCTCTGAGGGGACCCGCCCCCCGGGGCGGGGACGCGACGGAACGACCGGAAACACAGCGGGACCCGGATCTGACAGTTGACGGACCGAAAAGGGCGTACACACATGAGTCTCCCCGGAAGCGATACGCATTCCGAGTCGCTGAAGACACCCGATCCCCATGACTTCCTGGCCCTGGACGACGAACTGGACGCCGCCGAGCGGGACGTGCGCGACACCGTGCGCGCCTACGCGACGACCGAGCTCCTGCCGCACGTCGCCGACTGGTACGAGCGCGCGGAGCTGCCCCGGTCGATCGCCAAGGAACTCGGCGCGCTCGGGCTGCTCGGGATGCAGTTGGACGGCTACGGCTGCGCCGGGCTCTCGGCCACCGCCTACGGCCTCGCCTGCCGCGAACTGGAAGCGGTGGACTCCGGACTGCGCAGTTTCGTGTCCGTGCAGGGCTGCCTCGCCATGTGTGCCATCCACCGCTGGGGCAGCGAGGAGCAGCGGCAGGAATGGCTGCCCCGCATGGCCGCGGGCGAGGCGCTCGGGTGCTTCGGCCTGACCGAACCGGAGTCGGGTTCCGACCCCGGTTCGATGCGTACGTTCGCCCGTCGCGACGGTGACGACTGGGTGCTCAACGGCACCAAGGCCTGGATCAACAACGGCGCCCTCGCGGACGTCGCCGTGATCTGGGCGCACGCGGAGGACGAGGTGCGCGCCTTCCTCGTGCCCACCGACACGCCGGGATTCACCGCCGAGGAGATCACCCGCAAGCTCGCTCTGCGGGCCTCGAACACCGCCGGGCTCACCCTGGACGAGGTGCGGGTCCCCGCTTCGGCCGCCCTTCCCGGGGCCCGCGGTGTGAAGACGGCGTTCTCGTGCCTGAACGAGGCCCGCTTCGGCATCGTCTGGGGTGTCGTCGGCGCCGCTCGCACCTGCTACGCCAGCGCGCTCGACTACGCCGTCGGTCGTGAGCAGTTCGGCCGCTCGCTCGCCTCCTTCCAGCTCTCCCAGCGCAAGCTCGCGGACATGGTGGTGCACGTCACGCACGCCGGGATGACCGCGCTGCGGCTGGCCCGGTTGAAGGAGGCCGGCCGGCTGGCGCCCACGCAGCTCAGCCTCGGCAAGCTCGCCAACGTGCGCGCCGCGACCGAGGTCGCCCGTACGGCCCGCAGCATCCTCGGCGCCAACGGCATCACCCTCGAATACCCGGTGATGCGGCACATGTCCAACTTGGAGGCCGTGCTCACCGTCGAGGGGACCGAAGAGGTCCACACCCTCAGCATCGGCCGTGCGGTCACCGGCGTTCAGGCATTCCGCTGACGGTCCCGAGCATGACGCTGCCGCCCGGCAGCGCGTGACAGCCGCCCCCCGCACAACGAGGAGTTGCCATGCAGCGGCGCGACATTCCACCACCCCTTCGAGCCATGGGCGATTGCCCGCGGCGCATGAGCCGGGGCAGGAGGGCGGGAAGGTGAAGGCTGTCTACGCGGCACGTCCCGATGCCGAGGACCCGCTGGCCGCCCTGGTCGTCGGCGAGCGACCCGACCCCGAGGTGCCCGATGGGTGGGTGCGCGTCCGGGTCAGGTCCGTCTCCCTCAACCACAAGGATCTGTGGACCCTGAGGGGCGTCGGCCTGAACCACGACAAGTATCCGCGGATCCTGGGCTGCGAGGCGGCGGGGGAGGACCCCGACGGCCGGCGCGTGGCGCTCTATCCCGTACTGGAGTCCCCGCCGGGCACTGCGGACGAGACCCTGATCCTGCCGGCCGCGCAACTCGTCGGCGCCCGGCCGGGCACGCTGGCCGAGTACATCGCCGTGCCCGCGGCCAGCCTGCTGCCGGTCCCGGACCAGCTGGCCTGGGAAGAGGCGGCCTGCCTGATCTGCACCTGGCTGCCGGCGTACCGCATGCTGTTCACCAAGGCCGGGCTCCAGCCCGGCGATTCGGTGCTCGTGCAGGGCGCCGCCGGCGGACTCTCCACCGCGCTGATAGCGCTGGGGGTGGCCGGCGGACTCCGGGTGTACGCCACCAGCCGTACCGCCGACAAGCGAGAGCTGGCCAGGCGCCTGGGTGCCCACCAGGTGTTCGAACCCAAGGCGCAACTGCCCGAACAGGTGGACGCCGTCATCGACAGCGTCGGCCGGGCGACGTGGACGCACTCCCTGCACAGTGTGCGCCCCGGTGGCACGGTCGTCGTCGCCGGCGCCACGTCCGGCGATGTCTCGCCGGCCCGGCTGCACCGGGTCTACTTCCACCAGGTCAACATCGTCGGGTCGTTCAGCGGCACACGGGACGAATACGCGCGGATGCTGAGGCTGATGCACACCACGGGAATCCGGCCCCTCGTGGACGACGTGATGCCGCCCCAGGACGCGCGAGCGGCGTTCAAGCGCCTGCTGGACGGCGACGTCCGGGGCAACCTCGTACTGAGCTGGCCGTAGGGTGCGCGGCGCGGCTGCCCGGCGACCGGCTCGCCGCTGGGCAGCCATCCGGGGACCGGACCGAGGTTTCAGGACTCGAGGATCCTGCGCTTCTGGTCCTCGAACTCGGCCTCGGTGAGGACGCCCTGGGTCTTGAGCTCCCCGAGTTGCTTCAGCTGGTCGATCTTGCTGCTCATGTCGGCCGGCTGGGCGGGTGGGGGAGCGGCGGACGGCGCCGGCTGCGGCGCGGCCTGCTGGGAGTCCTGCTGGGCCCAGCGCCCTTGCTGGCGGCGTGACACGCGGTTCGACACGGCGGTCGCGGTACCGGCCACTACGGCTGTGCGGGCGACCCCGCGGAGGAGACCTGGCACGGCGGTTTCCTTTCTCGCCGGAGACCTGCGAAAGAGACGGCTTCTCCGGCCGACGCGCGACGGACGGCGCACCGGATACCTCCATTGGACCACCGCCGGATTTCCCTCGCACCTCGGCCACGGCGCTGAACTGCGTGAATACCGGTGTTCTGCCGGTTGGTGCTTCTCATGGCAAGCTGATATGTGGGCGACCGAACGGCCACCTGTCAGTGGCGAGATGTGTGTGGGAGGAGCCCGAAATGACCGCGACCGGAATGCATCACGGACACGGAACGGCAAGCAGCGGAGCGTGGGTGTCCGGCTGGACCGGATTCGCCGGGGTCATGATGATCTTCGGCGGGCTGATGGCGATATTCCAGGGAATTGCCGCGATCGCCCAGGACGACGTCTTTGTCGTCACCCGCGATTACGCGTACAACTTCAACCTGACGAGTTGGGGCTGGATCCATCTCGTCCTCGGCGTTCTGGTCGCGCTCGCGGGCGCCGCTCTGTTCCGTGGCGCGGTGTGGGCACGCGTCGTCGGCGTCGCCGTGGCCGGCCTGTCGATGATCGCCAATTTCATGTGGCTGCCGTACCAGCCCGTCTGGGCCATCGTGCTGATCGCCGTGGACGCCTTCGTCATCTGGGCGCTGTGCATCGGAACGGGCCGGGACGCTCGCACCGAGTAGCCCGTCAGCGCTGAACTGCGACGCGACCCGTCCGAACAGCCCGTCCCACCAGCCCGTTCCTCCAGCCCGCCCGACCGGCCCGCCCGAGCGGTTCGCGCCGCCCCGTGCGACCCGTCCGGCGGGTATGGGGCCGTTCGAGCGGGCGGAGACCCCGGGCGGCTGACGGGAGACGCCCCATCGTGCCGTATCGATCCACGCGTGTTTTCGTTGTCGAGCGGATTCCTCTGAATATCCGCCGGATGTCCGCGCCGGCACGCACAGGGAGACACGAGTGGAAACCAGCGGCAGTGACGGTCGCCAGCCCCTTGCCCCGCTTCTCCTCAAAGGGCAGAAGGCGCTGGTGACGGGCGCGAATTCCGGTATCGGAAAGGCCACCGCGATCAGCCTCGGGCGGGCGGGCGCCGATGTGGTCGTGAACTATGTGGCGGGGCGGGAAGCCGCGGAAGAAGTGGTGCGCGAGATCGAGGGTTTCGGTGTCCGCGCCTATGCGCACGAGGCCGATGTGTCGCAGGAGGACCAGGTCGTCGACATGGTGTCCCGTATGGTCGAGGAGTTCGGGACCATCGACATCATGGTCGCCAACGCGGGCCTCCAGCGAGATGCCCCCGTCACCGACATGACCATGGCCCAGTGGCACAAGGTGCTGGACGTGAATCTGACCGGCCAGTTCCTGTGCGCACGCGAAGCGACCAAGGAATTCATGCGGCGCGGTGTCGTCCCGGAGATCTCCCGGTCCGCCGGGAAAATCATCTGCATGAGTTCGGTCCACCAGATCATTCCCTGGACGGGCCATGTGAACTACGCGGCGTCCAAGGGCGGGGTGCAGATGCTCATGGCGACCCTCGCGCAGGAGCTCGCGCCGCACCGGATCCGGGTCAACGCCGTCGCTCCGGGAGCGATCCGCACGCCCATCAACCGCAGTGCCTGGGACACCCCCGAGGCGGAGGCCGACCTGCTCCGGCTCGTCCCCTACCACCGCGTCGGCGACCCGGACGACATCGCGAACGTGGTGGCCGCGCTGGCCTCCGACCTCTTCGACTACGTGGTGGGGACCACGATCTATGTCGACGGCGGCATGACGCTGTTCCCCGGATTCGCCACGGGTGGCTGAGACCCGCCACACCTCCGCCATCCGGGACGAGCCACCGAGGATCATGTGAACAGCGCGATCGACCACTTTCTGGCGGACGGCCCCGCACAGCTGCTGCCGGCCCGGGAGCTGATGGCCTTCACCCTGGGCTCCCACATCCTGCTCGTGCCCTTCGGCGTGGCCCTGCCCGCCATCACCCTCCTGATGCACTACCGCGGGCTGCGCAAGGGCGACGCCGTCGCCCTGCTGCTCGCGCGGCGCTGGTCGGCGGTCATGGCCGTCCAGTTCGCCATCGGCATCGTGACGGGCACCGTCCTCTCCTTCGAACTCGGCCTGCTGTGGCCGGGGATGATGGGCCGGTGGGGTGATGTCTTCGGCCTCGGCTTCGGGGTCGAGGCCTGGGCGTTCTTCCTCGAGGCGATCCTCATCGCCATCTACCTGTACGGCTGGCGCCGGCTCAAGCCGTGGACGCACTTCTGGCTCGGCCTGCCCCTGCCGCTGGCCGCCCTGATGGGGGCGTTCGGCATCGTGGCCGCGAACTCCTGGATGAACACCCCGCGCGGTTTCACACTCGACGGGTCCGGCAACCCCGTGGACGTCGACGTACGAAGGGCGATCTTCACACCGATGTTCGGCCCGGAGTACTGGCACTTCGTGGTCGGAGTGGTGCTGACGGCCGGCTATGTCGTCGCCGGGGTGTACGCGGTCGGCTGGCTGCGGGGGCGCCGGGACCGCTACCACCGGCTCGGCTTCACCGTGCCGTTCTCCGTCGCCGCGATCCTGACCCCCGTGCAGTTCATGCTCGGGGACTCGATCGCCCGGTCCGTCTTCCACAAGCAGCCGGTGAAGTTCGCGGCCACCGAGATCGTCTGGAAGACCGACACCCATGTGCCGGAGTACATGTTCGGGCGTCTGCATCCCGATGGGACGATCTCCGGCGGGATCAAGATCCCCCAACTGGACTCGATCCTCGCCGGTTTCAGCCCGGACACCAAGGTGACGGGCCTGTCCTCGGTCCCGGCGGGCGACCGCCCGACGGCGACTCAGGCCACGATCGCGCACTGGGCGTTCGACATCATGGTGACCATCGGAAGCCTGCTCCTCCTGCTCGCGCTCTGGTACGGCTGGTGCTGGCTCCGCCGCCGTGACCTGCCCAGGTCACCGTGGTTCTTCCGGTGCGCGGCGCTGGCCGGCGGCGCCTGTCTGCTGACCGTGGAGTGCGGCTGGATCACCACCGAGGTGGGCCGGCAACCCTGGATCGTCTACCAGAACATGCGGGTCGCGGAGGCGGTGACGGACACCCGTGCCTCGACCCTGTGGACGATGCTCGGCCTCGTCGTGGTGCTCTACGTCCTGGTGTTCGGCTCCTTCCTGACCGTCCTGCTGAAGATGAGCAGACGGTGGCGGCTGGCCGACGAGGGCGCCGTCACGGCAGCCGCCACCGGGGACGTGGAGGGCGACACCCCCTACGGGCCCCGGCCGTTGTCCACGACCGGCGGCAGGGACGGGGGCGGCGCATGACCGAGGACGCCGTCGCCTGGGTGCTGCTGGCCGTGGTGGCCGCCTACGCGTGTGCCGGCGGCACGGACTACGGCGCCGGATTCTGGGACCTGTTCGCGGGCGGCGCCGAGCGGGGCAAGCGCCCCAGGTGGCTCATCGACCACGCCATGGAACCGGTGTGGGAGACCAACAACGTCTGGCTCATCTTCGTCCTGGTCATCATGTGGACCGGCTTCCCGGTCCTGTTCCAGACGGTCTTCACGGCCATGTGGCTGCCGCTGGCGCTGGCCGCCGTGGGACTCGTCCTGCGCGGCGCCGGCTTCGCCCTGCGCAAGCCCACGCAGCGTCTGGCCGGGCGCAGGGTCTACGGCGCCGTCTTCGCCGTCTCCTCGCTGCTGACGCCCTTCTTCCTCGGCGCGGCGGTCGGCGGGCTGGCCACGGGCCGGGTGGCTCCCGGCACCGAGGCGTCGGCCGACGCGTGGTCCAACGGGACGTCCGTGATCGCCGGCCTGCTGACCGTCGCCGCGACCGCCTTCCTCGGGGCGGTGTTCCTGACCGCCGACGCCCGCCGCTTCGACGCCGCCGACCTGGTCGGGTACTTCCGGCTGCGGGCCTGGTGCAGCCTGGGCGCCCTCGCCGTCCTGGCGGTCGTCGGCCTCGTCGTCACCCGCGAGGACGCGCGCCATGTCCACGACGGGCTGACCAGCGGCATCGGTCTCACCCTCGTCCTGGTCGCGGTTGTCAGCGCGCTGGCCACCGCCGGTCTGCTGTACCGCTCCGCCACGGGATGGGCGAGGATCACCGCCGTCGGCAGCGTGGCCCTCGTCGTCGTGGCGTGGGGGCTGGCCCAGCGGCCCTATCTCATCCCCACCTCGCTGACCGTGTCCGAGGCGGCCGGCGCGACGACGACGCTGCGCTGGCTGCTGCTGGTCACGGCCATCGCCGTGGTGCTCGTCGGACCGCCCCTCGTCCTGCTCTACCGGCTGGACACCGCCGGGGCCCTCCAGCCCCTCACCGAGGCGGACCTGCGGCGGACGGCCGCCGGACGGGAGCCCGAGGACCCGTGACCGGCGGCGGGGAGTCGGTGCGCGGGGCCGGGCAGGGGCCGCCGATCGTGCTGGTCCTCGGTGTGTCCGGTTCCGGGAAGACCACCGTCGGCAAGGCGGTCGCCGAGCGGCTCGGAGTGACGTTCGTCGAGGGCGACGGCTTCCACAGCGCCGCCAACGTCGCCAAGATGACCGCCGGCCACGCCCTGGACGACGCCGACCGCGAGCCCTGGCTGCGTGCCCTCGCCGACCGCGTCCGGCGCTCCGCCGAGGCCGGGGAGGGGCTGGTCCTCGCCTGCTCGGCCCTCAAGCGGGCGTACCGCGACGAGCTCCGGGCGGCCGCGGGCGCCCGGCTCTGGTGCCTCTACCTCGCCCTGGACCGGGACACCGCACGGGACCGCGTGTCCCGGCGCACCGGTCACTTCATGCCCGCCCGGCTGGTCGACTCGCAGTTCGCGACGCTGGAGCCACTGGAACCGGACGAGCCGGGCCTGACCCTGGACGCCACAGTCGGCCTTCCGGCCGCTCTCGCCCGGGTGCGGGCCGCCGTCGCCGACTTCGGGCCGTCCACGGGCCGCTGACGGGTCACGCGCTCAGGAGTACGGCGACGTCTCCCGGCTGCGGTGTCAGGCCGCCGGTACGGGTGACGGGGAGGAGCCGGCCGTCACTCCGCACCAGGAACAGCATCCGGTGTCCGGCCGGAAGGGTGCCGTCGAAGCGATGCGTCACGACCCGGGCGCCCCGGGCGTGACGACGTGCCAGTTCGGGTCCGGTCAGATCCGGATCGAAGAGCACCTCGCCGCCCGCGTAGGGCGTGATGACGCCCTGGCTCTCCGCGGGCGGCCGCAGCCGGTGGACCGTGCCCTCGACGCTCCCCCCGAGATGTGTGGCCGCCAGCGCGTTGAAGTCGTCCTCGCCGGTGAGCAGCAGGACCCCGGTGAGGCCCTCGAGCTCCGCGCCCTCGCCCGTGGCCGCGGCGAACAGCTCCCCGGGGGCGAGTTCGATCCCGGCGGCCCTGATGCTGTCCCGCTCCGCCTCGCGCCCCGCCCACATCACCACGTCCAGCCCGGCCGACCGCAGGGCCCGCCCCAGATCCACCACCCATGGATCCCCGCCCACGAGCAACGGCCGGGAACGCGTCGAGCGCACCACGCCCAGCCGCCCGGCCACCGCCGCCGCGCTCAGCCCGTACAGCGTGACGGTGGCGACGATCACCACGAAGGTGGTCGGCAGGATCTTCGCCGCGCCCCCGACGCCCTGGTCCACGAGCGTGGCCGAGAACGTCGAGGCGGTGGCGGCGGCCACGATCCCGCGCGGCGCCATCCACCCGAGGAAGCCCCGTTCCCCGGCCGTCAGATCGGTTCTCCACGTCGACACCGCCGCCACCAGGGGGCGGGCCACGAACACCAGGACCGCCACGAGCCCCAGCGTCGGCAGCACCACATGCCGTAGGGACTGGGGGCTGACGGTGGCCGAGATGGAGACGAACAGCAGTCCGATGACCAGATCCACGAGGGTCTCGAAGAACGGCCTTCGGGCGGTGACGCCCCCGCCGGACAGGTTCGCCACCGCCAGCCCCATCAGGACGGCGGCGATGAGTCCGGTGTCGTCCCGGACGATGTCGCAGGCGGCCGCCACGCCGACCACCGCGGCGAGCTGCACCGTGGTGGCGAGCACCTCCCCGAGCCGGAGCCTGCGCAGCGCCACCGTCAGTACGGCCGCTCCGACGACGCCTCCCGCCACCCCCACCGCCGTGCTGACGGCGAAGGCGCCGAGCCGGCTGCCGAAGCCGCCGGGGCCGCCGGCCGTGACGGCGTGGAAGACCAGCGCACCCAGGATGCCGCCCACGGGATCGATCAGCGACCCCTCCCAGACGAGGATCCGCCGCAGTCGCTCCGTGGGGCGGACGAAGGCGAGCAGCGGCCCGACGACCGTCGGCCCGGACACGACCAGGATCGCTCCGAGCATCACGGCCGCGCCCCAGGACATCCCGAGGAACGGCATGGCCACCAGTGCCGCCGAAGCGCCGGTGACCAGCGCGCCGAACCAGATCAGCCGCACCACGACCCGGCGGGTGTGGGCTCGCAGACTCCTCAGGTCCAGGCCGAGTCCGGCGTCGTAGAGGATCACCGCGACGGCCAGCGAGACCAGCGGGGAGAAGGCGCTGCCCAGAAGCCGCTCGGGGTCGACGTCGTCGGTCAGCGCGCCCGCGGTGAATCCGACGGGCAGCAGAACGATCAGTGCGGGGATGCGCAGACGGTTCGCCAGCACCTGGGAGCCGACGGCCAGCACGACGATCAGGCCGAGGCCCAGGAAGACCTGGTCTTCCGACACCGCGACGGTCTACATCCTCGGCGGCCGCACGTCGTCCGTCTCGTCCAGCGCGGCCAGGACGGCCGGTACCGGGATCCGCCCGGAGGCGACCAGCTGCGCACCGCCGCGTCGCAGGGCGGTGGCGAAGGGCGCGGCCCACAGGTTCTCGTAGACCAGGATCGCCGCGGAGTTGCCGGGCCCCAGAGCGCCGCCGGCCTCCTCGACGTCGTCCTGGCCCAGCAGGCCGGAGGAGGCGCCCTCGAACACGGCCAGGTCCAGAGCTCCGTCGCCGGTGAGGTCGGCGATCTCCAGGCCGACCACGGATCCGTCCTCCTCCTTGCGGACGAACAGCAGATCGAGGATCCGAATCAGGCCGCGGTCCACCAGATCGACCAGCAGGGGAAAGCCCTCGCCGGTCATGCGGTTTCCGGGAAACTCGACGACGACATAGTCGATCGGTCCCATTTCGACGAATTCATCGCTCACGGCTTCACCCCTGGGTGGTCACGGCGTTGAGCATCCCGAGCATCCCCCTGTCCTCGGATCTCATTGCAGCATCGGACGGAGGCAGCCGCACCTCGGTGCGCCGCGCACCCGCACCGCTCCTACGGGGTCCGCCCGACCGCGCGCCCGTGCCGGCGTGCGCTCACCCGGCGCCAGATGGCCCGCTGGCACCTGAGTGTGAGGGTCCCGACCACGATCAGGACGACGATGTTGAGCAGCAGCTGGAGCAGGGACCCCCAGGCCTCGTCCCAGCTGCCGAACGCCGTGGACACCCCGATGTCCGCCCCCGCCGGAATCGTGGTCACCGAGATGAAGACGCCGAGCAGCGCGCTCGTCCGGGCCTCCGTCAGCGAGACGATGCCGACGACCCCGGCCAGCACCGCCACCACGGCCGAGAAGAAGTTGGGGGTGTTGATCAGATTGGAGACGGGCCGCACCCCCAGCTCGAAGGCCTCCGGCTGGAGCCCGAAGCCGCGGACGAGGAGGGAGAAGAGGAAGGTCGCGGCGACGGCCAGCAGGAAGCCCACCAACAGCGCCAGGAGACCCTGCTCGATTCTCGGCCGGGAGCGGTTGTCGATACCGAGGGCGACGCTGGTGATGGCCCCGTACTCGGGGCCGACCACCATCGCCGCGACGATGAGGATCTGGGAGTTGGTGATGATGCCCACCGCGCCGATGAGCCCGGCGATGACCAGGAACAGGTAGAAACTCGGGGGGTAGCGGCCCTGGGCCCGGATCCGGGCCTCCACCTGCTCCCACACCGGCGCACGCGGCCCCGCCCCGAGCTCCTTGGCCCAGATCCTGGTCGCACGGTCCGAGAACGCCGTGTCCACCGGATCGAGGACGATGGAGCCACGCTGCTCCAGCCCGAGGTCCCGCAGCCCGTGCAGCACCTCGTTCGCGGCTCCGGTCAGGACGTCGCACTGGATGGCGTCACCGTCGGGGTTGCGTACGCGGCCCGTCTGAAGGTGCAGGTTCAGGACACACGGCTCGGCGCCGAGCAGGGCCATGGCGCGTTCCGTGAGGTCCGGCGGGCACACCGCTCGGACATGGATCATGTCCATCCGGACCTCCGCGGATCGGTTCGCTCATTTATTAACGCGGCGGTCCCCGAGCCCGGCAACTCGGCGTGCGGAGACCCGGGACCTGCCGGAGGGTGGGGGCATGCGGACGACCGGCGAGCTGAGCGAGGCCGACTTCCGGCGTCTGTACCGGCACCTGCGCGACACGTCCCCCGGCGGCGCAGCACGCCGGGGCGCCCTGGACACGATCACCGGGGACCACGTACTGGCCGCCGTACGCGAGGTGCGGTCGGGGCGTACGGTGTCGCTCGCCGCCCCCGTGAACACCCGTACCGGACCTGACGACGCCGACCCGGCCGAACACCGGCTCATCGCCCCGGCCGACGGCGAACCCGGTTCGAACGGCCTGGAGTTCGCCCGGGACCGCTTCGCCATGAACATTCACGGCGACGTGGACAGCCACCTCGACGCGCTGTGCCACGTCATCTACGACGGCACCCTGCACGGCGGCGTACCGGCGGGGGACGTGCTGTCGCCGGAGGGGGCGAGCGCCCTGTCCGTCGACCTCGCCCGCGACGGCATCGTCGGACGCGGGGTCCTCCTCGACATCCCCCGGCTGCACGGCGTCCCCTGGCTCGAACCCGGAGCGCAGGTGGGGGCCGAGGACCTGGCCGCCGCCGAGGCACGGCAGGGCGTCCGGGTCGGCCGCGGCGACATCCTGCTCGTACGGGTCGGACACCGCCGACGCCGCGAGGAGCTCGGCCCCTGGGACGTGGCCGGCGCTCGTGCCGGTCTCCATCCGACGGCCATGGAGTTCCTGGCCGAGCGGGAGGTGGCCGTCCTCGGCGGTGACGGCAACAACGACAGCGCGCCCAGCGCGGCCCAGGGGGTCGCGTTCCCGGTCCATGTGCTGGGCATCCACGCGATGGGACTGCACCTGCTGGACTATCTGCGGTTCGAGGACCTCACGCCGATCTGCGCGCGGGAGGGCCGCTGGTCGTTCCTCTGCGTCATCGCCCCGCTCCGGCTGCCCGCGGCCACCGGCTCTCCCGTCAATCCGCTCGCGATCCTGTGACACGGCTCGATCCGCTCACGCGCGCGTACGAGACGGCGTCGTGTCCCGGCGCCTCGTTTCACCCGATCGGCCCAACTCGCCGGAAACATCGCCCGGAGATACGTTGGTGGTCGGGTCCGACGGCCCTTTCACCCGGCAGGACCGGCGCATTCTCCGAGGACGGTGGCCGGCATGACCGACGCGCAGTACTACGACGTCATCATCATCGGGACAGGTGCGGGCGGTGGCACCCTCGCCCATCGGCTGGCACCCACCGGAAAACGGATCCTCCTTCTCGAACGCGGCGGCTACCTTCCCCGTGAACGGGACAACTGGGACTCCACCGCGGTCTTCGTCAAGGGGAAGTACCGTGCCCCGGAGTTCTGGTACGACAAGGACGGGAAGGAGTTCCCGCCCGAGGTCAACTACTACGTGGGAGGCAACACCAAGTTCTACGGCGCGGCGCTCTTCCGGCTGCGCCCCGAGGACTTCGGCGAACTCCGCCATCACGACGGCGTGTCCCCCGCCTGGCCGCTGAGCTACGAGGAGTTCGAGCCGTACTACACGCAGGCCGAACACCTCTATCTCGTGCACGGCCGGCACGGCGAGGACCCCACCGAGGGCCCCACCAGCGCCCAGTACGCCCACCCGCCGGTCCAGCACGAGCCGCGCATCCAGCAACTCAGCCACGACCTGGAGAAGCAGGGACTGCATCCCTTCCACCTCCCGATCGGGGTGAACCTCACCCAGGACGACCGGGGTCGGGCCACCCACACCAGCGCCTGCATCCGCTGCGACCGCGTCGACGGATTCCCCTGCCTGGTCGGCGCGAAGTCCGACGCACAGGTCATCTGCGTCGACCCCGCGCTCCAACACGCCAACGTCGAGATGGTCACCCACGCGGACGTGCGGCGGCTGGAGACGGACGCGACCGGCCGGAGTGTCACCTCGGTCGTCGCCACCGTGGGGGAGCCGGGAGACCGGGACGCATCCACCGTGGAGTTCCGCGCCGACGTCGTGGTGGTCGCCTGTGGCGCCGTCAACTCCGCCGTCCTGCTGCTGCGTTCGGCCAACGACCGGCATCCGCGGGGACTGGCCAACAGCTCGGACGTGGTGGGCCGGCACTACATGCGGCACAACAACCTGGCCCTGATGGCCGTGTCCAGGGAGCCGAACGACACCAGGTTCCAGAAGACCCTGGCGCTGCACGACTGGTACCTGGGATCCGACGACTGGGACTACCCCCTCGGCGGCATCCAGATGCTCGGCAAGTCCGACTCCGACCAGATCCACGGCGAGGCGCCCCGCTGGGCCGGGGCCGTGGCCCCCGACATGCCCTTCGAGGTACTCGCCCACCACGCGGTCGACTTCTGGCTGTGCGGAGAGGATCTGCCCGCCGCCGGCAACCGCGTCACCCTGGACCGGGACGGCGGTATCCACCTGGCGCTCGACGAGAAGAACAACATCGCCGGGCTGAACCGCCTGCGGCACAAACTCCAGGGCATGCTCGGTCACCTGGGCATGAACGAACACCATCTCCTGTCGCACAGCATCTATCTGCACAAGGGCATGCCCATCGGCGCCACCGCGCACCAGGCGGGCACGGTCCGCTTCGGCGACGATCCCGGCAGCTCCGCCCTCGACGTCCACTGCAAGGCCCACGACCTGGACAACCTCTACGTCGTCGACACGAGCTTCTTCCCGAGCATCGGGGCGGTCAACCCCTCGCTGACCGCCATCGCCAACGCCCTGCGCGTCGGCGACCACCTCGCGGAGCGGTTGCGATGACCTTCGGCCACCCGTGCGACGGCAGAGGCTGAAGCCGCCCGAGGAGAACGCCATGGACCGCTACCCGTCCATCGCCGACCACGGGCTCGTCGGGGACCTCCAGACCGCCGCGCTGGTCTCGTCCCAGGGCGTGATCGACTGGTTCGCCGCACCGCGCTTCGACTCGCCAGTGTCTTCGCCGCGCTGCTCGACCACGACGGCGGCGGGTACTTCCGCCTCGCGCCCGACCCTCCCGAGGGGTCCTGGAAGCAGCTCTACCACCCGGACACCGCCGTCGTGGTGACCCGGTTCATGTCACCCGACGGGGTCGGCGAGATCATCGACCACATGCCGGTCCAGCCGGTCCAGCCGGTCCAGCCGGGCCCGACGGCCACCGACCGGCACCGGCTGGTGCGCGTCGTACGGACCGTGCGCGGCACCGTGCGCTTCAGCCTCGAATGCCGCCCGCGGTTCGCCTACGCGCGGGCAGACCCGGGGCGGCCGCAAGGACTTCACCTGTAGCCGGGTGATGTGCTGGGCCGCCTTCGACCGCGGTCTGAAGCTGGCCGCCGAGTTCAGCAGGCCCGCGGACACCGCGCTCTGGACCCGGGCCCGGGACGCGATCCTCGAACAGGTCATGGAACAGGGCTGGGACGACAAGCAGCAGGCTCTCGTCCAGCACCACGGCGGTGACGTACTGGACGCCTCCCTGCTGCTGGTCCCCCGGGTCGGATTCATGTCGCCGCGCAGCCCCGGCTGGCTCAACACCCTCGACGCGATGGACCGCGTCCTCGTCTCCGACAGCCTCGTCCACCGCTACGACCCCGAGGCGTCCCCCGACGGACTGCGCGGCTCCGAAGGCACGTTCAGCCTCTGCACGTTCCTCTACGTCGACGCCCTCGCCCGCGCCGGGCGCCTGCCCCAGCCCGCTACACCGTCGAGAAGATGCAGACGTACGCCGACCATGTCGGCCAGTTCGCCGAGGAGATCGGCCCCAGCGGGGAGCAACTCGGCGACTTCCCGCAGGCCTTCACCCATCTCTCCCTCATCATGGCGGCGACGACGCTGGACGAGGCCCTCGACGCGATCCCGCGCTGAAGGCGGGGAGCCAGGCCGTTGCGGCAGCAGTCCGGCGGTCGCGCGGCGGCGATCTCAGTCCGGCGTGGGCGGGGTGTCCGTGTCGGGGTCCACCCGCGGTGGGGCCGGGGTCGTGAAGGAGAGGCCGGAGAAGTCGCGGCCCTGGAGGACCGGGCCGGCGAAGGTGCCGCCGGTGATCTCGCTGTGCACATCGCCGGTGTGCACCTCGTCGGCGTGCAGTGTGCCGGCCAGCTCGTGCCACCGCCGCAGACCCGCCTGGAAGTCCGCGTCCCGCGCCGCCCGCACCGCGAGTGCCGTGCTCAGCGCGCGGGCCAGTGTCGCGTCGTCCGGGGCCGCGGCCAGCCGGACCAGTTCCGGTTCCGCCGAACCCGCCGCCGGGGCACCGGTGTTCCCGTCACCGTCACCGTCGCCGTCCCGGTCGCCGTCCCGCCGGAACGGGCGCCGGACGAGTTCGCTCAGCGCCGCCCAGGCCTGTCGACCGGCCTCGCCGCCGGCTCCCCCTGCCAGCGCCGCCAACAGCGCCACCGATATAGGCTCCAACCCCGCACCACCCTCTCGTGTCCGATGGGTGGGGTGGCGGCGTGCGCTGCCACCCCCGGTGCGTCGATCGACCCTCAGGGGGTCACATCATGATGCACCTGTTCGTGCCGACCGCCGCGGTCGAGGCGAGCTCGGCCGCCGAGGCATTTGGCGCGGTCACGCCAAAAATGGCGACAGTGGCGAGACCGGTGACGACGGCCAGTCGGCGCATTGTGCTCACGTGACGGGATCCCTCCTTGATCGATTACTTGGCGGAGGTGACCGTATATGACCGTCAGCTTGTAGTCCTAATTGAACGAGATTCACTTGTTGCGCGTTTAATTACCGCCAGGTTCGAACGTGTGTCGCGGTAAGGTCCGTGCTGTCGAGGTGCCACCTACCGCACGCCGTACCTCCGTCAGAACGCTTTCCGTCCGGTCTTTCTCGTCGACGTCGTGCGTGCGTTCGGCCAGCGAAAGGGCCGCCTCCAGATGTTCCCCGGCCGAGTCGAGCCGGCCGGCTGCGAAATGTGCCTGCCCGAGGTGGCGCAGTGCCTGGATCTCCTGGTGGGCGGCGCCGATCAGGCGGGCGATGTCGAGGGCGTCCAGGAAGTGCCGTACGGCCTTCTCGGCGTCCCCCGCTTTCCGGTGCGCCTCGCCCAGACCGATCAGTGTGTCGGCCTGGCTCTTCCGATCGCCGAGCGCGCGGAATTCCGCGAGAGTCTCCTGGTAAAGGGGGAGGGCCGCGGTGGTGTCGCCCGATTCCGTGAGGACATCGGCCAGGCTGCCGCGCACGGTGGCGCGGTCGTAACGGTTCCCGGAATGCTCGAGAAATGTCAGCGATTCCTCGAAGGACCGGCGCGAGGACTGAAGGTCTCCGCGACGCAGGTACAAGTCACCGATGTTGTTGAGCGTCTTTCCGAGCGCCGCGTGATCACCCGCCTCGGTGAATCCGCTGAGCGTCTTCTCGAAGTGTTCCAGCGCGCGGTCGTGTTCCCCGAGAAAGAGCAGGGTGACCGCCATGTTGTTGTGCAGACGCGCGCGGTCCAGGGAGTCTCCGGATATCGCGGTGATGGCGAAGGACTTCTGGAAGAGGACGAGCGCCGCCTGATGGTCGCCCACATGCCAGTTCAGGGTGCCGAGCGTGCGCAGCACCTCGGCCTCCGCCTCCTCGTCCCCCGTCGCGCGGGCGATCCGCAGGGCCCGGCCGCCGCTCTCGGCGGCCTCCGGGTAGCGCGCGGTGTGCGCGTGCACGGCGCTGAGGTGCAGCAGGGCACGGCACAGCGCGGCCTGCTCGCCGGTCCGGGTCCAGTGCTCGACGGCCGTTTCCAGGACGGCCTCGGCGTCGAGCCAGTGGCACTCCTCGTCGAGGAAACCGGCCATGGCGTAGGCGAGTCGGGCGGCGGCCCCGGGGCGGCCCTGGCCACGCGCCCGGCGCTCGGTGGCCAGCAGGTTCGCGCGCTCGGCGGCCAGCCAGGACCGCGCCGCCCCGGCGTCGGGCCAGTCGGGCAGCCGTGCGCCGGGGCCGCGCTCCCGCGGCGGCGCGGGCCTCGTACGGCGGGGGTACGCGAGCCGGTCGGCGCGGTCGGCGGCGTCGACGTGGAAGTCCGTCAGGCGCCGCAGGACGCCGGCCCGGTCCTCTTCGGTGTCGTCGGCGAGGGACCTGGAGTGGCCGTACTCGCGCAGCAGGTCGTGGAACCGGTACCGGTCCGGGGTCGGCTCGCGGAGCAGATGGCAGGCCAGCAGCGACTCCAGCACGCGTTCCGCGGCGGCCGGGCGCAGGTCCAGCGAGGCGGCCGCCGAGTCCACCGTGACGTCCGGGCCGGAGTGCAGACTGAGCCGGCGGAACGCGGCGCGCTGCTCCGGCGTGAGGGTCCGGTACGTCAGGTCGAAGGCCCGCAGCAACTCCTGCTCGGCATCCCTGATCTCGCCCAGTCGGCCCTCGGCACGGGTCAGACGGTCGGCCAGCGTGTCGAGCGTCCAGGCCGGATGGGCGCGGAAGCGGCTCCCGACCAGCTCGATCGCGAGCGGGAGATGGCCGCATAATCGGATGATCCGGGTGATCTCCCGGATGTCCAGGGTGCGTTCCTCGCCCGCGCACGCGCGGAACAGGGCGATGGCGTCGTCGGTCGGCAGCACGTCGAGCGGGATGTGCCGGGCCTGCGGCAGGCCCGTCAGCCGGCGCCGGCTCGTGATGATCGTCAGGGAGGGCGAGCCGCTCGGCAGCAGCGGGCGGATCTGGTCGGCGCTCACCGCGTCGTCCAGGACGATCACCGCCCGCCGCTCGGCCAGCATGGTCTGCCACAGCGCGGTACGGCCCTCCAGTTCGACCGGGATGGTCTCCGCCGGCGTGCCCAGCAGACGCAGCAGGGTGGCCAGGGCCGCGCCGGGACCGAGCGGTTCGCCGACGGGGGAGTGGCCGCGCAGGTCCACATACAGCTGGGCGTCGGGGAACCGCTCGGCGAGTCGGTGCGCGCCGTGCACGGCCACGGTGGTCTTGCCCACCCCGGCCATGCCGCTGACGGTGCTGACGGACTCCAGGCTGATCACCCGGTCGTGCTCCGTCGCCGCGTCGACGGCGGCGCTCAGGGCCCGCAGTTCGGCGCGACGGCCGATCAGGGGCGGCTGGTGCGGCAGGTTCCTCGGCGGCCGCGGGCGGGCCGGCGGCGCGGCCGCGGCCGGGCGGGGCGTGGCCCCGCGGCCCCGGACGAGATCGGCGGCCGGCACGCGATCGAGGATCCCGCGGTGGACGCGGTCCAACTCGGCGCCAGGGCGGGAGCCGTACTGCGTCATCAGCAGCCGACGGGTCTCCTGGTGCACCCGCAGCGCGTCGGTGTACCGGTCGCCGCCGTAGTACGCCAGCATCAGCTGACCCGCCAGCGTCTCGTCGCCCGGATACCGGTCGACCAGCGCGGACACCTCGGCGGTCACCTCCGCGTACCGGCCCAGCCGGAGGGAGGCGGCGATCCGGGAGACGGCGGCGCCCAGCCGCCGCTCCGCCAGCATCCGGCGTGTGGTCTCGGCCCACAGACCGGGCAGCCCGGCCAGCGCCTCGCCCCGCCAGAGGCCTTCCGCGCGGTCGAGGAGGGCGGCCGTCCGCTCGTCGTCGCCGTCCGCCGCGACGGCCCCGGCCCGCGCCACGAGCTGTTGGAACCGGTGCCAGTCGACGGATTCGCGGGCGGCCTCCAGCGTGTAGGTGTGGGCCCGGCTGACGATGCGCGGCGCACCCGCGGACGACGGGTCGGCCAGCCGGAGCCGCCTGCGCAGCCGCGAGACATAGCTGTGCGCGTTCTCCCGGGCGTGCGGCGGCGGTTCACCGTCCCAGAGCCGGTCCATGAGCACGCCCAGCGCGACCGGCCGGCCCACGTCCAGTGCCAGCAGGCCCAACAAGGTCCGCTCCTTGTCCGAACCGAGCTCCACCCGCCGGCCGTTCGCGCGCAGCCCCACCGGGCCCAGTACCTGGAATTCCACCAGCGCCTCCCGCTGGTCCGGCCGTTCGACGACCATGGCACTGGGGACGGTCATGCCATGGGGCGAAGAGCATGACAGGGAGCGGAGGGGGTTCCAAGAGGGGCCGGTGTGCTGGCCGAATCGCTTCCTTGCCGGGGCCCCGACGTCCGTGGCCTGCATCGTCGGGGGCCCGGCGGGGGTAGGACCCTCTTGATCGATGTAGCGGGCAACCGGTCGGAGGGGGACGAGCGGTATGAGTGCGGCGCGGGAGGACGACCAGGGGAGAGCGAGCAGCAACACCATCGGTGGATCGGCCCGGTTCTACGGACCGACCGTCCAGGCCCGTGACGTCCACGGCGGCATCCAGGTCCGGACCGCCCCGCCGCAGCCGCCGCCGACACCCCGTCAACTACTGCCGGTACCCGCGCACTTCACCGACCGGCGGGACGAGCTGGAAGCCCTGGACCGGCTGCTCACGCGGCATGCGGACGCCGGGTCCCGGCAGCCGCTGATCGTGGTCAACGGTCCGGCCGGCATCGGGAAGACCACCCTGGTCTCCCGCTGGCTGCGCCGACACGAATCAGCCGCCCCCGACGGGCAGTTGCACGCCGATCTGCGCGGCCACGCGGCGGGCGGACCGGCGGACCCGGGCGAGATCCTCGGCCGGTTCCTGCGGGCGCTCGGCGCCTGGGCGGTCCCCGTCGACCTGGCGGAACAGGCGTCCCTGTGGCGGTCCGTCACCGCGGACCTCCGCATCGCGGTGGTGCTGGACAACGCCTTCTCCGCGGCACAGATCCGGCCGTTGTTGCCGGGCGGGCCCGGCAGCCTCGTCGTCGTGACCAGCCGGCACCGGCTGACCGGACTGCGGCTGGACGGCGCGGAGTTCCACCGGCTGCGGGCGCTCGGCCCCGCCGCCGGGGTGGAGCTGTTCCTGCGCGGCGTCGGCGAGCGCCACGTCGCCGGGGAACTGCCCGCGGTCCGCCAGGTCGTGGACCTCTGCGCGGGACTGCCCCTCGCGGTGTGCCTCGCCTCCGCACGGCTCGCCGCCCGCCCCAGGCAGCCGGTCGCCGCACTGGCGGACGCGCTCACCCCGGACGTCGGCCGGCTGGCCGCGCTGGAAGTCGAAGGGGAGGCGACCGTGCGCAAGGCCCTGGACGCGTCGTACGTGGTGCTGGGACCGGAGGCCGCCCGGATGTACCGGGCCCTCGGGCTGCTGCCGCTGCCCGACTTCGACGTCCGGACGGCCGCCGCGGCCTGCGCGGAGCCCCTCGACTGGGCGGAACGCCGACTGGACGAACTCGTCGAGGCCAACATGCTGGAGGAGGTCGGCCCGGACGCGCTCCGCTTCCACGACCTCGTCCGCGTCCACGCCCGCGACCGCGCGGTCCTGTCCGACTCCGAGGCGGACCGGGAACGCACCCTGCGGCGCGTCGCCGACTGGCACCTGCTGACCGCGACCGAGGCCCAACGCCTCATCACCCCCATCCAGTTCACCCTGCCACGGAGCTACGCGCATCCCTTCCCGTTGCCCCCGCCCTTCACCGACGACCGCGACGCCCTCGGCTGGCTGCACGAGCGCCGCGGCCACCTCATGGCGATCCTCCGTCTGGCCGTCGAGCGCGGCTGGCACACCACGGCCTGGCAACTCGTCGACGCCATGTGGCCGTTGTTCCTGAGGCTGCGCCACTACGACCTGTGGATCGAGGCCCACCGCATCGGTCTGGAGGCCGCCCGCCGCGACGGACACCGGGAGGCCGAACGCCAGATGCTCAACTCCGGGGCCATCGGTCTGAGCGCCGCCCGTCGGCTCGACGAGGCCGTGGAGTGGTACACGGCCGCCCTGTACGCGGCACGCGACGGCGAGGACCCCCGCGACGAGGGACAGGCGCTGCTCGGCCTCGGCAACTGCCACTACGAGGCGGGGCGGCTCGCCGAGGCCGTGTCGCATCTGGACCGCGCGGTGGCGACCTGGGAGGAATGCGGCTACCCGCGCGGGGTGGCGCTCGCCCGGATCACGCTCGGCGAGGTCGCCCTCGCCGCACACGACCCCGAACGGGCCGTCGCCTGCTTCGCCCGGGCCCGGCAGGGACTCCTGGAGGTGGCCGACCCGCACGACACGGCCCGGGCCCTCGCCTTCCTCGGCCGGGCCCGCGCCCGGACCGGCGACCACGCCCTGGGTACCGCCCAGTTGACGGAGGCGCTCGCGGTGTTCACCGCCTCCGGCGCCGTCCACTGGCAGGCCCGCACCCTGGAGATGCTCGGCGACACCGCACGCGAGCGGGGCGAGGACACGGCCGGCGAGGAGTTCCACGCCCGCGCCCTCGCCCTGTACGAGACCACCAGCCCGGCGGACGCCCGCCGGCTCCGGCGCACATAGGCGCCGGAGCGCTCACCCGCCGTGCTCACCCGCCGGGCACCACGCGGATGTCCTCGATGTCCCGCAAGGCGTGTCCCGCCACCAGCCAGGCGTGCAGACAGGACGCCAGCAGGGGCTGGTCCGGGGGAACCCGGCGCGCCAGCGGCACGACCGTGCGGCTCGTCCCGTCGACGACCGCCCAACCGCCCCCGGTCAGCGGCGCCGCGGCCAGCCGGCACCCCGGATGGGCGGCCGTGAGGTCGTCCAGTCGGCGCACCGCGTCGGCGTACGGGCGCGGAAGCCGTTCGTACAGCACATCGGCGCAGACCGGCCACCGGACCCCGGGGCACGGTCCGGCCTCCGCGGCGACGTGCTCGTCCGCACCGGCCACCGGCCCGCCCGCACCGGGCCGGCCCCCGGGCTCCAGGAGACCGACCCGGGCCAGCACGTCGTGGTCGCCCCCGGTCGAGCGGACGCGGAGCGACAGGTCCGCCGCCGGGGCGCTTCGCGGGTCCCGGGGGCACGGCAGCGACGCCCGCAGCCGGACGGAGACGAAGCGCATCACGCCGGCACCTCCCGCCGCCCGCGCGCCCACGTGTCCAGCGGTGGCGGCTCGGGCAGGGGGACCGTCACCGGTTCGTGGGCGGGCTGGCCCAGACCCAGCAGGCGGTACATGAGCCGCCGCATGTTGCGGTTGAAGCGGCCGGGTTCCGAGGTGATGCGCGAGGCGATCGCCGCGTACTCCTCCCGGCGGTACTCGGCGGCCGTGTACTGGAGCTGCCCGACGAGCGGGTGGGCGGGCGAGAGCGCCGGCGCGGTCACGGCGAGGGTGGCCGCGGGCGAGGCGGGATTGATCTCCCGGTCCGGTGAACCGGCCAGCAGGATCGGCGCACCGGTGAGTGTGCCGTACAGCGTCACCGAACCGTGGTCGCCGATGATCCAGTCCGCGGCGATCAGGACACTGCGCCAGTCCGCCTCCGGTGGCACGAGGGCGATGCCCGGCTCGGCGCAGCGCGCCAGCCAGGCCCTGACCTGCCAGGAACCGTGCCCCGACCACACGTTGGGGTGGACCAGGATGACGGACCGGAACCGTCCCGCGGGCAGCTCGGCGATCAGCCGGGGCAGCAGCGCCTCGAACCGGCCGAAGGACGAGAGCGCCCCCCAGGTCGAGACGACCACCACCAGCTTCTCGCCGTCCGCGAGGCCGAGGGCCCGGCGGTAGCGGGCGCGCAGCGGCAGGCTCGCCGCGATGCGGTCGTGCGCCGGATCGCCGACCACATGGGTGAGCGGGAGCACCTCCGGGCAGTGCCGTTCCAGGTCGGCCAGTTCGGCGTGATGGGGCACCGCCACGGCGGCGGGCAGCCGGCCGCCGGGGACGAGATCCGCTCTGCGCAGCCCCGCCACACCCGGCTGCTCCACCGAGACCAGCCGCTTGAGGTAGCCGGCCCCGTGCGACATCGCGATCACGGGCCCGGAGATCTTCTCGACGCCCCTCGGCCCGGCGGCGAGAGCCAGGTCGAACCGCATCCGCACCGCCTCGTCCCACGGCAGCACCGCGCCTCCCAGTCCCTCGAGGAAGCGCGGGACCTCGTCGCCGAAGACGTGCGGCGGAGCCGTGAACACCACCTGCACCCTGAAGTCGGCCTCCAGCAGCAACAGGACCTCGACCAGCCGCTTGCCGTAGGTCAGGGTGTGCACCACGACCAGCACCAGCTTGCGCTCGACGAGCGTCAGCCACTCACGCTCCTCGACCGACGACTCCGCACTCTTCCGCAACGCCGACATGAAGACCCCCGTCGTCCGTGCGGGACCGGCTCGGCCCCGTCTGCCGGGCATTTGCCCCTCCCGACGGACGGAAGGCCTGCGGGGACCTTGCGGAAACCTTGCAGCGGGCGTCACGAGAACACGTGCACCACCTCGATCTCGCCCACGACATGGGCGTTGAACTCGTCCAGCTCCTCGGCCGGCACCCACAGTTCCAGGATCGTCCGGCCGCCCGCCTGCTGGACCGGATACCTGCGCAGGAACGCGGAGTCGACCTCGAACCGGGTGACATAGCCGGCGCCGTCGTGCTTGACGTTCCAGTCGCGGGCGATCCTGATGGCGTAGTCCTCGTCGAGTTTACCGACCGCAGGAGCTCAAACACCGGCTCTGAACTGCGACGATTCATAGACTACATGTCCGCGACAGCGAGTTGGGGGCGTTGTTGTCGCTCGTTCGTGTGGTCGTCGTGCTGCGAGCGGAAGCGTGGTGCGCGAGGCGTCGCAGCGCGAGGGCGCCTGGAGCCTCTGGCCCGTTGTAAATCAGTCGTTCAGGGGCGCGGGGCCCGACACGATATGGCCATGACTAGCGATCTCTTGCTTGACCGGGCCCGGGAGCTATGGACCGAGCTGGCGGTGGAGCCGGTGGAGTTCTCCTCCTCGGGCGGGGCGAACGTTGTGGTCTCTCCTGGCTCGCGGTTGTGTCCGCCGTTGTGGACAGGGATCGTGGTCCTCGGCGGCGTCGGCATCGTCACCGTGCCGAGCGCGCAGGTCGTCCAGCTGATGGCGGGCGCTTCAGGCAAATTGTCCGATGAGGAGCTCGTCGACGAGGACCGCTTGCGTGAGGTGTTGCCCGTCCTCGACGTACTTGGTCCTGCGTCCCTCTTCTATCTCGAACGCGCCGCTTTCCTGCCTGTGCAAGAAGGCGCCGCTCTCGAGGAGGCGGTGTGCGGCGACGATGAGCTGGTCGCACTCCTGGCCCGTGCTGGTGAAGAGGACGCCGGTGAAAGCGGCTTGGAGGACATCACCTCTCCCGCATTCGTCCTCCGCGAGAGTGACGAGGTGGTTGCCGCGGCCAGCTATCAAGATTGGCCGCGGTCGGTGGCTCACCTGAGTGTGCTGGTTGCGCCGGGTCATCGAGGCCGGGGGCTGGCGCGGCTCGTGGCGTCTGCGGCGGTGGCGCATGCACTTGACGCCGGGCTGCTTCCGCAATGGAGAGCACGGCCTCATCCATCAAAGCGTGTGGCACTTGCGCTGGGCTTCCGGGAGCTGGGCTCCCAGCTCAGCGTCCGCCTCGGCGACGCGGTCTCACCGGCCTTGGCCGGTGACACCGCCGTCTGAACTCGGCCGGGGTGATTCAGTGCACCGTCGAGTCGGCGATCTGGGCTTCGAGGTCGGCGACGCGTCGATCTTGGAAGCGGAGGTTGGAACGGGCAGCCTTCAGCCGCTCGTCGAGAGTGCGGTTGTCAGTGGTGAGTTGTCGGACGCGCTGCTTGAGGGTGGTGTTCTCGGTGGTGATTCGCTGGATGGCTTCCTCGGTCCACTCGGCTTCCAAGTCGCGTACTTGGCCGATGAGTTCACCGATGCGGGTCCGCTGGGCGACGATCTCGGTGTGGGCGGCTTTGAGGGCGTCCTCGGCGTTCAGGGCCCGTTCGCGCCAGGTTGCCTCACGCTCGTCTGCCTGGTCGGCGAGCAGTTGGCCGCGCCGCTCGCCGATTTCGGCCATGGCGGTGGCGACTGCGGTCCTGGCCTCGGGGTTGTCGTAGAGAAAGGTGCGGGAGACGTCGGCGCGGCGGGCGACGGCGGCGACACTGACCTGGGCCTTCTCGCGCCGGAGCCGGGCGATGGCGTCGTGGACCCGTTGGAGGGCGGCCTCGGTTCTGCGGCGGCGGGCCGTCAGGGCAGCTGCCGTGCGGGGTTCGGGAACGGTGGCGGTGCTCATGTCTGTGCTTCTCCGTCGGTGGCGTCAAACTCGGCGTCGTACTCGTCTTCCTGGGCGTCTCCTGCCTCGGTTGCCTCGGCGAGGTCGCTGGCACGGAAAGCTGTGGACCAGACGCGGTGGAAGTAGTCCTGGGGTTTGCGCAGGTCCAGGGCGAGGGCGTCGTCGAGGAGACCCAGACCGGCCAACGCCTTCTCCAGGCCGTCGATGGCGCGGGCGGTGGGCTCGAAGTAGCGGTGGAGGTAGTCGGCGGTGGCGTCGTCGGGTGCGCCTTCGGCCAACAGCCACCACTGCTCGCGCTTGCGGCGCCAGTAGAGGAGGTCGGCGCCGGACAGGACGAACTTGTCGCAGTTGTGGCAGTCCAGGTTCCAGGGGCAGGCGCCGCCGTCGACGACGGGCTGGAAGGTGCAGAACCCGCCCTCGGCCGGGGCGCTGCGGCGGGACAGGTCGATCGCGAGGGCCTGTGCCTGCTCGCGGGTGAGCGGGGTGGCGTCCCCCGCCAGGAACTCGCCGGGCTGTGCGGTGCCGGGTCCGGCGACCCAGACGTGCTGGAGGACGTTATCCAGGTCGGAGCTGGTCAGGTGGACGTAGTGCTCGGCCATGCGGTCGGAGACCTGGCCGAGGTAGCGGCGGATGTGCGTCAGGGTCGCGCCGTGCCGCAGGAGGTTAGTGGCCAGTGTGTGCCGTGCCTGGTGCGGGACGAGGCGGCCGAGGTCGAGTTCGTCCACCCACAGCCGGAAACCCCGGATGAACCAGGTGTAGGACAGCGAGGTCGTCATCTGCGAGTTGCGTGTGGTCCGGGGGAAGAGGACCATCGCCGCGCGTTGCTGTGGCGAAGGGGCGTGGCCGTGCCGGGCTGTGAACTTCTCCAGGGTTTTGCGCTGCCGCTCGGCGAGGAGATCGTAAAGACTCTCGGGGATGCGGATCGCGGCGTCGTAGTTGCCGACTTTGGTCTGGTCGTGCCAGAACATGGGCAGGCCGCCGTAGCGGCCGATGCAGTCCCACCGCAGCTTCAGGACCTCGCTGGTGCGGCGCCCGGTCGTGACGATCGCTTCCCAGATGTCGCGCAGGCCGTGGTCGCTGGGATCGTAGGCGTCAGCGAGCCGTTGAAGGTTCGCCCCGTCGGCCAGTGCGCGGGCCGCCTCGTCCGGGAACGGCCGCCGGGCTCGAAGCGGCGCTCCGCCTCCGGCGGGCATGGACGTGATGAACTCCCGGTCCAGACCGAGCCGTTGGGCGGTGCCGTCCTCCAGAGCGTCCCGCAGGACCCGCCGGACGCTGTTGAAGACCGTCCGGCGCGTATGCGTGGTCACCGTCGGCGGTTTCCCGGTCGAGCTGGTCAGCGCGATCGACGTCAGGCCGTCACGTTCCCGACGCCGCTGGTCGGCCACGAAGCGCTGCATGTGCTCGCCGCGCAACGCACCGGGATCGTGGCCTCCACCTGGCGCGTCGACCTCCAGGAACGCGCCCAGCTCGGTGCATGCCCGGCGGAGCGAGTCGACTGCGGTGGCGGTCCTCGGGCAGCGTGGAGACCGCAGCAGATCGGCGAGGTGGTCCCAGAGCAGGTCCCGCAGCCAGCGCTGCGGGACGGCGGTGAGGTCGATGTGGCTGGCCCGCTTGTCGAACCGGATGCCGAAGTGGTCCGTCTCCAAGAAGCCTGCCTCGCGGCAGTCGTCTGGGGTGAAGTAGATCAACTGCAGCTCTCGCCGCATCTCCCTGACGATGCTGGACGAGAAGCCACCCAGGGCGCCCAGGTCGAGATCGACCAGCGAGTCGACGCGGCTCTCCCGGCAGGCGTTGACCATGCGCTGAATCCACTCAAGGTCCCAGCGGCCGGGCTCGGGCTGCTCAGCGTGGCGGAACATTCCCCACTGGATCTCGGCCCGCAGCAGCGGTCTGAGCCCGCGCAGGTTGATCTGCCCCGGCCAGGTCACCGCCGCCACCGAGGTGCACCAGGCCCGGAACTCCTCCCGGTTCTCCATCACCACCGGGACGGGTTGCCCGATGCGCTCGTAGGAATGCCACCAGTGGTCCGGGAGCGAAGCGCCGCCAGGACGTCCGTGCAGCCGGTAGCGATGGCGGTGTCCCGAGCACAGCCCCAGCGGGGAGTAGGCCAGGCTGGCGCAGACCGCCGCCTGGCACTCTCCATAGCCCGTCAGTGGTTCCTGTTCTCCCAGCCACTGGGCGAAGTCTGACTCCTCAACGGCTGCGGACCTGCACAGATAGAGCCAGCGAGTCTGGTGCCGGACGCACAGCCGTGTCGCGGTGTGCGCCGCGGGCCGTTGGGGGCAGATACGGCAGGATTCCTCGCGGATCCACTCCGACGGACCGAGCGGTTCTGCCGCCGTGACAAAGGCCGCCTTGCCGACCCCACGCTCCTTGGCCTCGTTCCACTCCCGGCGGTGCACCGAGCACAGATCCGTTCCGCCGTCACGGACGCGTTCGCACTGGCTGATGAGGCATTCCCACCGATAAACAGCGTGGCCGCGAGGGATCCGGATGATCGGTTCCCGAAAAACCGGGTCGAATGACGGGCTGTGGATCAGGGCCGTGAGGATCTCCAACCTGTCCCGGCCCTGACGGTCGGGCCGGTCGGTATGGACCGGCAACAGGGACCTCGCGCTCACTTCGGCTCACCCCAGACCGTACGGAGTGCCGCGTCGAACGCCGGATCGTGGACGTCGACGTGCCCGTAGACCTCGTCCACCATCGTCGCCGAGGCCCAGCCGCCCGCGTCCCGGGCGATCAGCAGGTTGCCGTCCGACGCGTCGAGGACCGCCGAGGTGAAGGAATGGCGGAAGGCATGGGGTTTCACAAGCCCCAGGCCGGCGCGTTTCCCTGCCCGACCCAGCATCCTGCGGGCTCCGACCGGGGCCCACGGCTCCCCGGCACCCGCGCCGTGCAGTTGGACCAGCAGCATCCCGTGCCCGGACCGGCCGCGTGGATACTCGCCGCCGGTGACGTACTCGAAGTAGGTGTGCACCATCGCCGGGCTGACCCGCTTGATCAGCCCACCGGTGACCGTGCCGTTCTCGAGCCGCCACGGGTGCTTGG
Organism: Streptomyces asoensis; assembly: GCF_013085465.1. NCBI lineage: Bacteria > Bacillati > Actinomycetota > Actinomycetes > Kitasatosporales > Streptomycetaceae > Streptomyces > Streptomyces asoensis. The sequence goes on from NZ_CP049838.1 coordinate 8,684,145, forward strand.
TCTTCGCCTCCGCCCGATTCGGGTTGCCGGGCCGGTGGCAGACGTGCAGGTGAGGGCTGCGGCACTCGCCGCAGGCCGCGTTCTCGCGCAGGTGCAAGTCGACCATATGCAGCCCGCAGAGCTCGCCGATCCGAAGCCCGCCGTCAGCGAGCCAGGTCACCACCAGCCGGTCCCGGGCCGAGTTAACCGTCGCCAGCAGCTTCTCGCGAGCGCCGTCCGGGAGCATCTTCGGGTGTCGCCGCTGTGGCCCGCTCGGCGCGAGCGGGTTGGCGGGCATCGCACTCTTTACGTGCCCGAGGAACGAGCGGCGGCGATCCGCCTGGGACGGCAGCCGAGTCACGCCGAGCTTCTTGCCGAGCTCGCCGTTGATGCCGAGCGAGGCCTGATGCAGGTAGAAGCCCTTCAGGCAGGCTGCGGCGGTCGACAGCGCCGCCCGGCCGTAGGGGCGCTTGCCGACCCGCCACGGCTCACCGAGCGGCATGCGGACCTCGGCGCCGACGATCCCCATGTACCGCTCAAGATCCCGCAACACCACCGTGTCGAAGCCCAGGCACTCGCGCTCCAGCCACCGCAGATGGTTCACCAGGTAATACGCGTACGTCTTCTGCGTCCCCGAACCGTCGTGCGTGCGAAGGAATCGGTCCGCCTCCGCGTGCACCGCCCCTTCGGGCCAGACGATCGTCCATGACCGCCGTCCGTCCTTCCGCTCGATCTGCTGGACCCGCAGGTCCCCGACCACTACTCGTCGTGCCACTCGCCCTCCGTAGCGACTCCGGAACATGACAGACGTCCCGGTCCCGGTCGGTAAACGAGCCCATGACGCCTTGGTCACAGGCCCAGACGGACATCACGGGCAGCGCTACCCCCGGTCGGTAAAGTCGAGGACCGGGTAGAAGATCGGCTGCTCGGGCAGCCGGGGTGGCCAGGCCCGCCAGCCGAGCTCACGCACCAGCTCCAGCTCCTTGGGGCCGGTGGGACGCCAAAGGGTCGTGGTGGCTCGGGGGTGCTGCGGGGTCATGGGATTCGCTCTCCGGGTGCGGCGACCGCCGGCGCGGTCGGTTGCGGGCCCCGACGCTATCGACCGATGCACAGCGGCGGCCACAGACTTTCGGCTACCGCTGCTCGTAGCGCGCGACGACCTCGGTGAGATAGCAGCGCAGCATCGCCTTCGCCTCGTCGAGGAGGTCGGTGTCGCCCTCCGGGGCGCGGCGGAAGGCCTCCTGGGCGAGGGCGTCGGCGGCGAGGATCGCGGCGTGGCAGGCCCTCGCGAGCGCCTCGTCGTCGGGGGCGACGCCCAGCGCGAGCAGCACCCGGCGGATCCCGTCGGCCATCCGCCGCTTGTGCTCACGGTCCGCGGCCCGCGTCCGCTCGGTCAGCCCGCTGCCGAACCACAGGGCACGGAAGCCGTGTTCGGTGCGGTAGACCCGGGCGAAGGTGTCGATGAGCATGCCCACTGGATCGTCCCACCGCTCCCGCGCCGCCGTCCGGACCAGATCGTCCATGACGTCTTCGAGGCGGGCGAAGTAGCCCGTGGCGAGGGCGTCGATGATCGCGTCACGGTCGGGGAGGTACTGGTACAGCGAGCCGACCGACACCTTCGCCTCGGCCGCGACCCGCGTCGTGGTGAGCGCCTCGACGCCGTCGCCGACCAGGATGCGCTCGGCGGCCTCCAGCATCAGGGCCAGCCGTGCCTTGCTGCGCGCCTGCCGCGGCGTGCGGCGCAGGGGGGCGCCACCGCCCGGACCCGCGGTCGCCTGGACCAAGGACTGCCTCCAAACATGAACGTGACTTTGTTTCACGTTTACGGTACCTTCGCGCCCATGACCGCCTCAAGCTCGGCGCTGAGTCAGGAGCGGGCCGCCGTCGCGGACGTCTGCCGGCGCCTGGGGGCCGAAGGCCTCCTCATCGGCACGGCCGGCAACGTGAGCGTACGCGTCGAGGACCGGGTCGCGGTCACCGCGACCGGAGCGGTCCTCGCCGAACTCACCCCGGACCAGGTGACCGTGGTCGACCTCGACGGCGAGGTCGTGGCCGGAAGCCTGCGGCCGACCTCGGAACTGGAGCTGCACCTCGGGGTCTACCGCCGCTACGGAACCGGCGCGGTCGTCCACACCCACGCTCCGATGGCCACCGCGGTCTCCTGCGTGCTGGACGAACTTCCCTGCATCCATTACCAGTTGCTGGCCCTCGGCGGCACGGTGCGGGTCGCGCCCTACGCCACCTTCGGCACCCCCGAACTCGCCGAGTCGGTACTCACCGCGCTCGACGGGCGCAGCGCCGCCCTGCTGGCGAACCACGGCGCGGTCACCCACGGGACGACCCTCGACAAGGCCGTCGAGAACGCGCTGCTCCTCGAATGGGCCTGCGGCGTCTACCAGCGCGCGGCCGCCATGGGCCGGCCCCGCTTCCTCGACGAACAGCAGCAACTCGCCGTGATCGAGGCCGCGATCGCCCGCGACTACGGCACCACCCACCCCGTACCACCCGCGCAGGAACAGAGCCGATGAGGCCGATGAGGCCGATGAAGGGGGAAAGCCGATGAAGGTCTTCACCATGGGCGTGCACGTGCTGGACGTACTGGTGCGGCCGGTGCAGGAGATACCCGAGGGCCAGGGCGCGACGCTGGTCGAGGACATCCGGATGACCGCCGCCGGGACCGCGGGCGGCACCGCGCTCACCCTCGCCAAGCTGGGCGCGCGGGTGCGCAGCGCCGGCGCCATCGGCTCCGACCCGACCGGCGACCTGCTGGTGCGGTTGCTGGACCGGGCGGGCATCGACACCGAGTTCCTCGTCCGCCGCACGGACACCGCCACCTCCGCGAGCGTGCTGCCGATCCGGCCCAACGGCGACCGCCCCTCGCTGCACCTGCTCGGCGCCAACATCACCTACGGCCTCGACGACGTCCCCTGGGACGCCCTCGCCGAGGCCGACCATCTGCACCTGGGCGGACCGGAGTTGATCGGCGTCGAGGTCGCCACGCGCATCCTGTCGTACGCCAGGGAACACGGCGTCGTCACCTCCGTGGACCTGCTCGCCCCCGGTGTCCTCGGCAGCTTCGAGCAGATCGAGGCGGCCCTGCCCTACATCGACCATCTGCTGCCCAACGAGGACCAGGTTCTCGGCTTCACCGGCGAGAGCGACCTGCTGACGGGTGCGCGCAAGCTCCTCGGCGCCGGTGCGGGCGTCGTCGCCGTCACGCGCGGCGGCGACGGCGCGCTCGTGGTGACCGCGGACGGCGCGGAACCGGTGCCCGCCTTCGTGGTCGACGTCGTCGACACCACCGGGTGCGGCGACGCGTTCTCGGCCGGCTATCTGCGGGGCGTGAGCCTGGGCCGTACGCCGAGCGACGCCGCCGTCCTCGGCAGCGCGGCCGCCGCGCTCGTCGCGCAGGGGCTCGGCAGCGACCACGGCGACTTCGACCTCACCGCCGCCGACGCCTTCGCCGCGACGACCAAGTCCCGCACCTGAGGGGGATCGGGGCGAGGGAGGCCGGTGGACGGCGGACCTCGCTTCCATGTTCACCGGAGCCCCACGGGTGGTACGCCACGAGCAGGCGGGCGCGGGCCACCACACCGGCGTCGGCCGTACCGCTCTCGTCTGCCACCCGCATGTGCTCGCCTTCGTCGAGGAGTGCACGCGGGGTGTGCGGGCGCTGCCGACGGAGAAGGGGACATGGCGATGAGTGAGGCTTCGGACACCGCACTGCTGCTCGTACGGGTCGTGCTCGGCGTGGTGATGCTGGCGCACGGCTGGAACCACTGGCGCGGCGGAGGCGGCATATCCGGCACCGCCGGCTGGTTCGGCGGGCTCGGACTCACCCGCCCGAGACTCCAGGCATGGCTCAGCGTCCTCACCGAACTCGGCGCGGGCATCCTGCTGTTGGCGGGCTTCCTCACCTCACTGGCCTGCGCGGCGGTGCTGTCCGTGATGCTGGTGGCGGGCCTGCTCGCACACCGCCGCAACGGCTTCTTCGTGTTCAAGGAGGGCTACGAGTACGTCCTCGTGCTGGGCGTCCTCGCGGTGGCGCTGGGGGCATGGGGGCCGGGGGAGTACGCGGTGGACGAGGCCGCGGACATCGGTGTGACCGGATGGACGGGCGCCGGTGTGGTGCTCGGGGTGGGTGTCGTCGCGACGGCCGGTCTGCTGGCCGTGTTCTGGCGCCCCCGGAAGGAGAGTTGAGGAGGCGTCCCATGCGTGTCGGCTTCATCGGACTGGGCGGCCAGGGAGCGCCCATGGCCCACCGGATCGTCGAGGCGGGCTTCGGGACCACCCTGTGGGCCAGACGGCCCGCCGCCCTCGACCCCTTCGCCGGCACCGCCGCCGAGAGCGCCGCCTCACCGGCCGAACTGGCCGCCGCCAGTGACCTGGTGTGCCTGTGCGTGGTCGCCGACGGGGATGTGGAGCAGGTCGCCTCCGGCGTACTGGAAGGACTGCGGCCCGGCGGGGTGATCGCCGTGCACTCCACCGTCCACCCCGACACATGCCGCCGCCTCGCGCAACGGGCCGCGGCACAGGACGTGTCCGTGCTGGACGCCCCTGTCAGCGGCGGCGGACGGGCCGCCGAGCAGGGCACCCTGCTCGTCATGGCGGGCGGGGACCCGGAGGTGTTCGCCTCCTGTCGCCCGGTGTTCGCCACCTACGGCGACCCGGTCGTCCACCTGGGCCCCGTCGGCGCGGGACAGGTCGCCAAGCTGCTCAACAACACGCTGTTCACCGCCCAGTTGGCCCTGGCGGCCGACACCCTCGCGCTCGGCGAGGCCCTGGGGCTGGATCCGGCGGCCCTCGGCCGTGTCCTGCCGAGCGGCAGCGCCGCCAGTTTCGCGCTGGAGCGGGTCGCCGCCGCGGGCGGCACCCTCGACCGCATCGGCGCCCACGCGGGCGGGCTGCTCGCCAAGGACGTACGCCTGTTGGGCGAGGTCGCGGACGCGGCGGGCCGGACCGGTACGGGCCCGGTCCGGGACGCCGCCCGCGCGGCCCTGGACGCCATGGGGAGGTGAGGAAGAACCTCGCACCCGGCCGGGTACGACCCCTAGCCCTGCCGGGCCGGCCGTACTGTGCGCGGGCACCCGCCCAGCGGCGGAAGGGGGCGCACCGTGGTGTCGGCACGACGTGAGGAGATCCCTCGAAGCGGCGCTGGAGGTGTTCGCCGCCCGCGGCTTCAAGGGCACCTCGATCGACACGGTCGCCGGGCACGCCGGGCTCGGTCATCAGGGTGCGCCCGCGGGCCCCGTCACCCGAACCGAGACCGGCGCGTCCACATGACCCGGGTCCATCGCGGGCCGGCGCGCGGTCGACGCGCCCACCGCTGCCCGCCTCCGACCGAGCGCCCCCGGGCCGCACACCCACCCCGGGACTCCCCGAGGTTCCGCCGGTACTCACCTGGTGGACGCCCCCTTGACGGGGGCTCGAGGCGGATCGACACTCGATTCGGGAATCCTAGTGAACGGGTAGGGAAACGATGGGGCGACTGGAGCCGACCACCGGCCGAGCGGGCCGCACGGCGTGGTCGTCACCCCTTCTCACCTCCCGCCGTCACATCGACCTGAAGCGCGTGTGCAGCGCCATCAGGTTCCAGGACTGAGCCGGGCCCGTTCCCGCGCCGAACCGCGCCGGCGGTGTCCCACGGACGCGGCCGCACCCGGCACGCGCGCACGAGTTCCGCACCTCCCTCATCGACGTCGCATCCGCCGCGCGCACGTCCTTCGTGCGTCCCGCCCCCGGGGAGAGTCATGTCCGTCACACCACTGGCCGCCCACCTGTCCACCCGACCCACCGCCGCCTTCCGGGGCCGGATCGGCCGGGACGCGCGCAGCGGCCACTACGCGGTGCCGCGCCGCTACCGCCTCCATCTGGCGGCGGCCGACCCCGACTGTCTGCGCATCGCCGTCACCCACAGCCTCCTCGGCCTGGACAAGGCCTGCCCGGTCACCTTCCTGCCCGCCGTCCCGGACTGCCCCGACGGAGGTCACTCCGCGCTGCGTCCGCTGTACGACGCCAGTGCGCACCGGTACACCGGACCCGCCCTCGCGCCGGTGCTCAGCGACGACTGGTCGGGGCGCATCGTCAGCAGCCACGGCCCCGACATCGCCCGCGACCTCGCCCGGCACTTCGGCGGCGGCCGGCCCACCCTGTACCCGTGCGGCGCGCAGTCGCAGATCGAGGCCGTCGAGCGGATGTGCGCCCTGGGCATCGAGGAGGCCGCCCAGCGCGCCGGAGCGGCCGACACCGAGGAGGCGGAGCGCACCGCCGCCCTCGACACGCTGGTCACCACGCTCGGGGTGCTGGAGCGGGGGCTCGGTGCCCACGAGCACCTGATCAGCGATCAGATCACGGCAGCCGACGTCGAGTTGTGGGTCGCCCTGGTCCAGCTCGACACCGTGCACCGCCACCACCTCGACGCGGCCGCCGTGCACCGCATCGCCGACCATCCCGCGCTGTGGGCCTACGCCCGCCGGCTGGCCGCTCACCCGGCCTTCGGCGCCCACCTCGACCTGGATGCCATCGCCCGCCGTCACCACGCCCGTTGCCAGGGCCTGGAGGCCGCCGGCGCCGCCGTCCAGATCCTGGACTGGGAGACCCACGCGGCGGACGGTTCGGCGGTCCGACCGCAGGTCAACCGGCCCTGACCCGGTCCATCCACCGGACCGCCGTTGACATTCGTTCGGGCAACTGTCTTACTTACGGCCCAGAACGGTCATGAGCGTCAGCGACAAGCCCTGGCTAGCTGACCGGCAACCCTCGCTCCGCGGTGGGGTGCCCCAGGTGACGACCGGACCGACGTTTCGGTAATGACGTATCGGTAAGCGCGAGGGCCCTCCAGGGGCCGGAACAGTGATGGTGACGGACATGTACGCAGCTCATCGGACGGCGCCCCGTCGCCCCCGGGGCTGCGTACGGCCGTACCTCGACATCCTCGTCGCCAACCGCGCCGTCGACCTCCTGCGCGTGAACAGCGCACTGTGTACCGCACCGGGCCGTGCCCGCTGTCGGGGCTGAACGAACCCCTCACACCGCAGCCCCGCCTCCGCGTTCCTGACGAACACCGCCCGAGCGGTGTGCCGTTGTCCGCCCCACCCCGGTCTCCTGTACGCATCCGTGCGCCATGCCCTGTTCGCGCCCGCGGAGCGGTCCCCGCCGCCCCGCCGAAGCGCGTCCGGCCACGCACGTCCGCCGTGACCCGGGGTGTCCGACTCCCGCCGGAGCCCCTCATGAGTGAACCCCCAGGCGCCGTGACCCTCGCCGAGGCCGCACCCGCCATCGACGTCCCGTCAGAGAAGCTCACCGCCCAGCGCGTCCAGCCGCTGCGCAAGCCCGGACGATGGATCGCCACCGCCGTGGCCCTGGTCCTGGTGGCGCAGTTCACGCACGGACTGATCTCCAACCCCTTCTACCAGTGGGACCGCTTCGGCTACTGGTTCCTGCGGCCGGTCATCCTCGACGGACTGCTGATCACCCTGGAAGTGGCCGCCTGGAGTGCGGTGCTGGGCCTCCTCGGCGGCATCCTGCTCGCCCTCGCCCGGCTCTCGAAGAGCCCGGTGCTGCGCGCGGTCAGCTGGACCTACGTGTGGGCGCTGCGCTCCATCCCGCTGATCGTGGTGCTGCTCTTCCTCTACAACTTCAGCGCCCTGTACCAGACCCTGAGCGTGGGGGTTCCGTTCGGCCCGGCGTTCTTCCGCTTCGACGAGTCCCGGCTGGCCACCGACATGGTGATCGCCGTCGTCGGTCTCAGCCTCAACGAGGCGGCCTACGCCGCCGAGGTGGTCCGCGGCGGCATCCTCTCCGTCGACCAGGGCCAGCACGAGGCGGCCGCCGCGCTCGGCCTGCCCAAGCGCTACCAGTTCTGGAAGATCGTCTTCCCGCAGGCCCTGCGGTCGATCACGCCGAACTACGTCAACCAGCTGATCGGCCTGGTCAAGTCCACCTCGCTGGTCTTCTACGTCTCGTTGCTCGACCTGTTCGGCACCGCGCAGACCATGGGCGCCACCTACCCCGGCGACATCGTGCCGCTGCTGCTGGTCGTCACCGTCTGGTACCTGATCCTGACCAGCGTCGTCTCCGTCGTCCAGTTCTACGTCGAGCGGTACTACGCCCGGGGCGCCACGCGTTCCCTGCCGCCGACGCCGCTCCAGAAACTGCGGACCGGTCTCACCGACCTGCGGGCCCGCATCCGCCGGGAGGCCGCCGTATGACCACCGAGACCGTGCAGAGCGCCGACACCGCCGGGATCGTGCCCGCCGCCGTCGAGGTGCACGACGTGCACAAGTGGTACGGCGCCCACCGGGTCCTGGACGGTGTGAGCCTGACCGTGCGGCCCGGCGAGGTCACCGTGATCCTCGGCCCGTCCGGCTCCGGCAAGTCCACCCTGCTGCGGGTCATCAACCACCTCGAGAAGCCCGAGATCGGCTATGTCAGCGTCAACGGCGAGCTGATCGGCGTCCGCCGGCACGGCGACCGGCTGCGCGAGCTGAGTGAACGGGCCATCCTGACCCAGCGCGGCCGGATCGGCTTCGTCTTCCAGAACTTCAACCTCTTCCCGCACCTGACCGTGCTGGACAACGTCGCCGCCGCGCCCACCGCCACCGGGCGACTCGCCAAGCCCGCCGCCCTGGAACTGGCCCGCGAACTCCTGGACCGGGTGGGCCTCGCCGACAAGGCCGGCGCCTATCCCCGGCAGCTGTCCGGCGGCCAGCAGCAGCGCGTCGCCATCGCCCGCGCCCTCGCGCTGCGCCCCGGCGTCATCCTCTTCGACGAGCCCACCTCCGCCCTCGACCCCGAGCTCGTGGGCGAGGTCCTCGCCGTCATCAAGGACCTGGCGACCAGCGGCACCACGCTCGTCATCGTCACCCACGAGGTCGGCTTCGCCCGCGAGGTCGCCGACCGGGTCGTCTTCATCGACGACGGGAAGATCGTCGAGCAGGGCCCGCCCGGCGAGGTCCTAGACGCACCGCAGCACGAGCGGACGCGGGACTTCCTCAGCAAGGTGCTCTGACACCGAAGCACCCCACGACTTCCCCCCACGCCACCATCCTCTCGCCCGGTCACACAGTCACAAAGGACGGCCATGTCTGCCCACTTCACCCGACGCAGCCTGATTCGCGGCATCACCGCGGCGACCGCGGTCGCCACCCTCGCCACCGGGCTCGCCGCCTGCGGTGGTGACAGCGAGGCCGCCACCACGACCGACAGCGCGGCCGGCAGCGTGACCATCGGCCGGGTGTCCAACGGCGCCGCCGAGGAGACCGCCCTGAAGGTCTCCGAGGTCAAGTCCATCAGCGCCGAACTGCCCGACGCGATCAAGAAGAGCGGCAAGCTGAACATCGGCATCGGCGCCCTGCCCTCCGGCTTCGCCCCGCTCGCCTACGTCGGCGACGACCAGAAGACCCTCACCGGTGCCGAGCCCGACCTCGGCCGCCTGGTGGCCGCGGTCCTCGGCCTGAAGTCGGAGACGAAGAACTTCACCTGGGAGAACCTCTTCGTCGGCATCGACAGCGGCAAGGTCGACGTCGGCTTCTCGAACATCACCGACACCGAGGAGCGCAAGAAGAAGTACGAGTTCGCCTCCTACCGCCAGGACAACCTCGGCTGGGAGGTCAAGAAGGCCAGCAAGTGGAACTTCGACGGCAACTACGAGAACCTCGCCGGTCTGACCGTCACCGTGGGCTCCGGCACCAACCAGGAGAAGATCCTCCTGGAGTGGAAGAAGAAGCTGGAGTCCGAGGGCAAGAAGCTCACCGTCAAGTACTACCCGGACCGCAACGGCATCTACCTGGCGCTCGCCAGCGGCAAGATCGACGCGTACTTCGGCCCCAACCCCGGCATCGCCTACAACGTCTCGCAGACCGCGGGCAAGGCCAACGCCACCCGCAACGCGGGCACCTTCTCCGGCGCCGGTGAGACGCTCCAGGGCCTGATCGCCGCCACCGCAAAGAAGGACAGCGGTCTCGCCAAGCCGGTCGCGGACGCCATCAACTACCTGATCGAGCACGGGCAGTACGCCAAGTGGCTGGCCGCCTACAACCTCTCCAACGAGGCCGTCGCCAAGTCCGAGATCAACCCGCCCGGACTGCCGCTGGACAACTCCTGATCGGCCGTCATCAAGGCGATGACACATGGAAGTTGAATTAGGCGCGACAGGAACGACAGGAAGGGACTCCGCCTCCGTGGCCACCCCGATCGACCTCCGCGGAGGCGGAGCTCCGACCGTCACCCACCCGCACCCCCTCGACAACGCCGTGTGGGCCGCGCTCGACGGCCCGCACGCCCTCCCCCATAGCCTCAAGGGCATGGGCGGTACCCCCACCGCCGACCGGGTCGGCCGCGCCGCGCGCTACCCGGCCGACGTCTACGACTTCGCCGCCCTCGCCGACCCCGGGGACCCCGCCGCCTGGGCCGACCTGCGCACCCTCGTCGGCCCCGGAACGGCCGTACGCATCAAGCCCGTTCAACGGGTTCCGGACGGCTGGGAGGTCGTCGGCGGGGGAGAGGGCGTCCAGCTCGTCGCCACCGAGGTGTTCCGCACCGAACCGGCGCCCGAGGCCGTACGCCTCGGCCCCGACGACGTGCCGGAGATCCTCGACCTCGTCGCCCGCACCCGCCCCGGCCCCTTCCGGCAGCGGACCATCGCCCTCGGCACCTACCTCGGCATCCGGCACCAGGGCCGTCTGATCGCCATGGCCGGCGAACGGCTGCGGCTGCCCGGCTGGACCGAGATCAGCGCCGTCTGCACCGACCCCGACCACCGTGGCAAGGGCCTTGCCACCCGGCTGATCCGCGCGGTGGGCGCCGGTGTCCGCGAGCGCGGCGACACCCCGTTCCTGCACGCCGCCGCCGGCAACGCCCCCGCGATCCGACTGTACGAGTCCCTCGGCTTCGCCGTGCGCCGCCGCTCGACCATCGCGTCGGTCCGCACCCGGGGAACATCCGGCGAGGTCGGGGCGTTCTGAGTCATGACGCGATGTGTGAGGCGCCGCCCGGCGCCCGGAAAGAGGGAGGCGCGGACGTGACCCACATACGCCACGCCGTGCACCTCCACTCCCGGCCCCACATCGACCTTCAGCGCGTGGCCGGCGCGCTCTGTTGCTCCTGACCCTCCCTCAGCCCTCGGCCGGGGGACCCCCGTCTCGCTGCGCTCGCAGCCCGCCGTGTGCCCGCGCCGTCGCCGCCCGCAGGCCGGCGCTCCCGTACGGACCTCCAGGAAGGCACCCTCGTGTCCTCGACCTCCTCCTCCCCGCTGCATCTCGCCGTCGCTCTGGACGGCACCGGCTGGCACCCCGCCTCCTGGCGCGAGCCCGTCGCCCGACCCCGTGAGCTGTTCACCGCCGGATACTGGGCCGACCTGGTCGCCGAGGCCGAGCGCGGACTGCTCGACTTCGTGACGATCGAGGACGGCCTCGGCCCGCAGTCCTCCCACTTCCTCGACCCGGACGACCGCACCGACCAGGTGCGCGGCCGACTCGACGCCGTCCTCGTCGCCTCCCGCGTCGCACCGCTCACCAGCCACATAGGCCTGGTGCCGACCGTGGTGGCCACGCACACCGAGCCGTTCCACCTCTCCAAGGCGATCGCCACCCTCGACTACGTGAGCACCGGCCGCGCCGGCCTGCGCGTGCAGATCACCGCCCGTCCCACCGAGGCCGCCCACTTCGGCCGGCGCACGATCCCCCGGATCGAGGCCTACGACGCCCCGGCCACCCAGGACCTGGTGACCGAGCTGTTCGACGAGGCAGCCGACTACGTCGAGGTCGTGCGCCGCCTCTGGGACAGCTGGGAGGACGACGCGGAGATCCGGGACGTGACGACGGGCCGGTTCGTCGACCGCGACAAACTCCACTACATCGACTTCGAGGGCCGTCACTTCAGCGTCAAGGGGCCCTCCATCACCCCGCGCCCGCCGCAGGGCCAGCCCCTGGTCACCGCCCTCGCGCACGACACGGTCCCCTACCGTCTGGTGGCCCGCGCCACCGACGTCGGGTACGTCACCCCGCACGACACCGGCCAGGCCCGTGCGATCGTCGCCGAGATCCGCGCCGAACAGGAACGGGCAGGGCGGGCCGCCGAGCCGCTGCACGTCTTCGCAGACCTGGTGGTCTTCCTCGACGACGACCCGGCCGAGGCCGCCGCCCGGCGCGACCGCCTCGACGCCCTCGCCGGCGAGGAGTACCGCAGCGACGCCCGCGTCTTCGCCGGCTCGCCCGCCCAACTCGCCGATCTGCTCCAGGACTTCCAGGCTTCCGGGCTGACCGGGTTCCGACTGCGCCCCGCCGTCGCCGGCCACGACCTCCCGGCCGTCACCCGGGGACTCGTCCCCGAACTCCAGCGCCGCGGCGCCTTCCGCCGCGCCTACGAGGCCGACACCCTGCGCGGGCTGCTGGGCCTGTCCCGCCCCGCCAACCGCTACGCCGCCGTCTGAGCGGGAGGGAGACCCCACCATGAGCAAGCCCCAGAAGCAGATCCATCTCGCCGCGCACTTCCCCGGCGTCAACAACACCACCGTGTGGAGCGACCCGCGGGCCGGCAGCCACATCGAGTTCAGCTCCTTCGCCCACTTCGCGCGGACCGCGGAACGCGCCAAGTTCGACTTCCTCTTCCTCGCCGAGGGGCTGCGCCTGCGCGAACAGGGCGGCAAGATCTACGACCTGGACGTGGTCGGCCGCCCCGACACCTTCACGATCCTCGCCGCGCTCGCCGCCGTCACCGAGCGCCTCGGCCTGACCGGGACCATCAACTCCACCTTCAACGAGCCCTACGAGGTGGCCCGCCAGTTCGCCAGCCTCGACCACCTCTCCGACGGCCGCTCCGCGTGGAACGTCGTCACCTCCTGGGACGCCTTCACCGGCGAGAACTTCCGCCGTGGCGGCTACCTCCCGCAGGACGAGCGGTACGCCCGCGCCAAGGAGTTCCTCGCCACCACGGGCGAGCTCTTCGACTCCTGGCAGGGCGACGAGATCGTCGCCGACCAGAGCACCGGCACCTTCCTCCAGGACGCCAAGGCCGGGGCCTTCGTCCACGAGGGCCGGCAGTTCGACATCCAGGGCCGGTTCAACGTGCCGCGCAGCCCCCAGGGCCGCCCGGTGATCTTCCAGGCCGGGGACTCCGACGAGGGCCGCGAGTTCGCCGCCTCGTCCGCCGACGCGATCTTCAGCCGGTACGCGGCGCTCGACGCCGGCCAGGCCTTCTACACCGACGTCAAGTCCCGCCTCGCCAAGTACGGCCGGCGCGCCGACCAACTGCTGATCCTGCCCGCCGCGAGCTTCGTCCTGGGCGACACCGACGCCGAGGCCGAGGAGATAGCCAAGGACGTACGCCGCCAGCAGGTCAGCGGCGCCACCGCCCTCAAGCACCTGGAGTTCGTCTGGAACAGGGACCTGTCCGGCTACGACCCGGAGGGCCCGCTGCCCGACATCGACCCGGATCTCGGCGAGAACCACATCGCGCGCGGCCGCGCCCAGGTCCGGATGTACCGCGACCCGCTGGCCACGGCCCGCGAATGGCGGGAGCTCGCGCAGGCCAACAACTGGTCGATCCGCGACCTGGTCATCGAGACCGGCAACCGGCAGAACTTCGTCGGCTCCCCGGCGACCGTCGCCAGGACGATCAACGAGTACGTGCAGGCCGACGCCGCCGACGGCTTCATCCTCGTCCCGCACATCACCCCGAGCGGCCTCGACGCGTTCGCCGACCAGGTCGTCCCGCTCCTCCAGGAACAGGGCGTCTTCCGCACCGAGTACGAGGGCACCACCCTCCGCGACCACCTCGGCCTCGCGCTCCCCCACTCTCGGCTCCGCTCGAGCGGGGGGACCCCCATCGACGAGGCGGCCGGCACCGCGCGGGCGGCCTCGTGAAGTTCCTCGCCATCACCCTGATCGTGCACCGTCCGGACCCGGTCACCGGCATCCGGAAGCCGACCCGGGACCGCTTCCGCGAGGTGCTCGACAACGCCCTGCTCGCCGAGGAACTCGGATTCGACGGCTTCGGGGTGGGGGAGCGGCACGAGCGGCCGTTCATCTCCTCCTCCCCGCCGGTGGTGCTGAGCCATGTCGCCGCCCTCACCCGTCGCATCCGGCTCTTCACCGCCGTGACGACCCTCAGCCTCCTCGACCCGGTCCGCGCCTACGAGGACTACGCGACTCTCGACCACCTCTCCGGCGGCCGCCTGGAGCTGATCATCGGCAAGGGCAACGGCGCCGCCCAGCGCGAGCTGTTCCAGGTCACGCCCGACGACCAGTGGGAGCGCAACGCCGAGAGCTACGAGGTGTTCCGGCAGATCTGGCGCCAGGACAAGGTCACCGCGGCCACCCGTTTCCGCCCCGAGCTGACGGACGCGGAGGTGTGGCCCCGGCCGTACCAGCAGCCCGTCCGCGTCTGGCACGGCAGCGCCACCAGCAAGGAGTCCGTCGACCTGGCCGCCCGCTACGGCGACCCGCTGTTCTCGGCGAACGTCACCCACCCCATCGAGCCCTATGCCGAGCTGATCCGGTACTACCGGGAGCGCTGGGAGCACTACGGCCACGACCCGGGCGCCCTCGCGGTCGGCGCCGGCTCGGCGGGACTGTACGTGGCGCGCACCTCCCAGGAGGCCGTCGAGACCTACCGGCCGGTCTTCGAGGGCACGCTCGCCTTCCAGAGACAGGCCGGGCTGCCCGTCGTCTTCGAGACGGTGGAGGACTTCGTCGAGCGCAGCTCCGCCCTGATCGGCAGCCCGCAGCAGGTCATCGACAAGGTGCACCGCTACCACGAGCGGTTCGGCCACACCGTGCTGCATGTGCACGCCGACGCGAGCGGCCTGACCGACCCCCGGCACCGCGACTCGCTGGAGCTGTTCCAGTCGGAGGTGGCGTCCGTGCTGCGCAAGGACATACCGGACCCGCCGTTCGACTGGGGGCCGGTGCTTCCCACACCGTCGACCACCGAGGAGCCGGCCCATGTCTGACATCCCCCTCGGCGTGCTCGACCTGGCCCCGATCTCCTCGGGCTCGACGGCCGCGGACGCCCTGCGCAACTCCATCGACCTGGCCCGGCACGCGGAACGGCTCGGATACGCCCGCTACTGGTTCGCCGAACACCACCTCAACCCCGGTGTCGCGGGCACCTCCCCGGCCGTCGTCCTGGCCCTGACCGCGGCCGCCACCTCCACCATCCGGCTCGGCTCCGGCGCCGTACAGCTCGGACACCGCACCGCCCTGTCCACGGTGGAGGAGTTCGGCCTGATCGACGCGCTGCACCCCGGCCGCTTCGACCTGGGCCTGGGCCGCTCGGGAGGCCGTCCGCCGGGGGGCCAGGCGAGCCCGCCGGCCACGGCCACCCCGGTCGTCGACGGCCGTGCCCCGAACGGTCTGCTGATCCCGCCCCGCTTCTCCTTCGAACGTCTCCTCGGCTCGCCCCGGATCGCCCTCCAGCGCAGGCTGCTGCTCCTGCCGGACGCCACCTCGCAGGACTACGCCGAGCAGATCGACGACATCCTCGCCCTGCTGGCCGGTACCTACCGCTCCCCGGAGGGCGTCGAGGCGCATGTCGTACCCGGCGAGGGCGCCGACGTCGACGTGTGGATCCTGGGCAGCAGCGGCGGCCAGAGCGCCGAGGTCGCGGGTGCCCGGGGCCTGCGCTTCGCCGCGAACTACCACGTCAGCCCGGCCACCGTCCTGGAGGCGGTGGACGGCTACCGGGCCCGCTTCAAGCCCTCCGCATCCCTCGACGCGCCCTATGTCAGCGTCTCCGCCGATGTCGTCGTCGCCGAGGACGACGCCCGCGCCCGCGAACTCGCCACCGGCTACGGCCTGTGGGTGCGCAGCATCCGCACGGCCGAGGGCGCGATACCGTTCCCGACCCCGGAGGAAGCGCGCGCCCACGCCTGGACCGACGAGGACCGGGCGCTCGTCCAGGACCGGGTCGACACCCAGTTCGTCGGCTCCCCGGCCCGGGTCGCCGACCTCCTGGAGCAGCTCCAGGAGGCCACCGGCGCCGACGAGCTGCTCGTCACCACCATCACCCACGACCACACGGACCGTGTCCGCTCCTACGAACTCCTCGCCGAGGAGTGGCGCCGCAGGGGTCACTCCGCCCCGTCGAGCTGATCCACCGGCTACCGCAGGGTGCTCGCCGTGGCTCGCCCGCGCTCGGCGCCGACGGCATGGGCCACGACGTCCAGCAGGCGTCCGCCGTCGTCGCCGGCGAACCACTCGGCGTGCCCCACGCAGTACTCGTACGCCAGCCGGGTGTTCTCCGCGGACCGCGTGACGCCGTGGAAGTAGCCCAGCTCGGACAGCGCGAACTCGGCGTGCACCAGGGGCAGCAGTGCGGGGAGCGCGGCCGATTCGGCGGGGGTGAGCGGTCGTACGGACTGGTAGCCGTCGACGAGCGCGGTCACGTCCTCCTCCCTCACCGGACAGCCGGGCCGGAGCCACTGCACGGCGTTGCGTTCGATCGCCGTGGCCAGGTCGTGCACGGCCGTCGTGCGGTCGCTCATGCCGAAGTCCAGGACGGTGCGGACCTGTCCGTCGCCGCCCCACAGGAGATTGGAGGCGTGCCAGTCGTTGTGGGTCCACAGGGGTTCCAGGCCGGACAGCCGGGGTGCGAGCCGTTCGTGCAGCGGCAGCAGCACCCGCCGGACGTCCTCGCGCCACGGGAACCGCCGGATCCCCGAGGCCAGTTGGGGCCGCTCGGCCAGGAACCGTTCCAGTGCGTCCCAGGGATCCTGCGCGGCGAACACCGTGAACGAGGCGACGAGCGGCTGCACCCGACGCCGTGGCGCGTCGAACCCCCGTGCCGCCAGATGCAGTCGGGCCAGCGCCGCGCCCGCCGCCGTGGCGTGCGCGGAGGAGTGGAAGGGCGACCAGGACAGCGCGTCCCGGTACAGGTCCTCCCCGGCGCCGGTCGAATGCACCTCGTACGTCCACGTGCCGCGTGCCTCCGTGTGCAGCACCTCCACCACCGGCGCGCCGTGCTCCCGCAGGTGCCGCAGGAAGGCGTGCTCCTCGGCCAGCCCTTCCGGGGAGCGCACGCCGACGTGGTGCCGCTTCACGAACAGCCGCCGGCCGTCCCTCTCGACGACGGCCGCCGCGGACAGCGGGCGCGGGCTGCGCCACACCACCCGGGCGCCCGCCCCGACGACGTCCGTCACCTCGTCGTCGGTCAGCGGCGCCCAGTCGGGCTCGACCGGGTCGGTGCCGAGACCGTGGGCCAGATGTGAACTCACGGAGTCTTCACCGCCGTTGTGCCGCGCAGCGCTTCCAGGACCCGGCGCTCGGTGGCCGCGAACTCGGGCGCCGTGAAGTCCTCCGCCCCGCGCGGGCGGGCCAGCGGCACCTCCACGCGTGCGACGACGCCGGCCGGGCGCGGCGACAGGACGTGCACGGTGTCCGCGAGCAGCACCGCCTCGCGGATGTCGTGGGTGACCAGCAGCACCGTCCACCGGTGGCGTTGCCACATCTGCGCCAGCCACAGCTGCATCTCGGTGCGGGTCAGCGAGTCCAGCGCCCCGAACGGCTCGTCCAGCAGCAGCACCGGACGCTCCAGGACGACCGTGCGCAGCAGCGCCGCCCGCTGCCGCATGCCGCCGCTGAGCTGCGAGGGATACGCCTTCTGGAAGCCGTCGAGCCCGAAGTCGGCGAACAGCGCGTCGGCCCGCGCCCGGGCCTCCTTCTTGCGCACGCCCTGCGCCTCCAGGCCGAGCGCGGTGTTGTCCAGCACGGTCCGCCACGGGAACAGCAGGTCCTTCTGCGGCATGTAGGCGACCTTGCCGGATTCCACCCCGGCCGGTTCGCCCTCCACCAGGACCCGGCCGGTCGTCGGCCGGTCGAGCCCCGAGACGAGGTTGAACAGCGTGCTCTTGCCGCTGCCGCTCGGCCCGATCACGGCCGCGAACTCGCCCGGCCCCACCGACAGTCGGAGACCGCGCAGGACCTCCAGCGCGCCGAAGGACTTACCCACCTCCTCGATACGCAGACTGCTCATGACCTCTCCTCCCGCTGCGCCCGCTCCCACGGCAGTACCAGCCGCTGAAGCAGGCAGGTCGCCCCGAACAGCGCGATGCTCAGCGCCGCGGTCACTCCCACCGCCGCGAACACCAGGTCCGTCCGGAACGCGCTCTTCTGGGCCTGCATATAGATCCCGAGCCCGGCCTCCGCGCCCGCGTACTCCGCGAACACCGCGCCGACGACGGCGTAGGTGATGCTCACCCGCAGCCCGGCGAAGAAGTACGGCATCGCGCTCGGCACCCGCACCAGCCGGAACGTCCGCAGCCGGCCCGCGCCCAGCGAGCGCAGCAGCCGCATCGCCTCACGATCGGTCGCGGCGAACCCGGCGGCCAGGTTGGCGGCCAGCGGGAAGAACGTCGTCAGCGTCACCACCAGCATCTTCGGCAGCAGCCCGAAACCGAACCAGATGATGAGCAGGGGAGCCACGGCGACGATCGGGACGGTCTGCGAGGCGACCAGGAGCGGGTACAGCCCCCGGCGGGCCGCCGACGAGAAGTCCAGGAGCACGGCGACCAGCCAGGCCGCAGCGAAGGACAGCGCGAAGCCGAGCAGGGTCTCCTGGAGCGTGGGGACGGTCTGTGCCCACAGGTCCGTGCGGTTGGCCCAGCCCTGCTCCAGCACCCGCGCCGGCGACGGCAGCATCGTCGGATCGACGCCCGCGCCGGTGACGTACAGCTGCCAGCCGCCGACCACGACGGCCAGCACCAGCAATGGCGGCCACAACGACCGCAGCACCGACCTCACTTGGCGCTCCCGGCGTCCTTGGAGTCCGGCAGATAGGCGTTGGTGAAGAACGACGCGGCGTCCGGGGCCTCGGTCAGCCTGCTGCCGTTCGCGTCGCTCAGCAGCCCCGCCCGGTACTCGAAGTCGGCGAAGGCCTGCCAGCGCTCCTCGCTCTGGGTGCCGATCGTGCCGTCGGCGGCCCGGTAGTACTCCTTGGCGAGCAACTCCTCGCTCTTGCGCACGAGTTCGGTGTTGGTGAGCACGCTCTTGTTGGCGTCGATGAGGAGATCCGCGGCCTGGTCGGGGTGGTCGGCCGCGTACCGGTACCCCTTGTCCACGGCGGCCAGGAACTTCCTCGCGACCTCCGGGTTCTTCTTCAGGAACCGGTCGGAGGACGCGAGGAGCGTCGAGTAGATGGCCGGGAAGCCGTAGTCGGACAGCTGGAAGTTCTTCAGCGGCTTGCCGCTCAGCTCCGCCTCCAGCCCCTCCCAGGTGGGCATCGGCATCGCGAAGTCCGCCTTGCCCGCGTAGAGCGCCGCGTACGCCGAGGTGCTGAGGGTGACCTGCTTGAAGTCACCCTTGCCGCCCGCGTTGCGGATCACCTTCTGAAGGAGCGGCTTCTCGTAGGGCGCCCCGAAACCGGCGTACGTCTCGCCGTCCAGGTCCTTGGGGGACGCGATGTCCGTACGGCCGGCGCGCACCGCGATGGTGACGTTCGTCTTCTGGGTGACCGCGTAGACGGAGGTGATGTCCTGTCCGGCGGCGCGCGCCGTGGTGACGCCCTCCTGGTAGGAGATGCCGAAGTCGGCCTTGTGGCCGGCGATCAGCGTCTCGGGCGCGGTCGAACCGTAGGGCACGATCTTCAGATCGATGCCGGCGGCCTTGAACCAGCCCCTCTGCTGGGCGACGTAGATGCCGGTGTGGTTGGTGTTCGGGGTCCAGTCCAGGGCGAGGGTGACGGTCGTGGTGCCGTCCTTCGCGGTGGCGTCGGCCGAGGGGTCCGCCGAGCAGCCGGTCGCGGCGAGGACGGCCGACGCGGCTATGACGGACAGGACGGTACGGCGGTGCATGAGGGTTCCTTCGGGGGCGAGGGGGGTCGGGGCGGCGTCGGCGCGGTCACGCCCGGCGACACAGCGCGCTGTCCACCCGCTTGAAGTCGACGGCCAGCCGCCGGGTGAGCCCCCGCGCCTGGCAGGACAGGACACTCATGCGGTCACGGCCGGCAGCAGCGCGTTGGTGAAGGAGCGGTCCCAGTCCCGGTCGTGCGCGAGGGCGCCGTGCTCCGCGAGCCAGTGCGCGTACGGGCCCGTGCGCGCCGGGTCGATCACTCCCCAACGGCCTTGCGGGTCGGTCCAGGTGGGTGCGATCAGGGCGAGGGAACGGGCTATCAGCGGGCGCGGGAAGTAGGGGATGACCCCTTCGAGCAGCTCCAGCGTCCGCTCGGTGTCCTGCGCGGCGGCCGCGTAGCCCCGGGCCGTGACGGCGAGGAAGTCCCGTACGAGAGACGGCTGTTCGGCGAGCAGGCGCTCGTTCGTGCCCAGCAGGTAGCTGTGGTAGAGGGGTGCGCCGATCTCGTCGACCGGCCAGGTCACGCGCCGCTCCTCGGGGAGGTCGCCGCGCAGCGCGTCCCAGGACCAGTAGGTGCCGAAGGTGGCGTCGGCCTCGCCCGCCTCGATGTCGTCGACGGTCAGCTCGCGCGTGCCCGCGTCGATCGTGACGACCGCGTCCGGGTCGCCGCCGTCGGCCGCCACCAGATGGCGGACCATGGCCAGGCCGCGCGGGGTCGGGTTCAGGGCGAGGCGACGGCCCGCGAGCTCACGGGGGCGGGTGATCCCGGTGGACGCGGTGGTCTGGATCGCCTCCAGACCCCGGTGGTTGACGGCGGCCACGGCGATCAGCGGCTGGCCGTGCGCGGCGCGCCGGGCCAGCAGCCGGTTGGGCGGGAAGACACCGAAGTCCACCTCGCCGCGTGCCAGGTACTCCAGGGTGTCACCGCGTCCCGGGTCCTGGACCACGAGTTCCACGTCCAGTCCGGCCTCCGCGAACCAGCGGCGGGCACGGGCCACATAGAAGCCGGAGGAATTGGGCCAGGGATGGAAATAGTCGAGCATGACCCGGATGTGCGGCATGAGGGAACTCCGAAGGCGGCGCGCGAGAACGCGGAAATGGCGGAGGGGGAGAAAAGGTGTGGCGTGCGGGGCGGTGCGCGGTCAGACGGACCGGCGACAGCGGCACCCGCGACAGTTGCGCGTGCGACAACAACAGGAGCTGCCCGCCGGGGTGGAGACCACCGGAGGCTTCGGCTCTACTGCTGCGGACACGTGAACTCCTACGCGGGGCGCCAGGGCGCGATTCGTGCGGTCGGCGTCCCCATGGGGACCGCGTTCGACGAACGGATCCCAGACGCCCTCTCAGCCCGTCCGGGGAGGGGCTCCCGCGTAGATGGCCGAAACCATAACGGCAGCCGACGGTCCTTGCGCAACCTTGATCCGAAATATGAGACGGCCATGATCAGTGGGTAAGACGCCCAGCTCACGGGCGTACCATCGGCCGCCATGACCACCTCCCCGCTGCCCGGCCCCCTCGTCGACGACACCTGGCTGGCCGCCCGGCTCGACGATCCCCGGCTGGTCGTCCTCGACGCCACGGTGCTGCTTCCCTCACCCCGGCACGACGGTGACCACCGCAGTGCGAGCGGCCGTGAGGGATGGCTCCGACGACACCTCCCCGGGTCCCGGCACGCCGACCTGACCGGGGACTTCTCCGACCGCGACGCGCCCTGCCACTTCACCGTGCCGGGCCCGCAGGCGCTGGCTCGCGCGCTCGCCCGGGTCGGCGTGGGGGAGGGGAGCGCGGTGGTCGCGTACGACACCGGGGGCGGGATCTGGGCGGCCCGGCTGTGGTGGATGCTGCGGGCGATCTCCGTGCCGGTGGCCGTGCTCGACGGGGGCCTCGCGGCCTGGGAGTCGGCGGGACGGCCGCTCGCGTCCGGCGACGACCCGGCGCCGGTGCCCGAGGTGACCCCCGTCGCGCCCGTCCCGCGTCCCGAACTGTGGACAGATGTCCACGAAGTGGGGGCCATCAGCCGGGGTGAGCAGCCCGGCACACTGGTCTGCGCGCTGCCCGCGGCCGGCTTCGACGGGTCCGTGCCCACCCGGTACAGCCGACGCGGACACATCCCCGGCAGCCGCAGCCTTCCCGGTCGCGAACTCCTGGACGCCGAAGGGCGCGTGCTGCCCGCGGCCGAGCTCGCCGCGCGCGTCGGTGCCGGTCTCGACGCCGCCGACACGCCGGTCGTCCTGTACTGCGGCGGCGGTGTCTCGGCCGCCGGGGTCGCCCTCGCCCTCACCCTGCTCGGGCGCGAGGACGTGTCCCTCTACGACGGTTCCCTGGAGGAGTGGTCGAAGGATCCGGCACGACCACTGGAACTGGGCGGCGCGGCCCGGCCCCGACCGGAACAGGGCGACTGACCCGCCGACGACCTGGGTCGTGTCCGTAGAGTCCCGCCTGGTTCGCGACGCCCGGCACCCGCTCGTTGTGTGGTCGGGATCGCCCACGTACACCCGGTAGGAGGGCGACCCTCCGCCTCGCGATCGCACGCACCGGACGCCGCGAGCCCTGCCATCCGGGCAGACGGCGCCACTTTGCGGACTCGACCTACGGCGCCTCGCTCGACGTACGGTCCGCAGCCCCCGCACGCCCGCGTACCCGTCCCGCACCGGACGGGACGCGAGGCAGCGCCAGGCTCACCGGCAGGGCCGCCGCCAGCAGGCCCGCGCAGACGACCGACGCGACCGCGAACGCCGTCCTCGGCACGCCCTCCGTCGAGGACGCACCCCTCAGGTAGATCCCGGAGACCGCGCTGAGGCACACCGCCGCCGCGATCCGCTGCGTCATCTGGAGGATGCCGCCCGCCACCCCGGCCGCCTCGGCCGGGGCGTGCTGGAGGACGCGCGCCTGGTTGGGCGAGACGGTCAGCCCGGACGCGGCCCCCGAGGCCACCTGGACCGCCGCCAGCACGGGCGGCAGCGCGGCCAGCGGCAGCGTCACCGCCGCCAGGGCGCCGCCCAGCAGGGCGACGACACCCACCGACAGGCCGAGGGTGACCGTACGGGCGCCGATCCGCCGCACCACTCGCCAGGCCACCGCCGACGACACCCCCATCGCGACCGCCGACGGGAGCGTCACGGCAGCCGTGGTGAGGGCGGAGAGGCCGAGCCCGCTCTGGAGGAAGAGCGTCAGCACCAGCCCGGCGGCGAGGGACGAGCCGAAATTCGCCATCGCGACCAACGTGCCCAGCGTGTACGGCGCCGAGCGGATCAGCGAGGGGTGCACCAGCGGCACCCGCCCCCGCCGGACCCGCCACCACTGGCCCAGCACCAGCGCGCCCGCCGCGGCCGGCGCCGCCGCTCCCCACAGCGCGGCCGCGCCGCCGCTGTCCGGCGTGCTGATGAACGGCAGCATCAACGACAGGGTCAGGGCCGCCACGCACAGCAGTCCCCACAGGTCGGGACGGCCGGGCGCCGCGACCCGTCGGGGCGGCGGCAGCCGGCGTGCCGCCAGCCACAGGGTGACCGCTCCGCACGGCGCGCTCAGCAGCAGACACAGCCGCCAGCCCGTCCCGGGACCGCACAGCGCGACCAGCGCCCCGCCGAGCGCCGGGCCCAGCGCAGCCGCGACCCCGCCGGTGACCGCGTACAGGCCCAGGGCGCGGGCCCGGTCCAGGCCGTGGAAGACGTCCTGGAGCGTACCGATCACCTGGGAGTTGACCAGTCCGGCGCCCGCCCCCTGCACCAGCCGGGCCACGACCACCGTGGCCGGGTGGGTGCCGGTGGCGGCGACCAGGCCGCACAGCACGAACGTCGAAAGACCGACGAGGAACAGGTGTTTGCGGCCGCGTACGTCACCCAGGCTGCCGCCCGGCACCAGGGCGAGCCCGAAGGCCAACGAGTAGCCGGAGACGATCCACTGCACGTCCGTGGCGCCGGCGGACAGTGACCGGCGCAGCGCGGGGACGGCGATGTTGAGGACCGACTGGTCCAGCAGGGTCGTCGCCCCGGCAGCCAGACAGACCGTCAGTACCCGCCGGGCCGCGCGATCATCTCCCGGAAGCATGCCGTCATGCTCACACCGGCCGGACGCTCCTGTCCCCGTCCCGGCCGGCCTGTTCGCACGATGGAAACACGCCGGGCGGGCCCGCCCCTGAACGGCGGACCCGGTGTGGCCGGGGACGCGTCCCCCTCCCCCGAAGGCGACGCGTCCCCGGCGCTTCCCCCGGCGCCGGACTGTGGTTTCCGGGTGGCCTCTCGGCTCACCAGCACATGACCGCCGTCTCGCCCGAACCCCAGCCGGAGTACAGGCGTACGCGGACGAAGTAGCGGCGGTCCCTGACGAGCCGGACCCTGATCGTGGCGTTGTGCGGAGTGCCTCCGTCGTCGTGCCCCGCGAGGAAGCGGGGCTCTCCGTCCCGCTCCTCGAAGACCACGACCATGGAGTCGCTCTCCCCGAAGGTGGCGAAGGTGTACTCGCGGGTCTCGCGCGGCTCGACGGTGAAGTCGACCTGCTCGCCCGGCCCCAGCGACAACGGCACCGAACGGAACGGCACCAGCGTCGGCGGCCGCGCCCCGCCGGGCGGCGGATACCAGCCGAGGACGAACTCCTTGTCCAGCGGCGACAGCCCGCCGGACGGATGGACACCCCCGCGGAACTGCTCCGGCTCCAGGATCAGCCCCGCCGAGAAGGGGTACTCCATGACGGACTGCGAGTCCCACACCGACCCGTTCACCTCGGCCGGGTCCAGCTTGCGCAGGATGTTGAACCAGGTCCGGTCCCGGCTCCAGTGGTTGGGCGGGCCCGCGAGATCGGCGTACACGGCCTCGTCGTCCCAGTGGAGGCCGGCGAACGGGCTCTGGTGCTCGTGCTGCATGCCGAGCGCGTGGCCGATCTCGTGCAGGGCCGTCGCACGCTCCCCGGGCGCGGTCAGGTCCCAGCCGAAGTTCATGGTGCGCTCGTTGAGACCGGCCGACAGCGCGTCCCGGCCCACCGCCGACCAGGAGCCGTCACCCGGCTGGAACCCGATGCGCAGCTCCGCCTCCGAGCGGTCGGCGACCTCGGCGAAGGACACCCCGATCCCCAGCTCCCGCCACTCGCGGAAGCAGTCCCGCACGACCTCCCGCTGGTCCTCGCCGCCGACCCACGACACCCAGCGGGTCCCCCCGGAGCCCGGCAGGGCGATGACCGACCCGTCGCTCTCGCCGTCGAGGAAGCAGTAGTGCAGCACCGTGCCGTTGACCCACATCCGCCGCCCGCTCAGCAGCGCGCCGAGCCGCTCGACGGCCAGCCCCGGCGCGAAGGCGGGGGCCGACTGCTGGGCGAGCGAGCAGTAACGGGCGGTCATGGGTTCCAGGTTGCCGTGCGCGGCCGGCGCCCGGCCTGAGTCGGGGGCTACTCAAGTCGCCCTGTATCAGGCGTGAGTATGCCGACTCCAGTTGAGGTGAAGACGTTCGAACCGCAATACAGGACCCTGCGACTGCCGTGGCCGTTCACGGGCCGGGACGAGGAACTGGAACTCGTCCGCCGCTCCTTGGCCGTGGGCCGGCCCGGCATGGTGATCACCGGACCGGCGGGCTGCGGCCGCACCCGGCTGGCCATGGAGGCGATCCGCGGCACCGACTGTGCCCGGGTGGCCGGCACCCCCGGGACCCGCGACCTGCCGTTCGCCGCCTTCGCCCACCTGCTCCCCGAGGGCGTCACCCTGCACAAGGCGGTCCAACTCCTTTCCGGCGTGCGGCAATTGCTGGTCGACGACGCGCATCTGCTGGACGACTCCTCCGCTGCCCTGCTCCACCAGCTGGCCGTCCAGGGCCGCACCCGGCTGCTGGTCCTCGTCACGGACGGAGCACGCCCGCCCGGCGCGGTCGCCCGCCTGTGGACCGGCGAACTGCTGCCCCGCCTCGCCCTGGAGCCGCTGCCCCGCGAGGAGACCACCCCACTCCTCGACGCCGGCGCCGGTGGCCCCCTGGAGCCCCTCGCCGTCAACCGCCTGCACCGTCTGTGCGGCGGCGACCTGCGCCTCCTGCGCGACCTGCTGGACGCGCTGCGCGAGCAGAGCCTGCTGACCAGGGACGCGGACACCGACGAGCTGAAGTGGCGCGGCCGCGTCCCGGTGACCCCGGCCCTGCGGGAACGCGCCGCCGCCGTGCTCGCCCGCAGCTGCCCCGACGAACGCGAGATCCTCGACCGGCTCGCCTTCGCCGAACCGCTGGCGCCGGCGGCGGACACGCTGGACCTGCGGATCCTCGAACGCCTGGAGGCGGACGGCCTCCTCGACGTCGACGACGACACGACCGTCCGCCTGGCCCACCCCCTGCACGGCCCGGTCCTGCGCGCCGAGGCCGGCCGGCTGCGCGCGAGGCGGCTCACCGGCCGTCGACGGTCCACCGCGTCCGCCCTCGACGCCGAGGCGGCCGAGCTGACCCGCCGTATCGAGCGGGCCGACGTCCGTACGACGCCCACGCCCGTGGGGGAGTGGCTCGTCGCGGAGGGGGAACCGGTACCGGCGCGGTACGCCGCCGTCCGCGCGCGGTTCTCACGGCTGCGGGGAGAACTGCGCGAGGCGGCGGCCTGGGCGAGGGAGGGCCTGGCCGCCGCCCCGCAGGACCGCGCCTGCCGCACGGAACTCGCCCTGGCCGCCGCCCAGTCGGGCGAGACGGGCGCACCGATCGACCTCCTCGCCGAACACCCCGCCACAGCCGCCTGGCCACCGGCCGCCCGCGGAGACCTCGACACGGCCCTGAAAACACTCGAAGAGACCGACACCGACACCCGGACCGGCACCGACACGGGCACCGGGACCGGCACCGACACGGGCACCGGGACCGGCAGCGACACGGGCGTCGGGACTGGGACCGGCAGCGACACGGGCGTCGGGACTGGGACCGGCACCGGGACCGGCACGGGCACTGGGCCTGGGGCTGGGACCGGCACGGGCACTGGGCCTGGGGCTGGGACCGGCACGGGTACGGGCACTGGGACCGGGACGGGCACCAGCACCGGCACCGGGACCGGGACGGGCACCAGCACCGGGACGGGCACCGGCACCGGGACCGGGACGGGGACGGGCACCGGCACGGGGACGGGTACCGGGACCGGGACGGGTACCGGGACCGGGACGGGTACCGGCACCGGGACGGGTACCGGCACCGGGACCGGCACCGGCACCAGCACCGGTATCCGCGACGCCCACGCGACACGCGACCTGCCCGCAGGGGGCCACACACGCCTCCACGACCCCGACGCGGCCCACGACTTCCGCGCGGCTCGCGACCCCCACGGGCCACACGACCCTTACACCGCCTACGACGCCGTACGCCTCGGCGCTCCCCAGCACGCCGTTCGGCTGCTTCCCCCCGACGGTTCCCTCGCCCGGCACGCCCGGGCGCTGGCCCGGGGTGACGGACCCGCGCTGGACCTGGTGGCCGCCGAGCTGGAGGAGCGCGGTTTCCTTCTCTTCGCGGCCGAGGCGTACGCGCAGGCGGTACGCGTCCACCGGGACGCCGGCGCGGCCCGTACCGCCCGTACGCGTGCCGTCGCCCTGGCCCGGCGGTGCCAGGGAGCCTGTACCCCGGCCCTGTCCGGTCTGGTCCTGGGCGAACTCACCGCCCGCCAACGGCAGATCGTCACCCTCGCCGCGGCCGGCCTCAGCAACCGGCAGATCGCCGAACGCCTCACCCTGTCCGTCCGGACCGTCGGCAACCACCTCTACGGCGCCTACACCCGGCTCGGTGCCGGCGACCGCGGCGCCCTTCCATGGCTGGTGCAGCAGCCGGCCTGAACAGGCCGGGCGCGGGGTCGGCTCACGCCGCGCCGAACGCCGTGAACGCCCACCCCGTCGCCTGGTGCAGCGCGTCGTCCGGCAGCGCGGCACGGGCGTCCCGCAGGGCCTCGGCCAGGGAGAGACCCGCGCTGATGCCCTTGTGCAGGGCCAACATCAGCGGGACGACCGCCGCGTCGTTGACGGGCGCGCTGCTCGCCAGCACACCCGCCGTACCCAGCGGCAGCAACGCCGTGACCAGGCCGAGGAGTTCGTCCGCGCCGACCGAGGCGAGCCGGGCGGTGTCGCAACTGGAGAGGATGATCCGGTACGGGCTGCGGGCGAGCCGCTCGAAGTCGTGGACGATCAGCGGCCCGTCCGCCATCCGCAGCGAGGAGAACATCGGGCTGTCGCCGCGGAACGTGCCGTGCGCGGCGATGTGCGCCAGCGCGGCCCCGTCCAACTCCTGGAGCACGCGCGACACATGGGCGTCCTCCTGCTCCAGTACGATCGGCCGGCCGTACCGCCCGGCGACCTCCGGCACCTCCGCCCCGCAGGACGCGAGCCCCGGGCCCCGTACGAGGACCTGCCGCCCGCCCGGGGGCGGTTCGGTCTCCCGCGCGCGCAGCCAGCCGCTGGCCGACGGCGACACACTGACCACTCGCTCCCGCAGCGACGGCAGCAGCGCCCACGGCACCCGGTGCAGCCGGGCCGGCGGCACCACGACCAGCGGACCCGGGCCCAGGTGCCTCGCCGCCTCGCCGAGCAGCAGTTCCTCCAGCTTTCGCCCCGCCGCCTCCACCACCGGCAGTCGGCCCTCCGCGCCGGGGTGGGCCAGCCGCCGCAGCCCGGCCTGTACGTGTTCGGCCTCCCGCTCCGCCTCGGCCAGCAGCCCGCCCGCGAACCGGCGCACCCGCCCGCCCCCGCACAGCAGCACCTGAACCCGCCCGTCCAGTACGGCCAGTTCGACCAGCCGCCCGTCGCCGAGCCGCTCCAGCAGCCGGCCCGCGTCGAACCGGTCGCCGCCCCAGGGCGTGACCCCGCGGATGTGCAGGGTCCGGGACCGGATCTCCCGCTCCAGGCGCCGCTGTTCACGCTCCAGCGTCGGCACCGGCTTGCCGTCCATCCGGGCGGCCTCCGCGCGGGCGGCGATCACCCGGAAGGCGGTCAGCCCGCTCAGCAGCGCCGGGTCGGCCGGCGGCCGGGTGGGCGGCGTCGACAGCGCCGTGGCCCGCCACCGCTCGCTCCACACCAGCAACTGCCGTGGCCCGCCCCGCTCCAGACTGACCTCCTGGGCCAGCGCGGCGAGCTCGGCGCCCTGTGCGGTGGCCCGGGCCCGCAGCTCCGAGGCGCCCAGCGTCGTCCGGTGGTCGTCGAGGACGTCGAGCCCGCGCCGGCAGGCCTCCAGCACGCCCCGGCCCGAGCCGGTGGCCCGCGCCCAGAGCGCCTGCGCCGCCCAGCCCGTCATCCGAGCCAGCGGCGGCCCGCTGCGCCGGCTGCGGGCCGCGATCTGGAGATACCGTTCGGCGTCCGTGGTCCAGTTCAGGTCCAGCGCGATCCGGCCCGCGAGCAGCCAGGCCTCCGGTGCGGCCGGCGCCTGGAAGGCGGCCAGCCGTTCGGCGAGCCTGGCGGCGTCCGCGACCAGCCGCCCCGAGGCGCGTCCGGTGGCCACCCGCGCCTCGATCAGCACCAGCCGGGCGTGCGTCTCCCACCAGGTGCGCCGCTGTCCCGCGAAGAGCCGCTCGGCCACCGCCGCGCGCGCGATCGCCGTCCCCGGATCGCCCGCCAGCCGCGCCGCCCTCGCGGCCGCCAGCAGCAGCTCCGCCTTGCGCGTGGACTGCCCGCCGATGCCGTCCAGCACCCCGATCGCCGCGTCCGCCTCGGCCAGCGCCTCCGGCGCGAGACCGGCCGCCATCAGGACCTCGCAGCGCCGGATGTTGAGCATGAACGTCGGCGTGCCGAGCTTGGCGTACCGCTCCTCGGCCTCGTCGAGGAGCCGCAGGGCTGCGGGCACGTCACCGGAACGGAAGGCGGCGAGCCCCCGGCTCTCCACCGCGTCCGCCTTGTCGTGTTCCTGGCCGGTGGTGTCCCACAGCGCCTCGGCCGCCGTGAAGTCCGCCTCGGCCCGGTCCACCGCCCCGAGGGCCAGGTGCACGGTGGCGCGCAGGGTGAGGGCACGCGCCGTCCAGATGACGTCGTCGGCCTGACGCAGCACGGGGATCGTCCGGCGTACGTCCTCCAGTGCCTCGCGATGATGGCCGAGGACCCACAAGGAGTAGGCCCGCCGGTACATCACGCGCGCGCGGGTGTGGCCGGTCCCGCGCTCGACCCCCCGCTCGAAGGCGGCGAGCCCCTGCCGGGTGCGGCCCGCGTGCACCAGCGCCACGCCGAGCGTGCCGAGGACGTCCGCCTCCCGCTCGGCCGAGTCCGCGCGCGCCGCGAGGTCCCGGGCGCGCCGCAGATGGTCCAGGGCCAGACGCATGTCGCCCCAGTCCCGCTGCCAGATGCCGATCACCTGGTGGGCGACCGAGGCGTGCAACGGCGTCGGATCGGTGTCGAGCACTCCTTCCGCCCGCGACAACGCGTCGCCCGGGGCGGCGAACACCATCGGCAGCAGTTCGAGAACCGAGTCGTTTCCCGCTGTCACTCCACGGATGGTAGTGCTCAGGCCTGCACGCCACACCGGTTCGGCACTGTATCCACCAGTAACAATTGGACGTCGTGTCAACGGAGTCGGCATCGTGAGGGGGCGCGCGGCCGCAACCGCACCACCCCCATCCGCCGTCGCACCACCTGTATCAGACGGCCGTCCCGCGGGTCTTGCTGTCGACCACCGGCACAGGGGAGGACACGCCATGGCACCACAGCGATTCCACGAGCAGTTCGACCACCTCCAACGTTCGCTGCCCGACGTCCCGTTGGCGATGGGGCCGGACGACTCCGCCGAGTTCATCTACGAGAAGGGCGTCGTCCTCGCACGCGACGGCGAGGAGGCCCGGGTCGTCGAGGACGCCGTCCGCTCGCACTTCACCGCGACCGAGGGCCTGGTCCCCGACCATGTGCGCCGGGCGGGCCCGGAGACCAACCGCTCCGGCATCACCCGGATCCGGGTCGGCGACCCCGGCGAGGGCGGCCGCGGCGCCGACCACACCGTCGCGGGGGCCCTGCGCGCGCTGCGGGAGACGGAGGGCCGCGCGGGCCGCCGCCTGATCAGCCGCAACCACCTGGTGTCGATCGCCGTCAACGCCTGCCCCGGCGACGAACCGGTGCCCGCCCCGCGCAGCGCCCAGCCCAACCCCGGCGCGGCACCGGCGGCCGACGGCGCGGAGGACGCCGACGCCGTCGGCGTGCTCGTCGTCGACACCGGCCTGACCCACGACTACCGCTCCTACCCGCTGCTGGCCCGCACCGAGGGCGACGCCCAGGTCAGGGAGACCGACGAGGACGGGATCCTCCAGCAGTACGTCGGCCACGGCACGTTCATCGCCGGGCTCGTCGCGGCCGTCGCGCCGAACACCGACGTCACCGTGCGGGGCACCCTCAACGACGCCGGCGCGATCCTGGAGTCCGAGTTCGGCGAGCGGCTCTTCGACGCCGTCCAGGACGGCTGGCCCGACATCATCAGCCTCTCCGCGGGCACCTCCAACGGCCGGGTGGACGGCCTGCTCGGCGTGGCCGCGTTCATGGAGGAACTCCAGTCCCGGGGCACCCTGTTGGTCGCGGCCGCCGGCAACAACGGCAGCGCCGCGCCCTTCTGGCCCGCCGCCTACGCCTCACTGCCCGAGTACGCCGACGCGGTGCTGTCGGTGGGTGCGCTGCGCGGCGACGGCGAGTTCGGCGCCTGCTTCAGCAACCACGGCCCCTGGGTGAAGGTCTACGCCCCCGGCGAGCGCCTCACCAGCGCCCTCACCGGGTTCGACACCCCCGTCCCGTACGTCTACCAGCACTCCACCTACGAGGCCTGCCGCTACGGCTTCACCTACTCCTGCACCTGCCGCTCCCCGCGCCACACCGGTGTGTTGAGCGAGGCGCAGCAGGTCAGCCCGGGCAAGCCGGACCAGGTGATGTTCGAGGGACTGGCGTCCTGGAGCGGTACGTCCTTCGCGACCCCCCTGGTGGCCGGGCTGGTCGCGGCCTACATGACCGCGCACCGGCTGACCGATCCACGGGCCGCCGCCCGCCGGCTCCTCGCCACCGGTTCCGAGTTCGCGGAGGTGCGGGGCGCGCACGTCCCGGCACTGCTTCCGCCCACCTGGCAGCCGGTCGAGGTCGGTACGGCGTGAGGGCGGCATGACGTCCGAGAGGGGCCCCGCCACGGCGTACGATGACAGGCCGTACACGAGGGGTGGGGCCGTGGACCGTACTGATGTCGGTGCGCTCGTCCAGTCCGCCGTCGACGGTGACACGGCGGCCTGGAAAGCGCTGGTGGACGGGCTGAGCCCATTGGTGTGGTCGGTCGTGCGCGCGCATCGGCTCTCCGATGCCGACGGGCACGAGGTGTACCAGACCGTGTGGTTCCGCTTCGCCCAGCATCTCGGGCGGATCCGGGAGCCGCACAAGGCCGGTTCGTGGCTCGCGAGCACCGCGCGCAACGAGTGCCTGAAAGTGATCAAGAGCTTAAGGCGGCTGACCCCGACCGACGATCCCCTGCTGCTCGACCGCGCCAGCGAGGACCTGACTCCCGAGCAGTCGGTCCTGGACTCGGAGGAGGCGGCCGCGCAGAGCGAGCGGGTCCGGTTCCTGTGGCAGGAGTTCGAGGCGCTCGGCGAGCGCTGCCGGCAGCTGCTGCGGGTCCTGATCGCCTCGCCGCCGCCCAGTTATCAGGAAGTGTCGGCCGCCCTGGGCATCGCCGTCGGCAGCATCGGACCGATGCGCCAGCGATGTCTGCGCCGCCTGCGCGCCCGACTCGACGCACGGGGAGCTCTGTGAACGGCATGAACGGCAGGAACGGTATGAACGGCAGGAACGAGGACGAGCAGGACGACATCTTCGGCGAAGTCCCCTTCGTCGACGAGGAGTTCGACCACGACCGGCTGGAGGAGGAACTCCGCCAGGCCGCCGCCATCCTGGACCCGGTCCCCGCCGAGCTGCGGCGGGCCGCCATCGAGGCCTACACGCTGCACGACCTGGACGCCCGGATCGCCGAGCTGACGTTCGACTCGTTGGTCGACGCCATCCCGGTGCGGGGAGCGGTGGACGTGCCGCGGATGCTGACCTTCCACACGGGTGGGCTGACGGTCGACGTGGAGGTGACCGACGAGGGGCTGATGGGTCAGCTGCTGCCGCCCCAGTCGGCCTCGATCGAGGTCCTGCACGGCCCCCGGGCGGGCGCCCCGCTCACCGCCGACGACATGGGCCGTTTCGCCTGCGACACGCCTCCGGGCGGCCCGTTCGCCCTGCGGCTGCGGACCGGCGCGGAGGTGGTCGTGACGGAGTGGCTGCGCGCCTGAGGCCGGAGGCGACGGGCGGGTTTGGCGGCCCCCGGACGACGGTCCTCCGCGGCGGGGCGACCCGGTCGGCCGGGACCGCGAGCCGCAGCCCCGGCAGCCGGCCGACGGCGCGTCCACCGGCGTGCCCACCGGCGGCCGGGGGCCCGGCCGACCGGCGCGGCGGTCTCCGCGGCCCCGGTCGTGCCACCCGCCGTCACCCGGCCCCGGCGGCCCGTCCGGTGCGGGTGCGCGGGCCGGAGGTCAGCCGCTGACGGCGTCCACGAGGGCTGCGAGTGCCGAGGCGAGCCGGGTGAGTCCCGGCCCGGCCGGTCCGCCCGGCTCGGTCATGTACGTGTCCCGCCGGATCTCCACCATCAGCGCGCTCACCCGCGGCTCCTTCCCGTAGTGCTCCAGGGGCACATAGGCCCCCGCGAACGGGCTGTCGAGCCCGATTTCCCCCACCGCCTCCCCGAACGCCTTCCGCGCGGCGCCGAGCAGCTCGGGCGGGGTGTGGAAGGCGTCGGTGCCGAGGCAGACCGGCGGCCGCGGTCCCTCGCCGTGCAGCTCGTAGGGCAGCGGTTCGGTGGGGTAGGAGTGCACATCGACGACCACGGCCCGTCCGACGGCCGCCAGCCGCTCGGCGACGGCGTCGGTCATCGCCTGCGCGTACGGCCGGAAGTAGCGGGCGACGAGCGGCTCGGGGTCGGTCTCCCGGGGCCGCAGCACCTCGCGGTGCGTGGTCCGCGTGTACACGGCGCCCATGCCGACGGCCCGCATCTCCTCGCGCTCGTCCGGGAACCGCTCCGGATCGACGACCAGCCGCGACAGCCGGTTCACGAACCGCCAGGGCGTCACCCCCGCCAGCCGCGCCGCCGCCTCGGCGAGCTCCGCGGTGTGCGAGTCGGTGATGTGGTCCAGTTCCCGCTCCAGCGCCCCGTCGTCCAGCACGATGCCCGCCCGCACCCCGGCCGGTATCTCCCGCGCCGAGTGCGGCACATGAAGGATCACCGGCGAGTCGGCGGCGCCGGGAAGGAAGGCGTAGGACGGTGCGGCAGGGGTCATGAGGCTGCTCCGGGGCGTTGTCGGTGGCATGGCGCATGATCAAGATGCCATATCCACCCGTCCGGGCGACATGTGCCGCTGTTGCCGTCACGAAAGCCGGTTTGCCCCGACCCCGGCGGACACACGGCCGCCCCGGCCGGGAGAGACCCGGCCGGGGCGGAGGTGGGTGTTCCGGTGCGTCAGCTCAGGGACGCCAGCGCCTCGTTCCAGGTGGTCGACGGGCGCATGAACGCCGCCGCCTTCGCCGGGTCGGGCTGGTAGTAGCCGCCGATGTCGGCGGGCTTGCCCTGGACGGCGTTCAGCTCGTCGACGATGGTCTGCTCGTTCGCCGCGAGGGTCTCGGCGAGCGGCGCGAAGGCCTTGGCCAGGTCCGCGTCGTCGGTCTGCGCGGCCAGCTCCTGCGCCCAGTACAGGGACAGGTAGAAGTGGCTGCCGCGGTTGTCGATGCCGCCGACGCGACGGGTCGGGGACTTGTCCTCGTTCAGGAAGGTCGCCGTGGCGCGGTCGAGCGTGTCGGCGAGGACCTTGGCGCGGGTGTTGCCCGTGAACCCGGCGTACTGCTCGAGGGAGGGCACGAGCGCGAAGAACTCGCCCAGGGAGTCCCAGCGCAGGTAGTTCTCCTTGACCAGCTGCTGGACGTGCTTCGGCGCGGAGCCGCCGGCGCCCGTCTCGAACAGACCGCCGCCCGCCATCAGCGGGACGACCGACAGCATCTTGGCGCTGGTGCCCAGCTCCAGGATCGGGAACAGGTCGGTCAGGTAGTCACGCAGGACGTTGCCGGTCACCGAGATGGTGTCCTCGCCGCGGCGGATGCGCTCCACCGACAGCTTGGTCGCCTCGACCGGGTTGAGGACACGGATGTCCAGGCCCTCGGTGTCGTGCTCCGACAGGTACGCCTCGACCTTGGCGATCAGGTTGGCGTCGTGCGCGCGGGTCGCGTCCAGCCAGAACACGGCCGGGCTGCCGGTGGCGCGGGCACGGGTGACGGCCAGCTTCACCCAGTCCTTGATCGGCGCGTCCTTGGTCTGGCAGGCGCGGAAGATGTCGCCGGCGGAGACCGTCTGCTCGATGACCGCGTTGCCGGCCTGGTCGACGAGGCGGACCGTGCCGGTGGTCGGGATCTCGAAGGTCTTGTCGTGGCTGCCGTACTCCTCGGCCTTCTGCGCCATGAGGCCGACGTTCGGGACGGAGCCCATGGTCGACGGGTCGTAGGCGCCGTTGGCGCGGCAGTCGTCGAGGACGGCCTGGTAGACGCCGGAGTAGGAGGAGTCCGGCAGCACCGCGAGGGTGTCGGCCTCCTGGCCGTCCGGGCCCCACATGTGGCCGGAGGTGCGGATCATGGCCGGCATCGAGGCGTCGACGATCACATCGGACGGCACGTGCAGGTTGGTGATGCCCTTGTCGGAGTCGACCATGGCCAGCGCCGGGCCCTCGGCCAGCTCGGCGTCGAAGGAGGCCTTGATCTCGGCGCCCTCCGGCAGGGACTCCAGGCCCTTGTAGATACCGCCCAGACCGTCGTTCGGGGTCAGGCCGGCCGCGGCGAGCGCCTGGCCGTACTGCGCGAAGGTCTTCGGGAAGAAGGCGCGGACCACGTGACCGAAGATGATCGGGTCGGAGACCTTCATCATCGTGGCCTTGAGGTGCACGGAGAACAGCACGCCCTCGGCCTTGGCCCGGGCGATCTGCGCGGTGAGGAACTCGCGCAGCGGCGCGACGTGCAGGACGGAGGCGTCGACGACCTCGCCCTCGAGGACCGGTACCGACTCGCGCAGCACCTTGGTGGAGCCGTCGTCGCCGACCAGCTCGATCCTCAGGGAGCCGGCCTCGGAGATCACGACCGACTTTTCGGTGGAGCGGAAGTCGTCCACCCCCATGGTGGCGACGTTGGTCTTGGACTCCGGCGACCAGGCGCCCATGCGGTGCGGGTGGGTCTTCGCGTAGTTCTTGACCGACGCGGGGGCGCGGCGGTCGGAGTTGCCCTCGCGCAGGACCGGGTTCACGGCGGAGCCCTTGACCTTGTCGTAGCGGGCCTGGATCTCCCGCTCCTCGTCGGTCTTCGGGTCGTCCGGGTAGGCCGGCAGCGCGTAGCCCTGCGCCTGGAGCTCGGCGACCGCGGCCTTGAGCTGCGGGATCGACGCCGAGATGTTCGGCAGCTTGATGATGTTGGCCTCGGGCGTCTTGGCCAGCTCACCGAGCTCGCTCAGCGCGTCCGGGATCCGCTGGTCCTCGGTCAGGTACTCCGGGAACACGGCGATGATCCGCCCGGCCAGCGAGATGTCCCGCGTCTGGACGGCGACACCCGCCTGCGAGGCGTACGCCTGGACCACCGGCAGGAAGGAATACGTCGCCAGGGCCGGGGCCTCGTCAGTGTGCGTATAGATGATGGTCGAGTCAGTCACCGGGTGCTCCGCTCCACGTCTGCAACATTGCTCGACATCAAGATATCTCGTGACCGGCGTCGGCTCGACAGGGGTCTCCTCACACGCCGGGATGTCCGGATGTTTCCGCTGGTGCAACCGAAGCGGCTGTTTTCGTGGTCATGCAGGTAGAGCGTCGACCTCATCCGACGGCCGGACCGACCACCCGGCCGCCCGAGCGAAAGCGGACCATGAGATATCGCAGCAGAGTGACGGCCCCGGCGGCCGCGCTGATCGGCACGGCAGCAGTCCTGGCCGGGGGAAACACGGCATTCGCGGACACGGACACCAAGCCCGGTGACACCCCGGGTCCCGAGACCCTCGGCGACCCCGTCTTCCCGGCCCTGGGCAACGACGGCTACCGCGTCGGCGCCTACCACCTCGACTTCTCCTACGACCCGTCGACCTCCCTGGTCGACGCCACGGCGACCCTGGAGCTGCGCACGACGCAGGCCCTCAGCCGCCTCTCGCTGGACGCCCTGGGCCTGGACATACGCACGGTCCGCGTCGACGGCCGCACGGCCACCTTCGAACAGGTGGACGAAAAGCTGCGGATCACCCCGGCCCGGCCGCTGCCCGCCCGGGCCCGGGTCACCGTGTGCGTGACCTACACGGCGGACCCGCGCCGTGCGCTCGCGCACACCGCCTGGGTCCCGACGGCGGACGGGTTCGCGATCTGTCCCCAGCCGGACTCGGCGCACACCGTCTTCCCCTGCAACGACCATCCGTCGGACAAGGCGGACTTCACCTTCCGTATCACCGTCCCCGCCGCCCTGCGGGCCGTCGCGAGCGGCTCGCTCGTGTGCACCGAGAACCTGGCCGGCGACCGGACCGCGTACACCTACCGCTCCCGCTCGCCGATCGCCACCGAACTGGTGCAGATCACCGTCGGCGACTATGTCGTGAAGGAGCGCCGGGGACCGCACGGACTGCCGCTGCGCGACGTCGTCCCGACCGCGCGGGCCGAGGCCCTGGAGCCCGCCCTCGCGCTCACCCCCGGCCTGGTCGAGTGGATCGAGGCACGGCTGGGCGCCTACCCCTTCGAGACGTACGGACTGCTGCCCTGCAACTCCGACGACCCGAACGCCTTCGACTTCACGGGCCTGGAGACCCAGACCCTCACCCTGTACAAGCCGAACTACCTGCTCCAGGCGGAGCCGAAGATCGGCTCGCACATGATGCACGAGCTGGTCCACTCCTACTTCGGCAACAGCGTCAGCCCCGCCACCTGGGCCGACCTGTGGCTCAACGAGGGCCACGCCGACTTCTACGGGCTGCTGTACCGCTACGAGCGGGGCTGGGCGGACTCCCTGGGCCTGACCACCTTCGAGGCCCGGATGAAGGACACCTACGCCCGCGGCGACCAGTGGCGCAGGACCTCCGGCCCGGTCGCCGCGCCGAACGCGGTCAACCTCTTCGACAGCCAGCGCTACCTGGGCGGCGTCCTCGTCCTGTACGCACTGCGGCAGCTCATCGGCGAGGACGCCTTCCACGCGGTCGAGCGGACCTTCCTGGCCCGCCACCGCAACTCCTCGGCGTCGACGGAGGACTACATCACCCTCGCCTCGCACACCTGCGGGCAGGACGTGTCCGGCTTCCTGCGGGACTGGCTGTACGGCACGACGACACCGAGGATGCCCGGCCATCCGGACTGGACGGTCACCCCGGTGACGCCGTCGCTCACCGCCCCGCGCCGGCAGGCGGGCGTGCGCTGGCACGAGAACTCGGCCACGCTCTGACCCGGCGGCCGACGCCGTCGGCCGCCGTCAGTCGTGCAGGGCGGTCATCCCGCCCTGCACGAAGTCGTCGTCGCCGGTCCGCTGCTGCGGGATGACGACCGTGCCCGACTGCAACGCCACCGTGCGGGCCGGCGCCGGGATCCGGATGCCCTCCTCGCGGTAGCGGCGGTGCAGCCGCTTGATGAACTCGTGCTTGATCCGGTACTGGTCGCTGAACTCGCCGACGCCCAGGATCACCGTGAAGCCGATCCGCGAGTCGCCGAAGGTGTGGAAGCGGATGGCGGGTTCGTGGTCCGGGAGGGCGCCGTCGACGCCCGTCATGACCTCCGCGATGACCTCCGAGGTCACCCGCTCCACATGCTCCAGGTCACTGTCGTAGGCCACACCCACCTGCACCAGGATCGTCAACTGCTGCTCGGGACGCATGTAGTTGGTCATGTTCGTCTTGGCGAGCTGCCCATTGGGGATGACGACGAGGTTGTTGGAGAGGGCGCGCACGGTCGTCTGACGCCAGTTGATGTCCTCGACATAGCCCTCCTCGCCGCTGCTCAGCTTGATGTAGTCACCGCGCTGGACGGTCTTGGAGGCCAGGATGTGGATGCCCGCGAACAGGTTCGCGAGGGTGTCCTGGAGGGCCAGCGCGACGGCCAGACCACCGACGCCCAGGGCGGTGAGCAGCGGGGCTATGGAGATGCCCAGCGTCTGGAGCACCACCAGGAAGCCGATCGCCAGGACCAGGATCCGGGTGATGTTCACGAAGATCGTGGCCGACCCGGCGACTCCGGAGCGCGAGGAGGTCACCGACTGCACGAGCCCGGCGACGACCCGCGCCGCCGACACGGTCACCACGAAGATCAGCAGCACCGTCAGACACTGGTTGACGGTGTGCTGGACGGCCTTCGTCAGCGGCAGCACCGCGGCCGCGGCCGCCGCGCCGGCGGCGATCAACGACCACGGCACCACGGTGCGCAGCGCGTCCACGACGACGTCGTCGCCGCTCCACTTCGTGCGCTTGGCGTGCTTCGCCAGCCAGCGCAGCAGGGTGCGGGACAGGAAGGCGGCCAACAGGCCGGTGGCCAGGGCGATTCCGGCGATGACTCCGTCGTCCAGGGTCAGGGCGCGGTTCACCGGTCACCTCCGGGAAGTCGATCCGCGGCACACGGGGCCGCCGACGGCCGGCTGTGAAGTCTCGTCACGATGTCACCTGTTCGGTTCCGGGATGTGCGGTCGGGCCCGCCGTTCGCGGAGCGGGCGCGACCGCTCATCCTGCCGTATCCGGCACGGGAGTTCGTACCCGAGGATCCGGTCGCGGTGGCGGGATCCCGCAGCTCAGACGATTCCCTCGGCCAGTTCGGCCTGCTCGCGGTCCGATCCGTAGGCCGCGGTGGTGGGCGTTCCGTACGAACGGCGGGCCACGAACCACCACACCGTGGCGAGGAGCAGTACGACGGCCAGGGCCACGGACGCGTAGTTCATCGTGTCCACCGTCACCGGCGACGACTGGGGCAGGCAGAACAGCACCGTCACACAGGCCACCCACACCACGGCGACCCACCCGACCGGGCGGCTCCAGCGGCCCAGATGCCACGGACCCGGCCGGAAACGGTCCCCGGCGCGCAGCCGCAGCAGCACCGGGATGGCGTACGCGGGCGTGATGCCGATGACGTTGATGGCGGTGACCGCGCCGTACGCCGTCGCCGAGTACAGGGACGGCAGGGCGAGCACACCCGCGACGACCACCGACAGCCACACGGCCGCGACCGGCGTCTGGGTACGGCTGTTGACCTTGCGCCACAGATCCGAGCCCGGCAGGGCGCGGTCCCGGCTGAACGCGAAGACCATGCGGCTGGCGGCGGCGACCTCGGCGTTCCCGCAGAACAACTGGGCGGTGATCACCACGAGGAGCAGCGCGCTCGCGCCGTTCGTGCCCAGCCCGTCGAGGAGGATCTGCGCGGGCGGCACGCCGGTGTCGGTGGCGCGGGTGGCGGCGTAGTCCTGGATGGCGAAGGTCAGCCCCGCCAGCAGCGCGAAGCCCGCGATCCACGACACCCAGATGGACCGCACGATGCCCTTGGCCGCCGCCACCGAGGCGTTGGAGGTCTCCTCGGAGAGGTGGGCCGAGGCGTCGTAGCCGGAGAACGTGTACTGGGCCAGCAGCAGCCCGATCGCGGCCACGTACACCGGGTTGTGCCAGCCGGTGTCGTTGACGAACTCGGTGAACACGAACGACGGCGACCGGTGGTGGTCCGGGACGATCCACAGGGCGCCGACGATCAGCGCCACCCCCGCCAGGTGCCACCAGACGGAGACGGAGTTGAGAACGCTGACCAGGCGGACGCCGAACAGGTTCAGCACGGCGTGCAGCAGCAGGATCGCCACGAAGATCAGCATCGTCTTCTCCGGCGTCGGCTCGAAGCCCCAGCGGAGATTGGCGAACGCGCCCACGAACAGCGCGGCGCCGTAGTCGATGCCGGCGATCGCGCCGAGCAGGCCGAGCAGGTTCAGCCAGCCGGTGTACCAGCCCCAGCGCCGGCCGCCGAGCCGGTCGGCCATGTAGTAGAGGGCGCCGGAGGTCGGATAGGCGCTGGTGACCTCGGCCAGCGCGAGCCCGACGCAGAGCACGAACAGACCCACGCCCGCCCAGCCCCAGAGCATCACCGCGGGGCCGCCCGCGCCCATGCCGAAGCCGTACAGGGTCATGCAGCCGGACAGGATCGAGATCACGGAGAAGCTGATCGCGAAGTTGCCGAATCCGCCCATCCGGCGGGCCAGCACCGGCCGGTAACCGAGTTCGCGCAGCCGCTGTTCCTCGTCGGGACGGGGTACGGCGGGTACGGCGGGCAGAGCCGCCGGGTCGGGGATGCTGGACATGACAAACCTCCGAAGAAGGAAGGGCCACGAGGGGAGCACGGGGGGAGGGGGGAGGGGAGCGGAGGGGAGGGTGGCGCGTGAGGGGACCCGGACGGTGTCAGGAACCAGGCCCCCGCGCCGCGGGCCGGCTGCGCGTACGGGCCTGGAGGAACACCTGCACGGCCTCCGCGTGATCGCCCGGAGCCGGGACGTGGTACGCCCAGGGAAGCGGCGTGCAGTACGGGCCGATCGCGTCGAACACCTCGGCCGCGTCGGCGAAGCGGAGCGCTCCCCACAGGGCGTGCGCCAGATGGTTGAGGTCGAGCGGCGAGCGTTCGGCGGGACCGGCGCGGTCGAACCACCCCTCCCGCGCCCGCAGCGCCTCCCGGGTCGCGTCCTCCGCCACCCAGTGCAGGTCGAGGGCGGCGCCGCGCCCGCCACCGCGCCGGTAGCGCTCGGCCCGGACGTACAGCGGCAGGACGTGCAGCGCGGAACCCGGCGGGGCGGTGCCCGCGACCAGGTGCGCGAAGCCCGCCGCCCCGGCCAGCCGTCCGGAACCCGCCTGCGTGTACAGGAACTGGAGCATGCGGTGGTGCGCCTCGCGGTTGTGCGGGTCACGTCGGCCGGCCTCGTCCAGCAGCCCCCACGGGCCCGGCGGGAGGCTCGGCTCGGGCGGCGCCGCCCGGTGTTCCTCCCACAGCAGCTTGCGGTCCAGTTGGGCCAGTGCCAGCAGACACACCCACGGCACCGGGTCCGGCGGCGCGGTCCGGGCCGCGGACTGGCTCAGGTCCCAGGCCTCGATCCACAGTTCGTGCGTACGGAGATGGCGCTCACGATGCGCCCGCAGCGCCCGCTCGACGGCGACCCGGGCCTGCATCACCGTGGCCGGCACACTGTGCGGCTCCTCTGCGAGCCAGGCCCGCACCACGTCCGTCCCGGCCGCCGCCGCGGCCAGCACCTGGGTGCGGCGCGTCCACTGCCACCACGCCGTGGTGCGCTCCAGAAGGACGCGCATCGACAGCCAGCGCCCGGTGCGGACCTCCTGGAGAGCGGCCCGCAGATCGCCGTCGTGCCCGGCGGGGTCGTAGGCCGGCCGTGCTCCGTCTCTCGCCATCAGCCACCCGCCCGCGGGCGTGGCACCGGCACGACGGCAGGGTGGAGTAACAACAGCCCTCCTCGGGGCGGCAGATGGGGCGGCGGGTGAGGGGATCGCTTTGGTCGGCCGTCACTATAGAGGCGCCGGAAACGCATCACACTCGTTTCCCGCTCGATCCAACTCTCCTTTTGGCGCATATGAATTGACTGACCATCAGCCAGTGAAGGAGGTCGGGTCGCCGCTGGTCGGGGGCCTCTTGACGGGACCCGTGGCCCGACGGCAGGCTGTCGGATCGTGATCACCCGACCGATCACCGAGGGAGGGCACGATGACGGGTCCGGTGCTCGCCGTCGACCAGGGCACCTCCGGCACCAAGGCCCTGGTGATCTGCCCCGAACGCGGCGTGATCGGCAGCGGGTTCGCCGCCGTGCACCCCCGCTACCCGTCCGGCGGACTGGCCGAGGTCGACCCCGACGCGCTGTACGACTCGGTCGTCGCCGCCGGCCGCCACGCGCTGGCCGAGGCCCGCGAACCCGTCGTCGCGCTCGGCCTCGCCAACCAGGGCGAGACCGTCCTGGCCTGGGACCCGGCCACGGGTCGCCCGCTCACCGACGCCCTCGTCTGGCAGGACCGCCGGGCCGCTTCCGTGTGCGCCGAACTGGAGCCGCACGCCGACGAGTTGCGCCACCTCACCGGCCTGCCGCTGGACCCGTACTTCGCCGCGCCCAAGATGGCCTGGATACGACGTCACCGCACCACCGAGGGAGTCGTCACCACCAGCGACGCCTGGCTCGTCCACCGCCTCACCGGCGCCTATGTCACCGACGCCGCCACCGCGGGCCGCACCCAGCTGCTCGACCTGGACCGCTCGCAGTGGGCGCCGCGCGCCCTCGACCTCTACGGGCTGTCCGGCGAACGGCTCCCCGACATCGTCGACAACGCCCAACCGGTGGGCACCACACGCGCGTTCGGCCCGGAGATCCCGCTCACCGGCCTCGTCGTCGACCAGCAGGCCGCCCTGCTCGCCCAACGCGTCACCACACCCGGCATCGCCAAGTGCACCTACGGCACAGGGGCGTTCCTCCTCGCCCCCACCGGCGACACGGCCCGCCGCAGCGCCTCCGGACTGGTCGGCTGTGTCGCCTGGCGGCTCGGCGGACGCACCGCCTACTGTCTCGACGGCCAGGTGTACACCGCCGCCTCCGCCGTCCGCTGGCTCACCGGCCTCGGTGTCATCCAGGGCGCCGCCGACCTCGACACCGTCGGCGCCACCGTGCCCGACAGCGGCGGCGTCACCTTCGTCCCCGCCCTCGCCGGACTCGCCGCCCCCTGGTGGCGCGGCGACCTGCGCGGCTCCCTCACCGGACTCGGCCTGGACACCACCCCGGGGCACCTGGTGCGCGCCCTGTGCGAGGGCCTGGCCGCACAGATCGTGGAGCTGGCCGAGGCCGCGGCGGCCGACCTCGGCACGCCCGTGTCCACCCTGCGGGTCGACGGCGGCCTGACCCGCTCGGCCCTGCTCATGCAGACCCAGGCCGACCTGGCGCAGCGTCCCGTCGAGGTGTCCCCGCTGCCCGATGCGACGGCCCTCGGCGCGGGCGCCCTGGCCCGCCTCGGCGTCACCCCCGGCCTGAGCGTCGCCGACGCGCTGCCCGACGGCAGGCCCTCGGCCGTGTACGA
Source organism: Streptomyces asoensis (assembly GCF_013085465.1). NCBI lineage: Bacteria > Bacillati > Actinomycetota > Actinomycetes > Kitasatosporales > Streptomycetaceae > Streptomyces > Streptomyces asoensis. The sequence continues at coordinate 8,727,925 of NZ_CP049838.1, forward strand.
GCCCCGTATCCCGGCGGCGGAGGCGGCGCGGCGGCTGGGCGCGTTCCGTGCTGCGGTGGGCGCGTTGCTGGAGAGGGCGCCGGCGTGACGGTGACCGCGGAGGGGCCGCTGCCCACGGCGCCGTACGACGTCGCGATCGTCGGCGCCGGAGTCGTCGGCTGCGCCATCGCCCGCGAACTGGCCCGCCGGCCCCGCCTGAAGGTCGCCCTCGTCGAGGCCCAGGACGACATCGGCCAGGGCACGTCCAAGGCCAACACCGCGATCCTGCACACCGGATTCGACGCGGTTCCCGGCTCGCTGGAGGCCCGTCTGGTCCGCGAGGGCGCCGCCCTGCTCGCCGCGTACGCCGCCGAGTCCGGCATCCCCGTCGAGCCGGTCGGCGCGCTGCTCGTGGCCTGGGACGAGGAGCAGCTCGCCGCGCTGCCCCGCCTGGCGGAGAAGGCCGAACACAACGAGTACAAGGACGCGCGTCTGATCGGGGCCGACGAACTGTACGCGCGCGAACCGCACTTGGGGCCCGGCGCGCTCGGCGCCCTGCACGTGCCCGGCGAGAGCGTCATCTGCCCCTGGACGACCCCGCTGGCGTACGCCACCCAGGCCGTCGGGCACGGCGTGGACCTGCACCTCGACTGCCGTGTCCGACAGGTGGACCGGCAGGGCGACACGCATGTGATCGGCACCGGCCGGGGCACCCTGCGCGCCCGCTTCCTCGTCAACGCGGCCGGTCTGCACGCCGACGCGCTCGACCGGCTGCTCGGCCACGACGACTTCACCGTCACCCCGCGCCGCGGCCAGCTCATCGTCTTCGACACGTTCGCCCGCGATCTCGTCCAGCACATCCTGCTGCCCGTGCCCACGGCCCTCGGCAAGGGCGTCCTGGTCGCCCCGACCGTGTACGGCAACGTGCTGCTCGGCCCCACCGCCGAGGACCTGGACGACAAACGGGCCACGCACTCCACGGCCGACGGCCTCGCGGGGCTGCGCGCGCAGGGCGGCCGCATCCTGCCCGGACTCCTCGACGAGGAGGTCACCGCCGTCTACGCGGGACTGCGCGCCGCCACCGGGCACGACGACTACCGCATCACCGCCCACCCCGGTCGGGCCGGTGTCACCGTCGGCGGGATCCGCTCCACCGGTCTGACCGCGTCCCTCGCCATCGCCGACCACGTCGTCGGCCTGCTCGAAACCGAGACCGGCCTCGACCCGGGACCGGTGCGCGAACTGCGACCGGTCCGGATGGACCGGCGGGGGACCGGCCCCGAGTACGGCATCCTCGTCTGCCACTGCGAACGCGTCTCCCGGGGCGAGATCCGTGACGCCCTCGCCCATCCGATCCCGCCGCGCACCCTCGACGGACTGCGCCGCCGCACCCGGGCCCGCGCGGGCCGCTGCCAGGGCTTCCACTGCGGGGCCGCCGTGCGGGCCCTGCTGGAGGAGGCCCGGACATGACCGGAGTACGCCGGGTCGACGTCCTGGTCGTCGGCGCGGGCCCCGCGGGCCTCGCGACCGCCGCCCGGCTCGCCGCCGCCGGAGCGGGCCGCGTCGAGATCGTGGAACGGGAGACACAGGCCGGGGGAGCGCCGCGGCACAGCGCGCACGGCGGCTACGGCACCCTGCTGCATCCCCTCACCGGCCCTGCCTACGCCCGGCTGCTGGTCACCGCGACCCGGCAGGCCGGGGCAACCGTCCGCACCGGTGTGACGGCCCTCGACTGGGCCGGCCCCCTGGCCCTGCACACCCTCGGCGCCGAGGGACCCGGGACGATCACCGCACGGGCGGTCGTCCTGGCCACCGGCGCCCGCGAACGCCCCCGTGCGGCCCGGCTGGTGCCCGGCACCCGCCCGGCCGGTGTCTACACCACCGGCGAACTCCAGCAGGCCGTACACCTCTACGGGCAGCGGATCGGTACGCGCGCGGTGGTGGTCGGCGCGGAGGACGTCTCGTACGCCGCCGCCGACACCGTACGGACCGCCGGCGCCACGGTCGTGGCGATGCTCACCGACCTGCCCGGCCCGCAGACCACCCCGGCCCGGGCCGCCGACTCCCGGCTGCGCCACGGCACCGCGCTCCTCACCGGCACCACGGTCGCCGAACTGCTGGGCCACGGACGCCTGTCGGGCGTGCGGGTACGGCACCGCGACGGCCGTACGGCCGTACTGCCCTGCGACACCGTCGTGTTCACCGGCGACTTCGTCCCCGACCACGAACTGGCCCGGCGCGGCGGGCTCGCCCTGGACGCCGGCACCCGAGGCCCGGCCGTCGACGGCGCCCTGCGCACCTCGCGCCCCGGTGTCTTCGCCGTCGGCAGCGTGCTGCACGCCGTGGAGAGTGCGGCGACTGCGGCCCGTGAGGGCGCCCATGCCGCCGGTGCCGTCCTCGACCACCTCACGGGCATCGACCACCTCGCGGACGCCGGTCGGCTCTCGGGCGCCGACCGCGCCGACGCCGTCCCGCTCCTCGTGGACCCGCCCCTGCGCTGGATCGCCCCGAACCGCGTCACCCCGGCCGACCGCCTCCCCTACGTCCTGCGCACCGCGACGAGACTGACCCGCCCCGTCCTGCGCGTCACCCAGAACGGGCGCGTACTGCACAGGGAACGGCTGTGGACGGCCGTCCTGCCGAACCGCACCCTGCGTCTGCCGGCCGGCTGGACGCACCGGGTCGACCCGCAGGACGGTCCCGTCCACGTGAGCGTCCTGCCCTGAGCGCTTCGCGGCCTCGCGGGTGCCTCAGATGACCTTCATCCGTACCAGCGCACCGAGCGTCAGCGCGCCCGGCACCAGCGGCAGCCAGACCGTGATGATCCGGTAGCCGAGCACCACGGCCGTGGCCACCGCCACCGGACCGCCCGCCGCCACCAGCGCCACGATCAGCGCCGCCTCCACCGAGCCGATCCCGCCCGGCATCGGGACCAGCGCGACCGCCACCGTCGCCGCCAGGTAGGCGACCGCCATGTGCGCCACCGGCACCGGCAGTCCCAACGCCAGCCCCACCGCGGCCAGACCGGCCGCCTGGAGCACCGGGAACGCCAGCGAGCCGCCCCACAGGGCCAGTGCCCGGGCCGGGCGGGAGTGCACCGAGCGCGCCTCGCCGAGGGCGGTGCGCAGGAAGGAGCACACCGCCGACCGCAGCCGCCGTACGAGGGCGAGCACGACCGCCACCGCCAGCACGGCCGCCCCGAGGACGCCCAGCAGCGGGCCGAGCGCCCCGTCGGGCAGCAGGGAGCCGAGCCGCAGCGCGTCGGGGAAGACGAGCAGCAGCACGGTCAGCAGACCCACCCGGGCCACGCCCTCCGCCAACAGATACAGCGCGAGGGCCGCGGAGGAGCGGGCCAGGGGCACCCCGCACACGGTCATGAACCGCAGGTTGACCGCGCTCGCGCCCAGCCCGGTCGGCAGCAGGTGGTTGGCCGCGCCCGCCGCGAACTGCGCGGCCAGCAGCCGCCGTCCGGGCAGCCGCTCCACCACCGCGCCCTGCCGGGTGACGGCCGCCGCCACCCACGTCAGGCAGGTCGCCGCGAGCGCGGCCAGCAGCCAGGGCCACTGCGCGCTCCGCAGCTGTGCGAAGCCCTCGACGAGAACGGACCGGTGCCGCACCGCGACCACGGTGACGAGCAGGAGCGGAAGCAGACACAGGATCTGGCGCACCGGCACACGCCGGGCGGGCCTGCCTGGGGGAAGGGGAACGGGAACCGCTGTCACACTCGGAGAGGTTCGCCGCACGGCGCCAACGGCGGGTTGCGGAAGCGGGGACGGAACATTGCGTACGGTCATCGGGTCCTTCGTCTGATCCTTTGCCTGATCCGCTGGCTGATCCCTCGGCCGATCCCTTGTCGTCGAGGATGTGGGGGTCGAGGATGTGGGGAGAACCTTGACCTCAAGGTTGCTTGAGGTCCTACGGTCACTCCCATGAGCATGGAGAGCACCGCCTGGACGCAGCTTTACAGCGTCATGCACGCCCAGCAGGAACGCCGCCCCTTCGACCGGGTGACATTGCGCCGCATCGGCGCATTCGCCCGCCCGCACCGCCGCCGGATCGCCCTGTTCGTCCTGCTGGGGGTGTTGACCGCGCTGCTGGCCGTCGCCACCCCCGTCCTCGCCGGGCGGGTCGTCGACGCGATCGTGTCGCACGGCGACGCGGACGCGGTCGTCCGGCTGTCGCTGCTCATCGCGGTCATCGCGGTGCTGGAGGCGGCGCTCGGCATCCTGGGCAGGAGGCTCTCGGCGACGCTGGGGGAGGGGCTCATCCTCGATCTGCGCACGGCCGTGTTCGATCATGTGCAGCGGATGCCGGTCGCGTTCTTCACACGTACCCGTACGGGAGCGCTCGTCTCCCGACTCAACAACGACGTGATCGGCGCTCAGCGCGCCTTCAGCAACACCCTCTCCGGAGTGGTCTCCAACCTGGTCACCCTGGTGCTCACCCTCGCCGTCATGCTCACCCTGTCCTGGCAGGTCACCCTGCTCGCGCTGGCCCTGCTGCCGGTGTTCGTGCTGCCGGCCCGGCGCATGGGCAGCCGGATGGCGGGCATGCAGCGCGAGGCGGCCACGCTCAACGCGGCGATGGGCACCCGGATGACCGAGCGCTTCTCCGCGCCCGGCGCCACGCTGGTCAAGCTGTTCAGCCGGCCCGAGGAGGAGTCGGCGGAGTTCGCGGCCCGCGCCGCCCACGTCCGGGACATCGGCGTCCGTACGGCCACCGCCCAGTCGGTGTTCATCACCGCCCTGACCCTCGTCTCCGCCCTGGCCCTCGCCCTCGTCTACGGCCTCGGCGGCCGTCTCGCACTGAACGGCACCCTCGAACCGGGCGCCGTCGTCGCCCTCGCCCTGCTCCTGACCCGCCTGTACGCCCCGCTGACCTCCCTCGCCGGGGCCCGGGTGGAGGTGATGAGCGCGCTGGTCAGCTTCGAGCGGGTCTTCGAGGTGCTCGACCTGAAGCCGCTCATCGAGGAGAAACCGGACGCCCGCGAGGTGCCGCCGGGCCCTGTCTCCGTCGAGTTCGACGACGTCCGCTTCGGCTACCCGTCCGCCGACAAGGTCTCCCTGGCCTCCCTGGAGGAGGTCGCCTCACTCGACTCCCGCGGCGGCGCCGAGGTCCTGCACGGCGTCTCCTTCCGCGCCGCTCCCGGGCAGACCGTCGCCCTCGTCGGCTCCTCGGGCGCCGGCAAGTCGACCATCGCCCAGCTCCTGCCGCGCCTGTACGACGTCGACGCCGGCGCCGTCCGGATCGGCGGGGTCGACGTCCGTGACCTGAGCGCGGGCTCCCTGCGGGCCACCCTCGGCATGGTCACCCAGGACGGCCACCTCTTCCACGACAGCGTCCGCGCGAACCTCCTGCTGGCCCGTCCCGGGGCCACCGAGGACGAACTGTGGGACGCCCTGCGCCGCTCCCGCCTCGACGACCTCGTCCGCTCCCTCCCCGACGGCCTCGACACGGTCGTCGGGGAACGCGGCTACCGCCTCTCCGGCGGCGAGCGCCAGCGCATGACCATCGCCCGGCTGCTGCTGGCCCGCCAGCGCGTCGTCATCCTCGACGAGGCCACCGCGCACCTCGACAACACCTCCGAGGCGGCCGTCCAGGAAGCCCTCGCCGAGGCCCTCGCGGACCGTACGGCGATCGTCATCGCCCACCGGCTGTCGACCGTGCGCGCCGCCGACCTGATCCTCGTCGTCGAGTCCGGCCGGGTCGTGGAACGCGGCACGCACGAGGAGCTCCTGGCGACCGGCGGACGGTACGCGGAGCTGCACCGGACACAGTTCGACCAGCCGGGGATGACGGAGGCGGTCGCGCGCTGAGGCGGGGCGAGGGCGGCGCGCCGACAGGCCGCCGCTTCCCGCGCCGCGTTCGGGAGGTCAGCGCTTGGCGAGCAGATCCGCCGGGAAGGCGCCGGCGGCGAGCGCGGTGCGTACGAAGCCCGTGCCGAGCTCGGTCAGCCGGGCCACGCCGTCCGCGCCCAGGTGTGCGTACGGGGCGCGGTCCAGCCGGTCCGTCTCCCGCTCGATCTCCTGGCGCAGCGCGCGGCCCTGCTCGGTCAGCTCCCCGTCCTCGTCCAGCAGACCGCGCTCCCGCAGCCGGCCGGCCGCCGCGTCCCAGTCCTCCCGGCTCCAGCCGCGGGTGTCGAGCACCCACTGCGGCGACATGCCCTTGCCGGTCGCCGTGTGGGTCACCATCGCCTCCAGACCGTCGAGTCCCGCGGCCATCAGCACGGCGAGGTGCCCGTCGCCCCGGTGCTCGCGCAGCAGCGTGGCCGCGTGCCAGTACGCCAGGTGCGGCTCCTCGGGGACCGGCAGGTCGGCGTGGGCCGAGTACAGGGGCCGGGCGCTGCGCGAGCAGGCCTCGGTGGCGCGCAGGGCGAGCCGTGCCGCCTCCGCCATCTCCGCGGACGCGACCACGTCCGCGCCCAGCTGGCGGCGCAGCGTCGAGTCGACGGCGCGCGTGCGTGCCGCCAGGACCTGTTCGGGCGTGGCCGACTCCCAGACCGCGGGCACGTGCCGGGCGACGAGCGTGTGCTTGTAGTTGTAGAACGTCGCCGTCACCGCGCCGGCCCCGACGGGCCCCAACGCGGCGGCCCGCACGGCGAAGTTGACGGCCCGCGGGTGCGTGACGCCGACCGCGCCCAGCTCCCGGCCCAGGTCGGGGGAGAAGTAGTGCGTCGCGTGCAGCGAGTTGAGTGTGCTGTGACAGTGGCGGCCCGCGCGCGGGTCCAGAGCGACGGTGGTCATGACGGGCACGGTACCGACCGGTCGGTAACATTTCCAGAGAGGTGGCGCCGTCGGCCCGTCGAGCAGATGGACCCTGGAGCTGCTGCCGACCGTCGTGGACGGTCAGGGTGCGTCTACTGCGCATGCAGTAGGGGCGTACCGGCGGCCACACGAAGACGGGCGGGGGCTGCGCGGACAGCCTGGAAGGGTTCCCCGAGTTCGGATGTGGAGACCCTTCCTGTGGCTGTTTTCCTTGATCGACTGGGCCGGTCGGCCTTCCGGCGGCGCTGGCGTGTCGTGTTGATGTGGGTGGTGGCGCTCGTCGCCGCGGGGACGGCCTCGGCGCTGGCGCCGGCCGTACCGGACGGTTCCTACTCGATGCCGGGGACGGAATCGCAGCGGGCGTTCGACCTGATCGAGCAGCGTTTCCCGGGGGCGAGCGTCGGTGGCAGCGCCGAGGGCGCGAGCGCGAAGATCGTGTTCGTGGCGCCCGACGGGCAGCAGGTGACCGACCCGCAGAACCGGTCGGTCGTCGATGAGGTCGTGGGCAGGGTCGGCACGGTGGATCAGGTCGTCCGGGCGGCCGATCCGTTCCAGGCGGGCACGGTGAGCGAGGACGGGTCGACGGCGTATGCGTCGGTCACCTTCGAGGTGAAGGCGAAGGACGTCGGCGACGCCGCGAAGCAGGACCTGGAGAAGGCCGTCGAAGAGGGCCGGGACGCCGGGCTGACGGTCGAGGTCGGCGGTTCGGTGCTGGCGTCCCAGCCCTCGGGCGGTGTGACCGAGCTGGTCGGTGTCGTGGTGGCGGCCGTGGTCCTGCTGGTCACGTTCGGTTCACTGGCCGCGGCAGGGCTGCCGCTGCTGACCGCGCTGATCGGTGTCGGGATCGGCACCGCGACGATCCTCGCCCTGAGCAGCGCGCTGGGCCTGTCCAGCGCCACCAGCACCCTGGCGCTGATGCTGGGGCTGGCCGTGGGGATCGACTACGCGATGTTCATCGTCTCCCGCTACCGGGAGGAGTGCGCCCGGGGCCGCGCGCCGCAGGACGCGGCGGGAGTGGCCGTGGGCACGGCCGGATCGTCGGTGGTGTTCGCGGGCCTGACCGTCGTCATCGGCCTGGCCGGGCTGTCGGTCGTGGGGATCCCGACGCTGACCCAGATGGGACTGGCCGCGGCCGGCACCGTGGCCCTGTCGGTGCTGGTCGCGGTGACCCTGATCCCGGCCATGCTCGGGATCTTTCCCCGCGCTGTCCTGGCCCGCTCGGTGCGCCGGGCCGCACGCGCCGGTGCGCGACCTGCCGCCGGCGGGGACAAGCCGAACCTCGGCAGCAGGTGGGCCCGCCTGGTGGTCCGCCGGCCGCGGGCCGTGCTGCTCGTGGCGGTGGCGGCCCTGGGCGTGATCGCCCTGCCCGCGGCGAAGCTGCACCTCGGCACGGCGGGGGACGAGTCCAAGCCGACCTCGACCACCGAGCGCCGTGCCTACGACGACCTGGCCAAGGGCTTCGGCCCCGGTTTCAACGGTCCGCTGACCATCGTCGTGGACGCCGGGTCGGCCAAGGATCCCAAGGCCGCCGTGGCCGCGACCGCCCGGCAGATCGGCGCCACCGAGGGCGTCGTGTCCGTCTCGGCGGCGAGCTTCAACACGGCGGGAGACACGGCGATCTTCACCGCCACACCGGCCACCGCTCCCACCGACGAGCGCACGGTCGAACTGATCCACACCCTGCGCGGCGACCGCCCGGCGATCGAGAAGGCCACCGACGCCACCTTCATGGTCAGCGGCAGCACGGCGGGCAACATCGACAGCGACCAGAAGGTCCAGGGCGCCCTGGTGCCCTACCTCGGGCTCGTGGTGGGCCTGGCGTTCCTGCTGCTGCTGATCGTGTTCCGCTCCGTACTGGTACCGCTCAAGGCGGCCCTGGGATTCCTGCTGTCGGTACTGGCGGCCCTCGGCGCGGTCGTCGCCGTCTTCCAGTGGGGGTGGCTCGCCGGGCTGCTGGGCGTGGACCAGACCGGCCCGATCATGAACACCATGCCGATCGTCATGGTCGGCATCGTCTTCGGACTCGCCATGGACTACGAGGTCTTCCTCGTCACCCGCATCCGGGAGGCCCACCTCCAGGGAGAGCGTCCCGGACAGGCGATCGTCTCCGGCTTCCGCCACAGCGCCCGAGTGGTGGTCGCCGCCGCGGTGATCATGATCTCGGTGTTCTCCGGCTTCATCGGGGTCGGCGAAACACTGATCAAGATGATCGGGTTCGGCATGGCCGTCGCGGTACTGTTCGACGCCTTCTTCGTGCGGTTGACGATCGTGCCCGCCGTTCTCGCGCTGCTGGGTGAGCGTGCCTGGACGATGCCCCGCCGACTGGAGCGGATCGTGCCCCACGTCGACGTCGAGGGGCACGCCCTGACCCGCGACGCGGCGACCACTGCCGTGACGACCGACGCCGCGGCGACCGACGGGGCGACCGACGGGGCGGCGACCGACGGGGCGGCGACCGACGGGGCGGCGCGACGGGACCTCCCGGTCCGGGATCTCCCCGTCCGTCAGTGACAGCCTGGAGGGGCCGCCCGCGGGCCGGCGGCGGGCGGCCCCGCGAGCGCTCCGCCGGGCCGCCATGCACCATGATCGATCAGCACATCCGACAGGAAGCACGATGACCACCACCTGGCAGGGCCACCTGCGCAACCACCCGCGTACGGTCGACTCCGCGCTGGCCGTCGTGCTGTTCGTCGTCGCCTTCCCGGGCAGCATGTACAGCGTCTCCGACGCGGCCGCCCCTGACCGGTGGTGGCCCTGCGTGCTGCTGGCCGGCATCTCCTGTACCACGCTGGTGTGGCGCCGCACCCGGCCCCGCCCCGTCACCGCCGTCGCGGTCCTGTGTGCCACCGGCATGGCCCTGGCGGGCTATGTGATGACGGCGCTGCTGCTGGCGCCCCTCATGGTCGCGCTGTACTCGCTGGCCGCGCACACCGAACGCACCACGACCCGGAACCTCACCCTCGCCGCCGTGATCCTCGTCGCCGGCGCCGCCCTGATCGCCGATCCCGCCGGGGACGCGCTCGCCCTCAACGTGATCGGCCCCGTCGCCTGGCTGTTGCTGCCGGCCGCCCTGGGCTCCACGGCACGGTTCCGCAGGGCGTATCTGGAGTCGGTGCACGCCCGCGCCGAATACGCCGAGCGGACCCGGGAGGAGGAGGCCCGGCACCGCGTCGCCGAAGAACGCATGCGCATCGCCCGCGAACTCCACGACGTCTCCGCGCACCACCTCGCCCTGGCCAACGCCCAGGCCACGACCGCGGCCCTCCTCATCCGCAGCCACCCCGCCCAGGCCGAGAAGATGGTCAACGCCCTCGGCGACACGACCGCCGCGGCCCTGCGCGAGCTGAAGGCCTCCGTCGGACTCCTGCGCCGGAGCGACGCCTCCGAGGACTCGACCCAGCCCGCCCCGGGCCTCGCCCAGCTCCCCGACCTGGTCGCCGCGCACACGGCCGCGGGACTCACCGTCACCCTCACCGCCCATGGACAACCGCAGCCGCTCTCTCCCGGCGCGGACCTGACCGCCTACCGCATCGTCCAGGAGGCACTGGCCAACGTCGCCAAGCACGCCCGCACCAGTACCGCGGAAGTCGACCTCGTCTACACCCACGACCGGCTGGCCATCACCGTCACCGACCACGGAACCGTGCCCTCCACCGCGACCGACTCCACCCCCGGCAGCGGCTACGGCCTCATCGGCATGCGGGAACGTGCCTTGTCCGTCGGCGGACACCTACGCGCCGGGCACCGCCCCACCGGCGGCTTCGAAGTCAGCACCGAACTCCCCCTCCACCCCTACGCTCCCGCCGAGGACAGCACCCCATGACCATCCGCGTCCTGCTCGCCGACGACCAGGCCCTGCTGCGCGAGACCTTCCGGATCCTCGTCGACTCCCGCCCCGACATGGAGGTCGTCGCGGAAGCCGCCGACGGCGCCGAAGCGGTCGCCCTCACCCGCGCCCACCACCCCGACATCGTCGTCATGGACATCCGCATGCCCGGCACCGACGGCCTCACCGCCACGGCCACGATCTGCGCCGACCCCGCTCTGTCGGGCACCCGCGTCCTCATCCTCACCACCTTCGAGACGGAGGAACACGTCGCCAGGGCCCTGCACGCCGGGGCGAGCGGCTTCCTGGGCAAGGACGTCGGCGCCGAGGGACTCGTGGCCGGCATCCGCACCGTCGTCGCCGGCGACGCCCTCCTCTCCCAGCAGGCCACGCGCAACCTCATCGCCCGCTTCCTCACCGCCCCTCAGCCCGGCATCCACCCCGCGGCCCGGAAGAACCTGGCCGACCTCACCGAGCGTGAACGCGAAGTCATGGCCATGGCCGCCGAAGGGCTCACCAACGCGGACATCGCCGGGCAGCTGTACCTCAGCCCCCTCACGGTGCGCACGCACATCCACCACGCCATGGCCAAGCTCCACGCCCGCGACCGCGCCCAACTCGTCGTCATCGCCTACCAGACCGGCCTCGTGCAACCCAACCCACCCAGGCCCTGACATGGCACCAACTGGACACGGGGCAGTGACTGGACCAGCCGCACATACCAGGAGCTTCATCGGCTTCATCGGCCGCCGTTGCGCGGTAGGCGCTCAGCGGGACGACGGCTTCTCCGGGTCCTGACCGTGCGGCGCGGAGAGCTCCGCGGCGAACTGCGCCCCGGTCAGCAGGGCGAGGTTGGACAACCACAGCCAGACGAGGAAGACGACGACGCCCGCGAGCGAGCCGTAGAGCCTGCTGTACGCGCTCAGGCCGGAGGCGTACCAGGCGAAGCCCGCGGAGACCACGAGCCACAGCGCGGCTGCCAGTACGCCGCCGGGCAGACTGCGCCCGTGCAGGCGGGCCGGGGCCGGACCGGTGTGGAAGACGACCACGACCAGGAGGGCGACCAGGCACACCAACAACGGCCAGCGCAGCACGTACCAGGCCCAGGTCACGGTGTCGTCCACGCCGACGACCCGGCCCGCCGCCTCGGCCAGCGGACCGGTCAGCAACAGGACGAGGGAACCGGCGAGGAGCAGTCCCAGCAGAGCGAGGGCGGTCAGCAGGATGCGGGGCGCCTTGCGCCAGGGTGAGCGCCGGTCCTCGACCCGGTGCATGCGGTGCAGGGCGCGGCGGAAGACGGCGAGATAGCTGGAGGCCGACCACAGCGCGCTTGTCGCTCCGGCCACCAGCAGCGGCCAGGCCGTACCGTCGGCGCCCAGCGCACGGGACAGCACGGCGTGCAGGTCGGCGCCGGACTCGGCCGGGGCGTAGGCGGTGACATGGGTGACGAATTCCTCGGCCGTGTCCGGGCTGATCAGCCCGAACGCGAGGACGGTGACCATCATCGCGGGCAGCACGGCCAGGATCGCGTAGTACGTCAGCGCCGCCGCGTAGTCCGTGATGTCGTCGTTCCACAGGGACATCGGTGTACGCCGCAGCGCCGGCCACCAGGCGGCGGGCCCCCGGGGCCGGAGGATGCGGTGTGCCTCGCCGGTGTACGGGTCAGCGGACATGGCACCTCCGGTGAGTCCGGGTACCGAGCCGCAGGCGGGTGCGCGCGGTGTACGGCGCGGCCGCGTCCTCGGCCATGCCCGTGGTCATCCCTGCGAACGGTGTGCTCATGTCCCTGCACAACTCCCCCGGATCCGCTCCCGCACACCCGGCGCCGAGCCGCTTGTTGCTCGACCCGGCCTCGGTCGTGGTCGCGGGCTCCTCCTCGTCGGGCAGGGGCTGACGGGAAACCCGTCGGGCAGGCGGAGCCGGGGTGGGCTGTGTCTCAGGAATCCGAGGGACGGATGATCTGCCATTCCTGGTCGTCGCTGTTGGAGCAGGTGAAGAGCGTGAGGTGGGCTCCGTTGCCGCCGGTGCTGTATCCGGCGACGTCCAGGCATGCGTTGTTGCTGGCGTAGTTGCGGATCCAGTAGTTGCCGCTGTCCTGTTTGTCGAGCCACCACAGCTGGTTGTCGGCGGTCGTTCCGGCGCAGGCGTACTCCAGGATCGGCGACCTGATGGGCTTGGCGCCGTAGTCCGGCAGATCCACGCACAGCTGGTCCTCGACGTTGCGGATCTGGAAGAGAGCCGAGCCGCCGGGGCCCAGCTTCGGGTACCTCACCTCCAGGTTCCACCGCTGGCTGCCGTCGGTGTTCTCGTCACAGGTGGCCTGCACCACCCGGCCCGCCGAGTCGGCGTCGTCGCCGGCAGGGAGGTCGGCGCACATCTTGGTGGTCGGGTTGCGCAGCATGATGTCGGACGCCGGCAGCACGCTCGGGGTCTTCTTCTTGGCCGGCGGGGACTCCGCGCCGCCGCCTCCGCCGCCTCCGCCGTCCTGGGCCGAGGCCGACGCGGCAGGCGGGGCGGTCTCGGCCGGCGGGGCCGACGCGGAAGGTGCGGAAGGTGGCACCTGCGGCGGTGAAGGGGAAGGCGCGAGCGTGCTGACGGCGGCCTCCTGCAACTCCCGGGCGGAGCTGGTGACCTTGGGCTTGTAGGCGATCCACAGCATCACGAGGGCGATCGCGAGCGCCAGGAAGATCCCGAGCAGCCTGGTGAGCCAGCCGGGCAGGAAACTCCGCTGCACATAGGTGCCCTCGACAGTCAGCGGCGTCACCCCCGACCGCTTCACGGCGAGGGTGTACGGCCGTTCCGTCTTGGTCCCGAACCAGATGATCTGTCGAGGCTTCAGTGTGGCCTTCACGAACGCGGCACGGCCGGGCTCGATCTGGAAGTTGCCCGGTTGGATGTCGTAGGACAGTTGGTCGCCGTTGTCGCTGCCGCTCAGTGACCCGGTCACCTTCGTGTTGCCGAGGTTGTCGACAGCCAGCTTCGGCCGCCCCCGGAAACGGCCCTTCACCGTCGGAGGGACGAGCTCGGCCCGCACCTCCGTGAAGGGGGAGATCGTCAGATTCCCCTCGGGAACGGTTGTCGACTCCGGGTGCTCGGTCGGGGTGATCCGTATCGCGTACGGGTTCGGGCCGGCTGTCGCGTCGGGGGTGCGCGGCGGCGCGAAGGTCAGCTCCACCGTCCCCGTCGTCCCCGGGTACAGCCGCAGGGAACCGGGCTCCACCGTGGTCCAGGGCGCGATGTCACCGATGGGTTCGAAGCGGTACTCGTCGACCACGTCACCGGTGTTGCGCAGACGCAGCCGCACGGTCGTACTGCCACCGGGATCCACCGTGGCCGAGGAAGGTTCGAGGGAAGTCCAAATACTCACTGCTCGACGCTACGGGGGCGGACGGCATCCGTCAGGAGCCATCGGGGCAGGCCGAGCTGCCCCGACGGGCACGCCCACCGGCGGGAACCGCCACGACGTCACCCCGACGTCACCTCGCTCGGGGCATACGAGGTGGCGCACCGTCACGTCCCACGGTGATCTGCGCGTCGTAGGTGTGCATCGCGACCTCCTGGAGCTGGTGCCGGGCGACAGCACCGGACGTCTGCGGCGACTCCGACGTACCCCACCACGTCCAGCAACCGCGATCCGGGCCGGACTCCCGCAGCGCGTCCAGTAGTTCCTGCGTCGACTCGGCCAACCAGGCCGGCAGTGCCTCGCGCTCCCGGGGCGCGGCCGGGGCACCCTCCGATGCGGACTCGGCCGGGGGAGCGGCGGCAGGCCCTGCGGCGACGGTGGCGGCCCGGAAGCGGCGCCTCTCACCCAGATGCTGCACCAGATCGAACGACGGGTGGTGCGGACGGTGGCGGGGACCCGCGAGCGGTTGCGTGCGAAGACGACGAGGCGCAGCACCGCGAACCGTGCGGCACCGGCGAGTGCGGAGGCGGACAAGTAGACGACCTGCACGAGTACCGTGCCGGGTGCCGCCACCAGATGCTGAAGGACAAGCATCGCCACGCAGGTCACCGCATATGCGGCCGCCGCGGATCCGGCCGACTGCGCATGTTGGCGCCAGGTCGCGCGCTCGCCCGTACCGAAGGTGAAGCGGGCGTGCAGCTCGGTGGCGAGGAGCGTGGAGGCCACGGTGATCAGGGCGTTGGCCAGGATCCAGGGAATCCACGAGGTGAGGGCCGCCACGGCGAAGCTGGAAGCGAGCCCTACTCCGCCGCCACAGAGTACGAAGCGGGCGACCGTACTGAGGGCGCCGGGTGGCGCCTGCCGCATGCTCTGTGCTGTCTCCATGATCCGCCCCCTGGGATCGCTTCTTCGTGAACGCGCAGCTCTCGGCCTGTGAGGCCTTCGGCTCGTTGTTTCTTGATATGGAAACGCTACGTTGCATTCATCTATCGGGCAACAAGATAAGTGCGCGCATTCTTCATAATCCCAGCTAGTGGCGATGGAATCGTTGCAATGGCTTGAATGTTAACGCAACAAGCCTCTCTCGTTCGTTGCAATGGATGGAAAGTGAACGCTCTGCTTGTCGGTGCCGGATGGCACCATCCGGCCATGAGTGACGAGCCTTTCAACTGGCACGATTTCCTGGGGCGTTGGCAGGAGGAGTGGGTTCCGCGCACGGATGAGGACGACGACGACGAGGACGACGGCGGACAGACCGTTGTCCGCCCGGGCAGACCCGGGGCACAGGAGTCGGCGATCGCCGCGGCCGAGGAGCGGCTGGGGCGGCGGCTGCCGACCTCGTACCGGGAGTTCCTGACCGTGAGCGACGGGTGGCGGGTGGACGAGACGGCCGGGGTCTACCAGCTCGGCGGTGTCGCGGACATCGACTGGTTTCGGGATCCGTACGACATGACTCCGCTCTACGAGGAGAGTCTCGGCGACAGCCCGCGCAAGGAGGACATTCTGCTGGCCGGGATGTGGCGACGGGCGCTACGGCTGGAGACGGACTCCGACATGTCGTACGCGCTGCTCGACCCCGGCGACAGCGACCAGGACGGCGAGTGGGCGCTCTACGTCTACAAAGGCTGGAGCGGTGAATTCCCGGACCGTTACCCGTCGTTCCGCGCGTACATGGAGGCCATGTACCGCGGCTTCCACTCCGACCGGGTGGAGCGACCCGACTTCGTCAACGCCACCACGCGCGCTCAGGACGCCCATGTGCAGGAGGCCCGCCTGCTGGCCCTGCGCGGACGGTACGAAGAGGCCCTGCCCCTGCTCGAGGAGGCGCTGTCCTTCGGGCGGCCACACAGTGCCGTCCTGCTGAACCAGCTCCGGCATCTGCTGGCTCCCCGCAGCCCCCGGGATTACGGGTACCTGGTGGCCGACCCGCGCTACCTGCCGGAGATTCTGCCCGTGGAGGCCATGACGCCGGCCCGCGGCGAATGGCGGCTGGGCGGGGACGACCACTGGCTCGGGATGATGAGCGCCCGCGGGGCCGCCCGGGAGACCGCCGAGGCCGTCCTGGGCGCGATGCGGGACGGCACCCATCGCTACGCGCCTCCCGGTCCGTGGGGCCGGGCCGTCGCCGAGGCCCGGGAGGCGGCCCGCTGGGGGGCGACCGACGCCGCGTGGCGAGTGCTGCGGGACGCGCTCCCGCTGTGGGAGGCACCCGGGCCCTCGCTGATCGCCCCGATCGGCCTGCTCGCCGATCCGGTCCTGGGCCCGCTGATCACGCCGGAGCGTGGACGGGAAGTCCTTGCGACGCCGCGAGCCGGAGAAGCGGGACCCGCTCCCGAGCCGGTGCCCGATCTCGACCCGCCGGGCCTCGCCTGGCTGACGGAGCCCGCGGCGAACGGGCGGCCGCTCGACGGATACCGCTGTGTCTGGGTCGAGGGGATCGACCCCGCCCGCCTGCCCGCTCTGATAGGAGAGGAAGGCGCCGAACTGGGCGCGCCCGCGGACCTGCGCGAGACGTCCTGGCGCGTACCCGGGCCCCACGAGCGCGAGGGCGTGGAACTCTGGGAGGACCGGGCCGTGGTTGCCGTCGGCCGCACCGCAGAAGCGTGGGCCTTCGCCTTCGACGGCGACTCCCGGTACCTGAACAAGCTGTTCCTGTCCCCAGCCGCGGCCGCCTCCTCGTCCGGCCGCGCGGTGGTGGTGTGGCGCGACCCGAGGCGCTCGACCCCGGGTGCCCACCCGGCCGTGTTCCACCTGTCGGTGGCCGAACAGGGTGAGGAGCTGTACGCGTTCACCGTGCGGGGTACGGAGATCCAGCGCTCCGGCACGATTCCCGAGGCGTTGGACCCCGCACGGCTGTTCCGCCCGCAGGACACTGAACCGGACGGCGAACTACGTGTGTTGGAGGCCCTGCACACCGAACTCGGGCTTTCGCTTCCCCGCTTCGCACTGACCCAGGGCAGGCTCCGCACCTTCACCACCCGGTCCTGGACCCGGGCACCACGCGAGGGCGAGGGGTTCGCCTACGTCAGCATCGGGCGGCGCCGGTCCTGAACTCGGGCGGGCCCCCGGTGGACGGCGGGCCCGCCGACGACCACCGGCTGTGGCTCGGCTCAGGCTGATCGCGTGAACACCGCCACGCCGCCCGCCGCTCGCCGGCCCGACGTTGTCGGCTCGACGGTCGGCGGGTGGGTGAGGTGGGTGAGGTGGGTCAGCGGGTGTAGGTGGTCCGGTGTTCCTTGAGCGAGGCGCAGTTGGAGCCGATCACCTGTACATAGGTGTTGGCGATGCCGCCGCCCCAGTCGACGCAGTGGCCTTTGCCGATGACGTAGGAGGGTCCTGCGTACGAGGTGTAGCGCCCGTAGTCGTCGTCTCCTTCGTTGGTGTCGGGGACGTAGATCCAGGCGGACATGTCCACGGCGGTGCCGGGGTTGTTGCGGATGGTGACGACGCAGTTGTTGCCGTTGGCGGCGTTGTAGGCGAGGTAGACGGTGCCCAGCGAGCCGACGGCGGCGGAGTTCACGGTCTTGTAGCCGCTTCCGCAGACTTTCTGTGGGGTGGTGTTGGGTACGGCGGAGGCGGGTGCCGCCAGGGCGGTGGTGGCCCCCACCGACAGAGCGGCCAGTGCGGCGGCGCCCAGTATGGAGTGAGTGAAGCGCATATTTCCCCCTTGTGTGCTTAGGAGTTGGTTGCTCCTGCCTTATGTGACGGGCGAGGCCTTGGGATGGTTGTGCCGGAGTTACCGGCATTTTCAGTCATAACTGGCGGTGTGATTGGCCGAGTTGGGACGCAACCGGAGGGGCGTGAGCGGTGCGTGCCAGGTTCGGGCTGCATGGGTTCACGGTCGGCCCGTGGATGCCGGAGGGGCGCGCGGCCAGTCGCGGGATGCCTGTCACCGGCCGTTGATTATCGGCCAATGCATCAGTTGACGGAATTGTTGACGAAATCTCTGGCATGCTCGTGGGGCCGCTGTTGACATGTCCGCCTCAAATACGTCGTGAGCATACGCGCCCACGGCGTCCCCCACATGGGAGACCACGTTGTCACTGCGTCACATCGAATACCGCCTCGCCACGGCCGTCGCGGCCACGGCCCTGGTCGTGACCTGCACCTCCGGTGCCGCCGTGCCGTCCGCCGCCGCGCCGACGGCCGGCACGTACCGCACGGACGCGGCCGCTGCGGCGGCCTCGCAGGTCCTCACCGCGGTCAACACCTTCCTGGGCACGCTGAGTTCGTCCCAGAAGACCACCGTCCAGGCGACCCGCACCCAGGCCAACCTGTCGAAGTGGTCCAACCTGCCCGACGCCCTGTACACGCGTGCGGGGTTGCGGATGGACGCGCTGACCTCCGCCCAGCAGACCGCGGTCCTGAACATACTGGGGTCCGCGCTCAGCCCGGCGGGTTTCGAGCAGGTCACCGGCATCACCTACGGCGACGGCGTCCTGAAGGCACAGGGCGGCATCGACCTCGACTTCGGCGCGGACCACTACTGGATCCGCATCCTCGGCACCCCGTCCGCGACCGGCAAGTGGACCGTCCAGTACGGCGGCCACCACCTGGCCGTCAACATCACGCTGTCCGGCGACACCATGACGCTGGGCCCCACCCTGTGGGGAGCGCAGCCGGCGTACTACACGAAGTCCGGCGCGACCGTCGAACCGCTGGTGGGTGAGACCGACAAGGCGTACACGGTCCTCCAGTCGCTCAACTCCACACAGCTGGCCGCCGCCATCCTGGACACACCGGTGAAGGAGATCGTCCTCGGCGCCGGCCAGGACGGAAAGACCCTCGCCTACGACGGCGTCCGGGCGTCCACCTTCACCGCCGCCCAGAAGACCCTGCTGCTCGACCTCGTCAACGAGTGGATCACCCCGCTCAACACGGAACAGGCCGCGGCGAAGCTGGCGGAGGCGCAGGCCGTCCTCGACCAGACGTACTTCGCCTGGTCCGGGTCCACGGCCGCCAACCAGCCGGTCTACTACCGCGTCCAGAGCCCCGCCTTCACCATCGAGTTCGCCCACCAGCAGGGTTCGGGCGCCAACGCGGGCGGCATCACCCACATCCACTCCATCTACCGCGAGAACGGCAACGACTACGGCGCCGAGGACTGACCGGTGACCCTCGCACGCCGCCTGGCCCGGTGGACGGCAGCCCTCGTGCTGGCCGCCGCCGGGTCGGGCCTCGCCGCCGCGCCCGCCGCGGCCCACCCGACCGACGAAGTGCTCCAGCAGGCCTACCTGACACCGACCGTGTCCCGCTTGGAAGTCCAACTCGACCTCACCCCAGGCGTGTTGGTGGCCCCCGCTTTCGCCCGGGCCGTCGACACCGACAGGGACGGCGAGTTCGGCTCCGCCGAGACGGCCGCGCACCTGCGGCGCGTGACCTCGGCGCTCGCGGTCCGCGTGGACGGGCGGGCCGTCGCGCTGGAGGTGACGGGGAGTACGTATCCGCCGTACGAACTGCTGGCGGCGGGCGGGGGCGCGGTGAGCGTCGAGGCGGTGGCCGATCTTCCGGCCGGCGCCCGCGCCGTCACCTTCACCGACGCGTACGACCCCGGTGCCCGCACGACCGTGCAGGAAGACGTGCTGGTCGCGGCCCACCGGCCGGTACGCCCGGCGGGCATCGAACGCGGGGACGGGGGACGCACGATCACCATGGCACTCCCCGGGCTCGTCGGGCCACCGAGTCCGGCGAGTCCGGCGGGCCCGGAAAGTCCGGCGAGTCCGGACAAGGCATCGGCACAGAAGGCGGCGGACTTCGGCGGGGGCAGCGGGGGCACCATGCTCAGCGCCCTTCGCTCGCCCCGGTCGTCCCCCTGGGCGCTGCTCGCGCTGCTCGGCACCTGCGCCCTGCTCGGCGCCTTCCACGCCCTGACGCCCGGCCACGGCAAGGCCCTCCTCGCTTCCTATCTGGTCGGCGCCCACAGCACCCCCAGGCAGGCAGTGGTCCTCGGAGCGGTCATCACCTTCACGCACACGGTCTCCGTGATCGCACTCGGTACGGCGGTGCTACTCGCGGGGCACTTCGTGGTGCCGGAGGTGTTGGTGCCGGTGCTGGAGGTCGCCAGCGGGACCGTGGTACTGATCCTCGGGGCGAGACTGCTGCGGCGTCGCTGGAGGCAGCACACCGGCCACGATCACGCAGACGGCCACAGCCACACCCACGGTCATAGCCACACCCATGACCACAGCCACACCCACGACGACGGACACGCGGCCGCCCATCACCACCCGCCCGCCCTGCCCACCACCTTCCGCTCCATTGCCACCATGGGGGTGTCCGGCGGGATCATCCCGTGCCCCGAGGCGCTGAGCGTGCTCCTGCTGGCCATCGGCCTGGGTCGCACGGCCCTTGGCCTGACCATGATCGTCTCCTTCAGCGCGGGCCTGGCCGGGGTCCTCGTCGGACTGGGTCTCGTGCTGGTGAGCGCCCGTACGAAACTGGAGCGCTTCCGGCGCTCCGGCGACAGCCTGCTCGTTCAGTGGCTGCCGGTCGTCTCCGCGGCCGTCGTGACCACCCTCGGCCTGACCATCGCGGTGGGTGGCGTGACGGGACTCGTGGGCTGAGAGCCGTCCTGATGACCGGCTCGGTGTGCTCGACGGTGAACGCGTGCACGGCTGTCATGACCCGGTCGAAGACGGGGGTCCCGGTCGTCAGGACAGCGCATCCGCACGGCTGGTCGGGCAGGAGCAGAACGCGCCGCGGAAGCGTGACGGTGCAGCGAACGACTCGCCGGACAGCGTGGTGCGACAGAGGGGACGTTCGACACTCGTCGTTCAAGATCGAGCCAGGGTCGGCGAACCTTGCACCGGGGCACCGCCGGGCTCCCCGAACACCCTCCGATAGGCCCCCGGAGTGGTCCCCAGCACCGCCCGGAAGTGCCGTCGCAGATTCACCGCCGACGACAGTCCGACCCGCTCGGCCACCGTCTCCACCGGCAGGTCGCTCTCCTCCAGCAGCACCCGCGCCGCCTCGATCCGCCGCGCGAGCACCCACTGCCCCGGACCGACCCCGAGCTGCCGCACGAACCGCCGGGCCAGCGTCCGCTCGGACACCCCGGCCCGCCCGGCGAGCCGTCCCACGCCCAGTTCCTCGCCCAGCCGGCCGAGCGCCCAGTCCAGCAGCGGCGCGAGCGAGTCGTCCGTCTTCTCCGGCGCCCCGGGCGGACTCACGTACTGGAGCTGGCCGCCCTCCCGGTGCGGCGGCAGCACCATGCCGCGGGCGACTGCCGCGGCGTACCCGGCGCCCTGGTCACGGCGTACGAGCTGGAGGCACAGGTCGATCCCGGCGCCGCTGCCCGCGCTGGTGGCGACGTCGCCGTGGTCGACGTACAGCACGTCGGAGACGACCTCCACCGCCGGGAAGGCGGCGGCCAGTTGAGCCGTCCGGCGCCAGTGCGTGGTAGCCCGGCGGTCGTCGAGCAGCCCGGCCCGCGCGAGGACGAACGCGCCCGTGCAGATGGACGCGACCCGCGCCCCACGCCGGTGAGCGCCGCGCACCGCCTCCAGCACCGCCCCGCTCACCGCGCCCCCGGGCGGCTGCCACCCCGGCACCACCACGGTGTCCGCCTCCGCGAGCGCCTCCAGCCCCGCCTCGACGAGCAGCGCGTGCCCGACGGTCGTCCGCAGCGGTCCCGGCCGCTCGGCGCACAGCCGGACGTCGTAGCGGACGGGCACATCGGGCCGTACGCCGCCGAACACCTCGGCGGCACAGGCGAGTTCGAAGGGCGACTGGGGTTCGTGGAGCAGCGCGACGACCCGGTGGACAGTCATGGCAGGAATATACCCACAGATGTCATTCCAGACTCTCGTACGAGCCCGGAGGCCCCCGCAGGATGGGTCCATGACCAGCGAACCCAGCGAACCCAGCGCTCTCGTCACCGTCGTGCACACCGACCAGGTCGACGCCGAGGAGGTCGCCCCCGGCATCGTCCGCCGTCGCCTTCCCCGTACCGACCACGCCCGGGGCTGGCTCATCGACTTCGGCCCCGGCAGCCAGTGGCCGGAGGTCGACGTCCACGAGTCCGAGGAGCGCTACTTCGTGCTCGCCGGCGAGGTCATCGAGGGCGAGGAGCGCCACGGCCCGGGCACGTACGTGGTCTTCGCCCCCGGCAGCCGCCACCGCCCGCGCACCGAACACGGAGCGCGCATGCTGGGCATCACAGTGCTGTAGCCGCGTCGCCGGTCCGGGTCCGCCACCGACGCCCAGAGACGGCTGTGGCACACGTCTGGTCACCCCGCTCGCAGAGGGCGGGGGAGACCACCAGGCATGACACCACGAGGCATGACCCGTGCCGTACGTGGCACACGTGGTGAGCATGAGCACCACTGAAGTACGGCGGGGCGAGCCGGTCACCACGGTTCTCACCTGGGAGGTGCGCCCGGGCCGGGAGCAGGAGTTCGAGGACTGGACGCATGGGATCTCCCGTTGCGCCAGACGGTTCCCGGGCAACGAGGGCGTCTCGTGGCTGCGCCCCGAGGAGGGCCACCGCTTCCACGCGATGCTGCGCTGGTCCGATCCGCACCGGCTCGCCGCGTGGCTGGAGTCGGACGAGCGGGCGTCCTGGCACGCGCGGATCGAGGGCGTCGCCACGGAGATCGGCAGCGAGCGGCAGTCGACGTCCGGGATGGAGACCTGGTTCAACCTGCCCGGCACCACCGTGCAGGCCCCGCCCCGCTGGAAGATGGTGCTCACCACGTTCCTCGGCGCCTATCCGTTCACGCTGCTGATCCAGTGGCTGGTGACGCCCCGCACGGGCGCCTGGCCCCTGCCGCTGCGGGCCGCCGTGTTCCCCCTGGTGCTGCTGCCGACGCTGACGTATGGGGTGATGCCGAGGCTGAGCCGCCTGCTGCGGCGCTGGCTGTACCCTCCGCCGGACCGGTGATCAGGTGTTCTCCGACGGTCGCGCGCCACACGTCGCCCCGTGCCGACCGGCGCGCGGGTTAGCAGCAGTGCGGCCCTGTCGGGCAAGGGCTCGCGCGGTACTGGTCTCAGGGGACGGTGAGGATGATCTTTCCGTGAGCCTGGTGGGAGCGAAGCCGTTCGGCGGCCTCTGTGGCGGTGGCGAAGGACAGGGTGGTGTCGATCAGAGGGCGGACCCGGCCGTCTGCGACAGCGGCCAGCAGGTGCTCGCCGGCCGCGGCGATGACGGCGCCGAGTTCGGCGGGCCGGGTGAAGCCGAAGGAGACCCCGGCGACGCGCAGGTGCCGGTAGGACAGGGCGTCGAGGTCGATGGTGGAGGCGGCCGTGTCGAGGCGGCCGATGTTGACCACGGCGCCGTCGGTGCGGGTGGCCGGCAGACAGGCGGCAAAGGTCTGTCCGCCGACGTGATCGAGAGTGACGTCGACGCCTTCGCCGCCGGTGGCGTCCAGCACCGCCTGGGTGAGGTCCTGTGCGTCGGTGACCACGACGGTGTCGGCCCCGGCCCCCATGAGCAGGTCGCGCTTGGCGGCGCTGCGGGTGGTGGCGATGACCTGTCCGGCACCGAGGGCCTTGGCGATGCGTACGCCGATCAGGCCGATGCTGGAGGTGGCCCCGGTGATCAGCACCGACTGTCCGGCCCGGAACCCGGCGGTCATGAGGGCGCCGTTCTCGGTGAGCAGCCCGGTGGGCAGCGCGCACGCCTCCTCGTGGGCGAGTTCGTCGGGGACGGGTAGGACGTGGCAGTGGTCGGCCAGGACGTACTGGGCGAAGCTGCCCGGTGTCGTGCCCATCACCCTCTCACCCACCGCGGGGGTGCCCACGCCGTCGCCGACGGCGGCGACTTCGCCGGCGAATTCGTAGCCGGCCTGGTACTCCTTGCCGGTGCCGCCGGAGGTGGGGTCGGCGGCGGCGAGCATGGAGGCGTCGGCGTTGTTGAGGGCTGCCGCGCGGGCGCGCACGACGATCTGCCCGGGGCCGGGCTGAGGTACGGGGGCCTGGCGGGCGGTCCAGTCGGGGCCGGTGCCGCCGAACAGGGCGGTCATCGTCTCGGGCATGAGGGGCTCCTCCTTCGTGTGGGTGCGGGTCGCCGGCTGCGTGTGCGCGCGGCGTTGAACTGTTCGTCGGTGATGTGCTCGAGCCAGGTGGTCCCGGGCCGGTCGTCGTCGGGGGCGGTGCGGTCCCGCAGGGCGAGGTGCCGGCAACCTGGGATGAGGGACAGCGGGCGCTCGGACACGGTGCGACACGATCAACCCTGCCCCTTGATGCCCGCCGCAGGCAGGCCGAGCCGTGCCGGGGGTGTCCAGCGGGGGTGTGACAGGGCCCCCTCGAAGAGCAGGTCGCGGCGAAGCGGAGAGACAGCCCTGGAAGGCACCCCGTGGCGAAGGTCACGGAGGGAGATGAAGCCCGGTGCGTAGGCTGGTCGCCGTCGTTGTGACAGCAGGCCCAGGGGAGCTGGACGGGCTCACGGGTCCCTGGAGCTGGTCTGGCGATGTGTCAGAACAGTAAGGTAAGGAAACAGCCCTTGACCTGCAAAAACGCAGGCAGGGAGCCTAGGTCCGGGAGTGTTTCAATGCTTCGTACGATGTTCAAGTCCAAGATCCACCGTGCCACCGTCACCCAGGCCGACCTGCACTACGTGGGATCGGTGACCATCGACGCCGACCTGCTGGACGGGGCCGACCTGCTGCCGGGGGAGCTCGTCCACATCGTCGACATCACCAACGGGGCGCGGCTCGAGACGTATGTCATCGAGGGCGAGCGCGGCTCGGGGGTCGTCGGTATCAACGGAGCCGCCGCCCATCTCGTGCACCCCGGTGATCTGGTGATCATCATCAGTTACGCTCAGGTGACCGACGCCGAGGCGCGGGCTCTGGAGCCGCGGGTCGTGCACGTGGACCGTGACAACCGGATCGTGGCCCTCGGAGCGGACCCCTCGGAGCCGGTACCGGGCTCCGACCAGGAGCGCAGCCCGCAGGCGGTGTCGGTCTGACCGAGTCATCGCACGCATCGCACCGGGAGTGCCCATGAGCGACATCGAGATCCGCGACGACCGGGCGGCGGGCCGCCTCGAGGCTTTCGGCGACGGCGGTGAAGTCGTGGGGCACATCGAGTACTTCGTCCTGGAATCGCCCGCGCCCGCCCTGGTGCCGGTGCACACCATCGTCGAGCCGGCCCACGAGGGCAAGGGCATCGCCGGGTCGCTGGCGCGGGAACTGTACGCCGCCTCCGAGCGCGAGGGCATCCCCGTGGCGCCGCTCTGCCCGTACGTCGTGAAGTGGGCCGAGCGTCACCCGGACGAGGCTCCGGCCGCCGACCCCGAGCTGCTGCGCGCCGCCAAGGACTGGCTGCGCGCGCACCCCGGCCGTTTCTGACCGACGCGCCCCACGGCACCTCGTCGCCGGGGACCGGCCGGTTGGGCCCAGCCGGGTGAGTGGCCGCAGCCGCCCCGGGTACGCGGGGGATGAGTCCAGAGCCAAGCCTCACATCTGGCCGGAGGACACCATGACCAACCCGTACGCCGACCCCGTCCACCCCGACCCCGTCCAACCCGATCCCGTCCAGCCCGGACCGCCGCCGAGCCCGGTCCCCGGCCCCCCGGAGCCGTTCCCCAGCCCGGTGCCCGCTCCCGAGCCGCCGCCGGGCCCGGATCCGACGCCGCCTCCGCGGCCCGGCCCGCCTCCGGGTCCCTCGCCGTCCCCGGTCCCGCCGGGCCCGGAGCCGGTCCCGAGCCCGGAACCGGGCCCGCCCCTCACCTGACGCACCTCACGGGACGACGGTGGGCGGAGGGAGATCGCCGCCCACCGTGCTGCCCGCGAAGAGGACTACGCCTCCGCCTCCGACCGGTCGCCGCCCCAGAGGGTGTGGAACGCGCCTTCGCGGTCCACCCTGCGGTAGGTGTGCGCCCCGAAGAAGTCCCGCTGCCCCTGCGTGAGCGCCGCGGGCAGCCGCTCCGCACGCAACGCGTCGTAGTACGCGAGCGCCGCCGCGAACCCGGGCGTGGGCACACCCTGAAGCGTCGCGGACACCAGCACCTCACGCCACGGGTCCTGCGCCGCCGCGATCTCCGAGGCGAACGTCTCGTCGGACAGCAGGCTCGGCAGATCCGCCCGGTTGTCGTACGCGGCGCGGATCCGGTCGAGGAAGGCCGCGCGGATGATGCAGCCACCGCGCCAGATCGAGGAGACGGCGCCGAGATCGATGTCCCAGCCGTACTCCTCGCTGCCCGCGGCGATCTCGTGGAAGCCCTGCGTGTACGACACGATCTTCGAGGCGTACAGCGCCTGCTCCACCCGGTCGGCGAAGGCCTGCGCCTCCGCCTTGCCCAGCGCGGACGCCGTCGGTCCTGCCAGGCCGCGCGAGGCCTCGCGCAGCTTCGCGTGTCCCGACAGCGACCGTGCGAAGACGGCCTCCGCGATGCCCGACACCGGAACGCCCAGGTCGAGCGCGATCTGGACCGTCCAGCGGCCGGTGCCCTTCTGTTCCGCCTGGTCGACCACCACGTCCACGAAGGGCCGGCCCGTCGCCGCGTCCACGTGGGACAGCACCTCGGCGGTGATCTCGATCAGGTAGGAGTCGAGGCGGCCGGTGTTCCAGGTGCGGAAGATGTCCGCGATCTGCGCGGGCTCGTACCCGGCGACATCGCGCAGCAACTGGTAGGCCTCGCCGATCAGTTGCATGTCGGCGTACTCGATGCCGTTGTGGACCATCTTCACGAAGTGGCCGGCGCCGTCCGGGCCGATGTGCGTGACGCAGGGCGCCCCGTCCGCCGCCTTCGCCGAGATCTTCTCCAGCATCGGGCCCAGCGACTCGTACGACTCCGGCGAGCCGCCCGGCATGATGCTCGGGCCGTGCAGCGCGCCCTCCTCGCCACCGGAGATGCCCGCGCCGACGAAGTGGATGTCCTGCTCGCGCAGTTCGCGCTCGCGGCGGCGGGTGTCGGCGAAGTGCGCGTTGCCGCCGTCGATGATCATGTCGCCGGGTTCGAGCAGCGGGGCGAACTCCCGGATCACCGCGTCGGTCGGCTCACCGGCCTTCACCATGATCACCAGGCGGCGGGGCCGCTCCAGTGCCGCCACGAACTCCTTGGCGGTCTCGGTGGCGACGAACTCGCCCTCGTGGCCGAACTCCTCGACCAGGGCGTGCGTCCGTGCCGCCGTGCGGTTGTGCAGCGCGACCGTGTAGCCGTTGCGTGCGAAGTTGCGGGCGAGATTGCGGCCCATGACCGCGAGTCCCGTGACGCCGATCTGAGCTGAAGTGCTCATACGGTTGGCTCCTCCAGGGGTGTGCCCGTGCATTCGGTCAGTGTCGTCCTGAGTCCATCTTGACGGGTTCCGTGTCCGGATTCCCGTCCGGGGCGTCCGGCGGTCGCCCGCGCGTCGGAGCGGCCGGTTGTCGCCTTGTCATGGCCTGTTCGCCGCCCTTACTTTTGCCCCTCCTGACGCATGTCGAGGGGGATCTCCCATGGCCGTACGCGGCCGGCACCGCCGGTATCAGCCGAACAGGATCAACCGGGCATCGCTCACCGTCACGGCGGGTGGTGCCGGTATGGCACTGCCGCTGATCGGCACCGGTGCAGCCCAAGCGGCCGACGTGGACACCTGGAACAAGGTCGCCGCGTGCGAGTCGACCAACGACTGGAGCATCAACACCGGCAACGGCTACTACGGCGGACTCCAGTTCACCCAGTCCACCTGGGAGGCGTACGGCGGTACGCGGTACGCGCCCCGTGCGGATCTGGCCACCGAGGACCAGCAGATCGCCGTGGCCGAGAAGGTGCTGGACGGGCAGGGGCCGGGCGCCTGGCCCGTGTGCTCGGTGCGGGCCGGACTGAGCCGGGGCGGCGACGCCCCCGACATCCACCCGAACGGCACCTCGGCGAAGTCCGCCAAGCCGTCAACGTCGTCCAAGCCGGCCACGAAGACGTCCCTGGACGACGTACGGCCGCAGAGCACACCTCAGTCCCGCGCGGGCACCGCGGAGATGTACACCGTGGTCCGCGGCGACACCCTCTCCGGCATCGCGGACACCGAGGAGGTCAAGGGCGGCTGGCAAGGGCTCTACGCCGCCAACCGGACGACCATCGGCGGCGACCCCGACCTGATCCTGCCGGGCCAGCGGCTCAGCCTGGACGGCAGGGCGAGCGCCGCGACCAAGGCCCCGAGCGCCACCAAGCCCCGGACGGAGAAGCCGAAGACCTCCTCGGGCGCCAAGGAGAGCAAGCCGGCCAAGAGCACCAAGACCAAGGACGCCGGCGGCAAGACGACGACCGGCCATTCCCTCGTGTCGCCCGTCAGCGCCTCCACCGGAACGCCGTACCACGCGACGGGTTCGTCCTGGTCGAAGGGCTACCACACCGGCGTCGACTTCCCCGTGCCCACCGGCACCTCCGTGCAGGCGGTCAAGGCGGGCGAGGTGGTGAGCGCGGGCTATGCCGGCTCCTTCGGCTACCAGGTGGTCATCCGGCACGCCGACGGCCGCTACTCGCAGTACGCCCACCTGTCGGCGATCTCCGTACGGGACGGGCAGTCGGTCAGCGGCGGACAGCGCATCGGCCGGTCCGGCTCCACCGGCAACAGCACGGGCCCGCATCTGCACTTCGAGGTGCGGACCGGGCCCGGTTTCGGAACGGACGTCGACCCGGTGGCGTATCTCCGGGCCGGCGGCGTCAGGATTTGACGCGCTCCCGATGCCGGTCCACGACCGGCATCGGGACGTACAGACCTCCGTACAGCGGGGTGTAGAACGACGGAGGCACGTCCCCGCCGGGCGGGTCCTCCTCGTAGCGGTCCTCGCCGTCGACCGTGGTCGGCGCCAGGACGAGCCGTTCCTCACGTACCTCGGCCTCCAGCGCCGCCCCGGCGAGCCGCAGGTCCTCCAGTGCCGCTTCCGCCGACCGCACGTCCTCCGGCAGCGGCGCGCCCGGCTGTTCGGGCAACCGGATCCCGCCCGTCGCGCCGCCGCTCTCCTCGACCGCCGGGGCTGTGGCCGACACCTCCGACGACACCTCCGCCGTACCGGTGTCCGTCCGGGTCCGCGCCGCCGGGAGACCGGCCGCCGCCGTCTCCGGCCGGGTGCCCTGGAGGCGCTCCGTCGTGAGCAGGATGAGGCCGCCCGCCGCCACCACACCGCAGCCCAGGGCGAGCACGGTGCCCGTGGTGCCGTAGCGGAAGGTCTCGCCGAACATCGTGATGCCGACCGCGGCCGCCACCACGGGGTTGACCACGGTCAGCGTGGCCAGCGGGGCCGCGAGGCCCGCGCCCCGGTAGGAGGCCTGCGACAGCAGCATGCCGGCCGTGGCCAGCACGCCGATCACGGCCAGGGACGGGACGTCGGCCGTCGAGACGCCGCCGGTCCAGTCGACCGCGACGGTCTTGGTGAACACCGACGACATGCCGAACGCTATGCCCGACGCGGTCGCCAGCAGCATGCTGCGGACCGCCGGGTGCCGGTGGGCGGCCCGCCCGGCCACCATCAGAGCCACGACCGCGGCCGCGGTGACCACGGCCACGCTGACCCGCTGCGGGGTGCTCAGCGACTGCGCGTCGGCCGCCCCCACCAGGGACAGCAGACCGGCGAGACCGACCGTCGCCATGATCGCGCCCCGCCAGGCCGTCGCCCCGGCCCTGCGGCCGACGAACAGCGCGGCCATGGGCAACGCGAACACGATGGTCAGCGCGCCCAGCGGCTGAACCAGACTGAGGGGACCGTAGGCGAGCGCCACCACGTGGAGGAGTCCGCCGAGACCGTTCAACGCCACTGCGGCCCACCAGCCCGGACGGCGCAGCGGGGCGTACTCCTCGTCGGGGGAGGACAGCGCGACCTGCTCCTGCACGATCGCCCCGGCCGCGTACGCGACAGCGGAGACGAGCGACAGGACCACGGACAACGCGAGGGCGCTCATGGGCTGCTCCTCTGCGTGAGGCGGGGGCACGGGGCCCGGCGCGGCGAACGGTCGGCTCTCATAACCAACACGATGCCTTGTCGATCTGTTCCCGTCGTCGTACCTAAGCACGCAATAAGTCCTACTACCGATGGAGTACTGAAGGCCCGCTGTCCTCCCTCAGGCGGGTGACGGACCAGGGATCCCCCTGAGCACGACCCCTACCACCCTTGGTACTACTGCACTTCGTGGACCTCGACCCCGATCTCGCCGCGCTCCGCCCGCTCGGCCCCTTCTTCGTCCTGCGCACCCCACCAGGCAGCCCAGGAGAGCCGGCCGCGGCGCTGCCGACCCTCGCCCGGGCCTACCGGGAGACCCCCGGGAGCGCGGCACCGGACCTGCACGGCGATCCGCTGGCCTTCCGTGTCCGAAAGGTGACCAGGGCGCTGCGCGCCCCGGAGGACCGGATCGGGGCCTCGGTGGCGCAGCAGGGCCTCGCGGCCCGGCTCTGGTCGGTGACGCTGGGCTGCGCCGTCCTGTACGGGAGCGTCCCCGACCTCGCGCCGGGGCTGCTGTGCTGGGACCCGGACGCGGCCGCCCCGGACGACCTGTGGCTGACCGAGGTGCGGGCGCGGCCGGGGGACGCGGCGACCGTGGCCGCGACGGTCCTCGACGGCCACCTCGAGCCCCTCTCCGCCGCGCTGCGCGCCCGCCATCCGGTCGCGCCCGGCCTGCTGCGGGGCAACTCCGGATCCGCGCTGGCCGGAGCCGCCGGCCGACTGGACCTGTGGGCCCGTACGCACGGTCGTCCCGACGTCGCCGCACGCGCGCGTGCTCTCACCGTGGAACTGTTCACCCACCCCCTCCTCGCGGACACCGGGACACTGACCGGCACCGCCTTCCGCCGCCGCAGCTGCTGCCTGTACTACCGGGTGCCCGGCGGGGGCGTCTGCGGCGACTGTTGCTTCACACGACCCCCGCGCTCTTCCCCACGCGCCCCGTCTGGGTGACCATGAAGGGAGCCGATCGCTGAGAGTGGGGGTTCCGGGGTGCGAGTGGGACTGCTGACCCGGGAGTATCCCCCGGACGTGTACGGCGGTGCGGGCGTCCATGTGGAGTTCCTGGCCCGTGAGTTGCGGCGGCTGGTCGACCTCGACGTGCACTGCTGGGGCGAGGGCCGCACCGAGGGGGTCCAGCGGCATCGCCCCTGGTCCGCGCTGGACGGCGCCAACGACGCGCTGCGCACCTTCTCCGTGGACCTCGCCATGGCGGCCGCCCTCGAAGGCCGCGAGCTCGTCCACTCCCACACCTGGTACGCCAACCTCGCCGGTCACCTCGCCAAGGAGCTGTACGGCGTCCCGCACGTGGTGACCGCGCACTCGCTGGAACCCCTGCGGCCCTGGAAGGCCGAGCAACTCGGCGGCGGCTACGCCCTGTCGAGCTGGGCCGAGCGGACCGCGGTGGAGGCGGCCGACGCGGTGATCGCCGTCTCCGGAGCGATGCGCGAGGACATCCTCGCCTGCTACCCGACGCTCGCCCCGGACCGGGTCCACGTCGTCCACAACGGCATCGACACCGCCCTCTACCGTCCCGACCACGGCACTGACGCCCTCACCCGGATCGGCCTGGACCCGGACCGCCCGTTCGTGCTGTTCGTCGGCCGAATCACCCGGCAGAAGGGCGTGCCCCATCTGCTGCGGGCCGTCCGGGACATCGATCCGGCGGCGCAGGTCGTGCTGTGCGCGGGAGCGCCCGACACCCCGGAGATCGACCAGGAGTTCCGCGACCTCTTCGCCGGGCTGAGCCGGGCCCGTGACGGCGTGCACTGGATCCCGAGGATGCTGCCGCGCCCCGAGGTGATCCAACTCCTCACGCACGCCGCCGTGTTCGTCTGCCCCTCGGTGTACGAACCGCTCGGCATCGTCAATCTGGAGGCGATGGCCTGCGGCACTCCCGTCGTGGCCTCCCGGGTCGGCGGCATCCCGGAGGTCGTCGAGGACGGGGTGACCGGGACGCTCGTAGCGGTGGACGACGACTTCGAGGCGGGCCTCGCGCGGGCGCTGGACGCGGTTCTCGGTGATCCGGCGGCCGGGCGCCGGATGGGCGAGGCCGGAAGGGCGCGCGCGGTGGGGGAGTTCGGCTGGGACGCGGTGGCCCGGCGGACGGTCGGGCTGTACGAGGAGATCGTCAAACAGGCTTAGTTCCCCCGGCCGGGGGCAACCATGGTTTCAACCAGGGTGAGGGGAGCGGCCATGCGTCGTGGTGGGCCTTCGGTGCTCGGAATCGTGCTGGCGGGTGGTGAGGGCAAACGCCTGATGCCTCTCACGGCCGACCGCGCTAAACCAGCGGTCACGTTCGGCGGCACGTACCGGCTCGTCGACTTCGTGCTGTCCAACCTCGTCAACGCTGACATCCTGCGCATCTGCGTGCTGACGCAGTACAAGTCGCACTCCCTGGACCGGCACATCACCACCACCTGGCGGATGTCGAGCCTGCTCGGCAACTACATCACCCCGGTCCCGGCCCAGCAGCGGCTCGGCCCGCGCTGGTACCTCGGCAGCGCCGACGCCATCCTCCAGTCGCTGAACCTCATCTACGACGAACGGCCCGAGTACGTGGCCGTGTTCGGCGCCGACCACGTCTACCGCATGGATCCGCGCCAGATGCTCACCCAGCACATCGACAGCGGCGCGGGCGTGACCGTGGCCGGGATCCGGGTCCCGCGCGGCGAGTCCTCCTCCTTCGGGGTGATCACCCCGGGCTCGGACGGGCTGACGGTCGAGCGCTTCCTGGAGAAGCCGGTCGACCCGCCGGGGCTCGCCGACGACCCGGAGTACGTGTTCGCGTCGATGGGCAACTACATCTTCACCACCAAGGCGCTCATCGAGGCGCTCCAGCGGGACGCCGAGGACGAGAGCTCCGTCCACGACATGGGCGGCTCGATCCTGCCCCAGCTGACCCAGCGCGGCGAGGCCCAGCTGTACGACTTCCACGACAACCACGTGCCCGGCGAGACCACCCGCGACCAGGGCTACTGGCGGGACGTCGGCACGCTCGACGCGTACTACGACGCACATATGGACCTGATCGCCGAGCGCCCCGCCTTCAACCTGTACAACCGCAGCTGGCCCATGTACACCCACTCGGGCCAGCTCTCCCCGGCGCGTTTCAACGCGGGCGGCATCGCCAGTGAGTCGATCATCAGTTCGGGGTGCCTGATCCGCGGACAGGTCACCCGCTCGGTGCTGTCGCCGGGTGTGGTGGTCGACCCGGGAGCGGTCGTGCAGGGCTCGATCCTGCACGACAACGTGCACATCGGACGGGGTGCGGTCGTGCGCGGGGCGGTGCTCGACAAGAACGTGGAAGTCCCTCCGGGTGCGACCATCGGCGTGAACCCGGAGCGGGACGCGGAGCTGTACACGGTGTCGAAGGGCGGCGTGATAGCCCTGGGAAAGGGCCAGCAGGTGTCCTGAACTTAATGCGCTGTTAACTGTGTGTAGCTTGATCGTACTTGACCGTAATCGCCCGGGCGCGCTTGACTGATTGCCTCCACTCTTAGCCGACGCGAGGCAAGCCCTTGACTGCTGATGATCTGCTGGCCCCCCTCGACCTGGCGTTCTGGAACCTCGAGTCGGCCGAGCACCCCATGCACCTGGGAGCGCTCGGCGTCTTCACGGCGCAGTCGTCCACCGCGGGCGCCCACGCCGCCGACCTGCTCGCGGCCCGCGCCGCCGGCGTTCCCGGACTGCGCATGCGGATCCGGGACGTGTGGCGGCCGTTCGACCGCTCCGAACCGTTCGACCTGCGCCGGTCGCTCGCCTTCGGCGGCGCGACCCGGGAGGCGGACCCCGACTTCGATCCCCTGCACCACGTCACGCTGCACGCGCCCGCCGCCGACTTCCAGGCCGAGGCCGGGCGGCTCATGGAACGCCCCCTGGAGCGCGGCCGCCCGCCCTGGGAGGCCCACGTCCTGCCCCACGAGGACGGCGCCCGCTTCGCCGTGCTCTTCAAGTTCCACCACGCCCTCGCCGACGGACTGCGCGCCCTGACCCTGGCCGCGGCCGTCCTCGACCCCATGGATCTGCCCGCCCCCCGGCCCCGCCCCGCCGAACCGGCCCGCGGGCTCCTCCCCGACGTGCGCAGCCTGCCCGGCCTGCTGCGCGGAGCCGTCTCCGACGTGGGCCGCGCCCTCGACATCGGCGCCTCCGTCGCCGTGCACACCCTGGGCATGCGCCCCACCCCCGCCCTCACCGCCGCGCCCACCGGCACCCGCCGCACCGCCGGCGTCGTCATCGACCTCGACGACGTGCACCGGATCCGCAAGGTCGCCGGCGGCACCGTCAACGACGTGCTGATCGCGGTCGTCGCCGGGGCCCTGCGCCGCTGGCTCGACGAACGCGGCGACGGCAGCGAGGGCGTCGTGCCGCGCGCGCTCATCCCCGTCTCCAAGCGCCGCCCGCGCACCGCCCACCCCCAGGGCAACCGGCTCTCCGGGTACCTGATGCGGCTTCCGGTCGACGACCCGGACCCGCTGCGCCGCCTCGACACGGTCCGCGCCGCCATGGACCGCAACAAGGACGCGGGCCCCGGCCGGGGCGCCGGCGCCGTCGCCCTGCTCGCCGACCACGTCCCGGCCCTCGGCCACCGCCTCGGCGGCCCGCTGGTCGGCCAGGCCGCCCGGCTCTGGTTCGACATCCTCGTCACCAGCGTGCCGCTGCCCAGCCTCGGCCTGAAGCTCGGCGGGAACCCGGTGACCGAGGTCTTCCCGTACGCCCCGCTCGCCCGCGGCCAGGCCCTCGCGGTCGCCGTCTCCACCTACCGCGGCCAGATCCACTACGGGCTCGTCGCCGACGCCGAGGCGGTCCCCGACCTCGACCGGTTCGCGCGCGCCCTGACCGCCGAGGTGGAGACGCTCATCACTGCCTGCGGCTCTTGACGGGAACGGGTTTGGAGGAGCGGCCGGGCGCTCCGTAAAATTCGTCCTTCGAGGGCGGACTCGGTCGGAGCGCCGCACGGGTGATCAGGGAAGCGGCAGCGCGATGACGGTGACAGAGGACGGCTCGACGGCGGTCACGGAGGAGGTCGTGGACGAGGTCGTGTACGGGCCCGGCATCGACCCGGAGCGGCTCGCCGTCTGCCTCGCCGTGCTGGACGAGCTCGACAGGCTGGACGTCGACCACCCCGACGCGATCGCCGTGCGCCGGGCCACCGCCGGCGTCTACCGCACCGTGAAGCAGCGCCGCCGCCAGGACCGCCGGGCCGCCAAGACCGCCCACGACAAGGCGGTCACCGAGGCCACCGCGACCGGCTCCGCCCAGCGCATCGACGACGAGACCGAGGGCATCCTGCCGTCCTCGGTCACCGAGGAGGGCCGGATCGCCGGGATACTCCAGCGCCCGCGCTCCTGCTACACCTGCAAGACCCGGTACGTCGAGGTCGACTACTTCTACCACCAGCTCTGTCCCGAGTGCGCCCGCCTGAACCGCGACAAGCGCGACGTGCGCGCCGACCTCACCGGCAAGCGTGCCCTGCTCACCGGCGGCCGCGCCAAGATCGGCATGTACATCGCGCTGCGGCTGCTGCGGGACGGCGCGCACACGACGATCACGACCCGCTTCCCCAAGGACGCCATCCGCCGCTTCAAGGCCATGGACGACTCGGGCGACTGGATGCACCGCCTGGAGGTCGTCGGCATCGACCTGCGCGACCCGGCGCAGGCCGTGGCCCTCGCCGACCAGGTCGCCGAGGCGGGCCCCCTCGACATCCTCGTCAACAACGCGACGCAGACCGTACGGCGACTGCCCTCCGCCTACGCCGCCCTGGTCGACGGAGAGAGCGCGCCGCTGCCGGCCGGCGAGCTGCCCGCCCACCATGTCATCGGCGCCTTCGGCTCCGGCGCGGTCGACGGGCTGGCCACCCTGCCCGCCGGAATCTCCGGGATCGACGCCCAGCAGGTCGCCGACCTCGCCCTGGTCGCGGGCAACGCCAGCATCGCCCGGCACCTCGACGGCACCGCCATCGACGCGGGCGGTCTGGTCCCCGACGTCGTCGACACCAACACCTGGGTGCAGACGATCGAGCAGATCTCCCCGGTGGAGCTCCTCGAGACCCAGCTGTGCAACTACACGGCGCCGTTCATCCTGATCAGCAAGCTCCGTCCGGCCATGGCCGACGCAGCCGGGAAGGCGACCAGCGGCCGCGCGTACGTCGTCAACGTCTCGGCGATGGAGGGCGTCTTCGGCCGTGGCTACAAGGGCGCCGGCCACCCCAACACCAACGCCGCCAAGGCCGCGATGAACATGGTGACGCGCACCAGCGGCCAGGAGATGTTCCAGGCCGACGGCATCCTCATGACCTCGGTCGACACCGGCTGGATCACCGACGAGCGCCCGCACTACGACAAGCTGCGCCTCGCCGAGGAGGGCTTCCACGCCCCGCTCGACCTGGTCGACGGCGCGGCCCGCGTCTACGACCCGATCGTGCGCGGCGAGCAGGGTGAGGATCTGTACGGGGTGTTCCTGAAGGACTACGCCCCCGGTAAGTGGTAGGGCCGTTCTACGCCGGTGGTCGGGTGGGGGTCGTGGGGGCCGGTCGCGCGGTTCCCCGCGCCCCCTGGGGGGCGATGCGTGCCCGGCGCACACTCGTGCCGCCGTCCACCAGCAGGTCCGCCCCTGTGATCCACTTCGCCTCTTCGGAGCACAGCCAGACCACCGCTCGTGCCACGTCCTCCGGTTCCCCGATCCGGCCCAGCGGCAGGGCCGCCGCTATCTCCCCCTCTCCCGGCTCCCATACGAAGCGGGCCATCTCGGTCCGTACCAGGCCGGGGGAGACGGAGTTCACCCGCACTCCCGGGCCCAGTTCGCCCGCGAGCTGCCGGGTGAGGTGGAGGAGGGCCGCCTTGCTGGTGCCGTAGGCGCCGACGTCGGGGCCTACGTGTCCCGCGCCCTCCGTGCAGATGTTGACGACCACCCCGCCGTGCTCACGCATCCAGCCCCGCCACGCGCACTGCACCAGCCGCAGCGGTGCCTCGACGTTCACCGTGAACGCCTCCCGCCAGGCGCCGGGATCGGCGTCCATGAGCGGTCCGTAGGGCTGGTTGGTCGCCGCGTTGTTGACCAGCACGTCCAGCCGGCCGAACGCGTCCAGGCACAGCTCCGTCAGCTTCCGGGGATGCCCGGGGTCCCCGACGTCGCCGGCCAGTCCGACGCCGTCCAGCTCCCCGGCCGCGCGGCGTACCCGGTCCGGATCCCGCGCGCTGACGCACACCCGCGCCCCGGCGTCGGCGAGCGCCCGTGCCACCGCCCAGCCGATCCCGCGCGTGGCCCCCGTGACGACGGCGGCCCTGCCCCGCAACCCGTACGACGACGTCATCGGCGTACGGTCTCATGACGGGGCGTCAGTCGACAGCCCCGAGGCGCGAGTTCCGTGCCGCCACCAGTTCCAGCACCGTGCGCCAGTCCTCCAGCACGCCCGCGTCGAACCCGGCCACCCGGCCGTCCTCGTCGGCCTGGCGCAGGCTGAGCAGATCGTCGTCGGCGGTGGGCTCGTGCCAGGGGTGCAGTTGGACGAGACGGGAGACGCGGGGGCCGAGCAGGGGGCGTACGGCGTCGGCGGCCCGTTCCGGCCGGCCGGTGGCGTCGCCGGGGCACAGCAGATGACCGATGGGGTGGACGAGCCCGGTGAGCTGGAGCTCCTTGTCGGCGGGGCGACCGCGGCGCAGCAGTGCCGCCGTCTGGAGCGCGTGATCGTGCAGGTCGACGCCGGGCACACCGCGGTCCGGGGCGTCCCGCACGCCCCGGCAGGCGTACAGCAGGTCCATCAGCTCCTCGACGCTGCGCAGCTCCATGCGTCAGTCCTTCCGCGAGACCGCCGTTGCCGGTCGCAAGCAGACCATGGCCTGCTTGCGACCGGACGAACGGCACTTGAACTGCGCGACGAACTCACGGGCGAATGCGCGGCCTCCCTGGTCCGCCACGCCCAGCAATATCCCCCGGACGGGTGAATTAAAAAGGTGCATCAGGGTGGAAAAAGGTTCAATTCACCTGCGGTGACATACGGGTGACTTGCCATGGTTACCCCAAATTTTCAGCCCTATCGAGCGGCCACCCGCTCATTTGGTTAATGTGTAGCGGACGGACAGCAGTACGGAGTGCCACCCACACCCACGGTCCGTCATGGGACAGGCCGCTTCACAACGGCTCGCCCTCCAAGAAGTTGCCGGCGCCACCGCGTCCTCGACCGACTTGAGCCAGCCCCGAGGGAGCGTCAGGCGCCGGACCGCAGACTGGCCGGCACGCCCCGAGGGTGACCCGACACATAAGGAGTGCGCGGTGACACCGGAGAAGACGAATCGCGAGCAACGTCCCAAGGAACGCCCGGAGCGGGCCGGCCGCCGGCCCGGCGAGATCGGCAGCCTCGACGTGTGGGCCCGCTCCGCCCCCATCCGCCTGGCGGGCTACGAGGAGGACCTCGCCGAGCCCCACATCCTGCCCAGCGTGGACTGACCGCTCGCGGTCGCCCGGCCTGGGTGTGCGCCAGGCACGCCCACGCCGGGCCCGCTCTTTTGCTCAGTCGAGCGGAGCCGTCCGACTCCACGGACGCAGGCTCTCCAACTGCTCGGCCAGCCGGAGCAGTTCGCCCTCCCGCCCCGGCAGGCCCACCAGCTGTACCGCGGTGGGAGCACCGGACGGCAGGGTGCCGAAGGGAACCGCCATGGCGGGCCAGCCGGTCAGGTTCCACGGCGGCGTCAGCGGCGAGTAGTTCGTGTTCACCAGGACGTTGCGCAGCCAGCCCCGCTCGTGCCACGGCACCGACTTCGGTGAGCGTCGCGCCAGCGCCGGAGTGAGCAGCACGTCGTACTCCGCGAAGAACGGCTCGAGACGTCGGCGCAGCGCGTCCCGCGCCGAGCCGCCCCGCACCCCGGACAGGAAGCGCCGGCCGACGGCCGCGTGCACCCGGGTGCGCCGGGTCAGCAGCCGCGGGTCGAGGCTCGCCGCGTCCACCGCCGTGCCCGCCGTCCAGTGCGCGAGCGACGTGACGCCCAGCGACAGCGGATACGGCGGTTCGGCCCGTTCCACATGGTGCCCCGCCCGGACCAGCACCCCGGCCGCGTCCCGCGCGGCGCCCGTGTACGGCTTGCTCACCGTGACTCCGGCCAGCGGGCTGCGCACGGAGACGGCGATCTTCAGCGCACCGGGCTCCCCGGCCGCCACGACGTCGGTGTCCGCGAGGACCGACAGCATCAGCCGCGCGTCCTCCACCGTCGTCGCCAGCGGACCGTTCTCCGACATCCCGAACCAGTCACCCTCGCCGATCCCGGCCGGCACCACCCCGTGCCCCGGCTTGATGGTCACCAGGCCGCAGTTGGCCGCCGGGATGCGCAGCGAGCCCATGCCGTCGTTGCCGAGGGCGATCGGCACCAGCCCCGCGGCGACCGCGGCCGCGCTGCCGCCCGACGAGCCGCCCGCCGTGCGGGAGGTGTCCCAGGGGTTGCGGGCGGTGCCGTGCACGCCCTCCGTGGTGCCGAAGACACACAGCTCCGGCACGTTGGTCAGGCCCACGACCACCGCACCGGCCGCCCGCAGCCGGGCCACCGTGACATGGTCGGCGTCGGCCGGGGTGTCCGGGGTCGCGGCCGAGCCGACCCGGGTCGACTCGCCCCGCACGCCGAGGTTGTCCTTGACCGCCACCGGCACCCCGGCCAGTGGCAGTGCGGCCAGGTCGCCCCGGGCGGCCAGCGCGTCGGCCTCGGCCAGGGCCGCTCGGGCCCGCACCGTGCGGAACGCTCCGATCCGGCCGTCCAGCCGCTCGATCCGCGCGAGATGCTCGGCCACCACCTCACAGGGCGTGACCTCCTTCGCGCGTACGGCGGCGGCGATCTCGACGGCGGTCCGGCCGACCCAGCTGGTCACAGGCAGCTCCCTCGGTGTGCATGCACTACTGGCGAGTACGTAGGAGAACTCTGCCCCGCCGGAAGTCCCGCGTCGAGAGG
Organism: Streptomyces asoensis; assembly: GCF_013085465.1. NCBI lineage: Bacteria > Bacillati > Actinomycetota > Actinomycetes > Kitasatosporales > Streptomycetaceae > Streptomyces > Streptomyces asoensis. The sequence goes on from NZ_CP049838.1 coordinate 8,767,687, forward strand.
CGGCGGTGACTCAGGGCCCCACCTGCCCCCTGAGCCACTCCTCCACCTCGCCGACGTGCGCGGCCGCCGCCGCCCGGGCGGCCTCCGGGTCACGGGCGGCCAGCGCGCGATGGATCGCGGCGTGTTCGCGGCGGGTCCGGGCGAAGGCGCCCTCCTCCTGGTAGCCGCGCCAGACGCGGGCCCGGAAGGTGCGTGAGGAGAGGCCCTCCAGGATCGCCGCCATCGTCTCGTTGCCGGCCGCCTCCGCGATCACCCGGTGGAACTCGAGGTCGTGCGCGAGGATCTCCTCCGGGTCGTCCGTCGCGTTCATCGCCGCCAGGTGACCCTCCACGACGGCCAGCTGCTCCGGGGTGATGCGGGCCGCGGCCAGTGCGGTGGCCGTCGACTCCAGGATCCGGCGCACCTGGAGCAGTTCGACCAGACGCGGCCCCCGCGACAGATCGGCCACCACTCCGAACGTCTCCAGCAGATCCCCCGCCTTCAGCGCGGTGACGTAGATCCCGGAACCGTGCCGCGCCTCCAGCACCCCCAGCACCGTGAGCGCCCGGATCGCCTCGCGCATCGAGCTGCGGGAGATGCCCAGCTCGACCGCGAGATCGCGCTCGGTCGGCAGCCGCTGGCCGGGCTCCAGCGACCCGTCGGTGATCATCGCCTTGATCCGCTCGATGGCGCGCTGTGTCACCGTGCCCTTCGGGACGGCGGTCCCGCTGCTCGGGGTGTCTTCCACGTGGCCTCTCCTGTCGCCGGCGCCGCGATCCCCACCGATGTGGTCGGACCACTTGGGCCCGCAACTCGCCAAAAAGCTACCCGGGGGGTGTTGTGGAGCGGAAGTGGTCTGATAAATATGCGGCACGTATCCCGCCGGCGACTTCCGGGCCGCCGACCTCGCGATCCGGAAGGAGAAGGCGGCGTGAGCGACTTCGAAGGGCTGACTGCCCTGGTGACGGGGGGTGGCTCCGGCATCGGCCGGGCGACCGCGCAGCTCCTGGCCGAGCGCGGCGCCCGGGTCGCCGTCCTCGACCTGGACCCGTCGGGCGTGGACAAGCCCCTGCTCGGATATCTCGCCGACGTCACCGACGACGCCTCCGTGCGGGCGGCGGTCGCTGCCGCCGTCGCCGACCTCGGGGGGCTGGACATCCTGGTCAACAACGCGGGTGTCGGCGCCCAGGGCACCGTCGAGGACAACGAGGACGCCGAATGGCACCGGGTCCTCGACGTCAACGTCGTCGGCATGGTCCGCACGGCCCGCGCCGTGCTGCCCCACCTCAGGCGTTCCTCGCACGCGGCGATCGTCAACACGTGCTCCATCGCCGCCACCGCCGGCCTGCCGCAGCGCGCGCTCTACAGCGCGACCAAGGGCGCGGTGTACTCGCTGACCCTCGCCATGGCCGCCGACCACGTACGCGAGGGCATCCGCGTCAACTGCGTCAATCCCGGCACCGCGGACACCCCGTGGGTCGGCCGGCTGCTCGACGCGGCCGACGACCCGGCCGCCGAGCGCGCCGCCCTGGAGGCCCGCCAGCCCACCGGCCGGCTGGTCGGCGCCGACGAGGTCGCGGGCGCCATCGCCTATCTGGCGAGCCCCCTGTCCGGCGCCACCACCGGCACCTCCCTCGCCGTCGACGGCGGGATGCAGGGCCTGCGGCTGCGGCCGGTGGGCCGGTGAACACGCTCGGGCGCAGCGGCGTCCCGGTCAGTCCGCTCGCCTTCGGCGCCGCCGTCATCGGCAACCTCTTCACCGAGGTCGGCGAGGAGCAGGCGCACGAGGCGGTGGCCGCCGCCTGGCAGCAGGGCATCCGCTACTTCGACACCGCGCCGCACTACGGCCTCGGCCTGTCCGAACGCCGCCTCGGCGCGGCCCTGCGCGAGCACCCCCGCTCGCAGTACACGGTCTCGACCAAGGTGGGCCGCCGTCTCGAAGCCACGGACCGGGGCGGCGACGACCTGGCCGACGGCTTCGCCGTGCCCGCCACGCACCGCCGCGTATGGGACTTCAGCGCCGACGGCGTACGCCGCACCCTGGAGGCCAGCCTGGAACGGCTCGGCCTCGACCGCGTGGACGTCGTCTACCTCCACGACCCCGACGACCACGCCGAACAGGCCTTCCACGAGGGCTACCCGGCGCTGGAGAAGCTGCGCTCGGAGGGCGTCGTCGGGGCGATCGGCGCCGGAATGAACCAGGCGGAGATGCTCACGCGCTTCGTCCGTGACACGGACGTCGACGTGGTGCTGTGCGCGGGCCGGTACACGCTGCTCGACCAGCGGGCCCGGGCCGAGCTGCTGCCCGCCGCCGTCGAGCGGGGTGTGTCGGTGGTCGTCGGGGGCGCCTTCAACTCCGGTCTGCTGGCCGACCCCCGGCCCGGCGCCACGTTCGACTACGCGCAGGCGCCGGCCGGGTTGCTGGACCGGGCCCAGCGCATGAAGGAGATCGCCGACCGGCACGGCATCACCCTGCGCGCCGCCGCCCTGGCGTTCTGTGCCGCCCACCCGGCCGTGGCGAGCGTCCTGGTCGGCACCCGCTCGGCGGCCGAGGTGCGGGACTGCGCCGAACAGTTCGCGACCCCCGTCCCCACCGCCTTCTGGCAGGAGCTGCGGGACGCGGGTCTGCTTCCCCCCGAGGAGCCGTCATGAGGGTCGCCCTGCACACCAGGGTCCGCGCCGACCGCGTCGCCGCGTACGAGGCCGCGCACCGGGAGGTGCCGAAGGAACTGACGGACGCCATCCGCGCCGCCGGCGCCACCTCCTGGACGATCTGGCGCAGCGGGACCGATCTGTTCCATGTCCTGGAGTGCGAGGACTACCCGCGGCTCCTCGCCGAGCTGGAGAAGCTTCCGGTCAACGTCGTGTGGCAGGCACGGATGGCCGAGCTGCTCGACGTGGTGCACGACTACTCCGACGAGGGCGCCGCCGCCGGCCTGCCCGTCGTCTGGGAGCTGCCGTGACCGTCGACGCGCACCACCACGTCTGGGACCTGTCGGTACGGGACCAGGACTGGATCGCCGAAGGCAGCCCGCTCCGGCGGGACTTCACCGTCGACGACCTGGCACCGGAGGCCCGCGCGGCCGGAGTCGACCGTACGGTCCTCGTCCAGACGGTCACCGTGGCCGAGGAGACCCCCGAGTTCCTCGCCCTCGCGGCCGCGAACGACCTGATCGCGGGTGTCGTCGGCTGGACCGACCTCACCCGCGCGGACATCGCCGACGAACTGGCCCGGCTGCGGGAGCTGCCCGGCGGCCGGTACCTCAAGGGCATCCGCCACCAGGTCCAGGGCGAGCCGGACCCGCGGTGGCTGCTGCGGGCGGACGTGCACCGCGGGCTCACCGCCCTCGCCGCCGCCGGCCTCGTCCACGACCTGGTGGTGCTGCCCCACCAGCTCCCGGCCTGTGTCGAGGCGGCCGCCGCCCTGCCCGGACTCACCTTCGTCCTCGATCACCTGGGCAAGCCGCCGATCGCCTCCGCCGCGCTGGAACCCTGGGCGTCCCACGTCCGGGCCCTCGCGGCGCTGCCCAACACGGTCTGCAAGCTCTCCGGCATGGTCACCGAGGCCGACCCCGCGTCCTGGACCGCCGACGACCTGCGGCCGTACGCGGACACGGTGCTCGAGGCCTTCGGGCCGGCCCGGCTGATGTTCGGCTCGGACTGGCCGGTGTGCACGCCCACCGCCTCCTATCGTGAAGTCCTGGACGTCGCACGGCAGTTGACCGACCCGGGGGCGCACGCCGAGATCTTCGAGACCACCGCCGTCCGGGTCTACGACCTCTGAGCCGACCCCGCCAGCCGCGTCGGCGGCAGATACTCCCGCACGTACGTCCGATGCCAGTACGCGCCCGTCTCCCTCAGCTCCCGCCAGGTGGTGCAGCGGTAGCGGAAGAGGCGGGCGCGGATGTGGCGCGGGGGCTCGTCGGGCGGGAACGGGGAGCGGCGCAGCAGCTTCAGCGTGTCGCGGTCGTTCTCCAGCAGCCGTTCCACCAGGGCGGCGAACCACGCCCCGGCATAGGCGGGGGAGAGCGCCGCGAACCACATCATCCAGTCCAGGCGCAGATGGTACGGGGCGAACTGGCGCGGCCAGTGCCGGGGATCGCCGGGCTTGCCCTTGAACTCGTACTCCCGCCAGTCGGAGCCCTCGCGCGGCACGTCGTCGAGCGTGCCCTCGATCACCACCTCGTAGCGGATCCGGCTCACGCTGCCGAACGCGCCGTAGGTGTTGACCAGGTGCAGCGGATCGAAGGAGCGGTTCATCACCTGGCGGCGGGAGAGCATGTTGACCACCGGGCGGTAGCTGAGGAACAGCAGCAGCGCGGCCGCGGCGAGGACCACGATCTCGTACCAGAGCGGGGTCGCGGGGGCCGACCGGTGGCCGGCGGGCAGTTCGAGCGCGGATACGGCCAGGACGACGGTGATCCAGTTCAGCCAGGCGAAGTTGCCCGACAGCACCAGCCACAGCTGGGTCAGGATCATCAGGCACGCGGCCGCCGTCGCGATCGGCTGCGGGGCGAACAGCAGGAACGGCACGACGAGTTGGGTGAAGTGGTTGGCCGCCGCCTCCACCCGGTGCAGCGGTTTCGGCAGATGGTGGAAGAACCAGCTCAGCGGGCCGGGCATCGGCTGGGTCTCGTGGTGGTGGTAGAGACACGTCAGCTTCCGCCAGCAGGCGTCGCCCCGCATCTTGATCAGGCCCGCGCCGAACTCGACCCGGAACAGGATCCAGCGCATCAGGAAGAGCACAAGGACCGGCGGGGCCACCTCGTCGTTGCCGAGGAACACGGCGAGGAAGCCCGTCTCCAGCAGCAGGGACTCCCAGCCGAACCCGTACCAGGTCTGGCCCACGTTGACGATGGACAGATACAGCGCCCACGGCACCAGCCACAGTGACATCGCCGCCCCCAGGGGCAGCAGGCCGTCCAGACCGGCGAGCAGCGCCGCCGACACCGCGCAGCCCGTCCAGGCGCAGCCCGCGAACAGGCGGTCGGAGTAGCGCAGGTGGAACAGGCTCGGCGCCCGCCGGAAGGGCACCCGCTCGACGAAGCGGGGCACCGGCAGCATCCCCCGTTCGCCGAGCAGCGCCCGGAACTGGAGGGCGGCCGTCAGGAACGCGACCAGGTAGACACCGGCCAGGGCACGCTGGAAGACCAGGCGGCTCAGCCAGTACTCGGGTGCGGTGAACCAGTCCACGGCCGTGCGCTCCTTCTCTCCGGTCGGGTCATGTCACTGTGCGTGGTCCCGTGCTCCGGTTGCGTGACCCTGGCGGGTGAAGCAGACAATAGTGGTCGAATCACCTCCTGGTGAGGGACCGAGACGATGCGGGAGAACGTGGTGCGACTACCCACTGCCACTCTCCTCACCGCCTGCGCGCTCTCGGCGGCGCTCCTCGTCGCCGGACGCGGTGGTGCGGGGGAGAAGATCACGATGCCGGGCGCGGAGACCGTCGTCCCGGCGGCCGAGGGACGCGTCGTCTCCGGCGACCCCTTCACCGACCCCTCGGCGGCCGACCCGGACTCCGGTCCGTCCTTCGCCGACGCCGACGCGGCACTCGGCTCCGGTTCCGACGAGGGCCTCGGTCCCGACGAAGACCTCGGCTCCGACGAGGGCCTCGGATCCGACCTCGACCGCGGTCTCGACCCCGGTGAGATCGGCCCCGAGACCGTCCCGGAAGTGCCCGACCTGCCCGACGGCGGCGGGCTGATCCCCGACGGGCCCGACGAGTCCGGCGCGCAGGACCGGTCCGACAGCATTTTCGGCAGCCCCCTCGACGTCGTCATGGGCTGACCATGGTCCCGGGCGCCCGGTTCCCCGGTCGAAGAATCGGGCAAACCCTGGCAAGGTGGCTCCATGGTTGATCGGGGAGCGAGCGCCCTGTCCCTCCCGGACGACTGGCCCGCCCACCCGGATCCGATCCTGGCGCTGAACCGCATGGGCAGTTTCGACTGGGACCTGGACTCGGGGCAGTTCCACATGGACGCCCGGGCCCACGAGATCTTCGACCTGCGGCCCGACGAGTACGACGGCAACCCCGAGACCCTCGCCGTCCGGGTCCCGCCGGGCGAGGGCATCCGCCTGGACGAGCTGGTCGCCCAGGCCATCAAGGACGGCAGCGAGAACTACGGCGCCTACTTCCGCATGCGGCTGCGCGACGGCACCCTGCGCTGGACCCACACCCAGGGCTACATCCGGCGCGACGGGACCGGCCGGCCGCGCCGCATCGTGGGCATCGTGCGGGACGCGACCGACGAGCTCAGCGATCTCGCCGCCCGCCGCGACGAGGCCGCCCTCGACGACGCGCGCCGCGAGCAGACCAACGTCGTCCAGCTCACCACGGCGGCCCTGGCGCACGCCCGCACCGTGCGCGACGTCATCGACGTCCTCAAGGACACCCACGGCCTCACCCACCTCGGCGCGACCAGCCTCGTCATGGGGCTGGTCGAGGCAGGCCGGATCCGGCTGATCGCCGAGGGTCCTGAGGGCAGCTTCGTGCCCGGCACGCTGGTCACCCGCCTCGACGAGCCCTACCCGATGAGCGAGGTGGTGCGCACCCTCACCCCGCGCTTCATCGAGTCGCCGGAGGAGTTCGCCGGCGGCTACCCCGTGCTGTGGCCGCACCTCACCGACCTGAAGATCACCTCGGCGGCCTATCTGCCGCTCATCGTGCAGGCCCGCCCGATCGGCGCGATGGGCCTGCTCTACAGCGACCGGCGGGGCTTCACGCAGGAGGACCGCAACATACTCGTCGCGCTCGGCAGCAGCATCGCGCAGAGCATTCAGCGCGCGATGTTCTACGAGCAGGAGAAGGACATCGCGCAGGGTCTCCAGCAGGCCATGCTGCCGCGCACCATCCCCAGCGTGCCGGGCGCCGACGTCGCCGTCCGCTACCGCGCCGCCACCATCGGCGGCTCCCTGGGCCGGGACATCGGCGGCGACTGGTACGACCTGATCCCGTTGCCCGGAGGCCGGGTCGGCGCCGTCATCGGCGACGTCCAGGGCCACGACACGCACGCCGCCGCCGTCATGGGCCAGCTGCGCATCGTCCTGAAGGCCTACGCGGCCGAGGGCCACACCCCGGCCACCGTGATGGCCCGTGCCTCGGTCTTCCTGCACGAACTCGACACCGACCGCTTCGCCACCTGCCTGTACGCGGAGGTCGACCTCTCCACGGGGGTCGTCCAGGTGGTCCGCGCCGGGCACATCGACCCCCTGCTGCGCGGCCTCGACGGGTCCTGCCGGCGCGTGCCGGTGCCCGGGGGACTGCCGCTCGGTCTGTCCGCCGAGTTCGGCAGCCTCGAGTACCCGGTCGGCACCGTGGAGCTCGACCCCGGCCACACACTGCTGCTGTGCACCGACGGGCTGGTCGAGCAGCCCGGCACGGACCTCGACGACGGCATGCGGGCCCTCGCCGCCCTGATCGCCGCGGGCCCCGCGGACGTCCGGAAGCTGGCCGACCAGCTCATCGAGGTCGCCGAGGAGCGCGGCGGGGACGACGACGTGGCCCTGCTCCTGCTGCGCCGGCGCGGCCCCGACGGCCACCAGGCCGGGAGCCGGCTCCAGCAGCATGTGGCCCCCGGCGATCCGGAGGCGCTCAGCGAGGCCCGGCACATGATCCGCGCGGCCGTCCGCACCTGGGGCGCCCGAGACCGCTCCGACGAGATCGAACTGGTCGCCGACGAACTGATCACCAACGCGCTCATGCACACCGAGGGCGCGGCGATCGTCACCCTGCGGGTGCTCACCGGCACCGAACACCGGCTGCGCGTCGAGGTGGAGGACTCCTCCAGCGCCCTTCCGCGCCGCCGTGAGGCGGGCGAGTCGGGGGTCTCCGGGCGGGGCCTGCTGCTGGTGGAGCTGCTCACCGACGCATGGGGCGTGGAGGCGCGGGGCGGCGGCAAGTGCGTGTGGTGCGAGTTCGTGGTGCCGGAACGGACCTGAACGCTCCGGCACCTGATGGCACTCTGGACGTATGCCGGAACTCCCCGAGGTCGAAGCGCTCAAGGACTTCCTGGCCGAGCATCTCGTCGGCCACGAGATCGTCCGCGTGCTGCCCGTCGCGATCAGCGTGCTGAAGACGTACGACCCGCCCGTCACCGCCCTCGAGGGCCGGGAGGTCACCGCCGTGCACCGGCACGGCAAGTTCCTCGACCTGGTGACCGGCGACGGCCCGCACCTCGTCACGCACCTCGCCCGCGCGGGCTGGCTGCAATGGAAGGACAAGCTCCCGGACGGTCCGCCGCGCCCCGGCAAGGGACCCCTGGCCCTGCGGGTCGCCCTGGAGACGGGAGCGGGCTTCGACCTGACGGAGGCCGGCACCCAGAAGCGGCTCGCGGTGTACGTCGTCCAGGACCCGGGGCAGGTCCCCGGCGTCGCGCGTCTCGGCCCCGACCCGCTCGCCGCCGACTTCGACGAGGCCCGCCTCGCCGCGCTCCTCGCGGGTGAACGGCGCCGGTTGAAGGGCGCCTTGCGCGACCAGGGCCTGATCGCCGGCGTCGGCAACGCCTACAGCGACGAGATCCTGCACGTGGCGAGGATGTCCCCGTTCAAGCTGGCGGCCACCTTGACGCCGGAGGAGACCCGCACCCTCTACGCGGCCCTGCGCAGCACGCTCACGGAGGCGGTCGAGCGCTCACGGGGCCTGGCGGCGGGACGTCTGAAGGCCGAGAAGAAGAGCGGGCTGCGCGTCCACGGCCGCACCGGCGAACCCTGCCCGGTCTGCGGCGACACCATCAGGGAGGTCTCCTTCAGCGACTCCTCGCTCCAGTACTGCCCCACCTGCCAGACGGGCGGCAAGCCGCTGGCGGACCGGAGAATGTCGCGGCTGCTGAAGTAGCCCGCCGGCCGGACGGCACCGGCCCGAGCCGTCCCGTCCCGCCCCGCCGAGACCCGCGTCGACATCGAAGTGACCTGAACTCACTCCGTGTCGGCGTCACTGGGTCTCGAGCGTCACCAGGTGCTCCCCGGCGGACGTGCGCAGCTCGTAGCGGGCGATCTCGTCGGGGTGCCAGGCCGCGGCGCCCTGCATGGTGTTGGGGCGGGCGTCGTGCTTGGGGACGTTCCAGCTGGTGACCGTCTGCTCGGAGCCGTCGAGGCCGACGGCGATCAGCCGGCAGGAGCGGGGGCCCGCCCCGTCCTTGACCTCGAGCTCCACATGGCTGCCCCACGCCTCGTTCTCGGTGGTGACCTGTGCCCACACCCCGGACTTCTCGTCCGTCGCGGTGACCCGTACGGCGCTCTCGCCCTCGCCGCTGCCGCCGCCCGCCATCATCGCGATCACGGGGCCGGCCAGGGCGACCACCACCGAGGCGGCGACGGCGTACAGCACCCGCCGCCGTACGGCCCGGTGCCGGACCGCCACCTCGGCGAGCAGCCGGTCCAGCAGCTGCGGGCCAGGCCCGGCGAAGGGGTGCACGGCGCGCGGGGTGGCGCGCCGGTAGAGCATCATCTGCCGTGCGGTGGGACCGAACTCGGTGACCTGTGCCGCACACTGAGGACACTCCATGAGGTGGTCCTCGAAGCGGAAGGCTTCCGCTTCGTCCAGCACGCCGAGCGCGTACGCGCCGACGTCGCGATGCCTTTCCAGGGACCTCATGCCGAAACCTCGTGCCTTTGAGTGCCAGTGGGGTTACTCCTTGCTCCCACCGGTACGCACCCGGCCGACGAATCACTCAAGCCACGTACCGAATCGTGACCCAGATGTTCGGAGCGGCCCGGCCCGCGGATTGGTGCGAATCTAAAAAAGATGAATCGCCAGGTGGCCGAGGGGCAGCCCGAGCTGCCAGGCGGGTGTCCAGACCTTGGGTCCCTCGTCCTCGCCGACCACCGGCGCACCGCCGGGAACCGCGTTGAGATCGGGAGCGAGCAGCTCCGTCTCCTCCAGCCAGCGCCAGGCCGCGGCCGCCAGGTCGAGATCGGGAGCCGGTCCGTCCGACTTGGCGGCCTCGGCCTTCAGTTGAGACATACGTTCCTCGACCCAGTCCTGCCACGGCTGGTCGTACGCCGTGAGCGAAAGCCAGGTCTCCAACTGAGTCACCACCCGGATGCCGGGCAGTTCGCCGTCGGTGTCGGACAGGAAGATGGTGAGCGCCAGGGCGTCGCGCCCGGCGCGGAACTCGAAGGACGTCGGCGGCATCAGATCGCCGGTCCGCAGCAGTTCGTCGGCGATGTACTCGGCGTACAACCAGGCCATGGGGACGGTGAGTTCACCGCCGCCGGTGCCGTCCGTGCTCTGGTGACCTCTGTGCAGCATCCCTTCCTGCCTTCCTCCGGTGCTTGCGCTCGCCCGTTGCCGGGACGCTGGGGACCCGGTCACCGGGCCCCATCCGGAACACGGATAAGGACACCCGATTACTCAAAGGGGGTCCTCGGCAAGGCGCTTTACGGAGGCTTGACCCAGTCGTGGGTTTCAGCGCAGGTCGGCCGCGTATCCCGGAAGCACCCGGCGCAGGGCGCGCAGCGCGTAGTACGCGCGGGACTTCACGGTACCGGGCGGAATTCCGAGGGCTTCGGCGGCCTCCGCCACACTGGCCCCCTGGAAATACACCAGCACCAGGACTTCACGGTGCTCCGGAGTGAGTGTCTTCACAGCCTCGCGCACATCGAGGGTGGCGGCCGCCCGCTCGGCGTGGTCGGCGCAGACGGGCGACGCGTTCTCCAGCACCGCGTCCCCGACCTCCGCGGGTCGCGCCTGCCGGGCCCGCCGTGCGTCGATCGCGAGCCGTCGGCCGACGGTGAGCAGCCAGGGTCGTACGGAGTCGAAGGCGTCGGCGCGCAGGGCCTCGGGATGCTGCCAGGCCCGTACCAGGGTCTCCTGGACGAGGTCCTCGGCGCGCTGGCGGTCGCCGTCGCACAGCCTCAGCAGCAGCGCGAAGAGCGGTCGGCCGTGCTCGCGCTGGAGTGCGGCGAGCTCGTGCTCGGCGGTCGTCGTCCGGGCGGTGAGGGTGGTTCCGGCGGTCATGGGCGTATGGCACCGCAGTGCGCCGGTTCGGGACAGGGCACGCACACGGATCTGCGGCGGACGGTCGATCGCGTCGACGAACGGTTCGACGAACGGTCCGGGCTACGCCGATCGCGGGCATCGGCCCTGGACGAAGGGAGTGCCGGGGCGGACCGCCGCCTCTCATGGATTAGTACTGATCCATGCGTAAATATGACAATTCATGGGAAGCGGGGTGAACCGGTGATCGCCCGCAGACACCAGGTGGCCCTGGCCCTGACGGCCCTTCTCACCTCGGCCGCCGCCTGCCAGGCCCGGGACCACGGGCCGACCGAGCGGCCCGGCCGCCCGGCGCCGTCCGCCGCCCGCGGCTTCACGCTCGTCGCCTCCGGCGACATCCTCCCGCACACCACCGTCATCGACCGCGCCGGCTTCGACGCCGGGGGCACCGGCTACGACTTCCGCCCGATGCTCGCGGGCATCAAACCCGTCGTCTCCGGCGCCGATCTGGCGCTGTGTCACATGGAGACCGTGTACGGCGCGAACGGCGCCTACACCGGCTACCCGGACTTCAAGTCCCCGCCGGAGATCGCCGAAGCCCTCGCCGCCACCGGCTACGACGGCTGCTCCACCGCCTCCAACCACAGCCTCGACGACGGCGCCGCCGGCGTACAGCGCACCCTCGACGCGCTCGACGCCGCCGGCGTACGGCACGCGGGCACCGCCCGCACCGAGGCCGAGGGCAACTCGGTCACGCTGCTGCGCGCGGGCGCGGCGAAAGTCGCCCATCTCGCCTACACCTACGACACCAACGGTCACCCCGTCCCGCCGGGACAGCCCTGGACCGTCAACCTCCTCGACGAGAACCGGATCCTCGCCGACGCCAAAGCCGCCCGGAAGGCGGGCGCGGACGTGGTCGTCGTCTCCGTGCACTGGGGCACCGAATGGCAGGACGCGCCGGACGACCGCCAGCTCACGCTGGCCCGCACCCTCACCGCCTCCCGCACGGGCGGCCGCCCCGACATCGACCTGATCCTCGGGACGCACGCCCACGTCCCGCAGGCCTACGAGAAGGTCAACGGCACCTGGGTCGTCTACGGCATGGGCGACCAGATCGCGGGCGAGATGTTCAACCACCAGGGCGTCCAGGACGCGCGCGGCAACCAGTCCACCGTCGCCCGTTTCACCTTCGCCCCGCCCGCCCGGCCCGGCGGCCGCTGGGAGGTGCGCAAGGCCGAGTTCGTGCCGCAGCTGTTCGACATCGACGCCGGCCGGGTGGTCGACATCGACAAGGCCCTCGCCCAGGGCGCGGGCGTCGAGGGGGTGCGCGACCGGATCAGAGAGGTCGTCCTCGGCCGGGGTGCGGCGAAGGACGGGCTGGTGATGGGGAAGTGAGCCGGAAGTAGGCGCTCGCGGGGTGGCCGGGGGCTACGGCACCACCGTCACCGGCCACCGCCCCGCCTTCACCAGCCGCACCGCGACGGACCCCACGATCCGGTGGCCGGCCTGTTCGGAGGCGCCCACCACCACCGCGTCCGCCTTGAGCCGGTCCGCCGCCTTCACCAGGCCGCCGTAGGGGTCGCCACGGAAGGTGTGGAACTCCCAGCGCACGTCGAATATCCCCCGGGTGCGCTCGGTGGCCTCCCGGATCTGCGCGACCAGGTCCTCGGCGATCTCGTCGGTCGCCTCCGCGACCGGCACCCCGAGCGCCGCGCCCGCCGCCAGTACCGGCTGCACGTACACCACGGCGAGCAGCGCGTGCTGGCGACGGGCCAGGCCGCCGGCGTAGGCCGCGGCCCGTAGGGAGGAGTCGGAGCCGTCCACCCCGACGAGGATGACCTTGGGTCCGTCCGTGCCCCGCTCGAACTGGTGCGCGGGCTGCTGCGAGTGCTGTTCCGTCACGGCCAGAGGCTATCGGAAGCCGCAGGTCCGGCCGGTGTGCGGGCCGCTCGACGGGCGGTGCGGGCCGGGTGTTCCTAGAGTCGGAACATGAGTGCCACCGTGCGGACCGCCACGGCCGAGGACACCCCGGGCCCGGCGCGGCGGCCCGCCGGCCGCTTCCTCGGCAGGGTGCCCGAAGGCTTCGCGACCTTCTTCGGCGCCCTCGGCCTGCTCTGCGTCCTGCTGGCCCTGGTCCCGCCGCTGCGCCGCCTGCTGCGCCCGGTCGTCCGCTTCCTGGACCTGCTGATCGTCCCGGTCAGCGCCAACCTCGCCTACGCCGTCTTCCTCTTCCTGCTGGCCGCCGCCACCGCCGCCCGCAAGAAGGTCGCCTGGTGGCTGGTCGTCGTCTACCTGGGCCTGCTCGTCCTCACCGACATCCTCGGCGTGGCCGTCGGCCTGTACCGGGAGTCCGTCCCGTCCCTGGTGGTGTGCGCGCTCGCGCTCGTCCTCCTGGTGGTCGCCCGCGGCGAGTTCTACGCCGCCTCCCGCCGCGCGGCGGTCCGGCGGGCCCTCGCCGTGCTGCTCGTCGGGCTGGGCCTGGCGATCCTCGTGGGCTGGGGCCTGGTGGAACTGTTCCCGGGCACCCTGCCGGAGAGCCAGCGCTTCGGATGGGCCGCCAACCGGGTCCTGGGCGGCCTGGTCTCCACCCGCTCCTTCGACGGCCGCCCGCCCCGCCCCCTCTTCTTCCTCCTCGGCCTCTTCGGCGCCTTCGCCCTGCTGAACGCCGCCGCCGCCCTCTTCCGCTCCCAGCGGATGGAAGCGGCCCTGCACGGCGACGAGGAGGCCCGGATCCGGGCCCTGCTCAAGGCATACGGCGACCAGGACTCCCTCGGCTACTTCGCCACCCGGCGCGACAAGGCCGTCGTCTTCTCACCCAGCGGCAAGGCCGCCGTCACCTACCGCGTCGAGGCCGGTGTCTGTCTCGCCAGCGGCGACCCCGTCGGCGACCGCGAGGCCTGGCCGCACGCCATCGCCGCCTGGCTGGACGCCGCCCGCCTGCACGCCTGGGCGCCCGCGGTCATGGGCGCCTCCGAGGACGGCGCGAAGGCCTTCGCCCGCGCCGGACTCGGCGCCCTCCAGCTCGGCGACGAGGCGATCCTGCCGGTCGCCTCCTTCGACCTCGGCGGCCGGGAGATGCGGGTCACCCGGCAGGCCGTGAACCGGGTGCGCCGCACCGGCGCCTCCTGCCGGGTCCGCCGCCACTCCACCCTCACCGACCAGGAGATGGAGGAGGTCCTCGGCCGTGCCGACGCCTGGCGCGACACCGAGACCGAACGCGGCTTCTCCATGGCCCTGGACCGTCTCGGCGACCCCGCCGACGGCGACTGCCTCCTCGTGGAGGCCCTGGACGACGACGGCCGGCTCCTGGCCCTGCTCTCCTTCGTCCCCTGGGGCCGGGACGGCATCTCCCTGGACCTCATGCGCCGCGACCGCTCCGCCCCCAACGGCGTCATGGAGTTCATGGTCGCCGACCTGTGCGCCGCCGCCCCGAAGCTCGGCGTACGCCGGATCTCCCTCAACTTCGCCGTCTTCCGCTCGGCCTTCGAGGAGGGCGCCCGCATCGGCGCCGGACCGGTCCTGCGGCTGTGGCGCCGACTGCTGCTGTTCTTCTCCAAGTGGTGGCAACTGGAGGCCCTCTACCGCTCCAACGCCAAGTACCACCCCGAGTGGTATCCCCGCTTCCTCTGCTACGCCGACGCCGGCTCCCTCGCCCGGGTGGGCCTGGCCTCCGGTATCGCCGAGGGCTTCGTCTCCGTGCCCTCGCTGCGCAAGCTCTGGGGCAACCGGAACGCGAGGGGCGGGCCGCGCCCCGCCACCACCGAGGGCCTGCCGCCACTGGCGGCGCTCGGCCTCGACGGAGGGGACGAGGCCGGGGACGCCGGTCCGGACGCGGGCCTGCCCGAGCAGGTCCGCGTCCGGCACCGCAAGCTCGACCGGCTGCGCGCCGAGGGCGTCGACCCCTACCCGGTCGGCGTCCCGCTCCGCACCCACACCCTCGCCCGGATCCGTACGGGGGAGACGGTCACCGTCGCGGGCCGGATCATGCGGGTACGCGACTTCGGCGGCATCGTCTTCGTGACGCTGCGCGACTGGTCGGGCGACCACCAACTCGCCCTCACCCGCGAAGCCCTCGGCTCCTTCAGGTCCGACACCGACCTCGGCGACCACATCGTCGTCACGGGCACGGCCGGGACGAGCGACAAGGGCGAGCCCACCGTCTTCGTCACCTCCTGGCAGCTCACCGCCAAGTGTCTGCGCCCCCTGCCCGACAAGCGCCGCGGCCTCACCGACCCCGAGGCCAAGGTCCGCATGCGCTACCTCGACCTGGTCGCGAGCCCCGCCGCCCGCGATGTCGTCCGGGCCCGCTCCCACGCCGTACAGGCGCTGCGCCAGGGCCTGTTGGAGCGCGGCTACCTCGAGGTCGAGACCCCGATGCTCCAGCAGATCCACGGCGGCGCCAACGCCCGCCCCTTCACCACCCACATCAACGCCTACGACCTCGACCTCTATCTGCGCATCGCCCCCGAGCTGTACCTCAAGCGGCTGTGCGTCGGCGGCCTGGAGAAGGTTTTCGAGATGGGCCGCACCTTCCGCAACGAGGGCGTCTCCTACAAGCACAACCCCGAGTTCACGATGCTGGAGGCCTACCAGGCGTACGCCGACTACGACGTGATGCTCGACCTGGTCCGCGAGCTGATCCAGGGCGCGGCCACGGCCGCCTTCGGCTCGCCGGTCGCCCGCAAGGACGGACGGGAGTACGACATCTCGGGGGCGTGGCCGGTCCGGACGGTCCACGGCGCGATCTCCGAGGCGCTCGGCGAGCAGATCGACGCCGACACCCCGCTGTCCGTCCTGCACCGGCACTGCGACCGGGCCGAAGTCCCGTACAGACCGGACGACGGCCGGGGCGACGTCGTGCTGGAGATGTACGAACGCCTGGTCGAGGAGAGGACCCAACTCCCGACCTTCTACAAGGACTTCCCCACCGACGTCTCCCCGCTCACCCGGCAGCACCGCACCGACCCACGGCTCGCCGAACGCTGGGACCTCGTCGCCTTCGGCACCGAACTCGGCACCGCCTACTCCGAGTTGACCGATCCGGTCGAGCAACGCCGCCGCCTCACCGAGCAGTCACTGCTCGCCGCCGGCGGAGACCCCGAGGCGATGGAACTCGACGAGGACTTCCTCGACGCCCTCGAGTACGCGATGCCCCCGACCGGTGGTCTCGGTATCGGCGTCGACCGCCTGGTCATGTTCCTCACCGGCCTCACGATCCGCGAGACCCTGCCGTTCCCGCTGGTACGACACCGCTGACCCGGCCCCCTTCAACTGTTCGGACCGACCGTGACTGCGCCGGGCGGGTGGAATCGTGCCGCCGGTCCGGTGTCGGTGTGGTGGGTCGGCGGCCGACCGGGCGACTGATGACTGCATGAAGAAGGATCAGTTGTTCACGCGGCGCCGGGCGTTGCTCGCCGGCGCCGCCGCCGTCGGAGCGGTCGGCACGGCCGGAGTGTTCCTGTGGGGCGAGGACGCGAAGCCGGTCCGGGCCGCCGCCCCCGCCGCGGGTGCCCCGGCGCACAGCCTGCCGCTGAAGCCCTCCGCCTACCGCCTCCAGCCGCTGACCGGCTACGGCCCCCCGCGCACCGTCCCCGGCCGCACCCCGGTGCGCCACGAACCGCTGCTGAAGCTGACCGGCCGCGGCCGCACCATGGTGCTGACCTTCGACGACGGACCCGACCCCCGCTACACCCCCGGCATCCTCGACACGCTGGCCCACTACGACGTGCGCGCGATGTTCTTCGTGTGCGGGGAGATGGCCGCCGACCACCAGGATCTGCTGGGACGGATGGCCGACGAGGGCCATGTCGTCGGCAACCACACCTGGACCCACCCCCTGCTGACCGGCCTCACCCGCCGTCAGATCCACTCCGAGATGTCCCGTACCAGCGACGTCATCGAGGAGGGCTGTGGTGAGCCGCCCCGCTGGTTCCGCGCCCCCTACGGCGCCTGGAACCGAGCCGCCTTCCAACTCGGCGCCGAACTGGGCATGGAGCCGCTCGGCTGGACGGTCGACACCCTCGACTGGACCGCCCCCGGCACCGGGACCATCGTCGACCGGGTCGAGAAGGGCGCAGCCCCCGGCGTCGTGCTGCTCTCGCACGATGCCGGGGGCGACCGCTCGCAGAGCGTGCGGGCACTGCGCAGCTATCTGCCGCAGCTGCTGGACTCCGGCTACCACATCACCGTCCCGCACCGGCGGTACACCTGACGCGAGCCCCCCGCCCGCCCGGTCGGGAACCGTTCAGCGGACCTCGGCCAGGCGGGCGAAGGCGACGACGTTCCCGTCGTATCCGTTCGCCTTGGAGAAACCGCCGCCACAGGTGATGACCCGCAATTCGGGGGAGCCCTTGGAGGCGTAGACACGGTCGCCGGGGAAGTTGTTCTTCTCGAACACCTCGATGCCGTAGATCTCGAAGACCGCGGTCTTTCCGTCCCCTCGTGACACCTCGACGCGATTTCCCTTCTTCAGGGCTCCGAGACCGTAGAAGACGGCGGGGCCCAGTTTGTTGTCGACATGACCGACGACGACCGCGGTTCCCTTTTCGCCGGGCGAGACGCCACCGGTGAACCAGCCGGCCAGATTCGGGTCCTCCGGCGGCGGCGCGCCGACCCAGCCGTCCGCGTCCAGGCCGACCGACGTGACCGGCGCGTCCACCCGGATGGCGGGGATCCGGACCCGGTCCGGCACGGCGTACGGCAGCGGTGCCGGGGTCCGGCCGAAGGCACCTGCGGTGCGACCGTCCGCGGCCGCCGCCGAGGCGGGCTGCGGCGGGCCGATGTCGAACTCTCCCGACCCGTTCCGGATGAGCGCGAGGCCGGTCAGCAGAACAAGCGCTATCACTCCCCATGGCGCGCGCTTCCGCCGCCGCTCCTCTTCTTCCGCCACCTCGGACAGCTCGTACGCAGGCATTCGCCATCCCCTTTCGACGCGGCCGTCACCGCGTCCCTTCGCGCATACGAGAACGCTAAGTCCCCGGGCGGGAACCGGCGACGGGGCAGCAGCGAACGGGTGGCCCCGATGCCTTTCGGTGCGCCATCCGAGTTGCCGACGGAAGGAATTTTCTGACGGTCCGTGACCTGCGGCAATATCCGATTGTGTGCATTTCGCTCGGCGTGTCCTCTCACCAGGACGGACCATTCCCGAAATGCGGGCGCGTGCACGGCATCTGAGGGTCTTTTCGGGAGGTGCTTTCTCGCCGACATGCCGGGGACGGGCCCCCGGGGCGCCTTCCGCGGAGGATCACATGCGCATCACTCGTTTCCTGGCGGCCTCGGCGGTCTCGGCCGCCGCGGTCGCCTCTCTCGGCGTCACCGCCCCGGCCGCCGTCGCGCGCGACGGCATGGGCGCCAATCCGAGCAACATCGTGGCCCTGCCCGCCGTCATCGCCCGCGGGGGCCAGATGACGGTCACCGTCGACGGCTGCCCCGGCGGCGGCACCATGACCTCGGCGGCGTTCCCGCAGGCCAACCTGACGCCGATCAACGGCGCCAACCAGACGGCCAAGGGGACGGCGACCATCAACGACAACGCCCGGCCCGGCACCTACGACATCACCGTCAACTGCTCCGGGCGGACCCTGACCCGCCCGGCCGCCTTCACCGTCATCGGCGGTGTCCGCGGCGGTCTCGGCGGCAGCACCACCACGGGCGCCACCCCGACCGACATGGCCATCGGCGGCGGTCTCGTCGCAGCGGCCGTGGTCGGGGGTGGTCTGTTCTGGATGCGCCGCCGCGCCGAGCGCCGCGCCTGAGGTCCGCCCCGAAGGGGACCGCACGTCGCACGTGACGCGGGCCTTCGCCCCGGTCCCGCTGGGATCCGGGGCGAAGGCCCGCGCACGGCGGAGCCGTCGGCGGTGAGCCGTCAGCCGCCGTCCTCGGCGGCGCGGCGCCGCGAGAAGTAGTACGCGGTGCCGACCGAGCCCACGATGAGCGCGGCGCCCAGCCCGATCTCCTCGAGGTCGAACCCGGCGACGGTGCCGCCCTCACCGGCGTGCACGCCCCGCGGGACCGGATAGGGCGCCGTGGGATCGCCCGGACGGCCGCCGGAGATCGTCAACTCCTTGACGGCGCTGATGCCGCCGCAGGCGAACGTCACCCGGTACGAGGCGCCCGCCCTGGCGTCCCAGTCGACCGTGACCACCGCGGACGAGGACCCTCGGGGGATGACGACCGCGTCGAACACGCCCGAGGAGACCGTCACGGAGCTTCGGCAGCCACTGGCGTTGCGGTCCACCTGGAGGGTGACCTGTCCGCCCGCCGTGATCGTCGAGGGCAGCACGCTGTAGCCGTTGGACATGACGTAGTGGTTGTCGTCGTCGCTCGCGACGGCGGCCGGTGCGGAGAAGGTCAGGGCGGTGACGCCCAACAGTGCGGCCGAAGCGACGCGTATCGCGCGCATGGTGGATCCTCCGGTCCCCGAGGAGCAGCTGCGGACCTTTTTGCCGCTTGCGTCATCAATGCACCTCGATGACCGAAACGCTAGGAACAAGTGTGCGCTCCCGCGATCGCAGTCGCGCGAATGGGGCAAGCGTGTGGGCCGCCCAGGGGACGCCGTTCCCGCAACCGGGGGACGGCGACGGCGTGGCGGCCGTCTTCTGTCGCCGTCCCCCCGCCCCCCGTCCCCGTCGCGGGAGCGTGAGGTGAGCGGATGTCAGCCCTTGACGCCGGGGAACAGATGGAGGAACGGTTCCGCCGACGCGGTGATGCCCCGGCTGTAGGGCGCGTCGAAGTCCCAGATGAGGAAGAGCAGAAAGGCGATCAGCGCGGAGAACAGCCCCGCCAGCACCAGTTCGCGGGTGGTACGCCGGATCTGTAGCGCGAAGACCATGCCGATGGTGATGGCGGCCCCGGCCAGCAGCCCGAACCACACCACGCCCGGCATGGTCGCCCCGGTCGACTCGGCGCGGGCGTTGCGGGCCTGGTCCGCGGCGGCCATCTGGTCGAGGAGCGGCTGGTAGGCCTGCGCCTGGAAGTCGGACGTCGGCTCGTAGTCGGTGACGTCCACCCGGACCTGCCGGAGGAGTTCGTCGCCGCGCTTCGTCACCTCACCGTCGTCGGCCATCGACTTCCACTCGGTGGTGACGACGTGTCCGACATAGGCGTTGACATCCTCCCGAATACGGTCACGGGCGTCGGCCGGGTAGACGCGGACCCGCTCCGAGATCTCGTGCAGCGCCTGCGCCTCCGCCTGGACGTGGTCCTGGGCGACACTGCGCGCCTCCCAGACGCCGGCGATGGCCAGGCCCAGGACGATGGCGTACACCACGCCGATCCACATCGTCATGTACTCGATGACGTCCGGGGTCTCGGAGGGGTCCTCGTCCTCGGGCGCCCTGCGGTGCCGTAGGAGGGTGATGACGACCACCACCGCGCAGGCGGCGAGCATCGCGAGGGTGAGAACAAGCCATTCCGGCAAGAGATGCCTCCAGGGTCGGCGCTAACGCGGTCGCAGCGCGGCGACGGCGATCACCGCGGGCACGGTGATGAGCAGGACGTAGGTGACCGGCGACTGGCCGCGGCGGACGGGCCGCTGCTGCGGCGAGGAGTGGTACGCCGGGTAGCTCACCGGGGTCGCGGACGGGCGGGGCGTGGGCTTCGGCGGGGGGGTCGGCGTCGGCTCGGGGGCGGGAGCCGGTGGGGGCTCAGGTGTGGGGGCCGGCCGCGGGAGCGGCGCCGCGGGGCGGGGCGGCGTGGGCGCCGGTGGCGGTTTCGGGCGCGGCTTCGGCGCCGGAGGCCTGGGCTCGGGAGGCGGTGGCGGCGGGGGCGTCGGCTTCGGGGTGGGGGTCGGTGTGGCTGTGGGTGTCGGGCTCGGCGTCGGCTTGGGCGGGGGCTTCGGCTTCGGCGGTGTGGGGGTCGGGGTGGGCGTCGGCGTCGGTTCCGGGCACACCGGGGGAGTCGGCCATGAGTGACTCCCCGCGACCGCCACCGCCTCGGTGCCGTCCGGGCCGGTCGAGGCGTACGCGCACGCGTCGGCCGCGGCCACCCCGGCCGGGGCGGCCGCGAGGATCCAGGCCGCGGTCACCAGGGCCAGGGTCCTGGTGACGAGGGCGGATCGGGTCGGTTCGGGTCCATGCACGACGGAGATCATGCGGCGTCTCGTACCGGCCCACGCCCACGCCCGGTGGGGATTGCCCCGAACGGGGGAAGTTCACGTCCACAGGTTTGCCGGGCGGTGCGTCCGCGCATCCGGCGCACCGTGCGCCTGTGCGATGCGGAGGGACCGCCGGGGCCGGTGTCACAGGTCGCGGAAAGATTTTTGTGCCGTGTTTGAACACAACGACCGTCACCATGCGTACTCAGTGCCGTGCGGCGGCGCAGCAGGGCGCAGCAGCACCTTGTGACGATCGGGGAGTTGTTGACGATGAAGACCACCTGGCGGAGCGCCTCACTTGCGGCGAGTGCTGTGGCCGTGCTGGCGCTGACGACGGCGTGCGGTTCTGAGAGCGGCACGTCGTCGAGCCAGAACGTCGGGGCCACGGCTCCGGCCGGTGGCATCGCGGGCGTCGGCGTGGGCAGCGGCGTCGGCAGTGGGGTCGGCTCCAGTGCGAGCGCGAGTGCGACCGGAGGGGCCGCCGCGCAGGGCAGCGCGGGCGAACTGGCGGTCTCCGCGAACGGCGGACTCGGCAAGATCCTCACCGACGGCACCGGCAAGACTCTCTACCGCTTCGACGCGGACACCGCGGAACCCCCGAAGTCGAACTGTGACGGTGACTGCGCGACCGCCTGGCCGCCGGTCTCCGCCGATGACATCTCCGCCGGCGACGGCATCGACAAGTCGCTGCTCGGCGAGGTCACCCGCACCGACGGCACCAAGCAGCTGACCGTTGCCGGCTGGCCCGCCTACTACTACGCCAAGGACGCCAAGGCCGGTGACACCACCGGTCAGGGCGTGGGCAACAAGTGGTTCGCGCTCACCCCCGAAGGCAAGAAGGCCAAGTCCGGCTCGTCCGCCGAGTCCGGCACCGAGCTGGCCGGGCTGTCCGTCCGCAAGGACGCCAACCTCGGTGAGATCGTCGTCGACAAGAACGGCATGACGGTCTACCGCTTCCTGAAGGACAAGGCCTGGCCCGAGCCGGTTTCGAACTGCAACGGTGCCTGCCTCGAGAAGTGGCCGGCCGTCGCGCCCGTCGCGTTCAACGAGACCGAGGGCATCCAGGAGAAGGGCTACATGAACTTCACCCGGTCCGACGGCACCAAGCAGCAGACGATCAACTGCTCGCCGATCTACACCTTCTCCGGTGACAAGGCGCCCGGCGACATCAACGGCCAGGGCGTGGGCGGCACGTGGTACGCCGTCGCGCCGAACGGAAAGCTGGTCGGAGCGCCGGCGCAGTAGAGGTCACCTCCCCAGGGCTGATCCCGCAGCTGCCCCTTCGCGCACGACCGTTGGTCCGCCCCCTCCGCGCCGCACGGAGGGGGCGGACCGTTGTGCTTGTCCGTTCCACTGGTCCCTCGTGCTTGTCCGGCGGCCGCTTCCTGTGCGTAGACTTTCGCCGCCCCGCGGACCGCTCCGCAACCCTCCGGAACTCTCCGGAACGACCCGGGCACCTCAAGCAGCCCCTCGGGGGGCGTCGATTCGGCACGTGCCGCAGGCAGTGACCGGGAACGGACGGTCAATTTCCGTTTCTACTCGCCCCTTTGGCGGGCGATCAGTAGCCTCAGCTCGAACACCGGATCGCCTACGCCTTGGAGAGATAGATGGAGCGACCCGCCTGGGCCCCTCGGAGCATCGACATCTCGGTGCCCAGCGTCTCGCGGATCTACGACCACTACCTGGGCGGCTCGCACAACTTCGAGGTCGACCGGGAAGCAGCCCGCAAGGCCATGGAGTTCCTGCCGGGACTTCCGAAGATCAGCCAGGCGAACCGGGCGTTCATGCGCCGGGCCGTGCGGTACGCGGTCGACGAGGGCGTCACCCAGTTCCTCGACATCGGCTCCGGCATCCCCACCTTCGGCAATGTGCACGAGGTCGCCCAGGCGGTGAGTCCCGGGGCGCGGGTGGTCTACGTCGACCACGACCCGGTGGCCGTCGCGCACAGCCAGGCGGTGCTGGCCGGCAACGCCGACGCCGATGTCGTGGCCGCCGATCTGCGCAAGCCGCAGGAGATCCTGGGCAGCCCGCAGGTGGCCCAACTGATCGACCTGGAGCGGCCGGTGGCGTTGCTGCTCGTCGCCGTACTGCATTTCGTGGAGGACGCGGACGACCCGTTCGCGGCGGTGGCCGAACTCACCGCCGCGCTCGCGCCCGGCAGTCTGCTCCTGCTCACCCATGCCTCGTACGAGGGAATCCCGCTGCCACCGGAGCGGGCCGGTGGCGCGGTGGACGTGTACAAGGACATCCGCAACCCGCTGATCATGCGCTCGCGTGACGAGATCGCGCGGTTCTTCGAGGGGTACGACATGGTGGAACCCGGACTGGTGCCGATGCCGCACTGGCGGCCGGACACGGCGCCGGAGGACGAGGACCCATGGGCCCTCTCCGGTTTCGCGGGCGTGGGGCGTACGGCGTGACCGCCGAGCCGGACGGGCCGGAGGACAGACTGCGGCGGTTCGCGACGATCTGGAGCCGGGCCGTGTTCCCGGTGACCTCGACGTCGCTGACCCGGCCCGAACTGGAGGAGCAATTCCTGCCGCTGGCCCGGCGGTTGCGTGAGGCGCTGCTCGAGCGAGCCTTCGACGCCGACACGGGCAAGGCGGTCGGCGCCGCCCTCGTCGACGCGCACTGCACCGACCCCGAGGCACTCAGCCGCTCCCTCGACTGCGTCGACGCCTATCTGGTGCTCTACTGCGGCGAGGACGGCCCCCAGGAGGATCTGCGGGCCCGCGCCTCCAGGCTCCAGCACGCCATGGCGGGCGGCTACGCCCAGGCGCTGCGCGAGCGCACGCTCGCCGAGCAGGAGGCCATCGCCCAGGCCGCGTTGCGGGCCCAGGGCGTGGTCGCCCAGGCGCTGCACGCGAGCGAGGCCCGCTTCCGCGCGGTCTTCGAGGGTGCCGCGATAGGAATCGGCATCGCCGACCTGGAAGGCAACGTCCTCCAGGTCAACGGGGCGCTGCTGCGCATGTTCGGCGGCTCGGAGCAGAGCCTGCGCGGCCGCAAGGTCCAGGACCTGACCCATCCCGAGGACGCGCCCCAGACCTGGAAGCTGTACGACGAGCTGGTCCGCGGCGAACGGGAGCACTATCACACGGAGAAGGCGTTCAGCCGCCCCGACGGAACGGTCCTGTGGACCAACCTGACGGTCTCCCTGCTGCGTGACGCGGACGGCGCCCCGCAGTACTCGCTGGCCCTGATGGAGGACACCACCGAGCGTCGGCTGCTCAACCTCCGGCTGCGCTACGAGGCCACCCACGACGCGCTCACCGGCCTGCCCAACCGCACCCTGTTCTTCGAACGCCTGGAGAAGGCGCTCGGCGCCGGCAAGGGGCAGCGCTTCGGGCTGTGCTACCTCGACCTGGACGGCTTCAAGACCATCAACGACAGTCTCGGGCACGCCGCCGGCGACCGGCTGCTCGTCGAGGTCGCCGACCGGCTCCAGTCCTGCGCGACCGCCCCCGGCGAGATGGTCGCGCGCCTCGGCGGCGACGAGTTCGTGGCGCTGACCACCGGCCCCGACACCCGCCGCGAGGTCGACGAACTGGCCGCGCGCATCATGAACGCCCTGATCGCGCCGGTGAGCATCGACGGCCGGGAGCTGACCGTGCGCGGCAGCATCGGCATCGTCGAGGGCCCGGCGGGGGAGCGCAGCGCGGCGGAGGTGCTGCGCAGCGCGGACATCACCATGTACCGGGCCAAGTCGGCGGGCGGCAATCGCTTCGAGCTCGCCGACCCGGAGGCCGACGCCCGCGCGATCACCCGCCACGGTCTGACCACCGCGCTCCCGGCGGCCCTCGACCGCGGCGAGTTCTTCATCGAGTACCAGCCGCTCGTCCACCTCGGCGACGGCAGTGTGCGCGGCGCGGAGGCCCTGGTGCGCTGGCTGCACCCGCAGCACGGGGTGCTCGGACCCGACCGGTTCATCCCGCTCGCCGAGCACACCGGGCTGATCGTGCCGCTGGGCCGCTGGGTCCTGGAGGAGTCGGTCCGCCAGGCCGGCGAGTGGCGGGAGCGGGGCGGCGACACGGACCCCCTCCGGATCAACGTCAATCTCTCCCCGTGCCAGCTCACCCATCCCGGTCTGGTGCAGGACACCGTAGACATCCTGGAACGCGCGGGTGTCGCACCGGAGGCCCTGTGCCTGGAGGTGACGGAGTCGGCGTTGATCGGCGCCGACGACGACCTGCTCAAGCCGCTGCGCCGGCTCGCCGAGATGGGCGTCGATATCGCCCTGGACGACTTCGGCACCGGCTACTCCAACCTGGCCAACCTGCGGCGCCTCCCGGTGAGCGTGCTCAAGCTGGACCGTTCCTTCACCCAGGGCATGCAGCAGTTCCCGGCGGACCCCGTCGACCTCAAGATCGTCGAGGGGATCGTCTCGCTGGCCCACAGCCTGAACCTCGCGGTCACGGTGGAGGGCGTGGAGACCGGAGCGCAGGCCGAGCAACTGCGGATACTGGGCTGCGACACGGCCCAGGGCTGGTACTACGCCCGCCCGGGCCCGCCGGACCGGCTCCACGAGTTGGCCCTGGTGGACGCGACGGGGTGATCGGACAACTCGGTTGCGGGGGCGCGGGGGTCACCCACGAAGATGGGTGGGTGACCCACGAGAACGACGACGAGAACGACGACGCGCACGACGGCGTGGCCGAGGCGATCGCCGGTGAGCTGGCCCTGATGGACCCCGCCGTGCGCGCCTCCCGAGCCCTCTTCGAGCGGCTGCTCGACCCCGAGTTCGTCGAGGTCGGCTCCTCGGGCCGCCGGTACACGTACGAGGACATGCTGGCCTGGCTGCCCGACCACCCGGGCAGCTCGCAGGGTGGCTCCCGCTACCGGCCGTCGGCGATCAAGGGCGTCTTCCTGGCGCCCGGCCTGGTCCACCTCACCTATGAGACGGACTTCGACGGCCGGCACGCCCGGCGCAGCTCACTCTGGCGCAAGCGGAGCGAGGAGACGGGCTGGCGGATGTACTACCACCAGGGGACACCGGTCCCGCCCGAGGCCGCGTAGCGTCAGCCCGCCCCGAGGCCGGGGGGATTCAGCCCGCCTGCCGTTCACGGGCGTCCTCGGCCACCGCCACGGCCGCCCGGACGAGCGCCGCCGTCGCCGTCGAGCGGGACTGCTGGGGCCACGCGACGGCCAGGACGGCAGGGGGCGCGTCCAGGACCGGGCGGTAGACGACGCCCGGCCGGGGATAGCGGTCGGCGACGGACGCGGGCAGCAGGGCGACGACCTCGCCCAGGCCCACCATCGTCAGGAGCTGGGCGAGGTCCTGGCCCCTGCCGCGTACCTCGTCGATGTAGCGGTGCGCCTCGTCCGGGCGCAGCCCCAGGTCGGCGAGGCACAACGTGGCCCGGGCGGCGAGCGGATGACGCACGGCGAGGGCGGCGACGCGCGGTTCGGCGGCCAGGTCCTCCGTGTCCAGGCCGGTGCGGTCGTAAGGCTCGTAGACCAGGGCCACATCGGCCTCGCCCCGGCACAGCAGCCGGGACTGCTCGTGCCAGGCGCACAGCCGGACGGCGACCGGCACCGCCGCGGGGTCGGACGCGTACCGGGCGAGGATCGCCTCCAGCAGCCCGGCGTCCCCGTCGGCCTTCACCGCCAGCGCCAGCTTCGGCTCGGGGGCGGCGGCCCGCCGGGCCCGTCGGCCCGCGGCCTCCAGCGCGGCGAGCGCGAACCGGGCCTCCACCAGCAGGACTTCGCCCGCCGGGGTCAGCGCCACGCTGTGCGTGGTCCGCTCGAACAGAACGGCCCCCAGCTCCGTCTCCAACTGGCGGATCGCCCGCGACAGCGGCGGCGACGAGATGCCCAGCCGCTCGGCGGCGCGGGCGAAGTTGAGCTCCTCGGCGACGGCGACGAAGTAGCGCAGCGGGCGGGACTCCACGGGCGGCCCTCCGATCGGTATTGCCCTGAGGGTAACAACCGCGAGCCGATCGATCCTTCAGTTCCGACGCGCGGGGCAGCAGGCTCGACGCATACCGACCACCGCCATTTCAGGAGCAGTTCATGATCGTCATCACCACTCCGACCGGACAGATCGGCCGCGAGGTCCTGGCCCGTCTGCTCGACGCCGGCCACGGCGCGACACCGGTCCGGGTGATCGTCCGCGACCCCGCCCGGCTCTCCCCGCAGACCCGCGAACGCGTCGAGGTCGTCCAGGGGTCCCACGCCGACCCGGCCGTCCTGAAGGAGGCGTGCGAGGGCGCCGACCGGGTCTTCTGGCTGGTGCCTCCGACGCCCGGGGCGGACAGCGTCGAGGGCCACTTCCGTGCCTTCACCGATCCGCTGTGCGAGGTGATCGGGGGCCAGGGCGTCGAACGGGTCGTGGCCGTCTCGACCCTGGGCCGGGGCATCGCCGAGAACGCCGGGCCGATCTCGGCGTCGCTGGCCATGGACGAGGCGATCGCCGCCACGGGCGTGCACTACCGGGCGCTGTGTCCGCCGTTGCTGATGGAGAACCTGCTCCGCCAGACGGCCTCGATCCGCGCCGAGGGTGTGTGGTCGGAGGCGCTCGCGCAGGATCGCGTGGTGCGCACCTGCGCCGTCCGGGACGTCGCCGCCGAGGCGGCCCGGCTGCTCCTGGACGACTCCTGGACCGGATACGCGGACGTTCCGCTGGTGGGTCCCGACGACCTGACCCCCGAGGGCATGGCCCGGGTCGTCTCCGAGGTGCTGGACCGGCCCGTGCGGGTACGGCAGATCACCGTCGCCGAGCAGAAGGCGAGGCTGACGGGCTTCGGCGCCACGGAGGCCTGGGCGCAGGGCGTGGCCGACATGATGGACGCCCAGAACACCCAGGGCTTCTACGGCGCCGCACAGCCCACCACCCCCGACACCGCGCCCACGAGCTTCCGCCGGTGGTGCGAGGAGGTGCTGAAGCCGGCCGTACACGGCTGACACCGCCCGGCAGTCGCTGCCTCGCCGCCTCGCAGGTGCGGGGCCGGCCGTGGGTGCCGCTCAGCGTTCCAGCAGCATCCGCTGGAGTTCGCGGGCCGCCCGGGGCGGGGCCACATCGCTGCGGTGTGCGAGGGCGATCGCGCGGTGCAGGCCGGGCCGGGCGAGGGGGGTGACCCGCAGTCCCCGGCCGGACCGGGCGGCCACCATCCGGGGGACGACGGCCACCCCCAGCCCGGCCCGCACGAACCCGAGCACCGCGTCCATCTCCCCGCCCTCCACCGCGAAGTCCGGCTCGAACCCCTCCGCCCGGCACGCGGCCACGGTCAGTTCCCGCAGGTCGTAGCCGTGCCGGAACATCACCAGGCGCTCGCCCTCCAGGTCGGCGATCCGCACGGTCCGCCGCCCGTTCCCCGGCCGGGAGGCCTCCGGGGAGGACACCACCACCAGGTCCTCACGGAGCAGCTCCACCGTCGTCAGGGCCGGGGACGGAGTCGGCAGGGGCAGTACGACCAGGGCGAGGTCGAGGGCGCCGCGGGCCAGCTCCCGGACGAGGTCGTGCGAGCCGCCCTCCTCGATCAGCAGCCGGATGCCCGGATAGCGGTCGTGGAAGGCGCGCAGCACGTCCGGCAGCAGACCCGTGCACAGACTCGGCGTCGCCCCGAGCCGCACCCGCCCGCTGCGCAGCTGCACCAGCTCCTGCACCTCGTACCGCGCGGTCTCCGTGTCCGCGAGGATGCGCCGCGCCAGCGGCAGCAGCGCCTCGCCGGCGTCGGTGAGCGTGATGTTGCCGCGCGCCCGCAGGAACAGATCCGCCCCCAACTCCCGCTCGAGCGACTTGATCTGCTGCGACAGCGAAGGCTGCGCGACATGCACGAGCTCGGCGGCCCGGGTGAAGTGCCGCGTCTCGGCGACCGCCACGAAGTACTGGAGCTGCTGGAACTGCATGCCCCCAGCCTACGTCGGCGATAGCCAGAGGCTATGGAATCGAGGCGGACCATGTCTTGGACCGATGAGGTGGTCCGGCCCTAGCGTCTTGACCCATGGCTCTGGCAACGCGGACGGACCGACGGCCGTCCATGGCGCGCACCGTGTGGGACTCCTCCGTCGGCAAGAAGACGGTGATGGCGGTCAGCGGCATGATCATGCTGCTGTACCTGGTCGTCCACGTCATCGGCAATCTGAAGATCTTCTTCGGCGCGGAGGAGTTCAACCACTACGCCCACTGGCTGCGCACCGTCGGCGAACCGTTCATGCACTACGAGTGGACACTCTGGCTCGTGCGTGTCGTGCTGGTCGTCGCGGTGGTCGCCCACGCCGTCTCCGCGTACCAGCTCAGCCGCCGCGACATCAAGGCGCGGCCCAGCAAGTACGTGCACAAGAAGCCGCGGGCGAGCTACGCCACCCGCACCATGCGCTGGGGCGGCATCATCCTGGCCCTGTTCATCGTGTGGCACATCCTCGACCTGACCACCGGCACCGTGCACAGCGGCGGCTTCCAGGAGGGCCACCCGTACCAGAACGTCGTGGACACCTTCTCCACCTGGTACGGCAACGTCATCTACATCGTGGCGATGCTCGCCGTCGGCCTGCACGTCCGGCACGGCTTCTGGAGCGCCGCCCAGACCCTCGGCGTCGGCAGCCGCACCCGCGACCGCGCCCTCAAGACCGTCGCCGATGTCCTCGCGCTGCTGCTCACGGCCGGCTTCCTCGCCGTACCCGTGGGCGTCATGACCGGAGTGGTGAGCTGAACATGACTGCCTTCTCCGCCTATGCGGACTACCGGACCGGTGAGCCGGTCGTCGACACCAAGGCCCCTTCCGGCCCCGTCGCCGAGCGCTGGGACAAGCGCCGCTTCGAGGCCAAGCTGGTCAACCCGGCCAACCGGCGCAAGCACACGGTCATCGTCGTGGGCACCGGCCTCGCGGGTGGCTCGGCGGGCGCCACCCTCGCCGAACAGGGCTACCACGTCGTCCAGTTCTGCTACCAGGACTCCCCGCGCCGCGCCCACTCCATCGCCGCGCAGGGCGGCATCAACGCGGCGAAGAACTACCGCAACGACGGCGACTCCATCCACCGCCTCTTCTACGACACCGTCAAGGGCGGCGACTTCCGGGCCCGGGAGTCCAACGTGCACCGGCTCGCGCAGATCTCGGTCGAGATCATCGACCAGTGCGTGGCCCAGGGCGTGCCCTTCGCGCGGGAGTACGGCGGGCTGCTCGACACGCGTTCGTTCGGCGGCGTGCAGGTCTCGCGGACCTTCTACGCCCGCGGCCAGACGGGCCAGCAGCTCCTGCTGGGCGCGTACCAGGCGCTGTCCCGGCAGATCGCGGCGGGCAACATCGAGATGCACCCGCGCACCGAGATGCTGGACCTGATCGTCGTGGACGGCAGGGCCCGCGGGATCGTGGCGCGCGACCTGATCACCGGCAGGATCGACACCTACTTCGCGGACGCCGTCGTTCTGGCGAGCGGCGGTTACGGAAACGTCTTCTACCTGTCGACCAACGCCATGAACTCCAACGCCACCGCGATCTGGCGGGCGCACCGGCGTGGCGCGTACTTCGCCAACCCCTGTTTCACGCAGATCCACCCGACCTGCATCCCGCGCACCGGCGACCACCAGTCGAAGCTGACGCTGATGAGCGAGTCACTGCGCAACGACGGCCGGATCTGGGTGCCGAAGGCCAAGGGCGACGACCGTCCGCCGAACCGGATTCCCGAGGAGGAGCGCGACTACTACCTGGAGCGCATCTACCCCTCCTTCGGCAACCTGGTCCCGCGGGACATCGCCTCCCGCGCCGCCAAGAACGTCTGCGACGAGGGCAGGGGGGTCGGCCCCGGCGGACAGGGTGTGTACCTCGACTTCGCCGACGCCATCGCGCGGATGGGCCGCAAGGCCGTCGAGGCCAAGTACGGCAACCTCTTCGACATGTACCAGCGGATCACCGACGAGGATCCGTACCAGGTCCCGATGCGGATCTACCCGGCGGTGCACTACACGATGGGCGGCCTGTGGGTCGACTACGACCTCCAGACCACCGTCCCCGGCCTGTTCGCGATCGGCGAGGCCAACTTCTCCGACCACGGCGCCAACCGCCTCGGCGCCTCCGCGCTGATGCAGGGGCTGGCCGACGGCTACTTCGTGCTGCCGGCCACCATCAACGACTATCTCGCCCGCAACCCGCACCAGGGCGAGGTGACCCTCGAACACCCCGTCGTCCAGGAGGTGTTGGCGGAGACCCAGGACCGCCTCAACCTGCTGCTCTCGGTCGACGGCGACCGCACCCCGGACTCCTTCCACCGCGAGGTCGGCGAACTCATGTGGGAGTTCTGCGGCATGGCCCGCACCGACGCCGGTCTGCGCAAGGCCCTCGAGCGCATCCCGCAGATCCGTGAGGAGTTCTGGCGGCGCATCAAGGTGCCCGGCACCGGCGAGGAGTTCAACCAGTCCCTGGAGAAGGCCAACCGCGTCGTCGACTACCTGGAGCTCGCCGAGCTGATGTGTCTCGACGCGCTGCACCGCGCCGAGTCCTGCGGCGGCCACTTCCGCGAGGAGTCGCAGACTCCGGACGGTGAGGCGGCCCGGCGCGACGACGCGTTCGCCTACGCGGCCGCCTGGGAGTTCACCGGGACGGGCGAGGCCCCGGCCCTGCACCGGGAAGACCTGGTCTTCGAGTACGTCCACCCCACCCAGCGGAGCTACGCATGAGGCTCAACCTGCGCGTCTGGCGGCAGAAGAACGCGGACGCCGACGGCGCCATGTCCACGTACGAGGTGGACGGCATCTCACCCGACATGTCCTTCCTGGAGATGCTCGACACCCTCAACGAAGAGCTCATCCTGCGCGGCGACGACCCGGTCGCCTTCGACCACGACTGCCGCGAGGGCATCTGCGGCGCGTGCTCGCTCGTCATCAACGGCGACGCGCACGGGCCGGAGCGGACCACCACCTGCCAGCTGCACATGCGGTCCTTCCGGGACGGCGACACGATCGACGTCGAGCCGTGGCGGGCCGCCGCCTTCCCGGTGGTCAAGGACCTGGTGGTCGACCGGAGCGCCTTCGACCGGATCATCCAGGCCGGCGGGTACGTCACCGCCCCGACCGGCGCGGCTCCCGAGGCCCACGCGACGCCCGTGCCCAAGCCCGACGCCGACTTCGCCTTCGAGCACGCCGAGTGCATCGGCTGCGGGGCGTGCGTGGCCGCCTGTCCGAACGGCGCGGCGATGCTGTTCACCTCCGCCAAGGTCAACCACCTGAACGTGCTGCCGCAGGGCGCGCCCGAGCGGGAGACCCGGGTGCTGGACATGGTGGCGCAGATGGACGAGGAGGGGTTCGGCGGGTGCACGCTGGCGGGCGAGTGCGCGACCGCCTGCCCGAAGGGCATCCCGCTGATGTCCATCACCGGTATGAACAAGGAGTGGTTGCGGGCCACTCGGAAGGTCTCGAAGCGGTAGGAGACGTTCGCCGGCAAGGTGCGGACGGGCGGGGCCGGGAGTGGTGCTCATCCCCGGCCCCGCCAGGCATCCGCGGCGCGGCGCGGGCGGTGACTTCCGGGATTCAGCAGCCGCACATTTACGGGCCCCGTGCCGGTCACGCCGAGGCCAGCCGGGCGCGGAAGAAAGCAGGTGCGGATTCCCCGTGCACCGTCCCCATGCTTCTTCCGCTCGGCGCAGGAGACCTCCATGACCGCCATGCCCGTCGCACCCCCCGCTCTCGCCGTCCCGCCCGGCGGTTCCGGCTATCTCGTCTCGCTCGCCCGTGACCAGGACGACGTCCGGGCCGCGCAGCGGCTGCGCCACCAGGTGTTCGCCGGGGAGCTGGGCGCCCGGCTCGACGGTCCGGAACCGGGCCTGGACACGGACGCCTTCGACGCGTACTGCGATCACCTGCTCATCCGGGACAACGCCACCGGCGAAGTGGTCGGCACCTACCGGCTGCTGCCGCCCGAGCGGGCCGCGGTCGCCGGACGGCTCTACTCCGAGGGCGAGTTCGACCTCGGCCCGCTCGACGCGATCCGCCCCGGCCTGGTCGAGGTCGGCCGCTCGTGCGTGCACCCCGATCACCGCGACGGCGCCGTCATCGGGCTCATCTGGGCCGGGATAGCCCGCTACATGGTGGACCGCGGCCACGAGTGGCTGGCCGGCTGCTGCTCGGTCCCGCTGGCCGACGGCGGCACCCTGGCGACGGCGACCTGGGACCGGGTGCGCGAGAAGCACCTCGCCCCGCCGGAGTACCGGGTACGGCCGCTGCGGCCCTGGACCCCGAACGGCACCGGCCCGGCCGCCCGCACCGAACTCCCGGCCCTGCTGCGCGGCTATCTCCGCCTCGGCGCCTGGGTGTGCGGGGAGCCCGCCCACGACCCCGACTTCGGCGTCGCCGACCTGTATGTGCTGCTGCCGATGAGCCGGGTCAACCCGCGCTACCTGCGGCACTTCCTCTCCCTCGTCCCGGCCTGATGAGCGTCTGGCTGCCCGGCGCGCCCTGCACCCCGCGGGCGTGCGTGGAGGCGACGGCGACCCTCACGGCCGTACCGCGGGCCGTGCTGCGGCTCACGGCGGTGGTCGTGCTGGTCCTGGTCGGGGTGGTGCTGGCGCCGGTCGGCGGGCGGTTCCCGTCCCGGGTGGTGCGGTGGTGGAGCCGGACCGTGGTGCGGGCGGCGGGGGTGCGGGTCCGGGTGACCGGCGTGACCGCGCCCACCGGCACCGGACTGCTGCTGGTCGCGAACCACATCTCCTGGCTGGACATCCCGCTGCTGGCCGCCGTCCGCCCGTCCCGGATGCTCGCCAAGGACGAGATCCGCAGGTGGCCGGTGGCGGGCACACTGGTCGCACGCGGCGGTGTCCTGTTCATCGACCGCGACCGGCTGCGAGCGCTGCCCGCCACGGTCGCCACGATCGCCGACGCGCTGCGCGCCGGGCGGGCGGTGGCGGTGTTCCCGGAGGGGAGCACCTGGTGCGGCCGCGCCCAGGGGCACTTCCGGCGGGCGGTCTTCCAGGCCGCCCTGGACGCCCGGGTGCCGGTGCAGCCCGTACGCATCCGCTACCGGGACCGTGCGGGATCGGCCAGCACCGTGGCCGCGTTCGTCGGCGACGACCCGCTGCTCGCCTCGCTGTGGCGGGTGGTGTCGGCGCGGGGCCTGGTGGCGGAGGTCGAGGTGCTGCCCGCGCTCGCGCCGGGCAGCCACCCCGACCGCAGGACGCTGGCCGCGGCCGCCGGCGCCCAGGTGCTGGGCGGCCCGCCCGAGCGGCAGGTCATTGCCCGGCCCGGCCGTCCCGGAGCCCTGCCCGGCCCGGCGTGCCACCGCCCCGACCCCCGCGAACCGCGCCCGTCGCACCGCCGCCTCCGCGGTCCCCGCGAGGTGCTCCGGGGAGCCGAGGAGCGCGCCGGAGTTCCGGTCCGGCAACCGGTCCGGCTCCCGGGGTGGGTACGTGCCGTGGGGGCGGGGCCTGCGGTCGACGGCGAAGGGCGGGTCGCCGAGTTCGCCGACCGGGGCCGGCGGGGCCGGCCGTCGGACGAATTCCGTTCAAGTCAGGGGTCGTCGGCCGACCTTGATGGGATCATGACGCATCCCGACCTCTGAGGGGAGCGCGCGTGAGCGGAAGCCCGGCCGGCCGGACGGTACTCGTGACGGGGGGCAGCGGCTTCGTGGCCGCCCATCTCGTACAGCAGCTCCTGGAGCGCGGCTACCACGTGCACACCACCGTGCGCGCCACGGCGGACGCGGCCAAGCGCCGGCCGCTGCGCGCCCTGGGGGACGCCCATCCCGGCCGCCTCGACCTCTTCGAGGCGGACCTGCTGACGGAGGGCTCCTTCGACGAGGCCATGAAGGGCTGCGCGGTGGTCTTCCACGTGGCCTCGCCCTTCCTGATGCCGGAGAAGATCAAGGACGGCCGGCGGGACGTGGTGGAACCGGCCCTGACGGGCACGCGCAACGTCGTGGCCTCGATCGAGCGCACCGAGACCGTCGAGCGCCTCGTCCTCACGTCCACGGTGGGGGCGATCTTCGGCGACTACGCCGACGTACGGGAGATGGACGACCGGACCCTGTCGGAGAAGTACTTCAACACCACCAGCACCGTGGAGAACAACCCGTACCACTACGCCAAGACGGTGGCCGAGCGGGCCGCCTGGGAGGCGGAGGCCGCCCAGAGCCGCTGGCGCATGGTCTCCGTCAACCCCGGCCTGATCCTGGGCCCCTCCCTCACCCCCGGCTCGGACTCGGGCAGCCTGTTCCTCCTGGACGAGCTCTTCAAGGGCTACTTCTTCTACGGCGCCCCGGACTTCAGCTTCACCACGGCCGACGTACGCGATGTCGCGGCGGCCCACATAGCGGCGGCGGAACGCCCCGAGGCGCACGGCCGCTACATCGTCGCGGCGCAGGAGATGACCTCCTTCCACCAGATGTCGAGAGCCCTGCTGAAGCACCACCCGGGAAACCGGCGCCTGCCCCGGACCGCTCTCCCGCACTGGCCGGTGCGGATCCTCGGCCCCGCCTTCGGCCTCTCCCAGGAGTACATCCGCAACCACCTCGGCATCCGCTTCCGCGTCGACAACCGCAGAAGCACCGAGGAACTGGGCCTCACCTATCGTCCGATCGAGGAGACCCTGGTGGACCACCACCGCGCCTGGCGGGAGCAGCGGAGCTAGCGGCGCGTGCCCAGCTCCCGGCGCAGGTAGGGCGCCGTCGTGCTCTTCTCGACCCCCGCCACCTCCTCCGGCGTTCCCTTCGCCACGATCCGTCCGCCCGCGTCGCCGCCGCCGGGCCCGAGGTCGATCACCCGGTCGGCGCCCGCCACCACGGACATGTCGTGCTCGACGACGATCACGGTGTGCCCGGCGTCGACCAGGCCGTGCAGCTGCCGCATGAGGACCTCGACGTCGGCCGGGTGCAGGCCGGCCGTCGGTTCGTCGAGGAGGTAAAGCGTGTGGCCGCGGCGGCCGCGCTGCAACTCGGCGGCCAGTTTGATGCGTTGGGCCTCGCCGCCGGAGAGTTCCGTCGCCGGCTGGCCGAGTCGCAGATAGCCGAGGCCGACGTCGAGGAGGGTGGCCAGACTGCGCGAGACGGCCGGGACGTCGGCGAAGAAGTCCGCCGCCGACTCCACCGTCAGGTCCAGCACCTGCGCGATGTTCCGGTCCCGGTAGGTCACTTCGAGTGTTCCGGCGTTGTAGCGGGCCCCGCCGCAGTCCGGACAGGGCGCGTACGTGCTGGGCAGGAAGAGGAGTTCGACGCTCACGAAACCCTCGCCCTGACAGGTCTCGCAGCGTCCTCCGGCCACGTTGAAGGAGAACCGGCCGACGCCGTACTTCCTGGCCCGTGCCGCGTCCGTCGCCGCGAAGACCTTGCGGACCACGTCGAACAGGCCCGTGTATGTCGCCAGGTTCGAGCGCGGGGTGCGGCCGATCGGCTTCTGGTCGACCGCGACCAGCCGGTCCACGCCGGGCAGGTCCTCCGTGATCGCCCCGACGAGCGTCGACTTCCCCGAGCCCGAGACGCCGGTCACCGCCGTGAACACACCCAGTCCGAACTCCGCGGTCACCCCGCGCAGGTTGTGCCGGGTCACCGGACCGACCGTCAACCGGCCCCGGGCGGAGCGGACTTCACGTACGGGCGCCGGAGAACGGCCGAACAGGAAGCGTGCCGTCGCCGACTCCGCGACCGACGCCAGGTCCGCCACCGGGCCGCTGTGCAGCACCCGTCCGCCGTGCTCGCCCGCCCGGGGGCCCACGTCCACCAGCCAGTCGGCGGCGCGCATCACGTCCAGCCGGTGTTCCACCACGAACACCGAGTTTCCCGCCGCCTTCAGCCGTTCCAGCACCGTGAGCAGGGCCTCCGTGTCCGCCGGGTGCAGTCCCGCCGACGGCTCGTCGAGCACGTACACCACGCCGAACAGCCCGGACCGCAGCTGGGTCGCGATCCGCAGCCGCTGGAGCTCGCCCGCCGACAGGGTGGGGGTGGCGCGGTCCAGACCGAGATAGCCGAGTCCGAGTTCGAGGACGGGAGCGATGCGGGTCCTGAGGTCGTCGGTGAGGACGCGGGCCGTCTCGGACGTCCCCTCGAGGAGCTGGGCCAGTTCCGCCAGCGGCAGCGCGGCCAGTTCCGCGATCGTCCGGCCCGCGAAGGTCACCGCGAGGGACTCCGGCCGCAGTCGGCCGCCACCGCACGCCGGGCAGGGGGCGGCCGTCAGGAAGCGTTCCGCCCTGGCCCGCAGGGTCTGGCTCCTGGAGTCCGCGAAGGTCTTCATCACATAGCGGTGGGCGCTCATGTAGGTGCCCTGGTAAGGGCGTTGGATGCGGTCCGCGTCCCGCACCGGATGGACCGTCACCACCGGCTGCTCGTCCGTGAACAGGATCCACGCCCGCTGCTCGGCGGGCAGTTCGCGCCACGGGACGTCGACGTCGTGGCCGAGCGTGTCGAGGATGTCCCGCAGGTTCTTGCCCTGCCAGGCGCCCGGCCAGGCGGCGATCGCGCCCTCGCGGATGGACAGTGCCGGGTCCGGTACCAGCGACTCCTCGGTGGCCCGGTGGACCTCGCCCAGGCCGTGGCACTCGGGGCAGGCCCCGGCCGCCGTGTTGGGGGAGAAGGCGTCCGAGTCGAGGCGCTCCGCGCCCGGCGGATAGTCGCCCGCCCGGGAGAAGAGCATCCGCAGCGAGTTCGACAGGTTGGTGACCGTGCCCACCGACGAGCGCGAGGTGGGCGCCGAGCGGCGCTGCTGGAGCGAGACCGCCGGGGGCAGCCCGGTGATCTCACCGACCTTCGGTGCGCCGACCTGGTGGATCAGCCGGCGCGCGTACGGCGCGACCGACTCGAAGTAGCGGCGCTGGGCCTCCGCATAGATCGTCCCGAACGCCAGCGACGACTTCCCGGAGCCGGACACCCCCGTGAACACGGCCACCACGTCACGCGGGACGTCGACGTCCACGCCCCGGAGATTGTGCTCGCGGGCTCCCCGGACCCGGACGTACCCGTCCTTCGTGGACGGCTCGTCGCCGTGCGGGGCGGGTGGGCTCGGCATGGGAGAACTCCGTACGGGTCTTCGGCTGTGCGGCCGGCGCGGGGCGGGACAAACCCCGCAATCCTATGCGCGCGGGGTGTGCGACGCCCGGTGACCGGCGCGGGGGCCGGCGGTCAGCCGCCGCTCCGTTCCGCGTGCACGATCCCGGCGAGCCGCCGGTAGGAGTCCAGCAGCGCGGCACGGTCGTAGGTGCTGGTGGTGACCAGGACCTCCTGCGCCCCCGTCTCCTTCAGCACCGTCTCCAGCTCGTCCGTGACCTGCTCCTCGGTGCCCGCGAGGTGGCCGGTGAGCCCGGACTCGTAGAAACCGCGCTCCTTCGCGGTCATCGCGCGGACCTCGGCCTCTTCGGCGGGCGGCAGCGGCGGGAAGGTGCCGTGGGTGCGGGAGTACGCCATCGACCAGGCCTCCGGGACCAGGAGCCGCCGTGCCGCCTCGGGAGTCCCTGCCACCGCGATCGTGCCGGAGATGACCACATAGGGCTCCGACGCCCAGGGGGAGGGCCGGAAGAGGGCCCGGTAGCGGTCGATGCCGCGCCGCATCTTCTCGCGGCCGCGGAGGTCGCCGATGACCAGCGGCAGCCCCGCGCGGGCGGCGATCTCGGCGCCCTCGCCCATGGCGAGCACGAACGGCGGCACGGTCAGTCCTTCCGGGGGCCGTGCGTGCACCCCCGTGGGCGAGGTGCCGAGGAACCAGCCGAGCAGTTCCTGGAGCTGCCCCGCGAAGTCGTCCGCGTCGTCCTTGTCCCGCCCCAGTGCCTTGCGCACGCCGTCGGTGAAGCCCACCGAGCGTCCCAGGCCCATGTCGACGCGGCCCGGGAAGAGGGACTCCAGGACGCCGAACTGCTCGGCCACGACCAGGGGCCGGTGGTTGGGCAACATCACCCCGCCGGTGCCGACCCGGATCCGGTCCGTCGCGCCGGCCACGGCCGCGGCCAGCACGGTGGGCGCCGATCCGGCGACCCCGGGCACCCCGTGGTGCTCCGACACCCAGAACCGGTGGTAGCCCAGCGCCTCCGCCTCCCGCGCCAGCCGCACGGTGTCCCGGAGCGCCGCGGCGGCGGTGTGGCCCTCGCGCGTGCGCGAGCGGTCGAGGACGGAGAAGCGGGCCGAGGCGATCACGGAGCTCATACGGGGTTCAACACCGCGGGGCCCGCTGGATTCCCCGCACGGCGCGTGCCGTGCGGGGAATCACCCGCTGTGTCGACGCGCGCTCGCCGGCAATTGCCGACTGGCTAGGGTGATGGTGTGACCGACAGCAGCAAGCGGCCCGTCGCCGTCTTCGACCTGGACAACACCCTCGCCGACACGGCCCACCGGCAGCGGTTCCTGGAGCGCAGTCCGCGGGACTGGGACGCGTTCTTCGCGGCCGCGCCGCAGGACCCGCCGATCCCGGAGGGCGTCGCGATGGTGCTGGCCCGCGCCGAGGAGTGCGAGGTCGTCTACCTCACCGGCCGGCCCGAGCGCTGCCGACGCGACACGCTGGAGTGGCTCGCCGCGCAGGGGCTGCCGGAGGGCCGCGTCCACATGCGGCGCAACGACGACCGCAGGCCCGCCCGGCGCACCAAGTTGGAGACTCTTCGCCGACTGGCCCGCGACCGGGAGGTGCGCGTCCTGGTGGACGACGACGAGCTGGTGTGCGGCGACGCCCGACGGGCCGGCTTCACGGTCGTCCTGGCGCGCTGGACGGCCCCCTCGGGCACGCTGAAGCAGGCGCAGGAGCGCGAGGGACGTACCTGAGGGTCGGCCGGGCCCGAGGGCCGGCCGTACAAGAGGGCGCGGCCCTGTGTGGAGGGTGTCGGAGTTCGACCGTCAGTTCGACTCGTCCAGGCGGAAGCCGACCTTCAGGCCCACCTGCCAGTGCGCGATGTCGCCGTTCTCGATCTGGCCGCGCACCTGCGTCACCTCGAACCAGTCCAGGTTGCGCAGGGTCTGCGAGGCGCGGGTGATGCCGTTGCGGATGGCGTCGTCGACGCCGTCCGGCGAGGTGCCGACGATCTCCGTGACCCGGTAGGTGTGCTTCGACATCAGGGTGCTCCTCTCGACCGTGACGGCCTCGTCACGTGTGTCACGCGTCACTCCACCGTGCCCCAAGCTGCGGCGGAGCGCGAGGCGTCGGACCGGACGGGTTCCTTCCGCCCGGCCCCTCTTGACCCCTCGTATTGGTCCATACCAAAATCCGGGGCACCCGTACGAGCGCCGCGCTCGTCCCCCACGTCGGGCCCCTCGCCCCGTCCGCCGGGCAGAACAGGACCCCCGTGAGACGTCGCCTCCTCGCCCTCCTCTGCGTGTCCGCCTGCCTCCTGACCGCCTGTGGCGTGCTGCCGGGGACCGGGGGACCCGACCGCCGGACGGTCACGGTGTGGCTGATGAAGGACAGCGCGTCGCAGGAGTTCCTGGACCGGTTCACCGAGGACTTCGAACACGACCACCCGGACCTCGACCTCGACATCCGTATCCAGGAGTGGACCGGGATCGGCGGCAAGGTGGAGGCCGCGCTGGAGGCCGACGACGGGAACGGGCCGGACGTCATCG
Organism: Streptomyces asoensis; assembly: GCF_013085465.1. Lineage (NCBI taxonomy): Bacteria > Bacillati > Actinomycetota > Actinomycetes > Kitasatosporales > Streptomycetaceae > Streptomyces > Streptomyces asoensis. The sequence goes on from NZ_CP049838.1 coordinate 8,808,140, forward strand.
AGGTCGGCAACACCCAGGTCCCGCAGTACGTCGACGGCCACGGACTGCTCGACCTGACCCTGGAGTCCGCCGCGAAGTGGGGCCGGGACGACTGGCTGCCCGGCCTCGCCGAACCCGGACAGCAGCGCTTCCACCAGTACGGCATCCCCTGGTACGCCGCGAACCGGGTCGTGATCTACCGCAAGGACCTCTTCGAGCAGGCCGGCGTCACCGCCCCGCCCGCCACCCGCGCCGAGTGGCTGGCCGCCACCGAGAAGCTGAACTCGGGCGGGAACCAGGGCATCTACCTGGCCGGGCAGGACTGGTACACGCTCGCCGGGTTCATCTGGGACGAGGGCGGCGACCTCGCCACCGAGGACGGCGGCCGCTGGGAGGGCGCCCTCGACACCCGGGCCGCCCTGCGCGGTATGGACTTCTACCGGCGGCTCCAGTCCCTCGGCGGCGGTCCCGTGGCGGCGGACGAGGAACATCCGCCCCAGGCAGGGGTGTTCGCCACGGGCAAGGTGGCGCAGATCGTGGCCGTGCCCGGACTGGCCCGCGCGGTGGTGCAGCAGAATCCCGCCCTGGAGGGCGAGTTGGGCTTCTTTCCCGTTCCCGGCAAGCGCGCGGGCCGGCCCGGCGCGGTCTTCACCGGCGGCTCCGACCTCGTCGTCCCGGTCGACACCGACGCCCGGGAGGGTGCCATCGCGGTGGTCGCCGCGCTGACCGGCGCAGAGTGGGACACCGAACTGGCCCGCACCATGAACTACGTGCCGAACAAGGCGAAGCTGGCGAAGTCCGTCGCCGGTGAGGAGGGGGTCGCGGCCATGGCGGCGGGGGCCGCGCAGGGCCGCGCGACCCCCAGCACACCCGAGTGGGCCGCCGTCGAGGCGGACAACCCGATCAAGGACTACATGACGAAGGTGCTCACCGGTGCCGACCCGGCGACCGAGGCCCGCCGCGCCGCCCGCCGGATCACGGAGGCGCTGACGGTGGCCTTCTGACGGCCTCGGCCGCGCTGTGGTCGGCGCTCAGTGGGCGCGCTGCTCAGCGGACGGTGCTCAGCGGACGGTGCTCAGTGACAGCGCGAAGCGGCCCGCGCCGTCCGTCCACCAGTGGCTCAACTCCAGGCCGACGGCGGCCAGTTCCGTGCGCACTCCGTCCTCCCGGAACTTCGCCGACACCTCGGTGCGCAGTTCCTCGCCGGCCGCGAAGTCGACGGCGAGATCGAGTGCGGGAACCTTCACGGTCTGCGCCGTACGGGAGCGCAGCCGCATCTCGATCCACTCGTTCCCCGCGTCCCAGAGAGCGACGTGGTCGAAGGCTCCGGGGTCGAAGTCGGCGCCCAGCTCACGGTTGACCACGGCCAGCACGTTCTTGTTGAACTCGGCCGTCACCCCGGCCGCGTCGTCGTACGCCCGCACCAGCACCCGCTCGTCCTTGACGAGGTCGGTGCCCAGCAGCAGCGTGTCGCCCGGCGCGAGCAGCGCGCGCACCGAGGCGAGGAACAGCGCGCGCTCGGCCGGCAGCAGGTTGCCGATCGTGCCGCCGAGGAACGCCACGAGGCGCGGCCCCGGGGTGTCGGGCAGTGCCAGTGCCGCCGTGAAGTCGGCGATCAGGGCGTGCACGTCCATCCCCGGCCGCTCGGCGATCAGGGCCTGCCCGGCCTGGGTGAGGGCGCTCTCGCTGACGTCGACGGGCACATAGGTGTCCAGGTCGGTCAGCGCGTCGATCAGATAGCGGGTCTTCTCCGAGGAGCCCGAGCCGAGTTCGACGAGCGTGCGGGCACGGGCCGCCGCGGCGATCTCGCCGGCCCGGTCCACGAGGATCTCGCGCTCGGCGCGTGTCGGGTAGTACTCGGGCAGTTCGGTGATCCGCTCGAACAGCTCACTGCCGTGCGCGTCGTAGAACCACTTCGGCGGCAGGGTCTTCGGGGTGTCGGTGAGGCCGCGCTGGACGTCGGCGCGCAGGGCGGCGTCCGTGGCGTCCTCGGGGAGGGTGCGGGTGATGCGGAACGGGCTCACGTGCCGGTCTCCTCGGTTGGTGCGGATGCCGTGTCGGTGCTCGGTTCCTTGAGCGGGGTGAGCAGGACGTCGGCGCGGCTCGCCGCGAGCAGGGTGCGGTCGGGGACCTCCTGCCAGCGCGGATCGTCGTCGTACGGTTCGGAGGCCACGACCGTGCCCCGGCCGGGCTCCGCCAGATACCAGAGGGTGTCGCCCCAGGCGGTGGCGGTGATGGACTCCCCGTCGGTGAGAAGCAGGTTGAGGCGCGAGCCGGGAGCCGCCGCGGCGACCTCGAGCACGGTGTCCGCCAGTGCCTGGCTCCCCGTGTCGCCGGCGCGCAGCCGGGCGAGGATCAGCGCCCAGACGAACGCGGAGTCGTTGCGCGCCTCCATCGACAGCAGGTCCGCGGCGGGCAGCGAACCGGTCAGCGACTCCAGTGAGCGCGGCCAGCCCGCGACCGCCCCGTTGTGGCTGAACAGCCAGGTCCCGGCCGCGTACGGCGCCGCCGCGGCCTCCGCGTCGGCACCCGCCAGCGTCGCGTCCCGTACGGCGGCCAGCAGCGCCCGGCTGCGTACGACCCGGGCCAGGTCGGCGAAGGACAGGTCCGACCAGATGGGGCCGGCCCGGCGGTAGCGGGCCGGCACCGGGTCCCCTTCGGCGTACCAACCGACCCCGAAACCATCGGCGTTGACCGTCCCGTGCCGCTGCCGCCGGGGCGCCCACGATTGCCGGTACAGACTGTGCGGGGGCTCCAGGAGGAGCCGCCCGAGCGGCTCCCCGTGCCCCAGATACGCGAGGTGACGGCACATCAGACGGCCCCTGAGCGGGCCGTGCGGAACCCGGAGAAGATCTGCCGCCGGATCGGGTAGTCCCAGTTGCGGAACGTGCCCCGGCAGGCCACCGGGTCCACCGCGAAGGAGCCGCCGCGCAGCACCTTGTACTCGGGGCCGAAGAACACCTCCGAGTACTCCTTGTACGGGAACATGCGGAAACCGGGGTAGGGAAGGAAGTCGCTGGACGTCCACTCCCACACGTCACCGATCAACTGCCGTACCCCGAGCGGGGATTCCCCCGCCGGGTAGCTGCCCGCCGGGGCCGGCCGCAGGTGGCGCTGGCCCAGGTTGGCATGTTCGGGGGCGGGGTCGGCGTCGCCCCACGGGTAGCGCATCGAGCCCCCGGTCGCCGGGTCGAAGCGGGCCGCCTTCTCCCACTCCGCCTCGGTGGGCAGCCGGCGTCCGGCCCAGCGGGCGTAGGCGTCGGCCTCGTACCAGCACACGTGCAGCACCGGCTCGTCGGGCGGTACGACCTCGGTGACTCCGAAGCGGCGGCGCAGCCACTGCCCGCCGTCCCGGTGCCAGAACAGCGGCGCGTGGACGCCGTTGCGGCGAATGTGCGACCAGCCCTCCTTCGTCCACCAGCGCTCGTCGTCGTAGCCGCCGTCCTCGATGAACGCCTCGTACGCGCCGTTCGTCACCGGGGTGGTGTCGATGTGGAAGGGGGCCACCTCGCGCCGGTGCGCCGGCCGTTCGTTGTCCAGCGCCCAGGGCTCACCGGAGGTGCCCATGGTGAACGGGCCGCCGGGCACGAGGACCTCGGCCGGGCCGGTGAACAGCGGCACCGGATCCGGGTCGGGCGCGGTGAGTGCCTGGGGGCCGGTACGGAGCTGATGGGTGATCAGCATGGTCTCGTCGTGCTGCTGTTCGTGTTGCGCGATCATCCCGAAGGCGAAACCGGCCTCCGTCAGCCGGGTGCCGCCGAAGTCGGCGGACTCCAGCACGTCCATCACCCGGCCGCGCACCTCCGCCGCGTAGCGGCGGGCCTCGCCGGGCGGCAGCAGCGGCAGGGAGGGCCGTTCGGCGCGCGAGTGCTCGAAGGCGTCGTACAGGCCGTCGATCTCGGGGTGCATCGCCTCACGGCCGGCCACCGTGCGCAGCAGCCACAACTCCTCCTGGTTCCCGATGTGTGCGAGGTCCCACACCAGGGGGGACATCAGCGGGGAGTGCTGGGCGGTGAGGTCGGGCTCCTCGACACAGCTCGTCAGGAGCGTGGTGCGCTCCCGGGCCGTGGTGAGGGAGGCGAGCACCCGGGCGCGGAGGGTGTCGGCGTCCGGGCCGGGGCCGTCGTCCAGGTCGGGAACGGCGTTCAGCGCCTGCCCGGTGTCCAGGGCGGGGTCGGTCATGTGCGGAGGTCCTTCCCGTACGCGCGGGTGTCCGTGCCGCGCAGGCGGTCGAGCAGGTCGTCGGCGGGGGTACGGCCCTTGAGGACGTACCGCTCCAGGTAGTCCGACACGGCGTCCGTCACCGCCTCGGTGGCGCCGAGGCGGGGCAGGGCCCGCAGAGCCGTGGTGAAGCAGGCGACGGCGACCTCGTGCAGCTCCGGGTCGGTCAGTCCGTACCGGGCCGCGTCGATCCACAGCGGATTGTGCGGGGCCGGCAGCGGCTGGGCCCGCTCGGCCAGCGGCTTCACCGCGCGATAGACGCTCTCGGCGGCCTCCGGATCGTCGAACAGCGCCGTCGTCACGGCGAGCGGCACGATCCAGCCGTCGTCGCCGGGCTGCGCGTCGATCATGCGCAGCTCCAGGTGCCCGCGTGGTCTGACCGGCGGGAACAGCGTGGTGAGGTGGTAGTCGAGATCCTCCCGGGTCGGTGCTCCCGTCCGGGTCCACTGCCGGAAGGTGAGCCGGTCGGGCACCTCCCACGGCCCGCTGTCGCGCCGTACGCACATCACCGGCGCGTCCAGCACATGCCGGGCCCAGGCCGCGCGCGGATCGCCGTCCAGGGCGGGTCCGCCCGCGCGGCCGGCGCCGATCTCCGTCCACAGCAGCTGCCGGGTGGAACGCCAGCCGGTGGGGGCGCCGCCGAGCAGCGGGGAGTTGGCGAAGGCCGCCACCAGGACGGCGCCGAGCGTGTGCGACAGCCACCAGCGCCGCCCGTGCCCCAGGGGGCCGGGCTCCTCGTACCCGGCGTCCAGGCAGACCTGCACGGAGGCCGAGGTGCACATCATGGCGCGGCCGGCCGGGCCCGTGCGGTCGAGGCACGCCTCCATGGCGTCGTAACGGGGCTCGTGGAGGAACCTGCGGGGTGTGCGCCAGGGGTCCGTGCCGTTGCCGGAGAGTACGAGACCCTGCTCGGCCAGGACCGCGCGGACGGCGGTCAGATCGGCGGAGACGGTGCCCACGCACTCCATCAGGGAGGCGGCGGGCGGCGAGCTCAGTTCCAGCTGGCCGCCGGGTTCGACGGTGAGCGGTGAGCTCAGGGGCAGGGTGCGCAGTGCGGCGTAGGCCGCTTCGAGTCGTTCGGGTGTGACGGGGAGCCGCGGCTCGCGCAGCTCGTGGACGAGCCATTCCACCTCGACCCCGACGGTGCGAGGTGGTCCGGTCTTGAAACAGATGCCCCTGACCAGGGCCTCCACCTCGGCTTCGGTGAGGGCGCCGCGGGACGGGGTCTCGTCGGTACAGTCACTGACTGAGTCGGACATGTCGGGATCCTCCTGAGATTCCACCATGCCACCGGTCCGGCCTCGGTGCGGCCGGACAGGCATCGCTCGTCCCACCCAAAACCCTCGAACGGATCCGCACAAGGGTACACAACCGTACATTCGGGACCGAGTTCGAGCTGTTTTCCAGGGGTTCCCGACCGGTCCGCGGAGTGTTTCCCGGCCCGGGAAACTCTGTTGCACGCGATGTCCAGGATCGCTCACGATGCGTGTATGAGCACGACGGGGGAGACGGGCGGGGCACGGGGGACGGCGCGGCGCGCGGCCATGGAGTCCACGGGGGTGGCCCCATGAGCGCGCGGCTGCGCGGCATCGCGCGGGAGACGGAGGAGATCGTCGCGGCGGGGCGCTACCGCGCGTCCGACGGGCGCGAGGTGTCCCTCTCCGCGGCGATCGAGACCGCCCGGGTGGGGACGCGGATGGCGGGACCGGGTCCGGTCGAGGTGCCGGAGGGGCCGGCCGTGAACTCTCCGGCGCACGCCTTCGGTGACACGCTCGTCGAGGTCACCGGCGAGAGCAGCCTGGAGGCGGCCCGCCGGCTCGCCGACGCCGGCCCGGTCGCCGTGCTGAACTTCGCCTCCGCCCGCAATCCCGGCGGCGGCTACCTCAACGGGGCCCAGGCGCAGGAGGAGGCCCTGTGCCGGGCCTCCGCGCTGTACACGTGTCTGCTCGAGGCCCGCGAGTTCTACGACCACCACCGCGCCCACCGCGACCCGTTCTACACGGACCGCGTCATCCACTCACCGGCCGTGCCCGTCTTCCGCGACGACCGGGGCCGTCTGCTCGACGAGCCCTACGGCGTCGGCTTTCTGACGGCCGCCGCCCCGAACGCGGGCGTGGTGCTGCGGACGGCCCCGGAGCGCGCGTCCGAGTTGCCGGGTGCGTTGGCCGTCCGGGCCGGGCGGGTCCTGGAGACCGCCGCCGCGCACGGCTACCGGCGCCTGGTGCTGGGCGCGTGGGGCTGCGGGGTGTTCCGCAACGACCCCGCGCAGGTGGCGGGGGCGTTCCGGGCGCTGCTCGGCCCCGGCGGGCGGTTCGAGCGTACGTTCGATCATGTGGCGTTCGGGGTGCTGGACCGGACGCCGGGAAGCGTGGTGCTGGGCGCTTTCGAGAGGGTGTTCGACCGGAAGGGCCCTCAGGTCCAGCCGTAGCGCTCGTGCAGGCGGTGCCGGACCAGGTTGAACCGCATCCGGTCCAGCGCGCAGGCCTCACGGCGCATGCCGTCCTCGTGCAGCCGCAGAACGCGGTCGACGTCCACCCAGGAGTCCCGCCCGGACCGGTCCCAGGGCCCGCCGCCGATCGGCACCCACTCGCGGTCGCCGTCGTGCCGCTTGCTCGACAGCTGTACGGCGAGGAAGGTCCCGCCCGCCTCCCGGGCGACGACGAGCACCGGGCGGTCCTTGCCCCGGCCGTCGTTCTCCTCGAAGGGCACCCAGGTCCAGACGATCTCGCCGGGGTCCGGGTCGCCGTCGTGGGCGGGGGAGTACTCGGTGCGCACCCGGCCGACCTCGCGGGGGTCGGCCTCGGTGGTGGCGGAGGGGCCGGAGCGGCCCGGGACGTCTTCATCGGTAAACGCGGTCACGGGGGCACCCTAAGGGGTACCCCCGTGACCACTTCGTCAGCGGTTCACTTCTCCTCGACCGGCACACGCTGCGACGCCGGGTTCGCCGTCCCGTTGAGGGAGGAAGTCCCGTTCACCGCCTGCCCGTTCTGGTTCATCGAGGAGAGCAGCTGACGGGCCAGCCCCAGCCCCGTCCCGCCCATGGTGAGCGCCTTGGCCAACATGTCGGCCACGCCGTCGGCGCCGTTGAGCACCACCATGTTGTCGACGTTGCCGAAGGCGGACGCGCCCGCCTGGACGATCTCCGGCCACTTCTCCGCGAGTTGCTGTGCGACGACGGCCTCCTGGTTCTCGGCGAGGGCGGCGGCGCGGGCCTTGATCGCGTCGGCCTCGGCGAGGCCCTGGGCCCGGTTCGCCTCGGCCTTCGCCAGGCCCTTCGCCTGCGTGGCGGCGGCCTCCGCCTCACCGGTGGACCGGGTCTCCGTCGCCTTGGCCTCGGCCGCCGAGATCCGGGCGTCGCGCTCGGCCTCGGCCAGCGTCCGCTTCTCGTACGCCTTGGCGTCGGCCGGCTTGCGGACATCGGCCTGGAGCTGCTGCTCGCGCCGCTGCGCCTCCAGTTCGGCGACCCGGGTCTCCTGGACCACGACCTCCTGGCGGGCCGCGGCGTCGGCGAGCGGTCCGGCCTGGCGGGCCTTGGCGTTGGCCTTGTCCTGTTCGGCCTGGTACCCGGCCTTGAGGATCTCGCTGTCCCGGGTGGCCTCGGCCATCCGCCCGAACGCCAGCTGCTCGGCCTCGGTGGCGAGCCGGTCGGCCTCCGCCTGCGCGATGCGCGCGTCCCGCCGCACGGCCGCCAGATGCGGGGCGGACAGGTTCTTGATGTACCCGGTCGGGTCCTCGATCTCGTGGATCTGGAGCGAGTCCACGATCAGGCCCAGTTTCTCCATCTCCGTGCCGCACGCGGCACGGGCCTGCCCGGTCAGCTTCTCCCGGTCGCGGATCATGTCCTCGACCGTCAAGCCGCCGACGATGGCCCGCAGATGACCGGCGAACACGGTGTGGACGCGCTCGGCCATCAGCTTCTGCTGGTCGAGGAAGCGGCGGGCCGCGTTGGCGATCGACACGAAGTCGTCGCCCACCTTGAAGATGACCACGCCCCGCACCTTCAGCGGAATGCCCTGGTGGGTGACGCAGTCCACGTGCAGTTCCGTCTGGTTCAGGTCGAGCGAGAGCTTGCGCACGGCCTGCATGCCGGGCGTCACGAGCGTGCCGCGCCCGGTGACGATCCGGAAGCCCATTCCCTCCTCGAGCCCCTCCAGCTTGTGCTTCGAACCAGAGATGATGAGCGCCTCGTTGGGCTCCGCGACCCGCCACATCAACTTGAACGCACCGATCAGGACGAGGACGGCGCCGATTGCCGCCCCGACGATGAGACCGACTTCCATGGGCATGCACTCCCCCGGTGCAGGGTGCCCTCGGGCACCGAACGTAACGGGAGTGTGGGCCCGCGCACGAGCCGTGTACAGACAGGGCCGAACCGCTGTTGCCCGCTTGGTACATACGGCACACGACGGGCACGTGCCGCTTCAACCGCCGTACATCGCCGCGACATAGACCGTCCGCGGCGGAAGGTACTCCACCACCGTCACCATCGTCCCCCGCTCGATGCGTTCCGTGCCGGCGGCGGCGTAGGCCAGGAAGTGCTCCGCGCCGCCGCGCACGCGGACGATCACCTCGCCGACGAGCCCGGGCCCGACCGTTCCGGTGACCCGCCCCATGAGCCCGACCATCGACGTATCGTCCATGGTCACAGAGTAGGGGCGGAACGCCCTTCCACCGCAGGGCTTTCCACGGTGACCGGCTCCGGCGGCCACATCTCGTGCCAGCGCCGTTGCGCCTCCAGCTGCGCGGCGAGCGAGATCAGCAGCGGCTCGCTGTTCGCCGGGCCGAGCAGCTGCGCCCCGACCGGCAGCCCGCCGGGCGCGAAGCCCGCGGGGACGTTGACGCCGGGCCAGCCCAGCACGTTCCACGGCCAGGCGTAGGGGCAGGCGGCGATCATCGCGCGGTCGGTGGCGAATCCGCTCAGGTGCAGCATGGCCCCGATGCGGGGCGGGGGAGCGGCCGTCGTCGGCGCGAGGATCACGTCGTACTTGTCGAAGAAACCCCCGATACGGCGGTGCAGGACGGCCTCCGCGCGCCGGGCGGCCCGCAGCGGGACCCCGCCCAGCAGCCGGCCCAGCCGGGCGGCGCCCCGGGTGCGCCGGTCGAGAAGCGCGGGGAAAGGGGCCTCGGCGACCCGCTCGGCGATGCCCGCGGTCGCCCGGGGCACGAAGGTGAGGCCGATCTGTCCGTACGGCGGGTCGGCCTCCTCGACGGTGTGCCCGAGGCCCGCCAGCGTCTCGGCGACTTCGAGGACGCGGGCGCGCACCTCGGGGCGCAGCCGGGCGGGTACGGCGGTGAACGGGGGCTTCAGCGACAGCGCGATCCGCAGCCGGCCGGGGTCACGGCCCACCGCCGCCGAGGCGTCGACGGCGGGCGGCCGGTGCGGGTCGTGCGCGTGGTTGCCGCTCGCCGCGTCGAGCAGCAGCGCCGCGTCCGCGACCGTACGGGCCAGCGTGCCGTTGACGGTGATGCCGTGGAAGGACTCGCCGCGCGGCCAGGTCGAGACCCGGCCGCGCTGCGGCTTGATGCCGACCAGATGCGTCCAGGAGGCGGGGATGCGGACCGAGCCGGCCCCGTCCGAGCCGAGCGCGGCCGGCACCAGACCCGCCGCGACCGCGGCCGCCGAACCGCCGGAGGAGCCGCCCGGGGTGTGCTCGGTGCTCCACGGGTTGCGGGTCGCACCGAAGGCCGGGCCCTCGGTGAACGGCCACTGTCCCAGCTCGCAGGTGTTGGTCTTGCCGACGATCACGGCCCCGGCGGCGCGCAGCCGCCGTACCGCCTCGCCGTCCTCGGTGACCGTGGGGTGCACGCCCTGACAGCCGAAGGCGGTCGGCTCGCCCGCCACGTCCATGTCGTCCTTGACGGCGACGGGGACTCCGAGCAGCGGCCGCCGGCCCCCGGCCGCCAACTCCCGGTCGGCCGCGTCGGCTTCGGCGAGCGCTGCCTCGGCCCGGATGATCCGGAAGGCGTTGAGGGTGCTCTGGCTCGCGTCGATCCGGGCGAGGGTCCGCTCGACGAGCGTGCGGGAGGACACCTCGCCCTCGGCCAGCGCGCGGGCGGTGGCCGTCAGGCCTGCGGCACGGTCGGGCGTCATGCGGGGCACCTCCGGGACGACGATGTCTACCGCACGGTAACGTCTGGCGGCCCGGCGGTGGAACGGCGCGCGGACGGAGAGGGTTTGACCGTCCGCCACAAGGGCGGCGGCCCGCCCCGCCACAGACGTCCCACAGGCATCGTCCGTTCCTGCGCAAAGGATTGACGTGTTCCTGCCTCGCCCCTACCTTCTGATCGACTTTCCGAACTTTGTTCGGAATTTCGAACCTTGAGCCGTAGGAGAGCCGCCATGACGACCCGTCCCCCCGCCCCGTCCCGCCGTGCCCTGCTGCGCGCGATGGCCGTCCTGCCCGCCACGGCACTCGTGCTCGGCGAAGCGCCCGGCCTGCTCGGCACGGCCCTGGCCGCCGCACCGGCCGCCGGTTCGGCCACCCGCTACACGATCGTGCCGTTCCTCAACAGCGACGACGGAACGGTGAACGTCTACCAGTCCGACGACGCCACCGACTTCCGGCTGGTGCAGTCCTCCGCCTACACCCCGCCGAGCAACCGCATCCGCGACGCGAGCGTCTTCAAGCACACCAACGGCTACTACTACGTCACCTACACCACCCACACCTGGCAGGACGCCAGCACCACCATCGGCTTCGCCCGCAGCTCCGACCGGGTCAACTGGACGTTCCTGTACGACTACACGGTCCCGATCGCCAACCTCTCCCGCGCCTGGGCGCCGGAGTGGTTCGTCGACAGCGACGGCAGCGTCAACGTCATCGTGTCCTGCTCGGTGACCAGCGACGAGTGGATCTTCACCCCGTATCTGCTGAAGGCCACCAACTCCGCGCTCACCGCCTGGAGTTCACCGGTCGCCCTGTCCGGCATCGGGCCGAACCACATCGACACCTACATCGTGAAGGTCGGCTCGACCTACCACGCGTTCACGAAGAACGAGACGGCGAAGTACATCGAGTACGGCACGGCGTCGAGCCTGGCCGGCCCCTACACGATCACCAGGACAGGTGACTGGGCGGGCTGGGGCAGCTACCGCGAGGGCCCGTCCGTCATCCAGCTCGACAACGGCGCCTGGCGGATCTTCTTCGACGGCTACGGCGACGGCAACTACTACTGGAGCGACAGCTACGACTCCTTCGCCACCTGGAGCGCGCCCAAGGCGCTGCCCGGCATCTCCGGCACGGCACGCCACTTCACGGTCATCAAGGAGACGGTGACCGGTGGCCCCACCCTCACGAAGAACGTCACCCGCTCCCTCCGGTCCGCCAACTACACCACCCGCTACTGGCAGGAGCAGTCCGCCCTGCTCAACCTGCCCGTGGTGACCAGCTCCAGCACCACCGCCGAGAAGCAGGCGTCCACCTTCACCGTCGTGGCGGGCCTCGCCGACGCGAACGCGTACTCCTTCCGCGACGCCGCCGGCAACTACCTGCGCCACTACTCCTTCCGGGGCCGCTTCGACGCCAACGACGGCACGGCGTCCTTCGCGAAGGACGCCACCTTCATCGCCCGGACGGGATCGGCGAGCGGTTCGGTCCGCTTCGAGTCGTACAACTACCCCGGCTACTACCTGCGCCACTACAACTACCAGCTCCGGGTGGAACAGCCCGACGGCACGGACCTGTTCCGCCAGGACAGCTCCTTCGTGGCGGCGACCGCCTGGGCCTGAGCCGCCTCCTGCTCACTCCCTGCTCACCCCGCCGCTCACCCTGCTCACTTTCCTGCGCGCCCACGAGAGGCCCGCGGTCGATGCGACCGCGGGCCTCCGCCGTCCGGGCGTCCCTCGAGGAGGCCCGGAGGACCAAGCCAGAAACCCTCGAAGGTCCGTCATTTGACATTGCGGCTTCTTTAACGTTCACGAATGATCGGGACAGGTGAGACCCGCCGCACGGCGCGGACCGCATTCGGCCGCCGCGCCGCATGTGGCCACGGGGGGCCGGGGTCTCGGGAAAACGGGGGGACCACCCTCATGACGTCCATCGCCCTGGCCCCGTGCCCAGGTCGGGTCCATGGAAAGGTGATGGAGAGGATGACGTCATGAGCTTGGGCAGCAGCCCGACGCAACAGCCCCTGACCCCAGCCGGCTCGCCGCTGGAGTCCCTGCTGCGGATCGCCGACACGCTCAGCAGCCTCGAGCGGTACGCCACCGAGACGGCCGGCCAACTGGTCCTCGCCGAGGACACGTGCGCCGAGGCCGCCGAGGCGCCGGGCAGCATCCGGTACGTCGAGGGCCGGGGCGCCGTCCAGGACGCCGTCGACGAGGTGCTGTGGCGGGCGAAGCGCGAGATCCTCACCTCCCATCCGGACGGACCGGACCCCGCGCCCCCGCTGGACGAGACCTGGGCGGCGGTCCACGACCCCCTGACCCGCGGAGTCGTCATGCGGACGCTGTTCCAGCACAGCGCCCGGTTCTCCGAGCCGACGAAGAAATACGTGCAGCAGGTCATGAGTTACGGCGTGGAGGTGCGCACGCTCCCGGAGTTCTTCGACAGGCTGGTCGTCGTCGACGGTGAGGTCGCCGTCATCCCCGGCGGCGAACACGGCCACAGCGCGGCACTGATCCGGGACCGCGCCGTCGTCGCCTTCCTCGGTGACGTCTTCGAGCGGGCCTGGGTACGGGCCGAGCGGTTCCCGTTCCGTCCGGTACGTGCGGCGGACGCGGCCGGCGAGGTCGTGCCGGACCTGCGGCAGGCCATCACGACGCTGCTGATCGAGGGCCGCTCCGACAAGGCGATCGCGCGCCGCCTCGGCATGAGCCTGCGGTCCGTGCAAAGCCATATCGCCTCCCTCCGCGAGCAGTACGGCGCCCAGCACCGCTTCCAACTCGGCTACGAGATGGCGCGCGACGCGTACGCCGCCGCGCCCACCGTCGCCGTGCCCACCGCCCCGGCCGGGTCCGCCCCGTAGTCGGCCCCGGCCGGGAACGGCTTTGTCCGGCCGCCTACTTCTGCGCCATCAGCAGATACTCGTGCGACCGGTTCGTCCGCATCGGGTCGTCGTCCTTGACCGGCCAGTCGTAGAGGTGGACGCGTTCGTCCCCCAGGGTCAGATGACGGCCGAGCACGCGCGCCGCGTCCCAGGCCAGCGGGACGAACCGGTCCGCCAGCCGCCGGTTCTGGACGGCCACGACCGCGTAGGCGCCCGGCCGCATCACCCGAGCGACGGCCGCGAACGTCTCGTCGAGCGCCGCCAGATAGACGTCGTAGTCGCGCAGCGCGTACATCTGCCCGGGGTCGGGCGACTCGGCGTCCAGATCGGTGCCGAAGTACGGCAGGTCGCACAGGACGAGGTCCACGGTGCCGGGGTCGAGCGGAGGCTTGCGGGCGTCGCCGCAGAGCATGCGCTGCTCCGGGTAACGCGCGACGCGCTGTTGAGCCTCCTGCGCGCGCGAGGGGTTGATCTCGATGCCGACCCCGCGCCGCCCCTCGGCCGCGCAGGCCACCAGAGTGGTGCCCCACCCGGCGAAGGGATCGAACACCAGGTCGCCCGGCTTGCTCAACTCCGTTATCAGCGGCCGCAACTGGCTGACGAGACCACTCTGCCCCGCGACCTCCTCCAGTGCGAACTCCGGGTCCTCTGCGCCGAGCACACGCCAACTGGAAATCCCCATGACGGTCACGCAACCTTTCTGGTGGGGCCGGTATCGGAGACGGCCGGTCCGGCCGTGGGCAGCACCGGATGCACCGCGGCCCGGGGCAGCGTGCGCTCGAGGCGCAGCACACCCAGCGCGGAGCCTGCCGTGGCCGCCGCGAGCAGCAGCCACATCCCGGTGGCCGAGAGCGACAGCAGGGCCGTGAGCACGGTCGGCGCGAGCGCGATGGGCACCGCCCAGGACAGCTGGTAGACCGCGAGATGACGGCCGCGGGTCTCCTCCGGCGCGGCCTGGGCCACCAACGCGGAGGCCGTGGCGCCGTGCAGCAGCTCGCCCGCGGTGAACGCGGCCACCGCGGCGAACACACCGGCGATCAGCGCGGCCCCGGTCGACACACTGCCGAGCACCGCGAAGGTGACGAACGACAGCGCGAAGATGCCCGCGCCGAGCGCCACCGCACGCGTTCGGCGATATCTGACCAGGACCCGGGTGACCGGAATCTGGAGCACCGCGATCCCCACCGTGTTGACCGCGTACAGGACGCCCACCAGCGAGACGGGCGCGTCCAGTTCACGGGTGAGATACACCGGCAGGGCCACGGACAGCACCATGTACCCGAAGGCGGTCGGGATGTTCAGCAGCGTGAGGCCCAGGAAGGGACGGTTGCGCGCCACCATCCGGTAGCCGCCCTTGCGGGAGACCCGGTCGCCCGCCGGCTGTGCCGACGCGCCGGGGCGGATCGTACTGAGCAGCGCGGCCGACAGCAGATAGCCGGCGGCCGCGCCGAGCACGACGAAGTAGAACCCGGACTCGTCCAGGGCGAGGGCCGCGCCCGCGAGGAGGCCGCCCACGCCCATCCCGGCGTTGCGCAGACTGCGCTGGAGGGCGAGCAGCTTGTCCCGCTCGGCGCCTCGTACGATCTCCGCCACGAAGGACTGGATGGCCGGCGGGTAGGAGGTGTCGCCGAGCGCGACCGGCAGCACCACCGCGAACATGGCCACGCCGTTGTCGACCAGGGGATAGGTGCAGAACGCCGAGGCGCGCAGCACGTATCCGCCCACCAGCACGGCGCGGGCGCTGAAGCGGTCGATCAGCACGCCGGCGACCGGGTTGCTCACCAGACCGATCACCGAGGCGGCCGTCACGATCGCGCCGACCTGGGTCAGCGGCAGATCGGTGACGTGGTGGAAGTAGAGGAGCGACAGCGGCAGGTACATGCCGCTGCCGGTCGCGTCGACGATCATGCCCAGCATGTACTTGAAGCGGACGGACGACAGCTTCTCCCTCATGCCGTCTCCACCGCCACGATCTTCGTCTCCGCGATGACCCGGGCGCCCAGGGCACGCAGTCTGCGCTCGCATGCGACCCGGGTCGGGGCCGAACCCACCACCGCGGTGAGGAAGTCGGCGGAACCCGACGCCGGGGCGATCACCTGCCCCTCCTCGGCGAAGAGCCAGAAGCCCCGCACCCACTCCTCGTCGGGGACCGCGGGCAGCGAACGCACCAGACCGGGCCGCTTCATCGTGAGCACCTGCCCCGACATGCAGCGCGGCCGCAGTCGCCCCTCGGCGTCCGTGGCGCCCTCGACCGCGGGCAGCGGGAGACCGGCCTCCGCACGGGTCACCTGCACGGCGAGCTGGATCCCGAAGAGGGTCTCGAACACCTCACGGATCTTCGCGCCGCCCGAGCGGCCCGCGATCTCGCACAGCACCAGACGGTCGTCGGGCGTGTGGAACACCTCCGCGTGGAAGGCGTGCGTGCGCAGCCGCGAGTCCTCGGGCTTCAGGGCCGCCAGGGTCCGCTCGATCAGCGTGAGCAGCCGGGGGGTGAGCGGGTCGTCCACGTCCAGGGTCAGATCGACCCGCGGCCCGGGGTCGGCCCCGAACGAGGCCAGCTCGTACTGGTACTGGGAAGGCCAGGCGGCCACGGTGCGCCCGTCCACCACCAGCCCGTCGACATGGCACATCCGCCCGGGAACGTACGCCTCGATCAGCAGGTCGTCCCGCGGACCGCCGCCGTAGGCCTGTGCGAGCCGCAGCTCCAGCTCGTCGGGGTCGGCGATGATGCGCAGCCCGATGGAGTTGTAGCCCGCCCGGTCCTTCAGCACCACCGGGAATCCGTACCGTGCGGCGAAGTTGCGGGCCTCCCGGGCGGTGCCCGGCACGGTGTGCGGGGCGACCTCGATGCCGGCCCGCCGGGCCAGCCGCTTCATCAGGGCCTTGTCACGGAACGGCGTGATGTCGGCGCTCCACGCCCCGTCGAGGCCGAGACGCTCGCGCAGCCGGGCGGCGAGGAGCACGTCCGCCTCGTGGTGGGCGATGACGTGCGTGATCCGGTACTCCTCGGCGAGGGCGAGCGCGCGGGACGGCACCGCCTCGTCGTCGAGGGTGTCGAAGAGTTCGAGGTGGGTGAAGTCGTGGCCGGTGCCGTCCGGGATCTCCTCGCCGGCCAGCTCGATCTTGTCCCGGGCGGCGAGGACGACGACATCGCCCGGATACGGCGCCGAGCCGTCGAGGCCGGGCGCGTCCCCGTCCAGCCACCGGCGGTAGGGGAAGGCGGCGAACGGGTTGCGGTGCAGGACGAGGACGCTCATGCCGGGACCACCGTCCGGTCGCTCACCGGCGCGGCAGCGGCCAGGCCCGGCCGGCCGTCGGGGTCCTTCACCCAGACCTTCACCACGTCGCCGACGAGTTCCGCGCCGCGCCGGATCGCCGCCGTGGTGTCCTCGCCGGTCACGGCGACCAGGCCGAGGCGGTCCCAGTTGTCCCGCAGGGGACGCACCGTCTCCCCGGGCCTGGCGCTGATGCGTACCGCGAGCACATCGGCGAGCGCCTGTGCCTCGGCCACGCCGTCCACCGCCTCCACGACGTCGCCCGGCCGGCCCACCACGGACCGCACGGCGGCCCCGCCGTGCGCCTCGGGCCGGTCGGGTAGCTCCTCGGCCAGGCCGAAGGGCGCGGCGAGGGCGAGCTTGACGGTGTCGATGCCGTAGACGCTGTACACCAGGTCGGTGATGGCGTCACCGGCGATCCGGTTGTGGCTCTCGATGACGCGGGGACCGCGGGCGCCGATCCGGATCTCGGTGTGGCAGACGCCGTCCCTGACGCCGAGCCGGTCCAGGAAGCCGGTGACGGCCGCGCGTACCCGCTCGTCGACCCCCGCGCCGAGCCGGGCGGGGACCGCGTGGCCCAGTTCGGCGAAGTGCGCGGGGTCGGTGAACTTCTCGGTGACGGCGATGACCACATGGCGTCCGGCGGAGCTGAAGGACTCCACGCTGTACTCGGGGCCGTCGAGGTACTCCTCCATCAGGAAGTCCCGCAGCAGCATCAGCGTCGAGACCCGGTCCGTCCTGGTGCCCGACAGCCGCCGTACCTCGGCCCAGACCCGCTCGGCGTCGGCGGGCCCGTCGAGGCGGTACACACCGATACTGGCGGTGGCGTCCGTCGGCTTCACGATGAAGGGGTAGCCGTACCGCTCCCCGAAGGCGTCCAGGTCCTCGCGCCCGCGCAGCGGCCGGGCGTGCACCGCGTCGGGGTCGAGCCCGGCCAGGTGCTCGCGCATGACGACCTTGTCGCGGAAGCGCCGGGTCACCTCGTAGCCGGTGCCGCCCAGGCTGAACAGGTCGTTGACACGGGCCGCGTTCTCCAGGCCCGGCTCGGTGATCGAAGTGGCGGCGGCGAAGCCGGGGGAGTCCCACAGCCGCCTGGCTATCGGCTCCACCAGGTCCCAGCGGGTGTAGTCGACGACCTCCACCCGGTCGGCGAGGCGCTCCTGCTCGGCACTGATCTTCGTGGGGTGCTGGAGCAGCAGGACGTACAGGCCCAACTGCTTGGCCTTGAACACGGTTTCGTCGGTGGCCCCGACGAGCAGCAGTGAACGCTCAGGATTCATGGGTCCGTTCCGATCCGTTCCGGTGTGAGGGCCGCGCGTCCGTGCGCGGGCCCTCCGTGGGGGTGAGGGCGGGCAGGCGGTCGGCCGGCACCTGGTCCGCGGTCGCGGTGCCGGGCAACTCGCCCACCGCAGCCGGGGATTCGGGCAGTTGCTCGATGGTCGCCCGTGGGGCGTTCACATGCACCCCCTTGGGCACGTCACGGAGCACCAGGGACATCGCGCCGATCAGGGCGTCGTCGCCGACGGTGATCGGCCCGAGCAGGGTGGCCCCCGCGCCGACCGTCACACCGTTGCCGAGCCGGGGATGCCGGCGGCCGCCCTGCCGGGCGCGCTCCTGCTCGTGCCACCAGCCGAAGGACCCGAGCGTGACCTGGTGGAAGAGTGACACGTCGTCACCGATGACGGCGGTCTCACCGACCACGACCCCGCTGCCGTGGTCGACGAAGAACCGCCGGCCGATCTGCGCGCCCGGATGGATCTCGATGCCTCCGGTGAGCACCTTGGTGGTGGTGCACACCAGCCGCGCGACGAGACGACGGCCGTGCCGGTAGGCGAAGTTGCTCGTCCGGTGGCCCAGCAGGGCCAGCACCGTCGGATGCAGCAGCGCCTCGGTGCGGGACCGGACCGAGGGGTCGCGGGCGACGATGACGTCGAGGGTCTCCCCGATCCGCCGGCGCAGCGAGGGCGAGGTGCGCGCCGGGCTCATCCGGCCGGCCGCGACGCGCCGCCGACCGCGACCCGGGCCGGCTCCCGCGGGGCCTCCTGGGCCTCGGGCCACCAGCTGAGGTAGCGCTCTCCGGTGTCGGGGAAGACGGTGACGACCGTGGCACCGGCCAGGTCGTGTCGGCGTGCAAGCTCCAGACAGCCGTACGCGGCGGCGCCCGAGGAGACACCGACCAGCAGTCCGGTGGCGGCGGCGATGGCACGGGTGGTGGCCGCCGCGTCCTCGTCCTCGACCACGATCACCTCGTCGATGACCGAGACGTCGGTGACCGGGCTGGTGAATCCGCCGTTCAGACCGGGGATCCGGTGCGGTCCCGGCTCGCCGCCGGACAGCAGCGGGGAGCCCGCGGGCTCGACCGCCACGACCCTCAACGCCGGGTTGTGTTCCCGCAGACGGTGGGCGATCCCGGTCAGGGTGCCGCCGGTGCCGACGCCGCACACCAGATGGTCGACGTCGCCGCCGGTGTCCCGCCAGATCTCCGGGCCCGTGGTCTCGTAGTGCGCCCGTACGTTGGCGGCGTTCAGGTGCTGGCCCGCGTACCAGGACCCGGGAGTGTCGGCGTGCAGCTTCTCGGCGCGCTCCACACAGCCGGCGAAACCGAGGGTGTGGTCGGTGAACTCGACCTCGGCGCCCAGCATGCGCAGCGTCAGCAGGCGCTCCCGCGAGGCGTTGTCGGGGAGCACGATCCGGCAGGCGTAGCCGCGGGCGGCGGCCAGCGCGGCCAGGGCGATACCGGTGTTGCCCGAGGTGGACTCGACGATCGTCCCGCCGGGCCGCAGTGCCCCCGACTCCTCGGCGGCGCGGAGCATGAACAGCGCCGCCCGGTCCTTGATGCTGGACAGCGGGTTGGCCGCCTCCAGCTTGGCCAGCACACGGGCGTCGGCGGGCAGCCCCGGCAGGCTCAGCCGCAGCATCGGGGTGTTGCCCACGAGTTCCTCGAGTGAGCCGACGACACTGCCGGTGGATGGTTCGGTCACGGGGCCCTCCGGATCGGTTCTGCTCGAGACGTGCCACGGGTTCCGTGCGCTTTTCCGTGGTCACGTGCACACCCAGAATCTGCCGCGCTCGGTGCGCGATGGCCACGCCGCCCATGGTTCGGGTTGCCGCACTGCACTGATTGCGGGGGTCCCGCGCGGCGTACCGCCTGGTTCAACTCCGTACGTTCGAACGCGAGGTCGAAGACCTGTCCGGATACGGGGGTACGTTGATGAAGAGCCGGGATGCCACCGCGTCTTGTCTGCCCGATCTGCTCAACTCGCAGGCTCTCGCCCGCCCCGGCGACATCGCCGTGGTCCACGAGGGGGAGTCGCTCACCTTCCGCGAGCTGGCCGACAAGGCCGATGACGTGGCGCGTTACCTGCACCACCTCGGCGTCGGCGCGGACGCGGGCGTGGGGCTCTTCGTCGAGCCCTCACTGGATCTGATGATCGGCGTCTGGGGCATCCTGAGATCCGGCGGCGCCTATCTCCCGCTCGCGCCCGACTACCCGGCTGAGCGCATCCGCCACATCGCGCAGGACGCCCGCATAGGCGTCGTCCTCACTCAGGAGTTCCTGCGGGACCGGCTGGCGGAGTTCCTCGCCGCGGACACCGTCGTCATCACCCTCGACGACGTCGTGGAGTTCACGAAGGGCCGGTCCGACGCGGATCCGGCCGAACTGCCCGACGGCCCGCGTCCGGCGGATCTCGCGTACGTCATCTACACCTCGGGCAGTACCGGTCGGCCCAAGGGCGTGACGATCGAGCACCGCTCCATCGCGCACCAGATGCGCTGGCTCACCGATTGCTTCGCGCTCGACGCCGGCAAGACCGTTCTCCAGAAGACCCCGATCAGTTTCGACGCGGCCCAGTGGGAGATCCTGGCTCCCGCGTGCGGCAGCCGGGTCGTGGTCGGGTCCGGTGGGATCCACCGGGATCCCACCGGCCTCGTCGAGGCCGTCACCCGCCATTCCGTCACCACCCTGCAAGGGGTGCCCACGCTGCTCCAGGCGCTGCTCGACACCGACGAACTCGACCGCTGCACCTCGCTCACCCACCTCTTCAGCGGTGGCGAGACGCTGTCCCGGTCACTCGCCGGACAACTCACCCGGGCGCTGCCGGGGGCCGATCTGGTCAATCTCTACGGCCCCACCGAGTGCACCATCAACACCTCGGCGTACACCGTCGATCCGGGGGCTCTCGACGAGGGTCCCGACGCCCTGCCGATCGGCGTGCCGGTGACCGGCCTGCGCTACCACATCCTGGATGCCGAAGGCCGTCCCGTGGCGGTCGGTGAGACCGGTGAACTGCACATCAGCGGCGTCCAGTTGGCACGCGGCTATCTGCACCGGCCCGAGCTCACCGCCGACCGCTTCCTGCCGAACCCGAACCCGAGCCCGAGCCCGAGCCCAAGTCCGTACGGGAACCCGAACCCGAACCCGAGTCCGTACGCGCACGCGCCCGGTCACGACCGGTTGTACCGCACCGGCGATCTGGCGTACTGGAACCCCGACGGCACCGCCCAGTTCGCCGGCCGGGCCGACAACCAGGTCAAGCTGCGCGGCTTCCGGATCGAGCTGGACGAGGTACGCCTGGCCATCGAGGCCCACGACTGGGTGCGGAACGCCGCCGTGCTGCTGCGCACCGACCCGCGCACCGGCGCCCAGAACCTGGTGGCCTGCATCGAACTGAGCCCGCGCGAGGCCGCGTTGATGGACCAGGACGAGCACGGCGAACACCATGTGTCGAAGTCGTCCAAGCTCCAGGTCAAGGCCCAGCTGTCGAACCCGGGCGTGCGGGACGCGGCCGATCTCTCCGGGCGGCCCACCGTGCGCCTGCCCGGCGCCACCGCCCGTCCCGAACAGCGGCGCCGGGCCTTCGCCCGCAAGACGTACCGCTTCTACGAGGGCGAGCGGCTGGAGGCGGCGGACGTGCTGGCGGCGCTCGGCCGGTGCACCGAGGGCGTCGGTTCGCGTCGTCCCGAAGAGCTGACCCTGCCCGAACTCGGCGACGTATTACGGAACTTCGGACAACACCTCAGCCCGGAGCGGCTGCTGCCCAAGTACGCGTACGCCTCCCCCGGATCCCTCTACGCGACGCAGCTGTACCTGGAACTCGCCGGGGTCGCGGGCCTGCCCGCGGGCTGCTACTACTACCACCCGGTCAACCACGAGCTGGTGCTGGTCCACCGCGAGGAGTCGGCCGAGACGGCCGGAACCGCCGACGCCACCGGGGCACGGGTGCATTTCATCGGCCGCAGATCGGCGATCGAGCCGGTGTACAAGAAGAACATCCAGGAGGTCCTGGAGATCGAGGCCGGGCACATGGCCGGCCTGTTCGACGAGGTCCTGCCCGCCCACGGCCTCGCCCTCGCCGAAGCGCCCCACGACAGCGCTCCCACGCGGCTCCTGGGCTGCGCCGAGGACGACTACCGGCTGGGCTCCTTCGCGCTGGTGCCGTGGACGGCGGCGCACGGGCGACCCCCCGCGCACGACTCCCTCGACATCCATGTGCAGTTCCACCCGGGCAGCGAGGCCGGCCTGCCCGGCGGCCAGTACCGGTACCTGGACGGCAGGCTGCACCGGATCAGCGACGAGCTGGTCCTCAAACGGCATGTGATCGCCATCAACCAGGCCGTGTACGAGCGGTCGGGCTTCGGCATCACCCTCGTCAGCCGCGCCGCCGAGCAGGGCAGGGAGCGGCACAGCTATCTGGACCTCGGCCGTGGGCTCCAGCACCTGATGATGAACACCAGTGGTCTGGGCTTCATGTCCGCCGGCTACAGCTCGCGCGCCGGGGACGACCTGCCCGCCGCCAGGCGTATGACGGCGATCCTGCGGGAGGCGGGGCAGCGCACCGGGCCCTCGTACTTCTTCGTCGGCGGTCCGGTCAGCCAGGACCAGCTCCGCCACGAGGGCATGCACGAGGACCAGGTGCACATGAAGGGTCCGGCGGAGCTGATCAGGGAGGACCTGGCGGCGTCGCTGCCCGCGTTCATGCTCCCCGGCCGGATCCTGGTGCTGCCCGAGCTGCCGCACACGCCCAACGGCAAGCTCGACACCAAGGCCCTGGAGGAGCACGTCGACGAGGCGGCGTCCGGCGCCCAGCTGGTGGTGGAGCCGCGCAACAAGGTCGAGGCCCGGCTGTGCGACCTGTGGAAGTCGGCGATGCAGCGCGACTCCCTCTCCGTGCACGACGACTTCTTCCAACTCGGCGGGAACTCGGTGATCGCGGTCGCGCTGGTCAAGCGGATCAACGAGGCGTTCGGGCTCAGCCTGCCGCTCCAGCTGCTGTTCGAGGCGACCACGGTGGCGAAGCTGGCCGAGGCGGTGGCCGCCCGAACCGCCGTGGCCACGTCCCGGCTCGCTCCGCTGCGGGCGGGGGGCAGCGAGCCGCCGGTGTTCTGCTGGCCGGGGCTCGGTGGCTTCACCATGAACCTGCGGCTGCTCGCGGCCCGTGCGCCGGGGGAGCGGCCGGTGTACGGCGTCCAGTCGCACGGCATCAACGAGGGCGAGACGCCGTTCCCGTCCATCGAGGAGATGGCCGCCGCCGATGTCGCGGCGCTGCGGCGGGTCCAGCCGGCGGGGCCCTACACGCTGTGGGGCTACTCCTTCGGTGCGCGGGTCGCCTTCGAGACGGCATGGCAGTTGGAGCGGTCGGGCGAGCGGGTGGAGCGGCTGTTCCTGCTGGCACCGGGACTGCCGCGGGTGCCCGGCGTCCCGGAGGCGACACCGGCCGATGCACCGGCCGAGGCACTGGCCGACTTCGCCGATCCCGTCTTCACCACCGTCCTCTTCTCCGTCTTCGCCGGTACGGTCAGCGGCCCGGTCCTGGAGGAGTGCCTGCGCGAGTCCACCGACGCGGAGAGCTTCGCGCGGTTCGTCGATCGCCGGTTCCCGCAACTGGACCCCGACCTGGTCCGCCGGGTGGTGGCCGTGGTCTGCCGTACCTACGGGTTCACCTACGACCACGTCGACCCGGCCGCCCGTCGGGTCTCCGCGCCCGTCACGGTGTTCCGGGCGCGGGGCGACGAACCCTCCTTCATCGAACGCGTCCCGGGCCGCACCGTGGTCCCGCCCACCGTCGTCCAGCTGGAGGCGGACCACTACGGGGCGCTGCGCGACCCGGGCGTCGACGAGCTGGTGAAGGCGCTGCGGCGCGCCACGCCCTGACCGACGGCCGGCACCGGCACCGGCACCGGCCCCACGACAGACCCACGCGACCGACCGACGTGACCGACCGACGTGACAGACAAGGAAGCCCTCATGCCCCACGTGACCATTCAGCACTTCCCGAAGTCCCTGACCGCAGAGCAGCGGTCCCGCCTGGTGGAGCAGGTGACGGCCGCCGTCCGGGAGGCGTTCGAGGTCGAGGAACGGGTGATCTCGATCGCCCTGGCGCCCGTCCCGCCCGAGGACTGGGACGCGCGCGTCTACCAGCCCGAGATCGCCGCGCACCGCGAGGAGCTGGCGAAGGCACCGGGCTACTGAGCGGCCCCTGGCGACGCCGCGCGGTCCGGAGCGCGCGAGCCGTACGCGCGGTGGACCGGGCCGGGTTGTCGGGGCCCCGGCCCGGTGGTCGGGCGGTCCGACGTCACCGGTGGTGCGGCGACGTCAGGTAGTGCTGCCTGAGGAGCTCCTTGCCGTAGTCGTTGCCGTTGGGGGTGCGGACGATGGAGTGGACGTGCTTCTGGGTGGCGCCGCTGCCCTGGGTGGCGCCGTACGCGCCCGCGAGGGGGCCCGGAGCCTGGCAGTCGACCTCGATCCAGACGACGGGGCTGTGGACGCGGACGTAGAAGGCGTCGTCGTCGCCGGTGCCGCCGGCCCAGGTGACGTAGGTGTCGTCGACATGCTTGCGGACCTCGGCCAGCGTCACCTTCGCCACGTCGGCCCTGGCGCGCCCGGTGAAGGCCTGCACGATGCCGAGGAGCTTGGTCTTCTGGGCCGCGGTCAGGGCGTTGCCGCGGATGCCGGTGTACTCCTGGACCGCGTTGTCGGAGAACGCGCCCGCTTTCATCGACTCGTTGGACTTGGTGGACGACTCGATGGCGAGCGCCTGCTGCGCCTGGCTGAGGGAGTTGATGAAGGCGAGGCCGGCGACGACCTCCTCGTGGCAGACGGTCACCGTCTCCCCGTCGATCTCCATCGAGGTCGGCTCCGAACCCCAGAAGCAGGGGCTCATCACGACCTGATCGCCGAGGACGAAGTAGTTGATGACCAGATGGTGGCCGTCGAACTGGAAGCCCCAGGGCTCGGTCGCCGACGGGGTACCCAGCACGGTCCAGTAGTAGGCGTCCTCGTTGAAGGAGTCGGTGTTGCCGATGGCCTCGCCGGCCGCCTGGTTGATCTTCCGGATCTTCTCGGTGGTCTCCAGGCCGTCGGCGCTGAGCGCCGACTTCAACAGGGCTGTGCCCAGAGCCTTCTGATCGTCACTCAGGTCGGATAGGGACACGCCCTGGCGGGCGTAGGAGTCGACGTTGCTCCACAGCCGCCACTCGGTGGAGTGGACCGTGAACTGCGTCGAGGCCTTCTGGGTGTCGCTGAGCCCGGCCAGGAAGGCGTTCGCGGCGGCGATCACCGGGGCGGTCTTCACGCCCGTGGAGTGGATCGTGAACAGGTCGTCGATCCGCTTGCCGTCGGTGGTGAGACCGAAGAAGTCCTCGGTGATCGACTGGTTGCCGGGGCCCCCGGTACCGCCGCCCGGACCCCCGCTGGGCGCGCCGCTCGGCACCGCGCTCGGGTCGGTGGTGGCCGTGGCGGTGGCATCGTCGGCCAGCGCGGCCCAGGCTCCGGCCCCGCCCATGGTCGCGACGGCCGTGGCCCCGCCGGCGAAGAAGACCTTGCGCATGAAGTTGCGGCGGCTCGCGTGCGCACGGCGGCCGGCTTCGGACTGGGTCTCGTGGGCCGTCGGTTCACCGGAGTCGAGCTCGGTCATCGTCGCTGATTCCCTTCGTCACGGGCACGTCCCCGCTGAACGGCCGCCGGGTGATCACTCTGGAGGAGCCAACTGAGGCAGGCCTGAAGCGACGACCGGACGACCGTCGGAATCGGTGCGTGCGGGGCGTCCGTACGCGGTCCGAACTGCGGTTCTGTGAGAGCCCTTAGAGTTGCGGGGAAGACGCGACGGCGGATCGGCCGGCCGTGGGAAGCGTCACCGAGAACTCGGTCAGCCCCGGTTCGCTCCGCACGTCGATCCGGCCGCCGTGCGCCTCCGTGAGGGCCGCCGCGATGGCCAGGCCCAGGCCCGTGCCGCCCTCCTCGCCGGGAGTGCGGGAGCGGGAGCCGTCGGCCCGGGTGAACCGCTCGAAGATCGAGGGGAGCAGGCCGGGCGGGATGCCCGGACCGTCGTCCCGTACGCGAATCACACACTGGGCGGCACCAAGCCCCGTTCCCGGTCCCTTTCCCGGCCCCGTTCCCGCCACCGACGGCGTCTCCGGCGTCTCCAGGGCCTCCAAGGTCTCCAAGGTCTCCAAGGTCTCCACGACGACGGTGACCTTGGTGCCGGCCGGCGTGTGCACACGGGCGTTGGCCAACAGGTTGGCCACCACCTGGTGGAGCCGGGACGGGTCGGCGACGACCGTCACGGGGCCGTCGAGGCGCAGCGCGAGCTGCCAGTCGTGCTCGCCTCCCGCGGCCTGCGCGTCCCAGACGGCCTCGGCGACCAGCGTCGCGAGATTCACCTCGGTCCGCTGGAGCGGCCGTCCCTCGTCGAGGCGGGCGAGCAGCAGCAGATCCTCCACCAGGCCGGTCATCCGGGCCGACTGGGCGGAGACGCGGTGCCAGGCCAGCTCCGGCGCGATCGTCCGGTTGCCGCCGTTCATGTACTCGGCGTACCCCGCGATCGAGGCGAGCGGTGTGCGCAGCTCATGGCTGGCGTCGGCGAGGAACCGGCGCATGCGTTCCTCGGTCCGCCGGCGTTCGGCGAGCGAGGACTCCACGTGGTCGATCAGCTGGTTGAGCACGAAGCCGACCTGGCCGGCCTCGGTGCCGGGGCCGGTGTCACGCGCCGCGACGCGGGCGAGGACGGCGACCTCGCCGCGGTCCAGCGGCACCCGGGCGACCTCGGCGGCGGTGGCCGCGACCCGGCCCAGCGGGCGCAGCTGCCGCCGTATGACGACGGCGGAGGCGCAGGCCGCGGTGGCCAGTCCGATGGCGGCGATCGCCGCCTCGACGACGACCAGACGGTCGATCACCTGCTGCACGTCGGCCATCGGGAGCCCGGCCAGGACGGGGACCCCGTCGCCGCCGATCGCGGTCAGCCGGTAGGTGCCGAGGCCGGGGACGGTGCGGGTGTGCAGCGACCCGTCCGCGGTGATCCCCTTCAGGGCGGCACGTTGAGCGCCGGTGAGGACCCGCTTACGGCCGTCCTCGGTCACCACCTCGGCGGCGATGATCTCCCCGTCGGCGAACCGGGCCGCCAGGGTGCCGGCCGGCTGCCCGCGCTCGTTGAGGAAACCCAGATCCGTCGCGCCGCCCGTCCGGCGTTGCAACCCGCCCTGGCTGCGCTCGGCGGCGTCGGTGACGCGCTGGTCCAGGTCCCCGAGCAGATAGACGCGTTGGACGAGGACGGTGCTGAGCGCCATGACCGCGCACACGGCGACCAGGGTCACGGAGACGAAGAGCACGAGGCGGACGCGCAGGGACCGCCGGCCCAGACCGGCGCCGGACGGGCTCGCCCCGCGCCGCCGGCCCGGCAGGACCGTCATGTCCATTCGTCCGCGGCTCTGAGCGCGTACCCCGCGCCGCGCACGGTACGGATCATCGGCGCCCGCCCCTTGTCGATCTTGGCGCGCAGTCCGTAGATGTAGACCTCGACCAGGTTCCCCTCGCCGTCGAAGGAGGCGTTCCAGACATGGTCGAGGATCTGGGCCTTGCTGAGTACCTGGTGCGGATGGCTCATGAGGAACCGGAGGAGGTCGAACTCCTTGGTGGTGAGCGGGACCGGCGTTCCGCCGCGCCGCACCTCGCGGGTGCTCTCGGCCAGCACGAGATCGCCCAGCACCCGTACGGGACCCTGGTCGGCGCTCTCGCCGGGGCCGGCCCTGCGCAGCAGACCGCGCAGCCGCAGCACGACCTCTTCCAGGGAGAACGGCTTGGTCACATAGTCGTCCGCGCCGGCCGACAGTCCGTCGATCCGGTGCTCCAGCGCGTCCCGTGCGGTGAGCATCAGCACGGGCAGCCGGGTGTTCTCGCTGCGCAGCCTGCGCAGTACCTCGACCCCGTCGACGTCGGGCAGCATGCCGTCGAGGACGACGACGTGCGGGGCGCAGTCCCGCGCGATGCGCAGCGCGCTGCGTCCGTCGGCCGCCGAGAAGGACCGCCACCCCGCCTCGGTCACGGCCGCGGACAGCAGCTCGGTGAGCTCGGGCTCGTCGTCGACTATCAGCACGCGAACCGTGCCCGCACGGGTACCGGGGACGCCAGACATGGCTCGACCCTCTCTCCGTTCGCCATGAGGAGCATGTGTGCGAGCTGAGCGTGCGCCATGGCGCGGACCGGCCGCCCGGCGGCCGGGCTCAGTGACGCGGCGACCGGCGGACGGTCAGCACGGCGACGTCGTCGTGCCGGCGGTCGTGCCCGGCGTACGCGCGGGCGTCCTCGTGCAGCGCCAGGGGCAGCTCGGTGGGGGACAGGTCGAGGTGCTTCATCAGACGTTCGTCGACCGGGTAGAAGGTGCCGTCGTGGGCGCGGGTCTCGGTGAGACCGTCGGTGGTCAGCACGAGCGTGGAACCGGCCGGGAACGCGAACCAGTCGACCGTCGTGGGTTCGGCGGCCAGTTCGGCGAGCCCGAGCGGGACGCCGGTGTCCACCGCCGGTGTGGTGACGGCGCCGTCGTGCACCAACCGGGGCGGAATGTGCCCGCAGTTGACGACCTGCGCCTCCGCGCCCGCGTCGACGCCGATGATGAGGGCGGTGACGAACCGCTCGTCGTCGCCGGTCTGTTCGGCGTAGGAGTTGTGCCGGACGACCGAGGCGTCCAGGGCGTCGACGAGCGCGGTGAGCGTGGGCTCCCGGTGGGCCGCCTCACGGAAGGCGCCGATGACGGCGAACGCGGCGCCGACGGCGGCCAGCCCCTTGCCCTGCACGTCCCCGATGAGCACGCGTGTGCCGAAGGGCGAGGCGACCACGTCGTAGATGTCGCCGCCGACGAGCCGGTCCTCCTGCACGGGTTCGTAGACGCCGTTGACCAGCACGTCGTCGGTGAGCAGGGGCAGGGGGTGCAGGATGTGCCGCTGCATGGCGGCGGCGGTGGAGCGCAGCCGCAGCATCTCGTGCTCGCGCGCGATGCGCCGGTGACAGGCGTAGACGGAGGCGGCTCCCAGGGCGAGGGTGAGCAGCACCAGCAGCGCCCGGTCGAGCCACCGGCCGTTGTCGTCGGCCCGTACGAGCAGCGTGAGGCTGACGAACAGGGTGGTCCACGCGGCGACGAACTTCGTCTGCTGGACGGTGCACAGCGCGGACGCCGTGCCCGGCAGGAAGACCAGCAGTCCGAGGAGCCACACCTCGGATCCGGACAGGACGCCGAGGACCTCCACCAGGACCGTCACCGACAGCACACCGACGACCGTCTCGGCGTTGCCCGGGGGCTCGATGGCTTCGAGTGCGTCGGTGGGACGCATCCGACGGGGACCGGTCATGGGAACTCCCGCGCAGGTGGTGATCTCTCTGTACTTTAGACAGGTCGTCGGCCCGGGCGGGGGGTGACGCCGGCCGTGGATCACGGCGGTCCCGGACGCGGGGCCGCCCCGCCACCGCTTCTCGGTCCCGCGCACCGACGGCGGCGGCTGAACGGGCGCCGGTGTCCACCCGTACCCCTTGCTGAACGCCCGTCCACGGGCCCGTCGGCAGGCGCGTCCACGGGTGGTGACGGGAAGAGCGCCGACCACGGAGTTGTACGTGCTTCAGCAGCCCACGGCCCGCCTCGTGCGCGGTGCCGCACTGGCAGGCAGCCTGGCCATGCTTTCCCTCGCCACCGCGTGCAGCGGCGCCGAGAGCGATGCCACCGCCAAGAAGGGCACACCCATGCCGACCGCGGTCACCGCCGCTCCCGCGGCCGGCGTCGTGGCACCGGCGAAGGTCGAGGTGATCGCCGGCCTGACCGGCTGCACGGCCAAGATCCGCATCGACGCGGACGAGCTGCGCCAGGGCGTCTGCCACACGGAGGAATCCGACTACCTCATCACCACCTTCCCCGAGGAGCAGTACAAGGAGACGTGGCTCGAGTCGGCCAGCATCTACGGGGGCCAGTACCTCGTGGGTTCCCGCTGGGTCGTCAGCGCGCAGCCGAAGATGCTGACGCGGTTCCGGCCCGTGCTCGGCGGGGCCATCCGGCAGCTGGGCGGCACGGGCCCGAGCGCGGCGCCCAGCGCGTCGTAGCACCGCCGTCCCCGGCCATGGTCGGTGACGGTGTGGCGACGGTGACGGTGACGGTGACGAGATCATCCGGTCAGGAGCGGCCACGCCGTCACGGGCGCGGCCAGGGGCGGCCGCCGATGGCCTCGATGCCGTAGTTGAAGCGCCGTAGATAGCCCGCGAAGGCGGCGATGTCCTCGTCCGGCCAGTCGGTCATCACCTGGTCCAGGATGTCCACGATCCCCTCGCGCTCCGAGTCCAGCAGGCGCGTGCCCTCGTCGGTGAGCCGGAACTTGCGCGCCATCCCGCCCTCCGGGTCGGGGATCCGCTCGATGAGCCCCGCCCGCATCGCCGCCGCGGTCTGCCGGTTCAGGGTGGAGGCGTCCAGCCCGAAGGCGTCGCTGAGCTCCCCGATCGACATGGGGCCCTGGACCCGGATCCGGCTGAGCAGGATGTAGGCGCTGCGCTCCATGAGGCTGTTCTTGCGACGGCCGCCCCGCTGGTTCAGGAACGTGTGGCGGCTGAGCAGCATCTGCTCGTACTCGACCTCGTGCGTCGGCGTGTCCATGTGCCCGACCTCCTGCTTCCGTGCGCCCGCACCATCCTGGCACACCGCTGTGCACGGGCCACAGCATGTGCTCGATACATATGACATGTACGATGCACATCCTTCGCGTCCAACGCGCGGATCCTTCCCGCGGACCTTCACCGCACATCCCAAGTCGAGGAGTCCCCATGGGCGCCCCCGCTCTCCAGCCCACGGCCCGCCCAGGTGCCGTGATCGCCACGCTGGCCTTCGCCGGCACCACCGCGGCGATCATGCAGACGCTGGTCACCCCCCTCATCGCCGAGCTGCCGCAGATCCTGGACACCTCGTCCTCGAACGCGGCCTGGGTGATCACGGTCACCCTGCTGGTGGCCGCCGTGTGCGTGCCCGTCGTCGGCCGCCTCGGTGATCTGCTGGGCAAGCGCCGGATGCTGCTCGCCTGTTCCGTGCCGCTGATCGTGGGCTCGGTGGTGTGCGCGTTCGCCTCCGACGTCGTGACGATGATCGTGGGGCGCGGTCTCCAGGGCATGGGCATGGGCATGGTGCCCCTCGGTATCGCGCTGCTGCGGGACGTCGTCCCGGCCGAGAAGCTCAGCGGCTCCATCGCGCTGGTCAGCGCCTCCATGGGCATCGGCGGCGCCATCGGCCTGCCGCTGGCCGCCGCGGTCGCCCAGTACGCGAACTGGCGCGTGCTGTTCTGGGGCTCCGCCGCCCTGGCCGCCGTCGTCGCCGTCCTGATCTTCATGCTCGTCCCGGACGTCCCCGCCGGCGCCAAGGGCCAGCGCTTCGACCTGCCCGGCGCGATCGGCCTCGGCGTCGGTCTGGTCTCGCTGCTGCTCGCGGTCTCCAAAGGCGCCGACTGGGGCTGGGCCTCGGGCACCACGCTCGGTCTGTTCGCCGCCGCCGTCGTGGCCCTCGTCGGCTGGGGCGTGTGGGAGGTGCGCACCACCGACCCGCTGATCGACCTGCGCACCACGGCCCGTCCCCGGGTGCTCCTCACCAACCTCGCCTCGGTCTTCATCGGCTTCGGCATGTACGCGAGCATGCTGGTGATGCCGCAGCTGCTCCAGTTCCCGGAGGCCACCGGCTACGGCCTCGGTCAGTCGATGCTCGCCGCCGGTCTGTGGATGGCGCCCGGCGGCCTGATGATGATGCTGATCTCCCCGCTCGGCGGAAAGCTCACCAACGCCCGCGGTCCGAAGTTCACGCTGGTCTGCGGCGCCCTGGTGCTGGCCGCCGGCTACTTCGTCTCCCTGGCCCTGATGGGCTCCGCCTGGGGCGTCATGGTGGTCACGCTCATCACCAGCGGCGGTGTGGGCCTCGCCTACGGCGCCATGCCCGCCCTGATCATGAGCTCGGTCCCGCTCACGGAGACCGCCGCCGCCAACGGCTTCAACACCCTCATGCGTTCGCTCGGCACCTCGATCGGCTCCGCCGTCATCGGCGTGATCCTCTCCCAGATGACCACGACCATGGGCGGCTACACCTTCGCCTCCGAGGACGGCTTCCGCACCGCGCTCCTGGTCGGCGGCGCACTCGCCCTGATCTCCGCGGCCATCGCCGCCGTCATCCCCGCCGCCCGCGCCGCGGCGTCCGGCGAGGACACGACCGACCAGAGCGCCGCGCCCGAGCAGGCCAGGGTCTGAGACACCGGAGGGGGGCGACCGCGGCAGGTCGCCCCCCTCCGTGCCACCTCCGCTGCGTGCCGCCCCCGCGCTACGTCAGATCCAGCAGCCCCCTGCGTACCGCCTCGGACACCGCCGACGCCCGGTTGTCCGCACCCAGCTTGCGGTAGACCCGCACCAGGTGCGTCTTGACGGTCGCCTCGCTCAGGAACAGCGCCTCGGCGATCGCCCGGTTGCTCAGCCCCTCCGCGAGCAGCCGCACCACCTCCACCTCCCGCCCGCTCAACTCCCGCTCCGGAGCCGGGCTTTGGGCGACCAGCTCGCCCACCACCTCCGACGCCAGCCCGAGCGCACCGGCCGCGGCACCCCGTACCGCCCGGAACAGCTCCTCGGGCGGCCCCGCCTTCAGCACGTACCCCCGGGCACCCGCCTCCAGCGCGCGCACCACATCGGCCCGGCCCGAGTAGCTCGTCAGCATCACCACCGGGACCCCCGGCGCCTCGGCCGCGAGCCTGCGCACCGCCTCGATCCCGTCGATGCCGCCGCCGCTGCCGAACCGCAGGTCCATCAGCACCAGGTCCGGCGCCAGCCGCGCCGCGAGCCGTACGGCGTCCTCTCCTGACCCCGCCTCGGCGGCCACCTCGAGATCCGGCTCGCCCTCCAGCAGGGCGCGCAGCCCCGCCCGTACGACGGCGTGGTCGTCCGCCACCAGCAGACGCAACGGCGCACCGCTCACCGGGCGGCCACCCGGGCCGCCGGGCGGCTCTTCGCCAGGGCGGGCACCGTCGCCCGGACGCAGGTGCCGCGCCCCGGCACGCTGCCCACGTCGAGATCCCCGCCGCACTCCCGCAGCCGCGCCCGGGCGGCCGGGATGCCGAGCCCACGGACGGCCTGAGCGGGGACGCCGACCCGGCCGGTCTCGAACCCCGCGCCGTCGTCGCGCACCTCGAGCTCCGTCCGGTCCGCGTACCCGTGCAGGGTGACCAGGACGTTCACCGCACGCGCGTGTTCGCGGACATTGGCCAGCGTGCTCTGCGCCACCCGGAACAGGGTCGCCGCCGTGGGCCCGTCGAGGGCCGGCCGGCGCTCGCCCACCGAGAGGAACCGCACCCGGGCCGCCGCGCCCTCCGCCTCCGCCCGCGCGCACAGCAGCCGCAGCGCACCCTCCAGACCGGCTTCGTCCACGGCGGACGGCGTCAGATCGCGGATGATCCTGCGGGTCTCGGCGAGATTGGCATGCAGACCGTCGGCGACCGCCCGCATCCGGGTCCGGGCCACCTCCGGCGTCGTGTCCCAGTCGCGGTCGGCGGCCTGAAGCAGCATCACCCCGCCCGAGAGCTCCTGGGCCAGCGTGTCGTGCAGGTCCCGGGCGATCCGGGCCCGCTCGGCCAGCACGCCGGCCTGCCGCTGCTGCCGGGCCAGTACGTCCCGGGTGCCCCGCAGCTCCTCGACCAGCCGCAGCCGTTCGGCCGCGCTGCGCTGCTGGGCGCGGTAGAGGGCGACGGTGCCCCACACGGCCGCCACCGGGATCAGCACCAGCTCCGGATCGAACTGCCCCGCGCTGCGGACGAGTTGACCGGCCAGGACGACCGAGAGGGCGGCCACCGCCGCCCCGGCCGCCCGCCGGCCGAGCACCCGCAGGGCCGCGCAGGCCAGCGGCAGCGCGCACCACACATAGGCGGCGGTGAGCGATGCGGGCGCGAGGAGGACCAGCGCGGTCCACAGCGCCAGCAGCGCCACGACCCACAGGTGCCGGCCGATCCGGCCCAGCCGCTCACCGGCCGCGAGCCCGCCCGCGTACACCAGCGCCAGCAGCCCGCTGACGCTCACGATGTCCCAGCACAGCCCGATCCTCAGCTGCACCAGCCGGACCAGCCCGGCGCCCACGACGACGAAGAACGTGAGGTGGGCGAGGAGGTCGGCGGTGGGCCGGCTTCCGCGGGCCGCCCTCGCGGGGGTGTGGACGGGAGCGCGGTCGGACACGGCAGATCCCCTTGGACGATGATCCGTTCGAACAAGGGGCCCGAGTCTATCCGGCAGCTGTAGGGACCGTGTGAGGAAGGCCGCGTCCCGTCAGGCGCCCGGATGCAGCCCGAGGAAGCCCGGCGTCGGGTCGCCCTCGACCTCGCCGAAGTACAGCGCGAACGTCTGCTTCAGCCGCTCCACCCCGGCCCGGTCGGACATGAAACGGGGGAAGCCGTCGAGGTTGGCGTTGCGGTACTCCCAGATCGGCTTCAGACCGGCCGGGGGAGTGATGTCGGTGCGCACCGACCAGCCGTTGAAGGACGCCTGCTGCGTGGCCGTGGACAGCTGCCAGTTGAGGTAGAGCTTGGCGGCCGTGCTGTTGGCGGCCTGCCTGAGGATCGCCGCCCGCTGCCCCCACGCCATGAACGGGGCGCTGTCCGGGACGACCCACTTCACCGGACCGGTGACGAGCGGCGCCCCGGAGCCGCCGACGCCGATCGCGTACTGCCCGGCGCGTACGGCGTCGCCGGGGGAGTTGCTGCCGCGCGCGAACCGGACGTCCTGCGCGGCCAGCCGGGCCACCCAGTCCCAGCCGTAGTGCTCGACGTACAGCGAGTACAGGAAGAGCACCGCGTCGTCGTCGTGCGGGAACGACGAGGCGATCTTCCCCTTCCACCTCGCGTCGAGCAGGTCCAGCGGGGTGCGCGGCGCGTCCGTGCCCACGGCGTCCGGTCCGTACATGAAGCTGAAGCCGATCGCCGCGATCGCGACCCATGCGCCCTGCGGGTCCTTGAACCTGTCGTGCACCTTCGAGAACCCGGCCGGCCTGTACGACAGCAGGCGGCCCTGGGCCTTCCAGCGGTCGAAGTCCTGGAGGGTCTGGAGCTGGACGACGTCGGGCACGAGGGTGCCGGTGGCGAGCTGGTTGTCGACGCGTACGTCGTGGTACTTGCTGTAGTCGACGATCAGCTTCAGGTCGATGTCCGGGAATTGCTTCAGGAACGCGGCCTTGGTGCCGTCCTGCTGGGTCGGGGTGTCGCCGCCGGCGTAGACGACGAGCCTGCCGCCTTCCGCGAGCGCGGCCCGGTACAGCTCGTCGAGGGACCGGGTCTCCTCGGCGCCGGAGGCCCACCGGGAAGCGGCCGACGCCGGGGAGGCGGATGCCGGGGAGGCGGATGCCGGGGTGGAGGCGGCGCCGAGGGCGCCGAGGCCGAGGGCGGCACCGGCACCGGTGGTGAGCAGGCGCCTTCTGCTGGGGAAGCTGGGCATGGCGGGGAGACCTCTTTCGAACGCTGAGGGGGGTGTGGGACCGGGCGCCACGGTCGAGGTCGATTCTGCTGCGCCCGGCGGCCGGCCCGCGTCGTCCGGACGGAGCGGACGACGTGCGTGCGATGGAATCCCCGTTCAACCGTTCGGTTGAACGCCTCTTCCCCGAGGAGCGTCGCTACGGAGGAGTGCCGTCACGGCCGGGCCAGCCGCCGCATCGTCAGCGCGAGGTGCAGCCGCAGCCGGCCCTGGGGCGTGCGCACCGGCCACCCCAGCAGATGCTCGGCGTGGGCCAGCCGGTCCTGGAGGGTGGAGTGGTGGACGTTCGCCTCGGCCGCCGCCGACCGCAGACTCGCGGTGGCGGTGACGGCGTGCAGGGTGGTGAGCAGCCAGGGGGCGTCCGCGGCGGCCGCCTCGACCGCGAGGACGTCCGCCGGGGGTTCGGCCCCCGGCGCGACGAGGTCGGCCAGCAGGGCGATGCCGCCCAGCTCGTCGGCGTACACGACCCGGAGGCCCGGGTCCTGCGCGGTGCCGTCCGCGGTGAAGCGCAGCGCGGTGCGGGCCGCGGCCCAGGAGCGGGGCAGGTCAGGCACGGGCACGGCGGGCCCGACCCCCACCCGGCCGGCCGGAACCGCGTCCCGGGCGTCCGCGGGCAGCACCCGGGGCCGGCCGCCGGGCGTGGCCAGGGCGCGGGCCGGGGCGGCGGGAGCCAGGCCGAGGCGGCGGGCCGCGTGCAGCCGGGCCGGTTCGGCTGCCGTGGCGTCGAGGAGCGTCTCGACCAGGGCGGGATCGTCGAGCGGCGCCCGCCCGCGGGTGCGGTCGAGCACGACGCGGGCCGCGCCGGCCGCCCGTTCCAGGATCACGGCGTCCACGACGCTGGGCATCGCACCGGCGCGTTCCAGCCACAGTGCGGGCGGCCCGTCGGGCGTCAGCGCCGCGCACGGCCAGTCCGGGTCGGGTGGCAGCTCCGTGTCCCGGCGCGTGCCGTCGGGCTCCACCCGGACCCGCACCCGCCGGTCGGCGTCGACGAGCCGCGCGGGCACCCCGGCCAGCACCGCCGCCCCGCGCATCAGCGCCTCCACCCCGGCCCGGGACTCGGCCAGCCGGTCGAAGTAGGCGATGACCCGCACGGCGGCGCCGGCGTCCGGGTCCAGCGCGGTCAGGCGCCCGGCCAGCTCTTTCATACGGCCATGATGCGCCACGCGAGCGCCGACGAGGAGGGGTGCGGCCACCGCTTCCGATCGGGACCCGGCCTCGACGGTAGGTTCCGGGCTCGTCGAGGGGCGCCCTGTCCGCGGCGTCCCGCGCTGCCGCCGTCCCACTCCAGGGCCGCCGTGAGGACGAGCTCGCGGTCGGCCTTGTCCAGGCCGATCTCGCCCTGAACGCCCTGTTCGGGCCGGCCGTCGAGGCCCTGCGCGGCCCGGACGCACCCGGCACCCCCGTCAAGTCCGGGCACGTCGTCCGCGGCGGGCGTCTGCGCCCCGGCGGCCGGACATCGCCCGGAGCCCAACCGGCGACGCCGAAGACGGGCAAGAAGGACGGCGTCGTCCACCACAAGCGCCTCGGCGCACTCGACAAGCACCCCTGCATCCGCCTGGACGGCGACTCCCGGGTCCCCGGCCGCGGCAAGCTGCTGACCCGCTCACCACGGGTGTCACTCGGCGAGCAGCCGGCGCAGCCAGTCCAGGTGGGCCGCGCGGGCCGACCTGGACAGCGCGGCCTGCGGTGCGAAGCCGTCGAAGCCGTGGAAACCGCCCGGCCAGACATGCAGTTCCGCGACCCCGCCGGCCTGCCAGATCCGGGAGGCGTAGGCGACGACCTCGTCCCGGAACGTCTCGGCGGAGCCCACGTCGAGAAAGGCCGGCGGCAGCCCGGACAGGTCCTCGGCCCGGGCGGGCGCCGCGTACGGGGAGACGTCCGGGCCGCCGCGCCGCTCGCCGAGCAGGGCCGTCCACCCGGTCTCGTTGGCCGTGCGGTCCCAGACGCCGAGGCCTGCCATCTGATGGCTGGAGGGGGTGTCGTTGCGGTCGTCCAGCATCGGGCACATCAGCAACTGGCCGAGCGGTCGGGGCCCTTGACGGTCGCGCAGCAGCAGGGCGAGCGCGGCACCGAGGCCGCCGCCCGCGCTGGCCCCGGCGAGCACGATCCGCTCGGGGTCCGCACCCAGTTCCGAGGCGTGCTCCGCCGTCCACAGCAGACCGGCGTACACGTCGTCGACGGGTGCCGGATGCGGGTGCTCGGGCGCCAGTCGGTACTCCACGGACACCACGACCATGTCCAGTTCCCGCGCCCAGTCCAGGGCCACGTCCACGCCGACCCGGTTGTTGCCGAGGACCATCCCGCCGCCGTGCACGTGATAGACGACCGCACGCGGGCGCTCCGGAGCCGGCGAGGTGGGCCGGCAGATCAGCAGCGAGATCTCGGGGGAGCCCAGGGGCCCCGGCACCGTCCGGTCCTCGACCTCGAAGGCCCCGCCCAGGGTCAGGTCCAGTTCGGCCAGCAGGGCGATCCCCGGCCCCTGACGGACGGCTTCGATGTCCTCGGGGGCCAGCCCCGGCTGGATCATCTCCCGGATGAGTTCCAGGGCGGCGCCGAGTTCGGGGTCGAAGGGCGGCGGTGCGGACGTCATGGGCTTCTCCTCACGCGGAGCGCGGTTGCGCGGCGGCTCGTGCGGCCCATGATCGGCGCACCCGCCGCCCGTCCGGGCACCGCCGTACGGCGGGAGCTGCCCGCCGTACGGCGGGTGGCAGCCATGCCCCCGCTCCGCAGCTTGCCAGGTCATGACCTTCTGTTCACCTCTGCGGGGTGGAAAGCGGCAGCCGTGGCCGACAACGATTTTCACCCCCGCACAGGTACCAGGAGTGACCACCGTGAACGTCTCGCTCTCCGTCTGGCTGCTGACCGTCGCGGCGCTGTGCGCGCTCGTCGCCGCCGACTTCTTCATCGGCCGCAAACCGCACGACGTCTCGGTCCGCGAGGCCGGGACCTGGACCGTCGTCTGGGTCGTCCTCGCCTGTCTGTTCGGCCTCGGTGTGTTCCTCTTCGGGGGCGGCAGACCGACGGGGGAGTTCTTCGCGGGCTACATCACCGAGAAGTCGCTGAGCGTGGACAACCTCTTCGTGTTCGTCCTGATCATGGGCAAGTTCGCGGTGCCCTCGCAGTACCAGCAACGGGTGCTGATGGTGGGCGTGCTGGTGGCCCTCGTGCTGCGCGCGCTGTTCATCGCCGCGGGCGCGGCGATCATCTCGACGTTCTCCTGGGTGTTCTACCTCTTCGGAGCCTTCCTGATCTGGACGGCGTGGAAGCTGATCCAGGATGCCAAGAAGGGCGGGCACGAGGAGGAGTACGAGGAGAGCAAGCTGCTGAAGGCCGTCGAGAAGCGTTTCGGCGTCGCCGACCGCTATCACGGCACGAAGCTGTGGATCGAGCAGAACGGCAAGCGGGTCATGACCCCGATGCTGGTCGTCATGCTCGCGATCGGCTCCACCGACGTGCTGTTCGCGCTCGACTCGATCCCCGCCATCTACGGGCTGACCGAGGACCCGTACATCGTGTTCACCGCCAACGCCTTCGCGCTGATGGGCCTGCGGCAGCTGTACTTCCTCATCGGCGGCCTGCTGAAGAAGCTGGTCCACCTCAGCTACGGCCTGTCGGTCATCCTCGGCTTCATCGGCGTCAAGCTGGTGCTGCACGCGCTGCACGAGTCCGGGGTGCACGTGCCCGAGATCGGCATCCCCTTCTCGCTCGGCTTCATCGTGCTCGTCCTCGCGGTCACGACCTTCACGAGCCTGCGGGCCTCCGCGCGACAGGAGCGACAGGAGCGACAGGAGGGGCAGGGGCGGCAGGACGGGCCGGCGCGGGACGGCTCTACGGTGTAGGCGCGGCGTCCGCGCGCATCATCACGCAGTCGAACTCGATCACCCGTCCCGTGGTCGCCTCGCGCGTCACGGGATACATGCCGGTGATGCCGAACCCGGCGGCCTCGTACACCGCGACGGCCTCGCCCATGCCGGGACTGCCCTCGTACAGCTTCAGCACCGCGACCTCGGACTGCATCCCCACGAACTCCGCGATCCGCTCCCCGGCCCCGGCGAACACCTCGAGGTCGTAGCCCTGGGTGTCCATCTTCAGGTAGGGGCGCGGATCGGCGAGGCCGTCCAGTGCCTCGGTCATGACCTCGTCCAGCCGGCGGACGCGGATCTCCTCGGTGTCGGCCTTCGCGAACCTGCTGTAGCGGCCCTTGCCGTAGTCGCTGGCCGGCAGCAGGGAGTTCATCGTCTTCCAGCCGACGTGGATCTCGGCCGTCGTCTCCTCGCGGCCCAGTCCGCACCGGTAGACATGCCAGTCGGGGTCGTCCGCCGCGGCCTTCTCGAGCCGGGCGAACGTCTCCGAGGTGGGCTCGAAGGACGCGATCCGGCCGGTGTAGCCGAGTTTCCGCAGCCGCCTGGCGTACTGGCCGTTGTTGGCGCCGACGTCGAAGACGCAGTTCACGCCGTAGAGCTCCAGCATCGCGGCCACGTGCTGGGTGCAGAGGTACTCGGCGGCCGCCAGCTGGAGTCTGCGCTCGTCCCGCCCGCCCGGGGTCTCCATCAGGAGCAGCGCGCCGGTGTCGCCCAGCCGCACGGCGTCGCCCTCGGAGACCTCGGACCGTGCCGCGTCCCGGGTTCGCCGCAGCACCCAGGTGTCCTTGTCCGCGCCGGTCACCCGGTACGCGCCGCCGCGTCGCGAGACCACCGCCGTCCCCGGTCCGAGGTCGGTCACCTGGACGCCGATACGGGGCATCAGGCCGAGCAGTCGTCGATAGAGGGTCTGCATCTGCCCAGCCCTATCAGACGCGACGGGAGGCGGTCTGCGGGTTGAACGAGATTCGCCGATCGGATTACCGGACGGAGATACGCGGGCCGGTCCGGCCGGTGTCCCTTGACTTCGAGAGCGCTCCAAGGTCTAGCGTCACCGGGGCCGCTGAACGGCGAGGAAGACCGTGGGACCGGACGATCGGAGACGGACATGCGTGTGGGCGTGCACATCAACCAGTTCGGCAACGCGGGGGGTGCGCCCGCGCTGGGCGCCGAGCTCGCCGCGGCCGGTGCCGCCGCCGAGGCGGCCGGGGTGAGCCGGCTGTCGGTGATGGACCACTACTTCCAGATGGAGTTCAACGGCGGCGCCGAGGCCCCCATGCTGGAGGCCTACGCGACGCTGGCGTACCTCGCCGCCCACACCTCCACGGTCAGGCTCGGCGCGCTGGTCACCGGCGTGACCTACCGGCACCCCGGACTGCTCGCCAAGATCGCCACCACACTCGACGTGCTGTCCGGCGGACGGGCCTCGCTGGGTATCGGAGCGGCCTGGTACGACCGTGAGCACGAGGGGCTCGGCGTGGCGTTCCCGTCGACGGCCGAGCGGTTCGAGCGGCTGGAGGAGGCCTTGCGCGTCTGCCTGCGGATGTGGGACCCGGACGACAACGGGCCGTTCGAGGGCGAGCACTACCGCCTGGCCGAGACCCTGTGCGTGCCCGCCCCGGTCAGCTCCCCGCACCCGGAGATCCTGATCGGCGGCGGAGGCGAGCGCAAGACGCTGCGGCTGGTCGCCCGGTACGCGGACGCCTGCAACCTCTTCGCCTCGACCCCCGAGGAGGTCCGGCACAAGCTGGACGTCCTGCGCGGGCACTGCGAGGCGGAGCGGCGCGACTACGACACCGTCCTGAAGACGATCACCTACTCCGGCGACGCCGCGGACGAGGGTGATCTGGACGGCCTCCTGCGTGACCTCACCGGTTACACCAAGCTGGGCATCGACACGGTGATCCTCGCGCCGCGCCTGGGGGAGACGGCGGGCTGGATCGAACGTTTCGTGGCCCCCGCCGTGCTGCGGCTGGCCGAGCTGGACTGACCGGAGCCGGGATCGTGCACGTCGGGATCGTGCACGCCGGGGTAGCGCACGCCAGGGGCGTGTACGCCGCGCACGCCGGGGGGCGCGTACGACGAAAAGGGGCCCGGAAACCGCTCCGGACCCCTTCATCCCCCACGTCGTGCTGTCTCGCCCGTCAGGCGGTCGGGGCGGTCAGGCGGCCGCGACCTCGCCCGCGTGGCCGTGCAGACGGGCCACGACCTCGGTCAGCTGGGCGGCGACCTCGGCGTCGTCCACCGGGTGGGTCTCGGCGAAGCGGGTCAGCGAGCCCGGGATGGAGAGCTTGAGGTCCTCGATGACCTTGCCGCCGGCGATGCCCACGGCCTTGCGGGCCTCGTCCTGCGCCCACACGCCGCCGAACTGGCCGAACGCGGTGCCGACCACGGCGACGGGCTTGCCGCCGAAGGCGCCGGCGCCGTACGGGCGGGACAGCCAGTCGATGGCGTTCTTCAGGACGGCCGGGATGGTGCCGTTGTACTCGGGGGAGAAGAGCAGGAAGGCGTCGGCGGCCTGGGCGGCCGCACGCAGCTTGGCGGCGGCGGCCGGGACGCTGCCCTCGACGTCGAGGTCCTCGTTGTAGAAGGGGATCTCGGCCAGGCCCTCGAAGAGGTCGACGGTGGCGCCCTCGGGAGCGACCTTGACGGCCGCCTCGGCGAGCTGGCGGTTGGTCGAACCGGCGCGAAGGCTGCCGACGAGCGCGAGGATGCGGACAGACATGGGTACTCCCAGGGGCTGAAACATTGCCGTTACGAATCCGGACCGAGGTCCGTTTAAATGTTCTAGCATCCTAACCGGACCGCGGTCCAGTTTCATTCCCGATGCTTTACGCTGAGTTCATGTCCGCCGTTCTGCCTCCCTGTCCGGAGCCCGAGGAGAGCCTGACCGAGCCCGAGCTGCTGCATCTGGGGCCGGCCGGCGACGAGCCGTGTCTGCGCGCCGACGCGGCCCGCAACCGGGCCAGGCTGCTGGACGCCGCCGCCCGGCTGATCGCCGAGCACGGCGCCGCCGGGGTCACGATGGAAGCGGTGGCGAGCGCGGCGAACGTGGGCAAGGGCACGGTGTTCCGGCGCTTCGGCGACCGCACCGGGCTGCTGACCGCGCTCCTGGACCACTCGGAGCGGAACTTCCAGGCCGCGTTCCTGAGCGGTCCCCCGCCGCTGGGGCCGGGCGCGGAGCCCGTGGAGCGACTGCGGGCGTTCGGCGTCGCCATGCTCAGGCGGGCCGTGGACGAACTGGACCTTCAGCTGGCGGCCGAGCCCGGACCGGACCGCCGGTACTCCGTGCCGCCGCGCCGTGTCCACCACAGCCACCTGGTACTGCTGCTGCGCCAGGCCCTGCCCGACGCGGACGTCGAACTGCTGGCCCACACGCTGATGGGGTACCTCAACCCGGTCCTCGTCCACCACCTCACCCGGCAGTGCGGCATGCCGGCGGCGCGGTTGGAGGCCGGCTGGAGCGAACTGGTCGACCGGGTGACCAGCGGTGTGCCGAGCGGGACGCCGGTCAGGGCTGCGCAGTGAAGAGATCGACGACGGCCTGCGGGGCGTCCTCGGCGAAGAGGGTCACGCCGCTGTGGGCTGAGTCGGCCGCGGACGCCGCGCTGCGCGGGAACAGCTTCTCCTCGTAGGCGGCCAGCGCGGCCTCGCGCTCTCCCGGGTGCGCGGCCAGGGCCAGGCCCAGTTCGGCGCCGTCCAGCATCGCGAGGTTGGCGCCCTCGCCCGCGAACGGCGACATCAGATGGGCGGCGTCGCCGAGCAGGGTGACGCCGGGGACGCGGTCCCAGCGGTGGCCGACCGGCAGGGCGTGGATCAGGCGCGGCACCAGTGGTCCGTCGGCATCCGCGACCAGCGCCCGCAGGCTCTTGTCCCAGTCCGCGAAGTGCTCCAGAACGTGACCCCTGGCCGCCTCGGTGTCGCCGAAGTCGACGCTGTCCGCCCAGTCCTCGGCGACCCGCAGGGCGGTGTAGACGTGCAGGCTGCCGTCGGGCTCGCGGTGCGCGAGGAAGCCCTTGCC
Source organism: Streptomyces asoensis (assembly GCF_013085465.1). NCBI lineage: Bacteria > Bacillati > Actinomycetota > Actinomycetes > Kitasatosporales > Streptomycetaceae > Streptomyces > Streptomyces asoensis. Next base: position 8,851,259 of record NZ_CP049838.1, read on the forward strand.
GGGGCCGAGCGCGAGGAGGAACCCGCCGCCGACCACCCCGGCGCTCACCGGATGGCTTACGTCCGCTTCCAGCAGGTCCGTCTCCACGAACGACACGCCCGTGTACGCGGGCCGGGCGTCGGAGAGCAGCGGGCGGATCCGTGACCAGGCTCCGTCGGCGCCGACCAGCAGGTCCGTGGTGAAGGCGGAGCCGTCCTCGAGACGCACCTCGTGCCGCCCCTCGCCCAGCGGACGCGCACCGGTGATCTTCGTGCCCCAGCGGACCGTTCCCTCGGGCAGTGAGTGCAGCAGCAGGTCGCGCAGGGCGCCCCGGTCGACCTCGGGGCGCTCGCCGGCCCCGTCGTCGGCGCCCTCGAAGCGGACCACCGCGTCCTTGTCGAGGACCCGGGTGGCCTGGCCGCCGGGCAGGACCAGCGTCCGGAACTCCTCGTGCAGTCCGGCGGCGCGCAGCGCCTCCTGGCCGGAGTCCAGGTGGATGTCGAGCATGCCGCCCTGTGTCCGGGCGCCGGGGGAGGCGTCCAGGTCGAAGACGGCCGCCTCGACGCCGTGCACGTGCAGCACTCGGGCGAGGGTGAGGCCGCCGAGTCCGGCGCCGATGATCGCTACGGGGTGATGCATGGGTCCTCCTGTGGTCGTCATTCGGGTACGGCGGTCCGCTCGATGCCGCCGATCAGCGCCTGGAGCCCCCAGGAGAGGCGGGCTTCGGGCGGACCCGAGAGCAGCGGTCCGGCGAGGCCGGCGATGTGCGGGTGGGTCCGCTCCGACGCCTCCTGCACCGCGTGCCGCAGGGCGTCCCAGTCCTCCTGGGAGGCCTCGTCGGTGTGTTCGGCGGCCGTCGCGGTGGCGTGCTGGAGCAGCAGGTCGACGCCCCACGCGGCCTGTGCGGGCGGCACCCCGCCCTCGTCGAGCAGGGCCAGCAGGGTCTCGATCAGGTCCAGGTAGTGCGGGCCGCTGGGCCGGGCGGTGAGCGCGGAGCGGGCGAGGTCCGGGTAGGCGAAGAGCATCTCGGTGTACGAGGTGAGCACCCTCTCGAGCCGCTCGCGCCAGCTCCCCGCGGCCGGAACGGTCCCGACCGTGCCCAGCAGCTCGTCGAGCACGGCCGCGTGCAGCTCCGCCGTGTTGCGGACGTACACGTACAGGGAGGCCGGGCCGGTGTCGAGCTCCTCGGCCAGGCGCCGCATGGTCAGCTTCCGCAGGCCTTCGGCGCGCAGCACCGCGAGGGCGGCGGCCACGATGCCCTCCCTGGTCAGAGCGGGCTTGGCCGGGCGCTCACGGCGACTGCGCGGGGTGTCGGGGCGTGCTGTCATGTCTTTACCGTACCGAACATGTTCGGTACGAACAAGTACGTCACGAACATGTTCGTTGACGGCTCATCGGATTTCGGTGTCCCCCGCCCGGAGGGCCGCTCACAGCTTCTGCCAAGATGCCGTACGTCATGGTGCAGATACCGAACACGCCCGCGCCGACGAAGTCGCCGGCGCCGCGCCCCGTGCCCACGAGCGCCGACGTGGCCCGCCTGGCCGGCGTCTCGCGCGCGACCGTCTCCTACGTCCTGAACAACGCCAGTGCCGTACGCATCAGCGAGCCCACCCGCCGCCGCGTGCACGATGCCGCCAAGGAACTCGGGTACGTGCCGCACGCGGCCGCCCGTACCCTGCGGGCCGGACACAGCCGCATGGTCCTGATGCCCACCCTGCCCGTCCCGGCGGGCCCCCTCTACTCCCAGTTCGTGCACGACTTCCAGGGGGCGCTGAGCCGCCTCGACTACACCGTCGTCCAGTACGGCGCCACCGGTCTGCGCGGTGACGACGCCGCCCGGGCCTGGGCCGAACTGCGGCCCGTCGCCGTGCTGGTGCCCAGCCCCGGCGTCGGCCCGGAGGGGGTCGCCGTACTGAAGAGGTCCGGCGCCCGGGCCGTGGTGACCCTCGGTCCCGAGGCGGTCGAGGGCGCCCGAGCGCTGCTCCTGGACCACGCCGACGTCGGCCGTAGCGCCGCCATGCATCTGTACGCCCGCGGCCGCCGCCGGATCGGGGTGGTCGTCCCGGCCGAGCGCGGCATGGAGATGTTCGCCGCGCCCCGCCTGGCCGGCTCCCGCGAGGCGCTGCACGGCACGGACGCCACCGTCACCGAGCTGTCCCTGGCCTACACGGAGGAGTCCGCGGCCGCCCTCGCCGCCCGCTGGCCCGTCCTCGGTCTCGACGCCGTCTTCGCCTACAACGACGAGTACGCCATGCTGCTGATGCGCGCCCTTCAGGAGGCGGGCGTGCGCGTCCCCGAGGACGTCGCCGTCATCGGCGCCGACGACCTGATGCTCGGGCGGCTGCTGCGGCCCCGGCTCAGCACCGTGCGGATCGCGCTGCCCTCCGGCCGCGACCTCGCCTCGCTGGTCGACCGGGCGGTGCGCAGCCCCGCGGCCGCCCCCGAGTCGCACGAACCGTTCGGAGCCACCGTGGTGCAGCGCGACTCCAGCTGAACTACGGTCGCAGGGGAGGCGTGCCATGCGTGCGACGGTCGGCATCATCGGCGGCGGCCCCGCGGGACTGCTGCTCGCCCGGCTGCTGCACCGCGCGGGAGTCGACTGCGTGGTCCTGGAGAGCAGGGCCAGGCAGTACGTGGAGCGGCGCCAGCGTGCCGGAATGCTGGAGCAGGGCACGGTCGACGCCCTGCGCGAGGCGGGCGCCGCCGACCGGCTCGACACCGAGGGCCTGGTGCACCACGGCATCGAGCTGCGTTTCGACCGTGAACGCCACCATCTCGACTTCCCCGTCCTCACCGGCGGCCGCACGGTCACGATCTACGCCCAGACGGAGATCGTGAAGGATCTCGTCGCGCTTCAACTCGCCGACGGGCCGCCCCTGTTGTTCGAGGCGGCGGCGCTCGCCGTGGAGAAGCCGCTGAGCGGGTCGCCCGTCGTGCGGTTCCTGCACGAGGGCCGTGAACAGACCCTCTCCTGTGACTGGGTCGTCGGCTGCGACGGTTCGCACGGTGTCGCCCGCGACGCCTTCCCGGCCGCCGCGGGCCGGACGTACACCCACGACTATCCGTACTCCTGGCTCGGTGTCCTCGCCGAAGTGCCGCCCTCCTGCGAGGAGTTGATCTACGCACGCCATGAACGCGGCTTCGCCCTGCACAGCATGCGTTCGCCGCGGATCTCCCGGCTCTACCTCCAAGTCCCCAACGGCACCCGCCTGCTCGAGTGGCCCGACGACCGGATCTGGGACGAACTCGCCGCCCGCTTCGCCGTCGACGCCGACTGGACGCTGCGCCCCGGCCCGATCATCAGCAAGTCCGTGACGCCGATGCGCAGCCTCGTCCACGAGCCGATGCGGCACGGTCGGCTGCTGCTCGCCGGGGACGCCGCCCACATCGTCCCGCCGACCGGCGCCAAGGGGCTCAACCTCGCCGTCTCGGACGTACGGCTGCTCGGCGGCGCCTTCGCCGAACTGCGCGCCACCGGGTCCACGAGGCTGCTGGACGGGTACTCGGATCTTTGTCTGCGACGTGTGTGGCAGGCGACCCGCTTTTCCGACGACATGACTAGGATGTTGCACGCTCAACCAGATGGAGATGCGTTCGACCATCGGATGCAGCTCGCCCGGCTGCGCCGGATCACCGCATCCCGCCACGCCGCCGCCGAACTGGCGGCCAACTACACGGGACTTCCCCTCCCCCTGTGAGAGCCGCGAGTCCCGCGGGTCACCGATCGGAGAGCCTTCATGCCGCTGCTCGACCCCAAGAACTGGCAGTCCCGCACCTTGTCGGGCCCCCGGTACACCGTGACCGAGCCCGCCACCGGCGACCCGCTGGGCACCGTCGACCTGGCGGGCGCCGCGGACGTCGGTCCCGCCGCCGAGGCCGCCCGCGCCGCGCAGACCGAGTGGGCCCGGCTGCCCCACTTCGTACGCGCCGGTGTGCTGCGCAAAGCCGGCGACCTGTTCGCCGCACACGCCGACGAACTGCGCGAGTGGATCGTCCGCGAGTCCGGATCCATACCCGGCAAGGCCGACTTCGAGCTGCACGTCGCCGCCCAGGAGTGCTACGAGGCCGCAGCCCTCGCCTCCCGCCCGGCCGGACAGGTCCTGCCCAGCGAGGCGCCCCGGCTGTCGTACACCCGGCGGGTGCCCGTCGGCGTCGTCGGCGTGATCTCCCCGTTCAACGCCCCGCTGATCCTGTCGATCCGGTCCGTCGCGCCCGCCCTCGCGCTCGGCAACGCGGTCGTCCTCAAGCCGGACCCGCGTACGGCGGTGTGCGGTGGACTGGCCCTGGCCGCGGTCTTCGCGGAGGCCGGCCTGCCCGAGAACCTCCTGCACATCCTCCCGGGCGGCGCCGAGACCGGTGCGGCCCTGGTCGCCGACCCGCGTGTGCCGGTGATCTCCTTCACCGGCTCCACCGGCGCCGGCCGCGCGGTCGGCGAGGCCGCCGGCCGCCACCTCAAGCGGGCCCACCTGGAACTCGGCGGCAACTCCGCCCTGATCGTGCTGGAGGACGCCGACCTGGACGCGGTGATCTCCACCGCGGCCTGGGGTTCCTTCTTCCACCAGGGCCAGATCTGCATGACCACCGGGCGCCACCTGGTGCACGCCTCCCTCTACGAGGAGTACGTGGAGCGACTCGCGGCGAAGGCCGACGCCCTCGCCGTCGGCGACCCGCACCGCGCGCAGGTCCACCTCGGCCCGCTCATCGACGACGGCCAGCTCGCCAAGGTGCACGGCCTGGTGGAGGCCAGTACCGCGGCCGGCGCCAAGCTCGCCGCGGGCGGCAGGCACGAGGAGCTCTTCTACCGGCCGACCGTCCTCGCGGGCGTCGACGACGACACCCCCGCCTACGCGGAGGAGGTCTTCGGCCCGGTGGCCCCCGTCCGCGCCTTCAGCACCCTGGACGAGGCGGCGGATCTGGCCGCGCGCAGCTCCTACGGCCTCTCGCTCGGCATCGTCACCCGGGACGCCGCCCGCGGTCTCGACCTCGCCGAACGCGTCCCGACCGGCATCGTGCACATCAACGACCAGACGGTGAACGACGAGGCCGTGGCGCCCTTCGGCGGGGTCGCCGCCTCCGGCACCGGCGCCCGCTTCGGCGGCGAGGCCAACCTCGAGGCCTTCACCGACGTGCGCTGGACGACGGTGCGCGCGGACGTGGCGCCGTACCCCTTCTGAGTACTCCCGTGCCGGGGACTCCTGTTCCGGGGACTCCCGGGTCTACTCGGCCTGGGCGGCCGGGGAGCCGTCGGCCCCGGCCTTGGCCTGCTCTTCCTCGATCGACTTGCGGACCTCGTCCATGTCCAGCTTGCGCGCCTGTCCGATGACGTCCGTGAGGGCGGCCTCGGGCAGGGCGCCCGGCTGTGCGAACACGGCGACCCGGTCCCGCACGATCATCAGCGTCGGGATCGACTGGATACCGAAGGCCGCGGCCAGCTCCGGCTGCGCCTCGGTGTCGACCTTGCCGAACACCAGGTCCGGGTTCTCCTGCGCGGCCTTGTCGTAGACCGGGGCGAACTGACGGCACGGGCCGCACCAGGACGCCCAGAAGTCGATCAGGACGAAGTCGTTGTCGGTGACCGTCTGGTCGAAGTTCTCCTTGGTGAGCTCCACGGTGCTGCTCATGGCGTGATTCCTCTTCCCGGTGCTTCCTGTCAGGGCTCCCCTGACATGGGGTGAAACCGTCCGCGACAACACGGCCGGCCCGACGCGTATTCCGCGCCCCTACCCGTGTGGCCTCCCGGCACACCACCCACCAGACTGACCCCATGACGGAAACGGAAACCAACCTGTACGACGTGGTTGTGCTCGGAGCCGGGCCCGTGGGGGAGAACGTCGCCGACCGCACCCGTGCGGCCGGCCTCACCACCGCGGTCGTGGAGAGTGAACTGGTCGGCGGCGAGTGCTCGTACTGGGCCTGCATGCCCAGCAAGGCCCTGCTGCGCCCGGTGATCGCCCGCGCGGACGCCCGCAGGCTGCCCGGCCTGCGCGAGGCGGTGCAAGGCCCGCTGGACACGGCGGCGGTCCTCGCCCGCCGCAACTGGTTCACCGGCGACTGGACGGACGACGGTCAGGTCGACTGGATCAAGAGCATCGGCGCGGACCTCTATCGCGGCCACGGGAGACTGACCGGCCCGCGCACGGTGACGGTCGGGGACAAGGTGCTCACGGCCCGCCACGCGGTCGTCGTCGCCACCGGGACCCGCGCCGCACTGCCCGACCTGCCGGGCCTCGCCGAGGTCAGGCCCTGGACGAGCCGGGAGGCGACCAGCGCCCAGTCCGCGCCCGGCCGGCTCGTCGTGGTCGGCGGGGGAGTCGTCGCGACCGAGATGGCCACCGCCTGGCAGGCCCTCGGCTCGCACGTCACCCTGCTCGTGCGGGGCAAGGGCCTGCTCGACCGGATGGAGCCGTTCGCGGGCGAACTGGTCGCCGAGGCGCTCACCGAGGCCGGCGCGGACGTGCGCACGGGCACCTCGGTGGCGTCGGTGACCCGCTCCGACGGTACCGTCGTGGTCGTCACCGACACCGGCGAGCGCATCGAGGCCGACGAGATCCTCTTCGCCGTCGGCCGCGCCCCGCGCACCGACGACATCGGCCTGGACACGGTCGGCCTGGCACCCGGCTCCTGGCTCACCGTCGACGACAGCCTGCGCGTCACCGGCACCGACTGGCTCTACGGGGTGGGCGACGTCAACCACCGGGCCCTCCTCACCCACCAGGGCAAGTACCAGGCCCGGATCGCGGGCGCCGCCATCGCCGCCCGCGCCGCCGGGACGCCCCTGACCCAGACCGACCCGTGGAGCGCCCACGCCGCCACGGCCGACCACGAGTCCGTCCCCCAGGTCGTCTTCACCGACCCGGAGGCGGCCGCCGTCGGACTCTCGCTCGCCGAGGCGGAACAGGCCGGACACCGGGTGCGGGCCGTCGACGTCGACATGTCGTCGGTGGCCGGAGCGGGGCTGTACGCCGAGGGCTACAAGGGCCGCGCCCGGATGGTCGTCGACGTGGAGCAGGAGATCCTGCGCGGCGTCACCTTCGTCGGCCCGGGTGTCGGCGAGCTGATCCACTCGGCGACGATCGCGGTCGCCGGCCAGGTCCCGCTCGCCCGGCTGTGGCACGCCGTCCCGTCCTACCCGACGCTCAGCGAGGTGTGGCTGCGGCTGCTGGAGGCCTACCGGGACAACTGAGGGAACCGGGCCTACCGGCCTGCCCCTCAGGGGAGTTCGAACCCCAGCGCCCTCGCGGCCGGCTCCGCCGTCGGCTGCGTCCAGCGTTCGAGCACGGCCTGGTTGGCCGAGAGCGAGCGCGGTTCGGCCCGGTCGAGGTAGAGCAGACCGTCGAGGTGGTCCGTCTCGTGCTGGACGATACGGGCGGGCCAGCCGCCGAACACCTCGTCCAGCGGCCGGCCGTGCTCGTCCGCACCCGTGAGCCGCACCTCGGCGTGCCGGGCCACCACCGCCTGGTAGCCCGGCACGCTCAGGCAGCCCTCGAAGAAGGCGGCACGGGCCGAACCGACCGGCTCGTACGACGGGTTGACCAGGACCCGGAACGGCTGGGGCACCCGGCCGCGGGCCAGCCGCACCTCTTCCGGCACCGGCGCCGGGTCCTCGATGACGGCGATCCGCAGCTCCACACCGACCTGCGGGGCGGCGAGGCCGACGCCCGGCGCCGCGTGCATGGTCACGCGCAGGGCCTCGACGAACCGGGCCAGCAGAGCGGGGTCGAGCTGGCCCTCGTAGCGCGGTGTGCCCGTCCGCAGGATCGGGTCTCCGGCCGCGACGATGGGCAACGGGCCGCCGGGGGCGAGGAGTTCCTCGATCCGTTCGGCAAGGGGCGCGCGGGGACTGGGAGATGCCATCGGGCCAGCATGCCACGACCGCATGGCATGTGACTCACGTCACTCGAAGTGGCGGGAACTCGGCGCCGTCCGCCGCCGACTACTGGTGCGTCACGGCTGAAAAACGTCCCCCGGGCCGCTGACCCCGACCCACTCCTCCTGCCCCCGGAGAAGCCCCACCATGTCCACCGCTCCCCCGACAACCACGGACGAGGCCCCGCAAGCAGCGGCCCCCGCGCCGAAGTCCCGCGGTCCGTGGGCCCCGCTGCGCCCGCTGATACTGCGTCTGCACTTCTACGCCGGCGTGTTCGTGGCGCCGTTCCTGCTGGTCGCCGCAGCCACCGGGTTCCTCTACGCCGGCGCGTTCCAGGCCGAGAAGCTCGTGTACTCCCACGAGATGACCGTGCCGGTCGGCGACGCGTCGCTGTCGATGTCCGAGCAGGTGGACGCCGCCCGCAAGGCCTACCCCGAGGGTACGGTTTCGGCCGTCCGCCCGTCGCCGGAGGACGACGCCACGACCCGGGTGATGCTGTCCGGCGTCAAGGGCGTCGACGCCACCCACACCCTCGCCGTGTTCGTCGACCCGTACACGGGCAAGGTGCGCGGCGCGCTGGAGCAGTACGGCTCCACCGGCGCGCTGCCGCTGCGCACCTGGATCGACGAGTTCCACCGCGATCTGCACCTCGGCGAGAACGGCCGCCTCTACAGCGAACTCGCCGCCAGCTGGCTGTGGGTGATCGCGGGCGGCGGTCTGGTGCTCTGGTTCTCCCGGCGGCGCGCCCTGCGCAAGGTCCGCGGCACCGCCGGACGGCGCCGCACGCTGGGTCTGCACGGCACCGTCGGCGTGTGGGCCGCCGCCGGCTTCATCTTCCTGTCCGCGACCGGACTGACCTGGTCCACCTATGCGGGCGCCAACATCGACGTACTGCGCACCTCGCTCGGCCAGGCCACCCCGTCGGTCTCGGCGGCCGCGAGCGGCGGCGAGCACGCCGGTCACGACACGGCCTCCGGCGCGGGCGGGGACGGCGAGCACGGCGTCGGCCTCGACGAGATCCTGGCCGCCGCGCGGGCCGAGGGCCTGGGCGACCCGGTCGAGATCGTCCCGCCCGCGGACGCCTCCTCCGCGTACGTGGTCAAGCAGGTGCAGCGCAGCTGGCCCGAGAAGCAGGACGCGGTGGCGATCGACCCGGCCACCGGCGAGGTCACCGACGTGCTGCGGTTCGACGACTACCCGCTGCTCGCCAAGCTGACCCGCTGGGGCATCGACCTGCACACCGGCGTCCTGTTCGGCCTGGTCAACCAGCTCGCGCTGATGCTTCTCGCGGGGTCCCTGATCCTGCTGATCGTGTGGGGATACCGCATGTGGTGGCAGCGCGGCCGCGGTTCCGCCTTCGGCCGGCCCATCCCGCGCGGCGCCTGGGCGCAGGTCCCGCCGTACGTCCTCGTCCCGCTGATGGCGGCGGTCGCCGTGGTCGCCTACTTCGTCCCGCTCCTCGGCATCCCGCTGGCCGGCTTCCTGGTCGTGGACGTCGTCCTCGGCGAGATCGCGCACCGGCGGGGGCGGCGGGCGGCTGCCTGAGCGAGCCTGTGCACGACGAGCGGCCCGGCGGCAGAAGTCACCGCCGGGCCGCTCGTCGTCCCGGGCTCAGGCCTCGGGGAAGTCCCCGGCCAGCGCCGCGGCGAGCCGCAGGTGCGGTCCCGCCTCCGTGTGCCGCCCCTGTCGCTCCAGGGTGCGGCCCAGCATCAGCCGGGCGTAGTGCTCCACCGGGTCCCGCTCGACGATGAGCCGCAACTCGGTCTCGGCGCGGAGCAGTTGGGCCGAGTGGTAGTAGGCGCGGGCCAGCAGCAGCCGCGGTCCGGTCTGCTCCGGCACCTCCTCGACCAGCCCGACCAGCACCCGCGCGGCGGCGGCGTACTCCTTCGCGGCGAAGAACAGCTGCGCCCGCTCCCACCGCTCGGCCGGCGTTCCGTGGGCGTAGTAGGCGGTGTTGTCGGTCGTCTCGTATGTGGTGTCCACTCGTGCCTCCTTCGAGGCCGACAACCGGGCATGGTGGTTGAATATTCCACTACCTGGAGGGGGGCGTGGGTGCGCTACCGAGCCGCGCGGGTCAGCTCCGCCAGCTCCGCCTCGGCCCGCTCGGTGACGCGGGCGAGGACGCGGCCGGTGGCCGCCAGGTCCTCCGGCGGGATCCCGGCATAGATCCGGGCCGAGATCTCGCCCGTCTCGGCGCCGACGACGGCGAACAGCTCACGCCCGGCGTCCGTGGGCCGGACCAGAGGGCCGTCGGCCGCCAGCAGCCCTGCGGCGAGCAGCCCGTCGACGGTGGCGTGTACGTCCGCCGCTTCGGTCTTGAGTGCGTCGGTCACCCGCTCGACGAGCGCGCCGCGTTCCAGCGGTCCGTCGGCGGTGACGGCCGCCCGCAGGGTGATCTGCTCCTGGAAGGTGGCGCCGTGCCGTGCCAGGACTCGCTCCAGGACGGCGCGGCCCGCGTAGTGGGCCAGCCCTATGGTGCGGCCGCCGACGGGCGGTGCGGTGTCGGTCATCGTCACTCCTGCGTTCTCTCGTCGGTGAGGTCGAGCGGTACGTCGAGCAGAAGGGCCAGTTCGCCGGTGAGCGCGCGGGTTCGCGGGCTCTTCAGGCCGCCGAGCGGTTCCAACAGCTGCTCCAGCAGCCCCTGGACCACCTTGACGGCCCGCTGTGTCACGTCCTGGCCCCGCTCGGTCAGAGCGAGCTGTACGGCGCGCGGGTCGCGGGGATCCCGGGTGCGCTCGATCAGGCCGGCGGACTCCAGGGCGCGCGCCAGCTTGGAGACATAGAGCGGCTCGAGGCCGGTGTGGTCGGCGAGACGCCGCTGGCTGGGTCGTTCGCCGCCTCGCTGCATCCCGTACAGCGAGGCGACCAGCGAGTACTGGGCGTGGGTGAGGCCGAGCGGGGCCACCGCCCGGTCCACGGCCACGCGCCACTTCGTCGACAGCCGCCACACCAGAAACCCGGGCGTCGCCCCTTCGGGACCCTTGCGCTCACTCATGGTCGATAGAGTACATGGCTACTATGTCCATGGCTACTTAATCTCTGCTGCTGCGTCGGGAGTGACACGAGAGTCGGGAAACCGGGTTTGCTGCGACTTGCGCCGAAGCAGGCTCAGGGGGATGCGTCCGGCTCGAACGAAGAAGCGAAGGTGTGCGGCGTGTTCCGCTCGGACCGCGAGTCGGGACACGTCGGTCGACGTCGACTGCGCCACCCACCGGCGCCGCGTCCCGGACCGCCCCGACCGGCATGGCCGTGCACGTTCCGGCACCTGGACCGGGTTCGTCGGCCATCGTCGCCAGCAGCTCAGTGGAGGAACCCGTGACCGTCGTACCCATGACCGAGATCGACATGTTCGCGACCTCGGATCAGCGCACCCGCTACGAGCAGTACCGGCACCTGCGCGAGCTGGGCGCCGTCGTCCGGCTGCGCGAACCGGACGTGTACGCGGTCACGCGCTACGACGAGGTGAAGGCCGCGCTGGCCGATCACGCCGCTTTCATCTCCGGCGAGGGCGTGGGATTCAACCCGGTCGTGAACCAGATGATGCGGGGCGTCACCCTCGTCAGCGACCCGCCGGAGCACGACGTGCTGCGCTCCGTCGTCGGGGCCGGACTGCGTCCCCGCGCTCTGCGCGGTCGCGGTGAGGAGGTCGCCCGGAAGGCGCGGGACCTCGTCGACGAAGTCGTCGCCAGGGGCGAGATCGACGGCGTCGCCGAGCTGGCCCAGGCGATGCCGATGGCGGTCATCCCCGACTTCCTCGGACTGCCCGAACGCAACCGGGAGCACCTCTACGAGTGGGGGCAGGTGGGCAACGACCTGCTCGGTCCGGTCACGGAACGCACCCCGCACAACCTGGAGATGACGCGGCGCCTGTTCGAGTTCGCCCACGAACTCGCGGCCGACAGGGAACTCGCGCCGGGAAGCCCCGGTGCCGCCATGCTCGAAGCGGCCGATCAGGGTGTCATTCCCCAGGAGAAGTGCCCGCTCCTCCTCGTGGACTTCATCGGACCGTCGCTGGAGACCACGGCCGCGGCGATCGGCCATTTCCTCGTCGTCTTCGCCGAGCGTCCGGACCAGTGGGCCGCGCTGCGCGCCGAGCCCGGGCTCGTGGCTTCGACGATCAACGAGCTGCTCAGATTCGAGAGTCCCCTGCGGGGCCTCACCCGCGTCGCGGCGCGCGACACGGAGCTCGGCGGGGTGACGATCCCGCAGGGCGCGCGGGTGTGGACCCTCTTCGCCTCGGCGAACCGTGACGAACGCAAGTGGGAGCGCGCGGACGAGTTCGACCTCCGCCGCAATCCGCTGGACCACCTCGGATTCGGATACGGAGCGCACAGCTGTGTCGGACAGGGCGCGGCCCGCCTCGAACTGAACACCCTGATCCACGCGCTTCTCGAGGCCGTCGAGCGCATCGAACTCACCGGCGATCCGGTGATCGCGGAGAACACGCTGCTCAACACCTACGCCGAGATCCCCGTCCGACTTGTCGCGAGAAAGTGACCCGACACCCATCGACACCCGTGAGCTGGTGCGGCCGGGAGCGGAACGCGTTCAAGGCTGCCCGAGCGGTGGTGTCGGCGTGGCCCTGCCCTTCACCTTGATCCGGCACGACGCGGACGTGGCGCGCCGAGCGTTTCGTCCAGCGCCGGGATGTCACCACCCACCCTCCTTGGCCATTTCCAGGGCCTCGAAGACCGTGAGCGCGTCGCGGAGGGCGGCGACGTCGTGGGTGCGGATGTAGTCGGCCCCGCTGCGCGCGGCGTACAGCTCCGCCGCCAGGGTGGCCGGGCCGATCTCGGGAAGAGCGCTCCCCGTGAGCGTCCGCAGAAAGGACTTCCGGGACGGGGAGACCAGCACCGGTACGTCGAAGCGTGCTTTCAGCCGTTCCAGATGGGCCAGGGTCCGCAGCGACGGTTCGGGACCGCTGCCCAGGAAGTAGCCCAGCCCCGGGTCGATGACCAGCCTGTCGTGACGGACGCCTGCCGTCTCCAGTGCTGCCAGGCGCTCGGCGAAGAACTCCTCGATGCCCCTGCACACTTCCGTGGGATCGGTCCGTACCTTGGTCGCGGGGCCGTGACGTTGTACGGAGTGCATGACGATGAGCCGGCAGTCGGTGTCCGCGAGCTCCTCGTACCGGGCGGGCTCGCCGAATCCCTGGATGTCGTTGAGATACCTGGCGCCACGCGCGGCGGCGAACCGCTGCGTCGCGGGCTGAAAGGAGTCGACCGACACCGGAATACCCTCGGCGACCAGCTGATCGACGACGTCGGCCAGCCGCCCCATCTCCTCGTCCGCGGTCACCCTCTGGGCCCCCGGATGGCTCGCGGCAGGCCCGAGTTCGATGACGTCGGCCCCGTCCGAGCGCAGCCGGCGCGCGTGCGTCACCGCGGCTTGCGCGGTCAGGAATCGGTTCCCGTCCGAGAACGAATCCGCGGTGATATTGACGATCCCGACCAGCGAAGGCCGACGGATTCCCACCGGTGAGGGAGTCGCGCGCTCATCCATGGAGCTCGAGGTTCTGATAGATCTCGGCCGTCACCGTCGAGAAGTTCATGGTCATGAAATGCAGTCCGGGAGCCTCTTCGGCAAGCAGGCGGCGGCACATCTCGGTCGCATGGTCGATGCCGAGTGCTCTGACCGCTTTGGGGTCTTCCTGCACGGCGAGCATGCGCTCGGCCAGTCGGGCCGGGACGGCGGCGGTGGAGAGAGTGGGAATGCGTCGCAGTGAGCGGATGGTGGTGACCGGCATGATCTCCGGGATGATCGGCGTCTCACAGCCGGCCGCCGTCACACGGTCGCGGAAGCGCAGGTAGTCCTCGACGTCGAAGAACATCTGGGTGACGGCATAGTCCGCTCCGGCCCGGCACTTGGCGACGAAATGGCGGATGTCGCTGTCCCGGTCGGAGGAACGCGGGTGCATCTCGGGGAAAGCGGCGACGCCGACGCAGAAGTTCCCGGACTCCCTGATCAGGCTGACCAGTTCGGCCGCGTACCGGATACCCGACGGATGCCTGGTCCAGGGGCCGAGCGGGTCACCGGGCGGGTCTCCGCGCAGAGCGAGAATGTTGCGCACGCCCTGGTCGGCGTAGTGGCCGAGAATGTTGCGCAGCTCGGCGACGCTGTGGTCGACCGCGGTGAGGTGGGCGACAGGGGTGAGGGTGGTCTCCTGGGCGATCCGCCCGGTGATGTCGACGGTCCGGCCTCGCGTCGAGCCGCCGGCACCGTACGTCACGGAGACGAAAGCGGGCGACAGGGCCTCCAGCCGGCGGATCGCGGTCCAGAGTCCGGCTTCGGCCGCCGCGTCGCGAGGCGGCATGAATTCGAACGAGTAGGAGCGGCCACCTCGTGCGAGGAGGTCGCGAATGGATACTGCGCTGTCTGCTCTTGTGCTGGGGATACCGAGCGCCATGTGAACAAGCCGTCCGATCGTCGCAGTTCGTGGACTGTCGACCTGCTGATGCTGTCTCCGATGCCGATGCCGATGCCGGGGGAGGACGGCGAGTGCTTCCTCCCCCGGCCTGCTCGGCCGCTCGGCCTGCCGTCAGGGCGCGGAGAGTTCCTCACGGACCGTGCGGGCGGCGGCGACCAGGTTCTCCAGCGAGGCGCGGGTCTCGGGCCAACCGCGGGTCTTCAGGCCGCAGTCGGGGTTGACCCAGAGACGCTCGGCGGGAATGGCCCTGAGGCCGGTACGGAGCAGCTCGGCGGCCTCCTCGGCGCTCGGGACGCGGGGGGAGTGGATGTCGTAGACGCCCGGTCCGGCCTCGCGCGGGTAGCCGTGCGCGGCGAGTTCGCGGGCGACCTGCATGTGGGAGCGGGCGGCTTCGAGGCTGATGACGTCGGCGTCGAGGTCGTCGATGGCCTGGACGATGTCCCCGAACTCGGCGTAGCACATGTGGGTGTGGATCTGCGTGTCCGGACGCACTCCGCCGGTGCTGAGCCGGAACGCCTCGGTGGCCCAGGCCAGGTAGGCCGGGCGGTCGACGGTCCGCAGCGGCAGGGTCTCGCGCAGCGCGGGTTCGTCCACCTGGATCACCGAAGTCCCGCCCGTCTCCAGGTCGTCGACCTCGTCGCGCAGGGCGAGGGCGACCTGGCGGGCGGTGTCGCCGAGGGGCTGGTCGTCGCGGACGAAGGACCAGGCGAGCATGGTGACGGGGCCGGTGAGCATGCCCTTGACCGGGCGGTCGGTGAGGGACTGGGCGTACGTCGTCCAGCGCACGGTCATCGGTTCGGGGCGGGAGATGTCGCCGGCCAGGATCGGCGGGCGGACGTAGCGGGTGCCGTAGGACTGCACCCAGCCGTGCTCCGTGGCCAGGTACCCGGTGAGCTGCTCGGCGAAGTACTGGACCATGTCGTTGCGTTCGGGCTCGCCGTGCACGAGGACGTCCAGTCCGGCCTTCTCCTGGAAGGAGACGACGTCCTGGATCTCGGCCCTGATGCGCTCCTCGTAGCCGGCGGTGTCGATCCGGCCGGTGCGCAGGTCGGCGCGGGCGGTGCGCAGTTCGCCGGTCTGCGGGAAGGAGCCGATGGTGGTGGTCGGCAGGAGGGGCAGGCCGAGGTGGGCGCGTTGGGCCGCGGCCCGCTCGGCGTACGGCTGGGAGCGGCGGGCGTCGGTGTCCCTGACGGCGGCGGCGCGGGCGCGGACGGCCGGGTCGTGGGTGATGGGGGAGTTGGCCCGGGCGGCGAGGTCGGCCCGGTTCGCGGCCAGTTCGCCCGTGATCGCGTCGGTGCCGAGGGCCAGGCCCCTGGCGAGGGCGACGACTTCGGCGGTCTTCTGGCGGGCGAAGGCCAGCCAGCGCCGGATCTGCGGCTCGATGTCCCGCTCCAGGGCCGTGTCGAGGGGCACGTGGAGCAGCGAGCAGGAGGCGGCCACGTCGACCCGGTCGGCCAGCCCGAGCAGGGTTCCGAGGGTGGCGAGGGACTTCTCCAGATCGTTGATCCAGACGTTGCGGCCGTTGACGACACCGGCGATCAGCCGCTTGCCGGGCAGGCCGCCCACGGCCGCGAGGGCGTCGAGGTTGGCGGCTGCGGCGTCGGTGAAGTCCAGGGCGAGCCCGTCGACGGGGGCCTTGGCCAGGACCGGCAGGGCGTCGCCGAGCCGGTCGAAGTAGGAGGCGACCAGGAGCTTGGGCCGGTCGGTGAGGGCGCCGAGATCGCGGTAGGCGCGGGCGGCGGCGTCCAGTTCGGCCGGGGTGCGGTCCTGGACGAGGGCGGGCTCGTCCAGCTGTGCCCACTCGGCGCCGGCCGCGCGCAGGTCGGCGAGGACCTCGGCGTACACCGGCAGCAGCCGGTCCAGCAGGGTGAGCGGCTCGAAGTCCGCGGGCACGCCCGGGGCGGGCTTGGCGAGCAGCAGGTAGGTGACCGGGCCGACCAGCACCGGGCGGGCGCCCAGCCCGAGGGCGAGGGCCTCCCCGAGCTCGGCGACCTGCTTGGCCGGATCGGCCGTGAAGACGGTGTACGGGCCCAACTCGGGCACCAGGTAGTGGTAGTTGGTGTCGAACCACTTGGTCATCTCGAGCGGCGCGACGTCCTGGGTGCCGCGTGCCATGGCGAAGTAGCCGTCGAGCGGATCGGTGGCGACGGCGGCGCGGTGGCGGCCGGGGATCGCGCCGACCATGACGGTGGTGTCCAGGACGTGGTCGTAGTACGAGAAGTCGCCGGTCGGGACCTCGTCGATGCCGGCGTCGGCGAGCTGCCGCCAGTTGGCGGCGCGCAGTTCGGCGGCGGTGGTTCGGAGGGCGTCGGCGGTGACGCGGCCCTTCCAGTAGCCCTCGATGGCCTTCTTCAGTTCCCGGTTCGGGCCCTGGCGGGGGTAGCCGTACACGGTGGCCCGTGCTGCCGCGGCTGCGGACTTCGCTGTCACGGAAATCTCCTTCGCGAGACATCTCCCTGGGATCCCGGGACGGGACGCGAGCGCGAAGGGGTGACGAACCGGACGGAACCGACCTCGCGCGGCACAGCGCGGTCATCCGCCTGATATGTACGCCGACCCGCCCACGAGGTCACCGGGATCTCCGCGCACGAGTCCTTTCGTGCGCGGGCAACGGGCAGGTCTTCGGACTCACGGGCACGTCTCGTCGTACAAGGGTCGTACGAGACACCTACTGGCCGTCGCTTCCCAGACCCTGTTCGTGGGTCCAGTGCGTATGACGGCGTCGTTCCCGCTCACCGCTGCGGGGCAGTCCCGGATTTCCACCGGGTTCCCTCTTGCGACGCATCCCGCCTGGCGGACGGGGCGAACCAGCTGCACCCGCCAGCCTAGGGGGCAGTCCTTTGGTGCGGCGGATCACGTCCGGCATTCGGATGGTGAGGTGGAACACGCGTTCGGCATGCTTGGAATGCGCGGAGAGCGGGAAGCGCCGCACTCGCGCTTCCCGCCCGTCGCCTGGGCACAACCGCCGGATCCCTCGACCGGCGGTACGGCCCGGGCCTCTCGGCCCGGTCGCGCCAGGGTGCTCGGTCCCGGCCGTACACCTGGAATCCCCGGCCGGTCTTGCGGCCCAGCAACCCGGCTTCCACCATCTGCCGGAGCAGCGGGGGCGGAGCGTGGAGGGGTTCCTTGAACTCGTCGTACAGGGACTCCGCGATGGAGGCCACGGTGTCCAGGCCGATCAGGTCCGCCGGCTTCAGCGGGCCCACGGGGTGGGCGCAGCCCAGTTCCATACCGGCGGCGATGTCGGCGGCGGTGGCGAAGCCGGACTCCGCCATCCGGACGGCCGCCAGCAGATACGGCACGAGCAGCGCGTTGACGACGAAGTGTGGCACCTGCCCGCTCTGGAACGTCTACGAGGCGTTCGCCGTGCCCGGCCGCATCCACGTCCAGGTCGCCGAAATGCCCGACGGACAACGCTACTTGTGGACGGCCCGCGCGATCACCCGGCACCGTGGCGGCTGGGGCGAACCCGGCAAGACCTTCGCCGTCGGCCTCGGCTGCGAGATCCGCCACGCCCACCGGCTCGTCCACTCCGACGGACTCGACCTCGCCAACGCCTCCGCCGCCACCCCCATCGGCATGGGCTGCCGCGTCTGCGAACGCCTCGACCGCCCCCAGCGCGCCGCACCACCCCTCGGGCGGCCGTTGCGGATCGACCAGAACAGCACCACGTTCGTGCCGTACCCGGTACTTCCGCAAGGATGACCACGTCCGAGCGACGGCCGCGTGACCTTCCTCATGCAACCGGTGTCGGCTGGATCTGTCAGGCGAGCTCGGGCGGCTGACCCGTGGTCCACATCGCCTGGACGGACATGCGGCTGATGCGCCAGCCCTCGCGTACGCGCCGGAGTTCGGCCTCCCAGTAGCCGCCCACCGTGAAGAGAGGGTTGGCGCCTTCACCGCGCTGCTGAAGCGTGGCGTCGTGGTGAACGTGCGTCATCAACGCGTTCCAGGACGCCGTGGCTCTCCCCGCCGCAGCTTCGACGTCGACCAGGACATCGGAGGCGATGTGCTGGGTGCGGGCGTACCGCTCGAGTGCCTCCTCGGCGTGCGCCATCGCTTCGACGCCGTCGGCCGCGCCTATCGGTGTCACCGTTCGCACGTCGTCGGTGAGGTAGCCACGGGCCCAGTCACCATCGAACTTCCGCTCGTCCAGGGCTCGGAAGAAGCGGCTGATGAGCGTGCTGATCTCGGTGTGATCCGTCTGCGTGGTCATAGCCAAAGCGTCTGCCCTCAACCGCACTTGAGGTCAAGATCGCAGCAAGTCGGCCTCGGCGGGGCTTCGTCCGAGCGGTCGCCGAGGATCTGCCCCACCACCACGGCGGCATGGACCCGGGCGGCTGTGCCGAACGGCATCCCGTGGCATGCATGGCGCGATCGCGGGTACCGGCGCACGTGACCGGGGGAGTGAGGGCGAGACACGTGGAATCCCACGCCGGAGGCGACGGCCGTACCGGGCTGGACGGCCACCTGATGCGTGCCGGATACGCCCTGGGCGCGGACGACGGCTGCATCGCAGACGCCCGCCACCACGCCATCGCCTTCATCGACCAGGCCCATGACCACCATCGCCTGCCCGATCCGGCACGCGCGCGAGACCTCACTCAGCTCGTGGTCAGCGAGCTGGTCACCAACGCCCACAAGTACGCCTCCGGCCCCGTCCTGATGGAACTGCGCCTCACCGCCCATGCGGTGGACGTCGTCGTGTGGGACAGCGACCCGACCGTTCCCGCGGCCCGGGCAAACGATCCCGGCAGAATCGGCCAGCACGGCATGGAGATCGTCAAGGCCGTCACCGAGGACCTCTTCATCGAGCAGGAACCGGTCGGCAAACGCATCACGGCCCGCATCGCCCTGGCTGCCACACCCCGCGACAGCACCACCCGCACCTGACACAGCGGCAGGTCCTCTCCGGCCGCGCGTGCGGCTCGACCTGCGTCGAGCACGCCGTCACCGGATGCGGTGGGTCTCCCAGAAGGGGCGGAGGTCCTCGTCCGTCATGGACTGGGCGGCCCTCTTGAAGTCGGCGGTGGTGGAGACGCCGTACCAGTGGTCCTGGACGTACCGTTCGAGGAGCCGTGCCATGGTGTCGGCGCCGAGGGTGCGTTCCAGGTCGGCCAGGGCGCAGGGCCCGGCCGTGTAGACGAGGTGGTACTCGCCGCGGTGCTGCGACCAGTAGGCCATCGAGGCGGTCAGCGCGGTGTTGTCGTCGGGCCAGTAGACGTCCGACCAGCAGTCGCTGGTCTCCCAGCCGTAGAAGCGGGCGTTGGCGTACTGGGCGAAGCTCTCGTCCAGCCACGGTGAGGTGTACTCGTCGTTGCCGACGATGCCGTACCACCACTGGTGCGCCAGCTCATGGACGACGGCGCTGCCTTCCTCGGTGGTGCCGAGGAGGACGAGGCCGGGGTACTCCATGCCGCCGCCGAACCGGGGGGTCATCACGAGGTCGATCTCGCCGTACGGATAGCGGCCGAACTCCCGGCCGAACCGGTCGATCGCGGCGACGGCGTCCGTGCCGTTGAGACGGACGCCCGCGGCGGGGGTG
This sequence comes from Streptomyces asoensis, assembly GCF_013085465.1. Lineage (NCBI taxonomy): Bacteria > Bacillati > Actinomycetota > Actinomycetes > Kitasatosporales > Streptomycetaceae > Streptomyces > Streptomyces asoensis. The sequence goes on from NZ_CP049838.1 coordinate 8,871,077, forward strand.
TCGGGCGTCCAGTACGACTTCACGCGCACGCCCCCGGGCGTGGTCCGCGTCGCCGTGCGGAACGGGCCCGCGGCCCACGCGAAGTCCCGCACCCGGTCCGCGACGCTGAGGGTGACCGTACGGCCGGGGCCGCCGGGGAGGGTCCGGGTGTGACCGGTCGCGGGCACTTTCAGGGTCGACGGGTGGTCGAGGCGGACTCGGAAGTCGCTCGTCAGCGCGTAGAAGCTCTCACCGAGCGCCACGTACGGGTCGAGGTGCCACCCCCTCGCGTCGTGCACGGCGAGCACCGGCAGCGCGTTGCCGAGGAAGCGGTAGGCGCCCTCACGGCCGAAGCGGGCATTGCGGTCGGGCACGGTGACGGAGACATCGAAGGCGACGGACGTCCGCTCGCCGCGCGCGAGCGGCTTCGGCAGGGCGATGCGCAGGGCCGTGCAATCCACGGCGGGACGCCCCGGTGTGCCACCCTCCACGCTCGACACGATGACAGGGGCGGGCGCACCGGGTGTGCCGCACTTGTCCTCGCCGTTGCCCCACAGCCGTAGGTACACCTCACGCAGAGGCTGATCGGATGTGTTGCGGAACGACACCCGCTGCCGTCCGCTCCAGTGGCCGCCGTCGGCGTCGGAGCGCAGAGTCACGTCGTAGCGAGCGCGATCGGGCGTCGCCGCGGCACTGGACACCCCTGGCCCGGCTGCCGCGCCGGCCTCATGCACACCGGCGCCGACCGCCGCGAGCAGCACGAGCAGCACGACGAACAGACGACGACGGGGCATGGACGGCCACACGGCCAACGGCGACATGCCAGCCGATACTGCCACAACACGCCAGCCACGGAACGGACTTGGGCAGACCTGCGTGGACCTTTCGGCCACGCCACCAGGTCTCGCGGCAACCGTCACGCGCCGGGGGTGTCCGGCCGCATCGGCCTGCCGCCGACCTGCACGATGCCCGATTCGTAGGCGAACACCACCGCCTGGGCGCGGCTGTGGAGATCGAGCTTGGTCATCAGCCGGTGCAGATGTGTCTTGACGGTGGACTCGCTGACGCACATGTGCTCGGCGATCTCCTCGTTGGCGAGACCCTTGGCGACGAACCCGAGCACCTCGACCTCGCGGCCCGTGAGCATGCTCGTCGAGTCTGTCTCGGCCCGCGACTGCTGCTGGTGGACGACGTGCCTCTCGATGAGCCGCCGGACGTGGGCCGGGGCCACCAGGAGATCGGCGGAGAGGGTCGCCGTGACGGCGCTGAGAAGCTGTTGCGGCGGCATGTCCTTCAGCAGGAAACCGCTGCATCCGGCGCGCAGGGCAGCGTAGACGAACTCGTCGTCGTCGAAGGTGGTGAGGACGACGATGCGCGGAGCCGGGTCAAGACCGAGGGCGAGAATGCGCTCCGCGGCCGCGAGGCCGCTGAGCCGGGGCATCTTGATGTCCATCAGGATCAGATCCGGGTGGTGCTCGCGTGCCGCGGCGACGGCCTCGACGCCGTCCGATGCCTCCACGACCGGGCCGAGCCCTTCCACCGTGCGCAGAAGCGTGACGATGCCGGAGCGGATGAGATGCTGATCGTCCACAACCAGGATGCGGGCCACAGCGCTCCTCGCAGATGCTCACGTCACGGATCAGCCGCCGTTGCGGTCCTGCCCCAGGGGAAGACTGAGTTGCACCTGGAATCCACCCTCCGGACGCGTACCGGCTGTCAGCGAGCCGTGCCAAATCTTGGCCCGTTCCCGCATTCCGATCAAGCCGTGTCCGGACCCGGCGGTGGATGTGGCCGAAAGTGGGCCGCCGTGGTCGAGAACAGCCACTCGTAGTTCGTCGTCCAGGTAGCGGACGGCCACTTCGGCGGTGGCCGACCCGGAGTGCTTCACGACGTTGGTGAGGGCTTCCTGGACGACACGGTAGGCGCACAGTTCGATCCCCGGGTGCAGGGGCCTGCGCTCTCCCGCGAACCGGACCTCGACATGCAGGCCGGCCGCCTCCAGCCGCTCGGCGAGCGCGGGAATGCGGTCGATGTCGGCCAGCAGGTCGTCGGGGACCGGGTCGGCCGGATGCTCGGGACCGGATGCGCCGCCGAGATCGTAGGTGCGCAGTACGACCAGCAGTCGGCGAAGCTCCTCCAGCGACTCCCGTCCGGCCGCGGCAGCGGTGCCGAGCGCCTTGCGGGCGGAGGGAGGATCGGTGAAGAACACGTACTCGGCCAGCCCGGCCTGAAGAGTCACGATCGTCATGTGCTGCGAGATCGTGTCATGCAGCTCGCGCGCGATGCGGAAGCGCTCGTCGAGGACGGCCCGGCGGGCTTCCTGGCGCTGCTGCTGATCGAGCAGGGCGGTCAGCCGCCGCAACTCGGCGTTGCGTTCGGCGAGACGGCGCTGGGTGAGCCCGACGGTGAAGGCGACGGCCGGCACGATCAGGGCCTGCACGGGCACGACGGGCCAGGGCAGCCGGCCGCACACTCCGCTGAGGGCGATGACCGCCGAGAGCAGCGCGGTACCGCACACGATGCGGCCGCGTCCTTCCCGGGCGGCGACGGAGATGAACGCGACCGCCGGAACCCAGAAGTTGAGGGAGGGCTGATATCCGAGCAGCAGATATCCGGCGAAGCCGGCCGCCGTGATCACCAGCACGCCGAACGGCCGGTTCTCCCGCAGAGCGAGTGACAGGGCGATCAGCAAGGTGAGCAGATATGCCCACAGATCGAACGGCCGCCAGGGCGCCGGATGGTAGAAGGCACCGGCCAGGCAGCCTGCGAGGGCGAAACCGACGGCGAGGGCGACGTTGACCGGGCGCGGGCGGAAGGCCTCCGTCGCGGGCATCCGGACATGGTAGACGACGGTCCTCAACTGATCCGCCTCCTACGAGAGTTGCAGATGATCGCCTGCCCTGCCGGGGACGTCCCCGGCAGGGCAGGCGAAGCTCAGTGACCGGGAAGTGGTCCCGGTCGAGGTCCGTCAGGAGGACATGATGAAGTCCAGGGCGAACCCGGAAGCGGTCGTCCAGTAGGTGACGCGGGCACCGTCGTCGAACGCGACCTTGCGGGGCAGGTCGACGCCGATCGGCTCGCTTCCGTCGCTGCCGAGCTCGCGGCCGTGGAGGAGGAGGGTGATCGAGTTCGTCTCGTACTGGTCCATGGGGACACCGGAGGCGAGCAGCGCCGCGTACGCCTCGTCACCCGGAGCGAGAGTGACGGGCCCCGACTTCGGGTCGCTGTCCTCGTACACGTCGATCGGATACCGGGCCTCGGCGTAGTCACCGAGAAAGATGTGCGGGTAGTGGTAGACGTTGCACTTCTTGTCGCCGGCGTTGGTGACGGTGATGAGGAGATGCTTGGGGACCTCGCCCTTTCCGTCCTCGAGCGTGGTGCCGAAGGAGAGGTCCTCCGCGGCGCAGGCGGGGACGGCACCGCTGCCGCCGCCCCCGGTGGCGCCCGAACCGCCGCTCGGCGTGGCCGAACCCGTCGAACCGGGCGTGGCCGAGCCGGTCGCACCCGGCTTCGCCGGGCTCGTCGCGCTCGGCCGGTCCGAGGCGGTGGAGCCCGCGCCGTCGGCCTCACCCGGCTCGCACGCCGTGGACGCGAGGAGCGCGCCGACCGCCGCGGCCCCGACGGCCCAGGACTTCCAGCCCTTGGGGCTCCTGGACATCCTGCGGTTCCTGCACACAGCAGCATTCATGGTGTTCCCCCGTGGCCGGCCGCGCCGGCCGCTCTCGACTCCGGTCCGCCGAAACGTCGTCCCGGTGATGCCGAGGCTAGGAGAACGAGGGTGCCGACGGCGTCCGGCAGAGAGTCAGTACCTCCGTCAACTTCCGGCGTCGAGCGGCAGCTCGGCGTAGACCGGCGCCGACGACAGGGTCAACCTCCGGTGGACCCGTCCGTCACCCATCGCCCGTCGTCATGCGGGGTAGGGGGTGGTCTCGCGTGCCGTGCGCAACGCGCCTGCCCACCAGGCCAGTTGGTCGAACAGGGTCTTGGCGTACCCGGGGGCCTGGGGGTCGAGCGGACGGCCGTCCTGCCACGCGGTGTAGTAGTTCGGAAAGGACAGGCCGTCGCGGATGGTCACCGCGTGCAACTCGGTCAGCACGTTCTCCAGGTGCAGCACCGCGTGTCGGCCGCCTGCCGCGCCGCCGTAGCTGACGAAGGCAACGGGCTTGGCCGTCCACTGGGTGAAGTGCCAGTCGATGGCCGCCTTCAACGAGGCGGGGTAGCTGTGGTTGTACTCCGGCGTGACCACGATGAACGCGTCGGCGCTCTCCAGCGCCGACGTCAAAGGCGCCATCGCGGCCGGACGGGGGTAGTCGTCGCCGGCGTACTTCGGCGAAGCCGCGGGCAGCGTGAGCGGGATGTCGATCTCGGCCAGATCGACGACGTCCACGTCGAAACCGGCGTGCAGGCGCGCCTGTTCGGCGATCCACGAGGCGACGACCGGGCCGAACCGTCCCTCCCGGACGCTCCCGACGATGATCACCAGCTTGTGCTTGTCGTTGTCCATGCCCGCCACGATCAGGCCGCACCGTGACCGAAGCCAGACCGAGCTCAGGCTGGCCCCCGCAGGGCCACGCTGAGCACCGCGCGGGCAGCGGGCAGCGTCCTATCCTCATCGCATGGGCACGCCGTTGGGGGATTTCGTCCGGGCCAAGCGCGACAGCATCCAGCCGCAGTCGCTGGGGCTTCCCGATCGCGGCCGCCGCCGGTCACCGGGGCTGCGGCGCCTGGATCTCGCCGCGCGGGCCGGCATCAGCGTCGAATACCTGACCCGCATCGAGCAGGGCCGGGACCGCCGTCCCTCGGTGGCGGTGATCCACGCGCTCGCCGACGCTCTCAGCCTCGACCTCTCGGAGCGCGAGCACCTGCGCTACCTCGCGAAGATCACCGGCGGCGAATGCCCCACCCACACCCGGCCCGCACCACCGCGCCGGGATGTGCGACCGGCGGTCCTGGAAACGCTCCGCCTCCTCGAACCGGGCATCGCGATGGTCACCAACCGGCTGGGCGACGTCCTCGCCCACACCGGCGCATACGAGTCGGTGACCAGCGCAGCCGGACTGCTCGACATCGACCCCCCGAATCTCACCCACTACGTCTTCACCGACGCCCGCGCCCGTACGTTCTTCGCCGACTGGGACGACATCGCCGACGAGCAGGCATTCGACCTGTGGCTCGGGCCGTCCGCCGAGAACTCCGCATGGCTCACCGCGCAGCTCACGGTCCTCGCCGGACCCGACTTCACCCGTCGCCGGAACCGCCACGTGGTTCCACGACGAGGCATCCTCCGGCTCAACCACCCCTCCGGACACGAACTCCGGCTGCGCCGCGAGACGCTCGAACTCTCCTCGGACGCACAGCAACTCGTCGTCTTCCTTCCCGACGACGACAAGACGGCTCAGGCCGTCGAGCAACTCCGCCAACGGCCCCACGGCCGACTCCGGGCCATCTCGTGACCCCCGTGACGGACTCCGCCATAGGGGCGGCTTCAGTCGTCGCGCCCGACACCGCGATCGGGTGCGCTCATGTCCCCCGTCCCGGGCGTGCCCTCGGCGAGCCCGTAGCGCAGGTACACCGTGCCCTTCGGACCGGCTGCCGGCGGTTCGAGAAGTGTGACGTTCGTGGGCACCGCCCCACCGTCGAACACCTTCTTTCCGACGCCCAGCACGATCGGGTGCACCCAGAGGTCGAGACGGTCGAAGAGCTTCTCGCGCAGGAGGGTCTGCACCAGGTTCAGGCTCCCGACGACCTTCACGTGCTCGTGCCGGTCGCGGATCTCGCGCACCGCGCCGGCCAGATCCGGGCCGAGCTGCGTCGACCCGGCCCACGAGAGGTCGGGCCTGCCACGGGAGGCCACGTACTTCGGGACGCTGTTGAAGAGCGTGGCGATCTCGTTGTCCTCGCCGCCCTCCTGGTGCGGCCAGTAGGCGGCGAAGATGTCATACGTCCGGCGGCCGAGCAGGAGGGCGTCCGTGCCCTCGTACGCGGCACCGACCTGCGCCCCGGCAGTCTCGTCCAGCAGGGGCGCCTGCCAGCCGCCGAACGGGAACCCCGCGGGGTCCTCGTCGGGGCCGCCGGGCGACTGCCCGACGAGGTCGAGGGTCGCGAACAGCTCGATGTGGATGAGGCCCATGCTGTGCTCCCGATGAGTCGGTTGTCTCGTTCGGCAGGTAGACCTGTGGGCGCCGGCAGACTCATCGCTGCGACGGCACCCGGTTTCGTACCCGTCGACCGCCTTGCCCGGTGCACCGGTGACCACCCCGGGCGGGCGTCCGCCCCTCTTCCAGGCTCTTCCAGGATCGGGGTTTCTGCCGGGCCGGGCCATCCGGACGACCGAGAGCCGCGGGCAGAGGTGCGGCCGTGCGGCCGTAAGGGTTGGCACTGTCAGCCCAGGAAGTCCGTCAGCCGGTCGTTCAGGTGCTTCGGGGCGGTGAGGGGCAGGGAGTGGTGGGTGGCTCCGGGGAGTATGGCCACCTCTCCCTGCGGGAGCGCCGGGCGGCCACGTTCCAGGCCTCGGTCCGGCCGCCAAGCCGGTGGCGGTCTTCGCCGGGCCTGGCCGGACAGGCGGCAGCGCGCCCGAGGTGTCGTGGCCCTGTTCGACGAACACGGCGGCGGCCCGCTCGCGCTCATGGACGCCGAACCGGTCACCGCCGTGCACACCGCCGCCGTCGCGACCATCGGCTGGCTGCCGCGCCTGCGAACGCCCCGACTGCCTCCAGCTCAGGCAACGCCCTCGGGCGCCCGCTGCGGATCGACCAGAGGTGACCGGCGCGGCGCAGCGTTCAGTATCGCTCGGTCTCCATGAAACCCGCGTCCGGGTCATCGTCCGCACCGAGGGCGTCGGCGGCGGTCGGGTCGAATCCGGGCGGGCTGTCCTTGAGGCCCAGTCCCATGCCGGCGAGCTTCGCCTTGACCTCGTCGATGGACTTCGCACCGAAGTTGCGGATGTCCAGCAGGTCGGCCTCGGAGCGGGCGACGAGCTCGCCCACGGAGTGGACGCCCTCGCGCTTGAGGCAGTTGTACGACCGGACCGTGAGGTCGAGGTCCTCGATGGGCAGTACCAGGTCGGCGGTGAGGGCGGCATCCACCGGGGACGGGCCCATGTCGATGCCCTCGGCGTCGATGTTCAGCTCGCGGGCGAGACCGAACAGCTCGACCAGGGTCTTACCGGCGGAGGCCATGGCGTCACGAGGACGCATCGCCTGCTTGGTCTCGACGTCGACGATCAGCTTGTCGAAGTCGGTGCGCTGCTCGACGCGGGTCGCCTCGACCTTGTACGTGACCTTGAGAACCGGCGAGTAGATCGAGTCGATCGGGACGCGCCCGATCTCCTGACCGACCAGCTTGTTCTGCACGGCGGAGACGTAACCGCGACCGCGCTCGACGGTCAGCTCCATCTCCAGCTTGCCCTTGCCGTTGAGCGTGGCGAGGACGAGGTCGGGGTTGTGCACCTCGACACCGGCCGGGGGCGCGATGTCGGCGGCGGTGACCAGACCCGGCCCCTGCTTGCGCAGGTACATCACGACCGGCTCGTCGTGCTCGCTGCTCACGACCAGCTGCTTGATGTTGAGGATCAGGTCGGTGACGTCCTCCTTGACGCCCGGCACGGTGGTGAACTCGTGCAGCACGCCGTCGATACGGATGGACGTGACCGCCGCACCCGGGATCGAGGACAGGAGCGTCCGGCGAAGGGAGTTACCGAGGGTGTAGCCGAAGCCCGGCTCCAGCGGCTCGATCACGAACCGGGAGCGGAACTCGTCGACGACCTCTTCGGTGAGGGACGGACGCTGAGCGATCAGCACGTGGTGTTGCCTCCAGAGATTTGGCGCCCGCTATGTGACGCCGTAGACACCACGAAGGGTACTTGCGATACGGGCGATACGGTCTCCGCAGACGCCGAACCGCCCGTCTCCCTTACCCGGCGAGGAGACTTCGGGCCTCCCTTCCGCCTGCCGCTGCCACACAGGTGTGGCCCTGCCGGCCTTGGGGATGTCCGTGGCGGTGGTCGCTGAACCGCCCCACGTGTCCGGCGCGCCACAAGGGTTCGCACGCGGTCGGCACCGTCATGGGGAGGCGGGGATTTCCTGCTCGGCCCAGATCGTCTTGCCGCTGTAGGTGTGGCGGGTACCCCAGCTCTGCGTGAGCTGGGCGACCAGGAGGAGTCCGCGGCCGCCTTCGTCGAAAGTGCGTGCCCGGCGCAGGTGGGGGGCGGTGCTGCTGGCGTCGGAGACCTCACAGATCAGGTTGCGGTCGCGGATCAACCGGAGCTGGATGGGGGCTCCCCCGTAGCGGATGGCGTTGGTGACCAGTTCGCTGACGATCAGTTCGGTGACGAAGGCGGCCTCGTCCATGCCCCAGAGGTCCAGCTGACGGCAGGCGTTCTTGCGGGTTTCGGCGACCGAGGCAGGGTGGGACGGCACGTCCCAGGTGGCGACATGGGCGGCGTCCAGGGCTCGGGTCCGGGCCATGAGCAGCGCCACATCGTCGGTGGGGCGTTCCGGGAGAAGCGTCCGAAGCACGGTGTCGCAGGTGTCTTCCAATGACGGGTTCTGCCGGGCCAGGGTCGCACGCAGGACATTGAGGCCCTCGTCGATGTCGCGGCCACGGGCTTCGACGAGACCGTCCGTGTACAGCGCGAGGACACTTCCCTCGGGCAACTCGATCTCGGTGGCTTCGAAAGGCAGGCCCCCCAGCCCCAGCGGCGGGCCTGCGGGGACGTCGAGGAACTCCACGGTCCCGTCCGGGGTCGTCAGCGCGGGTACGGGGTGGCCGGCCCGGGCCAGTGTGCATCGCCGGGAGACCGGGTCGTAGACCGCGTACAGACAGGTGGCGCCGATGCCACCGTCGGTGTCGGCTGCGCGTTCGGCCTCGGCGGACAGGTGGATGACGAGGTCGTCCAGGTGGGTCAGGAGTTCGTCGGGCGGGAGATCGACATCGGCCAGAGTGCGTACGGCGGTGCGCAGCCGTCCCATGGTGGCCGAGGCCTGGATGCCGTGGCCGACGACGTCGCCGACGACGAGCGCGACCCGGGCGCCGGACAGCGGGATCACGTCGAACCAGTCACCGCCGACGCCGGCCTGCGTGCTGGCGGGCAGGTAGCGGGAGGCGACGTCGACGGCGGCCTGCGGCGGCAGCCGTTGCGGCAGGAGACTGCTCTGAAGGGTGAGGGAGGTGCGGCGCTCGCGGGTGTAGCGGCGGGCGTTGTCGATGCAGACGGCGGCCCTCGCGGTGATCTCCTCGCCCAGGAGCAGGTCGTCCTGCTCGAAGGGTTCCGGGCGTCGGTGGCGGGAGAAGGTGGCCACGCCGAGGGTGATGCCGCGGGCGCGCATCGGTACGGCGAGCACCGAGTGGAAGCCGTACCGCCGCACCCTGTCGGCCCGGTCCGGGACCTGGCTCGCCCATCTGCCGATAGCGGGTTCGGTCACCTTGCGGATCAGCGGGCGGTCGGCGGCCAGGCACTCGGCCGCAGGCGACTCGTCCGGGTAGGCGGCCAGTGCTCCGTACTCGACCACGGCCTCGGGGCAGCCCTCGAGGACGGACTGGTTGGCGACTCGGCGCAGCATGACAGGGCTGGTCGGCGGCCCGGTGGGCGGATCGTCACCGCCTTCGATGGCGGGGAGGAGGTCGACGGTGACGAAGTCCGCGAGGCGGGGGACGGCCACGTCGGCGAGTTCCTGCGCGGTACGGGCGAGGTCCAGGGTGCTGCCGATACGGACGCTCGCGTCGTTGAGCAGGGCCAGACGCTCCCGGGCCAGGTGCTCCTCGGTCATGTCGTGGGCGGAAAGGAGCACGCCCCGTACCGTTCCCTCGGTGTCCCGCACGGGGGTGAACGACGTGGTCCAGATGCTCTCGCGGTCGTGGCCGACCAGGTGCAGGGCCTGCCGCAGATGCTGCTGCTCGCCGGTCTCCAGCGCCCGGCGCATGCACTCTTCCGTCCGGTCGCCCTCCGGGTCCACCACGATCTCCGACACGCGCAACCCCTGCATCGCCGCTTCGGGCAGGCCGATCACCCGCTCCATGTCCGCGTTCGCCCGCCGCAGGCGCAGGCCGGTGTCGTACAGCGCCGTCGCGGACGGGGACCGGGCGAAGGCCCACATCACCAGCGCGTCGTCCTGGGTCGGCGACACCGGGCGGGCCAGGGAGGAGACCAGGAACCACTCGCCGACCCCCACGTCCTCGCCGCTGTCCGGCACCTGCTCCTGCTCCGGCTCCCGGCGGTGTGCCAGCAGGTCCACCGTGAGGCGGTGGCCGTCCCGGTGCAGAAGCCTTACCGCGCCGTTCCACCTCGGCAGGGTCCGCAGGGATCGCAGTGTCTGCGTGGGCGGCTCCCCGGCGAGCAGCAGCGCCGCAGGCCGACCGATGATCTCCGCGGACCGGTATCCGAGCAGCCGCCGTGCTCCCTTGCTCCACCCGGTCACGATGCCGTGCGGATCCACCGTGGCACGGGCACTGCCCGCTTCGTCGACGGGGTCGTTCGACCGCCGCGCCACCCGGTCGTCGTCGGCGGGATCAGAACCCGTCATCGCGCTCATCCGCCCTCGCCTCGGTCTATCCACCGTGCGCCCGAGTTCGGCCGGGAGCAACCGATGGGCAGAGTGGATGGATATATGGGACCAATCGTGATGTAGATGTGGAAAAACCTCGGCGCGTGGATGAGGGAGGGCGTGCCATGGCTGCCGTCGGCGGGGCGACGTGGCCGGACGCGACCGACTGGACCGGGAAGATCTACAGCGACACCTGGCGGCGGTCCCGGCGAAGGGCGGCTACGAGATCGCGGCCGCACCCAGCCAGGCCGGCACAGGCCGCCGCCGGCCGGAGTCGTGCGGGGAGGGGTAGGGCGATGGAGCCGTCGGCATGCCGTGGGATCCTGCGGTGCCGGGGCCCGACCGCGTCGGAGTGGACTACCGGTCCGGTGCCGGAGAAACCGGTGGCCCGCTTGTGTGCCCTCGCTCAGACGGCACCCCGGCCCGCGAGGACCGTTTCGCGGAATGCGGCCACCACGGGCCGGAGATCGACCCGGTGCCAGGCCGCCCACAGCTGAACAGACCCTCCGTGCCAGGGCAGTTCGCGTACCGCGACGCCGTCGGTCGTGCCGCGCATCATGCTCTTCTGGATGAGCGCGAGGCCGAGACCGGAGGCGACCAGGCCCAGTGCGGTGAGTGGATCGGCTGCGTCGAGACGGATGTCCGGAGTGAAGCCGGAGGCTACGCACGACGCGACGAACGTGTCGCGCCAGGCCGGGTCCTGGGAGTCGCCCACCGCGATCCACGGCTGCCCGTCAAGGGCGTTGGGGGGCAACTCCTCCTGCCCCGCGAGGGAATGGTCCGCGGGCAGCGCGAGCAGCAAGGGATCCTTCAGCAATGGGGCCGCGTTCAGGTCCGGGTCGTCCTCGGGCGGCGGCGTGCGCACCAGCGCGATGTCCAGGCTGCGCTGGCGCAGTCCCTCGAACTGCTCGGCCGATTCCTGGTCGTACAGCGCAACGTGAATGCCCGGGTGTTGATCGCGCAGTGTGCGCAGGGCGGTGGGCAGGGTACCCGTGTGCATGGCGTCGGTCACGTAGCCGATGCACAGGCCGCCCTCCTCGCCACGGCCGAGCCGCCGGCCGAGGTTCTCCAGCCGGTCCGCGTGGCGCAGCAGGGCATGTGCCTCGGTCAGGAAGACACGGCCGTCGGAGGTCAGCCGGATGCGCTGCTGGCTGCGTTCGAAAAGGGTAAGGCCCAGGTTCTTCTCGAGCTGGGCGATCTGCCGGCTGAGAGGCGACTGGGAGATGTGCAGCCGCTCAGCGGCACGGCCGACGTGTTCGGCCTCGGCGACGGCGACGAAGTAGCGGAGTTGGCGCAGGTCGAGCATGTAGGACCTCGAAGGACTCAAGTATGTCCAAGCAAGTCTTGGACAGTCTCATCTATGGATCCTAGCCTCGAACACGCAAGGCCGACGGATCGCGCATTCACTGACGAATCCGCCGCAATCACCATCGCAAGGATCCCCCCATGAGCATCAAGCCCCACCTGCCCGGCGCCCTCGGCTTCGGCACCGCACCGCTCGGCAACATGTTCCGCGCCATCCCCGACGAGGAGGCGGCAGCCACCGTCGAAGCCGCCTGGGACCAGGGCATTCGCTACTTCGACACCGCCCCCTTCTACGGCGCCGGCCTTTCCGAGATCCGGCTCGGCGACGTACTGGCGCAGCACCCCCGGGACGAGTTCGTCCTCAGCACGAAGGTCGGCCGCGTCATCTTCGACGAGATCGAGGACCCGGCCGTACGCGACCTCGGCGAGAAGGGCGGCCTCTTCGAACACGGTCGCCCGAACAAGATGGTCAACGACTACACCGCCGACGCCACCCTCCGCTCCATCGAGGACAGCCTCAAGCGCCTCCGGACAGACCGCCTCGACATCGTGTGGGTGCATGACGTCGCCCAGGACTTCTACGGAGACGAGTGGCTGGCCGTCTATGAGACCGCGCGCACCGGCGCGTTCCGCGTCCTGGAGACGCTGCGCGAGGAGGGCGTCATCAAGGCCTGGGGCCTGGGCGTCAACCGCGTGGAACCCCTGGAGCTCACCCTCGACCTGGACGAGCCGAAGCCCGACGCCTTCCTGCTCGCCGGTCGCTACACCCTCCTCGACCATGACCGGGCCCTCCAGCGCCTGCTGCCGGCCGCTGCCGACCAGGACGTCGACGTCGTGGTCGGCGGCCCCTACAGCTCGGGCATCCTCGCCGGAGGAACGCACTTCGAGTACCAGAAGGCACCCGCGCACATCATCGACAAGGTGCAGCGGATCAAGGCGCTTGCCGATCGGCACGGGGTCGGTATCAAGTCCGCCGCGCTCCAGTTCTCCCTCGCCCATCCGGCGACGGCGGCTGTGATCCCCGGCGCCACCAAGCCCGGTCGCATCTCCGAGGACATCGCCGCTCTCGGCGAGACGATCCCGGCCGCGTTCTGGACGGATCTGCGCGAGGGGCGGCTGATAGCGCAAGACGCTCCCGTACCCGCCGCCTGACCCCGTCACCCCGCACGTCCCCAGGAGAATCCCGTGGCCACGACCACCGCATCCCTCGACATCCCCGCCTCGCCCGAACGCGTCTGGCAGCTCATCGGCGGCTTCGACTCACTGCCTGACTGGCTGCCCTACATCCCCACCAGCGAGCTCAGTGACGGCGGACGCGTCCGCAGTCTCAGGAACGAGGACGGCGGCGTGATCGTCGAACGCCTCGAAGCCTTCGACGACAAGGCCCGCACCTACAGCTACTCCATCCTCCAGGCTCCCTTCCCCGTCACCGGCTACCTCTCCACCCTCACGGTGCACGAGACGCCCGGGCAGGACACGGCCCGCGTGGAGTGGTCCGGCACCTTCACACCGGACGGCATCAGCGACGACGAGGCCATCGCCCTGTTCCACGGTATCTATGCGGACGGCCTCGCGGCGCTGAACCACACGCTCACCGTTCCTGACCAGCGTGTATAAGCGTCTTTCGGAGCGGCAAGGTCGACAGTGCGTCGCCGGTTCCGGCATCTGGTCCCGTGCCGGCGTTCGGGGATTGCCCTATGCGGGTGCGGGGCGGTGCCGCAGTTGGGCGGCCATGACCGCGACATCGTCCTCGGCGTGCCGGGCGTCGAGGCGGGCGAGGACCGTGTCGAGGATGTCCTCGACACCTGTGGTGGCCGAGAAGCTGAGACCGGCCAGTCGGTGCAGGGACTCGTCGATGTCCTCACCACGGCGCTCGACGAGCCCGTCGGTGAACAGCATCAGTGCCTGGGAGGGGTCCAAGCGGTAGGTCGCCGGTTCGTAGCCGCCGAGGCCCGTGCCCAGGGGCGGGCCGACCTGCACGGGCAGCAGTGAGGCCCGGCCCTGCCCATCGATCACGGCCGGCGGCAGGTGGCCGGCACTGGCCAGGGTCACCAGCCCGCGGACAGGGTCCACGCGCGCGATGAGGCAGGTGGCCGGGCGGCGGTCCGGCTCTCTGGAGGCGATGTCGTCGAGCTGGCGCAGCACGCGGTGCGGCGGCAGGTCGGCGGAGGCTATGTACCGCAGGGACGAGCGGTGGGCCGCCATGTCGACGGCGGCCTCCAGGCCGTGCCCCATGACGTCGCCGACGACGAGCAACGTACGGCCGAAGTGCAGCCGGACGGTCTCACACCAGTCACCGCCGACCAGGGCGCGCTGCCCCACGGGCAGGTAGCGGATGGCGACATCCAGGTTCGGGTGCGGTCGGCCGGGTTCGGCGAGCAGGGCCCGCTGTAGCTTGCCGACAATGCCGCTCACCGCGTCGTGCTCCCGGGCGTGCCGGATGTTCGAGGCGGCCCGCTCGGCGAGGAACGTGACGAGCTCCACCTCCTCGCGGGTGAAGGGCGCCCCCTCCCGGGCGCACACCAGCACGCCGTAACGGTGCTCATCGATGGCAAGCGGCACGCGGAGTGCGGGCCGGGCACCGCCGGAAGCCAGGTGCACGACCCCGCTCTCTCCCGGGCCGGCCCGCTCCCTCGCCGCTGTCGCTGCCCACCGGGCGTCGGGAAGCACCTCCGGGTTCCCGCTGACGGCGTCGTACGTCGAGCCGGCCTCGCCCCTACCGTGCAGGACCGCCGCCGCGGCTCCCACCTGTCCGGTGACCTCCCGAGTCAGCTCCGCGCACGTCGTGTCCTCGTCCAGCGTGGTGCCGATCCGGGCCGCCGCCGAGCGCAGCACGCCCAGCGGGGACGGCACGTCGACGCCCCATGCGGGTGCGCCGCCGGATCCCGTCGGCTCCACCGTCGCCGGACTTCGAAACGACTCGAACCATCGCGCCACACCCACCACCCTAAGAGCACCACGAACCGGCGCAGGTAACGCACATGTTTCCTCATCTCGAACATGCATCCGAATTGGCTCACCGGTAGGGTGCCCGCCGAGCACGGGCCGTGAACAGGGTGATCCAGCGACCGACCGCCGGGACGACTCGGCCCTCCGTCCGAGCCTGTCGGGTTCGGCGGTCCAGCCGCAGGGGCGTTGGCAGGGCGACCTGCGGGTTCAGCCTCGGGCGACCGCGATGGCCCCCGCGAGCCTCTCTCCCGCCTCGTAGATCATGTACGGGACGCCGCCGTCGGTACCGAACGAAGGTGCCGCGGCGCGACCGTTCTCCGGGGCGGTGCCGCGCGAGTTGTAGAAGACGCCGAGGTGGGTGCGCTTGCTGAAGTCGTCGCCGACCTCGGTGATCATGATGTCGCCGCCGCTCTCCTTGTCCTTGTTGTAGACGACGTAGGTGCTGTTGTTGCGGTAGAGAAGGTGCGGGCCGCCGACGTTGACGGCGCCGACGTCGCCGTGCCGGATCAGCGGCTGCTGGTCGTAGGTCCAGGTGCGGCCGTCGGCGGACCAACCCCAGTGGATGTCACGGTGGTTGGTGGTGTTGTTGAGCATGAAGACCATCACGTGGCGGGCGCCGCGCGAGGGCAGGTCGTGGCGGAATACCCGGGCGTACGACGTCTCCGTGGTGCCTGCCGGGAGCATGGATGCCGACAGTACGACCTTGTCGTACGCGAAGTGGATCCCGTCGGTCGAGCGGGCGAGGCGGGTCGTGGTGTTCTCGCCGTGGAAATACAGCCAGAACTCCTTGACGTCCGCGTTCCACAGCACGTGGGGGGACGAGACATGGCTGACGGAGTAGTGCGGGGACCAGTTGTTGGAGACGATCGGATTCGACGGGTACTCCGTGAACGGCCCTTCCAGTGAGTCGCCGTAGGCCAGGCAGACCCCACCGGGCGGGTCGTGCGGCGCGTAGTACAGGTAGTAGCGGCCGAGCGGGGAGCTCAGCTTGTCGTAGACGCCCCTGATGCAAGGAAAGATGATCTCGCCGGTGGGGTTGTACTTCAGCCGAGATGGCGTCAGAAGGGTTCGGACATAGGTGTAGTTCGGGAATCCGCCGGGTGCTGCGGCCGCGGGCTGGGCTCCCAGGGCTGACCCGACGGTGAGGGCGGCTCCGGTGGCGGCGGTGGCGCGCAGGAAGAGACGTCGGTCGAGATGTTGCTCCTGCATGGTGGCTCCGATGGCAGAAGGTGTCTGGCTCGGCGGGCCCGGACGGGGCCGCGGGCTCAGAGGCGGGTGGCGGCGGTGACGCACAGGCCGCCGAGGGCGACCGCCCAGACGTACGGCAGGCTGCGCACCATGACCTGTTGGGGAGTGACGCCTGCGTACTGGGCGCTCCACACGGTCTGTGTGCTGGTCGGGTCGGCGACACCGAAGACCTGGTTGTACGAGGTGGCCATGCCGAGGACGGCGGCCGCGGGGTAGATGCCGGTGGCGATGAGGACGCCGGCGATGCCCGCGCCGAGCCCGAACACGTTGAGGGGGCCGCGGTAGAGGCACAGGGGGACGAGGAGCGTGAAGACGAGGACGAACAGCACGGGGTTCCGCGGACTGACGGCCTTGACGAGCGGTTCGAGCGCGTCCACGGCGCCGGGCAGCTTGACGGCCGCGAGCAGGATGCCGATGGCGATGAAGAGGACGATCGGCGGAGCGGCCACCTCGAAGCCGCCGTACAGGGTGCGCAGCAGCCGCTTGTTCATCTCGCCGGGCCGGGTGGTGGTGACCAGCGCGTACAGGACCCCCGCCAACAGCGAGGGGATGATGGCGAGTTCGAAGCCCAGCGCGAGGACGAGCGGGACGGCGGGGGCGAGCAGCGCGTACCAGGGCGCGTCGCCGAGGTCCTTGCGCCGTGAACGGGGCTTCGCGTCCACGGACTTGAGCGACCAGGCGTGCTCGGTGCCACGCCGACGTGTCTCGACGAGGACGAACGCGAGGGCGGCGACCAGGGCGAACGGGAAGAGCTTCACCATGAAGCCGCGCACGGTCGGGATCGGCAGTTCCAGCGCGGTGGAGAAGAACTGCCACACCGGCAGCTCGAAGGGGATGCCCACGGCGATGCCCATCAGCACTGTGCCCGCGGCGGTCACCTTGGGCACGCCGACGGCGATCATGGCGGGTATGCCGATGATGCCGGCGAGCATGGCGGCGGGGGCCGAGCCGGTCACCGTTCCGACGAGTGCGGACACGGCGAGGACACCGAGGGCCACCACGGTCGGGCGGTCACCGCCGAACTCGACGATTTTGCGGACGAGCGTGCCCGCGATACCGGTCTCGTCGAGGAGCTTGCCCAGCCAGGAGCCCAGAATGATCGCGATCATGGTGGCGGCCAGGGTCGGCGCGCCTTCCTGGAGAACGGTGTCCAGCACGCTGTTCTTGCCGGTCAGCGGTGCCCCGGCGAGGAAGGCGATGACGACGGCGAGCAGCACCAGCGCGAAGGCGGTGGGCAGTCTGCGGGTGAGCATCAGGCCGACGCCGGCGGCCATGACGAGGAGGATGACGACACCCATGGGTCAGTTCTCTCTTCCGGGCCGGGTGAGCGCTGTGCGAAGCGCGGCGGTGAGGAGCAGGGGGCTGCGGCCGAGCCCGCAGACGGTTCTGGCGTAGGCGTGGGCGGCGACCTCTTCGGCACCGGCGACATGGCCGGCCACCCGGTGGCGTCCGAGGCGCAGCACGGTGTGATCGAGTGCCTGCTTGAGCCCGGCCTTCGCCGGGCCGTGGTGGAGGTGGGCGTGCACGGCCTCGTGGGCGAGCGCGGCCGCGCGTACCGAGCCCGGCGGGTACCAGGCACGCCAGCCGCGGGCGTCGACCAACTCCTCGGCGAGGGCGAGCGTGTCGGTGTAGAGCTCGACCGTCGGGGGCCGTGACGTGTAGCGGGCGAGCAGCATCCGCTCCAGACCGTCGTCCCGCTCGACCACGCGCGCGGTGGACGGGACGGGGGCGAGCCGGGATCCGAACTCGTCGGCCCTACGGGCCCATTGGCGCAGCAGCCGCGGATCGCGGCCCTCGTGGGTGGGCGTGGCGGCCAGCAGCCGGACGGCCCATTCGACATCGTCGACGGACGCCGGATCCCACAATCCCCCGTGCTGGGACACGAGTTCATCGGCCGCGGACGTCATGGCCGCACCTCCAGGACCGCGACCACCGGCTCGTCTGCCGCGCGGGCCCGCAACTCGCTGCGGGCCAGCGCGAGCAGAGGCTGGGGATCGAGGACGCCGGACAGGTCGGCGATGCGGGAGCCGAGCAGCAGCCGCAGGGCGGGAGCGCGCACCCCGCCGTCGCCGTACGAGGTGGACTCGCCCACCAGCCGGGCGAGTACCTCCGGGGCGCCGGCCACGGTGGTGGTCTCCACGCGGGCGTCGGCGGCGTGGTGGCGTACGACGCCGTCCGCGTCGACGATCCGTACGGGCCGGCGGGTCGGCCGCAGGCGACGGCGCGTCTCCGTGCCGTAGACGGTGTGGGCGGCGGTGCCCGCCAGGACGTGGACCGCCGTAGGGTCGGTTTTCAGACTGGCCGCCGCGGCACGGAGTCGCTCGGTGTCGTCGGCGCGGTGGGACCGGTCCTGGGTGCGCAGTTCGGTGGCGCCGGTCGCGACCGCGCGCACGGTGTTGGTCTGCGGGTCGACGGTGACTTCGACCTCGACGCCTTCGGCGGCGGCGCCCTGGGCGACGACCGCCCGCTCCGCCTCGGCCCGGACGGCGAGGATCTGTTCCTGCGTGGCGCCGGGCACGATCCGCTCGACCTGTTCGCGTACGAGCGCGAGGGCGACGCCGATGGGGCTGATGACCTCGTTGTGGCGGGCGATCCGGCCCTCCATGCCGCTGGTGCGAGCGAGGTGCGGGGTGACGGATGCGGCGCCGCCGCCTCCGCCGACGAGGACTGCCGTGTCCTTGTCGAGGCGGTAGTCGCGGATCATGGCGTCCACCACCGTCTTCACCCGGTCGACGCCCGCGTCGAGGATCTGAAGGGCCGCGGTGGCGACGTCGGTGCCGAACAGGGCGGCCAGCGGCGCGATCGCGGCGCGCGCGCTCTCGGGGGCGCAGTGTGCGAAGTCGCCCTCGGGGACACGGCCGAGGGCATTGGCGGCACAGGTCATCGTGACGGCGAATCGCCCGCCCGCCGCGTCGAGCACGGCGTAGTCGGCGGGGTCGCCGTCCATGGGCCGGACGGTGTCGACCTTGGCGTCCCGCAGCCGGTCGGGGGAGGCGAAGCAGGCGTACGGAAGTCCCGCGATGTGGGCGCTGCGCGGTCCCACGCCCGTCACCCGGCCTTCGCCGATCCGCACCATGGAGCCGCCGCCGACGCCGACCGTGCGCACGTCGAGGGCGCTCAGATACGAGGTCTTGCCGAGGATGGTGGCGTGCCGGACGGCGACCTTGCCGCGGCGTACGACGCTGATGTCGGTCGAAGTGCCTCCGGTCTCCAGGAACACGCCCTCGCTCACCCGCTCCCGCATCAGAGCGCCCGCGACTCCGGCAGCCGGTCCGGACAGGACCGTCAGGAGCGGTCGGCGGCGCATCTCGTCGAGAGCCATCACACCGCCGTCGCAGCGCATCACCATCAGGGGCGCGGTCACGCCCGCCTTGGTGATGGAGGCATCGACGAGGTCGGCGGTGGCCAGCATGCGGGGCAGGATCGCCGCGTTGACCACGGCGGTGCGGGTGCGCTTGTGCAGCCCGTACAGCGAGGTGATCTCGTGCGCGGCGGTCATCGGCAGCCCGTACGGCCGTGCCGCGTCCAGGACAGCCTGCTCGCCCTCGGGGCGGTCGACGCTGAACGGCTGGCTGGCGACGAGGACTTGAGCGCCTTCATCCCTCAGCTGTTCGACGGCGCGACGGACGGCTGACGTGTCCTGAGGGTCGGCGACATGCGCGTAGGCCAGCGGAAGCCTTTTGCCGGGGGCGAGTTCGAGCCTTCCGAACGAGGCGAGGCGGCGGGTGAGCACCGCTGCGGGGCCCGTCCCGATGCCGATCAGTCCGACGGTCGCCACGTCGCCCTCCAGGAGGGCGTTGGTAGCCTGGGTCGTGCCGTGCGCCAGGAAGGCGACGTCGGCCGGGGCGCAGCCGGTCTGCTCCAGGAGCCGGTCGAGCGCCTCGACGATGCCGTGCGCGACGCCGTCCTCGTGATGATGGCTGGTGGGGACCTTGACCTGCCCCAGGAGTTCGAGGGTCGTGGCGTCCACGGCCACGGCGTCGGTGAAGGTTCCGCCCACGTCGATGCCGACGCGGATACGGGGTGTGTTCATGTCCGGGCACCTCCTTGTGCTGGATCGGTTCGCGCGGGCGGTCACCGGGCGGGGCGGGTGGAGCCGCCCCGCCCGGAACTCCCGTCCGCATACGGGTCGTTCAGTAGCCGCGTACGTCCGGCCAGTGGCGTTGCACTCCGTCGCGGTCGAGCAGCCGCGCGAACTCCTCGAACCGCTTGTCCTCGGCCTGCACCTGGTGCGGCTCGACGTCCTCGGCGACGCAGTGGGCGGCCAGGGCACCGGCGACCTCGCCGACGTTCCACTCCACGGGGTGGAGCCGGTAGCAGCCGTTGGTGATGTGCGTGGTGCCGATGTTCTTGCCGGCGGGCAGCAGGTTGCGGACCCGCCGCGGCACCAGCGCCCCGAGGGGGATCTCGAAGGGCACCGAGCCGATGTCGATGTAGTTGTCGCCGCCGGTCGAGGGATGCAGGTCGATGCGGTACCCGCCCACGCCGACGGAGTCCCGGTGCCGGGTGCCGCCGTACGGGCCGACCAGGTCGATCGCCACGTCGTGCTCGGTGACCGTGGTGACGGCCTTGATCCGGCGGGACTCGCGGACGTAGGCAGCCTTGGCCAGGCCGTCCGCCGTGCCGGTCACGTCCGGGCGGATCCGCAGGCCCGGGAAGCCGGTGCCGCCGTCCGGGCGTGGTGCCTCGGTGTGCAGCCAGTACAGCAGTGACAGCGACAACTGCCGCGCCTCGCGCAGCGCTTCGGCCTCCTGGCCGATGTACGGCTTGAGCCAGTAGTCGTTGAGCGGCCAGTTGACGAGTGTGATGTCGGAGTCGAAGGCGCCGGGGGAGTGGAGCTTGCGGGCGAGGATGCGGCGAAAGCCCCACAGTTCCTTGTCGCCGGCGTCGGCGCTCTGGTCGGCGGAGACGCTGAGCGGGTCGAGATCCGGATTCGGTACGAAGGTGCGCGGCACCGGTTCCAGCGTGCGCGGGTCGGGCGCCTCGAAGCCGAGCAGCGGGCCCGGCCAGAACGAGGGCTGGTAGGCGCGCCAGAAGTCGTAGTCCCGCGGGCGGTCGATGGTGTGGTCCTCGCCCTCGTGGTGGGAGAGCGCGAAGCAGACCGTGATGCCCTGCTGGTTGAGGGGCTGAGCCTCTTGCGGGGCGTGCGGCTCGTCGAACTCGGCGCGTGCCTCGGCCCCGTTCGCGTGCTCGACGCCTGCGAGGTGGAGGAGTTCGCCCGTCTCGGTGGCGTCCAGGACGTAACGCGCGGTGAGGGTGCGACGTGTTCCGTCCCGCAGGTCCCGCAGGGTCACCGACCGTACGACATCGTTGTCGGACTCGGCGGAGATCGGCCGGTGCTCGGTGAGCACGGTCAGCCGTCCCGCTGCCCGGTGGGGCGCGAGCATGCCCTCCAGGACGGCGAGGGCGACCCTC
Source organism: Streptomyces asoensis (assembly GCF_013085465.1). NCBI lineage: Bacteria > Bacillati > Actinomycetota > Actinomycetes > Kitasatosporales > Streptomycetaceae > Streptomyces > Streptomyces asoensis. The sequence continues at coordinate 8,892,514 of NZ_CP049838.1, forward strand.
GGCTCGTGGCAGAGCTTGCTGACGCGGCCCGCTCCCGGGTTGAGGTCGGTGAGCGCCGAGGCCTCGGCCCGCAGCGGGTACCAGTGGCGGTAGTACCTCCGGATCTCCTCGCGCAGCCGCCGGTACGAGGCGGTCGTGCCGAACCGCTCGACCCACGGATGCTCGTCGGGCGGTACGGCCTGGCTGGTGAGCTGGCCGCCGATCCAGTCCGTCTCCTCGGTGAGCACGACGCTGCGGCCTGCCCGGCAGGCGGCGAGTGCGGCGGCCACGCCACCCAGACCGCCGCCCACGACGAGGATGTCGGCTTCGGGTATCACGCTTCTCCTAGCTGCTGGTTCGGGTTCCTTCGGGGTGTGGGGGTCTGTGGGGAGCGTGCTCAGGATCGGGCACGCGGCGGTCCGGCCGTCAGGCCCGGGCGGAAGGCACAGCTGACGAGTGGTTCTCGCGCCTCCTCGCCGGTGACGAGCGCGGCCAGCAGACGTACGGCCGCTGCGCCCAACTGCGGCCGGGGGATGTCGAAGCCGGTTGGTTCGGGTTCGCCCGCCAGGTCGGCGGGCGGGCTGCCGAGCAGGGCGAGAGACACCTCTCCGGGGCAGTCGAGGCCCGCCTCGCGCACGGCGGAGAGCAGCCCTCGCCAGGCCGCCCCGGTGTCGGTCTCTTCCGCGACGAAGGCCGTCACCCCTTCGTCGACCCAGGCCCGCAGCCGTTCGGGCGTGAGCTCCCGCTGCGGATCCGCGGACCGGAAGACGGTCGTCGGCCCGGAGGGCAGACCTGCTGCTTCCAGCCCTTCCAGGAAGCCGCGCTGACGGTCCGTCGAGGCCGGCGCGTCGTCGTCCTCGCGGACCAGGACGATCCGCCGATGCCCCGACCCGGTCAGATGACCCACGACGTCACGCGTGGCTTCGACATAGTCCGCGCCCACCCATGCCACGCCCTCCAACTCCTCGCGGCGGCCCAGGTGCACTACCGGGAAGCCGTCCTCGACCAGCCGCTTGAGCTCCGCCCGGGGTGTGTGCCGACCGAGGAAGAGACAGCCGTCGGCGAGCCGGACCCGGCCGAGAGCGTCGGGACCCGCGGCCCCCGCGCCGCCGGTGCTCGACCCGGTGAACAGCACCAGGTCGTAGCCGAGCGCCGCCGCCTCGCACTCCACGCCGACCAGGAAGGGGTAGTACGAGTGCTGCACATCGGTGGGGAACGTGGCGGTGAAACTGAAGACGCCGAGGAGGTTGTTGCGGGCGGCGGCCAGGCGTCGGGCGGCCGGGTCGGGCACGTAGCCGAGGCTGCGGGCCGCCTCCAAGACCCGCCGGCGCGTCTCCTCGGAGATGATGCGCCCCTTGGCGTCGGGCTTCGGGGAGAGCACCAGGGACACGGTCGCCTGGGACACTCCCGCGAGCCGAGCCACCTCGGCCTGGCGGGGCCGTGACGTACGCCCGGCCGGAGCGGGCGCCCGCCCGGGCCGCTTCCTGTGATCCACAGTGCTCTCTCTCCTCCAGGACAGGGTCCGGCTCCATCGACGAGGCCGTTAATGCGTATTACGTAATGCGCATTAACGAGAGACTGTGTACTTCCCCGCCCAGCGGGTCAAGAGTCGGGACGGAAGTTTCCGTGAGGGGCGAATCCCTGAGCGGCGGCATCCGAGTGTTCGCGCCGCCAGAAGTCATCCCCGCGAAACAGGCAGGTCGTAGCCGTGCACCTGGCCGAAGCGGGTGCCCTTCGGCCAGTCCTCCTCATGAGCGGAGCCGGATGACGAGTGCTGTGGCGGTGACGGTGCCGAGGTAGACGTAGGCGCGTTTGTCGTATCTGGTCGCGACCGCGCGGAACTGTTTCAGCTTGTTCGGGATGACGTGCCGGATCCCGCGTCCACGCAGGTAGGCGCGGGTGCGGCGGTTGCTGTAGACCTTGTCGGCCCTGACGCTGTCGGGCGTCGTGCGAGGCCGCCCGGTGGCCAGGCGGGGCACCCGGATCCGTTCCATGACAGCCTCGAACTGGGTGCAGTCGGCCCGCTGACCGGGCGTCAGGACGGGCGAGAGCCCTTCGCCCTTGAACTGCGCAGCACCGGCGCCGCGCAGTGTCCCCCAGTGCAGCGGCGCCGCCCGCAGGTGCGCCTTTCGCCCTTGAACAGCAGGACCGCAGCCTGTCCGCAGCCGCGCGATGTCCGCAACCCCGGGCCCAGTGGCGCCCGCAGGAGCGCGCGCACCACCGACAGATGTGTCACAAGTGCGCGTTCTACGCGTTCGGGTCCCAGTCTGCGAGCTGCTCCATCGGCTCGGTGTCGCCGGTGGTCTCCAGTCCGTCGAGCGGGACGCGCTCGTAGAAGTAGAGGACCAGTTCGCTCGCTGCGCCTCGCATCGCCATGTCGCCCGGCTCCGCGTCGGCGGCGAGGTCGTCGCAGCGGACGCCGTCGGCGTTGAGGGTCAGGCGCCAGGAGCGGCCCTCGGTCGTGTGCAGGTCGATGGTTGCCGGCTTGAACGGCCAGGGGACGGTCGTCGCCGAGACGGTCGTCAGGAACTCGTCGACGCCCTCGACCGCGACGTCCGTCGGCAGCGGCTGTGCGGTGCCCTGGATGAGCTGGGCGTCGTAGGTGTGGACGGCGATCTCCTGGATCTGGTGCCGGGCCACGGCTCCGCTGGTCTCCGGGGCCTGCGAGCGGCCCCACCAGGTCCAGCAGCCGCGGTCCGGGCCGGCCTCGCGCATCGCGTCGAGCATGAGCTCGGTCGACTCGGCGAGCCAGGCGTCCAGGGCTTCGTGGTCGCGGGGCGCGGTCGGGGCGCCTTTCGGGTCCGTCCTCGCCGGGGGCTCAGCGCCCGGGCCCGCCGCGACGATGGCGGCCTGGCGGCGGCGGCCGTCACCGAGGTGCTGCGCCAGTTCGCGCAGCGTCCAGTCCGGGCAGGTCGGGACCTGGACGTCAAGGTCGGGGGCGGACGCGATCGCAGCGCGGAACGCGGCCGAGCGGTCTTCGATCAGCCGCAGGACCTCGGGGAACTCCAAGATTTTTTGCACGGCGGTTATGTATCACGGTGCTCCGGCCGACGGGTAGCGAATTTGTCGGACGAACGCGTCGACGGCCGGGCGGAGCGCCGGCGCCGAAGCCGTCCTGAAAGTCCGCGCACTGCTCGCCAACGGCGACTTCGACCGCTACTGGACCCACCATCTGGGCCAAGAGCACCAGCGCAGCCACCAGGCCCGCTACCAACTCGCTGCTCGACCTACGAAGTCACTCCCAGCAATCCGCACCCCTGGCCGATGTCGGCGGCCTGAGTGGTGTGTGCGGCCCGGCGGCGCCGGCGCGTGCAGTCGATACACAACTGTCGACGCCGAGTGATGCTGAAGGCTTGACCGAGCTGAGGGAGTGGATGGCCCAGGAGCAGCCGCTGCCCAGCGGTCGAGCCGCTCCCGAGAACGGCGGCGCCGAACTTGCCGCGCTCAGGGACGAGGCCGCGCCCGTGCGAGGCACGGACGCAACTGGACACGGAGGCGAACGCCCCGCAGCGCTCGTAGCAGGGGCAGGGCTGTCGATCACCGGCGATGTTCACGCAGTGGCCGTTTTCGGTCGTCTCGATGTGCGGAGTGCCGCAGATGCCCGCACCGCTCTGAGCGCAGCTGTGGACGACGGACTGGGCGATCTTGTACTGGACTTGAGCGGCCTCGACTCGTGGGACGCTACACGTCCTGACATCGGCCGCCTACCCGAGTGCGACCTGCGCGAAGCGCCTCGGAGGTGCCCGAGCGGCAGCATCCGAGGACCCGTGCCACCAGAGATCATCGTTGAAGGACAGGCGGTGAGATGCTCTCGAGCTCCCAGGGCCGGAAGCCCGACTTTCCCCAGGTCAGCGAACCCTACCCCGTGGTTTCAGCGGCGTGGGCGGCAGTTCCGGCGCGCGCAGCGGAGCCCCGTCGTAGCCGTGCACCTCGCCGAAGCGGGTGCCCTTCGTCCAGTCCTCGCGGGCCTGGGTGATCTCTTCCTGGGAGCGCCCGACGAAGTTCCACCAGATGACGAGCTCCTCCTCGAACGGCTCGCCGCCGAGGAGCATCAGGGCCGCGTCGGACTCGGCCCGCAGGGGCAGTTCGGTGCGGCCGCAGCCGAGGTAGAGCATCGAGCCCGGCAGCACGGGCACCCCGTCCACATGCGCCTCGCCGGACATCGACAGCACGCCGTACTCGAAGTCGGAGACCAGCGGCAGCCGGACGTCGGCGCCCCGGGCGAGTGACAGGTCGGCGCCGACGAGGGGGGTGTACGTCGTCCCGGGGGAGGTGGAGCCGTCGAGGGCGCCGAGGAGCACGGTGGCGGTGAGGCCGGGGGCGGTGACCGTGGGCAGGTCGGCGTGGTGCTCGAAGTGGGGGTCGGTGTGCCGGTGGGCGTCCGGCAGGGCGACCCACAGCTGGGCGCCGTGCAGATACCGGGCGTGCGACCGAGGGCTCTCCTCGGAGTGGCTGATCGCCCGCCCCGAGGTCATCAGCCCGAGTTCCCTGGGCCGGATGGTCTGGAGGCTGCCGGTCGAGTCGCGGTGCAGCACCTCACCCTCGTGCAGCCAGCTGACGGTCTGTAGCCCCATGTGCGGATGCGGCGGGACCTGCATACCGGGCTCGTCGGCGATGTCGTCGGGGCCGTAGTGGTCGACGAAGGCCCAGGCGCCGATCATGCGTCGGCCGAGGTTCGGCAGCAGTCGGCGCACCTCGGTCGACCCGCCGAGCTTCACATGCCGGGGGCTCAGCAGTTCACGGACGGGTTCGGCGACGACGAATCCACGGCCGCCGCACAGGCTCGGTACGGGCGCGCGGTCTAGGTTGCTCATGCGGTCAACCTAGCGGTCGGGTGCGGCGGTGCGCAGAAGGAGCGGCGCCGGGTGGGGCGTGGCCCCCGGTGGGGGTTCAGTCGGCCAGTGTCGCGGCGAGTTCCGTGGTGGCCCGCACTATGTCGGTGTCCCGCTCGGCGAGCAGTTGAGGCAGGACGTCGCGCTGGGCGTGGACGGCGTGCCGGGCCGCGCGTTCCCACGCCACGTAATTGTCGGGGTGGTGCAGCAGCTTGGGGTAGGCGGCGGCGGTGGTCTCCCACTGCCGGGTTTCGGCGATGCTCTTCAGCAGGCGCAGGATCTCCGCGCGGCAGGTGACCTGGGGGAGCCGGGCGAGTTCCCAGAGGAAGGGCACCGTGGCCGCCGTCGCCTCATCGACGACAAAGCCGAACTGGCAGATCCGGCGGCGCAGTTGGCCGAGTGCGGAGCCGGCGCTGTCGGCGTCGCCGCGGGCGAGCGTGGTGAGCAGGAAGGGGATGCCCGCCGCGGAGCCTGTGGAGTCCTTGATCTCGGGCCACGGCACGTGTCCCAGGTCCTTGAGCGGTGCGGGTCTCTTCGTCGCAGTCATGTCAGGTGTCAAATATCGGGTCGGGGTCGGGGGCAGGACGGGAGCGGGTCGGCAGCATCGCCCAGACGGTCTTGCCCACGGGAGAGCGCCGGGTCCAGCCCCAGTGTTCGGAGAGGGCCTCGATGATGTGCAGTCCGCGGCCGTGTTCCAGGAGGGCGTCCGCGGTGCGCGAGTGGACGGGCAGGCTGTCGCTCGGGTCGGTGACCGCGCACACCAGGTGCGCGCGGCGCAGCGTGAGCCGGAGTCGTACGTGGAACTCGTCCGTCGAGGTCTGCGGGAGCGCGTGCAGGACGGCGTTGGCGGCCAGTTCCGTGACGACGGTGACCGCGTCGTCGGTGCAGTGCTCCAGGGACCAGCAGTCGAGGGTGCGCTGGGTGAACTCCCGTGCCTGGGTGAATCCCTCCCTGCTGCCCGTGAGGTACAGGGCGGCGGTTCTGGGGGAGTCGCGGACGGCGACGGACTCGTGGCTCCGGAACTGCGCAGGTGATGACACGGGGCATCTCCCTGAGGCGGCGTCAGGACGTCGGGTTGGAAGTGCGGTTGACGACATGGCTATTATCCACGCTGACGAGGTCCTCGTGCAATTTCACGAGAAATTGCGCGTACTAGCGAGGAGAATGCAGTGTCGTCAGTGTCGAACGGAGTACGGGCGAGCTCGCTGGGCGTCCGCTGGATCAAGAGCAGCCACAGCAACGCCGAGGGCAACTGTGTGGAGGTCGCGGCCCTGGACGGGGGAGGCGTCGCGCTGCGCAACTCCCGTGACCCCGACGGCCCGGCGCTGGTGTACACGCCGGCCGAGGTGGCAGCGTTCGTGGCCGGGGCGAAGGACGGGGAGTTCGACCACCTGGCCTGAGGGGGCTGTGTGAAGGCTCAATTCCCCTGCCGCGTGCGGTCGGAGGGCTTCGGATGCGATACTGCGGTCTGTCGTCTGCCGGTCCACGGGGAGTCAGGATGTCCGTCGAGTCGCCTCGAGTGTCCCGCCTCGAACCGTATCTGAACCGGGCCGAGCCCGCCCCGACCTTGCTGAAAATGCTGGTCGGCGTCCAGTTGGCGGGTATCCGGGAGGACGCCGGCCTCTCCCAGGACCAGGCCGCGCGGGCCGTCGGGTTCAGTCCGGCGAAGCTGTCGCGCATCGAGGCGGGCAAGGGCCGCAGGCCGCCCGTCGAGGCGGACGTCCGCGCGCTCCTGTCGCTGTACGAGACCGAGGACCACGAGGCTTCCGTACTGCTCCGGTTGCTGCGGCAGGCGGGTGAGCCGGGCTGGTGGCAGCGCTACGACAAGCGGCTGATGCCCGAGTGGTTCGACCGGTTGGTCGGTCTCCAGGAGGCGGCCACCGCGATCCGTACCTTCGAGATCCAGTACGTGCCGGGTCTGTTGCAGACGCCCGCGTACGCACGCGCCGTCGTGGAGCGGGGGCTGCCCTCGGCCACGTCCCGGGAGGTCGAGCGCCGGGTCGAGCTGCGGACGCGGCGCACCGAACTGCTGCGGCGACCGGACGCCCCGCGGGTGTGGGCGGTCCTCGACGAGTCGGTGCTGCTGCGGGTGCTGGGCGGCCGAGAGGTGATGCGCGAGCAGCTCGCCCACCTCGTGGAGCTGGCCGGGCTGCCCCATGTCACGGTCCAGGTCGTGCCGTTGGACGTCACGCATGCCTCCGCGCCGGCCATACCGGTCACCTATCTGCGGTTCGGCGGCGTCGATCTGCCCGACGTCGTCTATCTGGAGCAGATCAGGAGCGCGACCTTCCTGGAGGACCGGGACGAGACGGAGGAGTACCGGGTCGCGCTGGACCGGCTCGCGGACGAGGCCCTCGATCCGCGTGCGTCCATGGCGCTGCTGAAGGAGACGGCGGAGCGGCGCTATGCCGCCGCTCCGTGAGGTGAGGCGGCTCAGCTCAGGCGGGCCACACCGCCGAACTCGATCCACTCCTGGGTGAGCTGGCGGGGCGCGACCTCGGTGTCGGGCCGCCAGGTGGAGACCTCCACCAGTCCCGGGTCGAGGATGTCCGTGCCCTCGAAGAACGAGGCGACGTCCTTCTCCTGGCGCACCCGGCCCCAGTGGCCCTGTGTGGCCTTGTCCATGAAGTCGGTGACGAACTCCCTGACCTTCGGGTCCTCGCTGACCAGCTGACACATCACCAGGAAGCTGCCGGGCGCGAGGCGTTCGGTCACCCGGCGGACCACCGCCTGCGGACCGTCGGTGTCGCTGTCGGGGATGCAGTGGAAGACCGAGTTGAACAGCACGGCCACCGGCTGCGAGAAGTCGATCAGCCGCCGGGTGTCCTCGTGCGTGAAGATCGCCTCGGTCTCCCGCATGTCGGCGTGGATGACGGTGGTCCGCTCGTCCTGCTCCAGCAGGGCCCGCCCGTGCACGAGCACCATGGGGTCGTTGTCGACGTAGACGACGTGTGCGGTCGGGTCGACGCGCTGGGCGACCTGGTGCACGTTGTCCTGGGTGGGCAGGCCGGAGCCGTGGTCCAGGAACTGCCGGATCCCGAACTCCTGCGTCAGGGTCTTCACGACCCGCTGGAGGAAGCGCCGGTTGTTCAGCGCGAGGGCGCGGGTGCTCGGGACGACCTTGTCGAGTTCCTCGCAGGCCGCGCGGTCGGCCGCGTAGTTGTCCTTGCCGCCCAGATAGTGGTCGTACATGCGCGCGGCTGTGGGGACGGCCGCATCGATCGACGTGGACAGCTGCTTGCCAGGCTGCATCTCTTCCCCCAGAACGCCGCCGTGCCACGGACTGGCGCGGTCGACAACACATCCTAGGGAAACGGCAATTGGCGGCACCACCCCCTTGATCGACGGTTCCCCTGAAGGTGTTGACGCGGCGTGCTCGATTCTGGACTGCTGGTCCAGCACCTGGACGCGTGGTCTAATCGATGTCATGGAATCCCGGGAGACCGAGCAGGACGTGATCCTGCGTGCGCTCACCCCCGTCGTCGACGGGATCGCGGCGACGATCGGGCCGGTGTGCGAGGTGGTGCTGCACGACTACCGCAGACCCGAGAAGTCCGTGGTCGCCGTGGCCGGATCGGTGACGGGGCGGACGGTCGGCGGGGCGATGAGCGAGATCGGCATGCGGGTCCTCGCCCGCGGCGACGACGCAGACGACGAGCTGAACTACGTCACCCGCACCGGCGCCGGACGGCTGGTGAAGTCGTCCACGATGGTGCTGCGCGACTCCACGGGCGCGGTGTTCGGCGCGCTGTGCGTCAATGTGGACGTCACCGAGGTGGATCGGGTGCAGGGCCTGCTGGCCGCGCTCGCGGGGGCGGCGGGCGGCCGGGCCGAGGCGCCGGTGACCACGTTCGGCGACGACATCGACTCCGTCGTCGACGCCCTCCTCGACGACCGTCTGCGGCGCCAGGGCCAGACCTGGGCCGGCCTCGACCGGTCGCGGCGCCTCACGCTGTTCCGTGGCCTGGACGAACGCGGCGTGTTCGCCGTGCGCCGCGCGATCGAGCAGGTCGCCGCCCGCCTCGGCATCTCCCGCGCCTCCGCCTACAGCTACCTCTCCCAGGCCAGAGCCACAGACGAGACCGGAGCCGACGGCACCGACACCACCGAAGGCGCCGCCGACAACCCCGAGGGAGCACACCCGTGACGACCACACCCCCGCCGATCACCCTGGACGACGTGCGCGACGCGGCCGCCCGGCTCAAGGGCGTGGCGCACCGCACGCCCGTGCTCCGCTCCCGCACCCTGGACGCGCTGGTCGGCGCCGAGGTCCTGCTGAAGTGCGAGAACTTCCAGCGCGTCGGCGCGTTCAAGTTCCGCGGCGCCTACAACGCGGCCTCCCGGCTGGCCCCCGAGCAGCTCGCCCGGGGCATCGCCGCGTACTCCTCCGGCAACCACGCCCAGGCCGTCGCCCTGGCCGCGCGGGAACTCGGCACCACCGCGGTGATCGTCATGCCCGAGGACGCGCCCCGCTCCAAGCGGGCGGCGACGGAGGGTTACGGCGCCGAGATCGTGACCTACGACCGCTACACCGGCGACCGGGTGGCCATCGCCGAGGCGCTGGCCACCGACCGGGGCCTGGCGCTGATCCCGCCCTATGAGCACCCGCACGTCATGGCGGGCCAGGGCACGGCCGCTCTCGAACTCCTCGAGGAGGCGGGCGAGCTGGACGCCCTGCTGGTGCCGGTCGGGGGCGGCGGACTGATCGCCGGCAGCGCGACCGCGGTCAAGGGGCTGCGGCCGGGCACCCGGATCGTCGGTGTGGAACCGGAGGCCGGGGACGACACGAAACGGTCGCTGGAGGCGGGCCGGCGGGTCGAGATCCCGGTGCCGCGCACCATCGCCGACGGCCAGGCCCTGCACACACCCGGGGAGCTGACCTTCTCGGTGAACCGGCGGCTCGTGGACGAGATCGCCCTGGTCTCCGACGACGAGATCCGCGCGGCCATGCGGTTCGCCTTCGAACGCCTGAAGATCGTCGTGGAGCCGAGCGGCGCCACTCCGCTCGCCGCCCTCCTGGCCGGCCGGGCCGGCGCCCTGCCCCGGCGCGTCGGCGTGATCGTCTCCGGCGGCAACATCGACACCGCCCGCTTCGCCGAGCTGTGCGGCGGCGCCTGAGGGGCCGGTACCACCGATTGGCGGCCCCCGCGGGACGGGCGGAGGATGGAGGGGTGGGGCTCGGCCCCGACCGGCGACGCCCAGGTCCGCCGGGGAGACCGGCCCCGGCCGTGGTGAGGCGCGGCCGGAAGGAGGAGCGTCATGATGGAAGTGAAGGCGCTCGAGAAGCCGGACGAGCGGCGCGATTTCCCCCGGGGCCACCTGGAGGCGGTCCATATGACGGGGCTCGACTTCGCGGTGGCGACCTTCGAACCGGGATGGCGCTGGTCCGAGTCGCTCGCATCGCTCGCGGGCACCGACACCTGCCAGATCCACCACAACGGATACGTGGTCCAGGGCCGCATGCACGTCACCATGGACGAGGGCGGCGAGGGCGAACTGGGCCCCGGCGACGTCTTCGTGGTGCCGCCCGGCCATGACGCGTGGGTCGTGGGCGACGAACAGTGCGTGGTGTACGACTTCGCCGGGGCGATGGCCAAGGACTACGCGAAGGCGAAGTAGGACTGGCTGGGTACGGCTGTACGGCCATACAGCCGTACGGCTAGACCGGGAGCAACCGGCCGACCAGGGCGCCGAGTTGGTGAGCGTTGCGGCACTCGTGCATCGCGACCGACTGGGCGTACTCCGGGGCGGCCGAGTCGCCCGTCCCCCACAGGGAGCGGGGCTCCGGGTTCAACCAGTGGACGTGGCGGGCCTGTTCGGCGATCTGCCGGAGCGCGGCCAGGTTCGGGTCGCTCATGTTCGTCCGGGCGTCGCCGAGCACGAAAACCGTGGTGCGAGGGCCGACCGCCGCGCCGTACCGCTGCCCGAACTCGCCCAGGGCCACGCCGTAGTCGCTGCTGCCGTGGTAACCCGTCAGGTTCGCCTCGGCCCGGATGCGGGCGCCGAGGCCCTCCGGGTCGGCCGCGCCGTGTTCGAGCAGGCCGGTCACCTCGTCGATCCGGTTGACGAAGGCGAACACCCGCACCTTGCTGAACTGGTCGTGCAGCGCCTGCACCAGCAGCATCGTGAAGTCGGAGAAGCCGGACACCGACCCCGACACATCGCACAGCAGCACCAGTTCGGGACGGGCCGGACGCCGGCGGCGCAGCACGGGGCGCATCGGAACCCCGCCCGTCGAGAGCGAGCCGCGCAGGGTCCGTCGCAGGTCGATGGTGCCCCGGGAGGCCCGGCGGCGGCGCGCGGCCATGCGGGTCGCCAGCTTGCGGGCCAACGGCTGTACGGTCCGCCGCAGTTCGGCCAGCCGGTCCTTCCCGGCGTACAGGAAGTCGACCCGGTCGGCGGTCGGTGCCACCGCCCGCCGGGCGATCTCGTCCCGCCCCCGCCGCTCCGCCACCCGGCGCCGCGCCTCTCCGGCCACCCGGGCGCGGAAGGCCTCGATGCGGCGCCGGATCTCGTCCTCGAGGAGCCGGTCGGTGAACCCGACGTCACCGCCCCGGGCCCGGATGTCGTCCCGTACCCGCGCCAACAGCGTCTGCGGGCGCAGCCGTTCCAGTGTCTGGTACGACGACCAGCCGTCCGCGCCCGGTGAACTCCCGTACCCGCCCAGCCCGTCGACCGCCTCGATCGCCAACCGGGCCAGCATCGTCTCGTCGCCGGCGGCGAGTGCGGCGGCCAGTCGGTCACGCAGGTCGTCACGGTCGCCGGGCTCGCCCTGTGGCGCGCCGACGCCGTGCGGGAAGTACAGGTCGAAGACGGTGTCGAACACCCGTCGCTGGTCCGTGGAGTGCAGCAGCGTCGCGGCCAGCCCCTCGCGGAGCAGTCCGCGGTCCGCGAAGCCCAGCGCCGCCGCCGCTTCGGCGGCGTCCACCGTCTCGCCGGTGCCGACGCGCAGGCCGTGTGCGCGCAGCGCGGCGACGAAGCCGACCAGACGGTCGGCGACCTCGGCGCTCACACGGCGTCCAGGTCGAGCTTCGCGCCGGCCTTGAGGATGTCGTCCTGGTGCTTGAGGATCACGCCCAGGCTTTCGCGTACGACGTTCGCGTCGAGGGTGGTGGCGCCGAGCGCGAGCAGGGTGCGCGCCCAGTCGATGGTCTCGGCGACGGAGGGCGCCTTGCGCAGGTCCATCGCGCGCAGCGCGCCGATCACCCGGACCACCGACTCGGCCAGCGCCGCTTCGATGCCGGGCACCTTCAGCCGGACGATCCGCCGCTCCAGCTCCTCCTCGGGGAAGTCGATGTGGAGGAACAGGCAGCGGCGGCGCAGCGCCTCCGACAGCTCACGGCTCGCGTTGGAGGTGAGGACGACGAAGGGGCGGCGCGTGGCGGTGATCGTGCCGAGTTCCGGGACGGTGACCTGGAAGTCGCTGAGCACCTCGAGGAGCAGTCCCTCCACCTCGACATCGGCCTTGTCGGTCTCGTCGATCAGCAGGACGGTCGGTTCGTCGCCGCGGATGGCGGTCAGCAGCGGGCGGGGGAGGAGGAACTCCTCGCTGAAGATGTCCGTGCGGGTCTCGTCCCAGGTCTCGTCACGGCCCGCGCTGATGCGCAGCAGTTGCTTGGCGTGGTTCCACTCGTACAGCGCCCGGGACTCGTCGACGCCCTCGTAGCACTGGAGCCGCACCAGCCGGGCGCCCGCCACCTCGGCCACGGCCTTGGCGAGTTCCGTCTTGCCGACGCCGGCGGGGCCCTCCACGAGCAGCGGCTTGCCGAGCCGGTCGGCGAGGAAGACGGTCGTGGCGACGGCGGGGGAGGCCAGGTAGCCGCTCTCGGCGAGCCGGGCGGAGACATCGTCGACGGATGTGAACAACGGGGCCTCCGGGCGGATCGGTCGCGGTCTCGGCGAGTGTTCGATCACCTATCTAAGCGCTTGTTCACCCCCGTTGTCACCCGTTGCCATCAGCGGCCGGAGGGGTTGTCGGTGGCGGGCGGTACGTTGCGATCATGGGTGTGTATCTGGTGAGTGTCACCGCGCAGGACTGGTCGGAGCCCGGCGAGGACGGGTACGGAGACGTCGCGGCCGCGCTGAACACGGAGTTGGAGCGGCGCGGGCTGCCCCCGTACGGGCCGCCGGAGGCGGTCCGGGACGCGCCGGGCTGGTTCGAGGAGAAGATCAGCCCCTCCATGGCCGGCTTCGACGAGCTGTGCCGGGCGCGGCTGACCCCCGAGGAGCGGCACACCCTCCTCGACTGGTCGGTGCTGGTCCCGTTCGCGCTGGACGAAGGCGTCCTGCTGCCCGTCGGCTCCGCGTACACGGACGAGACCCTGGTCGTCGGAGCGCCGCACGTCCTCGCGCTCGCCGAGCGGCTCGCCGTGGCCCTCGGCCTGCCGCTGGACCTGGTACCGGCGACCTTCGGCAATCTCGAACTGACCTTCTGGTTCCTGGAAGGCGAGGCGGAGAAGGCCGCTGCCACCCGGCCGGGCCCCTGGGCCGACGACCTGGCCACGGCGTTCTATACGGCGCTCTACCTGCGCGCCGCCCAGTACTCGCTACGGCACGGCTGCCCGATGACCTACTGCTGAGCTCACCGGAACGCGGCCGCGTTGCGCCGTGCCCACTCCTCGAAGGTGCGCGGCGCGCGGCCCAGGACGCGTTCCACGTCGGGGCTGACGAGCCGCTCGGCGGGCGTCGGTTCGCCGAGGATGGACAGGGTGGTCTCGACGACCGGCGCCGGCATGAACGCCAGCATCTGCTCGCGCGCCTCCTCCCGTGTCTGCTCGACGAACCGGACCGGCTCCCCGATCGCCCTGCCGATGGCCTCCGCCCGCTCGCGGGGTGTCGTGGGGGCGGGCCCGGTCAACTCGTGGACCCGGCCGTGATGTCCCTCCTGCCGCAGGGCCACCGCGGCGATCTCCGCGATGTCGGCCGGGTCGACAGTGGGCAGACCGACATCACCGAAGGGGGCCGCAACGGTGCGGTGGGCGCGGACCTGCTCCGCCCAGGCGTAGGCGTTGGAATGGAAGCCGCCCGGCCGCAGGATCGTCCACTCCAGGCCGGACTCCCGGACGGCGTCCTCGATCGCACCCGCCAGGGCGCCGTGCGACTGCGACTCCGGTCGGGTCGCCACCCCTTGGGACGACAGCAGCACCACCCGGCCGACCCCGGCGGACTTGGCCACGTCGAGGAGGTCCCGCGGGCTGAGCAGATGTGCGCCGGCGCCACCGTTCTGGAGGAACAGCGCCTCGGCCCCGTCGAGCACCGGCCGCAGGCTCTCCGCGTCGGTGAGATCCGACCGCAAGGTCCGTACGCCGTCCGGGACTTCGGTCTCCGAGATGTGCCGGGACGTGGCGGTCACCCGCTCGCCCGCAGCCGCCAGAGAACGGACCAGTTCACGGCCGACGTTCCCGGTCGCCCCCGTCACCACGATCATGGGTAACTCCTTGTTCGAGATGGGTTGTTGACGTTGCGGAACGACGCTAACACCGCCGGTATAGTAGGTACCCAGAGGAAAGTGACTTCCCCGAGGGGTACGCATGACCGGTGACCCGACCGATCCAGAACTCGCCTGCCCCATCGCCCCCGTGGTGGACATCGTCTTCAGCCGTTGGACCACACCGATCCTGTGGACGCTGCACGCCCGAGGCCGTCAGCGGTTCGGCGAGCTGGAACGCGCGATCACGAACATCACCCCCAAGGTGCTGACCCAGCGCCTGCGCCAGCTGGAGCGCGACGGCCTGGTGGTGCGCACCTACCACCCGGAGGTGCCCCCGCGCGTCGAGTACGAGATCAGCGAACTCGGCCTCAGCCTGGCCCCGCTCTTCGCCCACCTCGCCGAATGGGCCACCGGAAACCTGCCCAAGGTGGCGCAGGCCCGGGAGGGGTACGACCAGCGGGGATGAGGCCGGCCCGTAGAGCCCTGTGAACTCCGGGCGGGGGCACTCAGGCGCTCAGCCGACCAGGATCACCTCGAGGGTGCGCGGGCCGTGCACCCCCTCCACCCGGTCCAGCTCGATGTCACTGGTCGCCGAAGGACCGGAGATCCATGTCAACGGGCGGGCCGGGTCGAGCCGTTCGAGAGCCTGCGGCACGGACGACACCACCTGCTCGGGGACGCGCACCACACAGATGTGGTGGTCCGGGACCAGGGTGATCCGGCGCCGCCCCTGGTCTGGACCGCCGTCCAGCACGATCGTCCCGGTCTCGGCGACCGCCACCGCGCACGCCGTGACCACGCTGTCCACCCGGTCGAGTTCGTGCGCGCCGCTCTCCATCCGGTCGGCCACCCGAGCGGCGTCCGCCTCCGCCAGCCACGCCTCGTCGAGGCCGGGCGGCACGAGCACGGTCGCCGCCTTCCGCTCCGTGAGCAACCGGGCCAGCACGGACGGGAGTTCGTCCGCGCCGCACCGGTGCACGACAGCACGGTAGTCCGCCAGGTTCTCCGCCAGCAGCTCGACCGTCTCCTCGGTACTGCGGGCACCGTGCTCGCGCAGGTAGTCGCGCGCGACGGCTTCCCCGTACGGGGTGTCGTCCTGCGGCACATCGGCCAGCGCGCGCCGCACCCGGCCCAGAATCCGCTCCCTGCTGCTCACTTCGCCGTCCCCTCGTCGGTGGTCCCGCCGTTCGTACGCTGCCACCAGTCGCGGAACGGCTCCGCGGGCACCGCCGGCAGATCCCGCGTAGCGCTCCACGCCTTGCCGGGGCCGGGCAGCGTACGAGGATGGAGCCGGCGTGTCCGGGACGCCAGCCGCTGCCCGGCGCGCAGGGCGCCGGGCCGGTCGAACGCCCAGCGCGCCGCCCGCATCGCGGCCCGCTCGGCGCCATGGCCCTTGGCCGGCTTCAGCACCACCTTGTTGCCCTCGCGCGTGACCGGGCCGCCCTGGACGACCCGTTCCCGCAGGTGCACCAGCACCTCCGGGATGTCGATGGCCACCGGGCACACCTCGTAGCAGGCGCCGCACAGCGACGAGGCGTACGGCAGTGAGGCGTCGATCTCGCTCGCGGTGCCGCGGAGCTGGGGGCTGAGGATCGCGCCGATCGGGCCCGGGTAGACCGAGCCGTAGGCATGGCCGCCCGCCCGCTCGTACACCGGGCACACGTTCAGACAGGCGGAGCAGCGGATGCAGCGCAGGGCCTGCCGGCCGACCTCGTCGGCGAGGGTGTCGGTGCGGCCGTTGTCCAGCAGCACCAGATGGAAGGTGCCGGGGCCGTCGCCGTCCGTCGTGCCCGTCCAGGTCGACGTGTACGGGTTCATGCGCTCGGCCGTCGAGGAACGGGGGAGGGTCTGGAGGAAGACCTCCAGGTCCCGCCAGGTCGGCACGATCTTCTCGATGCCGACGACGGAGATCAGCGTCTCGGGGAGGGTGAGGCACATCCGCCCGTTGCCCTCGGACTCGACGACCACCAGGGTGCCGGTCTCGGCGACCATGAAGTTGGCGCCGGAGACGCCGACCTTGGCGCGCAGGAACTTCTCGCGGAGGTGCAGACGGGCTGCGTCGGCGAGTTCGGCGGGGGTGTCGGTCAGGCCCTCGGGGGCGGGGCGGCCCCACTCGCTCATCTCGCGGGTGAAGATGTCCCGGATCTCCCCCCGGTTGCGGTGGATCGCGGGGACCAGGATGTGCGACGGCCGGTCCTTGCCCAACTGCACGATGAGCTCGGCGAGGTCGGTCTCGTAGGCGCGGATGCCCTCCGCCTCCAGCGCCTCGTTGAGCCCGATCTCCTGCGTGGCCATGGACTTGACCTTGACGACCTCCGACTCGCCGGTCTCCTTGACCAGGTCGGCCACGATCCGGTTGGCCTCGTCCGCGTCGGCGGCCCAGTGGACGATGCCGCCCGCCGCCGTCACCGACTCCTCCAACTGCACCAGGTACCGGTCGAGATGACGCAGCGTGTGGTCCTTGATCCGCTTGCCCGCCTCCCGCAGCTCCGCCCAGTCGGACACCTCGGCCACGGCGTTCGCCCGTTTGGCCCGGATGGTGTGGGTGGCGTGCCGCAGATTCGCGCGCAGGGTCTGGTTGCCGACCGCCTCGTGCGCGGCCTTCGGGAAGGCCGGCATTCCTACGAACGTCCCGCTCATGACGCCGGCTCCTCCTCGGTGCTCGCCAGGATCTCCGCGATGTGCACGGGGCGCATGCCGGTCTCCAGCCGGGTCATGGTCCCGCCGATGTGCATCAGGCAGGAGTTGTCCGCCGCGCACAGCACCTCGGCGCCCGTCGACTCGGCGTTGCGCACCTTGTCGGTGCCCATCGCCGCCGAGACGTCGGCGTTCTTCAGCGCGAAGGTCCCACCGAAGCCGCAGCACTCGTCGGCGCCCGGCAGCTCCACCAGCTCCAGCCCCTCGACCGCCTGGAGCAGCCGCCGGGGCCGCTCCCCGAGACCCAGTCCGCGCAGTCCGTGACACGTCGGGTGATAGGTCACCGTGTGCGGGTAGTACGCGCCGACGTCCGTCACCCCCAGTACGTCCACCAGGAACTCGGTGAGCTCGTACGTCTTCGGGACCACCGGCGCCAGAGTGGCGGCGAGGGTGTCCCCGCGCCCCTCGGCCCGGGCCCGCTCGCCCATCCGCGGATACAGCTCCCGCACCATCGCCCCGCACGACCCGGAGGGCGTCACGATCGCCTCGTACTCTCCGAAGACATCGGAGAAATGCCGGGCGAGCGGCTCGGCCTCATGGCGATAGCCGGTGTTGTAGTGGGCCTGGCCGCAGCAGGTCTGGGCCATCGGGAAGTCGACCTCGACGCCCAGCCTGGTCAGGAGTTTCACCACGGCACGGCCGGTCTCCGGATAGAGCGTGTCGTTGACACAGGTCAGGAACAGTGCGACACGCATCGCGGCTCCTTGCGGTTAGGTCATCGGATGAGTGCAGAGTAGTCCGGTGCAGGGGCCCGGGGGAGACCCCGGCTCACCGCGTGGCGAGCCGGGCCTCCGCCTCGCGCCACCGCTCGGCGTTGCCCTGCGGTTCGTAGCGCGTCAGGGGCTGCGTACGGGCGAGCAGCCGGCGCATGTCGGCACGGTCGCCGACCAGTCCGTGCGCCCGCGCCTGGACGAGCACGTTGCCGAGGGCCGCGGCCTCCGTCGGACCGGCCACCACCGGCAGCCCGCAGGCGTCGGCGGTGAGCCGGCACAGCAGCGCGTTGCGGGTGCCGCCTCCGACGATGTGCACGACGTCGACGGGGTGGTCGGCGAGCCGCTGGGCCTCGGCGACGGCCCGCCGGTGGGCCAGGGCGAGCGAGTCGAGGATGCACCGCGTGATCTCCGCGGGCGAGGCGGGCACCGGCTGCCCGGACGCGCGACACGCCTCGGCGATCCGCTCCGGCATCCGCCCGGGCGCCAGAAACGCGGCGTCCTCGGCGTCCACGACCGAGCGCAGCGCGGGCACGGCGGCCGCCTCCCGCAGCAGCCCGCCCAGATCCGGGTCGCCCCAGGCCCGCAGGCACTCCTGGAGGAGCCACAGCCCCATGATGTTGCGCAGGTAGCGGACCGTGCCGTCCAGCCCGAGCTCGTTGGTGAAGTTGGCGGCCCGGCTCTCCTCGGTGAGCACGGGCGCCGTCAGCTCCAGGCCGGCCAGTGACCAGGTGCCGGTGCAGATGTAGGCGAACCGCTCGCCGGTCGCCGGGACCGCGGCCACGGCGGAGGCGGTGTCGTGCGAGCCGACCGTCGTCACCGGCACGGGCCCGGTCAGCCCCGTCTCCTCCAGCACCTCCGCCCGCAGCAGCCCCGCCGGGTCGCCGGGCCGCCGCAGCGGCGCGAACAGCTCCAGGTCGATGCCCAGCCGGGCGGCGACGTCGTACGACCAGTCGCCCGTCGCGGGATCGATCAGCTGGGTGGTGGAGGCGTTGGTGAGCTCGGTGCCCTGCTCACCGGTCAGCCAGTACGCCAGCAGGTCGGGGATGAGCAACAGGCGCCGGGCGTGGGCCAGTTGCCGCGTCCCGCGGGCCGCCGTCAACTGGTAGAGGGTGTTGAAGGGCGCGTACTGGAGACCGGTGGCCGCGTAGAGCTCGGCCGCCGGCACGGTCGCCCACACCTTCTCGGCGACCCCCTCGGTGCGGGCGTCCCGGTAGTGCACCGGATTGCCGAGGAGGCTCCCGTCGGCGTCGAGCAGGCCGTAGTCCACGGCCCAGCTGTCGATGCCGACCGAGTCCACCCGGCCGGCCGCCCGCAGCCCGGCCAGCACCCCCGCGTACAGGGACAGCACATCCCAGCGCAGTCCCTCCGGAACCCGGACCGGCCGGTTGGGGAAGCGGTGCGCCTCCGTCAGCTCCAGTGAGTCCGGGCCCACCCGGCCGACCATGACGCGCCCGCTGGACGCGCCGAGGTCGACCGCCGCGTACGACCGCACGGCCGTCACCGGAGGAACGCGGCCGCCACACCCGCGTCGACGGGGACGTGCAGTCCGGTGGTGTGGGTGAGTTCGCCGCCGGTGAGGGCGAACACCGCGTTGGCGACATGGTCCGGCAGCACCTCACGCTTGAGGATGGTCCGCTGCGCGTAGAACTCGCCGAGCTTCTCCTCCTCGATGCCGTAGGTCGCGGCCCGCTGCGCGCCCCAGCCGCCCGCGAAGATGCCCGACCCGCGCACCACACCGTCCGGGTTGACGCCGTTGACGCGGATGCCGTGCTCGCCCAGCTCGGCGGCCAGCAGACGCACCTGGTGGGCCTGGTCGGCCTTGGTGGCGGAGTAGGCGATGTTGTTCGGGCCGGCGAAGACGGCGTTCTTCGACGCGATGTAGACGATGTCGCCGCCCAGCTCCTGCGCGATCATCACCCGCGCCGCCTCACGCGAGACGAGGAACGACCCGCGGGCCATGATGTCGTGCTGGAGGTCCCAGTCGCGTGCCGTCGTCTCCAGCAGCGGCTTGGAGATGGAGATCCCGGCGTTGTTGACGACGAGGTCGACCCCGCCGAAGGCGAGCACGGCGTCCCGGAAGGCAGCGGCGATCTGCTCCTCGGAGGTCACGTCGACGGTGACGGCGACCGCCTTGTCGGCCCCGCCGAGCTCTTCGGCCACGGCGGCCGCGTTCCCGGCGTCGAGATCGGCGACGACGACACACGCGCCCTCGGCGACCAGCCGCCGGGCGATGGCCTTGCCGATCCCGCTGCCGGCGCCGGTGACCAGGGCCACCCGGGTGGCCAGCGGCTTCGGCGCGGGCATCCGCCGGAGCTTGGCCTCCTCCAGTGCCCAGTACTCGATGCGGAACTTCTCCGACTCCTCGATCGGCGCGTACGAGGACACCGCCTCCGCGCCGCGCATCACGTTGATCGCGTTGACGTAGAACTCGCCGGCCACGCGCGCGGTCTGCTTGTCCTTGCCGAAGGAGAACATGCCCACGCCCGGGACCAGCACGATCGCCGGGTCGGCGCCGCGCATGGCGGGGGAGTCGGCGTCGGCGTGCCGCCGGTAGTAGGCGGCGTACTCCTCGCGGTACTCGGCGTGCAGCTCCTTGAGCCGCGCGATCGCGTCCTCCACCGTGCCGGTGGGCGGCAGGTCCAGGACCAGCGGCCGCACCTTGGTGCGCAGGAAGTGGTCGGGGCAGGAGGTGCCGAGGGCGGCGAGTCGCGGGTGCTCGGCCCGGGCCACGAAGTCGAGCACGGCGTCGGAGTCGGTGAAGTGCCCCACCTGGGGGCGGTCCTGGGAGGCGATGGCCCGCACGTACGGCGCGAGCGCGGCGGCCCGCTCCCGCCGCTCGTCCTCGGGCAGCGCCGCAAAGCCGTCGAGGACCGGTCCGAACGGATCGGCCTTCCCCTTCTCCGCGAGGAAGGCCTCGGCGGTCCGGATGATGTGCAGCGAGTTGCGCTCGCACTCCTCGGAGGTGTCGCCCCAGGCGGTGATCCCGTGCCCGCCGAGGACCACACCGATCGCCTGCGGGTTGGCCGCCTTGATGGCGGCGATGTCCAGCCCCAGCTGGAAGCCGGGCCGCCGCCAGGGCACCCACGCGACCGTGTCGCCGAAGCATTCGGCCGTCAGCTTCTCCCCGTCGGCGGCACAGGCCAGCGCGATCCCGGAGTCGGGGTGCAGATGATCGACATGGGCGGCGTCGACGAGCCCGTGCATGGCGGTGTCGATCGAGGGCGCCGCCCCGCCCTTGCCGTGCAGGCAGTAGTCGAACGCGGCGACCATCTCGTCCTCGCGCTCGACGCCCGGGTACACGTTCTTCAGAGCCCGCAGCCGGTCCAGCCGCAGCGCCGCGAGCCCCGCTTCGGTGAGCGTGCCGAGGTCGCCGCCCGACCCCTTGACCCACATCAGCTCGACGTCCCCACCGGTCACGGGGTCGGTGTCGGTGCCCTTGGCGGAGGTGTTGCCGCCGGCGTAGTTGGTGTTGCGGGGATCAGCGCCGAGCCGATGGGACCGACCGAGGAGGGCGTGGGCTTCGGGGTGGGTGGACATGCGGATTCCTTACTTCTCGAACGCGGGCGATGGAGCGCGCTCCAAAGGGGCGCGGGGCTGTGGGGACATGCGGCTCCGCCGCGCGGGCGCGACCAGCCACAACGGGCCCGCAGTCCGCGACGAACAGGTGACGGCAGACGCTTACGCCCCCCACCCCGCCTGCTCCCCACCGACCCGCGAGGCAACGATTTTCTGCGCCCACCCGGACGCCCGGTAAGCAGCAATGGGGTCGGGGTGCAACCCCGTCTCCTCCCGCACCTCACGCAGCAGCGGACGCACATCCGTGTTGTACGCGTCCATCACCACCGCGTTCGCCTCCAGCACATCGCCGGACGCCTGCGCGGCGGCCAGCGCCGACCGGTCGACCAGCAGCGCCTTCGCCGTGGCCTCCTGCACGTTCATCACGGACCGGATGATCGCCGGGATCTTCGCCTCGATGTTGTGGCACTGGTCGAGCATGAACGCCACATCGGACGTGAACCCGCCCCCGCGCACGACCTCGTACATGATCCGGAACAGCTGGAACGGGTCGGCGGCACCCACCATGAGGTCGTCGTCCGCGTAGAACCGCGAGTTGAAGTCGAACCCGCCGAGCTTCCCCTCGCGCAGCAGCGTGGCGACGATGAACTCGATGTTGGTGCCGGGCGCGTGGTGCCCGGTGTCCACCACGACCTGCGCCTTCGGCCCGAGCTTCAGGCAGTGCGCGTACGCCGTGCCCCAGTCCGGCACGTCCGTGGAGTAGAAGGCGGGCTCGAAGAACTTGTACTCCAGCAGCATCCGCTGCCCGTCCCCGAGCCGCTCGTACACCGCGGAGAGGCCCTCGGCGAGCCGGTCCTGCCGCGCCCGGAGGTCGTCCTGGCCGGGATAGTTCGTGCCGTCGGCGAACCACAGCTTCAGATCGGCGGAGCCCGTCGCGTCCATGATGTCGACGCACTCGAGCAGATGATCGAGAGCCTTGCGCCGCACCGCCGCGTCCGGGTGACAGATGCTGCCCAGCTTGTAGGCGTCGTCCTGGAACGTGTTGGAGTTGATCGCCCCCAGCATCACCCCGCGATCCTCGGCATGTTTCGCAAGTGCGGAGTAGTCCTCCACCTTGTCCCACGGGATGTGCAGGGCCACGGTCGGGGCGGCGCCGGTGAAGAGATGCACCTGCGCCGCGTCGTCCAGTTTCTCCTGCGGGGTGCGCGGGACGCCCTCCTGGGCGAACACCTTGAAACGGGTGCCTGAGTTCCCGTACGCCCACGACGGCGTCTCGACGGCCTGGGTCTTCAGCGCGGCCTTCACCGCGGCGAGGTCGGTCACTTCGGGCTCCTGTGACATCGGTCCGGAACAACTCCCGGATGAAACGATTCAGAACGGGAAGCTATGAGCCTGCGGGAAGAGTGTCAAGCCCTCTGTGCTGCTTCGTTCTCCGTGACCGCCGCGTGACCTTCGGCTATCGAAAACTTTTCGAGACGTACCCATTGACGTGACATGGCCCGGATGCCTAACGTCCCGGCAATCCAGTTGAAACCTTTCACGACGCTGTGAGGGCATGTCCCGGGCGTCGTCGAGGAGCCATCCATGACCCACCCGTCCGACGCGGGACCGGCCCCGGTGCTGGCGTTGAGGGACGTAACCAAGTCCTTCGGTGCCGTTCGCGCCCTGCGGGGCGTCTCCCTGGAGCTGTTCCCCGGCGAGGTGCACGCCCTCGCCGGCGAGAACGGCGCGGGCAAGTCCACGCTCATCAAGGCCCTCGCGGGAGTGCACCGACCCGACGCGGGTCGGGTGCTGCTCGACGGTGAGCCCGTCGTCTTCCACGGCCCCGGCGACGCCCGCGACGCCGGTATCGCCGTGATCTACCAGGAGCCCACGCTCTTCCCCGACCTGTCGATCGCCGAGAACATCTTCATGGGCCGGCAGCCCCGGCGCGCGCTCGGCCGCATCGACCACAAGGCCACCCACGCGGCCACCGCCGCCCTGATGCGGCGCCTCGGCGTCGAGCTCGACCCCGACCGTCCGGCGCGCGGCCTGTCCATCGCGGACCAGCAGATCGTCGAGATCGCCAAGGCGCTCTCCTTCGACGCCCGGGTCCTGATCATGGACGAGCCGACCGCCGCTCTCACCGGCAGCGAGGTCGCCCGGCTGTTCGGCGTCGTGCGCACCCTGCGTGAGCAGGGCGCGGCGGTGCTGTTCATCTCGCACCGGCTGGAGGAGATCTTCGAGATCTGCCAGCGGGTGACCACCCTGCGCGACGGCGCCTGGATCGCCAGCGAGCCGCTGGCGGACATGACCGAGGACGACCTGGTCCGCCGGATGGTCGGCCGCGACCTCGACGAGCTCTACCCCAAGCAGGACGTGACACCGGGCGAGGTCGCCCTCAGCGTCCGCCGGCTGACCCGGGAAGGTGTCTTCACCGACGTCTCCTTCGAGGTCCGGCGCGGCGAGATCGTCGGCCTCGCCGGACTCGTGGGCGCCGGCCGTACGGAGGTCGCCCGGGCGGTCTTCGGCATCGACCGCTGGGACGCCGGCGAGGTCGCCGTGGACGGCCGCACGCTGACGAACGGCGCCCCCTCCACCGCGATGGCGGCCGGCCTCGCGCTGGTCCCCGAGGACCGGCGGGCCCAGGGCCTGGTGATGGACATGTCCATCGAGCGCAACATCGGCCTGACCGGCCTGCGGACGACCGTGAAGGCCGGCCTGATGGACCGCGGCGCCGAGCGCAGCCGCTCCCTCGACTGGGCGGTCAAGCTCCAGGTGAAGTACGCCCGGATCGCCGACACCGTCAACACGCTGTCCGGCGGGAACCAGCAGAAGGTCGTCCTCGCCAAGTGGCTGGCCACCGGCCCCAAGGTGCTCATCGTCGATGAGCCGACCCGCGGCATCGACGTCGGCACCAAGGCCGAAGTGCACCGGCTGCTCAGCGAGTTGGCCGCCGACGGGGTCGCCGTCCTGATGATCTCCTCCGACCTGCCCGAGATCCTCGGCATGGCCGACCGCGTGCTGGTGATGCACGAGGGCCGGCTCGCCGCCGAGATCCCCCGTACCGAAGCCACCGAGGAAACCGTGATGGCCGCAGCCACCGGGAGGGCCGCCGCATGACGGTGACCACGTCCCACGAGGCCCCCGTCGCCGAGGTGCCGAAGTCCAGCGGCACCCGGCTGGTCGACCGCGTCTTCAAGATGCGCGAACTCGCCATCCTGGTCGTCTTCCTGGTGATGATCGCCGTCACCCAGGCCGGCAACAGCGAGTTCCTGTCCGAGCAGGGCATCAAGGACCTGCTGCTGAACGCGACCATCCTGGTGCTGGTCGCCACCGGCCAGTCCCTGGTCGTCATCACCCGCAACGTCGACCTGTCGGTCGGCTCCACCCTCGGCATCAGCGCCTTCGCCGCCGGTACGTATCTGCACGGCGGCGGCAACCCGGTGATCGCGATCGTGCTGGCGATCCTGCTGGGCATCGGCTTCGGGCTCCTCAACGGCCTGCTGGTCAGCCTCGGTCAGGTGCCCGCCCTCGTCGTCACCCTCGGCACGCTGTACATCATCCGCGGTATCGACTCCATCTGGGTCGGCTCCCGCCAGATCACCGCCGCCGACCTGCCCGACTCCTTCGTCGACTTCGGCTCCGGCGGTCTGTCCGCGGTGCCGTGGCTGGCGCTCATCGCGCTCGCCGTCCTCATCGCCACCGCGTACTACCTCAAGCACTTCGGCAGCGGCCGCGAGCTGTACGCGCTCGGCTCCAACCCGGAGGCCGCCCGTCTCGCCGGCATCCCGGTCCGCAAGCGGATCCTCGCCGCGTACACCTTCTGCGGCGGCCTCGCCGGCCTCGCCGGGGCGATGTACCTGGCCCGGTTCGGCAACGTCGACTCCGGGACCGGCAACGGCTACGAACTCACCGTCGTCAGCGCGGTGGTGGTCGGCGGCGTCGTCTTCACCGGCGGCTCCGGCAGCGTCTACGGCGCGGCCCTCGGCGCGCTGCTGCTCACCTCCATCAACAGCGTCCTGCCCGCGCTCGGCGTCAGCTCGGTCTGGGTGCTCGCCATCAACGGCGTGCTGCTCCTGCTGGCCATCGCGGTCGACCGGGTCGTCGCCCTGCGGGTGGCGTCCGCGCTGAAGAAGAAGTCGGCCGCGGCCCGGACCACCACCGCCCCCGTGAAGACCACCGTCAAGAAGGGAGACGCCGGCCATGCCTGAGTCGCTCACCCGCGCCGTCCGCTGGGACACGGTCGTCGGCGCCCTCCTGATCGTCCTGCTGCTGTTCTCGTTCTCCTTCGTGGACGGCTTCGGCAACGCCCTCAACCTGTCGTTCCTGATCGGCAACACCCTGCCCATCGCGCTCATCGCGCTGCCGATGACCCTGCTGGTCGTCGCCGGCGAGATCGACCTGTCGGTCGCCTCCACCGCCGGGCTGTCCGGCGCGGTGATGGGCGCCCTGTGGAACCAGGGGCTGACGATCGAGGCGATCATCCCGATCTGCCTGCTGCTCGGTGTGGTGTGCGGGCTGGTCAACGGCCTGCTCGTGACCCGCCTCGGGCTCCCCTCGCTGGCCGTCACCATCGGCACCATGGCCGCCTACCGGGGCATCGCGCAGATCGTGCTCGGCTCCGACGCGGTCACCGACTTCCCCACCCAGTACCTGGACTTCGCGGCCGGCCGGCTCGGGGACACCTTCCTCCCGCAGGCCTTCCTGCCCTTCGTCGTCCTGCTCGCGATCGCCGTGGTCGTCCTGCACGCCACCCCGTTCGGCCGCTCGCTGTTCGCGATCGGCGCCAGCGAGGAGGCCGCCCGGTTCGCCGGCATCCGGGTCCGGCGGCACAAGCTGATCCTGTTCACGGTGACCGGCCTGCTGGCCTCCCTCACCGGCATCTTCTGGGCCCTGCACTACGCCAGCGCCCGCTACGACAACGCCACCGGCCTCGAACTCTCCGTCATCGCGGCCGTCCTGCTCGGCGGCATCGACTTCGACGGCGGCAAGGGCACGCTCGGCGGCGCGATCGCGGGAGTCTTCCTGCTCGGCGCCGCGCAGAACGTGATGAGCCTCCAGGACGTCTCCGCCCAGTCGCAGATCGTCGTCACCGGCGTCCTGCTCGTCGTCTCCGTGCTCGGCCCCCGGGTCGCACGGCAGATCTCCGTCGCACGGGCGGGCCGTAGAGCCACGGCCCCGACTCCGACGGCTTAACTCCACTTCGCTCACCCTCGTAAAGGAACCCCGTGATGCGCAAGTCATCCCTCCGTCGTGCCTGTGCGGCCCTCGCCGCCGTCTCCTCCCTCGCGCTCGCCGCCACCGCCTGCGGCGGCACGACCAAGGAGGACGTGAAGAACGAGAGCACCGGCGCGGCCGCCTCGGCCGGCAAGGCCGACCCGAACGCGGCCACCAAGAAGGGCCTGACCGTCGGCTTCCTGCCCAAGCAGGTCAACAACCCCTACTTCACCAGCTCCGACAAGGGCGGCGAGGCGGCTCTGAAGGAGCTGGGCTCCAGCTACAAGGAGGTCGGCACCAACAGCGGCACCGACACCTCCGGCCAGGTCTCCTACGTCAACACGCTGACCCAGCAGCAGGTCGACGCGATAGCCGTGTCCGCCCAGGACCCGGGCGCCCTGTGCACCGCGCTCAAGCAGGCCATGAGCAACAAGATCAAGGTCGTCACCTACGACTCGGACACCAACCCCGAGTGCCGCAACGCCTTCGTCTCGCAGGCGTCCGCCGAGGACCTGGGCCGTACCGAGGTGCAGCTGCTCGCCGAACAGATCGGCTACAAGGGCGAGATCGCGATCCTGTCCGCCGCGCAGACCGCGACGAACCAGAACACCTGGATCGACTTCATGAAGGACGAGCTGAAGGACGCCAAGTACAAGGACATCAAGCTCGTCAAGGTCGCGTACGGCGACGACGACGCCCAGAAGTCCTTCCAGCAGACCCAGGGCCTGCTCCAGGAGTACCCGAACCTGAAGGGGATCATCTCCCCGACCACTGTCGGCATCAAGGCGGCCGCCCAGTACCTGTCGGGCTCCAAGTACAAGGGCAAGGTCAAGCTGACCGGCCTCGGCACCCCGAACGACATGCGCACCTACGTCAAGAACGGCACCGTCGACGCCTTCGAGCTGTGGGACCCGGCGAAGCTCGGCGCGCTGGCCGCCCAGACGGCGGTGGCGCTGGTCTCGGGCCAGATCACCGGCGCGGAGGGTGAGACCTTCAAGGCCGGCGGCACCACGTACACCATCGGCAAGGACGGCGTGATCAGCCTCGGCAAGCCGACCGTGTTCGACGCCAAGAACATCGACCAGTTCAACTTCTAGTCGCCGGTCACCTCAACCCCCCACGGAGGAGCGGTACTTCATGCAGCGCGTCTGTTTCCTGCTCAAGGTCCGTCAGGACCGGCTCGCCGAGTACCGCGAACGCCATGCCGCCGTGTGGCCGGAGATGCTGGAAGCTCTCTCGGCCACCGGCTGGCACAACTACTCCCTGTTCCTGAGAGACGACGGCCTGCTCGTCGGCTATCTGGAGACCGAGGACTTCGCCGCCGCCCAGGCCGGCATGGAGGCCACCGACGTCAACGCCCGTTGGCAGGCGGAGATGGCCCCGTTCTTCGAGTCCCTCGACGGAGCCCGCCCCGACGAGGCGATGAAGCCTCTCACCGAAGTGTTCCACCTCGCCTGACACCCCGTCCCGTCCCCGCTGTTCCCGGCTGTTCCCCGCTGTTCCCTCTGCTTCCCGCTCTCGCAGACGATGGAGTCCCCCCGAGATGAGACGACGCACCCTGCTGGCCGGCGCTCTCCTCAGTGCCGCGGCGTCCCCCGTCCTCGCCGCCGGCACCGCCCGCGCCGCAGACCCCGGCCCCTCGGTCACCAAGAAGGCCACCACCCAACTCGACGCCACGGCCGTGTTCTTCGTGTCCTACGACGGCCTGGTCAACAACAACTCGTTCCAGAAGAACGGCCTGTTGACCTACAAGGGCTACCAGTACGCCGCCTGGTACACCTCCACCAAGAACGCCGTCGTCGCCCGCCGCGTCCTCGGCGGCACCACCTGGTCCACCGTCACCCTCTCGCACCAGCTCAAGGCCGGCGACTCGCACAACGTCATCTCCATGGGCGTCTCGAAGGTCGACGGCCGTCTCCACCTCAACATGGACTCCCACAGCGACGGCTTCTTCTACCTGAAGTCGGCTGCCGGGCTCCTGGACAACCCGGCGACCACCTCCTGGACGTCGTCCGTCTTCGGCGCCGTACAGACCACCCTCGACGGCCTCGCGCTCACCACCCAGTTCACCTACCCGCAGTTCGTCGCCACCCCCGAGGGCAGGCTCCAGCTCAGCTACCGGGTCGGCATCTCCGGCAACGGCCGCAACGCCCTCGCGGAGTACGACGGTTCGACCTGGACGAACCTCGGCGAGTGGTCCAGTTCCACCGGCACCTACACCAGCGAGCACGGCACCTCGACCGTCCGCAACATGTACCTGCACGGCATCGACTACGACGTCAACGGCCGGCTGCACTCCTTCTTCACCTGGCGAGAGCAGAACGGCGCCGTGATGTGCTCCAGCGGCGGCATCACCAACCACGACACCGGCTACGTCCACTCCACCGACCGCGGCCGCACCTGGCTCAACAACGCGGGCACCGTCGTCGGCACCACGGGCGGCTCCGACAAGGTCGCCGTCACGGACGCCGGACTCGTCGTGGACGCGCTCAACCCGGACCACTCCCTGATGAACCAGGAGAGCCAGGCCACCGACTCCACCGGCCTCCCGCACGCGATCATCAGCTACGTCCCCGGCCGCTTCGGCCAGTGCACCACCAACTACGTCAGCGACCGCACCGCCAACGGCCGCGCCTTCCATCTGCGCAAGAACTCCTCCGGGAGCTGGCAGAAGACGGAGATCCCCGTCGTCCTCGGGTCCAGCCAGCGCACCAAGCTGGTCCTGGACAAGTACGACAACGCGTACGCGATCTTCCCCTTCGGCCGGATCGCCGGCGCCTCCAAGGCCTCCGGCTACACGGACTGGACGGTGCTCTTCGACGGCAGCGGCCTCAACGCCTTCGGCGAGGTCGTGATCGACGAACTGCGCGTCAAGGCCGACAACGTGCTGTCGTTCATGTACCAGGAGAAGTCGAGCGGGACGACCCCCTCGGCGCTCCACGTCATCGACTTCGCACTGCCCGCATGACCCGTACCCGCACCCGGACAGGGGTGCGGCGGGATGACGGTAATGTGAAGGCCGTCCCGCCGTACCCCGTTCACCTGGAGGTCCCCGCCTCATGGCCCAGCCGGTGGGAATCAAGGACGTCGCCCGTGCCGCCGGAGTCTCCGTCGGTACGGTCTCCAACGTCATCAACCGCCCCGACACCGTCGCCACCGAGACCCGGGCGCGCGTGCTGTCGGCGATAGACCGGCTCGGCTATGTGCGCAGCGAGTCCGCCCGTCAGCTGCGCGCGGGACGCAGCCGGATCATGGGGCTGCTCGTCCTCGACATGGGCAACCCCTTCTTCGTGGACGTCGCCCGCGGCGCCGAGCGGGCCGCCCGCGACGCCGGCCTCGGCGTGATGGTCTGCAACAGCGCCGAGAGCGCCGGCGAGGAGGCCGAGTACCTGTCGCTCTTCGCCGAGCAGCGGGTGCGGGGCGTGCTGCTCACCCCGGCCGACGCGACCGGCCGCAACATCGCCTCCTTCCGCCGGCACGGCATCCCCTTCGTCCTCGTGGACCGCGTCTCCGAGGGCACCACCGAGTGCTCGGTCTCGGTGGACGACGTGGCGGGCGGCGCGCTCGCCGTGCGGCATCTGATCGACGCCGGACACCGCTCGATCGCCTATGTCAGCGGCCCGCCCGGTTTCACCCAGGTCCGCGACCGCCGCACCGGGGCCCTGAACGCGCTCGCCGAGGCGGGACTCGGCCCGGAGTGCCTGCGTGAGCTGCCCACCGAACGGCTCGACGTGGCCGCCGGGCGGGACGCGGGCGCCCGCCTGCTGGGCCTCGGCGACCGCCGCCCGACCGCCGTGTTCTGCGCCAACGACCTGCTCGCCCTCGGTGTGCTCCAGGCGATGTACTCGGCGGGGGTGAAGGTGCCGGAGGACCTGGCCATCGTCGGGTACGACGACATCGAGTTCGCGGCCGCCGCGGCGGTCCCCCTCACCTCGGTCAGGCAGCCCGCCGTCACCATGGGCGCGCTGGCCGCCGAGATGCTGCTGGAGGAGACCGAAGAAGGAGGGGCGGGAGGGGCGGGCGCCGGCCGGCACGAACACCGGCGGGTGGTGCTCCAGCCGGAGCTGGTGGTGCGCAGGTCCAGTCTTTCGGCGCGCTGAGCGACGGTTCAGTAACCGTGCTGAGTGCCCGTTCAGTAGCTGTTCATGATCCCCCGGGCTCCTGCACCGCCCGGACATGTGCTGAACTGGGACGCGGCCCGTACACCGATCGTCCCGGGAGCCTCCGTTGTCCGTCAGCTACCGCCAGCCCGGCGTCGTCCTCACCGACCGCCGCTTCACCGTCCCCCTCGACCACGCCGACCCGGACGGGGAGACGATCGGGCTCTACGCCCGCGAGGTCGTCGCGAGCGAAAAGGCGGACCAGGACCTGCCCTGGCTGCTCTATCTCCAGGGCGGCCCCGGCTTCGGCGCCAACCGGTTCGTCGGCAGACCGGCCTGGCTCGGGCGCGCGCTGAAGGAGTACCGCGTCCTCCTTCTCGACCAGCGGGGCACCGGCCACTCCACCCCGGCCAACCGCCAGACGCTCCCGCTGCGCGGCGGCCCGGCGGAACAGGCCGACTACCTGGCACACTTCCGCGCCGACTCCATCGTCCGCGACTGCGAGCTGATCCGTCGCGAGATCACCGGCGGCGCCCCCTGGACCGTCCTCGGCCAGAGCTTCGGCGGCTTCTGCACGGTCACCTACCTCTCCCTCGCCCCCGAGGGCCTCGCCGCCGCCCTGATCACCGGCGGTCTGCCCGCTCTCGACGCGCATGCCGACGACGTGTACCGCGCCGCCTACCCGCGCATGGAGCGCAAGGCCGCCGCGCACTATGCCCGCTACCCGCAGGACGTCGACCGTGTCCGCCGTATCGCCGACCACCTCCTCCACCACGAGGTGACCCTCCCGAACGGCTACCGCCTCACCGCCCCGGCCTTCCAGACGCTCGGCATCCTCCTCGGCGGCGGCGAGGGCAGCCACCGCCTGCACCACCTTCTCGAAGAGGCCTTCGTCCCCACCCCGCACGGCCCGGCGCTCTCCGACGCCTTCCAGGAGGAGATGCAGAGCCAGCTCTCCTACGCCGGACACCCCCTCTACGCCCTGGTCCACGAGGCGATCTACGGCCAGGACGGCCGCCCCACCGCCTGGGCCGCCGACCGGGTGCGCGCCGAGTTCCCGCAGTTCGACGCGGCGAAGACGCTCACCGGCGACGGACCGCTGCTGCTCACCGGCGAGACGGTCCACCCCTGGATGTTCGACACCGACCCCGCGCTGCGCCCGCTCCGCGAGACCGCCGAACTCCTCGCCGCCCGCACCGACTGGCCGCCCCTGTACGACTCGGCGCGTCTCGCCGCCAACGAGGTCCCGGTCGCGGCGGCGATCTACCACGACGACCTGTACGTCGACACCGCCCACTCCCTGCGCACCGCCCGCGCCATCCGCGGCCTGCGCACCTGGGTCACCGACGAGTTCGAACACGACGGCGTCCGGGCCGGCGGCCCCCGCGTCCTGGACCGGCTGCTCGCCCTCGCCCGTGACGAGGCGTGACCCCTTCGTCACCGGTTAGTCTGCGGGCATGACCGAGCCGACGATCACCCAGCTCCAGCCCATGCCCGAGGACTGGCGGCGCGCCCTGGCCGTGGTGGCGCACCCGGACGACCTCGAGTACGGGTGCTCCGCGGCCGTCGCCGCCTGGACCGACGGCGGCCGCGAGGTCGCCTATGTGCTGGCGACGCGGGGCGAGGCGGGCATCGACACCATCGCGCCCGCCGAGTGCGGTCCGCTGCGCGAGCGGGAGCAGCGGGCCAGTGCCGCCGTGGTGGGCGTGTCGACGGTCGAGTTCCTGGACCACCGGGACGGCGTCGTCGAGTACGGTCCCGGCCTGCGCCGGGACATCGCCGCCGCGATCCGCCGGCACCGCCCCGAACTGGTGATCACCCTCAACCACCGCGACACCTGGGGCGGGGTCGCCTGGAACACCCCCGACCATGTCGCGGTCGGCCGCGCCACCCTCGACGCGGCCGGGGACGCGGGGAACCGCTGGATCTTCCCGGAACTTCGAGACCAGGGCCTGGAGCCCTGGAACGGCGTGCGCTGGGTCGCGGTGGCCGGCTCCGCGACGCCCACCCACGCCGTGGACGCGTCGGCGGGACTGGAGCGGGCGGTGGGCTCGCTGCTCGAACACCGCGCCTACATCGAGGCGCTGACCGACGAGGAGCCGGAGAGCTATGTACGGGGATTCCTGACCGGGGTGGCGAAGTCGGTGGGCGAACGGTTCGGCGGCCGGCCGGCCGTGGCGTTCGAGCTGTTCAACCGCTAGTGCGGCAGGTCAGTAGGCTGAACGGCATGCAAGACAAGACGGTGGACCGGACCGGACTGCGCGGCGACTGCGAGAACTGTTTCGGCCTGTGCTGCGTGGCGCTGCCCTTCGCCCGCTCCGCGGACTTCGCGATCGACAAGCCCGCGGGCAGGGAGTGCCCCAACCTCGGTGAGGACCATCGCTGCGGGATCCACGCGCGACTGCGGCAGAGCGGCTTCACCGGCTGCACGGTCTACGACTGTTTCGGCGCCGGACAGAAGGTCTCGCAGCTCACCTTCGGCGGCCGGGACCGGCGTACGGCCGCGCCCGAGGAAGCCCGCCGGATGTCCGAGGTGTTCCCGGTCGTCCGGCAGCTCCACGAACTCCTCTGGTATCTCACCGAGGCGCTCGGCCTCCCCGCCGCCCGCCCGATCCACGGCGAGCTGCGCCGGAGCCTGGCGAAGACCGAGGAACTCACCCGGCTGTCCCCGGACGAGCTGATCGCCCTCGACGTCCCGGCGCACCGTCAGGACGTCAACGCGCTGCTGCTGAAGACCAGCGAGCTGGCCCGGGCGGGTATCCCCGGGCGCAAGAAGGAACGCCGGGGCGCCGACCTGATGGGCGCCCGTCTCCGGGGCGCCGACCTGCGGGGCGCGAACCTGCGCGGCGCCTGTCTGATCGCCGCCGACCTCACCGGCGCGGATCTGCGCGGGGCGGATCTGATCGGCGCGGATCTGCGCGACACCGGCCTCGCCGACGCCGATCTGACCGGCGCGTTCTTCCTGACCCAACCGCAGCTGAACGCGGCCCGGGGGAGCGCGGGCACCAGGCTGCCGGAGTCAGTCACCCGCCCCGCGCACTGGACAGCGCGGCTCTGAGGGCGCCGTCGCCGCGCGCTCCTCGCCGACCGGCCCACCGGACGGCGTCGGCGCCTGCGCCGGTGTGCGGCGGACCAGGTGCATCCGCAGTCCCTCCGGCATCAGCGTCAGCCGTTCCGTGACCCGCAGCCGGTACGCCGGGTCCGGCCGCAGCTCGTAGCGGCGCAGCAGCAGCCCGAGCACCAGCGTCGCCTCGTGCAGCGCGAACTGCCGTCCGATGCAGGCCCGCGCCCCGGTACCGAACGGTTTGAAGGTGTGCGGGGCACGCGCGCGTACGGCCGCCGCGTCGAAGCGGTCCGGGTCGAACCGGTCGGCGTCCGGCCCCCACGCCTCGGGGTCCCGGTGCAGCATGGCCGTCAGGATCAGCGCCCACGCGCCCCGCCGCATCGGGTGTTCCCCGCCCAGCACGGTGTCCGCCCGGGCCTCGCGCGCGAACGCGGGCGCAGTCGGCCACAGCCGCAGCGCCTCGTCGAGGACCCGGCGGACGTATCGCAGCTTCGCGACCTGCTCGTACCCCGGCACGGCGGCGTCCCCCCACACCCGGTCCACCTCGGCGCGGGCGCGGGCCGCGATCTCGGGATGGCGGGACAGATAGTGCAGGGCGAAGGAGAGCGCGCCCGAGGTGGTCTCGTGGCCGGCGACCAGGAAGGTGACGACCTGACGGCGTACGTTCTGCGCCGACAGCCGTTCGCCCGTCGTGGGATGGGCGGTGTCGAGCATCCGGTCCAGCAGGTCGCCGTCCCCGCCGCCGCCGTCGCGGCGGGCCCGCACCAGCTCGTCGACCGTGCGGTTCAGATAGGCGATGTCGGCCTCGTTGCGGCGCGTGGCCCGCCGCAGCAGGGCGGGGGAGGGCACGGTGTTGAGGCGCTGCGCGTAGCTGAGGGTGCCCACCATCGCCGTCACGAAGGGGTGCGGCCGGGCGCGTTCGAAGGACGCGAAGTCGTGCCCGAAGCCGGTGCGGGCGATCGTCTCCAGGGTCAGCTTGGTCATGTCACCGGGCACGTCCACCGCCCGGCCCGCGGCCAGTTCCCGGTCCCAGTGGCCGGTGAGCCGGTCCGCCACGTCCAGCATCATCGGGTGGTAGGCCGCCATCGCCTCCCGGCTGAACCCCGGGGCCAGGACGTCGTGGGCCAGCTGCCAGTTCGGCTCGTGGTTGTACGCCGTGAACAGGGCGTCCCCGACGACGGGCCGCAGATTGGCGATGCCCAGCCCCACATGCTTGGCGAACCGTGTCTCGTCCGCCATGTCGGCGGCCAGTCCGGAGCCCCAGACGAACACGAACTCCCGGCCGAACGCCTTTCGGCGGAAGATCGGCCCCAGCTGCCCGGCGTACCGCAGGGAGTCCTGGAGGGGCGTGCGCCGGCTCGCGCCCAGAACGTCGCCGAGCAGGGGGAGCCGGCGCGGCGGATGCGGTATGCGCTCGAGCTCGGGCCACCCGAGCTCCGCGCTGCGGAACCCCTTCGGCAGGGGGTCCCCCGTCGTTTCCGTCGAGGCCGGTCCACCCGTCGTCCCCGTCGTCTCCGCCATGACGCGATCTCCCTTGATGCAGCGGCAGGTTGAGCATGTTGTACGTGGGTTCAATAGCGGGCTCAGTCTGGTGCCGCTGTTGAACCGGCGTCAAGTAAAGTGCGGGGATGGCCGCGAACCAGGGTGAGCGCACCCGGCGCCGACTCAGCACCGAGGAGCGCAGGGAGCAGCTCCTGTCGGTCGGCGCGCGGCTGTTCTCGGAGAGCCCGTACGACGACGTGTGGATCGAGCAGGTCGCCGAGATCGCCGGGGTCTCCCGTGGGCTGCTGTACCACTACTTCCCCACCAAGCGGGACTTCTTCGCGGCGGTCGTGGAGCGCGAGAGCGAGCGGATGCTGCGTATGACGGCGGCGGTTCCCGGCATCCCGGTCCGCGAACAGCTGGCGTCCGGCCTCGACACCTACCTGGCGTACGTGGCGGCCCACGCCCACGGCTATCGGGCGTTCCACCGTGCCGACGCCTCCGGCGACCAGGCCGTGCGCCGGGTCTACCGGCGGGCGCTCGCGGCACAGGAGCGGCAGATCCTGGCGGCGCTCGGCGCCGACCCGGAGTTCGGCCCGGTCTTCGAGGGACGCCCCGACGTCCGGCTGGCGGTGCGCGGCTGGCTGGCGTTCACGACGGCGGTCTGCCTGGAGTGGCTGCGGGGGTCGGACCTGTCACGGGAACAGGTGGGGGAGTTGTGCGCGCGGGCGCTGCTGGGGGTCATCGCAGGCCCGGCGTGATCATGGACGTGACGGCCGCGTCCTCGCTCCCGAGGTCCGGCGGCCGACGCCCGGGTCCGGCATGGTGCGGTCGTGGTTGGCGAACACCCGGATCTCCGATAGGTTAGGCAAGGCTTACCTAAGGAGGATTTGGGATGGGTGACAGCCTGAGCTGGGCGGCCGTGCCTGCCGCTGCCGAACGGGCCCGTTCGGTACTCGCGGCCTCATGGTCCTGCGCGGTGACCGCGGACGGCGGGCGCGAGGAGTTCGTCGGTGCGCACACCGTCGACGAAGACGGCCGGGTGATCCTGCACGTGCCCGAGGACAGCGCCCTGCTCACGGCCGCGATCTGCGCGCCGCGCGGCGAGCCGTCCGCCGTGCTGGAGTTCGCGGACGTGGCGCCCGTTCCGGTACGAGGCCGTATCCGTGCCCGGCTCTGGCTGGCCGGCTGGTTCACCCCCGAGGAGGGCCACCTCGCCTTCCACGCCACCCGCGTCGTGCTCAAAGAGTCCACCGGCGCGGTCGTCGTCGACCTCGAGGAGTTCGCCGGCGCCGAGCCCGACCCGCTCGCCACAGCCGAGGCGCAGCTGCTCACGCATCTCGCCGACGCCCACCCGGACGCGGTGGAGCGGCTCACCCGGCTCGTCCGGCGGGACAGCCTGCACGGCGCCGTCCGGGTCCAGCCGCTCGCCGTCGACCGGCACGGACTGACGCTGCGCGTCGAGCGCGCCCGCGCCCACGGCGACGTACGCCTGCCCTTCCACGCGCCCGCCGACGACGTCGGCCAGCTCACCGAGCGCATGCACGTCCTGCTCACCCAGGCGGCCGCCGCCGCCTGTCCCCGAGCCCTACAGCGGCAGCGCACAGACGGCGACGGGTGACGCGAACGGCTCGCCCGCGAGGCGCAGTTCACCGTCGGTGCCGTCCACCCGGAAGACGCTGACCGTGCCGGAGCGCTGGTTGGCCGCGAACAGCAGGCCGCCGTCGGGCGAGAGGGCGATCTGCCGGGGGAAGTCGCCTTCCACCGGCACCGTGCCGAGCAGCCGCAGCCGGGACCCGTCCGCCTCCACCGCGTAGCGGGCGAGGGTGTTGTCGCCGCGGTTGGCGAGGAAGGCGTACGCGCCGTCCGGTGTAACCGCCAGCTGCGCCGGGTAGTTGGTGTCCGCCTTCGAACCCGTGGACTGCGGCCTCCCGATCGTCAGCCGGCCGCTCGACGGCTCGTACGCGCAGACCGCGACCGTGTCGTCCGCCTCGTCGGCGAGATAGGCGTACCGGCCACCGGGATGGAACGTGAGGTGGCGCGGACCGGCGCCCGCCCGGGTGTGCGCCTGCGCGACCTCCGTGAGCGTCCCGGCCTGCTGGTCCAGGCGGTAGCTGTACACCGTGTCCGTGCCGAAGTCGACGGCGAGGACATGGCCGCCGTCCGGAGCCGTGATGAACTGGTGCGCGTGCGGCCCCTGTTGGCCCGACCGGGGCGCCGGACGGCTGTGCGTCACCCGGTCGGTGCGCTCGCCGAGCGCCCCCG
Source organism: Streptomyces asoensis (assembly GCF_013085465.1). NCBI lineage: Bacteria > Bacillati > Actinomycetota > Actinomycetes > Kitasatosporales > Streptomycetaceae > Streptomyces > Streptomyces asoensis. The sequence goes on from NZ_CP049838.1 coordinate 8,929,791, forward strand.
AGGCGTCGATCGGGTGCACGGCCACGCTGCCCGAGCCGTAGTCGGCGCTCAGCAGCCACCGCCCGCCCGGATGGACCGACAGGTGGCAGGTGTGCGCCCCGCCCGTCGGCCGGCTGCCCAGCACCTTCCCGTCGGACAGCCGCACGGCGGTCACCGCGCCCCGCTCGCGTTCGTTGACCGCGTACAGCGTTCCGCCGTCCGGGTGCACCGCGAGATACGAGGGGTCCTGGACACCGGTGATCGTCTCCCGGCCGGTGATCCGCCCCGAGGCGGGGTCGTACGAGGCGACCCCGATGCCCTTCCCGCCGCCCTGGGCGGAGGTGTAGGTGCCCAGGTAGAGGGGGCGGGGACCGGAGGAACTCCGCGAGGGCTCCGGGGCGGCGGACGTCGACGACGAGGGCTGCCCGGGCGGCGCGGCCTGCGGTGCTTCCCGGGACTCCGCCGGGCCACCGTTGTCGCCGTCGCTGCCGCACCCGGCGAGGGCCGACGCGGCGGCCGCGCCGCCGAGCATCCCGACGAAGCGGCGCCTGCTCCAGCCTCCGCCGAGCTCTCGGCTTCGCCCGGGCCGGGAGGAACCCCAGCGCGCCGCTTCCGTCCCACTGCCCATGCCCGCACCTCAGGTCGTCGTACGCCTCCGCCGTGACAGCCACCTTGACCCGGACGGGCCGTCGAACGCAAAAGCGGACCCCTCGGCGCAGCGGACGGACGGGTGCGCCGAGGATCGGGCGGGCGGCCAGGCGGTTGCCACGGGTCCAGGTCACCGGACGGCGCCCCACGACCCCGTCCGGGGTCGACTCACGAAGAACGCCGGCCGAACCCCGTACGGTTCCGCCACAGCTCGTCCTGCACGCCCAGGCGCTCGCGCAGCCGGTTCAGCCGTGGCATCCGGTCCCGCTGCTCACGGCTGTTGCGGTCCAGTTCCTCCAGGAGACGGCGGGAGCGGTGCTCGGTGTCGAGCTCGTCGATGATGCGGGTGGCCTCGGTCAGCACCGCGCCGTGCAGCTGCCACTGGCGGGCGTCGTGCTGGAGCTGCTCCAGCAGCAGCTGGGCGAGCTTGTCGCGGGTGGCCGCGGCCTGCCGCAGCTCGGCGGTGAGCCGCTCCTCGGCGGCGTCCGCGTTGGGGCTGACACTCGTGGTCACCAGCACCGCGAAGCTGACCACCGCGTCGGCGATCTCGGACAGCAGCCGCTCCACGACCTCGCCGATCCCGGCCGGGAACAGCGGCTCCGGCTCACGCACCTTGGCGAGATCGGTGAGGGTCCGGGCGAGCACCCGCAGCACGACCGTGCAGATCTCCAGCGTGTCCAGACCGGTGCGCAGCACCACCCGGTGCAGCAGCCCCTCGCGTACGCGTGGATTGAACCGCAGGCTGTCCTCGGCCTGCCGCAGGGCCGCGTCCACCCGGACGATGTCGTGGTCCAGGCGGCGCGCCTCGTGCAGCCGGGCGGCCGCCTGCTCCACCGGGGTGCGGTCCGAGGCCTCCTCGCCGATGCGCAGCATCAGCTGGCGCAGCCGACGGGCCAGCCCCTCGATCGACTCGCCCGCCTCCTCCACCCACACCGGTGGCGGCAGCAGCAGATTGCAGCCGAGCCCGACGAACGCGCCGATCAGCGTCTCCACCACACGCGCCCACGCCGTGTCCCCGACGGTGGTCACGCCCAGCACCAGCATGGCGCTGATCGCCACTTCGGGGACGTACTCGTCCACCCGCACCAGATGCCCCACCCCCAGCGAGGCCACGATCAGCAGCGCGAGGCTCCACCAGGTCAGGCCCACCAGAAGGCTGAAGGCGATGGCCACGAGCACACCGGCCACCACGGCGTTCACCCGGCGGATCCCGTTGGTGAGCGTCGCGTACAGGGTGACCTGGACGACGAGCAGCGCGGTCAGCGGCGCGGTGAGGGGCAGCGCCTCGGGGCTCAGGCGCAGCGCGATGACATAGGCGATCGTCGCCGCTGTGGCGGCCCGCAGTGCCTGGACGACGACGGGTTCCCGGTGGCGCTGCACCAATCGCACGAGCGGTGCCGCTCGCTCACGTACTTCTTCTTGCATCGACAGTCCAGTTCCCCTTCCCCCGCGGCCTCGAACGTTTCTTCACCACCTCGCGACACGCGACGGGCGACCGGCTGCCTCGATCGGCCGTATTGAGGACCGTAACTGTCCGCAAGCGAGCCTAGATTGTTCTCATCAGCCGGGGAAGACGCCGGCTACGTGAAACGGAGGGGGAAGCTCCATGGTGGACAAGGCAGCCGGGGCGGAAGAGGCGGTCACGGCCGACCGGGCCGACGGGGTGGGCACGCCGGGCATCGAGGTCCTCACGGGGGCGCACGCCTACCTGCGGGAGGTGGTCGCGGCGGTCGGCGACGAGCAGTGGGGCGCGGCGACGCCGTGCGACGCGTGGACGGTACGCCAGGTGCTCAACCACGCCCGCATCGACCAGCAGGGCTACGGCCTCGCGCTCACCGGCGGCCGGCCCGACAGCGACCCGTTCCACCCGGCCGACGCGCTCGACGGCGACCCGGCGGCCGAGCTGGCGAAGGTGCTGGACGCGGTGGCCGAGGCGTACGCCGGGCTGCCCGCGGACACCGAGCAGGTGCCGACCCCGCTGGGCCCGCTGCCGCTGCCCCTCGCCATCGGCGCCGCCGCGATGGACGCGGCCGTGCACGCCTGGGACATCGCCGTGGCCACCGGCCAGGACCGCCCCCTGCCGGCCGGGACGGCCGAAGGGATCGGGCCGACGGCGGAACACCTCGTGGACCATCTGCGCGACTCGTTCAAGGTCTTCGCCCCGGCGCGGGAGACCCCGGACGGCCACGACCGGTCGGCGACCCTGCTGGCCTTCCTCGGCCGCGACCCGCGCTGGTCCCCGCGCGCGTCCTGAGGGGGACGACGCGACGGGCGGCCTTGCGCCTGCGCGTCGGCCTACGTGTCGCCGGCCGGCGCGGGCGGCCACGCCTCTGCCGCCAGCACTCCCAGCGCATAGGCGCGGGCGACCAGTTCCGTACGGTTGGCCGCGCCCCAGCGTGTGGACAGGCGCCGCAGGTGATAGGTCACGCCGTCCCGGGTGAGGCCGGTCTCGCGGGCGGCGCGGGCCGTCGTGGCGCCCCCGGCGAGCAGTGCGAGGATCCGCGCCTCGACCGGCGTGACGCGGACCGGGGGCGCCTCGGGGCGCGGTGCGCGTTCGCCGAGGACGCGCAGCATCACCAGCAGCGCGGGAGTCGCCTCGACGCTGTCGCTCACCGGGTCCGCCGTCAGCTCCCCGTACCGCTCCACGGCTCCGGACGGCTGCCAGCACACCGACACCTGGTAGCGCGAGCGGTGCCGCAGCCGCAGCGCCTCGGCGATCCGCTCCACCTGGGTCGCCTCCTGCGGCCGGAACAGCTCCAGCACCTCCCGCCCGCGCAGCCGCCCCGGACTCGTCCCGCACTCCGCCGCCATGGCCGGATTGGCCAGCAGGACGGCGCCGTACACATCGCACACCGCGACCGGCACCGACACCCGGTCGAAGAGCAGCAGTGCGCGATTGCGCCACACCACGGCGTCCCGCTCGGCCCGCTCACCCATGGACGGGATGCGCCGCCTGCCAGGCCAGCCGCAGGTCCGCGCCCTCACCGAGGCCGGTGAGGAACTCGTCGAGGTCCAGGAACTCCTGCCAGACGGGCCGTCCGCCCGCTCGCGACAGCTCGGCCACCACCAGGTCCTCCAGGTCGGCCACCCGCTTGTTCTTCCACACCTTGTCGGCCAGGCTCACCAGCAGATCCTCCACGGCCACGCCCGGCGTCCCCCAGGAGGCGTGCGTCCCGGCGAACCGCGCCGCCTCGGGGCGCACCCCGTGGGCCAGCAGCAGCTCCCGTCCGGCCGCCTCGTGCCGGGCGCCGGGGCCGGACAGCTCATCGGGGTGCAGGGTCTTGCCGATGTCGTGCGTGGCCGCACCGAACAGCACCGCCTCCCGGTCCACGGCCAGCGCCGGGCAGTGCCGTCCGACCCAGTCGACGAGCCGGGCCGCGACGTCGTGGACGGCCCGCAGATGAGCGACCAGCCGGGGCGGCGCACCGACCTCGTCGAGGAGCGCCGCCACCTCCCTGGGCAGCGGTCGCAGCGCAGGGTCCGAGGTCTCGTCCAGGGCGATGGACAGCACGGTCGGGATGAAGGTCATCGGCCCAGCCTAATAACCGTCGCAGGGCACCTCCGCAACCCCTCACGTGCCCTTTCCGCTGCACGAACATGTAGTCCGGCGGCACGGCCCCGGCAACCGGGTGGACCACGCTGGAGTGCGGTACGTCCGTTCAGCGAAAGGCAGTTGTCGCGCCATGCCCCCCACCGCGCTGCGCCCGCACACCACCGACACCCCTACCGACCTCCCCCTCGTCGACATCACCGCCACCGGCCCAGGCCGGACCCCCATCCAGCAGGCCATGGAACTGATGCGGGAGCACGGGCCGCTGTTCGTGCGGCGGTTGCACGGGCGGGACACGCTCTTCGTCGCCGACCTCGACCTGGTCACCGACCTCGCCGACGAGCGGCGCTTCGGCAAGCACGTCGGGCCCGCCCTGGAGAACGTCCGCGAGTTCGCCTCCGACGGTCTGTTCACCGCCTACGACGACGAGCCCAACTGGGCGAAGGCGCACGACATCCTCATGCCGGCCTTCGCGCTCGGCTCGATGCGCTCCTACCACCCGGCGATGCTGAAGGTGGCCCGCAGGCTCATCGACACCTGGGACCGCGCCGCCCGCGCCGGGCAGCCCGTGAACGTGCCCGACGACATGACCCGGATGACCCTCGACACCATCGGACTCGCCGGATTCGGCTACGACTTCGGGTCCTTCGAACGGGACGAGCCGCACCCGTTCGTCGAGTCGATGGTCCGCTGCCTGGAATGGAGCATGACCCGGCTCGCCCGCGTCCCGGGCGAGGACCACACCGCCGCCGACGCGGCCTTCAAGGCCGACGCCGACCACCTCGCCCAGGTCGTCGACGACGTCATCGCCGCCCGCACCTCCGGCACCGGCGGGGGTGCCGGCGACGACGACCTCCTCGGGCTGATGCTCACCGCCCGGCATCCCGCCGACGGCACCACGCTCGACACCACCAACATCCGCAACCAGGTCATCACCTTCCTGATCGCGGGCCACGAGACCACCTCGGGCGCGATGTCGTTCGCGCTGTACCACCTCGCCAAACACCCCACCGCGCTCCGGCTCGTCCAGCGCGAGGCCGACGCCCTGTGGGGCGACACGCCGGACCCCGAGCCGACGTACGACGAGGTCGGCCGGCTGACCTACACCCGGCAGGTGCTCAACGAGGCGCTGCGGCTGTGGCCCACGGCGGCCGCGTTCAGCCGGCAGGCGCTGGCGGACACCCTGCTCGGCGGACGCGTTCCGCTGAAGGCGGGACAGTCCGTGGTCGTCCTCGCGCCGATGCTGCACCGGCAGCCCGTCTGGGGCGACAACCCCGAGCTGTTCGACCCCTCCCGCTTCACTCCCGAGGCGGAGGCGGCCCGTTCCGTGCACGCCTTCAAGCCGTTCGGAACCGGTGAACGCGCCTGTATCGGACGGCAGTTCGCCCTCCACGAGGCGACCATGCTGCTGGCGATGCTCGTCCACCGCTACCGGCCGCACGACCACGCCGACTACCGGCTCGCGGTGAAGGAGACCCTCACGCTCAAGCCCGAGGGCCTCACCCTCACCCTCTCTCCGCGCACCCCCGCCGACCGGGTCCACCCGGATCTGCCGGGCGCCGTCCGGACCGAAACCGCGCCGACGGTCGACGCGAGCGCCCTTCCCGCTCGCGTCCGACCCGGCACCTCCGCCCTCTTCCTGCACGGCAGCAACTACGGCACCTGCCGCGAGTTCGCCGACCGACTCGCCGACGAGGCGGCGGAGATCGGCTGCACCACCCGGGTGGCGCCACTGGACGCCTACGCGGACGGCCTGCCCACCGACCGCCCCGTCGTCATCACCGCCGCCTCCTACAACGGCCGCCCCACCGACGACGCCACCGCGTTCGCCGCCCGGCTCGAGGAGACCCACGACCTCTCCGGCGTGACGTACGCCGTCCTCGGCGTCGGTGACCGCAACTGGGCCGCCACCTACCAGCACGTCCCGACCCGCGTCGACGAGCGCCTCGCCGACCTCGGCGCCACCCGGCTCACCGACCGCACGGCCGCCGACGCCTCCGGTGATCTGACCGGCGCCGTACGGGGGTTCACCGACCGGCTGCGCACCGCACTGCTGGAGCGGTACGGCGACCCCGACGGCGTCGAGTCCGCCGCCGCGCCCGCCGACCGGTCCCCGGCCGCCTACGAGGTCCGTACCCTGACCGGCGGTCCGCTCGACGCCCTCGCCGCACGGCACGGGCTGGTGCCGATGAAGGTCACCGAGGCGTACGACCTCACCGCTCCCGGCCACCCCCGCCGCAAGCGGTTCCTCCGCCTCGCCCTGCCCGAGGGGACCACCTACCGCACGGCCGACCACCTCACCGTGCTCCCGGCGAACTACGGCGCGCTCGTCGAACGCGCCGCCACGGCACTCGGCGTCGACCTCGACACCGTCCTGGACATCCGTGCCACCCGCCCGAGCCGCGCCGGACTCGCCGTGGATCGGCCCATGACGGTGCGTCAACTGCTCACCCACCACGTCGAGGTGCAGGAGCGCCCGAGCGCGTCCCAGCTCTCCCTCCTGGCCGCCGCCAACCCCTGCCCGCCCGAACGCGCGGCCCTCGCCGCCCTCCCCGACGGGGACCCGCGCACCCTCGTCGAGGTGATCGAGGACCATCCGGCACTGCGCGGCGCCCTGGACTGGCCGCGGCTCCTCGACCTCCTCACCCCGCTGCGCCCCCGCCACTACTCGATCTCCTCCTCGCCCGCGGTCGACCCGGGACACGCGGACCTGATGGTCTCGCTGCTGGAGGCGCCCGCGCGCTCGGGCCGGGGTCGCTACCGGGGCACCGGCTCCGGGTATCTCGCCGGTCTCACGGCGGGCGACACGGTGTACGCCCGTGTCCAGTCGTGCCGTGAGGCCTTCCGTATCGACGACACGGCACCCGTGGTGATGGTGGCGGCCGGCACCGGTCTCGCCCCGTTCCGGGGCGCCGTCGCCGACCGCACGGCAGCCCTCGCCTCGGGGGCCCGACTCCCGCCCGCGCTCTGCTACTTCGGCTGCGACGCCGCCGACGCGGACTTCCTGCACGCACGGGAGCTGGGCGCCGCCGAGGCCGCCGGAGCGGTCTCGCTGCGCCCCGCCTTCAGCGCGGCTCCCGAGAACGGGGCGATGTTCGTCCAGCACCGCATCGCCGCCGAGTCCGACGAGGTGTGGCGGCTGCTGGCCGCCGGAGCCCGCGTGTACGTGTGCGGTGACGGTTCACGGATGGCGCCGGGAGTCCGGGAGGCGTTCCGTACCCTGTACCGGGACCGCACACCCGGCGCCGGTGACACGGCCGCCGAGGCGTGGCTCGACGGGCTGATCGCGGACGGCCGCTATGTGGAGGACGTCTACGCGGCCGGGTGACCGGCAGGAGGGAGCGGGCGGGGTGACGGATTCCTGGGAGCGTGCCCGGAGCGTCCTGGAGGCGGCGGGCATCCCGCCCGACCGGCTGGCCCACGTGGGGCCGCTCGGCGGCGGCACGTACAACACCGTCGAGGAGCTGCGCCTGACGGACGGCGGCCACTACGTACTGAAGGTCGCGCCCACGGCGCCGGGCCTGAGCCACGAGATCCGACTGCTGTCCGCAGAGGCGGAGTTCTGTCGCGGGGCGGCCCGGGCCGAAGTGCCGGCACCGCGGGTGGTGGCCCTCGACGGGCAGTGGCTGCTGATGACGGTGTGCCCGGGCGACCCCTGGAACGGATCCCTGGAGCCCGCCGAACAGGCCGAGCTGCGCAGGGAGTTGGGCGGTCAGGTCGCCCGGCTGCACCGGGTGACCGGGCCGGGCTTCGGCTACCCTTCCGGCGTCTTCGGCCCGCTCGCCCCCGACTGGCGCACGGCGTTCACGGCGATGTTCGACGCCCTCCTCGCCGACGCCCGCAGCCACGGCGCCTGGCTGCCCCGCCCCGTCGACGAGGTGGCCGCCGTCGCGCGGGCCGCGTACGACGCCCTCGACGAGGTGACCGTCGCCCGCCTCGTCCACTTCGACCTGTGGCCGGGCAACATCCTGGTCGACCGCGCCGGCGCAAAGCCCGGGATCGGGGGCCTCATCGACGGCGAGCGCATGTTCTGGGGCGACCCCCTCGCGGACTTCGTCTCGTTGGCGCTGCTCGGGGACATCAAGAAGGACGAGCCGTTCCTGGAGGGCTATCGCGGGGCCGGAGGGCACGCCGCGTTCGACCCGTCCGCCCGGCTGCGTCTGGCCCTGTACCGGGCCTACCTCTACCTGATCATGCTCATCGAGACGATCCCGCGGGCGTACGGCGCGGATCACGACCGCTGGCTGCGCGAGACGGTCGCCCCGGAGCTCCTCGCGGCACTGGACGAGATCGAGTCCGCGGGCGTCTCTTAGCTCACATCGTGAACTAAGGGTTGGAGGAATGTCGCGTGCCGCCGCCCGCAGGGGTATGTTGCAGGTCGGGCAGGGTGCGAAGGGGAGCGACATGACGGGGCGGAACGGGCGCACGGTACGCGATCTGAGGCGGGCCAACCGTACGGCTGTGCTTCAGCGGCTCTACTTCGACGGACCCCTCAGCCGCTTCGAGCTCGGCCCGACCACCGGCCTGAGCTCCGGCTCGGTCAGCAATGTCGTCGCCGACCTGGTCGCCGACGGGCTGGTCGAGGAGGCCGGCAGCGTCGACTCCGACGGCGGCCGCCCCCGCATCCTGCTGCGCGTCGTCCCGGCCAGCGGTCACCTGATCGGCGTGGACGTCGGCGAGACCCGGGTGCGGATCGAGCTGTTCGACCTGACCCTCACCGAACTCGCGCGGGTGGAAAGGCCGTTGGAGCAGCGGCGGTACGAGGTCGACGGGATCGTCGGGCACATCCGGGACGGCGTCGCCGAGGTGCTGGGCGCCGCCGGCATCGTCCCGGAACAACTCCTCGGGGTCGGCATCGGCGTCCCCGGCATCATCGAGCACACCCCAGAACAGGGCGCCGTCGTGCACGGCCAGACGATCGGCTGGGACGCCGTCCCGCTGGAGGCGCTGCTGCGCGAGGGATCCCTCCTCCCCGAGACCGTGCCGTACTTCATCGACAACGGCGCCAAGACCCTCGGCCAGGCCGAGATGTGGTTCGGCGGCGGACGCGGTGCGCACAACGCGGTCGTCGTCCTCTTCGGCTCGGGTGTCGGCGCCTGTCTCGTCACGCCCGAGGTGGAGCACGGCCGGGCCGTCGAGTGGGGGCATCTGACCGTAAGGGTGCGGGGCCGCCGCTGCCGGTGCGGCGCCCTCGGCTGTCTGGAGGCGTATGCCGGCGCCGAGGCGCTGCTGGAACGCTGGCGGGAGCAGGGGGGTCGGCCGCCGGAGGGCATGGACGAGGAGACCGCGCTGACGGCGATGCTCAGCGCCGCCTACCCCCTGGGGGACGCGGAGGCCCCCGACCCCGTGGCGCTCGAGGTCCTGGAGGAGACGGCCGAGTACCTGGGCGCCGGCCTCTCCGACCTGATCAATCTCTTCCAGCCCGAGCGCATCCTCATCGGCGGCTGGGCCGGACTCCAGCTCGGCGCCCGCTTCCTGCCCGCCGTACGCCGCCACGCGACCGCGTACGCGTTGCGTCACCCCGCGCAGAAGGTCACCGTCGAGCTCGGGCGGCTCGGCCCCGACGCGGTCACCGTCGGCGCGGCGATCCTCCCGCTCGCCGACTTCTTCGCCCGTGGCGGCCGACGCCCCGAGCCCACCCCCGCCGGCCCGGCTCCCGCCTGGCGCACGGTGCTGGAGGATCGCGCCCCGCGCTGAGTCCGCGCCGGCCGGGCCTCGCGTCGAGTCCGCGCCGCTGCCCGGACCGGTCTCCGCACGACCGCCTCCGCCCCCGCACACCCGACCGTGCCGTCACGTTTCGCTGATCACCGTGGAGGTACTCGCCTCCTCGCCCGGACGATCGCCGCCCGGGAAAGTCGCCCGCGCCCGGCGCGGCGCGACGGTGAAGGGAGGACGTCGTGGCCGCACAGCGCCCCGAAGGCCCCGGCGAGAACGGCACGCCGATCCCGCGCGACCCGCCGGACCAGCAGGCCGACGGGCGAGCGGACCCCTGGGACCTCGACGACCCCGAGCCGCCCGGCCGGTCCGACCGGTCCGGCGGGCCCGCGGAGAACACCCCGGACGACGTTCCCGACACCGACGAGGCGGGCACCGGTCGACAGGACGCCCCCCGCGCGGGCAGCGGTCAGTCCGACCACCCCGTACCCGACGAGCCGTCCGACTGAGGAACCCGCGGCGACGACTTGACGAGCGGCGGACGCGGTCATGACCCGGGAGGTAATCGACGCCCCCGGTTCGGGCCGCAAGCATGGACGACGCACCCGGCCACCGCGTCCCCCAGCACGTCAGGAGAACGATCCATGCCGTACTTCACGAGTCCCGTCGACGGCACACGGCTGCACTACGTCGACTACGGGCCCGCCGACGGGCCCGTGATCGTCTTCGTGAACAGCCTGTACTTCGGGACCGAGATGTGGGAGTACCAGATGCTGCCGCTGGCCCAGGAGGGCCATCGCTGCGTGAGCTTCGACCGGCGCGGCCACGGGCGCTCCGACGACGTGTGGGGCGGCTTCGACCTGGACAGCCTCGCAGACGACGTGCAGGGCCTGCTCGACCATCTCGACCTGAGCGAGGTCACGCTCGTGGGGCACTCCCTCGGCACCGCCGAGATCGTCCGCTGCCTGGCCCGGCACGGCGTCGACCGCGTGACCCGGGTGGCGTTGATCGCGGGCATGGCGCCCGGTCCGGCCCGCTCGGCGAACCACCCCGAGGGAGTCGACCCGGAGCTCATACGGGCGGGCACCGAGGCCTTCCGGCGCGACCGCTCCGCCTTCTTCGCCGACGGCGCGCACGCCTTCTTCGCCCTGGACCGGCCGGGCAACGACCTGTCCGAGGCGTACGTCGAGGCCATGATCCGGCGCTGCCATGGCTCCACGGCACGGGCCGCCGTCGCCCTCGGCGAGCTGATCGCCGAACTCGACGTCGCCCCCGAACTGGCCGCGCTCGACCTGCCGGTGCTCGTCGTCCACGGCACCCACGACACCTCCGGGCCCATCGAGCTGACCGGCCGCCGCGCCGCGCGCCTCGCCCCGAACGCCACCCTCGAGGTGTACGAGAACGCCGGCCACGGCCTCTTCGCCACCCACGCCGACCGTCTCACCGCGGATCTGCGGAAGTTCGCGGCCGGGGGCTGACCCGGCGTCCGGCTACGCGAACGCGTTCACCCCGGTCAGCCGCGCCGACAGCTCCCACAGCCGAGCCGCCTGCTCGGGGTCCGTCGCCCAGTCCTTGACGCCGACCCGCTCGCCGTCCGCCGGGGCGGGCTCGGCGATGTCGCAGTCCTCGAGGTAGACGCCGCCCATACCGGCCAGCTGCGGCGAGGTCGCCGCCCACACCTGGGTGGCCGCGCCCTGCTCCGGGGTCTTGAAGCCCTCCGGGTCGAGCACGTTGCCGTCCTCGTCGATCCAGCCGCGGTCCACCATCTCCTGCTTCGGCAGATGCCGCTGGAGGGGCGTGATGATGCCACCGGGGTGCAGGGAGAAGGCGCGGACGCCCCGGTCCCGGGCCAGCCTGTCGAGGTGGCCGGCGAACAGCACGTTCGCGGTCTTGGCCTGTCCGTACGCCTCCCACTTGTCGTAGCCGTCGCGCCAGTGGACGTCGTCCCAGCGCATCCCCGAGAAGTGGTGGCCGCGCGAGGACACGGAGACGATCCGGGCGCCGCCGGGCTCGATCGCCGGCCAGAGCCGGTTGACGAGGGCGAAGTGGCCGAGGTGGTTCGTGGCGAACTGGGCCTCCCAGCCCGGGCCGACCCGGGTCTCCGGGCAGGCCATGATCCCGGCGCTGTCGATGAGCAGGTCGATGGTCCGGCCGGAGGCGAGGAACCGGTCGGCGAAGGCGCGCACGCTCTCCAGGTCGCCGAGGTCGAGGGCGTCCGTCTCGACGCTGTCGAGGCCGGCGAGGTTCTCGCGGGCGGTGTCGGGGCGGCGCGCGGGCACGACGACATGGGCGCCGGCCTTGGCCAACGCGCGGGTGGTCTCCAGTCCGAGGCCCGAGTATCCGCCGGTGACGACGGCCAGCTTCCCGGACAGGTCGATGCCCCGCAGGACGTCGTCGGCGGTGCTCGTGGCGCCGAAGCCCGAGCCGATCTTGTGCTGTGCGGTGTCGCTCATGTCTGGAACGCTACGGATTGGAGTGCACTCGAAGTCAAGTGCTCAGGTGCGAGCGCCTGAGCCGTGCGCGTCCGGGCCGTGCGGGTCCGGGCCGTGCGGACAGAGGAAAGCCCCGACCGGACGGGGGAATCACGGTCGGGGCGGTCTGAGTGTGGGCGCGGATGGCGGTCGCCTCTCGGCGAAAGGCTCCACAGGGCTTCAGCCGAACGATCGTCCCTGTGGGCAGAAGGTGAGGCCCGGGGACACTGTCCCATCCGCACCCACGAATGATTCAACGGAGAACTTCCTATGGGTGTTCCCGGGTCCGCGGCCACGCGCGGTGATGCGTGTCACCCGCCCCGAGGGGGCCCGCGCGGATCACCGGCCCTCAGGCCAGCGGGCTGTCCGACAGGGACGCCAGGAGCTCGGCGGGGTCGGCGTACACCGCTTCCGCGCCCGCCTCCAGCAGGTCGGCGCGGGGGATGCCGCCGCACAGGACACCCACGCAGCGCACCCCGGCCCGGCGGCCGGCCCGCATGTCCCACACGGTGTCCCCGACGAACACCGCCCCTTCGGCGGGCGCCCCGGCCAGCTCCAGCGCGTGTTCCACGGGTTCCGGAGCGGGCTTGCCCTCCTCGACGTCGTCCGCGCTCGCGGTCGCGGCGATGACGTCGTCGGCGTCGATGGCGCGCCGCAGGGCGGACAGCTCGGCCCCGCTCGCGGAGGTGGCGAGCACGACCGTCCAGCCGTCGTCGTGCAGCCTCCGCAGCAGCGGACCGGCGTCCCGCAGCGCCGGCAGCCGGTCGAAGTACTGCCCGTAGAGAGCCTTGTGGGCGGCGCCGATCCGGGCGTCCTCGTCCTCGTCCCGGTCGTCGCCGAGCAGATGGGCGATGAGATCGTCGGATCCCAGCCCGACCGCCCGGTGCACGGCGTGCATCGGGACCCGGTGGCCCGCCTGCCGGAAGGCCTCCCACCAGGTGGTGACGTGCAGGTGGTTGGTGTCGACCAGGGTGCCGTCGACGTCGAACACGGCGGCGCGTGTCATCACGGGTCCTTTCTCTCGAGCCCCCCGGGTACCACCTCAGGCACTCGTCACGCCCGCCGGCACCCGCCCCTCCCGCGTCCAGGCCAGCAGGTCCGCCACCGGCCAGGCGGTCACGATCCGTTCTTCCGGCACCCCGCACTCCTCGGCCCGCGCACAGCCGAGGATCTGCCAGTCCAGCTGGCCGGGCGCGTGCGCGTCGGTGTCGACCGAGAACAGCGCGCCCGCCTCCACGGCCCGGCGCAGCAGCGGGCGCGGCGGGTCGAGCCGCTCGGGCCGGCTGTTGATCTCGACGGCCGTACCGGACTCGGCGCACGCGGCGAACACCGCGTCCGCGTCGAACTCCGACTCCGGCCGTCCCCGCCCGGTCACCAGCCGCCCGGTGCAGTGGCCGAGGATGTCGGCATGCGGGTCGCGCACGGCGTTCACCATCCGGCGCGTCATCGCACGGGACTCCATGCGCAGCTTGGAGTGCACGGACACGACCACCACGTCGAGCCGCTCCAGCAGCTCCGGTTCCTGGTCCAGCGACCCGTCGTCGAGGATGTCGCACTCGATGCCGGTCAGCAGCCGGAACGGTGCCCAGGTCGCGTTGAGCTCCTCGACCACCTCCAGCTGCCGGCGCAGCCGCTCGGGCGAGAGCCCGCGGGCCACCGTCAGACGGGGTGAGTGGTCGGTCAGCACGGCCCACTCGTGGCCGAGCGCGGCCGCCGCCCGGCCCATCTCGTCGATGGGGCTGCCGCCGTCCGACCAGTCGGAGTGGACATGGCAGTCGCCGCGCAACAGTGCCCGCAGCCGGGCCCCCGCCCCGTCCGTGAGCGGCCGGCCGGCCTCGCCCTCCAGCTTCTCCAGATAGGACGGCACCTGCCCGGCGAGCGCCTCACGCACCACCTGGGCGGTCTTGGGGCCCACGCCCTTCAGCGACTCCAGCGTCCCGTCGGCCGCCCGCTGCGCGACCTCCGCCGCGGGCAGCGGGGTCAGCACACGGGCCGCGGTGCGGAAGGCGCGGACCCGGTAGGTCGGCGCCAGGGACCGCTCCAGCAGGAAGGCGATCCGGTCCAGGGCTTCGACGGGATCCATCGCCACCTCCTGGCTCCAGAGTTCCCCACCCGCGCGCGGACCGCACCAGGAAATCGGAGGATCCGTACCGGCAGGTTCCGTTTTATCCTCTATGTCATGACCGAAATCGCGAGCCTCCGCATCTCCCACCCTCGGATCATGGTGCTCGGGGTACAGCCGGGCCTGTCACCGTTCCGCATCGTGGAAATAGACTCCGAAGTGGTCGGTGAGGCGAGGGACGTGACCGACGTCCTCGAGATCGCCGCCGCGTACGGCATCACGGTTCACGACCTCGACGACCCCGATGTCGTGCGATGGGTGGGCGGGGGCAAATACACCTGGACTCCGCGCTGACGGCGGTCAGGCTCCCTCGCGGGCGCCCCGTCGCAGGTGCCGTTCCCGTGCGTGCACCGCGCGGCTCATCCGGCGGCCCACGAGCAGGTAACCGATCAGGGCGCCCGTGGTGTTGAGGATGACGTCGTCGATGTCGAAGGCGCGTCCGGTCACCACCGCGCCCTGGGCGAACTCCACCATCAGCATGACGGTCGCGGTGAGCAGCAGTACGCGCAGCAGCCCGCGCGCCCTGGGCGCGACCACCGGTACCAGCACGCCGAAGGGCACGCCGAGCAGTATGTTCCCGCCGATCTGCTTCACCGCGTCACGGAGTTCGGGCTGGTCCAGGTAGGCGCGCAGGGAGTCGCCCGGACGCAGGTTGGAGTGCACCAGTGCCGCCGAGGCGGGTGACGGCTCCAGTGTGAGCCGGGCGAGCACGACGGCGAACGCCACCATGAACGCGAAGGCGAACAGCATCGCCAGCAGCCGGAGCGGGAGCGGCAACGGCCGTCGCTCGGCGCGCGCCGCCTTCTTCGACGAACCAGGCTTGGGGCGGGACTTCGGGCGGGACTTCGGGCCGGATTCCGGGCGGGATTCCGGGCGGGATTCCGGGCCGGATTTCGAGCGGAACCTGAAGGGGGAACTGCGCTTCGGGCCCGACTTCCCGGCCCCGTTCTTCGACGGGGCGGGCTCCTCCGTCCTGGTGGCGCGTGGGCGGAACACGGCAAGCGGACGTAGAGCTGCACGGGCCATTCGGTCCTCCAGTCTTCAACTTCCCTGCGTGGTAGCGCGATTACCCCCGAACGGCCGAGGGATGCGGTCCGTCGAGCGGGAGCGGCCGGCCGGGGGCCGTGGGCAAGGCCGCGCCGCCCCCGGTCCGGGCACCCTGCGTAGCTGGTCAGGTGTGGTACGTCACCTTCACCTCCGTGAAGCCGAGAGAGCGCAGCAGTCCCTGGAGCATGTCGGTGGTGTTGGTCTCGGCGCGCGCGATCAGTTCGCTCTCCTTCGCCGCCTCGCCGATGTGTTTGACGGCCAGTTTCTGCACGGCCTGCTCACCGCTCGGGTTGTCCGAGAAGAGGTCACCGAGGCGGTCGAACAGTCCGCGCTGCTTGGAGACCGCGTAGGAGCGGTCGGGGTCGAGCGCCGGTTTGCCGAGCAGGGCGTGCGGCAGCCGGAGCGTGGCCGAGGTGCGGTCGTCGTCGACGGTCACGTCCTTGTCGCCGACCTTGCCGAGGTCGACATAGGCGTCCACGGTGCCCGCCCCGACGTACAGGGTGCGGGTGCCGCGGATCGCGTCGGGGAGGTACTTGGCGTCCTTCTCCAGGTCGACGACGACCTGGAAGTTGCCGGAGGCGGCGTCGTACCGGCTCATGTCCTGGATGGATTCCAGCAGGGCGGGGCCCGAGCGGTCATGGGTCTCGGTGCCGAAGAAGTCGCGCAGTCCCGGCAGCAGGCTCAGCCGGATCCCGGCGAACATCACGACGAGTACGACCACGACGGCGGTGAGCACCTTGGCCCAGCCGGGCATGCGCCGGGGGAGGCGTGTGGTGGGCTTCTCGGGCTTGGTGTCAGTCGTCATGCGACGGCCCTCCTTCCTGCTGTCCGGATGCCCGTCAATTGCCCTGTCAGACCGCGCTGTTGACAACCTGTGACAGTGGCGGCACGGATGACCGGCCGCCCGGGTGAGCGGGCCGGAGCCTGCCGCGAGGTCGCCCCGGGACGCCGGGTGACGGCCCCGACCTGCCGACTCGGTGGCCGGTCGGCCGTGGCGACGACGTCCGCCGCCGCGACCGGCGCGGTTCCGGCCGCTCCACCCGGTTGGCCGCTCGGAGCGGTCCGAGGCCCAGCGGCGGACGGTGACCTGTTTCCCCGGGGTCCGGGGGGCTCCTGGTGACTTCGAGTGACGCGGGGGGACTCCCGCGCACTCCTGAGGGTGGGCAGAACGGACCCGGTCCGTAGCATGAGAGCTCCCCGCCCCAGCCGGACATGATCAGCGAGGAGCCGATCGTGCGAGACATCTCCGTGTTCAGCGGCAGTGCCCACCCCGAGCTGGCCGCCGAGGTCTGTGCCCACCTCGGCGTGCCCCTGAGCCCCACCCGACTCAGCAGGTTCGCCAACGACTGCCTGGAGGTCCAGCTTCAGGCGAACTGCCGGGAACGGGATGTCTTCCTGGTCCAGCCCCTGGTCCGGCCCGTGCAGGAGCACCTCGTCGAGCTGCTGCTGATGTGCGACGCGGCCCGCGGGGCGTCGGCGGGCCGGATCACCGTCGTCATGCCGCACTATTCCTACGCCCGCTCCGACAAGAAGGACGCGCCCCGCATCTCCCTGGGCGGACGCCTGGTCGCGGACCTGATGGCGGCGGCCGGCGTCCACCGGGTCCTCACCATGACCCTGCACTCTCCCCAGGTGCACGGCTTCTTCTCGATGCCCGTGGACCATCTGCACGCCCACCGGGAACTGGCCGCCCACTTCCGCCGCTACGACCTCACCCGCACCACCGTGGTCTCGCCCGACCTCGGCAACGCCAAGGAGGCCGCCGCCTTCGCCCGGATGATCGGCGCCCAGGTGGCGGCCGGCGCCAAGCAGCGGTACGCCGACGACCGGGTCAGTATCAGCGCCGTGATCGGCGAGGTGGCCGGGCGGGACGTCATCGTCCTCGACGACGAGATCGCCAAGGGCAGCACGGTCCTGGAACTACTCGACCGGCTGAGGGAGTTGGAGCCGAGGTCGATACGGGTGGCGTGCACGCACGGCCTGTTCGCGGACGGTGCCCTCAAGCGGCTCAGCGAGCAGAGCGACGTGCTGGAGATCGTGTGCACCAACACCGTGCCGGTGCCCGCAGAGGAGCACACCGACAAGCTGCGGATCCTGTCCATCGCGCCCGCCCTCGCGGAGGCCGTGCGCCGTATTCACAACGGTGAGTCCGTCAGCGCCCTGTTCGACGCGGCGCGCGGCCAGTAGCCAGGAACCGGGACCGGGGCTGGGGCCGGGGCTGAGAGTGGGACTGGGGACTGCGGTGGCACTGGGAGGAGCGCTTCGAGCGCCGTCATAACGTGCCGGAGGTGGCCTCGGGCTGTTCCAGGGCCGCGTCCAGCGTCGTGGCGGGCGGCAGCAGCCGGTACAGCCCCGTGGCCCGCAGGATCCGCAGGGTGAGCCGATGGGTGCAGACGAGGTGCAGATGCCCGCCCTGGTCGAGGACGCGGCCGCGGGCCCGATACAGCAGGCGCAGCCCGGAGCAGTCGAAGAACTCGATCCGGCTCAGGTCGATCACGATCCGGGGCGCCGGGCCACCGGTCGCGTCGTCGAGGTGCGGGGTGATCTCGGTCGCGGCGACGATGTCGATCTCGCCGCGGAACTCCAGCACCGTGTACCCCCGGTCCTCGCGGACGCGCAGATGCGGGGTGTCCGCTGCGGGTTTCTCCAGCACGACGACATCGCCTCCAACCCGCTCCACCGGTCGGGAGCCTCCAACGGCCGGGGAGCAGACAGCAGTTCCCCGCCCCAGCAAGTTACCCCCGATCGAGTGAATTCCAGCATGTTCGATTGACATATGTCTTCGAAATGCAACCGACTCTGCGGGAGTTTTTTCGCGCCGTGAGCGAAGGGGGTGCGCCGAGTCCTGCGACAGGGTGCGCCGAGTCCTACGACAGTGCGTGCCATGCCTTGGAGAGCGCGATGCGCAACTGCTCCGCCTGGTGTGCGGTGAGCTCCCGCACCATGCGCTCCTCCAGCTCCCGCACCGGCCCGGCGTGCCGGTCGAGCAGCTCGCGCCCCTCCGCGGTGAGCAGGATCAGCAGCTCGCGCCGGTTGCGCGGATTGCGTTCGCGGCGGATGAGGCCGCGCGTCTCCAGGGAGCGCACCAGGTCGGCGATGGACTGGGCCGTCACGAAGGAGTCCCTGGCCAGCTGGGCGGCGGACAGGCCGTCGTGCCGCTCCAGCACGGTGAGCGCCGTGTACTGGAGGGCCGTGATCCCCGACGGCTTGACCAGCTCGTCCAGGTGGGATCGCACGACCAGCTCCACCTGCTTCACCATGTAGAGCAGGGACGGGGGTGCCTTGTGGGGCTGAGGTGCGGAAGCTGCCTTGGTTGTCTGGGTGCCGGCCATGAGTCCGAGCGTAGACCATTGACAGGAAACCTGTCTGTAATGAGACTGCGGACCAACAGGAATCCTGTTTGTTGAAATCTTGGCGACGATGCTGAGGAGTGGTGATGACCACCTTCGAGATCGACCCCGGTCGGCTGTTCATCGGGGGGCAGTGGCGCGAGGCCGCGGACGGAGCGCGGACCGAGGTGGTCGACCCGTCCCGGGGCACGGTCGTCACCACCGTCGCGGAGGCGGGCGCCGCCGACGTCGACGCAGCCGTACGGGCCGCGCGCGCGGCCTTCGACGCCGGGCAGTGGTCCGGACTGAGCGGCCGGGAGCGCGGCCGCGTCCTGCTCCGGGTGGCGGAGCTGATCCGGGCGGAGGCCGACGAGATCGCCCGGCTGGAGAGCCTGGACGTCGGCAAGCCGATCACCCTGGCGCACGCGGTCGACGTCACGAACGCGGCCAACGACTACGAGTACTTCGCCTCCCTCGCCTTCTCCCTGGACGGGGCGACCCGCGACACCCCGATGAACGCCCTCGCCTACACCAAGCGGGGCCCGGTCGGTGTGGTCGCCGCGATCACCCCGTTCAACTTCCCGCTGATCCTGGCCGGTTCGAAGATCGCCCCGGCGCTCGCCGCAGGCAACACGGTCGTCCACAAGCCCGCCGACGAGACCCCGCTCAGCGCCCTGTACATGGCGGGACTGTTCCAGCGGGCCGGCGTCCCCGACGGGGTGGTCAACGTCGTCACCGGCGCCGGCCCGGTCGCCGGCGAGGCGCTGCTGCGGCACCCCGGCGTGGACAAGATCGCGTTCACCGGCTCCACCGCGATCGGCCGGCACGCCGCGAGCGTCGCCGGCGAGAACCTCAAGCCGGTCACCATGGAACTCGGCGGCAACGCGGCGCACATCGTCTTCGAGGACGCCGACCTGGAGAAGGCCGTCGGCGCGGTCATCAAGGGCTTCGTCTTCAACACCGGCCAGTTCTGCATGGGCGGCCCGCGTCTGCTGGTGGCCCGCCCGGTCTACAGCACCCTGCTGAACATCCTCGCCGAGGCGGTCCCCGGGGTGCCGGTCGGTGACCCCCGGCAGGTGGAGACCGTCGTCGGCCCGATGGCCGGGGAGAAGCACCTGCGCAAGGTCGAGGAGTACGTCGAGCTGGCCCGCAAGGAGGGTGCCCGCATCGTCTGCGGCGGCGAGCGGCTCGACCTCGACGGCGGCTACTACTACAAGCCCACCGTGATCGCCGACCTCGCGAACGACTCCCGGGTCGTCCAGGAGGAGATCTTCGGACCGGTCCTCACCGTCCAGCCCTTCGACGACGAGGACGAGGCCGTCACGCTGGCCAACTCCACGCCGTACGGCCTGGCTTCGGGCGTCCAGACCGGCAACCTGGCCCGCGCCCACCGCGTCGCCGACCGCCTCCAGGCCGGCATCGTCTGGGTCAACGACTGGGCGATGCTCGACCCGGCCGTCCCCTTCGGCGGCGTCAAGGACTCCGGCTTCGGCCGCGAGTACGGCCCCGAGGCGCTCAACGCGTACACCAAGGTCAAGTCCGTCGTCGTCTCGCTCGACTGAACGCGCCGCGAAACACAGGGAGTTCAACCGATGTCCATCACCACACGCGCCGCCGTCGTCGAGTCCGGCGGAGCCCCCTTCACCCTGTCCGACGTCGTCCTCGACGACCCCGCCCCGCACGAGGCGGTCGTCCGTCTGGTGGCGGCCGGGCTGTGTCACACCGACCTCGGTGTGGCGAGCGGCGGGCTGCCCTTCCCGCTGCCCGGAGTCCTCGGCCACGAGGGCGCGGGCGTCGTGGAGTCGGTCGGCTCGGCCGTCACCGGGGTGGCACCCGGCGACCATGTCGTGCTGTCCTTCACCTCCTGCGGCGACTGCCGCAACTGTCACGGCGGCCATCCCGCCTACTGCGCCACCTGGCTGCCGCTGAACCTCATCGGCGGCCGCCGCGCCGACGGCACCAGCACCATCAGCCGGGACGGCGAGCCCCTCGGCGGCCACTTCTTCGGCCAGTCCTCCTTCGTCGAGCGGGCCCTGGTCGACGAGCGCAGCCTCGTCAAGGTCGACCCCGCCGTGCCCCTGGCGTCGATCGCCCCGCTGGGCTGTGGCGTCCAGACCGGTGTCGGCGCCGTCTGGAACGTGCTGAAGCCGGCGACCGGCAGCACGATCGTCGTCCTCGGCGCGGGCGCCGTCGGCCTGTCGGCGGTCATGGCGGCCGCCCTCACCCCGGCCACCACGATCATCGCGGTCGACCGGGTCGCCGAACGCCTTCAGCTGGCCAAGGAGTTGGGCGCCACGCACACCGTCGACGCGAGCGGGACCCCGCTGGGCGAGGCGGTCGCGGAGATCACCGGCGGACAGGGTGCCGACGGCATCGTGGAGACCACGGGCAACACGGCCGTGCTGCGCCAGGGCGTCGACGCGCTCGCCGCCCGCGGCACCCTCGTCGTCGTGGGCGCACCGCCCTTCGGCAGTGAGGTCGCCCTGGACGTCAACGGGCTGCTGGGCGGCAAGCGGGTCGTCGGCCTCACCCTCGGCGACAGCGAGACGCAGTCCTTCATCCCCGCCCTGGTCGAACTGGTCAAGGCGGGGCGGCTCCCGCTGGACCGCCTGATCGCCACCTATCCGTTCGCGGACATCGACCAGGCGGTGCAGGACATGACCGCGGGCAGGACCATCAAGCCCGTGCTGCTGTTCTGACGGCTCGTCAGGCTCGTCCGGTTCGTCGGTCGACCGTCAGGACCAGCTTCCCGGTGGTCCGGCCGGTGTCGCCGAGCGTGTGAGCCTCGGCGGCATCGGCCAGCGGGAAGGTCCCCGCGATCGTGGCGCGCAGCTTGCCCGTCTCGACCAGTTCGGCGATCGTCCGCATCCCGGCCCGGTCGGCGTCCACGAGCATCCGCACCGCCCGGACGCCGAGCCGCTCCGCCTCCTCGTGGAACTCGATCGACCCCACCGGCAGGATCGACACCACGATCCCGCCCGGTCGCAGCACGCGCAGGGACCGCACGGAGGTGTCCCCACCCAGCGTGTCGAGGACCACGTCGACGTCCTTCACGGCCTCCGTGACGTCGTTCTCCCGGTAGTCGATCACCTCGTCGACGCCCAGCTCCCGCAGGAAGTCGTGCTTGCCCGCGCTGGCCGTACCGATCACATACGCGCCGCGCGCCTTGGCGATCTGCACGGCGACATGGCCCACGCCGCCCGCGGCCGCGTGGATCAGTACCCGCTGCCCGGCCTCGAGGCCGGCGTTCTCCACCAGGGCCTGCCAGGCGGTCAGCGAGACCAGCGGCAGCGCGGCCGCCTGGACGTGGTCGATCCCGGCCGGCTTGTGCCACAGGGCACGGACCGGGGCGACGGCGTACTCGGCGTGCGAGCCGTGGCCGAAGGGGTACGGCAGCATGCCGAAGACCTCGTCGCCCGGCGCGAAGGCGGCCACGCCGATGCCGACCGCCTCGACGGTCCCGGAGAGGTCCCAGCCCAGGACGAAGGGCGGCTCGCCCAGGAGCCCGCCCGTCGCGCGGTGCTTCCAGTCGGTCGGGTTGACGCCGGCGGCGCGCACCCGGACCAGTACCTCGTTCGGACGCGGCGCGGGCCGCTCCACTTCCACTTCCTTCAAGACCTCGGGGCCTCCGAGGATGTCCTGGCCGACGACGCGCATGGTGTTCACAGTGCTCATGGTGAACCAGCCTGCCGGGCCGCGCCCGACCGGGAAATGGCAAGATTGCCAAGCTTCGATAGGATCGTGCCATGCAGGCACAGCAGCGCAGGCACCGGGTGGTCGTCCTCGCCCTCGACGGCGTCTATCCCTTCGAGCTCGGCATCCCCAGCCGGATCCTCGGCGCGGCCGACGGCCACTACGAGACCCTGACCTGCTCGGTCGACGGCCGTCCTGTCCTGACCAACGCCGACTTCACGATCGGCGTGCAGCACGGTCCTGAGGTGCTGGCCACGGCCGACACCGTCGTCGTCGCCCCCGTGGCCTCCGACTGGATCACCGCCGAACTGCCGGACGGGGTCGCCGAGGCGCTCGCCCGGATCCGCCCCGACGCGCGCATCGTCTCCATCTGCACCGCCGCGTTCGTCCTCGCCGCCGCCGGTCTCCTCGACGGCCGCCGGGCCACCACCCACTGGCAGGTCGCCGAGGCGTTCAGCCGGATGTACCCGCAGGTCGACCTCGACCCGGACGTCCTCTTCGTCGACGACGGCCGGGTGCTGACCTCGGCGGGCGCCGCCTCCGGCGTCGACATCTGTCTGCACCTCGTCCGCAAGGACCACGGCAGCGAACTCGCCAACAAGGTGGCCCGCCGCTGCGTGGTCCCGCCGTTCCGCGACGGCGGCCAGGCGCAGTACATCGAACGGCCCGTTCCCGAGACCGGCCCGGCGAGCACGGCGGCCACCCGCGCCTGGGCCCTGGGGCGCCTCGGCGAGCCCCTCGCCCTCGCCGACCTCGCCGCGCACGCCCGGATGAGCCCGCGCACCTTCGCCCGCCGCTTCCACGACGAGGCGGGCATCAGCCCCGGCCGGTGGCTGATCCAGCAGCGCGTGGTGCACGCCCGGCACCTGCTGGAGGCCAGTGACCTCTCCGTCGACCAGATCGCCGGCCGGGTCGGCTTCGGCACCGGCGCCTCACTGCGCCAGCACCTGCACGCGGCCATCGGGGTCTCCCCCCAGGCGTACCGCAGGACGTTCCAGACGGCCCGCTGAACGTTCCGGGTCGCCGCCGCGTCACAGGAGCGGGCGCGACAGGGCGACCGTGGGACGGGAACGGGGGCGGTTATGCGTGCACGGTTCGTGGCGTCGGGGCTGCTGGTGGTACTGGCGGCCGTGGGATGCGGTGCCGGGGACGAGAAGGACGTGGTCGTCGAGGGAACGCCCCCGGCGACGCCGTACGCCGGTCCGCTGGACATCGTCACGAAGGAGCTGGACGAGAGCACGCCGGAGGCCTTGCGCAGCGCGTCCGGCGCCGCGGGCCGGGCGCTGGAGTGCGAGGGGGAGATCTCCTGGGGCGGCGGGCCGGACGGATGGAGCGAGCGCGACGGCGGTGACACGCCGGAGGAGGGGCTGCGGCTCTACTTCGACATGTTCGAGCCGACGGGCCCGCACTCCGGCTTCCGGGTGGAGCGCGAGGAGGCGGACCGTGTGCTGTTCTCGTACGACGTGGCCGGGCGGACGAAGGTCGCGGTCGTCGTCGCCCGGGACCAGAAGGACCGGCCGGGCTGGGGTCCGGAGACCAACGCCTCCTGTGATCCGGCCGAACTTCCCGCGAGCGTCACCGACTCCGGCGATCCGGAGATCTGGACCGACCGGCAGGGTGAGCGGGTCGCGACCACGACACTGAGCAGCTACCCCGGTGCCGAGCACTGTGGCTGGCAGTCGGCGCACTTCCTGGAGATGGGCCGGGGCGAGGACCACCGGCAGTACGTCCGCGACCCCGACGGCGTGATCGAGGAGGACCTGCTGACCTCGCCGTACGACGGCGACGCCGCTCTGCCGGCCGACGCCCACGACACCGGATACCGCTACGGCGACCGGTGGTTGTGGCTGACGGACGACGCCTCGACGGCGTACGTCCGCACCTCCGACGGCGTCGAGGCCTGGCCCCTGGCGAAGGACACGGTGGCGTGCATGTGACCGCCGGTCAGCGGCTGGCGTGCAGCGCGACCAGCAGCTGCCACACCTGGTCGGCGATCTCACCGGGCGTACCCGCGAGGTCGCCGTGCAGCCAGTCCGCCAGCACCCCCGCGAAGGTCGCGGCGACGGCCGAGGCGACCAGGGGCGCGTCGGCGGCACCCGCCCGTTCCCGTTCCCGCAGGCTGTAGGCCCGCAGGTCCCGGTGCAGCACGCGGCCGAGCGGTCCGCCGCCGCCCGGCGCGAGCAGGGTGCGGTACAGCGCGGCGTGCGGCGTCAGGGAGCCGAAGAACTCCGGCAGCGCGGCCGGCGCCCGTACCGGGTCGGGCCGCCCCTGCCAGGCGTGCAGCGCTTCCACGGCCTCGCGTACGACGTCCGCGCAGGCGTCGACCGCGAGCGCCTCCAGGTCGGGATAGTGCACGTAGAAGGTGGCCCGGCCGACCCCCGCCCGCCGCACCAGCGCGGCGACGCCGACCTCCTCCAGCGGCCGCTCGGCGCATTCCTCGAGCAACGCCGAGCGCAGCCTCGCCCGGGTGCGGGCCGCGCGCGGGTCCTCGGGCTCGCCGCGGGTCACTGCGCGATCAGGGCGGCGGCCAGGGCGAGCGCGCCGGGCAGGGCCTGCGCGACCAGGATCCGGCGGTTCGCCGTGGCCGCGCCGTACACGCCGGCCACGATCACGCAGGACAGGAAGAACACCTGCGCCCGGAAGCCGGTCGGGTCGGCCGCGATCAGCCCCCACACCAGGCCCGCCGCGAGGAAACCGTTGTAGAGCCCCTGATTGGCGGCCAGCGCGGCGGTCCGCTTCGCCATCTCCGCGTCCAGGCCGTGGAACGACATCCCCGGCTTCTTCTGCCACAGGAACATCTCCATCACCAGGATGTAGAGATGCAGTGCGGCCACCAGAACGACCAGCACGTTCGCCAGGATCTCCATGGTCTCCCTCAATTTCTTGGACAGGTGTCCACTATAACGGGACACCTGTCCAGGAAGTCCAGTCGCCGGTGGGACTCGTGGCCCCCAGGGCGGAACTCCTCGTGCGAAGCGGGCGGCGACGGCCACACTGAAACCATGACGCCAGCACCCGCACGCCCCGCGAAGCAGCGCAAGCTCGACACCCTCCACCGGCTGGAACACGACGTCGACGCGTGGGTCGCCACGGCCGCCGAAAGCGGTGCGGCCCCCTATCTGGTCCCTCTCTCCTTCGTCTGGGACGGCGCGACCCTGCTCTTCGCCACACCCGCCACCAGCCCCACCGGCCGCAACCTGCTGGCCACCGGTGTCGCGCGCATCGCCGTCGGCCCGACCCAGGACGTCGTGATGATCGAGGGCACCGCCGCGGCCGTGCCGCCGGTCGAACTGCCGGAGGAGGACGCCGAGATCTTCGCGGGCAAGACCGGCTTCGACCCGCGCGAACTGGCCGCGCCCTACCTGTACTTCAGGGTCCTCCCCGACCGGATCCAGGCCTGGCGGGCGGCCGACGAGATCCAGGGGCGGGAGCTGATGCGGGACGGGACCTGGCTGGTGGCCGACTGAAACCGGGGTATCCGCAAGGTCCGGGGGGCGGGAGTCGCCCGCCCCGGTTCCGGACCTCGCGGAGGAGACGACGACATGGCATTGGTGAAAGCGGGCGTTGTGGTGCTCGACTGTGCCGAGCCCGAGAAGCTCGCCGAGTTCTACAAGGGGCTGCTGGACGCCGAGGAGATCGTCGCGTCCGCCAACCGCGTGGAGATCAGGGGCGCCGACGGGACCCGCCTGGCCTTCCGGCGTGACGTGAACGCGACCCCGCCGAGCTGGCCCCGCCCCGAGAACTCCTTTCAGGCCCACCTGGACTTCCTCGTCGACGACCTCGACGAGGTGGAACGCAGGGTCGTGGGTCTGGGGGGCCGCCCCCTGGAGACCAAGGGGGCCCCCGGCCCGCACGAGGAGCGCGGCTACTCCGACCCCTCAGGCCACTCCTTCACCATCCGCCTCGAGCCCCCCACGGCACCGAAGCAGGGCTGAAGCCGGGTACCGGAGCGGCCCGGCCCTCACCCGGACGACGCCGGGGAGGGCCGGGCCGCGGTCAGGGTCGGGCCGGCGGCGCCCCGACGGAGCCCGGAGGGACGCCGCGGGGTCACCGCCGACCGCGGCAGGTCCCGGGCGGGGCGCTCAGTCCCGGCCGCCCTTGTCCTGGGCCGGCCACACTCCCGTGGACCGTTCGATCGCCTTGGCGCCGGTGCGGTCGGCGGCGCTGCGGACCGCCGCGAAGATCGCGCCCTGGACCGCCGCGGCCAGCAGGATCTCGCCCCAGCCGCGGTCCCGGTCCAGGGCGTCCGGAGCGTTGTCCTCGTGTCGTATCGCCTTCCACGCCTTGCGGAACGCGACTCCCGCCAGGGCGCCGCTCGCCCAGCCGAGCACGAATCCGACGGGCTTGTAGGCAAGGGGGAGTTTCCTCTTCTTGGCCACGTGTGTCTCACTCCTTCTTCCGGTGTTGCGTGGATGGGGGGTCTGGTGGATGGGGGGCTCAGGGGCGTCCCCGCGCCGGAACCTCTTCGTCGACACGGACCGGACCGGGAGGTGTCCCGGTGCCGAAAGGACGGCCGCCGAGTTCCTCGCGGTGGTGGGAGGCGCGCCAGCCGGCCAGGTCCGGGCCGAGGGGGACGATCCGGGTCGGGTTGATGCCGGTGTGCACCCGGTAGTAGTGCCGCTTGATGTGATCGAAGTCGACGGTGTCCCCGAAGCCGGGCGTCTGGAAGAGATCCCGGACGTACGCCCACAGGACCGGATTCTCCGTCAGCTTCCAGCGGTTGCACTTGAAGTGGCCGTGATAGACGGCGTCGAAACGCACCAGTGTGGTGAACAGCCGGATGTCCGCCTCGGTGATCGTGTCACCCACCAGGTAGCGCTGCCGGGCCAGTCGGGACGTCAGCAGCTCCAGCCGCCGGAACACACGCGCGCACGCCTGCTCGTACTCGCCCTGCTCACTGGCGAAACCCGCCCGGTACACCCCGTTGTTGACGTCCTCGTACACGTCGGCCATGACCGTGTCGATCTCGTCTCGCAGCCGGTCGGGGTAGAGGTCGGGGGCGCCGGGGCGGTGCAGGGCCGTCCACTCGGTGGCGAGGTCCAGGGTGAGCTGCTGGTAGTCGTTCGTCACCAGCTCGCCGCTGGGCACGTCCACGATCGCGGGCACGCTGACGCCGGTCCCGTGGTCGCGCTCCCGGCGGTCGTACGCCTCGCTGAGATAGCGGATGCCGAGGACGGGATCGCGGCCGTCCGGGTCGAGGGTGAAGCGCCAGCTGCGGTCGTCCTGGATGGGGTCGGCGATCGCCATCGACAGCGCGTCCTCCAGGCCGAGGAGGCGCCGGGAGATCACCGCTCGGCTCGCCCACGGGCAGGCACGGCTGACCACCAGACGGTAGCGGCCCGCCGTCACGGGCCGGCCGTCCCGGCCGTCCGCGGTGATGCGGTCGGTGAAGTGACTCTTGGACCGCTGGAACGCCTTGTGGCCGTACGCGCTGTTGCCGTCGCCCCCGCCGCTCATGGTTCCTCCCGCTGGCGTCGCGTGTTCTCGTGCGTGTCCCGTTCTCGTGCATGTCCTGCTGAACGCGTTCCCCGATTTCCGCCGACGGCACGGTATGAGCTCGACCCGCCTGGGCAGTCGGCGAAGGTGACAGGGACACCTTCAGAGCGCCACACCACACGGACCGCCGAACGGAACGCCGGATCGAACAACGAAAGGGCCGCTGAGGAGAAGGCGCGGGGGAGTGGAGATCGCCCCACCGAGTCGAACGCCGACCGCAGGACCCGCGTCACCGTCCTGGTGGCGCTCGCCGCCAACCTGGTGATCGCCGTCGCCAAGGCCGCGGGCGGTCTGTTCGCGGGCTCGCCCGCGCTGCTGTCGGAGGCGGCGCACTCCGTGGCCGACAGTCTGAACGAGGTCTTCCTCCTCGCCGCACTGCGCCGCAGCCGACGCCCGGCCGACGCACGGCATCCCTTCGGCTACGGCAAGGAACGCTTCTTCTGGTCGCTGCTGGCCGCCGTGGGGATCTTCGTCATGGGCGGCTGTTTCTCCTTCTTCCAGGGGGTCGAGGCTCTCCGGTCGGACGTCGACGAGAAGCTCAGCGGCTATGTGGCGGGCCTGATCGTGCTCGGCGTCGCCTTCCTCGCCGAGGGAGCCTCACTGCTGCGGGCCCTGCACCAGGTACGCAAGCAGGGCGGCGGTGTCGCGGGCCTGCGCGACCCGGCCCTGCGCACGGTCGTCGCCGAGGACGGCACCGCCGTGCTCGGCGTCACCCTGGCCGCGATCGGCATGGTCCTGCACATGGTGACCGGGCAGGTCGTGTGGGAGGCCTCCGCCTCGCTGGCGATCGGCGCGCTGCTCGTCTACGTCGCCTACCGGCTCGGGCGTGAGGCCCGCGACCAGCTCATCGGCGAGGCCGCCGACCCGGAGACCGGCGCGCGGATCCGCGCGCTGCTCGACGCCCAGCCCGAGATCGACAGTGTGGAAGCGCTGTTCACGATGAAGATGGGCCTCGACGCGGCCCTGGTGGCGGCCCGCGTCGACCTCATGCCGGGCCTGGACAGCGAGCGGGTCGAGGAGATCGCCGTGCGCATCAAGCGCTCGATCGCGGCGACGGTGCCCGAGGCCGACCAGATCTTCCTCGATGTGACCGACCGCGGCGCGCGCGAGGCAGCGGAAAGCCCCGCCGCGACGGGGGAACGCGGCGGGGCCTGACTGTCGGGTGCCCGGTGGGGGCACCGTCATGCGTATCCGGGACAGATTTTTCTACGAGGCACTCGAGGACCCCTCGAGTGCCGCTCGAACGGTGCCCGGAGTGACAGCTTCCGGCACCTTCCGTGCCCGGGCGGAGGCCGTCTCAGCTGCCGTGGGCGGGCTCCACGACGAACACCGGGATCTCCCGGTCCGTCTTCTTCTGGTAGTCGGCGTACTGCGGAAACGCGGCGACGGCGCGCTCCCACCACTCGGCCTTCTCCGCGCCGGTGACCTCACGGGCCGTCATGTCCTGCTTCAGGGGCCCGTCCTGGAGCTCCACCTGAGTGTCGGCCTTGACGTTGTGGTACCAGACCGGGTGCTTGGGTGCGCCGCCCAGCGAGGCGACCAGGGCGTACCGGCCCTCGTGCTCGACCCGCATCAGCGGCGTCTTGCGGAGCTTCCCGCTCTTCGCGCCCCGGGTCGTCAGCAGGATGACGGGCAGTCCCGTGTCCTCCAGCGTCGTCCCCTCGGTGCCGCCGGAGCGCTCGTACTGCTCCACCTGTTCGCGCACCCACTGCGCCGGGCTGGCTTCGTACTCGCCTTCGAGAGGCATGGCATCCGTCCCCTTCGTCATCGCGCCACGTCGTTCGCGTCACGTACGTTCCGACTCGCACCCTGCTTCAACACCGGTGGCCGCGAGATTCATCCGCCCGGGGGCCTCCTAGGTCACCATCCGCACGGCCAGCACCGTGATCACTCCGCTCGACACGAGCGCCGTCACCAGCCGTCCTCGGTGGCCGGTCAGCACGCGGCCCAGCAGTGCGCCGCCGCCGGCGAGCGAGACCTGCCAGCTCGCGGAGGCGAGGAAGGCCGCCAGTACGAACACGCCCTGTTCCAGGGGGCCTGCGGACTCGGTGGTGCCGGTGCCGAGAACAAGCGCGGCGAAGTAGATCACGGTCGTCGGGTTGAGGAGGGTGATGCCGAACAGGCTCAGACAGGCCCGGGCCGGGCTCGGCGGAGGGGGTGCGGACCGGGTGTTGAGCCGCCGGGCCCGGTACTGGCGTACGGCCGCCACCGCGCCGCGTGCCGCCAGCGCCAGCAGGACCAGCGCCGAGGCCCAGCGCAGCGGTGCCAGTACCGGCCGCAGCACGGCCGCGACGGCGGAGCCCCCGACGGTGGCGATCAGGGCGTAGAGGCCGTCCGCGAGGGCGACGCCGAGCGCGGCGCACACACCGGTGCGCAGGGAGGTGCGGGCGGTGAGGGAGACGAGGTAGGTCGCGACCGCGCCGACGGGTACGGCGATGCCGTAGCCCGCGACCAGGCCCGCGACGAGCGCGGCCGTCACGGTCGCGCGGTATCGCGCCTCCGGGGACGGCCGGGCTGCTGCTGGCCGCGCGCCGGAAGAGCGGTGGCGGACGTCAGCGGCAGGAGGGCGTCGAATGTGGGCATGGCCGGATCCTGCGGGTGAAGGTGGGGCGGCGGCAACCGGTTTTTCCGCCGCCGTCCCAGGAGTGACGCTTCGGGGCGAATGGTTCCGGCCGAATCGCCCCATTGGTCGATCTGGCCGAACTGTGCGTCGCCCTATAGGTGCCCGGGGCATCCGCTGAAGATCGGCATGACGCACTCTTCGTCTGCGAGGTCACCCATGACGGACAGGACGGACACGACGGACCTGATGAATGGGACGGACCTGACGGATGCGACGGACCTGACGGATGTGAGGCGCGGTCCGGCTCCCGTCGCCTTCCCCCAGGACCGCACCTGCCCCTACCAGCCGCCCGCCGCCCACGCCCCCTGCGCGACTCCCGTCCGCTGGCCCACGTCACCCTCTAAGACGGCCGGGTCGCCTGGCTGGTCACCGGGCACGAGGCGGCCCGCGACCTGCTCGCCGACCCCCGCCTGTCGACCGACCGCACCCACCCCGGCCACCCGGCGACTCGCCCCGCTTCGAGGCGCTGCGCGACCGCCGGTCGGCCCTGCTCAACGTCGACGACCCCGAGCACCACGTCCAGCGCCGGCTGCTGGTCGCGAGCTTCACCCTGAAACGC
Source organism: Streptomyces asoensis (assembly GCF_013085465.1). Taxonomy (NCBI): domain Bacteria; kingdom Bacillati; phylum Actinomycetota; class Actinomycetes; order Kitasatosporales; family Streptomycetaceae; genus Streptomyces; species Streptomyces asoensis. The sequence continues at coordinate 8,960,963 of NZ_CP049838.1, forward strand.
GCCACCGCCCTGCGCCCGGCCGTCCAGCGGATCGTCGACGAGCGCATCGACGCGATGCTCGCGCAGGGTCCGCCCGCGGAACTCGTGAACGCCTTCGCGCTGCCCGTGCCGTCCACGGTGATCTGCGAACTGCTCGGCGTCCCGTACGCCGACCACGAGTTCTTCGAGGAGCAGTCGCGACGGCTGCTGCGCAGCCGGGTGCCGGAGGAGGTGCGTGCGGCTGCTGTCCGTCGCGGACGGGCTGCTGAGGCAGGCCACCGAGGACATCGAGGTGGCCGGGACGACGATCCGGGCGGGGGAGGGCGTGGTCTTCGCGACCTCGGTCATCAACCGCGACGAGCGCGCCTACCCCGAACCGGACCCCCTCGACTGGCACCGCTCCGCCCGCCACCATGTGGCGTTCGGCTTCGGCCTCCACCAGTGTCTCGGCCAGAACCTGGCCCGCGCGGAGCTGGAGATCGCCCTGGGCACCCTCTTGGAGCGGCTCCCCGGCCTGCGGTTGGCCGTGCCCGCCGACGAGGTCCGCCGGAAGCCGGACGACACCATCCAGGGGATGCTGGCACTCCCCGTGACCTGGTAAGGGGCTCCCCGTGACGGACATTCACATCGGCACGGACGTCCGTATCGGCGCCGGCCAGTGCGCGCTGGCCGCCCCCGGGATCTTCACCCAGGACGACGACGGCTTCAGCGCCCTCCTGCCCGGCCGGGAGGGCGGCGGGGGTGACCCGATGGTCCGGGAGGCCGCGCGGGCCGGCCCGGTCGGCGCGATCAAGGTGTCCGATACGGCGGGGTGAGGCCCCGTCGGCCACCCGAGCGCCGGAGCGCAGCGGCCGGCAGGCGGTCCGGGCACCGTGTCCCCTTCAACTGTCCTACGTTGAACGGCATTCGTGTACATCCTGGGATGCGAGAAGGCAACCCGAGGCGGACGATGGAAGGGGCGGGGTCTCTTCCCGGAGCGGCGAGTGTCGCCGGGGGAGACGGTGAGGGGCCGTCAGCCCCGGGGCCCTTCATCCGCGCGCGGCACCCGCTCCGCCCTGTCACCTGTCGATCCGGGGCCGGTTCACCTCGCGGAGGCACACCATGCCCGTGCTCTTCTTCGATATCGGGGCGACCTTGGCGGACGCCCGTCTGGAGGCCGACGGTTCGCTGACGCTCGTGCCCCGACCGCGTGTCCTCGCTGTGCTCGACGCCTTCCGCGACGTACGCAAGGGCATCATCTCCAACCCGGGCCCGGATGCGGCCGACGCGGAGCGGGCCGCGTCGGCCCTGCGGGAGGCGTTCCCGGACCGTTTCACGGACGACGCCCTCGTGCACTGGGGCGCCAAGGACAGCCGGGAGATCTTCGACGGGGCGGTCGCCGGCACGGCGGGTGAGGGGACCCCCGTCTCGGCGGCCGACGAGTGCGTCTTCGTGGGGGAGGACGCCCGGGAGCGCGCCTTCGCCAGGGAAGCCGGGCTGCGCACGGCGGCCCACCCCGTGTTCACCGCCGCCTCCGTGGAGAACCGTCCCGTCCTCTGGGCGCGGATCGGGCTGCCCGAGGGCCTGGGGCTGTCTGCGCTGGAGGGGGTCGCGAACCAGACCGAAGTCGTCCCCGTGCATGTCGCGTCGGCGCGGCTCGTGCTGGCCATGGCGAGCACGCGCGGCGCCGCGGTACTCGAACAGGCAGGGTTCACGGTCGACTTGCGGGGACCGGTGGAGGACACGGCGGCCTTCCTGATCCGCGACGACCGTCCGCTCACCCCCGCCGCGAGCGCCGCGGACGACCGGGACGGGGCGACGACGCGCGCCACGGCCGCCTTCGGCCTGGTCGCCGACGAACTCGCCGCAGCCGCCACCCCGCCGCTCATTCCCCTGGGGCCCGCGCCGGGCGGCGTCTACCTCGCGGCGCCGGCCGGTGCTCCGGTGGAGGCCGTGCACCTGCCGGGTGCGAAGCCGGGGCACACCGAACGGCTGCTGCCGGACCCGGCGCTGCTCTCCCGCCCCGGCGAGGCATGGGCGGCAGGACTCGCCGCCGGTCCGGCGGCGGGCGGCGCGGAGCCGGACCCTGCCGCGGCGGCCATGGACGGTCACCCCTCCCCGGAGACGATCGCGGCGGTGCGCGCGGCCGTGACCCCCGAGGTACTGCGCGGCCATGTCGCGCGCATCTCCGGTGTCGAGCCGCTGAGAGACGGCGACGGGCTGCTGGTGCGCAGCCGGGATGTGTCCGCCGACGACAACCCCCGGGTCGTCGAGGCGCTGGCGGACCGTTTCCAGGACCTCGATCTGAGCGTCCGACTGCACCGGTTCCGGTGGCGGGGGCACCAGCTGTTCAACGTGGAGGCCGAGCACCGCGCCGCAGGGGCGGACTCCACGGTGCTCATCACCGCGCACCTGGATTCCACCGCTTCCAGCGGCGACTTCGTCGATGCGAACGGCGACCCCCGCCCCTACGACCCCGCCGTGGACCCCGCACCCGGCGCCGACGACGACGGGAGCGGAACCGCAGCCGTCATGGCCGCCGCCGAGTGCCTGCACGCGCTGCTCGCGGACGGCAGGGCGCCCACCCGGAACGTGCGCTTCGTGCTCTTCAACGCCGAGGAACAGGGCCTGGTCGGCAGCAAGTTCTACGCCAGGGCCGCCGCCGCGGCGGGGGAGCGGATCGCCGGCGTCTTTCAGATGGACATGATCGCGGGCCGTCAGCAGGGCAGTACGCCGACCGTGGAGATCCACGCCGGTTCCTCGGTGTCGGGCCCGGTCGTGGGCGCGTCCGACGCGCTGGGCGCACTCGTCGCGGACACCGTGCCGGCCATCGACACCGGGGTGACGGTTCAGCAGCTCACGGGCCCCGACGATCCGGCGATCGGGCGCAGCGACCACGCGAGCTTCCACGAGCGGGGCTGGGCGGCGGTCGCCGTCTCCGAGGACATCTTCGCCCTCGACGGCGGGCCCGGCACGGGCACCCGGCAGTACCACACCCCGGGAGACACCCTTCTCGACCAGGACCACAGCACGCAGTTCGCCGCCACGGTCGCCCGCTCCGTCACGGCGACCGCCCTGACCCTTGCGGGCCTTTGACCCGTCGGTCCGCCCAGACCGGGCCTCGCGCCCGCGGGAGGAGCATCCGTCATGACGCAGTTGATCGACAAGCGAGACCTGGGTTACGACCGGCTCGCCCGGCTCCCGGGCGCCGAGGCGTTCCTGGCCGACACCGATCGTGTGGCGGAGTCGGTGCGCCACACCCTCATCGCCGAGGAAGGCAAGGTGAACCGCTTCACCGGCCACCTGACCGAACTACGGGTGGAGGGCGCACCGGCCGGCCTCGCCGAGCGGGCAGGCGCCGAGTCCACCGACGGCGACTACATCGCCAGGGCGAAGGAGTACCTCTCCTCGGTCTCGGCGGCGATCGGCTTCGCCGCCGGAGAACCCGCCGAGTTCGAAGCCGATCCGAAGGTGACGGTCACGAGCGGCGGCATGCACGTGGTCAGCCTCCAGCAGACACTCAACGGCATCGATGTGTGGGGCATGGCCCCCAAGGTGTGGCTGCGCGAGGACGGCACGGTCGACCGGGTCGTCGGCGACACGGTGAGTGTGCCGGGCAACGTCCCCACGATGCCGACGGTGCCGGTCGAGACGGCCCTGGCCGCCGGCGCCGCGAAGGCCGCCGAGTCGGTCACGCTCGAAGGCCTGCTCGGTACCGACGAGCTGCCGGCCCTGGACGTCTCGGACGGCTTCCGCCGGCTGAGCTCCCAGGCGCGCAACGACCAGCCGATGACGTTCGACAAGGGCGCCTTCGACGAGGCGATCCCCGGTCGGCTGGTGTACTTCTACATGGGCGACACCGTCCGTCTCGCCTGGTCGTTCAGGTTCTCCCGGGCGCAGGGGGCGGTGCAGTACCACGCGCTGGTGGAGGCCGACGGGATGACGGCGGACCGGGCGGCGCCACAGGTCCTGTACCTCCAGGACCTGACGAACCATGTCGTCGGAGGACTGGTGTTCCGGCAGAACCCGGTCGAGACCGGGTTCGCCCTGGCCTCCTTCCCGCTGCCGCTGAGCGACTATCCGGTCGCACCGCCGTCGACGCCGATGCCCGGGTTCCCCGGCCCGTGGGTGGAGCGGCAGAACGGAAGTGTGGCCACCGTCGGGAACAATGTGCAGGCCGTCGACGGGGACACCGGCGAAAGCTTCAAGGTCGACGTCGACGCGGCGGGCAACGGGGTGTTCGCCCCGAACCCCGACACGCCGGAGCAACTCGTCACCAACATCTTCTTCTTCTGCAACTACATGCACGACTTCTTCGTGATGCTCGGCTTCAACGAGGAGCACGGCAACTTCCAGACCGTCAACTTCTCGGGCCTGGGCGTAGGTGCCGACCCGGTCGTCGCCCAAGCCCATCCCAGGCCGGTCTTCGGCACGGCCAACATGCTCACGCGCGCCGACGGTCTGGCAGCGGAGATGAACATGGGTCTGGTCGCCGACACCGGAAGGCACACGGCCAACGACGCGCACGTGGTGCGCCACGAGTTCGCGCACGGCGTGACCAACCGGCTGGTCGGCGGTCTGCACGATGCCAACGGTCTGCGCGAGGAGCAGTCCAGGGCGATGGGCGAGGGCTGGTCGGACTTCTTCGCGCTCACCATCCCCAACTTCTCCCAGGAGCGGGAGCACACCGTGGTCGGCGACTGGGTGGTCGACGACCCGGCCGGCATCCGCCAGCGGCCCTACGACGACCGGTACCCCGGTGGCTTCGGGGACATCGGGCAGGTCAAGGGCGGGCTCGACTACACGAGGATCCACAACGTCGGCGAGATCTGGTGCGCCGCGCTCCTGGAGATGACCCGCCGGATCAGCGCGGAGCTCGGCAGCAAGGAGCGCGGCTACCGGGTCGCCTGGCAGGCCGTCGTCGACGGGCTGAAGCTCACGCCCAAGAACCCGTCCCTGCTCACCGCCCGCGACGCGATCCTGCGGGCCCTGAAGGACCTCAAGGGCACGTCGTTCACCGCGGCCGAGTACACCGAGGTCCGGACGGCGGCCTGGGGATCGTTCGCCCGGTACGGCATGGGCTTCGACGCCTTCTGTCCCAACGCGTCCTTCGTCGGCTGCCGGGCCGGCAGTCAGCCGCCCCCGGCCGGACACGAGGACTGAGCTCAGCCCAGCAGCAGCCGCGCCGCCTCGCGTGCCTCCGTCGCCGGGGCGGTGCCGCCGCTGATCCCGGCGGTCACCATCGCGCCCTCCGCCAGCAGGAACAGCGGCCCGGTGAGCGCGTCGGGCAGCCCCGCGTCGGCCACGAGCCCGCCGAGGTACTCGCGGAACGCCCGCTTGTGCTCCCGTACTTGGCGGGCGACCCGCTCCGAGGTCGCGCCCAGCTCACCGTACGCGTTGATCCAGGCGCAGCCGCGGAAGTCAGGCTCGCCGAACCACTCCGCCAGCCAGTCGAACACGGCCGGGATCCGCTCCCGGGGGTCCTCCCGCCGGGCGACGGACTCGGCGAGCTGCCCGCGCCAGCGCACGTCCCGCCGCTCCAGGTAGGCCTCCACCAACTGCTCCTTGGCCGGGAACAGCTGGTACAGGCGCTTGAGCGACACCCCCGAGGCGCCGCGGAGGTCGTCCATCCCGACGGACTGCACGCCGCGCCCGTAGAACAGTTTCTCCGCGGCGTCGAGCGCCTGCTCACGGGCCGTTGCGCTGTCCATGGACCGCTCCTCGGGGTTCCTGGTTCCTTGACGGGAGAACGTGCGTTCTCTACGTTAGCAGCCAAGCCGGAGAACGCACGTTCTCCGTATGTCGGAAGCCAGGAGACGCCATGTCGGACGCCCGTCCACCCCTGCCGCCCTTCACCCGGGAAACCGCGGCCCGGAAGGTCCAGGCCGCCGAGGACGCCTGGAACACCCGTGACCCGCACAAGGTCGCCCTCGCCTACTCCGAGGACTCGGTCTGGCGCAACCGCGACACCTTCCTCACCGGCCGTGCCGCGATCGTCGAGTTCCTCACCGCCAAGTGGGCCCGCGAGCACGAGTACGCGCTCCGCAAGGACCTCTGGGCCCACGACGGCCACCGCATCGCCGTCCGCTTCCAGTACGAGTCGCGCGACGCCGCCGGGCAGTGCTGGCGCAGCTACGGCAACGAACTGTGGGAGTTCGACGAGCGCGGGCTGATGACCCGCCGCGAGGCGAGCATCGACGACGTGCCGATCGAGGAGGCGGACCGCCGGATCCACGGGCCGCGCCCCGAGGCCGAACGAGGGCTGTCCTTCCCGCTTGAGTAGGGTGCGCGGGTGACCGAACAGGACGAACAGCCGCCCTTCCTCTACGTCGTCGTCTGCGCCGCCGGTATCGCCGCGGACGTCGGCAGGCTGATCGCCGCCGCCCAGGAGCGGGGGTGGCACGTGGGCGTCATCGCGACGCCCCACGCCATGAACGGCTTCTTCGACACCGCCGCCGTCGAGGCGCAGACCGGGCGCCCGATCCGCTCCGCCTGGCGGCGCCCCGGCGACCCGCGGCCGTTCCCCGAGCCCGACGCGGTCGTCGTCGCCCCGGCCACCTTCAACACCATCAACAAATGGGCGGCGGGCATCGCCGACACCCTCGCCCTGGGCACCCTGTGCGAGGTCTCCGGGCTGGGCGTCCCCCTCGGGGTCCTGCCCTGTGTGAACGAGACCCTCGCGGGCCACCCCGCCTACCAGGACAGTCTGATACGGCTGCGCGGCATGGGCGTCCGGTTCGGGTACCCGTACGACCGCGCCCAGGGCGAGGAGTTCGACTGGGAGCGGGCGCTGGACCTGATCGAATGAGGCATACGGTGACCGGCCGGGCCGACGTACGCTCCACTCCTGTACCCCACACCGATGTCAGGAGCGGCCGCGATGCAGTACGTGAAGCTCGGTTCGACGGGTCTGGACGTGTCCAGGATCTGTCTGGGCTGCATGACCTACGGACTCCCCGACCGGGGCGCGCACGAGTGGACCCTCGACGAGGCGGCGTCGCGCCCGCTCATCAGGCAGGCCCTGGACGCGGGCGTCACCTTCTTCGACACCGCGAACGTCTACTCCGACGGCACCAGCGAGGAGATCGTCGGCAGGGCCCTGCGCGACTTCGCCCGCCGTGACGAGATCGTGCTCGCGACGAAGGTCAACGGCCGGATGCGGCCCGGGCCCAACGGCGCCGGACTGTCCCGCAAGGCGATCCTGTCCGAGATCGACCACAGTCTGCGCCGCCTCGGCACCGACCACGTCGACCTGTACCAGATCCACCGCTTCGACCCGCACACCCCGGTCGAGGAGACGATGGAGGCGCTGCACGACCTGGTGAAGGCGGGCAAGGTCCGCTACATCGGGGCGAGTTCGATGTACGCCTGGCAGTTCTCCAAGATGCAGTACACGGCCGAGCGGCACGGCTGGACCAGGTTCGTGTCGATGCAGAACCACTACAACCTCCTCTACCGCGAGGAGGAGCGCGAGATGCTGCCGCTCTGCGCGGACCAGGGCGTCGGGGTACTGCCCTGGAGCCCGCTGGCCCGCGGCCGCCTCACCCGTGACTGGGGCACCGAGACCGGCCGCAGTTCCACGGACGGCTTCGGCGGCTCCCTCTACCCGGAGGGCGATCGCGGCACCGTCGAGGCGGTCACCCGCATCGCGGCCGACCGGGGCGTCCCCCGCGCCCGGGTCGCCCTGGCCTGGCTCCTCCACCAGCCCACGGTGACCGCCCCGATCATCGGAGCCGCGAAGCCCCACCACCTCGAGGATGCGGTGGCTGCCACCGAACTGGCCCTGACGGAAAAGGAGTTGGCGGAACTGGAGGAGCCCTACACCCCCCACCCGATCGCCGGCCACTGAAAGCGCCCCGTCAGGGGCGCGGGGAACTGCGCAACCAACCCCGACGGACCCGCAGCCGAAGAACGACCCGTCGCGCGGAGCGCTAATGCGGGCCTTGCGGTGCGAACTCGGTACCGCAGGGCCCCGCCCCCTCGCTGACCGCCAACGGCACCCGCTCCCCACCCATCGACACCGTCAGGTAGTACTGCCCGATGCGCTGCGCCGACTGTCCGGCGTAGTGCCCGATGAACGACCGCCGGAACCGGTCCCCGCTGCGGTTGGGCCCCGACCCGTGCACCAGGCTGCCGTTGAAGAACAGCACGTCACCCGGCGCCATGTCGACCGGCATCGAGGCGAGGCCGGGCGGCGGCGGCACGTACTCGCGCGCGAACGACACCTCCGCGTCGGCCTCCTCGGGGCAGAACAGCCCCATCCGGTGGGTGCCGGGCACGACCTCCAGCCCGCCGTTGTCCCGGTCGATCACGTCACAGGCCAACCAGGCCGCCACGCACGTGCCCGGCTCGACCCGCAGATAGAAGTTGTCCTGGTGCAGCGCCTGACCCCGGGCGCCCGGCGGCTTGAAATAGAACATGCTCTGCGCGGCCAGCACCTCCTCGCCGAGCAGTTCCTCCAGCACGCCCCGCAGCCGCGCGTCCAGCAGCACCTGCCGGGCGAGGGGACTGATCTCGTGCGGGTGCATCACCCTCGGGTACGCGTGCAGCGGGTCGGCGGCGCCGGGGCGCGGCTCGAAGTGCCCGGGCACCGGCCGCCCGGCCGCGTGCAACTCCGTGAACTCGGCGCACAGCCGGTCGACCTCGTCGTACCCGAACAGCCCGCGTACGACGGTGAAGCCGTCCTCCCGGTACTGCCGCAGCCCCGCCCGGGTCAGGACGGGTGTCCCGGCGGCGCCGGTCTCCGTGACGGTCATACTTGCCCTCCTCGGTCCACTGGTCTCGACCCGCCACGCTAGGCCGACGCACCCCCCGGGAGGATGCCCATGCGTGCTGACGACCTGCCCAGGACTGCCGGGCCCGCGGATCCGTCCCCGCCGCCCGGCCTGGTGGTGGTCGGTCACTTCGACGAGGACGCCGGGTACGGCGTCAACCGGCCCCAGGGGTCGGACAGTTGGCTCTTCACCTGGACGACGGGCGGGCGCGGCCGGCTGCGGCAGGGCGGGAGCGAGGCACGGGCGGGCGCCGGAGAACTGGTGGTACTCGCGCCGGGCGTCCCGCACGCCTACGCCGTCGAACCCGGCGCCCGGCACTGGCGGTTCTGGTGGGCGCACTGCCAGGCCCGGCCCTCCTGGACACCCTGGCTTCGCCCGTACGCCACCGGCGACGGTCCGGACGGTCTGTACACCGTCGGCCCCGTCCCGGCCGCTCTGCACGACCGGATGGAGGGAGCCTGGCGGCGGATGCACGCCGACGCCCGGTGGGCCGGTGCCGACATACCGGCCGGTGACCTGGGGATCGTGGTGGCCCAGGGCTCCGCGGCCCGGGAACTCGCCCTGTGCGGGCTGGAAGAGGCCGTCCTGCTGGCGGCCGCCTCGGCCCGGCCTCCCACGTCCCCGCCCGGCCTCGACGACCGCGTCCGCCGGGCACAGGCGCGGATGGCGGCGGATCCCGGCGCCCCGCACACCGTCCGTTCGCTCGCCGCGGAGGTCGCGCTGTCGCCCTCGCGCTTCGCCCATCTCTTCACGGAGCAGGTCGGCCACTCCCCGATGCGGTCCCTGCTCGAGACGCGACTGCGCCATGCCGCCCGGCTGTTGGAGGGCACCGACCTGTCCGTGGAACGCGTGGCATCGGCCTCGGGCTTCGCGAGCGCGTTCCACTTCAGCCGCGTCTTCCGCGCCCGACACGGCACACCGCCGGGCGCCTACCGGGACGGAATGCGCCCGGCAATTACCGTCCTGAAAGGCACGTCAAAAGGGGCACCAAAAGGGACACCGATACAGTGACCACCCCACAGGGGTTGCGCGGTTGACGTTTCGTCAAAATTATTCGTCCCACACACAATGCACGAAACCGCGAGATCTCTTGTTCCGCCTGGTCCGGCTGTGCAAAGGTGAGCCCTGTCGGCGCACGGACAACGATTTCCCCGGTGCGCGCGAGACACCTCCCGTTCACACCCCCCACGCTTCAAAAGAGCGGTACCCCCCGCGGACGTCAGAGGTGCCGAACCCTGTGCGAGTCGACCCCGCTTCGTGGGCGGGGCCGCATACCCGATGGTATGGACTTTATGCCGCATGCCCCCGGAAGGAATGCAGACCGTGAATGACGCAGGCCTGTCGAATTCCCCTTCGGCGCGCCGCTTCGACGCGACGGACGAACAGCTGAGCTCCGAGCTGAAGAAGTGGACGGGGGCGTCACCCGCACTGCATCCCGTCGGTGAGCTGCTGGACCGCCACTGGGCGGCCGCCTTCGCCTACGCACGACTGTGCACCGACGGCGAGCGCGCGGCGGGCATGCTCACCACGGCCGCCTTCACCCGGCTGTTCGGTGAGAGCCTGCGGCAGAACGGGCCGACCGCCGCGTGGCGCCCCCATCTACTGGTGACCGTGCGCCGCATCGCCGGTGAATGGGACGCCGACGGCCGCCGTGATCTGCTGCACCCGGCGCTGCGCTCCGAGGGCGAGGACGGCGACCGCGCCGCCGCCCGGCTGCTGCCGCCGCTGAACCGGCGCATCCTGTCCCGGGCGTTCCAGCGGCTGCCCCAGTCCGCGCGCTGCCTGCTCTGGCACATCGAGGTCGAGGCCGAGCCCCTGGCGGTCCCGGCCGGACTGCTGGGCCTCGAGGAGGAGGGCGCCCGGGTCGAACTGCGCCGGGCCCGCGAGCGGCTGCGCGAGGAGTGCCTCCAGGTGCACCGCGAACTCGCCACCGACGACGAGTGCCACCGCTACGACCGGCTGCTGGACGTCACCTGCCGCCGCGGCGGCGCCGACCTCGACCCCGATCTGCGCGGCCACCTGGAGCGGTGCCGGCACTGCCTGCACACCGCCGACCAGCTGCGGCAGTTCGAGGGTCTGCTGGGCGCCGCCCTGGCCGAGGGCATCCTGGGCTGGGCCGCCGCGTCCTACGTGGAGGTCAGGGTGGCCGGCGACGGCGAATCCGTCGAGACCCCCGCGGAGCAGCCCCGGAGTTACTCGGGTGAGGCCTTCACCGACGGGACCCCCGCTCTCGCGGCGCCCGGCACCGGAGCCGACACGAACTCCCGCGCCGGGCTGCGCGCCGGGGTGATCGCCCGCATCGGATCGCGGGCCGGCGCCGACTCCCGCCCCGGAGCGAGCCGTTCGGCCCAGAAGGCGGCCCGCCGCGCCCGCCGCCGCAACCTCGCCGCCGCCGTGCTGACCGTGAGCGGGCTGGTCGTGCTGCCGCTCGGCGTGTGGGCCGCCGTCGGCTCCGGGGACGGAGCCGCGCCCACCGCCGGCAACGAGTCGGCGAAGTCCCCGGCCCCCGGGACGGACACGGCCACCTCCGACCCGTCCTGGGTCGACGTCGGGGAGGACGCCCAGGGCACCCTGCGCGGTCGTCTGCACAACGTGGCCTCCGGGCTGTGCATCGGCATCGTCGGCACCAAGCCCGTCAGCGGCGCCGAGACCGAACTCGCCGCCTGCTCCTCCGCGGCCGGCCAGCAGTGGTCGTACGAACCGGACGGGCTGGTGCGCAGCGCCGCCAACGCCGATCTGTGCCTCGACTCCCACCTGGGCTTCTCGGTGCGGCTGGCACCGTGCGCGGGCGCCTCCCAGCCCGACCCCAAGAACGTCCGGTACGACTTCACACTCCAGGGCACGCTCGTCCCGCGCTCGGGTCAGAACCTCGCGCTGGCGCCCGCCGCCACCGACGGATCGGGCGCTCTCGTCCTGAAGAACCGGGTGGACAGCGCCGCCCAGCGCTGGGTGATCGACACCTCGCAGCCCGACCCGCAGATGCAGTTCGTCAACTGGGGCGCCGACAGCACCTCCTCGGACGCCCCGGCGGCGACCCCGACGCCGAAGGCCGCGAAGCCCCCGACGCCCACGCCGACGCCGTCCGCCACCCCGACCACCACGAGCCCGACGGGCTCCTCCTCGGGCTCGAACACCACATCCTGCTCGTACTACACCTATTACTACTGCTCGTGGGGCGGCCAGTCGGGCTCGTCCGGCGGCTCGGGATACGGCTACGGCGGCTCCGGGTACGGCAACGGATACGGGGGATACGGCTCGGGCTCCGGGTCCGGCGGCGGGCGCAACTGACCCGAGCGGTCAGACGCCGACCACCTGGAGCGAGGCCCACAGCGCCACGACGGCCGGGACCAGCGCGGCAGGCACCGTGAGCAGTCCCAGCCGGGTGAACTCCCCGAGCCCGACACGTTCCTCACGCGCCTGCACCACGCGCCGCCACAGCAGCGTCGCCAGCGATCCGGCGTAGGTGAGGTTCGGGCCGATGTTCACCCCGAGCAGCACCGCGAGCATCGCCCCGGCCCCGGCCGGGGCGGCGAGCGGCACCAGGACCAGCACCGCGGGCAGGTTGTTGATCAGGTTGGCCAGGACGGCGGCCAGCGCGGCGACCGCGAGCAGGGCGAGCAGGCCCGAGCCGTCCGGCAGGACGTGCCGCAGCGCGTCGGCGAGCCCGTTGTCGACGACCGCGCGCACCACGATGCCGAGCGCCAGCACGAACGCCAGGAACCCCGGCGCGGCGGCCCGCACCACGGCGACCGGTGTCACCCGACGCCGCACCAGCGCGCGTCCGGCCATGACCAGGGCGCCGGCGAACGCGGCCCACGCGGGCTCGATCCCGACGGCGGACGCCACCACGAACCCGACGAGTGTGCAGGCGACGGTGACCAGCGCGAACAGCGGCAGCTCGGGCGCCGGGCCGTCGTCGGCGGCGGGCTCGGCGGCGGGCAGGTCGTCGGCGAAGAACCGCCGGAAGACCAGGTACTCGGCGCCGATCGCGACCACCCAGGGCAACGCCATCAGAGCGGCGAACCGGGTGAAGCTCAGCCCGCTCGCCTCGAACGCCAGCAGGTTGGTGAGGTTGGAGACCGGCAGCAGCAGCGAAGCGGTGTTCGACAGATGCGCGCAGGCGTAGACGTGCGGCCTGGCGCGCACGCCCATCCGGGCGGCCGTGGCGAACACCACCGGCGTCAGCAGCACCACGGTCGCGTCCAGACTGAGCACGGCGGTGATCACCGAGGCCAGCACGAACACCGCGACCAGCAGGCGCCGGGGGCTGCCCGCCGACTTCCGGGCCATCCACGCACCGCACGCCGTGAAGAGGCCCTCGACGTCGCACAGGTGGGCCAGCACCAGCACCGCCGCGAGAAAGCCGACGACCGGTCCGAGCCGCTCGGCCTCCGCCAGCGCGTGCTCCGGCGAGACCGCCCCCAGGGCGATCACCAGTGCGGCGGCGGGGACGGCGACGAGGGCCTCGGACCGCCCGGCGGGGCGCAGCACGGCCCATCCGAGGGCGGCGGCGAGCAGGACGACGGACAGCGTTTCGGCGAGCGGGGCGTTGATGTGGTCTCCGGGAGCGGGGTGCGGTGGGGCCCGCCCCATTGACTGGTCCGGGTGTCCGTCCATGAAAACACGCGTGGGTAAAGCGCTCGCCAAGGGACCGGAAGGCCGCCTCACTCCTCGTCGAGCAGGCTCAGCTCCGCCCAGATCGTCTTGCCCTCGGGGGTGTGCCGGCTGCCCCAGCGCTGGGTGAGCTGGGCGACCAGCAGAAGGCCGCGGCCGCCCTCGTCCCAGGTCTTCGCCCGGCGCAGGTGCGGGGCGGTGTGACTGGTGTCGGACACCTCACAGATCAGCGTGGTCGCGTCATGGATCAGCCGGAGCCGGATCGGGTGGGCGCCGTAGCGGATGGCGTTGGTGACCAGTTCGCTCACCACCAGCTCGGTGGTGAAGGACGCCTCGCTCAGTCCCCAGCGGGAGAGCTGGTCGACCGCTTGTTTGCGGATCGGCGCGACCAGCGAGGGGTCGGCGGGGATGTCCCAGGTCGCGACCTGGGAGGCGGGCAGGCCCCGGGTGCGCGCGAGCAGCAGGGCCACGTCGTCGGCGGCGCCGCCGGGCGGGAGCAGGGCGTGCAGGATCCGGTCGCAGGTCTCGTCCAGGGAGTCCGAGTACGCCGCCAGCGTCTCGTTCAGCAGCCGGAGACCGGAGTCCACCTCCCGCTCGCGGGACTCGATCAGACCGTCGGTGTAGAAGGCGAGCACACTGCCCTCGGCCAGCTCCAGCTCGGCCGACTCGAACGGCAGCCCGCCCACACCCAGCGCGGGACCGGCCGGCAGCTCGACCCGCCGGGCCGGGCCGTTCGGCCGCAGCACGACGGGCGGGGGGTGCCCGGCCCGGGCCAGCGTGCAGCGTCGCGACACGGGGTCGTACACCGCGTACAGACAGCTGGCGCCGACCTCGCCGGGGTTGCCCTCGGCGCCGGCCTCCTCCGACAGCCGGACGACCAGGTCGTCCAGGTGGGTGAGCAGCTCGTCGGGGGCCAGGTCGATGTCGGCGAGGGTGCGCACGGCGGTGCGCAGCCTTCCCATGGTGGCCGAGGCCTGGATGCCGTGCCCGATGACATCCCCGACGACCATGGCGACGCGCATCCCGGACAGCGGGATCACGTCGAACCAGTCGCCGCCGACCCCGGCGCGGGCGGCCGGCAGATAGCGGGAGGCGGCGTCGACGGCGGCGGTACGGGGCAGGGTGCGCGGCAGCAGACTGCGCTGGAGGGCGAGGGCCGTCTCGCGCTCGCGGGAGAACCGGCGGGCGTTGTCGATGCAGACGGCGGCGCGGGCCGTGATCTCCTCGGCCAGCAGCACGTCGTCCGGAGTGAAGGGGTCTGGCCGGCGGAACCGGGTGAGGACGGCGACGCCGAGCGTCATACCGCGCGCCTGGATCGGCACGGACATCGTCGAGTGGATGCCGAGCTCCCGCACCCGGGCGCCGCGTGCCGGGTCCCAGGCGAGCCACGCGTCCAGACCGCCCCCCGCCAGGGAGCCGATGATGGTGTGCCCCGCGACCAGTGAGTCGGCCTGCGGCGACCCGGTCGGGTACTGCTGTACCTCGCCGGGCTTGGCCACCGCCTCCGGGTTGCCGCGGTTCACCGAGTGGTGCGCGGCGCGCCGCAGCCCCACCGGCGGGCTGAACCGGCTCGGCAGCTCCCCGCCGTCCCGCGGGTCGAGCAGGTCGACGCTGACGAAGTCGGCGAGCGCCGGCACGCAGACCTCCGCCAGCTCCTGAGCCGTCCGGATGACGTCGAGGGTGCTGCCGATGCGCACGCTGGCCTCGTTGACCAGCTGGAGCCGCTCGCGTGCGAGGTAGTTCTCGGTGAAGTCGTGGGCGGACAGGCACACGCCCCGTATCCGGCCGTCGGCGTCGGTGACGGGCGCCATCCGGGCCAGCCAGGCGTGGGCCTGTGACTCGCCGCCGGAGCGGATGTACGTCTGCACGTCCTGCGGCCGGCCGCTGGTGAGCACCCGCAGCATGTGCTGTTCGAGCTCCGTGCTCTGCGGCCCGCCGCCGATCTCGGCGAGCCGCAGCCCCCGGATGCGTTCCTCGGGCAGTCCGATGACCTCACGCATCGCGTCGTTGATCCGGCGCAGCCGCAGCCGTTCGTCGTAGACGGCCACGGCGCAGGGGGACTGGACGAGGCCGGCCGCGGCGAGAAGGGCGTCCGAGGAGCCGGGGTCGGCTCCGGCGAGCGGGGTGACGACGAGCCAGTGTCCCGGGTCGTCGGCCCGGGCGGGGAAGCGGTGGGCGAGCAGCCAGACCCGGACCGCGCGGCCGTCGCGATGGCGCAAAGTCACCGTTCCGTCCCAGCGCGTACCGGTGAAGTCGGGTGTCCCGTCGGCCAGCAGTTCGGTGGCGGGCCGACCCAGGACATCGGCCGGGGTCCAACCCAGCAGGGTCCGGGCGCCCTCGTTCCACCCGATCAGCGCGCCGGAGTCGTCGACGACCGCCCGGGCCGTCGCGGCCTCGTCGAACGGATACTCCGGGCTCATCTCGGCACTCCATCGCGGACACTCACAGTGAACAGGCACGTCACTTCCGTTCCAGCCTAGTGTGTCCCGCTCTCACGCGGACGGGAACCCCCACAGCTCGACTGAACAGCGAGTTCCCGCCGGGGTCAAGGGCTAAAACCGGCCGATCCCGCGCGATCCCCGCGTGAGGGAGCCCTCGTGCGCCGCCGGAACGGGCGGCCGCCTCCGGCCCCTTGACGGGCAGGAGCGCCCCGTCGTCAGATTCTGTTTGTTAACGATCAGTTGTGAGTACTTCTGGTTCCTGATGAGGGAGAGCCGACCATGACGGTCACTCGCAGATCGGTCCTTCTCGCGTCCGCGGCCGCACCGGCCGCCGGAGCGCTCCTCGGCACACCGGCGGCACAGGCCGCCGCGGACGCCGTGCGCGCATCCGGCCGCCGCACGGTCGCGCTGCGTGACGGCTGGCGCTTCGCGCTGGCCAACCCGGGCGGGATCACCGACCCGACCGGGCAGTACGCGGACGCCGCCGCCCCCGGCTACGACGACTCGACCTGGCGCGCGGTGGCGGTCCCGCACGACTGGAGCATCGAGCAGACGCCCACCACACAGAACGGCACGACCAGCGGCACCGGCTTCTTCCCCGGTGGCCTGGGCTGGTACCGCCTCGCCTTCACCCTGCCGCCCGGCCATGCGGGCCGGCGGATCTCGGTCGAGTTCGACGGCGTCTACATGGACTCGTACGTGTACTGCAACGGCACCGAGGTCGGCCGCCACCCCTACGGCTACACCGGCTTCGCCTTCGACCTCACCGACCTGCTGCACACCGACGGCACCACCGAGAACGTGATCGCGGTCAAGGTGCAGAACCGGCTCCCGAGCAGCCGCTGGTACTCCGGCAGCGGCATCTACCGCGAGGCCCGCCTGGTCGTCACCGATCCGGTGCACGTGGACCGCTGGGGCACGTACGTCACCACCCCCGAGGTCACCGACGAACGGGCCGTCGTCCGGGTCGCGACCACCGTGGCGAACGCGTCCGGCGCGAGCACGGACGTCGAGGTCGTCTCCCGCGTCCTCGCCCCGAACGGCCGCACCGTCGCCCGTACTTCCTCCACGGTCGCCGTCGCCGACCGGGTCACGGAGACCCACGAACTCACCGTGGCCCATCCGCAGCGATGGGACTTCGAGACCCCGCGCCGCTACACCCTGGAGACCGAGCTGCGCGTCGCCGGCCGGGTCACCGACACCTACCGCACCCCGTTCGGCATCCGCACCTTCCGCTTCGACCCGGACGAGGGCTTCCACCTCAACGGCAGGCACGCCAAGATCAAGGGCGTCGACCTGCACCACGACCTGGGCGCGCTCGGCGCCGCGATCAGCGTCGACGCCGTCCGCAGACAGATGACGATCATGAAGTCGATGGGCGTCAACGCCTTCCGCACCTCCCACAACCCGCCGTCGCCCGAGATGATCCGGGTCTGTGAGGAACTGGGCATCGTGATGCTGGTGGAGGCCTTCGACTGCTGGAAGACCGGCAAGACGCGGTACGACTACGGGCGGTTCTTCGACGAGTGGTGCGAGCGGGACGCCACCGAGATGGTGCTCGCGGCCCGCAACTCGCCCGCCGTTCTCCTGTGGTCCATCGGCAACGAGATCACCGACTCCACCTCCACCGCCGGTCTCGCCATGGCCGACCGCATCATCACCGCGATCAGGGCGGCGGACGACACCCGTCCGCTCATCATCGGCTCGGACAAGTACCGCACCCCGCCCGCCAAGGGCTCCGCCGCCGACCTGATGCTCGCCAAGCTGGACGGCCTCGGCCTGAACTACAACACCGCCAAGTCGGTGGACGTCCTGCACACGACCTACCCGCACCTGTTCCTCTTCGAGTCCGAGTCGTCCTCGGAGACCTCGACCCGCGGCACCTACCAGGAACCCGAGCACCTCAACACCGGCGAGAACCACACACCCGGCAGGCGGGCGACCTCGTCCTACGACAACAACCTCGCCTCCTGGACGATGAGCGGCGAGTACGGGCACAAGAAGGACCGCGACCGGAAGTGGTTCACCGGGCAGTTCCTGTGGTCCGGCATCGACTACATCGGCGAGCCCACCCCGTACAACGTCTTCCCGGTGAAGGCGTCCTTCTTCGGCGCGGTCGACACGGCCGGGTTCCCGAAGGACATGTACCACCTCTTCCGGAGCCAGTGGGTCGACGAGCCGATGGTCCATCTGCTGCCGACGACCTGGAACCACGAGGCGGGCGACACGGTCGAGGTGTGGGCCTACTCCAACGTCGACACCGTGGAGCTGTATCTCAACGGAAAGTCCCTGGGCGTACGGAAGTTCGACACCAAGAAGACCGTCGACGGCCGTGCCTACCTGGAGACCACCGAGGCCACCGGCGACGACAAGACCTTCACCACCGGCCCCTATCCCGGCAGTTACACCAGCCCGAACGGCAGCGCGGGCAAGCTGCACCTGGTGTGGCAGGTGCCCTACCGGCCGGGCGAGTTGAAGGCGGTGGCCCGCCGGGGCGGCAGGACGGTCGCCACCGATGTGCTGCGCACGGCCGGCGCCCCGCACGCCGTACGCCTCACCCCGGACCGCAAGTCCCTTCCCGCGGACGGGCGTTCACTGGTCTTCGTCACCGCCGACGTGGTCGACGCGCACGGGACCGTGGTGCCCGACGCCGAACACCTCATCTCCTTCGAGGTGAGCGGCGGCTCTCTCGCCGGCCTCGACAACGGGCGGGAGGAGAGCGCCGAGCGCTACCAGGCCAGTACGCGCACCGCCTTCCACGGCAAGGCCCTCGCCATCGTGCGCTCCGGCACCGGGGCCGGGGCCCTGAAGGTGACCGCGCGTGTGGACGGCCTGCGCAAGGGCACCGCCACCGTGCGCACCACGCCCGCCCGCGCGAAGGCGACCACCCCGCCCGCCGCCTTCGCTCCCGACCTGCCGGCGCCCGTGAACCACCCCTACGCGGACGCCAGCTACTCCGGTCGCCCGGACACCCTGCCCGCCGCCCTGCTGGACGGTGACCCGGCCACCGGCTGGTCCAACGCCTTCGCCAAGGCGGCCACCGCCCTGCTGCCCGCCTTCGGCGGGGCCCGGCCGAAGGACTGGGTCTCGGTGGACTACGGGCGCGTCCGGGACTTCGACCGGGTGGAGGTGTCCTTCACCGTCGACGCGACGCACAGCCTGCCCGCGGCGGTCGAGGCGGAGGTCTGGGACGGCGAGCGCTATGTGCCGGTCACCGGGGCGACCGTCGACTGGGCCACCGCCTCGGATGCGCCGACGGCTCTCACCTTCGACCCGGTCCGCGGCTCCAGGCTGCGGCTGACCCTGACCAGCAGCGCACCCGGCACGCCCCAAGGAGCGGTCCGCATCACCAAGCTGGAATCCTGACCGGCTGGACCGGCTGGACCGGCTGGACCGGCTGGACCGGCTGGACCAGCAGGAACCGGCTGACCTGCTCACCGGCTGGTCTCCCTCGGCGCCGAGGCGGGACCGGCCGGTCTGCACCGCCCGGCCCGGCCCGCCATGCTGGAACCGCCTGCTCCGGTCTGTTCCGGGCCGGGCCGGGCGGTCCGGTCCGGAACAGACCGGTCCGGACCGCCCGGCCCGGCGCTGCCGCCGTCCGAGCATCCCGCGCCCGAGGCGCCTCAGCCCGCGTCCGCCGCCTCGAAGGTCACCTTCGCCGTGTCCACCGTGCCCGCGCCGCGCCCGGGTGCGCTCTGCCACGACCAGTACAGGTTGGTGTGGGCTATCACCTGCTCCGGCGCCGGAGCGCCGTACTTGCTCAGGTCCTCCGTCGTGTGCGCGTCGCCGACCAGTGTCACGTCGTAGCCCCGTACGAAGGCGCCGTGCAGCGTCGAGCGGATGCACGCGTCGGTCTGCGCCCCGGTGACGACGACCCGGCCCACCCCGCGCTCCGCGAGC
This sequence comes from Streptomyces asoensis, assembly GCF_013085465.1. Lineage (NCBI taxonomy): Bacteria > Bacillati > Actinomycetota > Actinomycetes > Kitasatosporales > Streptomycetaceae > Streptomyces > Streptomyces asoensis. Next base: position 8,980,650 of record NZ_CP049838.1, read on the forward strand.
ACCGACTCCAGCTCGGTGTCCTCGAAGGAGTCCTGGTAGTTCTTGTGGACGAGGGGCTCGGCGTCGAGGCGGACCAGTTCCTCGACGTACTCCCAGTTCTCGCTGCCCCGTTCGAGGTCGTCGTCGGAGTGCTGTACCCAGACGACCGGCACGTCCTGCGCGCGGGCCGCGTCGATCAGGGTGTGGATGTTCGCGATCACCTCGTCGCGCCGGGGCGCGCCCGCGACCACGCCCTTCTGGACGTCGATCACGAGCAGGGCGGTGTTCGGTCGGCCGGGCAGGGTGGTCATGGAGACCTCCGGTTCCTCGTCAGGGGCGTGATCGGTGCTCGGACGGTCCACATTAGGGCGCACCACTGACAACGGCCTCGAAGCCATCTCGTCAAGACCGTTGACGGGGTGTCATGACTCCAACAACCATGTCCTGCGACCCCGCTCTGGGAGCGCTCCCACGAGATGGCACCTCCATCTCGAAGCGAGCGTCCCGCACCTCCCCGAGGAGCCTGGACGTGAAACGACGCAGAACCACCCTGCTGTCCCTCGCGGCCCTGCTGGGCGCGGCGCTCACCGCGCTGCCCGCGCAGCAGGCCGGTGCCGACGAGGTCGAACAGGTCAGGAACGGCGGCTTCGAGACGACCGCCGACCCGTGGTGGACCAGCAATGTCACCGCCGGTCTCACCGACGGCCGGCTGTGCGCGGACGTGCCGGGCGGCACCGTCAACCGCTGGGACTCCGCCGTCGGTCAGGACGCGATCACCTTGGTGAAGGGGTCGTCGTACCGGTTCTCCTTCAGCGCCTCCGGAGTGCCCGAGGGGCATGTGGTGCGGGCGATCGTGGGCCTCGGTGTCTCCCCGTACGACACCTGGTACGAGGCGACCCCGGTGCTGGGCGAGTCGGGAGACGCCTACACGTACACGTTCACCTCGCCGGTCGACAGCACCCAGGGGCAGGTCGCCTTCCAGGTCGGCGGGAGCGCCGATCCCTGGCGGTTCTGCCTGGACGACGTGTCGCTGCTGGGCGGGGTGCCGCCGGAGGTGTACCAGCCCGACACCGGGCCACGCGTGCGCGTCAACCAGGTCGCCTATCTGCCCGCCGGACCGAAGAACGCCACCCTGGTCACCGACGCCGCCGCGAAGCTGCCCTGGCAGCTCAGGAACGGTTCCGGGGTGACGGTCGCGCGCGGCTGGAGCGTGCCGCGCGGCCTCGACGTCTCCTCCGGACAGAACGTCCACTCCATCGACTTCGGCGGCTACCGCACCCGCGGGACGGGCTTCACGCTGGTCGCCGACGGCGAGACCAGCCGCCCCTTCGACATCGGCACGGCCGGCTACGACCAGCTGCGGCTGGACGCGGTGAAGTACTACTACACGCAGCGCAGCGGCATCGCGATACGGGACGACCTGCGGCCCGGTTACGGCAGGGCGGCAGGCCATCTGGACGCGGCCCCCAACCAGGGCGACTCCGCGGTCCCGTGTCAACCCGGGGTGTGCGACTACACCCTCGACGTCACCGGCGGCTGGTACGACGCCGGTGATCACGGCAAGTACGTCGTCAACGGCGGCATCGCCACCTGGGAGCTGCTGAGCACCTACGAACGTTCCCTGCTCGCCCGCACCGGCGACCCGGCCGCTCTCGGCGACGGGACGCTCGCCCTCCCGGAGAGCGGCAACAAGGTGCCGGACATCCTCGACGAGGCCCGCTGGGAGCTCGACTTCCTGCTGAAGATGCAGGTACCGGACGGGCAGTCGCTCGCCGGCATGGCCCACCACAAGATCCACGACGAGCAGTGGACCGGCCTGCCGCTGCTGCCGAGCGACGATCCGCAGAAGCGCGAACTGCACCCGCCGACCACCACCGCGACCCTCAACCTGGCCGCCACGGCCGCCCAGGCGGCCCGCCTGTACCGGCCCTACGACAAGGCCTTCGCGGCGAGGGCGCTGACGGCCGCGCGCAAGGCCTTCACGGCGGCCCTCGCGCATCCGGACGTGTACGCCGACCCGAACGACGGCATCGGCGGCGGTGCCTACAACGACGACGACGCGACCGACGAGTTCTACTGGGCGGCCGCCGAGCTGTATCTCAGCACGGGGGAGAAGCAGTTCGCCGACAAGGTCGTGAACTCCCCGGCGCACACGGCCGACATCTTCGTCCCCAGCGGCTTCGACTGGTCCCGCACGGCCGCCGCCGGCCGCCTCGACCTCGCGACCGTCCCGAACAGACTGCCCGGCCGCGACAAGGTCCGCGGATCGGTCGTGCGAGGCGCCGACAAGTACCTCGCCACACTGGCCGGACAGCCGTACGGCATGCCCTACGCGCCCGACGGCAACCGCTACGACTGGGGATCCAGCCACCAGGTCCTCAACAACGCCGTGGTCATCGCCACGGCCTACGACCTCACCGGCGCCTCGAAGTACCGGGCCGGGGCCGTCCAGAGCATGGACTACGTCCTCGGGCGCAACGCGCTCAACCTGTCGTACGTCACCGGCTACGGCGAGGTGAACTCCCATCACCAGCACAGCCGCTGGTACGCGCGCCAACTGGACCCGAACCTGCCGGACCCGCCGCGGGGGACCCTGTCGGGCGGCGCGAACTCGAGCATTCAGGACCCCTACGCGCAGAGCAAGCTCCAGGGCTGCGTGGGCCAGTTCTGCTATATCGACGACATCCAGTCCTGGTCCACGAACGAGACCGCGATCAACTGGAACGCGGCGCTGGCCCGACTGGCCTCCTTCGTGGCGGATCAGGGATAGGGCCGGATCAGGGATGGGGCCGGATCGGCAATAGGCCCTGTCTGATCAGGAGCGTGCAGGGTCGACCACCCTTCGGTACCGCGCGGTCATCAGTTTGACCTGGGGATATTTACGAGTAAGTACCCGCGCGGTACCGTGAAGGGCATGCCAGCCCTCAATGTGGAATTCAGCGATCGCGAGCTGGAGGACCTGCGGCAGATCGCCAAGGAACGCGGTACGTCGATGAAGGCACTCGTACGGGAGGCGGCCGCGGCCGACATCGCGCGGCACCGGGCGCTCCAGGAGGGCGCGGAGGCCTTCCGCAGGTTCTTCGCCTCGCACGCGGACGAGTTCGCCGCCGCCTTCCCCGACGACGAACGCTCCGTGCGGGGCGAGGGGCGGGTCGCCTGACCGATGACCTCCGTCATCCACATCGACGTGCCCTGGCTGCTCCAGCGCCATGAAGAGGTTCTGCCGGAGCAGCCCACCATCAACGACTTCTCGGCGCTGGTCGCCGCCGTCGCCCGGCACCGGGTCGATCCGCCCAAGCTCGGCGTGGACTCCGACCCGGCCTGGCGGGCCGCCGCGCTGCTGCACACCCTCACCCTGCTCAAGCCCCTGCCCTCGGCCAACGCCCGCTTCGCCTGCGCGACGGCGGTGGCGTACATGTTCACCAGCGGGGTCGGTATCGATCCGCCGTACGGCGCGCTCGTCGACCTCGCCCGCGATCTGCTGGACGGGAAGACGGACGTCTACGGCGCGGCGGACCGGCTGCGGTCCTGGCAGATATAGGCAAGCGCAAAGGGTTCAGGGCCGCCGGCCGAGGGCGGGAGGAACAAGGCCGGCGGCCGTTTCGCGCAGGAGAGCCGCCGTCCTGCGCGGGGCCTCCGAGGAAGTGGCCGGTTCCAGCCAACTATGCGGGCCGGTGCGCCGGGAGCGTGCGTGACGCCTTGGTGTGTGTGCGTGTTTCACACGGGGCGCAAGGGTGAATTCCGGCCGGGCCGGCAGGGGTCGTGGAAAGGCGGGATGCCCGGTGTGAGCCGGCCCCGCCTATCGACTTTCTATCAACAAGGCGCAGCTTCAGCCGTCGCCTTGTTGTGCGCGACTCAGTTGTGCAAAGGTGAACCGCCCGTGCGGGGGGTCATGACCAAACCCCCCGCGTTCGTCGGCGGAGGCGAATTCACGCTCCCTGCCGCACCGGACAGGTACGTACCAAAGGAATGCGCTCAGTGCCCACCCCTCAGCCTCCTCGTCCGCCCTACCCTCCGCCGGGCGGGGGTCCCGGAGAATCCGACGAGTCGCTCGCCGCGGGAATACGCGGCGGCGCGGACAGCGAGGTCGCCCAGTCCACCGCTCTGCTGATCGCCCGGCACTGGCGGCCGGTGCACGAGTACGCGGTCATCTGCCTCGCCTCCTCCGGGAGTGTCGCGTCCATGGTCACCGCGGCCGCCTTCCACCAGGTCCTCGACCGGTTGAAGCTGGGCGAGCCGGGGACCGCGCTGCGGCCCCGACTGCTGGTGACCGTGCGGGACATGGCCCGGCTGTGGTCCGCCGACGAGGGACTGTCCGGCGTGCTGCCGGTGCTGCGCAAGCCGGCCGGCGCCCGTGGGATGCGGGCCGCGAAGTCCATGATCCCGGAGAACCGGGTGCTGGCGGAACGCTCGTTCCAGGGCCTTCCCGCGGTCGCCCGCTGTGTCCTGTGGCATGTGGAGGTCGAGGCCGAAGAGGTCACCGTCGCCGCCGGTCTGCTCGGTATGGACACCGACACCGTGGCCGCCGTCCTGGAGCAGGCCCGGGACAAGCTGCGTGAGGGCGTCGTCCGCGCCCACCGGGAGCTCGCGCCGAGCAAGGACTGCCGCTTCTACAACCGGCTCCTCGACGTCCCGATCCGGCGTGGCGGCGACCTCCTGCCGGACGTGCGCAAGCACCTGGACGAGTGCCGCTACTGCCGTGCCGCCGCCGAACAGCTCGGCCACTTCGAGAGCGGCCTCGGCGTGCTGCTCGCCGAGGCGGTGCTCGGCTGGGGCGCCCGCCGCTACCACGACACCCGCCCCGGCCGCGCCAAGCAGCAGACCGTACGGCTCAAGGGCTCCGCACGGCACGGCGGCCGTGGCGGCCGTGGCACCCGAGGCACCCGCGGCAGAGGCGGCAACCTGCTCTCGCGCATCCCCTCGCCCCGCCGGCGGTCGTCGGGGGAGGCGCGCTCACCGCGCGCGCTGTTCACCGGTGTCGGCCTGGCCTCGGCGGGTCTGCTGACCACCCTGCTCGCCGCCGGCATGTGGTCCGACGACGGCGGCGCCGACCCGGCCGCCTCCACCAGCGGCAGCGTCCCCGGCATCGACTCGCAGGCCGCCACCGCCTCGCCGACCGCTCCGGACACCGCCCAACTGCCCACCGCGCCACGGCAGACCAGGCTGCGCAACGCCGCCGCCGACCTCTGCCTGGACGTCCGGGGCGAGGCGCGTGCGGGCGCCTCCGTCGAACTGGCGGACTGCTCCTCCGACGCGACACAGCAGTGGTCGTACGACGACGACGGGCAGTTGCGCAGCGTGGCCGGGCCCGGTCTGTGCGTGGACTCCCACGCGGACGCCGGGGTGGTCATCCTCGGCGCGTGCGTGGACGCCACCGACGCCCGCGGGGACGACGTCCGCTACGACCTCACCGTGCAGGGCGAGTTGCTGCCCCGCTGGGACGACGCGCTCGCCCTCGCGCCGGCCGGTGAGGAGCCGGGCGCCGACGTGGTCGTCAAGGTCCGCGACCACTCCACCGGCCAGCGCTGGCTCACCGACGTCGCCTCCGCCACCCCCGGTTCCCTCGCGGTCACCGGCACGGACGCGCCCGCCTCCGCCCAGCCGGTCGACCTGGCGGACGGCACCGCCTGAGGGACGAGCGACCCGAACCCCGGCGGGCGCGCGGGCGCCCGCCTGCCGTCACCCGGCGTCCTCGACGAGGTCCGCCGGGCCCACGGTCGCCGGGCCGGCGTGGCCGGACAGCGCCAGGGTGAGGTCGAACTCGGCGAGCAGACAGCGGATCACGTGCTCGACGCCCGGCTGCCCGTCCAGGCCGAGGCCGTAGACGTAGGGACGGCCGAGCAGCACCGCCCGCGCGCCGAGGGCGAGCGCCTTGAAGACGTCGTCGCCGGTGCGCACCCCACTGTCGAACAGCACCGTCAGCCGGTCGCCGACCGCCCGCGCCACCCGGGGCAGCGCGTCGGCGGCCGCGACCGAACCGGCGACCTGTCGGCCCCCGTGGTTGGAGACCACCACGCCGTCCATTCCGGCGTCGGCGGCCAGCCGGGCGTCGTCGGGGTGCAGAACACCCTTGAGGACGATCGGACCGTCCCAGTTCTCCCGCAGGAACTCCAGGTCCGGCCAGGTCTTGCCGGGGTCCGCGAACAGGCTGACGAAGTGCAGGACGGCCGCGTTCGGGTCCTCGTGCACCGGCTTGGCCAGGCCCGCCAGGAAGGCCGGGTCGGTGAAGTAGTTGGCGGTGCCCACACCGTGCAGGAACGGCAGATAGGCCTGGTCGAGGTCGCGGGGCCGCCACGCGAGGAGCGGGGTGTCCAGGGTGACCACGAGCACCGTGAACCCGCTCGCCCGCGCCCGCCGAAGAAAGCTGCGGGTCACCTCGCGGTCCTTGGACCAGTACAGCTGGAACCAGCGCTCGGCGTCCCCCATCGCCTCGGCCACCTGCTCGATCGGCGTGCTGGACGCCGACGACAGGACGAACGGCACCCCCTGCGCGGCCGCCGCCCGGGCCGCCGCGGACTCGGCCTCCGGATGCATGATCGACAGCACACCGACGGGCGCGAGCGCGAGCGGCGCGGGCAGGGCACGGCCCAGCACCTCGACCGACAGGTCCCGCTCGTGCACGTCCCGCAGCATGCGCGGCACGATCCGGCGTCGCTCCAGGGCCGCACGGTTCGCCCGCGCCGTGCCGCCGTCCCCCGCGCTGCCCGCCACATAGCCGACCGGTCCGGGCCCGAGGCGCTGTTCGGTGAGCTCCTCGAGCCGGGTCAGGTCGGTGGGCAGCCGGGGGACCGCGCCCGTCATCCCGTTGAGATAGATCTCGTACTGGAAGTCCGCCCAGTGCTTCGCCATCCGTACGTCCCGCCTCTCGCCGTCCCGCGGTTCAGCGTCGTCGCCGTCGCAGGGCGACCATACCGGCGGGTCGGTGGCGGCGGTCCGGCGGTTCAGTCGACGGCCGACCCGGACGGTACGGCGGCGGGTTCGCCGGCGTTCGTGCCCGGACCGGTGATCGGCGGCACCGCCACCTCCACGGTCCTGGCCAGCCGCGCCCCCTCGGGCCCGTACACCGCCCGGGGTTCGGGGAACAGCCGCAGCAACGCCAGGTAGAGCACGGCGGCGACGGCCAGGGACAGCGGCAGACCGATGTCGATGCCGTTCGCCAGATCACCCAGCGGGCCGACGAACTGGCCCGGGATGTTCGTGAACAGCACACCGAGCAGCGCCGACACCCACCAGGCGGTCATGCCACGCCAGTTCCAGCCGTGTGCGAACCAGTAACGCCCGCCGCGCTGACGGCGGTTGAAGACCTGGAGGGCTTCGGGGTCGTACCAGCCGCGCCGGGTGTAGAAGCCCAGCATCATCACGACCATCCACGGCGTCGTACACGTGATGATCATCGTGGCGAACGTCGAGATGGACTGCACGAGGTCCAGGCCGAACCGGCCGACGAAGATGAACACGATCGACAGCAGACCGACCAGCACGGTCGCCTGCACCCGCGACAGCCGCGGGAACACCGACGAGAAGTCCAGACCGGTGCCGTAGAGCGAGGTCGTGCCCGTGGACATCCCGCCGATCAGGGCGAGCAGACACACCGGCAGGAAGAACCAGGTCGGTGAGATCGCCAGCAGCCCGCCCACGAAGTCGGGGGCGGCCGGGTCGACGTACTCCGGGGCCTTCGACGCGATGATGCTCGCGGTCGCCAGGCCGAAGACGAACGGCAGCAGGGTCGCGATCTGCGACAGGAACGCGGCGCCGACCACCCTGCGGCGCGGGGTCGTGGCCGGGATGTAGCGCGACCAGTCGCCGAGGAACGCCCCGAACGACACCGGGTTGGACAGCACGATCAGCGCCGCGCCGATGAACGACGGCCAGAACAGCGCGTCGGTGGCCGCGTCCGCGGAGTCCGTGAAGACGCCCGCGTACGACGCGTCGAAGTCGCCGGCGAAGGCGATCGCGCCGAGGAGGAACAGCACCGTGGCCGAGGCGACCGCGACCTTGTTGACGAACAGCATGAACCGGAAGCCGTACACGCACACCGCGAGCACCAGCCCGGCGAACAACGCGTAGGCGACGGCGTACGTCAGGTCGCCGCGGGAGAGGCCGAAGAGGCGGTGCGCGCCGCCGACCAGGGCGTCGCCGGAGCTCCACACCGAGATGGAGAAGAATGCGATCGCCGTCAGCAGGGAGAGGAACGAGCCGACCACGCGGCCGTGCACACCGAGGTGCGCGGAGGAGGAGACCGCGTTGTTGGTGCCGTTGACGGGCCCGAACACCGCCATCGGGCACAGGATCAGCGCGCCCACGAAGACCCCGAGCAGGGTGGCGGCGAGGCCTTGCCAGAAGGACAGGCCGAAGAGGATCGGGAAGGCGCCGAGCACGCAGGTGGAGAAGGTGTTCGCGCCGCCGAAGGCGAGCCGGAACAGGTCGAGGGGGGTCGCGGTGCGCTCGGCGTCGGGGATGCGGTCCACACCGTGGGACTCGACCTCGGTGAGCGACGGGGGAGACGCGGACGGCGCGGGTTCGGAGGACGGCGGGGTCAAGGGAGCTCCAGCAACAGGCGGTCGACGGTGGAGCGCGGGGTGGCGCGGCACGGTGAACGGCCGTCCCGTCGCGGGGTGGGCGACGCGGGCGGATGCCGTCACTGATCGGGGTCTGCCGAACCTACGGCGTGGGGCAAGACCCCGACCAGAGGATGAATCATCCTTCTTCCGCGTCGGGAGTGGACGAATCCGCCACCTCTCCGTGATCGGAGCCGGAGCCGGAGTCGGAGCCGGGGATCGTGTCCGGTCCCTGGGCCCGCACCCGCTGGACCTGTTCGAGGGAGTCGCGCAGCTCGGTGAGCCAGTCGTCGGTGTGGCGCTGGACCAGCCGCACGCACCAGGCGAGCGCGTCGCTGCGGCTGCGGGCCACGCCCGCGGCGATCAGGGTGTCGAGGACCTGGCGTTCGGGTTGGCGCAGCCGGGTCATGACGGGAGCGGCCACGTGGGTGAACAGAGCGCGCTCCCCGTCGCACACCACACCCCAGGACACCTTCCGCCGGAACCGGTGCTCGGCGTCGCGGGCCACGGCGATCCGGGTCTCCCGGGTGCGCTCCCGGAACTCCTGGATCCGGGCGGTGACGGCAGCCTCCCGCTCGGCGGCCGACGCGTCCTCCGTCAGCCGGGGCGCGGGGATGCGGCCGATCACGGTGATCTCCTCACGGTCGACCGTCACCTCGGCCGGCTCCTCGAAGAGGTCGTCGGGCAGGCGACCCGCGAACCAGCCCCTCAGCTTCTCTTTCTGCTCGTTCGTAATCATGTAATGACCATTACTCCGCTGGTACATGAACACAAGGGGTCGAGAAGAAGTCCGCCGAGAGCGGAACGGCGGGGTCTGTGGAGGGTTCTGGAGGGCTCCGGAGGAGGGATCCGGGGGCGCGAGCGGAATGTTTCAGGCCGATTAACGAAGCTATGGAAATCGGTCATCGAGCCGACCGAAGGGATCATGAAGCGCTTGTTTCCGGCGTTGGAACGTTCGAATTTCGTTACTTCTCGCCACTGATTCAATACGCAAGGTTACTGAAACCCATGGGGTCGATGTGAGATTCGGCGGCGGACTCGGCAGACTCGCGCTCGCCGCGTTCGACACAGACCGAGCCGGACCGGCACACCCCCGAATCGAGCGGAAGGATGCACACAATGCGGAACACCGCGCGCTGGGCAGCGACCCTCGGCCTCACGGCCGCCACCGTCTGCGGATCCCTCACCGGATCCGCGCTCGCCGCCCCGGCCGCAGCGCCGACCTCCCTCTACGCCCCGTCGGCCCTCGTGCTGACCGTGGGCCACGGAGAGAGCGCCGCCACCGTCAACGCGGCCCGGGCCGTCACCCTGAACTGCGCCCCGACGCCTTCCGGCACCCATCCCGCCGCCGCCCTCGCCTGCGCCGAACTGCGCGCCTCCGGCGGCGATATCGACGCCCTGGCGGGCCCGGGCGACGCCATCTGTACGAGGCAGTACGACCCGGTGGTCGTCACCGTCGACGGCGTATGGCAGGGCAAGCGCGTCTCCTTCGAGCGCGCCTTCTCCAACGAGTGCGTGAAGAACGCTGCCGGGAGCAGCCTCTTCGCGTTCTGAGACCGGGATCGCGTGGTCCCCGTGGACGCCGAGAGAGGCTCGTGAAGTGGGGAGTGCGAGCCCCTGACACGGGACCGGCGTGATCCCGATACCCGGAGGCCGGACGGGCGGTGTGGGGCTGCCCGCCGGCCTCCGGTGCGCGCGTTCTCGACAAGCGCGCGCCGGAGGCTCCCTAGGACCGCTCCCGGTGGCTGGTGTCGCACCAGGGATAGCGGCGGCTGCGCCGGCAGGTGCACAGGGCGACCCGGAAGCGGTCGGAGGTGACCGTGGTGCCGTCCTCCAGTTCCACCTCGACCGGCCCCTCGACGAGCAGGGGACCCCGGCGCTGGACGCTGATCCGACAGGGCCTGTCAGCAGGGGAGTTCGGCACGGACGACCACCAGTTCCTCGTTCTCGTCGTCGGCGGACAGCAGGCCCCGCTCCCGCAGCCAGTCCCTGCGCTCGCGCAGGACCGGGCCGAAGGGGATGCGGCGGCGTCGCGTCACGGACGCCTTCAGGCCGGACGTGCGCAGGACCGCCAGCGTGCTCGCGGGGTCACTGAGCGCGGAGTGGACCATCAGCAGCACCCCGCCGGGCCGCAGCAGCAGGGGCGCCTCGAGGCAGATCCGGTCGAGCAGGAGCCTGCCGTCACCGCCGCCGTCCCAGGCCCGGGCCGTTCCGCGCCCCGTACGATCGCCGGCCGGCGCGGGCACGTACGGCGGGTTGGTCAGGATCAGGTCGAAGGACTGTCCGTGCACCGGGGCGAAGAGGTTGCCGCGATGCACGCGCACCGGCAGCCGTTCCCGCCAGGCGTTGAGGCGGGCGGAGTACACCGCGCGCCAGGACACGTCGACGGCGGTGACCCGCGTGCCGCGCCGCGCGGCCTCCAGGGCCAGCGCGCCGGTGCCGGTCCCCACGTCGAGGACGTCGGCGCCCGGGAGCAGCGGTTCTTCGGACAGTGCCCCGGCCAGCAGGGCGGTGTCCTCCTGGGGGGCGTACACGCCCGGGAGTACGAGAGGATTCACGCCGACCAAGTACCCAGACAATCACTAAATATGGGCTTTTGTCTGATCAGGGAGCGGGGTACGCAGGGAGGACTCTCCCGCGCGCCAGGCCGTGAGCAGGCGGGCGGCCAGGCGGTCCTCCAGGTGCCCGGTGGCGTCGAGGCCGAAGGTGATGTCGGGGGCCAGATGCGGTTCCTCGTCCAGCAGGCCGCCGATGACGTCGTGGCGCACCACCTGCTCGTGTACGGCGTCGGCCTCGACGTGCTCGTCGTAGAAGTGCACGGCGGCGGGCCCGGCGTCCGCGCGGCGCATCGCCTGCGCGAGCCGTCGGGAACCGGGCGAGGAGGTGATCTCGACCGCCGCGAAGTGGCCCACGAGGGCGCCCCTGAGGGCCCGGTGCAGGCCGAAGAGGGACATCAGGTTGACCGTGGCCAGCGTCTCGGCGCACGCGGCGTCCAGATAGCGGCCGTAGGTGGTGTCGAGGCCCAGGTCCGTCATCAGGTCCGCGAACAGCCGGGCGTGGACGCGGTCGGGGCGGCCGCCGCCCCACTCGTCGAACTCCACCGCCGCCATCGCCGCCTTGGCCCGGCCCCACAGCCTCGGCAGCACCCACGCGTGCGGGTCCGCCTCCTTGAGGTGGTACAGGGACCGTTGGGCCGCGTACTCGCGCAGCTGCCACAACTCGCCCTCGGCCGCGAGGAAATGGCTGACGCCCGAGCCCTCGACGGGCTCGACGAGAAGCTCCGCGAGCGCGTCCTCGACGGAGTCGTGGACCGGTGTGTCCTCGCGCAGGGCGATCAGAAAGCGGTGCTCCAGCGCGGCCCGCACCCGCAGCAGACCGGGATCCCACTCCCGGTCCGGGGCCACCCCCGCGAAACCGCGGTAGTGCAGCTCGTAGCAGAGGTACAGGGCCAGCTGGAGATCATCGCCGTACGCGGAGGCGCAGGCGACCGTCTCCGCCGCCGGAAGCGCATCCGCGCCCGCCAGATATCCGCGGACGGCCGCGGACACCGGGCCCCGGGCGACCGGCAGCTGTGGTCCATGGGGGTCGTGTGCCATGCGCGCCGGGTACCCCACGGGCACCGAGCCACCCGCCCGCGTCCGGATCACGCGGAGCGCCACTCCGCACCGAACGGCTCACCCGGCCGGACCGGATCATGGCTGCTGACCAGTCCGGGTGCGGCCGAGTGGCCGCTGGGGCCGGCGCCCGGGGCACCCGCAGGCGGGTGCGGATCGCGCGGAGCGCCACTCCGCACCGAACGGCCGTGACGGCTCATCCGGCCGGACCGGATCATGGTTGCTCACCAGTCCGGGTGCGGCCGAGTGGCCGCTGGGGCCGGCGCCCGGGCCACGCGCAGGCGGGTGCGGATCGCGCGGAGCGCCACTCCGCACCGAACGGCCGTGACGGCTCATCCGGCCGGACCTGGCCATGGCCGCCCGCCGGCTCGGGTCGGCCAGAGTGGCGGCCGAGCTGCTCGGTCGAGGGAGGCGATCGGTCGCTGACCGGGCGCCCCCGGCTCAGTCGTCCCGTGACTCCGGCGGAGTCGTCGGCCGGTGACTGAGGGTGTCGGTGGCCTGTCTCGGCCGGGCCGCTCGGACTCAAGAGCGCCGATGCGGGGGTCAGCGAACTCGGTCTGCCGCAGGCTCTCCGGCCGCGCGCTGCGCGGGGGTTCCGGCCGGTGTCCGGGCAGGTGAGGGGCCGTGTTGTGCGAGGCGCAGGGGCACCGGCTCCGGGGCTGCCTCCTCCTCCTCGTCGGTGAGCCGGCTGACCTCGGCCCACCAGGCCGGGCCGTCCTCCATGTGCCGCAGCATGACGCCCTCGCGGATCGCCCACGGGCAGACGGTGACCGAGGTCAGTCCGGTCAGCTTCATCGCCGTGTGCCCGATCACCGCGCCGGCCAGGCTCTGCGCGGCGCGCGGCGCGGAGATGCCGGGCAGTCGGGAGCGTTCGGCGGCGGGCAGGGCGGCCAGGGTGGAAATGGCCTCGCGCAGGTCGCCGCGGCGCAGGGTGCGGTCCATGAAGGGGCCGTGCCGTCCGGGGGCGGCCCCGCACAGCCGGCCGAGCTGCTGGAAGGTGCGGGAGGTGGCCACCGCCGTACGCGGTCCCTCCCAGCGGACCCGGGCGGCCACGTCCCTGAGCTGGTGGCGGATCCTGCGCCGTGCCGCACGGAGGGCCTCCGGGGACGGCGGGTCGTGGTCCGCGAAGAAGTCGTGGGTGAGCCGGCCCGCCCCCAGGGGCAGTGAGGCCACGAAGTCCGGCAACCGGCCCCGGCCGAAGGCCACTTCGAAGGAGCCGCCGCCGATGTCCAGCAGGGCGAGCGGCCCGCAGCGCCAGCCCATCCAGCGGCGGGCCCCGAGGAAGGTCAGCTCGGCCTCCACCTCGCCCGGCAGGGTGCACAGTGCGACGCCGGTCCGGGACCGGACCTCGCGCAGCACCTCGCGCCGGTTGGGGGCCGCCCGCACCACGGCGGTCGCGAAGGCGAGTGGGCCCGCCGCACCCCACCGGTCCGCGGTCCGGGCCGCCGCGGCGACCGCTCGGACGAGCCGTTCCACGGCCTCGTCCGGGATGAGGTCGCCCGGCGCGACCTGCTCGGCCAGCCTCAACCGCCACTTGGCCGTGTGCACCGGCAGAGGGACCCCGCCCGCCGCGTCCGCCACCACCAGCCGCACGGTGTTCGATCCCACGTCCAGCACGCTGATTCTCATGGACCGCGAGTACCCAGGGCTAAACCTCCGCGCGTTCCGCCGCTCCGGGACATGACACGGAGGGGCCGCCGTCCCTCGTGGACGGCGGCCCCTCTCCCTGGTACGGCTCTGGCGGAAGGCCCGTCACATGTGGACCACCGGTGCCGCGTCCGCGTCCTGCTGCGGCACCCCGCGGCGGAAGAGCAGGAACGCGATGACCGCGCCCGCCGCGAAGAAGCCGGCCGACCACCAGAAGGCGGTGGTGTAGCTCTCGATGGTCGCCTGCGCCTGGACCAGCTTGTTCGCCGGGTTCTTCCCCACCAGGTAGTCGGCGGCGGCGCTCGCCGCCAGGGTGTTCAGCAGGGCCGTACCGATCGAACCGCCCACCTGCTGCATGGCGTTGACCGTGGCGGAGGCCACGCCCGCGTCCTCGGCGGCGACCCCGCCGGTGGCCATCTGCATGGCGGGCGGCATGACCAGGCCGAGGCCGATACCGGTGATGACCAGCTGCGGCAGCACCGCGCTCACGTAGTCGGAGCCGACGCCGATCCCGGTCAGCCAGGCCATGCCCACCGCGGCGATCGCGAAGCCCAGCGGGATGACCGCCTTCGGGCCCAGGCGAGGCACCAGGGCCGTGGTGCCGACCTGCGCCGCCACCATGAGCGCCCCGACCATCGGCAGGAACGCCAGACCCGTCTTCGTCGGGCTGAAGCCCAGGTTCAGCTGGAGGTAGTACGTGAGGAAGAGGAACACGCCGAACATGCCGGCGCCGGAGATCAGCACGGCCAGGAACGAGGCCGCCCGGTTGCGGTCGAGGAGGATGCGCAGCGGCAGCAGCGGGTGTGCGGCCCGCGTCTGCCACCAGGCGAAGGCCGCGAGCAGCGCTCCGCCCGCGATCAGGAAGCCCCAGGTCTGCGGCGAGTCCCAGTCGTGGGTCTCCGCGTTGGAGAAGCCGTAGACCAGGGAGAACAGACCGGCGGCGACCAGGACCGTACCCGGCACGTCCAGCTTGGAGTTCTCGGCGTCGCGGTGGTTGGACAGCAGCAGCCAGCCGCCCGCGACGGCGACGACGGCGATGGCCACGTTGACGTACAGCGTCCAGCGCCAGTCGAGCGCGTCGGTCAGGATGCCGCCGAGCAGCAGGCCCACCGCGCCGCCCGCGCCGGCGATGGCGCCGTAGACGCTGAACGCCTTGGCGCGTTCCTTGGCGTCGGTGAAGGTGGTGTTGAGCAGCGACAGCGCGGCGGGCGCGAGGAGCGCGCCGAAGGCGCCCTGGAGCGCGCGGGCGGTGACCAGCATCTCGAAGTTGGTCGCGGCACCGCCCAGGGCGGAGACGGCGGCGAAGCCGACGACGCCGATCAGGAAGGCCGTCTTACGGCCGAAGAGGTCGGCTATCCGGCCGCCGAGCAGCAGCAGGGAGGCGAACGCCAGCGCGTACGCGGTGACGATCCACTGCCGGTTGCCGTCGGAGAAGCCGAGGTCGGCCTGGGCCGAGGGGAGGGCGATGTTCACGATGGTGGCGTCCAGCACCACCATCAGCTGGGCCAGGGCGACGACCGCGAGGATCCACCACTTCTTGGCGGATGCTGCGGACGGCGCCTGGTCGGCGCCCGTGCGGGTGCCGTCCGTCAGGGTCTTCGGAGACATGGGGGAACCACTCCAGGGACGTGAGGGCAAAGAACACGTAAACGAAACGGTTTCGTACACATGGAGGCTAGACCAGTTTCTGCGAAACGGCAAAGTTTCGTTAGCGGGAGTGAGCCCGGGCCTCAGGCCAGCTGCCGCCGCACCAGCTCGTGCAGCCGTCCGCCGGTGTCCGCGAGGAGCTGGGCGGGCGGGCCCTGCTGGGCGACCTTGCCGTTCTCCATCACCACGACCCGGTCGGCGTCCATCACCGTCGACAGGCGGTGCGCGATGACGACCCGGGAGGCGTTGAGCTTGCGGGTGCTCTCGATGACCGTGCGCTGGGTCTCGTTGTCGAGGGCGCTGGTCGCCTCGTCGAAGAACAGGATGCGCGGCCGGCGGATCAGCGCCTGGGCGATCATCAGCCGCTGACGCTGGCCGCCCGAGACCGACCCGCTGCCCGAGACGATCGTGTGCAGCCCCATCGGCATCCGCTTGATGTCCTCGGCGAGACCGGCCAGCTCCGCGGCCGCCATCGCCTCCTCCGGCGTGTAGGCCTCGGTGCCGCAGATGACGTCCAGCAGGGAGCCGGTGAACGGCTGGGCATGCTGGAGCACCACCCCGCACTGGCGGCGTACCGCCGACTGGTCGAGCGCCGCCAGATCCTGTCCGTCGTACAGCACACTGCCCGAGACCGGCTTGTCGAAGCCGATGAGCAGCCGGAGAAGCGTCGACTTCCCGCAGCCGCTCGGGCCGACGATCGCCACGAACTCGCCCGGCCGCACCTCGAAGGAGACGTCGTCGAGGACGAGGGGACCGTCGTCGGAGTAGCGGAACGAGAGACGGCGGGCCTCGAGCGCGCCGGTCAGCGGGCCGGGGCGGGTGTTCGCCGTGCGGACCTCCGGCGTCGCCTCCAGCACCGGCCGGATCTCCTCGAACAGCGGCAGCGCGGCCACCGCCGAGACGAAGGCGCCGGTCAACGAGGTCACCGAGGTGAGCAGCATCGTCATGGACGTGTTGAAGGTGAGGAAGTCCGCCGCCGACAGAGCACCCCGCGCCGGACCGGCCAGCAGCATGAACATCAGCAGGGAACACAGCGGCAGATACACCGAGCCCAGCACCGTGTTGAGGTTCTTGATCCGGCCGAGGCGCTGCTGGAGCTCCCGGCTGCGCGCGAACTGCGCCGCCCAGGCCGCGTACGCGTAGTTCTCGGCGGCCGCCACCCGCAGCTTCGGCAGTCCCCGCAGGGTCTGGAAGGCCTGGTTGTTGAGCTTGTTGGAGAGCACCACGAGCCGCCGCTGCCAGCGCACCTGCCACAGCCCGAGCGCCAGGAACACGGACGCGATGACGACCAGCATGCCGATCGCGGCGAGGGCCATCGGCACGCTGTACCAGAGCAGCAGCCCCAGGTTCATCGCGCCGATGGTGACGGACTGCGCGACCGACGGACCGAGTCCCGCCAGCAGCCGGCGGATCGCGCTGATGCCCATGGCGGCACTCGCCAGCTCGCCCGTCGAACGCTCGGCGAAGAACTTCGTCGGCAGCCTGAGCAGCCGGTCCCACACCGCCGGCTGGAGTGTCGCCTCGATCCGGCCCTCCAGGCGCAGCATGGTCAGGTTCTGGAGCAGCATGAACGCCGCCGCCACCACGCCGCTGACCATCACCGCCAGACACACCTGCACGATCAGCCCCTGCTGGGCCTTCGGCACGTACTCGCCGAGCACCTTGCCGGTCGCGATCGGCACCAGCGCCCCGATCACCACCGTCACCAGCCCGCTGAGCAGCAGGTTCGTCAGGTCGCCCGCCGTGCCCCGCATGCTGAACCGCAGCAGCCCGAGGGGGCCGAGGCCCTGCTCCGGCAGCGGACGGTAGAACATGACCGCCCGCGGCTCGAACTCCTCCGCGTTGGCCTTCTCGACCGGGGTCTCCCGCCCGGTCGCCGGATGCACGGCGACATATCCGCCGCGCCGCCACAGCAGCGCGACCGGCGCCCCGGACAGGGCCCGGTGCCCGACCAGCGGGCCCACGTCGTCCCGCCACCAGTGGCCGTCGAGACGTACGGCCCGGGCGCGCACCCGCGAGGCGAGAGCGACCCGCTCCACCGGGTCCAGCCGGTCGCTGTCGGCGCCCATCTGGGACGGCTCGGCGAGGCTGATCCCGGCGGCCCGGGCGACGAGCTTGCACGCCGCGTAGGTGGCGTCGGCGTCGGCGGCCGTGGCGCGCTTGTCCGTGCTCCTGCCGTTCCTGTCACCTCGGCCGCTCTTGCCGATCGACGCGAGCAGAGTCCGGTCGGCCTGGGCGCGGACCGCCTCACCGGCCTTGATCCCGGCGGCCGTGCGGGTCTCGTGGGTGTGCTCCAGCTGCTCGATCCAGCGGTCCAGCGTGGTCAGCAGCCGGTACTGCTGGTCGACCATGCTCTGCCACACCGCAGGGTCCATCAGCAGGTCGGCGGCCGCCTCCGCGCCGTACAACGAGCCGTACTGCACGCTGCCCGGCGGCACCTGCATCCAGAACACGTCGTCGTCCTCCCCCATGCTCGAATTCGCTCGCACGGGGGCACCCCCATCCTCCGCGACCCGCTCGGTGGCCATCGGCGCCTGGAAGAGGATCGACAGACCGCGGCCGACGCCGAGGGCGAGCGCGTACTCCAGGGGGCTCGAAGTCGGCGGCACGTACTGGGGGTTGCCGTACTCGTCGTAGGACCAGGTCTGGGTGTTCGCGGGCTGGTACAGCTCACGCAGCCCGATGCGGTGCACGACGCAGTCGCGCAACGGGCGTGCCACGAGCGTGTGGTGGGGTCCGGTGACCGGACCGAGCAGCAGGGAGCCCGCCTCCAGGCGGCCCAAGTGGTGCCAGTGGCCCTGCTGTTCGGCGTCCACCGCGAACAGGTCCAGCGCGCCCGACGCGACCAGCCACAGCACCTGCGGGCCCTCCAGGTCGAGCCGGCTGAACCCCGCGCAGTCGATCCGCGCGCCCAGCTGCCCCAGCGCGGCGAGCACGACGTCGCCTTCGGACACGGCAGTCATCTCATCGCTCCCTGACCAGCGCCGCGTACGAGCCGCCGCGCGCCACCAGTTCCTCGTGCCGCCCGCGTTCCACGACCGTGCCGTGCTGGAGTACGACGATCTCGTCGCTGTCGCGCACCGTGCTGAGCCGGTGGGCGATCACCACGCACGCGCAGCCGCGACGGCGCAGGTTGTCCATCACCACCTGCTCGGTCTCCGCGTCCAGCGCGCTGGTCACCTCGTCCAGCACCAGGATGCTGGGCCGGCGCACCAACGCCCGCGCGATCTCCAGGCGTTGGCGCTGACCGCCGGAGAAGTTGCGGCCGTCCTGCTCGACCCTGCTGTGGATGCCACCGGGCCGCCGCACGACCGTGTCGTAGAGCGCCGCGTCCCTGAGCGCGTCGACGACGGCGTCGTCCGGGATCGACGGGTCCCACAGCGCCACGTTGTCCCGTACCGAGCCCTCGAAGAGGAACACCTCCTGGTCGACGAAGGACACCGAGGAGGCGAGCGCCCCGCGCGGAATGTCCTCCAGCCGCTGCCCGTCGACGCGGATCACGCCCTCCCAGGGCGCGTACAGACCCGAGATCAGCCGGGACACCGTCGACTTGCCGCTGCCCGAGCCGCCGACCAGCGCCACCTGCTGCCCCGGTCCGACCGTCAGGTCGAAGCCGGTCAGCAGCGGCTTGTCCAGCGGGCTGTAGCCGAAGGTGATGTTCTCCAGCTCGACATGACCGTGCAGCCGACGCGTGGAGTCGGCGCCCGCGCGGCGGTCGTAGAGGGGGTCGGCGCGGAAGTTCTCCACGTCCTTCAGCCGGGCCACGTCCGCCGCGAAGTCCTGAATGCGGCCCGCGACGCCGTTGAGGCGGGTCAGCGGGGCGGTGAAGCGGGTGACCAGAGCCTGGAAGGCGACCAGCAGACCCACCGAGATATGGCCCTCGATCGCCCGCATGCCGCCGATCCACAGGATCAGCGCGCTGTTGAGCGTCGCGAGCGTCGGCGCGACCACGCCCAGCCAGGCGCTCGGCACCCCGAGCCGCTGCTGCTCCTCCAGCGTGGTGGCGTGCTGCCCGGCCCACTTGCGGAAGTACCCCTCCTCGCCGCCGGTCGCCTTCATCGTCTCGATCAACTGGAGGCCGGTGTACGCCGTGTTGGTGAGCCGGGCGTTGTCCGCGCGCAGCTTCGCCGTCCGGGTCGCGCGCAGCCGGATGACGATCCGCATGGCGACGATGTTCAGCAGCGCCACGCCGATCCCGACGGCCGTCAGCTGCGGGTCGTAGGTGTAGAGGAGGACCGCGTACAGGACGACGACGATCGCGTCCACGCCCGCCGACGCCAGGTCGCGGGCCAGCGTCTCGGCGACCGCGTCGTTCGACTGGAGTCGCTGGACCAGGTCGGCCGGGCTGCGCTGGGAGAAGAAGGTGACCGGCAGTCGCAGCAGATGGCGCAGGAAGCGGGCGCTGGAGAGGGTCGAGGAGATGATCCGGCCGTGGTGCAGATTGGCCTGTTGGAGCCAGGTCAGGGCCACCGTGAGGGCCACGCAGGTGCCCATCGAGACGAACAGCACGCCCAGCAGCGAGGTCTGCCGTCCGATCAGGAACATGTCGATGTAGGTCCGGCTGAGCGCCGGCACGGCCGCGCCCACCAGGACCAGCAGCAGACTCGCCAGCACGGCCGCCGGCAGGGTGCCCGCGGTGCCGCGCAGCCGGGCAGGCATCGCGCCCAGCACACCCGGTCTGCGTCCGCCCCGCTCGAAGTCCTCGCCCGGCTCCAGCACCAGCACGACACCGGTGAAGCTGCCGTCGAAGTCCTCGATCGGCACGAAACGCCGGCCCTTGCCGGGGTCGTTGATGTACACGCCCCGGCGGCCGAACCGACGGCCCAGACCCTCGTAGACGACGTAGTGGTTGAACTCCCAGAAGAGGATCGCGGGCGACCTGACCCCGGCGAGGGCCGCCAGGTCCATCTGCATGCCCTTGGCCGTGAGGCCGTAACTGCGGGCCGCCTTCAGCAGGTTGCTCGCCCGCGAGCCGTCGCGGGAGACACCGCACGCGATGCGCAGCTCCTCCAGCGGGATGTGCCGGCCGTAGTGCCCGAGGACCATGGCGAGCGAGGCCGCCCCGCACTCCACGGCCTCCATCTGGAGCACGGTGGGCGTACGGACGGTCTTCGTCCGGCTCTTGGGAACGGTGCGCCGGGGCGGTGCGGCACGCCGCCGGGTCCGCGGCTGCTCGGTGGTGGTCACGGGAGCAGCCAATCGACGGGACGCTGGTCGGCCAGCCGGATCGAACCCGTGGCCATGGTCATGGAGGTGAGGGCGTACGGCGGCCCGTCCGCGGACGACCACGTGTAGCCGCTCTTCGTCGCCGAGGACTTGTCCAGACGGACCAGGACCGCCACCGGGCGGCCGTCCTCGGTGAACTGCTCGCCCAGCTGGCTGTCGCCGAGGAACGCGGCGATCGCCTGCGCCGACTGGGCCGCACGGTCCACCGACTTCACATGACCGCGCAGCACGCCGTACTCCTGCGAGGGCACGGTCTGCACGGTGAGGTCGACGGGCGCGCCCGACGGGATGGAGGCGGCGTTCTCCGCGGGGACGTACACCGTGGCGTACAGCGGGTCGTCGGCGCCGGCGACCTTCTCCACGGCGGCGACGTTCGCGCCGGTGGAGATGATCTGCCCGATGGTGGCGGCGAGTGCGGTGATCCGGCCCGCGGCGACCGTCCGCACCACGGCGTCGCCCTCCGCCGTACGCACCTTCAGCACGGGCGAGCCGGCGGGCAGCCGCTCGCCCTCCTTCGCGAGGACCGCGGTGACCTGGCCCGCGGCGGGGCTCTGGAGGATGTAGCTGCCCTCGCCGTGGGTGAGGACGGCGGGCGCGCTCACCGTGGAGGCGACCGAACCGGTCACCGCCCACACGGATGCGGCCGCCATGACGACCACGGTCACGGACAGCACCAGCCAGCCCTGGGGGCGCGCGAAACGCACCGGCAGGTCGAGTTCCTCCGGCGACTGGAGCTTGGCGAGGGCCTGTTGGCGGAACTGCACGGGCCTACCTAGGGAGTTTCAGGGCACCGATGAGTCCCGGAGCCGGGTGACGGCTCCGGGACTCAAAGGGGTCACGAAGGGTGCGATCAGAGACCGGCGACCAGGTTGGTGACCGGGGCCGTGTTCAGGCCGGTGACGCCCTCGACGGTGCCGACGGCCGTGTTGACCAGGCCGGAGACCGGGGCGATGCCGTCCACCAGGCCGGTGACGGTGCCGACGGCGTTCAGGGACAGACCGCCGGAGACGTTGTCCAGCTCGGCGTCGGAGATCTCGACGGTCTCAACCTGGGGGGTGGAGTTCATGGTGGAACTTCCCTTCACATGGATATTCATAAGGGGGGAGCGGCCCCCTCTGGGGACAGATGACGGCCGCGAGCACGGGCACCGGGCACCCGTTTCCGGGAGACCGCGGTGACCCTGCGGTGCGATGGATCAAAGCAGGTCCGCGGTCGGCGCAGCCAATCAATCCCTGCGTTCACCTGGGAACTTGTGTCACGGGAGCGTGAAACGGTGCAGGCGCGCCCACGGCTTGTCGGCGACTTCTTCACACCATGGGCGGTTCTGCTCGGATGAGCGTCCGGCGGTCTCGCGGCGAATCCGACACTCCCGCCCCAAAGGCGTGGCGGGCGCCGAGCAGTTGTGCAGAACCCCCGCTTCCGGTGACCTGCTTGGGCATTCGATGTGCAGATTCTCCGAAGCGGGGATTCGGCCCGCGGATCTGAACGGAATGTCATCGGTCGACCACGAGACGTGTCGGTCGACACATGCCCGAACGGGGAGCGCATAGCTCGTGCACAGGTTGGCGAACGTCTTCCGGGGTCGGGCTTCGGCCGAACCGCTCGGTTCAGGACATCCGAATCGGTCACCGCGCACCGGAACGAAGTCGGTAGGTGTGCCGTCTTCCTGTTTTCAGGGCCCTGCGAGCGGCCGACACGGTGATCCGGACGGCCGTGTCCGTGGCCGCCGCCGCCACCTGTCCCGGAGGTCTCCCGCCCTCCCGTGCCGGTGCACCTGACCAGGGAGGACGTCGAACCGGCGGTGCTGGTCGACGAGTTCGGCGAGCAGGCCCGGAGCTGGCGCCCGGAGTGCGAAGCCGACCGAAAGGATCTTGTCGGCTTCGGCGGTCGTCATCGCCATATGGGCGTTTGTTCCCGGGGTCGCGAGGTCGGACTCCGGTCATGGCCGATTCACGTTTGAGCAAAGGAAGTTGGCAAACGCGATTGAACGCACCCCTCGACCCCTGCGTACTCATGGCCAACCAGGCGCCGCTGTACGGAGCTGCCGAACCCCGGCAGCCAGACCCCGTCCCCCAGGAGGTCGAGTTTTTTGAGTCACAAGCGAGTTACGAAGCGCAAGGCCATCATCGCCGCAGGCGGTGTGGCTGCGCTCGGAGCGGCAGCCATCCTGCTTCCCCAGGCCAACGCCTCCCAGGACGGCGGTTCCGACAACGCCGCCACGGTGAAGACGCTCAAGGCGGGCGACGCCTCGGACCTCGCCGCACAGCTCGAGAAGCTGCTCGGTGACGCCTTCGCCGGCTCGTACTACGACAGCGAGGGCAAGCAACTCGTCGTCAACGTGATCAACGTCGAGGGCGATGACATCAACATCGACGGCGACGAGAACCAGGTCATCGTGCAGGCCAAGAAGGCGGGCGCCAAGATCCGCCAGGTCGACAACAGCACCGCCGAACTCGAGGCGGCCGCGAAGACGCTGAAGAAGGAAGCGACCATCCCGGGCACCGCCTGGGCCGTCGACCCCAAGACGAACAAGATCCTCGTCACCGCCGACTCCACGGTCACCGGCACCAAGTGGGACCAGATCGAGTCGACCGTCAAGACCCTCGGCACGGGCATGGCGACGATCCAGAAGTCGGCCGGCACCTTCACCACGAAGGTCGCCGGAGGCGACGCGATATTCGGCGGCGGGGCACGCTGTTCCCTCGGCTTCAACGTGACGGCCGGCGACGGCTCCCCGGCCTTCCTGACGGCCGGTCACTGCGGGGTGGCGGCCGAGCAGTGGTCCGACTCCGAGGACGGCGAGCCGATCGCCACCGTCGACCAGGCGACCTTCCCCGGGGACGGCGACTTCGCGCTCGTGAAGTACGACGACCCCGCCACCGTTGCCGCGAGCGAGGTCAACCTCGGCGACCAGACTCTCGCGATCACCGAGGCCGCCGAGGCGACGGTCGGCACGCAGGTCTTCCGGATGGGCAGCACCACCGGTCTCAACGACGGTCAGGTCCTCGCCCTCGACGCCACCGTGAACTACCCCGAGGGCACCGTCACGGGCCTCATCCAGACGGACGTCTGCGCCGAGCCCGGCGACAGCGGCGGCTCGCTCTTCACCCAGGAAGGCCAGGCGATCGGCCTGACCTCGGGCGGCAGCGGTGACTGCACCGTCGGTGGCGAGACCTTCTTCCAGCCGGTGACCACCGCGCTCGAGGCGGTCGGCGCGACCCTCGGCGACGGCGGCATCGGCGCCGGTGACGCGGTCGGCGGCGAGGAAGCCGGTGCCGGTGCGGTGGACGAGAACGGTGACGGCATCGACGACAACACCGGCGAGGCCATCGTCGGCGGCGGCGAGGAAGCCGGTGCCGGTGCGGTGGACGAGAACGGTGACGGCATCGACGACAACACCGGCGAGGCCATCGAGGGCGGCGGCGAAGAGGCCGGTGCCGGTGCGGTGGACGAGAACGGTGACGGCATCGACGACCAGACCGGCGAGGCCATCGTCGGCGGCGGCGAAGAGGCCGGTGCCGGCGCGGACGAGAACGCCGACGGCGGCGCGGACGAGAACGCAGGCGGCCACGACCAGAACGACAACGGCGCGGAGGACGGCTCGGGTGTGAACGAGTCGCACTGACACCGCATCATCTGAACGGTCCGACCCTCCGGCGGGGGTCGGACCGTTCATGTCTGCGCCCGGCGGCGGTCCTCACGCGTCACCCCGCGCCCGCAGCAACAGCAGCGCCACGTCGTCCATCCGCTCGTCCGCGGCGGCGTAGTGTCCCACCAGCTCGTCGGCCAGCTCCGCCAGCGGACGGTCCCCGGCCTCGCCGAGCCGCCGCCCCAGGTCGGCGATCGCGTCCTCGATGTCCACCCCCGGCGTCTCGATGAGCCCGTCGGTGTAGAGGGCGAGGACACAGCCGTCGGTCAGCTCGACCTCCGTCGTCGGATATGTCGCCGAGGCGTCGATGCCCAGCAGCGGACCGCCCGCGAGGTCGAGAACCCGCACCCGGCCGTCCGGCCGGCGCAGCAGCGGCGGGGGATGCCCGGCCCGGGCCATGACGGCCCGCCCCCGGGCCGGATCCAGCCACAGATAGAGACAACTCGCGAACAGGTCGGAGCCGAGGTCGATCAGCAGCCGGTTGGTGCTGCGCATGACCTCCGCCGGCTCCTGCCCCACCGTCGTGTACGCACGGACGGCGGTGCGGATCTGGCCCATCAGCCCGGCCGCGGTCACGTTGTGCCCCTGCACGTCACCGATCACGGCCGCCGCGTGCGGGTGCGAGGGCACCAGGTCGTAGAAGTCCCCGCCGATCTCCATGCCCCGGGTGGCGGGCAGATAGCGGGCGGTCGCCTCGATCCCGGCCAGCGTCGGCAGCGAGTGCGGCAGCAGCGCCGCCTGAAGCCCGTGCGCCAGCTGGTGTTTGACGTCGTAGAGCAGGGCGCGGTCCAGAGCCTGCGCGATCAGCCCGGCGAGGCTGGTCAGCACCGCACGCTCGTGGGTGGAGAACGCACGCGGTTCGGCGTAGGCCAGCACACAGGCTCCCACCGGGCGGCCGGAGGCGATCAACGGCAGGAAGGCCCAGGCGGCGAAGCCGTCGGGGGAGGAGCGCCGGGCCGGGTACAGGCGCTCCAGATGCTCCCGGGAGTCGAAGAACGCCGGGACGCCGTGCGCGACCGCGTGCGCGCCCGGCGTCGGGGAGGAAAGCGGCGTCCGGTCGAACCGCTCCACGACATGCGGGTCGGGGTACCCGTGGTGCCCGAGCACGTGCAGCCGCCCGGCCCGTGCGCCGAGCAGCGCCAGCGCCTGACTGCCCACCGCCGGCGCGATCTCGTCCGCCACCAGCCCCACCACGTCCTGCACGCTCACCGTCTCGGTGAGCGCTCCGGCCATGCTCAGCGCCTGTGACATCGACACCAGCCGGGTCGGCGCGTCCTCCGAGCGGGGACCGGTCGGGCTCATCTCCGACACCGCCCGGGCCCGGCTGATCCGCACGCTGATCCCGGTGGTACTCGGATACAGCCGGAACGACAGCCACTGCGAGGGCGGGCGCAGCGCCACGAACGAGGTGGCCTCCTGGCTGAGCAGCGCGGCCCGGTAGCGCTCCTCGTACAGGGGATCGTTCAGCCAGGGAACCGCAGCCCACAGCTGCGAACCGAGCAGCCCGCCCACCGGGACGCCGAGCAGCTCGGAGGCCGCCTCGTTCGCGAAGCCGATCCGTCCGCTCACGTCGAGCGAGCACATTCCGTACGGCAGCCGCGACACCATCCGTGCCGCCTCGATCGTGCCGAGCGTGTCGGCGACACCGCCCAGCCGGCCCGCGTCCAGCAGATCGGTCTCGGCCCGCACCGAACGGTTCTTCGACGCGGCGCGCTCCAGTCGCAGCGCGAGCCGCTCGCAGGCCGCCGTCAGCTCCTGGCGCTCCCGGTCGGCGAGCTCCGGCGGGTGCGAGCCGGGCCAGGTGACGAAGACCGCGCCGTACACCCGGGTCGCGGTCAGCACCGGCAGCGCGGCCAGCGCGAAGGGATAGGGCAGCACGACGGCGATCCGCGGATAGCGGCGGGCCATGTCCTCCGCCCCGCCCACCCACACCAGCCGCCGTTCGCGCACCGCCTCGGCAACCGGGATCGGCGCGCTCAGACCCACCCGCTCCCAGGGCGCCGCGAAGGACCGGGGCAGCCCCGCCATCACCGCCATCTCCAGCACCGACTCGTCGACGGGAAGCAGGTAGACGGCACCGGAGTGCGCCCCGACGGCGTCCATCATCGACGTCAGTGCCAGGGAGAGCACCGGCTGGCCGACCGGCGCCCATACGGCCGCGGGCGCCTGACCGGACGACATCTGCCCGTCCGACACGGCGACCACCTCCTCGCCCGGCGCCGCGCGAGCCTCAGGGTCCAAATCTGCCCCCTGGCGGCCCGGCGCGCACGGCGAGCGACGCGCCCGCCGAAGGCTGCCCCGTACCCCGTCGGACCACCCTCATGCCCCCTCGGCCGAAGCGCGCGGCGGCGTACGGGCGCCCCGCGTGCGCCCCCGCGCAACCCGATGGCCGGATCTTCGCGCTGAGAAACGGTCCCGGAGCCGAAGAATGGGCACGCGTTCCACACCACGGACAACAGCACGAACAACACCACGGAACCGGCGTACGGCGAGAGCTGAAGGGGCGGCAGTGATCCGCGTACTACTGGTGCACGACGCGTGTCTGGTCAGATCGGTCCTCGCACAGTGGCTGTCCCGGGAACCCGATCTTCGGGTGGAGGACGTCCCGTGGCGCAGCGCGGCGGGCCGCGTCGGGGCGGTGCGTCCGGACGTGTGTGCGGCGGACCTCGACTGCTCCGACGCCTACGGCCTCCCGCCGCTGGGCGACTTGTGCCCGCGGGGTGGCGGCCTGGTGCCGCCGCGTCTGCTGGTGCTCGCCAGCGCGAACCGGCCGGGCCTGCTGAAACGGGCCCTGGAGGCGGGGGCGCTCGGCTATGTCGACAAGGCGGGCACACCGGAGCAGCTGCTGCGCGGCATCCGGAAGGTTGCCCAGGGGGAACGTTTCGTCAATGACTCGCTGGGCTTCGGCTTCCTCAAGGCCGCCGAGATGCCGCTGACCCGTCGGGAGCTGAGCGTGTTAACCCTCGCCGCCGAGGGCGCCTCCGTCGCGGAGATCGCCGGGAACCTGCATCTGTCCCACGGGACCGTGCGCAACTACATGGCGGCGATCACCCGCAAGACCGGCGCCCGCAACCGGGTCGACGCCATCCGTATCTCCCAGGGGCAGGGCTGGCTGTGAGCCGTCCGCCGTTCCTTCTGCTTCCCCTGCTTCCCCTGCTTCCGCCGCTTCCCCTGTTTCCTCCGCTCCTTCCCAGCCGCCGACGAGATCGCGGTACAGGGAAGAGCGTCGCACCACCTCGTCGTGGGTGCCGTACGTGGTCCGCGGCCCGTCCATGACCAGCACCCGGCCGGCGCGCCTGGCCGAGCTGATGCGGTGGGCGACGACGACCAGGGTGCCGCCCGGCCGGGCGGCGAAGGCGCGCTCGGCGCGGGCCTCCGCCTCCTGGTCCAGGTGGCTGGTCGCCTCGTCGAGGAGGGCGAGCGGGGCGTGCGACAGGTACGCGCGCGTGAGGGCGATCAACTGGCGTTCGCCGGCCGACAGCGCCGCCGGATCCACCCTCGCCGCCGGTCCGCCCAGCGCGTCGAGCAGCGGGGTCAGGCCGACCGCCTCGGCCGCCGCGAGCAGTTCCGCCGCGGGCACGGGGTCCGGCCGCAGGTGCGTGAGGTTCTCGCCGAGGGTGTCGCTGAACACGTACGCCTCCTGCGGGATGAGCACGCGCCGAGCGGCCGCGTCGCTGCCCGGCACCGGCCGACCGCAGATCCGCATCTCCCCGCGCACCGGCTCCAGCAGCCCGGCGATCAGCCCGGTCAGCGTGGACTTCCCGACCCCGCTCGGACCCACGACGGCCAGATGCGCCCCGGTGGGCAGGGTGAGCGTGAGGCCGTCGACGACAGGTGCGGAGGCGGGACCGTAGGCGAAGGTGAGGGAGGTCAGGGAGAGCGCGGGGGGTGCGGGGCTCGGCGGGGCCACCGGAGGGGCGGACCGTCGGGGTGGGGCCTGCGGGGTTGCGCTCGGCCGGGGACGCTCGGTGGACGGGTGGTGGCCGGTGGACGGGTCGTGGCCGGTGAGCTGGCAGGGGGCGGCGGACGAGTGGTCTGGTGCTTCACGGGGCCGGGGCAGGGTCGGGTCGGTGCTTGCCGGTCGCCGTGTGGCGGGCGGTCGCTGGGGGCCGGGCGGTCGGTGGTGCCGCGTCGCCGGCCGGTCCGCGCCGTCGGCCGGGAGTTCCGGTGTCTCGCCGCGTGGGGCCAGCCGCCGCAGGACGACCGTCAGACGGGAGCCGCTCGTGCCCAGGCCGTGGACCAGGGCGGTCAGGGCCGGGAGCAGGGACTGGGTGACATAGGCGAGGGCGCCGACGAGAGCGCCGGGGGTCACGCCGTGGTCCAGCAGCCAGGGAGCGCCGGCCAGCAGCAGGACCAGCGGCAGATGACCGCCGAGCGCCAGGCATGCCACGCGGGCCACGCCCCAGTGGGCCAGGGCGCGGGCCGCGCGCAGCTCGG
The DNA here is from genome assembly GCF_013085465.1 of Streptomyces asoensis. Taxonomy (NCBI): domain Bacteria; kingdom Bacillati; phylum Actinomycetota; class Actinomycetes; order Kitasatosporales; family Streptomycetaceae; genus Streptomyces; species Streptomyces asoensis. The sequence goes on from NZ_CP049838.1 coordinate 9,009,407, forward strand.
CGTCGACGAGTGCGCCGGTGTCCAGGGCGATCCGGTCCTCCGCGCCGGCCGCCGTGACGTCCCTGAGCCCCGGGCAGACGACGCCGAGGTGCCCCGCCAGAGCCTCGTCGGCGGCGAGGAACGCCTCCTGCCGTCGTGCCAGCGGCCGCAGGGTCACCGCGAACAGGCACACGCCGGCGGCGAGCGGCGGCACGACCACCAGCAGGAGCCGCGGCGCGAGCGCGCACAGGCCGACCAGAGCGCCGGCGGACGTGAACACGAACGAGCGCGAGACCATCACCAGGCCCGCGGAGCTGTCCCGCGCGATCTCCACCTGCTGGGTGAGCCCGGACAGCGCGCCGCCGTCCGCCTCCCGCACGCCCCGCCGCACCACCCGGGTGACCAGCCGGTCCCGCAGCGGTTCCACCAGCGCGGCGACCGCCCCGTACACCCGCCCGGTCCCGTACGCGCCCACGAGCACCCCGAGCCCGGCCACCGCGAGCCACCGCAGCCCCACCCCGGACCGCCCGGCCAGGAACCCGTCGTCCAGCGCCCGCGCCAAGGCGTATCCGAGCAGGAAGGTCTGCCCGGTCTCCAGCACCGACCAGCCCAGCAGCCGACCCAGGGCCCGCCGACGGCCCAGCAGAAAGCGGAGCCCCCTGGCCCCGAGCCCGTCCGCGTCGGACGCCCGACTCACCGCGGTGCCTCCGGGCCGGCCTCGGCCTCCGTCCGCGCACCGGCCTGGGCATCGGCGCCGGCTTTTTCAGCCGTCCCGAACACCGCCCGGTACCCCGCCGTCCGCCACAGTTGCTCATGCGTCCCCACCGCCCGCACCCGGCCCCCGTCCAGCCAGGCCACCGTGTCGGCGCGGGCGGCCGTGGAGGCGCGGTGGGCGACCACGAGGCGGGTGGCGGTCGTGGTGCGGCCGAACACGGACCGGGTGACCTGACGTTCGGTGATCGTGTCGAGGCTGGAGAGGGCGTCGTCGAGGATGAGGAGCCGGCCGCCGTGGGCGAAGGCGCGGGCCAGGCCGAGACGTTGGGCCTCGCCGCCGGAGTGCGGGGCGTCCGCGCAGGGCGTGGCGTAGCCGTCGGGCAGGCGGCGGACGAAGTCGTCGGCGCAGGCCGTACGGGCGGCCTCCCGGACCCGGGCGGGGGAGGCGAGGCCGAGGGAGACGGTGTCCTCGATCGTCGTGCCCAGCAGGGCCGGGCGGTCGAAGGCCTGGGCTATCGCGGCCCGCAGCTCGGCCCGGGGGAGGGCGGGCAGCGGCACGCCGTCCAGCAGTACCTCGCCGGCGTCCGGGTCGGTGAGCCTGCCCGCCAGCGCGGCCAGGAGTGACTTGCCGGCGCCCGAGCGGCCCACCAGGGCCAGTGTCGTCCCGCCCGGTATCACCAGGTCGACGCCGTCCAGCACCGTACGGTCACCGCGGCGGGCGGTCACGCCGCGCAGTTCGAGCCGTCCCGGGCCCTCCCGTGGCAGGCGGCGGTCGCCGTAGGGGGGAGCCGGTTCCGTCAGGACCTCGCCGAGGCGGGTGGCCGCCGTCCGGGACCGGACCAGGCCGGAGAGCTGTCCGACCAGCACGCCGACGCCGGTGGCGAGCACCGCGTAGCGGGACGCGGCGAGGACGTCGCCCGGCGACAGCCGGTGCCGGGTGAGCAGCAGGCCCGCGACGGCGACGACCGCGAGGTGCAGCAGGGGCGCCACCGCGGTCGCCTGCGCGGCGGCCCGGCCCTGGACCCGCCACATGCGCCGGCCCGCCCGGGACAGTTCGGGCAGCGGCCGCAGGATCCGTGCGGTGTCCCGGGCCGCCGTGCCCGCCGCGCGGATCGTGCGGGCCCCGCCGACCGCCTCCGTGAGCGCGGCCGCGATCCGCCCTTGTGCCCGCTGGTAGTCCGCCACGCACGCCGAGGTGTCCCGGGCGAGGGACCGCAGCAGGAGCGTCAGGACCGGCGCACCGGTCAGGAGGACGACCGCGAGCCACGGATCGATGAGGGCCAGCGCCGCCACGGCGCCGACCGGCCCGGCGAGCGCGGCCAGCAGCGCGGCGCGGGCGCCGGGCGCCGTACCGGCCTGGGCGGCGCTGCCGACGACCCGCGCGACGAGGTCCCCGGCGCCGAAACGGGCCGTGGCGCGCGGGCCCACGGCCAGGACGTGGCCGGTGACCCGGCGGCGCAGGAAGGCGGTGGTCCGGGCGTCGAGAGTGCCGCCGAGGACCGTCTCGCACGCGTCGAACAGGGTCAGCAGCAGGGCGAGGGCCGCGCAGCACAGCACCCAGCGGGTCGCGGGGGAGTGGGTGAGCAGCAGGTCCAGGGCCCGGCCGAGGGCCGCGGGCAGCAGCAGCGCGGCGCCGGTCGCCGCCACGCTCACCAGACCCAGGGCCACGCAGCGGGGTCCGCTGTGCCGGGTGGCCGCGCCGAGCAGCTCACCGGTCGTCCGGTCCATCGGCATCCTGCTCCCGCACTTCCTCGGAGGTATAGGGGAGGCCGGGCCACGGGCGGCCCCCTCCCTGAGGAGCGGACCGCCCGGAGCCTTCAGCGTGTGGTGCGTGCCGCGCGTGTCAGAGACAGAGCAGAACGCTGGCCGCGCTGATGCAGGACAGCAGGCTCACGGTGCTGTTGCCGCCGCCGCTGGTGTGCTCGTCGGATTCCATCGTCTGAAGGTCGAGCAGGGCCATGGTGTGTCCTCTCATCGGTTCATCGGTTGGATGTCACGTCCCGTGGGGACGGGTTGCGTCACGACTCCGTCGGTTGGCGCGGAGCCGTGTCATGAGGGCCGCCGGTGCGGCGGCGGGAGGAACGGCAGGTGCGCGGTGGCGCCCGTGCCGTCCGGGTCGAGGGCGGCGGCGAGGGCCAGCAGACAGCCGGCCGTTCCGGTGCCGAGGTCCATGGAGAGCCGCATCATCTGGTGCCCGGGGAAGGCGAGTTGGCCCTGGTAGGGCATCGCGAACCAGCCCAGCGCGGCGATCTGCTCGTCGAGCCGGGTCCGGGTCGCGCCCGGCGTGGTGGTGCGGGCGAGGTGCAGGATCATCCCGGCGCGGCCCTGGAAGAGGCCGGGCTGCGCGTAGAAGCGTGAGGTGGCCGCGGTGAGGATGCCGGCGCGGGCCCGCTCGAACTCCCCCGCGGAGTCCTCGGCATGGGCCGCGTGGTCGTCGAGCACCGCCCCCACCCCCACGCTCCCGTCCCCGAGATACGGCAGGGTCCGCCACCCCTCGTCGACCTCCAGCGCACCGTCCTCGCGCTCCCTGCACGCCGCCAGGTCCCGGCGCACGGCGACGCCGGCCGCCTCAAGGAACCGGCGCTCGCCGGTCGCCTCGTACTGCCTGAGCAGGAACAGCGCGGGTCCGCTCGCGCCCCGCAGCAGCCCGGCCCGGCGCCGCCGGGGCGCGTCCGGCACCGGTTCGGCGAGTCGTCGTACGACGATGTCCGCGGCCTCGGCGGCCCGCTCGCGCAAGCCCGGCTCACCCGTCCGGCGCGCCAGGTCGCCGAGGACGAGTCCCAGTCCGGCCAGCCCGCCGTGCAGGTCCGAGGAGAGGTTCTGCCACCGCTCGCGCAGGATGCCGTCGACCAGGTCCAGCGCCCGCTGCCGGTGCCCCAGCAGGTCCAGCACGTGGGCGACGCCCGCGAGGCCGTCGTACAGACCGAGCGGGGTGCCCGTCGGGGCCGGGGCGGTGTGGTCGAGGAGCCAGCGCTCGCCGTCCTCGTGGCGTTCGGCGCCGGTCACCGCCAGCGCGTACAGCACGCCGGCCGCGCCGTGCGCCAGCCCGAGACCGCCGCCGTCGGAGAACTGGGCGACGTCCCCGGGGAAGAGCCGGTCGTCGCGCTCCGGGGTCGCCGACGCGAGGATCGCCTTGACCATCGAGTCACGGCTGTGCGGCCAGTCACCGGGCTCCACCCGGAAGGCCGGCGCCGACGGCACCCGGGCGGCGACCCGCACCGGCGCGCCGGAAGCGCCGCCGTCCGGGGCGGGCCCGTCCGCGCGGATGTCGCGGGTGATCTCCGCGACCGCCCCGTCCAGGAACTCCCCGGGTACGTCAGGGAACTGCTCGGCGATCACCTCGGCCAGATGGGCCGCCTTGCCCCGGTCCACCACGAACAGCGTGGTGACGGGCAGGAACAGGGCCAGCCGTAAGCAGGCCAGCGCGTACCGGTCGACGTCGGCGCCCCGGCGGTCGGGCGGTGCGAAGAAGCCGGGGTGCGCCACGACCTGGCGGCCGTTCTCCCCGGCGGGGGCCGCCGCCTCGAAGTCGATCAGGCACACCGACTCCTCGTCCGGGGCGACCATGATGTTGAAGACATGCAGGTCGTTGAAGACGATCCCGCGCGCGTGCACCTTCCGCACCGCCCGTTCCACCGCCCCGTGGATCCGTACCGCCCACCCCGTGTACGCGGCGACGGCCCGCGGATCGGGGTCGGGGGAGAGCAGCGGGTGCCGCTCGGCGAAGAAGGAGTTGAGCGGACGCCCCTCGACGAGGTCCATGACCAGGAAGCGGTGGTCGCCGAGGGTGAACCAGTCCCGCACCTCGGGCACCACGCCGGTCCCCGCCAGCGCCTCCAGCGCCCGCTTCTCCCGCTCCAGCCGGGTGATCGCGTCGGCCCCGTCCGAGGCCAGCCCCGCGTGCGGCCGGCCCTCCTTGAGGACCACCCTGCGCCCGTCCCGGGTGTCGGTGCCCGCGTAGACCCCGCCGCCGTTGGAGAAGTGCAGCGCCTTCTCGATGCGGTAGGGCAGTTCGCCCACCGTCGTCGTGTTGCGGGCCGCCAGGTGCGGCTCCAGGAACGGGGGCAGCGTCACCCACTCCGGTACCTGGAAGGAGGGCGCCCGCCGGTCCGGGACCAGGGTTCCCGCGCCGTCGCGCACCGCCGGCACCAGCGAGCCCCGGTCGTCGACGACGTAACTGCGCGCGAACGCCCCGTAGCGGACGTAGAGCGGGCCGTCGGACCAGCGCAGGTCGGTCAGGATGTACGGGCCCTCGAAGCCCTCCAGCAGGGCGCCCAGCTCGCGCAGCACGGTGTGCAGCTGCTCCTCGTCGGACGGGTAGACCGTGACGAACTTGCCGCTGGTGTCGCGGCCCGCGTACTTGGTGTTGCGCAGATGCAGCAGGTGCGGGCCCGGCACGAACTTGAACGGGACGCGGCGCGGGACGCAGTAGTCCCACACGATCGCCGCGATCCGCTCCGCGTTCGCCCGGGTGGCCGAAGCGTGGATCTTCCAGCCCTGGGCGGGGCCCGGGGCCGGGGAGCCGTCCGCGTCGAGCGGCGTCAGGGTCAGCCAGTCGCCGATCCGCGCCGAGGTCCAGCCCTCGGGGACGGGGCGGCACGCCGTGTCGAACAGCGGAGCGGGCCCGTCGCCGGTCAGCCGGTCGGGCGTCTCGTAGAAGTGCGCGTCCGCCAGCGCGTACACCTCGTACCGCTTGTCCATGCGTCCCCTTCCGTGGCCCTTTTCGTGGCCCGGCCAAGAGACTCGCAAGCGGACGAGGGTCGTGGACAGTCACGCCTGTCACGACATCCCTGTGCGGAACGCACGCGTAAAGACATGTTCGGTCCGTTTCGAGCGCGGCCGGCGGCGCCCGTACCCCTTGTCGCCTCCACGAAACGGCCACAGGGGCTGCGCGGGGGCCCCTTTGGCGCTGTAATGGCGGACGTGGTCAGTGAGGGTGCCGCGGAGCGCAGAACGGGGCCCCTGCGTGCCGAAATCGCGCTCAAAACGATCACAGCCGATCCCGTCTCACCTGAACGGGTGAGGCGCACGCTCGAACAGGCGCTCGTCTTCGCGGGCGCGGTTCTCGTCGCGGTCTACACACCCGGCGGGGACGGCGACCTGCTCCGGCTGGTCGAGTCGGCCGGCGTCCCGAGGACCCTGTACGGGCTGCGCGAGAGCTACCCGCTCGACGGCCACTCGCCGGCCGCCGACGCCCACCGCGCCGGACGGCCGGTGTGGCTGGGCCCGGCGGAGCTCGCCGACTGCGCGGAGGCGCGGCGGATGCCCGCCGGGCAGGACGTCCACCTGGCCGTCCTGCCCGTGCACGGTGGCACGGGCGGCTGTCTGCTCGCCGTGAGCGAGCGCCCCGACGGCTTCGGCGCCGACGACCGGGCCTGCCTGGAGCTCGTCGCCGAGGCCGTCGCCCTCCCCGCCCCGGCCGTCCCCGCCGAGGACGAGGAACTGCGCCCCAACGCCTTCAGCCTGGCCATGGACACCGGCCGGGTCGAGGTCGGCGACGCGCTCCTGGAACTGTTCGGGCTGAGCAGGGACCGGTTCGACGGCCGGGTGGAGACCCTGCTCGGGCTCACCGTCCCCGAGGACCTGCCCTCCCTGATGTCCGTCGTCGAGGCCGGCCACATGTCGATCGGCGAGCGCGAGCTGGAGTTCCGCGTCCTCCAGCCCGCCGGACCGCCGCGGTGGCTCAGGCTGCGCGGCCGGCTGCTGCCCGGCGACGGCAGGCCGGCGCGGCTCGTCGGCACCGTCACCGACGCCTCCACCCTGCGCGGCGAGGTCACCGACGTCGGCCGCGTCCAGCGGTTGGCCGCCGCGCTCGCCACCGCGGGCACCGTCAGCGACGTCGGCCAGGCCGTCGTCGCCGCGCTGCGCAAGCCGCTGCGGGCCGACCGGATCGCGCTCGCCGAGCTGGAGAACGACCGGCTCGTGGTCACCGTCCTCGACCCGCCCGAACCCGAGTCCTGGCCCGAGCTGTGGCAGCTGGAGTGGCGCGCCGAGTGGCCCGACGCGCCCGTGCGCGCCATGCCCACCCTCGCCGCCGCCCTGCGCGAGGGCCGCGCCCGGATCTGGCCCGCCGGCACCGCCCTGGAACCTGCCCTCGCCGAGGTCGGCCCCGGCGGCCTCGCCGTCCTGCCGCTGTCCGCCGGCGGACGCATGGCCGGCGCCTGTCTGATCGGCTGGGACGAGCCGCACGACTTCGGCCCCGACGAACGCGCCCTGCTCACCGCTTCCGCCGGCCTCGCCGGTCAGGCCCTGACGCGCGCCCGCGCCTTCGACGCCGAGCACGAACTCGTCGGCATGCTCCAGCGCCAGCTGCTCCCGCGCCGCCTGCCGGAACTCCCCGGCGCCGTCGCCGTCGCCCGCTATCTGCCGGCCACCGCGGGCCTCGAGGTGGGCGGCGACTGGTACGACGTGATCCCGCTGTCCGACCACCACGTCGCCCTCGTCATCGGCGACGTCCAGGGACACAGCGCGGGCGCCGCCACCCTCATGGGCCAGATGCGCACGGCGCTGCGCGCCTACGCGGCCGAGGGCCACCCGCCGGACGTCGTGGTCTCCCACTCCAACCGGCTCCTGATGGAGCTGGAGACCGACCTCTTCGCCACCTGCTGCTATGTCGACGTCGACATGGAGGAGGGCACCGCCTGGTGCGTACGGGCCGGGCACCCGCCACCCGTCCTGCGGTACCCGGACGGATCGACCGACATCGCCGAGACGGACGGCGGCCCGCCCCTCGGCGTGGTGACCCGGGCCGAGTTCCCGATGACCCCGCTGCGTCTGCTGCCCGGCACCGTCATCGCCCTGACCACGGACGGACTCGTGGAGTCCGCCGAGATGGACATCGACACCGGCCTGGACCGCCTCGCCCACGAACTGGCCGTGTCCGACCCCTCCCACCTGGGACTGGTCGCCGACGCCCTGCTCGGCAACGCCCACCGCGGCGACGACGTCGCCCTGCTCCTCATGCGCTACGACGGCATGGCCGTCAAACCCCTGCGCGAGGGCTGGACGGTGTGGCGGGTGCCCGAGGCGGCCCGGCAGGCCCGCCGCTTCACCCGGCGCACCCTGCGCGCCTGGGGCGTGCCCGCCGAGGCCATGGACACCGCCCTGCTCGTCGTCTCCGAACTGGTGACCAACGCCCTGGTGCACACCGACGGCCGGGTCCGCCTCGACCTCGTCCTGATCGACCGCCGGCTGCGCGTCGCCGTGACCGACGCCTCGCCCCGTACCCCCGTCAAGCCGACCAGTCTGAGCTGGGAGGCCACCGGCGGCCGGGGCATCCTCCTCGTCGAGGCCATGTCCGACGCCTGGGGGACGGTACCGGTCAGCGGCGGCAAGCAGGTGTGGAGCGAACTGGCGCTGGAGCACTGAGCCGCCGGACCACTGAGCCGCCGGACCACTGAGCCGCCGGACCACCGAGCCGCCGGGCCGCCGCGTGTCCCGGAACACGAACGGGGTACCCGCCGCCCATGGACACCTTCGCCTCCGCCTTTCTCGCGGCATCCGGAAAGTCCGTGCTGGCCACCGTCGTCTTCATCGTCGTCGGGATCGTTCTCGTCGGCGGTCTGATCTGGGCCTTCCGGCTCGGCATCAAGGTCCGGGCCCGCGAGCCCGCGCCGCCGAAGCCGCACGAACAGCCCCGCAGGCCCGGCTCCGGCCCGGCCCACGAGACCCGCCGGGCCCGCGAGCCCAACGAGATGCCGCCGGCGACGGACGAGAGCGAACGCCTCACCCCGCACGAGCTGCGGCCCACCGGCAGCCGGGACAGCGCCGACCAGCACCGCCCCCGTTGGGATGAACGGTCGTGACCGCGTACATCCAGGAGAAACCGGCGACCCACCGGGCCGAGACCGGCTGGGCCACGGCCCGTCGGCTGCGCCGCGGAACGGCCGCGCCGCGCACCTGTCTGGCGGCCGTCGCCGTCCCCGGGGCGGTCGTCGGGATGCAGTCCGGCCCGGAATGGAACATTGTCAGGGGTGAGGACTGACCGGGCACAGGGTCGGCACGGCGAACGAATCGGTTGCGGCCCGGCGACCGGGGCTGGAGTTGAGGCTCATGAAGGCTCTCGTGCTGTCCGGCGGCGCCGGGACACGCCTTCGTCCGATCACCCACACCTCGGCCAAACAGCTCGTACCGGTCGCCAACAAGGCCGTGCTCTTCTACGGCCTGGAGTCCATCGCCGCCGCCGGCGTCACCGAGGTCGGTGTGATCGTCGGTGACACCGCGGCAGAGATCCGGGAGGCCGTCGGCGACGGCTCCCGGTTCGGCCTCGACATCACCTACATCCCGCAGGACCGGCCCCTCGGCCTCGCCCACGCGGTGATCGTCGCCCGTGACTTCCTCGGCGAGGACGACTTCGTGATGTACCTCGGCGACAACTTCATCGTCGGCGGCATCACCGACCTCGTCGACGAGTTCCGCAGGACCCGGCCCGACGCCCAGATCCTGCTCACCCGGGTCCCCGACCCCCGTGCCTTCGGCGTCGCCGAACTCGACCCCGCGGGACAGGTCGTCGGCCTCGAGGAGAAGCCCGCGCACCCCAAGAGCGACCTCGCCCTGGTCGGCGTCTACCTCTTCACGTCCGCGATCCACGACGCCGTACGCGCCATCGAGCCCTCCCGGCGCGGCGAGCTGGAGATCACCGACGCCGTCCAGCGGCTCATCGACACCGGCGCCCGGGTGCGCTCCACGATCATCAAGGGCTACTGGAAGGACACCGGGAACGTCGTCGACATGCTGGAGGTCAACCGGACCGTGCTGGAGGGCGTCGAGCGCCGCATCGACGGCGAGGTCGACGAGGCCTCCGAGACGGTCGGCAGGGTCGTCGTGGAGGCCGGCGCCCGGGTGGTGAACTCACGCCTGGTCGGGCCCGTCGTCCTCGGTGCGGGCAGCGAGGTCCGCGACTCCTACATCGGCCCCTTCACCTCCGTCGGTGAGAACTGCCGGATCACCGACAGCGAGCTGGAGTTCTCCATCGTGTTGCGCGACTCCTCCATCGACGGAGTGGGCCGCATCGAGAACTCCCTGATCGGCCGGCATGTCGAGGTCACCCCGGCGGCCGGCGTGTCCAGGGCCCACCGGCTGGTCCTCGGCGACCACAGCAAGGTACAGATCCACACATGAACCTCCTCGTCACCGGGGCCGCCGGATTCATCGGCTCCACGTATGTGCGCGGCCTGCTGGCCCGCGACCCCGCCGTGCGCGTCACCGTCCTGGACAAGCTCACCTACGCGGGCAGCCGCACCAACCTGCCGGCCGGGCACCCCCGGCTGGACTTCGTGCACGGCGACATCTGCGACGCCGGCCTCGTCGACAAGCTGACGGCCGCCGCCGACCAGGTCGTCCACTTCGCCGCCGAGTCCCACGTCGACCGCTCCATCGACGGCGCGGGCACCTTCGTCCGCACCAACGTCCTCGGCACCCAGACGCTGCTGGACGCGGCCCTGCGGCACGGCGTCGGCCCGTTCGTGCACGTCTCCACCGACGAGGTGTACGGCTCCATCGAGACCGGCGCCTGGACCGAGGACCACCCGCTGCGCCCCAACTCCCCGTACGCCGCCTCGAAGGCCTCCTCCGACCTGATCGCCCTCTCCTACCACCGCACCCACGGCCTGGACGTCCGCGTCACCCGCTGCTCCAACAACTACGGCCCGCACCAGTTCCCCGAGAAGGTGATCCCGCTCTTCGTCACGAACCTCCTGGACGGCGAGCAGGTCCCCCTCTACGGCGACGGACGCAACGTCCGTGACTGGCTGCACGTCGAGGACCACTGCGAGGCCGTCGACCTCGTCCGTACGAAGGGCCGCCCCGGCGAGGTCCACAACATCGGCGGCGGCACCCAGCTGAGCAACCGCGAGCTGACCGGTCTGCTCCTCGACGCCTGCGGGGCCGACTGGGACCGGGTCGAGTACGTCGAGGACCGCAAGGGCCACGACCTGCGCTACTGCGTCGACTGGACGAAGGCCCGTACCGAGCTCGGCTACCGGCCCCGCCACGACTTCGCCACCGGTCTCGCCGAGACGGTCGCCTGGTACCGGGACCACCGCGACTGGTGGGAACCCCTGAAACGCAAAGCGCGGACGCCATGAGATGGCTGGTCACCGGCGCCGGCGGGATGCTCGGGCGGGACACGGTGGAAGAACTGGCCCGGCGCGGCGAGGACGTGACCGGCCTCGACCACACCGGCCTGGACATCACCCGGCGCGAATCCGTGGCCCGGGCCTTCGCCGCGCACCGGCCCGACCTGGTGGTCAACTGCGCCGCCTACACGGCCGTCGACGACGCCGAGACCGACGAGGCCCGCGCGCTGCTGGTCAACGGCGAGGGACCCCGGCTGCTGGCCGCCGCCTGCGCCGCGCACGGCGCCCGCCTGGTCCATGTCTCCACCGACTACGTCTTCGACGGCGCGGCCCGCGCCCCCTACCGGGAGGACCATCCGCCGTCCCCCCGCACCGCCTACGGCCGCACCAAGCTGGCCGGCGAGCGGGCCGTGCGCGCCGTACTGCCCGATGCCGGCGTGATCGTGCGCACCGCCTGGCTCTACGGCGTCCACGGCCGCAGCTTCGTCCGCACGATGCTGGAACTGGAGGCCCGCCGCGACACCGTCGACGTCGTCGACGACCAGCGCGGCCAGCCCACCTGGAGCGCGGACGTCGCCGCCCGCATCGCCGACCTGGGGCCGAAGGTCGGCGGCGGCGCGGCGGGCGTCTTCCACGCCACCGCGGCCGGCGAGGCCACCTGGTACGACCTGGCCCGCGAGGTGTTCCGCTCCGTCGGCGCCGACCCGGACCGGGTGCGCCCCACCACCGGCGACGCCTTTCCCCGCCCCGCGCCCCGGCCGGCCTGCACCGTCCTCGCGCACGGCCGGTGGCAGGAGGTGGGCCTGTCGCCGCCACGGGACTGGCGCGCCGCCCTGGGGCGGGCACTTCCCCTGATCCGCAAGGCGTCCTTCGACACGGTGTCCCTCAAGGAGTCCCTTCGTGAAACGCCATGAGTTCCTGCGGGAACTGCACAAGGCCACCGCCAACCGCAACTACCTGGAGATCGGCGTCAACGACGGCCGCAGCCTGCGGCTGTCCCGCGTGCCGAGCATCGCGGTCGACCCCGCGTTCAAGGTGACCTCGGAGATCCGCTGCGACGTCCACCTGGTGAAGGCCACCAGCGACGACTTCTTCGCCCGCCGCAACCCGCTCGCCCACCTCAAGGGCGGCCGCCACCCGCTGCGCAACCTCGCCCGGGGCCGCCACCCCCTCGGCCACTGGCGCCGCACCACCCTCGACCTGTCCTTCATCGACGGCATGCACCTGTTCGAGTACGCGCTGCGCGACTTCATCAACGTCGAGAAGCACTCCGACTGGTCGAGCGTGATCGTCCTCGACGACATGCTGCCCCGCGGCGTCGACGAGGCCGCCCGCGACCGGCACACCACCGCCTGGACCGGCGACGTCTACAAGCTCATCGAGATCCTGTCCCGCTACCGCCCCGACCTGGTGGCCGTCCCCGTCGACACCCAGCCGACCGGCCAGCTCGTCGTCTTCGGCGCCGACCCCCGCAACCCCGTCCTGCGCGAGAAGTACCACGAGATCATCGCCGAGTTCGACCTCCCCGACCCGCAGAAGGTCCCCGAGGCGGTCCTGGAACGGGTCCGCGCGGTACGGCCCGAGACCCTGCTGCGGGCGGGCTTCTGGAAGCCCCTCGTGCGGGCCCGCAACCGGGGTCTCGACCGCTCGCGGGGCTGGGAGCCGCTGCGCGGAGCGCTGGAGCGGGCGGCTGTCAGCCGCTGACCCTCAGCTCCTGGTAGCGGTCCCGGCAGGAGGCGTACGAGGGCAGCAGCCCCGACGCCTCCGCCCGGGCCAGCGACGGCGCCTGCGCGTCCTTCGGCGACAGCACCGGCTCCACGCCCCGCGGCCAGTCGATGCCCAGCGCCGGGTCGAGCGGGTGCACCCCGTGCTCACGCTCGGGCGCGTACCCGGTCGAGCAGAGGTAGACCACGGTGGCCTCGTCGGTGAGGGCCAGGAAGGCGTGCCCGAGGCCCTCGGCGAGGAACACCGCGTGCCGGGTGTCGTCGTCCAGCCGGACCGCCTCCCACCGCCCGAACAGGGGTGAGCCGACCCGCAGGTCGACGACCACGTCGAGTACCGCCCCGCGGACACAGGTGACGTACTTGGCCTGCCCCGGCGGCACGTCCGAGAAATGGACCCCGCGCAGCACACCCCGGCGGGAGACGGAGCAGTTGGCCTGGGCGAGCCCCAGGTCGTAGCCGGTGGCCGCCCGGAACTCCGGAGTCCGGTACCACTCGTGGAAGCTGCCCCGCCCGTCGGGGAAGATCTTGGGTTCCAGCACCCAGGCGCCCTCGATGTCCAGTGGCCGCATCGTCACTTCCTCCGGGGTGTGATGCTCTGGAGTGCCCGGTACAGCGCCCGTCGCACCCTGCGGGCCAGTCGTCGCACACCTGCGGGCTGGGGCGCCGGCACCACGAGGACGCCGTCCGACGCGACGTGCAGGGCGAAGGGCAGCGGGTGGAAGCGCGCCCCGTCCGCGTCCGGGGTGAGGCACACCGTCGTCAGCCAGGTCCTGCCCAGCAGATCACCGACCGGCAGGACGGCCGCCAGCCGGCCGCCCGGCGAGAGCGTCCCGAAGACCTCGCGGGAGGCGCCGGACTTCGCCCCCGTCAGCCGCAGCAGCACGGCGGCGGCCTCGGGCACGTGCAGCGGCAGGACCACCTGGAGCCGGTCCTCCGTGACGGCGACGTCCCCGGCCGCCACGCGGCCCAGGCCCAGCCGCTTGCCCGCGTGGCCGACGTCCAGCGCGAGGCTCGCGTACCGCTCGGTCCAGTACGGCAGCACCACGCGCCCCGCGACGACTCCGGCGGGCGGGACGGGACGGCCGTGGCGGGGCGCCGGGCCCAGCCGCAGCTCCTTCGTCCAGCCGCCCAGACCGATGCGCACGTACACGTCCCACAGCCCCTCGCCCGCCGGCCCGCCGCTCAGCGCGGTGGCGGGATCGATGGTGGCGGTCGCCCGCAGGACGAGCCGCACCTGGCTGCCGTCACCGGCCGGGACCGTCTCCCGGACCACGTCCACCGGCTGGAAGTACTGCGCCGAGCTGGCCCGCTCCCGCAGCAGCAGGTCGGGCACGGTCCGGTCGAACCGGCCCACAATGTCCGTGCCCAGCCACCGGACCGCCTCGGCGACGTCCCGCGGCGGCCACTGCGGGGAACCCCCGGCGGACGGGAAGGTCATCGGCCCGCCGTCGTGCGTCAGCTCGGCGGCGAAGGCGATCCGCAGCACGCCGCCCTGCCAGGTGACGTCCTCCGGGTCGACGGCGAGCGCGACGCCCGCCTCCCACTCCGCGAACGCGACGACGTCGTCGTACCGTCCGTCGGCGGCCAGCGCGGCGACGACCCGCTGGGTGGGCTGGAGCGGCGCCGCCACACCCGGCCCGAACCGCTCGACGACGACCCCGTGGATCTCCTCGAACAGCTCCCTGCGGTAGTCCTCGGGCAGGCCCAGGAAGCGTTTGCCGCGCAGCCGCTCGACCATCTCCACGCGCAGCCACCGCCGGAACAGCTTGTCGCGCAGCGGACCCGGCTCGGTGTACCGCTCGACGACGTCGAGGGCCTCCCGGAGGTTCTTGAAGTACCCCACCGGGTCGAAGCGCTGGAAGCCCGCGTTCGCGGCGTCGTCGCGTCGGACGTGGTAGTAGCAGACGTAGTCGCTGAGCACCGAGACGTTGTCCGCGCGCAGAAAGGCCTCGGTGACGAAGACATGGTCCTCCAGGCGCCGCCGCCCCTCGGGAAAGCGCAGGCCGGTGCGGTCCAGGAAGGCTCGGCGGACCATCTTGTGCGGGGTGAGACTGTCGATCAGCGGCGCGTTCTCGACGGTGGCGTGCGGGCGGTTGGTGCGGAACAGCTCGACCGGCACCGAGCGTCCCTTGCCGGCCATCTTGCCCACGACGACATCGGCGTCGTTCACCACCCCGTAGGCGTACATCCGCTCCAGGGCCTCGTCGCCGAGGCGGTCGTCGTTGTCGACGAACATGACGTACTCGCCCCGGGAGACGTCGATGCCGACATTGCGGGGCTTGCCCGCCCAGCCGGAGTTCTCCTGGTGGACGACCCGGATCCGGGGGTCCTCGGCGGCGGCCGCGTCGAGGCGGGCGGGGGTGGCGTCGGTGGACCCGTCGTCGACGAAGATCACCTCGTACTCGTCCGGCGGGAGCGACTGCCTCAGCAGCGAGGCGAGACAGTCCTCGATGTAGGGACCGGGGTTGTAGACGGGGACGATGACGCTGACCTTGACCGGCATCGGGCTCCTGGCCCCCTTGCTGGATCGCTCTGCCGTGCGCGGGACGGAGGGTGCGCGTGGCCCGATGCTAACCCCGCCGCCGACGCCCCACCTGTCCGCATTGGTCCGGGTCGGGGATTTTGTAGTCTGACGCCGTGCGCCTGCTGATGATGTCCGACACCCACCTCCCCAAGCGCGCCAAGGCGCTGCCCGCCCCGCTGCTCGACGAGCTCCCGCGCGCGGACGTGGTGATCCACGCCGGGGACTGGGTCGACACGGACACCCTCGACCTGCTGGAGAGCCGCAGCCGCCGGGTCGTCGGCGTGTACGGCAACAACGACGGGCCCGACCTGCGCGCCCGGCTGCCCGAGGTCGCCTTCGCCGAACTGGGCGGACTGCGCTTCGGGGTCGTCCACGAGACGGGCCCCGCCCAGGGCCGGGAGGCCCGCTGCGCCGCCCGCTTCCCCGACCTGGACGTCCTGGTCTTCGGCCACAGCCACATCCCCTGGGACACCACCGCCCCCGGCGGACCGCGTCTGCTCAACCCGGGTTCCCCGACCGACCGACGGCGTCAGCCGCACTGCACCTACCTGACCGCCACCGCGGCCGACGGCCGGCTCACCGATCTCGTCCTGCACCGGCTGCCACCGCGCCGGTGACAGAGAACCGGGCCGCGCCCGGCCGAGAGGGTCGGGGGCGGCCCGGAACTTGCGAGTGTGCGTTGCTTCAACGGACCTCCTTCCTTCGCGAGACGAAGGACAGAGGACATGCTTTCTGTCCGTTATGTGCGCCTACCCGGTCCGTGCGCGCTTCACACATCCTGCTTCGCACATCCTGGCGGGCGGCTCGGGAACAACCGGGGCGGAAGCGGGCCGGCCCGCCTCACTTCGCGCGGTGGATCGCCCCGGCCGTCGCGGTCAGCGGAGTCCCGCTGCCACCCCAGCGCAGCGCGACGATCTCGGCGGCCACCGACACCGCGACCTCCTCGGGCGTACGGGCCCCCAGGTCCAGCCCGACCGGTGAGCGCAGCCGGGCCAGCTCGGCGTCCGTGAGGCCGGCCTCGACGAGTCGCGCCCGGCGTTCGTCGTGGGTACGGCGGCTGCCCATCGCCCCGATGTACGCGGCCGGCCGGCGCAGCGCCACCTCCAGCAGTGGCACGTCGAACTTCGGGTCGTGGGTCAGCACGCAGATCGCCGTGCGGCCGTCGGTGTCCGTGCCGCGCAGATACCGGTGCGGCCACTCCACGACCACCTCGACGCCCGGCGGGAAACGCTTCGGGGTGGCGAAGACCGGCCGGGCGTCGCACACCGTGACCCGGTAGCCCAGGAAGTCGCCGACCCGGGCCACGGCGGCCGCGTAGTCGATCGCGCCGAACACCAGCATGCGCGGTGGCGGCGCGAAGGAGTGCAGGAACACCGCGACGGCGTCCTCCCGCCGCTGGCCGCGCGGCCCGTAGTGCCGGACGCCGGTGACGCCGAGGGCGAGCTCGCCGCGCGCGTCGGCCGTGACAGCCGCGTCCAGACCCTCCGTGCCCAGCGTGCCGGAGGTCCGGTCCGGCCAGACGGCGAGAGTGGCCCCGCGGGGCGCGGGACCGTCGGTCACCGTGGCCACCGTCACCGGCTCGCCCGCGGCGACCGACTCCGCGACGGCGCCGAACGACGGGTCGAGGCCGGGCGTGACCGGACGGACGAGCAGCGTGATCTCGCCGCCGCAGGTCAGCCCCACGGCGAAGGCGTCCTCGTCGCTGTAGCCGAAGGTCTCCAGCCGGGCCGCCCCGTCGGCCGCGACCTCCCGGGCCAGCTCGAACACCGCGCCCTCCACACAGCCCCCGGACACGCTGCCCACGACCTCGTCGTCCGGTCCCACCGCCATCGCCGCGCCCGGATCGCGCGGCGCGCTGCGGCTGACGGCGACCACGGTGGCGAGCCCGAACGGCGCACCGGCCGCGTACCACCTGTTCAGCACCGGGAGAATCTCGCGCACGATCGGTTCCCTTCCGGCCGTGACGGCCGAATCGGCCGTTTCCCCTGAACGGTAATCCGCAGCGGTGCTGCCCGCCGGTCCGCACCGCGAGGGACACCTGGTGAACCGGCGGAGTCTGGTTGCCAACTGGCTTGACGGGGAATGAACTTACTCGCGGGTCACAAGGTATTGACGGTGTCCGGAAATCACCGGACTGTAGTGGACATGCCGAATATCCGGGCACGTCTGCTCGCTGTTCTGGTGGTCCTCTGCGGACTCTGTGGCTTCCTGACGGTGGCGGGCTCCCCGACCGCCGGCGCGGCCACGCTCCCCGACTCCCTCTCCTTCGACGGCACGGCGCTCACCGTGTCGGGCGGCCGCTTCCTCGACGCCAACGGCCGCGAGGTCGTACTGCGCGGCTACAACGTCTCCGGCGAGACCAAGCTCGCGGAGAACAAGGGCCTGCCCTTCGCCTCCGTCGCCGACGCCCAGAAGTCCGCGACGGCCCTGCGCGCCCTCGGCGGCGGCAACTCCGTCCGCTTCCTGCTCTCCTGGGCCTACGCCGAACCGGCGAAGGGCCAGGTCGACACCACCTACCTGGCCGCCGCCACCGCACAGATGCGCGCCTTCCTGGACGCGGGCATCCGGGTCTACCCCGACTTCCACCAGGACCTCTACTCCCGCTACCTGTTCAACTCGGGCAGCTGGTACACCGGCGACGGCGCCCCCGCGTGGGCGGTGGCACTCGGCGGCTACCCCGCCGAGTCCTGCGGCATCTGCTTCCTCTGGGGCCAGAACATCACCCAGAACGGCGCGGTGAAGGCCGCCCAGTACGACTTCTGGCACAACAACCACGGCCTCCAGGACTACTTCCTGGCCACCGCCCAGAAGACCATGGCGTACATCAGGACGAACCTCACCACCGAGGAGTTCGCCGGCGTCCTGGGCTTCGACCCCTACAACGAGCCCTACGCCGGCACCTACGACTCCGGCCAGGCCAGCCGCACCTGGGAACGTGACCTGCTGTGGCCCTTCTACGTGAAGTTCCGGGCCCGGATGGACGCGGCCGGCTGGACCGACAAGCCCGCCTTCGTCGAGCCGAACCTCTTCTGGAACGGCAACGTCAGCAAGGAGGAGGGCGGCCTCCTCGACGCGGGCACGCTCGGCTCCCGCTACGTCTTCAACACCCACTTCTACGACCAGAAGGCCATCTCCGGCGTCCTGATGTGGGGCAACGCGGAGGACGGCCAGTACGTGACCGACTTCGGCAACGTCCGCGACCGCGCGTCGGCGGCCGGGACGACGGCGATCGTCAGCGAGTTCGGCCACCCCCTGAACGGCACGACCGCCGGCAAGGCGCCGACCGTCCTGAAGGCGATGTACCAGGCCCTCGACTCCCGCGTGAAGGGCGCCAATTGGTGGACCACCCCGGCGACCTCGGGTCCGGTCCTGTCCGGTTCGCAGTGGCAGTGGGACATCTACAACGGCCGCCACCACGAGCTGATGAACGGCAACGCCGACAAGGTGCTCACGACCGGCGACGCCTGGAACGACGAGGACCTCTCCGCCGTACGCCTGGACGACAGCGGCACGGCGACCCTCCGTCAGGACGCCCGGCTGCTCGACCGGATCTACCCGAGCGCCACCTCCGGCACGACCGTCGCCTTCACCTATGAGGACCGCTCCCGCGACGGCTCCACCACCCTCACCTGGAATCCGGTCCCCAGCTCCCTGCCCAACACGAAACAGCTCGTCGGCTCCGGCCAGTACGGACTGCTGGTGTGGCGCTCGAACGGCGGCACGGCACCCACCGATCTGCATCTGCCGGCCTCCTTCCCGACCGCCACGACGACCGTCGTCTCCGACCTCGGCACGGTGTACGCCCCGCCCGCGTACACGACGACCACGAAGATCGCCGCGGCCGCCGAACCGGGCGGCACGGGCAGCCGGCGCCTGCTGCTCAGCGCGCCGGACTCGGGCACCGTGCACTACGCACTGGTCACCAACGGGGCGACCGCGCCGTCCGCGACCCTGCTGGCCGCCGCCCGCACGGAGCTGTCGGCGTGGGTGACCCAGAAGGTGGGGTAGCCCCGCCGGGCACGACAGCACGACAGCAGGGGTGGGTGGCGGTCACCGCCACCCACCCCTGCTGGCCGAGAAGCCGTCAGCCGGCGCCTGTTCCGCTCCAGTCCGCCGCGACATGGCCGATCCGGACCCGCTGCGGATGGTCGCCCACCGGCACCGACACGACCTTCTGCCCGGTGGCGAAGTCGATCGCCGTCACCTGGTCGGCGCCGCTCTCGGAGATGACACAGCTCCGGCCGTCACCGCTGACCGTGGCCCAGTAGGGCTTGGAGGCGGAGACCAGCGGGCCCTCCTGGAGGGTGGCGCGGTCGACGACCGTCGCGTAGTCGTCCATCGTGCCCGCCACGCACAGCTTGCCGCCGTCGGGGCTCATCGAGATGCCGTGGTGGCGCGAGTCGTTGACGAACGTGGTGCGGTCGTCGCTGGTCGCCGGGTTCTTCGGCAGGGTCTTCGTCCGGGTGATGCGGTCCGTGGCGAGGTCGTACTCGAAGAAGCCGTTGAAGAACGAGACCTGGAAGTACAGCTTGGACTCGTCCGGTGAGAAGACCGCCGGACGCACCGCGTCCGAGTAGTCCGTGAGGCCGATCGCGTCCAGCTGCTGCCGCATGTCGATGACCCTGACCTGCTGGAACGTGGTCGCGTCGACGACGGTGATGCGCCGGTCGCCCTTCGTGAAGTCCTGCCACGGGGCGTCCTGCGAGGTGTTCACGTCGCCGATCGACATGTTGTAGATGTACTTGCCGTCCTTGGTGAAGATGTTCTCGTGCGGCTTGTCGCCGGTCTTGAACGAGCCCAGCTGCCGGCCGGTGGTGATGTTGAGGACGTGCACGGTGTTCGAGATCGACGCGGAGACCGCGACCCGGGTGCCGTCGGGCGAGACGGCCATGTGGTCGGAGCGGTAACCGGACACCGGGAAGCGCCAGTTGATGTTCCCGGTGGCCAGGTCGATGGAGACGACATCGGCGAAGCTGGGCCGGGAGACGACCACCGAGGTGCCGTCCGGCGTGGTGTACATGTCGTCGACGAACTGGTCGTGACCCTCGCCGACACCGTTGCGGATGGCCTGGAAGTAGATCCACTTGATCGGGTCGGCGTTGATCTCCGCCATCCGGGCGCTCTTGTCGGGGATCACGTTGATCCGGCCGACCTTGGCGAAGTCGCCGCTGGACCTGATGACGTCCGCGGTGCCCTCCCAGTTGTTGCCGACGAAGAGCACCTCGCGCAGTGCGGCGGCGGTCGAGGCGTCGGAGACGGCGGTGGCGGCGGTGGCGGCGGTGGCGGGGGCGGTGACGGTCAGGACGAGGGCGGCTGCTACGGAGCAAAGGTGCCTGGAACTGAAGGCAGGCATGGCTGCTCTCTCCTCTGGGGGCGAAAGGTGTGGGGGCAGGGCGGAAGAGGTCCGCCCGATCTGAACACGGATGCATTCAGATTTTCCTTACTGGAAAGTAAGGAAGGGGGGCCCTTCGCCACAAGACTCCGTACACGACAAAATCGGCGGTGGGGGAGCACGGAACGACGAGGGAGGGTCAGTGGCGGGCAGGCTCAGGGCGCCGACCGGCCGGTACGGCGGCAAGTCCGCCGAGCAGCGGCAGGTCGAGCGACGCGGGAGATTCCTGGAGGCGGCGCTGCGGTTGTTCGGGGACGTCCCCGGCTACCGCGGCACCACGGTCGCGGCGCTCAGCGAGGCCGCCGGCCTGTCGACCCGCCAGTTCTATGAGGAGTTCCGCACCCTCGAGGACGTCCTGGCGGCGCTGCACCTCCAGGTCAACGACTGGGCCGAGGAGGCGGTCCTGGCCGCCTTCGCCGCCGCCCAGGACACACCGCTCGTCGAGCGGGTCACCGCGATCTTCCGCGCCTACGCGGCCGACGTGACCTCCGACCCGCGCCGCATCCGGATCACCTTCGTGGAGATCGTCGGGGTCAGCCCCCGGCTGGAGGAACAGCGACTGGCCCGCCGCGCCCGCTGGGTCGACCTCATCTGCGCCGAGGCGTCGGCGGCCGCCGCCCGCGGCGAGGCGGCCCCCCGCGACTACCGCCTCGCGGCGACGGCCTTCATCGGCAGTGTCAACGGCCTTCTCCACGACTGGAGCGCCGGGTGGGTGGACGCGACCCTGGACGAGGTGGTCGACGAACTCGTGCGCCAACTGCTGGGCATCCTGCGGCCGTCGGGGTGGGTGCGGCAGCCATCCTGAACGGCATCGGGGACGACGGGGGGCTGGGCGAGTTGCAGGACGACGAGGACCGGGAACTGCCGGCGCCCGGTCTGGACGACGAGGGGGAGCGGGCGGCCTACGCACGGGCTCTGGAGAGGAGCCTGACGAAGGCTCCCGGCTCGGCCGACGAACCCTCGACTGTCTCAAGCGCTCAGGTGGCGATCCGTCTGGACCGGCGCCCCGGGGCGTTCCGGCAGGACGTCATGAGGGCGATGAGGCTGCGGGAGAACGTCGCCCGAGTGCGGCGCGCGCCGCTGTACCAGCAGGCACTGCTGCGCTACGAGGACGCGCGCGACAGGCTGGACGAGGCCGAGGACCGCATCACGCCGCTGCTGCCCCGCCTGACCCGGGACGTGCCGTTGGCCGTGGCCGCCCTGTCCTTGACGGCCCCGGTCGTTCTCTGGGCGACCGGGAGCGGCTGGTGGCCCGCCGGGCTCGGCGTCGCACTGACCGCCCTCGGCGGGGCCCTGTGGCGACCGGAGTCACGCGGTCGGGTACGGGCTTTCGTCATCCTGGTCTTCGCGCTGACGTCGAGGGCCGTGCGGGTGCGGGCGGTACGGAACCGGACCGCCGAACTCACACATGTCGCCGCGCGGGACGTCATGCCCCCGGTGGTGCAGAACGTGGTCTCGGAACTCCTCGGTGAGGATCCCGACTGTCTGCTTGTCGCCACGGAGTACGAGGGCATCAGAGACCACCGTGACCAACGGTATGTGGTCGACAACCAGGCCATGGCGGAGATCCGTCAGAAGCTCGACGCCCTGGTCGACGGGACCATCGCCGTGTGCGGACCACGCGGCTCCGGGAAGTCGACCCTGCTCGCCACGTGCGGCGACACGCACGACCTGAAGGTCTCCGTACAGGCGCCCGCCTCCTACGCGCCTCTGGAGTTCCTCACCTCGCTCTTCGTCGTCCTGTGCGAGACCTACCTGACGGACCACGGGTACGGCTTTCCCGAGTTCCGCCGCCTCAGCCCGCTGCGCACCGGGCTGCGCAGGCTCGGCGCGGCGGTACGGGCGCTCGCTCGAAGCCTCCTCGTCGGCCTGCTGGCACTCGGGCTGTTCCTGGTGGGTGTCTTCGCCGCTACGCGCGACTTCGTCGAGCACCACTCCGGAGCGCTCGCGCGAGCCGGCGACGACACGGCGGAACGGCTGCGGGACGGCCTGGTGGCCGTCCTGGAGGGCAGGCGGCCGTGGCAGGCGCTGTCTGCCGTCGTCCTCGGCTTTCTGGTCTGGAAGTACGTCAGGAGGTGGCGGTTCAGCGGCTTCACCAGCGTCGTGCGCCAGGTCCTTCTCGCGCCGGTCGGCCGGTTGCTGATGGTGCTGGGGCTGGTGACCGTGTGGTCGCCGAGGCCGCTGATCGCCTGGTTCGAGGACTGGCGCCACGACGAACCGGCCGTCTACTACCCCACGATGGCGGTCGTCGGGGTGCTCGCCGCCATCGCCGTCTGGCTGGTGGTCACGCCCTTCTGGGAATACGTGCGCGGGACCACCGCGCGGGTCGCGGCCCTGGTCTTCGTCCTCGGGTTCGCAGAGGTGTTCGTCGACGACCGGATGCGGCACGCGGCCTTCGGATGGGATCTGTCGCAACGAGTGGCCCTGATCTCCCTGGGCGCCATCATGATCAGGGCGTCCCGGTGGAGGCGCGGAAAGCGGGAGCCGACCCTGGCCAGACGGTGCCGGGACCACCTCTACCGGCTCCAGACGGTCCAGAGCGTGACATACGGCGCGAGCGGGGCCCCGGCAGGTGGGCTGCTCAGCCTGGGGTCCACCTACGGCACCTCGTTCACCGCGTCCCCCCTCACCCTGCCCGAGCTCGTCCAGCAGCTGAGGCGCACCCTGGCCGAAGCAGCCGCGGAACTGCGGCCGCAGCGACGGCGCCTGGTGGTCACCATCGACGAGATCGACCGTCTCGGATCCACCGCCAAGGCACTGGAGTTCCTCGGGGAGATCAAGGCCATCCTGGGTGTCACCGGCGTGCACTTCCTGATCTCGGTGTCGGAGGACGTCGGGGCGGCGTTCGTCCGGCGGGGACTGCCCGGACGAGATGTCGCGGACAGCACGTTCGACGACGTCGTCCATGTGCGGCCGTGCTCGTTGGAGGAGTCGAAGCGCATCCTGGGCCAGCGTGCCGCCGGTGTCTCGGAGCCGTTCGTGGCGCTCGCCCACGCCCTGTCCGGCGGTGTGCCGCGGGACCTGATCCGGTACTCCCGCGAGATGGTGTCACTGCGCGAGAGCAGGGGGGAGGTCGAATTGCGGAACATCGCCGCCTGGCTCGTCACCCGTGCGATGCGGGAGACGGTCGACGCCTTCAGGGCCGGGGTGAAGGAGGGCGCCCTCCCCACCCGGAGTACGGACGTGGTCTTCGGGGCGACCAGACGGCTGGCGGAATTCCTGCACGCCGACTGCCTGTGCGAACTCGACAGAATGCGAGGGCACATCGGCCGGTTCGCGCGGTGGGCGGACGGTCCCGGCGGTGTCGAACTGCGGGCAGACCTGCCCGCCGACGCCCTGGAGCGTCTGGAGGAGGCCGCCGCCTACGCCTACTTCTGCGTCACCCTCCTCGATGTGTTCGCGGCGCCGGGGTTCGAGCGCCGCCGTACGCAGGCGCACGTGCACAGACCGGACGGAAGCCTCGAGCGGCTGGCGGTCGTGCGGGGGGAACTTTCTCTCTCGCCGCACAGCGCCCGTCGGCTCCTCGACGACACCAGGGCGGCCTGGGGGCTGCCGCACGTGCCTGCTCCCGACCTGCCGGAGATCGTCGAGACCGCGCGCAGGTCCTGCCCGCACTACGCCGACTGAGGCCGCCGGTCACCTCTCTCCCAGCCGGCCCACCACATCCACCACCTGTCCCACTCCGTCCTCCTCGCGCACCCGCACACCCAACTCCCTTGCACGTAGGGAGAATTCAGGTTCCCGGGTGACCCGCAGAAGCGCGGCCGTCAGTGTCTGCGCCGTCAGTCGACGCAGCGGCAACGAGTTCGGTGCCACGCCGAGGTCGACCAGGCGGTCGGCCCAGAAGGGCTCGTCGAACTGGATCGGTACCGGCACGGCGGGGACCCCGGCCCGTACGCCCGCCGCCGTGGTGCCCGCCCCGCAGTGGTGGACCACCGCGGCCGTCTCCGGGAACAGCAACGAGTGCGGGACGTCGTCGACGGTCAGCATGTCGTCGCCGTCGACCGCGAGGCCCGCCCAGCCGCGCTGGATCACCCCGCGCAGCCCCGCCCGCCGCAGCGCCCGGACGATCTCGGCGCTCAGTCGCCGCGGGTCGGGCACGGTCGCGCTGCCCAGCCCGACGAAGACCGGCGGCGGCCCGGCGTCGAGGAACTCCCGCAGGGCGGGCGGGAGCCGGGTCTCCCGGTCGTACGGCCACCAGTACCCGGTGACGTCCAGCTCCGCCCGCCAGTCGCGGGGCCGGGGCACCACCAGCAGGCTGAAACCGTGCAGGACCGGCCAGCCGCGCCGGGCCCGGCGCGGCTGGCCGGTGCCCGGACGGCGTACGGCGGGCAGCCCCAGCCGGGCCCGTAGCGTCGGCACGACCGGCGCGAAGATCTGCTCGACGGCCAGCCCGACACCGTGCCCGGCGAGCCGGTTGCCGACCGCTCCCCATGAGCCGCCGCCCAGCAGCGGCGGCGCGAACTCCCTGGTGGGGGCGACGGGTTGGAGGTAGAGGCCGAGGCTCGGCAGGGACAGCCCCGCGGCGATGGTGTGCCCCAGCGGCGCCACCGAGGCGGACAGCAGCAGGACGTCGCTCGCCTGCGCGGCGGTCAGGAGGTCGTCGGTCATCCGCCCCACCAGTGACCGCGCCATGCGGGCCACCCGCAGCAGCTTGCCCGGGCCGGTGGTGCTGCGGTGCAGCCCCCGGCCCCGCTCGGACTCCAGCTCCGCCCGTGGATCCACCGGCAGGGCGTGGAAGCCCACCCCCGAGCCCGCCACCAGCGGCGCGAACCGCGCGTGGGTGACCAGGGTGACCTCGTGCCCCGCCCGCACCAGGCCATGGCCCAGTCCCGTGAAGGGCGCCACGTCACCCCGGGATCCCGCTGTCATGATCGCCACTCGCACGACGGACAGTATGGGGGCGGGGCGCCCGGTCCGGGTGAACGACCCTACGAAAGCGGCCACTTCCTCATTGAGAGCGGTCACATCACTTCTGTCGCAGCCGTTGACTTCACTCTCCGGCGGCTCTACTTTCGGCGCGCAACGCGTTCGGTTTGCCGACCCTTGTTCGATATTTCGAAGCTTGGAGCCGCCGTATGTTTCCCCCACCCCCCGCGCACCCGGTCCGGCGCTGGAGATCCGCCGCCGCACGGGTACTCGCCCTGCTGCTGACGGTGACCGCCGCCCTGCTGTTCGCCCAGCCCGGCCCGGCCCAGGCGGCGACCTCGCGGCAGATCGCCGTGCCCACCGCCCCGATGGGCTGGGCCTCCTGGAACAGCTTCGCCGCGAAGATCGACTACAACGTCATCAAGCAGCAGGTCGACGCGTTCGTCGCCGCGGGCCTGCCGGCGGCCGGATACAAGTACATCAACATCGACGAGGGCTGGTGGCAGGGCACCCGCGACAGCGCGGGCAACATCACCGTCGACACGGCCGAGTGGCCCGGCGGCATGAGCGCCATCGCCGACTACATCCACAGCAAGGGCCTCAAGGCCGGCATCTACACGGACGCCGGCAAGGACGGCTGCGGCTACTACTACCCGACCGGCCGCCCCGCCGCCCCGGGCAGCGGCAGCGAGGGCCACTACGACCAGGACATGCTCCAGTTCTCGCAGTGGGGCTTCGACTTCGTGAAGGTCGACTGGTGCGGCGGTGACGCCGAGGGCCTCGACGCGGCGACGGCGTACACCGCGATCAGCGGCGCCGTCACGAAGGCGACGGCCGCCACCGGCCGCCCGCTCACCCTCTCCATCTGCAACTGGGGCTACCAGAACACCTGGAACTGGGCTCCCGGCCTCGCCCCGATGTTCCGGACCAGCACCGACATCATCTACTACGGCAACAACCCGTCGATGACGAACCTGCTGTCCAACTTCGACCAGGGCCTGCACCCCACCGCCCAGCACACCGGCTACTACAACGACCCGGACATGCTGATGGTCGGCATGACCGGCTTCACCGCCGCCCAGAACCGCACCCACATGAACCTGTGGGCGGTCTCCGGCGCCCCGCTCCTCGCCGGCAACGACCTGACCACGATGACCACGGAGACGGCGAACATCCTCAAGAACCCCGAGGTCATCGCCGTCGACCAGGACACGCGCGGCCTCCAGGGCGTCAAGGTCGCCGAGGACACCACCGGGGCGCAGGTGTACGGCAAGGTCCTCGCCGGCAGCGGCAAGCGTGCCGTCGTCCTGCTCAACCGCACCTCCGCCGCCCAGAACATCACCGTCCGCTGGTCCGACCTGGGTCTGACCAACGCCTCCGCCACCGTCCGTGACCTGTGGGCCCGCGCCGACGTCGGCACGTACTCCACGAGCTACACGGCGAGCGTCCCGGCGGGCGGCTCGGTCATGCTCACCGTCACCGGCGGCACCGAGGCGTCGGGCAGCACGTACACCGGCACGTCCAGCTTCTCCGGCGTGGTCGCCGGGAACACCGGCCTGAAGGTCGTCGACGTCGCCTACACCAACACCGCCTCCACCGCCCGTACCGCGACGCTGAAGGTGAACGGCCAGACCGCGACGACGGTCTCCTTCCCGCCGACGGGCTCCACACAGGGCACGATCACCCTCCAGGTGGCCCTGTCGAAGGGCTCGGCCAACACGCTCGCCTTCACCGGCGCCCCGACCCTCGCCGACATCACGGTCAAGCCCCTCGCCGGCGCGAACGGCGCCCTCGTCGTCGGCAAGCAGTCCGGCCGCTGCCTGGACCTGTACAACAGCACCATCACCAACGGCACCCAGGCCGAGCTGTGGGACTGCAACGGCGGGTCCAACCAGGCCTGGACGTACACCTCCCGCAAGGAACTCGTGGTGTACGGGAACAAGTGCCTGGACGCCTACAACCTCGGTACCACCAACGGCACCAAGGTCGTCATCTGGGACTGCAACGGCCAGAACAACCAGAAGTGGAACGTCAACAGCGACGGCACGATCACCAACGTCAACGCGGGGCTGTGCCTCGACGCGAACGGGGCGGGCACGGCCAACCGCACCCCGATCGTGCTCTGGACCTGCGGCACCGCCGACAACCAGAAGTGGACGCTGACCTGACCCTCCGGGCGGGGGCCCGACCCACGGGTCGGGCCCCCGCCACCCCCCGGGGCAGTGGCGGCCGAGGGCCGTGGCGGGGAACCGGCCGGGCGTTTCCCGTGTCTGTCGACATGCCGGACCAGTCGACGCGCGGGACCAGGGGGGACCATGTCGGACACCAGCGAGGCCGAACCGGTCAGGAGCGGGGGCGGGCGCGTCCGGCGCGTGGTGTTCCGCCTCGTCATGGCCGTCCTGATCCTGCTGCTCGCCGGGCGCACCTACCAGGAGACGGCCGTCGCACTCGCCCGGTCGGAGGGATCCCTGCACACCGCCGCGGCGAGCGTGACGGAGCTGACCTCGCACACGGTGTCCGGATACTCGGGCGGCGGTCAGGACGGCGGCAGCGGTGAGTACTTCACCCACACCGAGTACACCGTCCGACTCGCCCTGGGCGAAGGGCAGAAGAGGGTCGACAAGGTCGCGGACCAGGTCGGGCAGGACCTCTGGGAGGGCAAGCGGGTCGTGGTCGGCCTGTGGCACGGCCGGGTCGTGGAGATCGACGGCCAGGACGTGTGGCCCGGCTGGCACTTCGGGACTCTGGACGTGACGCTGATCGTGCTGGCCCCGTTGACGACGGCCTGTTTGATCTCCCTAGCCGTGTCCGCCGCCGCCCTTCTGGCCGCCCGGACGGGCCGGGTCCGGGCGGGACGCGACGACCGCTTCGGGCCCTGCGCGCTCGGGTCGGCCGTCGCCATGGCGACGCTGCTCGCGCTCCTCGTCCTCGCGGCCTTCGGGCACGTCCTCGCGTACTGGCCCGTCGTTCCCGTCTGCGCCGGTACGGCGGTGGCGCTGGCGAGGCTGAGCGCGGTGATCCGGCGCCTCGGGCGTATCGCCGCCGAGGACACCCCGGCCGGTGCGGGGAGCGAGTCGGCGCGGGCCTGAGGCCGGCTCTGCCACGGCGGGCCGATCGCCAGCGCCCACGAGAGCGGCGACCGGCGGCGCATGCGCGTACGGCTCACCGGCGCCGGCCACACCGCGTTCCGACGGCGACCGGCGTCGGACGGCGACCGGCGTCGGACGACGCGGGCGGGCCCGTACTGCTCGCAGCGCTGTCCGCAGCAGAGCGACGGAGACCAGCCGACCTGCCGCGGAAACCGGTGCCGGCAGCGGAGACCGGGACCGACGCGACCGCCCCCGCCCGGCCCGCACCGAAAAGGTCCAGGTCAGCCGGGAGGTGACCTGGACCCCTGCGGTCTTCCTCCCTACTCGTCCCATGCCTGGATCATGGTCTGCTCGACGATCTTGCCGTCCCGCAACGTGATCATCGACTCGGCGAGGACGCGCACGCCGTCGCTGTACCGGCAGGACTCGCTGAAAGCGGCGCGGTCACCCTGGACGATGCACTCCTCCAGCTTGTGGGTCATGTCCCGGCTGTAGACGTCGTCGAGCATCCGGCCGATCTCGTCCCGGCCGTGCAGCACCTTGGGCCGGCTGGGCTGGGTGTTGTGGTCGATGACGCGTATCTCCGCGTCGTCGGCGTAGAGCGACAGCAGTGTCGCCGCGGTCTGTTCCTCAATGCCTCTGCGCAGAGTGTCGGTGTCGAACGCGGAGCCTGCGGCGGTGCCCATGGTGACCTCCTCCGAGGGCCGCGGCCGAGGGGAGGTCGGGCCGCCCGACCCTCACCTTCGAGGCTCCTCCGGCAGGCCGGGCTCGGCAAGCGCAGCCGGTCACCTCCGCCTGTCGGGTGAGCGCCGGCGCCCACCCGTGTCCGCGAGGGCGTCCGTGGCGTTGCTGAGGGCATGATCTCCACTCGACGCATCGCCGCAATCGCCGCACTCGCCGCCGGGGTCACGGGCCTCGCGGCGCCCCTGGCGAGCGCGGCCGAAGCCCCGGCCACCGGCCAACTCAACCCCATGACCGTGCTGGACTCGGTCGCCACGAGCCAGATTCCCGCGGAGTACCGGGCCGACCTCCCGCCGGTGTCCAGGCAGCTGGGCGAGCTCAACAAGGTCGGCGGGCTCGAGAAGCTGAACGAGCTGCACCAGGTCACCGACCTCGTCGCTCCCGTGACCGGGCTGCTGCCCGCGATCGGCTGAGCGTCTCACCTCGCCCCGCGGGGGCCGTCCGGACGACCGGGCGGCCCCCACTCGCGTCCGGGCCCGCTCAGTCGACCGTCGCCAGGAACTGCGTGGCTGCCAGCTCCGCGTAGAGCGGGTCGCCCGCCACGAGCTCACGGTGCGTCCCCACCGCGCGGACCCGGCCCGCGTCCATGACGACGATCCGGTCGGCCATCGTGACCGTAGACAACCGGTGCGCGACGACGAGGACGGTGGTCGTCCGGGCGACGTCGGCGACGGTGTCGCGCAGCGCCGCCTCGTTCACCGCGTCCAACTGGGAGGTCGCCTCGTCCAGGAGGAGAAGCCTCGGGTGGCGCAGCAGCGCGCGGGCGATGGCCACCCGCTGCCGCTCGCCGCCGGACAGCTTCGTCCCGCGATGCCCGACCAGGGTGTCCAGCCCCAGCGGCAGCCGTTCGACCAGGCCCTCCAGACGGGTCGTCTTCAGCACGCCCCGCACGGTGTCTTCGTCCGCCGACGGGTTCCCCAGCAGCAGGTTGTCGCGCAGCGAGCCCGACAGCACGGGGGCGTCCTGCTCGACATAGCCGATGGAGGAGCGCAACCCGGACAGGTCCCAGTCCGCGAGGTCGCGCCCGTCGAGGGCGATCGTGCCGGACTCGGGGTCGTAGAACCGCTCGATGAGCGAGAACACCGTGGTCTTGCCCGCGCCCGACGGGCCGACGAACGCGGTCATGCCCCGGGCCGGCACGGCGAACGTCACCCCGTGGTGGACGTACGGCAGATCGTCGGCGTACCGGAACCGGACGTCGGTGAAGTCCAGCGAGGCCGGTTCGGCGGCGGGCGAGGGCAGCGGCTCGGGCCGGGAGGCCGGCTCGGCGGGCAGCCGCAGGGCCTCCTGGATCCGGCTCAGGGCCGCCGAACCGGTCTGGTACTGGGTGATCGCGCCGACGACCTGCTGGATCGGCGACATGAGATAGAAGACGTACAGCAGGAACGCCACCAGCGTGCCGATCTCGATGGCGCCCGTCGCGACCCGCGCCCCGCCCACGGCGAGGACGGTGATGAAGGCCGTCTGCATCGCCAGTCCTGCCGTGTTGCCCGCGGCCGCCGACCACTTGGCGGCGCGCACGCTCTGCCGCCAGGACTCCTCGGCCGCCGCGTGCAGCGTCGCCTCCTCACGGTGCTCGGCGCCCGACGCCTTCACCGTGCGCAGGGCGCCCAGCACCCGCTCCAGCGAGGCGCCCATCACGCCGACCGCGTCCTGCGCCCGGCGGCTCGCCCGGTTGATCCGCGGCACGATCACGCCCAGGACCGTCCCCGCGCAGAGGATCACGGCCAGCGTGACGCCCAGCAGCACCGGGTCGACCAGGCCCATCATCACGACCGTGGCGGCCAGCGTGAGCCCGCCGGTGCCGAGCCCCACCAGAGAGTCGGTGGTGACCTCGCGCAGCAGCGTCGTGTCGGAGGTGATGCGGGCCATGAGATCGCCGGGCTCGCTCCGGTCGACGGCCGGGATCCGCAGCCGCAGCAGATACGAGGACAGCGCCCGCCGCGCGCCGAGCACCACCGACTCCGCGGTGCGCCGCAGCACGAACGAACCCAGCGCACCCACCGCCGAGTTGGCGACTACCAGTGCCGTCAGCGCGAGCAACGCGCCCGATATCGACCGGTCGTCGCCCAGGTCGTCGATCAACTTCCTTGCCACCAGGGGCAGGAGCAACCCGGTGGCGCCGGTGACCAGCGACAGCGCCGCACCCGCCAGCAGGGACCGGCGGTGTGGCCGTACGTAGTCGAGCAACAGCCGCCACGGGGGCCGGCCGCCGGCGGTCTCTGCGATGGTCACGGGGCTCCTCGGGAGGTCGGGTCGCAGGCCTCAGGCTACGTCGGCCGCGACGCGGTGTGGCCGGGAAGGGCGTGTTCAGGGCGGGCGTCGGCCCTGCCGCCCGTGCCCTTACCGATCAGTCACGCGTAGGGTCGGCAGCGGGACGGATGACGCCGACGAAAGGGGCAGCACCATGCCGCAGGAAGTGCGCGCAGTGATCGCGCCGGGGAAGAACGAGCCGGTACGGGTGGAGACGATCGTGATCCCCGACCCCGGTCCCGGCGAGGCCGTGGTGCAGGTGCAGGCCTGTGGGGTCTGCCATACCGACCTGCACTACAAGCAGGGCGGGATCAACGACGAGTTCCCCTTCCTGCTGGGTCATGAGGCGGCCGGCGTGGTGGAGTCGGTCGGCGAGGGCGTCACCGACGTCGCGCCCGGCGACTTCGTCATCCTGAACTGGCGTGCGGTGTGCGGGCAGTGCCGGGCGTGTCTGCGCGGCAGGCCCTGGTACTGCTTCGACACCCACAACGCCAAGCAGCGGATGACCCTGACCGACGGCACCGAGCTGTCCCCGGCGCTGGGCATCGGGGCGTTCGCGGAGAAGACCCTGGTGGCGGCCGGGCAGTGCACGAAGGTCGACGCGTCGGTGTCGGCGGCCGTGGCGGGGCTCCTGGGCTGCGGGGTGATGGCGGGCATCGGCGCGGCGATCAACACCGGCAACGTGGGCCGCGGCGACACGGTCGCCGTGATCGGCTGCGGCGGTGTCGGCGACGCGGCGATCGCCGGGTCGAACCTGGCCGGCGCGGCGAAGATCATCGCCGTCGACATCGACGACCGCAAACTCGAGACCGCCCGGAAGATGGGCGCCACGCACACGGTCAACTCCAAGGAGGCCGACCCCGTCGAGGCGATCCGCGAGCTGACCGGTGGGTTCGGCGCGGACGTGGTGATCGAGGCCGTCGGCCGTCCGGAGACCTACAAGCAGGCCTTCTACGGCCGTGACCTGGCCGGCACGGTCGTCCTGGTCGGCGTGCCGACGCCGGAGATGAAGCTCGAGCTGCCCCTGCTGGACGTCTTCGGGCGCGGCGGGGCGCTGAAGTCGTCCTGGTACGGCGACTGTCTGCCCTCGCGTGACTTCCCGATGCTGATCGACCTGCACCTCCAGGGCCGCCTGGATCTGGGGGCGTTCGTGACCGAGACCATTCGACTCGACGAGGTGGAGCAGGCGTTCGAGCGCATGCACCACGGAGACGTCCTGCGCTCGGTGGTGGTGCTGTGATGGCCGCGCGCATCGAACGCCTCGTCACCTCCGGCCAGTTCAGCCTCGACGGCGGCACCTGGGACGTCGACAACAACGTGTGGATCGTCGGCGACGACCACGAGGCGATCGTCATCGACGCCGCGCACGACGCCGACGCCATCCTGGCCGCCGTGGGCGACCGCCGGCTGACGGCCATCGTGTGCACCCACGCCCACAACGACCACGTCTCCGCCGCGCCCGCCCTCGCCGACGCGACCGGCGCCACGATCTGGCTGCACCCCGACGACCTGCCGCTGTGGAAGCTCACCCACCCGGACCGCGAGCCCGACGCCCACCTGGCCGACGGCCAGGTCATCGAGGCCGCCGGCACCGACCTCACCGTCCTGCACACCCCCGGGCACGCGCCCGGCGCGGTCTGCCTCCACGACCCCGGCCTCGGGGTGCTCTTCACCGGCGACACCCTCTTCCAGGGCGGACCGGGCGCCACCGGCCGTTCCTACTCCCACTTCCCGACGATCATCACCTCCATCAGGGACCGGCTGCTCGCCCTGCCGCCCGAGACGAAGGTGCTGACCGGTCACGGCGACACGACGACCATCGGCGCGGAGGCGCCGCACCTGGAGGAGTGGATCGCCCGGGGCCACTGAGGGCGACCGCGGCCCGCGCCCGACCGGGTGACCCGGCCGGCAAAAGGTGACAGGAGATGTCCGGCTTCCGCGCGATCCTCGTCCACGCCATCGATCCTCGATGACGACACCGACGGAACACGCGCAGGAGGTCGGACATGTCCGGTCCGCTGGAAGGCAAGGTCGCCCTGGTCGCCGGGGCGACACGGGGTGCGGGACGCGGCATCGCCGTGGAACTGGGGGCGGCCGGTGCCATCGTCTACGTGACGGGACGCACCACCCGCGCCCGGCGCTCCGAGAGCGACCGCCCCGAGACGATCGAGGACACCGCCGACCTGGTCACCGAGGCGGGCGGCCAGGGCATCGCCGTGCCCACCGACCACCTCGACCCGGCACAGGTCCGCGCCCTCGTCGACCGTGTCGCGGACGAGCAGGGCGGCCTCGACGTCCTCGTCAACGACATCTGGGGCGCCGAGCACCTCTTCGAGTGGGACACCCCGGTCTGGGAGCACGACCTGGACAACGGGCTCCGGCTGCTCCGGCTCGCCGTCGAGACCCACGCGATCACCAGCCACCACGCGCTGCCGCTGCTGCTGCGCCGGCCCGGCGGACTGGTCGTCGAGATGACCGACGGCACCACCGAGTACAACCGTGACACCTATCGCGTGAACTTCTTCTACGACCTCGCCAAGACATCCGTCCTGCGCATGGCCTTCGCCCTCGGCCACGAACTCGGGCCGCGCGGCGCCACCGCCGTCGCGCTCACCCCCGGCTGGCTGCGGTCGGAGCTGATGCTCGAACACTTCGGCGTACGCGAGGACAACTGGCGGGACGCCCTGGACCGCTTCCCCCACTTCGCCATCTCGGAGACACCACGTTACGTCGGCCGGGCGGTCGCCGCCCTGGCCGCCGACCCCGACGTGGCCCGCTTCAACGGGCGGTCCCTGTCCAGCGGGGGCCTCGCCCCGGTGTACGGCTTCACCGACCTCGACGGCAGCCGCCCGGACGCCTGGCGCTACATGGTCGAGGTGCAGGACCCCGGGAAGGCGGCGGACACCACCGGCTACCGCTGAGGACTCAGGCGTCGGAGAGCGGAGCGGTCGCCCAGCGCGCCGGGTGCCCCGGCGGCAGGGCGAGATCCTCGCGTACGGCCGTGTAGTAGCCCTCACGGCCGGCCCGCTGCCGCTCCAGCAGCGCCTGCCAGGCCTGCGGGTCGTGCGTCCCGTCGCGCATGAACCGTTCCATCTCCATCACCGTGGTCACCCACACCCGCGCCCGCTCCACCACCTCCCGGCTGCCCAGCATGATCAGCGCCTCTCCGGCCGGGTCGCGTCCGTCGGTCGCCTCCGCGAGCAGCGGCTCGGCCTGGGCGGGGGACAAGGGGTGCGGGTGCGGGTCGTTGCCGAGGTGGGAGGCGACGCGGTAGGTCAGGTTCACCGACTTCTTCAGCGCCCGCGCGTACTCGCCGTACACGCTCAGCCGCCGCTCCTCCCACCGGGCCGCCGTCTCGCGCCGGAACCTGGCCCCGTCGCTGCGCACGATCGCCAGATACGAGCCGAGGGCGCCGACCACGACCCCTATGAGAGCGGGGAGTTGCTGTAGGAACGCGGACATCTCCGCACGATCTCCGTCCTGTTGACGTGGTAGAGGCGCTTAACGGCCCGTGCAGATCTTTTCACTTGTCCGCCCGGAGAACGTCGGGCAGCGTGCAACCGTGCATACCCCCACCGAGCGGGCCGCCTCACCCTGGCGCGTCCGCGACTTCCGCGTCCTGTTCTCGGCCACCGCGCTGAGCCAACTCGGCACGAACGTGAGCTACGTCGCCGTACCCCTCGTCGCGGTGACCGCGCTCGACGCGAGTCCCGGACAGGTGGGTGCCCTGGCCGCGCTGAGCACGGTCGCGTTCCTGTTCATCGGGCTGCCGGCCGGGGTCTGGGTGGACCGGACGCGGCACAGCCGCATCCTGATCGGCGCGGATCTGGGCCGGGCCGTGCTGTTCTCCTCCGTGCCCGTCGCCTGGTGGTCCGACGCGCTCACCCTCGCCCACCTGTACGCGGTGGTCCTTCTCAACGGGTGCGCGACCGTGTTCTTCGACGTCGGCTCGCAGAGCGTGCTGCCCCGACTGGTCGACCGCGCCGCCCTGGTGCGGGCCAACACGGCCGTCGTGAGCCTCATGGCCGTGGGCAACATCGCGGGACGCGGCGCGGGCGGCGGACTCGTCCAACTGCTCACCGCACCCGTGGCCGTGCTCTGCGCGGCCGGCGGCTACCTCGCCTCCGCGCTCCAGCTCTGCGCACTGCGGCCGGACGACGACCCGCCCCGACCGGCGCCCGAGAGCCGACTGGGCGCCCAGATCGCGGAGGGCGTACGGCACGTACTCGGCGACCGGGAGCTGCGGGCGCTCGCGCTCACCGCCGCCCTCAGCAACTTCGGCTCGCAGATCGTCACCACCATGCTGCCGATCCTGTTCGTCCGTGAACTCCACCTCTCCGCAGGTGCGTTGGGCCTGTTCTGGGGAGCGGGCGGGCTCGGGCTGCTGCTCGGCGCGTGGTGCGCCCGGCCGCTGGCCGGACGTCTCGGACACGGCCGGGCGCTCGGCCTCACCGGGCTGGTCCTGGCACCCGCGGCCCTGCTCGTGCCCCTGATCGGCCGGGGGCCCTGGCTGTGGATCGCGGGGGCGGCCTGGGTGCTGACCCTGTTCAAGACCGGCGTGGACAACGTCCTCGGCGTGAGCCTGCGCCAGCGGATGACCCCGGACGCCCTCCTGGGCCGGATGAACGCCACCTTCCGCTTCATCCTGACCGGGGCGCTGGCCGTGGGCGCCGCCGTCTCCGGCCTCATCGGCGAACTGGCCGGAGTGCGGGCCGCCCTCTGGGTGGGCGGCGCGCTGCTGGCGGTGAACTTCCTGCCCGTCTTCCTCTCCCCGGTCCGCGCCCGCCGTGAGCTCCCGCAACAGCGGGTCACGGTGCCGATCAGCCGGAAAGTGCCGCGCTGAGCGCCTCCAGCACCCGCTCCCCGTCCGCCTGGGACGTACGCCAGTTGCTGAACGCCGCCCGCAGCGCCGGCACCCCGCCGTACACCGTCGGCGTCAGGAACGCCTCCCCGGACGCGGCCACGGCCTCCGCGAGCGCGCCGACCCGCGCCTGCGTCGGGTCGTCGGCGAGGGTGAAGCAGACGACGTTCAGCCGCACCGGGGCCAGCAGCCGCAGCCCGTCCAGCGCGGCGACCCCCGCACCGAGCCGGGCCGCGAGGTCCACGCTCCGTTCGACGATCTCGCGGTGCCCGGCCCGCCCGTAGGCCACCAGCGAGAACCAGGCCGGCAGCGCCCGCAGCCGCCGCGAGTTCTCCGGCGTGAGATGGACGAAGTCGGGCTCGCCTGTGGGCAGTCCCAGATACGGCGAGGCGTTGTGGAAGACCCGGACCTGGAGGTCTCGGCGGCGGGTGAACTGCACGGCCGCGTCATACGGCACGTTGAGCCACTTGTGCAGGTCCACGCAGACCGAGTCGGCCGCGTCGAGCCCGTCGACGAGGTGCGCGTACGTGGGGGAGAGGGCGGCGAAACCGCCGAACGCCGCGTCCACGTGCAGCCAGAAGTCGTACCGCTCCTTCAGGGCCGCGATCGCCCGCAGATCGTCGAAGTCGACGGTGTTGACGGTGCCCGCGTTGGCCACGACGACCGCCGGCCGCCCGTCCAGCGCGGCCAGCGCCGTCTCGAGCGCGTCGACGTCCACGGCCTCCCGGCCACCGAGCAGGGGCACCTGCCGCAGCCGGTCCCGGCCGATGCCCAGCACCGAGAGCGCCTTCGCGACACTGGAGTGCGGGCTGCCCGACAGCACCTCCACGGGCCCCAGTGCGGCCGCGCCCTCCCGGGACACGTCCACCCCCAGCCGCTCGCCCAGCCACTCACGGGCGACGGCGAGCCCGACGGTGGTGGAGACCGTCGCGCCCGTCACGAACGCCCCGCTGTGCGCCTCGCCCAGTCCGAACAGCTCACGCAGCCAGGCCACCGTCTCCCGCTCCAGCGCGGCCGCCCACGAGCCGCCCGCCCCGGACACGTTCTGGTCGTACGCGCCGGTCAGCCAGTCCCCGGCGACCGACGCGGGCGTCGCCCCACCCGTGACGAAGCCGAGGTAGCGCGGCCCGGCCGAGCCGGAGAAGCCGGGCGCCCAGTGCTAGGCGAACCGCGCGAGAGCGCCCTCGGCGCCGGTGCCTTCGTCGGGCAGGGCCGCCCGGTCGGGCGCCCGGTCGAGGCGGACCACCGGCCGCTCCGCCAGGCCGGTCACCTCACGGACGGCGAAGTCACGGGCGGACTGGAGGAGTTCGGGAAGCCGGGAGAGATCGCCGGCGAGAGTGCGATGCATACGGGGAGCCTAGGAGGGGGGCGCCGGGCGGCGCCCGATCCAATTGAGGGAAACTGGACCGGGTGGCCGTGCACGGCAACTCGGTGTGAACCGGACAGTCGGGACAGATGGGAAGTTCACCGTTCTGTCACAGCCGGGGTCGGCCTACAACCGACGCCCGGGCCCAGCTGTCTAGGAGGAAGAGATCGCAACAACTGTGCCAGGGAGAGGGCAGCCATGGGGGACATACGCAGACGAGGAGCCGTCGTGCTCGGGCTCACCGGCCTGATCGCGCCGCTGACGCTGGTGCTGGGTACGGCGCCGGCGCAGGCCGCGAGCTGTACGACGACGGCCGGGCCGTACCAGAAGCAGGTCGAGAAGTTCCTCGGCCGGCCTGTCGACGGCAAGCAGTCGACCACCGACTGCAAGGCCATCCGGGCCTTCCAGAACAAGCACGGCATCACCCCGAACATCGGCTACGCCGGGCCCGTCACCTGGGGCGTGATGGACCTCATGAACAAGCAGAAGGCGGTGGGCAACAAGCCCAACAAGGCCGGCAAGTGCCCGACCAACAAGGGTCGCATCGCCTGCGTCAACCTCACCCTCCAGATCAGCTGGATCCAGGACGGCAGCAAGCTCGTCTACGGGCCCGTCCCGGTCCGTACCGGCCGCAACGGGTACGAGACCCGCACCGGCCTGAAGAAGATCTACTGGCGGCACATCGACCACGTGTCGAGCATCTACAACGTGCCGATGCCCTACAGCCAGTTCTTCGACGGCGGCCAGGCCTTCCACTCGGTCGGTCTCAGCATGTGGAACCCGCCGGGCTCCCACGGCTGCGTCAACATGACCACCACGACCGCCAAGAAGTACTGGTCGCTGCTGAAGAACGGCGACGACGTCTTCGTGTACGGCCGCAAGCCGGGCACCTGAGTCCACCTAGGGTCGCTGAGGCGGCGCGGGCGCCCGGCCTTCCCGGGCGTCACGCCCCGGGCACGTCCCCGAAGTCCGCGATCTCCAGCCTGACCCCGCCCTGCCGCGCGGACTCGTGCGCGACGATGCCCGGCAGGGTGTAGCGGGCCGCGACCCAGGCGTTCACGGACGGCAGTGTACGGGTGCCGACCGCGGTCACGAAGTCGTCCACCAG
This sequence comes from Streptomyces asoensis, assembly GCF_013085465.1. Taxonomy (NCBI): domain Bacteria; kingdom Bacillati; phylum Actinomycetota; class Actinomycetes; order Kitasatosporales; family Streptomycetaceae; genus Streptomyces; species Streptomyces asoensis. The sequence continues at coordinate 9,048,103 of NZ_CP049838.1, forward strand.
GAAGTGGTGGCTGCCCTCGTGCCCGTTGTGCAGTTCGTCGAACTCCCGGGGCAGCCGCGCACGGTCGTGCACCGGTGCCGAACCCGAGGTGAAGGCGGCCCGCAGATCGGGCGCGATGTGCTGGAGCGACGGGTCGTCGGGGGACAGTGTGGGCTTGGGTTCGAGCAGCTCACTGATGTCCTTCACCCCGTTCTTGTCCTGCCACAGCGCCACCGTCGCGAGCTGCTCCATGCTCGCCTCGGTACCGAAGAAGCGGAAACGGGACTCGCGGATGTGGGACGGGTATCCCACCCGCCGGAACTCGTTGGTGCGGAACGAACCACCGCCCGCCACCTCGAACAGCGCGGTGGCGTTGGAGAAGTCGTTGCCGAACTGGCTGACCTCCTTGTCGAAGACACCGTCCCCCCGCCCGTCGACGACACCGATCGCCGACACGCTCACCGCATGCGTCCCCCAGGCGCCCAGGACGCCGCCCACCGAGTGCGTCGGGTACAGCAGCGGGGGATAGCTGGCGGTCGCCTTCCAGTTCTCGCCGCCGCTGTACTGGTAGGCCTCGTAGAAGCCGAGGTCCATGTCGTGGACGTAGTCGCCCTCGGCGTAGAAGAGCCGCCCGAAGGCGCCCTCCGCGATCTGGTTGCGGGCGTGCACGGTCGCCGGGTTGTACTGGCTGGTCTCGCCCATCATGTAGGTCAGCCCGGTCGCCCTGACGGCGTCGATGATCGCCGCGATCTCCTCGGTGGTGATCGCCATGGGGACGGCGGAGTACACGTGCTTGCCCGCCTCCAGGCCCTGGAGAACCAGCGGGCCGTGCGTCCAGCGCTGGGTGAAGACGGCGACCGCGTCGACCGCCTCGGACGCCAGCATCGCTTCATACGAAGGAAACGTCCCGGTCAGGCCCACATCGGCGGCGAGCCGCTCGGCGCGTTCGGGCAGCAGATCGGTGACGTACACGTCGCTGACGCCGGGGTGGGCCAGGAACAGCTTGGCGAACTGGCCCGAGAACTGTCCGGCACCGACGATGCCGAGGGAGAACGTCATGGGTGGCGTGCCCTTCACTGGTCGAGAATCAGGTTGATCTGGCTGTTGGTCCGGTCGAGACCGCTCACGGAGCTGCCGTTGCCGAAGATGTCCTGCATGGCGGGGTGCATGAGCGCGTACACGTCGGCCGCGTAGTTGGTGATCGGATAGGAGAAGGTGGCGAAGTCCTTCTTGTCGGCGACCGGTTCGGTGAACGCGCCGACGTCGATGCCCTTCTTCTCGTAGGCCGCCACCGCGGCCTTCGTGCCGTCGGGCGTCGCCGGGAAGACGATCCCGTAACTCCCCACCGTCCGCTGGCACTCGTCCGACGCCAGGTACGCGACCCACTTCTTCGCGCCCGCCTTGTTGCGGGCGTTCCTGGTGATCGAGTCGGCGAGGCCGTTCATCATCGTGGCGCGCTTGCCGGTCGGGCCGGCGGGCGTGACGGCGGTGCCGATGTCCAGGCCCTTGAAACCGTCGTACGACGAGATCATCCACGCGCCGTCGAAGGCGGCGGCCGCCTTGCCCGCGGCCACCTGGGTGTTGGCCTGGTTGGACTGGGAGTTGTAGTCGGTGAAGGGCACCATGTAGCCCTTCTTCGCCAGGCCGAAGTACCACTTGACGACCGACTGGAAGATCTTGCTGTCGTACCGGTACTTCGTGCCCCACCGCTTCCGGTCCGTGTAGGTCCAGCCGGCGGAGGCGGTGAAGGTGCTCCACTGGGTCTGGCCGTCGCCGTCCCCACCGCCGTTGGTGGCGAGGCCGTACACCTTGACGTCGTTCTTGTCGAAGCCGGGCTCGTCGCCCCGCCTGCCTTTGCCGTCGACGGTGAGGTGCGCGATGGCCTTCTCGAACGTGCCGCCGTCCTTCGGGTTCCAGGAGAGGCCGTTCAGCTGCTCGGCGGTGAGGCCCGCGTCCTTCGCCAGCTTCCGGTTGTAGAAGAGGGCGACGGTGTCCCAGTCCTTCGGGGCGCCGTAGCGCCGGCCGTCCTGGCCCATCCAGTTGGCGCCGAGCCCCGGCTGGTAGTCGGCGTCGTCGATGCCCAGGTCGTCGAGCGGTTCCAGCACCTTCAGGTCGGCGAACTGGCCGAACTTCTGGATGTGGTCGGTGAACACGTCCGGCTCGGTGCCCGCGATGAAGCTCGCGGTGAGCTTGGTCCAGTAGTCGTCCCAGCCCAACTGGGAGATCTTCACGGTGAGTCCGGGGTTCTGCTTCTCGAAGTCCTTCGCGCACGCCTCGTAGGCGGGCTGCTGGTTGGCGTCCCACAGCCAGTACGTCACCGTGTTCGCCGACGACCCGGCGCCCCCCTGGGCACAGCCGCTCACCAGGGACAGCCCGAGCACCCCGGCCAGTGCGGTGACCGTACGCATCCGTATCCGCATGTCCGTCCCCATTACTTGATCCCGGTGAAGCTGATGGTGCTGACGATGCGGCGGGCGAAGAACCCGAAGAGGACGAGCATGGGCAGGGCCGCGATGAGCGTCGCCGCCATCAGGCCCGACCAGTCGGTGCCGGTCTGCGGGGTCTGCGCCCGGAAGATGGCCAGCGCCACGGTGAGCACCCGTGAGCCGTCGCTGTAGGACACCATCAACGGCCAGAAGTAGTCGTTCCAGGAGGTGATGTACGTCAGCACGGCCAGGGTCAGTACCGGCGTGGACGCCATCGGCAGCAGCACCCGGAAGAAGATCCGCACCTTCCCGGCACCGTCGAGCAGTGCCGCTTCCTCGACCTCTCGCGGGACGTTCATGAAGAACTGGCGCAGGAAGAACACCGCGAACGGCGTCATGAACATCGTCGGCAGGGCGATCCCCAACAGGGAGTCCACCAGGCCGAGTTCCTTGATGAGCACGAAGTTCGGCAGCAGGGTGAAGATGGTCGGCACCATCAGACCGGCGAGGAACAGGGCGAACACCTTGTCCCGGCCGCGCCAGCGGAGGCGGGCGAAGGCGTATGCGGCCATGGCGGAGAAGAAGATCTGGCAGACGGTGACGAGGGTCGAGACGACCACCGAGTTGAGCAGATACCGCCAGAACCTCAGCCCGCCGCCCGCACCGCCCTGTGCGATCGCCTCCTTGGTGGACTGGAGGCCGAGCGCCCGTTCGAAGCCGCCGGTGGTCGGATCGACCGGCAGGACATCGCCCGGGCTCGCGGCGAGCCCGGAGTTGGTGGACAGCGCGGTGCGCAGGATCCAGTAGAACGGCAACAGGGTGACGAGCACGATCACGACCATCACCGCCCAGGCCACGATCCGCCCGGGGGTCGGCCGGGGCCTGACGGGCCGTACGGGTGTCGCCTGTGGTGAGGGTGCCGTCGGGACGGTCACTGCGGACATGTCGACTCCTTCCGCTCAGCCGAGGTCGGTCTGACCGGCTCGGGTGAGCCGGTACTGGACGAAGGTGATCGCGCTGAGCACGACGAGCAGGGCCACCGACATCGCGGAGGCGTAGCCGAACTGGAAGCGGCCGAAGGCGGCGCCGTAGATGTAGTACTGGAGCACGTTGGTGGCGTCCGCCGGACCGCCCCTGGTCGTCACGGCGACGGTGTCGAACACCTGGAACGAGCCGATCACCGTCATGATCAGCACGACCGCGAGGACCGGCCGCAACAGCGGCATGGTGATCCGCCAGAACATCCGCCACTCGCTCGCGCCGTCCACCTTCGCCGCCTCGTACATGTCGTTCGGGATGGCCTGGAGACCGGCGAACAGCAGCAGCGCGGTGTAGCCGACGTGCCGCCACACATTGATCAGGGCGATCGTGGGGATCGCCCAGGTCTCGTCCGCCAGGAACGGGATGCGGTCGAAACCGAGCGCCGCGACGATCTCGTTGCCGACACCGAGCTGGGTGTCCAGGATCCAGAGCCAGACGATGCCGGCGACGACGTTCGACATCAGATACGGCGTGAGCACGATCCCGCGCAGCACCGCCGACTGGGTCAGCCGCTGAAGCAGTACGGCGATCGCCAGCGCCGAGACCGTCTGCACCCCGATGTTGATGACCACGTAGGCGACCGTGACCCGGAGGGAGCTCCAGAAGATCGGGTCGTGCACCATGCGCACGTAGTTGTCGAAGCCCACCCATTCCGCCGGGGTGAGCAGGTTGAAGCGGGTGAAGCTCAGGTAGATCCCGCGCAGCGTCGGCCAGAGCAGGAAGACGACGAATCCCAGCAGGGCCGGCGCGATGAACACGGCGGCGAGCCGCCCGTCACCCCGGCTCTCGCCCGTCCCCGGCCGCCGGTCCGTCCTCGACTTGGTCGCGGTCCGCTCGGCGCCGCCCGGTGGCAGGCGCGACGGTGGGCTGCTGGAGGCGATGGTCATCGTGAGACTCCCTTGTCCGCGGCGGCTCGTCCTCGGGCACTTACTTTTGTGGCGGAAGAATCCAGCCGTCAAGGGGTCGGTGAACATCTTTTGTGGAGGCCGCGCGGCCCGTATGGTGACCTAGATACTTCCAAGGCAAAAAGAAATCGGCGAGCGTGTGGGAGTCTGACCCTCATGACCACAGGTACTGCCAGCTGGCTGCCGCTGAGCCCGGGGGAGCGCTCGGTCGCCATCGAGGTGCTCGTCCACGGCCCGCTCTCGCGCACCGACCTCGCGCGGCGGCTCAACCTCTCCGCCGGCAGCCTCACCCGGCTGACCAAACCGCTGATCGAGTCGGGACTGCTGGTCGAGGTGCCCGACGGGGGCATCGCGGTGGAGACACGGCAGGGGCGCCCCTCGCAGCCGCTCGACGTGGTCGCCCAGTCCCGCTCCTTCATCGGCTTCAAGATCACCGGTGACATGGTGTACGGCGTCGTCACCACCCTGCGCAGCGACATCGTCGCCCGTCACGACCGCCCGCTCACCACGCACGACCCCGAAGAGGTCGTCGCGCTGCTGGGTGAGATGACCGACGAACTGGCCCGTGCCCATCCCGGCCTCGCCGGGATCGGCATCGGGGTGGGCGGGCGCGTCGAGGACCGCGCGCTGGTCGGGGAGTCGCCCTTCCTGGGGTGGCGGGACATCCCGCTGGCCGCACTGGTCGAGGAGCGCACCGGGCTGCCCGTGGTCCTGGAGAACGACGTCGCCGCTCTGGTGGAGGCCGAGACCTGGTTCGGCGCGGGGCGCGGGCTCGACCGGTTCGTGGTCCTCACCATCGGTGCGGGCTTCGGCTACGGCCTGGTCCTCTCGGGCAGGCGGGTGCCCTGTGTCGAGGAGGACGGCGGCTTCGGCCGGCACATCATCATCGACCCCAGCGGTCCACTCACCCCCGACGGGGAGCGTGGCAGCGCCGTCTCGCTGCTGACCATCCCCAGCATCCGCTACCAGGTGCAGGCCGCCACCGGCCGTGAGCACACGTACGAGGAGATCCTCGCCCTGGCCGCGGCCGGGGAGCCCATGCCCGCCCGCGTCGTCGACGAGGCGGCCCGCGCGCTGGGCACCCTGATCGCGCAGATCGCCAACTTCGTCATGCCGCAGAAGGTCCTGCTGGCCGGTGAGGGGGTCGGCCTGATGGACGTCGGCGGGGCGACGGTGGAGGCCGCCGTCCGCGCCCACCGGCATCCGCTGGCCGTCCCGGTGGCCCTGGAGACCAAGGTGTCGGACTTCCACGACTGGGCGCGCGGCGCCGCCGTGCTGGCCATTCAGGTGCTGGTCCTGGGGGCGGCGGAGGGGTGAACGGCGTTTTGGGGGTTGACAGATGGACGTGATCAGTAACACGTCCGTTATGTCCTATTCATTCGTGATGACTCACGCGGCCTTCACTTCCGAAGCCGTAAGCTTCACGCCATGTCCACCACTGTTGAATCCCTCTCCGAGCGATCGGCCGCAGAGGTCAACGAGGAGATCCGGGCCCTGTGGCTCCGGTCGGGCGGGACACTGAGCGTCGAGCAGCGTGCGGAATACCAGCGGCTCGTCCTGGAGTGGGCCGCCGCTCCGTCCTCCGTCGAAGCGGCCTGACAACCACCCGGCCGCGGGGCCGCCCGACAGCGGCGCCCCGCACCGGGCACCCCCCAGCCGTCACCCCCATGTCGCCGAGTAGTGCCGCTGGTAGGCCTTGCGGTCCTGCTCGGCGCGGAAGTACCGGGTCGCGACGAGGGCGACCATACTGCCCGCGATGACCAGCAGACCGGGGCCGATGTTCCTGGGGTCGGTCAGCCGGGCGGCGAGGGTCTCGCTGACTCCGGTCGCCGTCACGGGAGTGGTCGTGCCCGGCGAGGCCGCGCCCGGGGAGAGCCCCGCCTGGGTGGAGGAGGCGGACGGCGCGGGATCGGCGGACGACGTGGACGCGCCGGCGTTGTCGGAGGGGGCGGCCACGATCAGCTGCACGCCGAGCTGCGCCAGCGCCCTGGTCACCGGCTGGAAGAACGTCGTCCCTCCGGTGGTGCAGTCGCCGCTGCCGCCCGAGGTGACCCCGAGCGCGATGCCGTCCGAGAACATCGGGCCCCCGCTGTCGCCCGGTTCGGCGCAGACGGTCGTCTCGATCAGCCCGCTGACCGTGCCCTCCGGGTAGTTCACCGTCGCGTCCAGACCGGTGACCTCGCCGTCACGCAACCCGCTGGTGCTGCCGCTGCGGAACACCCGCTGGCCGACGGCCGCGTCGCCGGTGCCCGTGATCCGCACCCCGTTGCCGTTGCCGATGGCCACCACGTCGGCGCCCGCGCCGGCCTTGCCGCTCGCGTACTGCACCAGGGAGAAGTCGCCGCCGGGGAAGTTGGAGTTCACCGTCTGGCCCACCTGCTGCTTGGCCTGGTTGTCCGCGAACCAGGTGGACCCGGTGGGCCCGCAGTGCCCGGCGGTGAGGATGAAGTCGTTCGTTCCGTTGGTCACGTTGAAGCCGGCCGAACAGCGTCCACCGGTCGACAGGATCGGCAGGGCGCCGTTGATCCGGGTGGTGAACTCGCCGGTGGTGCGCTCCATGCGGACGAAGCTGCCGATGCCGGAGGCCGTCTGCGTCAGCTGTGACCAGTTGGTGGCCGACACGGTGCTGTCGGCCTGCACGACGATCTGGTTCGTCCGGTAGTCCATCACCCAGGCGGTGCCGGGCACCTTCGGCGCCGAACGCAAGGTGTCCGTGGCCGACTTGAGCTCGTTCATGCTGTGCGAGACGACCTTGGCCTCGGCGCCCGCCGCCCGGACGGTGTCGGCCGTCTCCTCGTCGGTGACGGCGACGACCGGGCGCCCGTCGGCATCGAGCCAGGTGCCCGCCGTGCGCGAGGTGCCGAGTTTCTTGACGAGGGCCGTCCCCGGATTCGTGACGACGGACTCCGCCGCGCTGCGCGGCGCCGCGGCCGTGCCGCCCGGCTCGCTCGCCATGGCCGCCTGCGTGACCATGGCCCCTCCCAGGAGGAGTCCGCCGACGGCCGCCAGCCGTGTCACTCGCCGGACGGTCCGTCGTCGTACATGCCTCATGTCATGGCTCCCGAAACCCCGAACGCACGGCCTCAACACCGCGGGGCGCTCCGGTCGTTGAGTGCCCTCACCTCCATACGTGCGAGGACCCCGCAGCGTTCAGCGCGGAGATGATCACCTCAGGGTTTGCGTGCCACCCCGCCGAACATCGCCACCTCGTCCGGTTCGGCCCCGCCCGCGATGTCCTCCGGGCGCCAGCGCGAGCAGGACACCACGCCCGGTTCCAGCAGCTCCAGGCCGTCGAAGAAGCGGGCCACGTCCTTCGGTGTGCGCTGGGTCAGCTTCGGCGTGCCGTGCTCGTTCCAGAACGTGACGGCCTCGTCCACGTCGGGCATCGCCGGGCTGGTGATGGTGTGCGACAGCACCAGACGGCTGCCCGCGGGCAGCCGGTCGACCAGCCGCCGCACCAGGCCGTACGGGTCCTCGTCGTCGCCGATGAAGATGATCACGCCGAGCAGCATCAGCGCGACGGGCGCGTCGAAGTCCAGCGTCTTCGCGGCGTGTTCGAGGAGCGCGTCGACGTTGCGCAGGTCCTCGTCGAGATAGTCGGTGCGGCCCTCCGGCGTGCTGGTGAGCAGGGCGCGGGCGTGCGCCAGGACCAGCGGGTCGTTGTCGACGTAGACGGTCCGGGAATCCGGGGCGAGACGCTGCGCGACCTCGTGCGTGTTGTCCGCGGTGGGCAGCCCGGTCCCGATGTCGAGGAACTGCCGGATACCGGCCTCGGTCACCAGGTGCTTCACGGCCCGGCCCAGGAAGAGCCGGTCGGCGCGGGCGTATGCGCCGATGCCCGGATGTAACTCCCGGATCCGGTCGCCGGTGGCCCGGTCGACCTCGTAGTTGTCCCTGCCGCCGAGCCAGTAGTTCCAGATGCGGGCGGTGTGCGGCCGGGTGGTGTCGATACGGAGGTGCGACGACTGGGCGGCGGCGTCGACGGTCGGCGCGTTCTCGGTCACGGGTCGGCTCCTGTACGGAAGAAGGGGAGCGGGAAGTAACAACCAGCAATCTAGACGGGCGAGTTGAGCTGCGCGGACCGTCCACCCGATTCCGTCGCGGGCCCGAGCCGCGCCCAGCTCCGCTCGTCGCCCCACACCGCTGCCGCGCCGGTGTAGGGGCGCAGCAGCGCGGTCAGCGCCGGGTCGCCGCGGCCGTTGAGTTCGTCGGAGGCGATCCGGCGGGCGATGCCGGCCAGGAAGTCGGCGAGCTGCACCCGCGCGTCGAGCCGCGAGACGACGAGCCGGAGCCCGGCCAGGCGGATGCCCCGCACCCGGGCCGCACCCTCGATCCAGGCGATCCGCTCCGGGGTGAGCATGTTCTGCCGGTCGTGCGCGAGCCGAACCGGACGCCCGCCGGCGCTCCAATGGGCGGCCGTGTGCAGGATCGAGGGCAGCAGGGGATTGAGGACCGGGGTCAGCACGAACGGCCCGTCCTGGATTCCGGCCCGGTAGGCGAGCGCGCGGGAGCGTTCCGCCGCGAGCCGCGAGAGCGTCTCGGCCGCCGCTGTCCCCGGATATCGCTGCCGCAGTTCTTCGAGCGTACGGAAGAAATGCTCGACGGGCGTGTCCGGTTCACCTTCGTGGCGCACCCACAGCAATTGGTTGGCCGCCTCCAGGAAGTGTTTCCATTCCGCTTCGGTGAAAGTCCGCCGCCCGTGCCGGAACAGCGGGACGGCCGCCTCGGGGTCGCCGAGCAGCAGGTCGGCGGCCCGGTCCACGACGAAGAAGGACTTCTCGACGAGGTGCACGTGGGCGTGCCCGTACAGCGGTCCCGATACCGAGAGCAGCCATTCCAGAACCGCCCGGTGTTTCTCCCGGAGCAGATGGTTCGCCTTGTACTCCTCGGCGGGCGAACGGATCCGGTTCCGGATCTCCTGTACATGTCCGGCGGCGGATTCGGCCGAGAGCAGCACACTCGCGTGGGCGAACACGTCCGTGTTTCCGCCGGTGAGGTTCTCGCCGTCCGAACCCGACTCGTCGCAGGCGATCTCCGGGATGCCGCCGGCGTCCGCCACAACTGTCCCGTTCGCGTGATCCCAGGTCACACCACAGCCCCCTATCTTGTGCCCCATGACCAGGATCCCGCACGAGACGCCCGGTGAGGCAAACCCTTTGCAGGCCCTCACACTCGACCGGCTCCGATGTCGTACGAGCATGAAGTGGCGCACCTATCCGGCCGACGTCCTTCCGCTGTGGGTCGCGGAGATGGACGTGCCCCTCGCCGAGCCGGTGGTCGCGGCGGTGACGCAGGCCCTGGCGCTCGGTGACACCGGCTATCCGGCGGGCACGGCCTACGCCGAGGCGCTGGCCCTGTTCGCCGCGAAGCGGTGGGCCTGGGACGGGCTCGCGGTCGAGCGGACGGCGATCGTGCCCGATGTGATGCTGGGCGTCGTCGAGATGCTGAAGCTGGTGACAGGACCCGGCGATCCGGTGGTCGTCAACCCACCCGTGTACCCGCCGTTCTTCCAGTTCGTCGCGCACATGGACCGGCGGATCGCCGAGGCGCCCCTCGGCGCGGACGGCCGACTGGACCTCGCCGTTCTGGAGGACGCGTACCGGCGCGCCGTCTTTGGCGGTGGCCGCGCCGCGCACCTGCTGTGCAGCCCGCACAACCCGACCGGCACCGTGCACACCGCCCGGGAACTGGCCGCCGTGGCCGCGCTCGCCCGGCGGTACGGCGTCCGGGTGGTCGTCGACGAGATCCACGCGCCGCTGACCGCCCCGGGGGGCGACTTCGTGCCCTGGCTCGCCGTCCCCGGCGCGGAGAACGGCCTGTCGCTGATGTCGGCCTCCAAGGGGTGGAACCTGGCCGGGCTCAAGGCGGCCCTGGCCGTCGCGGGCCCCGAGGCGGCGGCCGACCTGGCCCTGCTGCCCGAGGAGGTGTCCCACGGACCGAGCCACGTCGGCGTGCTGGCGCACACCGCCGCCCTGCTCGAGGGCACGGGGTGGCTGGACGCCCTGCTGGCGGGCCTCGACGACAACCGGCGCCTGCTCACCGCCCTGCTGGCCGAGCACCTGCCCGGCGTCCGGTATCGGCCGGGGGACGCCACCTATCTCGCCTGGCTCGACTGCCGGGCACTGGGCCTCGGGGACGATCCGGCCGCGGTCTTCCTGGAGCGGGGGCGGGTCGCCCTCAGCTGTGGGCTCGACTTCGGCACGGGCGGGGCCGGGCACGTCCGTCTGAACATCGCCACCTCGCCGGAGATCCTCACCGAAGGTGTACGGCGGATGACGGCCGCCCTTCGCTGAGCCGCAGGTCTTCCCGCCCGACCACCGCCCCACCGGAGCTCCTCCGGTGGGGCGGTGGCGTTTCTGTGCGAGGCGCGTGACAGGTACTCCACAGCGCCCGTGTCACGGTCTCGCAATGTCCCAGCCATGTCTTGACATACGGCTGAAACCGTTCGTAGCTTGGGCGCCTAAATTTAGATTCGTGAAGCGAGTTCACGAATATGAACGGAGTGTGCCCATGGGGGATCGCCGACGAAGTCGCCGCCCGGCCGCCACGCTTGCCGTCGCGGGACTGCTGTTCGCAACGGCCGCCTGCGGCTCCGGTTCGGACAGCGCCGGGAGCGGTGACCCGAACACCCTGGAGGTCTGGACCCGGAGCAACCCGGATCCCGCGGCCACGTACGAGCGGGTGTTCGCCGCCTTCACCAAGAAGACCGGCATCAAGATCGACTACCAGCCGGTCATCAACTTCGACCAGCAGCTCCAGAGCCGCGCGTCCACCAAGGACCTGCCGGACGTCATGATCAACGACACGGCGCTGATGGGCAGTTACCAGAGCCAGGGTCTGCTCAAGCGGATCGACCCGGCCGACATCGCCGGCGGCGACCAGATCGACGCCAAGACCTGGGCCTCCACCGTCGGCACCGACGGGTCCCACTACGGGATCCCCTACTCCCGTCAGGCCATGACCCTGATGATCCGCAAGGACTGGCGCGAGAGGCTCGGCCTGCCGCAGCCGCGGACCTGGCAGGACATGCTCACCCTCGCCAAGGCCTTCGCCGGCGACGACCCCGACGGGGACGGCAGGAAGAACACCTACGGGATGGTCGTCCCCGGCAGCGCCCAGAACGGCTACGCCGCCTGGTGGGGCGCCAGCTTCCTGTGGCAGGGCGGCGCCCGCATCATCGAGCCCACCAAGGACGGCGGCTATCGGCCGGTTGTCGACTCGGCCGCCGCCGTACGTTCCGTCTCCTGGCTGAAGAAGAACCTCTTCTGCACGTCTGACAACGCTGTCATCCAACCGGGCGCCCTCACCGCCATCACCGGCAACGCCACCAACTTCCAGGACGGCAACGCCGGCATGTACCTCACCGGCCCCTACAACATCGCCACATTCGACCAGGCCCTGGGCAAGGACAAGTTCGAGGTGGTGCAGGCCCCGGCCGGACCGGCAGGCAACGACGTCCTCGCGGACGGCGAGAACATCTACTTCGGCGCCAGGACCGGCAAGACCGAGCAGGAACAGGCCCTCGCCGCCTTCCTCGTCTCACCCGAGGGACAGCGTCTCGCGATGACCGGCAAGAGCCAGCCCGTCGTCCGGATCCCCGTCAACTCCACGCTCGACGCGGCGACCGTACACAGCGACCCCCGCTGGGGCGTCGTCCAGAAGGCCTACGAGGACGCCTCCGTGCAGTTCCCCAACGCGCCGGACTTCGCTCCCATCAAGCAGGACACCGCCGACGCCCTCAACGCGATCTTCACCTACTGCGGCAGCGACGTCCGCGCCGGCCTGAAAGAACTCGACGACACCCTCGCCGGCGACCTCAAGGACCAGGACCTGTTGAAATGACAGCGACCACAGCCCCCGTGCGCGGTGCCCGGGCCCGCAGCGCGTTCAGCAAGCGCAACGTCCTGCCGTGGGTGTTCCTCGCCCCCGGCCTGCTGCTCGCCCTCGTGTTCAAGTTCCTGCCCATGGGCAAGGGCGTCTGGCTCAGCTTCTTCAAGGTGCGGCCCTTCCTCGGCGACCACTGGGTGGGCCTGGACAACTACACCCGCGTCCTCACCGACCACCGCTTCCAGGAAGCCATCGGGCACACCCTCCTCCTCGGCCTCGGCCAGTCCCTCGGCGCCATCGCCGTCGGCTTCGCGCTCGCGCTGCTGCTGGAGGGCCAGGCCCGCTCCCTGAAGATCGTGCGCACGGCCGTCTTCCTGCCGGTCGTCACCGCCACCGCCGTCGTCGGCGAGATGTGGCGGCTGCTGTACTACCCGACCTCCGACGGCCTCATCAACCACGGACTCGGCCTGCTCGGCCTCGGACCGACCCAGTTCCTCGACAACCCGGACACCGCCCTGTGGGCGACCATGGTGATGAGCGTCTGGATGCTCGCCCCCTACAACATGGTGATCATCCTCGCCGGACTCGCCGGGGTGGACCGGACGCTCTACGAGGCCGCCGCGATGGACGGCGTGTCGCTGTGGCAGCGCCTGCGGTACGTCACCCTCCCCGCGATCCGCCCGGCCCTCGGCATCGTCCTCACCCTCGCCGCCATCCGCGGCCTGCGTGTCTTCACCGAGGTCTATGTCCTCACCGGCGGCGGCCCGGCCGGCTCCACCGAGGTCTGGATGACCCGGGCCTACACCCTCGGCTTCACCCGCAACGACATCGGCGGCGCCTCCGCGGCCTCCGTCGTGCTGCTCTGCGTGACCCTGCTGCTCACCGTCACGGTCAACTACTTCCGCAAGAGGGGAGACGCGCGATGAGCGCACCCGCCATCGACCCCGTCCGGGCACCCGTGCCGACGGCCAGGACGAGTAATTCCGCCAAGGCGGCCCGGGCCACCCCCGCCCGCTTCGACACCGCCCTCGGCTGGAGCGACCGGCCGGGCGTCGCACGGTGCCTGCGGATCCTGCTCTGCGCGATCGCGATCGGTGTCTTCGCGGTGCCGTTCCTGACCATCGTCTCCGGCGCGTTCACCACGCACGCCAGCGGATCCTCCCTGTCCTTCGTCCCGCACGACAGCACCTGGCAGAACTTCGAGGTGGCGGGGGAGCGGGGCATCTGGGACTACTTCACCAACTCGCTCGTCATCGCGGGCGGCGCGCTGCTGCTCCAGCTCGCGGTGTCCGTGCTGGCCGCCTACGCGCTGGCCCGGCACCGCTTCCGCGGCCAGGCCCTGGTCCTGACCCTGTTCATGCTGACGATGATGCTCCCCGAGGAGGTCATCGCGATCCCGCTGTCCCTGGTCCTCGGCCATGTCCCGGTGGTCGGCCTCGACCTGAAGGGCACCGCGTGGGGCGTGATCCTGCCGCTCGGGGCCTGGGGCTTCTCCGTGATGCTCCTGACCGAGTTCATGAAGGACATCCCCACCGAGATAGAGGAGGCCGCCCGGCTCGACGGCGTGGGCGAGTTCCGCATGCTGTGGCAGGTCGTCCTGCCCCTGTGCAAGCCCGCGCTCGGCGTCGCCGGCGTCCTCGGCTTCGTCATGATCTGGGACCAGTACCTGCTGCCCCTGATCGCCTCCAAGGACCCCACCGACTACACGGTCACCGTCGCCCTCTCCATTCTGCGCACCGACCCCGAGGTCGGCTCCGGAGTGGTTCTCGCCGGAGCCCTCATCGCCCTCGTCCCCAGCCTGATCGTCTACCTGCTCCTCCAGCGCTCGCTGGTCACCGGTATCGCGGCCGGCGCCACCAAGGGCTGACGGCCCCCGGCCGACCCCCCACCCGTACATCCACGTAGTTACGAGGGAGACATGAAGTTCCAAGGAGTGCTGTTCTTCCCGGTCACGCCGTTCGCCGCGGACGGCTCACTGGACGAGGAACGGCTCGGCCGGCACATCGAGGCCGGTGTCTCGGCCGGCGCGGGCGGCGTGTTCGTCGCCTGCGGGACGGGTGAGTTCCACGCCCTCGACCCGGACGAACTCGAACGCGCCACCCGGGTCGCCGTCGAGACGACCGCCGGACGCGTTCCCGTCCTGGCGGCCGCCGGCGGGCCGGTCCCCGTCGCCCGCGACCACGCCGTACGCGTGGCCCGCGCCGGCGCCGACGGCATCCTGCTGCTGCCGCCGTACCTGGTGACCGCACCTCCACAGGGCCTGGTCCGCTACGTCGAGGAGGTCACCGCCGCCACCGACCTCCCCGTGGTCTTCTACCAGCGCGGCACCGCCCGCCTCACCGGCGCCACCGCCGCCGAGATCGCCGCCCTGCCCAAGGTCATCGGACTGAAGGACGGCATCGGCGACATCGAGCACATGCACCGCATCGTCCGGGCGGTGCGGGCCGTTCCCGGCACCGAGGACTTCCAGTTCTTCAACGGCCTGCCCACCGCCGAGACGACCGCTCCCGCCTACCGGGGGATCGGCGTCGACCTCTACTCCTCGGCCGTCTTCGCCTTCGCCCCCGAGATCGCGCTCGCCTTCCACCGGGCCCTGTCGGCAGGGGACGACACCCTCGTCGCCCATCTCCTCGACGCGTTCTACTGCCCGCTCGTCGAACTCCGCGACGAGGTCCCGGGATACGCCGTGTCCCTGGTCAAAGCCGGGGTGACGATCCGTGGCCTGGACGTGGGCGGCGTACGGGCGCCCCTGCTCGACCCCACGCCGGAGCATGTCGCCCGGCTCGCCAAGCTCATCGACCGGGGACTGGAGGCCGTCGCCGTATGACCACCCCTGCCACGCGCATCCGCGAACTCGTCGTCACACCCATCGCCTTCTCCGACCCGCCGCTGCTGAACTCGGGCGGCGTCCACGAACCGCTCGCGCTCCGGGTGATCCTCCGACTCGTCCTGGAGGACGGCACGGTGGGCCTCGGTGAGTCGCCCGGCGGTGTGACACGCCTCGAACGGCTGATGGTCGCGGCCAAGACGGTCGTCGGCATGGACGTCTTCGACACGACCGCCGTCGCCGCCGCGATCGACGCCGCCCTGCTGCCGGGTGTGCCCAGCTCGCACGAGCGCGGCTGGACCACCTCGGCCGTCGAGGTCGCCTGCCTGGACGCCCAGGGCAAGCTGCTCGGCCGTCCCGTCTCCGACCTGCTCGGCGGCCGGGTGCGCGACTCCGTTCCCTTCGCCGCGTACCTCTTCTACAAGTGGGCCGAGCACCCCGCGCTCGACGGCCGCCCCGCCATCGGCGACGACTGGCCCGAGGCGCTCGACCCGGCCGGGATCGTCGAGCAGGCCCGGCTGATGCAGCAGCGGTACGGCTTCACCTCCTTCAAGCTCAAGGGCGGCGTCTTCCCGCCGGACGAGGAGATCGCCGCGATCAGGGCGCTGGCGGAGGCGTTCCCCGGACGGCCGCTGCGGCTGGACCCCAACACGGCGTGGACGGTGGAGACGTCGACATACGTCGCCCGGCAACTCGACGGCGTACTGGAGTATCTGGAGGACCCGACCGCGACCATCGAGGGCATGGCGTCGGTCGCGCGGGACTCGCCGCTGCCGCTCGCCACCAACATGTGTGTGATCGCCTGGGAACACCTCGGGCCGGCCGTCGAGCAGAACGCGATCCAGGTACTCCTCACCGACCACCACTACTGGGGCGGACTGCGCCGCACCCGCGAACTGGCCGCCGTCTGCGAGGCGTTCGGGATCGCGCTGTCCATGCACTCCAACTCGCACCTGGGCATCAGCCTCGCAGCGATGACCCATGTCGCCGCGGCCATCCCCAACCTCGACCACTCCTGCGACACGCACTACCCGTGGAACAGCGCCGACGACGTGATCGTCCCCGGGGTGCTGGAGCTTGCGGACGGCGAGGTAAAGGTCCCGACCGGCCCGGGCCTCGGCGTCGAGCTGGACACCGACGCCCTCGACCGCCTGCACCGCCGCTACCTCGACTCGGGTGTGCGGCGGCGCGACGACACCGGGTACATGCGGCGGATCCAGCCGGACTACGAGCTGAGGCTGCCGAGGTGGTGAGGCGTACGGATGCCTAGACTGCGGGCATGGCTGACAACGCGCTCGACCGGCTGGCAGCGGGCAAGTACCTGCTGATCACCAGCTATCGCAAGAACGGAACCGGGGTCGCCACGCCCGTGTGGGTGGTGCGGGACGGGGACACGCTCGGGGCCTGGTCGGCCGCGGACGCCTGGAAGGTGAAGCGGATCCGGGCCCGAGGCGACGTCCTCGTGGGTCCCTGTGACGTCCGCGGCAACCCCACCGGTGAGCAGATCCCGGCCACCGCCGAGATCTGCGACGCGCAGACCACCGCCCGCTATCGCACGCTGCTCGTCCGCAAGTACGGCGTCATGGGTCGCCTGACCCTGCTCGGCAGCCGACTCCGCAGGGGGCTGGACGGAACCGTCGGGATCCGCGTCACGCTGTGAGCACGGAAACGGCGAAGGGGGCCCGGACCGCATGGTCCGGGCCCCCTTCGGGCAGTGCGTCCGTACTACGGCGCGTCCACGACCGTCCCCGTCAGCACCGGCCGGTCCGGCAGCGGCTCGGCGTTGTCGTCGGTCAGTGCGAGGCGCATCGACTCGGCCGGCTCGGCCACCTGGTCCTGCACCGTGGGCACGGTGAAGTCGACGCCGGTGGTGCCGGCCGGGATGTTCAGCCAGACCCACAGGTTCGCGTCCGACAGCGGACGCTCCGGGTCGGGCACGTCACCGGAGTAGTCCAGCAGCCACTGCGGGTCCACGTCCTTGGTGGACAGCTCGGCGCCCTCGGTGACCGGCAGCACCCGGATCGGCTGCCAGAAGTCCACGTCGGCGGTCTCGGAGAGGGTGATCCGCCAGCTCAGCGACCCGCCCTCGGTCACCCGGTCGGCGATGGGAGCCAAGGTCACCTGCGGCGCCGGGTCGTCGTTCTGCACCGTGACCCCGCCCCGGTAGGAGCCGACGACCGCGCCGCGCACGGCCTTCACGAGAAGGTCCTGCGTCACGTCGTAGGCGAAGCGGGTGTCGCCCTTCACCTCGATCGGCACGTCGATCGGGGTGCTGCCGGGCCGGACCGTGACCACCTTCTCCGTGGCCTCGAGCGTCTCCGGGTCGACGACATAGAAGCGGACCCGGCCGCTGCCGTGCCCGGACACCTGGACCGGGACGTGATAGGTGCGGGTGCCGGAGTCGCCCTCCTTGGCCGTGATCCGGCCGATGTCGACGCGCGGCAGCGCCGCCGCCCGCACCGCCGGCGTGCCCGGGGCCCAGCCCCAGGCGTCCATGAACCAGGCCTGCCCGGACCCCGAACGCGGAGTCAGCTCAAGGGACTTGACGTGCCTGAGGTCGAGGCCGGCGCGGGTGGCGGCGGTCACCGGGACACGCAGCTCGCGGGCCCAGTACGAGGCGGTGCGGTCGGAGCCCGGCAGACCGTCGACCGCGACCCGGCCGAGCGTGGCCCGGCGGCCGGCCGCGTCGGTGACGGACACGTCCAGCTCGGTGCCGGTGGTGTTCGGCGGCACGAAGACCCGCAGCGCCAGGCTCTTGGCACCGGAGAGGGAGACGGGCGCGAGAGAGCTGATCTTCGTCGGCGTGCCCGGCGCGGACCACTTCAGCGCGACCGCGCTCTTGCCGGAGTCCTTCTCCAGATCCCACCAGCCGAAGTGCGGGGACATCCCCGTGGCGTCGGCGTCCAGACAGGCCCTGGCCGGGTCGGGGTCCGCCCAGCACACCCGGCCGCCGGTCACCTCGACGCCGCCGTCGGGCACGAAGCCGCCCGTGCGGCGGGCGCCGACCGCGTGCGTCAGGACGCGGGCCGGGTCGGCGGAGGGCGCGCGCTTCCCGGTGCCGTCGAGCAGCGGGCGCACCCGGTCGTCACCGGCGACGAACAGCCGGGCCGCGGCGGCGATGTAGGTCGCGCCGGCCCGGTGCTGCTGGTCGGCGGTCAACCGGGTGGGGGCACCGGTGGAGCAGACCGGGTCGGGCTGCGGCGCGTCCGGGTCCTCCCAGAAGTCGTCGAAGGAGGGCGCCACGGCCTTGCCGGGCGTCCACTCGGTGTTGAAGAAGTTGTGGTTGGCGCCGACCATGTAGACCGCGCTGTGCAGGGCCGTGCCGTTGCTGATGCCGCGCGTCCCGTCGAGGTACGTCTCGCCCTCGAGATCGGCGACGTCGCCGTCGCAGCCGGGCAGGACGGTCGCGGACGGGACGTCGGCGACCGGATTCTGGCCGAAGATCGTCGGTCCGATGAGCACGGTTCCGCGGATCTTCCAGCGGACCGGGCCCCGGTAGCCGTCCTGCGCGGCGGGCGGCGGGTACAGGCTGTCCAGGGCGGCGCGGTTGACGCCCTCGCCGCCGCGCGAGTGGCCGACGAGCAGGACGCGGGAGAGGTCGGCCTTCGTCGCGTCGGGCACCGACGCCGGGGCGTGGTCCGGGTGGGCGGCCCAGTCGGCCCACCTGGCGAGGTGTTGGCGCACCAGCGAGGAGCGCGCCTGCGCACCGGCGTCCTCGGCCTCCCCGTCCTGGCCGTTGATGCCGTTCGCGGAGATCGACACCGTGACATAGCCCTGCGAGGCGAGGAGCTTCTGGTCCTGGAGGTAGCCCTGGTAGCTCGGGATCGACTTCATGCCGGCCGGGCAGGGCCAGGAGATGTCGAAGTCGTCGCTGCCCGGCTGGTAGCAGGTGGTGTGCCGGCCGTGCAGGAACAGCGCGAGCGGCCGCTTGCCGGTGGCCCCCTTCGGCGCCACCACGACCGCCTGCATCTCCACCGGTTGGGCGAAGCCCGGCAACTTCACCGGGGCGAGGTCGTACTCGCCGCTGACCGTGCGGTACGCGCCCGGCTTGCCGGGGTCGACGGAGTTGGCCGGAGCCGGAGCCGGAGCGGGGGCCTGGGCCGGTGGCTGCTCGGCGGTGAGGGAACGCCGTCCGCCCGGGGCCGCGTTGTCGGCGGCCGCGTCCAGACGGCGTCCGCCGGCCAGCACGCGCAGGTCCTTCAAGGGGGCGTCGCCGGCGTCGTCGAGGGAGAGCCGGAACGTGCGGCCGTCCTTCTCCGTCTTCGGTACGCCGAGCAGCCGGTCGCCCGAGCGGAACTCCACGCGGGCGTCGCCGAGGGGCACGGGCGTGGGCGACCGCCACACCAGCGCACGCGCGGTGCCCTCCCCGCTGACCTGCCAGCCCTGCGGCAGCGCGCTGTCGGCGGTCGTGGTCAACGGTCTTGTCTCGGACGGCTGTCGGGCTTGTGCCAGTCCCGGTGTTCCCGCCAGGGCCGCGAGCGCGGCCACGGCGGTGACACCTATTCGCCGGGCACGGATCAAGGTCCACTCCTCAACAGTCGGAGCGCGGGCCCCGTCCGTATCGGGAGCCCCTCGCGCCCCGAAGGAAGCGAAATGCACCTCTGTGGGTTGCCTGTGTCCGGGAATCAGGTCGGCGGAGCGCAAAGATCCGGACAGCGGGGACCCGCTGTCCGGCCTCGGCCCGATGACGCGAAGTTCTAGTGCCAGGCCCGGTACGGCTCGTCGAGGAGTTGGAAGACCGGCTCGCCGCGAACCGGGTCCTTGACCGTGGACAGCCGGACGCGGTCGCCGCTGTGGATGCCGATGAGCGGGCCCATGACCCGGCCGCGTACGACGAACCCCTCGGCCATCTCGACCAGTGACACATTGCGGGCGCCCGGGGTGTTGCGGTTCACCACCGTGGCGTGCCGGACCGTGCCGGTGCCCTCGCTGCGCTCCGTGCGCAGGTCGCTGCCCTGACACACCGGGCACAGAAGCCGGTGGTACATGGCGGTGCCGCACCAGGTGCAGCGCTGGAAGAGGATCGTGTCGCCATCGGTGCTCGCGCGGTCGAGGACGCCCGCCGCGGCGCCGGCGGCCTGCTGAACGGCGTTTCCTGAGTAGTGGTACACGCGGGTCAACTCCCTGCACTCGGCCGGAATCCACGTGCCCGGCTCACCCGTGCACGCACGTGCCCGGTCAGCCGTGCCACCGTGCACGCCCACAGCGTATGGCACTCAGTGCCACTCGTAAAGGCACTGCGTACCCATCATCTCGAGGGGGTTCAGCAAGGGTTCAGAGAGGGTTCGGCAGGGGCCCTGAGGGGGGTCAGTCCCGTCCGAGGGTCGTCTCGATCTCCTGCACCACCCGCCACAGCGGTGCCCCGCGCCGGGAGACCACCACGACGACGTCCTGCGGCAGCTCGTCGGCGGGCGGCGCCGGGAGCGCCGGGAACGCGGGACGTGCCGTGGGTGCGGGGGCCGTCGGGGACGCGCCGAACGCCGACTGCACGTACCCCAGCGCGTGGTCCACGGTCGCGCTGGCGTCGCCCTCTCCGTCCGAACGCAGCCAGGAGCGCAGCGCGTTGTTGTGGGCGGCGACCACCGCGGCCGCGATCACGTCGGCGTGCAGATTGCCGTCGGGCCGGCCGGTGAAGCGGCCCCGGAGGTACTCGGCGAGGGCGCGTTCGTAGCGCCACACGACCGACAGTTCGTACGCACGCAGCCCGGGCACCTGCTTGGTGAGCCGGTAGCGCTGGACGGAGAAGGAAGGGTTCTCGGCGTACATCAGCAGCACGAGCCGGGCGGCGTCACAGACGCGTCGCACCGGCTCGTGCTCCTTGCCGCTCGCGGCGAGGAAGGCCGTCATGTCGGCGAGGCACCGCTCGTGGTCGGGGAAGACCACGTCCTCCTTGGAGGGGAAGTAGCGGAAGAAGGACCGCCGGCCGACGCCCGCCAGGGCAACGATGTCGTCGACGGTGGTCTGCTCGTAGCCCCGCTCCAGGAACAGCCGGAAGGCCGCCGCGACCAGGGCGTCGCGCATGGGCGGTTTGGCCTCCGCCTTGTGAGTGGCGCTCATGGACGCGAACGTAACACCTGCGCGACCCCGATGGCACTCAGTTCCCTCTGTCGGGGAACCGAGTGCCCGACACCGGGTGCCGGTGTCACATCCGCTCGGCGGCCTCGACCACGTTGGTCAGCAGCATCGCGCGCGTCATCGGCCCGACCCCGCCGATCGGCGGCGAGAAGGACCCGGCGACATCGCTCACGTCGGGGTGGACGTCGCCGAGGATGCCCTCCACCGTGCGGGTCAGGCCCACGGACAGCACCGTCGCGCCCGGCTTGATCCAGTCGGGCCTGACCAGGTGGGCCACTCCGGCCGCGGCCACCACCACGTCGGCCTCCCGGGCGTGCGCCGCCGTGTCCTGGGTGGCCTCGTGGCACAGGGTCACGGTGGCGTGCTCGGTGCTGCGGGTCAGCATCAGGCCCAGCGGCCTGCCCACGGTGACACCGCAGCCGATGACGCAGAACTGCTGGCCCGTGATCTCCACCCGGTTGCGCCGCAGCAGGTCGATGATGCCGCGCGGGGTGCAGGGCAGCGGGGCCGGGATGCCCAGCACCAGCCGGCCGAGGTTCGTCGGGTGGAGCCCGTCGGCGTCCTTGACCGGGTCGATCAGCTCCAGCACGGCATGGGTGTCGATATGGGCCGGGAGCGGGAGCTGCACGATGAAGCCGGTGCACGTCGGATCGGCGTTGAGCCGCAGCACGGCGGCCTCGACGTCGGCCTGTGAGGCGTCGGCGGGCAGTTCCACGCGGATCGAGGCGATGCCGACCTGTGCGCAGTCGCGGTGCTTGCCGCCGACGTAGGAACGGCTGCCCGCGTCGTCGCCGACGAGGATCGTGCCCAGCCCCGGATGGATGCCGCGCTCCTTCAACGCCTGGACGCGGAGGGCGAGTTCGCTCTTGATGTCGGCCGCGGCGGCCTTGCCGTCGAGCAGTGTTGCGGTGGTCACGGGAGTCGACGAGCCCTTCGGGAGAAAAACGACGGTCCTGTCATCGTACGACCCGCCCGCCCACCGCCCCTCGGGAGTCCCGGCGGCCGCGGCCGCCGCTCCGGCCGCGGCGGTCCCGCCCCGGACCGCCCGCACCCCGTCTGACGTAACCTTTCCGCACCGTTCGACCGTCCTCAGGAGACCGCATGTCCGCCGCCCGCCCCCGTCTCCTCTACGTCACGGACCTGGCCTACCAGGCGCGCGGGCGCCGTTACTGCGACGAGGACGTCTTCCTCACCTCCCGGCTGCGCGCGGACTTCGACCTGGCCCTGTGCCACCCGCTGGACGCGGCCGCCCTGATGCACTCCTTCGACGGCGTCGTCGTCCGCAACAGCGGCCCGGTCCTGGGCTATCGGAAGGAGTACGAAGCCTTCCGGGAGCGCGCGCTCCATGACGGCGTACGCGTCTACAACCCGCTCACCGGCCGCGCCGACATGGCCGGCAAGCAGTACCTCCTCGACCTGAGCGCCGCCGGCCACCCCGTCATCCCCACCGTCGACCGGCCCGAGGACCTGCACCTGCTGCCCGAGGCGGACCGGTACGTCGTCAAGCCCAAGCTCGGCGCCGACTCCATAGGCCTGCGGATCCTCCCGCCCGACGCGCTCCCCGCCCTGGCCGACGGCTCGGTCCTGGTCCAGCCGTGCGTCGACTTCGCCTACGAGGTGTCCTTCACCTACATCGACCACGACTTCCAGTACGCCTTGTACGCACCGCACCCCGACCGCCGCTGGCAGCTGGAGCCCTACCGGCCCACCGTGCGGGACCTGGAGTTCGCCCGGCGCTTCATCGACTGGAACGGCCTCGCGCACGGCATCCAGCGCGTCGACGCCTGCCGCGCCCCCGACGGCGAACTGCTGCTGGTCGAACTGGAGGACCTCAACCCGTACCTGTCCCTCGACGCCCTGGACGAGGACGGACAGGACGCCTTCGTCGCCGCGACGACCCGTTCCCTGCACCGTTTCCTGGCCGGCTGAACCCGCCCGCCCGTCCGCCCGTATCTCTCCTGGGGGACCCACGGGAGGGAGACGAGCGTGCCGACACCGGACGAACCCGGAAAGCCGCACGAACGCCCGGTCCTGGAACCCATCCGGGTCCTGCGACCGCGCAACACCGACGCCCTCGCGGAGCTGTTCCGCGAGATGACCGAACTGACCCAGGACCCTGACGCCTACGAGGCGATACCCCTGCGGCCCGAGCCGGCCGTGGACGAGGCGGAGACGGAGGAGCTCCCGCCACTGAACCACCGCACGGCGACCATGGCGACGACCACGCCGACGCCACGCGGCGGCCGGGACTGGGCGAGTGAACGCGGCGGCCCCCGCCCCCTGCCCGGCGGCGACGGCCCCGGCGGCCGCAGAGGCGCGGCGCGGGAGTGGGGCGGATCCGGGTCGCCCGCGGCGGACGGTGTGCGGGCCCGCGCCCGCACCGGGTCCGGTGCGGGTCTGCGACGCGGCGCCATCACGGTCGGCGTGTGCGCGGCAGCCCTCGTCGGCTTCGCCTGCGCGATGCTGCTGCCGGGCCGGGGTGGCGAGGCCGCCGCGCAGACACCCCCGCCGACGGCGGCCGGTCCCACCCCGACCGCCACCGCGACCGAGTCCACCGACCCCGACGGAGCCGGCACCCTGCGGGAGGGTGACAGCGGCGAAGAGGTGACCGACCTCCAGCAGCGCCTGCTGCGCATCCCGAACGTGTACGACAACGGCCCCACCGACGGCCGTTACGACACCGTTCTCACCGAGGCCGTGGCGCGTTTCCAGCTCTGGTACGGCATCCGCGGCGACGAGAGCGGCGTCTACGGCGACGACACCCGCCGCGATCTGGAGTCCCGTACCGCCTCGGCCGGCGGATGACCGGGTAACGCCTCGGAAACAGGCCACGGACAGGGAGTGTGTCGCGTGTCACCATGGACGGCGGGTCGGCGCGCGTTCGGCACCTCGACCCGCCGAGCCGAAAGCCGTCCGCATGAACGTGTCCCGCATCCCGGGCCTGGTGCTGCCCGTCGTGTTCCTGCTGGCCGTCGTCGTCGGGGCGCTGTGGTACTGGCGACACCGCGACGACTGAGCCGTCCTACCGCTCGGCGTCCGGCGGCACCCGGATGTCGAGCACACACACGTCGTCCCGTCCCTCGGGTTCCAGCGTCGCGCCGAGCAGTTGGTCCAGCGGCGCGGGTGCGGCCCCGGCCCGCGGCGCGGCGGCCCTGGCCAGTCGCTCCAGGCCGCGGTCGATGCTCTCCGTGGGCCGCTCCACCAGGCCGTCGGTGTAGAGCAGGATCTGGTCGCCGGGCTCCAGGCGGACCTCCGCCGCCTCGTAGCGGGGTGTGTCGGTCGCGCCGAGCAGCATCCCGAAGGGACGCTCGAGGTAGTGCGCCTCACCGGCTCGCACCAGCAACGGTGGCGGGTGGCCGGCCTGCGCCCACTCCAGCCGCCGTTCGCGCGGGCTGTAGCGGGCCAGCACCATGGTCGCCGAGCCGTGCGGGTCGCGGGAGTGCAGCAGCAGGGCGTTGAGGCGGCTGAGGGCCCCGGTCAGCGACGAACCCGTGATGACCATGCCCTTGGCGGTGAACCGCAGCAGGGCCATCGAGGCCACGGCGCCCATGCCGTGCCCGGCCACGTCACCCACCACGAACAGGGCGTCCCCGTCGGGAAGTTCGATGGCGCTGAACCAGTCGCCGCCGACGCTGAGGCCCGACTGCGCGGGCTGGTAGGCGATGTCGACGCGCAGCCCGGCCAGCCGGACGGGCTCCTTCGGCAGGGGCAGCAGCGCGTCCTGCAACCGGGCGGCCACCAGGCGTTCGGCCTCGAGCACTCCGTGCTGGGTGAGAATGGCCCGCTCGCTCGCGACGAGGGCGAGCTCGGCGCTGCGCTGCGCGGTGAGGTCCTGCACGAAGCCGTGCACCTCGACGGGCGTGCCGCGGGCGTCCGAGACGGCCTCGGCGACCACCCGCAGATGCCTGATGCCGGCCCGGGTGACGATCCGGAACGGCACGTCGCACGGCAGCCCGTGCCGCACCAGTTCTTCGACGGCGCGGGCGAGCGTCGGCAGGTCCTCGGGGGAGGCGAGGCGCGGCAGCCCGGAGAGCGGGACGACACCCTGCGCGGCATCCCGCTCGAAGATGCTGAAGACCTGGGAGGACCAGTTCCCCTCGCCCGTGTCCAGGTTCCAGTTGACCCAGCCGAGGTTGCCCAGACGCTGCACGTCCGCCAGCCGCTGCTCCTGCCGGTCGGACGCATCGTGCCGGACCCAGCTGACGACCAGCCCGTCGCCCAACTGCATCACCCGCGCCGAGTAGGTGGCCAGTTCGCTGACCCCGGACACGATCTGCTGCCGGGCGAACGGCTCGCTCTCGTACGGCCGCGCGTCGGCCAGCACTTGGAGGCACCCCTCCCACAACGGATCGCGGGCGATCTCCGGCCAGCACTCCAGGAAGCGCAGGCCGACCAGCTCACGCCCGCTGCGGCCCACGGCGTCGGACGTCACGCTGGTCGCGGCATCGATGCGGAAGTCCTCGACCTCCCCCGACGGGGAGCGCAGCGGGGCGAGGAGCACCGCCGCGACGGGCAGCCGGTCGAGCACCGTCTGCGCGGCGTCCGCCGCTCCGCCGACGGTGGGGTCGGGCCGGGTGCCGAACGTGCGCAGCGGGCCCGCGCACAACTGGGCGACGGCCAGCAGGTGTTCCCGCACCGGGGGCGAGAAGGCGCCCTCGCGGTGGCGCAGGATCCCGAGCACGACGTCGGCCGACTCGCCGGTCACCACCGGCAGCCAGGCCCGGGACGGCCACCGCTCGGGCGGGTCCCCGATCAGCTGGTACCGCTTGCCGTCCTCCCGGACGTCCTCCAGCCAGCGCGGCTGCCCGGCGGTGAGGGCGTCCAGCGCGGCGATCCCGCTGACCGGCGGCACCCGGCTCCACTGTTCGGCCAGCGTCCTCTCGATGCCGGCGTGCCCGGTGAGCTCCAGCCCGCCGCCCGGCCGCCGAGCGAAGATCATCACGGCGGCGGCGCCCACCTCCGGGGTGAGCCGGTCCAGCAGGCACCGGGCGAGATCGTGCGGGGTACCGACACGGACGAGGGCCCGGCTCAGGCGGCCGAGGGCGGTGGCGTCGATCTCGTCGGGGGCCGGCCCGGGCGTGGTCCGGCGCGCGGGGGGTTCGGCCGGAGTCTGCTCACCGGCGCCGCGGGGCTGCGCGCAGAGCGCGCCGAGGCTGATCCAGCACTCCTCGAGCAGCGTCCGCTCACTGGCCTTGGCCCGCTGCTGAAGCTCCTCCTGCGCGGCGTCCGGCGAGCAGCCGAGCTGTGCCATCACCGCGCCCTTGGCGCGCTCCAGCACGGCCGCGGTGGCCGCCAGATCCTGAAGCCGGTCCATCTCCGCGCGCTGGCGCGCCACGACCCGGGTCAGTGCCGCCATGTCGGGCACGTCGCCGGACTGAGCGGGCAGGGCGGGTTCGCTCGTCACGCCTTGAGCATGGCACATCGGGATGACTTCGATCGAGGTCTTGCGGCAACGCTCCCGCCAGGCGTGATGCCCCTCGGGGAGATGCGAACGGATCTTCCCGTTCAGCGTCCGGAGTTCTGCTCGGCCAGGGCCTGGGTGACCGCTCGGACGCTGCGGGCGATGTGCTGAAGCTGCATGACCTCGGCCGCGTACATCTTGATCGTGTGCTCGATGACCGACTCGGGCAGTCCGAGCCGGGGCAGGTCGGCGCGGGCGGTCTGGAGGGCGGTGCGGGCCACCCGGACCTCGTTCTGGACCTGGATCTGCGCATGGCGGGCGAGCAGCACCGGGTGGCGCAGCAGCGCCGGGTAGCTCGCGTAGCGCGCGGGCACCAGCTCGCGCAGCCACTTGGCCGCCGAGCGCTCCCAGTCGTAGCTGCCGGGAGTCTTGACCTGGCACGGCCAGTCCGAGCTGATGCGCGTCGTCGTCAGGGTCATGATCATCGCTTCCGGTGTTGGCGTCGTGACGGTGGTCCGACGGTTCGGGGCGGCCCCGGCCCAGGGGAAGACCGGGGCCGCCACGGGCGCTCGCGCAAGCGATGCCCCGAACACCCTGGGCGCCGACGCGGGTAGGGGACGGCGGCTTCGGGTGCCCGTACATGAGCCCTTGGCGGGCGGATGCGGCCGTGAGCAGTATTTATATATGCCGACTGCTTTGCAAGGCGTATGAAAACATTCATGCGCGAAATGCCCGCAATGATCCCACTGTGTATTGCCGGGGGAGGGGGGTGGCCTTCGAAAGGCCGGTCACTCACGCAGGAAGAACTGGTGCTGCTCGGCGATCTGCTCGTACTCCTCGAGCCGCGCCTGGGTGCGCTCGGGGCCCGCGTCGGTCATGGCCTGGAGCAGCGCCGCGGCCATCACGCCGGGGGCGGCGTAGGAGTCGAAGACCAGGCGGGAGCCGGTGCCGGTGGCGAAGGTGGCGTCGGCCTCGTCGGCCACCGGCCCCAGCGCCAGGTCGGTGATCAGCGCGACCTTGAGACCCGCGCTGCGCGCGACCCGTACGGCGGTCAGCGTCTCCTGCGCGTGCCTCGGCATCGAGAACGCCAGCACCCAGGTCCCGCCCGCCTCCCGGGACTGGAGGAGCGCGTCGTAGGCGACGCTGCCGCCCCGGGTGACCAGCCGTACGTCCGGGTGGACCCGGCGGGCGGCGTAGGCGAAGTACTCGGCGAGCGAGACGGAGATCCGCAGCCCCAGGATGGTCAGCGGCGTCGACTGCGACAGCTTGCGGCCCACGTCGATGACCCGGTCCGGGTCGGCGAAGTCGCGCCGCAGGTTCTCCAGGTTCTCGATCTCCGCCTCGACCGCCGCCTGAAGCTCGTTGCTCCGGTTCACCTCGGCCGCCGCCGGACCGCCGGCCAGGGCGCCCAGCGCGATCGACTGGAGCCTCTCCCGCAGCGCGGGATACCCGCTGAAGCCGACCGCCGCGGCGAACCGGGTCACCGACGGCTGGCTGACCCCCACCCGGTCCGCGAGGTCGGTGATCGACAGGAACGCCGCCTCGGTGATGTGCTCGATCAGATACTGGGCGATGCGCCGTTGCCCCGGGGACAGGTGGGGTCCGTCGAAGAGCGCCCTGAGCCGGGAGGTCGGGGACACCTCCGTCTCCGGACCGGTTCTGCCCGAGGTGATCGCGGACGCCTGTGCGCGTGCCTGTTGCGGCGATGGCACCGGTGCGCCTCCTTTGTCTTCCACGGGCTCAACATACTTCAGGGACCCTGCCGGACAGGGTGGGCGAAGACGCCCCTCGCGCACCCGGTGATCGCGGATTACCGCCGGTACAGCGTGATCGAGTCGCCGACCTCGTCGACCGGTCGGCTGGAGCGCAGCAGCACGCCCAGCCCGTCCCTGGCCTCGGCGACCGCGGAGTCCGACACGACCAGCAGCCCGTGCACCTTCCCCGGCGGCACCCGTCTCGGGTCGGAGGCGTCGATGCCGTAGTAGGCGGGCACCCCGCTGCCCTTGTACACGAGCCACACCCGTTCGCCCCGGTAGCGGTCGTGCAGCCGGTCCGCCAGCCGTCCCAGGTCCTGGCCCCAGTCCACGTTGGAGTCGTGCAGCCACAGATGCGTCTTGGCCGGTCCGCCGAACGCCTCGTTGGAGTAGGGCAGGTAGTAGGGGTACGTCCGCAGCGAGCTGACGGCGACGAACGCCACCAGTGCCCCCACCACCACGGGAGCCCACCGCCGGCGCACCGTCAGGACGCACCCCGCGGCCACCGCGAGGAACATCGGCAGGAAGACGGCGTACCGGGTCCCCAGGTCCCGTGCCCCGGTCATGGCCGAGGCCAGCAGCACGGCGGCCGGGACCAGCACGTACGGCGCCGCGGGCCGCAGCCGTCGCACCGCGACCATCGCGACCGCCCCGGCCGTCCACAGGGCGAGCATGCCGAGCGGCGTCTTCACGACCAGGGCGACCGGCAGGTAGTACCAGCGGGCGCCGGAGTACCGGTGCCCGAACAGGAAGCCCTGCCACGACCGGTTCTCCAGACCGAACTGGATCCGCATGCCGTCCCGGTACGCCTCGGGGAAGGGCAGCAGCCGGACGAGGTGCCCGTGCAGGCCGTGCACGACGGGCACATGGGTCGCCCCGGGATTCCAGCGCAGCAGCGGATCGACGGCGAGATACGCGGCCCAGACGACGGCGACGGCGGTGACCGTCACCACTCCCGCCGCGAGCAGCGCCCGCCGGGCGTCGCGGGGCCGCCGGGCGCACAGCGACAGCGCCGCCAGGACCGCCAGCACGGGGACCGCGGGCAGCGTGCTCATCTTCGTGGCGAGCCCCGCGCCGAGAGCGGCCCCGGCGAGCGGCAGGTACCGGCGCGCCCTGCCGTGGCGGGCCCGCCACAGCAGCCACACCGAGGTCAGCAGGAAGCCCGCCGCCGGGACGTCGAGCGTCGCCAGCGAGCCGTGCGCGACGACGTCGGGGGAGAGGGCGTACAGGGCGAGCGCCGCCAGCGCGGGGGCGGGCCCGGCGAGGTCACGGGTGAAGGCGAACACCACCAGGCCGAACAGCAGGGTCAGCGCGATCACCGGCAGCCGGGCCCACAGCATCAGCCGCCAGGGGTCGTTGCCGGACTCGTACAGGAGGCGCCGGCCCGCCGCCTCCTGGGTGCCGGTGAACGAGGGATCCACGTGCGGGCGGGCGAAGGCCACGCCGACGGCGACGACGAGCTTGCCGAGGGGCGGGTGCTCCGGGTTGAGGCGCACCCGGTGCGCGTGGAGGTAGTCGGCCGCCGTGGCGACGTACACCGGCTCGTCGATGGTCGGGGTCTGCCGTACCGCGGTGGTGACCATCGCGACGGCCATCTGGGTCAGCAGGACGGCCACCAGGACCGGCACGAGCAGGCGCCGGCGGCCCGACGGCGAGGGCTGCGCCGCCTTCGCGTCGGGGATGGTCTCCAGGACCGGGTGCGGTTCGGTTGCCATCGTCCGCCCTGCGGTGACACCGACCGGGCGGTGGCCGGAGCCGGTGCGGAGCCGCCTCGGGGGCTCGCTCCGCACCGGCTCCCGCCGCGAAGGGTGTTACCGCTTCAGGAGTCGTACCGACAGACCGTCTGCCGTGTACACGGGTACGGCGCGCAGGCGGTCGGAGTTCAGCTCGACGCGGTCGAACTGACCGCGCAGCGCCGAGGAGTCGATCACCGGGACCGTCGTCCCCGCGGCCGGCGGCCGGTCGTCGTCGAGGCGCAGCGACAGCACGGCGCCCCGGTCCAGCCGGACCCGCCCGGACACCGTGAGGACGGGCCCGTGGTGCCCGCGCAGCGTCAGGTCCAGGACCGCGCCGGACTCCTGGGCCCACGCGCCCCGCACCCGCACCGGGGCGTCCGCGCGCAGCGTGCCGCCGGTCAGCCGCACGTCGCCCTGGCCGAGAGCGTTGGCGTGCCCGGCGACGAGCACGCCCTCCGCCAGCACGGTGCCGCCGTGGTAGCGGTTGTGCCCGGTCAGGGTGAGCGTGCCCGAGCCGTGCTTGGTCAGCCCGCCCTCGCCCTCGATGTCGTGGCGCCAGACGTCGGCCGCGTCGAATCCGCCCTTCGACGCGTCCAGCGTGACCGTGACGTCGGAGTCGAACGCGCCGTATCCGTCCGCCGCGGCGAACAGGTTCAGCCGGCCCCACTGCTCGAACCCGTCCAGCAGGACGTAGCCGGAGGGCAGCGCGGTTGTGCGCAGCACCTCGCGGCGCTGGGCGGCCGTCAGGTACGGCAGCCGGGTCTCCAGCAGCACCTCGGCGCCCTTGGGCACGGTGAGCGGCGTCTTGCGGCCCTGGCGCTCGAGGACATAGGTCAGGCGGGGCTCGTTGGCACGCGCGTTGGCCTCGCGGTCGGCGTACGCGTCCGAGGCGTCGGAGTGCGCGTAGGCGGACAGGGTGTCGGCCGTGGTGCCGGTCTTCTCGGTGAAGTAGGCCAGGGCCTGGGCGCGGGCGGCCGCCTTGAGGGTGGCGTTGGCCGGGTCGGCGAGCGCGGCGGCGGCGAGGGCGGTGGCCATGATGCGGCCGCCGAGGACGTCCACGGTGGAGTGCATGCCGGAGACGATCCGGGTGTGGCTGAGTTCGAGGGCTCGGGTCACCAGCTCCTGGAACCGCTCGGGCACGGCGTACGCGAACGCCAGCGACGCCAGGTGGAAGGCGTTGGTGTGCCCGCTGGGGAAGCCGCCGTCGTCGGTCGCGGAGGTACCGCGCTGACGCAGCAGCTGCGGGACGACGACCACCTTCGAGTCGTACACCGGGAAGCCGAGGGCATCGGTCTTCCCGGTGTCGACGACCTCGCTGTTCTCGTTCATGCGCCACGGGCGCGGGTACTGGAAGGCGTACTTGCCCGGGTTGCCGGAGGCGAACGGGCCGCGCACGGTGTCGACGAGCTTGGCCACCTGGCCGAGGTCGGAGGTGTAGGAGCCGGCGCCGATGGCGGAGCCGGCGGGCGCGTCCGCGGGCGCGGCGTCACTGATCGTGGTGGCGGGAGTGGTGTCCGGCGCGCTGGTGATCGACGTGACGGCCTTGGCGCCGGTCTTGTAGAGGTCCGTCAGGGGACCGAGTCCGGCGATCATCGCGTAGCTCTGGTGCTGACGGTCGTAGACGAACGCCTGCCGGCCCGCGGCCTCCGTGCGGGAGCGGGTGATCGCGATGCAGTAGCGCATGTTGGCGCGCAGTATCTCGGGCCGCAGCGGTGTGCCGGTGTTCCAGGCGGCGCCGGTCTTCCACACCTGGGCGAAGCCGCCCAGGATCCGCACCACGGCGTTGGTCTCGGGCGTGAGGTTGGTCGTGATGTTCGTCCGGTAGTCGTCGACGAACGGCAGCGGGCTCGTGGCGGCCTTGGCGTCGGCGGCGCCGAGCCAGGAGACGAGCGTCGGAGCGGCCACCAGGGCCGCCGAGCCGCCGAAGGAGACCTTCAGGAAGCGCCTTCTGTTCACGGCCGAGGGGGTGGACTGCCCGGCGGGTGACAGCATGAGTGTGCCTCTCTCGAGTTCTTCGGCCGTGCGGCCGGGGAAGACGTGCGGGGATACGTGCGGAGATACGTGCGGGGTACGTGCGATCGGGTGCGACTCGTCTGTCTTTTGACGACGTGTGAGCCGGAAGACGCGTACGAGCGAAGATCTACGGCCGAGTCGTGTCGCTTCCGCGATGACCCGGCGACCGGTGCGTGTCCTGCGGGTGAACGAGAGGTCGGCGCCTCACAGGAGGGCACGCGCCAACGCCACCGCGCCCTCGACCGGCGGCACGGTGAGCGGCTGTGGCCGCGCCCCCGGTACCGCGGCGGCGAGCGCGGCGGCGAACGCCTCGTAGAGCGCCGGCTGGCCGAGCACCGTGCCGCCCGCCACGACCACGTCGTCGACCGCGACACCGCGCGCGGCGAGGCGGGAGACGAGCGCGGCGAGCGCCGCACCGGCCTCGGCGATCACGGAGCGGGCGAGCGCGGAGCCGTCGGCCGCGGCCGCGAAGACGGCGGGCGCGTGCCGTCCCCACTCGGCGGAGACGTCCGAGGCGCCCTCCAGGGCCGCGCCGAGCGCGGGGACCTCGGGCACGCCGAGAGCGGCGAGGAGGCCCAGAGCCAGGGCTCCGGGTTCCTCGCCGCGGTCGTGGGCCGCCCATACGGCCCGGGCCGCCTCGCGGACCAGACCGGCGGCGCCGCCCTCGTCGCCGAGGACCGCGCCCCAGCCGCCCACCTGGACGGGGTCGCCGCCGGGCAGCCGGCCCACCGCCACCGAGCCGGTGCCGGCCACGAGGCCGACGCCCTTGTCCAGTGCGGCGGCGGGCACGAGCAGTTCGGCGTCGCCCACCACGCGCGCGGGGACACCGAGGGAGAGCTGAAGGGCATCGCGGATCTCCGCGCACTGGCGTGGTGTCTCGCAGGCATGTGCGCCCACGGCGAAGGCGGCCGGGCGCGTGTCCCCGGGCAGCGTCTCGCGGACGAGGCCGGTCAGCCAGCGTGCGGCGGCGGCCGGGTCGTGCGGCCGCCAGCCGGTGCTGGAGCGGACGTGGTCGGCCACGACGGCGTCGCCCGTGAGGGCGCGGAGATGGGTCTTGGTGCCGCCCACGTCGACGCCGACCACGAGGGGGGCCGAAGGTGGAGAGTCCTGCACGGATCCTCTTTCGTCGTTGCTGCGTCGAGCTGCGACGGCGGGCGAACCGTGTCTGAGGGATTGCGGATCGGTGAACTAGGGAAGCCCCGGGACGGGCTTCTGACGAGCACGGCAGGCGAGTACCGTGAAGTTCGTTAGGAAGTTAACTAACGAAGTACAGTGCGTCAAGAGTAATCGCGCACTCGACCGTCCAGGCTCCCGTCCGGGCCGCCGCGGGACGGGAACGCGCGACGTCGGAGCATCCCATCGCCGCAGCCCGCCGAGACGATCGGCCCGGGCCCGCGGCCCTGTACCCGTGTGGGGGAAACTGTGGAACTCGACGTGGCGGAAGCCCCCCGCCTGACCGAGAGCGCGAGTGCGGTGTTCGCCGTGCTGGCGCAGGCGGGCAGCGCGACCCGGCCGCAGCTCGCGAGCCTGGCGGGCCTGTCCAAGCCGACGGTGTCCGGCGCCGTGGCGGAGCTGGAGAGCGCCCGGCTCGCCACGCACTCCGGCACCTCCTCCAGCGGCACCGGGCGCTCCGCGGCCGTCTACTGTCTCGGGCCGGCCGCCGGCGCCGTACTCGCCGTCGACCTCGGCCCCGCCCTCACCCGGGTCCGCGGCTGCGCCCTGGACGGCTCCCTGCTCGCCGAGGCGACCGCCTCCCGGACGGACGCCGCCGACGCCGTACGCGAGGCGCTCACCGCGCTGCCCGCCGGCATTCCGCTGCGCACCATCGTCGTCGCCGTCGGTGATGTGGCCGCGCGGGACCGGCAGGGCAGCGGTATGCGCCCCGCGACCGCCAAGGCCGGCCCGGTCTTCGACGCCATGGCCGTCGCGCTGCCGGCGGGCGTGCCCGTCCACCTGGAGAACAACGTCAACTGCGCCGCACTCGCGGAGCTGCACGAGGGGGCCGCGCGCGGCCGGCACACCTTCGGCTATCTGCGGATCGGCGTGGGTATCGGCCTGGGCATCGTCGTCGGCGGCTCGGTGCTGCGCGGCTCGAACGGCGCCGCGGGAGAGCTGGCCCGGCTGCCCTATCCCTGGGACGACGGCCGTGAGCCGCGCCAGGAGGCCCTGGAGGAGTACATCGGCGCACGTTCCCTGCTGCGCCGCGCCGCGGCCGCCTGGCAGCGCGCCGACGGCCCCTGCCCGCGCACCACCGAGCGGCTCTTCGCGCTCGCGGGGGAGGGCCGTGCCCCGGCCCGCGACGTCGTCGGCCGCCATGCCGCGGACGTGGGCCGGCTGGCCGCCGCCGTGACCGCGGTGCTGGACCCGGGCCTGATCGTGCTGGGGGGCAGCACGGGCGCGGATCCGCAGCTCCTGCCCGGTGTGCGGGCCGAGCTGGCGCGGCTGAGCTGGCCCACCGAGGTGGTCAGCAGCACGGTCGGGGATTCCGGCACCGTGGCGGGTGCCGCGCGGCTCGCGGTCGCCCGCGGAGTCCAAACCGTGACCGAGGCCGCGCGGGCCAAGGATTGACGGCCCGCGACTCAGTCTGCCAATGTCCGGACAAGCGCTTTCTAAGTCGGTCGGGACGCCGGCTTGGGTTGAGCATCCCGCCGGTACGCGAAGTACGGCAGCCGCACGAGGGTGTGCTTGTGCGACGACGGCCCTCATGGCCGGGGATCCCACCCGTCGAGGTGATGCGGCCGGGCGAGGCCGACGCCATCGGAAAGCAACCTTCCTGCAAAATGCACCCGTGCCGCTTCCGTCGGCGCCGTGCTCCGTCCCCTACGACGAAAAAAAGGGATCGAAGATGACCACTGTGGGTGTGCGGCGCTCCCGCCGACTCGGCCGCGGCGGCATACGCCGCCTGGTTCCCCTCGCTGCCGGAGCCGCGGCAGGTGCCCTGCTTCTCTCCGCGTGCGGGTCGGGATCCGGCTCGGGCGGGACTTCCAAGTCGCTGACGTTCTGGATCTCCACGGTTCCGGGGCAGGACGCGGGCTGGAAGAAGATGGTGGCGCAGTACAAGAAGGAAACCGGCGTCAACGTCAAGCTCGTCAACATCCCCTACGACGGCTACACGACGAAGCTGCACAATGCCGCGCAGGCGAACTCCCTGCCCGACGTAGCGGCCGTGCCGGCGCTGGACCCGATCTGGTCGAGCAAGCTGATCGACCTCAGCTCCATCGCCAACAACAAGACCAACAAGATCAACGCCAACTTCCTCGCCAAGGACTCGTCCGGGAAGGTGCTGTCCATCCCCTCGGACGTCACCGCGTCCGGCCTGTTCATCAACAAGACGCTGTTCGAGAAGGCCGGCGTCGCCGTCCCGACCTCGCCCCAGAACACCTGGACCTGGACCGACTTCATCAAGGCGGCGGACACGGTCCGGGAGAAGACCGGCGCCAAGTACTCCCTGACGTTCGACCAGTCGCCGTCAAGGCTCCGTGCCATGGTGTACGAGATGGGCGGGCAGTACGTCCACGCGGACTCCTCCGGCAAGTTCTCGGTGGACGCGGCGACCAAGAAGGCCGTGAACTACTTCGTCGGACTGAACGACGACAAGACCATGCCGAAGTCGGTGTGGACCAGCGGCGCCGACCCGTCGGCCATGTTCCAGAGCGGTGACGTGGTCGCCTTCTGGTCCGGCGTGTGGCAGGTTCCCGCCTTCGCGGAGAGCATCAAGAAGTTCGAGTGGGCGAGCGTCCCCACTCCCGCCCAGCCGGTGCAGGCCAGCGACGTCAACAGCGGCGGCATGACGGTGGGCTTCAACAACAACGGCGACGCGGCCACCGCCGCGACGAAGTTCCTGTCCTGGCTGTACGAGCCGGCCCATTACCAGGCGCTGTGTGAGGCGTCCGGGTTCCTGCCGGTCGAGAGCGGTCTGAACCCGAAGTACCCCTTCGCCTCCGAGGCGGCGCAGGCGGCGTTCAAGCTGTACAACGAGTCGATCCCGCTCTACGCCCCGATCTCCGGCTACTTCAACAGCGCGCAGACGAACTGGGTGCTGAAGGGCAAGAGCCTCACCGAGGACCCGACCAAGACGGAGCTCGGCAAGGCGATCAACGGCCAGCAGTCGGCCGACAAGGCCCTGGAGAACATCGTGGCCGGCTACAACCAGCAGGTCGGCGGCTGATCGTAGGCCCGAAGGCCGGGCGGCGGGGTCGAGACACCGCCGCCCGGCCCGGGCGCCCACACAGTGTCGGGCTCATGGGGTGAGCCCACAGGAATCCATTCCACCAGCACGGAGTCAGGAAGATGACAAAACGCGCCTCGGACGTGTCCGTGAGCCCGCCCAGGAGACGCAGTAAGTACACCATCGCGCCGCTCGTGCTCATCGCGGCCAATGTGGTGCTCTTCTCGCTGTTCTTCGTCTGGCCGGCGGTGATCGGGCTCGTCTACTCCTTCACGAACTACACGGGTGTGGGGGCGTTCCAGTTCGTCGGACTGGACAACTACCAGAACCTCTTCGGCGACTCCGTCTTCTACGACGCGCTGGCTCGGACGCTGCTGTACACCGTGCTCGTCGTTCCGCTGAACTTCGTGCTCTCGCTGCTCATCGCGAACCTGGTGGTGAGCAAGCAGGCCAAGGGCGCGTCGGTCGCCCGTGTCGTCTTCTTCATCCCGTGGCTCATCTCGCCCATCGTCGTGGGTGTCCTGTGGCGGTGGCTGTTCGGTGAGAACTTCGGACTGATCAACTACGTCATCGAGAAGCTCGGCGGGAACGCGATCCCGTGGCAGTCGAACGCGGACCTGTCGCTGGGCGTGGTCGTGATGGCGGGCGCCTGGTGGGGAACGGCCTTCTCGATGCTGTTGTTCATCGCGGCGATCAAGAACGTACCGGTGTCGTACTACGAGGCGGCCTCGCTCGACGGCGCGGGCCCCTGGCGCCAGTTCATCAGCATCACACTGCCGAGCATCGCGCCCACCTCCTTCATCGTGATCCTGCTCAACACGATCAACGCGATGAAGGAATACCCGCTCTTCCTCGCCCTCAACAACGGCGGACCGGGAACGTCGAACAACCTGCTTGTCCAGTACATCTACCAGACCGGCTTCAAAACGGGCCAGATCGGCTACGCGAGCGCCGCGTCGTTCGTGCTCATGCTCATCCTGATGGCCGTCGCGATCATCCAGCTGATCGTCAACCGGCGGATGGAGAACCGATGACAACCACAGACACGCCGCGTCCGGTCAAAGCCGATTCCGTACGGGCCCTTTCCAAGAGGCGGCCCCGCGGCGGGGGCGGCGGTGGGCTTCGGCGCGCGGTACCCGCGACGACACTGCTGTGGATCCTGGCGTGCCTCTACGGGCTGCCGGTGCTGTGGTTCGTACTCAGCTCCTTCAAACCGGCGGGAGACCTGTTCTCCCTTCCGCTGACGGTGCTTCCGCACGACCCCACCCTGTCGGGCTACAAGGCAGCGTGGGACAGCGCCAACTTCTCCCAGTACTTCATCAACACGACCATCGTGTGCGTGATCACGACGATCCTCACGGTGGGGGCCAGCTGCTGCACCGGGTACGCGCTGGCCAAGTACGACAACAAGTGGCTCAAGGTCTTCTTCATCGGCATCCTGGCCACCACGATGCTGCCGTCCGAGGTCATGCTCGCCCCGGAGTTCCTGGTGGTCCGCGACCTCGGCCTCTACAACTCGTTCAGCGGCATCATCCTCCCGGCCGTGCTCACCGCGACCGGATGCTTCATGTTCCGCCAGTTCTTCCTGACGGTCCCCGACGAGCTCGTCGAGGCCGCCCGTATCGACGGCGCCCGCGAACTGTCGATCTTCCTGCGGATCATGGTGCCGATCTCCCGGCCCATCATGCTGACCCTCGCGATCCTGTCGTTCCAGTGGCGGTGGAACGACTACATCTGGCCGCTGCTGATGCTCAACGACCCCGACAAGTTCACCGTGCAGATCGGCATCCAGAGCCTCGTCGGGGCGCAGAACATCAACTGGTCGGTGCTGCTCGGCGGATCGGTCATCTCCATGATCCCGCTGATCCTCGTCTTCCTGGTGTTCCAGCGTTACGTCATGAGCGCCGACATCAATGCCGGACTGAAGGACTGACCTTGCCCACCCCGCTCGACCACGAGTTCGTCCGCGCGGCGGCCCGCGCCGCCGACCGGCAGGCCGCCCCGCCGGCGGCCTGCCCGGACGAGGCACCCGCCGGTGTGACCCACCGTGCTCTGGCACGTCGGGTGAAGACCCTGGTCGCGGCATTCCGTTCCCCGGACTCGGCACTGCACGGCAGCGGGCAGGCCGTCGCCGCCGCGATGACCCACCTCCGCGCCCTGCGGGCCGCGCAGACCACCACCGGCCTCTTCGCCGGCGGCGACAACGTGCAGTCACCGCCGGACTCCGCCTTCACGGTCAACGACGTGTGCGACGCGCACGTCCTCGCCGCCGGCGCGGGGCCGGACCTGCGCGACGTCACGGCCACGCTCGCCGAGATCGCCGGCGCCGTCTCCGGCAGTCTCCTGACGGGCGGGGTGCACACCCCGAACCACCGCTGGGAGCTGTCGGCGGCACTGGCCCGGCTGCACCGGTCGTTCCCCGACGACCGGCTGCTCGACCGCGTCGAGGAGTGGCTCTCCGAGGGCGTCGACATCGACGCGGAGGGCATGTACTCGGAACGCAGCGCCAACTACGCGGCCCACGTCTCCAACCCGTCGCTGCTCCTGCTGGCCGAGGTCCTAGGCCGCGCCGACCTGTTGGACGCCGTCGAACGCAATCTCGCCACCACCCTGGACCTCATCAGGCCGGACGGCACGGTGGAGACCGTCCACTCGCGACGACAGGACCAGAACCACCCGTTCCCGCTGGCGCCCTACCTGCCGCACTACCGGCTGCTCGCGATCCGCACCGGCCGGGGCGACTTCAGCCGGGCGGCCCGCCTGGCGGCCGCTTCCGGCATCGACGACCCCGACCTGCTCGCCCAGACCCTCCTCACCCCGGACCTGTGCCACGCGCTGCCGGCTCCGGCCGTGGAGACACTGCCCCGCGACCGGTACCTCACCACCGCCCGCCTCGCCGCACGCGCCTCCACCACCGCGCACACGGTGGTCTACGGCGGCTCCGACGTGCCCGAGCACCGGCGCATCCGCTCGGGCCTCGCCTGCAACCCCACCTTCCTGCGTCTGTTCGCCGGCGACGCAGTCCTCGACGCGGTTCGTCTCTCACGGGGATTCTTCGACCTGGGCCCGTTCCGCGCCGCCGGCATGCAACGCCTCGCCGACAGCCGCTACCGGCTCACCGAAACCCTCTCGGCCGCCTACTACCAGCCGCTCCGGCCGGACCAGCGGCGGGACGACGGCGCCTACCGGATGACGGACGAGGGACGCTTCTCGGCCGCGATGGCCTTCCCGGACCGGCCTCGGGACGAGGTCTCCCACACGACCCGCGTCGAGGTGGACCTCCGGGAGGACGGTGCCGACCTGCGGATCCACATCAGCGGACCACGGGTGCCCTGGGCCCTCGAACTGACCTTCCGGCCGGGCGGAGTGCCGGACGGCGCCGTACCGATCGGCGACGGGCGCTGGTGCCTGACGACCGGGCCGATGACCTACCGGGTCGGTGACGACGAGATCGAGGTCGAGGTCGGCGTCCAGGCCGGCGAACCGCTTGCCGGGCCGGAACACCGCGACGTACTGCGGTACGACCCGGGGCAGGACTACACCGTGGTGGGCGGCACCGATGCGACGACCGGGAACCGCGTCTACATCGGTGGACACGGCCCGCACACACTGACCGTCGCACTGCGCGCCCGCCGGCCCGCACCTGTCGGGTAACCCAGACAACCCAGGCCATGGCCACCTCAGGCATGAAGGGCTGATCCAGTGCACCTCCCGCACCCTCCTGCGCACCTCCTCCACCAGCGCGGCCCGCTGCACGACCTGCCCGACACCCCGCAGGCGTACGACGCCGTCCTCGCCGACGTCACCGAACAGGCCCTGGCCCGGCTGACGCCGGAGGGCAGCCTCGAGCACCCCGACTGTGTCGACGACATCGGCGACACCTCCCTCGGCATCACCTCCCTGCTGGCCCTGGCCTGGCAGCGCGGCAAGGACCCGCGGCTGCCGGAGGCGGTCCGCCGCAGCCTCGCCTTCCACCTGCGCGAGCGGGTCTACCGGGACGACAACCCCGGCTACCCGAACCTGAGGGTGCGCGGCTCCGGCCTGCCGTACGCCCGGTACACCCTGGCGGCCGGCGCCCACCCCATCGGCGACTGGCCGAGCACCGCGTGGGCGCTGCTCCAGGCGGTGAACCTCCTCGACACGGCGGACGGTCTGGTCGACGACGAGCAGCGGGCGGAACTGCTGGAGGTGGCCCGGGGCTACTGGAGCTGGCTCACCGAGGCGACCTTCTTCAACCCCCAGGAGGCGGGCAACCAGGCCATCGGCTGCGTGGTCGGCGGCCTGATGCTGGCCCGCCGTCTGCCCTCCGGCGAGGGGGAGCGGGTCCGCTCGCGCGCGCTGGAGCTGTACGACGGCAAGATCCGCGCCCACCGGGTCGCCGACCGGGGTGCCCTGCTGCCCCCCGAGCACGGCGGCGCCTACGACAACAACTACGGCCCGATCTCCCTCTCCTTCCTCGCCCAGGCCCACCGGGTCAGCGGCGAGCAGGTCTTCGCCGAGGACGGCGAGGCGCTCGCCCGCTACCTCGACGCCCGCCTCACCGGCGGCGGCTTCGACAACGGCGGCCCTCGCTACAGCGAGCAGCACTCCGCCTTCGAGTCCGTCCTCGGCCTGCGCTACTTCGGCGCCCGCATCGGCGCCGACCTGGGCCGCTACCGGGGCGACAGCCGCTGGGCACGGCACGCGGCCAAGGCGGACGGCGGCGTCGACGGTCACTTCGCGTGGATGCTGGTCTGGCAGATCCAGGACACCACGCGCTGGCACCGCGAGCCGTCCACCGGATCCGCACGGCACCAGCTGCGCTCCGGCGCGGTCTCGGTGGCCTTCGACGACCGGATGACCCCGGCGGTCGTCGAGGCGGCCGGTACCTACTACCTGCCCGCCGCCGTCAACCGCCAGCACGGCTTCGGCCCCGTCACCGACGGCTTCCTGCTGTGCCGGCCGATGGGCGAGGTCCGGGTCCGCGACGCCCGCGCCGACGGCCTGACGGCCAAGCTGGTCACCAAGCCGGTCGTCGGCCGCGACCACGTCCTGCGCAGCGTGCGCTCCCTGTACGTCACCGACGGCACCACCCTGTGGACGACGGTCGCCGTGGAGCGCCTCGACGGCACGCCGTACCTGCTGGCCGGCCTGCCGTACGCCGAGGACGACGGCGACCGGGTCCGGCGCACCGCGCACGGCGCCGTCTCCTCGCCGGGCGGCCTGCGCCTCACGCACCCCGAGGCGCAGGGCGCCGAACACTTCGACGCCCGCGCCGAACTCACCCAGGAGCAGGCCGCCTTCGCGCTCGCCGCCGACCCGCGCGGCTACGGCAACCCCGACGAGGGCTGGCGCCACCTGGTCAGCTCGACGGCACTGGAGGCGGGACCGCTCCCGGACGCGCCGGACGACCTGAACGTGTTCGCGGTGCGCCACGGCACCGAGGAGCCGTTCGGCGTGACGGTCGAGTGGCGCGAGGAGGGCCTCACCGTGCGTACGGAGGACTTCACGGCGGTCATCGGGGCCGACGACGCGCACGGCGAGCCGCAGCTCACCCTGCGGCGGACCGACCCCTGAGGCGCACGGAGCCCTGAGGCGCACGGCCGGGCGGCCGTGCGGCCCGGGCGGTTCACCGGGGTGTCCGCACCACCAGATCCGCCCGTGCCCGCGTCGTCGCCACCAGTTCGGCGTTGCGCTGGTCCGTCCCCCGCACCCAGGCCACCGCCTCGTCGTGCGGCTTGCCGAACTCCTCGTGCCGGGCGACCAGCCGGCGGATCCGCTCGTCCTCGTCGATCTCGCTGAACCACACCTCGTCCAGGGCGGCCCGCACCCGCGTCCACGCACCCGTGCCGAGGAGGAGGTAGTTGCCCTCCGTGACGATCAGCCGAGCCGTCGGCGGCACCGGCACGGCCCCCGCGACCGGCTGCTCCAGCTCCCGCTCGAAGCCCGGCGCGTAGACG
Organism: Streptomyces asoensis; assembly: GCF_013085465.1. NCBI lineage: Bacteria > Bacillati > Actinomycetota > Actinomycetes > Kitasatosporales > Streptomycetaceae > Streptomyces > Streptomyces asoensis. The sequence goes on from NZ_CP049838.1 coordinate 9,090,194, forward strand.
AGGTCCTCGCCGTCCGTCTCCTCCCGCAGCCGGCGCAGCAGGGCCGCGTACCCGGCCGCGTCGAAGGTGTCGGGCGCCCCCTTGCGGTGCCGTCGGCCGAGGCGGTCCAGTTCGACGTCGGCGAGATGGAAGCCGTCCATCGGGACGTGCGCGACCCAGGGGTCCCCGGTGCCGTTCAGCTCCCGCACCAGACGCTCCGCGAGCGTCGTCTTGCCCGCGCCCGGACCGCCCGTGATGCCGAGGAGCGCGCGCCGGCGGCCGTCACCGGTGAGGGCACGGGCACGTATGAGCAGATCGTCGAAAGTGAGCACACAGCAGAGTGTCGCAGTCTCCTGGAAGGTGACCCGCAAGGTCGCAAGGAGAGGAGGACGACCGTGTCCGACGACGAGCGGCACATCCGCACCCTGATCACCCGCTGGGCCGACGCCGTCCACCGGGGCGACCTCGACACCGTCCTCGACCAGCACGCCGAGGACCTGGTGATGTACGACGTGCCGGCGCCCCACGAGGGCATCCGGGGCCTGGCCGCCTACCGGGCGACCTGGCCGCCCTTCTTCGTCTGGCAGGCCCAGGGCGCCTGCTTCGACATCGACTCCCTCGACGTCACCGCAGGTCACGACGTCGCCTACGCCCATGCCCTGTTGCGCTGCGGCACACCCGAGGAGCTCGCCGAGTGTCCGAGCCTGCGGCTGCGGCTCACCTTCGGCCTGCGCAAGGAGCACGGCCGCTGGCTCATCGCCCACGAGCACCACTCCTTCCCGCACGACTGACCGGATGTGGCGCGCGACACACCGGTGAGGGACCCGATGTGGGGGAACCAGGGCCGTATGACGTCGACGCTCGGTCTCCCCGAAACGATCCAGGCCTGTCTCTTCGACCTCGACGGGGTCGTCACCCGAACGGCCGTGGTGCACGCGGCCGCCTGGAAGGAGACCTTCGACGCGTTCCTGTACGCGCGCGGAGGCAAGGACTTCCGGCCGTTCGACGAGGCCCACGACTACGGCGAGTACGTCGACGGCCGCCCCCGCGCCGACGGCGTCCGCACCTTCCTCGCCTCCCGGGACATCGAACTGCCCGAAGGCGAACCCGGTGACCCGCCCGACGCGCGGACCGTCCACGGGCTGGGCAACCGCAAGAACGAGCTGCTCCTGGAGAAGATCCGCACCCAGGGCGTCCGGCCGTACGACGGCACCCTGCGCTACATAGCGGCGGCACGCGCGCGTGGCCTGCGGACGGCGATCGTCTCCTCCAGCGCCAACACCCGCGACGTGCTGCGCTCGATCGACGCCGAGCACCTCTTCGAGGTACGGATCGACGGCGTCGTGGCGGCCGAGCGGGACCTGCCGGGCAAGCCGCGCCCCGACACGTTCCTGGCCGCCGCCCGCGATCTCGGCGTCGAGCCGTCCAGGGCGGCCGTCTTCGAGGACGCGCTGGCCGGGATGGACGCGGGCCGCGCCGGGAACTTCGGGTACGTCGTCGGCGTCGACCGGGTCGGGCAGAGCGATGCGCTGTACACGCACGGCGCCGACATCGTGGTCAAGGACCTCGCGGACCTCGCGGAAGTCGGGGAACTCGGCGGCCTCCCGGGCGGCGCCGACGGGGGAGTGCGGGAGTGATCACGGACCGGTCCTACGCCGTCGAGCCCTGGTGTGTGCGCGAGACGCGGCTCGACCTCGACGTCCTGGCGCAGAGCGAGTCCGTGTTCGCGCTCTCCAACGGGCACGTCGGCTGGCGCGGCAACCTGGACGAGGGCGAGCCGCACGGCCTGCCCGGCGCCTACCTCAACGGCGTCCACGAACTGCACCCGCTGCCCTACGCCGAGGCCGGCTACGGCTACCCGGAGTCCGGGCAGACCGTCATCAACGTCACCAACGGCAAGATCCTGCGGCTGCTGGTCGACGACGAGCCGTTCGACCTGCGCTACGGGCGGCTCGTCGCGCACGAGCGGGTGCTCGACCTGCGGCGGGGCGTCCTGGAGCGGACCTGCGAGTGGACCTCGCCCGCCGGGTCCACGGTCCGGGTGCGCTCGACCCGGCTGGTCTCGCTCACCCAGCGGGCCGTGGCCGCCGTCGCCTACGAGGTGGAGGCCGTCGGCAGCAGCTCCCGGGTGGTGATCCAGTCCGAGCTGGTCACCAACGAGAGCCTGCCCGACCCGAACGGCGACCCGCGCGCGGCCCGTGCCCTGAAGTCGCCGCTGGAGCCGGAGGAGGACGTGGCCGTCGGCCGCCGGCTGCGGCTCGTCCACCGCACGAAACGCAGCGGGCTGCGGGTGGCCGTGGCCGCCGACCACGAGGTCACCGGCCCCGAGCGGACCACCGTCGACAGCGAGAGCAACGTCGACGTCGCCCGGCTCACCGTCACCTCCGTGCTGGAGCCGGGTGAGCGGCTGCGGGTGGAGAAACTCGTCGCGCACGGCTGGTCCGGCGCCCGCTCCCGGCCCGCGATGAGCGACCAGGTGGAGGCGGCCCTCGCGGCGGCCGGACACAGTGGCTGGGCGGGCCTCCTCGACGACCAGCGCGCCTACCTCGACGACTTCTGGTCCCGCGCGGACGTCGAGGTCGACGGCGACGAGGAGATCCAGCAGGCCGTCCGCTTCGCCCTCTTCCATGTGCTCCAGGCCGGTGCCCGCGCCGAGCAACGCGCCATCCCCGCCAAGGGGCTGACCGGGTCCGGCTACGACGGCCACGCCTTCTGGGACACCGAGACCTTCGTGCTGCCGCTGCTCACCTACACCGCGCCCGGCGCCGTCGCCGAGGCCCTGCGCTGGCGCCAGAACACCCTGCCCGCCGCCCGCGAACGGGCCGTCCAACTCGGCCTGCGCGGCGCCGCGTTCCCCTGGCGGACGATCGAGGGCTCGGAGGGCTCGGCGTACTGGCCGGCCGGGACCGCCGCCTTCCACGTCAACGCCGACATCGCCGACGCCGTGGTCCGGTACGTCACGGCGACCGGGGACAGGGACTTCGAAGCGGCCACCGGCGTCGAGCTGCTGGTGGAGACCGCCCGGCTGTGGCGCTCGCTCGGGCACCACGACGCGCACGGCACCTTCCACATCGACGGCGTCACAGGACCCGACGAGTACAGCGCGGTCGCCGACGACAACACCTACACCAACCTCATGGCCCGGGCGAACCTCCTCGCAGCCGCGGACGTCGTGGCACGGCACCCGGGCGAGGCCGCCCGGCTCGGCGTGGACGAGGAGGAGAGCGCGGCCTGGCGGGACGCGGCCGAAGCGGTGCACGTGCCCTACAACCACGAACTCGGTGTGCACGAACAGCACGCGGGCTTCACCCGCTACCAGCAGTGGGACTTCGCCGGCACCCGCCCCGACCAGTACCCCCTGCTGCTCAACTTCCCCTACTTCGACCTCTACCGCAAACAGGTCGTCAAGCAGGCCGACCTGGTCCTGGCGATGTACACCTGCGCGGACCACTTCGACGAGGAGCAGATCGCCCGCAACTTCGCCTACTACGAGCCGCTGACCGTCCGCGACTCCTCCCTCTCGGCCTGCTGTCAGGCGGTGATCGCCGCGCAGGCCGGCCATCTGGGACTGGCCTACGACTACACGACCGAGGCCGCGCTGATGGACCTGGCCGACCTGGAGCACAACACCCGCGACGGGCTGCACATCGCGTCCCTGGCGGGCACCTGGATGGCCCTGGTCGCCGGTTTCGGCGGGCTGCGCGGTGACAGCGAGGGCCTGCGGTTCGCACCCCGGCTGCCGGAGAGGTTCAGCCGTCTCGCCTTCAGCGTCCAACTCCTGGGCCGCCGCCTGCGAGTGGAGATCGGCCCGGACAAGGCCACGTACACCCTGCTGTCCGGCTCACCTCTGACGATCCGTCACCACGGCGCCGAGGTGCTGGTGAACGGCGACGGACCCGTCGTACGCGACGTACCGCCCGTGCCGGACCGGCCGACGCCCGGGCAGCCCCTGCACCGGGGGCCGAACACCCGCTGAGCACCGGGCCGGCGTCCGGCGGTGTGTTTCCCGGCCGCCGGGTGCTGGTAGGTAGTGGGGAGTCGGAGGCGGCGAGGGGGAGCGGCATGGCGGAGAGTGGGCACGACGGGCGGCTCGCGGACGAGTTCTTCACGGCGGGCGGCTCGTCCTTCAGTGACTTCCTGGCGGCACACCGCCCCGAACTGCTGCCGACGCGCAGCCCGTTCGCCGACGGGGTCCGCGCCGCCCCGGACAGCTTCCCGCACGGTACGACCGTGCTGGCCCTCATCTACCGCGACGGTGTGCTGATCGCCGGCGACCGCCGGGCCACGATGGGCAACCTCATCGCGCAGCGCGACCTGGAGAAGGTGCACCCGGCGGACGACCACACCGCCGTCGCCTTCGCCGGTACCGTCGGACTCGCCGTGGACATGGTGAAGCTGTACCAGGTCGAGCTCACGCACTTCGAGAAGGTCGAGGGCATCCCCATGACCCTCGGCGCGAAGGCGCGCAGACTGGCCACGATGATCCGGCAGAACCTCGGCCAGGCCATGCAGGGCCTCGCCGTCGTCCCGCTCCTCGCGGGCTACGACACGGCCGCCGCCCAGGGTGCCAGGGGCCGCATCTTCAGCTTCGACGTGGCGGGCGGCCTGTACGAGAAGGCGCCCTTCCACGCCGAGGGCTCCGGATCCCCGTACGCCCGCGGAGCGTTGAAGAAGCTGTACCGCGCCGACATGTCCCGGCGCGAGGCGGCGCTGGCCGCACTCCAGGCGCTGTACGACGCGGCAGACGACGACTCCGCGACCGGCGGCCCCGACATCGGCCGCCGTATCTTCCCGATCGTCTCGGTCATCACCGAGGAGGGCTTCGAGCGGCTGCCCGAGGCGGAGACGGAGCGACTCAGCCACGAGATGGTCGAGCGGCGCCGCGACAGGCCGGACGGCCCCCACGCCACCGAGCCGCACTCGTAGGGGACGACGCCGTGAGCCGGCCGGGCCCACGGGGGGAACGGGGCCTGGCCCGACCGGACTTCACTCGGGGTCCGGCAGGTTCATCGCGGCGAGCCTGGCCGAATCGATCACGATCGTGATGCCGGTGATCCGACCGTCGGCGACGGTGAAGGCCATGACCGAGAGCGGAGAGCCGTCCTCGCGCCAGGACACGAGCCCGGGAAGGCCGCCCACGAGCACCTCCCGCCCGCGCGCGGCCGCACCGGCGGACAGTTGCGCGCCGGCGGCGACCTGGGTGGCGCCGAGGGTGACGATCACGCCGTCGGCGGTGTCGACGGCCAGTCTCACCTCGGGGTCGAGCACGCGCAGCAGTCCTTCGAAGTCGCCGTGGCGGGCCGCCGTCAGAAAGGCATGGACGACCTCTCGCCGCTCCCGCCCGACGGTCGTCGTCCGTTCGGTGGCCTGCACCTTTCTGCGGGCGCGGCTGGCGAGCATCTTGGTGGCGGCGGTGGACTTGCCGAGGATCCGGCCGATCTCGTCGAACGGCACCGCGAACAGGTCGTGCAGCACGAACGCCAGCCGTTCGCCCGGCCCGAGCGACTCGAGAACGACGAGGAGCGCGAGGCCGACCGAGTCGGCGAGCACCGCGTCGTCCTCCGGCGCCGGGCCGTCGTCGACCGTCGTCACCATGAGCTCGGACAGCCCGTCGTCATAGGACGCCTCGGGGCGGGCCCGGCGCGATCGCAGGACGTCGAGGCTGATCCGGCCGACCACCGTGGTCAGCCAGCCGCCGAGGTTGTGGATGGTCGCCGGGTCCTGGCGGGAGAAGCGCAGCCAGGCCTCCTGGACCACGTCCTCCGCGTCGGCGTGCGATCCGAGCATGCGGTGGGCGACCGCGCGCAGCCGGTCGCGCTGGGCCTCGAACGCCTCCGCCGCCGGGTCTGTCGGTTCCGTCGGGCTGGTGTCGGACATGTTGTTACCTTCCCTGGCTCTGCTCCGTCATGGGGATGACGGGCCCGGAAGGGCACAGGTAACCGCCGAAGGAGCAGGACCGATGGAAGCACGTATGAACGGCCCGGCGAATCCCGACATGATCACCGCGATCCAGTACCTCATCAAGGCGATCCACTCAGGAGGTGTCGACCCGCGCCTGCTCGAACTGGTCCACCTGCGGGCCAGCCAGATCAACGGATGCAGCCCGTGTGTGTTCGCCGGTGTCGAGGCGGCGAAGAAGCACGGGGAGACCGATCAGCGGCTGCACGGCGTGGTCACCTGGCGCGAGACGCCCTTCTTCACCGACGAGGAGCGGGCGGCACTCGCGCTGACCGAGGCCGCGACCCGGATCCAGGACGGCGCGGCGGGTGTGACCGACGAGATCTGGGACGTCGTGGCCGACCACTTCAGCGAGGAGCAGCTGTCCGCGATCATCCTGGAGATCGCGATGACCAATTTCTTCAACCGGATCAACCACACCATCCGGGAGCAGGCCGGCAAGACCTGGTGAGCCGGGCGCGGGGTGGCGAGCCTGTCCCGCCGGACGTCAGTACTGCAACGCCACCGCCACGTCCCGGCCGAGCCGTTCGACCGCCGCGAGATCCAGGCCGTAGTGGACGTACCGCCCGTTGCGCTCCACCCGCACCAGCCCGAGATCGCGCAGCACCCGCAGATGGCGGGAGACCTGCGGGCGGGTCATCGACAGCCGGGCCGCCAGGTCGGCGGTGGTCATGGCCTGACGGGCGATCAGCCGGCAGAGCCGTACCCGGCGCGGGTCGGTGAGCGCCAGCATGCGGCTGCGGGCCGGCGTGACGCCCACGTCCGGCGCCTCCACCGGGAAGTGGACGACGGGCGGCAGGCCCGGCTCGTTCTTCACCAGCAGGTGCGGGGCGCCGTACAGCGTCGGGATGAGGACGAGCGGCGTGCGGGCCGGGCTGACCACCGCGTGGTGCACCTTGTCGAAGACGACCCGTTCGGGCCCGCCCGCCGCCTCGCCGGCGATCCGCGCGCCGGACGGGCTCAGCGAGACCAGCGCCGCCGCCGGCCCCTCGTCCGCCAGCCGCTGCCGTACCCGGTGTGCCGCGCGGGCGAGGACCGGCTCGGTGTCCGCCCAGAGCGCGTCGAAGAAGACGCGCCGGCACAGCTCGACGAAGCCCGCGAGATCCGCGCGCAGCGCCTCCGGGTCCCGCAACAGGTCCTCCGCCAGCCGCAGATGCGGCTCCGCGAGCCCCGACGCGGCCTGCCGCAGCGCGGCCGCCTGGGTCCGGTCGCGCAGGACCCGGCCGAACGCGAAGCCGTGGTAGCCGCTCGCGCAGGTGTACGCGGTGAGCTCGGCGAACCGGTCCAGCGGCAGCGCGCCCGGCGACGACCCGTGGCCCGGTGGCGCGGAGGCGTCCAGGCCCGGGTAGAAGCCCCGCCAGCGCAGTGCCGTCCACAGCGGGGCGAAGCGGTGCAGCCCCGCCCGGAACTCGGGCGCCGCCGAGTCGGTCACCTGCCGCGCCCATGCCGTACGGCCGGCGTGGTGGCCGTGCTCGGTCAGGACGTGCAGACAGGCGGCCAGCTCCGCGAAGGGCGACACGGTGACGGTGAGGCGGCCGCGCACGGCACCGTCCAGGACGATCACGACCGACATGGTCGGGGAGTGTACGGAGGGGACGGCAGGCCCGGGGTCATCGCGGTGCCACGCTCCCGGCCGCGAACTCCGCCCGCGCCGAGGCGAGCAGCTCGGGGTCGGTGAGGAGGTCGGCGGCCACCTTGGCGAGCCCGGTCGCCGCGATCCGGGTGCGTTCGTGCGCGAAGGGCGTCACGGCAGCCTCCGCCATCGCCTCCGAGTGGGCGGGCGTACCGGACTCGGCGATCCGCACATACGGATGGATGACCGGCAGGAGCTGGGAGAGGTTGCCGATGTCGGAGGAACCGGCGGGCGCGTCCGGGGTGTCGGGCGCGATGTCCAGGCCCAGCGCGCGCACGGCCGCTCCGAAGTGCGCGGCGAGCACGAGATTGTCCCGGCGCTCCGCGTACAGCGGACCCGTCTCGGACACCTCCACCCGCGTCCCCGTCGCCAGGGCCGCGCCCTCGGCCGCCCTGCGCACCCGCTCCACCAGCGCCTGCGCCTCGGCGGTCGTCCGGTCGCGGACGTACAGGTCGACGGCCGCGCGGGCCGGCACGACGTTCGGGGCCTGTCCGCCGTCCGAGACGATCCCGTGCAGCCGGGCCGTCGGCGGTACGAACTGCCGTAGCGCGTCGACCGCGTTGAGGAACACCTGCACTCCGGCGAGTGCGCTGCGCCCCTCCCACGGCGACTTCGCCGCGTGCGCGCTGCGGCCCGTGAACGCCACCCGCAGATGCGCCGCCGCCAGGGCGTGCTGAGTCGTCGCCGAGCGGTCCGACGGATGGAACATCACCGCCGCGTCGACCCCGTCGAACACCCCGGCCTCGGCGAGCCGCACCTTCCCGGCCCCGCCCATCTCCTCGCCGGGCGTGCCGATCACTGCGACCGTCCCGGGGTGCGCGGGCAGCGCCCGCACCAGGCCGATCGCGGCCGCCGCCGCACCCGCCGCGATGAGGTTGTGGCCGCAGCCGTGCCCGACGCCGGGCAGCGCGTCGTACTCCGCGAGGACGGCGACGTACGGACCGGGTGTGCTTCCCTCGTGCACGGCCGTGAACGCGGTGTCGAGCCCGCCGACGCCTGCCGACACGGTGAACCCGGACTCGATCAGCCAGCCCGTGAGCACCTGCTGGGCGTGGTACTCGGCGAACTTCAGCTCCGGCCGCCCGTGGACGGCGAGGCTCACCCGCTCCATCCGGGGCCGCAGCGCGGTGAGTTGGTCGGACAGCGTCTGAAGCGACACGGACACGGGTCTCCCCCTTCGTCTCGGGTGACACCCCGTCACCCGAGACGAGACTGCGGCCACCGAGAGCCGCGAACCCGCCGGTTACCGCGCGCCAGGTAATCGCGGGGGCCCCGCGGCGGGGGAGTTCCCGGTCTCAGTCGCGTACGCCCCACTGCTTGCGCCGTCTGGCGATCTGCTGGACCGGATCGCCGGTGTACGACCAGGGTGTGCGGGTCGCCCGGGTGCCGAGGATCCGCAGCAGCGGCGTCGCCACGTCCGCGGTGCCCGCCGAACACGCCGCGTGGGCGAGGTAGTTGAAGTCGCGCAGCTCGCCCGGGGCGACGGCGTCGTCCTTGCGGCCCATGATCCAGCGTTCCCAGGTGCGGCGGACGTCGCTGACGGCGCCGTCGTTGTTCCAGTGCTGGCCGAGCCCCACCGCGGTGGAGCGGTCCTGCGTGGTGTCGAGGGCGTGGCGGAACTCCTCGACGCGCGCGTACTGCACCAGCACCGGCAGTGGACAGCCCGGCGGGGCCGCGCCGGCCGCGTCCCGGGCGAAGTCGTACATCAGCCCGTGCGAGCCGTGCCAGCGGGCGGAGTAGTAGTGCAGCACCTGGAGGTGGCCCTCCATGCTGTACGGATCCCGCTGGTGCAACTCGTCCCACCAGCGGGCCAGTTCCTGCCGGCGCACCCCGGCCGGATAGAGACGGGCGACCGAGATCAGCGAGGTCCACGGTGTCGGGTCGTCCAGGTACGCCTCGGCGGCGGACAGACACGCCAGCACCGCGCCGTCGACCCGGGTCTGCTCGATCGGCACGCCACGGCCCGCGGTGATCGCCAGGTTGAACGCCCGGGCCGTCTCCGTGGCCGCCCGCAGCACCAGCGCGTCGGCGCTGTGCGGCTCGGCGGCCAGCCAGGTCTCCACCGTCGAACTGCCCGCGCAGGCCTGCGCCAGCAGCCGGACCCGGTGACCGCGGGCGAGCCAGTCGGGGCCGGTGGCGCGCAGCAGGTCCCGCAGGCCCTGCCAGCGGCCGATGACGATGTCGTGCCGGGTGGAGGAGAGGGGAGCGTCCCCGCAGTCGGGGTCGAAATCGGGAGCGAAGCGGTCGCGCGCCATCGGGTCCCCTCTCAGAAGTCGGTGGAGAGACCCTCGTGGCCGGCGGAGTGCGTCGCGGGGCGCCCCTCGGGCACGTAGTCGGCCTCGACGGTGCGCGAGGCGTCCAGCCGGGCGGGCCGGTAGTACTCGCTGCCCTGCCGCCAGTACCAGAGCATCGGCACCAGTCCCACGGCGAGCCCGCCGACGCCGATGGCGACCGCCGCGGGGTCCAGCTCACCGAGCGACTCCACGAAGATCCAGAACATGAACACGGCGCCGAACAGCGGCCACAGCCCGCCGAGGAGGAAGTCGGAGGGGGACTTCAGCAGCGTCTTGCGGTACGCGACGACCGCCGCCAGACCCGCCAGCCCGTAGTAGACGGCGATCTGGAGGCCGATCGCCGAGATGGCGTCGGCGAGGATGTCGCCCACCGAGCCCAGCGCGTTGGAGGCGACGAACAGCACCAGCGCCACCCCGCCCACCACCGCGATCGCCACCCAGGGCGTGTTCCAGGTGCGGTGCACCCGGCCCAGCGCGGACGGCATCGTACGGTCCCGGCCCATCGCGAACAGCGAGCGCGTGACCTGGATCAGGGTCGTCTCCAGGGTGGCGACGGTGGACAGCATCACCGCCACGATCAGCACCTTGCCGCCCCAGCCCGGCCACACCTCCTCGCCCAGCGCCGCCAGCACGTTCGCGCCGTTGTCCTCGATCCGCTGCGAGCTGAGGATGACGTTCACCGCGATGGTGAAGACCTCGAAGAGGAGAAAGACGATGCCCACCCCGATCAGCCCCGCCAGACCCGTCGTACGGCGGCTGTTGCGGGTCTCCTCGCTGAGGTTGCTGGTCACGTCCCAGCCCCAGTAGTAGAAGGCGGCGACCAGCGCGCCCGACGCGAAGCCGGAGACGCCGTCGAAGTGGCTGAATCCGAGCCAGGACCAGTCGAACGGCAGCGAGTTGTCCGTGTGGAAGAGGGCGAGCACCGCGAACAGCGCCAGGATCGCCAGCTCCACACCCGACATGATCAACTGCGCGCGCACGGTGAGCCGGGCCCCGCCGAGGACCACCGCCAGCATCACCAGGAACCAGGCGGCGCCGACGACGGTCGACAGTGCCGTGTCGTCGGCGAGGCCCTCGTCGAACAGGGCGAGCGTCATCGACCCGGCCGGCAGCGATCCCGCCACCATGAAGATGGTCGCCGAGATCACCAGCGCCCAGCCGCTGATGAAGCCCAGGAAGGGGTGGAGCGTGCGCCCCACCCAGGAGTAACTGGCGCCCGCGTTGACATCGATGCGGCCGAGTCGGCTGAAGGCCAGCGCGATGCCCAGCATCGGTATCGCGCAGTACAGCAGCGCCGCCGGTCCGGCCAGGCCCACGGCGCCGGCCAGGACCGCCGTGGTGGCGGCGATGGAGTAGGCCGGCGCGCTGCCGGCGACCGCCATCACCACCGTGTCGAAGGTGCCCAGGACATTCGCCTGGAGGCCTCTTCCGGTGCTGTTGCTCATGGTTGTGCCGCTTTCCGTCGTGCACGCCGCCCGAGCGGGGACGACCCGGCGGCGTATGGGGGGTGAGGGATGGAGCGCCGCCGCGCGTCGGGAGGGATGACCTCGGGAAACGTCGGCGGGGAAAGCGCGGAGGGTACCGTTCCGGCACTGCGTGGGCGGACGGTCACACCGAGTGTGCGAGTGACTATAGCCCTAACGATTGAGCTTTCAAGATTGACGGATGGGTAACGTCCACGGCCGCCCGTGCAGGTGGCATGTGCCGCGATTGGAGCGGGCCGCACGGGAAACGCGGACGGGGAGACAACAGCCCCCGACGGCGAAGGAGCAACCCATGGGTACGGAGTCCGAGGCGATGGGCGACGACGTCTACCAGCCCACCGGAACGAACGAGGAACAGCAGGACGCCGCCCCGCTCGACCTCCAGGACGCCGTCGGGGAACGCACCTACGACGACACCCTCGACGAGGGCTACTCCCCGCCGGAGAAGCCGCTCGGCGTGACCAAGTACGGCACCACCGCGGCCGAACAGCACGAGGGCGAGAACCTCGACCAGCGCCTCGCCCAGGAGGTCCCGGACGTGTCGGAACCGGCCGGCGACGGCGTCGGCGACCTCCCCGAGGGCGAGGGCGAACCCGTCGACCCCGAGGCCGGTGACCGGCGCGCGGGCCGGCTCGTCGCCCCCGACGAGGGCGCCCACTCCGATGCCACCCCACAGGAGATCGCCCAGGACGTGGGCATCGACGGCGGGGCCGCGGGCGCCGAGGAGGCCGCCGTGCACATCGTCGAGGAGTGAGCGCCTCCGGTCCCGGGTTCCCGCCGCTCTCAGTCGCCGATGCGGTCCAACTGCCGCAGCCGGTTGGTGGCGTCGAGGGCGGCGACCTTGTACGACTCCGCCAGCGTCGGGTAGTTGAACACCGCGTCCACCAGGTAGTCGACGGTCCCGCCGCAGCCCATCACCGACTGCCCGATGTGGATCAGCTCGGTCGCCCCGGTGCCGAAGCAGTGCACCCCGAGCAGCGTCCGGTCCTCGGGCGAGACCAGCAGCTTCAGCATGCCGTGGGCGTCGCCGATGATCTGCCCGCGGGCCAGTTCGCGGTAGCGGGCTATGCCCACCTCGAACGGCACGCTGTCCTCGGTGAGCTGGTCCTCCGTCCGCCCCACGAAGCTGATCTCCGGGATCGTGTAGATGCCGATCGGCTGGAGGTGGTGCATCTGCCCGACGGGCTCGCCGCACGCGTGGTACGCGGCCGCCCGGCCCTGCTCCATCGCCGTCGCCGCGAGCGCCGGGAAGCCGATGACGTCGCCCACGGCGTAGATGTGCGGGACCGGCGTGCGGTAGTGCTCGTCGACCTCGATCCGGCCGCGCCGGTCCGCCGCCAACCCGGCCTTGTCCAGATCCAGTTCGTCGGTCAGGCCCTGCCGGCCCGCCGAGTACATCACCGCGTCCGCGGGGATCTTCTTGCCGCTCTCCAGCACGGTCAGCGCACCGCGCGCATGCCGTTCCACGGCGGCGACGGTCTCCCCGAACCGGAAGGTCACCGCCAGGTCCCGCAGGTGGTACTTGAGCGACTCGATGACCTCGACGTCGCACATGTCGAGCATCCCGGCCCGCTTCTCCACCACCGTGACCTTGCTGCCGAGCGCGGCGAACATGGACGCGTACTCCATGCCGATCACACCGGCGCCGACGATCACCATGGACTGCGGAACCCGCTCGATCGTCAGGACGTTGTCGGAGTCGAGGATGGTCCGCCCGTCGAACTCCACGCTGTCCGGCCGCGCCGGCCGCGTCCCGGTGGCGATCACGATGTGCTCGGCGCTGATCAGCCGCTCCTGCCCGGTGATCTCGCGCAGCGCGATGGTGTGGGCGTCGACGAACCGGCCGGTGCCGGCGAACAGGGCGACATGGTTGCGGGACAACTGACTGCGGATGACATCGATCTCACGCCCGACCACATGCTCGGTACGGGCGGTCAGATCGGCGACGGTGATGTTCTCCTTGAGGCGGTAGCTCTGTCCGTACAGGTCCCGCTGGGTGAGACCGGTGAGATACAGCACCGCCTCGCGCAGCGTCTTGGAGGGAATGGTGCCGGTGTGGAGGGAGACCCCGCCGACCATGTCGGGGCGGTCGACGACGGCGACCCGGCGGCCCAGTTTGGCCGCGGCGATGGCGGCCTTCTGACCGCCGGGACCTGATCCGAGGACGAGCATGTCGAAGTCGGGCACGCTCCGGAGTCTGGCAGCCGCAGGGCCCGCCGCGAAAGGGTGAGCGCCGATCGCCCCGATTGCTCAGGGCAGCAGCTTCTCGATCGCGCTGGGTCCCTCCTCGGCGAGCTTGCGCCGCGCCCACTCGAGATTGCGCGGGGTGATGTCCCGGCCGGTGGCGAGGACCATGTCCTCCGGCGACACCTCGGTGCCGGTACGCGTGTGGAGCAGGTTGTCCGGGGTGGCGCGCTCCGGGGAGGGCCGGGAGCCGCCTGGTTGTGACGTCGGCATGATGTCTGCTCCTCGCGTCCGAAGGGAGGCTTCGGCCCGGTGCGGTCATCGGGTCCACTAACACCATTCATCCTGGAGCCGCACCCTGCAATCCGATCAGCTCCGGCTCGAGATGCCGGGAAGATCAACCGGGCGTCTAATGGGCTCCATGGCACCCACCACCGCCGGGAACCCGCACCGCGGGGGACTGCGCAGGCTCGGCGCCTGGTGCGCCCGGCACTTCCTGATCGTCATCATCGCCTGGCTCGTGGCTGTCGTCGCCCTCCAGGTGGTCAGCCGTTCCGTCGGCGGGACCTACGAGGACAACTTCCAGCTGCCGGGTGTGCAGTCCACGGACGGCCTGGACGTGCTCAAGGAGCACGACCCGCAGGCCGGCGGCTACAGCAGCCAGATCGTCCTGCACGACGACCAGTCCGTGAGCACCCTGAGTTCACAGCTGTCCACGACCGTCGGCGACCTCCAGAAGCTCCCCCATGTGCTCACGGCCGTGAACCCGCTCTCTGTGACGTCGTCGAAGGTCGGCCCGGTGTCGGGCGACGGCAAGACCGCGTATGTCACCGTCCGCTTCGACGTGCAGCCCTCCACCCTCGGCGACGACTACCTGACCGGCGTCGACAAAGCCGTCCAGCCACTGCGGGCGGCCGGCGCCGACGTCGAGTACGGCGGCTCGCTCGGCGAGCTCGCCCGACCCGACGCGGACGACCGGATCAGCGAGGCGATCGGCTTCGCGGTCGCCATCGTCGTCCTGCTCGTCGGCTTCGGCAGTGTCATCGCGGCCGGACTGCCCCTGGTCACCGCCCTGATCAGCGTGGTCGGCGGACTCGCCTGCCTCGGGCTGCTGGCCGCTGCCTTCACCTTCGCCACCGTCTCGCCGACCCTCGCCACCATGATCGGACTGGGCGTCGGCATCGACTACGCCCTCTTCCTGATCACCCGGCACCGGCAGAACCTGATGAACGGCGCCGATCCCGCCGAGGCCGCCGGACACGCCAACGCCACCAGCGGCCGCGCCGTGCTCGTGTCCGGCACCACCGTGATCATCGCGCTCTTCGGTCTGTACGCGTCCGGGGTGTCCTTCATCGGCAAACTCGGACTCGCCGCCGCCGTCACCGTCGTCACCGCCGTCATCGGCGCCCTCACCCTCGTACCGGCCCTCCTCGGGCTCATCGGCAGACGCATCGACCGCTACCACGTCCGCAAGCCGGTCGCCGAGACCGACGCCGGACCGGGCGCCGTCCCGCACGGCACCTGGCACCGCTACGCCAAGCGCGTCGAGCGCAGGCCCTGGGAGTACCTCGGCGCCGGTGTGGCCGTCATCGCGATCCTCGCGATCCCGGTCTTCTCCATCCAGCTCGGCCACATCGGCGACGGCGCCGACCCGACCTCCTTCACCGACCGGCGGGCCTACGACCTGATGACCGACGCCTTCGGACCCGGCTCCAACGGCCCCCTCACCGTCGTCATCGACCAGACGTCCGTCCCGTCCGACAAGCGCTCCGACCTCTCCGCCCAGGCACAGAAGACGCTGGGCGCGGTGCCCGGCGCGGCCACGGTCACCCCGCTGACCCCCACCAGCGACGGCGACGTGCTGCTCGCGACCGTCTACTCCAAGCAGTCCCCGCAGGACGCGAGCACCACCGACCTGACGAACCGTCTCGTCGACGACACCCTCCCCGACGCGGTCTCCGGCTATGACGCCAAGGGCTATGTCACCGGGACCACGGCCGCCCAGGTCGACTTCCGGGACATCGTCGCCAGCCGGCTGCCCCTGATCATCGGCGTGGTCGTCCTCCTCGCCTTCCTGATCATCCTCGCCGTGTTCCGCGGCCTTCTCGTGGCGGTCAAGGCCGCCGTCCTCAACGTCCTGTCGATCACCGCCTCGTACGGCGTCGTCGTCGCCGTCTTCCAGTGGGGCTGGGGCGGGCCGGCGCTCGGCGTCCACGGTGACGTGCCCATCGAGAGCTATGTGCCGATGATGATGTTCGCGATCATCTTCGGCCTCAGCATGGACTACGAGATCTTCCTGCTGTCCCGGGTGCACGAGGCCTGGCTGCGCACCGGCGACGCCAAGGACGCCGTCGCCCACGCCCTGGAGATCACCGCCCGGGTCATCACCTGCGCGGCCCTGATCATGGTGAGCGTGTTCGCGGCGTTCATCATCAGCGACAACATCGTCGTCAAGATGCTGGGCCTCGGCCTCGCCGTCAGCGTGCTGATCGACGCCACCGTGGTACGGCTGCTCATGGTGCCCGCCGTCATGACCCTGCTGGGCGCGCGCGCCTGGTGGACCCCGCACTGGCTGGACCGGATCCTGCCGCACATCGACGCCGAGGGCGACGCGGAGACCCTCAGCGGTCCGCCGGACCCACCGGCGCGAGCACGAGCATCGTGACGTCGTCGCGGACGGCGGGGCAGTGGTGCAGGACGTCCGTCCACACCCGCTCGGCCGTCGTCGCCGGGTCGGCACCGGCGGCGAGAGCGGGCAGGCGGTCGAGCAGGGGGTAGAAGACTCCGGCGGCGTCCCTGGCCTCCGAGACGCCGTCGGAGGCCAGGAAGAGGCGGTCGCCGGGGCGCAGCGGCAGAACGTGGGCGGTGAGCGGGGCGCCCTCCGGGAGACCGAGCCCCAGGGGCGTCCACGGGACGACGTCCAGCTCCGTGGCCGTGCCCTCGCGCAGCAGCACCGGCGGGGGATGCCCGCAGACGACCACGCTCACGGCGTCCGCGTCCGGCGTGAACTCCAGCAGGACCGCCGTCGCGAACAGCTCGGCGTGCGTGACCCGCGCCGAGTCCACCGTCAGCCGCCGGTCGAGGCGGGCGGCGACCCGCGCCAGGTCCGGCTGGTCGAGCACCGCCTCCCGGAACGCTCCCAGGAGCGAGGCCACCGTCGCCACCGCCGCCAGCCCGTGCCCCTGGACGTCGCCCAGCACCGCCCGCACCCCGTGTTCGCTCGTCCGGACGTCGAAGAAGTCACCGCCGACCAGCGTCCCGCGCTGTGCCGCCCGGTACAGCCCCGCGCAGCGCACCGGACCCACCCGCCCGGGGACCGGCGGCACGACGGCGTTCTGCGCCGCCTCGGCGATCGTGCGCTCGGTGTCCAGCTGGGCGTCCCGGCGGCGGCGGACGAAGGCCACGAACACGCTCAGCACCGCGACGAAACACACCGTCAGCACATCGGTCTGGCCCGGCTGGTCGAGCTGGAACGCGGGCAGGTTGAGCATCACGACCACGGCCGCGCCGAGCAGCGCGGTCGCCGCCGGACCGTACGACAGCACCGCCAGCGGCGGGATCGCGCCCAGCATGAACCCGATGTCCAGCGGCTCGGGGCTGGTCAGCGTCGCGACGCAGACGCCCACGACCAGCAGGAGCGGCAGCGCCCGTACCCAACGCGGCGGCGGCGCGCCCCGCAGCCAGCCTCGCCGGTCCCCGTCCAGTCGTCCCACACCCCCACGCTCCACCGTGGCCGCGGCGGCCGCACGCCGAAAAACCGGTGGACGCGATCGAGGAGGGCCCCCTACCGTGTGATCGCACGCCCGGACATTCACGGAAGGAGGCGAGCGCCATGCGAACCACATTCATCCCGCGCTCCCACTCCGTGACCCCGGCGTGCCGCGTCTGACCCTCGTCCGACGCCCCGGGAGCGCACCACGCCGTACGCGACCCGGAGGAATCCGTGACCGATCTGGTCATCCGCGCTCTCGACGAGAGCGACGTCCATCTGTTCGACACCCTGCCCGATCCGCTGCGCGCCGCCGACGCCTTCGGCAGGATCACCTACCGGCCCGACTGGAAGCGCGTCGCCCTGCGGGACGGCCGGGTCGTCGCCCGCGCCGTCTGGTGGGGAGGCCCCGAGGACACCGAACCGCTCGTGGTGCACTGGTTCGACTTCGCCGACGGCGAGGAGGAGGCCGCGGCCGAACTCCTGCGCACCGCCCCCTGGCAGGTCGGCCTGGAACTGGTCATGCCCGGCGGCTGGCGCGACGACCCCGCCATGCGGGCCGCCGCCGAGGCCCGGCACGCCGCCGCCCGCGCGGCCGGCCACACCCCGCTGGTGGAACGCTTCGTCTACCGCTGGACCCCGGAGTGCGGGCTGCCGGACCGTCCCGGCCGTCTGATCTTCGCCCCCGAACCGGACGACGCGGTGTTCTTCGACGCCCTGCGCCGCATCCACTCCGACACCCTCGACGCCCATGCCCGCAAGGCCATCGCGGAAGGCGGCCTCGACCGAGCCGCCCAGGAGGAGATCGACTTCTTCCGCTGGTGCCCGTCACCGCGCGAGTGGTGGCAGGTGGCCCGCACCCCGCAGGGAGAACTGGCCGGCATCCACATCCCGGCCCACAACCCCTCAGGCCCCTGCGTCGGGTTCATCGGCGTACTGCCGGACCACCGGGGTCACGGCTACGCCTACGACCTGCTCGCCGAGTGCACCCACTATCTCGCCGAGCGGGGTGCCGAGTTCATCGCCGCCGCCACCGACCAGGGGAACTTCCCGATGGCGGCGCACTTCGCGAAGGCCGGCTATCCGGTCGTGCGGGAGCGGGTGAACTTCGAGGTCGGCTGACGGCCGACCGAGCCCTGGGTCCTGGCAGGTCCCGCCAGGACCCAGGGGCTCGGGGCGCGGTGCGTCAGTGTGCTCCGCCCGCCAGCAGGGCCTCGGCGTCGGCCAGGATCTCCGTGACGCGCAGGCCGAACGCGGCGTCGCAGGCGTGGGGGCGGCCGTCCCGGGCCGACGCGAGCAGTTCGTCGGCGGCCCGGGTGAGGGCCCCGGCGGCGTCGCCGCCACCCTGGGGGAGCCGAGTCACCCCGGCCGTACCCCGCAGCTCCACGCCCGCGCCCGTCGCCGCGGGCGGGGCCGTCAGACTGAGTGTCAGCGTGCTGGAGGCGCCGTCCACATGGTCCAGGACCACATGGACGGTGTCCCGGGGACCATGGGCCGCGGCCGTCACCCGGCGGACGTCGCCGAGGACCGGCAGCAGCACGGACAGCGCGTGCGGACCCACGTCCCACAGGGCGCCCTTCTCGCCGCGCCAGGGCGTGGCGAAGGGGTGGTCGCCCGTACTGTGGAACACGTCGCCCAGCCACTGGGCGTGTCCCGTGAACCATCCCCCGGTCTCCGCCTGTTCGGCGATCCAGGCACCGGCCTCGGGCACGTACCGGGTGGTGAAGAAGACGACCGAGGCGATCCCGGCCTCCTGTGCGGCCCGGACCACGGCCCGCGCGCCCGCCACCGTCGCGGCGACGGGCTTGTCGAGCAGGAGATGACAGCCGGCCCCGGCGGCCCGCACCGCGAGCTGCGCCTGGACGTCCGGCGGCAGTGCGACGGCCACCGCGTCCACGTCCGTGAGCAGGGCGTCCACGTCGTCGTAGGCCCGTGTCCCGTGCCGGTCGGCGAGTTCCTTCGCCGCCTCCGGGCGTCGGCCCCAGACACCGACGAAGTCGAGCGCTTCGTGCGCTTCCAGGACGGGGGCGTGGACCATCTGTGCCCAGGGGCCGGTGCCGAGCAGACCGATGCGCATACCGCTGACTCTCCCTGATGCCGACCGACGTGACGGGTGACGTGACGGGTGACGTCCTCGCCGGGACGCCGACCCCGACCGCGAGCCTCGCACACCACCGTCGTTCCGGGACACCCCGGGCGGTACTCCCGGGCCGTCAGGCCGCCCGGGCCTCCGTCGAGCGGGAGTCGTCCGCCACCGGGGCGGCGGCGGAGGTGCCCCGGACCAGGCGGAGATGCCGCCTGCGCCCGGCATGGCGCCGCTTGGGCCGGCCCTGCGCGAGCAGGTGTTCCTCGACCCGGTCCATGACCGCCATCAGCACGGACAGCAGCGGCAGCAGCAGCACGGCGACCCAGAGCACGATTCTCTCCTCGGCAGGCGACGCAATGCCGGGTGCTCAGAATCGGGCCGCTGATGCCTGCCGGGCGCGGATTGGGCGCGGATCGGGCGCGGATCAGGTGCCAGGCGGCGCGGCGAAACCCGTCAGCAGGGCGTCCGCCTGGGCCAGACCGCTCTCCGCGGAGATCTCCCGCACCGTCTGCGCGGCCCGGATCGTGGCGAACGTGACCTGGTCGCCCGCGAGCCGGTAGCCGTACACGGCGGGCCTCGGCAGGCTGTTGTACGACCAGTGCGCCGAGAAGTAGTACCCGCCCGTGTCGTGCAGCACCACCAGGTCCCCCTCGGAGAGGGCGGGCAGCGGCCGGTCGTGCGCCACGACGTCCCCGGCGAAGCAGAGCGGCCCGGCGACGTCCTGCCGGACGAGGGGCGTCCGCTTGGGTGTGCCGTCCGGGCCGTACGCGGACACCCGCAGCGGCCAGGCGTCCGGCATGAAGACGGTACGGGTCGCGACCTGCCCGCCGGCGTGGGTGAGCGCGACCCGGCGTCCACCGGCGTCCTTGACGTACTCGACGAGGGCCGCCGTGAAGCCGTTCTTCGCGATCAGGGAGCGGCCGAACTCGGTGACCACCTGGTAGCGGCCGTCCAGCAGCGCCGGTTCGGCGGCGGTCAGCGCGGCCACGTACTCCGCGTAGGTGGGCGTGACCGTGTCGTCGGCGAAGTTCACCGGCAGCCCACCGCCCAGGTCGAGGCTGGTCACCTGGCGGCGGCCGACATGCGCGTTGATCTCCTCGGCGAGCCGGTGCGTCTCCGCGAGGCCCTCCGCGATCAGCGGCAGGGGGCAGCCCTGCGAGCCCACGTGCGCGTGCAGCCGGGTCAGCCACGGCCGCCGCGCGAAGGCCTCGACGACGCGGGTGCGGGCCCCCGGATCACGCAGGGCCACCCCGAACTTGGAGTGCGCGGTCGCCGTGCTCATCGCGCCGATCGACCCGCCCCCGACCTGCGGGTTGACCCGCACCCCGAGTACCGACGCGCAGTCCTCGGGTCGCAGGGCGTCGATCCGGTCCAGCTCGTCGAGGTTGTCCGCGTTGAGCGCGACGCCCAGGGCGAGGGCCTCCCGGATCTCCCGGCGGGTCTTCGCCGGCGAGTCCAGCACGATGCGCGCCGGGGCGAACCCCGCGTCCAGCGCCAGTCGCAGCTCGCCGGGGCTCGCCACCTCGCAGCCCATGCCGGCGTCGGCGAGCAGCCGCAGCACGGGCACCAGGGAACAGGCCTTGGCGGCGAAGGTGTGCAGGACGTCCGGCACCTGCGCGAACGCCTCGTGCAGGCCGGCGACGCTGTCGCGCACGCCCCGCACGTCGACGAAGCCGGCCAGCGGCCGATTCTCGCCGAGCAGCCCGTCCGTGACGGCCTGCCGGACGGCGAGGGCGACGGGAGAGGCGTCGGTCCGCTGGTCGGTCCGCTGGTCGGTCTGCTGGTTCTCGGTGGGGAGCAGCACGTGCTCGTCTCCTTCGGGCGAGGAAGGGTGTCACGCGGTCGGTGACTCTTCCAGATTCCTCCCGCGCAGGCCGCACGTCTTTGGGTACCAGGCCAAAGGCAGGCGGAACCTTTGTGTACGCGGACAATCGAACGCTCGTGCGCTCAGGTACGCGAGCGCTCAGGACCCCTCGGGCGGGACCAGCCGGACCGCGAGGGTCAGCAGCAGCCGGGTGTCGGGATCGTCGAGGTCCACGCCGTACCGCTCCCGGACCCGACCCAGCCGGTAGCGGAGCGTGTTGGCGTGCACGACCAGGCGGCGGGCCGCCTCGGGGACGTCACCCCCGGCGTCGAAGTACGCCGCCAGGGTCCGTACCAGCTCGCCGCCCGCTGCGAGGTCCGTCCGGATCAGGTCGTGTACCGGCCCGCCGCCGGACTCCCACACCGGACGCGCCGCGTCCAGGATCCGCAGCACCTCCAGCGCCGCGCCCGCACCGGCCGCGTCGGCGTGCCGCGGGGGCCGGGGCCGTCCGGCGGCCGACGCCCTGGCCTCCCGCTCCCGCAGCGCCCGGACGACGAGCCCGGCCCGCCCGTACGACAGGTCGGCCCGCTCCGGGGTGACGACCGGGCCGACACCCAGCCACACCGCCGGCGCACCCGGCAACGACGAGACGACCGCGTCCAGTTCGCGCACGACGCCGAGCACGGCCGCCGCATGCTCCGCCGCGGTGGCGTCCCCGGTGAGGAACAGCGCGAGCCGGTCGCCGTCCCGCAGGATCCCGGTACCCGGACGGTGCGCGGAGGTCTCCAGGGCGAGGACGTCCAGGGCCCGGTCGTCGGCCCGCGCGCCCGGCAGCCGCTCGGCCACCACCACCGCGCACGGCGCGTCCGGGGACAGCCCCAGCGACCAGGCGTGGGTACGCCGGTCCCCGAGACCGTGCAGCAGACCGCGCAGCGCGGCCTCCCGGCGGTGGGCCGTGCCGCTCTCGCTCAGCCGCTCGCGCACCAGCAGCGGAGCGGCGAGCCCGGCGGCCGTACGCAGATGACGGGCGGCGTCCGGGGCCAGGGCGGCACCGTCCGCGGCGGCCCAGATCGAGCCGAGAACCTCCCGCCCGCTGCGCACCGCGACGACCAGCCGCTCCGGGTTGTCGCCGTCGGCGGGCCGGTGGATGACGTCCTCGGAGGTCCACAGGGCGCGCAACAGGCCGCTGCGCCGCAGCTCGGCGACCCGCCAGTCGGGCACCCGGCCGCCGAGGATGACGGTCCGGCGCAGCGGGTCGGCGCCGGGCCCGGTGGCGGAGTGGGCCAGGACCCGCAACCGCGTGTCCTCGATGGTGATCGACCCCTTCACGTAGGCCGCGACCCGCGCCGCGAGAACCGCGAGGGAAGGCGCCGTCTCCGGGCCCCGGAGCGCCCCGGCGTCGTCGGCCCGGCCGGCCCGGACGTAGGAGAGCGCCGACCGCAGCAGCGCGGCGGCCTCGGCCCAGCCGGTGCCCTCGGCACGGGCGAGCAGAGCGACGCCGGTCTCCCGGGCCGCCTCCACCGGTCCGTTGGCCTGCGGGTCTGCGGCCTGTGGGGCTGCGGCCTGTGGGTCTGTGGCCTGCGGGTCTGTGACCTGTGGGGCTGTGACCTGCGGATCGGTGACCCGTGGGGTTGTGATCTGCGGTCCGGTGACCTGCGGTCCGGTGGTCTCTGGACGGGTGGTCTCCGGACGGGTGGTCTCCGGACGGGTGGCCTCCTCGCCCGTGTCGCTCAGCACCACGGCGCAGGCGCCCCGCCGTGCGGCCTCGCGAACGGTATCGGCGTCCGGGGCGGCGCCCACCGCCAGCAGCAGGACGCCCGCGCCCGCCGGACGTCCCGGACCCGGACCCGGCCCGTCCGGAGCGTCGGGGCCATCCGGGATGTCGAGGTCGTCCGGGGTGTCGAAGTCGTCGAGGTCGTCGAGGCCGACGGCGATCCGCCGGACGACGGTGTCGGGCGCGGCGGGCGCGTACAGCAGCCGCACCGCGTTGCCGTCCTCGAAGGCCAGCAGGGACCGCAGGGTCGCGACAGCCTCCCGCGGGGCCGGATCCTCCTCGTTCATCGTCCGACGCTCCCGCCCTCGTCCCCACGACGCACCCCGTGTGCTCCCCGCCGACGATAGGCGTCCCGGGCGGCGCCGACGGCCACACCGCGGCGCTCGCCGTCTCCCGGTTTCCTCCGGGGGAAAGCCACGGGACCGGTGACATCGCCGATCCCCCTGCACCGGCCCCGCCCCGACAGTGGCACCGCCAGCCCAGCGGCGGCGCCCCTCGCGGCCCGCCCGACCGAGAGGACGACTCCTCGTGCAGCATCACATGCGTACCGGTGCGGCCCACCGCGCCTCCACCGGCTCCCCCCACCGCAGGTCCGGACAGCTCGCCCGGCTCGCGACGGCGGTCGCCGCCGTCGTCGGCCTCACCACGCTCAGCGGCCCCGGCGCGCAGGCGGCGGACAACCCCTACGAGCGGGGCCCCGCGCCGACGACCGCGAGCATCGAGGCGGTGCGCGGCCCGTACGCGGTCTCCCAGACCACCGTCTCCTCGCTCGCCGTGACCGGCTTCGGCGGCGGCACGATCTACTACCCCACCAGCACCAGTGACGGCACCTTCGGCGCGATCGCCGTCTCGCCCGGCTACACCGCCACCCAGTCCTCCATCGCCTGGCTGGGCCCACGACTGGCGTCCCAGGGCTTCGTCGTCTTCACCATCGACACCCTCACCACGCTGGACCAGCCCGACTCCCGCGGTCGCCAGCTGCTCGCGGCCCTGGACCACCTCACGCAGGTCAGCTCCGTCCGTAGCCGCGTCGACAGCGGCCGGCTCGGCGTCATGGGCCACTCGATGGGCGGCGGCGGCAGCCTGGAGGCCGCCAAGGCGCGGCCCTCGCTCCAGGCCGCGATCCCGCTCACGCCGTGGAACCTCGACAAGACCTGGCCCGAGGTCGGTACACCCACGCTGATCATCGGTGCCGACGGCGACACGGTCGCCCCTGTCGCCGGCCACGCCGAGCCGTTCTACTCCAGCCTGCCGTCCTCCCTGGACCGCGCCTACCTGGAGCTGAACAACGCCACGCACTTCACCCCGAACTCGTCGAACACGACGATCGCGAAGTACGGCATCTCGTGGCTGAAGCGCTTCATCGACAACGACACGCGCTACGAGCAGTTCCTGTGCCCGCTGCCGCAGCCGAGCCTGACGATCGACGAGTACCGGGGCAACTGCCCGCACACGTCCTGAGGCAACGTGAGGACAACGGGGCCGCTGCCGTTGCGGCTGCGGCTGCTGCCGTCGCTGCCGCCGTCGCTGTGCCCGTGCACGCGGCGCGGCGGCGGCCGTTGGGACCCGGCACAAGGTGTGTCACGCCCGTCGCACACGAACCCGCTGGTGACGGGCCCCGAACGGCCCGCGCCGTCGTCGTTGTCGCCCCGGTCGCACGGCTTCCACCACCCGTTACCCGTACGTAACGTCACGGGAATGACCGGACAGACGACCGCCGGCGGCGGTGTGCGGGTGGTGACCGGTGAACCCGGTTGCGGCCGCACGGCGTTCCTGGCCCGCGCCGCCCGCTCGTGCCCGGCCGCGTTCGTGGTCGGTGTTCGGGCCGACCGGGCGGCGTCGGCCGTACCCCTCGGGGGTCTGCGCGCGCTGCTGCGCGTCCTCGGCGCACCGGCGGACCCGTGGTCCGCCGCTGGGCCGCCCTGCGCGTTACTCCTCGACGCCCTGCGGGCCGCCTCCACCGGCACGCCGCTGCTGGTGTGCGTCGACGACGCGCATCTGTGGGACGCCCCCACCAGGGCCGCAGTGGGCCGCACCGCCGAGCGCCTGCGCGGGAACGGCCGGGTGAGCGTGCTGCTGAGCGTGTCCGGACACCGCCCGGTCGACCGGGAGTTCGCCGCGCTGCCGGTGGTCCGCATCGACCCGCTCTCCCCGGCGGAGGCGGCCGCGCTCCTCGACGAGGCGACGGGCGGGGCCCTCGACCGGGCCGTGCGCGACGACCTGGTGGACGCGGCCGAGGGCAGTCCGACCCTGCTGCTGGCGATGGTCCGGCGGTTGTCGCCCGCCCAGATCCGCGGTCACCGGAGGCTGCCCGGCCCGCCGGCCGACGCCGAGCTCCTGACCGGCCTGGCCGGCGGCTTCCTGACCGGGTTCACGCCCGCGCAGGAGGACCTGCTGCTGACGGTCGCGGCGGCCGTACGGGACACGGACGACACGGAGAACACCCGGATCGGCCTGGCACTCGCGCGGCGGGGTGCGGAGCACCTGCGGGGGACGCGTCCCGGCGCGGAGTCCGCACCTCCCTTCGATCCGCTGCCCGAGGTGCTCGTCCTGGCCGACGGCGAGGTCGGGTTCCACAGCGAGCTGCTGCGCCGCGCGGTGTACGCCGGTGCGCGGCCCGAACGGCGCCGTGCCGCGCACCGCGCGCTGGCCCGGGCACTGGAGGACGCGGGAGCCGCAGGCCTGCACGCCCTGCTGCACCGGGCCCGGTCCGCCACCGTGGCCCGGCGCGGGACGGCGACCGAACTGGCTGCGGCGGCCGGTGACCAGGCGCATCCCCGGAGCCTGCGGTGCGCGGCGTACGCCCATGCCGCCGAGCTGGCCGAGGACGGCACCCGGCGCGCGGAGTGGTACACGGCCGCCGCCGAGCAGGCCCTGCTCGGCGGCCGCACGCACCGGGCCCTGCGGCTGCTCGACGGGGCCCGGGACAGTGCGGCGCCCACGGCGCTGCGCGGCCGCGTCGAACTGGTCCGCGGCACCACGGTCCTGTACGACGGCGCAGTCGACGAGGCCCGCGCATCCCTGCTCCTGGCAGCCCGCCTGCTCTCCGCGTCGTCCCCACGACAGGCCCAATCGGCCCTCCTGGCCGCGGTGGACGCCGCCTGGGCAGCGGGTGACGCCCAGGGCTGCCTGCACCTCCTGAGCGCCGGCGACAACTCCCCGACCCCCGACGCACGGCCCGACACCAGCCCGTCCCAGGACGTTCCGCCGACCCGTCCGGGCCCCCCGGGCGACGCCCCGGGCCACCAGGACCTGCCGGGCGGCGGGAACGGCTCCCCGGACACGGACGCGCGGCCCGGCCCCCGGCCGTTCGGGGACGTTCCGGCGGACCGGCCAGGGCTTCCGGATGCCGCCCCAGGGCGCCTGCACCTGCCGGGCCACGGTGAGGACGGCCTCCCGGATTCCGACGCGCGGCCCGACGCCAGACCACTCGCGGCCCTTCCGGTGGACCGGCCGGGCCCCCCGGGCGACGCCCCGGGCCACCAGGACCTGCCGGGCGGCGCGAACGGCTCCCCGGACACGGACGCGCAGCCCGACACCCGGTTCGGGGATCTCCCGGCGGACCGGCCGGGGCCGCCGGGCGACGCCTCGGGCAGCCGGCACCTGCTGGGTGGCGAGGACGGTACCCCGGGTATCGACTTACGGCCCGGCACCCGGCCCTCCCGGGACCTTCCGGAGGACCCGCCGGGGTCTCGAGGCGGACCGGCGCACAGGGGTGTGCCGGTGTGTGCAGGCAGCAGTGCCGTGTTGCGTGGCTATCGCATCGGCCTCCGGGCCCTGCTCGAAGGGCAGTTCGCGCAGGCGGCGGAGCCTCTGCGGCGGCTGGTGGAGGACGCGGAGACTGCGGGTGGTGTGGAGGCTGCGGGTGGTGTGGAGAGCGCGGGCGGGGCCGACGAGCCGGACACCGCGCTGCGCGCGGCCGCCGCCGCCCTGCTGCTGGGCGACCTCGTGGCCGCCCGCCGCGCCGGGGCGCGGGCCCTGGCCGCCGCCCGTACCCCCGGGACCCCCGCGGCCCTCGCGCGGGCCCGGGAGTACCTCGCCTACGCCGAGCTGCGCGCCGGACGGCACGCGCTGGCCAGGACCCACGCGGAGGAGGGACTGCGGGCCGCGCACCGCGCGGGGCAGCGCAACACGGCCGCCCACCACCACGCGGTACTCGCCCTCGCCGCGTCGATCGAGGGCGCTCCGGAGGAGGTCGCCGGCCACGTGGATATCGCGCTGGCCACGGCCCGGCGGCACGGCCTCGTCCAGGCCGCGACGCTGGCGGAGTGGGCGGCGGCCCGCGCCGACCTCGCCCGCGGGCGCCCCCGGGAGGCCACGGACCGGCTCGGACCCCTCGTGCGCCCGGGGCCGCGCAGGGGCCACTTCGCGGTGTGGATGCTCGCCGTGCCCTGCTTCGTGGAGGCCGCCGCCTCGACCGGACGGGCCGACGACGGCGTCACCGAGGTCGTCGAGGAGTTCGCCCGGTGGGCCGGATTCGGCGCCGACCCGCAGGCCCCCGCCCAACTGACGCGCTGCCGTGCGCTGCTGGCCGCGGCGGACCGGCCCGACGCCCTGTACCGCCGCGCGCTCGACCTGCACGACGCGGCCGGCGGCGGCGACTTCGAACGTGCCCGCACCGAACTGCTGCACGGCAAGTGGCTGCGCAGGCGCCGCCGGCTGAGCGAGGCCCGCGACCGCCTCGGCGCCGCCCTGGTCGGGTTCGAACGCTGCGGCGCGCGGGCCTGGGCGGACCAGGCCCGCGCCGAACTGCGGGCGGGCGGCGTGGCGCCGGGCGGCGGAGTGAGAGCGATGGGGCTGGGGCCGGGGCTCGACGGACTGACACCGCAGCAGCTGCGGATCGCCCGGTGCGTCGCCGAGGGCGCCACCAACCGGGAGGTGGCGCTGACCCTCTCGGTCAGCACCCGAACCGTCGACTACCACCTGCGGAAGGTCTTCGCGGCGCTGGGCGTGCGCTCCCGCGTCGAACTGGTGCGCATGGTCGAGAAGGCCGGACAGGAGGGTTGATCGGAGCGAAAACAATGGTGCACACCCCTAGGGACCGACCGGACGGTATGCCATCCTTCGTGGCAGGACGAGTCGGACGGCTGGACACTGCCCCGGGGGAGGACCGCGATGCATCAGGCCCTACGGTCACGGACCGTCTTCCGACCCGCGGCCGGCGCACCGGCGGCCCCCGGACCCCGGCCGCATCCGCCGCACGTCCGGTCGCTGATCGACGCCGACGCCCTCCGGGTCCTGCACCGCGCCGCCCGGGTGCTCCTGGCGGACCTGGCCGATCTCACCGACCGGCTGGTGGCCGCGCTCCAGGACCAGGAGCCCGCCTACCGCGCGGCCGTGACGAGCGATCCCGCCGCCACCTGGCAGGAGGTGCACCGCTCGCTGCGGCACAGCGTGTCCTCGCTGATCGACCCGCGCGGCAGCCGGGACGCGGCCCGCCGTTGCTCGTGGAAGATCGGCGCGACCCGCGCGGAGCAGGGCCTCCCGCTGGACGCCCTGCTGCACGCGTTCCGGCTGGGCGGGTCCCTGGTGTGGCAGGGCCTCATCGAGGAGACCTGCCGCACGGCTCCCGAGGACGTGCGGCTGCTCGTGCACATCGCCGCCGACGTGTGGAACTTCGTCGACGAGCACTGCACCCTCGTCGCGGACGCCTACCGGCAGGTCGAACGGCAGCTCGCGTGGCGGCGCGAGAACCGGCTGCGGGTGCTGGCCGGCGCCCTGCTCGACGGTGCCAGCCGGATCGCGGACCTGCCCGAGACCGCCCACGCGCTGGACCTCCCCGAAGAGGGCCGGTACGTCGTCGTGGCGGTGACGGCCGGCTGTCCTTCCGACGGCGCCGGGGCCCGAGCCGCCCACGGTCGAGGCAGGCGCGTGTACTGGCACACGGGGGTGGAGGTGGACTACGGCATCGTCCTCCTGGGTGAGGGCGGGGGTGAGGGCGAGGGCGAGGTCGGGAGTGAGAGCGGGAGTCCGGACTCCCGCTCGCAGTGCCCGCCGTCCGCCGTCCCGTCGGCTCACGGCAGCGCACGGACCGGGGTCAGCACGGCGGTGTCGGGACTGGCCGCGGTCGGGGACGCTCGCCGCCTCGCGGACATCGCGCTGGACATGTGCCCGCGGACCGGCGGCACGATCCGGCTGACCGAGCACCTCCCGGCCGCACTGGTGGTCTCCACCCCCGACCTGGGTGCGGCGTTGGTCGAGCGGATGCTCGGGCCGCTGAGCGGTCTGGAACCCGCCGACGAGGCCGTCCTGCTCGACACCCTGGTTACCTGGCTGGCCTGCGACGGCTCCGCCCAGCGGGCGGGGGAGCGGCTGTACTGCCACCGCAACACCGTCCTCAACCGGCTGCGCCGTTACGAGCAGCTGACGGGCCGTTCCCTGTCCCGGCCGGCCGACCTGGTGGAGATCAGCCTCGCCCTGACGGCACGGGGCCTGCGCACCCGCTGAGCACCGGCCGTCGGTGTTATGGCACGACAAACGGCTGATGACCCGAATCACCGATCAGTCGGCGATGCGTCACCCGCGTATCTCGTCCGCCTTGTGAGATGGGTATGCATCCGTGCCGGACGATTGTGCGAGGATCATTTTCAGTCACCGTCATCAGACCAACTTCTTCACACTTCTGACACAAATTTCACGCTTTCACTAGGTGAGTTATAGTCACGGTCCAAGCATCAACTATTTGGGGGGCGCTCGGACCAGGTGGGGCCTGGTCCGGTCGGCGTGTGCTTGACATCGTCTGCGCACCCCCGCAGCAGTCTCGTGGGGGTTGGGTAAGTGGAACATTGGCTGGATGACGCCCAACCTGAAGGGTCGGACGATACATCCGGGCCCGACGGCACTCTGTTCGCCGGGCGCAGAACCGGCATTCAGGCGAGAAGGGTACGAGCCGGCAGCTTCTGGGAGGCCGCGAACGAACCCGGTTCCGCGCGCACCGAGGCGACGGCCCCCCTGTCCGGCGGCACCGCGGTGTACCCGGTCTTCACGGACGTCGGCACGGCCGAGTCCCTCCACGACGCGGACGAACTGACCGTCCAGCTCGCGGGCATCGACCCGGCGTCCACGGC
Source organism: Streptomyces asoensis (assembly GCF_013085465.1). Taxonomy (NCBI): domain Bacteria; kingdom Bacillati; phylum Actinomycetota; class Actinomycetes; order Kitasatosporales; family Streptomycetaceae; genus Streptomyces; species Streptomyces asoensis. The sequence goes on from NZ_CP049838.1 coordinate 9,120,166, forward strand.
AGGTGCCTTCGGCGGCCGGCACGAATCCCAGGCCGCCCCCGGCACACCTGTCTTCGTCGACGAGTCGGGTCGCCGCAGCCGCCGGTTGCGCCGGCTCGGCGTGGCCGTCGGCGTCGCCTGTTCCGTGTACGCCCTCGTCATCGTCGCCACTCTCGTCTCCGGCAACTCCAGCGCACCCTGGCTGCCCCTGCCGGGACAGGACGACGACACGCCCGCCGGGAAGGTCGAGACCTCGTCCGTGCCGGCGGTCTCGGAGAGCCCCTCGGGCTCGGACAGCGCCGCGCCGAACGCGGGCTCGTCGGATTCCGTCCCGACGGCATCGTCCATGGGTGGCGCCACCGACGTGCCCGGTGCCGCCGCGAGCCCCGGCGGGCTCGAGGCGTCCGCGCTGCCCGAGGCGTCCACCGGGACGACGACCGTGAACCCCACCGCCACGGCGACCGCGGCCAGCCCGGCCGCGTCGGACTCCGCCGTCGCCTCGCCCGAGGCGAGCCAGCCCGACAGTGGCGGGAGCGCCTCGCCGAGCGCCGTCGAGGACACCGGGGGAACCGGCGAGATCGTCGGCGAGGCGAACTCCGTGTCCTCCGTCGGCTGACACCTCTTCGGCTCGGCGCCCCCGCTCACTTCCCTCCGCTCGGCCCCCCGCTCCCTTCCCTCCGCCCAGCCCCTCCGCTCGGCCCCCCCGCTCACTCCTCTCCGCTCGGCCCCCCGCTCACTTCTCTCCGCTCGGCCCCGCCGGCTCACTTCCCCCCGCTCACTTCTCTCCGCTCAGCCCCGCTCACTTCCCTTCCTGTCCCGTTCTGGAGCACACCTTCCGATGGCATTCCCCGCCCGCCGTCGCAGGGCCGCAGCCGCGGCCCGTGACAGCGCCGCCCGGCGCCGCCGCGTACCGATGCGCCTGATGCTGCCGAGCCTCGTCCTCGTCGCCATGATGGCGATGCTGATGGTGCGCGGTTACGTCCACAGCGAGATCCTCGCCGACCATCGCGTCCAGCCCGAGGCGGCCGCCGACAAGGTGCCCGAGGAGATCCTGGACGGTGGCCCGGTCATCGACAGCCGCGGCGGCCGCAGCGCCAGCCGCGAGGTGCCCGACCACCGTCTGGTCCTGACCTTCGACGACGGCCCGGACCCGGTCTGGACCCCCAAGGTCCTGGACGTGCTCAAGAAGCACCGCGCGCACGCCGTCTTCTTCGTCACCGGCACCATGGCCTCCCGCTACCCGGACCTGGTCCAGCGCATGGTCGACGAGGGCCACGAGGTCGGCCTGCACACCTTCAACCACCCCGACCTGTCCTTCCAGTCGCAGAAACGTATCTCCTGGGAGTTGTCGCAGAACCAGCTCGCGCTGGCCGGCGCGGCGGGCATCCGCACCTCGCTGTTCCGTCCGCCGTATTCGTCCTTCGCCGACGCGATGGACGACAAGTCCTGGCCGGTCACCGAGTACATCGGCTCACTCGGCTACCTGACCGTCGTCAACAACACCGACAGCGAGGACTGGAAGAAGCCCGGCGTCGAGGAGATCATCAGGCGCGCCACGCCCAAGGGCGGCGAGGGCGCGATCGTCCTGATGCACGACTCCGGCGGCGACCGCCACCAGACGGTCCAGGCGCTGGACCGGTTCCTGCCCGAGCTGAAGTCCCGTGGCTACGAGTTCGAGAACCTCACCGAGGCCCTCGGCGCGCCCAGCGCACACACCCCCGTCACCGGCCTCGACCTGTGGAAGGGCAAGGCGTGGATCTTCCTCGTCGGGGCCGCCGAGAACATCACCGGGGTACTGGTGGTCGGCCTCTCGGTGATCGGTGTCCTGGTCATCAGCCGGTTCGTGCTCATGCTGCTGCTGTCCGCCCTGCACGCCCGCAGGGTGCGCCGCCCCGGATTCGGCTGGGGCCCGCCGGTCACCGAACCGGTGTCGGTGCTGGTTCCGGCGTACAACGAGGCCAAGTGCATCGAGAACACCGTCCGCTCGCTGATGGCGAGTGAGCACCCCATCGAGGTGCTCGTCATCGACGACGGTTCCTCCGACGGCACCGCGCTGATCGTGGAGGCCATGGGCCTGCCGAACGTCCGGGTCGTCCGCCAGCTCAACGCCGGCAAGCCCGCGGCCCTCAACCGGGGCATCGCCAACGCCCGGTACGACCTCATCGTGATGATGGACGGCGACACGGTCTTCGAGCCGTCCACCGTCCGCGAACTGGTGCAGCCCTTCGGCGACCCGAAGGTCGGCGCCGTGGCCGGCAACGCCAAGGTCGGCAACCGGGACTCGCTGATCGGCGCCTGGCAGCACATCGAGTACGTGATGGGCTTCAACCTCGACCGCCGGATGTACGACGTCCTGGGCTGCATGCCCACCATCCCCGGCGCGGTCGGCGCCTTCCGGCGCACGGCCCTGGAGCGGGTCGGCGGCATGAGCGACGACACGCTCGCCGAGGACACCGACATCACCATGGCCATGCACCGAGACAACTGGAAGGTGGTCTACGCGGAGAAGGCGCGCGCCTGGACCGAGGCCCCGGAGTCCGTGCAGCAGCTGTGGTCCCAGCGCTACCGCTGGTCGTACGGCACCATGCAGGCGATCTGGAAGCACCGCCGGGCGGTCTTCGAGCGCGGCCCGTCCGGCCGGTTCGGCCGCGTGGGTCTGCCGTTCGTCTCGCTGTTCATGGTCCTGGCCCCGCTGCTGGCCCCGCTCATCGACGTCTTCCTCCTCTACGGAGTGGTCTTCGGTCCCACCCAGAAGACGATCGTGGCCTGGCTGGGCGTCCTCGCCGTCCAGGCGGTGTGCGCGGCCTACGCCTTCCGGCTCGACCGCGAACGCATGACCCACCTGATCTCGCTGCCCCTCCAGCAGATCCTCTACCGCCAGCTCATGTACGTCGTGCTGCTCCAGTCCTGGATCACCGCCCTCACCGGCGGCCGGCTGCGCTGGCAGAAGCTGCGCCGCACCGGCGCCGTCGAGGCGCCCGGCGGCCCGGCGCCTCGTCAGCACGTCGGCAGCACCAACGACCGGAGGCCCGTCGCATGACCCAGGGTTACCCGACCGGGACGAACGCAGGTCCCGACCGGACACCGGCCTTCGGCGTCCCTCAGCAGCGGACCGCGCAAGGCCTCCCGGAACCACCCGCCACGGCCGGGGCCGGGGGCACGATCGGCGCGAAGAAGCCGGGACGCGACCGCTACCTCGACCTGCTGCGCACGATCGCCCTGGTCCGTGTGGTCGTCTACCACCTGTTCGGCTGGGCCTGGCTCACCGTGCTGTTCCCGTCCATGGGCGTCATGTTCGCCCTGGCGGGCTCGCTGATGGCGCGCTCGCTGAAGCGTCCGCCACTGGGCGTGATCCGGGACCGCGTCCGGCGACTGCTGCCGCCGTTGTGGCTGTTCGGCGCGGCCGTCCTGACGCTGATGTTCGCCGGCGGCTGGAACCCGCTGAAGGACCCCGACCACGGGGGCGCCCTGGGCGTCGTCGAACTGCTCAACTACATCGTCCCGCTGGGCGCGCCTCCGTTCCCCTGGGACATCGGCTCCAAGTCCGGCCTGCTGGAGAACACCTGGGCGGTCCAGGCGGCGGGTGTGCTCTGGTACCTGCGGGCCTACCTGTGGTTCGTGCTCGCCTCGCCGCTGCTGCTCCGGGCGTTCCGCCGAGCGCCCTGGGCCACGCTGTTCGCGCCGCTCGCGCTGACGGCGGTGGTGGGCACCGGCCTGGTGTCCATACCCGGCGAGACCGGCAACGCGGTCAGCGACTTCGCCGTCTACGGCAGCTGCTGGGTCCTGGGCTTCGCCCACCAGGAGGGGCTGCTCGCGCGGATACCCCGCTACGCGGCGGTCTCCTGCTCCGTACTCGTGATGGCCTTCGGCCTGTGGTGGGCCTCGGGGCACCTGGGACCGGACGGCTGGGACCTCAACGACATCCCGCTGGCCCAGGCCGCCTGGTCCTTCGGGTTCGTGGTGATCCTGCTCCAGTACTCGCCCTCGTGGCAGGAACTCCCGCGCGGACTGGCCCGTTGGGACAGGCTGATCACGCTCTCGAACAACCGCGCCGTCACGATCTACCTGTGGCACAACCTGCTGATCATGGCCACGGTCCCGATCATCGACCTGGCGTACGGGCTCCCCTTCATGGAGAGCCGGAGCGCCACGGCCACCCTCGACTCCACGTACATGCTGTGGATGTTCGCGCTGGTCTGGCCCCTCATCGGAGTGATGATCCTCGCGACCGGCTGGATGGAGGACCTCGCGGCGAAGAGGAAGCCACGCCTGTGGCCCGACGGCCGCAAGAGCAAGGCGCGACGCGCGAAATAGGGACCGCGGACCGATGATCACGGGTGCCGCCGCCGTGTGCGGCGGCACCCGTTTCGGTTCCGCGTTCCGTGCCACCGGCACGAAAGGCGTGAACGGCACGAACGGCACGTCGACAGCGACCGGCCGCGCCGGGCGTGTCCGCCGGCGATCCGCAGCCAGCCGGACGTGGACGGGCTGAGCAACGGCGGCCGAGCGGCATGATGCCCGAAGTGCGCCGACGGGGGGACCGTTCGCGACCCGCGACCCGCGACCCGCGACCCGCGACCCGCGCCTCGACCCGCGCCGCGACCCGCGCCGCGACCCACACCCGCGACCCGCGGCCCTCGACCCGCGGCGCGGCCCACACCCGCGGCCCGCGACCCGCGCCGCGGCCCACACCCGCGGCCCGTGGCCCGCGCCGCGACCCGCGACCCACACCCGCGGCCCGCGCCGCGACCCGCGGCCCACACCCGCGGCCCGTGGCCCGCGCCGCGACCCGCGACCCACACCCGTGGCCCGCGCCGCGACCCGCGACCCACACCCGCGGCCCGCGCCGCGACCCGCGGCCCACACCCGCGGCCCACGACCCGCGCCGCGACCCTCGACCCGCGCCGCGACCCACACCCACGACCCGCGCCGCGACCCACACCCGCGGCCCGCGGCCCGCGCCGCGGCCCGGGGCCGGCCCGGCCCGCAGGGCTGCTGGGCTCGGCCAGGCCGGCGAGTCACCCGTCGTCTCCGGCACCCGCCTCAAGGGCCGTCGCGAGAGTCCGGTGGACAGACCCCCTTCACGGGCTTGTGGGCATCGCCACGCTCCCGTCCGCCATCGCCGGATCGGCGACGAAGACGGTGTCCTGGGCCCGCTCACCTGAGGAGCGGGCCCCGCCCGCCCGCGGCTACCCGCGGCCCATCTCCCTGGGCACCCGCACAACCCCGCCGACCTCCCGTTGGGGTGGCGCAGCGACCCCGCGTCCGTGCCTGTACCGCCCCTCCTCCGTCGTGCTGTCGTGAGCTCCCCTTCCCCCGAAACTCCGTGCCCGCCGGTACGGATCCGAGGAGCCGCGATGCCCGGAGTACCCCCGCAGGAGCGGCCCGCGCTGCACGTCGAGGGTCTCGACGTGACGTACGGGCGGGCCTTGTCAGCCCTGCGCTCCGTGTCCCTGACCGTCCCGCACGGCGCGGTCGTGGCGCTGCTGGGCGCCAACGGCGCCGGCAAGTCCACGCTGCTGCGGGCGGTGTCGGGCACCCTGCGCCTGCACCGCGGCACCGTCACGGCCGGCCTCGTCCGCTACGGAGACACGGTCCTGGACGGCCGTGACCCGGTGGCGGCGGTGCGGGCCGGCGTCGTCCAGGTCCCGGAGGGCCGCCGGGTCTTCGCCGGCCTGACCGTGGAGGAGAACCTGCGCTCCGGTGGCCTCGGCCTCGGCCGAAGGGCGCCCGAACAGGTCAGGGAGGCCCGCGACCGCGTGTACACACTGTTCCCCGTGCTCGCCGAACGCGGTCGGCAGGCGGCCGGTCTGCTGTCCGGGGGAGAGCAGCAGATGCTGGCCATCGGCCGGGCACTGATGGCCGCGCCACGGCTGCTCCTGCTCGACGAGCCCTCCCTCGGCCTGGCCCCGCGCATGGTGTTCCGGATCGCCGAGGTGATCCGCGAGATCAACGCCCAGGGCACGGCCGTCCTGCTGGTCGAACAGAACGCGGGCATGGCGCTGTCCCTCGCCGACCACGCCTACGTCCTGGAAGTGGGCGAGGTCCGGCTGTCCGGCCCGGCCGACGACCTCGCGAGCACGGATGCGGTACGGCGCCTCTACCTCGGTGACGACGCGGGCGACCAGGGGGCCGCGTGAGCCTGCGCCCCACCACCGCCACCGCTCCCGGCCGTCTCGCGGCAGCACCTCCCGAACTCCGGGTTCAGGACGTGACCGTGCGCTTCGCCGGCCTGACCGCGCTGGACACGGTGTCGTTCACCGTCGCCCCGGGTTCCGTGCACGCCCTGATCGGCCCCAACGGCGCCGGGAAGTCCACCTGTTTCAACGTCCTGTCGGGCCTGTACCGCCCGGCGTCCGGACAGGTCCGGCTCGGCGACGAGACACTCACCGGACTCGCGCCCCACCGGATCGCCGCCCTCGGCGTGGCCCGCACCTTCCAGAACATCGTCACCACCGAGGGCACCGTCGCCGACAACCTCATGCTCGGCCGGCACGTCCTCTCCCACGCGGGCTTCGCCGCGACCGCCCTCCGGCTGCCCCGAGCGGTGCGCGAACAGCGCGCCCACCTCGCCCGGGCCCGGGAGATCGCCGAACTCACCGGACTGGCGGCCCGCTTCGAGACGCCCGTCGCCCTGCTGTCGTACGGCGACCGCAAACGCGTGGAGCTCGCCCGAGCCCTCTGTCTCGAGCCGCGCGTCCTGCTGCTCGACGAGCCGGTGGCCGGCATGAACGGCGCCGAACGCGCCCGGACGGCCGAGGTGATCGACACCGTCCGCGCGGAACTCGGCCTGTCCGTCCTGCTGGTGGAGCACGACATGGGCCTCGTGATGCGCCTCGCCGACGAGGTCACGGTGCTCGACTTCGGCCGGTGCATCGCCCACGGCACCCCCGACGAGGTCCGCCGCCATCCCGAAGTACTGCGCGCCTACCTCGGCACCCCCGGGGAGGACACCCCCGCGGAGGGCACCACCGAACAGGGCACCGCCCTCGAAGAGGAAACCGACTCCGAAGGGGACCCCGTATGACCGCCTTCCTCGACAGCATCCTCACCGGGCTCGCGCTCGGCGCGGTCTACGCACTGGTAGCGCTCGGCTTCGTCGTGATCTTCAAGGCGTCGGGGGTGCTCAACTTCGCCCACGGATCGCTGCTGCTGTTCGGCGGCTACCTCGTCGCCGTCCTCCACGACGACCTCGGTTTCGCCGGCGCCCTCGCGGTGGCCGTCCTGGCGACCGCGGCGCTCGCCGGAGCCCTCGACCGGCTGCTGCTCCAGCGCGGCGACCCCGACCCGCAGGCCGCCCATGTGCAGACCATCGTCACCATCGGCGTGGACATCGTGCTGCTCACCGACCTCTCCCGGCGCATCGGCGGCGACCTGCTGCCCCTCGGCGACCCGTGGGGCGACTCGGTCACCCGCCTCGGCTCGGTGACCGTCGCCGACAGCCGGCTCGCCGCGATCGCCGTCTCCGCGCTCGCCATCGGCGCCGTCTTCGCCCTGTTCCGCTACACGTCCTGGGGCCTCGCCCTGCGGGCCGCCGCGGAGGACACGGAGGCCGCCGCGCTGATGGGTGTACGGCTCAGCCGGGTGCGCATGCTCGCCTGGTGCCTGGCCGGCGCCCTGGCCGCGCTGGCCGCCGTGTTCCTCGCCGCGTTCCCCGCCCCCGGGCTGGAACGGACCACCGGTCAGATCGCCCTCAAGGCCTTCCCGGCGGCGATCCTCGGCGGCCTGACCTCTCCACCCGGCGCCCTGGCCGGCAGCCTGCTGATCGGCCTGACCGAGGCCCTGGCAGCCGGCTACCAGTCCGAACTGCACGTGCTGGGCGAGGGGTTCGGCGACGTCGCCCCGTACGCCGTCATGGTGGCCGTCCTGCTGGTGCGGCCCACCGGACTGTTCGGCGCGAAGGGAGCGGCTCGTGTCTGAGCGGATCCCCAAGGGCGCCGTCGTGCTCCTGGCCGCGCTCCTCCTGTGCGCGCCGCCCTTCTACCTGGACGCCTTCTGGCTGCGCATCGGCCTGTTCTCGATGGCCGCCGCCATCGGCGCCGTCGGCCTCGGCCTGCTCACCGGCACCGCCGGCCAGCTCTCCCTGGGGCACGCCTTCTTCCTCGCCGTGGGCGCCTACGGCTACACCTGGCTGGCCGGAGAACCCGGCCCGGGACTGCCGACCGCGCTCGCCGCGGTCCTCGCCGTGCTGCTCGCCGGGGCGGCGGGCGGACTGTTCAGTCCCGTCGCCGGGCGCGTGCGCGGCATCTACCTGGGCGTCGCCACGCTCGCCCTGGTCTTCCTGGGCCACCACGTGCTGCTCACCGCCGACTCCGTCACGGGCGGGTTCAACGGCCGCTCCGTGCCCCCGCTGAGCATCGGCGGGTTCTCCTTCACCGACGACGACCCGGGACTCGTCGTCCTCGGCGTGCCGTTCGGCGCCGAGGAGCGCCTGTGGTTCCTCGGCCTCGCGCTGCTGGCCGTCACCTGGTGGACCGCGCGCGGCCTGCTGCGCGGACGCCCGGGGCGCGCCCTCGCGGCCCTGCGCGACAGCGAGACGGCGGCCGCGGTGATGGGCGTCGACGTCGCCCGCCACCGCTCGGCGGCCTTCGTCGTGTCGTCGATGTACGCGGGCCTCGCGGGGGTGCTGCTCGCGCTGGCCTTCCGGCGGGTCGTCCCCGACTACTTCGGCCTGGCCCTCTCGGTCGACTACCTGGCGATGATCGTGATCGGCGGCCTCGGCTCGGTGGCCGGGGCAGCCGCGGGCGCCGTCTTCGTCACCGCGCTGCCCCTGCTGATGACCCGTTACGCCGACCAGCTGCCCCTGGTGACCGCCCCCGGCACCACCGAAGGCGGGGTGGGCCCGACCGAGGCGGCCCGCTACCTCTACGGCGCGGCGATCGTCCTGGTCCTGCTGTACGCCCCCGACGGACTGCGCGGCATCACCCGCCGCGTCCGCACCCGTCTGCGCCCCGCCGACCCGGCCCCGGCGCCCGCCACCCGTCCATCCGCCTCCGCCGTCCGAACCAAGGAGCCCACCCCGTGAACCGCACGCACCACAGACACCGCGTCCCCGGAACCCTTCTCGCCGCCGCGCTCGCGGCCCTGCTCGTCGCGGCCACCGGATGCAGCTCCAAGGCGGACGGCGACGGCGGCTCCGACAGCGCCGACGGCGTCAAGTCCGGCCCGGGGGTGACCGCGAAGACCATCAGACTCGGCGCCCTCACCGACCTGACGGGCCCCTACGCCACCCTCGGCAAGAGCATCGTGCAGGCCCAGCAGATGTGGGCCGACGAGACCAACGCGGCCGGCGGCATCTGCGACCGCAAGGTCGAGATCGTCGTCAAGGACCATGGCTACGACGTGCAGAAGGCGGTCACCGCCTACGCCGACCTCTCCCCGGACGTGGTCGCGCTGCCGCAGGTCATCGGATCCCCCGTCGTCGCCGCCCTCCTCGACGACATCGAGAGCGACCACCTGCTCACCTTCCCGCAGGCCTGGGCGGCCTCCCTGCTGGGCAAGGACTCCGTCCAGGTCATGGGCACCACCTACGACGTCGACATGCTCGCGGCCGTCGACTTCCTCACCCGCACCAAGGGCCTCGCCAAGGGTGACTCCATCGGACACGTCTACTTCGAGGGCGACTACGGCGCCAACGCCCTGGAGGGCTCGACCTGGGCGGCCGAAAAGGCCGGGCTGAAGATCGTCCCGCAGAAGATCAAGGCGACGGACACGGATCTGACCGCTCAGGTGTCGGCGCTGAGCAAGGCAGGCGTGAAGGCCGTCCTGATCAGCGCCGGCCCGGCCCAGACGGCCTCCCTGGTCGGTGTCGCCGCCTCCCGCGGACTGAAGGTGCCCGTCGTCAGCAGCGCACCCGGCTTCGCGCCACAGTTGTTGAAGACGCCCGCGGCACCGGCCCTGCTGGGCATGCTGAACGTGGTCAGCGCGGCGCCCGCCGTCAGCTCGGACCTGCCCGGTGTCCAGAAGATGGTGACCGCGTACGGGAAGAAGTACCCGGCCTCCCCGGTGGACTCCGGGGTGCTGTCCGGCTACAACGCCGCCCAACTGCTGGGCGCCGACCTGAAGAAGGCCTGCGCGGCCGGCAGCCTCGCCCGGGAGGACGTGGTGAAGGCGCACCGCGGGCAGAAGAGCGTCGACACCGGACTCGGCTCCCCGCAGGACTTCTCCGACGTGTCCCGGCCCGCCGCCCTGTCGACCTATGTGCTCAAGCCGGACGCGAAGGCGGTCGGCGGCCTGGTGGGCGTGGAGGACGCGCATGAGGCGCCGGGCGTGACGGAGTACCTGGCGAACCGCTCCTGACCCGCACTCCCGTGATTCAGCGGCCGTGCTGCTGAATGCGTTCGCTTATCTCCATTGGACCCGCGGCCGACGGCGGGGCCAGGCTGGAGGACGTCCGGTGCACCGCGATCACCTTCCGGTGCACCGGACTTCCCCCTGCCCGCCCGCATCCGAAAGAGGTCGCGAGCCCATGCAGACCCGCCGTATCGGTGACCTGGACATCAGTGCGATCGGCCTCGGCGCCATGCCCATGTCGATCGAAGGACGACCGGACGAGACCCGGTCCCTCGCCACGATCCACGCCGCACTGGACGCCGGTGTCACCCTGATCGACACCGCGGACGCCTACCACCTCCACGCCGACGAGGTCGGCCACAACGAGACCCTGATCGCCAAGGCCCTCGCCGGCCACCACCGGGGACGGGACGTCCTGGTCGCCACCAAGGGCGGCCATCTGCGCCCCGGCGACGGCAGCTGGACCCTGGACGGCAGCCCCGCACACCTCAGGGCGGCCTGCGAGGCGTCGCTGCGCCGGCTCGGCGTGGACGCCATCGGCCTCTACCAGTTCCACCGCCCCGACCCGCGGATCCCCTACGAAGAGTCCGTCGGCGCGGTACGGGAGCTGCTGGACGAGGGCAAGATCCGGGCCGCCGGCATCTCCAACGCGAACCCCGAGCAGATCAGGCAGGCGAACGACATCCTCGGCGGGCGCCTGGTCGCCGTGCAGAACCAGTTCTCCCCGGCCTTCCGCTCCAGCGAGCCCGAACTGCGTCTGTGCGACGAACTCGGCATCGCGTTCCTGCCGTGGAGCCCGCTCGGCGGCATCTCCCGGGCCCGCGAACTGGGCTCCTCCTACGCCCCGTTCGCCCATGTGGCCGAGGCCCACGGGGTCAGCCCGCAACGGGTGTGCCTGGCCTGGATGCTCGCCAGGTCACCGGTCGTGGTGCCCATTCCCGGCGCCAGCCGCCCCGAGACGATCCTCGACTCCCTCGCCGCGACGGACCTCGTCCTCACCGCCGCCGAACTCGCCGAGCTGGACGCCGCCCTCTGACACGACCACCAGGAGGACCGCCGTCCATGGCGTCGTCGTACGAAAGACCGCTCGACCACCGTTACCGGGGCGAGCACCCGATCCGCACCCTCGCCTACCTCCTGCGCGCCGACCGGCGCAGCCTCGCCGCCGCGGCCGGCGTGTTCACCGTCAAGCACAGCCCGATCTGGCTGCTGCCGCTGATCACCGCGTCCATCATCGACACCGTCGTCCAGCACCAGCCGATCGGCAGACTCTGGACGAGCACCGGCGTCATCCTGTTCATCCTGCTGGTCAACTACCCCCTGCACCTCCTCTACGTGCGACTGCTCTACGGCAGCGTCCGCCGCATGGGCACCACCCTGCGTTCCGCGCTGTGCACCCGGATGCAGCAGCTGTCCATCGGCTACCACTCCCGGGTCAGCGCCGGCGTGCTCCAGGCCAAGGTGGTGCGGGACGTGGAGACCGTGGAGCAGATGGTGCAGCAGACCGCCGAGCAGGGGCTCGGCGCGCTGACCGTGCTCACCGGCGGCCTCGTCATCATCGCCGTGCGCACCCCCGAGTTCGTGCCCGTCTTCCTCGTCGTGGTGCCCGTGGCCGCCGTCCTCGTGGACCGGCTCAGGGCCCGGCTGCGCACCCACAACGAGGACTTCCGGCACGAGGTGGAGACCCTCTCCTCACGCGTCACCGAGATGACCCGCCTGATCCCGGTCACCCGCGCCCACGGGCTCGAGGGCAAGGCGCTGCGCCGCATCGACGGCACCCTGAGCCGTCTGCTCACCTCCGGGATGCGGCTCGACCTGCTCAACGGCCGCTTCGGCTCGCTGGCCTGGGTCCTGCTCAACGTGATCGGGGTGCTCGTCCTCACCGGCGCCGCGCTGATCTCGTACTACGGCGTCTGGGGCGTCACCGCCGGCGACGTCGTGATGCTGAGCGCCTTCCTGACCACCCTCACCAACTCCACCACCACCCTGACCGGGCTGGCCCCGGTCATCACCAAGGGCCTGGAGTCGGTGCGTTCGGTCGGCGAGGTCCTCCAGGCGCCCGAGCTGGAGGACAACGAGGGCAAGTCCGAACTCACCGCGCTGCACGGCTCCGTGACCTTCGAGGACGTCGGCTACGCCTACGACAGCGGCAGCCCGGCGGTGCGCGACTTCACCCTCTCCGTCACACCGGGGGAGACGGTCGCCCTCGTGGGGGCGTCCGGCGCGGGCAAGTCCACGGTGCTCAGCCTCGTCATCGGTTTCATCCGGCCGACCTCGGGCCGGGTGCTGCTCGACGGGACCGACATGAACACCCTCGACCTGCGCACCTACCGAAGGTTCGTGTCGGTCGTGCCGCAGGAGTCGATCCTCTTCGACGGCACCATCCGCGAGAACGTCGTCTACGGCATGGAGGACGAGACCGACGAGGAGACGGTCCGCGCGGCCCTGCGCGACGCCAACGCGCTGGAGTTCGTCGAACGGCTCCCGGACGGTCTGCACACCCTCGTCGGGGAGCGCGGGGCACGGCTGTCGGGCGGGCAGAAGCAGCGGCTGGCCATCGCCCGCGCCCTGATCCGGGACCCGAAGGTGCTGGTCCTGGACGAGGCGACGTCCGCGCTGGACACCCGGTCCGAGGCGCTCGTCCAGCAGGCCCTCGCCCGGCTGCTGCGCGGCCGCACCACCTTCGTGGTGGCGCACCGGCTGTCCACCGTGCGCGGCGCGGACCGGATCGTGGTGATGGGGGAGGGGCGGATCCTGGAGACCGGCACGCACGACGAGCTCCTGCACCGGGGCGGCGCCTACACGGAGCTGCACAGCGGGCAGGTCGCGTGAGCGCAGGTGGCCGGATCATGACCCCGGCGGGTGACGTTCCCGCCCGCCGTGCATGATTCGCCCAGGTCCGGGCACACGCAGCGCAAACAGGAGAGAGGGGCGCTCGTGATCGTTCCGGACCCGAAGGTCGCCAGGACGTTGCTGACCCGGTACGCGACGCTGAGGATCGCTCAGGCGGAGTGGGACAGGCCGCAGACGGCTCGTGAACTGAAGGACGTGACGTACACCTTGTGCGTGCTGATGGACACGCCCGACGTCCGGGAGGCGGTCGCCGCGGCGGACGCCCTGCTCGAGTCCGCGGCGGCGGTGCCGGCGCGCGACCCGGAGAGCGGACTGTCCCTGGCCGTCTGAGGGCGGCCCCGAGCCGGACCCGGCGCGGCGGTGCGCCCCCACGGTGCCCGCCGCGCCGGGACGTCTCACAAGGCGGTGGAGCCGCACCGGTCGGCCTGCCGGGCATCGCGCTCCGGAGGCGCCCCGGCCAGCCACTCCGCGATGGTGCGGGCGATCGGCTGCCCGGTGTCCACCTCCACGAAGCCGAACTGGCCCGACTGGTTGCACTCCAGGAACCACCACGTCCCGTCGGCGTCCTCCGCGAAGTCGAAGGCGCCGTAGGCCAGTTCGGCCTCCCGCAGATATCTCCGCACGGCCTCGGCGAGGCGCGGCGGGACATCGGCGGGACGCCACGGTGTGGTGGAGGGCGAGTAGCGCACGTCCACCACGTCGGGGTCGCCGCCGGGGGTCGTCTCCTTGCGGGCGGCCAGGATGCGGTCGCCGACCGCGGTCAGCCGTATGTCGGCCCGCTTGGCCACCCGGCGCTGGAGCAGCGTCGGACCGTAGGCGACGGCGGCGAAGTCCGCGCCCGGCGGGACCCGGGTGGTGGGCACGGCACGGGGCGGATCCTGCGGATGCGCCCCGGACACCGGCTTGACCACCAGATCCGGATAGCGGTCCGCGAACTCGCGGGCCGCCTGCGGGAACGTCGTGACGATCGTGGCCGGCACGGGCAGCCCGCTGAGTTGCGCGAGCCGTAGCTGCCAGGGCTTGTGCCGGGCGCGCTGGGACGCGTCCGGGTGGTTCATCCAGCGCGCCCCGGTACCGCGGAGCATGCCGTACAGCGCCTGCGAGGCCTCCTCCGTGAGCCACGCGGACGGCTGGGCCGCCCGGGCCGCCGCCGTGCCGGGCCGCCGGACCCACACCGATCGCAGCCCGTCGAGGCTCACCAGCCGACCGGCGGACGACAGGTGGCCCCGGAAGGCACCGTGCACGAACTCGCCGGAGAGCGCGACGGAGTGGGTCAGGTCGGCCGGGTCCAGCCGGACGACGGGGACGCCCGCGGCGTTCAGGTGCACGACCACCATGTCCGCCGTGACGTCCTCTTCACAGGTAAGGATGAGCACGGTCATTTTCGTCGGCCCGTGTTCAGTCGTCGAAGTGGGTCTTGGAGCCCGCCGTCGAGGTCGTTGTCCCGAGTTCTCTCAGGAGGGCGTGGTCACGAGCGGCGATCCGGCCGTCGAGAGTTACGTTCAACTGCATTCCGGGGTCATAGGCGTACGGAGTGCTGTACTCCAACTCGGCCGCTGGGCGTGCGTAGTTGAGCGTGAACGGTTGCATCGTCTCTCCCTCGTCGGTACTGCCTCGATCAAGCGGTGCCGCTGTGCGACGTCACTCGGGCCCGCTGCTTGGTGCTGGATAGGTGCGTCCTTCAGTCACTTATACGAATCGAACGGGTGGTTGGTTTCCTTACTCTCCGTGATCATCGCGGGGTTGGACACCGAACAGGGCGCGGAGCAGGGGAGATCGGGTCGAGCGGGGGTGAAAACCTCTTCCCGGACGGTCAGTCGGGGAGGCGCTCGGCAGCGTTTTCGGGCGCATTGTCGGGCGCGCGGCGCAGGGAACGCAGAGCCAGCAGGAGGACACCGATGTCGTCGAGGTAGACGGGGTCCGGCAGTACGTCGGTGGGCAGCACGAAGTACAGGACCGCGCCCCAGAACATCCAGCGCGGCCCGGTGGGAAGCCCTGCTCGTCTCAGGCCCCGGCGGGCGCGGACCAGACGCACGAGCACGGCGGCGGCCACGGCGAACAGCGCCGCGGCCGCCAGCACCGCGACGACGACGAGCGTGGTTGGCGCATCCACGGGCCCTCCCATATGGTCCGTCGCGCGGCGTCTGCTCCTACTCGATTTCCCCGCTTTCGGTTTCCGGATTCCCGTTTCCGGCGGGAATACCGCATCGGAGGCGGCTGCCGCGTCCGAGTGGCGGAGCGCGCCGGACGCCCGTGGCGCCGAGCACTGCGGACCGACGTCCGCTCAGCGGTGGCTAGCCGGTCGGTACCGGGTGCTGAGGGGTCTCCAGCAGGCCCGTCAGTACCCGGTCGGGGGTGAGCGGCAGTTCGCGGAAGCGGACGCCCGTGGCGTGGTGCACGGCGTTGCCGATGGCGGCCGCCGTGCCCACGATGCCGATCTCGCCGATCCCCTTGCCGCCCAGGGGGTTGAGATGCGGATCGTCCTCGTCGATCCAGTGCGCCTCGATGTCCGGCACGTCGGCGTGGGAGGGCACGTGGTAGGCCGCGAGATCCGACTCGGTGAAGTCGCCGAAGGCGGCGTCCAGGGTGCTGCCCTCGGTCAGCGCCATGCCCAGGCCCATGGTCATTCCGCCGACGAACTGGGAGCGCGCGGTACGGGGGTTGAGGATGCGTCCCGCCGCGTACACCCCGAGCAGCCGGCGCACCCGCACCTCTCCGGTCACCGTGTCCACGGCGACCTCCGCGAAGTGCGCCCCGAACGCGTGCCGCGCAAAAGGACTTTCGGCGTCGGCCGCCCCCTTGGTGTCGGCGCGCGCCTCCAACCCCAGCTCGGGCAACGGCCCCTGACGTTCCGCCAGCTGTACGGCGAGCTGCGCGCAGGCGTCGTGCACCGCCCAGCCCCAGGAGGCGGTACCCGAGGAGCCGCCCGCCAGCGGGGCCGTCGGCAGATCACTGTTGCCCACCCGGATCCGTACCCGCTCCAGGGGTACCTCCAGGGCGTCCGCAGCGACCTGCGCAAGGACCGTACGGGCGCCGGTGCCGATGTCCGCGGCGTTCACCTCGACGAGGAAGGACCCGTCCGGCAGGGCACGCACCGCCGCCTTCGACGGATACACCTGCACCGGGTAGGTGGCGGCGGCCACGCCCGTGCCGAGCAGCAGCGGGCCGACGGAGCGCGTCCGCGGGCGGGGATCCCGGTCGGACCACCCGAACCGGCGCGCGCCCTCCCGCAGGCACTCGACGAGGTGCCGGCTGCTGAACGGCTTGCCGCTGTCCGGCTCGGTGTCCGGCTCGTTGCGGATCCGCACCTCGACCGGGTCCGTCCCGAGTGCCTCGGCCAGCTCGTCCATCGCCGACTCCAGGGCGTACATGCCCGGCGCCTCACCGGGGGCCCGCATCCAGGACGGCGTCGGCACGTCGAGCCGGACCACGCGATGCGAGCTGCGCAGGTGCGGGGCGGCGTACATGACGCGGGCCGGCATCCCCGCGTACTCGACGAACTCCTTGATCCGTGACGTGTACGTGGTCACCTCGTGCACGAGCGACGTCAGCCGGCCGTCGGAGTCCGCGCCCAGGCGCAGCCGGTGCAGGGTGGCCGCCCGATGGCCGACGGACGTGGGCAGCATGCGGCGGGGGAGGACCACGGTGACCGGGCGTCCGGTGTGCCAGGTGGCCATCGCGGCGAGCACCACGTCCGGCCGGGGCATGCCCTTGGACCCGAAGCCACCGCCGACATGCTCCGCGACGACCGTGATCCGCTCGTCCGCCAGCCCGAACATCGCGCCGAGCACGGCGCGCACGACCGTGGTGCCCTGGCTGGAGGTGTGCACCGTGAGCCGCTCGCCGTCCCAGTGCGCGGTGCTGGCGTGCGGCTCCATGGGGTGGTTGTGCAGGGGCGGCACGCGATAGCCGACGTCGACCCGCACATCCGCGTCGGTGAACGCGCCGTCGGGGTCGCCCAGTTCCCGTACGCCCGGGAACATCCCGTTGATCTTCTCGGGGACGTACGCCTGCGGGTGCGTGGCGGTGAGTGTGACGTCGTGCGTCTCCTCGGCGCAGGTGACCCGCACGGCGGCGGCGCCGGCCCGGGCCGCCTCAGGGCTGTAGGCCACCACCAGGGCGACGAACCAGCCCCGGTTCGGCACCTCGGGGCCCTGGAGCACGGCGAGGGTGGCGTCGTCCGCCGAGGCGAGGCGGGGCGCGTTGCGATGGGTGAGCACGGTGACGACGCCGGGCAGCGCCAGCGCCGCGGTGGCGTCGACGTCGGTCACCCGGCCCCGCACGATCGCCGCCGGGACGGGACGGGCGAACAGCCGCCCGGGCAGGGGCTGTTCAGCGGCGTAGCGGGCGGTTCCGGTGACCTTCTCCCGGCCCTCCCTGCGCTCGGCGGGAGCGCCCACGGCGGTCATGAGTCCTCCTCGTGCGGTACGAGCCGCGTCAGGACGTCGACGGCGAGGTTGCGGGCCAGCGGCACCTTGTACGCGTTGTCACGCAGCGGTCGGGCCTCGGACAGCTCCAGCTCGGCGGCGCGTTCGAAGGCCGCCCGGGTGGGAGCCGCGCCCAGCAGCGCCTCCTCGGCCCGCCGGGCCCGCCACGGGCGGTGCGCCAGCGCCCCGAAAGCGATTCCCACCTGCGCGACGACACCGTCGGCGACCTCCAGGACCACGGCGACGGAGGCCAGCGCGAAGGCGTACGAGGCCCGGTCGCGCGCCTTGCGGTACGCGGACGGCAGCCCGGCCCTGGCGGCCGGCAGCAGGACGGCGGTGATGAGCTCGCCGGGTTCGATCACGGTGTCCCGCTCGGGTTCCTCCCCGGGCGACCGGTGGAACTCCGCCGCCGTCACCCGGCGCACGCCCGCCGTGCCGTACAGCTCGACCTCGGCGTCCAGCGCGGCCAGGGCCACGGCCATGTCCGACGGGTGGGTGGCGATGCAGTGCTCTGAGTGCCCGAGCACCGCGTGGTCGCGGTGCACGCCGTCCAGGGCAGCGCAGCCGCTGCCCGGCTCCCGTTTGTTGCACGGCTTGGAGACGTCCTGGAAGTAGGGGCAACGGGTGCGTTGGAGCAGGTTCCCGCCGGTCGTGGCGGCGTTGCGCAGCTGGCCCGAGGCGCCGGCGAGCACCGCCTGGGAGAGCACGGGGTAGCGGTCCCGCACCCGTGGATGCGCCGCGAGGTCGCTGTTGCGCACCAGGGCGCCGATCCGCAGCGACCCGTCCGGCAGCTCCGTCACCTCGTCCAGAGGCAGGCGGGTGACGTCGACGAGGGCGGTCGGCCGTTCCACGCCGAGCTTCATCAGGTCGACGAGGTTGGTGCCGCCGCCCAGATAGCGTGCGCCCGGGTGCGCGGCGAAGGCCTCGGCGGCCTCCGCGAGACTGCCGGCCCGTACGTAGGCGAAGGTTTCCACCGGATCACGTCCTCTGGTTGCCCCGGTCGTGCCCTTGGGCAGCCGGCCCGGTCATGTGCTGCCCGCCCCGGTCACGTCCTCGACCGCGTCGACGATGCGTGGATACGCGCCGCAGCGGCAGAGATTGCCACTGAGCCGCTCGCGGATCTCGTCCCGGTCCAGCACGACGGGTCGTCCGGAGGGCGCCGCCGGGTCCGTGACGTGCGAGGGATGGCCCGACTCCGCCTCGGCGAGCGCGCCCACCGCCGAGCAGATCTGTCCGGGCGTGCAGTACCCGCACTGGAAGGCGTCGCGCTCCAGGAAGGCCCGCTGGAGCGGATGCGGATCCTCGCCGTCGCCGGACAGGCCCTCGACGGTCGTGATGTCGCTGCCGTCCAGGGCGACGGCGAGCAGCAGACAGCTGTTGACGCGCCGCCCGTCGACGAGGACCGTGCACGCGCCGCACTGACCGTGGTCGCAGCCCTTCTTCGCGCCGGTGAGGTCCAGATCCTCCCGCAGCACGTCCAGCAGCACGCGCCGGTGGTCGACGGTGAGGGTGTGCGGCTTGCCGTTGACGCGCAGCGTCGTGTCGGATCGGTGGGGCGATGACCGGGGGCCGTGCTCGCTGCCCATGTCCTGGTCCCTTCCGGGGCGGTCCGTGGTGCCGTGGGGACCGCGTATCCAGAGTGGGGCGTGTGACACGTCCCGGTACGAGGCAATTCGGGCACGGGCGCCTGACGGCCGCCGACCGGCGCCTACCGGTCGGTCACCTCGGGCTCGTCGCCGCCGGTGCCCGTTGCGCCCGTGGTGCGGTCCTGGTCCGGCGACTCGACCCGAGCCGCGGGAGTGGCCGACGCCATCGGGCGCAGGCCCTTCGTCGTCTCCTTGAACCGCTCCAGGGTCCGGCCCAGCTGCTGGAACGGCGAGCCGCTCTTCCTGGCCGGCGCCTGCCGCGGTTCCCCGGCCTCGGCCGCCGCCTCCCGGAACGCGGCCAGCGCCTCGTGGGCGTGCTCGGCGGCCTCCCGGTACAGGTCCCGGGACTCCGTCATCGCCTCCAGTGCCTCCTTGTACATCGCCACGAGCTCGCGTTCCCGCGCGAGCTCCTCCTCCGGGGTCAGCAGCTGCCACTCCTCCCGCAGTGCGGTGAGCGCGGCGTCGGCGTCCTCCGGCAGCGGCCTGGGCAGTGCCGCGAAGCGTCGTACCGCTTCCAGCAGCTCGGTGGGGTGCGTGCCGTCCAGGAACACGCTGCGCACCGAGTAGTCGACGGCGTCGTAGTCGGCCGGAGCCGGAGTGCCGGGCAGCACCAGCGCCCCGCCGCGCGGCACCTCCACCCCGGACTCCTTGAGGGCCCAGTTCACGGTGCGCAGCTGGTGCGGGGCCGCGCGGTGCTCGATGACCCGGTGGTGCAGACCGGGCGGCAGCAGCGGAACCAGCGACCGTCGGCCCCGCTCGTCCGGCGTCATGGCCTCGTGCACGACGAGGTGGACGGTCCAGGCGTCGCGCAGGGCGCCCCGGAGCACGCGCCGCAGCTCCTTGTCGTCCGCCGGGAGCGGGTTGGTGGCGAGGAACCGCTCACCGGTGACGGTCTCGTTGCCCCACGGCGTGTCCGCCTCCCAGGACCAGAACATGCCGGCGGGCGACGGCCACCGCTGGTCCCACGGCCGCTCCGCCTCCGCCGTCAGCGTCCACTCCTGGCCCGGACCCGACCACTCGGCGAGCCTCAGCCGGGCACGGACGGTCACCTCCTCCGCGACCAGCCACCGGGCCTCGAAGGCCGTCTCCCCCTCGGGGGTGTCGGTGTCGGGCAGCTCCATGAAGTCCTGGACGGTCTCGGCGTCCTTGAGTGCCTGGAGGTGTTTGCGCAGGACGTCCGGAGCGGCGGGGCCGGTGTGACGGCCACGGGTCTGCCACACCGTGGAGGGCGTCGTGGGCGGAACGGTCGCGGAGATGTGGGTGAGTCCATTCGTGAGGGCGGTGACGACGTGGCGACGACGTACGAAGGCCAGTATCGCTCGCCGCGGGGGGTGCGCGATCAAGCGGGTCGGTGGCGCGGGCACCCGGAAGCGCCCCGCCGGGATGCGCCTTCCCCGGCACGACACAGGTCACGCGTCCGGATCCGGCCCGCGAGCCGACGGTCCGTGCGGGGGGTGTGCGCCACTCGTACGGGGTGTGCGCCGTTCACCACGGCCGGCGCCCTCGCACTCATGGGCCCGCCGGCCTCCGGGACCCGAGAATCGGACCCGGTGGACAGGGCTCGCCCACCATCCGCGTCGGGGCGGGCCCTGTCCGCGTGCCCGGTGTGCCACCCACACCGGATGCTCGGTGACCGACCGGCCTCCCGTCTCCACGAGACCGGGGCTTCCTCCGCGAGCACGGCATGGAGAAGATCGTCCATGACCTGTGCGTCCAGCGGATCCTGGAAGGAAGCAACGAGATCATGCGCGTCAACGTGGCCCGCGGCCTGACGGAGGCATCCGGATGAACGACATCGAGGACCCCGTCCTGCTGCACACCACCGGCCGAGCCGCCCACATCACGCTCAACCGACCGAGGGCCATCAACGCCCTGAACCACACGATGGTGCGCCGCATCGACGGCGCGCTGACGCTCTGGGAGCGCGACCCGGCCGTCGAGACCGTCGTCATCTCCGGCGCGGGGGAGCGCGGCCTGTGCGCGGGCGGCGACATCCGCGCCGTCCACGACGACGCCCGCGACGACGACGGCACCGCCTCGGCCGCCTTCTGGCGCGACGAGTACCACCTCAACGCCCGCATCGCCCGCTACCCCAAGCCCTACGTCGCCCTGATGGACGGCATCGTCATGGGAGGCGGTGTCGGCGTCTCCGCGCACGGCAGCGTCCGGGTCGTCACCGAGCGGTCGAGGATCGCGATGCCCGAGACCGGCATCGGCTTCGTGCCGGACGTCGGCGGCACCCACCTGCTCGCCCGCGCCCCGGGTGAACTGGGCACCCATCTCGCCCTGACGGGTGCGCAGATCGGCGCCGCGGACGCCGTGTTGTGCGGGCTCGCCGACCACTACGTACCGTCCGTGTCGCTCCGGCAGTTCATCGACGACCTCGCCGACCTGCCCGTACGGGAAGCCCTGGACCGTCATGAACAGCCCTTGCCGGCGGGCGGGTTGGCCGGCCACCGGGAGTGGATCGACACCTGTTGCGCGGTCGACACCGTCGAGGAGATCGTCCAACGGCTGTTCGCCCACGGCGACCCGACGGCGAAGGAGACCGCGGAGACCCTGCTGGCCAGGTCGCCCACCGCGCTCAAGGTCACCCTGGCCGCCCTGCGCCGTGCCCGGCGGCTCGGCTCGCTGGAACGGGTGTTGGAACAGGAGTACCGCGTCTCCTGCGCGGCCCTGACCACGCCCGACCTGGTCGAGGGCATCCGCGCCCAGGTCGTCGACAAGGACCGCGACCCGCGTTGGTCGCCGGCCACCCTCGCCGAGGTCACAACGGCCGACGTGGAGCGCTTCTTCGCCCCGCTCGGCGCGCGCGAACTCGGTCTCGCCTGACCCGACACCACCCGCGCAGACCCGCTGGAGAGCAGGACCGCCGTGGTGATCTGGGCCACCTGGCCGTGGCGAGCGGAATCACGCCAGGTGGGGCGGTATTGGCCAGGGGCCCGACACGCGGTACCGTCGCTCTGATATCGACGACGGCGAGACGGAAGCCGGTGAGAACCCGGCACGGTCGCGCCACTGTGGACGGTGTACCCCGAAGGGGCACACACCGCGAGTCAGACCCGTGGCCGTCGTCATGTGCACCACCGAGATGGGACGCGAACTCCCAGAGGAGGTCCTGCCATGGCGCAGCATGTCGCCCAGCCGACTACCACCACGCCTGTCGTACCCGCCAAGTTGCCGCTGAAGGACATCGCCCCCTGGGCGGTCTTCTTCGGCGTCCTGATGCTGGTCCTGCTGTACTTCGTCGGCGCGGAGCAGGGCGCGACAGCCGTCGTCTCCGGCGAGGACGTTCACGAGTGGGTGCACGACGCCCGCCACCTGCTCGGCTTCCCCTGCCACTGACCCGAGGGGAACCCCAGCACACTCATGAACTCCGCAACGGTAAGAAACCTGCTCGTGCGGGGCATGCTCGCCGGCCTCGGTGCCGGCGTGCTCGCCCTGATCGTCGCCTACTTCCTCGGTGAGCCGAACGTCGACAGCGCGATCGGCTTCGAGGAGTCCCACGCGGCGGGCCACGAGCACCACGAGGTGGAACTCGTCTCCCGCAGCCTCCAGTCCACCGCCGGCCTCGCCACCGGCGTGCTGATCTACGGGGTGGCCTTCGGCGGCATCGCCGCCCTCGCCTTCTGCTTCGCCCTCGGCCGCGTCGGCCGCTTCACCCCGCGGGCCACGGCACTTCTGCTGTCGGGGACCGCCCTGCTCGCCGTGTACGTCGTGCCGTTCCTGAAGTACCCGGCGAACCCTCCCGCGGTCGGCGACGGCGACACCATCGGCAAGCGCACCACGCTGTACTTCCTGATGATGGTGCTCAGCGTGCTGCTCGCGGTCGCCGCGGTGATCCTGGGCAAGCGGCTCGCGCCGAGGCTGGGCACCTGGAACGCCACCGTCGTCGCCGTCCTCGGCTTCGTGCTCGCCATCGGGCTGGCCTACGGGTTCCTGCCGACGGTCAACGAGGTGCCGAGCGACTTCCCGGCCGCACTGCTGTGGCGGTTCCGCCTGTCCGCCCTCGCCATGCAGGTCACGCTCTGGGCAGGCTTCGGCCTCGTCTTCGGCGAACTGGCCGAACGGCTGCTGCACCCCAAGCCCGCCACGGTGTCCGCGGGCACGCCGGTGGCCGCCTCACAGTGAGCTGACCGGCACGACGACCCGACGAGAGGGCCCGCGGAACCATCCGGGGGCCCCTCTCGCGTTCGTGGGCCGACGCCGGATCGGCAGTCGGCGAAGATGGTGCGATGGACATCCAACCGGCCCTCAGTACACGGCAGATGCCCGCAGGACTCGTTGCGCTCGCTCTCGGTGGTTTCGGGATCGGCCTGACCGAGTTCGTGATCGCGGGGCTGCTCCCGCAAGTCGGCCGGAGTCTCGCGGTGTCCGAGGCCGCGGCGGGTTGGCTGATCTCCGGGTACGCCCTGACGGTCGCGGTCGGCGCGATCGTGGTGACCGCCGCTACGGCCGGGCTGCCCCGCAAGGCGGTTCTCACCGGGTTGGTGGCGCTGTTCGTCGTCGGCAACCTGCTGTCCGCCGTCGCACCGAACTACCCGCTGATGATGCTCGGACGCGTGGTCGCGGCGCTGTGCCACGGCACGTTCTTCGGCATCGGCTCGCTCGTCGCACGGCGGATGGCCGCCCCCGAGCGGGCGTCACGGGCGGTGGCAGTGATGTTCGCCGGGCTGACGGTCGCGAACGTGCTGGGCGTACCGTTCGGCGCCCTGGTCGGCGAACGCTGGGGCTGGCGCGCCACGTTCTGGGCGATCACCGGCATAGGCGTCGTCGCCGCAGTCGCCATCGCCGTGCTGGTACCGGGCTGGGCCGGCGCCGCGGACCGGCCGCCTCCCTCCGAGGGTTCCGGCCCGGCCACCGGTCGGGCGGACGAGCTGCGCAGCCAACTTCGTGCCTTCCGGTCGACACAGGTCTGGCTGACCCTTGCCGCCACCGCGCTCGGCTACGGCGGGATGTTCGGCGCGTTCAGCTATCTCGCGTACACCTTCACCCGGGTCACCGGCTTCTCCAGCACGGATGTCGCCTGGCTGCTCGTCGTGTACGGCAGCGGCCTCGTGGTCGGCAACATCGTCGGGGGACGAGCCGCCGACCGCAATCGCGACCTCACTCTGATCGCTTCCCTGGCCGGTCTCGCCGTCACGCTCACCGGGTTCGGGCTGCTGGCCGCCGACCCCGCCGCGTCGGTGGTCCTGGTTTTCCTGACGGGGCTGTTCGGGTTCGCGAGCGTCCCCGGCATGATCACCCGCGTCACCGACCACGCCCGCGGGGTGCCGCTCGCCGCAGGCGCCAACGTGTCCGCGTCCAACATCGGCAACGCCCTGGGCGCCTGGCTCGGCGGCTTCGCCATCAGCGCCGGCCTCGGCTACCGGGCTCCGCTGTACGTCGGCGCCGCCATCGTCCTGAGCGGGCTCGCCGTGATGATCGTCGCCGCATGTCGACCGGACCGGTCGGAGACCGACGACACCACCGACCTCCGGCTCGGCCAGGACCGGGCGTCCGCGGGCTGAGGGCCTCGCCGCGCCACCGTCTCGGTTCGACGGCTTCTCGCCTGCGGTGAGGCCCACCTCCGCCTGGAACCCGAGGGCCTGGCCGCCCTTACGATCGAGTCTGCTGCCATGGCCCGCGTTTCCGCTCGCGGGCACCGACCGAATCCCCGGGGAGGGACTGTGATCGCCGTCGTCGGCGCCGGACTCATGGGCGCGGCCACCGCCTGGCAACTGGCCCGCAGGGGCCACGAGGTCACGCTCGTCGACGCGTACGACGTCGGCCACCGGCACGGAAGTTCGCACGGCAGCTCGCGGATCTTCCGGCGGGCGTACGCCGACCCCTTCTACGTACGGCTGACCGGACAGGCGTACGAGCAGTGGCGGGAGCTGGAGGACGACAGCTCGACTCCCTTGCTGCGCACGACCGGTGGGCTCGACATGGGCGAGGACCACGACCCGAAGGAGATCGCCGATCTCCTCGGTGCGGCCGGAGTACCCCACGAACTCCTCGGCCCGGAAGCCGCCGCGGAGCGCTGGCCGTACATCCGCATCACCGGTCCGGTGCTCTACCACCCGGACGCGGGCGTGGTCGACGCCGACCGGACCGTAGGCGCCTGCGTACGGCGGGCGATCGAACACGGAGCGCAGACGATCATCGGCACCCGCGTCACCGGCATCGACGTCCGGGGGCGCGAGAAGGTGCGCCTGCGCACCGACGACGGCCGCGAGATCGTCGCCGACACGGTGGTGATCGCGGCCGGCGCCTGGCTGCCCGATCTCGAACTGCCTCTCGCCCTGCCGCCGTTGGCGGTGACCCAGCAGCAGGTCTTCCACTTCCGGCAGCGGGACCCGTCCGTCGGGTGGCCGACCCTGATCTGGGACGGGGCGCTGCACCTCTACGGCCTGCCGTCCGGAAGCGACGGGGGCCCGCTCCCCGCGGTCAAGGTCGCCGAGCACGACCGCGGAACCCCGGCCACCGCCCGCACCCGCAGCGGGGTCGTCGACCCGTCGTCGCGGACGCGGGTGAGCGGCTTCGTGCGCGACCGCCTCCCGGGCCTCGAGCCCGATCCGGTCGCCGAGGCGACCTGCCTCTACACCACCACCCCGGACGAGGACTTCGTCCTGGACCGCCACGGCCCCTTCGTCATCGTCTCCCCGTGCTCCGGACACGGCGCGAAGTTCGCGCCGCTCATCGGCGCGATGGCCGCCGACCTCGCCACCGGCCGCGCCGAGCCGCATCCCCGCTTCCGCCTGGGACGCCACTGAGCCTCTTCGGTCAGCCGGGGACGGTGACCAGCACCCGGCCGCGCCCGCCCGCGTCCACCCGGTCGTGAGCCTCGGCGATGTCCGCCAGCGGGAAGCGGTCGCCGATGTCGACGGTGAGCGCACCGGCCGCGGCCGCCGCGGTCAGATCGCGGGCGGCCTGCCGCTTCGCCGCGGCGGGGAAGTCGTCGCTGCCGAGCAGGCGCAGGGTGACGTTGTTGAACAGCAGGGGCCAGAACGGCAGTTCGGTGCGGTCGGCGTGGGTTCCGTAGGCGGCGATGACGGCATCGAGCGCGGTGACCGCGTTGTCCAGGTCCGCGTTGGCCGACAGGGACACCTCGACGACGCGGTGCACACCGTCGGGCGCGTGGGCGCGGATCGCCGCCGCGGGGTCGCCGGAGTCCAGGGCGACGGCGTGCGGGACGACGGCCGGGTCGACCCGGTCCAGGTCACCGCCGCGCCGTACGGTGCCGATGACGGTGGCGCCGCCCCAGCGGGCGAGCTGGGCGGCCGGCGATCCGACGCCGCCGAGCACTCCGTGCACCAGCACGATCTTCCCGTCGACCGGCCCGTCGGCGAATACGGCGCGGTGCGCGGTGATACCGGGGATGCCCAGACTCGCGCCCAGTTCGTCGCCGAGGTGGTCGGGCAGCGGGACGGCCTGCTGATCGGGTACGACGGTGTACTGGGCGGCGGTTCCGAAGGCCCGGTAGGACTGGGCGCCGTACACCCACACCCGCTGACCCACGCGGCGGGCCTCGACTCCGCTCCCGACAGCGTCGACCACACCGGCGGCGTCACTGTGCGGGATCACGCGGGGGTAGGGCATCGAGGAGCCGAGCCAGCCACGCCGCTTCTTGGTGTCTCCGGGATTGATCCCGGAGACGGTCACGCGGACGCGGACCTCGCCGGGGCCGGGCCGGGGGTCGGGCAACTCGCCTACGTGCAGGACGTCGGCGGCCGGTCCCTGTCCGTCGTACCAGGACGCGATCATGCGGCATCTCCCGTAGTCGTGCGGGCGGTGGGTTCGTCGGCTTCGCCGGGGGCGGGGTCGTTCTCGAGCGGCTCCTCGCCGAGGACCTCGCGGAGCCAGGCGCGCTCGGCGCGGCTGACGGCGCGGGCGGTGAGCAGTACGCCGCGACGGTACGGATCGTCGACCTCCTCGGCGCGCAGCGGTCTCCCGCCGTCGTAGAAGAAGCCGGCCGGTTCCTCCAGGAAGGCGAGGCGGCGGCGCAGCACGGCGTGCTGTTCCGACACGTCGGGGAGCTTGGAGAGGAAGGCCAGGAGGGCGAAGAACCGGGTGAAGTCGGTGATCTCGTGGTCTGCCGGTGTACGCAGGCGCTCCAGCATGTCGGTGTGTCCGGCCTCGGTCAGGCTGAGCACGAAGCGGGCGGCGCCGGCCCGAGGATCCGCTTGACGCACCAGGAGTCCCGCCCTGGCGAGCCGGTTGATCGCCGGGTAGAGGCTGCCGTCGCTGACGGGGCGCGTGTAGCCGATCAGCTGGGAGACCTTGCGGCGCAGCTCATGACCCGGCAGAGGGCCTTCGGCGAGGAAGCCCAGTATCGCTAGTTCGAGCATGGGACCATCGTCTCACGATTCACATCGAATCGATATGTGCATCGAATCGATGTGACCAGTGGAACCGGGGCGGGCACGGAATTGTTCAGACCTCTCACGTGCTGTTGTATCCACAGAGGCTGGGACGTCGACGGTGTGCGAGCGAGCAACGCAAGTGGCCGAGGCGAGAGAGACGGAAGGTGCTGAGATGGCAGCGCAGACGCAGAGGGCCGTGCTTGCGGGCGGATGCTTCTGGGGGATGCAGGACTTGACCCGCAGGCTCCCGGGCGTGACGGCGACCCGGGTCGGATACAGCGGGGGTGACGTACCGAACGCGACGTACCGCAACCACGGCACCCACGCGGAGGCCATCGAGATCCTCTTCGACCCCGAGAAGACCGACTTCCGCACGATCCTGGAGTTCTTCTTCCAGATCCACGACCCGAGCACCAAGAACCGCCAGGGCAACGACATCGGCCTCAGCTACCGCTCGGCGATCTACTACGTGGACGACGAGCAGAAGCGGATCGCCGAGGACACCATCGCGGACGTGGACGCCTCCGGACTGTGGCCGGGCAAGGCCGTCACCGAGGTCGAGCCGGTGGGCCCCTTCTGGGAGGCCGAGCCCGAGCACCAGGACTACCTGGAGCGTTACCCCGACGGCTACACCTGCCACTTCCCGCGCCCGGGATGGCGACTTCCGGCCCGCACGCAGGGCTGAACCACTCCGCCGAGGCCCCAGACCTCTGCTCCGGGGCCTCGGCGTGCAGGACGTCCGGCGTACCGGACGTGAGGCAGGACGGCGAGTTTCGGGCTTCACCGGCGGGTCAGGCGACCTGGCCGCCGATGCCGGAGCGCCCTTCGGGGACGGCCGGCAGGCCGACCGCCACCTGATGCCGTACCTGCTCGCCGAGTACGCCGGCCACCGCGTCGGTGATCGCGGTGATCAGGCGCGCCGGCGCGTCCGGCACGTCCGGGTGCCGGTAGGCCGCCTCGCGCAGGCTCAGGGTGATGTTCGGGGCGGTCCCGTCGGTCGGCGCCCCGCCGATGCCCCGCCGGTGCTGGGGAATGCCGACGAGGTCGACGGCGACCAGGCGGCCGAACTGCTCTCCGTAGACCGATCCGACAGCGTCCGCGAGCCCGCGGATCAGGCCCTCTTCGGCCTTCCCGTCGAGGGCGGTCTCGCTGATGTGCACGGTGAAGTGGGGCATGGTGGAATCTCCGTTCGTGCCTGTGGTCCGCGCCTGCGGTGGCGGGCAGGTCGGCTGTGGATGTCTTTGCAAGCAAAACATCTTTGCTGTCAAAGGTAAATGGCGAGGGGTGTGAGATGGCCGGATCCGCGCGGCGCGAGGCCGGGGCGGGTGAGGTGGACGCCGCGGTGCGCGAGCTCCTGTTGCTCATGCCGAGGATGGTGAGCCGGGTGAAGCGCATCCCCGTGCCCGAGGCACTGGAAGCGCAGTCGCTGGCGCCTCGTCACCTCTCCCTGCTGTCCTGCCTGTTGCTCGACGGCCCCATGACCGTCAATGAACTGGCCGCGCGGCTGGAGGTGGCGCCCACCACGGCCAGCCTGATGGTCGGGGACCTGAGCGCGAAGGGCATCCTCGACCGGCGGGAGGACCCGGCCGACCGGCGTCGCCGGATCGTGGCCATCGCCCCCGACCAGCACGAAGCGATCGCCGCCTGGCTCGCCCCCGGCGCCACGGCCTGGCGCCGTGTGCTGACCCCGCTGGCGCCGGCACAGCGACGCCTCTTCGTCGACACC
Source organism: Streptomyces asoensis (assembly GCF_013085465.1). Lineage (NCBI taxonomy): Bacteria > Bacillati > Actinomycetota > Actinomycetes > Kitasatosporales > Streptomycetaceae > Streptomyces > Streptomyces asoensis. The sequence goes on from NZ_CP049838.1 coordinate 9,149,435, forward strand.
CTGCGCGCCTATGAAGCGGCGGTGGCCGAGGAGCGCGAGCGCTGAACCGTGCCGTCCGCAGGGCGGTGGCCGGCGAGCCGAATGCGGCGCAGCCGACGGAAGAGGCCCGAGGGCAGCCGCGGGAAACCTCGGGGAAGCCTGAGGGGTGAAGTCCGGGTCCGTAAGGGCAGGAGCGGGGAAGCTCCGGGGCACAAGGGCGGGAGCCGGGCGGGACGCGAGTGATGCGCAGATGTCCTGCCGCGCCGGTGTCACCCGGAATCCGGTGCCCGGACCGGGTGGGGGAGGCCGGGCCGTCTCCGGTTGTCGTACTGATAAGTGCCGGTTTCACCATGTCTGCGGTTCTTCGCGGCCAGGGCCGACGGTTCCGGGAGCACCCGGCCGGGCACAACTTCTGCTCGACGTCGGAGAGTTGGCGAGAAACGCACAGGGTGAACCCGTCCGGCATACTTGCGGACGCGGAGCACCCTGCTCACCAGCACGCAAGCGAAGGCCCAGCGCGTGGGTTCGAGCGCTGACGCACACTTCCGGGGAACAGTCGTCATGAACAACCTTCAGCCTTCGGATCCGACGTCCATAGGCGGCTATCCGCTACTCGGCCGGCTGGGTGCGGGCGGTATGGGGCAGGTGTTCCTGTCCCGTACGGGTTCGGGCCGGCTGCTCGCGCTGAAGACGATCCGAGACGACCTCAGCTCCGAGCCGGGGTTCGAGGAGCGGTTCGCCCGCGAGATACGCAACAGCGACCGCGTCCGTTCCCCGTGGACCGTGACCGTCGTGGACTACAGTGCCCCGGGCCAGAGCCCGCAGTGGCTGGCCACCGAGTACGTGCCCGCGCCGTCGCTCGCCGAATGGGTCGCGGCCCATGGTCCGTTGCCGCAGACCGCGCTGCTCTCACTCGCCGCCGAACTGTGCGGCGCCGTACAGGCCGTGCATCAGGCCGGCCTCGCGCACCGGGACATCAAGCCCGGGAACATCCTGCTGGCACGCGACCGTCCACGGCTGATCGACTTCGGTGTCGCACGGGCCGCCGACGACAGCCGGCACACCCGCCTCGGTGTCTCTGTGGGCTCCCCCGGCTTTCTCGCACCGGACCAGGCCGTCGGCGGTGTCGCCGCCGAACCCGCCGACGTGTTCTCGCTGGCCGCCGCGCTGGTGTACGCCGCGACCGGACGCGGCCCCTTCTCGCGCGCGGGGGAGCAGATCCCCGCGGCCACCCTGCTGTACCGCGTGGTCCACGAGGAACCCGACCTCGCGGGCGTCCCCCCGGAGTTGGTGCCGCTGCTCACCGCGTGCCTGGCCAAGGACCCGGCCGCGCGTCCGACGGCGACCCGGCTGAGCGGATGGCTGGAGGAGAGGGGCGGCCGGACCGGGCGTTGGTCCGAGGAATGCCCCACGGTCCTCGCCGGAGAACTGACCGAGGTCGAGCATTCGGCGCGCACTCTGGTCGACCTCGCACAACACTCCACCGTGGCCTCCGCCGGTCAGGAGTCGGCCCCGAGGACGACGAGGTCCGACACCGTCCTCGCCGCCCCGGCAGAGCCCGGCCGGCGCCCTCGGCCCGCCTGGCTGCTGACCGCGGCCGTCGCGGTGGTCGCGGTCGTGGTGGCCGTGGTGGCCGCCGTCCACTTCGGTACGCAGCGTTCCTCGGCGGACTCCTCCTCGTCCGCGCAGGGACGGCCGTCCGGCTCGGCCGCCTCGGCGACCGCGGGGGAGACGCCGTCCGCCTCGGCTCAGGAGACCCGGCAGTCCCAAGAGCCCCAGGAAAGCCGGCAGCCCGAGGAGGCGGACGCGGCGCTCAAGGTCGTCCAGGCCACGTTCGACCTGGCCACCGGAGAGTCCGTGGGGACCGGGGCCAGGAGTCTGATCATGCAGCAGGACGGCAACCTTGTGATCTACGACCAGGACCACAAGGCGCGCTGGGCCGCGATGACCAGCGGCGAGGGCAACACCGCCCGCTTCCAGGCGGACGGCAACCTGGTCGTCTACAACAGTGGCGGACAGCCCGTGTGGGCCTCACGGACCAATGGGCACCCGGGAGCGGTCCTGGTGTTCCAGGCCGACGGAAACGTGGTGATCAAGTCCGGCGACACCGTGCTCTGGGCGGCGGGAACGCAGAGCTGAGCCGGCCGTTCCGCACCCCCTCTAGGGCGTGTCCGCAAAGTCGCTTGCTCGTTGGTCGGTTCATGGTGCGTCGTCATGAGCTGAGCGATGAGTCGTGGGCGGTGATCGAACCGTTGCTGGCCCCTCCCCGGATGGGCCGGCCGGTGCGGGACCGCCGCCAAGTGGTGAACGGGATCTGGTGGAAGCTGTCCACCGGCGCGGCCTGGCGGGATCTGCCCGAGCGCTATGGGCCGTGGAAGACCGTCTACGAACGCTTTCGCCGCTGGTCGGTGGACGGCACCTGGGACCGCCTGCTCGCCCACGTCCAACAGCACTCCGACGCCGTGGGAGCCGTCGACTGGTCGATCGTATGCATCGACTCCACGACCGTGCGGGCCCACCAGCATGCCGCCGGGGCCCGAAAAGGGGGCCCTGGCCGGGCGAGGCGATCGGCCGGTCCCGCGGCGGACTGACCACGAAGATCCACCTCGCCTGCGACGGCCGGGGACGCCCCCTGGCCTTCACCCTCACCGCTGGCAACGTCAACGACTGCACCCAGTTCGAGCAGGTCATGGCCCGCATCCGCATCGAGCGGTGCGGGCCGGGCCGTCCTCGCACCCGGCCGGAACTGGTGGCCGCCGACAAGGGCTACTCGTCCACGAAGATCCGCACCTATCTCCGCCGACGAGGCATCAAGGCCGCCATCCCCGAGCGGATCGACCAGATCAACGGCCGTATCCGGCGAGGCGAGAGCCGGTGCCGGCTCAACCGCGCGGCCTACCGCCGGCGCAACGTCGTCGAACGCTGCTTCAACAGGCTCAAGCACAACAAAGCCCTGGCCACCCGCTACGACAAACGCGCCCGCCACTACCAGGCCCTGGTCACCCTCGCCTGCCTACGACTCTGGCTCCCCTGACTTTGCGGACACGCCCTAGGGGCCGCTTTCGCCTTCGGGGCGCCCCTCGATCTTCCGCAGCAGTTCCAGCAGCGCCTCTCGCTCCGCCTCCGCCAGACCCTCGAAGCACTCCGTGAGCACCGAGTTCGCCACCTCATGGCCCGCCTTCAGCACCCGCTCCCCATCGGGAGTGAGGTGATGCTCGAAACGCCGACCGTGCCCGGGGCGCCGGTCCACCAGCCCCTGGGCCACCAGGCGTCCGGCGAGCGTGCCGAACGCCTGCTCGCTCTGGAACGTCGCCGCCGCCAACTCCCGTGCGCTGACGCCCGGCGTGCGGCTGATCGCCCGTAGCGCGTCCCACTGCGCGAGCGTGCTGCCGACGGACGCGAGGCGGCTGTCGAGCGCTCGGTGCTGGCGGTACTGGACGGCCTTCACGGCCCTTCCGAGGATCTGCGGTTCAACGGCCATGCTCATCAGGCTAGCACTCTGACTAAACTTGCTTAACTAAACATCCTTAGTTACGGTTCTGGTCATGACTTCGGAACTGACGCTCACTGAATCCGGCCCCACCGCCGGCCGCCCCGTCCTCGTCCTGCACGGCGGTGGAGGTCCCGCCACCGTCGCCCCGATCGCCGAGCACTTCGCCGCGACCGCCCACACCCTGCTGCCCACCCACCCGGGCTGGAACGGCACCCCCCGGCCCGACGACTTCACCCGCGTGGCCGACCTTGCCGCCGCCTACCTCCGCCTCCTCCACGACCGCCACCTGTCCGACGTCCTGGTCATCGGCTCCTCGCTCGGAGGATGGATCGCCGCCGAGCTGGCCACGGCCGACACGCAGGGCCTGATCAGCGGGATCGTTCTGATGAACTCGGTCGGCATCGAGGTCGACGGCGACCCCGTCCGAGACTTCTTCACCCTCGACGCGCGAGGCGTCGCCGAGTACGCGTACCACGACTCCGAGCGCTTCTACGTCGACCCGGCGACCGTCCCGGCCGAGCGACTCGCCGTCTTCCAGGCCAACATGGCAGCCCTGCGCGTCTTCTCCGGCGGCCCCGCCATGAGCGACCCCACCCTCCGCCCCCGCCTCGCGGCCGTCACCACCCCCACCCTCGTCCTGTGGGGCGAGAGCGACCGCATCGCGACCCCGGCATACGGCAAGGAGTACGCCGCGTCGTTCGGGAACGCCCGCTTCGAAGTCGTGGCGGAAGCCGGCCACCTGCCCCATCTCGAACAGCCCGCGCGCACCTTCTCCCTGCTCGATGAGTTCGCCGCGGAGACCGGTCGCCGCTGAGGAATGTCCGGCGCGTCACGAGCGAAGCCGGAGCCGGGCCGCCGCACCGGAGGAGGACCCGGCCGGCCGAGGCGGTCGCCTCGGCGTCCCTGGTGGGGGAGCCGGGACAGCGACCGTCCGGCGCGCAGCACGCTTCCGATGCGTCCTGTCCGCGTCACCCGGTCCGGCGTTCGCCCGCCTCCGGGTGCTCCAGGCGGGAGGCGAGGCCGGCGGCCCGGACCCGGCGCCGCACGCCCAGGCTCGGCCAACAGGCGGGGGACGTGGTTCTTGACCGTCTTCTCGCTTCCGCTTGTCTCCGGACCCGGAGGGCGTGGCCGCCTACTGACGGCCGAGCCACGCGCGGTACGCGGCCACGGCAGTCGGGAGCGTGGGGAATAGCCGGTCCTTGCCGACCGTGTCCGCGAGGCCGTACGCCTCCAGGTCGTCCAGCAGGTCCTGCTTCACCCGCGCGAGGGCGAACAGGATGCCGCGGTGGGTCAGTTCGCGGCGCAGTTCGTCGACCGCGTCGAGGGCGGTGATGTCGACCTCGACATTGGCCTCGGCGTTGAGGACGAACCAGCGGACGGGGTCGGTCTGTTCGTCGACGGCGGCCAGGGCCCGGCGCCGGAAATTCTCCGCGTTGGCGAAGAACAAGGGCGAGTCATAGCGGTAGACCAGCAGCCCGGGGATCGTCCGGGCCTGCGGGTAGTCGTCGACGTCGTGCATGCCGGCCACACCGGGAACCAGGCCCTCGACGGCGTCGTGCGGACGCGCGACCCGCGTCAGCAGCTCGGCCACCGACAGGCCGACGGCCACGATCACCCCGTACAGGATGTCCAGGGCGAGTACGCCGGCGAGACAGCCGAGCGCCAGGAGCAGCTCCCTGCGGCGGAAGGAGGCGAGCCGCCGGAAGCCGGCGAGGTCGATCATGCGGACCGCCGCGTAGACGACGAGCGCGCCGAGCACCGCGGACGGAGTCCGCGCCAGCAGCGGGCTAAGGAAGAGCAGCACGGCTAGCACCACCGCCCCGGCCACCAGCGAGTACGCCTGGCTGCGGGCGCCCGCCGAGGAGGCGAGGGCGGTGCGGCTGGCGCTGCTGCTCACCGGGAATCCGTGCAGCGCCCCGGCGCCCAGATTGGCCGCGCCCAGGGCGAGGAACTCCTGGTCGGCGTCGAGCCCGGGGCCTTCGTCGTCGTGGTCGGCGAACGCCCGCGCGGTGAGGATGAAGTCGGTGTAGGCGACCAGCAGCACACCGAGCGCGGGCAGCACGAGGTGCGGCAGCTCGCTCAGGTCCGGGACGGCAAGGCTCGGCAGACCGGCCGGGACCTCGCCGATCACCTTGAGCCCGTACCGCCCGTCGAGGTCGAAGACCACGACGGCGGCGGTGCCGAGGACGAAGGCGACCAGCGGGCCGGGCACGGCGGCGGCGTAACGGGCCGTCACGAAGAGGAACACGAGGACGACGACGGAGAAGACGACGGTCGCCGGGTCCGCGTCTGGCAGGTGGACGAGGAAGGACCACACCTGGGGGAAGAACTCCGCGCCCGTCGTCCGTACCCCGGTGAGCTTCGGCAGCTGGTCCACCATCATGATGAGCGCCACGCCCGCGAGATAGCCGATCAGGACGGGACGGGACAGCAGGTCCGCGAGGAAGCCCAGCCGCACCGCCCGGGCGACCAGGCAGAGAAGCCCGACCGTCACGGCGAGAGCCGCCGCGAGCGACGCGTAGCGCCCGGCGTCCCCGGCGGCGAGCGGTGCGACCACGGCGGCCGTCATGAGGGCGGTCGTGGACTCGGGGCCGACCGACAGCAGCCGTGAGGAACCGAACACCGCGTACAGCGCGAGGGCCGGGAGGATCGCCCACAGACCGGTGACCGGCGGCAGCCCGGCCACGCCCGCGTAGGCCATGACCTGCGGCACCAGGTAGGCGGCCACGGTCACCCCGGCGAGCAGATCACCCGTGAGCCACGCGCGCCGGTAGCCGAGGAGCGCGACGAGACCGGGCACCAGCCGGCGCCACTGCGGGACGTGTCTGCCCGAGGCCTTGGACATGTGCCGCCTTCCGTCGTCTGCCCTCATGATCTACCGGCCATGAGAGCTACGGCGAGAGCAAGGGGTGTCGGGCACCGAACCGATCTGACCGGACCGCCTCCGCGTCCGAGTCGGCCGTGTCGGCAGACACCGGCACGCACACCGTGCGGGCCTTACGCCTTCGCGTTCCCGCGCCTGCTCACGGGGTTCGTCTTCCTGTGGGCGTTCCTCGCACGAGGGCGTCGGCCTGGTGGAGGCACTCGGCGAAGGCGCCACCCACCTCGCCCTCGGGCAGCTGGTCGCCGTGCCGCTCCGCCTGCCCCGTCGCGGTCGTACCCGAGCGGGTGTGAGAGCGATGGCCGGCTGCTCACAGGCTCGCCGCGTGGTCGGGGACGTAGGTCTGGAGATCCCGCGGCGGACGCTGGTAGCCGGTCGACGGCGGCCGCTCCGGGAGCTCCAGCACGGGCGGCGGCACCTCGCGGTACGGCACGGACGACAGCAGGTGGGCGATCATGTTCAGCCGTGCCCGGCGCTTGTCGTCGCTCTCGACCACGTACCAGGGCGCCTCGGAGATGTCGGTGTGCACCAGCATCTCGTCCTTGGCGCGGGAGTAGGCCTCCCAGTGGGTGATCGACTCCAGATCCATCGGTGAGAGCTTCCAGCGCCGCAGTGGATCCTCCAGGCGGCGCCGGAAACGCTCCTGCTGCTCGGTGTCGCTCACCGAGAACCAGTACTTGCGCAGCTGGACCCCGGCTTCGACCAGCATGCGCTCGAAGATCGGGCACTGGCGGAGGAAGAGCTGGTGCTCCTCCTTCGTGCAGAAACCCATCACGTGCTCGACCCCGGCCCGGTTGTACCAGGACCGGTCGAAGAGCACGATCTCCCCGGCCGCCGGCAGATGTTCCACGTACCGCTGGAAGTACCACTGGCTGCGCTCGCGCTCGGTCGGCTTCGGGAGCGCCGCGATCCGGGCCACGCGTGGGTTGAGGTGTTCGGCGACCCGCTTGATCGTCCCGCCCTTGCCCGCCGCGTCCCGACCCTCGAAGACCACCACCAGGCGAGTGCCGGACGCCCGTACCCACTCCTGAAGCTTCACCAACTCGGTCTGTTGGCGCAGCAGTTCCTTCTCGTAGGTCTTGCGCGGCAGCCTCGCCGCCTTCTTGTCGGCCATGCCGCCTCCACCGCCCGATGACTTCCGGAGTCCCTCATGCCCGAGGTCGAACACCAGGACGCCACCGTACTTTCCGAGGACGAGCTGCGCACTCTGGACGCGCACCGGCGGGCCGCCGATCACCTGGCCGCCGGACAGATCCATCTGATGTCCGACCCGCTGCCGACCGAGCCCTTGAGGCCCGCACACATCGAGCCCCGACCGCTCGGCCACCGGGGCACCTCGCCCGGCCTCAACCTCGTGTACACGCACCTCGACCGCGTGATCAAGACGCGCGGACTCGACGCCCTGTGCACCACATCGTCGACTCCGTGGTCAACCAGCACATCAAGTGGCTCAAGACGTCACGCGAGTTGCCGTGGCGCGCGCACATCGCCTCCCTCAACCACCTGCTCACCTCGCACGTCCGGCGCCAGGACCACAACGGCTTCTCCCACCAGGACCCGGAGTTCGTCGACCGCGTCCTCAACGAGAGCCCGGAGCCCGACGGCGTCCTCGGCGTCAGCGGCTCGCGGAGTCCAGTGCCGACTGGAGCGACTCGCGGTAGCCGTCGCTGGTGTACGTGGCACCGGAGACGGTGTCGATGTCGGCACTCTGGGCCGTGAGCGCCTCTCTGGTCAGCTGCGGGATGGCATACGCGTTGATCTGCTGGTCCCTCGGGTTCTCCTGGGGGTAGGTGACCGCGGTGACGTCGGTGAGCTTTCCGTCCTTCAGCGTGACGCGGACCTGGACGGGGCCCCAGCGGGTCTGGACGGAGTCCCCGGTGAGGGTCCGGGTTCCCGTGGCCGCCGAACCGCTCGACCCGCCAGACCCGGTCGCTCCGCTCGACGCACTGGAACTGCCGGAAGGCGCGGGGGAGGACGCCAACCCTGCGACGGCCGGCGTCGTGTGCGGCTTCAGCGACAGCAGCAGCACCATCCCGGAGACGGTCGCGGCGCTGGCCAGCACGATGCGGCGCAGCGGACGGTTCTTCTTCAACGTGTGCAAGGCGGCCTCACAGCTCGAAGGACTCGTGGTGGATACGGCTGTCCGGGACCCCGGCGGCGCGCAGTGCCTCGTACAGATCCCGCGCGAACCCGTGCGGGCCGCACAGATACACGTCGTGGGCGTCCAGGTCGGGCACCGCCGCGCGCAGGGAAGGGGCCGTGAGGTCCGGCCGCCGACCTTGGGGAGCGTTGAGCGCGTACAGCACCTTCGCCCCGCGCCACCGCGCGACGGTCTCCAGCTCGGCGCCCAGCGCGAGGTCCTCGGCCGTGCGGGCGCGGTAGAGGAGGGTGACCTCGCCGGGCAGCGTCTCGAACAGCGCCCGCAGCGGGGTGATGCCGACGCCGCCCGCGATGAGCAGGGCCTTGTGCGCGCTCTGCCGGTCCGCGGTCAGCGCCCCGTACGGCCCCTCCACCCACACGCGGGTGCCCGGCCGCAGCAGGCCGACGGCGGCACTGTGGTCGCCGAGTGCCTTGACGGTGATGCGCAGCAGGTCGGGGCGCGGCGGCGCCGACAGGGAGTACGGCGTGGAGGTCCAGCGCATGCCCTCGGTGAGGAACCGCCAGCGCAGGAACTGCCCCGGCCGCGCGCCCAGTTCGTCCAGTCGTCGGCCGCGGACGACGACGGAGTGCACGCCCGGTGCCTCCCGGTGCACGGAGTCGACCCGCAGTCGGTGACGCAGGTTGAGCCGTATCGGAGTCAGGACACGGAACCACACCACCAGGGCCGCGACGCCGAGGTACAGCACGTACCAGGCGGCCTGAACGGGCCGGCTGCCGACGAGGTCGGACCCCAGGGCGAGCTGGTGGCCGAAGGCGAGGAAGACCGCGGCGTACGTCAGCAGGTGCGTGTAGAACCAGAACTCGTGGCTGACCCGGTCGCGTACCGCGCGGGCCGAGACGATCCCGACCGCGAACAGGATGAAGGTGCCGGCGGTGGCCTTGAGCATCTCCGGGTAGTCCAGGACCACCGTGAGCGTCTCGTGCACGAATGACGAACCGTCCTGGGCGGCGTACCCGAGCAGGATCAGCACGACGTGCGCCACCAGCAGACAGATCGTGTAGCGGCCCGCCATCGCGTGCCAGCGCGTCACCCGGTCCGCCCCGATGCGCCGCTCCAGGAGCGGGACGCGGGCCATGAGACCGACGAGGACGGCGCAGGCGTACCCGCACAGCAGTCCCGCGATCCGCCCGGCCCCCGTCAGCCGGCCCGAGGCGCCCACGACCGACCCCGTGTCGTGCCACCACAGGGCGACCACGGCGGCGGCACCGCCCCACAGGACGGCGAGCACGGGGCCGACGGGGGAGCGCCGTGGAGCGGGAGGCGCCGGGGCCACCCTTCGTCGCGCGTAGGCCGTCGTCATCCGCATGTCCCTTCGGCTGTCCGTACGACCCCCGGTTCTTCGGCCGTCCGGGACGACACTGTGCCGACGCAACCTCTGAGCCCGCTCTCAGCGACCGACGGGCGACGCGGACCCGCCGCAGGTCGGAGGGTCGCCCAGGTGATCGGTGCCGACCGGCGGCACGGCGCACTCAGAGGGAACTCAGAGGTTGGGAAGACAGCTCATGTCGTGGCGAGACCGCATCCTGGTAGCTGAGATGAACACTTCCCGCCCCCGCGGCTCCGGCCGCCCCCTGCTGACCCGGACCGACGGCGCCCCGCTCCGGGTCCTCGTCGTCGACGACGACCCCGACCTCGCCGAGGTTCTGTCCGGTGCCCTGCGCTACGACGGCTGGGAGGTACGCACGGCGGGCGACGGCGTCTCGGCCGTCGCCGAGGCACGTGAGCTGTTGCCCGACGCCATCGTCCTCGACGTCATGCTCCCGGACACCGACGGCTTCGCCGTGCTGCGCTCGCTGCGTGCCGTGCGCCCCGACGTGTGTGTGCTCTTCCTGACCGCACGGGACGCGGTCGAGGACCGCATCGCGGGCATCACGGCGGGCGGCGACGACTACGTGACCAAGCCCTTCAGCCTGGAGGAGGTCGTCGCCCGCCTGCGCGGACTGCTGCGCCGGGCCGGCATGGCCCGACAGCTGGCGGAGGGGCCGCGGCTGACCGTCGGCGACCTGGTCATGGACGAGGAGGCTCGAGAGGTCACCCGCGGCGGCGAGCTCGTCGAGCTGTCCCCGACGGAGTTCGAACTGCTGCGCTTCCTCATGCGCAACCCGCGACGCGTCCTCAGCAAGGCACAGATCCTCGACCGGGTGTGGTCCTACGACTTCGGCGGGCAGGCCCATGTCGTCGAGCTGTACATCTCCTACCTGCGCAGGAAGGTGGACGCGGGCCGCCCGCCCATGATCCACACGGTGCGGGGCGCCGGATACGTGCTCAAGCCGGTGGCCCGGTGAGGAGGGGGGCACGACAGCGCCCCGCACGCGGTCCGCTCCGGCGCGGGGCGAGGCGGTGGCCGGCCCGGCTGCCCCGGCCGCACACGTTGCGGGCGCGGCTCACCACCGGCCTCGTCGTGCTGCTCGCGGTCAGCTGCGCGGCCGTCGGGGTGGCGGCGGTGGTGGAGCTGAACGGCTTTCTGACCGGCCGCCTCGACCAGCAGCTGCGCGACGCGGGCGAACGGTTCCCGGCGAGCCTGGAGCACGGCGGGACGCTGCCCTCCGATCACGACGGCGACGGTGACGGCGACAAGGACGGTGACGGGGATGGCGACACCCGCCGGCAGACCGTCGGCACCTTCGGAGCCCGGCTCGTCGGCGACACGGTCACGAACGCCGCGGTGGTGGGCTCCGGCGCGGGCACGGGCGCGGGCGCGGGCGCGGGCGCGCTGGACGTTGCGCTCGACGCCGCGGACAGGAGAACGCTCGCCTCGGTGCCGACGGACGGCAGAGGGCACACGATCGATCTCTCCGCGCTGGACGACTACCGCGTGATGGCGGTCCAGGGCAGAGACGGCGATGTTTTGATCACCGGGCTGCCCACGGAATCCGTCGAGGCCACCGTCCACCGGCTGGAACTGGTCGCCGCAGTCGTCTTCGGCGCCGCGCTGGTCGTGGCCGGCTTCGCGGGAGCGCTCTGGGTGCGCTGGTCGCTGCGACCGCTCAGCAGGGTGGCCGCGACCGCCACGAAGGTCAGTCGGCTACCGCTCTCCAGCGGCGAGGTGGGTCTCTGGCCGCGCGCGCCCGAGGCCGACCCGCGCAGCGAGGTCGGACGGGTCGCCGACGCCTTCAACACGATGCTCGGCCACGTCGAGGACGCGCTGACCAAACGGCACGCGAGCGAAGAGCGGCTGCGCAGTTTCGCCGCCGACGCCAGCCACGAGCTGCGCACGCCGGTGGCGTCGATCCGCGGCCACGCGGAACTGGCACTGCTCCACCCCGGTCCGGTGCCACAGAAGGTGGCGCGGGCCCTGGAACGCATCGAGGCGGAAGCGGCCCGCATGGGCGAGATGGTCGACGACCTGCTGCTGCTCGCCCGCCTCGACGCGGGCCGTCCCCTGGAGCGCCTTCCCGTCGACCTGACCCGTCTGGTCCTGGACGCGGTGACGGACGCGCAGGCCGCGGGCCCCGGACACCGCTGGACGCTGGAGCTTTCCGAGGAGCCGGTGACGGTGACGGGTGACGCCCACCGGCTCCATCAGGTGCTGGCCAACCTGCTGGCCAACGCCCGCCTCCACACACCCGTCGGCAGCACGATCACCATCTCGCTGGAGACCGACGACGGCATGGCGGTGCTCAAGGTCCACGACGACGGCCCCGGCGTCGCCGCGGACGTCCAGCCCAGGGTCTTCGAACGCTTCACACACGGGGACCGCCGCCGCACGGAGGGCGTGGAGAGCGGCACGGGCACCGGCCTCGGCCTGTCGATCGTGGCGGCGGTGGCAGAGGCCCACGGTGGCGGCGTCGCCCTCGAAAGCGCTCCCGGCTCGACCACCTTCACGGTACGGGTCCCCGCCGCCAAGGGGTGATCGGCCACTGGTGTCCTCCGGGTCGTAGAGGCCGCTCCAGGCGGCCTCGCGGCCGTTGATCAGGTCGCTGAGTCGGCGGAGTCGTCACGTCACTCGAATGCGTTACCGTGCGCCGTCGCCACCTCGGGCGGAATGAGGAACTCGAACTCGGGGCGGTCCCATGCCACGGCCGGCGGGTTCGCGGAGGCGGTCCCGGTACGTACCGCACCCTCGCTGCGGTAGAAGCCCTCGGCGGGAGGATGCGACACCACCAGGACGCGGTCGAGCTCGGCGGCGCGGGCCTCGGACTTCATGTGTGCCACGAGCAGCCGTCCGATGCCACGTCCCTGTGCTCCGTCGGCCACGAACAGCAGGTCGAGCTCCGGTGGGGCGAGGACGAGCGAGTAGAACCCGAGGACAGGGCTGTGGTGCTCGTCGGCGGCGACGGCCACGAAGACGCGGTGGGTCTCGATGTAGTCGGGTCCCACCCGGTAGTCCGCGACCATGGGCGCGTACGGACCTTCGTAGGCGCGTGAGCCGCGCACGAGCCGCGTGAGCCGTTTGGCGTCCCGCGCCACGGCCCGGCGTATCGTGATCGGCCCACCCCTGGGCGTAATGCCTGAGTTCATCAGGAGAGTATTACGCATCGGGAAGCGACTTCTTGCGACGAGCGGTTGAGGGAGATCGGCCGCGGGAACGGCGCGTGAGCATTTCGAGCGTACGGCAGCTGCTGAGCATCGGGATCGGGAGGGGGCGGAAGAGGTGGAGGCAAGCCTTCACCAGGTGCTTCAAGGCGCCCCAGTACTGCTTCGGCGCCTGCTCGTTGCCCTCGTCCAGCAGTCTCTGCATGATTCTGGTCAGGCTCGCCCACGACCGGAGAGCGGCGGTGATGCGACCCGCTCGCTGCTGCGCGGCTCCGAGGGCGAGGAGAATTCTGATTTCCTGGTCGAGCCCGTCGTTCTCCGGCAGGTTGGCCAGGACCCAGGTGTACAGGGCCATGGCCTTGTCGGCTCGTGGTGTGTCCCGGACGGGTAGACCCAGGTCGCTCAGTGCTCTCCTCTCGCACCATGTGTCCTCCAGCTCGTGGTAGATGCCGACCGCTCTGACGTGGGCTTCCGTCGCCTCCAGTCGGCGCCGCCCGCATTTCAGCGTGGTGGCGAGGCGTTTCAGTGCCTCGGCCTCCTTGTGCCGGTCACCGCGGGCCCGGAACAGCGCGACCTCTCGCTCGTGCACCTCGGCGGCCTCGGTGAGGCGGCCGGCCGCACGCAGTGCGATACCGAGGTCGTCCAGCACCGTGATCAACAGGCTTTCCTCGTCGCGCTCCTCGTGGATGGCCGCCGCCCCGCGGTGGGCCGTGACGGCCTCGTCGTACCGGCCGAGCTGCTGGAGTCTGTTGCCCAGGGCGTTCAGCGCCACGGCCTCCAGAGCGCGGTCGCACACCTTGTGGCAGATGTTCACGAGCCTCTCGTAGTTGTCCACCGTCTCCTCCAGGCTCATGTCGCTCACCGCCCACAGGTGCTGCATGGCGATGGCCTGATGGTGCTCGTCGCCGCGCTCCTGGTAGAGGACGAGAGCGCGGCGGTACGTGTCGACGGCTTCGGTGGACTGTTTCATCGCGAACAACGTGTCTCCGAGGCGCATGAGTTGGAGGCCCTCGTGATGCCAGTCGCCCATCTCGGAGAAGTGCCGGACGGTCTCGGTGAGCACGTCGGCGGCCTCCCTGTACCGGTGCGTGTCATGAAGTGTGTCGGCCAGGCCCATGAGCGCCTTGCCGATGCAGCCCTGGTCGCCGAGTTCCTGGCTGAGGGCCAGGCTCTCGGCATGGGCCTCGGCGGCTTCCTCGAACCTCTGGGCCCGCCGGAGCGAGGAGCCGAGGTTGGTCAGTGCCGAGACCTGGCGTTGCCGGTCGCCGCGTGCCCGGCTGATGTCCAGACTCCTGGTGGCGGCCTCCACCGCCTCCGGCAGCCGTCCAGAGTTGGGGAGGGCTTCGCTCAGGTAGTACAGGGCGGTGGCCTCACAGCAGGGATGGCCGATCTCGCGGGCGCAGTCGACGGCCAGCTGCGCGGCGGTCACGGCGTCGGCGGCGTAACTGCCCCGGCCCAGCAGGAACAGACGCATCTTCTCCTGGAGGTCCAGTACCGCACGCGGGTGTCCGGTGGCCGCGGCCCGGACGATGAGCGCCACCAGGTTGGCCCGTTCTTCCTCCAGCCATTGCACGGCGTGTGCACGGTCCCGGAAGCCACTCGGCAACGGTCCGTCGTCATAGGTGTGCAGATGTGCGTTCGCCGCGTGCGCGAGATCCTGACAGTGCTTCAACAGGCGCGTGAAGGCGGCGGTCCGCCACTTGGCGCTGTCACTTTCGACCAGCGTGGCCGCGTAGACGCGGAGGAGGTCGTGCATCCGCCAGCGTTCCGAGCCCACGGGCTGCTCCGCCAGCAGTCCGGCCCGGGCGAGCGCGGCAAGGGCGTCCCGGGTCCGGGCCGCCGACCGTCCCCAGAGTGCCGCCGCCGCGCCCGTGCTGATGTCCGGGCCGGGATTGAGCGCGAGTTGCCGGAACACCTGGCGGTGGTGCGGAAGCAACCGTCGGTACGAGAGGCGGAACGCCGCCTGGACTGCCGTCGTATGCCCGCCGTCTTCGTAGCACAGCACGTCGAGGCGGGTGTGGGCGTCGGCCAGGTCGGCGGCGAGCGCGGCGATCGGCCGTCCCGCGTCGGTGGTGAGCAGGGAAGCGGCGATCTGAAGGGCGAGCGGATGGTGGCCGCAGTGTCCGGCGAGATCGGCGAGCGCGTCGGCCTCCCGCTGCGGGCGTGGATCGTCGGGCCGGGCATACCTCAGCGCCTCGGCGATCAGATCGGCGGCACCGCGTGGCGTCAGTTCGTCCAAGCCGATCAGCCGAGCCCGCAGAGAGGGGCCGGTGAGAAGGTGACGGGAGGTCACCAGCAGTCGGTGCTCCGAGCGGGCGGGGACGAGGCGTTCGATCTGTGCGGCGCTGGACGCGTCGTCGGCGATCAGCAGCACCGCCCTGCCCTCGTCGGCGAGCCGGTTGAGCGCGGCCTGGCAGAGGCCCGTCTGCTCGTCCGGTGTCATCGCGTCGTCCACGCACAACGCCCGCGCCAGTGTGCCGACGGCCTCCTCCGCGCCGACCGGCCCGGCCGGATCGTAGCCCCGCAGGTGAAGGAAGACGGCGCCCCCGGGGAACCACCCCCGCGCCATGGCCCGGTGGGCGACATGGAGGGCCAGAGCGGTCTTGCCGATGCCGGGCAGTCCGGACAGCACCGAGACGACGGTGGCGGCTCGCGCCCGGGACGAGGGGGCGAGCAGCGCAAGTACGGCCTCGGCTTCCTTCTCCCGGCCGGCCAGGTGCGTCGGCTCCGCGGGGAGCCGCAGCATCGGCGACGGGTCCGCGGCGCCCGACGCGCAGACCATGTTGCCGCTGCCGCTGATCTGGATGACATGGCCGTGTCCGGATGCCGTGGCGGCCTGTGCCTGCCCGGCCGTGGTCCTACCGATCACCACGCTCGAAACCTGTCGTACGGTCGTTCCCGCCGACCTGGGTGACACGGGCCCGGCCCGATGCCGTGGCGCGCTGCGTCACTCTGCCTGGGCGCTCCTCGGGAACGGCGTGCCCGAGGCCTCGGTGCCCCGCGACCTGGGTGACCCGGGCGGCATCCGATGCTGTGGCCTCCTGCTGCACCGCCTGCCCGCCGGGCCCGGGAGGGTGCGGCGTCTCAGGCGAGAGGTTGTCCGGAGGGACGGAGCCGGGGCGCCGCTCGTTCCCCGCCCACCAGCCGGCCGCCCCTCCGACCAGCGTGGCCACCGTCGTCGCGAACGCCGTCGCCACCGCCCACCGGTCGGCGTCCGCCCGGGGGAGGAAGCCGAACGGAGCGGCCCGTGCCGACCACAGACAGATCACGAACGAACCGGCCCCCGCGAACACCGTGACGGCCCAACGCCTCGCGCGTTGCATGCGTTCCCCCTTGTCTCGACGCGTGATGTCAGAGGTACAGCGGGAAACGGCCCACCGGGAGCAAAACATGGAAAGCACGGACAGAGCCGCCCTCTTCGGGTAGCTCACGATCCGAGCCGCGTCCACAGCGGTCCCGTGGCAATGCCGTGCTTCGCCGGCTTCGTCTGCTCTCGTTCGGCGTGCAGGGCCGGGCCACTACTGGAGGGCGTGAACCGCGGCTGCGAACAGCGGGGGCATCCGGGACGCAGCGGGGACGATGAGGCGGGCGGTGCCGGGACGGCGGCTCGCGGCCAGCAGGGCCCCGGTCAGCAGCCGGTGTCGTCGGGTCAGCCGCACCCAGGCACGCTCGTACTCGTCCGGCCGGCCGTCGGCCAGGCAGCGGACGGCGGCCCCGGCCGTCGCCAGCGCGAGGGCGATGCCCTCGCCGGTGAGGGCGTCCAGGTAGCCTGCGGCGTCGCCGACGAGCAGGACACGGCCGGCGGTTCTGCGCCGCACCCGCTGTCGCAGCGGTCCGGCGCCGCGTACCCGAGTCGCGGCCGGGCCGCGCAGCGAGGCGGTGAGCGTCGGGAAGGCGGCCAGGTGCCCGTCGTACCCGCGGCGGTCACGGCTGAGGATCGCGACGCCCACCAGGTCGTCGTCGACCGGTGTCACATAGGCCTCGCCGTGCCGTGACCAGTGGACCTCCACGAAGTCCGTCCACGGCTCGGCGCGGTAGTGCCGGCGCAGTCCGTAGCGACCATGGGGGCGGCCCGGCAGTTCCAGCCCCAGGCCACGGCGCACCGGGGAGTGCAGGCCGTCGGCGGCGATCAGCCAACGGGCCGTGATTCCCGCGGCGGTGACCGTGTCCGTGCTCTGGTACACCTCGCCCACCTTGCCCGGCAGCATGCGCACGCCGAGGTCGAGGGCGCGCTGGTGCAGCGCGGAGTGCAGCGTCGTACGGCGGACTCCCAGCCCGTTGCCGCCGCGGAAGGGCGCGTCGGCGCGGGCGGTGCCGTCCAGGTAGCGGATGCCTCGCAGTGCGCGGCCGGTGACCTCGACGCCCAGTGTGCGCAACGCGGCTACACCGCCGGGCATGACGCCTTCTCCGCAGGCCTTGTCCACGGGCGAGGTCCGGGGCTCGACGACGACGGCCTCCAGGCCGGCGAGCGCGGCGTGGACGGCGGCGGCCAGGCCGGCCGGTCCGCCGCCGGCCACCAGGACGTCGATCACGCCGGAGCGGTCGTGGTCGGAGCGGTCGTGGTCGGCGCAGTCGCGGCGGCCAGCGCCCGGTTCTCACAGCGGATGCGCACGGTGAGCAGGGCGGCGTTGAGCACCGTGAACAGGGCCGCGGTGACCCAGGCGGTGTGGACGAGCGGCAGGGCCGCGCCCTCGGCGACGACGGCCACGTAGTTCGGATGCCGCAGCCACCGCCACCGGTAGGGGCCGCCCGTCACCAGCGGCAGGCCGGGTACGACGATCACCCGGGTGTTCCAACGGGGGCCCAGGGTGTGGATGCACCACCACCGCAAAGCCTGCGCGCCCGCCAGCACGGCGAGCATCGGCCAGGCCAGGGCGGGTACGAAGGGGCGGTCGGCCAGCCAGACCTCGGCCGGGCAGGCGATCAGCAGGCCGGTGTGGAGGGCGACCATCGCCGGATAGTGGCCCTGCCCGGTCACGGTCGCGCCGCGGGCGCTGCTCCACCGTTCGTTGCGGCGGGCGACGACGAGTTCGGCGACGCGCTCGGCGGCGACGGCGGCCACCAGCAGTCCGTACCAGATCATGTGTCCTGTGTCCTTCGTCGGTCCGAACTACCAGCGCAGCAGGACGAGTTCGCAGGCGAAGCCGGGCCCCATCGCCAGCAGCACACCCGGAGTGCCCGGCGGCGGGCGGCGCTCGGCCAGAGTGTCGCGCAGTACGTGGAGCACCGACGACGAGGAGAGGTTGCCGACGTCTGCCAGGTGACGCCAGGTCACATCAAGCGCGTCGTCGGGCAGGTCGAGGGTCTCGGTGACGGCCTGGAGGACCTTGGGGCCGCCGGGGTGGCACACCCAGGCGGTCACGTCCTTCGGCTTCAGGCCGTGGTCGCCGAGAAACCCCTCGACGTCATCGGCCAGGTAACGGCGCACCACGTCGGGCACCTGCGGGTCGAGGACGACCTGGAAGCCCGAGTCCTTGATGTCCCAGCCCATGACGCGCCCGGTGTCCGGGTACAGGCGGCTGCGGGTGTCCACGATCACCGGGCCGCCGGTGTCGGCGGGGCGGTCCGCACCGCACGCGACGACCGCGGCGGCGCCGTCGCCGAACAGCCCGGTGGCGACCAGGTTGGCCACGGAGGCGTCGTCGCGCTGGAAGGTGAGCGAGCACAGTTCGACCGACAGCAACACCGCCACGTGGTCGGGGCGGCCCAGCAGGTAGTCGTGCATACGGGCCAGACCGGCGGCGCCGCCGGCACAACCCAGGCCGAACAGGGGCAGCCGTTTGACATCCGGCCGCATTCCGAGGCGGCCGGCCAGCCGTGCGTCGATCGAGGGGGTGGCGATGCCGGTGACGGAGGTGAAGATCAGCAGGTCCACGTCGGCTGCGGACAGACGCGCCGTGCGCAGTGCGTCCCGGACGGCCCTGGTGCCCAGGTCGGTGGCGGCGGCGATGAAGACGTCGTTGGAGGCGCCGAACCCGTCCAGTTCGCCGTACCGTTCGAGCGGCAGTGTCATATGGCGCGAGCGGACCTTCGCACTGCGGTGCAGCCGGTCCAGGATTCGGCGGTCGGCGCCCTCGGGCAGACAGGTGCGGGCCACCATTTCGGTGATCTCGGACTGGGTGCGGCGGTGCGGTGCGAGGGCACCGTGAACGGCGGCGATCCGCGTCATAGGGTTCCCGTCCGGTTACCGACTGGGGCGAGTTGCTCTCACGTGTTCCCCGGCCCGGGACTTCGACACCATGGATCGCCCGTCCGGCCGTTCGTCCCGGGGCGCGGTGCACCGGCCGGGCGGGGCCCGGGCGCCTACGATCGGCCGGGTGGGCACTCCCGAGCAGTCGACGACCGGCGGCCCGGCAGCGAGTTGGGTCGGCCGGGTGACCGGCCTGGCCGGCGCCTGCCATCCCGGGCCTGTCGTGGCGGTCACCGCCTTGATGGCCGCGCTGGCCGTGACCGCAGGCCAGGGCGCCGCGCGTGGTGTCCTGACCGCTGCCTCCGTTCTGGCCGGGCAGTTGTCCGTCGGCTGGTGCAACGACGCGTTCGACGCGCGCCGGGACATCGCCGCCGGCCGCCGTGGCAAACCCGTCGTCGACGGCACGGTCGGTGTGACGGAGGTGTGGGTGGCCGCGTACGCCGCGCTGGCGCTGTGCGTGCCGCTCTCGTTCGCCTGTGGCTTGTGGGCAGGGGCCGTTCACCTGACCGGGGTGGCTGCGGCGTGGGCGTACGACCTGCGGCTCAAGGCGACAGCGTGGTCCTGGGTGCCGTACGCGGTGGGTTTCGCCGCGCTTCCGGCGTTCGTGGCGCTGGGGCTGCCGGGGCAGCCGTGGCCGGCCTGGTGGGTCGTCACCGCCGGGGCGCTACTGGGGGTCGGCGCCCATCTGGGCGATGCGCTGCCGGACATCCGCGGGGATCTGGCGACGGGCGTACGGGGATGGCCGCACCGGCTGGGCCCGGACGGCGCGCGGCTGCTGCTGCCGGTGCCGCTGGTGACCGCGTCCGCGATTCTGGCGCTGGGGCCCGCCGGACCACCCGGCAGAGGGGGAATGGCGGCGCTCGCGGCGGCCGGCCTCGTCGCGGTGGCGGGGACGGTGCTGGGACGCCGCCGGGAGCGTGCGGCGTTCGCGGCGGCGGTCGCCGTGGCGGCGGTGGACGCGGCCTTGCTGCTGCTGCGCGGCACCGGAATCGCCTGACCGTGGGGCCTCGCCGACTGTCGGCCTCGCGCCGCTGAGGTGGCGCGGAAGACGACTGTGTGTCCTCCATGCGGGAGGGGGAGGCGGTCACAGGCGTCGTCTTTCCGCTCGCCGCGGGCGAGATGGCGTACGAGCACGATGGCGTCGGCCGGCCCCCCATGCTGCCGCAACCTCTTGGTCGGCCTTCGGGGACGGGTAGGAGGTGGCGGCGAGGCGGCGGCCGGTGCGCGGTCCGATGTAGGCCGAGTGGCGGTGGCGGCAGCTGTGGTGCACGCCCTGCGCGCCGACGGCGTGAAGGGCCTCCTCCAGCCACGCCCGGCCCGGTTCGCCCACGTCACGGGGGCGAGCGCCGAGTGCGACCAAGCGCCGCGCGACCCCGCCGCGGCCGCGCTCGTTGTTGCGTACCTTGGACATCGCGCGGTCGGAAACACGCGAGTTCGCCGTTCAGACAGCCGGACGGTCTATGCCCCACTCGGTACCCACGTGCACTTCTTCGACTACCTCAAATCCAGCATGGAACACTCAGGGGCACGGCTCACGGCTCACCGTCGAGGCTGTGGGCGGAGGGCCGCCGCTGGGTGAGGCCGCAGCGCTGGCCTCGGTGATGGTCCTGGTCGTGAACCCGACGCGGTCGATGACCGGCCGGAAAACGCCGGGGGCTGCCGCGGCAAGGGTGTGGAGGCGGTGCGGAGTGATCGTCTGCGCACGGCGTTCGATGCCCGACACGATGCTGCGCACGGCCTTGTCGACGGAGCACACCCGCCAAAGCCCTCGTTCGTTTCCGCTCCACAGGCGCCGACCTGCCGGATCCGCGTGGATCGCGTCCAGCATCGGCGTCTTGAGGAAGGTCGGGTGCAATGTGCCGACGTCGACGCCGAGATGCCTCACCTCCAGGCGGATGCTGTTGCACATCGCCCAGACGCCGGCCTTGCTGGCGGTGTAAGGGCCTTGGAGCGGGGAGTGTACGAAGGCCGCCATCGAGGAGACGGCCAGCAAGTAGCCGCGTTGACGTTCGACATGCGGGAGGGCGGCCTTGAAGGTTCGCCATACTCCGGTCAGATTGACGTCGATGACGCGCTCGAAGGCGTCGGGATCGAGGATGGCCGTCGGGGCGATGACGGTCACCCCAGCGTTGGCGACGACGATGTCGACGCGACCGAAGTGGTCGGCGGCTCGGTCGATCGCCGACCGGAGGCTGAGGAGGTCGGTCACGTCCGCGTGGGCTGCCCACGCGGTGCGGGGCCCGCCGAGCATGTCGGCTTGAGCGGCGAGGGCGCTCTCATCGCGGCCGAGGAGGGCGAGGTGCGCGCCTCGATCGTGCAGTGCGGCGGCGACGGCGGAGCCGAGTCCGCCGGTGGAGCCGGTGATGACGACGGTGCGTCCGGCGAGGTCGTAGCGGCTCATGGGGCTCTTTCGGGACGGCTGGATTTGTCGGAATGTCCGAAACGGTTGGCCGACGTCTTGTCAGGTGGAGAGGGGAACGTCGTCGGCGGGCCGGGGAACGGCGGTTGCATACGGCGTGGTGTCGGCGGGCTCAGGGCCCGGCCGGAGGGGAAGACGGCGGCGCAAGGGGGCTGGTAGCCACCAGTTGGCGTTACCCGCCAGCTTCATGACGGCGGGCACGAGCAGGGGACGGATCACCGCAGCGTCCAGGAGGACGGACAGCGCGACGGTGACAGCGATGCTCTTCAGGATGGCGACGTCCGTCACCGCGAGCGCCAGGAGAACGACGAGGACCACGGCGGCCGAGGCGGTGAACAACGGCGCGGCGGCTTGCAGGCCTTCGGCGGTCGCACGGACGGTGTCGCGGGTACGGCCGTGCGCCTCGGTGATGCGGGCCAGCAGCAGGATCTCGTAGTCCATCGACAGGCCGAAGGCGAGGAAGAACGCGATGAACGGCAGTGAGAGGTCGGTGTTGCCGGTCATGACGAAGTCGCCGACCCAGTGGCGCAGATGGCCTTGCTGGAAGACGTAGACCATCGCGCCGAAGGTCGCCGTGAGGCTGAGGATGTTGATCAGCAGGGCCTTGAGCGGCAGGAACAGGCTACGGGTGAAGGCGAGCAGCAGGGCCAGGGTCGCGACGGTCACGACCACAAGAGCACCGGGCAGGTGGTGAAACGCCGAGGTGCGGGTGTCCAGGAAGTCAGCCGTGGCCCCACCGGTGAGGGCTGGCACGGGGGCCGGTCGAGCGCGGACGCTGTGCAGCAGGTCGACAGCGGCAGTGCCGTAGGGCCAAGGTGCGGAGTTGATCGCCAGCCAGGTGCCGCTGGGCAGGGTGAATCGCCGTAGCCCCGCGCAGGGGTGATTCGCAGGTGGTTCTTCGGTCGGTTCACACAGGGGGCCGACGGGCTTGCCGTCGAGGTAGGTGCCGGTCGCGGTGCGTAGTCCTTGGACGCCGGGGAGCCGGGAGAGACTGCGGGCGTAGGCATCGAGGCGGTCGGCGTCGTCGGGGCTGATGGGGTGCCACTCGGGCAGGACGACATCGATCTCGGTCCCGAGGTGGGGGAAGTCGGTATGCAAGTCGCTCATGGTCCGGGCGACGGGTGAATCGGCGGGCAGGGCACGTTCGGCGCTGAAACCGAAAGTCACATCGCGGAAAGGCAGGGCGAGCAGGAGCAGCAGGGCGCTGGTCAGGGTGAGGACTACCAGGGGGCGGCGCATGACGGCGGTCGCCAGGGTGTCCCAGCGGGCGGCGGCCCGGGCGGCCTGGCGTCGGCGGGCGAGGATGTCCCGCCCGGCCAGGCGTTCGCCGAAGCAGGCAAGGGCGGCCGGGACGATCAGGAGGGACGCCGCCGCGGCCAGAACGATGACGCTGATGCCCGCCGTGGCCAGAGAGCGCATCAAAGGCACCGGGAACAGCAGGAGTCCCAGCAGTGAGACGGCGACGACGCCGGCGGAGGCGATCACGGTGCGTCCGGCGGTGCGGCCGGCGAGGACCACCGCTTGGGCGTGCGGGCGACCGAGGGCGGTCTCCTCGCGGTAGCGGGCGATGAGGAACAGGCTGTAGTCCACGGCCAGCGCAAGCCCAACGGCCGTGGTGAGACTGAGGGCGAACGCGGAGATCGGGGTGACGGCGGCGACGGCGCGCAGGATGGCGGCGGTGCCCGTGATGGCGACGGTGCCGACGGCCAGAGGCAGAAGAGCCGCTGGAACGCTGCCGAACATCAGAAACAACAGGACGAACGTGAGGGGCAGGGCCAGTAGTTCCATGCGCACCAGGTCCCGCTCGCTGTACAGGTGAATGGCGCGAGTGACGGCCGCCTCGCCCGCCGCCCGGGTCTCCAGGGGGCCGTACCGGCCGTCGGCATGGGCGAGGACGTCCGCGGTGGCGGCGTGCCGAACGGGCTCGGTGGTGTCGAGCCACACGGCGATGAGGGCCGTACGGCCATCGGTGGCGCGTAGCAGTGGGTCCGGCGGGGGTGGGAGCGCCGGAGTGGAGGCAGCCGGGTCGAGAGGGCCTGTCCAGTACGAGTCGACGGCGGTGACGCCAGGTACCCGGCGCAGGTCCTCCGCGAGGCGAGTACCGGCGGTGCGCGCGGCCGGCTCGTCGACGGACCCGGTGGCGCGGGCGAGGAGCAGGAGGGGCGGCATACCCCCGTGCGGCGACTGCGCCAACAGATTGCGTGCTCGCGCCGCGGTGGTGTTCTCGGCAAGCCAGCCACCGCTGCTCAGGTGTGCGGAGACTCCGGCGGACAGCAGGCCCGTGGTGACGACGAAGAGCGCGGCGGCGGCGAGGACGAGCCGGTTGTGGCGTGCGGCCCATCGGGCGAGCGTGGCGAGGGAGCCCGGGATGTGCGAGCGGTCGGGGTGCGGGGACGGCTCGCACATCACGGTCGGCCTCTCTACTACAGGTGTAAGGGTCGGTGAGTCAGGGGGTGCGAGCGCCTTGTGCGGGCACGGCAGGGGCCGGCACGGTCGGAGTCGGCGCGGTTGAGCTGGGCGCGGCCGGCGCCGGCACGGTCGGGGTCTGATGGCCGAGGCGGATCAGGGCACGGCGGGCGAGGTCGGTGATGCCTTGGGCGTTGAGGAATTCCAGGGTCGGCAGTTCGCAGCCCAGGCGGCGGCGGGCGGCGACGACGGCTTCGACGGCCATCAGCGAGTCCAGGCCGAGTTGATCCAGGCGGCGATCGCGGTCGAGACGGGCGGGGTCGGTCTGCAGGATCTCGGCCAGAACCTGGGTGATGGCGTCCGCCGCCAGGGCGAGTGCTTCGTCGGGGGTGGCGGTGGCGAGACGGTGGCGTAGTTGGTCGGGTCCGTCGTCCTGGGGGGTGTGGAGGGGGATGAGACCGGCGAGGCGGGGGGTCTGCACGGCCGGCATCATGCTGCGGATGCGGGCCCAGTCGATCCTGGCGGCGGCGGTGACGTCGGTGTCCTGGGCGACGGCGTTTGTGAGGGCGGTGCAGGCCTCGGCGGGGGTGAGGTTGTCCAGGCCGAGGCGGGCGAGCATGTCGGTGATGCCGTGGCGGGCGGCGTAGCCGGTGTCGCCGACGGCGCCCCAGGCCACCGTCGTGCCGGGCAGGCCGGTGGCGCGCCGGGTGCGGGTGAGTGCTTCGAGGTAGGCATTGGCGGCGGTGTAGTTGGCCTGGTAGGCGTTGCCGAACCAGGCGGTGACCGACGAGCAGGTAGCGAACAGGTGGAGGTCGCGGTCGCGGGTGAGGGCGTGCAGGGTGGCCGCGCCGAGCATCTTGGGCTCCAGAGCGGTGCGCAGACGTTCGTCGGTGAGTTCGGCCAGCGGCGCGTCGTCCAGGACCATCGCGGCGTGGACCACCCCGCCCAGCGGGGGGCCGTCGGCGTCGATGGTGGCCAATGTCCGGCGTAGGTCCTTTTCGCGGGTGACGTCAGCCGCGTGGGCGGTGGTGGTGGCGCCGCGCTCGGCGAGTGTCTGCATCAGCTGGGAGCCGCCGGGGGTGTCGGAGCCTCGGCGGCCCAGGAGGGCGAGGTGGCGTGCGCCGTGGTCGACGAGACGGTGGGCGAGGGCTGCGCCGAGTCCGCTCAGTCCTCCGGTGACCAGGTAGGTGGCGTGCGGGGAGAGCCGCAGGGGTGCGTGGATGCGCTCCAGGGGAGGTGGCTCCTCGAAGGTGATGACGACCTTGCCGAGGTGGCGCGAGCGCTGAAGGACGCGCAGTGCCTCGCTGATCCGGGTGGCCGGGTAGGCCAGGTGCAGCAAGGGTCGGTAGGTTCCGTCCGCGATGAGCTGGGCTGTTTCGTCGAAGCAGGTCCCGGCTTGGGGCAGGCGGCCGGAGATGAGCTGGTATGCGTCCACGCCGAAGAAGGCGATGTTGTTGCTGAAGGGCCGCAGGGCCAGGGGAGTGGAGGTGTAGATGTCGCGCTTGCCGAGTTCCAGGAAGCGTCCGCCCGGCCGCAGGAGTTCCAGGGTGCGGCTGATGGCCTCTCCCGCCAGGGAGTTGAGGACGACGTCGACGCCCTGCCCGCCGGTGAGGTCACGGACGTGCTCGGCGAAGTCCAGGGTTCGGGAGTCCAGGACATGGCGGACGCCGAGCATGCGCAGCAGGTCGCGTTTGGCAGGGGTGCCGGCGGTGGCGATGACGTGGGCGCCGCGGGCCCGGGCGAGCTGGAGGGCGGCAAGGCCGATGCCACCGGCGGCACCGTGGACAAGAACGGTCTCGCCCGCCTGGAGACGCGCGAGGCGCTCGAGGGCGTGGTGGACGGTGAAGTAGACCACCGGCAGGGTGGCGGCTTCGGTGAACGTCATGCCGTCGGGGACGGTCCCCACGAGGCGGGCGTTGACGGTCACATGGGAGCTGAGGCTAACGGGGTGCGAGCGCGTAGACGCGGTCGCCCGTTGTCAGATGGGTGACGTCGGCGCCGACTGCCGTGACCGTGCCGGCGCACTCCAGGCCCAGGGCCGGCCCGTCCGGCAGCGGCGCCTCCGCGCCCGGGGGCAGGAGGCCGACGGCGAGCATGACGTCGCGGTAATTGAGTGCGGCCGCTGCGACGGCGATGGTGACCTCGTCGGCGGCGGGCTGCTGCGGCCGGTCCGGAGTCCAGATGAGCCGGGGGCGCAGGCCGGCGTCGTGCAGGCGCAGCGTGAAGGGCGTTGAGCCGGAGGCATCGGGTGCGGTGGCGGAGGCGGGCCGGGGGACGGTGCGCGGGACGAAGCGGCCGCTGCGGGTCAGGACGACCTCGTCCTCGTCGGTGGGCTGGAGCAGTTCGGCCGCCAGACGCCGCGCGTCGTCGGCGGGCCGGTCCCCGGCGTCCAGGGAGATCCGCCGGATGGTCAGCTGGGGGATCTCGTTCGCCAGGGAGCGGGTAGCGCCCCACAGCGCCGCGTCCTCAGGAGTGCCCGGTCGTTCGGGGGCGGCGTGGATGCCGCTGGGTCGGGTGACGATCCACAGGTTGGCTGCGCTCCCGGCCGGCAGGCGTGAGCCGGTTTCGGCGAGGTCCCGCAGCACACCGAGTCGGGCGACGGCTTGGTCGCACGTTTCGGCGGGGCTGTCGCCGGGATGGGCGTCGAAGACCAGAACCGTGTGAGGGGGTTGTTCCTCCCCCGCGACCTGCGCCCAGTGCCGAGGAACCTGGTCCAGGCCGGCGGTGCGGACATCGGCGCCCGCCTGGATGAGAACGTCGACGAGGTCGCGGAGCAGGTCGCCGTCGGGGTTCTCCCCGGCCAGCAGCCAGCGCGCGTCCGGGGCGGCGGGCGGCGTGAGGGGGGCGGGGAGGACGGTGGTGCGTGCCGCGCGGCGGGCGCAGAACACCGAGTACTCGAGTTCCGGCAGGGCTTGGTCATGTCCGAGTTGGGCGACCTCGTCGAAGCCGCACTCGCGCAGCAGTGGTGCCCAGGCCTCCCCCGGCAGCAGAGGGGAGTCCTGGCGCAACGGGGCGTCGGTGAAGTCCCAGAATCCCTCGAGCGTGCCGAAGCAGGGGGCCAGCAGGCCGGGTTCGTGGGTCTCGTGGGCGAGAAGTTGTCCGCCGTCGGCAAGGAGATAGGTGATGCGGGAGAGGGTCGCGTGCAGGTCCCGGGTGGCGTGCAGGACGTTGGTGGCGATCACTACGTCGAAGGAGGCCGCGGTGAAGCCCTGCTCGTCCGGGTCCTGGTTCAGGTCCAGGCAGCGGTAGTCGACGAAGTCGAAGTCGGCGAAGCGGGCCTTGGCAGCGGGGAAGAAGCCGGCGGACAGGTCGGTGAAGGTGTATGCGGTGCGCTCGGGCGGCAGATGGGGCAGGAGCAGGGCTGTACTGCTGCCGGTACCGGCACCCACCTCCAGGATGCGCAGCGGCCGGTCCTCGGGCCACGTGCGAACCTGCTCACGTACCAGGGCGAGCAGCAGCTGATTGTGGAAGCGAGGCTGGACGGCGTCGCTGTAGAAGTACTCGATCAGATGGCGGTCGGGTTCGTCGAAGAGGAGCGCCAGCGGATCATGGTCGCCGCGCAGGACGTCGGCCAGGTGCAGACAACACCGGCCGAACAGGGACGTCTCGACCGTATGCTGGGGGAAGTCGCGTACGAGTTGCTGGAACAGCTCCAGCGCCGGAGGGCCGTCGGTGTCGGGAAGGCGCCAACGTGTCGGGCGGCCATCTCCGGCCTGCTGGATCTGGCCCAGCAAGCCGCGGGTGGCATGGGCGAGAAGCTCTGCCAGGCGGGCGTGTCGGGGCTGCATGCCGCCTGCCACCAGATCACCGGTGTCGAACTCGCTCTGTCCCTCCGGCAGCAGCTGGGCGAACGCGTCGGCGATCAGGCGCGAGCAGCACTCGCGTAGACGTTGCAGCCCGGCTTCGTGCCCGTCCTCGCGCCAGGTCTTCTCCAGACGGTCGCGGTAGGGCAGACACCGCCGCGCCAGGGCGGTGGGCGAGGGCAGGGGGCCGGGCAGTGCCGGGTCGGCGGTCCCTGGAGCGGCGCGCAGCACGCTGACGAGGTGCTGCACGGGTTCGGTGGGGGTGTTGCCCATGCGGCGTAGCCGGCAGCCGGTGAGCTGGAGGCAGATCTTGCCGTCGGCATCGGACAGGGTGATGTCCCAGCACGTTTCCTGGGGGTTGCTCTCTCGCAGGCGTACGTGGATCAGGCCGCTCTGCGGCGGGGTGTGCCACAGGCGCAGGGCTTCGACGGCGACCGGCAGGAACGGCAGGTACTCGCCGTCGACGCTGATCAGGCAGGCGCCTGCCTGGAGTGCACCGTCCAGGAGCGCCGGGTGTACGTGGTAGCCGTCGGCCGGTTCGCCCAGGGTGTAGGAGGCGAGGGCTTCGCCCTCGTGCAGCCGCAGGTCGGTGAGGACCTGGAAGGCGGGTCCGTACACGAGGCCGGCGCGCCGGGCACGGGCGTAGTGCTCGGTGACGTCCATGCGGGTGTGCAGACGCGAGCGCAGGTCGGCGAGGTCGACGGACGGCGGCGTGGCGGCCAGCAGCCGTCGCACGCGGGCACGGGCGTACGGCTGCCAGGGCAGGTCGTCGCCGGTACGCGCGGCAATCGTCAGGGCCTGGTCGCCTTCGCTGAGGGAGACCTGTACGCGCACGTCGGCGGCCTCGTCGTTCCAGGGCAGATCGAGGGCACGGGTGATGAGCAGATGGTTGACCTCGACGGGGGCGTCGTGGACGAGCCCGCCTGCGGCAAGGGCCATCTCCAGGTAGGCAGCGGCGGGCATGACGACGGAGCCTGCGACCTGGTGGTCGGCCAGCCACGGCAACCGGGTGGGCTCTACCAGGTTGGACCAGCCGGGCTGCTGTACGGGGACGCGTGCTCCCAGCAGAGGGTGCTGGACGGGGGTGGTCTCGCCGGCGACGCGCAGCCACCACTGAGGGTCACCGTGCCAGTGCCGCTCGCGCTGCCAGGGATAGGCCGGCAAGTCGCTCGTGCGTCCGGGCCGCGGGAAGAAGACGTCCCAATGGATTTGGGCGCCGGCAGCCAACACGTGGGCCGCCGCCGTGTCGACGGCGGCGGGCCCCGGCACGGCCCGAGCACAGGTAGCCGTGACCAGCACCGAACGTTCCAGGCCCTTGATCGCCTTGCGCAGGTAGGGCCGCAGGACGGGGTGGGGGCCGATGTCGACGAAGATGTCGTAACCGTCATTGAGCAGCGTATGCAGGGCCGGTCCGAACAGCACGGGCTCACGGACGTTGCGCCACCAGTAGTGGGCTTCGAGGTCCTCGCCCGGGCAGGCGGTGCCGGTGACCGTCGAGACGAACGGGAGGACGGTGGCCTCCGGACGCAGGCCCTCCAGGCACTCGAGCAGGCCGTCCCGTACAGGGTCCATGGCGCGGCTGTGGAAGGCGTAGTCCAGCTCCAGCATGCGGAAAAAGACCGCGCGCCGCTCCAGATCCGTGCCCAAGGTGCGGAGGTCTTCCTCGGGACCGCAGACGGTGACGTCCTGGTCGCCGTTGACGGCGGCGATCTCCAAAGTGCCGGCGTAGGGGGCGAGTTCCTTGGCTGCCTCCTCCGCGGACAGGCCGACTGCGGCCATGCGGCCCCGGCCGCGGGTGGCTGCCTGAGCACGGCTGCGTTCGGCGACCACCCGGGCGGCGGCAGACAGGCCGAGAGCGCCGGCTACGTGTGCGGCGGCGATCTCGCCGACGCTGTGGCCCAGGACCGCGGCCGGACGGATACCGCGGGCCTTGAACAGTTCCACCAGACCGATCTGGAAGGCGAACAGCAGCGGCTGGGCGATCTCGGTGGCCTCGATGCGCGCGGGGTCGGCTGCGGCCATCTCCGCACGCACCGACCAGCCCAGGTGAGGCCGGAGCGCGTCATCGACCCGGTCGAGCGCCGCCCTGAAAACGGGTTCCTCGCGCAGCAGGTCCGCCCCCATGCCGGCCCACTGGGAGCCGTTGCCGCCGAAGGCGAACACCACGCGGCCGTCAGTCACCGCCTGTCCGGTGGCGGTGGCGACGGGCAGGGGCAGTGCCCCCTGGCCGACGGCTTCCAGGGCTTCGGCTGCCTGCCGGGCGCCGGGGACCAGGACCACGGTCCGGTGCGGGTGCAGGGTACGACGACGTGCGGCCGTCCACGCGACGTCGTAGAACCCCTCGGGGGTCTCCTCCCGGAGCCGCTGGGCCATGCGTGCGGCCGCGGCCTCCAGCCCCTCCGGGGTGCGGGCCGAGACCACTACCGGCAGCACACCCTTGGGGGGCTCACTCGGGTCGGTGAGGGGGACTGCGGGCGCGGCGGCCAGCACGACGTGCGCGTTGGATCCCCCGAAACCGAAGGAGTTGACGCCGACCACCGGCCGCTGCCCGGCAAGGGACCTGGCTTCGGTGCACGGATCGAGCTGCCAGCCCTCGAAGTCGATGTGGGGGCTGAACGGCTGCGCGTGCAGGGTCGGCGGGATGCGGCGGTGACGCAGGACGAGCAGGGCTTTCATCAGTCCGGCCATGCCGGAAGCGGCCTCCAGGTGACCGGTGTTGCTCTTGACCGATCCGATCGGCAGTGGCCCGATCGTGCGGCGGGTGCCCAGGGCGCGGCCGATGGCGTCGCACTCGATCGGGTCGCCCACCGGTGTTCCGGTGCCGTGGGCCTCCAGGTAGGACAGGTCGTCGGCGCTCACGCCGGCCTGGGCGTAGACCTGTTCCAGCAAAGCTGCCTGCGCCTGGGCGCTGGGAAGTGCCAGCCCGGTGGTGCTGCCGTCGCTGTTGACGCCGCTCGCCAGGATCACTCCATGGATGCGGTCGCCATCCGCAAGCGCGTCGGACAGAAGTTTGAGGGCCACCACGCCACCGCCCTCCGCGCGCACGTAGCCGTCTGCCTCCGCCGAGAAGACACGGCAGCGGCCGGTCGGCGACAGCATGGAGGCGGCCGAGAAGCCGGTGAAGCCGAACGGACTGAGCAGGACGCTCACTCCTCCAGCCAGAGCCATACGCGCTCGGCCCGTGCGCAGCGTCTCGCACGCCTGGTGCAGGGCGGTCAGGGCCGAGGAACAGGCGGTATCCACCGTCATGCTCGGCCCGTGCCAGTCGAGCAGGTGGGAGATGCGGTTGGCGGCGTTGGTGGCCGCCAGCCCAGCCATCGAGTACGCGTTGGGCGCGTCACCGCCGGTGGATTGCAAGTCGGCGTAGTCGTGGCTCGACATGCCGACGAACACCGCCGTGTCGGAGTCGGCGGTGGCAATCTGGTCGATGCCGGCGTCGTCCAGGGCCTCGACCGCCATCTCCAGCAGCAGCCGGTGCTGCGGATCCATGCGCGCCGCCTCGCGCGGTGAGACCCGCTGGAAGTAGCCGTTGTCGAAGCCGGTGACGTCCTGGAGGAATCCGCCCGCCGCCGTGTAGCTCTTGTTGTTCCTGCGCCGCCCGGTGTCGACGAACCGTTCGGGGTCGAAACGGTCCGGCGGGACCTCGCCCACCAGGTCGCGTCCCTCCAGCAGCGCCTCCCACAGGTCCTGCGGTCCATCGATGCCGCCCGGCAGTCGGCACGAGAGGCCCACGATCGCCACGGCGGGCCTGTCAGGGTTCGTGGGGGCCACGATCACGGAGTTCTCCCGGTGCACGAAGAAATGGGGGGGTGAGCAGCAAAGACGCCGGCAGGCAATGGCACGCAAAAAGGTGTTCCGCCGCCGGGAACGCCGTGATCTTAGGAGAGCGAACGAACAGTCCTTGCACGCGTTACTGCGTGCGGGGGAACGCCAGGAACAACTCCGGAGCGGACAAGGGGGTGAATTCGGCGGGTCCGGCTGCCCAGGGCAGCTCTGCCATTCACCCCTGCGCGTGAAGTTCGTGGCCCCTCCACGGCACTGACGTGCAAAAACGTCGGAATGGCGTCAACCGGTCACCCGTTGATCCCGGAAAGGGTGGCGGTAGGTAGGTGTTCCTCCAGGCCGCCGGTATGGTCACCGACGTCCTGAGCCCGTCCCCCTGTGCGGCTATTCGCACGTCCACGGCGACGAACCTGTCACCGCCGCTTTTTCGCGCGCCGTGACCCAGCCGACGAAGGCCTCTTTCGAGGCGGTCGCAACGTTTCCCGGAAGGTAGGCCATGAGCAGTTCACCGGTCGCCGTACCCGCCGTCCAAACCGATGTGACCGCCTGCGGCTGGTGGCGTCCATGCACGGTCCAGGTCATCGGCGAAGTGCCGGAAGGGCAGCAGGCGCTGCGGTCCTTCCTGGACCACCTGGTCGCCTCCTTCGAGGTGCAGGGCCATACCGTTCTCGACCGCTCCCATGGCGACGTCGACCTGATGCTCATGTGCGGACAGATCCCCGAGGGGCCGCAGCTCCTGCGGGAGAGGATCCCCGACGAATTTCCGCCGCTGAGTGCGATGCTGCGCCAGCAGCACGGTCTGCGCCGCAACCCCCGTCATGTCGTCGCCGTGGTCGAGGTGCCCGAACGACTCAGTGCACTGCCCCACGCAGAAGTCGTCGCCACCGCCCGCACGGCCATGGGCCGGCTCGGCGCGGCCAAGGTCCTATTCGTGTCCCGCGGGGATGCTCCCGGGCAGGTAGGGGAGGTGACGTTCTGCAACATGGAGGGCGGCCATCCCACCGAGATCACGGACATCGCCGACCGCATGCGTGATCGGCTGGTCACCGCGGCGTGCGCCCGGCAGGTCGCTGAGGACTACGACACCGTCCGTGATGCGATCACCATCGAGGCGTGGCAGGCCAGCACCGCGCCTGAGCGACTGGCCGATGCCGGCAGGCGGATGGGCGAGCTGGGACTGCTGCCGGCGCCGGTGAAGGTGTCCGACTTCGTCTCCGACCAACTGGCTGACATGTACGAGGTCTACATGGGAATGCGGGGCTTCAGCGAAGGCATGCTGTTCGCCTTCGACCCCGATCTCAACTGCCTGGTGGTCAGCGCCTCAGGTTCCTGGGACGTCGACAAGCGCAACCTGACACGAGAGCAGACCGTGGCCGTCGAGCCGCGCCTGGCCGACGGCCAACGCCTGCGCGTCCTGGCCCCCAGCGGCATGCTGCCGATGCAGCC
This sequence comes from Streptomyces asoensis, assembly GCF_013085465.1. NCBI lineage: Bacteria > Bacillati > Actinomycetota > Actinomycetes > Kitasatosporales > Streptomycetaceae > Streptomyces > Streptomyces asoensis. The sequence continues at coordinate 9,182,472 of NZ_CP049838.1, forward strand.
CTCCGTGGAGACATGGGAGATCTGCGCCCTGATGGAGGCCTGTCCCACCGTCCGCGTCACGAAGGACCCGTCAGGTACCTGGGTGCTGGACCCCGACGGGGAACGCGAGGTACCTCTCATCCGGGCCGGCATCCACGCCCACGTCGGCGTGGTCTCCAGCGACCACACAGTGATCGAAACCGTCGGGGCGGACCGCGAGCAGTTCCCCTACGGCTTCGGCTGCGGTACCGACCTGACTGTCGAGATCGCCCGCGACACCGTTCGCCGTTCACACGCCGTCAACGATCCGGCCGACCCGCGGACCTACGTGCGCTGGCCCCTGCTGTATCACGGGGAGATGGCCGTCGAACTGTGGAAGCCCGGCCTGCCCGCCCAGCCCTTCCAAGGCCTGCTCGACCTGTACGGCACGGCAGTGCGGTTCACACCCGACGACGTCCCCCAGCCGGTATGAGTGGGCGTTCCGCCTCCGGCCCGTGGACACAACCCGGCAGCGAGCAGCCTGCCACCGTCGGGTGCAGCCGTGCCGTGGGCCACCCGATCGGTAATCGCCGCCGCCCGTGCCGGGCCAGGGGGGCACGCCCCCTCTCCCGCCCAGTGACCGACGCGATGAGCAGGGATCCGGGCTGCCGCCGATCGGCTCCTCCCTCGCCCGGTCGTCGTGACCGAGGCACCGCGACGTGACCTTCCCGTCCGTCCGCCCCCGACCGTCGGCCCGGCCCCTGACCCCCGACCGCGGCGCGATGCCGGGACTGCGCATCGGCCAGGACCTCCTGCGCGGCGACCGACTGCTGCTCGCCCTGGCAGCCGTCCTGTCCCTCGCTTCGGTCGCAGCCGGTCTGGCGGTGCCGTGGCTGGCCATGGGCGTGATGCGTGCTCTCACCCGGCACCAGCCGGTCACCCAGCCCGCCGTGGGCATGAGCGTCGCCGTCCTGGGCGCGGCCGGACTGCAGGCCCTGAGCGGGTGGTTACTGGCCGGAGTCGGCGAGCGCGCCGTGCTGCGTCTGCGCCGCCGGGCCATGGGGCATCTGCTGCGGCTGCCGCTGCGCGCCGTACGCGACGAGGGCACCGGCAGCCTCACCGCCAGGATCACCTCGGACGCTGTGCTCCTGCGCCTGCTCATCGAAACCGGTCTCGTCCACCTCCCCGTGGCGCTCATCGCCACGGCGGCCACGCTCACCGCCATGGTCGTCATCGACCTCAGGCTCACCATGGTCGCCGTCGGAGCCTTCGGACTCACCGGTGCCTGCATCGCCCTCATGACGACCCGGATGAGACACCTCGCGGTCGCCCAGCAGCGCGCGCTCGGACAGCTCGCCCAGAGCCTCACCGCCCACCTCGCCGCGCTCGTCACCGTCAAGGCCTGCCGTTACGAGAGTGAGGCCGCACACAAACTCGGACACGCCGCGGACGCCGTTCGTTCGGCGTGTCTGCCCGCCTCCCGTTTGCAGTGCCTCATCGGCCCGGTCGTGAATTCGGGCCAGCAGATTGCCGTCCTGGCCGTCGCATTGGCAGCAGGGCAGCAGATCACGCACGGAGAACTGTCTCTGGCCGCCTTCAGCGGCTTCTTTCTCTACCTGCTGCACCTCACCTCGCCCCTGACCGTCGCCGCCCTCGGCATCGGCCATCTTCAGGCGGGACGAACCGCGCGAGGCCGCTTCCACCGCCTCCTCACTCGCCCCGCGGAAGCGGAACAGGACACGACCGCAGCTCCCGTCCTGCCCCTGCCCCGCCCCGACGCACAGGCAGTGACCTTTCGCCGTGTCACCTTCCGCCTTCCGCAAGGCAACCCTGTCCTGGACCATGCGAGTTTCCACGTCCCCGCGACCGGGCTCACCGTCCTCGTCGGTTCCTCAGGCGCGGGAAAGTCCACAGTCCTCACTCTGATCAACCGCCTCGCACAGGCCGAGCACGGGGAGATCCGCGTCCTGGGGAGGTCCGTCAGCAACTGGCCCCTCGGCGACCTGCGCCGACGCGTCACCTACGTCGACCAACAGTCCACCCTGATCGAAGGCACCATTCGCGAGAACCTCCGGCTTGGTCTCGCCGAACCGCCCGGCGATGCCGAGCTGCTGAAAGCGTTGGAGAGGGTCGGGCTACGCCGAACAGTGTTGCGTCTCCCTCAAGGCCTGGACACGCCCCTGGGCCGTGTCCAGGACCTGTCCGGCGGACAACGCCAGCGCCTCGCCGTGGCCCGCGCCCTCCTCACGGACAGCGACGTCCTCCTCCTCGACGAGCCGAACTCCCACCTGGACGGCATCAGCGATCGCCTCGTCACCCGGGCCGTCGACGACCTGGCGGCCACCCGCTGCGTCATCGTCGCCAGCCACCGACTGCCCACCGTCCGCAGGGCCCGGCACATCATCCTGCTCACGGAGGACGGGACAGCGGACTCCGGCAGCCACGAGGACCTTCTCACTCGTAGCAGCCACTACAGAGAACTCACCACTGGGCACGCCATAGAAGCCGGTTCACCGATTCGAACGCCGCCCGCCGATTCTCCGCACGCCTCAGCTCCGGGTCGCACCGGCAATTGAGCCCTCGCCGACAGTGGTCCGACATTCCTCCGTCCCAGCCTGGGCCAGGCGCCCGCTGTTGTCGTGGTGTACGCGCTGCTCGCAGACCTCGACGGGGGAGAGCGGTGAGGTCGGCGGCGACCTGGTCCGGGGTGAGGTGGGCGCAACAAGGCGGGATCGGAGGCGGCCTGCCTGCGCCGGCCGACGGGCTGCGCCTCGTACTGGAACAGGCGGGCGTACTCGATCAGTACGGGTACGCAAGCGGAGCAACCCGCACCCGCCCAGACCAGCTCTGAGCAGGCACTCGCCGCTTCTCTGCTGCTCCGCGAAGTACGCGAACAGCTCGCCGAACGGGAACCGGGCCTGATCGAAGAAAGCGCGGGAAGTGGCCTCGCCCGGGTGCGGGCCCAGGAGCTTCCCGTACGGCCGCTGCGGCGTGAGACGTTACGGGCGACCCAGGACCGGGTGCCGGTCATCACGCAGCGGGACGCGGAGTTGCCCGAACTGCCGCAGTCCGAAGGGGTGTTGATCAGCCGGGCGGTGCACCGGTGGAGGTTCGAGTCGCTGAGTCGGTGAGGCGGCGGTTCTGACTTTCGCCGACGCGGTCCAGAATGAGGAAGAAGACGGGAAGGCAGAGCAGCGGGACGACCCCGACCAGCAGGAGCGTCTGCGTCGGTCGGTCGTCGAAGACCAACCAGATGTCGTAGACAAACATGACGGCCGCGACGACCAGGCCCGCCGTGGCCGCCCGCTGCCACGCCTTGCGCCGCCGCGCCCCTCGGGCGATGCGCTCCTCCGCCTCCGGTCGCGTCTCCAGGGACGTGAGTCCGAGCCGCAGGGCCGTGGCGCACAGGTCGGCGACCTCGGCGATCGGGTCGGTCAGCTGATACTCGTCGAGGTGGGGGAGGCGGACCCGGTGCCCGTCGGTGGTGTAGAGATACCCCGAACAGCGCGGGGTGCTCCCCCTGTTCTCCTCGACCCGGATGCCGTAGATATCGGACCAGGCCCAGCTGCGCGTACGTATCGGCCCTCGGACGGTGACCCCGTCGGCTGTGACGAACGTACGCGCCCGCCACTGCTCGAGCGCCACCCGGCCGGCGGCGGCCAGCCAGGCCCCCACGGCCAGCACGTCCCAGCCCGACGGCCCGAGCGTCGCCATCGCGTGCAACGCGTTGGCGGTGACCAGTGCCGCCGCGATCAGCATGGTGAGGAAAGCGGGCGGTACTCCCCGCCGTCTGCGGTACTCCCGCTCGATCCCGTCGCTCATCGAAACTCCCCCGTCTACAAGGCCCTCATGGCACAGGCATGAGAGCGAAGGGATCTTATAGCCCGTCTCTGTGCAAGGTCCCAGCCGTTCGCCATCTGCCAACCCCCGCTCGGGGGACGGGCCGTCGGCCTGTGATACTCCCCAGTGGGCTGCGCTGGCCAAGGACACGCACTGCTGCTCGAGATCGGGGAGGGGATCGAGCCCAGGACGGTGATGACGGCGCCGACTGTGTTGCAACGGCAGTCACGGGAGAGTGCACGCAGGGTCTGGGCAGTTGACGGTGCTTCGGCGCCATACTGTCTCTCGCCATGCCTGATCGGCTGGGCTGTGTGGTCTGTGTGGAGGGGGAACAGGGATGCCGCTGGAGTTCGGACTGTGGCGAGTGGACGACAAGCCGGTGCGGGTCACTACGCGGCCGATGCCCTTGGAGTCCCGGCTCGAGGAACTCATCGAGGCCGATCCCGGCATCCTGGGGCACCCGCTGCTGCTGATCGGCCGACAGGTCCTCACGCAGTACGGCAAAGTCGTCGACCTGCTGGGCATGGATGCCGAGGGGGGCCTGCACGTTTTGGAGCTCAAGCGGGATCGCACGCCTCGCGAGGTGGTAGCCCAGGTTCTCGACTACGGTTCCTGGGTCCAAGAGCTCACCAACGACCAGATACGCGACATCTACACTTCCTACGCCCGCGGTAGGGGACTGGCTGAGGAGCTGGATGAGGCGTTCGCGCTGCGGTTCGGCGGCACTCCGCCGGAAGCTCTGAACTCCACTCATGCGCTCACCATCGTCGCGAGTGAGATCGATGCGGCGACGGAGCGGATCGTCACCTACCTGGCGTCGGGGTTCCAGGTACCGGTCAACGTGCTCTTCTTCCGCTACTTCGAGGATGAGGGGCGTTCCTACCTGGCACGCAGCTGGTTGAGGGACGAGGCAGACGCGGTGGCCCCGGCGGCTGGTACGAAGGGGCGCGGTAAGCAGGAGCCGTGGAACGGGACGGATTGGTATGTGTCGTTCGGCGATGAGGCCGGCGGGCGGAACTGGAACGACGCCCTTACCTACGGATTTGTGTCGGCTGGCGGCGGACAGTGGTTCTCTCGGACGATCCGGTCCTTGCCACTTGGAGCGCGGGTGTTCACGCACATTCCCAAGGCGGGCTACGTGGGCGTCGGCACGGTCTGCGGCGAACCGCAGCCGTTTGAGGACGCCACTCTCAGCGTGGACGGCGAACGCCGACGGATGGCGGATCTCCCCCTGGATGGCGTCTACCGACCCGTTGGGGAAAGAGCAGCGACGGAAGGGGAGGAACCCCGCGAGTGGATCGTCCCGGTTGCCTGGGAGCGTGCCGTGCCGCGCGAACAGGCATTGTGGCGCACGGGCTTCTTCGCCAACCAGAACTCCGCCTGCAAGCTCCGCGCCCGCTTCACGATTGACGAGGTCTCCCGTCACTTCGGCATTGATCAAGACATCCCTGAGGCCTGACAGGATCCATGGGCGGGTGTTGCTTTGTTCATACGCCTGGCGTACGAGGGGCTGGATGCGCGCGCGGGACTCGTCTCGTCGTTCGCGGAAGACGCGCCGACGGGCGCTGCGAGCCATTTCTTCGGCTTCCTCGTCGAGAGGTTCGTGGCCGCTGGGCTGGTCCTCGGCGCGCAGTCCCGGGGTCGTTTCGGCGATATGCCGGTCTGCCTCGTGTAGTTGTTCGCATGCTGCGTAGAGGCGACGTGACATGCCCAGGGATACTTCCGTGCCGGGAATCCGGCAGACCAGGAAGTCGTCCAGCCCCAAGGTCCGGATCAGTCCGCGTGCGGTTGTCTGTGCACTGGAAGCTGCGCCGCGCAGGTCAGCGCGTCTTGCGAGCGTTTCGTTTGACATTGGTCTGGGTGGAGTCGGGAGCGAACGTCGCGATGTCGGCTGGCGTGCTAGGCCGGGCGGTAGAAGTGCTGATGTGGTGGCCGTGTCCTTCCAGAAGTGGGGGGACTGCACTTCTTGTCGCACTGGCTCGCGAGGACGGGATCATGTGCCCCCTCTTTCGGGGCGGTAGGCGTCGGGGTCCTGCCGAAGAGCGATGTGATGGGGCCGGCTAGGTGTGAGGGTGCCGCGGTCCAGACGCTGACCGGCTGCCTCGTTGACGAAGCGCTCCCAGTCGTCGAGGTACAGCCCGGTGCGGAGCAGATCGCAGCCGTATCCGACGAGCCCTTGCAGCCCTGTGTCGGCAGAGCGCAGGGCAAATACGGCGGTGCCGGCTGCTGCGGCGGAGATTCGGCCGGACCCCAGCAGCAACAGGACGGCGCCCCACACGACTGCCGGCCCGAGCCCGGTCGCGGCGGCACCCACGAGGGTGACCTTGGCTCGCTTCCAGGTGGCAGTGTGCTGGTGGCCTCCACGCGTTCCGCGCTCGCCCTGTGCTTCTTCAGGAGGTAGGGGGCCAGGGTGTCGGTGCGGACCTGGTCGGACTGTTCTTTTGCGATCAGGTGCCAGCGGAGCATGTGCAACCGATAGCGGTCGGTGGCCTTGAGGACGCGCGTGGACAGACGCGGCGTCAGTCGCAGGCATTCGGGTCTTTCCCGTAGGGGGGTGCTGTACCCGGGGCGCTCGGCACGCACGGTCTAACGTCGCGATGGGAGGTTCGAAGGCTCTCGGGCGGGATCGGCGCTGTGGCCGCAGCTGCGGATCAGGGCGCGCTCACCACGCCCGCGCGTCGGCTCTGTCGCCGCGCCGGCCCAGGCCGGGTCGCCGGTGGTGTGACACCGAGGTCAGGCGCTGTCGGCGCTGCCGGTGTCGCCGATGTGGACGAAGCCGCACAGAGTGCACAGTCGGGTGCCCGGGTGCTCCGCCGCCTCTAGGGCCCGGTCCGTGCTGTCTGCGCACTTCAGGCCTGGTCTTTGCTGCGTCGCCTGACGAACCATCTGCCCGCCGGTGCCAAGACGGCCAGCGCTGCTGCCGCCAGCAGCGGCCAGTGGTGCCAGTGCCAGAGCGGATTCTGCCACCGCCACAGCGGCGCGGATGCGGCGTCGACGGGGATCGTGTCGCGGTCGTTGCCTGGCACGGAGTCGTTTGGGCCGTACACGGTGACGGAGCCCTTGGCGCCGGGGATCCGCTTGTCGATGCGGATGTGGAAGCCGATGGTGATCGAGGATCCGGCCGGTGGTGAAAAGTCACACAGGAAGTAGTAGTTGTCCGTGTCTTGTGGCGGCTGGCAGGCGTATTTCCGATCGTCGTCGTCCCCTTCCCAGGGAATGGACGTGACAGTGGTTCCGGGCGGCGGTACGACCGCGAAGGATCCGGCTTCGCCGTCGGGGGAACCGGGGCCCAGGTTCGTCACACCGAGCCGGACCACGACGGTGTCCCCCACCCTGCCCTTTACCGTTTCGGTGACGGGTATGTAGTCGGCAGGCGACGACTGGGACACACCGACGGTGAGGGCCGTGCCGACCTGCGCCAAGTCGGCGCCATGGACCGCGGTGGTCGGCAACACGCGGGTGATGTTCGGCAGTTGAGGCCGTCGACTCGGGTGGCGGGTGGGCAGTGGTCCGTCAGTCTCCCTGCGGGTGCCGTTCGTGACGGGCACCGTGGATGGCTCGGCCCGCAAGGTGGTCTCAACCCCCACCGACTGCTGGGGTTGTACCCACACCGGCCGTACCGCCGTGCCGAGCGCGATCAGGAACACGACGGCAGTGCTGAATCGGTGCCTGGCATGTTCAGCCATGCGGCCCGAACCTTTCTGGTCGCAACCCTGTCGCACCCCTTTATGGTCGGTGCGCCCTTCTGCGACAGTTCGCCGCGTGCGAGAGGGTAACCAAGCCCTGCCTCAATCTCATCCGCGCTGGAGAGGCGGAAACCGCACAGTCCGCACATGAGTCCGTCAGCCGTCAGGTCCAGCTCTGTAGGCGATCCGCCTTGTCGTCCAGGACCGATGGGACGGTCTCCGCCACGCCTCCCAGAAGACATCACGGCCCTGCTCCATGTGCTCGCGGGATCCTGTCCGTCGAGGTCGCGAAGGACTGAAGGTAGTCGTCCAAACCGCTCGCACTCCGCAGCCGGTGTTCTCGGCCGCGGGATCCGCGAACCCTGACTGGAAGCGGTATGTGGCCGGACGGTTCGGCCGGAGCATCGTTCAGCCAGCCGGTTCCTAATTCGATCTACAGGCCTGAGAAAGGCTGGAAGAACCTTGGTACTGTCACGTCGCCTTCCCCTTCGACGGCCAGGACTGGGGCTCTACGCGCCTCCTCGCGGTCGGTTCGACCAGGACGACCGCATCCTCGGATCCGAGATCATCGAGGACCTCGACACCGTCACCCAGGGCGTCCGCCTGCGCGACCGGCTCTGGACCCTGGCCGTCCCCCAACCGAATACACGCCCTGAACCACCGATGACCACCCGGGCACAAGAGAGATCACCACCCGGGCACAAGAGAGTTGGGGGAGGGCTCGGTGGTCGGCATCGAGGCCGATTGCGGCTTCGGCGGGCTTGTACGGCTCGGCCGTCCGCTCGGCTTCGATCGGCTCAAACCCCCCAGACGGCCGCCGGCTGGCACCCTCCCGCCGGGATCCGGACGGACTCTTCCGGCGTCCCAGTCTCAGAGGCACATCTGGGGGGCAGATGACCGAGGAGCCGCAGAGGCACGTCCGGCTACGACTGGCCAGGCGCCGTACAGTGCCCGTACGCGTGCGTGCACGCGTACGGGAAGACCCACCTGAGGTCCGCCCGGATCCTGCACCTGAGCCCGATGAGGAGCCTGCGCCCAGCCCGGAGTCGTCCAGAGCACACAGGGCTTGGAGTCGCGTCCGGAGTGCGAGGTGGTCCCACATCATCACCGTGGGCGGTACCGGCCTCGCCGCCGTCGCAGCGATCGGCGGGCTCTGGGCTCAGGCTGTCACCACGTACTGGAGCCAGCAGGCGGCAAAGGACCAGCTCCAGCAGTCCCGTGATGACAGCGAGAACGAAGAACGGGGCCAAGCGAAGGCAGTGTCCGTCTGGGTGGACGGGACCCTGAGCTCCTGGAGGTTGCACATTTTGAACCGTTCGCCTGACCCGGTGCCTGAGTTGACTGTGGTCTTCGACGGCAGACTGAAGTTCGAGGCGGACAAGGACCCAGATCTCGACACGGGCCCCGTGACCCGTTTCTATGCGGGTACATCTCGACTGGCACCTTGCACGGAGCTCATTTTCACGCCGAAGGCCGTCGACAGGGTGTGGAATGTGGCTGACGGTTCGCTCGGCGGCGCGGTCCGCGCGTCGACTTTCGGTGAGCTCAGGTACAGCCTTTTCGTCGATCGTGACGGTAGGCGGTGGCAACGAGGTGCCGACGGTCTGCTCACCTCGCATGTGCCCAGCGAGGACATTGGCCCTCCCCCGGAAGTGAATTGGACGGCTCCCCTCGACGACGTGCCCGAGGTGAAGAAGGCGGCGTCGTGCCGAGAGAACGACTGACCTTCAGATGGAAGCCGGCGGCTGTGGGGCGCGTACCCCTACGCCCTCCGGACGCTGTCGGAACCGGTCGGTGCGCGATTCGCATCGGCCGAGGGAGGCGGAGACCGGTCTGCGATTATTTGCCTGGATTTCACCGCCCGGCGAGGGTGTCCATGCGGTGCCGGTACGGAGTCGGCCGGCGCGGGGACGGACGCGGTCGGGGGCGTACCACCGTGTGACACTGATGCGCATGTTCGGAGTGATCGACCTTCCCACCTACCTCGCAGGGCTCGCCCTCATTGTTCTCCTTCCGGGGCCCAACTCCCTGTACGTCCTGTCCGTCGCCGCGCGGCGCGGGGTACGGGCCGGGTACACGGCCGCGGCCGGCGTGTGGTGCGGGGACACCGTGCTGATGACTCTTTCCGCGGCCGGGGTGGCCTCGCTGCTCCAGGCCAACGCCGTGCTGTTCGGGATCGTGAGGTACGCGGGCGCCGGCTATCTGACCTGGCTGGCGGTCGGGATGCTGCGGGCCGCCTGGGGGATGTGGCGGACACGCCGTGAGCGGGTGCTCGCCGAGGACGGCCCCGCCGCGGTCCTGGTCGAGCGGCCCTTCCGACGGGCGCTGGTCGTCAGCCTGTTCAACCCCAAGGCGATCCTGTTCTTCGTCGCCTTTTTCGTGCAGTTCGTCGACCCGGGGTATGCCTATCCGGTGCTCTCCTTCGTCGTCCTCGGCGTATTCGCCCAGCTCGCCAGCGTGTTGTACCTCAGTGCCCTGATCTTCGGCGGCACCCGGCTGGCCGGTGTGTTTCGGCGCCGCAAGCGGCTGACGGCGGGGGCCACCTCGGCGGCCGGCGCGCTGTTCCTCGGATTCGCGGTGAAGCTCTCCCTCGCCAGCGCCTGAAGTCCAGGAAGAGAGCGGCCTGACCGTCACCGTCGACCGGATGCTGTGGTTGCGCGACTGAAGCCGCTTCGTCACCGCTCCTCATCGCCCGCACCCGCGTGCCAGGCCGGCCGCCTCGACGGCTCAGTGCCGACTGGTCAGATCCTGGATGGCGGGTCCCTACCGGCCAGCGGACCGCCCGCGCTCCTCGACCCCGGCGGTGCCCACCGGAACTTGTGAGGGCCCCGGATCGCTTCCGTCCGGGCGACGGTGGCAGCCCTGGCGCCATGTCCGTCGTTCCGGGGGAGAGCTGTCCGCGACCCGAGCATGCAGAAAGGGGAGGCCGTCGGCCTCCCCTTTCGCGGGCGGGGCGTGCGCCAACACGGATCCCGCCGATGCCCTTGAATCTTGGTTGCACCCAGTTGACCAGGGGATCTTCGGACAGTAGCTGCCCGTTTCTCCAGGACAGTCTGCGCCCGAAGGCAGGTCTACAGCAAAAACGATTTGTACACGGATGAGCCAATATCCACTTGCTTATAGATATCTGCGCCTTCCGCAGGCATGCAAGGGCACAAGGCGACCTGCTCGCAGTGCGGGGCATGGAGAGCGCAGATGCATAGTCCCAGCCAGAGGTTGACACCTCGAGAATCTACTGGCGGGTAACCACTTCGTGGACGCAAGTGAACGAATGAAGCGACATATTGGCCTTACCGGTGCATAGGGAATGCCTGTTGGGTTTCCAGAAGCCCGGTGCCTGCTGGGACACTGCCAATGCCCGTGCGTCACACAGCGCCAACTGTGCGTCCATAGAAGCGGGTTGCACCCAGTGCGGGGGCCTGTCCGGGCCCCCGCACCAACAACCAGGGGTCCAACCATGTCAAAAACTTGCGACAGTCACGTCGTACCCGTTTCCCGGCCCGGCAAGGTGCCCCAGGCGGTACCGGCGGACGAGCCGATCTCGCACCGCCTCTCGGTGGCGCAGGTGCTGCCGACGATCACCTTCCCGGCGATCGGCTGCGCGCTCTATATCGAGGGTATGCCGCTCACCGCCATCTTCAGACTGCTGCTCGGCTGCGGCGGCATCGGCGTCCTGGTGACCCTCGCTGTGACCGGCGGGCGCCGTCTCCTGGTCGCCCTCGCGCACGGCGTCCTCGCCCTCGCTGACAACAGGTAGGACGGAGCCCTGCTGTGGGACGTCCAGAGAAACCCGTCGTCGGCCCCTACCACCGGGCGGCGATGGCGTTCAAGATGCGCGCCATCCGTGACCTCGCCGAGGTCACCTATGACGACATGGTCAAGTTCGGTCAGGCGTCGGCCGCTACCTACAAACGAACCGCCTCCGGCACGAACGTGCCGAGGTTGTTCAGGGTGATGGAGTTCGCCGACGCATGCCACCTCGCCGCTCCGCCGGAGGTGCTCGACCGGCTGCGCGTCGAGTCACGCCCTCGCGATCTGCACACGTTGTGGGCGAACGCACGGATGGAGGAACGAGGCACCCTGCGCCTGGGGGCCCCCAGGGCTCGGCTTATTGCCAACTGGGCTGAGTGCAGCCTGGCGTTGAAGACCCTCTATGAACGGGCGGGGGCGCCTCCGCTACGTGAAGTCCAGGAGTTGGCCGGCGGCCCGATGCACCTACCGCTGAGTACGCTCGCTCGGATCGTCAACCGTCAGGCGCTTCCCAACGACAATCAGCAGCTGCGCGCTTTTCTCCTCGGCTGCAGGCTGAGGAAGGAGCAACTGCCGGAATGGGATGAAGCGTGGAGCAGGCTCGTTGGCGGGCGCTCAGTCTCGATTTAGTACAGATGTGTTCGGGTGCGGGCGTATGGCAGCGCCCGGTCTGGTCCCGAGCCCGGCTGCCGGCGGAAGTAACTGATTACATCTCAGGCGGCGGCGCTGTGACTGCGCATGACGCTCGCCGACCGGCAGACAAAATCAGTTCTGGGGAGGTTCGGGGTGGTGAGCGTGGATGATGAGTCCGGTGATCCGGCCCGATTGGATGACGGGGCCGTGCTGTACCCCGCCGTTGATGGTGTTGTGTACGGTGCCCGGCCGGGCCGCTTCGCTCTGTAGGTGCTGCAACGACGTGAGGAGCTCGTGCAGTTCGGCGCCGGAGACGGCGTGGGCCTCCAGTGGATGTCGTAGGTGTGCGTCCCACTGTTCGACGGTGTCTCGGACCACGTGCGGATGGCCTGTGGACGGGGAGGCGAGGAGGCGGGCCCGCGCGGTGTCCAGGTCGGTGATCGTAGGCACGTCAGTAACGGGCGGGGCGACCAAAGCGATCAGCGCTCCGCCTGCATGGAGGGCGGCGTCGCACAACCGAGCCAGATCACGGCTGGGCGCTTTGATGCCTCGTTCGACCTTGCTCAACTGCGCCTTGCTGTAATGCACTACGGCGGAGAGCGCTGTGAGACTCCATCCGGCGCCCAAGCGCCGCTTCCTCAACTCTTCGTCGAACACGCAGGACGGCTGTGGCACGGAAACCCCCAGGACCGTCCATCCAGGTGCAAGAGGCTGCCGCACGAAAGAGTGCGGCACTCGCGACCGGACGGACAAGGCAAACGGCACTGTTTCCCGTTTCCTCTCCGCGCACGGAAGGCGCTGCTCACGACGAGAGGGACCTGCCAGGTCGGCTGCCGCGGGCGGCTTCGCACCCGGTGCTGTCGGCGGGCACCACCACGGTCATCACACGCAGCCTCTGGGTGACCACCTCGAGGTCCCGCTTGCCGTGAGCGGTAGGCCATTCCCAAGGGCGCGGGGGATAGACGGCCCGCAACGTCTCTGCACCTGTGTTCCTGGTGACCGTCTCCGCTCGCGCGGGGAGCAGGGTCCAGCTCACGCGGGTGTGCGGTCACGGTGGTCGGCTCATCGGCCCGGCCGGGTAGTTCGCGTGGCGCGGCGGCGGACGTCGGTGATCCGCAGGCCCAGCTCACGGGCACCGGCCGCCCGGCCCGCCCTTCGTGAGGGATGACGGGAATCGGCGACCGGACCCAGTCGTCCCTGACCGCCGTGGCCTTGACGGCGTTCTGCTCGGTCTTGCCGGAGATGAACTTGTCCTGGTCCTTGCGTCCAGTGGCCGGCCGCCGGACCCGGATCTCGGTGCCGTCGATGAAGCCGGTCCTATCGGCCGGCACGTCGTGAGTCGTTGCGTGCCGGTGAGGGACCAGCTCACCGGCTGGTGCCTGCAACGGCGTGTGCCCTGACGGTTGGCAGCGGCGGCGGCAGCGGCAGCGGCTGCGTCGCGTGGCCGATCCGAGCCGGGACGGGAATGCTCCGGATTCCCTGTTTGACACGCTTCGCCTCTGACACAATGCAACGGTAGGTCTACGGACGGTGGTTGGGGAACTGCCGTGACCGGCCTGCTGGGGGGAGCTTGAGCCATGCTTTCGGCCACCTACGACGAACTGAAGCACCGGACCCTGACGCTGTTCATGACCGCGACATCGTCGGCTCAACGAGCCGGCGCGGGCGCTGCCGTCGAGCGGCTCGACGCGGCCGAGCGCCCGCTGCGCGACGAGCGCTTCACCCTCGTCGTCATGGGCGAGTTCAGCCACGGCAAGTCCTCGCTGCTCAACGCCTATCTGCGAGAACCCGGCCTCTTTCCGGTGCACTCGTACGTCTCCACCCGGCTCGTCACGACGGCCCGATTCGGTCCTGAGGAGACCGTCCTGGTCTCCCTGGCGGAGCGGCCGGGTCGCTCGGCCGAACAGCGGCACATCGCACGCACCGAGATCGCCGCCTACGCCTCCGAAACGCACGTCACAGACGGGGACGCCTCGCCGGACGCCGACCGGGCCACGGCCATCTCCGTCACCCTGCCCAACTCCGTACTCGCGCAGGGGCTGGTGGTCGTGGACACACCGGGCATCGGCGGAGTCCACCGTGGGCACACCGCCGCAGCCGTCGGTGTCCTCTCCTCGGCGGACGCCGTGCTGTACGTCATCGATGCTCAGCAAGAGGTGCCTGCCTCGGGCATCGCCTTCATCGAGGATGTCGCACGGGCGCTGGACGTCCGAGGCTGTCCCGCCCGGCTCGTCTTCGCGGTCACCAAGACGGACCGAGTGGAGGAGCCGGACACGGTGGTGGCCGAAGTGCGCTCCCGGCTGCGGGCTGTCCCCGGCCTCGACCCCTACGGCACCGCCATCGTCGGGGTGTCCTCCCGGCACCGTCTGCTCCACCTCCAGGACGGCGACCCGGAGCGCTTGGAGCTGAGCAACTTCGGCGAGCTGGAGCACGAGCTGCGTACGTCGGTGAGGCTCTCCAGGGCCCGGTTACGGCTGGGCACGGCCCTCAACGAGCTGGACTCCGTCGCGCGGACGCTCCTCGCATCCGTCGACCACGCGCTGGCAGTGCTGGACGCCGCGGACGAGGCCGAGCGCGAGCGGCTCGTGGCTGCCGCGAGGCAACACCACGTCAAGGCGGGGGACCGGACCGCGACCGATGCTTGGAAGGGCGCTCTGGAAGCCGAACTGGAAGCCCTGAGCGCTGACCTGTGCCGCCGTGCGACATCGGAACTGGCCGAACTGTGGCGAGGCGTACGCGAGTCCTATCGCGCTCGGCCCGAGCTGCTGGACGACCCGCAGCTGGTGCTGGACCAGCTGGCGCGTCGGCTCGCGCTGTTGATCGCAGGTCTCGGCGACCGTGCGCGCGCCGGAACGGCGGACATCCACATGAGGGCGGCCGACCGGACCGGGCTCACCTCCCCTGCACCGACGCCGACGTCGTTGCCGCCCCTGCCTCCGCTGCCCGCCCCGACCACGCTGGCGCGGCCGGACGGGGACGACAGCGCAGAGGTTCTCGTCAAGGCGCTCACCGCCTCGGTGGAAGGAGCCCGCACCGGCGCACTGATCGGTGAGCGCCTCGGCGACATCGTCTTCAGTCAGGCCCTGGGAAGGGCGCTGCCCCGAGGACCCATCGGCGAGGCGGCACAAGGCGTCATGGCGTACGGCTCCGCACTGCTCAAGGACGATGCCCGGCCCGGCTCGTGGCCCGGAGTGTCGCCCGGCGCTCTGATCGGGGCGAGGATCGGCGCCGCCGTGGGCGCCACCGTGGCGTTCGCCGGGCGGCTGCGACTCGAACGCAAGAAGGACCTGACCGACAGGATCCACACGCTGGACCGGGCGCTCGCCCCCTGCGAGGAGGAACAGCGCACGTTCCTGCACGAGAGCCTCGACGAGATCGTCGGTGCGTGCGCACGCAGGGCCGCCGCCGACATGGAGAGGCTGGCCGCCCGCCGGCAGGCCGAGCACGAGGCGGCCCTGGCCGAGATCGAGACCGCGCTCGCTGCGGTGGGGCAGGACACGGCGCGCAAACGCCAGGAGCTGACCGACCGCCGTGCGGAACTTCACGCGCTGGGCCTCTCGATCGTCGAGGTCGCGGACGCTACGGGCGCCCTCCCGGGCTGACCACCGCGCACCGGAGGGGCAGAGGGGGAGCATGGCATCGCGCCGGACGGAAATGCTGGACCGGGCGCTTCGGTCGTTGCCCGAGGGCCCGGCGGCACAGCCCGTACGGGAAGCCCTTCAGGGCGCTCACGAAGCGTTGCGCGCGCCGTTGCGCGTGGCTGTGGCCGGGCGGGTCAGCTCGGGCAAGTCGACGCTGGTCAACGCCCTGATCGGTGGTGAGCTGCTGGTCACGGGAATCAACCCTGTGACCTTCACCGTGTGCGTGCTGCGGCACGCGGAGGTCCCGTCACTGACCGTGCGGTTCAGTGGCGGGGTGGGGCCCGAGTCACGGCCGCTGTCGGATCTGCGCCTGCTCACCGCGCGTGGCGCCGACGGGGCGGCGCCGGGGGGCCTGGACCATGTGGAGATCTACGGCCCTTTCCCGTACCTGGGCACGTTCGAGCTGGTGGACACGCCCGGGTTCGGCTCCCGCTACACAGCGGACACCGCCGCGGCCATGCGGGCACTGGGTGTGACCCCCGATGCGGTGGCCCGATCGACGGCTGGTCAACTCCGGCGTTCGGACGCGGTGATCGCCGTACTCAACACCGCGGTGGCGGGACAGGACGCCGATCTGCTCACCCGCTTCCGGGGCGCGGACGGCACGTCACCGTCGCTCACCCCGATCACCGCGATCGGCGTGCTGACCAAGGTCGAGCTGCTGTGGCCCGGAGAGGTGGACGATCCGTGCGACGACGTCCTCGCGCTGGGACGCGACCACGCCCGGCGCATCATGGCGGATCCTGGTACGAGGCGGCTCCTCCACGACGTCATCCCGGTCTGCAGCAAACTCTCCGAAGGTGCAGCCGGCCTGACCGAGGCGGAGTTCGACGGCCTCGACCTCCTCTCCCGCACCCCCGAGGCACGGCTCAGGGCACGACTGGACGACCGCAGGGGCTTCGCGACGCGCCGGTACGACGACCTGCCCCTGCCGCCCGAGCGACGTCGTGCCTTGGTGGCACGCCTGAGCCAGTACGGCGTGTTCCTGGCGAGCCGGCTCGTCCGCGAAGGTGCGGACACCCCTGCGGAACTGTGCCGGGCCCTCGAGGCCGCGAGCGGCATGGAGCATCTGAGGCGGACCCTGCTGTCGCACTTCGGAGAGCGCAGGGAACTGATCAAACTCGGCCGTATCGTCGACGCGGCCCGCGACCTCCGCACGCGCCAGACACCCGCCGAGGACCCGCGCGTCCGCGCCCGCATCGGCGACGCCCTGCGCATGGTCACCGACTGGGAGCACGACGATCCGGCGTTCGTGGAGCTGCGGTTGCTGGAGCAGTGGTACGAGAAGCGCCTCGACATCCCCGACGCCGCCGGTGAGGAACTGGAGCGCGCCGGGGGTGAGCGAGGCACATCGGTGGCCGACCGGCTCGGCTTCCTCGACTCGTCGGCTCCGCCGTCACTCGCCCGGCTCGAGCGGGCCGCCCTGGAACGCGTGGAGCACTGGCGCCGTTCGAGCGTGGTGACCAGCCCCGGACTCCGGATGGTGGCACCGGTGCTGGAACGCCGGTACGCGCAGCTGTACGACCGAGTGCGGCAGGCACGGATCCTGCTGGGGGAGGAGCTCCCATGACCGAGCCGAGTGCCCCTGCCTCCGGCGGTACCGTCGCTGTCCGGACGAGCGCCCGCAGTCCCGTCCTCGTCGTCGACCTGGGGACCACCAGTTCGTCGGCCGTCGTCGCCTCCGCGGACGGGCAGCACCACCTGCTCAAGCACACCGACGGCATCACCCGGCACGACTGGCTGCCCACTGCGGTCCTCCTCGATCAGGACACCTTCCTGGTGGGCTGGCAGGCCTACGAACGCCGAGGCGACGATCCGGCTCTCTACCGGACCGAGTTCAAGCCCGACATCGGCAGCGCCGTTCCCATTCCCTTCGGCCGTTCCTCCTTCCCGGCAGCAACGCTCGTGACGGCGGTGCTGGCGCACATCCGTGAGATCGCCGCCGAGCTCGGTCCCGTGCCGGAGCGCGTCCTGCTGACCGTGCCCGCCGAGACCACGCACGCCCGCCGCGATGCCATGGTGGGGGCAGGGCGGGCCGCGGGCTTCGACGACGTGGATCTGTTGCCGGAGCCGGTCGCGGCGGCCTACGCCCCCACCCTGGGCGGCGACTGGCAACGGGGTGACCTGGTCCTGGTGTACGACTTCGGCGGTGGGACCTTCGACGCCGCTCTGGTTCGCATCGGCGACCGTACGCACGAGATCCTCGGCCAGCAGAGTCTCCTGACCGGCCACGGCGGACGGGACATCGACGCCGCCCTCATGGCGGACCTCCGCCCCGCCGCCGACCGATGGCTCACCGCCGATCCCACACGCGAGGACATCCGCCACCGCCTCGACAGGCGCACCGCGGATGCTGCTGTCGCCCTCAAGCACCGCCTGAGCACGGCCGAGCGGGCGACCGCCGAGATCGCCCTCGACATACCCACACAGTGGGTGTCCCGCGACCGCCTCCATGACATCGCCATGCCTGTACTGGCCGGGACCGTCGCCTGCTGCCGGGCGCTCATCAGCCAGGCGGGGGCCACTCTTGACCAAATAGCCGCGGTCGTCCTCGTCGGCGGAAGCACCCGCCTGCGCATGGCCGCCGCGTACGTCGAGAAGGAACTCGGCCTCCCCGTACGCCGAACCGCCGACCCGACGCTCGCGGTGGTCCACGGTGCGGCCCGCTGGGCCGGTCTGACCGCCGGCGGCGGCATGACCGGCGAGGCGCCGACGGAGCTGGAGTACCCGCTGAGGTGGCCGATTCCGGCTGGAGAGGCCAGGCTGGAGCGCTGGCTCGTCGCCGAGCACGGCACCTATCCGGCGGGCGCCGCCCTCGCCCGCGTCCGCCTGACCGACAACACCCTCCACGACCTGTGCGCACCCCGCGAGGGGAGGATCGTCCGGCGCCACGCCCTGGAGGGCCAGTGCGTCTTCGACGGCGACTGGCTCGTCACCGTGGTGCATCCGCTGCCGCCCGGTGCCGAGTTCACGTACGAACTGGTGCCCTGGGCACAGGGCCGTCGGAGCAGTACGCCGGACCCTCGCCACCCGAAGCGCGCCGCACGGCGAGGAGGTGGCGATGACCGGGACGACGACCGGGAGATCCCCCCTCGCTGACTGGGCCATGGACCACCTCGCGTGCGGCCGGGACCTGATCGAGCGGCATGTGCCGGAGCCACAGGAGCGGGCGCGGCTGCTGGGCCTGCTGGACGCGGCGGCCCGCCGGATCCGGGACACCCGGCTGCGCCTCGCCGTGGTCGGCGAGTTCTCCAGCGGCAAGAGCACGCTGATCAACGCTCTGCTCGGCGACGGCCTCCTGCCGGCGGGAGCGTTACCCACGACTGGCGCGGCCACCTGGGTGACTGCCTCCCGGGGCACGCCCGGCTACTCGTTCCGGCTGGACAGATCAGCACATCACATCGTCCTGCTGGACGGCCGGCCCCCGGCTCCGGAGGTGCTGTCCTCACTGCGCGGCACCGAGCCGGATGCGGAGCCGTCGGCTGACGGCGCCGTCCTGCTGCGGGAACTGGTCTCCGAGGGGCCCTGGTGCGACCGGATCGACGAGCTGACCCTGAGCGGGTGCGCGCCGCTGCTCGACCAGGGAGCGGTCCTGATCGACACACCCGGCAGCAACTCGCCCGTCGCCGGGCACGTCCGGGTCACCCGGCGGGTGATGGCCGAGGAAGCGGACGCCGCTGTTGTCGTCGTCTCCTCGCACGTCCTCATCACCGACTCGTTGGTGCGGTTCCTCCAGGACGCCGTGCCGGCACCGGCAGGCGGCCGGTACCTCTTCGTGATCACGCGCATGGACGATCTCGACGGGGACGACGAGTACGCCTCGGTGCTGTGCTCGGTGCGCACGCGCGTGCAGCGGCAGCTGGGCATCCGGGACCCCGTCGTGCTCGGCGCAGCGCCGGCAGGTGTCATGAAGCGGCTCGCCGGGCGGTCCCTGACCGCCGCGGCCGCTCACTGGCACGAGCGGTTCCCGGAGCTGGAGCAGGCCCTCGGACGCTTTGTCACCGAGCAACGCCCCGCCGGCGTGCCTCTGCGCGTGCTGCGCTCGCTCGACGAGGCGCTCGCCCTCGTCGAGGAGGCGCTGACGCACCGTCACCAGAACCTGGAAGCGGCATGTACGGAGCTGACGGCGCGCCCGGTACGAGAACTGGACGACTTCCTGTCGCCACGGGCCGAACCCGTCAGGGCCGTGACCCGCCAGGTGGCCCAGGCAGCCCGGACAGTGCGCCGGGACGTGGACCTGGCCTGCGACGACGTATTCCGTAGTGCCGCGACCTCCCTCGTGGCGTTGGTGTACTCCTCCCGGTCCCGCACCGAACTGGCCACACGTGTAGGTGCCACCGCCGCACACACCGTCGAGGAAGCCGTCATCGCCCTGTCCGAGGAATTGGCCGACCTGATCAGCCGGCAGGTGAACGACGCCGCTTCGGGGGCTGTCCGGCTGCTCGATGAGGCATTCACAGCCGAGTACGCGGACTGTCTCCCCACCCCCGTGCCTCCGGTGGGGCAGGAACCGAACGCGATCGAGGCACTTGGCCCGCCGCTCGGCGGGCGCCTGCACGGGACGACGCTGAGCAGGAGTGCCGTCCTCGGTGCCCTGGCGAGGAACGAGTACCTGGGTAAGTGCGCCGCCCTGGTGCTCGGCGGGTTCCCGCTGTTCCCCGGCCTCGATCGGCTCCAGGAGGAGGTACTGACGAGCCTGACCACCTGGCTGGAATCGGTGCACGAGGAGGTGCGCGTCGACGCACGGCGGCTGGCCGAGGCCGCCGTCGCGCGGCTGGAGCAGCACACGTCCGCCCTCGTGGAGGCGTACCGGGCCACGCGTACCGGCACGGTGGCGCAGCTGCTGAGCGATCGGGCCGCAGCGTACCGGCGCATGGGGAAGGAAGGTGCCGCGGTCGCCAAGGGGATGGCCACCGTTCGTCAACGCCGACTGCTGGTGCGTACCCACCTGACGCGTCTCGACGTTCCGAGGGAGCCCTATGAATGACACATCCGCCGACCCCCGTACCGTGCCGTCCCCGCCGAACCACCTGGAAGAGCTGGCCCGGGCGGTCGCCGAACTGCACGCCGCTCACGGGCCGTTCGACGACGGGCCGGTCCTCGATGACACTCGTGGTGACGCTCCCCGTGACGCGGCCACCGCAGACGGGGCGGTGCACGTGGTCGCAGTGGTCGGGGAGCGCGGGCGCGGCCGGACCACCGTGGCCCGGCAGTTGGCCACGACGCCCGCCCGGATCATCGACGCCCCGCCGTGGGGCTCCCCGGGCGCGCTCCCCGACGCCGACGTGGTCGTGGTCGTCGTCGCCGCGGGTTCGCCGCTCGGGATGAGTGAGCGACAGGCCGTCGAGGCGTCGGCCGATCGCACCGGAGGCGCTCCGGTCCTGGTCGCCGTTACCCGACTGGACACCCTTGACGAGGAGGAGCGGCCTACCGTGCTCTCGTACGTCCAACGGCGGGCCCGCACCATCCTGCCCGCGATCCGGGTCGTACCGGCCGGACGCACCCCGGACGAGGGCCATGACCTGCGTACCGAAGTGGCCGCCGCACTGGGGATGACGACGAGAGAAGCCCGGGCACGCCGTCGCCTCCGGGTCAGGATGGGGGAGGAACTCGCCCTCCTCGGCGAACGGGCGACACATGAGGCCGCCCTCCAGGCACAGCGGCGGCAGCACCGTGAAGCACAGCAGGCGGCGGCGAAGGCGGCCCGGGCCGCGGGCGAGGAGCGCTGGGCGGACATCCTCGCCACCCTCACACGGCGGTCCGCGCAGGAGGTGACGGCGGCTCACACCCGGATACGGGCCCATCGCGCGAGCTTGCTCCAGGACGTCCTCGCCGCCCATGAGCGCGGTGATCCGGCTGCACCGAACCGGGTAGACCTGGCGACGCGGGCGATCCTCGCCCAAGGCCGGGGCCAGGCCGACGCCGCACTGGCGGGGAGCCGGGAGGAGGCGGTACGGCAGGTGCACGACCGGTTCCGGATGGATTTGGCCGCATTCCTCGCCGAACCGTCGGATGCGGCGTGGACCCGTGCACCCGAACCGGCGCCCGCGCCCGCGACGCCCCCACCCGGCCAGCGGCGTTACACGGCGGCCACCGTCGCCGCCGGTGCGTCGCTCACCGTGGTGAACCTGGCCCGGGGCGCGAACGTCCAGGCGGTCGGCATCGCGGGGCTCACCTCGTTCCTCCTCGCCCTCGACCACCGCGAACGGGGCAAGGCCCGTGCCGCCGCGGCGCGCGACCAGGCGGATCGGATCGTGGCCGTCATGGAGGAGTGGACCGCCCGCTGCACCGACGACGGGTACACGGCCTTGCTCAGCGGTGTATGCGCGGCCCGGGAGCAGTGGCGCGCCGAAGCGTCGCCGGCCGCTCCCGCCGACGGCGACGACGCCGAGGAACCGGACTGGAGCGGGGTCCAGGGGCGCGTGGCGGAACTGGAGCTCGTCCTGCGGGAGCTGAACCGAGGCGAGTACGTACAGAAGGGGGAGGTGTGCTGACGCATGCCCAAGAGCGCTGACGCGGACGACCTCGGCGGCATCGCCAGGAAAAGGCGGGTTCTCCTGGAGTTGATCGAGCGGCAGTCCATGGTCGTTCGTGATCTGCGGGACGAGGCCGTCGCCGGTGACCTGGCGGATCTCGAACAGCAGGTACGGGACGGACGCTTCACCGTGATGATCGTCGGCGACTTCAACCGGGGCAAGAGCACCCTGGTCAACGCCATGCTCGGCAGCCGGGTCCTGCCCACCAAGCCGGAGCCGACCACCGCCGTCATCACGGAGGTGCACTACGCCGAGCAGGCCACGGCCCACCTGTACCCGACGTCCGACAACGGCCTGACGCCCGAGCCGGTACAGGTGGACCTCGACCTCCTCGAGGAGTACCTGGCGGTAGACCAGGACGCCCCCGATGTGGCCGGCCTGTACGAGCGTGCGGTGGTGCGATGGCCGGTCGCCCTGTGTCGCGACGGAGTGGTGCTGGTCGACAGCCCCGGGCTCAACAACATCAACGTGCACACCGGCATCACCCTGAACTACCTCCAGAGCGCCGACGCGGTGATCATGGTGGTCGACGCGACCGTCGCCTTCGCCGAGAACGAGCGCGAATACCTGGAATCCAGGATCCGTGCAAGTGGCCACGAAGACGTTCTGTTCGTGATCACCAAGACCGACACCCTGGACACGTACGAACTGCCGATCGCCCTCCAGTCCATCCGGCGGACGGTGGAGAAGCTGCGCCGCCCGCGGGAAGCGCTGTTCTTCGTACGCGCCAAGCAAGCCCTCAACGGGCGGGTGAGCGGCGACCAGGAACTGATCGAGACCTCCGGAATCACCGAGTTCGAGGAGGCGCTGTCCGAGTTCCTCGCCCGGGAGAGGGGACGCGTGCAACTCCTGATCGCCGCGAACCGACTCGGTACGTACACCGTCATGTCCCATGGCGCGGTGGCCGACCGCCGCCGGCTCGCGGCCTCGAGCCATGCGGAGCTGGAGCGTCGGCACGCCGCGCTCCAGCCAGAGTTGCTCGCCCTGGAGGCGCGTCGGCAGAGGTTCCTCGACGCCGCCGGCGCGGTCATCGACGAGGCACAGATGTCCATCGACGCACGCGCCAGGGACCTTCTGCGCACCATCGCCGACCAGTGCGTCGACTGGGCTGTGACGACGGAGACGGAGGCCGGTATCGGCTGGAGCCTCCGGCTGAAGAAGAACGCCGAAGCGTTGGCCAAGGAACTGGGCGCCGCGCTCGCCGCCCGCGCCGAGTCCGAGGTCACCGTGTGGCAGGCCGAGGTGTTGAAGCCGGCGTTGGAGACGTATGGTGCTGTCCTCTCCACGGTGATGGAGAGCGAGGTCGAGCGTTTCGAGGCCGACCTCAGGGCTCTGCGTTCCACGCTCTTCGCGGCCGGAGCGAGCGACACCATCGGCGACGTCGCCGGGCCCGGCATGGGGGAACGGACCGTGGCAACGGTGCTCGGCTGGGTCGGCGGCGGACCGGCCCTCGGCTTCGCCGGTGCCAGGTTCGGCATGAAGGGCATGCTCAAGCAAGCGGCACCGATCATGGGCGGGCTGGCCGTTGGTGTCCTGCTCGGCGTGGGGACCGGAGGACTGGCCTTCATCGCGATGGGCATCGCGGCCGCGCTGAACTTCAAGGAGCTGCCTGCGGCGGAGAAGAAGGTCCGCCAAGCGATCGGTGCGCGCATCAGGGACCAGCTGCTGGCCCAGCGGGAGACCCACACCGCGAGGATGGCCACGGAGGCCGTCCGCGGTCTCCGTGACGCCACAAGTGCCTTTGCGTCCGGCCTGCACACCGAGATCGAGTCGGTACGCAGCCAGGTGGACGCCGCTCTCGAAGCCAAGCGGCAGGGCGGCGAGGCCGTCGCCGCGGAACTTCGACTGCTCGACACCCTTGCGGCGGAGCTCGACCGCATCGACCGCGACACCGCCGAATTGCGCGCGGGACTGGACCCTCTCCCCGGCCTGTGAACCCATTGCCGCAACGACCGGGGACGATCAGGCCCTCATCCTCGTAGTGGCGTAACGATCGCGCACTCACGCGCACCGCGATCTTCCAGCACTCGGCGCTGCGATGAAGTGAAGACCTGCTCAGGGGTCGACAACCGCAAGTCCCGCAACACGGCGTACAGGGCGAAAACTGCTCTTGGCCTGCAAAAACGCAGGTGGAGCGTTCCAGGTTCGGCGGTAGCCGCCCGTCTCGCGGCATGTTCCAAAGGAAAATGCCGGAGCCATCGCTTTCGGACGCGGCTTTCCGTAGCCTCAGGAGTACCTGAACCACCGCGCGCCGCACCGCACTTGATCCGTGTCAGCCGACAACGCGCCGAAGGGGCAACGGTCATGGCCGTCGAGACCGAGGTTCTGAACGAACTGCACCGGTTGCGTGCCCGTATACCGGAGCTGACAGGGGCGTTGGCGGCCGGTGCCGACGGTCTCGTGCTTGCCGAGGACATGCCGGACGTGCAGCCGGAAGGGCTGGCCGCGCTCACCGCGGCGGCGCTCGGCGTCGGGCGCCGGATGGTCGACCTCGCGGCCCGCGGCGAGTTCCGCGAGCTGCTGGTGCGTGGGGCCGGGGGCTACCTCGCGACGTACGCGGCCGGGCCGTCCGCCGTCCTGACGTTGCTCGCCGACGACCGGACCAACGTCGGCCGTCTGCATCTGGAGGGGCGGCGCAGCGGCACGCGCATCGCCGAACTGCTGCTGGCGGCGCGGTCCATGGACGACGGGCCCGTCGTCCATGGCGGTGAGCCACCGGCTCCGCAGTTCCGCGGCCGGATCCTCGGCGCTCTGCCCCTGCGTATCCCGCCGCAGTCCCGATACGAGCCCTGACGGACTCAGGGTGGACTCCGGGCGGACTCCGACGGGAGCGCCTACGACCCGGTGGGCCGTCCGCGTCGTCCGCCGACCCCGCGCCGTCG
Organism: Streptomyces asoensis; assembly: GCF_013085465.1. Taxonomy (NCBI): domain Bacteria; kingdom Bacillati; phylum Actinomycetota; class Actinomycetes; order Kitasatosporales; family Streptomycetaceae; genus Streptomyces; species Streptomyces asoensis. The sequence continues at coordinate 9,207,398 of NZ_CP049838.1, forward strand.
GCCGGCGCCCCGTTCCGGGCCCGCACCCGCGCCCGACGAGGGGGCGCTGAACCCGCCGGGGACGAGACGCGGTGGTCCCACGGTCGGTGTCGCCGGCCCGGAGGGAGTCGGGCCGGTACCCGCCCCCCGGCCTGCCTCCGTGCCCGTGCCCGTGTCCGGTGCCGGGTCGGGAACGCGGGGCTGCGGTGGAGCCGCACGGTTCAGTACGCGTGCGTGGGGCAGTAACGGGGCGCAGGCGGCGCAGACTTCGCTGAGGGTCCACACCTGGCCCACCGCCGGGTCGTGCCGCAGGACGAGGACCACCGAGCCCGCGCAGGCGACCCGGGTGCCCTCGTGCAGCGCGCACCGCTGGCGACGGCACCAGCAGGCGGCGTCGTGATGTACCGCCGCGGCTCTGGCGTGCGCGGCCGCGTGGGCCACCGCGAAGCGGCGCAGGGCCGCGATGTCCCGGGAGCGCGGCGGCATCACGCATGGCGAGGAGCAGGTGACCGATGCGGTGCGGTCCCGGTGCCCGACCACACGGATCGTCCAGCAGCGGCCCGGGCGGCGGGCCGATGGGGCGTCAGGGTACATAAGAGCCAAAGCACATGTCCTTCGTGGGGGAGGGCGATGAGCGAGTGGGGGAGCGGTCCGGGAAGAGTCCCGCACGGCCCGGCGGAAGTGACCTCGCTCACAGCATGCCCGTGGCCTCCGCGGACCATTCGCGCTGTGCCCCCTCTGGCCGACGCACCGCCTGTCGGTCCGTACCCCTAAGCTCCCTCCATGAGCACAGCGGAACCCCACAGACGCGTCGTCGACGGCCGTTTCGAGCTGGTCGGGCGACTTGGCGGCGGAGGCATGGGCCTGGTGTGGCGGGCCCACGACCTGGCACTGCGTCGGGATGTGGCCGTGAAAGAGGTGCGGCCGCCGGACCCGGACCTCGCCGAGTACGACCCCGAGGGCGCGCGGACGCTGCGCGAGCGCGTACTGCGAGAGGCTCGCGCCCTGGCCCGCGTCCACCACCCCAACGTCGTCACGATCCACCACATCGTCGACGGCGGCGAGAACACGTATCCGTGGATCGTGATGGAACTCGTCGAGGGCGGCTCCCTCCAGGACCGGCTCGACCGGGGCGTGATGACGCCGGCCGAGGCCGCCCGCCTGGGCCGCGAGGTGCTGTCCGCGCTGCGCGCCGCGCACGCCGTCGGCATCGAGCACCGCGACGTGAAGCCCGCCAACGTCCTGCTCTGCCCCGACGGGCGGCCCGTGCTCACCGACTTCGGTATCGCCGCCGTCCGGGAGTCCGCCAGTCTCACCGCCACCGGCGCCGTCATCGGCTCGCCCGACTTCATGGCGCCGGAACGCGTCAGCGGCAAGGAGGGCGGGCCCGCCGCCGACCTCTGGTCGCTGGCGATGCTGCTGTACGTCGCCGTGGAGGGCCACCATCCGCTGCGCAGGGCGAGCACGCTCGCCACGCTGGCCGCCGTGCTCGGCGAGGACGTGCCCGAGCCGGTCCGGGCCGGACCGCTGACCGGTGTCCTCAAGGCGCTGCTCGTCCGCGACCCACAGGCTCGCCCCGACGCGGCGCAGGTCGACCGGATGCTCGCGGCCGTGACCGGAGACGCGCCGGATCCGTCGCAGGCGGCGCCGGCGCCGGGCCGGCTCGCCCCGCCGACCTCCTACCCCCTCGCCCCGCCCGCGGCCGCCGACGTCACCCCCGCCCCGCCGCACACCACCGCCCCGACCCGAGGGCGCCGGACCCGGGGCACGGCCATCACCGGAGCCGTCCTCGGCACGGCTCTGACGGGCGTTCTGGTGTGGACGCTGCTCCCGAACACGGACGACGGCGAAACCGGCGGCGCGGCCACGCCGAAGCCGTCCGTGTCGCAGACTGCCCGGCAGGCGTCCTCCGGCGGCTCGTCCGGCGGGGTCGCTGCCGCGGAGAAGGTCGACCTGCTCAGTGAGAAGGGCCTCAAGACGGCCGTGGCGAAGCTGACCGCCGCCATGGGCGGGACGAAGGTCACCAGCCTGGTGGTGTACGGGGAGTACGCCATCGCCGACGCCCCCGTCGCCGGTCACCCGAAGCTCTACGACCGATACATGTACCGGGGCGGCGACGTGGCGGTGAAGGACGGGCCAGGCGGCACCGTCATGACCGGCGCGATCCCCGTCGACCTGGACGTCTACGACTGGGACGCCGTGCCCGCGTTGCTCGCCAGGGCCACCGAGGTGCTGGGCGTCGCCGAGCCGACGAGCCGATACCTGGTGATCAACCCGGGTTCCACGATCTTCGACAGCGGGCCGACGATGAGCGTCTACCTGTCCGACGACTACGGCAGCGCCTACCTCCGGGCCGATGTGCGGGCCCGGGTGATCGAGACCCACCCGCGCGACGACGGCTGACTCCCGGCTGCCGGTTCGCGCGCTCGCGCTATTCGCGGGTGAAGGTGCCCAGGCCGGTCTCGTCGAACGCCTCCACGGTCACCCGGGTCGCCTTGCCGTCCCGGTCGCCGTGGAAGGTGACGCCGGACAGTCCGACGGCGTTCTCGCCGACCGTCCGGAAGCTGAACGTGTCTCCGTCGTAGTGGGTCAGCCGGAACGTCGTCGGCTTCGGGCCCAGCCGCATGGTCAGTGCGCCGCCGGACGCGGAGACGGTCAGCGGACCGTAGAAGCTGTTGGCGTACGTCCCGGTGTACGCGGCGTCGGGGCGGGCGGCGGCCGCGTCCGCGGGCGGGGTGGAGTAGTCGGTGGGCGAGATCCCCGCCTGTTCCTGCTGCGCGTAGACCTTCCCGATCAGGTCGAGCCAGTCGGCCGTGGCCTTCCCGTGCTCGGCGGTGTCGAAGAAACTCTCCGCGATGGCGTCGGGAAGCCCGAGCGGCTTGCCGTTGGTGAGGACCACGATGCCCAGTTGCTCCGCGGGAAGCATGGTGACGTTGGTGTTCGCGCCGAGGGCGAAGGCGCCCGAGTGGCTCAGACGCAGGCGGCCGAGGTCGTCGTAGCCGACGTTCCAGCCGAGGCCGTAGAAGCCCGTGCGGCCGGCCGGCGCCTGCGGGGGATTGGAGACGATCGCGGGGAGGTGGGTGCGCTCGAGCTGCTCGGCCGGGATGATCTGCTCGCCGTCGAGCTTGCCGTTCGCCAGCTGGAGGCGCAGCCAGCGGGACATGTCGCGGGCGGAGGAGCTGGCGCCGCCCGCGGGGGCCTGGGCGTCGGCGTCGCGCACGAACTGGGCCCGCCAGGTGCCGTCGGGGGCCTTCACATGCAGGTCGGCCCGGTTCTTCGCGGCCTCGTAGTCGGCGAAGAGGGAGCTGGTGGAGTCCATCCCGGCGGGCTTGTAGAGGGTGTCCTCGGAGAGCTTCTCCCAGGTCGTGCCCTCGGCGTCCGCGACCGCCTGACCGGCCGCCGTCGGGCCGTAGTTGGTGTAGGCGTAGGAGGCGCGGAACGGGGCCAGTGGCTCGTACCGGAGGTGGTTGAGAATGTACCTGCGGTCGTAGCCGAGGTCCTCCAGCAGATCGCCCGCGTGGTCGGGCAGGCCGCTGCGGTGGGCGAACAGATCGGCCACCGTGACGTTCCGCGTCACCCACGGGTCCTTGAGGGCGAAGCCGGGCAGATGGGCGGCCACCGGGTCGTCCCAGCCGATCTTTTCGTCGCCCTCGCCCACCGCTCCGGCGACGACGGTCGACGCCAGTGGCTTGGACAGTGACGCCAGCTCGAACACCGTGTCGGGGTCGATCCGGGCGGACCGGCCTTCGTGGCGGACGCCGAAGCCCTTCAGGTAGACGACCCGGTCCTTGTACACGACGGCGACCGAGACCCCGGGCACGCCCGTCCGCTCCATCCCGTCCCGCACGATCCCGTCGAGCTTCCCCACGGCCGCGTCCACCTCCGCCGCCGTCAGCTGCGGAGGCGGCTGGGGCGGGGGAGCGGCGGCGAGGACACCGGGGACGAGCAGCAGCGCGGCCACGGCCAGGGCCGCCCGGGCCTTCCCTCGGTGGCGTGTCGTCGTCTGCCGAACACCCATGCAGACCATTGAACGCCTCGCCGGGAACGGTGTCCTGCCGAGACGTGCGCACCCGGCCGGGCGCCGCCGGCGCACCGCTGCCGCTCAGTGGGGCATGTTCATGTCGGGGTTCACGGGCGAGGGGGCGGTCGTCGGCGGCCGCGACCTCGCCGCCCGCTGACGCCCGGCGCACCGCCGCCCGCGCGGCACCGCCGGCCGTACCGAGGGGCGAGGCTCAGTGCGGGAAGGCGCGCGGCTGCCGCAGCAGGGGGAGTTCGTCGCGGAACTCCTCGATGCGGGAGCTGATCTGCCGCATCAGGACCGTGCCGGCGAGGCGGTCGAGGTAGAGGTTGCGACGGGCCAGGCCGGGCGCGTCGACGCAGAAGTACAGCGCCATGAGCGGATTGACGAACAGCTCGCTGTCCTTGGTCCGCTCGGTGAACCGTACGTCGCCGAAGGCACCGCGCACGGCGGCGGCGACAGAGCCGTTGACGATGCTCGGGTGGCCCGGGGTGCAGGCCTGGGCGTCGGCCACGGCGTCCAGGTAGAGGGCACCCTCGGGGCTCTGGTGCGACAGCGAGAACGCGCCGAGGTAGGCGCCCTCGCGGTCCAGCGCGGCCAGGTTCTCCAGGACCAGGGAGTGGTTCACCCCGTGGTGGGCGTCCACGCCGAAGCCGAGACAGGCCACCAGCCGGTGGGGGACGTCGTCGAGGTCGTGCACGGCGGCGAGGCTGGCCATGTCCTCCTCGGGCGTGCCCAGCCCGTGCTCGTCGCCGCGCATCAGGATGTCGGTCCCGCCGTCCACCAGGACGACGGCGTCCACTCCGCCCAGGTGGTCGAGGAGCGCGCGGTAGGCGGCTCGCAGGGGTTCCACTCCGGTGCGCGGGAAGGCGTACACCGTGGCGGGGAGGTCGTGCCGGTCGAGCCAGCGGGCCAGGGTGCGCTCGGGGAAGTAGTCGCCGCGGGTGGGGATGTCGGGGTGGATGGCCGCGACGTCCGGCTGGAGCCAGACCTCGGAGGGCAGCCCGTACAGGTCGGCGAAGGAGAGGTTGGCCAGATGGACCTCCTTGCCCGCCGAGCGCAGGGCGAGTGCCAGCGGCAGGCCCGCGTACACGTCGAAACCGCCGCCCGCACCGGCGATGAGCACCCGGCGCGCGTCGCGCAGCCGGGTGAAGAGGGCAGGCTCGTGGAGGGAGAACACCCGGGGACGCTAACAGGTGTCGATCATGCGGCCCAACAGGATTACGTCAACCGCCCTGAACCGTGGGCGGGTTGGGGTTCGGCCGCCGACCGTGGCCGGAGTGACCCGCCGTGGCGACCGAACCCCACGCCCAGGACTACGCGCCGCTCTCCCGCAGCATGTCCTCACGCTCGACGATCTTCACGCGCTCGCGGCCCTGCGGCTCGCCCAGCGCCTTCTCGGCGGCGTCCAGCTTGTACCAGCCCTCCCAGGTGGTGAAGCGGACGTCGCGCTCGGCGAGGAACGTCTCCACGGCCGCCGGCTCGGGCGAGGCGGGCGTGTGCAGACGGCCGTTCGCGTGGTCGTCCAGCAGGTTCGACACCGTCTCGTTGGCGTCGCCCTTGGTGTGGCCGATGAGGCCGACCGGACCGCGGCGGATCCAGCCGGTGACGTACGTCGACTGCAAGTGCTCGCCGGACTCCTGTATGACGCGGCCGCCCTCGTCCGGGACCGTGCCCGAGTCGAGGTCCCAGGGCAGCTTCGGGAGCTTGTCGGAGAGGTAGCCGACGGCGCGGTAGATCGCCGTGACGTCCCAGTCCTTGAACTCGCCGGTGCCCTTGACGTTGCCGGTGCCGTCGAGGGCGGTGCGCTCGGTGCGCAGACCGACGACCTTGCCGTCCTCGCCGAGGATCTCGGCCGGCGACTCGAAGAAGTGCAGGAACAGCTTGTGCGGGCGCTCGCCGACGTCGCGGATCGCCCAGTTCTCCAGCGTCTTGGCGACCATGTCGGCCTGCTTGTTGCCGCGCCGCGTGGCGATGGAGCCGTCGTCGTAGTCGATGTCCTCGGGGTCGACGATGACCTCGATGGTGGGGGAGTGGTCCAGCTCCCGCAGCTCCATCGGGGAGAACTTCGCCTGCGCCGGGCCGCGGCGGCCGAAGACGTGGATCTCCAGCGCCTTGTTGGCCTTCAGGCCCTCGTGGACGTTGGCCGGGATCTCCGTCGGCAGCAGCTCGTCCGCCGTCTTGGCCAGGACGCGGGCCACGTCGAGGGCGACGTTGCCGACTCCCAGGACCGCGACCTTCTCGGCCTCGAGCGGCCAGGTGCGCGGTACGTCCGGGTGGCCGTCGTACCAGGAGACGAAGTCCGCGGCGCCGTAGGAGCCGTCCAGCTCGATGCCGGGGATCGACATCTCGCGGTCGGCCGTCGCGCCGGTGGAGAAGATCACCGCGTCGTAGAAGGCGCGCAGGTCGTCCAGGCTGATGTCGGTGGGGTAGTCGACGTTGCCGAAGAGGCGGATCTGCGGCTTGTCGAGGACCTGGTGCAGGGCGTTGACGATGCCCTTGATGCGGGGGTGGTCCGGGGCGACGCCGTAGCGGATCAGGCCGAACGGGGCCGGCATGCGCTCGAAGAGGTCGATGGAGACACCCGGGTCGGCGGCCACATCGGACTTGAGCAGCGCGTCGGCGGCGTAGATCCCGGCGGGGCCGGCTCCGACAATGGCTACCCGCAGGGGGCGGGGCATGATCAGGTTCCCTTCGAGTGGCGACAGATCGACTCGGGGGAAGCCTAAACTAAGGCAAACCTTACCCGGTACGCGGGTCCGGTCTATGGACTCATAAACATCATTTATGAGTGGAGTGGCGGCCGACTCGCCTCACGGCAGCGGCTGTTCGGCCCAGATGACCTTGCCCTTGGCGGTGTAGCGGGTGCCCCAGCGTTCGGTCAGCTGCGACACGAGGAACAGCCCGCGGCCGCCCTCGTCGGTCATGGCCGCGTACCGCAGGTGCGGTGACGTGCTGCTGCTGTCGGCGACCTCGCAGATCAGGGTGCGGTCGCGCAGCAGACGGACGCGCACCGGGGCGCTGCCGTAGCGGATCGCGTTGGTGACCAGTTCGCTCAGGATCAGTTCCGTCGTGAAGGACAGGTCCTCCAGGTCCCAGCGCGCCAGCTGCCGCGCCACGGCCGCCCGCACCTCGCCGACCGCCGCCGGGTCCACCGGCACGTCCCACTCGGCGACCCGGTCGGCGCCCAGCGCCCGGGTGCGCGCGACGATCAGCGCGATGTCGTCGTTGGGGCGGGGCGGCAGAAGGGCGTCCAGGACGGCCTGGCAGGTCCCCTCCGGCGGACCGTCGGCGCCCCGCTCCAGGGCGGTGCGCAGCAGCTCCAGACCGGTGTCGATGTCCCGTTCCCGGTCCTCCACCAGCCCGTCGGTGTACAGCACCAGCGAGCTGCCCTCGGCGAGCTCCAGCTCGACCGTCTCGAACGGCAGCCCGCCCAGCCCGAGCGGGAGTCCGGCGGGCACCTCGAGGTACTCGACCCGGCCGTCGGGGTGCACCAGCGCCGGCGGCGGATGGCCGGCGCGGGCGATCGTGCAGCGCCGGGAGACCGGGTCGTAGATGGCGTACAGACAGGTCGCCCCGGAGACGGGCGCGTCGGTGCCGTCGTCGGCGACCGCCTCGTCCTGGTCTATGCGGGCCACCAGCTCGTCCAGCAGGCCGAGGAGTTCCTCCGGGGCCAGGTCCAGGGCGGAGAAGTTGTGCACCGCGGTGCGCAGCCGGCCCATGGTGGCCGCCGCGTGCAGCCCGTGGCCCACCACGTCACCGACGACGAGGGCGACCCGCGCTCCGGACAGGGGCAGCACGTCGAACCAGTCGCCACCCACACCCGCCTGCGCGGGCAGATAGCGGTAGGCGATGTCCAGGGCGTTCTGTTCGGGCAGGGTGCGCGGCAGCAGGCTGCGCTGGAGGGTGACCGCCATGCCGTGCTCGCGGGTGAACCGGCGCGCGTTGTCGATGGAGATCGCGGCCCGCGCCACCAGCTCCTCCGCGAGCACCACCTCGTCCGGGTCGAACGGATCGGGCCGTTCCGAACGCCAGAAACTGACCACGCCCAGAATCAGGGACCCGGCGCGCACGGGCACGGTGATCAGCGAGTGGATGCCGAACTCCACGACCTGCTCGGTCCGTTCGAGGTCCTGGGCGCGCCAGCCCGGCGCCTGGGCGAGACGGGCCTCCAGCACCGCCCGCGCCTCGCCGAGACTGCGTGCCTGCGGGGCGGAGTCCACGAACCGGATCCGCTCGCCCACCGCGTACAGCGGCGCGCCCTTGCGGATCGCGCTCACCGCCGTGCGCCGCAGCGTGCCCCGGCCCCCCGGCTCCTCGCCCTCCAGGACGGCGTCGAACAGATCCACGGTCGCGAAGTCCGCGAACCTCGGCACGGCCAGCTCCGTCAGCTCCTCGGCGGTCCGGGCGACGTCCAGGCTGGTCCCGATGGCCACGCCGGCCGCGTACAGCATGTCGAGGCGCTCGCGGGTCGCCTCCGCCCGGCCCGACAGGGCGCGCAGCTCCGTGGAGTCGCGCAGGGTCGCGACACTGCCGGCCGGTCCGCCCGCCAGGTCGGTGGGCCGCTGATTGATCGCCAGCAGCCGCTCCCCGACCAGGTGTACCTCGTCGGTGACCATCCGCCCGGAGGCCAGCAGTTCGGCGGTGTCCCGGTCGAGTCCCAGATCGAGGACCTGGCGTCGTTCGGCGTCCGGGGGCAGGTCGAGCAGACGCTGCGCCTCGTCGTTGGCGAGCAGCAGGTCGCCCTCGCCGCCGACGATGATCACCCCTTCCCGTACGGAGTGCAGGACCGCGTCGTGGTGCTCGTACATCCGGGTCATCTCGCGCGGGCCCAGGCCGTGGGTCTGGCGCAGCAGACGGCGGCTGACCAGCGCCGTGCTCGCCGTGGCCAGGGCGAGGGCGACCGCGGCGCTGCCGAGGACGAGCGGCAGCTGCCGGTCGGCGTTGCCGCCGACGTGCGCGGTGGTGATGCCGGACGACACCAGGCCGACCACTGTCCCGTCGGCCGTCTTCACGGGCACCACGGCCTGGACCAGCCGGCCGATGGTCCCGTTGACCTCTTCGACCACGACGCCGCCGTCCAGGGCCGGCTGGAAGTTCCCGACGAACTTCTTGCCGATGCGGTCCGGCTTGGGATGCGTGTAGCGGATGCCGTCGGTGTTCATGACGACGAGGAAGTCCATGTCGGAGGCCTTGCGGGCGGCCTCGGCCTTGGGTTGGAGCACGGCCGTCGGGTTGGGGCTGTTCAGCGCCTCGACGATGCCCGGCGAGTTGGCGAAGGTCTGCGCGACCGCGACGGAGCGGTTACGGGCCTCCTGGGTGGTGTCGTGGCGCACCTGGAGCAGCAGCGCCACCACGGCGGCCACGACCAGCAGCAGCACGATGACCACTTGGAGAACGAACACCTGCGCGGCGAGACTGCGCCCGCCCAGTGCGGACTCAGGCGTACGCCGGACCCGCAGGCTCCGGGGTCGACGGGCCGGCCGGGCATCCGAGCGCCCCAGGAGTCGGACCATGTGCCATGTCTACACTGCCGGGCCGCGCGAGGCGAGGGGCGTCACGCACGGTCACGGACCGTGTCCCGCACGCTTGCCGTGGGTGACTTCCGCCGCCCGCCGGGTGGCCAGCAGCAGCGCGATGTCGTCCGCCCGGTCCGCGGCCTGCCGGGCCGTCGCGGTGAGCCGGTCGGCGACGTCCGCGAGGGAACGGCCGGGAGGAGCGTCGGCCGCGGGCCCGGCAGTGTCGGTCTCGGCCGGCGGACCCCCGGCCCCGGCCAGGGCCCGGCGCAGATCCGTGATGCCGTCGTCGATGTCGTGGCCGGGACGCTCGACCAGCCCGTCCGTATAGAGGGCGAGGATCGCGCCCGGCTCCAGCCGCAGCTCCGTCACCGGGTAGTGGGCGCGCGGGTCCACCCCGAGCACCACGCCGCCGGGCAGTTCCACGACCTCGGTTCGGCCGTCGGGGTGGCGCAGCAGCGGCGGCAGGTGCCCGGCGCGGACCGCCCGGGCCAGACCGGTGGCCGGGTCGAGCCGGACATAGCAGCAGCTCGCGAACTGGCCGGGGTCCAGGTCGATGAGCAGGTGGTTCGTGCCGCCCATGACCTCCTCGGGCGGCCGGTCGCCCAGGGCGAACGCCCGCACCGCGCTGCGCAGCTGTCCCATGGTGGCCGCCGCCTGCACGCCGTGCCCCTGTACGTCCCCGATGACCAGGGCCAGCCCGTCCCCTGCCTCCACGACGTCGTACCAGTCGCCGCCCACGTCCATGCCCTCGGTGCCCGGCAGATAACGCCCTGCGGTCTCCACGCGCGCGTGCTGCGACAGCCGCTGGGGGAGGAGGGCCTGCTGGAGCCCTCGGGCGAGGGCGGCCTCGGTGTCGTAGCGCTGCGCCTTCTCCATCGCGTGGGCGATCAGCCCGGCGAGCGCGGTCAGTACCGTGCGTTCCTCGGAGCCGAAGCTGCGTGAGCGGTCGAAGCCGAGGATGCACGAGCCGACCGGGCGGCCCGAGGCGATCAGCGGGAGGAAGGCGCGGGCGCCCTCCGACGCGTCGAGGTCGATGCCCGGATAGGCGTCCGCCAGCTGCTGCATCGAGTCGAAGAAGAGCGGTCGGCCCGTGGTGAGGGTCTCCACGCCGGGCAGCCGGGCGTCCAGCCCCACCCCTTCGAAGGGGGCCAGGAAGCCTTCGGGGAAACCGGACTCCCACGCCAGATACAGGTGCCGCTCCTGGAGCAGGTAGATGGCGAGCCGGCGGCCGCCGAACGCGGGCAGCAGCTCCTGCATCACCACGGCCGACACCTGGCGGGCGGTCACCGCCTCCGTCAGCGCGATGGCCAGGACGATGGGCCGGTAGAGCGAGGCGGTGGTGTCGGGGGCGGGGGTGTCCGCCTCCGAGGGCTCGGGGACCGTGTCGTTCGGCACGCGGTTCGACGGGACCGCCTTGCAGGTGACGAGATCCGCGCCCGGGTAGAGGGACACGCGCAGCCAGTCCCCCTCGTACGGCCGGGGGACGGAGGGGGGGTCGGTGGTGACGGGAAGCCGCACATGGAAGTGTGCGGGCTCCGGCGACAGCAGGGCGCCGCGCAGATGCTCCTCGAACGTGGGCTGGTTCAGCCACGGTACGGCCTCCCACAGCGACCGGCCGACCAGCTCGTCCCGCGGCACGCCCAGGAGGTGCCCGGCCCGCGCATTGGCGTAGACGACGAGCCCCAGCCGGTCGAGACAGAACACCCCCTCCGGGAGGAGGTCGGCGGCTCCGTCGGCGAGGGCGCCCGGGCCCGGATCGAGGAGGACGCCGGCGATGGGGCGGGGCAGGGCGGAAGACGCGGCGGGCGCATCGCCCGGCGGGTCGGTCGCCACGCCCGTCGCATCCCACAGCTCGAGGAGCCGCAGCCCGCCCTCGGTGGTGCGTACCTGGAGCGGCAGCGGCGGCGGCCGGCCCCGGGCCGTCCGGTGCAGCAGGCCCGGCAGCCGGTGGGCGTCCGTCGGGTCGACGGCCCGGGCCAGGGCTTCCAGCGTGCCCGGGAACTCGTCCGGGGGCAGACCGAGCAGGGTGCGTGCCTGCTCGTCGAGCGTGACGACGTCGGTCGCCGGGTCCCAGGAGAACCGCCCGACGCGCCCCGGGGCCGGTCCTGCGGCCGGCGGCCGTACGCACAGCGGCTCCTCGTCCCAGGTGACGGCACCGCCGTCCGCCCCCAGCCGCAGCAGGGCCGCTCCCAGCGCGTCCGCCACCGCCGTCAGCCGCTCACGCTCAGCCTGCACCTCCGCCGCGTCGGCCGCCGCCGGGCGCAGGACGGCCAGCACCCCGAACGACCGCCCGTCCGCCACGACGGGTACGTACAGCGAACCGAACTGGAAGGGCAGGCCCGCCGCGAGCTGCGCATAGTGGCGCATCATCTCGGTGGCGTTCGCCAGCACCACCGGCACACCCGTCCGGTAGACGTCGGCCACCGGGAACGGCCGGTCCATGTGCACCCTCCACCAGGGGCGGAACAGCGGACCGGGCAGCCCCGCGAGGACCGCGAGGCGCAGCAGCCGGGACGTGGTCGAGCACAGGTACACGCCACCGGTGTGGCCGCCCGTCGCCCGCAGCGCGTCCGCCACGGTCCCGGTCAGCAGCGCGGGCGGTGGCCCGGACGGCTTCCGCTCGTTTCCGGCGCTCCCAGTCATTCGGCCCTACCTCGTCCGTGCGCCGCCGCTTGGGCGACACAGTAAGAATGCGCCACACCTGGCCGGATGTGCATCCGCGCGACCTCGGAGAGAACGGATCCGGGCGGGATGACCGGCACGCCCTGGGCGAGATTCTGCCGGGCGCCTGCTCCTGGACGGCGCGGAGGGACGGTTACGCCACTACGCCGAACGCACTGTGGTCGCGCCTGCCACGGGGTGCGGCCGGCCCGGCCCCGGCCCGGTCGACCGCCCTCGACGGGTTCTCCACCGACGGGCGGCTCACCGGGGCGCGCGAGCACGGTGGTCGTGCCTGCGTCGGGGCGCGGCCCGCCTCGGGGTCCGGTCCGGCCGGGTCCGGGTCCGGGACGGTCAGCCGGTGGTGGTGTGCAGGGTGCTCTTGGCCAGTTCGTAGGCCGGGAGCATCGCCTCGTGCTCCGCGGTGTCCATGCCGCCCAGGTGCAGGACGACGGGACCCTCGGACGTGGTGACGGCGAGCGCGTGCTCCTTCTTCGTCTCCTCGAGGAGTTCGCTCGTGGTGACGTACGCGACCTCGGTGCCGGTGATGTCGCCCGCCTTCACCGTGCTGTACCGCGCCCCGCTCGCCCCCTGCTCGGCGGCCACGAAGTCCTCCAGTACGGCCCGCGCGTCGGTGTCGCCCGGCTCACCGGTCCACACGCGCAGGAACCCGATCTTCCCCGCGGGCTTGGCGTCGACCTCGCAGGCCATGGTGACCGGGCCCTGACGCAGGAAGGCGTCGGCGAGGTCGGCCAGATCGCCGGTGGCGGTGCTCGTCCCCTCGGCGTCGACGGCCTCGGCCTTCCAGAACTCGGCGATGTCGAAGGTGACGGGAAGTTCGCAGGCGGACCCGGAGGCCCCGATGGACCCGCCGCGCTGCGCCACCTTCGCGGTCGTCGTCGCCGACGCCCCGGACTCCCCCGACGCGGCGTCCGGGTCGGCCTCCTCGGCCGCGCATCCCGTCATCAGCCCCGTCAACAGGGCCGCCAGCGTCAGCCCCTGCCCCACGTTCCCCACGGTCCCCGCCCCAAAGCGCACTGCTGTGTCTCCTCTCGACGCCGGCGCGATACCGGCGGAGCACTGTAACCGAGGAGGTCGTGGCCCCCGCCACCGAGATTCGCCGCCAGGGCGGCCGCTGCCGGGGAATGTCCCGGCCCCGCCCCCTGTTGTAGCGCGTGACTGACATGCACCGATCAGTTGGTGCGAGTCGGTGTGAGAGGAGGTCCCCATGGCCCGCAGTACGGCGCGCCCCGTCATCACCCTCAGGTCCACCGCCGGAACCGGTGTCACCTACGTGACGCGCAAGAACCGTCGCAACGACGCCGACCGGCTGGTCCTGCGCAAGTACGACCCCGTCGCCGGACGGCACGTCTCCTTCCGAGAGGCGCGATGAGGCCGGCGTCGGCCCGGCAGGGCTGAGCGGCGCCGACCCGAGACAGCAGAGCGGCCGGGGTCCCGGACAGGGACCCCGGCCGCTCTCTCGCGCGACGTCGCGCGGACGAGTGACGTGCCGTCATATTCACGCTCCGCTGGGAATCCATAGCGGCATGAGCAAGACCGCGCTGATCGTCATCGACATGATCAACACCTACGACCACCCGGATGCCGACCTGCTCCTGCCGTCGGCCCGCAAGGTGGTCCCGGTGGCCGCCGGTCTCCTCGACCGGGCCCGCCGCGCCGGCGAAGCCGTCGTCTACGTCAACGACAACTTCGGCCAGTGGCGCTCCCACCACGGCGAACTTCTCGACAAGGCCCTCTCCGGCCCGCACGCCGGACTGGTCGAACCGCTGATGCCCGACGAGGGCTCGCTCTTCGTCGTCAAGGCACGGCACTCGATCTTCTTCGAGACCCCGCTGTCCTACCTGCTCCATCAGGAGGGCATCGACCACCTCGTCCTGTGCGGACAGGTCACCGAGCAGTGCGTCCTGTACTCGGCCCTCGACGCCCACATCCGCCACTTCGACGTGACCGTCCCCCGGGACGCCGTCGCCCACATCCACGCCGATCTCGCGGACGCGGCGCTGGTGATGATGGAGCGCAACATGGGGGCGAGGGTGGCCGACAGCGGGGATCTGTGGACCTGAACGCCCCCGCGCCGCAAGCCGTCTGACGGACGGTCCGTTCGGTGCCGCGGCCGCGATCTCCGCGTTCCGGCCCGGGCGGGCGGAGAGCGAACCGGGCGCCCGTTGCGCACGGGGCACGGGCCGCCGCCTTTCTCTGCTTCCCGCTTCCGCGACTTCTCCGCCTCCGCAAGATCCACCGGCTTCCGCGACTTCTCCGCCTCCGCAAGGTCCACCGGCTTCCGTGACTTCTCCCCTCCGCAAGGTCCACCGGCTTCCGTGACTTCTCCGCCTCCGCAAGGTCCACCGGCTTCCGCGACTTCCTCCGCTTCCGCGACTTCTCCGCCTCCGCTATCTCCCCGCGGCCGCTACTTCCCCGCTTCCCCGCTTCCCCGCTTCCCCGCTTCCCCGCTTCCCCGCTTCTCCGGTTCCACTTCCTCCGCTCACCAAGGGGCACCACACATGGCCGAGTTGACCCGTCGCAGACTTCTGGGCTCGACCGCGGGCGCGCTGGGCGCCGCCGCAGCTCTCTCCCTCCTCCCGCCGAGCGTGCAGAAGGCCGTCGCGGCCGGACCGTCCCGCCGTGGCTCACTCGCCGATGTCGAACACGTCGTCCTGTTGATGCAGGAGAACCGCTCCTTCGACCACTACTTCGGCACCCTGTCCGGTGTGCGCGGCTTCGCCGACCCCGACGCGCTCACCCTCGAGACCGGCCGTTCCGTCTTCTACCAGCCCGACGCCGAGAACCCCGCGGGCTACCTGCTGCCCTTCCACCTAGACACCCATACCTCCAGCGCCCAGGCCATCCCGTCCACGAGCCACGCCTGGTCGGTGCAGCACGAGGCGTGGAACGGCGGCCGGATGGACCGCTGGCTGTCTGCCCACCGCACGGCCGACGGCGACAACGCCCCCTACGTCATGGGCTACCACACCCGCGAGGACATTCCGTTCCAGTTCGCCCTCGCCGAGACCTTCACCGTCTGCGACCACTACTTCTGCTCGGTCCTCGGCCCGACCTGGCCGAACCGCCTGATGTGGATGACCGGCACCATCGACCCCGACGGCGCCCAGGGCGGGCCCGCCGTCCGCAACTCCGCCCCGACGCCGTTCAGCTGGACGACCTACGCCGAGCGGCTCCAGGCGGCCGGGGTCGACTGGAAGGTGTACCAGCAGGAGGACGACTACGGCTGCAACCTGCTGGAGCAGTTCGACACGTTCAGGAACGCGCGACCGGGCTCCGAGCTGTACGAGCGGGGCGTCCGGCCGCAGCCGGAGGGCACCTTCGAGGACGACGCCCGGGCCGACCGGCTGCCGACCGTGTCCTGGCTGGTGCCACCGGGGCACCAGTCGGAGCACCCCGACTACCTGCCGGCGGCCGGCGCGGACTTCGTCGCCTCCAAGCTCGAGGCCATCGCGGCCAACCCCGAGGTCTGGCGCAAGACCGCGTTCATCCTCAACTACGACGAGAACGACGGCCTGTTCGACCATGTGCCGCCGCCGACCCCGCCCGTGGGCACGCCCGGCGAGTTCGTCGGCGGGCTGCCGATCGGCGGCGGCTTCCGGGTCCCCGCCATCGTCGTCTCGCCCTGGACCGTGGGCGGCTGGGTGGCCACGGAGTCCTTCGACCACACCTCGACCCTGCGGTTCCTGGAGAGACTTACGGGGGTCATGGAACCCAACATCAGCGACTGGCGGCGCAGCGCCTTCGGTGACCTCACCTCCGCCTTCCGCTTCGCGTCCACCAGTCCGCTCGCGCCGACGCTGCCCGACGACACGGCGGAGCAGCTGCTGAAGGCGAAGGAGGAGGTCGCCACCCTGCCCAAGCCCACGCTGCCGGGCGCCGAGCAGTCGTTCCCGTTCCAGGAGACGGGCCCCAGGCCGCAACTCTGACCTGGACGAGGCACGCCGAGCGTCAGCGGTACGCGACCCGGGCGGGCGGTTCTGCGCGCGTAGACAGCGGACTGCCCTGCGGAAGGAAGAACAGGGCGCAGATGCGCAGCGGTTCCGGCTCCCGGTTCTCCGCCATGTGCACGCCCCGCGGCCCCACCGGTTCGACGATGCATCCGCCGGTGGGTGTCACGCACTCGGATCCGTCCGCCAGGGTCCGGGTCAGGACGCCCGCAGTCACCACGGCGACGACCCGGCCCTCGTGGTAGTGCCAGGGCAGCGAGTGGCCCGGCGGGATCTCGTAGTCGGCGACCACGACCCTGGTGTTCTCCGGTGCGGCCAGGGCGAGCCGTTCGGTGAGCAGACCGTCGGCGAGCAGGGTCGGTACGGGTTCGGCGGTGGGGCGGGCCTCGACGGGCGACGATCGGTTCACGCGGCGGTCGTCCGGGGCGGGCGGGGGCCGGGGGCGCCGGGGCCGGTCGGGCCCGCTGTGCGACGTAACCTGGCCGGGGTCATGTTCCGCTGGTCAGTGCGTTCCACAGAAGTGACATTAACCCACTTGAGTTACGGTGACGTGACCGGGTGTCATCGAGCGCACCGGTGGCCTGCCGCCCCGCGCGCCTCCCCCGGATCTCCCGGCCGTCCCCGACCGGGGCCTGGCCGAAATGTGAGGTAGACGGCCTGTGCGGGAGTGATCCTCGCAGGCCGGCTTTGCGTCCTCCAGAGCGTGAATCGTATGAGACATCATGCGACGAGTGTTTGGGGGAGACCTTGAGCATCCTGCGTCCGGACGTGGAGCGGCCTCGCGAAAGCCGTGCCGGGGACGAGCCGCGCGCCGGCCGTTCCGAGGGTGGGCCGCGCGGTGGCGCGCTCGCCCGTGCCGCCTGCTTCGTCGGCCGGACGCTGCGGGGTGAGTGGTACGGCATCGTCGTCGACCCCCTGCGGCAGTTGCGCCGACGCGGGCCCGCCGCGCTGCTGCTGGCCTTCGTGGCCTGCGCGGGCGTGATCTTCTTCCACGCCATTGCCCAGCACCCCCTGGGCGAGACGGTGGTGCGCGTTCTCGGCGGGGTGCAGGGCGACCTGCCGCTGTGGCTCGCCCTGCTGCGCACCCCGGTCTCCCTGTACGTCCCGGCCCTCGATCTGCCGGTGTGGGCCGGCATCACCCAGCTGTTCCTCGCCTTCGCCCTGGCCGAACTCGCCCTCGGCCGCCGCAGGACCCTGCTGATCGCCTACGCGTCCACCCTGGCCGGCACCCTCACGGTGCGGGTGATGCTGGCGATGGGGCCGGGATGGTGGGGCCTCGGACTGCCGCCCGAGGTCGGACAGGTGCTCGACACCGGCCCGTCCGCAGCCGTCGTCGGACTGTTCACCTATCTCTCGGTCGTCCGCCGCGCGCCCATCGTGTTCACGCTCACCGGCGGTTCGATGGTGTTCGAGTCGATCGCCAAGCCCAACCTCGCCGGCGGCGAACACCTCATCGCGGTGGCCGCCGCCATCGTCCTCGGCCTGCTGCACGAGCGGGGCCGCCACCGACGGCAGACCGCCACGAACGCGCAGGACACGGCGTCCGCCTGAGATCTTGCTATGAATTCGTGGTGCGGTTGAACACTCCTGCGTCCGCTTGCGTATAGGGCCGGGGGATCTCATGCCCATGGCCGCCGACGACGCGTAGGAGCACTCCTTGGTACAGAACAGGCGCAGACGCCAGACGGGCGGGCGACGCGCGACTTTCGCGGCGCTGGCGCTCATCATCGGCGGCGGTGGGCTGATGGGGGTGAACGTCTATGCCTCGGCCACCGAAGACGGCTCCGACGGCAACTCCGGACAGGGCGGCAACAGCGCCGTCACCATCGACTGCCCGGACGTCGGCGACAAACTGACCACCGTCCCGGACCAGGCCTCGGCCGAGGTCGACGGCGAACTCGCCCAGCTGGACGAGCAGATCGCCGCCGCCTACCGCCAACTCCAGGAGTCGGCGGAGTCGGTGCGACAGGACGCCGACTTCGCCGACAACGCGGTCATGAACCCGTTGAAGGAGAAGCGCGGCGCGACGATCCAGCGCATCGCGGAGGCCATCGACCGGGCCGGTGACCGCCCCGAGGGCCTGGAGGACCTCGCCGCCTGCACCCTGCGCGCCAACGACGACCAGGCCGACGAAGGCGCCGACGGCAACGGCGACGAGAACCAGAACGGCGACCAGGCGGGCGACGACCAGAACGGCGGCGGCGACCAGCAGGGCGACGAGGGTCAGCAGGGCAACGGCGGTCAGGCCGGAAACGGCCCCGTCGCCGCGGACTACGCCGACATCAACGCCGTCCAGCCGACGCAGCAGACCCCGGATCCCAGCTCCGGCCCCTCCCGCGGCACCTTCGCCACCAGCTGCGGAGTGAACGCGAACGGCTTGTTCAACTCCGACAACGTGATCGTCGCCCCGGGCGTCACCAACGGCGCCCACCACTTCCACGACTACGTCGGCAACCAGTCCAACGACGCCTTCGCCTCCGACGACGACCTGGCGAACGCCGACACGAGCTGCGTCGACCAGGGCGACAAGTCCACCTACTACTGGCCCGTGCTGCGCCTTCAGAACGGCAACCAGGAGCAGGACGCGCAGAAGCCCGGCGGTGGCATCGAGGGCAACGCCGGCGAGATCGTCACGCCCAAGGAGGTCACCCTGACCTTCGTCGGCAACCCGCGTGAGAAGGTCACCGCCATGCCCCGGCTGCTCCGGGTCATCACCGGCGACGCCAAGGCCTTCGTCAACGGCACGGCCAACGCCAACGCGTCCTGGAGCTGCACCGGCTTCGAGGACCGGCAGCTGAAGGACAAGTACCCGATCTGCCCGTCCGGCAGCGACGTGGTGCGCACCTTCCGTTTCCAGAGCTGCTGGGACGGCAGCAACATCGACAGCGCCAACCACCGCACCCACGTGGCCTTCGCCGCCGCCGACGGCACCTGCCCGAACGGCTTCAAGGCCGTTCCGCAGCTGGTGCAGCGCATCGTGTACGACGTCGACGCGCCGAGCCTCCAGGACGGTGGCAAGACCACTCCGTTGTTCGCGGTGGACTCCTTCCCGGAGCAGCTGCACAAGCCGGTGACCGACCACGGCGACTTCATCAACGTCTTCGACGAAGACCTGATGGGCGAGATGGTCGACTGCATCAACGACGGCCGCACCTGCGGCGCCGGCACCGACCCGGGCTCCGACGACGGCGCCGGCAACGGTGACGGCAACAACGGCGGCAACAACGGCGGTGCCGGCAACGGCGACGACAACGGCGGTGTCGGCAACGGCGACGACAACGGTTCCGGCGACGACGGAAACGCCGGAAACGGCAATGGAAACGCCGGCAACGGCGACGACAACGGTTCCGACGAGGGCACGCAGGAGCCGTCGCAGGCCCCCGAGGCGCCCGCGACCACCGAACCCGCCGACAACACCGAGCCCGACGCGGGCGACAACGGTTCCGGTGGCGCCGCCGTGACCACCGACCCCCGCGTCTACACGAAGCCGTCGGCCAAGGCGGCCACCTCGGCGCCCGCCGCCGGTTCGGGCGGCGAGATCGGCTCCCCGGCGACCGCCGCCCCCGCGGCCACGCCCGAGCAGTCGCAGACCCCGGCCGGCACGGGTGCCGACACGACCATCCCGGGCGGGACCGAACCCCAGGCGGTCCAGGGCGGTCTGGCCGAGACCGGCGCCAACCTCTGGCCCGCGGCCGCCGGCGGGCTGCTGGTGATCGCCGGCTTCGGCGTTCTGTTCCGGAACGCACGCCGCAAGTACTGAGATTCCGTACTGGGATTCCGTACTGGGATTCAGCCACTCCACCGAGGGCCCGTCGGACTGCCGACGGGCCCTCGGTGCGACCCATGAGTCCCCGCGCCCCCGTACGGGTGCTCCCGCACCCGAGCCACCGCCCCCGCGCCGGACCGCGCGGTATACGTCGTTCGAAGCGCGCGCGACGATGGGAGACCCATGGAGCACACGGCGTCCACACAGCACACGGAGTACGCGACGTCCGGGGAGTACTACGACCTCGGCACGCACGGCCGGTCCGTGACGACCTCGTCCGCCGAGGCCCAACTGTGGTTCGACCGCGGACTGGTCTGGTCGTACGCCTTCCACCACGAGGAGGCCGTCGCCTGCTTCGAGGCAGCGGTCCGCGCCGACCCCGACTGCGCCATGGCCCACTGGGGCATCGCCTACGCGCTCGGCCCCAACTACAACAAACCCTGGGAGTTCTTCGACGACCAGGACCTCGCACGGACCGTCGCCCGTACGCACGACGCGGTCGAACTCGCCCACCGGAAGGCCGAGGCCGCCGCTACCCCCGTCGAACGGGCCCTGATCGGCGCGCTGCGCGCCCGCTACCCGCAGACCCGCCCCGCCGAGGACTGCTCGGTGTGGAACGAGCCCTACGCCGACGCCATGCGGGCGGTCCACGAACTCGCCCCCGACGACCTCGACGTCGCCGCCCTGTACGCCGACGCCCTGATGAACCTCACCCCCTGGCAGCTGTGGGACCTGCGCAAGGGCCGGCCCGCCGAGGGCGCCCGCACAACGGAGGCGAAGGCGGTGCTCGACCGTGCGCTGGCCGACGGGGCCGCGGCCGTACATCCGGGCGTCCTGCACTTCTACATCCACCTCATGGAGATGTCGCCCACTCCCGAGGCCGCCCTCCAGGTCGCCGACCGGCTGCGCGGCCTGGTGCCCGACGCCGGTCACCTCCAGCACATGCCCTCGCACCTCGACGTGCTGTGCGGCGACTACCGGCGCGTCGTCACGGACAACACCGCCGCGATCGCCGCCGACGAGAAGTACCGGACGCGCTCCGGCGCGATGAACTTCTACACGCTGTACCGCTCGCACGACTACCACTTCAAGATCTACGGCGCGATGTTCCTGGGCCAGTACCGGACCGCGCTGGAGACCGCGGAACGTCTCGAAGCCTCCATCCCGGAGGGGCTGCTGCGGGTGCAGAGCCCGCCCATGGCCGACTGGCTGGAGGCGTTCCGCACCATGCGGTTCCATGTGCTGATCCGCTTCGGCCGCTGGCAGGACGTCCTCGACGTGCCGCCGCCCGCCGACCCGGTCCTGCACAGCGTGACCACCGCGATGCGCCACTACGCCCGCGGTGTCGCGCTCTCCGCCACCGGCCGGGCCTCCGAGGCCGAGGCCGAGCGCGCCCTGTTCCGCTCGGCGGCCGACCGGGTGCCCGAGACCCGGATGCTGTTCAACAACACCTGCCGGGACATCCTCGCGATCGCGTCCGCGATGCTCGACGGCGAACTGGAGTACCGCAAGGGCAACCACGACCTCGCCTTCGCCGCCCTGGAGCGGTCCGTCGAACTGGACGACCGCCTCCCCTACGACGAACCCTGGGGCTGGATGCAGCCCACCCGGCACGCGTACGGCGCCCTGCTGCTGGAGCAGGGGCGGATCGAGGAGGCCGAGGCGGTCTACCGCGCGGACCTCGGACTGGACGACACACTGCCCCGCCCGTCCCAGCACCCCGGCAACGTGTGGTCCCTGCACGGCTACCACGAGTGCCTGGTCCGGCTGGGCAAGGAGGCCGAGGCGCGGATCGTGGCCCAGCAGCTGAAGTTCGCCACCGCCCTGGCCGACGTACCCGTCCGGGCGTCCTGCTTCTGCCGTCTCGACACCGACACGGGCACCGGCACGGACACCGGCACCGGGACCTCGGTCACATCCGGGTGCTGCGCCATGGACAATTGATCGAGATCGTCGGCGCTGTCGACGCACAAGAGGGGGCCTCGGAGCATGGCGGGCGCACGGTGAACGAGACACGTGGGAAGAAATGGTCGCTGCCGCACATCGGCCCGGCGCAGCGGGACGCCGTCGCCCGCGCGCGGGGCTGGGCGCGGCTCGCCCTGGTGCTGGTCGCCGCCTGTGTCGCGGTGGTGATGGCGGGTGCGGGATCCGGCGGCTGGCTGGTTCTGTTCATCGGGTTCGTCCTCCTCGCGCTGGCGGGGGCGGGCGTGTGGTGGATGCTGGCGCACCGGGGCGGAGCCCGGCTGCTCGGGGGGCTGGTGGCCGTCACCGCCCCGGTCGGCGTGGTGGTGATGTACGCCTTGTCCGGCCTGTGGCCGGTGGCGGTGGGCGCGCTCGCGCTGTGGGCGGGGGCCCTGGCCTCGGCGCGGGCCTCGCTGCGCAGCGTGCGCCGTCCCAAGGGCATGCACGGCCGGAAGACCCCGCCGCCGCGCCGACCGGTCCTGATCATGAACGTGCGCTCGGGCGGCGGCAAGGTCGTCAAGCACGGCCTCGTCGAGCGTGCCGAGGCGCTCGGCGCCCGGGTGGTCGTGCTCGGCGCCGACGACGCCTACACCGACCCGGCGGCGGAGGCCCGACAGGCCATCGCCGAGGGCGCGGACCTGCTCGGTGTCGCGGGCGGTGACGGCACCCAGGCACTGGTCGCGGCCGTCGCCGCCGAACACGACGTGCCCTTCCTGGTGATCGCCGCCGGCACCCGCAACCACTTCGCCATGGACCTCGGCCTCGACCGCACCGACCCCACGCGCAGCCTCGACGCCCTCACCAACGGCGTCGAACTCCGCGTGGACCTCGGGGACGTCGGCGGACGGGCCTTCGTCAACACCGTCTCGTTCGGGGCGTACGCGGAGATAGTGCAGAGCCCCGACTACCGCGACGCCAAGGCCGCCACCGCACTCGACCATCTGCCCGACCTGCTTCAGGGCGAGGCCGGCCCGACCCTGGACGTCCAGACGGACGACACCCATGTGCACGCGCCGCAGGCCCTCCTGGTCAGCAACAACGCCTACGCCCGCGCCGACCCGCTCGGCGGCGGACGCCGGCCCCGGCTGGACGCCGGACTGCTCGGGGTGATCGGCGTCCGGGTGGAGGGCGCGGCCCAGGCCGCCGAACTCGCGCTGCTCGGCGAGCGCGCGGGCAGCATCACCTCGGTGACGTCCCGGCGCGTCGTCGTCGAGGCGGACCGCGAGCGCATCGCGGTGGCCGTCGACGGCGAGGCACTCGAACTGGCCACCCCCGTCGTGTGCACGGTACGGCCCGCCGCACTGCGGGTCCGGGTGCCCCGGCACCGCCCGGGCGCGGCCTACGCGCCCCCCACGGTCGACTGGCGGCGCATCGTCCGCCTCGCGCTCGGCCATCCCGACCCTCGCACGATCAAGGAGGCCTACGATGTCTGACCGTCTGCCGAAGCTCCCCACCTCGCATCTGGTCCGTGACCTCGCGACCATGGACCAGGCCCTGTACGAGACGGTCAGTGTGACCAGAACGCCCACCCTGGACAGCGCGCTGCGCCGGCTGTCCGCGGCCGCCGACCACTCCAAGCTGTCCTTCGCGGTCGCCGCCGCGCTCGCCCTGCGCGGCGGCCGCCCGCGTCGCGCCGCGGCGCTCGGTGTCGCGGCCATCGGCGTCGCCTCGGCGACCGCGAACCTGCTGGGCAAGCAGCTCGTACGCCGCCCGCGACCGCACCGCGCCGAGGACTCGCCGTTCCCGGGGCGGCACGTGCCGATGCCGCACTCGGCGTCCTTCCCGTCCGGGCACACCGCCTCGGCCGTCGCCTTCGCGGCCGCGGTCGGTCCGACCCTGCCGGTCTCCGCGGTGCCGCTGGGCCTGCTCGCCTGCGCGGTGGGCTACTCGCGGGTCCACACCGGGGTGCACTACCCGGGCGATGTCGTGGCCGGAGCGCTGCTGGGCACGGGCTCGGCGGCGCTGGTCCTGGCGCTCA
This sequence comes from Streptomyces asoensis, assembly GCF_013085465.1. NCBI lineage: Bacteria > Bacillati > Actinomycetota > Actinomycetes > Kitasatosporales > Streptomycetaceae > Streptomyces > Streptomyces asoensis. Next base: position 9,231,249 of record NZ_CP049838.1, read on the forward strand.
CCGCCCGTAAGGACGCCTGAGAGAGCCGGGAGGCCCGAGCGGGCCTACTGCCTGCCGCAGTGGAGGAAGAGGTGGGGCTCCGGCACGGCCTCGGGATGGTCGGGGGTGAACAGCACGTTCTCCTCGGCCAGCACGGTCAGACCGGCCCCGGTGACCACGTCGACGAGATCCTCGCCGGCGAAGCTGGTCACCCGCACGGGCTGCCCCATGAACACGGCGTCGACCCCCACCACGTCCAGCGGCACGGTGGCGAGCGCGAGACTGCCTCCCGGCCGGAGCGCCCGGGCCAGCCGCCCGATCAGCTCGGACTGCTGCGCCCGGTCCAGCTGAAGCAGCGAGAAGTACACGCAGACCGCGTCCAACGAGCTTTCTTCCAGCGGAAGTTCACGTGCGTCGAGACACCGGAACTCCGCGTCGGGCACCTGCCGGGCGGCCAGCTCCACCATGACGGGGGAGACGTCGATGCCCAGCACGTGGTGGCCCGCCCGGACGAGGGTCTCGGCCGTCGGCCGCCCCGTCCCGCTGCCGACGTCCAGCACCCGACCGCCCGGGGCGAGCCGCCCCAGCAGCCACTCCAGGGATCTGCGGTGCGCATCCGAGTGCGCGAACGCCTTCTCGTACACGGGCCCCAGCGCGTCGAACACCCGCGCCGCACGCTGCCCGCCGTCCTCGCCGACCAAGCCGGTTCCCTTCGTGGTGGTGTGTGATTCCCGCGCCGTCATGGTGCCCCGGCCGGGGCCTCCTCTTCTCGGAAACGGCCGGAATCGTATTTTCCGCTACCGTAAGTAACATGATGCAATCCTCTTGACGCGGGCCCTACTGGTGAGTAGCTAAGGCCCCCGGGTAACCGTCGCTTCGTTCGGAGGACCCCATGCCCTCGCTTGAGGACGCCCTGCAAGAATCCCGTACCGCCTATGAGGAGCACGTACGCACCTGCCGTCAGTGCCACTTCGACATGTCGCCCTGTGCCGTCTCCAAGCACCTCCTGCGCGCCTACAACAACGCCCGGCGGGCTCAGGCGCGCCCGAACTCCGCGATGCGCTGAGGGTGGCGGCTCACTTCGCCGACCTCGGCACGGTCACCGTCAGTTCCCGGATCTCGTAGCCGCCGATCTCGTCCTTGAACGACACCCGCGGCCTGCCGGTCATCCGGAGACCGTCCAGCGCGAAGAGCCGACTGAGCAGGACGTCCGCCTCCAGGACGGCGACAGCGGCGCCCGGACATCGGTGGGCGCCGTCGCCGAAGGCGAACCCCGCCGGCCCCGGCCCCAGGTCCCGCAACCGGCCGGGCCGCAGCAGGTCCGGGTCGCGGCCCACGACGTCCGGGTCCGCGTTGGCCTCGTCGACGAAGACCGTGAGCAGCTCACCGGCGCCGATCGACGCCTCACCGACCCGCATCGGCGCGGTGGCCCGGCGGGACAGGCGTCCCACGACGGGCTCGAGCCGCAGGATCTCCCGGAGCAGATCCAGCCGCTCCGGCTCCTCGGCCGCGCGGTACCGGCCGAGCAGCTCCGGGTCGTCGAACAGATGCCAGGCGGCGACGCAGATGAACTCACGGGTGGTGACCATGCCCGCCGCCGCGTACGTCAGGCACTCACCGAGGATCTCCGCGCCCGAGCATCCCTCGGCCAACAGATGGGAGATCAGGTCGTCCCGCTCCCGCTTCTGGTGCGCACGGATCGCCGGGCGGACGTCGGCGAGATGGATGCGCAGCCAGTTCGTGTTCTGGCGCAGCAGCCAGTAGAGACCCCGGAGGCTGGTCAGCCCCGGCTGCCCGAACTCCTCGGGGAAGAAGCGCTCCAGCCTGGACTTCAGACCCGGGCGGCTGTGGGTGAGTCCGAGAATGTCGCTCACCACCTCGACCGCCATGGTGAAGCCCAGGTCGGACAGCTGTGCCGTACCGGCGGCCCGGAGAGCCGCCGTCTGCTCCTCGGCGACCCGAGTCATCAGCTCGCGGTAGTGCTCGTCCACGTGCCGTGGCGTGAAGAACCGGGCGGTCTGCCGCCGCTGTTCGCGGTGTCCGGGACCGTCCTGGTAGAGCACGGGACGGCGGATGCGCGCCGGCAGCTTCTCCACGGTCTCGATGCCGAGTCCGGCCTGCACCGTGTCCGTGGCGCGCAGCACCTCACGGGCGGCCGCGTACCCACGGACCTCCCAGGTGCCGTCCGCGCCACGGCGCACCGGGCAGTCCGGCCCGCCGCGCCCCCGCTCGACCTTCCGCACGCTCTCCCGCGCGTCCCCCATCGCGTCCCCATTCGCCGCACCGGACGCCAGTGTCGCCGCGTCGGCCGCCCCCGCGATGCCCTATTACCGGCCACGCACGCACCGACAGGCACGCACGACGGGCGCACACCCCTCCCGTCCGGCAGGGCGCGCCGGAACTCAGGCGGGTCGGACGGCGCCGCGCAGGGCGCCCTCCCCGAACGGCAGGATCGCCTCCTCGCGGATGAACGTGCCCGGGCCCGGGGCGTGGATCATCATGCCGTTGCCCGTGCACAGGCCGGTGTGGCTGAGATCGTCGAAGAAGAAGACGAGGTCGCCGGGGCGGAGTTCGGCCAGGCTGATCCGGGTGAAGGCCTTCGCCTGGTCGATGGCGGAGCGCGGCAGCGTCACCCCGGCGGCCCGCCACGCGGCCTGCGTGAGGCTGGAGCAGTCGTAGGACTCAGGTCCCGTCGCCCCCCACAGGCTGGGTCGGCCGATCTGTGCCCGGGCGAAGGCGAGGGCCTTGTCCGCCTTCCCCAGGTAGGCCGTCCCGGTGGTGCTGACCGTGACATCGCTGGGTGCGACGGCCGGGGGGACCGCCTCGGGGAGCGGGGCGGCGGGGGCCGGGTAACCGGCACCGGCGGTCAGTACGTCCGCCGCGGGGGCCTGATAGCTCGGCATGGGCGCGGAGGGTGCGAAGCCGGACTCCGGTGCGGAGAGCGGGAGTTCGGACGTCGGGTAGCCCGACGGCGGTGTGGTGAAGCCGAGTTCGGATGTCGGGTAGCCGGGCGCGGGCACGACCGGGGCGGCGACGCCGGGCGTCATGAAGCCGGACTCCGGTGCGGGCAGACCGAGTTCGGGTATCGGATAGCCGGACGGCGGTGTGGTGACGCCGAGTTCCGAGGCCAGGTGGTCCGGCGCGGGTGCCGGAGAGGGCATGGGGAAGGCGGCTTCGGGTGTCATGAAGCCCGACACCGGTGCGGCGAAGCCGAGTTCACCGGTCGGGAGAAGCTCGTCCGTGCCGATCGGTGACGCCGTGCCGGGTGCGGCGACGGGCGGCCGTCCCGCCCACGCGGCCGAGATCTCCGCGCGGAACGCCTGCTGTTCCGCCGTGTCCCAGGGCTGCTGGACCTGCTGCGACTCGGTCGGCTGCGTCCCGATCGTGGGCAGGACCGACGTGGGCAGGGCGGACGTGGGCAGGGAGGGGGTGGGGGCGGCCGGCGCGGGCAGGGACGGCATGGGCTGGGCGAGAGCGCGCGCCAGCACCTCCCGGGCCGTGGTGAGCTTCCGCCCGATCTGCTCCTTGGTGTTCTTGAGCGAGGTCTGCCGGTCCGCGGGAGCGGAGGCGGGGGGCGCGGCCTGGGCGGGGACGGCGGCCTGGGCGGGGACGGCGGGCAGCAGGGCCCTGGGCTCCTGGCGAGGCTCGGGTGCCGCGGGGAGAGCGGCGACGGCGCGCGCGGTCAGCTCCGGGACGCGCCGGGTGGCCGCTTCCAACTCCCGTACGACGGAGCTGTCGGCGGGCCGCTCCGGGCCGCTCGCCGGGCGCGCGGCCCGGGCCGGACGGGCGGGTTGGCGGTCGGCCGGCAGGACGGCGGGCGTCACCGGCCCGACCCTGCCGCGGGCCACGTCGAACCACTGCTTGGCCACCGCTTCGAGCGACGGATCGGCCGACCCGCGCCCGCTGTTGGCGACGGACGTGACCGTCCCGCGGGTCCGGCTCGACTGGGCGCGCGTGATGTTGTAGGAGCCCGTGTCGCTCTCGGCCCGGTCGTAGAGCGAGCTGACCCGCTGCTGGATCTCCGCCCGGCTCGGCTCATCGGTGTTGCTGCCCGGGGAGCGCGGGCTGCGATCCGTCGCCATGGAAGACGTACTCCTTCCGTCCTCCGCCTGCCTGTCGGCGGCGGAATCCGGGCGACCCTTGTTGCCAGGTGCCCCCAAGCCCCCTGCCCTGACGGGCAGTCGTACGGCCTGGCGTCAACTTAACCAACTTGTGTGGCTGGCGTGAAGATTGAAGTGCCAAATGTCCGATACGTATTCGTGACCTTCGTCTCTCGTGGCCGCCACCAGGTTTGCTCGCTGCACGGACCGTCGCGGACCGGTCACGAACGGGGGTCGGCCGCCTCGGTCGCCGGGTGCCGGACGCGGCCCGCGTCGTCCTGGGCCAGCAGGGAGAGCAGGGCCGCCACGCTCAGCCCCGCCTCGGCGGGGTGACGCAGCACCTTGCCGGGTTCGACCCGGTAGGTGTTGCCGCGCCCTTCCCTCGTGTGGGACAGATAGCCGTCCTGTTCCAGGTCCGCGATGATCTTCTGGACGGCTCGTTCGGTGAGCCGGCAGTGTGCGGCGAGGTCCCGGATGCGGGCGCTGTGATTGTCGGCGATGGCAGCCAACACGCGGGCGTGGTTGGTGAGAAACGTCCAACCGTTGTGTGACTCGGGCACTCCATCCATGGGGCGATTGTACGGCTGGACATTCACGTATACAAAGGCCGGAACTTTATTTCGTGTATTGGTTGACGTGTGACGGGCTGCGGGTGAATCTGGAGGTGAACAGTGGACTGACCGGGGAGGCGGTCATGTCGGACCCAGCTCGTGGCGCGAAGGCCGGAGGCGATGCCTCCATCGGCGCGGAAGTGAGCGGTGCGCGTCCCGTTCGCCCGGGCCCCGCACCCCGGATCGGCGTCCGTCCCGACGGCGACCGTGTCGTCGTGGAGATACGGGGCGAACTCGACCTCGACTCGGCCGACCGGCTGGCACAGGCCCTGCGTGCGGCGCTCGGTGTCTCGGTGGGCGGCGTGGACCTGGAACTCGGCGGCGTCGAGTTCTGCGACTGTTCCGCACTCAACGTCCTGATCGCCCTGCACGAGCAGAGCCTGAAGCAGGGGAAGACGGTCGCCCTGCGCACGGTCGGCCCCGCGGTCGAACGGCTGCTGACCCTCACCGGCACCCGGATGCTGTTCGACGCCCCACGTTCCCACGCCCCCAGCCCCGAAGGCGCCGGGAGGGCCCGCGAGGGCGAGGCGGACGGTGGTGACGCGCACGCCGAAGCCCCGGACCGCAGCGCCCTGGAGGACCTGCGCATCGAGGTCGTCCAGCTGCGGCGCGCCATGCAGACCCGTCCGGTGATCGATCTGGCCCGCGGCATCCTCATGGCGTCCTTCGGGCTGAGCGTCGAGGAGGCCTGGCGGGTCCTGGTCCTGGCCTCCCAGAACACCAACACCAAGCTGTACCACCTCGCCCGCGACCTGGTCGCCGCGGTAATGGGCGAACCGCCAGTGGACGCCGTACAGGAGCAGGTGGCCGCGGCGGTGGCCAAGGTCAGGTCGGAGGCCGCCTCGGCGTGACCGGACGACGCCACCGAGCGGGCCGACCATGCGCCGGTCCCCTCCGTCTACCGGCTGCTGACCGCCGTCGTCCAACGGTGGCGAGCTCAAGCGGTCAGCGCAGCGCCGCCGTTCAGGAGGTCGGCGCGGACTTCTGCCCGTCCGTCACACGACAGAAGCGGGCTCTCGGTGAACCGTACGACTCTGCGCACTGCACAGGCGTATGCCGAGAGCCCGTTGCCTCTGTGTCGTCTACCGCGCAGTGGCGAAGTCCTGGGTCCAGTAGCCGCCGGGCTGTGCCAGTCCGACGCCGATTTCCTTGAACGCACAGTTGAGGATGTTCGCCTTGTGGCCGGGGCTGGACATCCAGCCCGCCATGACCTGCTCGGGTGTGGCGTAACCGTAGGCGACGTTCTCGCCGTAGGTGCTCCAGTCGTAGCCGGCACGCGTGATCCGGTCGCCGGGGGAAGACCCGTCGGACCCGGTGTGCGACATGTTCTGGTGAGCGGCCATGTCCTTGCTGTGTGCCTGTGCGGCCTTGGTCAGGACCGCGTTCAGCCTCAAGGCCGAGCAACCGACCTTGCTGCGCTCGGCGTTGACGAGTTGCACGATGCGAGCGCTGGTTCCGGACGCTGGGGCGGCGGCGTTCGAAGTGCTGGGCGGCGTCGGGGTCGCGGCGGGGGAGGGGGTGGTCTTCGGGGTGTTCGAAGGTGAGGTGGTCTTGGGCTTCGGCGTGCTGGCGCTCGGAGCGCTCGCGGAGGCGGTCGGCGTCTGCGATGCCGCCGGCCTCGGCTCGCTGTGCTCGGTGCCGCCCAAGTCGCGGCCCCGGTCGACGCGCCCGGCTCGATGCCCGGCGGCGTCGCTCCACCAATCCCCGGATCTGTTCTCCTCGGCGCTGTAGAGAGGATGTTTTCCGCTGTCCCGCCAGTCGGTACAGGCCAGTGCGACGGATGGCACACCCACGGTGCCGATGGTGACGGCAGCGATGACTATTCGCCGGTAATGATGCTTTTTACGATGCTTACCCATGTGTGACCCCACTCGGTATTCGCCGAGCGCCCCTGTCCGGTCGGCTGTGCCGGACTCGGCTCCTGAACTGCGGAGACGCCCTGCGGGTCGTCATTCTCAGGACGGCTTCCGACAGAGGGCAATGGGCCCTCGTACTACGTCGCTTCGTAGAGCTGGCCGACCCTTGCCATAGGTGTGGAGGCGTGCTGGTCCGGGTCCCGCACATGCCGAGGATTTCTGTCGCTCCGTCAGAAGCGCTCCGCCCGCAGGTGCGGGAGGGAGGTGCCGAGCGGCCGGAATGCGTCAAAGCCCGGCGTGACGCATGGGCATACCAAGTCGGACAAATCTTATTTGTCCTCTGGGTGGCATCTACTATTAGGGACGCTTAGTTCTCCTGGTCGGCGTGAGGGATGTCACGAAGTCTCGACTCTCGTTCCCGATTGGCACCCCTGCGTCGCCCGTCAGGTTGCTCAGGCGCAGGAACGCGGCGCGCTTGCTGAGCGCGGTCCCGCGGCCGTGCCCGGTGGGCGACCGCGTCGGACGTCTCGTCCAGCGTGCTGCGCAGCGACAGGCTGCTGGTGTCGTCGGCGGTGCGCGGGAGAGGCCGTGATCAGGCCTCGGCTCCCGTGCCTGGTCAGCCGCCGGGGCGGCGGCGCCTCCGGTGAGCAGCGCGAAGCGGTCCTTCAACCGGTCCACCATCTGTTCGACGCTGAGCGTCCGCAGCCGGAACGCTGTCAGCTCGATGGCCGGCGGCAGGCCGTCCAGGGCCGCGCACAGCCGGGTGACCGTGTCCCGGTCCGCGTCGGGTGATCCGGAACTCGGTCCGCATGGCGGAGGCCCGGTCCCGCGGAAGTTCGACCGGGTGATGCGAGCTGTCGCTCCGCGACTTCCGACTCGTGATCGGACGGGGTCCGCCGGTCCCGCTGTGGTCGAGTCGCCAGGAGGCTCCTGGCTCGAAGAGTGAGAGAAGGTCCAGGACGGACACCGCGACAGGGCGGCCATCCAGGGGCCGCCCTGTGTGTGGGGTCGCGGTCCTGGACCTGGTCCGGCACCCGAACGTCCCGAGAACCACCGGTTCGGAGAGCGAAGTCGACCGGGAGGTCCGGCCGTGCCGGCGAGCGGTCAGGGCAGCACGATGATCTTGCGGCCCTGACCGGCGGCGAACTGGTCCAGTGCCTGCGGGTACTCCGTCAGCGGCATCCGGTGGCTGATGAAGACCTGAGGATCGAGCACCCCCGTGGCGAACAGTTCCGCCGCACGCTCGTAGCTGTGCAGCACAGCCATGGAGCCGGTGATGGTGATCTCCTGGTTGTAGATGCGGTACGGGGAGATGGTGGCCGTCGTGGCGTAGTCGGAGACCCCGAACTGGAGGAACGTGCCGGCTTTGGCGACTCGATCGAGGCCGTCCTGGATGGCGGCGGCGTTGCCGGTCGCGTCGATCACCACGTCCCAGCCGGCCGGCCGCCCCAACTCGTCTGCCGAGAGCGCCGACTGGGAACACCCCAGCTTCTCAGCCGTCGCCAGTCGCTCCGGGTTGATGTCGACGACGTCGACCGAGGAGGCGCCGGTGCGCTTGGCCAGCTCCAGCATCATCAGGCCCATCGTCCCGCTGCCGTAGATCAGCACGTGGGCGCCGAGCCGGCTGTTGAGCACGTCGTAGCCGCGTACGGCGCAGGACAGCGGCTCGATCAGCGCCGCGTCCTGGACATCGACGTGGTCCGGCAGCCGTACGCAGTTGGCGACGGGTGCCACGGCGTACTCGGCGGCGCCACCGGCCACGGTCACGCCGATCGCCTGCCACCGGTCACAGAGGTTGTTGCGTCCGACCCGGCAGTAGCGGCACTCGTTGCAGTACAGCGAGGGGTCCACAGCGACCCGGTCGCCGATCTTGAGTTCGGTGACCTTGCTGCCGAGGCCCACGACCTCCCCGGCGAACTCGTGGCCCGGCACGACCGGCAGGGTCGGTGCGAACTCCCCCTGGAGGATGTGCAGGTCGGTGCCGCACAGTCCGCAGGCCGCCACATCGATCACGACTTCGCGCGGTCCGGGTGTGGGGTCGGGCACCGTGGTGACGGTGACCTTGCCGGGAGCTTCGATGAGGGCGGCTTTCATTTGACTGCTCCTAGGGAGAGGCCGCGGACGAGTTTGTCCTGGGCGGCGAATCCGGCGATGAGGACGGGCAGGGAGACCAGCGTGGCGGCGGCGCAGAGCCGGGCGAGGAAGAGGCCTTCGTTGGTGATGAAGCCGACGAGGAAGACGGGTGCGGTGGATGCCTGGGTGGCGGTGAGGTTGACGGCGAACATGAACTCGTTCCAGCTGAAGATGAAGCAGATCAGCGAGGTGGCGGCGAGTCCGGGCATGGCGACGGGTGCGACGACCCGCCACAGCACGGTGAGCAGGCCGGCGCCGTCGACCTCGGCGGCCTCGAGGATTTCCTTGGGGACCTCGGCGAGGAACGAGCGCATCATCCAGACCGCGATCGGGAGGTTCATGGCGGTGTAGAGGACGACCAGTGTCCAGACGTTGTCGAGCATTCCGGCGTCTTTGACGATCAGGTACACCGGCAGCAGGGCCGCGATGGCCGGGAGGAACTTCGTGGACAGGAAGAAGAACATCACGTCGGTCCACTTCTCGACCGGCTTGATGGACAGCGCGTACGCCGCCGGCACCGCCAGGGCGAGCACCAGCACCGTCGAAAGGATGCTGGCCATGGCCGAGTTGAGGAGGAAAGGCGTGATGTCCCGGCTGAACAGCAGCTTGTACTGGTCGAAGGTGACGGGGGCGAAGGGGGTGGGTGGGTTGGTCGCCGCGTCGGCTTCCTGGTGGAAGGAGGTCAGGACCATCCAGGCGACCGGTGCGAAGAACGCGAGCGTGGCGAGCCAGGCGACGAACGTCCACAGCGGCGACAGTTTCGGCGCACCGCCGTGGTCGTCCTTGCGGCGCAGGAGCTTGGTGAACCTGTTCCCGGGGGTGGCGAGGGCTGCGTGAGCGGTCATCGGGATGTCTCCTCGCGGAACAGTGACGCGATGGTGCGCAGGGCGAAGGTCGCGATGACGATCGCGCCGAGGACGACGACGACGCCGGCGGCGGCTGCCTCGCCGTATTCGTATTTGCGGAACATGGTCAGGTAGATCTCGTAGGGCAGGTTGGTGGTCTGGGAGCCGGGGCCGCCCTGGGTGATGGTGTAGACGGCGTCGAAGGTCTGCACGACGTAGATCGTGCCGAGCAGAACACCGAGTTCGATGTACTGGCGCAGGTGCGGCAGGGTGATGTGGCGGAACGTCGCCAGGGCGGAGGCGCCGTCCATGCGGGCTGCTTCCAGGACGTCGCCGGGCTGTGCCTGGAGGCCGGCCAGGAGGATCAGCATCATGAACGGGGTCCACTGCCAGACCAGCGAGACGACGACGGCGGGCATGGGGTAGGAGGAGATCCAGTCGATGGTGGGCCCGTTGTCGGCGCCGAAGAGCCGGTAGACGGCGTTGAGGGTGCCGTTGAGGAGTCCGTAGTCGGGGTTGTAGATGGCGTGTTTCCACAGCAGTGCCGCGGCGACCGGCATGACCAGGAACGGGGCGATGAGCAGGGTGCGGGCCAGGCCCCGGCCGGCGAAGCGGCGGTCGAGGAGCATCGCCAGACCGAGTCCGAGGACCACGCTGATGACCACCACCGACGCGGTGAGCACAATCGTGTTGAGGACCGCGGTGCGCAGGCGTTCGTCGGTGAAGACGAACGTGAAGTTGGACAGGCCGACGAAGTGCTTCTCGCCCGGCTTGAGGATGTTCCACTGGAAGGTGGAGATGACGATCGTGGCCACGAACGGCAGCTGCGTGACGACGATCGTGAAGACCAGTGCCGGCAGCAGGGGGATGCGGCGCTTCCATTTGGTGATGCCGGTGGACGTGCGCGCGCGGCTGGGCGGTGGTGGGGCGGTTTTGGGGGGTGCGGTGAGCGTGGTCATGAAGGGTTTCCTCTGCCGGTGAGGGCCGGGGTGGGGGAAGCGGCGCCCGGCCGGCGGGAGCACCGGCCGGGCACGGGAGGTCACTTCTGGTAGGTCTTGGCGACGTCCTCGGCGAGTTTCTGGCCGTCGTCGAGGGCCTTGTCGACGGATGTCTTGCCGGCGATGGCGGCGGAGATCTCCTGGGTGACCTTGGTGCCCAGGTCCTGGAACTCGGGGATGGCCACGTACTGGATGCCGACGGTCGGGCGGGGCTGGACGCCGGGGTTGGCGGGGTCGGCTGCCTCGATGGACTTCAGGGTGATGTCACCGAAGGAGGCGGCGGCCTTCCGGTATTCGGGGATCGTGTAGGTGCTGGCGCGCTTGCCTGCCGGGACACGCGACCAGCCGAGCTTGGCGCCGACCAGGTTCTCGTACTTCTTGCTGGAGGCCCACAGCATGAACTGCGAGGCCGCGTCGGCGTTCTTCGTGGTCTTGGGCATCGCCCACGCCCAGGCCCACAGCCAGCCGCTGCTCTTGGTGGCGACGGTCGGCGCGTAGGCGTAGCCGACATGACCGGCGATCTTGCTGGAGGCGGGGTCCTCCAGCGAGCCGGCGGCGCTGGTCGCGTCGTACCACATCGCGGCCTTCTTCTGGCTCAGCGCGTTCAGGCACTCGGTGAACCCGGCCTGCGGAGCGCCCGCCTCACCGTGCTTCCTGACCAGATCGACGTAGAAGTTGGTGGCCTTCTTGAAGGCGGGGCTGTTGACCTGGGCCTTCCAGTCCTTGGTGAACCAGGTCCCGCCGAACGTGTTGACCACACTCGTCAGCGGTGCGCCGAGTTCGCCCCAGCCGGCCAGACCGCGCAGGCAGATGCCCTTCATGCCGGGCTCGGCGCCGTCGACCTTGGCCGCGATGTCGGCGATCTGCTGCCAGGTCGGGTGCTCGGGCACCGTGATGCCCTTCGCGCTCATGACGTCCTTGTTGTACATGAGCATCGAGGACTCGCCGTAGAACGGCATCGCGTAGAGCTTGCCGTCGGATCCGGACAGCGACTGCACCATCGGCTTGAGCAGGTCGGCCTTGTCGAAGCCGGTGTCCTTGTCGGCGTAGGAGCCGAGCTCGTGCAGCCAGCCGTTCTTCTCCCAGATGGGTACCTCGTAGGCGCCGATGGTGGCGACGTCGTACTGGCCGGCCTGGGTGGCGATGTCCTGGGTGACCTTGTCGCGCAGCTCGTTCTCGGGCAGCACCGTGAAGTTGACCTTGATGCCGGTGTCCTTGGTGAACGTGCTCTTGGTCAGCTTCGCGATGTCCTCCATCTGCGGGTTGCCGACCATCAGCACGTTGATGCTCTTACCGCCGCCCGAAGACCCCCCGGCTCCCGCTCCGGAACAGGCGGTGGCGAGCAGGGCGGTGGCGGCGGCGCCGGCAATGAGGACATATCTGGTGGAACGCATGACTGACTCCAGGGAGTGTGCGAGGGCATGGGAAACCAGGACCCCGGCCTTACGGGGTGGGATGGGGCGATGAACTGCGGCTCAGGCCTGGATGACCTGGGGACCCAGCAGTGCGTAACGGTGGGCCTCGGAAGTGGGCAGTCCCGTGTCGGTGACGATGGCCTCGAAATCCATGACCTTCGCGAACCGGCAGAAGCTCACGGCACCGAATTTCGTGTGGACGCCGGAGAACACCCGGCGTTTGGCGACCCGCATGACCTCGGCCTTCACCTCGCTGACCGCGGGGTCGGGGGTGGTGAGGCCGTACTCACGGGATATGCCGTTCGCGCCGACGTACGCCAGGTCGATGACGAAGCCGGACAGCATGCGGGTCGCCCAGTGGTCGACCGTGGCCAGCGTCCCACCGCGCACCCGGCCGCCGAGCAGCAGCACGGCGATGTTCTCGGCGGAAGCCAGGGCACCCGCTGTGGACAGCGAGGAGGTGACCACGGTCAGTGGCCGGTCGCGGGGGAGGGCGGCGGCGATGAGCTGCGGGGTGTAGCCCTCGTCGATGTAGACGGTCTCGGCGTCTCCGAGCAGTCCGGCCGCGGCGGCCGCGATCCGGGACTTCTCGGGAACGTGCATGGTGGTACGGAAGGCGAGCGTGGTTTCGAAGCCCGCACTTTCCACGGGATGGGCACCGCCATGGGTACGCCGGACCAGCCCGTGCTCCTCCAGTAGCTTCAGATCTCGCCTCACGGTCTCCTTGGAGACCCCCAGTTCAGCGGCGAGCTTTCCGACATCCACGGATCCGGTACGGCGTGCCGTTTCGAGGATTCCACGTCTGCGCTCATCGGCGTCCACGGCGACACCTCCGTTTCACGGCTCCGCATGCTCTGCCAGCCGGCGTCGGCTGTTTCCGGAGCCCTGCCCGTTCGGGCTCCTGAGGCAATTTCTACAAGGCGGCCGCTCGGCTGACCAGGTTCCTCGCACAGCACTTCATGACCGAATGTGCCCGTTTCTCGAAGGCTGGAGACCCTGGACGATGCGGCTGAAGGGGTGCGGGCGAAGGGGTCCGCTGCCCGTTCTTCTGCCGGGCGTGCCCGTGTTCCGCCCGTTTCCCAGCCGGATCCGGACGCCGGACCGGGATCCGGTACGGCGTTCCAGCCACCTGCGGACGATGCCCTCCAGCCGGTACAGGCGAAGCCTCCAGGACGGCCGTCCTGGAGGCTTCCTATGCGTGGTTCAGTGTTGGACAGGCCTCGTCGTGCGGCGGAGGTGTTTGCGCGGGACTCCCAGCCGCTTGAGTATCGGGCGAGTACCGTTCCCGGCAGCAACTTCCCGTCTGTGTAGGGGAGTTCGGCCGGTGGCGGGACGTGACGGGCCCGCGTGATCGGTCAGCGGGGCGGTGCTTCGACGCCCGTCATCGCGAGGGCCGCCGGCGGAAGCCGGTCACCGTGGATGGTGATGCGTGCGACGTCGGCGTTCAGCTCCTGGAGTTCGTCGGGGCTGAACCTGACTTCTTCGGCGCCGATGTTCTCCAGGAGGTGGGACAGCCTGGTGGTGCTGGGTATCGGGACGATCCACGGCTTCTGGGCCAGCAGCCAGGCTAGGTCGATCTGGGCAGGCGTGGCGCCCTTGCGTACGGCCCAGTCCTGGAGCAGCTGCACCAGTGGCATGTTGGCGGCCAGGTTGTCCCGGCTGTTGCGGGGGAACGCGGTCCGGCGGTCTCCCTCCGTGAACCGGAAGTACGGACTCATCGTGCCGGTGGTGAAGCCCATGCCCAGCGGTGCCCAGCACACGAAGCCGATGCCGAGTTGCTCGCAGAGCGGCAGGACGTTCTCCTCGGGGCCGCGCCACAGCGTGGAGTACTCGTTCTGGATCGCGGTGAGCGGCTGGACGGCGTGGGCACGGCGGATGGTCTGGAGCCCCGGCTCGGACAGGCCCCAGTGCAGCACCTTGCCCTGGGCCATGAGGTCCTTGACCGTGTCCGCGACATCCTCGATCGGGACGGTGGGGTCGACGCGGTGCTGGTAGAGCAGGTCGATGTGGTCGGTCCTGAGGCGCTTCAGCATGCCGTCGACGGCCCGGCGGATGTGGTCCGGACGGCTGTTCAGGCCGATCCGGGCCCCCGTGTCCGGGTCGATGTCCCAGCCGAACTTGGACGCGATCACCACGTCGTCGCGGACGGGCCGCAGAGCGTCCCCGACGATCCGCTCCGACTCGAACGGCCCGTAGGCCTCTGCCGTGTCGAAGAGCGTCACGCCCTGATCGACGGCGGTCCGGATGAGGGCGACCATGTCCTTGCGGCTGGTGACCGGGCCGTACAGATCGCCCGGCATGGTCTGGGTGCCGAGGCCGATGCTGGAGACCTTCAAAGATCCGAGCCTGCGGCGACCGGTCTGTGTGATGGCCGCGGTCACCGGGTTACGACGGACGGCGGGGCCCTGGGCGACCGTGGTGGACGGTGCCGCTTGCGCCTGTGCCAGGGTGGCCGGCGCGGCCACCACGGAGGCGGCCGCCAGACCGGCCGCGCCCATCAGGAAGCCGCGACGGCCGCGGTCGGTCGAGGTGCCGTTCGGCGTGCTGTCGTGTTCGTGCATCGGTTACATCCCTCATGGTCGTCGGTTGGGAGCACCCTCGGTGCCGTCATGAAACGCCGAGGCTGTCGAGCCAATTGCCCACTTCTGCCTCGGCGTCGTCCATGTCGTCTCGCGAGATGGTGAACGCATTACTTATCACGGTGGAATCGGTAAGCGTTTTGGTGATGATTTCAACAGTTCCCGACAGGCGGCTTCCGCCGTGGGTGCTGAACAGAATCACGTTCTTTTTGCTGAAATCGTGCTGCTCAAGGAATGTGTACATCGGCATCGGCAGGTCGTACCACCAGATCGGATAGCCGATGAAAACGGTGTCATATTCTTCGAGGTTCGGGATCTGGGCTTTCAGTTTTGGCCTTTCATTGCCCTCCTGTAGTTCGAGTGCGAAATCTGACAGCTTTTCGTGATCGAGAGGAAGTGATTCCGCTGTTTCGATGCGGAACACCTCGGCGCCAGTGCGCTTCTCAATGATCCGAGCGACGTGCTGGGTGTTTCCGAGAACCTTGCCGTCAACGATGTGAACGCTGTTCTCCTCGTTGTCGGTCATGTTGGCCGGGTCATCGGTTTCCGGCACCGAAAAATAAGCGATGAGAGTACGTGAGTCATCCAGCGGAGGGACAGTCTCCGAGGATTCTGAGCCGGTGATCGCTTCGCCTGCCCCTCCTATTATCGAGCAGCCTGTGGCGCTGCCTCCCGCCAATGCGGCGGTGGCCAGCGCGAGAAATTTTCGGCGTGTGGTGCTTGTCATCTCAGTAGACTCCGTGGCGTCGGCGATGTCGATTTTTCCGGGACCGCGTGGAACTTTGGTCGCACCATCTACATGGTGAGGCGCTCTTGGTGTATTCGCCGTGCGGAAACTCCTATGCGCCGCAGCAGACGCTGGTTTGCCAACACGGCGGGATTCGGCCCCACGATGAAGAAAGCACCCTTTGCGATTGCCTCCGTGGACAGTGTGCTCACAATATCTTCGCGGCGGAACCGACCCACGCTGATGGTGACCTTCAAACGGTTTCCGGACGTCGCCTGGTATTCCTCCAGCACATCACGGTAATAGGCGTCTTCTGGGCTGCGCACGGCCCACAACAGATGAATCCTCCGCGTGGTGTGGTGGGCTGCTGCCAGGCTGAGCAGCGGCGCCACACCCGCACCCATCCCCACGAAGACCAGCGGAGCTTCACGCTCCCGACCCTGGATGATCGATTCGAAGCGGCCGAACGGCCCTTCCAGACGGACTCGGGTTCCCACTTCGACATCGTCGAGACGGCGAGTGAAGTTTCCGTGCTGCCGTATCGTGAAGGTCAGGGTTTTCCGGTCGTCGTCGGTGACCGAGAAGGGGTGCCATTCCCTGCTCACCGAAGAAGACCCCTCGAAGCTGAGGAAGAAGAAGTCGCCCGGCCGCAAGGTCGCCGCTTTGCTGTCGAGGCCCACCGACACCCTCCGGGTTGCTGCACCGCGCGCGTCGTTGCTTGTGACGGTCCCCATCAGAAAGGTGTCGGGTGCGATCCATTTCTTCCAGACATAGATGCCGAGCGTCATCACCGTGTACAGGTCGAAAAGCGCCATGAACGCAAAGTACTGATTGACTCGCACGAGTAGGTGGGCGTGCAGCCAGATCATCGCCACGATCACCAGGTTGAGTCGATGAATCCATACGGAGAGCTGGTGGCGGAAGACAGTCTCCAGAAGCCCTTTCACCGTCAGCAGAAATCTCGACCTGTCGACGAACCACCCGCTCATGAAGAATGCCGAGAAGCACAGCACTACGAGTGTCCCGTAGAAACTCCAATCCCCCATGGTGCGCGCCAGACGGCTCGGTGAGTAGGAGTAGTCACGGTGCAGATAGGCCGCGCCGACTGCCAGTAGGCCGAGTACCCCGTGCAGGCCGTAAATGGACGGCAGTCCCACGAAACGGTGCAGCCAGGACGGCCGCACGCTGAGCGCGATGGACAACAGCCACCAGGTATATGCAATCAGGCCGAGGAAGATATAGAACTTCAGGAGTGGGGGCTCATCGGCCAAGGAATCGTAGGTGAGCACCAGCGGGAGTGGAAAAGCAACCGGGAGGCTCCAGAACAGCAGCTTGCGTAGCATCGCTAGAATCCCACCCGGGCTGTCCGGTCCGGCCCGCTCGTCCGGCCCGTGTCCCGCACATTTTGTAGGTTGACATGGATGAGTGCCGCCATGGTCAGGACAGCAACAGTGATCAAGGTGATCACTTTGCGTTTCGGGTTCACGCGTAGGGCCTTTTGGTCTGTGGGGGTTCATTCGCGCAGGGCACGGGGTGTATGTGACGCCGAGTACCTCCGCCGCGCGGTGCGAGCGCAGCGCGCCCGTGGGCAGGGGGCCATGGCCCCCTGCCGAAGCACCCGGTGAACGAGGTGCGGGTGGGGCATGGCATCGGCTCGGCCGCAGGCCGACTCAGCAGCGGAACAACTGAAGTGCTGCGAGTGAGTGGGTGGCCGGGGATCTCGACGCGAGGTGTGATGCGTCGAGGCCGCCTGGAGACAGTGCGACGCGGTCGTCCCCCCAAGCACCGCCGGCAGAGGGCCCCGAGTCGAGTTCCACGGCATGGCGGCGGTCACGGCCCGCAGGCCAGGAGGTCAGGTCCACGATCGGCCGGACGTCCCCGCAGGGGGCGTACTCGTCGGCGCGTTCGGTGACGACCACATCCGTGGACCGATCCAGGGACGCAGGGGCGGAGCCGTAGGCGGCGTGCGCAGACACGCCGGGCACCAGCACACCGATGAACTGTAGGGCTACGAGGAGAGCGGCCAGAGCGAGCACGAACCGGGGTGTCCTGTCTCGCGGCATGCTCCTCCTTCCGGCCGGGCTCAGCACTGGGCACCCACCTTTCAGGAAGGGCTTGCCCCACGCCAGGCCGTGCTGTGCCAGGGAGCGCTGATCAGGGTATTGACAGGGCTCCCAACATCCCGCAAAGCCAGATCACTTGTCTGCTATGGAACTGCCGTCCGCGTCGAAGAGGACCCCCACCGGTCAGGAGAAGAAGGTGGGAATGCGCGGAACGCGTACGGCACCTCAAGGGCGCCGCCCTCGTCGTCGATGAGCTGGATGTCGAGCGCGGCTTCCGACACTCGGGACCTTCCTCGGCCTTCGCGGCTGCGCCATGCCGCTGACCTGGCGATATGGGCTGCGGCTCGCCGCGGGATACTGATCGACATGCGCATCGACTTCGATCCCCGGGCCATGGACGTCAGCGAGTTCTACCGGCTGCTGACCGCAGTGGTGGTGCCCAGGCCGATCGCCTGGGTCTCCACGGTCTCGGCAGTAGCCCCCTTCAGTGCGAACCTTGCACCGCACTCCTTCTTCACCGTCGCCTGTACCGACCCGCCGATCGTCCAGTTCACCTCCGTCGGACGCAAGGACTCGCTGCGCAACGTCGAGGCCACCGGCGAGTTCGTGGTCAACTTCGCGTCCGAGCCGCTCTTCGACCAGATCAACGCCACCGGCACCGACTTTCCCGCGCACGAGGGCGAGTTCGACGCGGTGGGCATCGAGCGGGAGCCCTCGCTGCGGGTGAAGCCGCCCCGTGTGGCCGCCTCCCCGGTGGCTCTGGAGTGCCGACTGCACTCCACGCTCCGCATCGGCAACTCCACGCTGGTCCTCGGCGAGGTCGTGCACGCCGCCGTGCGCGAGGACGTCGTCGTCGACGGCCACCCCGACATCCGGCTTCTGCGGCCCCTGGCCCGGCTGGGCCGCAACGAGTGGGGCACCGTCGGAGAGATCCACGACCGGGCCCGTATCGCCTACCGCGACTGGCCGCCCTCCTGACCCGTCCGCTCCTATGATCGAAGCATGACCAGATCCAGCACGAGATCCGGGACGAGGGCCGCGACACGGGCCGTGACCGAGGGTGCCGGGGCCGAAGGTTCCTGGCGTTCGCTGTGGTCGAAGAACTCGGCGCTGTCGATCGGCTCCGTCGACTCGTTCCTCTCCATCGGCTCCGTGGGCAGCTCCCTGTCCATCGCCTCGGTCGGCAGTTTCCTGTCCGTGGGGTCGGTGGGCTCCGCCGTGTCCTTCGTCTCCGCGGGCTCCTGGCTGAGCGCGGGGTCGGTGCTGTCCGCCCACTCGACCGGCTCGGTACTGTCCTGGCGCTCCCGAGGCGGCCTGTGCGCCGTAGGCACGGCCGCGGCCACGGTCGCCGGGACGGCGCTGCTGTACACGTGGGCGTCCGGCCGAAGCCGTACCCCGAGGTGACGTGAGCCGTTCCTGATCGCGCACGAGGCCGGCCGGTCAGCCGGTCGGGAGCAGCTCCTCCCGCGCCCCGCGCCACTCCCGTGGGGAGCGCCCGTAGGCCGCGCGGAAGACCCGGCTGAAGTGGGCCGGGTTGGCGAAACCCCAGCGCTGGGCGACCGCCGACACCGTGGGAGCCGTCGTGTCGGGCCGGTGCAGCTCCCGGGCGCACCGCTCCAGACGGCGCCGCTGGATCAGCCGCGCGACCGTGATGCCCTCGCCCTCGAACAGCCGGTGCAGATAGCGCACGGAGATGTGGTGCGCGGCCGCGACGGACTGCGGGGAGAGGCCCGGATCGCCGAGGTTGCGGTCGATGTGGTCGCGGACGCGCAGGACGAGGTGGTCTCCCGGGTTCGCGTCCGGCGGCGCGTCGTCCTGGGTCCGCTCCTGCACCAGGGTGGCGAAGAGGTCCACGACACCCGTGGCCAGCCTGGTGGCGACTGCCGGGGCGCAGGGCGGGACGGAGGCGGTCAGTGTGGTCAGGAAGTTCACCAGCAGGGCGCCGAAGCCCGCCGTCCCGGCGATCGCGGTCCCGGTCACCCGGCGCAGGCCCTCCTCCGGCAGGCCGAGCGCCCGCCGCGGCAGGTGGACGACACGCGCGACGAAGCGCCCCGGGAAGTCCAGGGAGTACGGCCGCCCCGTGTCGTAGACCATGAGGTCGCCCTCGCCCACGAAGGCACGCCGGCCGTCCTGGACCAGGGTCGCCGTACCCGCCGTCTGGACGCCGACCGCCACGCACGCGACGGCCGGGACCGCGTCGGTGAGGTGCGCCGCTGTGCGGCTCAGGCGCTGCGCGTCGGCCTCGATCGTGGCGATACGCAGGTATCCCAGCCGCTCGGTGGAGACCCGGCCCTCGAACGGGCCGTCCTGCCGTGCGGTGACGGCCATCGGCACCAGTGCTCTGCCCAGCGCGTCCCGCCAGTGGGCGAGCCTCTCCCCGTCGGGAACCGAATCAGTCGTCAGCACCAGGGCCACCTGGCTCTCCTCTCCACCCGTGCGAAACCGGCGGGGAACGGGCGGACGGCGGCCCGTTCTCCCCGCCTTGACCAGCCAACCAGCGGTCCTCGGCGGGCTCCAGGCAGGAAGCAGGCAGAAACGCGGACCGCGCCGGTACGGTCGTCCACCGTGCGCTGAGAGAACAGCGCCGTGCGCTCCGGGACAAGACACGGGGGAGTCCGCGGGAGCAGGATGGGCGGCACGGCGAGGGGCCTCGCCCGTCGACGGCGCGCGCCGCCCCCGCCCCTGTCCCCGTGTCGCGGCGGACCGGGGACGGGGCGCGGGGTCAGGGCGCGGGGTCAGGGCGCGTCGAGACGGGCGAGGACGCCGCGGGCCTCGTCGACGGGTCGTGGGTCGGCATGGACACCGAGGGAGACACAGCGCGCGAAGGCCGCACGTGCCTCCGCCGGACGTCCGGCGGACAGCAGCGCGTTACCGAGGTGGACCAGCTGACGGCTCTCCAGGGCGGTGTTGCCGCTGGCCCGGCAGATCGCGACGGCGGTGGTCAGGTGGTCCACCGCCTCCGTCCAGCGCTCCAGCACACCGAAGCTGCTGCCCAGGCCCGCGTGCAGCCCGATCCGGGTGACGTCGGCGATGTGCGGTTCCAGCCGGTCGCTGACCTGCTCCAGCAAGGCGAGCGTGTCCCGGTAGAACGCGTGTGCCTCCTCGGTCAGACCCAGTTTCGCCAGGACGATGGCCCGCCCGTGCCGGGCCTGGAGGCCGCCGTGCAGGTCACCGACGGTTTCGAACAGGTGGGCGGCGCGCTGCATGTGGTCGGCGGCGGGACCGAGGTCGGTGATCTGCTGAAGCGCCCAGCCCTGGTACATGTGGGCCCAGGCCTGCTGGCCCGCGTCGCCCGCCCGTTCCGCTGCGGCGAGGGCCTCGGCGGAGCGCAGCAGACTGTCCTGGTGGCGGCGCTCGCACACGAGGAGCGCCCAGGCGTGGTAGTTGAGCTGGGTGGCTTCCAGGGCCGGATCGCCCAGGGCCCGCGCGCAGCGGGCGGCCGTGCCGAAGACCTCGGGCCAGTGGCCCCAGAAGATCCACTGGTCGGAGAACCAGTGCAGCGACTCGGCCACCTCCACCACGGTCGCGTGCTCACCGGCGGCCTCGGCCGCGCGCAGAGCGGCCAGCCAGTTGTCGCCCTCCGCCTGAAGCCATGCGCGGGCCAGGCCCGCGGTCGACAGGTCCACCGTTCCCCTCCAGGTGGACGGCGGAGCACCGTGGCCCGGCTCGAACCAGCGGCCCGCGACGACCGCGGTGTCCAGCAGCCAGCGGAAGAGTTCCGCGCGGGCCCGGTCCACGTCCCGCGCGCTCTCCTCGGCCTCCAGCCGGGTGCGGGCGTACAGCCGCAGCAGGTCGTGCAGGCGGTAGCGGTCCCCGTCCGTTCCCAGCAGCCCGGTCTCGACCAGTTCCTCCAGGGTGTCCTCGGCGTCGAACACCGGCTGACCCGTGAGCCGGGCGGCGCCGGGTGCCGCCGTGTCCTGGCCGGGGACCAGGGCGAGACGCCGGAACAGCCGGGCGGCCGCGGGAGTCAGCTGGCGGTAGGACAGGTCGAAGGCGGCGGCCACCCGTACGTCCCCGGCGGCCAGTGCGTCCAGCCGCCGCTCCTCGACCGCGAGGCGGTCCGCGAGCCGGCGAACGCTCCAACCGGTGCGGGTGGCAAGCCAGTTGCCCGCCACCCGCAGGGCGAGCGGCAGGTGTCCGCAGCGCTCGGCGACCGCACGGAGGGCGGCCGGATCGGCAGCGGCCCGATCGGCTCCGACGAGGGAGGTCAGAAGCTCGGCGGCCGCGACGGGGTCCAGTTCACCGAGCGGCAGCCGGTGCACACTGTCGAGCCCGGTCAGCATGCGACGGCTCGTCACCACCACCATGCCCGCTCCCGCGGCCGGGAGCAGCGGACGCACCTGAGCCTCGTCGCGTGCGTTGTCCAGCACCAGCAGACAGCGCCGCTCCGCCAACAGCTGCCGATACAGCTCCGGGTGACCCTGCGGCCCGGCCTGGGCGAGATCCCGGTCGGCCACCTGAAGGGCCTTCAGCACCCGCAGCACCAGTTCGGCGGGACCGGGCGGATCGTCGTCCGTGCCGCGCAGGTCCAGCACCAACTGCCCGTGCGGAAACCGCTCGGCGAGACCGCGGGCCGCGTGCAGCGCCAGCGTCGTCTTGCCCGTGCCCGGCGGCCCGGACACCGCCACCACCACCGGCTGGGCGACGGCCTCGCGCTCCGCGAGCGCCGCCAGCCGCGCCAGCTCCCCCTCCCGGCCGACGAAGTCGTCGACGCCGCGCGGGAACGCCCGCACCCCCACCGGGCGGTAGCCTCCGTCACGCCCGGCCCGCGCGGCCGTGAGCAGCCGCTCCCGTGGCGCCTCGGCCAGGCCCAGACCGTCCGCGAGCGCGGCGACCGTCCGCCGCTGCGGAGCCGCCCGCCGCCCGCGCTCCAGGTCCCCGATGCCCCGCACGCTCACACCCGACGCCTCCGCCAGGCCCTCGATGGTCTGCGACGCGGCCAGCCGAAACTCCCGCAGCAGCGCCCCGAACGCCGCCTGCTCCCCGCTCAACCCCGCCCCTTCGCACCGACACGCCCCCGCCGTCGCCCCCGGGCATGATCATCGGAATTCTAGAAGAGCCGGAACGCCCGGGCCCGCGCCGACCGGCATACGGACGGGGCCCTCCCGTGGTCGCGTACGGCGTCCTCCCGTCGACGCGGACGGCGTTGTCAGTGGTCGCCGGTAAGTTCGTTGTTGTCGCCGCCGATCCGGCGCGGCAACCCCCCTGCGCTGCGCCGATTCGGCGTGCGGAGCCCTGTGCCGCAAAGGAGCTGGTGTGTTGTCCGACTGGGAGAATTCGAGTACGGCCCGGGTGGTGCCGCCCGCACGGCCCCGCAAGCTCGCCAAGGTCCCCTTCGTCGAACTGGCCGACGGACGCCTCCAGGGTGTGGTCTCCAGCGGCTCGGACATCGAGCGGGTGTACGTCTCGTCGGTCGCCGCCGGCACCTACGCCTTCGCGTGCAGCACCAACAACAACCGTCCCTGCGGCGGCGCGCGGGGCTCGTTCTGCAACCACATCCGCGCGCTGATCACCGAGGCCGTGCTCCAGTACGGCGCCGACCGCGTCGCCCGCTACCTGCGCGTCGAGCCCATGGGCGCGGAGCCCGACGCCGCCGCCCTCACCGCCGCGATGACCGGCACCCACCCACCACAGGCGGACGGCAAGGCGGCCGCCGCACCCGTCTTCAGCCGGTTCCTGCGCCACCTGGCCTACCTGGAGCTGCCCCCGGTCACCGCCCCGCTCCCGGAGCTCCAGTGGTTCCCGCCGACCCGGGCCACGGACATCCCGCAGGCGCCCCGGAGCGAGCGCGGCACGAGCACGGAGGAACGCGCCGACCTGCTCACCGCACCCGTCGAGGGACTCGACGAGGCCCTGGCGGCGGTCGACGCCTTCGACCGGACCCTGCTCGCCGGCCTGCTGCGCCCCCGGCCCGAACGGGTGGACGATCTCACCGTCCTCGCCCGAGCCGTCGCCGGCAGCCCGCTGGCCGCCCGGGTCGCCGAGGCCACCGCAAAGGCCGCGGCCGGAGCCGCGAGCGAGGACCACTTCGTCACCCTCGCCGCCGCCCGCACCGCCCTGTTCGGTGCCGTGCACGACGCCCTCACGGTCGGCGCCGACGAGGTGACCGGCCGCACGCGCGAGGAGCGGCCAGCCGAGGCTCCCGCCGCACGGCCGGCGGTGAACCTGCTGGCAGCCGCCCGCACCTGGCTGTCGGACCTCGCGCGCACCGGCTGGCAGGGCATCGACCACGAGCTGGCCGGCGGAGCCGCGCCCATCGTCTCCGCGATGCTGCCCGACCCCGAGCTGCGCCGACTGGCCACCCTGCTCGACGGATTCGCCGCCGAACTCGCCGCCTCCTGCCCCGGCGCCGCCCTGGACCGGATCCCCGCGCGCCGCTGGGGCGACCTGTGGTCCCGCGCCCTGCTGCTGACCATGCCCGGCGCCGCCGACCGGCCCGCCGTCACGGCCGCCACCGGCCGTCTGCTGCCACTCGGCCTCGACCTGCACGAACACGCCACCGCCGCGCAGGCCCAGATCCACGCCGTGTTCGAACCCGCCGACGGCACCGCGCCCCGGCTGGTCCGCGCGAGCGTCTCGGTGCCCAAGCCGGACACCGTCGTCGCGGCAGGCGTCTGGCAGCTGCTGCGGCCGCACCTGTCGCTGCTCACCGCCCTCGGCGAAGGCCGGGCGATGGACCTCGACGCCATGCCCCTCACCGACGAGGGCGACCTCATCTGGGACGACGCCCGGGCCCGTGCGGGCGAGCCCGCCGATGCCCTCGCCACCGCACGGGTCGTCCTGCCGACCGCCACCGCCCTGCCCACCGCGCCCCTGGACCGCCACCCCGCGCGCATCGCCGAGCCGGTGTTCCTGGAGGGCTACGACCGCGGACAGGACGGCGACACGCTCACCTTCACCGTCGCCGGACACACGCTCCCCGTCGACACCGACCGCATCCCGACCGCGAGCCCGCTCACACCCGAGGCCGTCGCGGCCTCGCGCGCCTGCGTCGGCCTGCTGCGCTGGGACGGCGGCGGCTTCCGTCTCCAGCCGCTCGCGGTGGAGACCACGGTGCGCAAGAAGGCCGTCGCCCTCCACGCGGGCGCATGGGCAGGCGGCACCACCGACAAGGCCGGCGTCCGGGCCGAGAAGGCCGCCACCGACGCCGTGACCGTCCTGCGCGAGCGAGCGGGAAGGCTGCTGCGGAAATGAGCGACCCCACGCCGGAAGCCGTACCCGACGACAACCGCCGCCAGGTCCTGTACTGGCGGCTGCTGGCCCGCCTCTTCGACCCCGAGGAGCAGGCCGGCCTGGAATCGGCGAGCCTCGCCGTCATCGACGACATCGGCCTGCCGCCCGCGCTGCTGGACCCGCAGACCTCCGTCGACTCGATCGTCCAGCGCCACCCGGAACTGGCCGCGGAGTTCGACGGGTTGATGGTTCCCGACCCGGACACGGACACGGACACGGGCACGGACACCGAGGCTGCGGCCGACGGCGACGCGCGTGATCGTGCGGCGGAGGTGCGGCGCGCGGCACTCGTGTCCAAGGTGCTGCTGAACGTCTTCTCCACCGGCTCGGGAGCCGTCAGCGCCGGACAGCTGTCCCGCTGGCAGAGCGACGCCGGCTGGCTGGAGCGCGCCCTCGGCTGCCGGCCGGGGGAGTTGCGCGGCGGTCGTGGCACGACACCCGACACCGGCGAGATCGTCCCCGCTCTCGGCCCGGAACTCGGCGCCATCGAGGCGGACCTCGTCCGGCGCATGCATCTGCGCGAAGTGCTCGCCGACCCCGTGCTCGCCGCGCGGCTCACCCCGAGCATGTCGCTGATCGAGCAGTTGCTGCGCGACAAGAGCAATCTCTCCGGGGTCGCCCTCGCCAACGCCAAGTCGCTGATCCGCCGCTTCGTCGACGAGGTCGCCGAGGTGCTGCGCACCCAGGTGGAGAAGGCCACGGTCGGTGCGCTCGACCGCTCGGTCCCGCCCAAGCGCGTGTACCGCAACCTCGACCTCGACCGCACCATCTGGAAGAACCTCACCAACTGGAGCCCCGAAGAGGAACGCCTCTACGTCGACCGCCTCTACTACCGCCACACCGCCCGCAGGACGACACCGCAGCGGCTCATCGTGGTCGTCGACCAGTCGGGCTCGATGGTCGACTCCATGGTCAACTGCACCATCCTGGCGTCGATCTTCGCCGGACTGCCCAAGGTGGACGTGCACCTCATCGCGTACGACACCCGAGCCATCGACCTCACCCCCTGGGTGAACGAGCCGTTCGAGGTGCTGCTGCGGACCAAGCTGGGCGGCGGCAACGACGGCCCCATAGCCATGGCCATGGCCCGCCCGAAGATCGCGGAGCCCAAGAACACCGTGCTGGTGTGGATCTCGGACTTCTACGAGTTCGACCGCTCCCAGCCGCTGTTCGAGGGCATCGAGGAAGTCCACCGCTCCGGCGTGAAGTTCATCCCCGTCGGCTCGGTGACCAGCTCCGGCCGGCAGGAGGTCAACCCCTGGTTCCGGGAGCGGTTCAAGACCCTCGGCACACCGGTGATCTCCGGCCACATCGACAAGCTCGTCCACGAACTCAAGACGTTCCTCACCTGACCCACCCCGTCCCTCGACACACGCATCTCTTGGAAAGGCCCTCGATGACCGACCTGCTGCGCGCCCCCGCCGAGCTCAAGTACGCCGAGGAACTCGACTGGCTGGAGTCGATCGACGACAACCCCAAGCCGTTCTCCTGGCGGCTGTCCCCGAAGATGGTCCGTCTGTTCGTCCTGGGCTCCGAGCGCGCCGACGGCCTCGACCGGGAGATCGCGCCGAAGTGGTTCGGCGACCGCAGCTTCGTCGAGCGCTCCATCGTCACCCTCGCCTCCGACCGGGGCCTGCTCCTGATCGGCGACCCCGGCACCGGAAAGAGCTGGCTGGCCGAGCTGCTGTCCGCCGCGATCTCCCGCAACTCCACGCTGGTCGTGCAGGGCACGGCGGGCACCACCGAGGACCACATCAAGTACTCGTGGAACGTCTCGATGGTCATCGCCAAGGGCCAGTCACGCGAGTCGATGATCCCCTCGCCGATCATGACCGCGATGGAGACCGGCTCGATCGGCCGCTTCGAGGAGCTCACCCGCTCCACCAGCGACGTCCAGGACGCGCTGATCTCGATCCTCTCCGAGAAGTACATCTCCGTCCCGGAGCTGGGCAGCGACCAGGACAGCGACAACATCGTGTTCGCCAAGCCCGGCTTCTCGGTCATCGCCACCGCCAACAGTCGGGACCGGGGCGTCAACGACCTCTCCTCGGCACTCAAGCGCCGCTTCAACTTCGTGCGCATCCCGGTGGTGACGAACAAGAAGAGCGAGGCGGAGATCGTCCGGTTCCGCACCGAGGAACTGCTGCGCCGCCACCGGATCGAACTCGACGTCCCGCCGACCCTGCTGGACGTGCTGCTGCGCAGCTTCGCCGACCTGCGGGCCTCCTCGGCCGCTGCCGGCAGCGACGACGAGAAGCTGGAGTCCGCCCTGTCCACGGCCGAGCAGATCGGCGTCCTCGAGGACGCCATCCTGCACAGCAACTTCTTCGGCGAACGCGCCCTCACCGCCCACACCCTCGCCTCCTCCCTCGTCGGTTCCCTGGCCCGGCGGGCACCGGAGGACCTCGCCATCCTCAACAAGTACCTGCACGGTGTCGTCGAACCGCGCAGCAAGGAGGAAGGGGGCTCCTGGCCGGAGTTCCTCGAGGGCGGCCGCGACGCGATCGCGACCCTGTCGTGACCGGGACCCCCGAGGGCACGTTCACGGCCCTGCGCACGCAACTCCAGGACGCCGCCACCACGTTCGCCGACGGTCCCGCGGCGCTGGAGGGCATCCTGCGAGGCATCGTCGACGACGTCGAACGCGCGGTGAGCGAACCCCTGGAGATCTTCCCCGTCTGCCACCACTCACCGGCCTCGGCCATCGCCATGGCACGCCGACTGCGCGAGAAGCAGCCGAGGACCGTCTACCTCGAGCTGTGCGAGGACATGGCGCCCCTCCTCACCGAGCTGCGCAACTGCCGTCTGCCGGTGGCGGTCCAGTCCTTCGCGAGCGAGATCGAGGGCTTCCCCGCCGACTGGGCACCGCTCTCGGTGGTCGCCCCGGTCACCGAGGCCTCCGCCGAGTACCAGGCCATCGCCTACGCGCTCGACACCCCGGGCGTCGAACTCGTCCTCGTCGACCGCTCCTCGGACCATGTCTTCCAGTGGGAGACCGGACCCGACGGCGAAGGCGATCCCGACGCGCCCGAGGCGGCGGAACAGACCGCCCTGCACGGCGACGCCGTCGGCGTGGAGATCGGCGACCTGCGCCCGCGCTTCGCCGAACTGGAGGAGCACCTGCTGCGCCACGGCCGGGTACGGCACTGGTCGGAGTGGTGGCACCAGTACGTCGAACTGCCCCTCGGCGACAGCGACCACGACACCTACCGCCAGGTGATGCTGCTCATCGGCAGCCTCTTCCGGCGCCTCGCCCCCGGCGACCCCCGCAAGGTACGGGTCGACGAGGACCGCGAGCGGTACATGTGGACCCGCATGCGCGAGCACCTCGCCGCCACCGGCGCCGACCCCGCCGACTGCCTCTACGTCTGCGGCGCCTTCCACGCGGCCAGCCGGGTCGCGGAGTTCGGCGTGCACGGCAGCGACACCTTCACCATCAGCCCGCCGAGCGGCACCAAGTGGCGGCACGGCCTGATCCCGTCCAGCCACGGCGCGATCGAGGCGCAGTTCGGACTGGCCGCGGGCTCGGTGTCCATCGCCGCGACGGAATGGGCGAAGAACGTCAGGCGCACCGGCGTCCGCCCGTTCCGTCTGGAGGGCCAGGCAGGCACGAAGAAGAGCACGAAGCCGAGGAAGGCCCTCGCCCCGAGGGCCCCCGCATCGGCCGGCCCGGCCGCCGACCGGCTCACCGGTTTCCTCCAGCGGCCGCCCGCCCTCGACGCCCTCGACGAGGCCGAACTGCTCGGCTGGTCCGTGGAGATCGTGCGCGCCGCCCGCCGTAACGGCTACCTCGCCTCCACCGCCGATGCCATCGCCGTCTTCGAGACGTCGATCCTGTTGGCCGGGATGCGCGACCGCGCCAAGCCGACGCCGTACGACTTCCAGGACGCGGCCGTCACCTGCATCGAGAAGGACGCCGTACCGGGCCGGCGGGACGTGGGCCGGCTGGTCGAGATCATGATGGGCGGCGACCGCGTCGGCCAGGTCGGCTACGACGCGCTGCCGCCGCTGGCCCGCGATGTGCACGACCGGCTAGCACCGCTGGACCTGAAGCTCCAGCAGCGCGGAGTGCAGCGCGCGCTGCTGGACATCGCCTCGCGGCCGGAACTCGCGCGCTGCTCCGACCTGTTGTGGATGCTGCGCCGGCTGCTGCCGCAGGGCGCGGCCCGGCCCATCATGGGCGAGCGCCGCCTCGGCGAACACCCCATCCAGGAGTCCTGGGACCTGGCCCTGGGCACCCACCAGCGCGCCCTCATCGAGCTGGGTTACGAGGGCGTCAGCATCGAGCAGGTTCTCGAACAGCGGCTGCGGCGCGCCGCGTACGCCCCGCAGGCGACGGCGGCGCAGGTCCTGGAGGCCGTCGAGGACGCCACGCTCTATCTGCGCAGCCGCCGTCTCGCCGACGAGCTCGGTACCCGGGCCCTGGAGGTCCTGGCGAGCGAGCGCAGTGTCGACGGCGCGCCGGAGGTGCTGCGCCGGGTCCGTCGGCTGCTGGCCCACTACCGCACCGCCGAACCGGTGCTCCCGCCCTGGATCGAGTCCTTCGTCAAGACCGGCTACGCGCACTACTGCACCCTGCTGCCGACGGCGTTCACCGACGACGACGCGACCGTCCGCCAGGTCGCGGCGATGCTGGGCTTCCTGTTCGGCATGGAGGGCCTGGCGCTGTCCCTGGGCTGCGACCGCACCCAGCTCGAACTCGCCCTCGCCCAGTCCCACCCGACCGAGCCGTCCCGCACCGCCCTGCTGTGGGCGGCACAGACCCACCTGGGCACCCTGCCGAGGACGGCACTGCGGGCGCGCTGCGCGGAACTGCTCGGCAACCCGTTGGTGGTGCCCGCCTACCCGCGCTATCTCAGCGGGTTCGTGCACGCCCTGGAACCGGTCCCGGGCCTGGCCGACTTCGTCGTCGAGGCCGTGTCGAACGCGTTCGCCCTGCTCCCCGACGCGGTGCTGCTGCCCTGGCTGCCGACCCTCATCGGCACCCTGCGGGCCGGTGGTGCCGAACAGGCCCCGCTGCTGATCCGCGAGGCGGGCCGGGTCTTCCCCGCCCGGCTCACCGAGCTGGACACCTGGGTACCGCCGTGGCGGCTCCCGCAGGAACCGCCACGCATGCCGGTGGAGTCGGCGGCGAGCACCGCGGGCGGCCTGCCGCTCCTCGCCGCGCACCCGGCGACCTGCGATGCGCTGGCGGACCTGCTGGGCTGCGACGGGGCGTGGGAGAGCCCCGACGTCGGGTCGTCGGGAGCGGCCCTTCTCGCCCGGTATCCGCAGACCGCGCGGGCGTTGGAGGCGCTGGAGGCTGTCAGCTGACCGGCAGCGCCCCCACCAGGGCGCGGAGGGTGCCCTCGGCCAGGGCCGGGTTGGCGGCGGCGTGGTGGGCCAGCTCCTCGTCGTCGAGGAGTTCCGCCAGCAGGGAGGGCGGCAGGTTCGGGTGGCGGGCGAACGCCGCCCGGACGGCGGGTTCGGGGTCCCGGGTGAGCCGTGCCACGGCGGCCGGCGGGGTCCCGGGGTCGCGGGCGGCGAGGGCCCGGACGGCGGGATCCTCGTCGTCGGCGTGGGCGGCCAACCCGTCCGTCGGAAAGTTCGGCCGGGTGACGAGATGGGCGCGCTCGGGCCCGGTGTACTCCAGGAAGCTGCGCAGCAGGAGGGCCGCCGGGACGTCCGGTTGGTTCTGGGCCAGCAGGACGCGGACGCCGAGGTCGTCGTCGGCGGCCAGCCGGGTCACGAGGTCGGGCGGCAGGGTGCGCTCCCGCGCCGCCTCCCGGCGCAGCATCGGGTGACCGGAGAGCGCGTCCCGGCGGACGGCCTCGGGGTCCCGCGGGTCCAGCCGCTCGGGGTAGAAGCAGAACGGCTCGTCCAGGGGGACCTCGTAGTCGATCGCGGCCCGTTCCTCCTCGGTCCACGTGGGGTGGAGGGACACGGACAGCCGGACCTTCGGGTCGGGATCGGCCGCGAGGACCCGGAGCTCGTCGTGGTCGAGGTCGCGGTGGCGGGCGACCATCCGGCGTACGTCGGGTTCGGGATCCGTGACCAGCGCGCGGCGTTCGACGGGACCGAGGTCGGCGCGGCGCGCGATGTGCCACCGGACCTCCGGGTCCGGATCGGCGGCCAGCAGGGCCACGACGTCGGGCGGGAGACTGGGGTTGCCCGCGATCATCTGTCGGTCCTGGGGACCGGCCGGAGCGGTGAGGACGCGGTCCACGACGGCCCTGCTGAGAGCGTCGTGGAGCAGTGCGCCGGTGCGGGCGTGGCAGGGCCGGTCGGGCAGCACGCTCTCCACCCACACCGGATCCTCGTGGCGCAGCCGGTCCTGTGCTCGCTTCCGTACCTCGTCGTCGGGTCCGCCAGCAGCGCGGCCCGTGTCTTCGCGTCCTGCCATCCCCACATGCCGACTCCCCAGGCGCGGACCTTCGCGTCCGGATGCGTTGCCATGGAGCGGCGCAGCGTGAGGGAGAACTGCCGGTAGAAGGTGCCGCCCAGGTGCTCCGGATCGTAGGTGTTCATCATGCGGACGACGGCGTCGTCGGGCAGCGGCCCGGGCTCGGCGGGGGCGGTCACCCGAGGGGCCTCGGCGAGATGGGCGCGAACGAACCAGTGCGGATCGTCCACCAGCCGCACCCGCTGGGCCGGGTCGACGTGAGGATTGCGGGCGAAGAAGCTACGGGTGCGGTGGTCGGGATGTTCGATGACGGCGTCGACGACCGCCTCGGGCAGGACCCGGTCCCGGCACAGCACCATCCGTACGGCGAGCGGCGCCTCCGCCAAAAGGTGCAGCAGGACGT
The DNA here is from genome assembly GCF_013085465.1 of Streptomyces asoensis. Classification (NCBI taxonomy): domain Bacteria; kingdom Bacillati; phylum Actinomycetota; class Actinomycetes; order Kitasatosporales; family Streptomycetaceae; genus Streptomyces; species Streptomyces asoensis. The sequence goes on from NZ_CP049838.1 coordinate 9,262,573, forward strand.
CCTGCGGAGTCGAGGGGTTCAGGGCGACTCCGGCCAGGCGCCGGGTGGCGAGATCGGCGTCCTCCCAGATCTGCTCGGGTGTGGGCACGCGGCGAATCCCCCCAGGTCACGATCGGGCCCCCTGTCGAGGACAGGGGGCCCATGACCTTAACCGCCCGGCCGGATCGAGGGCCAGGCGTCCGAGCTACCGGCGCCCGTAGCCGACCGTGATGACGCCGTTGACCTTCGCCGGGGTGCCACTGTTGTAGACCACCTCCCCGCCGGCTTTCTTCCAGATCTTGATGAGGAAGGTGTCCGGGCTGTCCGTCGTCGTGACGCGGAAGCCGTAGCCGCTCTTGCCGTTGAACGTGCCCGAGCCCTGGAGGACGGCCGTGGAGCCGGAGACGACGAGCCAGTCGAGGCCGGTGGAGCGGAACTTCAGGCGGGCCGGCCTGAAGTCGAAGGTGACCCCTCCGGCCGGGGCGGTGGCCCCCGGCAGATAGCCGGCCGTGAGCGAGAAGAACGCCCGGCCCGTCAGCTTCGGCCCGACCTTGGCAGCGACGGTGCCGGCGCCCACCACCGGTCCGGCGGCACGGTCGTACACGATCAGCTCGGGGAGCGTCGTGGCGGCCGAGGCACCGTCGTCGTCGGTGACGGTGATCACCGGACGGCGGATGCCCGCCGAGGTGTAGGTGTGCTCGGCACGGCAGCCGGACGAGGTGACCGTGCCGGTGGTCGGCTTGCCGCCGTCCTTCCAGTCGATCACGCAGGTGTGGGTGTCACCGGCGCCCGGGTCGCCGAACCGGACGGTGACGGCCGTACCGCGGCCGGCCGCGACCGGGCCCGACGGGCCGGTGGCGGATGTGATGGCCGGGGCCGCGTTCGTCACCGTCACCACGGCCGAGTCGGTGCTGCGGCCGCCGGTCAGGGTGGCGGTGTAGGTGCCGTTGTCGGTGCAGGTGAGCGTGGTGTGGGCGGCGGCGGGGTCCTTGACCGTGCAGGGCGCGCCCTTCTCGAGGGTCCATCGTGCGCCGCCCGCCCCGGAGACCGTGCCGTTCAGGGCGATCGCGGCGCCCTCGACGCCCTGGGCGTCCGGACCGGCGTGGACGATGGTGACCGGGTCGATGCTCGTGAGGGTGGGCACGACCTTCTCGATCAGGCCGTCGGCGTCGAACTCCAGCTTGTCGACGGTGGTTTCGCGGTGCGTGCCGTCACCGCCGGGGATGGCGAAGCGGTGGTAGGCGATGTACCAGTCGTCCGTTCCCGGCACCTGGACGACCGAGTGGTGGCCGGTGCCCTTGATGCCGAGGGAGAGGTCCTTCTCCAGGATCACGCCGCGCTTGGTCCACGGGCCGGTGGGCGAGGGGCCGGTGGCGTAGGCGACGCGGTAGTTCTCGTCCCGGGTGTCGTTCTCCGACCACGTGAAGTAGTAGGTGCCCTTGCGCTTGACGACGAAGCTGCCCTCGTTGTAGCCGCTCGGGGTGATGTCCGTGATCTTCGAGGCGTCGAAGGAGACCATGTCGTCGCCGAGCGGGACGACATAGGCGTGGCCGTTGCCCCAGTAGAGGTACGACCGGCCGTCGTCGTCCGTGAAGACCGCCGGGTCGATCATCTGGCCGCTGTACTGGCCGGCCTTGAGCAGCGGCTTGCCCAGGGCGTCCGTGAACGGGCCGGTGGGCGAGTCGGAGACGGCGACACCGATGTTGGCGTCGGCGCAGAAGTAGAAGTAGTACTTTCCGTTCTTCTCGGCGATCGCCGGCGCCCAGGCCCTGCTGTCCGCCCAGCTCACGTCCGGCCCCAGGTCGAGGATGACCCCGTGGTCCGTCCAGTGCACCAGGTCGGTCGACGAGTACGCCTTGAACTGCGTACCGCTCCAGCCCTCGAAGCCGTCGGTCGTCGGGTACAGGTAGAAGGTGTCACCGAAGCGCACGATGTTCGGGTCGGCGTTGAGACCCGGCAGCACCGGGCTCTTCATGACCAGCGCCGACACGGTCCAGGTGCGCTTGGTGCCGTCCGAGCCGGTCACCTCGTACGTCACCGGCTTGCTGAAGTCGTGCACGCTGCCCGAGGCGGGGCTGATCGCCGCGCCGTGGGCGAGGGTGAACTCCGGTGCCAGCGCGGTGAGATCGGTGCCCTCCTTCAGCGGCAGCGTGACCTTGCTGGCCGCGTTGTCGAGGAGGGCGTCGACCTTCAGCGCGGGGTGCGTCGCCTTGGCGATGCCCGCGGTGTTGCCGCTGAGCTCCATGACCTCCGCGGCCGACAGGGCCCGGTCGTAGACGCGGAAGTCGTCGACCTCGCCGCCGAAGTACGGGTCGGCCGAGTACAGCGACCTGCCGATGTAGCCGCTGTGGTCCTTGGCGGAGTCGTACAGCTCGGACGGCTTCACGGTGGTCGTCGTGCGGGCCGCCTCGACGCCGTCGACGTAGAGGACCATCGTGCCGGTGGCGCCGTCGAGGGTGACCGTGACATGCCGCCACTCGCCGGGGGTGAGCTGCGAGCCGGCCGTCAGCTTCGACTCCGCCGACCAACTCGCCTTCGTGATCGCCGAGTACAGGCTGGATCCGCCGTTGGAGGGGGTGGCGAAGAGGTACTTGTCGCTGTCGGGTCCGAGCCCGAACAGCCACTGGAAGGAGGAGCCGCCCTTCCACTTGGCGTACGTGGACACGGTGACGCTGTCGGCGCCCTTCAGCACGCCGTTCGGGATCTTGACGTACGGGGAGGTGGCGGAGTCGCCGGACATCTTGAACGAGCCGCCGTCCACGCCGGTCCCGAACTCGGGCGTGCGGACGTAGGTGCCGTGGTTGCCGTGGCCGCTGGAGTCGACGGCGATGTTGCCGGACGTCTCGTCGAAGCCGTAGTGCAGCAGCAGGTCGGCGGGCACGTCGGCGCCCTCCTCGGAGACCGTCACCCGGGCCCGGACGGGAAGCGCGGCGCCGTCGGGCAGGCTTCCGGTCACCGTGAACGTGCCGGCCTGCGCGTACGCCGAGGCCGGTACGTCGTCCCAGGCCACCGCCACCGGGCGCGGGACGCCGTCGGCGTAGGTGGCGATCACGGTCGCGGGCAGTACCGGGGCCTGGCCGATCCGTGTCTTCACCGACACGTCCTCGACGCTCTCGACCAGCTGGTCCGGCTGGTAGGCGCGCAGCAGCCGGTCGTACTCGGCCTGGGTGACCGGCAGGACGGTGCCGTGCCGGGGCTTCGACGGCAGGTCGTAGCCGGTGGAGGGGGTCCAGGTGCCGGAGGCGAGGTCCGTGGTCTCGAACGGGAGGTAGCCGCGGCCGCCGAACTCGTCGAGGAACGCGTACCACTTCTCCTCGGTGTTGGACTTGAACACCAGCGGTCCCTCGGCCGCGTTCATCGCGCCCTTGCCGATGCCCTCGGCGACCGCGTCCCAGGAGAGGTTCAGCAGCGAGTCGCTCTTCTCCTCGAAGATGAACTTGCTGTTGGGGGTGGAGGAGCTGTTGTTGCGCTCGTCCTTCGACAGGCGGAAGTACGTGCCGTCGTGCTGGATCACCGTGGAGTCGATGACCGAGTAGCCGCGGTCGATCCACACCTTGGGCTCGCTGAACGTGTAGAAGTCGCGGGTCGTGGCGTACATCATCCGGTTGTACGTGTCGCCGGAGTGCGCCGCGTTGTCGTACAGCTTCGACGCCCAGAAGACCACGTACTCGCCGAGATCGGTGTCGTAGTACGCCTCGGGCGCCCAGGTGTTGCCGGCGCTGTCGGGGGAGACCTTCACCAGACGCTGGTCCGTCCAGTGGACGAGGTCGGTGGACTCCCAGATCATGATGGACTTGCTGCCGGTGCGCTGGGCGGCGTCCCAGTCGCCGTTGCCGTAGATCCTGAGGTCGGTGGCGATCTGGTAGAACTTGTCGCCCTCGGGAGAGCGGATGATGAACGGGTCGCGCAGGCCCTGCTCACCGAGGGTGGAGGTCAGGACGGGTCGCTCGTCGTTCAGCTCCCGCCACTTCAGCGGGTCGTTGCCCTTGCTGAGCGCGGCGTAGAGCTGCTCGCCGTCGGACGTGCCCTCGCCGGTGAAGTAGCTGAACATGTAGCCCTTGAGGGCTTCCTTCACGGGGAGTTCGGGGACCTTCGCGGTGAACACGCGGGTCGCCTTGGCCTCGCCCTTGGTGACGGTCGCGGTCAGGTCGACGGTGGCGGCGCCGGTGCCGTGCGCGGGGCGGTGGACCACACCGTCGGCCGAGACGACGTCCGCTTGCGCGGAGGCCCAGGTGACGTCGGTGCCGTAGGAACCGGTCGCCGGGAGGCTGAGGTTGCCGCGTACGTCGTCGAGGTTGTGGACGGCGAGGGCGTCGGCGGCCTGCCGGGCGGCGGTCGCGTCGTCGAACGAGGCGAGGACCGTGACGTCGAACGACTTGGTGGCCGTGACCGTCCCCTTCCTGAGGGTGGCCGTGAGCGTGGCGTGGCCGTCCGGCTCGCCCGCGGCGGGACGGGTCACCTTGCCCGCGTCCGACACCAGGGCGGTGTTGTCGCTGGCCCAGCTGATCGTGGCGCCGCCGGCCGTGCCGGTCTTCGGCAGGTCCAGGTCGGCGACGACGGCACCGGTGTCCCCGAGGCTCAGTGCGGCCTTGTCGTCGGCGACGCCCTGCGTGGCCACGGGGAGGGCGAGCTGTTCCACGTCGGAGGCGGGCAGCGCGTGGTCGTACACCCGGAAGTCGCGGATGTCGCCCTTGAAGAGCTTGTCGCCGGAGTACACCGACTTGCCGAGGTAGTTGGCGGTGGTGATGCCGGAGCCGATGGCGCCGGGGGTGATGGTGACCGATGTGTTGCGGGCGACCTCGACGCCGTCCTCGTACAGCACACCGGTGGTGCCGGACTGCGTGTAGGTGAGGTGCTTCCACACCGAGCGGCTCAGGTTGTGGGAGTCGGCGGGCTTGGTGGTCTGCTCCGTCGACCAGTTGCCGGTGGCGATCGAGGTGCGCAGGGAGTTGCCCGTGGTGAACAGGTAGCCGTTGCCGTTGCTGCCGCTGGAGTTGCCGAAGCCGTACAGGAAGTACGGCGTCGACTGGGCGGCGTCGATCCGCACGTCCATGGCGACGGTGATCGCGTCCATGCCCTTCAGCACGTCGTTCGGCACCTTGACGTAGGTGTCGGAGCCGTTGAAGGCGAGGCCCTGGCCGGTGGACGACCAGCCGGCGGTACCGGCCACCGTGCCGTCGCGGCCGTGGCCGGAGGCGTCGGTGACCGTGGTGCCGGACGTGGCGTCGAGCTTGTACCAGAGGGCCAGACCGTCGGTGACGTCGGCGGCCTCGTCGGCCTGGACGGGAGTCGCCGCCCCGACGAGGCCGACGAGCAGGGACACGGCGGTCAGTGCGGCCAGTTGTCCCGCCCCCCGTCTCGCACGGTCGCCGAGTCGATGTCTGTGCGTCATGGGCAGGGACCGCCGTTTCAACCGTGTGACGTGATGTTGCGAGAGTGTCAAACGGTGTACACGGCCGCGTCAAGACTTCTCGAACAACGTCCGACAGGTCGAACAAGGCGGAGCGGCCCGCGAGGTCCCTGAGTGGGTTGTGTTCCTCTTGAACGTGCAGGTCATGGGGGTGGCATGGGTGGGTGAGGTCATGCTCGTGCCGGTCGGCGGCACCAGTCGCGGTCACCTCATCACCCCACCGCTTGCCCGGGGCTGTTGGATCCAGGACCGGCCTTCGGAGACGGGGCGTGGTCTCGGACATAGACGGTGACTCGCGCCCCGTTGACGTGAGTTGTTCCGTATTCGCGGAAGTGGCGCCGCAGGGTGTTTGTTTTCGCTTCCTCCTGAGGGTTGGTCAGCGAGTGCACACCCACCGCGCGGACCACGACGATCCGGTCGAATTCCAGCATGCGTGCCGCAATTTCCTGGGCGGGAAGCTCGAAACCTGCAAGTGTGTTCGACGAAACGGGGTCCTGTGCCAGGGCGAGATCTGTCAGGAAACGGGTGTCCTCGGGGTTGGCCGCAGTCAGGATCCGGTGCCGGCCGGTGAGATAGAGCAGCCCGTCGCCGGGACGGCCTTCCTTGCGTACGGCGGCGCCGATGGCGGTGACGTCATTGCTCCGGCTCTGGGGCGTCCTCAGCGAAAGGCTCGGCTGGACGAGCGCGGCCAGTACGGCAACCGCCGCGATCCACACGTAGCGGGAAAACCGCTGCCGCCGGAGGAGGTGATCCATCCAGGCGCCCAGCAGCAAGGCGACTCCGATATTGCTGTAGAGCACATATCGGTCGACGAAAAGGGGCTTGACCGGTGAGGCGATCAGCAGCAGAAGGCCGGGAAGCACAAGAATCGGCACAGCCAGCGCGGAAAGCCGAACGGGCCCGCTCACCCTCAGGGGCGCCAGGGCACACACCACGCCCACGACCGCCACCACCAGGAAATAACCAGGCCGCACCGGTCCGCCGATCCAGGACACCTGCTCCGACTGCCCCGCACTGCGGATCGCCAGCGGCAACAGCCCGGCCACAACGCCCGCGGCTGCCACACTCCACGCCCTCAGTACCGGTCGTGGAACACGGGAGACGACCAGTGTGACGCCGTGTGCGACCAGGGCGAGGACCGCGAACTCATGGAGCAGACAGGCCAGCAGCATGGTGGAGCCATAGACCGCCCACCGCCACCGGGCGCGATGCGGGACGCTGACCACGAGCGCATAGGTGGCCCAGGCGACCAGGGCGCAGACCATGGCATACGAACGGCCTTCCTGCGCGAACTTCTGTACCTGGGGAAGGAGCGGAAACACCAGCCCGGCCAGCAGCCCGGCACGGGGTCCCGCCAGGCGTAGTGCCAGAAGCCCGACTCCGCTCGCCGCCGCGGACATCGCCAGCACGGACGGCAGCCGCAACGTCAGCAGCCCTCCGCCGAAGAGACCGAAGATCTCGTGCATCACGGCGTAGTAGAGGGCATGGACCAGATCAATGTGCTGGGCGGTGAGCCATATCTGCGAAAGATCGCGGTGCGCGAGCTGATAGGTGACGGACTCGTCCCCCCACATGGTGTTCTGCCTGCGGACACCCCAGAGCCCCAGAGCGATGGTCAGCGACAAGGGCGCGATGACGACAACGGCCTTGGCCGGGCTCGGTGATGGTCGACGGGCGGGTACGGGAGGGGAAACCGTCCTGGCCGCGGCGGGGGCACGTTCATCAACGGACATCGGCGACAGGGCCTTTCAGCAGTGGCGAAGACACTCCGCCAGCGTGCCGGGACCTCGTTGACCGGTTGCTGACCCAACCTGACCGGCCGATCAGGAAGGCGGGCCGGCGCTGTGCGAGGCTGCACCACATGCGCATCCTGGTGGTCGAAGACGAGGTGGACCTTGCCCACACCCTGCACACCGGTCTGACCGCCGAGGGCTACAGCGTCGACCTCGCCCATGACGGCCGGCAGGGACTGTGGATGGCCCGGACCGGCGAATACGCCCTTGTCGTACTGGACTTGATGCTGCCCGGACTCAACGGCTACAAGGTCTGCGCCCAGCTGCGCCGGGAGGGCAACGCGACCCCCATCCTGGTACTCACCGCCAAGGACGGGGACTGGGATCAGGCAGAGGCCCTGGACACGGGGGCCGACGACTACCTGGCCAAACCCTTCTCCTACGTGGTGCTCGTCGCACGGCTGCGGGCCCTGGTCAGACGAGCCGCCACGGTCGCCCCGCCCGTCCTTGCCGTGGGCGACCTCTCGTTGGATGTCGCCGGCCGGGTCTGCCGCCGGGCCGGGGCCCGGGTGGAACTCACACCCCGGGAGTTCGCCGTGCTGGAGCTGCTGGCCCGCCGGGCGGGCCAGGCGGTCTCCAAAACGGATCTGCTCTATCACGCGTGGCCCGACGAAGCAGAGGATCCCAACCTGGTGGAGGCGCGCGTCAGCGCCCTGCGCAAGAAGGTGGACGCCGCGTTCCACCGGCAGTCCCTCCAGACCGTACGGGGTACCGGCTACCGACTGGTGGACGACCGTGAACGCGACTGAGCCGCGACGCCGCTGGTGGCCGCGTTCGGTACGAGCCGGCGCGGCCCTGGCCGCCGCCTCGACCGCCGCCGTCATCCTGGTCGGCATCGGCTGGTGGGTCCACCACGACGTCTACCGCCAGAGCACACAGATCGCCGAAGATCAAGCCAAGGGTCAACTCTGGTCCCTCTGCGACAAGTTGGAACAGGGTGTCATTCCCGACTCCACAAGCACTGTGCCGTACGAGGTCGTCGCGACCGACCGACGCACCGCTGTCGCCTACGGCGGAGGCATGGACGACTTCGCTCCCGGCACCCACCACGTGATGCCCGCCCCGCCGAAAGCCTTGAGGGCCGAGCTCATCACCACCGTCCGCCTACCTGCGAACCCCGACTACGACCCTAGTGACAAATTCTCAGTAGCCGGCGGGAGCAATCAGGTCATCACGGCCGATATCCGGGCCGATGGACTGAGCAATGACAAAGCCGCCGCTCTGGGCGTCGCCGCCCACGCCAACCTGCGGGTCTATGTTGTGGTGCTCCCGCACACAGCCGAGGCAATCACCGAGACCACCGACCGTCTGCTGCTGCGGGCCGGGCTCGTCGGCCTCGTACTGATCGCCGCCGCCGCCTACTTCGCCGTCCGCATCGCGCTGCGGCCGGTCGAAGCCATCCGCGTCCTCACCGCCTCGGTCACCGCGAGCGACCCCCGTGAACGCGTCACCGTCCCCGCCACGGGACACGAGATCACCGCCCTGGCCACCACCATCAACAGCACCCTCCAGCGCCTCGACGACGCCGCCGCCCAGCAACGTCGCTTCGTCGCGGACGCCGCCCACGAACTACGCAGCCCCCTCACCACGCTGCTGGCCAGTCTGGAAGTCGCGCTCGCCTATCCGGAACGCACCGACTGGCCCGCCGCGGCCACCACCGCCGCACGACAGACCCGCCGCCTCCACGCCCTCGCCGAAGACCTGCTGCTCCTCGCCCGCCTCGACACCCGCACCCCCGTGGCCGGCTCCGAAACCGTCGACCTGACAGCCCTCGCCTTGCGGCTGACCGAGCAGTACCCCCTCACCGAACGACCGTTGACCCTCACCTGCGACAGCACCGCCCCCGCACACGCACACGGAAACCCGGACGAATACGAACGGCTGCTGCGCAACCTCATCGACAACGCCGCCCGCCACGCCGCACACCGCATCCAGATCACCATCCGAAACCAGGACGCCTGGGTCGTCCTCACGGTGCACGACGACGGACCGGGCGTGCCCACCGAGGACGCCGAGCGCATCTTCGAACGCTTCGTCCGGCTCGATGACGCCCGCTCCCGCGACCACGGCGGCACCGGCCTGGGCCTCGCCATCGCCCGCGACCTGGCCCACCGCCGCCGAGGCACCCTCACCCTCACCCCCCGGCCCCTCGGAGCATGCTTCCAGCTACGCCTTCCCCGAGCCCCCACCACGGCCGAGAAATGACGCGCTTCGCCGCGGCAGCCCTTCGACGGTGGTGGCGACGACAGCAGTGACCCGGCGGTCATCACCGGCCACAGGAACTCAGCGACGTGTTGACGACTCCAGCCATGCGGTCAGGGCCCACCACCAGTGCAATGCGGCCAGCGGGCCGTCGCCGTCCGCGAGGGACGTGGAGGTGATCTGCCGGAGTCGGCCGAGCCGGTAGCGGACGGTGTTGGGGTGGGTGAACAGCGCCGCGGCGGTCTGGTCGAGACGGCGGCCGTTGTCCAGGAACGCCAGGGCGGTCAGGGCGAGCTGACGGTGGAACGCGTCCGCCGGATCGAGGGAGCCGAGCAGCTTCCGGCTCAACAGCTCGCCCAGGGAAGGCTGTTCGGCCAGCGCGATCCGGGCGGCGAAGTCCGTGACGTCGTACAGGCCGTGCAGGCCGTGTTGCCGGCCGAGATCCACGGCGCGCACGCACAGCCGGTACAGCGCGGGCAGCTCCGGCAGGGGTGCGGCGGGCGCGATCACGACGAGCGCCTCGGGATCGACCTCGTCGGCCTCCGGCGGCCGCGGGCACAGTCCGGCCGTGCGGCCGTCGAGCGGCACGGTCACCGCGTGCGGGGAGCGCACCGCCCGCGCGGGCGCGGGAGCCGCGACCAGGCAGTGGTAGTGCCCGGCGGCGTCCGCCCGGACTCCGGCGCGCGCCAACTCCTCCTCACGCGGCGGGACTTCGCCGAGCAGCGCCTGGTGCAGCAGCCGGGTGCGGACGGCGCCCAGCGCGCGTGGCGACTCGTGTTCGGCGGCGCGGTAGCCGTGGATCACCTGCCGTTCCATCGCCGCGCCGTACTCCTGGAGCCGCAGGACGACCGACAGCAGTGCCCGGTCCGAGACCCCCGCCGAACGGCACCGGTCCACCACGATCTCCGCCGCGCGGCCCAGCGCCGCCTGCACGCCCCGCAGGACGACCGTCATCGGCACGCCCTGCACGGCACGGTCGGCGCCCAGCAGGAGGGCGGCCGTGAAGTCCTGATCGTCGACCGACCCGGTCCGCTCCGGTGCGGTGAACCAGGGGTCGGCCGCGCGGAGCATCGCCGTCACATGCGACCGGGTCGCCTCCTCGGTCAGCCGGGACAGTTCGGGGGAGCGGCTGCGGGCGGCGTGCACGAGCTCGACGCACACATCGACGTCGGCGGCCATGTCCCGCAGGACCCTGGCGACCGGCTCCGGTCCGTGGACGACGGTCATGGTCCCCCCTCCGCCCGGACGCTGTCGCCGAGCCACAAGCGAGCGGCGCTCACATTGACGCCCGCGCACTACCGGAGCCGTGTGACGACCTGGTTTCCTGTTGGGCTACCGACGGTAACAGTGCAGCTGTCGCAGGAACACCCCTCAGTCACGCCACCCATGGACCGACCAAGGCTTTCCCGAGCACGGTCCAAGCACCGCCCCCGCGAAGCCTCCAGGAGGGCCGCTCATGGACACCCCCGAAGCCGATGGAATCACCCGTCGCCACGCCCTGACCGTGGCGGGCGGAGTCCTCGCGGGCGCGACCCTCGCCGCACAGGCCTTCCCCGCGTACGGCGCCACCCAGGACGCCGACGCGATCGTCGTCGGCCACGGACTCGCCGGACTCGTCGCCACCGCCGAACTCGCCGCGGCCGGACGCAAGGTGCTCCTCCTCGACCAGGAACCCGAGGCGAGCATCGGTGGCCAGGCGTTCTGGTCCTTCGGCGGACTGTTCTTCGTCAACTCCGACGAACAGCGCCTGATGGGCGTCAAGGACACCTACGACCTGGCCTGGCAGGACTGGCAGGGCACGGCCGGCTTCGACCGGGGCGTCGACGACCCCAAGGGCCAGGACTACTGGGCGTACCAGTGGGCCAAGGCGTACGTGGAGTTCGCGTCCGGCGAGAAGCGGTCCTGGCTCTCCGGACTCGGCGTCCAGTGGTTCCCGATCGTCGGCTGGGCGGAGCGCGGCGGCGGTCTCGCCACCGGACACGGCAACTCCGTACCCCGCTTCCACGTCACCTGGGGCACCGGACCGGCGGTCGTCGAGCCGTTCGAGAAGAAGGTGCGGGCCGCGGTCGCCGACAACAAGGTGACGTTCAAGTTCCGGCACCGCGTGGACGAGATCGTCACCACCGGGGGAGTCGTCACCGGCGTCCGCGGGGCCGTCCTGGAGCCCAGCAGCGTGGCCCGCGGCAAGCCCAGCTCCCGCACGGTCGTCGGCGACTTCGAGCTGCGCGCCCCGGTCGTCGTCGTCACCTCCGGCGGCATCGGTGCCAACCACGACCTGGTCCGGCAGAACTGGCCCGCCCGGATGGGCACCCCGCCGAAGTTCATGGTCACGGGCGTTCCCGCGCATGTCGACGGCCGCATGCTGGGCATCACCGAGAAGGCGGGCGGGCGCATCGTCAACCCCGACCGCATGTGGCACTACACCGAGGGCCTGCGCAACTACGACCCGATCTGGCCCGGCCACGGCATCCGTATCCTCCCCGGCCCGTCCTCGATGTGGTTCGACGCGACGGGCAAGCGGTTCAACACGCCCGACATCCCGGGCTACGACACCCTGCACACCCTCAAGACCATCACCGACTCGGGCTACGACTACTCCTGGTTCGTCACCACCCAGAAGATCATCGCCAAGGAGTTCGCGCTCTCCGGCTCCGAACAGAACCCCGACCTCACCAACAAGAACGTCTGGCAGCTGCTGTCCCGGATCTGGCAGACCCCGGAGCCGATCGAGAAGTTCAAGAACAAGGGCGAGGACTTCGTCGTAGCCTCGACGCTCACCGACCTCGTCGCCGGCATGAACAAGCTGACCGGCACCTCACTGATCGACCTCGCCGACCTCAAGCGGCAGATCGAGGCCCGGGACCGGGAGATCGACAACGCGTACACCAAGGACGTCCAGGTCATGGGCATCCGCAACGCCCTGAACTACACCGGCGACTCACTCAGCCGGACGGCCGCCATCCACCGGATCCTCGACTCGAGCGCGGGACCGCTGATCGCCGTACGCCTCAACGTCCTCACCCGCAAGACCCTCGGCGGTCTCCAGACCGACCTCTCCGGCCGGGTCCTGAACGCGGCCGGGAACCCCGTGCCCGGTCTGTACGCGGCCGGAGAGGTCGCCGGCTTCGGCGGCGGCGGTGTCCACGGCTACCGCTCCCTCGAGGGCACGTTCCTCGGCGGCTGTCTGTTCTCCGGACGCCAGGCGGGACGGGCCGCCGCTGCGGCGACGGCGACCTGACCGGGCGTCGAATGTAGTCGGGCACGGTCCGATCGAGCGAGACATGGGCCGAGTGGCCCGACTCACATGGCCAACCCGGTCACGCACCGACACGATGGTCCTCGTCACCGCCAGGCTGAAGGGGTCCCCGATGTTCCGCAAGGTGCTGGTCGCCAACCGTGGTGAGATCGCGATCCGTGCGTTTCGCGCCGGCTATGAGCTGGGTGCGCGCACGGTCGCGGTCTTCCCGCACGAGGACCGCAACTCACTCCACCGGCAGAAGGCCGACGAGGCCTACGAGATCGGCGAGCAAGGGCACCCGGTGCGCGCTTATCTCTCCGTCGAGGAGATCGTCGGCGCCGCGCGCCGGGCGGGCGCCGACGCCGTCTACCCGGGCTACGGGTTCCTCTCCGAGAACCCCGAACTCGCGCGTGCCTGCGAGGAGGCGGGCATCACGTTCGTCGGCCCCGACGCGCGCACCCTCGAACTGACCGGGAACAAGGCGAGCGCGGTGGCGGCGGCCCGCGCGGCGGGCGTGCCCGTGCTCGGCTCGTCCGCGCCCTCCAACGACATCGACGAACTGGTCCGGGCCGCCGAGGAGATCGGCTTCCCCCTGTTCGTCAAGGCGGTCGCCGGAGGCGGCGGACGGGGCATGCGCCGCGTCGAGGACCCGGCCGTGCTGCGCGAGTCCATCGAGGCGGCCTCCCGCGAGGCCGCGTCCGCCTTCGGTGACCCGACCGTCTTCCTGGAGAAGGCCGTCGTCGACCCGCGCCACATCGAGGTGCAGATCCTCGCCGACGGCGAGGGCAACGTCATCCACCTCTTCGAGCGCGACTGCTCGGTCCAGCGCCGTCACCAGAAGGTGATCGAGCTGGCCCCCGCGCCCAACCTCGCCCCGGAGCTGCGCGACCGCATCTGCGCCGACGCGGTGCGCTTCGCCCGGCAGATCGGCTACCGCAACGCCGGTACCGTCGAGTTCCTCCTCGACCCCGCGGGCAACCACGTCTTCATCGAGATGAACCCGCGCATCCAGGTCGAGCACACGGTGACCGAGGAGGTCACCGACGTCGACCTCGTCCAGGCCCAGCTGCGCATCGCCGCCGGCGAGACCCTGGCCGACCTCGGCCTGTCCCAGGAGACGGTCACCCTGCACGGCGCCGCCCTCCAGTGCCGGATCACCACCGAGGACCCCGCCAACGGCTTCCGCCCCGACACCGGCCGCATCAGCGCCTACCGCTCGCCCGGCGGGTCCGGCATCCGTCTCGACGGCGGCACCACCCACGCGGGTACCGAGATCAGCGCGCACTTCGACTCGATGCTGGTCAAACTCACCTGCCGGGGACGGGACTTCGAGACCGCGATCAAGCGGGCCCGGCGTGCCGTGGCCGAGTTCCGGATCCGGGGTGTGTCCACCAACATCCCGTTCCTCCAGGCCGTCCTGGACGACCCGGACTTCCAGGGCGGGCGCGTCACGACGTCGTTCATCGAAGAGCGCCCGCACCTGCTCACCGCACGCTCCTCGGCCGACCGCGGCACCAAGCTGCTGACCTACCTCGCCGACGTCACGGTGAACAAGCCGCACGGCGAGCGGCCCGAGCTGATCGACCCGGTCACCAAGCTGCCGTCGGTGCCCGACACCGAGCCGCCCGCGGGCTCCCGCCAGCGCCTGGTCCAGCTCGGCCCCGAGGGCTTCGCCCGCCAACTGCGCGAGTCGCCGACCATCGGCGTCACCGACACCACCTTCCGCGACGCCCACCAGTCCCTGCTGGCCACCCGCGTCCGCACCAAGGACCTCCTCGCCTCGGCCCCGCTGGTCGCCCGCACCCTGCCCCAGCTGCTGTCCCTGGAGTGCTGGGGCGGCGCCACCTACGACGTCGCCCTGCGCTTCCTCGCCGAGGACCCGTGGGAGCGGCTGGCGGCCCTGCGCGAGGCCGTCCCCAACATCTGCCTCCAGATGCTGCTGCGCGGCCGCAACACCGTCGGCTACACGCCCTACCCGACCGAGGTGACCGACGCCTTCGTGCAGGAGGCCGCCGCCACCGGCATCGACATCTTCCGCATCTTCGACGCGCTCAACGACGTCGGCCAGATGCGGCCCGCCATCGACGCCGTACGGGAGACGGGGACGGCCGTCGCCGAGGTCGCCCTCTGCTACACCTCCGACCTGTCCGACCCGAACGAGCGGCTCTACACCCTCGACTACTACCTCCGCCTGGCCGAGCAGATCGTCGAGGCGGGCGCCCACGTGCTGGCCGTCAAGGACATGGCGGGCCTGCTGCGCGCCCCGGCCGCCGCGAAGCTCGTATCGGCGCTGCGCCGTGAGTTCGACCTGCCGGTGCACCTGCACACCCACGACACCGCCGGCGGCCAGCTCGCCACCTACCTGGCCGCGATCCAGGCCGGCGCGGACGCCGTCGACGGCGCCGTGGCCTCCATGGCGGGCACGACCTCGCAGCCCTCGCTGTCCGCGATCGTCGCCGCGACCGACCACTCCGAGCGGCCCACCGGCCTCGACCTCCAGGCCGTCGGCGATCTGGAGCCGTACTGGGAGGGCGTCCGCAAGATCTACGCCCCCTTCGAGGCCGGCCTGGCGTCCCCGACCGGACGCGTCTACCACCACGAGATCCCCGGCGGACAGCTGTCCAACCTGCGCACCCAGGCCGTCGCGCTCGGCCTCGGCGACCGCTTCGAGGACATCGAGGCGATGTACGCCGCCGCCGACCGCATCCTCGGCCACCTGGTGAAGGTCACCCCGTCCTCCAAGGTGGTCGGCGACCTCGCCCTGCACCTGGTCGGCGCCGGAGTGTCCCCGCAGGACTTCGAGGCGTCGCCCGACCGTTACGACATCCCCGACTCCGTCATCGGCTTCCTGCGCGGCGAACTCGGCACCCCGCCCGGCGGCTGGCCCGAGCCGTTCCGCAGCAAGGCGCTGCGGGGCCGCGCCGAGGCCAAGCCCGTCCAGGAACTGACCACCGAGGACCGCGAGGGCCTGGAGAAGACCCGCCGCACCACCCTCAACCGGCTGCTCTTCCCCGGCCCGACCCGCGACTTCGAGACCCACCGCCAGGCCTACGGCGACACCAGCGTGCTCGACAGCAAGGACTTCTTCTACGGTCTGCGTCCGAGTAAGGAGTACGCCGTCGACCTCGAGCCGGGCGTCCGGCTCCTGATCGAGCTCCAGGCCGTCGGTGAGGCCGACGAGCGCGGTCTGCGCACGGTCATGTCCTCCCTGAACGGCCAACTGCGGCCCATCCAGGTCCGGGACAAGGCGGCGGCCTCCGACGTACCGGTGACCGAGAAGGCCGACCGCGCCAACCCCGGGCATGTCGCCGCGCCGTTCGCGGGCGTGGTCACCCTCGCGGTCGCCGAGGGGGACGAGGTGGAGGCCGGCGCGACCGTCGCCACCATCGAGGCGATGAAGATGGAGGCCACGATCACGGCTCCGAAGGCCGGCACGGTGTCGCGGCTGGCCATCAACCGGATCCAGCAGGTGGAGGGCGGCGACCTGCTGGTCGAGGTGGGGTGAGGTGACGGGCCGCGGACGTCACTCGCCCGCGGCCACGTACCGGTCGTCCGGGCCGTCCGCGTCCTCCCGGCCCGACACGTCCACCTTCACGCCGTAGGGCTCCAGAGCCTGCCGTATCCGCTCCGCCATCGCCTCGGACAGGTAGTGGTGGTGCAGGTCCAGCTCCTGGAGATGCACCAGCGGCTGACCGCTCAGCAGAGCCGCGGCGCCCGTGTCGGACAGGGTGCCGCGGCCCAGGTGCAGGGCCGTCAGCCGGGCCACCACGGGCGCCGCGGCTACGGCGGCGGCCACCTCGTCCTGATTGTCGCCGTTCTGGAGACCCAGGCGGCGCAGGGCGGGCAGCCGGGAGCCGTCCAGGATCGGCGCGAGGTCGGCCACGGTGGTGGTACGGCCGTACCACTCCGCGCCCAGCCACAGGTCCAGATGCTCCAGCGCGGGCAGCTCCGATGCGGCGACCCCGTGCACCACCTCGGCCGGCAGCCCGCCGTTCTCGAAGCGGAGGATCCGCAGACTCTCATGGCGCAACGGTGTGAACTCCAGCCCCGGACCGCCGCCGAAGCCACCGCCCGAACCGCGAACGGCGAGCTCCTCCAGCCCCGGGTAGGCGGCGAGGAACGGGCTGACGTCGCCCTGGACGATCCAGGAGAGCTCGCACTCCTCGAATTCGAGGTCCGCGAGATAGAGGGCCCGAAGGCCGGTCAGCCGGTCCGCCGCACCGGCGAGGCGCTCCGCTACCTCCTCGGGCCCGTCGCCGGCGTCGTGCTCGCTGCCGTAGGCGCCCGCCCCGAGGACGAGGGCGCGCACCCGCGAGGGGTCCACGGTGTCCAGGAAACGGTTCCAGCACTCGTCGAAGTCCTCCGGTTCGTTCTCGTGCCGGAAGATTTTCCAGGCGACGGTCTCCTCCGCCGGCAAGGCCGCGGCGTCCACGCCGGGCAGGGGGAAGTCGTAGACCGGCAGGCCGTGCAGTTCCGAGATGTGGCTGATGGTCAAGGCAGGAACCTTCCGAGAGCGGACGGCGGCCGGCACCTCACAGCCCGGCCTGTGCGGCGTCCTTCTTACCAACTCCCACCGACAGTCCCCCGGGGGGCGCTGCCCGCATGGGCAGCAGGTCTGCCCTCGCGTCCGGTGACGCGCGCCGGGTCACCCGCTAACGTCCGTCCGTGAACAACTGCACTTTGCCGCAGCGGCCGTTGACCCGTCGTCCGGAGTCCGCCGCGTGAGCGACGAGCCCGCCGTCGAGACCCCTGCGCACGAGGCCGTCATCGCCCCGGAGGCCCCCGCCCCGGAGGCCCCCGCACCGGTGGCACCGGCTCCGGAAGCACCGGCTCCGGAGGCCCCCGCCCCGGAGGCCCCCGCCCCGGAGGCCCCCGCACCGGTGGCACCGGCCCCGGAGGCACCGGCTCCGGAAGCACCCGCCCCGGAAGCGCCCGCACCGGTGGCACCGGCCCCGGAAGCGCCGGCTCCGGAAGCACCCGCCCCGGAAGCACCCGCCCCACGCCCCCGTCGGCGCGGCCCCGGCCCCTTCACGCTCCTGGTGCTGCCGGGCCTGGTCACCCTCACCACGGTCGCCGGGTTCCTCGCCCTGACCGGCGGGCTCCCCGACGACTGGAGTCCCGGGGAGAGCACATCGCAGGACGCCGCCGGCGGCGTCGACGCGAGCTACGGACCCTGGCTGCGCAAGTCCGCCGACGCCTGCACGGTCGTCACCCCGTCCGCCCTGGCCGCGCAGATCGACCAGCTCACCGGCTGGAGCAACGACAGTGCCACCACCTCCGGCGCGCAGGGCATCGCCGCCTTCACCGCTGCCGACTGGAGGACCTGGGGCAAGGACGACGACGGCAACGGCCGCTCCTCACCGAGCGATCCGGCCGACGCCATCATGGCGCTCGGCCGCCAGGACTGCTCCCTGGCCCAGCAGGTCACCGGTCTCAGAACCGACGGCACCGTCAACGGGGACCTGGTCGACCTCACCCTCGCCGCCTACGCGGTCGGCACGGACGCCGTGACGAAGGCGGGCGGCGTGCCCGCCGCGGCGCAGACCTACCTCACCGAGGTCAAGGCCCTGTTCGCGAAGTACGAGGCCTTCGACCGGGAGGACACGAGCGGCGGCGGTGTCCTGGCCGACGCGATCCTGGCACCGCCCGTCACCACCCTCACCATCACCTCCCCCTACGGCTCCCGCCAGCACCCCCTCACCGGCGTCACCAAACTCCACACCGGCGTGGACTTCGGCGCGCCCCAGGGCGCCCAGGTCTCCGCCGCCCGCGCGGGCACGGTCGTCTTCGCGGCCATGACCACGGCCTACGGCAACCGGGTCGTCGTCGACCACGGCACGATCGAGGGCAAACGGCTCCAGACGACGTACAGCCACCTGTCCGCCATCGACGTCACCGTGGGACAGACCGTGCAGACCGGGACCCCGCTCGGGCGGGTCGGCTCCACCGGCCTGTCCACCGGCCCCCATCTGCACTTCGAGGTGATCTACGACGGCTACTACGCCGACCCGCAGCCCTGGCTGGCGCTGAACGGCTGACGGCACCTCACGAGGGCCGGTGCCACGGCCGGCTCAGAGCGCGAGGCGGCTGCCGACCGACCGGGCGACGTCGGTGTGGGAGAGGTACTCCACGATGCTGTGGGCCCGGTCGCGGGCGTTGATGACGGCGAGGTCGGTCAGGCCGTCCGCCCAGTCGTCGGCCAGCGGGCATCCGATGGCGACCGCGTCGTTGGGGCACCACACGTTGAACCAGTCGGCGACCATGTCGGGACGCTTGGGCCCGCCCACGAGGAGCCTGCTGTACACACTGTCCAGGCCGAGGGGACTGCCGGCCGTGGTCAGATGGACGACGCTCACCCCGGGGGACAGCCGTGTGGTGAGGTCCAGGCCGACGACCGTGCCCAGGCTGTGACTGACGAGGACCACCTCGCCCGAGTCCGGCACCGCCTCGAGCACACAGTTCAGGATCTCCTCCCGGACGGGCCGGGCGTCGTCGAGGTACGCGGCCACGTCACGGAAGATCAGGGCGATGGCCCACGCGTCGAGGTCGCTCCTGGCGGCGAGCCAGCTCAGCCTCTTCTGGAGGGCACCGACGAGGTCGCCCAGGCCGAAGCCCTCGGTGGCCAGTTGCCGCTCCTGCGGCATGTTCCACTTCAGGGCCGCCTCGCCGATGATCTCCTCGTACACCGCGCGGGCGGACGGAGCGGAGGGCGCGACCACCTCCGCTGCCGTGGCGGTCGGCGCCTCGACCACGTGGGGGACGGCCTCGTGCGCGGTGAGGGCCTGCGCCAGCCTGTCGCCGTAGTAGGGGAACCAGACGTCCGCCGGGTCGACGGGAGGAAGCCCGGCGCGCACGAGCCCCTGGTTGAGCCCGGCCGCCCATGCGCGGCGCAGTTTCTCGGGGTCCTTGCCCTCCTGGGAACGACCGTGCAGGAAGACCAGGTGCCGGTCGCCGCCGAACGCGCCGTCCCGGGCGCGCAGGCCCGCCCGCGCGGAGGCCCGCTCGGGCGCCGGTGGCGGCGCGGCGACGACGGGTGCCGGGGCGGGCGCGGCGGCGGCCCGCGCCTGGGCCAGGCCCGCTTCGGGGCCGAGGCCGTCCAGCGGCGACGGCTGCGGGGAGGTGCGCGGGAGTGCGGCGAGGTGCTTGAGGATCGAGCTGATGCGCACGCCCTCGTTGGCCACCCAGTCGATGGCGTCGTCGCCGTCCCCGGGGCGCCAGACCTTCCCGTCCTGGCGCAGGACGCGGCCCTGGTCGTCCGTCCTGGGTACCCCGCTGTGATGGAGCGCGACGACCTCCCACTGGTCGTTGAAGACCGGGGAACCGGAGTTTCCGGGCTCGGTGTCCGTCCGGTAGTGGAGGAAGTCGTCGAGGCGCGTCTGGAGCATGTTGTCGCGTACGGCGATCTCCTTCAGACGGCCCATCGGGTGGCCGATGACGTTGACGGGCTCGCCGATCACCAGTTTCCCCGTCTGGGCGCTGAGCCGGTTCCAGCCGAACGTCTCCCCGGGGGGCCGCCCGTCCGGGCCGGAGGCGACGAACACCAGCGCGAAGTCGAGGCGTTCGTCCGCCGCGAAGAAGGCGTCGGGGTCGAGCTCCAGCCGTGTCGGCGCCTGGGGTGTGTTGTCGACGGTGACCTGGGCGTCGAACTCCACGAAGCACTGCCGGGAGGCGTCCGCGTCGGTGAGGACATGATGGTTGGTCATCAGCAGGCTCGGCGAGACGAGGAAGCCGGTGCCGAGCGGCAGCTCACGGCCGTTCTCCCGGACCGAGATCCGGGCGACGGTACGTGCGGCGCGGCTGCCGCGCGGCAGGAAACTCCAGGCCTGAAGCTCCTTGGACACCCCGAGGATGCGTTCGTACGCCGCGGTCGCGGCCAGCGGCTCCGCGCGGACGGCCTCCACCACCATGGCGGGAGACACCGCGTGCCGTTCGAGCAGACGGGCCGCGCGGGCCGCGAGTGCCTCCTCGGAGTCCGGGAAGGCGACCCCGGCGTCCTGCTGCCGCTCGACCGCGCGCCGCTCGTCGCCGGCCGCGCCGTACCGCACGGCGGCCGCCGCGACCTGGCGCTCCCGCTCGTCACGGGACCTGTCCGTCGCAGCCACGTCAGTTCACCGTCCTTCCGGCGGTGTGCCACGGCTGGAACGCGTTCGTCAGGCCCGCGAGCGCCGTGCGCAGCTCCGGGTGATGGCGCAGCAGCACCGTGATCATGCTGTTGTCGTCGATCCAGGCCATACCGGCCTTGGAGTACACCTCGGGCGTGTAGTACTCGGTGAAGAAGCGATCGCTGTTCAGCCGGCGCGAGGCCATCAGCACGAAGATGCGGAACGCCGTGTCGCTGAAGGCGAATCCGGCCGGCAGCCGCTCCGCGTACAGCCCGACCGTGAGATCGACCTTCTCGACGTCGCCGTCGTAGAGCCGCTCGATCTGCTCAGCCCACCGCGGATTGTCCGTCAGCTCCGCGAAGGTCTTCGCCGGCCTCAGCCGCAGCAGTCGCCGGAACTCGTTGTAGCGAGGGACGCCCAGCTCACGGGAGCGCAGGATGTCGGTGGCGGCGAGGTCCTGAAGACGGCCGTCGGGACGCTCGAACTCCTGGAGGAATCGGGGGAAGTTGTGCAGGGTTACCAGTCCGGGGTGCAGGGTGCCGAAGCTGTAGAGCAGATCGGCCGTCCCGGTGGTCTCCAGGACCTTCAGCGCACCGGGGCCCGAGATGTCACGGAGGGTGCAGTGCCGCAGGGTCGCGTCGTCGGCGGCGGAGCGCAGGTGCCATTCGTCCCGGATCAGGGGGTGCATGCGGTAGACGGCGACGAACTCCTCCGTGAGGGAGTACGGGACGCCGTAGTGGTCGGTCTCGCCCCCGGGTATACCGCTGACGACCTCGCTGCGGCTGATCCGGCCGAAGAGGTTGTGGACGCGCTCGCCCGCGAGGCCCCACCAGTTGGCGCGCAGGGCCGTGACGGTGGTGGGGTGACTGATCACGGCAGGGGTCCACTCCACGGTGTGGATCTTTGCGAGCAGTGCGGCGTTGATCAGACGGGCGCGCTGGAACAACTCCTCATCGCCCCAGGACGGGTACGCGCCGTGCAGGTGGTCGCAGATCGCGTTGTGTTCCCTGGCGAACAGGTGCTGCATCATCGCCAGACCCAGCCAGAAGCCGGGCACCCGCGAGGGATCGCGGGAGGGGTCCGAGGGGAACGGGGACTGCTCGTCGTCCCACAGGTGCACCTTGCCCAGCTCGCCGGTGCGCATCAGGCGCTGCTCGGTCTCGTTCGACCCGTAGAGCTGCGAGGCGTCCCACCAGTGGGAGGAGACGTTCACCCGGGTGTCGGGCGTCCCGGCCGGCGCCGCGGGGTCGCGGGTCGGGTCGTCCGGTGTCCGCATGATCCGCATGGGCTGTTCCGGCCACGGGTCGTCGTCCATGAGCGGGAGTTCCCAGGGCCGCTCCGTGGGGCTCGTACCGTGGCTGAACCAGTCGCGGACCATGAACTGGAGCCAGGCGGCGACCAGCGAGTTGACCGACTCCGCCGGGGTCAGCCCGTCCCGGGTGAGCAGCGCGCGGCTGACCTCGCGGGGGCTCGGCCGCGACAGGACGTCCTCGGGCGCGGCCGGGGCGATCCGGTCCAGCGGGATGTTCCGGCCGAAGCGGGTGCCCGCCATGCCCGTCCGAGGCTCGCCGAGGTCGTTGTGGCTGCCGTCGGCGGTCCGGTTGACCTTGTGGCTCTCGGACGGGGGCGCCGGATCGGGGAGATCGGCCGAGGGCAGACGACCTGTGTCGTGGAGGTTCTTCTGCCGGAGCCTGACGCGCAGCCCGAGAAGGGTCAGCAGACCCGGCAGCACGGGCAGCCTGTCCCAGCCGACGCGCCGGTCGACGTACTCTGCGCCGCCGGTGACGATCCGCCAGGGCAAGGACGTACGGTATCCGGCCGCGGGGCGCCGTGCGGCGCGTCGTCGCTCGCTCATCACGTTGCTCCTGTTCCTGCACGAAAACGGCGCACGCCGTCGTGGACAACGGCCAAGGAACGAAGGGGCGAAGGAGCGAAGGAGTCGAAGCCTGCGGCAACCGCCTGTCCTGGCCGATCGGCCGGGGTCGGGCGAGGGCCGCCGACGGCGACCGGCCGAGCCCACCTTCGGTACCGGCGCGCAAATACCCTCAAAACACTCCGAATACCATGTTATGAGAGCCGCCGCTCACCCGCACCTCAAGGACCGGAGTCTGCGCACGACGGCGGTACCGTCAATTGTCCGATTTGCCTCGGGGGCGGGCAACTCGATCACCCGAAATCGGCAGGGGGCGCCGACGCGCACCCCGCCACCCTGTCGGCCTAGTGTGGGAAGAGGGG
The DNA here is from genome assembly GCF_013085465.1 of Streptomyces asoensis. Classification (NCBI taxonomy): domain Bacteria; kingdom Bacillati; phylum Actinomycetota; class Actinomycetes; order Kitasatosporales; family Streptomycetaceae; genus Streptomyces; species Streptomyces asoensis. The sequence continues at coordinate 9,285,532 of NZ_CP049838.1, forward strand.
TGACTCTTCGTCCGGGCCGACATGGAGGACAGCCGTGATGAGCAAGGTCGCCACCAACACCTTCCAGACGTATCGAGCGGTCGCCAGTTTCGAGCGGGCCAGAGAGATAGCCCGCACGACGTCACCGTTCACCATCGAAATCCGCTTCCTCGGCGGACTGACGGGCACTCAGCAGGACGCCTTCGCCGCGGCGGCCGACCGTTGGGCGAAGGTCATCGTCGGGGATCTGGACACCGCGCTCGTCAACGGCGACGTCATCGACGACCTGCTCATCGAGGCCGAAGGGGTCACCATCGACGGTCCCGGCCGCGTACTGGGGATGGCCGGTCCCACCGACTTCCGCGACGACTCCGCGCAGTTCGGCGCGTTCCTGCCGGCGAAGGGCGTGATGAGGTTCGACGCCGCCGATCTCACCCAGATGGAAGCGGACGGCACGCTCGTCGATGTGATCACCCACGAGATGGGACACGTCCTGGGTATCGGCACCCTGTGGACGGCGTTCGGCCTCCTCAAGGGCGCCGGCACCCAGAACCCCACTTTCGTCGGTGCCCGCGCGATGGCCGAGTTCGCCGCACTCCTCGGTGAGGAGGACCCGGCCCCGGTGCCGGTCGCCAACTTCGGCGGGCCCGGTACCCAGGACAGCCACTGGCGTGAGGCGGTTTTCGTCAACGAACTCATGTCGCCGTTCATCTCCGGAGCCGGCAACCCACTGAGCCGGATGACCGCGGCGAGCCTCGGCGACCTCGGCTACCAGGTCGACCTCGACGGCGCCGAACCCTACACACTGCCGATTCTGCTCCAGATCGCCAGGGAGGGCGCCCTCGTACCGCACACGGCGCCACTCGGTGACGGCATGATGCTTCCGGTGGTGCCGACGCGGTTGCCCGCCGCGACTCCGTAGGCGTTCCCGCCCGAAGAGGTCCGCCGTGGGCGGACCGAGCCCTCGCGGTCATCCCAGGACGGCCTCCCAGGTGTCCACGGCGTAGTGCAGGGCCATGCCGTGGCGCGCGTACAGCCCGGGCGCGCCGGTCGCGTTGGAGGTGTCCACACCGAGCCCGACGGTGTCCCGGCCCCGGGCGGCGAAGGCTGCGAAGGCGTGCCGCAGCAGCAGCCCGGCCAGCCCGCCTCCCCGGTCCTCGCGCAGCACGCCGATGCTGCGGATCCACCCCATCGCCGCACGGTCGTCACGGGCCATCAGGAACCCGGCGTCCCCGGACGCGTCGGTGCCGGCGATCCACACGAGGGACCAGTCGAGCCCCGTCGCGTCCACGTCGTGCAGCCACTGCTCGTAGCCGCGCGGCTGGAAGTCGAAGTGCTCGGCGAAAGCGGCCTGGTAGAGCTCGTGGACGCGGACCCGGTCCGCCTCGGTGGCGCAGGACCGCAGCCGGACCCCGGCGGGCAGCGCCGGCGGCTGGTCCCCGGCCCGGTCCAGGGGGCGGCGCAGCACGTGATACCGCCGTACGACGGACCAGCCGCGGCCGCGGAGCAGTGCGGTGTCGAGTGTGGGCGCCGCGTTGAGATGCAGATGCACCACGGCCCGCCCGGCCCCGTTCTCCCGCGCCTTCTCCAGCGCCCGGGTCTCCATCGCCGCCAGGACGAGCTGCCCCGCCTCCTGCCGGTCGGGCAGGACGTAGTGGTCGATGTCGACGCGTTCGCCGCCCGACTCGTCCCACAGCAGCCCGTAGACGACCAGCCGGTCCCCGTCGAACGCGAGCCAGGAGTCCCGCTCCAGATCCGTCTCGGGATGCCTCAGATCGGCCTCGACGGTGTGCAGGTCCGTCTCGGGCCGGCCGATCTCGATGAGGTCGATCTCGTTGAGGAGACCGGTGACGGCAGGCGCGTCGGCGAGGGCGGCGGGACGCAGGAGGTAAGGCATGGCGCCAGGGTCCGGGGGAGGGGAGTCGGCCGCAACGCAATTTCACGTTGCGCAAGGTGCAGCCATGAGCCCTGTATGCGCCCCCGCGCGCCTGGGCAGAATCCGTTCTGCCATTGATCATGCGGGTGAGTGACACGGGGACACACGATGACACCGTGTCACTCACCACGAACTTCCAGGGAAGGCAGGTCGGTTGTCGTGCAGTTGCGTCTTCCCTCCTCCATATCCGAAGCCCAGCGGTGTCTGGCCGAGGGAGCGGTACCGGTAGGAGGCGCCACCCTCGTGTGGGCCGGCTGGCAGCGGGACGGCTTCCCCGAGCAGGCCGTGTCGCTGCGCAACGTGCCGGAGGCCGGCACGGTCGGCCCCGAGGAACTCGGCGGGGCCGTGCTGCTGAACCGCGTCGACGCGACGGTGCCCGAGGCGCTGCACCGGGCGGCCTCCGGCGTGGGCACGGGCGCCGTGCGCCGGGCCGCCACGGTGGGCGGCAACATCGTCGGCAGCACCCTGCGCTGTCTGCTCCCGGCGGCCCTCGTCCTCGACGCCCGGGCCACCGTCCTGGAACCCGACAGCGTCTACGACACCGATCTGACCGAACTGCTGGCGAAGCGTCACGTACTGCTCGCCCTGCGCTGGCGCGCACCCCTGGTCAGCGGCTACCGCAAGCTGGAGGGCGAGGCGGGCGGCCCGCCGCCCCTCGTCGTCGCCGCCGCGGTGCACGCCGACGGCGACAGCCCCCGTGACCTGCGGGTGGCCGTACGCGACGGCTACGAGGTGTTCAGCGAGAGCACGCCGTACGACCCGGACCCCGAACAGGTCCTGCACGCCCTGGCGGGCACCGACCTGGATGCCCTTCCCGCCACCGCCCGGGACGCGGTCCACGCCCAGATCACCGACGTACTGGCCCGCGCGGCCGAAGGCTGAGGCCCGGCCACGAGGACCTCCGGATCACGTCTCCCGCTCGGGCGCGTACACCTCCGCCGCCAGTCCGAAGGTCCAGGCGACCCCCGCCCGCGCCGTGCGGGTCGCCGGCGGTACCCGCAGCCAGTAGGTGCGTCGCGTCCCGTCCGGCTCCGGTGTGGAGTTGAGGACCTCCACCATGACGACGGGCTCGTCATCCGGGAGGTCGATACGCCATAGGGTGCCCGTCTCGTCGCGGTGGACGTGACGTGCCCCGGAGTCCGCCAGATAGCGGTCGTATCCGTAGTACTCCAGCATGACCCGGCGAAGTTCGGCGTTCTCCTCGGACCGGATCCGGTCCGAGGTGAGCGTCGGCAGTTCGGCGAGGAACCCGGCCGGGACCGGCATGCCGCGCCAGGCGTGCAGGGCGAAGCCGTCGGGGTACGCCAGTGCCGGACCGTCCCCGTGGTCGAGCCGGCCCGCCTCGTCGCGGTGCAGGGCGACGGGACGCTCGCAGACCACCGCCACCCGCGCGAACGGCCACCACCAGCCGGCGTGGCGACTCACCTCGGCCAGCCCCTCGAGCGGGCCCCGGTCCGTCGGGAACGCGGCGAGCCACGGCGCGTCGTGCTGACCGAGCACGGCGTCCAGCAGCACCAGCCGGACCTCCGCGGCCTCCTTCCCCGTGTCCCCGCCGGCCAGTTCCTCCAGCACCCCGGCGCGGATCCGGTCGACGAGCGCCTGCGTCGTGTCCCACAGGAGCCCGCCGGTCGCCGCCCAGTGCGCCGCCCAGCCCGCCGCGCCCAACCGGGTGTGCAGCCGCTGCCGTTCGCCGGCCCACGGAGTGCTGCGGACCGCCTCACGCACACTGGCGCCCTTGTCCGCCAACTCCCGCACCAGCGTGACCGCCGCCCGCGGTGAAGCGGCCCACACCACGCGCTCCGGATCCGGCAGACCGGCCTGGCGGTAGGCCCGGCGCACGCCGTCCTCGGCGGCCGCGCGGTCGGCGGGCACGGCCGCCGCGGCACAGGCGCGCCAGCCACGGACGTCGTCGAAGGACGTACCCTCCACCGCTGCCCCGGGAATGTCCGTGGTCGTCATCTGCCCCTCCGTCACCTCGGTCACCCGCTCCTCACCCGCTCCTCAGTCCGCGACGATCCGTACGGATCCGGGCACGTACTCCCGCTGCCGGATCACCCGGTACCAGCCCTTCGGCAACGCGATCGCCGCGTGCTCCTCATGGACCACCCGGCCGCCCTGGGGAAGGTGCAGCAGCAGCGGACCGAACGGCCCGGGCTCCCGCACCAGATCGCCCGGGCCCACCACCGCGTGGGCGTGCCCGGTGACCTCGCCCAGTGCCAGCACGAGCCGGCCCCGCGCGTCCCGCCGCTCCTTCGGCGCGACCGCCACGTGCGGTGGCACCGCCTCCTCAGTCACGGGCACGATCAGCACGTCTCCCTGCCGGAACATGGCTCTCCCCTCCCCGCCGGATGCTTCGCGCACCGGCCTCATGACGAAGACGGTACGGACCACCACTGACAACGCCCCCGAACCGATGTTCCGAACCGAGGCCCCGCCGAGGGGTGTTGTCAGTGCCGCTTGGTAGAACTGCGGACACATCACGGACCGCGCATCTTTTTTTCTCCCGGGAGCAGCCGCATGACCGTCACCGACCACCTGCAAGCGCTGTACCGGCTGCCCGCCCACACCTTCCCGGGCCCCGGCGGCAGGACGGACGGACTGCCCGACCCGGAGGCCTTCGCCTGGCGCGTCACGAGCGACGTCTACGACGCCGAGGAGGACTGGACGAAGGCGTTCGCCCGTTTCTGCTCCGCCGTCGACACCACGCGCGTGAGGGCCCTGATCGTCGGCGCCTGGCAGGAGGCGTACGACACGGACGCCTCCGACGTCATCGAGGCGCTGGTGGCCGCCCGGGACCGGTTCCCCGCGCTGCGGGCGGTGTTCCTCGGCGACATGGTGGGGGAGGAGTGCGAGATCTCCTGGATCAACCAGACCGATGTCACCCCGGTCCTGGCCGCGTTCCCCGCTCTGGAGGAGTTCGGTGTGCGCGGCGGATCCGGGCTCGTTTTCCCCGCCGTGAGTCACCGCGCGCTGCGCAAACTCGTGATCGAGACGGGCGGGCTGCCCGCGGAGGTCGTGCGCGGGGTCGGCGGCAGCGACCTGCCCGAGCTGGTCCACCTCGACCTGTGGCTCGGCACCCCCGAGTACGGCGGCGACAGCGAGGTCGCCGACCTGGAGCCGATCCTGTCCGGCGCCCGTCTGCCGAGCCTGCGGCACCTCGCCCTGCGCAACAGCGAGATCCAGGACGCGGTGGCCGCGGCCGTCGCGTCCGCGCCCGTGGTGGCCCGTCTGGAGGTGCTGGACCTCTCCATGGGCGTGCTGACCGACGAGGGCGCGGCCGCCCTGCTCGGCGGCCAGCCGCTCACCCACCTCAAGAAGCTCGACCTGCACTACCACTACCTGAGCGAGTCCCTCCAGGAGCGCGTCCGACGGACCGTGGAGACCGCGGGCGTCGAGGTGGACCTCGACCGCGACGACGCCGAGGAGGACTCGGACGACGACGGCACGCCGTGGCGCTACGTCGCCGTCGGGGAGTGAGCACACCACCCATGGGTCACCGTCCCTCCTCCCTCGACGAGTTCGACGAGTTCCGCCCGGAGCGCGCGTCCGAGCCGCGCCTGGCGGTGGTCGGCAACCCGGAGAACCGTCGGGTCGCCCTCTTCGAGGACGCGGTACGCGCGGCCGGCCTGCCGGCCCCGCGTGTCGTGCCGTGGGCGGATGTACTGAGCGCCGGCGGCGCCGACTTCGCCGCCGAGGAGATCGTCCGCCTGGACTCACCCGGCGAGCACCCCGAGGTCGACCGGCTGCTGCGCGGTGCCACCGACCCGACGCGGGTCGAGGGCTCGGGCCGCTGGTACACCCGCTTCACCACCGCGGTACGCAGCCTGCGCGGCGGCGTCCGCCTCGACGACCCGGACGAGCTCGCGGTGCTGTTCGACAAGCGGCTCTGCCACGCCGTCCTCGACGAGGCGGGCGTCCCGGTGCCCGCCTCACCCACCTCGGGCCCGCAGGGCGCGCCGGTACGCGGCTGGGCCGACGTACGCGCGGCGATGCGCGAGCACCGGATGCCCCGGCTCTTCGTGAAACCGGCGCACGGATCGTCCGCCTCGGGCGTCCTCGCCGTCGAGTCGGGCGGCGGCGGCCGGATCAGGGCCACCACCTCCGTGGAACTCGCCGCCGACGGCGGCCTGTACAACTCCCTCAGGGTGCGCCGCTATGAACGCGAGCAGGACATCGCGGCCATCGTCGACGCGCTCGCCCCGGACGGACTGCACCTCGAGCGCTGGCTACCGAAGGCCTCCCAGGACGGCCGGGCCGCCGACCTCAGGGTCGTCGTCGTGGCCGGTCGCGCCACCCACGCGGTGGTCCGCACGAGCCGCTCGCCCCTGACCAACCTCCATCTCGGCGGCCGCCGAGGCGACCTGGACGCCGTCCGGGAGGCCGTCGAGGCGGCGGGCGGCCGCTGGACCGACCTGCTGGGCGTGTGCGAGCAGGCCGCGGCCTGCTTCCCGCGCACCCTGTGCGTCGGTGTCGACCTGCTGCCGGCCATCGGCTGGCGCAGGGCCGCCGTCGGCGAGGTCAACGCCTTCGGCGACCTGCTGCCCCGGCTCACCGGACTCCCCGGCAGCGGCGCGGAGGGCCTCGACACCTATGCGACCCAAGTGGCCGCCGTCCTGGGTGACCTCGCCCGGTACAGAACAGGAACACCGCATGCCTGAGCCCGACATGAACGAGGTGGTGGGCAGCCACGACCTCCTGCTCGTCACCCTCGACACACTCCGCCACGACGTCGCCGCCGAGCTGGCGGCCGCGGGCCGCATCCCGCACCTGGCCCGCCACCTGCCCGGCGGCCGCTGGGAGGAGCGGCACGCGCCGGGCAGCTTCACCTACGCCTCCCACCAGGCGATCTTCGCGGGCTTCCTGCCGACCCCGGCCGCCCCCGGACCGCATCCGCGCCTGTTCGCGGCGAGCTTCGCGGGCAGCGAGACCACCGCGGGCGGAACCTACGTCTACGACTCCCCCGACCTCGTCTCGGGCCTCGCCAAGGACGGCTACCACACCGTGTGCATCGGGGGAGTGGGCTTCTTCAACAAGCAGGGCCCGCTGGGCTCGGTGCTGCCCGGCCTGTTCCACGAGTCCCACTGGGCACCGGAGTTCGGCGTCACCTCACCCGAGTCCTTCGAGAACCAGGTCGCCCACGCCGAGCGCGTCGTACGCGGGCTCCCGCCCGAACAGCGGCTGTTCCTCTTCGTCAACGTGTCCGCCCTGCACCAGCCGAACTGGTTCCACCTGCCCGGCGCGACCCGCGAGACCGGCGACAGCCGGGAGGCGCACGCCGCCGCGCTGGAGTACGTGGACCGGCACATCGGGCGCCTGTTCGCCGCCGCGAGCAGCAGGCGCCGCTGCTTCGCGATCGTCTGCTCCGACCACGGCACCGCCTACGGCGACGACGGCTACACCGGCCACCGCCTCGGCCACGAGTCCGTGTGGACCGTGCCGTACGCCCACTTCTTCCTCGACCCCGCACCCCGTCCGACGGAGGCCGGCCGATGACCACCGCCGAGCCGGTCACCCGTACCAGCCCTTACCAGCACTACGTCTACGCCTACCCGCACAAGACGGCCTACCGCCGGCTTCCCGACCGCCCGTCCCTGAAGGCCCTCTGGGCGGCGGAGCCCAAGGACACGCTCTCCCTCTACCTGCACATACCCTTCTGCGAGGTCCGCTGCGGCTTCTGCAACCTCTTCACCCGCATCGGCGCCCCCGACGGACTGACCGGCGCCTACCTGGACGCCCTGGAACGGCAGGCGGCCGCCGTACGGGAGGCACTGGGGGAGACGGACGACGTCCGCTTCGCCACAGCCGCCTTCGGCGGCGGCACCCCCACCTTCCTCACCGCCGCCGAGCTGGACCGGCTCTGCGACATCGCCGAGCACCGCATGGGCGCCGACCTCCGCGCGGTCCCGCTGTCGGTCGAGGCCTCGCCCGCCACGGCCACCGCCGACCGCCTCGCCGTCCTGGCCGCCCGGGGCACCACCCGACTGAGCCTGGGCGTCCAGAGCTTCGTCGACTCCGAGGCCAGGGCCGCCGTCCGCCCGCAGCGCCGCGCCGAGGTCGAGGCGGCTCTCACCCGCGTCCGCGACACCGTCATCCCGGTCCTCAACATCGACCTCATCTACGGCATCGACGGCCAGACCGAGCAGAGCTGGCGGCACTCCCTGGACGCGGCCCTGGCCTGGCGGCCCGAGGAGCTCTACCTCTACCCGCTCTACGTCCGTCCCCTGACCGGCCTCGACCGCCGCGGCGGCGCCCCGGGAGCGGCCGCGGGCCCCGACCCGGCCTGGGACGAGCAGCGGCTGCGGCTGTACCGCGCGGGCCGCGACCACCTCCTCGCGCACGGCTACACCCAGCAGTCCATGCGCATGTTCCGCCGCACCGACGCACCGCCGCAGGGCACGGACGACTACGCCTGCCAGACCGACGGCATGATCGGCCTCGGCTGCGGCGCCCGCTCCTACACGGCCGGCCTGCACTACTCCTTCGACTACGCCGTCGGCATGCACCAGATCCGGGGCATCATCGACGACTACGTCGCCACCGACGCGTCCGACTTCGCCCACGCCGAGGTCGGCCACCCCATGAACCCCGAGGAGGCGCGCCGCCGCCACCTCCTCCAGTCGCTCCTCCAGGCCGAGGGCCTGCGCCTCGCCGACTACCGGGCCCGCTTCGGCGGGGCGCCCGCCGACGACTTCGGCCCCGAACTCGAAGGGTTCGCCGACCGCGGCTGGCTGACCGACGCGGACCCGACGACCCTCAGGCTCACCCCCGAAGGCCTCGCCCACTCCGACGCCATCGGCCCCGAGCTGTTCTCCCCGGCCGTCCGGGCCGCCATGACCGCCTACGAGCGGAAGTGACCCGGCCGCCATGGATCTGACCCTGCTCTACCGCGGCCCGCTCGCCTCCTGCGACTACGACTGCCCCTACTGCCCGTTCGCCAAGCGGCGCGACAGCACGGAACAACTGCGCGCCGACCGGGCCGCCCTCGAACGGTTCGCGCAGTGGGCCGCGGCCCGCACCGACGACCGGCTCTCCCTCCTCTTCACCCCGTGGGGCGAGGGGCTGGTCCGCTCCTGGTACCGGCGCACCCTCGCCGACCTCTCCCACCTCCCGCACATCCGCCGGGTCGCCATCCAGACCAACCTCAGCTGCCGCACCGACTGGCTCGCCGAGGCCGATCCCGACACCCTGGCCCTGTGGTGCACGTACCACCCGGGCCAGACGCCGTACGACCGCTTCCTCGGCAAGTGCCGCGAACTGTCGGAGCGGGGCATCCGCTTCAGCGTCGGCGTCGTCGGACTGCCCGAGCACCTCGACGCGGCCCGCCGGCTGCGCGCCGACCTGCCCCCGCACGTCTATCTGTGGATCAACGCCGCCGAGGGCCACACCTACGAGGACGCCGAGGCCGACCGGTGGACCGCCCTCGACCCGCTCTTCCCGTACAGCCGCCACCCGCACACCAGCGCCGGCCTGCCCTGCCGCACCGGCGACTCGGTGATCTCGGTCGACGGCGAGGGCACCGTGCGGCGCTGCCACTTCGTCCGCGCGGAACTCGGCAACCTCTACGACGGCTCGTACCGCGCCGCCCTGCGCCCCCGCCCCTGCCCGCTCGCCGTCTGCGACTGCCACATCGGCTATGTCCACCTCGAGACCCTGCCGCTGTACGACGTCTTCGCGGGCGGGGTCCTGGAGCGGATCCCGGCCCCCGCCCCCGCACAGCACTCCGCCCGCATCACGACGATCGCGATGCGGGCGGAGACGACGGGCCAGGAGGACGTGGACTGACAGGAGCTACGGAGTCACGTCCGTGACCCTCCAGCGCTGGTTGGAACCGGAGTTGGCCTGCCAGGTCGTGACGGCCGCGCCCTCGTTGGTCGCCTGGCCGCCGACCTCGAGGAGGCGTCCGGTGGCCACATTGACCAGGGTCCAGGTCCCGTCGCCGGTGGTGGACATGATCCACTCGGTGGCCGGGTCACGCTTGCCGGTGTCGGGTTCGACCACCGGCACGTTGTCGCGGACGGCGAGGCGCTCGCCCTCGGCCGGGTTGGCGAAGACGTAGTGCTGGCGGGCGCCCGTCTTGCCGTACCGGGCGTCCAGCTGCCACTGCTGCGCGGTGGTGCCGTTGGCCGAGCCGATGACCAGGTTCGTACCGTTGGCCCCGACGGTGACCGCCTTGCCGCTCTGCACGCCGGTCAGCGTGTAGGAGTGGCCCTTGCTGAACAGCCCCGCGTTCTTCGCGACGCCGGAGACGCCCTTGACGGCGAAGGAGGTCACGGACTGGGCGGGGACGGTGTAGGTGGCCCTGCCGTCGACGACCTTGACCGGGGCCTGCTGCTTGAGCTTGCCGTCGGCGCTGGTCACCGTGGGCGTGACGGTCGCGCTGCCCTTGACGCTGCGGAACTTGGACAGGTCGATGGTGACCGTACGGGCCTCGGTGGTGCTGTTGACGTGGACGACCGAGGCGCCCTTGCCGTCCTGGGTCACGGCGGCGGCGCTGGAGGTGTCGTCCACCTTGATCAGCTTGTCGCCGGGCTTGATGAAGTGCGTGAAGTTCCGGGCCGTGTCGAACTTGGTGTTGGTGTAGATCGGGCAGGACTGGAGGGTGTCCGCGCTGGTGCAGCTGAACGGGAGCTGGATGGAGCCCCAGTTGCCGCCCTTCGCGGACTCACCGCCCGGCTTCATGTTGTCGTAGTCCTCGACCGGCTGCCAGAACACCCAGGCGGTGGGCTCCAGTTCACGCAGGTCGTTCACCATCTGCTGGGCGAGCCCGAGGCCCGGACGCATGTCCGTGAAGCTCTGCCCGTCGCCCCAGTCGCCCTCGACCTCGCTCATCCACAGCGGCTTGTCGGCGGCCTTGGCGAGGTCGCGCACGGTGGTGCGCTGCCCGGTGCCGTAGGTGTGGACGTTCATCTGGTCGACGAGGTCCTTGGAGGCCTGCGAGTAGGAGTTCCAGTTCGTCGCGAAGATGGACGGGTTGGTCTCGTCCATCGCCGAGATCTGCGCCTTCGTCTTCGCCTTCTTCAGCGCGGGCGCCAGCGCGGCGAGCACCTTCTGCTGGAGCTCGGGGCCGATGTGGGCGCCCTCCTGGCGGCCGCCGACGGGCTGACCGTTCGCGTCGAGCCGGGTGCCCCAGTAACCGGTGTTGGGCTCGTTGAACGGGTCGACGGTGTCGACCTTGATGCCCTCGGCCTTCTCCAGCCGCTTGGTCGCGCCCGCCACGTAGGCGGCGAAGTCGTCGACGGAGTCGGCCTTCAGCTGGTCGGTGTTGGCGTTGAAGCCGCCGGAAACGTAACCGCTCTCGGTCATGAACCACGGCGGGGAGTTGCTGAACGTCTCCCAGTGGGTGATGTCCTTCTTGATGCGGTCCACCCACCAGCGCTGGGTGGCGTCGGCGTCCTTGTTCCAGTCGGCCGGGTCGTCCGCGCTCCACCAGTCGGTGTCCTCGCGGGTGGTGCCCTCGGGCGCCTTCCACCAGCCCTCGACGGCACCGCCGGCCCGCAGATAGTCCGTGACGTCCGGGGCGTTGCCGCCGCCGATGTTGTACCGGGCGATGTTCAGCGCGAGGCCGTCGTCGCCGAAGAGCAACTTGGCGAGCTTCTCGCGGATCGCCGGGGGATAGTCCCCGGTGGCATTGGCGAACCAGACCAGGCTGGTGCCCCAGCCCTCGAACTTCTGCTGCTGGTACGACGGATCCGGCGTCACGGTGACGGCGGCCTCGGCGTGCGCCTGCACGGGGACGCTGAGGAGGGCGGCCCCGGTGGCCAGCGCGGTGAGTGCGGCGGCCCCGAGGTTCCGTCTGCTGCGGGTACGGCGTGCCATCTGTGCTCCCAACTGCGGTGCGGTCGCTGTGGTGGGCCCCTCCTGCCGCGCGGACAGGAGGGGATGGCCCTCGGTACGGGTGCGTGCCGTGCCGAGGAGTCGTGGGTGGTGCGGGTGTGTGACGTCAGCCGCCGGGCCGGCGCAGTACGGCGACCTCCCGCGGCCCGAGGACGAGGGCGCCCTCCGTGCCGCCGGTGCCGACCAGCACCTCTCCGTCCAGCCCGGTCACCGGTACCGTGTCGTCGGTCCGGTTGACCAGGAACAGGAACCGTCCCTCGGCGCCGCGCCGGACGGTCAGCTCGACCGACCCCCGGACGTCCGCCGGGAGTTCACTGCCGACCCCGGCCGGCTCCAGCAGCCGGGGCAGCAGCGAGGTGAGCCCGTCGACGCCGAGCCGGGTGGAGACGTAGGAGGCCGAACCGCCGCCGGTCGGGCGCCGGGTGACGGCGGGGCGTCCGGCGTGCACACCGGTGCGGTAGTGCGCCAGCACCTCGGTGTCGCCGTCGGTGACGGTGATCCGGTCGGTCCACACGCTGCCCGAGGTGGCGTCGTCCAGTTCCACGGACTCCCCGGCGAGCAGCGGACCGAACTCCTCGATACGGATACCGAGCAGGTCGCGCAGGGCGCCCGGGTATCCGCCGAGCCAGACGTGGTCGTTCTCGTCGACGACCCCGGAGAAGTACGTGGTGACGAGGTGGCCGCCCTGTTCGGCGTAGCGCGTGAGGTCCTTGGCCAGTTCGGCCGGCACCATGTGCAGCACGGGCGCGATCAGCACCTGGTGCCGGGAGAGGTCGGCGCGGGTGGTGACGAGGTCGGCGCGGACGCCGAGGTCGAGCAGCGCCGAGTACCAGTCGAGCGCCTCCTGCCGGTAGTCCAGCAGGGTGGTGGGGTGGGAGTCCTGCTCACTGGCCCACCACGACTCCCAGTCGTAGAGGATGCCGACGGCCGCCGACTCCCGCTCCGAACCCGCCACCGGGGCAAGGGCCTTGAGCGTGGCGCCGAGGTCGGCCACCGCGCGGAACAGGTCGCTGTCGGCCCCGGCGTGCGGGACCATCGCCGAGTGGTACTTCTCGGCGCCGGCCGCCGACTGCCGCCACTGGAAGAAGCACACCGCGTCCGCGCCGTGCGCCACGTGCAGCAGCGAGTCACGGGCCAGGTCGCCGGGCCGCTTCGCCACGTTGACGGGCTGCCAGTTGACGGCGCTGGTGGAGTGCTCCATCAGGAACCAGGGCCGGCCGGCCGCGATGCCGCTGGTGAGGTTCGCGGAGAAGGACAGCTCGTCGCGGTCCTGCGGGCCGGGGTGGACGTAGTGGTCGTTGGAGACGAAGTCGATCTCGCTCGCCCAGTCCGGGTAGTTCATGCCCTTGGTGTTGCCCATCACCATGAAGTTCGTGGTGACCGGGACGTCGGGCGTGATCTCCTTCAGGATCTCCCGCTCGGCGATCAGGTGGTCCTTCAGGGCGTCCGAGGAGAACCGCTTGAAGTCCAGCTGCTGGGTCGGGTTGGGGTGCGAGGCGGCCAGCCGGGGCGGCAGGATCTGCTCCCAGTCGCTGTAGCGCTGCGACCAGAAAGCGGTGCCCCAGGCGTGGTTGAGGGCGTCGAGCGACCCGTAGCGGGCACGCAGCCAGACCCGGAAGGCGCGGGCCGCGTCGTCCGAGTAGTCGTAGATGTTGTGGCAGCCCAGCTCGTTGGAGACGTGCCAGGCGACGAGCGCCGGGTGGTCCCGGTAGCGGTCGGCGATCTTCCGGACCAGGCGCAGGGCGTACTCACGGAAGACGGCAGAGGTGGGCCGCCAGTGCTGGCGGGCGCCCGGCCAGAGCGTCTCGCCGTTCGCCGTGACCGGCAGGATCTCCGGGTGGGCGGTGGTGAGCCAGGGCGGCGGGGAGGCGGTGGCGGTGGCCAGGTCGACGCCGATCCCGCCTGCGTGCAGCAGGTCCATGACCTCGTCGAGCCAGCCGAAGTCCCAGGTGTCCGGACCCGGCTGGATCCGGGCCCAGGAGAAGATCCCCACGGAGACGACGGTGACGCCGGCCTCCCGCATAAGCCGCACGTCCTCCTCCCACACGTCCCGGGGCCACTGCTCGGGGTTGTAGTCGGCGCCGTACGCCAGACGCGGAGCGGGGTCACCGTCCGCCCCGCGCAGCATGCGGGACTGGAGGGTGGAGATCATGGCGGTCCTTCCGAAGGTGGTGCACGGGGGCGGCGCGGCCCGGGTGCCGCGCCGCCCGGCGTTTTGTGCTTCTCGACTGCCTGTCGAGTGCGTGTCGAATGTCTGCCGACTGCCGGCGGACTACTTCTCGACGGTGAAGCCCTGCTCCTCGCCGTACTTGATCGAGGCGTCCTGCCAGGCCTTCAGACCGTCCGCCAGCTTGGTGCCGGAGACGTAGGCCTTGCCGACGGTGTCGTTGAAGATCGAGTTGGCGTACGGCTGGAACGGGAGGTACGACCAGTCGCTCGCCACGTTCGCTGCGGACTCGGCGAAGATCTTGTTCGCTTCCTGGCCGCCGAAGTAGTCGAACTTCTTGCTCTGGAACGCGGCCGACTCCAGCTCCGCCTTGGTGGCGGGGAAGGCACCCTCGCTGACCCGGGAGGCGACACCGGCACCGGCGTTGGCGTACTCGGTGAAGGCGTAGGCGAGTTCCTTGTTCTTGGCCAGCGCCGGGACGGCCAGCGAGCTGCCGCCGTTCTCCGCGCTCGCCTTGTCGCCCGCGGTCCAGGCCGGCATCGCCGCCGCGCGCCACTGGCCCTTGGCGTTCGGGACGCCGGTGGTGAAGTTGGCGGGCATCCAGGCACCGGTGGCCAGGGTGGCGATGGTGCCGTCGCCCAGGCCCTTGTACCAGTCGTCGGTCCAGCCGTTGACCGGGGCGAGCAGCTTCTCGTCGATCAGCTTCTGCCAGACCGTCTCGAACTTCTTGGCGCCCGCGTCGTCGAAGTTGATGGCGACCTTGGTGCCGTCGACCTTGTAGGGGCGCGAACCGGCCTGCCACAGCAGGGAGGTGGTGAAGCCAGGGTCACCGAGGTCGTTGGCTATGTAGGCCTTCGGGTCGGCCTTGTGGAGCTTGCGGGCCGCGTCCAGGTACTCGTCCCAGGTGGTCGGGACGGCGATCTTGTACTTGTCGAAGACCGTCTTGTTGTAGAACAGCGCCATCGGGCCCGAGTCCATCGGCAGGCCGTAGACCTTGTCGCCGTCGCTGACCGCGTTCCACGGGCCGGGCGTGTACTTGGAGGCGAGCTTGTCGGCGCCGTAGGGGGCCAGGTCGGTCAGGCCCTTGGTCAGGGAGTACTGGCCGAGCGCGAAGTACTCGACCTGGGCGACGTCCGGGACGCCCTTGCCGGCCGAGATCGCGTTGGACAGCGCGGTGTAGTGCTTGTCGCCGGAGCGCTCACCGACCAGGTTGATCTTGACCTTCGGGTACTTCTTCTGGAAGTCGGCGGCCACGGTCTTCAGGGTGGGCTCCCAGGCCCAGACCGTGATGTCGCCGCCCTTGTCCAGGGCAGCCTGGATGTCGCCGGCGGAGACGGCCTTCGTGTCGGAGTCGTCGTCCGAGCCGCCGCAGGCGGTGACGCCCAGGGCGAGGGTGGAGACGAGGGCGATGCCGCGCAGGATGCGGCTCGTTGTTCTGCGCATGGGGCTGCTTCCACTTCTTCGTGGGTGGGACAGGTGAGGGTGGGGGTGGTGCCGGTGGTGCTCAAATGTGGGGCTTGGGGGCGCTGCCCAGGTCACTCCTTGACACTTCCGGCGGCGAGGCCGGACTGCCAGTACTTCTGGAGGAACAGGAAGGCGGCGATCAGCGGGAGGATGGTGAGCAGGGACCCCGTGATCACCAGGTTGAAGATCACGTCGCCACCGATGGTCTGTGCCTGGGAGCTCCAGGCGCTCAGACCCAGCGTCAGCGGGTACCAGTCCGGGTCCTTCAGCATGATCAGCGGGAGGAAGTAGTTGTTCCAGGTGGCGACCGTGGTGAACAGCAGCACGGTCACGATTCCGGGGGCCAGCAGCGGCAGCGCGACCTGGAAGAAGGTCCGCACCTCGCTCGCCCCGTCCATCCGGGCCGCCTCCAGCAGCTCGGTCGGGATCGCCTCCGCGGCGAACACCCACATCAGATAGAGGCCGAACGGCGACACGAGCGACGGGATGATCACCGCCCACGGGGTGTCGGTCAGCCCCATCTTGCTGAACATCAGGAAGGTCGGCACGGCGAGCGCCGTAGCCGGCACGGCCACCGCGCCGATCACCACGGCGAAGATCGCACGCTTGCCGGGGAACTGGAACTTCGCCAGTGCGTACCCGCCCAGCACGGCCAACAGTGTCGCGCCGCCCGCACCGAGCACCACGTACAGCAGGGTGTTCAGCAACCAGCGGCCGAAGATGCCGTCGTGGTAGGTGAAGGTGGTCCGGATGTTGTCCCACAGGGCGAAGTCGTGGGCGAACCACAGGCCGTTGGAGTCGGCCAGGCCCGACTGGGTCTTCGTGGCGTTGATGACCAGCCAGATCAGCGGCACCACGGTGTAGACGGCCATCAGGGCCATCAGCACCGTCAACAGCACATTGCGCTTCGGCTTGCCCGGGGTGTGCTTCTTACGGGGGGTTCGTAGCCTCGGGGCGGTGTTCTTCACGGGGGAGGCGGTGACAGAGGTGCTCATCGGGTCACGCTCCCTTGCGCATGCCGCGCAGCTGGACGGCGTAGGCGACGATCATCGTGATGACGCCCATGATGATGGCCACCGTCGCGGAGTAGTTGTGCTGCTGGCCGTTGAAGGACAGCGAGTACGTGTAGAAGTTCGGCGTGTAGTCCGTGGTGATGGAGTTCAGCGCCAGCGGACGCAGGATGCTCGGCTCGTTGAAGAGCTGGAAGCTGCCGATGATCGAGAAGATCGTCGCGATGACGAGCGCGCCCCGGATCGCGGGCAGCTTGATCGAGCTGATGATCCGCCACTGGCCGGCGCCGTCGATCTCCGCCGCCTCGTACAGCGAGGTCGG
The DNA here is from genome assembly GCF_013085465.1 of Streptomyces asoensis. Taxonomy (NCBI): domain Bacteria; kingdom Bacillati; phylum Actinomycetota; class Actinomycetes; order Kitasatosporales; family Streptomycetaceae; genus Streptomyces; species Streptomyces asoensis. Next base: position 9,302,244 of record NZ_CP049838.1, read on the forward strand.
GATGACCCGCAGCGCCGAGTAGAAGATCAGCATGTTGTACCCGACGAACTCCCAGGTCACGATGTTGCCGATGGAGGCGAGCACCCAGCCGGGGGAGAGCAGGTCGGGCAGTGAGACACCGAACGCGGAGTTGATGTCGCCCACCAGGCCGTACTTGGTGCCGTACATGAAGCCCCACATCAGGGTGGCGACCACGGCGGGCACGGCGTACGGCAGGAAGATCGTGATCCGGAAGAAGCTCTTGCCGTAGAGCCGGCCGCTGTCCAGCGCCAGCGCGACCAGCAGGGCGATGCCCAGCATGATCGGCACCTGGATCGCCAGGAAGAGTGCCACCCGGCCGACCGCCGACCAGAACGCGTCGTCCTGGAGGGCTCGCGTGTAGTTGTCCAGGCCGACGAACTGGTTGCCGCCGATGAGCTGGTCACGGAAGAGGCTCAGATAGATCGAGTACACGATCGGGGCCAGGAAGACCAGGGCGAACACGGCCACGAAGGGACCGATGAAACCCCACCCCGTCCAGGAGCGGCGGTCCCCTTTCGCCGGAGGAGGTGCCGGCCGCGGCTCGGCGGCCACCGGCGGTTGCAGCGTCGTCATGTCGTTCCTCGCTCGTCCAGTCCTGGAACCGGGGCGATGTTGCGCGGAGATTTCCGAACGCCCCACCGCCACCATGATGTTTACGTAAACATCAGCCACGCAAGAGGCTCGGCAAGCTGTTATGTTTACGTAAACATCTGATGGCGGCATGTCTACACTGCCCCGATAACGATGGTCAAGGGTCCTCCGGGGAGACCGTGGCACCTGCGCCGACAGAGAGGTGGGCACACCGAGTGGACATGGCTGAAAGATCACCGGCCAAAGCGCCGGGACGCACCCGGGCCACGGCCTCCATGGCGGACGTCGCGCGGCTCGCCGGGGTGTCCTCGCAGACCGTCTCGCGGGTCTCCAACGGTTACGCGGGTGTGAACGAGGAGACCCGGCAGCAGGTACTCGAGGCCATGAAGGAACTCGGCTACCGGCCCAACAGCGCCGCCCGCGCCCTCAAGCGCGGTGAGTTCCGCACGATCGGCGTCATCACGTTCACGCTGTCCACGACCGGCAATGTGCGCACCCTGGAGGCGATCGCGACCTCGGCGGCCGCCGAGGGCTACGCGGTGACCCTGCTCCCGGTGGCCGTGCCCACCACCGACGAGGTGCGCGGCGCGTTCTCCCGGCTGGAGGAACTGGCCGTCGACGCGGTGATCGTCATCATGGAGGTCCACCTGCTGGACGCGGCCACCGTGAAACTCCCGCCGCACGTCCAGGTCGTGGTCGTGGACTCCGACGCCGGCGACCACTACACCGTCGTGGACACCGACCAGGCGGGCGGCACCAGGACCGCTGTCCAGCATCTGCTCGACCTGGGCCATCGGACCGTCTGGCATCTCGGCGGTCCCGAGGGCTCGTTCGCGGCGCAGCGCCGCGCGGACGCCTGGCGGGCCGCCCTCACCGAGGCGGGCCGCACCGCGCCGCCCCTGGTCAGGGGCGACTGGTCGGCGGAGTCCGGCTACCTGGCCGGCCGCGAGCTGGCCGCCCGCGAGGACTGCACCGCCGTCTTCGCGGCCAACGACCAGATGGCCCTGGGCCTGCTGCGCGCCCTGCACGAAGGCGGGCGCCGGGTGCCCGAGGACGTCAGCGTGATCGGGTTCGACGACATCCCCGAGGCGGGTTCCTTCCTGCCCCCGCTCACCACCCTGCACCAGGACTTCGCCGAGGTCGGCCGGCTCTGCGTCCAGGCCGTGCTGCGCAAGATGCGTCCGGACGGCTCGGAACACGGAACGACGCTCGTACCGACGCGGCTGGTGCTGCGACAGAGCACGGCGCCACCGCCCGCGGAGCGGTGACGGCCGCTTCGGGGCCGGGTGCCGGGCCGTGGGCCGTGGCCGCTTCGGGTGTCCGAGCGTGACCGCATCGGGGGCGAGTGTTCGACCCTGACCCTTTCCGGGGTCCGTCCGTGACTACCTCGGGTGTTCGCCCACGGCGCGGGCCGCCGTTCGCCAGGCCGCGGTGACGGCGAGTCGGGCGGCCGCCGTGCCGCGTTCCGTCTCCGCGGGCAGCCGCAGCGGTGCCCCGAGGTGGACGTGGCAGTGCGGACGCCTGACCGGCGCCGTCAACGTGCCCGCCAGCTGCTTCGCGGCCGACCCCGAGGCGATCCGCCGGGCGCCCGCGTGGCCCACCGGCACCACCAGCGCGCCGGTCGCCTGCGCCAGACGGGCGAGCCCGGTACGGAACGGCTCGGGCGCGGTGGCCGCCGCGTCCCTGCGGCGCGGCAGTCGGCCCTCGCCGTAGAGGAGCACGTGCCGGCCGCCGGCCAGCGCCTCGGCGGCGGCGTCGAGAGCCAGCGCCGCGTGCGCCGTACGGCGGTGGACCGGGATGTGACCGTCACGGCTCAGCGCCCTGCCGAGCAGCGGTATGCGCCACAGCCCCGCGGTCGCCATCACCACCGGCTCGAGCTCCAGCCGCCGCAGCGCGGCCATGACGACGGCGGGGTCGGCCATGGAGTCGTGGTTGGCCACGAAGAGGGTCCCCGCGGGCAGGCGCAGCTTGATCTCACTGGTGACGGTGAGCCGCCCGAAGAACGGTGTCAGGGCGATGACGGCACGGCTGAACACGAGGGAACCTCCGGTATGGGCGATCGGAGCCCCAGTGTCGTGCCGCGGGCGAGGATCGCGCCTGAGTACGGATACTCAACGAGCACACCGGAACGACAGGCCCTAGATCAGTCGGGTGGGGCTGACCAGTCCCGTCCGGTAGGCGACGATCACCGCCTGGACGCGGTCGCGCAGTCGGAGCTTCGCCAGGATGCGGGAGACGTGTGTCTTGACGGTCGTCTCGGACAGGTGGAGCCGGGCGGCGAGTTCCGTGTTGCTCAGACCCTGGGCGAGCAGACCCAGGACTTCGAGTTCGCGCGGGGTCAGCGCGGTCAGGTCGGGGTGGCGATCGCCGGTCCCGGCGGCCGGTGCGGGCCGGCTGCCTTCCCGGTGTTCGCCGCCCGCACGGTGCCCGTGCCCGCCTCTGCCGTGACGCTCCACCAGACGGCGGGTGATGGACGGGGAGAGGAGGGCGTCTCCGGTGCGGATCAACCGGACGGCGGCCACCAGGTGTTCGGGCTCGACGGATCAGCCGGGGTGTCGACTCTCCCCACCGGGCGACGGCTCCTCCTCGGCCGCCCGCGCCTCCGCCTTCAGGATGCGCGCCGACTTTCCGGCGGAACGGGCCAGTTCGGGCAGCTTCCTGGCGGCCAGGACGGCAATGACGACGACGAGGATGATGGCGAATTCGCTCAGTCCGAACATGACGAGTCCGCCCCGGTCAGACGTTGACGCCGAAGTCGGCGGCGATGCCGGCCAACCCGGAGGCGTAACCCTGGCCCACGGCCCGGAACTTCCACTCCGCGCCGTTGCGGTACAGCTCGCCGAAGACCATCGCGGTCTCGGTGGAGGCGTCCTCGGAGAGGTCGTAGCGTGCGATCTCCTGGCCGCCCGCCTGGTTGACGACGCGGATGAACGCGTTGCGGACCTGGCCGAAGCTCTGGCCGCGGTTCTCGGCGTCGTGGATGGAGACCGGGAAGACGATCTTGTCGATCTCGGCGGGCACGGCGGCGAGGTTCACCTTGACCGACTCGTCGTCGCCCTCGCCCTCACCGGTGAGGTTGTCGCCGGTGTGCTCGACCGAACCGTCCGGGCTCTTCAGGTTGTTGTAGAAGACGAAGTGCTGATCGGACAGGACCTTGCCCGACGCGTCCAGGAGCAGGGCGGAGGCGTCGAGGTCGTAGTCGGTGCCCGTGGTCGTACGCACGTCCCAGCCCAGGCCGACCAGCACCGCGGTCAGGCCCGGCGCCTCCTTGCTCAGGGATACGTTGCCACCCTTGGACAGGGAAACTCCCACTGTCTTCCTCCTGCTTGAGACTGGTCGAGACCGGCCGAGATGTCGTGTGCGGTCGCACCGAATCGAATCTACATCACTGTAGAAATGATGGGGAGGTGGCAGCATCACGACGTCCTGTGGGACGTCGTCGATCCCGATGACACGCTCCACCCGGCGCTCCTCGATCGGTCCTCTGCCCTCCAGTTCCAGCAGGCCGTTCTCGACATCCTCCGAGACACGGAACGGAGGGTGTCATGCGTGGGCCGGCGCGGGCTGTTCCTCGGTCTGTGCGGTTGCGGCGGACGGGGATGAGTCGGCGGCGGTGTAGAAGACGGACGAGCCCTGCTTGGAGCGCTGTGCCTGGGTCTTGGCGACGAGGCCTTCGAGGGTGGTGCGCACCACGGTGGTCTTGATGGCGCGTTCAGGGTGGGCCTGGCCGAGGGCGGTGGCGATCTCCGCTGCCGAGCGCGGTTCGCTCTGCTCGGTGAGGTGGCGGCGGACCAGGTCGACCAGGGTCGGCTGCGCCGTCTGCGCGACTTCGGCCTTGCCCGCGCTCGGGTTGCCGGCCGCCTTCCCGGTCGGCCGGGCGGGCTGGGCGGCGGTCTTCTTCCTCGGCTGTGTCCGCTTGCCCGGGCCGGATCGGGCGGCCTTCTTGCGCGGGGCGGGCACGGACGTGGCCGGCGGCTGTGCCGTCGTGTCGGGCGCCGGCACCGCGTCGATGGCCTGCTGGATGCTGACGAGCACCGTGTGGTCCCGCTGGAGGGATGCCAGCTGCTCTTGCAGGGCGGCGATTTCCGCGCCGACACGTTCCTGCTCCTTGGTGTTGCGTTCCAGGTCGGCGGTCACCTGAGCGGTGTACTGCGAGGTGAGTTCGGTGGCGGAAGCGTTCTCGGACATGAAGCGCACAACCTTTCCTCGGTGTGAGGCGGCAGTCGACGGACCTGCCGAGCCCGCCGTCCGGGCGGGTTGATGCCTGCCGGGCACACACTGCAAAGCCCTGTGCAGAGCACTGATGGAGAGATAGTACGGACAAGCGGAGGAGATGGTTCTCCTCAAGTGTCCGCTGGGCCGGGTCCACCCGGCCCACGTCGTCGAGCGCCCCGAGGCTCACGCAGCCGGATCGAGCTCAACCGACCCGCAGGAATGGACAATTGCTCGATGGCGCAGCGCCGACGGCACTACGCTGCCATGTCGTGCAGGAGACGCGCCTCGACATCGCTCGTATCCGGGCGGCTCGCCGGATGATCGACCCGGTTTTCCTCGACACTCCGCTCTACCGCTGCGAGGCGCTGGAGCCCTCCCTCGGGTGCACCGTGAGCATCAAGCTCGAAACGGCGAACCCCGTCCGGAGTTTCAAGGCCCGCGGCACCGAGGTCGTCGCGAGCCTGCTCGCCGACCATGGCCCCCGAGCCGTGGTGTGCGCCAGCGCGGGCAACCTCGGCCAAGCCCTCGCCTGGTCCGGTCGCGGCCGGGGGCTCGACGTGACCGTCGTGGCATCCCGCTGCGCGCCTGCGGCCAAGCTTGATCGCATCCGCGCGTTGGACGCCGGGTTGGAGCTGGTGGACGGCGACTTCGAGATGGCTCGCGAGCGGGCGGCGGCTGTCGCGCGGTACGACGGCATCCGGCTGGTCGAGGACAGTCTGGACATCGAGACCTGCGAGGGCGCGGCGACCATCGGCCTGGAACTGGTGGACACCGTGCCGTCGTTCGACACCGTCCTGATCGCTCTCGGCGGCGGGGCCCTGGCCACCGGGGTGGGCCATGTGATGAAGGCCTTGGCACCCGAAGTCGAGGTGATCTGCGTCCAGCCGCTGGGCGCACCGGCGATGACCCACTCGTGGCGCCGACGGAGCGTCGTCACCACCGACTCGACCGACACCATCGCCGACGGGGTCGCCGGCCGGCGCCCCATCCCGGCCGTCCTGAACGACCTCCTCCTGGTCGCTGACGACGCCGTCCTGGTCGAGGAGGCGTCGATCATCGCCGGTATGAGGATGCTCCTCGACCACGCCGGCCTCGTCGTCGAACCGTCGGCCGCGCTCGGCATCGCGGCGATCCTCGAAGACCGTGACCGCTTCGCCGGCCGGCACGTGGTCACCATCGTGTGCGGCAGCAACGTCGACGTGGACGCCTATCGCCGCTGGGTCGATGCGCCTCTCAGCCAGGGGCCTTGACACTTTCCCGCCCGGACGCCCCGCCCTCGACCCCCTGCCGGACCTCGAGGATCTGCTGCGCGGCGGGCGATGCGCCGTGCGCAGCCTTACGTGGACGCGGAAGTGCCCGGCGCGACGGCCGTCGTCGTACGTCAGCGCACGGTGGGAATCGCCCCGCCCTCGACCCATGTCACCCGCACGCCCGGCAGGCCGGTGCCCCACCGTCCGGCGATGCCCGCGAGCCGCTCCGCGTCGAGCGGTGTGTGCCCCAGCCCGATGGCGTAGCGCGCGCTCGCGGGTCCCTCGGCGGACGTGGGCCCGGGGGCCAGGGGCCGCGGCCAGGCGTGCGCGTCCTGCACCCCCGCCTCCTCCAGCGCCCTGAGCAGCGCGCGCATACGTCCGCGTACGCGCCCGTTGAGCTCGTCGAAGACCTCCTCCTGCCGGCGCGGGACCGTCACGACGGCCCATGCCGCGTGCCGTCGGTGCAGGGGCGGCGGGCAGAGGAGCTCGGGCCAGGGATCCGTCCCGGAGGCGGCCGCGGCCTCCACTGTCTCCCAGGCCCTGTAGAGCTCCTGACTCAGCAGGTCCCGGCCGTGTGGGCCGACCTGTTCGGTGCAGGAGCGCACGGGAGCGCTGGGCGTCAGCACGGTCACGGCCGCGTCGGTCTCGCGACCCTCCGGGGTGAGACCGACGGGCTCCCGCCAGTCCCACGCGGCCCAAGTGCCGAAGAACCGTCGCAGCAGCTCGCCGGAGTCCACGAGGTCCGGGGACCGGCGGACCGTGAGGGCCGCGAGCACCGCCCACGCCACTCCGGGCAGGCCGCCGAAGGGTGCCCCGTCCAGGCCGCGGGCCCGCGCCCACGCCTTCACTCCTCGTGCCAGCACCACGAATTGCGGCCTTCGGTGGGCGCCCACGGCCGTCAGGACAGCCTCCGCGTCGGAGACCGAGCTGAGCGCGATCGCCGCGGCCTCCCCCAGTTCGGCCCGCCGGGCCGTCGCGTCCTTCGCCGGCATCGACCCCGTGGCCACGACCACCAGATCCACGTCGAGCCCGCCGACGTGGAACCGCAGCCCCGGCACGCGCGCGCCGACGACCTCCCGCATCCGCTCGGCGCCCGGCAGCGCCGCCGTGACCCGCTCCCGCACGGCCGCGAGGTCCACGGCGCCGGGCAGCGCCGCGACGACGTCCACATCGGATCCGGCAAGCGCGCAGCCCAGGTGCCGCGACCCCGCGAGGCGGACGACACCCTCGCCGAGCGCGTCCGTCAGGCGCCGCACGACCTGCTCGGCCGCCGCGTCGTCCGTGGCGGGCAGGACGGCCGCGTCGGCGGCGGGCGCGGCCCACTCCTCCCACCCCCGGTCGGGCCGGCCGAGGGCGGGCTCGGGGAGCCACCGCACCTCGCCGGTGCCGAGGGCGACCGTGGCCCGCGGTCGCATCGGTTCGTCGCCCCGCCGGGACAGCAGGACCAGTTCGCCGATCCGCGCGCTCATCGGGGAGAGACGGGCCGCGCAGTCGACGGCGACGGCCTGCGGGTCGCCGGTCCGGCCGAGGCTCAGGTGCGGGGTGAATCCGTCGTGGCGTCCGCGACAGCGCGGGAAGCGCCGCTCGAGTGCCTGCCACAGCTCCGCCCACGGCGTGTCGTCGTCGGCCGCCGGGTCCAGCCACACCGTGGCGCCGTCCCGGTGGCCGAAGGTGTGCAGCCCCTCCAGCCGCGCGGTGAACGGCGCGACCTGCGCGGCCGCCGTGGCCAGCAGCGGGGCCGCCCGCTCGAAGTCCGACTCGGGGACGAACCCGAACAGCACGTTCACGTGCGGCGGCCAGCGCCGGATCTGCACGTCGTGGTCGCGGCGCACGTCCTGGACCGCCGGCCACAGTTCGCGCGGAGGGACCCAGGCCAGTGCCGTACGAGGTGTCGGCGCGACGTCGAGCACGTCGACGGGCGCGTCGGCGCCGCAGTGCAGGTCGGCGGCGACCCCGTAGTGGTCGGAGACGTACAGCCCCGCCGTGGTGGGCGCGTCGCCCAGCAGTGCCGCCCCGGTGACGCGCGGACCGTCGCCGGGGCGGACGAAGACGCGGTCGAGACGGGAGACGCGGCCCGACAGGGACGAGACGGCGGCCAGCGGATTGACGCCGGGATCGAAGGTGGGCGTGTGATCGTGCGGCCCGTGCGTCTCGGTCCAGGCGTCGCGCATGCCGAGCGTGCGCGCCGGGCCGAGGCCGCCGTCGTTGAAGTCGCCGACCAGGACCAGGCCGCCCGCCACACCGGACAGCCCCTCGGCGAGCCGGGTCAGTTCGGCGCCGCGCCGGGTCGGCCCGTCCTCGGAATGGTCGCTCGTCAGATGGGTGGCGGCCACGGTCAGCGGTCCGGACACCGTGTCCACGACGACGGCGGTGACCGCCTTGTGGTGGCCGAGGACGTGCAGGGCCGCCTCCCGCACCGGCAGCCGACTGAGCAGGAGGAGACCGCAGTCGTCGACGTCCTTCCCGTAGGGGTCGGTGCCGACGGTGTAGTGGGTTCGTACCCACGCGGCGTCCAGCAGCATGGCCAGCAGCTCCGCCTCGACCTCCTGGAGGGCGATGACGTCCGCGTCGGCGCGCTCGAGCGCCTCCAACAGCAGCGGGCGGCGCAGGGCGGTGTCGATGCGGTCGCTGTCGTAGCGGTCCCACAGGGTGTTCCAGGTCAGCACCCGTACCCGGTCCCGCCCCGTCTCCCCCTGGGCGGACGCCGCGGGCATCCAACGGCCGGCGGACGCGTCCCACGCGTGCGGCGGCCGTGCCGTGAAGAAGGGCGCCCGCAGCCGCCGTGCCTCGCGGACCCGGCCGGCGCCGGACGCGTCGACGCGGTCCACGCCCGTGGCGCGGTCCCACACGACCTCGCCGTCCGCCTCCACGAACAGCACCCGGTGCCACGGGATCTCGCCGCCCGGCACGAACATCGGCAGCGGCACCCGCTTGGGCGCCGCGCCGCGCTGGTTGACGCCGAGCACGAACCGCGCGGGGTCGAAGCGGGGGTCCCAGCGCACGCGGTGATAGATCTCCTCGCTGGTACGCATCAGACGTCCTCCCCGTCCAGTGTGCCGTCGCGGTCCTCCACGGTCCCGTCCGCGCCCACGTACCAGGTGCGGTGCGCCTGACCGGGATAGGGCGGTACGAACCGGCGCAGTTGGCCCGCGAGCACGTCCGCCGGCACCGGATGCGCGCGCGTGGCGTTGCGGCGCAGCAGCTCGTCCTCGTCGGCGAGCACCACGGCGTGCGTGACCAGCGCGTCCCGGCGTCGCGCCACGGAGTGCACCAGGGATCGCTGGTGCGGGTTGAGCGACGTGGCGTCCCACACCACCGTGCCACCGGCGCCGAGCGCTCCGTCCAGCCGCTCCAGCCCCTCCCGCAGCACCTCTGCGTTGGCCTTCTGGTCCGCCCGCGAGCCACGCGCCGCACGCAGCCCGTCCAGTTCGACGCGCGCCGAAACGTCCTTGAGTCGCGCCGCGAAGGCGCTCTTGCCGCTGCCCGACGGCCCCACGAGGTGCACCAGCCGCGGGAAATCCCCGCTCCGCCACCGCCACGTCGCCGCGACGGCCTCCTCCACCGTGGAGACCCGCCCCTGCGCGTACAGCTCCCGGGCCTCCGCCCAGCACCGGTCCCCGACTGCACCGCCGATCGCTTCCGCCGCCAGCGCCTGGCGCAGCCCGTCCCTCAGCGGCCCGAGCGGCGTCTCGCCGAGCAGCCCGGCCTCCTCCGCGTGCAGAGCCGACCACTGCGTCTGCTCCCGCGCCTGCTCTTCCCCCGCGACCGCCCCCGCCACGGCGTGCAGCACCGCCAGGTCGGCCGCGAACGACATCCGCGCGAGTCCGGCCCGGCGCTCCGCGTCCGGGTACGGCCGGTGCACGGCGGTGTGCAGCCCCACCAGGTCGGCGACCCGCCTGGCGAGCGGCACTCCCAGGGGCCCGGCGGCGCGGCTCATCAGCCACGCCCGTCGCGTGCGGTGCAGCAGCGCGGCGAGCACCCCCGCGAGCCGCGCCTCCCCGCTTCGCCCCAGCGCGTCCAGCCGCGCACCCACCTCGGCGGCGGCGTCCGCGTCGCCGTCCGCCACGCCCACGTGCCCGGCCAGCGCCACCGCGTCCGGCGCCGCCCCGGACCGCACGGCCCACAGCGCGGCCGCCGGTCCGAGCCCGTTGGCGACGACCGCCGCGTGCATCCAGTGCGTCCCCGTCGTGACGTGCCCGGGCCGCACCCACTTGGCGACCCGCCCGGCGAAGTCCTCCCGCGCGAAGCCCTCGACGGTGCGTACGACGTAACCCTCCTGCCGCCCGGTCTCCACCCGCAGCCGCCGCAGCGCCCGCTCGTCGAACGTCCCCCGCCACAGCACCGGCGGCGCCGGCACGCCCAGCCCACTCAGGAACCGCACGGTCTCGTCCCAGCCCAGGCACCGGTCGCGTTCGTCCCACACGGAGAACCCGTAGAAGTAGCTGTCCAGGACGTCGTACGGGATCGAGTGCCGCGCGTACAGGTTCTCTCCGCAGACCCGCCACCCCGCCGGTATCCGCGCTCCCACCCGCCCATGCAGGGCCTTGACCCACGCTCGCGACGGATGGTGCGCGGAATCCAGCGAGCGGGCATGCAGCCCGTCCGCGTACAGGGTCGTGTTCTCCCCGTCGAGCTTCTCGCTGACGACGATCTCCCGCCCGACGAACCCGCCCAGACCGCCGGCCCGCACATCGTCCGCGGAAAAGCCCGGTGACCAGGGCACATGTGGGGTTCGGGGGTAGGAGGCGCGCATGGCCGCCACTATAGGAGCGCGGAAACGACCTGCTCCAACGGAATATCGACCGGCGGCGATCCCGGTCCGGTCGAACCGGCCACCGTGCCCATCTGTTCCACCCGGGTGTACCCCGCGTCGGGCAGCTCGAGATTCCCCGAACAGGGTTTCGGGCAGCATGTGATCATGCCGACATGGCACCTGGTCGGATCATCTTCCTCAACGGCACCTCCAGCTCGGGGAAGTCGAGCATCGCCCGAGAGCTCCTGGACATCCTGGACGACGGCGTGTTCTTCCACATGGCGGTCGACGGCTTCAACGCGATGCGCAGCAAGCGGGAGCTCGAGGCCGAGGAGCTCGAAGCCGCGCTCCGGCGCACACGGATGGGCTTTCACCGCTCGATCGCCGCCATGGCCGCTGCGGGCAACGACATCGTGGTCGACCATGTGCTGAGCGAGCCGTGGCGGCTGCTCGACTGCCTGACGGTGCTGCGGCCCGAGGACGTACTGTTCGTCGGCGTCCACTGCCCGCTGGACGAACTGGTCCGCCGTGAGCTGGCCCGGGGGGACCGTCCGCCGGGCCTCGCAGCGCACCAGTACGACCGGGTCCACGCCCACGACGACTACGACCTGGAGTGCGACACCGGCGCGGCAGACCCACGCGAATGTGCGCAGCACATCAAGGACTTCCTCCCGCGTCGACCCAGCCCCACCGCCTTCACCCGCCTTCGTCGACGACACCTGACAGGCAGCCAGGAAGTGCTGACGGCGTGAGGCACACCCTCTCGGTCTGCTCGGCCTGCCAGGCCTGCCAGGCCTGCTCGGGGTGCGAGCAGGCCCTCAGTTCTCCTCTCCGCCGAACACCTTCAGGATGCGCTCCGCGGCCAGTGTGGCCGTCAACTCGCCGTCCCTGACCTGTTGTTCGAGGGCGGGTGCCAGGGCCCGGACCGCCGGGGCGGCGTGCAGGCGGCCGAGGAGTTCGTCGCGGACCATGGACCAGGTCCAGTCGACCTGTTGCTCACGGCGCTTGGCGGCGAGCCGGCCGGTGGAGTCGAGCAGGGTGCGGTGCTGTTCGAGGCGGTCCCAGACGGTGTCCAGGCCGGCCACCTCGCGGGCGCTACAGCTGAGGACCGGTGGGGTCCAGGCGGCGTCCTGGCCGTGCATGAGCCGCAGGGCGCCCGCCAGTTCCCGTGCCGCGGCGCGGGCGTCGCGCTCGTGCGGGCCGTCGGCCTTGTTGACGGCGATCACGTCGGCCAGTTCCAGGACGCCCTTCTTGATGCCCTGGAGCTGGTCGCCGGTGCGGGCGAGGGTGAGCAGCAGGAAGGAGTCGACCATGTTGGCGACCGCGGTCTCCGACTGGCCGACGCCGACCGTCTCCACCAGGACCACGTCGTAGCCCGCGGCCTCCATCACCACGATCGACTCGCGCGTCGCCTTGGCGACCCCGCCCAGCGTGCCCGAGGTCGGGGAGGGGCGGACGAAGGCCGCCGGGTCGACGGCCAGGCGTTCCATCCGCGTCTTGTCGCCGAGGATCGAGCCGCCGGTGCGGCTGGAGGACGGGTCGACGGCGAGCACCGCGACCCGGTGGCCGAGCGCGGTGAGCATCGTGCCGAACGCGTCGATGAACGTCGACTTGCCCACGCCCGGCACCCCGCTGACGCCGATCCGCCGCGCCTTACCGCTGTGCGGAAGCAGCTCGGTCAGCAACCCCTGGGCCAGCGCCCGGTGATCGGGCCGGGTGGACTCGACCAGCGTGATCGCACGGGCCACCAGGGCCCGCTTGCCGTCGAGTACACCCTTCACATACGTGTCGAGGTCGATGGCCATGGGGCTTACAGATCGTGCCCGAGGCCGGCCGACAGCCGTTCGACCAGGTCGAACGCCGCGTCCGGGATCACCGTCCCGGGCGGGAAGACGGCCGCCGCGCCCATCTCCAGCAGGAGGGGCACGTCCTGGGGCGGGATCACCCCGCCGACCACGATCATGATGTCCTCGCGTCCCTCCTCGGCGAGTTGCTCCCGCAGTGCCGGCACGAGGGTGAGGTGCCCGGCGGCCAGCGACGAGACACCGACGATGTGCACGTCCGCCTCGACGGCCTGACGGGCGACCTCGGCCGGGGTCTGGAACAGCGGGCCGACGTCCACGTCGAAGCCGAGGTCGGCGAAGGCGGTGGCGATCACCTTCTGGCCGCGGTCGTGGCCGTCCTGGCCCATCTTGGCGACCAGGATGCGCGGACGGCGGCCCTCGGCCTCCTCGAAGGCGTCCACCAGGGTGCGGGTGCGTTCCACGGACGGGGACTCTCCGGCTTCGTTGCGGTACACGCCGGAGATGGTACGGATCTGGCTCGCGTGGCGCCCGTACACCTTCTCCAGGGCGTCGGAGATCTCCCCGACGGTGGCCTTCGCGCGGGCGGCCCTGACGGCCAGTTCCAGCAGGTTGCCGTCGCCGCCGGCCGCCCGGGTCAGGTCGTCGAGTGCGTCCTGGCAGGCCCGCTCGTCGCGCTCCGCGCGCAGCCGCCGCAGCTTGGCGATCTGCTGGGCGCGTACCGAGGAGTTGTCGACCTTCAGCACGTCGATCTGCTCGTCGGTCTCGACGCGGTACTTGTTGACGCCGATCACCGGCTGGCGACCGGAGTCGATGCGGGCCTGGGTGCGGGCCGCCGCCTCCTCCACCCGCAGCTTGGGGATACCGGCGTCGATGGCCTGGGCCATGCCGCCGGCCTGCTCCACCTCCTGGATGTGCTGCCAGGCCCGGCGGGCGAGGTCGTACGTCAGCTTCTCGACGTACGCGCTGCCGCCCCACGGGTCGATCACCCGGGTCGTGCCGGACTCCTGCTGGATGAGCAGCTGGGTGTTGCGGGCGATGCGCGCCGAGAAGTCGGTGGGCAGTGCGAGCGCCTCGTCCAGGGCGTTGGTGTGCAGCGACTGCGTGTGGCCCTGCGTCGCGGCCATCGCCTCCACGGCCGTACGCGTCACGTTGTTGAACACGTCCTGCGCGGTCAGCGACCAGCCGGAGGTCTGCGAATGGGTGCGCAGGGAAAGCGACTTGGCGTTCTGCGGGTCGAACTGCCTCACCAGCTTGGCCCACAGCAGGCGGGCCGCGCGCAACTTCGCGATCTCCATGAAGAAGTTCATGCCGATCGCCCAGAAGAACGACAGCCGGGGCGCGAACGCGTCCACGTCCAGGCCGGCTTCACGACCCGCCCGGATGTACTCCACGCCGTCCGCCAGTGTGTACGCCAGCTCCAGGTCGGCCGTCGCGCCCGCCTCCTGGATGTGGTAGCCGGAGATCGAGATGGAGTTGTAGCGAGGCATCCGCTGCGAGGTGTAGGCGAAGATGTCGGAGATGATCCGCATCGACGGCTTCGGCGGATAGATGTAGGTGTTGCGGACCATGAACTCCTTGAGGATGTCGTTCTGGATGGTCCCGGCCAGCTTCTCCGCCGGTACGCCCTGCTCCTCGGCGGCCACGATGTAGAGCGCGAGCACCGGCAGCACGGCGCCGTTCATCGTCATCGACACCGTCATCCGGTCCAGCGGGATGCCGTCGAAGAGCTGCCGCATGTCGAGGATCGAGTCGATGGCCACGCCCGCCATACCGACATCGCCGGTCACGCGCGGATGGTCGCTGTCGTAGCCGCGGTGGGTGGGCAGGTCGAAGGCGACCGACAGGCCCTTCTGGCCGGCCGCCAGATTGCGCCGGTAGAAGGCGTTGGACTCCTCGGCGGTGGAGAAGCCCGCGTACTGGCGGATCGTCCAGGGCTGGTTGACGTACATCGTCGGGTAAGGGCCGCGCAGATACGGGGCGATGCCCGGGTAGGTACCCAGGAAGTCCAGGCCCTCCAGGTCACGGCCCGTGTACAGCGGCTTGACCGCGATGCCCTCCGGGGTCTCCCACAGTGGTTCGTCACCGCCGGTGGCCTGTTTGACGGCCGTACGCCACTCGTCGGCGCCGCCGTCCACGGCCGGGGTCCCCAGTTCGATCCCGGAGAAGTCGGGGATTCCCATCAGGACACTCCCATGCGGTCGAGGGCGGCGGAGAGCACGGCGACGGCGTCGCAGCCCGCGAAGACGTACGCGTCGACTCCCGGGTACTGCCCCGGGCGGCCCGCGAGGAACACGTGCGAGGCACCCGCGTCCTTGAGTTCCTGGGCCAGGGTCGCCGCCTGTTCCTCGTACAGTGCGTCGCTGGAGCAGAGGACGGCCTCGGTGGCACCGCTGTCCGCGAAGGAGCCGTCCGTGACGGGCTCGATGCCGCCGGCCTGGAACAGGTTCGCGGCGAAGCCGACGCGGGCGGTGTGCGCGGCGGCGGGACCGAGGGCGGCCAGATAGACCCGCGGGCGGGATCCGGTCGCCGCGAAGTGGGCGTCGGACCGGGCGCGCAGCCTCTCGTACGACTCGTCGCGCCTTACCCGGGGCAGCCCGCCGGACCGGGGTACGGGCGCGGGCTCGCGCTCCACCGGACGCTCGGCGAGGTTCGGGAACTCGCTGACACCGGTGACGGGCTCGCGCCGCTTGGCCAGCTTCGCGCTGCGGGCCTCCCAGGTGTTCGCCAGGTCCCGGCCGATCCGGCCCGAGCGCAGACCGGCCGCCTGGCCGCCCGTCCGCTCGATCTCCTGGAAGAACTCCCAGCCCGCATGGGCGAGTTCGTCGGTGAGCCGCTCCACGTACCAGGAGCCGCCGGCCGGGTCGACGACCCGGGACAGGTGCGACTCCTCGATGAGGATCGTGGACGTGTTGCGGGCGATGCGCCGCGCGAAGGCGTCCGGCAGGCCGAGCGAGTGGTCGAAGGGCAGTACGGTCACCGCGTCGGCGCCGCCCACCCCGGCCGCCAGCGTGGCGACGGTCGTGCGCAGCATGTTCACCCAGGGGTCGCGACGGGCCATCATCACCGGCGAGGTCACGGCGTGCTGCACCTGTCCGGCCGCGGCTCCGCATACCTCGGTGACCCGGGCCCACAGCCGGCGCGCCGCCCGCAGCTTGGCCACGGTCAGGAACTGGTCGGCGGTGGCCGCGTACCGGAACTCCAGCTGGGCGCAGGCGTGTTCCACCGGCAGGCCCGCCTCGGTCAGCTCCCGCAGATAGGCCACCGCGGTCGCCATCGAACAGCCCAGTTCCTGCGCGGCCGAACCGCCGGCCTCGTGATACGGCAGTGCGTCCACGGTCAACGCCCGCAGCCCCGGGTACGCCTCGGCGCACGTGCGCGCGAGACCGGCCACCGGCGCGAAGTCGTAACCCCGGCCGGTACGGGCCTCGTGGCCCAGCGGGTCGGCACCGAGGTTGCCGCGCGCCGCCTCCTTGGCGACGCCCCGCTCCTCGTACAGCCGCAGCAACCCCTGTGCGGCGGACTCGACGTCACTTCCGGCGTCCAGGACGACGGGTGCCAGGTCGAGATACACGCCGTCGAGAACCCGGCCGAGCGAGGCGACCGGAATGCCGCCGTCGCCGAGGAGCAGCCACAGCGACGTGACGCCGTTCTCCAGGTCCGAGAGGACCGCGCCGTCGGCCGTGTGCTGCTGTCGCACGTCCCAGCCGCCGACGGAGTTCCCCTCCGCCCGGCCGCCGCGGACGAACGGCGCGAAACCGGGCAGGCCGGGGTCGGGTGCGGAGTCGTGCGCGCTGTAAAGGGGCCGGAGGTGAAGCCCGTCCTCCAGCGCGGTGGACAGGGCCTCCTCGGCTGCCGCGTCCGAGACATCCCTGCCCGACTTGCGCAGCACACCCGCCACGAGGCGCTGCCACTGCTCAAGAGACGCTTCAGGGAACTCGGCGGCCAGCGAAAGCCCGTCGTCGGGCAGGACCGTCATGCTCGGATGCTAGGCCAGACGGGCCGAGCGGCAGCAGAGGGCGCGGCTGTGACCTTGGCCGCTTCCCCGCTGTGACCTCGGCCTCTCATGGCGACACGGGCTTCTGCGGCAGTGCGGACACCTGGGCTTCGCGCGCCGTTCGCCCCCTGTACGGACATGCTTGCTTCCATCGCGGGATGGACCAACTGCTGTCAGGGATGCGCGTCGACTACACGGACCACGACGATCCGGTGCTGATCCGACCCGACGGAACTCCCGTGGACACCTGGCGGGAGAACTACCCGTACGACCAGCGCATGGAGCGCAAGGAGTACGACCTGCACAAGCGGCTCCAGCAGATAGAACTTCTGAAGCTTCAAAGCTGGATCAAGGCGACCGGGCGTCGGCTCGTCATCGTCTTCGAGGGCCGTGACGCCGCGGGCAAGGGCGGCACCATCAAGCGGTTCACCGAACATCTCAACCCGCGCGGTGCCCGTGTGGTCGCCCTGGAGAAGCCGACCGAACGCGAGCGCGGCCAGTGGTACTTCCAGCGCTACGTCGAACATCTGCCGACCGCCGGCGAGATCGTCCTGCTGGACCGGTCCTGGTACAACCGGGCCGGTGTGGAGCGGGTGATGGACTTCTGCACGGACGACGAGTACCGCCGCTTCATGCGCCAGGCACCCCTGTTCGAGCGGATGCTCGTGGACGACGGGGTCGAACTGATCAAGTTCTGGTTCTCCGTGTCGCAGAGCGAGCAGCGCACACGGTTCACGATCCGCCAGGTCGACCCCGTGCGGCAGTGGAAACTCAGCCCGATGGACCTGGCCTCCCTCGACCTCTGGGACGACTACACCGCCGCCAAAGTGGCCATGTTCCGTGAGACGGACACCGAACACGCCCCGTGGACGGTGGTGAAGAGCAACGACAAGAAGCGCGCCCGCGTGGAGGCCATGCGCAGTGTCCTGGCCCGCTTCGACTACGCGGACAAGGACGACGAGGTCGTCGGCCGCCCCGACCCGCGGATCATCGGCGCGGCGGCCACCCTGCTGGAGGCGGGGGAGGACGACCCCACCCCCGGGCGGTGACGGTGACGGGGCGGGCAAATACCGTGGTCAGTGCGGGCGTGACCACACCACGGCACCGGCGATCAGCGTCGCGGCCACCAGGTCCGCGGAAGGCCGCTCCAGCGCCGCCGCTCGGGGCACGCGCAGCAGGACGAGGTCGGCCGGTGCGCCCCGGGTGACCCTCCGCGGCGGGCCGCCGGGATCATCGGGCGGGCCGAGGAAGGCGTCCAGCGCCTGGAGGGCGGTGAGACCTTCCCCCGGGCCGACGACCTGTCCGGACCGGGTACGCCGCCGTACCGCCGCGTCGATCACCCGCCATGGATCGACCGGCCCGTACGGCGCGTCGCTGGCCAGCGCGACCGGCACGCCGCCCTCGACCAGCGACCGCACCCGGTAGAGGTCCTGGTGGTCCGGGGCAGGGACGTCACGCAGATAGTCGTCACCGCGGTCCGCGATGAACCCCGGCTGGGTCACCACGGCCGGGCCGAGGTCCCGCAGCCGGGGAATCGACTCCGCGGGCACCAGCGAGGCGTGCTCGATCCGGTCACCGGCTCGTCCGCCGACCGCGTCGAGAGCGGCGGTCAGGAGGAAGAGGGCCTCGCGGGTCACACAGTGCACGGCCACCGCCCGGCCCGCACGACGGGCCGCGCGGATGCGTTCCACCAGGGCATCGAAGCCCGGGAGGCCGGAGTCCGCGAGGACGATCTTGTAGGGTCCGGCGGTCGGTGACCGCGGGCCGCCGGGCGCGGTCCAGTGCAGGGGCGCGCCCAGGAGCCGGACCCGCTGGGGGAGCGCCCCGGTGCGCATGGCCTCGCCGATCGCGTCGATCGCCGTGGCGCTCAGATCCGGGGTCGCGTCGGTGAGGTGGGTGATGCCCAGGCCGGCGAGTCGGGCGCCGACCGGCCGCAGATCGGGGGGCCGCGCCCCGGAGGTACGGGTGCGGAGCCAGTCGTCGGCGCGCCAGAGCCGCCCGGTGGGACGTCCCCGACCGTCGCGTTCGACGCCCGCGTGATCCGCCCGCGCGAGGTCCAGGGCCTGTGCCCCCGCGCTGTTGACCATCCACAGCGCGCCGCCGCGGTGCTGGACGCGCACCGGACGGGCGGCGTGCAGGCGGTCCAGCGCGACGGAGTCCAGCAGTCCGGCGACATCCTCGGCGTATCCGATTCCGCGGACCCAGCCACGTTCGTCGGCGGGGGCGTGCGCGAGGGCCTCGGCCAGCCCCTCCGGGGTGGTCACGGCAGGCGGGCCGCAGGGGACGGAGCGGTCGGCCGCGGCCATGGCGTGCAGGTGCACGTGGTGGTCGCAGAGGCCGGCCAGCAGGGCCCCGCCCCGGGCGTCGAGCACGTACTCGCCGCGGTGGGCCGTCAGCCGGCCGCCGATCTCGACGACGCTCCCGCCCCTGACCCGTACGTCCGTCACCGTGCGTCCGTCCAGCTCGGCGTCGCGGAGCAGCACTCCCGTCGTCACGGTGAAGGAATCCTCAGCTCGCGCAGGACCTCGGCGGTGTGCTCGCCCGGTGCGGGAGCGTGGCCGGTGACGGTCCGACGGCGGGGCGCGGCGACCGGCACCGGTCCGTCGGAGGTGTCGACCGCCCAGCCGGCGCCGTCCCGGTGAGCGGTCCCGGTGGGGGAGCCCGGGGCGGGGGCCAGGGTGGCGGAGACCACCTGGGACATCGCGACGTCGAACAGCCGTCCCCGGCCGTTCTCGGGCGCCGACAGGGCGAGTTCGGCGGCGAACAGGCCGGTCAGCGGGTCCGCGAGGGCATCGCCGCAGAAGACCGGATCCCCTCGGGTGTCCTGGGCCACCAGCCCCGCGCCCGCGGCCACGTCGTCGCCGAAACCGACGCGCGGGGAGTCGCGGCCGTCCGCCGTGACGGACACCCAGATCGTGCCCTGCCGGGCCGCTGCCTCAGCGTCGAGACCGAACCCGGCCAGCGCCCGCGGCCGGGACGCCTCGATGACGATGTCCGCCGCGTCGACCAGCGCGGACATCGCTCGCCGCCCTCCTGCCGTCGTGGGGTCGAGGAGAACGGCGCGGTGGCCCGCGTGCAGCAGCCGGAAGAAGCCGGGACTGCCCCGGCGCGCTCCGTCGAGGCGCTGCGGCGTCTCCACCTTGACCACACGGGCGCCGGCGAGGCCGAGCAGCTGGGCGCACAGCGGGCCCGCCCACAGCGCGCTGAAGTCGACGACGAGCAGGCCCGCCGGAGACCTGGGGCGACCGGGCGCGGGCAGCGGGAGCGCGGGGGAGGGGTCCACGGGCGCGGCGGCGAGACCGAGCAGCGCGGCCCGCTCGGCCAGCTCCGCCCCGGTGTGCGCCCGTACCCACGCGACGACCGTGGGCCATGGGTCGTCGGGCAGTGCGGCGCCGACCAGCGCCCCCAGCAGCAGTGGATCGTCGGGGCGGGCGCAGGAGACGGCCGCCCAGCCGTCCGCGGTGCGCAGCAACCGGCCCGCTCCGCCCGCCGAGAGTCGCCCCTGCCGGCGGTGCCCGGTGAACGCGGCCCGCTCCGCGAGGAGCGACGCGCCGTGCACCCGCACCGGACGAGCGCTGTCCGCCGTGGCGGTGGCCAGTCGTGCGGAGACCTCGTCGGCGAAGGCGGCCGCGGTCCCGGGGGGCACCAGCGGCGGTCCGTCGAGGTGCCCGGTCAGCGCCATGACACCGCTCCGCGCCCAATCCGCCGCTCCGGCCCCGGCCCGCTCACTCGACACGGCGCCAAGATTACGCCGATCACAGGTGGCGGTGTCATGACCTGAACACAGCCATGAGTCCCCCCGCAGAGGGGAGGGTCGGCCACGGACCGCTGTGACTTCTCCCACCTGCTCTTGTCTGGGCGAGGAAGGCTTACCTACGTTCGGTCACATGTCCCCCCGTGACCGCGCCCTTCCTGACGAGCCGGACGAATCCGGCGCGGCGAGCAGGCCCGCCGCAGGCCCGCCCGACGCCCACCCCTCGGCCGACCTGACCATCGACCTGACCTCACACGAGATGCTCCGGCGCGCCCACGTCCTGGACGCTCTCGGCCCCGACTGGGACCCCGTCGCCGCGCTGCGCGACGAGGAGGCGGCGAACGACCTGCTGTATTCCGGCCTCAGCGCGGAGCAGCAGCGCATGTACGACGAACTGGTCGCGGCCGGTGTGCTTCCGCGCCGAGGGGGTGGCCATGCTGCCGCTTGACCCCCAGGCCGACATCGGGCGCCGGGCCTGGGTGGCCTGCCCCAACTGCGACGACCGTCGCGGCTGCGCCACCTGCGAGCAGGGGCGCACCTGTTCCGAGCACTGGCGCTACCTGCTCTCCAACGTCGGCAGCCTGCTCCACCTCCAGTGCCGGTCGTGCACCCACATCTGGGCGCACGAGACCCATTTCGGCGCCACCCGCTCCCCGTGGGAGCGCATCACCAGCGGCCTGCGCCGCCAGTGATCCCCTACGCCGGCTGACGCGGGAAGCCAGGAAGCCGGGGGGCCGGGGGGCCGGTGCCGCCGCGGGCGAGGCGACGGTCGGTGGGACCGGACGGCGGATGTGTGCCCGCTTTCGGATGATTTCGGATGATCCGACCGTCTGTCGTCGAGGGCGGCGGGCCGAGGTGGCCGAGGATCGCGGCGGCGGTCATTTCTGCCTGCCGTTCGTCCCGCCCGGAGGCAGCCGTGCACATCCTGCTCCTAGCCAGCGCGTTCAACAGCCTGACCCAGCGCGCCCACGCCGAGCTGCGTGACCGCGGCCACCGGGTGGCGGTGGAACTCGCCCTGCCGGGCGGCTCGCTGCCGGACGCCGTGCGGCGGCACGAACCGCAGCTCGTCGTGGCGCCGATGCTGAAGGCGGTGATTCCCGAGGAGGTCTGGGCGGCGTACACGTGTCTCGTCGTCCACCCGGGCCCCGTGGGCGACCGTGGACCGTCCTCCCTGGACTGGGCGATCCACGAGGGCATCGAGGAGTGGGGCGTCACCGTCCTCCAGGCCGACGGGGAGATGGACGCCGGCGATGTGTGGGCCTGCGTGCCGTGCCGGCTTCCTCAGGTGTCCAAGAGCGAGCTGTACCGGGGCGAGATCGCCGACGCCGCGCTCGAGGCCGTCCTGCTGGCGGTGGAGCGCTTCGCCGGGGGAACCCATGTGCCGCGCAAGCAGGACACGGACTGCGCGCCCGACGCCCGCCTGCGTCCGCGTCCGTACCTCGACCAGAGTGTCAGGCGCATCGACTGGGCCGAGGACGCGACCGGGACCGTCCTGCGCAAGCTGAGGGCGGCGGACTCGCAGCCCGGTGTGCTGGACACGCTGCTCGGCGGCGAGTGGTACCTGCACGGTGGTCATCCCGAGAGCGTGTTGCGCGGCCGCCCGGGCGAGCTGCTGGCGACCCGGGCCGGGGCGGTCTGCCGGGCCACCAGGGACGGCGCCGTGTGGATCCCGGAGCTGCGGGCCCGGCGGCTCCCCGGGCAGCCGCCGACGTACAAGCTGCCCGCCGTCCCGGCCCTCGGCGACCGGCTGCCGCCGCTGCCCGAGGCGCCGGAGGCCACCTGGGCGGACATCCGCTACCGGGAGAGCGGTGACGTCGGCTTCCTGTCGTTCTCCTTCCCCGGCGGCGCCATGAGCACCGAGCAGTGCCGCCGGCTGCTGGACGCCTACCGGGAGGCGTGCGCGCGTCCCACGTCGGTGCTGGTACTGGGCGGCGAGCGGGACTTCTTCTCCAACGGGATCCACCTCAACGTCATCGAGGCCGCCGACGACCCCGCCGCCGAGTCCTGGGCGAACATCGACGCCATCGACGACCTGGTCGAGGCGGTCCTGACGACGACCGACCGGCTGGTGGTCTCGGCGGTCGCGGGCAACGCCGCGGCGGGCGGGGTGATGCTCGCCCTGGCGGCCGACGAGGTGTGGTGCCGCTCGGGTGCCGTGCTGAACCCGCACTACCGTCTGATGGGCCTCTACGGCTCGGAGTACTGGACGTACACCCTGCCCCGCAAGGTGGGCCCGGTGGTGGCCGAACGCCTCATGCGGGAGGCGCTGCCGGTGAGCGCGGCGAGCGCGCTGGGCCTCGGGCTCGTCGACCGGGTGGTGGACGGCGGTCCGGGCGCCTTCGCGGCGGAGGTCGGCCGCCTGGCCGCGCACCTGTCCGCCCTGCCGTCGACGCCGACCCGCATCGCCGCGAAGAAGTCGGAGCTGGAGCGGCGGGAGAGCACGACCCCACTGGCCGGCTTCCGGGAACGCGAGCTCGCCCGGATGCGGCGGACCTTCGACGACCCGGACGCCCCGTACCACGCTCTGCGCCGGGCGTTCGTCCGCAAGGAGCGCCCCGCGGGCACCCCGCCGCACCTCTCCGCTTCTCAAACCGATTCGGGCCCGTCTGCCACCGGATTCACCGGAACGGCCCCCCATGACATCCCGTCGCGACCCATCGGCTGATAGCAAGAATCCGATGAACGCAGAAAGTCCCTCAATGGGGCTTTCATTCCTCACCTCCCCAGGAGGCGGTCCCATGACTGAGGCGACGACGAAGACGGTCGGCGCTGCGCCCGCCGACGAGACACCCACGATCCATATTCTCTGGATCAACGCCGGGCTGAGCTGCGACGGCGACTCGGTCGCGTTGACGGCGGCCATGCAGCCCAGCATCGAGGAGATCGTGCTCGGCGTGCTGCCGGGGCTGCCGAAGATCGCCGTCCACTGGCCACTCATCGACTTCGAGTGCGGTCCGGTCGGTGGCTCGGACACGTTCATCGAGTGGTTCTTCAAGGGCGAGCGGGGCGAGATCGACCCGTTCGTGCTGGTCGTCGAGGGTTCGATCCCCAACGAGGCGATCAAGCCCGAGGGCTACTGGTGCGGCTTCGGCGACAACCCGGAGACCGGCCAGCCGATCACCACCAGCGAGTGGATCGACCGGCTCGCCCCCAAGGCGTTGGCGGTCGTCGCCATCGGCACCTGCGCCACCTACGGCGGCATCCACGCCATGGCGGGCAACCCGACCGGCGCCATGGGCCTGCCGGACTACCTCGGCTGGGACTGGAAGTCCCAGGCCGGCATCCCCATCGTGTGCGTCCCCGGCTGTCCGATCCAGCCCGACAACTTCTCCGAGACGCTCACGTATCTGCTCTACCAGGCGACCGGCGCCGCCCCGATGATCCCGCTGGACGACAAGCTGCGTCCCACCTGGCTGTTCGGGGCCACCGTCCACGAGGGCTGCGACCGCGCGGGCTACTACGAGCAGGGTGAGTTCGCCCTGTCGTACGACTCGCCGAAGTGCCTGGTCAAGCTGGGCTGCTGGGGTCCGGTCGTCAAGTGCAACGTGCCCAAGCGCGGATGGATGAACGGCATCGGCGGCTGCCCGAACGTCGGCGGCATCTGCATCGCCTGCACCATGCCCGGGTTCCCCGACAAGTTCATGCCGTTCATGGACGAGCCGCCCGGAGCCAAGCTCTCCAGCACGGCCAGCGGCGCCTACGGAGCCGTGGTCCGCAAGCTGCGCTCGATCACGGCGAAGACGGTGGACAAGGAGCCCAAGTGGCGCCGGACCGGCGAGAAGATCACCACCGGCTACCGGCCCCCCTGGTGACGCACCGCCGCGCGTGACCCGCTTCTGCTTCGTGCACCCCCCACAACCGAACCACTCGCGCAACGAAGGGCACGGCAAAGACGATGGCAAGGACGAAGGCGGCCGGCGACGGCAGCGGCCTGGTGGAGATGGCCTGGGATCCGATCACCCGGATCGTGGGCAGCCTGGGCATCCACACGAAGATCGACTTCAAGCAGAAGCGGGTCGCGGAGTGCTACAGCACTTCGTCGGTCTTCCGCGGCTACAGCGTCTTCATGCGCGGCAAGGACCCCCGCGACGCCCAC
Source organism: Streptomyces asoensis (assembly GCF_013085465.1). Lineage (NCBI taxonomy): Bacteria > Bacillati > Actinomycetota > Actinomycetes > Kitasatosporales > Streptomycetaceae > Streptomyces > Streptomyces asoensis. Next base: position 9,326,723 of record NZ_CP049838.1, read on the forward strand.
TTCATCACCAGCCGCATCTGCGGAATCTGCGGCGACAACCACGCCACCTGCTCGGTGTACGCGCAGAACATGGCGTACGGCGTGAAGCCCCCGCACCTCGGCGAGTGGATCATCAACCTCGGCGAGTCCGCGGAGTACATGTTCGACCACAACATCTTCCAGGAGAACCTGGTAGGGGTCGACTACTGCGAGAAGATGGTCAGGGAGACCAACCCCGGCGTCCTCGAACTCGCCGAGCGCACCGAGGCCCCGCACGCGGCCGAGCACGGCTACCGCACCATCGCCGACATCATGCGCTCGCTGAACCCCCTCGAAGGGGAGTTCTACCGCGAGGCCCTCCAGGTCAGCCGCTACACGCGCGAGATGTTCTGCCTGATGGAGGGCCGCCACGTGCACCCCTCCACGCTCTACCCGGGCGGCGTCGGCACCATCGCCTCCGTACAGCTCTTCACGGACTACCTCAGCCGCCTGATGCGCTACGTGGAGTTCATGAAGCGCGTCGTGCCCCTGCACGACGACCTGTTCGACTTCTTCTACGAGGCCTTGCCGGGCTACGAGGAAGTGGGCCGCCGCCGGGTCCTCCTCGGCTGCTGGGGCGCGCTCAACGACCCCGAGTACTGCGACTTCACCTACGCCAACATGACGGACTGGGGCCGGCGGATGTTCGTCACGCCCGGTGTCATCGTGGACGGCAAGCTCGTCACCAACGACCTGACCGAGATCAACCTCGGCATCCGCATCCTGCTGGGCAGCTCCTACTACGAGGACTGGCAGGGTCAGGAGCAGTTCGTCACCCACGACCCGCTCGGCAACCCGGTGGACCCGCGCCACCCTTGGAACCAGCACACCATCCCCGCCCCGCAGAAGCGGAACTTCGACGACAAGTACAGCTGGGTCATGTCCCCGCGCTGGTTCGACGGCAAGGACCACCTCGCCCTGGACACCGGCGGCGGCCCCATCGCCCGCCTGTGGTCGACCGCGCTGTCCGGCCTCGTCGACATCGGATACGTCAAGGCGACCGGCCACAGCGTGGTCATCAACCTGCCGCGCACCATGACCAAGCCGGAGACCAGCTTCGAGTGGAAGATCCCGAAGTGGTCCAACGCGCTGGAGCGCAACCGCGCGCGCACCTACTTCCAGGCGTACGCCGCCGCGGTCGCCCTGCACTGCGCGGAGAAGGGCCTCGAGGAGGTCCGCGCCGGACGCACCCAGACCTGGGAGAAGTTCGAGGTCCCCGACGAGGGTCTCGGCGTCGGCTTCACCGAGGCGGTCCGCGGCGTCCTCTCCCACCACATGGTGATCCGCGACGGCAAGATCGCCAACTACCACCCGTATCCGCCCACCCCCTGGAACGCCAGCACCAGGGACTCCTTCGGCACGCCCGGCCCGTACGAGGACGCCGTGCAGAACACCCCCATCTTCGAGGAGAACACCCCGGAGAACTTCAAGGGCATCGACATCATGCGCGCCGTCCGCAGCTTCGACCCCTGTCTGCCCTGTGGCGTCCACATGTACGTCGGCGGCGGCAAGACCGTGAAGTCGATGCACGTGCCCACCGGCCTGAGCGGACTGGGCGGATGAGCGCGCCGACGGCGACGCGACCCGTCGACGCGGAACAGACCGGACGCCGTGTCGAGGAGGTGCTGGACCGGCTGGCCGCGAGCGGCGACCCGGCCGCCGCCGAGGCGGCCGAGGAACTCGTCCGCTCCCTCATGGACTTCTACGGCTCCGGTCTGGCCCGCGTCCTCCACCTGCTGTCCGCCGCCCCGGGCGACCCGCTGGCGGGCCTGCTCGCCGACGAACTCGTCGCGAGCCTCCTCGTCCTGCACGACCTGCACCCCGAGGACCGCGACACCCGGATCACCCGGGCCCTCGACAGCGTCCGGGAACACGCCCTGGACGTCGTGGACTTCGACGAGGAGAGCGGCGCCCTGACCCTGCGGACGCGGGAGGCAGGCGGCTGTGGATGCGGCTCCGGCGACAGTGCCCGGGAGGCCGCGCGGGCGGCCCTCGCCTGCTTCGCACCGGAGGTCAGGGCCGTCGACGTCCAGACCGCGCCCGCGGGGCCCACGCTCCTCCAGATCGGCACGGCACCGACGGGCGCCCGATGAGGGCGTCCCCGGCGACGCGCACACCCGGCCTGCGGAGGTTCCTCACCGAGCGACCTCCGCGGCTCGAACGGTGCGAGCTGTGCGCCGTGCCGGTCGAGGCGGACCACCGCCATCTGGTCGACACCGAGAAACGTGCCCTCGTCTGCGCCTGTGCCGCCTGCGCGCTGCTGATGCAGCAGCCGGGCGCCGCCGCGGGCCGCTTCCGCACGGTCCCGGCCCGCTACCTCACCGACCCCGGACATCGGCTCGACGAGAGCGCGTGGGACGCGTTGCAGATCCCGGTCGGCGTCGCCTTCCTCTTCCGCAACGCGGCGCTCGACCGGCTGGTCGCCCTCTACCCGAGCCCGGCCGGAGCCACCGAGAGCGAACTCGAACCGGCCACCTGGACGGCGGTCCTCGGCGGCAGCCGCCTCGCCGGACTGCTCGAACCCGACGTGGAGGCGCTGCTGCTGCGCCGCGCCGAGGGCCGCTTCGAGTGCCACCTCGTACCGATCGACATCTGCTACGAACTGGTCGGCCGTATGCGCCTGTTGTGGCAGGGCTTCGACGGCGGGGCCGAGGCCCGGGCGGCGCTGGACGCGTTCTTCGCGGACGTCGCGCGACAGGCCCGGCCCGTGGACGAGGCGGTGCGGCCATGACGGAGTTCTCCTTCGCCTGCACCGGCGTCCGTGCCGACCGGTACGCCGCAGGACCGACCCTCGTCTTCCGGCTGCGCGTCACCGCCGCCGACGGCGCGCGGGTGCACGCCCTCGCGCTGCGCTGCCAGATCCGCATCGAGCCCGCCCGCCGCGGCTACGAGCCGGCCGAGGCCGACGGGCTGGCGGACCTCTTCGGCGAGCGCTCCCGCTGGGGCAGCACGCTCCAGCCGGTGCAGTTCGCGCAGATCTCGCTCATGGTCCCCGGTTTCACCGGAGAGACCGAAACCGATCTCGTCGTCCCCTGCACCTACGACATGGACATCGCGGCCACCCGCTACCTCGACGCCCTCACCGCCGGAGAGGTCCCGCTGCTGATGCTGTTCTCCGGCACGGCGTTCACCGGCGAAGGCGGTTTCCAGGTCGAGCCGGTGCCGTGGGACCGGGAGGCGGCCTACCGGATGCCGGTCGCGACCTGGCGGGAGATGGTCGAGCAGCACTTCCCCGGGTGCGGCTGGATCCGGCTGCCGCGCGACACCATGGACGCCCTCCTCGCCTACCGCTCCCGGCGCGCGCTGCCCTCCTGGGACGCCACCCTCAAGGCCCTGCTCGACGACAGCGGCAGCGCGGACCGGCCCCGGCGCGACCCGCTGCGCGCGCTCACCGGCACCACCGGAAGGACGGATCCGTGACCGTGACCGCGTTCGCCTCCGAGACGGAGGAGCGGTTCGCCCTCGCCCGGCAGGTGGCCGACGCCGTCCTCTTCGAGGGCTATGTGCTCTACCCGTACCGCGCCTCGGCGGCCAAGAACCGGCTGCGCTGGCAGTTCGGGGTGCTGGTGCCGCCCGGCTGGGGCGCCGAGTGCGAGGAGCACGACTTCCAGCACACCGAGTGCCTGATGGAGCCGAAGGCGGGCGCGACCCTCTCCGTCGAGGTGCGCTTCCTGCACGCCCGACGGCGCACCGTGCAGCGGGTACGTCCGGACGGCGGCTTCGACACGGTCGCCGAACTCCGCCTCGACGACCGGGTGCTGATGCCCTGGGACGAGGGGGGCGAGGAACGAGTCGAGGTGGTCGCCTCGGTGGACGAACTCCTCGGCGACGGCGTCACGCAACCCTTCCGGCGGCCCGCCCGGGAGGACATCGAGCCCGTCCTGGACGCGGCCGGCCGCACCGTCGGCCGACTCCTGCGGCGGTGCGAGGAGATCAGCGGGACGATCCGGCTGTCCGCCCGCGAGCTCGACGGCCCCTACCGGACCATGCGGCTGACCGCCGTCGTCGAGAACACCAGTGACTGGACACCGTCCGAGGCCCGAGACGCCGGCCGGGACGCGGCGCTGCCGCACTCCCTGGTGGCCACCCACCTCCTCATGGCCCTCAGCGCCGGATCGTTCCTGTCGATGACCGATCCCCCCGAGTGGGCGAAGGCCGCGGTCGCCGCCTGCCGCAACCTGCACACCTGGCCCGTGCTCGCCGGCGAGACCGGCAGCGCCGACCTCGTGCTGTCCTCGCCGATCATCCTCGAGGACCATCCGGCCATCGCACCGGAGAGCCCCGGCGCGCTCTACGACGCCACCGAGATCGACGAGATCCTCGCGCTGCGCACCGCGGCCCTCACCGACGAGGAGAAACGCGAGGCCCGGGGCACCGACGAGCGGGCGGCCGCCGTGATCGAGCTGGCGGACTCGATGCCGGCCGAGGTCCTGGAGCGGCTGCACGGAGCGGTCCGCAGTCTGCGCGAGGCAACCGGCCCGGCGGCCCCCGCCGTTCCGGGCGGCGGCTTCCCCGACGAGTACGGGGTGCAGCGCCCTGACACCCCCTGGTGGGACCCCGCCGGCGAGGCGGGCTTCGACCCGGCGCAGGACCATGTGCTCGTGGACGGCCGGCGGGTGGGCAAGGGCAGCCGCGTCGAGCTGTGCCCGGGCCTGCGGCGCACCGACGCGCAGGACATCTTCCTGCGGGGCCGCACCGCGAAGGTCGAGGCGGTGCTGCACGACGTGGACGGCGGGGTGCACCTGGCGGTCACGGTCGAGGGTGACCCGGGCGCCGACATCCGCCGTGAGCAGGGCCGGTTCCTGTACTTCCAGCCCGACGAGGTCACCCCGCTGGAGGACGACGCATGAACCCTCCCGCACCGGCAGCTCCGAGGACGCTCGTGGCGGGCATCGGCAACATCTTCCTCACGGACGACGGCTTCGGCGTGGAGACCGCCCGCCGGCTCGCCGAGCGCGACCTGCCCGGACATGTCGAGGTCGTGGACATCGGAGTGCGCGGGGTGCACCTCGCCTACCAGCTCCTGGACGGCTACGACACCCTCGTCCTGGTGGACGCCACGGCGCGCGGCGAAGCCCCCGGCACGCTGTACGTGATCGAACACGACGTCGGCGGCGGGAGCCCGCCGCCCGGCACGCCCGCGCTGGACGGCCACCGGATGACTCCCGACGCCGTCCTGGCGCTGCTGGGCACCCTGTGCGCCGGGACCGGCGGCGAGCCGCCACGGCGCGTCCTGGTCGTCGGATGCGAACCGGCCACGGTGGACGAGGGCATCGGCCTCAGCCCGCCGGTGTCCGACGCCGTACCGGAGGCGGTCCGGCTGATCGAAGAGCTGCTGCGCAACGGAGAGCCGGGAGAGTCCGCGCCGCGGGCCACGGCCGACGGGATCTCGAGATGAGGAGAGACGGGATGAAGAAGATGATCATCGGCGGAGCGGCCCTCGCGGCCCTGGTCGCCATCGGCGCCGAAGTGTTTCCCGACGTGCGGCGCTACCTGCGCATCCGCCGGATGTGAACCGCGGCCGCCACCGGTGTGCCACGCGGTTGCGTCGAACGGCGTACCCGGCGGCCGGTGACGGCGTGCCGGGCCGTCCGGCCCCGGTGCGCGCGCCTCTAATGAAGGCCGACCGGAGGCAGGCCGCGAAAGGACGGAGACCCATGCACGAGATGTCCGTCGCGCTGGCCGTCGTCGACCAGGTGGCAGAGGCCGCCGAGCGGGCCGGCGATGTCACGGCGGTGCGAACGGTACGGCTCCAGGTCGGCGAACTGGCCGGCGTCGTACCCGATTCGCTCGCCTTCTGCTTCGAACTGGTCTGCGCCGGAACCCTGCTGGAAGGCGCCGAACTGGTCACCGAGGCAGTGCCGGGCAGAGCCCGCTGCACACCCTGCGCCCACGAGTGGGCCGTCGGCATGCCACCCCGGCTGACCTGCCCCACGTGCGACGGGACGACCACCGATCTGCTCGCGGGCCGGGAACTGCGGATCGCCGCCGTGCAGTGGGAGACCGGCGACCCCATGCCCACCCGCGAACCGATCTCCGAGGAGTGCTGAACCATGTGTCGTGTCGTCGACCTGCGCCAGGCCGTGCTTGCGAAGAACGACGCGAGCGCCCACACGCTGCGCACCCGCCTCACGGCCCACGGCACCACGGTCGTCAACCTGCTGTCCAGTCCGGGCAGCGGCAAGACCGCCCTGCTGGAGAGCGAACTGCTGCGGGCACGGGAGCGGTCCGTGCCGGTCGCGGCGCTGACCGCCGATCTCGCCACCGAGAACGACGCGATCCGGCTCGCACGGTCGGGCGCCCCGGTCAAGCAGGTGCTCACCGACGGACTGTGCCATCTGGAGGCGGGCATGCTCGCCGGGCATCTGGACGGGTGGCTGCCCGACGGCACCCGGCTGCTGTTCGTGGAGAACGTCGGCAACCTGGTCTGCCCCGCCGGCTACGACCTGGGGGAGACCCTGAGGGTCGTCCTCGCCTCGGTGACGGAGGGCGAGGACAAGCCGCTGAAGTACCCCACCGCGTTCGGCCTCGCCCACCTGGTCGTCGTCACCAAGATCGACCTCGCGGAGGCCGTGGAGTTCGACGAGATCGCCTTCCGCGCGAACGTGCAGCAGGTCAACCCGGGCGTCGAGGTGGTCCTGACCTCGGCACGCCGAGGGAAGGGCGTGGGCGCGCTGCTCGACCGGGCGCTCGCCGCCGCGGAGGGCGCGCCCCTGCACACGCCGGTGATGGCCGGCCGGCCGGACCTCCATCACGGCCACTCGCACCCCCACCCGCACACCCATGCCGACGAGACCGACGCCGGCGACCTGGCACCCACCCCCTCGTGAGCGCTCCGCCGCCGTCGGCCGCCGTCGCCGGCGAACCGCCGCTGCGCCGCCGGGTCACCGTCCGGGGAGTGGTGCAGGGCGTGGGATTCCGGCCCTACCTGTACGGCCTCGCCACCGAACTCGCCCTGGCCGGACACGTGACCAACACCCCGGAGGGCGTCGTCGCGGAGGTCGAGGGCACCGCCTCGGCCGTCGCCCGGTTCTGCGACCGGATCGCCGCCCAGGCGCCCCCGCTGGCCCGCGTCGAGTCCGTCCACCACCGCGAGATGCCACCCCTCGGCGGCACCGCGTTCACCATCCTCACCTCCCGGACCGGCGGACCGGCCCGCACCCTGGTCTCCCCGGACTGCGCCACCTGCGCCGACTGCCTCGCCGAGTTGGCCGACCCGGCGGACCGGCGGTACCGCCATCCGTTCGTCAACTGCACGCACTGCGGCCCGCGTTTCACGATCGTCACCGGAGTGCCGTACGACCGGGCCCACACCACCATGGCCGGCTTCGCCATGTGCCCCGACTGCGCCCGGGAGTACGCGGATCCGGCCGACCGCCGCTTCCACGCGCAGCCGGTCGCCTGCCCGGCCTGCGGGCCGCGGCTGCGGCTGCTGGTCCCGCCGTCCGACGACCTCACGGGGACGGACCCGGTCACCGAGGCGCGCGCACTGCTGTCGGGTGGCGCGATCGTCGCCGTGAAGGGACTGGGCGGCTACCACCTGGCCTGTGACGCCACGAACGAGGAGGCGGTCGGCCGTCTGCGCCGGCGCAAGGCACGGGGGGACAAGCCGTTCGCCGTCATGGCCCGGAGCACGGCCGACGTCGAGCACCTCGTCCGGCTGGGCCCCGAGGAGCGGGACCTGATCGAGGACGGTGTCCGGCCCGTCGTACTGCTGCGCCGACGCCCGGACCCGGTGTACGGGGCGGGGGCCCCGCAGCCCGCCGAGGCCGTCGCGCCCGGCAGCCCCGACCTCGGCGTGATGCTGCCGTACACGCCCCTGCACCAGCTGCTGCTCGGCCTGCCCGGCGACCCGGACGGCCCCCGGCTGCTCGTCATGACCAGCGGCAACATGTCCGGTGAGCCGATCGTCACCGACGACGCCGAGGCGCTGGAGCGGCTCGCGCCGCTGGCCGACGCCTGGCTCACGCACGACCGGCCGATCCACGTTCCCTGCGACGACTCCGTGGTCCGCGTCTGCGACGGGGAGCCGCTGGTGATCCGCCGCTCCCGCGGCTACGCCCCGCTGCCGGTCGCCCTCCCGCTGCCCGTCCGTCCCGCCCTCGCCGTCGGCGGCGACCTGAAGAACGCCTTCTGCCTCGGGGCGGGCCGGCGAGCCTGGCTGTCCGCGCACATCGGCGACATGGACGACCTCGGTACCCAGCGGGCCTTCGAGGGCGCGGTGGCGCAACTGGAGTCCATCACCGGCGTACGGCCCGGCATCCTGGTGGCCGACCGGCATCCCGGCTACCGCTCCGCCCGGTGGGCCGAGCGCCATGCGGCGACGCGGCCCGTCGTACGCGTCCAGCACCATCACGCGCATGTCGCCGCCGCGATGGCCGAGCACGGGCTGGACGGCACCCGGCCGGTCATCGGCGTCGCCTTCGATGGCACGGGCCACGGCGACGACGGAGCCGTGTGGGGCGGCGAGTTCCTGCTCGCGGACTACGACGGCTTCAGCCGGTTCGGGCACCTCGCGTACGTCCCGCTGCCCGGTGGCGACGCCGCGGTGCGCAGGCCGTACCGCATGGCGCTGGCCCATCTGAGGGCGGCCGGGATCGACCGGTCGGACGACCTCGCCTGCACGGTTGCCTGCCCACCCGACGAACTGCGCCTGCTGGAACGGCAGTTGGAGCGCGGCCTGCACTGTGTCCCCACGTCCAGCATGGGGCGGCTCTTCGACGCGGTGTCCTCGCTGGCCGGGGTGTGCCATCGCGCCGGATACGAGGCACAGGCCGCCGTCGAGCTGGAGGGAGCGGCGCTCGGCGCGCCGAGCGGCGACCACTGCGCGTACGCCTTCGACCTCCACGCGCCCGGGTCTGCGTGCGAAGAGGGCGATGCGGTACGCGCCGACCCCGCGCCCGTCCTCGCCGCGATCGTCGCCGACCTGCGGGCCGGCGTCGAATCCGCGCTGGTCGCGGCCCGCTTCCACCGGGCGGTGACCGGCCTGGTGCACCGGATCTGCGTGCGGGCCCGGGAGCGGCACGGCCTGGACACGGTCGCCCTGACGGGAGGCGTGTTCGCCAACACGCTGCTCTCCTCGTCCTGTGCCGCCACCCTGCGCGAGGACGGCTTCACGGTTCTGCGGCACCGGCTGGTGCCGCCGGGCGACGGCGGTCTGGCACTGGGCCAGCTGATGGTGGCCGCCCGGACCACTCCCACCGACTGAGTAACGCGCGACCCACAGCGAGGAGAGGCTCATGTGCCTGGCGGTACCCGGCAGAGTGCTGGACATCGAGGACCGGGACGGCACCCGGATGGCCACCGTCGACTTCGGCGGTGTGGTCAAGGAGGTGTGCCTGGAGTATCTGCCCGATCTCCAGGTCGGCGAGTACGCCATCGTCCACGTCGGCTTCGCCCTTCAGCGGCTGGACGAGGAGTCGGCGCGACAGACGCTCGAGCTGTTCGCCGAACTCGGCATGCTTCAGGAGGAGTTCGGCGACGCCTGGGAGATGGCGGCGGCGGAGGCGGGCACGGACCCGTTGGAAGAGGTGCACAACCAGTGAAGTACATCGACGAGTTCCAGGATCCGGAGCTGGCCCGGCGGCTCCTCGACGACATCCATGCCACGGTGACCAGGCCGTGGGCGCTGATGGAGGTCTGCGGCGGTCAGACGCACAGCATCATCCGGCACGGCATCGACCAACTCCTGCCGGAGCAGCTGGAGTTGATCCACGGTCCGGGCTGTCCCGTGTGCGTGACCCCGCTGGAGGTCATCGACAAGGCTCTGGAGATCGCCTCTCGGCCGGAGGTGATCTTCTGCTCCTTCGGGGACATGCTGCGGGTGCCGGGCACCGGACGGGACCTGTTCCAGGTCCGTGGGGAGGGCGGCGATGTGCGTGTCGTCTACTCGCCGCTCGACGCGCTGCGGATCGCCCAGCAGAACCCCGACCGCGAGGTGGTGTTCTTCGGCATCGGCTTCGAGACGACGGCGCCCCCCAACGCCATGACGGTCCACCAGGCCCGGAAGCTGGGCGTTCGGAACTTCAGCATGCTGGTGTCCCATGTCCGGGTACCCCCGGCCATCGAGGCGATCATGTCGTCGCCGAGCTGCCGGGTGCAGGGCTTCCTCGCGGCCGGGCACGTGTGCAGCGTGATGGGCGTGGAGGAGTACCCGGAACTGGCGGAGCGCTTCCGCGTCCCGATCGTCGTGACGGGTTTCGAGCCGCTGGACATCCTCGAAGGCGTGCGCCGGGCCGTCCGTCAGCTGGAACGCGGCGAGCACACCGTCGACAACGCCTACGCCCGTGCCGTACGCCCGGAGGGCAACCCGGCCGCCCGGGCCATGCTGGAGGACGTCTTCGAGGTCACCGACCGGGCCTGGCGCGGCATCGGCGTGATCCCCGGCAGCGGCTGGCGGCTGTCGTCGAAGTACCGCGACCACGATGCCGAGCACCGCTTCCCGGTCGACGGGATCCGGACGGAGGAGCCGGCCGAGTGCCGCAGCGGCGAGGTCCTCCAGGGGCTGCTCAAGCCGCACGAGTGCGAGGCCTTCGGCACCCTGTGCACCCCCCGCACCCCCCTGGGAGCCACCATGGTCTCCAGCGAGGGCGCCTGCGCCGCGTACTACCTCTACCGGCGGCTGGACATGCCGGCCACCAAGACCCGGGAGGCGACCCCCGTTGTCTGACACCACCGATCTGCATGCCCCCGCCCGCGCGCTCGACGTCGAGGGCTGGACCTGTCCGGCGCCGCTGCGTGACCGGCCCCGGGTCGTCATGGGTCACGGTGGCGGGGGAGTGCTCTCCGCCGAACTGGTCCAGCAGATCTTCGCGCCCGCCTTCGGGGGCGAGGTGCTCGCTCAGCTGGGCGACTCCGCCGTCCTGACCCTCGGCGGGGCCCGGCTGGCGTTCTCCACCGACTCCTACGTGGTGCGGCCGCTGTTCTTCCCCGGCGGCAGCATCGGCGACCTGGCGGTCAACGGCACCGTCAACGACCTCGCCATGAGCGGCGCCCGCGCCGCCTACCTCTCCTGCGGATTCATCCTGGAGGAGGGCGTCGAGCTGGACGTGGTCCGGCGGGTGTCCGAGGCGCTGGGCGCGGCCGCGCGCACCGCCGGTGTGGAGGTGGCCACCGGGGACACCAAGGTGGTGGAGGCCGGTCACGGCGACGGGATCTACCTCAATACCGCGGGCATCGGTCTCGTCCCCGCGGGCGTGGATCTGCGGCCGCAGCGGGTCGTCCCCGGTGACGTGGTGATCGTCAGTGGTGCCATCGGTGTCCACGGGGTGGCGGTCATGAGCGTGCGCGAGGGCCTGGAGTTCGGGGTCGAGATCAAGAGCGACTGTGCGGCGCTCGGCGGCCTGGTCGACGCCATGCTCGCCGTCACCCCGGATCTGCACGTGCTGCGCGATCCCACCCGAGGCGGCCTGGCGGCCGCGCTCAACGAGATCGCGGCGGCCTCCGGCGCGGGGGTGGTCATCCGGGAACGCGACGTTCCGGTCCCGTCGGCGGTTGCCAACGCCTGCGCCATCCTGGGCCTGGACCCCATGTACATCGCCAACGAGGGCAAACTGGTGGCCTTCGTCCCGCGCGAGCACGCCGACGCAGTCCTCGAGGCGATGCGAGCCCATCCGCTGGGCGCGAACTCCGTGGTCATCGGCGAGGCCGTCGAGGCGCATCCCGGGATGGTCGTGGCCAGGACCGGCCTGGGCGGAACACGGGTGGTCGATCTGCCGATCGGGGAGCAGCTGCCGCGGATCTGCTGACACGGATCCCGCGCGTCGTACCCGCGCGTCGTAGGGGTCTACGACGCGGCCGCGGGGGGCGTGGAGGAGCCGGCCGTCCGCGCGCCGAGCGGGCCGTCAGTGGCCCGATCGGCGTCCGGACGGCGGGTCCTGCGGGTCCACGCCGGTCGTGGCGGACGCGTCCCGGCTGCCGCTGGGGCGCTGGGAGCGACCCTTGCGGCCGGTGTCCTGCCGGCCTTTCTCGTCCGTGTCGGCGTACTCCTCACCGCGTCCACCGTGACTCTTGACCTTGTCACCCGGAACGGACTTCGTCTCCTCCGCGGACCTGGTCCGGCCCCGGCCCTTTGCGCCGCCGTGCTCAGCGGCGTGGAAGGAGCGGTGGGCACTCGGGTTGTCCTCCTGACGTGTCTCGTCCACATCGGGCGACCAGCCGTGCTGCCCGGCGCCCTCGTGCCGGCTCGGACCCTTCCCGTGCGGTGGCTCGGACGAACGTGGTTTCTTCGTCATGATCCGACCTGCCTGTTCCTGGTCAGTGGAGGACGCCGGTCGAGCGCCACCGTGCTCAATGAATTATCCCCTCTTGTGATATTTCGAGCACATCGTGGCCGTGCGGGAGGGTCCGTCGGTTCAGGCCGGACCGCCGTCGGGCGGTGGGGCGGTCGAGTTGCGTACCACGAGCTGGGTGCCCACCTCCATGTGTTCCATCAGCAGCCGCTGGCCTTCGATGACGGAGAGCAGCGCGCGGGCCGCCTTCTGGCCCATGTCGTGCAGCGGCTGACGCACGGTGGTGAGGCCCGGGAAGCTCTGGGCCGCCTGCGGGAGGTCGTCGAAGCCGACCACCGAGAAGTCGGCGGGCACCGTGAGACCGCACGCCCGTGCGGCGTCGACGGCGCCGAGCGCCATCAGATCGGCACCGGCGACGATCGCCGTCGGACGGTGATCGTCGATCAGCCGGGAGGCGGCGCGGAATCCGCTGGCGTAGGAGAAGTCGCACGAGGCGACCAGTCGCTTGTCGACCTCCAGCCCGGCGAGCCGCATCGCGTCCTCGAAGCCCTGGTAGCGGATGGACGTGCTTTGCAGGTCCTCCTCGCCGCGCAGGTAGGCGATCCGGGTGTGCCCCAGGTCGATCAGGTGCTGTGTGCCCTGGCGCATCCCGTGGTAGTTGTCGACGCTCAGCCGGGGCAGGGGGACGTCCAGCCGCCGGGGATCGATGATGACGCAGGGCAGCTTCTGGCGGCGCAGCAGTTCGACCGTCTCGTCCTCGAGGACGGGCGCGATCATGAGGACGCCGTCGACGAGGCCGCGTCCCAGGAACTCGATCCGGTCCTTCTCCCGTACCGCGTCGTGGTACGAGGCGTTGACGAGCAGTTCCTGCTCGGCGCCGGCCAGTTCGTCGGCGACGCCGCGGAGGATCTCCAGTCCGTACTGGCTCGTCAGGTCCAGTGCGATGAGGCCGATGAGCCCGCTGCGGCCGGCCTTGAGGTTGCGGGCCGACACGTTCGGCCGGTATCCGAGCCGTCCGGCCACCTCCATGACGCGGCGCCGGGTCTCCTCGGAAGCCCCCGGCTTGCCGTTCACCACATTGGACACGGTCATCGCGGAGACGCCGGCCTCTTCGGCCACCTGCGCGATGGTCACCCGCCCTGCCACCCAAACTCCCTCTGCTCGGCGCCCGGCACGCGACGACATTAGAGCCTGCCGTTCCTCACTCATGCCACATAGTCAAGAAAACTTTAACGATAAGTTGCGATAGGCGTCAATGAACCCCGCTATGGGGGCGGTGGTCGACCCTGCGAACAGGGCTTGGGTGAGGGTCCTGCCGGTGGTGGGCGGGGGCCGTGGAGGCCTCGGCCCGGTCGGTCGGCCACGGAAAGTTACGTATAGATGTCAGCTAAGTTTTGCGTTACAGTCCCGGCCATCGGCACGTAACGTTCGCCGCAACTCGGGTCGACAGGCCCCTTTTCCACACGTATCAGCGCTGCACCCACAGGCGCGGGCTGATCGGTCCACAACCCCTTGAGAAATGACGAGTCGGTCCGTACCGACGGGTGAGGTGTGCAATGAAGCGTTCTGGGAGACGTCTCGCGGTCGCCGCCACGGTCGCCGCCATGGCGATGTCGCTGGCCGCGTGCGGAGGTGGGTCGTCCGGTGCCTCCGCCGACGGCACCGTGACCCTCCATGTGGAGGCATGGAAGGGCGGCGGCGCGGAGCCGGCGAACGTCGCGGAGATCAACAAGGCGTTCGAGAAGGCGCATCCGAAGATCAAGATCGACTTCCAGTACACCACCGCGGACCCGACCTACACCCAGAAGCTCCAGCCCGAGCTGCTGGGCGGCAAGGCCGGCGACGTGATCATGGTCGACGCGGACAAGATGAAGAAGTGGGGTGCCTCCGGCTACCTCGCCGACCTGTCCGGCGAGTCGTGGGCGAGCCGGATAACCCCGGACGCCAAGCAGTTCGCGCAGGCCGACGGCAAGACCCTCGCCATGCCGATGGAGCTGATCGGCATCGGTCTGTACGCCAACATGGACCTGCTGAGGAAGGCCGGGATCACCGAAGTCCCCACCGACTGGCCGACGTTCCTCGCCGACCTGGGCAAGGTCAAGAAGGCCGGCATCGACCCCATCGCGCTGCCCGACAAGTCGGGCTGGACCGGCAGCTCGGTCTTCCAGGCCGCCGGATCGTCCCTGGTCTACCAGCAGAACAGGAAGTGGGACGCCGATTTCCTGGACGGCAAGGCCTCCTTCGACCCCGACTGGAAGGCGTCGCTGGAGCAGTTGAAGACCCTCGAGGACGAGGGCTACGTCAACTGGAAGAACCAGCTCGGAGTCGACGAGTGGTCGCAGGGCCCGCAGGACTTCAGCGCCGGCAAGAGCGCCTTCTGGTACCAGGGCGCCTGGCAGGTCTCCAACGTCAAGAAGGCGGGCTTCCCGGTCTCCTTCGCCCCCTGGCCGGGCGGTGCCGCGGGCACCAAGCCCAACGGGATGCTCTTCTCCGGCACCATGTGGGCCGTCAACTCCCAGTCCCAGCAGGGTGACGCGGCGCGCGAGTACGTCAAGTTCTGGTCGCAGAACCAGAACCTCTCCAAGTACCTCGAGGCCGAGCACGCGGAGTCGCCCTTCATCAGCGGCCTGACGCCGGAGAGCACCGAGACGACGGCCTTCACCGCCGCCTTCAAGGACGGCCGTTACCGGATCCTTCCGTCCGACTCCTGGTACGGCTCGGCCGCCGAGACCACGACCGGCTCCAAGATCCAGGCCTATCTGCTGGGCAAGGCCTCCGCCGCGCAGACCCTGAAGGACATCCGGACCGCGGCGTCCGCCAAGTAGCCCGGCCACCCCTCGATCAGCCGTGGTGGGGGCGTCGTCGCGGCTCACCGACCGCCCCCGCCACGGCCCTTCCGGGCAAGAGGAGGATCCCTCGTGTTCCACCGACGGCGCGCCACCATGGCCGCCTTCCTGCTGCCGGCCATCGTCGTGTACGGCGTGTTCATGCTGTATCCGCTGGCCCGTGGCGTCTATCTGAGCATGACCGACAGCCTCGGAGGCCCGATCGCCGACTTCGTCGGCACCCGGCAGTACCGTGCCATGGCCGACGACCCGGCCGTCACCGACGCCCTGTGGCACACCGTGCTGTACGCGGCGGTCGTCGTGGTCGTGCAGAACGGCCTCGGGCTGCTCTTCGCGAGCATGCTGTTCCGCCGTCCGAGGGTCCGCAAGGTGCTCAACGTCGTGCTGCTCACGCCGACGCTGATCTCACCGGTGATGGCCGCCTTCATCTGGTCCTACCTGTTCGCCCCGACCGGCGGTATCAACGCGCTCCTGGACCTGGTCGGTCTGCACGGCCTGAACCACGTCTGGCTCGGCGACACGTCCACCGCGCTGTACTCGGTGGCCGCCGTCAACATCTGGATGTTCACCGGCTACTCCTGCGCGATCTTCCTCGCCGGCTATATGAACATGCCCACCGAACTGCTGGAAGCGGCCGCGCTGGACGGCGCGAGCGGCTGGCGGCGCTTCCGCAGCATCGAATGGCCGCTGCTCGCCCCCGCGCTCACCGTCAACGTGACGCTCAGCCTGATCGGCTCGCTCAAGGTCTTCGAGTTCCCCCTCGTGCTGACCAACGGCGGCCCCGCCGGAGCCACGGACACGCTGACGCTGCTGGTGTACCGCAACGTCTTCGGCGGCGGGAAGTTCGCCTACGGCGTCGCGCTGTCGGTCGTCCTCCTGGTGACCGTGGTCGTCCTGTCCAGCGCCACCTCGTCCCTGCTCCGGCTCCGCGAGCGCCGCATCTGATGGAACCCGACGGAAGCCGACGGATCGCCACCATGACTTCAGACATCACTTCGCCGCCCATCGAGACCCGGCCCGCCCACCTCGGCAAGCGCCGTGTCCCCACCCGCCCCCGTACGACGTCCGGGACGTCCCGCAACCCGCTGCGGCGGCTGGCCGGCGGCCTCGGCACCGCCCTGCTCTGCCTGGGCACGCTGCTGTTCGTCCTGCCGTTCCTCTTCACCGTCGTCACCTCGCTGCGCACCGCCGCCGACGTGGCCCGCTCCCCGCTGGGCATCCCGCACTCCCTGACCCTGAAGAACTTCTCCGACGCCTTCAGCCAGATCCACTACGGGCGAAGCACCCTCAACACCCTTCTCATCACGAGCCTTTCGTGCGTGGTCATCACCGTGATCGGCTCGCTCGCCGCCTATCCGCTCGCCCGGATCACCCAGCACTGGTCCACCGCGGTGTACCGGCTGTTCATCCTGGGCACGTCCGTCCCCGTGTTCGTCGTGGTGGCGCCGCTGTACCTGCTGATGCGCGACCTGAACCTGCTCGACAACTACGCGGGTGTCGTCCTCATCTACACGGCCCTCAACCTCCCGGTCGCCGTGTTCTTCTACACCAGCTTCATCCGCGGGATCCCGGCCGATCTGGAGGAGGCGGCCGCCCTCGACGGCTGCGGTGCCTTCCGTACCTTCTTCACGATCATCCTGCCGCTGCTGCGCCCGGTCACCAGCACACTGCTGACGTTCGTCTCCCTCCAGATCTGGAACGACCTGCTGGTCCCGCTGGTGTTCCTCCAGGACCCCGACAAACGGACCGTCATGGTGAACGCGTACTCCTTCATCGACCCGCACACCGTGCAGCCGACCACCCTGTTCCCTGCCGCCCTGCTCGGTGTTCTGCCGCTGCTGGTCATCTTCGTCTTCTTCCAGCGCCAGGTGGTCGCCGGCATGTCCGCCGGGGCGGTCAAGTCATGAACCCCGCCGGCTGATCGCGGCCTCCCGCACACGACGACCTCACCGTCCCTGGGGCACCCCTGCCCCGATGTCCCGGAAGGACCATCCACCGATGTACGTGGTCTCATACTTCACCGACGCCGACGAGGCGCTCCACCTGGCCTGGAGCCACGACGGCGAGGAATTCGCGACGGTGAACGCCGGTCGGCCCGTGCTGCGCGGCACGGTCGGCACCGGCAGACTCCGGGATCCGTTCATCGGGGTGGGGCCCGACGGCCTGTTCCACCTGCTGGCCACCGACGGCTGGACGAGCCCCCGCATCGTCCACGCCACCTCGGCCGACCTTCTCACCTGGTCGCCTCAGCGACTCCTTCCGGCGATGGCCGACGTGGCGGGAGCCCTCAACGCCTGGGCGCCGGAGTTCTTCCTGGACCGCGGGACCGGGCTGTACCACCTCATCTGGTCGTCGGTCGTCGAGGCGGGAGGCACCGCCGAGGGCCGTGACTTCGAGCATGTCGGCCAGAACCACCGCATCTGGCACTGCACCACCGAGGACTTCGAGACGTTCTCGGCCCCCGGGCTCTTCTTCGACCCCGGGCACTCGGTCATCGACGCCACCGTGCGGGAGTCGGACGGCGGCGGGTTCCTCATGGCCTACAAGGACGAACGCGGCACCAACGACCTCGCCACCGCCCACAAGGACATCCACCTGACCACCTTCGAGACCCCCGGCGGCCCGTACAGCGCCTCCACCGGGCCGGTCACCCCCTCAGTGGTGGAAGGGCCGTCGATGTTCCACCGCGGCGGCGAGACGGTCATGATCTTCGACCACTACCTCGAGGGACGGTACGGAGCGGCCCGCAGCAAGGACGGCGTGGAGTGGAAGCCCGTCTCCCTGGCCCTGCCGCCGGGGATGCGCCACGCCTCCGTCCTCGAGACGCCGCTCCCGGCAGCACTCCCACTGCGGTGAGGGGCCGGGCGGCGTGACGCTCCCGCCACAGACTCCGGGCTTCGGGCGTATCCGCTTCGGCCGGCCCGGTGCAGGACATCCGTGCCGCATCCCGCGGTGCGGAGGACACTTCACCCACCAAGGAGCGTCGCGATGAAGCGTCGCAGATCGGATCGCCCGGGAGTCCGGGCATCCCGCGTCCTCGCCCTGCTCGCCACTCTGGCGGGCGCCCTCCTGCTCCCGGCCCACACCGCCCTGGCCGCGGGCACCACCCACTACGTCGACTGCTCGGCCGCCGCCAACGGCAGCGGCACCCAGGCCAGTCCCTGGAACGCGGTCGGCAGCGTCAACGGCACCACCTTCGCCGCCGGTGACAGCATCCTCTTCGCGGCGGGCACCACCTGCACCGGGCAGCTCACCCCCGGCGGCTCGGGCGCGTCGGGCAGTCCCATCACCATGGGCGCGTACGGCAGCGGCGCCAAGCCGGTCATCGACGCGAACGGCGCCACGGGTCCGGTCATCCACCTGCTCAACCAGCAGTACTGGGAGATCGGCGGCCTGGCGCTGACCAACGCGGCCACTTCGCCCGCGTACCGCTCCGGC
The DNA here is from genome assembly GCF_013085465.1 of Streptomyces asoensis. Classification (NCBI taxonomy): domain Bacteria; kingdom Bacillati; phylum Actinomycetota; class Actinomycetes; order Kitasatosporales; family Streptomycetaceae; genus Streptomyces; species Streptomyces asoensis. Next base: position 9,345,255 of record NZ_CP049838.1, read on the forward strand.
GTCCTGGCCGAGAACAGCTCGGGCGGAGTCCTGCACCACATCCGGGTGCACGACATGAACATCCACCACATCAGCGGCTGGTCCGGCGGCTGGTATGCCACCAACGCGGGCGTCGGCGTCCAGACCGACCACACCACCCCGGTCTCCACCTGGGACGACGTGGTGGTCGAGAACAACACCTTCGACCATGTCGACCGCATAGCCGTCGCCGTCACCCCGGACGGGGACGGCCAGGGCACCGGCCTGACCACGAGCACGGTCATCCGCGGCAACACCATGACCTACGACGGTGCCGACGACATCCTCGTCGTCAAGAACGACGGCGCCCTCATCGACGGCAACAAGGCCGGGTACGGCGGAGCGAAGAACACCTGCCCGCCCTCCGGCCAGTACTGCAACGGGGCTTCCGCCGGCATCTGGATGTCCGGCAGCTCCAACACGGTCGTCCAGAACAACGAGGTCTACTGCCACGTCAACGGCGCCGACGGCACCGGCTACGACGTGGACTGGGGCAACCACAACACCACCTTCCAGTACAACTGGAGCCACCAGAACCTCGGCGGCTTCATGCTGGTGATGCCGCCGTTCACCATCGCCAACGAGCCCACCTCGACCGTCCCCAGCGACGGCACGGTGATCCGCTACAACATCAGCGAGAACGACGGCACCAACGCCGGCTGCCCCGCCGCCGGCACCCCGACCCACGGCACCGGCGTCTTCCACTTCGTCGGCAACATCCCCAACCGGAGCGGCAGTTCGGTCGCCGTCCCGCTCATCTACAACAACAGCGTCTACCTCGACAAGAGCGGCCTGAACACCCCGATCCTGTACTCGCGGCGGGGCGGCAGCGTCACCGGCACCCTCTCCTTCCGCAACAACGCGGTGTTCGACTACGGCACCGGCGGCTACTTCACCACCAGCTCCGGTTCCGTCTACGCCAACAACCTCTTCTACGGCACCCACCCGTCCTCCGAGCCCGCCGACGCGGCGAAGGTCGTCACCGACCCCGAGTTCCGCAACCCCGGCAACACGAACACCTCCTCGACCTTCACCGGCGTCGACGCCTACCAGGTCCACCCGTCCTCGCCGGTGATCAGAGCCGGTGCGGTCATCAGCGGCAACGGCGGCAAGGACGCCTTCGGCAACACCGTCTCCGCGACGGCGGCGCCCAACATCGGCGCCTACAACGGCACCGGCGGCAACCTGGTCTCCAACGCCGGTTTCGAGACCGGCGCGCTCTCCCCCTGGACCCAGGCCAGTGGCAGCGCGTCCTCCGTGCCCGCCTCCAACGCCCGCACCGGCAACTACGCCCTGACCACCGCGGCCGCAGGCAGCGGCGCCAACCAGACGCTGACCGGTCTGACCCCCTCCACCACCTACCTGCTGACCGGCTGGGCCAAGGTCGCCAACGCCGGCGAGACCCTCGCCGTAGGCGTCAAGAACTACGGCGGCACGGAGACCTTCACCAACATCGCCACCACTTCGTACTCCCAGGCCGCCGTCCTGTTCACCACCGGCTCCGCCGCCACCACGGCCACCGTCTACTGCTGGAAGAACGCCGGCGGCAGCGGCGCGGGCTACTGCGACGACCTCGCGGTCGAGCCCCTGACCTCGGCCGCCAACGCGGTCACCAACCCGGGCTTCGAGACCGGAGTGCCGGCCCCGTGGAGCCAGAGCACCGGGACGGCGTCCGGTGTGGTCGCGTCGAACGCCCGCACCGGCACGTACTCCCTGCGCACGGGAGTCAGCGCCAGCGGGGGCATCCAGACCGTCAGCGGTCTCGCCTCCGGCAGCAGTTATCTGCTGGCCGCCTGGGCCAAGGTGGGCACCGCGGGCGAGGAGGTCGCGGTCGGCGTGAAGAGCTTCGGCGGCACCGAGAGCTATCTGCGGGCCTCGACCACGTCCTACGTTCAGCAGCCGATCTTCTTCACGACGGGCGGTTCCACCACGTCGGCCGCCGTGTACTGCTACAAGAACGCCGGCTCCTCGGCCGGTTACTGCGACGACTACACCCTGATCAAGCTGTCCTGACCGCGACCGACAGCACCGCAGGAAGGTTTCTGCGCAGCGGGCGGGTCGGTACACCGACCCGCCCGCGGGCCGTCAGGTGTCCGAATAATTGTTGTCGAAATTGTTGACGATCTCTCCGGTGTGGGCCACGCTGGCCGCTCGGTGGCGCCGTCGCCCATGGCGCGCCGCCCGTACCGAGAGGGGAACCCATGCGTTGGTCCTTCGTCCGCGGTCGAAGGAGACCGGCCGCTGTCGCCGCCCGGGTGGCGGTGGTGGCGATGCTCGCCGCTGTCCTGGTACCGGTCACGAGCGCGAGCGGCGCGCAGGCACCGCACCGCGCGGTCACGGCTGACGGTCTGGCGGATCTGCCCGCGGTACGGCCCGTGGTGGACTGCGCCCGCGTGACCGGCCTCGACCTGGACGGGGTCACCGACGCGCCGGTCACGATCTCCTCGGCGACCGTCGTGACGACCGGAGCGGCCCCCTACTGCGAGGTACGGGGGACCATCGCCCCCGCGAACACCATTGTCATGCGCCTGCCGGTCAACGGCTGGACGCAGCGCTACGTCCAGACCGGCTGCGGTGGTCTGTGCGGAAGCGCGGCCATCAACTACGGCCAGGCGTCGACCTGTCCGGTCGTCGAGGACGGCACGGTCGCGAGTGCCACGACCGACATGGGCCACCAGGGCCAGAACGACGGCTCATGGGCGCTGGACAACCCGCAGGCGCAGATCGACTTCGCCTACCGGGGTGTGCACGTCACGTCCCAGGTGGCCAAGGCGGTCATCGCGAGGTTCTACGGCAAGCGCCCCGCCTACTCCTACTTCACCGGCTGCTCCGACGGCGGCCGTGAGGCGCTCATGGAGGCGCAGCGCTACCCGGACGACTTCGACGGCATCGCCGCCGGCGCGCCCGCGAACAACATGGTCGTCCAGAACACCTTCCACCACGCCTGGAACGTGCTGACGAACAAGGACGGCAACGGCGACTACATCCTCCTCGCCGACAAGCTGCCCCTGATCCACCGGGCCGTGCTGGCGGCCTGCGACGCGCTGGACGGCCTGACCGACGGGCTGCTCGACGACCCGCGGCGCTGCGGCTTCGACCCGAGGACGCTGGTGTGCGTATCCGGTCAGGACCCGTCGACGTGCCTCACCGCAGCGCAGGCCGCCGTGGTCCAGCGACTGCACGACGGCGCCACCGACGCCCAGGGCCGCAGGCTGGAGCTCGCCATCTCCCACGAGTGGGGCTCCGAACTGGAGTGGACCCTGTTCGTGCCGAAGACGCAGGGCGAGACGGTGGCGAGCGAGAACTTCGTGACGTCCTTCGCCCGCTATCTGGCGTACCCGAACGCCCCCGACCCGGACTTCCGGCTCTCGGACCTCGACTTCACCGTCGAGTCGTTCTGGAAGACGGTCCAGTCCTCCAGCTATCTGGCGGCCATGGACCCCGACCTCGGCGCCTTCGAGAAAAGCGGCGGCAAGCTGCTCCTCTGGCACGGCTGGAACGACCAGCACATCTCACCGCAGGGGACGCTGGCCTATTACGACGCCCTGCGCGAGACGATGGGAGCGAGGACGGCCGACCGGTTCGCCAAGCTGTACATGTTCCCGGGGGTGGCGCACTGCGGGGGCGGTGAGGGGCCGAACACCTTCGACGTCCTCACCCCGGTGATGGCGTGGGCGGAGAGCGCCACCACGCCCGGGCGGATCGTCGCGTCCAACAGCACGAACGGCACCGTGACGCGCACCCGTCCCGTGTACCCGTACCCCGAGGTCGCCCGCTACGACGGCACGGGCAGCGTCGACGACGCCGCGAACTTCGTGGCCCGCACCCCGTCGGCCCACCCGGCCGGCGACGCCTACGACTGGCTCGGCAAGCGCCTGTACTCCCATGGCTACCAGACCTGGTGCAGGGTCGTGGACGGCAGGCTGGTGTGCCGCCCGACCCGGACCTGGCTGACCGAGCGGGAGGGGGCCGCCTAGCCGCGGGGCCGGCGTCCCGAAAGGGGCGCCGGTGTTCCGGCGTCGGGGCTTCCCGCGCCGGTGGAGACTGGTCCGAGGACCAGACCGTCGGCCAGGAAGCCCCGAACCGCTAGGAACGACCATGGACTTCACCGTCGAGACCGCCACCGAAGCGGTCGTGGACAGCTTCCGCAGCACCGAGGACCCCCGGCTGCGGGAGGTGCTGATGAGCCTGACCCGCCACCTGCACGCCTTCGTGCGCGACGTCGGGCCCACTCCGGGGGAGTGGGAGGCGGCGATCGACTTCCTCACCGCCGTCGGGCAGAAGTGCGACGACACCCGGCAGGAGTTCGTCCTGCTCTCCGACGTCCTGGGCGTCTCCATGCTCGTCGAGACGCTGAACGGAGTGGAGGAGGGAACAGAGAGCACCGTCCTCGGCCCCTTCCATATGACCGAGTCCCCCCGCAGGGACCTCGGCGACAGCATCGACCTCCTCGGCACCGGCCGCCCCTGTGTGGTCTCCGGCCGGGTGCTCGCCACCGACGGCACCCCGCTGCCGGGCGCCGAGCTCGACGTGTGGCAGTGCGACGAGGAGGGTCTCTACGACGTGCAGCAGCCCGACGTCCAGCCGCCGGGCAACGGACGCGGGCTGTTCCGCACCGACGACGAGGGCCGCTTCTGGTTCCGCACCGTCGTCCCGTCCCCCTATCCGATTCCCACGGACGGGCCGGTGGGCACCTTGCTGCGAGTCACCGGCAGGCACCCCTTCCGGCCCGCCCACGTCCACTTCATCGCGAGAGCCGAGGGCCATCGGCCGGTCACCACCCACACCTTCGTCGCCGACGGGCCCTACCTCGACTCCGACGCCGTCTTCGCCGTCAAGCAAGGTCTGATCACCGACTTCGCGGAGTCGCGCGACGAGCGCGCGGCCGAGCGCTTCGGAGTGACAGCGCCCTTCACCCACGCCGGTTTCGACATCGTCCTGGCGCCGGAAGTCACGGTCAACTGCCGCGAGTAAGGCAAGGCAAGCCTAAGTTAGATAATGTTCCCTGTGCAGTTATCTGCCGGACGCATGCACATGGGGAGTCGGCCTTGCCGCACACGATCGATACCGCCGGGGCCGGACCGGACGCCGTGACCCAGAGGGGCTGGGTGGGGCTGGAGTCACGGGCAGAACTGCGCGTACTGCTGGGCGAGCCCTGGCCCGTGGTGATCGACAAGGTCCATGACCGGCTCACCGACCAGGACCTGGACATCGTCGCCCGCTCGCCGTTCTGCCTGCTGGCCACCTCCGACGCGCGCGGCAACTGTGACGTCTCCCCGCGCGGTGACGGTCCGGGTTTCACCCATGTCGTCGACTCCGGCACGATCGCCCTGCCCGACCGGCCGGGGAACCGGCGGGGGGACAGCCTCCACAACATCCTCGACAACCCGCACGCCGGGCTGCTGTACCTGATCCCCGGCGGCAAGGAGGTCCTGCGCGTCAACGGCCGGGCCCGCATCCTCACCGACGCCCCGTTCTTCGATGCCATGACGCTCGACGACCGACGGCCCACGCTCGCCCTGGTCCTGGAGATCGACGAGGTCTATCTGCACTGCCCGCAGTCGCTGCGCCGCTCGGGTGTGTGGAATCCGGCGTCGTGGCAGACCGGCTGAGCCGGGAGTCGGGCACCTCTGATCGACTTGAACTTAGGTTAGGCTAACCTTTGTCGTGTGAGATCTGGTGAAGAAGCAGCCGGCACCCCGCGTCTACGCGGTCATGAACTGTCGGCCACGGGTGTGACCGTGTCGTACGACGGCGTCGATGTCGTGCACGACGCCTCGGTCGCGCTCCGGCCCGGTGAGGTGACCGTGCTGGTCGGCCCCAACGGCAGCGGCAAGTCGACGCTCCTGCGGACCATCGCCCGTTTGCAGTCGGCCCGCCACGCCACGCTCAGGATCGATGCCGACACCGACGGCCTCACCCTGACCACCCGTGAGTTCGCGCGGCACGTCGCCCTGCTGACCCAAGGTCGCCCCACGCCCAGCGGACTGACCGTGCGGGACGTCGTCGAGTTCGGCCGCTACCCGTACCGGGGCCGCTTCGGCCGGCCCGATCCGGACGCGTCGGCCGCGGTCGACCGGGCACTCGCGCTGACCGGTGTCACGGACCTCGCCGAGCGGGGCGCCGACCACCTGTCCGGCGGGCAGCTCCAGCGGGTGTGGCTGGCCGGCTGCCTCGCCCAGGAGACCGGCGTGCTGCTGCTGGACGAGCCGACGACCTATCTCGACCTGCGCTACCAGATCGAACTCCTCGACCTCATCCGCGACCTGGCGGACGACCACGGGATCGCCGTCGGCGTCGTCCTGCACGACCTCGACCAGGCGGCGGCCGTCGCGGACCGGATCACGCTGCTCGAAGCGGGCCGGATCGTCGCCGACGGCCTGCCCGAGGACGTCCTCACACCGGAACGCCTGACGGCTGTCTACGGCATCCGGATCGACGTCGAGACCGACCCCCTGACCGGCCGACTGCGCACCCGCCCGATCGGCCGCCACCACACTCGACACTCTCGAACCGAAAGGCTCGGCACCACCTCATGAGACGCCTCCTGCTCACCGCGGCCACCACCACCGCCGCGGCGCTCACCCTCGCCGCGTGCGGCACCACCGAGCCTGCCGCCGACAGCTCCGAGAAGCCCTCCCAGGCCATCAGCCTCACCGACGCCACCGGCACGAAGATCAAGCTCGACGGCCCGGCCACCAAGGTCGTCGCCACCGAGTGGAACGTCGTCGAGAGCCTCGTCACGCTCGGCGTGGACCCCGTCGGCGTCGCCGACGTCAAGGGCTACAAGACCTGGGACACCGCCGTCCCGCTGAAGAACGAGCCGAAGGACATCGGCACGCGCGGCGAGCCGAGCATGGACACCATCGCCTCGCTCTCGCCCGACCTCATCGTGGCCACCACCGATCTGACCCCCGCCGCGGTGAAGCAACTGCGCAAGGTCGCCCCGGTGCTGGAGGTGACGTCCGCCGACTCCGCCGACCAGATCGGGCAGATGCTGGAGAACCTCGACCTCATCGCCAAGGCCACCGGCACCACCGCCAAGGCGGAGACGGCCCGAACGGCCTTCGAGGCCAAGGTCGCCGAGGGCAAGAAGGCCCTCGCCGCCGCCGGTCTCGCCGGTGCGCAGTACGCCTTCGCCGACGGCTACGTCACCTCCAACCAGGTCTCCCTGCGCCCGTACACCAGCGGTTCGCTCATCGGGGCCGTCAACGAGGCGGTCGGCCTGAAGAACGCCTGGACGGTCAAGGGCGACGCGGCCTACGGCCTCGGGACCACCGACGTCGAGGGCCTCACCGCCCTGCCGAAGGACACCCGGTTCGCCTACATAGCCAACGACGACGACGCGAGCAGCACGCCCTTCACCGGTGCGCTGGCGAAGAACGCCGTGTGGACGTCCCTTCCGTTCGTGAAGGCCGGCGAGGTGCACCGACTGCCCGACGGCATCTGGATGTTCGGCGGTCCCGAGTCGATGGAGGCGTACATCGACGCCGTCGTCGACGCGCTGACGAAGTAGCGCCGGCCATGGCCGTCACCGCAACGCCCCCCGCGCTCCGTCCGCCGGCGGCCGCGTCCCGGACGGGCGCGGCCGCGGTGACGGCCGCGCTCGTCCTCCTGGTCACGGCCCTCGCCGTCATCGACATCACTCAGGGCACCGCCGCCGTCGGACCGGCCGAGGTGTTCAAGGCCCTGACCGGGCAGGCCGATCCGGCCGACGCCTCCGTCGTGATCGCCTCCCGGCTGCCGCGGATGACCGCCGGCATCATGGTCGGCGTCATCCTCGGCGTGGCCGGCGCCGTGCTCCAGGCGGTCAGCCGCAATGTGCTCGCCTCTCCCGACACCCTCGCGGTGAACGCCGGTTCGTACCTGGGGCTCGGGCTGGTCGGCGTCACCGGCGTCTCGCTGCCGATGATCGCCTCCTCCGGGGTCGCCTTCGTCGGCGGACTGCTCGCCGCGACCGTCGTGCTCGCCCTGTCCGGCCTCGGCACGGGCACCGTACGACTGGTCCTCGCCGGCACCGCGCTGGCGCTGGGGCTGACCTCCGTGACGGAAGGCCTGCTCCTGCTGTTCCCCCAGGAGACCGAGGGCCTCTACCAGTGGAACCAGGGCAGCATCAGCCAGAACGGCTTCGACGGCGTCCTCCAGATGCTGCCCGTCGTCCTGGTCGGGCTCGTCGGCCTGCTGCTGACCGCCCGTCGGGTCGACGCGCTGGCCCTGGGTGACGACGCGGCGCGCGGGCTGGGTGTCCCGGTCCGCGCCACCCGCCTGACGGTGGTCGTCCTGGCGACACTGCTGTCCGCGGCGGCCGTCACCCTCTCCGGGCCCATCGGCTTCGTCGGTCTGTGCGCCCCGGCCCTGGTGCGACCGCTCGCCCGCCGGTACCGGGGCTTCGTCCGGGCCCGGACGACCCTGCCCGTGGCCGGCCTCGTCGGCGCGGGCCTGGTCCTCGGGGCGGACGTGCTGCTGCGGGCCCTCGTGCCCCCGGACACGGCGGTCGCCGTGCCCACCGGCGTCGTCACCAGCCTGGTCGGTGCCGTGTTCCTGGTGGTGATGGCCCTGCGGCTGCGGGACACGGCCGGGGCGGACGCGCCGGACCGGTTGCGCATCCCCAGCCGGGCGGCGTTCCTGACCACGGTGGCCGTACTCGTCGTCGTGGTCGTCGGCGTGACGATCGCCGGAGTCCTGCTCGGCGACAGCAAGCTGCTGCTCGGCGATGTCGCGAACTGGGCCCAGGGGCGGGCCGGCCGGGCGGTGTCCTTCGTCCTCGACACCCGGACGCCACGCGTCCTCGCGGCGCTGTGCGCGGGCGCGGCGCTCGCCCTGGCCGGCACGCTGGTGCAGGCCGTGACCCGCAACCCGCTCGCGGAGCCGGGCGTCCTGGGTGTGTCCGGCGGAGCCGCGCTGGGTGCCGTGCTCCTGGTCACCACCGTGCCCGTCGCCGGGACCTGGGGCGTCGCGGGTGCCGCGTTCGCGGGCGCCGCGGTGACCTCCGTCGTCGTCTTCGGGCTCGCCGCCCGGGGCGGCTACCAGCAGAACCGGCTGGTACTCGTCGGCATCGGCACCGCCGCCGGTACCACGGCACTGATCAGCCTGCTCATCGTGCTCACCGACCCGTTCAACGCGACGAAGGCGCTGACCTGGCTGTCCGGTTCGACGTACGGTCGGACCATGGCGGACGTCCTGCCCGTCGCGCTCGTGCTGACGGTCAGCGTGGTCGTCGCGGTCGCCCGGCGCACCGAGCTGGACCTCGTCTCGCTGGATGCGGACACGCCCCGGCTGCTCGGCCTGCGACTGTCCCGGGCCAGGCTCGGGTTCCTGGTGGTGAGCGTCCTGCTCAGCGCGACGGCCGTCGCCTCGGCAGGCACCATCGGTTTCGTGGGCCTGGTGGCGCCGCACGCGGCGCGTGCTCTCGTGGGCCGACGGCACGTCCGGGTGGTGCCGGTCGCCGTCCTCCTCGGCGCCGCGCTCGTCTGCACGGCCGACCTGCTGGGCCGTACGGTCATCGCCCCCGCCCAGCTGGGCGCCGGCCTGATGACGGCGGTGATCGGCACGCCGTACTTCCTGTATCTGCTGGTGCGCGGCCGGCGGGTGAGTTAGGCGCTGAGACGCTCGGGGCGGGCGAGGCGGCGGACCTGTGCGGCGGCGAGGTCGCCGTCCGCCCCCACCGCGATCAGGGCGGCCGTGGCGGCGCGTGTGCCGTCGTCGCTCCAGGTCCCGGCGTTCACGCATTCCAGGAGCGCCAGCAGCAGCCCTTCGAGGGCTCGGCCGAGCGGGTCGGGCGGGACGCTGGTGTGGAAGACGCCCTGCCGCTGCCCGCGCTCGATGATCGCCGTCGCCGTCTCGCGGGCCGGGCCGAGGATCTCGTTCACGCGCTCCTCCTCCAGGTCCTGGGGGGCCAGTCGCAGCAGCGTGCGATAGCGGTCGCCGACGGGCCACAGGGCCAGGACGAAGCGTGCCATCGCGGTGACGGCGTCGGGGCCGGGGACCGGCACGGTCGTCAGCGCGCGACCGAGGGCCTCCGTCGCGTCCGAGGCGAGCCCCTCGACCAGGGCCGACCGGCCGCGGAAGTGGTCGTAGACGGTGCGGCGCACCACACCGGCGGCCTCGGCGATGTCACCGAGGCTGCTGTCGGGGTCGCGGCCGAGTTCCCGCCTCGCCGCTTCGAGGATGCGCGCCCGGGTGAGCCGTGTCCGGCGGCGTCCACCGCCTGCGACGTCTGGGTCGGTCATGTCGGACCTCCGGTCGACGGGGGAGGGCCCTCAATATTTGCACACCGACGGGTAATAAACTAGCGGGCGCGCCGCCCGGAAGCCGGCGTCGATCCGGTGCCGTGGCTGTCTGTCTCGACCGCCGGACGCGAACGCGGCCGCGCCGGGGCGTAGTTCCGGATGCCGGGCCGATGAAGGCCGGCGGCAGGTGGCCTCGCAGCGGCGTGCGACTACGGGAGATCATGGGCGCGCCCCGAGGGATCCGCGCACGCACCGCGTATCGGGGCACCGTCCGGTGCGGAGATCAGGACCGAGGGGAGCCACGGTGGGGACAGCGCCCGTCCGGCCGGTCCGCACCGCGACCTTGTCTCCCGCCCGGACGAAGCGTCGGCACGTCGATCTGTGCCGGACCCACACCGCGCTCTGCCGCTGACCGGACCTTCCGGCTTTCTCCTGGCGGGCCTGCGCGTGTCCGCCCTGCCTGCCCACGGGCGGCCGCGCAGGCGCGGGTTCTCACCGGCCGCCGGAACACCGTGTCAGGGCCACCGCCCACAGCCGGGTGTCCGCCCTTCCCGCAGAGCCATGTCCGGGTGCGCCCGCGCCCGTGGAACCCCGTCCCCCCCGAGATGACACCGACGTCGCCGACCCACGGCAGCACGGCTTCGTCGTCAACGGTCTGCTCCACGAACTGCGCAAGCGGAAGATCGTCGCCGCCGACTACACCGGTACGACGCTGCGGGAGAACCTGGGGCTCGAGCTGCCGGCCGGAAAGGCGCCGGCCCGCCGAAGCTGACCGGCGCGTGGCGCGGCGCCCAGGAGCCTGCGTGGCCTCGGCCCTTGGGACCTCGCCCGTGAGCCGCCCGGCGGCCATCGCCCCGACCGCCCCGACCGCTCGGACATCACACCTGGTCAGCGCTTCTGCGGCCGCGGCGGTCGGCGCCGAGCCGGACGAAGTGGTCGATGAGTTCGGGGGCGTCCACCGCGGCGGGGTTGACGACCTGCTCGGCGGGTGCGCCCTGGAGGAGGCGTTTCACCGGGACTTCGAGCTTCTTGCCGGTGCGGGTGTGCGGGATGGCCGGGACTTCGAGGATCTCGTCGGGGACGTGGCGGGGTGAGGCGCCGGTGCGGATGGCGTCGCGGATGCGGTCGCGGAGACCGTCGTCCAGTTCCGCACCGGCCGCGAGGACGACGAACAGCGGCATCCAGTAGCCGCCGTCGGGTTCCTCGGCGCCGATGACGAGGGCTTCGGTGATCTCGGGCAGCCGTTCGACGACGTCGTGGATGTCGGCGCTGCCCAGCCGGACGCCGTTGCGGTTGAGGGTGGAGTCGGAGCGGCCGTGGACGATCACCGAGCCGTGGGAGGTGAGCGTGATCCAGTCGCCGTGTCGCCACACACCGGGGTACGAGGCGAAGTAGGCGTCGCGGTAGCGGCTGCCGTCGGGGTCGTTCCAGAAGGACAGCGGCATCGACGGGAGGGGCCGGGTGACGACCAGTTCGCCGACCTGGTCCACCACCGGGATGCCCTCGGGGTCGTACGCGACGAGTGCCACGCCCAGGTACGGCGCGGACAGTTCACCGGCCCAGACCGGCATGTTGGGCGCGCTGCCGGCGAATCCGGAGACGATGTCGGTGCCGCCGCTGACGGAGGCGAGCAGGACATGACCGCCGACGTGGTCACGGACCCACGGGTAGGCGGAAGCCGGCAGGGCGGAACCGGTGCAGCCGACGACGCGGATCGACGACAGGTCGTGCACGGACGGGTCGATGCCGAACTTGGCCATGCCCAGCAGGTACTGGGGACTGGTGCCGAAGACGGTGACGCGATGGCGGGCCGCCAGCTCCCACAGGACGTCGGGGCGGGTGAACGGGGCGGGGCTGCCGTCGTACGTGCACGTGGTGGCGCCGGTCAGCAGGGTGGAGGCGACGAGGTTCCACATCATCCAGTGGGTGGTGGTGTACCACAGGAGCCGGTCGCCGGGGCCGAGGTCGGAGTGCAGACCGAGGGTCTTGAGGTGTTCGAGCAGGACACCGCCGTGGCCGTGGACGATGCCCTTGGGCAGGCCGGTGGTGCCGGAGGAGAAGACGACCCACAGGGGATGGTCGAACGGTACGGCGGTGCAGGCGAGTTGTTCCGTGCGGGCGGTGGCGTCCTCCCACGGGACGACCAGCGACGGGTAGGTGTGCGAGGGCCAGGGCAGGCCGACATGGCCGACCAGCAGGGTGGCCTTCAACGTCGGGAGCGCGGTGGCGAGTTCGAGGCCGGCGTCGCGGCGGTCGTGGGTGACGCCGTTGAAGAGGTAGCCGTCCGCCGTGATCAGGACGGTGGGTTCGAGCTGGGCGAAACGGTCGGCCGCCGCCCTGGGCGCGTAGTCCTGTCCGCACACCGACCACACCGCGCCCAGGCTCGCGGCGGCGAGGAACGCGATGATCGCGTGCGGGGTGTTGGGCAGATAGCCGACGACCCGGTCGCCCTTGCCGACCCCCAGGTCGCGCAGGGTCGCGGCGACGGAGGCGACCTGGGCGCGCAGCCGCTCGCCGCTCACCTCGTACCCGGCGCCGGTCTCGTCGAGCGCGACGATCGCCGTGTCGTCGTCCCCGAGGTTGCGCAGCGCGTGGTGGGCGTAGTTGAGGGTGGCGCCGGGGAACCAGTCGGCGCCGGGCATCCGTTCGTCCTCGAGCACCCGCTCGTACGGGGTGTCCGCGTCGACGTCGAAGTACTCCCACACCGCGCTCCAGAAGCCCTCCAGGTCGGTGACCGACCAGAGGTGCAGGGAGGCGTAGTCCGAGTCCACGGCGACCCCCCGGTGCCGGGCGGCCCAGTGGGCGAAGTCCACGATGCGGCTGTCGGCGGCGGCCTGCGGATCGGGTGTGAAGAAGGGGTCCGGGTACGGCGTGTTCATCGCGTGGTGCTCCTCGACAGGCTTTCCTCGACCGACCGTCGGGAAGGCAGGGGGCTTCGGGTGGTGTGCAGCAGGGACGCCCAGTCGGACGTACCGGTGAGGTCGCCGGCGCCGGACGGTACGACGTCCATGACGACGCGGTCGGGACGCAGCAGCACGGCGTCCGCCCTTCCCTCGCGCAGCCAGGCGGCGAGACGGCCGTCGTCGCCGAGGCCGGCCACCGGGACGGTCCGGGCGCCGAGGCCGTCCGCGACCGCCCGCAGCGAGGGCGTCGGCGGTACGGCGGTCAGCAGGGCGAAGGAGTCGCCGAGCAGCTCGTCGAGACGGACGCGCCGGCCGTCGACGGTCACCCACGGCTGCGGGCAGAAGCCGCCCACGAGACCGCGGCCGCCCCAGCGGGCACGACGGTGCACGAGGGGCCCCGCGGCGAGCACCGGAACGAGGTCACGGGCGGCCGCCGCGGACAGGCCGGGGATCCGCACCACCGCGTTCAGGAGGCCGCGGCGGACGGCGGCGGCGCCGTCCTGGCCGCCGGTCATGGCCCAGCCCATCGCGACCGCGAGCCGGATCACATGGCGGGCGTGCGGCTTGCGTTCACTCTCGTATGTCTCCAACAGCCGTTCGTCCGCGCCCTGTCGGAGGACACGGGCCAGCTTCCAGGTCAGGTTGTGGGCGTCGCGCAGGCCCGCGCAGAGCCCCTGTCCGATGAACGGCGGGGTGAGGTGCGCGGCGTCGCCGAGGAGGAAGACCCGGCCCCGGCGCCAGCGGTCGGCGATGCGCGCCCGGAAGGTGTACCGCGCCTGCCGCAGCACCGTGAAGTCGGCCCCCGGCGTCAGGTCCGCCCACGGAGCGATGAGTTCCCGCAGCCGCTCCTGATCGAGTTCGGAGTCGTCCCGCAGTCGGAACTCCCAGCGGTAGCGGTCCTCGCCGATGCGCATGAACGTCGCCGGCCGCCGTGGGTCACAGATCTGGTCGACGCCTTCCCAGCAGCGGACCGGGAGGCTGGTGCGCACGTCGACGACCGTCCAGCGTTCCTCGAAGCGCAGGTCCTCCCAGGCGGCGCCGATTGCGTCGCGGGTGAGGCTGCCCGCGCCGTCGCAGCCGAGGACGGCGTCCGCCCGCAGCAGGTGTTCGCCCGTGTCGTCGCGGTAGGCCACCCGGACCGGACCCTCGCCGTCCGGCCCGTCGCCGTCCTGGTAGACGCCGACGACCTCCACTCCGCCGCGCAGTTCGCACTCCGGCGTGCGGGCGAGGGCGTCGCGCAGCAGACGTTCCAGTTCGGGCTGGTCGAACATGCTGGTCTGCGGGAAGCCGTGGGCGCCCTGCGCGGTGCGCGGGAACTCGGCCATCACCCGGTGCCGGGCGTCCAGCAGCCGCAGCCCGCGCGCGGGGCGGGAGATCGCGGCGAACTCCTCCTGGACGCCCGCGGCCTGGAGGATGCGGCGCACCTCGTCGTCGGCGGCGACGGCGCGGGGCAGGGGGTAGACGTCGTGGTGGCGTTCGAGGACGACGGTCCTGACGCCACGCCGGGCCAGCAGGAGGGCGGCGGTCACGCCCACGGGCCCGGCTCCGACGATCACCACGGGTACGTGTCCCGGCCGGGGCGCGGTGTCCCGTCGTCCGGCGGCCTGGTCTACGGTCATGTGCGGCTCACTTCGGGTCTCAGGTCGCGTCGGTCATTTCGCGTCGGTGACGGCGGTGCGCTGCTCGCCGAGGTCGATCCGCCCGTCCGGCGTGGCGATCGTCGCGGTGATCAGGTCGCCCTGGCCGAGGTAGTGCGGATTGCGGGCCTGGCTCTTGAAGAACGCCTTCCACTTCACCGCCGGCGGCAGCAGCGCGCCGATCTTCTCGATCGCCTTGTGCGGTGCCTTGAGGGCGGTACCGCCGGGCGTGCCGGTCAACAGCAGGTCACCGGGGTCCAGTGCCTGGAAACGCGCCAGCAGGGTCAGTGCCTGTGCGGGGCGGACGATCATGTCGGCCAGGGTGCGGTCCTGGCGCAGGTCGCCGTTGACGGACAGTTTCAGCCGCAGGTCGAGAAGGTGCGCGAAGTCCTCCGGCTCCAGGAGGGAGAGGTACGGGCCGGTCGGGGTGAAGGTCGGGTACGACTTGCTCTCGTAGAACTGTGTCTTCGTCAGCTGTACGTCACGGGCGCTGATGTCGTTCGTGATCACGAGTCCGGCGATGTGGGCGGGCAGGTCCTCTTCCTCGACGACCGTGCCGACCGGCAGCGGCGCCCCCATGACCAGGCCGAGTTCGATCTCGTAGTCCAGGAACCGCACATGGGACGGGCGGACGATGTCGTCGTGCGGGCCGCTCACCGAGCCGGACGCCTTACGGAAGAAGGCGGGCGGGATGTCGCCGGTGAACCCCGAATCGCGGGCGTGACTGCGGTAGTTGACCATCTGGGCGACCACCCGGCAGGGGGTGGTGACCGGTGAGAGCGTGACCAGGTCGGCCACGGGCGTGCCCGTCCCGCCCGAGACGGCGGCCTCCCGGACGGCGGCCCGGTCGGCCAGCAGTTCGGCGGTGGTGACCGCTTCGGTGTCGATACGGACGGCGCGCGTGTCGCGCACCACCCACCAGCCGTCGGCGGTGCGCAGGACGTCGGTGCTCATGTTCGTTGCCTTTGTGAGAGAGCGAGGGGAGGAAGGGGCGGAAAGGGGTGGAGGGGGTCAGGTGTTCGCGGCCTTGAGCAGGCCCAGGAGACGCGCGGGGTCCATCTCGTTGTCGCCGCGCAGGGCCTGGAACACCTCGCGGACCCTGGCGGGGGAGGGGCTCGCGCCGAGGAAGTCCCGGGTGGCCGGCGGCCCCCACTGGGCGAGGCCGCTCGTGGACATGGGCGCCCAGCCGGGCTCCAGGTCGCAGGAGAAGAGGTCGCCGTCGGCGAAGTGCTCCAGCATGAAGCGGTCGGGGTCGCGCCAGTAGTCGAAGAGCTGGCTGCCCTGGATGTGCCGGCCGATGCCCCAACTGCGCTTGTAGCCACGCTCGTTCAGGTACTCGCCGCCCGCGGCGATGGAGTCGAGGTCGGTGACCTGGTAGGCGGAGTGGACATAGCCGTTGCCCGGCCCGAGGTGCATCGCGAGGGTGTGGTGGTCGACGGCCAGACTGCCCTGGTCGCAGCGGATGAACGCCATCGTCGGTCCGCGGTCGCGCTGCCCGTCCAGGAACAGGAAGTCGGACACGATCATCCCGAGGGTGTCCAGGTACCAGTCCAGAGCCCGGGCGAACACCCTCGTCTCCAGCACCAGATGGCCCAGACGCTGGATACGGGACGGTTCACGCGGCGGGCGCTGCGTGAGGTTCCTGCGACGGTGGTCCGTGCCGGAATTGAGGAGCAGCGGTTGCTGTTCGGGCAGCGCCGGCAGCGGCTCACCGCAGTGCACGACCCGGACCGGGAAGCCCGAGGGGTCGAGCAGGTCGACGGCCTTGCCGCCCCCGGGGGCGTCCGCGTCTCGTGCGCCTCGTGCGCCTGGTACATCTCGTGTGTCCCGTACGTCCGAGCCGGTGGCGCGGGCCAGCCGGTCCAGGTCGGCCCGCTCGGCCGCGCGGAACACCGGGCCGATGAAGCTGCTGGTGCGTCCCTTGCGGATCACCATGCACGGCGTGCCCGCGAAGGTGCCGCGCAGCCACAGCTCACGCTCGGTGCGGGCGGCGATGCCGAATCCGAAGTCACGGGCGAAGGCCTCGGCGCGGTCCAGGTCGGGCTTCTCGAACTCCAGCCAGGCCAGGTCGGCGACCTTGATGACGGGGTTCCGGGAGCGCCCGGGGTGTTCGCCGCGCAGGGCGCCCTGTTCGCTGTGGAGGTCCTGGTGGGCCGTCCTGAGGTCCGTGACGTCGACCGCGTTGACGTGAGTTCCGGACATGGTGTCCTCCAAGCAACATTGCTGTAATGAGGAAATCATCAGCTTTGACACTTCGATCGTCAAGAGCTGATCGGTGTCGGGTGATGAATTCATCAGGTATGGGTTGACCGATTCATCAGAACTGTGACCTGGCCCACCCGGTGGGTAGACTCCCGCCCATGTCGACGTCAGCCCCGCCCCTCAACCGCTTCGAACGGCGCCGCGCCGAGACCCGCCAGGCGCTCGTCCGCGCGGCCCGGCAGATCCTCGCCGAGACCGGAGACACCAGCGCGAGCATCCAGGCCATCGCGGAGCGCGCCGATGTCGGCTTCGGCTCGTTCTACAACCACTTCGAATCGAAGACCGAACTGTTCGACGCGGCGGTCAAGGACGCCCTCGAAGAGCTCGGCAAGGCCTTCGACGAGCATCTCCAGGGCATCGACGACCCGGCGGAGCTCGTCGCGGCGGGCTTCCGGCTCAGCGCGCGCCTGGCCGACTCCCGGCCCGAGCTGATGCAGGTACTGCGCCACCGCGGACTCGGCCACATCCACTCCGACACCGGCCTGGCTCCGCGTGCCGTGCGTGACCTGGAGGTCGGCATCGCCTCCGGCCGGTTCACCGTCGGCGACCCGACCGTCGCCCTGACCGCTCTGGGTGGCTCCCTGCTGGCACTGCTGGACCTGCGCTTCGCCCGCCCGGACCTCGACGGGGACGAGGCGGCCTCGAACCTGGCCGAGATGCTGCTGCGCATGCTGGGCCTCCCGCCGCAGGACGCCCAGGACGTCGCCCGCCGCCCGCTGCCCGACCTCGGCTGACGACGGGACGCGCACCGCTTCGCCTCGGCGGTCGAGGCGGGAGTGCCGGGACGGCGGGCGACCGCGATCGTCGACGACGTGGCGCCGAATTCGTGGTGTGTTCACGGCCCGGTCGGGGGCATCCGGTGAGCAACGACCTGGAAAGAGCAACGACACCGCACGAGCGACGCCACCGAACGAGTCGACACCCCGAAGGGACGGACCCCTTGCTCGCCATCATCTCGGCAGTGCTGTTCTTCATCGCCTTTCTGATCAACGCGGCGGAGATCTCCACCAACGACACCTTCACCTCCACCAACCTCATGCTTCTCGGCCTGACCGTGCTCGCCCTCCACGTCGCGGGCATCGGCAGCGGCTGGTCGGTGCGCGGCCGCCGGCGCTGAGCCCTGCGGGCGGAAACCGACCCGTACTCGCGGACAGCCGCCCCCACAAGGGAAGATGGAAGGCGCAAGCCTTGATCGACCGATGTGGAGGAGCGGGCACATGCAGCACGAGCGAGCGGGCACGAAGGCCGCCCCCGAGGATCTCGTCGACGTCGCCCGGCTGGTCACGGCGTACTACGCGCTGCACCCCGACCCGGCCGACCCGGGGCAGCGCGTGGCGTTCGGCACCTCGGGGCACCGGGGGTCGTCGCTGAACACGGCGTTCAACGAGGACCACATCGCCGCGACCAGCCAGGCCATCTGCGAGTACCGGACCGCCCAGGGCACCGACGGCCCCCTCTTCCTCGGCGCCGACAGTCACGCCCTGTCCGAGCCCGCCCGGGTCACCGCCCTGGAGGTGTTCGCGGCCAACGGGGTGACGGTCCTCGTCGACAGCGCCGACGGCTACACGCCGACGCCCGCCGTCTCCCACGCGATCCTCACCCACAACCGCGGCCGCACCGCCGCCCTCGCCGACGGCGTGGTCGTCACCCCGTCGCACAACCCGCCCGCCGACGGCGGCTTCAAGTACAACCCGCCGAGCGGCGGCCCCGCCGGGTCCGACGCCACCTCCTGGATCCAGGACCGGGCCAACGAGATCATCACGTCCGGCCTGAAGGACGTCCGGCGCGTCCCCTACGCCCGGGCCCTCGCCGCGCCCACGACCGGCCGCTACGACTTCCTCGGCACCTATGTCGCCGACCTGCCGAGCGTCCTCGACCTGGACGCGATCCGCGCCGCCGGTGTCCGCATCGGCGCCGATCCGCTGGGCGGGGCGTCCGTCGCGTACTGGGGCCGGATCGCCGAACAGCACCGGCTCGACCTGACCGTCGTCAACCCGCTCACCGACCCGACCTGGCGTTTCATGACGCTCGACTGGGACGGCAAGATCCGCATGGACTGCTCGTCGCCGTACGCGATGGCCTCGCTGATCGAGCAGCGCGACCGCTTCCAGATCGCGACCGGCAACGACGCCGACGCCGACCGGCACGGCATCGTCACGCCGGACGCCGGCCTGATGAACCCCAACCACTACCTGGCCGCCGCCATCGCCTACCTCTACGCGCACCGTGAGCAGTGGCCGGCCGACGCGGGCATCGGCAAGACGCTCGTGTCGTCCTCGATGATCGACCGGGTCGCCGCCGACCTCGGTCGCCGCCTCGTCGAGGTGCCCGTCGGCTTCAAGTGGTTCGTGGACGGGCTGGTCGACGGCTCGCTCGGCTTCGGCGGCGAGGAGTCGGCCGGCGCCTCCTTCCTGCGCCGCGACGGCTCCGTCTGGACCACGGACAAGGACGGCCTCATCCTGGCGCTGCTGGCCTCCGAGATCACGGCGGTCACCGGGAAGACCCCGTCCGAGCACTACGCCGGCCTGACGGACCGCTTCGGCTCGCCCGCCTACGCGCGCATCGACGCCCCGGCCACCCGCGAGGAGAAGGCGCTGCTCGGCAAGCTCTCGCCCGCGCAGGTCACCGCCGACACCCTGGCCGGGGAGCCGGTCACCGGCGTGCTCACCGAGGCTCCGGGCAACGGCGCGTCCATCGGCGGCATCAAGGTGACCACCGCCAACGCCTGGTTCGCGGCCCGTCCCTCGGGCACCGAGGACGTCTACAAGATCTACGCCGAGTCCTTCCTCGGCCCCGACCACCTCAGCCGGGTCCAGGAGGAGGCCAAGGACGTGGTCGACGCCGCACTGGGCGGCTGAGCCGCCCGGGCCGGACGGTCATCCATGTGACGCGCGCCACACCCCTGCTCCGGAACCCGGTCGGCGGCCGCTCCGACTACTGAAGCGGTACGACGCGATCCCGGCGACGTCGTACGACGTGACCTGGAGACGCGGCTGATGGACGTATCCCGGAATTCCTCCTTGTCCGGTGTGGGCGCGGCCTTACGGAGGGCGGGGCCCCCACCCGCCCTCTGCGGCTTCCTCCTGCTCATGGCGCTGCTCTTCGCGGTCTCCTACGCCGTCGGCGCCGCTTCCGGCCCCGTGGCACCCGGCATGCACGGCACCGGAACCGGGACGAGCGGCGGCGGTGGCGGCGGCGGGGGAGTGGAAGACGTCGACGACATGGGTGACATGGGCGGCATGGCCGACATGCAGGGGGGCGGCCACTGATGAGTACGGAACCGGTGACCGCCCTGGTCACCACCGATCTGACCGTCGGCGGCATGACCTGCGCGGCCTGCGTGACCCGGGTCGAGAAGAAGCTCGGCAAGCTGGACGGCGTCACGGCGACCGTCAATCTGGCCACCGGGCGGGCTCGGGTGAGCCACCCGGCGGACATCGGCCCGGACGAACTCGTCGCGACCGTCGAGAAGGCCGGTTACACGGCCGCCCTGCCCGAGCCGCCCAGGAGCAAGGAGCCCACGGACGGCGGCGACGCGTCCGAGGGGACCCGGCAGGAGCGGCACCGGCTGGTCGTCACCGCCCTGCTCGCGCTCCCCGTGCTCGTCCTGTCGATGGTGCCCGTCCTCCAGTTCCGCAACTGGCAGTGGCTGTGCTTCGTGCTCGCCGCGCCGGTCGCCGTGTGGGGGGCCTGGCCCTTCCACCAGCGTGCCGTGCGAGGACTGCGGCACTCCGCCGCGACCATGGACACGCTGGTGTCGCTGGGCGTGGTCGCCTCCTTCCTCTGGTCGGCGTACGCGCTGTTCCTCGGCGGCGCCGGCGACCCCGGCATGCGGATGCCGTTCACGCTCGTGCCGACCGCCTCGGACGGCGTCGCGCACATCTATCTCGAAGCGGCCGTCGGTGTACCGCTGTTCGTGCTGGCCGGACGGTTCCTGGAGGCGCGGGCCCGGCACGGAACCGGGGCGGCGCTGCGCTCGCTGGCCCGGCTCGCCGCGAAGGAGGTGTCCGTCCGTGACGCCGACGGAGCCGAACGGCTCATCCTCATCGAGGAGTTGAGGGTCGGTCAGGTCTTCGTCGTGCGGCCGGGCGAGCGGGCGGCCACCGACGGCGAGGTGGTGGAGGGCAGTTCGGCCGTCGACCTGTCCCTTGTCACCGGCGAGAGCGAGCCCGTCGAGGTGGGACCGGGGTCCGCGGTGGTCGGCGGGGCCGTCAACGCCGGCGGGCTGCTGCTCGTACGGGCCGAGGCGGTCGGGTCCGACACTCAACTCGCCCGGATCACCCGGCTGGTCACCGAGGCACAGGCCGGGAAGGCGCGGGCGCAACGGCTGGCCGACTCGGTGGCCGGAGTCTTCGTGCCCGTCGTGCTGGCGCTGGCCGTCACCGCCCTCGGGTTCTGGCTGGGCGCAGGGGCCGATCCCCAGGCGGCGATCACCGCGTCCGTGGCCGTCCTGGTCGTGGCCTGCCCGTGCGCGCTGGGCCTCGCGACCCCGACCGCGCTGATGGCCGCGACCGGCCGGGGCGCCCAGCTGGGAATCCTGGTCACCGGGCCGCAGGCGTTGGAGGGGCTTCAGCACCTCGACGTCGTCGTCCTGGACAAGACCGGCACGCTGACCTCCGGACACATGAGCGTCGCCCGGGTGACCGCGGTGCCGGACGGGCTCGGCCGCGAAGCGGCACTGCGGCTGGCGGGAGCCGTCGAGCAGGGTTCGGAGCATCCGCTCGGCCGGGCCCTCTGCGCGTACGCCCGACGCGAGTCGGACGAGCGGTGGCTGCCGGAGGTGAGCGACTTCGGTGCGCTGCCGGGGCGGGGAGTGCGCGGCCGGGTCGAGGGGCGACTCGTCGAAGTCCTCGAGCCGGACGAGGAGTTGCCCGACGCTCTCCGGGACGCCCTGGCGGCGGCCGAATCCGCCGCTCGTACGCCCGTACTGGTCCGGGTGGACGGCAGGGCCGAAGCCCTGATCGAGGTCGGGGACGTCGTACGCCCCGGAAGTCATCGCGCGGTGGACCGGCTGCGGCGGCTCGGTGTACGCCCCGTACTCGCCACCGGCGACCGGGAGGCACCCGCCCGTGCCGTCGCCCTGGCACTCGGCATCGAGGAGGTGCACGCCCGCCGCAGCCCCGAGGGCAAGGCCGCCCTCGTACGCGAGTTGAAGGAACAGGGCTACCGGGTCGCGGTCGTCGGGGACGGGGTGAACGACGCCGCCGCGCTGGCAGGCGCCGATCTCGGGATCGCCATGGGCAGCGGCACGGACGTGGCCATCGGGGCCGCCGACGTCACCCTCGTCCGGGGCGACATCGAGGCCCTCGCGGACGCGGTCCGGCTCGCCCGGCGCACGCTGGGCACGATCCGCGTCAACCTGGTGTGGGCCTTCGGCTACAACGTCGTCACCGTCCCGCCGGCCATGGTCGGCCTGCTCAACCCGATGGTCGCCGCGGCCGCCATGTCGGCGAGCTCGGTGCTGGTCGTCGCCAACAGCCTGCGGCTGCGCGCCTGGCAGCCCTCGGCTCGGTCCGTGGCCGCACGGAAGGGCACCCGATGACCGAACGAGCAACTCGGCGGCCCTCGCGCCGTCGGCTCACCGACACGCTGCTCGCCGCGCTCGCGCCCGTCGCCGTGTGCGGTCTCGCCCTCGGCGGGCTGAGCACGTGGACCGCCTACGGCAACGCCGGCAGCCCGGCCCGGATCAAGGTCACCGACGGCAAGGTCTTCCTGCCCTCCGGCGGCGTCCCGGAGACGGCCGCGTTCTTCCGGGTCACCAACAGCGGGGGCTCGGCGGACCGGCTGCTGAAGGTGACCACCGTCGAGGCCGGCGCAGGCTCGCCCCGCCTCAGCCGGCACCTCATGACCGGCACCGGCTCGGCCTCCGCGCAGACGGTGGCCTCCGTCGCCGTACCGGCCGGCGAGGGCCTCGACATGTCTCCGAACGGCCTCGACGTGATACTGCCGGCGAAGTCGGGCTGGCAGTCCGGTGACCTCGTCGCGTTCACCCTGCACTTCGAGCACGGCGGGGCGGTGAAGACGCTCGCGGTGGTGGTCCGGCCGGGCCAGGACACCACCTGACCGGCCGGGGAAATCGATCCGGAAACGCGGGAACTCGGGGCCGCCCGTGGCCGACTACTACTTCGAGACGACCATTCCGAAAGGAGGGAAGGAATTCGCCAGGTGAAATCCCTGGTATTCCGTGTCCGACAGTTTCCGACTGTCGGCCCCTCATGCTGCCCGGAAATACCGGGAGCGGCGGCGGCGGCGCGGAAATATGAGGTGCGGGAAAACGGTCATTCCCATTCCGGATTCCGACTGCTACGGTGACGGAAATTGATCGACCGGCCGGAATTTCGGTTCGTGGAATTCCGAATACTGTGATTCTGAGGGGGTGATGGATGATGTCCCTGTTCGTTCTGGCGTTGGGGCAGCTCGTCATCTCGCTCGACTACAACATCGTGTACGTCGCCCTGCCGGACATCGGCGCGGCCCTGGGCTTCTCCGACCACGATCTCCAGTGGGTGGTCAGCGCCTATGTCGTGGCCACCGGAGGCTTCCTGCTCCTGGGCGGCCGGGCCGCCGACCTGCTGGGCCGGCGCCGGATGTTCGTCCTCGCGGCGCTGCTGTACGCGGGATCCTCCCTGGTGGGCGGCCTGTCGGACACCTCAGGAGTCCTGGTGGCCGTCCGGGCGGTCCAGGGCATCGGCGGCTCCCTGCTGTTCCCGGCGACGCTGTCCCTGATCAACACCCTGTACACGGAAGGGCCCGAGCGGAACCGGGCACTCGCGGTGTGGGGCGCCGCCGGAGCCGCCGGTCTCTGCTTCGGGTCCCTGCTCGGCGGGGTGCTGGTGGAGGCGTTCGGCTGGCCGTCGGTGTTCTTCGTCAACGTGCCCCTCGCGGCCGCCCTCGCGGTGGCCGGCCGGCTGCTCTTCCCGCCTGACGGGCCGTGGAACCGCTCGCGGCGCTTCGACGTGGCGGGCGCGCTGACCGCGACCGGTGGGGTCACGCTCCTGGTGTTCCTGCTGGTGCGCGCCCCGGCGGAGGGCTGGGACTCGCCCGCCGCCCTGACCGGCGCGGCGCTCTCGGCCGGCCTGCTGACGCTGTTCGCCGTCGTCGAGCGGCGATCGCGTGAACCGCTCGTCCCGGCCCGGCTGTTCGCCCATCGCGGTCTGTCGATCGCCATGGGGGTGACCGCCCTGTTCAGCGCCACGTTCAGCTCGGTGCCGTACTTCCTCACCCTGTACTTCCAGACCGTCCACGGCTACACCGCCGTCGCGACCGGCCTCGCGTTCCTCGTGCCCGCCCTGGTGATCGTCGTGGGCACACAGGCCGGTGGACGGGCCGTGGCCGCCTTCGGCGTGCACCGTGTGCTGGTCGGCGGCATGGCGCTGGGGGCGGTCGGTGCGGCGGCACTCGGGCTGGGGCTCACCTCGGACGGCACGTATCCACGCCTGCTGCCCGGGATCGTGCTGCTGGGGCTCGGGCAGGGTGCCGCGTGGACGGGGATGTGGATCGCCGCGTCCGCCGGGGTGGCCGCCGACGACCAGGGCGTCGCCTCCGGACTGGCGTCGACCACGCTCCAGGTGGGCGGCGCGGTGGGCCTCGCCGTCCTGGTCGCGATCGCCGGCGGCGTCGGGCAGAACGCCCCGGGCCCCGGGCTCCTGGACGGCATCCGGACCGCCGTCTTCGCGACGGCGGGCGCCATCGCCCTCGGCGCGGTCGCGCTGCTCGCCCTCCACGGGAGCGTCGTGACCGCCGGTCCCGCCGAAGTCCTCGCGGACGGCGGCGATCCCGGCGATCCCGGCGATCCCGGCGATCCCGGCAGGGCCGGCCGGTCCGGCGGCAACGCCGACGACACCGGGGCCCCGAGAACCACCCCCCATCCCCAGGCGCCCGCTTCCGATCCCTCGTCCTGACTCACCCCCCGACCCACGCACCTGACCCGCCGCCCCTCTGCCTCACCCCTGATCCGCCCCCCTTTCCCCGGGCCGTCCGGCCCGTCCTCCGTCATGCCAGGAGCAGACCCATGTCCCCGATCGCCGGCGGTTCCTCCGCGCCCTCGGCCGCCGTGCTCTGCGGGCTGGCCGGATGGGTGCCGTCCCGGGTGGTGACCAACGAGCACCTCGCGCGACGGCTCGACACCGACGACACCTGGATCCGCACCCGGACCGGGATCCACCGACGGCACGTCGTCGAGCCCGGGCAGGCGACCTCCGACCTGGCCGTCGAGGCCGGCCGTCGGGCCCTCGCCTCCTCCGGTACCGACACGGTGGACGCCGTCGTCGTCGCCACGGCCACCCCGGACCACACCTGCCCGGCCACCGCCCCCGCGGTAGCCGCACGGCTCGGCCTCCCGGGGGCGGCGGCCTTCGACGTCGGCGCGGTGTGCACCGGATTCGTCTACGGACTGGCCTGCGCCGCCGGGCTGATCGCGGCCGGCGTGGCCGAACGGGTCCTGCTCATCGGGGCGGACACCTACTCCACGATCGTGGACCCGCTGGACCGGGCCAACGCGATCATCTTCGGCGACGGTGCCGGAGCCGTCGTCCTGCGCGCCGGACATCCCGACGAGCCCGGCGCGGTCGGCCACTTCGACCTCGGCAGCGACGGCGCCCACGAGGACCTGATCATGGTCGCCGCCGGTGGCTCCCGGCAACGCTCCCGGCCCGCCGAACCCACCCACGAGGACCGGCACTTCGCGATGCGGGGCAAGGAGGTCTACCGCCACGCGGTGACCCGCATGGCCGAGTCCGCGCGGGCCACGCTGTCCCGGGCCGGCCGGCGGATCGACGACGTCGACCACTTCGTACCGCACCAGGCCAATCTGCGGATCCTGCACTCGGTGGCCGACGACCTCGGTCTGCCCCGGGAACGGTGTGCGACCCACGTCGAGTCCGTCGGCAACACCGGCGCCGCGTCCATCCCGCTCGCCCTCGCCGACGCGGCCGCCCGTGGCACGGTCCGGCCCGGCGACCGGCTCCTGCTCACCGCCTTCGGCGGCGGACTCACCTGGGGTTCCTGCCTCCTGACCTGGCCCGTGCTCCATCGACAAGAACGGACGACGCCATGAGCACCACCTACGAGCAGCTCGTCGACATCCTGACGAGACTCCACGACGCCCCCGCCGACCGCGTCCGCCCCGAGGCGACCCTCGGCGAACTGGACGTCGACTCGCTGACCACGGTCGAGATCAGCATCCGCATCGAACGCGACCTCGGCGTGACGGTCGGCGAGGACGAACTCGGACCGGACCTCACCCTCGGCCACATCGCCGGACTCGTGGACGCCCGCCAGACGGCCGTCTGAACCCATGGAAGGAAGCACCGCAATGCAGATCGAGGAACAGCCCGGCGACGCCATCGGCGCCACGGTCGAGGGCTTCGACCACACCACCGCCTCGGACGCCGACATCGCGGCACTCAAGAACACCGTCTACACGAGGAAGATCGCCGTCCTCAAGGGCCAGGACCTCTCCCCGCGGGAGTTCCTCGCGCTCGGCAGGCGGCTGGGCCGACCCGAGACCTACTACGAGCCGATGTACAAGCACCCGGAGGTCCCGGAGATATTCGTCTCCTCCAACGTGCCGGAGAACGGCAGGCAGATCGGCGTACCGAAGACCGGCAAGTTCTGGCACGCCGACTACCAGTTCATGCCGGACCCCTTCGGCCTCACCCTGATCCACCCCCAGGTCGTGCCGGAGAAGAACCGCGGGACGTACTTCATCGACATGGGACGGGCCTACGAGAAGCTGCCCGAGGAGCTGAAGAAGGAGATCGCCGGAACGTACTGCACCCACTCGGTGCGCAAGTACTTCAAGATCCGGCCGCACGACGTCTACCGCCCCCTCTCCGAGATCATCGACGAGGTCGAGCGCAAGACCCCGGCCGTCGTCCAGCCGACCACCTTCACCCACCCCATGACCGGCGAGACGGTCCTCTACCTCAGTGAGGGCTTCACCGTCGGCATCGAGGACCGGGACGGCAACCCGCTCGACGAGGAGCTGCTCAAGCGGCTGTTCGAGGCGACCGGGCAGCTCGACGAGACCTTCGCGCACGACGGCATCCACCTCCAGGGCTTCGAGCGGGGCGACCTCCTGATCTGGGACAACCGCAGCCTCGTCCACCGCGCCCGGCACACGAGCACGCCGGAGCCCACCGTCTCCTACCGCGTCACCGTGCACGACGAACGCCGGCTGCACGACGGGATCAAGGCGGCATGACGGACGAAGCCCTGCTGGCGCACGTGCTGACGCCGTACAAGGACCGGTGCAGGTACCTGCGCTCGGCCGTCGTGACGGAAATCGACGGGCGCGCCTCGGCCCGCTGCGCATTCGAGATCCCCGAGTCGTGCTACATCGACGACACCGGCCATCTGAATTCCGTCGAGGTGAACATCTGCTACAACCAGATGATGTATTACCTCGTCGCCAAGTCCGTGCAGGAAGGACTGGGGACGGGATTCGAGTCCTGGACGCTGGACGACTTCTTCGAGCGCCAGCTCCCGGACATTCTCATCGCCCGGTTCGCCGCCAATTTCCGGCGCCCGATCGATTCCCGCGCGTTCTCGGGGGAGATGGAATTCCGTTCCGTCACCCGGCGCGTCCCGGCATCCGGTCGCCCGTTCCTCCACGCCGAGACCGCCTACCGCTACCGGGATGCCGGCTCGGGCCGGTGCGACGGCGTGGCGACCCTGGCGTTCGTCAACCTCCCCTGACCCGAGGCGAGAGAAGGATCCATGACCACGGACAGGCTCCACCACCCGGAGCTCCGGACACTCGTCCGGACCACGGGCTTCCACGCGCGGCACCGGCCCACCACCCCCGCGATCCTGTGCGAGGGGCGCACGCTGACGTACGGGCAACTGCACCGCGAGAGCAACCGCATCGCCCACGCCCTCCGCGCCGCCGGGCTCACCCCGGGCGACCGGGTCGCGTACCTCGGCAAGGAGTCCGAGCACTACTACGAGATCCTCTTCGGCTGTGCCAAGAGCGGCACGGTGCTCGTCCCCGTCAACTGGCGGCTCGCCGCCCCCGAGGTCAGCCACATCCTCCAGGACTCCGGCACCCGGCTCCTCTTCCTGGAGGACGAGTTCGCAACCGTCGTCGACAAGATGCCGACCGCGCCCCCCGAGACGGTCGTCGCGCTCGGCGAGCACTTCGCCGCCTGGAGGGCGCCCCACCCCGACACGGAACCACCGGACACCGCCACCCCGGACACCCCGGTGGCCCAGCTCTACACCAGCGGCACGACCGGCCTGCCCAAGGGCGTGGTCCTCGCCCACCGCAGCTTCTTCGCGATCCGTGACGCCCTGGCGAGCGAGGGGCTGGACTGGATCGACTGGCGCGCCGGGGACATCGCGCTGATCGGCATCCCCGGCTTTCACGTCGGCGGCCTGTGGTGGGCCGCGCAGAACCTCAACGCCGGAACCACGATCGTCGCGATGCGCGCCTTCGCCGCACGCCAGGCCGTCGACCTCATCCGCGACCTCGGCATCACCACGGCCTGCGTCGTCCCGGCCATGCTCCGCATGATGCTGACCGAACCCGGCATCCGCGCCGAGGACTTCACCACCCTGCGCAAGACGGTCTACGGCGGTTCCCCGATCTCCGAGGCCCTGCTGGAGGAGAGCCTCGCCGTCCTCGACTGCGAGTTCGCCCAGATCTACGGGCTCACCGAGACCGGCAACACCGCCGTCTGCCTGCCTCCGGCCGCCCATGTCCCGGGCGGCTCGCTCATGCAGGCGGCGGGCCGGCCGTACCCGGGCGTACGCGGCAAGGTGATCGACGGGGAGGGCCGGGAGCTTCCGCCGGGCGCGGTGGGGGAGGTCTGTCTGTCCACGCCCGCCCACATGGTCGAGTACTGGAGACTGCCCGAGAAGACCGCCGAGACCCTCGTCGACGGCTGGATCCACACCGGGGACGCCGGCTTCATCGACGAGGACGGCTACCTCTTCATCCGCGACCGGATCAAGGACGCGATCCTCGTCGCGGGCGAGAACGTCTATCCGGCCGAGATCGAGAACGCGCTGGAAGCCCATCCCGGTGTGGCCGAGGCCGTCGTCGTCGGCGCCCCCGACGAACGCTGGGGCGAGTATGTCCACGCCTTCGTCGTCCCGGCCCCCACCAAGCCGCCCAGCCCCCGGGACCTGCACACCTTCCTCGTCCCACGGCTCGCGAGCTTCAAGCTGCCCGCCCGCTACGAGTTCATCGACGTCGTACCGCGCAACCCCAGCGGAAAGATCCTGCGCCGCGAACTGCGCGACCGCTTCTGGCGCGACTCCGCACGCAAGGTCAACTAGCCCCTCACCGGGCCGGATCGAGAGAGAACGACATGCCTGCTCCCCTCACCCTGGACGGCTTCCGCGCGGACCTGGCGGAGTACCTGTACCAGCGGCCCGACGAAGTCGACCTCGACGAGCACCCCCTCCAGGCGGGCCTGGACTCCCTGCGCATCGTCACCCTCCTCGAACGGTGGCGGGAGACCGGCGTGGACGTCACCTTCGTCGACCTCGCCGAATGCACCTCGTTCGCCCAGTGGTGGCAGCTGCTCAACGCACGCCAGGGAGGAACGACGTGACCGTGCGCCGTCCGCTGCCGCCCGCTCAGGAAGGCGTGTGGACCGGACAGCGGCTCGACCCGGACAGCCCCGCGTACAACACGGCCGAGTACGTGCACATCCACGGCCCGGTGGACGCGGCCGTCTTCGACGAGGCCCTGCACCTCGTCGTCGCGGAGACGGAGGCCCTGCACGTCGTCTACGGGGTCGACGACCAGGGCCGCCCCTGGGAGACGGACGCCCCGGCCGGCGACTGGCGCCTGCACACGGCGGACCTCAGCGCCGAACCCGACCCGCACGCGGCGGCCCTGGCCTGGATGGACGCGGACCTGGCCCGCCCCGTCGACCTCACCCGCGGCCCCGTCTTCGGCCACGCCCTGCTGCGGATCGCGGGGGAGGAACACCTCTGGTACCACCGCGTCCACCACATCGCCCTCGACGGCTTCGGCCTGTCGCTGGTCGCCCGCCGGGTCGCCGAGGTGTACACCGCCCTCACAGCGGGGCAGGCGGTACGGGACAGCGGCTTCGGCACCCTGGCCTCGGTGCGGGACGAGGAGCGCGCCTACCGCGAGTCGCCCCGCTTCGCCGAGGACCGCGCCTACTGGACGGACCGGTTCGCGGACCGGCCGCCCGTGGTGACCCAGGCCGGCCGCGCCGCGCTGCCCGGGCGCACCTTCCACCGACGGGTCGTCGACCTGGACGCGGCGCGGACGGAGGTCCTGCGTGCCGTCGCCCGCGACCTGAAGGTGACCTGGTCCGAGCTGCTGCTGGCCGTCACGGTGGCCCGGCTGCACCGGACGACCGGCGCCCCGGAGATGATCCTCAGCCTGCCGGTGATGGGCCGCCTCGGCTCCGTCTCCCTCCGCGTCCCCTGCATGGTCCGCAACATCCTGCCGCTGCGGGTGACGGTCGCCGCCTCGGACAGCCTGCGCGACCTCGCCGACCGCATCTCGCGCGAACTGCGGGCCGGACTGCCGCACCAGCGCTACCGCTACGAACAACTGCGGCGCGACCTCAGACTCCTCGGCGGGCAGCGGCGGCTGTCCGGCCCGGGCGTCAACATCATGCCCTTCGCCTACGACCTCCGGTTCGCCGGACACCGCAGCACGGTCCACAACGTCTCCGCCGGCCCCGTCGACGACCTGTCCGTCAACGTCTACGACCGCTCCGAGGGCGCCGGCCTGCGCATCGCCGTGGACGCCCACCCCGACCTCTACGACACGGCGGACGTCGCCGCGTTCCAGGATGGGCTGCTCGCCCTGCTCGCGGCGGCCGTCGCCGCTCCCGACCGGGCGCTGGGCGAGCTGCGCGCCCGCGAGACCGTCCCGGTCCTGGACGGCGGGCCGCTGCCCGGCCCGGCACGTCCGGTGCTCGGGCTGATCGCCGAGCAGGCCGCCCGGAGCGGCGGATCGGTCGCCGTCGAGCACGACGGCCGCAGCGTGACGTACGCGGAACTCCTCGGCTCCGCGCAGGACCTCGCCCGCCGACTGGCCGTCCGGGGGGTGGGCCCCGGGGACCTCGTGGCCATCACCCTGCCACGCGGCATCGACGCCGTCACCGCCGTCCTCGGCGTCCTGCTCCGCGGGGCCGCCTACTGCCCGTTCGACCCGACCGCACCACAGGCGCGCGGGGCGGGGTTGCTGGAGGAGGTCCGGCCCGCGCTGGTCCTGACGGCCGACGCCTACGCCGACGTGATGGCCGACGACCGGCCGGACCCCGACACGGCTCCACCGGCCGCACCGACGCCGGACGACCTCGCCTATGTGCTGCACACCTCCGGTTCCACCGGCCGCCCCAAGGGCGTCGAGATCGGTCACCGGGCCCTCGCCCACTTCGTCGCCGGCGCCTCGCACCGCTACGGACCGCGACGCGACGACCGGGTGCTCGGGTTCGCGCCCCCGCACTTCGACACCAGCGTCGAGGAAATCTTCCTCACCCTGTGCGCGGGCGCCACGCTCGTGGTCCGCACCGACGACATGACCGACTCGGTCCCCGCCTTCCTGGACGCCTGTGCCCGGCTGCGGATCAGCTTCCTCGACCTGCCCACCGCGTACTGGCACGAGGTGGCCCACGCCGTCTCGACCGGAGCCGCCGCCCTCCCCGCCGAGGTGCGGACCGTCGTCATCGGCGGCGAGGCCGCCCTGCCCGAACGGGTCGACCGCTGGCGCGAGGCCGTAGGCACGTCCGTGCGGCTGCTGAACACCTACGGCCCGACCGAGGCCACCGTGGTCGCCACCGTCGCCGACCTCCACGATCCCGACCTCGCCCCCGGTGACGTACCCATCGGGCTACCGCTGCCCGGCACCGGCGCGGCGGTCGTCGACGGCGAACTCCACCTCCTGGGCGACAACCTGGCCCTCGGCTACCGGGGGGACCGGCCCCCGGACGCCGCCCGCTTCGCCCCTCTCCACGCCCTGCCCGGAGCCCCCCGCGCCTATCGCACCGGCGACCTGGTCCGCATCGGCGACGACGGGCAACTGCGCCATCTGGGCCGCTCGGACACCGAGTTCAAGATCAGCGGACACCGGGTGCACCCCGCCGAGGTGGAGAGCGTCCTCCTGGGTCATCCGGGAGTGCGCGACGCCGTCGTCGTGGGGCAGGTGCTTCAGGGCGGGACACGGCGCCTGGCGGCGTACGTCGTGCCGGACGGACCCGCTCCGGCGGTGGCCGCGATCCGGGAGCACCTGCGCGCGGCGCTGCCCGCGGCGATGATCCCGTCGGCGGTCGAGTTCCTGGACCACCTGCCCCGGACGAGCTCGGGGAAGACCGACCGGCACGCGCTCGCGACGAAACTCCCCGCCACCCGGACCACGGTGTCCGCCACGCTGGAACACACCGTCGCCGCCGCCTGGCAACAGGTGCTCGGGGCGCCGACCCTGTCCGCGCAGGACGACGTGTTCGAGCTGGGCGCCCAGTCCCTCCAGGCCATCCAGGTCGCCAACCGCCTCGGCGTCGCACTCGGCCGGGAAGTGAGGGTCGCCTGGCTCTTCCAGCATCCGACCGCCGCCGAACTGGCCCGTTTCCTGGAGCAGCGGGCGCGGCCGGTGACGGTCGGCCTTCCGGAGACCCTGCTCGCCGACGCCGTCCTCGACCCCGGTGTCCGTCCCGGCGACGGTCCCCGGGCGGGCGGCACACCGGATCGGATCCTGCTCACCGGCGCCACCGGATTCGTCGGCGTCCACCTGCTGGCGGAGCTTCTGACGAGCACCGGCGCCGAGATCGTCTGTACCGTCCGCGCCCCGAGCTCCGCAGCGGCCACCGAGCGTGTCCAACGGGCCCTGGACACGCATCGGATCGGCCTCACGGACGCGCTGCGCGACCGGGTCACGGCGGTCCCCGCGGACCTCACCCGCCCTCGACTCGGCCTGGACGAAGAGGAGTTCGCCGAACTCGCCCGCACCTGCGACACGATCCTCCACAACGCGGCGAACGTCAGCATCCTGCGCGAGTACGCCACCCTCCGCGCCGCCAACACCGAATCGACCAGGGAACTGTTGCGCCTGGCGGCCCCGCGCTCGATCCCCCTGCACTTCGTGTCGACCCTCTCCGTCGCCCCGCCGCTCGCCCTGGCCGCCGAGATACCCGAGGCGTTCCTCCCACCCCACCCCGGACTGCGCTACGGCTACCAGCAGTCGAAGTGGGCGGCCGAAGAGCTGCTGCGCCAGGCCGCCGAGCGGGGCCTGCCGGTCACCGTGCACCGGCTCGGCCGGATCGTCGGCCCGGCCGTCACCGGCCATGTGAACGAACGGGACTTCCTCTGGAGCGTGCTGCGCGCCGGGATCCCCGCCGGCCTCGTCCCCGACCTCTTCGAGGAGGAGATCTGGACACCGGTCGACCACATCGCCGAGGCACTCGTCCAACTCTGCCTCCGGCCTTCGGGCGCGGCGACCGTCTTCAACCATGCCGCCACGCCCCCGGTGCGGCTGAGCGACGTCTACGACTGGCTGGAGGAGTACGGCTACCCGCTGCGGCGACTGACCCTGGACCGGTGGCGTGCCGAGTTGCCGCGTTCCTCCGGTACAGCAGCGACCACGCTCGCCTTCTTCGACGCCCGGGACGCGGACCCGGGCGATGCCACCGGCCCCGACCTGCGCCTGGGACGGGTCCGCGCCGACAACGTCGTGAACGGACTGCGCACCGGCGGCATCACCTGCCCGCCCGTCGGCAGGGACCTCGTCCACCGCTACCTCGACCACTGCGTCACCACGGGCAAGCTGCCCGCTCCCGCCCGGCGGCGGCACCGTCCGACAACTCCCGCGAAGTAATGGGGGATTGCCGGGAACTCACGGGCACCGCCCCCCGACTACTTCAGCAGAACCCGTCGTATCACCAGCCCCCGCTGCAAGGAGCCCGCATGTCGAAGAAACGGCCGGTCGCCGTCGCCCTGGCCGGCGCCCTCTGTCTGGTCACCACGGCGTGCGGCGCCGACTCCTCGACCGACACGGCCGGCGGCAGCGGCGACAAGGCGTCCGCGGCCGCCGCGAAGTCCGGCTACCCGGTGACGCTCGAGAACTGCGGGGTCTCCGAGAAGTTCGGCGAGGCGCCGAGCCGGGTCGTCGTCATGAACGGCGCCTCGGTCGCCGAGGTCTCCACGCTCCTCTCCCTCGGCCTCCAGGACAAGATCGTGGCCAACCAGCAGAGCTACGGCATGTCCGAGGTCGCGGGACGAGCCGCCGCCATCAAGGCGCTGCCCACCGGTGACGTCAAGCTCAACGACGCCTACGACATCCCGCGCGAGGCGATGATCGGACTGCGCCCGGACCTGGTGCTGTCCACGACCTCGTACGGCTTCGACGAGAAGAACGGCTTCGCCACCCGGGAGCAGTTGACGCAGGTCGGCGCCAACACATATGTCTCACCGCAGGGTTGCGACCAGGACACCACGAAGATGACCATCGCCGACAGCTACACGCTGCTGCGTGACCTGGGCAAGGTCTTCAACGTCGGCGACCGGGCCGAGAAGATCGTCGCCGCGTCGGAGAAGCACATCGCCGACGTCGCCGCGAAGGTGAAGGGCGAGCAACAGCCCAAGGTCATGGTGCTGTTCTCCAACATGGCCATGGGCGGCAACGACTTCAGCTCGGTCGTCGCCAAGGGCATCTACAACGACATCCTGGCCAAGGCCGGCGGCTCCAACGCCTTCGCGTCCGCCTCCGAGACCTCCTTCGCCGACCTGAGCAAGGAGAAGGTGGCCGCCACCGACGTCGACGCCCTCGTCGTCATCGGCTACAACGACCCCGACCCGGCCGCATACGCCGAGAAACTGCTGAAGGAGTTCCCCCAGTGGCCCGCCGCGAAGAACAACACGTACGTGGCCCTGTCGGACTCGATGTACCTCGGCCCGAGCAACGACCTGGCGGTCGCGAAGATCGCCGAGATGCTGCACCCCGACAAGTTCTGAGCCCGCGACCGAGCAGCCCGCGCCTGAGCAGCCTGCGGCTTCCCGTCGCCGTCGGCGGCCTGCTGGTCCTCCTCGGCGCCGTGATGGTGGTGGCGGTGAGCATCGGCGCGGTCACCATCCCCCTCGCCGACGTGTGGGGCGTCCTCGTCCACCACCTCACCGGCCGGGGCAGCGCCGGCGACCCGGCGCTGGACCAGATCGTGTGGACCTTCCGGGCCCCTCGGGTCGCCCTGGCCGCCCTGGTCGGCGCGGGCCTGGCCGTCGCCGGGGCGGTGCTCCAGACCCTGGTCTCCAACCCGCTCGCCGACCCCGTCGTCCTCGGCTTCTCCTACGGCGCCTCGCTCGGTGCCGTGCTGGTCATCACCCTCGGCGGGGCGGCGCTCGGCGGTCTGGGCGGACTCGGTGTGTCGGGCGCGGCGTTCGTCGGCGCGCTGGCGGCCGGCGCCCTGGTGTTCGCCCTCGGGCAGCGACAGGGACGGCTCGCCCCCACCCGGCTGGTGCTGGCGGGAGTCGCGGTCGGCTATGTCCTGCTGTCCGTGACCAGCTTCGTCCAGCTGCTCGCGACGCCCACCGAACTGCGCACGGTCATGTTCTGGATGCTGGGCAGCGTCGCCGGCGCCCAGTGGAGCCAACTGCCGACCGTCACGGTGGTGGTCCTGACGAGCACGGCCCTGCTGACCCTGTTCGGACGGCGGCTCAACGCCCTGCTCGCCGGCGACGAGTCCGCCACCGCGCTCGGCGTGGACGTCAACCGGCTGCGCGCCGTCCTGCTGGTCATCAGCGCCCTCCTGACCGGCACCGTCATCGCCGTCGCGGGCGGTGTCGGCTTCGTCGGTCTGATGATCCCCCACCTGGTCCGCCTCACCGTCGGCGCCGACCACCGTCGGCTGCTGCCGCTGAGCGCGCTGCTGGGCGCCGTCTACCTGGTCGTGGTGGACCTGCTCTCCCGTACCGTCAACCGCCCCAACGAACTGCCGCTGGGCATCCTCACCGCCCTGCTCGGCGCCCCCTTCTTCCTGTGGCTGCTGCGCCGCAACAAGGGCCTGGACACCGTATGAAGCTGAGCGTGGACCAGCTCCACATCACCCTGGACCACAAGGCGATCCTCCGCGCGGTGAACCTGGAGGCGGCGAAGGGCGACATCGTCGGACTCGTCGGCCCCAACGGCAGTGGCAAGTCCACCCTGCTGCGCACGGTCTACCGCTCGCTGCGCCCCGCCGACGGGGTGGTGCGGGTGGGCGGTGACGACGTGTGGGAACTGTCGGCCCGCGCCGCGGCCCGTCGCACGGCGGCCGTCCTCCAGGACGCCGGCACCACCACCGGCCTGACCGTGACCGAGATCGTCGCGCTCGGCCGCACCCCCCATCACGGCCTGCTGGGCCGCGACGGCGCCGAGGACCGCGAGGCGGTGGCCGAGGCGGTCACCCGCTGCGGAGTCACCCCCTTCGCACACCGGGACTACGCGACCCTGTCCGGCGGCGAACGCCAACGCGTCCTGCTGGCCCGTGCCCTCGCCCAGCGCCCGCGGCTGCTCGTCCTGGACGAACTCACCAACCACCTGGACATCCGCGCCCGGTTCGAACTGCTCCACCTCATCCGCGGCACCGGCATCACCACCCTCGCCGTCCTGCACGACCTCGACCTGGCCGCCCGCCTCTGCGACCACCTCGTGGTGCTGCACGAGGGCGCCGTGGTGGCGGCGGGCCCCGTCCTGGAGGTCCTGACCCCGGACCTCCTGCGTGACGTGTTCGGCGTACGGGGCGACACGGAACGGCATGCCGACGGCGTCGTCCGCATCACCTACGCGGCCGAGCCGCTCGCCCTGGACCGGGAGGCCGAGCCCGCCGAGCGGTGACGCGCGTCCGGGCCCCGGCCCGCATGTGCGAATGGGTCTCGATCCGGGCCGCCGCTTGGGCTGCGGGAGCGGTGCGGCAATCATGGGGCCATGCACCGGCCCGTCCGTCTTCGTACCCACGAGTGGTTCACGGTCGACGACTCGACCCTGAACGTCGCGCTCGTGTACCCGATGCAGGGGCCCGCCGGGGTGTTCGGACCCACCTGTGAGACCTGCGCCCGGCTGGCCGCGGAGGAGATCAACAAGTCGGGCGGAGTGCTCGGCAAGGAGCTGCGGCTCCTCGAGGTCGACGGGGGCGCCGAGCCGCAGCAGGTCGCGGAGGACGTGGAGGCCCTCGTGGCCACCGGGGCGGTGCAGGGGGTCACGGGCTGGCACATCTCCTCGGTGCGCCAGGCGATGGCTCCGCGGATCGCGCACCGGGTGCCGTACGTCTACACCGCGCTGTACGAGGGCGGCGAGCGCACCGACGGCGTCTACCTGACCAGCGAGACCCCCGCCTCGCAACTGCTGCCCGCCATGCGGCTGCTCACCGAGGCCCGGGGCGTGCGCCGCTGGTTCGTCGTCGGCAACAACTACGTCTGGCCCCGGCGCACCGCCCGGGCCGCCCGCCGCTACGCACGCGACTCCCGCGGCCGGGTGTGCGGCGAGGCGTACCTCCCGCTGGGCGCCGACGACTTCCAGGACGTGCTGGGCCGGATCGAGCGGGCCGACGCCGACGCCGTACTGATGCTGCTGGTCGGCAGCGACGCGGTCCGCTTCAACCGGGCCTTCGCCGCCGCCGGGCTCGACCAGCGCTGTCTCAGGCTGAGCACGCTGATGGACGAGAACATGCTGCTGGGCAGCGGCCCCGAGGCCACCGTCGACCTCTGGAGCACGGCCGGTTTCTTCGCCTCACTCGCCGAC
Source organism: Streptomyces asoensis (assembly GCF_013085465.1). NCBI lineage: Bacteria > Bacillati > Actinomycetota > Actinomycetes > Kitasatosporales > Streptomycetaceae > Streptomyces > Streptomyces asoensis. The sequence goes on from NZ_CP049838.1 coordinate 9,383,002, forward strand.
CAGAACACCATGGACTTCCACGGCCGGTACGCCGACCGCTTCGGGGTGGCGGCCCCGACCCCGGGCAGTCTCGGCGAGTCCTGCTACGAGGGCGTGCTGCTGCTCGCGGCGCTCATCGAACGAGCCCGCACCGTGGACGTGACCGCCATCGGGGCCGCCGCCGACACCGTTTCGTACGAGGGTCCGCGGGGCCTGCTCGGCCTGGAGGGCCGGCATGTGCGCCAGCGCATCTATCTGGCGCAGGCGGACGGTCTCGACTTCAACGTCCTCGCTCAACTGCGCGCTCCGCACGAGTTGTCGTAGCGCCGCTGCCGTCCTCGAGCACGTCGGCCAGCCGGTCCAGCAGGACTTCCAGCCGTTCGCCGCGCTCTTCCCCCAGCAGTGGCTCCCACTCCGCCCGGTCGGCCCGCACCTCGCGGACCAGTTGCTGCCGGCGCTCCATGCCCCGCGGGGTGAGGTAGGCCAGGACGCGGCGCCGGTCGGCGGGGTCGACCCGGCGGAACACCAGGTTCTGGTCGACGAGTTGGTCGATCAGCTTGGTGGCGCTGGGGGCGGGCATGAAGGCGTGGTCGGCGAGGGCCGTCATGTGGTGTCCCTGCCCGTCCGAGAGCAGGTCCAGCACCCACCACGCCTCCACCGAGCAGTCGAACTCCTCCAGCACGGACTGGAGTCGGCGGGCGGCGAGGCGCTCGGCCCGGGTCAGCAGACGGAGCAGTTCCTGGGGCCGTCTCGCCATCGCACTCCTCCGCTCGAAACTCTGGTTCCCCGTGCGGGGTTGGGCGGGATCTTACCGCATAAGGTCCTTTCCCCAGGAAGTATCAAGGCCCGCTTTATTGCTTCCACCAGAAACTGTTCATCAATTGCGCGGAAACGCGGCGGAAACAGTTTCCTCGCAGGCTGTGCGCCAACGCCGCGGCTACTGAAGCGCGTTGTATCCCCTTCCTCCCCAGAGTCCTTCCGCTCTCTTCGCACCGCCCTTCGGGGCATGGAGGTTTTGTATGTCCGGGCTCAGCATCAGCAGGCGTGGCCTGTTGGCCGGTATCTCGGCGGTCGGCGCCTCCGCCGCCCTCAGCGCCTGTGGCGCCAAGACGGGTGAAGGCTCCTCGACGGACGCGGCCGGCGCCTCCGCCGACACCTCCGGCAGCACGGTCAAGGTCGGTCTGCTGAACTCCCTGTCGGGCACGATGGCCATCAGTGAAGTCACCGTCCACAACGCCCTGTTGCTCGCGATCAAGGAGATCAACGCGGCCGGCGGCGTACTCGGCAAGAAGCTCAAGGCCGTCAGTCAGGACGGCGCCTCCGACTGGCCCACCTTCGCGGAGAAGGCCGAGGCCCTGATCAAGGACGACAAGGTCGCGGCCACCTTCGGCTGCTGGACCTCGGCCAGCCGCAAGGCCGTCAAACCGGTCTTCGAGCGGTACAAGTCGCCGCTGTTCTACCCCGTGCAGTACGAGGGCCTGGAGGAGTCGCCGTACATCTTCTACATCGGCGCGACCACCAATCAGCAGATCGTCCCGGCCCTCGACTATCTCAAGAAGCAGGGCCTGACCAAGCTCTATCTGGTCGGCAGCGACTATGTGTTCCCGCGCACCGCCAACAAGATCATCAAGGCCTATGCGAAGGCCAAGGGAATGACCGTGGTCGGCGAGGACTACGCGCCGCTCGGCTCCACGGAGTTCGGCACCATCGTCAACAAGGTCAAGGACTCCGGCGCGGACGCCGTGTTCAACACCCTCAACGGCGACAGCAACGTGGCCTTCTTCAAGGAGTACAAGTCCTCCGGGCTGACCGCGAAGAGCATGCCGGTGCTGTCGGTCTCCATCGCCGAGGAAGAGGTGAAGAGCATCGGCACCCAGTACCTCCAGGACCAGCTGACCGCGTGGAACTACTACGAGACGACACCCGGCGCGGCCAACACCAAGTTCGTGGCGGCCTACCAGGCCGAGTACGGCAAGGACAAGCCGACCAGCGACCCGATGGAGGCCGCCTACATCTCCGTATACCTGTGGAAGGCGATGGTCGAGAAGGCCGGCTCCTTCGACGTCGCCAAGGTCAAGGCGGCCTCGGACGGCATCACCTTCGACGCCCCGGAGGGCAAGGTGACCGTCGACGGCGCGAGCCAGCACGTCTACAAGACGGCCAGGATCGGCAAGGTCGGCGCGGACGGCCTGATCACCGAGGTCTGGAACTCGGGCGGCCCGATCAAGCCGGACCCGTACCTCAAGGGCTACGACTGGGCCTCCGGCCTGTCCTGATCCCGGCCCTGTCCTGACCCCTGGCCCGTCCTGATCCCGGCCCGCTCTCCGCTCCCCGCTCCCGCGGTGGGACCCGGCCCCGTCCAGGGGCCGGGTCACGCCCATGGCCCGCCCGCACCCCCGTCCCCGACCAGGAGCCGCTTCATGACGGTCATCCTCAACCAGTCCTTCACCGGCATCAGCATCGGCGCAGTCCTCCTGCTCATCGCGCTCGGCCTGACCCTGACCTTCGGTCAGATGGGCGTGATCAACATGGCGCACGGCGAGTTCATCATGACCGGCGCCTACACCACGTACGTCCTCCAGAAGTCCATCAGCAACGCGGGCGTCTCGCTGCTCGTCGCCCTGCCGGTGGCCTTCCTGGTGGCCGGCGCCATGGGCGCGCTGCTGGAGTGGCTGCTCATCCGGCGCCTCTACACCCGCCCGCTGGACACCCTGCTGGTCACCTGGGGCGTCTCGCTCATGCTCCAGCAGCTCGCCCGGGACGTCTTCGGCGCCCCCAACGTGCAGACCCACGCCCCGGACCTGCTCACCGGCAACATCTCGATGGGCGGCGTCACCTTCGCCAGCAGCCGTCTGTTCATCCTCGGTCTGGCCCTGCTCAGCGTCCTCGCCCTCACGATCGTCCTGCGGCTCACCCCGCTCGGCCGCCGGATCCGGGCCGTCGTACAGAACCGCGACCTCGCCGAGGTGTCCGGCATCGCCACCGGCCGGGTCGACCGCGTGACCTTCTTCATCGGCTCGGGCCTCGCGGGCGTGGCCGGCGTCGCGCTCACCCTGGTCGGCCCGATCGGCCCGACGATGGGCACCAACTACATCGTCGACGCCTTCCTGGTCGTCGTCGTGGGCGGTATCGGGCAGCTCAAGGGCAGCGTGCTCACCGCCTTCGCGCTCGGCGTGCTCCAGTCGGTCCTCGAGTACTCGACGACGGTCAGCGTCGCCAAGGTCATCGTGCTCGTGGCGATCGTCGCCTTCCTCCAGTGGCGACCCCAGGGCCTGTACACACTGCGCACCCGGAGCCTTGCATGACGACGATCACCGAGACCCCGCCCACCCCGCTGACGGCACGCCTGCGCGTCCCCGGCGCCTTCGCCCTCGGCGCCGTCCTCCTCCTCGGTGTGGCCCCGCTCGCCCTCTCCGACTTCCGCCTCTCGCTCCTCGCCAAGTACCTGTGCTACGCGATCGTCGCCGTCGGCGTGAGCCTCGCCTGGGGCCGGGGCGGGCTCATGGTGCTCGGCCAGGGCGTCTTCTTCGGCCTCGGCGGCTACGCCATGGCCATGCACCTCAAGCTCACCGACGCCGCCGCGACCGGCGAGACACTGCCCGACTTCATGCAGCTGTACGGAACCGGCGACGCCCTGCCCTGGTGGTGGGAGCCGTTCGCCAACCCGGGCTTCGCGCTCGCCATGACCGTCCTGCTGCCCATGGCGGTGGCCGCACTGCTCGGCTTCTTCGTCTTCCAACGCCGGGTCAAGGGCGCCTACTTCGCGATCCTCAGCCAGGCCCTCGCCGCCGCCCTGTCCATCTGGCTGATCGGTCAGCAGGCCACCACCGGCGGCACCAACGGCCTCACCGACATCCAGGGCTTCTTCGGCTACTCGCTGGACGACCCGGTCAACCAGCGGATGGTGTACTTCGTCATCGCCGCCGTCCTGCTCCTGCTGATGGCGGCCGCCCGCCAGCTGTTCGTCAGCCGCTACGGCGAACTCCTCGTCGCCGTGCGCGACTCCGAGGAGCGGGTCCGCTTCCTCGGCTACAACCCGGCCAACGTCAAACTCGTCGCGTACGTCGTCGCCGCCGGCATGGCGGGCCTCGCCGGGGCCCTCTTCGTCCCGGCGGTGGGGATCATCTCGCCGGCGCTGATCGGGATCGTGCCGTCCATCGGCTTCGTCATCGGCGCCGCGGTCGGCGGCCGGGCCTCGCTGGTGGGCGCGGTGCTCGGGGCGATCGCCGTCGCCTGGGCGCAGAGCACGCTCTCCGACGCCTTCCCCGCCGCGTGGACGTACCTCCAAGGCCTGCTCTTCGTCCTGGCGGTCGGCTTCCTGCCCGGCGGTCTCGCCTCCGTCGGCGTCGTCCTGCGGCGGCGCCGTACCCGTACCCCTGCGACTGGAGAGACAGCATGAGCGGCGAGGGACTGACCGTGCGCGACCTGCGGGTGACGTTCGACGGGTTCACCGCCGTCGACGGCGTCGACCTGGACATCCGCCCCGGCGACCTGCGCTTCCTCATCGGCCCGAACGGCGCGGGCAAGACCACCCTCGTCGACGCGGTCACCGGGCTGGTCAAGGCGACCGGCTCGGTCCGCTTCGGCGACCAGGACCTGCTGGGCAGGCCCGTACAGAAGATCGCCCGGCTGGGGATCGGCCGTACGTTCCAGACGGCGACGGTCTTCGAGGAGCTGACCGTCGTACAGAACCTGGACATCGCCGCCGGCGCCGGCCGGGGGATCTGGACCATGCTGCGGCGCCGCAAGGACGTGCCCGAGCCGGTCGCCAGGGCCCTGGAGACCATCGGCCTGAGCGACCTGCGCGACCGCCCCGCCGGGGTGCTGGCCCACGGGCAGAAACAGTGGCTGGAGATCGGCATGCTGCTCGTCCAGGACGTGCGGCTGCTCCTGCTGGACGAGCCCGTCGCCGGTATGAGCCACGACGAACGCGAGGCCACCGGTGAGCTGTTGCGTCGGGTGAGCGAGGACCGCACGGTCGTCGTCATCGAGCACGACATGGACTTCATGCGCGCCTACGCCCGGAGCGTCAGCGTCCTGCACGCCGGCAAGGTGCTCAGCGAGGGCTCCGTCGCCGAGGTCCAGGCCGACGCCAAGGTCCAGGAGGTCTACCTCGGGCGCGCCTCCGAACCCGAGCCCACCCCCCGACCCGCGCCCGCCGCCGCGGCCGCGTCCGTCGCCGAGGAGGCGTGAAGCCCATGTTGGAGATCAACACCGTCCGGGCGGGCTATGACCGCACCACCGTGCTGCACGCGGTGACCGTCGCCGTTCCCCAGGACGGCGTCGCGGCCGTGCTCGGGCACAACGGGGCCGGCAAGAGCACCCTGCTGCGCACCGCCATGGGCCTGATCAAGCCGACCGGCGGGGCCGTCCTGCTCGACGGCGAGGACATCACCCGTCTCGCCCCGCACCAGCGGGTCGCCCGCGGTATGGCGTACGTCCCGCAGGGCCAGCAGTCCTTCCCGCACCTCACCACCGCCGAGAACCTCCAGCTCGTCGCCGACGGCCGCCCGAGGGTCGCGTCGGGCCGGTCGGGCGGTGGGGGAGGGAAGGAGGCGATCGCCGAGGCCCTGGACCTGTTCCCCGTCCTGCGTGAGCTGTCCGGCCGCCGGGCCGGTCTGCTCTCCGGCGGCCAGCGCCAGCAGCTCGCCATCGCCCGCGCCCTGGTCACCCGGCCGAGGCTGCTCCTGCTCGACGAACCGACCGAGGGCATCCAGCCGTCCGTCGTCGCCGAGATCGAGGAGACGATCCTGACCCTCGCCCGGCGTGGCGGACTCTCCGTCCTCCTCGTCGAACAGCACGTCGGCTTCGCCATGCGGGCCGCCCAGCGCTACTACGTCCTGGAGGCGGGCCGGGTGACCTCCTCCGGCGACGGCGGAACGGGCGCCGAGCAGACCGTACGGGCGGCGCTCAGCGTGTGAGCCGGCAGGACCGCGCCGGCGCCGCCCATCGGGCGGTCCGGCGCGGGCTCACGGGGTTCCATGCCCGTGCAGGGAAATGTCACCCGATCGAGGTGTCGCGCAGCGGCCGTCGAAGGTCTGTGCGACGTCGCCCCTGTCGGGCCGCGCCTCAGGGCCGCTATCATCCCCTAAAGGTAAAATGTGAGGTTTGCCCGATGTGGCTGCCCTCCCGACGAGCTGCCGTCCCGCCGGAGTGATCAATGTCCCGCAAGCGCCCCACGGACGACGGCGACGAGCTGCTGGCCAGACTCGGTTCGCTGACCGCCCAGGCGCGCGAACGCGCGGAGCTGCAACGCTCCCGCGTGGAGCTGGCCCTCGCCCTCCAGCGCGGCATGCTGCCCAGGGATCTGCCCGCGGCACCCGGCTTCCGCCTGGCCGTGCAGTACGCGCCCGCCTGCCACGGCCTCAACGTGGGCGGCGACTGGTACGACGCCTTCGCGATGCCGGACGGGCGCATCGGCCTGTCCATCGGCGACGTCCAGGGCCACAACATAGAGGCGACCGCGTTCATGGGTCAGGTGCGGGTCGGTCTGCGCGCCCTCGCCTCCGTCACCAGCGAGCCCGGTGAGCTCCTCGCCCGGACCAACGACCTGCTCCTCTCCCTCGGCAGTGACCTCTTCGCCACCTGCACCTTCATGCGGCTCGACCCCGCCACCGGGCTCCTCGAGAGCGCCAGGGCCGGGCACATCCCGTGTGTGTGGGCCACGGCGGACGGCAAGTCCGGCGTCGCCGAGGACGAGTGCGGACCGCCCCTGGGGGTCCAGGAGGGCATGGACTACCCGGTCACCCGCTACCGGCTCACCAAGGGCGGAGTGTTCGTCCTGCTCACGGACGGCGTGGTGGAGGGGCCGACCCTGAGCGTCGAGGAGGGCCTCGACCAGGTCGTACGGCTCGCCGGCATCGCCGCCGTCGCGGGCATGACAGCGGACTCCCTCGCCGCCGCGGTGATCAAGGGCGCCGAGCGCGTGGGGCACGAGGACGACGCGGCCGTGCTGGTGGTGGGACACGACGGGCTGACGGCGCCGGACGTCCCCCTGGTTCAGCCATAGGGCCGGACACCGCGCGTCTCGCCTCGCCGACCGCGCCGCGCAGGTGTCTGATGGCTGCTGTGGTGGCTACCCCGGACCTGCGTCGAGCAGCCGTCTTCGCCGTGCAGACACTGGCCGTAGCCCTGGGCTACTACGCGGCCGGGCGGCTGGGGCTCATGCGGCAGCTCGTCGTCGAGGGCGCGATCTTCACCCCCATCTGGCCGCCCACGGGCGTGGCGCTCGCCTGTCTGCTGATCCTGGGGATCCGCTGCTGGCTGGGCATCGCCCTCGGGGCCCTCTTCGTCGTCCTCTCCCTGACCTCGCTACGGCCCGTGGTGATCGGCAACCTGGTGGGCAACACCGCCGCCCCCGTCTGCGCGTACCTCATGCTCCGCAAGGTGGGCTTCCGCAACGACCTCGCCCGGTTACGGGACGGCCTCGCGCTGGTCTTCCTGGGCGCCCTCACCGCCATGCTGGTGAGCTCGACCGTCGGTGTCGGTCTCCTGATCCTCACCGACAAGCTCGGCACGCACAGCTTCTGGCCCGTCTGGCTGGCCTGGTGGGTCGGCGACGCGATGGGCGTTCTGATCGTCACGCCGGTCCTGCTCGTGCTGCATGGGATGCGCCGGCCCCTGCACCTGTCCCGCTGGAAAGAGGCCTCAGGACTGGCCCTCATCGCCGGCGCCCTCGTCCCGCTGGCCACACGCAGCCCCGTCAGCCTGCTCTTTCTCGTCTATCCCCTGCTGATCTGGGCGGCGCTGCGGTTCCAGCTCGTCGGCAGCATGCTGTGCGCCCTCTTCACATCGGTCATGGCCACGATCGCCGCGACGGACGGCATCGGCCCCTTCGACCGTCTGACCCGCGTCGAAGTGATGATCAAGCTCCAGGCCTTCAACGGGACGATGGCCCTGACCGCCCTGCTGCTCTCCGCGGTGATCACCGAACAACGCAACACCAGACGCTCCGTGGAACTCGCCTGCCAGGAACTGGTCGAGGTCCTGGAACACCTCACCGCGGGCGACGCCCCGCCCGGCCGACCGACGAAGGGCACGGAGGACGGAGGGCTGACGAAGGACACGGAGAGCTGAAGGCAGCGGCTCGGAGCGGTGGAGCGGGGCCGAAGGGTGGCACCAGTGCCGGTCGACCGGTGCCCATGTCTGTCCCCCTGACCGGCTCGCCCCGGTGCCGGACCTGGGTTTTGAGGTCCTTGTCGGTGTGCCGGGCCGGGCCCGGGTCGAGTGACGCGAGCGCCTCGATCTCGGGCCGGTGCGCGTCCCGGTGCCGCCCGCCCGCCTCCCCGGAGGCCCGATCAACCCTTACACGGGTGTGCGATAGTTGGGCGCCGTGATCGCTGTGGCGGAGGCACGCAAGAGGCAACTGAGGCGCGGCGCCTGGGCCGCCGCCGGGCTGCTGCTCTTCGCCGGATGCGAGGACTCTCGAGGAAGGGCGCCCCTGCCCCCGACCGCGCCGTCCGCCGTCACCGCGTGTCTCACGGCAGCGGGGGAGCTGACGGCCGACGTGAACAACGACGGCTATCGGGACCGTGTCGTCGACCCGTCCCGGGTCGGTGCCCGGCTGACGATCACCTTCGGCGTCGGCTCGGCCCGTGAGACGAGGGCCGGGGTACGCGCGTTGGCGGACCGGGCCGGGGAGCACCAGCAGTTCGTGCGTGCCGCCGTCGCGGACTTCGACGGCGACGGATGGACCGACCTGGTCGTCGTCGCCGGAGGGGGACAGAGAGGCGACGACCCGATCGATCCGAAGATCTCCGAGCTGAGGCTGGGACCCTTCTCCGACACCGGCCGCGGGCAGAGGACGGTTCACCTCGACATGGGGGCCGTGAAGGACATCGCCGTCGCCGACAACAACCAGGACAGGTATCCCGACCTGTTGGCGTACACCTACAGCGGGGACGGCGTGTACGAGACACGGGCCCGTCTGGGCGACAGGACCGCGGGACTCACGAACGACCCCCACGAGTACACCGACACGGCGGACGGAACCGGCTACGACCCCCCGGACGACTTTCTCCACGCCGGCCCGGAGTCCTTCTACCCGCGCTGCGCGGCGGGCGACGTGACGGCGGTTCCGGACACCGCCTGACGTGATTGTCAGTGCCTCCGCCTACGGTTCGGGGAGTGGGACTCGCCGGAACGGCCGCGGGTCCACCCTGGGGAGGGGTTTGTCATGGCTACCGGGTCCAGCACCGTGTCGACGACGTATCTGGAGCTGTCGCAGGACGGCGGCGGCGCGCACAAGTTCTACGAAGTGGCCGTCGACGGCGTGGTGGTGACGGTGCGGTACGGGCGGATCGGCGCCTCCGGGCAGCTACAGACGACGACGTTCCCCACCGCCGAGAAGGCCCGGGCCGCCGCCGCGCGGAAGGTCGGGGAGAAGGTCCGCAAGGGGTACGCCCCGGCCGTCGCCGGGCAGCGCCCTCCACGTTCGGTGACCCGCCGTCAGGTGACCTCGGCGCCGTCCACCGCGCGTGCCGTGGCCCCGGTGCTGTGGCGGTTCCGCACCGGTTCCTCGGCGTTCGGCATCCACGTGGACGACGACCGCTGCTGGGTCGGCAACCAGTCCGGTGACGTCTACACCCTGGACCACGAGGGTGCGGTCCTGGCCCGCTTCAGCCTTCCGGACGGCGTGAAGTGCCTGGTCGCCGACGACTTCTGGATCTACGCGGGCTGTGACGACGGCAAGGTCTACGACCTGTCCTCGAAGCTGCCGTTCGCGGCGTACGACATCGCGGCGGACGTCGACATCTTCTGGCTGGACATCCACGAGGGTTTGCTGAACGTCTCGGACCGCGACGGCCGGCTCACCGTCATCGACCACGAGGACGAGCACCAGTGGGCCCGCCGCAGCCAGGGCGAGCACGCCTGGATGGTCCGCGCCGACGACCGGGCCGTCTACCACGGTCACCACCGGGGCGTCACCGCCTACGCGCCCGACGGCGGCGGCGAACTCTGGCACACCCCCACCCGAGGCGGCGTCCTGTTCGGCTGGCAGGAGGAGAACGCCGTGTACGCGGGGACCGCGCACAAGGTGGTGCAGCGGCTGTCCAAGGCCACCGGCGCGGTCGAGGCCACGTACGGCTGCGACAGTGCGGTGTACTCCTGCGCCACCTCGCCCAACGGGCGCTTCGTGTTCGCCGGTGACGCGTCGTCGTCCGTCTACTGCTTCGACCGGGACGGCACGCGCCTGTGGAAGCTCGGCACGGGCGGCGGCTCGGCGCTGTCCATGCAGTACCGCGACGAACGGCTGTACCTGGTGAGCACCGACGGCTCGCTGGTGTGCGTGGACGCGAGCGAGACGGCCATCACCGCGGCACAGCAGGGAACGGTGCCGGTGGCGCGGGACGTCAAGCTCGCCGAGGCGCTGCCGACGTATGTCCCCGCCACCGCCGCGGCCACGGTGGCCACCGTGACCCGGGCGCCCTCCGGGTCGATCGTCGTCGAGTGCGTCCAGGAAGCCGGCCGGGTCCGGGTGCACGTGGTGTCCGACGGCTACGACACGTCCTGGAACGTCCAGTTCCCGCGCGAGATACGCGAGCCCGGGGCACGCTACGTCGTGGACGCCCTGCACACGGCGGCCGGCGGCTTCTACCGGGTCCGCGGTGACATCCGACGGCTGCTCTGACCGTACGGCTCCTTCCCGGTCTCGCTCATCGGCCGGCCCCGCCCCGGGCGGCGACCGGCGGTGCGACCTGCGGTGCGGTCGGGGCGGCCGCGCCGGCGGGCCGCCAGCCCAGCTCCGGCGCGATCAAGTGCCGGACGTCGTGCAGGATCTGCTCGTAGTCGCCCCGGTGGAACTCGTACGGCAGCTCCAGGCGCAGCTCCGAAACGGCCGAGACGACGGGGTCCGTGGCCAGCTGCTCCAGGATCTGCTCCGCCGTCCCGACCACGTCCGGCGCGAACAGGGTCCGGTTCCTGCCCTGCGGCGCCAGGGTGCGCGCGTGCCGGCCGGCCGCGTACTCCCGGTACCGGGCCCGGGTGGTGGCGTCGGCGCTGTCGAAGGGCACGATCACCCGCCCCAGAGCCACCCGCGCCGGACGAGCGGCGGAGACCGTGCGCCGGTACGCGGAGAGCAGGGTGAGCTGGGCCGTGGTGAAGTCGTCGGTGCCCTCCCCGGTGACGATGTTGCCGCTCAGCAGGTTCAGGCCGTGTTCCGCGGCCCACCGGATCGACCGCAGGCTGCCGCCCCCGTACCAGACACGGTCCAACAGGCCCGGGTCGTGCGGCTGTAGCCGCGGCCGTTGGGTGTTGCCCGGCGACTGGATCACGGTGTCCGGCCCCCCGAGGTAGTCCCCGCGCAGGTTGTCGACGACGCGGGCGATCCTGCCGTACGACAGATCGAAGCCGCGCCAGTCCCCGTCGTACACCAGATCGCCGAGCAGCTCGGCGTGCGGCATGCCGGTGCTGAACCCGGCCTGAAGCCTGCCGCGGGACAGCACGTCCGCCAGCGCCAGGTCCTCGGCCAGCCGGAACGGGCTCTCGTACCCGATGGGGATGACCGCGGTACCCAGCTCGACCCGCTCGGTCCGCTGGCCCGCCGCGGCGAGGAACACCGCGGCCGAGCCCACCCCGTGTTCGAGATGGCGCTGCCGGACCCAGGCGCCGTCGAAGCCGATCCGCTCGCCGTACTCGAACAGCTGAAGCGTCTCCTCCAGACCGGTGTAGGGATCCTCGTCGGCGAAGTTGCCCGGGGTCAGAAAGGCCAGCGAGGTGATGGAGGGGATGCTCATGCCAGTCCTCAGGGTCGGGGTCGGCTCGTCGGCGCTCGGTGGTCGGAGGTCAGGACCCGCCCCGCTCGCGGGGGAGCTTCTCCCCGGCCTCGACCAGCACGGGCAGCCGGTTCTCCGCGGGCGGCAGCGGGCAGGTGGCCAGATCGGTGTAGGCGCACGGCAGGTTCGCCGCCCGGTTGAAGTCCAGAACGACCGTGCCGTCGGCGGCGGGTGCGTCCAGCGCGAGGGCCCGGTTGGCCGCGTAGGTGGTGACCCCGGAGGTCGCGTCGGTGAACAGTACGAGCAGACTCCCCGGGCCGTGACCGGGGAACGCGGTCAGCGCCAGCGGACGACCGTCCAGCTCGAACTCGACCCGGCCCGGCGCGTCGTACACATGCTCCAGTCCCTCGACCGCCGCGCCCACCGTCGTCGGCCTGGGCTCGTCGAACGCCGTGTAACGGCCGGTCACCACCCAGCGGGGGTGCGGGGCGTAGGCCGGCGTGCCGGTGAAGCCGTTGCGCAGCGGCGTGTTCGGGTGGCGGGGGCGGATGATGTCCTGCCCGCCGCGCTTGGCCACCTCGATGACGGCGTCGCCCCACACGGCGTCGACCCCACCGCGCTCCGGGATCACCCCGAAGCGGTGCTCGCCCCGGACGACGGTTCCGTCGACGACCAGTTCCTCGCCCTCGTCGAGGACCACGACGATTCCGTCGGCGTCGGTCGACCACGCCCCCGGCGCGTCCGGGAAGCGTTCCGGCCGATCGCTCAGCCAGTGCAGGCCGGTGATCGCCAGGAAGCCGTGCGGGTCGGCGAGCCGTGCCTCCTGCCGGTGATGCCACTCCTGCCAGTCGTGGACGAAGGCTTCGAGTTCCGCCGACGTGTCCTGAACGGTCACAGGTGCTCCTTCGGTTGGTGCGGCCGGTCCCCGGCCGACGCGTGGCGGCCGCCGGGGATCGCCGCGAGCAGTTCGCGGGTGTAGTCGTGGTGGGGGTGGGTGAACAGGTCCTCGGTGGTACCCGTCTCGACGACGCGGCCGGACCGCATGACGGCCACCTGGTGCGCGATCTGGCGTACGACGGCCAGGTCGTGGGAGATGAACAGGTACGCCACTCCCGTGTCGGCCTGGAGCTCGGCGAGCAGGTCGAGCACCTGGGCCTGGACGGACACGTCGAGCGCGGACACCGGTTCGTCGCACACCACCAGGTCGGGCGAGAGCGCGAGGGCGCGGGCGATCGCGACGCGCTGCCGCTGCCCGCCGGACAGTTCCGCCGGACGGCGGTCCAGCACCGAGCCGGGCAGCGCCACCCGGTCGAGCAGCTCCCGGGCCCGGGCGAGCCGGGAGGCGCGGTCGCCGACCCGGAACGCGCGCAGCGGCTCGGTGATCACCTCGCCGATCGAGAACCGGGGATCCAGCGAGGCGTACGGGTTCTGGTAGACGAGCTGGGCCCGCCGGCGCAGCTGCCGGGCCTCTGCCCCGCGGGCGGTCGTGACATCGGCGCCGTCGAACAGCACGCTCCCCGAGGTCGGATCGACCAGCCGCAGCACCAGACGGGCGGTGGTGGACTTCCCCGAGCCGGATTCGCCGACCAGGGCCAGTGTCCGGCCGCGGTGCAGGGTGAGACTGACGTCGTCGACCGCGCGCAGGGTGCGGGCCGCGCCCGCGGCGGCGGGCAGCCGGAACTCCTTGACCAGGTTGCGGGCCTCCACCAGCGGTGCCTCGTCGGGAGCCGGCGCGGTGACGGCGCCCGTGGCGCGCGGCCGGGCCGTGGTGAGGCTGGGCGCGCTGGCCAGCAACCGCCGGGTGTACGCGTGCTGCGGGTTCTCCAGGACCTCCCGGGTGGGACCGGCCTCGACGACCCGGCCCTCGGACATGACCACGAGCCGCTGCGCCCGGTCGGCCGCTACGCCGAGATCGTGCGTCACCAGCAGCACGGCGGTGCCGGACTCCTCGGTGAGGTGCTGGAGGTGGTCGAGGATGACCCGCTGCACGGTGACGTCGAGCGCGCTGGTCGGCTCGTCGGCGATGATCAGCTGCGGTTTCGCGGCGATGGCGACCGCGATCAGGGCCCGTTGGCGCATCCCGCCGGACAGTTCGTGCGGGTACTGCCGGGCGCGGGTGGCCGCGTCGGGCAGCCCCGCCTGGTCCAGGATCGCGATCGCGGCCGACGGAGCGGAGCGGCGGGTCGCCAGAGCGTGGATCCGCAGCACCTCGGCCACCTGCTCACCGATGCGTTTGACGGGGTTGAGCGACACCGTCGGGTCCTGCGGCACCAGACCGATCTGCGCGCCGCGTACGGTACGCAGTTCCCGCTCGGACAACGCGGTGAGGTCGTGCCGGCCGAAGCGGACGGTACCGGCGTCGATGCCGCCGTTGGCCGCCAGCAGCCGGGTGATCGCGTGCGCGGTCGTGCTCTTCCCGGAGCCCGACTCGCCGACCACCGCGGTGACCTGCCCCGGCCACACGTCGAGGTCCACGCCCCGTACCGCGCGCACGGTGCCGCCGCGGGTGCGGTACGACACCGACAGGCCGCGCACTTCCAGCAGCGCGGGCTCGTCCGCTGAAGCTTCACCGGTTGCGGCCTCGTCCGTCGTGGCCTTGTCCGTAGTGGCCTTGTCCGTGGTGGCCTCGTCCGTCGTGGCTTTGTCGGTCGTGGGCCGACCGGTCGTGCTGTGGTCGGTCGGGCCGTGGTCGGTCGCGCTGTGGCCGGTTGCGGCCTGGTCGGTCAGGGGCTGGTCGCCCACGGCTTCGTGGGTCACGGTTTCTTCCGTCACGGGTACGTCCGTCTCGGGTTCGTTCGTCGTGGGGCGGGTCATCGCCCGCGGGACCATTCGCCGTCCAGCGCCCGCGCGATGCGGTTGGTGGCGAGGCCCGTTGCCGCGATCGCCAGGCCGGGCAGCGCGGTGAGCCACCAGGCGTTGGCCAGGTAGTTGCGCCCGTCGGAGATCAACGTGCCCCATTCCGGCGCCGGTGGGGGCGCCCCGTAGCCGAGGAAGCTCAGCGACGACACGGCGAGGATGGCGGCGCCGAACTCGAGGGTGGCGAGCACGATCACCGGGCCCGCCGCGTTGGGCAGCACGTGCCGGCCCAGCACCGAGTACCAGCGGGCCCCGCAGGAGCGCGACGCCTCGACGAAGACCGCCTGGCGCACCCGCAGCACCTCGGCGCGGGTCACCCGGGCGAAGCCGGCGACGCTGGCGATGCCGACCGCGACCGCCACCTTCACCGTTCCGTAGCCCAGCGCGGTGACCAGGGCCAGCGACAGGAACAGCGACGGGATCGACAGCAGTACGTCGACGAAGCGCATCAGCACGTCCTCGACCCAGCGGCCCACGAACCCGGCGACCAGGCCGATCAGGCCGCCGACCACGAACGCGAACCCCACCGCGATCAGGGTCGCCTTCAGTGACAGCTGGGCACCGTGCACCACCCGCGAGAACACGTCACGTCCCAGCTCGTCGGTGCCGAACCAGTGCCCGCCGCCGGGGCTCCGGAAGTTCTCCGCGGGCACCCCGTGCAGCGGGTCCTGCGAGGTGAACAGCCCTGGCCAGAACGCGGCCAGCACCACCAGCACCAGCACCAGGACCGAGGTCAGCAGCCCGGGCCGGCGCACCAGGAACAGCAGGAACCGTCGCGGTCCGACACCGCGTCCGGCGCTCGCGGGGCCCGGGTCGGCACCGGGATCCACCGGTCGGGCCAGGCCGGTGGCGGCTTCGACCGCTCCGACCGTTTCGGCAGCTCCCGCCGTTCCGGCGGCTCCGGCGGTGACATCGTCGGCAAGTGTCCGGCTCATGCGGGACGCACCTTCCTGGTCGCCGCCACCACGATCCGCGGGTCGAGCAGCGGGTAGACGAGATCGACGACCAGATTGGCAGCCACGAAGATCAGCGCCCCGAACACCACGACCCCCTGGACCAGCGGGATGTCCTGGACGGTGACCGCGGCGGCGGTCACCCGGCCCAGACCGTCGCGGGAGAACACCGTCTCGACGACGACCGAACCGGCGATCAGCTGGCCGGCCAGCAGCCCGACGACCGTCAGCGCCGGCAGCGAGGCGTTGCGCAGCGCGTGCCGCAGATGGATGCGCAGCCGGCCGGCGCCCTTGGCCCGGGCGGTCTCCACATAGGCCTGGTCCAGTGCCGTGAGCAGGCTCTTGGCCAGCACCTGCGCCACCAGGGCGCCGGTCGGGATCGCCAGCGTCACCGCGGGCAGCACCAGGCCCCGCAGCCCGTCGTTGCCGAACGCCGGGAACAGCCTCGTCCGGAAGGAGAACAGCTCGACGAGCACCAGCCCGACCCAGAACGTCGGCACCGACACCCCCAGCGGCGGCAACGACAGCAGCAGCTGCCGCAACCACCGCAGGGTGGTGTAGGTCGCCAGTACCGCCAGGCCGCCGCCGAGGGCCACCGCGAGCAGCAATGCCGCCCCGGTCAGCTGGAGGGTCTGCGGCAGCGCGTCGGCCAGCGTCGAGGTCACCGGCCGGCCGGTGGACACCGAGTCGCCGAAGTCGCCGCGCACCGCCCTGCCGAGACAGTCGGCGTACTGCGCGAGAACCGGCTTGTCGAAGCCGTACTCGTGCCGCAGCGCGGCGAGTTGGGCCGGATCGACCTGGCCCGTGTCCGCTCCCGCGCCGGCCATCGCCGAGACGGGATCACCGGGCAGGTAGTCCAGCACGAGGAAGGACACCGTGTAGGCCGCCCACAGCACCCCGAGGGCCTGCGCGAGTCGCTTGACCACATAGAGACGCATGCCGGCCGCTACCCGATCCAGGTGTCGTGCAGCTGGATCCGGCTGGAGGCCTCGAAGTCGAGGTTGTGCACCTTCTTGGCCACCCCCAGCTGGGTCTGAAGCTCCACCACGGGTACGACATAGGCGTTCTGAACGATCAACTGCTGTGCCTGGGTGACGAGTTGCTTGCGCTTGGCCGTGTCGGTCGTCGCGGCCTGCTGGGTCAGCGCGGTGTCCAGCGCGGTGGCCGGCAGGTGGTAGAAGTTGGCCAGCCGGGTGGAGTACGAGCTGCGCAGGATGTCCGGGTCGGCGCGGGTCACGTTGCCCCACACCGCGTCGAAGTCACCGGACTGAAGGGTCGGGGAGAACTGGGCGATCTGGAGCTGCTTGAGCACCACCTCGACACCGACGGCCTTGAGCTGCTGCTGGATCAGTTCCAGCGCGGGCTGGTTGGTGGCCGCGTTGGCGAACCACTTGACGGTCAGGCTCAGCTTCTTGCCGTCCTTGACCCGGACGCCGTCGCTGCCCGCCTTCCAACCGGCCGAGTCCAGCAGGGACTTCGCCTTGGCGGCGTCGAAGGCCAGGTCCGAACCGAGATCGGCGTAGTCCGGTGTGGTGTGCGCCAGGATGCTGGTCGCCGGCTCGGTGCCGGTCGGGAACACGGCGTCGACGATCTGCTGCCGGTCGATGGCGAACAGGATCGCCTGGCGTATCTTCGCGTCCTTGAAGAGCGGCCGGGAGTTGTTGAGCCCCAGGTTGAACACCACGCCCGGGTTGGCCCGTTGCCGGAGGTTCACCGCGCCGCCCTTGAGCGCCGCCTCGTTGGCCCGGCCGACGCTGCCGATCGCGTCCACCTGGCCGGACTGGAGGCTGCCGGTGCGCACGCCGGCCTCGGGCACCACCTTGAACACCAGCTTGTCCAGGTACGCCTCGCCCTGCTTGGTCCACAGCGAGGAACCCCAGGCGTACTTGGCGCGCTTGGCCAGGGTGATCGACTGGTTCTGCACATAGCCGTTCAGCACGAACGGCCCGGATCCGACCACTCCCTTGCTGCACTTCTCCTGCGGGCTCCTGCGCGCGCTCGCCGACGACTCGATCCCCAGCGAGTGCGTGGCCGTGGCCTGGAGGAACTGCGCGTTGGGCTGCTTGAACTTCACCCGCACCGTGAGCGGGTCCACGGCGGTGGTGCTCTCCACGCCGCTCAGGTACCCCTGGGCGAGTGTGCCGAGGGCGCCGAGCTTCGGCACCGCGTCGAAGTTGTCCTTGACCACCTGCGCGGTCAGCGGTGTCCCGTCGCTGAAGGTCACACCTGATCTCAGGTGGAACGTGAACGTCGTGGTGTCCGGGCTGATGTCCCAGCTCTTCGCGAGCCATGGCACGATCTTGCCGGTCTTGGGGTCCTGGTCGGTCAGGGAGTCCACGACCTGACGCAGTGAGTAGATGGTGTCGTTGCTGCCCACCTGCTGCGGATCCACGCAGCCGGCGTCGGAACCCACCGCGAAGGTCAGGGTGCCACCCGACTTCGGGCTGCCGCCCTCGCCGCTCGAGGTGCCGGTGTCGCTCGACGAGCAGGCGCTGAGCAGAAGGCTGCCGGTCACGAGGGCGGCGAGCGCCGCCCACCGGGGGGTACGGGAATCCGGATGCGCTGTCACGGGATGGTTCTCCTACTCCAAGGTCACCGCGCACATGCCGGAGCGGAACGCGGCCATGGCTGTGCGCGGAGGGTGCCGGCCTCGCACGGGCCGACACTGCTCAGAACTGTGCGGGGGACTGTTCAGGGGGAGGGGATGTCGACGACTGTGTCGATGGCGAAGTCGCTGACGGCATGACCGTGCTGTGGGCGAGGGTCAGCCTGCGAGGTGGGGCGTGATCAGCCCTGACACAGACAGCTGGCGGAACGCCGCAGGTCGATGTGGCGTCGGCGCGAGAATCCGGAGAACAGCGCCGCGGTCGCGATCGAGGCACTCAGGTTGCCGCTGAGCCGCACGCTGGTCCTCCACATCTCAGGCCCCCGAACCGGGGCCACGCGCTTGCAGAGTCGGTGACCCTGCCGGGCTTTCACCTGGAGCACCCCACCGCGGAGGAGGGTTGCCGGTCAGCTAGCCAGGGCTTGATGCTGACACTCAATGCCGGGGTCGATCTTACGGAGTACTGACATTATCCGTCAATATCGGTAGGAGAGTTGAACAGCTCCGCCGCACCGGCCGTGACGGCGGGTGCGGCGGAGCGGTATCAGCGCCGGCCGGCCGCCCGTCCGGTGAGGAGGGTGGCGGCGTGGGTGGTGGCGTGGGCGGCTACAGCTTGCGGGCGAGGCCGCCGTGTTCGCCGATGACGTCCGGCGCGGGGGAGGTGGCCTCCGGGCGCCAGAGGGGGACCGAGACGACTCCGGGCTCCAGGAGCTCCAGGCCGTCGAAGTACGCCGTGATCTCGTCGACGGATCGCAGGTTGTACGGGACGGCGCCGCTTTCGTTGTAGGCGTCCTGGGCCTCTTCGAAGACCGGGTCGATGCCCCGCGAACCGTCGTTGATGGAGAGGTAGCTGCCGGACGGCAGTGCCGCCATCAGGTTGGTGACGATGGAGCGGGCCTGGTCGTGGTCGGCGACGTGGCCCAGGATGTTGCTGAGGATGAGCGCGGTGGGACGGCTGAAGTCCAGCGTCTCGGCGGCGCGCGCCAGGATGCGCTCCGGGTCCAGCACATTGGCGTCGACATAGGAGGTCGCGCCCTCCGCGGTGGAGTAGAGCAGGGCGCGGGCGTGGGCGAGGACCAGGGGATCGTTGTCGACGTAGACGATCCGGGTCTCGGGGGCGAGACGCTGGGCGACCTCGTGGGTGTTGTCGGCGGTCGGCAGGCCCGTTCCGACGTCCAGGAACTGTCGTATGCCCGCCTCGGAGACCAGGTACGTGATGTTGCGGCGCAGGAACGCGCGGCTGCTGCGGGCGATGGTGACGATGCCGGGGAACACGGCGGTGTAGGCGTCACCGGCCTGCTCGTCCACGGGGTAGTTGTCCTTCCCGCCGAGCCAGTAGTTCCAGATGCGGGCCGAGTGCGGCACCGAGGTGTCGATCTTCTGATGTGCCGCTGATCCGGGCGTGGTCACATGGTCGGTCATGAGGGGCGTCCGTCTTTCGGCCGAGGCGTGGGCAGTTCGAGCCACAACTTACGTCCCAACGACCCTGGTACGTACACCCGTTCACATTTTCGGTGGGTTCGAACAGTGCCCTCACGGAGACATCCGGGTTCACGTCTCCGTGTCGGCCGGTCCGGACGCACCGCTCACACCTCGCTCGCACCTCGTCCCGGAACCCCTCAACTCGCCTTGTGCATAGGTACATTGAGACCGCCCAATCCTTGAGCGAGTGGGGGCGAGGATGCGCGACACGGTCCTGGACGGCCGGTACACGCTCACCGAGCGGATCGGTGCGGGCGGTATGGGTGTGGTGTGGCGGGCCAGGGACGCGCGGCTCGAACGCACGGTGGCCGTCAAGCTGCTGAGCCTGCCACCGGGCACGGTCGGTGCCGAGCGGGAACGGCTGCTCGCCATGTTCGGGCGGGAGGCGCGGGCCGCCGCCGCCCTCGACAGCTCGTACATCGTGCCGGTCTTCGACCACGGCGCGGAAGGTGAAGTCCCCTACCTGGTCATGCCGTTGCTCTCGGGGCGGACCCTGCGCGAGCTGCTGGCCGAGGGGCCGCCGGCGCCGGAGCGGGTCGCGGTGCTCGCGGCACAGGTCTGCCGGGCCCTGGCGACCGCGCACCGGGCCGGCATCGTGCACCGCGACATCAAACCGGCGAACGTGATGCTCACGGACGAGGGCATGGTGAAGGTGCTCGACTTCGGCATCGCCAAGTTCCTCGACGCGACGACCGGCGGCCGGCTCACCGTGACCACCGACTCGCCCGTCGGCACCCTCTCCTACATGGCGCCGGAGCGCTTCACCCGCGGCGCGGACGACGGGCGCACGGATGTGTACGCGCTGGGCTGCACGGTGTACGAGATGCTCACCGGCGCACCGCCCTTCGACTCGGCGTCGGCGCCCGCGCTGATGCACTGCCATGTGTACGAGACACCGCAGAAGCCGTCGGTACGGCGTCCGGGGCTGGCCCCCGCCTGGGACGAACTGGTGGGGCGGATGCTGGCGAAGCCGGTCGATGAGCGACCGACGGCGGAGGAGGCACGGGCGCTGTTCGAGACGCTGGCCGTGGCCGAGGCCGCGCCGCCGCTCTCCGAGTCCGCGCCCCCACTCCCGGATCACACCGCCCTGCCGGGGCAGCACTCCGCTTCCATCGAACCGGGGAGCTCGGACCGGGTGTCCGCGCATCGGAGTGAGCAGGATCCTGCCCCTGCCCCTGCCCCTGCCCCTGCCCCGGCTCCGGCTCCTGCCCTCGCCCCGGCGCCGACCCCGGGGCCGTTCGCGGCGGAGGCCACGCCCCTCGGAGTCGACGTCACCTCGTACCTGCTCGCGCCGCCCCGCCCGAGGCAGCCGCCGACCGTTCCCGCGGCCGCCCGTCGGCGCGGGCGCGTCGCGTGGATCGGGGCCTCCGTGGTCGCCGTCGCGCTCGTGGCCGCAGTCGCCGTCCTCCAGCCCTTCGGCGGCGGCGACAGCGACGACGAGGGGAGTGGGAAGAACGGCTCGGGCGGGTCGAAGGCCGGCCTCGTGGCCCCGGTGGCGAAGACCCAGACGCTCACGCTCGGCTCCGCCGCCGACTCCAAGGGCCCCGCCCCGGCGGTGCGGAACGCCCGCAAGGGCGGCACGGTCACGGTCCTCGAACCCGGCGAGATCACCACCGTCGACCCGGGCAACATGTGGTCCGGCGCCGACCGGTTGATCTCCCGCCTCGTCTACCGGAGCCTGACCGCCCTCAGAACCCTGCCCGACGGCTCTGTCCGACTCGTCGGGGACCTCGCCCAGGACACCGGTCGGTCGTCGCTGGACGGCCGCGAATGGACGTTCACCCTCAAGGCGGGCCTCACCTACAACGACGGATCGCCCGTACGCGCCCAGGACTTCGCGTACGCGGTCGAGCGCGCCCTCGACCCCGACGAGTTCCCGATGGGCGACCGCACCCTGCGCAGCTTCCTGCTCGGTCCCGAGGACGCGGACGGCATCGGCGGCGAGCACGAAATGCCGCCGGGTGTCATCGAGACCCCGGACGACAGCACGATCGTCTTCCACCTCGACGGCGCCCACCCCGACTTCAACGTGGTCCTGGCCGGCCCCAACGGCGCACCGGTGCCGGAGCGGGTCTCCGACATCTCCGGTACGTCCGCCCTCCTGCCGTCGACGGGCCCGTACCAGATCGGCTCCTTCACCGGCGCCAGGAACCTCACGCTCACCCGCAACCCGAAGTGGCGCGCGGACACGGACCCGGTGCGCACCGCGTACCCCGACCGGTACGAGATCACCGGCGCGCTCACCCTCGACGAGATCAAGTCCCGGATCCGCGCGGCCGGTCCGGACTCCGCCGTGATGACGTTCTCCGGCTCGCTGGACAAGGACGGGCTCGGCACGACGGACGGCGCCACCGGCAGCGGAACGGTCAGGGTGACGTCACCCGCCCCCTACGTCCACGCGTACTCCGTCGACACCGAGCGGGTACCGAAGCTGAAGGTCCGTCAGGCCATCGCCACCGCGTATCCGGCGGCGGACGTCCTGGCCGCGAGCGGCGAGGACGGCGTCGCCACGCACCACCTGATGCCGCCGGGCATCCGCGGTTCCCGCGACTTCGACCTGTACGGCGCCGGCGCGCACGGTGACCCCGGCGCCGCCCGAGCGCTGCTCACCGAGGCCGGCGAGACGGCCTACCCGCTCACCGTCGCCTATGCGACGACAGCCGACGAAGCACGGGCGAAGGCGGTGAAGAAGGCCCTGGACAAGGCCGGTTTCCGGGTGACGCTGAAGAACGTCGACATCTCCGACATCTACGAGAACGCGGGGAAGGGCGAGTACGACCTGGTCCGCCTGCCGATGAACGCCAGTGGCCTCCCACTGGCGTCGGCCTATCTTCCGGACTCCTTCGACGGCCGCTACACCTACCCGACCACCTCCAACTTCTCCCGGCTCGACAGCGAGGCCGTCAACACCGCGATCGACGAGGCCAACGCGACGACGGACCTGGCGGCGGCCGGCGAGAAGTGGTCCACGGTCGATCGCCGGGTGATGGAGCAGGCAGCGGCGATTCCGGTGTACGTGCCGGTACGCACGTTCCTCCACAGCTCCGGCCTGAAGGGCCTCCAGGCGGACCTGGACGGGCTGTCGCCGCTCAACGCGTATGTCTCCGACTGACCCCTGCCACCGCGTGGAACCGGCAGCGACGCCGCGTGCGT
Organism: Streptomyces asoensis; assembly: GCF_013085465.1. Taxonomy (NCBI): domain Bacteria; kingdom Bacillati; phylum Actinomycetota; class Actinomycetes; order Kitasatosporales; family Streptomycetaceae; genus Streptomyces; species Streptomyces asoensis. The sequence goes on from NZ_CP049838.1 coordinate 9,405,744, forward strand.
CGATGTCAGCCGTGCCGGTAGCGTGACCACCGTGATGGTGGGCACTCCGGAGACCCGGTTGGTCGTGCTGCGCGGCAACAGCGCCTCGGGCAAGTCGGCGGTGGCGGCCGGTCTCCGCGAGAGGTTCGGCCGGGGCCTGGCCCTGGTCGGGCAGGACAACCTCCGCCGGGTCGTGCTGCGCGAGCACGACCGGCCCGGCGCGGCGAACATCGGGCTGATCGAGGCCGTCACCCGCTATGCGCTGGACGCCGGCTACCACGTCGTCCTCGAAGGAATCCTCTACGCCGACCGGTACGGCCCCATGCTCGAACGGCTGCGCACGGACCACCGCGGCCCGACCCACGGCTACTACCTTCATGTGCCGTTCGCCGAAACCCTGGTGCGTCATGCCACCAAGCCGATCGCCCATGAGGTCGGCGAGGCGGACCTGGCCGACTGGTACAGGGAGCTCGATCTGCTGCCGGGCGACATCGAGACAGTCATCGGCGCCGACAGCACGCTCCCGCGGACCGTCGACCGCATCATGCTCGACACGGGCCTGGACCGCCTTCCCGCCCGGGAGCACTGACACCCGGTGCCGGTCCCGCACGGGTCCCGCACCGGGCCCGACCGGTGCGGTCGGACGCGGGCACCCCGTCGTAGACGTGACGGATCTGGCCTTATCAGGCAGTCGGTTGCAGCTTGAACTTCGTTGCGAGCATAGTTACGGGTGTGAAGCGTGCCGCCGCACTCGAGCGTTTCCCCGCCAACCCCTGCCACCCCCACAGGAGTTGGACCGCTCGGGCATTCGCGGTGCCGGGCCCGTCCGGAACACCCCTTCCTCATAGGCCCGTTGCTCACGTTCCCCCGCCTCTGGCTGCTGCCGCCCCCCACGGAAGGCGACCACCGTGTCCCCCCACACGACGTCCTCACCCCAGCCCTTGGACACCTGGAGCCCCGACCGGACGCACTGGATCGAACTCCCGGCACACCGCTCCAGCGTCTCGGTGGCCCGCCGTGCCATCAGCGCGCGGCTGGCCGCCTGGCGGCTGCCGGGCGAGCTGTGCGCGGACGCGGTCCTGCTCGTGTCCGAGCTGGCCGCCAATGCCGTACGGCACACGCTCGGCACCCGCTTCCTGTGCGGCGTAGGACTCGTCACGGACGGGCTCCTGCGCCTGGAGGTGCACGATCACGACCGTACGGGACGGGGGCTGCCCCGCCGCGAGCCCGGGCCGGACGACGAGGGCGGCCGCGGCCTCTTCCTCGTCGAGCAGCTCGCCGAGTCCTGGGGAGTCGACCGGTCGAGGCTCACCGGCGGCAACGCGGTCTGGGCGACCATGACGGCCTGAACGGGCCCGAGAACCCGGCACGCGCCGACCGGTCCCGGCGACTCAGCACCCGGCCGGCGTCAGTTCGGCCAGCAGCAGGGTGCGGTCGTCGGCTCCGGCCGCACCCGAGGGGGCGTGCAGGAGCCGACGGCACAGGGACGGCAGCGCGTCCTGCCCGTCGCCGTCCACGGGCTCGACGGCGGCCGCCGCGTCCACGGTGCGCGCGAGGCGGGTGATCTCCTGGTCGATGTCGGCGTCGCGGGACTCGACCAGACCATCGCTGTAGAGCACCAGCAGGGCCGGATCCGGCACGCTCAGCACGGTTTCCTCGTAGCTGCCCGCCCCGAGCCCGAGGGGCAGGCCGGCCCCGGTCAGCCTGACCGGGGCCGTGTGGCCGTCCGGGCCGCGCAGCAACGGGGGAGGGTGGCCCGCCCCCACCAGGGTGCAGGTGCGCCGCCGGGCATCCCACTCGGCGTATATGCAGGTCGCGAAGGAGACGCCGGGGGAGTCCCCGGCGAGGGTGTCGAGCCGTCCTATGAGATCGGCCGCGGGGATGTCGAGCGCCGCCAGGGTACGGACGGCGGTGCGCAGCTGGATCATCGCGACGGCGGACTCGGGACCGTGCCCCATGGCGTCCCCGACGATCAGGCTGACCCGGTCACCCGGCCGCTTCAGCACGTCGAACCAGTCACCGCCGACGAGGTTGCCCTGCCCGGCGGGCAGACAGCCGTGCGCGGTGCGGCAGCCGCCGAACTCCTGGGCCGTGCCGGGCGGCAGGCTGTTGCGGATCGCCAGGGAGGTCCGTCGCTCGCGCTCGTAGCGGCGCGCGTTGTCGAGGGCCACGGCGGCCCGCGCGGCCAGCGCCTCCACGGCGGCCACGTCCGCCGGGCCGAACGGCGCACGACCCGGTCCCCGGGTACAGGTGACGAAGCCGATCGCCAGGTCCCGCAGCCGCAGCGGCACCACGAGAAAAGCCTCCACGCTCAGGAGGTCACAGACGCGGGCCTCGCCGTCCCCGGAGGCGAGGAGCCGCTCGGACGTGTGCGGGTCCACCGCGTCGAGCGCCTGCGTGTGCCCGTCGGCGAGCGCGCGGGCGTACGGCGTGTCCCGGGGGAAGGCGATCACCTCGCCGACCGGCAGCATGCCCTCCCAGTCCTCCCGCGCGCCCGGCCCGACACGCAGCGCCATCCGGCGTGCCTCGATCCTCGGCGCGTCCAGGCTGACGTGCGCGTTCTCCTCGACGCGCCACCGCTCCAGCAGGTAGACGGAGGCCGCGTCGCAGAATCCGGGCGTCAGCGCGTGCACGACATGGCTGCCGGTCATACGCAGATCGAGTTCCGAGCCGATGACGTCGGCAGCGGGGGAGAACACCGACCGACGGGGCGAGGGCAGGGCGGCGGAGACGTCGTCGGTGCGGCTGCGCGGTTCGTTCCGCAGGGTCGTGCCTTTCCAGTGGGGATCCGGCCGCGCGGCGGGTGACAGGGAAGCACCGCGCGCCGTCGCAACTATATGATGGCTCGTCAAGTTACCGGGCCCGAAGCCCAGTTGTGGCACCGGTCCCGGCGGAAGCCCGTGCCTGCCGGTCTTCCCCGCCGAAAGCCGGTTGAGATACCGCGCCGACTTGGGAAGGGTCTGCCGGTATGGAGTTCTTCTGCTATCACCGTGACCGGCCCGCCTCCGCCGCCCTGCGCGACGAACTGCTGGAGAAGCACTGGTCCTACATGGACGGGTACGCGGCGCAGATGATCGCCCGGGGTCCGACCTTCGACGCCGACGGCGACACGCCCACCGGCAGCGTGCACATCGTCGACCTCCCGGATGTCGCCGCCGCCCGCGCGTTCGCCTTCGACGAGCCCAACTACCAGGCAGGTGTCTACCGGGACGTGCTGGTGCGCCGTTGGCGCAACATCCTGGGGCGCACCATGTGGGACTTCCCCGGTGGCCGGAGCGGTGGCAACCGGTACCTGGTGCTCGGCCTCGGCCTCGGCCAGGGCACGGACGACGGCCTCGGCGTGCCGCCCGACCGGGACGAGCTGATCGCGTACGGGCCGCTGCTGTCCGACGACGGCGTCACCCGGGTGGGTGCCGCGGTGCTGCTCAGAGCCTCCGACCCGGAATCGGCGCGCGCCGTCCTGGTCCCGGACCGGTATGCCGCCGTCGAAGTCCACGACTGGCAGTTCGGCGGACGGCCGTCATGAGGCCGGCGTCGCCCTCCGTTCGGCGCGGGTTCGGGTGACAGTGGAGGCATGAACGCAGACGACAGGAACATTCTGGCCCGGGGACGCGTGGCGACCAGGCTTCCCACCCAGGACCTGGACCGGGCGCGGCGCTTCTATGCCGAGCGGCTCGGTCTGGAGCCCGTCGACGAACGGCCCGGCGGGCTCCTGTACCGATGCGGAGGGACGGAGTTCGCCCTGTTCAGGTCGACGGGAGCCTCGCCCGGCACCTTCACCCAGATGGGGTGGGAGGTCGACGACCTCGACGCGGTCGTGGCGGAGCTCAGGCGGCGAGGCGTGGTGTTCGAAGAGGTCGACGTGCCCGGGTTCGCAACGAGGGACGGCATCGCCGAGATCGACGGGAACTACCCGAGCAAGGGCGTACGGGGGGAACGCGCGGCCTGGTTCCGCGACAGCGAGGGGAACCTCCTGGGCATCGGCGAGCCGGTCGCCTGAGCGCCCGCATGCCCCGCGACCCGCGATCCTGAGCGGCCTTGCTCTGGTCGAGCGACCGAGCGCCTTCTCCTCGGCCACCGTCCACGAGGCACAAGGCCGACTCGGGGCGCTGGACTCGGCCATCAAGCCGGTCGACCACCGCATGTCCCTGTGCGGCCCCGCCTTCACCGTCCAGCGCCCCCCCGCGCGACAACCTGATGCTCCGGACCGCCGTCGCCTACGCCCGCCCGGGTGGCGTCGTGGTCGTGTCCGCCGGGGTCTACGAGGAGCCGGGCTCCTTCGGCGACGTGCCCGCCAACGCCTGCCGGGCGAAGGGGCTCACCGGTCTGGTCACGGACACGGGCGTCCGGGACACCGAGGATCTGCGGGCCCTGGGATTCCCCGTCTTCTCCCGCAGCATTTCCATCAAGGGCACGGTCAAGGAGACCGTCGGACCGATGGGCGAGCCGGTCGCCATCGGCGGCGTACTCGTCCGCCCGGGCGACGTGATGCGAGCGGACGCCGACGGCGCGGTCGTCGTCCGCCGCGAGGACGCGGAGCGGGTGATCACCGCGTCCCAGGAACGGGTGGACGCCGAGACCGGTTGCATCGCCGCGTACCGGGCCGGCCGGACCGTCATCGTGACGCCCGGGGGCGGGTGGACGGCCGCGGCGTCCACCCGCCCCCGGCGCGACTACTCGCCCTTCGGCGCAGCCTGTTGCACCACCTCGAAGGACCAGAGGGTGGAGCCCGATGCCGCGGGCTTGGGCCGTTCCCCCTCCGTGTCGCCCCGGTGGGCGGCCTTCATCGGGCCCTCGAGCCAGGCCTGGAACGACTCCTCGTCACGCCACCGCGTGTAGACGAGGTAGGTGTCGGTGCCCTCGACCGGGCGGAGCAGCTCGAACCACTCGAAGCCGTCCGAGTTCTCGACGGCGTGGGCTCGTGCGGCGAACCGCTTCTCGAGGGTCTCCCGCTGTTCCGCCGGGACGGTCAGTACGTTGATCTTGACTACGCTCATGCTCCCATCCTGCCCTCCCGCGACGCCCGGGCGGCGGACCACCCCCTCCGTGACATTCGGCTCCGGCCCCGGAGGCACCCTCTCCCGAATCTGGTCCAGACCAAACTCTTGACAGGGTCATTACTCACTTCTTAAATCACGTAGTGAACTAAGGCTCCGCCAGGGCCGGTTCACACCCCCCACCCATTCGGCGCGGTCAGCGGCGAGCCGCCCGGCCGCGCCACGGATGTCATGACCATGTCTTGACAGTCCGTCATGTGCCAGGAAGGGAGAGTCATGGCCTCTCCGCGCCTGCCCCGGCGCCTGCTGTTGTCGCTGGCCTCGCTCCTCGCCTTCGCGTCGCTGTCCACCGGACCGGCGCTCGGCGTGTCTCCATCCGCGGCGGAACCCTCCGCACGCGCCGTCGCGGCACCCCGGGCGGCCGCCGTCACGTTCTCCGAGGAGTTCGACGGGCCCGCCGGTTCCGCCGTGGACGGCGCCCGATGGCAGACCGAGACCGGAGACAACGTCAACAACCACGAGCGGCAGTACTACACCGCGGGCAACCGCAACGCCGCTCTGGACGGCCAGGGCCATCTGGTGATCACCGCACGCCGGGAGAACCCGGGCAACTACCAGTGCTGGTACGGCCGGTGCGAGTACACCTCCGCCCGGCTGAACACGGCCGGCCGGTTCACCACGACGTACGGCCGCGTCGAAGCCCGGATGAAGGTCCCGCGCGGGCAGGGCATGTGGCCCGCGTTCTGGATGCTGGGCAACGACATCGGTCAGGTCGGCTGGCCCGCCTCGGGCGAGATCGACGTCATGGAGAACGTGGGCTTCGAGCCGGGCACCGTCCACGGCACCCTGCACGGCCCGGGATACTCCGGCTCCGCAGGCATCGGGGCCGGGTACACCCTGCCCGGCGGACAGGCCTTCGCCGACGCCTTCCACACCTTCGCCGTCGACTGGAGCCCGAACGCGATCACCTGGTCCGTCGACGGCGCCGTCTACCAGCGGCGCACCCCGGCCGACCTCGGCGGCCGGCAGTGGGTCTTCGACAAGCCCTTCTTCCTGATACTCAATCTCGCGGTCGGCGGCTACTGGCCCGGAGACCCCGACGGCAGCACGGTCTTCCCCCAGCAGCTCCTGGTCGACTACGTCCGCGTGAGCACCGACACCGCCCAGCCGGGCGGCAGCGGCCCCATCACCGGCCTCGCCGGCAAGTGTGTGGACGTGGCCGGGGCCAACAGCGCCAACGGCACGGCCGTGCAGCTGTACGACTGCAACGGCACCGCCGCCCAGCAGTGGTCCGTGGGCGCCGACGGCACGATCCGCGCGCTCGGCAAGTGCCTGGACGTCGCCTCGGGCGGCACGGCGGACGGCACCCCCGTCCAGCTGTGGGACTGCAACGGCTCCGCGGCCCAGCAGTGGGCCGTCCCCGCAGCCCGGGACATCGTCAACCCGCAGGCGAACAAGTGCCTGGACGCCACGGGCGGAAGCTCCGCCAACGGCACCCGGCTTCAGATCTGGACCTGTACCGGCGCCTCTCAGCAGAAATGGACGGTGACCCGATGACCAGGAGGTTCCCGCACAGCCGCGCGGTACGCGGCGCGCTGGGCGCGGCGGCCGTGGCCGCCCTGCTCACCGGCCTGAACGGCACGCCGGCGAGTGGTGCCGCGGCGGCCACCGGGCAGATCACGGGCATCGGCGGCAAGTGCGTCGACATCGCGGGTGCCGCCACGGCCAACGGCACGGCCGTCCAGCTCTACGACTGCAACGGCAGCGCGGCCCAGCAGTGGACGGTGGGCGCCGACGGCACGATCCGCGCACTCGGCAAGTGCCTGGACGTGACCTCGGGCGGCACCGCCGACGGAACCCGGACCCAGCTGTGGGACTGCAACGGCAGCGCGGCCCAGCAGTGGACCGTCACCGCCGCCCGGGACATCGTCAACCCGCAGGCGAACAAGTGCCTGGACGCCACCGGCAACAGCTCCGCCAACGGCACCCGGCTCCAGATCTGGACCTGCACCGGATCCGCCAACCAGAAGTGGACGGCGCCCGGCGGCGGGGGAGAGCCGGCGCCCGGACCGGGAGCCATGGCCGTCGCGCCGTACCTCTACAACGGCTGGGGCAGCCCGCCCAGCCCCACCACCGTGATGAACGCGACCGGCGTCAAGTGGTTCACGCTCGCCTTCGTCCTCAGCAACGGCTACTGCAACCCGCAGTGGGACGGCAGCCGCCCGCTGACCGGGGGAGTCGACCAGCAGACCGTCAGCACCGTCCGGGGAGCCGGTGGTGACGTGATCCCGTCCTTCGGCGGCTGGAGCGGCAACAAGCTGGAGAGCTCCTGCGGCAGCGCGGGCGAACTGGCAGCCGCGTACCAGAAGGTCATCAACGCCTACGGGCTCAAGGCGATCGACATCGACATCGAGGCGGCGGCGTACGACAGCCCGACCGTGCAGCAGCGCACGGTCGACGCGTTGAAGACCATCAGGGCCAACAACCCCGGCATCAAGGTGTACATCACCTTCGGCACCGGACAGAACGGCCCCGACAGCAGTCTGATCGGCAGGGCCGCCGCCTCCGGACTCACCGTGGACAGCTGGACGATCATGCCGTTCAACTTCGGCGGCGCGGGCCAGAACATGGGCCAGCTCACCGTCCGGGCGGCCGAGGGACTCAAGACCGCGGTGAAGAACGCGTACGGCTACTCGGACGACCAGGCCTACCGGCACACCGGCATCTCCTCGATGAACGGCATCACCGACAACGGCGAGACGGTGACCGTCGCCGACTTCCGCACCATCCTGGCGTACGCCCAGCAGCGTCATCTGGCCCGGCTGACCTTCTGGTCGGTCAACCGTGACCGGCCCTGCACCGGCGGCGGCGCCGACACCTGCTCGGGCGTCTCCCAGCAGCCCTGGGACTTCACCCGGGTCTTCGCGCAGTACGCCGGCTGACCCGCCCGCGCACCCCGCCGACCCGTTCCTGCCTTCCCCGACCCTTCCGCGATCCCCACTCACGCCGTCCCGGCGGCACAGGAGAAGACGTGCTCCGCATCCCTCGACCATCCCTCGCCGGCCCCTGGATCGCGGCTTCCGTGGCCGCGGCCACGGCCGTCTCGCTCTTCACCGGCGTCCAGCCCTCCCGGGCCGCGACCGACGCGGCCACCGCCCTGCCCACCGGCTGGTCCACGGTGGTGAACTCCGGCAGCGGCAAGTGCCTGGACGCCCGGTCCGCCGCGACCGCGAACGGCACCGCCGTGCAGCAGTACGCGTGCAACAACAGCACCGCCCAGCAGTGGAGTTTCACCGCGACCGGCGACGGCTTCGTGCGGATCGGCAACCGCAACGACGCCCAGCAGGTCGTGGACGTGAGCGACGTGTCCACCGCCGACAACGCGGCCGTGCACCTGTGGACGTACGGCGGCGGCGCCAACCAGCAGTGGCAGGCCGTCGACGAGGGCGGTGGCGCGTACCACTTCGTCAACCGCAACAGCGGCAAGTGCCTCGACGTCCCGTCCGCCTCGACGGCCGACAGTGTCCAGCTGGTGCAGTACACCTGTAACGGCACGGCCGCCCAGCGGTTCCAGGTCGCGCCGGTGAGCACCGCCCCCGGGGACGTCGACCTCGGCCCCAACGTCGTCGTCTTCGACCCGTCGATGCCGTCGTCCACGATCCAGAGCCGGCTGAACTCGATCTTCCAGCAACAGGAGACGAACCAGTTCGGCTCCCAGCGCTACGCGGTCATGTTCAAGCCCGGCACGTACAGCAACGACGTCAACGTCGGCTTCTACACTCAGGTACTGGGCCTCGGCCAGTCACCCGACTCGGTCACGATCAACGGCGCCGTGCATGTGGAGGCCGACTGGTTCCCGCCGCAGAACGCCACCCAGAACTTCTGGCGCGGCGCCGAGAACCTCTCGGTCAACCCGACCGGCGGCACCGACCGGTGGGCGGTCTCCCAGGCGTCCGGCTACCGCCGCATGCATGTCCGCGGCAATCTGGAGCTGAGCGACGGCGGCTGGTCCAGCGGCGGGTTCATGGCCGACAGCAAGATCGACGGCCAGGTGCGGTCCGGCACCCAGCAGCAGTGGCTGACCCGGAACTCCCAACTCGGCAGCTGGACCGGCTCCAACTGGAACATGGTCTTCGTCGGCAGCCAGGGTGTGCCCGGCAACAGCTTCCCCAACCCGCCCTACACCACGGTCACCCAGACCCCCACCGTGCGGGAGAAGCCCTTCCTGTACGTGGACGCCGCCGGCGCCTACAAGGTGTTCGTCCCCTCCGTGCGGACCAACTCCTCGGCCACCAGCTGGGCGAACGGGACCGCCGCGGGCAGCTCGCTCGGCATCGACCAGTTCTTCGTCGTCAAGCCGGGCGCGACCGCCGCACAGATCAACGCCGCTCTCGCCGAGGGCAAGAACCTGCTGGTCACCCCGGGCGTGTACCACCTCGATCAGACCCTGCGGGTGACCCGCCCCGACACCGTCGTACTCGGTCTGGGCCTCGCCACGTTCGTCCCGGACAACGGCGTCACCGCCATGACCGTCGCCGACGTCGACGGAGTGAAGGTCGCCGGCGTGCTCTTCGACGCCGGTACCACCAACTCGCAGACACTCATGGAGATCGGCCCGGCCGGCGCCGCCGCCGACCACGCGGCGAACCCCACCTCCCTCCACGACGTCTACTTCCGGGTCGGCGGGGCCGCCGTGGGCAAGGCGACCACCAGCCTCGTCGTCAACAGCGACGACGTCATCGGCGATCACATGTGGATCTGGCGCGCCGACCACGGCACCGGGGTGGGCTGGACCACCAACACCGCGGACACCGGACTCGTCGTCAACGGCGACGACGCCACCATGTACGGCCTGTTCGTCGAGCACTACCAGAAGCACCAGACCCTCTGGAACGGCAACGGCGGCCGGACGTACTTCTACCAGAACGAGATGCCCTACGACCCGCCCAACCAGGCCGCCTGGATGAACGGCTCGACCCAGGGCTACGCCGCCTACAAGGTCGCGAACTCGGTCACCAGCCACCAGGCCTACGGGCTCGGCAGCTACTGCTACTTCAACGTCAACCCGGGTGTCACCGCCGAGCACGCCTTCGAGGTGCCGGCCAACCCGAACGTGCGCTTCCAGAACATGGTGACGGTCTCGCTCGGCGGCACCGGAACCATCCGGCACGTCATGAACGACCGGGGCGGACCGTCCAACTCCACCACCAACGTGGCCAACCTGGTGAACTACCCATGAGGTGAACCACCCACGAGCCGTCAGGTGCGGCGGGCCCGGCAGGCGGTGACGCCGCCGGGCCCGCCGGTCACGCTGTCACTCCGTGTCGAAGTCCGTCCCCCGGGAGACCTTCTCCCACTCGCTGAGTTCGGCCCGTACGGAGTCCAGGTGCCGGGTCAGGTAGTCGACCGCGTCGCCACCGAGAGCGAGGCGGAGCGGGGTGTTCTCGGCGTCCAGTGCCAGCCGGATCGCCGCCGCGGCCTTCGCCGGGTCGCCGGGCTGCTCGCCGTCGCTGCCCTGCACCAACTGCCGGGTCGCGCCGACCTTCTCCGCGTACGCCGGGTTCTCCTCGGAGAAGTACGCCGCACCCTTGCCGAACAGGTTGGTACGGAACGCGCCGGGCTCCACGATCAGCACCTTGATCCCGAACGGCGACACCTCGTCGGCCAGGCCCTCCGACAGCTGCTCCAGCGCCGCCTTGGTCGCGCTGTACGCGGAGAACCCGGCGAAGGACAGCTGACCGCCGAAGCTGCTGATGTTCACGATCGATCCACTGCCCCGCTCCCTCATCTGCGGCAGCAGCGCCCGGGTCAGCCGCGCCGGGCCGAACACATGCAGCTCGAACAGGTCGCGCAGCTCCTGGTCGGTGGTCTCCTCGAACGCCCCGACCTGGGTGCGGCCGGCGTTGTTCACCACCACGTCCACCCTCCCGTAACGGGCCAGGACGTCGGCGGCCACCGCGTCGACGCGCTCGCCGTCGGTGACGTCCATGCTGATCGCCTCCGCGCGGTCCGGGTACGCGGCGACCAGGTCGTCCAGCGCCTCGATCCAGCGGGCCGTGCCGATCACCGTGTCGCCGGCGGCGACCGCGGCCTGCGCGATGGCCCGCCCGAAACCGCTGCTCGCGCCGGTGACCAGCCAGACCTTGGCGTTCTCGCCCATCTTCGTCTCCCTCGTCGACTGCCGTTCCGGGCTCCCCGCCCGACAGCTCCCATCCTTCGACGGACATCAGGGCGGCGTCCAAGACCCGTTGTGATAGCCATGAGTCATGGACATCCATGGACGCGATCTGCGCTACTTCACCGCGGTCGCCGAGGAGTTGAGCTTCACCCGCGCCGCCGAGCGGCTGTTCGTCTCCCAGCCCGCGCTGAGCAAGCAGATACGGATGCTGGAGAAGCAACTCGGCGTGGTCCTGTTCGAACGGGACCGGCGGACGGTGCGGTTGACCGCCGTGGGGGAGGCCCTGTTACCGCACGCCCACGAGGTGCTGGCCGCCTGGCAGGCCGCGGAGGCGGCGGTGCAGGGTGCGAAGACCGCCGAGCGGCGCACTCTGGTGATCGGCATGTCCACCAGCCCGGGCCGCGGGCTGCTGCCCGCCCTGCGGACCCGCCTCGTCTCCCGCTGTCCGCAGGCGCAGCCGGTCCTGCGTCAGGTCAACTGGGCCGATCCCAGTGCCGGGTTGGCGGACGGATCCAGCGACGTCGCCTTCGTCTGGCTGCCGCTGCCGGACGAAGACCGTTACCGGTACGCGGTGGTGGCCCGCGAGCCTCGCCTGGTCGCGCTGCCGGAGGGACACCCCTTGGCGGCGCGGGCCGCGTCCGATCCCGAGGGACAGGTGGACTTCGCCGACCTGCTGGAGGAGCCCTTCCTCGCCCTGCCCGCGGAGGCCGGCCCGTTGCGCGACTACTGGCTCGCCCTCGACGCCCGGGACGGCCGGCCGCCACGGATCGGCGGGGTGGTGGCCAGCGCCGAGGAGACCCACGAGGCGGTGTCCGGCGGACAGGGGATCGCGCTGCTGGCCACCGGCAACGCCCCACTGGTCGTCCGGGACAAGGTGATCGCCGTACCGGTCCGGGGCATCTCCCCGTCCCGGCTGGCGGTGGCCGCCGCCCAGGACGACAGACGGCCCCTGGTGCTCGCCTACCTGGCCGCCGCGAGCGAGGTCGGAGCCACCACCTGTTGCGACCCGGTGCCTGGAGCATGACCGTCCTCGCCCGCCCCGGAGAGCCTTTCGGGGCGGGCGAAGACGGTGGTCGGTGCTACTTGGTGAGCGCTGCCAGCTTGGGGTCGTTGGCGTAGGCCTCGGCCGCGTTCTCCTTCGTCACGATGACCGGCGGCAGGAGGAAGGACGGGACGACCTTCTTGCCGTTGTCGTACGACTTGGTGTCGTTGATGGTCGGCTTGTCGCCCTTCTGGAGCGCCTTGACCATGTTGACGGTCTCCGCCACGAGCTTGCGGGTGTCCTTGTTGATGGTCGAGTACTGTTCACCGGCCATGATCGACTTCACCGACTCGACCTCGGAGTCCTGGCCGGTGACGACCGGGACCGCCTTGCCGGCGCCCTTGACCGAGGTGAGGATCGCGCGGGCGAGGGTGTCGTTGGGGGACAGCACGCCGTCGAGGGTCTTCTTGCCGCCGTAGGCCGAGGTCAGCAGCGAGTCCATGCGCTGCTGGGCGTTCTCGGCCTTCCAGCCCTGGGTCGCGGTCTGCTTGATGTCGGTCTGCCCCGAGCCGACAACGATGTCGCCCTTGTCGATCAGGGGCTTGAGCACCTCCATCGCGCCGTCGAAGAAGACCTTGGAGTTGTTGTCGTCCGGCGAGCCGGAGAACAGCTCGATCGTCCAGGGACCCTTCGGCTTCTTCGCCTTCATGCCGTCGATCAGGGCCTGGCCCTGGAGCTGGCCGACCTTGAAGTTGTCGAAGGCGATGTAGTAGTCGACGTCGGGGGTGTTGGTGATGAGCCGGTCGTAGGCGATGACGGTGGCGCCCTCGTCCTTGGCCTGCTTCACCTGGGTCGCGAGCTGCGAGGCGTCGGTCGCGCCGATGACGATGACCTTCGCGCCCTTGGTGACCATCGAGGAGATCTGCGCCTGCTGGTCGGCGACCGTGGTCGATGCGCCCGCGTACTGGACGTCGGCCTTGAAGCCGGAGTCCTTCAGGCCGTCGGTGAACAGGTCACCGGCGAGCACCCAGTTCTCCGAGGTCTTGGCGGGCAGGGCGACGCCGATCAGGGAGTCCTTGGCGAAGCCCTTGCCGTCGGAGCTGTCGCTGCCGGTGGAGCCCTCGCGTTCGTTGGAGCAGGCCGTGCCCAGGGTGAGCAGGGCGGCGGCGCCGACGGCGGCGATGCTTCTGATGACGAGTGTGCGCATGGTGGAGTTGGCCCCTTCGTACGGTGTGCTGGTTGCGGGAGTGCGGTGTGCCGTCGAGCGCGGCGGGGGAGGAGGCGCGGGCTCTGCGGTCAGCCCGCGATCCTGGCCTTGTCGGCGTCGGAGTTCGGGGCCGCCGGTGGAGCCGGTGCCGCCGGGTCGTCCCGCCGGAACGGGCGGGTCAGCGCGCCGATGATCGAGAAGCGTCCCTGGCTCTTGTTGTAGACGTCGAAGGCGACGGCGAGCAGGAGGACCAGCCCCTTGATGATCTGGACCATGTCGGATCCGACGCCCTCCAGTTGGAGGCCGTTGTTGAGCAGTGCCATGACCAGACCGCCGACGATCGAGCCGCTGACGGTGCCCAGGCCGCCGGAGACCGCCGCGCCGCCGATGAACACGGCCGCGATGGCGTCCAGTTCCCAGCTCAGGCCGTCCTGCGGTCCGGAGGCCGAGGACCGGGCGACGAAGATCATGCCGGCCAGCGCGGCCAGCACCGACATGTTCATCATGACGAGGAAGTTGACCCGCTTGAGCTTCACGCCGGACAGTTCGGCCGCTCGCGCGTTGCCGCCGACGGCGTAGATGTGCCGGCCGCCGATGGTGTTGCGGGTGTAGTGCGAGTACGCGAGGACCAGAACGATCAGGATGATCCCGGAGATCGGCAGGCTGGTGCCGATCCGGCCGCCGGCGAAGCGGAGCGTCGCGAAGACGATCACGCCGAACATGACGGCCAGACGGATGCCCGTGACCCACAGCGGTGCCAGGTCGGCCTTCATCTCGCGGCGGGTCCGGCGCGCCGTCCACTCGCGCCACAGCACGCCCGCGCAGGCGGCCACACCGAGCAGCAGCGTCAGGTTGTTGTACCCGGTGTCCGGCCCGACCTCGGGCAGGAAGCCCGCGCCGATCTTGCGGAAGCCCTCGGGCACCGGAACCGTGTCGGCGTTGCCGATGTACTGGTTGCCGCCGCGGAACAGCAGCATCCCGGCGAGGGTCACGATGAAGGCCGGCACGCCGATGTAGGCGACCCAGAAGCCCTGCCAGGCGCCGATCGCGGCGCCGACGAGCAGGCCGAGCGCGATGCCGAGGGGCCACGGCAGGTCGTACTCCTGCATCGCCTTGGCGACGACGATGCCGGTGAACGCGGCGACGGAGCCGACCGACAGGTCGATGTGCCCGGCGACGATCACCATCAGCATCCCGATGGCCAGGATCAGGATGTAGGAGTACTGGCTGACGACCGCGATGAGGTTGCCGGACGTGAGCGTCAGGCCGTCGGTCCAGATCTGGAACAGCAGGACGATCGCCACCAGGGTGGAGATCATGCCGAACTGGCGGGCGTTGGAGGTCGTGCCTCCGAAGAGGTTCTTCTGAAGGTCGGATATACGGCTCATGGAGTGGGGCTCTTCTTGGTAGCGGTCATCTGCTTCATCAGGAGTTCCGGATCGGCGTCGCCACGCGCCACATCGCCGGTGATGGTGCCCTCGAACACCGTGTAGATGCGGTCGCACAGGCCGATCAGCTCGGGCAGCTCGGAGGAGATGACGACGACCCCCTTGCCCTGGGCGACGAGCCGCTGGATGATCCCGTAGATCTCGAACTTGGCGCCCACGTCGATGCCGCGGGTCGGCTCGTCGAGGATCAGCAGGTCAGGGTCGGTGAACATCCACTTCGCCAGGACGACCTTCTGCTGGTTGCCGCCGGAGAGCTTGACGACACCCTCGTCGACGCTGGGGGTCTTGATCCGCAGGCTCTGGCGGTACTCCTCGGCGATCCGGTGCTCACGCACCGGGTCGATGACGCGCCGCCGGGCGATCTTCGACAGCTTGGCGGCCACCATCGAGGTCTTGATGTCGTCCAGCAGGTTGAGGCCGATCGACTTGCGGTCCTCGCTGACGTAGGCCAGCCCGTGCCGGATGGCGTCCGACACGGTCTTCAGCCGGACCTCCTCGCCGTCCTTGAAGACCCGCCCCGACAGCCAGGTGCCGTAGGACCGGCCGAAGAGACTCATCGCGAGTTCGGTACGGCCCGCGCCCATGAGTCCCGCGAAGCCGACGATCTCCCCGCGGCGGACGTGGAAC
This sequence comes from Streptomyces asoensis, assembly GCF_013085465.1. Lineage (NCBI taxonomy): Bacteria > Bacillati > Actinomycetota > Actinomycetes > Kitasatosporales > Streptomycetaceae > Streptomyces > Streptomyces asoensis. The sequence continues at coordinate 9,421,162 of NZ_CP049838.1, forward strand.
GTCGAGCCCTTGCACACCATCCGCTCGTCCGAACTGGGGTGCCGTACCGTCCAGTCGCGGACCTCGAAGAAGATCTCGCCGATGTCGGGCGTGCGGTCCGGGAAGCGGCTGTCGAGCTCGCGGCCGACCATGCCCCGCACGATGCGGTCCTCGTTGACGCCGTCGGCCCGCACGTCGAGGCTCTCGATGGTGCGGCCGTCGCGCAGGATCGTGATGGTGTCGGCGACCGCCTCGATCTCGTTCAGCTTGTGCGAGATGATGATCGAGGTGATGCCCCGCTGGCGGAAGCCGCGCAGCAGGTCCAGCAGGTGCTGCGAGTCGTGCTCGTTGAGGGCCGCGGTCGGCTCGTCGAGGATCAGCAGCTTCACGTCCTTCGCGAACGCCTTGGCGATCTCGACGAGTTGCTGCTTGCCGACGCCGATGTCCTTGATCAGGGTGTCGGGGTCCTCCCGGAGCCCCACCTGTTCCATCAGCTCCAGGGCGCGGCGCTGGGCCGTCTTCCAGTCGATCGCGCCGCGGCGGCGCGGTTCGTTCCCGAGGAAGAGGTTCTCGGTGATCGACATACCGGGCACCAGGGCCAGTTCCTGATGGATGATCGCGATGCCGGCCTGCTCGCTGGCCCGGATGTCGTGGAACCGGACCTGCTCGCCGCGGTAGACGATGTCGCCGGTGTAGCTGCCGTGCGGGTGTACCCCGCTGAGCACCTTCATGAGGGTGGACTTGCCGGCGCCGTTCTCGCCGCAGATCGCGTGGATCTCACCTTCCCGCACGACGAGGCTGACGTCGGCGAGCGCGGTGACGCCGGGGAAGGTCTTGGTGATCGACCGCATCTCCAGCAGGGTCGGGGCGGTGGGCGTCATGAGCGGTGCTCCCCACCGCCGGGAACGCGCCGATGCGTACCCGAGCCTTCGGGCCTGCGGCATTGCATGGACATCAACTTGCCTCCGATGGCACTGCCCTGTGCCTTCGTGTCCGAGATTTCGTCTGCGGGACCGGACACTAAATCCATTTGTTTTACTAAGTCAATGGGCTGCGAGAGATAGGTTGTAGGGGGAAACGAGAGAGGACCGTGCGTGCGGCAGGCAGGAACGAACCTTCCCAAGGTCGGGCGATACAACCGGGCCGTCGTCCTGGACCAGATCCAGCTCGCCGACGGCATCAGCCGGGTCGAGATCGCCCAGCACACGGGCCTCACCCCACAGACGGTCTCGGGCATCGTGCGGCGCCTGCTCGACGAGGGAATCGTGCGGGAGGACGGCGCGAGCAGGGTGTCCAGCGGCGGGAAGCCCCGCACCACCCTGCGGATCAACGCCGAGGCGGGCAACGCGGTCGGCCTCCACTTCGATCCCGTGGAACTCAGCTGCACCGTGGTCGACCTGCTCGGCCGGCCGCTGGTCGTCAAGAAACGCCCCACGGACCCCGGCACCGACCCGGCCCAGGTAGTCAAGGACATGGCGGAACTGGTCGCCGATGTGCTGGCCGAGACGGGCGTCGCCCGGGACAAGGTCCTCGGGCTCGGCCTCGCCACCCCGGGGCCGATCGACCTCGAGGCGGGCGCGATCGTCGGCGCTCCCCAGCTGGCCCGCTGGACGCGGGTGCCGGTGCAGCACATGCTGAGCGAGGCGACCGGCCTGCCGGTGACCCTGGACAACGACGCCACCGCCGCCGCGGTCGGCGAGCGCTGGTCGGGCGCGGGCAGGGGAGTGGCGGACTTCGCGTACTTCTTCTTCGGCACCGGCGTCGGCGGGGGTCTCATCCTCAACCACCAGGTGTACCGAGGCGGTTCACTCAACGCGGGCGAGTTCGGACACTCCTCGGTGCTGCCCGACGGACCGGAGTGCTACTGCGGCAACCGGGGCTGCCTGGAGCGGCTCGTGAACCCCACGGCGATCGTCGCCGAGGTGCACCGCAGGCTCGCCGCCGGACCGCATCCGGACAGTGCGCTGGCGCGGGTGTTCGCCGAGCGTCCCGAGGCGGTCGACCACGCCGCCATCGGGGTGGCCGCGGCGGCCGGCGACCCGGTCGCGGCGGCGGTCATCGACGAGACCGCGGAGCACGTCGCCTCGGTCGCGGTCGACATCGCGAACTTCATCGACGTGGACCTGATCGTCCTCGGCGGCCACGGCATCCAGCACGTCGAGTCGCGGTACGTCGAGGTCGTCGCCGCCGCGCTGGCCGCCCGGCCGTTGTCCCGCCACGTCCGGGTCGTCGAGGTCGAGGCGTCCTGGCTCGGCACGGACGCGGCGGTGGTGGGCAGCGCGGCACTCGTCCTGCACGCCACGTACTCCCCGCAGCTGTCGGCCCTCCTGGGCACGGCCGCGGCCCCCGGCGGGATGCGCTAGCCGGGCCCCGCGCGCCTTGCCTGGGCCGGGTGTCTGGCGCAGGCTGTTCCTATGGGTGCGCAGGACGGCCCCACGCTCATCACCTCCGTGCAGCGGGCCTTCCGCTTGCTGGAGGCGGCGAGCGCGCACGAGAACGGCGCGCCGGCGAAGCAGCTGGCGCGCGAGACGGGGCTGCCCCTGGCCACCGCCTACCATCTGCTGCGGACCCTCGTGAACGACGGCTACCTGCGGAAACTCCCGGACGGCGGGTTCATCCTGGGGGACCGGCTCCAGACGCTGCACACCGCGGGCCGCGCGCAGGCACTGCTCAGCCGGGTCCGGCCCGCCCTCGCCGCACTGCGGGACGAGCTCGCCACCGCCGCCTACCTCACCTTCTACGAGGAGGGGGAGATCCGGGTCGCCGAGATCGTCGACGGCCCCCGGGCGCCCCGCGTGGACCTGTGGGTCGGGTTCGAGGACGCGGGACACGCCACGGCGCTCGGCAAGTCGGTCCTGCGGGAACTGGACGAGGAGGCCCGCAAGGACTACATCTCCCGCCACCACCTCGCCGATCTCACGCCCAGGACCATCACCAGCGCCCCCGAACTGCTCCGGCAACTGGACTCCTCGCCCGTGGCCCCGGCCGTCACGGACCTGGAGGAGTACGCCCTCGGTACGGTCTGTGTCGCCGTGCCCGTCTACAGCGGCGACACCCTCGGCTCGCTCGGCGTCTCGCTGCCGGTCGACCGGCTGTCCCGGCTCGATCAGGTGCGGGCCCGGCTGCTCCCGACCGCGAACCGCGTGACCAGGGGTCTTTCGCTCACGATGTGATCGTTCACTATCTGAAAATCTGATCCTTGTAAGCAGTGGGCCGAAGCCGTTTCCTAGACGAAACGGACATTTCCGAAGTGCCCCGGCGCACGCACAGATGAGGATTGCGGACGAAGCATGGGTCATGCGCGCAACCATGGCGGCGATCACTGCCCGACACGGCTGTTGAAATCGTTCAGACACCGGGTGGCAGGGCCTCTGCTGCCGGTTCTGATCCTCCTGGTCATCATGCTCGTCGGCCTCTTCGGCGACGCGGGAATGATCTGGCTGCCCCTGCTGTCGGCAGGGCCCGCGCTGGCCGCCACGACCAACGGCCCGCGCGGTGTCCTCTGCGTCGGCCTGCTCGCAGCGGTGGTCGGCGCGACGCTCGGCGCCCGGGTCGGTGCACCCGGCCGCGAGGTGGCCGCCGTACTGGCCGCCCTGGTGGCCGTCACCCTGGCGAGTGGCCTGGCCAGCGCGCTGCGCGGGCGCCGCGAGCGGGTGCTCGCGGACGTCCGGTCGGTCGCGGAGGCCGCCCAGCACGCGCTGCTCAGGCCGGTCCCGGCGACCGTCGGTCCGTTCGAGGTCGCCGTCCGTTACAGCGCCGCGGCCGCGGAGGCCCGGATCGGAGGCGATCTCTACGCGCTGGTGCCCACTCCGTACGGCGTACGGCTGATCGTCGGTGATGTGCGAGGCAAGGGGCTGCCCGCCGTGGGGACCGCCGCACTCGTCCTCGGTGTCTTCCGGGAGGCCGCCTACGACGAACCCGATCTCCTCGCCGTCGTCGACAGGATCGAGCGGAGCCTCGCGCGCAACCTGGGTACCGACGACTTCGTCACCGCAGTGGTCGCCGGATACCCGCGATCCGGTGAGCTGGAGATGGTGAACTGCGGACACGCGCCACCGCTGCTGGTCGGCGACTCTCGGAGCGTCGTGGCGGTGGAGCCCACGCAGCCCGCCCCGCCCCTCGGGCTGCGCGCCCTCACCGACCAGACCCCGAGCCTTCAGGTGCTGCCCTTCGCCGACGGGGACCAGCTGCTGCTCTACACGGACGGGGTCATCGAGGCCCGGGACCGCGACCGGGAGTTCTACCCGCTCGTCGAGGGCCTCGCGCGCCACCTCTGCGACGATCCGGCGCGCACGGTCGGCGCGATCCACGACGAACTGCTGGCGCACGTCGGCGGACGACTGCACGACGACGCGGCCCTGCTCCTGATCCGCAAGCCCGCCGTCGTCACCCCCTCGGTTCCCCAACCGACCAGCCCTGAGCCGGCTACTCGCCCGACGGAGCGGTCAGTGTGACGCCGAGGGCCACCGGCGTGCCGAAGTTCGGCGTGCCGTCGGTGTTCCAGGTGAACTTCTGCGCCCTGGTCGTCCGGTTCATGTCGCAGCCGCCGCCCGTGGAGTTGTTGGCGTGGTAGACGATCCAGTCCTCGGTCCCGTCGGGCGACTTGAAGAAGCCGTTGTGCCCGGGACCGTAGACACCGTTGGCGTTGGATCGCTGGAAGACCGGGTTCGGTGACTTGACCCACGAGGAGGAGCTGAGCGGGTCACCGCCGTTGTAGGTGAGCATCCCCAGCTTGTAGTCGGGCGTCGAGCAGTGGCTGGCGGAGTAGACGATGAACGTCCTGCCGTCCCGCTGGAGCACCTCGGCGCCCTCGTTGACCGCGCCGCCCACCGTCTCCCAGCCGAGGGTCGGCGTGGACAGTACGCGACGGGTGCCGCTCGCGGTCCACGGGTTCGACAGCGGCCGGATGAACATCGGCTGCGAGCCGTTGTAGAAGGTGCCCAACAGGTAGAGCCGGCCGTTGAGTTGCAGGATCCCCGGGTCCAGCTCCCAGGTGTTGTCCTGGGTCGGGTCGAGCAGGTCGGCCTTGAAGCTGTACGGCCCCATCGGGTCGAGGCCCGCGCTCTCCAGCACATGGATCCGCTGGGTGCCCAGGTCGTAGGGCTCGCGGCCGGCCGTGTAGTAGAAGTACCACCGCTTGCCGTTCGGACCGTCGAGCAGATGGAACTCCGGCGCCCACATCGTGCCCGCCCCGTTGGGCCGGGTGAGGTTGAAGATCACCTGGTCGGTGGCGGTGGCGAGCCCGGCCAGGGTGCTCGCCCTGCGCATGGTGACCGTGGAGTTCCAGGTGGTCGTGGCGAGGTAGTAGTACCCGTCGTAGTACGTGAGCCAGGGGTCGGGGCCGTGCTGGGACAGGGGGTTGGTGAACGTGTGCGGGCTGGTGCCGCCGCCGGTGAAGCCGGGCAGCCGCCACACCCTGCCGTTCGCGGCGGAGCACGGCAGCTGCACCAGGTCGGTGTTGGACGCCGAGGACCCGCCGCTGGGCGTGACGCACTTGCCCGAGCTCGCGGAGACCAGGTTGAAGGTCTTGTCGGTGCCGCCGACCGACACCGCGACGAGCCGCCACTGCTGGTTCGTCCCGCCGTGGCAGGGCCACTGGATGACCGCCGCGTTGTCCGCCGTGGACGCCCCGTACACGTCGACGCACTGGCCGGACCGGGTGGTGATCGTGTACGTCTCGCTCGTCCCGGAGACCAGGGTGTGGGCGAAGATCTGGTTCGCGCCGGAGCCGCAGGCGACGGCACGCAGTTGTGTCCCGTTGGCCGTCGAACCGCCCGGTAGGTCGAGGCAGTTGCCGCCGTTCTGGTTCACCCCGGTCGAGGTGAACGCGACGGCGGCGGAGGCGGGCGGCGCCACCAGGAAGGCGACCGCCAGGGTCAGCAGGGCGATGAGCGCGGCCAGGCATCTGGAACGAGTCACGGTCCGTACACCTTTGCTTCGAGGAGGCCGACGGAGTTGGTGCCGTTGCCGGTGAGCAGCACCCGTAGTCGGGTGGTGCTCGTGGCGGTGAAGGCGACGGTGTTGTACTGGTTCTTGACCAGTGGGTAGCCGCCGGCGCCGGGCAGGTCGACGTAGGCGCTGCCGTTCCAGTACTGGAGCTTCCAGGCGGCCGGCATGTCGATGCCCTGGTCGTCGTCGAAGAAGTACACCTCGGCCCTGTTCAGGGTCTTCGCCGACGGCCAGGTCAGTTCCGCCCACTGCTGGCCGGTCTCCGGCCAGGTCCCCCAGCGCGGGTTCACCGTGTCGTTGGACGACGGCGGGTCGATGCCGTCGTTGACGGCGGTGACCGCCTCCCAGGGGGAGGTGTACGACGCGGACGGCGTCGCGGACGTCGCCAGGTTGGCCGGTGGCTGGACGCCGCCCCGGTTGTACACCTTGACCTCGGTGAGCCCCGTCTTGGCTCCGGAGGCGTTGGTGGCCAGGATCCGTACGCGTTGGGCGGTGATCGCCGGGAACCGCACGAGGTTGTAGTTGGCGCGTGGCGCCGCCGGGCTCCTGGTCTGGCCGGGCGCGTTCACCCATGAACTGCCGTCGTAGTACTGGACGGTGTACGCGGACGGCGCCCGGTAGGTCGTACTGGCCGGGCGGCTGTCCTTGAAGTACAGGCGCAACTCGTCGAGCGTGCGGGCCGTGCCGAAGTTCAGCTCGTACCAGTCCTGGCTGTTGGCGGACCCGCCGGCGCCCCAGAAGGGCTCATTGGTGGGGTATCCGTCGACCGCGCCGGCGGTGCTGCTGCCGGTTCCGGTGGCGGAGGCGGACACGGTCGCCCCGGTGGCGAGGTTGGTGAGGTCGGCGGTCAGGTCGACGCCCGCCTTGGCGAGCATGTCGACCATCCGGGGGCTGTTCTGCACGACCTGGTTCGGGGCCTGGAGCCCGGCGACGGCCGTGTGGTGGGTGACCGTGCCGCTGGTGGTCACGTTTCCGGTGGCCGGGTCCCAGGTGAAGGGCACCAGCGAATCGACGGTCGCGGCCCGGCTGCCGTTGACGAAGATCGAGTAGCCCTCCGGGACGCCGGGGTAGCGCACCACGCCGTCGGCCGGGTCGTCCCAGACGACGGTCAGGTCGGCGCCCCGGTAACGGAGGTTGTTGACGGTGAAGTGGCTCCAGCCGATGTCGATCGGGGACAGCTCGACCTTCGCGTCGTTGCGGGGCCGCAGCCCGGCGACGTCCTCGATCACCGTCCAGTTGCTGCTGCCCAGGATGTTGTGGTGGATCCAGGACCGGTAGTCGATCCCGGTGCCGTTCCAGTCGGCCCAGAACTCGTTCGCGTCAGGCCACTGGGTGTTGCCGCCGACGTACTGCGCCCAGGTGTTCCAGTAGAGCAGCTTCTTGTAATCCGTCGCGTTCATCCAGGAGTTGGGGTAGTTGCGCAGCACGGAGGAGTAGAGCCGGAACTGCACGGTCGAGTTGATGGTGGAGAAGTTGTTGGAGCCGGGGTTCCCGGCGTCGGCCGCCGCCTTCTTGTCGACCTGGTTGGCCGTGTAGAAGGGGAAGACGGGGTACTGGGCCGGGTCGTCGTACAGCCGCAGGGCCTGCTTGTACGTCGCGGTGTCGGGGACCGCTCCGACCGCGAAGGGGTAGTAGTTGTTGATCTCCTTCCAGGGCACCCACTCGTTGGTCGACTTGAGCCGGTGCTCGAACAGCTGCCGGTTCGGGTTCCACAGGACGTTGACGATGGCGTCCTTGATCTGTGTCGCGAGGGTGCGCATCTCGGTGGCCTTGGCCGTGTTGCCGACCGCCTCGTAGGCCTGGGCGGCGGCGAGCGCGCCGCTGTACTGGTAGGCGGACTCGGCGCGGTCCATGTTGCCGGGCTTCCAGTGGAAGGAGACGGCGTCGGCGTCGTTGCCCGTCAGAGCGCCCCAGTCGTACTCGATGAGCTTGTTGTTGTCGTGGTCGTAGTAGGCGAGCTGTCCTTTGACGTCTCCCTCCGCGTAGCGCGCGAGGTTGCCGGCGATCGCCGGCTGCCCGCCGTGGATCTGGTAGCTCTTCCAGGCCGCCTCGGCGATGTACTGGGTGTAGCTGTTGGACCAGTTCTCCGGGTCACCGGGATTGTCCAGGAAGCGGCCGCCCTTGGAGGTCTGGCCGGCGCTGAGCCAGTCCCCGTAGGCGTAGGCCGGGTTGCGCAGGTACTTGAGGTCGTCGATGTGCATGGGCTGGGTCAGCGCGATCGCGTTGTTGTAGCCCAGGACGCCCTCGGTCGAGGTCGGGAACTGGAAGGTCTGGCCGGGGATGTCGGCGTCGAGGTTGTTGAAGCGCATCAGCCACCAGCGGTAGTAGATGTTCTTCTTGATCGCGGGCTCGGGCACGTCGATGTAGGGCACGTTCTGCGCCCACCACAGGTTGTACGCCTTTACGTGGGTGGCGAAGGCGGCGGTGTCGGAGTAGCCCGCGTAGGCGTTGTACTCGGTGAGCGACTCGGGGATCTCGTCGGTGACGAAGCCCATCACCACCTTGGCGGTCACCGTGGCCCCGGCCCCGACGGTCACGGACCGGTTCAGGCCGCCGCTGGACACGCTGAAACCGTCGCCGGTGAGTCGCGGCCGGATGGTGGTGAGGTTGTTGTAGGCGTTCACCTGCCCGGTCAGCTCGCTGCCGGTACCCGTGGTGGCGATCGGCGAAGTCGCCCGTAACTGGAGGGTGGTGGAGCCGGTGCCGTTGTTCTTGATCGACAGGTTGGTCACGGCGACGTTGTTCTCGGTGATGAACTTGGTCTGGGTGACGGCGATCGAGCCGTTGGTGTGCACGCTCTTCCAGTGGCTCGGCACCTGTCGGCGCTGGGCGACCTGTTCGGTGAAGGTGCCCGGGCTGATCGCGACGGTGTAGGCGTTGTTGTCGTTGACGCTCTCCCAGTAGGCGACATGACCGCCGAAGCCGAGGACCGCGGGGTTGTGGGTCTTCATGAAGACCGCCCGGCCACGGCTCATCAGCCAGGGCCCGGCCGGGTCGTCGCCGGAACGGGCCAGCAGACGGTCCATCCAGAAATCGGTTCCCGAACTTTCCGCGTCGTAGATGCTCCGCATCATGTCGCCCGGTGTGTAGGCGACGGGCGGAGCCGGGATCGCGGGTCCGCTGAAGGACGGGAACCCGATGGTCTGCGCGGCGGCGGCCGGGGTCACGGAGCAGACGGAACAGAGGATGAGCACGAGTGCGACGAGGAGGCGCTTCATGAGGTGCTCCCTGTCCGGGTGACGGCGAGCGGGCGATGGCATGTGCCTGACATGCGTGACGGAAACGGACCTAAAAGGTTTTCGCAACGTAGGAGCGACCTGATGAAGTGTCAAGAGAGGGTGCTGCGGGCGTGCGGACCGGGAACGCCGGCCGGCAATTCAGGACAGCGGCGCCGTCGACCCCCTGATCACCACGCGGCAGCGCACGGTCTCCACGCCCGAGCGCCGCACCCCGCCGATCGCGCTGAACAGGGCGTGCGCCGCCGCGCGGCCGACCTGCTCCAGGTTCATGTCGACGCTGGTCAGCGGCGGCCGCGAGGCGGCGGTCAGGACCTGCCAGTTGTCGAAGCCCATGACCGCCACGTCCTCCGGCACCCGGTGGCCCCGCTCGCGCAGGACGTCCATGACGCCACGGGCGATCTGGTCGCTGCCGCACAGCACGGCGTCGAGATCCGGATGCCGGTCGAGCAGCAGCGCGGTGGCCGCCCGCCCCCAGCCCTCCGACCACGCCCCGAACCGCGGTTCGCCGACCGGGGCGAGACCGGCGTCGGCGAGAGCGGCCCGGGCGCCCTCGGCCCGCTCCTGCGCCGCGAGGTACCCGGGGTCGCCGGTGATGTGCGCGATCCGGGTGCGGCCGCAGGCCAGCAGGTGCTCCACCGCGATCCGGCCGGCGTCGACGCTGTCGGGCACGATGGACAGATCGGCCGGATCGTCCGACGGCGCGTAGGCGTAGACGACGGGCACGGGCAGCTCACGCCCCAGGGACGGCCGGGGGTCGGTCCGGCTGCCCACCACGATGAGACCGTCGACGCGGCGCCCCAGCAGCGCGCGGACATGGTGCTGCTCGCGGATCGCGTCGCCGCGGGCGTCGCACAGGAACACCGCGACCTCGCCCGCCCCGAAGGCGTCCTCGGCACCCATGAGGATCGGGATGCTGAACCGGCCCTCCAGGTCGCTGGTGAGCAGACCGACCGTGCCCGACCGCCCGACGAGCAGACCGCGGGCCAGCTGGTTCGGCCGGAAGGCCAGCCGCTCGGCCGCTTCGATCACCCGCTGCCGCGTCTCCGCGCGCACCTGGCTGCGGCCGTTGAGGGCCTTGGACGCGGTGGCGATGGACACTCCGGCCAGCCGGGCGACATCGCTGAGTGTGGCGGGCTGCGAACGAGAGGGGCCGACGGCCGGTGTCATGGAGGTTCTCCTGTCTCGCGGCGCGTGCGTAAACCGTACGCGAGATGTTTCGGCCGGGGTGCGCGCAGGAGGCTTTCACAGCTTTCGGCAGCGCACGGTGCAGCGACCCGTACAGCCGTTCCCTGCAAGGGGATTGACGGGCCGTGAGCCGGGTCCTAACTTTCAGAAAGCCTTTTCGGTTTCTTTCCGTCGCAGAACCCATCCAAGGGGGATCGTCATGGGGAGCACGACCGGACCACGTGGACCCGTCCGCCGGCTCACCACCGGCGCCGTCGCGCTCCTCGCCGCAGCGAGCCTGATCACGGCCTGCGGGTCGGGGGACGGCGGCTCGGACGGCGGGGGAGGGGGCGGAGCGGCGGACGCCAAGGGCGTCGACGACGGCACCACGCTGACCATGTGGACGCGCGCGGCCACCCGCCCGCAGAGCGAGGCGCTGGTCGAGGCGTACAACGCGGCCCACAAGAACAAGATCAAGCTCACCGTCGTCCCCACCGACGACTACCAGGCCAAGGTCGGCGCGGCGGCCGGCTCCCGGGACCTCCCCGACCTCTTCGCCTCCGACGTGGTGTTCGTGCCGAACTACACCACCAGCGGGCTCTTCGCCGACCTCACCGAGCGCGTCGACGCCCTGCCCTTCGCCGCCGACCTGGCTCAGTCGCACATCAAGGCGGGCACGTACGAGGGCAAGAAGTACGTCGTCCCGCACACCCTCGACCTGTCGGTGCTCTTCTACAACAAGGAGCTCTACCGCAAGGCGAAGCTCGACCCCGCCAAGCCGCCCACCACGCTGAGCGAGTGGGACCAGCAGGCCCGGGCCGTGGACGCGCTGGGCGGCGGCGTCGACGGCACCTTCTTCGGCGGCAACTGCGGTGGCTGTGGTGTCTTCACCTGGTGGCCGTCCGTCTGGGCCGGGGGAGAGGAAGTACTGAACAAGGAAGGCACCGAGGCCAACCTGGACTCCGCCACCGCGAAGAAGGTCTACGACACCTACCGGGGCTGGGTGCAGGACGACATCGTGGCCCCCGGCGCACGCGACGAGACCGGCACCACCTGGACCGGCGTCTTCCCGAAGGGAAAGGTCGGCGTCATGCCCATGCCGTCGACCACGCTGGGCCTGATGCCCAAGAACCTGGACCTCGGTGTCGCCCCCATCCCCGGACCCGACGGCGGCACCTCCACCTTCGTCGGCGGTGACGCCATCGGCATCTCCGCCACCAGCAAGTCGGCCGACCAGGCCTGGAACTTCCTCGCCTGGTCACTGGGTGACGAGGCCCAGGTCGACGTGGTCGCCGCACACAAGGACGTCGTGGCCCGCACCGACCTCGCCGCCAACAAGTACTCCGCCGCCGACCCGCGCCTCGTCACCATCAACCAGCTCGTGACGAACGGCCGCACCCCGTACGCCCTGAAGTTCGGCCAGACCTTCAACGACCCCAACGGGCCCTGGCTGTCCCTGATGCGCGACGCCGTCTTCGGCGACGGAACGTCCGTCGAGAAGGACAACAAGGCGGTCACCGCCTCACTGGCCGACTGAACGGCACGGCACCGGACGCACCGGACCCCGGCACGACCCCTCCCACGTCACCCGGCAGAGGAGAGCCATGCAGGTCAAGGCGCCCGACCGAGCGACCACCGCGGACCGGCCCGCGGTGCGGCGCCCGGCCCGCCGACCCCGTACCGCCGCGCCCCGCCGGCACTCCCGCACGATCCAGGGCCTCGGCTACGCGGCCCCCACGGCCGTGTTCGTCGCCGTCTTCTTCCTGCTGCCCCTCCTCCTCGTCGGGCAGATGTCGCTCAGCGACTGGCCGCTGCTCGCCGGAGACCAGGGCGGCAACGCCCCGGAGAACTACACCGACGTCACCGACAGCCCCCTGTTCTGGCCCGCCGTCCGCTTCACCCTCCTCTACACAGGGATCGTCACGGTCGTCCTGCTCGGCCTGGCGCTTCTCCTCGCCCTGCTGGTGCAGGAGTCCCGCCCCGGCGCCGGCTTCTTCCGTACGGTGTACTTCCTGCCCGGCGCCCTCGGACTCGCCTCGGCCTCCCTGCTCTTCTGGGGCCTCTACAGCCCCACCACCGGCCCGCTCAGCCGCGTCCTGGAGCGGCTCGGCCTCGTCGACGACCCGGTCTCCTTCCTCGGCACGCCGACCTCCGCCCTCCTGTCGACGGTGTTCCTCGTCGTCTGGAAGTTCGCCGGTTTCTACATGCTGATCCTGCTCGTCGGTCTCCAGCGCATCCCCCACGAGGTGTACGAGGCGGCCCGGATGGACGGCGCGCGCCGCGGCCAGATCTTCCGCTCCATCACGCTGCCGCTGCTGCGTCCGTCGCTCGCCCTCTCCCTGCTGCTCTGCGTGACCGGATCACTGCTCGCCTTCGACCAGTTCTTCGTCCTCACCAAGGGCGGACCCGACAACAGCACCGTCACCGTCGTGCAGTTGATCTACCGCGAGGCGTTCCAGCGGCTGAACCTCGGCACCGCGGCAGCCCTGTCGATCGTCGTGCTGGCCGCGCTGCTCCTCCTCAACGCCCTTCAATTCCGCGGTCTTCGCCGCGCCGACGAGTCATGACCCGCTCGAGACAGGAGACTTCGGTGCTCACCAGAGCCCTCGGCCGGACGCCCTACTACGTCGTCGCCGGAGGACTGGCCGTCATCTTCCTCTTCCCGTTGCTGTGGAACGCCTGGGCCTCGGTCAGCGCACAGCCCGGCACCGCGCAGGAGACCGGCTACGGCCTCGGCAACTACCGCACGCTGCTCGACTACGACGCCGGCCTGTGGCGGTACCTCGGCAACAGCACCGTCGTCGCCGCGCTCACCGTCGCGCTGACCCTCGGTGTCTCCCTGCTCGGCGGCTACGCCTTCGCCCGCTTCGACTTCCCGGGCAAGAACCTGCTGTTCCTGCTGACCCTGGCCATCCTCATGGTCCCGTACGCCACGCTCCTGATCCCGCTCTACGTGCTGCTCGGCAGGCTCCACCTCCAGAACTCGCTGCTCGGGCTGAGCCTGGTGCTGGCCATGTTCCAACTGCCGTTCGCCACCTTCATGATGCGTATCTCCTTCGAGGCGGTGCCGCGCGAACTGGAGGAGTCGGCCCTGGTCGACGGATGCGGCACCGCGGGCGCGCTGCGCCGGGTACTCCTTCCGGCGGTGCGACCGGGGCTGATCACGGTGGGGCTGTTCGCCTTCCTCGCGGCCTGGAACGACTTCATCGCACCGCTGATCCTCATCTCGGACAGCGAGAAGGCACCTCTGCCGCTGGCCGTCGCGAACCTGCGCCAGCAGAGCATGGGCGCCGTGGACTACGGCGCCACCGAAGCCGGGGTGGTGGTGCTCGCCGTGCCCTGCCTGCTCCTCTTCCTGCTGCTCCAGCGGCACTACGTACGGGGCTTCATGGCGGGCGCGCTCAAGGGCTGAAGCCCTCGCACCCGCATGGAACCCTCGCACCTGCACGCAAGCCCATGCACCTGCACGGACGGCCTGACGGACCACCTGCACGGCCATACCTGACGGACCACCGAAGGGACGAACCGAAGGCATGAACTGGTGAGGGAGAACACGGCGCGGTCATCCTTTGTGCCGGTGGCGCCGACCCGGGGACGGCTGCGGCCGCTCGGCCTCGACGAGGTCCGGATCACCGGGGGTTTCTGGGCCCGGCGCCGGCAGACCAACGCGACCGCCACACTCGACCACTGCCGGGACTGGATGGAACGCGTCGGCTGGATCGGCAACTTCCGGGCCGCCGTGGAGGGCCGGATCCACCGGGACCGGCGGGGCCGGGAGTTCGCCGACTCCGACGTCTACAAGCTGCTGGAAGCCATGGCCTGGCAGGCCGGGCAGGCTCCCGGCGGTTCGCTCGACACGCAGGTCGCCGCACTCACCGAGGCCATCGCCCCCGCCCAGGAACCGGACGGCTACCTCAACACCGCCTTCGGCCGCCCCGGTCAGCAGCCCCGCTACAGCGACCTCGAATGGGGCCATGAGCTGTACTGCTACGGGCACCTGATCCAGGCGGGCGTCGCCCAGACCCGGGCCCGCGGCGAGGGTGAACTGGCGAAGATCGCCCGGCGGGCCGCCGACCACGTGTGCGCCACCTTCGGCCCGGGCGGCATCGAGGGCGTCTGCGGACACCCGGAGATCGAGACCGCCCTGGTCGAACTGGCCAGGGCGACGGGGGAGCAGCGCTACCTCGACCAGGCCGCGCTCTTCGTCGACCGCCGCGGGCACGGCACCCTCGCCGACCCCGAGTTCGGCCGCGTCTACTACCAGGACGACCTGCCCGTCCGTCAGGCCAGGGCGCTGCGGGGCCACGCCGTCCGCGCCCTCTACCTCGCGGCCGGCGCCGTCGACGTGGCGGTGGAGACCGAGGACGACGCCCTGCTCGACGCGGTCGTACGGCAGTGGGAGACGGCGGTCGCCCGGCGCACCTACCTGACCGGCGGCATGGGCTCGCACCACCGGGACGAGTCCTTCGGCGACGACTTCGTGCTGCCGCCGGACCGCGCCTACTCGGAGACCTGCGCCGGGGTGGCCTCCGTGATGCTCAGCTGGCGCCTGCTGCTCGCCACCGGGGAGCCGCGCTACGCCGACCTGGCGGAGCGGACCCTGTTCAACGTGGTCGCGACCTCCCCGTCCGAGGACGGCCGAGCCTTCTTCTACGCCAACACCCTGCACCGGCGCCGCCGCGGCACCGTACCGGCTCCGGACGCCGACAGCCCACGCGCCGAATCGAGCCTGCGCGCCCCCTGGTTCGCGGTGTCCTGCTGCCCGACCAACGTGTCTCGGACCCTGGCACTGCTGCCCGGCTACCTGGCGACGGCGGACGACCACGGCATCCAGCTGCACCAGTACGCCGACGCCGAGATCGCCACCTCCCTCGCGGGCGGCCACGGCGTCGCGCTGCGCGTCCGTACCGACTACCCCACCGGTGGGAGCGTGAGCGTAAGGATCGACCGGTCGCCGGACCACCCCTGGACGCTGTCGCTTCGCGTCCCCGCGTGGACCGAGGGTTCCCCCGCCTGGCTGCTCGACCCGGACGGCGCGCGCCGAGCCGTGGCACCCGGCACGGCCACGGTCACCCGGCTGTTCCGGCCCGGTGACGAGGTACGGCTCGCACTGCCCGTGATCCCGCGCTGGATCGCGCCCGACCCGCGCATCGACGCGGTGCGCGGCACCGCCGCCGTCCAGCGCGGCCCGCTGGTGTACTGCGCCGAGTCCGTGGACCTGCCGGACGGACAGGAGGTCGACGCGGTACGAGTGGATCCGTCCGCCGAGCCGCAGGACGGGCCGGACGACACGGTCCTGGCGCCCGGTGAACTCGTCGCCCCGCGAGACGAGCCCCGCGCCGCCACCTGGCCGTACCAGCCACTCGGCCAGGCCCCCGCTCCCACCGCCGAGCGCACCGGCATCGTCCTGGTGCCGTACCACTCCTGGGCGCGCCGAGGTCCCTCGACGATGCGCGTATGGCTGCCGACCACGACGGAACCGCCGACCGCGCGCCCCGGGGAGTAGGTGTGCACCGGTGCGCGACCGGCAGCGCACATGCGGCCGCGCGACGCCCGTCCAATACGTTCCACCCCCACGCGTGTCCGTCCCACCCCCCCACACACACAAACGGAGCCCAGCATGTCCCAACCCCCCACTCGCCGCCATCTGTTGAGGCTGGCCGCAGGGACCGCGGCCGCCGCCCCGCTGCTGTACCCGATTCCGGCGGCAGCCCGTACCGCCTCCACCTCTTCCACCGCCACGCCGCTCGCCGGGACTCCGGCACACGTCCCGTCCACCGCTGCCCCGGCAGCCGTCCCGGCGACCTGGGCGGTACATCCCTTCCCGCTGGACCAGGTGACCCTCGGCGACGGCGTCTTCCGCCGCAAGCGCGATCTGATGCTCGACTACGCCAGGGCCTACCCCGCTGACCGCATCCTGGCCGTCTTCCGGGCCAACGCCGGGCTCGACACCCGAGGGGCCCGGCCACCCGGCGGCTGGGAGACCGCCGACGGCAATCTGCGCGGCCACTACGGCGGCCACTTCCTCACCCTCGTCTCCCAGGCGTACGCCGACACGCGCGAGGCGGCGCTGAAGACCAAGCTCGACCAGCTGGTGGCCGCGCTCGGCGAGTGCCAGCAGGCCCTGGCCGAGCACGGCTCGCCGAAACCGAGCCACCCCGGCTATCTGGCGGCGTACCCGGAGACGCAGTTCATCCTGCTGGAGAGCTACACGACCTACCCCACCATCTGGGCGCCGTACTACACCTGCCACAAGATCATGCGCGGTCTCCTCGACGCGTACACCCTGGCCGGGAACGCACAGGCCCTCGCCATCGCCTCGAAGATGGGCGACTGGGTGCACAGCAGGCTCGGCCGGCTGCCGAAGGCGCAGCTGGAGCGCATGTGGTCGATCTACATCGCCGGTGAGTACGGCGGGATGAACGAGGTGCTGGCGGACCTCCACGCCCTCACCGGACGGGCGGAGCACCTCGCCGCCGCCCGCTGCTTCGACAACACCTCGCTGCTGGAGGCCTGCGCCGGCGACCGGGACATCCTGGAGGGCCGGCACGCCAACCAGCACATTCCCCAGTTCACCGGCTATGTGCGGTTGTTCGACCACACGGGGGACGAGAAGTACGCGGCCGCGGCCCGCAACTTCTGGCACATGGTGGCGGGACCGCGGACGTACAGCCTGGGCGGCACGGGTCAGGGCGAGATGTTCCGGGCCCGGAACGCCATCGCGGCCACCCTGGGCGACAACAACGCCGAGACCTGCGCCACGTACAACATGCTCAAACTGAGCAGGCAGTTGTTCTTCCACGAGCCGGACCCCGCCTACATGGACCACTACGAGCGGGGCCTGACCAACCACATCCTCGCCTCGCGCCGGGACGCCGCGAGCACGGTCAGCCCGGAGGTCACCTACTTCGTCGGCATGGGTCCGGGGGTGGTGCGCGAGTACGACAACACCGGCACCTGCTGCGGCGGCACCGGCATGGAGAACCACACCAAGTACCAGGACTCGGTCTACTTCCGCTCCGCCGACGGCAACGCGGTGTACGTCAATCTCTACCTCGCCTCCACCCTGCGCCTTCCGGAGCGGGGGCTCGTCATCGAGCAGGCGAGCAGCTACCCGGCCGAGGGCGTGCGCACCCTGACGTTCCGTGAGGGCGGCGGCACACTCGACCTGAAGCTGCGGGTGCCGTCCTGGGCCACGGCGGGCTTCACGGTCGCGGTCAACGGCGTCCGGCAACAGGCTCAGGCGATGCCCGGCAGCTACCTCACCCTGAGCAGGAACTGGCGGCGCGGTGACCGGGTCACGGCCTCGGCCCCCTACCGCCTGCGCGTCGAAAGGGCGCTGGACGATCCCACCGTCCAGTCGCTGTTCCACGGGCCGGTCCTGCTGGTCGCGCGGAGCCGGGAAACGGCGTTCCGGCAGTTCTCCTTCTACCGTGACTTCACGCTCCGGGGCGACCTGGCCGACGCGGTCCGGCCCGAGGGGCGCCCCCAGCACTTCACCACACACGGCCTGACCCTGGCCCCGTTCCACATCGCGGACGACGCCGCCTACCACGCCTACTTCAGGCGTACCGAGCCGGTCGTCGTCTTCGGCGCCAGCGACTCGGGGGTGGCGAACCGCGCCCGCGGGGACGGCCTGACCTTCCTCGACGTCCTCTGGGAGCAGGCGCCGTTCGCGACCTCCGCCCGTTTCGTGGACGCGGTGCGCGCCGTGGCCGACGTCTGGCTGTCGGAGGGCCTCTTCACACGGTCCGAACGGGACCGGGTCGTCGCGGCCGCGGGCGCGGCGAACCTGCGCCGCTGAAGAAGGGGGCTGCCGCAGACTGGTAACAGCTGTTACCGTCGGCCTATGGCGAAGACACAGTTGGGTGCGCGCGTCGACGACGAGATCGCGGAGCTGGCCAGGGCCCGGGCCAAGGACCGTGGCCTGCCTCTCGGCGAGTACATCGCCGCCCTGGTCCGCGAGGACGCCGACGGGCTGCGTCAGCGCGGCCTGGACGCGGCACGACGCTTCCTGGACGAGCACCAGTCCGTCTTCGACGAGGCCGAGGACGCCGACCGGCACGTCCCGGGAGCGCACGCCGCCTGATGGAACTCCACATCGACGTCCCCTGGATCCTCCAGGTCGCGGAGATCGCCGGCGCGGCCGACCCCACCCCCGAGGACTACGGGGTGCCGGTGGCGGCGGTCGCCTGCCACCGCGCCGAGCTGCTCGAGCAGCCCGTCTACGACGGCCCCTACGCCCGCGCCGCCGCCCTGGTGCACGTCCTCGGCCGCTGCCGCTGGCTCGAGCGCTCCAACATGGCCGTCGCCGCGGCGACGGGCGTGATGTACCTGGACGCCTCCGGGATCCCGGTCAAGCCCACCCGCGAGGACGCGGTGGCCCTGCGCGACCTCCTGCGGGATCCCACCTGCACCGCCGGAAGGATCGCCGCGCTGCTGCGCGCCTGGCCGCGAGCCACCTGAACCCCGCACGGCTCACGGCCCACGACTTCACGGCTCTCGGCTTCACCGAACGTGCACACAACTGCACACGGCTCCACGTGAACTTAAAAGTTCAAGCGCTACGCTCGTCGGCAGTTCGAGTGGCCGAGGAAGCCCCCACGGCGCGCCGCTCGCTTCCCCCCATGCACAGGAGACGCGCGTGCGCGACGGCGACATAGTGGTGATCGGCGGAGGCTACGCGGGCGTCCGGCTGGCGAAACGACTGGACGCGACGGCCCGGGTCACCTTGGTGGACCGCAAAGAGGTGTTCTTCCACCGCATCGCCTCGCTCCGGGCCGGCGTGCGCCCGGAGTGGTCGGTCACCCCCTTCATTCCGTACGACCGGCTGCTGCGCGACGGCCGGGTGGTCGTGGGCAAGGCGGTCCGCATCGACACCGACGAACGGCAGGTCGTCCTGGCGACGGGCGAACGGCTTCCCTACGACGTCGTCGTGATCGCCACCGGCGCCGACTACCCCGAGCCGGCCCGCTTCACCGGCACCACCACCGAGGAGACGATCAAGTCCTTCGCCGGCCACCAGCGCAAGGTCGCCGCCGCCGAACACGTCCTCGTCGTCGGCGGTGGGCCCTCCGGCGTCGAGCTCAGCGCCGAGATCCGCCTGGCCCGGCCGGACGCCCGGGTCACCCTCGCCCACGCGGGGACGGCGCTGCTCAACTCCGCCGGCAGTGTGCGGGCCGGACGCCGAGCGCTGGCCTGGCTGGAGTCCCACGACGTGGAGGTGCGCCTCGACTCGTTCATGTCCCCCGGAAACGACTTCGGCACCTATCGCGACGCGCGCGGCAACGTCATCGACGCGGACCTCTCCTTCTGGGCGACGGGCACCACACCCAACACGCTCTGGCTGCGGCTGGCCGGACACGGTGACTGGCTGAACGCGGCCGGGCACATCAAGGTCGACCGGAGGCTCAGGGTCGCGGGGCACCCGGACGTGTTCGCGGTCGGCGACGTGAACGACGCCACCGAACTCAAGATCACCCCCGCCGCGCTGGCCCAGGCCGATCTCGCCGCGCACAACATCCGCGTCCACCTGAAGAGTTCCGGCAGGCATCGCAAGGAGCCCCGCTTCTACCGGCCGGTCCAACGCACCCCGCTCATCGTGCCCTTCGGCCCCGCCGACGGACTGACCGTGCTGCCCGTGCCGGGCGGCGAGAGCGCCGTACTGGGCGGACGCACCTCGGTGCTGGCGAAGGCGAAGACCCTTATGACCCCGTACATGAGGCGCCAACTCGGCTACAGCGCCGGCTGAACCACCCGCCCCGGGCCGCCGCGGTCGCCGGCCGTCGTCGGCCACATGTCGGTCACATGTCGGTCACCCTCGGGAAACCGCTTACCGGTGTCGACTCGCCGCACGGAGCTGCCGATTTGGCCGAAACGGCATGCCGGGCGACGGCAAGCGCTCTCAACTTCCCTGCCTGGAAAGAAAGTTCGCCTACGTTGGTGCCCTGATCATCTACGTAGCCGTGCAGGAGGCTTTTGCCGTGTCGGATTCCACCTCCCAGACCACCGCGACCGCCGGGGGACCCGGCCGGATCGACACGTCCAAGCCGCACTCGGCCCGGTTCTGGAACTACTTCGTCGGCGGCAAGGACAACTACGAGGTCGACCGGGAGATCGGCGACCACATCAAGGAGATCTTCCCCGGCCTCGTCGACGTGGCGGTCACCAGCCGGCACTTCCTGGGGCGTGCGGTGCGCTATCTCGCCGACGAGCAGGGCATCCGCCAGTTCCTGGACGTGGGCACCGGTCTGCCCACCGCCGACAACACGCACCAGGTGGCACAGCGGGTGGCCCCGGACGCCAGGATCGTGTACGTCGACAACGACCCCGTCGTCCTGGCCCATGCGAACGCCCTGCTGACGAGCACGCCGGAAGGCAGGACCGCCTATCTGGACGCGGACCTGTACGACCCGGAAGCCGTGCTGGAAGCCGCCGCGGGGACGCTGGACCTCTCCCGGCCGGTCGCACTGATGATCCTCAACACGCTCGGCCACGTCGGCGACTACGAGCAGGCACGCGACCTGGTCCGGCGGCTCATGGCGGGTCTCCCCTCGGGCAGCCACCTGGTGATCAGCGACAGCACGGCCACCAGCGAGGGCATGATCGCCGCGTCGGAGGCGTACAACGCGAGCGGTGCCGTGCCGTACCACGTGCGCGCCATCGAGGAGATCGGCGGCTTCTTCGACGGGCTGGAACTGGTGGAGCCAGGGATCGTCCAGGTGACGAAGTGGCGTGCGCACCTCGATGATTCGGCCAACTTCGCCGCCGTCGACGCCTACTGCGGCGTGGGACGCAAGCCGTAGCAGTCCGGCCGGCCCCGGGGCATCGGCCCCGGATCACCGGGGCCGGGAGCCCGCCGGGGCCGCCTGTCCACCTCGCGCGTCGGCCCGGATACTGGGGGCATGGGATTCGCCGTCTTCATGACCCTGCCCGGGCTGGTCATCCTGCTGACCGCGGTGGCCTTCGCCGACCAGCTGCTTCTCCACGCCGGGCGGGCCGGACTGCTGCCCTGGCGCAACAGCGCCCGGCAGGGCCAGATATCGGCGACCGGGTTCGAACAGCTCCACGCGAGCTTCTCGCCGGGAAAGCAGAACGAGCTCAAGGAGCGCCGGTCGGCGCTGGTGATGCGGGACGACGAGGAGGACGGCGCGCCCCCGAACCGGACGACGGTGGACCTGGACGGCGGAGTCGCGGTCGTCCGGTTGCCCCAGGCCGACCGCTAGCCGTACGGCCCGGCTCACGACCGACCGCGAGCGTCCGGCTCCCGCGGACAATCCCGCAGCTCAGCCGCTGTGCCGGTCCCTGGAGAGCAGCCACCGCCACCGTTGGCGTTCCGTGACGAGGGTGATGGCCACCAGGAGAGACACGAGGACTGCCGCGTAGGTGGGCCATACCCACCATGCGGAGATCGCGGCAGCGGCGAGTTGGAGCAGCACGAGCAGGATCGTGACCGTGCCCGAGACAGGGATGATCACCTGTGTCTTGTCCCCCGGGGTCGAGAAGACGGTCGGCAGGCCGATCAGTACCACCACGGCCAGGACGGCGTACAGCCACGAGTACGTGGACAAGGCCCACGGGGTGGCCACCCAGGCGACGAGTTCCGAGGCGAAGCGCAGGACGGATGCGATGCGGTCGTCCGGTCTTTCCATGTAAGCCCCCAGGCTGTGCCGACCACCAGCGGGAGATCCTACGACGCGCACTGTCGTACCGGGACGACTCCGGGAGCCGCTGGGTCACCGCCACCGGTGAGGCGCCCGTCCACGTCGGCCGTTCCGCCGCCGACATCGAGCTCGCCGGCACCGTCAAGGTCGAACAGCTCCGGTAGCTCCGGTAGCTCCGGTAGTTCCGGTCGAGAACGCCGGTCACCGGCCACCGCGGGAGCGGGCGCAGGTCCTCGACGACCTGGTGCCGGCCGGCCCGACCGGGGATCGGTGACCCGCGGCCCGACGTGCCGGGGCGCGGGTGCGGCGCAATCCTTGTGGTGGCGGACGCGGTCCGGCCGGAACGTCGGAGCAGGCCGAAAGGATCACCATGCGCCGCTATCCCCCCATCGCGGACCACGGGCTGGTCGGAGACCTCCAGACGGCCGCCCTCATCTCGTCCGACGGAGTGGTCGACTGGTTCTGCGCCCCCCGCTTCGATTCGCCGAGTCTCTTCGCCGCGCTGCTGGACCACGAGCGGGGCGGTCACTTCGCCGTCACGGTCGACGGGGCGGACGTCACCACCCGCCAGCTGTACCTGGCCGACACCGCCGTCCTGATCACCCGCTTCCTCACCCCCGACGGGGTCGGCGAGGTCGTCGACTTCATGCCGGTCGAGCGTCCGGAGACCGCGACCGACCGGCACCGGCTGGTCCGGGTCATGCGGGTGACGCGCGGCCGGGTCCGTTTCGCGCTGGCCTGCCGCCCGCGCTTCGACTACGGCCGCGCCGTCCACCGCCTCGACCTGCGCCCGGACAGCGCACACTTCTCGGGCCCGGGCACCGACGCGTTCCTGCGGAGCGCGGGGCCGGTGACCCTGGAGCGGGACGGCGAGGACGTCCGGGGCGCCGTCGAGCTGGGCCACGGTGGGCGGGCCGCCGTCGTCCTGACCGTGTGCGCGACGGGAGCCGACCCGCCCGCCCCACCGACCGTCGAGAGCCTGCGGGCGGACTTCGACGGCACCCGGGGCTTCTGGTACCGCTGGCTCAGCCGCAGCCACTACCGGGGGCGCTGGCAGGACATGGTGAACCGGTCCGCGATCACCCTGAAGCTGCTCACCTACGCCCCCACCGGCGCCCCCGTCGCGGCGGCGACGACCGGCCTGCCCGAACAGCCCGGCGGAGAACGCAACTGGGACTACCGCTACACCTGGGTGCGGGACGCCTCCCTCTCGATGCAGGCCCTGCTCGGCCTGGGCTTCACCGACGAGGCTCTCGCCTTCCGGCACTGGCTCGGGGAGCGCGTGCGCGACGGCCGCACGGTCACCGGCGAACCCCTCCAGATCATGTACCGGATCGACGGCGACCCCCACCTCGCCGAGGAGACCCTCGACCACTTCGAGGGCTACCGCGGTTCGGCCCCCGTCCGTGTCGGCAACGGCGCCGCCGACCAGCTCCAGCTCGACATCTACGGCGAGGCGGTGCACGCCCTCACCCGCACCGACGACCTCGTCCACGGCGCGGGCTACGACGGGTGGCTGGGCCTGGCCGGGCTGCTGGACTGGCTCAAGGAGAACTGGGACCGCCCCGACGAGGGCATCTGGGAGACCCGTGGCGGCCGGCAGGACTTCACCTACAGCCGCCTGATGTGCTGGACGGCCTTCGACCGCGGCATCCGCCTCGCGAGGGACTTCGCCCGCCCCGCCGACCTGACCGGCTGGACCGCCGCCCGTGACGCCATCCTGCGCCAGGTGATGGAACGCGGCTGGAGCCGGCGGCGCGAGGCGTTCGTCCAGCACTACGGCAGCGAGGTCCTGGACGCCTCCCTCCTGCTGATGCCGGCGGTCGGCTTCATCACGCCGCGCGATCCGCGCTGGCTGTCCACCCTCGACGCCATGGAGCGGGAACTCGTCTCCGACAGCCTGGTCTACCGCTACGACCCGGCCGCCTCGCCCGACGGCCTGCGCGGCAGCGAGGGCACCTTCTCGCTGTGCAGCTTCCTGTACGTCGACGCCCTCGCCCGAGCGGGCCGCGTCGACCAGGCCCGGTACGCCTTCGACAAGATGCTCACCTACGCCAACCACGTCGGCCTCTTCGCCGAGGAGATCGGTCCCACCGGCGAACAACTCGGCAACTTCCCGCAGGCGTTCACCCACCTCGCCCTGATCGGTTCCGCCCTTGCCCTCGACGAGGAACTGGCGCGGGCGCAGCGCTGAGCCGCCGTCGCGGAGGCACTCCCCGGTGAAGGCGCTCGCAGGGGAGCCCTCAGTCGGTTCCGGGTTGGACGATCTTGAAGAAGAGGCGGGCGCCGGCGCGCTGTGCGGACCGGCGCAGGCGCACCGGGAGCGGACGGGCGGCCACCGGCGCGGGGGCGGTGCCGGCCAGCCGGGGGAACAGCGCCTCCGCGTTGGCGCGGTTGACGGCCGCGCGGGTGCCGGAGTCGACGCCGCTGTCGAGGCCGTTGGCGAAGTACTGGCCGGCGGGCATCGGCGCGAAGGGTCAGTCGCTGCCGAACAGGACGTGTCCGGGGCGGGCGAAGGCGAGCAGAGTGGGCAGGGCGGCGGGGCTGGAGGACAGCGCGGTGTCGTAGTGGAAGCCGCGCAGGTCGTCGAGGATGTCGAGAGGGCTGCGTCCGATGTCGGCTGCGATGGCGACGGCCATGCGGTGGGAGGCGTAGGGCACGAAACCGCCGGCGTGGCTGAGGACGAACCGGATGTTCGGGTGGCGGCGCGGGACGCCGTTGCGTACGAGGAGGTAGGCGGCGCGGGTGGCGTCCAGGAGGAAGTCGGCGGCGAACGGCGGGATGCCGTCGACGGCGGGGGCCGGGAGATCGGCGGGGTGGACGAACACGACGGCACCGTGCTCGTCGAGGACCCGCCACAGCGCGTCCTGGCCGCCGGCGCCCAGGTAGCTGCCCCGGTTGTTGGCGAGCAGGGTCACCCCGTCCGCGCCGAGCCCGGTCAGGGCGCGCCCGGCCTCCACCGCCGACGCGTGGACGTCGGGCATGGGCAGCGTGGCGAACCAGCCGAACCGGCCCGGGGTGTGCGGCGGGAAGAGCGGCGGAGAAGTCGTTGAGGCGCCGGGCCAGGCCCGCGGCCTCGCCGGGGTCGGTGAGGAAACCCGCCCCGGGAGTGGAGACGGAGAGGATCGCCGTTTCGGTGCCCAGCAGATCCATCAGCTCCAGCGCCGCCTCGGGACTCCAGTCGGGCAGCGCGCGGCCGCCCGCTTCGGCGATACCCGCCCTGGCGAGGACGTCCCGGTAGAGCGACGGGACGAGGTGCTGGTGGACGTCGATCCTCCGCCTCGGCGCGCGCTCCCTCGCCCGCCCGGAGAAGACCGTCCCGGCTCTCAGCGGTGCGGGCATCCCCGACGACTGACCCGCACGGCCGAACACGCCCTCCCTGCCCGAGCGGCGGCGTCCGGGCCGGGAGAAGCGACCGTCGGGCCCCGATCCACTCGGCGAGGGTGCGCACGTGATCGTCCGGAACGGCCGCTACAGCAAGAGAGGCACCCGGGTGGACCTCTCCCGAGGAGGCCTACGCGCCCGTACGGCGTAACGTCGTCCTTGTGGACCTGACGGCTGCCGGTCTCGTGTCCCGTGTCGTACGCGAGCTCGGTTCCCGAGCGGACGAGCTGATCGCCGAGGTGGAGAGCGGCCTGCGGCGGGAGCTTCCCGAGCTGTGGGACGACCCCGGCATCGCGCGTATAGCGGCGGAGAACATCGCCGACCACATCGCCGCCGGGCTCTTCGGCCTCGAGCACGCCATCGAGCCGGGCCTGATCGAACCACCGCCGGCGGACGTGGACCGCGCGCGCCGGCTGGCCCGGCACGGCACCCCTCTCGGCACGATGCTGCGGGCCTTCCGGCTGGCGCAGGCCGTCGTCCTCGACCGGCTGCTCGCGGAGATGCCCCGGTTCACCGAAGACGCCGAGCTGGTCAGCGCGGCCACACGGCACGTGATCGCCACGGCGGCCGCGTACGTGGACCGCACCTCGGAGCAGGGCGTCATCGCGTTCCAGGAGGAGCGGGACCGCCGGCTGCAATGGCGGCTGTCGATGGTGAACGAGGCGGGCGTACGCATCGGCACCACCCTGGACATCGCCCGCACCACGCAGGAGCTGGCCGATCACGCCGTCGAGTACTTCGCCGACCTGGTCACCGTCGACCTGCTCGACGCCGCGCTGCACGGCCACGAATTCCCGAGCGAAGGCCCCCTCGTACTGCGCCGGACCGCACGGGCATCAGTGGCCGACGACGGTCCGGAACCTGGCGCCGCACCGCAGGAGCTCCACATCTGCCCGGACGGGTCGCCCGAGGCTCGCGCCCTGGTCACCGGGCAGCCCGCCAAGCACCACGGTGACACGGCCGCCGCCGACGCCCCTCGCGTCCATTCCGCCCTGGTCGTGCCGCTGCGCGCCCGCGGCGCCACGCTGGGCGTCGCCCGGTTCTGCCGGCACCGCAACCCCGTCCTCTACGACGACGAGGACCTGCTCCTCGCCCAGGAGATCACCGCCCGGGCGGCCGTCGCCGTCGACAACGCCCGCCGCTACAGCTACGCCCGCGCCACCGCCCTCGCCCTCCAGCGCAGCCTGCTCCCGCGCGGTGCGCCGCGGCAGTCCGCGGTCGAGGTCGCCTACCGCTACCTTCCCGCGGGCGACCAGGTCGGCGTGGGCGGCGACTGGTACGACGTCATCCCGCTGTCCGGCGCCCGGGTCGCCCTCGTGGTGGGCGACGTGGTCGGGCACGGCATCCACGCCGCCGCCACCATGGGCCGTCTGCGGACCGCCGTACGCACCCTGGCCGACATCGACCTGCCGCCCGACGAACTCCTCACGCACCTCGACGACATCGTCCTGCGTCCGTCCGGCGAAGCCTCCGACGACGTGGACGGCGAAGCCGCCGGGGACATGGGCGCCACCTGCCTGTACGCCGTCTACGACCCCGTCTCCCGCCGCTTCACCCTGGCCCGCGCGGGACATGTGCCGCCCGCCCTGGTGACCCCGGACGGAACGGTCGAGATCCTGGATCTGCCGCCCGGCCCGCCACTCGGCCTGGGCGGCCTGCCGTTCGAGGCTGCGGAGCTCGAACTCCCCGAAGGCAGCCTCCTCGCCCTCTACACCGACGGCCTGGTCGAGTCCCGCGACCACGACGTCGACGCCGGCCTCGCCACGCTGCGCCACGCCCTCGCCCAGCCGGCGCCCTCCCTGGAGGCGATCTGCGACAACGTCATCGAGGCCCTGCTGCCGCACCGGCCGGACGACGACGTCGCCCTGCTCCTGGCCCGTACCCACGCCCTGGGCGCCGGCCAGGTCGCCACCTGGGACCTCGCCGCCGAACCCGCCGCCGTCGCCCGGGCCCGCTCGGACGTCTCCCGACAGCTGAGCGAGTGGGGCCTCGAGGAACTCGACTTCACCGCCGAGCTGGTCGTCAGCGAACTGGTCACCAACGCCATCCGCTACGGCCGACCCCCCATCCGGCTGCGCCTCATCCACGACCGCGCCCTCCTGTGCGAGGTCTCCGACGGCAGCAGCACCACCCCTCACCTGCGCCGGGCCCGCGTCTTCGACGAAGGCGGCCGAGGCCTGCTCCTGGTCGCCCAGCTCGCCGAACACTGGGGAACCCGCCACGCCCGCCGCGGCAAGACGGTCTGGGCCGAACTGAGCGACACCGCCGAACTCCCGCTGCTCGCCTTCACCTAGGGCACGCATCAGCGGCGGCGCGCCCGGAACAGAGCGTGACCGCCCTCGCCCTCGGGCACGAACTCCTCCTGCTCGACCACCATCCCGGCCCGAGCGATCCAGCCCCGATACGTCGCGACGTCCGCGTGGCTCCACCACATGGGGGTCCCACCACCGAGCCAGTCCTCATCGACACCGGTCCAGGCCCGATGGCCGGTGGTGCCCAGGAACCAACCGCCCGGTCGCAACCATCCGGCGACCTTCCGGAGCAACGGAAGCTGTTCGTCGAGCGGAATGTGGATCAGTGCGTAGAACGAGACGACCGCGTCGAAGGAGGCCGGCCCGAAGTCCACCGCCGTGGCGTCGGCATGGATGAACTCGGCCTGCGGCACGCGCTCCCGAGCCCTGCGGATCTGCACCTCACTGATGTCCACGCCCGTGACACGGTGACCTGCGGCCGCCAGGTCACGTGCGACGGGGACCCCACTTCCGCACCCGAGGTCCAGCACGGTGCCGCCTGCCGGGACACGACGGGACAGTTCGCGGATCCATGGCCGGTACTTCGTCTCCGCGCCGTACGTCTCGTCGTAGCGGAGGGAGAGCGCGTCATACCCGCGCCGGACCAGCTCTTTGGGATCTTCGATGTCCACGCCGGTGCACGCTAGCCGCGCCCGGTGAGGAGTCGCGAGTGGTTTTCCCCGAGGGCGACAAGGCGGTGTGTGCGGCCCCACGAGCGCGTGGGCTCGCCTCTCCCGATAGAACCTCCCGGACCTGGGCACACGCTCGATGATCTTCGTTGTCGTACTCGGGAGGACGCACCGTCATGGCCGTACCGCCACACGTTCCGCAGCCCGCGCGTAGTCCGCGTCGGTTCGAACTTCGTTCCACGGCCGTGTACTTCGTGCTGCTCGCCATCCTGCTGACCCTGCTGGGCACGGTCGCCCGTACCGCCATGGCCGCGGCGGAGCGCCGTCCCGGCTGGGCCGTCTCGCTCGTGCTCGTCGGTGCTGCCGCTGTCGTCGCCGCCGGACGGCGCAGGTTCTCGGCGGCGAGGCTCGCACGCCGTGCCGCGAAGTCCTTGGAGGCGGCCACGGAGACGGTGGTCGAGGCTCTCGAGACCGCGCCACCCGCTGTTGCTTCGGGGCCGGCCGTGCCGCGGGCGGAGTTTGTCGGTGGGGGACTCGACGTGGAACCGACGATCCCGCTCGGTCAGCCCCTCGGTCAGATCTCCGAGCACCCTCTCGACGACGTGTCGGCCGACACCGAGGAGATCGGTTACGAGGAGCTGGA
This sequence comes from Streptomyces asoensis, assembly GCF_013085465.1. Taxonomy (NCBI): domain Bacteria; kingdom Bacillati; phylum Actinomycetota; class Actinomycetes; order Kitasatosporales; family Streptomycetaceae; genus Streptomyces; species Streptomyces asoensis. Next base: position 9,450,103 of record NZ_CP049838.1, read on the forward strand.
CCCCTACGAGTTCGAGCAGGCGATAGCCGAGCTGTGCCGGCGCGACGGCTGCACCGAGGTGGAGGTCGTCGGCGGGGCCGGCGATCTGGGCGCCGATGTCGTGGCGAGGACACCGGACGGACGTGTGCTCGTCATCCAGTGCAAGCGGTACAGCGATACCAACCGTGTCGGTTCCCAGGACATGCAGCGCTTCGGCGGGACGTGCTTCGCCGTGCACGGGGCCGAGGTCGCGGCGGTCGTCACCACCGGCGACTTCACGGCGCCCGCCGTCGAGTACGCGCGGCAATGCGGCATCGTGTGCGTGGACGGCGAGGACCTTGGGCGTTGGCAGGACGCGGCGGGTCCGAGGCCGTGGGAGCCGGAGTTCGTGGCGGGCTGAACCGGTGACCGTCGAGAAGATCCGGGTGTGCGGCGAGAGAGGCGGCGGGCAGTGCGCGAAGAAGCGGGCGAAGAGGCGGGCGAAGAGGCGGGCGAAGAAGCGGGCGAACGAGCGGTCGGGGAAGCGGGCGGAGACGGAGGAGGCGTTGCGGGGAGCATGTCCGCCTTGGTGGTGCGGCACCGGCCGGCCGCCTCGCCGGGCGCCGCGGTCGTGGTCCTGCACGGCGGCCGGGAACACAGCCGGGAGGCATCGCGGGGCTGGCACCTGGCCGCCCTGCGCATGCGTCCCGTCCTCCGGGCGGCCGTGGCCGCGACGGACCGTCAGGACGTGCTGGTCGGCGAGGTGCGCTACCGCTACCGGGGCTGGAACGCGACCGCCGACCCCGTGCACGACACCGTACGGGCCCTCGACGAACTGCGCCGGACGGTCGGCGAGGTGCCCGTGACCCTGGTGGGCCACTCGATGGGCGGCCGGGCGGCGCTACGGGCGGCGGCCGACCCCGCGGTGCGCGGTGTCCTCGCGCTGGCGCCGTGGTGCCCGCCCGGCGAACCCGTCGACCATCTCGGCGGGAAGAGGATCGTCGTGCTGCACGGAGACCGTGACCGGGTGACCGATCCGGGGGAGTCCGCGGACTACGTCCGGCGGGCCCGGCGGGCGGCGGCGCAGGCAGGCATCGTCCTCGTCCGCCGCGGTGACCACGCCATGCTCCGGCGCTGCGCCGACTGGCACCGTGCCACCGCCGCGATCGTCGCCCAACTCCTGCGACCGGAGCCGGTCATCGAGGGTCTCGCCGGCGAGGCCTGCGCGGCGGACGGCCCCCTGCCGTGGTGACGGCGGGCGGAGCCGCACGCCGACGGCAAGGGGTCGTGCCGAGGGCGGTTGGGGCACCTCCGGGGCACCTCTCGGCAGCCCACCGCGACCGCTTCCGGGCCCCCATGGTCACCCGCACCCGGGCCATCGGGGACAATACGATGACGTCACCGCGGGCGGTTCCGCTGTCGAACCGTCAGGAGACGTCACAAAAGCGCCGGTTCGCTCCGTCGGATCGTCGGCCGTGTCCGAAGCAAGTCCTGCCCGCGTCGGCCTGCCCGACCGTCCACGAAAGCAGAGCCCCCTCGGTGATCCCCGTCTTCGACGACACCCCGATCTACCACCGCCTCATCATCGAACGCGGTGACGTGCCCGCTCAGGTGAAGGGCGAGGCCGAACGCATCAAGCGAGACCTGGACCGGGTCATGAGCGCCCCGTCCTCCTTCACCCCCGGCCTGCCCGCGCAGCGGTCGTTCTTCGGCTGAGGTTCTGAGGTTCGGGGGGGCTGAGGTCCCGAGGACGCCCGTCCCGAGTCCCCACGCGCCCTGGGTATCGTGGGCCCGCCCGGCACCGGCAGGGCACCCGACCAGGGACGATCCGAGGAGATCCGTGAACGAGGGCGAAGTCGTCACCGTGCCCCGACCGTTGACGCTGCCGGACGGGCGACCCGCGTCGGCGGCCTGGACGCTCGACCCGGACATGCGGCATCTCAACCACGGCTCGTTCGGCGCCGTCCCACGGGTGGCGCAGGAGCGGCAGAACGCCCTGCGGGCGGAGATGGAACGAGCCCCGGTCGCCTGGTTCCCGTCGCTGCCCGGCCGGATCGCCGCGGCCCGCGCGGCCGTGGCGGGTCGGCTGCGGACCGACGCGAAGGACCTGGCGCTCGTGCCGAACGCCAGTGCCGGGGCCAGCGTCGTCTACGCCGCGCTGGCCGCCCGGCCCGGCGGGGACATCGTGGTCACCGACCACGGCTACGGCGCCGTCACCATGGGCGCGGAGCGGCTGGCCCGCCGCTGGGGGACCGGCGTACGCACGGCCCGGGTGCCGCTGGCGGCCGACGCCGAGCAGGCGTACCGAGCGGTGATGGCGCAGGTGGACGACGGCGTCGCCCTGATCGTCCTGGACCAGATCACCTCCGCGACGGCCCGGCTGATGCCGGTCGAACGCGTCGGGACCGAAGCCGCGCGGCGCGGGATCACCCTGCTCGTCGACGGCGCGCACGCCCCCGGTCTGCTGGCCGCGCCCCTGGACGGACTGGTCTGCGACGCCTGGGTCGGCAACCTTCACAAATGGGGGTGCGCCCCGCGCGGTACGGCGGCGCTCGTCGCCCACGGCCCGCTGCGGGCGGACCTTCATCCACTGATCGACTCATGGGGCGCGGCCGAACCCTTCCCGGACCGCTTCGACCACCAGGGCACGCTCGACGCCACCGGCTTCCTGGCCGCGCCCGCCGCACTGGACTTCATCGACGACACCTGGGGCTGGGACACGGCCCGCCGGTACATGGACGAACTGGCGGACCACGGCGCCCGTGTCGTCGCGGAGGCCTTCGGTCGGATCGGGGCCCCGGCCGATCCCGTCGACGTCGGGCTGCCCGTCCCGGGGATGCGGCTCGTCCGCCTGCCGGAGGGCCTGGGCACGAGCCGGGTCGCGGCGGACGCCCTGCGCGACCGTGCGACCGCCGAACTGGGCGTGGAAGCCGCGTTCACCAGCTTCGACGGACTCGGCTACCTCCGGCTGTCCGCCCATCTCTACAACACCCCCGACGACTACGCGTACTTCGCCGAGACCTGTGTGCCCGTCGTCGAGAAATGGGCCCGCGAGGCAAGGGAGTCGTAGGCCCCGGCGCTCACCGCCCGTTCGGCGTGCCACGGCGCTGCGCCGCCGCCGTTTCGTCGGCTCGGCCACCGGCGCCGAGCGGCCCGGTGGGACGCAAGGCATCCGCTGCCTCCAGACGGGGCAGCGCGCGGCGGGACCGGCGTACGACCAGGGCCGGCAGTGCGGCCCGCGTCAGCTGGACGAGGCGCAGCGAGGCCGGGACGTAGACGGCGGTGCGCCGGCGTTCCACGGCCGTGGCGAGGCGGGTCGCCACGAACTCCGGCGGGAAGACACGTCGGGCGGGCGGTGGCATGTGAGCGCGCAGCTCACGCAGCACCGCATGCCGGTCGGCGTCCCGGATCATGTCGGTGTCGGTCCAGTTCAGGTAGGCGATGCCGACGGCCACGCCGTGGTGTGCCGTCTCGGCCCGCAGCGCGTGCGCGAAGGCCTCCACGCCGGCCTTCGAGGCGCAGTAGGCGCTCATCAGGGGGGCGGCCCCCATCGAGGCCAGCGAAGCGATCTGGAGGTAGTAGCCCGCCGACTCCACCAGGTCCGGCAGGAAGACGCGTGCCGTCAGGGCGCTGCCCGTGACGTTGACGTCGATCACCCGCCGCCAGGAGGCCATGTCCGCCGAGGCGAACGGGCCGCCTTCCGCGATTCCCGCGTTCGCGACGACGACCGACGGCGGCCCCAGCCGCGCGCGGACGACCTCGGCCGCCCGCTCCAGCGCCTCGCCGTCGGTGACGTCGGCCTCGACGGCCAGCGCGGGAGTGGGCAGCGACGCGGCCACGGACCGCAGCGCGGCCCCCTCGTGGCCGATCAGCGCCAGGCGGGCGCCGCGCCGTGCGAGCTCCCGAGCCAGCGCCGCTCCCACCCCGCGGGCGGCTCCCGTGACCACGGCGGTGCGGTCTTCGAGGGGACTGTCATGCACGGCGTGCTCCGTTCCTCGGCTCTTCGACTTTTCGGCTCCTCGGCTCTTCGGTTCCTCGGCGGGAGTGGCACCGGTCAGCCGGCAGACGGCTTCTTCGCGCCGGTGCGGTCCCGGCGGGCGAGCGCCCGCTGTACGAACGTGCCGCCGGGCGGGCGGTGCCGGCGCAGCGCGGCGCGGGCGGCGTTGGCGCCCGGCGCGCCGTGGACGCCCCCGCCGGGATGGGCGCCGGCCGAGGCCAGGAACAGCCCGCGCACCGGGGTCTCCGGCCGCCCGCTGCCGGGCAGGGGGCGGAAGAGGAGCTGCTGGTGCAGCGCGGTCGTGCCGCCGTTGATCGCGCCGCCGTGCAGATTGGCGTCGAGGGACTGGAGAGTGGGCGGGGCGAGGATGCGGCGGGCGCGGATCAGGGACCGGAAACCGGGAGCGAATCGCTCGACCTGGTGTTCGACCCGGTCGGCCATCAGCTCCTGCTCGCTCGCGTCCCAGGCGCCTGTGAGTCCCTCGTCGCCGGCGTCGCCCTCGACCAGCTGGGGCACATGGGTGTAGGCCCAGGCCGACTCGGTGCCGGCGGGGGAGCGGCCGGGGTCGGAGGTCGTCATCTGGCCGAACAGCGCGAAGGGGCGGTCGGGAACCTGCCCCATGGCGAGCTGGGCGGCGAATCGGGTGAGCTCGTGCAGGCCGTCGGCCAGATGCACGGTCCCGGCACGACGCGCCGCCTCCGCCTGCCAGGGCACCGGCCCGTTCAGCGCCCAGTCGACCTTGAAGGTCGCGAAGTCCCACTGGAAACGCTCCAGGTCGGACAGCAGCTGGGAGGGCAGGTGCTCCGGCTCCAGAAGCACTCCGTACAGCGCGGGGACGGAAACATCGGCCAGCACCGCGCGGTCGCCGGCGACCTGCTCCCCGTCGGTGGTCCGCACCCCCACCGCGCGCCCGTCCCGGACCATGATCCGGCCGACCCGCTGCCCGCAGCGCAACACGCCGCCGTGGGCGCGCAGCCGCCGGACCAGGGCCTCGGTGAGGGCCCCGGAGCCGCCGGCCGGCACGGGAAAACCGTAGGACTGGCCGAGCATGGCCATCAGCCAGCCGAAACCGCCGCTGCCCGCGGCCTCCGGAGCGAGATCGGCGTGGAGGGCGTTGCCGGCCAGGAGCAGCCGGCCGCCCTCGCCCCCGAACTCCTCCTCGCCCAACCGCCGCACCGGCAGGGCCAACGTCCTGGCCAGTCGCAGGCCGCCCGCGGCGCGCAGCCGGGCCGCCAGCCGGGCCGTGGCCCGCACCGGCGGGAACGGGGTGAACAGCGCGCCGAGGATGTCCGGGCGGAGCTGTTCCCACACCTCGTGCAGACGGCGCCAGGCGGCTCCGTCCCCGGCGTGGAAGGCGTCGAGGGAGCGGGCGGTGACGTCGAGCCTGCGGTCGAGGAGCGCACAGCCGCCGTCGGTGAGGGGATGGGCCACGACACTGGGCGCATGGTTCCAGCGCAGACCGTGTTCGTGCAGCCGCATCCCGGACAGGACCGGGGAGGCGACGGCCAGCGGGTAGAAGGAGCTGAAGAGGTCGCTGACGAACTCGGGATCCACCGACCGGTCGTGCCGCACCGCGCCGCCGGGCTCGGGCTGTTCCTCGAGGACCTCCACGCTCCAGCCCGCGTCCGCCAGCAGGTTCGCCGCCACCAGCCCGTTGGGTCCGGCCCCGATCACCACCGCGTCAGGCATCGGCGCCCCCCTCGGCGTGCGCTCGCGCCGCCGCGGGCGTCCTGCGGGGGCCGTCGGACCGTCCGCCGCGGGCCTCGGACTCGCACACCTTCGCCAGCCGGCCGAGCAGGGCCCGGTGGCGGATCTGGGTCACCACCTCCACGCCGGCGTTGTGCAGCAGTCCGCCGACGCCTTGCAGCGGATGCTCGTCCAGGATCACCAGACAGTGGCGGCCCCACGGCCGCAGCTCGAACGCGATGCGCGCCGTGCCCAGCACGCCCGCCCGTGCCTCCAGCTCCAGCACGTCCGGTTCCTCACAACGTCGTACGACCGTCTCGTTGGCGAGGCTGACGGGCCCCACCCGGACCGCATAGGCGATCTTCGCGTCCACGTGGGGCCACTCGCCCGTCATCTCCCGGGTCGACGACGTGCCCACCACCCACTCCGCGTAGCGGTCTCCGTCGGCGAGGACGTCCCACACCGCCTGCGGACTCGCTTTGACCAGCTGATGCCGTACCGCCACCGTGCACCTCCCGCAGTCGCTGACACGTGGCTCGCCGAGTGCCCGTATCGCCGGAGGTCAACCGCTGGGAGGGCATGATGCGGCGCCGGTGAACCCGCCCGTTGTCAGTGCCGTCATGAAGGATGCCCCACATGAGATCAACTTCGGCTCAGCGGGGTAGTCGGTCTCATGTCCCTGCCGAGGAAAGGTCATCGATCATGCCGCCCACCGCCGTCCAGCCGCAGATCCTCGACGTACGTTCCGACGCACACCCCTGGCGGCGTCGGAACGAGGAGATACCCGGCGCGGCGGGCACAGTCGTCATGGCCGCCGGGGTGCCGCGTCAGCGCGGCCCGCTCCCGCTCGGCCGCGAGGAGAAGGCACGTCCGGTGACGCGTCCGGCACCGCGACCGGCGCCCGCCGCGGCTCGCACGGACGGCGGCGGCGCGGCAAGGGACAGGCGGTCGGCCCAGCCGTCCCGCACCGGCGCGTCGCCGGGCCGTGCCGGGGCCGATGTGCTGCGCATCGTCTCCGACCCCCGTACGCCCGTGTTCGTCACCGAGCACGCCAGTGGACGCCGGGTGTACGGCTACTGGCGGCCGCTGGACGCCGACAGCGGCCGGGGAGGCTGCTATGTCGCGCTGTCCGCCACCGAGTGCGACGAGCTGTACGCGGCCGGCCGGATCACGGTCGGCGAGCCCGTCACGGACCCGACGAAGACGACCTACCGGGTCCGCGCCGCCCGCACCCAGGCGGCGGGCGCTCGCCCCGCGGCCGCGCCGGTGCGGACGACGGCGGCCAGGGGACGCGCGGCGTGAGCGGACGGCCGACGGCGGGGGAGCGGGCCGTCCGTCCGAGCGATCCCGACGACCCGTCCGACGAGCCTGATCGGCGCGTTCGGGGGTAACCGGACGACCGGAAGAGGCAGTACACCGACAGACAAGGGGAGGACAGAGATGAGCGTCATTCAGCGCATCAAGGAGTTCGCGAGGAGCCCGCAGGGGCGGCGCACGATGGAGCAGGCACGGCGTGCGGCGGCCGATCCGCGCCGTCGTGCCCAGGCGCGCGGCCTGCTGGCCCGCCTGCGCACGCGACGCTGACCGCCGACGATGTCTTCGTTGACGGCGAAACTGTCACCAGGGTCGCTGACGCGAAGGGCCCCCTCCAGGCGATGACCACCGGTACGCACGGTTTTCGACTCGCGCCAAGTGCGCCTTGAGACCTCGGTTTTCGTCTCCCTCCGCCTTGTGCGCTGGCTACAGTTCCCTGATATGACGCCTCGGGGTACGCAACGCTCAGATCTCTCGTCGGCGCAGCTGCCGGGGCCGTGGACCGGTCAGCCGCTGATCTCGCGGGACATGACGCATGACGCGGTGGTCGTGGTGCCGGGGATCATGGGAAGCGCGTTACGGGAGACCACGGGGTCCCGGCGGCTCTTATGGGGACTGGAGGATCTCGGCTGGCTGCTGTCGGCGTGGCAGGGGCGCGGTGAGTCACTGCGGCGGCTGCATCTGGACGAGAGCGAGCGATCGGGGCGCTACGGGCGGGTCGAGCCCGCCGGACTGCTGAGATTCCCTGCCTGGGCGCCCTTCCTGCACGGCTTGGAGCCATACGACCACCTGCTGAAGACCGTACGGGATGCCGTGGCCGATCCGGCGGCCGTGTTGGCGTTCGCGTACGACTGGCGGCTGCCGGTGGAGGTCAACGGCGCACTGCTGGCCGAGGCCGCTCATCGCCACCTTGCCGCCTGGCGCGGCAGCGAGGCCCACAGCAGGGCACGGCGACTGCACCCCGACGAACGAGAGGCACGCCTGGTGATCGTCGCCCACTCCATGGGCGGCCTGGTCACACGCGCCGCGTTCGCCCGCGCCGCGGCCCAGGGGAGCGATCTGGGCGCCGACACCCGCTGTGTCGTCACTCTCGGGACGCCGTTCCTCGGCTCGGTCAAGGCCGCGGTCATCCTGGGCGGCAACCGCTCCGCCCCGCTGCCCGCCAGGCCCAGACGCAGAATGCAGGCCCTGGCCAGGACCCTGCCGGGTGTGCACGACCTGTTGCCGGACTACCGGTGTGTCGACGCGGGCGAGGACGTGCTCCGGCTCACCCCGTCCGACGTCGCCGGACTCGGCGGCGACAAGGAACTGGCCGCGGAGGCGCAGGACTTCCAACAGCGCATGCGTGCCCCCGGCGCGCCGGGCCTCCCCGGGCATCGGTCGATCGTCGGAGTTGCCCAGCCCACCGCGCAGAGCCTGCGTCTTGAAGGCGGGGTGGTGTACGAGCAGTACCTGTCCTTCGAACGCGACGGGGATGGCGAGTTGGCGCGAGATCCGGCAGCGGGGCTTCCCGTTCGCCGGGACCGGGCGGGCGATGGCACCGTCTACCGCGACGCCGCCGCGCTGTCCGGCAGCAAGGGAGTGACGTGGCTTCCGTTGCAGCACGGCTCCCTGGCCAAGGACGGAGTCGCCCTCGCCCACGTCCGCGCGATCCTCACCGAGCGCGACCAGCACCTCGGCCCCGCCCTGGGCGCCGGCGGCATCGGCCTGGACCTGCCCGACTGTGTGGAAGCCGGCCGGCCCTGGCTCGCACGCCTGACACCCGCACCCGGCGAGGAACTCGAAAGCCATGCCGGCATCGCCTGTTCGGTGCACGACGCCGAAACCGACCGACGCGTCGACACCGGTCGCCTGGGCTGGCACGACGGCACCGTCGCCGCCTCCCTCACACTGCCCTCCCCCGGGCTGTATCGGATACGGGTCATCACCGAGGGCACCCCGCCCCTCACCCAACTCGTCCTCGCCCTCGATCTCACAGACCCGATCTGAGACCCGCACCTCCCATGGCCCCACAGGACACCCAGGACGACGACCGTTCCGCCGGCAGCCCGCTCCAGTTCTTCCCCATCGACATCGGCCACTACGACAACCACCCTCCCCTGCCCACGGGACCGGAAGTCGACGCGGTTGCCGCCCTGTTGACTCCGTTCGGCGCCGAGACCGACGCCTGGCGTGCTCCGCAGGAAGGCCGCGGTCCCGACGCCGTCCACGACCGCCTCGCCGCATGGTCCGCCGACCGCACCGGCTGTGACACCGTCCTGTACTGGGTCGGACACGGCGCCAGCGACGGCTTCTTCCACGCACTGCTCGCCCACGCGAAAAGCCCTCGACCGCTCGACACGAACGGCATCTCTCATCTGGAGATTCTTCAGCATCTCAAGAGGAGGCAGGCACGGCAGGACGCCGGTTGGGCCGCCGTCGTCGTCGATACCTGCAAGTCGCGCCGCTTCATCGAGCTGATGAGCAGTCAGGCGATCCTGGACCCGGACGTCAGCGACTTCATCCTCGTGGCCAGTTCGCACGACGGCAGTGCAACCCTCGGCGCGTTCCGGGAGATCCTTGACCGTCTGCTCACCGTGACCTTCCGAACGCACGACACCATCAGCCTCTACGCCTTGGCCGAGCAGATCAACTGCGCCATGGGCGACACCGTCGCCTACGCCCGGACGCACAACCGGGCAGCCCTGCGGCGGACCCACCCGACCGTGGTCGGCCGGATGCAGGCCCCGCTCGACACCGAGGCCGAGATCGAGAACGCCCTTGTCGCGCTCACGGCCGACGAGCGTCGTCATTTCGTCGAGAAGGCCGCAGGTGGTGAACTGGGCGAACAGGCCTGGTACTTCGAGGGACGCGAGACCGAACGCTACGACATCCTGTCCTGGCTCGACACCACGCGGGAAGGGCTGCTCGTGGTCACCGGGCCGGCCGGCTCGGGCAAGTCGGCACTGCTCGGGCACATCCTGATCCACACCCGCCCGGACCTGGCCGAACCCCTCTTCCGTGCCGGACATCTCTCCGACCTACCGCCGGGAACGCCCCGCCCCACCGACGCGTTCGACCTCGCCGTCCACCTCACCGGTGTCTCGGCCCAGGCACTGCTCGACAGGATCGTCGAAGCCGTGGGCCGCAAGATCGGAGCCAACGGCTTCAAGCCGCTCTCCCCCGACCAGCCCTTCGACTCCCAGATGGCCCGGCTCACCGGACGGCTGGCGGACCTGCGGCTCGGGGCACCTGGGGGCGGGGGAGGGAAGTGGACGTTCACCCTGCTCGCGGACGCCCTCGACGAGGCTCATCTGCCCCTGGTCATCGCGGAGGAGGTACTCCGGCCGTTGGCCCGAACGCCGGGCGTCCGGGTCGTCGTCGGAACCCGCCGCTCCACCCGGGAGGGGCCGGACCTTCCGGCCCCCGACGACGAGGATCTCCTCGACGCCCTCGGAGCCACGGAGGGATCCGACCACCCCGGCGACAAAGTGCTCGTGGTGAGGCGCGACCGCGAGGCCACCATCCGCTACATCCGCCGTCGCCTGAAAACCGCACACGAACGCGGCGCGCTCAAGGTCGGCCAGACAGACATCGAGCGTACGGTTCATGCCCTCGGACGCCTCGACCGCGAGTTTCTCTTCGCCCGCTTGGCCGTGCACGAGATCCTCCACGATCCGGGCCTCGCGCACGACCCCGCACCGCTCCTCGCGACCGACCACAGGGGGCTCTTCGGCCGCGCCGTGCAGCGCCTCACCGCCGTCAACCCGATACATCGCCATCTGCTGGAGGCTCTGGCGCTCTCACGGGGGCTCGGGCTGCCCGACCGGGACGACATCTGGTCCACCGCGGCCACCGCGCTCATGCCCGATGACGGCCTACTGCCGATCACCAGCGAGGACATCGTCCGGCTCATCGAGGGCGGAGCCCCTTACCTCATGGCCGCGATCGAGTCCGACCAGACGGTGTACCGCCTCGCGCACCGCGCCTTCATCGAGCACTTCGAGCGTCCCGCGCAACCGCCGGAAAGCGACGACCGCCACCGACGCATCGCCATCCGGCTCGCCCGCCATGCGGACGCCCGGGTGCCCGACGAGGTACCGAATCCCTACGTCCGTCTCCACTTGGCCGATCACGCGGCTCTCGGCGGCCCCACGGCTTGGGAGGTTCTCGGCGCCCGCCCCTGCCTGCTGGACCGGTTGGACGCCACTGCCGTGCGGGGCAGTGCCAAACTGACCGGCTTCGGACGCTTCGCGTTGCCGCCGGCCGTGGCGGGCGTGGTCGCGGCGTACGACCGGCTCGCAGACGCGTCGGCCGGTGACCGGCGTGGCCTGCGGGAGCTGGCCACGGCGCGCTGCACCGACCAGAGCAGCCCTCCTCGCCAGCCGTTCGACCCGCAGGCGGCGTGGTCCCTGGCCTGGGCCCGGCTCCAACGGCGGCCCCTCCACCTTCCGTTGCAGGGCCACCAGAGCGAGGTCGTGGCGGTGACGGCCTTCGCGGCGCCGAACGGAGACACACTGCTGGCCTCCGCCAGCGACGACGGAACGTTGTGTCTGTGGGATCTGGCCACGGCCGAGCAGACGAGTTCCCCGCTGGACAGCGGCACCGGTCCCGTACGCGTGGTGAAGGCCTTCACCATGTCGAGTGGGCGCACGTTCCTCGTCACCGGCACCGACGGCGGGAAAGTACACATCTGGAATCCGGTCACGGCCGACCAGACCGCCGTCTCGCCCCTGGTGGGTCATGAGGGCCCCGTCCAGGCGATGGCCGTCTTCACCGGATCCGACGGACGCACGCTCCTCGCCACCGGCGGCGACGACTGCACCGTCCGTATCTGGGACCCCGCCACGGGCCACGAAACCGCACAGCCGCTGACCGGACACACCGGCGCGATCCAGGCCATCACGGCGTTCACCACGTCCGACGGACGCACACTTCTCGCCAGCGGCGGCGACGACGAGACCCTCCGCGTCTGGGACCCGGCCACCGGGCACCAGACCATCGCACCTCTCGAGGGACATACCGGTGCCGTGCAGACGGTGGTGGCGTTCACCACGCCCGAGGGACGAAACCGGCTCGCCAGCGGCAGCGACGACTGCACCATTCGTGTCTGGGACCCAGGCACCGGCCGCCAGACGGTGCCACCTCTCGAAGGACACACCGACTGGATCGGCGAGGTGACCGCGTTCCGCGGGCCCGACGGGCTGCCGCTGCTGGCCAGTTGCAGCGACGACGAGACGATCCGGCTCTGGGACCCGGCCACCGGACGGGAGACCTCACCCCCTCTCTACGGCCACGGCCACCGCAAGTTGATCGGCGCGATCACTGCGTTCACCGGGCCCGACGGACGCACGCTCCTTGCCACCGGAAGCAACGACCGCACGGTCCGTATCTGGGACCCGGCCACGAGTCGGCAGGCCTCGCCGACCCTGCGGAGTCACGCACAAGAAGTGGGCGCGGTGGTGGCGTTCGCCGGGGCCGGCGGACGCACGTTCCTCGCCACCGGCGGCAACGACGACACGACCCGAATCTGGGACGCGGCCACGGGCCATGCGATCGGCACCCCTCTGCGCGGACAAGGACACCGGGTCGAGGCTCTCGCGCCGTTCACCGGGTCACATGGGCAAACGCTCCTGGCCGTGTGCAGCGGCGACGGGTTCGTGGAGATCTGGGACCTGGACGTCCCGGGCAACGGGGTGCTGTCGCTCATAGGACACACGGGTGGCGTGCGAGCGGTGGCGGCATTCCCCGCACCGGGCCGCGGAACGTACCTGGCGATCGGCGACGACCGCACGGTGCGCCTGTGGGACCCCGTCACCGGACAACAGATCACGGCACCGCTGTTGGGGCACACCGGCGCCGTGCGTGCCATCAGCACCTTCACCGCGCTCGACGGACACATCCTGCTCGCCAGCGGAGGCAATGACGGGAGTGTGCGCATCTGGGATCCCGTCACCGGCCAAGAGACGCAAGCGCCCCTGCGAGGCCATGCCGGCGCAGTCCGCACGATGCTGGTCCTCCCCTCATGGGAAGGGCGCACCTTGCTCGTCACGGGCGGCGAGGACTGCACCGTGCGGGTCTGGGACCCTGCCATCGGCAAGGAGATCATCCACCCTCTGGCCGGGCACTCCGCCGCTGTGCAGGCGGTCACAGCGTTCACCGCGACGGACGGACACACTCACCTCGCCACCGGCAGCAACGACCGGACCGTACGCATCTGGGACCCGGCGTCCTGGATCGAGCGTCTTGTCATCTCCGTGGACCTGGCGGTGCACGGACTCGCGGCAGCCGGCTCGAACCTGGCCCTGGCCACGGACCAGGGCGTCGCCATGCTGAAGGTGGCGCAACGGGCATGAGCACGGACGACGCAGTTCATGAGCTCATCCACGGTCACCGCACGGAGACAAGCCGTCAGGCCGGCCGTCCCGGCAACAGCGGACCCGGGCTCCCTTGGTCACAGTGGGGATCATTTGGCGGGAACGGTACGGCGGTTGCGGTTGCGTGCCGGGCTGACACAGGAGGCCTTGGCGTAGCGTTCGGCATGCCGTTGGTCAGGACGTCTTCGGTCTGTAGTCCGATGTCCTTGGGGTCTGATGCCGCCCACCGCTGGAAGCGGGCGAAGATGTCCGGCAGATCCAGTCCGCCCCGCTCCAGCAGCGGCTCCGCGACCAGGACGGCCATCTGCGTGTCGTCAGTGGCCTCGCCGGGGTCCCAGCCACCGCCTCCGCACATCTCTCCACCGGCACCAGGCGCGGGAAACCGCGCGGAGAAGGCTCCAGGGGGACGAACTCGAAAGGGCCACCCAGGGCGTCACCCACCGCTGAGCCGACGACCGTGCCGGCGGCCCTGTTCCTTCTTCGGCTCCCCGAACCATCGGCGGCGAAAGGGCCTCGTCTACGGAGGTGCGCCGCCTGAGACACCGTGGGTCTGAGGCATCCGTACAGGTCACCTAACGCCATGCCCAGGAGCTGCGGGCGCAGGTGAGGTGGAACAGGGCTTCGGTTCGGTGTGGTGGGCGTCGTCGTCGTGGTCCTCAGGGGAGCATCAGCTTCGATCGCACGTCAATACCTCGTCGCCGTAGGTCTTTTGAAAGGAACTCAGGGCTCAGAGCGGACCTTCGGCTAATTCCTGTTTCTTTCATTGACAGCGGAAAATAAGGGCCCTAGGTTCCGGGCCATGCCCTCGTCCTTCGCCGCGCATCCCGCCGAGACGTTCCCCGCCGGAACGCCGGCCGCTTCGCAGGTCTTCACCACTGTCCTGTCCCAGGGCCCGCTCACCCGGCTCGAACTGGCCCGGCGGGCCGGGCTGTCGGCGGCGGCCGTCACGAAGGCGGTCCGGCCGCTGATCGAGTCGGGATACCTGGTGGAGGACGTGGACACGGAGGCCCGCACCGCGCTCGGGCGGCCCGCGAACCTGGTCCGGGTCGACGGGGGCCGCGCGCTGTTCCTCGGGCTCAAGCTCACCGGAGACGCGATCTTCGGCGTGCTCACGGACCTGCGCTGCCGGATCCTGCTCGCCCGGCGCGTGCCGCTGACCGACCGTGCCGCCAAGGCGGTCCTGGCGTCGACCGCCGAGGTCGTGCGGGAGTTGCTGACCGAGGCGGACGGCTACGGCGTACGCGTCATGGGGCTGGGCATCGCCGTCTCCGGCGACGTGGACCGCGGGGAGGGTGTGGTGCGCTACTCGCCGTTCCTGGAGTGGCGCGACGTACCGCTCGCCGAACTCGCCTCCGTCGTCACCGGCCTGCCGGTCACCGTCGACAACGACGTACGGGCCCTCACCGTCGCCGAGCAGTGGTTCGGCGCCGGCGTGGGCCTGTCGAACTTCGCCGTGGTGACCGTCGGCGCGGGCGTCGGCTGCGGCCTGGTGGTACACGGCCGGGTGGTCGCCGGGGCGCACGGGGTGGCCGGCGAGATCGGTCATGTCACCGTCGACCCGAACGGGCCGCTCTGCCACTGCGGCAACCGCGGCTGCGTCGAGGCGATCGCCGCGGACCCGGCGATCCTCACCCGGATCCGCGAACTGAGCGGCGTCGAGGTCACCGACACCACCGAGGCCGTCGACCTCGCCCGCCGCGGCGACGCGCACGCCCGTGACGCGTACTCACGGGCGGGGGAGGCGATCGGCCGCGGCATCGCCACCGTGGCCAATCTGCTCGGCCCGGAGCGGGTCGTCATCTCCGGCGAGGGCCTGGCCGCCTACGACCTCTTCGCCGAGCAGATCCGCAGCGCCTTCGCGGCGGCCGCCTTCGGCTCGGCCGCGCAGTGCGACCTCCAGACCCGCCCGCTGCCCTTCGAGGAGTGGGCGCGCGGCGCCGCGGCCACCGCCATCCAGTCCTTCATCACCGAACCGAACTGACCGTACGAGCAGCGTCCCCGCACGCTCCGGCCGGCGCCGGTTCGCAGCGGCCCGCCATCGGTGGGAGCCACGACCGGCCGCTCCGGAGCCGTTCAGCCGAACCCCACCCCCCACCCCCACCCCCACCCCCAACCCGCCCCCACCCAGGAGGTCAGACCCCATGCGGTCACCCTCGCACTCCGTCCTGCCCGCACGCGCCCTGAGAGCCGCCGTCGTTCTCGCTCTCGCCCTGGGCACCGCCACCGTCGCCCCCGTCGCCCACGCCGAGAGCACCGCACCGGGGCCGGCCGCCAAGCCGTACATGGGCTGGTCGAGTTGGAGCATGCAGTCCTCCAAGTACCCGGGCCTCAACCCCGACGGCGACTACAGCTACCTCACCGAGGCCAACGTCCTGAAGCAGACCGACGCCCTGGCCGCGAAACTCAAGAAGTACGGCTACGAGTACGTCAACATCGACGCCGGCTGGTGGCGCGACAAGGCCTGGAAGCCGCAGTTCGACCGGTACGCCCGCCAGAAGGCCGACCCGCAGCGCTTCCCCCGGGGCATGAAGGCCGTCGCCGACCACGTGCACGCCAAGGGCCTCAAGGCGGGGATCTACCTCCCCGTGGGCCTGGAGAAGGAGGCGTACGCCGACGGCAAGGCCCCGATCTGGAACGCCGCAGGCTGCACCACGGCCGACATCGTCCACGACGACCTGCGCACCACCAACGGCTGGGACAGCGCCTACAAGATCGACTTCTCCGACCCCTGCGCGCAGAAGTACATCGACTCCCAGGCGCGGATGTTCGCCGACTGGGGCTACGACTTCCTCAAGCTCGACGGCGTCGGTCCCGGCTCCTTCAAGAGCGGCGACAACTACGACAACGTCGCCGACGTGGCCGCCTGGCAGAAGGCGATCGCCGCCACCGGACGCCCGATCCACCTGGAGGTGTCCTGGTCCCTCGACATCGGACATGCCGCCGACTGGAAGAAGTACACCGACGGCTGGCGCATCGACACCGACGTCGAGTGCTACTGCAACACCCTGGTCTCCTGGGAGAACTCCGTCGACGACCGCTTCGACGACACCCCGGCCTGGACCCGCCACGCCGGCCCCGGAGGCTGGAACGACCTCGACTCGCTCGACATCGGCAACGGCGCGATGGACGGCCTGACCAAGGCCGAGCGGCAGACCTACGCCACCCTGTGGGCCATCGCCAAGTCGCCGCTCTACACCGGCGACGACCTCACCCGCCTGGACTCCTACGGCCTGTCCCTGCTGACCAACCGCGAGGTCATCGCCGTCAACCAGGGTGCCGCGCCGCCCGTGCACCCGGTCACCCCGTCCGACCCCCAGCGTGTGTGGGCGGCCGAGAACCCCGACGGCACCTACACCGTCGCCCTGTTCAACCTGGCCGACGCGCCTGCCTCGGTCAGCGCCGACTGGACGACGCTCGGCTTCACCGGCAAGGCGGCCGTCCGTGACCTGTGGAATCACGAGAACCTCGGCACGTACAAGAACCGGATCACCCAGGCACTGCCCGCCCACGGCTCCCGCCTGTTCACCGTCACCCCGCGCGGCAGCGCACTCGAACGCACCGGCTACGAGGCCGAGGCCCCGGCCAACATCCTCGGCGGCAACGCCTCCGCCGCCGACTGCTCCACCTGCTCCGGCGACCGCAAGGTCGGCAACCTCTACCTCGGCGGCGAACTGACCTTCACCGACGTCGTCGTCGACAAGCCCGGCACGTATCAGATCGAGGTCGCCTACATCAGCGGCGACGCACGGGCCGCCGCGGTCTCCGCCAACGGCGGCGGCGCCACCCGCCACACGTTCCCCGCCACCGGTGACTGGGGGACCGTCGCCCGCGTCCATGTGCCGGTGACGCTGAAGGCGGGCGCCAACACGATCACCTTCGACAGCGGTTCGGGCTACGCGCCGGACATCGACCGGATCGACGTACCGAAGACCTCCTGACGACACCCGGGGCCCGGTACCGCACCCGGGCCCCCTCAGACCTCCGGAGCCGCCATGAACCCCCGCCCGACGGGCCCCGACAGACGCACCCTCCCCGACAGACGCACCCTCCTCGCCGCCGGTCTCACCGCCGCGGCCCTGGCCGGCCTGCCCGCCTTCACCGCCGCCGCCGCACCCCGGCGCCCCACCGACGCGCCGCCGCCCACCGAGGACTCCCGGCACCTGCTCTGGTGGCAGGCCCCCGCCGACGACCAGTCCATGATCGAACAGGGCCTGCCCGTCGGCAACGGCCGTCTCGGAGCACTCGCGAGCAACGACCCCGGCCGGGAACTCCTGCTGATCACCGACGCCACCCTGTGGACCGGCGGCCTCAACGACAAGCTGGACGCCGACGGCCAATTCCCGTACGGCCGCACCGACTTCGGCTCCTTCACCCTGCTCGCCCGGCTCGCCGTGGACATCCCCGACCACGACCTGTCCGCCGTCAACGGCTACCGCCGCACCCTCGACCTCTCCCAGGCCCTGCTCACGACGACGTACGTCCGCGCCGGGGTGACGTACCGGCGGCAGATCTTCGCCAGCCGCCCGGACGACGTGATCGTCCTGCACTTCACCCAGAGCGGCGGCGGCCGGTACACCGGGTCCGTGACCCTGGACGGCACACACGGCGAGACGGGTGGCGGAGCGGAGTCCTTCGGCGCTTCCTTCCCCGGCGGTCTGCGCTACGGCGCGGCCGTCACGGCGCACGGCACCGGCGGCCGGGTCCGGGTGAACGGCGCACGGATCGACTTCTCCGGCTGCACCGACCTCACGGTGGTCGTCAGCGGCGGCACCAACTACGCACCCGACGCCCGGGCGAAGTACCGCGACCCGTCCCTCGACCCCGAGAAACTGGCCCGTACGAAGGTCCGCGCGGCAGCCGCCCACCCGGCCGGCACGCTGCTGCGCACCCATGTCGCCGACTACCGCGCCCTCTACGGCCGGCTCGACCTCTCGCTCGGCACGTCGACCGCCGAACAGCGCTCCCTCGACACCTGGGAACGCCTCGCCGCGCGCGCCCGCGACAGGACCCCGGACCCCGAACTCGAAGCCGCCTACCTCCAGTTCGGCCGCTACCTGATGATCTCCGGATCCCGTGGCAGCCTTCCCCTCAACCTCCAGGGACTGTGGCTCGACGGCAACGACCCGGACTGGATGGGCGACTACCACACCGACATCAACCTCCAGATGAACTACTGGATGGCCGACCGTACGGGCCTGTCCCCGTGCTTCGACGCCCTCACCGACTACTGCCTCGCCCAACTGCCCTCCTGGACCGCCCTCACCCGGTCCCTGTTCAACGACCCGCGCAACCGCTACCGCAACTCCACCGGAAAGAACGCCGGTTGGACCGTCGCGATCTCCACCAACCCGCACGGCGGCATGGGCTGGTGGTGGCATCCCGCGGGCAACGCCTGGCTCGCCAACACCCTCTGGGAGCACTACGAGTTCACCGGCTCCCGCACCCACCTGAACAAGATCTACCCGCTGCTGAAGGGCGCCTGCGAGTTCTGGGAGGCACGGCTGCTGCCCACGACCCTGCCCGGCAGCGCGCGAGAGGTCCTCGTAGCCGACAGCGACTGGTCGCCCGAACACGGCCCGCTCGACGCCCAGGGCATCACCTACGCCCAGGAGCTGGTGTGGGAGCTGTTCGGCCACTACCAGGCCGCGGCAGGGGAACTGGGCAAGGACGCCGCCTACGCGGCCACCATCGCCGGCCTGCGCAAACGGCTGTACCTGCCGGAGGTGAGCCCGAAGACGGGGTGGCTGGAGGAGTGGATGTCACCCGACAACCTCGGCGAGACCACCCACCGGCACCTCTCCCCGCTCGTCGGCCTGTTCCCCGGCGACCGCATCCGCCCCGACGGCTCGACCCCGCAGGAGACCGTCGACGGCGCCACCGCCCTCCTCACCGCGCGCGGCATGAACAGCTTCGGCTGGGCGAATGCCTGGCGCGCCCTGTGCTGGGCCCGACTGAAGCACGCGGAGAAGGCGTACGAGCTGGTCACGACCAACCTCCGCCCGTCGACCGGCGGCGGCAACGGCACCGCCTTCAACCTGTTCGACATCTACGAGGTCGAACAGGGCCGGGGCATCTTCCAGATCGACGCCAACTTCGGCACCCCGGCGGCGATGACGGAGATGCTCCTGTACTCCCGCCCCGGGCATCTCGAACTCCTGCCCGCCCTGCCCGACGCCTGGGCCGCCTCCGGGTATGTCACCGGCCTGCCCGCGCGCGGCGGGTTCGTCGTCGACCTGCGGTGGCGCGACGGCACACCCACCTCGGTGCGGCTGCGCAGCGTCGGCGGCCGGACCACGACGGTGGCGCACGGCGGGACGTCCCGGACGGTGGACCTACGGCCGGGGAAGTCCGTCACGCTGAAGGGCTTCACCCGATGACGGCCCGCCGCACGCCGCTCCGCGTGCTCGTCGCCGTCCTCGCCGTCCTGCTCGCCGTCGTCCTGCCGCAGGCCTTCCCGGCGGTCGCCCGCGCGGCGGACACCGGGCACGATGTCGTCACCTGGGCGGCGTCCGCGGACCGGCTGGGGGAGGGCGTCGCCGACCGTGGCTACCGGCTCGTCGTCCGCACCAGCGTCGGCGGCGCCGACCTGCGGATCCGGCTCACGAACGCCTTCGGCGACCGGCCGGTGACCTTCGACAGCGTCTACGCGGGAGTCCAGCAGGAGGGCGCGACGCTGGTCCGGGGCAGCAACCGGCGGCTGAGTTTCGGCGGCGCGCACTTCGTCACGATCCCCGCCGGCGGCACCGCGTCGAGCGACGCGCTGCCCGGCAGGCTGTCGGCCGCCACCGACCTGGTGGTCAGCCTGCACTCGCCGGACGCGGGAGGCCCGGCGAGCGGTCACGGGATGGCCATGCAGACCTCGTACCTCGCCCAGGGCGACCACGCCGCGGAGGAGAGCGGCGACCCGTGGAGCGCGACGACCGGCTCCTGGTTCTACCTCGACTCCGTCTCGGTCCGGGCGAACGCGGCGACGGGCGCGGTGGTCGCGCTCGGCGACTCCATCACGGACGGCTGGCAGTCCACCGCCGACCTCGACCGCCGCTGGCCCGACTACCTCGCCCGCCGACTCCAGCGGGCGGACACCGAGGTCAAGGGCGTGGCCAACGGGGGGATCTCCGGCAACAAGGTCCTCGCGGACGGAGCCGGCCAGAGCGCGCTGAACCGGCTCCAGCGGGACGTGCTGTCGCAGCCGGGAGTACGCACCGTGTTCCTCTTCGAGGGCGTCAACGACATCAAGGCGCACACCGGGGTGACCGCCCAGGACATGATCGCCGGATACCGGGAGATCGTCCGCCGTGCGCACGCGGCCGGAAAATGTGTCGTCGGCGCCACCGTGGCCCCCTTCGAAGGCTGGTCGGAGTGGGACCCGGCCGCCGAGTCCGTACGCCAGGACGTCAACACGTTCATCCGGAGCAGCGGGGAGTTCGACGCCGTCACCGACTTCGACCGCATCCTGCGCAGCCCCTACGACCCCGAGCGGATCCTGCCCTTCTTCGACGGCGGCGACCATCTGCACCCCAACGACAAGGGGATGCAGGCGATGGCCGACGCGGTGGACCTCACGGCGCTCGACTGCACCTGACGACGGGCCGCGCGAGGGGGGAGGCTCACCCCTCGCGGGGCGCGGTCCGGTCGGAGGCCGGCCAGACGTACGGCAGATCGTCGGGCACGCCGGGGAACAGAGCCGCGTAGAACTCGGGATCCTTGCGCACGAGCGCGGATCGGTGACTGCGGTGGAACGCGGGATCGCCGAGCCACGGCGGCAGCTCCCCCGCCGCCGCGAGCCGCTCCTGCGTGCGGATGCCGGCCCGCTGCCCGGCGAAGCCGGTCACCAGCGAGGCGGCGCAGGTGTCCGCACGTCCGGTCGCCGTCCACACACCGCAGACCTCCAGGCCGTAGCGCACGAGTGCCTCCTCGTACCCGGTCCACATGCGCACCGCCGGGTGGTGGCGCCATCCGTAGCCGGTGACCGTCAGACCCCGCAGCACCTGGAGCGCCTCGACCCGCTGCTTGCCCAGCCGACGAGGGTCCAGGGCGGCGGCCGACGCGGTGAAGTCCGGGTACGGCAGAAAGGTCTGCACGGTCCGACCCCCATATGGCGGAAGCGTTTCCACAACGCGGCCCGGGCGGCACACCGATCGACGGGTGCCGCCCCGGCCGGACTGCTCAGGCCACGGTGAACCTGTCCCACACGCGGTGCCCGCCCAACAGCGGGACGAGCTGTTCCAGGGCGGCCGTACCGGTGTCACCGACCACCACGCCCGGCGCGCCGGTGGGTACCCCGGCCCCTTCGAGGACGGCTTCGCCGCCCGCCCAGGCGCCCACGGCCTTGCCGTGCCGGAAGGCCTCGGACACCAGCAGGGTGACGCGGGGATCGCCCGTCAGCTGCTGCGCGGCGGCGGGGAACGCCTTGGCGTCGCGCGCGCCGTACGCGTCGCTTCCGACCCCGGGCAGACCGGCCAGCAGCACCGCGTCGAACTCGACGGACCGCGCGGTGGCGTACGTGCGCTGCACGGTCACAGCGCCCTCGCCGGAGCCGAGGACGCCACCTGCCTGGGCGACGACCAGCGGGACCATGCCGCCCTCGACGACCGCCTCACGCACGGCCCGTACGCCGTCCAGGTCGCCGTCCGGGCCGACGACGATGCCGATGACGCGGCCGTCCGTCGGCCAGGTACGGCCGAGCTGCGACAGGGCCGGGCTGGGCTGGACGTCGGCCAGGGGCACCGTGGGCGCGGGCGCCGGCAGTCCGAGGCCCGTCGCCACCTCGCCGCACAGCTCCGGGTCGATGTTGGCCAGGACCAGCAGGGCCCGCTCCCGGATGGCCTGTTCGTAGCACTTGGCGAGCTCGAAGGTGTACGCGCCGATGATGTGCTCGCGCTCCAGCGGGGACATGCTGAGCCAGAACCGGCGGGGCTGACTGAAGTGGTCCGCGAACGACTCGGGCGCCTCGCGGACCCTGGTGCTCTCCGGCACCCGCACCGGAGCCTCGATGAACGCCCCGGTGTCCGCCCCCGCGAGGAACGGGCAGCCGCCGTCGAGCGAGTTGGGCCGGTAGGGGGCGACCCCCCGGTGCACGGCCGTCTGGTGGAGGCCGTCGCGCAGCATGTCGTTGACGGGCGCGTGCGGACGGTTGATGGGCAGCTGCGGGAAGTTGGGGCCGCCCAGGCGGGTGATCTGGGTGTCCAGATAGGAGAACAGCCGGCCCGCGAGCAGCGGGTCGTCGGTGATGTCGACGCCCGGCACGAGATGGCCGACGTGGAAGGCGACCTGCTCGGTCTCGGCGAAGAAGTTCGAGGGGTTGCGGTCGAGGGTCAGCAGCCCGACCGGCTGCACCGGCGCGAGCTCCTCGGGCACGAGGTTCGTCGGGTCCAGCAGGTCGATGCCCTCGAACATCTGGTCCGGGGTGTCGGGGAACGTCTGGATGCCCAGCTCCCACTGCGGGTACGCGCCCGCCTCGATGGCGTCCGCGAGGTCCCGCCGGTGGAAGTCGGGGTCGACGCCGTTGATGATCTGCGCCTCCTCCCAGACCAGCGAGTGCACACCCAGCTGGGGCTTCCAGTGGAACTTCACCAGCGTCGTCGCGCCTTCGGCGTTGACCAGGCGGAACGTATGGACGCCGAAGCCCTCCATCGTCCGGAACGAGCGCGGGATGCCCCGGTCGGACATGTTCCACAGCGTGTGGTGGGTGGCCTCGGTGTGCAGGGTGACGAAGTCCCAGAAGGTGTCGTGTGCGCTCTGCGCCTGCGGGATCTCCCGGTCCGGGTGCGGTTTGCCGGCGTGGATGATGTCGGGGAACTTGATCGCGTCCTGGATGAAGAAGACGGGCATGTTGTTCCCGACCAGGTCGAAGACGCCCTCGCTGGTGTAGAACTTCGTCGCGAATCCCCGGGTGTCCCGTACGGTGTCGGACGACCCCCGCGACCCCAGCACCGTGGAGAAGCGCACGAACACCGGCGTCTCCTCGTCCTCGGCGAGGAACGCCGCCTTGGTCACGGTGGCCGCCGTGCCGTAGCTCTGGAACGTGCCGTGCGCCGCGGCGCCCCGGGCGTGGACCACGCGCTCCGGGATGCGCTCGTGGTCGAAGTGCATGACCTTCTCGCGCAGATGGTGGTCCTGGAGCAGCACGGGCCCCCGGGGCCCCGCCTTGAGCGAGTGGTCGGTGTCGTGGAGCCGGGTGCCCTGGGCGGTCGTGAGATAGCTGCCGGACTGCGCCGTACGGGCCTGATCGGCGCCCGTCGGCTGCCCGGTCGGTGACACGGTGTCGGGGCCGCTCTGATCCGGCTTGGGCGGCAGCGGGTCGCGCGGCTCCGTCGGCTCCGCGACGGACGGCGACTCGGGCGCCGGCTTGCCGGGGATCCCCTCCTCCGGCGCCCCGCCGTCGCCCCGGAGGCTGTCGGTGATCTTCTGGGCCGCCCGCTTGAGGGGGTTGGTCTCGCTCATGAAATGACAGTCCTCCGATACATACCCGAAAATGTACAAAAAGGGCATTTGGTGTGCCACGCTCTCACGGCCCGCAGGGCCGCGCACCAGGTGCGCTCGCGTTTGAGGTGATCACCGGCACGGAACCCGGTTGACGCGAGCGACGCATTTCAAGGAGGCGCGGAACCGATGGATCGTGAAGAGGTCGAGGCCCGGTTGCTCGACGGGCTGACGGTGGACGACCGCAGACCGGAACAGCCGGTGCTGCTCGACGGCGCACGTCAGCCGATCACCACGTGGCGGGAGAACTACCCCTACGACCGCAAGGTGAGCCGCAGGGAGTACGAGCGCACCAAGCGCGTCCTCCAGATCGAGATGCTCAAGCTCCAGCGCTGGGTCAATGACACCGGCGCCCGTCTGGTCGTGATCTGCGAGGGGCGGGACGCGGCGGGCAAGGGCGGCACCATCCAGCGATTCACCGAACGCCTCAATCCCCGCGGCGCGAAGATCGTGGCCCTGGGCAAGCCCACGGAACAGGAGCAGGGCCAGTGGTACTTCCAGCGTTACGTCGACCATCTCCCCGGGCCGGGTGAGATCGTCTTCTTCGACCGCTCCTGGTACAACCGGGCGGGCGTCGAACGGGTCATGGGCTTCTGCACGCAACAGGCATACGAACTGTTCCTCAAGCAGTGCCCGCTCTTCGAGGAGATGCTCGTCGAGGACGGCGTCATCCTGGTGAAGTTCTGGTTCTCCGTCTCCAGGACCGAGCAGCGGACGCGGTTCGCGATCCGCCAGGTCGACCCGGTACGCCAGTGGAAGCTCTCACCCACCGACCTCGACTCCCTCGACCGCTGGGACGAGTACACCACCGCCAAGGTCGAGATGTTCCGTGTCACCGACACCGCGCACGCCCCCTGGACGGTCGTCAAGAGCAACGACAAACGTCGGGGCCGCCTCGAAGCCATGCGCAGTCTGCTGTCCCGCGTCGACTACGCGGCCAAGGACGCCGAAGCGGTCGGCAGCCCGGACCCCCTGGTCGTAGGTGCCGCCGCCACCCTCCTGGAGCCGGGCGAAGAGGACACCGTCCTGTCGCCGACTCCGCTGACCAACCGGACCGAGGGCCCCGGCCGGCATCCCGGCGGCACGGCCTCCTGAAGCGCGGTGCGGGTCCGTCCGCACGGGATGCCCGCACGGCGCTGCCGGCGAGGCCCTGGCCGGGGTCGGTCAGACGCGGCGCCGGCGCCGTCTCACGCAAGCGGCGCCGGCCAGCAGGCCCGCCGCCGTCAGGGAGGCGCCGATGCCGATGTCCCAGCCGGACGGTCCCGCGGTCATGGCGCCGCCGACGCCGCCGCGCACACCGAGGCTGGGCAGCGCCGCGGGGCTGATCGTCACCGGCGCGGAGCTGGTCGGGACCGGCGCCGGAATGCTCGTGGCGGGAACGAGGGTGGGCGGCGACTGGCGAGGGAGGACCTCGCAGGCGATGCCGTCGTCCGGTCCCTGGTCCTCGTCGAGGCGGTTGGGGTCGCTGGTGTCCCGGTCGAACTCCGCCTGGGCGTCCTCCTGGTAGGTGAAGTCGCGGCAGTCGATGTCCTGGGCGTGGGCCACTCCGGACAGCGGAGCGAAGGTCATGATCGTCGCGGCTATTCCCGCGACGACGGTGCGATGGGGCATGGGTGTCTCCTCCCGGCCGGGGGCCGTCGCTTCGACGCTAGGCAACGACCGACGCCGTCGCGCGAGGCGAGCGGCCATCCGGGTGGAGCCGCCCCGATCCTCCGGGCCGCCGGCGGTGGTGTGACCGGCGCCGACGCGGCAAGACGTCCTCCGACCGCCGCTACCCGCTACCGCCCGGCGAAGCCGCGAGCAGCCGGGTGAAGCCGGGTGAAGCCGAGAGAAACGGAGTGCACTGTGAGGGATCTGCTGGGAGGGTTCCGCAGTTTCATACTGCGCGGGAACGTGGTCGACCTGGCCGTGGGCATCGTGATCGGCGCGGCCTTCACCGCACTCGTCAACGGCTTCGTGAAAGCGTTCCTGACCCCCGTCGTGGGCTTCGCGACCGGTGCGACGGGCGACTACAGCCGCAGGACCTTCGCCGTCGGCGGGGCGGTCTTCCCGTACGGAAGTTTCGTGAACGCCGTCATCAGTTTTCTGCTGATCGCCTGCGTCCTGTACTTCCTCGTCGTTCTGCCGATCAACAAGCTGCACGAACGTTTCGCCCCGCACCAGGACGTCCAGGCGGACAAGCGGGACTGTCCCGAGTGCCTCAACCCCGTCCCCGCCCAGGCGCGCCGCTGCGGGTTCTGCACCAGCGACCTCGTGCCCCTTCCCGACACGGCCGGCGCGGGGGAGACACGGGCGCAGGCCTGACGGGCCCGTTCCGGGATGTCTCTCCCGCCGGTCACCGGGTACCCGGTGCGGCACCGAGAGGAAGGGGTGAAGGCTATGGCTGAAGCAGGACGGTACGGCACGGACGGTGAGCGCGGCGCGCGGACCGCCGACGGCGGTGAGTCGGTCGGCGACCTGGTGCAACGCGCTTCGCAGCAGCTGACCGAACTGGTGCGCGGCGAGATGCAGCTCGCACGGGCGGAGATGGTCGAGAAGGGCAAGCGCTACGGCAAGGGCGGTGGACTGTTCGGCGGGGCCGGACTCTTCGGCTTCCTCACCCTCCAGGCGCTGGTCGCCACCGCGATCGCCGCGATCGCGGTGCCGCTCCCGGTCTGGGCCGCGGCCCTGATCGTCACGGCCGTGCTGGCGGTGATCACCGCCGTGCTGGCCCTGACCGGCAAGAAGCAGGTCGGCGCGGCCGCCCCACCGGTGCCCGAGCGGACCGTCGACAGCGTGAAAGCCGATGTGTCGGAGATCAAGGAGAGTGCACGACGATGACCCAGCCACCCCATGACGAGCCCACCGCCGCCGACCCCGAAGAACTGCGCCGACAGGTCGAGCAGACCCGCCACGAACTCGGCGAGACGGTCGAGGCACTGGCCGCGAAGACGGACGTCAAGGCCCGCGCACAGGAGAAGGCGACCGCGTTGAAGGAACAGGCCGGCATCACGGCGGCGCATCTGTCCGAGCAGGCCAGGACGAAGGCGGCCGAGGCGGCCCACCTGTTGGAGGAGAAGGTCCCGGCCCCGGTCAAGGACACGGCCGGCGCGGCCGTCGTCCAGGTCAGGGCCAAGGCCGGGCAGGCCGAGCAGATGTGGCAGGACAAGGCGCCCCGACAGGTGCGCGATCATCGCGCCGCCCTCATCGGCGCCGCCGTGGCGGTGACCGTCGCCTACCTGCTGCTGCGCCGCGGCAAGAAGTAGCCGCCGGCGGGACAGGGCGCCGTCGGCACACCGGGCGGGCGGCGCCCGCCGCCGAACTGCGGATCATGCCCCCAGGTGTGAGACTGCGGCCAAAGCGATCGGTCCCTCCGGTCCACCTGGTCCGTCCGGCAGCGATCAGCCGACCAGGCGGTGACGACGCGACGGCCGAGGATCCGCACACACCGGAGTCATGATGGTGCTCGCCGTGCTCTTCGCCGTCCTCGGCGCCGTCAGCAACGCGGTGGGCACGGCGTTCCAGCGCAAGGCCGCCTCCACGGTGGAACAGGGCGGCGGAGTACGGCTGCTGCTCGCCCTCGCGCGGCGGCCCGCCTGGTCGATCGGCATCGCGGGCGTGGTGGGCGCCGCGGTGTTCCAGGCCCTGGCCCTCATCAACGGTCCCATGGCGCTGGTCCAGCCCCTGTTCATCCTTGAGCTCCCCTTCGCGCTGCTGTTGGCGGTGCCGCTCATGCATCGCCGGCTGTCGGCCGAAGGCTGGTGGGCGGTCGGGGGAGTGGTGGCCGGACTCGCCGTGCTCCTGGCGTCGGCAGCCCCCTCCGGCAGCCGGGAGCAGGCTTCCATGGCGCGCTGGATCCCGGTCCTGGCGCTCACCCTGGGAGCGATGACCGTGGCGTTCCTCCTCGCGCGCTCCACCTCCTCGCCGTTGTTCCGAGCCGCGGCGCTGGCCTCGGCCGCGGCGGTCGGCAACGCCCTGACCGCCGCCCTGCTGAAGTCGGCCACGGGAACCCTCGCCGACGCGGGCCTGCCGGCGTTCCTCACCGCCTGGCAGACCTACGGATTCGCGCTCACCGGGGTCCTTGCCCTCCTGCTGCTGGAGAACGCCCTGCAAGCCGGCCCCCTGGCCGCTTCACAGCCCGCGCTGACCATCGGTGACGCGGCGGTGAGCCTTCTGCTGGGTGTGGCGCTGTTCGACGAGAGCATCCGTACGGGCTGGTGGCTGCTGCCCGAGGCGATCGGTGCGCTCCTCATCCTCTGGGCCGTTGTGCGGCTCACCCGGGTGGTGCCCCACCTCGTCGACGTCGTGCGCTGAGACCGGCTCGATCGGGTTCCACCGATCGCGCATCCGGACGGCACGGACGGTGCCGCCGCCCGTGCCGTGCTGTGCTGGTCCGGACAGATCGGGAATCCCTGGGCGCGAAGGAAGTGGCGAAGATGGGTGACCTCCAGGGTCCGGACCACGAGCACCGGCGTCCCCCGGGCGTCGGCGACGAGACGGTGGAAGCGCTCGGCTCACTGTCCAAAGCGCTGGAGACGATCGAACGGGCCCGTGGGCACCTCTACTCGTTCCACCAGCTCACCGGCACCGCGGACCTGGAACTGGACCGCACGGTCGCACTGCTGCGCGGGGCGGGCCACGAGAGCTGGGCCGACCGCGTCGAGACGGAGATCCTCGGGCGCAACGTCATCCCGGGACACTGGACGTTCCAGATCGTCGAAGCCTACGACGCGACGTACTACCAGGTGTTCAGACAACTGGAGCACGAGGCGGTGCAACAGCTCGCCGAAGGGCGTGACCACCTCTACGAGGCGGAGATGAAGGAAGCCCGCCGCACCCGTGACCACCCCGATCACACGGCCCTGCCCGACACCCCCGGCAGCCCCGACCCGACCGGCTCCTTCGACTGACGGCGTGGGCACGATCTCGGGCGAGGGCCGGTCCCGGGAAGGTGGGTCACAGGCGTAGGACGATCAGGGCCGTGTCGTCGGTGGTGCCGGTGGTGGGGAGGAGGTCGGCGAGGAGGGCGTCGGCCAGGGGTTCGGGGGCTGACAGTCTGTGGTGGGTGAGGGAGGCGGCGAGCCGGGCCAGGCCCGTGTAGATGTCCTCGTCGCGCCGCTCGATCAGACCGTCGGTGTACAGGACGAGGGTGGCGCCCTCGCTGAAGCCGGTGCGGGCCTGGGGGCGGGGCAGATGTTCCGGGCGGGCGGCGAGCGGGGGATCGGTGGCCTGGTCGAGGAAGGTGACGGTCCCGTCGTGGTGCACGAGGGCGGGCGGCGGGTGGCCGGCACAGCTGTACGTGATGGTGTGGCTGTCCCAGTCGATGAAGGTCGTCACGACGCTGGTCGCCTCGGCGCCGTCGACGAAGCGGGCGTAAAGGCCGAGGGCCTCCAGGGCCTGGGCCGGGCCGTCCGCCACGCGGCAGGCGGCGCTCAGGGCGCTGCGCAGCTGCCCCATGGTGCAGGCCGCCGCGAGGCCGTGCCCGACGACGTCGCCGACGGCGACCGCGAGGTTGTCGCCGGGCAGGTCGACCAGGTCGTACCAGTCGCCGCACACGTTCAGCGCGCCGACCGCGGGCCGGTAGCGCACGGCGGCGGCGTGCGGCCCGGTCGGGCCGGGCGCGGGCAGCATCGCCGCCTGGAGGGCGAGAGCGACCTCCCGCTCATGGGCGTGCGCCTGGCGGAGCCGTTCGTTGACCTCTTGCAGCTCGCGGGCCCGGGTGTACAGCTCGGCCTCCAGCACCCGGGCTCGGGCCCCGCCGTTGGGGCCGCCGCGGGCGTGGATGAGCTCGGTGACCTCCTCCACCCGGTGCACGACCAGTGCCACCTGCCCGTCGGGGCCGTGGACGGGCGCGTTCACGGGGCTCCAGTAGTGCTCGCGCCACACGCCGGACCGCTGGGGGTCCTCGATGTCGTAACGCAGCAGTGCCATCGTGTCGCGCTCGCCGGTGGCGACCACCCGCAGCATCGACTCCCGGGTCTCCCGCATGCCGGCCGCGGCCGGGTCGTTCGGATTCTCCGGGAAGACGTCGAAGATGTATCGGCCGAGCAGCTGCTCGCGGGTGCGCCCGGCCAGCCGCAGGAAGTCGTCGTTGGCGTCGGCGTAGATCAGGTCGGGGGTGAGGAGGGCCACCATGCCGGGCAGGGCTCGGAAGACCGCCACATAGTCGATCAGTGGTTTCCGCATGTCCTGCCGCCTGTCTCGGTGCCGAGCGTCACTGTGCCGTTCCACGATAGAAGGGAGATCGCGACGGGGCCCGGAAACCGCGTCTCTCGGACCCGACGCGTTCCCCGATCGCGGACAGCCCAATCGGCCCCGGCCGAGGGCTGGCGGCATCCTCCTCACCTGCGACGAAAGCCGCACGAAAGTGTGGTCGGAGCGGAGGTCTCACCTTCCTCCACGGGGGCTCCCCGGCCGCGGGGCTCTCCGGCCGCGGGCGGCTTCCCGGTGCGCAGGTAGGCGGTGGGGCCCTCCCCGGGCCGGTCCCAGAAGGCGCAGGGGGTGATGTCGTCGGTGAAGGGCCACGGCAGCGTCCAGACCGCGATCCGCTGCGGTGACGTGCCCGCCCCGCGGGCCGACCCGTCGTCGCCCCCTTCACCAGATGGTCCAGCACGGACGGCCGCGAGGCGGGCCACCGCGGTGCGGAGGTCGCTCATGCCGTCGCCGCGCCCGTCACGGTCGTACTCACCGCGCAAGCCCGTGAGCAGCCGCGTCAGTCCGGTGCGGGCGGCGGCTGTTCGCCCGGTCCGACGCCGGCGTTGCGGACGGCCAGCAGCGCCGCGCCGATGTCGGCGACCGCGCGCGGGTCGGAGAGGGAACGGCCCGTCAACTCCTCGATACGGCGTAGCCGGTAACGGACGGTGTTGGGGTGGACGAAGAGGCCCTGAGCCGCTTCGGTGGCCGAGCCGGCGGCGCCGAACCAGTGTTCCAGGGTCTCCAACAGGCGAGCACGTTCCGCGACCGGGAGGTCGACCAGGGGTTGGAGGACCACTCCCACGAGATGCGCCGCCTCCGCCGGAGCGGCGGCCACCACCATGGCGAGCGGGTTGTCGTCGAACCGCGCGACGCCGGGACCGGTGCCCCGCAGCCCGGCCAGGGCCAGGCGAGCGAAGCGCAGCGCCTGTGGAGTGTCCCGCAGGGAGGGGAAGCACGGGCTGACGCCCACGCGGGCCTGGGCGCGACGCAGGACGCGCAGGACCGCGCTCTCCGCCGCCGGCGTGGGCAGCGCGATCACACCGATCTGATGGTCGGGCAACAGCCGCCAGGCCGAGGCGAGTTGGGCCTGACGCAACACGGCTTCGATGCCCGCCAGAGGCTCCTGGCCGGGCGCGCCGGCCGCCGCCGCGGCCACCGCGTAGGGGCCGTGCTCGGGCAGGCCCAGCTCACGGGCGGCCTCCCACAGCGTGGTCCGGTCGGCGAGGACGCCGGTGAACAGCGCCTCCACCAGTGCCGAGCGCCGGGCGTGGCCCTGCGAGGTCAACTCGGCGGAGGTCTCCCGGTAGGCCGCCGCCACCGCCTCCGCGTACAGGCCGAACAGCGCCCAGATCTCCGCGGACTGGGACACCAACTGGTCGTCGGAGACCTCGGGATGCGTCCGTGACTCCAGAAGGATCTCCGTCCACAGCAGTTCGAAGCCGACCCGGTAGGCGTGCAGGGTGTCCGCCAGCGGCACGCCCTGTTCGGCGCGCACCCGGCCGGTCTCGCGGGCCGGGCTCGGGTCCGGGGCATCCGCGTGACCGAGGTGGCTCAGGACCAGGTCCGCGTTGGCCGTGCAGGAGCGGCGCAGCGAGTCGAAGGGGATCAGCGACTCCTCGTCGTAGGCGTCGACGTCCGAGCGGATACGCTGCGCGATCCGCTCACCCAGTTCCGGAAGTCTGGAATGAAGCGCCGCGGCCACGCCCGAGATGTCCATTCCCGCAGCTTAACGCCATCGTTTTGTTCTCCGGAACAATCGGGGAGGGGCGGCGCTGTCCTGCCGCCCATAGTCCGCCGCCCAGTGTGGCAGCACGATGTCGCGGAGGTGAACAGCGGATTTCAACGGTGACGTTCGTGGAGGCGGGTCATGGCCAATCTGGCGCAGTTCCTGGTGGAGACGGCACAGCGGCAACCGGGACGCCCCGCGCTGCGCCTGGGCGAGCAGGTCACCAGCTACGCGGAACTGGACGAGCGCAGTGCCCGCGCCGCCGAGCTGCTCCGGGCCGAGGGTGTGCGGCCGGGGGACCGTGTCGCCCTGATGCTGCCCAACGTGCCCGAGTTCGTCGTCCTGTACTACGGCGTGCTCCGCGCCGGGGGGATCGTCGTGCCGATGAACCCGCTGCTGAAGACGCGGGAGACCGAATACCACCTCGCCGACTCCGGGGCGGTGCTGCTGTTCGAATGGCACCAGGCGCCAGGGGAGGGCGCCCAGGGCGCGGCCGCCGCCGGAGTGCGGCACCTGGCCGTCGAACCCGCCGCCTTCGCCGCACTGCTGGCCGGGCACGAGCCGCTGTCCGGGGTGGCCGAGACCGGCGTCGACGACGTGGCCGTGCTCCTGTACACCTCCGGCACCACCGGCCGCCCCAAGGGCGCCACGCTCACGCATGGCGGGCTGCGGCACAACACCGAGGTCAACACGGTCCACGTCCAGCGCATGACACCTCAGGACGTGGTGGTGGGCTGTCTGCCCCTGTTCCACATCTTCGGTCAGATCTGCACGATGAGCGTGTCCGTCCGCGCCGGCGCCTCCCTGACGCTGATCCCCCGCTTCGAACCGCAGACCGTGCTGGACGCCATCGCCCGTGACCGGGCCACGGTCTTCGAGGGCGTTCCCACGATGTACGCGGCGCTGCTTCAGCACCCGTCGCAGGCGGACGTGTCGACGCTGCGGATGTGCATATCCGGCGGGGCCTCGCTGCCGGTGGAGGTCCTGCACGGCTTCGAGCGTCGCTTCGGCTGTGCGGTGCTGGAGGGCTTCGGCATGTCCGAGACCAGCCCGGTGGTCACCTTCAACCACCCCGACCGGCCGCGCAAGGCCGGCTCCATCGGCACCCCGATCCGTGACGTGCAGGTGCGGCTGCTCGACGACAAGGGCCAGGACGTCGCCCCGGGTGAGGTGGGCGAACTGGTCGTGCGCGGCCCGAACGTGATGAAGGGCTACTGGAACCGCCCCGAGGAGACCGAGGCGGCCATCCCGGACGGCTGGCTGCGCTCCGGCGACCTCGCGCGGCAGGACGAGGACGGCTACCTGTACATCGTGGACCGCAAGAAGGACATGATCATCCGCGGCGGCTACAACGTCTACCCGCGCGAGATGGAGGAGGTCCTGCACGAGCACCCGGCCGTCGCCCTGGCCGCCGTGGTGGGAGTGCCGCACACCCACCTGGGCGAGGAGATCGCGGCCGCCGTCGTCCTGCGCCCGGGTGCCCATGCCACCCCGGACGAGCTGCGGGAGTTCGTCAGGAGCCGAGTGGCGGCATACAAGTACCCGCGCGAGGTGTGGCTCGTGGACACCCTGCCGACCGGCCCCAGCGGCAAGATCCTCAAGCGGGAGATCACCGCGCCCGTCGGACCGGGCCGAGGCTGACCGAGGTCGAGGTCGAGGCCGAGGAGAAGTCGCCGGGGAGGGTGACTACGCGGCCTGCATGGCGGATTCGGAAGGTGCCGCGACGAGCTGTGAGCGACTGGTCCGGCTGGTGGCACGACCGGCCGAACCGTTGGACGCCGCCGGGGACTGGACCGCCGTGGAGGAAGGATCGGTAGTCGGCTGCCCGCCGACCACCGACGGCTCGTGGAGACCTACGGCCGGGGGAGTTCTGCGGCTTCCTCCACCTCCGCACGCCGTTCGGCACGAGCAGGCACAACGGCATCGAACGGCGGAGCGTCGACCTCACGACATCTCCCGCACGGGAGCGTGACCGCCACCCGCATCCACCGCATCCACCGCATCCAACCCCGGGCGCCCGCCCCCCGAGGCGCTGCTGATCTGGGGCACCACCCTGGACGCCGACCGGCTGTGCCGGCTCACCGGTGGGGACCCCGAGGAGTGGCCGGTCGTGGTGTGGAGCAGCGAGGGCCGCGCATTCCATCCGACCACTGATGAAGCGCGCCGATCGGGGTACCTGGGCCCACATGGCACAGAAAACTGATCACCTCGAATCCGTGCGTGCCGTGCGGCAGCTGCGGCGCATCCGCCCTGTCTACGCGGGCGGTGCGGCCTTGTGGGCCGCATCGGCTGTCTGGACGGGATGGGACGATCCCGGGAGTCGGCAGATGTGGGTGTCGGTGCTCTTCCTGGTGGTCTTCGCCGGTCTGCTGTCCGTGACTTCGCTGTGGCTGTGGCGTCAGCAGACGGCCGGCGAGGGCAGGTCCGTGCACCACGCCGCCCCACGAAGGACGGCCACGCGTCGCCACGCCAACGCCTGAGGGCGGAGGGCTGCGGGCTGAAGTCTCGGCCCCTCCGCTTGTCCCGGCGTCCGCCGTGGCAGGGCCCGATAAACCCTTGGCCCGCCACGGTCCCGGCGTCCTACAGTGGAGGTCGCCGGGTGGAGCAGGTAGGCAGCTCGCTGGGCTCATAACCCAGAGGTCGCGGGTTCAAATCCCGCCTCGGCCACGAAGACCGGGCCCGCCGCGTGTGCGGCGGGCCCGGTCCTGCGTTGTGGCGTGATGCCGACGGGTCTCGGCGGCCCGAACCGTCCGGGCGCGGTTCTTACGGGACTCTGACGTGAGCCTCGGACACCTTCAGCACTGCTGTCACTTCGGCAACTCTGGTCACGCAAGCCCCCGGACTCGAGGAGCCGCACGTGAGCAGGCACAACAAACGCAGGTCGACGCTTCAGAAGAGGATGACCGTCCTCGGCGGTGGCACGGTGGCTGTCGCTGCCGTCGTGGCGACGGTCGACGTCGCCTCCGCAGGCCAGGTTTCACCGACCGCCACCGCGCCGAAGGCCGACCACGCCGTCTTCGTTCAGGGCAACGGGCTCGCGGGCAACATCATCCATGTCTTCCGCCGAGGCGACGACGGCAAGCTGACCGCGGCGGGGGAGTACGCGACCGGAGGCAGGGGCGGGGACCAGGTCGACGCGCCCACCGACTCCCTTGCCTCGCAGGGGAGTCTCGTCTACGACCGGCGTTCCGGCCGGCTGCTGGCAGTCAACGCGGGCAGCGGCACGCTGACATCCTTCGCGGTGCACGGCCAGAAGCTGACGGATCGACAGACCGTTTCCGCGCGAGGACAGTTCCCCGCGGGCATCGCGGTCTCGGGCGACCTGGCGTACGTGCTGAACGCGGGTGGCGCCGGAAGCGTCCAGGGATACAGGATCACCTCGAAGGGGCTGAAGCCGCTGAGCGGATCGAACCGCAGCCTGGGGCTCAAGAACGGGAGTGTGCCATTGTTCAGCAGCTCGCCGGGCCAGGTCGCGTTCACGCCGGACGGCCGGAACCTGGTGGTCACGACCAAGTCGGCGAACACCATAGAGGTCTTCCCGGTGGGCCGCGACGGCCGCCCGGCGGCGAAACCCGTGGTGACCAGGTCCGCGGGCATGGTGCCGTTCGCCGTCACCTTCGACAAAGCCGGCCGCATGCTGGTCGCCGAGGCCGCCAAGTCGACCGTCACCACCTACCGGGTGCGACAGAACGGTGCGTTGGACATCGCGCAGAAGCCACTGCCCAACGGGCAGGACACGTTGTGCTGGCTGGAGCGGGCGGGCGACTTCTTCTACGGCGGCAACACCGGCAACTCGACGGTCACCGGCTACCGGATGGACCCGCACGGCCGGCTCGCGCTGACCAACGAGGCCGGCATCGCCACCGCTCCGTCGGGCACATCCCAGGGTGTCATCGACATCGCCGTGGCCGAGGACAGGTTCGTCTACGTCCAGAACGCCACCTCGGGCACCGTGGACGGCTTCAGCGTCGGCCGCAACGGCGCTCTCACCAAGGTCACGACGGTCACAGGTCTGCCCGCCTTCGCCGAATCCGGCATGGAGGGCATCGCCGCGGTGTAACGAAGCTGCCTCCGCGGCAGAACGCCCCGGGCCCGCGCACCGCGTGCCCGGGGCGTCTCTCCAAGACGCGTGCCCGGCTCGCCCGGGTGTCTCCGCTCCCCGCCGTGCCCGCCTCGCGGAGCATTGCCGATTGCCGGGCGAGGTGTTCGGTGGTCCTATGGGGTCGCGGTGCCGTCACGACATGACGGGCGGTACGGCGCGGCCTTCGCGCGCGTGCGACTCGACCGATGGGGAGTGCTCATGTCAGGACAGTTCGAAGCGACGGTGGAGGTCGATCGGGCTGTCGAGGAGGTGTTCGCCTACCTCGCCGACGGACGCAACGATCCGCAGTTCAGCCCCCGTGTGCTCAAGATCGAACGGATTCCCGAGGCCCCGACCACGGTGGGCACCGTCTTCCGGAGCACGGTCAAGGACGCCGGGATGAAGACCGCCAGGGAGTTCCGCATCACCGCTCTCGAAGCCCCGGTGAAGATCCGCTGGGCCGAGGTCTCGAAGAACACCGTGACGGTGCGTGAAGGCGGTTACGACCTGGAGCCGCTGCCCGGCGGCGGAACCCGGGTCCGTATCTTCAACGTCCTCGAAGGCCACGGGCTGGGCAAGCTCCTCGTCGGCCTGGCGCTCGCCGCCGCCCGCAAGGACGCCCCCGGCTTCGGCGCGCGCATCAAGGCGGCGGCCGAGGCGGCGATCGCGCCGCGTCGATGAACTGACCGCGTCGCCGGCGCTTACCCGTCCGGGAAAACGCCGGTCAGCGGGCAATACGGTGTTTCCTGCCGCCACGGCGGAAGCGAACCGCGACGTAACAGAGATCGGCGAGGAGAACGACAGCGCCGATGATCAGCAGGTAGAACAATCCGTGGACCGCGAATCCGATGATGCCCAGGACGAGGGCCACGAGGATCAGAAACAGAAACAGGTTCATCGGCTCTCCCGGCGGCCTCGACGTGTCAGCGGCGGGCGAGGCGTCGCTCGCCGCCGACGCCCGGTGCGTAGTCCAGTTCGTAGTGCGTGAAGACCTTCGATTCCTCCGAGGCATGCAGTTCGCCGTCGAGGTCGATCGACGGGGCCTTCTTCACCGCGTTCTTGTCGTGGGCGACCTTCAGATAGCCCGGACCGACCGTCGCCCCGAGGAGCGGCACGAACACCAGACGGCGACGGGTGGGAAGACCGACCGTCACCGTGGCGAAGCAAGGCATGTCGGTCCCGGTGTCCACATAGACCGACTCCAGGACGCCGATCTTGTGCCCCTGCGGGTCCACCACGTCATGACCGCGCCATTCACGGATATCGCTTGCCTCGAACATGAGCTACCTCCGCAGATGCGGGTACCCGTGTTCGCGTCCCCGATGTCATGCGCACACGCCTGCACACGCCACGGCCGCACCTGCGGATGCGTGAACGAGCCGGCGGCGCGAACCTGCGAGTGCTGACTCCTACAGCGGGGTTTCCAACGTCACCGACTTGGCCGCGAAGCCGTTGCGCTCATAGAAGCGGAGGGCGTCGGTGTTGCTCGAATACGCCGTCACCTCCACGAACCTCGCTTCCTTCCGCTTCGCCCAGGCCGTGAACTCGCGGATCAGGCGCCCACCGATCTGTTCCCGGCGGTGCGCGGGCTGTACGTACATGCTCACCAGCGTGGCGATTCTGACCGGCTTCATCGCAGAGGCCTCGGTCAGCACACCCGTGAGATGGCCGACGACCTCGCCGTCTCGATCGGCGACGAGCAGCAGCCGGTCAGGGTCGTCGATGCCGTTGGCGAAACGCTGCGGTCCGTGTTCGCGCGGCCAGTCGATGTCGATGCTCGGATCACGGGTTCCCGCGTCCTCGGCGAACAGGGCACGACTGCACGCCACAAGACCCTCTACATCCGCGTGCTCCGCGGTGCGGACAACCACCCCATGCAGTTGATCACTCATGGGGCGCGACACTATCGCCCACCACTGACACCGCCGCCCGGCATCCCGAACGGTCGCAAGCGGTGCGCTCACCGACGATCCGGTCCGTGCTCCCACGTCTTCGGGCCGCCGCCTCGCCACTCGATCAGCGCGGACGACTCGACGTAGGCCTCGTCGGCATCCTCCAACCCGGTCTCCCGGAGGAACTCGGCGACGTCCAGCAGGCCGTACGCCATCCCCAGGAAGTGGTCACCGGCACGCACCCGTCGCCCGCCGTCCGCGGCGGGCGGATAGATCACGACGGGGTGCGCAAGGTCCATGCCCACAGCGTGCGCCCTGCGCCGAGCGAGCGCATGCGGACCAATGGCAGAGCGGGCGAGCCCGATGCGGACGCCGTCCCTGTCCGCGCACCGCGCGTGCTCTACGCCGAACGGGTGAATCGCGAGTCGCGCGAATTCGGGCACCGCATGGCCGGGGCTGCCCTGGGGAGAAATCCGGCATGTGATGCCGTACCCGGCGACAGAGGGAGCCCGCGGGTGAGCGCAGTCGTCTTCACAGCTGATTTCTCCTCTGACCGTCAGTGGGTGGCGGGCCGTTCCTGGGCCTATCCCGACGGCGGCCCCACCAACCCCGGCGACAACAAACTGGACCACCTCACGGCCGACCCCTCGTACTCCCGCACCGGCACGTTCCGCGCCACGCGCAGAGCCGACGGACTGTGGGACGCGGGCCTGTTGACGACAGAAGAGAGTGCCGAGGGCTTCATGGTCCGTACCGGAGACCGCCTCGACACCCGGGTGCGCCTGCCCACCGGCTCGGGTTCCTGGCCGGCGATCTGGACCTGGCGGGACGGGGGCAACGAGGTGGACGTGTTCGAGTACCACCCGGACAACCCCGACCTGCTGGAGTTGAGCAACCACGTGCGGGAGGGACACAGTTACGTGCGCGACGAAGCCGTCCGCCCCGGTGGCGTCATCGATGTGAGCGTGACGTTCGGCAGGCGCAGCGTGGTCTGGTCGCTGAACGGGGAGCGGGTCTTCGCCGACGGACGGGGTGTCGGGTCCTCCTGGCACGCCTACCTCATCGTCAACCTCTCGGTGTGCGCGGGCCGTTACCACCCGCCTCCCGACGATGCCACCACCGAGTTGTCGTACGAGGTGGAGAGCCTGGTGGTGCGCCGTGCGGTGCACCGGGACTCCGGCTCCTGACGGCGGACGGTAATCCGGGTGCCGTGGGGTAGAGGGACGTCGATCGGCCCCTCACCGTGGTGGCCGGATGTCTCCCGTCGAGAAGGAGCCGAGCATGACCGACGAGGCCTACCTGTTTCTGCTGGACGACGCCGCCGTGGCGCTCGGGGTGGCTCCGGCCGCCGTCGGTGACCTCGCCTGCATGGAGACCACGGCGGTACGCGCGTGGCTGGACGCTCAGGGAAGCACGGCGACGTCCCCCCGTCTGCGACTCGTGCCGCCGGAGGAGAGGACGGCCGTTCCCGAGGGAGCGGAACGGCTGCCGGTCCCACTGAACGAGGAGGAACTGAGCCGTGTGCGCCATCACATGGCGCCGGCGACGCATGCCCGGGTCGAGGAGGAACTGCTCGCCTACCGCGACTGCGCCGACGGCAGGGACGATCTGATCGGTCGGGCGCTGGCCGTCGGCGTGCCGCCGCACCGCATCGTGGAACTGACCGGTGTGGATCCCGCGACCGTGACCGCAGCGGCAGGGCGATGAACACGGCGGAGGCAACCCAGGCCGACGCGAGTCCCCGACACGCGCGGCGCGTCGAGCGACCCAGTTTATAGGTAGACTGACCTACCTAAAACCTGGGAGGGAACGGAATGAGTGACACCCCCGCCGCCGCGCCGAGACCCGGCAAGGGACCCGGGAAGGGACCCGGCAAGGCGCGCACGCGACTGCTGGCCGCCGCCGCGCGCCGCTTCTACGCGGACGGCGTGTCGGCGACGGGGATCGACACGATCACCGCCGAGGCGGGCGTGGCGAAGATGAGCCTGTACAACAACTTCTCCTCGAAGGCCGACCTGGTGATGGCCTACCTCGATGCGCGGCACGAGGAGTGGCTGGGCCTGTACCGGCGGCGGCTCGAGGAAGCCCGGGACGGTCGCGGCGGCGTACTGGCCGTCTTCGACGCGTACGCCGATCACGCCGCCTTCGCCTACGAGCACGGCTTTCGGGGGTGCGGGCTGCTGAACGCGGCCGCCGAACTGCCCGCCGGGCACGAGGGCCGTGACGTGGTGCGCCGGCACAAGGAGGAAGTCGAGTCCCTGCTCTGCGGGCATCTCGGGGAAGTGCTGCCCGACCGGCCCGAGGAGGCCGACGCGCTGGCGGAGCAGCTGTCGTTCCTGCTGGAGGGCGCGATGGCGCGGGCCGGCCTGGAGGGCGCGGGTACGCGGCTGGAGCATGCGCGGACCATGGCGGCGAACCTGCTGGACCGGCTGTGACGCGGCCCACCGGACCTGTGAGCGGCTCGGTGGGCGTGGGCTCGCTGTGCGTGCTCGTGGCGTCGGTGCTGTGGGGCACCACGGGCACCGCCGCGACCTTCGCCCCAGCCGTGGGACCCCTCGCGATCGGGGCCGCCGCCATGGGCCTGGGCGGACTCCTCCAAGCCCTCGTCGCCGCCCCGCGTATCGCACGGGAGATGTCCGCGCTGCGCGCGCAGCGCGGGGTGGTCGTGCTCGGCGCGCTGGCGGTGGGGGCCTACCCGCTGGCGTTCTACACCGCCATGCACCTGGCCGGGGTCGCCGCCGGCACCGTGGTGTCGATCGGCTCGGCCCCCCTCGCGTCGGCGGTGATCGAACGCGTGGTGGACAAACGCCGTCTGACGCGCCGTTGGATGACCGGCGCCGCTCTGGGCCTGTCCGGCACCGTTCTGCTGTGCCTGGCCGAAGCGGCCCAGGCGCATTCCGGTCCCGGGGCCCATTCGGTGCGGACGACCGTGCTCGGCGTGGGGCTGGGGCTGGTGGCCGGCTTCACCTACGCCCTGTACTCCTGGGCGGCCCATCGCCTGATCAGCGGCGGAGTCAGCTCCGGCGCGGCCATGGGTGCCGTCTTCGGGCTGGGCGGCCTGCTGCTTCTGCCCGTGCTGCTGGCCACCGGCGCCCCGCTGTTCGGCTCCTGGTCCAACGCGGCCGTCGGCACCTATATGGCCCTGGTCCCCATGTTCACCGGGTACGTCCTGTTCGGCTGGGGCCTCGCACACGTCCCGGCGAGCACCGCGACCACGCTCTCGCTGCTGGAACCCGCCGTCGCCGCCGTGCTCGCCGTACTGGTCGTCGGGGAACGCCTGCCCCCGCTCGGCTGGACCGGCATCGCCCTGGTCGTCGGCTGTCTCGCCGTACTCACCACACCGACCCGTACCGCCCCACCGACCCGTACCTCACCACGGGCCCTTGTATCCGAGGCCGAGCCGGGGGAGAGGGCCGAGTCGCCGGAGAAGGCGACGCCGGCGCGTCACCCGGCGGAGTGGTGAGGCGTAGGGGTAGGGGTGTTCGGGGCCAGCAGCCCCTCCGTGCGCAAGTCGTCCCAGAGGGCCGGCGGGACGGGGCGCCGCAGCTGCTCCACCGTGTCGAGCACCTCCTGCGCGGAGCGCGCGCCGGTGAGGACGCTCGCCACCGCCCGGTGGCCGAGCGGGAAGTGCAGGGCTGCGGCGCGCAGAGGCACCCCGTGCCGCTCCGTGACCGCCTTCAGCCGCAGCGCCCGGGCCACTACGACATCCGGCGCCGGCGCGTAGTCGTACGTGGCTCCGGGCTTCGGATCGCTGAGCAGCCCCGAGTTGAGGACGCCGCCGATGACGACGCTCTTGCCGCGGGCGGCCGCCTCGGACAGTGGTCCGGCGAGCCCCTCCTGTTCCAGGAGGGTGTAGCGGCCGGCCAGCAGGACGACGTCGATGTCGGTCTCGCGCAGGAAGCGGGCGGGGAGCCCGCACCGGTTCATGCCGATGCCGATCGCCCGCACGACACCTTCGTCCCGCAGGCGCTCCAGTGCCGGATAGGCCTCGTCGAGCGCCTGCTCGGCGTGGTCGTCGGGGTCGTGCAGCAGGGCGATGTCCACCCGATCCAGGCCCAGGCGGTTCAGGCTGGCGTCCAGGGAGCGCAGGACTCCGTCGGCGCTGAAGTCCCACACCCGGCGGTGCGTGGCCGGGACGGCGAAGCCGTTGGCCAGGTCGTCGCCGTCGGCGTCGTCGGGCACGAGCAGCCGTCCCACCTTGGTGGAGACGGTGTACGCGGCACGGGGCCTTCCGCGCAGCGCCGCGCCGAGCCGTCGCTCGGACAGTCCGAGTCCGTAGTGGGGTGCCGTGTCGAAGGTGCGGATGCCTGCCTCCCAGGCGGCCTCCACGGCGGCGACGGCGGCGTCCTCGCTGATCGGGCGGTAGAGGTTGCCGATGCCCGCGGCGCCGAACGCCAGTTGGGTGACCTGGACCCCGGTGCCACCGAGCCGCCCGGTTCTCATGACCCGGCGGCCGGGCGGAGCCGGAGTCCCTGCATACCTCCGTCGACGGCCAGAGCGGTGCCGGTCACGCTGGCGGCGGCGGGACTCGCGAGATGGACGATGGCGGCGGCGACCTCGTCCGCGGTGACCAGACGGCCCATCGGCTGCCGGGCGTGGAGAGCCGCGCGTTCGGCCTCGGGATCGTCGGCGGCATCCAGCAGCCGGGCCACCCAGGGGGTGTCGGCGGTGCCGGGGTTGACGCAGTTGACGCGGATGCCCTCGCGGACGTGGTCGGCGGCCATCGCCAGGGTCAGCGACAGCACGGCGCCCTTGCCGGCGGAGTACAGGGCGCGTTGCGGCAGGCCCGCCGTGGCGGCGATCGAGCAGGTGTTGACCACGGCGGCGTGGGACGAGCGCCGCAGATACGGCAGGGCCGCACGGGTCGTGCGCACCATGCCGATCACATTGACGTCGAGGACGTGGTGCCACTGCTCGTCGGAGTTGTCCTCGACGGTTCCGGCGGCGCCGATACCCGCGTTGTTGACGAGGATGTCCAGGCCGCCGAACCGCCCGGCAGCTTCCTCGATCGCGGCCCGCACCGAGGCGTCGTCCGTGACGTCGGCCTTGAGCGCGAGCAACGGCTGTGGCACCCCGGCGGGCTCCCGGTCGAGTACGGCGACCGCGGCGCCCTGCTCGGCCAGCAGCCTGGCCGTGGCCAGTCCGATGCCGGACGCGCCGCCGGTCACGACGGCCGTGAGACCTGAAAGGCCGGTCATGAGGTCTTGTCCCCTTCGGCGAGGTCGGCGGCCCAGAAGGTGCCGTCGGGGTAGCGGTACTCGGTGAGGGACCCGGGGTGCATCGCGGCGGAGAAGCCGGGGGAGAGTGGCGCGGTGTAGTGGCCGTCGCGGATCACCACCGGTGCGAGGAAGTGTTCGTGGAGGTGGTCGACGTACTCGATGACCCGGTTCTCGGTGGTGCCGGACACGGCCAGGTAGTCGAACATCGACAGGTGCTGCACCAGCTCGCACAGCCCCACACCGCCGGCGTGCGGGCACACCGGCACGCCGAACTTCGCGGCCAGCAGCAGGATCGCCAGGTTCTCGTTGACGCCGCCGACGCGAGCGGCGTCGATCTGGAGGACGTCGATGGCGCCGGCCTGGAGCAGTTGCTTGAAGACGATGCGGTTCTGGACGTGTTCGCCGGTGGCGACCTTCACGGGCGAGACGCCCTCGCGCACGGCCGCGTGGCCGAGGATGTCGTCCGGACTCGTGGGCTCCTCGATCCAGTACGGGTCGAACTCCCCGAGGGCCCGGACCCACTCGATCCCCTCGCCGACGTTCCAGCGCTGGTTGGCGTCGATGGCGATGCGAATGCCGTCACCGACGGCGGCGCGGGCGGTGCGCAGCCGCCGGATGTCGTCCGCCAGGTCGGCTCCGACCTTGAGCTTGATCTGGGTGAAGCCGTCGGCGACCGCTTCCTTGGCGAGCCGGGTGAGCTTCTCGTCGGAGTAGCCGAGCCAGCCCGGCGAGGTGGTGTACCCGGGATAGCCCCGCTCCAGCAGGACCGCCTCGCGCTCGGCGAGCCCGGCTCGCCCGTCCCGCAGCAGGGTCAGGGCGTCCTCGGGGGTGAGGGCGTCGGCGATGTAGCGGAAGTCGACCTGGGAGACCAGCCACTCGGGGTCGGCGTGGGCGAGCAGACGCCACAGTGGCTGCCCGGCCCGCTTGGCGGTGAGGTCCCACACCGCGTTCACCACCGCCCCGATCGCCATATGCATGACCCCCTTCTCGGGGCCGAGCCAGCGCAACTGGCTGTCGCCGATCAGATCGCGGTTGAGCGATCCCGGATCGGCGCACAGCTCCTCGACGGAACGTCCCAGGAGATGAGGGCGCAGGGCGCCGATCGCCGCGACCTGGACGTCGTTGCCGCGCCCGATCGTGAACGTGAAGCCGTGGCCCTCGAGCCCGTCCCCGGCGTCGGTGCGCAGCACCACATAGGCGGCGGAGTAGTCGGGGTCCGGGTTCATCGCGTCGGAGCCGTCCAGTTCCCGGGAGGTGGGGAAGCGGATGTCGTGTGTGTCGACCGAGATGATCCGGGCGGGAGTCGCAGACAAGGGGGTGCCTTTCACGCTTGGCCGAAGGTCTGCCGCTGGCCGCCGAGCCCGTCGATCTCGAGCTCGACGGTGTCGCCGGGACGGAGGTAGGGAGTGCCGGGCAGGCCGAGGGCCACACCCGCGGGCGTACCCGTGTTGATCACGTCACCCGGCTCCAGAACCATGTACTGGCTCAGGTACGACACGAGGTGGTGGACCGGGAAGATCATGTCGCGGGTGTGGCCGTGCTGGCGCTTGACGCCGTTGACGGTCAGCC
Source organism: Streptomyces asoensis (assembly GCF_013085465.1). NCBI lineage: Bacteria > Bacillati > Actinomycetota > Actinomycetes > Kitasatosporales > Streptomycetaceae > Streptomyces > Streptomyces asoensis. The sequence continues at coordinate 9,494,557 of NZ_CP049838.1, forward strand.
GGAGTCCCAGGTCCTGCGGGTCGGCGACCTCGTCGGCGGTGACCAGCCACGGGCCGAGCGGGTTGAAGGTCTCGCAGGACTTGCCGAGATCCCACTGCGGCGAGTACTCGAGCTGGAACTCCCGCTCGGAGACGTCGTGGCTGACCGCGTACCCCGCGATCACCTCAGGCGCTTCCTCGGGACCCGCCAGATAGCGGGCGCGCCGTCCGATGACGACCGCGAGTTCGACCTCCCAGTCGGTCTTCCGTGAGCCGCGCGGGACCAGCACCTCGTCATAGGGGCCGACGACGGTGCCCGGGTCCTTCATGAAGACGACCGGACGGGCCGGGATCGCGGCCCCGGTCTCGGCGGCGTGGTCACGGTAGTTCAGACCGACGCAGACGATCTTCCCCGGCCGGGCGACGGGTGCGCCGACGCGCAGGCCTTCCGCGTCGAGCTCCGGCAGAGCGCCTGCCTCGACCGCCGCCCGCGCCCGGTCGACACCGCCCGAGGAGAGAAAGGCGCCGTCGATCTCGGGGGTCACCGGGCTCAGGTCCAGCAGTCGGTCGTCGTCGACGCGGACCGCGGGCCGCTCCTCTCCCGGGGGACCGACGCGTAGCAGTTTCACTGAGCAACTCCCTTGCCATGGGTGCTTCGTCCGCGAGTGCGCTCCCCGTGCCGCGAAGAGCCGCCGGGCGAGCCGGGCCGGCCTCTTCGCGCAGGTCACCGGCCGGATCACGCGCACGGACTGGACTCGACCGCATTCATCGGAGGAATGACGACTCCGTGACTGTAAAGGCTGGCAAGCGTCTGGGCAATGCAGTCCTCGGATGTATCCGTCGCGACCCGGTCGTTCTCGCCGAGGTCCGCAGGGACTTGTCAGTATTCGTCGGGGCGACGGCATGATCCGGGCGTGGTCCATCGGACGAATGTCCGCCGAGCGTGGCACGCGACGGATCGACGACCTCGTCCCGGTCGGCGGCGGGCGGCCCCCGACCACCGAGGCGCTCGACGCGCCCGTGGCGGTGGCGACGGACGCATCGGCCCCCGGGCCTGGCTTCCGAAAGCGGGACCATGCCGAATCGTGAACTCCGGTACCTGTCGCGTCCCGAGCGGATGGCGGAGGATAAGCCCAGCTCAGCCCCGCTCGGGCAGGCGCAGCCAAGGTCGTCCGTCGGACTCGTGACCACATGCGGGGTGAGGTCGTGGAAATCGTTGGGGGACGGACTCTTGTCAACGTCGGCAACGCCGTCGTAACGTCCACGTCGTCCCGGATACATCGGAGGAATCGGCTTCGCTGTCTTCTCTCGGCTGTTCGGTTCCGCTTTCTCGGCCCTCCGCTTCACCCTCATCCCATCCCCGCCGGCACGGTCCGCGCACGCCCTCGGCAGCGGCCACCTTCACGATTCGGGTTCCGTCCCGCCCACCGGGCGCGGACGCCTCTGCCGCCGCCGCGCACCACCCTGCCCTGGCTAAGGAGAAACACACGGCCATGAAGCTCGCTCGCACCCGCTCCGCCGCCGCAGCCGCCGGCACCGTCCTCGTGACGCTCGCCCTCGTCACCGCATGCAACCGCGAGAGCACCAGCGCGGGTGCCGCGGGCGGCGCGGACAAGCCTGCCATCGGCATCGACCTGCCGCGTTCCGACTCGGACTTCTGGAACTCCTACGCCGACTACGTGAAGAAGGACGTCAAGGCCGACGGCGTCAACGCGCTGCCGCTGAGCAACTCGCAGAACGACGTCACCAAGCTGGTCGCCAATGTGCAGGTGTTCCAGAACACGGGCGCCAAGGCGGTCGTCATGGCCCCCCAGGACACCGGCGCCATCGCCTCCACACTCGACACGCTCGCCTCGAAGAAGATCCCCGTGGTCAGTGTCGACACCCGCCCCGACAAGGGTGACGTCTACATGGTCGTACGCGCCGACAACAAGGCGTACGGCACCAAGGCCTGCGAGTTCCTCGGCAAGCAGCTCGGCGGCACGGGCAAGGTCGCCGAACTCCAGGGCGCCCTCGACTCCATCAACGGGCGCGACCGCTCCGAGGCCTTCGCCGCCTGCATGAAGGAGAAGTTCCCGAAGATCAAGGTGTTCGAGCTGCCCACCGACTGGAAGGGCGACGTGGCCTCCGCCAAGCTCCAGAGCCTGCTCGCCCAGCACCCCGACCTGAACGGCATCTACATGCAGGCGGGCGGTGTGTTCCTCCAGCCGACCCTGGCCCTGCTGGAGCAGAAGGGCCTGCTCAAGCCGGCCGGTCAGAAGGGGCACATCTCGATCATCTCCAACGACGGCATCCCGCAGGAGTTCGACGCGATCCGCAAGGGCCAGATCGACGCGACCGTCTCCCAGCCCGCCGACCTCTACGCCAAGTACGCGCTGTACTACGCCCAGGCCGCGGCCGACGGCAAGACCTTCAAGGCGGGGAAGACCGACCACGACTCCACGATCATCGAGATCCCGAACGGTCTCGAGGACCAGCTGCCCGCCCCGCTGGTGACCAAGGACAACGTCGAGGACAAGACGCTGTGGGGCAACAACGTCGGCTAGCGACCGGCTCCGAGGGCAGGCACGCGGAGGGGGCGGCGCACCCCGTCCCTCCGCCCCGCCCCCACCTCGCCCGTACCCCCGTATCCGGACCAGAAGGACGGTATTCACCATGGCGGACTCCGCGACCGCCCCGGCGACAGGCACCGTGAGCCGCGCCCCGGTGGCCGAGGCGACCGGAATCAGCAAACGGTACGGCGCCACCGTCGCACTGCGCGACGCCCGCATCACCATCGCCGAGGGCGAGTCGCACGCCCTGGTCGGACGCAACGGCGCGGGCAAGTCGACGCTCGTGTCCATCCTCACCGGGCTTCAGCAGCCCGACACCGGCACCCTGCGCTTCTCCGGCGAACCGGCGCCCGTCTTCGGCGACATCGACGCCTGGCGGTCCAGGGTGGCCTGCGTCTACCAGCGGTCCACGATCATCGGCGATCTGACCGTCGCCGAGAACCTCTTCCTCAACCGGCAGAGCGACGCCGCGCTGCGCCCCATCCGTTGGAAGGACCTGCGGCAGCGCGCCGAGCAGCTGCTCGGCGAGTACGGAGTGGACGTCGACCCCACGGTCCGGGCCAGGCATCTCACCGTGGAGCAGCGGCAGTTCGTCGAGATCGCACGGGCCCTGTCCTTCGGCGCCCGGTTCATCATCCTGGACGAGCCGACCGCCAAGCTGGACGCGCGCGGAATCGACCGGCTCTTCGACAAGCTCCGGGACCTCCAGCGGCAGGGTGTCGCCTTCCTCTTCATCTCCCACCACCTGCAAGAGGTCTACGACCTGTGCACCACGGTCACCGTCTACCGCGACGCGGCCCACATCCGCACCGCGGCGGTGGCCGGGCTCGGCAAGCACGAGCTGGTCGAGGCCATGACCGGCGAGTCCGCCACGACGACGAGTGCCGACGACGCGAGGACGGCCTCCCCGGCCGGCTCCAAGGAGCTCCTGGCCGTCGACGGGCTGACCCTGACCGGCACGTGCCGGGACCTTTCGCTCTCCGTCCGCACCGGTGAGGTGGTCGGCCTCGCGGGCGCCACCGCCAGCGGCAACGTCCAGGTGGGGGAGGCCGTCGCCGGACTGCACCGCGCCGAGGGAGGCAGGATCTCGGTCGACGGCCGGACCGTCCGTACCGGCAGTGTCCCGGCGTCCCTCACCGCGGGCGTCGGCCTGGTGCCGGAGGACCGGCACGTCCAGGGCCTCGTCAACAATCGCAGCGTGGCGGAGAACGCGACCCTCACCGTCACCGACCAGCTCGGCCCGTTCGGTACCGTCCTGCCGGCCCGCACCAGGATCTTCGCCCAGCGCATGATCCGCGATCTCGACATCAAGACGCCGGGTGCGGGCACCCCGGTCTCCGCGCTCTCCGGCGGCAACCAGCAGAAGGTCGTCGTGGCCCGGGCCCTGGCCACCGACCCCCATGTCCTGGTCGCCATCCGACCCACCAACGGAGTGGACGTCAAGTCCAAGGAGTTCCTGCTCGCCAGGATCCGTGGGGTCGCCGAAGCCGGGAAGGCCGCGCTGATCGTCTCCGACGAACTGGACGACCTCAGGGCGTGCGACCGGGTCGTGGTCATGTTCCACGGACGCGTGGTCGCGGAGTTCGACCGCGGCTGGAAGGACGAACAGATGGTCGCCGCCATGGAGGGCGTCGCCGGTACCCCCGCAGCAGCCGACACCGAAGAGCACGGAAGGTAGTCATGTCCGCCACCACCGATGTCACCGACCCCGCAGCGAGCGTGGCGCAGACGACCGCCAAGGGCACCCGGCGCGGACTCGATCTCGGCCGCTTCCGTGAACTGTCCCTCGTCCCGGCCATCCTCGTTCTCGGCCTGATCGGGTTCATCGTCTCCCCGGCCTTCCTCACCTCCGACAACCTCATCGGCGTGGCCCAGCAGTCCACCGAGCTGAGCCTGCTCGTCCTCGCCACGGCGCTGATCCTGATCGTCGGCCGGATGGACCTGTCCCTGGAGTCCACGATCGGGGTGGCGCCCGTCATCGCCGTCTGGCTCGTCCTGCCCACCAGCGGCGGCCGGTTCAACGGCCTGGGGCTCCTTCCCCAGTGGACGGCGATCCCGCTCTGCCTCCTGGTCGGGGTGGCGATCGGCGCCCTCAACGGTTTCCTGATCCTCAAGCTGCGCCTCAACGGGTTCATCGTCACGCTCGGCGGCCTGACCATGCTGCGCGGACTCCAAGTGGCCCTCTCCGAAGGCCAGTCCATCGTGGATCTGCCCCCCTCCTTCACCTATCTGGGCAAGGCTTCGTGGCTGGGTGTCCCGGCCGCCATCTGGATCTGCGCGGTGCTGTTCGCCGCCGGCAGCTGCGCGCTGGCCTGGCTGCGGCACGGGCGGGCGCTCTACGCCATCGGCGGCAACGCGGAGGCCGCCCGGACCGCCGGTATACGGGTCGACCGGATCGTGTGGGTCGTCCTGATCATCGGCAGTCTGCTGGCCGCGTTCGCCGGCATCCTCTACAGCGGTCACTACGGTTCCATCTCCGCCACCCAGGGCAGCGGCTGGATCTTCCAGGTCTTCGCCGCGACGGTCATCGGCGGGGTCAGCCTCAACGGCGGCAAGGGTTCGGTGTTCGGCGCGCTCACCGGTGTGCTGACGCTCCAGCTGGTCGTCAACGTGATGACGCTGGCGGGCGTACCGCCGCTGTGGAACCAGTTCCTCAACGGCGCGATCATCATCGTCGCGCTGATCATCTCCCGCTTCGCCTCCGGCGAGAAGCAGGAGTAGACGCGGTACCCGGGGCATCGCGCGGACTCGCTCCGGGCCCGCGTGGAGCCCCGTCGTGTTTCTTCGGGACAGAGAGGCTCCCCTCGTGGCACTGACGGACGAGGCGATGGAGAAGATCAAGGCGATGATCGTCGCGGGCGAACTCGCGCCCGGCTCCCGACTGCCCAAGGAGGATGCGCTCGCCGGTCAGCTCGGTCTGTCCCGAAGCTCGCTGCGCGAGGCGGTCCGTGCGCTGACCGCCATGCGCATCCTGGTCACCCGGCAGGGCGACGGCACCTATGTGTCCAGCCTGGAGCCGCACCTCCTGCTGGAGACCATGTCCTTCGCCGCCGACGTCTCCCACGGGCGGACCGCCCTCCAACTGCTCCAGGTGCGCAGGCTGTTGGAGCCGCCGGCGACCGGGCTGGCCGCCACCTTGCTGACCTCCGAGGACCTCGATGAGCTCGGCGCCGTCCTCGAGCGGTCCCGGGCGGCCGCCACGGTCGACGAGTTCGTCGCCCACGACATCGCCTTCCACCTGCGCATCGTCGAAGCCGTCGGCAACCCGGTGCTGTCCATGCTGTTGCGCGTCCTCTCCACCCGTACCCAACGGGTCCGCATCGTGCGGGGGAGCCGGGCGCAGCGCGCCGTGGAGCGCGCGCACGCGGAGCACGACGAGATTCTCCGGGCGCTCAAGGCACGTGACGCGCTGTTGGCCGTGTCCGCCGCGACGGTCCATGTGGCCGCCGTCGAACACTGGCTGGCGGCGAGCTACGTCGAGGCGGACGGGCCGTCAACCGACGGCTCATCACACCTCTAGACATCCGATCTATCTTCCCGCGAAGATGACCAACGTTGACCAAGCCCTCGATATATGTCGATGCGGCCGCTACTCCCTCCGTGAAAGAGCCGATGAATGGGCCGGGAGATCTTGCTGTGATCAATGAATCCCAACCGCTGCGACGAAGCATCCTCAAGTTCGGCGGTGCTCTCGCCGTCGCGCCTCTGGCCACTCAGCTGACGGGCGCCACGCCTGCCGCACAGGCCGTCGCCGCCGAAGCCCACGGGTCGGCGGGCATCCAGTGGCCGACCCTGTCGCGCAAGGCGCTGAAGTACTCCGTCCCCGCCGCGGACTGGCAGTCGCAGGCCCTGCCGATCGGCAACGGCCGGCTGGGCGCCATGCTCTTCGCCGATCCCTACGAGGAGCGCATCCAGTTCAACGAGCAGAGTCTGTGGGGCGGAGCCAACAACTACGACAACGCTCTCGCCGGCAAGCCGGACAGCGATTTCGACACCGGCATGACCGGCTTCGGCTCGTACCGCAACTTCGGCGACCTCGTCGTCACCTTCGCGTCCCGTCCGAAGACCACGGTCACGGCGCCCGGGGGACCGTACAGTTCCTCCTCCTCGGAGGGCGTCGACAAGTCGTACGACGGCGAATCGAGCACCAAGTGGTGCATCGAGGGGCCCGGTTCGAAGGTGCAGTGGCAGGTCGAACTCCCCGACCCCGCCGCGGTCGCTTCCTACCGGCTGACGAGCGCCGACGACGTGCCCCAGCGCGACCCGCAGGAGTGGACGTTCTCCGGTTCCGCCGACGGCGCCACCTGGACCACGCTGGACAGCCGCACCCTGGAAGCGCCCTTCGAGAGCCGTTTCCAGACCAGGGAATTCACCTGCGCCGACAGCGCGGCCTACCGTTTCTACCGGTTCGACTTCATCCCCAAGGCGGGCGTCAGCCACTTCCAGGTGAGCGAGATCGGCCTGGCCGGCGTCGACCTCGGCGGGGACGCCACGATGTACCTGTCGTCGCCGAGCGGGCACTCCCAGGGATCCGGTGCCCGGCCCGGGTCCCGGGCCAGGGACATCTCGCGTTCGGTGGACCGCGATCCGGCCACCGTCTGGCGGGTCGACGGCGCCGCACCCGCCGTCGTCTGGCAGGCCGACCTGCCCCGCGCGGTCGCCGTCACCTCGTACACGCTGACGGCGGCCCCCGACCGCCCGCGGGACGACCCCCGGCAGTGGAGGCTCGAGGCGTCGCAGGACGGCACCGCCTGGACGACCCTCGACACCCAGAACCCGGGAGCGCCCTTCGCCGGCCGCGGCGAGACCCGGACCTTCCCCCTCACCAACAGCACGGCCTACCGCGTCTACCGGCTCACCCTGACCCCCGGCGCGTCCTCCGCCGGCTTCCAGATCGCGGAGATCTCGCTGGAGGGCCAGGGCTTCGACACCCGCGCTCGGCGCACGGTCGTCGACTACCGGCGCACCCTCGACTTCGTCGAGGGCCTCCACATCACCCGCTTCGGCGCGCCAGGACAGCGCGTCCTGCGGGAGGCCTTCGCCGACCGGACCGCGGACGTCATGGTCTTCCGCTACACGTCGGACAGCGCCGAGGGACTCTCCGGAGCGGTCTCGCTGACGTCCGCACAGGACCGGGCCCCGACGACCGTCGACGCCGGCGCCGGGCGGATCGCCTTCAGCGGTGTCATGGGCAACGGACTCAAGCACGCCTGCACCGTCCAGGCCGTACACACCGACGGCCACCTCAGCGCCGAGGGGGCGGTGCTGAAGTTCAGCGGCTGCACGACCCTGACCCTGTTCCTCGACGCCCGCACCGACTACAAGCTCGACGCCGCCGCGGGATGGCGCGGAGCCGCTCCGGAACCGATCATCGCCAGGGCGCTCGCCAAGGCGGCCGCCCGGCCCTACGACAAGCTGCGCGCCAAGCACGTCGCCGAGACGCGCGCCCTCATGAACCGTGTCTCGGTCGCCTGGGGCACCTCCGCCGCCGCCGTCGTCGCGTTGCCCACCGACGCGCGGCTGGCGCGGTACGCGGCGGGCGGGGAGGACCCGACACTCGAACAGGCGATGTTCGACTACGGCCGGTACCTGCTGATCAGTTCCTCCCGCCCGAACGGCCTGCCCGCCAACCTCCAGGGCCTGTGGAACGACAGCAACCAGCCGGCCTGGGCCTCCGACTACCACACCAACATCAACGTCCAGATGAACTACTGGGGAGCCGAGACGACGAACCTGGCGGAGTGTCATGAGGCGCTCGTCGGGTTCATCGAGCAGGTGGCGGTGCCGAGCCGCGTGGCGACCCGCAACGCCTTCGGCAAGGACACGCGCGGCTGGACCGCCCGCACCAGCCAGAGCATCTTCGGCGGCAACTCGTGGGAGTGGAACACCGTCGCGAGCGCCTGGTACGCCCAACACCTGTACGAGCACTGGGCGTTCACCCAGGACCTGACCTATCTCCGTACCGTCGCCCACCCGATGATCAAGGAGATCTGCGAGTTCTGGGAGGACCATCTCAAGGAGCGCGAGGACGGACTCCTCGTCGCGCCGAACGGCTGGTCCCCGGAGCACGGGCCGCGCGAGGACGGCGTCATGTACGACCAGCAGATCATCTGGGACCTGTTCCAGAACTACCTCGACTGCGAGGCGGCGCTCAAGGAGGACCCCGCCTACCGGGCCAAGGTCGCGGACATGCAGGCGCGCCTCGCGCCGAACAAGATCGGCCGGTGGGGTCAGCTCCAGGAATGGCAGGAGGACATCGACAGCCCCACCGACATCCACCGCCACACCTCGCACCTCTTCGCTGTCTACCCGGGCCGCCAGATCACCCCGAAGACGCCCGACTTCGCCGCCGCGGCCCTCGTCTCCCTCAAGGCGCGGTGCGGAGAGAAGGAAGGCGTCCCCTTCACGGCCGCGACGGTTTCGGGCGACAGCCGCCGCTCCTGGACCTGGCCCTGGCGGGCGGCCCTCTTCGCCCGCCTCCGTGACGGTCGGCGCGCCCAGATCATGCTGCGCGGACTGCTGACCTACAACACGCTGCCCAACCTGTTCTGCAACCACCCGCCCTTCCAGATGGACGGCAACTTCGGCATCTCGGGCGCCGTGGCGGAGATGCTCCTCCAGAGCCACGACGGAGTCATCGACCTGCTGCCCGCCCTGCCGGACGGCTGGAAGGCCGAGGGATCCTTCACCGGGCTCCGCGCCCGGGGCGGCTACGAGGTCAGCTGTGCGTGGCGGAACGGAAAGGTGACGTCCTACGAGATCGTGGCCGACCGGGCGCGGAACCGGAAGGACGTCACCGTACGGGTGAACGGCGTCGACAGGAGGGTGAAGCCGGCCAAGCCCTGACGGCGGCACCGGCTCGTTTCGGCAGCGAGCCGGGCCGACGGCCGTCCGCCGCCCGAAGCGCGGCGGCACTGGCCGTCGGCAGGGCCGGGTGATGGATCCCTCACGGATTCCCCGGGCAAAGGAGTGGACCCGCCGCCTCACCCGGGCCGATCGTGGGCGCCATGGATGATCACCGCACGGAACCCGTCGACCCTGGTGCAACCGCCGAACCCACCCCTGTGGGGGAGGAGGCCGGGGAGGTGCGCCGTTTCTGGGGCCGGCTCGGTCTTCCCGGCCTTGTCGACGTCCACACGCACTTCATGCCCGAGCGGGTCCTGCGCAAGGTCTGGGCCTACTTCGACGCGCTCGGACCGCAGACCGGCGGACTCGAGTGGCCGATCACCTACCGGAACGAGGAGACGGAACGGACGGCCCTGCTGAGGGAGTTCGGCGTACGGGCCTTCACCGCGATGCTCTACCCGCACAAGCCGGGCATGGCCCGGTGGCTGAACGACTGGGCGGCCGACTTCGCCCGCCGCACCCCCGAGTGTCTGCACACCGCCACCCTCTACCCCGAGCCGGGCGTCGAGGCGTACGTCCGGGAGGCCGTCGAGGCGGGCGCGCGCGTCTTCAAGGCACATGTACAGGTGGGGGCGTACGACCCGGCCGACGAACTCCTCGACCGGACATGGGGGTTGCTGGCCGAGGCCGGGATCCCCGTCGTGATCCACTGCGGCTCCGGCCCCGCTCCCGGCAAGCACACCGGCCCCGAGCCGATCGCGCGGGTGCTGGCGCGGCACCCCCGGCTGCGACTGGTCGTCGCGCATCTGGGGATGCCCGAGTACGAGGAGTTCCTCGGCCTCGCCGAACGGTTCGGGGAGGTGCGGCTGGACACGACGATGACGTTCACCGACTTCTCCGAGGAGCTGATGCCGTTCCCCCGCCGGGCCCTGCCCCGGCTCGCCGGGCTCGGCGACCGCGTCCTGCTCGGCTCCGACTTCCCCAACATCCCCTATCCGTACGTGCACCAGCTCCACGCCCTGGAGCGGCTGGGTCTCGGGGACGAGTGGCTGCGGGCGGTGTGCCACGACAACGCGGCAGAGCTGTTCGGCCTGTGAGAGCCCCGTCGTGGTCCTTGGCGGCCCGGCGACGGCGAAGGAGCCGGCCGAGGGCGGGACGTCGTACCGGAGCATGAGCCGGTGACCGGACGTGTACTGCGGTTTCAGTAGTCGGTCCTCCAGATACGGGAGGCGGCAGTGCCAGTAGCCGGACGACGACGGGAGGGCCCTCGCCGCGACAGCCTGAGCAGGGCAATCGAGAACAGATCTGGAGTTCCCTGACGTGGCTGATCATCTGTATCGACTGGGCCGTCTGGCCTTCCGGCGGCGCGGTTACGTCGCCTTGATGTGGCTGGCCGTACTGGCCGCCGTCGGACTGGGAGCCCTCCAGGCGCCGGGAGCCTCCGACGAGGAGTTCTCGATGCCGGGCATCGAGTCCCAGAAGGCGTACGACCTGATGCAGGAGCGCTTCCCGGGCGCTGCCGCCGACGGCGCCACCGCCCGGGTGGTGTTCGTCGCCCCCGACGGGCAGAAGGTCACCGCCGCCGCAAGCAAGGCGGCGATCGAGCGGACGGTGGACGCCCTGGGCCAGGGCTCGCAGGTGGCCGGCGTCGCGGATCCCTATGAGGCGAAGGCCGTCAGCGAGGACGGCTCCACCGCGTACGCCACCGTCACCTACAAGGTGAAGTCCTCCGAGGTCACCGACGCCGGCCGTACGGCGCTGGAGAAGGCGGCCGACCGGGCCCGGGACGCCGGGCTGACCGTGGAGACGGGCGGCTCCGCCATGGACAGCGGCGGCGGACCCGGCGGCGTCGCCGAGATCATCGGCATCTCCGTGGCGGCCGTCGTGCTGCTGGCCACCTTCGGCTCGCTGGCCGCCGCCGGGCTGCCGTTGCTGACGGCGATACTCGGCGTCGGCGCGAGCATGTTCACCATCACGATCCTGGCCGACGCCCTCGGCCTGTCCACCAGCACCGGCACCCTGGCGATGATGCTGGGGCTGGCGGTCGGCATCGACTACGCGCTGTTCGTGGTCTCCCGCTACCGCGAGGAGCGCGCCGAGGGACACACTCCGGAGGAGGCGGTCGGTCTCGCGGTCGGCACGGCCGGGTCGGCGGTCGTCTTCGCGGGCCTGACCGTGGTCATCGCGCTGGCCGGTCTGGCGGTCGTCGGGATTCCGATGCTGACCAAGATGGGCCTGACCGCCGCCGGAGCGGTCGTCGTCGCCGTGGTCATCGCCCTGACGGTCGTGCCCGCGCTGCTCGGCTTCTGGCCGAACGCCGTGCTGTCGGGCGCCGTACGCAGGCAGGGGCGCGGCGGGCGTCTGCTCCGCCTCGTGAAGTCCGACAAGGCCGGGGCGCGCGAGGGGCAGGGCGCGAGCGACAACCGCGGCACCCGCTGGGCCGCCTTCGTGCTGCGCCGCCCGATCCCCGTCCTGCTGCTGGGCGTCCTGGGCCTCGGCGTCCTCGCGATCCCGATGACCCAGTTGGAGCTCGGCATGCCGGGCGACGAGGCCAAGGCCGCCTCCACCACCGAGCGTCGCGCCTACGACGCCCTCGCGGAGGGCTTCGGCCCCGGGTTCAACGGGCCCCTGACCATCGTCGTCGATGCCGAGGGGGCCGATGACGCCAAGGCCGCGGTGAACACGATCAACCAGAAGATCGCCGACACGAAGGGCGTCGTCTCGGTGGCCACGCCCCACTTCAACGACGCCGGGGACACGGCGGTGTTCAGCGTGACACCGTCCACCAGCCCGACCGACGAGAAGACCAAGACCCTCGTCACGACCATCCGCGGCGAGCGTTCCGCCATCGAGTCGGGGGCCGGCGCGTCCTTCGAGGTCACCGGTACCACCGCGCTGAACATCGACATCGCCGGGAAGGTCCAGGCGGCGCTGGTGCCGTACCTCATCACCATCGTCGGCCTGGCCGTCGTCCTCCTGCTGGTGGTCTTCCGGTCCGTGCTCGTCCCCCTCAAGGCGGCGCTCGGCTTCCTGCTCTCGGTGCTCGCGGCGCTGGGCGCGGTCGTCCTGGTCTTCCAGCAGGGTCATGGGGCGGGCGTGTTCGGGGTGGAGCAGACCGGGCCGATCATGAGCCTGATGCCGATCTTCCTCGTCGGCATCGTCTTCGGCCTCGCCATGGACTACGAGGTCTTCCTGGTGTCGCGCATGCGGGAGGCGTACGTCCACGGCGAGTCGGCGAAGCAGGCGGTCGTCTCGGGGTTCCGGCACAGCGCCCGGGTCGTCGTGGCCGCCGCACTGATCATGATCGCCGTCTTCGCGGGCTTCATCGGCGAGAGCGACTCCATGATCAAGATGATCGGTTTCGGTCTGGCCTCCGCCGTGCTGCTCGATGCCTTCGTCGTCCGGATGGCCATCGTGCCCGCCGTCCTCGCCCTGCTGGGCGACCGGGCCTGGTGGCTGCCGAAGTGGCTCGACCGGCTGCTTCCCCGGGTCGACATCGAGGGCGAGGCCCTCACCCGGCACCCGGTCGACGCCGGGGACCGCCGCTCCGACCCGGGCCCGACCTCGGACGAGCCGGTCGAGGCGCACGTCTGACCGGGCCGGCCCCGGCCGTTCCAGGGCCGTCCGTGGCCGAAGGCCACGGGCGGCCCGCGCGTCCTTGCGTGCCGCATGTCGTCCACCATGGGGCTCAGGCCCTGCACCTGGAGAGACAGATGACCATCAGCCTGGAGCGCTACACAGGGCGCCGGCACATCGCCACGGACCTGGTCCTGGCCCTGGGGCTGCTCGGCACCGTGACCCTCGGTGCCTCGATCGCCATCCCCGGCATCAGCCAACCGCGCGAGGACTGGCCGGCCGTGCTCCTCGCGGCCGTCTCCTGTCTCGTCCAGTTGAAGGCGCGCACCCGCCCGCGCACCGTTCTCTTCGTGGCCACGGTCTGCACGGTGATCACCGTGGCCCTGGGCTACCTGGTGACACCCCTCCTGCTGGCCCCTCTGATGATCGCTCTGTACCGGATGGCCGCCGGGACCGACCCCCGGACCACGCGCGTGTACGGCGGCCTGACCATCGCCGTGGTGGTGGCCACCGCCGTGATCGACACCGACACCCCCACGACCGGGATGTACCTTCTGCGCAGCATCGGCCCCGTGCTGTGGCTGATGCTGCCCCTGGTCGGCGGCGGCCGGGACCGTCTGCGCCGTGACTACGTGGACTCCGTGCAGGCGCGCGCCGCGCACGCCGAGCGCACCCGCGAGGAGGAGGCCCGGCTGCGGGTCGCCGAGGAGCGGATGCGTATCGCCCGCGAGCTTCACGACGTGGTGGCCCACCACATGGCCGTCGCCAACGCGCAGGCCGGCACCGCCCGCCACCTCGCACCCACCCACCCCGAACAGGCGCAGAAACTGCTCGGCGAGCTGACCACCACCACATCGTCCGCACTGCTCGAACTCCGCGCCACCGTCGGGGTGTTGCGCCAGAGCGGCGACCCTGACGTCGACCCCCTGAAACCCGCCCCCGGCCTGGACCGCCTCCCCGAGCTGATCGCGACGTGCGAGTCCGCCGGCGTCGAGGTCTCCGTCACGACCGAGGGGGAACCCCGGCCCCTGTCACCGGGCGTGGACCTGACGGCGTACCGGATCATCCAGGAAGCCCTCACCAACGTCACGAAACACGGCGCGGGCAAGGGGGCCGGCGTCCGGCTCACGTACTCCGACTCCCGCCTGCTCATCTCGGTCACCAACGACACGACCGCCACCCCTCCGCCGGTCCCGGAAGGCGGCTACGGTCTGATGGGCATGCGTGAGCGTGCCCACTCCGTCGGCGGCGACCTGCACGCCGGTCCTCGCCCCGAGGGCGGCTTCGAAGTCGCCACCGCACTGCCGTTGCACCTCGCCCCGGAAGAAGACGAGACAAGCCTTTGAGCATTCGCGTCCTGCTCGCCGACGACCAGGCCCTGCTGCGCGGCACGTTCCGGCTGCTGATCGACTCCTGCGAGGACATGGAGGTGGTCGGCGAGGCCGCCGACGGCCAGGAAGCGGTGGATCTCGCCCGCACCCACCGCCCCGACATCGTCCTGATGGACATCCGTATGCCCGGCACGGACGGCCTCGCCGCCACCGCCGCGATCTGCGACGACCCCGGGCTGGCCGGCACCCGGATCCTCGTCCTCACCATGTTCGAGACCGACGAGTACGTCGCCAAGGCACTGCGCGTCGGCGCCAGCGGCTTCCTCGGCAAGTACGTCACCACCGACGCCCTGCTGGCCGGCATCCGCACCGTCGCCGCGGGCGAGGCCCTTCTCTCGCCCGGAGCGACCCGCGCCCTCATCACGCGTTTCCTCACCGCCCCGGCCCCGGGCGCCCTCCTGGCGGCTCCGGAGCGCCTGAACGACCTCACTCCCCGCGAACGCGAGGTCACCGTGCTCGCCGCCCGGGGCAAGTCCAATGACAAGATCGCCGAGGAACTCTTCCTGAGTGTCCTGACCGTACGCAGCCACATCCAGCGCGCCCTGACCAAGCTCGGCGCCCGCGACCGCGCCCAACTCGTCGTCATCGCCTACCAGACCGGACTGGTGCGGCCCACGTCGCCACAGAGCTGAAGCCCGACCGGTCCCCGGCTGGTGGGGGTTGTGAACAACGACGAGTCTTCGAGTCTCAGGGAGCGATGGGCAGTTGGCGCTTGTGGTCCGTGAGTCGGTAGCGATCGACGATCGTTTTGAAGACGGCTTCGTCCACAGGCCTGCCTTCCAGGAAGTCGTCGATGTCGTCGTAGGCGACCCCGAGCGCGTCCTCGTCGGTCTTGCCGGGATCGAGGGTCTCCAGGTCGGCCGTCGGGACCTTGTGCACCAGGTCGGCCGGTGCCCCCAGCGTGTCCGCCACGGCGCGCACCCGGCGTTTGGTCAGGCCGGACAGCGGGACGAGGTCCGCCGCGCCGTCACCGAACTTGGTGAAGAAGCCGGAGACCGCCTCGGCGGCGTGGTCGGTGCCGACGACCAGTCCGTGGTGCCCGCCGGCCACGACGTACTGGACGATCATGCGCTGTCGGGCCTTGATGTTGCCGAGCACGAAGTCCTGGTGGTAGGCGTCGCGGAAGCTCACTTCGGCGGCGAGCACGGCATCGAGCGCGGCGTCACTCGCGGGCTTGATGTCCACGGTCAGCACGTGATCGGGCTGGATGAAGGAGAGCGCGAGCCGGGCATCGTGCTCGTCGGCCTGGACGCCGTAGGGCAGCCGCATGGCATAGAACCGTGCCTCGTGCCCGGCGTCGCGAGCTCGCTCGACCGCGAGTTGGCACAGGCGGCCGGCGGTGGTGGAGTCGACGCCGCCGCTGATGCCGAGCACGAGGGAGGACAGGCCGGTGGAGGTCAGCCGCTCCGCGAGGAAGGCCACCCGGCGCTCGATCTCCACCTCGACCTCGAAGGTCTCGGCGACCTCGAGTTCCCGGGCGATCTCCTGCTGGAGGGTGAGGGAGGCGGGGTCGTTCACATCTGCTCCTGGTTCCGGTTCACGTGGTGTCGGCGCCCCACCTCTTGAGGACGGGGAGGACCGTCGGTGGATCAGTGTCGGACAGCGGCGACTGTCCGGAGCCGGGGCGCGCAACACGGAGTGCCCCGAACCGCGCTCGGACATGCGCTCTAGACGCGGGGCGTTCCCGTCACCGACATCACCAGCGAGTACAGCGAGGTGGTGGCGGTGATGAACAGGCGGTTGTTCTTCGGCCCGCCGAAGGTGATGTTGGAGACCGATTCCGGCACCCGGAGCCGTCCGATGAGGGTGCCGTCGGGGTCGTAGCAATGGACGCCGTCGTCCAGGGCGGCGGCCCAGAGGCGGCCCTGGTCGTCCAGGCGGATGTTGTCGAAGCGGACGCCCGCTCGCGCTTCGGCGAAGACCTCCTGCCCGGAGAGCGTGCCGTCGTCGTGGACGTCGAAGCCGTAGATGCGCGCGCCTCGCGTGTCGGAGACGTACAGCCGCTTCTCGTCCGGGGACAGGATCACGCCGTTGGGTCCGTCCAAGCCGTCGGCGGCGAGGCTCACCCGACCCGTCGCCGGGTCGATCCGGTAGAGGTTGCAGGCGCCGATCTCGGACTCGGCCCGATGGCCCTCGTAGTCGCTGGTGATGCCGAAGTCCGGGTCGGAGAACCAGAGAGTGCCGTCGGATCGCACGACGGAGTCGTTCGGGCTGTTGAGCCGCTTGCCCTGGAAACGCTCGGCCAGGACCGTCACCGCGCCGTCCGGCTCGGTGCGGGTGACCCGGCGGTTGCCCTGCTCGCAGGTGACGAGGCGGCCCTGCCGGTCGAGGGTGTTGCCGTTGCTGTGTCCGGCCGGGTAGCGGAAGACGCCGACCGTCCCGGTGGCCTCGTCCCAGCGCAGAATGCGGTCGTTCGGGATGTCGCTCCAGATCAACTGGCGCCAGGCGGGCAGGTACAGCGGCCCCTCTGCCCAACGGCAGTCGCTGTGCAGCACCTCCAGCCTGCCGTCGCCGTTCGTGCAGCGTCCGGTACGGAAGCGGTCGTCCAGGATCTCGTACAGGCCATCGGCGGGCATCGGCGTCCCCTCAATACGTTGATCAGGATCTGATTCAACGTAGCACGTAGATCACCGAACGAGATATGGTCAGAACATGAAGCCGATAGATGACATCGACCGCGGCTTGATCGCGCTGCTCCAGAAGGACGCGACCCGGTCCTACGCCGAGTTGGGCAAGGGGGTCGGTCTGTCGGCGGGCGCCGCCCATGAGCGAGTGCGCAGGCTGCGGGAGCACGGGGTCATCAGGGCCACCACGATCGACGTGGACCCCGCAGCCCTCGACCGCGGGGTCCTCGCCTTCGTGCTCATCGACTCGACGGCCTGGATGGGCGACCGCGCCGAGGACTTCGCCGGCATTCCGGAGATCCAGGAGGCCCACGTCATCGCGGGCAGCGCGGCGGTCCTGGTGAAGGTGCGCACGGCGAGTACCGAACAACTCCAGGACGTACTCCGCCGCCTGTACGCGATCGACGGGGTCAGCGGCACGCAGGCGACCGTCGTCCTGGAGACGTTCTTCGAACGGCCCCTGGCCGCCGGGTAGGCGAGCTGCGCGACCGCGCCGGGCCGCACCCCGTTCCCTGCCGGGCGCAGGTCACCGTATGGCGTTGTCCAGGTGGGTGATGGCGGCCGGCACGTCGTCGCTCTCGGTGCTTCGGATCAGATGCAGGGCCGGCCGGACGAGGCCGCTCGGTCGCGCTATCAACCGTGCGAGCACGGCGGCGCGGACGTCGAGCCGCTCGATGGTGGCCTCGCGCTCCTCCTCGTTCTGGCCGGCAAGCAGGACGGCGTTGTACCACGCCTCCTCGCGGGACTGGCGGACACTGAAGTCGAGGATCCGCTCGTCGGTGCGGGCCCCGACCTGATCCAGCAGCGACATGAGTGGCGACAGGGCGCCGATCGAGTCCTGCACCGCCAGCACCACCCGCGCAAGGATGTCGTTGATCAGCAGAAAGTCGCGCCGCAACGCGTGGATGGCCTTGCCCGGGTTGGTCCGGGCGGCGGCGATGGCCAGGTCGAGGTTGATGTGCGCGTTCACGCCGAGCAGCAGGTGCTGGACGATGACGGTGTCGGCGTCGTCGAGCAGCCCGAACGTCTCGCGCCAACAACGCGGCCCGCCCCGGTCACGACGCCAGGCGTCGTACGCGTCGAAGTAACGGTTGCCGAAGAGCGTGTCGAAACGGTCCATTCGGGCGCCGTCGTCGAACAGTCCACCGTGAATGGCCGTGCGGACCTCGACGGTCACCTGTCGGTAGAGCGCCGCGAAGTACCCGACCCGGTCACCGGCGTGGCCGGCCTCCCGGACGATCCCGGCAAGCCCGTCCACGACATCGTCGATGTTCTCTGCCGCCATGCCCAACTCCCCTTCCCTGGAACCGCGTTCGGCCCGCACTCCGGCCGCTGTCCGTAGTGCCGATCACAGCCCCTTCCTACCACCGCGCACCGGGGAGGGCCCCCGCCCTACAGGAACCGGAACGGGAACTGCTCGACGGAGAACTTCCCCCGGCGCCGGCCCGGCGTGTTCGTGTAGTCGCGGTCCAGGGCGAGCACCGCGGTCACCGGTGCGCTCTCCGACTGCATTCACCGCCTCCCCGGGCACGGAGAGCCACGAGAAGCTCGCCCTGCTCACCGTGCTGGGCACCGACCGGTTCGCCGTCGACGCCGGGTGACTGCCCCATGCCGTGCGCCCCGTTCCCGGCAGTCGCGATGCCGGGAACGGGGCGTGCTTCAGGCCGCCTGAGCGCTGGTCACCACCGTGGGTGGCTCGCGCGGCGGGTCAGGAGGCGATGAAGTCGGCGATCCGGCCGAGTACGACCGTGTCCGTCAGGTAGCCGATGTGGGTCTGGCAGAGCACGTTGTTGTTCGTCGCGCCGTCCAGTCGGGTGCTGGTGTACGGGATGATGATGCCGTCGCACGCCGAGTACCAGGTGGCGTACGCGGTGGTGCCCGGCGTCTCGTCGCCCGCGGTGATCTGGGAGATGAACGACGAGCCCGGGTACATCTGCTGACAGGTCGTGTAGACGAGGCAGGCGCCGGCGTAGGTGGTTCCGTGGTTCGCGCCGGCGATCGAGGCCAGGTGGCTGACGCTGGTGTTGCCGCCCAGGACCTTCAGGTAGTACTGGCTGACGAGGCCGCCCATCGAGTGGTTGACGATGGCGACCTTGCTCGCACCGGTCCGCGCCTTCACGTTGTTGACGAAGGTCGCGAGCCCCTGGGCGTTGGTGATGTTGTTGCCGTAGGAGTTGTACTCGTAGGCGAAGAGGTTGGAGCTGGACCAGCCGTTGAGCCGGAAGACGCTCATGGCGGTGGTCCAGTTGGACGCGCTGCCGGTGTAGCCGTGGACGAAGACGACCGGTGTGCTCGTCGACAGCGGCTGGGCGGCCGCGTCGGCGGACCGCGCGGCGGAGGCGACCGACGCGGCCGTGGTGGACGTGGTGGCCGTGGTGGTGGCGCCGGCCGTCTGCGCTGCGGAGAACAGGGTGAACGCGAGGGTGGCGGTCGCGAGAACACCGAGGAGCCGGCGCGGGGCATGACGACGCATGGAGCCCTCCTGACGAGGATGCGGGTGGCTGGACCTGACCAGAGTCGTGGCGCCGGGCGGGGGAGCAATCGGCGAAATCACCGGTGTGGCGGTGACGCCGGGCGCCCCGGATCGTGGAGCCCTTCGTGCTGGTCGGCAGCCGGCAAGGTGGTTTTCCCACCCGGGCGGGCGACGTCGCGTCCGCGGTCGGGCTCGGCGTGAGGGCACGCCTGCCGTCCACCGAGCCCGCTGATCGCTCTGCCGGGCGGAATCTCCGTTGCCGGGAGGCCGCGGCGCCCGCGATCCTGAGGCGATGAGGTACTTCGTATGCAGCTGAGGCTTCAGCAGTTCAGGCCCCGGACCGGGCCGCACGAGCACCGTGTCGTCCAGCCGAGAAAGCCCCTTCGCCACACGTCGCTGAGCGCCCCGGAGCCCATCGGTCTGTTGCTCGGCGACCATGACGGGCTGAGCCGGCTCGCGGGTCTGTTCTCCTTCGCCGCCTACTCCCGGCACACGATCGTCCATGTGCCGCTGCGCGACGGACTTCCGCCCGACGAGGGCTTCGGCACGCCGGTCGACCTCGTCCTGGTCCACGACACGCTCGGTCTGCGTCCCAGCAAGTGGCCCGAGCTGCGGCGCAAGCTGGTGAACGGTACTCCGCTGACCGTCGGCACCCTCGAAGAACGCACGGCCAGGGACGCCGCCGGATGGCGGGAGCGCGCGAGCCGGGCCAACGCCCGGGACGAGCTGCGGCACGCCACCCACGCCCGCACGTTCTTCCTGTTCGGCAATCGGGAGGTGTTCGCCGAGACCGCCACCTGCCTTGCCCACGCGGCGGGTTGGGGCCCGCGCCAGAAGGGTGTCACCCAGGGCCACTCGGCACTGATGACGGCCCTCCCGACGCTGGTCCAGGAGCCCGGCGGCGGCCACCCCATCGAGGTGCTGATCTGCTTCAAGCCGTACCCGCCCTACGCCCACTTCCAGCGGCCGGGACGTTGAGCGGGCAGCCCGACTCGCGCGATCCGGGCGGCTTCTCGCCTGCGACTGGCGAGGCGCCTGCCATGATCGTCGCCATGGGCATACAGATCGCACCGGCCGGCGTCGCCGACTTTCACCAGGTCCTGACCGATCACCCCCGTTACTGGGGCGAACGCGACCTTCGATCGCTGCACCTTCTGGCACTGGTGCAGGAGTTCGGTTCCACCTGCCTGGTCGCCCGAGCCGAGGACGGCATCCGTGGGTACGTCTTCGGGTTCGTCACGCCGGAAGGCACCGGGTACGTGCATCTGATCGCCACGCGGGACGACGCCCGCGGCACGGGTCTCGGGCGTCGCCTGTACGCGGCGTTCGCCGAAGCGGCGGAACGTCAAGGCGCACGGCGGTTGAAGGCGATCACGTCGGTCGCGAACACCGGCTCGATCGCCTTCCATCGCAGTCTCGGCTTCGAGGTGAAGATCGTCGACGACTACAACGGACCGGGCCGGGCCATGGCCGTCTTCGACCGAGATCCGGTCGTACCGGCCTTTGTTCCGTAGCTCAGCCGCGGGCGAATTCGAGGAGGTCCTTGTTGAACTTCTCGGCGAACTTCGGAACCATGGCCAATCCGTGGGGCGCACCGGAATACACCTTGTACACCGCGTCCTTGACCAGCTTCGAGCTCTTGTCGCCCGAAGCGACGATGGGAACGATCTGGTCGTCGTCTCCGTGCACGATCAGCGTCGGGACGTCGATCTTCTTGAGGTCCTCGGTGAGATCCGTCTCGGAGAATGCCTTGATGCAGTCGTACGCGCCCTTGATGCCCACCGTCATTCCCCAGAGCCAGAACTCGTCGCGAGTTCCCTGGGTGACGGTCGAATCGTCACGGTTGGCACCGTAGAAGGGTGCGCTGAGGTCCTTGTAGTACTGGGAGCGGTCCGTTGCCACGCCCGCACGGATCTCGTCGAAGACCTCGATGGGCAGCCCCTCCGGATTCGCGTCCGTCTTCAGCATCAGCGGGGGGATGGCGCCGACCAGGACGGCCTTGGCGACACGGCTCGAACCGTGTCGACCGATGTAGCGCGTCACTTCACCGCCGCCGGTGGAGTGACCGACCAGAATGACGTCGTGCAGGTCGAGTTCTTCGATGACCGCAGCGAGATCGTCGGCGTAGGTGTCGAGATTGTTGCCGTCCCAGCTCTGTCCTGAGCGGCCGCCGCCTCTCCGGTCGTGGGCTATGGCCCGGAATCCGTTGTCCGCCATCAGCTTCAGTTGTGGATCCCAGGCGTCGGCGGTGAGCGGCCAGCCGTGGG
The DNA here is from genome assembly GCF_013085465.1 of Streptomyces asoensis. Classification (NCBI taxonomy): domain Bacteria; kingdom Bacillati; phylum Actinomycetota; class Actinomycetes; order Kitasatosporales; family Streptomycetaceae; genus Streptomyces; species Streptomyces asoensis. Next base: position 9,516,264 of record NZ_CP049838.1, read on the forward strand.
AGAACACGACCGGCCGGCCCGAGCCCCAGTCCTTGAAGAAGATCTTTGTGCCGTCCTTGGCGGAAGCAAAGGGCATGACTTTTCCCTCTCGTGCCGTTCCGGAACTCCGCAGCAGGCGGGTTCGATGCTCGAATCGGGTTGTCGAAGAACGTGCCGCGCCCAGCAGAGGAACGCACGCAAGGTCGACGGCCAGGTCAGCGCCGAGTGGCGACCGTGGGAGCACGTCTCCGGGAAACTGTAGTCGAGGAGCGGTTGCGCGGCGCGTCGGCCGTGAGGCCGGATCACGGCAGGAGTCGCGGACGTCCACGGGCTGACCGGCAACCTTCGGCGGTGCCCGTGGCCGTCGCAGCCGTGGACCGGTGACCCGTTCACGGACGACACTTCTCCCGGTTGCGTCGTGGACCCCCGGATTCCGTGGTCCAGCCCGTCGGACGGGGGCTCGCGCCCCGTGCGGCGGCCGTCCGGCACCCGCCTTGTCAGTGTGGCGAGGACGCCTGTATAACGTTGTAAAAGTCAAGTATGGGGGCTCGGCGCTCGCCCACGGCGACGACCCCGTAGCCGCACCGACCGTCATCCCGTCGGGACGCTGCGAAAGGGAATGCCGTGCGGGTCAGCCTCAAGGACGTCGCCGCGCACGCGGGGGTCTCCATCAAGACCGTCTCCAACGTGGTGAACAACTACCAGCACGTCACGCCCGCCATGCGCGAGCGCGTCCAGCGGTCCATCGACGTGCTCGGCTACCGGCCCAACCTGGCCGCCCGGCATCTGCGCAAAGGGCGTACGGGCATCATCGCGCTCGCCCTGCCCGAACTCGGCAACCCCTACTTCGCCGAGCTGGCCGCCGCCGTCATCGACGCCGCCGCCGCGCACGAGTACATCGTGCTGCTGGACCACACCGGGGGGCACCGCGAGCAGGAGATCCTGGTCAGTCAGGGTTTCCGGGCGCGGGTCATCGACGGTCTCATCCTCAGTCCCATCGAGCTCGAGACCGAGGACCTGCGCGACCGGGTGGAGAACGTACCGCTGGTGCTGCTCGGCGAACGCGACTACGACCTGCCGTACGACCACATCGCCATCGACAACGTCGCCGCCGCCCGCGCCGCCGTCCGGCATCTGAACGGGCTGGGGCGGCGGGAGGTGGCCTTCATCGGCGCCCGGCGCGGTCGCAGTGAGCCCGCGCAACTGCGCGTGCGCGGCTGGCGCGAGGAGCTGACCGCGGCGGGCCTCCCGGCCGACGACGGGCTCGTCGCCGCCACCGACGGGTGGGGCCACGCGGACGGGGCGGCCGCCATGAACCGCATCCTGGAATCCGGGCGGCGCCCCGACGCGGTGTTCGCCTACAACGATCCGATGGCCATCGGCGCGATGCGCGTCCTGCACGAACGGGGACTGCGCGTCCCCGAGGACATCGCCGTCGTCGGCTTCGACGACGTGGTCGAGGGACGCTTCGGCGCGGTGACCCTCACCTCCGTGTCGCCGGACAAGGGGGCCATCGGCCGTCTCGCGGTCGAGTCGGTGCTGGCGCGGCTCGGCGGCAACGAGGTGCCCGCGCCGCGCCGCGTCTGGGCGGACTACCGCCTCGTGGAGCGGGAGAGCACCCTGGGGCGGGCGGCGGCGGGCGGCGGCGACCGCGGGTGACCTCCAGGGCGGTGCGTATGCGAATCGCCTTCTGCCCGAACCTTCGCAAGGCTGCGTGACGCGCCCGCCGTCTCGACGATCCGGTCAAGTGCCCGCAGCGTTCGGTGTGTTGGCCGGTCGGTCACCCACCTTCTGACGTCCGTAGTCGAGCGGATCGCCAACTCCGCTGTGCTGGACGGGCGTTGCTCTTTGCATGTGCGGTCGCGAGCGGCGCGGTTCCAGGTGGCGCGTCCTCGCGAGCCTGTCGGTTCGCCCCGACGGCGCCGCGGAGCGCCTGAATTCCCCGGCGGTGACGCGTTCCCCGCCGCTGCCGATGAGGCCGCAGAGGCGGGTGGTGTTCCCCGACTCGCTCGCGGCGAGCCCCGCACAGTGCGTGCACAGGGGGTTTACAGCACTCTTCCAACGATGTAAAAACCTCTGTGCGGCGGGTCGAACGACCTTTCCCGCCAGGGGAGAAGCACCTTTCTCGGCACGGCTACTGCTCAGGTACTGCTCGGCTACGGCACGACCAGGCTCGACCTTGCTCGACCTCTGCTCGTTCACCACCTCCCCATGGTTCTTTCCGCGTCGCCCGGATCGGGGTCACCATGCAGCGCACCACGCACCGTCGTCGTCTTCTCGCCCGTCCCGTGGTCGTCTCCCTGGCCGCGGCGGTGGCGTTGACCGCCACCTCCTGCGCGAAGTCGGAGGACGACACGTCGAGCGACACCAAGTCCTCGGCCGCCGCCGACGCCGCACAGAAGGTCGCCTCGCCCGAGCCGGGCGGCAAGACCTGCACCGTCGACGCGTACGGCGGTGGGAAGTCGGATCTCGAGAACGCCACCGTCGGCTTCTCCCAGTCGGAGAAGGAGGCCAATCCGTTCCGCATCGCCGAGACGCAGTCCATCAAGGACGAGGCGAAGAAGCGGGGCGTCAAGCTGCTGACGGCCAACGCCCAGTCGCAGTTCTCCAAGCAGATCAGCGACGTCCAGGACCTGTTGGCCAAGGGCGCCGACCTGCTGGTCATCGCGCCGCTCAACTCCGACGGCTGGGATCCGGTGCTCCAGGCCGCCGCGGCCAAGAAGGTCCCCATCGTCACGATCGACCGCAAGATCAACGCCACCGCGTGCAAGGACTACGTCTCCTTCATCGCCTCCGACTTCGTCGAGCAGGGCCGGCGCGCCGCCGACCGGATGATCGAGGCGACCGGCGGCAAGGGCGAGGTCGCGATCCTCCTCGGCTCGGCGGGCAACAACGTCACCACCGAGCGCACCAAGGGCTTCAAGGACCGGATCGCCGAGAAGGCGCCGGACCTGAAGGTGGTCTTCGAGCAGACCGGCGACTTCGCCCGCGAGAAGGGCCAGCAGGTCACCGAGCAGCTCATCCAGTCGAAGCCCGGCATCAAGGGGATCTACGCCGAGAACGACGAGATGGGCCTGGGCGCGGTGGCCGCGCTGAAGGGCGCCGGCAAGAAGGCGGGCGACGTCGAGATCGTCACCGTGGACGGCACCCGCAACGCCGTCCAGGGCATCGTGGACGGCTGGATCAGCGGTGTCGTCGAGTCCAACCCGCGCTTCGGACCGCTGGCCTTCCAGACGCTGGACACCTTCACCAAGGGCGAGAGCGTCGCGCAGGACATCGTCATCGAGGACGGCGCCTACACCCCGGACAACGCCAAGTCGGGTATCGGCAAGGCTTACTGACCTGCCGTCAGGGGCCCGCCCACCGCGGGCCCCTCCCGCTCTCCGTCACTTCCTGCACCGCACCGCACCGCATCCTGGAGGCGCAGGTGGCACCCCCCGCCGAAGTGCTCGCCGTCCGCGGACTGAGCAAGACCTTCCCCGGCGTCCGGGCCCTGGACGACGTGGACCTGACCCTGCACGCCGGTGAGGTCCACGCCCTGATCGGCGAGAACGGCGCCGGCAAGTCGACCCTCATCAAACTCCTCACCGGCGTGTACCGGCCCGACGCCGGCGAGATCGTCTTCCAGGGCCGCAAGGTCTCCTTCGCCACCCCGCTGGAGGCCCAGAAGGCCGGGATCTCGACCATCTACCAAGAGGTCAACCTGATCCCGCTGCTCAGCGTGGCCCGCAACCTGTTCCTCGGCCGCGAGCCGCGCAACCGGTTCGGCGTGCTGGACATGGGCCGTATGAACCGCGAGGCCGAACAGACCCTGAGCACCTACGGGGTGAGGGTGGACGTCCGCAGGCCGCTGCGCACCCTCGGGGTCGGCGCCCAGCAGATGGTCGCCCTGGCCCGCGCGGTCGCCACCGAGGCGCGCGTCGTCGTCATGGACGAGCCGACCTCCTCCCTCGAACCACGTGAGGTCGAGACCCTGTTCTCGGTGATCCGGAGCCTGCGGGACGCGGGCATCGCGGTCGTCTACGTCAGCCACCGCCTGGACGAGCTGTACGCCGTGTGCGCCACCGTCACCGTGCTGCGCGACGGCCGACGGGTGCACCGCGGCCGGCTCGCCGACCTCGACCGCCTCTCCCTGGTGTCGACGATGCTCGGCCGGGATCTGGGGGAGGTCCGCGAGGAGGGCCTCACCAAGTTCACCGGCGACCACGGCACAGCCGACGCCGAACCGGTGCTCACCGCCTCGGACCTGACGGTGCCGCACAAGCTGCACGGCGTCTCCCTCGGCATCCGCCCCGGCGAGGTCGTCGGCCTCGGCGGACTGCTCGGCTCCGGACGCACCGAGACCGCGAAGACCATCGCCGGCGCCCTGTCCGCACGCTCGGGCGGCGTCACGGTGGCCGGGGTGCCCCTGCGCACCGGCTCGACCCCGGCGGCCATCCGCGCGGGGATCAGCCTGCTGCCCGAGGACCGCAAGAGCGAGGGCATCGTCCCCGGCCTGTCGGTGCGGGAGAACATCGCGCTGGCCGTGCTGCCCCGGCTGTCCCGCTTCGGTCTGGTCTCCGAGGCCCGCGTCGACAGCGTCGTCGACACCTTCATCGAGCGGCTGCGCATCAAGGCGTCCTCACCGCACCAGAAGGTCGGCGAACTGTCCGGCGGGAACCAGCAGAAGGTGCTGCTCGCCCGGTGGCTCGCGATGAACCCCAAGGTGCTGCTGCTCGACGAGCCCACCCGTGGCATCGACGTCGGCGCCAAGGCCGAGGTGCAGAAACTCGTCGACGAACTGGCCGCCGACGGCCTGGGCGTCCTGCTCATCTCCTCCGACCTGGAGGAACTCATCGAAGGGTCCGACCGCGTGGTCGTACTGAAGGACGGCGCCGTCGTCGGCGAGCTGACCGGCGACGACGTCACGCAGGACAAGCTCATGCGGACCATCGCCGGGAACGACCCCGCGCGGGACGCGGGCGAGGAGGCGGCCGTCGATGGCTGAAGCCACCCTCCGCACCGCCCCGCTGGACAGGACCCGCCTCGTGCAGTGGCTCCAGACCTACGGCGTCTACGCCGGTGTGGCGGCGCTGCTCGTCGTCAACGCCGTCATCACCCCGCACTTCCTGACCGCGGAGAACTTCCGTACCCAGGCCGTCCAGGTCGCCCCCGTCATCATCGTCGCCCTCGGCATGGCCCTGGTCATCGGCACCGAGGGCGTCGACCTGTCGGTGGGCGCCGTGATGGCGCTGGCGGCCTCCGTGACCGCTCTCTACCTCGGCTACGGTCTGCTGCCCTCGCTGCTGGTGGTCGCGCTGTTCGCGGCAGGGGTCGGGCTGGCCAACGGCGCGCTGGTCGCGTTCGTCGGGGTGCAGCCGATCGTCGCCACGCTGGCGCTCATGGTCGGCGGCCGCGGACTCGCCCTGGTGCTGCTGCCGCAGCTGAAGGACCTGCGCAACCCCTCGCTGGCCTCCCTGGGCTCCGGCGACGTCCTCGGCGTCCCCTACCTGATCCTGATCGCCGCGGCCCTGGCGCTGCTGGTGGCCTTCGTGGTGCGCCGCACCACCTTCGGACGCCAGCTCCTCGCCATCGGCGACAGCCGCCCCGCCGCCCAGCTGGCGGGCCTGCCCGTGCGACGCGTGCTGATCATCGTGTACGTCGTCTGCGCGCTCCTCGCCGCGGTCGCGGGCGTGCTGGCCACCGCCCGCCTCCGGGCCGGCGACCCCACCTCACTGGGCAACCTGATGGAGCTGTCCGCGATCACCGCGGTCGTCGTCGGCGGGACCCCGCTGACCGGCGGCCGGGTCAACATCGGCGGCACCGTGGCGGGAGCCGTCCTCATCCAGCTCCTCACCGCCACCCTCATCAAGCACGATCTGCCGCCCTCCTGGACCCAGATCGCCCAGGCCATCGTGATCGTCGCCGCGGTCTACGCGGCACGGGGACGGGGGAAGCGTTGACCACCACGAACACGGACGTACCCGTGACCACTGCCAGTATCGAACCGCCGCAGGACGCCCACCCGGTGGGCTCCGCACGCTCCGAACGGCTGAGCGCCCTCGTCCAGCAGCACGGTGCATCGGCCGTCCTGCTGATCGTCTCCATGGTGGCGTCGTTCTCCTTCGACTCCTTCGCCACCGGCGACAACATCAGCAACATGGCGACCAGTTCGGCCTTCCTGGCGATCGTCGCCCTCGGCATGACCTTCGTCATCGTCACCGGCGGGATCGACCTGTCCGTGGGCTCCCTGTTCGCCCTCGGCGGCGTCCTGGCGGCCTGGGGATCGCGCCACGGCACCCTGGTGGCCCTGCTGCTGCCGCTCGCCGTCTGCGGGTTGATCGGCGTCGTCAACGGCCTGCTGGTCGCGCGCTCCCGCCTCGCGCCCTTCATCGTCACCCTCGCGGCCATGCTGGGCGCGCGCGGACTGATGCTGGCGCTCACCGACGAGGGCGCCGACACCTACCTGATCGGCAAGGGCTCCTTCCTCGCCGAGCTCGGCCAGGGCAGCACCCTCGGCCTCGCCAACCCGGTGTGGATCACGCTGGGCCTGTTCGTCGGCGGAGCCGTCGTCCTGCGCCGGACCCGCTTCGGGCAGCACGTCTACGCGGTCGGCGGCAACGAGGACGCCGCCGCCCTGATGGGCGCCCCGGTGGCCCGCACCAAGATCCTCGTCTACGCCCTGTCGGGACTGCTCGCCGGACTGGCGGGCGCCCTCAACGCCGCCTGGCTCGCCTCCGGCGTGACCATCCTGGGCAGCGGCATGGAACTGGAGGCCATCTCCGCCGTCGTCATCGGCGGCACCCTGCTGACCGGTGGGCTCGGCTACGTCAGCGGTTCGCTGGTCGGGGTTCTGCTGCTGAAGGTGATCCAGAACGTCATCAACCAGATCGGCTCGCTCGACTCCTCCTACCAACAGGTCGTCAGCGGCGCCTTCCTGGCGGTGGTCGTCATCGCCCAGACCTGGCTGGGCCGCCGCCGACAACTCATGTGACAAGCCCGGGACCAGCCCCGGACGGCGGCGGAGCCTGGCCCGGCCCCGCCGCCGCGTCCGGTTCCGGGCGGCCGGACCTCCCCCGGCCGTCTCTTGCACGCGCACGTCTCCCCACCCCACGAGTCAAGGAGGCACGATGCGTCGAGTACCCGCAGGCCGAAGGCCGTTCGCCCGGATGGGACGACCAGCGCGGTGGGCCATCACCGCGCTCGCCGCGCTCACCCTGGTCGGCGGCACGGCACTGACCGCCACCGCCCCCGCGGCCGCGGCCGCCACCGCCCCCGCGGCCGCCGCCGCACGGGCGTGGACGCCCAAGCCGTCGCCGATGACCACCCCGTGGACGAACCAGGTCCCCACCGACACCCCCCTCCCCGAATACCCCCGCCCGCAGCTGACCCGCCCGGACTGGGCCAACCTCAACGGCATCTGGGACTTCGCGGTCACCTCCGCGGACGCCGGCCGGCCCGCCTCGTTCACCGAACGGATCCGGGTCCCGTTCGTCGCCGAGTCCGCGCTCTCCGGCATTCAGCGCAAGATCACCCAGAACGACAAGCTCTGGTACCAGCGCACCTTCACCGTCCCGTCGGACTGGAACGGCCGCCGCGTCCAGCTCAACTTCGGCGCCGGCGACTGGCGTACGACCGTGTGGGTCAACGGCCGTCAGGCCGGGGCCGCCCACAGCGGCGGCTACGACGCCTTCTCCTACGACATCACCGACCTCCTGAACGGCGGCACCAACACCCTGGTGGTCTCCGTCTGGGACCCCACCGAGACCGGCAGCCAGGCCGTCGGCAAGCAGCGCATCCGTGACGTCGCCCCGCACGCCGGCGGCGGCATCTTCTACACCGCCGCGTCCGGCCTCTGGCAGACGGTGTGGCTGGAGCCGACCGCGCCCGCGTACGTCAGCCGCCTCGACCTGGTCCCGGACCCGGCGAACAGCCGCCTCAAGGTGACCGTCCGGGGCACCGGCACCAGCGGCCACCAGGCCCGCGTCACGGTCTCCACCGGTGGCACGACCGTGGGCACGGCCACCGGCGCCGTCGGCACCGAGTTCACCGTGCCCGTCCCCAACCCGCACCTGTGGAGCCCGGACGACCCGTTCCTCTACGACGTCAGGGCCGACCTGCTCTCCGGCACCACGACCGTCGACTCGGTCGGCAGCTACACCGGCATGCGCACCATCGGCCTGGCCAGTGTGGGTGGCATGCAGCGCCCGGTCCTGAACGGGAAGTTCGTCTTCCAGACCGGCACCCTCGACCAGGGCTACTGGCCGGACGGCATCTACACCGCGCCCACCGACGCGGCCCTCCGTCACGACCTCCAGAAGCACAAGGATCTGGGCTTCAACATGGTCCGCAAGCACATCAAGGTGGAGCCGCAGCGCTGGTTCTACTGGGCCGACCGGCTCGGACTGCTGGTCTGGCAGGACATGCCGGCCATGGACCTGCGCACCCCCGACACCGCGGCGCGCACGCAGTGGGAGGCCGAGTACGACCGCGTCATCGACCAGCACCGCAGCTCGCCGTCCCTGGTGATGTGGGTCGACCAGAACGAGGGCTGGGGCCAGTACGACCAGGCCCGCATCGCGGCCGAGGTCAAGGCGTACGATCCGACGCGCCTGGTGAACAACATGAGCGGCGTCAACTGCTGCGGCTCCGTCGACGGCGGCAACGGCGACGTCGTGGACCATCACGTCTACGTGGGCCCCGGCACCACCGTGCCCAGCGACACCCGGGCCGCCGTGCTCGGCGAGTTCGGCGGACTCGGGTTCAAGGTCGCCGGACACGAGTGGTACCCCGGCGGCGGCTTCAGCTACGAGGACCAGCCCGACCTCGCGCACCTGAACAACCGGTTCGTGGGCCTGCTGGACGCGATCCGCGAGGTGCGCATGCCGCGCGGCCTGTCCGCGTCCGTCTACACCGAGATCACCGACGTCGAGAACGAGGCCAACGGCCTGCTCACCTACGACCGTCAGGTGGTCAAGGTCGACGAGGCCCGGGTCAGGGCCGCCAACCGCGCGCTCATCGACGCGTCCCAGGCCTCGACCACCCCGGTCACCCTGCCCGTCGACCAGTACAAGTCCCTGCGGGTGACGACACCCGGATACACCGACCGCTATCTGCGCCACAGGGACGGCGCGGGCTTCACGGAGGTCGTCACCGGTGGCAGCGACGCGTTGCTGAGGAACGACGCCACCTGGAGGATCGTCCCCGGCCTGGCCGGCAGCGGCTGCTACAGCTTCGCGTCGCGCAACTACCCCGGCCAGTACCTCCGCCACCGCGAGTACCGCGTCTACAAGGAGTCCGGCAGCACCGACCTGTTCCGCGCCGACGCCACCTTCTGCCCTGTCCGGGGCGCGAACGGTGCCGTGCGGCTGTCGGCGTACGACTTCCCCGAGCAGTATCTGCGGCACTACAACGCCGAGTTGTGGCTGGCCACCCCGGGCGGTACGCACACCTGGGACAACCCCGCCCTGTTCACCGAGGACACGACATGGTCCGTGGAGGCGCCCTGGGCGCCGTGACCGGTCTCCTTGTCTCCGCAGGCCGGTCAGAGGTCGAGGACGACCTCCGCCACCGGAGTGCCGCAGCACACGAGGGCTGTACCGGGCTCGGGGAGTTCCAGGGGCGGGGTGGTGTAGGTGACGTCACCCGACACAAGAGGTGTGACGCAGGTGTGGCAGACGCCGGTGCGGCAGGACCAGCGGGTGGGGATGTCACAGGCCTCGGCGAGTTCGAGGAGCGAGGCGTGTGCGGCGGACCAGGGGGTGGCGAGACCGCTGCGGGCGAAGGTGACCAGGGGGCCGGTCCCCGTGGGACCGGGCGGCTGGTGCGGCCGGATCGCAGCGCCGGCGGTGACGCCGGGGTTGATGGCGGGCAGCGCGCTGAACTGCTCCGTGTGGATCCGCGCGGCACTCACTCCGTGCGCGCGCAGCCCGGCGCCGAGGTCGTCCATGAAGGCGGTCGGGCCGCAGAGATAGACGTCGGCGTCGGCGGGAATGCCCAGGGCCGCGAGCGACTCGGCGGTCGGCCGGCCCTGGACGACTCGGCGATCAGCGGGCCGCGGTGCGGGCCCCGCGGTGTAGTAGATGTGCTCGTGGGCGTCGGGGAGTTGTGCCAGCAGCGCGCGGGCCTCGTCGGCGAAGGCGTGGTGGGCGCGGTCGTGGGCGGTGTGGATCCACCAGACGGGCCGCGGATCGCGGGTGGCGGCGAGCCGGTGGAGCATGGCGAGCACGGGGGTGACGCCGATCCCCGCGGAGACCAGGACGACCGGGCGGTCGCCTTCTTCGAGTACGAACGTCCCGCGTGGACTCGCGACGTCGACGAGGTCGCCGGGGTGCAGCGCGGTGTGGAGGTAGCCGCTGACCTGCCCGTGGGGCTCGTGCTTGACACTGATGCGGTAGGCGCCGGAGCCGGGCGCGGAGGACAGGGAGTAGCTGCGTACCGCGGGGGCGCCGTCGCCGACGGGGAGTCGCAGGGACAGATACTGACCGGGCCGGGACGGGGGCAGGCAGGTGCCGTCGACGGTGTCGAGGTGGATCGACGAGACGGTGGGGGTCTCCCGGACGACGCGCGCGACGCGCAGGGCCTTGAACCCGGGCCATCCCGGCTCGCTCCCGGGCTGCCGTGCGGCGACGAGCTCCTGAAAGGACTGCCGCCAACCAGGGCTCAGCGCGGGGATGTCGAGCGCTCTGCGCAGCTTGGCCGGGTCGCGGTCGGGCAGGTAGAGCAGCGCGTCGATGTCGGCGACGCTGAGTTCCTCCGGGCCCTTGCGGACCAGGGTGATCTCGTCGCCGGCCTCGACGCGCCCTTCGTTGATCACTCTGAGGTAGAAGCCGGGGCGGTGGTGGGCGACCAGCAGGGAGGCCATGGCCGGTTCGCCCAGGCGCATGCCGACGCGGTAGCAGGTGACGCGCGGCTGGGTGACCTCGAACTCGGCTTCGCCGATGCGGTACCGGTCGCCGATGCACACCTCGTCGTCGGGCAGGCCGTCGACGGTGAAGTTCTCCCCGAAGATCCCGAAGGTCAGGTCGTCGCGGCCGAGGTGCTTCCGCCAGTACTGGTAGGACTGGAGCTGGTAGACGAGGACGGCACGGATGTCTCCGCCGTGCCCGGCCAGATCGCCCTGTCCGTCTCCCTCGACATTCAGCCGTCGCACCATCCGCGGGCCGTCCACCGGGGACTTCCAGGCCGAGGTGTGGACGGTCCTGCCCTGCCAGGAGACGTCCTGGGGCAGGCCTACGTTGACGGAGAGCAGCGTCACCATCGCGGACCTCCTGGGGATGTCCGGCCGGGCCGGCCCCCCCCATGGCGCTCTTCGGTGCGCCGAATCCGATACTAGTTCGCGAGCGGACGCCGCCGCGATACGGCGACGGCGCGGTCCGGTCGTCGTCCCGCTCACGGTTGCGGGCGGCGGCTCCGCGGTCCGCACCCGGTGCGCTCCTCATGCGCCGCCGGACATCGACGTCGTCCTCGCCCGCGGCGTGAGGCTCAGCGTGACGGGAACGTCCACGACTGGCGGATCAAGGCGCCGAGGAGCTTCTGGCCGTCACCGTCGTCGGCCACGTCTCCCTGGGCAGACATGGAAATGGTGAAGGAGCTTCCCCGGGTGCCCCGCATCCAGGGACCGTTACAGGTGCGGACGTACGTGGACCGCTGCATGCGGCTGGTGTACCAGTTCTGGCTCGAGCAGCGGCCGATCGAGGGTGCGCCCGAGCCGGCACGCCAACCGCCGTCGATGATCACGTTCTTGAATGTCATGCTCGGGTTTTTCAATGCGCGCCCGGCCGGGCAGGAAATTCCACCGGACGGCGGGATTCCGACACTCAAGGAGCAGTCGGTCGGCCAGTCGACGCGGAATTGCCACCGGCCGCGCACCAGCCGGTAGCCGTTCGCCGAGGCCGCCGTCCATTCCAGGCAGAGCCTCTCGGACACCCGGGACCACTGTGCGCTCGTCTGCCAGACCTTGCTGTTCGTGTAGTCGGAGCAGGCCACCTGGGTGGCGGGTTCCGCTGCCGAGGCCGATGGGCTGCCGACCGACACGCTCAGCAGACACAAAGACGCCGCGGTGACCAGTCCGCGGATGAACCTTCGATTCCCTTGCAACATTCGCCCCCCATTTCGCTTTCACCCGCGAACGTGACAGGTCGCGAAGGTGAAATCTGGAATGTCCCACATGATGCAGCACGCGGGCGCGCCGAAAATTGTGGAATCTCGAAAAGGGTGGGTCGGCGAGAAGGAACTACGTATATCGGTGGGGCGTGCGAAAGCGCGCGGGGCAAGCGCGGGCGGCGCGTGCGAGCGCCGTCGCGGCCGTCCCTGGGCCGCGGTCGACCGGTGATCGGTGGCGCGGCCCCGCCCCGCGAGAGGACAAGGCCGCCACCGTCCACCAAGCGCAGCGCCCTAGGTCGTGTCCGCAAAGTCAGGGGAGCCAGAGTCGTAGGCAGGCGAGGGTGACCAGGGCCTGGTAGTGGCGGGCGCGTTTGTCGTAGCGGGTGGCCAGGGCTTTGTTGTGCTTGAGCCTGTTGAAGCAGCGTTCGACGACGTTGCGCCGGCGGTAGGCCGCGCGGTTGAGCCGGCACCGGCTCTCGCCTCGCCGGATACGGCCGTTGATCTGGTCGATCCGCTCGGGGATGGCGGCCTTGATGCCTCGTCGGCGGAGATAGGTGCGGATCTTCGTGGACGAGTAGCCCTTGTCGGCGGCCACCAGTTCCGGCCGGGTGCGAGGACGGCCCGGCCCGCACCGCTCGATGCGGATGCGGGCCATGACCTGCTCGAACTGGGTGCAGTCGTTGACGTTGCCAGCGGTGAGGGTGAAGGCCAGGGGTCGTCCCCGGCCGTCGCAGGCGAGGTGGATCTTCGTGGTCAGTCCGCCGCGGGACCGGCCGATCGCCTCGCCCGGCCAGGGCCCCCTTTTCGGGCCCCGGCGGCATGCTGGTGGGCCCGCACGGTCGTGGAGTCGATGCATACGATCGACCAGTCGACGGCTCCCACGGCGTCGGAGTGCTGTTGGACGTGGGCGAGCAGGCGGTCCCAGGTGCCGTCCGCCGACCAGCGGCGAAAGCGTTCGTAGACGGTCTTCCACGGCCCATAGCGCTCGGGCAGATCCCGCCAGGCCGCGCCGGTGGACAGCTTCCACCAGATCCCGTTCACCACTTGGCGGCGGTCCCGCACCGGCCGGCCCATCCGGGGAGGGGCCAGCAACGGTTCGATCACCGCCCACGACTCATCGCTCAGCTCATGACGACGCACCATGAACCGACCAACGAGCAAGCGACTTTGCGGACACGCCCTAGGGCTTCTCCTCCGCGTAGAGGCCGCTCACCTCCTCGGCGCCGAGCGCCCGGTCGACGGCGTGGACCTCGTCGACCGCCCCGTTCCAGTAGTCGACGTTCGCGCCGTCCCAGTGGGCGCGCCCCACGGTCAGCGGACCGGTGCTCGGAAGTGCCGAGCCGCCGGTGGCCGTCGCCGCGAGCTTTCCGTCGACGTACAGCCGGATCTGGTTGCTCGTGGCGTCCCGCACGCCGACCAGGTGGTACCAGCGGCCCGTCTCGGCGGAGACGGCGACCTGGGCGCGGTGCTCGCCGGGCGTGCTGAAGGCGAACGTGCCATGTCCGTACTGGAGGTAGAACGAGTTGGCCGTGGCGCGGGAGTCCTGGCTGACCGCGGTGGCGTAGTTGCCGGGGATCGCGTCGAGCCGTACCCAGGCGGCCACCGAGTAGCTGCCGCCGGTGTCGAGCACCGGTCCGGCGGTCTCGGCGTACTGCTTCTGACCGTCGAACTTCAGGGCGCTGCCGCTGACGCCGGGGGTCCAGGAGGCGCCCTCGCGGAGGGTGAGAGGCCTGGCGTTCGGGCCCTCGTCCTTCGCGGTGGTGCCGGTGCCCTCGTCGAGGCTCCAGTGCCCGCCGCCCTTCAGCGGTCCCGCACGGCCCGCGGCGGCGCCGGCGGCGATCACCTTGCGGTTGATCCTCCGTACCTGGTCGGGATCGACCTTGATCTCGCGGCGGTCGTATGTGTACAGGCCGTTCAGCTCGTTCTCCAGGTCGGTGATCTGCGTGTACACCGACCCCGACAGTTCGGCGCCGGCCTGCTCGACATAGAACTGCTCGGTGTTCTCCACGTACTTGCGGGTCAGCTCCTCCTTGGTGGTGACACCGCTGTAGATCACCGTCGGGGCGCCCGGCCACAGGTGACCCGGGGTGCGCAGGGTGAAGCCGCCGTGCTCACCGTCCATGGCCGCCCGGCCGTCGTCGGGGAAGGCGGGGTCGGTGTTGTTGTAGTCGTGGTGGTCGATGATGTCGCCCTTGCCCGAATCACCCTTGGAGTTGCAGCAGTTGACCCCACTGTGGGCGTTGACGACGCGGGACGGGTCGGCGGTCTGGACGGACTCGGTGATGCGGCCGGTCTCCTCGCGGTTCCACTCGCCCCAGCCCTCGTTGAAGACGATCCAGCCGATGACGGAGGGCGAGTTGTGGTGCTGGCGCACGATCTCCTTTCCCTGGTCGACGAACGCCTTCTGGCCCGTGGCGTTGGTGAGGTTCCCGGAGACGAAGTCCTGCCAGACCAGCAGGCCGAGCCTGTCGGCGTGGTAGAACCAGCGCTGCGGTTCGACCTTGATGTGCTTGCGGACGGCGTTGAAGCCGAGCTTCTTGTGTGCCTCGAGGTCGAAGGCCAGGGCTTCGTCGCTGGGCGCGGTGTAGAGGCCGTCGGGCCAGAATCCCTGGTCGAGCGTGGCGAGGGAGAAGATCGGCTTGCCGTTGAGGACGAGCTTGTCGAAGCCGCCCACCTTCTCGATGCCGACCTCGCGCATACCGAAGTAGCTGCCGACCCTGTCGGTCGACCTCCCGTCGGTGAGCGTGACGTCGAGGTCGTAGAGGTAGGGGTCGTCGGGGCTCCACAGATGCTGCTTCGCCACTGGCAGGCGCAGTTCCTTGCCGGCCGGTCCGGTGACCTTGCCGACGACCTTGCCGCGGGCGTCGCGGGCGACGGCCTCGACCCGGGCGGTGGGGGAGGCGTCCTCGGAGTTCACCGTCACCGCGAGGGTGCCGGTGTCGATGTCGGGCGTCGTGACGATGTCGTCGATCGAGGCGGCGGCGACGGGCTCCATCCACACGGTCTGCCAGATGCCGGAGGTCTGGGTGTAGAAGATGCCGCCGGGGTTCGTGGACTGCTTGCCCATGGGCTGGTCGGCGCCTCCGGTGTCGGTGACGGCGACGACGATCTCCTGCGGGCCGGTGCCCTTGAGCGCGTCGGTGATGTCGGCGCTGAAGGCGTTGTAGCCACCGGTGTGTTCGGCGACCTTCGTGCCGTTGACGTAGACGCGGGCCTGGTAGTCGACGGCGCCGAAGTTGAGCTTGAGCCGGTCGGCCCGGCCGCTCTTGCCGACCTTCCAGCTCTTGGGCACGTCGACGAGCCTGCGGTAGAACATGTGGTCCTCGTGCCGCTCAGGACCGGACAGCCGGGACTCGACCGGGAACGGCACGATGATCTTCTCGTCGAGGTTCTTGCCGAAGACCGGCTGCTCTCCCGCCTCGGCGGCGCCGAACTGCCAAGGGCCGTTGAGGTTGCGCCACTTGGACCGCACCTGCTGGGGGCGCGGGTACTCCGGCAGTGGGCGCTTCTCGTCGAGTTCGTCGCCCCACTCGGTGGTGAGGCGGTGGGTGGAGGCGTTGTCGGCGTAGCGGATGACCTTCGGCACGCTCTCGCCGCCGGCCGTCAGTCCGCCCTCACCGTCGTAGGAGGCCCTGACCAGTTGGTTCTGTTGGATCGGCTCCGCGAGGTCGACGTTCAGGGAGGTGGGATCACCGGGGACGGCCGTCACCGACTTGATCGGCATGGCGGTGGTGTCGGCCTCGACCGTCAGATGCTCCTTGAGGTCCTGGAGCCTGCCCACCCTGCCTTCGAACCGGGCGCGCAGCCGCCGCCCGTTCTCGGCGATCGACATCTCGACCGGGTACACCTCGAAGTCGGCCGGTGGGGTGAACGCGGACATCGGCACGATCTGCCGGGACATCGTCGGCGTGGACCAGCGCAGGTACATGTTGGCGCCGCCGGTGTCCTGGAACAGCTCCAGACGGAAGTCGTGCTGCTCGCCGGCGGTCAGCCGGACGGCGGCGCTGGTCTGCTCCCGGTCCCAGTCGCCCACCCAGTGGTCGATGACGGGCCGGTCGTCGATGAAGAGCCGGAAACCGTTGTCGCCGATGGCGTGGAAGGTGTAGTCACCGGTGGCCGGTGCCTCGATCCGGCCCGTCCAGCGCGCGGTGGTGTGCTCGGTCCTGCCGGTCAACTCCTGGAAGGTGCCGGTCAGTCCGGAGAAGTTGATCTGCGGGTCGAGCAGGGTGCCGCCGAGTCGGTCGAAGTCCCGGGCGCCGGGCGCCGACATGCTGAAGTACTCGCCCTTCAGGCCGTGCGTCTCGACGGCCGCCTGTTCGGCGGCGGGTGCCGACGCGCTGCTCGGCGGCTCCGCGGCCGCCGCGGTGGGAAGCAGCCCGCTCGGGGGCAGGATCAGGGCCGCCGCGGCGAGCAGGGCCCACACTCCGGCTCTGGGGCGGGTGTCGTGTCGTGTCATCGAACCCTTCCTCGACAGAGGCCGTGACCACGCCCGGCGGGAGTGAGGGCTCCTGGCCGGGAGCCCGGGAAGACAACTGCACACCGGTGACGGGGCGCTCGGTCAGGCGGCCTTTTCAACGTTGGAAATTCTGTGACAGCGGTATGACAGCACGCTCACAGGGGAGTGTCCAGACCTCACGCAGCACTCTGTCGGTCTGCCGTCACGAGGAACCGGGGGAGCTCCGTTCCGTGTCAAGTGCGGTTCTGCGCAGGTCGGTTCGGCGCCGTCCCGCGGACCCGCGCGGCCATGGACCGTCGGCGGTCCCGGTTGCCCGAGAGGCCCGTGTCCGGGCGGCAACTCGGCGCGACGGCCCCGCCCCGAGACCCTGCCCGGCGGGTCGAACCGTGAGACAGTCGAATGAGGCGCCGGAGTCGGCGAGGCTCGGGCGCAGCGGTCCGAGGCGGTGGCCCCCGCCCGGAACCGTACGCATACGGTGCCGCAGCGGAGGGATCCGTCATGTCCGAGGCGAGTGAGGCGACCCGGGCCGACCGGGCCCTGAAAGCGAAGCATCGTGCCATGTGGGCGCTGGGCGACTATCCCCTCGTGGCCACGGACCTCATCCCGGACCTGGGACCGGAGCTCGTGCGGGAGAGCGGCGTCCGGCCGGGGACCCGAGTGCTCGACGTCGCGGCCGGCTCGGGGAACGCCGCCATCCCCGCCGCCCTCGTCGGGGCCGACGTGGTGGCTGTGGATCTGACCCCGGAACTGCTGGAGGCCGGCCGTGAGCTCGCCACGGAGCGCGGTGCCAAGCTGGAGTGGCGCGAGGGCGATGCCGAGGAACTGCCGTTCGCGGACGCGGACTTCGACACCGTGATGTCCTGCGTCGGCGTCATGTTCGCCCCGCACCACCAGCGGGCCGCCGACGAACTGGTCCGCGTCTGTCGACCCGGCGGGAAGATCGGCCTCGTCAACTGGACTCCGGAAGGGTTCATCGGGCAGATGTTCGCCGCCATGCGCCCGTACGCGCCCCCGCCGCCGCCCGGAGCGCAGCCGCCGCCGCTGTGGGGCGACGAGGGTCACGTGCGTTCTCTGCTCGGCGACCGCGTGACCGGCGTCGACGCCCGTCGTCAGTTGCTGCGCATCGACCTGTTCTCCGCTCCGGAGGACTTCCGGGAGTTCTTCAAGCGCTGCTACGGCCCGACCGTCGCCGTCTACGCCTCCATCGCCGGCGACCTCGACAAGGTCACCGCCCTCGACACGGCGCTCGCGGACCTGGCCGCCCGGCACCTCGCGGACGGGGCCATGGAATGGGAGTACCTGCTGGTCACGGCCGACAGGGCCGCCTAGCAAGGCCGTACGACGCTCGCGTTCGGGCGGGCGATCTGCCGGCGGAGCCGAGCGGGCATCGGGCGCTCGCCGAGCGGTGGAGCGGCGAGGCGGTGGGCCCCCGGTACCGGGGGCCCACCGGTCGTGCTCAGTAGGCGTCGCGTCGCCCCGCCGCCCCGTTCGGGGTGCCGGTGATCGTGAACTGCGAGCCCGGTTCGACGAGTACGTCACCCTGGGCGGAGCCGGTGATCGTCACGCCGGACAGGATGGCGCTCCCACGGGCCCCGCTCATCGCCAGGATGCCGGAGCCGTTGTTGGACCTGTCGATGCGCACGTTCGTGATCTTCACGCCCGGCATGGCGCCGCCACCCGTCTTGAACTGGATGCCGTCGTACGTCGAGTCGTGGATCTCGGTGTCCCGGACGGTGACGCCCGGGATGTCCTGGCCCTGGGCGAACAGGGTGATCGCACCGAACTCCTGGTCCTCGTTCCAGAACGCGCCGCCCGTGCGGTACAGGGCGTTGCCCGCGATCAGGGTCTCACCGCTGAAGGGCAGCGGGTCGTGGTCGGTGGCCAGCATGATGCCCGGGTAGTTCATGGTGTCGGAGACCACGTTGTTCTCGATGGTGTTGCCGTAACCGCCGTACACCGCGATGCCGTTGGCCCGCCACGGCAGCTGGATCGTGTTGTTGCGGAAGTGGTTGTCGTGGCCGATGTCCACCGAGGTGTCCTTCACGTATTTGCTGGCCCACACGGCGAGCGCGTCGTCGCCGGTGTTGCGGAAGGAGGAGTTGTACACGGTGGAGTTGCGGGTGCCGTTGGCGAAGTTGACGCCGTCGGCGTAGGTGTCGCGGATGCGCACCCCGGAGAACTCCAGCCCGTCGCCGGGGCCCCACAGTTCGGGGATGTTGGAGTAGTCGCGGCCCACCCAGACACCGACGTTGGCATGCTCGATCCACACGTTGGAGATCTTCGTGCCCTTGCCGAAGCGGCCGTTGAGACCGACGCCGCCCTCGGCGTTGCCGTCGCCGCCGCGGATGGTGCCCGAGCCGAAGATGGCGATGTCGGAGATCTGGGTGTTGGAGTCGATGTCGAAGCCGAAGTTGCCCTCGTGGGGGTGGTTGATGCCACCCGCCTCCTGCGGCGGGGTCAGCGTGTACAGCTGGGAGTGCCACATGCCCGCGCCGCGGATGGTGACGTCCCGGATGCCCACCTGGTTGAACTGCCCCCGGTTCAGCGGGTCGTCGGTGAGGATCTTCTGCTCCTGACGCCACTGCCCGGCCGGGATCCACACACAGGAGATCTGGCCGTTCTGGTCGGCGGTGACCGCCCGCTGGATGGCGTCGGTGTCGTCGATGCCGTCGTTGGGCACGGCCCCGTACTCGGTGATCGAGGTGCAGTCGGCCGGCTTGGACGCGGCGGGAGCCACCTGCTCCAGGTCGACCAGGTCGATCACCTGGAAGGCGGCCGAGTCGCCCGCGTCGCGCTGGAGGCGGAACACGGTGCCCGGCGGGTAGCTCTTCGACAGCAGTGCGTGTGACTCGTCGAACAGGCGCCGCGCGTCACCGCCCGGCCGGTTGGTCAGGCCCTCGGGGTCGTCGGTGGTGCCGTACAGCCAGCTGTGCTTGGACGACAGGGGCAGCTTCTGCACGAAGGCGCCGTCGGCGTACAGGCTGACGGTGGCGTCCGCGCCGCCGCCGGACGCGGAGTCCGGGACGGAGTTGCGCACCACGAGGGAGTTGGCCGCGTTCGTGGAGGTGAACTCCACGTACTGGCCGGTCGCGGTGAGCCGGACCGACCTGCGGCCGGAGGACTCGGTGGCGAAGTTGGTGTGCCCGAAGGTCCGCTGGGCGTCGGCGGTGAGGAGGGTGCCGGTGTACCGCCCGTCCTCCGCCTCGTACTCGGTGTACGGAACGGCGGCGCCGCGTCCGACCACCAGGGACTTGGTGAGGACGTTGTTGTTCTCGTCGGTCTCGGCGACGACTCCGGTGGCGTCGGCGGTCGCGGTGAGGGTCGCCCCGCCCGCGGTGGCCGTCCAGGTCCCGCCGATCGTCACGTTCACCGTGGCGTCGGGGGCCACCTGGCCGGTCGTGCCGTTGAGGGTGGTCGAGCCGGCCTGGAGCCGGGTCACCGAGCCGGCTGGAGCGGCGCTGATCCCGCGGTTGTGCACGGCGACGGTGAAGGAGACGGCCTGGCCGACGGCCGGGTTGGCCGGGCTGGTGGTGATCGAGCGGACCTCCAGGTCAGGGCCGGGCGCCTGGGTGACGACCAGCCTGCTCGTGGCCGTGCGGCTGTTGTTGCTGTCGTCCAGCTCCGGGACGGTGTTCCGGGGGTCCACGACGGCCGACACGCCGTAACTGCCCGCCGCTCGGGTACCGGTGGCGACGTCCACGGTCGCCGAGGCGCCCGGGTCCAGCGCCGGGACGGCGGCGCTGCCCGCGACCGTGCCCTCCACGCTGACGTCGACGGTGGTGGCTGCGGAGCGCGCGGTGCCCGCGTTGCGCACGGTGGCCCTGACGGTGACCGCGTCCCGCTCGCTGGGCGCGGCCGGCGTCCAGTCCAGCGTGGTGACCGTCAGGTCGGGGGCGGGCGCGGCGGTGCCCACGACCTGGAACTCGGCGACCTGCCCGCCGGGCGCACCGGAGTTGGCGGTGAAGTGCAGCCGGACATCGGACCAGCGACCGCTGACCGGAACGGTCACCGTGTTGCCGCTCGCCGGGCTGAAGGAGTACGGCTTCGCGGCAGCCAGCGAGGTGAAGCCGCTCGCGGACTGCTGTCGGCCGAGGACCTGGATGGTCTGGGTGCGGGCCGCCCACACCGGGGCGGGGTCGAGCTTGACGACCACGCCGGTCACGTCGGCGTCGGCGCCCAGCTTGACGGTGAGGTCCGAGGGGTGACCGGCCGCCTCCCAGTAGGTGGTGACGGAGTCGTCGGTGGCGTTGGCGGCCACATAGGTCTGCGTGGAGGAGGTGGCCTCGACCGGCTTGTTGCGGGCCAGGTTGGTGCCGGCCGGCGGCGGGTCGCCCGGGTCCGTGCCGCCGTCCTCGCCGTACACCTCCAGCTCGGAGAGCTGCGCCGCGTTCCACCCGGTGTTGCCGGAGACGTTGACGCGGAGGTACCGCACGTCAGCCGGGGAGGCGAGGGCGACGGACACCGTGTTGGCCCGGTCCGGGTCGAACACCCGGACCGCCGAGGCCGCGAGGGTGCTGAAGCCGGAGCCGTCGCCGCTGCCGAGCAGCGACAGGGTCTCGTTACGGCTGCCCCACCCGGTCGGGAGCTTGAGCACCACCCGGTCCACCTCCCGGGCCACGCCGAGGTCGACCTGCGCCCACTGCGGGAAGGACCCCGCCGGGCCCTCCCAGTAGGAGGCCTGGACACCGTCGGTGAGATTGCGGGCGGGGTACTCGGCGTGCGCGCCGCCCGCCGTGGCGGGGCGGCCGAGGGCGAGGTTGACATCGGCCGCTGCCGGAGCCGCCCGGGCGGGGGAGGCGAAGGCCAGCGGCAGCAGGCCGGCCGACAGGAGCCCGGCGACGACCGCGCCGGTCACGGGCCGACGGCCCGGTGGTCTCCAACTCATGAGGTCCTCTGTTCGTCGGTGAACACGGGGGAGGGCACGGCGGGGCGGCCCCGGAGGTACGGGGAGGCGCAGGAGGGTGCGGGGGAGAGTGCGGGAGCGGCCCCGAGGGGCCGACCCGAGGTGGGAAACGCCGACCGTGCACGCAAATTGAGTTGAACAGTCGATTCTTTGCGGAAAGTACGCCCACAGGTTTCTAGCGCGTCTCCGCTTTGTCAACGGTCCCGGCAGTAGCGGGAGTTGGCTACGCAAGCTACTTGCGCCGCTTGCAGATCCGCTTGCGTTATCGCGAAAGCCCGGACGAAAGTCGCTGATCCCGGCCCTGGGCAGGTCGCCCCGGGGATGGGCGGCCCGGATCCGCCCCGGTCGTGACGGTGGACGAACCTCTATCGGTCTGCAACTCTCTGATCGATTCACGCAAAAGCGGTGACCTGTCCCGCACATCGAGGCGTGTCCGGTGCACCGTCGATCCACCCATCCACAACCGTGTCCCTCCGCGCCCCGGCGGACGGGACGGAGATCGGGGAGAGATGAGACCGAAGCGCAGGGGACGGCGGGCCATGGCCGCCGTCCTCACGACCAGTCTGCTGATGCTGGGCGCGTCGTCACTGACCACCGCCTCGGCGGCCGACGGCCCCAACCTCGCTGCCGGTCGGCCGACCGCGGCCAGCAGCTCCCACGCCGAGTACGCGTCCCGCAACATCACCGACGGCGACCAGGGCTCCTACTGGCAGAGCGCGGGCGGCAACCTGCCGCAATGGGTCCAGGCCGACCTCGGCTCCACCGCCCGCGTCGACGAGGTCGTGCTGAAGCTGCCCGTGTCCTGGGAGAGCCGCAGCCAGACCCTGTCCGTGCAGGGCAGCGCCGACGGCACCGGCTTCAGCACCCTGAAGGCGTCCGCCGCCTACACCTTCAGCCCCGGCTCGGCCAACACCGTCACGGTGGCCTTCCCGGCCGGGCAGACCCGCTATGTACGGGTCGAGATCACCGCCAACACCGGCTGGCAGGCCGCCCAGCTCTCGGAGCTGGAGGTGCACGCGGCGGGTGAGTCCTCCACCGACCTCGCCCGCGGCCGCACCCTCACCGCGAGCAGCCACACCGAGACATACGTGCCGGCCAACGCCGCGGACGGCAACAAGGCCAGCTACTGGGAGAGCCGCAACAACGAACTCCCGCAGTGGATCCGGGCCGACCTCGGCTCCTCCCTCGGCGTCGACCGGGTGGTGCTCAAGCTGCCCGACGGCTGGGGCGCCCGCACCCAGACCCTGAAGATCCAGGGCAGCGCCAACGGGACCGACTTCACCGACCTCACGGCGTCGAAGGCGTACCAGTTCGCCCCGACCGACGGGAACACGGTGACGGTCACCTTCGACACCGCCACCACCCGCTACCTCCAGGTCCTGGTCACCGCCAACACCGGTCAGCCCGCCGCGCAGTTGTCCGAGTTGGAGGTCTACGGCCCGGCGACCGGCGACACCCAGGCGCCCACGGCTCCGGCGAACCTGGCGTACACCGAGCCTGCCGCCGGGCAGATCCGGCTGACGTGGAACGCCTCCACCGACAACACCGGCGTCACCGGCGTCACCGGCTACGACGTCTACGCCGACAACGAGCTGCTGACCTCGGTCGCAGGCAACGCCACCACGTACACCGACATTCGGCCCGCGAGCGCCACGGTCTCCTACTTCGTGCGTGCCAAGGACGCCGCCGGGAACGTCTCCGGCAACAGCAACACCGTCACCCGACGTGGCGCGACCGGCGACACCCAGGCGCCCACCGCCCCCGCGAACCTGGCCTTCACCGAGCCTGCCGCCGGGCAGATCCGGCTGACGTGGAACGCCTCCACCGACAACACCGGCGTCACCGGCTACGACGTCTACGCGAACAACACCCTGCTCACCACGGTCGCGGGCAACGTGACCACCTACACCGACAACCGCTCCGCCACCGCCACCGTGTCCTACTTCGTGCGGGCGAAGGACGCCGCCGGGAACGTCTCCGGCAACAGCAACACCGCCACCCGCACCGGCACCTCAGGCCCCGGCTCCAACCTCGCGGTCGGCAAGCCCGTCACGGCCTCCTCGACCGTGCACACCTTCGTGGCCGAGAACGCCAACGACAACTCCACCAGCACCTACTGGGAGGGCTCCGGCCACCCCGCCACGCTGACCGTGCAGCTCGGCGCCAACGCCGACGTCACCTCACTGGTCCTGCGCCTCAACCCGGACAGCTCCTGGGGCCCGCGCACCCAGACCGTCCAGGTGCTCGGGCGCGAACAGTCCGCGAGCGGCCACGCCTCGCTGGTCGCCGCCACGGGGTACGCCTTCAGCCCGGCGAGCGGCAACACGGTGACCATCCCGGTCGCCGCGCGCGTCGCCGATGTCCAGCTGCGGTTCACCGGCAACTCCGGTGCCCCCGCAGGGCAGATCGCCGAGTTCCAGGTGATCGGCACCGCCGCGCCCAACCCCGATCTGGAGGTCACCTCGCTGACCGCCTCGCCGGCCTCGCCCGTGGAGTCGGACGCCATCACCCTGGCGGCCACCGTCCGCAACAGCGGCGAGACCGCCGCGCCCGCCGGCAGCCTCGCGCTGCGGCTGAACGGCACCAAGGTCGCCACCGCCCCCGTGGGCGCCCTGGCCGCCGGCGCGCAGACCACCGTCAGCGCCTCGATCGGCGCCCGCGACGCGGGGACCTACCAGCTCAGCGCCGTCGCCGACGAGGGCGGCACGGTGATCGAGCAGAACGAGACCAACAACGCCTACACGGCGCCCACCGCCCTCACCGTGCGCCCGGTCAGCAGCTCCGACCTGGTCCCGGCGGTCACCACGGCGCCGTCCGGCCCGGCCGCGGGCGACACGGTCACCTTCCGGGTCGCCGTGCGCAATCAGGGCACCGTCGCCTCCGCGGGCGGCGCCCACGCCCTCACCCTCGCCCTGGTCGACTCCAAGGGGGCGACCGTCCGCACGCTGACCGGCTCCCACGACGGGGCGATCACCGCCGGTGCCACCACCGCACCGGTCACCCTCGGCACCTGGACGGCCGCCAACGGCACCTACACGGTGCGCGCCACGGTCGCGCCCGACGGCAACGAACTGCCCGTGAAGCGGGAGAACAACACCGTGGAGCAGTCCCTGTTCGTCGGACGCGGCGCCAACATGCCGTACGACATGTACGAGGCGGAGGACGGCACCACGGGCGGCGGCGCCACCACCGTCGGCCCCAACCGCACCGTCGGCGACCTCGCGGGCGAGGCGTCAGGACGCAAGGCCGTCACCCTCGACGGCACCGGTGAATACGTGGAGTTCACCACCCGGGCGGCCACCAACACCCTGGTGACCCGCTTCTCCCTCCCCGACGCCCCGGGCGGCGGCGGCACCGACGCCACCCTGAACGTCTACGTCGACGGCACCCTCCGCAAGGCCCTGCCGCTCACCTCGCGGTACGCCTGGCTGTACGGCGCCGAGGCGTCGCCCGGCAACGCGCCCTCCGCGGGAGCCCCGCGCCACATCTACGACGAGGCTCATCTGATGCTGGGCGAGACCGTCCCGGCCGGTGCGAAGATCCGGCTCCAGAAGGACGCCGCCAACACCTCGCGCTACGCGATCGACTTCGTCAGCCTGGAGCAGGTCGCGCCCGTCGCCAACCCCGACCCGGCGGCGTACGCCGTCCCGGCCGGCTTCACCCACCAGGACGTGCAGAACGCCCTCGACCGGGTCCGGATGGACACCACCGGCAAACTCGCCGGCGTCTACCTGCCGCCGGGCGACTACCAGACACCGTCGAAGTTCCAGGTGTACGGCAAGGCCGTGCAGGTCGTCGGCGCCGGACCCTGGTACACCCAGTTCCACGCCCCGGCCGGCCAGGAGAACACCGACGTCGGCTTCCGGGCCGAGGCGAGCGCCAAGGGCTCCGCGTTCCGCGGCTTCGCCTACTTCGGCAACTACACCTCGCGCATCGACGGACCGGGCAAGGTGTTCGACTTCGCCAACGTGTCGGACATCGTCATCGACAACACCTGGACCGAGCACATGGTCTGCCTGTACTGGGGCGCCAACACCGACCGGGTGACGATCAGCAACTCCCGTATCCGCGACACCTTCGCCGACGCGATCAACATGACCAACGGGTCGACGGACAACCACGTCGTCAATAACGAGTCCCGCGCCTCCGGAGACGACAGCTTCGCGCTGTTCTCGGCGATCGACGCGGGCGGCGCCGACATGAAGGACAACCTCTACGAGAACCTGACCTCGCTGCTGACCTGGCGGGCCGCGGGCATCGCCGTGTACGGCGGCTACGACAACACCTTCCGCAACATCCACATCGCCGACACCCTGGTCTACTCCGGCATCACCATCAGCTCGCTGGACTTCGGCTACCCGATGAACGGCTTCGGGACCGACCCGACGACGGTGGAGAACGTCTCCGTGGTCCGTTCCGGCGGGCACTTCTGGGGCGCCCAGACCTTCCCCGGCATCTGGCTGTTCTCCGCGTCCAAGGTGTTCCAGGGCATCCGGATCAACGACGTCGACATCGTCGACCCGACCTACTCCGGAATCATGTTCCAGACGCAGTACGTCGGCGGCCAGCCGGTGAACCCGATCAAGGACACCGTCCTCACCGACATCTCGATCACCGGCGCCCGCAAGAGCGGCGACGCCTTTGACGCCAGGTCCGGCTTCGGACTGTGGGCGAACGAGTTGCCCGAGGCCGGTCAGGGTCCGGCGGTCGGCGAGGTCACGATCAACGGGCTGCGCCTGAACGGCAATGCCGTGGACATCCGGAACACCACCTCCACCTTCAAGATCAACATCAATCCCTGATCACCGGACCGCAAGAGGGCCATGGATCCTGACGGAAACTGAACATTGAGGCCCTGGTTGGCGCAAGCCGCTTGCGTGGCTTGCGCTAACCTTGCGCCCATGACGCGACGACTTGCTCAGGTTGCCAAGAAGGTAGGGGTCAGCGAGGCCACGGTCAGCCGGGTGCTCAACGGCAAGCCGGGGGTCTCCGAGACCACCCGTCAGTCGGTGCTGACCGCGCTGGACGTGCTCGGCTACGAGCGCCCCACCCAGCTGCGCGGCGAACGCGCCCGGCTGGTGGGACTTGTGCTGCCGGAGCTCCAGAACCCGATCTTCCCGCTGCTCGCCGAGGTCATCGGCGGCGCGCTGGCCCAGCAGGGGCTGACCCCCGTGCTGTGCACCCAGACCAAGGGCGGCGTCTCCGAGGCGGACTACGTCGATCTCCTCCTCCAGCAGCACGTCTCCGGTGTGGTCTTCGCCGGAGGGTTGTTCGCGCAGGCCGACGCCCCGCACGAGCACTACCGGCAGCTCGCCGAACGGCGCATCCCGGTGGTCCTGATCAACGCGCCCGTGGAGGAACTGGACTTCCCCTGTGTCTCCTGCGACGACGCCGTCGCGGTGGAACAGGCCTGGCGCCACCTCTCCCTGCTGGGCCATGAGCGTATCGGGGTCGTCCTCGGGCCCCGCGACCACATGCCCTCCCGGCGCAAGCTCGCCGCCGCGCAGGCCGCGGCCGAGGCGGCCGGCTCCCCGCTCTCCGAGGACCGGGTGGAGCGCTCGATGTTCTCCCTGGAAGGCGGCCAGGCGGCCACCTCGCGCCTGCTGGACCGCGGGGTCACCGGCATCATCTGCGCGAGCGACCCGCTGGCGCTCGGGGCCATCAGGGCCGCCCGGCGGCGCGGCCTCGCGGTGCCCGAACAGGTGTCCGTCGTCGGCTTCGACGACTCCGCCTTCATGAACTGCACGGAGCCCCCGCTGTCCACCGTGCGCCAGCCCATCGAGGCCATGGGGCGCGCCGCCGTGGACCTGCTGTGCACCCAGATCCAGGGCGGCGAAGTGCCGCCCGGTGAGCTGCTGTTCGAGCCCGAGCTGGTCGTGCGCGGCTCCACGGCCCAGGCGCCGCGCGACTGACGGGGCCCGTCCCGCCCGGCGCGCGCCCCTCGCGTACACCCTGCCCGTCGCGTCATCGGCCGGCCCACGGAACCTCGTGGGCCGGCCGCGTCATGTCACCGCCCGTCCGGATCCGTCCCTCCCGGGGTGCCGGTCCTGGGCTGTCGGTCCCGGGCTGCGGGTCCCGGGGTGCCGGTCCGGAAGCGGTACGCAATGTTCCGTACTCGACATCGGCTTGCAGGGAATCGCCGGGTGCAGATCGCTCCATCTGCGTTGCTCTGTCAAGCAATTACGAAATCGGCGCGAGATATTGCGCAGTCTTGTTGGCGGTGATTGAGTGTGCGGCGCCCCACCTCGTACCGGCGAGGGGGCGCCTTCCACGTTCATGCCCGAAGGGGACCACCCATGAGAAGAGCTCGGTTCCGCCGCACCCGCCGCGCCGGCGCGGTCACCCTCGTCTCCGCTCTCACACTGACGGCGCTCGCCGCCTGCGGCACGAGCAGCAGCGACGACGGCGACAACGGCGACGGGAACAGCGCGAACGCCAACCCCGCCGCGCCGCTGGACCCCAGGACCAAGGTGACCATCACCATCGACTGCATGCCGCCGGCGGCCAAGAAGGCCGAGCTCAAGGAGTGGAACGAGGACGTCAAGGAGTTCAACAAGACGTACCCCAACGTCACCGTGCAGGGCCGCTCCACCCCGGGCCAGTGCCTGGAACCGCCGCGCTTCACCGCGATGCTCAAGGCGAAGTCCCAACCCGACGTGTTCTACACCTACTTCACGGACCTCGACCAGGTCCTCGACAACGACGGCGCCCAGGACATCAGCGCCTACGTCAACGACAGGACCGTGCCGCTGCTGAAGGACATCGACCCCGACGTCCTCGGCTCGCTCAAGAAGGACGGCAAGCTCTACGGCCTGCCCACCAGCAACTACCGGATGGGCCTGCTCATCAACCGCTCGCTCTTCGAGGAGGCCGGGCTCGACCCCGACACCCCGCCCGCCACCTGGGAGGACGTCCGGGCGGCGGCCAAGAGGATCGCCGGACTCGGCGGCGGCGTGGCCGGCTTCGGCGAGTACAGCGCGGGCAACACCGGCGGGTGGCACTTCACCGCGCAGATGTACAGCCTCGGCGGTGAGGTCGTCGACGCCTCCGGCACGAAGGCCGCGTTCAACGACGCGATCGGCAAGCAGGTCGCCCGGAACCTCCACGCGATGCGCTGGGAGGACGACGCCATGGGCAAGACCCAGCTGCTGAAGTGGGGCGACCTCCAGAAGCAGATCGCCACCGACAAGCTCGGCATGTTCCTCGCCGCGCCCGACGACGTGACCTACATGGTCCAGCAACTCGGCGCCAAGTACGAGAACTTCGGCATGGGCCCGATCCCCGGCGGCAAGAACACCCTCGCCGGAGGCAACAACTACATGATCAAGAAGGGCATCTCGTCCGACAAGGTCAAGGCGGCGATCGCCTGGCTCAACTTCAAGTTCACCACCGTCGGCAAGGGCCAGTACGACTGGGAGCGCACCAAGGCCGACAGCCTCCCCGTCGGACTCCCGCAGCCCAACCTGTGGCTGAACGACAGCAAGACCAAGGACGACGCCGCCCGTCAGCAGTTCGCCACCATGCCGGTGCAGAACTTCAAGGCCTTCATGGACAACCCGGTCCCGGGCAAGGCCGAGCCGCCGAAGGCGCAGGAGATCTACAAGGTCCTCGACAACGTGATGTCCGGCATCCTCACCAACAAGGACGCCGACATCGACAAGCTCCTGTCGACGGCGGAGACCCAGGTGAACCAGGTCCTCGCCAACCAGTGACCCCCGCGGGGCCGGGCGGTCTCCCACCGCCCGGCTCGCGAGCGTGCCCACGGCGCCGCCCCCACCCGGCGGGCCCGGCGCCCGTCCGCCCACGTCACGCATCCGGACCGTCCCGTCCGGCGACACCGCAGTCCGACCGAGGAGCACCCATGTCGGCCCCCACCCTCACCCAGGACCCGGCGGCCAAGGAACGCCGTCCCCGCCGGCCGCGTGCCGGCGCCGTCCGGCCCCCGGCCGGAGGCCTCGGCAAGGCCCTGCGCCGCAATGTCACCGCCCACGGATTCCTCATCGGCGCGGTGCTCTGCTTCGCCTTCTTCTCCTGGTACCCGATCGTCCGCGAGTTCCTGCTGGCCTTCCAGAAGACCGAGGACGGCCAGGTCAGCTGGACCGGCTGGGACAACTTCGTCACCATCTGGAACGACCCCGCCTTCGGCCAGGCCTGGCGCAACACCCTCTGGTTCACGGCCCTGGCACTCGTCCTGGGCTTCGCCGTCCCCTTCGTCACGGCCCTCGTCATCAACGAGTTCCGGCACGGCCAGGGCTATCTGCGGCTCCTGGTCTACCTGCCCGTCATGCTGCCGCCCACCGCGTCGGTACTGCTCTTCAAGTACCTCTACGACCCCGGGTACGGCATGTTCAACGAGGTGCTGGACGTCTTCGGCGTACCCGCGCAGCAGTGGCTCCAGGACCCCGACACCGCGATGCTCTCCGTCGTCGTCGCCTCCACCTGGATGAACATGGGCGGCGCGACCCTCATCTACCTGGCCGCGCTCCAGAGCGTCCCGGGCGAACTGTACGAGGCCGCCGAACTCGACGGGGCCGGCCTGCTGCGCAAGGTGTGGCACGTGACGATCCCGCAGACCCGGCTGATCCTGGCGCTGATGCTGCTCATGCAGATCATCGCCACGATGCAGGTCTTCATCGAGCCCTTCCTGCTGACCGGCGGCGCCGGACCCGAGGGGTCCACCACGACCGTCGTCCACCTGATCTACCAGTACGCCTTCAACTTCAACAACTACGGTGCCGCGGCGGCGCTCGGCCTGATCCTGCTCGTCACGCTGGCCGTCTTCTCGGCCGTGTACGCCAGGCTCAACCACGCCACCGAAGAGTAGGACCGGGGGAGACACGGACATGTCCACACGCACGCTCATCTCGCCCGCCGCCCTCGCCCGTCCGCGCGGCAGGCTGCTGTACTGGCTGTGCTTCGCGCTCGTCGTCGTCCTGTTCACGCTGGCCTTCCTCGGCCCGCTCTACTGGATGGTGTCCGGCGGGCTCAAGACCACCCAGGAAGCCGTCCAGACACCCCCGACCTGGGTGCCCGGCTCCGTCCACCCGGAGAACTACCAGCGGGCCTGGGAGGTGATGGACCTCGCCCGCCTGCTCCTCAACACCCTGTACTACGCGTTCGGCGCGCTCGCCTTCCAGCTGGTGCTGGACGTCGCCGCCGCCTACTCCCTGTCCAGGCTGCGGCCCGTCCTCGGCAAGGCGATCCTCGGGATGATGCTCGTCACCCTGATGATCCCGGCGACCGTCCTCGTCGTCCCGCAGTACCTCACCGTGCTGGACATGCCGATCGTCGAGCGCAACCTGCTCAACTCGCCCTGGGCGATCTGGCTGCCCTCGGTGACCAACGCCTTCAACATATTCCTGCTGAAGCGGTTCTTCGACTCCATCCCCAAGGAACTCCTGGACGCCGCCTCCATGGACGGGGCGGGCCCGCTGCGCGTCCTGTGGTCCGTCGTCCTGCCCATCTCCCGGCCCATCCTCGGCGTGGTGTCCATCTTCGCGGTCGTCGGCGTCTGGAAGGACTTCCTCTGGCCGATGCTGGTATTGCCCGACCCGACCGGCCAGACCCTCGCCGTCGGCATCTACTCGCTCGCCACCAGCGTGCCCGAGAACGTGCTGATCGCCGCCCTCACCATCGCGTCCCTGCCGACGCTGCTGCTGTTCCTGGTCTTCCAGCGCAACATCATGAGCGGACTGACCGCGGGCGGCCTCAAGGGCTGAATCCGACCTCCCCTCCCGTCACCGGCGTCCCCCGGCTCCTCCCGCCGGCCGTGGGCGTCGCGCCCGCCCGGCCCGTCGGTACCCCTTCCGATCCTCCGCCGCCGCCCCGTCCTCGACGCCCCGCTGTCCGGGGCGGCGGCGGAGAACCACCCCTGCCCCGAAAGGACCGTCACGTGGCAGCCCCGCACCCCGACAAGACCTCGGCCCCCTCGGACGACTGGTGGCGTGGCGCTGCCATCTACCAGGTGTACCCCCGCAGTTTCGCCGACGGCGACGGCGACGGCACCGGGGACCTGGCGGGCGTACGGGCGAGACTGCCCTACCTCGCCGAACTCGGCGTCGACGCCATCTGGTTCACCCCCTGGTACCTCTCCCCGCTCGCCGACGGCGGCTACGACGTCGCCGACTACCGCACCATCGACCCCGCCTTCGGCACCCTCGACGAGGCCGAGAAGCTGATCGGAGAGGCCCGGGCCCTCGGCATCCGCACCATCGTCGACATCGTCCCCAACCACGTCTCCGACCAGCACCCCTGGTTCCGGGCCGCGCTCGCCGCCGGACCCGGCAGCCCCGAGCGCAAGCTGTTCCACTTCCGCCCCGGACGCGGCGAGCACGGCGAACTGCCGCCCAACGACTGGCCGTCGCAGTTCGCCGGCCAGACCTGGACCCGGGTCGAGGACGGCGAGTGGTACCTGCACCTGTTCACCCCCCAGCAGCCCGACCTCAACTGGGCCCACCCGGCGGTCCGCGAGGAGCACGAGGACGTCCTGCGCTTCTGGTTCGAGCGGGGAGTGGCCGGCGTCCGCATCGACTCGGCCGCCCTGCCCGCCAAGGACCCCGACCTGCCGGACTTCGTCGAGGGCCGCGACCCCCACCCGTACATCGACCGCGACGAACTGCACGAGATCTACCGCTCCTGGCGGAGCGTCGCAGACGCCTACGGCGGCGTCTTCGTCGGGGAGGTCTGGCTGCCGGACGCCGAGCGCTTCGCCCGCTATCTGCGCCCCGACGAACTGCACACCGCCTTCAACTTCAACTTCCTGGCCTGCCCCTGGGACGCGGACCGGCTGCGCGCGGCGATCGACGACACCCTGGCCGAGCACGCCCCGGTCGGCGCGCCCGCCACCTGGGTGCTGTGCAACCACGACGTGACGCGCACGGTCACCCGCTACGGCCGTGCGGACACCGGATTCGACTTCGCGACCAAGGAGTACGGCACCCCGACCGACCTGGCGCTCGGCACCCGCCGGGCCCGCGCCGCCGCCCTCCTCACCCTCGCACTGCCCGGCTCGGTCTACCTCTACCAGGGCGAGGAACTCGGCCTGCCCGAGGCGGACATCCCGCGCGAGCGCATCCAGGACCCGATGCACTTCCGCTCCGGCGGCGCCGACCCCGGCCGCGACGGCTGCCGGGTCCCGCTGCCGTGGACCGCCGACGCCTTGTACGCGGGCTTCGGCTCGCGCACCGAACCCTGGCTGCCGCAACCCGCTGGGTGGTCCGCGTACGCCGCCGACCTCCAGGCCGCCGACCCCGGCTCGATGCTGGTCCTCTACCGCACCGCTCTGCGGCTGCGCCGTACCGAGGCGGGCCTCGGCGACGGCCCCCTGGAGTGGCTGCCCGCCCCCGCCGGGGTTCTCGCGTTCCGCCGGGCGCCCGGCCTGGTCTGCGTGGTCAACCTGGCCGCTGCTCCGGCCGCCCTCCCCGAGCACGATCACGTCCTGCTCGCCAGCGGCCCCCTGGATGCCGCAGGCCGGCTACCGGGCGACACCGCGATCTGGCTGCGCGCATGAGCGACGCGCACACCGTCGCCGGGCCGGGTCGGGGCCTTCCCGCCACCGGCCCGGCGCCGCGGGGCGGTGGACCCGCCGTCGCGCGCGAAGGACCGTGAGGCTGCCGCGATGATGACGGCGGAGGACGCGCTGTCCGGGTCGGCGCTGCTGCTGCGGCGCGCGGGTGCCGACACCTGGATCGGGGGCGGCTGGGGCATCGACGCCCCTGGTGGGGGAGCAGACCCGCGAGCACCGGGACCTGGACCTGATGCACCGCCTGGACCAGGAGCCCGACGTGGTGGCCGCACTGGCGGCGGCGGGTTTCACCGAGACCCTGGACCGGCGGCCCGTGCGGCTGACGTCGGCGATGTGTCGCCGACTTCGGGCGCCCTGGCACTGCGTGGCGCGCCCCGGCCCCCCAGATCCCGGCCGGGCACGCCGTCGTCGGGCCCGTCGCCCCCTTTCCGCCGACAGGCTTGCCCCTCCGCAGCCGACGGCCGGCCGGCCCGCTGCCACCGCCTTCGACAGGCCGCTCTCCGCCCGACGACGTGGCCCGCAGATCAGGACTGGCGGGAGTGCAAGGGATCATGAGCGACCTCGTCCGGACACTTCTCGTGGGGCCGCCGTGTCCGCCGGTCGCGCCGCCAGTCGACGGTCGCGAGGGCCAGCGACGCTCCCATGCCCGCCAGGGCGGCGACCAGTGCGACGGCGAGGGCGCCGCGGTAGTCGTCGCCCGCTCCGAGCGCCAGGTAGTACAGGCCAGGCAGGGCCGCGGTGCCCACCGCGGCGCCGAGACGTTGACCGGTCTGGAGGGCGCCGCCCGCCGCGCCCGCCATCCGCACGGGCACGTCCCGCAGGGTCATGGTGATGTTCGGCGAGACCACGAAGCCGCCGCCGATGCCGCCGAGGAACAGCAGCGGGGCGGCTGCCCAGGGGGCGATGTCGAGGGGTGCGAAGCGGAGCAGCAGCGCGGCACCGCCCAGGCCGGTGATCACGCCCGTGAGGCCGCACACGGTGAGCAGCCGGCCGAAACGGTCCACCAGTCTGCCGGCGATGACGGCAGCACTCGCCGATCCGATGGCGAAGGGTGTCACGGCGAGGCCCGACCGCAGCGGCGAGAAGCCGAGCCCGCGCTGGTAGAAGAGGGCGAAGACCAGCCATACCCCGCTGAAGCCGATGAAGTACAGGGTGCCGACCCCGGCGCCGACGGCATAGCCGCGCACGGTGCTGAACAGCCGAGGATCGAGCAGTGGCTGGGCGTCACGGGCGACGAGACGGCGCTGCCACCACACGAAGACGCCGAGCAGCGCGGCGCCGAGGAGGAACAGCCACCACAGGCGGCTCAGCCCGCCTGAGTCCGCCTGGACCAGCGGATACATGAGCGCGAGGACGCCGAGGCCGAGGAGCACGACGCCGGGCACGTCCACGTGTCCCCGGCCGGTCGGCCGGGTGCGGGGCAGCAGACGGCGGCCGAGCAGGACGGCGAGAATGCCGATGGGGACGTTGACGTAGAAGATCCAGCGCCAGCCCTCGGAGCCGGAGGCCAGCGCCAGGATGGCGCCGCCGGTGAGCGGGCCGACGGCCGAGGAGATGCCGACGGTGGCACCGAAGAATCCGAAGGCCCGTCCGCGCTCGGCGCCGCGGAACATCTGCTGGATGAGCGCGGAGTTCTGCGGAGCCATGAAGCCGGCCGCCAACCCCTGGGCGAGGCGGGCCACCACCAGCCAGGTGATGTCGGGGGCGGCGCCGCAGGCCGCGCTGAAGATCACGAAGCTGCTCAGGGCCAGCAGGAAGATGCGGCGTCGGTCGAGGGCGTCACCGAGGCGGCCTGCGGTGACCAGAGCGAGGGCGAAGGTGAGGGCATATCCGGAGACCACCCATTGCACCTGGGCGGCGGAAGCGTGCAGCTCGCGCTGGACGGTGGGCAGGGCGACCGCCACGATCGTCACGTCCAGCAGGCTCATGAAACCGGCCACCAGAGTGACCCACAGAGCCCGCCACCGGTTCGGGTCCCGCTCGGAATCACTCTCCTGAGCGAACGGACTTCCGTTCTTCGCCGACGCCGTCACAGGGCCTCCTCTTGCCGGGCCGCGTCCGAGAACACCTGGTCACGCTGTGAAGGCGCGCCGCTGTGCCCCCTGTGCCCCCTGTACCCCCTGCGCCGAAATGACCGACACCGTCCTCATGGTGCGCGAAGCCTCAGCGGTGGCTCAGCACGTTGACCACGCGGCCATTGGGGTCGCGCACGAAGAACCGCCGTACTCCCCACTCCTCGTCCCGTAGGGGGTGAACGATCTCCGCGCCACTGTCCCGCATCAGCGCGTAGGCCGCGTCGACGTCGTCGACTTCGACGCTCATGTCGGGGGTGACGGGGGCGGCTTTGTCGCTGCTCATGATGCTGACCTGCGCCGCCGGAGTGGACGGCGAGGCAAGCGTCGTGATCCAGCCCAGATTCATGACTTCCTCGAAGCCCAGCAGGCCATAGAACTCACGGCTCTCCTGTACAGCCTCCGACTGGATGACGGGCATGACACGGCGAACGGCCATCGACGACTCCACATGAGAACGGACACGGATCCCGGACTGTTCAGGGGTACTACGTCCCTCCCGCCGCCGCATGCGCTCCTGGCAATGGAGGGCAACTGGCGGTCGGCCCCTTTTCAGCTGTTGTCGTTGTCCTTGAGGATCCAGCCCGAGACGTCGAGCGTGGCGGTGCCCTTGTTGTAGAGCTCGATCGAGTCGTTGACGTCGCCGGTGGTCACGACCTCGTTGACGCGGATGTCGTCGGCGGCTGCGGCGTGGGCGGCAGGGACGCCGGTCAGGGCACCGACAGTGAGCAGCGGTCCGGCGACGAGGAACCGGGTAAGACCACGGCGCCGACGGCGGGCGATCGATGCAGTCACGAGGTTCCATCCCGAAGTTGTCATGGGCAAGGCGGCATGACGGTCCCTGCGCAGGCCGAACAGCACTCCTCCGTGGAGTCGGACGGCCGGTGAACGACGGGCGAAGCTTGCGCGCCCGCCCCGGTGCGGGCGAGGCCCGCTACGGCTCACGCACTTGGCGGCCGCACCCCCACCGGCGGGGCCACGCCCGGTGGAGGTGCGGGTGGGTGCTCAGCCGCAGGAGCCGGTGAAGATGTCCAGCTGGTCGCTGCCGCTGCTCGCCACCACGAGGTCCTGCGTGCCGTCGGACGTCAGATCGGCCGCCGTCGCCTCGTAGGCGCCGTCCGCCGCCAGCTCGCTCGGTCCGGTCAGCTCACCGCCCGACGTGCCCTGGAAGACGGAGACGGAGTCGGGCGACGCTGGTGTACTCCGTGACGTCGCCGAGTCGGCGGTGGCGATGTCCGGGTTGCCGTCGGCGTCGAAGTCGGCGATGACGGACTGGTACGGCTTGTCGCCCACCGCGTACGTGGTGGCCGTGCCGAAGGTGCCGTCACCGTTGCCGAGCAGTACGGACAGCGAGTCGGCGTCGTTGTCGGCCGCGACGACGTCCGTGTTCCCGTCGCCGTCGAGGTCGCCGGCCACCACGTGCCGGGGGTTGTCGCCGACCGCCGCGGGGCTGTCCGACCGGGTGAAGACGACGCCGGACGAACAGTCGGCGGCCTTCGCCGCGAGTGGCGCGGTCGCCGAGGCCAGCGCCGCGACGCTCGCGCCGAAGGCTAAGGCGCCGACCGTGCCGAGCACCAGGATGCGGCGGGACCTGCGTTTCTTCGGCCGCCCGGAGCGGGCTCTCAACTACCTGAGCGCATTGCTCAAGCGGGCTGCGGGGTGAGGCGTTTGTGGCCCCTGCGGTCGTAGTACGTGGTCATCGCGAAGCCGAAGAGGAGACCGATGGCCGCGCCGATGGCGATCATGGTCCAGGCACGGGTGAGTCCGGCGTCGCCGCGTGCGTCGAAGTAGAGGATGGCGCGGACGCCGTCGCTGAGCTGGCGCATGGGCTCGAAGTGGGACAGGAAGCGGTAGAAGTCGGGGACGGCCTGGAGCGGAACGGTGGCGCCTGACGAGGGCAGGCCGAGCACGATGAACACGAACATGGACACCAGCTGGCCGATCCCGCCGAAGGCCGCGTTGATGGCCTGGACGCCGAGGCCGACCGCGAGGGCCGCGCAGTAGGAGTAGATCCACAGCAGTGGGATGTGGGTGGCGTCCATCCCGAGGGCGCTGACGCAGGCGAGCAGTACGAGGGACACGCTGAGGACCGTGATGCCGGCCGTCATGGCCATCTTCAGCAGCAACGTCTGGGAGCGGCTGATCGGCACCGTGGGCAGCCGGGTGTGCCAGGGGCCGATCTCGTTGTCCGCGTAACCGAGAGCGGTGTCCACGCCGTTGCTGATGACGTTGCCGCCCATGAAGCCGGCCAGCACGAGCAGCAGGGTGTAGTAGAAGGCGCTCAGACCGAGGCCGCTGTTGGCGCCCAGGGGGTGGCCGACCTGGGTGACGACGTTCACCGGGTCGGCGAGCAGCAGCTTGGCCGTGGAGTTCGCTCCCGAGGCGGCGGCCGTCAGCTGTTTGCCGATGTTGTGGGAGGCCTGTTGGGCCGCCGTAGTGGTGATCTTGCTCGCGAGGGAGGAACCGAGGCTGCCCTTGGCGGGGTTGGTCAGCACGGTCATCGTGGGTCGCGCGGTCGCGTTCGCGCTGGTGAGTGCGGCGACGGAGTCGGTGAAGTCCGCGGGGATGACCAGGGCGCCGTAGACCTTGCCCGAGTTCAGCTCGTCCTGGGCCTGGGCCGGGGTCAGCTGCCGCCAGTCGGCCGTGTCGCTCGAGGTGTCCGAGGTGATGGCCGCGGCCACCTGGGTGCCGAGGTTCTGTTTCTGCCCGGTCGGCGGCTTGCCGGTGTCGCTGTTGACGAGTGCGATCGGCAGGTCGTGCAGGTCGCGCTGCGGGTTGACGATGCCGCCCATGTACAGCAGCGACAGCAGCAGGGCGAGCAGTCCGGTGAGGATCGTGGGCACCAGCCACAGCTTGGGGCGGCGCAGGAGCGTGGCGGCGTGTACTTGCGGGCCGGTGTCGGGGGCCGTGCCGTCGGCGGTCATGGTTCTCCGTCGTGTTGTGAAACCTGGCGGGTGGGTGTCCGCGTCGGGACCGGCCGCCGTGGGCTGCCGGCCGGGATGAGAAGGTACGGCGAGTCGTCCCAAGTCTCGCCGTCCCTCGGCCCGGGGGAGTGCAGACAGACTGTTCGGGAGCGGGGCACCAGCCGGATGGGGTCACCCTTCCTCTCCCGCCGTTCGACGCTCTCCTCGTTACGCGCTCGCCCGCGCCTTCTCGTAGAGGACGGGGTCGTGGGCGTTGACGATCGTGAGGTCGGGGTCGTCCTGCCGGTACAGCTCGGCCAGGCGGGCGTGGTTGTCGCGGACCTGCTTCCCGTCGTACGCGATGAAGGTTTCCATCCCGCGCAGGGACGCCGGAATCGCGGAACGGTCGCCCAGGGTGCCGTGGTGGTAGAAGGCGTCACCGGCGTGCAGGAGCCAGCGTGTGCCGGCGTCGACCGCCACGGCGGCGTGGCCGCGGGTGTGGCCCGGGAGGGCGATCAGGACGATGCCGGGAGCGATCATGTCGAGTTCCCGGGCCGCGGCGAACCCGCGCCATCTGTCGCCGTCGGGGCGGTGCTCGACGAGGTTCGGGCCGTGCGCCCACTGCAACGGCCGGTAGCGGATCCGCTCGCGCCAGGAGGGGGAGTGAACGGTTCCGCGCGCCTCGTCCGCCGTCAGGTGGACCTGGGCGTCGGGGAAGTCGGAGAGGCCGCCGATGTGGTCGACGTCGAAGTGGGTGACAACGATATGGCGGACGTCGTCCCGGCGGAACCCGAGTCTCTCGACCTGCCGGACGGCCGTCTCGTCGGGGGCGAACACCGGCCGCACGAGGTGCCGCACAGGTCCGACGCGCCGCTTGGGGTCGGCGATGTCACCGAGCCCGTAGCCGGAGTCGACGAGCACCAGGCCGTTCGCCGTCTCGATCAGCAGGACGTGGCAGACGAGCCGGGAGCCGGGCGGATGCATGGTGCCGCAGTTGAGGTGGTGGACCTTCATACAGGGCGTCCTCGGAGGGCTGAGGGAGGGGTTGAGTTTGTCACACTTGCTTACCCCGGCGAGTCGAGCCACCAGAGCGTCCGGGTCAGGACGGCCACGGGTCGGCTCGTCGACCCACCACGGGCAGGGCCAGGGCGACCCCCGTGCGTTCGGCCTTGCGGGACAGGAAGCTCATGGTGGCGGTGAAGTCGTCGAAGAAGGCGGGGAAGGGCCGCAGCGGCCGGTCGAGGGGGCGGGTGAAGTCGTCCCAGTGAACGGGCACGACGCGCCGGGCACCCGTCGCCGTGACCAACCGGTCCCAGTACTCCTCTCGGAACGCCTCGTCCTGCTTGCCGAGCGCGCCGATCCCCAGGTACACGGTGTCGGCGCGGCGGCCGTCGAGAGCGCCGGGCAGGCTGTGGGCGCTGGCGTGGACGAGGAGTTCGCGTTCGCCGTGCCGGATGTGCAGGGTGTAGCAGTCGCCGGTCCGGTAGGCCGTGGCGCGGGCCGGAGGACTCAGGGGGCGGTCGATCCGGCCGGGGGCCAGATCACCGGGGCTGTGCCGGGCGGGCAGGGCGGTGAGTGTGAAGCGCCCGATCGTGAACGGCTCGCCGGTGACGACCAGTTGGAAACTGTCGTCGGGGAAGCCGTGCCCGGCGGCGATGTTGCGGGTCGAGGCGGAGCCGATGAGACGGGCGCCGGTGGCCGCGGCCACCTCGGGGGCGTCCAGGGCATGGTCGTAGTGCGAGTGGACGACGAACACCGCGTCGAGGCGATCGATACCGGCCCGGCGCAGGGCCGCGGTGATGCGAGCGCGGTCCGGTCGCACCCGGCCGAAACGCACGCGCAGCAGTCCGGGACGGCTGAAGAACCCGTCGGTGAGGATCGCCGTGTCACCGTCGTCGATCAGGATCGTGGACACGCCGAGGAACACGGTGTGCGGCGCCCCGGGCCGGAGCGGCGCCGGTGGCTCGTACAGGTGCGCCCAGGGGGCGAGGCCGGGCGCCCGAAACCCCCGCAGCATGGCTGCCACCCCCGGGCCACGGCCTTCGGCGCCGACATCCATGCCTCTCCCTCGCCTTCCTCGCTCAAGTGACCGGGCGAACAATGTAGATGACGAACCATCATTAGGGTCAGTACTCACCGTGGCCGATGATCTGCTCGATCGCCTCTGTGAACTCCTCGCCTGCGGCCGTCGCGCGATGCTCTCGCCCGGGAGCCTCTGGTCCGGAGCGGTGGCCCCGGGGCGCACGACGGCCGTGGCTGTCCGGGCCGGCGCCGGACAGCCACGGAACCCGCGACCCCTGTCAGGCGCTCGCGATGCGCCACCGGTTGTCGGCGGTGCCGTCGTCGGGCGCCTGGACCGCGAAGGCCCCGACGGCGGTGGAGTTGCCCGCGATGGCGAGCAGCTTGCCGCTGTGCACATTGCGGATCTTGTAGGTGCCGTCGCCCTGGTCGAGCAGCGTCCACTGATGGTCCGCGGTGCCGTTGTCCGTCCACTGGAGCACGCTCGCGTTGTCCGCGGTGGACATGTTCAGCACACCGAGGACCTTGCCACTGTGGACGTTCCGGAAGCGGACCGCCGTCCCGTCTGTGATCATCTCCCAGTCGTGGTCGGCGGTGCCGCTGTCGGTCCACTGAAGGGCGAGGCCGCCGTCGGCGGTGGACATGTCCTGGACGCCCAGCACCAGATTGCTGGCTACGTTGACGAGGTGTACGGAGGCGATGCCTGCGGTGTTCCAGTAGACGGTGTAGTTGAAGCCGTGCGCGTCGTGGAACGGGCCCAGATCGACGGCGGAGCCGCCCGCGGTCGCGGTGAAGGCGAGCGACGTGCTGCTGGTGCGCGCGATACTGGCGGTGTTGA
This sequence comes from Streptomyces asoensis, assembly GCF_013085465.1. Lineage (NCBI taxonomy): Bacteria > Bacillati > Actinomycetota > Actinomycetes > Kitasatosporales > Streptomycetaceae > Streptomyces > Streptomyces asoensis. The sequence goes on from NZ_CP049838.1 coordinate 9,557,042, forward strand.
GCAGCGGGAGCGTGCTGAGCGTGCTGTCTCCGTAGTCGCCGGCCAGCACGACCGGTCCGTAGGTGACCGCGGCGGTGTTCGCGTTGTCGGGGGCGGCCCGCAACACGACCCGCATGGGAAGGCGGACGGTGACGGTGTCGCCGGACGCCCAGGTGCGGCTCAGGGTGGCGTAGGTGCCGGGGGTGGTGGCGATGTTCTGCGCCACGCCGTTGACGCTGATCGTGGCGCCGGTGGTCCAGCCGGGAATGCGGATGCGCAGCGCCCACGCTCCGGCGGCGCTGCCGGTGACCGTCAACGTCGTCGTGTCGCCGGTGGGGTACGAGGTGGTCTGGGTGACGGTGATTCCGCGCTGGGACCAGGTGAGCACGGACGGCACGAACAGGTTCACGGTGAGCGTGGTGTCGTTGCGGAAGTAGATGGAGTCCATCAGCCGGGTGTGCATCTCAAGGCCGGTGCCCTGGCAGCACCAGAAGGTGCCGTAGTCGGTGCTCCAGGTGCCTCCGCCCCAGGCCGGGCCCACACCGCGTCGGCCGCCCGGGTTGAGCGGGGTGAAATAGGTGACGTGGCCGTGGGCGTCCGCCGGGTTCTGTTGACCGATCATGTGGTTCAGCCAGGCCCGCTCGTAGAAGTCGAACAGCGCGGCCCGGTCCGGGGTCACCGCGTACAGGTCGCGGGTGAGCTTGAGCATGTTGTACGTGTTGCAGCTCTCGCAGGTGTCCTGTTTCAGGTAGGCGGCGATCGCGTTCGGCGCGCGGAAGTGCTCCGCCTGGCTGTTGCCGCCGATGGCGTAGGTGTGGGTGCCGACGGCGATGTTCCACGCGTTGGTGGCGATGTCCCGGTAGCGGGTGGTGCCGGTCGCCTTGTACTCGCGCAGGGCGCCGATCCACTTGGGGACCTGGGTGTTGGCGTGCAGCCCGCCCAACTGGTCCAGGTTGGCGGCCAGCGGGTCGAACACGGCGGCGTGGTCGAAGCGTTGGGCGGCGGTGAGCCACCGCGTGTCGCCCGTCTGCTGGTAGAGATCGCACAGCACGTCGTTCATGCCGCCGAACTCCACGCCCAGCATCGCCTGCATCTGCTGACCGGTGAGCCGGCCGGTGCGGGTGTCGACCCAGCCCGCCAGAGCCAGCAGGACGTCCCGGGCCTGCGTGATGCCGATCAGGCGCCACACGTCCAGCAGCCCGGCGAGCGTCTTGTGGATCGTGTAGTACGGCACGTTGCCGTTGCTCAGGGTGCCCTGTTCGAGGGCGGTGAAGTCGGACTCGGGATAGCCGGAGAGATAGCCGGTGGTGAATCCGGCGGCGCTGTTGTTGGCCTGGCACTTGGCCAGTTCCGCCACCATGTAGACCGCCTTGCTGCGGGCGACCGAGTCCCCGGTGACGGCGTACAGCTGCGCCCAGGCGGTGAGGAAGTGTCCCTGCACGTGGCTGCGGAAGGGGAAGTCGGGCGCGTCCCAGCCGCCGTTGGCGGCGGCGCCGGCCGTGGAAAGCTTGTGGTTGGCGCGGAAGGTGTACAGCAGCCGGTCCACGTCCACGAACCGCAGGTAGGCGGCCGTACGGTTCTGGTTGTCCAGCCACCGGCTCGCGGTCAGCCGCACCTGGCCGAAGTCGAAGGAGTACGCGGAGACCCCGATGTCGGCACGGGCGGGAGGGACGGCCGCCCGGGCGGGAGAGACGCCGACGAGAGGACCGGCCGCGGAGGCGGCGAGCGTGGCTCCGGCCGCCTGCATGAGGCGTCGTCTGCTGAATGAGGAGGGCATCGTTCACCTGTTCCTTGATCGGGGGAGCGGGGATGGGGCAGGGCCGGCGCTTCGTGCCGCCGGGTGGTGACGTGGGGGTTGCCGACTGCTGCGCTCCGGTTCCCTGAGCGCGGTGGTGCGGCCAGGCCACTGACGTGCCGCTGCCTGCGCGGCCGGCGGGGAAGGCGGCTCGTGGACCGGCGGCCGCCGGCAGCGCCACCCGCGGCAGCCGAGGTCGCTGTGCGCGGGGGCCGCCCTGGTGCGCGACGCGGCGTGGGAACCTCTGGGTGTGCGCGGACCGGCGCCCGTCGGCAGCCTTCGAAGCGTTGCCTGGTGGACAGGGCCTTGATGGCGATGGCGATGGCGATGGCGGGGTGGAAGTTCTCGAATCCGCCAGGACATGCCGGATCAGCGCTCCCTGCTGGGCTTGACGTAGCGGCTCGGGAATGTTCGCGATATCGAACGTTGGTCGGCTCTTCGGCAAGCACGGATGATAGACGTTCGAATGAGTCGGCCAACACCCTTCGTGCTGCGATTTCAGCGGATCGCCGTCAACTCGGTTGCCGTGTCGACGGCGATCCGATGCGTAAGGCCTGGAGATCCCGCATCTGCGCATGCACCGTCAGATGCAGCTCACGGCAGGCTGAGCTCCTCGCGAGCTCCCGCGACCCAGCGCAGCACGCCGTGGGAGTCGGAAGTCTCGGCCAACTCCGTCGCTTCCTTGAGCAGCGCCGCCGCGTCATCCTGCCGCTCCTGCTGGGCGGCCAGATGAGCCAGCCCGATCAGGTTCGCCGCCACCCCCGCCAGGAACCCCAGCTCCCGGCGCAGGCGGGTGGACTCCTCGAAGTGCGCACGAGCCTCGTCCAGGCGGCCGGCCATGTGGTCGGCGAAGCCGAGGTGCCGCAACGCGTAGGACGTCGTCAGCCGGTCACCGGCCCGGGTGGCGAGGTCGAGGGCACGTTCGAAGGCGGGCACGGCGGTGTCGGTGTCGTCGCGGACCACTTGGTGGAAGGTGCCGACCCAGAACACCGCCTCGCCCTCGCCCCGTACGTCACCGAGCCGCCCGTACAGCTCCGCCGCACGCTCGAAGAGCTCAAGCTCGCGCGCATCCTCGACCCTCTCCTCCAGGAAGCGGGCGTGGATCACCCGGCCGCGAGCCAGTGCAAGGTCCGCCTCGACCTCGTCGAGGCTCCGGTCGGCGGACGCCAGCGCACTGCTGTCACCGCCGAACACGGCGCGTTCGTAAAGGAGTTCGGCTTGCTTGATGCGCCCGTCAGCAGTCATGGCGGGATCGTATCGACCGTGCGCCAGAGAATTCGATGGTCAGAACTCGGCGACAACCCGGAAGAGTGCGGGGTCGGGCAGGGCGAACTCGGGGGAGGTGGAAGGCGTTGTCGGAAGCGCGGGTCGTTGCGTGCTGTGCGCCATGCGTCGGGGCTGTCCCAGTGCGCGACGCCGACCAGCTGGAAGCGGGTGTCCGGGTCCACCGCGCGGTGCAGCCGGTTGTCCCGGAAGCCGGGCGCCCTGCTCATCAGCTCTGCGCGGCCGAGCCAGTGCGGCAGGAATGCATCGATCCGCTCGGAAGGCAGCTCGAAGGCATTGACGAAGGTGATTCCCGGACCTTCGCCCGAACCGTTTCCCCTCGTGCGGAATTCGGCCGCCACCTCGTACCAGCCGCCGTGCACGGTGGCACAGCCGGCCGCGGTGCCTGCCGACGCGCTGAAGCCGGGATTCGCCGGCGCCTCGGGCGAGGACGGCCGCCAGCGCCTCCTGTGGTTCACGGCCCCGCCCGGTACCGAGGGCGCCGCTCAGCTCGAGCTGCTCGGCGTCACCGGCACACAGGACATGGCGGCGCCCGAGGGAGCCTCCCGCACCGAAGGTGGCGTCCACGCGGGCTGAGAGCGGATGTCCAGGCCCAAAACCGCCCGCGCGGCAGGCCCCCGCCTCCCCGAAGCCCCCCACACGGCCTTGGCCTTTGGGCGAGCGGCTCCGTGGCATCCGGCCGCGGGAGCCTCCGCAAAAACCCGTTGGCGGACCACGGCGACCACTGCTAGCTTTCCGGAGGCCGTGCGAGAACGAGGAGGTGGTACCCGTGAACACAGTATCGACATGGGTGCTTCCCTCCGGGGTCACGGTCGGGCGATAGGTCGTCCGGGAGCGCCGTTCACGAGCACTCCCGAAAGGCACGACCATGCAATTCACTTCCGAACAGCACCTCGGCAGCGGCGTCCTCGAACGCGAATTCACCCTCGGCGAGATCCCCGGCACCCTGTGGACGCCTGAATCCGCTGCACCGGCCCCGCTGATCCTGCTCGGCCACCCCGGCGGACTGCACAGGATGTACCCCCGACTGGCGGCCCGGGCCCGGCAATCCGCGGCGGAGGGCTTCGCCGCGGCCACCATCGAGCTTCCCGGAAGCGGTGACCGGCCCCGTTCCGCCGCCGCCGAGCAGGCCCGCGCCGACCTGCGTCGGGCGCTGGAGGCCGGCGAGCCGGTCGACGACGAGATCGTGGACCGGCTCGTCCTCCCGCTGGTCGAAAAGGCGGTCCCGGAATGGCAGACCACCCTGGACGCCCTCCTTTCGCTGCCCGAGATCGGCGGCCCGGTCGGGTACTCGGGGGGAGTGATGGCCATCGGGATCCGGCTGGCTGTGGTCGAGCCGCGCATCTCGGCCGCCGTTCTGTTCGCCGGGAGTTTCGTGCCTCGCGCCATGTTCGAGGAGGCCCGGCAGGTCACCATTCCGCTGCACGTCCTGCTCCAGTGGGACGACGAAGGGAACGACCGGCAGCAGGCCCTGGACCTGTTCGACGCCTTCGGTTCCAAGGAGAAGACGCTGCACGCCAATCTGGGCGGGCACACCGGCGTCCCGCAGTTCGCGGGGGACGCCGCGGCCCAGTTCTTCACCCGGCATCTGAGCTAGCCGCCGACCACCCCCGCCGTCAGGCCGGCAGCAGACGGTAGGCGGTGTCGGCCGGGAGGCCGATCGTCGAGGACAGCTCCCGGCCCTTCTCAATGGCGGTGGCCGGCAGCTGCACGACCGCCCCGATCGCGGCGGTACCAGCCATCGGCGGTACCGGCCGGTCGGGGCGGGCGAGGGCGTGGACGCCCAGGTTCGGTGTCAAACGCCTCGATCGGATGACAGGGCGACTGGCTTCACTGCTGCACGGTCTCGCGGTCGGTGTCGGAGACCGCTCTCGTGACCCGCTGCTTCTTCCGTCAGCAGCTCGCAGGTCTCCCAAATGTGCGGTTGCCAGGTGGTTCGGGGACGAGCACGGTAGGCCCTCGGGTCGGAAGTGCGGGCACGCGTCGACGCCGTCGGCGAGGGCCTGGACGCGGGCTGCCGGAGCGGAACTCGCTTGGACAAGCCTCCGGGTGTGTTACCCGCTAGATCGCGGCGTGCGGTCGATGCGCGTTCCCGGCCGGTCGGACGGGCGGTCAGCGCAGTCCGGCGAAGAGATCGTTCTCGGGTACGGCCGCGCCCGTGGCGTCCTGGACACGTACGAAGGTCTCCATGCCCATCAACTCGCCGAACCTCTCCGTGCCCATCTTGAGGAAGAAGATGTTCTCGCCCTGACTGGCGTGCGCGGCCAGCGCGTCGAACTTCTGACCGCTGAACGCGGTGGTGTCCACCCACGTGGTGATCTCATCGTCGGGGAGGCCTATCTCGGCCATCGCGGCGGCCTCGGCAGGATCCGGCTCCGGCATGTCCTCATGGAACTCGCGCATGATCTCGCCGAACCGCTGCATCATCGAGCGGGGCATCGTGGTCCAGTACACCTTCGGTGTCAGCGCGGTCATCTCCAGCGCCGCCATCGTGATGCGGTGGGCCTGGATGTGGTCGGGGTGGCCGTAGAAGCCGTTCTCGTCGTAGGTGACGACCACATCAGGTCGGTAGTGCCGCATGAGTTCCGCGAGTCGGGCCGCGCCTTCCTGCACGGGGGTCTGCCAGAAGGATCCGGGGGCGTCGTTGCTCGGCCAGCCCATCATCCCGGAGTCGGCATAGTCCAGCATCTCCAGATCGCTGATTTTCAGGACGTCGCAGCTCGCCTCGAGTTCTTGACGGCGCATCAAGGCGACCGCCGCCGGATCGTGCCCGGGATCGCCGGGCTTGACACCCCCCGGTCCGTCACCGCAACCGCCGTCGGTACACGTCACGAGAACCGTGCGGATGCCTTCCGCCGCGTACCGCGCGAGGACCCCTCCGGTTCCGGTGGCCTCGTCGTCGGGGTGCGCGTGTACTGCCATGAGCGTCAAAGGCCGGTCAATCACGAAACAGTCCTCCTGCGGGAATACGTCTTGGTCCGAGTGCGCGGTGGGCGTACCGCGATCCTGGGGCCCGGATCCTGGCGGGCGGCCGACCTTGTGGTCTCCGTGTTCCCCGCCCGTGCGGCGCCGGTCCCTCGGTCGATGCAACCGTGCCGGCCGGGTCGGCTGTTCCCGGCGCGGCGGTTTGGCCTTGTGCGGTACCGGTTCTCCGTGGTCCGCGGCGACCAACACGATGACAACCGGCTGGTCATCGGTGGCTCGGTGGCCTTCGGTCTCGTCGATCGAAGCGCGGGTGGTGCGGTGATTCGTGCGCACCACGCAAGATTCACCCCAGCCAGTACAGTCACCCAGCACCCCCGGCCCCTCGCCCCCGTACGACTAGGTTGACTGGCAAGGAAGCAGAAACGACTGGGTTCGTTCGATCACAGCTCGGCGACGCAGTTCGGTTGAAGCAGGAGTACGGCGATGTCGTCGGTGTGTTGACTGGCTTGGCGGGTGTGGTGGACGAGGCTGTCCACGAGTTGGTGCAAGGGAAGGCCGCTCCACTCACCGAGGCGGTCTGCGAGGTCAGCGATGGTCTGGGCGATGTCGACGCCGGGGGTCTCCACGAGGCCGTCGGTGTAGAGGGCGAGGAGCGCCCCCGGACGCAGCGGCAGCGTGGTGACCGGGTAGGAGTGGGTGCCGAGACCGATGCCGAGGGGCGGGCCGGGACGGACGGCGACGGCATGGGCCCGGCTGTCGGGGTGTCGAAGCAGCGGTGGCGGATGTCCGGCGCTGGCGAGGGTGACCTGCTGGTGGGCGAGGTCGAGATGGGCGTAGAGGCAGGAGACGAAGCGGCTGGCGTTCAGGTCGGCGAGGTCGCGGTCGGTGCGTGTGAGGACCTGCTCGGGCGTGGCTCCCGCCGTGGCGTGGGAGTGGACGGCCATGCGGACCAGGCCCATGAGGGCGGCTGCCGACATGTCATGGCCTTGCACGTCCCCGATGACGGCCGCGGCGGTGGTGTCGGTGAGGCGGATGAGGTCGTAGAAGTCGCCGCCGAGGTTCACGCCATGGCTGGCAGGGAGGTATCGGGCGGCCACATCGAGTCCGGTCACCGTGGGCAGGGCGTGGGGCAGGAGGGTCTGCTGGAGGGCGTGGGCGAGGCCGTGTTTGGTGTCGTAGAGGCGTGCGCGGTCCAGGGCCTGGGCGATGAGACCGGCGAGCGGCGTGATGATGGAACGCTCGGCGGCGGTGAACCGGTGGGGATCGTTGTAGGCGAGCAGCAGACCGCCGATCGGGCGTCCGGAACTCAGCAGCGGCAGGAAGGCCCATGCTTGTTTGTCGGTGAGTTGCGGCGCCTTGGGGTAAAGGTGGGCAAGCTCTTCCCGGTTGGCGAAGAACAAGGACATGCCGGTGGCCATCGCGCGGCCGGCGGGGGTCAGATCGGCGTCCATGGGCAGGCCGTCCAACCGCTCGATGACGTCGGGGGCGTACCCGCGGTACCCGATGATCCGAATAGGGTCGGGATCGGCAGCGGACATGATCATGCCGTGGGCGCCGAAGGCAGGCAGGACCTGGTCGGCGACCAGGTCGACGACGTCCTGGACGCCGACGGTTTCGGTCAGGGCGGCTGCCAGAACCATCAGAAGATGGATTCGGCTCTCCGGCGAGGCCGCGGCTCCGTTGGAGGGCTGCGTGCCGAGAGCCGTCGACGAGCGGTGGGGCGTGACGAGGATGCTCGTGCCGCTGTCGTCCGCGTGCAGGCGGAGGTCAAGCCACTGGTCCGGAGGGTGCAGGACGGGCAGGGTGACACTCTCGTAGCTGCTCAGAGCAGTGCGATACGCGTCCATGTACGTGATGTTGTCGAGCCAGGGCAGTGATTGCGACGGCTGGGTGCCCAGCAGCTGTTCCGCGGGTTTGCCGAGCAGCTCGACCGCGGCGGTGTTCACGTAGGTGATCTGGCCGGCGAGGTCGAGGGCGAGGGTCCCTTGGGGAAGGCGTTCGACCAGGCCGACCGCCGCTGACGCGGGCTGCGGCGTTGGCTCTTCGGGACGGGGAGGGACGAAACGGGGCCGCTCCGGAATGACCGGAGGGCGGACAGCTGCGCTCAGCACGCGCGCGATGCGCTGGGCACTGAAGGCGATGCGTCCACGCTCACTGAGGCTGAGAAGAGGCGTACGACCGGGAGGCCACGCGAGCAGCAGCGCACCCCGGCAGTGTCGGACGTGTCTGAACGGGGCGACCGCGAACGCGAGTTGATAAGGGAGGTTCGCCGCGGCGCGCGGGTAGAGGCGCGCCAGCTCTTCCAGGGAACTCACCCAGACGAGCCGCTCGTTGCGTATCGAATCCTGCATCGGACCGGGCGCGGCGAAGGCGCTCCGCCACCACGGTGCGAAGGCGTCGACCGGCACACCGCACAGCGTGACCAGACCCATCACCGATTCATCCGGGTCCACCAGGTAGACACCACCGAACCTGGCACCCGTGCGGCGCACAGCCCCCGCCAGGGCCGCACCGAGCGGATCAACCGCATCTGGCTGCTCACCGAACCCGGTCATTCGACGCAGTACCTCATGCCCATACTCAGAACGCTAAGCTCGCACGGCGGTGACGGCATGTGGATCAGTCGCGCCGCGCCTTGCAGCTTCCTGAACATGCTGATCAGGTGCCGTCCTGCTTGCGTGGCGGATGGGACATGCGCCGCGCGGCGCCGATCGGGTCAGGGCTGTGGCTTGGCCTTGCGGGCGTGCTGGGCGGCCTTCCAGGGTTCGGGCAGGAAGCGGTGCTTGAGGGCGGTGCGTTTGGTGGCGGCGTCACCGCCGACGACTTCGGCCCGGCCGTCCATCAGGGCCAGGAAGCCCTGGCGGGCGACGGTCTTGCGGCTGTTCTTCTTCATGCCGGTGCCGAAGGCGGTGTCGTCCATGCCGGCGCGGGCGTGGAAATCGCTGTCCGTGGCGCCGGGCATGAGGGTGGTGACGCTGACGCCGTGTTCCTTGAGTTCTTCGCGCAGTCCGAGGGCGAACATGCGGGTGAAGGCGCGGGAGGGTCCGTAGACGGTCTCGTACGGGGTGGGCAGGGTCGCGGACAGCGATGAGGTGATCAGGATGCGGCCCCGGCCGTTGGCGGCCATGTGGCGGGCCACGTGTTTGGCGAGGTGGACGACGGAGGTGACGTTGAGGTCGATGAGGCTGAGTTCGTCGTCGAGGTCGGTGTCGAGGAAGGCTCCGCCGATGCTGCGCCCGGCGTTGAGGACCGCGGCCTCCAGCGGCCGGCCGGTCTTCTCCACCGCGCGCCACACGGTTTCCACGCCGTCGGCCCGGGACAGGTCGGCGCGCACGGAGATGACGTCGGTGCCGTGCCGGGCGAGGTCGGCGGCGGCCTGGTCGGTCTTGTCGCTGCGGCCGGTGGCGATCAGGTCGAAGCCGTTGATCGCGAACAGCAGGGCGAGTTCGTGGCCGATGCCGGCGGAGGCGCCGGTCACCAGGGCCAGGGGGCGGGGGGTGGCGGGGCTGTTCACGAGGTGCTCCGTTCCGTGGGTGAGGGGGTGGCGGAGTGGGGGCGCGGGCCGGCTTCGCGGGCGTTCCAGCTGGCGAGCAGGCGCCAGGCTTCCTGGGAGGTCTGGTCCTGGGCGGGCAGGTAGAGGAAGAGGGTCTGGTCGTCCTCGCCGGGCAGGGTGAACGCCTGGTAGTCGATGGTGAGGGGGCCGACCAGGGGGTGGCGGAAGCGTTTGTGGCCGAAGGTGCGGTTGAGGACCTTGTGGTCGTCCCACCAGCGGCGGAAATGCTCGCTTTTCATGGTCAGCTCGCCCACCAGTTCGGCGGTGCGGGTGTCGTCGGGGTGACGGCCCGCGTCCAGGCGCAGGATGGCGGTCATCTCCGCGGCGATCTTCGCCCAGTCCTCGTACAGCTCGCGTGCTTCGGGGGCCAGGACGATCCAGCGGGTGAGGTTGCGTTCCCGGTAGGGCATGGCGTCGAAGTCGGCGAGCAGCACTCGGCACAGGTGGTTGGTGGCCAGGACGTCGCCGCGCCGGCCGAGGATGAAGGCGGCGTGGTCGTCGAACGAGTCCAGGATCCGGCGCAGCCCGACCCGTGCCCTCTGCACGGTGGGGGCGCGGCGGCGCTCCTTGGCGGGTTTGGGCTTGACCAGGTCGAACAGGTGGGTGCGCTCGGCGTCGTTCAGGCGCAGCGCCCGGGCGATCGCGTCGAGGACGCTGTCCGAGGGCGTGATGTCGCGGCCCTGCTCGAGGCGGGTGTAGTAGTCCGTGCTCACCCCGGCCAGCTGGGCGACTTCCTCACGCCGCAGGCCCGGCACGCGCCGGTAGGCGCCCTGCTCCGGCAGCCCGACCGATTCGGGCGTGAGGCGGGCACGGCAGCGGCGGAGGAATGCGCTGAGATCGACGTGGGGGGCCATGTCCTCCATGTTCCCCACTCCGGGCCAGGTGTGCGGCGGGGAAGGGGGGTCGCTGTGTCCTAGGAAGCCGCGCCCCGGGAAGAAGCGTCCCCCGGCGCCCCCGGCATCGTCCCCTGGCATCGCCCCCCGGGGCGCGCCCGCGGCGGTTCGCCATCGCGTGGCCGAGCGCCGGCTTTCCGGGCCGATCCGGAGGTGGACGATCTGTCGTGAGCGCCCAGGGAGGGGGTGGCATGGAGCGAGATGTTCAGCTGGTGCGGGACTTGGTGGCGGCTGCGCCTGGCTTCGAGGGCGCGTTCGACGCGCACGTCTTCAACGAGGACGGTGTCCTGCCCCACGTGTTCTTCCGGGATGTCGTGCAGGGGACCGTCGCGTCGTTCCTCGGAAGAGACGAGACGGACTGGCGAGTGACGCTGCGGTTCCTGGAGGAGCGGCTTCGACTTGATGTCCCCGAAGTGACCCAGGTGGTCACCACCTCGTTCCTCTTCCAGCTGCCATGGCCGGATCAGCCCGGACACAGCCTTGTCGACCACCTTGGTCCCGCCATGAGCGCACGGTTCGCTGCGATCCGGCCGTCCGGCCAGGACTTGACCTGTGGGCGGCCGCCCGGCTTCGACGAAGGCGCCGGCGTGAGTGAGGTCGGCGAGGACGGCTTGACTGATGTGGCTCTGCGTCTCGGTGCCGTAGACCCTGACCGGTCGACAGTGCCGCTGTGCCCGCCTGTGCCTCTTGATCGTTTTCTGGGCTGCGCCTACGCTTCCATGCCCATGGACATGGGGGAGCTGGAAGGTGGGCGCAGGCCATGGCCCGCCAGGCCGGTCAGGCATCGTGTGACCGCGGCGCTGCTGGCCGGGGCAGCGGGGCTGGCCGTTCTGGGCGCGGTGCTCGTCCTCCTGCCGGGTGTCGTGGTCGACCACGATCTCGCCGGGGCGAGCGTCGCAGCGCAGGACCGGCTCAAAGCGGTGAACGACGTCCGGACGACCCTTCTCCAGGCCGTCGGCGGCGTGGTCGTGCTGTTCGGCGCGTACGCCACCTGGCGGCAACTGCGCGTCAGCCAGGACGGCTTGCGCGCCACCCAGGAGGGCTATGTCACCGACCGGTTCAGCACGGCCGTCGATCAACTCGGCAGTGACAAGCTGGAAACGCGCATCGGCGGACTCCACGCGCTGTGGCGGATCGCGGAGCACTCCGCCCGCGACCGCGAGGCCGTCATCTCCATCCAGGCCGCCTACTTGCGTACGCACCTGCCCTGGCCTCCCGCCGGACCGGAAGCGCCGGCGACGGACGCGCCCATCAATGACGTCGTGCCGCTGGAGGTCCGAGCCGCCGACGCCCAGGTGGCGCTGACCGGGCTCGGCGTGTTGTTGCTCCAGCCCCGGGAGCAGTCCTGGGTCAACCTCGGCGTCACGGACCTGCGCCGGGCCGACTGCGACGGGCTGTGGCTGCACGAGGTCAACCTCGACCGATCCTGTATGGAGGCGGCGGGTCTCTACCACGCCAACCTGACCCAGGCGTCCCTCGTCGCGGTCAACCTGCGGCACGCCGATCTCAAGACGGCGATCCTGCGCCGGGCCCGCTGCGTCCTGGCCGACCTGCGGGGCGCACGGCTCGTCGAAACGGACTTGCGTGACGCGGACTTCACCGAGGCCGACCTGCGCGAGGCGAACGTGCGCAAGGCCGATGCAGGGGGCGCCGTCTTCCACCGTGCCGACCTGCGCCTGGCCGACCTGCGCGGCTCCGACCTGAGCACGGCCGACCTGCACCAGGCACGTCTTACCGGCGCGCTGGCCAGCGAACACACGCGCTGGCCGGCTGGGTTCGACCACTCGGCCGCGGGTGTCGTCGTCACCGAGGATCCCGGCCCCGAACCCCCGCCGCTGCTCCAGCCTTCGGGGATAACGACACAGCACCCGCAACTGCGGTCCATGCCGTGACCGAGGCCCGGATGCGGGTGTGCCGGTGGGGTCTCGCCGGCCCGCTCTCAGGTGGTGTAGAGGTCGTAGGTGGGGGTGTGGTGGGGGTCGGCGATGATGTCGAGGCGGGGGTCGACGGTGAGGATGGCCTGGTGCATGCGCTGGAGTTGGGGTGAGGGTTCGACGCCGAGTTCGTCGATGAGGCGTTGGCGCAGGCGGCGGTAGGTGTCGAGGGCGGCGGCCTGTCTGCCGGAGCGGTAGAGGGCGAGCATGGCCTGGGAGTGGAGGCCTTCGTGCTGGGGGTGGCGGGCGGTGAGGTGGGTGAGTTCGGCGGTGAGTTCGCTGTGGTGGCCGAGGCGGAGTTCGGCGTCGATGCGGCGTTCCTGGGTGACGAGGCGGCTCTGGTGCAGGCGCATGGTCTCGATGTGCAGGACGGGGCCGTGGGGGACGTCGACGAGTGCTTGTTCCTGCCAGAGGCTGAGGGCCTGGTCGAGGAGGCGGGCGGCGTCGGTGTCGTGGCCGTTGTCGAAGGCTTTGTGGCCCTGGGCGGCGAGTTGTTCGTAGCGGTGGGCGTCGACGGTGTCGGGGGGTATCTGGAGGAGGTAGCCGCCGTAGCGGGTGGCGAGGATGTCCTTGGCGGTGGGGGTGCCGCTGCCGGCATCGGTGGTGGTGTGGGTGGTGGGGAGGGCGTGGGTGAGCATGCGGCGGAGTTGGAGGATGTAGGTCTGGAGGGTGGTGAGGGAGCTGTGGGGGAGGTCGGTGTCCCAGATTTCTTCCATGAGGGTGGGGACGGGGACGACCTGGCCGGGTCGCAGGGCGAGGAGGGCGAGGATCTGGCGGGGTTTGCCTGCGGTGGGGACGATGTTTTTTCCGTTGATTTCGGCGTTGAGTGCACCCAGAACTTTTATGTCCATTGTTCCTCCGTACCGTTTGCGTGAGGCGTGACGGTCGGTCCGAGGCGGTGGTGTGGCTTTCGATAGTGTCTTCGGTGGGGGTTGTCGCGGGGTTTTCGCGGGTTGGCCGCGAGGGGGTCTGAAGGTTTTATGGAGGGGCGTGCGAGGCGGTACCGAGCAGTTCTCCAGCGGTAATCCAGAACCCGCCGCGAAACGGAACCGGGCCGATGTCCGGCGAGGCGTGCGCGAGCTGGTGATGTGTGCGCGGACGGGGGTCGGTCGGCAGGCCGGTGCCGACGCCCGTTTCCGGCCATGGCGGCGGAACCGGGGAGTCCGGCCGTCCGTCGTGGTGCGGACCCTCCTCATCACGGGGCTGCCGCGGCCCGGCTGCGGGTGGGGACGGCCCCCCGTCTCATCTGTCCGAGGCGGAAAATCGCTCGCCCTGCGGGGCCACTGTCGTCACGTCAGGTCGCCACGGGTTCAGGCGTCGCCCGCCCGTCGGCAGACTGCCGTGCGGACTTGAAATCTCCTGGAGAAATCGTCCACGAAGGCCTGGGGTGAGCGGGCTGAACCCTGCATTCCGTAAGGCGCGCGGACTAGCATGCCGGGAAATCGCCACGTATTCCGGCGCGGAGGGCGGTGCGGAGTCCGTCTGTGATGTTGCCGCCGGAAATGATTCCGTTTCCGAATGGCTGTCAGGAGGTGCAGGTTGTCTCTGGTCGAGCAGGTGCGGGTTCCCTGATCACCTCGCGTCATAGTCCTGCCGACCGTCTCACCTGCTCGCGGCCTGATTCTCGAGCTCCCTGTCGTCCCCTTTGCGTGGCGGCGTGCCGAGCGTGCTGCGTGGCTGTGTTCCGGGTGGTTCTCGTTTGTCATCGCTGACGTAGTTTCGGGAGGTTGTCGTGTCTGAGTTCGCCGAGTCGCCCGCTGCTGGTGCCGCTGCTGCCGACGGTGGGGTGAGGGGTACGGGCGTCTGGTTGGTCGGGGCCCGTGGGTCGGTTGCGACGACCGTGGTCGCGGGGTGTGCTGGGCTGGTGGCGGGGTTGTATCCGGCGACAGGGTTGGTCACGGAGACCGAGGAGTTCGCCGCGGCGGGGCTGCCCGCGTTGTCGTCCTTGGTGTTCGGCGGGCATGACACGGTGGACTGGCCGTTGGTCAAGCGTGCCGAGATGCTGGGGGAACAGGGTGTTCTGCCGTACGGGCTGGTGCGGGCGGTGCGTGGTGAACTCGCCGTCGCTGACGGGGAGATCCGGCCGGGAGGGCCGGCGGCGGATGACGGCCGCAGCGACGAAGAGCTGATAGCGGCGTTCGCTGCGGACATCGAGGGTTTCACCCGGCGCAGAGGGCTGGCGCGGACGGTGGTCGTCAATGTCGCTTCCACCGAGCCGGTCGCGGTTGAGGGCGGGCGGCTGCCGGCGAGTTCGCTGTATGCCGCGGCGGCGTTGCGGGCGGGTTGTGCGTATGTGAACTTCACTCCCTCGGCGGGAGTGGGGCATCCGGCGCTGGAGGAACTGCGCGGGCGGGCGGACGTACCGTGGGCGGGCCGGGACGGCAAGACCGGGCAGACTCTGTTGCGGGCGGTGCTGGCGCCGATGTTCCGTCAGCGTGCTCTGGGTGTGCGGGCCTGGTCGGGGACGAATCTGCTGGGCGGGGGCGACGGGGCGGCGCTGGCCGATCCGGCGGCGGCCGCGGCGAAGAACGCGGGCAAGAACCGGGTCCTCGAGGACAACCTGGGTGCGCTGCCCGAGGGTGAGGTGCACATCGACGAGGTGCCCGCCCTGGGTGAGTGGAAGACGGCCTGGGACCATGTGGCTTTCGAAGGGTTCCTCGGCTCGCGGATGGTGCTCCAGACGATCTGGCAGGGCTGTGATTCGGCGCTGGCCGCGCCGCTCGTGCTCGACCTGGCCCGGCTGGCCGCCCGCGCGCAGGAGGCGGGGATCGCCGGGGGCCTTGCAGAGCTGGGTTTCTATTTCAAGGATCCCGACGGCGGCTCTGCGGCGCTGGCCGAGCAGTACGACGCCCTGGTCGCTTTCGCCGCGCGGCTGGCGGGCGGCCGGTGAGCGAGCTGCGTGACTGGGCCGAACTGCTGCGGGTCTCGGCGCTGTTCACCGTTCCGGGGGATGTGCTGGCGGGGGCTGCGGCGAGCGGTCGGCGTCCGGGTGCCGCCACCGCTCTGGCGGCCGGTGCTTCGCTGTGCCTGTACGAGGCGGGGATGGCGCTCAACGACTGGGCCGACCGGGACGAGGACGCCGCCGAGCGTCCTCACCGGCCTGTTCCCTCGGGCCGTATCGCTCCCGGGCAGGCGTTGGCGGCCGCCGCCGTGCTGACGGGCGCGGGCCTGGGGCTGGGTTTCGCCGCGGGCCGGCCCGCCGCATGGTGCGCGACGGCTCTCGCGGGCACGGTGTGGGCCTACGACCTGCGGCTGAAGCACACCGCGGCGGGTCCGGCGGCGATGGCCGCGGCCCGCGGCCTGGACCTGCTTCTGGGCGCGGTGGCCACCGCCGGCCCGCACACAGCCCGGCAGCGCCCGCTGGCCGGGCACCCTCCGGCAGGCACCTCGGCAGGCACCTCGGCAGGCACCTCGGCAGGCACCTCGGCAGGCACCTCGGCAGGCACCTCGGCAGGCACCTCGATGGGTGCCCCGGCGGGCAGCGGGGCGGGCGTCCTGGCGGGCAAGGGCGCGGGCGTCCTGGCTCGTCTCTCCGCGAGTGCTCCGACGGGTGCCGGTGCGGGCCCATCGGCAGGGGGTACCACCGGAGCGGTTCGCCGGGCGCTGCTGCCCGCTGCCGTGCTCGGCGCCCACACCTATGCGCTCACCACCGTCTCGCGGGCCGAGACACGGGGCGGTGCGCGGGGCGGCCCGCTTGCCGCTCTCGCTGTGACGGCCGTCCTCGGCGCGCTGGTCGGCACCGGTGGGCACCCCGGCCCGACCGCCCGATGGCGCCGGAGCGGGCGGGCCGGTGCAACCGGCGGGCCCGGTGTACCTGGTGCACCTGGCAGGCCGGGCGGGCTTGGCCGGGCTGTGCTGGCTGGTGGCTATGTGGTCACGGCTGGACGGCCGTTGGTGCATGCCGTGCTCAATCCGTCGCCGCCGCTGACCCAGCGGGCCGTGGGCGGCGGTATCCGTGCGCTGATCCCGCTCCAGGCGGCTCTCGCGGCGCGCTCCGGCGCGCCTGTCTCCGCCGCGCTGATTGCCGCGCTTGTGCCCGCGGCACGTCGGCTGGCGGGGAAGGTGAGCCCCACATGAGTGTCCGTCTGGGTTACGGCACGAACGGTCTGAGCGATCTGCGGCTCGATGACGCCCTGGGTGTACTGGCCGAACTCGGTTATGACGGCGTCGGGCTGACGTTGGACCACATGCACCTCGACCCGCTGGGCCCCGGCCTGGCCGGGCGCGTCGCGCGGGTCGCCGACCGGCTCGGTGCGCTCGGTCTCTCCGTCACGGTGGAGACCGGCGCCCGCTACGTCCTCGACCCGCGCCGCAAGCACGGTCCCACCCTGCTGGATGCGGAGCCCGAGGGGCGGGCGGCGCGGATCGCGCTGCTGGTCACCGCGGTGAAGGTGGCCGCGGACCTCGGGGCTCACGCGGTGCACTGTTTCAGCGGTGTCCGTCCCGCGGGCACGAGTGAGGAGGCCGCCTGGGATCTGCTCGGCGCTTCTCTGACCCCGGTCCTGGACGCCGCGGCGCAGGCGGGAGTTCCGCTGGCCATCGAGCCGGAGCCCGGTCACCTCGTGGAGACACTCGCCGGTTTCCATCGGCTGCGCGGGCAGCTCGGCGACCATCCACTGCTCGGTCTCACGCTCGACATCGGCCACTGCCAGTGCCTGGAGCCGCTGGCGCCGGCGGACTGTGTCACCGCGGCGGGGCCCTGGCTGCGGCACGTGCAGATCGAGGACATGCGACGCGGTGTCCACGAACACCTGCCCTTCGGCGACGGTGAGATCGACTTCCCGCCCGTCCTGGCCGCGCTGGACGCCACCGGATACCAGGGGCTGACCGTGGTCGAACTGCCCCGCCACTCCCACGCCGGCCCCGAACTCGCCCGCTCCTCCATGGCGTTCCTCCGCACCCAGCTCACCGCACTCGAGAACAAAACCCCTGCCGTCGGGCCGACCCCCGTCGGGCCGACCCCCGTCGGCCCGACGCCCGCTGCGCCCCCAGCCGACAGCGCCGCCCGTGTACTAGCTGACGTCGGCCCAACTCCTGCCGAGACCGGTGCCGTTGGCCGGACCTCCGCCGCACCGCCCGGCACCTCCGCCGCACCGCCCGGCACCTCCGCCGCGCCATCGACCGCCGCGCGTCTGACCGCGGGCGCGGGCGCCGGCGCTGCTCCCGGTCCGGCTTCCGCCGCGCCTCCCACCGTCTTCCCGCCGCCGTCCGCGTAAGGAACCCCGCATGTCGGTCACCCGAGAGGAACTGTCCACCCGCCTCGGCTCCGAGGCCGTCGCCTGGCTCGACGCCGCGCTCGCCGACGCACGCGCCGCAGCGACCCCCGCCCGGGCTGCCGAGCCCCCGGACGCCCAGGCCCCCCAGCCCCCCGCAGGGAACGCCGTGCCCCCCGCCCGGGACGCCACGTCGCGCCGGGGCGTACCCGCGTGGGAGCTGCGGTTCGCCGCGGCCGGCCGGGTGTGCGCCGGGCCGGAGGCGGCGGAGGCTGCCCGGGTGCTGCTGCTGCGCACCGCCCGCCCCGACGCGGCCACCGTGGCCCGCCTCTACGACCACGGCAGCGGCGCCGAACGCCGCGCCGTCCTGCTCGCCCTGCCCCACCTGCCCCTCACGCCCGACCAGGGCGTGGCGCTGGTCGAGGACGCGCTGCGCGCCAACGACACCCGGCTCGTGGCGGCGGCCCTCGGCCCCTACGCCGCCGCCCATCTGCCCGCCCACGCGTGGCGGCACGCCGTCCTGAAATGCCTGTTCACCCAGGTGCCGCTGGCCGCCGTCGCCGGGCTCGCCGACCGCGCCCGCGGTGACGGCGAACTCGCTCGCATGCTCACCGACTTCGCCGCGGAGCGCACCGCCGCCGCCCGGCCCGTCCCCGACGACCTGCACCACGCCCTCGCTCTCGCCCTCGCCGCCAAGGAAGTCTGATGCGCATCTTCGACCCGCACATCCACATGACCTCGCGTACCACCGACGACTACCGGGCGATGTACGCGGCCGGGGTGCGCGCCGTGGTCGAACCCTCCTTCTGGCTCGGCCAGCCGCGCACCTCACCGGAGAGCTTCCTGGACTACTTCGACGCGCTGCTGGGCTTCGAACCCTTCCGCGCCGCCCAGTACGGCATCGCCCATCACTGCACCATCGCTCTCAACCCCAAGGAGGCCAACGACCCGCGCTGCCTGCCCGTCCTGGAGGAGCTGCCGCGCTACCTCCTCAAGGACGGCGTCGTCGCGGTCGGTGAGATCGGCTACGACTCGATGACGCCGGCCGAGGACACCGCCCTTGCCGCCCAGCTCGAACTCGCCGCCGAACACGGCCTGCCCGCCCTGGTGCACACCCCGCACCGCGACAAGCTCGCCGGACTGCGCCGCACCCTGGACGTCGTGGCGGAGTCTCAGCTGCCCGCCGGGCGGGTCCTGCTCGACCACCTCAACGAGACGACCGTGAAGGAGGCCAAGGACTCCGGCGCCTGGCTGGGCTTCTCCGTCTACCCGGACACCAAGATGGACGAGCACCGCATGGTCGCCGTCCTGAAGGAGTACGGACTCGACCGGGTGCTGGTCAACTCCGCCGCGGACTGGGGCAACAGCGACCCGCTGAAGACCCGCCAGGTCGCCGACGCGATGCTCGCCGCGGGCTTCGGCGAGGACGACGTGGACCAGGTGCTGTGGCGCAACCCCGTCACCTTCTACGGGCTCAGCGGCCGCCTCGTCCTCGAGCCCGCCAAGCCCGCGGCCCTGCACGAGGGCAACTCCCTGCTCCGCGGCGGAGAGTGAACCGTGCGCTTCAGCCATCCCGACGGCTCGACCGTCCACCTCGCCTACTGCACCAACGTCCACCCCGCCGAAACCCTCGACGGGGTCGTCGCCCAGCTCGGCGCCCACTGCGAACCGGTCCGCCGCCGTCTGGGCGTCGAACGCCTGGGCATAGGACTGTGGTTGGCCCGCGACGCGGTCCAGGCCCTCACCGCGGACGTGGGCGCACCGGGCAGGCTGCGCACCGAACTCGACCGACGCGGCCTCGAAGTGGTCACCCTCAACGGTTTCCCCTACGAGGGCTTCGGCGCGGAAGAGGTCAAGTACCGGGTCTACCGGCCCGACTGGAGCGATCCGGAGCGGCTCGCATACACCACCGACCTGGCCCGGCTGCTGGCCGCCCTGCTGCCCGACGACGTCACCGAGGGCACCATCTCCACCCTCCCGCTGGCGTGGCGCACCGCCTACGACGAAAACGCCGCACACCGCGCTCACAGCGCGCTGAACGAACTCGCCGGCCGCCTGGACGACCTGTACGAGGCCACCGGACGCCAGATCCGCATCGCCCTGGAACCGGAACCGGGCTGCGTGGTGGAGTCCACCGCCGACGCGCTTGCCCCGCTCGCCGCCCTGCCCGCCCACCGCATCGGCCTGTGCCTGGACACCTGCCACCTCGCCACCGGCTTCGAGGAGCCCGTCGGCGCGCTGGCCGCCCTGGACAGGGCCGGCATCACGGTGTTCAAGACCCAGCTGTCCGCGGCCCTGCACGCAGGCGACCCCCGCGACCCGGACGTACGCGAGGCGCTGGCCGCCTTCGACGAACCGCGCTTCCTGCACCAGACCCGGGCCCGCGTCGACGGGACCCTGCACGGCACCGACGACCTGGGCCAGGCCCTGGCCGAGGGCGCGCTGCCGGACACCGTGCCGTGGCGCGCCCACTTCCACGTCCCGCTGCACGCACCCCCCGCCCCACCGCTGACGTCCACCCTGGACGTGCTGCGCGACGCCCTGAGCGTCCTGCTCGGCGGCCCGCACCCGCGCACCCGCCACCTCGAGGTCGAGACCTACACCTGGCAGGCCCTGCCCGTCGACGCCCGCCCCGCCACCGATGCCGCCCTCGCCGACGGCATCGCCGCCGAACTCCGCCTCGCGGCCGACCTGCTGGCCGACCTCGGACTCAAGGAGCAGCAGTGACCACCAGCCCCACCCCCCTGCTCGTCCTGGACGTGGTGGGCCTGACCCCCGCACTCCTGGACCACATGCCTCATCTCAAGGCGCTGGCCGGGCGTGGTTCACAGGCCGCGCTGGGCACGGTGCTGCCGGCCGTCACCTGCGCCGCGCAGTCCACCTTCCTCACCGGCACGCTCCCGGCGGAGCACGGCATCGTCGGCAACGGCTGGTACTTCCGCGAGCTCGGCGACGTACTGCTGTGGCGGCAGCACAACGGTCTCGTCGCGGGCGACAAGCTGTGGGACGCCGCCCGGCGGGCGTACCCCGGCTACACGGTCGCCAACATCTGCTGGTGGTACGCCATGGGCGCCGACACCGACTACACCGTCACCCCCCGTCCGATCTACTACTCCGACGGCCGCAAGGAACCCGACTGCTACACCCGGCCCCCGGCCCTGCACGACGAACTCACCGAGAAGCTCGGCACCTTCCCCCTCTTCCACTTCTGGGGACCGGGCGCCGACCTGGTCTCCAGCACCTGGATCATCGGTGCGGCCCGCCACCTCAACCGCACCCGCCATCCCGACCTGACCCTGTGCTACATACCCCACCTGGACTACGACCTCCAGCGCTTCGGCCCTCGCGACCCGCGCTCGCTGAAGGCCGCCGCCGACCTCGACACCGAACTGGCTCCGCTGCTGGAGGAGGCGGCGGCGGAGGGCCGTACGGTCGTCGTGCTGTCCGAGTACGGGATCAGCGAGGTGAGCAGGCCCATCGACATCAACCGCGCCCTGCGCCGCGCGGGCCTGCTCGAGGTGCACACCCAGGACGGCATGGAGTACCTCGACCCGATGGCGTCCCCTGCTTTCGCGGTGGCCGATCACCAGCTCGCCCACGTCTACGTGCGCCGACCCGAGGACGTGCCGCGCGTGCGGGAGGTGCTGGAAGAGCTGCCCGGCGTCGGTGAACTCCTCGGCGACGAGGGGAAGAAGAGGCACGGTCTCGACCACCCGCGCTCCGGTGAACTCGTGGCTGTGGCGGAGGCGGATGCCTGGTTCACGTACTACTACTGGCTCGATGACGCGCGGGCCCCCGACTTCGCGCAGCTCGTGGAGATCCACCGTAAGCCCGGATACGACCCGGCCGAGTTGTTCATGGATCCCCTGGACCCGTATGTGCAGGTCAAGGCGGCGGGTGCGCTGGCCCGCAAGAAGCTTGGCATGCGGTACCGGATGGCGGTGGTCCCGCTGGATCCCTCCCCGGTGCGCGGCAGTCACGGCAGGCTTCCGCAGCGTGCCGAGGAGGGGCCTGTCCTGCTGTGTTCACGCCCCGGTGAGGTCGCCGGCTCTCTCGCCGCCACGGAGGTCAAGCCGTTGCTGCTGCGGCTGGCCGGCATCGCCTGACGGCAGAAGCCCGGTGGGGCTGAGGGCATCCGCCGGACATGGAAATCGGCCGCGGCCTCCGCGTCGGCGCTCGTCCTGGGTACCGCACCCGCAGAGGCCGACGGCAACGTCTTCGTGGCCTACAACGCTCTCACCTCGCCGAGCGCGAAGACCGAATTCGCCCAGGACGGCGAGATCCTCACCACCCTGGACATGAAGAGTGACTCCCATGGGGTCGCGGCCCAGTGGCGCTACAACTCGGGTTCTGCCACCCACTCGTACTACAACGGTGGCGGCTACGCGGTCGCGAAGGACTGGAACCTGTCCTTCGCGGAGGGCACCACCTTGCAGATCCGCGCCTGCCTTCAGGACACGTCCAGCGGCGCCCCTTACAGCTGCGGCGGCTGGGAGTACGCCGAGGCCTGACCACCAGCAGACGGCGAAGGGGGCGGGGCACCAGTCACGTGACGCGCGACGCGGACGCGGGAAGGCGCCGCCCTACGCTCATGGGCGGCGCCTTGCTGTCGCCGGGCTACTCGACCTTGGCCCAGTCGAGCGTGCGCTCCACCGCCTTCTTCCAGCCCGCGTATCCTTCCGCGCGCTGGTCGTCGGACCACTGGGGCTCCCAGCGCTTGGACTCCTGCCAGTGGGTGCGCAGCTCGTCGGTGTCGCGCCAGAAGCCGGTGGCCAGACCCGCCGCATAGGCGGCGCCGAGCGCGGTGGTCTCGGCGACGACCGGACGGCTGACCGGTACGCCGAGGACATCGGCTTGGATCTGCATGCACAGATCGTTGGCCGTGACGCCGCCGTCGACCTTGAGCACGTCGAGGTGGACTCCGGAGTCCTGCTCCATGGCCACGACCACGTCGCGGCTCTGGTAGCAGATGGACTCCAGGGTCGCCCGGGCCAGGTGGCCGTTGTCGTTGTAGCGGGCCAGGCCGACGATCGCGCCGCGGGCGTCGGAGCGCCAGTACGGAGCGAACAGACCCGAGAAGGCGGGAACGAAGTACATCCCGCCGTTGTCCTCGACGGTGCGCGCCAGTGTCTCGCTCTCCGCCGCATCGTTGATGATCTTCATCTGGTCGCGCAGCCACTGCACCGCCGAACCGGTGACGGCGATGGAGCCCTCCAGGGCGTAGATCGCCGGGCTGTCGCCGAACTGGTACGCCACGGTGGTGAGCAGACCGTGCTGCGAACGGACCAACTCCGTACCGGTGTTGAGGACCAGGAAGTTGCCCGTGCCGTAGGTGTTCTTGGCCTCGCCCGGCGCGTAGCAGACCTGTCCCACCGTGGCCGCCTGCTGGTCGCCGAGCACCCCGGTGATGGGGATGGCGGCGCGCAGCGGACGGGAGGTGCGGGTCACGCCGAACGCCTCGCGGTGGGAGGACGGTCTGATGCTGGGCAGCATCTGCCGGGGGATGTCGAAGAAGCCCAGCAGCTCGTCGTCCCAGTCGAGGGTCTCCAGGTCCATCAGCATGGTGCGGCTGGCGTTGGTCACGTCGGTGGCGTGGACACCGCCGTCGGGGCCTCCGGTCAGGTTCCACAGAACCCAGGCGTCCGTGTTGCCGAAGAGGGCGTGGCCCTGTTCCGCCGCCGCGCGGACGCCGTCGACGTTCTCCAGAATCCACTGGATCTTGCCGCCGGAGAAGTAGGTCGCCGGGGGCAGGCCCGCCTTGCGGCGGATGACGTCGCCCTGGCCCGAGCGTTCCAGGGCCGCCGCGATGGAGTCGGTGCGGGTGTCCTGCCAGACGATGGCGTTGTAGTAGGGACGTCCGTTGCGCGGGTCCCACACCACGGTGGTCTCCCGCTGGTTGGTGATGCCGATCGCGGCCAGATCCTCGGGGGAGAGATTGCCGTGGCGCAGCGCGTTCTGCATCACCGAGTTGGTGCGCTCCCAGATCTCCACCGGGTCGTGCTCGACCCACCCCGAGCGCGGAAGGATCTGGGCGTGCTCCAGCTGGTGCTTCGCCACCTCGTTGCCGGAGTGGTCGAAGATCATGAATCGGGTGCTGGTGGTGCCTTGGTCCACCGCGCCGACGAAGTCAGCCATGGGTTGCCGCCTCTGCTGTGGGTGTCATTCCTCGGGGGACGGAACTCGGCCGGGAGGCTCCGGCTCCGCCGTCGGCAGGAACCGACCGATGAAGGCCTTGTAGAGACCCGCGCCGAGCAGGCCGCCGACCAGGGGACCGATGATCGGCACCCAGAAGTAGAGATTCCCGTACTGATCTCGCCATGCTGTGCCGTAGCCCGTGAAGAAGCTGGCCAATCGGGGCCCGAAGTCACGCGCCGGATTGATCGCGTAACCCGCGTTGGTGCCCCACGCCATGCCGATGGCCACGACGATCAGACCGACGATGAACGGGGCCAGATTCGCACCCGGCGGCGTGTTCAGCAGGTCCGTGACGGCCAGGATCAGCAGGAGCAGGATGGCGGTGCCGATGACCTGGTCACGGAACGCGCCCCACTCGTGGACCGGCAGGTTCGGATTGCCGTTGGCGGGGAGCGTGGAGAACACGCCCTGCGTCTTGATGGTGTGCCCGGGGTCGGCCTTTGCCAGTGCTTCGGTGTAGTTCCACCGCACGATGAGGGCCGCCACGAAGGCGCCGGCGGTCTGGGCCAGCGCGTAGGGCGCCACCTTGCTCCACGGGAAGCCCTTGAACGCGGCCAGGGAGACCGTCACCGCCGGATTGAGATGGGCGCCGCTCAGTCGCGCCGCGACGTAGACACCCAGAGTGACGCCAAGGCCCCAGGCCCAGGCAATGCTGTCGTGGTTTCCGAGTCCTCCCGCCGGCGTCGTGAGCGCTCCACCGGCGACCACCTGGGCCACCACGCCACAGCCGAAGAGGATGAGAATCATGGTGCCGGCGAACTCGGCCGACAGTTCGCCGACCAACCCCGACCTTTTGAATCGCTCAGCCATGGAAGCCCGCTTCCCGCCGGCACGGAGCCGGCACGTCGACTGCTCGAGCTCTCCCGTACAACAGCATAAGGCGATCATGGACCATGCGCACAGACAGAAAGCCTCCTGAGCTGTCGAGGTGCAGAGGTGAATTCGAAGGAAACCGAAGGATCACCCTTCACCTCGTGTGTCCGGCGTCGCCGAACCTGTCGACGCCGTGCATTCGACATTTCAGCATGCGACTGTCCGCAATTCACGTCCGGATCGAAGTGCGGATCGATCGCATACACCCAGGAGTCCGTCGTGGGCGTGCCTCTCCCCTGGGAATCCAGACGAGCCCTTTCCGCGCGCCGAATTCGATATCGGAAACCCGAGTCATTCCCTCGGCGTCACCTGGGGGCGGCCTTCGGCGGCGCGTCCTGCGGCCTGTCATCAGCACGGGGGACAGCATCATGCCCGCGGCTGTCACCAGGAGGCTTGTGCGCAACATGCACACACACTGCCCGGCGTCCAGGAGTACCGGGTGATCTGGCGCGGCCCCCTGCATCAAGTGCCCTTGGGCGCTCGAGCGGTGTGGCTCGCGGCGAAGGACAGGAGAAGTGCGGCGGTCCGCGGCGGATCCTCCAGGATGGGTGTGTGGCCGACGCCGGGCAGCAACTCGACTTTCGACGTCCGCAGCGGTCCAGTCGGGTGGTCGGTGTCGACATGGCCGGGTTCCGGGTACCCGGCCCGCTCGTCGGCGGCCTGCGCGTGGTTCCGCACCCGGCCGTGGTGCTGATTCTGGAGTTCGGGGCGAGTCCGTCCACCGTGGAGGACGACGCTGGGCGGCGACATCGGGGGAGTCTCGTCGCCGGGCCGGGGTTCGGCTCCGGAGGCGGCGTTCGGGCGTGGGGCGAGAACGTCGAGTGCGTGCAGGTGCGCCTGTCCCCAGCGGTCGCAGGCGCGGTGCTGGGCGCCTGTCCGGCCGATCTGGCCGGTTCCCTGGTGTCCCTGGACGACCTGTGGGGCAGGGAGGCGTCACGGATCCGCGAGCAACTGGGCGAAATCCCCTCGTGGGAGGACCGCTTCGCCTTCACGGACACGTTGCTCACGCGCCGACTCGAGGCGCGGTCGCCGGTGGACCCGGCGGTGGCCTGGGCGTGGAACCGGATCGCCGTCGGCAGGGGTCTCGTCCGGATCGACCACCTGGCGGCCGAACTCGGATGGAGCCGCAAGCGTCTGTGGTCCCGGTTCCACTCTCACATCGGCATTCCACCGAAGGACATCGCTCAGAACAACCGGCGCAAGCGGCACCCGCTCACCATGCCGGTCCTCAGCGTCGCCGGAGCCCACGGACAGGACGAACGGCTCGGCGCCCTCCTCGACCCGGTGGCCGAGCGGCTCGACAGCATCGTCCTGCCCGACTGCGGGCACTACGTTCCCGAGGAGCAGCCCGACGCACTCCTCGATCGGCTCCTCCCTTTCCTCCTCCACTGGTCCGCCCCGGGTCCTCCCTCGGGTCACGGCTCGGGGTGGGCGTCGACGAGTTCGGGCTCCAGCCCGTCGAGCACCTCGGCGTGGCCTCGGCCGACCTCGGCGCGCCAGGCCTCGAAGGCCCAGGCGGTGAGGGCGACGACGGCCAGGCCGAGCAGCCAGCCGCCCACCACGTCGCTGAACCAGTGCACGCCGAGCGCGACCCGGGTGAAGCCCACCCCGAGCACCGACACCACCGCGGCGCACCAGCACAGGGGCCGCCAGGCGCGCGGTACCAAGGGCAGCAGGACCAGCAGCAGGACGGCGAACGACGTGGTGGCCGTCATCGCGTGACCCGAGGGGAAGGAGAATCCCGGAGCGTGCGCCACCGGATCCTCCAGGGACGGCCTGGCCCGCTCGACCACCGTCTTGACCAGGAGCCCGATCAGCCCGCCGGCCACGGCCGTCACGGCGGACCAGGCCGCAAGCCGCCAGGCCCTGCGGTACACCAGCCAGACGGTCAGCAGCGCGACGGCGGTCCGCAGGACGGCCGGGTCCCAGACCCAGTCGGACAGGAAGCGCAGGATGTTGGTCCACGCCGGATGTGTCACGGCCGTGTGGTGCAGTCGCTGAGCGGCGCCCGCGTCCAGACGGCGCAGCGGCCGCCACTGGCCCTCGACGAGGACGAGCAGCAGCGCGAAGGGCACGGCGGCGACGGCGGCGACGACAGCCGCTCCCACCAGCCGGGCGCCGAATCTGCGGTCGGCCGCCCGACGACGCCGGTCTCGAAGGTGCTGGACCGCGGCTCGCACAACCATTCAGACTCCAGGATCGGGTTCGATCGGACCGGACCGCAGGGCCCGCGCGGCCTCCAGCTGCGCGGCGAACGCCATCCCGAGGAAAAGGGCGATGGAGGTCAGATAGGCCCAGAGCAGCAGGGACATGAAGGCGCTGAGCGGTCCGTAGACCGTGTCGAAGGAGCCGCTGATCCCGAGGTACAGGCTCAGCAGCCAGGTCAGCGCCGTCCACAGCACCAGGTACACGGCGGCGCCGAAGGCCAGCCAGGTGTATCCGGGTTGTCTGCGGCGGGGCGCTCGACGGAAGATCACGCTGGCCGAGATGAGCGCGAGCAGCAGCCCGAAGGGCCAGCGCAGTATTTCCCAGGCGGTCTCGGCGCCGCCGTCGAGCCGGTAGACGGTCACCGCCGCGGAGGCCAGGTCGCCGCCGGCCACCATGACGATGAACCCGAGTCCGAGCGGCAGCCCGGCACTGACGGACATCACCAGACCGCGCAGGTACTTCTGCCGGAAGGGGCGGTCGCGCTCGTTCCCGTAGATCCGGTTGGCGCCGCGCTCCACCTGACACATCGCGGTGGTGGTGTTGACCAGGGAGAAGAGCAGACCGAACCAGAGCGCGACCTGCGCGCCGTCGCCCGCCGTGCGGCGGCTGCGGTTCAGCGCGTCGTCGACCACGTCGGCGCTGGGTCCCTCGGCGATCCGGTGGATCGTGAGTTCGGCGATCCGGCCGATGTTCTCGGTGTGCAGCGTGGTGGAGAGCCCGACGAACGCGATGGCCAGCGGGATCACCGACAGGACCGTCTGTAGGGCGAGCGCGCGGGAATGGGTGAAGCCGTCGGCGTACCGGAACCGGACGAAGGAGTCGCGCAGCAGGGCCCAGCGGCCGTAGCGGCGCAGCGACGCCAGCGCCTCGTCGGCGGACAGTTCGTCGCCGGTCATGTCACGGGTCTCGGGGACCTTGGTCGCGGTACCCATGTCACGCACCTCCAGCGGGCAGCAGCACGGTCAGCGCACCCGGCCTGACCTCGGTGGCGAGCCGGCGGCCCGGTGTCACCGGATCGCCGTCGAGCTCTCGGGACTGCGTGGAGTCGAAGGTCAGTTCGGCCCGGCGGAACGTGAAGAACTCCACCGGTACACCGCTTCTGTCGCCGTCCTCCGCCGTGAGGGTGTCCACGGCTGACGGCCGGGGCGCCTTCGCACCGCCGCGCAGCAGCGTCGTCAGCGCACGCGTCCAGCCGCCGACGCCGCGCGGGTCGAGGATCAGCAGATCGAGCAGACCGTCGTCGGGGCGGGCGGCCGGCAGGAGCGTCGTCCCGCCCTGCACGGTCCCGACATTGCCGATGAGCACCATACGGGCGGTGCGGCGCAGGGCGGGCGCGTCGTCGAGCCGGACGGTCAGGCGCATCCGCGGTGTGCGCAGGGTGCCGACGCCGGCCAGCACATAGGCGGGCCAGCCCAGGACGGACTTGGCGCGGTCGTCGGTGTGCTCCATGATCGCGGCGTCGAGACCGGCCCCGGACATGGCGGCGAAGTGGGTGGCGGTGAGGCCGTCACCCTCGACGCGGCCGAGGTCGAGGCGGCGTGGGGCGCCCCGCAGGGCGGCGTCGAGCGCGTCGGTGGGGGACAGCGGCAGGCCGAGGTTGCGGGCCAGCAGATTGCCTGTGCCGCAGGGCACGACGGCCAGCGGCACGCCGCTGCCGGCCAGGGCGTTCGCGGCCGCCCGCACGGTGCCGTCACCGCCGCAGACCACGACCAGCCGCGCGCCGTCCCGGACGGCGCCGGCCGTCTGACCGGTGCCCGGGTCCTCCGCCGTGGTCTCGATGAACACCGGTGCGCGGTGACCGTGCCGTTCCAGGACCCCCCGCAGCGCCGCGCGGTCGGCTTCGCCGGTCACCGTGGGGTTGAAGATCACCGCAGTCCGGCCCGGGCCGGGCGCGCCCGGGCTCGTTCCCTCGCTCGCGAAGGACGGCGCGGAGCTCGCCCCGGCCGGAGCGGTCACGGTCCCGTCGGTGAACAGGGCACGGCCGACGATCAGCAGGGACAGGCTGCCGTTGACCAGCCCGCCCACGACGTCCGTGGGGTGGTGCATGCCCCGGTAGAGGCGGGCGACGGCCACCACCACCGGCACGAGAAGCAGGAGACCGCCCACGATCCGCTGCCACGGCCCACGGAGCCGGGACAGCGCGAGCACGGCCAGTCCGCCGTAGAGCGCGGTGGCCGCCCCGGTGTGGCCGGACGTGTAGCTGGAGGTGGGCGGGGAGGCGTCGAGGCGGTGCACCTCGGGGCGGTGGCGGTCCACCGACTCGGTGATGACCAGGAACACCAGAGACTGGAGCGACACGGCGACGGCGAGGAAAGCCGCCTGACGCCACATCGGCAGACGGGGGATCAGGATCAGGCCCGCGCACGCCAGGACGGTGACGGCGATCACCGTGAGGGTGTTGCCGGCCTCCGACCCGAGGAGCGACAGGGTGGTGAGGGTGCCGGTCCGGGCGTGTTCGAGGCCCTCGTTGACGTCGTCCTCGACCGTCATCGGCCACAGCCCACGGGCGGGCCCGGTGATCAGCAGACCGAGTCCCACCATCAGCGCGCCCTGGCAGACCGTCAGCGCCGCGACACGCGCGGCGGTTCGGCCGGTGCCTCGGGGCAGCGCGAACGAGCGGCTGGTCCGGGCGGCTCCCGGTCGCTCGCCGGGCAGCTCGGCCGGTCTTTCCGGTGCGGCGGTCGGCATCAGGTCTCCCACGGGTCGGCGCGATACGGCGGTGTCGGCCAAAGGCGTTGGGGCCGATGAACCGCCGTCTGCCCCCGATGTCACCGCGCAGACCTGCCACTGGTGGGTGGCTCGACTTCTGTGGAATGTCCACTCGCTGGAACTGTTGATGCCGGTTCGCCCGCCCTTGTGGGAGGGTCAGCGGCCGGTGGTGAGTACCGCGGTGCGCCGGGACCACGAGCCTTCGACGGCGGCGGCCAGCAGGAAGGCGGCGACATCGGCTCGGGAGATCCTGGGCAGGCCGGGCAGGCGGTCGAGCGCGGTGAGGTCGACGGCGCGGACGTCGCCCGTGGCGGGCTTGTCGGTCAGCAGCACCGGGTAGGCCAGCGTCCAGTCCAGACCGGAGGCGGTGAGGATCCGCTCGCCTGCGATCTTGTCGGCGAAGGTCGCCTTGCCACCCGAGTTGTAGAGGAACCGGGCGAACGCGGAGGCTTTGGCCAGGGACTCGCCGACGCCGAACGCCGACATGATCAGCACGCGCTTGGTGCCGGTCTCCTCGGCGGCCCGGACCAGCGCGCGCGTGGAGTCGGCAATCAGGTTCCCGGGGTCTTTGACCTTGCCGAGACCGAGCGTGCTGACCACCGTGTCGGTGCCGCGCATCGCCTGGGCGAGCGCGTGGGCGTCGCGGACGTCTCCCTCCACCACGGTCAGCCGGTCGCCGGGAGCGAGCTTGGAGGCGTCGCGGACGAAGGCGACCACCTCGTGCCCGGCCGCAGTGGCCCGCTCCACGAACAGGGTGCCGGTGGTGCCGGTTGCGCCAAGGACAAGGAATTTCATCGGACAACGTCTCCCATCAGGAGCCCCAGTGGCTCACGCTTACGAAAGTACAGTACTTACTCAAAATAAGCACACGGCCCGTTTAGCATGGGCGCATGAGCCGAGGGACCGAGCGCGTGGCCGGGATGAACGTGTTCGATCCGCAGTGCACGTCGCGGGAGGTGCTGGAGCACGCGACGGGCCGGTGGGGCGGTCTGACCCTCGCCGCCCTGGTCGAAGGTCCCTTGCGGTTCGCCGAGGTGCGTCGCAACGTGTCCGGGGTCTCCGACCGGATGCTGTGGCAGACCCTCCAGCGACTGGAGGACGACGGCCTCGTCACGCGGACGCCGCACCCGACGGTCGCCAGACGGGTCGACTACGAACTCACCGCTCTCGGCCGCCCGATCGCCGAACGCGTCTGCGACCTGATCGATGCGATCTACGAGCAGCTGCCCGGCATCGTCGCCCACCAACGCGCGAGCGGCGCCGGTGCCGCGCCCCCCGCGGAAGACCCATCCGACTGAAGAGGCGCTCACCCAGCTCAAGGCCATCGTCGACGACGAGACGACGTAGCGGGGGAGGTGTTCGTCGTCGACGGCGCCACGCACATCGACCTGTACGACAAGCCGGAGTTCGTGCCGCAGGTGGTCGCGAAGCTGACGGACTTCTCCGCCAAGCACCTCTGACCCCGACGGTTTCGCGAGAGCCGCGGTCCGCCATGCTCGGCGACGCGGCACCGACGTTTGCGGCTGACCCGTCCGGGTCGGTCACGAACGGAGGTCGCGTTCGGGTGACGCGGCGCTGGAAGAGACGTCACGCTGGACTGGCCGGACACGATGTCGACAGGAGGTACAGGGTCCCGTGCAGACATTCAGCCGACTCCGGCTCGGGTCGGCCCCATCGTGGCTGCGTGATCACGATCCCGAGCTGGCGGCCACCCGGCGGGCCGGGCGGACAGCCATCGTGATGCCCGCCCTGTTCGCCCTGTGCAACCAGGTCATCGGCTCGCCGACGATGGCGACCTTCGCCGCGTTCGGTTCGTTCTCGATGCTGCTGCTCGTGGAATTCACCGGGCCGATGGTGCAGCGACTACGGGCACACCTCGGTCTGGCGGTGGCCTGGGCCGCCCTCATCTGCCTGGGGACGCTCGTGGCCGACGAGACCTGGCTCGCGGTCGCCGTCATGGTCGTCATCGGTTTCCTGGTGCTGTTCTCCGGCGTGGTCAGCTCCGTCCTCGCGGGCGCGTCCACCGCGCTGCTGCTGGCCTTCATCCTCCCGGTGACCTCACCCGTCCCGTTCTCCGAGCTTCCCGAGCGGCTCGCGGGAGCGGGCCTCGCGGCAGCCGCCTCCATGCTCGCGATCGCCCTGCTGTGGCCCCGCCCCGCCGCGGACCCGCTCAGCGCACCCGCCGCCCAGGTCTGCCGTGCCGCTGCCGAGCAACTGCGCACCGACGCGTCCCTCCTGGCAGGCGGTCCGGGCGCGCCGAGCACCGGACAGTGCCGGGCCACGGCCGACGAGGCCTCCGCCGCGGCAGCCGACCTGCGCACCGTGTTCGACGCCACCCCCTATCGCCCCACCGGCCTGTCCACCAGCTCGCGCGCCACCGTCCGACTCGTCGACGAACTGACGTGGCTCAGCGGCATCCTGGCCGACAGCGCACCGTCTCCCGACGGCCACCCGGAATGCGACGCCGACGCCCGGTCCGTACGGCGCGCCGCCGCGGCTGTGCTCGATGAGGTGGCCACCCTGCTCGACGCCCCGGGCGGCTCCCCGGACGGGCTGCACTCCGCTTCGGAGAAGCTGCGGACGGCCATGGCCGACATGGAGCGCAACGCCACCACCCGGCTGCCGGTGAACCGGGGCGGAGCCGGCACGCCGTCGCAGGTGCACCCGGTCATCGGCGCCCTGGACCTGTCGTTCCGGGCGCAGGAGCTGGGGTTCGCGACGCTTCAGATCGCCGACAACGTGGACCTGGCCGCGGCGGCCGAACGCCGGAGCTGGTTCGAACGTCTGCTCGGCGGCGAGCCCGGTGCGGGGGCCGCGCCGCTTGCCGCGGCGCGCGAGCGGGCCGCCGCACACCTTCAGCCGCAGTCCGTCTGGCTGCACAACAGCCTGCGCGGAGCGGTCGGTCTCGGTATCGCGGTCGCCCTCGCGAACGTGACGGGCGTCCAGCACTCGTTCTGGGTGCTCCTGGGAACCCTGTCGGTGCTGCGCTCCAACGCTCTCAACACCGGGCAGAACGCGGTGCGCGCCCTGGGCGGCACGGTCGCGGGTTCCATCATCGGCACCGTGCTGTTGCAGCTCATCGGCGACCACGGCACCGTTCTCTGGTTCCTGCTGCCCCTCGCGGTGCTCCTCGCCGGCATCGCCCCCGCCGCCATCTCCTTCGCCGCCGGTCAGGCGTCCTTCACCATCACCCTGGTCATCATGTTCAACATCGGCCAGGATCCCGACTGGCACATCGTGCTCCTGCGGATCCAGGACATCGCGATCGGCTGTGCGGTGAGTCTGCTGGTGGGGCTCTTCTTCTGGCCGCGTGGCGCGACGGCGGCGGTCGACCGTGCGCTGGCCGAGGCGTACCGGGAGAGCGCCCGATATCTGGCGCGCGCGGTGGAGTACGCCGTCGGCCGCTGCGGCACGGAGCCCGTCTCCGCCGATGCCGCGCTGCAAGAACGCCTCGAAGCCGCGGCAGCCGCGCGAAGGCTCGACGACGCCTTCCGCAGCTACCTGGCCGAACGCGGCCCGAAACCGGTACCTCTGGCCGAGATGACCACTCTGGTCACCGGCATCGTGGGGTTGCGCCTGGCGGCGGACGCGGTGCTGGGACTGTGGCAGCGCGCCGGCACGCCGCAGCCCGACCCGAACCGGTCCGGTGCCCGCCTCGTTCTCGTGGGCGCCGTGGGCCGCGTCTCCGGCTGGTACCGGGACCTGGCCGCCGGCCTGGGTCAGGACACCCCCGTCCGGGATCCGCTGCCGCGCAATCCCGTGGCTGAAGGGGAGTTGGTCGAATCCCTCCGCCGCGATCTGAGCGACGAGCACGGACAGGCCACGGACACCGCCGTCCGCATGATCTGGACCGCCGACCACCTTGACGCCGCCCGCCGCCTCCAGCCGAGCCTGGCCGCTGCCGCGGGAGCGGGCAAGCCGTCCTGATCCAGCCCGAACAGCGCCCCCGCCGTCGGACTCGACGCGGCCGGGCCCGCTCCTGCGAGAAGTCCGGCGGCTGTCTCAGCGGCCGAGCAGGCGTGTGCCCGCCTCGTCGTGGTGGTCGCCGGCGGCCGGGGTGAGGTTGTCGAGCTTGGTGAGCTGCTCGGCGCTCAGTTCGATGCCGTCGGCGGCCGTGTTCTCCTCGACGCGTTCGACCCGCTTGGTGCCGGGGATCGGGGCGATGTCGTCGCCCTGGGCCAGCAGCCAGGCCAGGGCCACCTGCGCCGGAGTGGCACCGGCCTCGTCGGCGACGGCCTTGACCTCGTCGGCCAGGCGCAGGTTGCGCTGGAAGTTCTCACCGGTGAAGCGCGGGTTGTTCTTGCGCCAGTCGTCGTCGGCGAAGTCGTCCGTCGAGCGGATCCGACCGGTGAGGAAGCCGTGACCGAGCGGGGAGTAGGGCACGAAGCCGATGCCCAGCTCGCGCAGCACCGGCAGCACCTCCGGCTCCGGGTCACGGGTCCACAGGGAGTACTCGGACTGGAGGGCGGTGATCGGGTGGACGGCGTGGGCACGGCGGATGGTCTCGATCCCCGCCTCGGACAGCCCGATGTGGCGGACCTTGCCCTCCGCGACCAGCTCGGCCAGCGTCCCGACCGTCTCCTCGATGGGCGTGTCCGGGTCGACGCGGTGCTGGTAGTACAGGTCGATGTAGTCGGTGTCGAGGCGCTTCAGGGACCCCTCGACGGCGATACGGATGTTCTGCGGGCTGCTGTCCAGGGCGCCGGCGCCCTGGTCCGTGTGCGACATGACCCCGAACTTCGTCGCCACCACGGCCTGGTCGCGACGCCCCTTGAGGGCCCGGCCCACGAGCTCCTCGTTGGTGTACGGCCCGTAGACCTCGGCGGTGTCGATGAGGGTGACGCCCAGGTCGAGCGCCCGATGGATGGTACGGATCGACTCGGCGTCGTCCGAGCCCGCGCCCGTGTAGGCGTGGGACATCGACATGGCGCCCAGACCGATGCGGGAGACGTCCAGGTCTCCGAGCTTGATGTGCTTCATGTGCCGCTCCCTGTTACTCGGGTGCCGGTCAGGCGAATCGGATCGTCAAGCTGATTGCAGTCTGCTGCGTTCGCTCACCACGAGGGAGACCGCGCTGTGCCGGGGAGTGGTGTTCCAGGGTGTGACAGGGCCCCTGAGAGCCACCGAGCCGGGTCGCGGGAGCGTCGGCGGGTGAAGCCCGCTCGCCGAGCCCGCCCTCGGAGGGAAAGGGGGCCGGCCGCGTACGCTTCACCAGGTCGTCGCCACCGAACGCAGCGCGGTCCACGCT
Organism: Streptomyces asoensis; assembly: GCF_013085465.1. Classification (NCBI taxonomy): domain Bacteria; kingdom Bacillati; phylum Actinomycetota; class Actinomycetes; order Kitasatosporales; family Streptomycetaceae; genus Streptomyces; species Streptomyces asoensis. The sequence goes on from NZ_CP049838.1 coordinate 9,591,851, forward strand.
TCGCCGTCGCGGGCGTAGTCCATGGTGAATCGCAGCGGCCAGTCGGCGTGTGTGCCGTAGACCGTGGCCTCGGTGACGATGCGGCCGACGAGGCGGGCCGTGTCGCCCTCCACGTCGACGGTGGCGTTCTTCTCGATCACGCCGTGGTAGACGAACTGGCCTGCTCGCATCTGGGCCAGCCACTCGGCCTTGGGCTGTTGGTACCCGGTGATGTGCGTGAGCGTGAAGCCGTCGTCGAGCAGGTCGTCCAGGGCGTCGGTGTCGCCGTCGGTCATCGCCCGCAGGTGGGCGCGGTAGGCGGCGAGGACCTCGTCGCGGGCGTTCGCGTCCGGGGATGCGGGCATGGTGGCTCCTGTCCTGGTCGGGGTCATTCGGCGGCTTGGCGTCGGGACAGCCGTACTTCTTCGATGTCGAGCTGGCGCTGGACGTGGCGCAGCACGGTGTCGTCGATCTCGTGGTCGTCGCGCAGGCGGACCAACGTGGCGCGTTTGTGGGCGAGGAGGGCCAGCCGCAGGGCGGTGTAGTGCCGGTGATGGCGCAGGACGTCCTCGTCTTCGGTGGCGGTCTCGCCGCCGCCGGCGCGGACGACGAGCAGGTGGGTCTCGTACTCCTGGCGCATGCGTTCGGCGACGGCCGGGTCCGTGGCCAGGTCGTCGACGAGCGTGGGGAGGGCCTTGAGGGCCTCCTCGGTCGCGGTCGTCTCGGCGAGGAAGCGCTCCTCGTCCACCGACGTGTCGTGGGGCAGCCGGGCCCAGCGCACCACGGTCGGCAGCAGCAGCCCCTGTACGACCAGGGTGGTGACGATGACGCCCGAGGTGACGAAGACGATCGTGTCGCGGTCGGGGAAGGGCGCGCCGGAGTCGAGCGTCGTCGGCACCGACAGGGCCACGGCCAGCGAGACCGCGCCCCGGAAGCCGGCGATCGACGTGACCACCCGGGCGCGGTAGTTCATCCGGCGCAGGCGCTGCTGCGGACGGCGGTCCAGCAGACGGATCACATACGGGACGGTGAAGTTGAAGGCGAAGCGCGCGGCGACGACCACGGCGGAGACGGCCGCGACGGCGATGAGGGCGTTGGTGAGGTCGCTGCCGTGCAGTTCGCGTACGGCGGCCTGGGCCTGCAAACCGACGAGGACGAACAGGGAACCGTTGAGCACGAAGGTGGCCAGCGACCAGGCCTCCTCCGCCTGCCGGCGCATCGCGGCCGCGGCGATGCGCGGTCCGGCCTGGCTCATGATCAGCCCGGCGACGACGGCCGCGAGGACGCCGGAGGCGTGGATCAGCTCGGCGAGGAGATAGGCGGTGAAGGGGGTGAGGATCATGGCCACGTTGCCCAGCAGCGGGTCGTCGAAGACCCGCCGCGCCCTGATCACCAGCCATGCGGTCACCGCTCCGGCAGCGGCCCCGCCGACATAGGAGACGGCGAACAGTGCGGTGACGTGGGGGACGGTGAAGTGCTCTTCGCCGACCGTGATGCCGACGGCCAGCCCGAAGAGCACCAGCGCGGTGCCGTCGTTGATGAGGCTCTCGGCGCGCAGCAGGGTGACGTTGCGGCGGGGGAGTGCCTTGGCGAGGACGCCGACGGCGGTCGCGTCGGTGGGGGCCACGGCCGCGCCCAGCACCCAGGCCGGTCCCCAGGCCAGGCCCAGCTCGTGTGCCACGGCCGCCACGGCTCCGGCGGTGCCGATGACCAGCACGGTGCTCATCAGGATGATGCCGCGCAGATCCCGGCGGATCTCCCGCAGGGAGGTGGTCAGGCTCTCCCAGTACAGCAGCACCGGCAGGAAGATGAGCAGGACCGCCTCCGGCGGCAGTTCCACCTCGCGCAGCGCGGGCACGAAGCCGAGCAGTGCGCCGAAGACCAGCAGCACGACGGGCGGGGCGATTCGGTAGCGGTCACCGGCGGCGTTGCCCAGGAGCACCGCCACGCCGAGGACCACGACGAGTTCGAGGCCGATCACAGCATGGCTCCCCGCCGGGTCAGGAGACGGATGACCGACTGCGCGACCTCGTGGGGACCGGGATCGCGGCACTCGACCGTGGCCGTGGCGAGGGGCTCGCCGGGCGATGTGTCGGCGTGGGCGTTGACAGGGAACATCGGCCTTCTCCCGCGGCGGTCAGCGCGGCAGGAGCCGCATGGTCGTCGAGCCCGCGGTGGAGCTCGTGATGCGCTGGATGGTGTTGGCGGAGTAGCGGCCGTACTTGGTGCGGTAGGCGGCGTCGACCGCTTGGTTGATCTCGCCGTCGACGTCCTCGAACGCCACGTCCTTCTCGACCCCGCCGGCCTCGACACGGCCCTCGTGGCGGGCTCGGGTGCCGCGGAACCAGGCTGAGGTGGGGCCGTTCACGGAGCGGACGTAGATGTCGTCGTCCACGCGCACGACCCAGATGGTGCGCCGACCGCCCAGCTCGCCGTCGGGGCGCCGGGAGGCGACCTCCAGTTCCTCGGCCGATCCGACCCGGTCGAGTTCGTCGTCGGTCCAGGGGGCAGTGGTGGTCATCCGCTCATCTCCTCGCTTCCAGGGTGGCTGTCTCTGCGGAACGGGCTCGAACAGGTCGGGGCACGCCTCGACTCGACCGCCGAGGTCGGAGAGCGTGGGGGCCGGGAGTCCGGGAGACGGAGAAGCGGACTCCCGTGGGTGAAGAGGATCTTCAACGAGCATCGAGCCTGGTCACTGTTCTCGCATCACGGCCGACCGTGCCATGCCGGGCGTCGGCGTTCCAGGGTGTGACACGGCCCCCCACGCCGCTGTCGGCGTACCCTCGCCGCCCCGGCCTTCCCTCGGCGGCACCCCGTACGAGGGCCCTCGGGGGCGCGGCTCCTCGTACGGGGTGGTCTCGGGGGACACGGCCGTGGGTCAGGCCAGCGTCGAGGTGTCGATCACGAAGCGATAGCGTACGTCGGAGGCGAGGACGCGCTCGTAGGCCTCGTTGATCTTCTCGGCGGGGATGACCTCGACCTCGGAGCCGATGCCGTGCTCGGCGCAGAAGTCGAGCATCTCCTGGGTCTCACGGATGCCGCCGATCAGCGAACCGGCGTACGAGCGGCCGCGCAGGATCAGCGAGAACACGTTGAGCGACAGCGGCTCGGCGGGAGCGCCCACGTTGACCAGGGTGCCGTTCACGGCCAGCAGGCCGAGGTAGGCGTCCAGGTCGAGCTTGGCGCTGACCGTGTTGACGATGAGGTCGAAGGTGCCGGCCAGCTGCTCGAAGGTGGCCGGGTCGCCGGTGGCGTGGTAGTGGTCGGCGCCCAGGCGCAGGCCGTCGTCCATCTTCTTCAGCGACTGCGACAGGACGGTGACCTCGGCGCCCATGGCGTGCGCGAGCCTGACGGCCATGTGCCCCAGGCCGCCCAGGCCGATGACGGCGACCTTCTTGCCGGGGCCCGCGCCCCAGCGGCGCAGCGGCGAGTAGGTGGTGATGCCCGCGCACAGCAGCGGGGCCGCCTCGTCGAGGTCGATCCCCTCGGGGATGCGGACGACGAAGTCCTCGGTGACCACGACATGGGTGGAGTAGCCGCCCTGGGTGATCGTGCCGTCCTTGTCGACGCCGCCGTAGGTGAGGGTGTTGCCCTTCAGGCAGTACTGCTCCTCGCCCTTCAGACACGACTCGCACTCGCGGCAGGACTCGACCATGCAGCCGACACCGACCCGGTCGCCGACGGCGAACCTGGCGACCTCGGAACCGACCTCGGTGACGATGCCGGCGATCTCGTGGCCGGGCACGATCGGATAGACCTGCTCGCCCCACTCGCTGCGGGCATGGCTGATGTCGGAATGGCAGATGCCGCAGTACTTGATCTCGATGAGCACGTCGTGCGGGCCGACGTCACGGCGCTCGACGGTGGTCGGGGTGAGGGGTTCGGTGGCGGCCGTGGCGGCGTACGCGTGGACGGTGAGCATGGGTTTCTCCGGTCTGGTGGTTCTGGTGGAGCTGCTGTTGGTCTCGTGTGTGTGGGGGTGTGCTCAGCGGGGTTCGAGCCGCATCGTGGTGGAGCTCGCCTCGGGGCTGGTGATGGCCTTGATGATGTACGCGGCGTAATGCCCGTACTTGGTCCGGTAGGCGGTGTCCACGGCGTCGTTGACCTCGTCGTCGGCGTCGATGATCGTGACGTCCTTGCCGACTCCGCCGGCCCGGATACGGCCTTCCTGGCGGGCCCGGGTGCCGCGGTACCAGTCCGAGCCGGGGCCGTTGACGGAGCGGACGTAGATGCCGTCGCCGACCCGGACCACCCAGATCGTTCGCCGGCTGCCCAGCTCGCCGTCGCGTCGCAGGGACGCGATCTCCAGTTCCTCCGCGTGTTCGATGCTGTCGAGCTCCTGGCTCGTCCAGGCCGATGTCGAGGTCATGAGGTCTTCTCCTTGACGAGTACGGATGCCACCGCGGTCAGGACCACGAGCAGCGCGGCGATCAGCAGGCTGGTGCGCAGCCCGTGCAGGAAGTGCTGGTGGTTGGAGACCAGGGCGCCGAAGACGGCCACGGACAGGGCGCCACCGAGCTGGCGGGAGGCGTTCAGTACGCCGCTCGCGGTGCCGGCGCGCTGGGCCGGGACCCGGTCGAGAAGCAGAGAGGTCACCGCCGGTACGGCCAGGCCGCCGCCGGTTCCTACCGGGATCATCAGCAGGACCAGCAGCCAGGCGGGCGCCGACGCCGGCGGAACGCAGAGCGCCACCAGGCCCGCGGCCATCAGGAGCTGCCCGGTGACGATCGGCATCCGCGGCCCGAACTTCGCGGCGAGCCGGGCGGCGGTCGGGCTGACGACCGCGGTCAGCAGCGTCATCGGCAGGAACGCCAACCCGGTGGCCATCGGCGACAGGTCCTGCTCCTGCTGGAGGTACAGGCCGAGCAGGAAGATCATGCCGTAGAAGCCGACGTTGAGCGCGAAGCCCACGGTCGCCGAGAGAGCCATGGTCCGGGCGCGCAGGAGCTCCAGCGGCACCATCGGGTTCCGGCCACGCGCCTGGGACGTCAGGAAGACCACCGCCGCCACCACGGCCACCGCCAGGGCGAGCAGCACACGCGGCGCACCCACGCCGACGGCGCCGGCCTCGATGGCCGCGTACGTCAGGCCGCCCATCGCCGCCACCGCCGCGATCTGCCCGGTCCAGTCGAACGGGGCGTCGCCCTGGCGGGGCGAGCGGGCGGTCCGGGCGAGCAGGAACAGCGCCAGCACACCCACCGGAAGGTTGACGAAGAAGATCATCCGCCAGCTGAGCTCACTCAGCACGCCACCCAGCACCGGCCCGGCCGCGGCGCCCACCGAGCCGCCCATCGCCCACACCGAGATGGCCCGGGCACGCCCGGCCGGGTCGGGGAACGCCTCGCGGATCAGCGCCAGCGAGGCCGGCACGATCACCGCGGCGCCCGCACCCTGCACCAGCCGCGCCACGACCAGCACACCCAGGTTCGGTGCGAAACCGCAGGCCGCCGAGGCGACGGTGAACACCACGAGCCCCGCCCCGAACGCCTGCCGGGCACCGATCCGGTCGGTCACCGACCCCGCGGACAGCAGCAGCGCGGCGAACATCAGCGTGTAGCCGTCCACCACCCACTGCAAGCCCGTCATACCGCCGCCGAAGCCGCGCCCGATCTCGGGCAGCGCGACGTTGACGATCAGGGCGTCGAGCGTCATCACGAAGAAGCCGAGCAGCGCGGCGGCCAGCGCCCAACGGGCACCGTTCCCGGTGCCGGGCCGCCCGGCGGCGGTATCGGTCGGCGACGACGACCTGTCCGATGCGACAGAACTGGACACAGGTGAATCTCCTGATGAGGGAACGGGTTCTCGTACGGAATGAGTGCTTCAACCGCCGTCCAGCCTGCGCGCCGGACGCGTCGCGTGGCAGGCCGAGCTGTGCCGGGGAGCGCTGTTCGGGGGTGCGACAGGGCCCCCCAGCCCAGCGCATGGATCCGTCCCGCCCGGCCTGCCACACTGGCCCCATGGCACGTGAGCAGCGCAACGGCAGCGACGGCACCGAACTGGGGCGCTTCCTGCGCGCCCACCGCACCCGGGTGACACCCGAGCAGGTCGGTCTCAAGGCAGGCCCCGGCCTGCGGCGCACGCCCGGGCTGCGCCGTGAGGAGCTGGCCACGCTCGCCGGCGTGAGCATCGACTACTACACGCGCCTGGAACGCGGCAAGGAGGCCCACCCCAGCCCGTCCGTCGTCGACGCGCTCGCCCGTGTCCTGCTGCTGGACGAGCACGCGCACGAGCACTTGCGGGACCTCGCCGTGTGCGCCGCCCGCCCCGCCGCCTCCGGGCCCCCGACGGCGCCCACCTCGTCGGTGGGACCCGGGATCAAGTTGCTGCTGGAGAGCCTGCGGCCCAACCCCGCGGTCGTGGTGAGCCGCACCATGGACCTGCTCGCCTGGAACCCGGGCGGGCTGCGGCTGTTCGTGGGCATGGAGCAGTGGCCGGTCGAGAAGCGCAACGTCGCACGCTGGGTGTTCCTCAACCCCGGCGCCCGCACGGTCTTCGAGCACTGGGACGAGCAGATCCGCGCGTGCGTGGGGCGTCTGCGCGCCCTGGCCGGCACCGACCCGGATGCCCCGGACCTCGTCGGGCTCGTCGAGGAACTACTCGCCGAGAGCCCGGAGTTCGTACAGCTGTGGGACCGCTACGACGTACGGTCGCACACCCACGGCAGCAAGACCTTCCACCTTCCGGACGTCGGCGAACTCACCCTCGCCTACCAGTCCATGCAGCTGGAAGGTGCCCCGGGCCACCGGCTGGTCGCCCACTACGCGACCCCCGGCACCCCCGACCACGACAAGATGGTCCTCCTCGACATGGCCGCCACCGAACCGGACCTGAAGCCCGCGGAAGAGAAGGGGAACTGACGGCGGCGGCCGTCGCCGCTTCGGCCGGCCGGCTCAGCGGCGGCTGAACGAGTCCAGGCGGATGCTCTCCGACGGTCGGTCAGGGCTGGATCAGGACCTTCAGGGCCGTCCGGTCGGCCATGGCCCGGTAGCCGTCGGGCACCCTGTCGAAGCCGACGGTGTGATCGAAGACGCGGCCCGGCTCGACCGTGCCGTCGAGGACGTCGGGCAGCAGTTGCTCGATGTAGGCACGGGCCGGGGCCGCGCCGCCGGTGACCGTGATGTTGCCCATCATCGACTCGAAGCCGAGCGGGATCTCGGTGTACTGCGCGACACCGAGCCGGCTGATCACACCACCGTGGCGGACGATGCTCAGCGCCGTGTCCATCGCCTGCGTGGCGCCGACCGCCTCCACCACCGCGTGCGTACCGTCGCCCCCGGTCAACTCCCGGACGCGCTCGATGCCTTCCTCGCCGCGCTCGGGCACGACGTCGGTGGCGCCGAAGTCGCGGCCCAGGTCGGTACGGTCCGTGTGCCGGCCCATGAGGATGATCCGCTCGGCGCCGAGCCGCTTGGCGGCCAGTACCGCGCACAGCCCGACCGCGCCGTCGCCGATCACCGTCACCGACTTGCCGGGCGCGACCCGGGAGGTCACGACGCCGTGGTGGCCGGTGCAGTACACGTCGGACAGGGTCAGCAGGGACGGCAGCAGAGCCGAGTCCTCGGCGACCGGCAGCTTCACCAGCGTGCCCTGCGCCTGTGGCACGCGGACGGCCTCGCCCTGGCCGCCGTCCACACCGTTCGGGCCCCACTGGCCGCCGTGACGGCAGGAGGTGTGCAGCCCCTCGGTACAGAAGTCGCAGGTGTTGTCCGCCCAGACGAAGGGCGCGACCACCAGGTCACCCGACTTCAGCCCGGCCACCTCCGAGCCGACGTCCTCGACCACACCGAGGAACTCGTGGCCCATGCGCCGGCCCTCCTCGGAGGCGGGCATCGACCCGTACGGCCACAGGTCGCTGCCGCAGACGCAGGAGCGCACGACGCGTACGACGGCGTCGGTGGGGTTCTGGATCTTCGGGTCGGGGACGTTTTCCACGCGCACGTCTCCGGCGCCGTACATCAGCGTTGCTCGCATGAGACTTCTCCCAGCTGTGTTGATCGGAATGCGTAGTGATCAGTGGTCGCGGTGATCAGGAACCGGCCGGAACCAGCGACCGCGGGCCCCTCGCTCAGCGGGTGCTGCTCCGCGGGGCGCTGTACTCCTCGTCCGAGACCTTCTCGAGCCACTCGGTCTCGGGGGTGCCGTCGCCGGTGCCCTCCCACATCGCGAGGTGCTCCATGAAGTGGTCCCGGGCGGCGCCGTGCCAGTGCTCCTCGCCCGGCGGGGTGTGGACGGTGTCGCCGGGGTGGGCCTCGATGACCGTGCCGTCGCGCGTACCGATCAGCGCGATGCCCGAGACGATGTGGAGGGTCTGGCCCCTCGCGTGCGAGTGCCAGTCGGTGCGCGCGCACGGCGAGAAGCGGACCACGTTCGCGCGCATCCGCGACGGCTCCTGGCCCGCGTAGATGACGTCGAACCACACGTCCCCGGTGAACCAGTCGGCGGGTGCCTTGACGGTGGGCTGCTGCTTGAGGATTTCCAACGTGCCGCTCCTTGCTGCCTTCAGTCATCCGGGGTCGGTGGTCCGCGGGCCGGTGGTCCGCGCCAGTACCTGGCTCTCGACGATGTACTCGCGTCGCGTGATCACGCTCATGGGGCTGGGCCATGCAGCGCAGGATCCGCGAGGTCCCGAAGCCGGGAGCTTCGGGAGAGCGTCTGGATCTCCGATGACACCGACTCTCCCCGCTTCGCGCGCCATGTGGCAGGCCGGGCTGTGCCGGGGAGCGGTATTCCGGGGTGTGACAGGGCCCCCCACGCATATGCCGCGGAGGTGGCGAGGCACCGCAGACTGGAAGACATGAACAGCGAGCAGCAGAACGGCGGGGGCACCGAGCTGGGGCGCTTCCTGCGCGCCCGCCGGGCCCGGGTGACCCCGGAGGAGGTCGGCCTGACGGCCGGATCCGGCCTGCGCCGTACGCCCGGGCTGCGCCGTGAGGAACTGGCCACCCTGGCCGGGATCAGCATCGACTACTACGTCCGCCTGGAGCGTGGCAAGGAGACCCGGCCCAGCGCGTCCGTGGTCGATTCCCTCGCCCGCGCCCTCCTGCTGGAGGACGACGAGCACGAGCACCTGCGCAGCCTCGCCGCCCGCGCCGCGCGAAGTGCGCCCGAGCCTCCCGCCGCGCCCAGCCGTACGGTCCGGCCCGGCGTGAAACTGCTGCTGGAGAGTCTGCGCCCCCACCCCGCGCACGTCGTCAGCCGCACCAACGACCTGCTCGCCGCCAACCCCGGCGGCCTTCGGCTTCTCCCCGGCATCCAGGACTGGCCGGCCAGGGAGCGCAACATCGCCCGTTACGTCTTCCTCCATCCCGCCTCGCGCGAGCTGTTCCACGACTGGAACACCCAGGTCCGCGGCTGCGTGGCCCGGCTGCGCGCCCTGGCCGGCACGGATCCCGACGCCCCCGACCTCACCCGGCTCGCCGGTGAGCTCCTGCTGAAGAGCCCGGAGTTCGCGCGCCTCTGGGAGCGCTACGACGTCAAGGGGCACTCCCACGGCCGCAAGACCTTCCATCACCCCGAGGTCGGCGACCTGACCCTCGGCTACCAGTCCATGGAACTGGAAGGCACCCCCGGCCACCGCATGGTGACGTACTACGCCGAGCCCGGCACCGCGGATCACGACGCGATGGTCCTGCTCGACCTGCTCGGGCAGGAGCAGCCCGCGAAGAGGACGACGGCACGCGACGACCGGTCGGCGGCCGTGGAGGACGATCCCGCCTCGCCGTTGTCCTGACCGTCCCTCCCATTGCCCAGGCCCTCTCCAGCCCCGAGGCGAGCTTCATGACCGCGCTGGACCCACGCTCCGAGGACACGTAGGTGGAAAGCGAGCAGTACGGACCGCCGCAGGGCGTCCCACCGACCGGCGCGCGTACGGCGCCGGCGAGCAGCCGGGTGACCACCTTCGAGCTGTTCTTCGATCTGGTGTACGTCTTCACGCTCACCCAGATCACCCAGTACATGGCCCACCACCACACCGGCACGGGCGTGCTGCACGGGATGCTGCTGCTGGCGCTGGTGTGGTTCTCCTGGTCCGCGTACGCCTGGCTGGGCAACCAGGCCCGGGCCGACCGCGGCGTCGTACGCGCGGGCATGGCGTTCGCGATGGCCGGGGTGTTCGTGGTCGCGCTGACCGTCCCCGAGGCGTGGGACGACCTGCCGGGCGGTCTGAACGGGCCGCTGGTCCTGGCCTGCGCCTACCTGTTCGTACGTGTCGTGCACCTGGTCCTCTACAGCGTGCTGGCGCGTGGCGACAGCGGGCTGCTGCGGCAGATCGCCGTCTCCTGGCCGCCCGTCCTGGCCGGCTCCGGGCTCCTGATCGCCGGCGCGGCGGTCGGCGGCCGATGGCAGACGGCGCTGTTCGCGGTGGCGATCGCGGTGGACTGGGGCGGTGTGTACGCCACCTCCCGCCGGGGCAGCTGGCGCATCCACAGCGCCCGCTACTTCGCCGAGCGGCACGAGCTGTTCATCATCATCGCGATCGGCGAATCCCTGCTGGCCATGGGCGCCGGGGCCACGGACCACCCGGTCGGCGCAGGGCTGCTCGCCGCAGGCGTCCTGGGCGTGGCCGCCGCGACGGGCCTGTGGTGGCTGTACTTCGACCTGGCGACGCTGATCGGCGAACGCCAGCTGGACAAGGCCCAGGGGCAGACCCGCCTCAGCCTGGCGGTCAACGCCTACGGCTACGCCCACTTCCCCGTCACGGCCGGTGTCGTCCTCACCGCCCTCGGCATCGAGGGCGTGGTCGCCCACGCCGACGACGACAAGGTGCTGGGCGGCTTCTACGCCTGGGCCCTGTGCGGCGGAGCCGCCCTCTACCTGGCCGGCCTGCTGCTGTTCGGCCGGATCATGCTGAACGTATGGGGCGGCTTCCGCCTGACAGCCCTGGGCCTGCTGCTCGCGGGCATCCCCGCGGCGGCCGCGCTCCCGCCGGTCCCCGCCCTGGCGGGAGTCGTCGTCATCCTGGCGGCGGTGGCCGCGGCGGAGACCCGCTGGTACGCGGAGCTGCGCCGCCATGTGGGCCGGTGAGCTTCTTGGCGGGATTCCGGGTCGGGCCGGGTGCAGGTACGCGAACTTGACGGCATCCGGCCGACGCGGGGACCGAGGGCCCGAGCCCGGGCGGACTCACGGCCGCGGCTCTCGTCCCGTCACGGCGTTGTCAGCTCGCCGGCGCGCAGTGCCGCGGTCACGCCGCCGTCCATCAGGAGGTCGGCTCCGGTGATGAAGCCGGCCTCGCGGCCGAGCAGGAAAGCGGCGGCCGCGGCGACCTCCTCGGAGGTGCCGAAACGCTTGGCGGCCGAAACCTCGCGCACCGTCTCGAACCACTCGCGACGCGGGCCGGAGAGCTCGTCGAGGGCCAGCGGGGTGATGATCACGCCGGGACTGACGGCGTTCACGCGGGCTCCGCGCTTGCCCCACGCGGCGGCGGCGGTCTGCACGCGCAGCGAGTTGGCCCGCTTGGACATGGCGTAGGCGTGGACGGAGGAGCCGATCTGGTCGGGCTGGAGGAACGGCAGCGCGAGCAGCCGCGAGGTCTCGGTGGTCGCGAGCGCGTGCTCGATCTCGCCCGTGTAGGGGCTCTCCCGGTGCCCGGCCATGCTGGCGACCACGATGCCGGCCCCGCCGGGCGCGATCACACGGGCGAAGGCGTCGAGGACATACGCCGTGCCGAGCAGATCGACGTGCAGCAGCCGCTCGATGGTCGCCTGGGTGGGGGAGACGCCGGCGGCCTGGATCACCTGGGTGACCGCGCCCATCTCGGCGGCCGTGGCGGCCAGCGCCTCGACCTGGGCCGGATCGGAGATGTCGGTGGTCCGGACGGCCACTTCGTAGCCCTCGCCGCGCAGCTGCTCGGCAGCGGCCTGCGAGGCCTTCTCGTCATGGCCGGCCAGCAGCAGCGTGCGGCCGGTGCCGACCCGGCGGGCGATGGCCAGGCCGATGCTGCCGGGGCCGATGACGACGACGATTTCCTTGGCGGCCCTGTCTTCGCTGCTCATGTTCCAGACTCCTTCGTTCCAGGTTCACCCAGCCTGGCGCCTCCGACCGCCGCGAGGCAGACCGCGGTGATCAGGGGAACAGCAGGGCCCCCCCACCCGACCGATCGGGTCGGAGGGCCGGCCGGTCGACGCGCACCGACTGCTCCGCCCGGAGGGCAGAGGCCACAACATCCCCGACGACTTGTCCGCCGGGACGGACACCGGCCGGCAACGGGTCCGCCAGGCGGCCGTCGATCGTGCGGATCGCCTGGCTGCGCGACCTGGAAGCGGCGGTGGCAGTCCGGGCGCGCCGACCTGCCACGTGGGACGATCGGCCCCATGGGGTCGTGGCGGTTTCGGTGCCGGCGAGAGCGTAGAGGCTGTAAGTCGCGCCGATGTCGCCGCATCGAGGGCGGTCAACGCCTGCGATCTGGGTGGGTGTGAGCGTTGGCACGTGAACTGGTGCTCGGTGTCGACGCGGGACACACCATGACCAAGGCCGTGCTGTACGACGCCGCAGGCCGAGCGGTGGCTCGGGGCAGCGGCACGCTGCCGCTGAACACCCCACACCCGCACTGGGTCGAGCGGGACATGGACGACGTGTGGCGGACGACGCACCAGGCCATCGCCGTCTGTCTCGCCGAGGCGGGACCGGACGCGGGGCGGTCCGTCGCCGCGGTGGGGCTGGCCGGGCACGGCGACGGACTGTACGCCGTCGACGAGCGGAGCCGGCCGGTACGGGCCGCGATCGTGGCGATGGACACGCGCGCCGAACCGGTGCTGGGGGAGTGGCGGGACAGTCAGGTCTGGTCCCGCGCCCTGGAGTTGTCGGGCACGGTCCCCTTCTCGGGTTCCCCGGCCGCCCTGCTGGCCTGGCTCGCCCGCCACGAGCCGGACGTGCTTGAGCAGGCCCGTTGGCTGTTGTCCTGCAAGGACTGGCTGCGCCTGAGGCTGACGGGCGTCGTGGCCACCGATCCCACGGACGCCAGTGCGTCCTTCACCGACATGCGGCGGGGCGGCTACTCGCAGGAACTGCTCGACCTGTACGGCCTGGAGGCGCTCGCCGAGAAGCTGCCGCGCGTCCTTGCCTGCGACGCGGTGAGCGGGACTCTCACCCCCGAGGCCGCGGCGCTCACCGGGCTCACGGCCGGCACTCCCGTCGTCACGGGGGCCCATGACGTCGACGCCGCTGCGCTCGGGATCGGCGGCACGACGCCGGGCGAACTGTGCGTGATCGCCGGGTCGTTCAGCATCAACCAGGTGGTCAGCGAGCATCCCGTCGTCGATCCGCGCTGGCAGGTGCGTCACTTCGTCCGCCCGGGCCAGTGGATGACGATGTCCACCTCGCCTGCCTCGGTGGCGAACCTGGAGTGGTTCCTGCGGGTCACGGGTGCGCCGGTCGAGCAGCGGGACGGCGTCCACGAGGCGGTCGGCCGCGAGGTCGAGGCGCACCTGGACGGTCCGTCGGAGGTGTTGTTCCACCCGTTCGTCTATGGCTCCCCGTACCCGCGGCCGACGTCCGGGACGTTTCTCGGTCTGCGCGGTTGGCACGGTCGCGGCCACCTGCTGCGGGCCTTGATGGAAGGTGTCGTCCTCAATCACCGCTGGCACGTCGACGCGCTCTGCTCGAAGCTGCCCGTCAGCGGGGCGGTGGCCCGGCTGACCGGCGGCGCGGCGCACAGCGAGGTGTGGAGCCAGATGTTCGCCGACGCTCTGCGGCGGCCGGTCGTGGTGATCGACGTGCAGGAGAGTGCCGCCCGGGGAGCGGCCCTGCTCGCCGTCACCGCCGTCGGACTGCTCGATGACGTGACGGATCCGCGCGCCGGCGCCGACGTGCTCAGACGTCATGAACCTCGCCCCGACCGGGTCGCCGTCCTTGAGGAGGCATACGAGGCGTACCGGGAGGCGCTGGATGCTCTAGGTCCGGTCTGGTCCCGCCTGGACGGGTCCCGCACAGCCGAGTGAGGAACGGAGCGAATCCCGAAAGACGCCGGAGACAGGCGGCACGGTCGGTGATCAGGCTCGGCCGCACGTTCGGATCGAGGGACATCAACTCATGTGGGGCTCCTCGGGGACTGCGGCCGGAGGTGGAGGGGCGGGAGGCGTCCCGCAGCTCCTTGCGAGATGGCTTGACGATAGATCCAGATAAGTTTTCTCGCAAGATGTGTTAACAACGGCGCAGTCTCCTGATAATAATTCCGCCATCGATATCGCGCCCCACACCCCAGGGCCGCATCCACACCCGTTCCCTCCCTCCCTCCCCTCCCCTCCCAGCCGAGCCTCAGCCCAGGCCCCGGCGAACCGCGCTGAGCGGCTGCTCCCGACGAGCGGCGCTGCCGTGGGAGAGCCCCCTACGCCGTTTCCCCGAGCCATCCCGCACGAGAGGTCCCTCATGCGATCCACCAGATATGTCCTCATTGCCGGCGCCGCCGCCACCGCCCTGCTCGCCACCGCCTGTTCCGGAGCGGGAGCCGGGGGGTCTTCGGGCGGCGGTAAGAGCATCAACGTGCTGATGGTCGGCAACCCGCAGATGGAGGACATCGCGAAGCTGACCAAGAGCACGTTCACCAAGGACACCGGCATCAAGGTCAACTTCACGGTGCTGCCCGAGAACGAGCTGCGCGACAAGGTCACCCAGGACATCGCCACCCAGGCCGGCCAGTACGACGTCGCCACCATCGGCGCGTACGAGGTGCCCATCTGGGAGAAGAACGGCTGGCTGCACGAGCTCGGCACGTACGCCGACAAGGACACGAGCTTCGACAAGGCCGACCTGCTCAAGCCGATGGTCCAGTCGCTCACCGGCTCGGACGGCAAGCTCTACGCCCTGCCGTTCTACGGCGAGTCCTCGATGCTCATGTACAACAAGAGCGTCATGAAGGCCAAGGGCATCACCGTGCCCGAGCACCCGACCTGGCAGCAGATCGCCGACATCGCGGCCAAGGTCGACGGCGCCGAGCCCGGCATGAAGGGCATCTGCCTGCGCGGTCTGGCCGGCTGGGGCGAACTCGGCGCACCGCTGACGTCCATGGTCAACACCTTCGGCGGCACCTGGTTCACCAAGGACTGGAAGGCGCAGGTCAACACCGGCGGCTTCAAGAAGGCCACCGAGTTCTACGTCAAGCTGGTCAAGGAGCACGGCGAGTCCGGCGCCCCGCAGGCCGGGTTCACCGAGTGCCTGAACGCGCTGAGCCAGAAGAAGGTCGCGATGTGGTACGACGCGACCAGCGCCGCCGGTTCCCTGGAGGACCCCGCCTCCAGCAAGATCGCCGGCGACGTCGGCTACGCGTACGCGCCGACCGTCGAGACGGACAGCAGCGGCTGGCTGTGGGCCTGGTCGTGGGCCATGCCGAAGACCACGAAGAACGCCGACGCCGCCTCGCAGTTCATGCTGTGGGCGTCCAGCAAGAAGTACGAGAACCTGGTCGGCGAGAAGCTCGGCTGGGCGCGTGTCCCGGCAGGCAAGCGGGCCAGCACGTACGAGATCCCGGAGTACAAGAAGGCCGCCGCGTCGTTCGGTGACATCACGCTGAAGTCCATCGAGGGCGCCGACCCGGCCAACCCGGGCGTCCAGCCCCGGCCGACCGTCGGCATCCAGTACGTGGCCATCCCCGAGTTCCAGGACCTGGGCACCAAGGTCACCCAGGAGATCTCCGCCGCCATCGCCGGCAAGACGAGCGTGGAGAAGGCACTGAACGACGGCCAGAAGCTCGCCGAGGACGTCGCCAAGACCTACCAGAAGTGACCTTCAGCGCCCGGCCGGCCCTGACGCCGGCCGGGCGCCGCTTCCCCGAACCCCGGCCGTCACCGGCGGAGGAAAGTTCTCATGACCACGCTCACCGCACCCCCCAAGCAGGCTCCCCCACCCGTCCGTCCCCGGAAGTCCTCGGGCTCGGCGGCCAAGTGGAAGCGGCGCGTCCCGCTGCTGCCCGCGCTGATCTTCACCATCGTCGTCACGCAGCTGCCCTTCGTGGCCACGCTGATCATCTCCACCTTCCAGTGGAACATCCTCAAGCCGGGCGAGCGCCACTTCGTCGGGCTGTCCAACTTCTCGTTCGTCTTCACCGACGAGCGGCTGCGCACGGCGGTCCTCAACACCGTCGTGCTCACCGCGTCGGTGGTGGTCATCAGCGTGATCCTCGGCCTCGGCCTGGCGATGCTGCTCGACCGCCGGTTCGTGGGCCGCGGGCTGGCGCGCACCCTGCTCATAGCCCCGTTCCTGGTCATGCCGGTCGCGGCGGCGCTGCTGTGGAAGCACGCCATCTACAACCCCGACTACGGCCTGCTCAACGGCACCCTGAACGCCGTGTACCGGTTCTTCGGCGCGGACAACGGCCCCACGGTCGACTGGATCTCCTCCTATCCCATGCCCGCCGTCGTGGTGTCGCTGGTGTGGCAGTGGACCCCGTTCATGATGCTGATCCTGCTGGCCGGCCTCCAGGCACAGCCCGGCGACGTCCTGGAGGCGGCGCGCATGGACGGGGCCTCGGCTCTCCAGACCTTCCGTCACATCACGCTGCCGCATCTGCGCCAGTACATCGAGCTGGGTGTGCTGCTCGGCACGATCTACGTCGTGCAGACCTTCGACGCGGTCTTCACCATCACCCAGGGCGGCCCCGGCTCGCAGACGACCAACCTGCCGTACGAGATCTACCTGACCATGTTCCGCAAGTACGAGTACGGCGAGGCGGCCGCCGCCGGTGTCGTCGTCGTCCTCGGCGCGTTCGTCATCGCGACCTTCGCGCTGCGCACCATCGCGTCGCTGTTCCGCGAGGAGACATCCCGATGACCCACGCAGCCCTCGCCCCCCGAGGGGGCAGGTTCAAGAAGCTCCTCCGCGGCAAGGACGACCCCAACTCCCCGCGCCTGTCGCCGCTGTGGACGTTCGTCGCCTGGCTGGCCACCCTGGCGTTCTTCGCGCCGGTGGCGTGGATGGTGCTGACCTCCTTCCATCAGGAGGCCGACGCGGCGACCAACCCGCCGACCCCCTTCGCCCCGGTCACCTTCGACCAGTACAAGCTGCTGTTCAGCCGGGACATCACGCCTTTCCTCCTCAACTCGGCCATGGCCAGCATCCTTTCGACGGTGCTGGTGCTCGCCCTGGCGGTGCCGGCGGCGTACGCGCTGTCCATCAAGCCGGTCGAGAAGTGGACCGACGTGATGTTCTTCTTCCTGTCCACGAAGTTCCTCCCGGCCATCGCGGCCCTGCTGCCGGTGTACCTGATCGTCAAGGACGCCGGGATGCTGGACAACGTGTGGACGCTGGTCGTCCTCTACACCGCGATGAACCTCCCGATCGCGGTCTGGATGATGCGCTCGTTCCTCGCCGAGGTGCCCAAGGAGATCCTGGAGGCGGCCGAGGTCGACGGCGCGGGACTGCTCACCGTGCTGTGGCGGGTCGTCGCACCGGTCGCCATGCCGGGACTCGCCGCCACCTCGCTGATCTGCTTCATCTTCAGCTGGAACGAGTTCATGTTCGCCGTGAACCTCACCGCGACCCAGGCGTCCACCGCACCCGTCTTCCTGGTCGGCTTCATCACCAACGAGGGTCTGTTCCTGGCCCGGCTGTGCGCGGCTGCCACGCTGGTGTCGCTGCCGGTCCTCATCGCCGGATTCGCCGCCCAGGACAAGCTCGTACGAGGTCTCTCCCTGGGAGCCGTCAAGTGAAGGCAGCCGTCATCACCCAGCCGGGCAGCGTCGAACTCGCCACCGTCGACGACCCCGCTCCCGGCCCGCGCGAAGTCGTCGTCGAGGTCGCGGCCACCGGAATCTGCGGCACCGATCTGCACATCCTCCAGGGGGAGTTCGCGCCGAAGCTGCCCATCGTCCCGGGCCATGAGTTCGCCGGGGAAGTCGTCGCCGTGGGCACCGGTGTCACCGAACTCGCCGTCGGGGCGCGGGTCGCGGTCGACCCGTCGCTGTACTGCTTCGAGTGGCACTACTGCCGTATCGGCCACAACAACCTCTGCGAACGCTGGGCCGCGATCGGGGTCACCCACCCGGGCGCCGCCGCCGAGTTCGTGGCCGCTCCCGTCGCCAACTGCACGGTCCTGCCCGACGGCGTGCGCACCGAGGACGCGGCCCTCATCGAGCCGCTGTCCTGCGCCGTACGCGGCTACGACGTCCTGCGCAGCCGCCTCGCCTCCCGCGTGCTCGTCTACGGCGCCGGGACCATGGGCCTGATGATGCTCCAGCTCGCCAAGGCCACCGGCGCCGCGAGCGTCGACGTCGTCGACATCAACGCCGAACGCCTCGATACAGCACGGCAGTTGGGCTGCTCCGCCGGTGCCACGTCCGCCGACGAACTGGACCGGCCGAAGTACGGGTGGGACCTGGTCGTCGACGCCACCGGCAACGCCCAGGCCATCCAGGACGCCCTCGGCCGGGTCGGCAAGGGCGGTACCTACCTACAGTTCGGCGTCGCGGACTACGCCACCCGGGCCACCATCGAGCCGTACAAGATCTACAACCAGGAGATCACCATCACCGGCTCGATGGCCGTCCTGCACAGCTTCGAACGCGCCGCCGATCTCTTCGCCACCGGCGTCATCGACCCGGACGTCTTCATCAGCGACCGCCTCCCCCTGGCCGCCTTCCCGGACGCGATCGCCCGCTTCCAGGCCGGAATCGGCCGCAAGATCCAGATCCAGCCCGGTCTCGCCTCCGCGTGAACACCCGAACCGAACGGACCCCCACCATGACCGAGCAGATCCGCCGCGTTCTCGTCCGCTCCCTCGACGACATCAGCATCGAGCATGTGCCCGCCCCCGTCCCCGGGGACGACGAACTCCTGGTGCGCACCACGGTCGTCGGCGTGTGCGGCTCCGACACGCATGCGGCGGCCGGCCACCATCCCTTCATCGACCTGCCCTACCGCCCCGGTCACGAGGCGGTAGGTGTCGTCGCCGCGGCGGGGAAGGCGGCCGGGGACTTCGCGCCCGGCGAGCGGGTGATCATCGAGCCCAACCTGTACTGCGGCCGGTGTCCCCAGTGCCGTTCCGGCCGCTACAACATCTGCCAGAAACTGAAGGTGTTCGGCTGCCAGACGCCCGGCGCGATGACCGACCTGTTCACCATCCCGGCCGATCGTGTCCACCGTGTCCCCGACGGCATGACCGACATCGAGGCCGCCCTCGTCGAGCCCCTGGCCACCCCGGTGCACGCCGTGGCGAAGGCAGGGGACCTCACCGGTCGCACGGTCGCCGTGCTCGGCGCCGGGCCCATCGGGCTGCTCGTCCTCGCCGCCGCCCGGCACGCCGGCGCCGCGAAGATCGCCGTCACCGACCTGCTGCCGGGCAAGCGGGACCGCGCCCTGCGCCTCGGAGCCGACGCGGCCCTGCCCGCCGACGCCACCGACCTCGCCGACCGGGCACGCGAAGCGCTCGGCGGACCGGCCGACGTGGTCTTCGACTGTGTGGCACGCGAGCAGTCCATCGCCCAGGCCACCGACCTGGTCGCCAAGGGCGGCACGATCATCGTGGTCGGTGTCGGCGCCGCGGGGAGCACCCCCGTCCGGCTCGACCTGGTCCAGGACCGGGAGATCCGCATCGAGGGCACCCTGATGTACACCGGCGACGACTACCGCACCGCGATGGCCCTGATCGCCTCGGGCGCCGTGGACACCGCCGAGATCGTCACCGCCACCTACCCGCTGGAGGACGCCGCCAAGGCTTTCGCCGCGTCCGTCGACCCCGAGCAGGTCAAGGTGCTGGTCACGGTGGACGGTCCATAGGCCCGGAAGCCGGACGGGCCCCGGCCCGCACCGGCCCGTGTGGGAAACTGCGAGACCGGAACGACCGGGAAGGAGGGCGCCGTGACCGCCCGTACGCGATTGTCACAGGCGGCCGTCGAGGAGCGGCGCCAGGCCGTGCTGGGGTACGTCGCCGAACACGGCGAGACCCGCATCGACGACCTGGCCCGGCAGTTCGACGTCAGCCTGATGACGATGCACCGGGACCTGGACGACCTCGCCGCTCGCCATCTGCTGCGCAAGCAGCGCGGACGGGCCGTCGCCTTCCCCGCCCTCACCATGGAGACGGCTACCCGCTTCCGGGAGAACAGCGCCCTCGCGGCCAAGAACGCGCTGTGCGCGGCCGTCGCCGACCGGATCAGGCCGGGCAGCACGCTGCTCATGGACGACTCGACCACCCTGTTCCCCCTGGTCCCCGCGCTGGCCGCGCTGGACCAGCTCCACGTCGTCACCAACTCCGTCGGCCTCGCGCAACGCCTCGGCTCCGCGCCCGGCGTGAACGTCACCCTGCTGGGCGGCCACTACCGCGGCGACTTCAACTCCTGCACCGGCCCCACCGTCGCCCGCGCCCTGTCCCGGATCCGGGCCGACCTCGCGCTCATGTCCGCCACCGCCGTCCTGGAAGGCCAGCTCTTCCACCCCCTGAACGACTACGTCGAGGTGAAGCTCGCCATGCTCGCCTCCGCCGAACAGGCGCTGCTCCTGGCGGACCACTCCAAGTTCGGCAAGACCGCCACGTATGCGTACGGCACCGTGGCCGACTACCACACCGTCATCACCGACACCGGCACCCCCGAGGCGGAAGTCGCGGCGATGCGCGACCTCGGGGTCCCCGTCGAGACGGTCGAACCAGAAGAGCCCTCCTCGTGATCCACAGTCTGTTCGAAACACCGAGTGCCTACCGCCCCAGCGATGTCGAGATGGCCGCGCCCGTGCCGTCGGTCCAGGCCGTGCTGTTCGACTTCAGCAACACCATCTTCCAGATGATCGACCTGGAGACATGGCTGCGCCGGGTCGGCGCGGCCTGCGGGCGGCTCGCCGTGCTGGACGAGCCCGGTGCGGTGGCCGAGATCTCCGACCAGTTGCGCGCCGCCTTCCGGCTGCCCCGCGTCGTCGCCCTTCAGGAGGGCCGCGACCTCTCCGCCGAACAACACCGCCGCGCCATGTGGGGGTGGTGGGAACAGGTGGACTTCCTGCGCGGCGCGCAGGAGACGGCCTACCGGGAACTCACCGCCCCGGCCGCCTGGGTCCCCTACCCCGACACCGAACCGGTCCTGCACGCCCTGCGCGAACGCGGACTGCGCATCGCCATCGTCAGCGACTTCGCCTGGGACCTGCGTACCCACCTCGCCCACCACGGGCTGGACGCCTTGATCGACACCTGCGTCATCTCCTACGAACAGGGCCGCGAAAAGCCCGACCCGCAGCTCTTCCTCAAAGCCTGCGCCGACCTCGGCGCCGACCCCCGCACCACCCTCATGGTCGGCGACAACCCGGTCCGCGACGGCGGCGCGGCCGCCTGCGGTCTGCGCACCTACATCCTGCCGGCGGAACACCGCACCGGTGAGCGCGGCCTTGCGGACGTGCTGCGGCTCGTGACCTGACAGCGGCAGCGGTCTGCACAAGAAACCGGGCGGCTCCTCGGTGGCCCGCCCCCGGCTTCCGCCCTTGCGCGACACTTCGGTGGGGCCAGGTCGAGTTCCTGCTGTGCGGACAGCAGCTGAATCGGTTGATCAACCGATCAGAGCCTCGGTGATCTGGCGGGTGGTCTGCGCGGCGACCCGGGGATTGACGGTGGCGTAGGAGGTGTAGGCGTTCAGGCCGGTGGTCAGGGCCCAGCCGCGGCCCCGGGCCCAGGTGGCGTCGTCGACGCCGAGCATGGCGCGGAAGGCGGCCCGGCTCCCGGCAGACATCAGAGTGAAGGCGATGGTCAGGTCACAGGCCGGATCGCCGATGCCGAGCCCGCCGAAGTCGATGACCGCGCTGAGGCGGCCGGCGACGGTCAGCAGGTTGCCGGTGTGGAAGTCGCCGTGGAACCAGACCGGCGGGCGATCCCATTCGGGGGCGCTCAGCGCTGCGTCCCACAGCTCGGTCATGGCCGCGGCGTCGAACGGACCGTCGACCTCCGCGATAGCGGCCCGCGTCGCGCGGTCCCGGTCGGCCAGCGGGCGACCGGTGAGGTCCTCGTGAGCGTCCTCGACCGGGAAGTCCTCGGGAACGAATGCCTGAAGGGCGGTGAGGAACTCCGCCAGTTGCACGGCAGCCCGGGACGAGTCGGCCAGCGACTCGGCGGTCGCCACCTCGCCGTCCAGCCAGCGTGACACCGCCCACGGCCACGGATAGGCGAAGTCGGGCTCACCCACCCCCACCGGTACCGGGATGGCCAGGGGCAGGTGCGGGGCGAGCCGGGGGAGCCACTCAGACTCCTTCCTGGCCTGTCCGATGGCCCCCGCATGGCGGGGCAGCCGGAGGGACAGGTCCTCGCCCAGTCGGTAGATCACATGGTCCGAACCGGCCGGGTCGAGCAGCTCGAGAGGCAGTTCGGCCCACTGCGGGAACTGCGTATCGACCAGGCGCCTGGCCAGCGCTGCATCGATCGCGGGGAGGGGGTCCGCGGTTCTCCCGGTCGCCAAGAGCAACTCCTGCGGTGGGGCCGCTCCATGCGGCGGGGCAGTCGGAGCCATCACAGTGCCTCGTGGACTCGTCTGTCGATCGGTTTTCTCGTCCGGCCGTCCTCCGCTACGCGGACGGGTCCTCGTCGGAGGTACTCCGCGCAAGGCAGGTCGGCGGGTCAGCGGATGTCGACGGCCGTGGGCTGCGAGGCGCGCGCCACGACGAAGAGGAACAGTCCGCAGGCCGCGACGAGCAGCCATCCTGGATGCGACGCGGCGGCGAGGCCGGTGGGGCCGGCGCCCGCGACCAGGCCCCCGGCGAGGGCGATACCGACCGCCGCACCGACCTGGCGCGCGGTGGAGGTGATCGCCCCTGCCACGCCGGCCCGGGAGAGCGGCAGACCGCTGACCGCGGTGTTGGTGAGGGGGGCGTTGGCGAAGCCGAACCCGACGCCGATCAGCAGGTGGGCGAGGAGGATGCTGACGCAGTAACCGGGCCGGGTCCAGGTCTTCAAGCAGGTGCTCGCGCACCGCGAACCGAGACTGGTGACCCACTCCGGCCACGAATGGCTCTACGTGCTCGCCGGCCGGCTCCGCCTCGTCCTCGGGGAGCGCGAGATCATCCTCCGGCCGGGCGAAGTGGCCGAGTTCGACACCGGTGAACCCCACTGGTTCGGCCCCGCCGACACCGAAGCGGTGGAAATCCTGCACCTGTTCGGCCCCCACGGCGACCAGGCCGTCGTCCGCACCGGCCCGACAGCGAACGACTGAAGGGCACCCCCTGGTGGCAGGCGGGGCCGAGTACGCCACCTGGCCACCGTGGACTCCAGTTGCCGACCATGAAGGGTGGGCGGTGCCACACTGGCGCCATGGGAAAGCCGCAGACGATCGATGAGTACATCGAGGGCTTCGCGGGGGAGGGCCGCGAGGTGCTGGAGCAGGTACGGGCGCTGGCCGTCGAGGCGGTTCCCACGGCGAGCGAGGCGATCAAGTGGGGCCATCCCGCGTGGGTTCACCCGTCCGGGACGATCCTGTTCATGGTCAGCGGCCACGCGAAGCACGCGAACGTCGTGTTCACCCCCAGCACCCGCGAGGCGTTCGACGCCGACCTCGCCGACTTCGCCACTGGCAAGGGCTCGGTCAAGCTCCCGTACGGCCGGCCCGTGCCGAGCGACCTGCTGCGCCGGATGATCGCGTTCCGGGTGCGCGAGCACGAGGACGACGGCGTGCTGTGGATGTGACGGCCGTGGAGGCGAAGCGAGGCTTCCGACGGGCGGCCGCTGTGAGTGGCCATCGAGCCCCTTGAAGGGGGCACCTCGGGCGCGGGCATGCGCGGCCGGACTCCAGGAGTCCAAGAGCGGCGATGAGTCTCGCCGTGGTCGCCGGTCTGTATTACCAACACGCGATCCACCGCACTCGAGGAGAACATCATGACCGCCACCTACACCTTCGACGTCTTCTCCAGCCTCGACGGCTTCGGCGCCGCGGGCGGCAACTGGACCGGCTACTGGGGCAAGCAAGGCCCCGAGCTTCTCGACCACCGCCTCGACCTGTACCGCGAGGAGCAGCGGATGGTCTTCGGGGCCAACACGTATCGGGCGTTCGCGCGGATGCTGGCCTCGAGCACCGAGGAGTCCGAGGTGCGTGACCCATGGGTCACACGGATGAGGAGCCTGCCGGCGACGGTGGTGTCGACCACCCTGGAAGGATCCCTCGACTGGCCGGATGCGAACGTCGTGAGCGGCGATGCCGTCGACGTCGTCGCTCGGCTCAAGGAGGAGTCCGACGTACCGTTGCGCTCGCACGGCAGCCTGTCGATGAACCGGGCGCTGATGGCCGCCGGTCTGGTCGACCGCGTCCAGGTGACGCTCTTCCCTGTGATCACCGGTCGGACCGGGCTGGACCCGATCTTCCAGGGTGCGGCCGACTTCGACCTCGAGCTGATCGAGCACCGGACGCTCGACGGCCACACCCAGGAGCTCATCTACCGGCCCACCCTGCATGTCTGAGTCCGTGCATGCACCCGGACCCGTCAAGCAGCCCAGCCTGACCGGAAGTTCCCGCTGACCGACACGCCGACCGATCTCATGACCGCCCTGGTCACGCGGCTGCTGACCGCCTCCTGATGCGTCGGGTCGTTCGACGAGCCGGCCGTTCCTGGAACCCCGCGTCGTCAGGGCAGGATCGAGTCGACGTATCCGCCGTCGACCCGCAGGGCGCCGCCCGTCGTGGCCGAGGCCTGGTCGGAGCTGAGGTAGACGACCATGTGGGCGATCTCCTTGGGCTCGATCAGCCGCTGGAGGAGGGACTGCGGCCGGTGCTTCCGCATGAATTCGCGCTGGGCCTCGTCCCAGGGCAGGTCGCGGTCGACGAGTTCGTAGACGAAGTCCTCGACGCCGCCCGTGTGGGTGGGGCCGGCGATGACCGAGTTGACCGTCACCCCCGTGCCCGCCGCCTGCTTCGCGAAGCCGCGGCCGACGGCGAGCAGCGCGGTCTTGGACATGCCGTAGTGGATCATCTCGGCAGGGATGACGACCGCCGAGTCGCTGGCGATGTACTGGATCCGGCCCCAGCCGCGCTCCGTCATGCCGGGAAGGTACAGCCGGGTCAGCCGTACCGCGGCCAGCACGTTCACCTCGAAGTAGCGCCGCCACTCCTCGTCGCTGATCTCCAGCGGGTCGGCGGAGCCGAAGATGCCGAGGTTGTTGACGAGGATGTCCACCTCCGGCAGGGCCTCCAGGACACGCCGTGCGCCCTCCTCGCTCGCCACGTCGGCGACCACGGGCACGAAGGAGGCACCAGGCACCTCCGCCGCCAGCCGCGCCACGCCCTCCGCGACCCGCTGCTCGTCTCGGCCGTTCACCCCTACACGGGCGCCGGAGCGCGCGAGCCCGGCGGCGATCGCCGCGCCGATGCCCTGCGTCGAGCCCGTCACCAGGGCGGTGCGCCCCGCCAGATCGATATGCATGTGGAACCAGTCCTCTTGTGCGTCTGTCCGTTCTGCGTGCCGGCACGTCTGTCGTCAGCCTGGCGGCAGGGCGATCGGCTCGCCACTCCGGCCGATGCCGACGGTCTCGGCTGCGTATGCCCACTCGGCGACGGGGGACACTCGGGTCGGACGCGTGTCGCGTGGGATCCGCGGCTCTCGGCCGCGGCGGCGGCAGTGGACGGATGCTCCGGCAGCAGGCAGTCCGCGAGCAGCATGACGAGGCTGGTGTGATCGCCGCGCCAGGCCGTGACGAGGTCCTGGGTCATGCGGATCGCGTCGTGGCGGTCGCCAGGTCAAGGCTGTGGAGCTGTTCGGTGAGCAGGGCCGTGCGTTCGGGTGCCCGGGCGTCCGGCACCGCGTGGAAGGTGCGCAGCCGAGACGTGGTCGGCGCGTGGACACGGTTGTGCCGCTCGAGGTCCTTGAACGCGGCGGCTGTCGCATGCCGGCGCGCCGGGTTTCCGCCGTGCTGCCTACATGACGTGAAGGAGCGTTGCCGCTGTGAGCGCGGTTGCGGGTGGTCAGGGGCGTGACGGAGTGAACGCAGGCGCATGCGTCGCACGATGTCGTCCTCGGCCGGAAAACCGAGGACGCCGCTGCTTGTCGGGCCGTATCCGTTTCGGAGGCGCGGGGCGCGCGACCTGTCGGTCAACGCCGACGGCGAGGTTTCCGGCCGGGCCGCGCGGCCGCACAACTCGCACAGCCCGCACAAAGAGTCTCTGGTCAGCCGGGGGAGGAAGCCGTCGAGTCGCGTCGTCCAGCGCCGACATACCGGCCCCCTCGATGGGGAGTTTGCGAACTGCGCTGGTCGAACACTGTTCGGGGTGATCGAAACTCTCGTATAGTGACGCCCGGTTGATCACCGACTACAGACTTCTGTGCATTATCTGCCCCTTAAGGACAACACAAGGGTCGCGTTCCCGAGCGGCCACCCGAGGACCTGAGCGATGACCGCGCCCGCCCCTTCCGGCGACCGATCCACCATCCGTTCGCTGCTTCCCCTACCCCTGCTGACCGCTGCCCTGTCCGCCCTTGCCGTCCTATGGGCCGTCACATCCGTACCCGAGTCGGCGCAGACGGTCGTGGGCGGCGGTGGCGCCACCGCCGCGGTCCTGCTGTGTGTGTCCGTCACCGTCGCCGTGCACGCCCGGCGCGCCGGGCGCTCCGTACGTGCCGCGCTGCGGACGGCGACCGCCGAGGCCGAGCGGGCCGCCCAGGAGCGCGACCTCCAGGCGGAGCGATGGCGCCGCGAACACCAACGGCACACCGACGCCACCGCACACGAACGAGCCCGGCTCGCCGAGGAGTTCACCAGGGAACGCGCTGTGCGTGCCCAGGAGACCGAGGCCGAACGGGCCCGGCTCGCGGCCGAGGTGCGCAGGCTCTCCGAGCAGCTCGACCGCGCCCTCGGCGACCGCGACACCGCGATCGCCGCGACCGCCAACGCCGCGGCCAGGATGCAGGCACTGGCCACCGGCACCCTGGCCGACCTGCGCGCCATGGAGGAACGGCACAGCGACGAGGACGTCCTCGCCGACCTGCTGCACCTGGACCACCGCACGGCCCAGGCCGGCCGTCTCGCCGACTCCGTCGCCGTCCTCACCGGCGCGCGTTCGGGACGCCGTTGGGCGCGCCCCATCGCCATGGAGTCCGTTCTGCGCGGCGCCATGGGCCGGATCAGCGGTTACCAGCGCATCCGCCTGCACTCCGTCAGTGACACCGCGGTGGCAGGACACGCGGCCGAGGGCGTGATGCACGCGCTCGCCGAAGTGCTGGACAACGCCGCCAACTTCTCGCCTCCCAATGCCGAGGTGCACGTCTACGTCGAGGAAGTGCCGGCGGGCGCCATCGTCTCGGTGGAGGACAGCGGGCTCGTCATGAGCGACGTCCAGCTGCGCCGAGCGGAAAAGGCCGTCTCCGGCGACGCGGGCGGACTCGGCGGACTCACCGGCACCCGGCTCGGCCTCGCCGTGGTGGGGCGCCTCTCGCGCAAGCACGGCATGAAGGTGTCCTTCCGGCCCTCCGCGCGGGGCGGCACCGGTGTGCTCATGCTCATCCCCCAGGACATCCTCACCCCGGCGCCGTCCCCTGCGCGACGCCCGGCGGACTCGCCCGCGCGCAGCGCCCCGACGCGCGCCCCGCAGCCGGACCCCGGTGCGCCCGCTCCCGCCGAGATCGCCGCGCCCTCGGAGCAGGTCAGGCCCCAGGAGACCGGCGTCGACGCCCCGCCGACAGGCGACGGGCTGCCCAAGCGCCGGCGCGGTCGCACCCTGGCCGCCGCCGAGAGCGCACGCGCCGCCGCCCAGAGCGCCGAGCGCCGCACGGATCCGCCCGAGGACATCCGCACCCGCGCCAACCGCTTCGGCGCCTTCCGCCAGGCGGTACGCGCCGCCGGCCCGGCGCAGCGCACGGGCGGGCACCCGCTGCCGGCCGTCCCCGACGACTCGCACGCCACGCCGTCCCCGCAGACCGAGACGGCTCCCGGCAGTCCCACCCCCTCGCACCCGGAAGGCGACACCACCTCATGACCGGCACGACCACCGCCGACGAGAAGCTCACCTGGCTCATAGAAGGACTCCTTGAGCGCACCCCGGGCGCCCGGCACGCTCTCGTGCTCTCCCGCGACGGGCTGAAGCTGTGCCGTACCCCGGAACTGACGGTCGACCAGGCCGACCAGCTCGCCGCCATCGCCGCCGGCATCCAGTCGCTGTCGCACGGCGCCTCGGTCGAGTTCGGCGACGGCAGCGGAGGCGTGCGTTCCTCGATGACCGAGTTCTACGGCGGCACGCTGTTCATCGTCGAGGCCGGTGAAGGCGCGCACCTGGCCGTGGTCACCACCGAGGAGGCCGAACCCGGACTCGTCGGGCACAACATGAGCGAGCTGGTGGAACAGCTCGGCGAGCACCTGACGGCCCCGCCCCGCACGGCGTGAAGCGCCCAGGCAGGGACGACGCCCCCGACCGGCTCTACACCCTCACCGGGGGACGCAGCCGCTCGGGGCCCGACTGTCCCTTCGACCTGGTGACGCTGGTGGTGGCCGAGAGCGACCCCACCGTCGGCATGCAGTCCGAGCACGCGGCGGTCCTCAGACTGACGCAGGCGCCCACCGCCGTGGTGGAGGTCGCCGCCGAACTGGGACTTCCCGTGAGCATCACCAAGATCCTGCTGTCCGACCTGCTCGCCGCCGGCCGGGTCAGCGCCCGTCACCCCCGCAACTCCGCCCTTCCCGATCCCGACGTCTTGGAGCAGGTGCTCGTTGGACTCCGCAACCTCTGACGTGCGCACCCCCCTGGGTGCCACCGCCGACAACGGTCTGAAGATCGTGGTCGTGGGCGGCTTCGGCGTCGGAAAGACGACCATGGTCCGTTCGGTCAGCGAGATCCGTCCCCTCAACACCGAGGAGACGATGACGAGGGCCGGCGAGACGGTCGACGACATCAGCGAGATCCGCGGGAAGACCGCGACCACCGTGGCCTTCGACTTCGGCCGGATCACCCTCGACGAGCGCAACGTGCTGTACCTCTTCGGCGCGCCCGGCCAGGAACGCTTCTGGTTCCTGTGGGACCGGCTGTTCTCCGGCACCCTCGGCGCGGTCGTCCTGGTCGACACCCGGCGCATCGACGACTCCTGGTACGCCATCGACCGTCTGGAGCGCCACGGCACGCCGTTCATCGTGGCCTGCAACGACTTCGGCGGCGCCCGCCACGCGCACAGCGACGTCCGCGAGGCCCTCGACCTCGATCCGCGGGTGCCCCTGATCGACTGCGACGCCCGTACCCGGGAGTCCAGCAAGCAGGTCCTCATCACGCTCGTCCAGCACATCCAGAGCCGGTACGCCGGGCAGCGGGCCCACGCCGCCGCTTCACCACGGGAGTTCGTGTGAGCACCGACGCCGTTCCGCTCAGCGGTCCGCGCTTCCAGACCGACCCCGCCCGGCTGTACCGGGAGATGCGCGCGCAGCACGGCGCCGTCACCCCCGTCCTGCTGGACGGCGGCGTCCCGGCCTGGCTCGTCCTCGGTTACCGCGAACTGCACCAGGTCACGGGCGACCCCGTCCTGTTCAGCCGCGACTCGGAGTTGTGGAACCAGTGGGACACGATCCCCGGCGACTGGCCCCTGCTGCCGATGATCGGCCGCAAGCAGCCGTCGATCCTCTACACGGTCGGTGAGCGGCACCGCGAGCGGGCCGCCATGATCAGCAACGCGCTGGAGGCGAGCGACCCGACCCGGCTGCGCCGCCACGCCGAGCGGTTCGCCGACGAGCTGATCGACGCCCTGTGCGCCGAGGGAACGGCCGATCTCGTCGGCCAGTACGCCATGCTGCTGCCCGTACGCGTCCTGGCGCAGCTGTACGGCTTCTCCGACGAGGACGGCCCGGGCCTGGTCACCGCGCTCAACGACATGATCGACGGCCGGGAGCGCGCCCTCGCCGGACAGAGCCATCTGGCCTCCTCCATGGGCGAGTTGCTCGCCACCCGACGGGCCGCGCCCGCCGACGACGTGGTCTCCCGCATGCTGGCCGACCCCGGTGGTTTCACCGACGAGGAGATCGCCCAGGACCTCATGGTGATGATGGCGGCCGGGCACCAGCCCACCGCCGACTGGATCGGCAACTCGCTGCGGCTGATGCTCACCGACGGTCGGTTCGCCGCCTCGCTCTTCGGCGGCCGCAACAGCGTCGCGGAGGCGATGAACGAGGTGCTCTGGGAGGACACGCCCACCCAGAACGTCGCCGGCCGCTGGGCATCGCGGGACACCCACCTGGGCGGGCAGCACATCCGGGCCGGAGACCTGCTCCTCCTCGGCCTCCAGGCAGCCAACTCCGACCCCCAGGTGCGTCCCGTCGGAGACGAACTCACCGGCGGCAACAACGCCCACTTCTCCTTCGGCCACGGTGAGCACCGCTGCCCGTTCCCGGCCCAGGAGGTCGCCGAGGTGATCGCCCGGACGGGGATCGAGGTCGTCCTGGACCGGCTGCCCGACATCGATCTCGACGTCCCGGCCGAATTTCTGACCCGCCGACCCTCGCCCTGGCTGCGCGGGCTGACGGAACTGCCCGTGCGGTTCACACCCACCCCTGCCCTGGGAGGCAACTGATCATGACGTCCGGAACCGAAGAGCTGCGGATTCCCCTGGATCCGTTCGTCACCGACCTGGACGGGGAGAGCGCCAAGCTGCGGGCGGCGGGACCGCTGGCCGCGGTCGAACTGCCTGGCGGCGTTCCGGTGTGGGCAGTCACCCGGCACGCCGAGGCCAGGGCCCTCCTGACCGACCCCAGGCTGGTCAAGGACATCAACGTGTGGGGCGCCTGGCAGCGCGGCGAGATCCCGCCCGACTGGCCTCTGATCGGCCTGGCCAACCCCGGCCGCTCCATGCTGACCGTGGACGGCGCCGACCACCGCAGGATGCGCGGCCTCGTCGCCCAGGCCCTCACCCCGCGCCGGGTGGAGGCGATGCGGGAGCGGATCACCGAGCTCACCGGGCGACTGCTGGACCGGCTGCCCGCCGACGCCGACGTCGTCGACCTCAAGGCGGAGTTCGCCTACCCCCTGCCGATGTACGTCGTCGCCGACCTGATGGGCATCGAGGAGAGCCGGCTGCCGCGGCTGAAGGTGCTGTTCGAGAAGTTCTTCTCCACCCAGACCCCGCCCGAGGAGGTCGTCGCGACCCTCGTCGAGCTGGCGGGGATCATGGCCGAGACCGTCGCCGCCAAGCGTGCCGAGCCCGGTGACGACCTGACCAGCGCGCTCGTCCTTGCCTCGGAGGACGGCGACCGGCTCACCGACGAGGAGATCGTCTCCACCCTCCAGCTCATGGTCGCCGCCGGCCACGAGACCACCATCTCCCTGATCGTCAACGCCGTCGTCAACCTCTCCGCCCACCCCGACCAGCGGGCACTGGTCCTGTCGGGCGCGGCGGACTGGTCCGCGGTGATCGAGGAGACCCTGCGCTGGTCGACGCCGACGTCGCACGTGCTGATCCGGTTCGCGACCGAGGACGTGCCGGTCGGCGACCGGGTCATCCCGGCGGGCGACGCGCTCATCGTCTCCTACGGCGCGATAGGCCGCGACGAAGAGGCGCACGGCCCCTCGGCCGGCGACTTCGACATCACCCGTGAGACACGGACCCGCCACATATCCTTCGGCCACGGCCCGCACGTCTGCCCCGGCGCCGCCCTGTCCCGTCTGGAGGCGGGCGTGGCGCTGCCCGCGCTGTACGCCCGCTTCCCCGGACTGGACCTGGCGGTGGCGCCGTCGGCCCTGCGCAACAAGCCGGTGGTGACCCAGAACGACCTCTTCGAGCTCCCCGTACGACTCACCTCATCGACGGTCTGAACCGCTCCCGAGGGCCACTTCCACACCCGTGCATCCGTACGGCCGTGATGCGAAGAAGAAACAGGTGACGAGCTCCCGTCCCGTGCCCCCCGAGCCGGGACGGGAGCCGTTCTGATTTGCCGGCGCCGTTCTCCCCGACCTCCACGCCCGCCTGCCCCATACAACCGGACTGACCACGACCGGGTTTCCCAACGACCATGGCGCGGAGAAGATACGGGCCCCCAGGGCGACGTCAACGGTTCGACGTCGGTGTGCCGACTGGCGTGTGGACGGGGAGCGCAGCGCCTTGGCCACCTTGCGGCCGGCACCGAGCATCCGCCGGATCGGCGCCGACTGGGAGTCGGCTGTACTGGTCGGCACCATGGGGATCCGCGTCGTGGAGTCGGCGCGGGCGCAGTTCAGCCGCCGAGCCGGCGCGTGGCTCCCTAGGTGAGAAGTGAGACCAGCCGGAAGGTGAGTTCTGACTCCGGTGGCAGGGTGGTGGTCGGAGTATCCGGGTGCTGGTCGGTCTGAAGGACGAAGAACAGGCGTGGCGGAAGACCGCGCCCGCGTTCACCATGCAGCCCACCAGGGCTTCGCCCTCTGCCATCTCGCCCTCAGCCGTCATGTCGATCACGCTACCGTCAGGTCGATCACGCGTGGGACGGTCCCGGAGTGCGCTTCGAACTAGGTCGCTCACCTGGACATTTACCGGACGCCGGGACGGCCTTCGCCTGATCATGTGCTCCGACCAAGGACACACGTGACCACGACGAAGGCCGTGAAGGTGAGTTTGCTGCCTGATCATGTTCCGGGGGAAGCGTTCGCGAAAGCGTCATGCTTCCGGGAGGACCTGTTCGACTGCCTCACCGCGCGCGGGGACGAACTGTTCGACCTCGCCGACGCGTTGCTGGGCCCAACTGCTTCGCCCAACTGCCCCCGGCCCCCGGCAGCAACCTGAAGGCGTACCTGGGCGAACGCGGCTCACCGACCGATGGTGCGATGCATTCTCGTCCCCATACCGTGGGCGAATGTCTGAACGAATTGATGAGGTCGAGCGGGTCGCCGCCGTGTGGCAGCAACTGACCGGCTGGCTGAAAGAGAACGCCCCCACCTCATACGCTTCCCTGCTACCGCCTGCTCCGGAAGAAGAAATCCACGCTGTCGAGGCCCACCTGATGCAGTACGTCGGGTACGGGTTACCAGCAGAACTGGTCGCTTTGTGGCGGCTGTGTGGCGGCGTGGAGCACCAGTACATCAAGGAGAACGAGGACGAGGGTGATGTCGGCTCCGGGGCGTTTCTGCCGGACGGGGTGCTGTTCGCCCCGGCCGAGGCGATACGGCCGCGGCTTCCCAGGTACGGTGAGCGCGACTACTGGGGCGGGGCCCAGGTGGTTCCGTGGCTCACGCGGGACGAGGCCGGCCCCGAGTACGGCCAGTACGTGTCAGCGGCCGGTGTTGGCCACTGGTCGACGATGGACGGGACAGTGGTGTCCGAGCCGCGCTACCCGTCGATGGCCGCCTATCTGGAGTCTGTCCACCGCACCCTGACTGTGGGGCCGGCCGACTTGATGGGGTCCGAAGTTCCCGGCATCGTGTGGGGCTGCCTGGTGTGGGAGGACCTCGAGTGCCCGGTTCTGGACGACGCTCTGAAGCACTGGGCGCCCATCCACTGAGCGAGCGGGCCCCGCACCTCGAAGGGTGGGGGCCCGAACAGCGAGTCTCAGTGCTGCTGCACAAGTACGCGGCACGATCCCCGAATACCTCATGCGCCGTACCGACGCCGTCGTCGGTCTGCTGGAACGCCTCATCGAGGACGGCTGCCAGGAGGCCGAGGCCGAGGCGGTCAGGGAGGTGTTCGAGGAGGTGGTGCGGAAGGTCGACGGGGGTGGGGATGGCGAGGCGGTTGTCCTTGCTCAGTCGGATGAGGGGGACGTGTCGCACCCCCGCCGGCGGCTCCCCCTGAAAACCGCGGTCTGCCGCCAGTATCGCGGGGCGAGCAAGCTGAATGTCGACGGCGGTGGCCAGACTGATCGGCCCCTCGCGACGGACCAGCGGTGGATTGCCGACGTCTCCGGCGTCTTCGCGCACCTGCGGGATCCGGCGCGTGGACGCCGGGACGCCGCGCACATTCAGTAACGGACGGAGCAGCACCATGAGCACCTCAAGCTGGGCGGCCTCGAAGTCTCCGGTATCGGCCTGGGCGCGATGCCCATGAGCGACTCCCTGTACACCGGCGTGGGGAAGGACGAGGCCGAGTCGATCCACACCGCTCACCGCGCGCTCGACCTCGGCGTGAACTTCATCGACACTGCCGAGGTATACGGCCAGTACACCAACGAGGAGATCGTCGGGCGGGCAGCAGCTGCGAGAGCATCCGGGTCGCGGTCGAGGGATCCCTCGAGCGGCCGGGCACGGACTACATCGATCTGTACTACCAGCACCGTCTCGACCAGGCCACGCCGATCGAGGAGACGGTGGGCGCACTGGTCGAGCTGATGGACGAGGGCAAGATCCGCGCATATGGCCTGTCGGAGGTGGGGGCCGACACGGTCCGCCGCGCGCACGCGGCGCACCCGGTGGCGCTACAGACCGGGTTGCACGCTTGGAGGTGCCGCAGGCTACTACGGAGCGGACATCCTCACCTACGGGTAAGGAATTCCATTCTCGGCCCAAAAGGCTCCCTACGAATGCGACGAAGGGTTCATCGATGGATGACGCAATACGAGGAGTGCGAACCTTTTCTGCGGTTTTGATCGTAGGAGGGATATGTGCGTGCGTTGCAGGGACGGCTACTGGCGATGCTGTGCCGCTCACCCTCGGAGTGATCGCCGCAGTCAGTGGAGTGGTTCTGGCGGTGTTCGCCTTCCTGGCCCATCGGAAGAATCGCTCCTGACGCGATGTTCGGCTTCGATTACCGCGACGCGAATCTCGGCCGCTTCACCCAGCCCGACCCTTCCGGTCAGCAACAGAATCCCTGCCTCTACGCCGAAGGCGTCCCCGTCAACCGCATCGACCCCATGACTGCTCGGCTTCTCGGATGTGCTGGACGTTGCCGCTGTACTGCCTTCCCTTCGTGCACTGGTGGGGCAGGACCGTCGGCAAGCGCCTCTTCGGGCTGCGGCCTTCTTGTCGATTCCGGTGCTGAACCTCTTGGCCGGTGCGATTCTGCTGATGCAGATGGCGAAAGACCGGGGGGACTTACCATCAGAGCAAGTACGACCGTGCGGCGCGCATCGTTGTAGTGCGGGACTGACTCTCCTGCCGAACTCGTCGCAGGGAAGCCCAGTACCTCCCTCGGCGCCTGCGGCGTCTCCGTCGCTGGCGCAATTTCGAGCAGGGCTGTAGACAGCCGTGCCCGGGGTGGAAGTTGAGCGTCATGTTGCCAGCGCCGTAACCAGGGCGGCAGGGCCCGAGATCATGGCGCTGGGAGCCTGTGCGCCTGTCATCCCGCGGGCTTGCGGGTGGCGCGGCCGCCTCTGGAGACGATGGTGGTGACGTTCATGCGCTTGCTGAGTCGGTAGGTCGTGAGCGGGCTGCCGCTGACCATCTCCTTGTACGCGACGGCGCTCCGGCCGGTGAGGTGCATGCGGCGGGGGGTTTCGTCGGCCTTGGTGAACTGGATGACGGCGTCACGGCGGCCGAGGCTGACCGGCTGGTGGAAGTAGCCGAAGCGGAACGGCTTGACGGCCTTGCCGTGCACGAGCCGCGCGATGGTGTCGGCGGTGTACTGGGCGGTGGGCAGGCCGCTCTGGCAGGTGCCGTGGATCTGTCCCCAGGCCAGCCGGACGGCGGCGGCGTCGCCGATGGCGTGGATCTCCGGGTGGGAAACCGAACGCAGGGTGGCGTCGACGAGGATGAGGCCGCGGTCGTCGGTGGCGATCCCGGCGGCAGCGGCGAGCGGCGACACCTTGACGCCGGTGGTCCACAGGCACGCGTCGGAGCGGACGAGTCGGCCGTCGGCCAGCTCGACGGCGTCGGGCAGCACCTTGGTGACGCGGTCGCCGGTCTCAAGAGTGACGCCGAGGCGGTCCAGCGCGCCGTGGAGGTAGGTGCGGGCCTTGGCGCCCATCATGCCGCCGGGCTCGTCCAGGCTGATCAGTGTGACGTCCAGGCCGGGGTGGCTCTCGGCGATCTCGGTGGCTGCCTCGATGCCGGTCAGGCCGCCGCCACAGACGGTGACCGTGCCGCCGGATGCGGCGACCTCGGTGAGCCGCGTGGCGAACCGGCCGGCGATCTCCGGGTTGTTGAGGGTGAACGCGTGGGTGTCGGCTCCGGGGACCTGGCCGGTGTCGGTCGAGCTGCCCAGCGCGTAGACGAGCGTGTCGTACCCGAGGGTCTCGGCGCCGTCGACGGCGATCTGCCGGGCCTCGGGGTCGATGGCGGTGGCGGTGCCCTGGACGAACGTGACGCCGGTCCCGACGAGCAGGTCGGGGATCTGATGGTCGGCCAGCTCCTGCCCGGCGGCGATCTGGTGCATCCTCAGCCGCTCGACGAACCGGCTCGACGGGTTGACCAGGGTGATCTTCACGTCGGTCCGGCGGGTGCGGTGGGCCAGCCGGATGGCGCTGAACAAGCCCGTGTAGCCGGCGCCGAGGACGACGATGTGGTGGCCGCTGTTCATCGGATCTCCCAAGGTCGGGCACCGGCATCGGTGTCGGTGACGCCCATGGGACAGGCAACCTGCACAGGACGTGACAGGCCGCAGATGTGATCCACATCACATCACGCGCGCCGGACTCCGCCGGCGACTCCCATGGAGGGTCCTCGACGCCGCAGACGGGCAGGTGCCCACGCCCAGCTCGACGCGCAGACCCGCCCTGGGTGTTCCATCCCGCGGTGATCTTCGGCGGGACCCCGACCTCGACTGCGGCCGACTGTCAGGCGAATCCGGAGGTGCGCCGTTCCAGTGCAGGTCAGCTAGCCGCCGGTCTCGGGAGGGCAGCCGGCGGCCCGGGCCTTCAGGGAAGTCGGGGGCATCCCAGACGCCCCAGAACTCGGTGTGCCGAGCACCTCCCGGGCGGCCTACAAGTAGCGGGGCCACGCGTCCGCGGCCTCGTCGAGCGCATGGTCACTCTCGGCGGGGTCGGTCCTCGGGCAGTGGCTTCCAGCCGGGCAGCGCACCAGACGTCGATACGGCAGTGCTTTCAGGCCGGTTCATGGTCATCGAACTGCCGAGGTACCACGCAGGCTGAACTCGATTCGGCGGTCCCGGGCGCGTCGCTCAGGGCGTGCGCCCGATGAAGGCGAGCAGGCGCGTCTGCACGTCGGCGCTCTCGGGAATCTCGACCTTAGGTCCGTACTGCCCGCTTTTGCGGAGCACGTCGTCCAGCGGCAGCATCCCGTCGAGCAACCGGGCACACCTGACGGGGTCGAGGGTCTCCTCCTGGCCACTGGCCCGCGCAAGGTCCCAGGTGTGCATGAAGACGTCGGCCGTATAGAAGCGGTCGACCGCCTGGTCGAGCGGAACCCTGCCGATGTGGGGGTTCGACAGGACCTTGCCCGCTGTGGCCGGGTCGTCGAGCAGCGCCTGCACCCCGTCGCAGTGGACCGTCCAGGCCGCGACCGGATCGTCGTCGACCGAGGGCCCCTGGGGAAGTTCGACGCCGGCACCGGACTTCAGGAAGGCTGGGAACCATTCGACGAGGTGGCGCACCACGTCCCGGGCGACCCATCCTTCGCATGGCGCCGGGTTGTCCCATGCCGCCGGGCTCACGCCGCGCACGCGCTCCGTGAAAGCTCCTGCGATGATTCGGTGTTCATCGGTTGCGCTCGTCATGGGTTCAGGCCCCTCCCGTCGGTCCGAAGCTCCTCTGCGGAGTCGGTGCTGTGGTCACCCTTGCCGTCCTCACGGCCCGCGAGCAGTTCGTCGAGCCGCTCGTATCCCTGGCGGACGCCGTCCTGCATGCCACTCTTGATGATCGCGTCGCGGGCCTCGACGGACTCCATGACCGATGTCGTGGTGACGCGGGTCCGGCCGCCGAGGTCCTCGAAGACGGCCTTCTCCAGGCTGACGCTGTCCGGGAAACCGTCGTAGGCGAAGGTCTGCACGATGCGTTCCTGGGGGCGTACCTCGTGGAACACGCCGCGGAAGCCGTACTCGGTGCCGTCGTCCTCGAGATGCACGTAGCGGTACGCGCCGCCGCTGCGGGCGTCGTACTCGTCGATCCGCATGGTGAGCCGGCGAGGGCCGAGCCACCGGACGAGGAGGTCGGGGTCGGTATAGGCCGTGAACACTCGGTCCCGCGAGGCGTTGAACTCGCGGGTGATGACAATGGTCGGCAGCGCCGGGTCGGCCTCGATCCTCGTCTCGAGCCGGCCATGGGCCTCTGTGGTGCTCATGATGCTTCCTCCCTGGGCATGTCGTCCTGCGCGGGCCGTTCCTCCATCTGCTCGAGCACGGCGTCCAGTCGACGGAAGCGGTCCTCCGCCTCGCGGCGGTACCGCTCGATCCACTTCGTCATCAGGTCGAACACCTCACCTTCGAGGTGGCAGGGCCGCCGCTGGGCGTCCCTGGTGCGGCTGACGAGGCCGGCATCCTCCAGGACCTTGATGTGCTTCGACACGGCCTGGACGGTCACGTCATAGGGCTCGGCCAGTTCGTTCACCGTGGCGTCGCCACCGGCCAGCCTCGCGACGATGTCGCGCCGGGTCGGGTCGGCCAGCGCGGAGAACGCCCGGGACAGTCGGTCGTCGACCACTCCCACCTCCCATGTTCAACTTCTCGGTTGAATAACCGTACGATCGAGCCCGCGGCTTTGTCAACCAATCGGTTGAGTAAGCGCGGAACGCCCTGCCGATCACGCCCCCGCATGTACGTTGATCCGATCGGCGATAGCCGCGGCTCTGCATCGTGCGCCGATAGAGAGGGAGAGGGGGCCATGACGAGCGGGCATGAGACTCACGGGGCAGCCTTCGGCCCGCGGCCACCGCAGACGCGCGCCCTGACCCGTGAGGCCGGGCAGGCACGGCAGCTCCTGGTCGCCGGGGAGTGGCGCCCTGTCGCGGCGGACTCCGAAGCAGCAGCAGCCGTCCTGGACCGCCTCGCGGCCCCGCTCCCGGCCCGGCGGGCAGCGACCGCACGAACGCCGGCCACGGACCGGGATCGGCGACTCCAACGCCTCCTGCGCACTACCCTCCACCACCTCGACGCAGGCACCGTCAGCCCGCCCGCAGCCGCCCTCTTGGCCGCCGTCGCCCGCGCTTTCCTGCCTTGGCACGCCACCCCGAACCCACCGAGCGCAGCGGCGGCCCCGAGATACGGGACCCCGGCGGGGACGGCAGACGGCCTGGCCGTGCCACCGACAGAGGCCGGCGAGGCCCGGCTCCCCGATTTGATCGCACTGTTCGCCGTGCTGGCCTCGACGAGCCTGCCAGGGACCGTCCCGCTCACGCCCCCGGTCGAGCCCTGGCAGGTCCGGTACGCGGGCCGCTTCCGTCGTTATGGCAGACCCGCTTTCGGGGTGTGGACGGCTGAGACCGTCGCCTGCCCGGCGTGCGGGGGACAGGCCGGCCCGTGGACCGTGACCTGCGACTGGCGCCTGATCTCGCTGGGCTGCCCGTGCGGGGCCGTGTCCCACGAGCACGGCCTCGCCCTCTCCGAAGTCTGGCTTCTTCTACCGGACATGTGACCAGGCGTCGTGGCCGACCGCCCGCACAACGACGCCCAGTCACAACCAGGCGGTTGGAAAGGGATCCCTGTCTGTCGTCAAAACCTGTCAGCAATCACCGTCGGATCCGATTGGATTCGGCCGCCGAGAACCCCCGGATTGCGCGGTTCATTTGGATGCGTCGCCCGTCTGTCGTCAAACGATCGTTTGCTGACAGGTGCTCGCTGATGAGAGTCGATGCGACCGGCGCTTCTCGTAGCCCCGCCGGGCCACTCCGGCGGTGTCGTGCAGCGGGTGGAACGGGGCCAGGCGGTCAGCGTCAGTGGGAGGCCCCACCACGTCCCGCGACATGCCCCTGCCCTGGATACAGCTGCTCGTACACGGGCGCGAACTCGAACGGGTACCCCACACAGCTCTCGCCCGCGAAGCATTGCACGGCGTGGCGCCGCATCCGGGGTCCGTAGGTCGCGTGGTCGATGAGGTCTGTGTAGGTCTGTCGCTCGCCCAGCTCCAGGAGGCCCGCGGTGTCGGCCAGGTAGACGTCGAAGCCCGGGTACATGATGCCGAGGTAGGGCATGTCGTCCAGGTCGAGCGCGAGGACCGGGTACTCGCCCTCCTCGTCGGGCTCGGTTACGGCCAGGATCCGTCGTGAGTCCGACCCACCGGGCAGGACGAAGCACTCCGGGAAGCGCCTGGACAGCCACGCGAACGGCTCTGCCCAGAAGCCGCCCATCTCGTCCCCGACCACCTGGTCGATCGACCTCGGCGCGAATCCGCCGTCCGGGGTGAACCATCCGTATCGCTCCAGCAGGCTGGTGTCGTACGACAGCCAGGAGCGCAGGCTCGGCGGCAGCGGGCGCCCTGACGGGAACACGGCCCTCGCGAGTACCTCCTCAGGCATCGGTCTGGCCTCGCCGCCTTCCACCCAGGGCACGTTCACGTGCGGCAGCAGATGCGGCAGCGCGCTCGCTCCAGGATCGCTGCGCACGACCTCGACGACCTGTTTGGTCAACGGCACTCCGTGCATGGGACTTACCTCTCGCTCGTGTGACCAAGGGATGCGCTCAAGAGATGAAGGGGCTGGCCCGGCCTGCGAACCGTTGCTCCACGGTCGGTATCGCCCGCCTGCGCAACCTTAGAGAGCGGCTACCAGCGGTGCTGGGCGACCGTCGGCCTCGAGGCGTCCGGGGCCGGGCGGACTCAGAGGCCGTAGCTCTTGCCGATGATGTCGCGCTGGATCTCGCTGGTGCCTCCGTAGACGGTGGAGACGACGGCGGCGCGCAGATGGCGTTCCATGCCGTACTCGGTGGCCTTGCCAGCAGCCGGGCACACTCGATCTCCGTGGCGAGATCCGCCACGCGGTGCCGCAGCGCCTGGAAGGAGCCGACCGTCCGGACGAACTGCTCGCGCCCGCGTACGTAGGCGACCGCGTCGTCGAAGGCGTGGCGGGCCAGGCCCAGCATGTTGGCCGCCGGGAAGAGCCGCTCATGGTTCAGCGCCGCCATCAACTGGCGCCACCCGGAGTCGACTTCACCGACGACCGCGTCCGCGGGCAGCCGTACGCCGGTGAGGAACACGTCGTTGACCTCGCGGCAGCCCATGGTCTCGATGCCCCCGACCTCCACTCCGGGCGTGTTCATGGGGACGTGGAACATCGTGAGACCCTCGTGCCGGTCCCCACCCGTCCGTGCCACCAGCAACATGCTCTCGGCGACGTGGGCGTTCGAGATCCAGGTCTTCTGACCCTCGACGAGCCGACTCCCGTCAGGCTGCCGCTCGGCGCGGCAGCGCAGGGCGGCCACGTCGGAACCGGCGCCGGGCTCCGACATGGCGACGGCCGGCACATGGCCCCGCGCGGCGCCGCCGAGCACCGGGGGACGCACGATGAGATACATATGTATTGCCGATGTTTCACCGTCTCTACGGATCGGTGTACGGGTACCGTGAAAGGCACCATGAAGCCATCTGCGAACGACTCCCTGCTGGCCCGGGCCATCGCCCGGCCGGCGACAGAGGAAAAGCTGGCGCGGCAGATCCTCGACGCCGCCCTGGAGCAGTTCACGACCTTCGGTCTGCGCCGTTCCTCGGTGGAGGACGTCGCCAAACGGGCCGGCGTCTCGCGCGTCACGGTGTACCGCCGCTTCCAGAGCAAGGACGGACTGGTCGAGGCGTGCCTGCTGCGCGAGGGCAGCCGCTTCTTCCAGAAGCTGGACGCCGCCGTCGCCTCGCTGCCGACGATGGAGGACCGGGTCGTGGAGGGCTTCGTGGTCGCCCTGCGATACACCAGGGCCCATCCGCTCTTCGGCGGGCTGCTGCGGCTCGAACCCGAAGTGGTTCTCCCCTGCTTCACCGTGCAGGGCGGCGCCTCCCTCGCCGCCACCACCGACTACCTGACCGCCCATCTGCGACGCGCTCAGCACACCGAGGGCCGCGGCGAGACCGACCCCCGGCCGGTGGCGGAACTGATGGTGCGTGTCGCGGTCTCCTTCCTCCTCAACCCGGCCGGCTGTATCGAGCTGGACGACGAGGAACAGGCCCGCGCCTTCGCCCGCAGATACCTCGCGCCGCTGCTCGACGCCTGACCGTGCCGCGCGCGGTCAGCGCCGGGAGTGCAGCCACCGCATGAGCGCGACGGCCTTGGCCTTCGTCGCGGCGGGGGTCGCGAACGACGTCAGATCGACCGGCGGAGCGAAGCGCCGGACGCGCGCAGCCGGCAGGCGAGCGCGGCACCGGCGCGACCGCTGCCGCCGCCGAGGGCCGCGCCCGCCCCTGCCGCCAGCGCGTCGTGCACATGCCGCCGCACCGGCGCCGTCTGGTCCGGCATCGTCATCGG
Organism: Streptomyces asoensis; assembly: GCF_013085465.1. Taxonomy (NCBI): domain Bacteria; kingdom Bacillati; phylum Actinomycetota; class Actinomycetes; order Kitasatosporales; family Streptomycetaceae; genus Streptomyces; species Streptomyces asoensis. The sequence continues at coordinate 9,633,904 of NZ_CP049838.1, forward strand.
TGCATCGCCGCCGCCCCGGAGCTTGAAGACAAGGGGAGTTGCGACACCCGAGCAGATCCGCGCTCCCCATGGTGAGACCTCGGGAGTTGGAGATCGCCATCTTCGACGGCCGTTTCGTTACGGCGTGTTGGTGAAGGAGCGGCGGTAGGAGCGGGGCGGCACCCCCCGGCGGCGCACGAACTGTTCGCGCAGGACGGCCGCGCTTCCGTATCCGACGCGGCGGGCGATCTCCTCGACCGGCAGGTCCGTGGTCTCCAGGAGCTCCTCGGCGCCGCTCAGCCGCAGGCTCCGCAGCCAGGCGTGGGGGGTGGTGCCGGTCGCGGCGGTGAAGCGCCGGGCGAAGGAGCGTTTGCTCATCACGGCGCGCCGGGCCAGTTCCGCGACGGGAAGCGGCTGGTGGAGGTTCTCCCGGGCCCACGCGAGTACCTCGGCGAGACGCTCGTCGCGGCAGTCTTCGGGGACGGGGGCGGCCAGGTACTGCGCCTGCCCGCCGTCGCGGTGGGAGGGCAGCACCACGTCCCGGGCCACGGCGTTGGCCATCGAGGCTCCGTACTCCCGCCTCAGCAGGTGCAGGCAGAGATCGAAGCCCGCGGCGGCTCCCGCGCCGGTGATGATGCGTCCCTCGTCGACGTAGAGGGCGTCGGGTTCGACGGTGGTGGTCGGGTGGCGGTGGGCGAGCAGTTCGGCGAACCGCCAGTGGGTGGTGGCCCGCCGGCCGTCGAGCAGTCCGGCGGCGGCGAGCGCGAAGGCGCCGACGCAGTGGGCCGCGACCAGTGAGCCGCGCTCGTGTGCGGCCGACAGGGCATCCAGTACGGCGGGAGCGGGCGGTGTGCGGAAGCCGGTCCATGGCAGGGCGATCACCAGATCGGCGGAGGCGAGCCGGTCCAGGCCGTGCGTGATGGTGAGCGGTACGCCGAAGTCGGTGGGGACCGGCCCGGGCCGGTCGGTGCACAGGGCGAAGTCGAAGCCGGGCAGTGCCGCCCCGTGCGGGCCGAAGACCTCGGTGACGATGCCGACGGCGAGCATGCCGACTCCGGGTGGGGTGTACGCGGCGACGGTCACGAAAGGAGGCACACGTGCAGTGTGGCACTAATCCTGCGATCAGCGGCAACTATGCCACTCGTGAACGACCGGCCTGCCCGGAAGGATTGAGGCCATGACAGACGCACCGCTCGGCCGCAGCGCCGTGTACACGATCCTGACCACCGGATACGTCGGCTCCACCGGCCCCGGAGTCGCCGCCACCGTCTCCTACATATCCGACGCCGACCGGCATGTGATCTTCGACCCGGGCATGGTGGCGAGTCGCGACCGTATCCTCGCCCCGCTCGAGGAGTTGGGGCTCGGCCCCGACGACATCACCGACGTGGTGCTCAGCCATCACCACCCGGACAACACCATGAACGTGGGCCTGTTCGGACGGGCCCGGGTGCACGACCACAAGGTGGAGTACCTCGGCGATCAGTGGCGGAACCGGGACGCGGAGGGCTACGAACTCACCCCGTCGCTACGGCTGATTCGCACCCCGGGCCACAGCGCCGAGGACATCACGCTGCTGGCGGGCACGGAGTCGGGCGTGGTCGCCTTCGCCGGTGACCTGTGGTGGCACGCGGACGGTCCGGCGGACGATCCGGTAGCCCCCGACCGTGAGGTGTTGCGCACCTCCCGGCTCCGGGTGCTGACCGCCGCGGACCTGATCGTGCCCGGCCACGGCGGCCCGTTCAGGGCCGACGACACCACGCCACGCTAGCCGCTCGGTCCGGAGACGGAAGGACAGCGGCTTGCCCCATGCGGGCGATGTGGTCCAGGCCCGCTCTGTCGCTGTCCGGGTCGTCGAGGAAGGTGTCCTCGTGCCGCCGCCCCAGCAGACCGCGTTGTCGACGCACGGGGGAGACGTCAGTCGAGAAGGCCGTAGCGCATCGCGCTCGTCACCGCCGCGGTTCGGTCGTCGACACCCAACTTGCCGAAGACCCGCAGCAGATGGGTCTTCACCGTCGACTCGCCGATGAACAGGCGGCGGCCGATCTCCGCGTTCGTGCACCCCTCCGCAACCAGCCGCAGCACCGCCGTCTCCCGTTCGGACAGCCGCGGGCGTTCCGGTCGGGTGCGCAACTGGTCCACCAATCGGGCCGCCACCGTCGGCGCGAGCACCGTCTCGCCCCGCGCGGCAGCCCGTACCGCATTCGCCAGTTCGCTCCGTGGCAGGTCCTTCAGCAGGTAGCCCGCCGCCCCCGCCTCCACGGCGCGCAGGATGTCGCGGTCCGTCTCGTAGGTCGTCAGGACGATCACCCGGCAGGGCAGCCCCGCCGCGCTCATCCGCACGATCGAGTCCACACCCCCGCCGTCCGGCATCCGCAGGTCCATCAGCACGATGTCGGGGCGCAGCTCCGCGGCCAGCGCCTCGGCCTGCGGTCCGCTCGACGCGTCGGCGACCACCTCCAGGTCCTGTTCGGCGCTCAGCATGGCCCGCAGACCCTCCCGTACGACGGGATGGTCGTCGGCCAGGACGATCCGGATCACCATGGGCTCCTCGGGGGCGATACGGGCAGGCGGACGGTCACGGTGGTGCCGTCGCCGGGTGTGCTGTCGACGGAAGCGGTGCCGCCCACCTCGGTGGCCCGGGCGCGCAGTCCCGCCAGACCGTAGCCTCCCGTCACCGTGTGCGGGTCGAAGCCGCAGCCGTCATCCCGTACGGACACGGTGAGGGCCTCGTCGGCGTACGTCAGGGTGATGCCTACTGTGGCCGAACTCCCCGCGTGTCTACGGGCGTTGGCCAGTGCCTCCTGGCAGGCGCGCAGGGCCACCACCTCGGGGCCGGCCGGCAGCGGACGTACGGGACCGGTCATCCGCAGCTCCGTCTCGTGGCGTGCGGCCAGCCGGCGCAGGGCGTCCGGCAGCGAGGCGCCGTGCAGGTCGGCGGGCGCGCCTCCGGCGACCAGGGCGCGCGCCTCGGCGAGGTTCTGCCGGGCCGTCTCGTCCATCAGGGCCAGGTGTCGTCGGGCCTGCGCGATGTCGTCGTCGAGCTCCGCCTCGACGGCCTGCACCAGCATCAGCAGACTGGTGAACCCCTGGGCGAGGGTGTCGTGGATCTCCCGGGCCATCCGCTCCCGCTCGGCCAGCGCGCCGTGCGCGGCCGACAGCCGGGAGATCTCGTGACGGCTCGTGTCCAGCTCCGCGATCAGCGCGGCCCGTTCCTGGCTCTGCTCGATGATGCGGATGATCCAGGTGCCGACGGCCATCGAGAAGACGAAGGTCACCACCGCGAACATCCCGTTGAAGAAGACGGCCTCGTCGTCGGGCCACCACACCAGAGCCCACCCGACGACGGGCACGAGGTTGATGACGGCCACCGCCACCAGCGCCCATCGGATGCGCAGCGTCATGAAGCACTGGGGGACGAGCGCGAAGGTCATCAGCCGGGTCTCGCCCACGAGGATCGCCGACGGCAGGAACAGCGCCATCGCCGCCACCAGGTAGCCCAGTGCCCGCCGCGGGTCCGGCGGATCCTCCCGCAGGAGGGGGCGCCCGACCCACACGAACAGCGGGATCAGCAGAACCAGCAGCGCCGCCGCGACCAGCCTGACCGGCCGCCCCGGATGCCCCGTGCCGAGCACGAACACCAGGGTGGCCAGCCAGACGAACGCGAAGTACCTGTCCCAGATCCGGAACGACCGGTCCCAGGTGTACGCGCCCCCGGCCCGCTCCGGCCCGTTCATCCGTCGCGCCGGTTCTTCCACCGGAAGGTCAGCAGACACAGCAGCAATCCTCCGACGCACCAGGCCCCCAGCACCAGGGCGACCCGCCCGAATTCCCAGCCACCGGTCTGCTCCAGGACCTGTGCCGACTCCGGAAGGAACACCCCGCGCAGCCCCTGGCACATCCACTTCAGCGGGAACAGGGCACCGATGTTCAGCATCCAGCCGGGGATGGTGTCGATCGCGATGTACACCCCCGAGATGAACTGCAACACCAGGAAGGGGAGTACGACCACCGAGGTGGCGCTCTTGCCGGACTTCGGGACGGAGCTGACGGCGATGCCGAGCAGCGCGCACGCCGTGAGGCCCAGCACGAAGATCCAGGCGAAGTCGAACAGGCGGCCCGGGTCCGTGGGCAGATCCACGTCGTAGAGGGTCGCGCCGACGAGCAGCAGGATCGCCGTCTCCAGCAGCCCGGTGACGAGGACCAGCCAGATCTTGCCGAGGAAGTACGCCGCCGGCGGCATCGGTGTGCCGCGCAGCCGGCGCAGCACCTTCTCGTCCCGTTCGATCGCGATCGAGATGCCGAGCGACTGGAAGCTGGTGGACATGATGCCGGCGGCCATCATCGCGGGGACGTAGAGCTGCGAGGCGGTGATGCCCGCCCCGCGCACGTCGTCCCGGAAGATCGACGCGAACAGGAACAGGAACACCACCGGAAAGGCGAAGGTGAACAGCACCTGGTCGCGCTGCCGGAAGAACTGCCTGAGCTCCAGGACGCCACGCCCCAGACCCAGTCGCCATGCTCCGGGCAGCCGGTCGGCGTGCGCCTTCGTGCGGGTGCGTACGACGGTCGTGGTCATCGGGCGTCCTCCTGTCCGGTCAGCCGGAGGTAGACGTCCTCCAGCGTGGGGCGGCTGATCCGCAGCCCCGGTATCTCGCCGTCGAAGCGCCGCATGAGCTCGGCGACGGTCCGGGTGGGCGTGTCCGTGCGCTCCACGCGCGTGGCGCCGTCCGGCTCGGTCCACTCCACGGTGGCCCCGGTGCCGTACCGCTCGCGCAGGGCCTTCGGTTCGCCCTCGGCGACGACCCGGCCGCCGGCGACCACGGCCAGCCGGTCGGCGAGCGTCTCCGCCTCCTCCAGGTAGTGCGTGGTCAGGAGGATGGTGGTGCCCTCGTCGGCCAGTTTGCGGATCAGGTCCCAGAACTGGCGCCGGGCCGCCGGGTCGAAGCCGGTCGTCGGCTCGTCCAGGAGCAGGAGCTCGGGGTCGCCGATCACCCCGAGAGCCACATCCAGCCGCCGGCGCTGCCCGCCGGACAGTGCCTTGATCCGGCTGCCGGTCTTCGCCTCCAGACCCACCAGGCCGATGACCTCCTCCGGGTCCCGTGGCCTCGGGTAGTAGCGGGCGAAGTGCCGCACGGTCTCGCCGACCGTCAACTCGGCGGGCGCGGATTCGTCCTGCCAGACGATGCCGACCCGCGCGCGCCACGCACGCGTGCCGTGCGCCGGGTCCGCGCCCAGTACGGACACCTGGCCCGCGTCCCGGGAGCGGTTGCCCTGGAGGATCTCCACCGTGGTGCTCTTGCCCGCCCCGTTGGGCCCCAGCAGGCCGAACACGTCACCTCTGCAGATGCCGAGGTCGATGCCGTCGACCGCGGTCACGTCGCCGTACCGCTTACGCAGTCCCCGTACGTCCACCACGAGTTCGTTCGCGTGTGTTGTCATGCCGATCAGACTCGGCGGGAATCGAACGCTCCGGTACGACCGTGCGTACCTCCTCGTGTCCACCGAACGGTGGACACGCGCGTGCGGCGCCTCAGTCAGTGCGTGCACCGCTCGATCACGTGTCCGGTATGTGCATATCTGTGCCTCATCGTGTTTTCCTTGACTTCAGGAATGAATGCCCGGGATCCCGGATCGGGGGTGCCATCGAAAGAGTCAAAGATACAAAAACTATTTTCTTGTTTCACAAGCGCGTCAATACTCCGGGAACGACGGAGGGGCGGAGGCGTCATGACCGGCGTACCGCACACGTCAGACCAACCAACTCAGCTGGAATCAAGGGACGTTGAGGTACCCGCACAGATCCGCGCGCCGCGCAGGGGAGGGGTCGTCTGGCGCTGTTTCGGCGACGCCCGCGCCATTCTCATGGGACCCCAGCTGCTGCTTCTCCAGGTCTCACATCCCGTGGTCGGGGCAGGCGTGGCCGACCACAGCAACTTCCGCGCCGAGCCCTGGCCCCGCCTGATCCGCACCCTGCTCTCGCTCACCACGGTCGTCTACGGCGGTCAGGAGGCGGCCACCGCCGAGGCGCGCCGCCTCCTCCATGTGCACAGCGGGATGAAGGGCACCGACTCGCACGGCCGCCGCTACCACGCCCTGAACCCCGAGGCGTACCACTGGGTGCACGCGACCCTGGTCAAGGGCCCTGTGGACGCGCAGCGCCTGTTCGGCAAGGGCATGACGGCCGGAGAACTGGACGAGTACTACCGTGGGATGCGGGACGTGGGCCGCGTATGGGGCCTGAAGGAGCATCACCTTCCGCCGGACTGGCCGTCGTTCCTCGACTACTACGACGAAATGGTCACCCACCGACTGGAGTTCAACCCGTCGGTCCAGGACGTCCTCGACGAACTCGCCCACCCGGCCAAGCCGTTCCGTCGACTGCCAGGTCCGCTCTGGTCGCCGTTCGCCCGGCTCGCCGCGCACTACGCCCTGCTGGTCACCGTGGGCACCCTGCCCCCCGTCCTGCGCGAGCGGCTGCACCTGACCTGGAGCCCCCGGCAGGAACGCGCCCTGCGCCGCTTCGCCCGCGTCGTACGCCTCCTGATGACCCTCGTGCTCCCGCCGTTGCGGATCTCCTTCTCCCTCGCCATCGCCTACTGGGCCACCCACCGGCCCGGCACCGACCCCGCCACCCGTCGGCCCCTGGGGGCGTGGTGACGTGAACGCCGCTCCGAACTCCCCACGACCGCCGTCCGCGCCTGAGCCCGGCCCCACCAGCGCGCCGCCAGGGGACGGCAGGGGGCCGGGCCGGCGGGGTCAGGAAGCGGACTCTGCCTCGAGTTCCCGCTTCAGGTTGCGCAGCGTCCTGGCGATGTTGTCCGTCTGGAAGTCGGCGAACGTCCGGCCGCCGGTGGCGACCCGGTCGAAGGCATGGGCGACGGCCGACGGCCAGGCCCGCCGGTCGTCCGTCCAGGTCTCCGTGACGCGGGTGGCCCCGCCTTCGGGTTCGAAGCGGTACTCCCAGGTGGCGATCGGACCTCGCAGCCGCGGCCGGTTCAGCCCGATAGCGTGCACCCGGAAGGCGAAGCGGCGTCCGGAGTCCGCCGCCGTCACCGTGCACCGCGTGACCCAGCGGAACGCCCCCCGCTTGTTCCGGCCCTCGAACGTGGTCCCCAGCGGGGCCGACGTGTCCGGTGCCGGCACGGTGGCCCCGAGGTTCTCCGGACTCCACCGTCCCATCTGGGCGGGCCGGCTGACCGCCTCGTAGGCCACCTCCGGCGGGACCTCTATGACGATGCTGTCGGACACGGTGAATCTGCGGACCACGACGATTCCAATCTCCGGGAACGCGCAGCCTACTCGCGAGTAGCAAGTGCGTGGAACGCACTGGAGCCTGCGCCGAACGGCCTCCCCCGGATGCGTGACGCCGTCGCCGGTACTGGCGAACGTCGACAGGCAAGGAGAACGGTGGGGCGATCGACGTCAGGCGGGGGGCGTCATGCGGGGTCGCAACCGTCCAGGAAGCGCAGCAGTACGGCGGCCTCCGCGCGGAGCAGCGCGGCTCGGTCGGCGTGCGCGGGCGAATTCAACCGCGCTGCGACCTCCAGGCGCTCGGCCGCCTCGGCGCGCACGACAGCCACCACACCATGCTCGCTCAGCTCACGCCGCGCCGCTTCGGTGGCGCCGGCACCGACAGGCGACTGCTCGAGGGCCAAACCACGGAGCTCGGCTTCGTGCACGGGCACCGCCTCGGCGTTGTCCAGCGCAGCAAGCGTGGTGCGCAGGGCGCTCACCGCGGCCTTGTCGCGGGCGCGCATCGCTTCCGGCAGCGCTTGACGCATACGAAGACGAAGAGACATGTCGGCGACCTTATGGCGACACCCCTGGACCCACAACGCGATATACGTGCGGCGGCGGCTCCGACGCCGCTCGCGTGGCGGGAGTGCCGGCTCGAGCTCGTGGACGCACAGCGACGCATCGGAGCCGACGTCGGCACTGCGGACGGCGAGTTGCGGCAGGACCGCCGAACCCATGCCGGCGTGCACCATCGACAGCACGGTTTCGTTGCCCGCGGTGCGGCACACGATGTGCGGCCGCACGCCGTGGTGTGCGAGCGCCTGCTCCATCCGGGCCTGGTCACAGATCGGCGTCGCTTTTGGCGATGGACTGCTGGGTCTAGCGTGGTGTTCATGACCGCTCACCTCTCACACAGCGAGAAGCTCGTCGAGATCGACGATGTCGAGCTGTGCTTCGAGACCTTCGGTGACCCCGCGAACCCGGCGATCCTGCTCATCGACGGTGCGACCGCCTCGATGCTGTGGTGGGAAACCGAGCTGTGCGAACAGATCGCGCGCGGCCACCGGTTCGTGATCCGCTACGACAACCGGGACACCGGCAGATCCACCAGCTACCCGCCGGGGCGGCCGGGCTACACGTTCACCGACCTGGCCGGGGACGCGCTCGGCCTCCTGGACGCCCTGGACGTCGAGCGCGCACACATCGTCTGCCGGTCCATGTCCGGCGGGATCGGGCTCATCATCGGGGTGGACCACCCCGACCGGGTGGAGTCACTGACCTTCGTCTCCACCTCCACGGGCGAGGACGGACTCCCGCCGTCGTCGGACGAGCTCGCCGGCGGTACCCCCGCCGACCCGGACCCCGCCGATTCGGTCGCGGTGGTGGACTTTGTCGTCGCATGGGCGAAAGCGTGCTCGGGCGGCTCGCCCTACTTCGACGCGAGGGCCACGCGTGCGCTGGTCGAGCGGGACGTGGCCCGCACTCGCGACATGGCGTCCACCCTCGTCAACCACTACGCGATGACCTTCGACGGGTCGTCCCGCGATTTCGCCTCCATCAAGGCGCCGACCCTGGTGGTGCACGGTGACCACGACCCGGTCTGCCCGCTCCCGCACGGACATGCGCTGCGCGACGCGATTCCCGGCGCGACGCTGCTGATCCTGGAAGGCGCCGGGCACGACGTGCCGAAGCCGCTGTGGGACGTGTTCGTCCCGGCTCTGCTCCAGCACACCGGAGGCGGCCGACCATGACCCGGTGGCGGTCGGCGCTCCGGCGCGAAGGCCCGGTCGGTATCGGTATCGGTATCGAGAGGATGCGGTGACGGTCATGTCCGACCTGTTCGACTACGACGCGGAACTGCGCCTGCACAACGAACACTTCCGCACCGCTGCCCGCGTCGGCTCTGGCGACCGTGTGCTCGACATCGGCTGTGGCACAGGCCAGTCCACGCGCGAGGCCGCCCGCGCCGCCGTCACCGGCAGCGCGCTGGGCGTCGATCTCTCCGCTCCCATGCTCGAACGGGCCCGCCGGCTCAGCGACGAGCAGGGACTGGCCAACATCACCTTCCAGCAGGCGGACGCCCAGGTTCACCGCTTTCCACCGAAGCGTTTCGACCTCTGTATCAGCAGGTTCGGAACGATGTTCTTCGCCGACCCGGTCGCCGCGTTCACCAATATCGGACGGGCTCTGCGCCCCGAGGCGCGCCTGGTGCTGCTGGTCTGGCAAGAGCGCGACCGCAACGAGTGGGCCACCGCGATCCGCCAGAGCCTCACCGCCGCATCAGTCACACCCCACGGTCCGGACCCCTTCTCACTCGCCGACCCGACCGTCACGGAAGGCATCCTGGCAGCGGCCGGCTTCGCGGAAGTCGGCTTCACCGACGTGCACGAGCCCGTCCACTACGGCCCGGACAGCGCCACCGCCTTCGATGCCGTGCTCCGCCTGTGGGAATTCAAAGACCTGCTTGCCAACCTCGACGCCACGGCGGCCGAGCAGGCGCGCATGCGGCTACGCACCGCCCTCGACGCCCACCACACCGACGGCGGCGTGTACTTCGACTCGCGGGCCTGGATCGTCACAGCGCGCCGCCGTCACTGACCGGGTTCTAATTGGTTTGCCGTCGGAGAACCCGGTCCGATAGGAAGTTTGCATGCTTCGAGGCAACAAGGTCGGGCTCAGGGCCCGGCACGAGGACGACATCCCGATCCTGCGGGCCGAGCTCTACGACGACGTGGTCAACGCCTCGCGGGCCGAAGGCCGGCCGTGGCGGCCGATCACGCCCGGCTCCAAGGACTCGCGGCTCGTGGTGGACGACAAGGAACAGGGGCATGTCCCGTTCTCCGTCGTGGAGTTGGAAGGCGGCACGCTGGTCGGCACGGCGACGCTGTGGGGCATCGACAACCACAACCGGTTCGCGCACATCGGCCTCGGGCTGCTGCCGTCCTCTCGCGGCAAGGGCTACGGCACCGACGTGGTCGGGGTCCTTTGCCACTACGGTTTCATCGTGCGCGGCTTGCAGCGGCTCCAGATCGAGACGCTGGCGGACAACGCCGCGATGCTGCGCTCCGCCGAACGCAACGGCTTCGTCCGCGAGGGCGTGCTGCGCTCCTCGGCCTGGGTGATGGGCGAGTTCCTTGACGAGGTGCTGCTCGGTCTCCTCGTCCAGGACTGGAAGCCGGACTCGCGGGGCTAGCTGGTCGCCGCCCGAGTCGAAGTCCCCGGCGTCGGACCAGGCCGGGCCGTCCGGCGGCCCGGCCCCCTCTCGGGCCGGGCGGACCGAGGGGGCGAGGGCCGTCACAGCGACGAGGCCGGCATCAGCAGGTGGAGAGAGAAGACGTGGCCGGGCGTCACCCCTTGCCGGATCAGGTACTCGCCCCTGGCGTGCATGCGTCCCCCGGTTCGTCAGCCACCCCGGTACACGGCGTGCCCAGCGCCGGAGCACCTGAAAGCCATCCGACTCCCGGGCTAAGCGACCGCGCTCATCGTGTCCGCGAGTCGGCGCCGGGAGGCTCGGGTCGCGGGGAGCGCGGCGAGCGCCAGGGCGCCCAGCAACGCCGCCGCGCCGAACGCGGACAGTGCGACGAGGGACGGCGCCTGCGCGATTCCGGCTCCGATGCCGCTCGACCGGCCCTGGGCGTCGATCAACCAGTGGGAGAGGGGCAGGCCCAGTGCCAGGGCGACGGCGACCGCGGCCCCTACGGTGCAACCCGTGGCCGTGACGGTGATCGCGGTGATCTGCCGTGGCGACAGCCCGATCGCCTTGAAGGCGAGCAGATCCCGTTCGCTCTCGCGCAGCGCACCGCCGATGCTGGTCAGCAGATCGACGAGCCCGATGAGCGCGAGGACGCCGAGCAGGCCGACGACGACGCTGCGCAGCGGCGACAGACCGTCGGCGGGGTTGGTCACGGTGTGCACGTCGAGCCGGCCACGCCCGGCCGCGGCGCTCAGCTCGGCGGCGACGCGGTGCGGATCCGCGCCGTCCCGCAGCCGCACCTGGTACAGCGTCGGCCGGAGTTCCGCGTCGTTCTCCCGGAGGGTGTCCAGCGACGTGGAGATGACCCGGCCGGCGTTCTCCGGCTCGATGCTGCGGCCCACGATGTGGAGGATCTGGGGCCGGCCGCTCACCGTCATGCGTACCCAGTCGCCGACCCGGACGTCCAGCAGGTCCAGCAGTCCCTGCCCGGCCACCGCCTCGTCGGAACCGTGCGCGGGGCGCCCCTCGGCCAGCGTGTAGGGGTACGGATTCGTGCGCGTGCCGAGGCCGCGCAGGGCGATCGTCGCCGTCTGGCCCGGCACCAGGGCCGCCACCTCGACGCCCGGATAGGCGTCGGCGACCTCGGGACGCTGCGCCAGAAGCGTCCGGGTCGCCGCGTCGCTCAGGCCGTCGTCGGCACGGACGGTGAGCGCGGCCGCCAGCCCCGTCTCCTCCGGCTTGCTGTGGAAGCGGTCGATGGTCGTCCACGCGCTCATCGCCACCACGATCAGCGTCAGCGGCAGCGCGAGGCGAGCGATCGTGGCCAGTGAGCGCGGGCGACGCGTGAACGCCTGGTGCCAGCCGAGGACCAGCGCGGGCGGCAGCCGCAGGCCGAGCGCACGGCGCGCCGGGCCCGACAGACGTCCGCCGGCGGGGGCGGCGGTCCGGGGCACCGGAACCGGCGGCACCCGCCCCGCCCGCCAGGCCGCGAGCCCGGTGGTCGCGCCGATGAACAGCACCACTCCCACCGGCACCACGACCAGGGTCGCCGCGTGTCCCGGCAGCCTCTGCCACACCCCGACCGCGTCTCCCAGCCGGCCCGGCAGCCGACTGCCCAGCGCCTGGGTGAGCGCCGCCGCGGCCGTGGCGCCGAGCAGCGCGTAGGCGAGATGCTGGAGCAGGAAGACCCGCATGACCTGGCCCGGTGTGAAACCGATCGCCTTGAGGATCGAGATGTCCCGCAGATGACCTCGGATGCGGGTGCCGATGGCCCCGTGCACGGCGAGTCCGGCGGCGACGAGCGCGCCGAGACCGAACAGGCCCAGTATCTGGCCGAGCAGCCGGTCGTCGCCCTGTGCCTCGGCTCGCGCCTGCTGCCAGGTGGCGACCTCGCGCACGGCACCGGCGCCGAGCACGGTGACGGCGCGCTGGACGGCGTAGTCGGTGTCCCCGGGATCCGTCAGGCGCAGCCCGATCACCTGGCCGCGGTCGGAGCCGGTGCGCGGCACGGCGGAGGGCAGTGCCCAGGCCAGTCCCGACTGCTCGCCCTGGCGGTAGCGCGGCTCGGGGCTGTCGGCGACGCCGAGGACGGTCAGCGTCGAGGCGCCGCCGGGCAGGGTGAGCACATCTCCGGGCTCGGCCAGCAGCGCCCGGGCGAGGCTGCTCTCCAGCACCACACCGTCGGGCGCCGCCGGGTCGAGCCAGCGGCCGGAGACGAGCAGGGGGCGTCCGACGGCGGGCTGCTCGGTGGTGCCGCGCAGTTCGACGGAGGCGCGGGCGCCGCGGGAGGCGACCGTGGCGGAAGCGGTGGGGTAGGGGCCGGCGACGGACTCGACGCCGGCCAGCCCGGCGAGCTTGGCCGCATCGGCCGAGGGGCCGGTGTGGATCGACACATGTGCGCCCCGGGACTGGGTGAAGACACGTTCCCAGGGGTTCGTCGCGTACCCGAAGAGCGCCGCCGCCAGCAGCAGGGAGGTGACGACGCCGACGGTGGCGAGCACCAGGAACAGCGCCTCACCGCGATGTGTCCGCAGGTCCGAGTGCGCCCAGCGCAACGTGGCTCGCATGGTCAGTCCTTCAGTTCCAGCACCGCGGATATCCCCTTGCCGGGGGACGGCGTGCCGTCGAGCGCCGCGTCGTCGGCGATCCTCCCGTCGAAGAAGCTGATCACCCGGTCCGCGGTGCTCGCCATGCGCGCGTCATGGGTGACCAGGAGGATGGTCTGGCCGCGCTGGTGGAACCGGGACAGCAGCCGGGTCACCTCGCGGGTGCCCTTGCTGTCCAGGCTGCCGGCGGGCTCGTCCGCGAGCAGCAGGGGCGGATGGTTCACCAGGGCCCGGGCCAGCGCCACCCGCTGCTGCTCGCCACCGGACAGCTCGCCGGGCATGCTCCGCTCCTTGCCCGTCAGGCCGAGCTCGGCCAGCAGCTCCTCCCGCTCCGCGCGGGCCCGCTTGGGGGAGACCCCGGCCAGCAGCGCGGGCAGTTCGACGTTGTCGGCGACGGACAGGTTGGAGACCAGGTTGAAGAACTGGAAGACGACGCCGATACGGCGCCGCCGCGCCACGGCCCACTGCGCTTCGCTGTAGCCGTCCGTGCACACGCCGTCCAACCAGATGCTGCCGCTGTCCGGCCGCTGGAGGCCGCCCAGCAGATGCAGCAGCGTCGACTTCCCGGCGCCGGACGGACCGGTGACGGCCACGAACTCGCCCTGCCGTACGCACAGGTCCACCCCCCGTACGGCATGGGCTGGTGCCCCCTCGCCGTGGTGGGTCTTCACGAGGCTCTCGGCCCGCAGCGCAGGAGTGGCGGTGTCTTTCACTCCGGCTCCTCCAGTTCTTCCTGGCAGCGCTCCAACCAGTCGAGGTCGGCTTGCAGGTGCAGCATGGCGCCCTCGATGAGCAGCCGGGCCGTCCGGTTGTCGCGGTTCTCGCCCGTGACGAGCTTCGACAGGGTGCGCATGGTGTTCAGGTAGTGGCGTCGTTGCTTGTTGATCAGGGCGACCTGGTCGGCGAGACCGGTCTGCGGGGCCAGCGCGAGCTTCATGAAGAACTCGTCCCGCAACCGCGGCTCGTCCGCCGTCTCCTCGTACCAGACGCGCAGCGCTTCCTGCCCGGCGTCGGTGAGGTGGTAGATCTTCTTGTTGGGCCGACTCGACTGCTCGACCTCCTCGCCCTCGATCAGCCCCGTCTTCTCGAGGCGGCTCAGAGTCACGTAGATCTGGCCGATGTTCGGCTGAGGGTACGCGGCGCCCAAGAGTCGCTCAAGGTCCTGCTTGAGCTCGTAGCCATGGGCCGGGCCGCGCGCCAGCAGGGCCAGGAGGGGCAGGCGCACTCGTGCTGTCCTCCTCGCAGCCTCGTATTGTGGTCCAGGCCCTAGTATCGCCCATACCTAACGGGTATACATAGCCTCTGACTCCGGGCGAGGGTGCCCGGCGCCGGTGTACTGGGAGGAACCTATGCGGTGGATACGTGCCGCCGGTAGGGGCCTCCTCGTTCTCGCCGTCGTCCTGGCCGGTTACGGCGCGTCCGGCGCCCGGGCGGCCGGTGGCCTGGAGGGCCGCGGACCGCTCACCCTCGCCACCGCCGGCGACCTCACCGGCTACCTCGGCCCGCTGCTCCAGGGCTGGAACCGCGCCCACCCCGGCGAGAAGGTCACCCTCGTCGAACTGCCGGACTCGGCGGACGAGTCGCGCGCCCAGATGATCACCGATCTGCGCGGCGGCGCCCGCAGCCGGTTCGACGTCCTCAACATCGACGTCGCCTGGACCTCGGAGTTCGCCGCCGCCGGCTGGATCCGCCCGCTGCCTCGAGACCGCTTCCCGTTGGGCAGCTTCCTCCGCCCGGTCGTGGACACGGCGACGTACGACGGCCGACTGTACGCGGTCCCGTACGTCACCAACGCCGGGCTGCTCCTCTATCGCAAGGACGTCCTCGCCGAGGAGGGCGTCCCGCCGCCCCGCACCTGGGCCGAACTGGAGCGGGCCGCGAAGACCATCGCGCCCCGGCACGGACTCGACGGCTACGCGGGGCAGTTCCTGCCCTACGAGGGCCTCACCGTCAACGCGGCCGAGGCCGTGTACTCGGCGGGCGGCACGATCCTCGGCGACGAGGGCGATCGCGTCACCGTCGGCTCGGCCGCCCGTGAGGGCATCGGGTTCCTCGCACGCGGCGTCCGTGACGGGTGGGTGCCGAAGGAGGCCCTGACCTACACGGAGGAGGAGTCCCGGCAGGCCTTCCAGGACGGACACCTCCTCTTCCTGCGTAACTGGCCCTACGCGTACGTCAGCGCCTCCGCCGCGGGGTCCCCGCTCGCCGGCAAGGTCGGCGCTGTACCGCTGCCGGGGCGCGACGGGCCCGGGACCAGCGTGCTCGGCGGCTCCAACCTGGCCGTCAACGCACACGCCGAGCACCCCGACACCGCCGCGCGTCTGATCGCGTACCTCACCAGCGAGGGCGTCCAGCGGCAGGTGCTCACCCGGGGCGCGCTGCCGCCCGTGCGCGCGGATCTGTACGAGGACCCGGAACTGGTGAGCCGGTTCCCGTACCTGCCGACCCTGCGGGCGAGCGTTCTGACGGCCGCA
Source organism: Streptomyces asoensis (assembly GCF_013085465.1). Taxonomy (NCBI): domain Bacteria; kingdom Bacillati; phylum Actinomycetota; class Actinomycetes; order Kitasatosporales; family Streptomycetaceae; genus Streptomyces; species Streptomyces asoensis. The sequence goes on from NZ_CP049838.1 coordinate 9,649,395, forward strand.
CCGCGTCCCAAGAGCCCCCGCTACGACCAGGTCAGCATGGTGGTGCAGGCGGTCGTGCACGACGCGATGTCCGGGCACTCGACGCCTGAGGCAGCGGTACGGCGGCTGGCCAGGGAGCTGGCGGACATCTCCCGCCGCGGCTGACTTCCCTCAGCCGACATCGACCTTCCCTAGTTACATGTTAGGTAACGCCGACGTATCAACCGGGTGCGATTTGTCCCGGTAACTTCACTTCTGCCACCCCCGCTCATCAGATGACTGCTGCCTGTTCGTTGACACCTCCGTGAAACGCCTACATAACATGCATGCATAACAGTCAGCCCGCACAGACAGGCCAACGGGTGAGCTCCCAGCACATCGACACGCGCATCGACACGCACCACTGGTGGCGTGAGGCAGTGATCTACCAGGTGTACGTCCGCAGCTTCCTGGACAGCACCGGCGACGGCGTCGGCGATCTCGCCGGAGTCCGCGCCGGACTGCCGTATCTGAAGAAGCTGGGTGTCGACGGGATCTGGCTGAGCCCCTTCTACCCCTCCCCGCAAGCCGACCACGGCTACGACGTCGCCGACTACTGCGACGTCGACCCGCTCTTCGGCGACCTCGCCGAGTTCGACCGGCTGGTGGCCGCCGCCCGGCGGCTGGGCGTCAAGGTGCTGCTCGACATCGTCCCCAACCACTGCTCCAGCGAGCACCCCTGGTTCCGCGAGGCGCTGGCCTCGGCACCGGACAGCCCCGCCCGGGCCCGCTTCCACTTCGCCGACGGGCGGGGAGCGGACGGCGCCGAGCCGCCCAACAACTGGCACGCCATGTTCGGCGGCCCGGCCTGGAGCCGGGTGACCGAGGCGGACGGCCGCCCGGGCCAGTGGTACCTGCACATGTTCACGCCCGAACAGCCCGACTGGAACTGGCGCGACCCCGAGGTCGGCGCGTACTTCGACCGTGCGCTGCGGTTCTGGCTGGACCGGGGCGTCGACGGCTTCCGCATCGACGTCGCCGCCGGCCTCTTCAAGCACCCCGAGCTGCCCGACTCGCCCGATCCCGAGGCCGACGCCCGCACCCGCGACTCCGTCAACCCGCTCGCCTGGAACCAGCCCGAGGTGCACGACGTATGGCGGCGCTGGCGCTCGGTGTGCGAGGAGTACGCGGCACACGACGGCCGCGAGCGGCTCCTGGTCGGCGAGGTCTCGGTCCCGACGGCCCGTGAACACGCGCTGTACGTCCGCCCCGACGAGCTGCACCAGGCCTTCTTCTTCGACCTGCTCAGCGCCTCCTGGGACGCCGAGGCCTTCCGCAAGGTCATCACCGAGGCCATGCAGGACATCGCGGGAACGGGGTCGACCGTCACCTGGGTCCTCAACAACCACGACCAGGTCCGCACGGTCACCCGCTACGGCGAGCCGGCCGTCGAGGGCAGCGGCCTCGGCGCAGCCCGCGCCCGCGCCGCCGCCCTGCTGTTGCTGGCGCTGCCCGGCGCCGCCTACATCTACCAGGGCGAGGAGCTGGGCCTGCCCGAGGTCGTCGACCTGCCCGACGACGTGCTCACCGACCCGATCTTCCGCCGTACCGGCAGCCGCGCCCGGATCCGGGACGGCTGCCGGGTACCGCTGCCGTGGTCCGGGCAGGCCTCACCGTTCGGCTTCACCTCCGGCGTCGACGGGACCAAGCCCTGGCTGCCGCAGCCCGAGTACTTCGCCGAGTACGCCACCGATCGCGCCCTCGCCGACACCCGCTCCTTCTGGCACCTGTACCGCGACGGCCTCCAGCTGCGCGCCACCCTGCCCCAGCTGGGCGAGGGCACGCTGCGCTGGCTGGACGCCCAGCCCGGCGTCCTCGCCTTCGCCCGCGGCGACGGCCTGGTCTGCGCCGTCAACTTCGGAACGGCGCCCGCTCCGGCGCCCGTCCCCGGCATCCCCCTGCTGTCCAGCGGCCCCTGCCGGGCCGGGGTGCTCCCCGGCTCCACGGCCGCCTGGTGGATCGGTGACGACACCGACTCCTGAGCACGACCACCTCCCGACCCGCCGCCAACTCCCCTTCCACGAACGGACATCGACGATGATGCGACGACGTACCACCCTGCTCAGCGGCTGCACCGCCCTCGTCCTGGCACTCGGCGCGACCGCCTGCGGAGGCGGCGACCCCGTCTCCGCGGGCGGCGGCGACAAGGCGCTGGGCGGCCAGACGGTCACCGTGGCCGGCGTCTGGTCCGGCGCCGAGCAGAAGAACTTCCAGAAGGTGCTGGACGCGTTCACCGAGAAGACCGGCGCCAAGACCCAGTTCGTCTCCACCGGCGACAACGTCTCCACCGTCGTCGGCAGCAAGATCGAAGGCGGCAACGCCCCCGACGTCGTGATGGTCCCGCAGGTCGGCGTGCTCCAGCAGTTCGCCGGAAACGGCTGGCTCAAGCCGCTGTCGTCGACCACCCAGAAGTCCGTCGCCGCCGACTACGCGACGGTCTGGAAGGACTACGGCAGCGTCAAGGGCACCCTCTACGGCCTCTACTTCAAGGCCGCCCACAAGTCGACCGTCTGGTACAGCCCCGCCGCCCTCGACCAGGCCGGCGTCCAGCCGCCGAAGACCTACGACGAGTTGCTGAAGGCCGGGCGGACCGTCTCCGACTCGGGCCTCGCCGCCTTCTCCGTCGCGGGCCAGGACGGCTGGACGCTCACCGACTGGTTCGAGAACGTCTACCTCTCCCAGGCCGGCCCCGAGAGGTACGACGCCCTCGCCGCCCACGAACTGAAGTGGACCGACCAGAGCGTGGTCGACGCCCTCACCACGCTCGGCAAGCTCTTCCAGGACAAGCAGCTCCTCGCCGGCGGCCAGAAGGGCGCCCTCAACACCGACTTCCCGGGCTCCGTCGAGAAGGTCTTCGGACCCGAGCCCGAGGCGGGCATGGTCTACGAGGGCGACTTCGTCGCGGGCGTCGCCAAGGACCAGTTCGGCCGGAAGATCGGCGAGGACGCGAACTTCTTCCCCTTCCCGCCCGTCGGCACCGGCGAGGCACCCGTGGTCAGCGGCGGTGACGCGGCCGTCGTCCTCAAGGACGGCAAGAACACCAAGGCCGGCATGGCGCTCCTGGAGTACCTGGCCACCCCGGAGGCCGCCGCCGTATGGGCCGAGACGGGCGGCTTCCTCTCCCCGAACAAGAAGCTCGACCTCGCCTCCTACGGCGACGACGTCACCCGCACCACCGCCAAGTCGCTCATCGCCGCCGGGGACTCCGTCCGCTTCGACATGTCCGACCAGGCCCCGGCCGCGTTCGGCGGGACGAAGGGTGCCGGCGAGTGGAAGATCCTCCAGGACTTCCTGCGCGACCCGTCCGACCCGAAGGCCACCGCGGCGCAGCTGGAAACCGCCGCGGCCAAGGCCTACAAGGGCTGACCGGCGATGACCGCCACGCTCACGAAGACGGCCGCACCACCCGCCGCCGCGAACGTCGCCCGCAAGCGGCGCGCCCGGCGGCGGGGCAGGACCGTCGCCCTGCTCTTCATCCTTCCCGCGCTGCTCCTGCTCGGCGCCCTCGTCGTCTACCCCGTGCTGTTCTCGGTCGGCCGCAGCTTCTTCGACGCCTCCGGGACCCGGTTCGTGGGCGGCGACAACTACACCGAGATGTTCCGCGACCCGGCCACCCTCAAAGCCGTACGCAACACCGCGATCTGGGTGGTCGTGGCGCCGACCCTGCTGACCGGCCTGGGCCTCATTCTGGCTGTGCTCGTCGAGAAGGTCCGCTGGGCCACGGCCTTCAAGCTGCTGCTCTTCATGCCCATGGCCGTCTCGTTCCTGGCCGCGGGCATCATCTTCCGGCTCGCCTACGACGAGGACCCCGACAAGGGCGTCCTGAACGCGGCGGCCGTCGGCGTCCACGACGCCTTCCAGGACACCTCCTCCTACCCGACCGCCCGCGCCCGTGACGGCGAGGGCATGACCCAGGGCGCCGACGGCTCGTACCGCACGGGCACGACCGTGTCACCGGGCGACACGGTCGCCCTCGGTCTGGTCGGCGTCGCGCCCAAGGAACTCCCGGCGGACGCGGAACCGGCCTACCCGGCGGCCGCCCGTAGAGCCGGCCCCGACGAACTGCGCGGAGTCGTCTACCTGGACTTCACCCCCGGCGGGGGAGGGGAACAGGGTGCGGTGGACCGTCAGGAGAGCGGGCTGCCGAAGATGAAGGTCGAGGCGGTGCGCGACGGGAAGACCGTCGCGAGCACCACCACCGCGGCCGACGGCTCCTTCCGCTTCCCCGGCCTGGAGACAGGCTCCTACACCGTCACCCTGCCCGGTTCGAACTTCGCCCCGCCCTACGACGGCGTCTCCTGGCTCGGCCCGGCACTGGTCACCCCGGCGATCATCGGCGCCTACCTGTGGATCTGGACCGGCTTCGCGATGGTGCTGATCGGCGCGGGACTGTCCACGCTGCCGCGTGACTCGCTCGAGGCGGCGCGGATGGACGGCGCCAACGAGTGGCAGGTGTTCCGCCGGATCACCGTGCCGCTGCTGGCGCCGGTGCTGACGGTGGTCTTCGTGACCCTCGTCATCAACGTGATGAAGGTGTTCGACCTCGTCTACATCATCGCGCCCGGCCCGGTGCAGGAGGACGCCACCGTGCTGGCCACCCAGATGTGGCTGGTGTCCTTCGGCGGCGGCAACGACCAGGGACTGGGCAGCGCCCTCGGCGTTCTGCTCCTGCTGCTGGTGATCCCCGCCATGGTCTTCAACGTCCGTCGTTTCCGAGGGAGTCAGCGATGAACCTCAGTGCGCTTCGGCGCGGGCTCGGCAACAGTCTGGTGCAGGCCGTCCTCGTGGTCGTCGGACTGCTCTGGCTCACGCCGCTCGCCGGACTGCTCGTGTCGTCCCTGCGGTCGGCGCAGGACACGGCCAAGGGCGGCTGGTGGACCGCGATCACCAGTCCGGGGCAGCTGTCCTTCGACAACTACACGTCCTTGCTGGGCAACGCCGGGATGACGCAGGCGTTCTGGAACACCGTGCTGATCTCGGCGCCGACGACGTTCCTGGTGGTGGCGATCGCCGCACTGGCGGGGTACGCCTTCGCCTGGCTGGACTTCCCCGGCCGTGACGCCCTCTTCCTGCTCGTGGTCGCGCTCCTGGTGGTGCCCGTGCAGATCGGCCTGCTGCCCGTGGCCAAACTCTTCGGCCAACTGGGGCTGTTCGGCACGATTCCCGGCGTCGTCCTCTTCCACGTCTCCTACGGACTGCCGTTCGCGATCTTCCTGCTGCGGAACTACTTCGCCGAGATACCGCGGGAGATGCTGGAGGCGGCCCGCATGGACGGAGGCAACGAGTGGCGCATCTTCACCCGGCTCGTGCTGCCGGTGGGACGGCCCGCCCTGGCGAGCCTGGCCATCTTCCAGTTCCTGTGGGTGTGGAACGACATGCTGGTGGCGCTGCTGTTCGCCGACAGCTCGTCACAGCCTCTGACCGTGGAACTCCAGTCGCAGATACGGCAGTTCGGCAGCAACATCGACGTGCTCGCGCCGGGCGCGTTCCTGTCCCTGATCGTGCCGGTGGCCGTGTTCTTCGCCTTCCAGCGGCACTTCGTACAGGGGGTCATGGCGGGGTCCGTGAAGTAGGCCCTGCGCCGGCGTCGCGAATGCGTTCACGGTGTGGTGACATGGGGGCCGTGGTAACGGGCACACGCGATGGAATGCAGGGAAACCAGACGTATGCCATGAGCGACGCGCACGGCCGACCTGGACCACGGGAAGGCACCTCACCACGGCGGGCCGAGGGAAGGCACCGGCGCATCGGACGACGAGGGGGCCGGTGGCATCGCAGGATGCTGGCCTATCGCGACGTCGATCTGCTGCCGTCCTCCTCCCTGAAGGGCGGCGCGGGCGAGGAGTGCCTGCTGCTGGTGCACATCCGCAAGGTGGTCGGGCGGGTGACCTATCGAGCGTGCGACGAGTGCGCCGAGGGTGTGATCACCGATGTGGTCCTGGACGAACCGTTCCGCGACTGCGGGCTGGGCACCAGGGCGCTGTCGCACCTGCGCTCCAAGTATCCGGACGTCACCTGGCGCACCACGCTCGACCGCCGTCTCACACGCGATCTGCTGCGCCGGATGCGTATCCCCAGGGCGGCCGTGGGAGGTAACTGCTCCCACGGCCGGCCCGGCGTCATGGCCCCCGCCGGTATGTGAGCGGTCGGTGCGCGGTCGCCGTCAGGTCCGCCTCACCGAAGAGTCGTACACGCGTTTGGCCGCGGGTTGTGCGGCTACTTGCACAGGGAACCTGCGTCGCGGCGAGGGACAGCGCCGACGGAACCACGCAGAGACGAGGGCAAGGGGGTCGGTCGTCATGACCGTCGCGACACAGCAGGGCGGCGGGGGAGGCTCCAGTGGCCTCTACGACGTTCTGGAACTCATTCTCGACCGCGGGCTGGTGATCGACGCCTTCGTGCGCGTCTCCCTGGTCGGCATCGAAATCCTCAAGATCGACATACGGATCGTCGTCGCCAGCGTCGACACGTACCTGCGCTTCGCCGAGGCGTGCAACCGTCTCGATCTGGAGGCGGGACCGCGCAAGCCGGCCGGGCTGACGGAACTCACGGAGAAGGTCACCGAGTCCGGCGCCCGCGGCAAGACCAAAGGGGCGCTGTCCGGCGCCGCGGAGACGATCTTCAGCGCCTATCAGCAGGCCCGTGACGAGGGCCAGAGGCGTCAGAGGTCGTAGGTCAGGTGCGTCGCGGTCGATGTCGAGGTCACGCTCCGCTGCGCCAGCGTGCGCGGCACACCCCCGGTGAACAGTGGCGTCCCGGCGCCCAGCAGCGTGGGGACGAGATACAGCGTCAGCACGTCGACCAGCCCGGCGGTGAGTGCCGAACCGATCGTGGCGCCCGGTCGGGCGCGAAGCGCCGGACGGCAAGCTCCTGCCCGCCCGCCCAGGCACTTCCTCCGGGCATGTGCATGTTCCGGGGGTGACGGGGTAGACGCGGCCACATCAGCTCGAACGCAGGGTACCGGCAGGGTGGGGAGATCACAGATGACGACGACGATCGCGCAGGCGGCCGAGGAGCAGACGACAGCGGCACTGCCGGAAATCCCCGAACCGGGCAAGATGGCGCCCAAGGACGCCCGCACCCTGTCGAAGCTGTTCTTCGCGAAGCTGGCGGTGCTCGAGGAAGGCACGCCCGAGTACCAGTACGCGCGCAACACCCTGATCGAGATGAACATGTCCCTGGTCCGCTTCGCGGCCGGCCGGTTCCGCAACCGGGGCGGCGCGGACGGGATGGAGGACATCGTCCAGGTCGGCGTCATCGGGCTGATCAAGGCCATCGACCGGTTCGAGATATCCCGCGAGGTGGAGTTCACCTCCTTCGCCATCCCGTACATCGTCGGCGAGATCAAGCGTTTCTTCCGGGACACCTCCTGGTCCGTACATGTGCCGCGCCGCCTGCAAGAGGCGCGCGTGCAGCTGGCGAAGGCCACCGAGGAGCTCCAGAGCCGCATGGGCCGGACCCCCACGGTCAAAGAGCTGGCGGAGCTGATGGACCTGACCGAGGAGGAGGTCATCGAGGCCCGGCTCGCGTCCAACGGCTACAACTCGGCCTCCCTTGACGCCACCATCGGCGGCGGCCCCGACGGCGAGACAGCACTGGCGGACTTCATCGGGTCCGACGACGCGGCCATGGAACTGGTGGAGGACTTCCACACGCTGGCGCCGCTGCTCGCCCAGCTCGACGAGCGTGAACGGCACATCCTGCACTGGCGGTTCGTCGAGGAGCTGACTCAGGCGCAGATCGGCGAACGGCTCGGCTGCTCGCAGATGCACGTGTCCCGCCTGCTCTCCGGCACCCTGAAGCGCCTGCGCAGGGGCATGCTCACCACCCACTGAACCGATGCCCGTGGTCCGGGCATGTACCAGAGAGGACCTGTGGTGAGCGAAAGCGGTGCCGCCCTCCCGCCGATCGACGCGCATCTGGAGATCCTGCTGCGGCTGGTCGACGCCCAGCCCGATGCCGCCCTCAAGATCTGTCTGACCACGCCCGGTGGAATCGTCGCCGGGAACCTGGTCGGCTCCCGCACCTGGGCCGACCGGTGGGAGCACGTGGTGTCGACGGCCACCGGAGCGGAAGACGAAGCCGACCACATGGCACACCTGGCGCACACCGTCCGGGCCGCCCTGAAGGAGGCCGAGTCGGAGCCGGGAACGGGCGACGGGCTGCACGCGTTCATCCACCTCGTCGACGTCACGTTCCTGTCCGTGCCCGGGACCGCGACCGCTCCGCTGTGGCGTGGACGGCTGGGCGATGTCTCCGGCTGGGCCCTGGGGGCTCCTGCCGACCGGCCGGTCTCGTGAAGACCGCTGGTGACCTGATGGCACCTCAGCACCCCGCGCACCGGGACGGCGACCGGCCGGGCCGGTTCACGCGCCTGGCCGAACACGCCTCGAACTTCACCAGCTCTCCCGCCTTCTTCGGCGTGTGCCTCGTTCTGGTCGCCGCCGCGATCACCGCGCACGCGCTGAAGCTGCCCACGCCGTGGCTGCTCATGGTGGGCGAGGCGATGTCCGCCGTCTCGCTGCTGCTCCTGGCACTGCTCAAGAATTCCGAACGGCGAGCCGAGCACGCCATCCAGCGCAAGCTCGACGCCATCGCCGCCGCGTTGCTGGAGATCCAGCGGCGGGAACCGGGAGCGGCGAGCGAGGAACTCCGCCAGGCCATCAGGATGGAGAAGCAGACCTGACCCCGAACGGAACGTCCACCGGCCGCGCCCGGCGCTGATGAACCGCGAAGAGCGGCCTTGGTGGCCGCTCTCCCGGAACGACGGTGGGCGGTCGCTTCGGCGATGGGCCCGAACCGCCCGCCTGAGGCGGGCCGGCCCGCCTCAGGCGGGGAGGCTCATGCGTTGCCGTTCCGCCTCCGCGAGGCGTGCCGAGCGGGTCAGGGGGCCGAAGACGGCCAGGGCGATCGCACCGAGCAGCCAGGTGCCGGCGATGAAGTAGAAGACGCTCTGATAGCCGTGGCCGTTGTAGAGCGCCGCGACGATGAGCGGACCGGCGGCGTTCGACAGCCGGCCGAGGCCGTAGGAGACGCTCGTTCCCAGGGAGCGGCTGCGGGTGTCGAAGAGCTCGGGGGAGTAGGCGTAGGCGAGGGCGGTGTAGCCGCGCTCGAAGAGGTTCACCAGGAAGCCGAACACGATGATGAGGACCGGGTTGAAGGTGAGCCCGTACAGCAGACCGCACAACGCGATCACCGTGCCGAAGGCGACCAGGCACCACTTGCGCTCGAAGCGGTCGGTGACCAGGGACGCCAGATAGCAGCCGAGCGGTGCGCCGACCGTGGTCAGGGCCACGTAGAAGACGGACTTCTCGACGCTGAAGCCCTCCTTGGCCAGCAGGGTGGGCGCCCAGCTGGAGTAGCCGAAGAAGCCGATGGTCTGCGTCATCCACAGCACCGTGAGCAGCAGCGTCGGGAACAGGTACTTCTTCTGGAGGAGCAGCCGCAGGGGGGCCTTCGTCGACGGCGTTTCGTCGACCGGGGGCGCGGGCTCGGGAAGGGGGCCCTTCTCCGCCGCGACGCTCGCCTCGATCTCCCGGAGGACCGCGTCCGCCTTGGCGTGTTCTCCCCTGCTCTCCAGCCAGCGGGGCGATTCCTTGAGGTGCCGGGTGAACAGCACGAGCAGGATGCCCAGCGAGCCCCAGAGGTAGACCAGCCGCCACGACCAGTCGTTGAGCGGTACGACGGCGCTGGCGATGAGGTTGGTGACGGGCGTTCCGCAGATGCCGATGACGATGGCGTACGCCTGGTACTTGCCGCGGATCGCCGACGGGTACATCTCGTTGACGTAGACGACGCCCACGACGGTCATCGCCGACAGCCCCGCCGAGGTCAGGACGCGGAACACGCCCAGGGACACGAGGTCCCAGGAGAAGACCGCCGCGAACGAGGAGATGCCGAAGAACAGCGTCGTCCACAGCAGTGCCCGCTTGCGCCCCCACCGGTCGGCGATGGACCCGGCGACGATCGCCCCGAGGAACATCCCGACGAACGAGAGCGAGGTGACATAGGCGACCTGGTCCACCGTCAGGCCCCACAGCTTGATCAGTTTCGGCGCGGTGGTGGCGAAGCTGTTGATGTCCGCGAACTCGAAGAAGTAGGCGAAGGCGACGGCGAGCAGAGTGACTTTGTGGAACCGGGAGACCGGAAGCCGGTCCAGCCGGTTCAACGCGTTGGAGTGTTGCATGAGCGGCCCTTGTCGAAGTGGAGGGAAATACGGGGGAGTCGGGGAGTCGGGGACGTCAGACGCTCTCGCCGGGCCAGTACAGGCCCATCGGGTTGGCGACGAGGAGCTTGTGCCGTTGCTCAGCGGTGACCGCCACCTGCGGCAGGTGATCGACGAGGAGTCCGTCGTCGGGCATGTGGCCGGTGAGGTTGGGGTGAGGCCAGTCGGTGCCCCACAGCACCCGGTCGGGGAACTCCTCCACGACCCGGCGGCCGAAGGGGACGACGTCGGTGTAGGCGTGCCGTTCGCCGTCCAGCGCGGCGGGTCCCGTCACGCTCAGGCGCTCGGGGCAACTCACCTTCACCCAGACGTCGTTGCCGTCGACGAAGCGCAGGAAGCGGGTGAACTGCGGCCCGTCCACCGGCTGCGTCACGTCCGGTCGTCCCATGTGGTCCACCACCAGCGGAACGGGCAACGACCCGAAGAAGCCCTCCAGTTCGGGCAGGTCGACACTCTCGAAGTAGAGGACGACGTGCCAGCCCAGCGGAGCGACCTTCTTGGCGATCGTGTGCAGGTCGTCCTCGGGCGAGGTGTCGACCAGACGCCGTACGAAGTTGAACCGCACTCCGCGCACGCCCGCCGCATCGAGTTCGAGCAACTCGCCCTCGCTGATGTCCGGGCGGACCGTCGCGATGCCGCGCGCCCTGTTGCCTGCGGCTCGGACGGCGTCGACCATGGCGCTGTTGTCCGCGCCATGACAGGTGGCCTGCACGATGACGTTGCGGGCGACGCCCAGGTGGTCGCGGAGCGCGAACAACTCCTCCTTGCCGCCGTCGCAGGGCGTGTACTTCCGTTCCGGCGCGAAGGGGAAGTCGGCCTGCGGGCCGAAGACGTGACAGTGGGCGTCGACGGTCCCCGGCGGCAGCCGGAAGGCCGGTGTGGACGGGTTGCGGTACCAGTCCAGCCAGCCGGGGGTCTTGGGGGAGAGCGGGGTCATGTCTCTCACCGCCCCTGGCGCTTCAGCAGTGCGTCCAGGCGCGGGTACACGGCGCGGGCGTTGTGTTCCTGGATCGCCGCCAGGTCGTCCGCCGGCAGCTTGGCCGCCTCCGCGTAGCGACGGGTGTCGTCGAAGTGGTGGCCGGTGCACGGGTCGATGTCGCGCACGGCGCCGATCATCTCCGAGGCGAAGAGGATGTTGCGGGCCGGGACGACGTCGTAGAGGAGATCCGAGCCGGGCTGGTGGTAGACGCAGGTGTCGAAGAAGACGTTGCCCAGGACGTGTTCCTCCAGTGGAGGCTTTCCGAGCGCCATCGCCAGGCCCCGGAAGCGGCCCCAGTGGTAGGGGACGGCGCCGCCGCCGTGCGGGATGACGAAGCGCAGGGTCGGGAAGTCGGCGAACAGGTCACCCTGGACCAGCTGCATGAACGCCGTGGTGTCGGCGTTCAGGTAGTGCGCGCCGGTGGTGTGGAAGGCGGGGTTGACGCTCGTGCTGACGTGGACCATCGCCGGGATGTCGTACTCCACCATCTTCTCGTAGACGGGGTACCACGACCGGTCGGTGAGCGGCGGCGCGGTCCAGTGACCGCCCGAGGGATCAGGGTTCAGGTTGAGAGCGACGGCGCCGTACTCCTCCACGCAGCGGGTGAGTTCCGGGACGCAGGTCGCGGGGTCGACGCCGGGAGACTGCGGAAGCATCGCAGCGGGCACGAAGCGCTCCGGATACAACCGGCTCACGCGGAAGCAGAGTTCGTTGCAGATGGCCGCCCAGGCGGCGGAGGTCTCGAAGTCCCCGACGTGGTGCGCCATGAACGACGCGCGGGGGGAGAAGACCGTCAGGTCGATGCCGCGTTCGTCCATCAGCCGCAACTGGTTCGGCTCGATGGTCTCGCGCAGCTCGTCGTCGCCGATACGCAGGTCCGCGCGGGCGGGGGCGGCCGAGGGGTCGGTGAGGGAGGCGATCTGCCGGTTGCGCCATACCTCCAGGGCCGGCGGGGCGGTCGTGTAGTGACCGTGACAGTCGATGATCATTACGGCGTCCTTCTCAGGCTGCTGGGTGCCGTGCAGCCTGGCTCCGCCCCGCACCGGCGGACGAGAGGGCGGAACACAGAACTAACCTCCCCTTAACACTCCGGCGGGTGCACCGCCGGTGTGGTCTACATTCGGCTGGAGGCAGTGGCCGGGAGTGGCCGAAAGGAGGTGGTCAGGGTGCAGATCCTGCTGGCCGAGGACGACGACGGCGTGGCCGCGGCGCTCGTGGAGGTCCTGTACGACCATGGTCATGTCACCCGGCGGGTCCGGTACGGCAGGGATGTGCTGACCTACCACCGCAGCTCCGACCTGCTGCTTCTCGATCTGGGCCTGCCCGACACCGACGGTCTGGACGTCCTACGCGCCTTGCGTGCCGTGAGCGACATGTCGGTGGTGGTGCTCACCGCCCGCGGCGACGAACGCTCGGTCGTGCGCGGACTGCGGCTCGGCGCCGACGACTACCTCGTCAAGCCGGTCCGTCTCGCCGAGCTGCTCGCCCGGATCGACGCCGTCACCAGGCGGAACGCGGCGAAGAGCGCCTCCTCCGTACGGACGGCCCGTGCCGGTGACGTCGAGGTGGACCTCGACGCGCGCCGGGTCCGGGTCGCCGGGGCGGAGATCGAACTGACCACCAAGGAGTTCGACATCCTCGCCGTGCTGGCCGGGCGTGCGGGAACGGCGGTCAGCCGCGAGCAGCTCCTGGACGAGGTGTGGGGTGACGCCCGCCACGCCGTGTCCCGGTCCCTCGACGTCCACCTCACCCAGCTGCGCGCCAAGCTGCGCCGCCCGGAGCTGCTCACCACGATCCGGGGCTTCGGCTACCGCTTCGGGGACCTCGAGGACTGAGGGGACGACGCGTGCGCACCCGGGTCCAGGCCGCCCTCCTGCTGTTCGTCGTGATCGCGGTGGCCGCGTTCGCCGTACCGCTGCTGCTGTTCACCGCGTCCGACCGCACCCAGCAGCTGGTCCTCGCCCGCAGCGCCGACCTCGACCGCTTCGCCTCGCTCATGGACCAGGCCGCGTCCACCGGCGACACCTCGGCCGTCGCCGCCGAGGCGCGCCGCTACACACAGCTGTACGGCGAACCCCTCGTCGTCACCGACACGCGCCGCAACCCCGTCGTCCAGACCGGTGGCATGCGGGCCGCCGACCCGGACGTCGCGCGGCTGCTCGACGCGGCGCTGCGCAACCAGACGGCGCATCCCACGGGGGCGCTGCGCCCCTGGTCGCGGGGGTCCCGGATGTTCGCCGAGCCCGCGGGCACCGGAACCCGGGTCTCCGGGGCCGTCGTACTGAGGGCCTCGGTCGGGACCGCGGCGGAGGACATCACCCGGCGCTGGGCCGCCGTCGTCGCGGGCGCCGCCCTGGTCGCCGTCGCCTGCACGGTCCTCGCCCGGGCCGCGACGGGGTGGGTGGTCAGCCCGCTGCGCCGCCTCGACCGTGCCGTCGGCCAGCTCGCCGCGGGACTCCCGCCCGAACAGACCCGGGCCGGCGGCCCGCCCGAGCTGCGCCAGCTCGCGATCGGCTTCAACCGCATGGCACGTACGGTCACGGCGGCCCTGGAGCAGCAGCGCAGGCTCGTCGCCGACACGTCCCACCAGATGCGCAACCCCATGGCGGCGCTGAGGCTCCGCGTCGACGCCCTGGACACCCACCTGCCCGCGTCGGCGAGCCGCACCTACACCGGGGTCACCACCGAGCTCGACCGCCTGGAGACCCTCCTCGACGACATGCTGGCCCTCGCCGCCGCGGAACACCGGGCCGGGGAACTGACGGTGACCGACGGCTCGGACGCCCACTGCGACCTCACGGCCGTGGCGGCCGCTCAGCACCGCCTGTGGGAGCCGGTCGCCCACCGCGCCGGAGCCCGCCTCACGCTCCGGGCCGCTCCGGCCCAGGTCATGGCCGCCTGCACGGACCGCGAACTCGCCCAGATCACGGACATCCTCGTGGACAACGCCATCAAGTACGCGGGCCCGGGCGCCGAGATCTCGCTGAGCTGCACCACCGAAGGCCCGCTCGCGGTCCTCATGGTGACCGACGACGGCCCCGGCCTGGGCACGGAGGAGCTCGCGCTCGCCACCACCAGGTTCTGGCGTTCGGGCCGGCAACGACAGGACGGCACAGCGGGTACGGGACTGGGCCTGGCCATCGCCGAACAGCTGCTGGCGGGGCGGGGCGGCCGACTGGAGCTGGAACCCGCGCGACCGCGGGGGCTGCGGGCCAGGGCGGTCGTGCCGCGCGCGCCGGGCGACGGGGGCGCCCCATGACCCGTCCCGTCGACCGCCGCGCCCTTCTCCACGCCGCCCTCGGCACGGCAGCCGTCGCCGTCCTCGGCGGCGCGCTCACGGCCGACGCCTCCCGGCAGCTGCCCGGCCCCAGCGGTGTCCTGCGCGTCGCCACCGGAGAGCCCACGGCGTTCTACGCGGCTTTCGGCCGCCTCCTCGCCGCAGAGCTCGAAGCGGCGTATCCCCGTCTGAGCTGCCGCGTCCGCACCACCGCGGGCAGCGTCACCAACATCGAACTGCTCCGCGACCGCCGCGCCGACCTCGCACTCGTCCTCACCGACACCGCGCTGGCGGCCCAGGGCACCGACCTCTTCCCGCACCCCGTGCCCCTGCGCGCGCTCGGCAGGGTGTACGAGACCTACCTCCAGTTCGTCGTCCGCGCCGACTCGCCCGTACGCGCGGTGTCCGACCTGGCCGGACACACCGTCTCGCTCGGCGCCACCGGATCGGGCGCGGCCGAACTCGGCGAACGGATCCTGCACGCCGCGGGGCTTTCCCCCGGCACCGACGTGCCCGTCAGCCATCTCCCGCTGGCCGACGCGGCCGACGCGGTGCGGACGGGCTCGGTCGACGCGCTGCTCGTCGCGGGCGGAGTACCGCTGCCCACCCTGTCCGACCTCGACGACCGTGTCGGTCTGCGGTTCCTGCCGCTGGCCGGTCTGCTGCCCCGGCTGCGCGGCCGCGACGGCCTCGCCGGGTCGGGCCTGGAGGAGGTGTCGTTGCCGCAGGGCGCGTACCGGTCGGCGGGCGGAGTCGGCACCATCGGAGTGTCCAACCTGCTGGTGTGCCGCCCCGACCTCCCCCGCGGCGTCGCCGACGCGCTGACCCGCCTGCTGGTCCTGCGGGCGAGCGCCCTCGTTCCCGGCAACGCCGTCGGCACCCAGTTCCTCGACGTCGGCAGCCTGATCGGTACGGGCGGCATCGCACTGCACCCCGGCGCCGTCGCGGCGTACCGCTCACTGCACGGCTGAGCCACTTCGTACGCCGTCTCCCGCCCGGCGCCGGCGCGTCCTGTCGATGTGGACTGCCCCGAACCTCGGCCAGAATCTCCCCATGACCATAGAACTCCACGCGGACCCCAGCCTGCTCACCGCCTTACGCCCGGTCCACGCCGGCCGCCACGTCAACACATACGACCTGCTGGCCCGCATCAGCAAGGACCAGCGGGTTCAGGAGTTCCTCGCACCGTACGACCTCACGACACAGGTGGTCCGCAGGGGCGTCGCGGCGATCGACGACGAACCCGGTGAGGTCGAGGTTTCCCTGGCCGGGCAGGCGGACCGCTCGCTCACGCTCAGCACGGCGGGTGCGACGGCGCTTGCCCGGTGTCAGGAGCGGCCGTCCGTGACCGGTCAGGGCGCGGAGCGCACGCCGGCCGATCTGCTGGCGGCACTCCTGGGCGACCCGTCCTGCGGGGCAGTCGGTTACCTGAACGAGTGCGGGGTGGACGTCATCACACTGCGGCAGGCCGTACGGTCGGGACAGCCCCCCGCCCAGGAGGACACCGTCCCGCCGGAGCTGCACTCCACCCGCGACGCCCTGGTGGGCCGCCGCCGCTACAAACCTCGTGGACTCGGGCAGTTCTGGACGACGCTCCTCGTCAGGACGACGCCGTTCAACGCGGCGACACACCCGGTGCTGTGGGCGCGCCTGGAGGCCGGGGAACTCGCCGGGCAGCACGGTGGGAAGGTCCGCACCGACGACGTCCTCCTGGGCATGTTGCGGACGTACGCGGTCGCGCGGGCCTATCCGCACCTGACGAAGGACGCGAAGGGCGACTACGACGGGGGCAGGTCCCTGGCCGAGGTCGGGGTGGAGCACGAACAGGTGCGCGCGGTGATGGCGAACACCGACGCCGGCGGTACCTCCGAGCTGCTCGACCGGCTGCTCAGCGAGCCGGGCAACCGGAGCGTGCGGTTGTTGGCGGCGCTCGGCGTGGATCCAGCCGATCTCCCGGGCCGTGCCGGTCTCTGACCGGCCCGGCGCAAGGCGGTTCGGGACGGCGGCAGGGCGCGAGTCGCCTGCGGCCGCCGTCCCGATGCCGCGGACGGGATTCGCGCCGTCCGGGAGGGCACACGGGGTGGATCGTGCTTTGGGTCAGCGGGCGTTGAGCAGGCCGGCGAGCAGTTGGAGCCGCTCGGCGTCGGGGCCGCCCTCGACGGCGGTGTAGACGATCAGCATCGGGCCGGGAGCGCCCGGCAGCGGGTAGGCGTCCCAGTCCAGGTTCAGCTCCCCGACCAGGGGGTGGTTCACGCGCATCCGGCCACGCGTCGTCTCCGCCACGTCGTGGCGGGCCCACAGCGTCGCGAACTCGTCGCTGCGGACCGCGAGTTCACCGACCAGCTCCGCTGCGCGCGGGTGCCCCGGATCGGCGGCGACCTGGGCGCGCAGCATCGCGGTCAGCTCGGCGACGGTGGCGGCCCGCTCCGGGCAGGTCTGGTCGGCCTCCGGGTGCAACAGGAGCGACAGCAGGTTGCGCTCCGTCACCGGGAGCCGGGTGAACTCGCCCAGCAGCGCGCCGGCCAACGGGCTCCAGGCCAGCACGTCCAGGTAGCGGCCCACGACCAGTGCGGGCGAGGGCATCGTGCGCAGCAACCGCTGTGTGGTGTCCGGTACTTCCTCCGGTTCGTACCGGCGCGGGGCGCGGGCCGGTGTGCGCGCGGCGGCGGCGAGGCTGTGCAGGTGCCGGCACTCCTCGGTGGAGAAGTTCAGGGCGCGTGCGAGGGCGTCCAGGACCTGTTCGGAGGGCCGTACGTCGCGTCCCTGCTCCATCCGCTGGTAGTAGTCCGAACTCACCCCCGCCAGCAGGGCCAGTTCCTCACGCCGCAGCCCGGCGACACGCCGCCTCGGGCCGGGTTCGAGGCCGACGTCCTCCGGGCGCAGCCGGGTCCGGCGGGTCCGCAGGAATTCGGCGAGTTCGCGTCGGGGCTCGTCGGTCAGCGCGAAGGGGTCGTCGGTCACGGCGCCAGTATGCCTCGGGCACCGCTCGGGAGGGTGGGTCTGCCAGTCCCAGGAAAAGGCGAACGACCGTGATGTCGCGAGCGGGGGCCACTATCGGTTCCACACCCGACGACCACGGAAGGAACAGCGACATGAAGGCCGCTCAGATCACGAGTTACGGTGCACCGGACGTCCTGCGCATCAACGATGTCGACCGCCCCGCGCCCGGTGTCGGCGAGGTCCTGGTGTCGGTCGAGGCGTCCAGCGTGAACGGACACGACGTGATCGTCCGTGCCGGGGAGTTGAAGATGGTGTCGGGGCGCCGCTTCCCGATCGGTGCGGGGCTGGACTTCGCGGGCGTCGTCGTCGGGACCGGCGCCGATGTCGAGGGTTACCGGGCCGGTGACCGGGTGTGGGGCACGGTGCATCCCCGGCAGCGGCACTCCACCGCGGGGGCGGCCGAGTACGTCGTGGTCCCGGCCGACCGGATCGCGCCCGCCCCGGCGGACCTCTCGCCGGTCGACGCCGCCTCCCTGGTCGTGGCGGGCGCCACGGCGCTCATCGCACTGCGCGACAGCGTGCACCTCGCGGGCGGGGAACGGGTCCTCGTACGAGGCGCGGCCGGGGGAGTCGGCACAGCCGCCGTGCAACTGGCACACGCAACGGGCGGGCACGTCACCGCGCTGGCGCGCGACCGCCACGCCCGACTGCTCACCGACCTCGGTGCCGACGAAGTCCTCGACTACGGCTCCACCACCTCGGACCAGATCGGACCGTTCGACGTCATCGTCGACACCGTCGGCTCGGAACTGCACTGCTACCGAAGCCGGTTGGCCAAGGGCGGCCGGATGGTCACCGTCGGCCTGTCGGCCGGCGCCTTGGCCGCGATCGCCGCGTCGAGCGTGCACGGCTCCCGCCGAATCCGCACCTTCAGCGCCAATCCCGACAGCGCCGTGCTGCGCGATCTGGCCGACCATGTCACGTCGGGTGCGCTGCGCCCGGTGGTCGACAGCGTGTACCCGCTCGCGGACATCGCCGCGGCGCACACGGCATTCGAGCGCGGCGGAGTCGTGGGCAAGCACGTGATTGCGGTGTCCGCGTAGCTCGGGGCGGCAAGTCGCACGCCGGCCCTTGCCATGGTTCCCCGAAAGGTGCCAAGCAGCCATTACCGAACAGGACGCGCCTACGTCGCGCCGTATCCGCTGCCCCCCGGCGGGACTAGGCTGTGGGGTGAGGCCCCAGTCCCCGGTATCGATGCTTCGTCCTGCTCCCGGGGAGGCCCTCCGTGTTCGTCCTGCTCCTCATCCTGACCGCGGTCCTGTTCGGCGTCGGCTTCCTGCATCCCATCTGGTGGGTGGCTGCGGCGGTGTTGGTCTTCGCCGCCACTCGTCACGGCCGCGATCGCGGCGGAGGCCGGAGCCGTGGTGACGGTTCGGATCTCGGGGAGTATCGGGACTACGAGGAGCGCCGGGATCGTGTGGAACGCTGGGACCGCCGCTACAGCCGCCAGAACCGGGCGCGCTGGAGGCGTGAGGACCGTCGTGACGGCGAACACCGCAGGTGAACCGGGGAGCCTGTCAGGCCCTTCTGTTGGGCCACCGGTCGATGTAAGGCGTGGTTCCGTTCTGGTCGTGGTGTTCGGCCCGGCTCACCGCCTCCGAGGCACTGGCCACCGACCCAACCCGCTGTCCTGACCAGGCAAGATGAGGAAATTGGGTGATGTTGCGGAGACTCGGGGAAGAAGGTGCGACAGCCGATAGGAGGTTGTCGTGGAGGGTGGAGATCTGGAACTGGGCGAGTTGCTGGCCGCCGCGGAGGCGGCGCCGCCCGGTGAGTCCGTCGACGTGATAGCGCACGATCTGCAAAAGCGGTTCGGTGCGGAGCGTGTGTCCTTCCTGTTCGTCGACCTCATCGGTCAGCGGCTGGTACGGCTCGCCGCGGCCGGCGGTGAGGTCGCGGACCAGGCCGAGCCGATCGACCTGCACGGCAGCGTCTACGACAGCGTTCTGCGGAGCCAGCGCCAGCATGTGGAGCCGGACGGCCAGGGCGGACGGCGCGTCATCACGCCGGTCACCAACCGTGGCGACTGCATCGGCGTCCTGGAGGTCAGCCTCCAGTCCGCCGACGACACCGTGCTGCGCCAGGTCCGCGATGCGGCACACGCACTGGCCTACATCATCGTCACGGACCGCCGCTTCACCGATCTGTACCACCTGGGCCGGCGCACCACCGAAACCAGCCTGGCCGCGGAGATCCAGCACCAGCTGCTTCCCTCGGCGCCCTGCTGCGAGGCGGCCCAGTTCACCCTCGCCGCCGGGCTGGTCCCGGCCGACGACATCGGTGGCGACACCTACGACTACACCCTCGACCGCGACACCCTGCACCTGTCCATCACCGACGCGATGGGCCATGACACGAACTCGGCCCTGCTGGCCACTCTGCTCGTCGGGGCACTGCGCCGGGCACGCCGCAGCGGCTGCGACGCCCTCAAGCAGGCCCGCCACGCCCACGAGGCCCTGCTGAGCCACAGCCGCGGCCTGGCCACCGGACAGCTGCTGTGCGTCGACCTCGAAACAGGCCTGTGCGAACTGGTCAACGCCGGCCACCCCCGGCCACTGCGGCTGCGCGACGGCACCGTCGAAGAGGTCGGACTCGCCGTCAACCTGCCCTTCGGAGTGGTGGCACCCACCGCCTACCGCGTACAGGAACTGCAACTGCGTCCCGGAGACCGCCTGGTGCTGCTCACCGACGGAATGCAGGAACGCGGTGCCGCGGCCGTCGACCTGGCTTCGGTCATTCACGACACCCGCGCGTTGCACCCGCGTGAAGCCGTCCGGAGCCTGACCGCAGCGGTGCTCGACGCCTGCCACGGCAACCTCAAGGACGACGCCACGGTGCTGATACTGGACTGGCACGGCAATCGCCGCCGACCGGACGAGACCAGACCCGACCCGCAGCGATGAGCCGCAGCAGCTCAAGTGATGTGCCCGGTACGGCGCACGACGGCTTCCCCCGTCACGGCGGCCCGGGACTCGCCGGTCAGCCGCCAGCTGTGCCCGGTGCGCCCGGACCGAGACCATCAGCCCGTCGAGGGAGTCCCTGGTCCGCACGAGGTCGGCGATGTGCGCGGAGAGCCGGGCGCGTCGGCGCAGGGCAGCAGCTCGGCGATGGCGGATCCAGCACGGGCCTCGACCACGTCTGCACATGGCCGTTGCCGGCCGGAGTACAAGGGCAACATCGCCACCGCGGCGCGCGGGTCACGTCCGGGTGGGTACCCGCAGGGCGAGCAGGGCGACGTCGTCGTCGTTGGCGGCGGGGCGGACCCGGTGCAGCAGCTGGTCGGTGAAGGAGGCCAGCGGACGGTGGGCGAGGGAGGCGGCGTGCCGGCGCAGTCGGTGCAGGCCCTCGTCGAGGCTGTGGCCGGGTTCTTCGATCAGGCCGTCGGTGTACAGCAAGAGGGTTGATCCGGGCGGCAGCAAGGCGGTGGCGTCGGTGCGGGGCTTGCCGGATCCGGTGCCCAGCAGGATGCCGTTGCCGCCGGTGAGGTAGTCGGCCAGGCCGTCATGGCTGATCAACAGGGGTGGCGGGTGGCCGGCGTTGGTCCAGGAGAGTTTCCACCGGCCCTCGTCGGCCTCTTCGACCCGGGCGAGGATCATGGTGGCCATGGTGACGTCGGTGATGTGTATGACCGCTTCGTCGAGGCGTTCGACGATCCGGCTGGGGGGCTCTTGCAGGGCCCAGGCGTAGGCGCGGAGCATGTTGCGCACCTGCGCCATGCCGGCCGCCGCCTCCAGGTCGTGGCCGACGACATCGCCGATGGCCAGCGCGGTGGCGCCGTTGGAGAGGGAGAAGGCGTCGTACCAGTCGCCCCCCACCTGCGAGGCGTCGGGCGCGGGCAGATAGCGGACCGCCATCTGCAACCCGGACACGCGCGGCATCTGGGGCAGCAGATGGTTCTGCATGGTCTCGGCGACCTTGCGCTGGCGCTGGTAGAGGCGCGCGTTGTCCAGAGCGAGGCCGGCGCGGCGGGCGATGTCCTCGATCAGGGGGAGATCGGCGGTGTTGAAGTCCCCCGGCTGCCGGGCACGGCCCAGGGTCAGGGCACCGAGGACCGCCCGGGTGCTGCGGATCGGCGCGATGGCCGCGGAGTGGACTCCGGTGGCGTCGAACAGGCGGCGCTGTTCGACCGCGATACCGGAATCCGGCGGCCCCTGGTAGGTCTGCGGGCCGGCCAGCGTGGAGGCGACTCCGCGCAGGGCCCTGGACAAGGGCATCGGGGATTCCTCGGGGACCGGCGGCATCGGTCCCTGAAGTTCTTCGTGGGGCACCAGGGCGTCACCGTCCGCCTCGACGACGACAGTACGCCACACCTCGTCACGTTCGGTGATCAGATCGATGATGGCCCAGTCGGCCAGCCGGGGCACCACCAGGGTCACCAGTCGCCGCAGTGCCTCGTCGACATCGAGGGTGGAGGTCAGCTGAGTGGTGGTTGCGGCCAGCAGCGCGAGCCGTTCGAGTTCCGGCAGCAGCGTGGCCGTCGGCTCCGGCCGCGGGTCGGTGTCCCGCGGTTGCCGGGCATGGAAGAGGACGAGTGTGCCGCGTTCGCACCCACGGAGATCGAACGGGGCTATCAGCCATGAGATGGGCAGCACGGAGCCGTCCCCGAGGGCGAAGTAGTCTTCCTCGGCCTGAGCGGTGCGCCCGGCGTGGAAAGCCTGCCGCATACGGCACTGAGTCCTCGGCAGGGGCTGGCCGTGGGCGTCCCGGTGCAGCAGGTCGTGCGCGTCATGGCCGAGGAGGTCTCCGGCGGGCCGGTCCAGGAACTGTTCGGTGCGCAAGTTCACGGCGAGGATGCGGCCCTGCTCGTCCACGACGTAAGCGCAGGTCCCGATCGCTTCCAGCACCTCGGCAACCGCGGCGGCAGACGCCGGCAGGAGCCGTCTGCCGTGGCTGTGCGTGTCCTCCGGTCCTGCCATGCCCTGATCTCCTCAGCTGACGGGCGGCACGCCCGTTCGACGTATATCCGCCTTCCCCGACTGCCCAGCCACTGATGAATCCCACCTGCCCTCGCCTCGCGACCGCCGGAACCGGGCCGCCAGGGCCTGCCCGGGCGGCGGCGAGGAGAAGGGTCATCCGAGCCCGGGACCGGCGGCACCGACAGACACCCAGGCCGGCGCCTACGGCCGGAGCGCCGGCAGGCCGGCCGCAGCGGGCCGCCTTTCGCTCCCGCCTGCTCCCTCTTCCCTCCTCCCTGGCGCTCATGATCCTGCACGAGGACTTCGCCGGACCGTCCCCGGCCGGCTGTCGGTTGCCCCGCCGGCTATGCCACGGGGCCAAGGAATCCTTCGAGGACGGTCCGCATGATCTGGGGCCGGTCCCAAAGGGCCAGGATTTCGTTGGCGAGGGCCACGATGGGCAGCGGATCCTGGTTTCCGTGTACCACGATGGCGGCGGCCAACAAGCTGCGTGGAACGGCTCGGGCGTCGAGGAGGACGCGCCATTCCTGAGGGCCGAGCTGGAGAAACTCCAGTCCGCTGAGTCCGGCGATCTCCAGAGGGTCGGCCAGCGTGCCGGGGTAGGCGGTAAGGGTACGGAGGCGGGGCAGCCCGGTGACGGGGGCAAGGCTGAAGGGCGCGCTGTCCCACACGCCGATGGACAGGACTTCCAGACCGGGGTGTGCGGCGGCTTGGACGCTCTTCAGTCGTGCGATGTTGACCCAGGCCGCGGCCGGTGGACGCTGTCCCTGCGGGCTGCTGGGTTGCGCGCTGGGCCGGTCCAGTACCAGGTCGGTGAGGGAGTCGGCGACGAGCGCGGCGCCAGTGCTCTCCTCGTGGGAGAGCATGATGACCTGTCCGATGTGTCCGCGGGGGCCGGGTGTCAGATCGATGGCCAGCCGGTCGCCGCCGCCGTTGTCACCGAAGGCGATCCAGCCCGGTGAGCCGACGAGGCCCTGTACTGCGGCGTCGGGCGGGGTGTCGACCGCCTCCATCGCCGCGAACTCCCAGCCGCAGTGGCGCGACGATGCGTCGGCGATGTACAGACCGTCCAAGTCGAAGAGCTCGCAGCCGACCGCTGTGGAATCACGTCTCGCCGCCTCGTAGTCGTCGTTCCAGTCCTCCCACCGTGCTCGTGTCACCCGGTAGAGCACCTTGAGCTCGTCGGGCAGCGTGATGCCGAGGCGCCCTTCGGCGGCGGTGATCTCCTCCTCCGTCGCGCCGATGGCGTCGGGCAAGCGCTCGCGGAGCTGCCGCTCCAGCAACTCCAGGTCGGCCGAAGGAGCCGGCTCTGCTCCGGCCACCGGATCAGGGAGGCGGCGCCAGGGCTCGGGCAGGGAGCCGTCGACCAGGACCAGGGCCCCCGGGTGCGGGGTGCCGATGCCGGGCTCCACGGCCGGGCTGGGCCCGAGCAGACGCAGTACGGCCTTCCCGCTCGGTTGGATCTCCGCGGTGAAGGAGACGTCGTCGACTCCGGCGTCCGCGAGCGCTCTCCGCACCCGTTCCACCGCGTCGACTTCCTCCTGCATGTCGTCTACCTGGGCGGCCCGTCCCGGCGGCGGCAGCTGTCGCCGCAGATCCAGGCTCCAGCTGTGTCGGCCGATGCGCCCCGCCACCCGGGTGGACCGGGCGGCATGTTGCTCCTTGCTGCCGGCCAACAGCAGCCGCAGCACGGGTTCCCAGGTCGCGAAGTCGCCTATCGACAGCAGGGAGGGTTTCTGATCAGCCATGCCGAAACCGTATGCGCCGCCACTGACATCGGGCTCGTCCATCAAGGGCCGGTGGACCGGTGGACCGGTGGGCCGGTGGACGCCGCCGGTGACCTTCGATGTCACTTGGGCGCGACCGACTCTGCTACGGGACGTGGAAGCCGGCCCGGCGCTCGCCGCCGTGCCCGCGCCCCGGACCGCCTTGGCTCAGCCCAGCGTGTCCATCAGGGCGGTGACGTAGGCATCCAGCCTCTCCTCCACGGCCCGCGTCGTCAGCTCCGCCCTCCCCGCCTCCTGCCACGGCCGCGCCACCCACTGCACGCCCGCCGCGAACGCCAACCCGTCCAGCAGCCGCCAGTACAACCGCTCGCTCGCAGCCGCGGCCAGCACCCCGCCGGCCTCCTCATACGCCTCGGCGAAGCGCAGACCCCACGCCGGGCCGTGCAGCAGTGCGAGATTGGTGGAGCAGTGCGCCACATCAAGGTCCGCCGGGCCCCAGGAGGTCTGTACCCAGTCGACGACCCCGGTGATCCGGGGCCTCGCCAGGCTTGAGGGCGGCACGTCGAACAGCACATTGCCCGGGTGGAAGTCCCGGTGAAGGAACCGCCCCTCGTAGCGCGGCGCAGGCTTGCCGATCACGTCGGTCGCCGCGGCCCAAGCCGCCGCATCGGCGCCGTCTGGAGGGACGACGGCGTCGGCGGTCGTCCACGCCTCGTACACCTGGGGCCGCTCGGCGGGTCGCAACGCGTGGATCGCCACGAGTTGACGGGCCAGCAGGGGGACGCGCGCCTCCAACCCCTCGTCATCGAGGACCGTCCGGCCCGCGAGATGTGTCATCAGGAGCGACGGATACTCACAATGCGCGGCGGTCGGATCAACCGCGACCGGCTCGGGAGTCGGCACATCGGTCCCCGCGAGCAGGGTGAGGACGCCGGCCTCGCGCTTCAGCAGGTCCTCGGCGTGCTCCACGAAGAGCGGGTCGACGAAAGTCCGCAGCACCAGATCGCGGGTGTCTCCGTCCCGCGTACCGACGGTCAGCCGCCGCATTTCGGCGGTGATGCCGCCGTGAAGCGCCTCGGTTTTGACGATCCGTTCGCCGGCGTCCAGCTGCCGGCCCACCCAAGCCAGGGTCAACGGTCGGACAGCCCCGGCCCCACTGTGGTTGATCACCGTGCCACCCCATCATCCGGACGGCGACCCGCGCAAAGGCTTTCGTTCCGCGCCGCCTGCCTGGACGGCGGGCATCCTCGCACCGCCCCGATCATCTCGGCGGCGACAAGACGGACCGCTCCCGCCGCAATGGCCGCGATCCGGCTCTGGCTTCGTTCATGGTCTGCGGGACAGAACGTGGCGGTGAGGCGCTCGAAAACCGGTGGAGCAGCGCCGCTGTGCGCCATTACCGTGCTGCCGAGCCAAGTCGCCCAGGCAAGGACGTGCCGTTGTACACCGTGTGAGACCTCCCGAGTGCTGATTCGTCGCGCGTCGCGCATGTTGCGCCGCGCTGCTTTTTGCTGCGGACTTCTCACTGAAACCGGTGTACTTCTGTGCTCGAAAACTGGGTGGTCGCGCCCACCTGCCTGCCGCTCGTTCTCCGCCGTTGCCACGCCTGCGCGTCCGAGCGCTTCCGGGCGAGCGGCAAATTTCGCGTCAACGCAAACCACAAGCTCATCGACGTCTGGCTCCTCGTGCTCTGTACGGCTTGCGGGGAAACCGCAAAGCTCACGGTCCTGGAGCGGGTGAATGTGCGCTCCGTACGACCTGAGCTGCTGGATCGGCTGCATGACAACGACCCTGGCCTGACAGCTGAGCTGCTCCAGGATCCGGTCGTGCGGCGCCGTAATCGCATCGCCCTCGACTGGGACAACGCCTGGCGCCTCGACATCGGCGGATCGAATCACCTGGACCGTGAGGTGATCGACGTCTCGGTCCGCTTCGCGGCACGGATCCCTGTCCGGCCGGTGCGACTGATCGCTGAAGGTTGCGGTCTTTCGCGAGCCGAGGTCGAGAGACTGATCACGGAGGGGAATCTCGTTTCGGCAGTCCGGCTGAGCGGCAAGCTCTCCGGCGACTTCACCTTCACGCTCAAGCGCTGAGCCCTCTTCGGGACCTGGGGCCTGTCCGGCAGGATCCGCCGGACGGGTCCCAGGCCTGCCGTTCACGAGCGTCCAGGCATGTGGTGGGAGACGCCTCCGGCCGGCCGTACATCACCAGGGCACACAGTCCCGGTACTTCGCCGCCTCCACGGTGCCGGCCTCAAACCTGCGCGTGGCCGTAGCGCCCCCTGACCGAGGTCAGGTCGGGTTCGCCGAACCGGGCACGCAGCAGGCCGAACGCGTGGACCTTGTCCGCGCCGAACTTCTCGACGCGCGTGGCATAGGAGTCGGCGGTGAGGAACGTGGGGGGAGTCGTCTTGCTGTGGAACTTGTCCGCGTACATGACCAGTTGCTCTTCGACGGTCTCGGGCAGATAGTCGGCCTCGGGTATGGCGAGCCCCTGACTGCGGACGTCGTGCCGGGTGAGACCGACTCCCGTGTGGCAGGAGCAGAAGCGGCGCAGGCGCTCCGGGAATCCCTCCTCGTGGAGGATCTCGTAACCGAGGACGCCATGGCGGATGTAGTTGCGGTGGTCGAGCCGGCCGGCCTGGTCGTACAGCGGGTAGACGCCGATGTCGTGGAGCAGGGCGCCGACACGGACGAGGTCGGCGTCGACGGGGAGGTCTGTCCGTGCCACCAGCTGTTCGGCGATGCTGGAGACGATTTCGCAGTGGGTGAAGACGAGGTCCAGGGCCTCATCCGATGGCGCGTACCGCTCGTGCAGCGCGCGTACCTCATTGACCGTCGGAAGGAACACCTCGGCAGCGTACCCCCCACCAGCCGGGCAGCCCCGAGGCGTGCTGCTCGACGTACCCCAGACACCGCCCGGTCCGCTCCGAGGCCGGCGTCGGCACACCGGCCGCCACGGCCGCCGAACAGGAAGGCGGCCACGGCGGCTCACAGCCTCGCGCGGTCCGTCGGCGACGCGGAGACCGGACCGGGGGAGCAGGGGTGGAAAGCGGATGCGTTCATGCCCCCATCGGATCAGCGCGACCGACGCCGACCCTTCCAACTCCTTCGTGATCCGCACCTTGTTGGCGCCCGCGATTGCCCAACCCCTGCACCAGGACCTACGCCGTGATCCTCGGTCGCACACGGGTCGCCCACCTGTGAGCGAAGGAACTGCCGACGGTGACGCACCGCGTCAAGGTCGCCGGCATCCACGATGTCCTGGTCGGCCTCGCCACGTCACACGCTCAAGTCGGACCTGGCGGAGCCCTGCTAGGGGGTGAAGACCTCGTCGAGGCGGTCGATGGCCCCGCTGCTGCCGAGGTGGTAGGTGAAGACCAGCCCTGAGTTCGGGTGTGCCTCGAGCCAGTCGAGGAACTCCTGGACTCCGATGGGCTGGTTCTCGGTGCTCTCCACGATGGGGTTGGTCACCGTGACGTATGCGGCCTGATCCATCGGGATGTAGGTCTCTTTGCCGACTGTCTCGAACGGTGCGCCGTCCGAGTCGGGCAAGCCGCATCCCCAGTTGCCGTGCTTGACGATCAAGCTCAGGGATCCCCCTTCCGGCGTGTAGCGGTAGACCGCGACCTCGTCGGGGGAGATGGGCATCTTGTGGTCACAGTCGTCACCATCGCCATCGGCGCCCACCGAGCCCGTCGCCGCGGGAGCCGGGGGCTTGGAGGCAACCGGAACGACACTGGGGGACTTGACGCCGCTGCCCGCGTCCGTGGATGCCTCCGCGCCGGGCTTCTTGCCCGTCGTGTCGGCGTCCGCCCCTGCCTCCGTCGTGTCGCTGCTGCCGCTCGCCGTCGTCGCGCTCGGTTTCGCGCCACTGCCGACGCCCGCCGTGCCGCTGTCACCGGAGCAGCCGGTGAGGCCCAGCGCACCTGCGGCGCATACGCCCAGCACGACCGCTCGGACGGCGCCCGGTCTACGACGGCTCATCCTCGGCGTCAGGTTCATGGTTCGTCCCCCACCTTGCTCGTTCGAGATCTTCGTGAGCCTCGCCGGCTCGGAAAGAAGGGACGAGTTTCAGCCGTCGGCAGTTGCGTCCTGGCCGGATCTTGTCATGCCGACTAGTACTGCATACACCGGACGAACTCGCTGCCTTTGGGGTCACGCCTTTCGATACCCACCAGGGCTTGGTCGAGTTCATGTGGGTATGGGTATGTTGCGATGACAGGTGGGGGCAGGCGCCGGTCCAGGCGGGGCGGCCCGTTCCCCGAAGGAGTACGGGCCGCCCTGACGATGCTGGGGGCTCGGCGGGGAATGGGCGCGACTGCCGTTCGTCAGCCGCAACTGTCGGTTGCTCTGACCGGCCAGTCCCGTTCGGGGCGCTGTCGCGTCGATGCGGTGGCTCCCTGGCATTGGCTGTTGAGGCCAGGGAGCCATCGGGCAGAGATCAAGGGATGCTGGTGCCGTGCAGGAAGGGGGCTGGTCGATGCCGTCCAGCCAGACGCCGTCGATCACCGACTGGCTGAGTGCCATCGGTCAGGTGGTAGGTGCGGTGGGCACGTTGGCCGCGGTCATGGTGGCTCTCCTGGTTTCCTTCAAGGACAACAGGAGGCTGGTGTCCGAGCTCCGAGATCGCGAAGCGGCGACGGCCCGTTTGGTTTCCGCCACAGTCCGGCGTGACCTCGGGCTGACATTCCTCGAGATCCGTAACGACGGCAGGGAAGCAGTCCATGACATGGAAGTGGAATTGACGGGTGCGCAATCTGCGGAGCTTCGAGTGCGGGGCCAGAAGGTCGAGGAACGCAACGGACGCTTCGTGGCGGCCGGGCCGGGAACGGGAACCGAGAGTGTCCGCGTCCTGCGACCCGGTGAGGTGCGACGGCTCGTGGTGGAGACTATGGCCACGGCTGCGACCGCTCACGTAGCAGTCCCGGCCGTTGTGATCCTCCGATTCACGGACTCGGCCGGATTGCGGTGGCTTCGGCAGGGCCACGAACCACCGACGCGCCAACTCGGCGGATAGGACGCTGATCCGGGTGGATCGTAAGCGGTCATGGCCACCGCCACTGGTTGAACACCTGGCGGATGCTCCGCGCGAGCATCAGCCGCTCGGAGTCGTCGAGGAAACCATTGACCACGGCCATCTCGCCGGCGAGGGCGCGCAGGAACCGCACAGGCGGCAGCCGCGAGAGCTCCGAGAAGCGCCGGTGTACAGCGGACAGCAGTGCCACCGCGCTCTCACCGCCCGCGCCGACACAGTCATGCAGATGCATGCCGGAGCGGCCGAACATGAGCATCGCCTGGAACTGTGCTTCTGGTGAGGACAGTTGCATCACCAGACAGGACAGCCGTTCGCGGTGTCCCGTCTCCTGTCCGATCCTCACGGCGAGGGACATCAGTTTCAGCCTGTCATCGTCGCCGGCACGTCTGGCCTGTTCCAGGATGATGTCGAACGCGCGGTTCACGCCTAGATGCCCGACCATCAGAAGGGCTGCCGCTCCCTTCGCCGTGGGCGTTTCGAACGAGGCGATGACCGCCTCGGCCCTCGCTGTGACGTCGATACCCATGCCGCCCAGGTTGCCTTGCCCCTGCCAGAGCACCCAGAGCCGTGCGAAGCGGGATTCCAGCGCGTCAATTTCCGCGCGGACGAGCCTGGCGTTGCCCTTGGCGAACATGGGGAGGAGAGCGACGAGGCCTGAGGCGCGCTCGGCTTCGGGGAAATCACGCAGGATGTGCAAGGCGTCAGTGATGTCGCCCTGGGACAGGTGCGGTGCCAGAGCTGCCAGGAAGCGCACCCGTGGGGTCACGAAGTGGTAGGACTTGCGGAATCGTTCGCGCTGGAATCGGTTGCCGAGCTCTTGCGCTGCTACGGACCTGCCAATGTCCGCGTACTTGGGATGAGGACGCAGGATGCGGCCCCAGTCGTGGTAGATCTCCTCCAGCGCCTCGGCCTCGACCTCCTCCGCCGACGTGGCGTCGAAGGCGGGCAACTCCGTGACCAGGGGGAGGAACAGCCCCCGGTCGCTTGTGGGTAGGTGCTCGACGACCTTGGCGAGTTCGGCCAGGTCGTCGTCGCCGAGAAGGTGTGCATGGCGGACAAGTTCCTGGATCGACTCGGTCAGTACGGTCCCGTGCAGCTCCTCCGGCAGAACTTCCGAGAGGCGTGAGAGCGCCCGTACCCGGCTGGTGACCGGTGATTCCAGCAGGAGGGCCTTGAGGAATTCGTCACGCTGTCGGTGCGCGATGGGACTGAGGATCCACATCGCTGCTCGTGCCCTCAGCTCGGCTTCGGTTGGGTCGTGCTCGTCCTCGCCTTGCCGCGGCAGGCGGTCCATACCGGTCAGGCGGATGTATTCGGACTGTTCGTCCGCTTCTAACAGTCGGCCGTGAGCCTCGTCGAGGAAGAGCTCCTCGAAGTCCGGGAATCGCGACGCGACGAACCGTGTCAGCGCCGCTTGCTCTGCCGCGGCGTGACGCTCGGTATGGGGTAGGAGATCGATCAGCAGGTCGATGCGCGCCGGGTCGGAAGCGACGTAGCTGTAGGCGTCTACCAGTGCCATGCCGGTCAAGAGCGCCGCGTCCACATGGTCGTCCTCCGCGAGGTGTTTCAGAATCGCTGCCCCCAGCCATGCGCAAGGTCCGGTGGCCGAGAAGCCCATGGCCATCTCTGCGGCGACTGCACGGCGCTCGCCGTTCAAGCGGTCCACGATCGCGGCGATGATCTCCGCGGTCTGTACTTGACGGTGCATCTGAAACATCGCCGTGGTGTCCATGCAAAGAGCTTGCTCGATGACGCTCGGCGGTGGTGAGTCCTCCAGCAGCAAGTACGTCTGATAGCGCTCGACCGTGTGATCGAACAGCAAGCTGGCCAGTGGGGGATCAGCGGTCTCTGCCAGGGTGCGGAACACAGGTTCGCGAGCTATGTACGGCAGGGTCCTCGCGTAGTCGAATGCCCGGCGCGCGTCGGACGGAGCCATCGCCGGGACGAGAGCGTTCACCACGGCCGCGCGGAGGAACTCGGTCGTCCAGTCATGCCCCCACGCCTGGCTGGAGCCGGTGGTGAATCGCTCCGGGAGCTCCATGGCGGAATCGAGGGCCGCCCCGGCCATGGATGCGTCGAGAAGCCCGGCACAGGCGACCAGGGCAGTCCCGCGCCAGCTGTAGGTGCCGCTTGCGTTCATGCCCGGCAGCTTCAGGATCTCCTCGAGCACCGCAGCGGGAACGATCGTGTCGCGGTCTGCGTGATGAGACAGTCCGCGCAGGGCGTCAGCTCGGTTGTTGACGCTCAGACGCCGTACC
This sequence comes from Streptomyces asoensis, assembly GCF_013085465.1. Classification (NCBI taxonomy): domain Bacteria; kingdom Bacillati; phylum Actinomycetota; class Actinomycetes; order Kitasatosporales; family Streptomycetaceae; genus Streptomyces; species Streptomyces asoensis. Next base: position 9,680,832 of record NZ_CP049838.1, read on the forward strand.
GTGGCCAGCACTTCGGGACGCGCGACCGTCGCCGCGGCGCTGGAGGGCTCCCCGTCATTGGTATGCAGCAGCGTGTCGACGTAGGCCCAGCCGTCCTCGATGCCGTCCGCTGCCTCGAGAGCCATGCCTTCGATGAGCTTCCGCACGTCGGCGCCGTCGGACGAGCAGCCGGCGGCGATCTCGCGCAGCGCCCAGACCTGCTCCCGCGCGTCGGCCGGCCGCCAGTTCAGTGCGAGGACGCGTTCGACGACCTCCCGGGGCAGACGCGGGGCCATCAGGTCCAGGCCGCGGTTGCGCACAGGCGTGCTCGGCACTGCCAGGAGTGCGTCCGTGACACGCACCGCGCTCGTCTTATCGAGGTGCTCGGCGATCGCTTCGAGCACGGTCAGCATGGGTACGTCCTGGACCCTGACGTCGTACGATTCGAACAGAGGGCTGGCATGATCGCGTTCCGGCTCCGTCGGCAGACCCAGCACGAAGTCGAGGACGGGTGTCAGATCCGCGGCTACGATCAGTTCGGCGTCCACATCGGCCCACGCTCCCGCAGCGCCCCGCGCGAGATGGGCTGATTCGAGTGCATGACGCAACAGCCCGCCCATCGCGCGTCTTGCCAACTCGGGTGGCACCTGCGCGTCCGCTGCGGCGTTGGCGAGGTTGAGTAACTGGAGAGTCAGGTACTCGTCGTCGAACGCTTCAGGCATAAGGCCGTCGATCATCTCCGGAGGCGCTCCGCTGGCGGCCACCACCATCACGGCCACGATCGGGGCGGTGCCGCGCTTCACCACGTCCATCAGGAGCGATTCGGCCTCGGGCCCGGGCGCCGCCTCCCGCTCGGTCTCCGGCTCCGGCGCATCGACCCGGCGTGGCGACACCTCGGGGACATGGGGTTCTTCAACCACGGTGTCTGCGTGCGCTGAAGGGCTGTCGGACCTGTTCAACACCGCGAGGGCACGCTGCACCCACCCATGCCGCGCCGCGCCGAGGGTGGGCCAACCAATGGGGTCTTCGTCCTGCGGGATATGGACCTCCCGCCGGTTGCCCATCTTGGACTGGAGCTGCTGCTGCCACCAGAGGCGGTCTTGGTCGCGGGGCCAAAACGGAGACGTGTAGCGGGCCGCCTGCCGGTGTACGGAAGGCTGCCAGTGAACGCCCGCCTCGTGCAGGCCCGCGGCACAGGCTGCGGAGAACTTCGCCCACTCTTCGGCCGACGCGGCACACCCCATGCAATCGGCGAAAGCGGACGGCAGGCGCCCTGGGTCGGGGTAGGCAGACAGGAACGAGGCGACTGCGACCAAGGATGACAGGACTTGAGGCCTGGCCACGTAGTCACCGTAGGTGCTCTCTGTGAGATCGGCAGCCATGACGTCATTGAGGGAGGACGCGGACCGGAGCGGGTCCTGGTACTCCACCATGGCGTTGCGGCTGATGCGGATCGCCTCTTCGAGAAGCGTGTCGACGGTCTTCCTCACTAGGGCCGGTCGCCGTGTCTCCGGAACCGCAACCATCGTCGTGACCACGTCGGTCGCATCGAGGACGCCGCCCCCGCCGCGAGCGCGTCGCTGCCACAGAGCGCTCGGGCCATGCGGTGCCATGGGGCACAGGGCGAGCCGGTCCGCCACGGCCCTCTGGTCGGGCGCATTCAGGAATGGGACACCTCGGAGCAACTCGGCCGCCGGGACGTCGTCGGGTCTGACGAAGGCCAGGGAGGCGAGCGTCCTTTGCACCGCGGTGCGGCCGGAGGCGTCCAGGCCAGTGCTCAGCATGGAGACACAGGCCGACGCCTGGCGGCCGCGGTCGGCGTAGCGTTCGATCGTCGAAGTGACGCGCTTGTCCTGCCAGGCGCCCGTGCGGAGGGCGCCCAGAAGGACACCCTCCGGGATATCGGTTGCCGCCGCGAGCGCTGAGCGCACCAGGCACAGTCGTGACAGCCGCAACACCGTCTCACCTGCCCGTGCCTTTCCCGCCTTGATGTCCTGGGCCAGGCTGTCGAAGGCGAGGGAAAGGTCCGAGGCGTAGCCCGACCACCCCAGTTCCCTGTCACCGAGGTGCTTCATCAGCCACCAGTCGGACTCGAACAGCCAGTGGATGCGGTCGGACTGCCCCGTGGCGTGCAGGAGGGGGACCATCCTCGTCAGGCCGAAGTCGTCCAGAACGCCGGTCATGGGCCGTTGTCCCCGATCATGTGCTCCCACAGCAGGTCGGCGATCGTTGCGCGGACGTTGGTGAGGTCGACGGCAGCATTGGCGACTATGTCGTGACGGTGCAGGAAGTCACGGAAACTGGCGTGGTAAAGGCTGTACTTGGCCGGTGAGGTTGAGCCGTCCGCGTGCAGGAACTGCCGCCAGTCGATGAGGCGGCGCTGTACAAAGGTGGGGTCCGCCTGCGTCGTCACACGGGTGACGACGCGCGAGATGATCCAGGCGGGCAGGGGAGTCTCCGCTTCGCACAGCACGTACAGGATCCAGGCGTTCACCGTCGGCGCTTCGGCGGCTGCCATACCCATTGACTCCCAGTGGGCGGCGTAATAGTTCTCCAGGCCCTGAGGCAACTCGCTGAGGAAGCGGTCCAGGTCAAGGTTGGGTGACCGCACAAGGTCGATGAGCGTGTAGTAGAGGTACATGAAGTTGCCCTCGCTCATCTCGCCGAGCCGGTCGACGACCGCGTCCCTGCTCAGGTGGGAGTCGTCCACCAGACGTGCCAGGGCCTCGTCGGACAGCTTGTTCTCGAGGTGACGGCGTACGTCCTCCATGGTCTGGTCGTGGAAGTCCCTCAGGTCGATCCTCTGGAACGGGCCGTCGGCACGGAGCGGAGTCGTGTTCCTGCGCGTCGTCAGCACGAAGTAGACCCCCTTGTCCAGGACTCCCGGCAGGTAGAGCGGATTCGCGGCGAGGGGGGCCGCCTCCGCCTCGTCCAGGGCGTCCACCGCGATCACCAGAGGGAGTTCGTCCGGAAGTCCGGCCCTGATCTCTCTGAGCATGTGGGACACCGATTCGCCGCTGTCGGTGCTCCCTGCCGGATGTGCGCCGTATCGAGCTGTGAGCTGCTGGGAAAGGCCCCTGATGAAGTGTCCGGCAGTGTTCAGCCCTTGGGCCCGCAGGTTGAAGTGTCCAATGCAGTGGGTCCGCCGGATGTACTCGGCGAGGATGGCGGTCTTGCCCGCGCCGGGATCGCCTTCGAGGATCAGGAATCCACGGTCGTGGTGCTCGATAAACTTCTCCATGGCGGTGAAGATGTAGTCGCGGCCGACAAAGTCAGCCGTCTTGGTCTCGATGATGTCCTCAGCAGCGATCATTCCGCCCCCCTCGTACGCCGAGTGAACGCCCAATCCCTAGCTTGGGCGGCAGCAACGCAGCCGCGCAAGAGGTGGGCGAGCGGACCCGGACCGCGTCAACTGTTCGATATAGAGCGGGAGTTCGACCGATCGCTGCTACCCGGGTCCCAATGGGGCCGGAAGCGCCCCGGTACACCCGAGCCCCCCTGACAGGGCGTGATCCTCTGAGACTCCTCAAGTTCCTTGGCAGACACGGAAGCTGACGGCCAGGATGATTCACATGACGGGAATCGCGGAGCTGAACAAGAAGCACAACTTCGTGCTGACGATCCGGGACGCGGACGTGGTCGCCGCGGCACTGCGCCAGGCGCTCGCCGAGGCGGCGCCCGAGGAGCGTCCGGGGCTGGAACGCGCCGCGGCGCTCGTGGAGTCCAGCGCCGCCGCCGATGAGGCACGGCTGCGCGCCCGCTGGGTCCGCTCGCGTCTCGTCGCCGTCGGCTTCCAGGGGGACATCACCTCGGTCGCGGCGCTGAAGGCCCTGCGCCGGGCAGAGCCGCAGCTGAGCCTGCTGGCCGCGGTGCAGCTCCAGCGGGAGGCCGCGGCTCACCCGGAGTGAACCGGCCTACCGCCCCGGCGAGCGGCGTAGCAAACTGGACGGATCCGTCCCTCGTGGACCCCGCATCCTGGACGGCGCTGCACCGGTGTCCGGCCCAGGGGGAGGCATGGCGGACGGACAACTCGAACGTCAAGGCCACCATGGATTCAATGGCCGGCCGGAGCTCGGAGTCAACTATCCATATCGCGGGAGCCCTTGACGGCTTTGGCCTCCCGCCCCGCACGCTCCGCAGCGCCTGTCGTGTCGACCTGGTAGGCACCATGGAACCCCAACTCGTTGGCACGGCCTTCGGCGTGGACCCGCAAGCCACTCTGATCGATCTCGCCGACCACGCCGCCCGTTGAGCGTCGGCGGACGCCAACATGGTCAAGGGCATTGCCACACACGCGGAAGCCGTCCGCCCCGAACTCGCCGAGGTGGTGGAGCGCGTCGAGAACTACGTCACGACGGCCCCTCCCGACCCGGGCCTCAACATGAAGGTGTCCCTCCTGGAGCATCGCGCCCGACTCGTGGGAGCCATGACGCACGCTGCCGCGTAGCGGCAGGCTGAGAGGGCTCTGCTCCCAGTTGGGCCCCACGAGGGGACCGGTCTCGTCGAGATACCCGCGCAGCCCGGCCTGCGGGTACTCGATGATGTCGTCGGGCAGCTCATCCACGTGAACCAGGTCGGTGCGAGGAACTTGTCCGGTTCGCTCAGATGGGGTGTAGGTGCTAGGGCAGCGGCCCATACGCGCTCGCGCAGCAAGCGCAGGCCGTTGAGGCCGACGATCACTACGTCACTTGAGCATGGGGTGGAAGATATCGAAGTAGACGGTCGATCGCGAGGATCCGCATACGCTGGCCGAACGGCCGGCGATCAAGGATTCCGCGTAGCGCAAGCTGTTCATGCTGAGCGGCAATGAGTGGGTGTTGAACCTCAAAACTGAGGGTCATGAGATTGGGACCAGGGAACCGAGCCCTGCGAGCTGGCGGCCCTCTTCAGGAAGGACAACAAAGACCCCGGAGCCAGGTGGATTCTCAACGGATGCTCTATGCATACGACTTGCCCACTCGAGGGTGGGCCACTGGGTATCGCTGTCCCAGCGAACCCCTGCCAGGTTGAATTCAGCAAGGTTCACAGTGGTGAGGTCGGCACCAAGGAAGTCGTTTGCGGCGTCAGTCAGGTTGCCATGAGCTTTGGTGAAGTCACCTTCAAGGTCGCGGGCGCGGTCAAGGTCAAGGTCAAGGGCAAGTGCGCGGTCGAGTGCGCGGTCGAGCGCGCGGGCGATGCCGAACTCGGAACCAGCGTCGACGGTGCGATCGCAGGCGCGGGCTGGGCCGTGGGTAGGGGCAAGGGCGCGGTCGAGAACGCGGGCGCGCGCGAGGGCATGGACGCGGTTGTGGAAGCGGTCGCGGTCGCGGGTGAGGGCCAGGAAGAGGGCGGGGTCGCGAGCGCGGTCGAGTTCGCGAACGAGGGTGTGGACGCGAGCGAGGGCAAGGTCGCGATCTGAGTCAGAGCCAAGGTCGCGGACGAGGGTGCGGGCGAGGTCGCGGACGAGGGTGCGGATCTGGCTGAGGTCGATAGCTCGGCCGGCATCACGGTCGAGGGCGCGATTCTGGTCGAGGGCGCGGACACGGTTCAGGGCGCGGACGCGGACACGATCAAGGTCGACGTCCAAGGCAGGGTCCCGGTCGCTGAGGAGAGTGAGGGCGCGTTCGAGGTCAAGGATGCGGTCGAGCGCGATGTCGTGGGCGTGGTCACGGGCGGCCTCAAGATCCCTGGCGAGGGCGCGAGCGAGCGCGAGGGCGAGAGTAAGGTCCACGGTTGCAGCAACAGTGTCCAGGAAGCCGGCGATTCTCAGAAGGTCTCCGCGATGCCGGAGCCTTTCCTGTGGATAGATGGACTTCCAGTGAGCCGACACGTCGGCCAGAGTCGGCCCCGCGCCGCTCTGGGGCGGCTCGGCTTGGGGGGTCTCAGGAAGTCGAAGAATCTCTGGCACGAGTGCAGGAGGAGACGTAGCGGGATGTTTCGGCTCCAGCAGCGGTCCGGAGGCTTTCAGCGGAGGTTGGAAGCCGGGAGAGCGGCGTGAAAAGACGGCCAGGACGCGGCCGACGAAGGACTCAGCAAGAATCGTCATGCCGTACCTCCTCCGCGCGTTGGATCCTGGCGCGCAGCAACCCCCGTGTCTGGCAGTGGAACTTCCGCTGGGGGACTGCCCGTCTGGATCCCTGGTAGAGCACCGTTCGACTGCCCCGGTCCGGGCTGCTGTCCATTCTGTGGAAGGGCCTGCGCCTGCTGTTGAGCCTCCTCTACCACACCGCCGAGGGCAGCCCGGCCTGCGCTCTTAACCATCAACGGCACCAGTGTGGTGACCTGCTGGACAGCGGACAGCGCACCCAACCCGAGAAGAAACGCTACTAGTGGATTCGTGCTCTGCGGATAGCTGGCTGCCACGGCGCCGGTCAGCGCTCCGCTGACGAGTAGCCGCAACACCCCGGCCACGCAGTACGCCTTCCAGCCGGGCGCGGGCAAGTGCTCCTCACCTGGCCGAACATCGGCTCTGTGCTGGGGTGGATCGACCGTGTCCGACTGGACGTTCCACGGCATCTGGCGATGCCACTTGATCGACTTGATTACGTCGACAGCCTCAATGGAGGCGCCTCCGGCAGCTCCCACCATCGCCGCCATGAACCAATCCATGGTCCGAGGCTAGAGGGAGCCCTAGTGCTGGGAGGCGGTTCTGGGTAAACGACTTGCAGCCTCCCGGAGCCAAAGGGCTTGCGGGCGACCGAGCCGGAAGCACTGAGCAGGTCGTTGACGAGGCACTTGGTCGCCTTCTCCAGGGAACAGTCCAATGCCCGATTGACCTGTTGGATCCGGGTGATCGCGGTGTGTAACCCCTGCTGGCTTCCGGCTGCATGCTGTATCCGGAGCCAGTCCCGATCCAGCAGTCTCTGTGTCCTCGGCCTCGAGGCCGGTCGCGACGTGTGGCGGACCGCGCTGAGGTACTGGTCGTTCGACAGGGGCCAGGGGCCAGGGGAGGGCCATGTTCCTGCATCACGTCCCTGCACGGCCGCCGAGGAAGGCACGCCGGGCTGTCGATACAGCGCGCCACCGCTTGAGAACGCCTGACGGCAGGCACACAGTGGGATGCATGAGCCGCCACCGAAATCCACCACGCAGGGCGCCGTGGATCATGGGTGGGGCAGCCGTCCTCGTGGCGGGTGGCCTGGGAATCTGGGGGCTGACGGCATCGGACGGCGGTACTCCTCGACCGGCGCCGTCGGCATCGAGTGACCTGTCCTTGCCCACGCTCGACCCACTGCCCTCCCTGACGGCTGAGCCGGAAACCTCCAGTACGGCGCGTCCCGCCCCCACGGATACCAGGACCGCCCCGTCCACGGCGACGGCCGGGCAGCCCACGCGCCCCAGCGCCCAGGGGAGCGCCCAGGGGACAGCCGACCGCACCCCTTCCCCCTCGCGGTCCTCAGCCGTGCCGAAGACGTCATCGACGTCGGTACGGCCCGAGACGCCTGCACGGTCACCACAGCCATCGCACACTGCGTTGACAGCCCCGCGACCGACGCCCACGCCCACGCCCACGCCGACGCCCACGTCAATGCCGACGATGACGCCGACGCCGACCCTGTCCGCACCCTCTTCGACCCCCGTACCCGCACAGTCACCGACGGTCGAAAGCAGCCCCACGATCGGAAGCAGCCCCACGATCGGAAGCAGCCCGACGGCCGGCAGCAGCCCGGGGACAACGACGATCTGGTACACGTCTTCCGTGGCTCAGGCCGCTGCCCAGCGCATGGCCGCCTCAGGGACGGTGGGTGACCCGGCGTGCTCCATGTCGGCCCTGGGCGCCCCCGACCCGACGCTCGTGCCGCAGGTCGGCCGAATCGGGATCGGCACATATGACCACTACTGGTGCCTGATCTGGTAGCGATCGCGCCGGACCGCCGACAGCACCGGCCCGGGCAGGTGAGGTCGGCCGGATTCGATCGGGCCGGGAACAGCCTCCCGGCCGCTCTCCTCGCGGCGGGGACGTTTACCGCGGCCGCTGCGGGTCACGCGGCTCACGGAAAGCGAAAGGCGCCACCAGGATCCGCTGAGGACGACTCGAGCGTGTCCGTGCGGCCCGAGCCGGGGCAGAGCGTGCCCCGCTCACTGCGCAGGGCGGATGTCCGCGCAGTGAGCGCCGGACCAGCCCGCTCGTCGCAGCCGCGAGACGAAAGGCAGACGTATGACGGAGATCCGACCCGCCACCACGACCGACTCAGGCGCCCCGGCGGAGAGTGACGAACACTCGCTGACCGTGGGGCCCGGGGGGCCGATCCTGTTGCAGGACGCCTATCTGATCGAGCAGATGGCGCAGTTCAACCGGGAGCGGATCCCCGAGCGCCAGCCACACGCCAAGGGAAGCGGGGCCTTCGGCCACTTCGAGGTGACGCACGACGTCAGTGCGTACACCAAGGCAGCCGTGTTCCAGCCGGGTACCCGTACCGACCTGGTCACTCGCTTCTCGACCGTGGCCGGCGAGCGCGGCAGCCCGGACACCTGGCGCGACCCGCGCGGCTTCGCGGTGAAGTTCTACACCAGCGAAGGCAACTACGACATGGTCGGCAACAACACGCCGGTGTTCTTCGTGAAGGACCCGATGAAGTTCCAGCACTTCATCCGCTCACAGAAGCGCCGCGCGGACAACAACCTGCGCGACCACGACATGCAGTGGGACTTCTGGACCCTCTCTCCCGAATCCGCCCACCAGGTCACCTGGCTGATGGGAGACCGCGGCATTCCGCGGACCTGGCGCCACATGAACGGCTACACCTCCCACACCTACATGTGGATCAACGCCGAGGGTGAGCGGTTCTGGGTGAAGTACCACTTCAAGACCGATCAGGGTGTCGAGTGCTTCACCCAGCACGAGGCGGACCAGATGGCCGCGGTCGACACGGACTACCACACGCGTGATCTTTTCGAACACATCCGGGACGGTGAATTCCCCAGCTGGACCCTCCACGTGCAGGTGATGCCGTACGGGGACGCGGCGGGCTATCGATTCAACCCCTTCGATCTCACCAAGGTGTGGCCGCACGGCGACTATCCGCTCATCCCGGTCGGCCGCATGACGCTCGACCGCAATCCGACCGACAACCACGCCGAGATCGAGCAGGCGGCCTTCCAGCCCAACAACCTGGTCCCCGGCATCGGACCGAGCCCGGACCGTATGCTCCTGGCCCGGCTGTTCTCGTACGCGGACGCGCACCGCTATCGCATCGGCGCCAACTATCAGCAGCTTCCCGTGAACGCACCGGTCGTGGACGTCCATACGTACTCCAAGGACGGGGCGATGGCCTACCGCAAGACGACCGATCCGGTCTACGCGCCGAACTCCAAGGGCGGTCCCGCGGCCGACACCGCCCACTACGGCAGCCCGCCCAGCTGGGAGGCCGACGGCGAGATCACCCGTACCGCCTACGTCTCCCACCCGGAGGACGACGACTGGGGACAGCCCGGCACCATGGTGCGCGAGGTCTTGGACGACGCCGCCCGCGACCGTCTGGTCGACAACGTCGTCGGACATCTCCTCAACGGTGTCACCGAGCCTGTCCTCGAGCGTGCCTTCGCGTACTGGTCGAACATCGACGAGTCCATCGGCAAGCGCATCGCGGACGGTGTACGAGCGAAGTCCGACGAGAAGGATCCCAAGGCCGCCGAACAGGGCAATCCCGCACGACGGGCCATGCAGCACAAGGCATGAGGCTCACTCGGCGCCCATAGGTCGTGCAACGGGTTGTGCGAGCGGCACGACGGTCTCGTGCCGGGAGGGGCGACGCGTCCGCCGAGGCGAAGGCCGCCACCGGTGAGCGTCATGCGCACCGGCTCGTCGTCGAGGGCCGGGTGCGCGGACGTGCCATTGTCAGTCCTGACCAGGCCGCCGACCGTCCGGCGAGGGGTGTCGCCACCCTCGACGGCCGTCCACCACACACCAGGAATGCTCATGATCTTCATCACCGCCCGGTTCCGTGTCCTTCCCCAGCACGCGGACGACTGGCCCGACATCACCCGAGCGTTCACCCTGGCCACGCGCGACGAGCCCGGGTGTCTGTGGTTCGACTGGTCGCGCAGCGTCGACGACCCTGCCGAGTACGTGCTGACCGAGGCGTTCCGCGACGATGAGGCGGGTGCGGCCCACGTCTCCTCCGAGCACTTCGGCGCGGCCTGCGCCGAGCTGCCGTCGTACCTCGCCGAGACCCCCAGGATCGTGAACGTGACCGTCCCGCAGGACGACTGGTCCCTGCTCGGGGAAATGGCGGTACAGGACAACCGCTGACGCGCGGCCTGGGAGGCGTGGCGCGCCTCGTCGTCGAGCGCTACCGAGACCAAGGGCTGCACTGCCTGCGCGGGGTGCTGATCGCCGACGTGGGCCGGTACAGCCCGGCCGCACACCCCGGCTCGGCAACTCGCGCAGAAAGCGGTCCAGTTGCACACGGTGAGCCTCTCCTTGCTTCAGGAGGGGCTCATTTGCTCATGCCGGATCGCCGAACGAGTTCTGTGTGCTTCGGCCTCAGGTCGCGGGTGTCGGAGGTGTCGGAAATGACCTGAGCGAGTAGCCGCAGTGCGCTCTGAGACGCAGAGTCACGTGCAGCCGTGGCGAGCACCAGGTGGAATTCGCCGTTCTGTGGTGGTCGCAGGCTCTGCTGAGTGACGGTGAGGACGCCGACCGAGGGATGGTGCATCTCGAACACGACCGAGTCGCAGGGACGCACACGGTGATCGGCCCACATCGAGGCGAATTCGGCGCTGTTCATGGCCAGTTCGCCGACGAGGGAGGTGAGTCGGGCATCGTCCGGGTGGCGCCCCGCGACCATTCGCAGGTTCTGGATGACCGACCTGGCCTTTTCGGGCCAGTCGGCATAGAGGGCGCGGATATGGGGGTCGAGAAAGACCAGCCGGGCCAGGTTGGGGCGGCCGTCCGGATACTGCGGCCCGGAGAAGTCGACGTGGGAGGCGAAGAGGGCGTGGCCCATCCGGTTCCACGCCAGCACATCGCCGCGCCGTCCGCTGACCAGGGCGGGCACGTCACCGAGCGACTCCAGCAGTTCGAGCGTGGAGGCGTCGGCGTGTTCCTCGGGCGGCCGACGGACGACCGGCGGCCGTCTCACACTGCCGGCCAGGTCATGAAGGTGGTGGCGTTCGGCCTCGTCCAACCGCAGGGCCTGGGCGAGGGCGTCCAGGACCTCGGGTGAGGCTCCCACGGACTGTCCCTGTTCGAGACGCGTGTAGTAGGAGGGGCTGACTCCGGCCAGCATCGCCAGCTCTTCGCGTCTGAGCCCCGGCACCCGGCGCCGGTCTCCGTAGTCCGGCAGCCCGACATCCTCCGGGCGCAGGCGGGCTCGCCGGGTCTGGAGGAAATCCCCGAGTTCTCTCTGACCGTGCATGACATCCAGTATGCGATCGCAGGCCACACGGAGCCCGACCCTGCGAGGGATAGGCACGAGCGGGTCTGGTGGCCCTGTCTGACCTGGGGTGACAGTGATCCGGCAACGGTTCACCGGAGGCGGCACGGACCAGTCCTGCGCCGCACCCACGTCCTTCGAGGATCCCTTCGTGCCCCAGATGTCCGACCCCGCCGACCTGTCTGCGGCATCACCAGAGCCGCAAGAAGCCGGAGTTGTCATGAGTATCCCCATGAACAGGTCGGACCCGCTGTCCGCGCTGGAGGCCGCGGACTACGCCTTCACCCGCAGCGCCTGGATCGCCACCACACCCGCGGTCGCCTTCGGACTGATCAGTGACGTGTCGATGATCGGAACCTGGAGTCCCAGCGCCAGTGACGTCGCCTACGAGGAGGGCGGCGGCCCCTGGCCCGGATCCTGGTTCAGGGGGCGCAACCGCAGCGGAGACCGGGAGTGGGCCAGCCGCTCACAGGTCGTCGAGAGCGTCCCCGGCAGTGTCTTCGCGTTCGTCGTCGACGACCTCGTCCGATGGCGCTGGTCGTTGCGTGCGGAGGGAGCCGGGACCGTGGTCGAGCAGTCGTGGCAGCTGCTGCGGCTGGAGCCGGTCCTGGGGAACACCCGCGAGGACCTCGAGACGCTGCGTGACCACATGGCCGCCAGTGCCGAGCAGACCCTGGTCTCCCTCTCACGCTGGGTCAGCGAGCAGCGTGCCGCTCCACGCGACTGACACGGAAGGGACGTCCCGTTCCCGACCGTCTCTCTCCGCTCTCATCGGGCGACTCTTCTCCGTCCACCCTCACTTCACGCACTGAAGGAATCATGCAGAAAATCATCAAGCAAGCTGTCGTCGCCGCCGGCGTTTCCCTCGTGGCTCTCACCTCGGTGACTCCCGCCGACGCGGTCTCGGCGCCCCTGTCCGAGTCTCGGATCGTCAGCCACTTCGACGCCGCGCAGGGGCAACTGCCGGAGAATGTCGTCATCGGGCGCCACGGCTCGGTGTACGTGACCTTCGCCGCGGCCCGGCAGGTGGCGCGCGTCGACCGGAACGGTACGACACAGATCCTCGCGACTCTTCCCGCGCCGGCCGACGGCGGTGCTGGCACGCCCGTGCTCGGCTTCGCGCTGACCACCGGCCTCGCGCGCACCGACGACGGCTCGCTCTACGTCCTCTACGCCACCGGCACATCGGAGCTGACCGGTCTGTGGCGTCTGAAGCCGGGACAGGACAAGGCGGAGCGGATCGCAGCCCTCCCTGCCGACGGACTGCCCAACGGGCTCGCCTACGACAGCAGGACGCACGCCTTCTACATCACGGACTCCGTCCTCGGCACCGTGTGGTCCGTGCCGCTGAAGGGAGGAAAGGCCACACCGTGGTCGACCGCGCCCGAGCTGGCCGTGGGGGGCTTCCTCGGGGCCAACGGCATCCGCGTGCACCGGGGTGCGCTGTGGGTGACCAATCTCGATCAGGGCACCGTCCTCAGCTTCCCGCTGCGCAACGGCCACCGCGGGGGCACTCCCAGCATCAGGGCGACCGGCTTGGAAGGCATCGACGACTTCGCCTTCACCGGCCGGGGCAACGAGCTCATCGCCACTCTCAATGGACCCAACAAGGTCGTGCGGGTCACGTCCGGCGGCGCGAGCAGTACGGTTCTGAACGCGTACGACGGTCTACAGAACCCCAGCTCCGTCGCGGTCGACGGGCAGAACGTCTACGTGACCAACTCCGCTTACCGCACCGCCACCGACCCCAATCTGCTGCGCGCCAAGCTGGACCGCCTCGGCCGCTAGTTCGATCGACGGCCGCCTACGGGGTGCAGCCGCCAGAACTGAGCCGTCACGAGACCTCGGGCCCTCCAGGGCCGGAGGGCCCGAGGTCTCTCAGGCACGGGGAAGCTTCGACAGGCTGCCCCACAGCGTCGACGGCGTCGCGAAGGTTTCCATGACCAGCATCTCGTCCGGCAGTTCCACCGAGAACCTGTCCTCCAACTCCGCCACCAGGCCGAGCAACGTCAGCGAATCCAGGCCCAGTTCCGTCAGGCTCGCGTGCTCGTCGACGGGTGTCTCCTCGTCGAGGAAGGGCAGTGACCGCCGGAGCACGGATTCGAAGTCGCTGTAGGAAAGGTCGTTCACGGGCTGCTCCTCGATGCTGTGGGCCTGTGGGCGACGGCTGCGCCCCCGTACGGGTCAGGGTAGTCCGTACACGATCAAGAAGGGAGCCATTGCTGAAACAATTTGTTCATGTTTGGCCAACGATATCCGTGAGCAAGTATGCCGATGTGACGAGCCATCAGAGGGATGAATTATTCTGTGATGTATCCACACTTCTGAAGTCGGTCGACGACACATTCGACCCGGACCGAATCGCACCCGATGCGCATTTGCTTTCCCTCACCCTGGGATCACTTCAGCTGCTCGAGTTCTTGAACCGTCTGGAGGAGCGGTTCCGGATATCCATTCCCGACGAGGATCTCGTCATCGACCGTTTCTCGACCCTGGAGAAAATCGTCGCCTACGTCGCCTCGCGTCAGGCGGAAGCCGGGGACGGGCGGTGAGTGCGGAGCAACACGCCGAGTGGTCCCGTGCTCTGCGGGCTGAGGGGCCGGACGACGCACGCGACCCGCGGGCCACCGTGCGCGCGGTGGCCCAGTTCGTCCAGCGCGCGGGGCGGCGGACGGCTCGACGACATCGTCCGTGGCCCGATGACGGTCAACTCCGGGCTGTGGCTGCTCTCCCGCATGTGCCGGGACGGGACGGTGCGCGTGGAACCCGGCGGTACGGTCCGGCCCACGGCCGTCGTCCCGGCCGCCCGCGACGACGGCGCGCCGGGGCTGGTCGACCTCACGCTCGCCGACGGGCTCGTCGACTGGGAGGTCCTGGCCGACGTCCTGGCGCGGCGCACCTACACACCGGACCCGGAACTGCACCAGAGCTTCGACACCTTCGCCTCGCTGCGGCGACGGCTCGCGGTCATGGACTACTACGACGACCTCGACGGCCGGACGATGCTCCAGCTCGGCGACGACGAGATGTTCGGCGTGGCCGTCGGCCTGGCGGACGGTGTGCGGCACGTGCATGTCGCGGACACCGACGAACGCGTGCTCAAGGCCATCGGGGACGAAGCGGCCCGTCTTGCTCTGGGCCTCACCACGCACGCCGTCGACGTACGCCGGGACAGGCCGAATCTGTCCGACGTGGACACGTTCTTCGTGAGCGGGCTCAAGGACCCCGGCGGTCTCTTCCTGTTCGTCGCGACCGCCGTGTCGACCGTGTCGGGAGCGGGCGCGGTCGGTTACGTCAGTTTTGATCTCGACGTTTACAGGGCCGGCACCGGTGCCGGCTCGGGTGGGGAGCCGGCGCAGCGAGAGGTGCTGCGGATGTTCGACCGACTCGACTGCACCGTCACCGCTCTCCTGCCCGGCGACGACGGGCTGCTGGAGGACTCCGTCCTGGCGGATCTGGCCGAGGCCACCCGGGACGCGGCGCGGTACGCCGCCTCACCGACGGAGCTCGGGGCACGGCTGCGGAGACTGCTCGCCCAGCGGCCCGCCGGTGCCGACCTGTCGCTCTACCAACCCGGATTCCCGCACGCGCAACTCAGGCCCATCTCGCTCGCCCGGATCGTGACCGGCCCGGAGAGCAGGCGGCTGGCGAGCCGTTACCTCGGGTTCCTCCAGAGCGCGGTGCCGGCCGAGGGCGGCGGCTGAGAGCGGGAGTCAACGTCGACGCCGTACCGATCGTGGAGTCAGGGCTGGATCCCCTGGGCGGGAGCCGGAGCCTGTTGGGGAGGTGCGGCTTGCTGGGCCGGGGTCGGGGGTTGTTCGGCCGGGGTGGTCGGGTCCTCGGCGGGGACGAGGCGGCCGGGGCGGAAGGGGCCTTTGCCGCAGTTGGGGCAGCCTTCCGTGCGCAGGGCGGCGACCGCGGTCCAGCGGGCGCCGGGTCCGACGCGCAGCCGGGTGTTGCATGCCACGCAGGTGTATTCGCGCTGCCGGGTCCGTTTGTCGCCGGTGTAGAGGGGGCCGCTGAACTCGCCCTCGTGGGAGGGGGCCGTGGAGGTGGTCGTGAGCAGGTGCTGGAAGAAGCCGACGCCGCCGAGGATGCCGCTGCCCTCGTACTCGTTGAAGTTGCGGATGAGTGCGTTGGTGACCAGGCCGAGTCCCATGATCTCCCGCTGCACCTCCAGCATCTCGTCCGGGCTCTTGCCGCCGAAGGAGAAGAAGATGCTGTGTGCGGGGCCGGGGCGCAGGCCCTCCACGGCGCGGGAGAGGAAGAGGCGGGCGCCTTCGGGGGTGTAGGGCGGGTCGGTCATGGCCACGTCGTGCTGCCCGCGGATCTCGGCGGGCAGCGGCAGGCGCAGGTCGTGTCGGACGGTCTCGACGCGGGTGCCGAGGCCGGCCGACACCTTCCGGATGTAGTCGAGGATCTCCGGGGAGATGTCCACGACGGTCACCCGCTCGACGATCGGAGCGCCGAGCACGTCGCCCACCACGGCGACGGCGAGGGAGACCAGGTCGTCGTCGCCGATCAGCAGCAGCGAGCCGCCCGGCAGCGCGCCCGCGGTGAGCAGCGCGAGGACCCGGCGGACCTTGGTCTCGGCCGTGCAGTGCGACTGGTCGATGGCCATGTCGGCGGCGGGACCCGACTCCATGAGGGCGCGCAGCCGCCGTACGGCTTCGTCCAGGACGTCGGGGATCACGAGCTCGCGCCCGTCGCAGGTGGTGCAGGTGGCGTCGAGGGACAGGTCCATGCCGAGCCGGGCGACGAGGTCCAGGCCGTCCTCGGTCAGCCGGGACGGGCGCTGGGTGGTGATGAATCCCCGGCGGCGCAGTTCGTTGCCCAGGGCGGCCACGATCGGGACGGGCAGGCCGGTCGCGCGGCTGAGGTCCTTCGTGGAGGCGGGCGCCAGACGGCGCAGCGCACGCAGGACGGACCGCACTCCGGGCGGGCCCTCCTGGAGCCGGACGGCTTCCGCGACTTCCGTGAGCACGGAATCCGCGGTGGCACGCCGGCGGTGTCGAGGCGCGTCCTTCACAAGGCAACTCCGGGCGGGCTGAGGGGATCGGGGCCGCTCAGTGTACGGTCGGCGGATTGTGGGCCCGACCCGGCGAGGGATTCCCGCAGTTTCGCGTTCCACTCTGTTTCCAGCGTCGCCGTCTCGGCGATGAGGTCGCCGATGCGCCGTACGGCCACGGATCCCTTCCGGAAACGCAGGAAGAAATAGTTCCGGGTCATCTCCCAGCGCCGGGAAAGGGCCTCCGCGTCGGCGGCCCGATCGTGCAGGGACGGGAGCGCGCAGGTCTCGGCGGCGGCCCGCAGGAAGCGCGCGTTCAGGGCGCGTTGGCTGGCCAACTCGCCGAACCAGGCGCTGACCTCGATCGTTCCCACGGGGCTGAGGGAGGTGAAGGCGTCCGGGGTGGCGCGCAGTTCGTCCGCGCACGCGGTCACCAGATCCGCGCCGGCGGCGGAGTGCGCGTTCCGGGCGACGGCGGAGCGGAACCGCTCCTGCTGCGTCTCCTTGCGTGTCTCTTTGTGCGCCGCCTTCTCGGCTTCCCCGGATTCGAGCGGGCCGGCCTTCACGACCACCGTGCGATTTCGCCAATCGGGGTCACCCCTGCGGGCTTCTCCGAGCGCGTCCGACGACATGGCGGTGAACAGCGTGCTGCTCTCCATGAAGCCGTCGAAGAGGGACCCCTGATAGCGGTCGACGATCCGCAGCGAACCGGCCCTTTCCTCGTCGTTGCCGTCCCCGGGGCGGATCACGATCCGGTGAGAATGATGCTGTTGACGGTGGAACGAGCTGTGGGGGACATGGAAAGTGTCCACCCAGGCGATGACCGGATGCCCCTCCAGCAGCCGAGCCCGAATATATTCCTCGGCTCGTCGCGAGTCGGCGTGATGCACGTGGTCGGCGGCCAGACCGTACCAGTCGTGCAGGATCTCCTCGGGTGTCCGACGCTGGATCCCGAGGTGTTCCACGGGCCATTCGGTGTCGACGGTGTCCGTCCTGCGGTGGTATCCCCAGTGGTCTCCCAGAACGCTCGGATCGTGACCGAGCCAGGCCGCCGTGATACCGAAGGTCGCCGAAATACAGTCAAGTGCCGAGAAATCCGGGTCCGTTGCGCCCTGCCGCTCCAAGAACTCCGCTCCTTCGTTGCTCATCGCCGTCCACAGTGTTCCGGCCAATCCGACGTGACCTCCCGTGGCCCCCTTGACGCGGGGTGCCCGCGCGTCCTACGGCGCGCCGGATGCTACGCTGCGCCCCGCCGGACCGTCAGTGAACCGGCCTCGCCGACCTTCCGCTACGGCCGCGCAGACCAGCACATCTCTATCGGAAAGGAGACGGGGGCGAGCGACCAGTGGCCCCCGGTTCCCCATGACCAACTCCAGCAGTCCCGCCACCGAGGAAATAAACGTCGACGATCTGTGCTCGTACGCAGTCGACGTATGGGTGAGCGACCACAGCATCCTGACCGACGAACAGCGCCTCCTCAAGATCCTGCGCACGGCCGCCGAAAAGGGAAACGCCACGGTACTCGGTGAGTCCTCGCACGTCTTCCCGAACGGTGCCGTCACCGCCATCCTCCTTCTCTCCGCCTCGCACCTGAGCATCCACACCTGGCCGGAATTCAGCCTCGCCAACATCGACCTGCTCGCGTACGGCCGCCTGAACGGCGAACGGATGATGCAGAGCGTGGAGTTGGGTCTCTCGCCCACGAGGATCAACGTGACACGCATGCTGCGCGCGGTGCACTGACCCGCACCGTTCACAGCCACCCCGAAAGCGACGCGAGGAACGCGTCGAAGCTGTCCCGGTGGATCGCGTGCGTGGCGTCCGGCACGGTCCGCACCTCGAACCCCCGCCGTGTCAGCTCCGCCCGCATCTCCCCGCTCACCAGCGTGCTCGGCTCCGCCGCCTGGACCAGGGAGCGGACGAGCGGCTTCGCCGGCATGTGATCGGCGGCCCGGTACGCGGAGAGGGCGAGCGCCGACCGCTCGTCCCAGGCGTCCAGCGCCGCCAACTCGGCCGCGACCTCCCGCTCTCCCCACTCCGGGCGCAGACTCCTGATGAGCAGCCGAGGCGCGCGCTTGAAGAGGGTGAAAACGGCCGGGTCGAGGGTGCCGTCCGGGCCGCCGAGCCGCCAGGCCGGCTCCGAATAGACGGCACGCTCCGGTTCCAGTTCCGCCACCGCGAGCGCCAGGGCCAGGGCGCCGAGCGAGTGGCCCAGCGCCAGCTCGGGGCCGCGGGGCAGCGTCTCCAGCAGGTCCTGTGCGAACAGGTGCGGCGCGTACGCCCCCCGGCCGCTGCCACCGTGGCCGCGCAGGTCCACGGCGAGGACGCGGTAGCCCCGGCCGGTCAGGACCGGGACCAGCTCGTGCCAGGTGCGGTGGTCGGCCATGAGGCCGTGGACGAGGACGGCGACGCGGTCGCCGGTGCCCCACTCCCGGGTGTGCAGTCGCATGCCGCGGCCGCCCTCACCCGGCCGCGGCGGCTTCCTCCGCCGCCGCGGACGCCAACTCCCCGAAGGCGTCGGCGGATTCCGGCAGCACCCAGAGGCGCTCCGCCCACCCCGGCGCGCCGAGCCGCCGGCCATGGCGGACGATGCGTTTCGAGACCGCCTCCAGAACCTGGAGCCGGTAGGGCCACAGCGCCTCCTGCTTGGTGCGTACCGCCGCCTCCGACGCCGGGATCAGCACCGGGACCGGCGCGGCCGCCGCCGGCCCGACCGCGAGCCGGCCGGCTTCGGCCGCGGCGTCCGCGAACAGCGAGTACGGCATGTCCTCGTAGAACGCGACCCGTTCGGGTTCCAGCGTCTTGCGGGCGATCAGTTCCAGTGCGGCCTGCCGGGTCAGGACGTGGTCGACATGCCCGCCCACGGCCAGCGGAACGAGCACCGGGCGCCCGCCCGCCACCTCGCCGGCCAGATCGGCGGTGACGCGCTCGAACAGCTCCGGCTCCGTCGCGCGGGCC
Source organism: Streptomyces asoensis (assembly GCF_013085465.1). NCBI lineage: Bacteria > Bacillati > Actinomycetota > Actinomycetes > Kitasatosporales > Streptomycetaceae > Streptomyces > Streptomyces asoensis. The sequence continues at coordinate 9,700,134 of NZ_CP049838.1, forward strand.
GCGTCCACGGCGTGCGGCTCCAGGAAGTAGCCCTCCCGCCAGGCGGCCCGGTCGGCGGCGTCCAGGTGGCCGAGCACGGTCAACTCCGCGCCCAGTACCCCGCACGCCACCCGCTCCTCCTCCAGCAGCAGGCGCGAGGCGAGCGCGGGACGGCTCCGATAGTGCGGGTGGCGCGTCCAGGTCTCGTGCGAGAACACGTCCACCACCCGGCCGCCGAACCGGGCGAGCAGTCCGCCCAGGGCCAGTTGGGCGTCGTCCGGGTGGGGAGAGAGGAAGACCGGGGCGCTTGACGGCTGCGTGCGGGGCGGCGGAGCGGCGACCACCAGTCCCGCCGCATGCCAACCGGCGATCAACTCCCGTTCCAGGGAGGACCAGGAGCGGTACGGCCGGGTTCCGTCGCATGCGTGCCACAGTTCCGCGGCCGACGCGGGGAAGACGGCCGGATCGACCGGCTCGCCGAGGAACCGCACCTCGGCACCGTCGAACTCGGTGTGCGGCAGCCGAATCGGCCGGTCGTCCGCCGAGAGTGCGTGCGTTGTGCGCCGGACCAGGGGGGCGGGGGAGGGGCGCTCTGGCATGCGCAGGAGTGTAGACCAAGGGTCGATCATGGAACTATGGGAAGGAGAACGAGAGTTAGAGCACGCGACAGGTCTGTGATCCACTCCGTGATCCGCACGCGACGAGAGGCTCGAACAGCATGTACGTACTCACCCGGGGACTTGCCGCGCCCGATGCCGCCCGCTTGCGGGAGGCCTGTGAGCGCACCGCACTGCCGCTGAAGGAGGCGGCGGCGCAGGACCCGCGGGGAATGGCCGCGCATGTCGCCGACGACCTTCTCGTCGCCTTCGTGGCCGCCGAGGCAGACGGCTCGGCCCCGCTCGAACTGCGCGAGATCACCCGCGAAGGCGCCTACGCCGTGCTCGTACAGCCGACGCCGACCGCCAAGGGCACGCTGGCGGCGATCCGTTCGGGCGCCGGATTCGTCATGGCCGCGCCGCTGGGCGTCGAACGCCTCGTGTCCTTCCTGACCTATCTGCGGGACGTCGCCGCCCCCGCGTCCGCCCAGGTCCTCGACCTGGACGAGAACGGCGTGCTCACCACGCCGTCCGCGTCCGTGCGGCTGTCCGAGGCCGAGGCCAAGGCACTGCGCGCGCTCGCCGACCGCCGGGCCGTCATCGTCCCCCGGCCCGACCTGTTGCGGCTGACCGGCGAGGACCCGCGGGACGTCATCGAGGCGCTGCGGGCCCGGTTCCGGGAGGTCGGCTCGGGCGCCCAGATCCTCAAGGTGCCGCACATGGGGTTCCGGCTCGTCGGGGAAGTGCGGCTGAAGGCCACCGCGTGACAGCGGCGGACCGTCCGCCGCGCCCGGTGCAGGTGTGGTGGGCCCGCCTGGCCGACGCACGCCCGGGCCTGGTCGGACTGCTCGATCCCGTGGAACTCGCCCGCTACGAGGCGACGGTCGACCACGACAACAGGCTCCGCTTCCTGGCCGGTTGCGCGGTCAGCCGGGTGGTGCTCGGCGAACTGCTCGGCCTGCCGCCCGCCGACGTGCCCCTGCGGCGCGTGTGTCCGCGCTGCGGCGGACCACACGGCAAGGTCACGCTCGACGTACCGACCGGGAGCGTCCACGCGGACGTCCGCTTCTCCGTCTCGCACAGCGGTGACGTGATCGGGCTCGCCGTCTGCCGAGGCGCGGACGTCGGGCTCGATGTCGAGGACGGCGCCGGCACCGATGTGGAGAAGGTGGCTCCCCGCGTCCTCACCGAGACGGAACTGGCCGCCCTGTACGCCCGCCCGCCCGCCGAACGGACGCCGGCTTTTCTGCGCTACTGGACGCGCAAGGAATCCGTGCTGAAAGCGATCGGCGTCGGCCTGCGCGTTCCGCTACGCCGCCTGGAGGTATCGGATCCCAAGCTGCCGCCGGCCGTGTTGAGTTGGCCTGAACAGATGGATGCCTGCCATGAAGTGCGCATGGCGGATACGGTGGTCGATACGACGCACCCCGCGTCGGTCTCGGTGACGGGAACAACCGAAGTGACACTCGTGCGCCACGACACCTCGGCGATGCTCCGGGCGTGGCGGTGACTCCGCTTATTTGCATCGACTTCTTTATGGACCACGGGGAAGGGTTAGGGTCAGATGTCGGACGTCGTGCTGTTGACTCCGCGTGAGATAGCCACGGGGGCACTCAGCCTGAACAACCAGAACGTGACCGTCACCGACGAGGAGTACGTCCAACTCGACCCGGCACTGCGGATTTTCTACGAGAAGGTCCGGGAGAATCTGGGCCTGGCCTGCATCACCGGATATCTGCGCAACGCCGGACACTCCGTCACATCGCTGAATCTGCACGGCCGTACGCCCAGCGATGAGGCCATCATCGAGCTCATCCGCCGGGAGCGCCCCCGCTTCATCGGCATCAGCATCATGTACGACCTGCACATCATCGACGCCATCCGGCTCATCCGGTGTGCGCGGATCGCGGACCCGGACGTCTTCATCGCCATCGGCGGCGCCTTCTGCACCTACAACGCGAAACTCATCGCAGAGCAGGTACCCGAGGCCGACTGCGTCACCTTCGGTGAGGGCGAGTTGACGGTCGTGGGCATCATGGACCGGCTGACCGCCGGGACCGACTGGCGGGAGACGCCAGGGCTGTTCTACCGCGACGGCGACCGGGTGCGCACCAGCGGTATGCCCGTGCTGCCCGACCTCGGCAACCTCGTGTGGCCGGCCCGTGACGTGCTGGAGTACCACAAGGCGGCGGGCATCGCGACGCCCGTGGCCTCCACGTTCACCAGCCGAGGCTGCCACGCCAAGTGCACCTTCTGCTACGCGCCCCGCCAGCCCGGCGTGGTCGACGGCTTCTGGCGGATGCGGCCGCCCGGTGACGTCGTCGACGAGATCGAGTACCTGCAAAGGGAGTTCGGGACCCGTTTCATCTGGTTCAACGACGACAACTTCGGTGGGGCGTTCGGCGACGGTTTCGCGCATGCCGTCGAGTTCGCCGAGACGGTCCTCAGCCGTGGTCTGAAGTTCCAGTTCCACTGCGAGTTCCGGGTCGACTCCGGGCTGATCGACCACGAGGCTCTCGACCTGCTGCACCGGGCGGGACTCTCGTCCGCCCTGCTGGGCATCGAGTCCGGGTCGCCCGGCATGCTGCGGCGGTTCAAGAAGGGCACCACGGTGGCCTACAACCTGGACGCGGCCCGTATGTTCAAGCGCAAGGGCCTCGGCCTCGATCCGGGCTGGATCATGATCGAGCCGAAGACCACCATCGACGAGCTCTGGGAGAACCTCGAGTTCATCGTGGCCGCGCGGATCCACGAGGCCGACAACCCGTTCTTCCTGATCAACCGTGCCATCGCACTGCGCGGCACCGAGATGTACGACAAGATCGAGGAGCCGCTGCCGCTGGCCGACATCGAAGGCCTGGAGGGCGACGCCTACGAGATCCTGCGCACCGCTCGTCGTGACTACCGGGTGCCGGACCCCCGCGTCGAGGCCCTGTGGAGCGCGTGGAGCGAGGTCGGTGAGGAGATCAGCGACCGCAAGGAGAACGTCCTGCCGTTCATCGCCCAGAAGATCGCCCTGGGCGCCCGTCGGCTACGAGGCACCGAGCACAACCCGCGCGCCTTCCTCAGCCGGCTGCGGGCCTGGCGCAACGGGCTGCCGGAGCTGTTCCTCGCCTTCATGAACTACGGACTCGTCCTCGCCGAGACCGACCCGCCGGACCTCGCCGCACGGCTCACCGCCGACCTGCGGGACCTGGTGGCCGACTACGACGCCGAGCACCTCGGCGAGTCCTTCCAGGAGTTCGGCGAGCGGGTCGAGCGCGTCTGCGGCGCCGAGGCCCTCGTCGCGGCGGGAGTGGGCCGATGACCCTGCGCTACGGAGTGGTCGGCTGTGGTCGCGTCTTCCAGCGCTATCACCTGCCCGCCGTCACCGACCACGAGGACTACACCTTCGTCGCCGCCTGCGACACCGACGCCGACAGCGCGCGCTCGGTGCTCGGCGCGGCGGCCGACGGCGTCCTGGTCACCACCAGCCTGGAGGAGTTCCTCAGGGTCGGCAGGCCGGACGTGGTGGCGGTGTGCACCCCCAACGACGCCCACACCGAGCCCGTGCTGGCGGCACTCGCGGCCGGTGCCCACGTCCTGTGCGAGAAGCCGCTGGCCGCCGACGTGTCCGAGGCGCGCCACCTGGCCGGGGCGGCGGGCGCCGACCGGCTCGCGGTCAACCTGCCCTACCGCTTCCACGAGCTGGTGCCGGCGTTCCTCAAGGCGCTGCCCGAGGGCCCCTGTGAGATCACCCTGACCTTCACCACGGCCGGCCAGCGGCTGTGGCGGCCGGTGACGAACTGGTACGGCGACGCGGCGCGGGCCGGCGGCGGGGCGCTGGTCGACCTCGGTGCGCACGCCCTGGACCTGCTGATCACCGTCTTCGGCCGGCCCCGTCCGGTCGCCTGCCGGGTCGACGCGGCCGGCGTGGAGGAGCGGGTGGTCGCCGACCTGGAGTTCCCGGCCGGTCACGCGAAGCTGCGCATCGATCGCCGCAGCCGGGTCATGGGCCTCACCCTGGAGGCCACCGCAGGCAATGGCGAGAGCACCGTGCTGGACCTGCGGCGCGGCGAGGTGCGCAGCGCCGCGGGCACCGTCACGGCCGAGGACCGTCGGCCCGAGCTGGCGGCGATCCGCGGCTTCCTCGACACGGTGGCGGGCCGGGCCCGGGGCCGCACGGTGGCCCCGGCCCAGGCGCTGGAGGTGCAGGAACTCATCGCGGCGCTGTACGCCGACGCCGAGTGCGATCAGGAGCTGACGCTCTGAGAGACGCCCTGCCCGGTTGCGGGGGCGTCGGATATGACCGGCCGGAACGTCTCCTTCAGCTCCCGCAGCCGGGCGCGTGAGCGCTCTCCCGAGTACAGGTGCGTCGCGCCGATCTCCTCCTCCGTGATCCGGTCCAGGAAGAACAGGTTGATGACGTCGGACGGCGTGGCGCACGTCTTGCAGAAGCTGAACCGCGGCCGGTCGTGCATGAACAGGTCGTAGTGCTGGTGCGAGCCGTACTGGTCGAGCAGCAGCTTCCGGTCCTGCGCCAGGTTGCCCATCGGTTTGACCCAGGCGTGCGGGCATGCGGAGACGTCGCCCTGGCCGAAGAGCTGGGCCATGGTCGCCGTGACGAAACAGCCGAGGGTGCGCACGTTCGTCTTGAGCTGCTCGGCCATGTGCTCGACGTAGGCGCGCGGCGGCAGGACGTCCGCGAACTCGTCGTAGTGCTCCACCAGCGGCATCAGGTGGTCGCCGGGCGGCGGGCCCATGCGCTCGGCGGTGTCGCCGCGCACGGGGAAGAAGTACAGCGTGGTGCTGCCCGCGACCTCGTCGCGCAGGTACCGGGCGAACTCCAGCTGGCCCGTGTAGTTGGCGTCGGTGAGCACCGACTGGATGTCGATGCGCAGCCCGGCCTCGGCCGCCGCGTGGAGACTGCGCATGATGACGTCGTGCAGCTTCGCCTGCTTCGGGGGCAGGCGGTGCCGGTTCAGTTCCAGCGTGTGCCCGTCCAGGGAGATGTTCAACTGGACGTTGCCCATGGCCGCGAGGGCCTCGATGCGCCGCTCGTTGAGAAACACGCCGTTGGTGATGACCTGGACGGTCTCGTAGCGGCGGCTGGCCTCCTGGACGAACTCGGTGGACCCCTTCAGCCAGAAGAACTCACCGCCGGAGAGCCGCAGAATGGGCGCGTCCACGTGCTCGTGGTACATGTCCAGTATCTCGTGCCAGTCCTGACGGCGATCGGTGGTGAGCCGCAGCCGCGCGTCGGGCACGTTCATGAGGAGGTTGTACTCCTCGGTGAGGCAGTAGGAACAGCGCATTTGGCAAAGCTGTTCCTCGATGACCATGTCGTTCATCAGGAACGGGAGTCGCCCGCCTTCTGCCGCCGAGGCGGTAAGTGCGGCACGAAACTTTTCCTTAAGGCGCATGAAATTCCCCGTTTTGCGGTCGGCTTGAGATGTGCGGCCAGGTCGCTCGACCTGTCAACCCTAACTGTTCGTCAACCACACGGCTATAGGACCGAGTTGGTGCTCGCCGAGCGTGAAACACTCTGTACATGTGCAGAACTGACGGTCCGCACGATTGAGGGGTGGACCTTGATCCGCACCGTTGGCTAGCATGCCGTCGGTGAAGGCCGGACAGCCACGGGGGCACTGAAGGCATGAGCGCAATCCGCCGTATCGACGTCACACTGAAAGACCACGACTACGCCGTCCACGTCGGATCCGGCGCCCGTCGGCTGCTGCCCGCCGTCCTGGAGGAACTGGGCGTCGGCCGCGTCGCCCTCGTGAGCGCCGTACCGGAGAGGGAACTTCCCGATCCCGGTGTGCCGTTCACGGTCGTGCCGGTGGCCGACGGCGAGCGGCACAAGACGCTCGCGTCGGTCGAGTCGTACTGCCGCGCCTTCGTCGAGGCGGGGCTGACCCGGTCCGACGCCGTGGTCGCCTGCGGTGGCGGCACCACGACGGACACCGTCGGCCTGGCCGCCGCCCTCTACCACCGCGGCATCAAGGTCGTACACCTGCCGACCACCCTGCTCGCCCAGGTCGACGCGAGCGTCGGCGGCAAGACCGCGGTCAATCTGCCCGAGGGCAAGAACCTGGTCGGCGCCTACTGGCAGCCCAGCGCGGTGCTGTGCGACACGGACTTCCTGCGCACCCTGCCCCGACGCGAACTGCTCAGCGGCTACGGGGAGATAGCCCGCTGCGCCTTCATCGGAGCCGGCGATCTGCGCGGCCTCGACCTGACCGAGCAGATCGTGGCGAGCGTGACGCTGAAGGCGTCGGTCGTCGCCCGCGACGAACGCGACCAAGGCCCGCGCCACATCCTCAACTACGGCCACACCCTCGGGCACGCCATCGAGCGCGCCACCGACTACGCCTGGCGACACGGCGAGGCGGTCGCGGTCGGCACCGTGTTCGCCGGGCTGCTCGCGGGCCGGCTGGGCCGCGTCGGCCAGGACCGGGTGGCCGAGCACCGGGAGATGGTGGAGAGCTTCGGACTGCCGACCTGGCTGCCGTCCGGCGTGCCCGTGACCACGCTGGTGGAGCTGATGCGGCGCGACAAGAAGAAGGGGAAGGACGCCGACGCCGGGCTGACGTTCGTCCTGGACGGCCCGCGTGGGGTCGAGCTGGTGCCCCGGGTCGACGAGCACCTGGTCTCCTCCGTCCTGGCGGACCTGCCCTCGGGCCCCGCCCCCACCCCGGCCTGAGGAGCGCCATGCCCGACGCCCCGCCCGGCCCGAGCGCCATTTCGGGCACGACCCGGCTCTACGTGGTCCTGGGTGACCCGGTGGCCCAGGTGCGCGCCCCCGGCCTGCTGAACGACCTGTTCGCGCGCACCGCGCGGGACGCGGTGCTGGTCCCCGTGCACGTGGGCCCCGACGACCTCGAGGAGGTGATGCGCGGACTGCGCCACATGCGCAACCTCGACGGCATACTCGTCACCGTGCCGCACAAGATCGAGGTGTGCCGGTACGCCGACCTGCTGGGCCCGGCCGCCGAAGTGGCCGGAAGCGCCAACGCCCTGCGCAGGAACCCCGACGGGACCTGGCTCGCCGACAACTTCGACGGCGCCGGCTTCGTCCACGGACTGCGCGACAACGGCCACGACCCCGCGGGCACGACCGTCGCCCTGGCCGGAGCCGGCGGCGCCGGACGGGCCGTCGCCGCCGCCCTGCTCACCGCCGGCATCGCACAACTGCGGCTGTACGACCCCGACTCCACCCGCCGGGAAGACGTGCTCGCCCGGCTGGAGGCACGTTGGCCGGGTCGCGTGACGGTCGGCGCGGAGGGCGACTTCGACGGCGACGGCGTCGACATCGCGGTGAACGCGACCCCGCTGGGGATGCGACCCGATGACCCGCTGCCCTTCGACCTCGCACGCCTGCCGCATACCTGCGCGGTCGCCGACATCATCATGAAGCCGGCCGAGACCGCCCTGCTCAAGGCCGCACGGGACAGCGGCCGGCCCGTGGTGCACGGCCGCCACATGCTCGACAGCCAGGTGCTCCTCTACGAGGAGTTCTTCGCACTGCACGCACCGGAACGAAAAGGGAGGTTGGAGCCGTGATCGACCATGCCCAGGCCGTGGCCCTCGCGCAGCGGGCCCTGGCGCACCTGGAGGCCGGCACGACGGACCAGGCCGAGGACGTGCTGCGGGTCCCCGTCACGGAGTACCTCGACCCCGACCGGTGGCAGCGGGAGATCGACGTCGTCTTCAAACGGGTCCCGCTCGCTCTCGCGTTTTCCGTCGAGCTCCCGGGCGCGGGCTCCTACAAGGCCCTGGACGCCCTGGGCACCCCGGTCCTGCTCACCCGTGGACAGGACGGCGTCGTACGGGCGTTCCTCAACGTCTGCCGCCACCGCGGCGCCCAGCTGTGCCCGGCCGGGACCGGCACCCGGCACCGCTTCCGCTGTCCGTACCACGCGTGGGTGTACGACGATCAGGGCGGTCTCGTCGCCGTGCACAAGCCCGGCACCTTCGGGGACGTCGACACCGCCGAGCTGGGGTTGCGTCCGCTGCCCGTCGTGGAGCGCCTCGGCTTCGTGTGGGTGTGTCTCACCCCGGGCGCCGCGATCGACCTGGACGCCTGGCTCGGGGACTACGCGCGCGAGCTGGAGCGGCTCGAACTCGACAAGTGGCACGTCTACGAGCAGCGCGAACTGGCCGGGCCCGGTTGGAAGGTGGCCTTCGACGGCTATCTGGAGAGCTATCACATCCAGGCGCTGCACCGCACCACGTTCGCCCCGACGTCCACCTCCAACCTGATGGTCGTGGACTCCTTCGGGCCGCACCAGCGGATCCTGTACCCGGTCAAGTCGCTCCGGACGCTGCGGGACGTCCCGGTCGAGGACTGGGACCCCGCTCCGCACTGCGGCACCGTCTACACCGTCTTCCCCAACGTGTCGATCGCCGGCGCCTGGGAAGGACACGGAGTGGTCTCCCAGATCATGCCCGGCCCGGGCGTGGACCGAAGCAGCACCGTGCAGACCATCCTGACGCGCGTGCCCCCGGTCACCGAGGAGGACCGGCGCTACACGGCGGAGTTCAGCGAACTCGTCGAAAGGGGCGTGGCGGACGAGGACTATCGCACCGGATTCGACGTACAGGCGGCTTTGTCCTCCGGGGCGAATACGCACTTTTTGTTCGGACGCAACGAGTTGGCGTTGCAGCATCACCATCGCTGGTTGGACCGCCTGCTTGCAGAAGCCAACTAGTCTGTCCACAAGTGTTTTTGAGGCTTAGTCAGGATGGACAGCCTCTGACCCACCGACTAGATTGTCACTCGTCCGAACGAATGAAAGGCTGTCTGTGAACCGCGACGAAGTGCTCCAGGAGATCCACCAAATCGCCAAGGAGTTTGCCGCCTCCAGTGGTCGTACGGTGAATGAGAACAGCAGCAACTTCCTCGAAGCCTATGGATTCACCTCGCTGGACGCGCTGGAGTTCCTGCTTCTCCTCGAGGAGCGCTTCGGTGTGACGTTCGAGGACGAGGACCTCACCGAGGACACGCTCACGTCCGAGGACCGGCTGGCCGACTACGTCGTCGAACGTCTCGGCTGAGCGCCGGAGCCTCGGTCTATGACACCCCCCAAGCTGACGGAAGTCGCCGAGGGATTCTCCGTGCACGCCGTCAGCGCGCTGGACGCACGCTTTCTGTACCGCGAGATGTTCGAAGGCGGAACCTACGCCGGTATTTCCCTTCCCGACGAGCCGTTCGTCATCGACGTCGGGGCGAACATCGGGCTCTTCACGCTCTTCGTGAAGCAACGGCGGCCCAAGGCCCGCATCGTGGCCTTCGAACCGCTGCCCGAACTCGTCGCGGCTCTGCACGCCAACGTGGCGGAGTTCGGTCTCCATGACGTGTCCGTGCACGAGACGGCCCTGGGGAGCGAGGCGGCGGCGGGTGTGTCCTTCCGCTACTACCCGCTGCTCCCCAGCAGTTCGACGCTGTACCCGCAGGATCAGGGGCAGTTGAGGGAACTCCTGGGCAAGAGCTTTCCGCCGCGGGTCGTGGAGCGGATGTTCCAGGGACGCGAGATCACCGTCACCGTCGACCGGCTCTCCCGCCACATCGGCACCGACCGGCCCGTGGATCTCTTGAAGATCGACGCGGTGGGCTCCGAACTGGAGATCCTCCGGGGCATCGACGTGGGCCTGCGTCCCCTGCTGCGCAACGTGTTCATCGACGTCCAGGACGTGCACGGCCGGGTCGCCGAACTCTGTCTGTATCTGCGGGAGATGGGCCTGGAGCCCAGCGTTCTGAAGCCGCCGATGGCGGACGGGGACGACACACTGAACCACCTGATCCACGCCGTGCGGCCGTGACACAAGGAATCCTGCGAGCTCGAAGAGGGGAAACACGGGGATGCTGACTCTCGGCCTGGGCGGGTCCAACCACGACTTCGCCGCGTGCCTCGTCTCGGACGGCGTCATCGCCGCCGGAATCGAGGAAGAGCGGGTACGCCGGGTCAAGTACTCGGTCGGAGTCAACTCGCTGTTCAACGAGTCGTGGCGGTACTGCCTCGACATGGCGCAGGCACGCCTCGCGGACGTCGACGTCATCGTCGCCGACGACACGCTGCTGGCGCCCGCGTACTTTCCCTTCCGTAAGCGCATCCACCTGATACGCCATCACATGGCCCACGCGGCCAGCACCTTCTTCCCCTCGCCCTTCGAACGGGCGGCCATTCTCGTGGTCGACGGAGCCGGCAGCCTGATCGACGACCAGGGCGTGGAAACCCTCACCACCGCCGTCGGCGAGGGCACCACCATCACCGAGCTGTCCAAGGTGCTCGGCACCAACTGGTCCACCGACGGCCTCAGCGCCCTCCGGGTCTACCAGGCCGGCGACAGCGACCACTCCCTCGGCTACATGTACAAGGCGGTCAGCAAGGCCATCGGCTTCGTCCTGTACGAGAACGAGTACGAGGGCCGCCACTGGTACCTGTCCGAAGACGGCAAGACGATGGGCCTCGCGCCCTACGGAACCCCGCGCTACTGCAAGGAGTTCCGCGAGTACCTCACGCTGCTGCCCGACGGCCGCTACGAACTGCACCTCAAGAACGGCGGACTGCTCGACTTCATCGAGCACGCCCTCGACGGCTACGCGGGCGACGAACGCTTCGCCCGCGCCGCCGATCTGGCCTACGCGGCCCAGGACACGCTGGAGGAGGCCCTCCTGCACGTGGCCCGGCGGCTGCACGCGGACACCGGGCTCACCGACCTGTGCCTGGCCGGCGGCGTCGCGCTGAACTGCGTGGCCAACGGCCGGCTCCTGCGCGAGACCCCCTTCGAGAACGTCTTCGTGCAGCCCGCCGCGGGCGACGGCGGCTGCGCCGTCGGCAACGCCTACTACGGCTACCACGTCATCGCCGGACAGCCCCGCGAAAAGCCCGCTCGCACCGCCCAGCGCCACGCCTACCTCGGCCGCACCTACGACGACTCCGAGGTGCGGGCCGCGCTCGACGCCTCCGGACTGCCCTACCGCAAAGTGGACGAGCCGTCCCGGATCGGGGCCGAACTGCTCGCGCAGGGCAAGCTGCTGGGCTGGTTCACCGGTGGGTCGGAGTTCGGGCCGCGCGCCCTGGGCCACCGCAGCATCCTGGCCGACCCCCGGCGCGCCGAGATGAAGGACATCATCAACGCCCGCGTCAAACACCGGGAGCCCTTCCGGCCCTTCGCCCCGGCGGTGCTGCGCGAGCACGCGGCCGACTACTTCGACCTGGACATCGAGTCGCCGTACATGCTCATCGTGGCCCCGGTCCGGCCCGAGAAGCAGGGCGAGGTCCCCGCCATCGTGCACGTCGACGGCACCGCCCGGGTGCAGACCGTGACAGCCGAGGACAACGGCGCCTACCACCGACTGATCGCGCACTTCCACCAGTTGACCGGCGTTCCGGTGGTGCTCAACACGTCGTTCAACGACAACGGTCAGCCGATCGTCGAGACCCCGCAGCAGGCCCTCGAGTTCTACGGCGGCAGCCGGCTGGACTGGATGATCATGGAAGACTACGTGGTGGCGCACTCGGCCGACGACCTGGACGCCCTGGCGTCCTCCCCGTCGCCGGCGACCGGCAGCCCCGCCAACGACTGACACCGACTGAGAGGGACGCACTGTGGCTCTGGCACTCGACGGTGGCAATCCGGTCCGCCGCCACGACTTTCCGGCCTGGCCGTACCACGACGACACCGAGCGCGCGGCACTGATCCGCGCGGTCGACCAGGGCCAGTGGTGGCGAGTCGGCGGCTCCGAGATCACCTCGTTCGAGGCGGAGTTCGGCGAGTACCACGGCGGCACGACGCTCGCCGTCACCAACGGCACACACGCCCTGGAACTCGGCCTGGAGCTGCTGGGCCTGAAGCCGGGCGACGAGGTGATCGTGCCCGCCTTCACCTTCATCTCCACCTCCATCGCCGTACAGCGGGCGGGCGGCATCCCGGTCCCGGTCGACGTGGACCCCGTGACGTACTGCCTCGACCCGCAGGCCCTGGAGGCCGTCCGCACCCCGCGGACGCGCGTCGTCATCCCTGTGCACATGGCCGGGCACGTCGCCGACATGGATGCCATCGGTGCCTGGGCGGCCCGGCACGACGTCGTCGTCTTCCAGGACGCCGCGCACGCGCACGGCGCCGTCTGGTCCGGCCGGCGCATCGGCGACTTCGGCACGCTCGCCGCGTTCAGCTTCCAGAACGGCAAGCTGATGACGGCGGGCGAGGGCGGGGCACTGCTCCTGCCGTCGCAGGAGTGGTTCGACGAGGCGTTCGCCCGGCACAGCTGCGGCCGGCCCCTCGGCGACACGCACTACGAGCACCGCACCCCGTCGTCCAACTACCGCATGACGGAGTTCGCAGGCGCGGTCCTGCGGGCCCAGCTGGGGCGGCTCGCCGAGCAGAACGCGCGCCGCGAGAGCCGCTGGAAGACGCTGTCCGCGGCGCTGCGCGAGATACCCGGCGTGGTCCCGCAGGGCCGCGACCCCCGCTGTGACCTCAACCCGCACTACATGGCCATGGCCGCCCTGGACCCCGCAGCGCATTCCGGGACCGACCGCGACCTGGTGGTCAGGGCGCTGGTCGCCGAGGGCATCCCCGCCTTCGTCAACTACCCGCCGGTCTACCGGACGCAGGCCCACGAGGCGCTGCGCGGCAACGGACTGCCGGACACGGCCGAACTCGCCGAGCGCAACCCGGTCAGCGAACACCTGGGCGCGCACGGCTTCTGGCTGCACCACCGGGTGCTGCTCGGCACGGACGCCGACTGCGCCGATGTCGCGGAGGCCGTGGCCAAGGTGCTGTCCGAGCTGGCGGGGAAGAAGCGTTCGGCTTGATGAGGGTCGCCGTCGTCGGGCTGGGCTGGGTGGCCCGCGAGGTATGGCTGCCCCGGCTGGTCAAGCACCCGGACTTCGAGGTCGTCGCCGTGGTGGAGCCGCGGCCGGAGGCCGTCGAGCGGGCCACCGCCCTGGTGGGCGGGGCGCGGGTGTACGGCGGGTACCAGGAGCTCGGGCCGGACGAGGCCGACCTCGTCTTCGTCCTCACCCCGAACCACACCCACGGCACCCTCGCGGGCCATTTCCTGCGCCAGGGCCTCGCCGTCTTTCTGGAGAAGCCCACCGGTACCGACTTCGGCCACCTGCGGCTCCTCGAAGACGCGGCCCGCGACGGCGGGGGACGACTGCTGCTGTCCACCGCCGCCCGCCACCGCACGGACGTGGGGGAGCTGGCGCGCCTTGTCGCGGACGGGGCGCTCGGCACGCCCCGCCTCGCCGAGCTGAGCTGGGTCCGCTCCCGGGGCATTCCCGGCAGCGACTGGTTCGCCCGCCGGGAGACGGCCGGCGGCGGCGTCCTGGTCGACCTGGGCTGGCACGTCATCGATGTTCTCCACCATCTGTGGGGCGCCTCCGGCGTGCGCCACGCCACCGCTCTCGCCTCCTGCGACTTCCTCACCCGTGAAGGCTGGGGCGCGGACTGGCACGCCGGCACGGCCGCCCTCGGGAACGCCGACGTCGAGGACCAACTCACCGCCCTGGTGGCCACCGAGCGATACGGCATGCAGCTGCGCTTCGCCTGGGCGTCGCACGAGACGGTCGACCGCACCCGGCTGGTGCTGCACGGCACCGCGGGCACCGCCGAGCTGACCACGACGTTCGGGTTCAGCCCCCGACGCGTGACCGAACCGACGCTCACGCTCCGCCAGGAAGGCGGAGAGCGCCGAGTGCCGCTGCCGCCGGCCGGCGTCGGCGACGAGTACGACCAGCAACTCGACGCGCTGGCATCCGAACTGGCCCGGGCCGACGCCACGGGCCGGGCCCTGCGCGAGGCCCGTGAAGCCCTCGCCGTCGTCGAGGCCTGTTACCGCGCCACGTCCGCCCGCTGGACAGCACCGGAGACGAATTCATGACTGCATCCCTGTCCGAGCCCACGACGCTGCGCTACGAGCCGCTGCGCGGCCTGGCCCTGTGGGGCGAGGAGGAGAAGGCCGCCGCGCTCGACGTGCTGGAGAGCCGCTCCCTCTTCCGCTACTACGGTCCCGCGCTCCAGCACCGCGTCGAGCGGTTCGAGGAGCGCTTCGCCGCCCTTCACCAGGCACCCCACGCCGTCGGCGTGTCCTCCGGCACTGCCGCCCTGACCTGCGCCCTGGTCGGCCTGGGGATACCCGAGGGCGGCGAGGTCATCGTGCCGTCGGCGACCTTCGTCGGATGCGTCAACGCCGTCGTGGCCGCACGCGGCATCCCCGTCTTCGCCGACATCGACGAGTCGCTCACCCTCGACCCCACGGCGTGGGAACAGCTCGTCACCGAGCGGACCTTCGCGGTGATGCCCGTCCACCTCAACAACGCCGCCGCCGACATGGACCCGATCCTGGCCGTCGCCCGCAAGCACGGCCTCCGGGTACTGGAGGACGCCGCCCAGGCCTGCGGGGTGAGCTACCGGGGACGTCCGGTGGGGTCGATCGGCGACGCGGGCGCCTTCAGCTTCCAGCTGGAGAAGAACATCACCGCCGGCGAGGGCGGCGCCGTCGTCACGACGGACCCCGACGTCCACGACCGCGCGGTCCGTTACCAGGACCAGGGCGGGCAGTTCACCACCTCGCGCAGCGGCGAGCGCGGCGGCGGCGCCGGTGAGGCCTTCCTCGGCGCCAACCTGCGGATGACCGAGATCGCCGGCGCCCTGCTGTCCGTCCAGCTGGAACGGCTCACGCCGATGCTGCGACGGCTGCGCGACATCGCCCGGACCGTCCGAGCCGACCTTGCCGACCTGGAGCTCGAGTGGCGGCGGCTGCCGGACGAGGAGGGCAGCGGCGGCGATCTCACGGTCCTGCTGGACAACCGCATGGCCGCCCGTCGGTTCGTCACCGTACTCACCGCGGCCGGCATCCCCGCGGCCACGCTCTACTCGGGCCGACTCGTCCAGCAGAACCCCGCCGTCCGCGCCGGCCGCACCGCCTGGGGCACCGCCTGGGACGCCACCGCGCGCCTGCGCGCCAGCGAGGCCGTCCTGGGCCGGTCCGTCACCGTCGGACTCGGCGCGACCATGACGGACGACGACGTCACCCATCTGACGGCGAGCCTGCGGACAGCGGCCGAAGCCGTCCGAAAGGGAGCGAACGGTGAGTGACCTCAGGCCGCGGGCGGTCGTCCTGGACCTGGACGGCGTGCTCATCGACAGCATCCACGTGATGCGCAGGGCCTTCCAGCGCGCCTACGACCTCACGGTCGGCGACGGCGAGGCACCCTTCGAGGAGTACCTGACCCACCTCGGGCGGCACATGCCCGACACCCTGACGATCATGGGCCTGCCCGCCGGGATGTACGAGCCGTTCGTCGTCGAGAGCCGCAAACTCGTTCACGAGATCGAGCCGTGCCCCGGCGCCGCTGAGCTCCTCGCCGGACTGCGCGAGGCGGGCGTGCCCACCGCCGTGGCCACCGGCAAGACCCATGGCCGTGCCGTCGAGGCCCTGGCGGCGACCGGCCTGCTGGACCTGGTGGACGCGGTGTGCGGCAGCGACGAGGTGGCTGAGGGCAAACCGGCTCCGGACATCGTCCTGCTCGCCCTGGAGAAGATCGGAGCCTCCGCCGAGGGCGCCGTCATGGTCGGCGACTCCGCGCTGGACCTCCGGGCCGGCCGCGCGGCCGGCACCCGGACGGCCGCCGGTCTCTGGGGCCAGGGCGACCGGGAGGAACTGCTCGCCCACCAGCCCGACCTGGTGGCCGGCTCGTGCGCCGAACTGGCCGCCCTGCTGCACCGCCGTGAAGGGATCCCCGCGTGACCATCGCCTCGACCTCCCGTGACCTGCTGCTGCTCAACGGCCCCAACCTGGGCACGCTCGGCACGCGCGAACCCGGGATCTACGGCACCACCACCCTCGCCGAGGTGGAGGAGGCCGTGGCCGAGCTGCTGGCCCGCGGAGGATACGGACTGCGCAGCGAACAGCACGACGGTGAGGGCGAGTTGATCCGGGCACTGCACAAGCACCGGGACACCGTCGCCGCGATCGTCAATCCCGGCGCGCTGATGATCGCCGGCTGGAGCCTGCGCGACGCCCTCGCCGACTACCCGGCGCCCTGGGCCGAGGTGCACATCTCCAACGTCTGGGCCCGCGAGTCCTTCCGGCACAACTCCGTCGTCTCCCCGCTCGCCGTGGGCGTCATCGCGGGCTTCGGCACCCACGGGTACGAGCTCGCCGCGCAGGCACTGGTGCGCCGGCTGGAGACGGCGGCGCAGGGTACGGCGAAGTGACGGCCGCGGACCTGTGGGAGGCGTTCTCCCGGGCGGACCTGGACCCGGACGCACTCGCGCTGGGTGATCTGACCCGCCGTACCGCCGTCGCACGGGTGACAGAGCTGGCCGAACGGCTGCGCGCACAGGGCGTACGGCCCGCGGAAGCCGTCGGACTCCAGGGGCCCAACCAGCCGGAATGGGTGCTGGGCCTGCTCGCGCTGACCGCGGCGGGCGCCTGCCCCCTGCTGCTGCCCACGGACTCGCCACCGGCGGAGACCCGCAGGCTGCTGAGGACTGCCAGGGCCCGCCGGACGCTCGTGGCGGACCACGACGAGGCCGACTGGACGGTACTGCGGGCGGCGGACGACGAGGCGAACGGGGCGCTCGTCGGTGACGGGATCACCGCTGCCGACGCGGGCTCCGATACGGCCGCACACACCCCGGGCACGGTTCTGCTCGTCTCCTCCGGGTCGACCGGGACACCCAAGCTGGTGGCGCGGTCGCCGCGTTCCGTGCTCGACGAGGGCGTGCGCTACCACCGCGCCGGTCTGGCGCGGCCCGACGACTCCGTACTGCTGCCGTTGCCGTTGAGCCACGCCTACGCGCTCGGCTGGCTGGCCGGCGCGCTGGTGGCCGGGGCGCACGTGGACCCGGTGCCGCCGCGTGCCGTCGGCGCGGTGCACACCCGGCTGCGCGAGCGGGCGACGGTCCTGGTCACCGTGCCCGGCCTGGCCCGTGTCCTGGCGCGCCGCCGGGCCCTGGCCGACGACGCGCCCTTCCCCGCGCTGCGCCGAGTGATGGCCGGCGCCGGATACGTGGACGCCGAGCTGGACGCGCTGTGGACCCGCACACTCGGTGTGGGCGTCTCCCGCAACTTCGGCTCCAGCGAGACGGGCTCCGTACTGTGGGGGGACCCGGGACTGCCGTCGGGAGCCGTCGGCCGTCCGATGCCCGGCGTTCGGGTCGACCTGCTGGACCCCGACGGCACGCCCCTGCCCGGCCAGGGCGCGGTCCAGGGCGAACTCGCCGTCGTCCTGGAGGACGGCTCGACCCACCGACTGCACGATCTCGCCGATCGCGACGAGCGGGGTGTGCACCGCATCCTGGGCAGAGCCCGGCTCGGAGTGGTACGCCGGGGGGCCCGCTGGGTCTCCACGATGGAGGTGGAGTCGGTGCTGCGGGCGGCCCCCGGAGTCGCCGACGTCTCGGTCACGGCGACGGGACCGGACGACTCGGACGACCAGGGTCTCACCGTCGAGTACGTGCCCGCCGACGCCGAACTGGCCGCACCGCAGCGGGTGCAGGCGTATGCCCGCACCGAACTGGCCGCGTACAAGGTGCCCGACAGCTTTCAGCCGCGCTACCGGCTGCGCCGCTCCGCCGTCGGCAAGGCGCAGGCGGCCCCCGTGTACCGCCTCGCACGCGCCGCCGCCCGCCCCGGCGACACAGCCGAGCAGGTCCTGGCGGCGGCCCTCACCGAACTCGGCCTGCCCCCGCGCCTGGCCGACGGCGGCACCGCCGCCGACCTGGCCCGGACGGCGGGGCTGCGCGCGGACGTGCTGTCGTCCGTGCTGGACACCGCCTGCGCAGTGGGGCTGTTGGTCACGGACACCCCATCCGCGGGTACTCCGGACGCCTGGTCGTATGCCCCGGACGTCGTGTCGGCCGGCCGGACCCTGGCGGCCCGGGTGCGCGGCGAAGCGCCGGGCGAGGCACCGCGGCTGCCCGCCGGACCCCCGGCACCGGAGAGGGCCCTGCGCGCGACCGTCGAGGCGTTGCTCGCCGAGGTCGCCGTCGACGGTGCGCTCCTGGAGATCGGCGCCGACGGAGCCCCGACGGCGGGCGAAGCGGAGTACGGCGCCTGCGTGGTCCTCGGCGGTGTCCACGGCCCGGCTGCCCAACTCGGCTCGCTGGCCGCACTGCTGAAGCCGAAGGGCCTGCTCGTGGTGGCCGACGCCTTCGTGCCCGACCCGCTCGCCCTCACCGACGCGACGAGCCGTACGACGGTCGTCCGCTGGCTTGTCGACGGACACCTCCACTGGTGGACCACGCAGGAGCTGCGGGGAGGCCTGGAGGCGGTGGGGCTGCGGGTGGAGGAGAGCCACGGTGTCGAACAGGCGCCGTACGCGATCCTCGCGGCCCGGAAGCCGTCGTGACCGGTACCCGCCCGCGCACGGACTCCGGTACGGCGGCCGGCATTCTCGCCGTGGACATCGGAGGCACCAAGCTCGCCCTGCGCGCGGTCGCCGCCGGTGCGGCCGTGTACGAGCGCACCGTGCCGTGGCCTGTCGGCGGTGACGCGGGAGTCGAGTCGGAGCTGCTGGAGGCGTCCGTGGCCGAGGCGGTCGGCGCGCTGGGGGAGGCCCCCGTCCGTATCGGCGTGGCGGCGGCGCCCAATGTCGGAGTCGACGGGACGGTCGTGAGTTGGCCCAACCGGCCCGGCTGGGTGGGCCGTTCGCTGCGCGCGCCCTTCGCGGGCAACGGCGCCGAGGTCCTGTTCGGCGACGACGCGACGCTCGCCGCGCTGGCCGAGGCCCGCTCCACGGGCAGTCGTGACCTGGTCTACCTGGGCATCGGCACAGGCGTCGGCGGCGGGCTGGTCAGCGGTGGCCGACTGCTGACCGGCGCCTGGGGCACGGCGGGCGAGCTGGGCCACCTGGTGGTCGACCCGGAGGGCCCGCACTGCCGGTGCGGCACCCGCGGCTGCCTTCAGGCCGCGGTCTCGGCCGAGGCGCTGGCCGCGCACGCCTGTGTGGACCGTGGACTTCCCACGACGACCGCCGAGTTGGTGGCGGGCGTGGACCGCGCCGAACCCTGGGCGGAGCGCACCCTCGATCACGCGGCCGACTCGATCGCCCGCGCGTTGCGGGTCCTCGTGGAGCTCGTCCAGCCCGCGCAGGTACGCATCGGCGGCGGCCTCGGAGCCGCGCTCGCGCCCCTGCCCCGACGGATCGCGCGGCGCCTGGCCGCGACCGGCCGCCCGGGCCGGCCGCTCCCCGAGGTCGGACCGGCCGTCCATGGTCCGCACTCCTCCCTCGCAGGCGCCGCCCTGCTGGCCGCCCACGGCACGAGCCTGCTCGGTGGGTCGGACCTGCTCCGCGAGGGGAGCCCGACATGACCCGGCCGACGGTCAGCGTGGTCATCCCCACCCGCGACAAGGCGGACAGTCTGCGGCTCGTCCTGGCCTGCCTGGCCCGTCAGGTGTGCCCGGAGCCCCACGAGATCGTGGTCGTCGACGACGGTTGCACCGACGGCACCGCCGACGTCGTGGCGGCCGCCACCGCACGGCTGCCCCTGCACACCGTGCCGGGACCGAGGGCGGGCCGCGCGGCCGCACGCAACGCCGGGGCGGCCGCGGCCCGGGGCCGCCTGCTGATCTTCCTGGACGACGACATCCTGCTCCCGCCGCCGGCCCTGGCAGCCCACGTCGCCGAGCACACCGGCCGGGAGCCCGCCTGCGTCCACGGTCCGGTCCGCGAACTTCCCGCCGCCCGGCGTCTGCTGGCCACCGACCCGGACGAACTCCTTCCCGATCCCCATGCGGCGGCGACGGGCGGCCGGTTCGGGCGCACGGTGGCGAACGCCCTGGAAACCTTGGTCACCCGCATGGCGGAGGGTGAACTGGAGGCGGTGGCACCATGGTTGACCTGCATCGGCGCCAACACCTCCATGCCGCACGGGCTGTGGGAGCGATCCGGGGGCTACGACGAGACGTTCGGTACGACATGGGGGTGCGAGGACCTCGAACTCGGCCTGCGCCTGTGGTCGTCGGGGGTCGGGATGCGCCTCGCTCCCGCCGCACCGGGCGTGCACCTCACCCACGAACGCGCCGACCGCTGGGAACAGCACACGGTGAACCTCACCCGGTTCACCGAGAAGCACCCCGTGCCCGCCGTACGCGCCCTGCCGGAGCTGCTCGGTCCCTCGGGAAGCAGCCGCCGGTACGTCGCGGCCGTACGCACCCTGGAAGAGAGCGCCCACCCATGATCCACCAGGCCCGGACCCACCCTCCCTCGGCCGGTCTCGCCCCGCTGCCCCTGTTCTCCCGCCAGGACTGGTGCTGGGAGTGGACCCGCAGCTACACCGGTGACTCCACGCCGATCGAGTCGTCCGAGACCCTGCTGTTCCAGGGCCCGCTCGACACGGGAGCACTGCGGGACACGCTGGCCGAGATAGGTACCCGGCACGAGGCGCTGCGCCTGCACCTCGTGGCAGCCGCCGGGCCGGACCCGTCCGCGGCCTGGCCCGGACAGGCGCTGCGGCCCGAGCCGGGACCGCTGGACACCGTACGGGTCGCGCCGCAGGAGCGTGTGGCGGAGGTGACCCGGGTCCTCTCGCGACCTCTCGACCTGACGGACCGCATGACGCGCACGACCCTGGTGCGCACGGCCGAGGAGGAGCACGTCCTCGTCGCGCAGTTCCACCACCTGATCTTCGACCGCACGTCCCACCTCCTCTTCCGGGAGCTGCTCGCCCACGGCTACCAAGAGCGCGTCTCACCGGGCCACGGCATCGCCAAGCGCCGTACCGAGCACGCGAGTTATACCGGGCTGATCAGCGGGGAGCACACGCCCGAGGTGCGCTCCGCCGTGCGGGGGCGGGCAGCCACCCTTGCCGGGGAGCTGCGGGCGTACGGTGCGGCGGACCCGCTGGCGGGCGACGCCGGGGCGGTCGTCGCCGGGGCGGAGTTCGGCTCCGTACCGCTGACGCTGACCGCCGAGCGGACCCGGCTGTTGCTGCGGCGCTCGCGTGCCGAGCGCGTCACGCTGCACACCGTCCTGCTGGCGGCCCTCGGTCACGCTGTCGCCACGGAGTACGAGCGGGACCGCCTGGTGTGCTCCGTATACACGCATGGGCGGACCTCCGCGAGCGCCCGCGAGACGCTCGGTCTGTTCAGTACCGTGGTCCCGGTGCCGGTCGACACGGAGTTCCGGTCCCTGTCGGTGTTCGTCAAGGCCGTCCACGGCAGCGTCCGGCGTGCCTCGGACCGCGCCGACCTGCCGTTCAGTGAGGTCGCCTCCCGCGTCCTGGACCGCCCGCCGGGCGACGGGGCCTACTACCGCAGCGCTCTGGCCCATCTGGAACTGCGGCTGAGCGGAGTGACCGGCTGGCTGCCGGAGGAGCCGGACCGACCGCTGCCGTTGCCTCCCGGGCTCACCGTGACCCCGCAGGGCCTGGATCCCGACCACCCGTTCCCGGTCTTCGCCGGCCCCGAGCAGGCGCTGGCATGCGCCAGCACCCTCTTCGCCGATCTGGACATGGCGGACGGGGCTCTCACCGGCTCGCTGTGGTACGAGAACCACTACCACGACGCCGGAAGGGCGGCACGGGTGGGCGAGATATTCATGCACTTCATTGAACGATTGATCGAAGAGGACACGCAGTGAAGCGCACGGTGATGTTCCGTCAGAAATGCGTACTGCAAGGGATATTGCCGAAACCTGGCGGATATCCGGAACCAACCCGACCCTGTGGCGATTCTTGTTGACGGGAGATCACCCGGCCTGGAAGCATTCCCCTGCCACCGACCGGTGGTTGAGGAACCCTCCTGAATAGATGGGAAGTTGAGATGACCAAGGTCAACTCCGTAGGCCTCGCCCTCATCAACCTCGAGCAGCTCCGCCGGCAGGCCGCGGCGAAGTAGGACCACCGACAAGTGCCGCACGGGGAGTCACTGTTTTCCGTGCGGCACTCGTCGCACCTTCGGGCGAGGGAGTGCACGGACGCGTGGACCAGGCAAATGGAAGTGCGTACGCCACGGAATTGAGCCGTCAGCAGCAACGGCTCTGGGAAGTGGAATGCGTGGTTCGAGGAAGCGCGCTGCTGCACACCGGTATTGCGCTGCGCCTCGACGGAATGCTCGACGAGAAAAGGCTTTCCCACGCCGTCACGGCCGTATTTCAGCGCCATGAACTGCTCAACACGGGCTTCCGCGCCGATGGCGAGACACTGACCCTCGGCCCGGCCACGCACCACGAGCTGCGCGTCCTGCACCGCCCGGACCTGTCTGCCGACCAGGCCGGGCACCTCGCCGAGGTACGTCGAGCGACGGCCGCGGCCCACGCGGAGATCTTCCCCCTCGTCGGCGAGCCCTTGGCGCGCGCCGACCTGACGCTTCTCGGCGACGGCAGCGGCGTCCTGCTTCTCACCTTCCACCGGCTCGTGATGGACCTGTTCTCCCTGCACCAAGTGGTGACTGACCTTCAGGAGGCCTATCTGCGCGGGCCGGACGAGCCGCTCGCAGCGGCGGACCGGTACTCCTCACTCCTGGCGGCGCGCGAACCCCGCAGGTCCGCCGACTGGGAGTTCTGGCGTACGGAGCTGTCCGGCTTCCCCACGCCGTGGATCGGCGAGCGGCGGCCGGAGCCGGGCTGGCTGCCCGACGGCGCCGAACTGCGCGTTCCCCTCGACCCCGCCCTGCCCGGCCTCCTCCACACGAACGCCCGCGCCGCCCGCTGCACGCCCACCGTGTACGTCACGGCCGCGGCGGCCCACCGGGTGCTGGAGCGCTCCGGGGCCGCCGACCTCGTCCTCGGCACCATGTCCGCGAACCGCATGAACTCCGATGCGGTGGGCCCGCTCGCCCAGGCGGTCCTCGTCCGCGTCGGCCGCTCGGGCCCGTACGGTGACCAAGGGGTGCTCGCCCAGGTGCGGCGCGGGCTGCGTGAGGGAATGGCCCACCAGGGAGTGGAGTTCGAGGAGATCGTCGATCTGCTCACGGACGGGATGGGTGTGGCGCGCGACGACCTGGCCCCGCTGAGCGTGAGCGTGACCGCGGACTCCTGGCAGGGTTCCGTGGCGGGGCTCGCCTTCACCCCCTTCGACCTGGACGACGATCAGGGCGAAGGGGAGGACGAGGGCACCGCCACGCCGGTGGTCCGCCCGTCCCAGCTGGACCTGGAGCTCAACCTGTCCGGAACGCAGCCACAGTTGATCCTCACCTACGACCGCCGGTGCTTCGGTGCGCAGTGGTGCGAACGGTTCGTGGCCGACCTGTTGACCGACCTGGCGACCGGTCGCGGCTGACCGGACGGTCGGCCCGGCCGTGCCACCGTCGCTCGGTCAGGCAGACCCACTCCGTGCGTGGTCGATCGACTCCAGTCCCAGCCGTCGTACGTCCCCGAAGCGCGCCTCGTCGAGAAGCGCGGTCATCAGCGTGACGTCCAAGTCCTCGACGTCCGGGGCGAATTCGGCGGTCTGCGAGGCGATCCGGGCCGCGTCGATCGAGGTGCCTCCGGCGTTGTAGAAGTCCGAGTCCTCCTCCGGGAGGGAGCCGAGCACGCCGTGCCACGCCTGCGCGAGGGCCGCCGCGAGACCGTCGAGTCCGTTCGGACCCTGCCGCGTTGCCGAGGTGTCCACATCCGCCATGGCAGGAACATAACGCACCCCGTTCACTCCCATCCGGAGTTTTACAGTTGTGTGGCATGACCGCTTTGACGAGGGGCTTTGCCCTGCGCCGCGGGTAGCGTCGACAGCGTTCGGACGTCTTCTCCAAGGCAGGTCATGACGGCGACATCACATGGGCCGGATCAGGGACTTCCTCTCTCCTCGCGCCAGGAGTGGTGCTGGGAGTGGGAGAGGTGTTACGACGAGCCCTACCCCAAGGCCGTCTCCCTCGACTGCTCCACCACCCTCCGTATGCGGGGTCCCCTGGACGTCGGCGCGTTACGCGACGCACTCGCCGAGGTCGCCCTGCGCCATGACGCGTTGCGACTGCGGTTGCTCGACACCGGGACGCCGGTCGAGCGGGTGGTCCGACCACGGCAGGCCCTGCGCCCGGAGCCGTTCCCCCTGGACACGGTGGACCTGGGCGACGCACTGCGCCGACGGGAACTGCACGAGATCCTCCTCGACCTGACCACGCGCCCCTTCGACGTCACCGAATGGCTGTCCCGGGCCACCCTGCTGCGGCTGGCCGCCGACGACCACGTCCTGCTGACCAGCTTCCACCACATGGTCTTCGACGAGCCGAGCCATCAGGTCTACCTGCGCGACCTCGCCGACTTCTACAACCGCCGCGTGGCCGCTCCCGTCGCCGACGGAGGCCGACCCCCCTTCTCCTACGTGGACTTCGTCCGCGCCGAGAACACTCCTCAGGCCCGCCTCGACACCGCGTCCCGCCTGGCGGACTGGGCGGACCGGCTGCGCGCCCACGGCTCCGGGGACCTCCTGCCCGGCCGCACCACCGGGTTCCTCCCGCTCCAGCACCACTACGAAAGCGTTCCCCTGGACCTGTCGGCCGAAGAATCCCGGCGGCTGCTGCGCACGGCCCGCGCCGAGCGGGTCTCCCTGTACGCGCTGCTCGCGGCGGCGCTGACCCGGACCCTCGGCGGCTTCTACGGCCGCGAGCGGCTGATCCTCTCCACGCCCTCGCACGGCCGTCTGCGCCCCGAGACCCGCTCCGCCCTGGGCCTGTTCTCCAACATGATCCAGGTGCCGGTGGATCTGAGGCGGGCCTCGCCGAGCGGACTGTTCCGGCAGGTCGACGGCCGCATCAGGGACGCCTCGGCGGCGGTCGACCTGCCGTTCGGCCGGCTCGCCGAAACCGTCCTGGGCCGCCAGGGCGACGCGGCCTTCTTCCGCCACGCCCTGGCGCACGCGGAGTTGCGCCTGTACGGGGTGACCGGCTGGATCGTCGACCGACGGGAACACGAGTTACCCATGCACGGACTGCGCACCGGCCTCGCCCCCTACCACCAGGATTTCTCCCGGCTCAAATACGCGACACCGCAGTCCTCCCTGGCCGGCGCGGCCACTCTCTCGGTCGGCCTGACCATGGAGTCGGGCCGGCTGACCGGCGCGCTGCGCTATGAGACGACGTATCACGGACGCCGTACGGCCGAGGCCCTGGCGAACGGCTTCCGGGGACGTCTGACGGACCTGGCGCGGGTCGGGGCCACAAGGCGGTGAGCCCCGTCATGTCCGGGTCGTGTCCGGGTCATGCCGGGCGGGGGACTCCCGGCCCGGACCCTCCGCGAGGACGTCGTACCGGCGCCACTCCTCCTGCGTGGCGGGCCCGTCGGGCCCTGCCGCGCAGACGACGTACCGGTGCGGGGCCATCACGAACCTGCGCCCGCGCAGGGCGGCCAGCAGCAGCCGGTGCACCTCCGGCGGCCCGGGTGGCCGCTGCGCGTGCGCGGGTACGAGGTACGCCGTCAGACGCGGGCTGCCGGTGGCGCCCGGTTCTAGGAAGACCTGGGCGGACCGGGGGGACAGGGCCTGCGTGAGCAGTGCCTGCACCTCGGCCGGATCGACCCAGCAGCCGTCCACGAGCACCAGACCCTCGCGTCGCCGCAGCCCGGCGAGTGCCTCGGCGTCCCGGACGAGGTCCTTCGGTCGAGGCGCATCGCCGGCGGCGGCCCTCAGGAGGATGTCCTCCAGGCAGGTGAGGAAGCCGGTGAGCCGGTCGCGGGAGAAGAGTGCCGTGTCCGCGGAGAGCGTGACCTCCAAGCACCCCGACACACGCCATACGTCGACGTAGAACTTGCCCGGCTCCCACTCCTCGATGCCGCCGTCGTCGTCGAAGGCCGTGAGCTCGTGCGCCGTCCCCTGGGCCGTCAGGGTCTCACTCTCTTCCTGACCGCCGTATCCGTGGATGTTGAGGAAGCACTCGAGGTCGAGGTCGACTCCTCGGACGGACGCCACCGACTCGGTGACCCGGTCGAGCCGGCGCGGGTCGCGCTCGCCGACGCGGTAGGCCCGCAGGGACGCCTGCCACGCCGCGTGCGCGATGTCCCGGAAAGGGAGGTCCGCGACCGTGAGGGCCACCGGGATGGTCTGGAAGAAGGTGCCGACCGAGTTGCGGCTCTCCACGGACGTCCGGTTGGCGCAGAAGAGCCGGAACGTGACGTCCTCCAGCTCGCTGATCGCGCTGATCAGCACCGCGAGGGCGCCGGTCAGCACGGCGTTGACGGTTGTGCCGTGGCGTGAAGCCGCCTCCGCCAGCGCGCGCGCCGCCGTTCGGGAGCGCATGGTGATCTTCGGGAACCGAGGGGATTCGGGAGTCCGCAGGGGGAAGGGGAAACGGTCGTTGGGGAAGCGCGAGAGCTGGGCGGTCCAGAACGCCTCGGCCCGGGCCTCGCTCCGGCCGCCGGCCCGGCGCTGCGCCGCGGCGTGCTCCCGCGGCTGCACCAGAGGGCGGGGCGGTCGGGCGGACAGGACGTCACGTTCCTCCGGCGCCGCCGCCAACAACTCTCTGATGTCACCGGCGATCACCTCGATGCCCCAGCCGTCGGTCGCGACATGGGAGAGACACAACGCCACACCGGAGACGATGCCCGAGACGGTGACCACCGCGACGCGCAGGGGCCACTCGAACACCGTGAAAGGAAGGCGTCTGAGCTCCTCCAGGACCGCCTCGGACGCCTCGAAGGCGGCACAGTGGTGGACCTGGACAGGGACCCTCCCGCTCGCGCAGACGAACTGCCGGTACCCACCGTCCTTCTCTACGTTGAGCCGCGTCCGCAGGGACTCGTGGCGCTCGATCACCACCCGGAGAGCCTCACGGACGTCGTCGAGCGTCGTCCTCGCGCCCGTCTCGCACTCGATCAGCACATCGAGGTTCATGTGCTCTATGTGAGGGGCGGAGTTCTCCATCCACAGACACACCTGTTCCTGACCCCAGGTGAGGTCGGCGACGCCCGAGGTGCCGGCGCTGAACTCGACCAGGACCAGCTCGGTTTCGTGGCGTTCCACAGGACGGCCGACTCCTCGCTCGCTCGGGTCGTACGGGACAGCCGGCCAGTCGCTCGGACCCGACGTCACCCGAGTGGTCTTCGCAGGCCAGGTGGAGCGAAACAGACGGGCAGGACCGTAGTGGAGCGATCACGCGCCGCGCAAGGGTTTGGTCGCGTTGCGCCAACTGCCTTGCCTGGCAAGGCAGGACGACAGTGGTGTGAAGATTCCCAAGGACTGGTGATCACCCGATCGAACTCACATATTCTGTCCGGCGTCGCGTTCGGAAACATAGGGCTTGCGTGGCGCGGGTGCGCTGGGCAGGCCGGGAGAGGAGCGGACGGGTGAGTCACGCACGCGGTCCGGAAACGGACCCGACGGGGGACATGCGATGACCGACGGTCTGGCGGCTCGACTACCTCTGGACCTACTGCGCGAGCGCAACCTGCGACGGTTGTTCTGCGCGCAGGCCGCCTCGGTGCTGGGCAGCAGCATGATGCCCATCGCCCTGTCCTTCGCCGTGTTGGAGCACGGCGGCGGGGCGAGCGGGGTGGGCCTGGTGCTGGGCGCGCAGACCGCGCCCCTCATGGTGTTCCTGCTGGCGGGCGGTGTGCTCGCGGACCGGTGGGGCCGCCGGGTCACCATGATCGGGAGCGACCTGGTCCGCGCGGCCATCGAAATCACCGTGGTGGTCATCCTGTTGACCGTCGGTATGCCGCTGGGCGGCTTCGTCGCCTTCGCCGCGGTGCTCTCGGTCGCCGCCGCGTTCTTCCACCCCGCCTTCCACGGCTTCGTCCCGGAGGTCGTCTCCGGCAAGCGCCTCCAGGAGGCCAACGCCCTCGGCTCCACCCTCAATTCGATCGGCTCGCTGTTCGGACCGGCCGTCGCCGGCGCGCTCGTGGCCTGGACCGAGCCGGCCTGGGTCATCGCCATCGACGCGGCCACCTTCCTGGCCAGCGCGCTGTTCCTGGCCGGAGTGCGCACCTCGTCCTCCGCCACGGACCCCGCTCGCGAGGACGAGAGCTTCTGGCACCAACTGCGGCACGGGTGGCGTGAGTTCAGCTCCCGCACCTGGCTGTGGTCCCTGCTCGCCTACACGTCGTTGGCGTCCACCTTCGTCCTGGGGCCCGTGATGGTGCTGGGGATCACCTTCGTCGGCGGTAAGGAGAACGGTGCCGCCCAATGGGGCACCGTCATGGCCGCGCAAGGGGTCGGCTCACTCCTCGGCGGATTCGTGGGAATGCGGCTGCGCTTCCGCAGGCCGCTGCTGGCGTCCGTCTTCTGTACGTTCGGCCTGGGAGCCTTCGCCGGCCTCCTCGCGCTGCGCGCGCCCGTCTACGTCCTGGTCGTGGGCTCGTTGCTGTCCGGCGCGGGATTCGCGCTGCTGCACATCCTCTGGACGAGCAGCCTCCAGGCCGATGTGCCGTCCGATGCGATGTCCCGCGTCAGCGCGTACGACGGTGTGGCGACCGTGCTCTCCATGACCGTGGGCTACTGGTGGGCGGCTCCGACCGCGGACCGGGTCGGGGCCGCACCGTTGCTGTGGTTCGGCGTGGTGTGGACCGTGGCGAGCGCCGCCGTGATGGTCACGCTGCCGCAGATCCGCCGGTCCGCGCCGGGCGCGGAGAAGGGCGGGGGCGACGACGGGGTCACCGCGGAGGCGCGAGAGCCCTCCACGGCGCGCTGAGAAGCGTGACGGGCGACAAGGGGCGGTAGGGCGGCGCCTGCTGCCCAGGGGGAGCCGGCCGCTGTTGCCCTCCCGGGTGGCGGGCGTTGCCCTGCCGCGCGATCCCCGGTTCCCCGAGAGGTTTCCCGAAGAGGTTTCCCGAAGTGGCAGGTCCCCGAGCGGGATGCCGTCCAACCGCAAGGAACGAAGGGGAAGTCGATGCCGGAGCCCGGTCTGTCGATCATCGCCGGAGCCATGAGCCCTGTCCCCGACCACGTGTACGCCATGTTCCGCGCCCAGGCCGAACGCCACCCCGGGCGGACGGCGGTCCGGCATGGTGGCGAGGCCTGCACTTATCTCGAACTGCATGCCAAGGCGGAGGAGTTGGCAGCTCGGCTGTTCCGCCGAGGGGTACGCCCCGGCACACCGGTCGCCGTGTACACGGAGCGCGGCCTCCACGCGGTCGGTGCCCTGCTGGCCATCCTGCGGCTGGGAGCCACGTATGTGCCGATCGACGTGCACCATCCGCTGGAGCGTTCCCGGGCCGCCCTGCGGGCCGTCGGTGCGACCTGCGTACTCGCCTGCGGCGACGTGCCGTTCGACTGCGCCGAAGCCGTGGATCTGCGCCGTCCCGAGCCGGGGGAGGAGGTTCCCGCCACCGCGCCGCTGCCCGCCCCCGA
Source organism: Streptomyces asoensis (assembly GCF_013085465.1). Classification (NCBI taxonomy): domain Bacteria; kingdom Bacillati; phylum Actinomycetota; class Actinomycetes; order Kitasatosporales; family Streptomycetaceae; genus Streptomyces; species Streptomyces asoensis. The sequence continues at coordinate 9,729,923 of NZ_CP049838.1, forward strand.
CGATCCCGCCTACATCCTGTTCACGTCGGGTTCGACCGGCGTGCCCAAGGGAGCCCTGCTTCCCTATCGTGCCCTGTCGAATCTGGTCTCCTGGTTACGGCGTATGGCGAGCGTGGGCGTGGGGGCCCGTACGGTCCAGTTCTCCCGGGTGAGCTTCGACGTCTTCCTCACGGAGGTGCTCGGCACTCTGACCACCGGAGGTGAGCTGCTGGTGCTCGACGAGTCCCGCCGGGCGGACGTCGAATACCTCCTGCGGTTCTGCGAGGACCGGCATGTCCAGCGGCTCCATCTGCCGTTCTCGGCGCTCCGCCCCTTCGCCGAATGGGCGGAGTACAAGAAGGCGTTGCTGCCGAGTCTCGTCGAGATCTCCACGGCCGGCGAACAGCCGTATGTGACAGCCGCGTTGGAGCGGCTCCTGGGCGGTGGCGCCCGGCCGATCCGGCTCACGAACCAGTACGGCCCCACGGAGACCCACGTGGTCACGGAGGCGATCCTCACCGGCGATCCGGCCGGCTGGCCGCGCACGCCGTCGGCCGGAGTCGCTCTCGACAACACCGTCGTCGCCCTGCTGGACTTTGCGGGCGCCGTCGTACCGGTCGGCGACGAGGGCGAGGTGAGCGTCGTCGGCGCGCCGGTGGGGCTGGGCTATCTGGGGCCGGCGTCCACGGAGTCGGGCGCGGGTTTCGGCCCGATCGAAGCGCTGGGGGGACGCTGGGGTTACCGCACCGGCGATCTGGGTCGGATCGAGGGCCGCGAACTGCTCCTGCGCGGCCGGATCGACGACCAGGTGAAGATCAGCGGACACCGGGTGGAGCCCGGCGAGATCGAGATCCTCGCCGACCGCGCCGCGAGCCTCGCCGAAGTCGCCGCCGTGGCCGTGGACGCGCCCGGAGGTACGCGGGCCATGGCGCTGTTCGCGGTACCGGCGCCGGGGGCCACCGTGGACCCGGACGCCCTGCGCAGTGCACTGGCCCGCCGCCTGCCGGAGGCCGTGGTGCCCAGCCGCATCGTCCTGTGCGAGGCGCTGCCCCGCACCAGCACGGGCAAGATCGACCGCAGAACCCTGGCCGAGCGGCCCGCCGAGCGCGAAGCCGACCGAGCAGCCCCGGCCGTCCTGTCGGCCCCGAAACCCGCGCTGACGGCGGACGAGGCACGGATCGCCGGACGCCTGGCCGCGGTGCTGGGCCTGGAGGAGGTCCTTGCATCGGATTCCTTCCTCTCCCTGGGCGGCAGCTCGTTGCAGGCGATGACCCTGATGACCGGGCTGGCGGCCGAGTTCGGCAGCGCGCCCGGGATCGACCGGCTGCTGGCCGGAGCGACCGTGTCCGACCTGGCCGGTCAGCTGCGGGCGGGCCGCTGGGAGGAGGCCGACGACAACCGCTCGCCCCACGAGGCGAATCCCTCCGTCCCGACCGCCCCCTCCGGCTCCCACGTCCCGACCGTCCCGAGCGACCCGACCGTCCTGTCCGTGCCCGCCGGCGCATCCGGGGAGAGAACGACGCGGTTGCTCCCCGCATCCACCGTGCAGTCCGAGATCTGGCTGGCCGGCCGGCTCGGAGACCCGACGGCGTACAACGTGACGATCGCCCTCGACGTCACCGGCACGCTGGACCACGCACGACTGCGACACGCCCTGCGGCGCACCATCGCCCGGCACCCGGCTCTGCGCGCACTCCTGATGCGCAGGCGTGACCGTATCCTCGTCCACCACCCGGAGGACTGGCCCACCCCGTTCGAGTTCGAGGAAGTCGGCCCGGCGGAGACCCGGACCGGCGCGGAAGCGAGTGAACGAGCCTTCGCGGAGCGGCCGTTCGACGTGCGAACGGACCTGCCGATCCGCCTGGCCCTGCTGCGCGGCCCGAGCCGGGACCGGCTGGTGGTCGCCTTCCACCAGCACGCGGTGGACGCCCCCGCCATACAGACGGTCATCGACGATCTGGCCCACTGGTACCGCAGCCCGGACGGGGCCCCGGAAGGGGCTGCGGATGACACCACGGGCGCAGCGGCGTTCGGTCCGCAAGCCGGTCCGGGCCCGGCGGAAGCCGCCACGCTGGCGTACTGGAGATCGGCTCTCGCGGGCGTCGCCCCGGCCCATACGACCTGGCTGCGGCGTGAGGGCGCGTCCCCCTCCGGACGGCCGGTGCATCGGCGCCTGGAACTTCCCTACGATGTGCTGCGCCCGGACCGGAGCGCACCCGAGAGCGGCACGGTCACCCGGTTCGCGAGGATCATCGGCGCCTTCGCCCACGCCGCGCACGCTGTCGGAGCACCCGAGGAGTTCCTCACCGGTGTCGTCTCGACGCGCCGAGTCCCAGGGGTCTCTCCCTCCGTGGGCTGCCACTTGGGCCTCCTGCCGATCCTGCTGCGGCCGGCGGCCGAGCTCTCCGAGACGGTGACCGCCGTACACGCCACGATGGCGACGGCGCTGTCCCACCGGCAGATCTCCCTCGGCGAGCTGGCCTCCGTCCTGCCGAGGGGCTCGGCCGTGACCACGACGTTCGGACTCGACGACGCGGAGACACGCGAGATCGACTTCGCGGGAACGCGCGCCACGACCCGCTACGTCCACGCGCGCACTCTCCAGTTCCCCCTCGCCCTCACCCCGTGGACGAGCCCGCTGGGCACCGCGGGCCTGGACGCGGTCTTCGACGACGGCCTCTACCTGCCCCACACGGTCGACGCCCTGCTCAGCGAATGGTCCCGCCTCCTCCGCCACTCCGCGAAGCCGCGCTGACCTGCTTTCGGCGTCTCGCTCCTTCCCCGAGGGATCGCGACGCGGACTCCCACGTGTGGTCCTCACACGAAAGCGGTGAGTGTCCGGGGGACGGAGCTGCTCTGCTCTGGGCGCGTGACGTTGGGAAGACTTCACAGGCAGCCGCCCGCTGCGCGCCGTCGCACACGCCCGGTTCGCCCGCTGGCGCCCGGCCGCCCGCGGGGCGACGACCGTCACACCGTCCTCCGACCCCCTCACTCCCCTCGGGCACCGCTTCGCCCAGCACATGCTGACCACTCTGGACACCCTGTGCCGTCCGCGCGTCCCGGACCCGGCCCTGCGCCACGCAGAATCGGCGGCCCGCGCCCACCGCAGTGCCTGGCGGAACCGGAACGGGGACGGGCCCCGGAAACGGCCGGCATGACTCCGGGCGGCCGACGTGCCCCCGTTGTGAATGAGCAGTGCGTTGGCCGGTCCGAGCGTCGTCCGTGGTTGGGCCCGTCCCAAGTCACTGATCGCCGGCCGACGGTTGTCGGGCCAGGAATTCTTCGAATGCCGCCGCCTGCTTGGGGTCCATGAATCCCTGGCGCGTATGCATGGCTCTGTCCACGAACCATGCCGCCTCGTCGGCGGTCATCTGCACGGCCACCACCGTCCCGGCCCGGGCGAAGCTGACGCGCCTGCCATCGGCGCGCACGTACCGGGTGTAGGGCCCGTACTCCTGCGGGCGGGCCAACGGTTCGACCCGCAGTCGTCCGACGTCCCACGTCGTCTCGTTCGCCTCCTCCTCTTCCGGGGCCTGCGGCATCGGTGCGGGTGTGGGGTGGTCGGCCCGGGCCCAGTGCTCCAGCTCGGCCACCACCCGCGCCGGGAACAGCACGCTCACCGGCACATCGGCCTCGGTGAGCACGACGCGTTCGCCGGTGGACTCGACCAGCGAGACAAGACGCTCATAGTCGATCGGTTCCGGAACGTAACGGCGCTCAACAACGATTTTCACATCTTCCACGGAGTCGGACGCTATCCGTTGAGCCTCGGCTCCAGGCGGTCGGCAGTGCCCAGCCGGTAAGTCTTGTACGGCTCCATGAGTTGCGGGGCCGTTGTGGGATTCGGAGGAAGTGGTGCCCCGAGGGGGACGGTTCTGCCACGATGACCTCGGCACGCCGGCGCGGACTTACGGGGGAAAGATGGGGGAAGCGGAGGTCGTCGAACTGGAGTTGCCCGACGGCGGCGCGCTGTTGGTACGAGCGTTGCCGGTGTCGGTCAGCGGGGACGATCTGGATCACGAGCATGGCGGGCCGTCGAACATCGGGCTCCGTGACGCTCTCTCCTTCACGGCGGTGAGCACCGCGCTGCGAGGAGTGGCGGCCACCGTGCAGGACGCGCTCCAGTCGGTGCGACCTGATGTGGTGGAGGCCGAGTTCGGACTCGAGTTCGCGCTGAAGGGCTCGCAGGTGGTGTGCCTGCTGGTCGGCGGGGAGGCCACAGCCACCTTGCGCGTACGCCTGGAGTGGCAGAACGGTTCGGTATCCGGCGGCCGGTGACGCGTATGGACACCGGTTCACGAGAAGTCCTCGACCTACTGGGCGGCTTCGTCGTTCGAGTCAGCGGTCCTGGGCTGCGCGGGGGCAGCGGATTCTTCGCGGGACGTGGCCTCGTTGTCACGTGCGCTCATGTCGTCGCACTGCCGCCTGAGCGAGGTGGCCGGGCGACCGCCGGGCGGGCCCAGGCCACCTGGCGGGGCGGCCACGCCGAGGGAACCGTGGTTGCGTTGCCGCCGACACACAGCGGCGAGGACTTGTGGACGCCTCCGGACCTGGCAGTGATCCAGCTGGACGAGCCGGTGCCGGATCACCCATGGATCCCGATGGCCGCACAGTCGCCGGGCCTGGGACAGCGGCTGTACGCTGCCGGCTACAGCACGGTCTACGAGCGGACTCCGAGACTGGGAGTCAGTGCGGTGGAGTACGAGGGGCCGCAAGAATTCGACGGCACCGGCCAGGTCTTCCTTCAGTTGAAGAACGGCGAGCTGGCCCCTGGGAAGTCGGGCGGACCGCTGCTCGACCTGGAACGGGGTGAGGTGTGCGGGGTCGTCACCACCACCCGCAGGGAGAACCTCGACATGGGCGGCCTGGCGCTCGATGTGTCCACGATACGGGCCGAGTTTCCTGAGCTGTGGCAGGCGAACAAGGCCCCGAATCCGTTGGACACGGAGCTCTGGCGGCTGCGCGCTGCGCTCCAGCACGAGTACGCGCCGGGCGGGGTACTGTCGCTGCGCGAGGAAGAAATGCTGCTCCGCTCGGCTCAACGCTGCGGTCTGGCGCCCGCCGCCTTGTACTGGCGCTCGGTCCATCGCGACTACGGTGAGCCGTCCGGCCCTCTCGACAACATGGCCGACGTGCTCCGGGAGGTCGCGGACGCACCGGCCATGCTGGACGGACCGCATCCACTTCTGATGTTCATCCGGCAGGTCGCCGATGCGGCCCCGCCGAAGGGCGTCGGTCCGCTCACGCGATTGATCGGTCTGGTGGCCCATCGGCTGGGTGTGTCCGCGCCGCCTCCCACAGCCGGACTCTCGGTGGCTTCGAGCGACCGTGTCGCAGCGATCAGCGTGCACCTGGACGCACAAGGTCCGGACAGTGAGCACTACTTCCTTCGCGTATGGAAGTACCCGGATGTGAACGAGCCGCCTTACGCCGTCCTGTGCGACGACCGACCGCTCACCCTCGCCGAGGCACAGGAACAGTTCCGGGCCGTGGTCCCGCCGGCAGTGGGGGACCTCGCGGAGATCAGCAGCAATGTGCTCATGGAATTCGCGCTGCCCGCAGCCAAGTTGAGTGCCGTGGACGTCGACTCCTGGTACCTGTCACAGTCGTGGGCGCCGGTCAGTCGCCAGTACCCCGTGGTGCTCCGCGTCCTGGACCGGAAACTGGAGACGTACCCGTCCTGGACAGCGCGATGGCGACGTCTGCGCCATGGTTGCCTCGACGGCGGTCCGGCAACGATGGACTGGGTGGACTGTCACAGTGACATGCGCCCCGAGCAGTTCTACGCCCGGTTGCAGCAGCGGCCGGCCCTGTCCGTGCTGGCGCTCCCCTTCAGCCCGGACGCCACGGAGCGTCAGCACGTGCTCGAGACGGCGTTGTACGCGGGCATCCCGGTGGCTGTGTGGACACGCGCCGGATGCTCGGCGCAGTGCCGCCTCAGGCGCACGCCGGGTCAGGACGAGAGAGCCACTTCCGGGGCCGACGAAGCTTCCGGGGCATGCGCCGGCGTGGACTTTCGCGACGCGGTCGACGCGGAACTCGCCAGCAGCAGTATCGGCAACCTCCCGGAGTTGATCATGAAGCTGCGCGTCGATGCCGCCACCGCCACCAGTCCCGGCCACTGCGGGGAGAACGTCGTACTGCTGTGGGACGACGCCACCCGCAAACTGCCCGGCGACGGCCCCGCCCTGCGGGTTCCCCAGCACACCGCCCAAGGAGGGCAGCCGAGTTGACCGACTGGCGGATTTTCCTAGGAACCAACGCACCCCACGACGGGATCACCCGACTTCCTCCACCACAGTCATGGCGAGCCTTCGACGGCGGTCCCCCCATCACCGCCGAACTGCCCGCATGGTCGCCCGTCGACATCGTGCGCGCTTCGCTCTACCAGGCTGACCCGCAGGTGTTCGACCTCGTCAACGCAGCCCTGTACCTGCGCCGCCCCCTGCTCGTCACCGGCAAGCCCGGCGTCGGCAAGTCCACCCTGGCTCTGGCCGTCGCCCACGAGCTGGGCCTCGGCCCGGTGCTCCGCTGGCCCGTGACCAGCCGTACCACGCTCAAGGACGGGCTGTACACCTACGACGCCATCCGGCGCCTCCACGACGTCTCGACCGCGAAGGAACAGGATGACGCCGAAACCGACATCGGCCGCTACATCACCCTCGGCCCGCTGGGCACCGCTCTGCTGCCTCGCGAGCAACCCCGCGTCCTGCTGATCGACGAGATCGACAAGAGCGACATCGATCTCCCCAACGACCTGCTCAACGCCTTCGAGGAGGGCGAGTTCACCATCCCCGAACTCGAGCGTGCCGCCCGGGGCGAACAGACAGAGGTCAGCGTGTCCACCGCCGACCGTGACGTCGACGGCGTTGTCGTACAAGGCGGGCGGGTCCGCTGCCGGGCCTTTCCCTTTGTCGTCCTCACGAGCAATCAGGAACGCGAATTCCCACCCGCGTTCCTGCGCCGTTGCGTTCCGCTCCAGATCCTGCCCCCGGACCACGACGAACTGATGCGCATCGTCGAAGCCCGGCTCGATCCGGAGATCAGCACGGAGGCCGCCGTCCTGGTGACGGAGTTCCTGCGCCGGCGCGACGCAGACGACTTGGCCACCGACCACCTGCTGAACGCCTTGTACCTCACCTTCCACGCCGCCCGTGGCGGCGGTGACCGAGAACAACTCGCCCACCAGCTCTTCGGCCACCTCTCGCCGCCGGCTACATGAGTACCGACTTCGACCGAGTCCTGGCCGCACTTGAGGGAATCGGGGTCGAGCCCACCGCCCGCGAAGCAGCGGAAGCACTGTGGCTCGCCACGTACATTTCCGACCCGGCAAGCACGAGTGCACCCAAGCCCGTACCCCCGGCTGCACCCGACAGCGACCAGGCCACCCGTGCGCCCCGTGCAGCCAGGCCCACCAACCGGGTCACACCCGCCACCCTGCATGCCCCCACCGCCGCCAAGGCGGTTCCAGCGGTCGGTGACGGCTCCACACTCGCCGTCGCCGTCCGCGTCGCCGATGCCCCGGCACTCACCCATGAGCTCGAACTCCTGCGAGCCTTACGCCCGCTCAAGCGCCAGGTCCCCTCTCGCCACCGCGTGCTCCTCGACGAGACCGCCACGGCCGAGCGCAGCGCAGAAGAGCGACTGTTCCTCCCGGCAACCCGCCCCGAGCCCGAACGCTGGCTCAGCCTCGCTCTCGTCATGGAGACAGGGCCCACCATGACCGTCTGGCACTCTCTCGTGAGCGAGCTCATGGCCCTGCTCCAGCGCACGGGCGCCTTCCGCGACATCCGCCTCTGGCATCTGCACACCGCGCCGGACGGTTCGACCGGCCTCCATCCCCAGGCGATACCGACGAGCGCGCTCCACAGCCCCCGGGAGATACTCGATCCGACCGGCCGACAGGCCATCTGGTGCGTCAGCGACTGCGTATCGGCCCTATGGCACGACGGACGCGCCGACCGCCTCCTCGAACTGTGGGGACACAGCGGCCCACTGGCGATCGTCCAACCCCTCCCTCAACGGCTCTGGCGACGCACCGGACTACGCCCCGAGCGCGTCCGCCTGCACACCGACACGCCTGGCCGCGCCAACTCCACGTTCCGCGTGACCTCGTCCGACAGCTCGGCCCTCCTCCGTGGACCGGCCTCAGGCATTCCTGTGCCTGTCCTCGAACTCGACCCCTCTTGGCTCACCCCGTGGACTCACCTGGTCACCGCGACCGTCCCCGGTGGAATCCCGGCAGTCGTCACCACGACCGGCACCACCCGTGATGCCGCCACCACATCCGACAGCGGCATCGTCCCTCCTGAACCCCCGCCCAACGACCCACTGAGCCTGGTTCGTGAGTTTCGTGCACACGCTTCCCCCCAGGCCTACCGCCTCGCGGGCTGCCTGGCCGGAGTACCGCTCACGCTTCCCGTCATGCGACTTGTGCAGCGCGTCATGCTCCCCGAATCACGCCCCGCCCACCTGGCGGAGGTATTCCTCAGCGGCCTCCTCCAACACACCCGTCCGATCTCGGCCACCTCTGAGTACGAGTTCGTGGAGGGAGTTCAAGAGGTCCTGCGCGGCACCTTGCGGCGCTCCGACACCAGCCGCGTCCACGACGAGGTCTCCGCCTATCTCGCGGCCCATGCCGGCGATGCCCGGGACACACCGGCTCTCGCCGTGCTGCCCTCCGGCCAGGGCAATCACACCCTGGACACGCCAGGCCGGCCCTTCGCGGAGATCGTCCTGCGCGGCGAATCACACATCCCTCGACCCGATCCTCAGCACGGACAACCCTCGAGCGACCAAGACCTCCTACTGTCGGGCGACAGACCCAGGTCGGACCTGGCCCGGAACGAGAGAAGTCGGGAGCGTGTGCGCAACGAGCTGGTCGTCAGCATCGTGAACGTACTCGCAGGCTCGCCCACGGTGGGGCAAGCCACCTCCCGAGAGGTCTGGCGCGACCTGCTCGCGGATGAACTCGGCTCGCCCGTCGAGCCGCACGTCGGGGACAGGCTGCGTCCTTGGCTGAGCGCAGTGGTGAGAGCGTGCACCACTGTGGTGGACGGGCTCTCTTGTCTGTGCCGGTCGCTGGAATACGTCGAGCAGCAGTCGCCCACTGTCGCCGCCCTGTGGCCGCTCGTGGACGAGTGGGAAGCCATCGACTTCTTCGACTACGCGGACCTCGGCGACCTACGGCCCGTGCTGTCGACCCTGTGGTTCTCGGACCTGGATGCCATGGCGCGGCGCGCGAGCCGGTCCCGGGTTCAGGAACTGCCCTGGTGGTGCCGGACGGCGTGGCAGACCTTCCTGCGGCTGGCCGGCGAGAACGTTCGGGTCGGAGAGCTCCCGCCCAGCATGGCGTTTCTCGCGCTGGCTGCCGACCGGCTGATGGAGGAAGGCCGGACGGACGCCGCCGAACTGGTGCGCCGCTTCAATCGAGACAGAGCCCAGGAACTGGGCCTGGCCGTCCCGCTGGCGGACTGGCAGCACACGGGATTCCCGCAGCCGGCGCCGTCCCTCGTACCTGCGTATGTACTCATCCAGGTCGAGCCAGATCGCCTTGAGCCAGAGCACTTCTACCTCTCGTACTGGTACCAGTCCGATCCGGAAGGCTGGCACCCCGTACGCGGCAAGACTGCCCGGTTGAACCGGGAAGAGCTGCCGGGCGCTGTGGAGCGGCTGATCGAGGAGGTCGAGGCGAGGTGGGCCGATCTGCGCCGGCCTGTGGTCCTCGAGTTCGTCCTGCCGTGGGAGCTGGTCAACGAACCGGTCGAATGGTGGTGGAAAGAGTCCGACTCTGCCTACCCGACTCCGCTGGCCCTGGACTATCAGGTGGTGGTGCGTAGCCTGGAGCGCCTACAGCGGCCTGCCTGGCACCGCCCCTGGCACAGCAGATGGCGGCAGTTGAGGGAACATCCCGAGCGGTGTCGTGCCCACTGGAGCAAGCCGAGCCCGGACGGCTCCCATTTCTTCCGCCTTGAGCGCGAACTCAAAGAGGACCCCGGCGTGGTGATCCTGATCCTCAGTCGGCCGCCGTCGGAGGACTCCGGCACAGGCCACCGCGAACTGCTGGCCGGGCTGCGGGCCGGTGTACCCGTGATGATCTGGCAGCGCGGCGACTGCACGGACGCAGCTTTCCGCGAAGCAGTCGGCCGGCTCGTGCAGGGCTTCGACCTGGGCAGCCTGACCGCTGACGTCAGGCGGTTGCGCAATGAGGCACTGGCCCTCGGCCCCGACGGATGGGACCAGCACGTCGGCCGCCACTTGACGATCCTGCTCGACGATCCGGAGCGCAAGCCCGGCCCGCCCGGCCCAGCGGTGTAGTCCGTACAGCTGTGGAAGTGCCCCACACCTGCGGCCGTTCCAGCCACGACCAGCCGGCCCGCGCGGTCGGCTCCCGCATGGAGCCGATGCTCGGAGCAGCGGACGGTAGACGCGCGACGGCACCCACGGCGAAGGCCGGATCGTCGGGGGCCGGGGTCCCGAGGTCGGGGCGGTTCGCGATACCTTCGATCAGCGCCTTGAGGTCCGACCTGCTCACAAGAGTGGCGGCGCGTCGATTTCCCTGATGCATCACCTGTCGGGGTGCGGGGCTGTCGCGGGTAGTTCCACGGTGATGCGGATCCCGCCGGCAGAGCGCGGGGTGAGGGTGAGCGTTCCGTCGTGTGCGTGGGTGATGGTCTTGACGATTGCCAGGCCGAGGCCGACGCCTGCGCAGTCGGCGTGTATGCGCTCGGTGCCGCGCTGGAATGGTTCGGTGAGTGTCGAGGCCAGCTCTGGAGTGAGCTTCTCGCCGGTGTTCTCGACAGTGAGCACCACAGCTTGGGGGCGGACGCTGGAATCGACCCACACGGTGCCCTGTTCAGGCAGGTTGTGGACGATCGCGTTGTGCACGAGGTTCGTGGTCAGCTGTAGCAGGAGCGCTTGCGATCCGGTCGTGGGGGTGATGTCGCCGGAGGTCTCGATGGTGACGCCGCGTTTCTCCGCGAGGGGGAGGAGCGTCTCGGTGGCCTCTTCTACGAGCAGGGACAGGTCGACAGGTTCCCGGGTGAAGGACCTCTGGTTGGCGTGGCTGAGCAGGAGCAGTGCTTCAGTGAGGTTGATCGCTCGGGTGTTGACGACGTGGAGGCGGTCGATGACCTCGCCTGCGTCATGGTGGGGATCGGTGCGGGCCACGTCGAGAAGCGCCTTGGAGATCGCCAGCGGGGTGCGCAACTCGTGAGAGGCGTTGGCTGCGAATCTCTGCTGTTCGGCGACGTGGGCTTCGAGCCGTTCGAGCATCGTGTCGAAGGCGTCGGCGAGTTCGCGGAACTCGTCTCTGCGCCCCGGTAGCCGGATTCGGTGGGAGAGCGATCCGCTCGTGGCCATGCGTGTGGCGCCCGTGATGCTGATCAGCGGGGCGAGCATCCGGCCGGCGAGGAACCACCCTCCCACGAGGCCGAACACCAGCAGGAATGCCAACACTGCGGCTGCCCGCGGAGCGAAAACGTGCAGGAGGTTGGACCGGACGGGGAAAACACCATGAGTGGGGGTGCCGGTGGAGCCGGGGACGATGAGCGCACGGTCGGGGACGTAACGCAGGAGGAACAGCCACACCGCCGCGAGCAGCAGGGCGCCGGCAAGCATCAGGAATCCGGTGTAGCTGAGGGCGAGTTTGAGGCGAACGCTCAACCCAGGTGCCCTATCCACGCTCGCCTCCCTCGTGTCCGGCCTCTGGTTGCGTGTCGATGCGGTAGCCGACGCCTGGCACGGTGGCGATGATCCAGGGTTCGCCGAGGCGCTTGCGCAGTGCCGAGACGGTGATGCGCACGGCGTTGGTGAACGGGTCGGCGTTCTCATCCCACGCGCGTTCCAGGAGTTCCTCGGCGCTGACCACACCGCCTTCGGCAGCGACGAGGACTTCGAGTACGGCGAACTGCTTCCTGGTCAGCGCCACGTAGCGGCCGTGCCGGTAGACCTCTCTGCGAAACGGGTCCAGCCGAAGACCCGCGATCTCCCGCACGGGCGGCCTGTGGTGGCTACGTCTGCGGTCGAGCGCTCTGATCCTGAGCGCGAGTTCTCGGAGTTCGAAGGGCTTCGTGAGGTAGTCGTCGGCGCCGAGTTCGAACCCGGAGGCCTTGTCGTCGAGACGGTCGGCCGCGGTGAGCATGAGGATCGGCATGCCGCTGCCGGAGGCGACGATGCGTTGGGCGATTTCGTCTCCGGACGGTCCGGGAATGTCTCGGTCGAGGACGGCGATGTCGTAAGTGTTGATGCTCAGCAGTTCCAGAGCTGTGTCGCCGTGACCTGCGATGTCGGCCGCGATCGCTTCCAGGCGTAGGCCATCGCGGATGGCTTCTGCCAGATACGGTTCGTCCTCGACGATCAACACGCGCATGCCGCTGATGCTACGAGCCGACGCATATCGTCGGCGTATCGAAAACCACATACATGCCGGCAACACCGCGCTGCCTTGACTGGCGGCATGGCTCAGATCCCATCATCGGCACGAAGAACGACCCGCCGGTTTCAGCAGGTGGACACGGTGGAGACCGGGCAGGGCGGCGACGGTCGCCGGGACACCGGCCCAGGTACCCGCCGCGCGGACATCCGCCGGGCGATCCGCCGGGCGATCCGTGTCGGCTCCCGGCTGGGGCCCTGGAAGCGCGGCCTGGTGCTCGCGGCACTGGCGCTGCTGCTGGGCCTGGTCATGCTGCTGCACGCGAAGATCCCGAACCGGGTCGGCAACCTCGGCAGTCTGGCGGAGACGATCCTGCCGTGGTTCGGCTTGTGCATCCCGGTGCTGCTGGCCGGGGCGCTGTGGCGCCGCTCCGCCTCCGCGGTGGTCGCGCTGCTGCTGCCGGTCCTGGTGTGGCTGAACCTCTTCGGCGAGCTGCTCAGTGACAAGTCCAACCCGGGCAGCGACCTCACCGTGGCCAGCCACAACGTCGGCGCCGACAACCCCGACCCGACCGGCACCGCCCACGCCCTGGCCGCCTCCGGTGCGGACGTGCTGGCCTTGGAGGAGATCACCCCGCAGGCGAAGGTGCTGTACGAGAAGGAACTGGCGAACGCGTACCCGTACCACACGGTGCAGGGCACGGTGGGGCTGTGGAGCAGGCTGCCGCTGTCGGACACCCAGCCGGTCGACATCGAGATGGACTACGGGCCGCTGGCGGACACCAAGCCCGTCGCCGTCAGGATGGCCTACACCCGGGCGCTGCGCACCACGGTGGCCACGGACCAGGGTCCGCTGGCGGTATATGTGGCCCACCTGGGGTCCGCACGGGTGAATCCCAGGGCGGGCTTCTGGACAGTCTCGCGGGACAGAGGCGCGCACGCGCTCGGCAAGGCCATCGCCGCGGAGCGGAATGAGCGGGTGGTGCTGCTCGGCGACCTGAACGGCACCATGGACGACCGCGCGTTCGCCGACATCACCTCGCAGCTGCGCTCGGCCCAGGAGGCGGCCGGGAAAGGCTTCGGCTTCAGCTGGCCGGCGAAGTTCCCGGTGGTGCGGATCGACCAGATCCTGGTCCGGGGCGTGCAGCCGAAGAGCTCGTGGTCGCTGCCGGCCACGGGCAGTGACCACCTCCCGGTGGCGGCCGGAATCAGCTGGTGAACACCGCACAAGGGCCGGCGCTCCACCTGCTGTGGATGGCACTTGGCTCTCGGGATCACCAGTCGAACGGGCCAGGAAGTCCGGTCAGGTTGTGTCCAGGTCGGTTTGCAGCAGGTGGTGGTCCGAGTACGGGGTCGGATGCACACGGTGCTCGAGCGGGACGACACCTCGCAGGAAGATGTAGTCGAACTTGCTCTGCCAGTCGGTGGTCGGCTTGCAGTTGCCGGTGAGCGAGGGACGGCACTGGGGGTCCGTATCCGCGGCCAGTGCCCATATCCGGGTGAGTTCGGGTGCGTCCGGCACGGCGTTGAAGTCGCCGAGAACGATCGCGCGCTCGTGCCGGGCGACGGCTGCGGCGAGTACGCCGGTCTGGTCCGCTCGGACTGCCTCTTGACGTCGTTCGGCAAGGTGCGTGTTGAAGACCCGCAAGCGCTGGCCGCCCACAAGCGTGGTGACTGCCATGTACCCACGGTCCTCGGATCCGCCGTCGGGGTACTCCACGTTGACGACGTCTGTCATCGGTGCCGCCGAGAGAACCGCCTGGCCGTAGGCTCCCGGACTCCACGGCGTCCCCCCGCAGCGGCCCCAATTCCGAAGAACCGTCCCGTACTCGACGTGGTAGACCAGCCCGTGGAGGTCCTCCAGATGGTCCCGGATGCTTTCGACGTCCCGCACGCACGCTTCTTGCAGGCCGATGACCTGGGGCGCATACGTGGCAATCTCCGCAGCCCGGTCGACGTTGCTCTCCTCGCAGGGATTGCAGATGTTCCACGTCATGACCCGGTTCGGCACGACGTCCCGGACGGCTTCGTCGGGCAGTGATCTGGCGGAGGGGTCACCGCCTGGTGCGCTGTGGCCTACCAGCACCACGCAGGCAACGATCAAGGCACCCGTGAGCAAACGCATACCCCTACCGAGCACCATCGCCTCCGCGAAGTGGATATCCATGGCATCTGACGTCTCCGTGCACGAGGTTATGCGACGGGGTTGTCAACAACACATACGGTGGCCCGGATGGCCTCCTGCGCGACGCGAGACGGAGGGGGCTGCGCGGCCGTGGAGTCGAGGCGGGCTCCGCAGAACAGGCGGGTCGCGGTGAGCCCTGTTTCCCGGTGGCGGACTTGAGCCGGATGCCCTCCGGGCTGGGGCTGGATGCTCTCGACGAAAGATGTGGCCGAAATATCGGGACCGGCGTGGCGGCTTCGTGTCGGGGGAGCTCTTTTCGCTGCATGACGCCCCCTGGTGCGACTTTCCCGCCGTGACCGTGACAGGCGACCCGGTCGCCACCCATTTCGAAAACGGCGTGGCACTTCTGCGCTACGAGGTCGAGAAATAGGCGGAATGCCCCGAGCCTTCGAAGAATGGGACGCCGGTGATGCAGTTCGTTCGGGCATCGGCCGACGTCCGCTCTTCCGCTACCGGCCCATCCCCGCGTCGATGGCGAGGAGTCGAGGAACACGTTGAGCTGACCCTCGTAGTTCGGCCTTGGGACTGGTGAGGTCGCACCTCGAGGTGTCGCGTACGGCCCGATGAGATCGCTCCTGCCATCACTGTGTGTGGTCGCCGGAGCCCCGCTCCAAGGTTGTCCCGTAACTACTGGTCAGGGGTAGATGATCTTGCTGTGGCTGGTGTGATGACGGCGTCCGGGCCGTCCTGAACTGCTCGCCGTCACGACAGCTTGGTTTGATAACCTGTAGCGATGAGCGAGGCGTTGGACGAGGGTCCGTTCTTTCACGGAACAAAGGCCGAGCTGCGGGTCGGAGATCACCTCACCGCCGGTTTCCGTTCCAACTACCGGCCCGAAATCGTGATGAACCACATCTACTTCACCGCGTTGCGTGACGGCGCGGGACTCGCCGCCGAACTCGCTGCCGGCGACGGGGTCCCGCGCGTGTATGCCGTCGAACCGACCGGGGAGTTCGAGAACGATCCCAACGTCACCGACAAGAAGTTCCCCGGCAATCCCACCCGCTCCTTTCGCAGCAGGGAACCGCTCCGGATCGTTGGTGAGGTCACCGACTGGACGCGACAGACACCCGAAGCTCTCCAGATGTGGCGAGACCGGCTGGCCGCAATCCGTCTGGATGACCGCGCTGAAATCATCAACTAACCTCGATCTTTCGTGATTGGCCGTCAGCTCCTGTTGGCGGCCGATCTGTGTTCGGCGGTGTGTTTCGGGTGTGACGGCGGTCCGACTGTCGCGTCGGGTGGGCGCCGGGTTCCACGGCTCCGGTGGGGCGGTGCTACTCGTAGGGATGGGAACGTGCTTGTCAGCCCGGGTCCGGAAGGGTTGCGAGTCGCTGGATCGCCTCCGTGATCACATCGGTCCAGGGCCAGTGGCGGGCGAACCTGAGGTGTCGGCGGCGGGCTGTGGTGACGAGCTGGGCGGCGGCGGAGAGCAAGCGGAGTCGCAGGCGGTGGGGCTCCCAAAGCCGGGCCGTGCCGGTCAGGGCGAGCATCGGCATCCAGGCCAGCAGGTCCAGGGCGATCTGGACGATCTCCAACCAGATCTGATTCTGCGCGCTGTCGTACAGGGGCAGGTTGCGCAGGCCGGTTGAGCGGGCGGCGCGGATGCGGTCCTCGGCGCGGGCCCGCTGGCGGTGCCGCAGCTCCAGCTGGGCGATCTTCTGACCGGTGGTGTTGGTGGCGAAGCAGGTCAAACGCAGCCCGTCGGCGTCGGTGAAGCGCAACTGGGCGCCGGGGTGGGGGCGTTCCTTGCGGACGATCAGCCGCATCCCCTTGGGCCAGCCCTTCAGACAGTCGCTGCCGGCGTCGAGTTCGGCGACCCAGGCGCCGTCGCGGACCTCGCCGTCCGGCTCGACGGCCGGTGTCCACGCGGATTGTGCCGCATCGAGCTCTGCTATCTCGTCCCACACCTGCCGGGATGGTCCCTACGGATCCGGAGATCGAGGTTCGAATCCTTGCTGCTACCTGCTACCTGCTACCTGCTACCTGCTACCTGCTACCTGCTACCTGCTCCTTGCTCCCTGCACCCGCGGGGATGGTCCCCAGGGCACCACCTATCCATGGGGCAAGCTGCATTGCTTCCCGCGCCCGCGGGGATGGTCCCGACCACATTGCCAAGGCGATGACGCGCGGGTCTTCGGTTCGGGATCCGCTGTACCTGAAGGGTGTTGGGTTCGCTCAGTGGGCTGGTGGGGTGTGCGGGGGGTGTGAGCTGGGGTTGTGGGGTTCGCTCGGTGGGTGGGTTTGGGGCGGGTGTGGTCGGGATTCGTGAGGGGTGGCAGGTATCCAGGGGGAGGGGCCACCGGGTGGGAGGGGTTGGGAGTGTGGTGTTGAGGCTGGTGCGGTTGGTGTCCGATGACGGTGACGGCGGTGCGGGGCGGGTGCGGGGGCGGGGGCGGGTGCTGGCGGGGTGGGGGAGGAGGGGTAGCGCGCCGCGGCCGCCGGCCTCGCGCTGCTCGGCTACCGCCTGGCTGAGGAAAGCACTTGGCCTCCCGCCCACGTACCTCCGGCGTAGCCTGCTCGGGAGCACGGACCGTGACGATGCGCCTGGTTCGGCTCCGCTGGGCTCAAGGAGACTGCTCGTCTGCGGGATCGGTGTCAGCGGTCCCTGCGAGCATACGGATCATGAAACGATCCGACGATCTCTTGGCAGGGCTGGACGACATCGACTGGGCAGCCCTAGGGCACGCCTACGGCAGCGCCGAGGACGTGCCCGGCCAGCTCCGGACGGTGTGCGGGCCGGACCAGGAGGCCCGGGAGAACGCCTTCCGCAGCCTGTTCAGCAATATCTTCCACCAGGGCACCCGGTACTCGGCCTCTCCGTACGCCGTGCCGTTCCTCGCCCGAATCGCTGTCGCAGGGCCGACCGGCGCTCGGGCCGACGCGCTGCTGCTGCTGACCCGTCTGGCCATTGATTGGCACGACGAGTACAGCCTCCCGCTCGGCATCGACACCGCCGCGTGGCGCGCCGCAGCCATCAGCCCCGAAGAAAATCTGCGCTGGTACGACGAGCAGATCGCCGCCGAGACCGACGAGGAGCGGCTGAAGAACTTGCGCGAGGGACGGGCGTACTGTGCGGCCGGGCACCCCGTCGATGCCCGCGAGGGCGCACTGCGCTCCTACGACGCGGTCCGCGCCCAGCTTCCCGTCCTGCTCGAACTGCTCGGCGACCGGGACCCGGAGATCCGCACCAAGACCGCGTACCTCCTCGGCTGGTTCCCCGAGGAGGCCGACGCCACCCTGCTCCCGTTGCTGGCCTGCCTCGACGGCGAGCGGGACCCAGGCTGCATCGCCACGGTCCTCGTCGCGGTCGGACTACTCGCCGACCACGACCCGGACGGCCGGGTCCGGCACCACCTCAACCACGAGCACCCCTTGCCGCGCTGGGCCTCCGCCACCGCCCTGACCCGCTTGCTGGTCGCGCACCCGGCTGCCGCGCCCGGCCTGCCGCCGGCGGAGCGCATCGCCGCCGAGCTGGCGGCCTTCGGCGCCGGGCCGGCCCCCGAGTCCGCCACCGCCCACCATGCAGGAGACCTGCACAGCTACACCGTCCGAAGCCTGCTGCACCTGATGGGCGCCACCGAGGACCCGGACGGGGTCCTCCTGGAAATCGTCCGCGCCCTGCCCCATCTCGAGAAGACCGGAGTCGTGCCCCGCCCGTTGGCAGCCCGCGCCGAGAACCTGCTGGAAGCCCTGTTCGAACCCACGGACACCACAACGGTGTTCACCGAGCTCTCCCCAGGACGCCAAAAGCTGCTGAAGGTCCTGGCCGAGCTGCTGACCGCCGAGGACTTCCAGCCCGTGCCGTTCGGCTCAGACCTCCACGAGCAGTTCACCCAGTACGGACTCCCCGGCACCTGCCCCGCCCTCCGCGCCTACGTCGGACTGTCCACCGCAGGCGAGGACCCCAGCGCTCCCCTACCCGACCCCTGGGAACCATTCCGCAACCACTGATCCCACCGTCCCTCACCGAGCGCTGGCCGCTGGCCGAGATCGGGTGACAGGAACCGAGCACCGGTCAAACTCACCTGACAAACGGTCAAGATCCCCTGTCAGAGGACACCTTTCCCTACTTCTTGCGAAGGTGCTCAGGTGTCAGGCCAGCCGTTGGGCAAGCCGTGGCGACTGTCCGCCGAGATCCCCTACGACGGCACCTCGGTGACCACCGGCCCGGCGATCGCGAGTCCGTGAGCTATTTACATCATGATCAGGTGGCGAGTTCGAGGGCGACGACGGCTCTGATGACGGCACTGATTGATCCGGGTGGTGCTGCAGCGGAGCTTCCGCAGGAGCCACCAGGATTTGAGGGTGGCCATGGCGCGTTCGCCAAGGCTGCGGATCTTGGCGTGATCGCGGTTGTGGCGCCGCTGCCAGCCGCACAGAGTCTTGCCGTGGAACGGGACGCGGACAGCAAGACCTGCGCCCTGATACGCCTTGTCCGCCCAGCACTTGATGTCGTCGGCGGCGAGTGCGGCGGGAATGCCGTGGGTCCGGGCCCAGGGCTTCGGCGTAGTCACTTGACGTCCGGTTCGTGACGATCCGTCGGCTCGGCGGATCCGGGGAATGCGACAGGAACGGCTTCCAAGATCATGGAGTTCTCGACGCCCCGTGATCCGACTGGAAGACCGTGCCTGCCGACGCATCATCGCCGATCCCGCCTGCCTTTGACCAACTCCGCGAGCATCCCGAGGCCGTACCCGAGGAGATCCCGGACCTGCTGGCGCGACTGGCCCAAGTGCCCGACCCGCGAGATCCGCGCGGCGTACGGCACGCACTGGTCGTCGTACTCGCGCTGACCGCGTGCGCGGTTCTGGCCGGAGCGACCTCTCTGCTGGCGGTCGGTGAGTGGATCGCAGATGCCCCGCCGTCCGTCCTGGAACGCCTCGGCATACGGCCAGATCCACTGTGCCCGAAGCGGTTCCTGCCTGAGGAAACGACAGTCCGACGGCTGCTGGCCCGCATCGACGGCGACGCGCTGGACCGGGCGGTCGGACGCTGGCTCGCCGACAGCCGCCCGAAGGCGACCGGGCTGCGCGGCCTCGCCGTGGGCGGAAAGAGCCTGCGCGGCGCGGCCAGAGCGAACGGCCGCAAGATCCACCTGCTCGCCGCGCTGGAGCACGCCACCTGCCTGGTCCTGGCCCAGCTGGACGTCGGCGAGAAGACCAACGAGATCACCTGCTTCCAGCCGCTGCTGGACACCGTCGCCGACCTGGCTTCAGCCGTGGTCACCAGCGACGCGATGCACACCCGGCGCGAGCACGCCGACCACCTCCTCGGCCGGGGCGCCCACTACATCGTGATCGTCAAGGGCAACCAGAAGAAGCTGCGCAAGCAGCTCAAGTCCCTTCCCTGGAAGGACATCCCGCTTCAGGGCCGCACCCGGGGCACCGGCCACGGCCGCTCGGAGATCCGCCGGATCAAGGCCGCCACCGTCAACAGCCTCCTCTTCCCCGGAGCCCGCCAGGCCGTCCAGATCAAGCGCCGGCGCACCGACCACAAGACCCGCAAGACCACCGTCAAGACGGTCTACGCCGTCACCAGTCTGACCGCCGAACAGGCCACCGCGGCCCAGCTCGCCGAACTCGTCCGCGACCACTGGAAGATCGAGACCCTGCACCACGTCCGCGACACCACCTTCGCCGAGGACGCCTCACAGCTGCGGACCGGCAACGCGCCCCGAGCGATGGCCACCTGGCGCAACCTCGCCATCGGAGCCCTCCGCACAGCAGGGGTGAAGAACATCCCAGCCGGCCTCCGCCGCAACGCCCGCGACCCTCGCTGCCCCCTCACACTCCTCGGCCTCGGATGATCACGAACCGGACGTCATGCGACTACGCCGAAGCCCTGGGTCCGGGCCGCGGTCAGATCGTGCACGGCCCCGGGCAGTGCGTCCGATGCCCAGATCAGGCGTCCGGCGGGATCGGCTATCTTGCGATCCGGGGGCTCACGGCGCCGCGAATCCAATCAGATCCGATGGTGATTGCTGACAGGGTTTGATGACAGATAGGGTCCGATCCTCCGTACGGAAGGAGCCCCTCGGTGGCGAACCTGGTCTACAAGCGGGTCTCGACCGACCAGCAGTCCACCGCCCGGCAGAACCTCGTCCTTGACGAAGCCGGGATCGAGGACCCGGTCGTCTTCGAGGAGGACCCGGGCACCTCCAGCCGCCTCCACCCCCTCCAGCGCCCGAAGTTCCGCGAACTGCTCACGTACGCGCGGCCGGGCGACACCGTGCACATCTCCGAGATGTTCCGCCTCGTCCGCGGTACCGGCCACATCCTCGACGTGCTCGACGTCCTCCACCGTGACCAGGTGGCACTGCGCATCCACGACGGCGCGTTCTCCGCGATGGACCTCACCGCCCGCCGCCCGCGCACCGGCGAGCTGCTCTCCACCGTGAAGTTCATGGTGCAGACCCTCGCCGCCGCCGGCGAACTCCAGCGCGACCTCCAGCGCGAGCTGACCTACGACGGACTGCGCGCCGCCGAGGCCAAGGGCAGCAAAGGCGGACGCCGCCCCGCCGTGGCGGCAGACAAGACCGACGCCGTACGCACCGCGTACCTGGAAGGCCGCTCCATCGCCGCCCTCGCACGCGACCACGGCGTCAGCCGCGGCGCGATCCGCACGGCCGTCACCGACCTCCTGCCCGACCACACCGCCATCGAAGAGGACGTCCCAGCCCCGGAGCTGCCGGTCACCCTCGACATGCCGGGCAAGGTCGCCGACTTCCTCCGCGCGGCCGACCTGGAGCCCGCCGAGCGCGCCGCGCTCGACCAGGGGGTGACCGTACGGCGCGGTCAGGGGTACACCCTTCGCGTCACGGCTGTGCCAGCGGTCCACCGCCAACTCCTTGCCCGCTGCCAGCCGCTCGACGCCGGCCAGGGCGTCCCCGCGGTCCCGGCCCAGCGCAAGGCCCGCCGCGAGTACGAGAACCGGGTCAGCACACTCGTGCCGCCCGAACCATGATCGTTCTCATCGATAACCGCTGTACCGATTATTCGACGCTCGGGGTAACGGAGAAGGTACTCGGGAGGGTGAGTGTGCCCGCGCTTTGCCTCTGCCGGCTGCGGTCGTGTGGTGCTCTGGTCGTCGGACGGGTCAGCGATGGCAGGGTCGCTGGCCAGCCGCCGGGTCCGGACCGGCCCTGCGGAATGGCACACAGGAGTCACGGGCATGTGCGGAATCAGCGGATGGATCTCCTACGACCGGGACCTTTCCCTGGAGGCCAGGACGCTTGAGGCAATGACGGAGCCGATGGCCTGTCGCGGTCCCGACGCGGCCGGGTCGTGGCTCGCCGGACACGCCGCCTTCGGCCACCGCCGCCTGGCCGTCATCGACATCGCGGGCGGTACGCAGCCCATGACCGTCGAGCGAGACGGCCGCACGGTCCTGGTGACCACCTACAGCGGTGAGGTCTACAACTACCGAGAGCTGCGCGCCGAGCTGGAGGGTCTGGGGCACATCTTCCGCACGAGCAGTGACACCGAGGTGGTGCTCCACGCCTATCTTCAGTGGGGCGATGAGTTCGCGGGCCGCCTCAACGGCATGTACGCGTTCGCCTTGTGGGATCCCCGTGACCAGGAACTCCTCCTGGTGCGCGACCGGATGGGCATTAAGCCCCTGTACTACTACCCGACCCGTGACGGGGTGCTCTTTGCCTCGGAGCCGAAGGCCATTCTGGCCCATCCCGCGGCGCGCGCCTGCGTCGACGCCGAGGGCCTGGCGGAACTGATCGCGTTCACCAAGACACCCGGGCACGCGATCTACAAAGGCATGTACGAGCTGAGGCCCGGCCACACCGCACGGGTCAGCCGAAGTGGTCTGGCGGTCAGGCGCTACTGGGCCCTGGAGGCCCGCGAGCACACCGACGACCTCGACACCACCGTTGCCCGCGTACGCGAGCTCCTGGAAGACATCGTGGCCCGCCAGCTCATCTCGGACGTGCCGCTGTGCTCCCTGCTCTCCGGCGGCCTGGACTCCTCGGCCATCACCGCCCTCGCCGCCCAGCGCAGCAGCGGACCGGTTCGCACCTTTGCGGTCGACTTCAGCGGCCATGCCGAGAACTTCAGCGCCGATGGCCTGCGCTCCACCCCCGACACCCCCTACGCCCATGCCCTGGCCGCGCACGTGCGCTCCGACCACACCGACATCATCTTGAACACGGCCGACCTGACCGACCCCGGACACCGCGGGGCCGTGCTGGCAGCCCACGACCTTCCCACTCGGTTCGGCGACGGCGATACCTCCCTCTACCTGCTGTTCAAAGCGGTCCGCGAACATTCCACGGTCGCGCTCTCAGGCGAGTCCGCGGACGAAGTCTTCGGTGGCTACCGCTGGTTCCACGATCCCAAGAGCGTGAATGCCGACACCTTCCCGTGGATCGCTGCCGGCGTCGCTGGCGGATTCTCCGGCAGCACAAGCACCCGCGAGGCCCTGCTGGACCCAGGGCTGCGCATGAAACTCGACCTGGACGGCTACACGGACGGGCGCTACCGCGATGCCCTGGCCGAAGTCCCGTACCTGGCCGGCGACACGGGCCTGCAGCACCGGATGCGGGAGATCAGTTATCTCCACCTGACCCGCTTCGTGCAGATCCTGCTGGACCGCAAGGACCGGGCCAGCATGGCGACAGGCCTGGAGGTCCGCGTCCCCTTCTGCGACCACCGACTGGTCGAATACGTCTTCAACACCCCCTGGGCCATGAAGACCTTCGACGGCCGGGAGAAGTCCCTCCTACGCGCCGCCACCCGCGACCTACTGCCCCCCGCCATCGTTCAGCGGGCCAAGAGCCCCTACCCCAGCACGCAGGATCCCCACTACGCGCAAGCCCTGCGCGCCGGGCTGAGGGCAGTTCTTCGTGACGGTGATGCGCCGGTGCAGCCCCTGCTGGACGCGGCCGTCGTGGCCCAGGTATCCGCGGCCGACGCGAGCCAGGACATCCGGCCGGGGGCCGAACTCGTCCTGGGTCTGAACGACTGGCTGCGCCGCTACAACGTGGCACTGGAGATCTGACCCCGCGGTACAGCCGTCAGGGAAGTCCCTGTCATGCCGCTTGCGTCTACGCAAGGGGCCAGTGGGGCCAGTTCCAGGAGCTGGAACTCCACTTCGAACGAGCCGGCCTGCCGCTTCGCGCTCACCAACGGCTGGACGCGCAGGCCCAGGCCCTCGGCGATGCGGTGGAGGGCATAGAGATTCCCCAGGCTGTTGAACCCGAGGAGAAGGCGGCCACCGTCCGCGAGCCGTTCGACGCCTTGTCGCAGGAACCGCTCGTGAGTGACGTAGCCGCTGTCGAAGATCGCCAACTCGATCTCGCTTGTGCACTCAAAATCGCCGGGAGCTTCCACGACATTGGAGTTCCAGAAGATGAGGTCGAACCGATCGCCGGGCTCCAGAGCGTCAAAGAGGTCACTGCGGAGGGTGCGGACCCGCTCCGTGACGCCATGCCGAGCGGCGTTCATCCGGGTATTGCGCACGGCAGCCTCGGTGATGTCCACCGCGGTCACCTGTGCGCATCCACGCAGCGCCGCGGTCACCGCGGTCACACCGGTACCGCTGCCAACCTCAAGAAAACGACCCCCCACCGGGTACGGAACCCAACTGGTAAACAACTCGGTGGAAGCGGTGTGCAAGGGCGAGAAGACTCCCGGCAGTAGATCCCAGCGCATGTCCAGGAGATCGAACCCTCCAGGGCGCCCTTCCACCGCTCCGTGGCGGTCAGCGAGCCTCACGCCCACGGCGTACTTCTCCAGTCCGTCCCGCACAACGCAACTCCCTCATCGGGTGAATCCGGCACTCCCAAGAACGATCACTGGAGCGGGCAGCGCCGGGTTGCGTGGATTTTCACTCAGAAGTGACACCGACGACCTTGCCTGAAGGCAGGCATTCCCCTTCAGAGCATCTGATCGACGGCGGCCAGGGCGCCCCCGGCAGTCCAGGCCCAGCGCAGGCCCGCCGCGAGTCGAGAACCGGGCCAGGGCGCTCACGCCCTGACCATGATCGTTCTCAGCGCCAACCGCTGTACCGATGTTCCAACCGACGCCAATTGCATTGGATGCGAATAGGAGACACTCGTCCTGGAGGCAGGCTCAGGACCGCACGGAAGCGGCTTCACCAGGGTCTTGGCCTCAGAAGTACGGTAACGGTCTCGTCGGCGAGTATCTGTGTGTCTCACTCCATCGGGCGATTGAACTGCGAAGACACCCCCGGGTCGCATCTGATGCGAAATTCTCGCGTCAGATGCGATGGACGGAGAGTGATGGCGGATGGGTGGGGACGGTCTCGTTCCAGGGTCTGCTCGACTGCACGTGGTAGACGGTCTGCCGCTGCTGCGGCCGGATGAGCAAGTCTTCGAGGCGATGATCAAGGGCTGGCGCAACCAGCAACTCGCCCGGAATCTCTCGCCGGGATACGTCGATGACCAGGAACGCACCGTCCGGGCCTTCACCCGGCATGCCGATGCCATGCAGTGGCAGTGGACGCCACAGCACGTCGACGAATGGTCGGCCGACCTGCGGGCCGTGCACGGCTGTGTCCGCTCCACACTGCGCAACTACCAGGGGTCGGTACGACAGTTCTGCGACTTCCTGACCAACCCCGCCTACGGCTGGGGCGACGAGTGCCTACGGCACTTCGGGACTCACCCCGTCCAGGTGGTCTACGACTGGAACGCCGCGACGCACGCCGACGAGGCCGAGGGCGAGCCAGAACGCCGAGCCAGAACGCCGAGCTTTCACCAGGCCCGAGTTGGAAGCGTTCTTCGACCATGCTGACGAGGAGGTCCTGCGCGTTCGTGGCAAGGGCCGCAAGGGCTGGTTACCGGCCTTCCGGGACGCCGCTTTGTTCAAGGTCGCATACGCCTACGGCCTGCGCCGCAATGAGACCCGGATGTTGGATCTCACCGACTTCGGCGTCAATCCGGAGGGCCGGGAGTTCGGAGAGTACGGCACCGTGCTGGTCCGCTATGGCAAGGCCAAGAAGGGGTCGCCGCCCAAGCGTCGCAGCGTGCTGACCGTCTGGCACTGGACACCCGGCATCGTCGAGGAATGGATCAGCGAGGTCAGGCCCGGGATGCGGCATTCGACCAGCCGGGCCCTCTGGCCCTCCGAGCGAGGCCCGCGACTCGGGCTCCAGCGGCTGGACTCCCGCTTTGCCGCCTACCGGGACGCCCTCGGTCTGGACCCCGCGCTGGAGTTCCACTCGCTGCGCAGGTCCTACATCACCCATTTGATCGAGGACGGCCACGACCCGCTGTTCGTCCAACAGCAGGTCGGCCACGAGCACGCCTCCACCACCGCGATCTACACCTGCGTCTCCTCCGACTTCCGCACCCGCTCCCTGCGACGGGTCCTGGACGCCACCATCGAGGCCGCTCCTCGGCCGGGAAGGACCTCCTGATGCCACGCCAGATCAGCTATCGGTGGCGCCTGCGCGAGTTGATGGCTGCCCGAGGTATGTTCACCGTCGCCGAGCTCATGCCACACCTGACCGAACGTGGCATCACGCTGTCCTCCTCCCAGGTCCATCGCTTGGTCTCCGGCACCCCGGAACGGCTGTCCCTGCCGGTGCTGGCCACCCTTTGCGACATCCTCGACTGCACGCCTACCGACCTGATCGCCACCTCGGCCCAGAACCTCCCGGCCCGCCGCGCGGCCGGCGAAGAAGCGCCGATCAACCTCGCTGCCCGGCGGCCCACACGGGTCCGGCTGACGCCCGAGGGATGAGCGGTGACGCCGGAGGAGTACGAGCGGTGGGTGATCCGCGACTGCGCACGCTGCGGCCGTCGAGCCTCGAAGTCCGCCGAGTGGTCGGACGGTCCGATCTGCCGGGCCTGCTACGACCGCGCGATGCGCGTCCGCGGCCTCTGCCCCGGCTGCCGAGCCGACCGACTGCTGCCCGGCCGAGACACCGGCGGCACACCGATCTGCCGTGACTGCGCGGGGATCGTCCGCGACTTCTTCTGTGACCGCTGCGGCTTCGAGGGATTGCTCCTCGGCGGACGCCTTTGCGAACGCTGCACCCTCGGCCGACTCC
The DNA here is from genome assembly GCF_013085465.1 of Streptomyces asoensis. Taxonomy (NCBI): domain Bacteria; kingdom Bacillati; phylum Actinomycetota; class Actinomycetes; order Kitasatosporales; family Streptomycetaceae; genus Streptomyces; species Streptomyces asoensis. Next base: position 9,756,489 of record NZ_CP049838.1, read on the forward strand.
TCAACGACGGCACCGGCCGCGTCGCTCCCTCACTTCAACCGCTGGTCACCGCCCTGCTGGAAATGGACCGTCCCAAGAGCCGCCTGAGCAGATGCAGCCAGTTGCTAGGGCGGGGCGGCGGGGTCGAAGCATGGGCCGTCGGTGAGCTGGCGCAGGCGCAATATCGGGAACTGAACCTCCCTCGTCGAATCGGTCGAGCGGCCCGCTTGCTTGTGCGCGCCGGAGGTGAGCTTCAGGAACGCCTCGTGGATGTCGTCGCGGATCTCCCAGCGGATCCGTAGCCGTCGGAAGCTGTGGATCCACACGTTCGTCCGCTCGACTACCCAGCGGACCGAGCCCAGGCCGGGGCCGTGCGGAACTCGGCGTCGGGCGATGACCGGCTTGATGCCGCGCTTCCACAGGAGCCGACGGTACTTGTCGAAGTCGTAGCCCCGGTCGGCGAACATGCCGCGGCTGGTGACGGGGGCGACCGGTCACTCACCCAGCTACTGCCCCTGCTCGACGCGATCCCGCGGATGCGCGGACGCCGCTGCCTGACCCGACACCACCCGCAAAGCATGGTCGCTGCACCTGGCACCGACCACCAGCGGCCGCACCCCGCCCTCACTCATCAATTGCCCGCGCCACTACCGCACCGGATGAGTTGCGCATACCGAAACGACCCCCACACGCCCCTCCCGGCAGGCCCCCACGCCAGACCACCGCTGCGTTCAGCGGCGAGAGGTTGATGGCGACCCTGCGCCATCAACCCTGACGGTAGTGCCGGACCCTTCAGGGACCCCCATGCGTGGGGAGAACGAGCTTGCTCGCGGCGTGACAGCGGCTGCCCTGGGCAGACCCCACTCGTGTGGGGAGGGCGGCAGCTTGGGCGAGAACGGTGACGTGATGCAGGACGCACCCCCACACAGGTGGGGAGAGCCCTTCCCGACGTGCCTGTTCACGGGCGGTCGGCTCGGCCTCCTACTCGCTCGACTTATCCGCTGCGGCGACCGAAAGCAGGACAGCGCCAGTGGGCCCGGTTGCGGCATGTGAAGGTGCGGCGCGACCGTTGCACGCCGCAGTCCGCCTTTAGCCGGGCTGCAAGCTTGTGGCGCGGTCCACTCAAGGCGACCGCGCCCAAGGACCTGCCTCGCTGCAACAAGGACAGGCCGACTTCCCCTGTTTTCCCGAGTGGTCACGGCAGGGGACGCCGTGGTCTGAGCAGAGCTCGAGCAGTCCCGCCTCCAAGGCCGGGCCGGGAAAGCACCCAGCAGGCGAGGACGGCGAGGCGAGCTGTCGTAAGTGCACACGCCGACAGGACGCATGCGGCCGGGCTCTTGGCCGGCGGCCCTCTCGGGCCTGTTCCCGTGGCGGGCGCTCACGTGAGGTGGCAGGAGCGCGAGAACGGCCGCTATGGCACCGGCGAGAGGCCCGACTGCGGCCATGCCCACGATGGCGACAGGCCACCGGCTGACGGCAGCGCCCGCCGATAGACGGCCCGCCGCGCCGAGAGAGCCATCGTCGGGCCGGCCCAGGACGTCCCCGAGCAGCGGCGTGCCGCGCAGCGCGACGCAGTTCATGGCGTTGCAGGTGGCGCTGTGCGGCAGCGGGCTGCCCGGTGCCCCCGTGAGCGCCTGCACTGTTTGCGTGGACCTCGCACGTCGGACAGCCGGAAGGAACGTCCGGCCACACAAAGCGACGGCGGCCCAAGCGGACAGTGCCCAGCTCGCCCGGGGCGCCGTCAGCCGCGGACCGTCTGCACAGCCGCAGCCCCAGTGTCCACAACCCGTCAGCCACTCCGTAGCCTGCAGTTGCAGCGCAGCCGCACGGGAAACGACGGGGGAGTGCCGGTGCTGACCGTTCCAGGCGGGCCAGCCGGCCGCAACTGCATCCCCACACGTCGTCATCAAATAGGCCGACTTCGAGGAGTTCCCGTTGGAGTCGGTGAGAAGACCGGTTCCGGGCAAGTCGACCAGCACCACGTAGGGAACACTGTCGGCCAGGATCGCATTGGCGACCTCCCACCAGGCACAGGTAGAGCACTGGTACGTCCCCGACGCACTCCATGAGTTTAGGGGCGAATACGGGGCGGGCTCATTGCAGTCGCGGCACCGCTGCATGTACCGCTCGTCCCAGCACCACTCCAGCAGCGCCGTTACGCGCTCCCGCATACGCATCCTGGCCGCCATGCTCGCCCTGGCCGAGAAGTCCTCCACGTCGATCCAGAGCACCCAGCGGCTGGAGACCAGTTCGGTCAGGCTTCCCATGGCCTTACACCCTTCTTGCTGGACGCTGCTGTGATGTGGAGAGCGCTCCGACCCATCCGGGAAGGCGGCCGGTGCCCGCACTCGTGTTAGCTTCCGCTGCCCTGCCCGTCCGGGGAAGAGCCCGCCGGCTCACCGTTGTGGGACACGTCCTGCGGATTTCAGCGCCCTGTTGCGAAAAGATGCTGATCAGAACAGGTCCATGTCTCAACGGAGATGGGACAACTTAAGACACCGCTCACCTGTTCGCTTTACGGTGCGCGGCGTGGTTGCCCAGGATGCTCCAAAGGTCTCAAGTTCGCTGGGCTGCAACCCGGTTGGACTGCTTTGAGGCCTCCCGAGTGGCTCACAGCAGAGATGAGTGCAAATGGACATCATCAACAGCCGCGCCCTGCCGAGGCGAGGCCGCCCCCGCCGCCGGAACGGGATCAGCTGGCCGGAGTGCGTAGTGATCATCATCGTGATCACCTCGGCCGCCGTCCTGGCTGTGCTGGGCATCTCGCCCACCAGCACAGCCCTGACTCTCAGCGCAGGCAGCGCAGCAGCCGTTCACCTGTTGATCCGGCTGAAGGGAGCGACCGTACGCAGCCAGCGCTGACACCACCATGAGGCGTCCCATTGACGCCCAGTCGGCAGCACACCCCCCACCAGCCCACGGCTGGCCAGCTTTGGCGCACTGGCTCGAACAGCTGCGCCAAAGCCGCGGGCTGAGCTTCCGCAGGATGGCGTCGGTATCGGCACGTATTCACAACAGCACCGCGGAGCCCTACAGTCACGCAAGCTTCGCTCGGGCAGTAAGCGGGCGCCCTGTGCGCTGGGCCCTGGTGATGGCGTTCACCACCGTCTGCCGTGGCGACCTCGCAACGGCCCAGCGCCTGTGGCGCAAGGCGGCCGGAACCCTGCCGCCCCGGCCGGACGCCGGCACGAAGCCGGAGTTCATCACCACCCCGGACCAACTACTCAACGCTATGAGGAGGATCCACACCGACTGCGGGGAACCCACCCTGCGGGAGCTGCGTCAGCGAGCGGAGAAGGCTGCTCTTGGTGACCTGCTCGCCCCCAGTACCAGCAGCGACATCCTGGGCGGCAAACGACTGCCACACCCCGCATACCTCACCGCCTTTCTCCAGGCATGCGCCCAGCCCGAACACACCTGGCCGGCCTGGCAGGCAGCTCTGCAGCGCGCAAAGCAGCACTCCCGTGCCCAGTACGCCGCCTGGCGTTAGGACGATGATCACGGGCGCTGCGGCCGGAGTCACTCCGGCCGCAGCGCTTAGCTGCGGACCTCACGCGCGGTGGGGAGGGCTGCTGGAAGTCTGGCGCCCGCGGTGAGTGGGCCCGACAGGCCCACAAGCCTGAACGACCCGCACCCCTGCTGCACGGCTAGATGCCGTGAGCCATTCCATGAGCCCCGAGTGAGCGCTCGGCGCTGTCCAGGAGCTCCTTGTAGGTCAGTACCTCGATGCGGCCCAGGTGGGTGTTGATCGTGCGCAGCACCTCATTGATCGTGCCCTCCGGGACCCCGGGCTGCGCGGCCGGATGGCCGATGAGGACGAGAGCGCGTGCTCGCCGCGTCTCCAGAGCGAACTGATCGCGGATGCGCAGCCGGTGCTCGTCGAGGTTCACGAGGTAGTTGAGAGCCTGGCCCACTGCGTCATGGATCTGTGCACTGGGTACCCAGCTTCCGCGGTGCCGCTTCACCAGTGGTCCGCGCAGGGCCATCGAGCGTTTGATCTCCACGATCTGCAGCGTGCCGTCACCGCGGATCAGCGGGATGTCCAACTCGTCGCCGGGCACCAGCCTGCGCCGTGCGGCCTCGCCGGCGAACTGCCCCCCGAAAATCCAGAACTGCCCCTGCAAAGCCCTCTGAAGGTCGTGTTCCGAAGCGTGCGGGTCTTCGGCCACCTGTCGCAGTGCCGTCAGGCCCGCCCTGCGCTGCGCGAGCTGCAAAAGCGCGGCGAGAGCATGCGCGTCGTCCAGGGCGTCGAGCGCGTCCAGGGCCTGGGCGCGCGCTGGACGATTCCCAGCAGGCGCTTGAGGCTGCGACGGCCCTCCTCGGTGTCCGCGGACCCCTTGGCTGCCGTGCGCGCGCCACCTCGGGCCTGCGGCGGCCGCGGGGCACCCGAAAGCACAAGCTCCAAATCCATGCGAGGAGCCTGCTCGAAGGCCGGGGCGGAGCTGTCGAAGCACGGGCCGCCACTGAGCTGGTGCAGGCGAAGCAGCGGGAACTGGACCTCCAGCGTTGCGTGGGTCGAGCGGCCCACTGGCTTGCGCACGCCGGTGCGGACCCATGATGCGGCGGGTGTCTCCTGGTCCACGGTGAACTCGCCGAGATACCGGCACAGCTGCTTGCGCTGCTCGAGGACCCGCAGAGGCAGTCCGCGCCGCAGGTGATGGATCAGCATCTGATTGTCCCGGCTGACGTAGTCGCCGTCCTGCAGACACCCCGGCACACGAAGGACGTCGCCGTCCCAAGAGGGGGCCGGCTGCCTGTCGGGCGCTGTCCGTACGAACAGGAAGGTGTTCGGGGTGGTGCCGCTGGAGCCGCCGTTGCCGGACCGGTTCCCGCCGTACACGTCGTGGAGCTGGCGACGCTGCACGACGGTTCCCGGCGGAACGATCCAGGGGATGCAGCCCACGGGATCTTCTGCCGCGGTTCTTTGCAGGTGCGGTAGTTGTTCCCACTGCTGCCGGGACAGGTCCAGGCGCGGGATCTGCCGCTGTGACGGCTTCCGTCGTGACAGCAGGGTGAGGTTTCAGCTCGCCGTTGCGTTCGATACTGGCTTTCGACACGGCGCGGTCCGCAACCGCGAGGCATCCCTGCACCGATCCCTCCCCGAGCCGGTACGCCTCCGCATGCCCGTGCCCATCATGGTCGCCAGCACTGACAAACGACCCCGTCCCCGCCACCGGGCGGAAGCCGGGAACCGGTGGCGCCGCTTCCGGAATGTCCTAAGCGGGCAGTTGACGTGGAGGCGAGCCGCGACGCGCGGAATTCCGACCCATCGCCGACCCACGACCCCCGGCATTCCCAATAGCTCCGCCACGCGCCGGGTACTGCGCTGGTGCTGCCGGACCAGGTAACGCATCTGCGCCCCCGCGGACTTGGGAACGGGGCGCGTGAACGCCCCCTGCACCGCCTTGTCGAGCTCTTCCTCGACCGTGACCATCGTCTCGACCCCTCCTGCTCTCCGGTGTCCTTGGCGGTGACCTCACCGGTCTTGATGTAGCGGGCGAGGTTGGCGGTCTTGCCGTCGGCGGTGAGCTGCTCGAGGACGTCCGCCCCCCACAGCACGCTCTGGGTGCCCTCGTGCTTGACCATCCCGGGCGACACTCCCAGCCGGAAGCTGCCCGGCACGGTCTTGCCGTCGGCGCCGTAGGGAAGGACGTCCAGGGGGCTGGGGCCGTCTGCGGCGTACACGGCGCAGTCGGAGAGGACCGCGACCGGATACTGTCCGGTGGCCGCTGCCAGGTGGAGCGTCTTGCGGTGCATGTTGATGCGGGCCCGGGAGATGACGGTGGCGCGGATGTCCGGGCGCCAGGTCGGGCGGGCGAGAGCGGGCCGGACCTGTCCCGGCTTCCAGCCGCCGCCGCGGGCCTTCCCCTGCCGATGCCGCCCTTCACGGTCATCTTGACCGCGTCCACGACGATTCCCAGCTCCGGATCACGGCTCTTGTATCCGTCCATCGCCTCCAGGAACTGGTGGGGGGACAGCTTCTCCGCGACGCCGAGGTCCGCCATGGTGGCGACGTAGGCATCGCGCAGCCGCTTGTACCAGCCGTCCAGGAACCGGCCGCTCTCACGGCGTACCCAGGCCTCCACGGGCGCGACGTCGTAGCCGAGCTCGACGGCGTACGCCACGGTGGGCGTGGCGTACCAGGCCGGACCGGTCGGGCGTTCGCCGGTCGGCGTGAACGGGCTGGGCATCAGCGCGGCGTCGAGGTCGCGCCACTGCTTGCCGACCTTCACCCGGGACAGGTCGACGTGGGAGAGGTCGACCAGCCAGGAGCCGGGCACCGCTGCGTCGAAGACCGGACCGGTGACGTGCACGGGCCGTGTGGCCAGGCCGACGACGGCGCCGTTGGCAGCCGCACCGAAGGCAAGGTTCACATCCAGGCCGACCAGGTGCCGCTGCATGCACTCGGCATCGGTCAGATCCCGCGCCCAGTCGTAGGCCTCCTCGAACAGCCTCTCGCCGGGCCCGCGCACGTGGAAGCGGGGCAGGTGCGCCAGGACGGGGTGCCCATCGGTCGCCTCGCACGGCGCGGGGTCCATCGGCTCCGTTCCCAGCGAGCCGGGCCGGTGCTCGCGGTGCCGTCTGCCGTTCTCGTCCGGCTCGCTCGCGCGGGTCGGCGGATTGAGGGTGGTCATCAGCTGCAGTCCCGTCACCGCGGTGGAGCCGACCGGCGTCATCACCCGGGCCGCGTACACCCCAGTACCCGGGCGAGTTCTGCGGGCTCCAGCTGGGCGGCGTGTCCCCAGGCGCGGCCGTCGAGGGCACGCCAGGAGGGGATGCACAGCTGCACGCACTGCCGGCGGCCGCCCTGGGCGGGTCGGTAGATCCGCGCCCATGGCCCCAGCCCCCGCTTGGTCAGCTGCCAGTCCGCGCGCTCAAGCTGCCTGATGGCCTTGTGTCCCTCCGGCAGCCGCCCGGCGAGGCGCTCGGCCTCCGACAGGACGGCGGGCAGGCCGTAGCGCTCGCACGCGGCTTCGGTGAGGACCAGCAGCGGGTCGGCGTCCTTGCCCGAGCCGTGCAGCTTCTCCGTCCCCAGCTGTGCTTCGGTCAGCGTCCACTCCACCAGCGCGGGCAGTGACTTGGCGGGCACGTCCAGGATCAGGCCGCCGACGCCGTACCCGGTCACCTGCCGCTCGGCGTCCGCGTCGAGGACGAGCAGCGGACCGTGCGCGTACGTACTGCCGGGGGCGGGAGGGGCGGCCGGGGCGGCCTTCTGCGCGCCCGGGCGGCGCGAGGCCGGTGAGGGCCGGGCGGCACGGGCCGCACGCGGCGCGGTGGCCGCAGCACCCGCCGCGGCGGGGGACGCAGACGGGGGCGGGGTCGTCTCGGGCGTGTCCCTGGCCGCAGCCTCGGGCACCCCGCCCGCGGGCGCATCCACTGTGGGCGCCGGTCCGCTGAACGTCTCCGCCACCGGGGCGTCGTCCGGCGGTGCGCCGGTGGGTTCGGGGGCGGGATAGAGCTGCGCGAGCTGCTTGAGCAGGCGTGCGTAGGCCTCCCGCTCCGGCGGCCGCGGCTCGGCCTTGCCCGACTCCCAGCCGCTGACGGTGGCCCGCCGTACGTCGAGGGCGGCGGCCACCTCGTCCAGGGTCAGGGCATGGGCCTGGCGCAGCCGCTTGCGCTCCGCCGGTGGCGGCAGCGGGGAGCGGGACGCGACCAGCGCGTCGACCGCGTCGAACAGCTCGGACATGGGACACCTCCGCTCTCACTCTACCCCATGAAACGTACGTATCGCGTACGGAGAGCGTGCTTTTCACGTACATCTTGCGTACGCGGGTGGTAGGGTGCTCGATCGGAGGTGCCCTGACCGTGTGCCTGCGAACCTTGGGCGCGGCGTTCGCGTCATCGACGCTGATCGCGCTGGTCGGTCCGATGTCGGACCCGGGTGCGCGTGTGGGTGCGAGAGCCTGCGACATGGTGGAGGGGGATCGATGACAGTGCAGAGCGACGGCTGGGCCGGCATGGGCTGGGACTGGACGGATGTCGGCGACATTCGCCGGCGTCTCGACGAAGGCGCTGATCCGGAGAGATGGAGCGGGGGCCGACCGTTGCATCGCGCAGCGGTGTTCGGGTCCCGGGAGGTCGTCGCGGAGCTGGCCGGCAGGGTCGCTGATGTGGACGCCCTGGAGGACGGTGTGACGGCGCTGTGGGAGGCCGTCGTTTCCAGGAAGCCGGACAACGCACGAGCCCTCGCCGCTGCCGGGGCCGATCCCTGGCGGCTGTCGCTCGGCGGCTGGTCACCGGGGCGGCTGAGCCTCGCCGGACCGACGCCGGGCCTGTTCCCAATGCCGGACGGGGTAGCCCTGACCGACACCGAGCGTGCGGCAGCGCAGGAGGCCGACCGGCTCACCACGGCACTGGGCGCATTCGACTACGACGGCACTGGCCTGGCCTGCGTGGCCGGCATTGACGCGGCCGAGGCGGTGCGCCGTCTTCAGGCGACACCGGTGGACGGCGAAGTCATCGATGAACTGCTGGAAGATCCCTACGCGTACGACATGGACGAGAGCCTGCAGATTATCGGCGTGACGTCGGTGCCGGGCGGCTGCGTCGTCACCCAGCCCTGGGGATACGCGCCGAGCATGCCGGGCGTGCTGGCCCGGTTGTCCGCCGGCGCGGTCTGCTACGGCCTGTACGCCAATCCCAAGAGCGGCAACCAGGGCAGCATCGCCCGTCATGGAACCATCGAGGGCTCAGACCTGCACCCCGGCGGAGGACCGCACGAGAACGACAGCCCCGGGGAGGTGCTGGCCTCGTACCTCTACCAGCACAGCGCCGTCGCCTACGCCTGCGCCTTCGCAGAACTGCGCCTGAACGACAGGCGCGCCGTGGCCGGACCTCCCGACATGTGGGTCGAACTGCCCCGACGCGACTACTGGAGTCACTGACTCACCCAGGCCATCGTCGCCGTGCTGCCACACGCTCGGACAAGCGCGCGACAGGCCGCACCGTCTTTCCGGCTCCGGGCCGCCGCCCGGAGGCCGTCCTTTCGGGATCGAGAAAGAGCTGTCATGACTGTGGTGGAACTGCCGCGCCCCGGCCACCCCGAGCGCGCGCGGCTTTTTCCCGACCAGACCGAGGCCGTCCAGCGGCTGGCCCGGCATCTGCGGCGCCTCGGAACGCGGGGCCTGTTCGTGTCGGCGACGGGCACCGGCAAGACGCTGGTGTCCATCCGGACGGCGGACGAACTCGACGCCCGGCTGCTGCTGTTCGTGGTGCCTACCCTGGACCTGGCGGTCCAGACGGCGCTGGCCTGGCGCCGCGACGGCCACAGCGAGCACATGGTGATCGTCTCCTCCCTCGACGCGAGCGGACACGACGGCCTCGTCGCCGCCCGTGTCATGTCGACCACCGACCCGCACGCACTGGGCGGCCTGATGTCGGTGGTGGGGGAGGGCGACGACCAGATCCCCGCGTTGACGGTGATCTGCACCTACGACTCCCTGAACAAGATCGAGGAAACCCAGAACACCGGGTACGCGGTACCGCCGTTCGACCTGGCGATCATGGACGAGGCACACCGGATCGCCGGCCGCACCGACAAGAAGTGGGCCGCCGTCAACGACGCCACGCGCATCCACGCGGAACGCCGCCTCTACATGACCGCCACCCCCCCCCGCATCTTCGCCGCGCCGGAACTGGCCGAGTCCGCCGACACCACCCGCCCCCGCCGCACCCGCCCCGCCGCCCCCGCCACGGACGCGGAGGCGTTCGCCAACTCCATGGACAACGAGGCCGTCTACGCCAAGAAGGTCTTTGAGTACCCGCTGGCCCAGGCTGTCGAGGACGGCCGGGCGGCGGACTACCGCATCGTGGTACCAACCCTCACCGACACCGACCTGCGCCACCGCCTCAACCTGCCCGCCTCCGGCACCACTCCTGGCGACAGCGGTGAGGCGGACGGCGCGCTGCGCACCACCGCCCTGCACCTCGCGGTCCTGCGCGCCATGACCGAACACGGGCTGAAGAAGGTCCTCGTCTACTTCAACCTCGTCTCCGACGCCCGCCTCTTCGCCCGCGAACTCCCCCACACCCTGCGCCTGCTGACCATCTTCAGCCTCGCCCGGGAGATCCGCCGCGGTTTCCCGACTTGAGCTCACCGTCCCGGACCGGCTGCCCAGCGCCTGACCTGACCCCGCGACGCGTCAACCGGCGGATTACCGAGCAGGCGCGCCGGCTGCGCCATCGGGTGCTGCCGCAGGTGTCCCGCCGCAAGGACCAGGACGGCTTCGCCGTCCTGGCGAAGCGATGGCGTGTCGAGCGGGCGATCTCGTGGATCATGAGAGCCAGGAGAAACGTGCGGGACTACCAGCGGCTCATCTCCCACAGCGAGGCCCACATCACCTGGACCTCCATTACCCTGATGGTCCGCCGGCTTACCCGACCTCCCCGGCCACCGCGCCACACCCCGTCGAACCGGCGAAAAACAGCCGCCAAGCCCAAGCCCATACGCATCCGGATGCAGCAGCCACAGGCGATCCGACTGGCCCCCACCGTCTTGCGCTTATCTCGGGCAGCCCACCATTTGGCCGGCCGTGAACCAAGTGCTGGCCGACCCCTCCGATCCGTCTCACGCGAACCAGGCGTTCGGATCATCCGGGACCCGGCGGCCTCTGCCCGGAGCGGCAGCCATGATCGTCTCTAGATAACCAGGCAGGGCGGATGCGGGAGTGATGTCATGCACGTCGACGATGCCGTCCATGAGCACGACCGCAGGCCCGACCTCGTCGAGGTTGGCGCGTGGGTACCGTGTGACCAGACTCCACCAGCCGCCATGGACTCGGACCACCCGCCGCGGCTGCTGTGGTGCCCAGGACTCGTACACCGCCACCGCGTTCACAGCAGATGGATCTCCCGCAGCGTATTCAGTGGCGTACTCGCCGAGCTCCTACAGCAGTCCAGCCACGGACGGATGCTGCAAGGCAGTGGGCACAGCGATGTCGACCAGGCGCAACTCGCACGGGTCAGGAGCCGTGATGCCGTCGTTGTACTCGCCCCACAAATACCGTTCGCGGTAAGCCTCCCAGGTACACCAATCCGCAAGCTCCCGGATGAGCCGACTGGCCAGCTCATCCCGGACTGCCAGGGCTTTGTCCCGTGGCGCCGCCGCGGCAACGGATGGTGGGGTTCCCGAGCCCTTCTCCGTCGGGAACGGCGGGTGCCTACGACGTTTACCCATGCCGCTCACTCTGGCACCGCCGCGCCTTCAGCGGGAGGGCGCATTGGGGTGCGAGCCCAGACGTATCCCACTGCCCAACACAGAACGTCACAGATCACCGGATGTGAAACAGCTTCCGAGGGGGCGTTTACATCACTTTTAGTGCGTTCTTAACTGGTATGTGGTCTGGCTGTGATGAGGCCAGTGATCCTGGAGGTGCTGGCGGGTCCTGAGGGGTGATGACCCCGTGGTCTCGCCCGCACTCCTCCTGTTTCATCCCGGGATGCGCCGTCGTACACCGTTCGCCTCGCGCGCCTGGTGCGCGTTCCTGGGCCAGGCCGGCAGCTGGCCGGTACTCCAGAATCATGGCTGAGCGTCGTCGCTATCCGAGTGATCTGTCCGATGCCCGCTGGGAGTTGGTCGAGCCAGTCCTGACCGCATGGCGGGCCGAACGCCGCGGCCGCGGGCTGGACATCGGCCGACCGCCCAACCATGACCTGCGCAGTCTCCTGGACGCAGTCCTCTACGTGAACCGCACCGGGATCCCCTGGCGCTACCTCCCGCACGACTACCCGCACTGGAACACCGTCTACGCCTACTTCGCCCGATGGCAGGAGGAAGGCGTATTCGACCAGCTCAACAGCCTGCTGAGGCGTCAAGTGCGCCGGAAGGAAGGCCGGGAGGAGGAACCGAGTGCGTGCGTCATTGACTCCCAGAGCATCAAGACCTCTACCAACGTCCCCGCGGCCGGCCAGGGCATCGACGCCGGCAAGAAGATCGTGGGCCGCGAGTGGAGCATCGTGATCGACACGGTCGGCCTGCTCCTCGAGGTTCTGGTCACCGCGGCCGGCGTGCAGGACTCGATCGCCGGCCAGGCCCTTATCGACAAGGTCGCCGCCAAGCGCCCCGCCGTCCGCAAGACCTGGGTCGACGGCGGCTACCGCCAGCACCTCGTTGAGCACGCCGCAACCCTCGGCATCGACATGCACTTCGTCCGACGCGCCCCCGCCACCAGGGGATTTGCCGTCCTGCCTCGCCGTCGGACCGTCGAGCGCACGCTCGGTTGGCTGATGAATCACCGCCGTCTCGCCCGCGACTACGAAGCCAAACCCCACCGCTCCGAAGCCATGATCTACGTCGCGATGATCAACCTCATGACTCGTCGCCTCACTCACGAATCCACCCCTACATGGCGCGGCACCTAGAACCCGCCGAATCGGGACATCAAGAGGCTAAACATTAGGAGGAAACACCCTCTGAGCTTGAGCTTTAACTTCGCTGGTAGGGGCGCTTCCGCTGCGGCGCAGTTCAGCGCCTTGACGGGCGGGCGAGGGCCCAGGGCGGGAGGGGTTTCGGAACTCCACCCCGGCGCGGTGCCGTTGCGCAGGTGTTCCGTAACCTCTGCGAGCCGGGCAAGCGATGCTGGGCACGGCCTTGTGCGAGGGTCGTAGGAACCGCCCCATGGAGCCAGGATGACGGATCGGCACGACGAGTGGCGACTCCTGAGCGGCAGCACTCTCGTTGGCACAATTTACGTCGACGAGCCGGGTATGCCCTGGCAGCGCGGGCGCTTCTCCGCGGAGCCTGCTTTCAGCCAGTTCAAGCCCTGGTTCGACGAGATCAATGCCCTCGTCGAGGCAGGGGAGTTCGAACGGTTCGACGTCGTCTACGACCTCATCGAAGGTGCCCTGACCCTGCAGTCACCGTCGGGACCCGTTGCGGAGTTCCTCCTCCACATCGATCAAGAGTGCGCCTGTTTTCGTTGGGACGAGGCCCCAGCAACAAGTTAAAACTCAAGCTGAGAGGTCGTTTTCGTCCTTGAAGTGAATATTCCACCGTATTCCTCGGCGTGTGGGTGTCGTCGTGGCGGGGCTGACGAGTCGGATGCAGGGCATGGGTCGTGTGGGGTGACCCGAGAGGCGGAACGCGCCTTACGCCTGTCTCATCCCAGGACGTCCGCCGCATGGTCGGTTCAGTGACGAGGGATCACCGCCGCCGCCAGCACCGGCGGACCGGAGCCGATGTATTTCCACCGCCTTCGCGCTGGGACTCGTGCCAGCGACGACGTTTTCGGCGAAGACGGCGCCGTAATCGGTATCTGCTGATGCGCATGCCGCACTCGGTTCCTGCACCCAGGATCAGCAGCACTGCCAAGACCGCCTGAGACACGCAGGCCACCGGCAGATCAGCCCAAGAGAAGCCGTAGCTGATCAGCGCCGAGCAAGTCGACCCCACGCCCAGGACCAGGAAGAGCCGACTCGTCTCACCGGGAACCGGCCCTCCCTTGACAGCCCACTTCTTCATGCCTTCGACGAACAAGAAGGCAACCAGCGCCGCCACTTCGAGCCCTGCCAACAGGACCGCCAGGCCAATGTCCAGGATCCACTTCAACATGCTCACCATACTGAAGCGGGCGGACAGCCACACGCCTGAGTACGGCTACTCAAGTGGAGTGGCCATCAAGCGGGACTTCACAATGTGGCCGTCGCAAAGGTTGCGGCAGGAGCACTTTCTGACGAGGCCACCTGGTCCGTGCTTCCAACGCCGGGACAGACGCCTGGGCGCACGCCCTCTGTCCGGCGGTATCACCTGGTCATGACCAAACGCCGTGCGTATCCAAGTGACCTGTCCGATGCCCGCTGGGCGTTGATCGAGCCGGTGCTGTCGGAATGGCGGGCCGAGCGGCGCCGGTATGTTCAAGGGTCCGCTGGATCATTCAAAGGCCGAAGATGTAGGGACGCGCGCCAGGCCCCGCCATACAGCATGCCACCCGCACCGGCACGACGATCAGCGTGAGCGGCATCGCCCGGCAGGCCGGCGTCGACCGCACCTTCCTCTATCGTCACCGCGACCTGCTCGCCCTCATCCACGCCGCCGAACGGGCACTTTCTGCCTCGGACCCCGGAGTCGGGCCCTCGGCCAGCCTCGCCTCGCTCCAGGCTGACCTCGCCAACGCGCACGCCCGCAACACTCGGCTTGTCACCCAGACCCGGCGCCTGGAGCGACGATTGTCCGAGCTGATGGGCGAGCAGACGTGGCGGGAGTCGGGACTCGGTGCCCCCGCTGACCAGGAAGAGCTTCAGCGCCAGGTCTCCCGCCTGGAACAGGTGAACACCGAGCTGTCGGCGCGGTTGGCGAAGAGGGACGCGGAGCTGGAAGCTGCCCGAGCGGCCAACTGCGAGCTGGCCGTGGTGGCCGGCGCGTCACGGCCGCGGGTGCGGACGAGGTCATCGACCACCTGGCGGCGTGGGCGCTGGTGTCGGCGGGCGGCGTACGCGTCTTGCCGAGCGGGATCGTACCGCGCCGCCGGCCCGGGTACGGCCGCCTTTACCGGTTCACGGTGCCGGGGGCGGGTCGTCCGCCTGCCCTCGCCCGAGGGCACGGCGGCGCATCCCCGAGCGCCCACGGGCCGTACATGCCAAGGTTCTGCTTCCTCAGGTCGCGGGGGATCGGGAGGGACGCGCTGGTAGGGCGATCAGCTCCACCAGGGAGCTCGGCGAGTGCTGTCGGATTCGCTCGACGTACATGTGATCCGGCTCTGGTCCACTTCGTGTGGTCGCGTACACAGGGTGACTGTTGGTCTTCGCCCAATGGTGGGTGGATTGAGTGGTCGTAGGCGGTCAGTGCGCGCATGACTGGCTGGCCGCGCATGAAGCTGGCTCCCCGCATCAGGCTCCTGGAATCAATCTCCTAGGCTGGCGCGGTGACTGATGAGCAGGAGTGGGTGCAGCCGTCGGGGGTGTGGGCCACGGCGGTGGGGGTGGCCAGGGTGCGGGCGCTGGAGACCGAGCGGGAGAACGCGCTGTTCCGCGACCCACTGGCACAGGCCTTCGCCACCGCCGGCGGCTTGTGGCCCTCCTCGTCGCCGCTGCCCGATGACGAGGCCGCGCGACGCCGTCGGCCGGCCGTGGCGTTCTCCATCGTCATCAGGACGAAGTTCCTCGACGACCTGTTGCAGCAGGCCTCCGCGTCCGGGGTCCGGCAGGTCGTGCTGCTCGGCGCCGGCATGGACAGCCGGGCCTTCCGGATGGACTGGCCCGAGGGCACCCGGCTGTTCGAGGTCGACACCGCCGCGCCACTGGACTTCAAGGCTTCGGTGCTGCGCCAGGAACGGGCCGTCGCACGCTGCGAGCGGATCACCGTCGCGGTGGATCTGCGTGAGGACTGGCCAGGCGCGCTGGCCGCCGCAGGGCACGACGCGGCCGTGCCGACCGCGTGGATCGCCGAAGGACTACTGATCTATCTGCCCGAGGACGCGGTGGAGCTATTGCTGGCCCGGATCAGCATGCAGTCGGCGGCAGGCAGTCGTATGGGGCTGACATTGGGCTCGCGCGGCGTGATCGAGCGCTTCGGCGCGGACGCCGCGCCGGGATCGGCGGCGTCCATGTGGGTCTCGGAGATGTCCGACGACCCGGTGGGCTGGCTGGCCGGGCACGGCTGGGAGGCCGACAGCCACACCCTGCGCGAGCGCGCTGCCGCCTACGGCCGTCCGATCAGCACCCCGCCGCAGCGCGAGGAGCGGCCCGGCGGGTTGATCTCGGCGGTCCGCCGGGAGAGCGCCTCCCGGTTCCCTGGATGATCGATTCCAAGGGGGCCTGATGAGTGGAGCCAGGTTCATGCGCGGCCGGCCGGTCATGCGCGCACTGAGCGCCTACGACCACTAAAGCCGGCCCCGGCCTCGCGGCCGTCGAAGAGCCGCTGAGCGTACTCGGGAGGCAGGTGGACGGTGAGGCGGCGGAAGCGTCCGTCGTCGGTGGTGCCGGCGGGGGAGCGGTAGCCGAACCTGGCGCGGGTCTCGATGGTGATGCCGGTGGCCGTGGCGGCTGCCTTGCGCCGGCGCTTGCAGACCAGCGGCTGCCGGCGCGCCCTGACGGCCCGGGTGCTTACGAGCTGCCGCATCAGGTAGCCGATCTGCCCCTTGAGTGTCTTCGGCGGTTCCTTGGTGAATGTCTCGCGTCCGGCGCGTTCGAGGGCGTCGTCGATGTCTCCCACGGCGGGTCATTCTCCTTCGTCGTAGGTGGCGTCGTGGCCGTCGCCCTTGATGTGGCGGGTGGGGTTGCGGTCCTGCCCCATCAGGTCGACCGCCCACGCCATGCTCTGCACACCCTCCACCTTCATCCCCGACGAGGTCGATCAGGCGCGCAACCGCCGAAAACCGGCTCTCGCGGCGGACGGCCACCGCATTTCGCCCCGGCCGACTATCGCGAGCGCCACGCGGTCGAGTGCGGGATCAACCGCCTCAGAGGCACCGCGCCGTCGCCACGCGATACGACAAGCTCGCGGTCCGCTACGAGGCGACTGTCCTCATCGCAGTGAGCTTTTTCAGAGCGGCCACTGATCGAGTGATGGCTGAGCCGAAGCACGCTGGTTGTCACATAGGCAGGCTTGCTGTCGCTGTGGCCGAGGCTGCATGCGTTGGACCCGCCGGTCATTGCTGTGGCCAGGACCCCTCGCAGCCGACCAAGGTCGAAGTCGGCAGCACCGACAACATGCAGATCTACGTCTGCCCGACCTCTCCCGAGCATCCGCACACCGACCTGATCCAATGAGCTGTCGAGCCTGTCACACACCCCGCAGTCGGTGGCAGAAGTGCCGCCGCGTCAGAGTGTGTGACAAGCCGTTGCCTCACGGCGGAGTGACCCGCAACGCACGGGGCTCCTGTGCCGTTTGGGGAGGTGTTCGAAGTCTCAACTCATCGGCACAGGAGCCTCGTTGGTGGCCCATCCTGCCGCACTCGACTTGCCGCGCGCGCTGGTCGCCTTGGTGTACCTGCGCAAGCACGACACCCTCGCGCAGATCGCCGCCGGCTTCGGCATCTCGGTGGGCACCGCCCACGCCTACACCCACACCGTGGTCGACCTGCTCGCGGTGCGGGCACCTGGCCTGCTCAAGGTCCTGCGTGAAGCCGACCCGGACTTCGTCCTGCTCGGCGGCACCCTCGCCGCATGCGACCGCCTCGGCGACGGCCGGGCGGACTACTTCGCCAAGCACCGCCGCCACGGCGTGAACGTCCAGGTGGTCACCGATCTGACCGGACGCCTGCTGTGGATCTCGCCCGCCCTGCCGGGCCGGACCCATGACCCGACCGCGTCCCGCACCCACCGGATCATCCGGTTCTGCGAACGCCAAGGCGTCCCGATCCTTGCCGACCGCGCCTACATCGGCGCCGGACCGTGGGGCACCACACCGGTCAGACGCCCACCCGGTCGCGACCTGTCGCCAACCCAGAACACCGTCAACCGCGCGGTCTCGGCAGTACGGGCACCGGTCGAACGGGGCGTGGCCCGCCTGAAGTCCTGGCGGATCTTCCACCACGCGCGCTGTAGCCCGAATCGAATGTCGTAGCGGGGGAAGACGCAGCAGGCGCTGACCGAGACGACTGCCAAGGCTCATCGGTATGTCCTCCGTCCGCTCGTACGTGGTGACTCCTGACGCATACCGATCCTGGTCTAGGTCTGGGACTGATCCGCGGCAGCCATGGCAGGTTTGCGGCGGTTCGCGATGAGGCCGCCCGCGGCACCCAGTGAGACCAGGCCCATGCCGGCGGCGGTCGCCATCCCCTTCACTTCGGCTCCGCGGCCCAGCCGGGTGGCAGGGCGGCGTCGGCGGTCGGTGCGGTCGGCATCGGTTTGGCAGGTGCCACGTCACTGGAGGTCTCTTCCACGGGGCGGCCGTGGCATTCGGGTGCACTCCCGGACGGTCCGACACGCGGCGCTGGGCGCGCTGACCGGCTAGGTCTTGTCCGGCCGATCATGTGACTGGTCCGTGTCCGGGTCGTTGCTGTGGACACGGGGCGAGGGGATGAGATGTCCTCTCAAGCCGGCCGAGTTCGTCCGCTGCTCCGAGTCGGGATGCCGCACACGGCGCAGCGGATCGGGACCCAGCAGCCTCTCTGTCTCCAGTTCAGCCCAGTCCGCAGCGATCGAGTGCGGCACGGACCTGGTTGAGCCCCTCCACTCTCCAGTGGCCCCGGTCAGGCATTTGGTCGTCTCGGCGCCAGCGCCAGGCCGAGAACATCGCCCAGTTCAGGGCTCGGCACCGGTGAATCAGACCGTGGTCAGCCCCCGCATAGTGCTTTGCCACTTCTTCGGGCGCATGGGCGAGGTCGAACTCGATCGGCCCACGGCAGCACGTGGCGAGGTCTACGAAAAGCGGCCCTCTCCTCGTGTTCAGGAGATTGCCCGGATGAGGCTCGCCGTGCAACAACTGGTCGCCGGTTTTGTCGATACTGATCGCGGCGCTCAGCCCACGGAGTGTGTCGCTGAGGAGTTCCCGGTCAGAGTCGGGCAGTTCGGGGGACCGCTCCCGGTCGTTCACCTCTCTCAGTGCCACGGCGACTCGATCGGTGAAATGCGGTGCGCCCAGATCGATCTGGCGCAGGGCGGCATGGTGCCGCAGGAACACGTCTGCGTAGTCGGCCGGCGCGATCTCTGATCGCACAGGTTCGTAGTAGGTCCAGAGCGAGATGGCGAAGGCGTCACGCAAATAGACTCGGTGCTCGACCCGAGGGTCGAGCTCGGCCACCGGAGCGTCGACGTCGGCGAGACGGCGAGCAACCTCTACCTCGAACTCGGAATCAGCCAGATGTCCCGAAGGCGCGACCCGAGCCAGAACATCGCAAGGGAGCAGGCGCAGCGCGACCCGGTCCGAGTTGTGGATGACGATCGCATCGTCGACCTGAAGGCCCAGCTCCGAAGCGGTCGCCCGTCCTGCCTCAACTGCGCGGCGGAGTTCCAATGGCTCCATACCGTTCTCCCTCATGGTTGAGTACACATACACGTCTGGGGCAACGGCGACGCCCCCGGAGTCCTCGTGAACATCATTCGGCAGCCACACCCGGACCCGGCGACAAGCATCGCAAAACGGGACCTGCACAAGCCCTCGGATTTATTCGGCCGATCATGTGACTAAAGCGTGTTGCAGAAGGCCGTTATTTTGCAGGTCAGAGCCCGTCCCTGGCTGTTCTAATCACGCGGTCAGGGCGAGGTTGTGCATGTGGGCGACAACTTGGACCGCGTGGTGGAGGCCATCGCCGTGCTGTCGGCAGTCTCGGAAGGTCTTGTAGTTCTTCAGCCGGCCGATCGCATGCTCGACGCGTGCACGGACCCGGCGATGCTCCGCGTTGTCGGCTTCCTCGCCAGCCAAGAGAGGCCGGCCGGGTCGTTTGCGATGCGGCACGACCAGGCCGGTGTTGATGTAGGCGCCGTCACCGAGCACGGTGACGCCCTGGCAGTGCTGTGGCAGGCCGGAGTTGCGCCGCACGTGGGCGTCGGCCCTGTTGCCCGGGGCCGGACGGGCGGTGGCCACGACCAGGCGTGTGTCGGCGTCGATGATGACCTGCACGTTTGCGGAGAACCGGTAGTTGCGGCTCGAGGCGCCGACCTTGCGGTCGCGGACCGGGACCAGCGTGCCGTCCACGATCCACAGCCGGTCTGCAGCATCGACGGGACGTGGGCCGGCTCGAGCGCGAGGAGGGGCCGCAGCCGCTGGATGACCCTGCACACCGTGGCCGGCGAGACTTCGAACAGGGGTGCGAGCTGCCGCGTGGTGAGGTTCGTACGGTAGTAGACCGCCACCACCAGCACCCGGTCGGCAAGCGGCAGACACGATGGCCGCCCAATGCGCGGCCCCTCGCCACCCTGCTCCCGCACCACCTTCAGCAACCGCTCGAACTGCTTCATCCCGACAGTCCTTGAGGGACGTACACCCGATGGGCTGTTCGAGCAGTGGACGCGTTGGTCGCGATGGCGGTCACGTGGGTGTCGGGCCGACGCCTTGAGCCGTCTGGGGACTTGATCCCCATATCCAGGGCGGTGGTGGTGCCCGATGCTCTCGTGACCGCCAGCATCGTCAACACTGCTCGCGTGCTCTGGCTGCCCTGGGTGAAGTGCGAGCCCCCAGCCGGGCCTCCCAACGAACCGGTGCTGGGAGCCGACCTGAGCTAAGTCGGTGCTTCGTTCTGACATCCGGTCCCTCGTCCCTGGAAGCTGTACCCGGTGTGACCGCTGCTGCCGCCGTTCGGCCGGTGACCGCCTGGGCTGTGGAAGGCCACGTGGCCGCCGTGCTGACCATCAACGACGCAGACTTTGACTTCCTGGAACCGCCTGCGCTTGACGCCGGGTAACGGAGGAGTCTGAAGCCGGGCCAGGGACTCTTCGCCGAGCCAGACGACGAAGCCATTGACGCCGCTCTTGACGCTGCACGCGAGCGTTGCAGTCGGATCCTCGTCTTGGACGAGTGACCGTCTGCTTGGGCTGGTGGGCTCACCAACAAGGGCGTTGACGGCGTGGTCTTTGCCTTCGGTGCCGGCGAGTATCCAAGGAGGACGACTACTCCGGCGTGGCGCCGTGAGCGGGGGCGGAGACTGATCGGTGGATCGCCTTCCGGTCGCACTTCGGGAAGAGCCAGTTGATCACCAATTGCCGCCAACAATCGGCCGCCGCTGAACATGAACGAAGCCACAGGCGGCTATGCCGACCATGGAGCTACTGCGCTGTTCGCCACGGCGGTCTTTTCTGCGCCGCAGCGCAGATGGCTCTGCCCGCCCGCGCGGTGGTGGGCGGGGAGATGTGTGAAGTCCTCAGTGAAGGCGTACCGAGGCGCCGTAGCTGTCCCTGGAACGGCGCACGGTGACGGGTACGGCAGGTGCCGGCCACGCTTGGATGAGGTACCACTCAGTGACCTCATCAGGGGCGAGGTCAACTGCGATGTCTCGGCCGCGGGCGTGAATGCGCAGCCGGTAGTCGCCAGGGCTGTTGAACGACAGGACGGGAAGTTCTTCGTCCAGGTCGTCCATCAGGCCGCGGACCATGAGATCGCCCGACGCGGAGTGCGCGGAGAGCTCCACGATCTTTTGCGAGTCGTCGTTGCCGGGTGCGGGGGCGGTTTCGTGGATCGTGACGGTGACGTCCACCATGGCAGCGACGGCGGAGGGGTATTCGCCGAGGAGACCTTCGATGGCGACGGCCTGGCTCATCCCGGATCTGAGCCGGCCGGATATCAACCGGACCGGGCCCTGCACGCCCGGCCCGACTCCGCGCCCTGGGCACCGGCACCGCCCCGGACCCGGACTATGACGGCGACCGTCCACGACTTCCGTCGCGCCGCAGCGGCTGCCGTCGCGGCAGGCGCCGCCGGCGTGGAGATCCACGGCGGCAACGCGGCCGTGACGATCGCCGTGACATCCAGCAGTGACGGCCAGGGCCGTGCCGACCCGTACGGCCTCGCGCACACACGCGTGAAAACGCGGGGCAGGCGGCACTCACCGCACGCAACACGCACAGCATGCGTTGCCGGTCCCCAGAGCCGGCCCCGGGCCGAATCGAGGCGTCACTGCGCGTCAAGCGCTGCGCGTCCAGGAGCCGAGCACCATCAACGTTTTGGTGCCGGTGACGCCCCTCTCCCGGCGGAGCCCGTCGATGACCTTCTGCAAGTGCGCGATGTCCCGCACCCGTACATGGACGAGAGCGTCAGGGTCTCCTGCGGTCGTGAAGGCCGCCTGCACCTCGGGCACTTTGTGGGTGGTTCCCAGGATCTCGCCGACGGCCGTATTGCCGGTGTAGCTGAGCTCGACGAAGGCTTCGATACCCCAGCCGAGTTTCGTGTGATCGATCTGCACGGTGAAGCCGGTGATGACACCGATGTCCCGCAGCCTGTCCACGCGGCGTTTGACCGCGGCCACGGACAGTCCGACCTCCGGGGCCATCTCGGAAAAGGAACGGCGGCCGTCCTCCCGCAGCAGGTCGAGCAGCTTGCGATCGACGTCGTCGATCTCATTCAGCGGCATCTCTTGATCCCCTTCTCGACGCAATAAAACAGAGACGATCGGGCCCTATGTGCAAAGAGTTTGCACGTACAAGGTTGAGTGCCGCAACAACTTGCGTCAACGGGTGCGCTCTGTTGTGCTGGTCTCCAGCCCGGCTGAGGGTTGGCCGTCTGCGAGGCCTGCCCCGGCTGCGGGCACGCGACGGCGTTCCAAGGACCTGCGGGTGCCTGCAGGCCGCCTGCGGCCGAATCTGAGAAAGGGCAACCGCACCATGCCTAAGAAGATCATCGACACCGGATCGTCTCTCGGTCCGTACTCGTCCGCCGTGGTGGCCGGCAACCACCTCTACGTGGCGGGTCACTGTGGATTCCTTCCCGGCACCCCGAACATCGCGGAGGGCGGGCTGGAGGCGGAGTTCCGGCAGACCCTGAAGAACCTCGAAGCGACGATCCTGCAGGCCGGCTTCCGCCTCGAAGACGTCGTCTCAACCACCTGCTACCTGCGCGACATGGACCACTGGCCGCTCCTGAACAAGATCTACAGCGGCTACTTCACCCAGGACGTGCCCGCTCGCGCTGCGGTCGCCGTTGTGGGCCTGCCCCTCGGCGCGAACCTTGAGATCACCTGCGTGGCCTGGCGCGACGACACCGGCACAAACTGAGCAGCGCCGCCGAAGACCTCTCCACCGCTACCAAGAGTCTCTCCATGCACATCCCATCCCCTGCCGTGTCCGTCGACTCTCCCGAGCACGCGCCTGCGTCCAAGTCCTCGTCCGAGGCCCCGGCGGCGCTGAAGGACTCCGGGGCTGTCGGCCTGGGCATGTTCCCTCTGGGCGTGGCTTTCGGGGTGCTGGTCGTGCATTCCGGGCTGAGCTGGTGGTGGGCACCGGTCATCTCCGGTCTGGTCTACGCCGGCTCGCTGGAGTTCCTGCTCGTGGGGATGATCGTCGCCCTCGCGCCGCTGGCGCAGATCGCCCTGTCGGCCTTCCTGATCAACTTCCGGCATGTGTTCTACGCGCTGTCCTTCCCCTTGCACCGGGTCAAAAGCCCGGCCGGGAAGACGTACGCCGTCTTCGGGATGACCGACGAGGCATACGCGCTCACCTCCGGCGTCGCGGCCCGGTCCTGGTCCGGCCGGCGCATCCTGTGGCTGCAGGCGTTCCTGCAGACCTACTGGGTGTCGGGAGCGACCGCGGGCGCCCTGCTCGGGGCGGTGATCCCCCCGCAAGTGGTGGGTCTGGACTTCGCCCTGACCGCCCTGTTCGCGGTACTGACAGCCGACGCCGTACGGGCGCGGCGCGAGCTTCCCACGCCGGTACTGGCCCTGATCTGCGCGCTCGTCGCACGGTTCGCCTTCCCCAGCCAGATGCTCCTCGTCGCCTTTGCCCTGTTCACCACCGCCCTGTTGGCCCGCTACGCACTGACCGAGAGGGCCGCCCGTGCCTGACACGCCCCACGTCTTCGCCGCCGTCGCCGTGTGCGTCGCCATCACCTTCGGCCTGCGGGCTCTGCCCTTCGCCGTCCTGACGCCCCTGCGTACCAGCGCGGTGGTGCACTACCTCAACGCCCGCATGCCGGTCGGCGTGATGCTGATCCTCACCGTGTACACGCTGCGCGACCTTTCCCCGGCCGCCCCGCGCCAGCTGGTGGCGCCCGCGATCGCCCTGGCCGTCACCCTCGGCCTGCACCACTGGCGGCACCACGCCGTGCTGAGCATCTTCGGTGGCACCGCAGTCCACGTAGCCCTCGCCAGCACCCTCACCTCCCACTGACCTCACCAGGCCGGCCGCGAACGCCTTCAACCCGGGCGTCCGTCGCGGCATCCACCAGCGTCGCGGCCCTCCTTCCGGCGAGGCCGACACGCGGGCGGATCGTCGCCACCGTAGGCGGCGAACCCGGGAGAGCGACGATGAAGGCCGGCCAGCAGCTGCCCAACTGCCCGGCAGAAGACGGGGCGTCCCGGGCAAGCAGCTTCTTGGCCAGGCCCACGACCGAAGCAGGGAGGGATTCATGTACGGAATCCAGGTTTCACAGTTCGGCACCGAGGACGTCCTGACCTACACCGAACTGCCCGCTCCCGAGCCCGGCCCCGGGCAGGTCCGCGTGCGGATGCACGCCGTCGGCGTCAATCCCGCCGACACCTACATCCGCTCCGGCGCCTATGCGTTCTACACCCCGCAGCTGCCCTACACCCCGGGCTTCGACGGGGCCGGCATCGTCGATGCGCTCGGCCCCGGCGTCGACACGGTCAAGACGGGCGAGAGGGTCTTCGTGGCGGCGCTGGGCACGCCGGGATGCTCTGGAACCTACGCCGAACTGGCGGTCGTCGACGCCCGCGCGGTTCACCCGCTGCCGGCCGCCCTGTCCTTCGGCCAGGGCGCGGCGGTCGGCGTCCCCTGCCTGACCGCTTGGCGCGCCCTGTTCCAAAAGGCCCGGCTGAAAGCCGGCGAGAAAGTTCTCATCCACGGCGCGAGCGGCGGCGTCGGCATCCACGCCACACAGCTGGCCCACGATGCCGGAGCCATCGTCATCGGCACCGCAGGCTCCAGCACGGGAGCAGATCTCGTCCGCGCCGCAGGAGCCCAGCACGTCCTCGACCACACCACCCCCGGCTACCTCGACGAACTGGCCCAGATCACCGACGGCCACGGCGTCTCGGTGATCATCGAGATGCAGGCCGACATCAACCTGGAGCGTGACCTCGAAGCCCTCGCCACTTACGGCCGGGTGGTCATCGTCGGCAGCCGCGGCAGCCTGGACTTCACCCCCCGGCTCACCATGCTCAAAGAAGCCACCATCCAGGGCACCGCACTCTGGCACGCCACCACACAAGAAGCCGCCGACGCCCTCACGGCCGTGGCGAACGGACTCGACAACGGAGTCATCCAACCGGTCGTCGGAGATGAGATCCCCCTGCGTGAAGCGGCCGCAGCCCACCGCAGGGTCCTCGAACCCGGAACCCGAGGCAAGCTCATCCTGACCACCAACTGACCATTGTCCGCTCGGCTGGCACGGCGCCACCGTGCCTCGTCGCCGCCCCACTTCTCCTCAGCCTCCGCTGCGCTCATGGAGACTGCGTCCCCGATGACCTCCCAACCTGCCCCCCCCGGGCCCGCTCAGCGATCACCAACGCTGTCACGAACGTGGACTGCACCGAGTCCGCCAGGTGCACCGCCTTGCGCACGTAGTCGCCGACCTGCGCCAGATTCTCAGCCACCATCTGCGCGAAGTCCCTCTAACCCTCCGCGCGCAGTTGTGCGGCCCTCACCATCGCGATCCTGGCGATGTCGGAGTCGGTGAAGCTGTCCACCGGCAACTCTGCCGGGTTCACCTGGACGGTGACCGTCTCGCTACTCATGGCGAGGATCGTAGAGGCGCTCAGCCGCCTCACAGTCCTCTGGCAGCTACAAGGCTCACGGCCCATTTCCCCAGGTAGACACGTCGAACTGCGAGCCTGTGAGGCTGCGAGGTGCAGCGCGACAACGCATGTCCACCGCCGTATCCACGCCCGTATCCAGCGATAGTCAGTGGCATCGGATCACCCGGATCTGGTGAACCGACTCCTTGGCTCTGACGACAGTCACAACGCCGGCTCTGCGCGGCCGCCAACGGCAGCTGCGCGGAGCCGGGAGCCCGGCGTGATGGTGCCTGCTCAGGCCGCCGGGGTGTGCCTCCCTTCGGCTGCCTGCACCTGGCCCATGGCCGCGGCCATGAGGACGCCTGTGACCATCGGTACCTGTGCGGGGTCGGCCAGTTCGAAGCCGGGCAGCTTGCGGATCACGGCCGGGATCAGATCACCGAGCGGATCGAGGCGGTCTTCGTCTCCGTCGTCCTGCTGGCCGATGATGTGCGCGGTCAGCACACCCACCAGGAAGACCGCGCCCCGGGACACTTCCTCCCGGCCGTAGGCGTCCATCGCGGCCTGGACACGCTGCTGCGCCCGCTGGCGCTCCTTCTCTGGCGTGCGCTTTTCTAAGATCCGGTACGAGTGGCAGTCGGCCGTCGTGCTCTGGGATCGCCTCTCTGCCGCTCGCGATCTGGCCGACCTGCGTGCAACGGAGGGGCCGCCGTTTCGGTACTACGAGCAAGCCATCCACGAGATCGCGGGCGACGTGGACGACTACGAGCGAAAAACAGGGCTCACTACCTGGCGGTACGCGGCCTCTGCCACGGTCCTGGGCGTCACTGTGCTGGAGCGCATTGCCAGAGCGAAGCCGCCGCTGACAGCCACAGCCGTGGAAGAGCTGTGCCAGGAGCCCACCCTTGGCCGGCTGCGCGAGGCATTGTCGGTGTCGGCGGCCGACTTCCTGCCCGCCCGCGAGCGCAGCCCCCTTGACGAGCGGAAGGAAATGGCGCAGCGGTGGGCAGAGCTGCGCGACGGCGTGGACAGTGCGCTCGAGTCTATTGTCGAGATCGCCGAAGACAAGGGAGCGGCCCATCCCAGGACCGAGGAGGAGGCGGCGGGCTCGCTTGATGACCGAGCACAGCCCACCCCACACAGATCCGGTGTACCAGGGAATCCTGGAACAGCCGCTCGTAGTGGCAGAGGAGGTCCCGTACGGGATCAGCCGGGTCATCAAGGGCCGCTGACGCCCACGGACCGCATCGGATCTCCGGAGAGCAGGGGGCCAGCATGACGACGGACAACATGGTGGCGAGCGACGACGACGTGCAGGCGGTGCGCCGCTGGGTGCGGCTCTCGTGCACCGAGCCGGGCACTCACCTGCCCGCCTGACCGAGATCGCGGGAGACCTCCGGCTGTCGACGGCCGTGGTCCGCTCCGCCCTGGAGCAGCTCGCCGCCGAAGGGATGTGGCCCTGTTCGAGGGCTACCGGCTGTACAGCGTCGGCACGACGACTCCGACCGAGCGCGCCTACCGGCTGCTACGCACCGCGGTCCACCGCAGCTACGAGCCCGGCGAACGGTTCATGACCCGCTACGACATCGGGCAGAGCTTTGACATCGGCGGCAAGGAGGCCGCGGCCGCCGTACGCCAGCTGATCGCCGAAGGGCTGCTGACAGGGCCGCGCGGGCAGTACGTCAACGCGTACAGCGTCCAGCAGCAGCGCCGGCGCGTGAAGCAGCTGCGCGAGCGCGCCAGCCGACCTGCGCCGCGAGGCCCTCGAACTGATGAGGGCGGCCCGGGAGATCGAGCAGGAGCTGCCCGCCGGCGGCGACTCCCAGGCGACGTAGCCGCGCCCTGCTCGCGTCCCGGGCCGGTGTCACGTGTCCTCTGACACCGAGCCTGGATCGTTTGCCAGTGAAGTTGGATCGGTGGCGTCAGGCAACCCCGAAGGGGCGGAGGCTCGGCGAGTACGACGCCCTCCAGGTCCGCAACGGCCAAGCAAGTAGGGCTTGCCGCCGAAGCGCGGCAGCGTGGTGACCGTCTGGCAGTGGACACCCGACCCCGTTGGTGTGTAGATCAGCGAGGTGCGGCCCGGCATGGTGCACGCCTCTGAGCGGCCCTCTGGCCGTCCGTACGGGGACCTCGGGTCGGACTCCGAGGGAATGACCTGGCTGTCAGCGGGTCGGTCGGGGCCCGGCTGCTGTGGACCGGGCCCCGAGCGTGTGTTCAGAGTCCTTGCGTCAGGAAGACTGCGTCCGGGACCTGGACGGTCTCGGGGGCGGTGCGGGGAAGGAGGCCGAGGATCTGAGCGACGACGTACTGTGCCGACATCATGGCTCCCTCCTGCCAGCCGGGCAGCGGTGATGCCTGGTCACCGACGACGTAGAAGCAGCCGTCGCCCTCGGGCTGAAGGAGCTGCTTGTAGGCGAGCTGGTGGTCGGGGTCGGCCGGGTCCCAGTCGGCCCAGCCGCCGAGCTGGTGGGGCACCTTGTGCCAGGCGATGGTCACCCCCAGGTCCTGGGGCACGGTGGTCTTCTCGCGGAATTCGCGGTGCATCTGTGCGGCGCCGTCCCGGGCCAGGCGCAGCCGGTCGGCCGGCGCGAGTTTGCCCATGTCCTCGGCGTGGTCGCCGAAGTTGTACGCCCCGGTGAGGGTGCCCGTCTTGGAGAAGTAGTCGTTGGACGGGTACCAGAACTGGGTGATGGGGTGGTCGGTCCAGCTGATGCCTCCGTAGATCTGGTTGTGGTCGTCCTCCCAGAACCGCCGGTTGGCCTGCCAGCCAACCTTGCATGTCGGCGCGAAAGCCACCGCTTCCATGGCGTTGCGGAACCCCGTGGAGAAGCCGGTCAGCGTGAGCTGCTTCAGGACCGGCAGCGGGATGTTGCTCACGCAGTAGTCGGCCGTCGTCGTCAGTTCCTGTCCGCCCGTGCGGTAGGTGACGCTGACCGCGTCGCCCGTCAGGTCGATCGAGGTGACCTCGGCCTCGAGTTCGACGCTCACGTCGTACTCGGAGGTGATGCGCTCGGTGAGGGCGTGGACGATCTTGTCCATGCCGCCGACGGGCTGGAACATCGTGGCCTGCCACAGGTAGTCCACCGGCTGGTAGAACCTGTACTTCCAGAACTCCGACTGAATCAGTTCGGCGAGGGGCAGCGGGGGTGCGGGCCGGGGGAATTCGTGGACGTCGAGGGGCTCGTCGTAGCCGGAGCGAGTGGAGCCGTGGTACTCGCCTTCCTCGTCCAGGTCGCCGAACTTGCGCAGCAGGTCACGCAGCGGTCCGGTGAGCTCGTCGCGCTCGGTCAGGGTGGCGGAGAGGAGAGCGGCGAGGTGGCCGCGGGTGTCGTTGGCGATCCGCCGGTTGCGCCAGGTCTGGCCGGGCGGGGTGTGTCCCGCCGTGCTGTGCAGGACGTTCGCCGTCGTCTCCATGATGTACGGCTCCAGAGACACCCCGAGGTCGGTGCAGTAGTTGAGGACTCGGCGGTGGTGGTACGGGATGCGGCCGGGGCCGAGGTTGAGGTACAGGTCCTCGTCGAAGGCGCAGGTGTGGGTCAGCACCGGGCTGTTGCCCTCGCCGTCGAGTTCGTACAGCTTGTCGCCCTTGCGGGCGGTGCGGTTGCGGCCGCCGGTGCGGGTCTGGGGCTCCAGGACCGTGCACCGGTAGCCGAGCCTGCCCAGTTCGTAGGCGGCGGTGAGTCCGCCGACGCCTGCGCCGAGGATGAGTACCGACGGCTCCTCGCCGGCCGCCGCGCGTGGTGCGGCGGCGAA
Source organism: Streptomyces asoensis (assembly GCF_013085465.1). Lineage (NCBI taxonomy): Bacteria > Bacillati > Actinomycetota > Actinomycetes > Kitasatosporales > Streptomycetaceae > Streptomyces > Streptomyces asoensis. The sequence continues at coordinate 9,785,498 of NZ_CP049838.1, forward strand.
GTCCGGCGCGGTGCCTTCGCCGGAGCTCAGCGGGCCGGCGAGGCCGGACATGGCGTGGTAGAGCGACTGTGCGGATTCGGAGGGGGTGGCGGACGTGCGGGTGCTCATGGCTCACCTCTCGGGTGGGACGGGACGGTGCCGCTCCCGGTTCGTCTGGCTCCTGTGGCTTGTGCGGTGAAGAAGCCCGTGGGACCGGCCGCGGGACGGCCCCGAAGGAGACGAGACCTGGCCATGAAGTGCCGCGCGAAGTACGAGTTCGGCCTGCGCAAGGGGTCCTTCCCGGTCTGTCGCAGGCGGACGCCGACCGTCCGGGTGAGCACACGGAACGGAAGCTGACGCACGCCAGCGTGCGCCCGCGCCTGCCGGCCCGCGGCGGACGACCTTCAAGGAGCCGTGTGCGGCCGGAGGGAGGTGACTGCGGTGCCGGGTACGGCCAGGAGCAGTCCGGAACCCCGGCCTGACGCTTCAGGGAGCCCCTGCATGCCACCTGTGGCTCACCGCACTTGCGGCATATGCCGCCGTAAATATTCTGATTAGTGGCAATAAGGGTGGTGCGGTGCGTGGTTTCGCGCTGGACCACCCGTTCTGTGCGACTGGAGGAGTTCCCAAGATGCAGCAGCCTCACCCGGCGGACCTGCGCGCGGTGGCGACCTACCGCGATGACGGTGATGTCAAGCTTGAAGGCATCTCACTCACCTGGCGGATCGGCGCAAACGCCTCCGACCAGGGCACCACGGAGCCGTCCGACTGGAACAACGGGCGCCCGGACTACCCGCACCACTACGAGGTGTGGCTGGACGGGCGTCCCGCGCAGACGGTGGACCTGTACTGGGCGGCCTGGTATCCGCACTGGCAGTCGGCCAACCGGCACTGGGTGTCCCTCGGAGAGACCCCCGCCCTCGAGTACCGGGCCAAGATCCGGGCCCGGCACGTCGACGGCGCCTGGGGGCCGTTCACGGATGAGGTCGCCGTCGACACGTCCACGTCCACGCCTTATGACGCGCACATCCCCGCGCGCGCCGAGGAGCGTGGGGTTGACGGCCGGGAGCGGCACGGGAGTCTGGAGTTCCCGGTCAGCCGGGCGATCCGGGCGATCCGTGACGAGGACGAGGCGCCGATCTGCCAGAAGGCGCGCGAGTTGAACACCTCGACCACCTGGCAGGAAGTGGTGCCCCCCGGCACAGCCGGCAACCCGCCGTGGAACGAGGCCCGCGGGTACCTGGAATACCGCAAGTTCTTCCAGGGCGCCAACGTGGCATCGGCAGCGAATCCCGCCTTCCAGGGCCTGGATCTGGCCGGCGGGGACGGCCTGGGTGACTGGCCGACCAGCACGCTTGAGGCCGTCGACGGCCGGCACACCTTCACCTACAACTACCGGCAGAACCACATGGGCCCGAAGTGGACTCACCAGTGGTTCATCACCAAAGAGGACTGGCACCCGGCCCAGGGAATCTCCTGGGACGTGCTGGAGCCGACGCCCTTCATGGTCGAGTACCACGGCAGCGGCACACACGCCGACCAGCAGCTGCACTACACCACCGAGGCACTGACATCCCGGCAGGGACGACACGCCATCGTCAACATCTGGGGCGGCGGCGACGCCGGACACGACTACAAGGGCGAGTTCTTCGTCAGCGTCTCCGACGTCGAATTCCGCTAGGGCGCGTATCGAGTCGTGAACAATGTGCCTTCCAGAGGCCCGTCCCGAGGTGCCTGCCAGCGTGGGAGAGGGACATGTCACGTCCTGTGCCGGCCGGAACATAGATCATCGCGGTGCTCCTCGGGGGGATCGTCATTGGGTCAAGTCGGAGCTCGAACCCGGCGGCGCCCGATGCATCACCCGATCAGTGGCCACGCTGAAAACGCTCAGTGCTTCCGTTCGCTCGTCGAGCCGGCACGGTATCAGCGGCGCGGGCGGAGTTGCTGCCCTTCGCGGGCTCAACGGCTCTTGTACATCGTGACCGTGAAGCTGACCTTCTTACCGTTGTGGTAGTCGGTGCTGTCCCACACTGAGATGTGAGACCTGTCCTGCATCCGCAGCTGCAGCACCTCATCGGCGTTGCTCCAGTTGTATCCGACGAACTGGAAGTTCGGCTCGGGACTGTCTCCCATTCTACTGTTTCCCCAGCTGCAGATATGCGACGAGTCGTTCTCGCAGACGGACCAGGCCCTGGCGTACAAATGGCAGTCCGCTCCCTGCCATACGTCGATACGCTCCAGCCTCGCGTCGGACGAGCGCCACGTGCCGTTGAACCGGCTGGCGGAGCACAAGGCGGCTGCTTCTTTTGTCGAGGTGACGGTCAGCACCACCGAGAGGGAGAGCGTCAGGGCGGCCGCCAAGAGCACGGCCATGATCTGGCGTAGTGGAATGCGGGCAGAAGAGACCTGTGTCATCGTGAACCTCCGATAGCGGTCGCAGCGCGGGGCATCCCGTCCTCACACGACGCGTCGTCCCCCTCCTTCGACTGAACGCCACCCATTCGGGCCCGGATCATTTAGCCCTTTACCCCCTGCCTATTCCAGAGCAGCACTCTGCAATCCTGACCGCAAGTCGGCAGGATTTTACATTTCGCGCACGATTCAATGATGATTGCGATCAAAAGTGGATCGGTCAATTGAGCTTCTTCAGCCTTGACGCTCCAGGGTGAGGATGGCTTTGGCGATTGACGTCATGCGGTTCGGACTGCATCGGGACCTGCGGAAGATCCGCCAGGATTTCAAGCGGGCGACGCCGCGTTCGACCGGTGCCCGTGCCGCGGCCAGGGCCCGGTTGGCGGTCCTCTCGGTGGGGGTGAGTTCATGCAGGGGCCTGCGTTTGATGCCCGTGGTCAGCCAGGGGCCGCCGCCCTGGTAGGCGAGATCGGCCAGGATGGGAACGCCCTGGCGCTCGCAGATGCGGATGATCCGGTGGGTGCGGGCGGCGGTCAGGTCGTGGGCACGGCCCGGCAGCGCGGGTGAGAGCCACAGCAGCCGGCCGTCCGGATCGTGACCACCTGTACGTTCACTCCGTGCCGGCGGTGCTTGTGGGAGTAGTCCGCGCGTGAGTCGCCGACCCGGTCGCACTCGGCGAGGGTCCCGTCCAGCAGGACGAAGTCGGGGTCGGCCTCGCGCAGGGCCTTCATTAGACCTGGCGCACGTTGGGCGAGCAGGTCGGTGAATGCGCTGGTGTAGGCGTGGGCGGTGGACTCGCTGATCCCGAACCCGGCAGCGATCTTTGCCAAGGTTGTGTGCTCACGTAGGTACACCAGTGCCACCATCGCGCGCTGGGACGGGCGGAGCTTGCAGCGTCGGTCGCCCTCACGGGTGACGATGAGCATGGTGACCGCGCGAGATCGCTGGCCTGACGGCGCGGAAGCCAGCGGACGCGTTCGCCAGCGTCGACATTGACGGCGGTGCCGGCATGCTCGTACCGGATGTAGTCGCTGACGGGTTCGGACACGATGCGGGCCCGGCGGACGACGACCCCGCGGGCGACCGTGCGGCGGATCAGCTCCACCCACGGCCCCCAGTACGGGGACGCCGGGTCGATGTCGCGGGTACCGGTCCTTCGCCAGGTGGCGAAGTCATCCGCTTCGCTGGCGACTGCGTAGGTGTCGCGCATCTCGAGGTGTACGGCGCTGTGCCGGGCGCTGTCGAGCAGCTCACTGAAGCTGGGCACGCTCGGCGACATCGCACGCCTCCCTCAAGATCGACACCATGCGGGCGGGGATCCGCACCACTTGCTCGTGGTCGGGGATGCCGACGGCGTGCCCGGGCAGTTCGAAGGCGGCGCAGTGCGCCTCCGTGTCCGGGTCGGGCGTCCATCCCTGAATGACGAACTCGCCCTTGTTCTCGTCGACTCAGACGGTCGGGCTCTCGCCGGTTCCGGTGTTGCCCGGGGCTTGGCCGACTGGTTGGAGTCGACGTGGCAGAGCCTATGTAGACCGTGACCCCCCCCATCCCTCAGGCAGTCGGTATCGCCTGGTGCGCGTGGCACGAGGCGTACTCCAACACGGCTCGCCCCGTTCGGGATACCAGCCGCGCCCGCCTCTTCGCCTGCTACTCCTGCCGCCAGGCGTAAGACCTCGTCCCCCTCGCCGACCAGCCATGAACTCCGACTTCGTCAACGCGGCCGAGATGCTGTCCGTACCAAGGCGGCCGGGCCGGCCTCCGAGCGGATCGACGGGAAGCGCTGCGTATGGTGCGGCGGCGCGGCCTCGATGGATCTGGGACCGCGGCTCAGCGTCATCGACGGAGTGCTGAAACGGTGGGAGCTGCGCGGCTGTCGCTCGTGCGCGAAGCGTGAGGCCGGACGCGTGCACGACATCCACATCACCACGTGCGCCCGCAGCGTCCGTCGGGACTACTGCCCGGAGAGCAAAGCCCTGTACGCGCTCGCGCAGACCCGCTGAGCCTTCGCCTGCTGAGGTTCGCCGGCGCCGATTTCGTCGGCCAGATGGTGCGCGGCCTGTTCGATCTGCCCATCGACCTCGACCGCCTCGCTTACCGGCCCGGTGCCTTCGCTGTACGCCGCTCTTCAGCAGACCCCCGGCAGTTCACCGAGGACCAGGGAGGCATATCGAGCCGTACGTGCCGATGGGCGAGTACAGCCGGGGCGAGGGTCAGGCGGGCGAGGTGTCGGGGCGGGCGTCGTACAGGGCGCGGGCGGCGTCGATGTGCGTCAGGTGCGTGATGCTCCACTCCAACAGGGGTGCGGTGGCTTCGCGGAGGGTCTTGCCCATCGGAGTGAGTTCGTAACTGACGTGCGGCGGCATGACGTTGCGGACGGTTCGTGTGAGGATCCCGTCGCGTTCCAGGCCGCGCAGGGTGACGGTGAGCATACGCTGGCTGATCCCGTCGACGGCCCGCTTGAGTTCGGTGAAGCGGCGCGGCCCCTGGCTGAGGTTACGCACGATCAGCAGCGACCACTTGTCGCCGACGATGCCGAGCACTTCACGGGCCTGGCACGGGTTCTCCGGACGTGTCGGCCGCGACTCGCCGCCCAGTGTGCCGCTCATGGTTACCTCCAGAGAACCGGGGCACCGAAATGTGCCTTATTGATCGGGGTGCGGCAGGTGCAGCACGATGATTTCGGTTCCTGAAGAGTACCGAGGCACGAACAGGAACCTTCATGCCCCCGTGCCTCCACGTCCCGAAGAGGAAAGAAATTCCCCTGATGTCAACTTTTCTGCTGGTACACGGCGCCTGGCACAGCGGCCAGTGCTGGCAGCGGGTGGTCCCGCTGCTGGAATCGGCCGGACACCGCGTGTTCGCGCCCTCACTGACCGGCTACGGCGACAAAGCACACCTGCTCGGTCCCGAGGTGGGGCTCGACACGCACGTCGCAGACGTCGTCGAGCTGATCCGCGAGGAGAACCTGACCCAGGTGGTGCTCGTGGGTCACAGCTACGCGGGACTGGTCATCTCGTCCGTGGCCAACGAGGTACCGGAACGAATCGTGCACCTGGTGTACCTCGACGCGATGGTCCCGGAGCACGGTGAGACCGCCGTCGACGTGCAGCCCATGACCCAGAACCTGATCGACCTGGCCGCCACGTCCGACAACAGCTGGCGCATCCCGCCGCTGCCTGAGATGCCACCGCCCCTCGGCCTCTTCGGAGTCACCGACCCGGCGGATGTCGCATGGCTGCGTGCGACGCTCTCCGACCAGCCAGTGCGCTGCCTGCGGCAACCGGTCCGACTGGACAACCCTGCCGTGGACTCCATTCCGCGCACGCACATCCACTGCGTCGGCGCAGAGCCGGAAGGCATCGTGCGGCGGCCCGTTCCCGCGATCCAGCCCAACGGCTCCCCAGCGCGGATACGGGAACTGCCGACCGGGCACGACTGCATGATCACCATGCCGGCGGACCTGAGCGAACTGCTGCTTGAATCCACCCTTCGGTAGCGTCCGGACCCTAACTGCGACAGCGACGGCTCCACCGACCAAGACTGTCAGCGACAGGATGGCCCGACCGGCCCTACCCCGCTGGCGGTTGGTCCGGTTCTCCGAACCTCGGCACTTGCATCGGATGCATATCGTCCCGAATCCGCAGGAAACGCACGGGGTGCCGGTAGCGGCCGTCGTCGACGGCAGTGTCCGCGAGGAACTCCACCACGACATCGGGGTGGACAGGGTCGAACTCCAGCTCGCCGCGGGTGCCCCGGCCCGCGGTGAAGCGGCGACCGTGCCACGGGTGGTCGGGACCGGCGGGGCGCACCCGGTTTCCTGCGCTCGGCCGAGGAACACAACGCTCACCGCCACTCCATCGACGCCGTGACGGCCTGGCCGCGGTGCGAGGTCCTCATGTGATCCGAGAAGGACCAGATCAGCGGCAGCCCGGGGAGGCTGGCGAGGCCCTGTAAAGCGGTTTGGGCCCCTGTGACTGCCTCTGTTGGCAGTTTGCTCAACGTGAAGCCGCACGTAGTAGCCCAGCCAGGCGACGACCGCGCCGAGTGCCACTGCCCACGAGCGACGGATGGACGCGGTACCGACCGCAATCGATCAGGGCTCCCGCACGGCCGCCGCGAACGCCCTGCCTGTCCCCTTCCACCTGGCGGAACAGCTCGGCGAGCCGACCGGCACATGACCGGATCCTGGGGTTCAATGCCGCCCCGCATCCGGCGATGTGAGCGGATACGAAGGGCTGTCGCTGACAGGGGAGGGGCACGACCGCGGACGTCCGTCGACTGCTGAGACCCCGGCCCGTGAACACGGCCGGGGTCTTCCGCTGTGCGAAGCCGCCGTGGTGGCGGCGGTCGGCTCAGTCGGCGGCGAGCAGGTGGGCGGGGGCGATCCGGGACAGCCCCCGGATCGGCACCGTCAGAGCCGCCACCACCAGGGCGGTCGCCGCGAGCGTGGCCAGCAGCGCGGCGCCGACGACCGTGAACAGGTGTCCGTGCAGCACGCCCCGGCCGAGGGTCAGCACCCCGGCCAGGCCGGCCACCGCACCGGACAGGCCGCCCAGCAGAGCCAGTCCGACTCCCTCGTAGAGGGTCAGCTTCGCCAGCTCGCGGTTGGTCCAGCCGGTCGCCCGCAGCACCGCGAGATCGGCGGCGCGTTCGCGCTGCGAGATGACCAGGACGTCGATGGCGCCGGCGGCGCCCAGCAGCAAGGACAGGGCGACGCTGAGGTAGTCGGCCTCGCGCGCCTGCGCCACCACGGCGCTGCCGAGCAGCGACCCGGCCACCTCGCCCCGGAAGGCCAGCGTCAGGGCGAGCAGCACCGTGAAGGCGGCCACTCCCAGCGCCAGTCCTGCCGCACCCAGCAGCGTGCGGCCCCGCACCCGCAGCAGGTTGAGCATGGCCAGTCCGGCCACCGAACGCACCGGGCGTGCGCGGAGGGCCGCCGTCACCGGGGGTCGGACGGCTTCCATCGGTCCCAGCCGGGTGGCGAGCCAGGCGGGGATCAGTCCCGCCGCCGTGGCCAGGAGGAGCGCCACCGGGAGCACGAGGAGTGACTTGGAGCCGGCTTCGGACTGGCCCAGCACCCGGCCCAGCACGTATGTGAGTACCGTGCCCGCGGCTCCGGCGGCGAGGCCGATCACCGCCAGTTCGCCGAGGACCAGGCGGAGCACTTCGCCACCGCTCCAGCCCAGGCAGCGCAGCGTGCCGATCTCGATGCGACGTGAGCGCACCGAGGCAAGCGCAGCCTGGCCGAGGAAGAGCGCGCACACGACGAGGACCAGCACGAAGAGCACCGCGCTCTTGGTGTCCACCGCCTTGAGAATGCGCAGTGCCACGCCCTTGGCGACCCAGCGCTCCGTCACCTGTGCCGAGGCACTCAGCGTCACCGTCTGCGGCGCGGGCGAGCTGCCGACGGTGACGTCGACCTGGAGCCGGGGGTAGGCGGCCCGGATCGCCCCGGCCACCGCGTTGACCCGAGCCCGGGAGGCGGTGTCGACGCCGGTCACTCCGGCCACCCGGATCCTGATCGCGCTGACCGGCGCCTTGTCCTGGAGGCTCGGGACCCGGCGGCTCTTGGTGAGCGCGGTGATGGAGTCCATCGTCGTCAGCATGGTGGGCGGCGGGCTGACGTAGCCGCCCAGGTTGCGGTCGGGCTCCAGCGGCTTGCCGTGGAGCTTCGCTCGGGTCGCGCTGTCCGCGCCGGTGACCTGCGGCACCTGGTAGGTCTCCAACGGGGTGTCGGAAAGGGGTGAGAAGCCGGGCAGTTTGCCGGTGTCGTAGCGGCCGACGAGGTGGACGAAGGGATTGGGCAGGCGTCCGGAGTCGACGCCGTCGCAGGTACCCAGCCCGATGCAGTTCGTGGCGACGTGGCTGGTCACCTTTCGGTACTGGGTGCCCTGGTGGTTCTCCTCGGGGACGTTGGTGAACGGCTGCTGGTCGTAGTTGGTGATCCACAGGCTGGGCTTCTGCGGCGGCTGCGCCTGCGCGGCGAGGTCGCCGTCGGAGCTCCGGCGGTAGGTGACCGGGCCGACCGTCCAGTAGGCCCCGGTGTCGAACGAGTCCTCGGTCAGTGCCTTCCGGTAGCCCTTGCTCAGGTCGACGCGGGTCCTGCCCACCGTGGTGCCGCTCAGGCCTCGGACGAAGCTGCCGGCTGTCGGGTTGCCCAGTTTCGAGGGCAGCTCCGCCGGGTCGCCGACGTCCAGCCGCTCCACGGTGGCGTCGAGCGTGCCGGTGGTCAGCGGGTTGTCGCTGAGCAGCGCCGGGATGTAGGAGTCGTGTTGTCCGTGGACGCTCTTGGCGGACGACACCGTCCACGGCTTGTCCTGCTCGGTGAGCATCCGGCCCGAGGCGATGGTGTCGCCCAGGCCCACCAGCCGGTCCTCGGCCACCGGGTCGATGGCGGACAGCAGCACGGGGTAACTGACCGGAATGTCGATGGTGGCCTTGTCCTGGCCGGACTGGCAGTTCATCCGCGAACTCAGGTCCGGGTCGAACGGCGACTTGTCCCTGAGGTCCTCGGCGATGATGTTCGGCTTCAACGGCAGATCCAGGTTGAACTCGGTCTGCTCTGACTTGTCCCGGTTGAAGTAGAAGCAGACGTCGTACTTCCCCTTGATCCGATACCGCTGGGTGCTCTTGTCGGCCTCGCCCGTTTCCAGGGTGTCGGACTCGAAGAGGCCGTCCGACTCCGACGCCGACGTCAGGGGGGAGCGGGTGAGGTAGACGTACTCGTCGGAGGTGCGGTAGGTGCCCAGTCCGGAGGTGAGCGTCGGGCTGATGCGCAGGATCTGCCGGCTCGCCTTGCCGTCCAGGAAGCGGGACACGTCCACGGTGACGGTGCTCGCCACCATGAGGTAGCCGATGTTGGCGACCGGCGCGGCCACGTCGACCCCGGCCATGCCGTCGATGCGCCGGTACTGGTCCATGGTGATGCCACCGAACGTGCCGGACAGGAAGTTCGGCGAGACCAGACCGCTCTGCCGCTCCACGTCCGTCTGCGAGTCGGGCGGGCGTACCAGGACGTCGTACGCGGACCGTGCGTTCTTCCGTACCGTGCCCACGGTGGTCGCCTGGCTCGTGCTCACCGTCGCGGTCAGCAAGGTGAAACTGGTCGCCGCCACCAGGATTCCGGCGGCCAGGGCCAGCGCGCGCCCGCGCCGCCGCCGGAGCTGATCGAGGATCATCGCTATCACGGGCGCAGGCCCCCCAGCCGGTCCAGCACGTCGCCGGACGGTGTGACCCGCTGGTCCGAGGTGATCCTGCCGTCCTGTAGACGCACCACCCGGTCGCCGTTGGCGGCGACTTCCGCATCGTGGGATGCGATCAGCATCGTCATCCCGTACCGCTCGCGCAGCGACATCAGCAGGTCGATGATCTCCCGTCCGATGACGCTGTCCAGGTTTCCCGTGGGCTCGTCGGCCAGTAACAGTCCCGGCCGGTTGATCAACGCGCGTGCGACGGCGACGCGTTGCTGCTGGCCGCCCGACAACTGCGAGGGCAGGGCGTCGGCCCGCTGGTCCAGGCCGACAGCTTCGAGCAGCTCCATGCCGCGCGCACGCCGGTCGAAGTCCACTCTGCGCGGCAGGACGGGGGCGAGCACGTTGTCCAGCACGGTCAGCGCGGACAGCAGGTGGAAGCGCTGGAAGACGAAGCCGATACGCCGCCGGTGACGGTCCAGGTCCCGGGGCGCCAGCTGTGTGCCGTCGATCTCGACGTGCCCCTCGTCGGGCTGGTCCATGCCGCCCGTCACATGCAGGACGGTGGATTTGCCGGCGCCGGACGGCCCGGTCAGCATCACCACCTCGCCGGCTGCGACCTCCAGGTCGACCTCGTCCAGAGCGGTCAGCCCGGGATACCGGCGACTCACCCCGCGTAACGCCACGCTCACAGCCATTGATGCAGCCTCGCCCTCGTACATTGCGCCACATACATTGCGGCAATTCAGGGGTATGTTGTCACAATGTAGAAGGGACGTATATGCCGCTCCACCACGCCGTGCTCGCGCTGCTGACCCGGCGACCGAATCACGGATACGAACTCAAGGCCCGGTTCGAGGAGGCCGTCGGTCCGCAGTGGGGTGGCCTGAACATCGGTCACCTCTACCAGATCCTCGAACGGCTGGTCCGTGACGGCTATGTCTCGCGCTCGCAGGTCACGCAGACCGACCGGCCCGACAAGAACCTCTACACGCTCACCGAGGCGGGCGAGGCCGAGCTGCGCTCGTGGGCGACCACCGCCTGGGTGCGCGTCGGCGGCTTCCGCGACGAGCTGTTCCTGAAGCTCCTCGGCGCTGTCGCGCTGGGCCCGCAGGCCCTGACCACGCTGATCGATTCACAGCGGCAGACGTACCTGTCCGAGCTCGCGGGCCTGGCACAGCAGCGCCGCGCCCACGCCGACGAGCCGCTGGTCGCCGTCCTGATCGACGCCGCCATCGCGCACACCAAGGCCGACCTCGGACTGCTGGACAGCGCCGCACAGCATCTGGGCCCGCTCGCCACGGCACAGAGTGCGCAGGCGCCGGAGCGCCCACACACACAGGTGCAGGGCGACACCGACGAGGCCGCCGGTCATGGCGGGATGAGAGGGGACCGTACAGAGTCCGCTTAGGGGCGATGCCGGGACTCTGTGGGTGATGTTCGCGGGGTGCTGACGTCCGGGCTGGTGGCGTGTCTGGCTGTTTGAGAGCGGGGTGGTGTCGGCGGTGGGGGGCGGTCGCGGTGTCGCTGGGGTCGGAGAATCATCAGCGGATCCCGGTCAGGACGGTGCGGACAGTGCGGGCTGCGTGTCCTGCGATCTCACGGTCGCTGGGAGTGAAGCGTCGAGTGGTCCGATGCGCCCATCGTGAAAGATGTTCTCGCCCAGGCCAAAGCCAAGGTGCAGCGAGGCTAGCGATCGCCTGAAGATCACTGCCCCTTTCAGGCGCGGTAGCTCGCGCCTGGCGACACCCGGCGGGGCGCTGGTCGCTGATTGACATGATGGGCGGCGGCAAGATTTCAGGTGTCTCCAGGGGGCGACTATGACGTTCAGGACCGAAGCCGATTCCGGAGTCGCCGATCGGGACGAGTGGTCCTATGCATCGGCTGTCGGCGTCGGACCACTCCGGTTCGGCATGGCCGTCGAGGAAGTGGTCGAGGCGGCTCAGGTTCTCGGCCAGACGCAGGTCAGCGATTGCGCACGGGACCACGCGATCTTCTCGCCGACTTGGAAGATCGAGGTCCGTCGCGGGGCGGCCCCTTTTCCGCTGGCCGTCACGGCTTACGTGAGCCGGGCTGTGGGATTGTTCTGCATCGCAGCCGATGCCGTCCACGGTCCCCAGGTGAGGTACGACGGAATCTCGCTGGTCGGAAGGGACCTGTCGGAACTGGAGAGCGACGCAATCGCGCATGCCGAGGCAGTGGACGGGCACTTTCGCTACACGCCCGAGGGCTATGCGGGACCGGATGATCCCGGGGTGGTCATGCGGGGGCAACTCGTCGGGCAGGTCCTGCGATCGCGTCCGTTGTTCATGGTGAGGCGCGATGGCGCGAATACCGAATGGGACTCGATGCCTTCCGAGGAGTATCGCCACGGTCAGTCAGCGCCTGACGTGGCGTGACTCATGGCGAGGGGCTAGGAGATCGCCGACCCATCGTCGGCTGGGGCCACGCGAGATCAAAAGCCGGGGCCGCGTCAAGCAGATCTACTCGGTCCTCTTCGGCCCGAACTCCTGGACCGGCTTCCTGGACTCCTTCAAGCACGTGTCCGACCGGCCCACCCGTATGGAAGGACTGCTGGTCTCCCTGGTCGCGTTGCTGGTCGCCGAGAGCTGCAACATCGGCCTGACCGGCCCCGACGACCTGCTGCTCCACTCCGGTTCGAAGAAGTGACGGCGCGTGGTCCGCCGCGCATGGATGTTCCTCGCCCTGGCTAGGGACATCGCCAGCCCTGTCGACATCAATGCTGCCAACGAGCGCGGGCGGATGTACTTCAAACACCCCTTCAAAAACCTGGGTCATTCAAGAAACCTGGACCACCGCGTCCTGACATGATCCGGGGTCATGAGTGACCTCCCAGCCTCGTCCGGCCATCCCGAACTCCTCGTCGCCGAACCGCTCGTCCGCACCGAGATCAAGATCGGGTACGCACGGGTGTCGACCGGCGGACAGAAGCTCGAACGGTAGATCGACGCCCTCACCGCCGCCGGGTGCCGGAAGATCTTCTCCGACAAGAAGTCCGGCAAGACCGACCTGCGCCCGGAGCTGAAGGCGTGCCACGCCTTCCTCGACGCCGGCGACACGTTGGTCGTCCCCTCGCTCGACCGCTACGGCCGCAGCCTCCAGGACCTCATCAACATGGTCGCCGCCCTGCGCGAGCGCGGCATCGGCTTCACCTCGCTGCACGAGAACCTCGACACCACCACCCCCGGCGGCCGGCTCGTCTTCCACGTCCTCGCCGCCCTCGCCGAGTTCATCCGCGAACTCATCGTCCAGGGCACCCGCGAGGGCCTGGCCGCCGCCCGCGCCCGCGGCCGGGTCGGCGGACGCCCTACCGTCGCCACCGAGGAAGTCATCAAGGCCGCCCGAGACCTGCTGCCCGACCCCGGCCGCTCCATCACCTCGATCGCCAAACTCCTCGGCGTCTCCCCGGGCACCCTCTACAACCACATCCCCGACCTGCGCGAACTACGCGCCGGAGTCGCCACCCGCCAGCTCGACGCCACGGGGCGGTGATCCGTGCCGATCCGTCCCGAGAACCGCGACCGGTACCCCGCCGACTGGAAAGCGATCAGCCTCCGCACCCGCACCGTCCGCGCCGCCGGCCAGTGCGAGTGTGAGGGCGAGTACGGACGCGGCACCCACACCGGCCGCTGCCCCAACCTCAACGGACAGCCCGCGTACGGCACCGGCTCCAAGGTCGTCCTGACCGTCGCCCACCTCGACCACACGCCGGAGAACTGCGACCCCGCCAACCTCCGGGCCATGTGCCAGGGCTGCCACCTGCACTACGACCAGGACCACCACCACGCCCGCACTCGGGCCGAAGCCCGCCGCACAGCGCTCGAAGCCTCCGGACAGCGCATGTTCGAGACGTAGAGAACTCGCTGATCAAGCCCATGATCGTTCTCACAGGATTTCCTGTACCTCAACTACTGACACCCGGTGCGGAAGCCCTGGCCCGGGAGGCCGCCGACCACGGCGACACCGAAGCCCTGCTCCGCCTGGCCTCGCCGATATCCAGGGCCCGTCCGTGCACGAACCGTGGCTGAGCGGCTTCGACCGGCTGGCGGCCGGCGACTACCCCGACCCGATCGTGGACCTCTCCGACGGCCTCACCTGCTTCAAACGGGCCCGCGGTCTTGCCGAAGCCTGAGATCATTTCCGACATGGACATGAGGCAGGTGCTGACGGACTACGCGACGACCGGCGGCGTCGGCGTCCTCAGGCCCAGAACCACGCTGGACGCCGTCACCGAGGTACTCGGACCACCGGTCGAGGCCGACTACTTCCTCCACCCGAAGGGGACCTGGCCCCGGACCTTCGTGTACGGGGACGTGCGCCTCGAAGTGTGCGGCTGTCGCGAGATCTTCCGGGTCGCGCTGAGCACCTGGACCGGGACGGTGGACGTGCCGACCGGGCGGCGGGGGGAGACGGTGACCCTCGCGTCGGAGGTCACGTTCGGGGAGCTGGAGGAGTTGCTCGGTGCGGCCGGGGTGGAGGGGGAGATGCGGACGTTCCCCACGCTGACCGACCAACTCACCGTCGTCGTCGGGGAGTACCCGCAGGGCGTGGACTACACCTTCGTCGTCCCGGACTCCGCCGCACCGGACAGCGCCACCCTGCACAGCGTGATCGCGAAGGATCTCGACCACACCTGCTAGTGCTGTGACCGGAAAACGTTCACCGGCCCGGGGCCCAGGGCATCCACCGGATTGTGTGACACGGAGGGTTTGCTCGTTCCGTTAGGGTGCGCCGAATGGACGACAGCACTTCATGGCAGCACTCAACGGCGAATCAGACCCTGTACTTCCATCCTGACTATCTCGATGCAGTACGCGCCGAACAGAAGACGACCACGGTACGTTTCCGTGACCCGGTGGAGATGGGCCCGGTGAGCCTGGTGTTCGAGTTGGACGACGAGGTGGCACTGCCGGGTGTCGTCACGCAGGTCACTGCTAAGACGATTGCTCAGTTGAGCGAGTCGGACGCTCGAGCGGACGGTTTCCGTGATCTCGCCGAGCTTCACGACAGACTGCGGTTTCACTACCCCCAGATCGAGCCGACCGACACCATCGCCATCGTGCACTTCCGGTTGGCGAAATAAGTGAGTGACCTCAGGCATCGGCTGATCAATGATCAGCCAGCACCAGAGATAACCCGGCTCGTCAGCAGCCTTACCAATCGTTGCCGCGCACGAGCTTGACGAGGAGCTCGGTATCGCGAAGATCGGAGAGCACATCCGCGCCAGTGGTCCGGAGCGCCGCGCCGTCCGTACCCCGTCGCCGAGGGCCGGCATGAACAGGAAGGCGGCAGGGGGAGCGCCGTAGAACTCCAGGTTCTCGCGGACCGCCGCCCTCCTGCCGTACCGGTCCGAGCGCTCGATGCCCCGGGCCTGATACACACTCGCGCCCAGGGCCTGCGACCGCTCGACGGAGATGCCCTCCTCGCCGTAGCCATCGGTGAAATCCGGGGAGGTCCGTCACTCCTCCTCGGCCAGGAGCAGCTCTTTGGTCAGGGCGTCGCGTGCCGCACCCGAGACGACGTGCACCGTCCACGGCTGGGTGTTGCTGTTCGAGGGGGCCGTCCGTGCGTCTTCCAGCACGCCGCGGATGTCCGAAGGGGACAGGGCGGTGGGCAGGAACTGCCGGGGGGATCGGCGGGAGCGTGCGATGTCGGTGAAGGGTGATGCGGTGCCGGGCAAGGCGGTTCCACTCCGTGGCGCGCGCAGTCATCTGCCATGCAGCGCCGCGCGGAGGCCGTTGCGGGTGCCGGCGGGCTTGCGGATGCTCGCAGGCAGCGGCGTGCCGAAGCTGCAGTCTGCCGCGCGGGGGACTGTGCGCTCTTCGTGTTCGTCTTCGTTCGTGGCGTGCCGGCGCTGCCGCCCTCGTGCCGTTGCGTGCACGAGCGCCGCGTCGGGTGACTCAGCGGTGGGCGGCGCGGTTCATCTCGACGACGTCGTCGACGGTGGGGTTGGCCGGGAGGGCCGCGAAGCGTTCCGGGAGGCTGTCGCGGATGGCCGCGTCCTTGACGCGGTCGGCCGCGGCCAGGGCCGCGGGCAACTCGTCGAGGGTCAGTTCGGTGCAGTAGGCGGGACTGTTCGGCTGCTGGCGCCAGGAGTCGGCCAGCGTGCCGGCGTCGTAGGGGTCGAAGCCGGTGTCGTCCACCAGGCTCATGGCCACCTTCCGCGCCTCCTCGGAGTCGCCGGCGACGGGGATGGCGAGGCGGCCGGGCGTTCCGGCCGGGACGCCCTTGGTCCGCTGGGTTTCGGCCAGGGCGGCGTTCCACGCCTTGACCACGGGGCGGCCGAGCAGCTCGGCGGTGTACACGCTCTCCACCTGGCCGTTGTCCACCGCCTCGATCGGCTCGCTGAGCATGCCGGGGTAGTAGTTCGAGGTGTCGATGACCACCGTCTCGTCGGGCACTGACACGAACAGGTCCGCCAGCTGGCCCGCCACCCCGAACGGGATCGACAGGACGATGACGTCCCGGCCCTGGACGGCGGCGTCGGAGAGGTCCGCCGCGCGGGCCCCGGACTCCAGTACCTCCGCCCGGACGGCCTCGGGGCCGCGGGCGTCGGCCACCTGGACGTCGTGACCGGCCGTGCTGAGCCTGGCAGCGAGGTTCCCGCCGATGGCGCCAGCACCTATGACAGTAATTTTCATGATTTGTCCCTTAGGAGGTTGTGTCGCCCCTGGGGGCAGCACGATGTGATGGATGGGTGGTGGTGCCGCCTGGCGTTGCGGGGGCGGAGCGGGGTGCCTGGCGATTTACGCCTGGGTGTCCTGCCGGCGGTAGCCGCTCGCGATGAGCGTGCGGAGCCGGTCGAGCGACTCCTCCTCCGTACCGGTGCCCTTGATCCAGGCAACGGAACAGGCCGCGAGGAACAGGTCGTGCCCCCGCACCGACGCGCGCACGCGCCCCGCGAGCTGGGCGGCTCGCACGTACTGATCGGTGGCGGAGATGAGGATGTCGCAGGGAATGGTGAGCGGGTTGTCCGGCTCCTGCGCCCGGGCCGCGGCCATGAGCGGATCCGGCAGCCCGCTGAAGGCGCTGAAGTACTCCTCCATCGCCCGCAGCCACTGCTCCAGCGCCTCGGCGGGGTCGCCGAGTTGCTCGATGTCCGCCTGGCGGGCCACGAGTTCCTCGGAGCGGGTCTGCAGCACGGCCGCCAGCAGTGCCTCCCGGGTGGGGAAGTGCCGGTACAGGGTGGCGGGTCCGACGCCCGCCTCCTTGGCCACCGCTTCGAGGGAGGTGCCGACCCCGTGCTGTAGGAAGTGACGCTGCGCGGTCTCAAGGAGGGCAGCGCGGTTGCGCTGGACGTCCGCGCGGGGCTTGCGTCCTCGCTGTTCGCCGGCGCTCATGCGCCCTCCTGCCTGTTGTGATCCTGCGGCCGCATCAAAACGGATGCTGCCTCCGTACTTGGTCGAGAGTAAAACGGAGGCAGCATCCGGTCAAATGGGCGGCCCGAGCGTGGAGCCCGGACCTCGCAGGAGGTCGACACATTTAGCCGTAGAGCGCAGGGCAAAAGCCGTGCGGGCTGCACCATTTCAGAGTGCCCTTGTCCGGCCCCTCCAGCGCCGAGCCCGGCCCGGTCCCCGGTCCAGGACGTCAGGGGGTGAGCTGTTGGTGGCCTATGACGGAGAGCAGTTCGAGTTTGCTGTGGCTCTCCGTGCCGGGGCGAGTGGTCAGCACCACCAGGGTCTGGGCGCGGTTCTCGGTGTACAGGAGCTGGGGGTCGACGTCGATGCGACCGAGTTCGGGATGGAGGATGGTCTTGCAGTCGCCGTAGCGGGCGACCTCCTGAAGTTCCCACATGCGGACGAACTCGGGGCTGTGTTCCTGGAGTTCGGCGAGGATCCGGGCAGCTCGGGGGGTGTCGCTGCCGGCTGTCAGCGCGGCCCGCAGGCGTGCCGCCTGGGCGCGGCCGTGGTGTTCGTGGGTCTCCTCCGGAAACACCAGGCGTTCGGCAGGGTCCATGAACCAGCGGTAGTAGCCGCTACTGGCCAGACCGGTGTGGCGGGTCTGGTCGCCGAGCAGCGCGATGGCCAGCGGGTTCATCGCGAGGGTGTCGACCAGGTCGGTCGTTACCAGGGCCGGGGAGTCGTCCAGGCGGTCCAGGACCCGCATCAGCGTGGGGCTGACATGCTCGGAGCGATGGAAGCGGGCTGGGGCATTGTGGCCGATGAGACCGAAGAGATGGTCGCGTTCGTCCAGCGTCAGCCGCAATGCCCGGGCGAGAGCCGCGGTGACCTGGACTGAGGGCTGCGGACCACGCTGCTGTTCCAGCCGGGCGTAGTAGTCGGTGGACATGCCGGCGAGCTGCGCAACCTCCTCGCGGCGCAGCCCCTGCGTACGCCTGCGCGCCCCCTCGACCAGCCCGACGTCGCGGGGCCGCAACATCTCACGCCGGTGGCGCAGGAATTCCGCCAGTTCCTTCTTGTCCATGCCGTCCATCCTCGCCGCATCCCGCCCGGCTATCCAGAGACTGCCGATCCATGGCTGAGCAGTGCTCTCCCACCCGCGCGAAGCCGCTCATACAGCCGACGCGAGGGCGCGCGCAGCGAGACGACCCGATGATCACCTGCCCCTGCGTGACCCGCTGGGAAATTCGCCGGCTGTCGGCGGTACGCCGCAGGCCGTCGGCATGGAAGGCGGCCTGCGGCGACGGGCTCCGTCGAGGACGCCTGACGCTTTGGACGGGCCCCGGGCCCCGTCGCCCGGGCCTGGCCCATACGACGAAGTTCGTCGTGTGACGGCGCTCGCGTGCTGTTGTTTCCCGTCGGAAACAACAGGTCGCTCAGCTGCCGCTGATCATGGCGAGGACGTCGTCGTAGGAGCCGTTGGCCTGCGCGTCGCGGATGAACCTGGCGCGCTCGACGACAATCTCCTTCGCGTCGGGCTTCTCCCGCAGCAGGTCGAGGGTCTCGGTGAGGAAGTCGTCCAACGGCATGGAGTGTTCGCTGTCCTGCTGGCCGAGCAGGGTCGTGCGCACGCCCGGCGGGACCACCTCGATCACCTGGACGCCGGCGTCAGCACCGGCGAGCTGGATGCGCAGGCTCTCGGAGAAGGAGTGCAGCGCGGCCTTGGTCGCGCTGTAGGTCGGGGTGCTCTGATACGGGACGAACGCCAGCGCCGAGGTGACGTTCATGACGACCGCGTCGTCCTTGCCCACCAGAAGTGGCAGGAAGGCGTACGTCATCCGGATCGTGCCGAGCAGGTTGACGGTGACGTGATCCTCGGCGACCGGGAGTTCGGCCGGGTCGAGGAGGTTCTCCCGCAGCATGATGCCGGCGTTGTTGACCAGGATGTTCAGCTCGGGGTGGCTCGCCGCCACGGTCTCGCGGGCCCGGGCGATCGAGTCGGGGTCCGCGACGTCGAGGACGAGCGCCTCGATGCCGGGGTGCTCGGCCGTGATCTCGTCGAGGAGTTCCTTGCGCCGGCCGGCGACGATCACCTTGTTGCCGGCCTCGTGCAGGCGCAGGGCCAGACCGAGGCCGATGCCCGAGGTTCCGCCGGTGATCAGGATCGTGTTGCCGGTGATCTTCATGGGGTCTTGTTCCCTCGGTACGGCGGGCCGGTGAGCGCCCGCAGCCTCGACCGTAGGGGCGCCCGCGCAGGGGCGGGAGAGGACGGCTTGTCCATGGATCGGCGCTGCCCGGCCGAGTCGTAGAAGACGCCCCTGCCGGTCAGCGCCTCCAGACCGGGCACAGGGAGCCGCTGGCCCGGTCGGGAGCGTTCCGCACTCCGGCCGTCACCTCGGCCAGCGGCTTCGAGGACGGCATGACCCTGGACGTCCCCGGACGGCCACGCGTGGTGGCAGTACCCGGGCACACACCCGGCAGCGTGGCATTCCATCTGCCCGCACAGGGCACGGTATTCACCGGGGACGCGCTGGTCACCCACGACGGCCTGGTGGGTCTCACCGGCACCGGGCCCCAGATCATCGGCCCGGTATTCACCCACGACACGGCACAGGCACGAACGTCGCTGGAGGCGTTGACCTCGTTGGACGCGGGCCTGATGCTCCCCGGTCACGGCGACCCGCTCCACGGCAGCGTCGCCGATGCCGTGGCACAAGCCCGACACACCCCGTCCTGATTCGGCGCTCGCAAGGTTCTTGACCGACGCGGGGAGCCAGCGCGAGGGAACGGCCGCGCGAAGGCCGTGGCACCAGCGAAGAGAGCGCAGACAGTTGCCGCCCGCAGCGGCGCGGTCGAGTCGCGAACGTTCATGGTCCCCGAAGACCAGCAGCTCAAAGGGGCCGGGGCGGCCTATGTCCACCAAGGCGGTCACGTTTGATACCACCGTGTGCGTGCTCGTACTCTGCGAGGACACCGGGCTACGCGGCCGGCGCCGGCTCACGTCGATGGAGAGGGTGTCGAGTTCGGCGCCGAGTTCGTCGCGGCTGGTCATGTCCGGCAGCCCGCTCGGTTCGGCGGTCACCAGCTCGCCGCCGAGGGGCAGTTGCCCGTCGGTGATGGTGCGGTTGCGGGACTGCCGGTGCAGTTCGGTGGCCTGCCGCAGCAGGTCCCGCCGGGTCAGGCCGGGGGAGAGGGCCTCGAGGGCGCCGATGCGGATCAGGCGCTGCGCGAGCGGCAGCGACGGGAGGGCGCGCAGCCACAGGTCCGAAGGCCGGTGTAGGGCAGCCCGGCCACCAGACGGGCGACCTCGGCTTCGCTGATGCCTTTGACCGTGGTGAACGCCAGGCGTACGCCCCCGCCCGGTGCGCTTTGCTCCACGCGGGTTCGACGCCACCCGCCCCGCGAAGGGGGCCAAGTGTGACCGTTCGCGACTGCTGGCAGATGTTCACCCTTGTTGGCGAAGGCCTCGAGTCGATCACCGGCGCTGCCGCGACTCGTCGAGGCCGGTGGCACCTGATCTTGATGGTTGACACCCAGGGCTTCGGCACAATCGGGTGGCATTCGATTTGCGTTCAGGCCAGGCCGACTTCGACAAGATCAAGGCGGTTCATGGCAACCGCCACGCCATGAGAACCGGCGACATCCCGCCACCGTGTAAACCTGTCACCACTCTCCGTCCAGTCCTTGTTTAGCCTATCGAATTTCGATAGATTTCCATCGCAACTCGATGGAAGGATGGGTCGTGGGAAAGCTGACAGTACGTGCGCTGCGCGCCGTGCTCGTAGTGGTGCTCGCCGGCACCGTGTGCGTCCAGGCATTGATGGTGTGGACATTGGTCAGCGGGAACGACCCGGAGGACGGGTCGCTCCCGCTGACCGCGCTGCGCGTGATCACGATCCTGGGCATGGTGTCGGCCCAGGTCGCCCTGGTCTGCGTATGGCGGCTGGTGACCATGGTTCGACGCGGAACCGTGTTCTCCCACGCCGCCTTCCGGTACGTGGACGGCGTGATCGGCGCGATCGTGGGGGCTGCCCTCGTGTGGTTCGCGGTCACTGCCGTCAATGCGCCGGGCCAGCGGGACGACCCGGGGGTCACCGTCATCATGGGCGGGGTCGGCGTGGCCATCCTGGGAGTCGCGCTCATCGTGCTCGTGCTGCGGATGCTGCTCGCCCAGGCCGTCGCGCGCGACGTCGAAGCGGCGCAGATGCAGGCCGAGTTGGACGAGGTGATCTGATGCCGATCGCCGTCGACATCGACGTGATGCTGGCCAGGCGGAAGATGTCCGTTGGCGAGCTTGCGGACCGCGTAGGCATCACTCCCGCCAACCTGGCGGTACTCAAGAACGGCCGGGCCAAGGCGGTGCGCTTCGCGACGCTCGCCGCGCTCTGCGAGGTGCTCAAGTGCCAGCCGGGCGACCTGTTGCGCTGGGAGACCGAGGACGCCGCAGGCGGATGACGTGCCCTTCCAAGGTCAGGGAGTTCTCGGCGCCCGTGATCCGAGTAGAAGACCGTGCCTGCCTCGACAGGGCCACAACGAACCACCCGATCGACCTCGGCATGCCCAGTTTGAGCCAGATCGCAGGCCGCGGCTGACACACCTGCGGGCGAACGACGCCGGTCCGACCTGGACCGCCCGACCTGCGCGTCTGGCCGCAACGTTGCACGCGGTCTTGACCGGTCGGCTGGGCCGCAGCGTCATGCCAGTCGGCATGGCTCGCCACAGTGGGTTGCCCCGGAAACGGACACCGCGCCGCACGTGGGTCGGGGCCGCCCTCCGACGTCAGAGCTGCTCGGTGGGCATGATCCACAGCTCGTTGGCGGAGGCGTGGCGTGGGCGGGTGACCATGTAGGCGACGCCGTCGGCGATGTCCTCGGGGGCGAGTGCCTCGGTCTGCTCGAAGAACGGGGTGATCAGCTCGTTCTGGACTTCGGGCTTGTTGTGGGAGGCGAGTTCGGTGCTCACCCCGCCGGGCTCGATCACGCCGACGCGGACGTGGCGCTGAGTGATCTCCTGGCGCAGGGACTCGGTGAAGCCCTTGACGCCGAACTTGGTCAGGTTGTAGACGCCGTAGCCGTCACCGGCGCGGCGGCCGGCAGCCGAGCTGATGTTGACGATGTCGGCGACGCGGCGCGGGTCCTGTTCTGCGGCGGCCAGGAGGTGCGGCAGGGCTGCGTGGGTGGTGTGGAGCAGGCCCTGAACGTTGATCTTGATCATGCGGTCCCACTCGTCGGTGTCGGCACCGACGACGGGGCCGATGAGCATCAGGCCGGCGTTGTTGACGAGGGTATCGAGACGTCCGAAGCGGTCGACGGTCTGCTGGACGGCGGCGCCGGCCTGGCCGCGGTCGGTGATGTCCGCGCCGACCGCGAGGGCGGTGCCGCCCGCCTTCTCGATCTCTTCCTCGACGCGCACGCCCCCGAGCTGTTCGTCGGCTGGGAGAGGTCCGCCGGCGACTGCATCGCCCAGCTGCACCTGTACGCCGGACGCAACCCCGACGATCCGCAGTTGACGGAGCTGATAGGCGAACTGTCGCTGCGTAGCCCCCAGTTCCGCCACATGTGGGGCAACCCGGACGTCGTCTGCCACAGCATGGGCACCAAAAGCTTCCACCACCCCCTGGTCGGCGATCTCACGCTCGACTACGAGGTCCTCGACGTGTCCGGCGACCCCGACCAGACCCTCGTCGTCTACACCCCCGAACCCGCCTCACCGTCCGCCGAAGCCCTGGGCCTGCTGGGCAGCTGGACCGGCACGCCCACGGACACGGCGACCACGCCATACCAGCAGGCCCCAGCCACCGAACGGCAACAACGCAACTGACTTGCACGGCCCCGTGGCAGCGGCACCCCCTACCCACACGCGCCTCAGGCCTGCCCTTGAACATCCCTCACGGAACGATTTGTCGGCATTCGCGCATAGTCGGGCCGGACGAAAACACCAGGAGACCCCCCATGATCCGCTTCTTCGCCCTCATCGCCCGCGCCGAAGGCGTCTCCTCCCAGGAGTTCCACGACCACTGGCGCCACCCCCACGGCACCATGGGCAACCGCATCGCCAACATGCGCAGCTATGTCCAGGGCCACCAGATCCACACCGACCTGCTCGGCCAGGACCAGGCGAGCTACGAGGGCATCGCCATCACCGGCTTCGACAACATCCAAGAAGCCCTCGCGTTCGGCAACGAGCCCCAGTACGTCGAACACGTCCAGCCCGACGAACCGAACTTCGTCGACCAGTCCCGCCTTCTGTGGCTCTACACCACCGAGGAAGTCCTCGTCGGCCGCGCGAAGCCCCAGGACGGCGCCGACTACGCCGACACCCTCTGGAACGACCTCGACCACGGCACCAGCATCCAGCTGCTCCAGTTCATCCGCCC
Organism: Streptomyces asoensis; assembly: GCF_013085465.1. NCBI lineage: Bacteria > Bacillati > Actinomycetota > Actinomycetes > Kitasatosporales > Streptomycetaceae > Streptomyces > Streptomyces asoensis. Next base: position 9,808,816 of record NZ_CP049838.1, read on the forward strand.
CGGCAACCCCGACTGGGCCGGCGAGGACGACGCCGAACTGGGCCGCCGCATCGGCGCCCTGCGCCACGCCCGCAACCCCGCCGCCTCCGAAGCCGGCGACGCCAACCCCGACCTCATCGGCGCCCGCCAGCTGTGGTGGCCCACCCTGACCGCCTTCCAGCAGGGCGTCGCGAAGGACCCCGACGCCGTCAAGCAGCTGCTCGCCCAGGGCGGCGACGCCCACACCGCCCTCGTGCGGTCCGAGCGTTTCCTGCGCTGACCCACTCCACCGTCCCCGACCCGCATCCCTCCACCAGGAGCACCCGACCATGCACCAGTTCCTCGAAGAAGGACTCGTCTTCAGCCCTTCTCCGCCGAGGAAAACATTGCTCTGCCCAACGGACGGTAAGAGAAGAATCAAGCTCCTGTCGCACCCCCCTCTGTCGGCCAGCGTGCGCAGTGACGCGCGCCCCGCCGTGGTCCGTGTCGCCGGAACCCGCTGGAAGATCGAGGAGACCCTCCAGGCCGGCAAGGGCCTCGCCGGCCTGGATGAGCACCAGGTCCGCCGCCACACCCTCTGGCTGCGCTGGGTGACCCTCGCGATGCTCGCCCACGCCTTCCTGGCCGTCATCCGCGCCGGCGAGCACTACGAATACCCCGCCCCCACCGGACTCATCGCCCTCACCTGCAACGAAATACAGCGACTATTCGCCCTGCCCGCCGCATCCCCGAACGACCAACGCGACCATCGCCTGCACTGGTCCCTATGGCGTCGTCGACACCAGGCCCGCGCCTTCGACTGCCACTATCGCCGACGCGAGGCCACAACGTGAAGATCGGCAACTGCGGATGGAGTATTAGTTGACTGAGCTCAGAAGCAACCGACCGAAGTCAGTGCGGTCCGAGGGGCCCCTCATGCCGCCGTTAGCGCCGCCAGGGCGCGGTCCATCGCGTCGTTGAATTCTTCCGGCGTCAGCGGTAGCCGGGACTTGACGTCCCGACTCCACTGGTCGGCGAGGACCTCGGCGGAGCCCGCCTCGACACCGCTGAGCGCCGCGTCGGCCAGGTCCGACGGCGCGATCTTGGCCACGGGCCAGCCCGCGGCCATGTCGGTGTCGGCCAGGCCGAGGTGCACCGCTGTCACGAGCGTGCCCTGTTCGGCGAGTTCCAGGCGGACGCCGTTGGTCATGGCCCAGGCGGCGGCCTTGGCCAGGTGGTAGGCATTGGCGCCCTTGCCCCCGAACCATGACATGGCGGAGAGGACGTTGACGATCGCGCCCCCGCCGTTCCTGGCGAGCGCCGGCGCGAACTCCCGGATCATTCCCAAGTGGCCGAACAGGTTGGTCTCCAGCTCGTGCCGTACCGCGTCCAGCGAACCGTTCACCAGGTCGGTCCCCGTCTGGATCCCCGCGTTGTTGATGAGCAGCGAGACGTCCGGGGCGGCCTCGGCTGCGGCCCTCACGGATGCGGGATCGGCGATGTCGAGGGGCAGCACGTCGACCCCGGGCAGGTCCACGGTCTCGGGCCGGCGAGCCGTCGCGTAGACCTTGCGGGCGCCCCGTTCGAGCAGGCGCTGGGCGAAGGCGCGGCCCAGGCCGCGGTTGGCTCCGGTGACAAGGGCAACTGAGTTGTTGATGTCCATGCCCGGTACGCTAAAACCTGACGTTAACGTCAGAGGCAAGTGCTGGTCTCAGGGCCGGGGTGAGAGGAATCGCCATGACCGTCACAGAGGCCGCGGCCGAGCGGCTGATCCGCATCGGCGAGGTGGCGCGGGGTGCCGGCGTCTCGGTACGCGCCGTGCGCTACTACGAGCAGCAGGGGCTGCTCATCGCGGAGCGCAGCCCATCCGGCCAGCGGCTCTACCGGCAGGATGCCGTCCCCCTGGTCCGTTTCTTCCAGCAGATGTTCGCCGCTGGCCTGACCAGCCGAAGGATCGCGGAACTCCTTCCGTGCTGGGACTCCGGGCACACCGACGCCGAGCAACGAGCCATGCTGCGCGCCGAGCGGGACCGCATGCAGGCCAAGATCGACGACTCGCAGGCTGCCCTGGACCGCCTCGACGAGGTCATCGCGATCACGGACACGCACCCGTAGGCGCGGTCGGTCGGACGACGCACCAGAGATCTACGGCTGGAGTACTAATTGTCCCGCTCGCTTCCGGCGCGCCTGAAATATCCAGGCAGGGCCGAGACGAGCAAGCTCCCGAAGACCAGGGGAATACACTGAACTTGAATGCGTGATGTCGGTCTGCCGTCTATGAGAGCTGCCGTCACACCAGGGCGATGGGCCTCGACGCGCAGCGTGCGTCCATCAGTGGACGATGGACACGATCTGGCAGGCGGCTTCGGAAATCTGGCGGTCTCCGCTGATGCGGGCCCGGGTGAGGGCAGTGCCAGGATCAATGCCGCGGGTGCAGAGTCGCCAGGCGGTCTCTGGGTCCAGCCGCACTGATGCGGTGGGCCGGCCGCCGGGTGCTTCGGCCAGTGACCAGCGGTCCGCGGTGGCGGTCACGGTCCAGGTGCCGACGGCCGGCTCATCGATGACCACCTGGAGTTGTGTCCCGGCGGGTGCGGGCGTGTCACGCAGAGTGTGGGGCAAGGCCCTCATGAAGGTGTCCAGGACCGTGGACAGAGCGTTGGGCTCCGTTTCGGTGTCGCGGCCGGTGGCGTGGCGGATCTGCTGGCGGTGGGTCCAGTACTCGGTGAACTCCCGGGCGACGTCCAGCCACTTGGGCGCCGGGTCGACCCCTGCCCAGGACACTCCCAGGCCCGTTGCGTCGAGGTCGTCACCCTCGAATTGACGGGCGACCCGGGTCCCGGCCAGTTCCAGGGCCTCGATGATCTCGGCGGGGCTGTGATCGGCGTGGAGGTCGATCCATTCCTGGTTGACCCGGTGGATGAACGCTTCCAGCGTCTCCCCGAAGGCCATGGCGCGCCGGTGGCTCTCTGCGCTCCAGCCGAGGCGGCCGTGGTAGTCGCCGAGGATGTGGGCGGCAAGATCGTGCACGGTCCAGCCCGGGACCGCAGCCCTGCTCCACTCATTGCGCCGCAGACCGCGTAGCAGGTCGAGGAGCGACGCCAGCTCTGGCCCGAACAGCGGGCGAGCGTCAATCGGCTTGCCCAGCCAGGAAGGGTCGGATGCGCCGTTGGGCTGGAGACTCATGGTCAAAGCCTGGCAGCCGGCAGGCTCGGTCTGCCATCGAATACCCACTCACCTCACGGACAGGAGGGGGCATGTCGGTCAGCCACCCATCATCAGGCCAGTGCCGACCAGACAGCCGTCGACCAGATTGGGCCGGTACTGGATCTGCTTGAGCCTGCGCTTCACAGCCCGGGTGATCTGGGCGAGGTCAGCCGCGGCGAGGTTACCGAGGTCGCGGTTGACCAGCGACCAAATGCCAGTGTCCACCGCTGATCCGCCCCAGCCATGTGCCAGCGGTCCACGCTCCAACTCGCCTTCAAGCTTCGCCACTTGCGCATCGTCGAGCTGGGGTCGTCCGGGTGATCCCTTGGCGGCGACACCGGCCGCGCCGCGTTCGCGCCAGGACCGGCGCCACCGCTCCACGGACCGCTCACTCACCCGCAGTACGGCGGCGACCTTCTGGTTCTTCTCCCCGCGCTCAAAGCGGTCCACGGCCCGCAGTCGAACCCCCTCCCGCGCTGCTCTCCCGGCGTCGGTCAAGCCGCCGCCTTGCGCATATCTCACGAGCTCCTCAGCTACCTGACCACCGCAGAGGCGTCAGGAGAACGCCCCGACATCACCCGATCAAGTTCAGTAGCCCGCTGGCTCTCCATCGGTCAGAACCGCGATCCCGAACGCCCTGGTGTCGGACCCGTCCGGGGCTGATCAGCGACAGGCGGCGCTGTGGTGGTGGGGTCGCGGGCCCCAGGAGCCTGGTCCATGAGACGGCCGGGCCAGGAGGGTGTACATGCCGCGGCGTTCCGACCCCCGATCAGGGGTCGGAACGCCGCCGGTCGTGCCGGGTGTCAGGTGCCCATCAGCCTGCCGTATTCGAGCGGTTCAACGAGGCTGCTTTTTCTTGATGTTTCCGATGTAGAGGTAGCAGGCCCCGTAGATGCAGACGGTGAGGAGCAGGAGCACCCAGCCCCCTGAGTTGCCCGCTGCGATCAACGCCACGGACAGGATGACTCCGGCCACGGCGAAGAGTGATGTGAACAGCATCCACCGCTTCACCGCCGCACGCTGCTCCACGGACCATCCGACGTTCGGCATGTGCACTCCTTTGGTAGAGGTTCGGGGCCGGACCGAGTCTGGCGTCGGCCCCGGACATCGGGTTCCAGCCTCCGCTGACCGTATTGGAGGCGATCTGTCCCACACTCCACGAGATGGCGTAGCAGCCGACCGCGGCTCCCGGCGAGCCTCCCAGCGTCGCGGGCGCGGACGCGGTCACGGCGGCGCCGCAGGCTGCTCCGGCCAGGCGCGCGGCGACGGCCTCCACCATGCCGTCCAAGCTGTCGCCCACATGCACAACCTCGCTCTGACCGCGTGATCAGAACAGCCAGGGACGGGCTCTGACCTGCAAAATCTCGGCCTTCTGCAACACGCTTTACCGTGACTGCCGGCCAGCTCGGTCGTCGGTGTGGTTATGGGTGGGGACCTTGCTGATGTGCGTGTGTGGGCGAGTGAGTTGGATGCGGTGCACCGGCGGATTGTGCACCGGTTCAGCCGGTCGGAGCTGCGGGAGTCGGCGCTGGCCTACATGTGGGGTCTGATCGCTCCGTTGCAGCGCAAGAACGGCTGGACGCTTGCCCGACGGCACGCGCAACGCCACGGTGGCCTGCCTGGAGCAGGAGAACGTGCAGCTGAGGCACGCGGTTGATTCCCACGCGACGGTCGACCAGGCCCTGGGCGTCCACATTGAGATCCACCGGACTCCGCCGGCCACGGGGTTCGAGGTGCTGAGTGAGGTCTCCCAGCACACCAACATCAAGCTGCACACGGTCGCTGAGATGGTGATCGACTGGGCGCTGGAGCAGTCACTGCCGGAGCAAGTGGAGCGTGCACTGGGCCAGGCCGTGCAGCGCCGCTCGGGTCAGGACGGTGCCCCGGGCAGGCCCCAGTAGAGCGGTCAGGGTTCGAGGGCCTGCTCGAGGGTGGGGTAGCAGGTGATGACGGCGTCGATGCCGACCAATTGGAGGACGTGCAGGACGGGTTTTTGCGCGGCGGCGATACGCAGCTCGGATCCAGGTGGTCACGTGTCCCTCGGTGTAGCGGGCGCCGAAGCCGCCCTGAGGCAGGATCTCGTCGATGGCCTTGAGGTCGGCATCGGTGAGGGTGAGGTCGGCGGCGCCGGCGTTTTCCGCGATGCGCTTCGGGCTGCGGCTGCCGGGGATGGGCACGATGTGCTCGCCCCGGGTCAGGAGCCAGGCCAGGGCTAGCTGGGAGACGGTGGCACCCTTGGTCGCCGCGAGCTCGGCGAGCAGCCCCACGGCTTCGACGTTCTTCTCGAAGTTGCCCGGCTGCCAGCGCGGGTCGACGTTGCGTATGTCGGTGGCTTCGTACTGGTCGGCGGGCCTGGCGGTGCCGGTGATGAACCCGCGGCCGAGGGGGGAGTAGGTGACGAAGCCGATACCTGGTCGAACGTATTCGCAGGTCGCCGCGATGTGGCTTCAGGAGCGCAACGCCGGACTGACGCCGAGGATGCAGGTCGCGGTGTGGTGGCGGTGTGCGGCCGCGCACGAGTGGGAGGAGCGGATCTCCGACCGCACCGCGATGCCGAAGTGGAAGAACGGCGTTGTCGCCGCCTGCCACAAGTGCGTCGGCTACCGGGTCTCCCGCACCTTCCCCGTGTGCGGGCACACCGCGAGGGTGCGGGCGCTCGCGCCCTTCGGGCAGGAAGCGACGGGGCCGACAGGCGGCCAGGTCGGTGTAGCCGCCGAGATCCGCTAGGCGGTGCTCGGGCTGGTCGACGAGGTGATCAGCGTGCACGCAGGCGTACCGGCACAGCGCGGTCAGTGAACCGCTGACTCTCTGAGTGCGGCGTCACGAAACCAGCGATGGATGCCGTGAAACAGGCAGGACCGACTGATCCTCAGCGGTTCGCTCCGCCTGGCTGATCTCGGCCCAGACGGCGTCGAGAGACAGGCCGAGGGTGTCGGCGATCGCTGCGATGGTCGGGAAGGCGGGGGTGGCCACACGGCCGGATTCGATCTTCCGAAGAGTTTCCGGCGAGATGTGCGAAGCGAGCGCCACGTCCAGCATCGAGCGGCAGCCCCGGGCTCGGCGGAGCAGGGCGCCAAGGCGCTGTCCGCGTTCTACCTCGGCGGGGGTGAGCGGCAACCTGACCATGACCCCATTCTAATACCGGTACAGTTAGACCGGGATAGTTATTGGACGTACACGAGAGGTCCCCCATGATTGAGATCCTGAACTCCGCGCGGCTCGAGCGGGCGAGGGACACCGGCGCCCTGGTCGGAAACATCCTGCACACGCTGAAGCAGCGCAGCACGGTCGGGACGAACCTGCTGGACATCGACCAGTGGGCCAAGGAGATGATCACCGAGGCGGGAGCGCAGTCCTGCTATGTCGACTACGCGCCTTCCTTCGGGCGCGGCCCGTTCGGGCACTACATCTGCACGGCCGTCAACGACGGAGTGCTCCATGGGCGGCCTCACAACTACACGCTGGCAGACGGGGATCTACTGACTCTCGACCTCGCCGTAGCCAGGGGCGGGGTGGCCGCGGACGCCGCGATCAGCTTTCTGGTGGGCAAGGCCAGGCCGGCGGAGAGTGTCGCGATGATCGAGACGACCGAACGTGCACTCGCCGCCGGCATCGCCGCCGCCAAGCCTGGGGCGCGCATCGGCGACCTCTCCCACGCCATCGGCACGGTTCTCAGCAAGGCGGGCTACCCGATCAACACCGAGTTCGGAGGCCACGGCATCGGCTCGACCATGCACCAGGACCCACACGTCGCGAACACCGGACGGCCCGGCCGCGGATACAAGCTGCGCCCCGGACTGCTGCTCGCTCTGGAGCCCTGGGTCATGGCCGACACTGCCACACTCGTCACCGACGCCGACGGTTGGACGCTGCGCAGCGCGACAGGCTGCCGGACCGCGCACAGCGAGCACACCATCGCCATCACCGACAGCGGAGCCGAAATTCTCACCCGGCCGTAAGGGGGGGGTAGCGCACTGGCGACCTCGCGTATTCGGCTGTCGCGTATTCCTCTCTGCGTGAGGTTCCCTGGAGGCGGAGAGGCTGTCACCGCAGTTGTCCAGGCCCGGGCAGGCGTTGAGCGAGGCAGCCCCCAGTCCGAGTCTGGGACGCGCGGCTATACGCTCCAGCTACTTGACGCGGATGTCATGCAGCGGGCGGAGGCGCGACAGCTGGTGGGTTGAGGCGGGCGAAGCCTTCCTGGCGCTGGTAGGGGAAGTACGGGTAGGGCGCTGTCTTGCCGCTCGCCGCATCGAGTTTCGCCATTTGGTCGGGCGTGAGCGTCCAACCGACGGCACCGAGGTTCTGGCGAAGCTGGTTCTCGTCGCGGGCGCCGATGATGACGGAGGAGACGGTCGGTCGCTCCAGCAGCCAGTTGATGGCAATCTGCGGAATGCTTTTGCCGGTCTCCTGCGCGATCTCGTCGAGGGCGTCGACCACGCGGTAGAGGTGTTCGTCCTCCACCGGCGGGCCGTAGTCCGCGGTGTGGTGCAGTCGACTGTTGGCCGGTAGCAGCTGGCCGCGGCGGACTTTGCCGGTGAGCCGTCCCCAGCCGAGGGGGCTCCAGACGAGGGCTCCGAGGCCCTGATCGAGCCCGAGGGGCATCAACTCCCATTCGTAGTCACGGCCGATGAGTGAGTAGTAGACCTGATGTGCGACGTACCGCGGGTGGCCGTACCTCTCCGCGCTCGCGAGGGACTTCATCGCCTGCCAGCCGGAGAAGTTGGAGATGCCGAGGTAGCGGACCTTCCCTGCTCGTACGAGATCGTCGAGTGTGGACAGGACTTCCTCGATCGGCGTGCCGGAGTCAAAGGCGTGCAGCTGGAACAAGTCGATGTAGTCGGTGCCGAGCCGGCGCAGGGCGTCCTCGCATGCGGTGATCAGGCGCGAACGAGAGGAGCCCGCATCGCCTGGTCCGTCGCCCATCGGCAGGCTGGTCTTGGTGGACACGATCACCTGGTCCCTGCGGCCTTTGATCGCTTCGCCCAGCACCTCCTCGGAGGCCCCGCTGGAATAGACGTCGGCGGTGTCGAACATCGTGATCCCGGCGTCGAGGCAGATGTCCACGAGACGGCGTGCTTCGTGCGCATCGGTGTTGCCCCAGGCACCGAACAGCGGCCCTTGGCCGCCGAAGGTGCCGGCGCCGAAGCTCAGTGCGGGGACCTTGAGGCCGGATGCGCCCAGCCGCCTGTATTCCATGGCTGTTCCTCTCTCGTCGCCTGACCTAGCTAATGGTCCTGTGGTTCCGTTAACGTGGGTCCCAACGTAGCAGGTGCGAGTGATTAACGAAACTGGAGTCCCGTTATGGGGTTTGAGGGTGCGGATCCGGGGACCGTCCGTCCTGGAGGGCGCACGGCGCGGGTGCGGGCGTCGGTGCTGCAGGCGGCTGGGGACGCCTTGGCGGAGCATGGCTTTGCCCACCTGGACCTCGCCGATATCGCGCGCCGTGCCGAGGTGGGCAAGACCACCGTCTACCGCCGCTGGGGAACGGTGACCGGCCTGGTGGCCGATCTACTGCTGGACATGGCCGAGCAGTCACTGCCGCGTACCGAGACCGGCTCGCTGCTCGGTGACCTCACGGCCAACGCCCGGCTCGTGCAGCGCACCTTGGCCGACCCGCGGCAAGGAGCGCTGTTCAAGGCAGTGATCGCCGCCGCCACCTGCGAGGCGAAGACCGCCGAGGCCCTGCACCGCTTCTACGACATCCGCGTCACGGAGTGGGCACCCTGCGTCCAACAGGCCATCGACCGGGGCGAGGTGCCCGAGGGCACCGATGTCCACGAGGTCATCCGTGCTGTCTCCGCCCCCCTCTACTACCGCCTGCTGACCAGCAGTGACCGCCTCGACGAAGCCGCCGCAGACCAGGCCGCCGAGGCCGCCGCGGCTGCGGCGCATGCGGGAGCGTACCTGCGGGACGACGAAGGTCGTGCGTGACCGGCTTCCCGCAACAGCCGTCGCTGGGCGCGGGTCACCGTGCGTGATCCCCGGGGCACAACGTTTCCAGGTTCCGGCCTCTTCGGCGAGACGGGTGGTGTGGTCGTCGTTGTAGCCGAGCATCAGGGCGATCACTGGGGCCGGGGCTTGGAGGACGAGGTGGCGGATCGCCGCTGTGCGTCCTGGCCGGGTCGGAAAGCCCAGTCGGCGGAGCCGAGGTGCCATGGCTTCCGGGGTCATGGGCTGTCCGGCCCGGCGGCCGGGGAAGTGCCACCGGATATCGGGGTTGGTCGCGGTCTTGGTGTTCGGTCGCTGCCCGGGCGGCGAAGAGCTCCAGGAGTTTGCGGTGCTCGGGGGTGCTGACCGTCGGCAGTTTCTCGGCGAGCCATCGCTGGAACGGCAGCAAGTGCCGGTCGGCCGGCGGCAGGACGCCGCACTGCATGAGCAGGTCCCGCAAGTAGGCGACCGATCGCCACGGCGCGAGCTGGCTCAGTCCCTCGTGGGTGAGGGGACTTGGTTGCGGGCCACGTTATTTACCAAACCTGGGCAAAGCGTCTTTCTGCACTAGTCCTCGGCGCCTCTCCGTGCCGCGACCGTGGGTGCGCCGCCTCTTGCCTTTCGTGGCGTGTGAAGCAAGCGGGCCGACATGGTGCGAGGTGTGGAGGTGGTCGCCGAGGGGAGCCGTTTGTCACCGGTGCTTGGACGTCAGTGTTGTGTCGCCGGGCGCTTGGCACGGTTTTGGGGTCGTGACTTGGTCAGGCCGCTTTCCATGGCGGTGAGTAGGGTGAGGGCCGCGTCGAGGTGGGTGGTGTCGTGGCCGACGGCCGTGGCGACGGCCGCGGCCCATTCCCGTCGGACGAGGGCGTAGTTGGTGCGCCCCAGTTCGGTGGTGTGGACGGTCACCCCACGGCCGTCGCCCGGATCGGCGCGCCGCTCGACGAGGCCCTTCTGCTCCAGGCCGCGCAGGACGGTGGAGAGGTTGGTGCGCTGTAGGCCGGTGGCGGCGGCGATGCGGCTGGGCGGGGCGGCATGGTCGTGCTGGAGATGGCGCATCACCATGCCCTCCGACGGCGACAGGGGGATGGCCCGCTCGTCGGTGTAGCCGCGGAACTGGATCTCCCGACCGACGATCAGCATGAGGTCGGCCAGCTCGGCCCACCGCCGCGCGTCGTCCGATGTCATCGGGCCCGTCGGATCCGTCTGGTGTTTCTGGTCCTCCGTCACGGCCCCAGAGTACGGGGTTGCCCGCAAGTAGTTATAGGCCCATACTGCCTTTGGGGTCATAGTTATGACCTCATAACAACAACCTGTGGGAGCTGTCATGGCGACAACCACCTCCTCCCGGCATGCCGGCGCGGCCGCGATCTCTCCGTATGCCGCAGCCCGTGCGGGCGGCCTGCACCCGGTAGGGGTGCTGATCCTGCTGGCCGGCGCCTTCCTGCCGATCATGGACTTCTTCATCATCAACGTGGCTCTGCCCAGCATCGACGCCTCCCTGCATGCCTCGGCGTCCTCCCTGGAGCTGGTGATCGCCGGGTACGGCGTCGCGTACGCGACCCTGCTGGTCCTCGGCGGCCGACTGGGCGACCGATATGGCCGCCGCCGTATGTTCCTCGGGGCACTCGTCGGCTTCGTGCTGGCGTCGCTGGCCTGCGGCATCGCCCCGACCGCGGGCGCGCTGATCGTGGCGCGCATCGTCCAGGGCGCCACCGCAGCCCTGCTCATCCCGCAGGTGCTTGCCACCTTCCATCACGTCCTCGAGGGAGAGCGGAAGTCCCGGGCAGTGGCCCTGTACGGCGCGACCTCCGGTATCGCCGCCGTTGTAGGGCAGTTGGTGGGTGGAGTGCTGGTGAGCGCCGACATCGCCGGGACCTCCTGGCGGCCGATTTTCCTGGTCAACGTGCCCATCGGCGTGGTGGTGCTGCTCGTTGCGGCTCGTGTCGTGCCCGACACCCGCTCGTCCCACCCTGTGGGCGTCGACCTGCCGGGCACCGTGCTCTTCGCCGCCACTCTGACCGCCCTGCTGGTACCGCTGACCGAGGGGCCCTCGCTGGGCTGGCCGTGGTGGACCTGGCTGTTGATCGGCGTCGCGGTCGTTCTGGGCGTCGCCACCTACGTCGTGGAGAAGCGCGCCGAGCGGCGCGGTGAGGCCCCGCTGCTGCCGCCGTCCCTGCTGCGCCTGCCTTCAATGTCCAGGGGCCTGGTCATGGTGTTCGCCTTCAGCATCGGCTTCGGGGCGTTCATGTTCGTCTTCGCCCTCACCGTCCAGAACGGCCTGCATGCCGACCCTTTGCACGGCGGCCTGGCGATCCTGCCGATGGCCCTGCTGTTCTTCGTCGGATCCCTCGTGGCGCCGCGCGTGATCACCCGGTTCGGCCGGGCCGCGCTGGCGGGCGGCGCGGTGGTGCAACTCCTGGGACTGGCCTCGCTGGTTACGGTCCTGCTGGTGAAGTGGCCGCACGTCGGTCTCTGGGCGATGGGCATACCGCTCGCCCTGGTCGGCGCGGGCCAGTCAATGCTCTTCGCGGGCCTGTTCCGCAGCGTTCTCGCCGACGTCCCCACCCACCTTGGTGGCATCGGCAGCGGCGTACTGATCACCCTCCAGCAGAGCGGACTCGCCCTCGGTGTGGCCACCCTCGGCACCCTCTACCTGGCTTTGTCACCGCATGGCGTTCCGCACGCCTTCGCAACTGTTGAGTACGTCCAGATGGGCATCGTCGCTCTGCTCGCCGTCGCCGCCGGTGCCCTCCCGCCTTTCCTCGACGTCACGTCCGCCTCCGTCCCGGTCGTCGACGCCTGAACCCGCCCGCCGGAAGGGAGCGCCGGTCAGTCACTTCCGTTCGTCGCGAGAGCGGCCCGGGCTGCCCCTCGCCGACGGGACCCGCCGGTGGCCGGCGCGACATGGGGAGAGTAACGCCGACAAACCGGCTCTGACCTCGGCAAACGGAGCGTCTTTCGCGCACAAAGATGCGTCACTACGTCGTTGACCGGAGATCCGCGACGAGGCCAGGGTTGTGGAGCCACATCGGTTGCGACCAGCTGTTTCCCCGGTCACCGAACTGCGTGCAGGAGGCCGTGATGCTCCAGACGGATACCCGTGAACACACCGAGCCCGCGGGTGACCACGAGGCCGCTACCGCGGCCACGGACGCGGCTGCCCAGCCGGACGAAGCGGTGGACCGCCGAGAACTCCTCTTCCAGCGCTGCCTGTGGTGCGGGACCGCGGCCTACCGCCGGTCGTTCTGCCGTGCCTGCGGGTCGACTGCCTTCACAAGAGAGCACAGCGAGGGCTCCGGAATCGTCATGCGCAGGAACGGGCACGTCCCGCTCAACACGTGGTTCGTCGCGATGGACGAGGGCTTCCACCTGCTCTGCCAGGTCACCGGGTCGGCGCCGGTCGCCGTCTCGGTAGGAGCACGGGTGAGTGTCGTACGGCCCTTCGCTCCCCACGGGCAAGGCCTGCCCCTGGTCGAACTCACCCACCCGGCGCCGCCTCTGGAGCGCTGGTGGTGACGGAAACAGTCAGGACGCATCCGCCTCGCACCCGCGGGAGGATCAGAGAGGAGAGTGCGTGAACACTCAGCACTGCACGGACGAGCCGGCGGGCATCGACGACGGCGATGGACGGGGCGCGCTGGAAGGCCTGCGCATCGCCGACTTCTCCCGGGTTCTCGCGGGCCCCTACGCCACCATGCTCCTTGCCGACCTCGGCGCCGAGGTGGTGAAGATCGAGCGGCCGGGCAGCGGCGACGACACCCGGGCGTGGTGTCCTCCGGCGGATCACGAGGGCACCTCCACCTACTTCCTGAGCGTCAACCGGAACAAGAGGTCCGTCGTCCTGGACCTCACGACCGGCGCCGGCCGCGAACAGGCCCGCGCGCTGGTCGCCGAGTCCGATGTGCTGGTGGAGAACTTCCGCCCCGGCACGATGGAGCGGCTCGGCCTCGGCCATCGCGAACTCCGCTCCCGAAAACCGGAGTTGATCTACTGCTCGATCAGCGGCTTCGGCAGCGGTGCGGGCGCGGCGATCCCCGGATACGACCTCCTCGTACAGGCCGTCGGCGGTCTGATGAGCGTGACCGGAGACGCCGCCGGGGAGCCGGTGAAGGCGGGCGTGGCTCTGGTCGACGTGATCACCGGCCTGCACGCCTCGCTCGGCATCCTTGCCGCGCTCCGCCACCGGGACTCCACGGGAGAGGGCCAGCTGGTGGAGGTGAACCTGCTCGGGTCGCTGCTGTCGGCCATGGTCAACCAGGCGTCCGCGTACGCCGTCGCCGAAGTGGTCCCGGGCCGCATGGGCAACGCCCACCCCAGCATCGCCCCGTACGAGACCCTCCCCACGGCCGATCGTCCGATCGCGCTCGCGGTCGGCAACGACCGTCAGTTCGCGGCGCTCGCCGACATCGTCGGGGAGCCCGGCCTCGCTCTCGACGACCGCTTCCGCACCAACAGCGACCGCGTCGCCCACCGCGCCTTACTGCGGGACATCCTGACCACACGGCTCAGCACGGCCGGTGCGGACCACTGGTCGGCCGTCCTGCTGGCCGCCGGAGTGCCGGCCGGACCGGTCAACACCCTCGACGAGGCATTCGCCTTCGCCCACAAGCTCGGCCTCCCCGGCATCGTCGACATCCCGGCCGACGGGACAGTCGACAGGCCCTTCCGCCAGGTCGCGAGCCCCATCGCACTGAGCGGCACGCCGACGCGGTACCGCCTGCCGCCGCCCCGCCTGGGCCAGCACACCGCGGAGACTCTCCACCGCCTTTCCGACCCCACCTGAGCGCCGGGAGAGCTGTCACCCGACCGCTACCCGCGCCGTCATCACGACCGAATCGACCATCGCAACCATCAGGAGCCCACGATGAGCCGCAAGCCGATGAAGGACCCGCTCGAACTGCTCGACCTCTCCTTCGCCCTGACCGACGAGGAACGCGAGATCCAGACCACCGTGGCCAGGTTTCTCGCCGACCGGGTGCGCCCGCACATCGCCGATTGGTTCGAGAACGCCCACTTCGCCCGCGAACTCGCCCCGGAACTCGGAAAGTTGGGGGTGCTCGGCATGCACCTCGAAGGGTACGGCTGTGCCGGCACCAACTCCGTCAGCTACGGCCTGGCCTGCCTGGAGCTGGAGGCGGCGGACTCCGGTTTCCGCAGCTTCGTCTCGGTTCAGGGCTCGCTGTCGATGTTCTCCATCTGGAAGTGGGGCTCGGAGGAGCAGAAGCAGGAGTGGCTTCCCCGTCTGGCCGCCGGTGAGGCCATCGGCTGCTTCGGGCTGACCGAGCCCGACTTCGGCAGCAACCCCTCCGGGATGCGCACCAGGGCCGTCCGCGAGAGCGGGGGAGACTGGATCCTGAACGGCTCCAAGATGTGGATCACCAACGGCGGCATCGCCGACGTGGCCACCGTCTGGGCGCAGACCGAGGAGGGTATCTGCGGCTTCCTCGTGCCGCGAGGGACTCCTGGCTTCACCACCCAGGACATCAAGCAGAAGATGTCACTGCGCGCCTCCATCACCTCCGAGCTGTACTTCGACAACGTACGACTGCCCGACTCGGCGCGCCTGCCCCTCGCGGAGGGCCTGCGTGGACCGCTCTCCTGCCTGAACGAAGCCCGCTTCGGCATACTCTTCGGCACGCTCGGCGCGGCCCGCGACTCCCTCCAGACGGCCATCGAGTACGCCGACTCCCGCATCCAGTTCGACAAGCCGATCAGCGCCTTCCAGCTCACCCAGAAGAAGCTCGCCGACATGAGTATCTCCCTGGGCAGCGCCGCACTGCTCGCCGTGCACCTGGGCCGGCTCAAGGACCAGCACCGCATCAGGCCCGAACAGATCAGCGTCGGCAAGCTCAACAACGTCCGGGAAGCGATCGCCATCGCCCGGGAGTGCCGCACCGTCCTGGGCGCCAACGGCATCTCCCTGGAGTACTCCCCGCTGCGCCACGCCAACAACCTCGAGTCCGTCATGACCTACGAGGGCACCAACGAGATGCACACGCTGGTCGTCGGTCAGGCGATCACCGGATACCCGGCATTCCGCTGACCACCCGGACCGAAGGAAGACGACCGTGAACACCGTCGTACTCGTCAAGCAGGTCCCGGACACCGGCGGAACGAACCCTGTCTCAGGCCGACCACACCCTGGACCGGGAGGACGCCGACCTTGTGCTGGACGAGATCAACGAGTGTGCCGCGGAAGAGGCACCGACGCTGAAGGAGTCGGCGAACGCCGAGGTCGCCGTCGTATCCATGGGACCTGATACCGCGCTCGACGCCATCCGCAAGGTCCTGGCCATGGGCGCCGACCGTGGAATCCACATCTGCGACGACAGGCTCCGGGGCGCCGACGTGGTGACCACCGCGAAGGTGCTGGCAGTTGCCGTGCGGACGGTGGAGGACGTCGACCTGGTACTGGCGGGCAACGCGACACCGACGGACAGTCGAGTGCGGTTCCCGCCATCGTCGCGGACCTTCTCGGCCTGCCGCAGCTGACGCACACGCGGGAGCTGCTGGTGGTCGAGGGAAGGGCGCGTGCCGAGCGTGAGACCGAGAGCGGTGAGGCGACCCTGGAGGCGCGTTGCCCGCATTGGTCAGCGTCACCGAGAAGATCAACGAGCCGCGCTACCCCTCGTTCAAGGGGATCATGGCAGCCAAGAGGAAGCCGGTGGACACGGTAGATCTCGACGACCTCTTCCCCGACGCGGCAGCCGCCGGGCTTCTCGTGACCCGCACCCGGGTGGTGGAGGCAGTGCCGCGGCCGGCACGGGCCGCTGGAATCCGTATCCCGGACGACGGCTTGGCCGGCCAGCAGCTCGCCGAACACCTGATCGCCCAGGAACTCGTCTGACCCATCCCGTATGAAGAAGCAGGCACCTATGCCCGATGTCGTCGTCCTCGTTGATCACGACGGGGAACGTGTCCACAAGTCCACACTCGAGCTCCTGGCCGCCGCACGGAGGCTGGGTGACCCGGCTGCCGTCGTCGTGGGAACTCCCGGCACAACGGCCCAACTCAAGGAGTCCCTCGGGCGCCACGGCGTCACCAGCGTCTACGCGGCCGAGTCCACCGAAGCAGGCGAGTTCCTCGCCACACCTGCGGTCGAGGCCCTGGAGCTCGCGGTCCGGGAAGTCTCTCCCGCCGCCGTCCTGGTCTCCGCAACGACAGACGGCAAGGAGGTGGCCGGGCGCCTTGCCGCACGATCGGACGCCGGGCTGCTGATCGACGCGGTCGACCTGGACACGTCCGGGGCAGCCACCCAAATCGTCTTCGGAGGGTCGTACACGGTGCGCTCCTAGGTCTGCCACGGCACGCCGGTGCTCGCGATGCGTGCGGGCGCTGTCGAGCCGGAAGAACATCCGGTGGATGCGGTGGAACGAGAGATTCGACTGCCGTCGGTCGATCCGGCGGCATCCGCCCGCATCACCGCCCGGCGGGCCGCGCTCGCAGGTGGCCGTCCCGCACTCACCGAGGCGACCGTCGTCGTCGCCGGAGGTCGCGGTGTCGGAGGAGCGGACGGCTTCAAGATCGTGGAGGAACTGGCCGACGCCCTGGGCGGTGCTGTCGGCGCCTCGCGCGCCGCCGTCGACGCCGGCTACTACCCGCACCAGCACCAGGTCGGGCAGACCGGCAAGTCCGTATCCCCACAGTTGTACACAGCTCTGGGCATCTCCGGGGCCATTCAGCACCTCGCGGGAGTGCAGACCTCCAAGACGATCATCGCGGTCAACAAGGACCCCGAGGCGCCCATCTTCGGCCTCGCCGACTACGGCGTGGTGGGCGACCTGTTTGCGGCGACTCCCCAGGTCACGCGCCAAGTGGCCGCCCGCCGCCAGTGAGCTCGAGCAGCCAGCCGCCCGGCAGGCGTCCGATATCCATGCCGCCAGCCTGGCAGCGCTCGCTGGTCACGGCGCGGCAGTCCGGGGCCGTGACCTCGCCGATCCGGCCATGCACCACTTTCCTGTCGGTGCCATCGGCGGACGCTGGGGTTTCGCCGATCCGGCCCACTTCAGCCGCCTCTTCAAGACGGTTTACGGCATGAGCCCCCGGGAGGCGCGAGGGGCCCGCCGATGACGTCTGCCGTTGATCGACGGCAACGAACCGGGAGCCTGCGCACTGTGTGACGCGAACGACACCGGTGGCTCGGTGCTCATGCCCCTGAGGCACGGGGTCCGCGTCCGACGGTCACGGCACGACCAGCACGTCGGACGTGGCACAGCCAGGTGTGTCCGAGGCTTGGCCGGGAGCTTCCGCCGCCCTGGCATATCCGGCCCGGACGGCAGCCTGGGCACAGACGTACCTCAGCCTAAGCGCTCCTCGATCTGGGCCCTGCCGCCTGCCGATCTCTTTGGCACCTGACGGCAAGGGCCCTCGTCCGGCGCGCTGGTGACAGCCGCGCAGTGCCGCTGGTGGATGCTGCTGCCGCGACCATCCCCGGTTCGGGGCTGTCGATGACAGCATTGACGTGGCGACCGGTACTGCCTGGGACCGGCGAGAGAGCGCTGTGGGCCCTCAGGCCGCTCGGTAGCTGAAGAATCCCTGCCCTGATTTCCGGCCCAGCAGACCCGACTCGACCATGCGCCGCAGCAACGGGGGAGGCGCGTAGAGCGGTTCCCGGTACTCCTCGTACAGGGCTTCGCCGATCGCCGCCACGGTGTCCAGACCGATGAAGTCGGCAAGGCGCAGCGGGCCCATCGGGTGGGCGCAACCGGCGGTCATCCCTGTGTCGATGTCCTCCGCGGTCGCCGTGCCGGAGCTGACCATCCGGACTGCTGCCAACAAGTAAGGAATCAGCAGGGAGTTGACGACGAATCCCGCGCGATCCTGTGTGACGATCGTCGTCTTGCCCAGGGTCTCGCCCGCGAAGGCACACATACGCAGCTCCGTGGCTTTCGAGGTGTGCAGCGACGGGATCACCTCGACTAGCGGCATCTCAGGGACCGGATTGAAGAAGTGCACCCCGACGACCGTCTCAGGCCGTCGGGTCACGGCCGCGAGCCGGGCAATGGGGATCGAGGAGGTGTTGCTGGCCAGCACCGCATCCGGGTGGGTAACCACCTCGTCCAGTTGTCGGAAAAGCGCCCTCTTGGCCTGCTCGTCCTCGACGGCGGCCTCGACGACCAGGTCCGCTCCGGACAGGCGGGAAAGATCTTCGGTGACCGAGATCCCGGCCAGAGCGCGTGCGCGGCCATCGGAGGTGAGGGCGCCGCGCTTCTCTTTCTTGAGCAGGGAGTCCGCCACGCCCGCCAGCCCGGCCCGGGCCCTGTCCTCGGTCACGTCGCACAAGGTGACACGCAGTCCGGCCCGTGCGCAGACCTCGGTGATGCCCCGGCCCATCTGCCCGGCGCCGACGACTCCCACGTGCTTGATCGATGTCATGTGCTCCTCCGCCTGTCCTTCCGTCCAGCGCCGGTCCACCGACGGCGGACGGCCTGTGGTCCCGTGTTGAGCGTAGGCCTGGTACAACCCCTCTGACCTGCGTCGCCAGTGCGTCTTCCGCGCACAAACATGCGCCGATTCGTCGTTGGCCGGCTTGCCGCGCGCAGACCATGATCATGGCGGCGCTGCCGTTGCCCGTTGCCCGCTGTCCGGCGCTCGGGGACTCCGCCACGGTTTCAGTCGGCGGCAGTTGTCACGGCGGCCGCCTCCCGCAGCCGGCGGATCACGCCTCGTACCGCAGGCGAGGTCTCCCCTCTGCGGTACGCACCCACCAGCCGGGTGGTCAGTGCTACGTTCGCCAGCGGTCGGTAGGCGACCCCCGGTATCCGTACACGGCGCAGAGAGTCCGGCACCAGTGCCACGGCGAGACCGCCGCCCACCAGAGTGAGGGCGGCGATGAAGTCCCGTACTCCAGGCGCGCACTGTGGGGTGAAGTTCCCCTGCTCCGCCACCTCCAGGATCTGGTCGCGGCAGCCGTACTCCTCGTCGAAGTGCGGGGCCACGAACCGCTCGTTGCGGAGCTCCGATGCCGGTACCGCCTCGTACGCGGCCAGCGGCGCGCCGTCCGGCAGCGCCAGGACGACCTCTTCGGTGAGCAGGCAGCTGGTCGTGACCCCGGCCGGGTACTCCGGCCGCCAGCGCAGGAAGCCGACGTCGATGTCCCCGCAGGACAGGGCCTCCAGCTGGGCCGGTGTCTCCAACTCACGTACTTGTAGGGTGAGATGGGTGTCGGAGGCCGAGCACCGGGTGAGGACGTCAGTCAGCACACCGGAATAGGCGGCGGAGGCCACGTAGCCGATCTCGGCGTGCCCCAGTTCCCCGCGACCGGCGCGCCGACCCACTGCCTCCGCCCGGGCGGCCTGCGCAAGGGTGAGCCGTGCCTCTTCGAGGAACAGTCGCCCGGCGCCGGTGAGCGCCGGGCGGGTGCGCCGGCCGCGGTCGATGAGGCGGACTCCCAGGTGCGACTCCAGCGATCTCACCTGGGCGCTGAGTGCGGAGGGAGCCAGATGGAGCCGATCGGCCGCGCGCGCGAAATGCAGTTCCTCAGCGACGACGACGAACGAATCCAGCCAGCGCAGTTCCATCGGTTACTCCGTACTGCCGAGCGCAACGACCGTGGGACGGTCACCCCGCGGCGACGTCAGGGCAGGACAGGATCGCCGCGGGGTGAGCTACAAGACGTCAGGGGATGACGACATAGTTGCTGAATCCGCCGTCGCGGTCCTCGAGCCCCGAGATGGCCTCGTTGACCCTGGACAGCGGGAACGGCTTGGCATGCAGGTACGACAGGTCCAGGGTGCCCGTGGCCACCATGTCGGCGAGTTCCTGCCCTTGGGCGGTGCTGAACCAGTTGGATCCGATCAGCTGGACCTGCTCGTCCATCAGCCACTTCACGTCCACGGGCAGCCGGTCGGCCACGCCACCGACGTTGACGACCCTGCCGCCTCGGCGGACGCCCTGCATGGAGTCGAGCATCGTCTCCACCGGGGCCTTGGCGCCGAGAGCACTGATCACATAGTCCGCGCCCTCGCCGCCAGTGCGGGACTTGGCCCACGCGCCAGTGGAACCCTCGCCCAGCCGGAAGACCTCGACTCGGTCCGGGTCCAGCTCCTTGACGCGCTTGAGGAGTTCGTCGTTGCGGCCGGTCCCGAGGACCCGGGAGGCGCCGGAGGCCAGCGCGAGCACGGCCGACGCGACGCCGAGGGTGCCCGTGATCCCGTCGACGAGCGCGACCTGCCCGGGACCGGCCGCAGCGTTCTTCAGGGCACCGTAGGCCGTGCCGATGTAGCCCAGCTTGCCGGCCTGCTCGAACGTCATATTGTCCGGGATGTTGACGATCGAGTACTGCGGAGCGGTCATGTACTCCGCGAAGCCACCGTAGGGGTAGAGGTCGAAGATCCGCTGGCCGTCACGGGAAGTGCTGAAGTAGCCGTTCAGCGTGAAGTAGCGGCAGCGGCTCAGCTCCCCGCCCCGGCACACCTGACAACTGCCGCAGGACCGAAGCGGGTTGACGTAGACCCGGTCACCCGGCCTGGTGTGCAGCACCGCCTCACCGACCTGCTCGACCACGCCGGCTGCGTCCAGACCGAAGATGGCGGGGAACTTCGGCAGCGGCTGGTGCGGGAACCAGGTCGGCCAGTTGTTGATCACGTTGGCCATGTTCGGCACGATGCCGCATGCCTTGACCCGCACCAGCACGTCGGTCGGGCGCGGGGTGGGCACGTCGATCGTGTCGACCGTCATCGGCTCACCGAGCGCGTGCAGTCGTGCAGCGAGCATTTTCGCCATTGAAATACTCCTTGAAACCGCTCCGTTCCCATTAGCGGGTGACGGAGGCATTCTTGTTCGGCGACCGAGGCGGCGTACCGGCGGCTCGGTAATCACGTCTCACGTGTTGACGCGCCCTACGACGCTGAGTTCTGCGAATTTGGGAAGGGGTTCGGGTAATTTTCCTCGAGGTCGATGCCCAGAAGTCCCATGATGCGGACGCCGGAGTTGTACCAGGCGATGGACAAGGACAGTTCGACCATCTGCTTGTCCGTCAGGTGGCCGGCGGCGGCTCGCCATGTCTCTTCCGAGACGTCGACCAGGAGCGTGGATTCCTTGGCGAGGCGCATCACCGCCTTCTCCGTCGCGTCGAACAGGTCGGACGTCTCGAAGTCGGCCACCGCGGCGAGCTGCTTCTCGGTGAGCCCGGCTCCCAGCCCGTGCGACTGGTGGTGTGCGACCTCGTACGCCGACCGGGTCGCGTGCCCGACGGTCAGGATCGCCAGTTCCCGCAGCTTGGGGCTGAGGTCGGCGGCTCGTAGCGAGTTGGCGTAGGTCAGGAAGCCGTCCAGCTGGGTCGGCGCGTTGGCCAGGGCGAGGAAGATGTTCGCCGTCGGCACCTTGCGTTCGGCTTCCAGCCGGTCGTACAGGGGTTTTTGTGACGCGTCTGCGTCCTCGCGGTGCAGGTAGGGAACTCGTGCCATGGTGACTCCTGGAAGCAGGGAAGGTCAGTGCTCGGATTGTTCGAGCAGGAACCGCTCGAGCGACATCGGCTTCGGCGGCTCGGCCGGCGGGATCTGCGGCACACCGACGAAGGGCGATGCCTCGAAGTACCACTTCTCCTGAGCCGGGAGGCCCCAGCGGGCATTGGTGCTCAGCGATCCCGCGTCCCAGCGCACCGGCTCGATCTCCGTGTCGATGGTCTGGTAGTGACTGTTGAAGACCTCCACCCGGTGCCCGTCAGGGTCGCGGAGGTAGGCGAAGAGCATCCCGCCCGGGCCGTGACGTCCAGGCCCCCGCTCCACGCCGTCGCCGTAGCCGGCGATGCCCGCCCAGTCGCAGGCGGTGAAGATGTCATGGCTCTCGGAGACGGTGTAGGCGAAGTGGTGCAGGGCGGGCCCGGTGTTCTCGACGATCGCGAGGTCGAGACACGTGCCCTTGCGGTACATGAACGCCCCCAGCAGCTTGTCGCCGTGTGCCAGGTACTCCGAATTGCGGAAGCCGAGCTCTCCGTAGAACGCGCACAGCTCGTAGGTGTCGGGCGCGAAGGTCTGGTAGTGGTCCAGCCGCTGCGCGTGGGCGCCCTTGTACTGCTCGAAGTTGATGTGCAGCCTCGGCCGGGTCTCCATGTGCGCGCACAGCTCCAGCGGCGTGCCGATCGGGTCGCTGACGTGCAGCGTGCGCCCCTGGTACGGGACGTCGACCCACTCGGCGGGCAGGCCCCGCGCCCGGAACCAGGCATACGCGAGGTCGAGGTCGTCGTCGAAGAACACCCGGAAGCCGATCCTCCGGCACCTGCCCGCGCCGTCTTCGTCCAGCTCCAGGACGAGGCTGTGATGGCAGGCCTCGGACAGGCCCCGCAGGTAGCAGGTGCGCTCGTCCTCATCGCTGACGACCAGTCCCAGCACGTTCACGTAGAAGTTCCGGCTCTCGGCCAGATCCGCGACCGTGAGCCGAACGTGACTGGAGCGGGTGATGTTGAAACTCGGGCGCAGATTGACGGGTGGCAGCATGCTGGTCTCCGGGCTCGGATCGGCTCTGGATTTCGATGACTGTAATACGGTGGGGCTGTTTTACGGCTTGGTCGTCGAAGGCCCGGCCGCAGCGAATGTGAATGCGGACCATCCACTGAATTCAGCGGATTCACCGAGGAACTCCTCGATGCGCAGTACCTCGTTCCACTTGGCCATGCGCTCGGAACGGGTGAACGAGCCCACCTTCAACTGGCCCGCGTCCCAGCCGACGCTCAGATGGGCGATCGTGATGTCCTCGCTCTCGCCGGAGCGTGCCGAGACGATCGTGCCGAAGCCGGCGTCCTTTCCGGCTCGAAGGGCCTGGAACGCCTCGGTGATGGTGCCGGCCTGATTCGGCTTGACCAGGACGGCGTTCACCGTTCCGCCGGCGGCCGCGGCCTCGACGCGCTTGGCGTTCGTGACCAGGTAGTCGTCGCCGATCACCTGGCAGCGGTGGCCGTAGCGCCGGGTGAACTCCAGCATGCCCTCGTGGTCGTCCTCGCCCACCGGGTCCTCGACGGACAGGATCGGATACTGCTCGATCCAGCCGCCCAGCATGTCGATCAGCGCGGCGGTGTCCAGGGTGCGGTTGTCCAGGGCCAGCGTGTACCCCTCGGCAGTGCCGAACTGGGAGGCCGCGACGTCCAGGGAGATGCCGACCTGGGCCGAGGGCGCGAAGCCCGCACTCTCGATCGCCCGGGTCAGCGTCTCCAGCGCCTCTTCATTGGAGTCGAACGCCGGCCAGAAGCCGCCTTCGTCGGCGACCCCCTGGGCCTTGCCGGCCTTCCGCATCAGGCCGCCGGCGGCCCGGTAGATCTCCGCCGTCCAGTCCAGGGCCTCGGAGAAGCTCTGCGCCGCGGGGCAGACGACCATGAAGTCCTGGACGTCGACGCGGCGGTCCGCGTGGGCGCCGCCGCCGAAGATCTGGATCTCCGGCAACGGGATACGGACCGGCCGGCCGCCCGCGAGGTGCTGCCACAGCGGCACGCCCGCCGACGCGGCCGTGGCGTGCAGGACCGCCATGGACGTAGCCACGATCGCGTTGCCGCCCAGACGGCTGCGGTCGGGGGTTCCGTCGAGGTTCACCAGAAGCCGGTCGACGGCTTCCTGGTCGGCCGCGTCGCGGTCCAGGAGAGCGGGCGCGATCTCGGCGTTCACCGAACCCACCGCACGTCGGACGTCGAGTCCGCCGAAGCGGCTGCCGCCGTCGCGCAGGTCGAGCGCCTCGCCCTGGCCCGTCGAGGCTCCGGCCGGTGCGATGGCCCGCCCGAGGGCGCCGTCCGCGAGGTGAACCTCGACCTCGACGGTAGGCCGGCCGCGTGAGTCCCACACCCTGCGGCCGTAGAGCTTGGCGATCCGCGCGTCTGTCATGTGCGGTGCAACCTTTCGGAGTTCGGACGATCAAGGTGATGAGCGGTGTTCGCGCCCGTTGCCGGAGTCGAACGGCCCGCAGCGGGAGGCGTACGGAAGGGGTGCTCGCCCATGAACGGGTGCGGACCGCCTCCGAGGGGCGGCGCCCATATCGGCGGGGCGGTGACGAGGCGCGAGCGAGATGGAGATTGACGTGCTCGGCCGTGCCCCGATCGTGCTAACGATAGCGCAATCGTGCGAAGCGAAGGCGACTCTGTCAAGGGGGTGGACCGTATCCATACCCTGCGGTTCTGCCGACTTGTCGCCGCCGTGAACGCCAATGCTATCGTTCGCATTACCCGGTGATGCCGCACCAAGATCTCCGGCGGACCCGCGTTCTCCTGGACGGACGGACAGCGCAGGCGGCGTGGGTCCGCCGGACCGGGTCCCGGCCGATGGGAAGGGTGCCCGACATGACAGCCCAGCCCTCCGTGTCGCCGATGACTCTCACCACCGTTGTGGCCAGCACGCGCCCCGGGCGGGTCGGCAGATCCGTCGCTGACTGGTTCACTCTCCGGGCCGCGGAGTACGACCAATTCGAGTCGCGCACCGTCGACCTGTATGAACTGGCACTTCCCTTCTTCGACGAGCCGTATCCCCCGGCCCTGCGGCAGTACACCGAGAGCCACACCCGCGCATGGAGCCGGGTCGTCGACGCGTCGGACGCGTTCGTCTTCGTCACCCCGGAGTACAACGGCAGTTTCCCCGCCCCGTTGAAGAACGCGTGGGACTACCTCGTCGTCGAGTGGCAGCACAAGCCGGCCGCGTTCGTTCAGCTACGGGGGCGTCTCGGCGGGCACCCGGGCGGTGCAGATGGCCAAGCAGGTCGTGGCGAACCTCAGGATGCCGCCGATCGGACCGACCGTGAGCATCCCGTTCGTGGGTGAACTGGTCGAGGGTGGCAATTTCAGGCCGGGCAAGATCCACGAGACCGCAGCCGAGCAGGTCCTCGACGAACTCGTGCGCACCGCCCGCGTCATGCGGCAGCTGGGCAGCGGAACGTACTGACCTGGTGCCGTACGTGTGAGGGCGCCCGGAGCTCCTCGCTCCGGGCGCCCTCACACATACGGGCGGGTGAGACCGCCCCTGGCTCAGGCGGACCCTGCGACGGGGTCTCTTCCGTCCGGTGGTGCCGTGCTGCCGCGCAGGACCAGCGACCCGGGGGAGACCGACGTGTACGGGCCGTCGTTGCCCGGCTCGGTCTTGAGCCGACGCAACAGCCACAGCGCGCAGCCGGTGGCCATCTCCTGGATCGGCAGACCGATCGTGGTGAGTCCGGGGCCCCACCAGGAGAATCCCGGCTCGTCCCCGAACCCGACCACGGACAGTTCCCCGGGTACTTTCACGCCCTGCTCGGACAACTCCTCCAGGACGCCCAGGGTGAGCTGGATCGATCCCAGCACGAGCGCGGTCGGCGCGTCCGAGCCCGTCAGCAGTCGGCGCACCGCCTGGCGGCCGTGGTCCATGGACGCCGGCGGTCCCAGCTCTGTGCGCCCGGCACCGTCCGGCAGGCCGCCTTCGCCGAGGGCGCTGCGGAAGCCGCGCAGACGCTCCGCGCCCGTGGGCAGCTCCGTGGGGCCGCCCACATATGCGATATGCGTGTGTCCCTGCGACACCAGGTGGGCCGTACCCCGGTGCAGCGCCTCGTGGTCGTCCACACCGAACCACTGGGAACCGAGTGACGGGTGGCGGCGCAGCAGCTGAAGGTGCGGTACGGCCTTGAGCAGTTTGACCGACTCGCTGTGCGGGCGGGCGCTGGGAACGATGATGACGCCGGCCACCCGGTTGGCCGACAGCTCGCGAAGGTGGCGCAGCTCCACCATCCGGTCGTCGTCGGTCTCCGAGAGCATCAGCTGAAAACCCTCGGCCGCCATGTTCTTGGACAGCTCGTGCGCGATGGTCGAGTAGAAGCTGTTGCGGATGTCCGGGATCACCAGCGCGACCACGTTGCTGGAGGCGCCGCGCATCATCCGCGCGGCCCGGTTGCCGACGTATCCCATCTCCGAAGCGGTCTGGCGGACGCGGAACTTGGTCTCCTCGCTGATGCGCGGGTCGTCGGAGAGCGCCCGGCCGACCGTCGAGACGGAGACTCCGAGGCGTTCGGCGATGTCCCTGGTCGTGACCACTGAGAGCCCCCTCGAGCTGACTGATCCCATTGCCGTCACTTTCCGTGTGCCAACGATAGCGCTCTCGCTGCGCACCACGGCCGGGGCGTCGAGACGGCGGGCTGATCGACCCCTTCATGCTAACGTTAGCACTGTGGATGTGTCGTGCAGTCACCCGTGGCTGCCTAGTTGCGGAGGGGCCCGTGCGAATCGTCAGGTATGCCGTCGGCGGCGAGCGTCACTACGGAGAATTCACTGCGGATGACACCGGGATCGCGAGATTCGAGGGCGATCCCTTCACCGGGCTGTCCCCTGTGGGTCGCATCGACGACGTGGGCGATGTGACGGTTCTCCCACCGCTTGAGTCGCCCCGGATTTTCGGGTTCGCCTACAACTACGCCTCCCACATCGTGGAGACCGACCGTAAGGTCCCGGAAGTTCCCGTGTGTTTCATGAAGCCGAGTACCGCGGTCATCGGACCGGACGAAGCCATTGTCTATCCGGCGGATGGTGAACTGATCCATTTCGAAGGCGAGTTGGTCGTGGTCATCGGCAAGCAAGCCCGGCGTGTGAGGTCCTCCGAAGCCCATGAATACATTCTCGGCTATACGTGCGGAAATGATGTCAGCGATCGCATCGTGCAGCGTAAGGAAAGCGCGTTCGGAACCCTTCTGATCGGCAAGGGGCAGGACACGTTCGCACCCCTCGGGCCGGTCATCTCGACCGGACTCGACCCGTCGGGACTGGCTCTGACGACCCGTGTGAACGGGGCCGTCGCCCAGTCGGCGAGCACGGCGGACCTGCTGCTCGCCGTCCCCGACCTGGTCAGTTACCTCAGCCGCTATCTGACGCTGCTGCCCGGAGACGTGATCATGACCGGCACGCCGGCCGGTGTCGGGCCGATCCGGCCCGGCGACGAGGTCGAGGTGGAGATCGAGGGCATCGGGGTGCTGCGCAACCCGGTCGTGGCCGAGAGTCCCTGACTCCGGCCGTCCGCCGGGCGACATCCACGGGGCCTGCCCACCGCCGAGCGGTGGGCAGGCCCCGTGGATGTCGGTGGTGTGCCACCGTTTGCTGCTGGTGACGCGTCGCTGTGTGGCACAGGCCTGGTGCCCTGTGCCACACAGCGACGCGTGTGCGGTCGAGCGGGTTCGCTAGCGGACCGCGTTGTTGAACTGCGCGGTGCGGACGAATGCCAGGGCGCCGACGCCCAGCAGCGGCAGGAGCGTCACCTGGAGCAGTCCGGCCCGGCTCCAGCCGAAGGAGTCCACCAGGGCGGCGAAGAGCAGGCCCGAGAACGCCGCAGGACCGTAGTAGCTGGTGACGAAGAGTCCGGAGGCGCGTCCGATCTGCCCGGGGTGGACGGCCCGCTGCATCGCGCTGTTGGTGTTGGGGTAGATGAAGCCCAGTCCGAAGGCGCCCATGAGGAAGGCGAACACGCACTGCACGCCGACACCGGCCTGCGTCTCGTAGATGCACACGCTGATGACGGAGACGGCCAGCAGGCTCACGATCAGCAGGCTGCGCTGGTTGATGCGGTCGCCGAGCCAGCCGCCGAACACGGCCGTCATGCCGCCGAAGCCGAGGAAGCTCATGGACAGCGCGGCCTGTCCGGCGGTGTAGTGCAGCGAAGTGACGAGGTATGTCGGGTAGAGGCCGAGGAAGCCGTAGATGGCCACACCGCTGACGACCGAGTGGACGGCCAGCGCGATGGTGTTTCGGTTGTAAGCGGAGGCCGGCATGTGCTCGTAGGTCGTGGTCGAGACGACCTTCTCGGCGGAGTGCTCGGTCAGGCCGGATTTCACGAGGAACAGGGAAGCGGCGGCGATCAGCAGCCCGGCCGTGCCGAACAGGTAGAAGGGCGAGTGCCAGGTGCCGTGCGTACTCATGAGATGGACGCCGATGAGCGGGGCGATGAACACGCCGATCGAGTAGCCCACGCCGATGACGCCGAAGGCGAGGCCGCGCCGGTGGGCGAAGAACGCGCCGATCGCCGCGAAGATGGCGGCAGACTGCATGCCTTCGCCGAAGCCGGAGATGACCCGGTACAGCGTCATGTCGGCGAAGCCGGTCGCCAGCGGTGTGGCCATCGTGCCGAGGGAGTAGATCACGATGCTGACCAGCAGCACGGTCTTGCGGCGGAAGCGGTCCAGGAGGTAGCCCGCGGGCAGGCCGGCCAGGGCCATGCCGAGGGTGAAGTTCGTCGCCAGCAGCCCACCCTGCTCCAGGGAGAACCCGTACTCTGCGCGGATGTTCGGCAGCAGGGGCGGGAACACCTGTCGGTCCATCGCGTTGACCATGTAGGAGAGGACCACCAGCAGAAAGCCCACCCCGATCATGACGCGGGAAATGGGGGCGCGGCTGCTTTCCTGCGGTTCGTCGGCGGGCACCGTGCTGGTGTCGACTTGCGCTGCGTGAGTCATAGCGGCTCCTGAGAGGGAATGGGCCACGGCAGGCCGCGGCGGATCATCGCCGTACAGGCGATGACGAGAAGCGGTGAGCTGAACACGGACTCGAGGCGGCGACAGCGATGCCGTCGTCGGCCGGCGGAATGGGGCGCAAGCTGCCGCGCGGTCGGACACCGCATGCGGAATTCAGCCGTATATCGCCCGTCGGGACATCCGTGGCTATGGCGTCTTCGACAGCCGGACCCCGTGCGGACACTTATCAGTCACACGGTCGGCGCTGGCAGAACCATGAAGGGGAAGCCTCAGGCGCGTCAAGATGTAAACACCGGATTTCTTTGTACTCCTCGATTTCCCCTGGTAGCTGGGGCCTCCGGCTCTGGCTTGCCCCTGGCCGGGGCGCTCGGCGATCGGGTGTGTGCCGAACTCTTGACGTCGCGAAGGCCCTCAATGCTATCGTTAGCATCACGTGGCTGTGACAATGTGCTTCGACATGCCCCGGAATCTCGCGACCCGTTCCTGGGGCTACTGCGGCGCCGCACCGACCACAAGTCGGCAAGCGCCTGCGATTCCCGATCCCGACCCGGGCCCAGCGACCCCTTCCATCCCGCCCTGCCGGGTGGTGATTCAGACCCGCTCATCCGGTGCGGCCAGGCGTGACGTCTGGCCGCCCGCGGCGGCCGCACGATTCAGCGAGGACGACCTGCCATGAAACCACCGAGCCGCTCCGGCACCGTGCTGCTCACCGACTACGCGTGGCCCGACGACTCCGTCGAGCGATCGGTCATCGAAGAGGCCGGCCACACCCTTGTCACCGGACCTGCCGATCCCGCCCCCACCGAGGAGATCGAGGAACTGGTGGCCGAGCACCGGCCCGCCGGCATCCTCACCTGCTGGGCCCCCGTCTCCGCCACCGCGATCGGCAGCTCGCCGGACCTGCGGATCGTGGCCAGGCTCGGCGTGGGACTCGACAACATCGCCGTCGACACCGCCACCGAGCGCGGCGTGTGGGTCACCAACGTGCCGGACTACTGTGTCGAGGAGGTCTCCGACCACGCCGTCGCCATGGTCCTGGCCTGGACGCGCGGTCTGGCCGTGGCCGACCGGGAGGTCCGCGCCGGCCGTTGGAACCCCGCCGGGGCCCGCCTGCGCCGACTGTCCGCGCTGACCTGCGGGGTCGTCGGATACGGGCGCATCGGACGCGCCACCGCCCGCAAGCTCGGCGCGTTCGGCTGCCGAGTCCTGGCCCATGACCCGTACCCACCGAGGGACGCCCAGGAGGTGGAGATGGTGGGCCTGGAGGAACTGCTGCGCCGCAGCAACGTGGTGATCCTCCACGTGCCGCTCACCCCCGCCACACATCACCTCATCGACGCCGGAAAGCTGGCGTCGATGCGGCCCGGCGGGCTGCTGGTCAACGTCAGCCGGGGCGGCCTGGTGGACACCGACGCCGTCGTCAAGGCGCTCGCGACCGGGCACCTGGACGGAGCCGCCTTCGACGTACTGGAATCCGAGCCGCACGTCCCCACCGGACTGCTTCAGCAGCCGGGCGCGCTGCTCACCCCGCACATCGCCTTCTCCTCCGACGCCTCGGTCACCGAACTGCGCCGCCGCGCGGCCGAAGAGGTCGTGCGGATCCTGGCGGACGAGCCTCCGGCCCATGCCTGCAACACCCCCCATGGTCTGCCCACCCGGCCAGGAGACCCACGATGAGCCAGACCCCCACGGAGGCGAACCCGGAACCCGCGCTGACCGACTTCCTCACTGCGCACCAGCTCGCCCGAGCCGGCGAAGCGGCACGCTGGACGCCACTGACCGGCGGCGTCTCGTCCGACCTGTGGCGAGTGGACCTGCCGGGCCGCTCCCTCTGCGTCAAACGTGCCCTGGCCAAGCTGAAGGTCGCCGCCGACTGGCAGGCGCCGGTGTCGCGCAACGCCTACGAATGGGCGTGGATGCGCTTCGCGTCCCGGCACCGCCCGGACAGCGTGCCCGAACTGCTGGCGCACGACCCCGGTGCCGGCCTCTTCGCAATGGCGTTCCTGCCCCCCGAGCGGTACCCGATGTGGAAGGCACAACTGCTGCGCGGCGAGGTGCGGGTGGCGACCGCCGCGGCCGTCGGAGAACTGCTCGGCCGTCTCCACGCGGCGAGCGCGGGAGAAGCGGCCCTCGCCGCGGAGTTCGCCACCGACGACAACTTCCACGCCCTGCGCATCGAGCCCTACCTGCTCGCGACCGCTGCCGCGCACCCCGACCTGCGCGACATCCTCGACGCCCTCGCCGACCGTACGGCGGACACACACCTCGCTCTGGTGCACGGCGACGTCAGCCCCAAGAACATCCTCGTCGGCCCGTCCGGGCCCGTACTGCTGGACGCCGAGTGCGCCTGGTACGGAGACCCGGCCTTCGACCTGTCCTTCTGCGTCAACCATCTGCTGCTCAAGAGCCTGGTGGTGCCGGAGCGCCGGGAGGATCTCCTTCGCTCGGCCCGGGTGCTGGCCGAGGAATACGGCCGGTGCGTCGACTGGGAGCCCCGGCCGGCCCTGGAGTCACGGGCCGCGTCACTGTTGCCGGCGCTCCTGCTCGCGCGCGTGGACGGCAAGTCCCCGGTCGAGTACCTCACGGACGAACGGCACCGACTGTTCCTACGCACCGTGGCATCGGCCCTGCTCCGCGCGCCCGCCGCCACGGTGGCAGACGTCCTGGACGCCTGGGCGACGGCACTCGGGGCCCCGACCGGGGCCGGCCGCGGCCGACCCGACTGACCTACCGACCCGACCGACGCCCCACCGACCGACTGGTTGGACGGAACGACCGAGGAGAGACGAATCATGCGCAGAGTCGTCACGGGCCATGACGAGAGCGGCCGGTCGGTCATCGTAAGCGACGGCCCCGTCCCACGCAGCCGGGAGTTCACCAGCCTGCCGGGCTGGGTGTCCCGACTGCCCTGGGCCACCGAACCCGGCGAGCCCATCAGTCGGAGCGGAGAGGACCCGACGCCGAAGGTCACCAGCCTGCTCCCGGCACCCGGCGGCACACGGTTCGTGGTCCTGACCTTCCCGCCGGACAGCGCGATGGCCGACCCGGCGTTCGACCCCGTCGCCTTCGACCGCGAGCAGCGGGCCGATTCACCGGGCATCGCGGACCTCATGGAACCCGACGGCATGCACACGACGCCGACGGTGGACTACGGCATCGTGCTCCAGGGCGAGATCGTCCTCGAACTCGACGACGGCCGCTGTACACAGCTCTCGGCAGGAGACCTCGTGATCCAGAACGGCACCCGGCACGGCTGGCGCAACCGCAGCGACCAGCCCGTCACGATGGCCTTTGTCCTGGTCGGCACGGAAAGTGACGGCTGAAACGCTGCTGGGCCGCCATCGAAATGCTGGTGTCGCCCGCCTCATGGGCCATGTCTTCCGGGTGAAGCGTGAGGACCGAGAGCTCCCGGGGCGCTGGAACCCGAGAAGCTGACGCAGGTCCTCACCTCATGGCTGCCTTGAACGAAGACGTCGTGCCTCTGATCCGTCGGCCGGTCAGCTCAGGTCGTCCGGCGCGGAGCAGGCGTGTAGTCCCCGATGGGCTGCCCGCAGTAGTCCAGATTCCGGTGGTTGCCAGCCCCCAGGTGTTCCAGAACGGCTGTCTGCATCGGGGTGGTGGGGGTGAGGCGGAGGGCTGTCCGACGGTCCGCAGGCGATTGGCCGAAGACGTGTTCCAGGGCGTCCCGATCGCTGGGTGTGAGGCCCGCCTTGTCTGCCGGGCCGCCTTGTCTGCCGGGCCTGGGCCGTTGTGGTTGATCTGTTATCAGTGCAAGCACGACCAGGACGCGCTCCAGCCGGCGGATGCGTGGCCGGAGATCGGCAGGATCTGCGTGGCGAAGATACTCGGCGTAGAGGCCGTGGCGCCGCTGACCGCGCGGCGCCGGCGTCACGGTCGTTCGCGCATCCTGGGAACGTCGTGCGGCTGGCCAAGCCGAAACCGCGCACCAGTCGGTACATCAGGCGCCCCAGCGAAATCCTGGTCGGCCTCCGCCTTCTTTCGTGCACGAAGGGTACCTGCCACACTTTTTGTGCAGTGCTGATGCCGTGTACGTATCCCCGTGACGGCATCAGCACTCGCCTCGCGATACAGGGGAGTGCCTTGCCGGTCACCAGTCCCGTCTGGATCGGATAGCCACCTCTGACAACGTCCCCTGGCATTGCAGCGACACTGCTGGCGAATCTGGTCGGCGGCCAGCATTTGGGTGCCCCGCAGCTGAGGGATCGGGACCGGCCCCTGCTCAATAACTGGCAGGG
Source organism: Streptomyces asoensis (assembly GCF_013085465.1). Lineage (NCBI taxonomy): Bacteria > Bacillati > Actinomycetota > Actinomycetes > Kitasatosporales > Streptomycetaceae > Streptomyces > Streptomyces asoensis. Next base: position 9,841,554 of record NZ_CP049838.1, read on the forward strand.
CCGAGGCGGGGAGCGCGTTGGTCAGGCGGGGAGGAGGGAGTCGTCCTCGGTGCGGACTCCGGGCAGTTGGTGGCGTGCGGCGATGAGGGCGGCGTCGATGTCGCGGGTACCGGTCGATACACACCGGGGGTAGGCGACGTCGTCCATCCGCCGGTGGGCCTCCTCGCTGCCGTTCTCGGCGTGCAGGACGCGCAGGGTCTCGTACTGCTCGATGAGGTTCCTCAGTACGGCCGGGTGCGCCATGAGCATCGGGAGCCTCCCAGGTCGCCACTTTTCGCATGGGTCATACACGCACCCGTCTGCCCCAGGTCCTGGCGGCCATTCCCCCGTCTTCGGCGGGCAGCCGGGACCACGTCCGGGGCGGTTGTTGGCGGTACGGAGCGGGAGTGGGAGCGGTCGTGCGGGCGACTCGGTGGGTGAGGGGTTGGGGCGACAGCCGGGCTCTTCGTCGACGACGTACGGGGAAGAGCCCGCCCACCCTTCATGTGATCTTCTTACCAGCGTCGGGCGTGTCTTGCCGTTGCGGTCCGGGGCAGGCGTACGGGAAATGTCCGCCCCCGTATGGAGTTCCGGCCATGACGACCTCGTCCCGTGTACCGCGGCACCTGCCCGACGACGGCACGCGCAACGCCGCGGTGGCCGGCTGTCTGGAGCAGGAGAATGCGCAGCTGCGGCACGCGGTTTTTTCCCACGCGACGGTCGACCAGGCCCTCGGTGTCCTCATAGCGGTCCACCGGATTGCGCCGGCCATCGGGTTCGAGGTGCTGCGTGAGGTGTCCCAGCACACCAACATCAAGCTGCACACGGTCGCCGAGATGGTGATCGGCTGGGCGCTGGGGCAGCAGCCGCTGCCGGAGCTGGTGGGCCATGAGCTGGGTGAGGCCGTGCAGCGCCGCTCGCGGCACGACGATGCCCCGGACCCGCCTCAGTAGGACCCTCAGGGGTTGAGGGCCTGCTCGAGGGTGGTGTGGCAGGTGATGACGGCGTCGATGCCGACCAGCTGGAGGACATGGAGGACGGGTTTCTGTGCGGCGGCGATGCGCAGCCATCCCTCAGTGCTGCTGACGGCTTGGTGGGCGGTGACGAAGACGTTGATGCCGCTGGAGTCCATGAAGGTCACGCCGCTGAGGTCCACCACGATCCGCGACGCCTGTGCCACGCCGTCCTCTGGGAGCAGGGCGTTGCTGAAGGCGTTTTTGACGTCGTGGTCGATCTCGCCCTGCACGGTGACGACGCGCACGCCGTCGACCGTGCGGTGTGCGACGGAGAACCGGTCGGGCCGGTCCGCTTGCTCGATGCCGCTCACCGTCTCCTCGAATGCGCTTGGGCCTGCCCCGGGACGGGGCGTGCACGGACGATTCTGCCCCACCTCCAACACCCCATGCCCCCGGATGGCCACGACGAATAACATGGCTCAGACATGTAGGACGGGATCGGGGGTAGTGGCGCGCTCGTGAAGAGTGAATGAGGGCGCGCCCAGAGGCATCCCATAACGGCGGCTACGGCTGTCCGGCGCCGGATGAGTACCTGATCCGCGCCGGCTACGCCCTCGGTGGTGGCGACGGCTGCATCGCCGACGCCCGCCGGCACGCCCTTGCCTTCCTCGACCAGGCCGCAGCCGACTATCCCCTGTCGGTGCCCGCCCCCACGAGGGACCTGACCCAGCTGGTGGTCAGCGAGCTGGTCACCAACGCCTGCAAATACGCCCCCGGCCCGGTCCTGGTGGAACTGCGCATCAACACCTACGCCGTGGACGTCGTCGTGTGGGACAGCGACCCCACCGTTCCCGCGGCCCGGGCCGCCGACCCCGGCCGGATCGGCCAGCACGGCCTGGAGATCGTCAAAGCTGTCGCGAAGGACCTCGTCGTCGAGCAGCAGCCGGTCGGCAAACGCATCACCGCCCGCATCCCCCTGCTCGGCCCGTCGGCAGCGAGCCCGGGGCCCTCCGTCTGACGGGCGGAGGCAGGGTGGCCGGGGTGATCCGCCCCGGCCGGCCTGAGGCGGTGCCGCAGGGGAGGTGCCATGGGTAGTCCGGTGCCGTGCGGGTACCCGCGGCCGGAAGCCCGCCGCCGGCGGCGGGCGCACGCCGGAAGCGTCCGTCAGAAAAGTGGGAGAAAAACATTGGGGTTCCGCGAGTCGGGTTTCGCACTGGCTTCTCGGTGCTCCGCCCGGATACTGGCCGGCCGGTACCGCCTGGACGCGCTCATCGGTTCGGGTGGTGCCGCGGACGTCCATCGTGGCTTTGACTTGAGACTGCGTCGGCCGGTGGCCGTCAAACTCTTCCGGCCCGACACCGGGTTCGACACAGAGGAAGCCTTCCTGAGCGAGGCCATGATTCTGGCCCGGTTGCAGCATCCCGGACTGGTGACCGCCTATGACGCGGGACGGCACGACGGTGACGCATATCTGGTCATGCAACTGATCGAAGGCCACACCCTCAAGGCGCGTATCGCCGAGGGCCCTCTGTCTCCCGGCGCCACCGCCAGGGTCGGCGCCGGTCTCGCCGATGCCCTGGCCCACGCGCACGAGGCGGGAATCGTCCACCGCGACGTCAAGCCGTCCAATGTCATCCTGGACGCATCCGGTCATGCCCATCTCACCGACTTCGGTATATCCCGGCTGCTCGACACCACCACATGCACCGCCACCGGCACCCTCATCGGCACGGCGGCCTATCTCTCGCCCGAACAGGTCCTGGGCCGGCCCGTCGGCCGGCCGGCCGACGTCTACGCCCTGGGGCTGGTACTCCTCGAATGCCTCACCGGCAGGCTCGAATACGACGGCGGTCCCCTGGAAGCGGCGATAGCGCGGCTTCACCGCGCCCCCCGCCTCCCGGACTTCCTCCCCACGGAACTCGCCGCCCTGCTGCGGGACATGACCGCCCTGGACGAGCAGACACGCCCCACGGCACCCCACTGCGCCCGGACACTGACCGCCCTGTCCACCCTGTCCACCGGCACGGACCGCACAGACCTCACGCCCCGCCTGCCCGCAGCCCGTGTCACGAGCATCGCTGCGGGCCGGCAGCCTGCCGATGGCACCACCGGTACCCGCAGGAAGCCGCTGCCCGCCCCGGAGCAGCCCCTAGCCGAAGCGGCCCCCCGAGCCGCTTCGGCACCTGCTCGCACCCGGAGCCGCTTCCTGATGGCCGGGGCAACTGCCGCACTAGCCGCCGCCATAGCCGCCACCCTCGCCGTAGCTGACGGTTCCTCGCAGCACGGCGCTGACAGCAAGGCTGCCCGCCCCGCCGACGGTCCGGCCGCGACCTCCCCTTCCCCCGGCACCCCAGAAGACGGCAACGGCACCCCCGTCACACCGGCGCCACAGCCGTCCGCCGGCCACACCAGTTCCGCCCCCGCACACAGCGTCCGCCCGGTACCGGGAAACCTCACCGCGACACCGGGCACCGCCGCCGACACCACCGTGAGCCCCGGGACCAAGGCCGTGAGCGGACCGCCCGGTCAAGCAAAGAAGGAGGCGACCACAGGTCAGGACAACGCACAGAGCGCAAAAAAGGCGACGAAGAACAAGAAGCGGTAACTGCCCACCGGCGCCCCCCCCGCAGGGATGCTCCCCGGAGGAGCTGTACGCTCCGGCGGCCGGGTATTTGTTTGAGTGCACCGTGTTGGTCGGCTTGAAGTACGGCAGTACACAGGCCGGAGCCGATCCGGCCGCCCGGTCGTCGCAGCGCGGCGCGCTCTTCTGCACCGATGTACCTCTTGTGGTGTACGCCATACAGCTTTGACCTGCGCCTGAGTGCTGGTCATGCGCCCACTGGACGGCGGGCTCAGTGTCCAGTCGTGCAGACGCGACTCCATCCGCTGTTGACACTTGCCGATGAACCGGTGGTGATCGCGCCTACGGATCGTGACCCGTGCCCACACTTGTACCTGCTGCGGGCCGGCTATGCCCCACCTGCTCGCCCCCAGAGACGCCTGCCGCTGAAACGTCGCCGCCCGGCAGAGCGGGGCCGTTCGGGTGACGGGGTTCGTGTCCAGGACGCGTGGCTGCTCACTCGCCGCCGGGGGGATGATCCATGCGGCCCTGGGAGGAAGGGGGTCAGCCTTCGCGGCTGGGGAGCATGGCCAGGGCCTGGGAACGCTGTGCGACGAGGTCGTCATAGGTGCCGTCGCGCTCGGCCCAGCGGTGCATGAGGACCCCCTTCACCAGGATTTCGCGGGGGGTGGGGTCCTCTGAAAGCAGTTGCATGACCTCGGTGGCGAAGTCGTCGAGCGGCAGCGCGTGCGGGTTGACCTTTTCCTGGCCTGCTGTGGCGACGGCCGGCGGGACGAGTTCGACGACGCTGACGCCGGTGTCGTCGAGTTGCGCGCGCAGTGCCTCGGAGTAGGCGTGCACCGCGGCCTTCGAGGCGGCATAGGTGGGCATGGGCGGGAAAGGCAGGAAGGCGATGCCGGAGGTGACGGTGATGAAGGTGCCGGCGCCCCGCCGGACCAGGTGCGGGGTGAAGGCGTCGATCACCCGGATGGTGCCCACCAGGTTGGTGTCGATCGTCTTCTCTGCCGCCTCGAAGTGCGCGGGGTCGCGCAGGTCCTCCAGGAGCATGACGCCCGGCATCGTCACCACGGTGTCCAGCTCGGGGTACCGGGCGAGCACAGTGTCACGGGCAGATGTGACGGAGGCACTGTCGGTGACATCGATGCTGATCGTGCCGAAGCCCTCTTCGGCGAGTTCCGATAGTGCCTCCGGGCTGCGGCCGCCAACGGCCACGGTGCTGCCCGCTGCGGCGAACCGGCGGGCCAGCTCTCGCCCGATACCGGAGGTCCCGCCGACGATGAGAACGGTGCGGTTGGAGAGATCCACGAGATCTTCCTTCAGTCCAGGACGCCGACGGCGTTCAGGCCCGCGGCGCATTCAGTGATGTTCTCTGTCCTTTGTGAACAGTGCTACCGCAGTCTTGGCGGCATCCGCGGGGTGCAACAGTGCCCCCGTCTTCCCTGGTCCTGCCAGGGCCCCCTCTGAGTCCCGCACACCGCATTACGGTGTCGGTATGAAGGATGAGGAATCCGGCAACCGGCTCGGCAGCTACCTGCGCGCCCGGCGCGAGCTGATCTCACCGGCACAGGCAGGAATCCCGCCCGGCGGCAACCGCCGCGTGCCCGGCCTGCGCCGTGAGGAAGTCGCCCTGCTCGCCGGAATCAGCCCCGACTACTACCTGCGACTGGAACGCGGCCGCGACAAGAACCCCTCACCTCAGGTCCTCGAAGCACTCGCGCGTGTCCTGCGCCTCGACGACGTCGAGCGGACGTATCTGCTCGGCCTCACGGCAGCACGCCCCAGGGCTCCGCGCCGCAAGCGACCCGAGCACGTACCGGCACGGGTGCACCAGCTCCTCGCCCACCTTCAGATTCCCGCGTTCGTCGAAGGGCGTGCGTTCGATGTCCTGACCTCCAACCCCATGGCCGTCGCGCTCTCCCCGCGCCTGCGGCCCGGCCAGAACCGGCTTCGTTCCCTCTTCCTCGATCCCGAGGAACAAGCCTTTCACCAGGACTGGGCCAAAGCCGCCGCCAGCTTCATCGCCGCTCTTCGCACCACCATCGGGGACGACATCGACAACCCCCGGTTTGTGGAACTCGTCGGAGAGCTCGCACTGTCCAGTCAGCGGTTCCGCACCCTGTGGGCCCGACACGATGTCCGCAACCTCGACGGAGGCACCACCACCGTCCACCACCCCATCGTCGGTGATCTGCGGCTCCACCGCGACAAACTCCCCATTGACGACGTCATCCTCGTTGTCTACTACCCCGACAAGGACAGCGACAGCGACGAGAAGCTGCAACTCCTTGCCGCACTCGCACAGACCGAACCCGCCGACACAGCACACAGCAGTCCGGCAGACGCCCCGCACCCGAAAACACCCTGACGAACACCGGCCTCCCGGCAGTACAGCCAGAACGGCCGGGCCACGATGTCCGCCATCCGCGGACCGCCTCGGCGCCCGGTCAGTAGTCGTCGGTGGGGGCCGCCTTGCGGGCGGTGGCCTGAAGGCGGTCACCGGCCGCGCTCACCGGCCCGCCCGCGTGCCGGTGCCGTAGGTGTGCGGGTCGACGGGCTGCTCGGCCTTGGGCAGGTGGGAGACGACGAGCAGGTAGGAGTCGGTGACGAGTTCCCTGACGAGCTCCTCGTCGACGCCTGTCCCGCCCTCCAGCGTGATCCAGTGCTTCTTGTTCATGTGGTAGCCGGGGGTGATGTGGCTGTTGTGTTCCCGGAGAGCCTGGGCCTCGCCGGGGTCCGCCTTGAGGATCACGACGGGGCGCCCGGGGACGTCGGTCATCAGCATGAACACCTTGCCGCGTACCTTGTAGACCTCCCAGTCGGGGCCGAAGGGGTGCTCCAGCTTGGCTCGGGAAGTTCCTCCGCGCACTCGGCGGCGAACGTCTGGTCCAGGAGGGGTAGGCCCGAGGCGTCCTGGTCAGGCCGCCTCGGGCGGCGAGGGGCGGGACGCGGGCCTGTCACCGGTGCTGTGCGGTGCGCAGCTCGTCGGTGAACCGGGCGAGGACGTCCTTGGCCGTGGGGACGGGGCCGAACAGCTGCTCCTGGCGGCGGGAGTCGGCGACGTAGCGTCCGGTCTCGAACCAGCCGAACATCGCGGCCATGTCCTTGACGACCGGATAGAAGCGGCCGACGACGGCTCCTACGGCGCGGACGACGACGGAGGGGACGGCCCACACCTTGATCTTCTTTCCGGCCCGGTGGCCCATCACGTCGGCCACCTCGCGCATGCTGACCGGACGGTCCCAACCGATGTCGATCCGCTCACCGGCCTCGGCCTCGGCGTCGACCGCGGCCGCCAGGTACGCCGCGAGATCGGAGGTGCGGACGAAGGTCAGCGGAACGGTGGCCTTGGACATCCAGATCAGGCGGCCCTTGTCGAGCGGGTTGCCCGCCATGGTCGCGACCTGGTCGAGGAAGGCCCCCGGACGCAGGGCGACGAACGGGACGCCGAGCTGTTCGAGTTTGTCTTCGGCGAGCTTCTTGTGCCAGAAGTGCGGGACTTGGGGCGTCTGGTCGCTGGTGAGGATGCTGGTCAGGACGAACCGCCGGATGCCGGTGCGGTGGGCGGCCTCGGCGAGGTTGGCGTTGCCGATGGTGTCGATGTCGTTGGCGTTCTTGCCGCCGCGGGTGTAGCCGGCGGCGGTGGTGATGACGGCGTCGGCGCCGTTCATGGCGGCCACGAGCGAGTCGACGTCGAGCATGTCGCCGCGGGCGATCTGAACGCCCCGGCTTTCGAGCCGGCTGGCGTCGCTGGCCGGCCTCACCAGGGCGCGGACGTTCTTGCCGCGCCCCAGGAGTTCGTCGACGACCTTGCTCCCCAGGGAGCCGGTCGCCCCGACGACGAGGACCGGGAGAGTGGTTGAGTCGGTGGCAGGCATAGGGGTTTCACTTTCCGTCAGGTCGTCAGCGAGGGGTTTGGTGGGCGGGGCGGGAGTGGCCGCAGACGTAGGCGTCTGAGTGCTGGGCGGGCGAGTGGAGGCGGGCCGTGGGGGAGGATCCGCAGTGCGCCTCGCCGCCGGAACGTGCCGCGTCCGAAGGCAGCCGGAACGGGGTGGGTGAATGGCCGGCCTGGAGGTGGTCGCGTGGCCTGCGGGACGGTGTGCCCCCGGTTCGCATGCGCCTTTTCACGTGTGGTGTGGCGTATGGGGGTCTGGGGTGCACACCGGGGAGTCAGGCGGACTCTTCTTCCGGCAGCGCGCGGCTGCTGATCGCCTCGGTGATGGCGTACGCGGTCTCGACGAAGGACTCCGCCTGCTGCTCCGACAGATTCCGGGCAGTGGTCTCCTCCAGGGCCTGCCACAGGGCCGCGATGGGCTCGCGCATCGCCCGCCCCTTGTCAGTGAGGTGGACCACCATGACGCGCCGGTCATGTGCGGCCGGCTCGCGGATGACCAGGCCGGCGTCCTGCATGCGGCGTAGTGCCTTGGAGATGGTGGAGTGGTCCACGCCGAGGCATTCGAGCAGCTCGGACTGGGACTGGCCGTCCCGGTCGAAAAGGTGCATCAGCACCAGTTCCTGTCCGGGATGCAGGTCCATCTCGCGCAGCAGGGCGGCGGCGAAGGCGCGGTGGGCGCGGGCGAGTTGGAAGATCGCGTAGCTCATCGGTCCTGCGTCAGCCGTCGTGGGGATGTGGAATTCGGGGGTGGGCATGGTTCGGTTCCTCAGCCAGTGGGGGTGGGGTAGTCGGTGTAGCAGGCCGCTCCGCCGCCTGGGGAGGCGGCGGGCAGCCGTGCTCAGGCGACGGTCAGGACCGCGCTTGCCCCGCACGTGCCCGGCGTCGCTGACCTGCTGGGCGGTGGCCGCTTGGTCGAGCGGGCAGGTGGTGACGGTGGTGACGGTGGTGACGAGCTTGCCGGCTCTGGGAGCTTGCGACTCAAGCCGCTCACTGTGCGGGGAGTCGGACGATCGCCTGGCTGCACGGCTTCCGCCGGCTGCGGATCCGCGGGGGAACGACGCGACGACATCCAGGAAGCCTTGCTCGGCCTCGCCACCTGCCTCATCACCCACCGCCACGTCCAACGCCCAGCTCCGTGAGATGTCCTTGTCAGGACCTCTTGAGCCAGCGTTGCAGCGCCTCGGGCACGTTCGTTGGATGTGAGCTGAAACTCAACCGGATGTCGGGCTGGAGGTCGATGAGCACGTTGACGATCCGTTCGAACAGGACGGTGTACTCCGGGACATTCTTGATGCCGCCGCCGATGAGCACCACCCCGAACGAGTGCCCGTCGAACAGTCGGCGCAGCTCGGCCTCAGCCTCGTCGGGGTCCAGGCTGACATAGCCCGCCTCGCCGTCGACACCTGTGGCCTGAAGCGCAGCCCAGCTGCGCTTCCTCATGGCGACCAGCTCCTCGAGCGTCTCAACCCCCGGGGGAAAATCGTCCGGCGAAAGCGCATCAGGGGTGATGCCGAGGGTCAGCACGCGTTGATTGATCGGAGGCTTCACTTGAGAGTTCTTGTGGGACATGAGGTCGCTCCTCCAAGGCAATACGGCCCCTCTGATGGCACACCCATGGGGTCTCCTCAGTTCTGTGGGGGAAGTTCAAGAGAAAATGTGGCTGGCCACATGAATAACGTAGCACCAATCATGTGGCCAGCCAAGTATTCGCGGACGTGGGGGCGAAGGTAGCCACCTCGGCTCGCTTCGGGGTGCGGCGACCACTTGCGTGGCCGGCCAGGCAAACGTGCGCGGCGACCGCCAGGGTGTGCCCGTATCGCTCGGCCGTGGCCTTCTCCAGGGCGGTGAGGACGTCCTGGTCCAGGTGGATACCAGCGGGGTCGTGGTGAGCGCGCGGTGGTGGAGTCGATGCTGACCAGGGATAGGTCCACCTCGCCCCGCTTCACCGCTTCCGCGATCTGGCCCTCGAGCAGGGCCTCGAAGACGCCCGTGTCACGCCGCTGCCGGAAACGGTTGTGCACAGTGGACCAGGCGCCGAACTCCTGCGGCACCTCCCGCCACTGCCTGCCGGTCTTGAACCGCCAGATCGCGCCTCGAACTGCTGTCGCAGCCGCTCCGGGTACGGGCCGTACTCTCCGATCGGCAGGGACGGCTCGATGAACTCCCATTCCTTGTCAGTCAGTTGCGCTCGCGTATGCAAGGAGATCTACCGGTGCTGGCTCCGCCGCGAGGGCGATTCCCGCAGATGGATCACGGCCCGATATGCGCGATCAGCCGAGACCACGATGGGCGGCCCACAACGCCCCGGCACGGCTGGCAGCGTCGGAGACCAGGGCCGCCAGTTCGGGCTTCGGTCCTCCACAGAGGAGGTCATCGAACCGCGGCGCCGCCCTGCCTGCCGCCTCTGCATGGCCCGGCGGCACGTCCACGGGCTCGTCGTCCGCAGCACCCCGCACCACGAAGGTGTCTGCCACCGGCACAGCCGATGGCTCCTCGGAGCAGAGCAACACGATCTGACGCTGCTGCCCGAGGGTTCTGCGGGCCAACCTCCGGAACCACCGGATCGTCCGCCGGGGCGCCCATCCCTTCACCGAGCCGGCCTTCATCGACGCCCGCGACTGCCTGACCGGGTGGTTCACCGGTGAGCAGAGCGGAGAGCCTCTTCGGCAGAGGTGGAACCGCCGACTCGAAGTGCTGGGCGAGGACCCGTTCGGTGATCCCCACCGCGCCTCCGAGCCCCGAATCGAAGTGGCCACCCACCCTGAAGTCATCGTGCTCACCGGCCTGCTCACCTCCCCGTACTTGCGCGACCACCCCCAACTGCCTGCGGAAGCACGCCGTTTTGGCGTTGCTCAGACCCAGCTCGGGCCGGGACTGGTCCGGAAACTGCCACCTTCACTGCGAATCCTGGAGCAGGGCGTCTCACCACCCTGACTTCAGTGAAGATCCGACTGGACCTCGGTCAGTCGATGCCTTCGACGATGCGGAAGTCGCGCTCGACGCCGTCGGAGAGGGCGACCAGCGCCTCCTGGTAGGCCGCACTCTCGTGCGCCGCGACGGCCTGCTCGAAGCTGTCGAACTCGATCAGGACGGTGCGCTCGGCGATTCCGGCGTCATGCGCCACGACCCGACCGCCACGGGCGAGGACCCGACCGCCCCCGGCCTTGACGGCCGGAGCGGCCAGCTTGTTGTAAGCAGCCAGCTTCTCAGGGTCTGAAATGGTGCGGTAGGCGCTGACCCAGTAGCCCTTGGGCATGGAACCTCCAGTGTTGGGATGAGTGCATCTGACTTACGGGTTGGTCTCGGACGAGCGTCGGCGGGCGAGAGCGAGGCTTGTCAGCGTCGTGATCGCCATGGCGCCGATGCCGATCAGCGCCGCGGTGGTGTAGGCGCTGTCGTCGGGGAAGAGGTGGCCGGGGCCGGTGCCCGCGGCGAGGATCAGGCCGCCGATGGCGCTGCCCAGGGAGTACCCGACGCTGCGGACGACGTAGTTGAAGCTCATGGCGCTCGACGTCTCGCTCTTGGGGGTGACGGCCAGGATGACGCCGGGCATCGCGGCCGAGAAGCCGCCGACGCCGAAGCCGAGCACGCCCATCGCCGCGAACAGTTCGGCCAGGTCCGACCGGGCCGCCGCGAACAGGGCGAACCCGCCGCCGACCACGACGGCGCTGCCGGCCAGGAGCAGGGGGTCGGCGATCCGCGTCCGGACCCGCGGCGTGAGCTTGCCGGCGACGAACCCCAGCACCGAGAACGGGATGAGGACCAGCCCGGCGACGAAGGTCGTCAGCCCGAAGCCGTAGCCGGCGCCGTGCGGCGTCTGCGCGTACCGGGTGATGAGCGTGAGCAGGAGGTACATGCCGATCCCGCCGACGAACATGGCGAGGTTCGCCCCGGCGACCGCCGGGTGCCGCACCGCCCGCACATCGACCAGGGGCTTCGTGCTGCGCAGCTCGATGACGGCCCAGACGCAGAGCAGCACCACCGCGACGACGGCGAGGCCCGCCGCCACGGCGAGGTGCCGGCTCCACAGATTCCGTTCGCCGGCGAGGAACAGCACCAGGAGCAGCGCAGCGGCCAGGACGACCGCGCCTGCCACGTCCACGTGGGCGGAGCGGCCTTCGGGGGCTTCGGGCATGGAGCGCCACGCGGTCAGGAGGGCGGCGGCGGTGACGACCAGGCCGAGGCCGTAGGCGGCCCGTACCCCGCCGAGCTCGGCGAGCAGTGCGGCCAGCGGGTAGCCGACGCCGGCCCCGATGATCGAGACCACCGAGATCAGGGCGATCACGGCCGCGCTGCGCTCCTCGGGGAGGTGGTCCCGGGCCACGCCCATCATCAGCGCCGTCAGCCCGAGCCCGACGCCCTGGGCCGCCCTGCCGACCAGCAGCCACGCGAACGGCAGCGGCAGCACGGTGAGCGCGCTGCCGGCGACGACGACCGCCAGAGTGGCGAGGATCGTGGCCCGCCGGTGCGGGCCGGCTCCGAGCCGGCCCAGGACCGGCGTGGCGACGGCGCCGCTGAGCAGTGCGACGGTCAGCGTCCACTGCGCGCTGCCGAGCGAGACGTGGAACGAGGTCGCCACGCTGGTGATGAGCGGCGTCCCGAGGCTGGCGACCGCCGCCACGACCAGAGCGATGAACATCAGGGCGGGGACCAGCAGCCGCGCCTCGGAACGCGCCACCGGGAACGCCTTCACCGCGACCCCGCCGACCGGCTGCCCGGTCAGCGCTTCGGCCCTTCCCGGTCCTGGCTTTCGAGCTCTGCCAGATGCTTCAGCGCCGGAAGGGCCGCCACCAGCGCCTCGACCTCGTCGCCGGTGAGCTCGCCGATCAACCGCTCGAACGCGTGGACGCCCGCCTGGCGCCGCGTCCGGACATAGGAGGCGCCGGCCTCGGTCAGGCAGACCATCGTGACCCGCTTGTCGGACGCGTCGCCCCGCCGCTCGACCAGGCCGGACTCCTCCATCACCCGGACCAGGGCGGTCATCGCGGGCTGGGTGACGCCCTCGACCGCGGCCAGATCGGTGATGCGCCGCGGGCCGGTCCGGTCCAGGGTGGCCAGGGTGGCGGCGGACGTCAGGCTCATGTCCCGGGGCAGGCGTCTCGCGGCCCTGGTGGCCAGGCCGTAGAGGGCTGCCCCGATGGCGGCGGACGCGCCAGGAGCGGTGTCTTGACGACTCATGCTCGAAGCATAGCAATTTTATATTCATAGTTTATGGAAATGGTCGACTGCGCTGTGGTGGCGCCAAGGAAAGTGACCCCGGATCTCAAGATTCCCGACAGGGTCGCGGAGAGCCTCTTCGGCAGAGGTGGAACCGCCGACTCGAAGTGGCCACCTACCCCGAAGTCATCGTGCTTACCGGCCTGTTCACCTCCCCGCACTGGCGCGATCACCCCCAACTGCCTGCGGAAGCACGCCGTTTTGGCGTTGCTCAGATCCAGCTCGGGCCGGGACTGGTCCGGAAACTGCCACCTTCACTGCGAATCGTGGAGCAGGGGCGTCTCACCACCCTGACAATGCCCAGCTCAGGAACCACCGGTCTCGCCATGATCGATGAGACGCGAACCCGGCACCGCGCTCAGCCCGCCCCGAAGCCCGGGCCTCCGTCACCCGCGGGGCATATGGCCCGTGACTCCCGGACGGGCGCTCAGCGCCTCGTCTCGTACCTGGTCAGGATCACGCCGCAGGGAAACGTCCGCGTCTCCACCAGGTTCAGGTTCACCCAGTTGTCCAGCGCGGTGAAGAACGGCGTGCCGCCGCCCACCAGGACCGGCGCGGTGGCCAGCACGTACTCGTCGATCAGCCCGGCCCGCATGGCCGCCCCGGCCAGCGTCGCGCCGCCGATGTCCATCGGGCCGCCGTCCTCGGCCCTGAGCCGGGTGATCTCGGCGACCGCGTCGCCGGTGACCAGGCGGGTGTTCCAGTCGACCTTGTCGATCGTCGAGGAGAACACCACCTTCGACATGTCCCGCCAGCGGCGCGCGAACTCGATCTCCGCCGGGGTGGCGTCGGGCTGCTGGTCGCCGGTCGGCCAGTAGGAGCTCATCGTCTGCCACAGCTTGCGCCCGTACAGCGACAGGTTGGTCGCCTGCAACTGGTCGGACCAAAACTGGAACAGCTCGTCGCTCGGCACGCTCCAGCCGATGTCGTCGCCGGGCGCGGCGATGTAGCCGTCCAGGGTCAGGTTCATGCCGTAGATCAGTTTCCGCATGGCGCCAGCCTTCCGTGAGTCGGTCTCACGCGTACAGACCGGCGCGGCGCGGGAAACTCATCGGTGCGCGATCTGAGCTCACATGTAGTCCTCGTGCTCGGTGGCTCAGCCGCAGACTCATCGTTCCGCCGAGGAAATGGCATCGATCTGAGACTGATCTTGGGTGGGATCACCTGGGGGCGGGGCTCGGAGACGAGGGCCGCCCGAGCGGCCGCCTGCGCGAGGGATGCGGGAAGGCGGCATGCTCCTGAGCCCCCGTGCACGGCGGTGTATCGGGGGCTCAGTCTGGTGGCAGCCGCTCAAGGTCTTGCTGTCACAGAACAGGCGTCATGGAGGGGGAGTGGGAGGTTCGGCCGGCTGTTGTGTCTGTGCCGGGCCGCGGGATCCGGTGGCGGGGGAGGGGCCGCGGCCTGCCGGATGCGGGTGATGTGGTTCAGACCTGCCGTCGAGCTCGACACCGCAGCGACTGCCTCCCGGATCGCCGTTCTGGACGCACGCGCGGTACCAGCGGGCCGACGACCCCCGGCAACGGTCGCGCGGGGTGCGCTGTGGAAGAACATGAGTGCCGCTGTCGATCCATTCCCGTCCCGTTCGACATCCTGGTGGAGGACGCATCGCCTACGAGGATGCGACAGGACCTGATGAGGGAACTCATGGATCAGCTGCTGCGAGTGCAGAACTTCACGATCTCCAGCGATGGTGTCGCCGCTGGCGAGGACCAGAGCCTGGAGCGGCCTTTCGGCCACCACATCGATCCGGGAAAGCTCTTCGCCTGGGCCGGCGCCACGGCGAGCTGGCCCAACCGCACCGAGCCCGGAGGAAGCCGGGGCCTGGACGACTACTTCACCCGGGACTTCAGCCACAAAATCGGCGCCGAGATCATGGGCCGCAACAAGTTCGGACCCCAGCGCGGCCCGTGGCACGACAACGAATGGCGCGGCTGGTGGGGTGACGAGCCGCCCTTCCACACGCCGGTGTTCGTCCTGACCCACCACAAGCGTCCATCCTTCAGGCTCGGCGACACCACATTCCATTTCGTGGACGGCGACCCCGCCACCGTTCTCGCGCAGGCGCGAAAGGCCGCGCAGGGCATGGACGTCCGGCTCGGCGGCGGCGTGAGCACCATCCGGGAGTTCCTCGACGCCGACCTTGTCGACACCCTCCATGTGGCCGTCGCACCGGTGAAACTCGGATCCGGGCTACGCCTGTGGGACTCGCCCGACCAACTGCTCGACCGGTTCCACATGGAGGTCGTGCCCAGCTCGAGCGGTGTGACACATCACCTCTTCTGGCGCAGATGACACAAGAGACGACCCGGGACCCTCAATACGGCCGACGCGAGCGTGCGACTGTGCCGGCGGTGCAACGCGCCCGCACGAGAAGGCTGGGGACTGGTCGTCCGCTTCAACGGCACCCGCACACAGGCCGGCTGACGGGGCGGAACCTGCTGTGCGCTGTCCTCGGGACCCACGACGCCAGCCCGGATCTTGTCTGGCTTGCCGACGGCGGTCACCCCCTTGCGTGACCGTCAGCGTGTGGCTCACCCGCAGCCGCGCCGTGACCGGACCGCCCGCGCAACTCCGGCCACTCTGGCAACCCGTCGCTGGATTCGACGCCTTTGCGTGCGAAATATGCCCCCGCCCGGTATCCCCCGGGCGGGGGCATGGCACGGCCGGGCCACATCACGGGCCGCGATAATTGATGGTTACCGCGTTGCGGTGACCAGTGCACCGCGGATGGCGTCCTCGCCGACCTAATGCGGCACGAGAGGTGGTAGCAGGGGTGCGCTCAGCCGAGAAAGGTGATGCCGAGGGAGAAATTGGTGTGCTTGACGGAGTGGCTCATGAGGCCCAACTCCAGCAGGCCGACGTTCTCCAGTGCCCGCGCCATGGACAGCTCCCCGGTGTCCCAGGGGCGCAGCCCCAAGCTCTCGACGAACGCCGACACGCGTGCCTTCGCCTGCGCGTCGTCGCCGGCGATGAACACGTCCAGAGGGCGGCCCTCGACCGGGCCGGCCGCCAGAACGTGGGAGAACACAGTGTTGAACGCCTTGACGACATGCGCGTCGTCGGGAGCCGCCTTGGCGATCTCCTGCGCGCCGGAACTGCCGTCGGGGACGACGAAGCCCCGCAGGTCGGGGGCCACGGGGTTGGTGATGTCGACGATGACCTTGCCGCGCAGTGCGTCCCCGTACTCCCTCACCACCGCCCCCGCGCCGGCGTACGGCGCGGCGGGGATAACGATGTCCCCGGCCGGGGCGGCCCCGGCCGTGCCGTCCGTGGCGCCGCCGAGCGTGGCGGCCAATTCCTTGGCCTTGGCCGGGTCGCGGCCGATGATCTCGACGGCGTTACCGCCGACGAGGGCCCGGCCGGCCAAAGCACGGGCCATGTTTTTCAGTCCGATAATGCTGATGCTGCGGGGCCGGCACCCGGACGTGGTCGTGGACGTGCAGCGGATCGAAGGGAACGACCAGGCTGCGATGCTGCTCGACGGCCGCATCGACGTCGGCTATGTGCGGCTGCCCATCGACGAGGCCGGCCTGCGCGTCACCCCGCTGTACACCGAGCCGCGGGTAGCGGTACTGCCCGCCGGACACCGGCTTGCCGGCAAGGAGGAGGTCACCGAGGCCGACCTGGCCGGCGAACCGCTGGTCTGGCACGGTGGCCCGAGCACGCAGCCCACCAAGCGCCCGCTGCGCAATGCCGGGTACCCGGTGCTCGGGGTGGACGAGACGCTCGAGCATGTCGCGGCCGGACGGGGCATCTCCTTCCTGGCCCGTTCGGCGTCCGTGTTCTACTCGCATCCAGACGTCGTCTATGTGCCCATACCGGATCTGGCGCCCGCCCAGGTGTGCCTCGCGGTGGCGGCATCGCACACCTCGCCGGTAGTGGATGACTTCGTCACTGCGGCTCAGTCGACGGCCGAGATCACGGCAGAATGTGGAAACCATGAGATGTGGCAGCTTGGAGGCGATGCCGTCACAAGGCACGCTTGAGCAGTTCGACTGACCCCCGTTCATCATGCGCTGAAGAGTGAAATGGCCTGACGGAGTGGTGCTGTTGCGGCTGACCTCTGAGACGGTTCCGTTCTTCGGCCAGCAGTTGTCTGGGGCCCGGAAGCACCTGAGACCGACTGGAAGTACGTGCTGCGGACGCGGCTCACGTCGGCTGATCGCTCTGTCGTCGGAGCGGAGCCGTTCACCGACGGTCTGCCGTTCGTAGCGTCGGGAGTCGGTCCCTGGGATCCAGAACCCGACAGCGGGTTTCAGCCGGACGTGTTGGCTGCCCGCCTGTTGGCCTTCGTTTCGGGCTGGCGTGGCCGAGATGGCCGGCGTGAATGGTTCAGCTGGCTCGGTCCAGGAGTCAACGCCGTGCGGCCCCGCGAGGAGAGCGCCGCGGTGGAGTGGATGAGGGGGTGGCAAGTCTCCGGCTCGTAGAGGTTCTGAAGCTGCGTACGAGTTCTTCGGGCGCCACCGCGTACGGACGTATGCGATCAGCCGTCTGTTCGAACCGGCGGCGCGTCAGCACCCTGGGCCGAGACGACGGCCTCGAACCCCTGCAACTCTTCGAGGGTCGCCATCCTCCCCGGCGGCTTCTGCTGCGGCCTTCAACGGGCGGGCGGGGCGGCCAGTTCCGTAAAGCCTGCAATGCCAGGTGCCGGGCGGCTGGTATCGCGTGCCAGCCGGCGCAGCCGCGTGACCGGTCTCCGCGCGGACTGCTGGTCGCCGCTCTGCGAGCCACGGGCCGCAAGGTCCATGCGATCAACCCCTTGGCCGCCGTCCGCCATCGGGACCGCGGCAGCGTCTCCCGGGCCAAGTCCGACGCCGCTGACACCCGGGTAGGCCAACATTCTCCGCACCGACCGGCACGCCCATCGCCCACTGCCCGCGGACAGCGAAGCCGGGCAAGCCGTTGCCGTCCTCGCCCGCGCCCACCAGGACGTGATCTGGGATCGACAGCAGGTGGTCAACCGGCTCCGCTCCCACCTGCGCGAGTACTACCCGGCCGCCCTCACCGCCTTCCACGGATCGGGCAAGCCCGGACTCGACACACGGGCGGGCCGCCTGCGCCGCGGCATTGCCTGACTAATTGTCGTCGCGACACAGGCAGAAGGGGTGCCCAGCAGGGTCGAAGAGCACTCGTACGTTTTCCTGCGGCTGGAACTCCGCCACGATGGCGCCCAGGGCGACCGCCTCGGCGACCGCCGAGTCCAGGTCGCCGACCTGGAAGTCGAAGTGCATCATCGGGCGCTGGTCACCGTCGGCCGGTGGCCACACCGGAGCCCGATAACCCTCCGCCTGCTGGAACACGAAGAACGGCCCTTGCGGGGAAGCGGCCACGATGGCTGTTCCCGGCTCTTCGTGCGCGATGTGCCAATCGAGGAGCTCGGCATAGAACCTCGCCAAGCCGCTGGGATCAGGCGCTTCGATCGTGGTCCCCCACCACATGCCGCCTGTTCGAGATCGCATGCTTGAGCCTATCCGAGGCCCCAGACACCGATGCCACCCGGAAGCGTCGCAGTGACTCAGCCCGCGCAACACGACCGGGCACGTTGCCTGATGCGGCACTAGCCGAGATCGGCGACGACCGCTCCCGGTTCTCCGACGCGCGGGTGGTGAAGGCATACGCCGGCGCGGCACCCGTCACACGGGCGTCAGGCCGCAGCCACGTCGTCGGGGCCCGGACCGTCAAGCACCAACGACTGGCCAGCGTCGGCTACATGCGGGCCTTTGTCACCCTCCGCACCGACGCTCCACGCGCCCACCACGACAGGCGACGAGCCGGCGGAGAACGCCACACCGCCGCACTGCGGAACCTGTTCAACAAGCTCCTGGGCTGCCTCCTCCACTGCCTCCAGAACCGAACGACATACGACCCCGACCTAGCCTTCCCGGCCTGCTCGACCCTCGCCGCCTGAGTACTGGCCTGACCCCTCAACGACATGAGATGTCTTGGACTGCTCGGCCGCCGTGTGGTCGCGGGTAGGCACCAGGGTGCCGTCCACGACGAGGACGGTGTCCTTACGGAACCGTCGACGCGGCCGAAGCGCGAGAACGGGCCCAAGATGGTCGATGACGCGGTCGGCGGCAGACTTCGATATCCAGAAGAGTGGGCCGAGCTGACGCAACGTCAAGTTCGTCCGCCAGTAGGCCGCGACCAGCAGCACTCGGTCGTGCTGGACGCCCTCGACGTTCCGGAAAAGGCGCGCTTCGACGCGGCCGGCACGCTCGTGAACTATGTCCTCGGTGTCGCCGCGCAGAACGCCGCGAACGCACGGCTCCGCGCAGGCAGCGACACGGACCGGGAAGCCTTCCTGAAGAACGCTGCCACGCAATGGGCGCAGCTCGATCCCGGCCGGTACCCGTTCGTGCGCGCGGCGGCGACTCGGCTGGGCGAGCACGACGACCGCGAGCAGTTCCTCGTCGGGATCGACATTTTCCTCGCCGGTATCTCTGCCTTGGGCTAGGTGTTCTGCCCACAGAGGTTCGTGACAGGACGCAGTTCCAGCGGGTCCTGGAGGGTGCTCAGTGAGCGGTCGGGGCCCGGCTGTGCCATCGGGGCAATGGGGGTCGTCCGCACGGCAAAGGGCGAGACCCGGGGTGCGGCATGGGCCGTCTACCCCATCGCAACACTGTCTCGATGAGGCGGCAGCCCGCTTCCATCACAGCCCGGGCTTGATCACTGATGTTCCCGGAAGGCCCGCAGGCTCGCGGTGGCGTACCCGTTACCCGTCGGCCGCGATACGGCCGAGCCATTCGTTGAGCAGGTGCTGCTCTGCGCTGCTCAGGGCTGTCTGTTCGGGCAGTGCGGCGCGCAGGGCCCGGGCCGCACCGGCCGCGCCCGGGTCCTGTACGTCGGGCTTCTGGTTGGTGACGGCGGTGACCATGGCCTCTCGCAGAGACGTGAGCAGGGTCGGGTCGCGTTGATCGTCGGACATCGACAGCCAGGTGAGCACGGCCCCCCGCGCGGTCGCGTGGATGATCGCGGCCGCGAGGTGCTCCTCGACGCGTAGCCAGCCGGCCGCGGCGAGACGGCGAATGCGGCCAAGCAGAATCTCCATGCCTGCCTGGAAAGCGGCAGAGGTCGTGCCGCGCCTGGGCTCGCCGTACATCATCGCGTACAGCGCGGGGTTCGCGAGCCCGAACTCGACGGCAAGGTCCCAGCCGGCGCGCAGGTCCTCGAGCGGGTCGCTGGGGTTGGGCTCGGCGTGCTTGGCCGCCAGGAACGTGGCGTAGCCGTGCTCGGCCACCGCATCGAGCAGTGCGTCCATGTCAGCGAAGTGGCGATAGATCGCCGGGGGCTGCAAACCGGCCGCCGCTGCGACCGCACGGGTGGTGACCGCTTCGCGGCCCTCGCGCCCCAGCAGGTCCGCGGCGGCCTCGATCACGCGGCGGCGGGTGAGCTCGCGCCCGCCGGGGCCGGGGGTGACGTCGTCCTTTGTTCCTCGAGGCATGAATCGATGATACCGCGGCGATGGATCGGTGCCAGTATCAATGATACCGTTTAGGTGTTGCCGATGGAATCCATCGAATGGGCGCCGCTTGGCGCCCCAAGCCGGCGAGCAGTCCGGGCCACGGATTCGGCGAACACCGGCGTACGCGGCAGCACGTACCGCGAGTCGTCTCGGCAAGGCCCCAGGCCCGGAGGGCATCGGCCGTCCGTGCCCGCCCGCGCTTGCCGCGAAAGACACCACTGACAACAGGAGTACGCAATGCCGGACAAGATCAAGATCGTGGCTCTCGAGGAACACGTCGCCCTGCCTGGGCTGCTCGACGCGTGGGCCAAGGCGGGGGTGCCGCAGATTCCGCAGCTCGGGTTCGGCGACGAGCCGTTCGCCCGGCGGTTGCGGGACTTCGGCGAGCAGCGCCTGGCCGACATGGACGACCAGGGCATCGACGTCGCGGTCCTGTCCCTGGCCTCGCCGGGCGTGCAGAACCTCAGCGCCGCAGACGCCGTCGTCGCGGCCCGCGAGGCCAACGACACGCTGGCCGACATCGTCGCCGGGCGGCCCGACCGCTTCCAAGCCTTCGCCGCCATCCCCACCGCGGCGCCCGAGGCCGCCGCGGCCGAACTGGAGCGCGCGGTCACCCAGCTCGGGTTCCCCGGCGCGATGCTCTATGGGCGCACCGGCGACAAGCTCGCCGACGCCCCGGAGTTCGACGACCTCTACGCGGCCGCCGCGGGACTGGGAGTTCCCCTGCACTTCCACCCGCAGACCCCTGTCAAGCCGGTCCTCGACGCGTACTACTCAGGCTTCGACGACGGAGTCGGGATGGCGCGCAGTACGGGCATGGGGCTCGCGACGGCGGGGCTGGGCTGGTACTTCGACCTGGGCATCCAGTACCTGCGGATGATCTTCTCCGGGGTGTTCGACCGGCACCTCGAGTTGCAGGTGATCGCCGGACACTGGGGCGAGGTCGTCCTGTTCTATTTGGACCACACCGGGATCATGGCGCACAACGCGAAGCTGGAACGCCCGCTGGCCGACTACTTCACGCAGAACTTCTGGGTGTGCGGCAGCGGCACGGTCAGCGAGCGCTACATGCGGTGGACCTCGGAGGTCGTCGGGACCGAGCGAATGATGTACTCCACCGACTACCCCTACACATTCGGGACCCGGCCCGGCGGATTCCCCTTCCTCGACACCGCCAACGGGGTCGCCCGCTCGTTCCTCGAGCAAGCGCCGTTCAGCCACGAGGAAAAGGCCGCCATCGGATCCGGCAACTGGGAGAAGCTAACCGGGCACGTCACGGCCAACCGCTGACCACAGCGATCGGCTGGATGTTGCGGGTCAGGACGTTGGTGACGGCGCATAGTGGTGGGCAAGACTGGTGGCGAGGTCGCGGAGGTGAGCCCTGGCTTCGGTGGGGCCGTGCACAGTGATGGCACTCCCGAACGGCAGTAGTGCTCGCACGTCCTCCAGATGCAGGAAGCGGATCGTTACCTTGCGGCCAGTGGCGGAGTCTTCGTGGTCGTCCGGGACGAGTCGTAGGCCAAAGATCCGTTGCGCTCGCTCGATCTGGGCCTGGTCGATGGTGGCGCTGACCTCTATCGCGTGGTTGTGCTCCCACTGATCAATGAGCGCGGCAGCGACGGTGGCCAGGGTCTGACTCTCGCGGATCCGTCGTGGCTGGTCGACTTCTTTCCACGTCGTGATCCGTTCGAGTCGGTACATCCGTGGCACTCGGGCACGGTCGGCGACGAGATACCAGATGCCGGCCTTGGCGAACAGCCCGTAGGGATCCACGACCAGGTCGCGTGGGCATGACTCGCGTGGGCTGTCGTACTCGATCCGTAGCCGGCGACCTCGCCGCACTGCGCCGATCAGCGAAGCCGGAGTCGTGCCGCAAGCTCGTGCCTGACGCCAGGGACGGCTGTCCACGTGCACTACGTCGGTGAGCGGCAAGAGCTCATGAACTCGACGTGGATGTGTAGCGACGATCTTGGAGAGCGCGCGCCGGCTTTCGACCGATGCGTTGAGCTCCGCACGTTGCTTCTCATCCAGCCCGGTGAGCGACAGATGATCACGCTCGCCCGGTGTGAGTCGCGTGAGGTCGAGCCCGGACCCGGGCAGCATGGCCACGCCTCCGAGGCGGCCCCGGTGTGCAGTCACCGGCAGACCGGCGTCGCGGAGCCAGTTCAGGTCTCGGGTGATGGTTCGAAGGGACACTCCGAGCGCTGAGGCAAGTTCCTGTGTGGTCACGGCATCCCTCGATTTGAGGAGCAGCATCAGGGTGAAGAAGCGATCTGGGGTCACACACCAATTTTTTCAGGAATTGCGACACGATGCGGCGCATATCCCGGTCAGGCTGGTGGACGCGTACCTACCACCTGGGAGAAGGAACAACCATGACCACATCCGTCGTGTCCATCGTCTACGTGAACGACGCTCCCGCCGCAGCTCGTTTCTACGGCGACCTCCTCGGCATGAGCCCCTCGGTCGAGACTTCGGGATACATCACCTTCGACCTCGGGCCGGGCGCTGACCTCGCTCTGTGGTCTGGCCAGTTCGAGGATCTGTCACCGGACGTCCCGCGCACCAGCGAGGTGTGCCTGGCCATCGACGGTGGACCCGACGAGCTCAACGCGACCTTTAGGCAGTGGAATTCCAAGGGGGTCACGATCCTGCGCGAGCCTCATGATGAGGGGTTCGGGCTGACCTTCCTCGCAGCCGATCCTGACGGGAACCGTATTCGTGTCGCACCGCAGGACTGAAAGGCCGCAATGCGGCAGGCGCGCACGACAGGTGTCGCGCCTGCCGTCGTCTGACTTCGAGAGGACGACGAGTGCCCCACGCGATGCGCCCCTGAGCGTCGAGGGCCGTAGGTGGCTCGTGAAGCGGTGCCAGACACGTCCCGTCGCCCACGTCGCCACTGAGATGGGCATCTCTCGCGCATGCGCCGGCAAGTGGGTAAATCGCTGGCGGCTACACGGTGACGCGGGATTGCAAGACCGGCCGTCGAGTCCGCACCGGAGTCCGAACACGACTCCAGCATGGGTCATCGAGCAGATCGACTCCTGGCGCCGCGAGCACAAGTGGTCCGCGCAACGGATCACCGACGAACTTGTGAGTATCGCTTCTGTGATCAACCGGCGAACTGTCAGCCGACACCTGACCCGGCTCGGCCTCGGCGAACGCCGCTTCATCGACCCAGGCGGTGAGAACAACCGGAAGCCGGGGAAGATCATCGCCCGCTGGCACGGACACACAGTAGGGGAGCCCCCTGTCTGCCCCACCACCGGGCAACTCGCGGCCCGGTACCTCGCGCGCTGCGGCTGGCCCCTGACGACCGCGAATCGAGCGACGCGCTCGCCCGGCGCGGTCACAACGTCTCCGCCGCACAGTTGGAGCGGGACATGCAGGACCATGCCGCGTTTGTCCGCGCCTCCGGAGACCTGCGGACCATCCACCGCCCAGCGGGCTCGCCGCACGGTCGCCGGGCTGTGGTGCTGCCTTCTGTAGGCACTGGTCGGCAGTCTTGTTTCAAAGGCAAAAGGTAGGGAACCGGCACAATAGAAATATATGGTGCACCCGTGAGGGGGTTGCTCATGTCGACAGGGACACTTCTGGCAATCATCGTTGCCGTCGTGGTGGTGATCGCCCTAATAGTCGTCGCGGTTTCGCTCCTCAGGCGCCGCCGGAAGCTGCGTGAGCGCTTCGGCCCGGAGTACACGCGCACGGTGGAGGACGCCGACAGCCGCATGGCCGGCGAGCGGGAGCTCCGTGCCCGTGAGAAGCGGCATGACGCACTGGACATCAAGCCGCTGGACAGCAGTGTCAGGGATCGGTACACCCGGGACTGGACCACTGTGCAGGACGAGTTCGTGGACCGCCCGGAAGACGCTGTGCACGACGCTGACCGCTTGGTGACCTCTCTGATGCACGAGCGCGGCTACCCGACCCAGGACTTCGAGCAACAGCTCAAGGACCTCTCGGTCGAGCACGGCCGCACACTCGAGCACTACCGGGCCGCCCACGATGTTGACGCGCTCAGCACCCGCCACGAGGCGACCACCGAACAGTTGCGGGGCGCCATGGTGCATTACCGCGCCCTGTTCGACGAGCTGCTCGCCGACGGCGGACAACCCCGCCACGCCCGGGCCTGAACGGCTCGGCGAACAGCCCGCCACCTGCACCGGGACGCCGCCCAGGCGTCCGGGAACGGAGGAGACATGCGACGCGAAGACACACCGGGCACCGCCGCCGCGAGCGGCCTGTCCACCGACGACCTCGCCCGGCCGCGCGACCGGTCCACGCAGGAGGGCGCGCCCGGCCCGCAAGCCGATGTACCGACCTTCCCCGGTGAAAGCACGGCCACGCCGAGCAAGCCGGCTGAAGAGGAGCCCGTGGAAGCCGCCGCAGCAGGCACTCCAGCCCAGACCACGGGCCAGGACGCCCAAGGCGAGGACGACGTCCCGCAGCTCCTCACCACAGAGGACGAGGAAGGGTTCCGCACCCGCTGGCAGGAGGTGCAGGACAGGTTTGTGGACGACCCGCGCGACGCCGTGCACACCGCCGACGCCCTCGTCGCCGACGTGATGCAGAGGCTGGCCGCCACATTCGCCGACCACAAACAAGAACTCGAAGGACAGTGGAACAGGGGCGAACAGGCCGACACCGAAGACCTGCGCCAGGCACTGCGCCACTACCGTTCCTTCTTCAACCGCCTGCTGGTCACCTGACACAACACGGCGGCACGGCGACAGAGGACCGGACTGCACACACCCAATCCGCCCTGCTCATCCGGCCGCGGCAACCACAACGGACCGAGCGCCGCCCAGGACCAGCTGGCACCACAACCAAGCGATGATCGGCATGGTCAAGCTCGATCCGCACGACGCGGAGAGTCCGGGGCACGTTCGTCCGGATGTCGCATGACGCTGCCCTGACTGACCACAGCCTCAAGGAGATCCTCGCTGTCGCCTCGGCGGATCGGCTCCATCACAAGCCTCTGGGTAGACAGAACGGGTCCACTTATAGACCGCAAAGACTTGTTCGCGAAGACTCCTTTGCGAACAAGTCTTTGCGGTCTAGGCGGCCTTCGCTGTGCCACTGCTCATATACGTCCTTGAGTCATCGGCGACGAACGTGCCTCGTCTACCGAGCTGCGCCGCCTGAGACACCTTGGGGCTGAGACACCTGTACAGGTCGCATAACCCCGTCCAGGCCGGTGTCGCCGGGCAACTGTGCGGCCGCTGCCCGGATCTCGGGGAACGACGGCGTCATGTCGGCGCCGCGGCGGGAGCGCAGGCGCGCACGCGGCCGTCGGCGTAGCAGGCAGGCGAGCTGGGCGCGGTAGCCGTCCCACTTCGGTTATGCGCTGTTGAGCTGTCCGCGGGATGGGTTGCTGTTCCACGACACGGTCGCAGGGCGCAGGTCTCCAGCTCCAGTTGCTTGGCTTTGATACGGCGAGGTGCGGCTGGAGAGCTTGTATGCCTCATCGCCACCGCGTCACATCGAGGGCGAGCGGGCGCGGTGGCGAGAGGGTGGTCAGGCGGCGAAGGAGGCGAGCAGTTCGTTGTACTGCTTGGCGGCGGTGTTCAAGTCCTCGTCGGAGAGGCCGAAAGCCGTGCCGTACACCTTGACCATCGGCTGCTGGATGTCGAACTGGCACAGCCGCAGGGTCGCGTGCCAGTTGCTGAGGAGGGTCTCGATGGTGGCCTGGTTCGAGCCTTCGGGGGTGTAGTGGTCGGCGGGGACGCCGGCGGTGACGGCGACGACGGCCTTCTTGCCGGCCAGCTGCGAGGCAGAGCCGTCGATGGTGAAGGCCCAGCCGAAGGTGAAGACCTTGTCCTGCCACTGCTTGAACAGAGGAGTGGTGTTGTACCAGAACACCGGGTGCTGGAAGACGATCACGTCGTGGTCGGCCAGCAGTGCCTGCTCGGCGGGGACGTCGATCTGGAAATCGGGGTAGGCGGCGTAGAGGTCGTGCACGGTGACATGGGGCAGATCGCGGACAGCGTCCACGAGCGCCGCGTTGGCCTTCGACTGGGACAGGTCGGGGTGGCCTACGACAAGGAGAACCTTGGACATGATGAAGAGCCTTTTCAAGTGATCAATGAGTTGGGTGGATGGTGCGGTTGGTCGGGTGTGACGGGTCTGGACTCCGCCGAGGGTCATTCGCGATGTCCAGATGTGCGGCCGCCGAGCCGGGCTCAGCGGCGTCAGCGGCGTCAGCGGTCGATGCTGGCCATGTTCGCCTCGTCGTGGCGCTCGCCCGCGGCCGGTGTGAGGTTGTTGAGTCGGTCGAGCTGGGCGGCGCTGAGTTCGATGCCGTCGGCGGCGGTGTTCTCCTCGACGCGCGAGACCCGCCGAGTCCCGGGGATGGGGGCGATGTCGTCGCCGCGGGTCAGCAGCCACGCCAGCGCGGTCTGGGCCGGAGTGGCGCCGATCTCGGCGCCGATGGCCTGCACTTCGTCGACGATGCGCAGGTTGCGCTGGAAGTTCTCGCCGGTGAAGCGCGGGTTGGTCTTGCGCCAGTCGTCGTCGGCGAAGTCGTCGACGGTGCGGATCTGCCCGGTCAGCAGGCCGTGCCCGAGCGGCGAGTAGGGAACGAACCCGATACCGAGCTCGCGCAGCAGCGGGAGGATCTCGGCCTCGACGTCCCGGGTCCACAGGGAGTATTCGGTCTGAAGCGCGGTCACCGGGTGCACGGCGTGCGCCCGGCGGATCGTCTCGGGGCCGGCCTCCGAGAGTCCGATGTGACGTACCTTGCCTTCGGCGACCAGATCGGCCAGCGCGCCGACGGTCTCCTCGATGGGCGTGTTCGGGTCGACGCGGTGCTGGTAGTACAGGTCGATGTGGTCGGTGCCGAGCCGCTTGAGCGAGCCTTCGACCGCGACCTTCACGTTGCCGGCGCTGCTGTCGACGACGCCGGGGCCGTCGCCTGCGTGGGAGACGAGACCGAACTTCGTCGCCACGACGACGTCGTCCCGGCGGCCCTTGATGGCCTTGCCGACGAGTTCCTCGCTGTGGAAGGGCCCGTAGATCTCGGCGGTGTCGATGTGGGTGACCCCGAGGTCCAGGGCCCGGTGGACGGTGCGGATCGACTCGGCGTCATCCAGCCCCCCGCCCGTCGTGTAGACGCCTGCCATGGTCATGGCTCCCAGGCCGATGCGGGAGACATCGAGCCCGCCCAGGGATACGTGCTTCATCAGGTACTCCTTGTTGTCGTGGCCGTCAGGCCCGGCAGGCGGTCATGGCCTACGAGCGCCATGACCACGCCGCTGGCCAGCGGACCGCTTTGAGGGGGACTTCGGACACCGAAGTTGGTAAGCGACCGGGCGCGCAGTGGACGTTCAGAGGGATTCGAGCTGCCCGCTGCCCGCCGGGGATCGACTGGGGAGATCCGTAGGCTGGATCGGCTGTGCTGTCAGTGCTCCTGGGCCGCCGACTCCAGAACGAGGACCGGGATCTCACGGTCTGTGTTCTTCTGGTACTCGGCGTAGTCGGGGAACGCCTCGACGGCTCGGGCCCACCACAGGGCCTTCTCGTCCCCGGTCACCTCGCGTGCCAGCATGTCCTGGCGCACCGGGCCGTCCTGGAGTTCGACTCGGGGGTCGGCCACCGCGTTGTGGTACCAGACCGGGTGGTTGGGGGCTCCTGCCATGGAGGCGACCACGGCGTAGGAGCCGTCGTGCTCCACCCGCATGACCGGGGTCTTGCGGATCTTGCCGCTCTTCGCGCCCAGGGTGGTCAGGATGACGACGGGCAGGTCCCGGAGCTTCTCGTCTTCTTCTCGTGCGACCAGGACACTCAGCGTCGTTCCCTGCGTACCGCCGGAGCTCTCGTACAACTCCACCTGGTCACGTACAAACTGCGCCTTGCTCGGCTCGTACTCGCCTTTGAGGGGCATGTTGATTCTCTCCGTGCTGTCGAAAACGCACCCGGCAGCGGTCCTCCGTCCCGGGCGGGGCGTGGTGGTCAGGCGTGGGCGTCGTCGTAGGCCAGGCTGTCGCCCAGTTCGCGGGAGGCGTCGGCCTGGGCGAGGAGTTCCTTCGCCTTGGTCTCGGCGGCCTCGATGGCGTCCGCGCCGGCGACGAAGCGCTGTAGGGGCTTGTCCTGGCCGGCGATGGTGAGCAGGGCGCGGGCGAGCTTGGCCGGGTCGCCGGGCTGCTTGCCGTTCATGCTCTTCATGCCCTCGATCCTGGGGGCGGTGCGCGGTGCGTAGTCGTCGATGGACAGCTCGGGCCAGTTGGTGGAGCCGTCCACGAGGAGTTCGGTGCGGAAGTAGCCGGGCTCCACGATCGTGGTGTGGATGTTGTACGGCTCGACGTCGTAGCGCAGGGACTCCATCCAGCCCTCTTCGGCGAACTTGGAGGCGGCGTAGGCGGAGGTGAACTCCATACCGACCAGCCCGGCGGTCGAGGTGATGGTGATGACGTGGCCGGCGCGCTGCTTGCGCATGATCGGCAGGACGGCGCGGGTGACGTTCATCGGGCCGAAGAGGTTGGTCTCGAACTGTCGGCGCATCTGCACGGGCGAGATCTCCTCGAAGTAGCCGGTGAAGAGATTCCCGGCGTTGTTGATCAGGACGTCGATGCGGCCGAAGCGGTCGACGGCGGCCTGCGCGGCGGCCTCGGCGTCCTCCAGGCTGGTGACATCGAGCCTGGTGACCAGCAGATTGTCCTGCGGCCCGCCCAGGGTCTCCTCGACCTCTTCGGGACGGCGGCCGGTGGCGACGACCTGGTAGCCGGCGGCGAGGGCCTCGCGGGCGATGTCCGTGCCCAGACCGCGTCCGGCACCGGTGACGAGAATGACCTTGCTCATGAGGGGTTTCCTTCCAGGCGCCGTGATCCGGCACCCGCTGTGTGCGGGGGGAAGCATGCAGCACCGACGGCGCCGCAGAGGGGGCTGGGACCGGCGGCACAAGCGCCGCCCTGTCCGGGCCACTCACACCGCGGGGCGGTGCACCACCAACAAAAGCGGCTGTCACGCGAGGGTGGGAGTCCCTGATGAGGGGGTCACTGACAGGGACCCCCAACCCGGCGAAAGCGCTCGTAGAGTGAAGCGCATGGCAGGCAGAAACGACCCCAACGGCAGAAACCGCGACATCCGTGACGATTTCCGTACGGAGATCCGGGAATTCCTGGGCACGCGACGGGCCAGGGTCACCCCCGAGCAGGCCGGACTGCCCCTCTACGGCGGAGAGCGCCGACGGGTCACCGGGCTGCGCCGCGAGGAGGTCGCCCTGCTCGCGGGCATCTCCAGCGAGTACTACACCCGGCTGGAACGCGGCAACGCCACCGGAGTCTCCGAGAGCGTCATCGACGGCATCGCTCAAGCGCTCCAGCTCGACGAGGCCGAACGAATCCACCTGCTCGACCTCCTGCGCGGCGCCGGCACAACCCGCCCGCCACGCCGCCGCCCGGCCCAGCAGCGCGTGCGCCCCGCGGTGCAGCGCGTCCTCGACTCGATGAGAGGTACACCCGCGTTCATCCTCAGCGGACGCGGGGACATCCTGGCCGCCAACCACCTCGGGCGCGCACTGTTTGCCCCCGTCTACGCCGACCCGGTACGGCCGCCGAACAACGCCCGGTTCGTCTTCCTCAGCCCGCACGCGATCGAGTTCTTCCGTCACTGGGACGAAGTCGCCAACGACACGGTCGCCATGCTGCGCGCCGAGGCCGGCCGCGATCTCTACGACCGGCGACTGACGGACCTGATCGGGGAGCTGTCCACCCGCAGCGAGGCATTCCGGCACCGCTGGGCGGCCCACAACGTCCGGATGCACACCACCGGCGTGAAACTCCTCCACCACCCGGTCGTCGGCGACCTCGACCTGCCCTTCGAAACCTTCCCGCTCCCCGACGGCCCCAGCCAGTTCCTCCTCACCTACACCGCCGAGCCCCACTCACCCTCGCAGGACGCCCTGAACCTGCTGGCCAGCTGGGCCGCGACCAACGACGACATCGAGCGGTCCGCGCCGGCCGACGACTCCCAGCCCGCCGACTCGGGCGAGACACCCGACTGACCGACGAGCCACACGAGTCGATCTGCGGCAACTTTTGCGAAGTAGCGGCAGCATCCGCCACCGATACGTCGAGGCCAGGAACGGCGCAGCCGTCTATGCGAGACCGCTGGGGTGACGTTGCACTCCAGCTTGCGGCACTGCGGAGAAACGGACAACTGCCAACCCCCGCCATAACTTTGGCTCACCCGCCCACCCCGGCAGCAGCGCAGGGTCGGGCACAGGGGCGGCGAGCATCGGTTCCGGCAGTGCCCACGTCACAGCCAAGGCCTTCCACCCAGCCCGCCCGTCGGCGAACCGAGTGCGCGTACGCACCCGACCACCGGCCCGACCACGGCAGGTCAGCCCACTACAACACCGCGCCGGGGGCTGTGTGCCGAGCTCCTGGCGCACGTCCAGGCAGCGCAGCCGGACACCGGGCTGCCCGGATCCCGTGTCGTACGGTCTGCTGTCGCGGCCGCCCACCGTCCGCAACGGATCTCACCGAAACCGGCGGTGCCGCCGGTACGGCCGAAGATCTGAATCAATACCGGGAATCAGGCCGCGACGAGCTCCTGCTCGCGGTCCGGCGTCTTGACCTTGGGCTTCTTGTTCGGCAGCGAGAGCCGGAAGACCTTGTGCCACGCGGAGAACACCTGCTTGGGCAGCGGCCCGGTGACGTACTCCAGCTCGTACTTCTCGAACAGCGCGCGTACCTTCACCGCGACCTCGGCGTACCGGTTGCTCGGCAGGTCCGGGAACAGGTGGTGCTCGATCTGGTGCGACAGGTTGCCGGTCATGAAGTGCATGGCCTTGCTGCCGCTGATGTTCGCCGAGCCCATCATCTGGCGCAGGTACCACTGGCCGCGCGTCTCGCCCTTGATCGACCGGCGCTCGAAGACCTGCACGCCCTCGGGGAAGTGCCCGCACATGATCACCGAGTGGGTCCAGATGTTGCGGACCAGGTTCGCGGTGAACGTGGCGGCGAGCGTGGTGAGGAACGACGGGCCCGACAGCAGCGGGTGGATCACGTAGTCCTTGAGGACCTGCTTGCGGATCTTGCGGCCCACGGCCTTGGCCCGCGCGCGGAACTCCGGGTTCTTGCGGCGGCGCTTGTGCAGGTTCTTGCCGAGCTCCAGGTCGTACGCTGCGATGCCGTACTCGAAGAAGCATGCGTTGATGAAGTTCCACAGCGGCTGGCCGAGGTGGAACGGGTGCCACCTCTGGTCCTCGTCGACGCGCATGATGCCGTAGCCGAGGTCGTTGTCCTTGCCGATCACGTTGGTGTACGTGTGGTGCAGCTCGTTGTGCGAGTGCTTCCACTGCTCGGACGGCGAGACGTGATCCCACTCCCAGGTGGTGGAGTGGATCTTCGGGTCCCGCATCCAGTCCCACTGGCCGTGCAGGATGTTGTGGCCGATCTCCATGTTGTCCATGATCTTCGCCACGGACAGACCGGCGGTGCCGATCAGCCACGCGGGCGGGAAGAACGAGAACAGCAGCACGCCCCTGCTGACCAGCTCGAGCTTGCGCTGCGCCGAGATGACCTTACGGATGTAGGCGGCGTCCTTCTCGCCGCGGTCGGCGATCACCTCGTCGCGGATCGCGTCCAGCTCGCGGCCGAGCTCCTCGATCTGCTCCGCGGTCAGGTGGGCGGTGGGGTCGATGGCGGTCAAGGTGTTCCTACCGTTCGATGTCGCAGGGGCCCGCGGCGGCGGACACGCAGGTCTGGATGAGGACGCCCGGCTCGGCCTCGGTGATCTCGCCGGTGCGCAGGTCGCGGACGGCGCCGGCCTTGAGCGGCGTGATGCAGCCGAAGCAGATGCCCATGCGGCACCCGGAGGGCATGAGCACGCCGGCCTCCTCGCCGACGTCCAGCAACGGCGTGGCGCCGTCCGCGTCGACGGTCTTGCCGGTGGCGCTGAACGTGACCTCGCCGCCGTCGCCGGCGACGACGATGCTGGGGCGGAAGCGTTCGGTGTGCAGGCGCTCTTGTACGCCGTGCTCGGTCCAGTGCTCTTCGGCGGCGTCGAGCAGGCCCGCGGGCCCGCAGGCCCAGGTCTCGCGCTCGGCCCAGTCGGGCACGAGTTCGTCGAGACGGGCGATGTCGAGCATGCCGTCCGTGGCGGTGTGCACCTCGGTGAGCCGCAGCTTCTTGTCCGCGACCAGGTCGTGCAGTTCGTTGCGGAAGATCACGTCTTGCGGCTGTGGCGCGCAGTGGACCATGACGACATCGTCGAACTCGGTGTCGCGCAGCATGCCCATCACGGGCGTGATGCCGCTGCCGGCCGTCAGGTAGAGCACCTTGGCGGGCTTGGCCTGCGGCAGCACGAAGTCACCGGTCGGCTGGTCGAGCTGGATCAGCGTGCCCGGTTTCGCCCTGCGGACCAGGTGGTTGCTGACCTTGCCGTCCGGGAGCGCCTTCACGGTGATCGTGACGCGGCCGTCCTGGCGGTTGGTCGGCGAGGTGAGGGAGTAGGCACGCCACAGGCGCACTCCGTCGACGTCGACCCCGATCCGCACGTACTGACCGGCCGTGTGGCCGCGCCAGCCCCGTCCCGGCCTGATCACGATGGTCGCGGCGTCACCCGTCTCGGGGTGCACGGCCTCGATGCGCCCACGCAGGTCAGCGCCCGCACGCAGCGGGCTGACCAGGTCGAGGTAGTCCGACGGCAGCAGCGGCGTCGTGACCATCTCCAGCAGTTTCCACGCCCTGCTGCGGAGGGCTGTACTCGTCATGACTCCAGCTTGCTGTGCCTCAGGGCGTAAAGTCCTGACCGCAGGACGTGAATTTGGTCGGCTGAATTGTTCGCAGGGAATAGAAACGTGAGCCATGCAATCCGGAGGGCCAGCGAACTGGCCCTGGACGAGACGACGGTCACCGCGCTTCGGGCCGCGCTGAAGACCACCGCCGACGAGGTCGTCGAGGCGATCATCGACGAGGTCCCTCCCTACGCCAACGCCCTTTCGGGCCACATGGGCGCCACCATCCGCCGAGCCGTCCGCACCGCCCTGGGGCACTACCTGGACCTCGCGAGCGGGCACGCCACAGGCGGCGACGCCGGTGACGCAGCCT
Organism: Streptomyces asoensis; assembly: GCF_013085465.1. Lineage (NCBI taxonomy): Bacteria > Bacillati > Actinomycetota > Actinomycetes > Kitasatosporales > Streptomycetaceae > Streptomyces > Streptomyces asoensis. The sequence goes on from NZ_CP049838.1 coordinate 9,874,696, forward strand.
ACGAGCTGGGCCGCGGCGAGGTGCGCGACGGCCGTTCGATGGACGCCCTGCTCAGTGCCTACCGCGTCGGCGCCCGCGTGGCCTGGCGATGCCTGGCAGCGGGTGCCGTACCCGCAGGTCTCCCCGCCGCCGAGGTCGCCAAGTTCGCCGAGCTGACCTTCGCCTACATCGACGAGCTCTCCGCCGCGAGCGCCGCGGGCCACGCCGACGAACTGGGCGCCCGGGGAAGAGCCCACGAGCGCCACCTGGAACACCTGGCCCGCGAACTCCTCGCCGGCGCGAGCCCGGACGTGCTGCTGGCCTCTGCTCAACGGGCCGGGTGGCAGCCTCCGGTTTCGCTGACCGCGGTCCTGCTGCCCGCCACCCAGGCCCGGACTGCCTACCGCGCGCTCGACCCGAGCACCCTCGTCCTCGACGATCTGCCGGACGCCACCGGCGTGCTGCTCGTCCCCGATGCCGACCGATCACATCTCTTGAGGCAGCTGACCGACCGCACCGCCGTGGTCGGCCCGGCCCGGCCATGGACTCGTGCGTCCGCCTCGTACGCACGAGCCGTACGCGCGCGCTCCCTCTCCTCTGATATTCGCGACACGGAGGACCACCTGCCCGAGCTGGTGCTGAGCGCCGACGCGGACGCGTTCGCAGACCTGCGTGCCCGAGCCCTCGCACCGTTGCGGACCTTGCCTGTCGCGACCGCACGGCGGCTGGAGGAGACGTTGCGGGAGTGGCTGCTGCACCAGGGCAGGCGGGACGAGGTGGCGGCGGCGTTGTTCGTTCATCCCCAGACGGTCCGGTACCGGATGTCGCAGTTGCGGGAGCTGTTTCCGGATCTCGCATCGCCACACCGGGTCCTCGAACTGACGCTGGCGGTCGGTCTTCGGGTCAGCTGACGCGTACGTCGACCGTCCACGACCGTGTCCGCGAGCGGTCCAGGAATCGTGCCTCGTTCCTGGTGCCATCAGCTGGCTCACGCGGCCCGGGGAAGAGCAGCATTACTGACCTTTTCGGGTTGCCTTCGGGGGGTGACGTTGGGTGATCCCTACGGTATGCGGTATGCGGCATGAAGGAACTCTCAAGCCGGAGGGCAGGTCGTTGGGTCGGGCCCCGCGTGTCAGCTCCGGATGCGCCGGTTGCCGTCGCGCGGCTCGATGCGGCCGCCCGACCCGAAGGCGTTCGACACCAGCTCCGTCAGTGTGCGGCGGCCAAGACGGTCGTAGGCGACGGCGATGTCGCCCGGGGCACGGGAGCGGCGCTCGACGCTGGGCAGGGCCACGCAGTACAGGGCCCGTTTGGCGGCATTGGGGCCCAGCCGGTGGGTGCGGGGCGGGTCAGCAGCGGGCCAGGGTGTCGGGCAGGGTAGAAGCGCCTGGCGTCGGTGGTGCTTTGCTCCAGTGGAGGGCCGCGGCGAACGAGGCCGACAACCGCGCGGTTTGCGTCTCCTGACGGTCCTGACGGTCCTGACGGGCTGGCGGGCTGGCGGGCTGACGGGCTGGCGGAGCGTGGACGGTCCGCGTAGGTCGTTGTGTTCGCGGATGTCCTTAAGTGAGTGTCAGGTCCATCATGGCTGTTCGGAGGCGGTTTCGGTAGGACTCAACGCACGTCCGTTCGGCCTTGTGACAGCTCGTGTCGCGCGCCAGACTCGTCGTCATCCACTCTCCGGCCAACGTGTCGGCAGCCGCCATCGGCTGTCGGCGCGTTCGCCGTGCTGTCTCGCCGTGTGACGTGCACCGGCCGGGGGGTGGCGGGACGAAGGGGGATCGATGGATCAGGACATGGTGGTGCTGGCGAGGGTCAGGCTTCTCAGCGCCAACCGGCGGGTGGTGCGCGGTGCAGAGGGGCTGTGGATCTACCGCGTGCTGGCACGGGTCGAGCCGGAGGCGTACGGGTCGAAGCTGGTGTACGTCTTGGTGGAGGCGAGCGCGTCGCCCCTGGTGCGGGAGTTGCCTGAGCGGCGGTTGGCCCTGTTGGACGAGGCTGTGGAGGTGGCGAAGGCCCTCGGGACGTCGAACCCCTACGGGGCGAAGATGCTGGCGAGGGCCCTCGCCGCCAGGCAGCGGGAGTCGGAGGGTCGTCCGGCGGAGCCGCTCGCGTCTGATGAGGGGGAGGATCGGGTGGCCGGTCTGGAGAAGCCGGAAGGACACGCATGACTTTGCGGTTGCCGGGCGTTCACTTCCTGGACGGCGACGAAGATGAATGCCCGGTCCCGACGGAGACGGGTTGAGACAGCGGGCGCTGACGACCGCGCAGGCTTCGTAGGCGCCCGCTGACCTGGCTACCGAGGCCCACGTCAACCTGGGCCTCGGCCACCTGGCGGGCCGGCCGTACGCCGAAGCGGAGCGGCCGGCCGCCGAGGCGGGTCGGGAACTGGGCGGCTGGCATGCCGGACCCTTCGTCGAAGAGCTCCCGCACGAGTCGATCGGCGACACCGCCACGAAGTCGTACATCCCCGTGCCGACGACACCCACTGCGCCACACCGACAAGGCGGGCAGGACCTGCCACTGGATTCCGGACATCCATCTCGACTACCGGGAGCGGGAGTTCGGTGGGTTCTATGAGGAACTGCCTACCCTCTGACATCGCACCGACGTGCCCGTCACCGGCCGGGCTCCTCTGATACTTCATCCATGGGGACTGTGGCAGCGTTGTACCGGTATCCGGTGAAGTCGATGCTGGGCGAAGCCGTGAGGACCGTGGCGGTCACGGAAGGCGGATTGTCGGGGGACCGCGGCTACGCCGTTCTCGACGAGACGGGCGCGGTGGGCAGCGCCAAGCACCCGCGTAAGTGGGGGGCTTTGCTGCGTTGCCGCAGTCGCCTGGAGGAGTCCGGCGTGGCCCAGGTCGTGCTGCCGGACGGCACCGCCTTCGCGGTGGAGGATTCCGAACTGGACGCGCGGCTGTCCAAGTTGCTGGGCCGGCCGGTGTTCCTCTCGGCCGCCGTACCGGAGCACAGCAGGCTGGAGCGTGCCGTGCCCGAGTACGAAGGCGGGGTACCGGACTCGGTGCGGGAGACGGCGGCCGTCGATGACACCGGGGTGAGCATCACGACCGGCAGCGTCGCTCGGGGGACCTTTTTCGACTTCGGCCGGGTCCATCTCGTCACCACGGCGTCCCTGGCCCGGATGCGCGGGCTGTATCCGGCCGGGGACTTCGACGCTCGCCGCTTCCGGCCGAACCTCGTCGTGGACACCGATGGCGGGCCCGGTTTCCCGGAGGATGCCTGGCTTGGATCACGACTGCGCGTGGGGGAGGCGCTGTTCAGGGTCTTGGTACCTACTCCCCGCTGTGTGATCCCCACGCTCGGCCATGACGAATTGCCGGCAGATCCCGGCGTCATGCGAGCGGTTGCCCGCGTTCACCGCGTACCCGTGTTCGACCTGGGACGGCTCTCGTGCCTCGGTGTGTACCTGGACGTGCTGGAAGCGGGAACGGTCCGGGTGGGCGACGCGATCACTCTGGATGCGACCGAGTAACCCGTACGGGCGGGGAGCTGGGGGCGGGCGAGGCCGATGGCCTGGAGGGCTTCGTCGACGAGGAGGGAGCCGATCGAGGCAGCACGCGCGGGGTGTGCCTGCCGGTCGATCCGGACGTCACCTTGGTCATTCCGCCGGAGAAGACGGTTTGGGGGTGTTTGGCTGTGGACCGAGCACCAGACGCTGGACCATCGGCCGTACCCCACCAACCGCACCCCTACTGACCGCGAGCGTCAACAGGCGCAACCGACAAGGCAGTTCGTGCGTCAGTCATCGGCAGGACGGGTAAACCGGCGCCTACGGAAGGTGTTCGTGGAGGCGGACAGTTCGCTTCTCTTCCTCCGCCGTGCCACCTGACGGGTTGTGAGTGATTCCGGGGGGAAGCATGAACAGACGCACGGGTGAACGAGGGCCGCGCAGGCTGCCGTTGCTGGTGGCCACCGCCATGGGACTGGTGGCGATACTCGCCACGTTTCTGGTGACCCGGGAGGTCTCCGGCGGCTCCGGGCCGGACTGCGGCGTCCGGCTGGAGGTGAACTCCTCCACGGAGAAGGGCGATCTTCTCGCCGAACTGGCGAAGAAGTACAACACCTCGGGGCGCGAGCTGACGGACGGCAAGTGCGCCCGGGTAACGGTGTCCGAGACGAGCTCGGGCGTCGCCATGGACGCGCTCGCGCAGGGCTGGGACGAGAAGCGTGACGGCGCGCCCGAGCCGCAGGCGTGGACGCCGACCTCCTCGCTGTGGCTGACGCTGCTCACCGAGAAGGGCACCGCGTCGGACCGTACCGTTCTCACCGGTGACGAGCCCGTCTCCCTGGCGACCAGCCCGCTGACCATCGCCATGCCCCGGCCCATGGCCGAGGCGGTGGGATGGCCGGAGAAGAAGATCGGCTGGCGGGACATCCTGTCGCTGACCGAGAAGGGCTGGGGCTCGCTAGGCCACCCCGAGTGGGGCCGATTCTCCCTGGGCAAGGACAACCCGCACACCTCCACCTCGGGCCTCGCGGCGACCGTGGCCGCGTTCTACGCCGCCACCGGCCGATCGAGCGATCTCACGCTGGACCAGGTCAAGGACCCGAAGTCCCGGGCGTTCGTATCGGGAGTCGAGGCCGGTGTGCTCCACTACGGTTCCGACGCGACCGCCTACATGGCCAACCTTGCGGAGGCAGACGCGAAGGGCCAGGCCCTTTCGTACGCCAGCGCCGTCACCGTCCAGGAGCAGCTGATCCACCTGTACAACCAGGGCAGCCCCACCGGCGACGTGAAACTCCTTGGCAAGGGCAAGAAGCCGAAGGTGCCGCTGGTGGCCGTGCACCCGGACGACGGCACCCTCATGCTCGACCACCCCTTCGTCGTACTGCCCTCGGCGGGCGGGGAACAGCGTGCGGCGGCCGCGGACTTCAGCGCTTTCCTCCTCGAAGCCGCCCAGCAGCGCCGCTTTCAGCAGCTCGGCTTCCGCGACCACGAGGGCAACGCGGGGCGCGAACTGGCCGCCTCGGTGAGCTTGCCCGACGAGGGGAAGCGGAAGCTGTCCCTCATTGACCCGCCGTCCCCGCAGGTGCTCGGCGCGATCCTCGACAGCTGGGACGAACTGCGCAAGAAGGCCAGGGTTCTGCTGGTGATGGATGTCTCCGGCTCCATGAACCAGTCCGCCGGAGGCGGGCAGAGCCGGATGGAGGCCGCCAAGAAGGCCGCCGTGGCCGCGCTCGACCTGTACCACCCGGACGACGAGGTCGGACTGTGGGCCTTCTCCACCGAGACCGCCGACCATCGCGAGCCCTACCGGGAGATCCTGCCGCCTCGACCCATCAAGGCCGGCAAGAGTCAACTCACCACCTCCATCAACGGGTTGAGCGCCGAGGGCGGCACAGCCCTGTACGCCACGGTGCGCGCCGCCCAGCAGGCCGCCCTCTCCGGTCTCGACACCGATCGGATCAACGCAGTGGTCGTCCTGACCGACGGCAAGAACGAATACCCGGCCGACAACGATCTCGACGCCCTGCTGCGCGATATCGACGCCACCCAACTGGAGCGCTCGGTACGCGTGTTCACCGTCGCATTCAGCGACCAGGCCGACTTCGACACCCTCAGCGAGATCTCCGCAGCCACCAAGGCCACCTCGTACGACGCCCGTGATCCCGCCGTCATCGACAAGGTGATGGTCTCTGTCATCAGCAACTTCTAGCCATCCGACAGGAGTTGAGCACCCGATGAACGGCAGACACCTTCCGGCCGCCGCCGCGGCCACGCTCCTGGGCTCGGCGGGCGCCGCGGCAGCCGCCCTGGCGGGGGCCGGGCCCGCGGCGGCCCTGCCCGCTGGCGCCGCCATCGGTCTGCTGGTCTGGACGGCCCACACCGTCACCGACCGGCTGACCCGCCGGCCCGGCACCGAGACCGGGCGACCGACCGCGTCCGCGGGGTCGGGCCCGGCACGGCCCGCGCGGCAAGGTTCCGGCTCCGAACGGCCCGAGCCCCCTCCCGACGCCCGGCTGTGGCTGGAACGCGCCTCGGCCGCCGTCGGCAGACTCGACCGCCACCGGAGCGACAGCACCACCCCCACCCTGACCGAGGCGCTGACCGCGGCCGTCGCCTTCGTAGGGACCGCGGCCGACGAACTCCATGCCCGCGCCGAGGCCGTCCGCGTCATCGACACCACCACCGCGGGCACCGACCCCCAGGCGCTGCGTGACGACCAGCGCAGGCTGGAGAAGGAGGCTCGGGCCTCGCAGGGAGCGATGAGGGAGGCCAAGGAGGCGTCCGCCCGCGCGACCGGTGAACGCGCCGCCTCCCTGCAACGCCTGGCGGAACTACGCGAACTCCTCATGGCTACATTGGAGTCGACCGTGCTGCGCCTGGAGGCCGCCGCCGAACGCGGTTCCCTGTTGGTCTCCCTCCATGCGGTCGGTGACGCCGCCACGGACGTCCCGGACCTCACCTCCCTCGAACACGAACTGGAGGCCGTGCAGGCCGGGCTCGACAGACTCGACGAGATCAGCCGCTCACTCCACGACCCCGGACGGCCCGACCCCGGCCCGGCTGCCGGGAAGCCGCATGACCCGCAAGAGTAGGACCGGCCTGCTGTCGGCCGTGACGATCTGGTCTCTGATCGTCACACCCGCCGCGCTGTTCGTCGGGGGGCGTGGCGCCATACTGGGGCTGGTCTCCGTCCTCACCGGACTCGCTTCGCTGGTCATGGCGCTCACGATTCCCGCCGGCTGGGACTTCGGATCGCGCACTGCGAGCTTCAAGGAGCGGCTGACCGCGGCGCCCCTGTTCACGGCCGCTGCTCTGCTCCTCGCGGGTCCCTTCGTGCTCCCGTGGGCCCTGCACGACGCGGTGGGGCAGCCCGCGAAGGCCCGGATCGCGAAGGTGACGGAGGAGGGTTCGTACGGGCTCGCCGATCCCGGGACCGAGAGGGAACGTGGACCGCACGGGCGGGCAGTGGCGCTACCTCCCGCACGATTCGCCGCACTGGAACACGGTCTACGGATACTTCGCGAAGTGGCAGCAGGAAGGTGTGTTCGCGCAGCTCAACGGCCTGCTCAGGCAGCAGCTCCTACGGCAGAGGGAAGGCCAGGACGCCGAGCCGTCGGCCTGCGTGATCGATGCGCAGAGCGTCAAGACTTCTACCGGCGTCCCCGCCTCAAGCCAGGGCATCGAGGCCGGCAAGAAGATCGTCGGACGGAAGCGGAGCATCATCACCGACACCCTCGGCCTTCTGCTGGCCGTCCTGGTCACCGCGACCGGCGTCCAGGACTCCGCCGCAGGCCAGACCCTCCTCGATCAGACAGCGGCCGCACATCCCACGATCCGCAAGGTCTGGGTTGACGGCGGCTACCCCAAACACTTCCTCGAGCACGCCGCCACCTTCGGCATCGACCTCGAAATCGTCCAACGCACCCCGGGACCAGGGGATTCACCCCTATCCCGAAACCCTGGACCGTCGAGCGAACCTACGGCTGGCTCATGCTCCACCGCCGCCTCGCCCGCGACTACGAAAACCCTCCCCGAACGCTCGGAAGCCATGATCCACCTCGCCATGACCGACCTCATGGCCCCCCGTCTCACCGGCGAGACCACCATCTCCTGGCGCGACCCGACATCACCGGACCAAGCCCACATCACGGGATGAAACAACGGGGGAAAACGACCTCTGACCAGTCGAGCAGGACGACCGCCTCGCCAGTCACCCGCCGGGCAGGAAGGCGCTTTCGCGCTTCCGTATCGACAACGGCCGCATCCGCACGAAATGGCAAGGCTAAGGGAGCTGCTTCAGTTGGTCGACGATCGCCCAGTCCACCACGTGCGATACCTGGATGTACGTCTTGTCGCCGGACGCCGAAGTCCGCTCGTCCCGGAAGCCCAGGAACTCGTAGGATTCCGGGTCGAAGATGAGGTACTTGCCCTTGGCGAACGGACTCTTGGGGTAGGAGATCCCCACGCCCGTGCGCCCGGCGGAGTCCTTCACCCCCGGAATCGCCTTGACCCCTGGCACCAGGGCCAGCGCCTTGTACGCGGCGGGGCGCAGTCCCTGGGGCAGCACCGGCCACTTCAGGAGCTCACCGAGCATGAAGTAGGCGTTGAACCATTCTTCTGCGGTGAAGTCGCTGATCGGCATGTTGGAGGTTCCGAGGCCGATGCGCGGGATGAGCTGTTGCGGGTCGGTGGGCAGCTTCTTCAGCTTGCTCCATTCCCGAGGCGGCCACACACTCTCGCCCTTCTGCATGGGCTCTTCCCAGATCACTCGGCCTAGTTCCATGGTCAGGGAGCGCTTGGAGCCGTCCACCGAGTCCCAGTTCACGTCCTCGTAGGTCTTGACCGCACCGGTCTTGCGCTCGGTCTCCTTGATGATTCGCTTCGAGTAGATGAACTGGTCGTCGCGCGGAGCCACGGTCTTCTCGTGCCTGCCCGTGTACACCGCCGCCCCGTTCAGTACTGTCACGGCGCTGACGTTGCTCATCCGCGGGGTCGCCGTGCCCGATACGCGGTCGGCGCGGTCGGCGCGATCGCCCTCGTCGGCGCCGCCCTCAGTGATCAGGACCGCCGTTCCCGTCACCGCCACAGCAACCGCCCCGGCGGCCGCGAAGCGCAGTACGTGGCGGCGGCCGGGGGCAGCGTTGGGGTGCCGCTGCGCGCGCGCCATCGTGTTGAGCAGTCGGTGGCGGGCCCTCGCTCGGGCCGATTCGGTGAGCGGGGCCGCGTCCGCGTCCCAGTCTCGCAGGAGTTCGAGTTCGTCAGTCATGGCCGGGTACCTCTCGCAGTGTCGTCGGATCGGATCCGCCCAACGCTTCACGCAGCTTGCCGCGGGCCCTGTACAGCCGTGATCTCACTGTGCCGATGGGGACATCGAGGGCCTGGGCCACCTCCTCGTAGCCGAGACCGCCCCACGCCACCAGCAGCAGCACGTCCCGGTGCCGCGCGGACAGTGCAGCCAGTGCCGCTGCCAGCTCGCGGCCCACGGCTTGCGCCCCCACCCGGGCCGCAGCACGGTCGGCCAGCGGCTCCTCGTGATCGGCTGGCGCCGGGATGCGGGCCAGAGCTTTGAAGCGGCGGGCCTCGGCCCGCCGGTGCCGGCCGACCAGGTTGGTCGCTATGCCGAACAGCCAGGGCCGGGCGCCATCACCCGTGGCCCGCAAAGGGTCGTACCGGTGCCGCTGCTGGAAGGCGGTGGTGAAGGTCTCTGCCACGAGGTCTTCGGCCGGCTCGCCACCGAGCCTGCGGGCCAGATATCGGTGTACCGCATCCGCGTACCGGTCGAAGAGCACGGCGAATGCCTCGGGCTCATCCCGGGACCGCGCAATCACCGAGGCATCACTCTCCGCCCCCGCGCGGACGCCTGGCTCGGCGGTCATCGGGGCTCCTCTCATTCAAGGGAACAAGCTTCGAAGGCTTGGGCTTTCACCTCTCCTTCGCCGCTCGCCCCCAGCGAGTTCCCTCAAGACCCTGACCACTGGAACGACTATCGAAAGCAGACCCCGAGCAAGAGATCATCTTCTCGCATGGCGTGCGGAGTCTCATGGCCGAACTCGCTGCCACGCTGCGCAGCCGGAACCAGGTCGCCACCCACGGCCTCCCCCTGCAACTCGACCTCGCCGCCGGAGCAAAACCCCTCCGCGTGCCCGAAGCCAGCGCGAGGCGATCAAGGAGGCGCAGCCCGCGAAGAAGGCGGGCGGCGGGAAGCCGGCCGCGAAGAAGACCGTGGCGAAGAAGGCGGTGCCGCTGCCACGCGGCTCGGTCCGGGCTGCGTACCCGGGCACCTGCCCGGCCTCCTTCAAGGACTACGACAAGGGCACGGTCATCACGAAGGTGGGGGAGAACTGGGGACGCCCCGGCTGCGCTCCCCGCCAGCCGTGAGCCGCGGAGCGGGAGTTCGAGCGGAACAAGGCCAGGATCGAGAGCGGCGAGACCTTCCGATCCCGCAAGCCCTCGGACTGGCGGCGCGGCGCCTCGGTCTCCAGCACCCGCCCCGCCCGCTGAACCGTCTGCCGGGCGGTGTGGCATCGGCCACGGGCGGCTGCGTGCGGGGCGTGGTCGGCCTGGTGGTCGCACCCGACCATGAGCCCGACCACGGCAAGTCAGCGTGCGGCTGGCCTGCCGACCACCTGAAACAGCACTTCCCGCCGGAACTCCCCGACCCCGGCCACACCACCGACTAGGCACCCGCGGGCCCGACCACGGCGGCGGACACCTCGACCACGGCAGGTCAGCGTGCTGGCGTACCGCGCCGACTGCCCGCGCGCCCGGCGGTCCTCGAGGAAGCCCTCTGGGAGGGCGTCTTCTTCGCAGGCTCGGCCGGCACCTCGGGCACCTCGGGCACGTCGGTGTCGCCCGTCTCGCCGCGCGCCGCCCGGGCCTTGCCGACGGACTCCTGTAGCACGGCCATCAGGTCCACCAGTTGCCCCGGCCGGACCGCCAGTGCCGAAGCCTCCGGCAGCTGGCAGTCTTCCTGCCTGGCCTCGAGCACCGCGCGCAGCGCGTCGGTGCACCCGTCGGCGAACTCCGGGCCTTCGAGCCTGTCGAGCGTCATGGCCTCGATCAGGGCCAAGCTTCGTCGATCTCGCCTTCGTCCAGCTGCACCGGAGCGGGGAACACGTCGGAGAGATCGCGAACTTCGTCCGGCCAGAACAGCCCGTGCAAGGCGATCACCTTGCCGCGGATCCGGAGCAGACCGAGCCGCTCAAGCCCGTGCCACGCGAACCGGACGACCGCGACCCGGGACGCGCGCTCCAGGGCCATCCGCAGCAGTACGTAAGCTTGTGCTTTATCTTCGGATGTCACGCAGAGTAATAGCTTGCTCGTCTGCGTCAGGCACGTAGTTTGTCGCGGCCGGAGCGGACCGGATGCCGCACGCAGCTCGTGTGGGACGGGGTTCAGAAGGTATCGCGATGAGTTCTGGCACCCCTTCGAGTGTCCGGCCAGCAACGAGACGAGACGATTCGTATTGCATCACTCCAGGGGTGTGCATCATGATGATGGCGCAAGATTGCGAGACGGCCCGTCTCGTCTTAAGGTCGTGGATGTGGGGAGCGGTGCCATGAATCAGCGGTTCGTCCAGGTCGATCCGGCGGTGCAGCTGTGGTCCGAGGTGCGCGGCGACCCCCGGGATTCCACCCTGTTGCTGATCATGGGGGCCGGGGCGTCTGGGCTGGGCTGGCCGGATGGACTGGTTGATGCCTTGGCCGTGCGCCACCGCGTCATCCGCTACGACCACCGGGACACCGGCCGCTCCAGCTTGAGTTTCGACACGCATCCGTACCGCATCGTCGACCTCGCCTCGGACGCGATCGCCGTCCTCGACGCGTACGAAGTGGAGCGGGCGCACATCGTCGGTCACTCCCTGGGCGGCATGCTCACCCAACTGCTGATCGCAGATTTCCCCGAACGGCTGCTCAGCGCGACAGTGATGGGCGCCGGCGCTCTCAGCAGCACCCCGCTGTCGCACCCGGACGGCTCCCGAACTCCCGTAGACCAACTCCCGCCCATCGACGCACGGGTGCTCGAACTGTGGTCGCACCCCCACGAGGACCGTGGCCTGGAGGCCGAGCTGGACCACCGCGTGGAGCACTGGCGGCTACTCAACGGCGATCAGATCCCCTTCGACTCCGAGGAGTTCCGGGCCTCGGAGCGCCGCATCATCGAGCACGCCGGGCGCTACGAGGCGCCCATGACCCACGGGCGCGCAGACCACTCCGGCATGGACCGCACCGAGGAACTTGCGCGCACCGAGGTGCCGACCCTGGTCATCTCCGCCCCGGCCGAGCCCGTCTTCCCACCGCCGCACCCCGACCATCTCACCCAAGTGATCGCCGGGGCACGGCTGATGGAGATACCGGGCATGGGGCACGCCCTGCCCCGCGCCGTCCACGCACCCCTGGCCGCGGCCGTTCTCGACCACACCCTGGCCACGGACGCCGGCGCCCGACCAGGGGCGGGGACGTGACCTCGATCTCCTGGTCGGCGAAGCGCGGCACCTGGCGAGGAAGATCCAGGCGTGTTCAGCTGGCGGTGCCTGGGTGCTGGCGGCGGATGGTGTGCCGTCACTAACTTGAACTTAACGTCTGGGTCGTTGGTCAGCTGCTGAAAAGGGTCGAGGCGGCCTCAGGGTGCGTGGGAGCATTTCGGCATGCGCTTGTCAGCTGACGGAGCCACGCCGACCTCGCGGTTGGTGCTGGTGAAGAACCTCGAGACTGACGACGGGTATGCCTTCGAGCTGGCGAGCCCGATCTTCCTGGCTATCGGTGATCGAATCGCTATCGAAGACGGCAGGCTTGTCGTCGTGCGGGCAGGGGGAGTGCGGCTGTCGCCGACCGGCGACTGGTCCACTCGTTGCGAACCCGGATCTCCGCGCCGCCGGTAGAAGCCGCTACTCGAACGATGCGTCGTATTTGATCACCCGGTTCGGTAACCGCCGTACACGGAAGCGGCCTTCGTCTGAACATGTGCTCCGACCAAGGAACACACACGTCCAGCACGAAGGCCGTGAGGATGAGTCTGCCGCATCACGATGCCCGGCGAGAGGTCACCCTGCCGAGGTCCACCACGATCCGCGACGCCTGTGCCATGCCGTCCCCGGACAGCAGGGCGTTGCTGAAGACGTTTCTGACGTCGTGGTCGATCTTGCCCTGCACGATGACGACGCGCACGCCGTCAACCATGCGGTGGACGACGGAGAACCGGTAGTTTGCCACCGTGCGCTGACCCGCACACCGAACGGGGCGAGCGGTCGCGGCCTGTCTACGGACTGGGTACCGACCTTTTCGGCTGGCTGCCTGCCGCGAGATGCGTCATCGCCTCTGCCAACCAGACGATGCGGAAACCGGGCGAGCCCCGCGTGGCTTCGTCCTGGAGGCTGGACCTGCACTCCACACCACCCCCGGCCTGAATTCCGTTCTCACCGGGGTACTGCAAGCACCTCGGCAGCTCCTGCTGCCTGCCGCAGACTCTCGGTGGGGTGAGGCAAGCTGTCGAGCATGGCTTTGCCCGTCTTGAAGGCTTCTTGGGCCACCTCGTGAAGACCGAGCGGCACAGCAGCCTGTGTGATGAGGAAATGTTCCTCGGTGATCCGCAGCCCCAGTCCGAGATCTCGCCAGGTGGTGGTCGGGCAGAGTGGTTGCGGCAGACCGAAATCGAGCGCCAGCTGATCGGTAGGCGGCGGTGGCGGCGGGCCGTCGAGTACGGTCACTGCCTTCTGAAGGGACTGCCAGGCTGCCTCGACCTTGCCGCTGCGGCGTTGCAATGAGGCGAGGTCGGCAAGGGCCGTGCCGCGCATGCCGGTGTCCTCCTGTAGGGATGCGTACAGGCGGCGTGCCCGGGTGGCCTGTCCGAGGTCTCCGAGGGCTTCGAGTTCGCGGGCCAGAGCCCCGAGCAGGATCGCATCGCGTGGGCCCGTGTTGTCGAGCATGCGTATGAGCGCGGAACGGGCCAGTTCGTTCATCCCCTGGCGGCGGGCCAGCGCCGCCCAGGTGAAGTCGTCCTCGTCGTCGGGATCCTGGCCGTAGTTCGACGAGTCGAAGTCGGCCGCCCACTGGGAGAGTGCTCGTGAGGAGCCAGGGAAACCGCCGAGCAAGAAGTGGACATCGGCGTTGGCTTCCCGCAGGGCCTGAAGCAGGAGGTAGTCCTCCGTCTTGCCGTGCAGGGCGACCAGGACGGCGACGAGGCGGAGTTCCTCGGTGGCGCCGCTGCGGGCCTCGTGCTGCAGGAGTTTGCGCAGGAGCTGCAAGTCCCCCGACTGTCGGTCGTACTGGGCTGCGCGCAGGACGGCGGCACGCCGTATCGGGTCGGTCGCGATCTCGTCCCAGCAGGAGTGGTCGGCCCGCATCCGGACCAGATCAGCCCGGCCTTGAGCGAGGACCGCTTGCCAGAGCGGCGGACGCCGAAGGCGGTCCAACAACTCGTACGCACAGCCTTCGTCCGCGTTCAGCAGGAGGAACTCGGGCTCGGTCCGCAGAAGGGATTTCTGGAGCCTCCGCAGGATTTCCCGCCTGGGGAGCTGGCGCAGACCCAGTTCGCTGAGCAGCCTGCTGCGATCAGCGTCGAGTTCGGGGCCGTAGGAGCTCCGGATCTCGTCCTCGGTCCGGGTGAAGAGCTCTTCCAGCACGTCGTCATCGGCCTGGAGATCGAGATCGGTGTAGTCGTGCCAGCCGGGCAGACCGAAGAGGATCTCCAGAGCCTCGTCCATGCTGGTGCCGATGAGGCCGGCTTGACCCTCGGAGCTCGCATACAGCACCGCCCCGCCGGCACACGCGAAATAGGTTCCACCGGTGTCATCGCCCGCCACTGCCTCCAAAGGCGCTCCGCTCGCCAGACGGACCGCCTCAACGTGCTCGGCCCGGTCAAGATCGAAATCGAAGGATCCCGCGGCCAGTCGCGCCAGATCAGGATGCCGGCGCAGGACAGTGAGTACGTGGTCGGGGCATTGCATGGCCGGACCGTAACAGCCGCCGCTGACACGAGATGGTGCACGGCCTCAGCAACGGAGGGCTTCCTCAGCAGAACTGGCGGGACACCGAACACCACGAAACCCCGCCCACAACTTCGGCTCCGCGGCTCAGCCAGGCGGCAGGTTCGGGCGGGGCCCGGCTACTCAGGACGATCTGGGTACTCGCGCCCAAGCGGAACACGGTGCCCGCTGCCTAGCATCCGGAGTATGAGTTCCGTTGAGCAGACAGCCGGGTCGAGCGAACAGCTGACGGCACGTCAGCAGCACAGAGTCACGACATCGTTTGTGCTGGGCGCTGCCGCCGTCGCGATGATGATGTGCCCGTTTCTGCCTGCCTGGGTCCCGAACGGGGTGCGCTTTTTTCCCGTGTACTTCATCGTGCCCGCGGGGATCGGGGCGGTCGTCTCCGGCCTCGTCGCGCTGAGCGGGGCGCGGGGCCAGGAGGATGCGGCTCCCTCCCGGGTGCGGGCGGGAGCCGCACTCGGCACGACGGCCGTTGTGCTGTCGCTGGCCGTGATCGTCTGGGCGGTCTGGGCGCTGAACCAGGCTTACCAGTAGAGGCCGAGTACGCAGCCCGGGAGCTGGCGGGCTACTACAGGCCGGGGCCGCAGGCGTTGTCCTGCCGTGTCCTGCCAACGGTCTGTGACGTTGCCTTGATCATGGACAGCTACGAGCACCTTGACCTTGATGAGATCGACTTCGCCCGTGGAGCACGACACCGAGCGGTTGCGCCTGCTGACGCTGGACGAGGCGTACGAGCTGATCCAAGTGCTGCGCACAGCCGCTGAGGAAGGTGCAGTACGACTCCCCGGGGTGCGACACCCGCTCCAACCGGTCGCTGAACAGCGAGTGGGTGGAACTGACCAACACCACCCGCAACGCCGTCAACCTCAACGGCTGGACCCTGAGGGACGAGTCCGGGCACAAGTACACGTTCGACCACTACCGCCTGGCCGGCCGCGCCACGGTCCGGATTCACACCGGTGAGGGACGTGACACCCGCACCGACCTCTATCAGGACCGCCGTGCCTACGTGTGGAACAACGACCACGACACCGCCACCCTGCGCAACGACCACGGCCGCTTCGTCGACGACCAGTCATGGGGCCATCGCCGCGGCGGCCGCCACTGACCCACCACACATCCTGCTTGCGGTTGGATGCCGCGCGGCGGCTGCGGCAGACAGGACACTCGGCGGCGCGCCCACCCCTTCCAAGGGTGGGCGCGCCGCCTGGCGCTATGTGCCGGCCGGGGTCACTGCGGTGCCTGCTCGTAGGTGACGGTGGCGTCCGGGCAGACTTCCGTGAGGTGGGTCAGGGCGTCGCGTTCGGCCGGGCCCGCGCAGCTGCCAGCGCAGCTTGGTCGCCACCCAGGCGGTCGCGTACTCGCAGCGGAAGGCTTCGACGGGCAGCCAGTCCGCGGGGTTCATCCCCAGCGACTGACCGAGCCACCCCCGGCCGCCCCCTGAACGACGCCCTAGTGCTGAACGCCCTTCGGCGGAGCGACGAGATCCGCTCCACCGAAGGGCCTCGTCCCCTCCCCCCGCCGAGGTCGACGAGGAGGAACTCGCCGCCGCCCTCCACCTCATCGAGGCCCGCACCGTCGACATGCTCGACGACGTCCCCGACCACTACGCACAAGCCCTCGCCGACGTGGTCGACGCCAAGCTGCACGCCCGCGACCTCGCCGGGCCGCCCGAGGTCTGGCGCCCCCAACTGGTCGACCTGTGTGAGCCGCGCGAAGCGTTCAGCGGTAGAGCACCTTCGAGGACGTGTAGTTCATGCTTCCGACGCCGGTGTAGTTGCCGACGTGGGTCCAGCGCTCCTGGCAGTTGGACCAGCGCTGGTAGCGCTTGACGGCCCAGGTCTGCTTCCAGATGCCGCGCTTGGCGATGAACATGCTGCGGGCCGGGATGGTGTAGGTGATGGCTTCGGCGGTGCTGATGCTGGCGGACAGCTCGAGCTCGAAGCCCTTCATGGTGGAGCTTTTCTGCTTGTTCTTCTTGTTGATCTTCGCCCTTGCCTTCCTCTGAATGCTGGGCAGGGAGGGCAGGTCGCCGGTGAGCATGCCGCGGGCGGAGTAGATCTGGGTGAAGGTGAACTGGTGCTGCTGCTGGGTGGATGCGCCGTTACGCCAGGTGATTTTCTCAGGGGCGCTGTTCCAACCCTCGCGGATCAGGATGGGTGTGACGCGGTCGACGGGCTGGCACGTGTCCCCGCTCTTTGTCTTCGTACCGGCGAGGGCGACATGGTCGGAGGTGCCGCCCTGTTCGGAGGCGGCGGTGAATACGTCGGTGACGGAGGTGCCGGCGACGACGCCGGCAACCAGACCGCCAGCGAGTACGGCGATGATCAGTGGCCGGGTCTTGCGGTCTTTGACAGCAGACATGCGGATGCTCCCTCAAGGAATGAGTTGGTGATGCGGCACCCCTGGGCTGGCGCCTCGGGGTGGGCCGTGTGAACGGCTGCTCGCCGCGGTCGTCGACACCGGCAAATGGCGAGAGAAGACGTGGCGGCCCCGGATGCGCTTCGACGTCTGGCGTCATCCCGGTGGGCCGGTCGATGGCAAAAGCGTGCCGGGCGGGGTCAGCGGTGGGCAACGTATTACGGCGTCTGGGACAGTCCCGAGTCGTCTATGCAGGTCATAGGCGGTTCCCGGGGGCGGGACACCGCCCTTTCACCAAGGCGCCGCGGGGCGTGGACAGGCCGGGACTGTCCTGGACGCCCGAAGATCTAGCGGGACACCGACACAGCGAAACAGCCTCCTTTCAGGGCCGCGAAATCCCGGCCCACGAAGGAGGTTGTGATGACACTGCCTACCCTGCTCCCGTCTCAGCGGCAGACCGCCAAGAAGCAGGCCCCCAGGAAGCAGACATCGAAGAAGGAGCCCCGGCCCGCGCCGGCGTCGCACCGCAGGCCGCGCACCCCCGGCCCGGGCAGGAGAAAGACCCACCGCGTCGTGTCAGGCGTGGCGGGGCTGGCCGTGGCGTTCGTGCTGTCGCTGCTGGCGGGCATGCTGCTGGCCGTGCACGGTCCGTCGGGATCACCGGCGGCCGACGGGCCATCGGTCACGCTCCAGCCGGAGACGCCTGCCGCGCCCGAGCCCACGCCGGCGAAGCCGGCCGAGCCGACGAAGCCCGCCGAGAACGGCACGGCGGAAGCCAGGCCCGTGAAGGCCAAGAAGGTCGCGCTGCGGTCCGGTGACACGCTCTGGGAGCTGGCCCGCACGCACGGCACGAGCGTGAAGGTACTGCAGCGGCTCAACGACCTGGGCTCGTCGACGCTGATCTACGCCGGGCAGGCGCTGAACGTGCCCGCCACACCGGACTCCGCCGGCTCGGCGCGACGGCCGTCGGCGGCCGCGCCCGCAGAGGACGGGCAGCCCAGCGCGACGCCCGCGGACAACCCCGCCAAGACGGACAAGACCGCTAAGACCGCCAAGCGGGACCAGTCGGCGCCGAGTGCCGTCATCGCCTACGCCCGGGCGCAGGTCGGCAAGCCCTACATCTGGGGCGGCACCGGCCCCGGCGGCTTCGACTGTTCCGGCCTGGTGATGCGGGCCTGGGAGACGGCCGGGGTGAAGCTGCCGCGCACCACCTGGAACCAGATCCACGCCGGCAGCGCCACCACCCGGAACCGCTTGGTGCCCGGTGACCTCGTCCTGTCCTACAGCGGTGGCCACGTCGGGCTGTACATCGGCAATGGACAGATCATTCACGCCCCCAAGCCCGGCACCACCATCACCGCCGCTCCCCTGCCCGACCCCAGCGTTGTCACCGCCTACCGCCACATACATCTGTGAACGATTCAAAAGGCAGTGCAGATGACGCGACTCAAGCGGCTGACAGCACCCTGTCCGCACAGGCGGCCGAACAACGACGGAGAACAGCCCTCATGCACACATCAATGACCTTTAAGCTTCCTTGTACACACGGGACAAGGGAGCGGTGATGGGACGGGGGCCGGATCCGGCAGCGGCGCACAGCCCTGCGGAGTTCATGGAATTCATGCGGCAGTTACGCCGCTGGGCGGACCTGAGCTACCGACAGCTGGAGCGCAACGCCACCGACGCCGGCGACGTCCTGCCGCGCGCGACGATCTCCGCCGCCCTCGCCCGCGACGACCTCCCCCGCGAGGAACTCCTGGGCGCCTACGTGCGGGCCTGCGGCGGTGACGACGGCACGGTGTCCGCCTGGCTGGAGGCCCGCCGACACCTGGCCATGTTCGGCGCCGGAACACCGCCGCCCGTCTCCGAGGACGTCCCGCAGACCACTGCCCTCCAGGCGGATGACGACGCTCCGCAGGAAACACCGCAGGGCGGCAAGGAAGCCGCCGACGA
The DNA here is from genome assembly GCF_013085465.1 of Streptomyces asoensis. NCBI lineage: Bacteria > Bacillati > Actinomycetota > Actinomycetes > Kitasatosporales > Streptomycetaceae > Streptomyces > Streptomyces asoensis. The sequence goes on from NZ_CP049838.1 coordinate 9,893,444, forward strand.
GAAGCAGGGCACGGACACCGGCCCGGCTGACGAACCGAGCCCTGTCCCGACCAGTGCATCGGCCACCGGCCCAGCCGACGACAGCCCTGGTCCCCCGCATGCTCAGTCGAACTGGCGACGGCAGGGCCCGATGGTCGCGATCGCTGCCTGCACCGTCGCCGGAATACTGGCCCTGGCCTTCTGGCCGCACGACAACGGCTCCGGTGACAACCGCGCGGGCGGCGCGCCCACAAGCACCCCGCCTCCCAGCACCGCGCCCAGCGACGACGCAAAGCAGCCCAGTTCCTCGCCCACTGCGAGCCGCTCGGCCACCGCCGATCCTGCGGCCTCCCCTCTCGCCTCGCCGATCGAGCAAAGAGAAACGACCCCCAGCTTCAGCCACCCCACCCCCACGCCCAAGCAGACGGGTGACTCCGCCCAACTTCCGACGGCTGGATGGACCAGCATCCACCCCGCCTCCGCCCCCTCCCGGTGCCTGACCGAGGGCCGCGAACGCAACGGCCGCACCAACCGCGAAATCGCCGTCCAGCACTCCTGCGCCGACGCCCCCCTGCCCCGCGTCTACCTCGAGAAACTGGGCGGGCAGACCTACCGCATCCAGTGGCACCACCCCGACGCCGACAAGGGCGTCGGCTGCCTCGCCGTCGACGGAGCCTCCACCTCCCCCGGCGCCCTGCTCGCACCCAGAGAATGCGCGGACAGCGACAGCCAGACGTTTCGCCTGGAAGCCGCCAGCGGCGGCTTCCGGCTCCGGCCGCTCCACAGCGGCCTGTGCATCGGATTCCTCCCCCCGGTTACCGACGGTGCCGAGGCCATGCAGACCGCATGCACCGGCACCTCCGGCCAGGCATTCAGCTTCACCGCAAGCTGAGGCGCGTGGGCTCGCGGATTCGGGGAGGCAGACAGGTGGCGAACCCACGCGGGCCTGCCGGACTCCCGGGACGTGCGGGGACGGGTTCGAGGTAACCGACTGGCTGACGAGCGTTTGCAGGCGCGTGACGGCTTCGCGCTGTTCAAGAAGGCCGGGGACCCCCGGGCCGAAGAACGTCCCCAGGTCGGAACATGACGGCCGTTCCGTGACGCCCGATTCGCCCTGGCTACCGGCCGGTCAGTTGCCCTCTGGTGTCCGAGCTGGGATTCCGGGGCCCACTACGGCTGTTCGTCCGCCTCAGACGGTCGCGGACGGTCGCGGCGGCCGCGAAGGCGCGCGGCACCCCAGGCAGAAGCGGTGGGGACCAGAGCAGCGCCGAGACTGCCGAGGAATTCGGGCAGCGAGGCGCGAAGGAGCTCGTACATGAAAGACCGGGACACGCCGAAGGACCCCCGAGCGCGCCCGTCTTCTCTCTGTACGAAGTGGTGTGCGTCCGACCGTGTTTGCCCCCGGGGTCTCGGGGCGTTTGTGGGTGTGTATGTGGGTGGGTGGCGGCCCGGACTCTCGGCTGGGACGGCGTTCCAGCCGAGAGTCCGGGTGAGGTCGGCCGTATCGGAGTATGCCGCCCCACCGGACCAGCCAGACACGCCCCCTCTCCCGCCGGGCCCTCCGGCGGCCCCGGCTCACTCCCCAGCCGCAGCGCCGGCGAACCGCCTGTCGGACCGCACGGAAGATTTCAGTGAGTGGGGCTGTGAGCTGGGCACTGAAATCCTCCCTGCGGCGACTCATGGCGGTTCGGACGCACCGGTTGCTTCAGTAGTCCGGTGGCTGCGGCGTTCTGTCGGCCCTGGCCGTGGGAGTGCTGGGTCAGCGTTTGACGCGGTTACGAACGGCCAGCACCGCCAGGCCCAGGAGGACGGGCTCGGCAATGCGGGACGCCATCTCGATGTAGGTGCCGGCGGTGGTCAGGTCCTGGCCGGAGGAGCGGAACACCACCGAGTTGAGCGTCACGTTCAGGGCCTTCTCGAAGCGCTCCCCGGTATACCTCTTCCCAGTGGGGTTCTGGGGGTCAGCCTTGTCGATCTCGAAGGTGACCCTGCCTCCGCCGGGCGGCACGGTGCCGGTCGCCTCCTGCTTCGGGGAATCCCGGGGGAGCCCCAAGCCCATCAGAAGCACGACGGTGACGAGCATCGCGGCAGCGAGCCAGCCCAGGGCCCGGGAGGCGCGCAGGCCATAGCCGGACAGCAGCCAGTAACCGTCCGCCGCGCTGGTCGTCGTGGTGGGCCTCAAGCGCGCACACACCGCGTTCCAGCGCGGGTCGCGGGCGGCGGCCCGGCGGGGGCACGAGGTCGCCCGCCGCGAGGACCAGTGGCACGTCTCGCGCGGGGACGCCTACCGGACGGGGTGGAGGCGATCGCGCCGAAGGCTGGTGGCCGGGTAGCCGGGAGTCGTTGACGCTGTCGCGGCCTGCGGTGCGGCTGCTGAAGCTCCCTTCGCGCACCGGGTGCCGCGCACGGTGCGAACCTGCCATGACCGGTTCCCGCAGCTGACCCGGTGGCTGAACTGCTTGACCGGCCAGGGCGTGACCTCACTGGAGGAGGTGACCCAGCATCACTGCACCGTGCACCTCACACACCGGTGCGCCGGCCGGAATACCGACGAGATCACCCGGTCCGGAGAGGGATCCTCACAACTGGACGTGGTGCAGGTGTTGCAGGAACTCGCGGACTACGGCGAGTTGTTCACCACGGACCGCTACCCGAGCGGCTTTCGTCCCTGGGGAGGGCAACTCGCCCACGTGGTCGCCGGGGTGTCGAAAAACAGCGGAGAGAACAAGACACCTCCGGCCCGCGCCGAAGTCATGAACCCCCTGCTGACCGCCACCCTGTTCCTCATCCACATCATCGCTCCGCCGGCGCTCGCCCTGTGCACGACGTGCGATACCTCGCAGCCCCAGTTGCCGGGGCCGGTCCGCACCGCCACAACGGCCCGGTTCGAGCAGGCCGTTCGCGCCCACCTGGCCTCCGGGGAGCCTATCGAACAGGACGAGGAGCGGGCGGTCCGCTCCAAACTCACCCACGGCTGGAACCCCACGGACCCGCTGCTGCGCGTCTACTTCGCGGCGCTTGCTCTGGAGGGCGGTGTGTGGACGCGCAGTGGCAATCCCTTCCGGCCGGGCCCCGGCTTCTTGTACGACCCGCGCACCGCCGCCGTACGCCCACTGCTGGAGCAGGCCATCGCCCAGGTGGGCATCGAGCCGCGCTGGGGGCCGGCAGGCGGACCTGGTCGCCCGCGCCGACGGCACCGGCGCGGTTCCCTGGACCCTGCCGATCACCCATGACGGGCTGGCGCGGCTGCTCGGCCACATCCGCACGGCCTGCATCCTCACGATCGCCGCGCTGAGCGGCATGCGGACCAGCGAGCTGGTCGAACTGCCCCTGGAGCCGAGGCATACGAGGCCGCCGGCGTTGCCTGCCAGCTCGCGGATCCCGGCGCCACGCATCTCTTTCCCGTCCACCTCGACCTGTGCCGCCGTTACCGGGACCTGCGGGGGTGGGCCAACAGCAACGAGGGACCGCGCCTGGGCCTGCCCCTCCTGCCCGACGACGCCATCACCCCGCGCATCCTGCGCCGCACCCTGGCCGTCGAACTCGCCCACCGGCCCGGCGGCCTGTTCGCGGCGAAGTTGCAGCTCAAGCACCTGTCCGTCACCACCACCGAGGGATATGCCAACCGTCCTGTTGGCACCCAGGCTCTCTTCCTGGCCGAGATTGGCAAGGAAGAAGAGTCCCGCAACCTGTCCCTGACCCTGCGGGCGTTCCGCGACTACCAGGGCGGCCGTCGTCCTTCCGGACCCGGCGCCCGGGACCTGCTGGCGTTCTTCGCCAGCGTCGAGCGCCAGCTGGAGGAACTGGACGTGACCGCTCCGGTGGTCAAACGCAGCGACCAAGAAGTGATCAACTTGCTGGCCCATCGGGCGGGCGCCCTGCACCTGGGGCTCGCGAACTACTGCTGGTTCCTCGACCCGGACAAGGGCCTGTGCCTCAAGCTCGCCGACAGTGCCGACCGCAGTCAGCCGCTGGCCGGCATGTGTGACTCGGCCCGCTGCCCGCAGGCCACCCACCACTCCTGTCACCGCGACACATGGGCGACCGCGGCCCTCAGCGGACGGGCCTTCATCAGCAAGATCGGACGAGGGCAGAAGACCGAACGAGCCCGGCTCATGGCCGAAGCCGAACGCGCCGAGCACATCGTCGCAGCGATCGACGCCGCAGCTCACGGAGGACCGCGTGGGACAGATCAGTAGTGCCGAACGCCGCCGCAACAAAGAGGCCATCCGGGTCGCGATGGACCGGCTCTTGAAGGGTGACCTCCCGCCCGGCGGCAGCTGCGACTTGAAGACGCTGGCCACCGAGGCTGGTGTAACCCGCACCGCGTTCTACCCGAAGAAGAACCGTGACGGCACCACCCGCCCCGGCCCCTACCAGCACCTCGCCGAAGAGTTCCAGCAGCGCCTTCGTGGTCTGCGGGAGGCAGGAAAGGTCGTCGACCCGCGGATCGCGCAGATCGAACGGCTCAAGGCCAAGGTCGCCGAGCTCAAGGAACGCCTGGCCCAGCGGGACGAGACCGTCGCCGAGCTCACAACGTTCAAGGAACTCGCTGTCTCGCGCTTGGCCGCACAGCACGACGAGATCGTGCGTCTACGGGAACAGGCCGCAGCCCTCGGCAACGTCCGCGGCCTGCCCGCCCCCCCCGCCCTGCAACAGCCCCGTACGGATCGTGCAGTTGAGCCCGACGTCTACCGGCAGTTCGAGTACGAAGAAGGAGTCCGTCAGGATGCGTCAGGCGGCACGCAGCGTGCCGAAGGTCGTGGCGAGCGTGCGGGCCTTGTCGTGGGCGGCTGTCATGGACGCCTCGTGCAGGGGAAGGAGCGGGGTCAGGGCCGGAGCCACAGGGGCCATGGTCAGCTCAGGTATCACGGTGGTGACGTCCAAGCCGAGGAGGTTCTCGTGGCCCAGGACGGCCTCCAGAGTGGGCACCACGTAGTCGAGGCCCTCGTTGGTGCCGGGGCCGTAGCCGCCGCCACGGGCGGAGATCAGCACGGCCGGACGGCCCGCGACCGGGGAGGGGCCGTTGAAGATCAGGGTGCGGTCCGTGACGATGATCTGGTCCAGCCATGCCTTGAACACCGACGGCATCGAGAGGTTGTACATCGGCACGGTGAACAGGTACGCGCCGGCGCCGAGGAACTCCTCGATCAGCTCGTCCTGGAGCGCGGCGGCCTTGGCCTGCTCGGGAGTGTGCTGGGCCGGGTCGGTGATGCGGGCGGTGATGCCCGCGGCGCTCAGGTGCGGCACAGGCGAGGCGGCGAAGTCGCGGTGGACGACCGGGCCCTGCCACTGGTCGCGGAAGGACTGGGCGACCTGATGGGAGACGGACGCCTCGCCGAGCGAGGAGGAGTCGATGTGCAGCAGGTACGACATGGCGATTGTGCCTTTCACAGAGATGTTGGCGGGGATGGGGTGACGGGTCAGGGACGGGCCGGGACGGCGCAGCCATCGGGGCCGCAGCCCGGGGCGTCACCTGCGGGGGCGAGGGTGACCGGGTGGGTTTCGTCCCAGGTGGTACGCAGCAGGTCGAGCAGGGTGTCGCTGTCCTGCGCGCCGGGGACGCCGTAGCGGCCGTCGACGACGATGAACGGGGCACCGGTGGCACCCAGGCGCTGAGCGCGGCGGGCGTCGTCCTGGACCCGGGCGCGGTAGCGGCGCTCGGTGAGCACCTGGCGCGTCAGGTCAGGGTCCAGGCCCAGCTCGTCGGAGAGCCGGAGCAGGTCGTCCAGGGCGAAGACGGGCTCGGCCTTGCCGAAGTAGGTGCGGAAGATCGTGTCCCAGGCTTGGCGGTTCTTACCCTGCACGGAGGCGTGGGCCAGGAACTCGTGGGCCAGCTCGGTGTCGCCAACGACGTTGTCCAGCACCCGGTAGGGGTTCAGTCCCTCGGAGGCTGCCAGCGTCTCGATCTGCCCGGTCGCCGTCTTGGCCTGCGCGTCGCTGATGCCGTGCTTGCTCAGCAGGGCCTCACGGACGCTGACCGTCCGGTCGGCGGGGAAGCCACTGCCCAGGGGGAACGAGCGGTGGACCACCTCCACCTGATCGCTGTGCTCGAACCGCTCCAGGGCCCGGTCCACACGGTGGCTGCCCAGCCCGCACCAGGGGCAGGTGACCTCGGCCCATATCTCTACCTTCATGGCCTGACCTCAAATTCCTCTCATTTGTTCGTAGCGCCATGATGCGCCAGTATGGAAGCCGGTACAAAAGGCACACCGGTGTGCGTGACGGAGAGGAATGGGCGCCATGCAGGACAGCGCTGGTATGGAGATGGCGGCTGCGATCGGGCCGTGCGCGAGCATCCCCGCCGACCACATGGCTTTCATCCGGCAGGTCCTTGACCGGGTCGGCGACAAGTGGAGCATGCTGATCACCGCCGTCCTGGAGGACGGCCCGTTGCGCTACACCGACCTGCAGCGCCAGATTCCGGGCATCTCCCAGCGCATGCTCACCCACACGCTGCGCCAGCTCCGGGACGACGGCCTGATCACGCGCACCGCCTACGCCGAGGTGCCGCCACGTGTGGAGTACGCCCTCGCCCCGCTCGGCCGCGGCCTGCACGAGATCGTCATGCAGTTGATCGGCTGGGTCGCCGACCACCACGACGAGATCCGCGCCAACCGCGCCCAGGCCGGTACCGCCTCCTCCTCCCGGTCCTGAGCCGCGGCACTCACCGACACTCAGAGGTGTCGGACGGCACGCGCGAGGGAGCGGCTCGGTCCGCTGCTACACCGAGTCGCCGTCGTCCTCGTCGAGGCAGTTGAGGTTGACGTGCTTGAGCGGGGAGATGCGAGCCACGTCCTCGTCCAGGACGTCGTGCTCCCGCTCGTGTGCGGGAAGGCCCCGCAGGTGCTTGACGGCGGCGTCCAGGTAGGGACACGACGGGTCACCGCAACGCGACACGAGCCGTAGGCCCAGACCTGGTGTAAATGCAACACGACCTGCGCGGGACACGGTCTCTGCCGACACAAACACGGCATGGAAGGTGTGGTGGCCAAGCTGGGCTCTTCTCCGTACCGGCCGGGGCAGTCCTCGGCATGGAAAGAGATGCGGAACGCCGAGAGGGCACCGCACTGCCCAAATCGCTGAGCCGCTTGAACGCTGAGAGCGCGCGACACCCGCCCTCGCACAAACGCCGGCGAAATACACTGGCGCCCCATTTGCGATCGTTCGCCATCAGGCGTAGGAATGAAGTGAGAGTGATTTGCCCCCCGCGCGCTGGGGAGGAGCCCCATGCCTGTCGCAGGCCCTTGGCAGTGGACTCTTGTCGCCATTCTGGTCGTCCTCGGAATGCTGTTTGCCCTGCTCGCATGGAGGATGGCCATAAAGGAGCGAGAGAAAGAGCCAAGAATCGAGGTTCTCTCCGCAGTGGGCGGCGGTCTGATCACAGGGCTCGCCGTTGGTTTGGCTGTTCTTTTTCTTCAGAAATCATTTGAAGAGTCACAAAAGTATGCCACGTGGCGAGCCAGTGTTGAAGTCGCCGAGAGCATCCCGGGGTTCGCCCCGAACGGGCGGGACATCCGGGGGATCAACTTCAGCGGCAAGCGTCTGCACGCCGCAGACTTCACCGAGGCCGATTTGGAAGATTCCAAACTTAGAGATGCCGATCTCGACGGAGCAGTGTTCAACAATGCCAATCTCCGTGGCGCAGACCTTATAGGGGCCAACCTTAGAGAAGCCAGCCTCGATGGTGCAGACCTCGAGGGGGCCCTCCTGCAGGATACGAACTTCGCCTACGCAATCGTGTCTCCTAAGATCGAGAAAGCTCAGGTAAATGCGCGCACATGCTGGCCTCCTACCATGAGAAGCGAAATGCTTGAAAAGGTAATCGTGATGCCCGCCTATGACAAGAACGGCGTGAAGATAGATGACATGAAAGATGGCTTGAAAGGAGGCCAGAGATTCCCGTGCCCACTGAGGAAAGAGTAAGGCGACCGACAAGCGGCAGTGTCGCCCGTGGCACGGGTCTACGCGAGGCCACCGATGAGTTGAGCACGCCAGCGATCCGTGTTGGCCCGCGCGCGGGCCGGAGTTGGATCGCCGGATCAGTCACAATCGGGTGGGGGCGGGGGCCCGGAGGTGCGGGCGCTGCCGTTATAGCGGGCCCGGACACACATTGGCCCCCACGCTGCTCGGGAGCGGTGGGGTCGTGGCGCGGGCTGCCGCACGGAGCAATGCGCTTCAGCGGTTGGGCAGTTACAACGGCTAACACAAAGAGGTGGATCGGTCCTGGCTGCCGTGACTGGCGCGGGAGTTGAGCGTTCGGTCTGGTGTGGGGACGTCGCCGTGGATTGTGTCGGATGAGCTGTGGGATCGCCTGGAGCCGCTGTTACCGCAGCGTGAGCGGCGCTTTCGGTATCCCGGCCGCAAGCCGTTGCCGGACCGGGACGTGCTGTGCGGGATCTTGTATGTGCTGCATACCGGGATCCAGTGGGAGTACTTGCCGCAGGAGCTCGGTTTCGGCTCGGGCATGACGTGCTGGCGGCGGCTGCGGGACTGGAACGAGGCCGGCGTGTGGCAGCGGCATCGTGTCCGCGATCGCCCGCCGCGGCACCCTGCACGGCACAGGACTGGGCACCTACCGCTGGGTCGTGGAGAGGAGCTTTGCGTGGCTGCACGGCTTCCGACGTCTGCGGATCCGATGGGAACGGCGAGCCGACATCCACGAAGCATTCCTCAAACTCGCCTGCTGCCTCATCACTCACCGACAACTCAGCTCATTGTGTTAGCCGTTGTTGAGTGAAGTGGTTGTGGTGGTCGGTTCGGGGAGGTTCTGGGCCTTTTTTATCGCGTCGGGTGGTTGGTGTGTGGTGGGTGGTGTGTGGTGGGTGGTGTGTTGGTGGTCTGCCGTTTATGTGGTGGGTTGTGGTTGGGGTGTGTTCTCGGTCTGCGCCTCGCCCGCCGGGGGCTCGTCGTCGACCGGGGTCTTGACCGACTCCAGCAGCAGCTGGGAGACGTCCACGACCTGGATGGACTCCTTGGCCTTGCCCTCGTTCTTCTTGCCGTTGACCGAGTCGGTGAGCATGACGAGGCAGAAGGGGCAGGCGGTGGAGATGATGTCGGGGTTGAGGGAGAGGGCTTCGTCGGTGCGTTCGTTGTTGATGCGTTTGCCGATGCGTTCTTCCATCCACATGCGTGCGCCGCCGGCGCCGCAGCAGAAGCCGCGTTCTTTGTGGCGGTGCATCTCCTCGTTCCGCAGACCCGGGACATTGGCGATGATCTCGCGCGGAGGCGTGTAGATCTTGTTGTGGCGGCCGAGGTAGCAGGGGTCGTGGTAGGTGATGAGGCCCTCGACCGGGGTGACGGGGGTGAGTTTGCCGTCGTCGATGAGGTGCTGGAGCAGCTGGGTGTGGTGGATGACCTCGTAGTCGCCGCCGAGTTGGGGGTATTCGTTGCCGATGGTGTTGAGGCAGTGCGGGCAGGTCGCGACGATTCTTTTCGCCGATTTCGGCTTGCGCGAGGCCTCGGTCACCTTGCCGTCGTCGCCGGTCTCCTCGCCGAACGCCGTGTTCAGCGCCATGACGTTCTCCATGCCGAGTTCCTGGAAGAGGGGCTCGTTGCCGAGGCGGCGGGCGGAGTCGCCGGTGCACTTCTCGTCGCCGCCCATGATCGCGAACGTGACGCCGGCGATGTGGAGGAGTTCGGCGAAGGCTTTGGTGGTTTTCTTGGCGCGGTCTTCGAGGGCGCCGGCGCAGCCGACCCAGTACAGGTAGTCGACGTCGGTGAGGTCTTCGATGTCGCGGCCGACGACGGGGATGTCGAAGTCGACCTCCTTGAGCCACTCCAGGCGCTGTTTCTTCGCCAGCCCCCAGGGGTTGCCCTTCTTCTCCAGGTTCTTGAGCATGGTGCCCGCCTCGGACGGGAACGCGGACTCGATCATGACCTGGTAGCGGCGCATGTCGACGATGTGGTCGATGTGTTCGATGTCGACGGGGCACTGCTCGACGCAGGCGCCGCAGGTGGTGCAGGACCACAGCACGTCCGGGTCGATGACGCCGTTCTCCTCGGCGGTGCCGATCAGCGGGCGTTCGGCCTCGGCCAGTGCCGCGGCGGGCACGTCCGCGAGCTGCTCGGCGGTCGCCTTCTCCTCGCCCTCCATGTTCTTGCCGCCGCCGGCGAGGAGGTAGGGGGCTTTGGCGTGCGCGTGGTCGCGCAGCGACATGATCAGCAGCTTGGGGGAGAGGGGCTTGCCGGTGTTCCAGGCGGGGCACTGGGACTGGCAGCGGCCGCACTCGGTGCAGGTGGAGAAGTCCAGCAGGCCTTTCCAGGAGAACTGCTCGACCTGGGAGACGCCGAAGACGTCGTCGTCGCGGGGGTCGGTGAAGTCGATTCGTGTGCCGCCCGATGTCATCGGCAGCAGGGCGCCCAGGGCGGTGGCGCCGTCCGGGTTGCGTTTGAACCAGATGTTGGGGAAGGCCAGGAACCGGTGCCAGGCGACGCCCATGTTGGTGTTGAGGGCGACGACGATCATCCAGATGAACGAGGCGGCGATCTTCAGGCCGGCGAAGAAGTAGGTGAGGGTGTGCAGGGTGGAGGTGTCGAGCTCTTCGAGGCGGGTGAGCAGGGGGTAGGAGATGAAGAACGAGGCCTGGTAGCGGGGGATGTGGTGCTGGGCGCCTTCGAGGGCGTGCAGGACCACGATGCAGATGCCGACGGTGAGGATGACGGCTTCGACGAAGTAGGCCTGGCCGGTCTTGGAGCCGGCGAAGCGTGACTTGCCGTCCGGGCGGCCGGCCCGGTTCAGCTGGCGGACGGTGATCAGGGTGATGATGCCCAGTGCCGTCATCGTGCCGAGGAACTCGACGAAGACGTTGTAGGGGGTCCAGTCGCCGATGACGGGCAGGAGCCAGTCGGGCCGGAAGAGCTGGCCGGCGGCGTTGACGATGGTCAGCAGCAGTGTGTAGAAGCCGACCGCCACGAACCAGTGCGCCACCGCGATGACGCCCCAGCGGTTCATGCGGCTGTGGCCGGCGAACTCGCGGACGACGGTGAGGGTGCGTGTGAGGGGGCGGTCGGTGCGGGTCCGGGCGGCGGCCGGCTGGCCGAGCGTGATGAAGCGGTAGATCGCCAGGACGGCCCGGCCGAACAGTGCGACACCGACCACGATGAGGACCAGCGACACGATGATCGCGGCGAGTTGCATGGGCGGACTCCTCGAACCTGCGAAAACGGGACTACCGAGCGGTAACATATGTGGTCGGTCCGAGACTACCCATTTCCCGGGCCGTGCTGTAGCCGGGGGGCAGGGTGATCTGCGTCGCTGAACGGCTTGTCCCGCCCGCCGTCGCGGCCCGGTAACGGGGCTTGTGCGGCTGGGGAGTTGGCGGATCGTGGCCGGGCGGGCGCCGGTATGCGGCGGGGTCCGTGCGCCGGGGTGGCTCGAGCGGCTGTGGAGCAGATTTGAAGCGCGCGCCGGGCCCCGCCCCCTGTCCGCCTCGCCGGCCCTGTATCCGTGCCCGCATGCCCGCATGCCCGCATGCCCGCATGCCTGTACGGCTGTACGTGCCTTCGGCCCGGCCGGTGCCTACGCCCGCCCTTCCGGCTCCGCCTGTGTCCTGCCGGTCTGCGCCTGCCCGTGCCTCCGGCCCCGTGCCTGTGTCTGTGCCTCCGGCCCCGTGCCTCCGGCCCGCCCGGCATGCCGTCCCGGCCCTGCTGGGGTTGGGCCGCGAGACGATCTCGATCACGAGAGGGGAACGGCGGGGGTCGATCGCGTCACCGGCGGCTGCTGCTTCCTCCTCGTCGGTCACGATGAGGTCCGGGACCCTGAGGACTCCCAGTGCGGCGTCCTCCGCGTCGGTCTCCAGCATGAGGACCAGATCCGCCGCCAGCTGAGGCTCCAGCCGGGTGCGCAGCCGGTGCGCGACGGGCTGGTGCTGCTTTTCCGGCTCATCACCAAGCAGCTGGCCTCGGCTGATTTCGGGCCAGGCCAGGGGGGCGGGCTTGTCGAAGGGCTCACGGAACTCACGCAGGTGGTGGTAGATGTCCTGTTCCGTCATGCCTGCCACCGTGCATGACGGAATCATCATCGTGCGTGCTGTGCGGACCTCGTGCCGGACCGTCTGAGCTGTTGAAACGAAGCCGTCGGCGGGCGCGGGTGGTGCCGCCCGCGACGCGGTCCGCCGGGCCGCAGGAGGTGTGCAGGTCAAGGCCGGAGGCGACGGTGTGGGTGCCGGCGGTGCCCGCTTGCCGGGGCTGTTGCCGGTCCGGGCCGAGGCGGCCGGGACCGGCGGTGGGAGGCGCGGGCGGGATGGCCGGTGGGGTCCCTGATGTGCTCCGGGCGGCTGTGGGGCAGGGGTGGTAGTGAACCGTCCGTCCCGTATATTTTCTGTCCTGTTCGTGTGCCGTGGGCGGCCCGGTCGGTGGGGCGGGAAGCTCGTGCGGGCCGGGCGGGGGCCCGGGCGGCCTGGGAGCGGCTGCGGGTCCGCCGGCCTGGCCCGCGGCTGCGGGAGCGCCGGCCTGGCCCGCGGCTGGGGGGCTGGCGGCCTGGGCAGGCGCTTTGCTCCGCCGCCGGTCCGCCGGTCCGCCGGTCCAGGGCCTGCCGGCCTGGCGGCCTGGCGGCCTGGCGGTGGCGTGGGGGTGTGCCGGGTGTGGTGGTGGCGGGGTATCCGGCCCCGTCCGGATCATCCGGTGCGTCCTGCCTCCACGGCCGGGCAGTCCCTGGTGGTGGGTGGTGTTTTTCTGCTCTCCGGCTGCTGTCCGGTCGGTGATACTGGCTCCCGGCGTGGGCCGGGGACGAAGGAGGGGGTCCGGGGTATGGCGGGGGATGTGCGGGCGCAGGTGGTGGTGGTGGGTGGGGGGCCGGTCGGGCTGCTCCTGGCGTGTGAGCTGGCCGGGTACGGGGTGCGGACGGTGGTGGTCGAGGCGCGGGGGGCGGTGAGCGGGCAGCCGAAGGCGACCACGCTGCATGCGCGGACCGTGCAGTGTCTTGCCCGGCGCGGTCATCTCGGTGTGCTCGCGGATGCGGGCGCGGATGTGGGCGCGGAGGCGGGGGAGGGGCCGGGGCCGGGGGAGGCCGCGGGCGTGACTGTAGGTGCGGGTGCGGGTGCGGGTGCGGGTGGGGTGTCGGGGGGGAGTTCTTTTCATTTTGCGGGGATCGGGGGGCTGGTGATCGGGGCGCCGGCGGGGGAGCCGCGGGCGGTGGTGAAGTGTGCGCAGGAGGATCTGGAGCGGTCTTTGGAGGAGCGGGCCAGGGCTGCGGGTGCGGAGGTGCGGCGTGGGTACCGGGTGAGCGGGGTGTGGCAGGGGCCGCAGGGGGTGCGGGTCGAGGCGCAGGGGCCGCACGGGCCGGTGTGTTTCGTTGCCGGGTATGCGGTGGGGGCGGACGGTGCGCGCAGTGTGGTGCGTGAGCTGGCGGGTTTCGGCGCGCGGACGTATCCGGCGACGGTGTCGGCGATGGCGGGGGATGTCCGGCTGGGGCAGGCGGACGCGCTGCGGCCGGGCTGGCACCGCAGCGGGCGCGGCTGGATCCTGGCCAAGGACGCGGGCGGCGGTGTGATGCGCCTGCGCACGCTGAACTGCTCGGGCGCGCACCCGGCCCGGCATGCGCCGCTGGATCTGGAGGAGCTGCGCCGGGAGGTGTCCTTCATCGCGGGGCGTGACATCGCGATGGACGGCCCGCGGTGGCTGAGCCGGTTCAGTGACTTCTCCCGGCTGGTCTCCTCCTACCGCAGGGGGCGGATCCTGCTGGCGGGGGACGCGGCGCACGTGCATTTCCCCATCGGCGGCCAGGGCTTGAGCACGGGTCTGCTGGACGCGCTGGGCCTGGGCTGGAAGCTGGCGTTCACGGTGCGCGGCAGGGCGGGCGAGGACCTGCTGGACACCTATGGCGCGGAGCGCCGGCCCGCCGCGCAGCGGGTCATCGACCACACGCGCGCCCAGCTGGCCCTGATGCGGCCGGATCCCGGACTCGACCCGCTGCGCGCGCTGTTCGGCGAGCTGATGGCCCGCGGCGGCGCGGAGGGCACGGTCCTGGCGTCCATGGTCAGCGCCCAGGACACGGTGCTGCCCGCGCGCGGCGCCGGCTCCTCGCCCTGGGAGGGGCGTTTCGTGCCCAACGCCGCGCTGAGCACGCCGCAGGGCCGCACCGATGTGACGGGCCTGCTGGCCGCGGGCCTGCCGCTGCTGCTGCTCTTCGGCGAGCGGGCCGGCCGCTATGCGCGCCAGGCGCGGCCGTGGGCACAGCTGGTGCGGGTGGTGCGGGCCGCCCCGGTGCCCGCGCTGGACTGCGAGGCGCTGCTGGTGCGCCCCGACGGGTATGCCGGCTGGGCGGCGGGGGGCGGCGCGCTGGCCCCCGCCCTGCGGGCGTACTGCGGCCCGGGCACCCCGCCCCCCGGGGACACGGCGTCCGGGGACACGGCACCCGGGGACGCGGCGTCCGGGGGTGCGGCGTCCGGGGGTGCTGCGGACTGCGGGCAGGCCGGGGGTGATCCGGCGGCCGGCGGGCAGGTGGCAGGCGCGGCGGGCGGCGGGCAGGTGGGGGATGCGGCGGCGGGCGCGGTCAGCTGACGGGCGCCGGGTGCTGCGGGGTGCGCAGGCTGTCGAGTTCGGCGTGGACGAAGGCTCCTCTGCCCTCGGTGATGTCCACCGCGGCGAGTACCGAGGGCACCACGACGCTGGGCAGCACGTGCCGCAGCAGGGCGGTGACCCGGTGCGGCAGGTCCTGGTAGTTGGACATGGCCTGGGACATGGCCTGCACGCCGGCGAACGCCCCCACCAGGACGTCGGCGGTCTCGGCGGGCACGATGTGCGGCATCAGCTCGCCCTGCGCCTGCGCCTGCTCCAGCAGGGCGATACCGACATCGCTCCAGCGCAGGAACGGGCCGCTGCGGTCCAGTCCCTGGGTCTGCTGGTCGAGCGCGAGGCGGACACCGGCCCGCACCAGGGGGTCGGTGCGCAGGCGGTAGGCGTGCAGGACCACCGTGTCCACCAGCTGCTGGACCTTGCAGGCGCGCAGCGGGATGGGCAGGTCGTGGTCCTGCTCGTGGATCACCCCTTCGGCCAGGTCCTCCTTGGAGGGGAAGTGGAAGTACAGGGCGCCCTTGGTCACCCCGGCGGTGAGGAGGATCTCGCTGATCGTCGCGGCCTGGTAGCCGCGCTCCTCGAAGACCTTGGCCGCCGCCGTCAGGATCGTCTGCCGGGTGCGGATCGCCCGGTCCTGCTTCACCAATTCCCGGCCTCCTTCTCGTCGATGAGCCCGGAGACCCAATAAAAAACCGTCCAGTTCGTACATTACAGGGGGTGTGTTTCGAACAGCACCCCCGGATGTACTGGATTCAATGGAACCGCGCAGAGATCGCGGCGGGAGCGGGGAGGACCGGGCGTGCGGGACGACGGGGCACAGGCGCCGCAGGCGCTGCGGGCGGCGGGGGCGCGGCAGGGGCTGCGGGTGCTGTGGGCGGCGGGGGCGGGGTGGGCGGGATGATCCTGGTGACGGGTGCCACCGGGACGGTGGGAGGGCAGGTGGTGCGCCGGTTTCCCGCCGGGGTGCGTCTGCGTCTGATGGCCCGGGACCCCGCGAAGGTCACGGGCGCGCCGGCTGCGGCCGAGATCGTCGCCGGCGATTACGGGGACCCGCTCTCGCTGGCCCGGGCCCTGACGGGGGTGCACGCCGCGTTCCTGGTGACCACCCGCGCCGGCGGCGGCGACGACGCGGCGTTCGCGGCCGCCGCGCGGCGGGCCGGTGTGCGGCGGCTGGTGAAGCTCTCCGCGGCGGCGGTCCTGGACCCGGGGGCCGACGATTTCATCACCCGCTGGCAGCGTGCGGGCGAGGAACAGCTGCGCGGCTGCGGCCTGGAGTGGACCCTGCTGCGTCCGCGCGCGTTCATGTCCAACGCCCTGGGCTGGGCGGCCTCCGTGCGCGGCGAGCGCACCGTGCGCGCCCTCTACCCGGCCTCGCCCAACGCCTGTGTGGATCCCCGTGACGTCGCGGAGGTCGCCGTGCGGGCCCTGACCGAGGAGGGACACGCCGGACGCGCCTACACCCTGACCGGGCCTCAGACGCTCACCGCGGCCGGGCAGTGCGAGCAGCTCGGCCGTCTCCTCGGGGTCCCCCTGCGGCTGGTGGAACTGAGCCCCGCCCAGGCCCGCGCCGCCTGGGCCGCACGCTATCCGGAGCCGGTCGCCGACGCGCTCCTGCACAGCGCCGAACGGCAGCGGGCGGGCGCCAAGGCCCAGGTGGAGGACACCGTCCGCGCGGTGACGGGCCGTCCGCCCCGCACCTTCGCACAGTGGGCCGAAGATCATCTGGAGGCCTTCGCCCCGGCCGGGCAGCAGCCCGCGGCGCCCGCCGCGCCCGCCGGGGACCGCCTCGCACGCCCGGTACGCCCCGGCAGCCCCGGCACGGCGTGACACGGCACCGGCCCCGCAGGACACGCCCGGCACACCGGATCCCCTCTCCCGGGGCAGCGTCTGCCGGGGCACGGCCCGCCGGGGCACGGCCCGCCGGGGCACGGCCTGTTGGAGCACCCTCTGCGGGGGCACCGTCCGCCGGAACACCGTCCCGCGGAACACCGCCCGCCGTGACGCCGTCCGCCGCAGCAGCACCCCGCGGGGTGCTGCCCGCCGGAGCACGGCCTGCCGGAGCACGGCCTGTTGGAGCACCCTCTGCGGGGGCACCGTCCGCCGGAACACCGTCCCGCGGAACACCGCCCGCCGTGACGCCGTCCGCCGCAGCAGCACCCCGCGGGGTGCTGCCCGCCGGAGCGGCCCGCCGGGGCACGGTCCCCCGGGGCACGGCCTGTTGGAGCGCCGTCTGCCGGGGGGGGTGCTCCCCGGAACACCGCCCTGCGGAACACCGTCTGCCGGAACACTGTCTGCCGGAGCGCCGCCCTGCGGAGCGCCGCCCTGCGGAACACCGTCTGCCGGAGCGCCGTCCGGCCGGGCGCCGTCCGGCGGGGTGCGGTGTGCCGGGGTGGTGCTGTGCGGGGCGCGGGCCGCGGGGGGTCATTCGGCGGGCGGCGCCATGGTCACGGTGGACCGGAACACCGGGGTGCCGTCCTGCTGGGCGGTCACCAGGACGCTCTCCTCGTGTTCGGGGCGCGGCGGCGCGGTGCGGTGGGCCTCGACGGTGCAGGGCGTGTCCAGCTCGACGTAGCGCAGGAACTCGCTGGTGATGCCGAGCGGCAGGCAGGCGCGGCCCAGTGTCGCGGCCGTGGCCTGGCGGGCGGCTTCGAGCAGCACCATGCCGGGCACGTGGTCGACGGGGTGGTCGAAAAGCACGGGATGGCGGGTGTCCACCCGCAGCTGCCAGCTCCCGGGCCGGCCGGCGGGGGACAGGACGACGTCCACCGGTGACATCCGGCCGACGCTCTGCGGGGGTTCCGGCGCGGTCAGGGCCAGCACCCGGGGCCGCCCGCCCGCCGCGAGCCGGGCGGCGCGCAGCCGCCGGTAGACGGCCGGCGCGACACAGGTGAACGAGCCGCCCCCGGTCGCGGCGAGGTGGCCCTCACGGTAGATCTCCACCGTGATGCGGCAGCCGGTCAGGGCGCCGCCGCGGCGCCGTTTCACCTGCGAGCACGTCACGTCGACGTCCAGCGAGGCCGGCGCCAGGCCGACCCGCACGTGCGGGGGCCGCACCTGCACGTCCAGGTCCTCCACCAGGAGGTGATGGCCCAGCGGCACACCGAACTCGGCGTGCGCGAGCAGGATTCCGGTCTGCCGGATCGTCTCGGCGGCGATCAGCGGATCGTGGCAGCCGTCCACGGCGGCGAAGAAGCTGTGCCCGCGGGGCCACTGGGCGGCGACGGTGAAGCGGGACTCGTCCACCCGCGCCCAGTCGGTGAGCAGGACCTCGGCGACGCTGGCGCGGTGGACGAACTCCTTGGGCACGGTGGTGGTCAGGGACGGCGGGAGGGTGTCACCGGCCCCCATGGGCACGGCCGCGCCGGCCTGTGTGTGTGCTGCGCCGGATATCGCGCGGTGTATGCGGAACGCGCTCGCAGACATAGCTCCCCCTGAGCCGCCTCGGCCTTGAATTCCGAGGGGCAGCCCCCTCGGAAAAACGAAGATACATACCAGCCGGTTTACTTTCCACCGGGAAGGCGCGGCTCCGCCCGCACGATAAATGGAGTGATGTATTCCCGGATTTTCAAGTGATCATCTGCCAGGCCGTGAGGGTCCGGGAGCTGCGGGTCTCGGCGGCCGTGTTCTCCATGGCCCGAGGCCCGCCCGTGGCCGGCCGCCGGATGAGGGGTCCCGCCGGGTGCCGCAATCTCGAGCGATCCCGGAGCCGTTCTTGAGCGGGGCGGTGCGCCCGCCCCCGGGGGCGGGAGAAAGGAAAGGGAAGATCGCGTCAAACACCGGCCGGGCCCGGACTCCTCGTCCCCGGGCGGGCACTTCGGGCGCGGGCCCGGGGATGAGGCATTTCGCCCCGGGCGGTCACCACGGGGGCCGTGATCCGTCAGGGAGGTGAGGACGCATGAGGACACACCGAAGAGCGGATCACGCTCCGTGCCGAGGAGGAACCCGTGGGATCACGCATGCCCGACCCCGTTACCCTCGTCCCCGAACTGGCAGAGGTGGCGGGCGCGTTGTGCCGGGCCGGTGCGAACGGTTCGGTGCCGCAGGCCACGATCGGCCTGATCCGCCTGCGCACCGGCCGGCTCCTGGGCAGCACCTACGCGGCGCTGCGCGACGCGGCCGCCCTGCGCGGGGGAGTTGCCGGAGCGGATCGCGGCCGTGGCCACCTGGTGGGACGCGCCGTACTTCACCGATGCCGAGCGGGTTGCACTGGAGCTGGCGGAGGCGGTGCTCCAGCCGAGCACCTGGGGCGAGCGGGTCTCCGACGAGCTGTACACGGAAGTCGCCCGGCACTACGGCGACAAGGCGATCGCCACGCTGGCCCTCGTCATCGGACAGGCCGGTTTCTGGGGGGCGTTCGCCCTCATCGGCAAGCCGGTACCCGGCGCGGGAGCGGCCGGTCAGTGGCCCTGACCCCCGCCCGGGCCCCGAACCCCTGCCCGGGCCCCGAACCGCTGCCCCCGGCCCCCCGCCGCCCCCGGCCCGCCGCCCCCGGGCCGGAGCTCCCCGCGCCCGTCGCACCCGCCGCCTGCCGCCCGCGCCCCGGGTGGGGCCCGCAGGCCGTTCCCGGCACGTGGGGGCCCGGCACGTGGGGGCCCGGTTCGTGCGGGGCCGGGGGCGGGGCGGGGTCCGGCCCGGGGGCGGGCGGGTGGCGGCGTGCAGGTGGTGAGTGCACGCCGGGCGGGCGGGGGCCGGGTGCTGTTCCTCCGGGACGGGCAGGGGAGTTCGCCCGTCGCGTGATGCGGCGGGCGACGGCCCGGTCCGTCTTTGCCCGGTGCGCCCGCTCCTGGCCCCCGGTGGGAGAACCGCGCCCGGCAGGCAGGCAGGCACGTACCGGCCGTGCGGGGCGCGTATCCGGCCGCGGCCTGCCACGAAACGCTGGTGCTGCGGTGATCGGGCGGCGCGCCCGGGGGCGCCCGGTGTCGGCGGCGGACGGCACCGCCCCTTGCCTGCCGGAGCGATGTGCAGGGGCATCGGAGCGTTTCGGGCCGGGCCGGGCGCCCCCGGGTGTGCGGGGGCCCCGGCCCCGCCTGTGCGGACCCCGCGCACGCTGCGGGCCGCCGGGCCGCGGAGCGGGCGCGTGCCGCCAGAACGCCCGCTGCCGTTCGGGGCGTTCGGGGCGTTCGGGGCGTTCGGGCTGTCGGGCTGAGCGGTTGAGTCCTGGCGGCAGGACTCAACCGTGCTGGGTGCCTAGGGGCGGTCGGGGGAGCCGAACCAGCGGTGCAGGGCGGCGGTGAGGGTGTCCGGGTCGTCGCCGGCCCAGGCGATGTAGCCGTCGGGGCGTACCAGCAGTGCCGCGGCCTTGCCGAAGGTCTCGGGGGATTCGGGGGTGGCGGTGACGGAGGTGACCCGGTCCTTCCAGCCGGCCGCGGCCGTCCGCAGGGCGGGCGTGCCGTCCAGGTCGAGCAGGACTCCGAGTGCCGGGTGCAGCAGTTCGGGGGTGCGCACCGGGCCGCCCCCGGTGGTCAGTGTGCGCGGCGGCAGCCGGCGGCCGGCGAGCGGGTGGGCGTCCTCGCCGAGGTCGTAGCGGATGTCGATGTGGCTGACCGCGCCCGCCAGATGCCGCTGGACCTCGTCGAGGGTGAGGAGTTCGGCATACAGGTCGCGCAGTGCCTGGGACTCCTCGCCGCCGAAGATGGCCATTCCCTGGGCGCGGGTGTTGGCCAGCAGGCGGGCGCCGACCGGGTGGCGTTCGCCGTGGTAGGTGTCCAGCAGGTCCCCGGGCGCGGTGCCGCGGACGGTGGCGGCGAGTTTCCAGCCCAGGTTGACCGCGTCCTGCACGCCGGTGCTCATGCCCTGGCCGCCCACCGGCAGGTGGATGTGCGCGGCGTCCCCGGCGAGCAGGACCCGGCCCTGCCGGTAGTGGGCGGCCTGGCGGGTGGCGTCGGTGAAGGAGCTGACCCACAGGGCTTCGCCGGCTGAGATGTCCTCGCCGGTCACCCGCTGCCACGCCGCGGCGACCTCGGCGAATCCGGGGGCCCCGCCGTGGGCGTCCGGCGACGCGCCGTACTCGGACAGGATGATGCGGGCCACCCCCTCGGCCATCGGGAAGACCTGCACCAGGCCGCCCGGCAGCCGCTCGCCGAAGGGACGCGGACGCACCCCGGAGCCGGCCACGTCGGCGAGGTGCATGAGCTGGCTGCCCGCGGCGCCGGGGAAGTCGATCCCCGCGGCCCTGCGCACCGTGCTGCGTGCGCCGTCGGCGCCCACCAGGAACGCCCCGCGCAGCCGGCGCTGCTCGCCGGAGGGGGTGGCCACGGTGACGGTGACGCCGTCCGCGTCCTGTTCCAGGGCGAGGAACTCCAGGCCGCGGCGGATGTCGGCGCCCAGCTCGCGGGCCCACTCCTGCAACACCGCCTCGGTCTGGGACTGCGGGATGCCGCGGGCCCCGAAGTCGGCGTCCTCGAGGACGGTGTAGTCGAAGGGGATCCCGCCGAAGTGCCCCATCGGGCTGGTCTCCAGGCCGCCGAAGCGCGGCACGAGACCGCGCTGGTCGAACGACTCCAGCGCCCGGGTGGTGAAGCCCAGGGCCCGCGACTGGCCGGTGGGCTGCTCCAGGGCCTCGGCGACGATGACGCCCGCCCCGCCCAGGCGCAGTTCCCCGGCCAGCATCAGGCCGGTGGGACCGCCTCCGACGACGATGACGTCCGCGTCAAGCGTGGTGTCCATGTGAGTCCTCTCCTCGTGCGCTGCGGCACGGCGTTGTCACGTCGGTTGGTCGGTGTCGTCTTCGGACGGTCGCAGAGGGGCCGGTGACCTCACGGGAGGCGGGGCGGGCCGCGGGCGGTCCCGGTGCGGCGGATACGGGCGCCCGGCCCGGTGCCGCGGGGGCCGGGCCGGGGTGAGCCGGGGTGGGGGAGGAGGCCTTCGGCGTCCGCGGTCCCGCCACACCCTGCCCCATGATCCGCCCCGGGGCTCGAAAAGGGCTCAGGTCCGCCTGGAGGGGCCGCAGTTGCGCCCCGCGCCGCCCGTGCCCCCTTCCCGGCGCGGGAGGGACGGGGCTTGCGCCGGGACACCCCGCCCCGCCCGGGCGGCGGCGGGCGGGGCGGGGGCGGGGCGGGGGCGGGCGCAGCAGGCCCACCAGGTGCAACAGGCGCAGCAGGGGCGGCCGCACGAGGCCGGCGGGAGCGGGCGCGCGGACACCTCCCGGCGCTCTCGCGCCGCGGACGGCCACGTATATTGCCCCGGGCCGGCGGGGCCGCGTCCTGGCCGGATCCGGACGTGCCGGCGCGGACGGCACGGTCTGCGGCGGGCCTGCGGCGGGAAAAGAAGGCGCATGTTTCCAGCCGCACCGTTTTGGACTTCCGGTGGCTCCTTGTTTTCGCTGCTGGGTGCACCGCACAAGCGGAACTAGAGCCTCACCCTGCGGTTTCTCCTGGCGGGGGCAAGGTGAGGTGAACGTCAGTTTGATATGCGGCTGGCTGGATAGCGTCGCCACAGGGGGGCGACAGTCGTATCGCATTGACAAACCGACTGTGCTGTTTTTTTATCTGGGGGTTCGAGTGGCATGCAGAGCACCGGGTCTTCGGGTGGCGGGTTGTGAGCCGGCCGGAGATGGAGGTGTCGGGCCTGGACTCATGGGGGAGACCGTGGACATCGAAGTACTGGGTGCATTGTCGGTACAGGAGAACGGGGTGTCGGTCGTGCCGACGGCACCCAAACCGAGACAGGTTCTGGCGCTGCTGGCCCTGAACGCCGATCAGGTGGTTCCGGTGTCGGCCCTGGTGGAGGAGTTGTGGGGGGTGCTCCCGCCGCGCAGTGCGCGCACGACGTTGCAGACGTATGTGCTGCAACTGCGGGAGCTGATCGGGGTGGCGCTGGCACGCGGCGGGGACGAACGGTGTTCGGCCAAGGACGTGCTGGTGACGGTTCCCGGCGGGTACCGGCTGGTGACCCGGTCGGGCAGGGTGGACTTCCGGGAGTTCGAACGGCGTGCGGGTGCGGGGTACCGGGCGATGGACGGTGAGGACTACCGGGCCGGGGCGCGGTTGCTGGCCGAGGCGCTGTCGCTGTTCCGGGGGCCCGCGCTGGCGGATGTGCAGGCGGGCGCGCGCACCGAGATGGAGGGGCGGCGGCTGGAGGAGGCGCGGCTGTGCGCGCTGGACCAGCGGATCGAGGCGGATCTGCGGCTGGGCCGCCATCGTGAACTGCTGCCGGAACTGACGGTGATGGTCAATCAGTACCGGATGCATGAGAGCGTGCACGGCCAGTTCATGCTGGCGCTGCACCGCTCGGGGCGGCGCAGCGAGGCACTGGACGTCTATCAGCGGCTGCGGGCGACGCTGGTGTCCGAACTGGGTCTGGAGCCGTCGGCGGCACTGAGCCGGCTTCAGCGTTCGATCCTCATGGCACGCGCCGAGACCCCCGCACCGACGGGGGCGGCGGCGGAGGCCGCGGACCGCCGGCTGGTCGCCCGCCCCCACTGACCCGCGCTACGGCCGGACCGGGACACCCCGGCCCGGCCGTACCCCCGCGACACCCCGGAGCGCCCCGCGACACCCCGGCGCCGCGCGCAGCCCGCCGCCTTTCCGCTCACGCCTCCCGCGCACCGCGCTGTGCGGCTGCCGGCCTGCCGGGCCCGGAGCGCCGGGCGTTCGCGCGGCCGCCCGCGTGGAACCGGTCCAGCCCGGTCCGGTCCGCAGCGCAGCGGACGGCGCCCCGGTGCCGTCCCGGGAAAGGCCTCCGCAAGAGCGCGAGGCCCGCGGGAATCCGGCCGCCCGCCGCGGCAGGACCGGCAACCGTTCCTAGGGACTGAGCGGGAGTGAGTCCTGTTTCCAGGATTCATGTTCAGCCGAACGCCCCGGACGGTGTTGGGCGTTCTGGTTGCCCGCGTTCGTTCCGCGTCCGGCGCCGACGGATCGTGTCCGTGGTCCGGGGATGCGGGGGCGGGTTCCCTCACGCCCAAGGAATCCTGGTCCGGCCCGGACGGTCCGATGCCCCACCGCATCACTCCGGTGCTGTGGGGGCGGTGTCGTCCGTCGCCGGATCGGGTGTCCCTGGGCGCGCCTTCCGATCGCCACGGCGGCAGCATCGTGGCGGGTGGTTGTGCGGGTGGTGCTGGTGAGGGGTTTCTGCCAGTGCTGGGCGCCCCACCGGCTGGTGTAGGCCGGGTCCACGGCGATGACCGCGATCCCCGTCTGATCCGCCATCGAGGCCAGCCGGGCACGAAGCTTGGCGGTGGGCATACCGGAGATCAGCCGGCGGAAGCGTTTCCTGCGGCCGTGTTTCTCCCGGGTCTTCTCGGTGGTGAAGTCCAGGTCCTCCACCGCGACCGCCTTCACACCACAGACTCTGCTCCAGTGCAGCAGGCGGGTCAGGGCGTGGCGGATCTGGGCGTCACGGTGGTGGGCGGTGCCGGTCAGGTCGTAGAAGAAGCGGCGCGGGCTGCCGGTCGGGTTGCCGTGCACGTCCAGGCGCCAGGCGGCCAGGTGATCGGCGTTCATGTCGACACCGATCACGCCATGGGCGAGGGCGGCCTCGATCGGGATGGCCGGGGTGGGCGGGATCTGCCAGGACGCGGTCAGATACCAGCGCTCCCGGCCCGTATCCAAGTGAATGCGGTAGGCGACCGCCCGGCCGGCCGCGACGCGGTCCGCCCACTCCACGCCCCGGTGCGCGAACACGACCCGGCACGCCAGGACGTAACGGCCGTGCGGAGCGTTCGCCAGATACGCCAGCGGCGCGGGCAGTCTGATGCTCACCTCGCCGTCGGGGCTGATACGGATCGTCTCGTTGCCGTAGTGCTTGCCACGCGCCACGGGTTACGGGAATGAGGCCTCGCCCGGTCCGGCAGGCGGGTCCGCCCCAACCGGCCGCCGGGCAGCCGGAGTCGAGATCTGCTGGAGAATCGGTCCACGCGGGCCCGCGGCCCGCCGCCCGCTCCTGTATTCGCCCGGCGCGCCGACTACCCTGCCGGGAATCTCGTCGGACGTTGCGGTGCGAGGACGGCATGGAGTTTGGGATTCTGGGTTCCGTGCAGGTCTGCGACGCCCGCACCGGCCAGCGGATCGTGCCCGTGGGCGCCAAGCAACGCGCCCTGCTCGGCGCCCTGGTGGCGAAGGCCGGCCAGGTCGTGCCCTGCGAGCGCCTCGTCGACGAGCTGTGGGGCGAGCACCCGCCGGCGAACGCGGCCAACGCCCTGCACGCCCATGTGGCCCGGCTGCGCCGGCTGCTGCCGGTCCCCGCGCCCGGCCCGGGCACACGGCGCCACGAGGGGCTGGTGACCCGCCCCACCGGATACGTCCTGCGGCTGGGCGGCACCGACACCGACGCACGCCGCTTCACCCGCCTGGCCGCCGAGGGCCGGGCGCTGCTCGCCGCCGACCCCGCCCGCTCGGCCCGCCTGCTGCGCGAGGCCCTCGCCCTGTGGCGGGGCGCGGCCCTTCAGGGCAGCGGCCGCGGCGCCATCTGCTCGGCGGAAGCCGCCCTGCTGGAGGAGAGCAGACTCGTCGCCCTGGAAGCCCTGTACGACGCGTGCCTGCGCGCGGGGCACGGACGCGAGATCACCGGCGAGCTGGAGGAACTGACGATCGCCCACCCGCTGCGCGAACGGTTCTACGAGCTGCTGATGACCGCGCTGCAACGGTGCGGCCGGCAGGCGGAGGCCCTGCTCACCTACGAACGGGCGCGCCGCACGCTCGTCCACGACCTGGGCATCCAGCCGGGACCCACGCTGCGCCACCGGATGCAGGCCATCCTGCACCACCACGACCCCGACGGCAGCCTCGACCTTGACGGCCCCGGCCCCCACCCCGGCCCCGGCGGCAGCCTCGGCCTGCCGGTGCGGCCGGAGCCGGCAACCGGCCCTGCCGGCGGCGTGCCGGGCCGCGCCCCGGGCGACGACAGTGACGTGACGCTGCTGCGGGAGGAGATCGCCTGGCTGCGCCGGCGCGTCGAGCGGCTCGCCCAGGAGCAGCAGGACCTGCTCGGCCGCCTCGACCGCCTCATGCTGCGCGAGGCGTCCGGCCTGACCTGACCCTCCGCCACCTGCACCGGCCCGGCGGACGCGTGACGCTCCGGCACAAGACCCGCCCCCGGCTCCCGGCCTCCGCCCCCTCCGGCCTCCGCCCCCTCCGGGCCCTGGCCCCTGGCTCCCGGCCTCCGCCCCCTCCGGCCCCTGGCCCCTCCGGCCCCTGGCCCCTCCGGCCCCTGGCCCCTCCGGCCCCTGGCCCCTCCGGTCCCTGGCCCCCGGCTCCCGGCCTCCGCCCCCTCCGGCCTCCGCCCCCTCCGGCCCCTGGCCCCTCCGGCCCCTGGCCCCTCCGGCCCCTGGCCCCTCCGGCCCCTGGCCCCCGGCTCCCGGCCTCCGCCCCCTCCGGCCTCCGCCCCCTCCGGGCCCTGGCCCCTGGCTCCCGGCCTCCGCCCCCTCCGGCCCCTGGCTCCCGGCCTCCGCCCCCTCCGGCCCCTGCCCCCTCCGGCCCCCTGGCCCCTGGCTCCCGGCCTCCGGGCCCTCGCCCCGGCCCCGGCTCCTGGCCCCGGGGCCAGGAGCAGATGGGCTGCTCGGGCCGGCCGGTTCGCCGCCGGCCGGCCACGCGCCCGCCGCTCCGGGCGCGGGCACAGCGCCTCACCCGCGCCCGGCCCGCAGCGGCGGCCTGGAACCGGCGCCCGGCACCTGCGCGACACACCAACCCGGGTACACCAGCCCACCAGCCCACCAGCCCACCAGCCCACCAGCCCACCAGCCCACCAGCCCGGCGGGCGCGGCGGGCGCGGCGGGGCGGCGGGGAGGCCGCCGCCCCGGGCGGCGCGGGCGCGGCAGGGCCCGCCGGGACGCCCTCGCCGTCCGGCTCCAGCCGTCCGCAAGGCGTTCACGAGTGGTCCTCGAGCCGTGTCGCCGTGCCGTCAGGGCGCTGACGGGGGAGTCCTGCATGATGCGCCCGGGAGTGCCACACCCGGGTATGCCGCTTTCCGGGAACCCTGTGACCTGCGGTCCTGGCCCGGGTGCGGCAGTGACTGCGAGGAGGACGAGACATGGCGAGGTCGAGCCGCCGGCGCCGTGCATGGATCCGTACCGACCGCCGCCCCACAGCGCTCGCCCGCACGGCACGGCCGCCCGCGCCGGCGGCCCGGCACCAGTGCGACGCGCTGCTGGACTCCGTCGTGAACCGGTCCACCGGACGCCACGTGGAGCAGGCCTGGTGGCGCTGGTACGGGCCGCTGGACACCGAGCGGTTCACCGCCGCCTGGCAGTCCGTCATGGACAGAGAAACGATTCTCCGTGCCGCCTTCGAATACGCCCCGAAGCCACGCGTCGTCTTCCACCTGCACGCACGCGCCGAGGTCGTACGGCACCGCGCGGGCACCGTCGACTGGGACGAACTGCTGGAGCAGGACCGGCTGCACGGCTTCGACCTGAGCCGGCCCGGCCCGCTGCGCGTCACCCTCGTCGACACCGGCACCCCCGGCATCACCCGGGTCCTGCTCACCTTCCACCACGGGCTGCTGGACGCCCTGAGCGTGTCCGTCCTGCAGAACGAGTTCAGCCGCGCCTACCTCGGGGGCGGCGTGCTGCCCGGCGGTGAACGCCGGCCGGACGTGCGCGACTGGATGCACTGGCTGGAGTGCCAGGACGCCACCGCGGCACAGGACTTCTTCCGCCGGGCCCTGCCCGCGGACCCCCCCGCCGTGCTGCCCGCGCTGCCCGGCCCGCCCACCCGCCAGCACGGCCACGGCCGCGCCGAGGCCCGGCTGGCCGCCGCCGAGGCCGCCCGGCTGCACCGGTGGGCGGCCGGCCGGGGCCTGCCGGACTCCAGCGTGCTGCACGCCGCGTGGGCACTGCTGCTGTACCGCGCGGCGCAGGAGAGCGGACCCGTCCCGGTGGGCTTCGGCATCACCGTCTCCGGGCGCGGCATCCCCCTGGACTGCGCCGAGCGGCTGGTGGGACCGATGCGCGGCTGCCTGCCGATGACCGTCCCGGTCGAGGCCGGCCGGCCGATCGGCCGGCTGCTGGCGGCCCTGCGCGACCGGGCGCTGGACATGGCCGCCTACGAATGGGTGTGCGCCGGGCAGATCCAGGAGTGGACCGGCCGCCCGGCCCGCCAGCTGGAGAGCCTGGTCTGCCTGGAGCCCGCCCCCCGCCCGCTGCCCGCCCTGCAGGCCCGGCTCGCCGACGCCGGCATCCGCTTCGGGCACCGCCACGCCCGCGGCTCGCACTCCCTGCTGCCCCTCGCCCTGCTCGTGCGGGAGGGCGCCGACGGCTCACGGCTTCTCACCGTCGTCCACGACCGGGCCCGCGTCTGCGACGCCGACGCGGCCCTGCTGGCCGGCCAGTGCGCCCGGCTGCTGCGCCATCTGCCCACCCTCGACGGCGCCGAGACCGTCGCCGAGGTGCTGGAGCTGCTCGGCGAGGACGAACTGCCCCGGGCCGCCCCGGCCCGCCGCGCCGCCGGGCACTGACGGACCCGCGCGCGGACCGCCGCCCGCACACCCGCCCCGCCCGGGCAGGGGACGCCGCACTCCCGGGCGGGGCGCCCCCTGCCCGGCAGCGCCCCGGGGTGCCCGGCGGCGCCCGTCCCCGGGCACCCCGGGGCGCTTCGCCGTGTTTGACGACGGAAAGTCCACCTGATATGTGACCCGCGTCACTAGCGATGTTCCTGGCGTGGGGGCTTCACCCGTGTCACGATTTCCGCACGCCTTTCCTGCCCAAAAACAGTCGCACGGCAGGGAATTGGGCGCCGTGCCCGCCCCGCCCGTACGGGCGGAGCGAGCCCCCCCTTTTTTTTTCCGACCCACGCCGCCGGCGGCATCCCCGGCGGCCGGCGCCCCCTCCCGCACGATCGAGGCGGACAGACCGGCTGCCCTCCCGCGACCGCCCGCCCGCCGCCCGCCCCCCCCGTGCGGACACCGTGCGGACACCGTCCGCCGGCGGTGGACGCCGCCCGGCAGGGGCGTGAACGCACCCACCACCCGCCACCCGGCGCTGCCGAAGAGCGCCGGGCACCACCCGCCGGGCACCTGTCCGGCAGCCGGCTGCTCATCCCGCATGCCCGGACGGCCCCGCCGGCGCACCGCACACCCGCACACCCGCGCACCGGACGCCGGTCCGCCGCTGCCCGCTCACCACGCCCGCCGCCGCTGCCGCGTACCGGCCGGCACGCGGCCGGTACACGCCTGCCGCCTGCGCCCGCCCTGACGAGGCCCCGGAAAGGAGCATCCCCCCGTTTCTGGGCCCGTGGGCCCGGCGCACCCGCGGCGTGACGCGACGGCCCGCCCCCCGACCGGAGGGGACACCGCGGGCGCACCGCCCGAGCCCGTCAGCGGCCACAAGCCTCGCTGACGGACCGGGGCCAGCTCACCGTCCTCCTGCCCCTGCTGCCGAGACTCCGAAAGAAGTGGATTCCAGATATGGCGAGGCTATGCAAACCGGCGATGAGCGCGCCGGAACATGTCATCACAGTGGAAGAGACTCTGGAATTTGCCGAAAAGGCGCATGCCGGCAAGCCGCAGCTTCCCTTGGCACTGCGCCTGATCCGCAACACGGGTGTGAGGAAGCGGCACATCGTCCAGCCCATCGAGAAGACGCTCCACCACCCGGGCTTCGAAGAGCGCAACCGGATCTACGAGATCGAGTCGAAGAAGCGCTGCCCCGAGGTCATCGAGCAGGCCCTGGCCAACGCCGAGCTGACGGCCCGTGACATCGACGCGATCATCTACGTGTCGTGCACCGGGTTCCTGATGCCGTCCCTGACGGCATGGCTGATCAACAAGATGGGCCTGCGCTTCGACACCCGGCAGATCCCCATCGCGCAGCTGGGCTGCGCGGCGGGCGGAGCGGCGATCAACCGGGCCCACGACTTCTGCCTGGCCCACCCCGGCAGCAACGTACTGATCGTCTCCTGCGAACTGTGCTCACTGTGCTACCAGCCCAGCGCGGACGACATCGGATCGCTGCTGTCCGACGGCCTGTTCGGCGACGCGGTCGCCGCCGCCGTCGTGCGGGGCCTGGGCGGCACCGGCATCGAGCTGGAACGCAACGCCTCCTACCTCATCCCCAACACCGAGGACTGGATCTCCTACGCCGTACGCGACACCGGCTTCCACTTCCAGCTGGACCGCCGGGTGCCCGGGACGATGGAACCCCTCGCCCCGGTCCTGCGCGAACTGGCCAAGGACCACAGCTGGGAGGCCGGCAGCCTCGACTTCTACATCGTCCACGCCGGCGGCCCGCGCATCCTCGACGACCTCGCCAAGTTCCTCGAAGTCGACCGCAAGGTGTTCCGGCACAGCTGGGCGACCCTGACCGAATACGGCAACATCGCCAGCGCCGTCGTGCTCGACGCCGCCCGCCGGCTGTTCGAGGAGGACACCCCGCTGCCCGGCGCGACCGGTCTGATCGCGGGTTTCGGTCCCGGTATCACCGCCGAGATGGCGCTGGGCACCTGGGCCGACGACAGCCCGCAGAGCGCCGACTGACCCCCCGGCACGGACCCAAGGAAGCGAACCGTATGACCGACCTCATCGTTCCCCCGGGTGCGGGGCGCAAGCTGATCACCCCGGCGCAGGAAGTCACCTTCAAGGCCACCGAGGCCAAGGGCTCCTCCATATCGATCTTCGAGGTGGTCGTGCCGCCCGGATTCGACGTCGGGGCGCACGTGCACAGCCACTCCCAGGAGTTCTTCTACGTCCTGGAGGGAGAGCTGGACCTGCTGGCCTTCGAACCGGCCCGGCGCACCGGGGACAGCTGGCACGACTGGGAGTCCCCCGGCGGCGACCGCGTCGTCCGCGCGGGCGAGGGCGCCTGCATGTTCGTGCCCCCCGGCACCCCGCACGCCTTCCGCAACGCCACCGACAGACCGGCCCGGATGCTCTTCCAGAGCTACCCCTCGCCCGACCACGAGCTGTACTTCGAGGAGATCGCGCAGATCTGGTCGCGCGGCACCTCGGTGGACCCCGCGGCCGTGGAAGAGATGCGCAAGCGCTACGACGTCAGCCAGATCACACCGCTTCGCTACACACCCCCCACGCTCCTGGCCGCCGAACCGGCCGCAGAGCCCGGCGCCTGACGGGAGACGACCGACGATGGAATCGATTCCCCTGGTCCACGCGAGTCTGGGAGAACAGGAACTGGCCGCCGTCGCGGAGGTGTTCGCCTCCGGCTGGCCGGCCGGCCAGGGCCCCCGCGGCAAAGCCCTGGAAGCCCAGCTCACGCAGAAGTACGGCGTCGGCGACGCCGTCGCGGTGAGCAACTGCGGCGCCGCACTGCACCTGGCCCTGCTCGCCCTCGGCGTCAAACCCGGCGACGAGGTGATCGTCGCCGACTACACCTTCCCCGCACCCGCACAGGCCGTGCGCTACCTCGACGCGGTCCCGGTCTTCGCCGACGTACGCCCCGACACCGGCACCATCGACCCGCAGGCGGTCGCCGACCTGGTCACCGCCCGCACCGTCGGCATGATCGCCGTCGACACCGTCGGCCTCCCCGCCGACTACACGCAGCTCCAGCAGATCGCCGACCGCCACGGCCTGTTCGTCGTCGAGGACGCCGCCTGCGCGGTCGGCGCGACCTACCAGGGCCGCGAGGCGGGCGCCCTCGCCGAGGTGGGCTGCCTGTCCTTCCACGGCCGCAAGGGCGCCACCAGCGGCGAGGGCGGCGCCCTGCTCGCCGCCGACGCGAAGATCGGGGCGGACGCGCGGCTGCGCTCCTCCTTCGGCATCGGCAGCATCTTCGACATCAGCGAGGTCGTCGGCCTGCCCATCCCCGAATTCACCGAGATCGGCTACAACTTCAAACTGTCCGACATCGCCGCCGCGATCCTCCAGGTCCAGCTGGGCCGCATCGGTGAACTCCTGGCCCGCCGCACCGCCGTCGCCGCCCGCTACGGCGAACTCCTCGCCGGTGAGGACCTCCTGACGGTCCCGCACGTGCCCGAGGACCGCACCCACGCCTGGCAGTCCTACATGGTCACGCTGGACGCGGGCGTGGACCGCGCCGCGGTCGCCGCCGAACTGCGCGCCCAGGGCATCGGCTGCGGACACGGCACCTGGGCCACCCACGTACAGCCCGTGTTCGAGTCGAAGCAGACCTGCCCGGTCTCGGCGGACCTCTTCCGCCGCAATCTCGCCATCCCCATGCACGCGGAACTCTCCGCGGACCAGGTCGAACGGGTCGTGACCGCCCTGCGCAGCGCGGTCCGCACCCACTCGGCCTCCTCCAAGGCCCTAGGAGGGGCAGCATGACCGACAGCGCACCGTCACCGGACAACGTCCTGCGGCTCATCAACGGATACTGGGCCACCGGCGTCCTGGGCGCCGCGGCCTCCCACTTGCTCTTCACCCACCTCGAGACCGGCGCGGACACGGCCGCCCTGCTCGCCGCCCGCGCCGAGATCTCCGAACGGGGCGCGCAGACCCTCCTCGACGGGCTCGTCGGCATGGGCCTCGTCGAGCTGCACGCGGGCCGCTACCGCAACACCCCCGAGGCGTCCGCCTACCTGGTCGAGGGCAAACCCGCCTCGCTGAGCAGCTTCGCCCAGCTCAAGCTGAAGCACATGGGCAGCCTGCGCCACCTGGCCGACGTGGTCCGCGCCGGGGGACCGGTCAGCGACCCGGCCACCGAGGTGGCCGACAACCCGCACTGGGAGGAGGTCGTCCCCGCCATCGCCGCACAGTCGGTGCCCGCCGCCACGGTCGCCGCCGAGGTGCTCGGGCTGGCCGGGGCCGGCGAGATCTCCATCCTCGACGTGGGCGGAGGCTCGGGCATCTACTCCGGCGTCTGGCTCCAGGCCAACCCGGCCGCCCGCTCGACCCAGCTCGACTGGGAGCCGATCAACGCCATCGCCCGCCGGCTGCTGGCCGAACGCGGCGTGGCCGACCGGTTCACCTGCATCGACGGCGACTTCCACACCACCGACTTCGGCACCGCCGCCTACGACATCGCGCTGTACTCCCACATCGCCCACCAGGAGGGCCCCGAGGACAACGTCGCGGTCTTCGCCCGGCTGCGGCAGGCCCTCAGGCCCGGCGGCGCCCTGGTGGTCTGCGACTACGTCGTCGACGACGACCGCAGCGGCCCCGCCTTCCCGCTGATCTTCGCCTCGGAGATGCTCCTCAAGAGCAAGCAGGGAGGCACCTGGCGCCAGGCCGACTACCGCGACTGGCTCATCAAGGCCGGCTTCACGGACGTCTCGTTCCACTCCGCGCCGCCCGCCACCCTGGTCGTCGCCCGGTAACAGCAATCCGGCTCCGGCACCCGCCGGGACCGCCACGGCGCGCGCAACCGGCGCGCTCAGCCTGAACGCCTCGCCGCGCGCCCCGATGCACACCGTGCCCGTAACCGAATGTGGGGATGTATGTCGGAAAACACCGAGCTGGCAGGTCTCTACGCAGTCATCGAAGAATCGTCCCGGCTGGCGGGCGTCACCTGCTCGCGTGACACGGTCTGGCCGATCCTGACCGCGTACGCAGACACCCTCGCCCAGGCCGTCGTGGCCTTCAGGGTGGCGACGGGGGAGCGCAACGCAGGAGACTTCGACTGCCGCTTCACCATGCTCCCCAAGGACCTCGACCCCTACGCGGTCGCCCTGTCGAACGGCCTGACCCCCAAGACGGCACACCCCGTCGGGAGCCTGCTGCAAGAACTGCACCGGGAATTCCCCGTCCAGAGCAGCGGCATCGACTTCGGCGTCGTCGGCGGCTTCAAGAAGACCTGGTCGTTCTTCCCGACCGACGACCTGCAGTCACTGTCCAGGCTGGCCGAACTGCCCTCGCTGCCGGACAGCGTGGCCGCCAACCTCGACTTCTTCACCCGGTACGCACTGGCCGACCGGGTGAGCCTGGTCGGGATCGACTACCCCAACCGGTCGCTGAACCTGTACTTCGGCGCGGCGCCCGCCGACGTCTTCCGGCCCGAGGGAATCACCTCCATCCTGCGCGACGCCCAACTGGGCGAGCCCAGCGAGCGGCTCCTGCGGCTCGGCGCGCAGGCCTTCGGCATCTACGCCACCCTGAGCTGGGAATCGGCGAAGGTCGAGCGGATCACCATCGCCGCCATGACACCGGACCCCACGACACTTCCGGTGCGCATCGAACCGAAGATCGAGCACTTCGTGAAGAACGCGCCCTACAGCACCGACGACCGCCAGTTCGTCTACGCGATCACGTCGTCACCCAAGGGCGAGTACCACAAGCTCCAGTCGTACTACCGGTGGCAGCCCCGGGTCGAGAACATCCTGCTGGTCTCCGACCACCAGTAGCGGCCCCCACCCGGCGGACAGCCGAGAGAAGGAACCGATTGTGGAACCCGTCAACGTCGCCGTCATCTACTACAGCTCCACCGGAACCGTGCACGCCCTGGCGCAGGCCATCGTCGAGGGCGCGCAGAAGGCCGGCGCCGGCGTGCGCCTGCGCAAGGTCCGCGAACTGGCTCCGCCGGAGGCGGTCGAGGCCAACCCGGCCTGGGCCCAGCACCTGAAAGACAGCGCCGGCGTCGCCGAGGCCACCCTCGACGACCTGGGCTGGGCGGACGCGGTGCTGTTCGGCACCCCCACCCGCTTCGGCAACGCGGCCAGCCAGCTCAAAGCGTTCATCGACACCGCCGGCCCCCTGTGGCAGCAGGGCAGGCTCGCCGGCAAGGTGTGCTCGGCCTTCACCTCCAGCGGCACCGCCCACGGCGGCCAGGAGTCCACCCTGCTGGCGCTGAGCAACACCTTCTACCACTGGGGAGGCATCATCGTGCCGCCCGGCTACACCGACCCGATCCAGTTCCGGACGGGCAACCCCTACGGCACCTCCCATGTGGCCGGGGCCGGCGCGCCCGGCGACGAGGTGCTCCAGGCCGCCCGCCACCAGGCCCGGCGCGTCGTGGACACCGCGGCGGCGCTCAAGGCCGGCCGCGCAGCCTCCTGACCCGCCGCCACAACAGCAGCGGCGGCGGCGGTCTCGGCGCCCGCGCCCGCGGCCGGGCACTCCAGGGCGGCCCTCAGGAACACCGCCCGCCGCAGGCCGCGGCCCCGGCACGAACGGGCCGCCCGCGGCCGGAGCCAGGGGCGCAGGACGTCCGCGCCGGCACCGGCAAGGGCCGCCGACGCCCCCGGGATCCCTGCCCGGTCAGAGGCCGGCCCTGCCCGCGGCGCTCAAGCACCCGGCACCCCACCCGCACCCGTGCCGGCAACGGCGCCGCCGGCCACCGGTGCAGGGACCACCCCCGGGTGCCGTCACGAGAGCCGGCGAACGCGGCGGCCGCGGGCCCGCCCGCCGTCGCCGCCCCCCGGCCCCGCTTCGCCCCCGGCCCCGCTTCGCCCCCGGCTCCCGGTCCCGCGTCACCGCCGGCGCGCCGCGGACCCGGCGGCCCGCGGCGCGCCGGACACCCGCCGTGCCGGACACCCGCCGTGCCGGACACCCGCCGTGCCGGACACCCGCCGTGCCGCGCCCGGTACGGCCCCGCCGTACGGGTCCGTGCATCCCGCACCGGGCCGCGACAGCCCGCATGTCCATCGCCCACCGCAAAGGAGACAGTCCCGATGAAGGGCTCTGTGGCCTATCAATCGATACAGAAGCGCGGCCTTCACATCGGCCTGCTGCCGGCGTTGGCCGCGGCCGTCAACGGGTCGACGCCGATCACCCTCGACCATGATCTCGACGTCCTGCCCGAGGCGGGCCGCCACCTGACGGTCTCCCGGCTCGCCGACCTGGTGGACGACCTGGCGGCCCGTCTGTGGGCGGCCGGGGTGCGCCCCGACGAGCACATCGTGGTCCACAAGCGGGCCAACGCCGATGTGTGGGTGCTGGCCTGCGCCGCGTCCCGGATCGGCGCGGTGCCCGTGATGCTGTCGCCCGGCCTGGACCCGGCGACCGTCGCCGCCCTGCTCGAGCGGGTCGAGCGGCCCAGCCTGCTCACCGACGGGCACAAGCTGGACGCGCTGGCCGAGGTGCCGCTGGCAGAGCTGACCCGGCGGGTGCTCACCGTCGGCGGTGCGCGGCCCGGGGCGCACTCGCTCGGCGAGTTCGCCGGGGCGCCGCGGGTGAAGCCGGTGGTGCGGCCGATCGACGAG
This sequence comes from Streptomyces asoensis, assembly GCF_013085465.1. Classification (NCBI taxonomy): domain Bacteria; kingdom Bacillati; phylum Actinomycetota; class Actinomycetes; order Kitasatosporales; family Streptomycetaceae; genus Streptomyces; species Streptomyces asoensis. The sequence continues at coordinate 9,928,921 of NZ_CP049838.1, forward strand.
GCCGCCGTGATCACCCACACCTCCGGCACCACCGGACTGCCCAAGCTGGTCGTGCACACGCCCCGCACCCAGGGCATCCGCCTCAAACCGCAGTGGCGGCTGCTGTCCCTGATGCGCAAGAAGGAGACGGCCGCGATCCACATCTCCTTCGTGCACTCCCGGATGGTCGCGGCGATGGCCCTGGCACTCCTGCGGGAGATGCCGGTGCTGCTCATGAACGAGTCGGACCCCGCCACGGTCGCCGAGCTGTTCCTCACCCACCGGCCCGGGCTCATCGAGGCACTGCCCAACTCGCTGATGGACTGGGAGGGCCTGACCGAGGACGCCCGCAGGCCGTTCGCCTCGGTGAAGTACTTCAGCAGCACCTTCGACGCCATCCACCCCCGCACGATGAGCCGGCTGCTGAAGTCCTCCGAGCGGCGCGGGGCCCTGTTCTTCCAGATCTACGGGCAGAGCGAGGTCGGCCCCGCCGTCGGCCGCGCCTACTTCCGCGGCTCCGCCCACAAGGTCGACGGGCGCTGCGTCGGCTGGCAGATGCCCCGGGGCGCGGCGAAGGTGCGGGTGGTCGGCCGGGACGGCAGACCACCGTCCGAGAAGAACCCCGGCTTCATCGAGGTTGCCTGGCCCGGCCTGGCCAAGACCTACTTCGCCGAGCAGGAGCGCTACGACAGCAACCGCGACGGCGACTGGTGGCGGACCGGCGACGTCGGCTACCGCACCAGGTTCGGCTGCCTGCACATGCTCGACCGCGAGGTCGACATGATCGCCGGGGTGCGCAGCTCCCTCGAAGTCGAGGACCTCGTGCTCGGCCGGCTCGACGAGCTGAGCGAACTCGTCGTGATCCAGGGCCCCAACGCCGAGCCGGTCCCGGTGATCTGCACCCACGACGACCGGCCCCTGGACCGCGACCGCTGGCGCGCGGCCGTCGCCGCCTTCCCCCAGCTGGCCGACCCGATCCAGATCCCGCAGGCCGAACTGCCGCGCACCGCCACGCTGAAGGTGCAGCGGCTCGCACTGGCCAGCCGGCTCCAGGACCAGCTCGAGGACCGGACGTGACCCGCGGCCGGCAGACCGCCCCTGCGGTGCAGACAACCAACGCGAAAGAGACGAGTGCAATGACACCGGAAGCCACACTCGCACGACTGCGTGAATACATGGTGGGCCCCTCGCGGTTCATGACCGTGCTGTCCTGCTTCGAGCTGGGGATCGTCGACGCGCTGCGGGACAGGCCCGGCCTGACGGCCACCGAGCTCGGCGACACCGTCGGCGCCAAGCCGGACGCCGTGCAGCAGCTTCTGCACCTCCTGGTCAAGGAGGGCTTCGTCGCCCGGGACGAGGAACTGGGCACCTACCGCCTCGACGCCCTCGCCGGCGTCGCCGAGAGCGACCTGCGGCGCGCCCTCGCCTACATGAACATGATCAAAGTGGTGGCGCTGCGCCAGCTCTTCTACCTCACCGAGAGCACCCGCACCGGCACCATCGTCGGACTCAAGGAGCTGTACGGGGTGGACGAGGGCACCCTGTACGGTGCGGTCGCCGACCACGCGGACCTGCGGGACGCCTGGGCGAACCTGATGAACACGGTCACCGCCAACATCGACCCCTGGTTCTTCGCCAACGTCGACATCCCGGCCGGGGCGAAGGTGCTCGACCTTGCCGGCAACACCGGGCTCGGCGCGATCCACACCTACCGGCACAAGGCCTCGCCCGGTCTTCACGTCACCACCTTCGACCTGCCGGAGAAGGAGAACGAGGCCCTGGAGAACTTCAGGACCCACGGGGTGGCGGAGCACTGCTCGTTCATCGGCGGCGACGTCTTCGACGGCGTCCCCGAGGGCTTCGACATCGTCCTGATCAAGCACTTCCTGGACATGTTCGACAAGGACGACGTCTTCAGGATCCTCAAGGGGGTCAACGCGTCCCTGGAGGTCGGCGGCCAGGTCAACATCATGGTGCCGGTGTACCCGGAGGACATCACCGACACCGACAACTACAACGTCGACTTCTTCCCGGCCTTCTTCATCGGCTGCGCCATGGGCCAGGGCGGCCCGCAGCAGCTGTCGGTCTACCAGAGCTGGCTGGAGGAGTGCGGGTTCAAGGTGACGAAGGCCGTCACCAAGGCCCCCTCCGAGATCCCGCCGGACGTCATCCCGGTCCAGGCCATCCTGTCCGCGACGAAGGTCGCCTGACCGGCCGAACCGCCGGCCCCCTGGCGAAGACGGCGGCCCGGACCGGTCCGGGCCGCCGCTTGAGGACCCGTCACCACTGGGAGCACTCGTGAAGATATCCGTATCCGGCACCTACTCTTCGGGCAAGACCTCCACGGTGATGGCCTTGTCGCACTACACCGGCGTTCCGCGCAGCCTGGCCCGGACGATCCGCGGGATCATGCCCGAGGCCCTCCCCGGCCTGAAACTCGCGGACGTGACGCCGCCCCAGTTCCTTCAGCTCACCCTCCGCCGGCACACCGGCCGCGCCGTGCAGGAAGCGCTGCTGGGGGACAACTTCATCTCCGACGGCTCCTCCCTGCAGGAATGGCTGTACGGGGCGGCCCGGGTCAGGTACGGCATGAACCCGAACGCCACCGCGGACGGCCAGGACCGCCGAACGGCACACGACTCCGAGGAGATGGCCTTCTTCGCGCAGGTCGTCGAACAGTACGGACAGGCGTTCAAACAGCACGTCAAAAGCACCTACGACGCCTACGTCCACCTGCGCCACGAACTGCCGATCGCGGCGGACGGCCACCGGCCGATGAACAACGAGTTCCGCGCGACCATCGACACGATGCTGCTGGCCACGCTCGACGAACTGGAGATCCCCTACCACGTGGTCGGCGGCGCGATGGCGCAGCGCCTGGAGACCATCGCGGGGATCTTCGACCTGAAGCCGGTCATGAGCACGGCGGAAGCCATCGAACTGGCCCGCCAGGAGTACGGCCGGCAGGACTTCCGCATGGAGACCGAGCGGATTTCCGCCCGGGCGTGAGCCCCCTGCCATCGAGGAGAACACCGATGCACAAGCCGCCCAGAATCGCCGTTGCCTACCACTCCGGCAGAGGCCACACCGAGGTACTGGCGCAGGCCGTCCGGACCGGCGCGCAGGCCGCGGGCGCCGAGACGACCATGGTGATCGTCGACGCCATGGACGACGCCAAGTGGGAGATCCTCGACACGGCCGACGCGATCGTGTTCGGGGCGCCCACCTACATGGGGTCGGCGTCGGGGAAGTTCCACGCCTTCGCCGAATCGACCAACAAGCGCTGGGCACGCCAGGCCTGGAAGGACAAACTCGGCTCGGGGTTCACCATCAGCGCCTGCAAGGCGGGCGACAAGGACTCCAGCCTCGGCTACTTCGCGACCCTGGGCGCCCAGCACGGAATGATCTGGGTCAGCCTCGGCCTGCTCCCGGGCTGGCACCTCAGCCACGAGAGCGAGAACGACCTGAACCGGCTCGGGTACTTCAACGGCGCCGCCGCAACCCTGCCCGGAGACCTGCCCCCCGACGCCGTGCACAAGGCGGACATCGCCACGGCCGAGCACCTGGGCCGGCGCGTCGCCGAGCAGACGGCGGCATTCCTCACCGGACGCGCGGCACTGACCCACCGGTAGCGCACGAGCAGAGAGACAGCGACATGACGACACAGCAGCGGTCCACCCAGGCGGTCCTGGACTCGTTCTTCGAGAAGTTCGGGGCCGGCGACCTGCCGGGCCTGCTGGAACTGTTCGCCGACCACGTGGACTTCCGCGTCCAGGGAAGCCCCCGCGTGCCGTGGACGGGCACCCGCACCACCAAGGCGGAGATCTCCGAATTCTTCCAGATCTTCCCCAAGGTGCTGACGGGCCCGCAGAGCTTCACCCTCACCGCGCGCATCGTCGACGGGCAGGACGCGGTGGTGACGGCCGACTCCGTCTTCGGTGTCCTGGCCACCGCAAAGAGCTTCACCAACAGCTACGCCCTGCACGTGCGCGTCGAGAACGCACGGATCACCCGCTACCACATGTACGAAGACAGCTACGCCATCGCCGAAGCCTTCACCGAATGACCCGCACCGTGCGCTGAGCGGCACGGGGCGGACAGCGGCTCTTCGGCGAGACAAGGAGCGCCTGTGCCATCCCTGGAACTTGCCTCCATAGACGACTTCCTCGGCCCGCGAGACAGCCGGTTCCTCGGCGAGGGTTTCAAGCGTGTCGAGCACTCCCTGAGCGATCTCACCGTATCGCCGGGAGACGAAGGCGTCGGAGGGATCCGAGCCACCGCCCGTATCGCCATACCGGGCCTTTGGTCGCGCAAAGGAGAACAGAGCCCCAAACCCCATCTGAGCACCATCGACGCCATGCTCTTCGGCGCCCAGCTCACCGGCCTGTACGCGGCCCACACCCTCGGGCTCACCCCCGACTCCCGCTTCACCGTGCAGCGCGTCGACCTGAAAGCCGGCTCGCGCCCCGACGAGGACGACCTGGCGGCGCTGCCGGTGAGCGGCCGGCTCGTGGCCGCGCAGCGCAACGGCGAGGAGTGGTCCACCACACTCGACTGCCGGATCGGCTCACTGACGGCCAGGGTGCACGCCCGGCACAGCCCGGGCCGCACCCCGTCCGGCGCCGACCGCGTCTACGCCTGCGAGCAGGAACTGGCCGGCCCCTGGAACAACACGCCGTACGGCATCTCGCACCGCGCCCGCCGGCAACTGCTCACCGGAGTGCGCGTCACCGCGGACGGCCCGGACGACCTGCGGGCCCGCGCCCGCGTCACGCTGGCCTCCGACCCCGCACATGCCGTCCCGCCGGACGCCCCGGCCACCATGATCGACGCCTTCGTCGCCGCCCTGCAGCTCGGCCAGGTCCTGCTGTACGCGCTGGACGACATCGACCGCGCACACAGCAACAACCTGTGGATGCGGCGCACCCGCGTCACGGCCGGCACCCCGTCCCCGCGGCCCGCCGACGAGGTGAGCGCCGCACTGGAGCGGACCAGGCTCCTGCCCTCCCCGGCCGGCACCTGGCGGACGGCCGAGGTGGTCGGCAGCCTGCACGGCGTCCAGGCCCGGGCCGGCGTCGGCCACCTGCTGCCGGAACCCTCCCTGACCAGCGCCCCCTCGGGAAGGAGCAGCCGATGACCGCACGCGCCGCCGTCCTGAGCGGACTGGGCGGCTATCTGCCGCCCCGCACGGTCACCAACGAAGAACTGTCCGCCCGGATCGACACCAGCGACGAATGGATCCGCCGGCGGACCGGTATCCGCCGGCGGCACGTAGCCGACCCCGGAGTGAGCACCGGCGACCTCGCCGTCGAAGCGGGCCACCGGGCACTGAAGTCGGCCGGCCTCGGCACGGCGGACACCGTCGACATGGTGATCATGGCCACCTCGACCCCCGACCACCCGCTGCCCGCCACCGCGCCGGACGTCGCGGCCCGCCTCGGCCTCGGCCCGGCCGCCGCCTTCGACATGGCAGCCGGATGCTCGGGATTCGTCTACGCGCTCGCCACCGCGACCGCCGCGCTCGTCGCCGGGCACGCCGAACGCGTCCTCGTCATCGGCGCCGAGGTCTTCTCCACCGTCCTCAACCCCGCCGACCGCGGCACCGCCGTCATCTTCGGCGACGGCGCCGGCGCCGTCGTCCTGCGCGCCGGAACCACCGACGAGCCCGGCGCCGTCCTGGCCGTCGACCTGGGCGCCGACGGCACCGGCAGGGACCTGGCCACCATCCCGGACGGCGGCTCCCGCCAGCGCGCCACCGGCCGCGAACCGCACCCGGACGGCCACTACATCCACATGCGCGGCAAGGAGATCTTCGTCCAGGCCGTCCACGGGATGGAACGGTCCTCGGCCGCGGCCCTGGACAAAGCGGGCTGGAACGTCGGCCAGATCGACCATGTGGTCGGCCACCAGGCGAACCTGCGCATCCTGCACAGCCTGGCGCAGCAACTGGGCGTGGACAGACAGCGCGTGGTCTCCCACATCGAAGAAGCGGGCAACACCGCGGCCGCCTCCATCCCGCTCGCCCTGGCCGACGCCGCCGCCCGCAACCGGTTCCGGCCCCACGACCGGCTGCTGCTGACCGCCTTCGGCGCCGGCCTGGCATGGGGCTCCATCGCCCTGACCTGGCCGCCGATCACCCCCGCCTGACAGCACCGACGACGCCTGGAAAGGAAATCCCATGACGATACGGACCGGCATACAGCCCGAGCCCGTACTCGACGTTCTGAAGACGCACTTCGACGTCCCCCCCGAAACGACGGCCGACACCGATTTCGAGAGTCTCGACCTGGATTCCCTGGTCCTCATCGAGTTCGCGGTCATCCTGGCGAAGCAGTACGACATCGACGTGGCCGCGGACGAACTGGCCGCCGCCGGCACGGCGGCCGAGGTCGCCGGACTGCTGTCGGCCAAGGGCGCACACACCTGATCCGGCACCCCGACGGCTGCGCGTGCCCGTCACCGGCGTGTGTCCACCACCCCAGTCTCTTGGAGCTGTCATGTCCCGCCGCCTGTTCACCTCGGAATCCGTGACCGAGGGACACCCCGACAAGATCGCCGACCAGATCAGCGACACCGTCCTGGACGCACTGCTGCGCCAGGACCCCGCCTCCCGCGTCGCGGTCGAAACCCTGATCACCACCGGCCAGGTGCACATCGCCGGCGAGGTGACGACCTCCGCCTACGCCGACATCGCCACCCTGGTCCGCCAGAAGATCCTCGACATCGGCTACGACTCCTCGGCCAAGGGATTCGACGGCGCCTCCTGCGGCGTCTCGGTCTCCATCGGCGCCCAGTCGGCCGACATCGCCCAGGGCGTCGACACCGCCTACGAGGTCCGCGTCGACACCGGCCGCACCGAGCACGACGAGGACGACCTGGACCGCCAGGGCGCCGGCGACCAGGGCCTGATGTTCGGCTACGCCAGCGACGAGACCCCCACCCTGATGCCGCTGCCGATCGAGCTGGCCCACCGCCTGGCCCGCCGCCTGACCGAGGTCCGCAAGGACGGCACCGTCCCCTACCTGCGCCCGGACGGCAAGACCCAGGTCACCGTCGAGTACGAGGGCGCCCGCCCGGTCCGCCTGGACACCGTCGTGGTCTCCTCCCAGCACGCGAGCGACATCGACCTCGACGCCCTGCTCACCCCCGACATCCGCACCCACGTCGTCGAACCCGTCCTGGCCCGCCTCGCCGACGACGGCATCAAACTCGAGACCGACGACTACCGCCTCCTGGTCAACCCCACCGGCCGCTTCGAGATCGGCGGCCCGATGGGCGACGCCGGCCTCACCGGCCGCAAGATCATCATCGACACCTACGGCGGCATGGCCCGCCACGGCGGCGGCGCCTTCTCCGGCAAGGACCCCTCCAAGGTCGACCGCAGCGCCGCCTACGCGATGCGCTGGGTCGCCAAGAACGTCGTCGCCGCCGGCCTCGCCACGCGCTGCGAGGTACAGGTGGCGTACGCGATCGGCAAGGCCGAACCGGTCGGCCTGTTCGTGGAGACCTTCAACACCAGCACGGTCGCCGCCCGGAAGATCGAGGACGCCATCACGGCCGTCTTCGACCTGCGCCCCGCCGCGATCATCCGCGACCTCGACCTGCTGCGCCCGATCTACGCCCAGACCGCCGCCTACGGCCACTTCGGCCGCGAGCTGGCGGATTTCACCTGGGAGCGCACCGACCGAGCCGACGCCCTGCGCGCGGCGGTCGCCGCCGGCTGACCGGACAGCCCCGCGGAACACCGCGGCGCCCAGACCGGCGGGGAGCGGTGGCACCCCCCGTCCCACCGCTCCCCGCTTCCTCCACTCCCGCTTCCTCCACTCCCGCTTTCCCCTTCCCGTTTCTCCGTTCCCGTTTTTCTCCGCTCCCGCTTTCTCTGCCCGCCGGCCCACTCGCCGCCCCGGACACCGGCCGGACCGCCCCGCCAGGAGCCCAAGGAGCACGTGCCGTGCGTATCGCCGTGACCGGATCGATCGCGACCGACCACCTGATGGTGTTTCCCGGACGCTTCACCGAACAGCTGATCAAGGATCAACTGGAGCGGGTCTCCCTGTCCTTCCTCGCCGACCGGCTGGAGGTGCACCGCGGCGGCGTCGCCGCCAACATCGCCTTCGGCCTCGGCCTGCTGGGCTGCGACCCGCTCCTGGTCGGCGCGGCGGGCACGGACTTCGCCGAGTACGGCGCCTGGCTGCGGGCCGCCGGAGTCGACACCTCCGCGGTGCGGGTCAGCGACACCCTGCACACCGCGCGTTTCGTGTGCACCACCGACGCCGACCAGAACCAGATCGCCACCTTCTACGCCGGCGCCATGGCCGAGGCCGCGGACATCGACCTGGCCGACACCGCCCGCCGCACCGGCCTGGCACTCGTCCTCGTCGGCGCCGACGACCCCGCGGCCATGCTGCGGCACACCGCCACCGCCCACCGCCTGGGCATCCCCGTCGCCGCCGACCCCTCCCAGCAACTGGCCCGCCTCGACCGCGAACAGGCCCGCCGGCTGGTCGAGGGAGCGACCTGGCTGTTCACCAACGCCTACGAGGCCGCCCTGCTGAGGGAACGCACCGGCTGGAGCGAGGAGGACCTCCTCGAGCGGGCCGGCACCTGGATCACCACCCTGGGCGCCGACGGGGTGACCCTGGCCCGCTCCGGCACCCCCCGCCTGCACATACCGGCCGTGCCCGCCGAGAAGATCGCCGACCCCACCGGCGCCGGCGACGCCTTCCGGGCCGGATTCCTGGCCGGACTGGCCTGGCAGTGGCCGCCCGAGCAGGCCGCCCGGCTCGGCTGCGCCCTGGCCACCACCGTGCTGGAATCGGTCGGCACCCAGGAGTACAAACTCCTCGCCGCCGACCTGATCGACCGCATCGGCCGCACCTACGGAGACGACGCCGCCCGCGCCGCCGAACCCCGCCTGGCAGGCGTGTCATGACCCCCGGCCGGCCCCGCCCCGCCGCAGGCGCGAGAGGCGCGAGGGGCACGGGCGTCCGGGAACAGGCCCCCGCGCCACGGCACCTGCCGCAGCCGGCCGCCCCGCAGCCGGACCGCCCCGGCGGCGCAAGGCCGCCCGCGACGACGTTCTCCTTCGAGTTCTTCCCGCCGAAGACGGCCGCCGGGGAGCAGACCCTGTGGAAGGCGATCCGCCGGATCGAGCCGCTGCGCCCGGACTTCGTGTCCGTGACCTACGGCGCCGGCGGCTCCTCCCGGGACCGCACGGTGGCCGTCACCCGGCGCATCGCCGCCGAGACGACCCTGCGCCCCGTCGCCCACCTGACCGCCGTCGGCCACCCGGTCGCCGAACTGCGCCACATCATCGGCCGCTACGCGGACGCCGGCATCCGCGACGTCCTGGTGCTGCGCGGCGACCCGCCGGGCGACCCCAAGGGCGCCTGGACGGCGCACCCGCAGGGCTTCGCCTACGCCAGTCAACTGGTCGAACTGGTCCGCTCGCTGGGCGACTTCAGGATCGGGGTGGCCGCGTTCCCCGAGCGCCACCCCCGCTCGCGCGACTGGGAGTCCGACATCCGGCACTTCGTCGCCAAGTGCCGGGCGGGCGCCGACTACGCGATCACGCAGATGTTCTTCCACGTGGAGGACTACCTGCGGCTGCGCGACCGGGTCGCGGCCGCCGGCTGCGACATCCCGATCATCCCGGAGATCATGCCGGCCACCGACCACCGGCAGATCGCCCGCTTCGCCGAACTCTGCGACGCGGCCTTCCCCGAGGACCTCGCCGCCCGCCTGCACGCGGCCCGCGACGACCCGCGAGACGCGCACCGCATCGGCGTCGAGTACGCCACCGCCATGGCCGAACGCCTTCTCGCCGAGGGCGCACCCGGCCTGCACTACATCACCCTCAACAAGTCCACGGCGGCACTGGACATCCACCGCAACGTCCTGAGTTCGCCGAGCGCAAGGATCCTCCATGCCTGCTGAGCCCACCGACTTCAAGGTCGCCGACCTCTCCCTGGCCGCGTTCGGCCGCAAGGAGATCACCCTGGCCGAGCACGAGATGCCCGGCCTGATGTCGATCCGCAAGGAGTACGCCGCCACCCAGCCGCTGGCCGGCGCCCGGATCATGGGCTCGCTGCACATGACCGTGCAGACCGCCGTCCTGATCGAGACCCTGGTCGCCCTGGGCGCCGAGGTCCGCTGGGTGTCCTGCAACATCTTCTCCACCCAGGACCACGCGGCCGCCGCGATCGCGGTGGGCCCGAACGGCACGCCCGAGAACCCGCAGGGCGTCCCGGTCTTCGCCTGGAAGGGCGAGACGCTGGAGGAGTACTGGTGGTGCACGGAGCAGGCCCTGACCTGGCCGAACAGCCCTACCGGCGGCCCGAACATGATCCTGGACGACGGCGGTGACGCCACCCTCCTGGTCCACAAGGGCGTCGAGTACGAGAAGGACGGCAAGGTCCCGGCCGTCGACACGGCGGACAACGACGAGCACCGGGTCGTCCTCGAGCTCCTGCACCGCACCATCAGTGACGGCTCGCAGAAGTGGACGCAGCTGGCCTCGGAGATCCGCGGCGTGACCGAGGAGACCACGACGGGTGTGCACCGGCTGTACGAGATGCACCGTGACGGGAGCCTGCTGTTCCCGGCGATCAACGTCAACGACGCGGTCACCAAGTCGAAGTTCGACAACAAGTACGGCTGTCGGCATTCCCTGATCGACGGCATCAACCGTGCCACCGATGTCCTGATCGGCGGCAAGACCGCGGTCGTCTTCGGTTACGGCGATGTGGGCAAGGGCTGTGCGGAGTCGCTGCGCGGCCAGGGCGCCCGGGTGATCGTCACGGAGATCGACCCGATCTGCGCGCTCCAGGCGGCGATGGACGGCTACCAGGTGACCACGCTCGACGAGGTCGTCGAGACGGCCGACATCTTCGTCACCACGACCGGCAACAAGGACATCATCATGGCCGCCGACATGGCCAGGATGAAGCACCAGGCGATCGTGGGGAACATCGGCCACTTCGACAACGAGATCGACATGGCCGGCCTGGCGAAGATCGACGGCATCGTCAAGGACGAGGTCAAGCCGCAGGTCCACACCTGGAAGTTCCCCGACGGCAAGGTCCTCATCGTGCTGTCCGAGGGCCGCCTGCTGAACCTGGGCAACGCCACCGGCCACCCGTCGTTCGTGATGTCCAACTCCTTCGCCGACCAGACGCTGGCCCAGATCGAGCTGTTCACCAAGCCCGAGGAGTACCCGACCGACGTCTACGTGCTGCCCAAGCACCTCGACGAGAAGGTCGCCCGCCTCCACCTGGACGCACTCGGCGTCAAGCTGACCACCCTCCGTCCCGAGCAGGCCGCCTACCTCGGCATCGACGCCGAAGGCCCCTACAAGCCGGACCACTACCGCTACTGAGCCGACCGCCGGCGGGACGCGCCGCCCCGCGTCCCGCCGCCACGGCTCGCCCCACCCGACGAGGAGGGCGGACATGACACCGCGGCGGCACGGAGTCCGGTGGACACCGGCCCACTGCCTGCGCACGCTCCTGCACTGCCTGACGGTCTTCGGGGCCCTCTACGTCGGCCCCCTCGCCCACCAGTACGCGACTCCCGCACCCGCGCAGCGCCTTCCCGCACGCGCGGCCGGGACACGCGCCGGGCCGCCGCCCGCCCACCCCGAACGCCTGCGCGCGGACATCCCGCTGTCCGAGGAGGAACGCCGGCACGCCCGGGAAGTGTGGCCGGCACGCTCCTCGGCGCGGGCGCGCCTCGCGGCCTGGCGCAGCCCCGGCGCCGGCAGGCGTCGAACGGACGGCCGGCGGGGATGAGCGACCGGGCACCCGCCCCCTCACAGACCCCGCCCCCCGCGGGACCCCTGCTGCAAACAGCAACCCATGGGCACTTGGAGGATGAATGTCCAAAGCCACTGTGGCCGAAGACGTGTACGCGGCCATCGAGGAATCGGCTCGGCTGGCGGGAACGCCCTGCTCACGAGAGACGGTCTGGCCGGTCCTGAGCGCGTACGAGAAGGCTCTCCCGCAGGCCGGGATCGTGCTCAGCGTGTCGACCGTCGAGCACCCTCCCGCAGATCTCGACTACACCATCACGGTGCCTTCCGGGACCGTCGACCCCTACGCCGTCGCCGTGGCGAACGGCTTCGTCACGGACACCGACCACCCCGCCGGCACCCTGCTCGCGGACATCCAGGCCCGGGTCCCCGTCACCGAGCACCTCATCGACTGCGGAGTCGTCAGCGGCTTCAGCAAGATCTACGCGCACTTCCCCTTCGACCTGCTGGGGCTGTCGCAGCTCGCGGACATCCCCTCCATGCCGCCGGCGCTGGCCGACAACACAGACCTCTTCGCCCGCCACCACCTCACCGACGTGGCGATGATCGGGATCGACTACCAGCGCAAGACGGTCAACCTCTACTTCGCCCACCTTCCCGAGGAATTCCGCACCGCGCAGAACATCTTGGAACTGCACCGCGAGCTCGGCCTGCCGGAACCGAGCGGGAAGATGCTGGAGTTCGCCCAAAAGTCCTTCCGCGTCTACGTCACCCTCGGCTGGGACTCCTCCCGGATCGAGCGGATCTGCTACGCCCCTTCACCGGTGCGCGGCTGGGACCCCTCGCACCTGCCGGTCCCCGTCGAGCCGGAGGTCGAGAAGTTCGTGAACGGTTCCCGGCGCACGTACGCGGGCCCGCCCATCGTCATCGCGGCCGTCAAATGGACCGCCGACGGGCAGTACCTGAACCTCGGGCCGTACTGCCGGCTCTCGCCCCTGATGCGCAAGCTGCTGCAGCAGCTCACCGGGCAGCCCGTGTGAGCACCGCCCGCCGGTGAGTTCCCGCAGCCCGTCCCGCCCGCCGCACCGCCCCGGCGCCACCACCGCAGGAACCCCAAGCGCAAGTCAAGCGCAGGTCAAGCAGACGGCAAGCGGGCATGCGTGACGATGGTGTTCCACGCCCCCACGATCGGCGGCGTTGCGGAAGTCCTTTTGTGTACGAGGCTCCTGTCGACATGACACTGGAGGGAACTGTGTCCGAAACCACTGAGATCGACGCGGGGTCGGCCGCCCTGACCGCGCTGGGGGGCGCACTCGCGCAGGCCGGGGCGGCGTCACTCACCGGGCAGCGCGAGCGGATGGCCGAGGGACTCCTGCGGGCCTCCCTGAAGCAGTGGGAGGACCCGCAGATCAGGCCGCGGCTGCTCGAGGGCCTGCTCGCCGCGCTGACCAGCGAGGCGGGCGCGGCCCAGATGCGCGACTTCATGTCCTCCCAGTCCTCCCAGATCTTCACCCAGCTGGGCAAGGCGCTCGGGGTGTCCCAGGCGATGGACATCAACCAGGTCGCGGAACTCCTCGAGGTGCCGGCGCTGAACATCAACGCGGCACAGGCACAGGTGTGGGGCCTGGTCGTCCTGCGCTACATCGTGGAACTCGAGCCGGTCGCGTCGGCGACGGCGGACGACATCGTCGACGTCTTCGCCCCCACGATCCAGCGCTACCTGGTCGGCTAGGAGGCGGCGCCGGGCCCGGCGCCGCGGAGCCGGAAACGGCCCCCGGCGCCCCCGCCCGCCCCTCCTCGCCCCCGCGTTCACCGCCCGCCCGCCTGCCTGCCTGCCCGCCTGTCCGCCCGCCTGTCCGCGGCAGCCGCCCGGACGGCCCGGCCCGCAGCCCGGTGAACGCCCTTCCCCCTTACCCGCCCGACCCGCAACACCTCGGCCGTGCACCGCGGATGCTCCCGGCGCGGCCTTTCGCAGCATGTCTCAGGCGCCGGGCCGGCGGGGTGGACCGCCGGCCCGGCCTTCCGGCCCCGGACCTGGTGCGCGCCGCCCGCGCAGAGCGGGAAGAGGGCCCGTGCCAGGGGCCTTCTGCGGCCGTCCCGGGCGGCGCACCGGCCACCGGATCGGCGCGGGGCCTCACATTCCGGGGCGCAGCGTCGTCGTAGTACAGACCCCTGCCGGCGCGCGCACCGGCACGGCGGTCGGCAACGTCCACCCGGCGGCCCCCCTTTCGGCCGCTGATCATTCGAGGAGACGCAAGGCAGTGACTACCGTGGGCAAAGAATCACAAGGCGGGGCCGGCAGCCCCGCCGGTGCCGACCCCCGGCGTTGGCTGGCGCTGACCGTACTGGCGGCCATGCAGTTCATGCTCGTCATGGACATCACCGTGGTGAACGTCGCCCTCCCCGACATCCAGAGCGACCTGGGCTTCTCCCACGGGGGACTCGCCTGGGTGGTCAATGCTTATGTGCTGGTGGCCGGCGGGTTCCTGCTGCTGGGCGGGCGGCTGGCCGACATGTTCGGCCGCCGGCGGATGTTCATGGTCGGCGTGCTGGTGTTCGGCGTGTCGTCGGCCGTCTGCGGCGCCGCCACCGAGTCCTGGATGCTGGTCGCCAGCCGCTTCGTCCAGGGCCTGGGCGAGGCGCTGGCCGGCCCGGCGGCGCTCGGCCTGATCCCCGTGCTGTTCTCCGACCGCAAGGAGCGGATGCGGGCCCTGGGCATCTGGGGCGGCCTGTCGGCGGTGGCCGGGTCGGTCGGCTCGGTCGTCGGCGGAGCCGTGACCGACCTGGTGAGCTGGCGGTGGATCTTCTTCATCAACGTCCCCATCGCGGTGGCCGCGCTGATCATGGTGGGCCGCGTGATGTCGGAGAAGGCGGTGGCCCGCGACGGCCGCCGGCTCGACGCGGTCGGAGCGGTCACCGCCACCACCGGCCTGGCCGCGGTGGTGTACGGCCTGCTGCAGGCCGCCGACCATCCGTGGGGCTCCGGGCGCGTGCTGCTGCCGCTGCTGGGCGGGATCGCCCTGCTGGTCTTCATGGTCGTGTGGGAGGCCCGTACCGAGGACCCGATGATCCCCCTGCGGTTCTTCGGCAACCGCACCCGGGTGACGACCAACGTCGTGACCGTGGCCATTTTCGCCGCGTTCTTCACCTACATGTTCCTGTTCACCCTGTACGTCCAGCAGGTGCACGACTATTCCCCGATGAAGACCGGGCTGGCCTACATCCCGCTGACCGTCACGGCGCTCGTCGGCGCGGGCGTGTCCACCGTGCTGATGCCCCGCGTCGGCGTGAAGGCGGTGATGGCCACCGCGTTCCTCGGCGGCGCCGTGGCCCTGTTCGTCGCCGCCGCCGGCTTCGCCCCCGACGCCTCCTTCGTCAGCGGGTTCATGCCCGGGCTGCTCCTGTTCGGCTTCTGCAACGGCCTCGCCTACCCGGCCCTGATCAACGGAGCGCTGCACGAGGTCACCGGCCAGGACTCCGGTCTGGCCTCCGGCGTCCAGACCGCCATGCAGCAGGTCGGAGCGGCGCTCGGCCTGGCCACCCTGGTCCCCTTCGCCTTCCGCTACGCCGGCGACCACATCGAGGACGGAACACTCCCGCAGGTCGCGCAGACCGACGGATACGCGCTGGCGTTCCGCATCGGCGCCGGCGTACTGGCCGCCGGAGCGCTGTTCATCCTGGCGCTGCTGGAGAAGGTGGACGCCGAGATGCGCGACCCGATCGCCGAAGCCGCCGAAGCGGCCACCGGCCAGGCGGCGGCCGAGCCCACCGCCACCGGCGCCGCCAGGTGAGCCGCACGCGGGCCGGGGCACGGCGCCCCGCCCCCGCCCGGCCGCCGCAGCGGTGCGCATAGCACCCCACGCACAGCCGGAGCCGGACGCGGCGCACGCCAGGCGGCGTGCGCCGCGTCCGCGCTGCGCCCGCCCGCCGCGGCACCGCGGGGGAGTGACCCGCGTCACTTTCAGGGGCCCTTGGCGCGGGGCCGCCACCCGTGTCACTATTCCCGTACGTCAGCCCTGCCTGGAGACCGCTCCAAGCCGGCGGGCTGAGCACCGTACCGGCCGGTCGCTGTAGGCGAGACCGAGTCCATGCCCGTACGGCACCGGATTTCCTCCCCTTTCCTCCCCGCATGCCGTGGTGCTCTCTGTGCCGCCGTCCCCGGGAGCGGGGGCGTGCCCTGATGCCCTGAGCGGCCGTGCGGGGGCCGGGCACGCCCTGGCCCTGCCGTGCGACCCCGCGGCCTTCCGCACCCGCACCCGCACCCGCACCCGCACCCGTATCCGGTCACCCGTATCCGGTCACCCGTATCCGGTCACCCGTATCCGGTCACCCGTATCCGGTCACCCGTCCGGGCCACCCGCCTTCGGTGCCCCGGCACCGCGGGACCGCCCACCAGGTCCCCCCGGGCGCCGCCCCGCCCGCCACGCCCCCACCGCCCGGCGCCCGTGCAACAGGCCTGCGCGGACACGGAGTTCACCGCGGCGGGCCCGCAACAGTGCCCTGGCCACGCAGCACACGTCCCCGACCGGCGCCTGCCCGGCAGCCACCCCGACACGACCGACCGCGCGGCGCGCCTTCTGCGCGAACGCGCCGCACGCCGACCGCTCAGCAGGCGCCTCTTTGACCGAAAGGCAGTACGCCGATGGCAGACCGAACCGCCGCATCGACCGTCAGCGGCCCACCACAGCGCAGGGAATCGCTCCCCTCGCTCACCGGCCTCAGGTTCCTGGCCGCCATGCTCGTGTTCCTCACCCACGCCACGCTGCTCGCAGGCCCCCTGCGGCCGACCGCCCCGATCAGCTTCTTCAACGACCAGGACATCGCCAAGCCGCTGGCCGACTTCTTCCAGTTCGCCGGCCCCATCGGCGTGTCCTTCTTCTTCGTCCTCAGCGGCTTCGTCCTCACCTGGTCGGCGACCCAGGGGGACCCGGTCACGGGGTTCTGGCGGCGCAGGGTACTGAAGATCTACCCCAACCACATCGTCACCTGGGCGCTGGCGATGTGGCTGTTCGCCTCCTCCAGCCCGGTGCACGCCTGGCTGCCGAACCTCCTGCTGGTGCACAACTTCAGCAACCGGCCCGAGACCGTGTCCAGCGTCAACCTCCCGGCCTGGTCACTGTGTTCGGAAGTGCTCTTCTACGCCCTGTTCCCGCTGTTCATCATCCTGGTGCGGCGGATCGCGCAGCGCAGGCTGTGGCTGTGGGCCGCCGCGATGGTCGCCGGCGTGGCCGGCGTGACGCTGGTGACGCGGTTCATCCCCGGCGGTGTCCCGGTGCCGGGATACGGCCTGACGACCAACCAGCTGTGGTTCAGCTACGGGTTCCCGCCGCCGCGCCTGTTCGAGTTCGTGCTGGGGATGATCCTGGCGCGCATCGTCGCCGCGGACCTGTGGCCGCGGATCGGCCTGCTGCCCTCGGCGGCCCTCTTCGCCGGCGGATACTGGGTCGCGCTCGTCGTCCCGAGCCCCTACAACTTCAGCCTCGCCACGATCGTCCCGGTCGGCATGATCATCTGCGCCGCGGCCACATCGGACCTGCGGGGCAGGAACGGCTGGCTCAGCAGCCGGACCATGGTCTGGCTGGGAAGCGTCTCCTTCGCCTTCTACCTCGTCCAGGGACTGGTGATCTTCTACGGCCGGCCCGAGGTGTTCGGAGCGCGTACCTACGACACCCTGCCGGCCCTCGGCATGCTGAGCGTGCTGTTCGCGGCGAACCTGCTGGCCGCATGGCTGCTGTTCAGCCTGGTGGAACAGCCGGTGATGCGCCGCTGGAGCCGCAGCAGGAAGCGGCCCGCGCCGGTCGCACCCCGCAGCACCGAATCCGTGCCGGCCGGCGGATCCGTCTGAACCGCGCCCGGCGTGCCGGCACACCTCGGGCACCGGCACGCCGCGGCGCCCGCGGGCACGACGCACGGCCGCTGCCGCTGCCGCCTCCCGCGCGGCGCCGGCCACCGCTGAACGCTCCCGCCGCGCCCCCCACCGCCGCACGAGGGGCCACGCCCTCCTGCTCCGCGGCGCGCGCAGCGACGCGGGACCCGGCGCGGACGGCCTGCGCCCGGCACTCCCGGACCTGACGTCGTGCTTCATTCCTTTCCAGAACTGGATACCGCGATCTCCATGCAGAACCGACCAGGGGAGCTGAGCGCGTTGACCCTACCGACCTCAGCGGAGGGGGTGTCAGAAAACCACCGGGCTCGCTCGGTCGGCATCGGCCGCGCCCACGCCAAGGCCATTCTGCTGGGAGAGCACGCGGTCGTGTACGGGGCGCCGGCGCTCGCGCTGCCGGTACCGCAGCTGACGGTCACGGCGAGCGCCGGCTGGTCCTCCCACGCCGGCGACGATCCGGGCGATGTCTCCTTCACGATGACCGGCTCCCCGTCGCGGCCGATGATGACCCAGGCCTCCGACAGCCTGCGCCGGCTGACCACCGAGTTCAAGGCGGCCATGGACGTGGCCGGCAGCCCGCACCTCGACGTGATCATCGACGGCGCGATCCCGCACGGCCGGGGCCTGGGCTCCAGCGCGGCCTGCGCCCGCGCGGTCGTCTTCGCCCTCGCCGACCTCTTCGGCCGCGACCTGACCGAGGCCGCCGCCTACGACCTGGTGCAGACGGCCGAGAACGTGGCCCACGGCCGCTCCAGCGGCGTCGACGCGCGGGCCGTCGGCGCGCTGGCCCCGCTGCTGTTCCAGGCGGGCCGCAGCGAGGAACTCAGCATCGGCTGCGACGGCTTGTTCATCATCGCCGACAGCGGCGTCGTGGGCAGGACCAAGGACGCCGTCGAGCTGCTGCGCGAGGGATTCCAGCAGCACGCCGGAGCCCAGGAGCGTTTCGTGCGCCGCGCCTCGCGGCTGACCGACGAGGCCAGACACGCCCTCGCCGGCGGCCGGCCGGAACGGCTGGGCGCACGGCTGACCGACTACCACGACCTGCTGCGCGCGGCCGGCCTCAGCACCAAGAGGATCGACGCCCTGGTCGAGGCCGCGCTCACCGCGGGCAGCCTCGGCGCCAAGATCACCGGAGGCGGCCTGGGCGGCTGCGTGATCGCCCTGACCCAGCCGGTACAGGCAAGAGAGGTCACCCGGCAGCTGCACGAAGCCGGCGCCGTACAGACCTGGGTCGTACCGCTGAGAGGGCTTGCCGACCATGCGCGCTGAACACCGCACCACGACCGCCCCGCCGCCGCAGAGCGGCCCGGGAGACGCCACCGCCGTCGCGCATCCCAACATCGCCCTCGTCAAGTACTGGGGCAAACGCGACGAGCAGCTGGTCCTGCCACGGGTCGACAGCCTGTCGATGACCCTGGACATCTACCCCACGACCACCCGCGTCCGCCTCGCCCCCGACGCGGACCACGACCACGTCACACTCGGCGGCGTACCCGCCGAAGGCGAGGCGCTGCGCCGCGTCGTCTCCTTCCTCGACCTGGTACGGGCCCGGGCCGGCCGGCCGCTGCGCGCCGTCGTGGACAGCCACAACACCGTCCCCACCGGGGCGGGCCTGGCGTCCTCCGCGAGCGGCTTCGCCGCCCTGGCCGTCGCCGCCGCCGCCGCGTACGGCCTCGACCTGGACGCCACCGCGCACTCGCGCCTGGCCCGGCGCGGATCCGGCTCGGCATCCCGGTCGATCTTCGCAGGCTTCGCGCTGTGGCACGCCGGCCCACCCACCGCCACCCCGGCACAGGCCGACCTCGGCTCCTACGCGGAACCGGTGCCCGCCCCCGGCCTCGACCCCGCCCTGGTCATCGCCGTCGTCAACGCGGGCCCCAAGGCCGTCTCCAGCCGTGAAGCCATGCGGCGCACCGTCGACACCTCCCCGCTGTACGAACCGTGGGCGCTCTCCAGCAGGGACGACCTGAGCGAGATGCGCGCGGCGCTGGCGCGGGCCGACCTCGACGCGGTGGGGGAGATCGCGGAACGCAACGCGCTCGGCATGCACGCGACGATGCTGGCCGCCCGCCCGGCGGTGCGCTACCTGGCACCGGCCACGCTCACCGTCCTCGACAGCGTGCTCCAGCTGCGCCGCGACGGCGTCAGCGCCTACGCGACCATGGACGCCGGGCCGAACGTCAAGGTGCTCTGCCACCGCGCGGACGCCGACCGGGTGGCCCACACGCTGCGCGGCGCCGCCCCGGGCGGCCCGGTCCTCGTCGCCGGGCCGGGCCGGGGCGCCCGCCTGCTGCCCGAGGACACACAATGACCCCTGGGGGAACGGTCGTCCGGCGCGCGCCGGGCAAGCTGTTCGTCGCGGGCGAGTACGCGGTCGTCGACCCCGGCAACCCGGCGATCCTGGTTGCGGTCGACCGCTACGTCACCGTCACCGTCACCGGCCTGCCCGGCACCGGCATCGAGTTCACCTCCGACCTCGGCCCGCGAGCGGTACGCCTGCGATGGCACGGCGCCCGGCTCGGCACGCACGACGGGCCCGGCGCGCCCGCCGGCCTGGCCCACGTGGTCTCGGCGACCGAGACGGTGGCCCGGCTGCTGACCGAACGCGGCCTGCCCGTACCGGGATTCGGCCTCCGCGTCGAAAGCGGCCTGCACGACAACGGCACCAAGTACGGGCTGGGCTCCAGCGGCGCGGTGACCGTCGCCGCCGTCGCCGCCGTCGCCGCCTTCTGCGGCCTACAGCTCCCGCCCGAGGACCGCTTCCGGCTGGCCCTGCTCGCCACCGCCGAGATCGACCCCCGCGCCTCCGGAGGCGACCTCGCCGCCAGCACATGGGGCGGCTGGATCGCCTACCAGGCACCCGACCGGGCCGCCGTGCGCGACCTGGCCCGCCGCCACGGCGTCCAGGAGGCCCTGCGCGCACCCTGGCCGCACTTCGCGGCGCGCCGGCTGCCGGCGCCCGCAGGACTGTCGTTGCAGGTCGGCTGGACCGGGACACCCGCCTCCACCGCCGCCCTCGTCTCCGACCTGGACCGGCGGACCTGGCGCGGCAGCGCCTCCCACCGCACGTTCGTCGAGACCACCACCGACTGCGTGCACGCCTGCGCCGCCGCACTCGAACAAGGAGACCGCCGAAGCCTGCTGGAACAGATCCGGCGGGCCCGCCGCGAGCTGGCCCGACTGGACGACGAGGTCGGCCTGGGCATCTTCACGCCCCCCCTGACAGCGCTGTGCGACGCCGCCGAAGCCGCCGGCGGCGCGGCCAAGCCCTCCGGGGCCGGCGGCGGCGACTGCGGCATCGCCCTGCTGGACGCCGAAGCCCCGCGGGACATCGATCAAGTGCGGGAACGGTGGGCCACGGCCGGGGTGCTGCCCCTGCCGGTCCGTCCCGCCGCGGAAGGGAACGAGGAATGATCGCACAACGCAAGGACGACCACGTCCGGCTCGCCGCCGACCAGCAGCGCGAGCACAGCGGACACAACCAGTTCGACGAAGTGTCGTTCGTCCACCACGCCCTGGCCGGCATCGACCGGCCGGACGTCTCCCTGGCCACGACCTTCGCCGGCATCTCCTGGCCGGTACCGCTCTACATCAACGCGATGACCGGCGGCAGCGAGAACACCGGCCTCATCAACCGGGACCTGGCCATCGCCGCCCGCGAGACCGGCGTGCCCATCGCGTCGGGATCCATGAGCGCCTACTTCAAGGACCCCTCCTGCGCCGGCACCTTCAGCGTGCTGCGCGAGGAGAACCCCGACGGGTTCGTCATGGCCAACATCAACGCCACGGCCTCCGCCGACAACGCACAGCGCGCCGTCGGCCTGCTGCGGGCCGACGCCCTGCAGATCCACGTCAACACCGTGCAGGAAACGGTGATGCCCGAAGGAGACCGCTCCTTCGCCTCCTGGGCCGGACAGATCGAGAAGATCGCCGCCGCCGTCGAGGTTCCCGTGATCGTCAAGGAGGTCGGATTCGGGCTGAGCCGGGAGACCGTCGCGACGCTGAAGAACCTGGGCGTGCGGGTCGCCGACCTCGGCGGCCGCGGCGGCACGGACTTCGCCCGCATCGAGAACGGCCGGCGCCAACTCGCCGACTACGCCTACCTCCACGGCTGGGGACAGTCCACCGCCGCCTGCCTCCTGGACGCCCAGGGCTGCCTCCTGCCCGTCCTCGCCTCCGGCGGCGTGCGCAACCCGCTCGACGTCGCCCGCGCCCTGGCGCTCGGCGCCGCCGGCGTCGGCGCGTCCGGGGGATTCCTGCGCACCCTCCTCGACGGCGGCGTGTCCGCGCTGATCGCGCAGCTCGCCACCTGGCTCGACCAGCTGGCGGCGCTGCAGACGATGCTCGGCGCGCGCACCCCGGCCGACCTGACGCGCTGCGACGTGCTCCTCCACGGCGACCTGCGGTCCTTCTGCGCCGACCGGGGCATCGACACCCGGCCGCTGGCCCGGCGCTCCGGCAGCCCGGCCGCCCTCCACGAGATGACGGGAAGCACACGATGACTGAGGCGCACGCGATCGCCGGGGTCCCCATGCGCTGGGTGGGACCCGTACGCATCTCGGGGAACGTCGCCACCACCGAGACCCAGGTCCCCCTGGCCACCTACGAGTCGCCGCTGTGGCCCTCCGTGGGCCGCGGCGCGAAAGTCTCCATGCTGGCCGAACAGGGCATCGTCGCCACCCTCGTCGACGAGCGGATGACCCGCTCGGTGCTCGTCGAGGCAGCCGACGCACAGACCGCACTCACCGCCGCACGGACCATCGACGCCCGCATCGGCGAACTGAGCGAACTGGTACGCACCTCCAGCAGGTTCGCCGAACTGATCGGCATCCGCCACGAGATCAACGCCAACCTGCTGTTCATCCGCTTCGAGTTCTCCACCGGCGACGCCTCCGGCCACAACATGGCCACCCTCGCCTCCGACGTGCTCCTGGGACATCTGCTGAAGACGATCCCGGGCATCTCCTACGGATCGATCTCCGGGAACTACTGCACGGACAAGAAAGCGACCGCGATCAACGGCATCCTCGGCCGCGGCAAGAACGTGGTCACCGAACTGCTCGTGCCGCGTGACGTGGTCGAACGCGTCCTGCACACCACGGCCGCCAGGATCACCGAGCTGAACATCCGCAAGAACCTGCTCGGCACCCTGCTCGCCGGCGGAATCCGCTCGGCCAACGCCCACTTCGCGAACATGCTCCTCGGGTTCTACCTGGCGACCGGCCAGGACGCCGCCAACATCGTCGAAGGATCGCAGGGCGTCGTCCTGGCCGAGGACCGCGACGGCGACCTCTACTTCGCCTGCACCCTGCCCAACCTGATCGTCGGCACGGTGGGCAACGGCAAGGGGCTCGGCTTCGTGGACACCAACCTGGCCCGGCTCGGCTGCCGGGCCGAACGCGCCCCCGGGGAGAACGCCCGCCGCCTCGCCGTCATCGCCGCGGCGACCGTGCTGTGCGGCGAACTCTCCCTCCTCGCGGCCCAGACCAACCCGGGCGAACTCATGCGCGCACACGTCCAGCTGGAACGCGACAACAAGACCGCAAAGGTTGGTGTTTAGGGCATGGCCAGCGATTCCGCCATAGGCATTCACGATCTGTCGTTCGCGACCACCGGGTTCGTCCTGCCGCACACCGCGCTCGCCGAACACAACGGCACCGACATCGGCAAATACCATGTGGGCATCGGCCAGCACTCGATGAGCGTGGCCGGCGCCGACGAGGACATCGTGACCATGGGCGCCGCCGCCGCCGCGCCCATCATCTCCCGGCACGGCGCCGACCAGATCCGCACACTCGTCTTCGCGACGGAGTCGTCGATCGACCAGGCGAAGTCGGCCGGCGTGTACGTGCACTCCCTGCTCGGGCTGCCGTCGGCCACCAGGGTCGTCGAACTGAAGCAGGCCTGCTACGGAGCGACGGCGGCCCTGCAGTTCGCCATCGGCCTCGTCCACCGCGACCCCGCGCAACGGGTCCTGGTGATCGCGAGCGACATCTCCAAGTACGAACTCGACAGCCCCGGCGAGGCCACCCAGGGCGCGGCCGCCGTAGCCATGCTGGTCACCGCCGACCCCGCGCTGGTACGCATCGAGGAACCCTCGGGCCTGTTCACCGCCGACGTCATGGACTTCTGGCGGCCCAACTACCGCGACGCCGCACTCGTCGACGGACAGGAGTCCATCACCGCCTATCTGCAAGCGGTCGAGGGCACCTGGAAGGACTACCAGGAACAGGGCGGCCGCTCACTCGAGGAGTTCAGCGCGTTCTGCTACCACCAGCCGTTCACGAAGATGGCCCACAAGGCACACCGCCACCTGCTGAACACCTGCGGCTACGACACCGACGAGAGCGACATCAAGCGCGCCATCGGCCAGACCACAGCCTGCAACACGGTCGTCGGCAACAGCTACACCGCATCCGTCTACCTCGCACTCGCCGCGCTGCTCGACCACGCGGACGACCTGAGCGGCCGGCCCGTCGGCTTCCTCAGCTACGGCTCCGGCAGCGTCGCCGAGTTCTTCGCCGGCACCGTCGTGCCCGGCTACCGCGCACACCTGCGCACCGAGGCGCACCGCGAGGCGATCGAGGGACGCCGGCTGCTCGACTACGCCGCCTACCGCGAGCTGCACGAGTGGTCCTTCCCCACCGACGGCGGCGACCACCCCACCCCGGCGCAGACCACCGGCCCCTTCCGGCTCGCGGCGCTGCGCGGCCACAAGCGCATCTACGAAAGGCGCTAACTGTATTGACCCGCAGGGTTGTTCACGCGGCTGATCGGTGGCCGGCCTGCGTGTGCGGTGTGGCAGCGATGGCAGTTGCAGGCGAGAAGGAAGTCGCCCAGGGCGGCGGTGCGTTCGTCGTTGCTGGTGTAGGGCCGCTGGTAGGCCCATTCGTCGGGCAGGGTGCGGTTGAAGCGTTCGACCTTGCCGTTCGTCTGGGGTCGGTAGGCGCGGGCCGGTCTTCCTGTCGCACCCATCTCGGCGAGGGCCTGTTTCCAGGCCAGGCCCTTGCGGTAGGCCCAGGCGTTGATGCCGTGCGGGTGAGGAAGCCCGCGCAGGTTGCAACCTTCTCGTCACCGTGGATCTCGCTGTAGGCGAGGCGGCTGTGGTCGTCGGCGGCGGAGCGGACGTAGCCGAAGCCCACGCTGCTGCGGGCGGCGCCGCCGGCCTGTCGGCCCAGGACCATGTGGCCGCCGCCTGCCGTGAACGGTCAGCCGGGCATCACGGTGGGACACGAAGACCTCCGTGCGGTGCAGTCCCAGACAGCTCCACCACACCGGAGGTCTTCGCCATGATCAAGCACCGGCGAGTGTCAACAACGCTCGTGATCAATACAGCTAGCGCCGCCGTCACCCGCCCGCACCCGGGCAGCCGGCCACGGCCGCCCACCGCGGACGAGCCGTGGCCGCCCACCTGACGGCCTTTCCCCCAGCCAACTGAAGTCCCCTGGAAAAGAGGACAGGCGCATGACCGACATCGGGATCCTGGGAACGGGCGCCTATGTGCCGGACCGAGTCGTCTCCAACGACGAAGTCAGCGCGGCAGCAGGGGTCGACGACACCTGGATCATCCGCAAGACCGACATCCGCCAACGCCGCTGGGCCGCCCCCGACCAGGCCACCTCGGATCTGGCCACGGCCGCCGGACGCGCCGCGCTGGCATCGGCCGGCATCACCGCCGACCAGCTGTCGGCGATCGTGGTCGCCACCTCCACGCCGGACCGGCCGCAGCCGCCCACAGCCGCCTACGTGCAGCACAACCTCGGCGCGGCCGGCGCGGCAGCATTCGACATCAACGCCGTGTGCTCCGGCGAGGTGTTCGCGCTGTCCGCGGCCGAGAGCGTGCTCGCCCGCCGGGGCGGCTACGCACTGGTCATCGGCGCGGACCTGTACTCGCGCATCCTGAACCCGCTCGACCGCAGGACGGTCGTGCTGTTCGGCGACGGCGCCGGCGCCATGGTCCTGGGCGCGGACGGCCGGGGCGCCCGCATCCGCCACCTCCAGCTGCACACCTACGGCGAACTGGCGGACCTGATCCAGGTGCCCGCAGGCGGCAGCCGGCTGCCCTGCGACCCCGCCGCCATCGAAGCGGGCCTGCACTACTTCACGATGGACGGGCGCGCAGTGCGCCGCTTCGTCGAGGACCGCGTGCCGCAGCTGACCAAGCAGTTCCTGCACGAGGCCGGTGTCGTACCCGACGACATCAGCCACTTCATCCCGCACCAGGCCAACGGCGTCATGCTCGGCACGGTCTTCGCCGACCTGGCCCTTCCCCACGCCACCATGCACCTGACACTGACGCGCTACGGCAACACCGGAGCCGCCTCCGTCCCGATCACCCTGGACGAGGCCGCCCGCACGGGCGCCTTCCACCAGGGCGACCTGATCCTCCTGGCCGGCTTCGGCGGCGGCATGGCAGCGGGATTCGCACTGGTCGAGTGGTGAGAAGAGCCCTGCCTCCCGCCGCGCCCCCCGCACTGTTCGCGGAGACGCAACCGCGCGCGCCGTGACAGAACGGGCCTGGGCATCCGCCCGGTTGAGGGCCTTTCAGGACCACCGGGGCGGGAGAGACGAGCAGCACCGTCCGCAGCTCCTCTCCACACCGCCCCCCGTGACCCGGGCAGATGGGGCGGCACCGCCGCCCCGCACCGCGGCAGCGGCGCGCAAGCGGCGGCCCGCCGGGCGCGGCCCTCGCTCTGTTGCCCGACATCGGCAGAAACGGTAGACATGACAGCGAGACATCGCACGGTGTGCGTGATAGGTGCCGGACCGCGCGGGCTCTGCGTGCTCGAGCGGCTGTCCGCCAACGCCCGCTCGATACCCCAGGGCAGCACCGTCCACGTCCATGTGGTCGACCCCTACCCGCCGGGACCCGGCAGGGTATGGCGCACCGACCAGTCCCCTCACCTGCTCATGAACACCGTCGCCGGACAGATATCGGTGTTCACCGACGCCAGCGTCGACATGCGCGGCCCCCTGGAACCCGGACCGAGCCTGCACGAGTGGGCCGTGGCGCTCACCGCGGGCGAGAGCGGCGACGACCACCCGGCACACGTCCTCGAAGAGGCCCGCGCCCTGGGCCCCGACACCTACCCCACCCGCGCGTTCTACGGCCGCTACCTGCGATGGGCCTACCGGCGCATCGTCGACGGCGCGCCCGCCGGCCTCACCGTCACCTCCCACCGCTGCCGCGCCGTGGCCCTGGACGACGCCCCCGACGGCCCGCACGGCCCCCGCCAGCGGGTGACGCTCGCCGACGGAACCCTGCTGGAGGATCTCGACGCCGTGATCCTGTGCCAGGGACACCTGCCGGCCCGCCCGGACACCGCCGAACAGGAACTGCTCTCCCAGGTACGCCGGCGGGGGCTGTGCCACATCCCTCCGGCCAACCCCGCCGACGTCGACCTGGACGTCCTGGCCCCCGGCACGAAGGTGCTGCTGCGCGGACTCGGACTGAACTTCTTCGACTACCTCGCCCAGCTCACCGTCGGCCGCGGCGGCTCCTTCACCCAGGTCAGCGGCCGGCTCACCTACCACGCCTCCGGACAGGAGCCGCTGATCCACGCGGGCTCCCGGCGCGGCATCCCCTACCAGGCCCGGGGCGAGAACGAGAAGGGCCCCCACGGCCGCCACGAGCCGCTCCTGCTCACCCTCGATCGCATCGCACAGCTGCGCCGTACCCACGACGGCTCCGGAGCCGACTTCAAGGACGACCTGTGGCCGCTGATCTCCCGCGAGGTCGAAGCCGTCTACTACGCGACGCTGCTCAGGTCACGCGGAGACACCCTCCACGCACAGCGGTTCCAGGCCGACTACCTGGGAGCCGGCTGGGGACAGCGGCACACCGACGCCGTCCTCGACGCGTACGGCATCGGCGACAAGGACCGCTGGGACTGGGAACTGCTCGCCAAGCCCTACCGCAACCGGGAGTTCACCGGCCCGCAGGACTTCACCGGCTGGCTCCTGGACTACCTGCGCCAGGACGCCGCGGAAGCGAAGTCCGGCAACGTCAGCGGCCCGCTCAAGGCGGCCCTCGACGTCCTGCGGGACCTGCGCAACGAGATCCGCCTGGCGGTCGACCACGGCGGCCTGCACGGCGACTCCTACCGCACCGACCTGGACGGCTGGTACACCCCGCTCAACGCACACCTGTCGATCGGCCCGCCGGCCCGGCGCATCGAGGAGATGGCGGCGCTCATCGAGGCCGACACGCTGCGGATCGTCGGGCCGGACATCCAGGTGGCCGTCGACCGCACCGGATACACCGCCAGTTCACCGCTCGTGCCCCATTCGGCGGTCCGGGTCGACGCCCTCGTCGAGGCACGCCTGCCCGTGATCACGCTGAACCGCACCGATGACACACTCCTGCGCCATCTGCTGGACACCGGACAGTGCACCGCCTACCGCATCCGCACCCGCTCCGGAGACACCTACCAGACCGAGGGCATGGCCGTCACCGAGCGGCCGTTCCGCCTGATCGACGCGAGCGGACGCGCACATCCGCGCCGCTTCGCCTTCGGGGTGCCCACCGAGTCGGTGCACTGGGTGACGGCCGCCGGCATCCGGCCCGGCGTCAACTCGGTGACACTCACCGACGCCGATGCCATCGCCCGCGCGGCACTCGGCTGCGACACCGCACACGGACAGGACGCTCCCACCGGACAAGGACTCGCACATGCCCAGTGACACCACCCTCACCGCGGACCCGGCCGCCGGCCCGGCCGCGGCGCAGCCGGACTGCGGCCTGCTCTCGCCGGTCTGGGCGGACGCACCCATCGCGGCCGCGGTGTCCGACAGCGCCTGGTTGCAGGCCATGCTGGACGCCGAGGCGGCACTGAGCCGGGCGCAGGCCCGCCTGGGCACGGTGCCCGAGACAGCCGCACGGGTGATCACACAGTCGGCACGGGCCGACCGCCTGGACCTGATGTCCCTGGCCCGGCAGGCACGCCAGTCCGCCAACCCCGTGGTGGCGCTGGTACGGGAGTTCACCGCGCTGGTGGCGGCCCGGGACGCCGACGCGGCCGCGTACGTGCACCGCGGGTCCACCAGCCAGGACATCCTCGACACGGCGACCGTCCTGGTGGCCCGCCGGGCCCTGCGGCTGATCCGCACCGACCTGGAACGCATCGAGCAGGCGCTGGCCGCACTCGCCCGCGAACACCGCGACACCCTCATGGCAGGCCGCACCCTGGCCCTGCACGCGGTGCCGACGACCTTCGGCTGCAAGGCCGCAGGCTGGCGCCACCTCGTCCTGGACGCGGCACAGAAACTGGACCGCCTCACCGGCCGGGACCTCCCCGTCCAGCTCGGCGGAGCCGCCGGAACCCTGGCCGGATACCTCCAGCACGCCCAGGGCGCCGAACCCGCCGCCTACGTCCAGGACCTCACCGAGGCGTTCGCGGCCGAACTGGGGCTGTCCGCCCCCCTCATCCCGTGGCACACCCTGCGCACACCCGTGGTGGACGTGGCCACCGCCGCGGCGTTCACCTGCGGCGCCCTGGGCAAGATCGCCGTCGATGTGCTGTCACTGACCCGCACCGAGGTCGCCGAGGTGCACGAGCCGGCGCCCCCGGGCCGCGGCGCGTCCTCGGCCATGCCGCACAAGCGCAACCCCGTCCTGGCGACGGCGATCAGATCCGCCGCGCTACAGACACCGCAGCTCGCGGCGACCGTACTGGGCTGCCTGCTGAGCGAGGACGAGCGCTCCGCCGGCGCCTGGCACGCCGAATGGGAGCCGCTGCGCGCCCTTCTGCGGCTGACCGGAGGAGCGGCGCACCAGGCGGCGGACCTCGTCTCCCAGCTGTCGGTGGACACGGCACGCATGCGTGCCAACACCCAGATCA
Organism: Streptomyces asoensis; assembly: GCF_013085465.1. Classification (NCBI taxonomy): domain Bacteria; kingdom Bacillati; phylum Actinomycetota; class Actinomycetes; order Kitasatosporales; family Streptomycetaceae; genus Streptomyces; species Streptomyces asoensis. The sequence continues at coordinate 9,958,373 of NZ_CP049838.1, forward strand.
CCGGGGGACAGATCGTCTCCGAGAGGATCGCCGCCGTCCTCGCGCCGCTGCTCGGAAAGGCGCGGGCGCGGGAACTGCTGAACGAGGCATCCGCCCGCTCGGCGCGCACCGGCGAGCCGCTGGCCGAGATCCTCGGCCAGGACGACCGGGCGTCGGCCGTCCTGTCGGGCGCCTCGCTCACCGACCTGTTCGCGGCGCAGGCGTACACCGGGGCCGCCGGCCCGCTGACGGAGCGCGCGCTGTCCCGGTCACTGCCCCCGCAAAGCACGAAATAGACCAGACCGGGCCGGGTCGGCCCCGCCGGCCGGCGCACGGAAACGGAGAGCCCGGCCGGGAACCCGGCCGGGTCAGTGCCGACGCTGCAGCGCGATCTCCGTGAGCTCCTCTATGTCGAACTCCGAGCGCCCCGGCGTGCCGTAGCGGGTGATCTTCCCCCGGCTCACCCACTTCCGGATGGTCGCCTCGGACACGCCCGCGGCGAGGGCGGCCACATTCGTCGGCACGAGCCTGTGGCGTGGCGGTCTGTTCATGCGGCATCCTTTCGCTGCCGATTCATGAGATGACGCAGGGCAAGCCACTCGTGCATCTCCCATGAATGTCCCGAAGAACAGCTGATGCTGCTCTTTCCCGCACTCCCGCCGCTCTGCGGTGAGGCGTTGATGATCCCCGGGCAGTTGTCCATGACGCACTCCCTGATCAGGGCACGGAGGTTGCCCGGCTCAGGGTCGATGGTGCGCAGCAGCTCAACGTGGAGACTCTCGACCTCGTCCGCGAAGTCTGCCGCCGGAGGCTGGGCGGCAAGCCATTCAAGGTTGAGTATCAGAAAGCGCGCGAGATGCGGAACGGAGCGAGTCGGAAAAACGGTTTCGAGCTCCTCCACGATGATTTCCGACCATGACTCCAGGATGGCGAGAATGTTGTGCCGGGTGTCGAGTGCGGAAACATTCAGATGATCTCGCCTGCGGCTCCCCGACACTTTCGTCGGATTGTTCATCCGCCTGGATGTCGATGCTATGTGGTGCAGACATTCCTGATGGAGCCCGGGAAGTGCGCGCAGGTTACGTTCCACCTGCCTGATGCAAGGGGCGCAGAGGAAGGATCCGGCGGCGGCACGGATTTCCTGGGCATGGCCCCTGGGGCATGAGTGAAACTCCATTGAATCTCCTTCATGAGATGGCTCGCCCCGCAATCGTCATGGATCGCACGTATCCCATACGGATTGCTGCGCAATCAATGCATTATCGGAGCCCCGGGGGAGTGGGCGGTATTTCTTGATCCGCACGCCGAGGTCGCTGGAAGACATCGCGGATGTAAATGAAACGGGCCCGTCCAGAGAATCCCGGAAAGGGTCCTGATCATTCCTGGCGGGCGCAGGCCCAGACGCGTTCCGCGGGCAGGACTGCTCTGCGCGTTCCGTTCCCCCGATACTGCGCAGCCCCCTCCGATGCTTGTCCATGCGAATCTCTGGGATTACTGGGAGAGTTCCATGGGCGCTCAGGGGTGTCAACGTTCACCCCACCAGGACGAGAGCGATAATCTAGCAGTTGTAAATTTCCCTTTTCGTCACTGATCGCCGCCCGGAGCCCGTGCCGCGATCTTGTGGAATGCCCTGGTCGGGCCGTCACCACCGCGACGCCGGCGACGTCACCCCCGCACCCGCACCCGCACCCGCACCCGCACCCGCACCGGGAGAACGCCGCACCCGCCCCCGAACACGCCGAGGAGCGCCGCCATGCCGATCCCGCAGCCGCCCGCGCGCAAGGCCGAGTTCGCCTCCCGGGCCCGGGCCGAGGCCCTCGCCATGGCCGGCGCCGGCCCGGACGTCCACCACCTGCCGGGCGCACTGGCGGCCGCTGCGCTGCGGGCGCACAGCACGCTGTCGGCGGGGACCGGGCGGAGCGTCCCGGTCACCGTGTTCGCGGCGGGCGGCGACGGGGTGCGAGGGCTCGCCGCCTTCCTCGCGGTGTACGCAGCCGAGCAGGAGCGGCAGGAGCGGCAGGAGCGGCAGGGCGTCCAGGGCCTCGGTGCGGCGGCGTGAGCCGGAGCATCGCTGCAGGTGAGCTCGAAGTTCCGCAGCGCGTAAGGGGCTTGTGGATCAGCCGTCCCTAGGGTGAAGCCTGCAAACCCCCCAGCGCGCCCGCCCGCCTCCATCCCCCGAGGGCGGGCGGGCGTACCGACGTGCGCGCCCCCCGGGGGCGGCCGCGGCATCCCTCCCCGGGTCCCCGGCCCCCGGGTCCTCGTCACCCGTCCCCTCTCCCGGGAGGACGGATCGTGAAATCCCTGTTCAAGCAAGCGTTCATGCCGACACCTGGAGGACAAATGCCCGGAACTGCCGGGGTGGAAGAGGTCTACGCGGCCATCGAGGAAGCGGCCGCACTGCTGAACGTGCCCTGCTCACGTGACACGGTCGGGCCGATCCTGACCGCGTTCGCGCCGTTCGAGGGCGGGGTCATCTTCAGCGCATCGGCGGGCGAGCGCCACGCGGGAGACCTCGACCTCACCATCCAGGTGCCCCGACGGATCGCTGATCCCTACGCCCATGCTCTGGCGAACGGCTTTCTCGAGAAGACCGACCATCCCGTCGGCTCCCTGCTCTCGGACCTCCATGAGCGGTGCTCCATCGACGAGTACCTCATCGACTTCGGAGTCGTCGGCGGGTTCAACAAGGTCTATGTGCACTTCCCCCGTGACGTGCAGTCGGTGTCACAGCTCGCCGCCGTCCCGTCCATTCCGCCCGCTCTGGCCGAGAACGCCGGGTTTTTCGCCCGGCACGGCCTGGACGACGTCGCGATGATCGCGATCGACTACCGGAACAGGACGACGAATCTGTACTTCCAGGTCCCCGGCATCGAACCGAAGGTCATTCTTTCGATGCTCCAGGAGCTGGGTCTGCCGGAACCGGAGCAGGAGCTGCTGGAGTCCGCCGGCAAAACGTTCAGGGTCTACGTCACCCTCGGCTGGGATTCTTCGAAGATCGAGCGGATCAGCTTTGCCCGAAGCCTGGACCTGCCGGTGATCCAGGCCCGGGTCGAGCCGGAGATCAAGCGGTTCGTGACAGGCACCCCGTACACGTACGAGGGGGAGCGTTTCAGCATTTCGATCGTCAAGTGGTCGCCTGACGGTGAATGGTTCAACGTCGGATCGTACTATCAATTCGGTCCGTTGCAGTGGGAGGTTCTGCGGAAAATCCTCAGGTGACAGCCGGCGCGCACTCCCATGGCGGCGCCGGGCCGCCCGGACGCCGCGGAAACCGAGGGGCGCGAGGCCCTCGGACCGTCAGACCCTTCCCACAGCAAGGAAATCATCGGGCCCATGACTGATCAGAGTGATGACACAGACCTGCCGCAGGCGGCGGACCCGGACGAGCAGCGCCGGCATGCCGTTCGCGTCGTGCACGCCTTCTACGGCGCCCTGGAGGCCAAGGACCTCGACGCGTTCGCGGAACTGTGGACGGCGGACGCCGTGTACCGGGTTCCCGTCACCCCGTACGGCGTTCCCGGGGAGTTCGCCGGGCGGGACGCCATCGTGGCCGGGCTCCGCCAGTTCTTCGCCCTCTTCGGCACGACACGGTTCACCTGGGACGCCGAACCGATGGCCGATCCCCGGCGGGTGCTGGCCACCTGGACGCTGGAGATCGAACTGCTCGGCGGAGGCACCTACCGCAACCGGGGGGCGTCGATCTTCCGGCTGGAGCACAACCGGATCGCCGAGTTCACCGAGTACGTCGACACCGCCGCGTTCCTGGGCGTCTTCGCCGCCAAGGTCGGCACGGCGCACCGGTTCTTCGAGCTGCTGAACGCCAAGGACCTCGACGCGTGGGGCGAGCTGTGGCACGACCAAGGTGTGCTCACCGTGCCGTACTCCCCCCAGGGGAGCCCGTCCCCGACCGAGGGCAAGGACAAGATCGTCGCGGCGTACCAGGAACTGTTCGCGGTGTACGAGACGTTCGGCACCGAACTGACCGGTGTCCACCCCGCCGTGGGCTCCGACGCGATCTGCGTGCAGTACAGGGTCCGCGCGACACTCGCCGGCGGAGCGGTGTACACCAACGACAGCATCGCGGTCTTCCGGTTCCAGGACGGGCTGATCAGCGCCTGCCACGACTACTTCGACCCGCGCCGCTTCCAGGACGTCCTCGACGCCCTCGGGTGAAACCGGCTCTGCGGCGGCACCGTTCCCGCCTGTTTACGCGAGGGACACCTCTCAGCCGCCGCAAGCCGGATCCTTGACGGAATCTCAAGCTCCCCTTCAGCGGTTTCTGACGGTGAAAGAGAAACTCACACACTGCTAGACGATTGCTCTCGCTCCGGTAGAAAGAACGTTGACACCCCCGATCGCCCGTGGAAATCTCCCAGTGCCCCGAGTCACGTATGGGCACACAACGGGGGATCTGCGCAACAACGGGGGAACGGAACACGCATGACAGCCGTATTCACTGAACATGTCAGGGCCTGCACCCTCCAGCATGGATCCGAATAACCTAGCCACCGGAAATGGGCTCCGCTTCCGCATTGCTGTCAGGAGGTGCAAGTTGTCTCTGACCGAGCAGTTGACATATCCGACTGCCGATCTCGACGAGATCGAGTCGTCGGCGATCTGGATCGAATCGCACCCGATCACCCGCGTACGGATCGGCTCGCTCGTCTTCGAGGACTCTCCCCGTCTGGACGGAGAGGACCAGGACCACGTACGGATGCTCGCCGAGGCCGGGGACGCCCTGCCCCCCATCACCGTGCACCGCCCCACCCTGCGCGTCATCGACGGCGCCCACCGGGTGCGCGCGGCCCTGCTCAACGGCCGGGGCGGGATCGCCGCCCGGCTGCTGGACTGCGACGAGGCCGCCGCCTTCGTCCTGTCCGTGAAGGCCAACGTCACCCACGGTCTGCCGCTGTCGCGGGCCGACCGGGCGGCCGCGGCGGCACGCATCATCCTGACCCACCCGCGGTGGTCGGACCGCGCGGTCGCCGCCGCCACCGGGATCTCCGACAAGACCGTCTCCCGCATCCGTTCGCAGTCCTCCGCAGAACAGAGCGGGCAGTCCGGCACCAGACTCGGCCGGGACGGCCGGATGCGCCCCGTCGACAGCGGCCAGGGCCGCCGCCGAGCCGCAGCGATCTTCCTCGACCGGCCCGACGCCGGTCTGCGCGAGGTCGCCCGCGCCACCGGGCTCTCCCCGGCCACCGTGCGCGACGTGCGCCAGCGCATCGACCGCGGCGAAGACCCCGTCCCGGGCCGCTACCGCAGCGTCCGCGACACCCGGCCCGCCACGAACCGCCCGCGCCCGCCCGCCGCCCCCGCCGACCGCGAAGTCGCCCCGGTGGACCGGCAGAAGCTGCTCGCCAAGCTCAGCGAGGACCCCTCGCTGCGGCTCAACGAAGCCGGCCGGCGCGCGCTGCGCTGGCTGCACCACTACTCCGTCGACGGCGACAGCATCGAGACCCTCGAGCAGGGACTGCCCTGCCACTGGGCTCCCGAGGTCGCCGACCTGGCCCGCAGCTGCGCGGCCGCCTGGAGCGAACTGGCGGCACAGCTCCAGCAGCGCGCCGAATAGCCCCCGCGCACACCGCACCGGCACACCGCACACGCACCGGCCGGGCAGCGGACACACCGCCGCCGCGTCCGCCGCACCCGCCCCGTCCCGCTGTGCTCACGCCCCGGGTGAAGCCGCTGCTGCGGCCGGCGGGGATCGGCTGACCGGCCGCGGATGTCACATTCGCGGGCCCGGCGGTGTCTTCATGTTGCACAGGCCGACAGGCCACCGATTAAGGAGAACACCATGACACTGCGTATCCCCAAGGTAGAGCTCCCCACCGAGCTGAGGGAAAGCCTGCTCAAGCAGCTCGGCGCCGTGCCCGAGCCCGTCGAGGTGGTGTACAACGCCCCCGACGTCGCCACGTCCAACCAGGAGTTCTCGGCCAAGGTGGCCCAGTGGGACTACGCCGACGCGGGCCTGAAGACATTCGCCCACATGGCCGTCGCGGCGCAGGTCGGCTGCAGCTGGTGCCTCGACATCAACTACTTCGCGGCACTGCACCAGAGCCTCGACATGACCAAGGCGAGCCAGGTCCCGCGCTGGCGGGACTCGGACGTGTTCACGCCGCTCGAGCGGGACGTGATGGAATACGCCGAGGCCATGACGAACACGCCGCCGACCGTCACCGACGAGCTGTCGGCGAGCCTGCTGGAGCGGCTCGGCGCGGCGGCGCTGGTCGAGCTCACCGTGTTCATCGGCTACGCCAACCTGGCCACCAGGATCAACACGGCGCACGGGATCACCTCGCAGGGCTACTCCGAGGTGTGCGAGATTCCGCTGGCCCAGCGTGCGCAGAGCCCCGCCGTAGCATGACGCCATGACCGATGATCCGTTCGTCGTCCATCGCAGCCTGCTGTTCACCGTCGCCTACGAGATGCTCGGGTCGGCGGCCGACGCGGAGGACGTGCTCCAGGAATCCTGGCTGCGATGGGCCGACGTCGACCCCTTACAGGTGCGTGACCCGCGGGCGTACCTCGTCCGCGTCGTCACGCGGCAAGCGCTCAACCGGCTGCGGACACTGTCACGCAGCCGTGAGGAATACGTGGGCGAGTGGCTGCCGGAACCGCTGCTGACCAGCCCCGACGTCGCCGAGGACGTCGAACTCGCGGAGAGCGTCTCCATCGCCATGCTGACCGTGCTCGAGACGCTCGGGCCGACGGAGCGGGCGGTGTTCGTACTCCGCGAGGTCTTCGACATGCCCTACGGCGAGATCGCCGAGGCCATCGGGAAATCCGCGGCCACGGTACGGCAGATCGCCCGGCGGGCACGCGAACACGTGGCGGCCAAGCGGCCACGGGTGCAGGTGAGCCAGTCCGAGCGGCAGGCCGTGGTCGAGCGGTTCCTGGCCGCGCTGCGCACCGGGAAACTACAGGAACTGCTGGAGGTCATGGCGCCGGACGTGGTCCTGGTCGCCGATGGCGGCGGGCTGGTCGCCGCCGTTCTGGCCCCGGTCCACGGCGCCCAGCCGGTGGCGGAACTCCTCGCACGCGCGAACCGGGTGGTGGCCGCGTTCGAGACGACGGCCGTATGGCTCAACGGCGCGCCGGCGGGCCGCATCGAGTTCGACGGCGAGCCGGCCGCGGTGAGCCTCGAGGTGGAGAACGGGCGGGTCACCCGGGTCTACGTGGTGCGCAACCCGCGGAAGCTGACGCGGATCGACGAACTGGCCGAACTCGCCCGGTAGCCGCCGCCCGTACCCGGCCGGCCCACGGCAGCGGACCGCCCGCCGCAAGAGCAGCGGGCGGTCCACCGGCGGCCGGGTCAGACGGCGGCCGGGAACTTCAGCAGCTCGCCGGTGGTGTCGATGTCGTTGGTGACGTAGACGTCACCGTTCGCGCTGACGTCCAGCCCGAAGGGCACCTTCAGCCGGCTGCCGGTGTCGATCGGGGTGAGGGCGCCCGTCTTCTTGTTGATCCGGGTCAGCGCACCGGGACCCAGGGCGGACGCCGGGCCGGTGCCGTAGGACAGGGCGATCAGGTCGCCGTTGGGGGCCAGGGCGAGGTCGATGACGTCGGTCAGGCCGGTGACGAAGACGGTCGGCGCACTGCCGGGCACATAGCGCCAGATACGGGTGAGGTCCTTGTTCATGCCGCTCATGGTGGAGATGTAGAACGCCCCGTCGCGGCCGCGCACGATGCCGGTCGGCACCGCCTCGGTCTGGCCGGCCGGCGCCGCCAGCACCGTGGCGTCGGCGGACGACTGCGCACCGGAGGCCGAAGCGGCGGCCGGCAGCACGTTGTTGGGGAAGACGAACTCGGTCGTGGTGGTGCCGTCGGGGTGGACCCGGATCAGGGTGTTGCCGGCGGCGTCGGTGACCAGGAAGTCCTTGCCGTCCCGGGCGAAGTCGTGCGGGTTGGAGAAGACGTCGTTGTTGCCGAGCACGGAGTCCGGGTCGAGCCGGCCCTCGTGGTCGGCCAGGTCCCCCAGCACCCTGCCGCCCGCGATGCTCAGCGTGCCCAGCGGCGCCGCGTCCGCGCCGAGCGCCGCACGGTCCGCGGGGACGCCGCTGAGGCCGTAGACCACACGGTAGGCGCCCTTCGCGGTCGCCTCGCTCTGGATCGCCCCGTTGACGCGGGTGAGGCCGTCGCTGCGGACGATCTGCTCGGAGGGCAGACCGGTGACGATACGGCTCTGCGTGGAGCCCTTCACCTGGTAGAGGGAGCCGGTGAAGCCCAGGCACCGGGCCAGGGGGGCACCGACCGGCGGTGCCGCGCAGGGGGCCCCCGAGCCGCTGCCGACCTCGGTCACCACGACCGAGCCGTCGGCCTGGACCCGCACGCCCCGCGGGTTGTGCAGACCGCTCGCCAGGACCACGGGGGCGGCCGCGGCCCTGGGCGCCTGCGAGCCGGCCGCGGCCTGGGCCGGGACCACCGTCGCCGTGAGGCCGGCCACGACCGTCGCCGCCAGGAAGGCCCCCGCCCAGGACTTGGATGCTTTCGACATGACACTCCTCAACTTGACGCCCCCGCAGTCAGGGACGAATCCAACCGGCGACACCACAAATACGAGAGTTCTGCCGGAACGCGGTGTGCAACATCGCGGATTCCGCGATTACCTGCGGCCACGGAGATGAAGAACCAGTGGCCCTTCTGCGCCGTGCGCAGACAAGGACACAGCGCGGACGACAGGATTCCGGAGCGGCTCGGGTGAACAACTCTCCGCCTTGCACAGACACACAAGCCGGCGGATTACCGCGCACGTTGCCGCACGGGGCGCCGCCTTTCGCGTGAAAGGAGGCGAGTTGCTGCTCGGAGTTGAAGGGTTGCTGATTTCAGCCTCGGTGGCCAGTGTTCAACCGCGGAATGTCCGGTGTCGCACACTGCGTTCCGGTGAACTCCTGCGTCTATGGTGACCGCCGGTTGGATTCGCCCCTGACTCGCGGAGGGCGTGCCAAGTTGAGGAGTGACATGTCGAAAGCATCCAAGTCCTGGGCGGGGGCCTTCCTCGCGGCGGCCGTTGCGGCCGGCCTCACGGCGACGGCGATCCCGGCCCAGGCCGGGACCCGGGCCGCGCCCGCCGCCCACCCGCCCAAGGCCGCGCCCGTGGTGGTGGCGAGCGGCCTGCACAACCCGCGCGCGGTCCGGGTCCAGGCCGACGGCTCGGTCCTGGTGACGGAGGCCGGCAACGGCTCGGGAGGCCCCTGCACGACGCCGGGCACCCGGTGCCTGGGCCTCACCGGCTCCCTCTACCGGGTGAAGGGCTCCCGGCAGGGCCGTGTCGTCACCGGCCTGCCCTCCGAGATGGGCGTCCGGGCCGACGGCAGCACCGCGGTCAACGGGGCGATCCAGGCCGAGGCCACCGCGAAGGGCACCTACCGTGTGGTCTACGGCCTGAACGGCACCCCCGCCATCCGTGCGGCCCTCGGCCCGGACGCGGCGCCGCTGGGCACACTGAGCATCGCGGGCGGCAGGGCCCTGGGGGACCTCGCCGACCACGAGGGCCGGCTCGACCCCGACTCCGTGCTCGGCAACAACGAGGTCTTCTCCAACCCGCACAACTTCGCCAGGGACGGCCGCGACTTCCTGGTCACCGACGCCGCCGCCAACACCCTGATCCGGGTCCACCCCGACGGCACCACCACGACCGAGTTCGTCTTCCCCAACAGCATCCTGCCCGCCGCCTCCCCGGCCGGTCAGCCGCTGGCACCGGCCGGCCAGACCGAGGCGGTGCCGACCGGCATCGTGCGCGGCCGCGACGGCGCCTTCTACCTCGCCACCATGGGCGGCATGCACGAGGGCCTCAGCCGTGTCTGGCGCTACGTTCCCGGCAGCCGGCCGACCGTCTTCGCCACCGGCCTGACCGACGTCACCGACCTCGCCCTGGCCCCCGACGGCGACCTGATCGCCCTGTCCTACGGCACCAGGACCTCGCTCCCGCCGGCCGACCCGGGCCCCGGCGCGCTGACCCGGATCAACAAGAGGACGGGCGCCCTCACCCCGATCGACACCGGCAACCGCCTGAACATGCCCGCGGGCGTGACCGTCAGCCGCAACGGTGACATCTACGTCACCAACAACGCACTCGGCACCAGCGGCCAGCTCCTGAAATTCCCGGCCCGCTGACCGGTACAGCTGCCCTTTCCCCGCCACCACGGCACCCACCGCGCAATACACCGGCGGCCACGCCGCGCAAGGCGGGGGAGCCGCTCCCCGGACCACGCACGGAATCCGTTCGTCCGCACTCCGCCCTCACCCGGCGCACGGCGCCGGACGGTTACCGATTCCTGCCCGTGCGGCCGGTGCGCCCACACCCCCCTTTCCGATGTTGCACAGTGCGTTCCGGTCAACTCCTGCGCCTATGGTGACCGCCGGTTGAATTCACCCACTTCTTGTGGGGGCGTGCCGAGTTGAGGAGTGACATGTCGAAAGCAAGCAAGTCCTGGGCGGGGGCCTTCCTGGCGGCGGCGGTCGTGGGCAGCCTCACGGCGACGGTGATCCCGGCCCAGGCCGGGACCCGGGCCGCGTCCGCCGCCCACCCGCCCAAGGCCGCGCCCGTGGTGGTGGCGAGCGGCCTGCACAACCCGCGGGGCGTCACGGTGCAGCCCGACGGCTCGGTCCTGGTCGCGGAGGCCGGCAGCGGCCCGGCCACCCCCTGCACGGCGTCGCCCGGCGCCATCACCCGGTGCCTGGGCTTCACCGGCTCCCTCTACCGGGTCAAGGGCTCCCGGCAGAGCCGTGTCGTCACCGGCCTGCCCTCCCAGCTGATCTACCGCACCGACGGCTCCAGCCTGGTCACCGGAGCACTCCGGTCCGAAGCCGGCCGCAACGGCGCCTACCGGGTGGTCTACGGCCTCAGCGGCCTGCCCGCGGACCGTGCGGCGCTCGGCGCGGGCAGCGGGCCGCTGGGCACGCTGAGCACGGCCCGGGGCAAGGTGCTGGGGGACCTGGCCGGGCACGAGGCCCGGCACGACCCGGACTCCGTGACCGGCAACAACGAGGTCTTCTCCAACCCGGCCGACTTCGCCAGGGACGGCCGCGACTTCCTGGTCACCGACGCCGGCGCCAACGACCTGATCCGGGTCCACCCCGACGGCACCACCACGACCGAGTTCGTCTTCCCCAACAACGTGCTGCCCGCCGCCTCCCCGGCCGTCCAGCCGCTGACCCCGGCCGGACAGGCCCAGGCGGTGCCGACCGGCATCGTGCGCGGCCGCGACGGCGCCTTCTACATTTCCGACATGAGCGCCCTGCGGCAGGGCCTCGGCCGTGTCTGGCGCTATGTCCCCGGCAGTACGCCGACCGTCTTCGCCACCGGCCTGACCGACGTCATCGACCTCGCCCTGGCCCCCGACGGCGACCTGATCGCCCTGTCCTACAACACCGGAACCTCGACCGCCCCGCTGCCCGGCGCGCTGACCCGGATCAACAAGAGGACGGGCGCCCTCACCCCGATCGACACCGGCAACCGCCTGACCGTGCCGCTGGGCGTGGCTGTCGGCCCGCGCGGTGACATCTACGTCACCAACAACGCACTCGGCACCAGCGGCGAACTCCTGAAGTTCCCGGCCCGCTGACCCGGTTCACCCACCCGGGAATCGCCGCAGGAGGCTGCACCGCGGTGCAGCCTCCTGCGGCGCCCGTACCGGCACACCACACCGCCGGTCGGGCGCCCCGTGACGGGGAAGAAGCACACCGAACGGCCGGCCGCCGAGCGCGCAGCGCAGCGCCCTGTACGCCCGGAAGGCCGCGGGCGCACCTCGCCCGCGGCCTCTCACCCGCCCCGGCCGGACATCAGCAACCCGTCCGGCCCGGCGGCCGCTGCCTCACTCTCCCTCGACGGCGATGGCCTGCACCGGACAGGCCCGTACGGCCTCGCGCACCAGCGGCTCACCCGCGCCGTCCTCACGCCCGGGCAGGATCTCGCTGAGACCGTCGTCGTCCTGCGTGAAGACGCCCGGGACGGTGAGCGCGCACATGCCCGCGCCCATGCACCGGTCCTTGTCGATGTGGATCCGCACGCTCATCACCTACCAGGTGGCCGGGAGTTCGATCATGCCCTGCAGAGTGGTCCCCGGTTTGAAGGGGATCTCCCGCGCGGGCACCGCGAGCTTCAGACCGGGCAGCCGCTCGAACAGGGTGCGCAGCGCGATCTCGATCTCGGCCCGGGCCAGGTTCTGCCCCAGGCACTGGTGCATGCCGAAACCGAACGCGAGGTGGTGGCGGTCCGGGCGGTGCCAGTCCAGCTCGTCGGGCTCGCTGTGGACCGCGGTGTCACGGTTGATCAGGGACGTCGACATCATGACGCCGTCGTTGGCGCGGATCGTCTGCCCGCCGAAGTCGATGTCCTGCGTCGCCACCCGCATCCCGCCCTCGGCGACGGACAGGAAACGCAGCAGCTCCTCGACGGCCGCGGGCATCAGCTCCGGGTCCGCGCGAAGCTCGGCGAGCCGGTCGGGATGTTCCAGCAGCGTGAACGTCCCAAGAGAGATCATGTTCGTGGTGGTCTCGTGCCCCGCGACGACCAGCAGGGCCGCCAGCGCCATCAACTCGTCGCGCTTGATGACCCCTTCGGCGAGCTGCTCGTGGATCAGCTCGTCGAGCAGTCCGTCACCGGGCTCGCGCTGCTTGTGCTCGATCAACGCGCCCAGGTAGGCGTCGAGCCGCTCCCCGGCCTGCTGCGTGTCCGCGACCGTCGGGCCGGCCAGCAACCGCCGCGACTGCTCCTCGAAGAACTCGTGATCGGCGTACGGCACACCGAGCAGGAGGCACATCACCTGGGACGACACCGGCAGCGCGAAGGCGCTCACCAGCTCGGCCTGCGGCCCCTGGGCGATGATGTCGTCGATGAGCCGGTCGACGATCTCCTGGACGCGCGGGCGCAGAGCGGAGATGCGTTTGGCCGTGAAACTGGGAATCACCGTCCGCCGCAGCGCCTTGTGCTCGGGGTCGTCCATGCCCAGGAGGGAGAGACGGCGCCCGCGGACGCGGTTCTTGAAGCCCTCGGTCGGCGAGGGGAACGCCTCGTTGTCCTGGTCGGCGGACAGCCGCGGGTCGCTGAGCAGCTCCCGGGCCGCGGCGAACCCGGTGACGAGCCACACCGAGCGCCCGTCGTAGAGCCTGACCCGGGACAGCGGACGGGCCGCACGCAGCGGGTCGTACCCGGCCGGCGGGTGGTAGGGACACGTACGGTCCTGGGGGAAGGCGACGAGTGGTTCCGTCACGGCTTCTTGCGTCATGGATGCCTCGCAACTGTAGAAGCAGGTGAACCGGGGGCAGGCGGCCGGAACTTCAGCGGCACCCCCGCCGGCGTTCGGCGGGTCGCCGCTGACGTGGACGGCGCCGCGCGGGCCGACGGCCGGGCGGCCGCTGTGCCGACCGGGGTGCGGGCGCCCGCCGTGCGGCCGGTCCGGGTCAGGGCGCCGGGCACGGCTGCCGCTGCCGGGAGGACCCCGCCCAAGGCATGTTTGCTCTCGACATGGCGCTCCTCGACTCGGCGTGCCCTCCGCCGCCGGGGGCGAATCCAACCGGCGCCACCATAGACGCGCGAGTCGGCCGCGACGCGGTGTGCAACATCGGAACCTCCGCGCTCGGACACCGGCCGCACGGCCGGGAACCGGCGCCGTCGCGGCACCGTGCGCAGGTGAGGGCAGGTCCACGCGAACCGAACCCGTCAGGGGCTTCGGGCAGCGGCTCTCCACCGCGTTTCCACCGGCGCGAGACGGTGCCTCGAACGGCGGCCGGCGGTCGCTGTCAATCGGGGCTGTCTCCTCAGGTGATCTCCAAGTCCCCCCAGGTAAACTGAGGCGACGCGCCGCCCGGGTATGACGCCTCGTCACACCGGTGGGGAAAGGCGCGGCCGAGGGGGGCGGCGACACCATGAGCGTGCAGTCCGATTTAGGAGACGGCCGGCTCGATCCGGCTCTGAGCGCGGTCCTGAGCGAGCGGCGTCAGCTGATCAATCTCGCGTACCGGTTGCTCGGCTCCGTGGCCGACGCCGAGGACGTCGTCCAGGAGACGTACGTCCGCTGGTACGCCATGTCCCCACGGCAGCGGGAGGACATCGCGTCTCCCGGCGGCTGGCTGACCAGGGTCGCCGGCCGCATCTGCCTCGACCTGCTCGGCTCGGCGCGGGCCAAGCGCGAAATGTACGTGGGCGAATGGGTGCCGGAGCCGCTGCCCGACCGTATGGAGTGGTTCAGCGGGCGGTCCGGCGGCGCCGTCGACCCGGCCGACCGGGTCACCCTCGACGAGTCGGTCAACATGGCCTTCCTCATCGTGCTCGAGTCGATGACCCCGGCCGAGCGCGTCGCCTTCATCCTGCACGACGTCTTCCACTATTCGTTCGCGGAAGTGGCGGAGATCGTCGGCCGGACGCCGGCGGCATGCCGCAAGCTGGCCTCGTCGGCCCGCCGCCGTATGCGCGGGCAGCAGGCTCCCGAGACCGCGGCAGCCCAACGCGCGGGCATCGTCAGGGACTTCAAGCAGGCATGGGAGTCCCAGGACATCGAAGCCCTCATCGGCCTGCTCGATCCCGATGCCACGACGATCACCGACGGCGGCGGCCTGGTCGGGGCTCAGCTCCACCCCGTCGAGGGCGGCGAGCAGGTCGCCCGCTTCTTCATCGATTCCGCGGGCACCGCACCCGACCTGACGATCCTGGAGTGCAAGGTCAACGGCCAGCCCGGTCTGGTGCTGCAACGCGACGGTGTCGCCCTGTCGGTGCTGGCGTTCGACGTGGCAGGCGACCGGATCAAGCACATCTGGGCGGTGCTCAACCCCGACAAGCTCCGGTCCTGGACGCTCTGACGGAGCATCTGCGTGCCCTCGAGCCGGCGCGGGCCGTACGCACTGCGAGACGGCCCGCGCCCGCCGCCCGGTGCGCTCACGGCGTCCGCTGCGCACGGGGCACGGCGGATCGCCGGGTGGGACGGGAAACGCCCCGGGCCGCGGTGTGCGGCGCCCGGGGCGTCCTTGCCGCCGCATGACGCGGCGTCCGTCTCCTGCTGGTTAACCGAGCTGGCCGGGCTGGTAGCTGCCGCCCTGCTGCCGGGTGATGACGCCCAGACGGTTGGTGGCGTTGATGAGGGCGATGAGCGTCGACAGGGCGACGAGCTCCTCCTCGTTGTAGTGCTTGGAGGCATCGGACCAGGCCTCGTCCGTCACACCGCCGGCCGCGTCGGCGATGCGGGTGCCCTGCTCCGTCAGCTCCAGGGCGGCGCGCTCGGCGTCGGTGAACACCGTGGACTCGCGCCAGGCCGCGACCAGGTTGACCCGCACCGTGGTCTCCCCGGCGTGCGCGGCGTCCTTGGTGTGGATGTCGGTGCAGAAGCCGCAGCCGTTGATCTGGCTGGCGCGGAGCATGACCAGGTCCTGAGTTGCCTTCGGCACCGTCGTGCCGTCGAAGATCGCCTTGCTCGCCGAGGCGATGTACTTCAAGGCCTTGCCTGCGAGCGGGCTGGCGGAGAGGTTCAAGCGGGCTTCCATGACGCATCCCTAAATGTTTGTCGGCAGGTACACCTCTACGACGAGACAGCCCCGCAAAATGTGAGGCCGGCGAATGTGACGCGCGTCTCCCCGCGGTGCCGCGGGTGTGCACGGCCGCCGCCGCGCCACCGCCTCGCCCCCCGGTCCTGCGCCGGGCCGACGGGCGCCCGGGCGCCGGGAGCGGGGCCTGCCGCTCCCGGCGGGGTCCGGTGTCAGGGCTGTAGACGGGTGACGGACCACCCCTGGTCCGTGCGTTCGTAGCGGAGCCGCTCGTGCAGCCGGTCGGTGCCGTCGGACCAGAACTCCAGGCACTGGGCGTCCAGTTCGAAACCGACGAAGGTGTCGGGACGCGGGTGCGGAGCCGAGCCGGCGAGCCGGGCCGCGCGCTCGCGCAGCTCCGCCGCGTCCGCCAGCGGCTCGCTCTGCCGGGACGCCACCGTCATGGCGTGGGTGAACACCGGCCGGGCCGCCCACAGGGCGTCCGACGCCGCGTCGGACACCCGCCGTACCGGCCCGCTGACGCTGACCTGACGGCTGGTCTCACGCCAGTACAGAAGACCCGACGCCCACGGGTTCTCGCGCATCTCCCGGCCCTTGCGGCTGCCCCGGTGGCTGGCGAAGAGCAGACCGCGGTCGGTCACCCGCGCCAGCACGACCGTGCGCACCGACGCGCGGCCGCGTGCGTCGGCCGTGGCGAGCGCCATCGCGGCCGGCTCCCGTACGTTCAGTTCCCGCGCCTCCCGCAGCCACCCGCGCAGCAGTACGACCGGGTCCGCGACCGGGTCCTCGTACTCCGGGAACGGCACCTGGAGGGTGCCGGTGAGGCTCTCCGACCTGCTCGCTGTCATGTCCTTCCTTTCCGGCCACGCGGGCCGCTCAGACGAGAAGGGTCCCGCGGGCCACGATCACGCAGTCACCGCCGACCTCGACGCTCGTGAAGTCCTCGCCGCTGCCGCCGATCCGGGCGAGCATGCGGGAAGGGCGGCCCATGTCGACGCCCTGCGTGATCTCGGCGCTCCGGCCCTGGGTGAGGGCCCCGTGCCGCAGCAGATGGATGACCAGCGGGCCGGCGGCCGACCCGGTGGCCGCGTCCTCGACCACCCCGTAGGCGGGCGAGAACATCCGGGTGCGCCAGTGGGCCCCCGAGCCGGCGAAGCAGTTGGCCGCCAGGTCCTCGAAGCGCGACAGGGCGCGGTGGTCGGGGCGCAGCGCGGACAGCGCGGCCGTGCTCTCCAGGCCGACGAACACATGCCTGGGCCCGTTGCGGTAGATGTCCACCGGGAGCGTCGACTTGTCCACGCCCAGCGCGCCGAGGAGTTCACCGGCCCGCTCGAACGGCTCCCAGGTCGGTATCGGCTGCCGCATCCGGGCACCGGTCACCCGGCCGTCCCGGCGGTGCAGTTCGAAGGGGATCGTGCCCATGGCCGTCTCCAGGCGCAGCGTGTCGCCGTCGGTGCGTTCACCGAGCGCGGCGGCCGTCCCCAGCAGCGGATGGCCGGCGAACGGCAGCTCGTTGACCGGGGTGAAGATACGGATCCGGGCGTCGCCGCCGTGCCGCGGGCGCAGCACGAACGTGGTCTCCGAAAGGTTCATCTCCCGCGCGATGCGCTGCATCACCGACGCGGACAGGTCGTCGCCGTCGAAGAAGACCGCCACGGGGTTGCCCTGAAGGCGCACACGGGTGAAAGCGTCCACGACGAGATACGAGTGCATGCCGCTCACCGGGTCCCGGTGCCGGATTCGCGGTGCTGTCCCTGCGGCCGGGTCATCGCGGCCACCCCCGCGCGGTGGTGCAGGCCCGTCCTCGCACCGGCCAAGCCGGCGACCGGGCGGGCCGCGTCGACTCCCAGCGCCGTGCGCACGGCCTGCGCCAGCAGCCCGGGGCCGTCCGGGGTGAGCACGGACTCCGCGTGGAACTGCATCGACGCGAAGTGCGGGCCGCGCAGCGCGTGCACCTCGCCGGTGGCCGGGTCCCTGGCCGCCTCGACCAGCCCGATACCGTCGACGAGCACGCTGTCGCTTGCTCCGTGTGCCGCGTACGTGTTGTAGAAGCCCACCCGCACCCGCTCCCCGAAGAGGTCGATCTCCTTCTGCACACCCTGGTTGGGCAGCTCCCGGCGGATCAGCGCGAACCCCAGGCGCAGGGCGAGCATCTGATGGCTGAGACACACCGCCACGAACGGCCGCCGCCCCTGAAGCAGGGTGTGCACCGCGCCGCGCAGGCTCTCCATACGGGGGTCCCCCGGCTCGGCGGGGTCACCCGGGCCCGGACCGAGCACCACCAGGTCGTATCCGTCGAAGGTGTACGCCTCGTCGAACCGCCGCACCGTCACGACCAGACCCAGCGCCCGCAGCTGATGGGCGATCATCGCGGTGAAGGTGTCCTCCATGTCGACCACGAGGACGGTACGCCCGGCCAGTTCCGGCGGCGAGACGACCGCCGTGCCGCCCGCGTGCAGCCAGAACGGCGCCAGCCGGTCGTTGCGCCGCTCCAGAGCGGCACGCACGTCGGGATGCTGCGCGAACGAGATGCTGTCGCCGCCCGCCTCCAGAGCGGCGATCAGCCCGGCCGCCTTGGCCCGGGTCTCGGCCGCCTCGGCCTGCGGCCAGGAGTGGCGCACCAGCGTGGAGCCGACGCCGATCCGCAGCCGGCCGCCGCCGTCGATCTCCGCGGTACGGATGAGGATGGCCGAGTCCAGCGTCCGCGCGCCCCGCCCGTCGTGGCCGATGAGCGCGGCGACCCCGCTGTAGTAGCCGCGGCCCCCCTGTTCGTACCGGGCGATGATCCGGCAGGCGCTCTCCAGCGGGCTTCCGGTCACGGTCGGCGCGAACATCGTCTCGCGCAGGATCTCGCGCGGGTCACGGCCGGTGCGGCCCTCGATGAAGTACTCGGTGTGCGCCAGGCGGGCCATCTCCTTGAGGTACGGGCCCCTGACCTGGCCGCCGGACACGCAGATCCGGGCCATCATCTTCAGCTCCTCGTCGACCACCATGCACAGCTCGTCGGTCTCCTTGGCATCGTCCAGGAAGTCCATGACGCCGGGCAGGGTGGGCCCGGTCGGCGGATAGCGGTAGGTCCCGCTGATCGGGTTCATCACCGCCAGCCCGTCCTCGACGCTGATGTGCCGCTCCGGCGACGCCCCCACGAAGGTGCGCTCGCCGGTGTGGATGACGAAGGTCCAGTACGCGCCCGACTCGCTCTCCAGGAGGCGGCGGAAGACGGCCAGGGCACTGTGCGGCCCGTAGCCGGTGATGTCCGCGACGAAGGACCGCCTGATGACGAAGTTCGCGCCGGCGCCCGTGCCGATCGCCTCCCGCACGACGTCGCGCACCGTCTGCGCGTAAGCGTCGTCGTCCTGGTCGAAGGACCCCGCCGACAGGGGGGTCGCCACCCGCGGCAGCCGGCTCAGCGCCTCGTACAGGGACACCGTCTCCTGCCCGGTGACCGTCATCGACAGCAGCGGCGCCCCGTCGTCGGGGCAGGCGTAGCCCAGTTCGGCGATCTGCCGGTAGGGCACGACCACCAGCTGCTCGTGCCGGGCGCCGGAACCGGCCAAGGGCGGCTCGGCCAGCGGGATCTCCGCCAGCGTCGCGGGCCGCGACACCTCGCCCGTCAGGACGTCGAGGCGGTCGGGCCCGGTGGCCTCGGGCCGGTACAGCAGAGCGTACGCGGCGGGCGGCGCCGTCAGGATCCGCTCCAGCAGCGCGCTCACCTCACCACCTCCTTGGTCGTCACGACCCTGGCGCACAGCGCCGCGGCGTACTCGAGCGCCTGACGGTGCTGCCGCTCGGAGAAGTCGGCCACGGCGTCGGCGACGAGGAACGTCTCGATGTCGTGGCTGAACGCGTCGACCGCGGTGGCCAGGACCCCGATGTGGGCGTACACGCCGCACAGCACCAGCTGGTCGCGGCCCTGTTCACGCAGCCAGGCCGACAGCCGGGAGCGGTGGAAGGCGCTGTAGCGCCATTTGGCGAACACCGGGTCGGCGGGGCCCGGTTCCAGTCCGGCGACGATCGCGCGGTCCTCGGCGGAGGTGCGCATGCCCGGACCCCAGAAGTCCTTGAGCAGGCCGCGGTCCTTCGCGCTCATGCCGCCGGACTGGGCGGTGTAGGCGACGGGCACGCCGAGCAGCGCGCAGTGCTCGCGCAGCCGGACGGCGTTGTCCAGCAGCTCACGGCGCAGCGGGGCGGGCAGCGCGGCAAGGAAGTAGCGCTGCATGTCGTGCACGAGGAGCACCGCGCGTCCGGGGTCGAATTCCCAGGGGGCGGGGCCCGCGGGCAGCTGGCCCGTGGTCGGAAGCGGATAGGCGGAGATGGCCGGGATGCCGGTCATGGACGGGCTCTCCAGTTCCTCAGGTGGGAATTCCGGCGCGCCTGATCTCCGGTACGGGGATGCCCAGCGAGCGCAGCTGCTCGAAGGGGTTCATGAACTCGCGGTTCTGCACGATCTTCCCGTCGTCGAGGGCGAAGGAGTGCAGGAAGTGGTTCTCGTAGTAGCCCTCCGGGTAGCCCGGGAAGCAGATCTTGCCGTGGCCGTCGCACTCCACCCAGAAGAAGCCGGGGTCCTGCGTCTCGAAAACCTGGATGTTGTACCACTCCCAGTCCGGGAAGCACTTCAGCGACCAGACGCCGTGCTCGGCCAGGCGGTCGCGGCCCCGGATGACGATGGGCGCGCCGGTGTCGTTGGTCCACAGGCCGCCGCTGCCGTCCTCGACGAACAGTTCGTGCCGGCGCAGGCGGCTCTCGCCCTTGGTGTCCGCCAGGTACTTCTCGACGGTGGCACGGTTCTTGCGGCGCAGTGCGGCGGCGTCGGTGAAGCCGTGCGGTGCGGCGTCGGCCATGGGATCCCCTCGCGGCGTAGGTGTGCGCGCGGCGCCGGAGGACGGCACCGCGGCCGAAGGACGAAAAGACGAAAAGACGAAAAGCCAGAAGACGAAAAGCCAGAAGGCGAAAAGACGAAAAGACGGAAGGCGGAAGACGGGGGTCGAAAAGGTCAAAGGGTCGCGGGCAAGCATGTCCTCCCCGACTCGGCCAGGGCTCGGCGGCCGGTCGAGGACGGCTCGACAGCCGCCGCCCGCCCGGCGCACCGGCGCCGCAGCGGGGGCGGCGTCCGCCTGCGGCTCAGGCGCTTTTCGACCGGACCGCGATGCGCGCGGCGCAGGCTGGGGCACGAACGGATCCGGTTGATGTGCCTCGTGAGAGGCAGGAGAGAGGCGAAGCGCCCGATGACAGCTGTTGACCCCGACGCCGCGGAAACCTTCCCCAGCCCGGCCGGCGCGGAAGCGGCCGGCTCCCCGGGCGCCCCCGCCGACGCGGCCGGCGCCCTCGGGGAGCCGACCGAGCAGCTGCTCGAACTGTCCCTGGGCTACCTGTACTCGGCGGCGCTGCACACCGCGGCCCGCTACGACATCGCCGACCTGCTGGCCGACGGCCCGCGCACCCCCGCGGAGCTGGCCCGCGCGGCCGGCGTCGACGGGCCGCAGCTGTACCGGGTACTGCGCTTCCTCGCCACCAAGGGCGTCTTCAGCGAGGACGAGGCCGGCCGCTTCCACCTCACACCGCTCGCCCAGCCGCTGCGCACGGACGCGAAGCGCTCACTGCGCGACTACGTCCTGGTACGCGGCGAGGAGGTCTTCTGGCACTCCGCGGCCCGGCTGCACGAGGCGGTACGCACCGGACGGACCGCCTTCGAGGGCCTGTACGGCGTCCCCTTCTACGACTACGTGGCGGCCGACCCCGAACTGGGGGCGGCGTTCAACGCCAGCATGGCGGCCTTCTCGGAGACACTCACCAACGACGTCGCGGCGGCCTGCGACCTCGACGGCGCCAAGAGCGCCGTCGACGTGGGCGGCGGCCGCGGCGGCCTGCTGCGCGCCCTCCTGCGGCGCCATCCGCAGCTGACGGGCACGCTGTTCGACCTGGAGTCCGTGGTCAGCGCCCATGTGCTCGACACCCCGGAGCTGACGGGCCGCTGGCGCGCCGAGGCGGGGGACTTCTTCACATCGGTCCCCCCGGGGGCCGACGTCTACCTCCTCAAGCACGTGCTGGCCAGCTGGCCGGACGAGGAGTGCGTACGCATCCTGCGCAGCTGCCGCCGGGCGATGCCCGGGCACGGCCGGCTGCTCGTCATCAACGCGCTGGTGCCGCCGGGCAACGAGCCGCACCCCGGCAAGACCATCGACATGGTCATGATGACGGTGCTCAACGGCAAGAGCCGCACGCGCGCGCAGTACGAAGCGCTGCTCGCCGAGGCCGGGTTCGCCGTGGTGAGCGTGGTGGAGGCCTCACCGCACGCCTCGGTCGTCGAGGCAGCCGTGCGGCATTGACGCCGGCCGGGCCCCTCACCAGGTGACGGGGAGTTCCAGCAGCCCCTGCGTGGTGTCGCCCGGTTTGAAGGGGATCTCCTGCACGGGGACGGCCGGCCGCAGCGCGGGCAGCCGCGCGAACAGGCTGCTCAGGGCGATCTCCAGTTCCGCGCGGGCCAGATTCTGGCCCAGGCACTGGTGGATGCCGAAGCCGAACCCCAGATGATGGCGGGCGGGGCGGTGCCAGTCGGGGGCGTCGGGCGCGTCGTACACCGACGCGTCGCGGTTGATCACCGACAGCGCGAAGAGGACGCCCTCACCGGCCCGGATCGTGACACCGGCGACCTCGATGTCCTCCAGCGCCAGGCGTGCCAGTCCGTCCGAGATCGACAGCATCCGCATCAGCTCCTCGACGGCCGCCGGCCACAGCGCCGCATCGGCGCGCAGCTCGGCCAGCCGCTCGGGGTGGGCGAGCAGGGTGAGCGTGCCCAGGGAGATCATTCCGGCGGTCGTCTCGTGGCCCGCGACGAGCATGAGCAGGGCCAGCGAGACGAGTTCGGCCCGCTCCAGGGTGCCCGCGCGCAGCTGGTCGCGGACGAGGTCGTCCAGCAGGCCCTCGCCGGGCGCGCTCTGCCGCTCCTTGCGGTCGATGAGGTCACCGAGGTACTCGTCCAGCCGGCCGCGGGCGTCCCGCGCGTCGGCGCCCGTGGGGCCGCTCAGCATCCTGTGGCACTGGGCCGTGAAGAACGCGTGGTCGGCGTAGGGCACGCCGAGCAGGCCGCAGATCATCGTCAGCGACACGGGCAGCGCGAAGGCGGAGACCAGCTCGGCGGGCGGGCCCTGCGCGATCATCGCCTCCAGCAGCGTGTCCACGGTCCGCTGGATGCGGGGCCGCTGTGCGTTCACGCTCCTGAGGGAGAACGACGGGATCATCATCCGCCGCTGCACCTGGTGTTCGGGGTCGTCGGTGCCGAACAGGGCGGGGCTGCGGTCGCTCTGGATGGCCGCGAGGCGGGCCGACAGCTGGGGGAAGCCGGGGCGGCAGCGGTCCGAGGACAGCCGCTGGTCGGCCAGCAGCGCACGGGCTGCGCCGTGGCCGGTGACCAGCCAGACCTCGCGGCCGTCGTAGAGGGCGACGCGGGACAGGGCCGGCCCGTCACGCAAGGCGGCGTAGGCGGCGGGCGGTTCGTAGGGGCAGCCGCGGTCCTGGGGGAAGGCGACAGGCGCGGCCGCTCGGGTGATGCCGGTCAGTTCCGTCATGAAGACCTCGCAGACGAGAGGAGCCGGATGAGCCGGAGGAGCGAGAGGAGAAGGGTGAGAAGGGTGAGAAGGGTGAGAAGGACGTGTCCCGCGGCCGGTGCCCCACGCCGTGTGCGGCACGGACCCGCGGGGACCGGCCTTCACCCGGGAGACACCGCACTCCCGGCGGACCGCGGCGCCTGCGGCTGCCTTCCGGCGCCGCCGGGCGCCTCAGGGACGCACCCTCCCGGGCCGGCGTGGCCCGCCCGGACCGGCCTTCGCCGGCGGAGCGCCGTACTCCCGGGCGGACCGCGGCGCCTGCGGCTGTTTTCCCGGGCCGCCGGGCGTCTCAGGGACGCACCGGTCCGGGCCGCCCGGACCCGCCCGGACCGGACCCGCCCGGACCCGACCTGCCCGGACCGGCCTCGGCAGCCTGGCCCGCCCGCCCCGCATGGCCCGCCCCGCCCGCCTGGCCGCCCGCCTGGCCGGCGGTCTGGCCGGTGGTCTGGCCGGTGGCCTGGTCGTCCAGGCTGACCCGGCGGCTGCGGACCCGCAGCCCGCCCTGCGCGCGCACCAGGACGTCCTCGCAGACACAGACCTGGTGCACCCGGGAGGCGCCCCCGATCCGGGTGGCGTAGATGACGGTGTACGCGCGCACGTCCAGCGCCCCGTCCGGGCGTTCGTCGATGACGAACATGCCGGTGACGTGGCGGCGGCGCTCCCCGGCGGCCGCGATCGCGGCCGCCGCCGTACGGGCGCCGCTCTCCAGGGCCGCGCGGCCGCGCATCGGCTCCGGGCGTGTCGGCAGGTGGAAGAGGGCGTCCTCGGTGAAGGTGGCCGCCCACCCCTGTGCGTCGCCGCTGTCCAGGCGTTGCATCTGACGGGCGTAGAACCCCGACACCTCCGGGTACAGCGCCGCGCTCGGTGCGGGCGCGGCGTCGGGTCCGGTCGGCCAGGTCATGGGGATCTCCGTTCACTGCGCGCGGCTTGCCGTGCCGCTGTCGTTGCCGGGCCCGTACAGGGGGAGCGCGGCAACGCTTCCACAGCGCACCTGTGACTTGATCGAGAGCCCGTGGAGTGCGGGCGGAAGCGGTCACCAGCAGCACCTGGTCCTCCAGGGGCAGGCTCCGGCGTCGGCCTTCGCGCACCGGGCCCGCGCCCTCGCGGCGTAACGCAGTGATCAGCTTGCGCAAGCAGCGCGTGCTCGGCGCGGAGTACGTAGCTGTCCAGGGTGCTCCGACGCTGTCAACCGGATCGGCACGGGATCCGTCTTCTGGCCCCCGTCGTATTTTGCGAAATCCTGCGGCAGCGCACCACTGAGCATCGTCAAGGACTACATCGACAACCAGAAGCGGCCGACCTGACCGTCACCCCAAAGACGCAGAGAACTCCGGCGCTTCGCGCCTGCGGGCCGAGGATCGCATTCCCGCCCGGCCTGAAGGCCGGGATTCCCTGCGAAGAACAGGGGATGGGCAACGCAGTGTCCGTAGAAGTCCGCGCGCACTCCGAGCACCACCGGTAGGCCGTCTGCGGCGCTGCGGCACAGGCCCTCGATGAACGCCTCCCGTTCGGACTGCTCCTGGCACAGCGTGAACAGCTCCTCGAACCGGTCCACGATCACCAGCGCGTAGGACTCCAGCGGCCGTCGCACGGCCTGGCCGCGCAGCTCGTCCAGCGGACGCCCGGTGGGCGCAGATACAGCACTTCGCAGGCGCCCGGCTGCCACTCCGGCAGGGCCCCGCGGGCCACTGCCGCGGCTACGCCGGCGCGCAGGAGCGAGGACTTGCCGATCCCGGACGGTCCGATCATCGGAATCGAAGCCGAGCACCACGGCAAGCGACTGCCCACGGCGATCAGGTCCCGATGACCGTCGGCATCACACGCCCCGCCGCAGTCCTCCCAGCCATCCCCGCGGGCGCGGGGAGCGGTTGGCCAGCGTCTCCAACGACGGCACGATCCGCCTCTGGGACCTCGACGAGCAACGGGTACGCCGTGCGCTGTGCACCCGCGACCTCGAGCCCGGACATGCCGACTGGGGCCGCTACGCACCGCACATCCGGCCGCCCGCGAACTGCGGTTGACGGAAAGGGCAGAAGACCAGGATCAGGACGACGGCGGCAGGGCGGGGGACCTCTTCGCCGTCATACGGGCCGAGAGGCCGTAGCCCCGGCGGCCCGGAACCGAGCAGGTCCGCCGCCCCGCTCCAGAGCCCGACAGCCGGCGGGGCGTGGGACGTTGCGCCCGCCGCCGGGCGCCCGGCCCACCCACCGCCGGCCCCGCCCGTCGGCCACCTCCCGCACTGGTCGACATGGCGCCGCGGACGACAACACCAAGCCCGCGTCCGTCACTGCCCACGACGCGGACACAGCCCACGACAACGGCCCGGCGCCCAGAACGAGCACGGTTGCAGTACCAGGAGCGCGGCGCACTCGAATCCCGCCGCAACCCTGCTCGGCAGCGGGTCGAACCGCGCTCACGGCGCGAGCGGGACACGAGTTCCTGGTGCTGGACTTGAGCCCGCCACTTCACCTTTTTTCCGGCACGCACCACAGGAGGACACATCATGGTCGCCCGACGCCGTGTGCTCGGCGCAGGACTCGCCATCGGCGGCACGGGGTTCACCGGGGTCTCCCTTCTCCCGGTACTCAACGCGCGCGACGCCTCCGCGGCGGCGCCGCAGCAGGCCGCGGCCCCCGTAGTGACGCCGTTCAGCGTCCCCATGCCCCTGGTCCCCGTGCTCTCACCCGTGTCCACCAGCGGCGGCGTGGACCGCTACGAGGTCACCATGCGCGCGACGAGCAAGGAGATACTCCCCGGTCTCACGACCGACCTGCTGACGTTCGACGGCCACTTCCCCGGCCCCACCATCAAGGCGCGCCGGGGCCGCCCCGTCGTCATCCGCCAGCGCAACGAGACCGCTGTGGACACCTCCGTCCACCTGCACGGCGCCTCGGTGCCGCAGAACAGCGACGGCAGCCCCATGGACGTCATCGCGCCGGGCGCCGAACGCGTCTACACCTACCCCAACAGGCAGCGGCCCGCCTCGCTCTGGTATCACGACCACGCCCACCACGTGGAGTCCGAGAACGTCTACCGCGGCCTGCACGGCAGCTACCTGCTCAGCGACGCCGACGAGGCGGCGCTGCCGCTGCCCAAGGACGCCTACGACGTGCTGATCGGCATCCGCGACGCGCACTTCGACACCACGACCGGCCAGCTCATCTACACCATGAGCGACCGGGCCCGCAGCACCATCCTGGTCAACGGCGCGCCCTACCCGTATTTCGAGGTCGCCGCCCGTAAATACCGGCTGCGCTTCGCCAACACCTCCAACCAGCGCTTCGTCGAGCTGGGCCTGGAAGACGGCAGCGACATGATCCAGATCGCCTCGGACGGGGGACTGCTGCCCGAGCCGTACACCACCAAGACCGTCTACCTGTCCTCGGGCGAACGCGCCGACGTCGTCATCGACTTCTCGCGCTACCCGGTCGGCACGAAGATCGTCCTGAAGAACACCGCGGGCTTCGGCCCGGTCGAGGAAGTCGGCCAGGTGATGCGCTTCGACGTGGTGCGCACGGCGGACGACCCCAGCTCCGTACCCTCCACGCTGCGCACCCTGCCGCCGCTGCCCCAGCCCACCGCCGAGCGCACGGTGGTGCTCAGGATGGACGAGGACGGACGCGTCGACCCGAAGGCCTACATCGACGAGAAGCTCTACGACCCCGAGCGCGTCGACGCCCGCATCCGCTTCGGCGCCAGTGAGATCTGGACGGTCACCAACGCCAACGCCAAGGCCTCGCACAATTTCCATCTGCACCTGGTGCAGTTCCGGGTCCTCGAACGGGCCGGGGCGGCACCCGGGCCCGCCGAGTCGGGCCTGAAGGACACCGTCGTGCTCAAGCCGGGGGAGACGGTCAAGCTGCAGATGACCTTCGACAGCTACCGGGGCACCTACGTGTACCACTGCCACATGCTCGACCACTCGGCCATGGGCATGATGGCGACGATGAAGATCTGCTGACCACGAGCGCACACAACTGCCCATGGAACAAGGCGAGTCGAGCAGGGAGAGCGAGGGTGGCCACCACAGCCGGTGAGGCGACGGGCAGCGCGCACCAGCAGCGCGCACAGCGCCGTGACAGGCGCCGCGCCCTGATCCCGCTGCTGCTCGCGATGCTCCTCTCCCAGCTCGACAACATGATCGTGGGCACCGCGATGCCCACCGTCGCCGGCGACCTCGGCGGCGTGCGGCACCAGACCTGGGTGGTCACCGCCTACACCCTCGCCACGGCCGCCGTCACGCCGGTCTGGGGCAAACTCGGCGACCTGCACGGACGCAAAGGCGCCTTCCTCGGCGCAACCGCCGTCTTCCTCACCGGCTCCGCGCTGTGCGGCCTGGCCCAGGACATGGGCCAGCTGATCGCGTTCCGGGCCCTCCAGGGCATCGGCGCGGGCGGCCTGATGGCCGGGGCCGTCGCGATCGTGGGCGAGCTCGTACCCCCGCGCGAACAGGGCCGCTACCAGGGCCTGCTCGCCGCCACCATGGGGGCCGCCATGATCGGCGGCCCGCTCGTCGGCGGCACGATCACCGACCACCTCGGCTGGCGCTGGGCGTTCTGTATCAACCTGCCGATCGGCGCGCTCGCCCTCGTCCTGACCACGTCGGTGCTGCGGCTGCCCCACCGGCGCTCCCCGGCGCGCATCGACTACCTGAGCGCGGTGCTCCTGATGGCCGGCATCACCGCGATCGTCCTGCTCACCACCCGGGCCGGCGCCCCGTACGCCGGGAACCCGGGCACCCTCGTGGCGCCGGCCGCGGGCGGCGCCCTGTGCCTGGCCGCCTTCGCCGTCCGCCAGAGCAGGACCGCCGTGCCGGTCGTGCCGCTGCACATCTTCCGCAGCCGCAACTACGCGCTGATGTCGGTGATCGCGTTCCTGACCGGCTTCGTGCTGTTCGGCGCCGTGCTCTTCCTGCCCCTGTACCAGCAGGCCGTACAGGGCGCCTCCGCGACCGGCTCCGGGCTGCTGCTGCTGCCGATGCTGGTCTCGATGACCGCGGTCGGCGCGTTCGCGGGCCGGGTCGTCACCGGCAGCGGACGCTACAGAATCTTTCCCGTCGCGGGCGGCGGGCTGCTGCTCGCCGGGACGGTACTGCTGTCACAGATGGACACCACCACCTCCCGGCCGCAGTCCGCGCTGTGCATGACGGTCCTCGGCGCCGGCCTCGGCTGCCTGGTCCAGATCGTGACGCTGATCGCGCAGAACAGCGTCGACAGGAACGACATCGGGGCCGCCTCGGCCGCGGTCACCCTCTTCCGCATGCTCGGCAGCTCGATCGGCGTCGCCCTCATGGGCGCCCTGTTCAACAGCCGTGTCCTGGACGCGATGGCCGAGCGCGCCCCCGGCCGCCCCGCGCTCGACCACGCCCGGCTGGACGCGGCGAGCCTGTCCGCGCTGCAGGCACCGGTGCGCGAGGCCTACCGGCACGCCACCGCCGCCGGCACCCACGCCGCGTTCCTCGCCGCCGCCGGCGCCGGCGCGGCCGTCCTCGTCGCGGGGCTTTTCATCAAGGAGACCGCGCTGCGCCAGACCGTGTCCCCCTCCGACAGACCGACCCCCGCGGCCGCCCCACCCGATGGCGGGTGAGCACGGTACGCGGGGAGTGCCCCTGCGACGCGGGGCCGGGCCCGGCCCGCCCGCCGGTTCCCGCCCCGCCCGCAACCGGCCTTCGGGGCACCGCCGCGCCACTGCGCCCCGCCCCGGCCGCCCCGCCCCGGGCCCCGCCGGCGGGCGCACGTACCGACGCCGTACCGACGCCGCACCAGCCGCCCTGCCCGACCCGGCCGGAACGCGCCCAGGCAGCCGGCCCACCGGCCGGCCGGACGCTCGCCGGCCCGGGCGACCCCAGCTGAGGAATTGAGGTCATGTCTTTCGTGACTGCCGCCGTTCACGGTGCCGCGGGCGCCTGCCCGCCGCCTGACGACCCGAAGGCCGAATCCTGGCGGAGCCGGCCCGCCGCCCACCAGCCCGACTGGCCCGACCCCGCCGCCCTGCGCGCCGCGGTCGACGCGCTCACGGCCCGCCCGCCGCTGGTCGCGGCCCGCGAGTGCGACCTGCTCCGCGAGCGGCTGGCGGCCGTGGCCCGGGGCGAGGCCTTCCTGCTCCAGGGCGGCGACTGCGCGGAGACCTTCGACGCGCTCACCGCCGACCAGCTCGACGGCAAACTCCACACGCTCGGCCGGATGGCCACGGCGCTCACGTCCGCGACCCGCCTTCGCGTCGTCACCGTCGGCCGCATCGCCGGCCAGTACGCCAAACCGCGCTCCAGCCCGACCGAGACCCGCGGCGCCCTGACCCTGCCCGCCTACCGCGGCGACGCCGTCAACGACCGGCGCTTCACCGCCGAGGCCCGCACCCCGGACGCCCAACGGCTCACCCGCGTGTACGACGCCTCCGCCGCCACCCTGAACTACCTGCGCACCCGCCCGGCCGCCCGCCCGGACGACCCGCCCGGGCAGCTCTTCACCAGCCACGAGGCGCTGCTCCTGGAGTACGAGAGCGCCCTCACCCGCTTCGACGCCCGCACCGCAGGCCGCTACGCCACCTCCGGGCACATGGTCTGGATCGGCGAGAGAACCCGCCGGCCCGACGGCGCCCATGTGGAGTTCGCCAGCCGCATCCGAAACCCCGTCGGCGTCAAACTCGGCCCGCGCAGCACCGCCGACGAGGCCCTCGCGCTCGCCGACCGCCTCGACCCCCGGCGTGAACCCGGCCGCCTCACCTTCATCGTACGGATGGGCGCCGCGGCCGTCCGCGACGTGCTGCCGCCCCTGGTGGAGAAGGTGACGGCCGGCGGCGCCCCGGTGGTGTGGGTGTGCGACCCCATGCACGGCAACACCGTGCAGAGCCCCAGCGGCCACAAGACCCGCCACTTCGAGGCGATCGTGGACGAGGTCAGCGGCTTCTTCGAGGTGCACCGTGCGCTCGGCACCCACCCCGGCGGCGTGCACCTCGAACTCACCGGCGCACCCGTCACCGAATGCGCGGGCGGCACCCTGGCCCCCGTGGCCGCGGCCGACGTGGGCCTGCGCTACGAGAGCGCCTGCGACCCGCGGCTCAACCACGGCCAGTCGGTGGAACTGGCCCACCGGGTGGCCCACCTGATGGCCGACCGATGACCGAACCAACCGCCACCCCACCGGCCATCACGCCAGTGGCCGTCGCGCCCGCCGCCGTCACCCCATCGGCCGTCACGCCAGTGGCCGTCGCGTCCGCCGCCCTCACGCCATCGGCCGTCACGCCAGTGGCCGTCGCGTCCGCCGCCGTCACCCCATCGGCCGTCGCGTCCGCCGCCGTCACCCCACCGGCCACCACCCCGCCGGCCGTCAGGCCACGGCGGCGCCCGCCGACGATGACCCGCCGACGACGACCGGGTGGAACATGGCTGGCGCCGCCGGGTTCTTCCGCTGCTCCCGGGCCCGGCCGGGCCGCCCGATGGCGGGTGAGCACGGTACGCGGGGAGTGCCCCCGCGACGCGGGGCCGGGCCCGGCCCCGCCCGCCGGTTCCCGCCCCGCCCGCAACCGGCCTTCGGGGCACCGCCGAGCCGCCGCGCCCCGCCCCGGCCGCCCGCACACCGCCCCGCCGCCGCAGCGGCCCCCGTCCGGCGGCCTGCCGCGTCCTCGACGGCCGCCGGAGTCCTCCTCGTGAATCCCTCGACGTCCGCTCGAACCCCCGCCCCGGAACCGGCGCCGTGCACGGGCGCCGTCCGGCGCCCGCGCACGGCGCCGGACAGGCGCATCCCACCAGGCACATCGCCGCTGCACACCCCCGGCGACCCGCCGTCCCCGCCGCGCCCACCACAGCACCGCCCCCACCCGGCGGCCCCACCGGCCGGCCGGACACACCCTGCCGCACGGCCGGCCCCGCACCGCATGATGCAACCACAACACACAGGGGGGAAAGCCGAGTTGAGTCTGGACGCACGCGCCGTCGACGCAGGCGGCCACGGCCACGCCGTCGTGATCGGCTCGAGCCTCGCCGGGCTCACCGCGGCGCGGGCCCTGGCCAACTTCATGGACCGGGTCACCGTCATCGAACGCGACTGGCTGCCACGCGGCCCCGGGCGCCGCCGCGGCGTACCCCAGGCACGGCACCCGCACAGCCTCACCACCACCGCCCAGCACGGCCTGGAGCAGCTGTTCCCCGGCATCGGCCGGGACCTCACCCGCGCCGGAGCGGTCCGCGTCCGCATGCCCCAGGACATGCTGCTGCTCGGCCCTGCCGGCTGGCTGCCCCGGTTCGACTCGGGCCTGTCGATGCTGAGCGCCGGCCGCGACCTGATCGACTCGGTGATACGCGACCGGCTGCGCGCCGACCCCAAGGTGGCCTTCCTGCCGGCCCACGAGGTCGTCGCCCTGCGGGAGGGCGGCAACGACACCGTCACCGGCGTATGGGCCCGCGGCCGGGACCGGCAGGCCCCCGACGGCTGGACACCCCGGCGCCTGATACCCGCCGAATTCGTGGTGGACGCCTCCGGGCGCGACTCGTCCGCCCCCCGGTGGCTGGCCGAACTCGGCTACCAGCCGCCCGCGCAGTCGGTGGCCGCCGCCCGCACCGTCCACACCACCGCCGTGTTCGCGCCGCCCGTCGGCCATGTCGCCGACTTCAAGAGCCTGTTGCTCATGCCCTCGGCCGGCAACCCGCGCCAGGGCGTGCTCAACCCCGTCGAAGGCGGCCGCTGGTCGGTGTCGCTCAGCTCCAGCGACGGCACACCCCCGCCCACCGACCACGAGGGCCTGCTGCGCGCCGCGGCCGCCCTGCCCCACCCGCTGCTGCGCGACCTCCTCGAGGCCGCCACCCCGCTCGGCCCGCTCTACGGCTACGGCCCCGGCGAGCACCGCTGGCGCCACTACGAGAAACTGCGCCGCTGGCCCGATCAGTTCCTCGTCGTCGGCGACGCCCTCGCCACCCTCGACCCGGCCCACGGCCACGGCATGACGCTCGCCGTGCAGTGCGCACTCGTCCTCGACGACCTGCTGGCCGGCCACGGAACAGCCGTCGGCCTCAGCTACCGGCTGCGCCAGGCCCTCGCCCACCGCGTCGCCCCCGCCTGGCGGGCAGGCATCCGCAGCCTGAACGCGGCGCAGGCGGCCCAGGGCCTGCCGGCCGGACTGCGCGCCCGGCTCGGCAGACGGTACGCGGCCCGGATGGCGGCCGCCGCGACCACCGACCGGCACGCGGCGACGCTGCTGCTCCACCAGCACCAGACGGCCGCCCCGCCCGCCGCCGCGCTGCGGCCCCGCCTGCTGCGGGCCGCGTGGCGCCCCGCGCACGGCCCGGCCCCGGCGGCACCGCCCAGCCTCACCCACGGCCCCGAAGCGCGAAGGCGCCGCCCGGCCGCGCCGGACGTACCGGCCACCGGGCCCGCCGCCCTGGCCGCCCGGCCGCGGCCCACGGGCCCGCAGGCTCCCTGGCCGGCCGCGGCACCCGCAGGCGACCAGCGGCGGCCGTGAACCCCCCTGGCGCACCCGCGTGTTCGAGCCGTACGGCGGATTCGGCCCCATCGCGCGCCGAAGCGGCCCGGACCTACGCTGCGCACATGACAGGAGTGGATCAACCAGCCGCCGACCAGGCCCACTTGAGTGAAGAGGAACGCTCACGAACCGCCAACCCGGCCGTAAATCAAGGCCTGTTGTGGCCGCCGGCCGCAGACCGGATCCCGTCCGGCTCCCAACTCGCCCCGGAATCAACCCGGTACAGACTTGAGTCTCGCTTGAGCGCGGTTGTTCGCCCTCCTCACGCGTCGATAGCGTTCGATCCGCTCCAGGGCACGGGCCCGCTTGCGCCGCGGCAGGCCGCCCCCACCCCCGACCGCTCACCGGCCGGGCGGGGTGTGCCTGTGACGGCCGAGCGGCGACGGGAGGGCGCGCGGGTATGAGCACGATCGAGGAGGCTCCGCCGAGCGGGCGCACCGAAGCGCCCAAGGGCGAGCGCATCGCCGACTGGGCCGACGGACGGCTGGGGATCTACAACTTCGGATTCCTGGCCCGCAAGGTCTTCCCCGAACACTGGTCGTTCATGTTCGGCGAGATCGCGCTCTACAGCTTCATCATCCTCATCCTCACCGGAACCTGGCTCACCCTGTTCTTCGAGCCGAGCATGGCCGAGACCGTCTACCACGGCTCGTACGTCCCGCTCCAGGGCATCCCGATGTCGAAGGCCTACGCCTCCACGATCGACATCAGCTTCGAAGTACGCGGCGGCCTGTTCATCCGCCAGCTGCACCACTGGTCGGCCCTGACCATGATCGGCGCACTCTGCCTGCACACCCTGCGCCACTTCCTCACCGGCTCGTTCCGCAAGCCACGCGAGGTCAACTGGCTGATCGGCTTCGTGATCCTCGTCCTGGTCATCCTCGAAGGCTTCGTCGGATACTCACTGCCCGACGACCTGCTCTCGGGCACCGGACTGCGCATCGCCGAAGGCGTCACCCTCGCCATCCCCGTGGTCGGCACCTACGCGACCATGTTCCTCTTCGGCGGCGAATACCCCGGCCAGGACGTCGTCCCGCGGTTCTACAGCCTCCACATCCTGCTGATCCCCGGCATCATGCTGGCCCTGACCGTCATCCACCTGATCCTGGTCTTCTACCACAAGCACACCCAGTTCCGGGGCCCCGGCCGCACCGAGAACAACGTCGTCGGCCAGCCCCTGATGCCCCACTACACGGCCAAGGCCGGCGGCTTCTTCTTCCTGGTCTCCGGGGTCCTCGCCCTGACCGCGGGCATCGCCCAGATCAACCCCGTGTGGACCTACGGCCCCTACCGCTCCGACCAGATCTCCCAGGGCTCCCAGCCCGACTGGTACATGGGCTTCCTCGAAGGCGCCCTGCGGGCCTTCCCCGCCTGGGAATGGACCGTACCGGGCGGCTACACGGTCAACTTCGGCGTCCTGATACCAGCCGTCATCCTGCCCACCCTCATGATGCTCGTCCTCGCCCTGTGGCCCTTCCTCGAAGCCTGGGTCACCGGCGACAAGGACGAACACCACCTCCTGGACCGGCCCCGCGACCACCCCACCCGCACCGCCTTCGGCTGCGCCTTCGTCGCGCTGTACCTGGTCCTGCTGTTCGGCGGCGCCAACGACATCCTCGCCGAGCGCTTCCACCTCTCCCTCAACCAGATCACCTACGCGGTACGGATCGGGTTCTTCCTCGTCCCGGCACTGACCTACGTCATCACCAAGCGGATCTGCCTCGGCCTCCAGCTGCGCGACCGCGACAAGCTCCTGCACGGCCGCGAGACCGGAAAGATCAGAAGGCTGCCGCACGGCGAGTTCGTCGAGGTCCACGAGCCCCTCGACCGGGGACAGGAGTACGCCCTGCTGTCCAGGGAGGTCCGCGAGACGGCACCGGCGCCCGCGGCCGAGCACGACGGTGTGCCCAACCCGCGGGCCCGCAAGGAGATACTGCGCCACCGCCTCAGCCGCTGGCTGAACAGCGGCCAGATCCCCCACCCGACACCGCAGGAAATGCAGCAGGCCCGCGCACACCTCGACCACGCCCCGGACGGCCACGCCTCGCCGAACGGACACCTGGACACCGCCCGGCCCGGTGCCCTCCAGCCAGGACGCGAACCGGACCAGGAACTGCACTGACCCGGCGGCGCGGGCGGTCAGGGGACAGACCACCCGCGCCGCCCCCGTGCCGCCGGCCCGCACCGGCGGCACAGGCGAACACCCGCACCGCGCGGGCCCCCTCGGCCCCGCTCCGCAGAGAGCCCGCAGGGAGCCTGCTCCGCCCTCTTTTTCCGGCCATCCGGCACTCGAGCCGGAGCGTCCACGGAGGCCCTGATGCGCCGAACCCCCTGGCACCGGCACGGCCCCCGCCCCGAGTCCATCACCCAGGCCCGCACCGGCCTGACCCAGGACGTCCGCGGCCGCCAGCGCCGCTACCTCGCCGCCATGCTCGTACGCAGCGCCTGCGTGGTCGTCATGGCCGCCACCTGGAACCGCTGGCCCGCCCTCGCCCTCTGCGCCCTGGCCGGCGCCTTCCTCATCCCCTACGTCGCCGTGGTGGCCGCCCAGGCGGGTTGGCGCCAGCAGCGGGGCGCACGCCCCGCCCTGACCCGGATCCACGAAGAGCCCGCCGCCGCCCGCGTGCCCCTCGAACCCACCCTGATCCTGCCGCCGGAACACAACACCGCGGCCTGACCCGGCAGCCCACCGCACCCCTACCGGCGGACCGGACCGGCCGGCAGCCAACGAGTGTCCCCGGCCCGCATCCCGCGCTGCCTTTCCAGGCCAGGCCAAACCAAACCGCGGCGGCACCGTCCCGGCACGGCACCTCGGCGTGGCGGCGGCGTTCGGCTCCCGTCGGGCGGTAAGGGTTGCGGGCGGGGCCCGTGCCGGAGCGACGAGAGTGGGAGTCGGGCGTGACGATGGTCGGACTGTTCTGGATCACTCCGGACGCGGTGTACGTGGGGTCGCCGCCGACCGCCGTCGGGGGTGGTGTCCGGCTGACCGCCGACGGGCTGGAAGCCCTGGACCCCGGCGGCTCACGGACGTGGACGTGGGAAGGACTGCGTTCCGCGGTCATCGAGGACGTGCCCACCGAGAACCCGTCGGGCCGTGTGGCGAAGCTCCTCGGCTCGGTGGTCTCGGCCGCGGCCGGCGCCTTCATCGGCGAGGGCCCGACCGCGATGACGCTGCGGCTGGAAACGGAGGACGGGCCGCAGCAGGTGACGGTGTACTCGGCGGCGGCCGGAGGATACGGCGCCGAGGAGACGGCGCTCTCCCAGGACCTGCTCGCCCGCTTCGTGGCAGGAACCGCGGACCTGCGAGCCCTCGAGGCCTGGGGCTGTGAGCACGGCCAGGAGGCAACACCGAAGCCGCACGCGCGCAAGGCCCTGCTCCAAACCTGGACGCAGGAATGAACCGAGCAACCGCCGCGCCACGACCTCGCCGGCCACAGCCACGAGGCGGAGGGCCGGCACCGGCCCCGGGCGGTCTCCTCCCGAACGGCCCGGCACTGTGCGGTACGCCGGAGTGGGCACGTTCACGTGTACCCGGCCGGCCGCTGTCGCGCGTTCGCGGACACGCCCCCACAGACCGAAGCTCCGGGGTCCGCA
The DNA here is from genome assembly GCF_013085465.1 of Streptomyces asoensis. Classification (NCBI taxonomy): domain Bacteria; kingdom Bacillati; phylum Actinomycetota; class Actinomycetes; order Kitasatosporales; family Streptomycetaceae; genus Streptomyces; species Streptomyces asoensis. The sequence continues at coordinate 9,994,501 of NZ_CP049838.1, forward strand.
GCACGCATGACAGGCACCCCGGTCCACAGGTTCCCGGCCCCTGTTCCTGAGCCGATGAACCGGGCAGCCGGGGCAGCTGGTCGGCGGTGCCTCGGCGGCCGTGCAGCGCCCGTTCCCGAGCGGCGTGCCGCGCCCCGGCTTCCTCGTTCTCAGCCGGCTGCGGCCAGGGCGGCAACAGCCCCGGACACGGTGGGCGGGCTCCCGGCGATCACGTGCACAGACGGTCCGCCGCATGGCAGGATGACGGCCGGCCGGAAGACCGATGCCGTGCAGACGTCCGAAGAGGGCTGCGCGCAACGCGGCGGGCCGGGGGAGCGCAGACATGGTCGCCTTCCACTCCTCCGCGCTGAACGGAGTCGCCGCCAACCCCGCCCTCCCCACACCGCTGCTGCTGCGGCTGATCGCCTTCGACGGCGCGGGCGCCAACCCGGCCCTTCCCCCGGACGCGATGGCCGTGGTCATGAACGAGGCCGGGGTGCCCGCCTGACGACGGGCACCCCGAAGCGACGCGGCCGGATGCCCGGGCCGGGGTCAGGAGGCGGTGGTGCCGAGGCGGTGGAGGGTGATGGGGACGCTGGTGCGGTTCCCGGTGGTGTCGATGCCGAAGCGCCCGGTGGCGGCGGGGACGGCGCCGTCGGTGAGGGCGTAGAGGTGGTTGAGGACGGCGTACCGGTTGGGGCGTGCGGTGGTGGGGGTGGTGGCGTTGCGGATGGCGGTGGTCGCGGTGAGGACGGCGTCGTGGGCGAGGACGGGCCAGTAGCCGCGGGTGGCGTGGCCGGCGGGGAACTTCTGCCCGTGGTGGTCGCCGGCGAAGGCCTCGAGGAACTTGTCGTACAGGTTGTGGTCGCTGTTGCCGGGGCCGCGCAGCGCCGCGGCGGCGGGCAGGGAGGCGTACAGGACGGCGATGGGTGCCTCGCCCTCCTGGTTCAGGCCGGTGAGGGTCTTGGGGTCCAGGGCCGCCGTGTCGGACCCCGAGACGACGGTGATGGGCCGGCGGTGGCAGCTGCGCCGGCCGAGGGCCTGGAGGAAGTCGGGCAGGTACTTCTCGCGGGCCGCGAAGTACACGGTGTCGACGGGGCGCTGGGTGTTGCACAGGTTCTGGCCGATGGTGTCCAGGATCGAGGCCGCCCCGCCGCGGGGGTCGAAGAAGAAGTCCGCCGCGGGGTCGAGGTGTTTCTTCAGCCCGCTGACGGTGCGGAAGTCCTGGTAGAGGGAGTCGGTGTAGAAGTCGCGGGTTCCGTTCGGGGTCACGTCGGTGCGCACCAGCGCGGCGGTGCGCGTGTCGCCGGCCAGTTCCTCGCCGAGCGCCTTGAGCTGGGCTGCGTTGGTCAGGGTGACGCGGACCAGCCCGTTGATGCGTTCCGGTCCGCTCTGCGGGCTGTCGATGGTGCCGGTGGTGTCGAATCCGTCGGCGGTGATGAGGTCGGCGACCATGGGGATGTCCTTCTTGCTGAGCGCACGGGCGGCGTCGACGGACTCCTGCTGGCTCAGTCCCATCCCGGTGACGGCGACCAGGTTCTCGACCCCGTCCAGCGCCTCGACGGTGTCCTTCCAGTGCAGTTCGCCGCTGCCCATGTTGGCCAGGACCAGACGGATCTTCAGCGGGCCGTCGTCGGTGTTGGCCCGTTCGACGGCCGTGTAGGCGCCCTCGACCTCCCCGACGAACTGGTCGAGCGTCAGGTCCTTGGCCTTGCCGGCCTGGCCCACCGAGGTCAGCGGCGCCAGGAACGCGATGGTGACGTACTGGCCGCCGCGGGCCGCCCGGTGGTTCTCCGCACCGATGGCCGTCAGCACGGGCTCCAGGGCGGAGCCGAACACGTCGGAGCGGTCGAGGCCGTCGGTCACTCCCGTGCACTCCCCGCCGGCCTCGGTCACCAGCGCCGGGTTCAGGGTCCCGCAGTGCTCCTCGCGGAACTTCTCCTGCCGCTGCCTCTCCTCTTCCAGCTGCTTGCCGCGCCGCACACGCTGATCGTGCTGGTCGACGGCGTACACCCCGGCGGCCACCGCGAGCGCGAGGGCGGCACAGACCGCCACGGCGGCCCGGCGGCGCGCCAGCCCGGCCCGCCACGCCTTCCACCGGCCGCCGTCGGCGGGCGGGATGTCGTCCGGGGACTTGCCCGGCGGCTTGCCGGGGGGCGCTGCCGGAGGCGGCGAAGGCACCGGGGGAGGGGAAGGCACCGGGGGAGGAGACGCGGCTGCTTCCGAACCACCAGGGTCCCCAGCCCCAGCCGGAGTCGGAGCAGGGGCCTGGGCCGGGGCCGGGACGGAAGCCTGGGTCGCGGACACCGCGGCCAGCTCCCGCCAGGCCTGCTGCCAGGGCTGGCGCTGCGCCTCGTCCAGACCGCACGCGGCCAGGAAATCGGCGACGAACTCCCACTCCGGCAGCCTGTCCCGCGACAGCACATTGGAGACGGTGGCCGGCGGGAGCCTCTTGCCCTGCCGCTGGCTGGCCTGCTCGAGCTGGGCGAGCGACACACCGAGCCCGGTGCGCAGTCTCGTCAGTTCCTCACGGAACTGCTGCCGGCTGCCGATCCGCGGCGGCACGGTGTCATGCGCCGCCTGCCGCCTGCCGGGCACCTGGTCCCACGCCATCACACACCTCCCGCGCCGGCGGCACCGGCGGTGGCCGTGCCGATGCCGAGCGCGCCGGCCGGGAACTGCTGCCGACGGAGAAGGCTGTATCGATGCAGCATGAACGAATTCCTGTCTTCCTGGGAGCGACGCCAATTCGCCGCACGGAGCACCCCGTGTCCGGTTACCGGCCGGGACACGAGGCGTTTTGGATTCCCCGACCCTGGAGGTGAAGACGTTCCGCGGCAAGGCTGTTATGCGAGCGGAACTCAAGAAAGCTCGGGGAATCTCCTGCCGCATCAGGATTCCGCTTTTCCGTTACCGGCTGACGGGTATTCCGATCTATTTCTGAAGTCTTCGGTCCGTGTCGCATACTGACCGGCTTCTTGCCGCGCCCGCCGGCGCACCCGGCCGCAGCACAACCCCACCATCCCGACCCCCACCGCTGTGACCTGCATGTACGGCGTTCCGAAACTCCGGCGCCCCTTCCGAAGGCTCCCGAAGAGGCGAACGATCTTGTGGTCACGGCGGTTCGGTGATGAGCTGGGAGACAGCGGCCCGGCCGCACCCCGTAGGAACTGTCCTGTCTTCCTGTCTTCCTGGGACCGGCAGCACGACGTCGGGGATCGAGGGGGTTCCTGTTACCGGCGGGAACCCCCTCCGCGTGCCCGTACGGCCCCACGGGACGAAACCTGTGGATCACGTCGAGTGAGAACGGCTGACGCAATGAGCCGGGGTGGTGGAAATCGGGCTGTGGTCATGCAGGCAACCCTCGGGTGTCCTTGAGGACGGCACCATCGAAACCCGCTGTCGACAGGTTCTTCGCCCCGGTGAGGTCGGCGCCGGTAAGGTCCGCTCCGGTGAAGTCCGCGTCACGGAGACCGGCTTGCCTCAAGTCCGCTCCGCGCAGGATCGCGCCGGGCAGGCTGGCACGGACGAGGCTGGCCCGCTTCAGGTCGGCATCCTCCATTTCAGCCCCAGTCAGGTACGTGTCGTCGAAGTGCGCCCCGGCCGCCTGGATCCGCCTCAGGTCGGCTCGCACGAGGTGCGACCGCGCCGGATCCGCATTGGTCAGGACGGCGTCCGCCAACTGGGCCTCATGCTGCACAACGACATCGCCTGGCAACTGCTGTCCTTGGAGCCGGAGTTCGGCTCGGGCCGGACCTGCCGGCGGTGGCTGGAGCGGTGGCCGCTGCGGCCGTGCGAGCCATCATCGGGGCCCCGGTCACGGAAACGCCGTGACCGGGGCCCCCGGGGTCAGCTACCGCGGAAGGTGTCGACCGCCGTCAGTTCCGGTACCGGAACACGATCCGGCCGCGCGTCAGGTCGTACGGCGGGAGCTCCACCAGTACCCGGTCTTCCAGCATGATCTTGATGTAGTTCTTGCGGATCTTCCCGCTGATGTGCGCGAGCACCTGGTGGCCGTTCTCGAGCTCCACGGTGAACATGGCGCTGCGCAGGCACTCGACGACCTTGCCCTCGACTTCGATGACGTTCTTGTTCTTCGTCATCGCACCAGCTCCAGGTTGCTGTTCATCGGCTGGGCGCCGATGCCCTCGAACAGCGCCGAGGCTGCTTGGTTGGACTCGTGGACTTCCGTACAGGCCGCGACGAACCCGGAGCGGTGCAGTGTCTCCAGCGCGTGGGCCAGCAGCGCCCGCGCGATGCCGCGGCGCTGCTCGCCGGCCCGGACCGCGACCAGCCCGATGCGCGGCCGGTTCACCGTCACCACCCGGATCAGACCCAGGTAGCGGTCCGGCGCCGCGGCCACCGCGTACTTCGACGGGTCGACGATGGTGTCGCCTTCGGGGCGGCGAATCACCTCCGCGGGCATCGACTGCCACCCGACGCTTGCCTCGACTTCGTCGCGGATCGCGCGGTCCACCGCCCGCAGCAGACTCTCGTCCGCCTGCCCGGCGGGCACGATCGTCACGCCCGAAGGCGGCAGGACTGCTTCGAGCCCTGTGACCTGCGGGTCGGTCGGCACGACGTACTCCCACTCGCGGCGCCGGATCGAGAAACCGGCCCGCCGCCAGCCGGCCGTCAGCTCGGCGTCGGCTTCGTCGACCACCGTGTACAGCGGCGCCGGCAGTTCCGCCAGCATCGCCTCGGCGAGCCGGTCGAAGGCGGCGTCGTGCCAGGCGTCGATGCTGACGAACAAGCGTCCGTCAGGCCGGTGCTCCGCATGCCCGCGGCCGACCACCAAGTCGTCATCCAGTGCATGCCATTGCCGGTCCGCGACGCGCGTGATCATCACCGCGTTCTCGCCCAGGCCAGATGTGAAAGGCTTCGTGTTCATCGGAGTCCCTTTCCAGGAGTGCCTCGATCTCAGGCGCTCCTGGCGACACCGAACGTCAGCCGCCGGACCGTGACGGGTTGAGGGAGCACCCATGGGTAACTGTGTTCACGGGGCTCACCTCCATACGACGACTTCACGGTCCATCACGAAAGTAGCAGCGGGGCGCCGCCTCGCTCAAATCCTTTCCTGCGAGCTCATGACGCGATCATGATCCGGTCTTCCTGAGGCGTCTCCAGCAGCTCGTTTGGCAGCAGGCCGAGAGTGTCGGTGACCAGGAACCGCTCACGGCCCTTCGGACCGACCTGCTGACGGTCTCGGCCACGCTCAAGTAGCGTAAGCAGGACGGGCGTTGGCAGCTCGCGCTGCCCGATGGCGGAGCGTTGGGCAGCGATCAGGACCAGGGCCTGTCCTGTCGATCTCGGACGTCAGCGGTCACACTCCGATGAAGCTCACCGTTTCCGTCATGTCCGCCCGTCCGGTACGCAGCCGTGGCACGCCTTCCTTCTCAAATCCCACTGAGATGCCGCAGAACAGCACGCGCTCGTCATCGGCTCCGACGGTTCGGCTGACGGTCCTGCGGTACATGGTCCACATCACCTGGGGGCAGCTGTGCAACCCTTCCGCCCTCAGCAACAGCATGACCGTCTGCAAGTACATCCCCGCATCACCCCACTGTCCGGGCCCCATCGTCCGGTCGAGGTAGCAGAACAGGACGACCGGCGCCCCGAACGCCTCCGAGTTCAAGGCAGCGATCTTCCGGGGCCGGTCGGGGGCGTCGCGCTCAATCCCCAGCGCTTCGTACCGCTGGGCCGCCGCCGCGGAGAAGCGGTCCAGATACGGCGAGGTCAGTTCGTCTGGGTACATCGGATACTCCCGCTCATCGCCCGGGTCTCCCGACAGCGCCCTGCCGGTCGCGCGCCTCTTCAGTTCGGCCAAGGGTTCGCCGGTCACGACATACAGATGCCACGGCTGGAGGTTTCCGCTGGACGGAGCCCGCGTCGCTGCGTTCAGTACTCGTTCGAGCACCTCCTTGGGCACCGGATCATCACTGAACGCCCGAACGGCCCGGCGGCTGTCCACGGCCTCATACACATCCACGTCTTCGCGTCCTCTCATTCCACCGGGCCCCTCCACCGTATTCAGCGGTCAGCACCGAGCATCGCCGTGGGCCGGACGGCGTCCCGACGCAGTCAGTCGTTGATACGACTACGGGGAGCAGGAGTGATCTGATTCCTGCCAAGGCATGGGGGCGCGGACACGCCGCCGAGGCGTGCGCGGCGGCAGGGATGCCGGCGGTCTTGCCGCAGCGGGCGGCCAGGCCGCGCCCTTGTCGATCGCCGGAGGTGCGGTGGCCGCGCCGGTCCGGGTGCGCAGACTGACCGATCAGGCGCGGCAACGGCCGGCAGCAGATGGTGCGTTGGGGCAGCACCGGCTCGGTGCACCACGGGCGAGCGACGATGCCGGCGGCCTCGGCCGGCGGGAACGGAAGCCGGTGATCGCCCAGTTGGTGCAGGCCGACGAGGACACCGTGCCGCCTACCCGCCCGCAAAGTCCACCGCCCCAGAATCGGCTCACGGCATGGGCAGTCGAGCTGGGACGAAGAAGTGCCCGAACAGGTGGTCCTGGTTGCCGGACGGAAGCCTCAACGCCGCGCGTGGCGGATCTTCAGCCGTCCGAACCCCATGGCCCCGGAGATCCGGATCCTCGGCCCGCCGGGGCGGGAGCTCCGCGGGGGCCTGTACCGCGTGTCCTTCCACCCGGTGTGCAGATCCTCGTACTCGACGATCGCGTCGCGCGGCACCGTGATCTTCGCCCTGCCGGTGCCGAGCTGCAACTCGATGTCGACCACCGGATGTTCGACGACCGCCCGGGACAGGTCCAGAAGCACCCTGGCGAACGCGGACTCGACCTTGAGGAACCGAGGTACCCGCCATGCCCCGCCGCGCTTGATCCGTCCGCCGGCGGCGGCGATCGTGGACGTGGTGCCCGCATCCTCCTCCGGCAGCGAGGCCAGAGCCGCCACGAGCTCGCCGTGCGTTGTGACGGTGAGCACCCGGTGCAGGCGTTCGTCCAGATCCTCGTGCGAGAGGTGACCTTCGGCGTACGCCTCCCGCAGGCGCCGCACGGCCGTGTCGCGGTCGTCTTCGCCGATCAGCGGCGGCCGGTCCTCCGGCAGAGCGGTCACCTTTTCACCCTACTGCCGTGCCGGCGATGCGAACCCGGTCCGGTGCGCCCCGTCGGTCGGACGTCCGGAACGCAGGCAGCCTTCAGCCGGGCTGCTCGGCCGGGGCGACGATGACGCCCTCGGGGCCGCGGACATGACAGAGCCGGTGGCTGTTCTCGTACTGCCCGACCCCGCCCACGAGTCCGGGAGGACCCGGCTCGCCGTCCGGCGGGCAGTCGCGCGCCGTCGAGGCCGTCGCGCCGGGCGATCAGCACACCGGGGTCGTGGCGGCCCAGGGCGTCCGGCCCGGCGAGGTGGAACATTCCGGCCGCGCCGGACAGCGCGATCTCCCACAGGGCGGCGGCCAGGTCGTCGACATGGACGGGGCAGCGGATGTCGTCGGTGAACAGGACCGTGTCGCGGGTGCCGTCGGCCAGGGCGTGCACCGTGCGCTCGTGCACGGACCGGCCGTGTCCGGCGATCAGCGAGGTCCGGGCGACGGCGGCGGCCGGCATCAGCAGCCGCACCGCCGTCTCGGCGGCGGCCTTCGCGGCGCCGTACGGGGTGAGCGGATCGGGCAGACAGCGCTCGTCGTAGCGGACGCGCGCCCCGGAGAACACCGCGTCGCTAAAGACATGGACCAGGCGGCAGCCCTGCTCGGCGGCGGCCAGCGCCACGCGGACGGCGCCGTCGGCGGTGACCGCCCAGTCGGCGCCGCTCGAGGCGGTGATCACGGCGGAGGGGGCCACGTCGGCGATCACCGCGGCGACACGCGCGGGGTCGCGGATGTCGAGCGGACGCCAGACCACACCGTCCGAGGCAGGGCAGGGCAGGGCAGGGCCGGGACGGGACGCGAACGTCGCAGATGTCTGACGCCCCGCCGCGGCGGCCTGCCGGATCATGCGCCGCCCAGGAAACCGCTGCCCCCGGTGATCAGGACCGTCATGGACCGCCACGGTAGCGAACACGCCGTCCCCGGTGCGCCGCGCCCTTGTTGCGGCGGCGCATGCCGCACCAGGGGCTGCGCGGGCCTTTGCGGCCTTCCCGAACTGTGCTGTGTGCAGGCCGCCTTCCGGTCAGAAGGACACGTCGAAGTAGTCGATGTCGTTGAGTTCGACCTCCAGGCCGTCGGCGCGGCGGCCGCCGTCCTTGAAATAGATCTCCTGGAGCCCTTCGGCGACGATGTGGCGCAGCTGCGCGTCGCCGGCCCCGGCGTCGCGCGCGTCGAACAGCCGCCGCGCGTACTGCGGCGGGAGATGGACGGTGAGGCGGCGGTAGCGTCCGTCGTCGGTGGTGCCGGCGGGGGCGCTGTAGCCGAACCGGGCGCGGGTCTCGATGGTGATCCCGGTGGCGCCCGCCGCCTGACTGCGGGCGCGTTGGCGTACGCGGGGCTGCCAGCGGGCGCGTACGGCGTCGTCGACGCGGTCGGCGATGGCCCGGGGCGGCCTCTTGCGCTCGCCCTTGAGGTAGCGCTCCACCGACCGCCGGCTGACCCCGACTTCCGCCGCGACCGCCCGCGTGATGCCGAGCCGGCGCATCAGATAGCCGATCTGCCCCTTGAGGGTCTTGGGCGGCTCCCGGGTGAACGTCTCGCGTCCGGCGCGCTCGAGGGCGTCGTCGATGTCTCCCACGGCCTGTCATTCCCCTTCGTCGTACGCGGCGTCGTGGCCGTCGCCCTTGATGTGCCGGGCGGGGTTGTGGCCCTGCTCCATCAGGTCGACCGCCCACGCCATCTCCTGCACGCCCTCGACCTTCGCCAGGCCCGGGGTGGAACCGATGCGGAAGACGCCGGGCGGGCGGCTCCGGGGGCGCGACGACGGCCGCAGCCGCAGCCGCAGCCGGTGCTGGGGCCGGTGCCTGGGCCGCCGGTGCTGGGGCCTCGGCCGCGGGGGCCGCCTCCTGCGGGGTGCCGGTGAACGTCTCCGGGACCGGGACCGGGACCGCAGCCGAAGCTGCGGCGGGTGCGGGTGCGGGTGCGGGTGCGGGTGCGGGTGCGGCGGGCGCGGCCGGAACGGCAGGGGCCCTCTTCGGGTACTTGGCCGCCCAGCCCTCCAACAGCCGCTGGTAGGCCTCCAGTCGCGGCGGGCGCGGTTCCGTCCTGCCGTTCTCCCAGTTCTTCACCGTCTGGGGCGTCGTCTTCAGCACCTGCGCCAGCCGGGCCTGGGTGATGCCGGCCTCCTCGCGCAGCCGGGCCCGCTCCGCCGGGAGGGGCAGCTGGGGCTCCTCCTCCAGCAGCGCGTCCACCGACGCGAACAGCTCTTCCTGGGTCGCCACGGGGCACCTCCTCGCTCCCGGACACTAGCAGGGCTGGACCCCGGATTTATCTCTGACGAGATGTTGGATTTAACCCTTCCGGGCTAGTCGGAGCCTGGCGCGCACAGCCGTCGATCCGTGTCGATCGATCCGGCCGTGTCCGTGCGTGTCCTGTCCGGCGCATCACTCACCGGCACCGCTGTGCAGGTTGCGTGAAAGGCTGGGTATGAGGCTTGTCCAGGCGGGCGATGGACGGGAGTCGGAGTGGACTGGGGTCGGTTCGCGCAGGAGATGGCCTCGATGGCGCGTGATCTGCTGGCGCAGGATTCGGTCGGTGCCACGCTGGAGCGGATCACGGCATCGGCCACCGAGCTGGTCGACGGCTGTGACGCGGCCGGCGTTCTCGTACTGCACGCCGCGAAGGTGGAGACCCTCGCGCCCACCGACCCACTGGTCGTCGACAGCGACCAGCTCCAGGAACGGCTCGGCGAGGGCCCCTGCTTCGACGCCGCCCACAGCGCGCGCGGAGAGCGGGTCTTCCGCATCGCCGACCTCACCGGCGAGCGGCAGCGCTGGCCCGCCTACGCCCCCAGGGCCCACTCGCTCGGCGTGGGCAGCATGATGGGCTTCCTGCTGTTCACCGAGGACGAGGACCTCGGCGCGCTGAACCTGTACTCCCGCAAGCCCGGCGCGTTCGGCCAGGCCAGTGAGACGGCCGGCTGGCTGCTCGCCTCCCACGCCGCGGTCGCCTTCTCCAGCGCCCGCACCCACGCCCAGATGGAACAGGCCATCGCCACCCGGCACGCCATCGGCGAGGCCATGGGCATCCTCATGGGCCACCACCACATCACCGAAGAACAGGCCTTCGACGTGCTGCGCCGCTACTCGCAGGAGAACAACATCAAACTCCGTGAGGTCGCCCGCCTGGTCTGCGCGGGGGAGCGCCTGCCGTAACCGTGGTGTGAGGGCGCCCCTCCCCGGCTCGTGGGCCGAACCAGCGGGGCCCGGCCCGGCCCGGCCCGGCCGGCCTCCCAGGGGAACGCCACCGAACCCGGCTTGCGCAGTCACGTCCCCTGTCCTGTCCTGTCCTGCGCACACCCCTCACGCCTGGCCGGCTCCGCCTCGAGACCGGCCGGCACCCGGCCCTTGTGCTGCCGCCGCTCCGCCGGCCGGTCACTGGCCGGTGAAGTGCGCTTCGCGGTAGTCGTCGAGTCGGTCGAGGACGAGCAGCAGGATGCCGCGCAGCAGGCTGTCGTGCCGGCCGCTCCGGGCGAGCCCGTCCTGTCCGCCGATCGCCCGGGCCCGGGCGATCGGCTCTGCGGGATCGGCGCCGTCCAGCGCGCGGACCAGTGCGTGCCGCACGGCGTCCAGCAGCGGGCCGTGACCGGCAGAGGCGTTCGCGTCCGAGGCGTGAGCGTCCGAGGGGCCGGCCGCCGGCAGCCCGCCCGCGGTATGCAGCTGTGCGGTGAGACAGTGCAAGGGAGCCGCGGTGCGTTCGGCCAGGTGGATACGGTGTCCGACCTCGTCGAGCGCGGCGGCCGACCGACGGTGCGTCACACTCCAGCGCAGCGCCTGCCGGGCCCGCTCCAGATCCCGCCCGAGGTCATGGGGCTGCTGCCACAGACCCTCCGTCTGCCCCGCCCCCTGCCGAAGCGGGGCCCGGCCGGGACGGCGGCCCAGCTCCTTCAGCAGATGGTCGAGGCGGTCGCGGTAGACGTCGAGCCGGCCGGACAGGAGACGGCAAGGGTCGGGAGGCCACAGCAGGGGGCCGAGGAGAATGACCACCGCGATCCCGACCAGGTTCTCCAGAACGCGCTGCTCCGGATAGCCGGAGACGGGCACACCGAAGACGAGCACGGCACTGACGAGCACCTGCTGGCTGGGAACACCGTCGATACGCAGCAGGAGACTGGCGAGGTATCCGGCGCTCACCACCAGGGCGAGGGAGAACATGGACACGGCAAGCCGTCGAACAGTCGTATACAACCTGCGCGCACACTTGGTGTTCGTCCAACCCCGGCGTCGCAGGCCGCTTCGACGGCTGCCCGGTGCTGGCCGGCGCGGCGGGCGGAATCCAGCTCGGGGGAGGAGATCAGCAGCAGCCGGTCGGCTCCCTCGAACGCCGTGCGCAGCGTCGCCGGGGCATCGTAGTCATCCAGGCGGACCTCGACCCCGCGAGCGGCGAGATCCGCGGCCCCGTCGGGATGACGCACCGCGGCCACGATGCGGTCGGCGGGGCGCCGGGCCAGCCGCCGGTCGATGACCAGCCGTCCGAAAGCCCCCGAAGCGGCCGACACGACAATCATGCACAACTCCCTCACCGCGTGGCAGCCGCCGCCGGCACGGCGGTTCGGGCCCTCCCGACCCGAATGTCCGGCCCGCCATCGGCGACCGCGAACCACACGTCAAAGCCTTTTCCGGCTCCACCCTCGCCTTCACCGACGCAGGGGTTGGGACTCGGGCTCAGCCCCCGGACCTAGGTCGGTGACCCGATGTGCGCGGGGCCGGAACATGCTTGGCTGCCGGCATGACCGAATTCACCGCGACCGAACGCGCGTACCTGGTGGCACAGCGGCTGGGGCGCCTCGCGACGGTCGATGCGTCGGGGCAGCCGCAGGCCAATCCCGTGGGGTTCTTCCTGCAAGAGGACGGCACGATCCTGATCGGCGGGTTCGCCATGGGACAGACGAAGAAGTGGCGCAACCTGCGCAAGAACCCGAAGGCCGCGCTCGTCGTGGACGACATCGTGAGCCTGCGGCCCTGGACGGTGCGCGGGGTGGACATCCGAGGGGACGCCGAACTCCTCATCGGCCCCCACGAGTTGGGCCCGCACTTCAGCGAGGAGGTGATCCGCATCCACCCGAGGCGGATCCACAGCTGGGGGCTCGAGGACTAGCCGGACCCACCTCTGCCGCTCCTGTCGGCTCCAGGCCCCCCCGCGGCAGGCGCAGGCACTGCTACAGGCCCGTGGCGGCGTCAGGCACGGGCCCGTGTGATGCTGGCGCAATGACCGATCAACACGAGGTGGTCATCGTCCGCCGGCCGGGCCAGGGACCTCCAGCGGACCGGCTGGCCGAGTTGTTGGCGGCCTACCACCTGCGGACTCAGGCCGAGAAAGGCGAGGCCGTCGCCGATGCGGACGCGCTGCCGGACCGCTACCGGACAGAAATCTCGGACCCGCGGGCCGCGTTCGCCGACGACACCGTGCTGATGGCTCTGAGCGGCGGCACAGCCGTGGGCTGCCTCGTGCTGACCGCCCCCGCCGACGGACACTCGGAGATCAAAAGACTCTGGACCGACCCGGCATTCCGGAGCCGGGGTATCGCGTCCGGCCTGATCGGCGCCGCCCTCGCGCATGCCGCGGAAAACGGCGTCGGCACGGTACGCCTGTCGGTGTGGAAATGGCGCACAAGCGCCATCGCCCTGTACGAGCGGCTCGGCTTCACCACCGCCGAATCATGGGAGACACGGGATCAACTGCTCTGCATGGAGCGCGCCGTGTGAGCGGCCACACCAACGCGTTGCCGCCGTTCACGCATGCCCCGTACACCCTGCCGGCACGGACCCTGCCCGGCCGGATGCGCGGCCGGCCCCGACCAGTCGGGCCACCGGGACGGCCGTCGGGCAACGCACCGGCCGGGCGTGGCCGCTCCCTCCGCCGTGCGTGCGCACCGAGCCGGACTTCACCGAACGAACCAGGAACCCGCCCGCGCCCAGACCCCGCAGCGCCTGACGCATCCGTACGCCCACGGCGCGGGAATGCCGCCACGCCCGGCCGCGTTGTCCAGGACGTGGTCGTGAGGGGGACAGTGTCCCCGGGCCTCACCTATTGCCTGCGGGGACGATCGTCCGGGCTGAAGCCCCGCAGAGCCTTTCGCCGCGCAGGCGACCGCCCCTTCACGACCGCACCCTTCGTCCCCGCCCCTGGCCCCGGCCCGAGCCGGCGGGCCCCGGCAAGTCGCCTTCCGGCGCCGGACATTGACCGGGGTGAGCAGGCTGCGCGTCTACTACAGTGCGGTGTGGGCCGTGACTGGCGCTGAGGTGGAGCACCACCGGGGAGCGGTCTGACGAGACGTCGTTGCCGTGCGCCTGGGCGAGTGGTCGGCCACACCCGGAGGCAACGATGTCCGCGACTCAGACGGCCCAGCTCATGGACGGCACCGGTCTTGCCGGACGCATCGTCGAAGAGGCTGCCGCCAGGGCGGCACAGATCTCACAGCACACGGGGACCAGCCCCTGCCTGGCGACGGTGCTGGTGGGGGAGGACCCCGCGTCGGTCACCTACGTCCGGATGAAACGGGCGCGGTGCGCGAAGGCGGGTATCCGGTCCCGGCACATCGCTCTGCCCGCCGCCACCACGACCGCCGAGCTGATCGACACCCTCGCCGGCCTGTCCGACGATCCGGACGTGCACGGCATCCTGCTCCAGCATCCCTGCGGCCCGCACATCGACGAGCGAGCGGCGTTCGAGGCCATCGCTCCGCACAAGGACGTCGACGGGGTCACGGCACATTCCTTCGCCGCCATGAGCTTCGGGCTGCCGGGCTTCGTGTCCTGCACCCCGGGCGGCATCATGCGACTGCTGGAGGCCTACGACGTCGACCTCACCGGCCGGCGTGCCGCCGTGGTGGGCCGCAGCGCGATCCTCGGCAAACCGGTGGGGATGCTCCTGCTCGCCCGGGACGCAACGGTGACCTACTGCCACTCCCGCACGGCGGACCTGCCGGACATCATCCGGGAAGCGGATGTCGTGGTGGCGGCCGTGGGACGGCCCCGGCTGATCCGGGGTGAGGACATCAAGCCCGGCGCGGTGGTGATCGACGCCGGCTACAACCGGGGCAACGTGGGCGACGTGGACTTCGACGCCGCCCTGACCCGAGCCCGCCTGATCACCCCGGTGCCCGGCGGCGTCGGCCCGATGACCATCGCCGTCCTGCTCGCCCAGACCGTCGACGCTGCCGCGGACCAACTCGGCATCGAGCACCACTGACCCTTTCCTCGGGCACGCGCTCTCACCCGCTCTCCCGTCATCGGCCAAAGCCGCCGGATCCCTAACCGGCGGCCGCAGCAGCCGAACGAGACGCCGACGACCGCGAAGCCGGGAGCCGGCGGCCGGCGGGGCACGGGCCGGCCGCCCGCGCCCCGTCCATGACGACCGCGGCCGCCTGACCATTTCCCTTTCTCAAGCACCTGCGTGCTCAGCGCCGGCAACCGGCCGAAGACCGGCCCCCTGCCGCCCTCCGCAGCCGCGAGGTCGCCCGGCCGCCCTGCACCGCAGACGCCGCCGCCCGCAGACTGTCCCTGCGCGCGCCCGGGGTATGGCCGGCCCCGGAGCCGGTGTGATGCAGGCCATAATTGCTGTCGGCCGATCTTGGAATGCGTGGGCATGCGCCACCGCTGCACTGCTTGTGGGCCTTCCCTGCCCTGGGGGGCGCACCGGGCAACGGTGGCCGGCGCGAATGGCCACAGGAGCAGGACACCTCGTGGTCCCGCCTGCTCCGCCACGATCCGGACCGCCGCCCGCGAAAGGTACTTCCGCTCCATGCCACTGGCCCTGCTGGCCCTTGCCCTCGTCGCGTTCGGTATCGGTACGACCGAGTTCGCCACGATGGGGCTGCTGCCCCAGATCGCCGACGGGGTCGGCGTGTCCGTGCCGCACGCCGGCAACATCGTCTCCGCCTACGCGCTCGGCGTCGTCGTCGGCGCCCCGCTCCTGACGGGCATCGGCGCGCGCATCGCCCACAAACGGCTTCTGCTCCTGCTGTCCGCTCTGTTCGTGATCGGCAACGTCGCGTCCGCCCTCGCTCCCGGCTTCGGCCTGCTGTTCGCCGCGCGTTTCCTGGCGGGCCTGCCCCACGGAGCGCTGTTCGGCGTGGGCGCTGTCGTGGCCTCCCGGCTGGTCGCCCCCGAACGAGCCGGGCGGGCCGTGTCGAGGATGTTCCTCGGACTCACCATCGCCAACATCATCGGTGTCCCGGCCGGCACGGCTCTCGGACAGCAACTGGGCTGGCGCTACGCCTACTGCGCCGTCGCCGTGATCGGCCTCGTCGCGCTGGCCGCGCTGGCCGCCTTCGTCCCCCACCAGCCCCGCAGCACCCAGGCCGGCATCCGGCACGAACTGCGCGCCATGGGCAACCGGCAGGTCGCCCTCGGCCTGGCCACCGCCGTCGTGGGATTCGGCGGCTTCTTCGCCGTCTACAGCTACCTGGTGCCGATCCTGACCCACCTGACGGGCTTCTCCGACTCCTCGACCACCTGGGTCCTCGCGCTCTACGGCGCCGGAATGACGCTGGGCACGCTCATCGCGGGCCCGCTGACCGACCGCGCCCTGCGCCCGACGCTGTACGGAGGGCTCGCCCTGCTCGGCGCGTCGCTCGTGACGTTCTACTTCACGGTCCACAGCCCCGTTCCCGCCCTGGTGACACTCGCCTTCATGGGCGCGATGGGCGCGCTGGTCACCACCCCCGTGCAGATGCTGCTCATGGCCAAGGCGAAGAACGCCCCGACGATGGCGGCGGCCTCCAACCACTCCGCCTTCAACCTGGCCAACGCCGGCGGCGCCTGGCTCGGCGGCCTGGCCATCTCGGCCGGCTGGGGCTGGGCCTCGCCCGCCCTGGTCGGCGCGACCCTCGCCGCCGCCGGCCTGGCCCTCGCCCTCCTCGCCGGCCTCACCGACCGCGGGACCGGGTCCTCCGAACTGATCACGTCATCGGCAGCGCAGACCCCGACCGAGGCCCGGCAGATCCCGACGGCCTGACAGCGTGTGCCCGGTGGCGCGGTACCGGGCCACGAGGCCGCAACGAGTCCCGGCCCACGGGGCCGTGAGGCAAGAGGCCCGGCCCCGGTTGCTTCCCACCGGGCCGAGCCGGTGGCCGGGGGCACCTCCAGAACGAGGAACAGCAAGCACATTCCCCTAAAGGGTGGTGCTCGAGAGGCTCCGGAAGCCGTCGCGGTACAGCTCACGGGCGGCCCGACGGAAGCCGGCAGACAGCTGTGCCGAAGTGCCTGCGGCACCGGAGCTTCGCGCCGGCCGGGAATGAGGCGGCCGGAGAGGTTGTTGCACAGCATGAACCTGACATGCTCCGGTCAATCCGGGGGGTGCGGGTGAAAGGAGGACCTCATGGCACGCAACAGCATGCGTCCTGTCGTCACGCTGAAGTCGACGGCCGGGACCGGCGTCACCTACGTGACGCGCAAGAACCGCAGCAACGACCCCGACCGGCTCGTCCTGCGCAAGTACGACCCGCTCGCCGAGAAGCACGTCGCCTTCCGCGAGGAACGCTGAACCACGCCCCCGCCCCGGGCAGACAGCCACAGGTAAGGAAACCCCATGAGGCCCCGCATCCATCCCGAATCCCGGCAGGTCGCCTTCCGTGACCGCGCCGCGAACGCCCTCTTCCTCACCCGCTCCACAGCGGCCTCGGCCCAGACGGTCGAGTGGGAGGACGGCAACACCTACCCGCTGATCGATGTCGACATCTCATCGGCGAGTCACCCGTTCTGCACCGGCACCTCGAGGGTCGTGGACACCGCTGGGCGGGTCGAGCGGTTCGAGCGTCGCTACGGCCGCGCGGCCCCGGCCCGGCCCTGACCGCGGGCCGTCGTCCCAACAGGAGGAAGCAGACCATGAAGGTACGTAAGTCCCTGCGTTCGCTGAAGTCCCGACCGGGGGCCCAGGTGGTCCGCCGCCGGGGCGTGGTCTTCGTCGTCAACAAGAAGAACCCCCGCCTCAAGGCCCGCCAGGGCTGACAGCGCCCGCCCGCCCGCCCGTCCAGCCGGCCGCCCGCCCGCCCGCCCGTCCGCCCGTCCGTCCAGCCGGCCGGCCGGGCCGCACTCCCGGGCGCAGCCGGGCCGACCGAGCCCGGGAGTTGCGTCCCGCGCGTCCCCGAGCCGAGCCGGGACGGGGGCCCGCCCGCCCCCGCCCGCCCGGCCGGCGGACGGCCGGGCGGGGGCGGGCGGGAATGCCGCTGTGGTGGCGGGTGTTGTGCAGGACGTGGTCGTGAGGGGGACAGTGTCCCCGGGCCTCACCTATTGCCTGCGGGGACGATCGTCCGGCTGAAGCCCCGCAGAGCCTTTCGCCGCGCAGGCGACCGCCCCTTCACGACCACGCTCCTTCGCCTACGGCTCCGGGCCGGCGTCCTCGCCGGCCCGGAGCCGCACCCGTATCCCCGCCGCTGCCGCGCGGCCGGTCCGCAGCACCCGAGCCGGCCCAGCCGGGCAGAACACGGCCTGCCCGCCTGCCTGCCAAAGTGCCGCCACCCCGTTTGGGAAGCCGACGGTGTACAGGAGAGTCGTTCGTGAGGCCGGGACTCTTCGCGGCCGCAGCTCGAGCAGCGGCAGCCCCCGATGCCCCTGCCGAGGAATCGGCGGCCGCGTGATCATCCACGGGCGACTCGCCGCGTGCTTACGGCTACCGGGCCCGGGGAAGTGATGATCTCCATGACGAGCGCGATGCAGAACTACGGTCTCCTCTGGACCGACCCGGACGGTACCCCGCAGGCGTCCGCCGGCAGGTACGACAAGCGGTCCGCAAAGCACCGCCGCACCGAACTGAAAGCCGTGGGCTGCACCCGTGTCGAGATCGTGCCGGTCAGACCCGGCGAAGTTCCCGAGCCGGTTTCCTGAGCCAGGCGGAGCAGACCGGGGCGGGACGGCCTCGGCACTCGTCCGGCTGCCTGCCGGCGTCCGCGCCGGCGGCCAAGGTGTCGAACACCTTGGCCGCCGCGGCTGTGCGAAGTTGCACAGGCGTCGACGATGCGAGCGCCGCCGGCGTCCTCGCCCGCTACGGGGCGGAACTCGACGAGACGATGGCCGCCTGCACCGGTTCTCCCCGGCTGACGGCGACAGGCGACGCGGTCCGGATCGAACTGCGCATGGACGAGCCGTACTCCACCACCGCACCGCACCCGCGCTCCGTCTGGCGTGACCGGCACACGGACTACGGCCGGCTGCGCAGCCCTGATCCGCGACCGTACCTGCCGGGCCGGCCGGCCGGCAGGCGAACTCCTCGTACGGAGGCCGTTCGGCCGGCCGGCCGCGAACCCGCCGTGCAGCGCCGGCCCGTTGAGGGACTGGTTCGGACGGTGTTCCGGGCTCCGACCCGACCCGACCGGACCTGTCCGCCACCTGGTGGCCCTGCTGCCTTCGCACGGCCCCTGGTCCTGTCCGAGGAACTCGAGCGGCTTTCCCGCATTGCGCCTGCCGGAGAGCCCGGAACCGTCAGCGAACGTGCTACGGCAAGCGCGTGGATCCGCCGCCGCCCGTACGGAAGTACGGCTGCGGGGCATCGGTGCCAGGCACAGGGTGATCATTCCGGTGAGGATCAGCGCGCAGCCGGCCCACGCCGAGGGCGAGAGGCGCTCATGGAGGAGGAGCACGCCGATCAGGGCCGCGGCCACGGGCTCGGCGAGGCTGAGCGTCCCGGCCGTGGTGGCCCGCACCCGGCTGAGGCCCATGGTGAACAGCCAGTACGCGGCGGCGGTGGCACCTATGCCCAGCCAGCCGATCAAGGCCAGGGTGGTGGTGTTGTTCACCGGGGCGGCATCCTTGATCATCCAGGGCAGCAGAGTGAGAGAGCCCACCAGCAGCGACAGCGCGGAGAACGCGGGCAGGTGGGCAGCGGGAGCGGCGGCGGCCAGCTTCTTGGCGAAGACGGTGTACAGGCCGTAGCAGGTGCCGGCGGCCACGGCCAGGAGCAGACCGAACGGGTCCACGCGGGTGCTTCCCGGCGCCAGCAGGAGCGTGCAGCCGGCGACGGCCGCGCCGGTGCTCACCATCCAGGCGGTCCCCATCCGTTCACCGATCACCCACCGGGCGCACCATCCGGTCGCGGCGGGGGCGGTGCCCAGGGCGACCACCGTGGCCAGAGCCGCGCCGGTCCGCGCCACCGAGGACAGAAAGGCCACTTGGTAGATGCCCGTCGAGAAGGCGCAGATCAGCAGCGGACCCATGGCCTTGCGCGCGGCCGGCGCCCGAAATTTCCCCGGACGAATGGTGAACGCCCCGAGGACCAGGCCGCCCGCGAGCAGCCGCCACCCGCCCAGGGCCGCCGGCGTCATGGGACTGGCCGCCAGCACCTGGGCAGGGCCGACAGTGCCCCACAGCACCGCCGCCGACAGAACCGGAATCGCGCCGGCCGCCGGACTGTTCTTTCGTATGTCCATGACCGGCGAGAGCAGGAAGAAGTGCGACCACACTTCCCGCTCTCCACATCTAATTCGGCATAGAGTCGATTCCATGGAACTTGATGCACTGGATCGGGTCCTGCTCCGAGAGCTGCAGAACGATGCACGGCAGACCAACCGAGACCTCGCCGGCAAAGCCGGGGTCTCGCCCTCCACGTCGCTGGAGCGGGTGAGACTGCTGCGCGAGCGCGGTGTGGTCACCGGCTACCACGCTGCCCTGGACCTCGATACGGCCGGCCGCCCCGTCCAAGCGCTCATCTCCGTGCGCATCCGGCCTCCAGCCCGCCCCGTCATCGAGGGGTTCCGGGAATGGGCGGCGCGGCTGCCCGAGGTGATCGGCCTGTTCGTCACCTCGGGCACTCACGACTTCCTCATCCACGTAGCCGTCCCCGATGTGGACGGCGTGTACGCCTTCGTCATCGACCGCCTCACCGAACGCCGTGAAGTCGTCGACGTGCAGACGACGATGGTCTACGAGCACGTCCAGCCCCGCTGCATCGAGCCGGCCGGCCCGGACCGGCCCCGCTCCGCACGCAAAGCCTGCTGACCGGCCCCCTCGAGGCTCCCGTCCATGCGCGGTTCACCCACCGGTCGAGCCAGGCACCGACGTGGCACCGACGTGGGGGCAGCCGACAGGGGTCCTGGTTGGGATGCGGGGCCGTTCCCCCCGTTGGATGGTGGAGTCATGAACCAGCATCACCAGTCCCATCGGACGATCGAGATCGACACCCGGCTCGTCACGACCGGTGCCGTGCTCACCGCGGCCGGTGCCGCAGTGGCATGCGCCGGCATGGCCATCGGAGCCTTCGCCGTGTTCACGGCAGGTCGGCGCATGATCCGCGACATGGACGTGCCCCCGACCCAGCAGGCGGCCGCGAAGTGGCAGCAGGCCAAGGAGGCGTCCCGAGCGGGCATGCGGGCGTGGCAGTCCGCGTCCGACGTTCAGAACGGATCGCTCGCCCGCTAGACGAGGCGAAGCCGCTCCGCCGACACCGGGCCCAGGACCCGGCGCCGGCGGAGCGATGCCCGCTGTCCCGGACCACGCAGGTTCCCCACACCCGGATCCGGGTGGCCTGAGGCAGGTCTGCATCGGTGAGGCTGACCACCATGACCCGCCGGTCGTGGGGAGCGGGCGGTCTCCCGGGTGAGCAGTCCGGCCTCGGCATGCGGCGCAGTGACTTGGAGACGGTGGAGTGGTCGAGGCCGACACGCTCCAGCAGTTCTGCCTGTGTCCGGCCGTCGTGGTCGAAGAGCTGCATCAGCAGCAGTTCCTGTCCCGGGTGCAGGTTCAGGGCGCGCAGCATGGCGGCGGCGTGGCCGCGGTGGGCGCGGGCGGGCTGGAAGATGGCAGACCGCCGTCCGGCTGCCGTTCCCCGCGTATCCCACCGGCGAGGAGCACGGCTTTTGGTGGTTCCTGGGCCAGGACGTCCTTCTGCGTGAAGACACTGGTGCGGCCGTCCTGGCCCGCGGCCGGACAGCGGCAGACCTCGACCGCGTTTGTGACCTGATCCCGCCAGGCTCCTGCCGACCGGGCAGCCAGATCGGCCCGTCACAGTGTCTGGGAAGGTGCTGAACCGGTTTCGGCGCGAGCAACAGCATCCAGGAGCGCTTCGGAGCTGCTCCGTGTGTCCGGTGTTGGCCGGCAGGAGAACAGGGTGTCCGGTCTCGAACGACCTGAGACCGCGGTTGCGCGAGAATCGCCTGGTGACTGTATCCATCGACCGTAGTCGGTCCCTCGAGGAGCTCGAACGTGATCGCTGGCAGGCGCCCCCACCTGACGCCACCCGTCTCATGTCGAGGGTTCATGCCCTGCGGAGCCGGCCGGTCGGGACTCTGACCGTCGAGGACCTGCGCCTGCTGATCAGGCAGGACATCGGGCTGGCGGTGCTTCTTCCGCTCGCGGTGGAGGTGCTTCGTGACAATCCGCTGGCCGAAGGCCACATGGGCGAGGGCGATCTGCTGTGCGCAGTCCTGACCAGGAACTCGGCGATCTGGAGCGCTTATCCGGATCCTGCAAGGCAACTGACCTTCATCGTCGGCGGCCTCTCCGGCCTCTCGCCAGACCTGCGAAGCGAGGTCGAGCGGTTCGTAGGCGCCGTCCAGAATTCCTGACGCGGTGCAGTGCCTGTCGCCGACTACGGGGCTGTCCACCGAAGACGCCCGTGGGTCCTGGTTGTCAGGCCGGGCAACCTCAGGTGTGCTGGCGCCCCGGACAGGTGATGACGTCGAATCGTCCGTGCCCGCATGGCGGGTGGCTGTAGGAGTGATCTCTGGCCTCGCCCCGGTGTTGCGTCGGGGGTCAAACCTCGATGCGCCGTTGCCACCAGGGCAGGTGTCGTGGAGCGAATGGATCGTTGACAGTGCGCTTTGGAACGCGTGTGTCGATCGGCGCCAACGCAGCTTGCAACTCCCTTTGCAACTCCCTTCGAGCACGGGGACGGAGGCTGCAAGTTGCAACCGAACTGGGCGATTTGTCGGTTCGTGGAGGCGGACAGTCCTCTGATGACGGTCCGCCTGAAGTGCCTGGTGTCCCGCAGCGGCAGCTGGGACCTGATCTCGCCCGGTGTCCGGCGGGGCATGCGGACTTCCCGAAAGTGCCGGTGTTGGCAGGTACGAGAACGCCGGCCCTGGTGACACGGGGTGTTCAGGAGCGAAGGCGTCTGGGCCAGCGGTCGGCGATGGCCCGCAGAGCGGGGGGGCGTCTTGGTCCAGCCGGTGCCGGAGCCGCCGATGAGACAGCGGCTTGAACCAGCGTCGGGGTGAAGGTGGGCTCGCGGTCGCCGAAGTGGTCGCGCCTGCCCCGACGGCCGTTCGTGAGCCCGGCCGGGGGCGGCACCGGCGGGTCGGCGCCCCGGCGGAAGCCACCGCGGCACCGGCGCCCCGGCGGAAGCCACCGCGGACTGCCCGCCCGTAGTGGGCCCCTGCTTCCGGGCGTGTCGGGTCGGCGGGCTATCGTCCCGCTGCTTGTTCCCTTTTTCTCACAGGAGCCTCATGCGCCTCAGACAGGTCTCCCTGGTCGCGACCCTCTCGCTCGTGGCCGGCCTGACCACCGCCACCGTCGGACTGGCCGGCTCCGCGGTGTACGCCGACGACACGGCCGCGCTGCCGCTGTCCGGTTACGCGCACTTGGTGGTCGACCCCGCCCACCAGCACGTCTTCGTCAGCCAGGGCGCCGGCTCGACCGGCATCGTGGTGACCGATCTGTCCGGCACCCCGGTCACCACCGTTGCGGGGGAGCAGGGCGCCACGGGTCTGGCGCTGTCGCCCGGCGGCGGCACGCTGTACGCGGCGCTGGCGGACGGCGGCGCGATCGCCGCGATCGACACCGCGACGCTCACCGAGACCGCCCGCTGGTCCACCGGCGCGGGCAGCTCCCCGGTTTCCGTCGCGGTGGCGGGCGGCCGCGTCTGGTACGGCTACACGGCCGACGGCAAGGGCGGCATCGGCTCGGTCGACCCGTCCGCGCCCGCGCCGGCAGCGATCCCGCAGCCTGCCCTGTCGCAGTGGACGACCGCACCACTGCTCGCCACCGGCGGCGGTGTGCTCGCGGCCGAGGAACCGCAGGGCAACCTCAGCCACGTGGCGACCTTCGGCGTCGCTTCGGGCACGGCGTCGGTCAAGGCGGACACCCTGGTCCACGGCGGCACGGCAACCGGGCTCGCCGTCACCGGCGACGGCACGCGGGTGCTGCTGGCCGCCCCGCAGCAGCCCGCCCTGCGGTCGTACCGCAGCACGGACCTCGCGGCCGCAGACCCCGCCGCGTACTTCACCGGCGGCTCCGGTTCCGCGCCCGGCTCGGTGGTCGTCGACACCGACGGCACGGTCGCCGCCGCCGGCACCTCCGGCGTCTACCTCTACGCCGGCACGAGCACCCTCGCCGAGAACCACCTGACCTTGCCGTCCGGCACGGTCGCCCCGGACGGCCTGGAGTGGGGCGCCGACGGCACGACCCTCTACGCCGTCACCAAGGACCCCTCGGGCGCCTACAGCCTGAACGTGCTGGGCGCCCCGAAGCTGACGGACAGCGAACTCGTCCTGCGGCACCCGCAGTACGCGGTGCCGACCGAGCGGTACACGGTCAGTGGCTCGCTGAGCACCCGCGGCCTCCTGCCGGCCGGCGCCGCGCTGAAGGTCACCCGCGACGGCACCGCCCTGCCCGACACCACACTCGGCGCGGACGGCACGTTCACGTTCACCGACCTCCGGCAGGACGAGGGCACGCACACCTACCAGGTGGCGTACGCCGGTGACGCCACCCACCGCCCCGCGGCGGCCTCACTGATCGTGAACGTGGCGAAGCTGCCGACCGATGTCGTGGGCACCGACATCACCTCGGCGACCCCCGGCTCGGTCGTCCTCACCGGCCGCCTCATGGCCCAGCTGGGCCTGGGCACCTTCCCGCAGGGCACCACCGTCCAGGTGGCCCGGCGCGACGAGAGCACCCAGCAGAGCGTGCCGCTGGGATCCGTACCCGTGGACCCGACCACCCTCCGGTTCACCGCCACCGATGTCCCGGGCGGCGCCGGCTCGTTCATGTACGTCTTCACGTACGCCGGGGACGCCACCCACCAGCCGTCCGAGAGCGGCATGAGCCTCGTGGTCGCCCCGTACGCCCCGGCGCTGACGCTGAGCGCCCCGGCGGCCGCCGTCCGAGGGGCGGCCCTGTCCTTCGGCGGCAAGCTCGGTGACGGCCCGTACGCCGCCGGCCGGACGGTCACCGTCTCCCGCAAGGACGCCGCCCACAGCACCCCGGTGACCTGGAGCACGCCGGTGGCCGCCGACGGCACCATCACGGTGAAGGACACCCCCGACATCGGCGGCGCCAACACCTACACGGTCACCTACCCGGGTGACGCCTCCCACAAGGCGGCCACCGCGGTCGCCACCGTCCAGGTGTCCCGCGCGGCGACCGCCCTGACCGTCACCAGCAGCGCGCCCTCATACGCGTACGGCGCGACGGCCACCGTCACCTCCCACCTGGGCACCACATACAACGGCCGCACGGTGTCGATCTACGCCACGCCCTACGGCGGGGCGAAGACCCTGGTCACGACGGGCACCGTGGACGCCTACGGCAACCTGAAGACCACCTACAAGGTCACCCGCAACACCACCTTCACCGCGTCCTTCGCGGGCGACTACCGCTACGCCCCCGCGACGGCCACCCGCGCCGTCAACGGCTACGTGAAGATCGCGACGGCCCTCGGCGGCTACTACACGAGCACCACGTACAGCGGGAGCACCTACCGCGTCTTCCACAAGACGGTGAAGCCCACGGTGACCGCGACCGTCATGCCCAACAAAGCCGGCCAGTGCGAGCGCTTCCAGGTCCAGCGGTACTACAGCGCCGCCTGGCACACGCTCACCACGTCGGGCTGCTACGCCCTGTCGCCGACGAGCAGCGCGAAGGCACAGCTCAGCCTCACCAACGCGCTCAACCAGAAGTTCCGCGTCCGCTCCAAGTACGAGCGCTCCACGAAGGACCTCGGCAACGTGAGCACGTGGGGCGGCTGGCTCTACTTCGTGGTGCGCACCTGAAACCCGTGACCTGGCCGGAGGCGGTCCGGACGACGCCAGGCTGTGCCCGCCGTGTGCAGCCTGGCGTTACGTGGCCCTGGCCCTGCTGGGCCAGGGCACGGGCCCGTTCCAGGCGCCGGTGGTGATGGTGCCGGCCCGCCGGTGGTAGGAGCGGCACCGCGACTGGGCCGCCGGTGCGGCGGCCGGCCTGGCCGGGTCGCTGGTGGTGTTCGTGCTGCTCGGCCCGCTGCGCACACCTGGACCGGCTGGCCGCGGACTCGCCGGCCGCCTGCGCGGGGGCGGCGACCGCGCAGGTCGTGCTGACCGTCGGGTCACGGCTGCGCGCCAAGGCCCGCCGGGAGCAGAGACCGGCCTTCGCCCGACTGCAAGCCGCGATGGGCTGGGGGAGACGGCCCCGCGCCCCGTGGGGACCGCCGCAGCGATCCGCCGGACGCCCCTCAGGGCCGCGGCGCGCGCGGCCGTGTCCGCGCCGACCGTACGGTCGGCGCGGACACGGCCCTGCAGCTCCTCAGGGAGGCGCACGGTGAGCCGGGCACCGGCCCCAGGCCGTTCGCGGCCTTCCCGGACGCCTCCGGCATGGCGGCCCCGGCCGCGGCGTTCACCGCCGCCGAGGCCCCTGTGCCCTCTGCCGCGCAGCGGTTCCAGCCCTGGCCGGCCGCAGCCCGCCTCGTCCGCGGCCGCGGACAGGGAGCTGCCGTCGGCGCACAGCGTGCCGACGCGGGCGTTGCCGGGCCCTGCGTCAGAAGGTCAGGTTCCAGGCGTCGATCTTGCCTGTGTCGGAGGCGGCGTTGTCGTTGACGCGCAGTTTCCAGGTGCCGTTCGCGACCTCCGAGGAGGCGTTCACGGTGTAGGTCTGGGCGATGTTGTCGGCGCTGCCGCCGGCGTGGTTGTGCAGCGTGTAGACGGTGCCGTCCGGCGCCACCAGGTCGACCTTCAGGTCACCGGTGTAGGTGTGCTTGATGTCCACACCCACCTTGAGGGTGGCCGGGGCGTTGCCGGTCACGCCGGTCACGGCGATCGGGCTCTCCACGGTCGCGTTGTCGTTGACGGCGAAGTCCGCGAGGTTCTCGAAGTACTTGCCGGGCGGCGGGGTGGTCCCGACGGCCTTGAGGGCGTCGGCCTGTCCTTCGCCGAAGAACGAGTTGCTGGCCGTCGTGCCCGTGCAGCGGCTGTCCGAGGGGCAGGCGATGTCGTTGGCCTGGGCGGCCAGTTTGGCGCGGATCTGCGCCGGGGTGATGCCCGGGTCGGCGCTGGCGATGAGTGCCGCCACGCCGACCACGTGCGGGGTGGCCATCGAGGTGCCGCTCTTGCTGCCGTAGCCGCCGCCGGGGACGGTGGAGTACACGTTGCTGCCCGGCGCCGCGACGTCGATGACGCCCTGCCCGTAGTTGGAGAACGAGGCCTTGGTGACGCCCGTGCCGTTGGCCGCGACCGTGACCACGCCCGGCAGCTCGGTCGGGATGTCGAGGCAGGCGTTGGTGATGGTGCGGGTGACCGGCGTCGAGTCGTTCGGGCTCGCGGAGTCGGTCGTCTTGTGGGCGAGGTCGTAGTTCTCGTTGCCCGCCGCGGCGATCTGGAGGGAGCCCTTGCCCTCGGCGTACTCCTGGGCGCGCTTGACGCCCTCGATGATGGCGGCCTGGTCGATGTTGTCCGGGCAGTTGAACTGCCACGGGTCCGTGTAGTAGCTGTTGTTGGTGACCTTGAAGCCGTGGTCACCCGCCCAGACGAAGCCGCAGACGGTGTTCTCGGCGAAGAAGAAGGCATTGCCCGGCTCGGCGACCCGGACCGCGGAGATCCTCACCCCGGGGGCCACGCCGACGACGCCCTTGCCGTTCTTGGCCGCGGCGATGGTGCCCGCCACGTGGGTGCCGTGCGTGTCGACGTCCCGCCAGGCGCCGGCCCGGGTGTCGGGCTTGCCGTAGGCGCAGGAGACCGAGTCGGCCGCGTCGAAGTTGGGCGCCAGGTCCTGGTGCCGGTCGTCCACACCGGTGTCCAGGATGCCGACCTTGACCGAGGCGGAGCCCGGGTTCACGGCCCAGGCCTGGTCGGCCTTGATCTGGCTCATGTCGGCCCGGACCGGTTCTCCGGCCGGGGTCGAGGCCTGGGCCGGATCGGCCGGGAGCGCCGGGTCGTAGGCGTCGGCCGGGACGTCCGAGGTGCGCGTGGCGCCGACCTGCTGCACGCCGGCGACGCCGCGCATGGCGGCGGCGAACCCGCTGGACGCCGAGTGGGCGACGATCACGCCGATGGCGTCGAAGTCCGAGAAGACGGTGCCGCCGTTGGCCGCGATCGCGGAACGGACCGCAGAGCTGTCACCGGGGGCGGTGATCACGAGGTAGGCACGCGTGCCGGCCACCCAGGTCGCACTCCGGGAAGCCGGCACGGCGGCCGGAGCGTGGGCCTTGGAGGCCGACGCGGTGGAGGGGGCGACGGGGAGCGTGCCCGCGAGGGCGCCCGGGGCGCCGAACGCGAGGACGGCGCCGAGCGTGGCCGCCAGCACCAGCGTGCGTCTGGGTCGGCCGGATATGGGGGGTATCAATGCGTCCTCCGAAGACGGCCCGGCCGCGCTGAGGGCACCGGCGGGGCCGTACGAAACGAATGGTGGATGCAAGATGTCAGGTGCATGCTCCTGTGCGGAAGTACCTTTCCGTGCAGGGACGTCATAGGGGCATGGCTGAAAAGAGACACACTCCGGGCATCGAGGGGTCGAGGCACCTCGGGAGCTCGGCGACGCCGACCGCGCCCTGGCATGCGCCGCCGACCTGGCGCCGGCCGTGCTGCCCGCACCAGAGCCGGACCCGACCCGAGGCGCTCCCCGGCCATCGCCGCCTCGAGGCCGTTTTGTACGAAGGGCCCGCGGCCCGCATCCACATCACCTACGACGGACCCACCACCGTCACCGATCCCCTCGTCCCCGGCGCCCGAGAGCAGTACGCCACCGTCGTCCTCGGTGGTCCAGGGCTGCCCCGCCCTCGTTCGGCCGACAGCGCGGGCAGCGCCTCGCTCGTTGTGCGGGTATGAACGACACGCAGGGGGTTGTGGACCAGTGGCCACCCGGGGCGGGGTCGCAGTGCCGCGCGCTGAGGTCCCACCTCGAGACCGCTCTCGCCTGGCGCCTGGGGGTAATGCCCCAGCCCTTCGGCGTGGACCTCTCCGACGAGCTGAGGCAGGGCCAGGCGATGCCATGGATGGTGCCGGCTCCTAGGCTGCGGTCATGACCGGAATCGAGGCCCCGACGCCCCGCGAGGCTTTCGCGCTCTTGCTGGCCGGAAACCAGCGCTTCGTCGCCGGCGCCCCTGAGCACCCCAACCAGGACGCCACCCGCCGCGCCGAGATCGCACCGGCCCAGCAGCCCTTCGCCGTCCTGTTCGGATGTTCCGACTCCCGGCTGGCCGCTGAGATCATCTTCGACCGCGGCTTGGGTGACCTGTTCGTCGTGCGCACCGCGGGCCACGTCATCGGTGCGGAAGTGCTGGGCAGCATCGAGTACGGGGTGGACGTACTGGGCTGCCCGCTGGTGATGGTGCTCGGTCACGATTCGTGCGGCGCGGTCGGCGCGGCGTGCGCCGCGCTGGAGGACGGCATGGTGCCGGCCGGGTACGTCCGAGACGTCGTGGAGCGCGTGACCCCCAGCGTGCTCGCGGCGCGGGCCGCCGGTCGGGTGGAGCCGGAGGAGATTCTCGCCGAGCACATAAGGCACACCGTCGACCTGCTGCTGGACCGCTCCCGGGTGCTCGCCGAGAGAGTCGCCGCCGGGCAAGCCGCCGTGGTGGGGCTGTGCTACCGCCTGGCTGACGGCAGTGCGCAGCTCGTCGCATCCCGCGGCCTCGACGCAGCGGTGCCCACCGCGTCCTGACATCCCCCAACCGTGGCTGCTCAGCGTGAGCCGGCCGCGGTCGCAGGGGATCCGCATAAGTGGATGAGGACCCCGACCAGCCCCAGGGGGCGGCCTCACCTCCGCACCCTCGTCGAGCTCGATGCCTCCGGCTTCAGTTCGTTCCCTTTGGGGGCCTAGAGGCTCTTCCTGTGTCCTGCCTATGAAGATATTGCTGGGTCTGCTGAGCCGGAATGGTGCCGCGCGCGTAGTTCTCTTCGTCCGCTCCCCATCGGGTGAGCAGGTCAGCGGATTTCCTGACGGGCAGGAGGACTGGTGCAGCTTTCGCGGAACATGGTGGGCACTGTCGTCGTAGGGGGCGCACTGACCCTGACATTGGGTGCGCTGGCCTACCCGTCGATGCTCGGACTTGACACCGTGTCGGCTTCGGGCGACCGGATCATCGCCAACACCCAGTGGGGTCCGTTCACCGAGGGCGACCGCGCCTTCGTCGTGGCGGTGCGCGCAGCCGGTCTGTGGGAGCATCCTGTCGGGCTGATCGGGCTCCAGAAGGGGCAGAGCAAGGGGGTCCTCACCGCCAGCCAGCACCTGGTCGACGGGCACGCGGCGCTGGACGAGACCTGCCGCAAGATCGCGCCACTGCTGAACGTGACCCTGCCCAACATAGCCAGTCCGCAGCAGGAAGGGTTCGTCAACACCCTGAAGGCGGACCAGGGCAAGCAGTTCGACGTCGACTTCGCCAACATCCTGCGCATGACGCACGGTTCGATCTTCAACACGGTGGCGAAGATCCGCTCGACGACGAAGAACACGCTGGTGCGCGCGCTGGCCGACCAGGCCAACGACACCGTCCTGGACCACATCACGGTGATGGAGCAGACCGGCCTGGTCGACTTCGACACCACGCTGTTCACCCAGACCACCCCGCCGAAGCTGCCCAAGTCGGACATGACCCCGCCGGTCCCGCCCGCCGGCCAGCCGCTGGTCGTCCTGCCCCCGCCGGCGAACGCCACGTCCACCCCGGTGGACCTGGGCCCCGCCATGAACGGCCCGGCCGCCAACGGCAGCTAGGCGACCGACAGCAGGGTCCACGGCGCCCGGGGGAGGCGGATGGCCGCCGGCCGGTGGAGCGGGCCGATCCGGTGCCAAGGGCACGCGCCGACGACCTCGGTCGGGACGGGTGTGCTCAGCCGTTCGCTGCCGGGCAGGTGAACCAGCGGCGCGGGGTCTGACGCCGCGGTGGCTGCGGGTCTTGTTCCATGAAGGCGCAGAAAGCCGAAGGGGTGGTTCTGCGCCCACCGGTTGTCCCAGTCGAGGCGGAGTGCCGCTAGGTCATCGGTGTGACGCCCGGCGTTCAGCGCCTGGGTCTCTTTGATGAGGCGGTCGACCTGGGCGGCCGGGTCTGTCGGCGGCAGGCTGCGGATCAGCTCCGCGCCCGCACCGCGCTCGCGCCATGGGCCATTGCTTTCGGTGACGCGTGTGGGGTGGGCGTTGACGCACGGTCGCACTCGGCCGGCGTCTGGCATCACCGGACGGCGCCGTGATCGGTGGGCGAGCCGGTGGTGGTCAGCTGCTCTTGTCCGGCACCGGTGCATCGGTGGCCGCCGGGCCGGCGCGGAGCATGGCCCGGTAGAGGGCTTCGTGTTCGGGCGGTTCGGGCAGGGGGCCGCGGGCCGGGGCCTCGAAGGACTGGATGAAGAAAGCGACGACGCGCCGCCAGGCGTCGGGGGCTGCGTCGCCGGTGGCGTTGACGACGCCGGCGTTGGCCATGTGGAGCAGCACCAGGTCCGAGGGGTCGAAGTCGTCGCGCAGTCGGCCTGCGGCCTTGGCGCGGTGGATGAGCCGGAGCATGGCCTCGTACGCCTCGTTGCGCCGCTTCTCCAGGGCTTTTGCGGTGGGGAAGGTCGTGGTCAGGACGTCGGCGAAGCCGTAGTCGGCTGCCTGCATCGCGCAGGCGGCCTCGATGTAGCCGGTGAATCCGTGCCAGGGGTCGGGGTCGTCGAGGGCGGTGGCGACCGCGTCGGCGTAGGCGTCCATGCGGTCGGCGAAGACCGCGGCGACCAGGTCCTCCTTCGTGGGGAAGTGCCGGAACAAGGTGGCGATTCCCACTCCCGTCTCGCGGGCCACCGAAGCCATGGAGGCGTTCAGGCCGTCGCGGGCGAACACTGCGCGCGCGGCGGCGGTGATCCGTCCCCGGTTGCGTTCGGCGTCGCTGCGCAGGGGCTGGGTGGTGGTGTCGTCCGGGCTCATGGCGTCAGTCTAGCGAACCGGAATGCCCTATCCGGTTGGCGTGCTACCGTGGCCGACGTAACCAGATAGGCCTTTCCGAATCCAAACCGGAAAGACCTATCCATATCGATTTGGGGCTGTACTCCCGGCAACGCTCCCACACACCGCGACCCGGTCGCGGACCCCGAGAAGACGGCCTCGCGAAAGGACCTTCTGTGACCAGCATCGCCATCGTCGGAGCCGGCCCCCAGCTCGGACTGGCCATCGCCCGCACCTTCGGCTCCCGCGGCTTCGACATCGCCCTGATCTCCCGCAACCGCGACAAGCTCGACACCCTCGTCGGCAAACTCGCCGCCGACGGCATCCCCGCCGCCGCGTTCCCTGCGGACGTACTCGACCACGACGCCCTCACCAACGCTCTGCACGATGCAGCCGCGCACTTCGGCGGCATCGACGTCCTGGAGTACTCCCCGGTCGGCACGTTCAGCACCACCGCACTGACCGCTCCGACCGCGACGGAGCCGTCCCACGTCGAATTCGAGATGAACTTCCAGCTCTACGGGGCGATCACGGCCACCAAGACAGTGCTGCCCGCGATGCGCGACACCGGCGCCGGCACCCTGCTCTACACCACCGGTGCGGGCTCCATCGTCCCCGACCCCAGGGTCGCCAACGTCAACGCTGCCGCCGCAGCGCTGCGCAACTGGGCGAAGAACCTGCACAACGAGCTGGCCGGCACCGGCGTTCAGGCCGCACACGTGGGTATCGACGTGTCGATCGGCACCGCAGTGATCCCCGGCCTGCCGACGGCCCGGCCCGAGCAGATCTCACCGCTCTACTGGGAACTGCACACCACCCACCGCGAAGAGGCCGAACGCGTCTTCCGGCTCTGAACCCCGGCGGACCAGCGGCAGCGCCCTCCCTGATGCCGCGGCTGCCGATCGGAACACGCAGCCTCACGAACCACCGCTGCGGCTACCGGAACAGCAGCCGCAGAGCGGACGGCTGACCGTCCGACGACACCACGGCGCCCGGCGGCAGGGAAGGCCGCAGCGGAACCCCGGCTCCCACATCGACGCTCCCTACGCCCCGTATACCGGAGAAGAAACGGCCGGTCAGACACGACGGATATGGCGGATCCGCGAGATCCGTCCCGGGAGCGGCGGCCGGCGCTCTACGGTGCTGCGGTGAGCGACGAGGTACAGGCGCCGGCCGGCGCGAGCGAGCCGGAGGCCGACGAGGTCCTCACCGGCGCACCGACAGCTCAGGGCGAGGCGGGCATACGGGCGTTGGGGCTTCTGCAGGACGCCCGCCGGGTGCTGACAGGGACGGACTTCATCCGGCCGGCAGAAGCCGCCGCGACGTGTGTACGGTCCACGGCGGACGCACTTCTGGGCCCGCCGGGCGCCCCGGTCACGGTGGGACTGAAGCCCGCAGCCAAGGGCCTGATATCCGCGGTGGACGCCTTCCCGACGCCGGACACGCCCTGCGACACCGAGGGACCGACCGACGCCACCGACGGGCCCCTGCCTGCCGCCGAGCCGCCGGCTGACCCCCGAAGCCGCCCGACCCACCATCTTCCACGCCGACCTGGAGCAGGTGCACACCGACGACCCAGCCGCGTACGGCGGGGTCCGTCTGGCGCGCACCGTGCTCGACCTCGCCGCAGCGGACGCGGACGCCGCCACCGGCCTGGCCGAGCGCACCCGCCACCTCAACCGCCTGGCCGACGTCGACGGCCGGCTGCCGCCCTGCTCCGCCCCGGCCCGCAGGAGCACGTCCTGGTGAGGCAGCTCCACCACCTGACCGCCGACGGCACCTTCCTCACAGAACCGGCGTCGGCCCCCACTCTGTCCCGCAGTACCCGACCCCAAGGCAGGGTATGAAAACGACCACCGGTCCCCGGCACCCGGCACTTCCGCTCTCCTCGCGCCAGGAATTGTGCTGGGAGTGGGAGCGCTGCCACGGCAAGCCCTATCCTGCGGTGGTCTCGATCGACTGCTCGACCGCCCTGCGGCTCCTGGGGCCGCTGGACGCCGGCGCGCTGCGGGAGGCCTTCGCCGAGGTCACACTCCACCACGACGCCCTGCGCCTGCGGCTGGACGAGCCGCCGGAGCGGGCCGCCGACGTCGTCCGGCCCCACCAGACGCTTCGCGCCACGCCCCTGCCGCTGGAGGAGGCCCTGCTGCCCGCGCGGCCGTACCCGCTCCTGGTGGACCTCAGCACCCGCCCCTTCGACGTCACCGAAGCCCTGGGACGCGCCTACCTGCTGCGCGCGGCCCCCGACCACCACGTCCTGCTCACCTGCTTCCACCACCTGGTGTTCGACGCGGCCAGCCACCGCCTCTTCCTCAGCGACCTGGCCCACGCATACAACCGGAGGGTGGCCGCCGGGGTACCGCTGCGGCCCGCCTTCTCCTACCTCGACCTCATCCGCGCCGAGTCCACCCGCCAGGCCCTGGACGACCGCGCAGCCCGCCTGGCCGCCCGGGCCGCGCTGTTACAGACGTACGGCGCCGGGGACCTGCTGCCAGGCCGTACCGCCGGGCCCCCCGCGCTGCGCCACCGCTACGACGAGGAACCCCTCGACTTCTCCACCGAGCAGACCCGGCAACTTCTGCACGCGGCCCGGGCCGCCAGGGTCTCCCTGTACTCGCTGCTGACCGCGGCGTTCGCCAGCGCCCTCGGCCATCACTTCGGCCGGGAAAGGATGATCCTCTCCACGCCGTCCCACGGCCGGCTGCGGCCCGAACACCGCACCGCCGTCGGTGACTTCGCCAACATGGTGCAGATCCCGGTGGACGTGTCGCAGGACGGCGGGCACCGGCTGCTGCGGCAGACGCACGAGGCCGTCCGCGAGGCCTCGGCCACCGTCGACCTGCCGTTCGGGCTGCTCGCCGAGACCGTGCTGGGCCGCAGCGGCGACGCCGGCTTCTTTCGGTACGCCCTCGGGCACGCCGCGCTGCGCCTGCACGGGGTGACCGGCTGGGCCCTGGACCGGCAGCGCGACGACGCCACCCCGATGCACGCGATGCGCACCGACGTCATGCCCATAAGCCAGGACTCTTCCCGTTTGACCTACGCCACCCGCCAGGCGTCCGACGCGGCGGCGGCCACGCTCGCGCTCAGTCTCACCATGACGCAGGACGCCCGCCTGTCCGGGGCACTGCGCCACGAGAGGGCCTACCACGGCCCGCACACCGCACGCTCGATCCTGCACCACCTCCGTGAACGCCTGGGCGCACTGTCCGGCTCGGCCGGGACGTGAGGCGTCGGCAACCGGTGCCGGCACAGGGAGCCGGAGGCGCGCGCCGCAGGCAGGGCGTACACGTACTGCCGCCGGCACCTCAACGCGTCGATGGTCCGGTGCGCACAGACGGCCCGCACAAGTGCCCGCCGATGCATCTCCACCGCATCTCGTTGGCTTCACATGGCGCGCTCCTTCCGCGCTGCGCGGGGGAGAAGCCGAACATGGTCAACGGCAACGCGTCCCGACGTCGAGGAGTGACCGGAGGATCCGACCGTGCCTGCGGACCGTCGCCTCCGCAACGGGAGATACCGACTACTCCAACGGCAGCCTCCGACCAGCGCAGACAGCTCGACTCCCGCCCCACCTCACCGAACACCACGTCGACAGACCGCACATCGACCAACGTCACCCCGCCCCGCCCCGCCCCGCTTCTGCCCCCTGCACACCGACACGAACGGCTCACCGGCCATCGGGTAATGAGTCCAACAGAAAATCAGCCGACCCCGCCCGGCCCAACCAGCCCTCAGTCGAACAGGCCGAGATCCGCCAACTGCTGGCGCTGCGCATCCGACAACGATGCCCGCCGACTGCGCATATTGCTGCGCCACACCCCCAGACGCACCTCGGTACCGTCCTCCAGCCGCTCTCTGTGGGCCCGTGGAACGGCCACAGACCCAGTACGCGCCTTGTACTGCACCAACGCCCCCGCACCCCGCTCGAACGCCCCAGCGCCACCCTTGAGCGGCTTGGCAGGTGCCTCCCGGGCCGCGGACAGGGGCGCGATGCCGAGCTGCTCCAAACGCTCCCGCTGCCCGTCTGCCAAGGCCTGCCAGACGGCCGGCTGACGCTGCCTGGCGAGCCATGCCCCGACGTCCAACCCGCTGACGGTCACGCCGGGCTGCACCTCGGTCTGGCCGCCCTCGTCGCGCAGGAGTTCGCGGACGGCCGCGTAGTGGCGCTGCCAGGTGACAGGCCAGGCCGGGTTCCAGTCGCAATCGATCGCGGCCAGCGCCGCGGCGCGTTCAGGATGCCTGTCCAACACACCTGGCCTGCGCAGATTGGATACAAACTGTCCGACGGGCTTGCCGAGAGCGACGGCTGTACGCGGCGCACAGAGAGTGAAGTGCTGCTCGAAGTAGGCACGGCAGGCAGCAAGGTTCTCCTCGAAAGCCGCATCAGCGGCGTCCCAGACCATGCCGAGCTGCTCCAGCCGCCGGGCGCGCTGGCCGGTCATCTGACAAATCTGCCAAAGATCACTAGATGAACGATGCGTCGACCTGTTGGTCTAGTGATCGTTTCAGGATTGCTTGACCTCGTGTCGTGCGGAATTGAGCTGGGGTTTCCCTTGAGTTCCGGAAGCCCCAGAGGCTCTGAAGTGCGCGTTCAGTGATCGTTTCGGAATGTAGTGACCGTCGTGGGATTTCCCTCTGCTGCTTGGCGGTGCTGGGGCTGCTGTTGCAGAGGACAGCCCGAGGTTGGCGAGGTCGCGTACGGTCTGACTCTTCCTGAGGGCGCCGTTTCGCGCAGATCAGCGCTCGTGCAGCGCCTTCCACAGCTCGATGAAGGCCTGGCGGGCGATCGCGTGGTCGGCGCCCTCGGGGCCGTCGAAATGCTCGGCGACGGATCGGATTTCGGTGTGCTGGCTGCCGCGCTGCCACCGAGTTGCGGGGGTGGACCAGGTGTCCGGTCGGCCGATCCTTGCCGCGTGGCGACCGCGTCCCGCAGAAACTCGTGACTGCGCGCTGCGGTGCCACGGATCCCCGGCAGTGGTCGGCGGGACAGTCGCATAGACCGCAGTCAGGATGTCTGTCACGCGGGCTTGTCCCAGGTCCATGGTGGTCAGGTCAGGAGGGTGGCGAAGACGCTGGCCGCGGTGGTGGCGAGGGTGATGACTGCAGCGAAGGCGACGGCGGCGCGGGTGAGTGCGGTGGGGTAGGTCGCGCCGTCCATGTGGGCGAGTTTGCCGGCGCCAGCGGCGGTCAGCAGCGCGACGACGATCACGAGGGCGGTGGCGAGGAGGACGACGGCGACGGTCACGGCAGACTCCCAGTACACGAAGGTGTGTTGACGTGGACGAAGGTCGTGGAAGTGGTGTTCGCCGGGGTTCGCCGGGACGAAGATGAACACCAGCGAACACATCACGGCCCGGGGGCGAGCACGTGCACGACGAGCAGAACGGCCACAATCCGGCACTCACCGAACTGCGCAGGAGGCTGAAGCGGTCTGGCCCGCATGCGGCTGGACAAGACGGCTCTGGCCGGACGGGCGGGGCTGGGGCGCACGATCGTGTCGCAGGCATTCCAGGCCGACGGGCCGGTCCCCTCGGCACGGACCGTGGCCGCGCTGGCCCAAGCCTTGAAGCTGCCCGTCGAGGAGTTACTGGTGCTGCGGCGGGAGGCGGCCCGGGGTGGCGTTGACGAACGGCCGGGGCCCGGAAGGTTGATCGCGGACTGGGAACCGTACGATCTAGAGATCCATCCGGCTGGGCACAGCAAGGCGGTTGACGGCTCCGACGTGCCCGGTACCCGGCCGCTGCCCGGGTACGTGCGGCGTGACCATGACCGCGTGCTGGACGAGGCTGTCAAGGATGTGGCGGCCGGCCGCAGTCGGATCGTCATCCTGGTGGGTACCTCGTCGACCGGGAAGACCCGAGCCTGTTGGGAGGCCGTGCAGCCGCTCGCAGAAAAGAGGTGGCGGCTATGGCATCCTTCGACCCGACCCCTGCCGGCGCAGCCCTGGAAGACCTCCACCGTGTCCAGCCGCGCACCGTGGTGTGGCTGAACGAAGCCCAGCACTACCTCGGTTATCGGGAAGCCGGCGAACGGATTGCCGCCGCACTCCAGACTTTGCTCACCACTCCAGAACGTGGCCCCGTACTTGTACTGGGCACCCTCTGGACCGAGTACGACACCCGGTACACCGCCTTGCCGTCATCAGAGGGGCAAGACCCGCACAGCCGGACCCGGGAACTCCTGTCCGGCCGCACCCTGAGCGTCCCCGAGACGTTCGACGCTCAGGCCCTGGCTACGGCCAAAGCCCTTGCCGGTGACCGGCTACTGACCGACGCCCTCACCCGTGCTGGGGCCGACGGGCCTCTGGCTCGTTCAACAGAGCGTCGACCGACGCGAACAGCTCTTCCCGGGAACCCCATCTGGATGATGACGTCCATCTCGTACTCGGCCACTGGGTGGCTCGCGTCCGGCGGGCTGGCCGGGTTCCGAGAGCCGACTGCACAAGGCTAGAGGTCACCTCCCAACTTGCCGCCCTCGTCTGCCGCTGAGTCACATGTGCCGAAGCACGATAGTTGTCACCATCGGCATCCGCTGTCCTGCGGCTTCAAGTAGGACAAAGCGTGGTGGTTGTCACCGACTTGGTTTTGTGGTTGGTGCCGGGCGGCGGCCCTCGGCGATCACGGGCCATATTTCGCGCGCCCTGCGCGAACCCCGCCTCCTACGATCGCCTGGTACGACTGCTGGAGGGGCGGAAATGCTCGAGGACATCGGGGACAGGACAGCGGCAGCGACGCGGCTCGCGGGAGGTGCGCCGCTGCACAGCACGCTCGATGTCGCCGACCCCGCTGACTGGCTCACGCTGGACGCAGCAGTACGCGAGGCGGCCTGGTACCGCCCGCAGTTCCGTCCGGGGTGGGAGCACTCCGCCCCACTGCCCGTCGACCTCACTCAGCTCGGCGAGTCCCGGCTCGCACTCGCCCTCTGCCACCGCGACGGGCGGATCCGTCAGGAGGCTCTGCGCCAGTCGGTCCGGTACCCCGGCCTGCTGCCGTTGGTCGTGATCCGCTGCACCGACTGGGTCGAGCCGGTGCGCGAGCACGCCCGGCGGCTGCTGCGCGAAGCCCTGAATGTGGACTCTGCCCTCGACCTCGCGCCGCTCATCCTCCGCGTCGGCCGCCGCGACAGAGGTGCCTTCGGCGTCGAGGCGCTCGGCCACATCCTGCGTCAGGCAGCCCACGGGCAGCTCGCTGTACTCTTCGCTGACCCCGACCGCATCGTCCGGCGGTTCGCCTACCGGCTGGCCGTCGAAGGCCGACTGCTCCGTCCCGCCGAGCTGGCCCGCGCGGCCGCCCGGGACCAGGACACCGTGGTCCAGGACCTGTGTGCCACAGCGGCGCTCACGGCTCTGGGGGATGAGGAGGCCTACGAGGGTGTGCTGCCTCCACTGCTGTGCGCCCGCAACCCACGTGTCCGTTCGGCCGGCGTCACCGCGCTGAGACGGGCAGGGCGGTCGAAGCAGGCGGAGTCGTTTCTCAGCGACCGTTCCGTGCTCGTGCGTGCTTGTGCCCGGTATGTCGTACGACAACAGGGTGGTGACCCGGCGGCCTGGTACCGGGAGCGGTGCACGGCAGCGGACGACCCCGAGTTGCCGCCCGGTGCGGTCTTCGGGCTGGCCGAGTGCGGGAACCGCGCGGACGCCGTGCTGCTGCGGCCGCTGCTCGTGCACCCGGCGGCCGGGGTGCGGGCGCGAGCGGTGGCAGGGTTGCGGGCGCTGGACTGTGTGGATGCGAAGCAGTTACGGCCGCTCCTCGACGACCCTGCCGCCGGGGTTGTCCGCGAGACCGCCGCCGCCTTGCTGCCCTCGGCCAAGGAGCTGCCCGCTGACTGGCTGTTGGAGCGCACCAACTACGAGCGACCGCGGCACGTCCGCGTCGGCGCGTTCCGGCTGCTCGACGAGCGTGGCGGCATCGTGGCGCTCCGGGCGGCAGTCGGTCTGTTCGAGGATCCGGATATGAAGCTGCGCACCTGGGCCGCGCAATCAGTGCAGCGCTGGCATCCGTCACCGGACGGGCGGCGCGGGGATCCGGAGGTGGGTGAACTGCTCGACCGCAGCCGACACCTCTTCAGCGACCACGTGCTGCGCCGGCGCAAGTGGGAAGCCGGGGTGGACAGCTGAGACTGCACCGCGGTCCAGAACTCCGCTCGACACTCGCCGCCCGGTGGCCCTGGTGACAGCACGCCTGCCTTGGTGACAACTATCGTGCTTCGGCTCAAGTGCTCAGTCACAACGAGCGGGTGCCGGGCTCCCGGGTTGGTGGGGGTTAGTAGTCGAGGTCGAGGTAGTCGATGTCGTTGAGGGTGACGTCGGAGAGTCCCGTGGCGCGGGCTCCGTTGTCCTGGAAGTAGATCTCTTTGAATCCTTCGGCGATGATCTGGCGCATCTGCTGGTCGCTGGCTCCGGTGTCGCGGGCGTTGAACAGGCGCTGTGCGTAGGCCGGGGGGAGATGGACGGTGAGGCGGCGGAAGCGTCCGTCGTCGGTGGTGCCGACGGGTGCGGTGTAGCCGAACCGGGCCCTGGTCTCCACGGTGATGCCCGTGGTGGTGGCGGCCTGCTTCCGGCGGCGTTTGCGGACCTGGGGCTGCCACCGCTGCCGTACGGCGGCGTCGATCCGTTCGGCGATGGCCTGTGGCGGGTGTTTGCGTTCGCCCTTGCGGTAGCGCTCCACCGACCGTTGGCTGACCCCGATCTCGCGTGCGACGGCTTTGGTCGTCTTGAGCTGCTTGATCAGGAAGTTGATGCGCGCCTGGAGTGTCTTGGGCGGCTGGCGGGTGAACGCTTCCCGGTCGGCTCGTTCGATGGCGTCGTCGATCTCTGCCACGGCTCAGCCCTTCTCGACGGTGGGGTCCTGGCCACCCGTGTTGGCCAGCGGGATCCAGGTCTTATGCATCGGGCCGGTGTCGGGCACTGGCCTACTCTCCTTCGTCGAGGACGGCGTCGCCGCCCTTGATGTGGCGGGCGGGGTTGTGGCCCTGTTCCATCAGGTCGACCGCCCAGAGCATCGACTGGACGCCTTCGAGTTTGGCCAGGCCGGGGGTGGGTCCGAGGCGGAATCCGCCGGGCTGGGGCTTGCCGGAGGCGGCGTAGGGCAGGAAGTCGAGCGGGCTGTCCCCGGGCGAGGGGTAGACGACGCAGTCGGAGAGTACGGCGAGCGGGTACAGCCCCGTCATCTTGGCCATGTTGGTGAGTTTGCGGTGCATGTTGACCCGTGCTTTGGAGATGACGGCGGCGCGGATGTCGGGGCGCCAGGTGGGGCGTTGGAGGGCGGGCCACCGTTCGCCTTCCTTGTATTTCTTGCCCTGGGGGCGTTCGCGCAGTTTGCCGATGCCGCCCTTGACGGTGGCCTTGATGGCGGCGAGGACGGCCGCCATCGCCGGGTCGGTGTCCTTGTGCCGCTCCATCGCCGCCAGGAACTGAACGTCCGTGAGCTCCTTGGTGACGCCGAGGTCGGCGAGGGTGTCGACGTACGCCTCCTTGAGCCGGTCGTGCCACGGGTCCAGGTACGCGCCGGTCCCGCGGCGCAGGTACCCCTCCAGGGGAGCCACGTTGTGGCCGAGTTCCTGGGCGTAGGCGACGGTGTGTGTCTGGTACCAGGCAGGTCCCGTCGGCCGGCTGCCGTCCGGGGTGAACGGCGAGGGCAGGCGCGGGTCCACCTCGACGTGGGAGAGGTCGACCAGCCAGCTCCCGGGGATCTTCGGGTTGAACGTCGGGCCCACGAAGTGGTCGGGGGCGGACAGGCCGACGACCAGGCGGGCCGCGGCGGCGAGGAACGCCGTGTTCAGGTCCAGGCCGACCGCGAAGGGCAGCGTGCACTCTTCATCGCTGAGCAGGTCCACCGGCCGCACCCACTGGTACGCCTCCTCGTTCAAGAACCCGCCGCTCCAGCCGCTGTCCACGACGACGGGGTGTTCGGGGGTGGCTTCCGGCGGCGCAGGGTCCATCGGCTCGGTGCCAAGGCTGCCGGGGTTGTGGCCGGGCACCCAGTTCCCGCTCGCCTCGTCGCGCACCGCGCGGGTGGGCGGGCGCAGCGCGGTCATCAGCTCCAGCCCCGATACGGCCGTCGACCCGCGCGGGGTGATGACCCGGGTCGCGTACACGCCGAGGACGCGGGCGATGTCGGCCGGCTCCATCTCCGCCACCCCGGGCCAGGACCGCTCGTCGAGGGCGTCCCAGGACAGGATCGCGAACTGCACGCACTGCCGCTCGCGGCCCTGGGCCTTGCGGTAGATCCTTGCCCAGGGGCCGAACCCGCGCTGGGTGAGCCGCCACTTCGCCTTGGCCACCTGTTTGACCACGGGGTGGTCCTCGGGCAGGCGCAGGGAGCGGCGCTGTTCGTGGCCTTCCAAGCGCTCGGGCAGTCCGAGTTTCACGGCGGCTGCGGCGGTGAGGACGATCAGCGGGTCGGAGTCCTTGCCGTAGCGGTTGAGCTTCGCGGCACCGAGGCCGGACTCGCGCAGCGTCCACTCCACCAACTCCGGAACGGTGGTCGCCGGGCAGTCCAGCACGATCCCGCCCGTGCCGTACGCGCAGCCGTCACCGTCCAGGACCGCGAGCGGGCCGTGCGGGAAGCGCGGGTCTGCTGCGGGCTGCGCCGCCCTCTTCGTGGCCGGACGCCGCGACGGCGCAGCGGGCCGGACGGCAGGGCGTGCCGGCGCCGCAGCCGGAACGGCGGAAGCCTGCGGGGCCGGGGCATCTGCCGTCTCCGCCCTGGACGCACCCGGTTCGGCAGACGCCGCAGGCACGGTCGCGGCAACCGGAGCTGTCGGAGCTGTGCCGGGGGCGGGGTACTTCGCCGCCCACCCGTTCAGTAGCCGCTGGTAGGCATCCAGGCGCGGCGACTTCGGCTCGCTGCGGCCGTTCTCCCAGTTCTTCACCGACTGGGTCGTCGTCTTCAACGCGGTGGCCAGGCGGGCCTGCGTGATGCCGGCAGCTTCACGCAGCCGGGCACGCTCCGCCGGAGGCGGCAGGTGCGGCTCCTCGTTCAACAGAGCGTCGACCGACGCGAACAGCTCTTCCTCAGATGCCATATCCCCGCACCTTCACATCAGAACCCGACATCGCTTAGCCAGAAAATTACCCCATTCCTTAACCTCTGCGTGCCCGAGGTCGGCGAGTGCGGCGAGCTTGTCGGGTGAATGCGGTTCTTTACTTGGCGGACGAGCGCAGTACTTGGCGGCTCTCGTTGGCCCTTGAGCGTTGCAGCTAGCCCGTGCCTACCCCCCTCGGGCGGCACACTGCCCCGGCTCTTGAGGTTCAGGCGGGGGCGTTAGCCTCAGCGGATGATTCCTGAGCCGCCACCGAAGGTCATCACGCGTCTCCGCGACGGGCGGATCCACGCCTACGTCGTGGGCGTCGGCGTCTACGGGACGCTGGAGCCCGCAGCGGTTTTCCAGCCGCGGGATGGCGAGGAGGTCGTAGCGTCGGTGGTCCGGCAGGATTTGGAGCGGGTCGTGTACACGACGCTGAACGGAGTCGTCTGCCTCACGCGCGCCGGCGACCTCATGTGGGCTGCGGACTTCGAACCGCACTCTGACGTACGCCATGGCCACCGGCCTGGCTGTGCGCTGTCTCTGGACGGCCGGACGGTGTGGGTCTACCGGCCGGACGCGATGGCGGGCCGCGGGGGCGGAGACCAGTGGGTTGTGCACGATGCCGACAGCGGTGTGGTTGTCGCCCGTCGGGAGCTGGAGACGGTCGGGCACGGCGCCTTCCACCACGTGCATCCCGTGGACGGCAGCGTCTACCTCGACATTGGTGAGGGCCAGGACGGATCCGTCATTCTCCGAAGCACGGGCGGGGCGGACAGCGAGCCGGAATTCGTCACGTACCCGTGGCCGGACCGCTGCCTGATCGACCTGGCTCCGTCCGGGCACCAGTTCATGACCGTGGACCACGGGCAGGCGGACGTCGCCTTCCACGACCACCCCAACGGGGACGTGCTCTTCACCCTCCCCGTCGAAGCCTTCGGGTACGACCCGGAGGAGTCCTTCGTGGAATGGAGCGGCGGCTACCTGACCGAGGACACGGCCATCGTCACCCTGGGCGGTGAGAGTCAGGACGAGGAGGAGTGGTTTCGCTACCACCTGGTCGACGTACGCACGGGCACCCTCAGCGGCGAGTTCACCGTTGAGGCGAGCAACCCGTACGAGCTGGTGCCCCTGGGCGACGGTTCCTGGCTCACCGGCGGCCCCGGCGGCGACCCCGTCCGTTGGTCCAGCGCTCCGCAGCCGCCGCCGCACCCGGCCGTACCAACCTCTCCATACGAGAGGCGGCAACCGTGACGGCAGACCCCCGGGACGCATCAACTTCCTGCTGAAGCAGCTCAAGACGACCAGGGCCGTAGCCCAGGAACTCGGCATCACCCAGCGCTCCGTGGAGCGCTACCGCACTGGCGCGCGCAAGCAGCCGCCCTAAGGAGATCGCCGACCGGATTGGCGCGGCTGTACGCGCCCGCTGGCAGCCCCGCGTTCCGCGACCGGCGCCGCAAGCAGGCCGCCGCCACGACCGGAATCACCGTTGAGCCCCG
The DNA here is from genome assembly GCF_013085465.1 of Streptomyces asoensis. Lineage (NCBI taxonomy): Bacteria > Bacillati > Actinomycetota > Actinomycetes > Kitasatosporales > Streptomycetaceae > Streptomyces > Streptomyces asoensis. The sequence continues at coordinate 10,038,140 of NZ_CP049838.1, forward strand.
CGCCCGGTTCGCCTACAGCGCGCCGATCGGCACCACCGACGACGGCCGCACACGGCGCATCACCTCTTCGACACACAGAAGGGCATCAGCGACCAGTCGATCCACGAAGTTATCGCCGAAGGCATCCAGGAAACATATTTTTTACCACGGATGACCCGCCGACCATCTCGAAGTCGAATTCACAGGCATCGACTACATCGATATCTCACTCTAAAAGAAAGTACCTGCCTAGGAGAAATATTGAGCTTTCCGTAAGCGGCCAGGGAAAGGACGTCCAGTTCGTCGGGCTTCTTCTTGCCCATCACGCGGCGCAGGATGTCGGCCTCGCCCAGCGAGTACCCGGCGATGATCTGGGCGGCCTTCTGCACCTGCTCCTGGTAGACGATCAGGCCGTAGGTGACCGCCAGGACCTCTTCGAGCGGCTCCTCGAGCTCCTTGTGGATCGGGGTGATCTCCTGGAGCTTGTTCTTGCGGAGCGCGTAGTTGGTGTGCGAGTCCATGCCCATCGGGCCGGGACGGTAGAGCGCGGAGACGGCGGAGATGTCTTCGAAGTTGTCGGGCTTCATCAGGCGCAGCAGCGAGCGCATGGGGCCGCCGTCGAACTGGAAGACGCCGAGGGTCTCACCGCGCTGGAGCAGTTCGAAGGTCGTCGGATCGTCGAGCGGCAGGGCCAGCAGGTCGAGGTCGATGCCCTTGTTGGACTTCACCATCTTGACGGCGTCGTCCATGATCGTCAGGTTGCGCAGGCCGAGGAAGTCCATCTTCAGCAGGCCGAGCGACTCGCACTGCGGGTAGTCCCACTGGGTGATGGTCACGCCGTCCGTGTGCCGCACCCAGATGGGGGCGTGGTCGACGATGGGCTCGCTGGACATGATCACGCCGGCCGCGTGCACACCCATCTGCCGGACCAGGCCCTCGACGCCCTTGGCGGTGTCGATGACCTTCTTGACGTCCGGTTCGTTCTCGTACATCGACCGGATCACGCCGTACGCGGATGCCTTCACGGCCAGGCGCACGAGCTCGTCGGTCGCGGTGCCAGCAGACGGCGCGCCCGCATCCGAGCGGGGCTCAGCCGCCTGGCTTCCGGCATCTCACCGAGAGGGGCCCCTCAAGGTGCTGGCCAGGCTTGTTCCAGGGGGCTCCGCAGACGGCGCCTCGTGCGGGCGGAGGTTCCCGCTCTCGCCCCGCTGGCCAGCGAACTGCGGGACCTCGCCCCGGTTGCTGAACTCGGTGACCACGCCCGGCGCGGACGTTGGGCGTGATGTCCTCGATCCCGACGGGGACGCCGTCCTCGGTTTCGAAGTCGATGTCGACATCGGGCATGGAGACGCGCTCGGGGTTGAGGAACCGCTCGAAGATCAGTCCGTGCGGGATCGGGTCGAGGTCGGTGATGCCCATGGCGTACGCGACGATCGAGCCGGCCGCCCGAACCACGGCCCGGACCCACGGCGATGCCCTGCTTCTTGGCCCACATGATGAAGTCGGCGACGACGAGGAAGTATCCCGGGAACCCCATCTGGATGATGACGTCCATCTCGTACTCGGCCTGCTTCTGCCGGTCGTCGGGGATGCCGCCGGGGAAGCGGCGGGCCATGCCGCGGCGGACCTCCTCCTGGAACCAGGTGACCTCGGTGTAGCCGTCGGGGATGTCGAACTTCGGCATGAGGTTCTTCGCCTCGAACATGCCGGTGGTGTCGATCTGCTCGGCCACCAGCAGGGTGTTGGCGCAGCCCTCCTGGTGGCCGAGGTGTCGACGGCGTACATCTCGTCGGCGGACTTCAGGTAGTAGCCGGTGCCGGCGAACTTGAAGCGGTCCGGGTCGGAGAGGTTCTTGCCGGTCTGGATGCACAGCAGCGCGTCGTGCGCGGTGGCCTCGTGCGCGTACGTGTAGTGCGAGTCGTTCGTGACGAGCGGCGGGATGCCGAGCTTCTTGCCGACGCGGAGCAGGTCCTCGCGGACCCGGTGCTCGATGTCGATGCCCTGGTCCATCAGTTCCAGGAAGTAGCGGTCCTTGCCGAAGATGTCCTGGTACTCGGAGGCCGCCTTCACCGCCTCGTCGTTCCAGACGGGCCATGGCGTGCCGCCCTGTCCACGGGCATGACCTGTGATGGTCGGGGCCGTGGACAGGGCGGAGGGGTGGTGGTGATCCTGCGGAAAAGGCCGTTGTCAGTGCCCGGTCCTACTGTGGCAACGACAGGGAGGGACAGGTGATGGCGGCGGAGATCTTCCGTACCGGCAGGGTGTGCCCAGGCGCCCCGGCAGGCGCCTGGGCGGTAGTCATCGCCGGATGTGCACGGTGATCTGCAAGCCGCTGGCAGTGGCTCCTGCGGCGGCGACAGCGGCGACGGCCGTGCCGTTGCCGGTCAGGGCGAGGACGAGGACGGTGGCGAGGGTCGCCAGCGTCGTCAGGACGGGCAGCCACGGGTAGTACCGGGCTGCGGAGGACTCCGTACCCGTTCGGGTACGGTCAAGGGACGTCACGGTTTCTGTACTCCTTCGAGGGATCGGGAGCCCGACGTGAGGCGATGGGGAGACCCTCTTCGCGAAGCGGCTTTCCAGGGCATGGCTTCGCAGGGTCTCCCTTCGTCGTCTGAAGGGCCTTCGGCCGTTCAGACTCTAAGCCTCGGGACTGACACCGCGAGGGGTGTCCCCCGTACCTTCAGGCGCTGCCAGTTCGTGTCTGGCAACTGGCAGGCTGACGTCGTCGGTCAGCCAGGACGGGGCGCGTGCATCGTCTCGAACCTCCAGATCGTGGTCGGTCCCCGCAGTTCGACGACGAGCGCCGTGGCGAGGAGATCCTCGCCGTCTTCGACACCGCCTTCGGCCAGCTGCTGGCCGCAGACCCGGCCGCGTTCCGCGTGAAGTTCCGGAAGATGGCGGCCTCGGCCTTCGCGTTCTACCGGGGCACGGCGTGCCTGTTCTACAAGGACCTGGACGACGGGAAGGGGTCCGGTCCCTACCTGGACGAGCGCACCTCGCGCGTGTGGATCCACGGCGACCTGCACGCGGAGAACTTCGGCACGTACATGGACTCCACGGGCCGTCTGATCTTCAACGTGAACGACTTCGACGAGGCGTACGTCGGGCCCTTCACCTGGGACCTGAAGCGCTTCGCCGCCTCCGTGGCGCTCATCGGGTACGCGAAGGCGCTCGGTGACGAGCAGATCACGGAGCTGGTGGAGACCTACGCGGCCGCCTACCGGGAGCGGATCCACGCCGTGGCGGCCGGCGCCAAGCGGGACGAGGTGCCTCCGTTCACGCTGGACACCGCCCAGGGCCCGCTGCTGGACGCGCTGCGGGACGCCCGTTCGCTGACCCGTTTCGGCCTGCTGGACTCGATGGCGGAGATCCGCGACTTCGAGCGCCGCTTCGCGCCGGGCGGCGGCTCCATCGAGCTGGACGCGGCGACGCGCTACAAGGTGCTCGCCGCCTTCGACGGCTATCTGGAGACGCTCCCGGAGTCCTCGCTGACCCGCCCGGACTCGTACCGGGTGAAGGACGTCGTCGGCCGCCGGGGCATCGGCATCGGCTCCGCGGGTCGATGACGACACTGACCGTTGAGGACAGGCGGTCCACGCGAGGACGCCGGGCGTTGCATCGCCACGGTGTAGGTGCGCGACGGCGCACGATCAAGATCGTTGAGCTGGAAAAGCGAAGTGGTCGGCGGCCAGGGAATGTGCCGGCCGTCCATCCGGGCACACCTCGGCCCGTCCACGTCGTGGAACCGGTGCCGGACGGAACTCGGCGCCCGGGCTGAGGGCGTGCGACGCCAGAACCAGACTCCTGACACCCCCTGCGGGGCGTCCGAACCTCCCAAGGGGGAACTCTTCATGTCCACGCTTGTCCTGCTGGTCGGCCTGCTCCTCGGGCTGGTCGGCCTGATGCTGTTCGGCGGTCTCGTCTACCTCGTACACCGCCACCCCACCTGGGCTGTGCCGATCGGCGTCGGCCTGGCAGGACTGACGCTCATGGGCACCATGATCACCGCGATTACCTCCCGATGACAGGGCGTCGTGTGTGGTCGGGGCACAGGGGAGCCCCGACCACACACGAAACCGCAGTCGGTACGCGCCAGGCTCTGGCGGCGGGTGATGTCGTCAACACTCCACATTCCGAATCCCCGCCCACTCCAGTCCAAGGTTGGCGAGTGCGGCGAGTTTGTCGGCGGTCAACTTCCCGCGCCTGCTCTTACTGTTGCTCAGGAACACCCCGAGCTTGACCTCGATGCCGTCTTCCAGCCGCTCTACGTGCCCTCTGGGCACCGTCACCGAGCCGGTACGGGTCTTGTATTGCGCGAGGGCCGCAACGCCCCGCTCGAAGGCGCTCACGGGAGCCGTGGATGGCCTGACGGGTTCCTCCTGCTTCGGGGCGAGTGGTGTGATGCCGAGTTGCTCCAGGCGCTCGCGCTGCCCGTCCGTCAGGGCCTGCCAGACCTGGGGCTTGCGTTGCCGGGCCAGCCACTTCCCTACGTCCATGCCGTGGCAGGTGATCCCCGGCTGTAGCTCGGTCAGGCCGGCCTCCTCGCGCAGCAGCTCGCGTACGGCGGCGTAGTGGCGCTGCCAGTCCGCCGGCCATGACGGGTTCCAGTCCTCGTCCACGACCTCCAGCGCCGTCTTCCACTCGGGGTGTCCGTCGAGGGCACCCGGCCGCCGCAGATTCGAAAGCCATTGCCCCACAGGCCGGCCCAGCATCGTCGCGGGTCGAGGCGCGCACAGTGTCCAGTGCTGGTCGTAGTACGCCTTCGCGGCCTCCAGGTTCTCCTGGAACCGCTCATCCGCCAGGCTCCAGACCATGCCGAGCTGCTCCAGTCGCTGAGCGCGCTGGCCGTTCATCTGCCCCGCCCCGTAGGCCCGTCGTTGTTCCGCGACCCATTGCCCAAGTGGTGTCGCGCCCTCGCGGTGTCCGTAAGGCACGCGGGCGTGCCGCTCGCGTTCGGTGAACTTCTTGAGTGCCGCCCAGCCGCGCGCCCAGTCCTGGCGTTCGGTGTCGATCACGTTGAAGGACACCCAGTCCGCGACCATCACAGAGTCACGCGGAGCGGCGAAACGGAGTAGCAGGCGGGATTCTTCCTCGCCGTCTTTTGGCGCGACACCGATGTTCACGGACGGCTGCGCGACGTCCTTCTGCGGCTCCTGGGGGATGGCGAGTAACTCCACGGCCTCTTCATCGTGGGCCCGCAGACCTTCCAAGACTTTCACCAGAGGCCGGTAGGAGCCGGAGGTGAACATGTCCTCAGGCTGCTCTCCCGGCTGGAGGAAGACGGGCACGATCAGGGAAGCGAGCTTGCCTTGCCCGGGCTTCTGCCGGAGCGCCCGGCCGATGGCCTGGACGATGTCGTGCGGCGCACCCTTGGGGTCCAGTAGGGCAACTGAATCCACGCTTCGAATATCGACACCCTCGCCCAGGACACGACAGTTCGAGAGCACGGCCCGCTGCACCGTGGTCCCGAACGAACCCAGGACCTCTCGCCTGCGTTCGGGGACGTGCTCACCGCACAGCCAGTCCGCCCAGATGCGCTTCGGGTAGGTCTCAGGCTGGTCGGCGTGCAGCTTGGCCGCGACGCGCTCCAGGCCCTCCGCGTACGCCTGTGCCTCGATGGTCCGGTGGTGGAAGGTGATGCACGTCGACAGGTCGTGCTGCGCCATCGTGTGCAGCAACGCGGCCTGGAGGGCTCCCAGGCGCTGCCCGCGGACCTCTTCGGTGTGCCGCTCCTCGCCCATCAGCCGTTCCGGGGTGACGACGGGGTCCTGGAGCTCCAGGACGATGATCTGGTACCGCGCCAACAGGCCCCGGGAGACGGCAGAGGCCAGCGAGAGCTTGTAGAGGACGGGCCCGAAGACCGTCTCGTCATCCATGCTCGCCGCCATCTCCCTCGGCAGCGGGTCACGCACCCCCTCGGCAACCTCGCGGTTCAGCCGCTCCTCCCAGATCCGCGGCGTCGCCGTCAAGTACAGCCGCCGGTACGCCGGGATGACGGTCTGGTCATGGATGTCCGCCCACGCCTTACCCATCGACCCACTTGTCCTGTGGGCCTCATCAACTACCGCGAGGTCTACCGGGTCCAACTTCTGGCCGTAGACGCCCTCGAATGCCTCCGCCAGGACACCCAGAGACGCGTAGGTGGCGTAGATGGTCACGGGCCCGGAGCCATGCCACAGCGC